>NZ_CP109027.1 GCF_036226885.1 Streptomyces sp. NBC_00663
GACGCGGCGTCGCTACGCGACGCTTCCCCGCGCTGCGCGCGGGAGGGGCGGAACTCCGTTCTGCCTACCGGATCACTCCGTGATCTGGGGTCCCGGCCTGCGGCCGGGACTGTTCCGTACCGGCCTGCTCCGCAGTCCCGTACGGAACCTGACATGCCCTCCGGGCCTGTCAGAAAAGCGGCATCTACAGGGGGCGGGGCCGCTTGTGGTGCAGCGTCAGCCACCCTTGCGGGACACCAGCCTGACGCACCTTCAAACCCTCATTCCTGAACCGGAATCGGCCACCCCGACCACTTTCGGTCCTTCCCCGAGAGATCTGGTGTGTCAGTCTTATGACCGGCTTGAGTCTGGGATGATGACAGAGTACCTCATCGCGCGGGCTGCGTGATGGCTTTGTTTGCCCTATAGGTAATCCACGGGAGACATGATGAACGCCGAGCTGGGCGAGCCGAAGCGCGAGTACGTCGGCCTTATTGAGATCGCTGGCCAGCCGGAAATTCAATTGCGGCTGATGGCTTCGTCGTTGAGTGAAGCCCGAGCAATCGTCATCGAGCAGTATGGTGAGGGGCACGTGATCTCGATATGGAACGAAGAAGACGCCAATCGTCCCAGGTAGAGCCGCATCGACTTATAACCGCTCACGCGAGTGAGGTGTCATTTTGGAACTCGGATGGGATCTGGGCTGAGACGGGATTCCCTCTGAATAGACCCGGGAATGTGAGGCATTGTGGCTCAAATGGAATTGCGTCCGCATCAGGCTGAGGCCGTCGATAGCGTCGTTCGCATTCTCGGGACTCCGGCCGGTGGCCATATGCCGCCCGAGGGTCTGCGCACGCAGGTAATCGCCGCTACCGGTTCCGGAAAGAGCCTGATCGGTGCGGAGTCTGCGCGTCGTCTTTCTGCTCGCCGGGTGCTGGTGGTGGTGCCGACGCTGGACCTGCTGACGCAGATGGCCGGCGCCTGGCGGCGGGCGGGCCGGACGGGCGCGATGATCGGCGTCTGTTCACTGCGGGCCGAGGAGAGCCAGGGCCTGCCCTGCACGACTGATCCTGACGAGCTGGTGGCGTGGGTGGAGGGGCTGGAGACCGTGACGGTCTTCGCGACCTACGCATCGGTGGGCCTGCGCATCCTGCAACGCGCGCACACGGCCGGGCTGGGGGTGTGGAGCCTGATGGTGGTGGATGAGGCGCACCGGACCAGTGGTGACGGCATGAAGCCGTGGGCGGCCGTGCACGATCAGGCGCAGCTCCCTGCCGAGCGGCGCCTGTACATGACGGCGACGCCGCGGGTGTGGGAGGCGGAGGGTGAGCGGCCTCGCCTGGTGGCGTCGATGGAGGACGGGTCGCCGGTGTTCGGACCGGTGGCGTACAAGCTCACCTTGTCGGAGGCGATCGGGCGGGGCATCGTCGCCCCGTACCAGGTGCTGTGCCTCGACATCCGCGACCCGGACCTGTACGCCGCGATGACCAGCGAGGAAACCGGATCAGACGCCGTACGCGGAGCGCGCCTGGCCGCCGTGCAGACCGGGCTGATGCGGGCCGCGGTCGAGGAACGCTTCCGGCGCGTGCTGTCCTTCCACAGCAGGGTGAACGAGGCGGAGGCGATGGCGGCCGCGGTACCGGTGACTGCGGGCCGGCTCACTGAGGACGACCCCGACACCTACCCGCCAGCAGATCAGGTCTGGGCAGACTGGCTGTACGGCGAGCACGCCCCCGGACACCGCCGTACGGTGCTGGATGAATTCGCCTCAGATTTCCTCGGAGGACCGGCCTTTGAGGGCCGGGATGTGCGGGCCGAATTGCGGGTGCTTTCATCCGTTCGCGTTTTGGGTGAAGGCGTCGATACAGCCGAGTGTGACGCAGTCCTATTTGCGGATGCGCGCGGCTCAATGGTCGACATCGTACAGATGGTTGGGCGTGCCCTGCGGCTGCATCCCGGGCGCGGAAAACTTGCCACGCTGATCGTTCCGGTATTCCTCGGACCGGACGAGGATGCGGATGAGCTGCTGACTTCGAATGCTTATGGCACCCTCAGTAAGCTCCTCGGAGCCCTGCGGGCGCACGATGCGGAGACGATCGAGGCACTTGCTGATCCCCGCCTGCGGAACGGGAGTTGGCGCTCCGAGGACGAGGACGTCGAGGGCGAGGGCTTGGCGCAGGACGCTGACGGGGAGGACGGCCAGGAGGCGGATCTCGTTCCGCCGGTGGGTGCCGCGGCGGCGGGAGTGCTGCGGTTCACCGAGGAACGAGACCCGGCCGCCCTCGCCCAGTTCGTGCGGCTGCGGGTCATCGACCCCGAAAAGGCGTACTGGCGACGCGGCATCCAGGCCGCCACCCGCTGGCTGCGCGAGACCGGCAACATCGAGCTGCGCGTGCCCTACACGTACGTCACCCCGGACGACTGGCCCGATGGTGTCGGCGGGCATCCGCTGGGGGTCTTTGTCGCTGATCAACGCCGGTACTACAGCGCGGGAACCCTGGAAGCGTCGCGCGTGACGGAGCTGGAGAACCTCGGCATGGTCTGGTCCGTGCACGCCTCCGCGTGGGAGGCCGGCCTCGCCGTCGCCCGCGACTACGCCAACGTGCACAGGCACTGCCTGCCCGGCAACTCCGTGGTGTGGGATGGCCATGCACTAGGCACCTGGCTCAAGAATCAGCGGGCCGGGGCCAAGAAGGCGCGTGAGAACGCCGCACGCCGCGCGAACGGGGAAACCGGCCTGTCGTACGCCGGGGAGCTGTCACAGGCCCGTATGGAGGCGCTGGAGGACATCGATCCCGGATGGTGCCCGGAGTGGGACATCAGCTGGGCACGCTGTCATCGGCTGCTCCTCCAACACTTCCAGGCCGGAGGCGCACTGCCCACCAAGGCGGGCGAACTGGTCGTCCAGGGCGAGGACCTGGCCGTGTGGATCGCCGGGCAGACCGCCGCGTGGGACAAGCTGACCCCTGCGCAGCAGTACCTCCTGGAAAGCCTCGGCATCGACCCCGACACCACAGAACAGGGCGTGCGGCCGGTACGGCGATCCCAGGATGAACTGTGGGAGCGCAACATGGCCGCAGCCCGCCAGTTCCACGCCCGGGAGGGGCACCTTCGGGTGCCTCGCCAGCACCGCGAAGACGTCGACGGCGAGCTGCTCGGCTTGGGGTCGTTCATCTCCAACACACGACGACGCGCCAACAAACTCAGCCCCGAACGACACGACGCCCTCACCGCCTTGGGCATGCGCTGGTAGGAGTGCGGGAGCATCTGGTGGGGGATCTCCCCCTACCTCGGAGCTCTCCTGCTTCTCTCGGAACGACTCCAGCTATCGCGCTGCTCTATAGGTGCGCTTGTGATCCTTTCCCAACGCCCCTTGCCGATGCGTCAGTCGGGCGTGTCCGGCGGGGTGCCAAGGAGGTGAAGACCTGGTCAGTCGTTGTCCGTGTGCTGATCTCGATGGTGAGCCACAATGAGCCGATGGTGCGTAGGCCTTATCCGACCTGGAATGATCTGACTTACCCGGATCTTGAGGACGTCTGGCAGGCGCTTCGAGAGACACGCTCGGACCCGCCCGGCTGGGCAGGCAGTGGCAACGCGGCTCGACGCAAGACGTACAACTCGGCGCTTGAGCAAGCAGAGCAGCTCTTGAAGGCGGCCGCGGATGTGGGGCCAGCTTCCCGGCCCCTCCTTCTGTTTTATGGCCTGAGTCAGGCTGGCCGTGCAATCGCAGCCGCGGGGCAGCAGCCGGACTACCGGCTGAACGGTCACGGCATCGCTATCAAGCAAGCCGACCAGCCCCACGTGGGACGTGTGCTGGTCGCGGACAAGGGGGCCGGAGCGTTCACGCAAGTGGCCTCGCTCCTAGGCTCACGTTCTCTGCCTCAGGAAGTCGAGCTCGCCGATTTGTGGAACATTATTGAGGAGAACGACGGCTGGCCGCTTACCTCCGCTCCATCCTCAGTACGGTGCCTTCGGGTCACACGGAAACCTGTGGGTCCGGACAGCTTCAGCCAGGTGGCTCTCGACCTGGATGGCCTCTCTGACGAAGTCGCGCCCCATAGAGATGATCAAGACCAGCTCGCGGCAGCAATCCGTCAGAAACTGAGCGCGTTCCCAACGGTCGCCGGCTACGAATTCCTGCACGGACCGGCGAGCTTCTCCGGGCGGGACGAGAAACGGGGGACAGTAACGGTGAGCCTAGCCTGGCCGTTGGGCAGACCGGAGCAGGCATCTGACCAGGACGTCGAGTCAGTAATGAACACGCTGACACCCTGGATCGGCCGCGACCCCTTGCAACGACGTGTGCACTCCGTCCTCGGAGGTGACGGGGCCCAGCTGCATCCCTTTCTTGCGTGGTGGTCGGTGCTGTACAGCCTCTCGATGCTTGCCCGCTACCAGCCTGGCCAGTGGACCACACAGATCGATGTGAACCACAGCGTCGACGCTGCGGCTGTCGAGCGGCTGTTGCGTAAAGCCCTCATCGCCGTACCTGAACTCACACTGGCAACCATCGACGAGGTCTCCCGCTGAGGTTGAACTGCCCGCCAGGCCGTGTCGCGCAGGCGTCACTCTTCTGCTTGCTGCAGCACAGCGTTACCGGACAGCGGGGTCCATCCCTCTCCAACGGGTGTCAGGGCATCGACGGGAGCAGGCGTACCAACGGGCGCGCTGTACACCCGTCCGGTGTGTTCCCAAGACGTCGACTGCAGCACCACTTCCTGGTCGAACACCTCCGGCTGGAGCTCAAGTGCTCCGTATTCCTGAAGGGCTCGAACGTAGTTGAGGAGTTCGATCGCTCTGACCATGACCCAGGCGACCAGGGGGGCTGCGGCACGAAATCGTTCGGACAGACCGAATGGGTCAGTTTCCTTTAGTCGTTCGGTGTCGTGGTGAACGACATCCCCGTAGATCCAGGCCATCGCCAGGCGTTGGTCATCCAGATCGGCAGCCTGTCCTGTGAGGGGGTTGCCGATCATGACTTGATATCCGGTCTCCCGCGTAGGTGCTGCGGATCCTGTTCTGTCTCGCCACTCAGTGCGTGCGCCCTTGACCCACGTCTTGTCGTCCGGCATCGCCCGGCAGAAGAACCCCACCCCAGCGAGCGCCTTCAGGTAGGAGCAGGCATCTGTTTCCAGGAGGAGTGGTCTGATTCTCGCGGCAGCAGATTCCACCACCTCTTCGGCGGGAAGCTCCTGGCGAAAATGCGCTTCACCTGTTTCAAGGACAGTCACTGTGTATGTGGCTCCGGCCAAAGCCACCAGCTCGTCCCAGTCGGCCGCCAGTGAGTGTGCTTCTACCCGGCGTGCTCGCAGCACGAACGCCTCAAGGTTGGCCCGGTGCCGCGCCACCACTTCTGCCTGCGACCGCGCCCCCGTCGTTGCCACGTGTCTCCCCCACATCTCGACCCCGGCAGTTCTTAGCCGCACGACGAAAGAAGCATGACGTGACAAGCAGATGGCATCAACGCGTTTCAGCCGCGGGTCCTGTATCTGTGACGCGGTGTCGAGCCGGCACAAGGCCGGGATTGTCCTCAGGCTGCGGCCCGCGCTGGCCCCAACTGTTGAGTCGCCGTGGGTCAGGGACGGGTGGTGTTCTTCGCCGTGCGGCACTCGGGGCAGCGGCAACGGCCGTGCCGGTAGGCCATCGCGGTGCCGTGGTCAAGGTCGGGATCGCGTCCTGCGGTCAGGGCCAGGTCCAGGGCGCGTCCCCAGGCCGGGGCATACGCGGCGTAGCTGCGGGCCCGGTGGACGGAGATTCCCAGGTCGGCGCAGACGTCGCTGATGTGCTCGCCGCTGGCAATACGTCCCAGCAGGGCGGCGCGTGCGGCGGGCGGGAAGAGAGCGTCAGCGATCTCGCGTCGGTAGGCCCGGTCCGGTGTACGCCGCAAGCTCCGGCAACTCGCACAACGGCTTGCCGTCCCGGCGACCGGGCGGTGGCAGTGGTGGCAGCGGTGCGAAGCAGAGGGGGCGGTATCAGGCATGCAGGGCACTCCTCACCGAGAGAACGGGAACCGTCCTCCCCCGGCGGGCGGCACTTCCCTCGCATGCGGGCAAGCCGTTGGCCGGGTGCTGTGGAGGAGCGGGTACCCCCGCGTCGGCGGGGAGCAGCACGGTTTCACCGTAGCGCAGCAGGGGCGGGCCGGGCCGGTTGAGCTCATCGATGTTGCGGGCGGGTGGAGTTGGGCCCAATTGCCCGTCCGGGCCAGCTGGAGAGGGCACGCTGAGGTCGTGGGTGTGCTGAGGGTGGCTCCGCTGGATGGGGAGACGACGTGGTCGTACCTGTGTCGGCTCGCCGCCGGATACTGGATGGGCAGCGGATCCCTGCTGGGCTGGTGGCAGCAGACCAATCCTCGTCCTCGGCTGTGCAAAGGCAGCCCCGGGACGGTGTTGGAGGTGCTCTTTGACCCCGCGGGGCAGGAGTTGCTGGCCCGTCTGAGCGGGATCCCTCAGAGCGTGCTGGCGCGGTCCCTGCCGTCGTGGTCGCAGGGGCCGGGCGCATTCGGCCCGGACATTCGTGTTCGGTGCGGGCCCGGCAGGCGAGGACCAGGCGGGCTCGGAGAGGGGCGGATGCGCTGGCAGCATGCCCGCGCGCTCGGGCCCGTAGCTATCGCGTGCCAGCTGTGTACAGCGCGCCGCAGCGGTCGTCCCGTGCTCGCGGTGCGCTACCTGCCAATGTGGCGACGGGTCTGCCTGCGGCATCAGCGCTGGCAGACCGACGCCGACGGTCCGGGTGGGCCCGAGTGGCTGGACGTGGCCTTCTGCCCCGAGATCGGCAGGGCCCAGCAGCGGTGGTCGGCGCTGGCCCGGCAGGCCTCCGCCCGCGGGCACGATCCGCGGCAGGCGTTCGCTCTTGCCCGTGCCGTCGTGCTGGGATGGTGGCGGCAGGCTGCCGCCTGGCAGGACGAGCAGATCTGGCCCCGGCGCCTGGACCGCCTCGCGCAAGCATCGGCGGCCCGTGGCCCGGAAGCCGTGCGGTCGGCGTCACTGCGTGATGCAGTCGTCCTGCCCGAAGTCATCGCCGTGACTGCGGCGTTGACCGACCCGGTCTGCATCCTGATGGCGCACGCCGACCGCAGCCGGACGCGGCCGGCTGGGTGGGGTGCAGGAGGACGCTTCGTTCACCACCTCGGCCATCGCCTGGATCGACCCTGGCTCGGCCCGATCCTCGAGGTCGACTACACCAGCCCGCTGCAGACCTGGATCGGTACAGCTGTTCCCTTGACGGAAGGCGCCGTGCCGATTGGACCAGCGCCGGTGGACTGACGCACATTCAACTGGCGCTCTTGTGCGGCGGAACGACGCCCACCCTCGCACTACGCGCACCGGCGGGGCATCAACGAGTCCGGCGTTTTCGGCTTGATCGCCGACATCCATGGCATGCCATCTGGTCATCACTCGAATGATCCATAAATAGACTGCCCGGCCCGCCTGTTTGGGCAGGCGATGCGGCGGTGCCAGGGAGCCGACCAGCGCCGGAGATTCTTCCTGCTGCTCGGCACTGCAGCTGATGTCACGGACGGAGTAACCCTGATGGTTTTCCTGCGCGGTCGGGCTCGTATGGCGTTGTGTGTCGTGAGTGATCGTCGACAGCAGCCAGCAGGCCGCGTCGTCCCCCTCTTCCGGGGCCGGGGGCAGCGTTTCTGAGCCGGGCGGCAGCGGTGGTGTTGTGGGGTGCGAAGGCGATATGGCCGTGGAGGCGGGCCGGATCGACGTGCGTTTTCGAGACCCCGTGGGGCGTGTGCGCCAGGTGCCGTGGCTTGAGGCTGCGCAGGACGTCGCCTTCGAGGCCGCTCCTGTCATACGCCCTTTCCCAGTCCGGCATGGGGGGCGTGTTGCTCCGGGTTGGTGGTGGTCGTCGACGACCCGGCGGCTGGTGGCGTACGGATCGGGTGTAATAAGGACCCAGCTCATGCTGCTGGACCGGGATCCGGCGGTGGTGGGGCTGGCCTGCCGGCCGGTGGAGCTGGTGTGGTGTGAGGACGGCCGATCCAGCGGGCATGCACCGCAGTTGATGGCCCGTTTGCAGGACGGCTCGGGGCTGTTGGTCGACTGCGTGGGGCGCGGCGGTGCGTCGGTCCGGTTGACGGAGCGGGCGCGGATTGTGGCGGCTGCTGCGCAGACCGCGGGCTGGGGTTACCGGATCGCCGGGCTTCCGGATCCGGTTGTGGTGGCCAATGTGCGGTGGCTGGCGGGCTACCGGCATCCCCGGTATGCGGCGGGAGTGCGGACGCCCGCTCTGCTGGAGGCCTTCGCTAGTCCGCGGCCGGCGGTGGAGGCGGTACCAGGGCTGGGGGATCCGATCGCCGTGTGGCCTGCAGTGTTTCACTCGCTGTGGAGCGGTGTGCTGTGGGTGCGGCTGGACGAACCGCTGCACGAGCGTGCGGTCGTCTGCCTCGCTCAGCAGGGGCTGGAGGCGGCGTGAGGCAGACGGTCGTCGAGGTCGGGGCACGCCTTCGCTATGACGGGCGCGTGTGGACGGTGGGGGTGCTGGAGGGCGCCCGGGCCACGCTGGTGAGCGACGAGGGTGCTTCGGCGGCGGTGCTGCTGCCGTTTTTGTGCTCTGATCCGTCCTTCGAGGTGGACAGCGGGCCGGCGCCGGGGAGGGTGCCGCCGTTCGCTCTGCTGGAGGCGCTGACGGAGCCGGTGCGGGAGCGAGCGCTGGCGTGGCAGCGGCATGTGCGGGAGGTGGAGACGGGTTTTCCTGAGGCGGTGGCCCAGGGATCCCCGCGTGAGCAGTTCGATCCGGCGACGCGGAGCCTGGCGCAGCGGGAGCAGGCCAAGGCCGAGGAGTTGAGGGCGGCGGGCTGGACGGTCAGCGTAGCGACGGTGCGCCGGATGCGGGCGCGCTATCGCAGTGAGGGCTTGTGGGGGCTGGTAGACGGACGGGCGGTGCGGCAGCGGTCGGCGGTGGGACGGGCCGATGAGCGGGTGGTAGCGGCGGTGAGGAAGGTGCTGGAGGGGCGGCGGGAGAGGTCGACGGGCACGCTAGTGGGGCTGCGCCGCCGGGTGGGGTGGCTGCTGGAGGAGGAGCACGGCGCCGGGGTGGTGGCTTTGCCGCCGGCGTCGACGTTCAACCGTCTGGTGCACGCCGTTGGCGATGGGCAGGGCCTTTTGGGCACGGCGGCGCAGCGGCGGTGGCACGCGTCGCGGCCGGCGCCGCCGTTCACGCCGACGGTGGCATTGCGGCCGGGTGAGCTGGTGATGCTGGACAGCACGCCGTTAGATGTCCTGGCGGTGCTGGATGACGGCGTGACCGGCCGTCTGGAGCTGAGCATCGCGCTGGATGTGGCCACCCGCAGTATCTGTGCCGCTCTGCTGCGCCCGGTGGGCACGCGGTCGGTGGACGCGGCGATGCTGCTCGCGCAGATGCTGGTGCCGACCGTGATGCGGCCGGGCTGGGACAAAGCACTGTCCATGCAGCGATCTGTCATCCCCTACGAGCAGTTGATCGCGTTGGATCCGCGGCTGGAGCAGGCTGCAGCCCGGCCGGTAATCATGCCGGAGACGGTGGTGATGGACCAGGGACGGGTGTATGTGTCGGCGTCGTTCGTCTCTGCGTGCGAGAGCCTAGGGATCTCGGTGCAGCCGGTGCCGCCGGCGAACGGCCCGGCGAAGGGGAACGTGGAGAGGACCTTCCGCGCGATTGCCGACGGGTTCAGCCAGTACCTGCCGGGCCACACCGGCTCGGACGTCTCCCAGCGCGGCGCGGCCGCACAGCAGGACGCCTGTTGGAGTTTGGCGCAGCTTCAGGAACTGCTGGAAGAGTGGGTCATCTGCGGGTGGCAGGAGCGCCGACATGAGGCGCTGCGGCATCCGATGATGCCGCAGGTCGCCGTCTGTCCGAACGAGATGTGGGCGGCTTTGGTGGCGTTCACCGGGCATGTGCCGGTGCCGTTGTCGGCAGACGACTACATCGAGCTGCTGCCTGTCCGGTGGCAGGCCATCAACGACTACGGCATCCGTTTCGGCTACCGCACCTATGACCATCCTGGTCTCACCCCCTACCGGCGGCGCCGCTCGCCGCGGGCGGAGAAGAACGGACGGTGGGAGGTCCACCACAACCCTCATGACCCCGGCCGGGTGTGGATCCGCCTGTCCGAGGGGTGGCTGGAAGTGCCGTGGATCCACGCGGAGGCCGTGAGGCGCCCGTTCACCGCGTTCACCTTCGACCACGTCCGGCGCACCGTGCAACGCCGCGCGGGCCGTGAGGAACACGAGGCGGAGATCGCCCGGGCGCTGGATCGGCTGCTGCGCCGGGCCAGCCAGGGACTGGGCAGCAGGCGGGAGCGGACGGTGGCTGCCCGGGCCCAGGCAGCCGCACGGATGACGGACCCTCCTCCCGCCACACGGCCGCAGCAGCCGTCGGTGCCTACTGCGCCGACGGCCTCATACGGGCTGCCCGGCATCTTCGCCGTTGTGCTGCAAGATGCCGACGACTGGGACCTCGACGACGTCGAGGACGACCCGGACGGCGAGGACTACCTTCTCGCCGCCCTCGCCGACGGACAGGACACCGCGGCAGGCCCCGCAGAGGAGGCGCAAGGAGCCAAGGCGAGGGCTGGAACGGCCCGGGAGAAGGCAACCGGGCAGACGGCGGGTGCCGCTGGGCCGGGCGGCTTGCGCATCTACGACCCGCACCAGGAGGCCCAGGCATGGTGACGACAGATCAGCCCGCCGCCACGCAGCACACCATCTTCAATCCGCTGACCACGTGGGACGGGTGGCAGCAGTTCGTCGACACACCCCACACAGCTGCACGCGACGCCGGCGACCAGGAATGGACGCTGGAGCAACGGGAGGACTACCACGCGCGGTTCGTGGTGCTGAAAACCCCCGCCATGGACACCATCGCCACCGCGGTCCGCCGCCTGTTGCTGCTCAACCGCGGCCAGCAAGGCGGCGCCCGGCGCGGCCTGATCATCTCCGGGCCGGCCACCACCGGGAAGACCACCGCCATGCAGCAGCTCGGGCGCACCGTCGAACTCGCCGACCGGCGCCGCCACCCGAATCAGAACGGGCGGGTGCCGGTCCTGTTCATCACCGTGCCACCCTCCTCCACCCCGAAGATGCTCATCAGCGAGTTCGCCCGCTTCCTCGGCCTGCCCACCCCGGAGAGGATGAACCAGATCCAGATCACCAACGCCGTGTGCGGGCTGCTGTGCGAGATGCGCACCCAGCTGGTCCTGGTCGACGACGTGCACCTGATGGACACCCGCAGCCGGGCCGGTGCCGAGACCTCCGATCAGCTGAAATACCTCGGCGAGCGGATCCCGGCGACCTTCGTCTACTCCGGCATCGACGTCGAATCCTCACCCCTGCTGACCGGCGTGCGCGGCTCCCAGCTCGCCGGCCGCTTCAAAATCGTGCGCAACCAGCCGCTGCGCTACGGCAGCGCCCCGGACCAACAGCTCTGGCACGACCTCGTGCACGGCATGGACAGTGCCCTGCGGCTGCGCCGGCACACGCCCGGCACCCTGGTGACGCACGCCGCCTACCTCCACGCCCGCACCGGCGGCCGTATGGGCAGTCTCTCCCACCTCATCCGCGAAGCCGCCCTCGTGTCACTGCTGGACGGCACGGAAAGGATCACCAAGAGGCTCCTCGAGCAGATCGAGCTCGACACCGCCGCCGAACAACGCACCCGTGCCCCACGCCGCCAGCAAGTGCGGTCGCAACGCCAGCCTTGACCGGCGGACTCTGCCGCAACCGTGCTGCCGGTCTGCCCGTTGTGTCCACTGCTCGGATGCCGGTGCATCCAAGCCCGTCCGGAACGCCCCCGATGCCCATCACGCTTCCACCACAGCCGCAGCCGCCGCGTACGGCTGCGGCCCGCCCGGGGCCAGTACGGCTTGCCCCGCTTCAGGGCGAGACGAACCTGTCCTACCTGGACCGCCTCGCCGACCGCTACCGCCTCGGCGTCAGAGACCTCGTCCCGGCACTCATCCAGGTCCGCGGAGGCCTGTTCAAGGGCTACCGCACGGACGGCGAGGTGTACCTCAACGCCGAAGCCAGAGCACGCATTGCTGTGTTCTGCCGCGTGCCAGAGGAAATCCTGAGCAGGGCGCTGCCTGCCTGGACCGCACAGGAGCCCCTCGCACCGGACGGGACAGGCGCGGCTGGGCGGTTCCGTTTCGGACGGGTCGTGCCCGCCGCGGGAGAAGGCTGCCGATCGTGGACGGCCGCATGCACCGGACGGGCCAAGCCCGTCCGGATCTATCTGCAGCCACACACCCGCATTTGCCCGCGCCACCGGCGCTGGATGCTCGGCACCCACTGGATCGACGGTGCATCGGCCGACACCGAGCAGGTCGACCTGACGGGCTTGCCGGAGATGGTCAAGGCGCACCGGCGGCATCTGGCTCTACTGCGCCATCGCCCGGACGCCGCGCGCGCGTTCGAGGTCTCGCATGCTGTGACCGTCTCCTGGTGGGCACAGCAGTGGCCCGAAGAGCAGCAGTGGCCGCGCCGGACACTGCTGCTGACCCCGCCGGGTACCGATCCCGGCTGGTGGCGGCTGCTGGTCAGAGACGCGGTCACCTACCCGGAGACCGTCGCCCTCACCTCCATCCTCACTGCCCCCCGCACCCGTCAGCGGCTGCTCGCCGACACCGGCGGACATCTGCCCCACGCGCTTGCCCACACCCCTGAACTAGTGGCCCAGTTGACGCGGGCCACGAACCAGCCGTCGCTTGCCGGGCGCATCGCCTCGATCTCGGCCGGCCCCTTGCTGCTCTGGGCCCAGCAATCTGTCCAGACCGGCGCAGATCCCGCCGCCGCAGAACGGCTGTGGGCGCTGCACATGGCGCACCAGCCCCGCCCCATCGCCCGCGAACTCGCCGCCCACCGCAACGCCGCACAGCAGCCGGCGAAAACGGCGGACAGCAGGCCGCTGGACCTGGGGCTGCGGCACATGTCGGATCAGGCATTCACGACGGGGCTGGCCCACGCCCGTGCCTACGCCGCCGTCCACGGGCACCTCGCCGTACCGATCCACAGCCGCTTCAATGACTTTGGCCTGGGCCGGTGGCTGTCGAATCAACGGAAGCACGCCGCGATACCACCGGAACACGTCGCAGCACTCGAGGCACTGGATCCGTGGTGGCGGCCGCCGTGGACAGTGATGTGGCAACGCACCTACTACCAAGCCCGCGACCACGCACGCAGCCGCGGGCCCCTGCGCCCGGAACACGGCTTCCCCACCACCAGCTTCGGCCTGGGCGAATGGCTGTACAACCAGTGCACCCGCTACGGTCAGTTGCACCCTGCACAACAGCGCCTCCTGGTAGGCATCGGTCTCACCCCCGAGACCGCACAGGCGGCCCGGCCCCGCCGTAAGCACATGGCCACCCACTTCCAGCGCGCTATCGCCTGCGCACGCGCCTTCACCGAGACCCACAGGACGCTGGTGAATGTCACCCAAGGCACCGTCCAGGACGGACTGAATCTGGGGCAGTGGCTGGGAAACCAGCGCAGCAAAGACCGCGCCTATCAACGACGCCACGGTGCCCCATCACCTCGCGCCCTGGCCCTGTCGGCGATCGATCCCTGGTGGAACCCACCCTGGGCACTGGACTGGCAACGCTCCTGGCACCAGGCACACACGCAGGTCCAAGGCGGCCAAGTCCTGGACGTCGCAGCCGGATTCCCAGGCACCAGCAGCGCGCTCACCACCTGGCTGACGACCCAGTACGCCCAATATGACGTCCTCCAACCCGGCCAGCAGAAGCTGCTCGTACAGCTCGGGCTGACTGAGGAGATTGCGCGCGGTACCGCCGCCCGGCCCTCCGAGCACGAGGTCGAATTCTTTGTCGGTCTCAGATACGCGCGTTCCTATCACGCGACGCACCACACCCTCGCTACCGCGACCGACGTCGTCCACGACGGATTCCAGCTCGGACGATGGCTGCGCCGGCAACGCCAGCAGGCGCGCGAGCACACCCGCCGCGGCACACCACCATCCACCCAGACAAAGGCTCTGGACGCAGTCGATCCCTGGTGGTGCCCGCCTTGGCCTCTGGCTTGGCAGGGCACCTGGCAGAACATCCGCCTGCAGGTCGAAGGCGGCCACCAACTCGATGCCGACCATCACTTCCGCAGCTTCGCCCCCATCCGGCGCGCCTGGCTGCGTCAGCAGCGCCTCCGCTACGACGACCTGCACCCGGGCCAGCAGCACCTCCTGGCCAGCGTCGGCCTCACCGGCGAGACGGCCCGCATCCGCCCCCTCACCCGCTACGCCGAAACCGCCCTCACCCACGCCCGTGCCTACGCCGCCACCCATCACACACTGGCCATGGCCTACTCCACCGTCCACGACGGCTTCCCCCTGGGCCGCTGGCTGAGCGGCCAACGCCGGAGAGCCCTCGACGACACCGCCCCCACCGCCCGCCACCAGGCCCTCTGCGCGATCGACCGGTGGTGGAACCCGCCCTGGGATCTGGCCTGGCAGCGCGCCTACACCCGTGCCCGCACCGCACACGCTCGGCCAGGGCGCCCTCCGACCGACGTACGGCTGTGGACCGCCGCACAACAGACTGCCTGGCCCCGCCTACGCCCCGAACAACACCAACTTCTGACCGATATCGGCATCACCCCCCGCACCGAAGACATCGCCGGCTCAGCGAAGAGCAGCCGCGTGTTCCTTCTTGGCCCCGGCTTAACCCACGCCCGCACCTACGCCGCGACTCACGGCCACCTCGCCTGCAGCCAAACCACCCTTCACGACGGCTTCCCCCTGGGCGCCTGGCTGGTACAAAAGCGCAGCGCCGCCCGACAAGGACGCCTCTCCCCCACCACCACCACCCACGCGCTCGACACCATTGACCCCTGGTGGAACCCACCCTGGTCCCGCACCTGGCAACACGCCTACCGACAAGCCCAGTTCCACCAGCGCACCGGCCAGTCCCCCTCCCCCGCCCTCCAACAATGGACCGGCAGACAACGCACCCTCTGGACCACCCTGCACCCCGCCCAGCAGCACCTCCTCACCACCATCGGCATCCACCCACACACCTGACCTCCTTCACCAACTCGCGGCGGTGCAGCGCGTGGTCAGGCACGATGTGCCGGTGAGTGACGCCCGCTTCTTCAACGACGAGCCCATCGATGGCAGCACGAACGCTCCCGACCTGCTGGGACGCCGACAGTACGCTGAGCACGCCGTCACTCTGCTGCACCGCGTACGCGAGCAGAGCGAAACCGGAGTCCTCGCGCTCATCGGCCCCTGGGGATCCGGCAAGTCCTCCGTCCTCCAGATGGTCATTAGGCAACTGCAGGGAGCAACATTAGGAGGCTCCGACGGCCAGGCGCAGCGCTTCCGGTGGAAGCCGAGACGCCGACCGGCCGCTCAGGACACGTCCAACACGCCGTGGTCAGTGGCTGAGCTCAACCCATGGATGTACTCGGACGTCGAGTCGTTGGCCCTTGCCCTGTTCAGCGAGATCCGCAACGCGCTGCCCAAAAGCGCTCATGGATCAGAGGTCCGCAGGAAGCTCGGCGAGTTCGCGCAGTCCATCAGCCCGCTCGGCAAGCTCACCGGTCTGATCGGGCTGGACTCCTCAGACCTGATCAAGCACGTCGGCGACCGCATCAGCGGAGACACCAGCGCTTCAGCCGCCAAACGCGCCGCAGAATCAGCCCTGCGCCAGGCAGGCCGACCCGTGCTAGTGGTCATGGACGACCTTGACCGGCTCACACCCGAAGAACTGCTGGTCATCTTCAAACTCGTCCGCTTGGTCGGACATCTGCCCAACATCTACTACATGATCAGCTTCGACGAGCAGACACTGCTGGACGTCCTGCAACGCAGCGACCTCGTCCGCGACAGCGACCACCGGGCCCGCGAGTTCCTGGAAAAAATCATCCAGGTCCGCTTGGACCTTCCGGCGTTCCGTGACCGCGACGCGGCCGCCATGAGCAACCGCTCTCTGAACGCCCTCCTGGACGGCCACGGCATGTCGATGACGCCAGGTGAGCAACGGCGCTTCTCCGAAGCCTACTTCCGACATCTGCAGGACAGGCTGCAGACGCCCCGGGCCATCAAGAGGTACTTCGGGCAAGCCGACGCGACTCTCGGTGCCCTCGCTGGCAACGTGGACCTGGTCGACTTCCTCGCCGTCACATTCCTGCGCACCAACGAACCAGGCGTCTACCGGCTCCTGAAACGGCACCACGCCGAACTGACTGGAACCAGCGCCTCTGCAGCTGTACGGCGCGGAACGCAGCCTGGCGAACGAGCCGAACTCTGGCATACCCGTCTACGCACGTCAGGTGTCGCCGAAGAACACATCGACGGCATGCTGAACCTGCTGGCCCTGCTGTTCCCAGCGCTCCAAAGGGACCTTGGCAACGGCGGAGACCAGCAATCCGCTGCCCAGCGCCGCGGGATCGGCAGCGCGGACTACTTCGACCGCTACATGGTCTTCGGCGTCCCCGACGACGACCTCTCCGAAGCGGCTTTCGACCAAGCCCTGGCGCAACTGGCCGCCGACGCCGCGGAAGAAGAAGCTGCCGAACTGCTGCTCCGTCTTCGTGACGACACCCACCGCATCGCACGCCGGATCCAACACCGCCGTGGCAGCGGAAGCCCCGTCCCTGCTGCTGTCCTTCTCCAAGCCATGGCCGACAACTACGGACAGCTCACCGCCGAGCCAGAGACGATGGGCCTCGTCAGCAGTGACATGAGCCTGCGCTTCCTGGCCCGCGACCTTCTCACCGACCTCCCACCGGAACAACGACCCGAGGTACTGGCGGCCATGGCCGCCACCCCCGAAGGGGCAGTCCTGGCTGCTCGGACGCTGCACCGCGCCACCAACCCTGACAACAACGACTCCGAGCAAGTGCAGACCACCGAAGCCTGGGCACTCCAGGCCCGCAACGCTGTCGCCGAGAAGATCACCCAGCAGCTCGCGCCCGTCATGGGCAGACCAGCCGAGGAACTCACCGAGTCCGACACCGACCTGATTTGGATGTGGCGCCACACCCACCCCGACAGCCTGCGCATCTGGCTACACCAACGCCTCGACAACGGATGGGTGCTCCTCCCCCTCCTAGGCAAGCTCATCCCGCCCGCTACACACCCGTTCCGCCTCATCGACGAAAACGCCCTCGCTGGCCTCGACGCGATGTTCGGCCTCGACGACATCTACACGCGCCTGGGCCCTCTCCTCGACGCTCCCAGCAGCAGCCCCGTCGACGAACACCAGAACAACATCCTGCAAGAACTCCGCAATCGCCGCCCCACAAGCCAGACCCCGGACCCCACCGCTACCCTCTGAGCCCCCCAGCCCAGCGCTGGCGTCCCAAGTAGCAACCCAACCGAACTGCATACCACTCAGCCAAGCTGCGTAATACCAGGTCAAGCACCTGCAGCCCCCGGCCCAGGCACCCCCAGCAGCCACACCGTAAACCACTAAAACTGAGAACTCGCCAGCTCAGAGCTAGCCCGCTGCGCACATAAATCGAGCCGCGACATCTGCTCCCCGCGCATGCGGGGATGCTCCCCGAGTCGAGGTACACGCCCGCGTACAGCGCTCGGCCGCCGGGCCACCGCGGCAGGTCGGCGGTCAGGGCAACACGGTCTTCGACTTCCTCGGTCTGCGACCCGTGAATGTCCAGCAGCAGGCCATTCAGCGGCCGCCGACCAGTTCGAAGTGTCGTTGTGGCATGCCACACTGCCGTGCACGGCTGGTTCAGGTCAGCGTGAGGATGCGGGTCCGCGAGAGCGTGAAGGACGCTCGGCCGTGCATGCTTCTCGGATCGCGAACACGCCCTCCGACGATCCTGATCCGCGGGCACCGACGTCAACCGTGTGGTGGGATAAAACGGTTCGGCGGTGAAAGCGTTCAGCCGACCGGTCCACAAAAGGGCCTGCCCACTCACCGGCCCGGTCGCGCACCGCTATTCCTGCTGTTGTGATCAAGAACATCCTGCGCGCCCTGCCCGCGCTCTTCATCGTCCTCGCCCCGCTCGCCGTCCCCACGCCGGCGAATGCTGTAGCGGCGCAGACTTTCCCACTCTCTTACGCGATCGGACAGATCCCGGTCGCCGACGAGTCCCGCACCGGCTACACACGCGACAAGTTCAAGCACTGGAACCGCGGCCTGGACCCGGCCGACGGCTGCAACACCCGCGCCGAAGTACTCCTGGCCGAAGCTTCCGAGGCGCCGACCGTATCCGCGGGCTGCAAGCTGAGCGGCGGCGAGTGGCTGTCCTACTATGACGAACAGGAAGTCACTGCCCCGGCCAAGCTCGACATCGACCACATGGTCCCCCTCGCCGAGGCCTGGGACTCCGGTGCCTCCACCTGGAGTGCCGCACGCCGTGAGGCCTATGCCAACGACCAGGACGCCGCCGCCAGTCTGGTCGCCGTCACCGCACGGACGAACCGCCAGAAGGCCGACCAGGACCCGAGCACTTGGATGCCGCCAGCCCCGAACGCCACGTGCCGCTACCTCGCCGAGTGGACCGCGACCAAGCTGCGCTGGGGCCTGAGCGCTGACCAAGCCGAAATCGACACCCTCAACGTCTACGCCGGCGGACCGTGCGAGCTGACCGTCGTCCACTACGCCCCGGCCCCCTAACGCCGACCCCGGCCTTCAGACGCGGTTCCGGCCGCGGCTGAAGGCCCGGAACAGCTGTGGTCTGCCGAGTGGACAAGCATGCACCCCCTGGCCCATCTCCACAGCCGCCACCGGCGCGGATACCCGCAGCAGCCACCCCGGCTGCGGCACCAGCGCCGTGAGGCTCCCCCG
Source organism: Streptomyces sp. NBC_00663 (assembly GCF_036226885.1). Classification (NCBI taxonomy): domain Bacteria; kingdom Bacillati; phylum Actinomycetota; class Actinomycetes; order Kitasatosporales; family Streptomycetaceae; genus Streptomyces; species Streptomyces sp. NBC_00663. The sequence goes on from NZ_CP109027.1 coordinate 18,728, forward strand.
TCCGCGTGATCGCAGCTCTCAGCCAGCCCCGTCAGCTGAGCTCGCGATCAGCCTCCAGATCATGAGCCCTCACTGGGCGTGTCCTCGGACGGGTGAAGACGCCGCTGCGGGAGAACCTCGCCAGGCGTCTGCGCGTAGTGCTGTGTATGAGACCGATCAACGAAGCACACATGACTGAGCCCGGACTTGCCGTGGTGGACATCACGGCCCTGGACGAAAAGACCGCTTTCGCCGTCCAGAACCTGCTCGCCGCACAGTGCGCCCTCGCACCCGCCGCCCACACGACCCGAGAAGCGGGACAGCCCGGCGTACGACTGCGCTGCTTCCTCGACCTCCGCCAAGCCCCCGACTAGCCCCTTCGCCCCGCCTGCCATTGGAGATACTTGGGCCTCAAGGTTCTGTTCCTGCAATCAGCTCAAGTCCAGGTGGGGACACCGAGGGTGGTGCGAGTCCGCACCCAGCCCGGACCCTTGCGGGACATCAGCATCTCGGGGCGTGCAGTCCCACCGCCACGCCTCATCTCCACCGGCGGCGACAGGCCGACACACTCCGCTGCCCGGGCGGCAACGCTCACCCTCAATTCTGCAGACTCTGTAGCGGCCGCGCAGTGTCTGCCGGTGCTCATAGTCGGTGGAAGGGGGATGGTGCGCTGCCGGAGGGTGTGGCTGTTCTGAGCCGGTCGAAGCCGGACGGGGCCGGGGCCAGGCGTTGGGCGAAGCGGCGCAGGCGGTAGGCCATGGCGTTGCCGCGGGTGTCCTGTTCTGTGGCGGTGGCGGTCTTCCAGCAGACGGCTGCGGCGTTCTTGAAGAAGGTGTGCGCGGTGGTGGGTTCGTGGTCGGGGGCGGTGACTTGGACCAGGAGGTGTTCGGGGCCGCGGGGGGCGGCTTTGGTGGGGATGTGTTTGCGGTTCTCATCGGGGGCGAGCCGGTTTGGCAGGTCCTCGGCGGCGGACGCTTTCGAGGGGGGCGTGGCGGGCGCGGGGTGGGGTTTGAGGAGCTGGCGGGTGCTGGTGGTGGCGGCGACGACGATTTCGAGTTGTTCGGCGAAGTAGGTGCCGGGCAGGGGGATCTCGAGGTCGGGGTGGCGGGCGTAGCCGCCGGTGACGGCGGAGGCGACGAATTCGATGACGGCGCGTGCGGCGGGGGTGTGCCGGTGGGTGGGCAGGGTGCGGGTGAGCTGGGCGAGGACGCGTAGGACGGTGGCGAGGCTGCTGTCGGCGCTCATGGAGTGCAGGGCCGGGGCGTATTCGGCGCTGTGGGGGGTGTCGTCTTCGGTCTGGGGCAGGCCGGTCTGCGCATGCCAGAGGGCGGCGGCGTGGGTTTCGCCGTGGGCGAGGTGCTGGAGGTAGAGGCAGTAGGAGGCGGGGGCGTCTTCGGCGCCGGCGGCGTACTGCCACCAAAAGCGTGCGCCGAGGTCGACGCCGGCCAGGTGGAGGGCGCAGCCCAGGATGCGGGCGGTGGCCGGCTGGGGGATCTGGTCGGTGAGGAAGTCGGCTAGTTGTTCGGGAGTGCAGTGGCTGACGACGGTTTCGCACAGGGCGGTCAGGCTGTGGGCGGCGCTGGTGTCGGTGGTTTCGTCTGCCCGGTGCTGCCACAGCAGCAGGTCGTCGTCGAGCGGTTCGTCGTGGGGGACGATGTCGGCGGGGACGTGGGGCTCACGCAGCAGCAGCGACTGGGTGAGGAGGTCGTCGATGGTGCTCATGGTGGGCGGATCACTCCTGGGGGTCGATGTCGGGGAAGAGCTGCTTCAGTGCCCAGCGGGCGTGGTGGTCCAGGGTGTGGACCAGGGCCGGGGGCAGACCGACAACGGCGGCGATGGCGTCGGGGTCGAGACCGCACAGGTAGCGCAGGACGGTGACGTCCATCTGGTCATCGGGCAACTGGGCGATCGCGTCGAAGAAGCGGGCCAGGACGTCGATGCGGGCCAGACGCTCGATCAGATTCGGCGCCTGGGCCTGGTGGACGGTTAAGAAGGCGGCGGCGCGCAGGTCGTAGTGGCCGGCCGGCCTGCGGGCGGCGCGGGCCAGGACGGTGGCGCGCAGCTGCTGCCAGGCGTGGCGGGGCATGTCGGGGCTGGAGGTGGCCTCGTCCCAGGTCAGCCAGAGGATGTCGAAGACCTCGGCGATCGCCTGCCGGGCGCGGGGCAGGGACTGCAGGAAGGCCTGGGCGTAGGCGCTATAGGGCTCGGCCATGGCCTGGTAGAGGGCCATGTGTGCCACCGGCTGGACATCGGGGTCCGCCGACGGGACGGCCTGGAGACGGTCAGTGATCCAGGAGGGCTTCTTGTCCGCCTCGACCGCGGCGATGCGCCACAGCCGGCGCAGCGGCCCCACAGGTATGTCCAGGGCGCGGACCACACTGTAGGTGATCTCCCAGGTGGGGTAGAGGCCTTTGCCGCGCATGAGTTCGGACAGGCGGGTCTTGGAGAAGCCGGATCGGCCGACCAGCTCGTCCAGGGTCAGGCCGCTGGCGGCGAAGCGGGTTCGGACCGGCTCCAGCCACGTGCGGTGCGCGGTGCTGGCCTCCTTGCAGATGGGCTCCGGTGGGCGGCCGCGGCGGTGGGGCGGGTCAGCTGGCCACTGTGGAACGGGAGGTGTGGTCACCGGGGCGGCTCCTGACGCTCCTCCGGCTCGGCAGCCGGCCGGGGAGCCGCGGCGGCTTCCGGCCCGCCAGCCGCTGCAGCAGGCGCCGTAGCGGCCCGCGCGTCGGTGCCGCCCAGGGCGGAGACGATCTGCTGGACGAGGAGCCCCAGCGTGGGCAACAGCGCTATCAGCGCTGTGAGTTGGCCCAGCACGGTCATCACCGTGCTCCACGTGAGGACCGCCGCCAGGACGATGACGGTCATCACCTGCTTGCTTGTCATGGCACCTTCCCTGAAACGACATACAGGTGTCTGGATAGGCCCCTCCAAGGCGGTGCTCAAGCGCCCCGGAGGAGTTGCACGACAGCATGGTGCGTGAGGCAGCAACCACTCAACGTGATCATGGGATTGCGGAACAATGCCGCCCGGTGAACACATCGTCACCAGACGACCGCACAGCGCTGACAACACCCCACCAATCCCGTGTTCAAGGGCGCGTTACTGCAAAATCGCTTCCGCCACCGCCAAATCATGACGGAATGAACCCTTTTGATGGCGACCCCGTACTTCCCCTTGCGACACCAGCCCGGAGGCGCACCATGGAACAGGCGCCTCCCCCGGCGTCGCACCTTCCAAGTCTGGAAGGCCGCGCGGCCCCCTCGTGCTCAAGAACCACCGGAGGGGACAACCGCCCCGCTTCCGTCCAGCCGCCCACGCGCTGGGCGGAAGCGGAGAGCACCACACCACCAGACACCCCGGGCAGAGCAACAATGCGCCCGCCCCTCACGGCAATCCGCCGCCCTCAGTTCTCACGGCGACCTGAACAAATGAACATGGTCAGGGCTTGTACTCGGAGTGGGGGTGGAGGCATCCCACAGGCGATCCCGTAGCCGTACGCGCCTGATCTCTCCAGCCGCACGCCGTCCTTCGTGAGGTGCTGGAACAGGTCCCCTCCCCTGGACCGCGAATACCGCCGTGTCTGGTGCTCGTGCTTCGCGGGTACCAGACAGAGGGCGGTGACGGCGAGCGGGAACTTCACCCGCAGCAGATGCGCTCCGTGCTCTCGGGTGAACTCTGCAAAGGGCTGGAAGCCGCAGGCGTACGCGCATTGCGTGTTCGCGCTGCGCTGAGCAGTTCGTCGGGGGCCCTCTCCTCTCGCGCCCAGCCTCCGCTAGGCATGCGCTGACGGTCCGACTCCTTGTTCTCTTCTCAGGCGAGAGGCACTTTCGCAAAGGGTTGCCACTCGTACATCTGGTTGTCCCTGTGGATCACGATGAGTTCCACGGTGGAGATATGTGCCTGCGCAGGCGTGAGGCTGAGATTGTCGAGGGCCTGCGCGATCGGCTCTGCGGGGCCGTCTTTGGCGCTGTAAGCCACTGATACGTGCGGAGTGAAGCCCTCGGCCTTCTCCGGAATTTCTCCAAGAACGTCCCCAATGGCTTCCCGGATGGCGCTCCGCACGGCTCGGACAGGGTTGTCGGGGTGGACATGAAGCAACACTGCCTCGGGATCCAGCACCTCCGGGCCAATGCGCAGGTCAAAGGGTGGCACGGCGGCCAAGCGAGTGTGCGCTGCCTCCACGATCGCGTTGACATCCTGCTCTTCGGCTTCACCCACGAAGCCGATGCCCTGCATGGTCAAATGCAGCCACTGGTCGGGGATCGGGGTGAGGATGTCTTCGAGAGGCGCGAGCGCAGAGCGGTACTCGGCGGCGAGTCGGTGCACATCGTCCTGGCCCTCGAACGTCAGGTGCCAGGTGTAGAAGCGGCGGCCCACACTCCAGCCAGGCCGCCACCACCAGTGGTTCCGCATGGTCTCGGGTTGCGTCGTCATAGTCCGGATGTAATCAGGCGGGACCCTGCGCTGGCGAGAGGGCAATGTGACGTGGGACGGAGTCCAAGCAGAACTCTTCGATGGCTTGTCGCAGCCCAACGGCTGCGATGCCGCTGGTGGACGGTCGCCCGATGCCAGTACACAGTTCGCCCAGGCGGCGGGTGACGGGCGCCAAGCGGTGGTCCGGTGGGAGAGCGAGCACGGGGGCTAAGGCTTCAAGGGCTCCGTCTGCTTCACCGGTTGCCAGATGGGCGGAGGCCTGGCTGATGTGAATCTGCGCTTCGGTGCCGTAGGCCCTGACCGGTTGTATGTGCAGGAGTCCAAGCGCGCTGTCTGCCGACCGAAGGGCGTCGGCGGGGCGCCCGATACGTAGCTGGACGGCCGCTGCATAGTTTTCCTGGCGAGCGGGCTGGCAAGTGAAGATGCCACCGATCTCATCGCCACCGGTCATTGCCGCGCGCGCATCTTGAGCCCGGGTAAGCGCCATCAAAGCCTCGTCGTGCGCCCCGAGTTCGGACCATGCGTCAGCCTCTTGGCACGCCAGCAGCACTGCCACTGTGCCTGTCGTTTGGTACGAGGCGCCGCGTCGAGCGAAACTGATCGCCTCACGCAGACGGCCGTCCCAGAAAGCCACCTTGGACCTAGTCGACAGTACCCAGGCACGCAAGTCGTTGTGGCCCGCCAGTTCGGCGCATAGCCATGCTGTCCGGCCCTGGGTATCCGCGTCGTGCAGCTGGCCCAAGTCGGAGGACATCCAGGCCAGGAGCCCGCACAGATAGCCAGCCGCGACGTAGAGGTCGACCGACTGACGAGGGTACTGGTTGCCTTCGAGCAGAGCGAAGACGCGATCACGTAGGGCTCTGGTCCGGACGAAGAGTACGACCGGATCTGACGTGAGGTAGTCCGCCGCGAGCGTCCTTGTCTCGGCCATGAGTTGCTCAAGGGCGATATCGCCGACATTGGAAGCTTCGGCCCATTGCGCCCATGTGGCGGACTCATTGGCGGCGAGGTGCACCAGATCCGTTCCGGCCGGCTCCGTCGGAGCGACCGGGAATGACTGGGCGATCGGCTGTGCTGCTGACTCGGCAGCGGGCTGAGACTGGGTCAGCAGGTGCAGGTCGGCCTCGGGAAGTGCACGCCGGTCTTCCAAATCCAGCAAGTCCTGTACTCGGCAGGACATGGTGTTCGCCATGGCGAACAGGACAGCGAGGCTGGGGCGGCGCGAGGAGGGGCCCGGCCATTTCTCCCACTTGCCGACAAGGGATGCGTCCGCGGCAATGCACTCGCCGAGTCCGGTAGTGCTTGCTTGAGTGATTCGGTCGGCTGCCTCTTGAAGTGTCCAGCCGTGGGCGTGTCGCCAAGCCTCCCTCGGGCGCATCCGAAAGCGAGTACGCATCTCAATGGCTATGTCTGCCACCGAGAACCCGGCGGCGGCCATGTCGTTGCGGAGGGCGTCGCGGTCTGCCTTGCAGCCAGGCTTTGAAAGGGCATTCATAGGCGCGCTCCCCGTGCGGTGTCGTGGATTCAAAGTAACTGCGTTCTAGCTCTCCTGAGTGGGCATGACTTGGGATTGCGAGATGGCAGGGTCCAACGAGGCCTCGACGACGCTCAATCGCCCCTGGTCAACGCACTGCTGCCCGTCCACAAAAGTTGGTCACGGTCGCCCGTGACTCAGAGTGCCCCGCTTGGAACGGTAGTAACTCCGCAACTACCCCTCGAGGACAGAGATGTCAGCAGGCCAGAGATCACGCGGCCGGACCGACGCTGGGGCACAGGCAACGCCCGGTGGGCTGTCGAGCCAAGGAGTTTCCACATGACGCATCTGGTGAGCGCAGCCCTCGCCTTTTCCCTCGCAGCCGGGCTCACAACTGAGGATCAGGAAACCGGCACGCCACAAGAAGGAGAGCCGAAGTCTCCATCCGGCCACGGCCTTCCTCGACGTCCTCTGCTCTTCGAGCGCTGTTGGCCTGTTGGACCCACGGCAAGCAGGTTGGCTCAGATTCATGCTCGCACCTGGCTCACGACGTGGCGTTGGGCCGGGGACCATGACGAGGCCCAGCTCGCCGTAGCGCTGCTGATGGACAACGCTGTCCGGCACCCAACTACGTCTGCACAGAGCGAAGTCGGCCTCGCCCTCGAGATCACCAAGGAAGAAGAACTGATCATCGACGTATCTGATCCGGACCCGAAGTTCGAGGGGTTCGCTGAAGTCGTAGCGGCGGCGAGAACACGTGCCGAAACCGGGGGGCCACTGACAGGGATTGCTCTCTTGCTTGGGCTAGGCGGCGAAATCACCTGGGGGATCCCAGACATAGGAGCCGCAAGGAAGATCGTTCGGGTGCGGATGAGGCCAAGCGCCCCCGCGCCTTGCACGCGCCTGGTCCGGTGATCCGTCACCACTCGTTTGGCTCCGTTTCACCACAAGGAGAACCCCCTCTCATGTCCTCGTCTGCCCACTCAAGGCCTGAGAGCGTGAACCTGGCCGGCGCCGCTGAACGTGTCCTACGTCCACTGCGAACCAAGGCAGCGCCTGCGTTTCAGTGGAGCGTGGCCATCCTGGCTGGTGCGGGGGGCGGCTCCCTCGCGCGTGAGCGGGTGCGGTCAGCTCTCACGAAGGCAGGCTGGGAGGGCAATGTGGACATCGCTGCCCGCGTCGCCGACCACCTCGTGGACAACGCCACCGTCCACGGCCGCTCCTTCGACAACGGCACGATCACCCTGCGTCTGATCATCGACGTCACAACCCGTGAGCTGCTCATCGAAGTCGACGACGCTCTCCCCGCTTTCCCTGGCTTCGGCGAGGCCGCGGATCAGAGCCGCGCCGTCCGGGGCAGGCCCCACGGCCTGTGGTGGGTGGCCCACTACGGGGGCCGCCTGTCGTGGGACGTGACGAAAGACGAGCAGGGCGAGCACACCGGTAAGACCGTCCAGGCGGTCCTCCCCGTCGCCTGATCACGCATTCCCCGTCCAAGCACCTCCTTGCCACGACTGACTTTGAGGAACCCATGGCTTCCCCCCAGCCCCAAACTCGCCCATCCCTGCATGGGCGGCGCCGGAGAAAGCGCCGCACTGCGGTGGACCGCTTAGCACGCGAACTTCTTCGAGCGGCCCTCGTCGCGCCGTTGGTCATGGTTCTGTCCGTGCTGGGCGGTGTCGTCATCGTCTGGCGCACCGTTCCGGTCTCCGCGGGCCCGCTGCTGGCCGCGCTGGCCGCGGGGTGCCTGGCCGCCTTCGGTGTGGGGGCCGCACGGGTACGAATGGCAGCCATGGCAGTGGAGCGGGCGCAAGCAACTCAGATACGGCGGGTGGTTGAGGCAGCGGCTGCAACGGACAAGCTCATTGCCTGGTCGGCGGAGGAGTTGCTGCGGGGCGGGACAGTGTCGCTGCCGGAGAGTTCCCCGCTGTTCGACGAGGCCGGCTCCGCGGATGAGGCGGTGGCCGAGTTGGCTGAGCTGCAGGTGCAGGCGGTTACTGCCCTGATACGGGTGCACGATGAGTCGCAGTCGGCGGTGCTGCTGTCGATGCTGCACCAGTTCGCACGGCGAGAACACGCCCTGGTAGCACGGGCGTTGGAGAAGCTGGACTTCTTGCAGGCGGGGACTGAAGACCCGGCCCAGTTGGAGGTGCTGTTCGTCCTGGACCATCTCGTGACGCGGTTGCGGCGCTGGGTGGAGAGCAAGGCCGTGGTTGCCGGGGAGTCGCTGCGCAGCGCACGTGAACCGGTGAGCGTGATGCAGGTACTGCGGGGCGCGAACCAAGAGATCATGCACTACGCCCGGGTGACCGTCGCGGCCGGCACGGTCGGCACCACACTGGGCCTGCCCCGGCATGTGGGACCCGACCTGACGCATCTGCTGGCCGAGCTCATCGAGAACGCCACCCAGTTTTCCGATCCCGCCACGAAGGTGCAGGTGCGCGCCCAGCGGGTGGCCCGGGGCCTGGCTATCGAGGTCGAGGACCGCGTAGCCATCCCGATGCGCGCCGACGACCGGGTGCAGTGGAACCGTCTGCTGGCCGACCCCGCTCAGGTCGATGTGAGTGCCTTGGTCCGCGGAGGACGGATCGGCCTGCTCACGGCAGCAGGGATCGCGCAACTCCACGGTATACACGTCGAGTTGGCAGAGAACCCGACGGGCGGGACGACTGCCCTCGTGGTCGTCCCGGACCGGCTATTGGTGTCCTTCGGGTCTCCCGTCGCCTCGGCCGCCCACCCCGCGCCCCCTGTTGCCCCGCCCGCGCAGGCTGCACCGGCGAAAGGCGGGCACCTGGCACAGCGCATGCCCGCGGTGCACCGGCCGGCGCCGACTCCCGCTGCGGGGACTGCCGATACGGCCCCGCCTCTGCCGCAACGTGTGCCCGCTCAGGCCGAGGCGCCGGCCCCGGACGGCCTGGGACCCGCGGCGAGCCGGCCACGCTATGACCTGGCCGAAGCGTTCAGGGGCGCCATCGGTACTGACCGGGCCCAGGACGGCTCACCGTTGGCATGGCCGGAGGTTTCCGGCACCGTGCCGCCGACCGGACGGCCGTAACCCCCATCCCGGCCCGCCATCCCCCAGTGACGGCTGGCCTCAATCCCGAGGAGCGTCTTTTCAATGACCGACGACAACGGCGGTGCCATCATGATTGCCGCCGCGTCCGGAGACAGTGCCGCCCAGGAGCAGTTGGCCGGGCTGCTGGCGGAGTTCGTCGAGGCGGTGCCCAGGGTCACGCACGCGTTGCTGGTCTCCCGGGACGGGCTCAAGCTCGTGGACAGCGGGTTCTCCAGGACCTGGGCCGACAAGTGGGCGGCCACGCTCGGCACCCTGGCGTCGCTGTGCGAGAACATTCCGGGCCCGCACGGTGACAAGGGCCGCCTGCAACTGGCCATGGTCGAGCGCGAGGACGCTCTGATCTTCGTGTCGATCGCCGGAACCAGTGAGGTCTTCCCGAACCATCCGGGCAACACGGCGGGCAAGGTCGACACGGTGCTCGCGGTGCTCGCCGAACCGAGTGCCAACGTGGGCACGGTGGGCTACGAGATGGGTCAGCTCGTGGACCGGTTCGCCCCGTACATGGTCACGGCCCTGCGCAGCGCGTGATGAGCGGGCCACGCAGGAACCCACGGTTACCGGCCGAGAACGCAGGGGGCGCCTTCGTGCGGCCGTTCCTCCTGACCCGGGGACGGGTCCACGCCCGCCACTGGCTCAGCCCCGAGACCCTGGTCGAGGCCGGGCCGGGCAGAGCAGGACCAGAGCTGGCGGAGGGAGAGTACGGGCAGCTCGTGCAGTTATGCCGTGGCCAGCGCCGGTCGGTCGCCGAACTGGCCGGCACCACCCGCCTCCCCCTGACCACGGCCCGGGTGCTGCTCTCCGACCTCCTGGACGCCCGCGTTCTGGTGCTGTCCGTCACCGCCGCTTACACGCCTGCTGGCGACCCCGACTCCAAGGCCGGGGACCGTCCTACCGCTCAGCTCCTGGAGGCAGTCCGTGCTGGTCTCGCACGCAAGTGGTCCGATGTCCCCGCCAGGGCCTGCTGACGCGCCCGGCGAACCGTATCCGGTGCGCCCGCCCGGCAGCCCTGCAGTCCTCAAGGTCCTCGTCACCGGCGGGTTCGGGGTGGGCAAGACGACCGCCATCGGCGCGGTCAGCGAGATCGAACCGGTCTCCACCGAGGAGTACCTCACCCACCCCAGCGCCGCCACCGACAGCCTGGACGGGGTGGAGGCGAAGCACCGCACCACCGTGGCCTTCGACTTCGGCCGCATCAGCTTCGATGAGCCGGTGCCGATCGAGCTGATGCTGTTCGGCACACCGGGCCAGGACCGCTTCATGGATCTGTGGGACGACCTGGCGCGCGGTGCGGTGGGCATCGTCGTCCTTGCCGACACCCGCCGGCTGGAGTCCAGCTTCGATGCCGTCTCCTTCTGCGAACGCACCCGCCTGCCGTTCGTCGTTGCCGTCAACGAATTCGACCACGCCCACCGCTACCCCCTCGCCGCGATCCGGCAGGCCTTCGCCCTCGTCTCTCACGTGCCCGTGGTGACCTGCGACGCGCGTGATGGGACCTCGGTCGCCGCGGTCCTGATCCACCTCGTCGACCACGCGCTGTCCCTGTTTTCGGCCTCTTCCCCTTCCACCTGTCTGGACTCCCGATGACCCACCACACCACCCCCTACGCTCCCGCCCTCGGGACGGGCAGCGGGTTACGCCCTGCTCCCGGCCCACAGGAGGTGATCGTCCCGCAGCCGGGTGCGATCCGCCCGGGCCAGGACGTGCTCAGCGCGGCCCAGGCCAAGGAAGTGGCCGAACGGCAGGCCCGGGCGGAACTCCTGGCCCGCCTGGGCGTGCCCACCGGGCCGGATGACCGCATGGACCAGTTCGCGGACCATCTCGCCGAGGTCACCGGCATGGTCTACGGCTTCGTCAACATCTTCCTCACCGAGCAGACCTTCGTCGGCCTGCACAACCCCCCACCCGACACGGGCTACATGATCCTGGGGCGCACCATGAGCCTGGAGGACGGCTGGTGTCCCGCGGTGGTCAGACGAAAGAACGCGCTGCCGCTGTGGGACGTCCACGCCAGCTCGACCTTCTCGGGCAACCTCGTGGTCGACATGGTCGGCATCCGCTCCTACTTCGGCGCCCCGCTGATCGTGGAGGGGATCGTGCTGGGCACGGTGTGCGCCATAGACCCCGAGGCCCGCCCCCGCAGCGACGCTCAACACCTTCTGGACGCGGTCAAGGACGGCGCCACCCTGGTGCTGGATGCCCTCACCAGCGGCGCTCCCGTGCGCTGAACCCCGTCTTGCGCCCGTCCGGCACCGCATGCCGGGGACCCGGCCGCACCCCCCGCCTTGCGACTCCACAGGGAAAGGGATAAGCCCATGCCCGCCACCTGGCCCACCGAAGTCCTCCCCCATCTCACCCCGGACCACCAGCGGCTGTGGCACGAGGCCGACGCCTTCGCCGCCGAGCATCTCGCACCCCGCGTCCCGCGGATGGAAGCCGATCCGCACCGGGTGGAGCGGGAGGCCGCCCAACTCATGGCCGACCTCGGCTGGTTCGGGGTGACCATCCCCACCCAGTACGGGGGTTTGGCGGCCGGGCATGTCGCCAAGTCGGTGCTCATCCACCGGATCGGCACGGTTTCCGCCGCGGTGGCGGCCATCTTGCAGGCGAGCCTGATCCCGAGCGGTGCCGTGCACATGTGGGGCACGGCCGAGCAGAAGACCAAGTGGCTGCCGCTCGCGGCAGCCGGCCGGGTTCTCTTCTCGATCGCGGTCACCGAGCCGCGGGCCGGCGGACACATCGGCGGGATTGCCACCACCGCCGAACAAGACGGCGACGGGTGGGTCATCACCGGAGACAAGATCCACATCGGCAACTCGCACCTGGCCGGCCTGCATGTGGTCCTCGCCCGCACCGCACCGCCCGGCGTCTGCGCCTCCCAAGCCCTGACGGCGTTCCTGGTCGAGCACGACCGCAAGGGCCTGACCGTTAAACCCCACCGGCCCGGACTGGGCCTGCGGGGCTTCACCAAAGGCCAGTTGAGCCTCGACCGCGTCCGCATCCCCGCGACCAACGTACTCGGCGAGATCGGCCAGGGCCTGTTCGTCGCACAGAGCGCCAGCATCCTCTACGGCCGCCCCAACCTGACAGCCCTCAGCCTCGGCATCCACGAAGCCCTCGTCGAAACGACCGCCACCTGGCTGACCACACGGGCCCGCTACGACGGGCACCTGTCCGACCTGCCGGTCCTGCGCGACCGGCTCGGCGCCATGCAAAACCGCCTCCAGACCGCCCGAGGCACCACCTACCAGGCCGTGCACCTCCTCGACCTGGGCATGGCCTGCGACGCCCAACTCATCAGCGCGAAAGCAACCGGCCACGAACTCGCCGCCGACTCCGCCCGGGACGCCATGGAACTGCACGGCGCCCACGCCCTGGACGGCGACTATCCCCTCCAACGCCTCTTCCGCGACATCCCCTACACCTACGCGCCCGCCGGCACCGGCGAGTTCCAGCGCATCCACCTCGCCCGGACGGCTCTCCACGAGGCTGAGATCGAATGGTCCCAGCGCACGGCGGCCGACACAGCCTGGGCCGCCGCCCCGGACCCGACCCCTGCGTAAACAGGTCGCGCCTTCCCCGAATCCGACCCACCCCACATATCTCTCCCGAAAGCAGCACACGAATGTCTTCCGTTGTTCTCCGCAACGAAGCCGACGCCCGGTTCGACGGTCTCGCGGCGCGTCTCGAGCGCATAGCCCACGAGGTCGCCTCGGTGGTCGAGCTGTGCACGGGACTGCCGCTGCCCGACCAGGTGTGCATCCGCACCATGACGGTCCCTGCCTGGATGCGCACCCACCGCGACAGCGCGGAGCAGCAGTTCCACGCCGAGGCAGCCCAACTCAGCCCCTCCCGCACCGGCATGCGAGAGGCCCGAGAGCTCCGCCAGACGCGCTTAAGGGAGGTGCGGCTGCTCTGGCCGACAGTGGGCGGCCAGGCGGTGAAGTGGGAGCCCGGGCAGCCCGACGTGGTCGTCCTGCCCGCAGCGCTGACCCAGGCAGGCCGGCTCCATGACGACCCGTTCCTCTACAAGGTCCTGGCGCACGAGATGACCCGCATCGCGCAATACGCAGCCAGCAGCGGCACGCTGTGGGCAGCTCAGCGCACCTTCTTCCCGCACCTGCGCGGCGTGCGGGGCTGGGACTACCCCTTCCTGGCTGAGGGACATGCGCACGAGGCAGACCAGCGGATCACCACGAAACTCCTTGGCCATCCTGTGCCCGCCAACACGCCCAGCCCGTACGCCACCGTCCGCTACCGAAATCTCTGGGCCAACCCGCAGCGCCAGGCACTCGCCACGCACCATCTGAACGGCGCCGAGGCCGTGGCCAGGATCATCAACACACAAGGCCTCGACGCATTCAACAGAGTGTGGACCACCCCAGCCCTCGCCCCGCTCTGCGCAGAGACACACGGCGAACCGGCTGCCTGGCAGGCCCGCTTCGCCACCCTCACCACCAAGGGAGCGTCATGAAGACGCCCGCCGTACTTCGGGAGACGCTCCGCCGAAAAGCCGTGGCCCATCTCTTCGCCCCTGGCGGACTCCCTCGTGACAGGGCCACCGCTCCGTCGGCTGCCACACCGGCTCCCTGGATCTATGGGCAGGTGATCGTGTTACTGCTGATCACCTGTTTCCGCCCCCTGGTCCTCGCAATCTTGAACGTGGGCGAGATGCACGGCGTGCAGTGGGCAGCGCGCGATGTCCGCTGGGTTGCACCCGTCCAGTTCGCGGTCGGCGCGGTGGTGTTCTTCTGGCTGACGTGGCTGGTGATAGCCCGCACCCCACTGGACCAGGCTTCGCAGCGGCGTCGACTCGCGCACCGCGGCGCCGCCGTCGCCTGCGGGGCAGCAGCCATGTACGCGGCTGTCCCCGTCTCCCACGCCCTCCAGCGGCAGGTTGCTCTGACCGGGTTCAGCTGTACGGTCGCCTGGCTTGCCCTGGAGATCTGCCGGGCCCACGGCGTATCCCCGGCCACCAAAGTCCCCGCCACGGCGTCCGAACGACTGGGGGACTGGAAGATCGCGGATGCGACCTTCCTTGCGTGCATGGCCGGAGGAGGTCTCACCACGATCCTCTTGACGGTCCTGCGCTGGGGCGATATCCAGGGCCTGCCTGTGATGAAGGGCAGCCAGCTGAGCGCCGTCGGCGTCACCGACTTCAGCTTTGTCTCGCTCGGCCTTGGGGTCGTGGTGGCCGTGGTCATCGAGGACGTCGTGATCGTGGCGGCCACGACGGCTCTGCTGACGGCCATCCGCAGACCCGCGTGGGAGATCTACAGTCTGATCTGCCTGGTCGAAATCATGCTGCACGCCTACTTCGGGCTGCCCGCCCTCGGGATGGCTCTCTACGCCGTCGGCAGGGTCTGGCTGTATCGGCGCTATCAACGCCTCCTGCCTCTCGTGGCCGGCCACGCCGCATTCGATCTCCTCGGTGGCTGCATACAGCTCGCGCCCATCCTGTACCGCCCCGTTCTCATCATCCCCTTCGGGCTGACCGTGATCTGGACCGACCGTCGCCTGACCCGAGCAGCCCACCCCGCCGGGCAGAAGCCGGTACTCGCCGAGGCGGGGCTGCCCACAACCGGCATTCCACACACAAGATCCCCGGTCAACTGAAAGCTCCCGTGCACGGCACCCCGTGAGTCCACACCGCCGTGCACGGGTCCGGCCGGTCGGCCGCCGCGCTCCCGGACAGTCGGCGATTCGGGCACCGGCGGCCGACCTCCCCGGACACCCGGAGGACCACACAGACGGTCGCCCTTGAACAACCGCCTCTTCGCAGCCGGTTCCAGAGGGCGGCACAGGACACCAGCCCGGGGACAAGCGGCCCTGATCCACTCCACGATCGGGGCACGGCACCTCGGGCCGGTGGCCGGGAAGCACCGCTCGACACAGCGACCTCCGTGCGCTAGTCGAGCTCGCATCCGGCAGAACCACTATCCGCAACTCACCATCAAAGAACTGGAGTTGACATGAGTCCCCAGGTTCAGCCCCGAACGAGCGTGCTCCCGACGAGCGCCGTGACGGTGGACGGCTTCGACCTCGACGTCACCTTGGTCGAGATCGCTGACGTCGCCGGCCTGATCAACCTCACGGACGACGGCTGCGGCTCGACCTGCGGCGCCTGCGTCTCCAGCGTGGCCTGACCCCAGGCGCACGTCAGAACGGCCGGTGTCTTCGTGCCTCGCTGTGCGAGGGCACCGGCCGCCCATCCGGATCACGGAGGTTGTGATGGCTTCGAGCACCGGCTACCAAGCCGGGAAAACCGCTCTCGTCCGTGCTGTTGCCAGGCCGGAGCTTCCTCTTTCTCCGTGCCCTGACCTTGACGACCCATCGCCGGGCGGTGAGGCTGCCCGGCTCGCGTGGCTGCGGGAAGTGTGGTGTCACGAAGACGTCGTTGAGGCCTTGGAGCACGCCAGTCCTGTACTCGCCTCCCAGGTCCGCGCCCTGTGCTCGTCCGGTACTGCCTCCAGGCGGGATGTGCGCCGGGCGGTCGCTTCCGTGGCCCGCTATCTGCTGCGGGCCGAACATCGGGCCACTCCCTTCGGCTTGTTCGCGGGGGTCACCACGGCGAGCCTGGGACCACGAGCAGCCACGGTCTGGGGAGCTGAGCATGTGGCGATCAGCCGGGCGAGCGCAGCGTGGCTGACGGCCGTGATTGAGCAGCTGGAGTCATGTCCGGAACTGCTGGGGCGCCTGACCGTGGTGTGGAACAACACCGTGACGGAACGCGGCGATCGGCTCGTTGTGCCGTACCAGCCCGACGCCCAAGACGATCCGCAGCACGCGGTCGAGGCGTCCATCGGGGTGTCCGCGCCGGTGCGCATGATCTTGGATGCCGCCCGGTCACCGATCGGCGTCGGTGATCTGATCGGCAAGCTGGCCTCGGAGTTCGCCCCCGCAGGGGCGGAGAAGTCGCTGCGGCTCGTGCGAGATCTGATGCGGCACCGCGTGCTCATCTCCAACCTGCACGCGCCGAGCACCGAGACCGACGCACTCGGCCACCTGCTGAACAGCCTTGACGCCGTGGATGGCGCCGCGGCGGCCCCGGTCACCTCCCTCATTCGCGAACTCCACCTTGTGCACAGCGAGTTGCGCGGCTGCGACTCCCGTAGTGGCCGAGCACGCACGGCCGCACGGATGCAGGCCCTGATTCCAGGGCTTCGCCGTCATCCACTCGCTCTTGATCTGCGTCTGGATGCCCAGGTCGAGTTGCCGCAGTCGGTGGCCCGGGAGATCGAGCAGGCCGCCTGGGCGCTCACCCGGGTCAGCGCCCTCCCGTACGGGACGCAAGCGTGGAAGGCCTACCAGCAGCGGTTCTACGAGCGGTACGGCATCGGCACCATGGTGCCGCTCAAGGACGTGATCGCGGACAGCGGTACCAGGTTTCCTGACGGATACCCGGGCACGTCTGCAGAGGTACGCCGCCGGCGGACCTCCGTGCGGGACGACGTCTTGGTCGGGCTGGCACAGGCCGCCGCGCTCGACGGCCGCGACGAAGTAGTCCTCACCGATGCACTGATCGTCACGATGGACATCGGACCGGAAAACCCCAGGGTGCCGCCGCACCTGGAGATCGGATTCCGCGTCCGTGCCGCTGGCGCCGACGCCCTGCAGAGCGGTCGGTTCCAAGTGGAGATCGTGAGCGTGTCCCGAGGCGCCGGCGTCACCACGGGCAGGTTCCTCAGCGTGCTGGCCCCCCAGAACCGCGCCGCCTTGGACGCGGAGCTGGCCGAGCTGCCTGCGGCGGACACCGGTACCGTCCCGGCCCAGCTGTCCTTTCCGCCGCTCTTGCCGACGAGCGCCCACGTCACCCGCACCCCGCAGATCCTGCCCACCGTGATCAGCGTCGAGGAACACCGCGCTCCCGACGGTGCTGTCCTGACGCCGGACGACCTGGCCGTGGCATGCGACGGGCGCCGCATGTATCTGGCCGTGCCCGAGCGCGGGCACCGGATCGAGGCCGTGGGCATGCATGCGCTGAACCTCTCCACGCACACCCCGCCGCTCGTCCGGTTCCTCACTGAACTGTCCCGCGCCCAGTGCGCCCAGGCCACCCTGTTCGACTGGGGCGCGGCCACGGCCATGCCGTTCCTGCCCCGGCTGCGCTACGGGCGTACCGTACTCGCCCCTGCCCGCTGGCGGCTGGAACCCGCCGAACTCCCCAACGGCGACCGGCCCCGGCTCGAATGGGACACGGCACTCGACGACTGGCGGACCCGGCGTCGCATCCCGCAGCGCGTGTTCCTGGTCGAGGCCGACCGTCACCTGTTCCTCGACCTCGACCAGGCCGGACACCGCAGCCTGCTGCGCCAGCACCTCAACCGTGCCCGCCCGGCCGTGCTCGTGGAAGCCCCGCCCAACGGTGCCTATGACTGGTGCGGCGGACGTGCACACGAGGTGGTCCTACCGCTCAAGGCGGCTCGGCCAACGGCGTGGCCACTCTTGCCCGACCCCAGCCCAGCCCGCGCCCTGTCTGTGGCGCAGATCCAGACTCCGGGCGTCTCGCCCGTGCTGCTGGCCACTGTGTACGGAGACGTACGGCGCCAAGACCTCCTCCTGACCCGCCACATCCCCGACTTAATGAACCGACTCGGTTCACCTGCCTGGTGGTTCATCCGCTTCCGCGATCCTGAACAGCACCTGCGCCTGCGGGTCGCCCTGCCCGATCCCATCGCCTTTGCCGAGACCGTCCGCACGATCAGCACCTGGGCCGATGAACTACGCGCCCTGGGGCTGTTGTCGGATCTGCGCTATCCCACCTCGTACCGCGAGATGGGCCGTTGGGGCTCCGGCGCTGCCTGGGATGCCGCCGAGGAGGTGTTCCGCGCGGACTCGCGCGCCATTGTTACCCAGCTGAGCCAGCTGCAGCGTCCACACCAGCGCACTCTGGTGGCCGCGCACAACATCGCCATCGCCATCACCTTCCTCGGCAGCACCGAGGCCGGCATGCGCTGGCTGATCGACCGCCTCCACCGTTCTGCACCTACCCGGCTCCCGCGTTCTCAACTGGTCGAAGCGGTAAGGCTGTCCGACCCTTCTGGCAACTGGTCAGCCCTGCGCGGTGTGCCCGGGGGCGAGGCGATCGTGAACGCGTGGGCTGACCGGGAGACGGCACTGGCGGCCTACCGGCACCACATCGCGGGCCCGGACGCCCAGGGCATCGTGGAGGACGGCGTCCTCTCCTCGCTGTTACACGTCCACTTCGTACGCCACGTCGCGGTCGACTTCTCCGAGGAAGCGGCCTGCCTGTACCTCACTCGCGCCGCCGCCATGGCTTGGACGAACCGGAGGACCCGGTGAACGACTCGATCATGCTCAAGGTGACAGGCGCCATCGCCCATCTCCTGGCTCGCCCTGGTGTCGAACGGCCGGGCCCGAACGGTGCATCATTACGTCAGCACCTGGCCTACGGCCCGACCGGTATCGCGCTGCTGCACATCGAGCGGGCCGCGTCCGGCCTGGGACCGTGGCAGCGTGCCCATGATTGGCTCGCCGCAGCCACCCGGGCTCCGTTCACCGCCGGCCCCGACAGTCACCCCTTCTATGGGGCGCCCGCCCTCGCGCACGCCATGGCGTGCGCCGCCGACCACGCGTCCGGCGCGTACCAGCGCACTCTGACCCTGCTGGACCGCCAACTGGCCGTAGACGTACGTCGCAGACTGGACGCCGCGCACCGCCGCATCGACGCCGGGCAACTGCCGGACCTGGCCGAGTTCGACACGATCCGGGGCCTTGCCGGGTACGGGGCCTACTTCCTGCGCCGCGCCCCCAGCGGGGAGGAAACGCGCGCCATCCTCGACTACTGCGTACGTCTGACCGAGCCGATCACCCACAACGGCGAAGTCCTGCCCGGCTGGTGGACCCTAACCGGCCCATCCGGCCTACCTGACAGCGACTTCCCCGATGGACACGGCAACACCGGCATGGCGCACGGCATCGGCGGCGTCCTCGCACTCCTGGCGCTCGCCGCCCGAAGCGGCGCCCCCGTCGACCAGCATCATCAAGCCCTGCGGACGATCCTGGCCTGGCTGGACCGGTGGCAGGACGGAAACGCCCGCGGGCCCATCTGGCCCTACTGGGTGACGCGAGACGAACTACGGACAGGCCACCCGGCCCCTTCCCCACCACGGCGACCATCATGGTGCTACGGCGCTGCGGGACTGGCCCGCGCCCAGCAGCTCGCTGCCATCGCCCTCGGCGACACCGACCGCCAACTCAGCGCCGAGAACGCGCTCGTGGCCGCCCTCACTGACACCGTGCAGCTCCATGCCACCACCGGCAACGGCCTCTGCCACGGCTTCGCCGGCCTCGCCCACGTCGCCGCGCGGACCGCCGACGACGCACACCCCTCAACCGCCGGTCAGCTACGTGCAGCGATCCCCGCCCTGTTGACCCTCCCGTGTCCTCCCGGCGCTGATCCAGACGAGACGGCCATAGAGATTGCCGACGACAAGGACGCCGGTCCTGGCTTTCTTGACGGCGCCGCCGGAATTGCTCTGGCACTCATGGCCCCCGCGACTCAGGCCCCGCCCCGAACCTCCTGGGACGCCTGCCTGCTCATCGCCTGACCCATCCAAGGACTCCCGTCATGCCCCAGGCTCCCTGGCACCAGCACAACATCACCTTCGCCGACCGCGAGGCCGGAAAGCCGGCCATCACCGGACGCATCGGCCCCACCCTGCGCACAGCCGAGGAGGGCGGCCAGCTCGCCGACTGGTGGTTCATGAACAAGCAGCCCTGGAGACTGCGCTACCGCGCCCTCGCACCCTCCCCGCTCGTGGAAGAACTGCTGAACGACCTCGCCGCCGACGGCACAGCGACGGCATGGTCATCCGAGATCTACGAACAGGAGACGGATGCCTTCGGCGGTCCGCAGGCCATGGACACCGCCCACGACCTGTTCCATCAGGACAGCCGCCATCTTCTGGGCTACCAGCCCGCCCCGGGAAGGCTGGGCCGCCGGGAGACCGCCGTACTTCTGATCAGCACCCTGATGCGGGCCGCCCGCCTCGACTGGTTCGAGCAAGGCGACGTATGGGCCAAAGCCAGCACCTTCCGGCCGCCCGCCCAACCCGCGGCTCCCGAACTGGCCACCGCCCTCATCCCGGCCATGCACAAACTCATGACGGCCGACGCCCACAGCCTGTGCCGTCCGAGCGGGCCACTCGAAGCACACGCCGCCTGGATCGAGGCCTTCGAACGCGCCGGGACGACCCTCGCCCGTCTCGCTGCCGGCGGCCACCTCACCCGCGGTCTACGAGCCGTCATCGCACACCACGTCATCTTCCACACCAACCGCGCAGGCCTCCCTTCCGGAGACCAAAGCGCCCTGTTCAACATCGCACGAGAGGCCGTCATGGGATCGAGTGACAACACCGCGTCGCCCGCCGAGGGCACGTCCAACACCACTAGCGTCAAGGCGGTGAACACCGACACGATCACCCCCTCCGACGCCGCAGCAACCCGGCTCCGCAATGCCCTGGTTGACCAGATCCGCGCGAACGGATACGCCCGCACCGACTCCGTCGAGACCGCGCTGCGTACCGTCCCCCGGCACCTGTTCGTGCCCGACGCCCCGCTTGAAGCGGCCTACGCCAACGTGCCGGTCAACATCAAGTACGACAGCGATGGTGCGTCGATTTCCTGCGCCTCCCAGCCCGACGTCGTGGCGAGCATGCTCGACCAACTGGCCGCCCGGCCCGGCGAACGAATCCTCGAACTCGGCGCGGGCACCGGCTTCAACGCCGCGCTGATCGGCTACCTGGTGGGCGGCAGCGGTCACGTCGACACCCTCGACGTGGACGACGACCTCGTGGAAGGAGCCCGCGCACATCTCGCCGCTGCCGGGTTCACCAACGTGGACGTCCTGACCCGTGACGGCGCCCTCGGCCACGCCGAAGGCGCCCCGTACGACCGGATCATCGCCACCGTCGGCGCCCACGGCATCCCGCACGCCTGGATGCAACAACTCGCCCCCGACGGACGCCTCGTCGTACCCCAGCGGCTCAAGGGCAGCGTGTCCCGGTCGATCGCCTACGAACAGCGCGACGGCCGCTGGACGAGCGTCAGCAGCACGATGAACACGTTCATGCCACTGCGCCGGGGCATCGCCGACGACGACCGCCGCATCATCCCCCTCAGCGCAAACAGCACCGTGCGCCTCCAGGCCCCCGCTGGACAGCACTTCGACACTGACGCGCTGGCCGGAGTGCTGGAGCAGCCGCGCACCGAGGAGTGGACCGGAACGACGGTCCAGGCCATGGAGTCGGCCGAGTGGATGGAGCTGTTCGTCTCCTGCTCCCTGCCCAGCGGACTGATCCGGATGCTGTTCCCGCAGGAAGCCAAGGGGACCGTCCTCACCGAGGACCCTTACGCCTCGTCCACCGCGGCCGTCCACCAGGGCGCCATCGCCTACCTCGCCCGCCGCCTGCTGAACAGGAAGACCCCCGAGGGCGCCAAGCTCTGGGAGTTCGGCGTCATCGGCCACGGCCCCGGTAGCGACAAGCTGACCGCGAAGGTCGCCGATGCGATCCGCACGTGGGATCGCGAGTACCGCAGCCGCGAGGCCACCTTCGAGATCCAGCCCCTCGACGCCCCCGCGATCGAGCAGCGCCCCGGGCTCTTCGTCGTCGACACCCCGCTCAACCGCATCGTCATCGACTGGCGGTGATAACGCCCCCAGCAGACAACCGCCCATGAACCAGGGGCGGTACCCGTCACCCACCCCGACCGGTGCCGCCCCAATCGTTCACGCCATCTCGCCGACGTCGCCCGGGGAAACCATGCAACCAAACGGCCCGATAGCAAAACGCTTCCCGCTGATCGCCCGCTTCCGCCCCGCCTGCCTACCCCTGCCCGACCGCGTACGCTCCCTCACCGAGATCGCGGAGAAGGCCGCCGCAGGGAACGACCCGGGCTTGGCCTCCACCGTGTTCAACCAGGCGGCGCTCCTCGCCTCCGATCTCGGCCTCCCAGATCTCGCCCGATCCATGTGCCAGCGACACGCTGCCGCCTACATGCGCGCCTGCCCCCTCCCCGCCACGAGCGCCATCCGCGGGCTGGAGCCCCTGGTCAACCTCGCCCGCTTGCAGCTCCGCGCCGGCCGAACCGACGACGGACGCCAGCGGCTACTGGACCTGTACGAGGCCGTCGGCACAGCGACCGCTGTGTCCTTCGAAGGCATCACCGTGCCAGCCGATCTCACCGCGGCCGTGGATGACCGGCGAGAGGTGCGGGCCTGGCTCTGGCGCGTCCTCCTCGCCGACGGCACCCGGGCCCTCACCAGCACGGGGAGGTGGGCGGATGCCTTGGCTCACACCGAACAGCACCGGGGCGTAGGCACCAGGATGTTGGACGGCCGCCAGGTCGCCGTCATCACGGCCCTCACCACTGGCCAGACCAACTGCGCCCGCGAACTGCTCACCGCAACAGCACCCGGTGAGCCATGGGAACAGGCTGTCACCGCATGCCTGACAGAACTGTGCCGCCGCGACGCACGCCAGCCAGTCAGCGACTCGTTGGCCGCCTTGACGGACAGCTACCTGAAGTCCGAGGGACAGCCGGGTACGACTGTCTTCAACGTCCGACTCGGCCTCACCGTTCTCGACACCGTCGGATCACCTGAGCACCCCCAAGCCCAGCTCCTCGTTGACGACCTCGTTCGGCGAACGACACAGGCACGCGACGGATACGCAGCCCGCGAGGTCCTGGGCGATCCGCTGTTCGACGTGCTCGGGCAGGCTCCACAACGACAGCAGTGTGAGGACCTACTCCGGAGCTGCGCTCTCGACTCGGGGGTGCTGCCAGACGTTCTGCATCACGACCTCGCGACCGTACTGGACACCGGTGAGATGGTGCTCAGTCGCTCGTTGACGGCCGGTGAGCTCGGCAGTCCGACGTCCTGAGAACGACCAGCTTGCGGGAACTAGTGATCTTGATTGGGGCAGAGCCCGACCATAACCGCGAGCCGAGTGCCGCCGGGCAACCTCATACGTCACAGCTGATTCAGGCGTCGGCGATTCGGCCAAACTCCGCCACTCAGCAGGCGCCATCTGACGGGCCCCACGCGCACCGCACCGGACGTTCCAAGGGCTCCGGGACGTCCGGAATCGAGCGCGTTCGAATCCGAACCCACGTCGTTATGCCGTGCACTGCCGAGCCATCCAGGTGCGGCACCGCTCCCAAGGAGAGACCAGGTGACAGTGACTGACGCCTCGACCGCAACCCCCCGAGACGCCGCCTCCGGGTGGAACTGGCCGTCCTGGCCGTGCGCGCCGCCGACTCCCGGCAGGGCACGGCAGACCGCTACGCCCGCGCTGACCAGTAGGGCGTACCCGCGCGGTTCACTACCGCCGCGGGACACGACACCAATTTCGCTGTTCTGCCCGACGTGGTGGCGGCCGCTGAGCAGTTGGCCGCCGTGGACTCGGTCGTCGTGATGCGGCGCGACGGCCACGCCCTCTACCGCAATCAACCCACCGCCCCTGGGCGGCTGGCGCGTCCCGCTGCTGGCCGGGTCCTGATCGCGGAGCAGTTCCGCCCTTACACCGTCGAAGAAGCCGAGCGGTTCTGGGCCATCCAGCGTCGGCTGCACTCTGTGATGCCGCAGTACCGCGACGACCTCACCGCGATCGGCGCGCTGGCCTGCCCTCTGATGCCCTCGGCTCTGCATCCGCTTCGGCTCGTCGCACCCGGCCCTGCGGTTGCCCTGCCCCTGCCCGTCTAGGCAGCCCCTCTTCCTGACCGTCAGGCGTGACCGCTAAGGTCCGAAGGTGGCTGATGCGTGGACGGTGGCAAGCACTGTTGCGACAGCCGCCGCCGTAGTCGTCGCCCTCGGGGTCGCCCTCAACGAGGGCCGGGCCCGAGCAGCGGAGCGACGCGACCAAGCAGCCGCGCAAGCTCGACTCGTCACGGTCGTCCTGCGTGGCGATGAGGTCTTCGTCAACAACCACAGCCAGGCTCCGATTCTTGAACTTCGCCCAGGTCATGCTGTGGAGACGACCCCGGCTGGTACAAACCGCGCCCTCATCATGCAGTACAGCGCCCCCTATAACGATCTGCGGGCCATGCCTCCGGGGAGCTACATCGGGTTCCGATTGGCCTACCAGGACTCCGGGGCCCCGTGGAGTCATCTTGAGGGAGCAGGAGCTTGCGCCACAGTGTTCTTCCTGGACGCTGCGGGATTGTGGTGGGAGCGGTCCTCCGTTGGGCAACCAGTCCGTCTTTTGGGTGCTCCGGGGCAGTCGACGTAGGTCCCGGGCTGTCGGCCGGGCGCCTCCGGGGGTTGGAACTTCCCTGAAGCCGCAAGCAGTTGCGTCGTGCCGGTCTACGCTGAGCCGTGCCGTCCCGGTGGTTACCCCCGTGCTGCCGGGACGGCATCACCGTGCATTCTCCCCCTGTACGAGTTCTTCCAGCAGCTGCCGGTAGCGGGCGAGGTCCTCAGCCCGTCTCGGCATGAGCAGGGTGAGGGCGGTCTGGAAGGCGATCACGGTCCGGACGGTGCTGTCAGGGCCGAAGAAGGGCGGCATGTGTCGGCCCCACTGCTCCCACATCGGATCAGACATGGCGCGCTCGCAGTCCTGCACGGTCAACGGCTGGCCGGCCGGTGTGTGACCGCGGAAGACCACGGCATCGCGGGTGAAGGCCGTCGCCAGGTTCATTTCGACTGCCCGGCACAGCGTGTCCGGATCGGCATCCGCGATCGCACGACAAAACCTCGCCCAACCGCCGGCGAGTGGGGATGGTGGCCCACAGCGCGTCAGCAGGATCGTACTCGGCCAACTCCGAGGCGTGGTAGGCGCGTTGCGTGGCGTCCAGGACTTCGCCCGTCTGGGGCCAGCCGGCCCGCAGTCCTTCGATGAACTCGTCTGTGCCGATGTGCTCGGCGCCTCCTGCCATCAGGCGTGCGGCCACCTGGGCGACCTGTCGATGTCCGGCGCTCGACAGCCGCGGCGGCAGCGGCGGTGCTCCCGTGTCGCGCAGCGCGTCGGTCAGCAGCGCGTGCAGGTCTGGGCCGCGTCGCGTCCGGGTGGCAATCGGAGTGTGTCCGTGGCGCGCAACGAAGGTGCCCAGAGCCGTCAACCCTGACGATCGTCAGGGTCCGGTGTTGCCGTTCGGCTCGGGTTCCCGGTTGTTCCCGCTTCTACGTTCGGGCCTCATGGAACGAGAACCGCGAATGAAAGTCCGAGTCGGTCGGCTGCTCGGCGCGTTGGCTGTCCTGGGCGTGGGAGCAGGAGTCGTCACTTGGCTGTCCCCCGGTGGGCTGGGCGAGGCTGGTGCTGTCGAGGTCACGGATGGAGCTTCGGCGTCCGCGTACCGTTCGGTGGCCGAGGCGGTGGCGGATGCACCGTCGTGGCTGGGCCCGCTCCTGGAAGTGGCCACCGAGGGCACATTGGTGATCCTCGGAATGTTGCTGATCTGGATGTGGTGGACGGCAATTCGCCGCAAGGACACACGGGAGGTCGCCGGATCCGTACTGACCGGTCTCGGCACCGTCGCGGCCTATGCGGTGAGCGAAGCGGTGAAGCTCGTCGTGGACGAGGAGCGTCCTTGCCGTGCGTTACACACAGGCGCCGAATCTGTCGCGGAGTGCCCCGGAGCTGGGGACTGGTCGTTCCCGAGCAACCACGCCACCCTGGCCGCCGGCCTGGCCGTCGGTCTCGCCGCGCTGCGGCCGCGCCTCGCCGCGATCACGCTGCCGCTGGCCGGTGCTGCCGCGCTGCTGCGTGTACTGGTGGGGGTGCATTACCCGCACGATGTGCTCGCCGGCGCGACGCTCGGCGGCGCTGTCGTGGCGGCGGTGCTGCTCGCGTTCATGCCCCTTGCCCAGGGGGCGGCATCACGGTTGGGAAGGCTGAGGCGGAATGATCCCGGCCTCGTGGGCGACCACCGCGGCAGCGGCCCGGTTGTCGACGCCCAGCCTCGCCAGGATGGAACTCACGTGGGCTTTGACCGTTCCCTCCACCACATGGAGCCGCCGGGCGATCTGCCCGTTGGACAGGCCGCTGCCGAGAAAGGCCAGTACCTCTCTTTCCCGGGCGGTGAGGGCGTTGACCTGGTGACGGGCGGCGGAGCGCCGACCGGCCAGGGTGCCCGCGCCCGTCGCGGCGAGGTGCGCGATGACCCGGGCCGCGACCTTCGGTGACAGGTAGGCGGCGCCTTCGGCCACCGCACGCACTCTGGTGATCAGTTCCTCTGGCTCGCCCGACTTGATCAGGAAGCCTGCCGCACCACCGCCGAGCGCCTTAAGGATGTAGTCGTCCTCGCCGAAGGTCGTCAGCATGATGATGCTCGTGGCCGGCACCGTGTTACGGATTTCCGCTGCGGCGTCGATGCCATTGATTCCCGGCATGCGGATATCGAGTACAGCCACCGCGGGACGATGGCGTTGGACCAGTTCCACGGCGTCGTGCCCGTCGACGGCCTCGGCGACGACTTCGATGTCCGGATCCGTGGCAAGAACGGCGCGTACCCCTGCGCGGATCATCGGCTCGTCGTCGGCGATCAGGACCCGGATCATCGAGCGCTCACGGAGTGATCGTGTCCAGGGACACCAGGGTGTCCTTCCGGAAGCAGAGCTGGTAGGCGTCGCCGGACCGGTCGTCGAACCGGTCGGCCGTCATCGCGTAGTACTCGCACGTTGTGCCGTCTCCCGTCGGCTCAGCCGTCAGCGGTCGATAGTTCGTCTGCCGGTCCGGCAGGAATCGCTCCACCTCGGACCGATCTTGCCCCACATGCAGGCGGGCATAGTCGCGTGGGTCAAGGACCGACCGCGAAGCCGACAGCACCTCCCAGCCCATGAGAGCTCCGCTCAGCAAAGCTCCCGTCACGAGGGGCACCATGACTGCGACGACCAGGGCCCGGCCGACCCGGCGCCGAGCGCGGCGATGTTCCTGCGGCAGCTCATAACCGCGAGAGGCTGTGTGTGCGAGCGGCGGTGGTGGCGAGGGTGTGTGCGGGATACACGCGACGACCGCGTAGCCTCCGTCGCGCGGGCCGTGGTCGAACGTTCCGCCGGTCAACCGCATACGTTCTTCGAGACCGATAAGGCCACGCCCTCCGCTCCGAGGCCGGGGCCGCCGACTGGCCGCAGACGATGGCGGGCCGTTCTCCACGACGACCTTCGTCTCTGTTGCCGTATACGTCACGTGGACAGTCACGGTCGCGCCGGACGCGTGCTTGACAACGTTGGTCAGAGCTTCCTGCACGACCCGGTGAGCCGCCCGTTCGACCACGGGTGGAACGTCGTCCGCCTCGCCGCCGATACACAACTCCACGGTGAGGCCGGCCGCGGAAGCCTCGGAGGTCAGACTCGTGAGGCTGGAATTGCTGGGATCCACAGGCGTTGTGTCGGTCTCCTCCCGCAGGACACCGATCACCTCGCCGAGACGCTCCACCGCGGCCGCAGCTCTGGCTCGGATGTCCCCTGCGGCCCTTTGGTGGTGCTCTTCAAGGTCCGGCGCGAGTTTGAGTGCGCCGGCCGACAGACCGATCAGGCTGAGGTCATGGCCGAGTACGTCATGCATGTCCTGAGCGATACGTGCCCGCTCGCGCAGCCGGGCTTGATCAGCAATCAGCTGCTGCTCGCGTTGCAGCCGATCGGCGCGCTCCCACCCGGCCCGGACAAGCTGCTGATACTGGCACCAGAAACGGCCCATAAACCAGGGCAGCATCGTGGCTGCAACCACCACTGTCACAAAGCGGCTGGCCAGGGGGAGCCAGGCAGGAACGACGGACAGGGCCACCACACTGGCCGCGAGAATCGCGACCAGAGCAAGCACTGTCGGCGCCGTCCGTCCAGGCCGTCGTCCTGCCAGGTACGCGGCGATGGCAGTCGGGACAGACCACCACAGGTTCATCACGCTCAGACCGGCGGCCACCGCGATAACCACTGTGAGGATGGTCCCAGGATCAAGTGCCCGCCGTAAAACAATGGTTCCGCTCGCAGTCTCAGCGCTGATCATTGTGCCGTCCACAGAGTTGACGGTACGGACATCGGGCGCTGTCCGACCACTGCCGAAAGTCCAATCTGCGCCGGTGGAGTCCAAAACTCCACCGGCACGAGCGGACCGTAGCCAGCCCCAGGGCCCGCCCTGCGGGCCCTCTTTGAACTCCTGCGGAGCCCTCGGCCGGTGTGCTAGCCGGACCATGATCAATCTCAGCGGCACTTCCTGTACCGCAACTACTCACACCCGGTCTCCGGGGGCGTGTCAGCTCACCGCGCCAGCCACTTGATCACGTCGTTCGTGCCCGTCTTCGGCTTCACCCGCCAGCTTCCAGGCGCCCCAGCCGGTCGGCGTAGGCAGCAGCCATGCGCGCGATCTCCTCGGGCTCGGCGCCCCTCAGGCGGTGCTGGTCCTGAACGCACTCCTGGCGCTGATCCTTGAGTTCGTCCAGGCGTTGCTGGTCGCCAGAGCGCCTTGCGAGGAGCATCTGCTGGCTGTACCAGGCGATGACGGCGCCCACGCCCTGGCGTGGCTCTCACCGCCTTCGAGGCCGCCCGCACCGAGGCCGAAGAGCACGATGCCCCTGGCGAGCGGGCCATCGCCCAGACCCACATCGCGCTCGTCGCCGCATTCGCCGACCCGGCCCGTGCGAACGACGAACTCGCCCTCGCCCAGCAATTCCTGGCTCAGCTCGACCAGCGCGCCACCGCCCTCCTCGTCCAGGTCGTCGCCCTCGTCCGAGACGCCGACACCGACCAGGACGCCACCGGCCGCGCGGACGTACTGCGCACCGAGATCAGCGTCTCCGGGCTCACCTGGATCAACCCGCTTCTCGACGTCGCGCTCGCCTTCCACCACGCCGTCCGAGCCGATCAGGACGCTCTGGCCGCCGGCATCGGCCAGCTGCGCGAGGCACCGCCAACGGCGACTTCGCCTACTTCGTCAACATCACCGCCGCCATGGGAGACCTGCCCCAGCCCGACCGGCCCGCCATACAGTGGCTCGACGGCGAATCCGCCGTCCGCGCCCGCTGGCGCACCCTGGTCACCGCCCGCCGGCACCACCTGGGCGGCGGCCAGTAGCCGGGCAGAACCGCAGAACCAGTCCCTGAGCCGGGTCGGCTTGAGCGCTGAACGATCGCTGGCCCCAGACGACCCGGACCGGCCCGGTCGGCTCCGCCCGCGAGGTGGTCCTGCCCGAGCTGTTGGAGAAGCAGTCCAACTCCTCGTGCGGGACGACCCGTACGCCCTTATGGCGACACTGCGCCGCGGCGCTCACTGTCCTTCTGCGCGGACGATGCCCTGCCCTATGACGACCAGAATCGGCGTACCGTCCTGCTGGGCAGGCCGGTAAGCGACGCCGTAGTCGCGGGCAAAACGGTTGGCCTCGGCTTCGGAACCGCTAAGCCGGTGCAGGTAGAGCCCGTAGGCGACGGATGCGATCTGCTCGGCGGTCAGACACAGCTGCCAGCGGTTGTCCGCCCGGCTGAAGGACGCCCCGTGTACGCGCTCGGCGAGCCCGTCGGCCGGCGCGGTAGCCAGTGCGTGGGCGAGGCTGACAAAGACGCGCACCGCGCTCATCTGGACGGGGCGCAGCTCCACCAGCCGTTCGCCCAGTCCGGGTTGGGGAGCATCGGTCACTTCCAGCGGGCGAGCGTGAGCGTATGCGAGAACATCGCGGCCATGGGAGGTCAGGCGCGCTGCCCAACGCACCGGCCGGCAGGTGAGGACGGAGAGTTCAGCGCGGGTCTCCCTGTCCGCTAACTCAACCAGTCCGTCGCGCACGGCTACCTCTGCGCTCTGCTGAAGGGACACAGGCACTGCGTCATCCAGCACCCATGCCTCATGTGTGCCTCGTTCGTGGCCATACAGCACCTTCAGCACGGCGATCCTCTTCTCCGAGCCCCTCATCTCCGCCTCGCCTGCTCGATCGAGCCTAGCTACTTCACTCTGGGGGCCCATCGTCCTTGATCGCCGACCGGGGTGCCCCGCGTCCTCTTCGTCTTCACGCCTATGAGGGACAGGAGGCTTCGGCACCACTGCATTGGCCCCTGTGGGCTGGTGCGGCGTCGATGCCGCTCGGCGGCCTCCTCTGGCTCGCCGTCGAGCACGACGCGCACGATGAGGCACCGTCGCCGCAGGGGCCGCCGAGGCTAACCGGTTCATCAGCGGCCGCGGCTCAACGAGTCACCGTCCCGCAGGGCGTACCCGTGCGCCTTTCGAGATCCGCCGCAGGCGGCGCGCACCAACTGTGTGGCTGCCCGGAGGCACAGGCGGGCTAGCAGAACTGTGCCAGCACGACCGAATGACGTGTGTTCGATACCGCAGTTGTGTCGTTAGAGCTCACGACTCAGCCGCAGCGACCACCCTAGGGGGAACGATGACCTCGGCCATTACGCAGGACCAGCCGCCGCAACCACCCAAGGGGACCGCGCCGGACGACGAACCGCAGGAAGCTGGTGTTCGAGAGGAGGAGTACCTCTTCCGCGACAAATCGAGGCTCCAAGCCAGCTCCCTGCTGACCTCCCGCACCATGGCGCGGCGGCTGCCCTCGCTCGTGCGGCGCTCGGTGGACGGGCAGATCATGCTTGCCGCCTACCGTGCCCGGCTCGGGAACACCGCGACCGCTCACCTCGCCGACGGTCGGCACATCCTCGACGTCCCGGCGCTGGATCGCCATGATGTCCATGTCCGCTACCGGCCCTTGTGGGACAGCCCTCTTCACCGCGGTCCCGTGCCCGAACGGCTGCCCGTGCAGCAAGCCTGGGCGTGGTGCTTCGTCCCCGACGGCCGGGTCGTCGTCGTGGCCGACCCCGGCCCGCGGGGCGCTCTGCCGATGCTGCCCGGCGGCACCGTGGAGACGGCCGACGCGGCTCCTGAGGACACCTTGTACCGCGATGCTGCCGAGGAGGCCAAGCTCACCTTGGCTGATCCGGTGCGACTGGGCTGGGTGCTGGACGAGACGGGCGAGGTCTACGGCGGCGTGGGGCCCAACGCGAGGCTCCGCCTAGCCGCCCGAGTCACCTCCGTCGGCCCGGCGGCCGTCGGCCCCGCCACCGGCCACCCCTTCGCCCGCCTGCTCGTCACGCCCGCCCAGGCAGCCGCGCTGCTGGGATGGGGCCCGCCGGGAGCGCGGCAAGCCCAGCTCGCGGCGGAGAGGGCACGCAAGTGGTGGGGGCTGCCGATCGCTCGCACCGCCACCGTCGAGGAGATCCCGGCGGAGGGGATGCGGCTGAGCTGACCCGACCCGCCCTCGACTCCTCCCGCTCCACGCCCTCTGAGGTAGCCCCCATGCCGTTGTCGCACGATCACATCCGCACCACAGTCGATGCTTACCTCGCTCGCCACCCTCACGAGCGCGAGCAGCTCGGCGGACTACTGGATGCCCTCAACCGGACCAGCGACGAGATCGCAAGCCGCTCCACGTTCACCGGACACGTCACGTGCAGCGCAATCGTCATCGACCCACGGGGCCGCGTCCTGCACGTGCTGCACCTGGCGAGCGGGAAGGTCCTCGCCCCTGGCGGACACGCCGAGCCCACCGACCAGTCCCTCGCAGCAGCGGCGCTGCGGGAGCTGCACGAGGAGACCGGGATCCCAACCCAGGCCGTCACGCCATGGCCCGGCTACGAGACGGTGCCACTCGACATCGACATCCACGACATCGACGCCAACCCGGGCAAAGACGAACCGGGCCACCAGCACTTCGACCTCCGGTTCCTCTTCCGCCTGCACACTGCGAACGAGGTGGAGGTGATGCTACAGAAAGAGGAGGCCGGCAGCATCGAGTGGCGGCCCGTGGACAGGGCGGCCTCCCCTTCGCTGCGCGAGAAGCTCCTCAAGCTCCCACTCCAGGTCGAACCTTTGACGGCCAACGCCTCCGCACTGATCTACAACGACCGCGGCGAGTACCTGCTCCACCTGCGCGACTACTTTCCCGGCGAGATCTGGGAGCCAGGCATGTGGTCCCTGCTAGGCGGCGGCCGAGAGTCCCAGGACACCACCCTGGAACACACGGTGCGGCGCGAACTGGCCGAGGAAGCCGGCCTTGATATCGCCGATCTGACCCCATTCGGCACCGAGTACGCCTCCGACGACGCCGGCACGGTCGTGCCCATCGCCATCTACGCGGGCCGCTGGAACGGCGATCCCCGCGAACTCCGCCTCACGGAAGGGGTGATGCTGGCCTGGTTCGCCCCGGACGACCTCCACCGCCTCCGTATCGCCGACACCACGAGAGACCTCGTACGACGCCACGCCGCCAGCCGCCCGGCCGCCCCCGCGCCGCAGAGCGGGCTCCCCTCGCCCGAGGAGCGTCGCCCGACTTCGCCGAACGGCACGGTCCTTAACGTCATCGGCGTCCACCTCTACCTGGAGCGCCCCGACGGGACGGTGCTGCTCGGGCTGCGCCACCCCAACTCCAAGTTTGCGCCGTCCACCTGGCACGCCCTGGCCGGCCATTGCGAGCAGGAGAACGCCATCGCCTGCCTGATCCGGGAGGCACGGGAGGAAGCCGGCCTACGCATCGAGCGCCAGGACGTCGCACTAGTCCACGTCGTCCACCACATCGACAAGCCCGGAGACCGGCCCCGCATGGGCCTGTTCTTCCGCGCCCATGCCTGGAGCGGCGAGCCGGAGCTGCGCGAGCCGGACAAGTGCACCGAGTGGAAATTCTGGGACCCTGCCGCGCTCCCCGACGACCTCGTCTCCTACACCCGGGTGGCCATCGGAAAGATCCAGAACGGGGAGCTGTACAGCGAGACGGGCTGGCCCGCATGACCGACCTGACGAACCGCGCATACCGTCGCGTGTCGACTGCGACTGCGGCCGGACGTGAGGACACCCGCCTCGTGGTGATCCGCGGCAACTCGGCGTCAGGCAAGTCGAGTGTGGCCCAGGGACTGCGAGATCACTACGGCCGCGGTGTCGCGATCGTGGGCCAGGACGTGATCCGCCGGAACGTGCTCAGGGAACACGACACCGCGCGCGGCGCCAACATCGCCCTTCTGGGCAGGATCGCACGCGACGCACTGAACGCCGGCTTTCACGTGGTGCTCGAAGGGATCCTGTACGCCGACCGCTACAGCCACATGATCACATCTCTCGTCCGTGACCACCGCGGCGTCTCCCGCTGCTACTACCTGGACGTGCCGCTGGAGGCGACGTTGATCCGGCACGCGTCGAAGGCGGACGCCGCGTACCTGGCGCAGGTCACCGACAGCCACCTCACCTCCTGGTACCGCGAGATGGATCTCCTGCCCGGCGGTCTCGAGACCGTGATCCCGGCCGACAGCACGCTGCAGGACACCGTCGCGCGAATTGTGCGCGAAACCGATCTGGCTTCTGCCTCCCCCGCCCCGCCACCGCAGTGCAAGCTGTCGCAGGGAGACTCGATGAACCCTCTGGTGTTGATGTCCGATCCGCGGGTCGCCGCGATCCCGGTGCGCGAGTGCGAGGAGCCGCTCGTCGACGTCCGTGACCACGAGTTCCGTGTCGATCCCCGCAAGCAGGATCCGCTGGGCGCGTTCGCCCACGTCCGCGAGGGCGTCCTGTCCCGGCTGCAGCACGCCCGCTCGCTCCTGCCCGCCGGCACCGACCTGCTGTTCATCGAGGGCTACCGGCCACTTTCCCTCCAGCAGCGCTACTTCACCGAGTACCGGAACGAGCTGGCCGCTGCTCAGCCCGGCTGGACAGCTGAGCAGCTGCATCAGGCCGCCAGCCGGTACGTGTCGCCGCCGGAGATCGCGCCTCACTCCGCGGGCGCAGCCGTGGACGTGACCCTCGTCGACCAGGACGGCCACGAACTCGATCTCGGCACCCGTGTCAATGCCTCCCCGGAGGAGAGCGGCAACGTCTGCTTCACGCACGCTCCGAACCTCAGCGATCACGCGCGCCACCATCGCACGCTGCTACTCAACGCCATGGAGGGCGCGGGTTTTACGAACTATGGGACCGAGTTCTGGCACTTCTCGGTAGCGGACCGGTACGACGCGCTGATGCGGCAGGAGCCGCACGCGCGCTACGGACCGATCGAACTGCCATAGCGGCCGACGGACTCGTCCACTTCCTCGCCGCCCACTCCGATCCGGAAACACCGGAGCGCGGCCACCGCTCCATGGCCGGTCGCGACCCCACAACCGCGACAGTCGGAAAGCATCGAACGGAGGCATGTATGCCTGACGACACCCAGCAGGCGCTCCCAGCCGTCCCGAGCCCGTCGGCCGGAGACGAACGACACGAGCACCACATGCGCCTGCTCGGGCGGTACTACCGCCAAGTGGAAGCAGGGCGCAAGACGATCGAAGTAAGGGTGGCCGCCCCGCACAAGCGCGACATCAGCGTCGGCGACACGGTCGTCTTCCACGAGCGGGATACCGGGCGGGAGCTTGACGTCCTCGTGCAGCGGATCACCCCGTACCCCTCCTTCAAGGACCTGCTCCGC
The DNA here is from genome assembly GCF_036226885.1 of Streptomyces sp. NBC_00663. Lineage (NCBI taxonomy): Bacteria > Bacillati > Actinomycetota > Actinomycetes > Kitasatosporales > Streptomycetaceae > Streptomyces > Streptomyces sp. NBC_00663. The sequence continues at coordinate 53,076 of NZ_CP109027.1, forward strand.
TCGGAGGACGCCGCGCGCATCGACCCGGACGGGCCGCCCAGCGAGCTGCTCGCCAGCCTCCGCGGCATCTACCCGCCGGCCAAGGAAGCCCTCGGCGTTCTCGCCCTCGCTTTCGACCACCGCCCTGCCCGGACAGCGTCGCTTCTGTGGTGGTGGGGACGCTGGTTGACGACTCCTTTGGGGACGTCAAGCGGGCGGTCCGCCCGAGCCGGGTCTGTCTCCGCGCGGACGGGGGAACCTGCTTGCCGCCAAATCGGCATGCCCGATGGAGCTGCGGGGTGCGATCATGGTGTTTGCCGATGGAGCGGGGAGGGCGTATGGCCGGGAACCGGTCAGGCATGGCCGAGCAGGCCTTCGCCAGGCCACAGGTCCCGTTCGGCCACCAGCCCGGCGAGGAACTTCTCAACGTCGGCCAACACGGCGGCCCGCTCCGTGGCCCCGTAGACCATGCTCTGGCCGGATGCGGCGTCGATGGCGCGCACATGGCTGTGCGGGCCGGCGCAGATGAGGGCGCGGGCGAGGTCGGGCAGGCCGAGGCTGAGGGCATCGCAGTCCCCGTGGCGGACGAGGTGAACCAGGTCGGTGGTGACGCGCTCCCAGTCGCCGACAGTCGGCCAGCCGGTGCCGCCGTCCAGTTCGTGCGTGAGGGTGGACAACGGGATGATCTCCCCGGGCCGGCGTCCGTGGGCGAGGAGGGCGTGGATGTGAGCCCCATCGGGCTGCAGCACCCGGGGGTGCAGGAGTGTGCCGGCCGCTACGACGGTTGTGTTGATCTCCGTGGTGCCTGGGCCGGGGTAGTAGGGCTCGTGTGCAAAGAGCAGATACACCGTGCGGGCGCGTGCCTGGTCATCGGACTGAGTGTGCGTCATGGGTGCTGTCCCTTCAGCGGTGTGGTGCCGGTCCGGGCGAAGCGTTGACCGTTCACGGAGGTGGCTGACCGTACGTAGCGGTTGCTGCGTGCTGACCTGGGTGGCGGGCAGGGGCTGCGCGGCCTTGGCCGTGAGCCAGGCACGTGGTGGTGCCGTCACCAGTTGGCTCCGTCGAGTTGAGGGGTGGTGGCGGAGGCGCAGGTGGTGCATCGGCCGTCGCTGTTCGGGTGGGCGCGGCGTGGGGTGGGGCCGGGGCAGGTGGCGCAGGGCGGCCAGCCCAGGCAGGTGGGACAGAGGTCTTCGCCGTCAGCGGTGCCCGGGCGTCCGCAGCCGGTGCACTCGGCCAGGGCCCGGTAGGTCAGGGCCTCGGTGACGGTGCGGGCGGCAGACGGTGTGCAGCCCCGCGTAGCCGTCGGCGACGTCGCCTTCTCCCCTGGGTGCTGGGCCGTGGAATGGCCGGTCACGGTGTGGGGCGATGGGTAGGCCTGGGCGGCCCGCAGGCGTGCCGCGACGATGGCTGCGACGGAGGTGCGTACCGGGTGCGGCAGCGGCCTGCTGGTGATGACGTGGCGCAGCAGTTCGGGACTCCAGCCGCTCTCCAGCATCGCGGTCACCACCCGGCCCTGGTCGGTCAGCGCCTTGCCGGTCAGCAGGAACTCGGGACGGCTGGTCGCGATGCCGAGCAGCAGGTGGATGCCGGGATGCATGTCGTCGGCAGGCGGTGCGGGCGGGTTCCTGTCCAGCGGCCGTGTCCCGCCAGTTGCGGGTTCGGCGGTGTGCGGGCACGGAGGGAGGGGGTTGGTGTTCTGCTTGTTGGTCTTCTTAACGATGGTGTTCTTAGTGGGCCGGTCAGCCGACGTCGGCTCATCCACTGGTGGAAAACCCGGCTCCGGCTGCGACCTGCGCAGTTGCTCGGCCGGTTGGTCGGTGATGACGTACACGACCCCGCCGAGGGTTCCGTCGCTGTGGCGGGTGCGTTCCCGCAGCAGAAAGCCGTGCTGTTCCAGCTCTTTGAGGCCGCTCTTGACGGCCGCCTCGCCGTCGCGGCTTCTGCGTGCCAGGTCGGCGACGGTGATGTGCCAGCCGTCACGGTGCGTACTGATCAGCCCGAACAGGCCCTTCGCCTTCCACGTCAGCCGGGGGTCGCGGAAGAGACGGTTGGCGATCTGGGTGAATTGATCGGCCGCCATCGCACCTCGCCGGATTCCTGCCCCGGCGACGAGGCCGGCCGCCCTGGCGGGGACAGATGCCACCGCAGCGCTGTGTGGAGGGCTGGTGTCACCGGCAGCGGGAACATCACTGAGGCTGTAGGCGATCTCACCGAGGGTGCCGTCTTCGCGCCGCAGCTGGATGCGTACGAGGTAGCCGCAGTCCTGCAGTTCGCTCAGGCCCGCCCGGGCGGCATCCCGCCCGTCCGGACCTACCTGCACCAGGTCGGCAAGGGTGATCTCCCAGCCTGCGCGGTGGGTGCTGAGGTAGCCGAAGATTCCCTTCGCCCTGAACGACAGGCGAGGATGGCGCAGCAGGCTGTTGGCGATCTGAGTGAATCGATCCGCCGCCGTCACGCCCCGGCGGAGTCCCGCCCGGTGGCTCACTGCGCTCCCCCACGCGTCGGGAATCCGGCCGCGGCGAGGGCGTGCTGCATCTCGCGGAGGGGGAGGCGGTCAGGGCTTTTCCGTGCGCACGCGCGGGCGGTATCCATGCCCGCCAGCACAGCCAGCAGCCCTGACCAGACCATCGACCAGGTCAGGCCGACCACGGTCACAATCCGAGCAATATCCGCGATGGTCAGCCGTGGTCAGGGCATGGTCAGGCCGACCATGCCCTGACCACACCGCATCCCGGGCCCGAATGCGCAAGCAGACTGCGCAGCCCCTGTTGCGCATCGCGCGTAGACCCGATGCGCAGCAAGGGCCGCGCAACCGTGACGGGTACGCAAGAGCCAGACCGCTTCGTTGCGCAACCCCAGCAGGGACCTCCGTCCAGGGCTGCTGCGCACGACCGCGCAGCCTGTTGCGCATATTCCTGTCGCGCACGCGCGCACCCCCGACTCCGCAAACCGACGCCGGCCGCCTCCCGCGCCTGCGCACGCTCCGCTGCACGGACACATGGCGGTGTCCGCTCACCCGCCTCGCAACTGCCCGTGGTCAGGGGGTGGTCAGGCCGACCATGGGCTGACCACGCCCCGCCCCGGGCCGGTTGCGCAGGCTGACTGCACAGCATCGCGCAGACTCGATGCGCAACGAGACCTGCGCAACCGTGGCGGGTGCGCAGTGGTCAGGCTGCTTCGTTGCGCAGCGCCGGGCGGGCCTCGATACCGCTATATGCGCATGACTGCGCAGCCTGTTGCGCACGTCTCCCCTGCGCACGTCCGAACCCGCGACTGCGCACACTGGCGCCCGCCCCCTCCCCCGCCTGCGCACACTCCACTGCGCAGACACACGCAGCGGTGTCCGCTTACCCACGGCACCACGGCCCGTGATCAGGGGATGGTCAGGGCGTGGTCAGGCTGACCACGCCCTGACCACGCCGTTTGTGTCCTCATCGTGACCGTGGTCGGCCTGACCTGGTCGATGGTCTGGTCAGGGCTGAGCGATGTGCTCTCAGCAACATCCGTTCAGACCCAGGAGGTTGACCATGCCTCACCGAAGGCATGCCGCACTCAGGGAGGGTGCTGCCGTCATGGCTGCAGGCGCCCGCCTGGAGGCGATGCGGCGCCGGGTGCGCTTGTCGCGGGCGGCCGTGTGGACAGTCATCGCTGCCGGACCTGTCGCACTGGCAGTCGCGATCACCTCCACCCCGACAGCTACGGAGGCCGCGCCGCAGGACCGGTCGAGCGTTGTGCAGCCTGTCGCGGCGGTGGCCGCCGACCCGGCCGGGTATGCGCAGGTGTTCATGAACGCGTGGCTGCGCAGCAGCGCGGACGACACGACAACTGCGCAGGCACGGCTTGCGCAGTCGATGGCGCCCGACGTCGACCTTCCCGACCCCCTACCCGATGCGCAGGCCGAACCGGCCTCGGTCACTGCGGTGCGCAGTGCGCACGCCGACGGCGGCACATGGCAGGTGACGGTGGCTGCGCAATTCGCCGACGGCACGCTCCGCTACTTCACGGTCCCGGTGACCACCAACACCACAGGCACCTCGTGCACGGTGACCGGCGCCCCCGCCATCGTCGCCGGTCCCGACCGGACCGCACCGGCCGAATCGCCCTACACGGTCACGGTCCCCAACGGTGAACTGAACCGCGCTGTGACCGAGTTCCTCGCCGCCTATCTCACCGGTGCCGGCGAAGTCGACCGCTACCTCGCCCCCGGCATCCATCTCACCGCGGTCTCCCCCGCCCCGTTCACCGCCGTCACGGTGCGGCAAATCTTGGCCGCCGAAGAAGCTGCGGGAGGCGAACAGGTTCCGGGCAACGGCACCCGGGTGCACGTCCAGGCGACTACCGAGGCGCACGACCGCACCGGACGGTGGCCGCTGGCCTACGAGCTCACCCTCACTGCCCGCTCCGGCCGCTGGGAAATCGCCGTACTCGGCTCCCTCACTCGTCGAGGCGGAGGTGGTGGGTCGTGAACACGATGGACACGGTGACGCTCGCGGGCAAGCTCGACGATGTCGGCGAAGCCTGGATCAACATGTTCCACCGCTGGGGTGACCTCGGCCTGCAGGCGGGCCTGACCTGCCTCGTCTTCATCACGATGGTGCAGAAGGTCAGCGTGCGCGCCGGGATCGGCGCCCTGCTCCTGATGATCGTGGCGCTGGGGTTGTACAACTCGCGCGAAGACCTGGCGAACATGTTCGAGGACGAGGTCAACAACCCCGCCCAGGGCGCACCCGCTGTCCCCGGCATCATCTCCCCGCCACCCGTGTCCGTATCAGAGCACACGCCGTCCAAGCGAGGGGGGCTGTGAGCGCGGCGGGCGCGGTCGCCGCGCCTCGGGTAGGCCGCTTCTACACCGCAGCCCGGCGTCACCCCTGGGTGCTGGGAAAGGTCGCCGACTGGAAGATCCCGCTTGGCCCCTACACGCCAGCGCAGCTCGCGGTCGCCGTCGGCGGCGGATTCCTCCTGTTCAAGACAGTCAGCTGGTGGTCGTGGCTGGGACCGCTCCCGGTGATGCTTTGGCTTCTGGCCGTCTGGGCGGTGCGCCGCCAGACCATCCGCGGCCGGGCCCCGCTGCAGGCAGCCCTCGGTCTCCTGCTGCTGGGCTGCCAGCCGCAGGGCGGCCGGATCGGCGGGCGAGCCGCCCGCGACCGCCCACCCCGCCCTTTGACCGGCGGCTTCACCATCGAAGGCGCGCCCGCACCACGCCCCGCCTCACACCGGGCCCCGTCCCGCACCGCCCGACGGCGCACCCCCGAGGCCCTGCGCGGGCCGGGCCACGCCGCCGCGCCCCGACCCGCCGCGCGCCGTCCTCGGCATGCAGCTGTGGGCCGGCCGACGGCGAAGCCAGAGTCAGGTATGCAGCAGCTACTGGTTGCTGGCGTGCCGTGTGGGGGTGCGCGGTGAGGGTTCCGATCCGGCACATCGCCGGGCATCTTCTGTGGTCCGTGCAGGGCAGCGTATGGGCGATATACCGCCTGCATCCCCGCCCCGACGCGCAAGGGCAGGTCGAGGAAAGGGTGCAGGGCACCTATGTGCCCGCCGCGGTCCGCGATGAACAGCTCGCCAAAATAACCCACTTGGTGCGTTCGCTGTCCGGGGCGCCACGGCTGTTCGGGCTGTGCGCGCAGGTCGATCCGGGTGAGGTCGCGTTGAAGATGATCGAGGGCATCGAACCCGCCGAGCAGACGTCCAGCGCGGGCCCGCATCCATGGGTGGAGAACGTCGAGGCCGCGCTCGAGCTGCTGGACGAGCAGGAGATGCACCAGCGCACGCTGTGGCTGGCCGTGCCGCTGCGTACCGACTCCGCCGGACTGCAGGTGTCGGCCCAATTGGGTGCGGTGTGGGCGGAGTTCGCGCCGATGCTCGGCCTGCGGGCGGCGCCGGTGTCCCGGCGGGAGGTGAACGCGTATCGCGAGCAGGCCGCGAAGGTGCAGGCGGCGCTCGCCGGCGGCATCGCTTTTCGCCCGGCCCGTGCGGCGGAGATCGTGTGGATGATCCAGCACGCCCTGCACCGCGGCCTGCCCGAGCCGCTGCTCGCGGAGTCCGAGGGCAGCGGCCTGTACGGCGGGCACCTGCACCACGGGGTACTGCGCTCCCCCAGCTACGCCGACCTCGGACAGGTGCGCCTGCAGGAGGGCGGCATCGACACCGGCCTCGACGACGCCGGCGAGTTCCGCCGACCGACGCAGGTCAGCCGGTCGGGGCGGGCGGCGTGGTGGCGGCGCACGGCCGGCTCGCCGCTTGCGCGGCGCTGGCTTCAGGTGGAATCCGACACCGGCACCGGCTACCAGGCCCAGCTGGTGCTGGCCGAGTGCCCGCCCGCCGTCAGCCAGGGCACGGCTGATCTGTTCGCGCAGCTGGAGAGCCTGGACTTTCCCGTCGACTACACCATCGATCTCACCCTGGTGAGCGCGGAGAAGGCGCGCACGCAGGTGCAGCGCAAGAAGAACGAACTCATCGACCAGGCCGACCAGTACGACGCCCGCCCCACCGGCATGCCCGCCTCACTAGCCGAGGCCGCCCGTGACCTGGGCGAGCTGGATGCCCGGCTGTCGCGCACCGGGGTGGAGGTGGAGGTGCAGTCGGTGACCGTGCTGACCGTGTGGGGGCCGAACGCCGCCGTCTGCGATGCCCGCGCCCGGGCGCTGGCCGCGCTGCTGGCCGGCGCCGACTACCGGGCCGTGCGCCCGGCGGGCCTGCAGGAAGCCCTGTTCACTGTGGGCCTGCCCGGCACGGTGCGGCCGGGCGTGGCACGGGAGTTCACCCAGCACCAGGTATCCGAGGACTGGGCGCTTTCCGGGGCCTTCACCTCCGCGGAGGTGGGTGATCCGAACGGCATGTTCCTGGGGATCGATCTGGACTGCGGTACCACCCGCCCCGTCATGATCAACGTGGCGGATGCGCCGAAGCAGGACGCGTCCGCGTCGATGGGCATCGTCGGGGATCTCGGCGCCGGCAAGAGCGTCCTGCAGAAGCTGATCGCGGAGGCGGTGTGGGCGCGCGGCGGCTGCGCGATCTGTATCGACCGCACCCCGGTACGTGAGTGGGCCACGTTCGCCCGCACCGCGGCCGGCGGCCGGGTGCAGATCGTCGACGCCGCCCGGGCCGAGGTGTCCATCGACCCGTTGCGGATGTTTGCCGGGCCGGAGGGACGCCACTACGCCCTGTCCTACCTGACCCTGCAGCTCGGCGTCGGACCGATGAGCACGCACGGCGAAGTCCTCCACCACGCCGTCGAGCAGGCCGCCACCAGTGACGCACCGTCGATGCGGCGCGTGGTGGAGGTTCTGCAGGACATGGCCGGCCAGCAGCCGGGCCGGCGCCAGGACGCGGCCGCAACCCTTGCCGGACTCCTGCACGTGGTCGCCGGCAACTCCCTGGCGGCGATGGTCTTCGACCCCGCTCTGCCCCCGGTGCGGCTGGACGCGTCCAGTGCCTGCGACATGATCGTGATCACGACGGCCGGGCTGAAACTTCCTCCCAAGGCCGCCTTCGCCAACCCCGAGATACTCCACCAGCAGCCCCTGGAAGCGTTGATCGGCCGGGCGGTCCTGTATCTGATTGCCGCGCTCGCCCGGCAGAGCGCCTTCGAGGACCCCGGCCGCTTCACCGCCGTCGTGCTGGACGAGCTGTACTGGCTGACCTCGTCGGCCGAAGGCACCGCCCTGGTGCACGAGATCCTCCACGACGGACGCAAACACGGCGCCGGACTGATCGCCGGTTCCCACGACGCCGAAGAACTCGGCCCCGACCGCGGCCTGATGGCCTACCGGGCGCTCGCGCGGACCACGGACCGGGAACGGGCCCGCCGCGGACTGGAGTTCGTCGGCCTCGACCCAGGCGATCCAGAACTGCTGCGGCTGGTGACCACCGGCCTGTCCCCGGTCGGCCAGCGGGGCCGGGAAGGCGAGTTCCTGCTGGCCTGCCCGCGGCAGAACACCGGCCGCGTCAAGGCGATCATCCCCCGCATCGCGCGGATCGCCTCCTCCATCACCACCACGCCAGGCCCTCGAACAAACCCTCCGCCCCCATCTCCCCCACCTGGCGCCGCCGAGACCAGCACCGCGGCCGCGGTGGCTCTGCCCAAGGAGAACACGGGATGAGTATCCGTCCCTTACTGCCTGCGTCCCGGTCGCCGTTCCCCTCCCGCGCCCGGCGCCTGGCCGCCGCGGCCGGCGTCATCGGCGTCATTGCCATGCTGGCCGCTCTGGTCGCCCTGCTCATCACGGCGGGACGGCCCGAGCCCTGGTGGTCCCAGGCCGACGCCACGTCCCACACCTCCGCCTCCGCCGCCCCCGCACCGCGACGCGAGGGGTGTGACCTGATCGCAGGCCCGGCCCGCACCTACTGCGAGCACGACCCCGTCTCGCCCGGACCGCTCGCACCCAGCGGGCAGGACGTGGCGCGGGCAGTGTGGCGGCTGATCCCCATCGCATCAGGCCTGGCCGCGCTGATCGTCTGGCGCCGCAGCAGGGCTCATACGCGAGGTGGGTGCTGAATGTCCCGCCTCCCTCAGCCCTGCCGCCTCTCCTACCACCGGCTCCGGCCGGCCGTCACGGTCGTGGTCCTGGCCCTCGTGTTCGTCGTCGTCAACACCCAGGTCGTGTATGCGGCCAGCGGCGACGGCGACACGGGGGATTTGCTGTCCCCGCTGAACATCACCTCCAGCGAGGGCATACCGATCGACGGCTACGAACTGGGCGCCCAGGGCGGCTCGATCTTCAGTTTCCAGTCGCAGTCCCTGGCGTTCGCCCTGTCCGGGCTGTTCACCGTGATCCGGCTGCTGGTCGGGCTGGCCGGGTGGGCGATCGAGCTCGCCTTCCGCTTCCCCCTGCTGACGATCCTCATCAAGCCGGCGCAGCGGGTCGCCGACGCCTACAACACGGTCGTCGTCGACACGATGGGTCTGAAGGGGCTGCTGCTGGCGTGGGCGTTCATCTTCGCCGCCTTCATGATCGTGCGGGGGCGCATCGGGCGCGGCCTGGGCGAAATCTTCCTCACCCTGACGATCGCCGCGCTCGCCGCGTCCGCGTTCGTCCGCCCCGACTACCTGCTCACACCCAACGGTCCGCTCGGGCAGAGTCAGCAGGTGGCCGCCGAGGTCGCCAAACAGAGCGTCAACTCCTACGACTGGGGCGGCAAACTCGCCTCCTTGAGCCCCTGCGACCGGATGGCCGGCGTGCAAGAGGCCAAGTGCCTTCAAGAAGAGGCCGAGGCGCCGGTCGCGGCCACGGAGGTGGCCCGCCCGCTGCAGGACTCGATCACCAACGCGCTGATCGTCAAGCCGTACATGCTACTGGAGTACGGGCGCATCCTCGACCCGGCCAAGCCATCCGACCGCAAGGCCTACGCCGTCCACCTCAAATGGATCACGGGGGGCTACAACGCGGGCAGCGGAGAGGTCAGCGAGGAACGCAAGGACACCTGCAGCAAGATCAAGGGGCCGGCGAAGCAGTACTGCGAGCAGGAAGGCAACTCGAGTGACGCCGCGGCTGACATCCCGGAAGGCGCGGACGATTTTGGGCTCGCGCCGGGCCAGTCGCTGGCGGATGTCGACAGTGCCGCCTTCAGTGACGAGGGACGGCAGTTCGCCGCCTTCCTCGAGGATCTGAAGAACGCCGGGGACGTGGGCAAGGCGTGTGCCGCCTACGCCGAGAAGCCCACCTGGTGGCGGGTGGGCGGCGCGTTCCTGCTACTCATCGCCGCGTTCTTCATCTGCGGCATGCTGCTCTCCAGCGCCATCGTGCTCCTGGGCACCCAGGGCATCGGCGCCGCGGCAGCGGCAGGCGGGGCGATGACGTTCATCGCGGCCATGCTGCCCGGCCCGCCCCGGCAGTCGGTGTGGAAGTGGCTGTCGATCTGGGGCATCGCCATCTTGGCCATGGTCGGCATCTGCGCGTTCGTGCCGTTCTTCGGTATCGCCGTGGACGCCACCGTCACCGACGGCCCCGATCTGATGGTCGAGCGGATCCTGCTCATCGATGTCCTGGCGATCGCCGGGGCGGCCGGGCACCGCCGCCTGGTGACCGGCATCAGTTCCTTCGGGCGGCGCATGGCGATGCGGATGCGCTACGCGAAGATCGGCGGCACCCACCTGCCCGGTGACACCTCCGAACTCGGCGCCGCCCTCGCCATGAATTCCCCTGCCGCACTTGGCGGTTTCGGCGGCGGCTTGCGTGCCTTCGCCGGCGGCGGGGGCCGGTTCGCGATGCTCGGCACCCGCCAGCGGCTGATGGGCGCCCTGTCGTCGGTGTTCGACGGGGCGGGCATGCCCATCGACACCGGCCGCATCCTCGCCGACGCCACCGCCGAAGCCGGACGCGGGCTCGCACCGGTCACCGCGGCCGCCGCCGTAGGCGGACTCGGCGCCCGCCTCGGCCTGAGTGGCGCACGGCTCGGGGCGAGGGGCGCGCACTGGCTGCTGATCGGGCGCCGCCCCGACCGGGACAAGCTCGCCCAGTGGCAAAAGCCCACCGCCGACGGAGATACGCACCCCGGCGGCCCGTCCGGTGGAGGCGCAGGCTGGGGCGGTGGTGGGGGGCCGCGGCGGCCGGGCGGGCCACCGGACCGCTACCGCAACGACGACGGACAGATCATCGACCCGCGCACCGGCGAGGTGCTGCACGACCAGAACCGTGACCGCACCCTGCTGTCCACCCGCGCCCACAACCGGCTCGTGCGCTACCGCGGTTACCGCATTCTGCACCGCGGCGGCCGGATGCTGTACGGGGCCACCGTCGGCCTGCCGGCCAATGCCCGCCGGGCCCGGCAGGGCGGTTCACGCTACTCCCAAGACGCCCGCCAGCAGGTGCTGGTGTGGGGAAACACCGGCCGCGAGGACCGACGCGCCTGGGGCGACATGGGCCGGCACACCGCCCAGGTCACGCGCGAACACCTCGACGACCGCGGCGGCACCGGCCCCTTCACCGGCGCCCGCCGCCTGCCCACCACCCCCAGCACCCCTACCGTCACTCGCCCCGCTGCCGCGGCAACGGCCTCGCCACCATCTGCGGCAGACGATGCCGACGCCAACGTGCCGGATCCGTCTGTCCCGCTCACCCGGGAACAGGCCCGACGCCGCGCGGAAGGTCTCCGCGCGCCACGGGCAGCGAGTCGGCCTCCTGCAGGCGGGCGAGCACCAGGGCCGGTCCTGTCGTCCACTCGGTCTGCTGCCGGGCGCGGGCACTCGGGCTGGCCGCCTGCCGGCGGTTCGTCGAACGCCCCCGCGCCACAGTCCGGCCCGCCCGCAGAGCCGTCTGCACCGCACCGGGCGCGTCCTGGTCGTGCCTCCGGGCCCTCCATGCAGCCGGATGCCACCGGGCCGGCTTCGCGGGAGCAGGCACGACAGATGATCCAGCGGATCATGCGGCGCAACGAAGAACGCGCCCGCCGCGAGGGGGAAGGCGGTGAGCCCGAGTGAGGCCCCGCCGGCGCCGCCTGGGGCGGTGGGCCTGCCTGGTGGTGCTGTTGCTGTCCGTGGCCCTCTGCTGCACTGCGCCCGTCTCGGGCGCGATCAGCGCCTACCTCGCACTGCAGGCCGGTGCCGGAGCCGAGGACGGGATCGCCGAGGGCGGCAGCGCGGCGGACATCCCGGCCCGGATGCTCACCGCCTACAAGAGGGCCGTGCAACTGACCGGCCGGCATGTGCCGACATGCCGGGGCATGCGGTGGCCGATCCTCGCCGGAATCGCCAAGGTCGAATCCAACCACGCCACCGGCCACACCATCACCGCGAGCGGCGACATCCGCCCCCGCATCTATGGCGTCCTCCTCAACGGGTCCGGGGCCGGCGGCAACACGACCCCTGTCCCGGACACCGACCACGGCCGCTGGGACGGCACAGCGAGCGGTGAGCGTGCTGTTGGCCCCTTCCAGTTCCTGCCCTCCACCTGGCAGAACATCGGCGAGGACGCGAGCGGCGACCAGGTGGCTGATCCGCACAACGCCGACGACGCCGCGCTCGGCGCCGCCCTCTACCTGTGCGGCGACGGACGGGACCTGACCCAGCGCTCCCAACTCAAAGCGGCGATCTACCAGTACAACCACTCCACCGCGTACGTGGCGAACGTCCTCGGATGGATCGACCAGTACACGGGGGCCGCCAACAGCCCGGGTCTGAACGGGGTTTCGGGCACGGTCCGTACCGTCATCGAAGCGGCGCTCGCCCAGCGGGGCGTGCCCTACTCGTGGGGCGGCGGCAGCACCACGGGTGCCTCCTACGGGATCTGCTGCTCACCCAGCGGCAAAAGCGGTACGCACATCAAGGGCTTCGACTGCTCGGGCCTGACCCTGTACGCGTTCGCCCGGGCGGGCATCCGCCTGCCGCGGACCGCGGCGGCACAGGCCGGGGTGGGCCGGCGCATCCCCGCCAGTCTCGGTACCGGCGCGCTCAAGCCGGGTGACCTCGTCTTCTACGCCTACGCCCCCGGCCGCGATTCGACGATCTATCACGTCGGCCTCTACCTCGGCAGCGGGCAGATGATCAACGCCGCCCGTCCCGGCACCGTCGTCCGCCTCGACGCTGTCAATGCCATGTCCGGCTACGCGGGAGGAGCCCGCCTGCTATGACCACCATCTCCGCACGCAGTCCCGTAACGATGCGGCACCGCGCACCGCAGTTCACTCCGCTACCGCCCGTCCGGGCAGGGCCTGATAGCGGTCGAAGGCCTCCCGCGCATCCTCAACGAACTCCCTATGCCGGGCCAGCACGGAAAGTTCGCGCTCGGCCAGCCAGCCGTACCAGGCCACTTCCGAAGGGTCCGGCTGGACGGGACGGGTGACGACGGCCTCGTGCACAGCGAGCCAGTACGGACTGATCACACCCCGGCACAAAAACTTGAACAGGAAACGAGGGCAGGCATGCACACCTACTTCTTCCACCAACTCGCGCGCAGCAGCCTCCTCATACGACTCGGCCACGGTCACTGCGCCCCCGAGCATCCAGTTGATCTGTCCCGGAAACAGCGCCACACCTTCGGGACGCCGGTGCACCAGGAACCGTCCCTCCCCATCACGGCACACGATCGTCGCTACCCGGTGCAGCCACCCGCGACGAATCGCCTCTGCCCGCTCGACCACGGCCAGCACCTCGTCGTGCTCGTCCACCCGCTCAACCAGCTCACCCATGGGGCACACGATGGCAGAGGAAACCGACCAGCCTTCCGCAGCGGGCCCTGCGCCCGGCAACACCAGCTCGTGCCATGCCCGCAAGCAGAGGGCGGGTGCGCTCATCGATCCGGCCCACAGCCCGGCCAGAACGCTGCGGAACGCCCCGGGTTATCGGAGCCATGGGCGACACGTCGGATCGCAGACCTCACCTCAGCGCTCACCTCGGCTGCTTGTGGTCCTCGTGTTCCTTCTGGTGAGCGCCGGTATCGCCCTGCTGGCCATGGCACATGCCCAGCAACCGTCCACGACAGCGTCCACGCCACCCGCACCCGCCGACGCATCCGGGGCCAGGACAGGCCTGTCCGCTGCGGCTACCGGCCCATCCTTTGCGGCCACCAGCCCGCCGGAGGTGACGGTTTCAGCTGCCGGCGGCCCGTCTGCCGCCGCGAGCACCGGCACCACGCCCACAGCGTCGCCTCCAGCCCGCTCTACGGCGGGGCTGGCACCGCACGGCGAGGGCGCGGCAGGCGACCGCGTCATCCAGGCCGCGCTCGAAAAGGCCTGGCCCGCCGATCTTCCCGCCGGCCAGGAGCGGGAGCTGCTCGCCGCGGGACGCGACCTGCTGAGGGCGGATGCCACCGGTATCGGCCGCATCCGGTGGCCCACAGTCTTTCCCGACCCCCACCGAGGGATCGCGCCGGGGTTCGCTGCCGCACGCTTTCGCATCCAGGCCGCGATCGCCCGCCGCGCCGGCCGCCCGGACAAGGTGGTGGTGCATCTGGTGTGGGCCGGTGCCGACCGCGGTGGCACCTACACCGACCTGCGCCTCAGCGACTGGTACTTCACCCGCACCCACACGAAGGGAGCACCCGTATGGGCCCCGCAACAGCCCCGCACCTGACCGCCACACACAGCCTTGCCTCAACGGCGGCGGCCGGCCCAGAAGATGACCTGCTGAGCGGAACGGTCGAGGTCGCGGGTTGGCTGTTCGGACACTGGTGGGTGCTGGTGCTGACCGTGGCCGGCATCTGGGGCGCGGCCGAGTGGCTCATCCGGCGTCTTGCCGCACGCGCCTCCGCGGAGCGGATGGCTCTGGAGCTCGTCCCCAGACGGTATTTCGACCCTGGTCTGGAGGAGATCTTCCGACGCGGTGTCCAGCTCGCCCGTGCGTCCACGGCCATGCCGTGGTGGGTACCGCGGCGGGCGAAGGCGGTGCAGATCCGGTTGCGCGCTGACGGCAGTACGCCGCTGCGTTACCGGATCGAGGGCCCGGCCGGCGGACAACGGCTGCTGTCCATCACCCCGTTCGGACCAGCCGTCACCGTCCAGCGGGCCCGCCCCATCCACGACGGCCCGCGCACGCACACGGTGCGCGCGGAATTCGTCCTGCGCGGCACACCCACCGCGCCACTGCGGGAGGTGCCGCTGGCCCCGGACCCACTGCAACCGCTCATCGACGCGGTCTCGGACCTGCGGGCCGAACTGGGCGACCTCGCCGAACTCCGGCTCGACCTCCAGCGCGCCCCGAAGTGGGCGCTGCGCGCCCGCCGCGGGCAGTTGATGAGTGCCGCCCGCCGCGCCGAGCGCCGCGAGGCACAGCGCGCGGCCCGGTGGCTGCGCCACGACACCGCCGGCCTCGAGGACTCCCTCGCTGCCCAGCTCCGCCAGCTCGTCACCGGCCGCGACATCGGCCCGGGCAGGCGGCTGGTGATGCCGCCGGTGCCGCGGCGGGTGGAACGGGAGGAGGCACTGGGAAAACTCGCCGCCGACGACCACCTCGTGCGGGTGCAACTCTTGGTGATGTGCGCCTCCAACACCCAGGGGCGCGCCGAGGCCCGCCTCGCCCAACTCCAGGCCGCCCTCGACGTGTTCGGCGGCCGCTCCCGCTGGGCGATGCGCGGGCTGCGGCTGGGCCCCTGGCGCCTGGGCGCCGATCACTGGCCCACCCGCCGTGGCTTCGAACAGCGCTGGAACCTCGGCCTGTGCCGGCCGCCCCGGGCGAACTGGGTACGGCTGGAAGAGATCACGGGCTTGCTGAAACCCCCCACCGTGCACTGCCGTCTGCCGCTGCTCCCTACGGACCTGCCCACCTTCCGCTTCGGAGATCCCGACCTGCTGCTCCAGGGCATCTACCACCATCCCGACGGCCGCCGCCGCCTCGTCGCGACCCACACCGCGGAGACCCTGTTCGAGTGCGCGGTCGGCAAAGCCGGCGGCGGCAAGACCGAACGCGCCCTCGCCCAGGCCATCGCCTACGCCCACGCCGGTGGCGCTTTGATGTTCCTCGACCCGCACCGCGACTCCTGGCCCCGCGCCGCCCCCTTCCTCGCCCACCCCCACCTCATGGCGCGCATCGCCCTGATCGACCTCAACGCGGTCGGACCGGATCCGCTGCTCAGTTCGTGGAATCCCCTGGCCCTCCAGCACGGCCACGCCCCGCACGAGGTCGTGGAAGCGGTCACGGACGCCTTCGCCTCCGTGTTGGGCTGGGACGACGCCACCGCGCCCCGCGCCCTGACCATCCTCACCGCCGCCCTCACCGTGCTCACGGCCGTCAACCAGACCGCCTGCCAGGCCGGCCAGCTAGAGGATCAGGCCACCCTCTTCCAGATCCGGCCCCTGCTCACCGACCCCGACTTCCGCGCCGCAGCGCTGGCCGCCACCTCAGGCCGGCTCGATGCCGACACCCGGTCGTGGTGGCAGACCGTCTTCCCGCACCTGCCCGCGGACGCCTTCGCCGTCGTCCTCAACCCGCTGGCCCGGCTCGCCGCTCACCCCGTCACCCGCGCCTTCCTCGGCCAACCGTCCGGCGTCTACAACAGCCGCGCCGCCATGGACAACCAGCTCATCGTGTGGATCTGCCCGGCCGGCACCGGACCCACCGACCGCCTTGTGACCGCACTCATCGCCCGCGACCTGCTGCGCGCCGTCCGCTCCCGCCGCGACACCCCCGAACAGCAGCGACGGCCGTTTCGGCTGTACTTTGACGAACTGATCACCCTCACCGGAGCCGCACCGGAAACCATCGCCGCCATGTTCGAGGACTTCCGCAAATACCGCGTCAGCGTCCACGGCATGACCCAACTCCTGGGACGACTCCCCGCACCGGTACGGATGTCACTGACCCAGAACGCCTCCACGCTCGCCTCCACGGCCGGCTCCACCGCCGCCATCGCCCCCATCACCGCCGAATGGGGCGACACCCCCACCCCTCACGAAGTCGCCGCACTCGACCGGTTCGAGCACTACACCACCGTGACCGTCCACGGACGACGCATCGGCCCCCTGCGCCTGACGGGACCCCACCTCAACGACGTCTTCGCCGACCAAGCCCGCCCCCACCACACCCGAGCCCTCGAAGCCGCCGCCCACACCACCGCCCGCGCCCGCCCCCTGACCGAACTCACCGCCACCGCCGCCGCCCAGCAAGCCCGCGTCACCGCCTTCGTCACCCAGCATGCCGCCATCACACCCCCCACACGCCCCAGCACGGAGAACGGGGGATACCAATGACCACCACCCCTGCCCGGCGCCCCGTCCCCTCGGGCACCGCTCCCTGTCAGATCGCCGCCCCACACCCGATAGCAATCCTCCGTCCCCCGCGTCAGTGAAACCCCTGCCGGCCCTGTGGTGCTGCAGGGCATCGCAGCCCACGGACCACCGCGAAGGCGCGGTGACCCGGCCGGGAGCGGCGCTACGTCGAGAGGTCGCGGCGACCATCGAATGTCGCAGCTCTGCAACTACCCCGAAACCACTTGCACTTTGCTTCAGTAAACAATAGATTCGCTCCTGTCACTCAATGCACAGCCGCATACCCCGCCCGCCACTAGCTGCACTTGAGGGAGGAACCCATGCACCGTCCCACACCTTCAGTTCGCAGTCACGAAGCATCAGATACGGGTGATCGTGAGAGCACCGGTGACGCCGCGGGCCCGGACAGGTGGCCCCCGTCCACCCAAGCCGTCACCCACATCGGCCGGGCCTGCGTCATCCAAGGCCACACCGACTTCACCCCCGACGACCTGCGCCTGGTCCGTGACCGCTTCCCGCACCGCCACGTCACCCTCGACGGCGACGTCATCACGGTCTGGCCCACACCCCTCCCCCGTCCCTGACCACAACACCGGCGCACGGCCGGCAACCGCCGCGCCCGCCACCCAGAACCCTCACCAAGCGCCCTCCTACTGCCGAAAGGAAGAGCGTTCCCATGACCAGCCTGGGCACCACCAGGTTCACCCGGCGCCTGTTAGCCGTCACGATCACAGCAGGCCTCACCCTCACCACCACCCACTGCGCCAGCCCCCCACCCACCCCTCAAGCCGACCACACCGCATCCACCCCCACCCTCACCGCAACCGACGCCCCCGCCGACAGCAGCACACCCCACGCGCAGACCGGCCAGGCGAAAGCCCTGCTGGCCGAACTCGACGGGCCCGCCAGCCTGACCCTCGCGCTCACCGCGGCCGAACGCGACCACAGCGGCTACCTCACCCTGCGCGGCATCCTGCGCAACGACGCAGACGTCCCCGTCACCGTGCCCGCCCAACTACGCGGCACCGAGGACAAAATCGTCCAGACCAGCCCCTCCCTGGCCGGCGCCACCCTCATCGACTTCACCCACCACAAGCGCTACTACGTGCTGCGCGACACCGACGGCAACCCCCTGACCACCATCGGCCTGACCCGCCTCAAAGCCCGCCAGAAGGTGGAGGTGTTCATGCAGTTCCCCGCCCCACCCGCCACAACCGACCGCGTCGGCTTCCAGATACCCCTGTTCGACACCGCCACCATCACCATCACCGGATGAGGCGCGCCGTCATGCACTCACTGCGAGCACACCTGACGGCCCACCGCCTGGCCCTCGTGTTGGTCCTCATACTCGTGTCGGCCGACGCCATCGGCACAAGCCGAGACCTCACGACTACAGCAACCACCGCCCACAGTCGCGCTGGATCTGACGCCCCGTCGCCGACACCCTCCCTGGCGCTGCGCCCCGGCGCCCGCCTCGCGCCCGAGCGTGTCCTGGACTTCTTCTCCACCCCGCTGGCGTTGGACTACGTCATCACCGACCAGGACGCTGCACCCCCCGACGACGGCGCTGGCGGGCCGCACGCCTCCAGCACACCCGGCCGAGGCAGTGGCGAGGAGCCCGGCACAGCCACCGCCGAAACGTCCGCACCTGTCACGCCCAGCGACGGCGCCGCCTCAGCAACGGCATCGGCCGCGCCGTCCAGCGCCTCCTCCCCCGCAGGCGCGCACTCCTCACCCCCGTCCGGCGCCGGCCACACCGTGAGCCTGTACAGCCTGCTCGGCACCACCGCGCTCCTCGTAGCCGCCGTCACCGCCGCCCTCGCCCTGCGCACAGCCCGACGACGTACCCAAGCCGGTCGCGACACAGACACAGCGCCGAGCGCGGACTCATTGACTGCGGCGGACGGACCACAGGACCTCATGCTCCTGGATAGGGCACTGCGCACCATGGTCCACCACCATGCCCAGCTCCCGCAGTCGGCAGGCCTGCCTGCTCTACGCGGCGCCGTCATCGCCACCACCACCACCGTGGAGCTCCTGCCAGAGGACCTCCACACCGAGCCGCCCGCGCCGTTCACGGCCAGCGACGACGGCCACTGGGAACTGCCGGAAGGCGCCGACCTCCTGAACGCCGAAACCGCCGCCCAGGTACCCGCCCCCTACCCCTCGCTGGTCGCCCTCGGCACCACCGATGACGGCGAACTGCTGCTCCTTAACCTCGCCTCGCTGCGCGCCCTGCTCCTCGACGGCACGCCCGAACACATCGGCGAGGTGTGTACCGCTCTGGCCGTCGAACTCGCCACCAGCCCCTGGAGCGACCACCTCGACCTCATCACCGCCGGCTGCGGTGACGGCCTCGCACCCCTCCTGCCTGCCGTACGGATCACACACGCACCTGACGCATCGCACGCCCTGCACGAGGCCAGTGAACGACTCCTGGAAACACACCAGTTACCTGACACGCGCCAACAGCCGCTGCTGGTGCTGTGTGCCAGCCCGCTGGATACCGACACCGCCCGGCAGTTCGCCGACCTCACCACCACTCTCCGCCCCCGCCCCCTCACCCTGATAGCCCCCGCCCACACCACCGCACTCTGTCTTGAAGACGCGCCCGTCCTGGACGCCTCGGCCCACCAGGCGCAGTACCTCGAGCATCTGGACGCGCACGTCACACTGCAGCGCCTCACCCCGGCCGCCCACCAAGAGATCGCCACGGCGCTCCGGGACGCGGCAGCGACACATCCACCCGGATGGCACAACGCCGGACGCGACACCGGGCAGGACGACGTACGGGGCGCCCCCGCTCCTGCCCAAGGCGAACAGACCTCCGGCACGGACCTGCCCACACCCGGCATGTCTTCGGTCAGCGGTCCTCCGGCCGTGCCAACGACCCCCGTTGACGACAGTCCCGGCGGTGAGGACGGCATCTTCCCCGCACTGCTCACTTCGCTCCGCCCGGCCGGCCCCGGACCCATGCCTGACGCCGCCCCGGCTTCTGACCGCAGCCAGGGCTCCAACCCAGCCGAGACGACTCCCACCGCTCAACCCCCCGCACAGGCCATCAACCCCCAACAGCCCGGAGACACGAGCGCTCGACGCGCAGCAACTGCGGTGGAGGGAACTAACCGGAATGCGCCGCAGATCCGGGTGCTGGGACCGGTCGAGGTCGACGGCGTCGACACCGGCGGACACGGCCCGCGCATCGCCCAACTCGCTGCGTTGCTCTATTTCAAGCCCGGCCGCACCGCCGACACCCTGCGCACCGACATGGACCCCGCCCACCCCTGGTCCACCACCACCCTCAACGCCCGCCTCCACGGCCTGCGTTCCGCGCTCGGCAAAGACCCCACCGGCCACCCCTACGTCCCCCGCCGAAAAACCGGCGACGACCCCTACCACCTCCACCCCGCCATCACCTGCGACTGGACCTACTTCCAACACCTCACCCAACACCTGGCATTCGACGGCCCCGACCAGCTCGTTCATGTCGAACGGCTCGAAGAAGCCCTCGCTCTGGTCCGCGGTACGCCCTTCGACGGCAAAGCCCTGCCCTGGGCCGAACCACTCCAGCAGGAAATGACCACCGCCATCACCGACGTCGCCCACACCATCGCCACCCGCCGCCTGAACCCCGGCCCGCAGCACGACCTCGACAAAGCCCGCCAAGCCGTCTCCCACGGCATCGACGTCGACGACAGTGCTGAAATCCTCTACCGCGACTGGATCTTGGTCGAGGAAGCAGCCGGAAACCGGCACGGCGTCCACACCGCCATCACCCGCATCCAACACATCAACCGCAGCCTCAACCGCCCCCTGGAAGAAGACACCGAACGCCTCATCAACACACTGCACGGCCCTGCCCGCCACACCTAGGCCACCACCCATGACCACCACACCCCGAACCACACACCACCAACAACCCACCAGCCACGCCACCACCCACAGCCGGCCGAGACCTCCCGCGCCACCCCCGCAGGCCCGAAGCACCCCTCAACCCGCCACACCCGCACCCGGGACCGCGTCAACCGGTACAGCGGCGCCGGCGGCGACCAGGACACAGCGGCTCCTCATCGCCGCGATCGCTATCGGCGCCGTTCTGATCGCCGGGATCGGTTTCACCGGCTCCTACACCGCCGTCCGCGACCTCGCTGCCAGGAAAGGCTTCGGCAGCTTCGCCTACCTGTTCCCCATCGGCATCGACGCGGGCATCTGTGTCCTGCTTGCCCTCGACCTCCTCCTCACCCACCACCGCATCCCCCTGCCCCTGCTGCGCCACACCGCCTGGCTCCTCACAGGAGCCACCATCGCGTTCAACGCCGCCACCGCCTGGCCCGACCCTCTCGCAACCGGCATGCACGCCGTCACCCCCCTGCTGTTCATCACCACCATCGAAGCCGCCCGCCACGCCACCGGCCGCCTCGCCCATATCACCGCCGGCACCCACATGGACGGTGTCCGCCCCGCACGCTGGCTCCTCGCCCCCGCACCCACATTCCTGCTGTGGCGGCGCATGAAACTCTGGGAACAACGCTCCTACACCCAAGCCCTCACCCTCGAACAACAACGCCTCCTCCACCAGGCCCGATTGCGGAGCCGCTACGGACGTGCCTGGCGACGCAAGGCCCCCGCCCAAGCCCTCATCCCCCTGCGCCTCACCCGCTACGGCATCCCCCTCCCCCACACCACCCCACCCCCACCGGTCACACCTAGTCACACCACCCCGCCACCCGACCCACAACCAACACCCCGCCGAGCGCCGTCCTCGCCTTCAACGACCGCTGTGCCACGGGCGTCCTCGACGTCCTCCTGCGAGCCGGTGTCACCGTCCCCGACGAAGTCTCCGTGGTCGGCTTCGACGACACCCGCCTGGCCCGCCTCGCCCACATCGACCCCACCACCGTCGCCCACACCTGACGGCCATGCGCAGCGGCTGCGGGCCGTCTATCAGGCGTTCACCACTGCCAGCCGGTCGGCATCCACCCCCACGCACTGGACCTGGTGGTACCGACAGGGCAGCCACCCCTCCGCGACCGACAGCCATACACGCCGTGCAGGTGCGGCCGGCAGGACCGATCCCGCACGTCACGTTCCACCACCGGATGATCCACACGCGAGATACGTGTCCAGCCCGGCCACCCGCCCGCAGACCGGACCCGGCCCAGGCGGCACCCCGCTCATCCACCATGAGTACCGGGAGCCGGACCCTGCGGACACCTCCGCCCCCACACCTGTGCAACTCGAAGACGGCACCGGACCCGCACCCGAGGTCCATCGGTCCACGGCCCTTGCACCGAGAAAACAGCCGGTCACCGGCTCCACCCGTGGCCCCCTTACCCCGCCCCGCGAGCCAGACCCTCCAGCCACACCCCGAACACAGCGGACCGACACCCGAGACGACCCCAGACCGCCAAACCCCCCACCCCACCAGCCGACCGAACACCCGCCCGCCACCGCCCCACACGAGCACCACCCCCCGCACCCCGACGGCGACAACGCCTCACTCCAGACCTCCAGCAGCACCCGGCTGACCCTGACCGACCGCTACTACCTCGAATGGATGAACTACCAGAGCCAACACGGCACCGAACCCACCCCCGAACAACTCTCCACCCACCTCGCCCAGAAAGGATTCCTGGGCCAAGGCGGCAAACCCCTCAGCCCCTCAAACCTCCGCCGCCACCTCCTCAACTGGCGCATCTACAACCTCTGGACCACACACCACACCCCCAACGAAGCCCCGTCCGCCGCCGACATCGCCCACCAATGCGCCACCCACCACATCACCGGCCAGTACAACCGCCCCATCACCCCCACCTACATCACCCAACACACCCACGAATTCCAACGACGCCAACACACCCTCACCCACCACAACCACCACCCCCAGCAGCCCTGAACAACCCCGGCACACACACCACCCCACACCCGGTCACCAACACCACAACCCGACAACACCACCACCCCTCGTTTCGCCACTCCAGCAAAACCGGAGACCCCCGGTCACAGGTTGATCACGCCTGAACTGCGGCTTCGGTCGAGCAAAACACGCCGGCTTCCACCGGACCGGCGAGCTATCTGCCACCGCAACTGCACGAAGCATGGTGCTGCCCACCAGCTCCGACGCTTGCAGCCTCCGATGGACGAGTAATGCTCTTCGACCAGGACCGAGCGCGACCGCCTCCGCTCACGCGCCTTGGCCGATCTCCCGTCAGGCGGCGAGGTGCTCGGTGAAGAAGCGCGTCAGCTTGTCGAACGGGATCAGGCCGACGCGGTCGTAGAGGTCGACGTGACCGGCACCGGGAACCCAGTGCAGCTCCTTCGGTTCGGCCGCACGCGCGTAGGCGTCCTCGCTGAACTCCCGGGAGTGCGCCTGGTCGCCCGTGATGAACAGCATCGGCCGCGGCGAGATCGTCTCGATGTCGTTGAACGGGTAGAAGTTCATGAACTTGACCTCACCGGTCAGCGGACGGTGCGTCGTCAGCTCGGGCGACGAACTGCGCGGCGTGTACTCGCCCCTCTTCGTACGGTAGAAGTCGTAGAACTCACGCTCGATGTCGCTGGACTGGGGAGTGATCTCGTGCGGCGTCCCCGTCGTGTACACGGTCTCACCGCCGGTGAACTCGACGTAGCGCTGCTCGTAGGCCTGCGCGAGAACTTCCTTGCGCTGCTGGAGCGACTGACCGTGCCGCAGACCATTGCGGTTGACGGCTCCCATGTCGTACATGCTCACGGTCGCGACCGCCTTCATACGCTGGTCGAGCTTGGCCGCGCTGACGACGAAGCTGCCGCTGCCGCAGATCCCGAGCACGCCGATCCGCTCCCGGTCGACGATCCGCTGGGTCCCCAGGAAGTCGACGGCGGCGCTGTACGCCTCGGAGTAGACATCGGGGAGCACCGCCTGCCGCGGGCTGCCCTCGCTCTCACCCCAGAACGGCAGGTCCAGCGACACGGTCACGAACCCCTGCTCGGCCATCTTCGTGGCGTACAGGTTCGCGCTCTGCTCCTTCACCGCACCCATGGGGTGCCCCACGACGATCG
Source organism: Streptomyces sp. NBC_00663 (assembly GCF_036226885.1). Classification (NCBI taxonomy): domain Bacteria; kingdom Bacillati; phylum Actinomycetota; class Actinomycetes; order Kitasatosporales; family Streptomycetaceae; genus Streptomyces; species Streptomyces sp. NBC_00663. The sequence continues at coordinate 76,728 of NZ_CP109027.1, forward strand.
CGGGATGAGTCGTGTGCCGGTTCAGGTTCTTGGGCGTGAAGAGGTTTCCGACGACCGTCATCTTGTACTGGTTCTTGAACCGGATCTTGCGGACGGTGACGCGGTCGCTGGTGTAGAAGTTGTCCGCGCCGTGCGACAGGTCGCCCGGTTCCGTAGCCCTCGACGAGGGCTTCGGCGCGCTGTACTGCGGGGTCGCCGACGCCGCAGCACCCGTCAAGGACGTCACCCCGACCGCGGCTGCTCCCACTCCGGTCGCCTTGAGCAGGGCACGACGGCCGAGCCCGGCACCGCTGCTGCCGTCGCGCTTCTCAGTCTCCTGCTTCTCGTTCATCTTTTTTTGATCTCCTCGTTCCGATGTGTGGGGGTAGCGCAGGTCAGGAAGGCGGGTGAGGTGTCTCAGAGGGTGAGGAGCACCTTGGTGGCGCGGCGCTCGTCCATGGCCTTGTAGCCTTCGGGGGCCTGGTCCAAGGGCAGGGTGAGGTCGAAGACCTTGCCGGGGTCGATCTTGCGGTCCCAGATGAGCTGGATCAGGTCCGGCAGGAACCGACGTACCGGAGCGGGACCGCCCAGCGCGTGGATGCCGGCGAAGAACAGCTCGATCCCGGGAATGCTCACGTCGTAGTTCACGCCCACGTAGCCCAGGTGCCCGCCGCCGCGGGTGGCGCCGACGGCCTGCATGAACGATTCCTGGGTACCGACCGCCTCAACGACCGAGTGGGCGCCGAGACCGTTCGTGAGTTCCTTGATCTTCGCGATGCCCTCGTCCCCGCGCTCCTCGACGATGTCGGTGGCGCCGTAGTAGCGGGCCAGCTTCTGCCGCTCGGGGTGGCGGGACATGGCGATGATGCGTTCCGCGCCGAGCTGCTTCGCGGCGAGGACGGCCATGAGGCCGACCGCGCCGTCGCCGACGACCGCGACCGTCTTGCCGGGCCCAGCCTCGGCGGCCACGGCGGCGAACCAGCCGGTGCCGAGCACGTCGGAGGCAGCGAGCAGGGCGGGGATCAGCTCGGGGTCGGGCTGTCCCGGGGTGGCGACGAGCGTGCCGTCGGCGTGCGGGATACGAGCCTTCTCGGCCTGGGTGCCGATCCCCGCGTGGACGAACTCTGCGTGCACGCACTTCGACTGGAAGCCGGCCTGGCAGATCTCGCAGGTGTTGTCGGAGATGACGAACGATCCGACGACGAAGTCGCCAACCTTGACGTTCCTCACCTCGGAGCCGACCTCCTCGACCACGCCCACGTACTCATGGCCCATGAGCGTGTGATCGGCGGGCTCGATGCCGCGGTAGGGCCACAGGTCGGAACCGCAGATGCAGGTCGCGGTCAGCTTCACGATCGCGTCGGTCGGCTCGACGATCTTCGGGTCTTCACGCTCCTCGACCCGGACGTCACCGGCCTTGTGCATCACTACGCCACGCATGTGTGGATCTCCTTGTTTCTCGTTGACTGTGCTTGTTGACTGTTGCCTGCCGGCTGTTGCTTGCCGGCTGTTGCTTGTCTAGAGACCAGGCGCCGGACGGCGGCGGTGGACAAGCGCGATCACGATCGTCGGGATCAGGGTCAGCGCCGCGACTGCGGTACCGACCACGGCGGGGCCCGTGGCTCCGAGGGCCGAGCCGAGAGCGAGGCCGGCGATCCAGGAGCCGGCCGCGGTGCCGAGATTGAACGCCGACACGGTGAGCGCGGACCCCAGGGTGGGTGCCCGGCCCGCGAATCGGACGGCCAGGGAGATCAGTACCGGGTTGGCACCGAGCCCGAACATTCCCAGCAGGGCGACCAACACGATCGTGGGGGCGGCGTAGCCCGACAGCAGGCAGATCGCCAGCAGGATGACCGTGGTGGACGCCGCCGCCGTGATGGTCGTCGCATACGGGCGGACATCTCCGAGCCGGCCCCCGACGAGGAAGCCCACCAGGGCACCGGCGCCGAAGCCGACGAGCACCAGCGGCACGAGCGCGGAGGCGAGGCCGGCATGGTCGGTGAGCAGCGGCGCAATGTAACTGTAGGTTCCGAGCACGCCACCGTTGGTGGTCGCGCAGGCGGCCAGCGCCAGCCACAGGCGGCCGGAGCGCAGCGCCGACAGTTCGGATCGGATCGACACTGCTCGTTCACCCGCGCCGTCGTGCGGGACGTAGCGGGCGATCAGCGCCATGGCGGCGGCTCCCAGGACCGCGAGCGCCCAGAACGGCCCCCGCCAGCCCGTGAGCTGCCCGGCGAATGCGCCGAGCGGCACACCGACGACATTGGCGAGCATGGCACCGGAGCCCACCACGCCCAGGGCGCGGGAGCTCGCGGCGGGACCGGCGATGCGCGTGGCGACCACGTTGGCCACGGCCCAGAACGCTCCTGTCGCCAGCGCGGTCAGGAACCGTGCGGCGAGCAGCAGTGCGAAGCCGGAACCGAGGGCGACGATGACGTGTCCGGCCGCGAAGACGCCCAGGGCGAGCACGAGCGTCAGTCGCGCGGGCAGCCGCAGTGTCAGCATCGCCATGAGCGGAGCGCCGACGATCATTCCGACCGCGAACCCAGTGATCAGCAGGCCGGCCCGAGCCACGCTCACCTGCACGTCGCCCGAGATCTCCGGCAGCAGACCAGCCACCACGAACTCGGTCGTGCCCATCAGGAAGGTGCCGAGCGCCAACACGTAGATGACGAGCGGAAGCCGGGCGGGCGACCGCTCGCTCGCTCCGGCACCCAGGTCCGCGGGTGCGTGGAGAGTTTCTCCTCGCGTGCTCATTGACTCTCTTCTCCAAGGGGGACACGGTCGAGCTGCGAGACCCACGAAACCGGCTCCATCGCGCGGGAAGAAGGTCGTGTTTATGGGGGGTACAAGCTCAACCTCCCTTTCCGGCGGCTTCCGCCTACCGTGGAGGACATGGATCAGCAACCCGACAACCGCTCCGAGATCCGGGACTTCCTTGCCACCCGGCGCGCCAAGATCACCCCGGAGCAGGCCGGGCTGCCCACCAGCGGCCGACGCCGGGTCCCAGGGCTACGGCGCGAGGAGGTCGCCGTACTCGCCGGCGTGAGCACCGAGTGGTACACGCGGCTGGAGAAGGGCCACATCAGCGGTGTGTCCGAGGACGTCCTGGACGCGGTCGCCCGCGCGCTGCAACTGGACGAGGAAGAACGCACCTACCTGTTCGACCTGGCCATGGCCGCCCAGCGGTCCAGTCGCACGCCCCGTCGACGCAAGGCCGTGGACATCCCACCCCGCGTCCAGTGGCTGCTCGACTCCATCACCCTGTCCGCGGCATTCGTGACCAACGGCCGTATGGACATGGTGGCTTCCAACGCACTCGCCCGCGCCCTGTTCGCGCCGCTGTTCGACAGCGAGACCACGGACGAACGCGGTCGCCCCAACTTCGCCCGGTACTGGTTCCTCGACCGTGGCGCACGCGACTTCGCCGGCGACTGGGATCGCGCCGCGAACACCACCGCCGCCATGCTGCGCGTCGAAGCCGGGCGCTACCCGCACGACAAGGCGTTGCGCGAGCTCATCGGTGAGCTGTCCACCGTCAGCGCCGAGTTCCGCACGCGTTGGGCCGCTCACAGCGTGCGCATCCACCACGGCGGCGTCAAACGCTTCCACCACCCCGTCGCCGGCCCACTGGAACTCACCTACCAGCCGATGGACCTCCCCATCTCCGCCCACGAGGCCCACTCCCTGACCCTCTACACCGCCGAGCCGGGCACCACCGACGAAGACCGGCTCAAGCTCCTCGCCAGCTGGGCAGCCACCCCTGCCGAACACCAGAGCCGACCCACCGCCCACGCTGAGCCCAAGGAGAGCGGCACCGACACCCGCGGTCCGTCCCAGTGAGGCCGGGCGTGCAGTCCCTGGGGTGCAGGCGAGCCATTCACATGCCTCGTCGTCATGAAGGCCAGGCACCAGGCGGCGTCGGCCTTCACCTCGGTGAGCCCCCTGGCAGGGGCCGTCGACAGGCCCTCCAGCACCTCGCGGTGGTGCTCACGCCCGGTCAGGGCCTTGAAGGAGCCAGCCCATCATTGTCCACCACGGTAGATCTCGACGTGCGTGACCAACTCGCGCAGGCTCTGCGGGTCTTCGCCGACGCCCTCGGGGCCGCCGTCACGCCGGTGGACGTCAGCAGCAGGGCTGGGACTCCTCCGAAGTGCACCCCTGTTCAGGCACATGGCCGCCCAGGGCCATGTGTTCCAGCGCCAGACAGGCATGGATGAGCCCTCAGGGACGTGCCCGAGCTCCAGGCGTTGTCCGGCGGCCAGCGGCAGCGCTCCGCCATCGCCCAGTAGGCAGCGTCTGCCAGGCAGAAGTATCTCTACGGAACAGCTGGTCAGTGCGACCGCAGTCGCATTTCCAAGGTCCGCCGCAGGGCGCACCACCCGTGATCGAGTTCAGCCAGAGCGGGCTGACAAGAAGACACCTCGTACATGTACTTCCGAATGCATCCGCCGCCTGAATGGCCCCCGCAGACTGGCGTTGGACCACATTCAACGCCCGGAATGCCCGGATCTGCCGCGCGGACGGTGGACAGGGGCGACAATACGCGGACGCGGATTCGACCCGGATTCGACCCGGACAGTTTGTTCAATGAGAGAACATGGCCTCTGACCTGCGGAAATGTAGAGCGGCAGACGAGTCAGGTTGTACGCCGGGTTCGCATCCCGTTTCATACTCCTCCACACGGCCGCCGATCCGGTGCGGGGGCGGGGCACTCCCGGAGCAGGGCCATCGGCCCGACTTCGACCGGCTGATCAAACGTTCCCCGAAGGAGAGATCCGCCCTTCCGGTGCGGTCGCGGATCAAGATCCGGGCCATTCGCGGGCCAGAACGCTCACCATCTCCTTCGAGGCCATTTTCGATGGTCAGCAGCCTGTCACCTCTGTACCACCAGCAGACCAAGAATCTGCTGGTGCCCCCTGGGCGCAACGTCGGCCACCTTAATTGCCGTGAAGAACCGGATTCGTGATCAGTCAGGTATGGCCGCAGGGGCACGACTGGTTGACGCGGAACCACCCCAAGGGATTCCTCAAATTCTCCAACTCCGTCACGCTTCAGCCCCTATAGTGCCGCTGCCTGGACCGGAGCATGATGAAGCGTGAGGTAGAGCCTTGGCCATGTTGATACTTACGTCTCTGCCAGGCGCAGTGGTGGGTCTCATCCTGGCCGTGTTGTTCGAAGATCCACTCAAGGACACAGCGGCACGCGTCGTAGGCCGGGTACGTAGACCCAACAGGGAGATCGCCGGCGAGTGGGCAACGTACTGGGGCGTCGAATCGGACCCGACCTCCTCGCCCACGGCTCGCGTGACCACTACCACGATCATGACCTTTAGCCTGCAGCACCTGCGGAGCCGAGTGACGGGCAGGGATGTTGAGCGCTCAGCAGCCGGGATAACTGCCAGCCTCAAGGACGAGACTTTCCTAACCGGGACGTGGTACGACCACACCGGGGAGCGCTACCAGTGGGGATCCTTCCAGCTGTGGTGGTCCCCTAACGGCCAGGGAATGATCGGTAAGTTCACAGGCAAGGACTCCAGGAACCACATCAACCATGGCATCTGGCTCTGGGCACGGAAAGAACACGATCTGCTAAAGCTCGCAGACATTGCGAGTGAGCGAGGCTACCAGTTCGATGACCTGGAAGCCTTCAAGGAGGGAATCAGAACCGCCCTGTCGCAGACATCACCGAACTAATTGCGCCCCGTCAGGCGATGGGCGTTTTTCAACGTAGAAGATCATGCATTGGATGCAGGGCCCACATCTTCCCTGGCGAACCTCGGTAGCGAGGCCGCATGCGCGGGCCACCCGGCGGGTACGGTGAGGATGAACTCCAAGCCACTCTCCAACCAATGAGGCCACGGCATCAACTGATGGATGAGCTTGAAGGGGAGGGCGGAGACCCCCCTCGCGAACCTTGCCCCGAAGGTCGCACCGCATCGACTGGCAACATCTTCCACGGGCCCGCAGCGCTCGTCCAGGGCACCGGAAACACCCAGATCAACCACTTCGGCGGTGGCCCTCAAGATGACCGCGAAGACCAACTGACCGAGTATCTCGCGGCCGCTCTGGACGTCTCGAAGGAGCACCCGTACCCCGCAGTATTGCCACGGTCGAGGCCCTCGCTCGACGACGTCTATGTCCGACAGCGTCTCGGCAATCTAGCCGAAAACGGTGTCCCTCTCGAAGCCGGCGCACTCGAACGGATCCTGACGGGTGAGCGTACATGCGTTGTCCATGCAGGTGCGGGTGGCGGGAAGTCCAGCCTGTTGCGCACCCTGCTGGCGATGGGCGCGAAGCGGCACCTTGACAGCACGGAAGAGGGGCCCGTACCGGTGCTTGTCCCCGCCGCGGCATGGGAGGGTCGATCGCTGTCCGAGGCGCTGGCCCTCGCCGTTCGGCTGGAATTGAAGGGTCTGGTGCGGACGCTGCCACCGCGACTGTTCGAGCACGCTCCGAAACCGGGGGCTTACTGGCTCGTCCTGGTCGATGAACTGGATGAGATCGCAGATCCAGTGCGGCGTCGCAAGGTGCTGCTCAAACTGAAGGCGATCGAAAACAGGCAGCGGGAACCGGGGTACCGCAAGCGGCGCGAGCCACGGTACCGCTTCGTCATCGCCACCCGCCCACTGCCCGAGGGCGAACTGAAGGTGCTCGGGTCAGGTGTCGCTCACTACGAGCTGGAACGGTTCCAGCTCACGGACGTGGAAGCAGTCGCTCACCGTTGGTTCGGCGCCCACGGTCTGAGCGATCCTCGCGGTCAAGCTCGAGTGTTCGTCGCGGATCTGAATCGATCGCGATTGGCGGGACTGGCGCGCATCCCTCTGACCGCTTCCTTGTTGTGCCAGCTTCGCGCAGCGGCGCCCACAGCCCCGTTGCCTGGGGTCCGCGGCGAGATCTACAACGAGTTCGCACGCCTGCTCCATGAACGGCAGTACAACCCTGCCGAGCCGGGTAATCCCCGTGAACTACCTGCCGGATTCCAGCGATACAACGATGCTGCCGTGGAGCGGGCCGAGCATACGCTCACCCGCCTCCCAGACCTCATCGACTATCTAGCCGACCAACGGCGCACCGGTAATCCGCTCAGCGCAGTCGAGATCGTATGGTCGCACCCCGACGCCGAGGCCCCGCCCTACCCCGTTCCTCGAGACGTGTGGCGAGAGTTCCTCGCCACGGCCCTCAGCCACAGCGGGTACCTGACATTCGGCGCCGGGGATCACCATTTCGCCCACCAGACCCTGCTGGAGTACTGCGCGGCTCGTCACATCACGCGCGATATGCAAGGCCGAGCGCTCCGCCGCCTCTTGGCGCAGTGGCGCAGCGCCGATCCCTCGTACGTAGGCTTCGTCATCGACACCGCCTCGCCGGCCGCCCAGCAGGAGGCCATGCCCCAGCTGTACCGTCTCGCACGGCGCGGCGGGCTGCGCGGCTGTCTCTTCCTCGCGGAACTCGCCCGACTCGGAACAGGATTGTCCGGCGCAGTCCTGGATGCGGTGACTCAGGGCCTGTCGGATGCAGCCCGGAACAGCGCCAAAGCCGAACACCTAAGGACGCGAGCCGTCCTGGCGCTGACCGGCCTCCCAGGCCCCGAAGTCCAGGTGAGTCTTCACCGCCTCGTCCAGTCCGGTGCACTCAGCGGGACTCCGCTCGTCGCCGCAATCGCGGAGCTGCTCGAACTAGGGGATCCCCAAGTGCGGGAGATGCTCCATAACCTGGCAATGAGCGAGGCACAGAACTCATCTCAAAGGCTGTGGGCAGCGGACCACTTGGCAGTATTCGGCGATCCTCGGCTGGCCGACGTACTGTATGCACTGGCACTCAGCTCACGTGCCCAAGGCGCGAGCCGGATGGCTGCCGCACAACGACTCGCAAACCTGAGAGATCTACGCGTCCCCGACGCTTACCACGCCATCTCGATCTGCCCCACCGTCAAAAGCACCCATCGCTTCGCTTCCGCGGTCGAGCTGGTGACACTGGGAGACGACAGAGTTCCTGATGTGCTGTACAGGCTGGCCGAGGACCGGAAGATCGAGCCCCCCGCCCGGCAATGGGCTGCCCGGCAGTTAGTCGAAAGCGCCGATTCCCGCATCTCTGGCCTCCTACTCAGACTCGCCCGAGATCACGACCTGGGGCAGAACTTCCGCAGGTGGGCAGCTGGCAGACTGACCGCCCAGGGACACCCTGAATTGCCCGACGTCCTGTATGACCTCGCCTGCGACCCGCAGTTCGACGGTCGTGCCCGGGTCAGGATGGCTTGGCATCTCGCTCGCACCGGCGACCCACGTGGCCGCGACCTACTTCGAACCCTCGCACTGACGGATCCTTCATCCCTCGCGCCTCATGCTCTTGAGGACGAGGACTCACGCGCTGGAGCGGCCTCCGCCCTGGCGGCCCTTGGTAGCCCGGACGCTTCGGAAATCATCGTCGAACTCGTCGAAGACGCTAACCGCACCCCCTTCGATCGTCGCAACTCAGTCCGACAACTAGCCGACCTCCCGGACTCACGCGCTGCCGACGCCCTTCACTCCCTCGCACTCGACGTTGGCTTACACCCCTCCCTCCGTGCCGAGGCAGCCTTCGAAATAGCCGACCTGCATGACCCTCGGGCGACCGACCTACTGTGCACCCTCGTGTGCGACACCACAGTCCCTCAGCACATGCGGGCTTTTGTCGTGCTCCGCCTCTGTGAACACCCGGACGACCGCGTACCCGGTGTCCTCCGCGATCTGGCCACGCGGGAAACTCTCGACATCGTCTGCCGATCCCGGGCCATCGCCAGTTTGGCCAATCGTAACGAAGTCTGCGTACCCGACCTGCTCTTCAACGTGGCCGCAAACCCTGATGTCACCGAGTCGGTGCGAAGCATGGCAGCGAAGGCTCTCACGACACGCGACGACATAAGGGCACCAGAGCTACTGCATGCCTTGGTAACCGATCCGGCATTAAGCCAAGCAACCAGGAATGCGGCCATGGCCTGGCTCGGCCGAAGCCTTCTGCCCCAGGCCCACGCCCTACTGCGTGAGCTGGCATCCTCTCCAAGTCTCGACTCCGGCCACCGCTACCTCGCGGTGCGCACTTTGGCCGACCACAACTCCCCCGCGGCGTCGGAACTGCTGGTTGCGCTTGCTCTTGATGGCGATGCTTTACCACGGGACCGCTCTGCCGCGATCCATAACCTGATCAGCCAAGGCGATCTGCGCGGCCCTGATCTTCTCCGTTCCCTAGCCCAGGATCCTTCGGTAGACGACGAACACCGATTCGAGGCAGCCGAGGAACTAATGGAACTCAGGGACCCCCACAGCTCAGACCTCCTCCACGAACTCGCCCTCGACACCAAGCTCAGATCCTTCACCCGGCGAGCGGCGGTCAGAGAGTTGGCCCGTCACCATGATCCTCGTCTCCCCACGCTACTGCGCACCCTTGCCGAGGACCCGACCCTCGACGACGCCTCCCGGCTGTCCGTGGTCCGCCGCCTCGCCATCATTTGCGAACGAGACCCAGAGTTGCCGCCGTAGGACGCTCCGGACGCCGGCGCCGGAGTCATCTGCAGCAGGCTTGTGGGCTGCCGAGGACGTTCCCACTCAAAGGAGCTCAGCTACTCATCTTGCTGCTGGAGCTTCCGCGCCCGACCGTCCCCCGTATTCACCAGAGCATCGACGATGACCTGGTAGTGCGCGCGAGCTTCGCCATCGAAATAGGGGGATGCTCTCAGCGCCCTCAGCCACTCGATGATCAGAAAGCTCCCGGTACTCGCGGTTCCCGTCTCAGGGCGAATAAGCGCTCTTACCCAGGGGAGACCAAGCCTGAGCTGTTGCTCGATCGGCGAGGCCCGGAGGAACCCGATCAAAGCGTCGACAGCGAACCGGACACCGACGGCCTGCGGAAGCCATCGCGGAACCAGATCGGCAAGTTCGACGGCAGCGGGCCAGCCGTCCCAGGCTTGCTCGATCGTCGCCGCCAGGTCCGGGTCCCAGGTGAGTGGCGACGGATCAGGAATCAGAGCAGTCACCATGTCCTCCTGCGAGGAGTGCGACCTTTCGTGGCCGAGCGGCGCATCAGGCATGGCGACGATGGTCTGTAGCACCTTGGGCCAAAGTGTCTTCAGTTGCGCTCTGCGTTCGTGATGGTAGGTGGCTGCCGTACACGCGGCATTCAGCAGGGTGGCCGCAGCTGTCGAGCGTCCACCGAGAGCGCTGAGGACGTCCAGGAACAGACCGGGCGCCTTCACCGTGGCGGCGAGGAGCGAGTCAGCGACGCTGACCGAAAGACTCACTTAGCCAAAGTTGTTGGTCTGCTGATTGCCATCACCGATCTGCACAGCCGTCGGGCCATTGAAGGTGTTCCCCGCGGCCGCCCTGCCCGTCGCACCTGTCGCCGTCGTGTCACCCCGCGGTGGCAGGTGCGGCCGGGAGCCGAGAGTCGGCTCAGTCTCGTAAGGCTGGTCGGTGAGGTAGCGCAGCAGCTTTTCTGCACCGCTGAAGTCGATCGGATCGACCGTGTAGTGGGTGACGGTATGACCACCAAGGAACGCCGGCAGATCCTCCCGGCTGCCACCAGGGAGCACAACGCGCAGGATCCGCTCATGCCACGTGGTGGGGTTGGCATAGACAAAGGCTTTGATCAGCGCAGCCTCCCATGCCACACCTTCCCCGATTCCGGGCTCCTCCGCCCCCTCAGCGCGACGCTTGTAGGCGGGCGAGGCGATCGTCAGTACATAGTCGGCAGCCTCGAACTCCCGTTGCATCCACGCCGCCCAGTCCTGAGGCCGCTCCGCAGCCGGGCGATCCAGCCGTGCATCAATGCCGTGTTGGCGCAGAAGAATCCACAGCGCCCGCACCCGCTCCGCATGCGTGTCGCCGTCAGACTCGTGGGCGTAGGAAATGAAGACGCGAGGGCCGTCGGCCGAACTCGCACCGCTATTCGCCCCCGCCGAAATGTGCGTCATCCTGTGGTCCCGTCACTCTGGTCACCCGTGGTTGCATAACAACCGCCGCTGGCTGTGAACGACATGTACCACCGACCTCGAACCACCCCGCAGCATCGCCATGATAGGTACTGGTCCACGGCGTTCTGGTCAGCAAGCATCGTTTCGACAGATCTGCCGCGACCACGCGGCCGGATGACGAATCACCGCGGAACGTGCCACACGCTCGGGCCACTGGTTCCCGACCCGCCTCGATTAGCCGCGCCAGCAGGGCCAATCGGCCCCACGGCTTGTCGAACCTGCACAGGCCGACAGCCTGAGGACGAGTTCCCAGCACCGGGACCTCACTCGACCACGCACCAGGCCAGCTCCGCCCCACCAGCACCGAAGCAGCGCCGCTCGACTCAGACAGCACCAGCGCGGAAGGACGTCTCTGAACCGCTCCGGGTCTGATGGAGGCTCCGGACTGTCCCGAGCTGGGCGGAGTCGAGTTGCTTGGTTTCACGCTACCGGCGGGGAACGGAGTTCGTACTCCACCGGGCTGAGCATGCCCAGCACGGAATGCCTGCGCTGTCGGTTATGGAAGATTTCCAGGTACTCGAAGAGCGCGGTGGACAGCTCCAGTCGGGTCCGCCACCATCTGCGGTTGAGGAGCTCGACCTGGATCCGGGCCCAGAAGGACTCCATCATCGCGTTGTCCACACAGTCCCCGATGGAGCCCATCGAGGGCAGCAGGCCGGAGGCCCTCGCGCGTTGAGTGAACGCCCAGGACCCGCACTGCACTCCGTGGTCGGAGTGGATGATGGTGCCACCCGGCCGCGGGGAGCGGTTGCTGATGGCCATGGCCAGAGCGTTGGTGGTCAGCGCCGCGGTGGGTGAGGCGTCGATCGACCAGCCCACCACGCGTCGGGAGAACGTGTCCAGGACGACCGCCCAGTACACCTTGCCCTCAAAAGTGGGGTGCTCGGTGATGTCGCTGGACGTGAGCCGCGAGGCGATACGCATCGACGTGTGCCGTACGGCGGCCGGGGCGGCATGCCCGGACTGCGGGAGCGAGTCGACCCGGGTGCACAGCTCTTACCTGCGGTTTCCTGTGGACGTGCCGAGTGGGGGGACGTTTGGTGGTCCTGCAACTGCGAGTCCGGCGGTTCTTCTGTTCGGAGTTTTCGTGTGCTCGGCGGACGTTCGTTGAGCAGTTGCCGGGGCTGGCCCGGCGGCACAGCAGGTGGACGGAGCGGTTGCGGTCGACTCTTGCCGCGGTAGGTCTCGCCCTCGCCGGCCGGGCTGGCGCCCGGATGGCACGGGCCTGAGGGTGCCCGTCAGCCGCAGCGCGGTGTTGCGGCTGCTCGACGCGTTTCCCGAACCTGTGGGCGGACCAGGGCTACCGCGGCGCCGACTTCCATGCCTGGGCCCGGGAAGCCACCGGCATCCACCGTGGAATTCGTGCAGCGTCGCGACGGAGGATTCCGCTCGACCTGGGCGAGGGTAGGGCAACCGCCTCCGGCCGTGCCCTTCTTCGCGGTGGTCCCGCGGCGTCGGGTGGTAGAGCGGACTCGCCTGGCTGGGACGGTGCTGCCGGCTGTCGAAGGAGTACGAGTATCTGCGCGTGTGCTCGGAGAACGCGATCTGCCTCACCATGGCCATGCTCTTCGTGCGGCTCCTCGCACGATCAGCCCGCTGACAGGCTTGTCAGACGCCCTCTGACCACGGCGGTCACCAGCTGGACTTCTCCCGCAGTGCCCCCCGACGCCCTTGCCGAGATCGTGGACGCGGTCGCCGGGCTGTGCGCAGTCGTCTTCGACGGCGGGGCTCGGCACGGCCGACATCGCCAAGACCCTGTGCCTGGGCGCGGACGCGGTAATAGCCGGATGCTCGGCCCTGCGGGAGTTCGTCCACTCCGGAGCGGAGAGCGTCGCGGACGTCCTGTGGCTGCTCATGGGCGAGTTCGAGGAGGTTATGGCCCTGATGAGGGCGCCCACCGTGGTCGACTTCGAGCGGTCCGGGGTGGTCGTTCGCAAGGGCGCCCGCTTCTCCCCCTGACTCCGGGCGTCCACCGGATGCCCGAAGACGCCTTCGGCCTGCACCGCGTAGCACGGGGCGGGGCTCAAGGCGCCTTGTCGTAAGGTCGTTGGGAGCGCGGCGTCAGCCGAGCTGTCCGGTCGGCCGCATGGTGATGTGGTTGATGTCCACGCCCGCGGGCTGGTTGACGGCGAAGACGATCGTGTCCGCGATCTGCTCGGCGGTCATCGCCGCCTCGGGGGTGCCGCCGCGCTCGTCCCAGAACGGGGTGTCCACCACCCCGGGGGCGACGACGGTGACGCCGACTCCGTCCTTGGCGACCAGCAGCCGCGTGTTCTCGGCCAGCGCGTGCGCGGCCCACTTGGTGACTGAGTAGAGGTTGCCTGGCGTGTTGCGCACCCCGGCGACCGAACCGATGATCACGATCCGGCCCTTGGACTCCCTGAGATGCGGCAGGGTCTCCCGTACCAGCAGGGCCGGGCCCAGGACGTTGGTGAGGACCATGGCGCGCATGTCCTCGGGGGCGTGGCTCTCCAGGTTGCCGGGCAGTGAGAAACCGGCATTGGCGATGACGTTGTCCAGTCGGCCGCACACGTCCACCACGCGGCGCACCGCAGAGGTGACGTCGTGCGCGTCGCTGGTGTCGCCTGTGATCGTCAGCAGCCGTTCGCCCACTCCTGCCGAAGCGGCGAAGGCGGCCAGCTTGTCCGCGTCCCGTCCGGTGACGGCCACGCGGTGGCCCTGCTTGAGCAGGGCACGGGCGGTGGCGGCGCCGATTCCGGTCGAGCCTCCGGTGATCAGCGTGACGGGTTCCATGGGACGGCCTCCTCAGCGATATGGGGCATCGGGGCTCCGCCAGGGTCCCGGATGCCGATGAACGCGAGGTGGCGCGTGAGGTCGGCCGACTCCGGGTCGCCGGTTCCCCGAAACGCCTGCACTATACCCAGCGATCTTCCCTCCGAGCCGGTACGTCATCGCTGACCGGCCACGATGCCGTACGACCACTCCGACCACGGAGTGCAGTTCGGGTCCTGGGCGTTCACTCTACGCGCGAGGGCCTCCGGCCTGCTGCCCTCGATGGGCTCTATCGGGGACTGTGTGGACAACGCGATGATGGAGTCCTTCTGGGCCCGGGTCCAGGTCGAACTCCTCAACCGCAGACGGTGGCGGACCCGACTGGAGCTGTCCACCGCGCTCTTCGAGTACCTGGAAATCTTCCATAACCGACAGCGCAGGCATTCCGTGCTGGGCATGCTCAGCCCGGTGGAGTACGAACTCCGTTCCCCGCCGGTAGCGTGAAACCAAGCAACTCGACTCCGCCCAGCTCGGGACAGTCCGGAGCCTCCATCAGACCCGGAGCGGTTCAGTTCCTCGGTCAATTGGTGTTGCCGATGGTGTTGCGGGCCGCGAGGCGGAAGTCCTTGACTGCTCGGTAGAGGGTTCGCTCTCGTTCGGCGGCAAGGGCAATGTCTTCGGCCTTGCGGGCGGTGTTTCCCGCGTGAGCGTTCTCGGCCATCCGTCGCATGACGTGGGAGAGATCGGCGGAGGCGTTGGTAATACGCTCCGCGGCTTCGGCGACGGGTGCCGGCCCTTCGAGGATGACGAGTTCGCAGGCGCGGTGGACTTCGCGGGCCAGGGTGATGAAGCGGCCTATCTTCTCGTCGATGTCGGGCAGGTCGGGTTGGTCCGCGCGCAGCGCGTCGAGGACGGCGTCCATCGCGATGTCCCGGTGATGGAGAGCGCTCAGGTAGCCGACGTATGCGTCGCGGCGATGCTGGCGGCTCCAATGCGCGTGCTGAGACCGTGCCTGGGCACGGCCGTTGACGATCGCGGCCCCGAGGGTGCTGGCGGAACCAACGGCGGCGCCCAGCAGGGCGGCAAGTCCTGAGTCCATGGGCCCACTCTGCCGTTCTTGCCGTTCACCCAGTCCGCCGGGGCTTCGCCCCCAGAAGCAGAGAGACACGGACGCGCTGTCCCAGCCCAGCACGACCGCCGCCCGCCTGGTCTCCGGCCCATCGGCTCCCGCGTCCAGTGCGGCGGCCATCAACGCCTGGTAGTCCAGCGACAGATCCTCGACATCGGCCCCGTTCTCCCGGAGAGGCACCGCGCGCCGCGGCCCGACAGGCTTCCAGGGCGACGCCCCGGCGGCCACCACGGCGGGCGCCTCCTCCTTGGCCAGCGCCTCCAGATACTGCTCCAGACCGATCACCCGGCGTCTGAGGACCTCTTCCGCAGAGACCAAGTCCGTCTGCAGACCCGCCAGTTCGGCTTCGAGCTCCTCCACCCGCACCGCCGTGGCCTTCCGCCGCGCTTCCAAAACCGCCCGCATCGACGGCATCCGCGGCCCCCACAGCATCCCGACCGACAACGAGCCGAGACTTCCGAGGCAGCCGCAAACCCATGCCTGACCGGGGTGGGCCCGTGCGAGAACGGTGGGACAAGCTCAGGCATACGTACGCCCATACCGATGGTGCTTACGCCCTACGTATCTGTGCCGCGAGGACTACGAATCACGCGCGGGACATCATCCGGCGGCGAGCCGCGCACCGCAGAGTTGTTCACGCACCGGTCGACATGGACCGGCACGACCTGCTTGTCCAGCACCGGTTTCTCTGCAGAACGCGCAGATGCTCGGTGTGCTCCAGGACGGAAAGAACTGACGTGAGCAACCTCGTTACGGCCCTGGCGAAGGCGGCCGAGCGATACCCGCATCAAGTGGCGGTGCAAGGCGGCGACGAAGCCCTGAACCTTGCCGAACTCGACGAGTTCAGCGCCCGGGTGGCCGGCGGGCTGCTCGCCCACGGCGTGCGCCCCGGTGACCGCGTGGGGCTGAGGCTGCCCTTCGGCGTTGCCTTCGCGGCGCTCTGTTTCGGCGTCCTGCGCACCGGGGCGGTCGTCGTTCCGTCGCATCCGGCGCCTGCGTCGTTCCCGGAACAGCGCTGCGGCAACGCCCTCGGTGCACGACTGGTCTTCATCCCGCCCGACACGATGGCCGCCGAGGAGGCCGGGAGGGGCGGCACTCTGCTCGTCCCGGTCGGCCAGGACTTCCTCTCGCAGGTGGCGTTCTGGCCGAACCACTCCGTCGTCGTCCCCCGGGCGGGTCAGGACCCGGCTGTCCTGATCCGCGCTGGAGCCGCGACGGGCATGGCCCGGGACACCGTGCTCAGCCACCGCGCGGTTCAGGACCGATCCCTGGCCGTCGCGCCGCACAGTGGATCCGGCCGTCGGATTTACGGTCTGCGGGCGGTGCTTCTCAGCTGCTCCTGCCTGTCGGCGACCGAGAGAAGCGCCTCGCCCGTCTCGCCGGTCCCGGCTGTCTCGCGCGGCTCCGGTGAACCGCCGGCCGTCACCCGGCTCGCACTCGCCCCAGGGACCTGACGGTGACCGCGTGGCGGGCACTTCTGGCCGGGCTGCAGGACCGCGATCTGGACGACACCGCGCGCGAAGCCATCGTGGCGCGGGCAGCGGTCCGGCTGGCTGCAGATCGTGCTGCCGGGGGGCGGCGGCCCACGATCGAGGAGATCGTGTCCATCGCACGCGAGGAGTTCGCCGTGATCATTGACGCCGCGCAGGCCAAGGCCGCACGCCGCGCCTGGACCGGTGCCGGTGCCAGTGCCGGTGCCGGTGCCGGAGAGTAGCCCAGATGCAGATGTCTCCCGAGGTTCCCGGACCGTCGGCTCGGGGACGACGACAGGGTCCACCCGCGGCGAGCGCCGGTGGCGAGGCGGACCCGTGCAGTGAGCTGGAGCCGATCTTCACCCGCCTGTCCCGGGAGTGGCAGGTGGCCGGCCGGTTTGTGCCCGGCCGGCGGAAGCCGATCGGGCAGTCCCCGCCTGTGGCGTCAGCCGGCCGTCGCGACACCACTGCCGGCTGACGCGAGCCCCGATGCCTACTCCCCGCCGGGCAGGCCCGTGACAGCCGCGTTCTTGCTGAGTTCAGCGATCATGGCGGCGACCTGGGAGCGGGAGTTGAAGCCGAGCTTGGAGAATATGTTCTCAATGTGAGTGTCAGCCGTGCGCTTGGAGATGACCAGGCGCTCGGCGATGTCACGGTTGCTCAGCCCGTCCGCGAGGAGCTGGGCGACTTCGCGTTCTCTCGGCGTGAGCGGGCCCAGCGGGCTGCCGTCGAGGGTGCCGAAGGCGAGTACATGCTTGAGCCGCGAGTCCTCGCCCGCCACACCGATCAGGTCGGCCAGCTCATGAGGGGGAAGGCCCGCGCCGTAGGTGTAAAGCTGAGTGAAACGCTCGGCGCCGAGCGCGGCCATCAACTCGCCCTCGGTGGCCGTGTGCAGAGCGGTCAACCCGCTTTCGCCCCACAAAAGCGCGCCGACCTGGCGCCACAGGGCTCCCGCCCCGCCCAACAGGGCCGTGGCCAGCTCGAACTCGCCCTTGCCGCAGGCCACCCAGGACAAGTACTCCGCGGAGACCCCCGCACTCATCGTGTCGCCCTGCTCCAGCGCGTCGAGCAGAACGGTCCGACCGAGATCCCGGGCTGGGTCCAGCTCGCCCGACGACCACAGGCACAACACCTTCATGGCCAGCAGATAGCTGCGCAGCCATCGCTCCTGGGGCATATGGGCCAACTCCTGAAGCCCCATCTCCACTTCAGCGAGTGCCCTTTCCTGCTCGCCGTGCCCGGCGAGCAGGGCCGAGCTCTGACAGTAGGACGCCACGAGGGCGAACTGGTCGTGGGTCGCTCTCAGCAGCTCACGCGTGTGCGCGTAGGCATCCATCGCGCGCGGCACGTCCTGGCCCCACAGGGTGATCGCGAATACCTCGTTCGCAGCGACCCGGCCCCGGAGGAAGTCGTCGTCCAGCAGCTCCGCGACCTCACTGCAGCGGCGATGCAGTTCGAGGGCCGTTCGATCGCCCTGCACCATGCCGTAGTAGGTACCGTGCCACAGCGCCAGACCGTGCTCGAACGTCCTCTGCGGCTCGGCTTGGAGTGCCTTGCTGATCCACCGTCGGGCTTCGGTCAGGCGGCTCTTGCTCTGCCAGAGCCCTGCGAGGCCGTTGACCATCTGCAGCGCGGCCTCGTCGCCCGGGTGTCTGGTCGCGAACTCCATGGCGAGACGAAAGTTGTCCAGGTTGATGGCGAGCCGCTCGCTCCATTCCGTCTGCCGGTCCCCGAACCACTCCTGGCGCGCCTGTTCCGCCATGCGCTGGAAGAACTCCTGATGGCGCCGTGCGTAGGTCTCGCTGTTGCCGGTTTCTTCCAGAGCGGCGGCGCCGAACTCGCGGATCGTGTCCAGCATCCGATAGCGGGGACCGGCGGGACCGTCCATGTACTGGACCACTGACTTGTCCACCAGCGAGCCCAGCAACTCCACCACGTCGAGCCCTTCGAGGGCGCCCCCTTGGCAGACGTCCTCCACCGCCGCCAGAGGAAATCCGCCGGCGAACACCGACAGCCGGGCCCACAGTTCCTGCTCGGCCGGGTCGCACAGATCATGGCTCCACGCGATAGCGGCCCGCAGTGTCTGATGCCGAGACTGCGCGGACCGTGCCCCGGCCAACGTCTGGAACCGGTTGTCAAGGCGTCGCAGGATCAACTCCAGCGGCATCGTACGAAGCCGCGCCGCGGCCAGCTCGATCGCGAGCGGAATGCCATCCAGGCGGCGACACAGGGCCAGGACCTCCGAACGGTTGTCCTCGCACAGCTCGAAGGAAGGGCGGGCCGCCCGCGCCCGGGCGGCGAACAGCTTCAAAGTGTCGTTGTTCGTCTCGTCGGAGCCGGCATCCGGCTGGGGCATGGGACCGATGGGCAGAACACGCTCGCCCGCCAGTGCCACGGACTGCCTGCTGGTCAGGAGCAGCACCAGCTCGGCGGTGTTCCCGACCAGGACGTCGGCGAAGACGGCAATGGCGTCGACCAGGTGTTCGCAGGTGTCGAGGACCAACAGGGCCCGCTCGTCGGAGAAGTAGTCGATCAGCTGGTCGATCGGTTCCATGCCGGCCGCCTCCGGCAGACCCACCGCACAAGCCACGGTGTTCGGCAGGAACTCCGCGTCCCGCAACCCGCTGAGCTCGGCGATGGTGATGCCACCAGGGAATTCGTCGTCCAGGTCCTGCATGGCCTGCAGAGCGATACGTGTCTTGCCGACACCGCCCGGCCCGGTCAGTGTGATCATCCGCGACTGGCTCACCCCCGCCCGCACCAACTCCAACTCCCGGGCACGTCCGATGAACGCCGTGGCCCCGTACCGGAACCCGGTACGCGCCCAACTCCACTGTGAGCTCTCGCTGCGTTGTGTCACGGCCACAGATTGTGCACGAGCCGCAGCGGCCTGTGAGGGGGTTCCACCAAATGATGACGATGTCGGCAGGGGCGCGAAGCAGCTCTGCTCACCTCACCAGCGACGAGACACAAGCCGTCACCACACACATGAGCGCGTGGACGCTTACCCAACTGTCCGGCCGGGGACGTCCCTTGGCCCCTCGCTCACGACGGGGCAGAAGAGCCGAGCGAACGCTGGCGGCCCGCACAGGGGAAGGTCGTGTGGCTACTCTGCTCGGCAATGACACCTACCACGAGACGAGCACAGCGCCCGCGCAAAGCCGCTCTGCGCTACGCCACCACCGCCGGTACCGCGGACATCGTGATCAACGCGAACCCCGGCGACAGCACCCTGGACCGGCTCACCACCTTGCGGGACGAACTCGCGGGCAAGATCGTCAGCGACGTATCCGACGCCATCCGCGGCGCCGCCGACGGGACTGCCCGGCGACCCCTTTTCTACTGCTGCGCCCTCGGGGAACGGCGCGACCGCCGGACTGCCTCTCCCCAATGTGCGGCCCTGCCTTCTCAAAGCGGGGCTGCACCCACCCCGTAGCGGCCCGACGCGCGGCAGTTACACGGTGGCTACTGGGCTCGACTCCCAACGCGGAATGTCCCTGTATCTGTTCAGGTTGCGCAGCGGGTACATCGCGGCTTGCGTCCGCTCCGCCTGCGCCAACCGCCGAGGCGCCAACTTACGCTCGGCAGTGGACAGTTCGAGCAGCCGGGGACGACCCGACACATCGTCGTCCCTCAGGAAGGCATGCGTGACGAGTGCCGTCGGTGCCGGGGCGGACTGGTCGTTGGACCGCCCAGCCGCTTCCCCCGCTGCTCGGCAGTGACGGTGCCACGAGGCGGCTGTGGGGATCCTGAAGAACCCTGAAGGCGTCTTCAGGAATCGCGCGTGAGCGTGCGTCATCCTGAGTGTCGTGCGAATACTGGTGGTGGAAGACGCCCCGCGTCTGGCCGGGTTACCGCGCCGCGGCCTCGTCGGAGAGGGCTACGCCGTCGATCTCGCCCACGACGGGTGCACGGGCTGGAGTTGGCCCTCGTCAACGGCTACGACGCCATCGTCCTGGACGTGATGCTGCCCCGCCTCAACGGCTACCGGCTGTGCGAGCAGCGGTGCTGTCGCACTGCCCGCCCCTCTCCCCTCCGGCCGCGAGTCCAGGACTGCGGTGACGCCCGCCGCGGGCGGCGCGCCTCAGTGTGCGCCGCTGTGGTGGATGGGTGTGCTCGCTCCGGTCAGGGGCCGGCCGGTTCCGCCGCGGCGGGTCGCGACGATCTCGGCGGCGATCGACAGGGCCGTCTCCTCCGGGGTGCGGCCTCCGAGGTCGAGCCCGATGGGAGAGCGCAGACGCTTCAACTCCGCTTCCGCCAGGCCTGCTTCACGCAACCGCCGGTCACGGTCGAGGTGGGTGCGCAGCGAGCCCATGGCGCCCACGAAGGCGACGGGCAATCGTAGAGCGATCTCCAGCAGGGGGATGTCGAATTTGGCGTCATGGGTGAGGACGCACAGGACGGTGCGGGCGTCGGTCGTAGTGCGGAGCAGGTAGCGGTGGGGCCACTCCACGACGACCTCGTCGGCCTCGGGAAAGCGCGCCCGGGTTGTGAAGACCGGACGCGCGTCGCACACGGTGACGTGGTAGCCGAGGAACTTGCCCGCGCGCACCAGCGCGGCGGCGAAGTCGATCGCGCCGAAGACGATCATCCGAGGGGCCGGCATGCTCGATTCGATCAGCAGGGTCAGTCCGCCGGGGCAGTGCGCCCCGTCCTCGGACACCTCGACCGTGCCGGTGCGGCCCGCGTCGAGCGCGGCACGCGCCTCGGCCATGGTGGTGCGGTCCAGGTCCGCGCCACCGCCGAGGGTGCCCTGGTGCGAGCCGTCGGGCCGCACGAGCAGTCCCGCACCGAGCTGCGGCGCCGGGCCGCGGACGACGCGGACGAGGGCGACCGCCTCCCCCGCGGCGGCGAGGTCCAGCGCGTCGCGCACCAGGGCCCGCAGCGGCGCGTCGACGGGCAGCGGGGTGACCAGCACGTCGAGGACGCCGCCGCAGGTCAGCCCTACGGCGAAGGCGTCCGCGTCGCTGTAGCCGAAGCGCTCCAGCATGCTGAGGCCGTTGTGCAGGGCCTGTTCGCACAGGTCGTACACCGCGCCCTCGACGCAGCCGCCGGACACCGAGCCCATGACGGTGCCCTCGGAATCGACGGCGAGGGCGGCGCCGGGGCCGCGTGGTGCACTGCCGGCGACGGACACCACGGTGGCGACGGCGACATCGCGGTCCTGGGCGAGCCAGCGTCGCAGGTCGGCTGCGAGATCAAGCAAGGCGACCCGCCGACAGGACGCGGTCGGGGCGGATGGGCAGGCTGCGGTGGCGGACTCCCGTCGCGTGCCAGACGGCATTTGCCACGGCTGCCGCCGCGCCGACGATGCCGATCTCGCCGATGCCCTTGATGCCGACGGGGTCCTCGGGGTCGGGATCGTCCACCCAGTCCGCGTCGATGTGGGGTATGTCGGCGTGGGTGGCGACGTGGTAGCCCGCAAGGTCGGCGCCGAGCGGGCCGCCGTAGACGCTGTCGCGCCTCGCCTCCTCGTGAAGGGCCATCGAGATGCCCCAGATCATGCCGCCGGTGAACTGTCCTTTGGCGGTCAGGGGGTTGACGATGCGGCCCGCGGCGAAGATGCCGAGCATGCGGCGCACCCGCACCTCGCCCGTGTTCGTGTCGACGGCGACCTCGGCGAACTGTGCGCCGAAGGAGTGGCGTTCCTTGCGGGCGAGCGCGGCGACGACCTCGGTGGTGTCGGCGCGCACGGTGATGCCCTGCGGTGGGATCTCCATGCCCGGCACCATCCGTTCGCGCAGGTCGCGGGCGGCCGCCATGACGGCCCAGGACCAGGAGCGGGTGCCCATGGATCCGCCGGCGATCATCGCGGGTCCGTAGGCGCTGTCCCCCAGCCGCATCCGGATGCGTGTGGTCGGCACGTCGAGGGCGTCGGCGGCGACGAGTGTGAGTGCGGTACGGGCTCCGGTGCCGATGTCCGCGGCGGCGATGCTGACGGTGAAGTCGCCGTCGGCCTGCGCGGTGATGGTCGCGGTCGACGGTGCGGCACCGGCTCCGAAGGATGCGCCGGCGGTGCCGGTGCCCAGCAGCCAGCGCCCGTCGCGGCGCACCCCGGGCCGCGGGTCGCGCTGAGCCCAGCCGAAGCGGCGGGCCCCTTCTTCGAAGCAGGCGCGCAGGTTGCGGCCGGCGAAGGGCAGGCCGGAGACCGGGCCCTTGTCCGGTTCGTTGCGCAGGCGCAGTGCGATGGGGTCCATGCCGCACTTCTCGGCGAGTTCGTCGAGGGCGGCCTCCAGGGCGAAGGAGCCGGGCGCCTCGCCCGGTGCGCGCATCCACGTGGGGCTGGGGACGTCGAGCCGCACGACCTGGTTCTCGGTGTGGTGCGCGTCCGCGTCGTACATCACCCGGGCCACGCCTGCGCTCGGCTCGACGAACTCGTAGACGGTGGAGGTGCGGCTGAGGGCGCGGTGGTCCAGGGCGCGCAGGCGTCCGTCGGGGTCCGCGCCGAGCCGGACCCGCTGGATGGTGGGGCTGCGGTGTCCGGCTAGCGTGAACATCTGACGTCGGGTCAGCACGACGCGAACGGGCCGCTGCAGGACCGTGGCGGCCATGACGGCCGCGACCTGGTGGGCGCGTACTCCCTTGCTGCCGAAGCCTCCGCCGACGTGTTCCGAGCGCACGCGCACGGACTCCGGGTCGAGGGAGAAGAGGTTGGCCAGTTCCCCGACCACCCAGGTGGCGCCCTGGTTGGAGTCGGTCAGCTCCAGGCGGCCGTCGTCCCAGCGGGCGGTGGCCGCGTGGGGCTCCATCGGGTGATGGTGTTCCTCGGGCGTGGTGTACTCGGCGTCGATCACGACCGCGGAAGCGGCGAGTTCGGTCTCCAGGTCGCCCTTGTCCGTGACGGCGGGCATGTGTCCGTCCACGGGGTAGGCGTTGGGGTCTCCGCCCGTGAACTCGACCTCGTGGGGCTGCTGTTCGTAGCGGACGACGAGTGCTTCCGCGGCCTCGCGTGCTTGTTCGGGGGTCTCGGCAACGACCAGCGCCACCGGCCAGCCCGCGTGCGGCACCTCGTCGTTCTGGAACACGGCGCAGGTGGGGTCGGGCCTGGTCCCCAACAGGCCGACGAAGTCGGTGTGCAGGCGCAGGGCGTTGCCGTGGTGGAGGACGGCAAGGACACCGGGCATGGCGAGGACGGCGCCGGTGTCGATGGCCTCGATACGGCCGCGGGCGGCGCTGGAGAGCGCCAGCCAGCCGTGCGCGAGGTCGGCGAAGGGGATCTCCCCCGCGTAGCGGGCCGTGCCGGTGACCTTGTCGCGGCCTTCGACGCGGACGTGCTCGGTGCCGATGGCGCCTACCGGCGCGCCCTTCACGGTCGTCGAGGTCATCGGCCGGCCTCCTCGGCGAGTTCACCGAGCACGGCCACGGTCAGGTTGCGCATCAGAGTCACCTTGTAGTCGTTGTGCGCCAGCGGTCTGGCCGCGGCCAGTTCGGCGTCCGCGGCGGCGGCGAAGGTCTCGGTGACGGCCTGGGCCCCGATGAGGACGCGTTCGGCCGCGCGGGCCCTCCAGGGGCGGCTGGCAACCGCTCCGAAGGCCACGCGGGCGTCGTGCACGACTCCGTCACGGACGTCGAGGGCTGCCGCGATCGAGCCGATGGCGAAGGCGTAGGACGCGCGTTCGCGCACCTTGCGGTAGCGGGAGCGGGCGGCAACGGGTGACGGCGGCAGGGTGACGTGGGTGATCAACGCGCCGGGCGGCAGGGCGGTTTCGCGGTGCGGGGTCTCGGCCACGGGCAGGTACATCCATCCGAGGGGCACTTCGCCGGGGCCGTCGACGCTCTCGTAGTGCACCACACCGTCGAGGGCCGCCAGGGCGACCGCCATGTCCGAGGGGTGCACGGCCACGCAGTGCGAAGAGGCGCCGAGTACGGCGTGGTTGTGGTGCTCACCGCGGATGGCGGGGCAACCGCTGCCGGGGTCACGCTTGTTGCACGGCTTGCTGAGGTCGGTGAAGTAGGCGCACCGCGTGCGTTGCAGGAGGTTGCCGCCGACGGTTGCCATGTTGCGCAGCTGGCCCGAGGCAGCGGCGAGGACGGCCTGCGCCAGCAGCGGGTAGCGGCGACGCACTTCGGGGTGTGCGGCGAGGTCGCTGTTGGTGGTGGTGGCACCGATACACAGTCCGCCGTCGGCGGTGATCTCGATGCGGTCCAGGGGCAGTTCGCGCACGTCCACCAGCCGGGCGGGCCGTTCGACACCGCTCTTCATGAGGTCGACCAGGTTGGTGCCGCCCGCGAGGAAGCGCGCTTCGGGGTCGGCGCCGAGCAGCGCGACCGCGCCCGACACATTGGCGGCCTTCTGGTAGGTGAACTCCTTCATGCCGCCTGCTCCTCCGGGTCCGCTCCGGTTGTCGCCGTTGTCCCGGCCGCCCGTGCGATGGCGTCCACGATCGAGGGGTAGGCGGCGCAGCGGCACAGGTTGCCGCTCATGCGTTCACGTATCTCTTCGGCGGTCAGCGGCGGCGGTCCCGACTCGGGCCGCAGGTCGTCCGTGGCAGCGCTCGGCCACCCAGCGGCGTGCTCCTGGAGCACACCGATCGCCGAACAGATCTGTCCCGGTGTGCAGTAGCCGCACTGATAGCCGTCGAGGTCGAGGAAGGCCTGCTGTAGGGGGTGGAGCGCCTCGCCGTCCGCCACGCCCTCGATGGTGGTGACCTCACGCCCCTCGGTCGCCACCGCGAACTGCAGGCACGCCACGGTGCGGCGGCCGTCGACCAGTACCGTGCAGGCACCGCACTGTCCCTGGTCGCAGCCCTTCTTGGTGCCGGTCAGGTCGAGTCGCTCGCGCAGCGCGTCGAGGAGCGTGGTGCGGTGATCGACGGGCAGCGCGAACTTCTCGCCGTTGATGTGCAAGGTGATGACGCTGGACGTCGGTAAAGCCATGAGCCACTTCTTTCAAAGGTGTCGATGGCAATCGAAAGGGTCGTTCCGGGGAATCGCGGCAAGGCCCGCATGCCGTTGCGCGGGACGCGTCCGGCGATGGCGCGCGCAGGCTGCCGCAGGAGTGGGGGCAGGGCTAAGATGACAGAAACGGACAGCTGTCCGTTCTTCGGTAAACGTAACGGACACCTGTCCGCTTAGCAAGGGCGGGTTTCGGCCCAGGGCCCGTGAGGAGTCCCGCGTGCAGCACAGCGACAACGCGCCCCTTCGCTCGGACGCGCAGCGCAACCGCGAGCGCATTCTCGACGTGGCCGTCGCGGAGCTGACACGCTGCCCCGACGTGCCCCTGAGCGCCATCGCCAAGAAGGCGGGCGTCGGCCAGGGCACGTTCTACCGGAACTTCCCCAACCGCGAGGCGCTCGTCCTGGAGATCTACCGCCACGAGATGCGGCAGGTGGCCGAGAGCCCGGCCCAGCTTCTTGAGCGCATGTCACCGCCCGAGGCCCTGCGAGCGTGGATGGACCGGCTGGCCGAGTTCGCCATGACCAAAGCGGGACTGGCGGACGCGATCCGCCTGGCCACCAGCGCTCCCGGCGGCCCCGCCAAGCCCTCCCCCACGCCCGTCACCGACGCGGCCGACCTCCTGCTCCGCACGAACGAGGAAGCCGGCACCATCCGCCCCGGCGTCACCGCCGACGACTTCATGCTCGCCATCGCCGGCCTGTGGCAGATCACCCCCGCCGAGGACTGGCGCCCCCGAGCCACCCGCCTCCTCGACATCGTCATGGACGGCCTCCGCGCCGGAACACCGCGCAACTGACAGCAGGCAGCAGCCGAAGCCACCGGGGCAGGGCAGACCGCAGGCACGCGGCGTCAGGAAAAGGACTGCGGTGCACGTGAGCGCCAGGACCGAGACAGCTGCACAGCGGCGGCAACCGGCCTTCGGCGAGGAGGCGGCGTGCTCCGTTGCGGCCGGGCCTGCCCGGGTGCACCCGCTCCCAGCCCGACACGCATCCTGCACATCCTCAACGTTTCCCTGCGCCCGGCCCCCGTCTGGCCGCCGCGCACTGACCAACCCCCCGCAGCAGAACCAGCCAATGGCCCCTGTCAGGTGATGTACATACGTCCCCTGCGCGGCGGATCCAATCCAGGCGCTTGCCGCCCGCCGCGCCCTGGCTCAAAGCAAGGACTCTTCGACGGATCGGGTCATCGAGAGCCACCAGTTTCAGTCCGCCCCCGAACTCCATGAAACGGTGCGTGTGCGCGTAACTGAGCGGATCGTCGTGCCCGAGTACCTGGTCTGCGTCCGACAGGACTGAGCTGTAATGACATGCCCCGACGAACTGCGTGAGCCCGCGATCCGCGAGGTCCGCACCACCGGCCGGCCCGTCGCGTACGTCGCGAAGGACCTCGGCATCCACAAGGAGGCCCTGCGGCAGTGGGTCCGCCAGGCTGAAGCCGATCACGGCGAGCGCGATGACCGGCTGACCACCGCCGACGCGTCCGCGCGCATCGACGGATCACACTCGAGCGGCTATCTGCCGATCGAGCAAGGCGACGGGCCGCATCTCGTCGAGTACGCGGAGATCCCTTTGATGGTGGGGGCGGGCGGCACTACCGCGAAGGACCCCAACCGGTTCGTCGACGCCCTGCTCGACGGCCGGCTGCTGCCGGCTCGGCTCCTGGCCGAGATGCAGACACCCGGCGTCGCGGGCAGGAACTACGAACCGGGGCCGGCCTGGAAGGACACCTCGTGCGGGTTCAGGCCTACGGCAACGACGGCGATGCCCGTGGCGTAGCAGGCCGGGTCGTTCGCCGCTGAGCACGGACAACTTCAGGTCACGGTCGCCCTCACACCCGGCTTCCGCGGCGACCCCGACGGCGCGGTCGACGTTCTTGTGGACCAGGCCGTCTGCGACTGACGGACGGTGGCAGGCCTCTCCGGCTCGGTGGCGGCATGTCCGCGTCGGTCGTGCCGATCGCGGCCCGTCTCAGTCCAGGCTGTAACAGCGGATCACGATGTGACCGTCCTCCTCCCGTGCCAGGCCGACGAAGACCGTGCGGGCGAGCCAGAGATGGGCCGGGGCGTCGGTGCGGAACACCGGTGCGGTGCGGAAGTAGACGCCTGCCTCGGCCACCTGCAGGTCGCCCTCGCGCAGGGCAGGGCTGTCCGCGTCTTCGTGGTAGTAGCCACGGTTCACGATGTCGATCACCGCGCCGTCGTCGGCACGGATGAGGTAGCGGGCCTCCAGGGCGCAGACGCTGCCCCGGGTGTCGGACCAGTCGCCGCCACCGGCGAGGACTGTGCCGTTCAGCCGGGGGCCGCGCACGCTGCCTCCGGTGATGGGGGTGAACTCGGTGCGCTCTCCGTCTCCGTGGCCGATGTGCAGGCTCGGGGAGACTTCGGCGCGGATCTCGAAGGCGAAGGTGAGGGAGGGGACTGTGGTCATCTGGCTGATCCGTTCGCGGAGGCGGTGCGCCGGAGGGGCTTCCAGCCCTTGCGGGGGACACTGTCGAGGAGTTGGCGAGTGTAGGGGGCGGCGGGCGCGGACAGGACGGCCGTGGCCGGTCCGCGTTCCACGATGCGGCCGTGCCGCATGACGACCACGTCGTCGCTCACATGCCGGACGATGCCCAGGTCGTGGGTGATGAACAGGTAGGCCACGCCGGTCTGTTCCCGGATGGTGGCCAGCAGGCTGACGATCTGGGCCTGCACGGAGACGTCCAGAGCGGCGACGGCCTCGTCCAGGACGAGCAGCCGCGGCCGTACTGCCAGGGCCCGGGCGATGGCCGCGCGTTGGCGCTGGCCTCCGGACAGGTCGCGGGGCAGTGCAGCGGCCTGCCGTTCGTCCAGGCCCACCTGGTCGAGCAGTTCGGTGACGCGCTCGCGCAGTCCGTCACCTCGAAGACCGGTGTGCAGGGAGAGCACCTCGGCCACACACGGCCCGATCCGCTGGTGCCGGTCGAGGGAGGAGTAGGGGTCCTGGAACACCATCTGCACATCGCGGGCCGCGTCCAGGCGCGGCCCGCCTCTGGGCCTGCGCGACGGGCGCTGCCGTCCGGTCAGCCGGATGCTGCCGGAGGTGGGTTTGTCCAGGCCGGCGATGATGCGCGCGGTGGTGGTCTTGCCCGAACCGGACTCGCCGACGACGGCGAGCGAGCCGCCGGCGGGAATGGCCAGGTCGACGCAGTCCACGGCGGTGAAGTCCCCGAAGTCCTTGCGGAGGGCGACGACTTCGAGGGCTGGTGGCTCGGTGGCGGGTTCAGCCATGGGCGGTGCTCCTGTCCGCGTCGGGGGCCCCGCCGCCGGCGTCGGCGGCGGTGAGGAGATGGCAGGCGGCGAGGCTGTCGGCGGCGGCACGCAGTGGCGGGCGCCGGGTGCGGCAGACGTCCTCCGCCTGAGGACAGCGGGGCGCGAACGCACAGCCCTCCCCCGCCTCGAAGGCGGACAGCGGCCGGCCCGTGATCGCCCGCAGCACTCCGTCCTCGTCCGCGGGATCCGGGCGCGAGGCGAGCAGGGCCCGGGTGTAGGGGTGCCGGGCGTCGTCGTGCAACCGGTCCGCGGGGAGTTCTTCCACGATCGCGCCCGCGTACATGACGGCGATGCGATCGCAGACGGCGGCGGCGAGCGCCAGATCGTGGGTGATGAACAGCATCGCGAGGCCGCGCACTGCGCGGGCCTCGTCGATGACGGCCATGACCTCGGCCTGGGTGGTGACGTCCAGCGCGGTCGTCGGCTCGTCGGCGAGCAGCAGCCGCGGCTCCACAGCCAGGGCGGCGGCGATCATCACCCGCTGAAGGAGGCCACCGGAGAGTTCGGCCGGGCGCTGCCGCAGCCGCCGGGCCGCGTCGGGGACACCGACGTCCGACAGCAGGGCCGTCACCTTCGTCTCGGCGGCCCGGCGGCCGGTGCCGCGGGTGTGGACGAGTGCCTCGGTGAGGAAATCGCCGATGGTGCGCACCGGGTTGATGTGGGCGCGCGGATCCTGGAAGACCATCGCCGCGTCGTGGGTGCGCAGCCGGCGCAGGGCGGCGACATCCGACTCGGTCAGAGGGACACCGTCGAAGCGGATCGCGCCCTCCCGTCGCGCTCCGTCGGGCAGCAGCCCCAGGACGGCGCGGGCGGTCATCGACTTGCCCGAGCCGGACTCGCCGACCAGGCCGACGGAGGTTCCGGCGGCCAGGCTGAGGTCGACGCCGTGCAGGACGGGTTGCCGCTGACCGCGCACCGGGAGGGTGACACGCAGATCGCTCACTTCGAGCAGGGGCGGGGTGGAGGTCACCGGGTCTCTCCCAGCAGTCGTCGGGACAGGGCTCCCCCGAGAAGGTTGCAGGCGACGACGAAGACGACGATCACCACACCGGCGTACAGGGACTGTTCGGGACGGCCCGCCAGGATGCCGGTGGAGCCGCCGGCCACCATCAGTCCCCACTCCGCGGTCGGCGGCTGGGCGCCCAGGCCGATGAAGGAGAAGGCCGCCACGTCAAGCAGGGTGTAGCCGAAGGAGGTCACGATCTGCACCAGGACGAGGGGCAGCAGATTGGGCAGGGCGTGGCGCAGGCAGATCCTGCTCCCCGACATCCCGAGCAACCGCAGGGCGGAGACATAGGGCAGGCGGGTCTCGCGCAGGGCGGCGCCGCGCACCACGCGGCCGATGTACGGAAGGTAGGCGACGGACAGGGTCAGCACCGCGATCTGGAGGCCGGCGCCGAACACGGCGGCCGCCACCACCGCGAGAACCAGTCCGGGAAAGCCGAAGACGATGTCGAGGAAGGCGGTGACGAGCCGGTCGTACCAGCCACCGAGCCAGGCGGCGCTCACCGCCAGCGCGGTTCCGGCGACGCCGGCGATGAGGGTGACGAGCGCGGGGGCCACCAGGCTGGGCCGGGCGCCGTGCAGCAGCCGGGAGAGGATGTCGCGGCCGGTGTCGTCGGTGCCGAGCCAGTGCGCGGGCGAGCTGTCCTGATAGACGGCGGTCGGGTCGACTGCGTCGGGGGCGTACGGCGCGATCAGCGGTGCGCACAGGGCGGTCAGGACGACCAGCCCGACAACCGTGCCGGAGCCGAGGACCACCCAGTGGCCCCGGGTCGCGGCGCGCAGTCGCCCGAGCCGGCCGCTGAGGCCGGTTGCAGGGAGTGGGTAGGTGGTCATGCGGCGCCCTCCAGGGAGACGCGGTGGTCGAGTGCGGCGCTGACCACGTCGACCAGGGTGTTGACGGCGACGAAGACGACGACGGTGACCAGTGCGAGGGTCTGGACGACGGCCATGTCCTGCTTGGCGGCGCTCTGCACGAGCAGGGCGCCGACCCCGTTGACGCCGAAGGCCTGTTCCACGACCGCGCAGCCGGCGATCAGCCCGGCCACGGCGACGCCGGAGACGGAGAAGATCGGTCCGGATGCGTTGCGCAGGACGTGCTTGCGGACGACGACACGTTCGGGGATGCCGCGGCTACGGGCGGTCTGGACGTGCTCGGAGGCGAGTTCGCCGCGGACGGCGGAGCGGGTGACCTGGGCGACGTAGGCGATCCACGCGGCGGCCAGGGCCAGGGCGGGCAGGGTGAGGTGCTCCAGCCGTCCGGTGAGGCCCGCGCCCGCGCCGTACGCGGGGAACCAGGCCCATTGCACGGACAGCCACCAGATCAGCAGCACCGACATGACGAAGGTGGGGACGGCCATCAGGGCGGTCGTCACGATGGTCACGGCGGTGTCGCCGGCGCCGCCGCGCAGGGCGGCGAGCGTGCCCAGGGCGACGCCCGGGACGATGATCAGGACGGCGGCGTAGGCGATGAGGAAGAGGGTGTTGCCAGCGCGCTGGCCGAGCAGGTGGGTGACGGAGTCGCGGTAGGCGAGGGACTCTCCGGCGTCGCCGTGCAGGAGGCCGCCCAGCCAGCGGGCGTAACTCTGCAGGAACGGCTCGTCGAGGTGGTACTGGCGGTGGATCTCCGCCAGGAGCTGGGGGTTGGGTGGCTTGCCTCCGCCGATGAGGAGGGTGGCGGGGTCGCCCGGTGCGATGAACAGGGCGCCGTGGACGGCGAGTCCGGCGACCAGCACGGTCACCAGGAGCATCGCCGTTCGGCGTGCGAGGAAGCGCCAGATCATGAGCCGGCCTTGTCGGTTCCGCCGAGCATGGCCGCCCAGGGCATGTTGATGTAGGCGAAGGAGGCCGGGGCGCCGCTGATGCGCTTGTTCATGAACATGCGCTCGTAGGGGGCGGAGATCGGCACCATCGGCAGGTCTGCGGCGTACAGGGCCTGGGCCTGGGTGAACAGTTCGGCCGACGCCCTCGGGTCGAGGCTGGCCTGCGAGCGGGCGAGGAGTGCGGTCACCTCGGGGTTGTCGTACTTGGTCCAGTTCAGTGGAGAGGCGGGCGAGGTGAACATCTGGGCGTAGGACAGCGGGTCGGGGATCTCGATGTAGCCGAGTGCCATGGTGGCGTCGAGGCCCTTGCGCAGGGACGGGTCGTAGAAGAGGCCGGACATCTGGGTGGGCTGGAGCTGCTTGATGGCGATCTTCAGGCCGATCTTCTTCGCGGCTGCCTGGAGGAAGGTCAGGGTCTGAAGGGACTGCTGGTCGCCGGCTCCCATGGCGATGGATATGGTGCGCTGTTTCGGGGCGGCCTCGTCGACGAGCGTCTTCGCCTTGGCCACGTCGACGTCGGGGACGGCGGGCAGGGCGTCATAGCCCTTGGCGTAGACGTCGGCGGCCTCGGACTTCTGCCACACCAGGGAGGGGATGAAGGTCTTGAGTTTCTGTGCGGCCCCGTCGTACACGTTCTTGACGAGGGCGTCGCGGTCAAGGACCAGGGAGAGTGCCTGGGCGATGCGGTGGTCGGCGAGGGGGGATTTCGGGCCGGTCGGGTAGACGAACACCGTCTGTGCGGAGGGGCCGTAGTAGAGGGTGCCGGTGTCGGAGGAGCTGAGGGCCTTGGCGGCGGTGGACGGTATCTCGTAGCTGCCGTCGATCTGTCCGGACAGCAGCGCGCTGGTGAGGGTGCTGTTGTCGGTGACGAAGAGGAAGGTCAGCTTCTTCACCTTGGGGCGCAGGGAGGCGTCCCAGTAGGCGGTGTTGCGGACGGTGGTGAGGGAGTCGCCGGCCTTCCAACTGGACAGCTTGAAGGGGCCGGTGCACATCAGGCCGCCCTTGGCGGTGCCGTAGGAGGTGCCCGCCTTCTTGAGATAGGCGGCCTCGCTGACCGCACCGAAGCCGTTCGCGAGGTATTTGAGGAAGAGTTCGTCGGGTGTCTTGAAGCGGACGGTGACCTGGTGGTCGCCGGTGGCGGTGATGGTCGAGACGTTGGCCAGGACTTGGGTGTTGACGCTCTGGGTGGCGGCTTCGCGCTGCCGGGAGAGGCTGGCGACGACGTCCTTGGCCGTCATGGCGTGGCCGTTCCAGAAGCTGACGTCGGTGCGCAGGTCCAGGACGAGGGTCTTGTCGTCGGGGTTGCTCCAGGACGTGGCGAGGCCGGGGGCGAGGGAGTAGTCGGGGCGGATGCGCAGCAGCGGGTCGCAGAGGTTGGCTTCTACAGTGTTGGGCGAGTAGTCCCCGACCTTGGCGGGGTCCAGGGTGGTGGGCTCGCCGAACGGCAGGTTCCAGGTGACCTCGTCGAGGGTGCCGGAGGCGGCGGGTGTGGTGCTGGTGAGCTTCAGGGCGCCGGGGGAGGCCGCCTTGCCGCCGGTGCCCATGCCCGAACTGCAGGCGGCCAGGGCCAGCAGGGCGGTGAAGGTGAGGGCGGTTGTTCTGGGAGCGTGCATGGTGGTGCTCCTGAGGAGGGTGCGAGGGGCGGTGTGGATCCTTCGGAGTGGGGGCGGGCGGGGCTGACGGGTTGGGGGGTCAGCCGGCCGAAGTGGGGCGGACGGTGACGGTCAGCCGGGACGGGGTCGCGGGGCCGGTGCGCAGCGTCTGGGTGCTCGGCTTGGCGGCGAGCGTCGTCCAGGGGTTGTCCTCGCTGCCGGAGCAGGGCAGGAACATGGGGTAGTCGCTGGAGGCCAGCAGCAGGGCCAGCCGGTGTCCGGCGCGCAGCCGGTATCCCGTGTGGCCGCAGGGGATGTGGACCTCGCGGGGCCCGCCGCCGTCGCTCACGTTCGCCTCGCCGCGCACGATCAGGTGGGCCCGCCCGTCCGGTGCGACGTCGAGGACCTTCACGAACACGTCGTAGACGGGGGCGGAGGAGCTGGTGTGCAGGTCGGCAGCGATCGGTCCGGCGAGGTCGAGGTCCTCCTCCAGGGCGCCGGTCGTGAAGGCGAGGACGTCCTCACGGGTCGCCAGTGGACCTACGTCGGGGTGGATGCGCAGGTGGGCGAAGGAATTGGGGACGAGGGAGGGGACGAGATCCTCGGGGTCGTAGGCCCAGTTCGTCTCGTGGTCGTGCGGGGCCTGGGAGTCGGCGAGGACCGCCCCGGGCAGAAGGCCGGGGGGTGCCGGGCGCGTGGTCAGCCACCAGGTGCGTTCGGTGGCGTCGGGCGGCGGCCACGCGGTGGAGGTGTACCGGCCCGCGTGGCCCAGCTCCCAGGACACCTTGGGAAGTTCGGTGGCGCGGCGTACGCCCTTGAGGAAGACGTCGAAGAACTCCAGTGCGGGGCCCGCGTAGTCCGGCAGCATCCGTTCCAGGGCGGTGCCGTCGAGGGCGTGGTCGGCGGCGTCGGTGACCGGGGCCAGGTCCAGGTGGTAGTTCTCGTGGTCCACGGCTCCGGCCCACAGGTACTGCACGGCGTCCCAGCCCGGACGTGAGGCTAGTTCGAGGTAGTCGCGCATGTGCGGCAGGCCGATGTTGTCGTACCAGCCCACGCAGTGCAGCACCGGGACCGGCCGGGCGTCGAACGGGTGTCGGCCCAGGGCGTGCAGGACGTCGGTGAAGCGGGGTGCCAGCAGGTCGAACCAGGCGGAGCGGGCGCCGATGGCCCGGAAGGCGCTCTCGTACTGCTCGATGACGGGACGCACGGAACGGTCGGGTTCGAACTCGTAGGCGCCTTCGTCGATCCAGTGGTGGGCGTAGTACTCGATGCCCTCCAGCCAGACCGGACGGCCGACGCCGGTGTGTGCCTCCTGTGGGTCGACGAGGGTGGCGTTGAAGTCGGCCGTGGTGACCCGGGGCACGATCGCCCGCAGCGCGGGGTGCTGTGAGGCGACGGCGGCCCACTGGGTGAAGCCGTAGTAGGAGTCGCCGAACATGCCGACCGTGCCGTCGGACCAGGGCTGGTGGGTGATCCAGTCGATGGTGTCGTAGCCGTCGTCCGGCTCCAGCAGGAAGGGCAGGGTCCGGCCGTCGGACCGGAACTTGCCCCGCACGTCCTGCACGACGAAGGCATAACCGCGCTCAGTGAACAAGCGTGCGACTCGGTCGAGGAAGACGTAGCGGCTGTTCTTGTCGTAGGGCAGCCGTACGAGGACCGCGGGGACGGGTCCGGCGTCGGCCGGGAGATAGACGTCGGCGGCCAGCCTGGCTCCGTCGCGCATCCGCACCAGGTGCTGCCGCGCATGCTCGGGAACGGGGCCGGCGCCGGTTCGTTCGAAGGAAACGCTCATCCGTGCACTCCGGGGAACTCCGGGGAATGAGATACAACGCCGTCATGTAACAGCGTTGTATGACAACATTGCAGCTCCGTGTGAACGGGGTCAACCCATTGCGTTAAGGTCAACGACATGCCGATCGAGGTAGACGAGGCGCGGCGGCTCGACGAGATCGCCGCCGCCACCATCCAGGTCGCCCGGGACAAAGGGGTCCGCTCGGTCACCATCCGGGCTGTCGCCGCCCGGCTCGGCGGATCCACGGCGATGGTCACCAACTACGTCTCCAGCCGCAGCGCCCTCATGGTCAACGCGCTGCGCCGCACGGAGGAGGAGTGGGGCCAGGAGATGGACAACGCCCTCGAGGGACTCGTCGGCGAGGCTCGCCTGGAAGCGGCGATCACCTGGATGTGCACGACCCAGGACGACGACGAGGTCATGCGCCGCCTGCTGATGGAGATCGCCAGCGAAGGCCCCGAAGCGGGAGCCGCGATCGAGGAGATCAGGACCGCCACCTCACGCCGCTACCGCGAGGAACTGCGCACCCTGGCCGCCGAGGCGGGCCTGCCCGATCCCGCACTGAGCGCGGACATCCTCCACCTGGTCATGCGCGGCTACTGGCTCACCACCCTGGAGGACCCGGAGAGCTGGCCGGACGAGCGGGGCGCCCACGCCGCTCTCGCGGTGGTCGGCCTGCTGCGCGGGTCGCCCGGCCAGGGCTCCGCCGACTGACACACCCACACCGGCACCCCCTTGACAGCGCACCTGTCCCCGGCACAGGCTGACCGCGAGATAAAACACCGTTGTACAAACGGTGGGCCCCGGCCCTCCCCTGTCCGGGCGCCGACTCACAGCCCTCCGCCCCGCCCGTCTATGCCGCGTCGACCGGACGACAGCGTTCCTCCGCGCCCGGCAACCCGAGGCTCACCTGCGAAGAGGTATCCCATGGCGTCCCCCGCCCGCCCCACCGAACTCTGGCAGTTCGGCGCAGCCGAACTCGCCACCGCCGTACGCTCCCGCGAAGTCTCCGCCGTAGAGGCCGCACAGTCCTGTCTCGATCGCATCGAGCAGACGAACCCCACGCTCAACGCGCTGGCGGACGTCCGCACTGACGAGGTACTGTCCGCCGCGCGCGCCGCCGACGACGCCCTCGCCGCGGGCAAGGAGGTCGGGCCCCTGCACGGCGTCCCCGTCTCCATCAAGATCAACACCGAGCAGCGGGGACACGCCACCAGCAACGGCCTGCCCGCCCTGGCCCACTCCCCCGCCGAACACGACGCCGCCTGCGTCAGCGCGCTGCGTGACGCAGGTGCCCTCCCGCTGGGCCGCAGCAACGCACCCGCCTTCTCCCTGCGCTGGTTCACCAGCAACGCCCTGCACGGCCGCACCCTCAACCCCTGGGACCACGGCAGGACCCCCGGTGGCTCCAGCGGCGGCGCCGCCTCCTCCCTCGCCGCCGGAATGACCCCGCTCGCCCAGGGCAATGACATCGGCGGCTCCATCCGCTTCCCTGCGGCCTGCTGCGGAGTGGTGGGTCTGCGTCCCACCGTGGGACGCATCTCCGACTGGGCACCGCCGGCCGTCATCGACACCCCGGGCGGGCCCGTCGAGATGAGCTTCCCGCCCACCGTGCACTTCTGCGCGGTGCAGGGCCCCCTGGGCCGTACGGTCACGGACGTCCGCCTGGCCCTGCGGGCGATGACAGCACCGGATCTCCGGGACCCCAGCGGCGTTCCGGCCGTGCCCGACCGGCCGCGAGCGGCGGGGCCTGTGAAGGTCAGGATGGTGCGAACGCTCGGCACCCTCAAGAACCACCCCGCCGTGGACCGTGCCCTCGACAGCGCGGCGGCGCACCTCACCGACGCCGGCCACGAGATCGAGGAACTGACCGACTTCCCCCTCCTCGCGGAGGCGAGCCGCCTGTGGGCGCTGCTGCTGACGGAGGACACGCGCTCACTGCTGCCGACGGTCGAGCAGCTCGGCGACGACGACATCCGCGCCGCCCTGGCGGGACACTTCGCCGCCGCCGCACAACTGTGGGGCGAGCAACCCTCGTTGCAGACCTACATCGACGGCTGGGCGCGGCGCGCCACGCTCATCACCCGCCTCCAGGAATTCCTCGGCCGGGACACGGTGCTGCTGACCCCGGTCTGCGCGGAGCCGGCTTTCGAACAGGACGCCGACGTCACCGACCCCGAGCGCTCCAAGTCACTGGCGTCGACCATGTGGCCGATGACCTCGGTGCCGATCCTGGGCTTCCCCGCCGTGACCGTCCCGGTCCTGGTGGACGAAGGCCTGCCGTTCTCCGTTCAGGTCATCGGGGGGCGCTTCGAGGAGGAACTCGTTCTGGAGATGGCGCACGATGTCGAGACCCGCGCCGCCGTGCCCCAGCTCTGGAACGGCACCGGGGCGTGAGCACACGGATGCTGGACGGCGGCCGAGTCGCCCTCGTTGCAGCCCTGACCGCCGGCCAGACCAGCCGAGCTCAACCGCTCGCGCCACACACCGGCCTCTCAGCGACTCGTTGGCCAACAGTTGCCTGACGTAGGGGCGAAAACCGGCCACCATCGTCTTCGATGTCCGACCCGGCCTCACCGACGCCGAGAATGGCCAGCGGTCCGCCCGTCTTGAGTGCGGCGAGCGTCGGATCGTCACATGACCGAGGACGTGGTTCCCGCGCGCGCTCATCGCCTTGACGACCTCGACGAGTTCGCGTTCCCGCAGAAGCATCACTGGCCGAGTACTCGGACGGGCCACGCTCCCCGCCTTCTCGCAGTGAAGGCAGGAACCCGGTGGCGCGGCGCGTCGCTTCAGAGATTGTAGGAAATTACGTCAGGGATATTGCTCACAATATTGCCGGGCGGTTACGTTCTCGTACGCACCAGCACGCCCGGATGGCACAGGGCTCGCGACGTTCGCATCCCGCCGGTGCCGGCGAGCCTTCGGCCGACCAGCGCCGACACGACCCCCAACCCACGTCGCCCTCCTCACAAGCCCTGCTCCCTGCCGTCCAGTTCACCGTTCCCGATCACAGAGTCAGGAGCTGGGAACCATGACCGGAACGAGAACCTCCGACGGAACCTCCAGCAGAGCCGCCGTGGCATGGGCCGCGGCGGGCGTACTCGGCCTGGGACTGCTGTCCCCGGTCGCCGCGGACGCCCTGAGCGCCGGATCCGGCCCCGCTGCCGCCGCGCACCCGTCCTCCCTCGTCGTGCGGACGGACGCGGGCCGGGTCCGCGGGGACAACCGGGACGGTTACGACGAGTGGCTCGGCATCCCCTACGCCGCCGATCCCTCCGGCGCCAACCGATGGAAGCCCCCGCAGCCCGTGGCCAAGTGGTCCGGGGTGCGCAACACCACCGCCTTCGGCAACCGGTGTGCGCAGAACAGCGGTTGGGATCCCGGTTACGAGAAGACCATCACCAGCGAGGACTGCCTCGCGCTCAACGTGTACGTCCCCGACGGCGCCAAGGCGAACACCCCTGTCGTCGTCTGGATCCATGGCGGCGGCAACACCGGAGGCGCGGGCCAGGACACGAACCCGCGCAAGTTCGTCGAGCAGACCGGCGCCATCGTCGTCACCGTCAACTACCGCCTCGGCGCCCTCGGCTTCCTCAACCTGCCCCAGCTGCAGGCCGAGACCAGGAACGGTCCCGGCAACTACGGTCTGCTCGACCAGCAGGCGGCCCTGCGCTGGGTCCACACCAACATCGCGCGGTTCGGCGGCGACGCGAAGAACGTGACGATCGCCGGACAGTCCGCCGGCGGCGGCGCGGTCTGCGACGAACTCGCCTCGCCCACCGCCAAGGGCCTGTTCTCCCACGCCGTAATCGTCAGCGGCGGCTGCAACCTGCAGTCCACGGCAGCAGCG
Source organism: Streptomyces sp. NBC_00663 (assembly GCF_036226885.1). NCBI lineage: Bacteria > Bacillati > Actinomycetota > Actinomycetes > Kitasatosporales > Streptomycetaceae > Streptomyces > Streptomyces sp. NBC_00663. The sequence continues at coordinate 115,297 of NZ_CP109027.1, forward strand.
CAGACGCAGGGCGCCGCCTTCGTGAAGTCCGTCGGCTGCGACACCGCCTCCGACGTCCTCGCCTGCCTGCGCGCCAAGCCCGCCGCCGAACTCCTGGCCGCGCAGAAGACATCCGGCGTCTCCCCGTCCGTCGGCGGAGCGGCGTTCCCGCTGAACCCGGCGACCGCGGTGCAGACCGGGAACATCAACCGCGTTCCGGTGATGGTCGGTCAGACCAACAGCGAGCGTGGTCTGTTCACCTTCCAGAACTACGACTACCTCGGCACTCCCATGACCGCCGCACAGTACGAGCAACAGGTGCGCGCCACCTACGGGACCAACGCCGACAAGGTGCTCGCGGAGTACCCGCTGAGCGGGTACAGGACCCCGGGCGAGGCCTGGACCGCCGTACAGAACGACTCCACCTCGTACACCCGGCAGCAGCTCTTCACCTCCCTGTCGAAGTATGTGCCCACCTACGCCTACGAGTTCGCCGAGAGCGACACCCCGCACTTCACCTCCATCCACCACATCCAGCAGAAGAGCCAGACGGCGCGCGACTATCCCTTCGGAGGCGCGGTCCACGTCGACGACCTCGGCTACATCTGGGACTACCTGGGCCAGACGCTGCCGTACGACGACGACCAGCTGGAGCTGTCGCACCAGATGATCACCTTCTGGGACCGCTTCGCGGCATCGGGCGACCCGAACGGTTCGGGTACGCCGACCTGGCCTGCCTACGACCCGAAGACCGGCGCCCTGATGTCCCTCAAGGCCTGCGACACCGCCCCGGCGAGCCACGACGCCCCGGCGGCCTGCTCCAAGGTCAGCACGGGCTTCGCCGCCGAGCACGACCTCGCCTTCTGGGCCGGCCTGCCGACGGCCTGACGGCCGGCCGCGCCGCTCCCCGGCCGGCGTCCCGCAGTCGCCGTCACGGCGCGGGCCGGACGCCGGCCGCCCCCACAACTCCCCCACCGCTTCCGGGAGTCCCTTCGCCATGCCCTTCCCCACTCCGCACCGCGCCTTCGCCGCCCTGGCCGCCGTCCTGGTCCTCACGGCGGGCGGCAGCACCACGAAACCCGACGAGAAGCCCACCGTCGAACCCCGTACCGCGTCCCCCCAGGTCGTCCACACCGGCACCGGCCCGACCGGCTACACGGTCACGTTCCGTTACCGGGACCCCACCGCCACACGGGTCCAGCTCAAGGGCGAGTGGTACTTCGGCAACCCCTACGACCTGTCCGCGCTCACCACCGACGACGGGACCGCCCTCGAAACACCCGGCACACTCCCGGCGGACTGGCGGCCCGGGGACATCCCTCTCCCGTACCCCAACTCCCCCGCCGCCAACTGGCCCGTGATCGACATGAAGAAGGGCCGCGACGGCGTGTGGACGTACACCACGCCCCTCCCGTCAGGGGTGTTCACCTACTCCTTCTACGTCGACTGCGCCGATGCCACCCAGACCACCTGCACCGCCGTCTCCGATCCGGCGAACCCGCCATGGAACGAGACGAACGGCAAGGTCGCCGGGACCGTCGAGCGCACCAGCCAGGTGTACGTCCCCTCGGACCGGCGCTTCGGCACCGTCGACGCCGGCTGGCAGGGTCCGAGCCCGACCGGCACGCGCGGCACCCTCCGTCACGTCACCTATCCGGCCCCGACCTCGGTCACCCCACCCGGCGAGAACCACCTCTCCGTGTACACCCCACCGGGCTACAGCCCCGGGCGGGCGAAGCCGTACCCCACTCTCTATCTCTTCAGCGGTGACGCCACCGAGATGGACTGGAGCACACAGGGCGACGCGGGCCGCATCCTCGACAACCTGATCGCCACCGGGCAGATCCCACCGATGGTCGTCGTCATGCCCAACACGGCCGGTTTCCCCGCTTCCACCGGCTATGCGGCCTTCGACCAGAACCTCACCGACACTCTCATCCCCTACGTGGAGTCCCACTACCACGTCTCCACGGCCGCCGCCGAACGCGCCGCCGCCGGCCTCGGCTACGGCGCTTCCCTCACCAACTCCCTGCTGTTCGGGCACACTTCGGCATTCGGCTCGTACGGCGTCTTCAGCCCCGGCCGGCGCGGCGACTACACGCTGCCCGCCGCCTCCACCGTCACCGGCACCCAGCTCGCCGCGCTCAAGCGGGCGCGAATCCACGTCGGCGGTGGCTGGCAGGACCCGAGCCACGACTACCACGCCGCGGAGGTCTCCCTGCTGACCGGCCTCGGTGTCCCCGTGACGCCTGGCTTCGTCAACGGCGGTCACAGCTGGTTCGTGTGGCGCCTCAACCTCAGGGACTTCCTCACCCAGACCGCCTTCTTCCCGCCCGTGACGGGCTGACCGACCAGGAGATTTCCATGACCGAGCCAGCACACGATCTCCCCCGCCGCACGGGCACCGGGTTGCCGCGACGGGGCTTCCTGGGCCGCACCGCAGGCCTCGCCGCGGGGGCCGTCCTCCTCGACGCTCTCGCCGCGCCCTCGTCATCCGCGCGGCCTTCGCGGAGCAGCCCGGTGCGCACTCAGTCCGGACTCGTCTCCGGTGTGCCGGCCGCCGTGTCCGGTGTCACCGTCTTCAAGGGGATCCCCTACGCCGCTACCACCGCCGGACGCAACCGCTGGTGTCCGCCGCAGCCGGCGCCGTCGTGGCAGGGAGTCCGCAGGGCCGACACGTTCGGCGACGCACCCCCGCAGGCGTCGACCACGCTCACGATGAGTGAGGACTGTCTCAACCTCAACATCTGGACCGGCGCCACCGGCGGCCGGGAGCGGCGGCCGGTCTATGTGTGGCTCTACGGCGGCGGCTTCTCGGCCGGAACCGGATCGGACCCGAGCTTCGACGGGTCGGTCCTCGCGAGCAAGGGCGCCGTCGTGGTGACCATCAACTACCGCCTGGGTGCCCTGGGTTTTCTCGCCACACCCGAACTGAGCGCGGAGGACCGTCACGGTGTGTCGGGCAACTACGGCCTGCTCGACCAGATCGCGGCACTGAAGTGGGTGCGGCGCAACATCGCCGCGTTCGGCGGCGATCCGCGGCGCGTCACCGTGGGCGGACAATCCGCCGGCGCCGGCTCCACCGACATGCTGTCCATGTCTCCGCTCGCCACCGGCCTCTTCCGGCGTTCCGTCGCCGAGAGCCAGGTCCGCTACCCGAGCGACCCGGAACTGCGCTACCTCGGCGTCTCCCTGCGGAGAATGGACACCGCCCTCGAACAGGGACCCGCCTACGCCGCGTCGAAGGGCGCGAACACCCTGGCGGAACTGCGCGCCCTGCCATGGTCGAAGTTCACGGACGGCGCCTCGCTCAAGGACGAGACCGTCGACACCAAGTCCGTGGCGAAACCACCCCTGTTCAGGCCCGTCGTCGACGGATGGGTCCTGCCGGCCGGCTACATGGCCACGTATGAGGCCCGTGCGCAGAACGACGTCTGGTACCTCGCCGGCAACAACCTCGACGAGAGCGGAGCCGTGCCCGAGACCGCCTTCGACTACTGGCGTTCCGCGGGCTACCCCGACCGCCCCGGCGCTCCGCCGGTCCACGTCACCCTCGACGACTACGTCACCGCGGCACGGCAGAAGTTCGATGCCATGGCCGATGAGTTCCTCGCCCTCTACCCCGCCGCCACCGACGACGAGGCCGCCCTCGCCAGCAACGACGCCATCCGCGACAACTCACGGGTCTCCACGTACCTGTGGGGGACCAAGTGGACCAAGGGCGCCGACCGCCCGGTGTACACGTACTTCTGGACACACCGCCCGCCGGGCCCGGACCACGACATCCGGGGTGCCTACCACGGCTCCGAGATCGTCTACTTCTTCGGCAACCTGTACCCAGGTACCCAGGGATGGACCGACCAGGACCGCGAGATCGCCGACACCATGTCCTCGTACCTGGCGAACTACATCAGCAACGGCGACCCCAACGGGCCCGGTCTGCCGAAGTGGCCCGCCTACCGCCCCGGCTCTCCCACCGTGATGCAGGTGGGCGAACACTACGGGCCCATGCAGGTGGCGTCTGCCGACAAACTCCGTTTCTGGACGCGGTACTTCGCCACACAGGACGCCTGGTGAGAAACACCACCGCGCTGCCGTCGGTCGCCGCGAGTACCGCGGCGACCGACGGCGGCAGGCGGATCAGTACGCGGTGGTCTGCGACTCCAGATAGCGCTTGAGGAATGCGAACTTGGCGTCGCTGTCCGCAGCGGGGACCGGCTCGAAGCCGTCACCGAGGTTCATGGACAGCGGCCTGTTCGTCCTGAGCGCGGGCCACACCGGCAGCGAACGGGCGCCGCGGGCGGGACCGTTCGGGTTGCCGGTGGCGGCGAAGTTCACCACGTACGACGAGACCGTGTCGGCGATCTCGTGGTCCCGGGCAGTCCAAGGTCGGTCCGTGCCGTCGAGGCCGCCGAAGAGGTAGTACAGGTCGGCTCCGTGATAAGCACCCGCTGTGGAGGCGTCCTGCCCCGGCATGATCGGATTGGTGGTGTCCGCGCCCGGGGGGACATGGCTCCAGAAGTAGTTGTACACCGGACTCCGGTTGGCGGCCGTCTTCCGGAACTGCGTACCCCACAGGAAGGTGGAGACCCGTTCCTCGTCGCGGGCGTAGGCGTTGTACTGCCGCGCCGCGTCCGCGTCCGTGGCGGCCGGATACAGGGCCAGGAACTCCTCGGCCCGGCTGCCGAATGTCGTGGCCGCGTATGCGTTGAACTGCGCGACCGTCATGACCAGGGTCGGTGAAGCGCCGTTCTCGTCCTTGCTGTTGCCCGTGCAGACCGGCACATCGGTCTCCGTGCCCGCCTCCATGGCGCCGGTATAGGTCGCGGGCAGGACGTACCCGTCCAGGACGTTGCCGAAGCTGGTCCCCGCGCTCGGGGCGCCGGACGCGTAGACCTTGGCCACGATCTCGTCCGCCGACAGCTCCCTCAGTCCGGCCAGGGAGGTGGCGCCCATGTAGGCGGCGAAAGCGGTGCCGTTGACCTCTGCCGCGGACAGGGTGCCGTAGCCGCCGGCCACATGGCCGAGGGCAGGGTCCTTGGTGTACTGCACGCCGGACGACAGCAGAGCGCGGTGATACAGGCCACGGGCGAGCCGGGAGATCATCAGGATGTTCACGAACGAGGAGCCGTGGGACCAGCCGCCGAGGGTGACCCGGTCCGGGTCACCGCCGAACGCGGCGATGTTGCGCTGTATCCACTTCAGCAGCGCCACGGTGTCCATGACGCCCCAGTTGCCGGAGGCCTGATGCCCGGACTCCGCGCTCAGCTCCGGGTGGGCGAGGTTGCCGAAGGCTCCGACCCGGTGGTTGAAGGTGACGACGACCGCGCCCTTGGCGGCGAGGTTCGCGCCGTCGTAGACCGGCTGCGACGCCCACATCGCGCTGGCGCGACCGCCGTAGATCCAGACGAAGACCGGTCGGCGTTCGCGCGATGAGGCGGCTCCTGTCCAGATGTTGAGGTTGAGGCAGTCCTCGCTCAGCGGCGGCACCTTGTCGGCGTCGATGCCCGTGACGGGCTGCGGGCAGGCCGCCCCCCAGGTGTCGGCCTTGCGCACGCCCTTCCAGGACGGCGCCGACCGCGGCGCGCGCCAGCGGTTCTCCCCGGCCGTCGAGGCGGCGTAGGGGATGCCCTTGTAGACGGTGATCCCTTCCGCGCCGGCCGGGACTCCGGTCACCAGCCCCGACTCCGTTCGCACCGCACGGTCGGCGCCGCCGCGGGGAGCGGCCGTGGCGGGTCCGGCCGCCGTGCCGCCGAGAAGAGTGGCTCCGGCGGCGGCACCCGCGACACCGCCGAGGAGACTCCGGCGTCCGAGCGCGGTGTCGGCGGGGGGCGGGTGGGGGACGTCTCGCAAGCTCACAGGGTCTCCCTGTCGAAGAGGAGAGCCAGGGGTGCCGGTTGGCGGCTCCACTCCCGGCCCGCCTGCGGATGAGTCGCCCCATGCTGTGCACACTTCCCGCGTGCCACAACGGGCCCGGCCCGGACTCACAGCGTTCGTGGTGCAGGCTGAGTTTGCGCGATGGACGGGTTGACAACATCGCCGGCGGACGTCCACCGCCAGGATGCGCGCATACAACTCAGACTGCGCAACAGCGTGCTGCTGGCGCTGCCGACGATCCTGGCCGTCCTGCTGCTCGGATCCATGGCGGCATGGTCGTACGCCCGGTCCGGGGCGCGGCCGCTGAGGTTCGCGTACTACACCTCGGCGCTGTCCATCATGCTCCCGCCCGCCATCGTCCCGACGATCCACGTGCTCTCCCAACTGGGCCTCAACGGGACCCAGTTGGGCTACATGCTGGTGATCGCCGGCACACGGGTCGGAGTGGTGGTCTTCCTGGCGACCGGATTCGTGCACACCCTGCCGCACGACTTCGAGGAGGCAGCGCAACTCGACGGAGCCGGCAAGTGGCAGATCTACCGACGGATCGTGCTCCCCATGCTGACGCCGGTGCTCTTCACCGGCGCGGTGATGCTGATCATCTCGGTGTGGAACGACTTCTACTTCGCGCTGTTCCTGCTGCGCGGCTCGGAGCGGGCCACCTTGCCGCTGACGCTCTACCAGTTCGCCTCGACGTCGACGCACGGGGTCAGCTGGAACCTGGTCTTCGCCCATGTCGTCCTCACCAGCCTGCCGCTTCTGCTGCTCTACGCGGTGCTGCAACGGCGAGTCCTCGGCGGACTCACCGAGGGGGGTGTGACCGGCTGAGCGCAATCGACCCATTTAAGCCAGGTTTCCAACAACCGGATCACACCAGGCCGCGGAATCGGTGGTCGCACGGACCGTGGAGGCCCTGCACGACATCCACGACTCGCGCTGACACATCGGCAACAATCGTCAACAATTTCGTTGACGAACCTTGCGACACTGCCCCCACGGGACTACGGTCCTCGCCGTACCACCCTTGTGAAGCCGCAGTTGCAAGGGTCGGGTGAGCCGCAGGGCACGGCCCATTTCGTGGCCCGTGCGGGCCGACCGGGCTGCCTCCGGCACCGGTACGACGGATCACTCGCGTCTGTTCAGCAATCGAACGGAGACAGAGCATGCGTATGCTCCCCGGCTGGTGTCGGTGGACATCAACCACCTTCATGGCCACCCTGGCCGCCGCCCTCGCTCTCGTGACGGGCGCGAGCATCGCCCTCGCGAACGGGGCGACCGACAGCACGCAGACCACCACGGCCGCAACCGCGGTGACCGCCGGTGACACCACCTCCGGCATCGCACCGGCCATGTCCTGCGCCGGAGTCTCCGCGCTGGACCTGGCGAGCTCCGTACCGGGCGCCCCCTTCGAATTCACCTCGGCCGCAGTGATGAGCGCGGACGACAACACCCTGGGCGACTGGGCGGCCTGTGACGTCAAGGGTGTCATCGCACCGCAGATCCACTTCGAACTCCGGCTGCCGCAGACCGGCTGGCAGGGCAACTACCTCCAGGTCGGCTGTGGCGGCCTGTGCGGCAACGTGAATGTGGGCAGCGCCCCCGCCTCCAGCGGCTGCGTCCCGCTGACCGACGGCGCGTTCGCGGTCGCGTCCAGCGACGAGGGCCACTACCAGGGCGGCGGCCTGTTCTCCACCGACCCGACCCTGCGCGCGGACTTCGGCTACAAGTCCGACCATCTCCTCGCCCAGGTGGCGAAGGTGATCGTCCAGAAGTACTACGGGCAGGCGGCCGAGCACTCCTACTTCGACGGATGCTCGCAGGGCGGCCACCAGGCGCTGACCGAAGCGCAGCGCTACCCGACCGACTTCGACGGCATCATCGCCGGCGCCCCGGCCAACAACTTCACCGCCCTCAACACCTTCTCCCACGCGTGGACCGCCCAGTCGGTCTTCCTGAACGGGGGCCCTGCCACCATCACCACAGCCGACCTGACTCCCCTCCACAACGCGGTCCTCAAGGGCTGCGGCGCGACGGACGGGGTCATCGTCGACCCGCTGAGCTGCACCTGGGACCCGGCGAGCATCAAGTGCAGGACGGGGCAGACCTCCACCGCATCCGACTTCTGCCTGACGGCCGACCAGGTGACCACCCTCCGCCGGATCTACTCCGGCCCAACCGACGAACACGGCAAGCTGCTGTACCCCGGGTACCAGCTGCGCGGTTCCGAGCTGAACTGGGCCGGGATCATCATTCCCACCACGGCCACGGGCACCACCGGCGACATGAACTTCGTCCGGGAGACCATCCGTTACCAGGTCTTCGACAGCCCTCAGCCCGCGCTCACGTACAAGGACGTCAAGTTCACCGCGGCCTACTTCAAGAAGATCATGCAGCCCAACGAGGGCATGTACGACGCCACCGACCCGGACCTGACGGCGTTCAAGAAGGCCGGCGGCAAGCTGATCCTCTGGCACGGCCTCGGTGACCAGCACATCCCGGCGGTCGGCACCATGGCGTACTACAACGCCGTGGAAAAGGTCATGGGCGGCAGCGCCAAGACGGAGGACTTCGCCCGGCTGTTTCTGCTCCCCGGCGTCGCGCACTGCGGTGGCGGTCAAGGCCCTGACACCTTCGACGCGCTGACGGCCATGGTGGACTGGGTCACCGAGGGCAAGGCACCCGCCAGCCTGCTGACCAAGACGGTCGACAGCAGCGGGAAGGTCACCGCGAGCCGACCGACCTATCCCTTCCCCTACACCGCCCAGAACACCACGAGCGGCCCCGCCGACCAGGCCGACAGCTACACCCCGGTCCTGTCGAAGGCCGAGGCGAACCTGACCCTGAACTGGCTCGGCTCGTTCCGCTCCGGCTACGAGACGGTCGGCAACTGGGTCCACGGCGAGTGGGTGGTGAGCAAGGGCAAGGCCTGATCACTCAAGAGGGGGCTGGCGCCCCCTTGCATACGGCGCGGCTGCTCCGGCATTGCCGGAGCAGCCGCGCCGGACGTTGGTCACCAAGTCCACGGGCACCGTGCGGATGGCCGGCGAAACGGCACCACACCTCACACCACACCTGTCCCAGTCGCTCTGGCGCTCGCTTCACGGCGAGCGCCGCACCGCGGCACTTCGGTAGCTGTCGGCACGCGGCTGGCGGGGGCGGGCAGGCCGGCAGCCGTGAATCCCGCACGAGCTGAGGTGCGAGCAGCGTTTTGACGATGAGGCAGTGCTCGGTGGCCGCGTCGGCGCAGGCCGTGGCGGTCTCGTTGGCTGCGGCGCGGTGTCCGCCCAGGGCAAGCAGCTGCAACCGCGGGGGACGGTGCAGTTCACGTTGATCACCACACGGCCGGCGCGGCGGCTCTGTGACGCCAGATGTGGCCGCCCTGCTCCGGGCCACCACACACGCCCACATAGACGTTCACACACAGTTACGCGTACGACGACGAGATCGAGGCGGCCAAACCGACTACCCGCGGGATCTGGCGCTGAACCACTGCAGTCCGCTGACGGTACGCAGCTATGGGTCGCGGAGCTGATCCGGCCAGCCGCTTCCCCCCGGTCACCACGGCCCTGCCGATGGGACCCGGCACCCGTCCGCCGCCACCACAATGCCCAGGCGGGGCAGGCGCGCGAGCTAGCTGTATTGAACACGAGCCTCGTTGTCGTGCACTGCCGGACCCCGGACAAAGGTATGCCGGGATGCAGACGACCCCTTCGTCAGCGAACCGATCACCGCCAGACAGGGCGAGCGTCACGGCTTTGAATCATCTGAGATTGTCAACAGAAATGTTGCCAATCGTTGTCGCGTAACCGAGCATTGCGGAAAAAGGCGCCATTCTCTCGCGGGAGTGCGGACGCCCAGCGTGTCGCATGAGCGGATCCGGGGGCAATCGGCCGCAGCACGTGGCAAAGGGCGCCACGCCACCCTTACGGACAGAAGGAGACAAGCAGACAGTGAAGCGCAGGAGCATGCTCGCCGGAATCACCGCGATGACCGCCGCACCCCTGGTCACCGGCTGTTCCTCCGACGATTCGGCGAAAGCCGACATCACCGCCGCCGTGGCCACATCGGTCGCCCACATCATTGGGGCGACGGCCATCACAGAGGTGTTCGCAGACGGGCAGAAGCTCACGACGGTGGCGCTGAAGTACGACAAGGAGATCGCCAGGTCGAGCGTGTCGCTGGCCGCCTTCAGGGTGAAGGACAGGACAGTGACGAACGTGTACACCAACGCGACGGCGGCGAAGGCAGGCCACGGGGCGAACGGGGCCTACGTCATCATCGAGCTTTCACCCCACGACGCGGCTGCCCGCGTGTACACGGACGCCTTCACCGGCTCGTCGGCCTCCGCCACCGGTGCCTCCTCGGCCGGTGCCTCCTCGACCCGACCGTCGGGTCCCCCGACCGGATCGGCCTCCGGTGAGCGAAAGGGCGGGGGAATGTCGTCAGGGGCCACCCTCAAAACGGCGACGGCTCAGGTCACCCAGGTCGCCACGGTGAAGACGACCGACGGCGACAGCTACGCCGCGAGCAGCACGGCCGTCAAGACCAGCAAGGTCGTGAACCTGATCGTCGACGACTTCCAGCAAGGTCTCAAGTACACGGACTCCGCGACCGGCAGCTCACTGACGTACAACCTCTACATCCCCGAGGACTACGACAAGACCAAGTCCTACCCCCTGGTCCTGTTCATGCACGACGCCGGCACGACCAGCACGAACCCGCTCATCACACTCACCCACGGGCTCGGCGCCGTGGTCTGGGCCGACCCGCTGTGGCAGCAGGAGAACCCCTGCTTCGTGCTCGCACCCCAGTTCACCGACCAGACCGACGAAGGCAGCGACGGCAACGCCACTGCTCTGAAGACCATCAAGGGCCTGATCGACTCGGTGACGTCGAAGTACTCGGTCGACAAGACCCGGCTCTACACCACCGGCCAGTCAGGCGGCGCCATGACGTCGATCGCGCTGGACTTCACCTATCCCGACCTGTTCGCCGCGTCCTTCCTCGTCGCCGGCCAGTGGGAGGACCTCGAAGCCGTCAAGCCCCTGGCCCGACAGAAGATCTGGGCCGTGGTCTCCCAGGGCGATGAGACCGCGTACCCCGGCATGACCGGAATCATGGACACCATCACAAAGGAAGGCACCCCAGTCAGCCGGGCGGTGTGGAACGGCCAGCTGACGCCCAGCGAATTCGCGCCTCTCACTGCCGAGATGCGCGCCAAGAACACCCCTGTCAACTTCGTCGCGCTGAAGAAGGGGACCGTGGTCTGGCCCGGCCTGGAGGAGAGCAGCGTCGACAACCACATCTGCACCTGGCGGGCCGCCTACACCATCACAGGCATCCGAGAGTGGGTCTTCGAGCAGAAGAACTGAGCTGGATCCGGAGGATCCTCCGAAGTAGTGGTCAGCATCGAGCAGTGAGGCTGTAGTCCTGCTGGTCAAGGCTTGGGCGGGCAGAGGCGCTCGGGTTCGCGTGCCGCGTGGAGGATGCACCAGTCCTCGAAGTCACCGTTCGTGATCAGTGCGGAGTTGGAGGACGGTTGCGGCACCGTCGAGTCCCAGCGGGCGCCGGTGATGTCCAGGCGATCGGCGATCAGGTGACGGCAGACCTCTTCGGCCTCGCCGGTGGCGCTTGGCCGACCGGCTGCGCGAGCGGTACCACGGTGGATCCGATCGAGGTGGCCGGTGGGGTGACGGGGCAGGTGGCGGCGGCCTGGGTACGCGCGGCAGGAAGCCTTTCGGCTGCGGTCTGGGCGGTCATCTCGGTGGCGGCGCGATCGGCGTGTCCGGCCGGAACCGCGGTGGTTTTGTCCGCGGCCCACGTCTCGGCCTCGATCGACAACCGCGACACGACCGGCGTGCCCATGGAGGACGGCCTGCTCACAGCCGGGGTGGGAGAAAATTCACCGCCTGGCACAAGGGCTACTCCGACTTCGGCGAAGCACGTGCCGACGCCTTCCAGAAGTGGCTACTCCCACGCGCCGACTGGTGCGTGGCCACCATCAGCCGTCGCCGCCGAGCACAGGTCGCCAAGGTGACCCACACGGTGAAGATCCTCGGCGCCGGCGCCGACCTCGCCGGGACGCAGCACAGCGCCCGGATCGGACCTGAGTGAGGTTGCGGTCGAGGCCCTCCCGCAGCCTGACCGCGTCGACGATGTCCCAGAGGCCCCGCTTGGGCAGCACGGAGAAGCAACTGGCGCTGTTGTCGTCGCTGTAGTGAAAAACGCTTCCTTCGTCTCCCGGTAGCGAGGCTGCGCCGCCCACCTGACCGATGCCGTGCCGGTGTCGTTGATCATCGTCGGCCTGCCCTCCGTCACGCTGAGACGGTAAGTGCCGTTTGGGTGGGCGAGTTTGAGGAACGGCCGGGTGTGCGGGTGGTCACCGAGACCACGCTCATCGGTGTCTCACGATGCTTGTCGCTCATGGCCCTCACACATCCTCGCCGTACTGGATGCGGCGGTACGGCGTGCTGAGCACCTCGCGGGTGATGCGGACGTCAATGACCGTGGGCCGGGGCTCGCGGACGAACCGCGCCAGTGCGTCGCGCAGCTCCTGCGCCGTGCGGACCGTGGCACCACCACCGCCCAACGCCTGTGCGACGGCGCCGAGTTCGGGCGTGGACATGCGTGCGGCCGGCCACGCACCGTGGAGCCGTCGGCGTCGACCTGCATCAGGCGCCTGGTGCGCCGGTGCACTCAGCGGGCCGCACGCCGGGTCAGCGTGGCCATGTCGACAGGCTCCTCGGCTTCCTCCCGGTCCCGGGCCGGCGCCAGGTCGACCAGTTCCTCGACCAGCCCGCTCAGCTCGCGAGTCTCTCCCTCGACGTCATCGAGCAGTCGGTCACGGGCGTCGGCGGACAACCGGTCGGCGTGGCTCAGCACGGCGGCGTTGGTCCGCGGACTGGCCGGCGGGCTGCGCAGGTCGTGCGCGGCGTCCTGGACCAGCCGCGCGCGGCTGTTGCGGGCGGCGGCCAGTCGGCTGAGCATCCGGTCGAACGGCGCGAAGAGCCTGCCCACCTCATCGCGTCCGCCCTTCAGGAACGCTTCAGAGAGCATGACGGTCGAACCGGACGAGCTGATCTCCTCGGTGAGCCTCGTCAAGCGGCGCGGCCGCGCGGTGACGCCGCGGGCCATGACGAACCCGAGCACGGCGGCGGCCAGGGTCACCGCCAGTCCCTGCCGCGCCCGTGGGCCGCGACGCGGGGGCCTGCCGGATGCGCCGCAAGACCGCCGGCTTTCCCACGGCGCCGTCGTCATCCGGACGCCACGGACCTCGCGGTGCACTGTTGACCTGGGGCGTCGCCGCGGCTGCCGTCGGGGTCGCCATGCCCGCCCTCCCCTGGGCTCACCAGCACAGGCAAGCACTCGCTGACGCCCCGCCGCGCACCGTCCACATGCTCCTGAACGACGGAAGCGGCACGGCTGTACGGGTGCGGTCACACGGTGCAAGTGGCCGCTCCCGCACAGGCGCCGAGCTCAGGGTCGGGTGGATGACATGGTGCCGCGGGGCCGACGGATGCTGACGCAGTCGGGGTTGGGTACGGCCACGGACGTACCGGTGTCGGTGAGTTGCCCGGTGCCCGGGTCCACGCGGAAGAGGTTGACCGTGCTGCTCGCCTCGTTCGCGACGAACAGCCACCGGCATTCGGGGTGCAGGGAGAAGCTCCAGGGGGTGACACCCCCACAGGGCAGGCGCTGCGCCTCGGTGAGCCGACCGGTCCGCTGGTCGACCGCGAAGACGACCAGGGCGTTGTCGCCCCGGTTGGAGACGTAGACATGCCGACCGTCACGGCTGACGGCGAGTTCGGCGGCGCTGGTGACGCCGGTGTGCCCCGGCGCGTTCGTCGTCAGGAGCTGGCGTGGTGTCAGTGTTCCTGTCGTGGCGTCCCACGGCAGGACCTCGATGTCCGCGGTCAGCTCGTTCAGCAGGTAGACCGTCCGTCCGCGCGGGTGGAAGGCCAGGCGCCGCGGTCCCGATCCCGGAGCCGTCGCGTAGGCGCTGGGCGTCGGGGTGCTGTCGGACATCCGGTGGGTGGTCCGGTCGTAGCGGTGGACGAACACACGGTCCGCGCCGAAGTCCGCGACCAGCGCGAACCTGCGGGTCGGATCGATGAGTACGTGGTGCGTGTGGGGGCTCGTCTGCCGCGGGCTCGGCCCCGAGCCGGTGTGCTGCACGGTGGAGGCCACCGCGCCGAGTCCGCCGTCGCGGTGGACCTGGACGGTCGACGCGGAGCCGGCCGCGAAGTCGGCGACCAGCAGCGTGTCGGCGTCCTCGTCCAGACCGATGTAGGACAGGCCCCCGCTGCCGCCCGGAACCGCTTCGGTCTGTATCTCTCCGGTCTGACGGAGGGCACCGGAGGCGTCGTCGACATGGAAGGTGCGGACGAGTCCGCCCTGCTCCCCGCCTGCGACGTAGAGGACGGGCCGCGTCGGGTGCACGGTGACCCAGTTCGAGCTGACCTCCGCCACCGAGCCGAGGGGCGTCATCGTGCCGCGGGCCGGATCGAAGCGGATGGCGTGCACCTGGCTTCGTCCCCAAGTGCCGATGTAGAGCAGGTCGCTTGGGCGGTCTTCGGCGGCGGCCGGGGCGGTGGAGATCAGCGGCAGGGCGGTCGCGGTCGATGCCGTCAGGGCGGCGAGGACGGTTCTGCGGGAGGGGCGCCGGGCCGGTGGCGGGCCGGCGGCCGGTCGGAGGGGTGGTGCGGTGCGAGGCGGCTCGTTCATCGGCGGAATGCGCCTTTCTCGAAGGTGGGTCGGGCGGCTCGTGTGTCACCGTTCGAAGCTCAGCCCTTGGGCTGCGGGCGCCGGCGGGCCGCGAGGCCGAGGCACTTGAGGGCATACGTGTCGAGCGCGCTCAGGACTCCGTTGAGCGCGAGAGTAAAGGCGACGAGGACGATGAGACCGGCGAACTCGGCTGCCGCGTCGAGGTTCTGGGCCGCGGTGAAGAGCTCGTGGCCCACTCCCTCGGAGGACGCGATGAACTCGCCGCCGATGACTCCGAGGATGGCGAGCGGTCCGCCGGTCTTGAGCGCGGCGAAGAAAGGGGCCGCGAGCGTCGGGATCGTGACGTAGCCCAGGACGTGGTGCCTGCGTCCACCCATCACCTGGACGACCTCGACGAGTTCGCGTTCCCGCAGCCGCAGGCCGAGGTAGACGTTGTAGAAGACCACGAAGGCGACGCCCGTCATCGCGATGGTGATCTTCGACCAGGGGCCGATGCCGAAGAACAGCAGGAACAGCGGCGCGAGTGCGATCTTCGGAATGCCGTTGAGCGCCGCCACGAGCGGTTCGAGGACGCGGCCGAGCAGCGGGAACGAACCAAGGACAAGGCCCATCACGGTGCCCGCGGCGACTCCGAGGCCGAAGCCGGCCAGCACCTCGACGGCGGTGACCCGGATGTCGGTCCAGCCGGTCGCCGAGCCGAGCATGTCGACTAGCGCGTCGTACACCTCGGTGGGCTTGCTGACCGCGTACTCGGGTACGACGGGTCCACTCATCATCTGCCACAGAGCGACGGCGACCACGATCACGAGCACGCGAAGTGCGATGACGGTGGCGGTCCTCTGCCCGCCTGCACGGCTCTTCTTGGCGGGTCGGCCTCGGGCCTCGGTCTCGGGCTCGGTCACGGCCTTCTGGGTGACGGTTGCCATGGTCTGCTCCGTTCCGGTTGGGGTCGGCCGATTCACGGCAGGTAGGTGTTGGTCCAGTTGTCGGAGGTCACCTTCGCGTCGGGCACCGCGCCGATGCCGTCCTTCACGAACGCGACGGTCTTCTCCCATCCGGCTTCGTCCTGCTTAGCGGTCTCGGGCCATTCGACCTGTTCGACGGCCGCGCTCAGCACGTCGTCGGGCACACCCGGCAGGGTCTTTCGCGAGGCGGCCAGCACGCTCTTGTCGTCGGAGGGGTGCGAGCTGAGGTAGGTGGTCGCCTGCTGCACCGCGGTGGCGAATCCCTTCACCGTCTTCGCGTCGGTCTTCGCGTAGCTCTTCTTCACCACCACCGCCTGGCCGTAGCCGGCCTGTTCGTACGACCACTCGGGGACCTTGGTCGGATCGGCCACCACGACACCGTCGCCCTCGTGCTGGACCTGCAGCGGAATGGGTTCAGAGGTGATGAACCAGTCGACCTCGCCCTTGACGAGCGCGGCCTTGTCTGCGGCGGGGCTCGGCAGCGACACCCACTTCAGCTCGTCCGGGTCGACGCCGTGGGCCTTGAGGAAAATGCCCGCCTCCGCCTTGGTGTTGGCGGAGCTGGCTCCCGCCGTCGAGTCGGCCAGGGCCTTGGCCACCTGGTCCGCGGGGGACTTGGAGGTCAGGCTGTGCTTCTTCGCGAACGCGGTGCTGACGACGATGCCGAGCGGGTTGCCGCCGCCGTTGTGGGCTATGGACAGCTCCGGCAGCCCCTTGGAGAGACCCGCGAGATAGCTCGTCGGGCTGGAGTTGAGGAACTGCACCGAACCCGACTGAAGGGCCGACGTTCCGGTGGCGGCGGTCAGCGTCACATACTTGATCTTGATGTTCTGCTGGTCGAAATAGCCCATCTCCTCCGCCAGGCGTATCGACAGGTCGAAGACGTTTCCGCTGACCCCTACCGAGACGGTCGTCTTGCCGTCCGCGCCGACCGACGAGGAGCCGTCGTTGCCGCAGGCGGTCAGCAGCGCGGCGCCGCACAGCAGGGAGACGGACAGGACGAGCGAGGGGTGCTTCCTACGGTGGTTCATGGGAACTCCTTTGTTCACCAGGCTTGTTGCGTACGGAAAAAGCGCGTCCAGAAATCGATGCGTGCCGGGTCCGACACCGGGGTCGGACGGAACTGCGCGCCGAGTTCCATCACGGTCGCGGTGTCCGGCGAGAAGGCGGGCCAAGGGGGCAGCCCGCTGCCGTTGGGGTCTCCTGAGGCGACGAAGTTGACCCAGTACGCGGAGAGGTTCCGTGCGGCCTCGTGATCCTCTTCGGTCCAGGAGGCCGTGCCGCCGTCGGGGTTGTGGAAGACGTAGTCGATCTCGGATCCGTGTGACGCCCCGCGCAGGCCGCGGCCCTTCGCCCGAGTGCGGTGGGTCCAGAAGTAGGTGTGCAGGCTGCCGCTGGTACGGCGGGTCCAGTCCACGCCCCACAGGTAGGTGGACAGGCGGGAGTTGTCACGCGCGGCGGCGCTGCTCGCACGCGCCGCCTCGTCGTCCGTGCCGGCTGGGTACAGCCTCAGGAATTCGTCGGCGAGCGGGCCGAACTTCCGGCGCGCGGCGCCCCGGTGCTGCTCCAGTGTGAGGTGGACCGGCGGCGATCCGGGCCGGACCGTACGGCGGCCGGTGCGCAGGCTTGCGACCAGCACACCGGGGACCGCGCCGCTTTCGTCGAGGTTGTTCCCGGTGAGGTAGTCGACGTCGTTCTGCAGCCCCTTGGAGTAGGTCTCGTCGTAGCCGGCGGGGATCGCCCATCCGTCGAGAACCGGGCGCAGCAGCGGGGGTGCCGCGGTGCCGCACGTGTCCACGCCGGTATCGAGGGGGTGGCTGCCGTCGACCAGCTTGTGCCAGTCCAGGGAGCGGAGCTGACCGATACCCCGGGCGCCGCGTTCGAGCAGGTAGCGGATGCCCGCGCGCTCCGCGTCCACCGGGAGGCGGTACGAGGTGGACAGGTAGCGCAGCTCGGGATCGCGGGCGTAGCGGGCGTGGCTCTGGGCGATCGCCCGGTGGAACAAGCCCTTGGCGAGCGGGGACATGGCCAGGAAGTTGACCAGGCCGGCGCCCGCGGACTGGCCCGCGATGGTGACGCGGCCCGGATCGCCGCCGAACCGCTCGATGTTGTCGCGTACCCAGCGCAGAGCGGCGACACAGTCCAGCAGGCCGTAGTTGCCGCTGGAGCCGTGCTCGGACTCCGCGCTCAGTTCGGGGGTGGCGAGGAAACCGAAGACGCCGAGACGGTAGTTGAAGGTGACGACGACGATGCCCCGGCGGGCGAGCTTCTCACCGTCGTAGCGGGGGTGCGCTCCGGTCCCCTCGCGGAAGCCGCCCCCGTAGATCCAGACCAGGACCGGGCGCTTCTCCTCGCCGGAGGGTGCGCCCGTCCAGATGTTCAGGCTGAGGCAGTCCTCGCTCATCGGCACGTCGACGCCGGTCGCCGCCGCCTCGGTCGGGGCCTGGGGGCACATCGGGCCGAACCGGTCGGCCGGCCGCACGTCCTCCCAGCGCGGTGGTGGCTGCGGCGGTCGCCAGCGCAGATCCCCGACGGGCGGGGCCGCGTACGGGATGCCGCGAAAGACGGTGACGGTGCGGTCTTTGCAGGCGATGCCCTGGACGCGTCCGGCTTCGGTGTCCACGGTGGGGTGGTGCATTCGGTCCTTTCCACCCCGTCCGCAGGTCAGTCGACAGGCGGCTCCGGGGACTTGTCGAGCAGCAGCGCCCGGCGGGCGGAGCCGACGTGATGGCGCATCGCGGCTTGCGCGGCCTCGGGGTTGCGGGTGACGACGGCCAGGAAGATGGCCTGGTGCTCCTCCAGCGACCCTGTCCTCGGGTGCTGGGCGGAGAGGTTGCGGTACTGGCGCATCACCAGCGGGTAGAGCAGCGTGTCGTAGGCGCGGGCCAGGGTCCTCTGGTGCGCGGCCTCTTTCATCTGCTGGTGAAAGCGCCGGTTGCACTGCGAGTAGGCGTCGCGGTCGCCGCGGGACTGCGCCTCCTCCATCTCGTGCAGGATGTGGCGCAGTTCCTCGACCTCCGAGGGCGTGGCCCGCTCTGCGGCCTTCCCGGCGAGCGCGGCCTCCAGGATCTCCCTGGCCTCCAGGATGTCCGCCGCCTCCTCCGCGGAGAAGCTCCTGGTCCGCACCCCGCGGTTCACCTCGCTGGTGACGTAGCCCTCCTGCGTCAGCCGGGCGAGCGCGGTGCGCATGGTGCTCCGCGACACGTCGAACATCCGGGTGAGGTCCGCCTCGGTCAGCCGGGTGCCGGGCGGGATGCTGCCCGACAGGAGCAGGGAACGCAGTCCCTCGTAGGCGTGGCTGTAGCGAGTCCCCGACGTCTTCGCCCCGGTTTCGACGTCGATGCTGCCGCTGTCCGAGCTGTTCACCGTGACCGCCTTTGTGTTCCGTGGAGATGAGGACCGAGGCGGGAACAGTAACCGACGGCATGTGTGGCCAGCTCCCTATGCGCCCAGGGCCGCGTACAGGCGCCTGGATGTGCCCGCGAAGATCTCCTGCCGGTCCTCCTGCGGCAGCTTGGCGAGGACTTCCTCGGCGAGGGCGAGGAGCTCGGGCAGGGGCTGCTCCGCCGCCGGGCAGTTCGAGCCCCAGGCGATCCGCCGTGCCCCGAACGCCTCGACGACCGGGGTGAGGAAGTCGTCGGCCCGCTCGCCGGCGTCCCGCAGCCGTTCGAGGTTGCGGTGGGTGAGCTTGAGGTGCAGGCCCGGGTGCACACCCAGCTCCGCGACGTCCGCGCCCGCACGGGCCGGCGACGCGGTGATGTCGGGGTATCCGATGTGGTCGAGCAGCACCGTCACACCCGGGAACCGTTCAAGGAGTTCGACCAGCTGCCGGGTGGCGGGACCCAGGCGCATCTGGAGACACACCGGCACGCCCAGCTCGCCGGCCTGCTCCCAGAAGGGGTGGGTCTCCGGTGCGGCGAACCACTCGCCCTGGGTGGGCACCGTACTGCCGCTGGTGAAGAGCCGTACCCCGGACAGGCCGCCGTCGCCGACGGCGATCTTGAGGGAGGTGGCGGCGTCGGGCCGGAGCGGATCGACGGTGCCGACGGCCACGAAGCGCTCCGGCCACCGCCGGCAGCTGTCGAGCACATAGGAGTTGTCGTAGCCGTAGTTCGTGGTGGCCTGGACCAGGACGGCCTGACCGATGCCGGTGGCGTCCATACGGCTGACCATGCCCTCGGCGGTCACCGGCCGGGTCGCCGCCCACTCGGACTGCTTGCCCCCGAGCGGGGCTCGCGGGTAGGCGGTCAGGTCCTCGGAAATGATGTGGCAGTGCGCGTCGACGACGTCCACGTCGCGTGCTCCTTACGTCTGGGTGTGTCGGGGGAAAGGTTCAGGCGTCCGGGTAGTCGCCGGGGGCGAAGAGCGAGGGGAGGTCGGTGGGGACGTCCCTGTCGAGCAGTCCCTGGTCCTTCGCGAACCGCGCCATCGCGTGCAGGCTGCGCTCGTTGGCCTGGATGCCGTACGGGACCGGGTCGCCGCCGATCGCCCGGCTCTGGCGGGCCAGCCGGGGCACCGCCGACCACTGCGGATGGCCGGCGAGGTGGCGGCGCTTGCTCTCGGCGAACGCCGCGTACAGCTTGGTCGGCAGTCCTGGATCGCGCTCGACGAGCTCGGTGCGCACCGAGATCAGCGAGTGCAGCGGGTAGACGCCGGTCCGCAGGTAGTGGTCCACGGCGAGCGTGTCCGCCTCGGGGAAGAGCGGGTAGGGGCTGTCGTCGGCTCCGGGCTCGGGCTCGGCGGCGGCCGTCCAGCCGGCCCGCGGTGAACCCGCGCGGCCGGTGCCTGCGTTGCCGGTCAGTGCGGCGTCGATCTCCCCGGCGCGCAGCAGTTCGCCCAGCGAGCGGCCGTCGGTGACCCGCTCGACGTTGGCCGGGACCCGGCCCTCGATGTGGTCGTCGTCGTCGACCACCCAGGTGATCGTGTCGATGTCGACCCCGTACTCCTCGCGCAGGACGCCCCGGACCCAGACTCCGGTGCTCACCGAGTAGGCGCGCACGCCGATGCGGCGACCTTCCAGGTCCTTCGGCACGCGGATGCCGGAGTGGGCGGCGCACTGGATGTCGCCGTGGTGGAAGCGCCGGTTGAGGAACACCGGCACCGCGGTCAGCGGTATCCCTTCCTGCCGTGCCATCAGGTAGGAGACGGGCGCCAGTTCGCACACGTCGAACTCCAGGTCCCGGATCATCCGCCGGTAGGCGCCGATGACGGGCTTGACGTCCACCGGATCGACCGCGTAGCCGTCCGGTTCCACGTCACCGTCGAGCAGCGGCTGCCCGTGCGGGAAGTCACCGAGAACCACCGTGAGCTTGTCCATGCTCAGTTCGCTCCTGCTTCCATGTGCTTGCGTATACGTGTGCTGTGCGTGCGTGTGTCTGGGTGTGCGTGTGCTGCTGTGTGTCTGCCGGCATCGTGCCGCCGTCTCAGCCGCCCAGCCGGGCCGGTGTCACCGCGAGCGCCGCGCAGGACCGCTCGACGATCTCGTCGTAGTCGACCGGCCGCGGGATGACGCCCTGTTCCAGGGCGTAGGCGGCGGCCTTGGTGAAGGCGCCGCGCAGCGCCTCGAAGCCCACGGGGTGCAGCGGTACGGGGCCGGGCTCGGCGTCGGCGGTGAGCACCGACCGCATGGCGTCGTACGCGGCCAGGACGGCGGCGGGGTGTTCTGCCGCGGCCTGCGCGGACACTCCGACCACGTGGTTGACCGGGATGAATCCCTGGTCCTTCGACCACTGTTCGGCACGCTCGCTCGCGTTGTCGACAGCCGTCCGGATACGGTCGTCGGAGGGGAGTCCGTTGCCCATGATCCCGAAGTCGATCCGGCCTTCCAGGAAGTCCGCTTGCAGGGTGGCGCCCGCCGGCGCTCGCATGACCCAGTCCGGATCCTCCGCGCCGTCGACGTGGCTGCCCTCGTAGGTCGTCCAGTCGGCCTTGCGCAGGTCGACGCCGTACTGTTCGGTGAGGAAGCCGCGCATCCACACACCGGTGGTCTGGCTCCAGGAGCGGACTCCGACGCTGTGCCCCTCGACGTCGGCGACCGACAGCGTGCCGAGGGTCACCAGGGTCTGGTGCTGGTGCCGTCCGAGCGTGGTGACCGGCAGCAGCAGCACCGGCCTGTCGTGGGCGACGGCCTGCAGAACGGTCACGATGGCCAGTTCACACACGTCCGCGTCCGACGCGTTCACGAAGCCGTGCGACGCCTTGTGCACCGGGCTGATGTCGAGCCGCTCCGCCTCCGTGCCGGTTTCGCATACGGCCGATGTCGCGGCCGCCGCGAGATCGTCGCGGCCGAGCACCAACTTCATTTCTCTCTCCTTCTTCTGCATGTGTATGTGGGGGGCGTGTCAGTCCTGTTGCTCGTGGCCCGCGGCCCCGGGCCGGTGATGCCGCTCGTGATGGCGGCGCAGCAGATCGACGCCGTAGTCACCGCCGTTGGGGGTGCGGACGATGGAGTGGATGTGCCGGCGCGAGGGGTAGTCGTTTCCGAAGTACACGCCGGGCATGTGCTCGAACTCGATGAGGATCACCGGGCTGTGCAGCCGGTAGTAGAAGGTGCCGTCGGGGTCCCCGGCCCAGGCGAAGTGGGTGTCGCCCTCGTGGGCGAGGACCTCCTCCATCCGCACCCGGGCGTGCGGGGCCGCGGCCCGGTCCACGTAGCGGCGAAGGAGCTGCAGTGCGGTACCCCGCTGACCGGGGGACAACTGGCTCAACGGCAGCCCGCGGCAGTCGAGTTCGAAGTTGTCCCGGAAGGCTCCGACGTACAGCTCCGCCGGCAGCGTGTCCGCGATGACGGCCCGCTCCCGCTGCTTGGGGTCGAGGTCGGTGAAGAGTTCCTGGCCGAGTGCCTCCTCGTGCCGGAAGGCCACCGTCCCGGCGAACTTCCCGGACCCAGCGATCACCGGCTCGGCGCCGAGGAACGAGGGCGTGAGGACCATCTGGTCCCCGATGAACACGCAGTTGATGTTGACGTGGTGGCCGTCGAGCTGCCAGCCCCACGGGCCGCCGTTCTCGGGCTCACCGTAGACGGAGAACCAGTACAGCCACTCGTTGAGCCCGTCCTCGTCGCCGGTCAGCTCGCCGATGGTCCGGTTGAGGTGCATCAGGTCGATCATCTGGCCGTACCCGTCGGCGCTGAGGCTCTCGCGGATGACGGCCAGGGCCCGGCCCCGCAGGTCGTCGTCGAACTCCTCCAGGCAGATCCCGTGCCGCAGGAAGTACCGGGCGCCGTTGTTCCAGTGCCGCCAGCTCACATCGTCGAGCGGGAACCGGCCCGCGGCGAGCTGCTGCTGCGTGAGGCCCGCCAGGTAGTCCTCGGCGGCCCGGTACACCGCGCTGACGTCCGCGCCCGTGCTGCGCAGCGCGAACAGCCCTGGCCGGATGCCGGCCGACGTACCCACGCCGCGGAAGGGCTCGTCCGCGGCCTTCACCCGCCAGGCGACCTTTTCGAGCAGGTCGTCCGTCCAGACGTCCGGCTTGCGCGTGGGCGCGTTGCCCCGCTTTCGCAGCGCCACCATCGCCGCTTCTCCTCTCGCTGTTCGTTCCATGAGGGCGCCGCCGGGCGGCGCACCTGTGGCCGGGCGCTCCTCAGTCGGTGAGGAGGGCCGCCCTCTCCTCGATCGCCGCGACGTCCACCGGTTCCCCGATGAGGCCCTGCTCCAGGGCGTACTGCCCGGCGATCTCCAGGCAGGCGGCGAGCGTGTCGCTCCAGCCGGCCGTCACCGCCCGTCCGGCCGGTGAGTCGTCGCGCTCCCCCGCGGTCGACCCGATCGCCTTCTCAAGCGCCCGGTACACGGCCCGTACGTCGTCCCGCCGGGTGTTCAGCACGTCGTCGCGCACCACCAGCAGGTGGTTCGCCGGTACCGTTCCGTGCCGTTCGATCCACGCCAGCCCGGCGTCCTCCGCGTCCTTCACGAGCGGGACGAGGCCCGCCCCCTGCCCGCCGAGCGCCTTGGGACCGAGCACCGCCGCCGAAACGTCCGCGGCGTGCAGCAGATCGGCGACCCGGTCGCGGTCCGACCGCTCCACGTACGAGGGGTTGCGGAACTGAGCGACGTGCACGTCCTCGGTGGTCACCCATGTGACGTCCGAGGACTCGACGCCGTACTCCTCGCGCAGCCAGCCCCGCACCCACAGGCCGGTGGTCTGGCCGTACGAGCGCACTCCCACGCGCCGCCCGACGAGGTCGGCCGGGTCGAGGTCCTGGCCGTCGGGCAACCGGGTCAGGGAGCGATGGTGGGTGCTGCCCACCAGGACCACCGGCAGGAGCGTCAGCGGGACACCGGCGTCTCGGGCCTGAAGGTAGGTGGCCATCGGCATCTCGCAGATGTCGTAGGCCAGGTCGCGGACCATCCGGGCGAAGGCCGGGGGCAGCGGCGCGAACTCCGGGTAGCGGCAGTCCACTTGCTCGACAGGGACGCTGCCGTTCTTCAGCGGCCGGGTGTGCGGGTGGTCACCGAGCACCACGCTCATCGGTGTCTCACGATGCTTGTCGCTCATGGCGCTCACACGTCCTCGCCGTACTGGATGCGGCGGTACGGCGTGCTGAGCACCTCGCGGGTGATGCGGACGTCGATGACCGTGGGCCGGGGCTCGCGGACGTACCGCGCCAGTGCGTCGCGCAGCTCCTGCGCCGTGCGGACCGTGGCACCACCACCGCCCAACGCCTGTGCGACGGCGCCGAGTTCGGGTGTGGAAATGGTGGCCAGGTCCGGGTCGAGGCCCTTGGCCTTCGCCTTGTGGTACTCGGCGCCAAGGCCCTGGTCGTTCATCACGACGACCAGAAGCGGGACGTCGTAGCGGCACGCCGTCTCGAACTCGGAGAGGTGCATCAGGAAACTCGCGTCGCCCTCCACCACGAACCCGGGTTTGTTGCCCCGCGCGATCATCTGGCCGAGGGCGATCAGCGGGGCCTGCCCGATGGCGCCGAACATGCCGTAGTTGGAGAGCACGTCCCGTGAGCGCTGGAAGAGCATGGTGCCGAAGTCGGTCTGGTGTCCGCTGCCGAGGACCAGGCCCATGTCGCCGGGGAGTTCGTGGTCGAGGATCCAGATCGCTTCGCGCGGGTCGAGCCGGCCGGGCTCCCGCACGTACTCCGGCTGCTGCACCCGCGCGCTCAGATGCTCCTTCACCTGGTCGGTGTGGAAGCCCTCGAGCCGGACGGAGCGGTCCTGCAGGGCGCGGGTCAGCTCGGCGAGTGCGGTGACGGCGTCGGCCTGGAGGTAGCAGTCGGCCACCTTGCCGTTGCCCATCACCAGGTGCGGGGCAGTGTCGATCTGGATGTAGTTGGCTTCCGGATAGAGGTAGCCGCTCTCGATCGTGTAGTGGTTCAGGCTGGCGCCCACCGCGATGACGCAGTCGGCCTCCTGGAGCAGCTCCATCGACAGCTTGTCGCCGAAGAGACCTGACAGACCGACGTGGAAGTCGGTGCGGTCGCACAGCCAGTTCTTCGCCTGGAGCGTGGTGGCGAGGAGCGCGCCGGTCCGTTCCTGCAGCGCGAGGATCTCCTCGCCCGCGTCGGCTCCGCGCGCGCCCCGGCCGGCGATGATCACCACACGTTTGGCGTCCTGGATCAGGTCGCAGGCGGCCTCCAGCCTGGCCGGGTCGGGCAGCAGCCGGGTCTTCTCGATCAGGGCGGTTGACGGTGCGAAGTCCTCGTCGTAGTCGTCGAGTTCGGTGATCTGGACGTCGAACGGCGCGCTGATCATGACCGGCCTGGACTCGGTCCGCGCGAGGTAGAAGGCCCGCCGCACCGCCTCCTGCGCGTTTTCGGGACGGGTCACCCGGATGAACTCGCACTCGATCGCTGCGGCGAAGCGGCGCTGGTCGAGGTACTGGGTCGCGCCTTCGTCCCCCAGGGCGGTCTCCCCGCAGAAGGCGACGAGCGGAGTCCGCGCCCGGCTCGCCACGATCATGGACGTGGCCAGCTGCGAGACGCCGGGGCCGCTGGTCGTGGTGACGACACCGGGCTGTCCCGCGCCGCGGGCCCAGCCGTCGGCCATGCCGAGGCCGGAGCCTTCGTGCCGGACCTCGTACAGCCGGACCCCGCGGTCGGCGAGCGCGGCCATCCAGTGCATGTTGGCGTCGCCCATCATGCCGAAGACATCGCTGGTGCCTTCCTTGACGAACGCCTCGGCCAGGGCTTCGTAGACCTTCACTTGCCGGACTCCTTCACGTTCGCCGCGGCCGTCGCGCGCGCTTTCAGGACGCCGTCGAGCCGGGAGAAGACCCGCAGCGCGTTGCCTCCGTAGACCGCCTGCCGGTCCGCATCGGCCATGTCGATGGAGTCGAGGGTGTACTTGGTGTCGTCGAACCGGCGGCCCGTCTGCGGGTCCACGCTGCGGACGGCGCCGATCATCTCCGAGGCGAACAGGACGTTGCGGACGGGGATGACGTCCAGGAGCAGTTCCATGCCGCGCTGGTGGTACACGCAGGTGTCGAAGTAGACGTTGCCGAGGACCGACTCCTCCAGCGGCGGCCGGCCGCGATCCTGCATCATGCCCCGGTAGCGGCCCCAGTGGTACGGGACGGCGCCGCCGCCGTGCGGCAGGATCAGCTTCAGCGTGGGGAAGTCCTGGAACAGCTCGGACTCGCACAGCTGCATGAACGCCGCTGTGTCACCGGCCAGGTAGTGGGCGCAGGTGCCCTGCAGCGCGGGGTTCCGCGACATCGCGACGTGCACCATGGCCGGCACGTCGAGCTCGACCATCTTCTCGTACAGCGGGTAGTAGACGCGGTCCGTCAGTGGCGGGGCCTGGTAGTACCCGTCCGACGGGTCCGGGTTGAGGAGACAGCCGACGAACCCCAACTCCTCTACACAGCGCTCCAGTTCGACGACCGAGTTGCGTACGGAGGCGGCCAGCGCGTCACCCGGCGACTGCGGAAGCTGGCACACGCCGACGAACCGCTCGGGGAACAGGCGGCACACCCGGGCGATCAGGTCGTTGCTGACCTGGGACCAGTCGAGGCTGGTGCGCTCGTCACCGTAGTGGTGGGCCATCTTGCCCGCGCCCGGCGAGAAGAGCGTCAGATCGGTGCCGCGCTCGGTCTGCAGCTTCAGCTGGCCCTGCTCGATGGCGGTGCGTATCTCGTCGTCGGTGATGCTCAGTTCGGCGGGCGAGACCCGTGCGCCCGAGTCCTCGTAGGCCCGGATCTGCTTCTGTCGCCACTCCCCCAGCGCCGGGGGCGCCGTGGTGAAGTGGCCGTGACTGTCGATGATCATGGGTTGCTCCGGAGTTCGTGTTGCGGTCGTCGCGCGTCGCGCGGTGTACGTCCGCGTCGGGAATGCGTCGTCAGTTGCGGCCGGTCAGCTCGCGGGCCTTGTCCAGGCCGGGGTAGGTGCGCACCGGGGCGGACATCAGGAACCGGTAGCCGTCGTCGAGGACCTGTTTGACGTTGTCGGCGGTCACATGCGGGTGGCCGACGGCGATGCCGCGCGCACCGCAGATGTCGAGGATCCGCCGCTTGCACTCCAGCACCCGCGGGTGTTCGTACTGGCGGGGAAAGCCGAGTTCCTGACTCATGTCGCCCTCGCCGATGAGGATCAGACCGATCCCCGGCACCTGGTCGAGGATGTCGGGCAGGTTCTCGATGCCGAGCTGGTCCTCGATCATGAGGCCCACGAGGATCTCCCCGTCCGGGGCCAGCGGCCAGACGTCGGCGCTGGCGTAGTACTCGATGTTCGAGATGCCCCAGTAGCGCGTCGCCGCGTGCGGGCCGTCACCGCGCAGTCCGGCGGGTTCGTAGCGGGGTGCGTCGGGCAGGCGCGGGTAGCGGCAGGCGGCTACCGCGTTGCGGGCCTCCTCCACCGTGGAGATGTGCGGCCAGATGATGCCGAACGCGCCGAGATCCAGGGCCTGTTTGGCGTGCCACTGTGCCTTCTCGGCTCCGTTGGCGGGGATGCGCACCATCGGAGTGACGGCCGGTGCGAGGCTGTCGGCGCCGAAGATCTGACGGCGGCTGAGCAGGTACTGGAAGCTGTCCCGCAGGGCGTTGATGTCCCAGGGCTTGTGTTCCATCTCGAACACCACCGTGTCGTACGCCGTGGTGGTGAGCTCGACCGCGGACGTCGGGTCGGCCGCCGAGAAGGTCGCGAAGACATGCTGTCCCGCGTCCAGCGCGCCGATCACCTTGTTGAGCCTGGACGTTGTCATCGTCGGCCTCCTCGACCGAGTGCTTCACCTGATGTGTTCGCGGAGTCGGCCTGCATCGGCGGCTGCGGCTGACGCCTGGAGCGCCGCCCGGACCACCACGCACGGAGCCGGGCGAGCAGACCGGCCCGACGGGCGGGAGCCGGCCCCGGGGCCTGGCCGGCGGTCTGCGCCGCGTGCGGGCCAGGGGCGGCCCGCGTGACCGGCTCGGCCGGCGGGGCGCACTTCCGGATCAGCTGCTCGGAGAACTCCTTGGTCATCCGCGAGATCACCGCGCCCGCGCCGGACTCGATCAACTTGGCCAGCTTGCCGTTGAGTTGGACCTCACCGTCGACCGCGACCACCGAGGTGCCGGGGTTTTCGCCCGCGACGACCCGGAAGGTGGCATGGGCGCTGAAGCGGGTGGCGCCCTGCCCGTCCTTGCCCCGGGCGGAGAGGCGGCCCTCATGTCCGGGCTCGTCGAGATCCAGCGAGACCCGGGCGCCGAACTTGACGCGGATGCCGCCGAATCTGACGACCAGGGTTCCGTCGAAGGAACCGTCGTCGTGCGACGGACCGAGTTCGGCACCCCCGATGCAGGACACGACGTCCTGGGGGCTGGAGACGACTTCCCAGACGCGTTGAGGCGGATGGGGTACGGCGATCTCTTCCGTGATCGATAGCAATGCTGTGAACCTCACTCGGCAGCAGGCGTGACGGCATGCGAAAGGAACGCGGCAGCGCACGCTGCGTATGGGACGGGGCGCGGGGGGGGGAAGGCACCGGGCACGGCCGGGCGCGCAGGAATGCACCGGGCATGGCTGGGGCGCGGGGAATGCACCCGGCCGGGACCCGGGAGCCCGCTCACGCGACGGGCTCTGAAAGCGGTGGTTCGGCCGCGTCAGGCGGCTTCCTGTTGCTCGGAGGCGAACAGGCTCCACAGGTCGTTGTAGAGCTCCGCGAACTCGGGCGTCTCGACGAGGGAACCGATGCTTCGAGGACGCTCGAAGGGCACCTGGATGACACGGCGGATCGTGCCCGGCCCCCGCGACATGACGATGACCTCGTCGGCCAGGTACAGCGCCTCGTTGAGGTCGTGCGTGACGAAGACGAGCGTCCCGTTCTGCTCCTGCCAGATATTGAGCAGTTCCTGCTGGAGGTTGAGGCGGGTGATGGCGTCGAGCGGCCCGAACGGCTCGTCCATCAGCACGATGGACGGGTTGTAGATCAGCGCCCGCGCGATCGCGCAGCGCTTCTGCATGCCGCCGGACAACTCCCGCGGGAAGTGCTTCTCGAAGCCTGTCAGGCCGACGAGACTGATCCAGTGGGCTATGCGCTCCTCGCGCTCCTCCTTGGGTACCTTGCGGAACTTGAGCGCCAGACCGATGTTGGCCCGGACACTCAGCCAGGGCAGCAGATGGGACTGCTGAGTCACGTACGCCGCGTCGGAGTTGACGGTCGTGACCGGTTCGCCGGCGTAGTGGACCTGCCCCTGGGTGGGGGTGAGCAGTCCTGCGGCCAGGTTGAGGATCGTGCTCTTCCCGCAGCCGCTGGGGCCGATCACGGCGACGACCTTGCCGCGATCGACTTTCAGCGACACGTCCTCGACGGCCGGTCGGTGCGTGCCGGGGAACTGCAGGGTGACGTTGTCGAGGCGGAGTGCCTCCGGGTGGGTGGTGCGCTGTGTGGTCGACATGTCTGTCTCCTCGGCCGCCCCTTCTCTTTGACGAAGAGAGGCGGAGGCCGTGCGCTCGCGTCTGTGGCGGTGATCGTGAGTGGCAGTGCGGTGAACAGGCTCAACTGCGTGGCGATGGTGCGTCCGGCACACGTGAAGAGGCTTCGTGGCCGGGTTCGGCTCTCTCACTGATTCAACCTCTGACGACACCATTCGCCGCCAGGATTGTCTGACAACCTTCGAAGGGAACGTAACACCGCCCCAGGGGAGGCACAAGAACTGCGCAGGGAAAACGTCACACTCACAGGAACGCGGCCACCCTAGAGGAATAATTGTCGGACAAAGACTTCTGGCGTCACATGCCCGAAGCCGTCAATGGGATGGCGCGGAACGGCAGTTGGCACACAGGGAGGCCCGGGCAGTGGCGAGCCCGCGCACCACGGCCAGTGACTCGTGATCGCAGGCGACCGCGCTGGGGCACCGGGAAGCAGTCGCTCGTCTGCACGGATGCCGGCTGACGGTTGACCGCTGACTGCCTGCTGGTTGTCCACGGCGAGCGACGAAGCGCGATCGGAGCACGACGCCAGAGATCCCCAGCCGCGTACCGGCGCACACTGCT
The DNA here is from genome assembly GCF_036226885.1 of Streptomyces sp. NBC_00663. Lineage (NCBI taxonomy): Bacteria > Bacillati > Actinomycetota > Actinomycetes > Kitasatosporales > Streptomycetaceae > Streptomyces > Streptomyces sp. NBC_00663. Next base: position 145,258 of record NZ_CP109027.1, read on the forward strand.
GCCGGAGACCGGCATCAGGTCGACGAATGCCGACCCGTAGGCGTCGTCGATCCACCGCAACCGGGGCGTCGCGGCATCCGGTTCAGCTTCGGCTGCACCGCCGCGTGGGCGTTGCCAAAGACCGGTACCAGCAGCAGCGCGCGCAGGCGGGAGTGAACGGGGCCGCGCTCCGCTCAGCACGAGGCGCAGGCCGCACTCCGTGAAGACGGCCTGCACCATGGTGGTCGGCTTCGACCAGGGCCTCGCAACTGAGGCCAACCGCGGGTGGTCCAGGCGCGGTCCGAGGACACGCTCCGGGCCGGGGGAACGGGGTGTGCAGGAGGCCGCGTACCCGCGGTGAACTCGGCCCGAGAACGGGACAACATCGCTACTTCACCCCGCGAACGGCACCGAAGAAACGTCGGGCGGCAGGTTGAACGGAGTGACCACCTGGATCGCCGAGGGGAGGGTCGGGCCGTCGTCCGGCAGGGCCCCGTGAGCCCGCATGACGGTCTGGCAGGCGCGGCGTACGTCCTGGCGCAGATCGTGGTGGAGGACGGCCGAGAGGCGGCGCTCCCGCAGGAGCCGCGTGTTGTCGTGGTCGAGGTCGTGTGCGACGAAGACCGCACACGACCGGCCGAGGTCGTCGAACGCGTCGAGTGTGGCGAGGTTGCCGCCGCCCATGGAGTAGACCGCGACGATGTCCTCGTCCTTCTTGAGCGCCTCATGAACCAGGGCGCGCTGGGTGGCGTCCAGGCCGTCGCTGTCGGTGACCTCGACCAAGGCTCGTCCGGGGTCGGCGACGCGCATGGCGCTGCGGAAGCCCATCTCGCGCTCCTCCTCACCCCTGAACGAACCGCGGCTGATCGTGGCGAGCACGTTGCCCGGCCGGTTGCCGAGCCACTGCTGGAGGAGGTAGGCGGCGGTGGCGCCCGCCGCGCGGTTGTCGATGCCGATGTACGCCAGGCGCGGACTGTGCGGCAGGTCGGTCACCAGAGTGACGACGGGGATACCGGCGGCGACCAGTCGCCCGACGGCGGCGGCGATCTCCGGCAGGTCGGGGGCCTTGAGGATCACGCCTTGCGAACCGCGCTTGGCGATCTTGTCGAGGGTGCCGACCAGCTCCGCCGACGGACAGGTCTCGCGGAAGTGGAAGCGTGAGCGCACGACGGCGGGATGCAGCGAGGGAAGTTCGGCCTCCAGCGCCTCGCGTACAGCGGTGGAGAACCGCTCCGGCGTCTGCATGACGATGTCGATCATGAAGGTACGGCCAGCGATCCGAACCTGGGTCTGCTGCCGGTCCAGGTCCTTGATGGCTTCGTACACCTCACGAATGGTGCTCTCCCGCACATTGCCGCGGCGGTTGAGCACGCGGTCGACCGTGGCGGTGCTCAGCCCTGCCTGACGGGCGATTTCCCTGATCGGATAGGGGTGACGCATGGCTGGCCCCAAAGGATGATGATGGATTTTTGATTCACTTCTGAGGATTGCTTGATGGATGCGGGTTCTCAAGACTGGCAGAAAAGCAGGCACTGCGAAAGGACCTGGATGTCCTCCCCAGCGACAGCGAAGCGGACATGGCTCACCGAGGCCGACTGTGATCTCGGCGCGCTCCGCTCACTCGTCGAGCAGAAGACCGACCTCGGGGCCTACCCGTCGGCCTCGGGCGTACAGCAGAACGTGTTGCTCTACGAGAGCGACAGGCTCCGGGCCCTGGCGGACACCGTCGAAGGCTGTCGGCGCGTACAGGCGGAACTGATTCGTGCACTGCTCGACGGGCCCGGCGTCGTGGTTCTCAAGGGCGCCTTCCCCAACGAGGCGGTCGTGGACGGCGCGTCCGACGCCTTCCACGCGCTGATCGAGGAGGAGCGCGCGAGCGGCAGGGCCCGCGGCGACCACTTCGCCGAGCCCGGCGCGAACGACCGTGTCTGGAATGCCCTGGACAAGGTGGCCGTACGGACGCCCGAGGTGTTCGCCGACTATTACGCCAACGACGTCCTGAAACTGGTCTGCGAGGCCTGGCTGGGCCCCGCCTATCAGGTCACCTCACAGGTCAACGTGGTCAACCCGGGCGGCGCGGCGCAGAGCGTGCACCGCGACTACCACCTCGGTTTCCTCTCCCAGGAGCGCGCCGCCGCCTACCCGGCGCATGTGCACCGCCTCTCCCCCGTGCTGACGCTGCAAGGCGCGGTGGCCCACTGCGACATGCCCGTCGAGTCCGGACCGACCCTCTACCTGCCGCACTCGCAGAAGTACGAGCCGGGCTTCCTCGCCTGGCGGCTGCCGCGGTTCGTCGAGTACTTCGACAGCCACCACGTCCAGCTCCCCCTGAACAAGGGCGACGCCGTCTTCTTCAACCCCGCGCTCTTCCACGCCGCCGGACACAACCGGTCCACCGGCATCCGTCGCATGGCCAACCTGCTCCAGATCTCCTCCGCGTTCGGCCGCGCGATGGAGACCGTCGACCGCGAGGCAATGGCGAACGCCCTGTTCCCGGTACTGCTGCGCCGCAAGACCGAAGGCGCTTCGGACGACTGGCTGCGCCGTGTGGTCGCCGCCACAGCCGAGGGCTACCCGTTCCCCACCGACCTGGACCTCGACCCGCCGGTCGACGGGATGGCTCCGCCCTCCCAGGCCGACACCCTCTGGCAGGCCGTGACCGAGGAGTGGGCCCCCGAGCGGCTGCGCAAAGAACTGCGGGCGGCAGCCACGCGCCGCCGGAACTGACAGGAGGCAGAACGTACATGAGGCCGGTCGGAGACAAAGTGGTCATCGTCGACCGCGGGCATCAGGGGGCCGCGGACACCGGCGCGCATCGTGAGGCGGAGCTGTTCGACCAGCACCTGGCGATCAATCTGGCCGCGTCCCCCGTGGCGAACGCTGGTTCGTTCGACCCGGCGCTCCCCCACAACACCGGTGTCGTCACCCGCTGGGATCAGAGCACCTTCGGCTGCGGAACCGAGCCGCTCAGTTGAGACAGAGGAAAGAGAAGAGACGCATGCGCATAGGCATCATGGGACTCGGCCGGATCGGCGCATTCCATGCGGAGACCCTGGCCGGGCTGGACGCGGTGGACTCCCTGGTCGTCACCGACCCGGTGGCCGCGGCCGTCGCCTCGGCCGTCGAGAGATTCGGGGCCACCGCGGCGGAATCCCCCGAAGCCGTGTTCGCAGCCGGCGTGGACGGCGTCGTCATCGCCGCCGCGACCGACGCACACCCCGCGCTCATCCTCGCCGCCGTGCAGGCGGGCGTCCCGGTCTTCTGCGAGAAGCCCGTGGCCCGTGGCGTCGAGGCGAGTCTGGAGGTGCTGCGCGCGGTGGAGGCCAGCGACGTCGAGGTGCACATCGGCTACAACAGGCGCTTCGACGCGGGATGCGTGGCCGCGCGGCAGGCCGTGGTCAGCGGTGAGCTCGGCGACCTCCACACCATACGGTCCACCACCCTCGACCCCGCCCCGCCGCCGCCCGCCTACGTGGCCGTCTCAGGCGGCATCTTCCGGGACTGCAGCGTGCACGACTTCGACATCGTGCGCTGGGTCACCGGCCGGGAGGTGGTCGAGGTCTACGCGACCGGCGGCAACCGGGGCGCGGACCACATCCGGGAGGCGGGCGATGTCGACACCGCTTCCGCGCTGCTCACCCTCGACGACGGCGCCATCGCTGTCATCTCCAACTCCCGGCACAACACCCGCGGTTACGACGTACGCCTGGAGCTGCACGGCATGAAGGACAGCATCGCGGTCGGGCTGGAGGACAAGCTGCCGCTGCGCTCCGTGGAGCCGGGTGCCGGCTTCCCGGCCGGCACGCCGCACCACTTCTTCATGGACCGCTTCACCGCCGCCTACCGCGCCGAACTCACCGCCTTCACCGAGGTCGTCGCCGGCACCCGGCCCTCTCCCTGCACGGTGGCCGACGCCATCGAGGCGAGCTGGATCGCCGAGGCGTGCACCCTCTCGCTCCACGAACACCGGCCCGTACGACTCGACGAGGTGCGCAAGGCATGACGAACGAACCGCTGCGGATCGGCGTCCTCGGCGCCGCCCGGATCGCCGAACTCTCGATCGTCGGACCCGCCCGTGCGGGCGGCCACCGTCTCGTCGCGGTGGCCGCCCGCGACCGCGGCCGGGCGGAGGCCTTCGCCGCCGCCCACGGCGTCGAACGCGTCGCCGACTCCTACGCCGACCTGATCGCCGACCCCGAGATCGACGTCGTCTACAACCCGCTGGCCAACAGCCTGCACGGGCCGTGGAACCTGGCGGCGCTGCGGGCCGGCAAGCATGTGCTCACCGAGAAGCCGTCCGCGAGCAACGCCGAAGAGGCGATCGAGGTCCACGAGGCCGTCGCCAAGGCGGGCACCGTGTTCATGGAGGGCTTCCACTACCTGTTCCACCCGGTCACCCGGCGCCTGCATGAGCTGCTCGACAGCGGGGAGCTGGGCGAACTCCGGCACGTCGAGGCCATGGTCGCCATGCCCGCACCGCCGGACAGCGACGTACGGTGGTCGCTTCCGCTGGCCGGCGGCGCGCTGATGGACCTCGGGTGCTACAGCCTGCACGCGCTGCGCACGCTCGCACCCTGGGCCGGCGGCGCTCCCCGGCTCGTCGCCGCGCGCGGCGGAGAGAAAGCCGGGGCCACGGGCGTCGACGAGTGGCTGTACGCCGACCTTGAGTTCCCGAGCGGAATCACCGGGACCGCCAACTGCCATATGGCGTACGGCAAGTGGCAGATGAGCTGCCGCGTCGTGGGCACCCGTGGTGAGGCCACGGCGATGAACTTCGTGCAGCCGCACCTCGACGACCGGGTGGTCGTTCGCACGGCCGCCGGCGAGCGCACCGAGGAACTCGGCCGCCGGTCGTCGTACACCTTCCAGCTGGAGGCCTTCGCGGCCCACCTGCGGGATGGCGCGCCACTGGCGCTGGACGCGGACGACGCGCTGACCACCATGCGGCTCATCGACGACTGCTACCGCGCGGCCGGGTTCCCGGTCCGGCCGCGTACGGTGCTTCCGGCCGCCGGCTGACGAACGGCACAGCGGGAGAGGGCGGCACCGGTCCGGTGCCGCCCTCTCCCGCTGTGTGCCGCCTGCTGATAAGGGGCGGGTCTACTGATAGAAGGCGGGTCGCTCGATCAGCTCGACCTCGACACGCCGGCCCTCTCGCTGGGACAGCACGCCCGCCTCGCAGACGGCCGCGGCCGCGTATCCGTCCCAGACGCTGGGCCCGGTCGTCTCGCCGCGCCGCGTGGCGTCCACCCAGGCCTGGACCTCGCGGTCGTAGGCGTCCTCGAAGCGTTCGAGGTAGTCCGGTGTGACACGGCCACCCCAGCGGCCGTCAGCGGTGGTCAGCCGCGGCCCGTGCTCGTCGTCCATCCGAACGATGCCACGTTCACAGACCGCCTCGGCCTGCACCTGATAGCCGAACCCGCAGTGCCCGAAGATCTCGACATCGACGAGAGCACCCGACTCGGTTTCGAAGAGCACGAACTGAGGGTCACTCATACCGGCCGGGGCATTCGAGGTCGAAGCCGGTTTGTGCACGGTGACCGCGGTGATCTCCTGGTCGAGGAGCCAGCGGGTCACGTCCATCTCGTGCACCACGGAATCGTTGATGAGCATCTCCTCGGTGAACCACTCCGGCATGGCCGGATTGCGGTGCCGGTGGTGCAGCATCAGCGTCCGCCCCAACTCCCCCTTGCTGAGAAGCCGCTTGAGCTTCATGTACTCGGCGTCGTACCGCCGCATGAAGCCCACTTGGACGCGGCGGTGTCCGAGCTTCTGCTCTGCCGCAAGGACGCGCAGCGCGGAGGCCGCGTCGGGGGTGAGCGGTTTCTCGCACAGCACCGGCAGGTCGCGGTCGAGGGCTTCGAGCAGGGCCGCCTCGTGGGCGGGCCCCGGGGAGGCGATGAGGACGGCGTCCACGTCCCGCGCCGCCATGGCCGCCGCGGGTTCGGTGTACGCCGCGCAGCCCTCGATCGCGTCCGCGAGGGTCTTGGCGCGCTCCGCCTCGATGTCGACGACGGCCGTCACGCGGGCCCCGCTGATGCGGTGGCGAAGTCTGCGCACATGGTCGGCGCCCATCTTGCCGGTGCCGACGACGGCAACGCCGAGCGCTCGCTCAGATGGCATGTTCTGGTGCCTCCGGGGTTGGTGAGGTCAATGGGACTGAGGGGCGCCGACCTGAAGCTCGTCCTCTTCGGGGAGTTCCTCGACGTCGACTCCTCGGACCTGAGCCAACTCATGCTTGAGGGCCGCGAGTTCGGCCCCGCCGGCCATGTGGTTGGTCAGCTCTTCGAGGGTGATCTCGCTGCGGGCGGCGGACAGTTCCATGGTGCCGAGGCGCAGGACGCTGAAGTGGTCGCCGACCATGTAGGCGTGGTGCGGGTTGTGGGTGATGAAGATGACGCCGAGACCGCGGTCGCGGGCGGCGGCGATGTACTTCAGCACCACGCCGGACTGCTTGACGCCGAGGGCTGCGGTCGGCTCGTCCAGGATCAGTACCCGGGCGCCGAAGTAGACGGCGCGGGCGATGGCCACACACTGGCGCTGGCCGCCCGAGAGCGTGCCGATGGGCTGTTCCATGTCGTCCAGGACGATGCCCATGTTGCGCAGTTCCTCGTCGGCGGTCTTCTTCATCCGCTCGATGTCGAGGCGCCGCAGCGGCCACGGGCCCTTGGTCATCTCGGAGCCGAGGAAGAAGTTGCGCCACACCGGCATCAGCGGGACGGTCGCCAGGTCCTGGTAGACGGTGGCGATGCCCTTGTCGAGCGCGTCGCGCGGGGTGGCGAAGCGCACGGGCCCACCGTCGACGAGGAACTCGCCCTCAGTGTGCTGGTGCAGTCCCGAGATGATTTTGATCAGCGTCGACTTGCCGGCGCCGTTGTCGCCCAGCACGCAGGTCACCTGGTTGGGCTGGACCTTGAGGTCGACGCCGTGCAGGGCACGGATGTTGCCGTACGCCTTGCCCGCGTTGCGGAGTTCGACGATCGGCCGGGCCTCGCCCCCGGGGGCGGTGTCCTGGAGGACGGCTCCGTGGATGCCGGTTACGTTGCTTGTCATGGGGGTCACCTCCGGGTCGCTGTGCGCTGGACCCACAGATTGATGAGGACGGCGCCGAGGAGCATGACGCCGAGGAATGCCTTGAACCAGTCGGGGTTCCAGCCGGCGTAGACGATGCCCTGCTGCACCATGCCGAACATGAAGGCTCCGAAGACCGGGCCGATCGCCGAGCCGGCGCCGCCGGTCAGCAGACAGCCGCCGATGACCGCGGCCGAGATGTAGATCAGCTCCTGGCCCACGCCCTCGCCGGACTGCACGGTGTTGAAGGAGAACAGCTGGTGCATGCCGATGAACCAGGCACCGAAGCCGACCAGCATGAACAGCGAGATCTTGCTGAACGTCACCGGGACACCGACCGCGCGGGCGCTGTCCTTGTTGCCGCCGACAGCGAAGGTCCAGTTGCCGTACTTGGTGCGCAGCAGCACCCAGGTGGCGACGGCGGCGAAGACCAGCCACCAGACGACGGTGATCTTCACCTGGACCCCGCCGACGTCGAAGCTGGAGGCGAAGACCTTCTGCGCCTGGCTGAAGCCGTCCATGTCGCTGATGTCGTCGGTGGCCACGTTGCCGGTCACCAGCTTCGTCACCGCCAGGTTCACGCCCTGGAGGATCAGGAAGCTGCCGAGGGTGATCAGGAAGCTCGGCAGACCGGTCCTGACGACCAGCCAGCCGTTGAAGAACCCGATCCCCAAGGACACGAGCAGGGCGACGAGCACGCCGACCCACACGTTCACGGTGAGCTGGTAGCTGAGCATGCTCGCGGTCAGCGCCGAGGTGACCACCGCGACACCGGCCGACAGGTCGAACTCGCCGCCGATCATCAGCAGCGCGACCGGCAGGGCCATGATCCCGATGGTCGACGACTGGTAGAGGATGTTGGCCATCGAGCTGCCGTCGCGCACCGGCGGCGCGGCGACCAGGAAGAACACGTAGACCGCCGCGGCGCCGAGGAAGACACCCACTTCGGGGCGAGCCAACAGGCGTATGGCCAGCGACCGTTCGGAGGTGCGGCCGTCCTTCTCGAGGGCCGGCGGAGCCGGCGACGGAGAGCCCGTCGCCGGAGCCGTGGTCTGGGTCATGGTCATCACCGAGTGCCCTTCGCGGCAAACGCGGCGACCTTGTCGATGTTGGTCTTGTCGACAATGGCCGGGCCGGTCAGCACGGCCTGCGAACCGCCGCCGCTGTAGTTTCCGTTCGTCTTGTAGAGCCAGAGGGAGTCGACGGACAGGTAGCCCTGAAGGTAGGGCTGCTGGTCGATGGCCCACTGGATCTTGCCGGACTTGATGGCGGCGACCGCGTCCTTGTTCAGGTCGAACGTGGCGAGCTTGGCCTTGCTGCCCGACTCGGAGATCGCCTGCGTGGCGGTGAGGGCGATCGGCGCGGCGAGGGTCGCCACGAAGTCGATGGAGCTGTCCTGCTGGAGCTTGGCGGTGATCGTCGACTTCACGGACGGCATGTCGGTGCCGTTGACGTAGAGGATGTCGGTCTTGCCGCTGAAGGTCTTCTTCAGTCCGGCGCACCGCTGGGTGAGGCCGATGTTGCCCTGCTCCTGGATGACACAGGCCGTGTGCTTGGCGCCGACCTCGTTGAGCTTCTTGCCGAACGCCTCACCGGCCACCTCCTCGTCCTGGCCGAAGAACTCCAGCATGCCCACCTTCGTCCAGTCGCTCACACCGGAGTTGAAGCCGACGACGGGTATGCCGGCCTGCCCGGCCTTGGCGACGACGCTCTTGAGGGCGTCCGGCTTGGCCAGGGTGAGCGCGATCCCGTCGACCTTCTGGTCGATCGCGTTCTGCACCAGGTTGGCCTGGTTGCCGGCGTTGGGGTCGGAGGAGTAGACGAGCTTGACGTTGTCCTTGGCGGCGGCGGCCTCTGCGCCCTTGCGGACGATGTCCCAGAAGGTGTCACCCGGTGCGGCGTGCGTGATCAGGGCGACCGTCATGCGGGGAGTGGTGGCCTTGCCGGCCGAGACATCGTTCCCCGTCTCGTCGGCCTTCTTGCCGCCCGAGCTGCTGGAGCATCCTGCGGCGAACAGGGTGGCCGCCGCCATCGCGGCGACGACAGGCACATATCTGCGGGAACGGGAGTGGGACGAGCGGTCCATCTTTCGGCACCTCACTGTGCGGCAGAGAGAGGGGAGAAGGCTGACCGAGCGAGCGCTGCGGATCACATGCCGTGAACACGGCTGTTGCCTATGACGGAGATGGAACCGTCACCCCACCCCGGGGTCAACGCTTGTAATGACATCATTTATCCATCAGAGCAAGATGTCAGAACAATTACTTGACGCTGGTTATGCCTGACCTCTACACCTGAAATGACGGGATGCCCGGGGCCTCGAATAGACGGCCTTTTGACGCACTGGCGAAAGAAATATCGAAGGTCGCCCCGCCCGTGTCCGAGTCCGGCCCTGAAAGGAAACCCGCACACGATGAAGCCCCTCCGCCACTGGATCGACGGCAAGCCCCGAGAGGGTGCGTCCGAGCGCTACGGCGTCGTCCACAACCCCGCCACGGGTCACCCGGAGAAGCAGGTCCCGTTCGCCTCGGTCGACGAGGTGGACGCGGCGGTCCAGGCCGCCAAGGACGCGTTCGCCACCTGGGGCCGGTCCTCGCTGGCCAAGCGGACGACCATCCTGTTCAAGTTCCGGGCGCTGCTGGAGGCGAACCGGGACGCGATCGCCGAGCTGATCACCGCCGAGCACGGCAAGGTGCACAGCGACGCGCTGGGCGAGGTCGCGCGCGGCCTGGAGATCGTCGACCTGGCGTGCGGGATCACCGTGCAGCTGAAGGGCGAGCTGTCGACCGAGGTCGCCAGCCGTGTGGACGTCGCCTCGATCCGCCAGCCGCTCGGTGTCGTCGCCGGCATCACGCCGTTCAACTTCCCGGCGATGGTCCCGATGTGGATGTTCCCGATCGCCATCGCGACCGGCAACACCTTCGTGCTGAAGCCGTCCGAGAAGGACCCGTCGGCCTCCCTGAAGATCGCCGAGCTGCTGGCCGAGGCCGGTCTGCCCGACGGCGTCTTCAACGTCGTCCACGGCGACAAGGTGGCCGTCGACCGCCTCCTGGAGCACCCGGACGTCAAGGCCGTCTCCTTCGTCGGCTCGACCCCGATCGCCCGCTACATCCACACCACGGCCTCGGCGAACGGCAAGCGCGTCCAGGCCCTCGGCGGCGCCAAGAACCACATGCTGGTCCTCCCGGACGCCGACCTCGACGCGGCGGCGGACGCGGCCGTCTCGGCGGCCTACGGCTCCGCGGGCGAGCGCTGCATGGCCATCTCGGCCGTCGTCGCCGTCGGCTCCATCGGCGACGAGCTGGTGGACAAGATCCGTGAGCGCGCCGAGAAGATCAAGATCGGCCCCGGCAACGACCCGACCTCGGAGATGGGCCCGCTCATCACCAAGGTCCACCGCGACAAGGTGGCGTCCTACGTCACGGGTGCGGCGGCCGAGGGCTGCGAGGTCGTCCTGGACGGCTCCGGCTACACGGTCGAGGGCTTCGAGGACGGCCACTGGATCGGCATCTCGCTCCTCGACAAGGTGCCGACCACCGCGAAGGCCTACCAGGACGAGATCTTCGGCCCCGTCCTGACCGTCCTGCGCGTGGACACGTACGACGAGGGCATCGCGCTGATCAACGCCTCGCCCTTCGGCAACGGCACCGCGATCTTCACCCGGGACGGTGGCGCCGCCCGCCGCTTCCAGCTGGAGGTCGAGGCCGGCATGGTCGGCGTGAACGTCCCGATCCCGGTCCCCGTCGGCTACCACAGCTTCGGCGGCTGGAAGGACAGCCTCTTCGGCGACCACCACATCTACGGCAACGACGGCACCCACTTCTACACCCGCGGCAAGGTCGTCACGACCCGCTGGCCCGACCCGGCCGACGCCCCGGCGGGCGTGGACCTGGGCTTCCCCCGCAACCACTGACCATGCCCACACGCCGGAAAGCCGTCAGCGGTACGGCGGTGCTCGACATCGCCATCGACCGCGCGAGCCCGGTACCGCTGTACTACCAGTTCGCCCAACAGCTGGAGCAGGCCATCGAGCATGGCCTGCTCCTCCCGGGAGCGCTGCTCGGCAACGAGATCGACCTCGCCGAACGGCTCGGCCTGTCCCGGCCGACCGTCCGGCAGGGCATCAGAACACTGGTGGACAAAGGGCTGCTGGTACGACACCGCGGGGTCGGCACGCAAGTCGTCCACAACAAGTTCAAGCGCCAGCTGGAGCTCAGCAGTCTCTACGACGATCTCGAGAAGGTCAGCCGGAATCCGAGTACGCGGGTGGTGCGCAACGACGTCGTTCCCGCGTCCGCCGAAGTCGCCGAGGCCCTCGGTGTCAGGAAGGACGACAGCGTCGTCAGGCTGGAGCGAGTCCGATACGCCGACGGTGTGCCGGTGGCGCTCCTGCGCAACCACCTGCCGACCGGCCTGCTGCCGGACCTCGACGCGAGGCTGCTGGAGGCCACCGGGCTGTACCGGCTGCTGCGGGCGGCCGGCATCACCCTGCACAGCGCCCACCAGGCGATCGGCGCCCAGGCGGCGACCGCCGAGGAGGGCGGGTACCTCGGGGAGCCGGAGGGAGCCGCGCTGCTCACCATGCGGCGGACGGCGTACGACGCCGGCGGGGAGGCCGTGGAGTACGGCGCGCATCTGTACCACGCCGAGCGGTACGCGTTCGAGTTCCACCTGCTCACGCGGAGATAGGGGCCTCGTGCAGGAAGCAGGCATGCAGGAAGCAGGGGTGGTGGGGACGACCGTGGTCTCGTCCCCACCGCCCCTGCGGCTTTACCCCAGAAGCGCCGCGGCGCTTCGGTACGCCACTTCGGCGGCCTCCCGCACCGGCAGCGCGCGGTGCTCGTCGGAGAGGATCTCCACTCCCCAGGGGCCGGCCCAGCCGGCCGCACGGAGCGCGGCGATGATGCCCGGCAGGTCGAAGGAGCCCTCCCCGCACAGGCGACGGCGCCGGACGGTGTCCTCGAAGAGGGTGCCGACGACCTGGGCGTCGGCGTCGTCGAGCTCCACGCCCACGATGCGGGACCCGGGTACCTTCGCCAGTTCGGCGGGGGCGGTGCCGGCGCGCTCGGTGTGCCAGACGTCGATGATGAGGCCACCCGCCGGGTGCCCGGCCGACTCCACGAGCCGGAGACCGTCGTACACGGTCTTGAGGTTGGACCAGGGCAGGAACTCGACCCCGAGCCGGGCGCCCACGCCGTCGGCCTGTGCCGCCAGCGCGGCGAACTCCTTGGCCCAGACATCGGGGTTCCATGGCCGGTCCTCGACATCGGGGCCGACCTTGATGTGGCGTGCGCCGAGTGCCTCAGCGGCCGTCAGGACATAGCGCCGGGCGGCACCCGATGCGGTGTGCGCGGAGTCGCCGTTCCACCAGTCCGTGATGAACTCCAGCTCGACATGGCGGATCCCGTTGTCCTCGAAGATGGACCGGATGCCCGCGACCCCGTACGTGCGCTCGGCCTCCACCAGGTCCGGGTACAGCAGTCCGAAGCCCGTGAACCCGGCCGCGGCCGCGGCTTCCGCCCGTTCCCGCAGGCTCAACGGACTGCGCTCGTCGTCGCTTCCGGGGGTGGCGGCGCCTGCTGTGGTCCAGCAAGTCGCCAGCAAATCCTCAGTCGTCATTTTTCTGCAGCCCTTGATATTCCTGTGGCTTCGGAATGAGTAATTTCAATTCTGCAAGTCGGAGCCAAGTCGCCACGAAATTTATCGGCGCGACACACCTGCCGGTCAATCCCCGGGAAGCCATCAAAAACACATCATCCCGAGGTTTTCCGTCAAAGGATCTACCGAGGGCGGGGCTACCCGTGCGGTGAGCAGCCCCGCCCTCCCCGGGGAAATGGCTTGTATGCCGTCAGGCGGCGGCGCGCAGCACCGAGCGCAGATGCTCGGCGCTCGCCCACACGTCCTCGACCGGCCCCTTCGTCTTGGGTTCCTCGATGAGGATGGTGTCCTGTTCGAGGACATACCAGCCGTCGTATCCGCGGGCGCTGAGGTGGCTGACGATGGCCTGGACGTCGACGTCGCCAGCGCCGAGCGGGCGGTACATTCCTGCGCGCACGGCTTCGGTGTAGGTGAGACGGCCGGACTGGACCTTGGCGGCGAGGGCGGCGTCCACGTCCTTCATGTGGGTGTGGGCGATGCGCTCGGGAGCCTGCCGGGTCAGTTCGGCGGGGTCGGTGCCGCCGATGAGCAGGTGGCCGGTGTCGAGGCAGAGGGAGATCGCCGAGTCCTCCAGGACGCGGCGCACCTCGTCACCGTTCTCGATCATCGTGCCGACGTGCGGGTGCAGGACGGCACGTACCCCCCGCTCGGCGGCCAGCGCCGTCAGTCGGTCGAGGTTGGACAGCAGGAGCTTCCAGCCGTCGGCGTCGAGTTCGGGCCGGGAGTCGTAGCCGTCCTGGCCGGTGATGGCCGACAGGACGAGGACCTCCGCGTTCGAGGCGGTGTAGCTCTCCAGGAGCTGTTCCGTCTCGGGCAGCGGGTCGTGGCCGGGCACGTGCAGCAGCAGGGGGGTGAAGCCGCCGACGGCGTGCAGGTCGTGGTGGGCCAGGACCTGGGCCATGGCGTCCGGTGCGGCGGGCAGGAAGCCCTCGGGGCCGATCTCGGTGGCGGCCAGGCCGACCTCGCGCATCTCCTTCAGGACCCGTTCGGGCGTCAACTGGTAGCCCCATCCGGGTACTTCGCACACGCCCCAGGAGATGGGCGCGCCGGCGATCCTGTTCAGCGGTGAGGTGGTCATGCCGTGGCCTTTCGGAGGTGGTAGTCGGGGTCGGCGACCGCGGCCGGCGGGCGGTCGGCGAGGACGTCGGCGACGCCGCGCGCCGCGTCGACGAAGGTCAGCGTCATCGCCCGGCGGGTCATGCCCATCAGGTGCGGGGTGAGGACGACGTTCGGGTGGTCGAAGAGCGGGTGGTAGAGGGCCGGTTCGGGGTCGAACACATCCAGGCCGACGCCGGACAGCCGGCCCGTCTCCAGGGCGGCCAGGGTGGCGTCGAGGTCGAGCAGGCCACCCCGGCCGCAGTTGACGAGGATCGCTCCCTGCTTGACGCGGGCCAGCAGGTGCTCGTCCACGAGGTGCCTGGTGCCCTCGGTGAGCGGGGTGTGCAGGGTCAGGACGTCACCGGCCGCGACGAGTTCGTCCAGATCGGCGCAGGCGACATCGGACGGCGGCGGGCTGAACGGGTCGTACGCGAGCGTCCGCATGCCGAAGACGGCGGCGAGTTCGCCCACCCGGCGGCCGATGCGGCCGTAGCCGACGATCCCCATCGTGGCGCCGTCCAGGTCGCCGACCGGCAGGCCGGCGCGTTCGGCCCAGCGGCCCTCGCGCACCAGCTCGGTCAGCGGATTGAGCCGCTTGGTCAGATGCAGCGCCATGGCGAGGACGCCCTCGGCCACAGCCCGGCTGCCGCTGTTGGGGGTGACGACGACGGGGATCCCGCGCGCGGAGGCCGCCGTCACGTCGACCAGGTCGACACCCACCCCGGTGCGGGCGATGACCCGCAGCCGGGGCATCCGCGCGAGCAGGTCCGCGTCGACGTGCCGGTCCGCTCGGACGATGGCGCCCTCGGCGACCGCGAGTTCGTCGGGCGTGGGGTCGGTGACGAAGGTGACCCGCTCGCCGAGGACGGGGGCCACCGTGTCGGCGTCGACAGGACCGAGGGCCACGACGACATGCTGGGCAGCCATGCGATCAACTCCGCGCCGAGTGACCGAAGTTCGCGCCGTCCACGGCTGGAACCGGTTGCCACGAACCGCTCTGTGCGGAGGCCGCGGCGGCTGCGATCACCTCGGCGACGGCGTGCGCGTCCTCGATCGTCGAGTTGTGGTGCTCGACGCCGGCCACGGCGGCCAGGAACTTCTTGGCCTCGATGACCTTCAGGTCGTCGTAGCCCATGCTGTTGCCGGGGCCGGGCTGGAAGCTGGCGTAGTCGCCCATGTGGCCGTTGCCGAGCACCGTGGTGTAGCCCTGGTGGGGGCCGCTGCGGTCGAGGGCGACGCGCAGTTCGTTCATGCGCTCGAAGTTCCAGGTGACCGAGCCGTCGGTGCCGTAGATCTCGAAGCCGATGCCGCACTGCGGGCCGACGATGATCCGTGACGCCTCCAGCGTGCCGACGGCTCCCCCGCTGAAACGGACGAGAGCGGCGGTGTAGTCGTCGTTCTCGACCTCCGCCATCTCACCGTCCTCGATCACCGCGAAGTGCGTGCCCGAGCCCATGGGCAGCAGCGGGCGCTCGGTGTAGACGGTGCTGGTGAGCGCGGAGACCTCGTCGATCGGGGCCACGACGTAGCTGACGAGGTCCACGACGTGGCTCATCAGGTCGCCGAGCGCGCCGTGTCCGGCCAGGTCCCGCTTGAAACGCCAGGACAGGGCGCCCTTGGGCTCGGAGGCGTAGCCAGAGAAGAACGTGGCGCGCACGTTGGTGATACGGCCGAGCCTGCCCTCGGCGATGAGCTGGCGTGCGCGCTCGACGGCGGGGGCGTGCCGGTAGTTGTAGCCGATGGAGGTGACCACGTCGGCGGCGCGGGCCGCGGCGGCGACCTCGGCGGTCTCCTCGGCGCTGCGTCCGACGGGCTTCTCGATCCAGAACGGCTTGCCTGCCTTGGCGGCGGCGATGCCTATCTCGTGGTGGAGGATGTTGGGCGCGCAGATCGAGACGACCTCGACGTCCGGGTCGTCGAGAACGGCACGGTAGTCGGTGGATACCTTCTCGTAGCCGAGGACGTCACGGGCGTAGGCGGCCCGGTCCTCGGCCGTGTCGGCGGCGTGCACGAGGCGGGGCTTGATGCCCAGCTCGGGGTAGACGGAGGGCAGCGCCTGGTAGGCGCGGCTGTGCAGCTTGCCCATCCAGCCGACGCTGATGAGCCCGACGCCTATCTCGCGTGCGGCGCCCGGGGTGGTGGGGGTCATCTGTGTCTCCTGAGGGGGTTCTAGGCCCGGGCTCGGTCGAGCGCGCTGGACAGAGCGGCGGCGAGCAGGGTGGAGTCGGAGCCGATGCCGATGAAGGTCCATCCCTCGGCCCGCTTCGCGGCCGCGGCGGCGCCGTCGTTGACGAGGAGGCCGCACGCCTTGCCGTGGTCGGCGGCGGCCTTACGGACGCGCTCCAGCGCCTGCTGGTAGACGGCGGCGCCGAACTCGCCGGGCACGCCGAGGTCGTGGCTGAGGTCGCGGGGGCCGACGAACAGCACGTCGGCTCCGTCAAGGGCCGCGATGGCCTCGACCTCGTTCAGCGCGGCGGCCGACTCGATCTGGACCACGCCGAGGATCTCCCCCGCACGGTCCAGGGCTTCGGGGTCGAGGGCGAAACGGCAGGACCGGTTGTAGGTGGCCACACCCCGGTCCCCCGCGGGCGGGTACCTCAAGTGCCGGATGGCTTCCTCGACCTCGGCCGCCGTGTCGAGGCGCGGCAGCATGACTCCGGCGACGCCCTGGTCGAGGGCGCGGCCGATGCGGATGCGGGCCGCGGACTCGACGCGTACGACGGTCGGCACCCCGTAGGCAGCGGCGGCGGGGACGGTCGTACGGAGCTGCTCCTCGCCTCCGGCGCCGTGTTCGAGGTCGAGCAGCACCCAGTCGGCTCCGGCGGCGGCGCAGACCTCGGCCGAGACCGGGGAGGCGAGGCCGATGAAGGTGCCGAGGGTGGCCTCACCGGCGGCGAGGCGGCGGCGCAGGCGGCCGAAGTCCAACGGTGAGTTGTTCATCCGTACCACCTCTGGGAAGCGAGACCCTCTTCGTACTCACGGCGCAGCTGGGCGACCGTTTCCTGCTCGGAGACCTCGGCCGGGGCCACGTCCCACCACACGCCCGCGCCGGGGAGGTCGGCGTGCGGGATCACGGGGACGACGAGGACGACGGGCCCGGCGTGGTCGCGGGTGTCGGCCAGGGCGGCGCGCACCTCGTCGGCGGTGGTGGCGCGGAGCGCGCGGGCGCCGAGGCCCTCCGCCGTCTTGACGAGGTCGACCTGGAGGTAGTCGCCCTCCAGCCGGGCGGGCTTGTGCGAACCGATCTCCAGGCTGCCGTCCCGGTAACGGAACTCGTTGCCGAACTCCCGGCCGTTGCGGCCCATCTGGAGGCGGTGGATGACCTGGTAGCCGTGGTTCTCCGGGATCACGATGGTGAGCGGGAGCCGTTCCTGGGCGGCCGTGACCAGCTCGGTCGGCGCCATGAGGAAGGTGCCGTCGCCCAGCAGGGACAGCACCCGCTTCGACGCGTCCGGCGCGGCGAGGCGGACACCGATCGCGGCGGGCAGTTCGTAGCCCATGCAGGAGAAGCCGAACTCCAGGTGCGCGAGGCGGCCTTCGGTGGCGTCCCACACCTTCTGGAGGTCGCCGGGCGGACCGCCGGCGGCGGCGATGATCGTGTCGCCGGACTGCGCGTGCTCCTGGAGCAGACCGATCAACTGGCCCTGGGTGAGCAGCGCGTCGGTGTCGCTGACGACGTCGGGATCGGCGGTGGAGTGGTCGAAGGGGGTGTCTGGGTCGAGGGCGGCGGTCCGCAGCGCCTGCCACCGCGCGTCCAGCTCGCGCACCTTCTCCTGCCAACCGGCCGACGTGGTCGTGCCGTTGGCGCGTACGGCGTCGGTCAGCGCGGCGAGTGCCCGCTTGGCGTCGGCGACGATGCCGGTGGCACCCAGGCGGTCCGCGTCGTGCACGTTGACGTTGATGCTCGCGAAGCGCACGTCCGGGTTCTCGAAGATCGAGTGCGAGGCGGTCGCGAAGTCCGTCAGGCGCGAGCCCACGGTGAGTACGAAGTCGGCCTCCCGGGCGAGCGCGTTGACGGCCTGGGTGCCTTCCAGACCTATGCCACCGAGTCCCCACCAGGCGCGACGCTGGACGGCGCCCTTGCCCGCGAAGGTTTCGGCGACCGGGATGCCGGCCGCGTCGGCCAGCGCCTCCAACTCCTCGGTGGCACCGGAGTACACGACCCCGCCACCGGCGATGATCAGCGGCTTCTCCGCCTCGGCGAGCATCCGCGCCACCACGGCGACCTCGTCGGCGTCCGGCGCCGGTCGACGGATCGTCCAGTCGCGCTCGGCGAAGAACTCCACCGGATAGTCGTACGCGTGGGACTGGATGTCCTGCGGCAGGGAGACGACGACCGCGCCCGTGTCCACGTCGGTCAGCGCCCGCATCGCCGCGGGCAGCGCGGTCAGCAGTTGCTCGGGCCGGGTGATGCGGTCGAAGAAGCGGGAGACGGGCCGGAAGGCGTCGTTGACCGAGGTGTCGGCCTCGATGGGGTGCTGCAACTGCTGGAGCACGGGCCCCTGGTGGCGGGTCGCGTAGGTGTCGCCCGGCAGCAGCAGGACGGGCAGCCGGTTGACGGTGGCGAGGCCCGCGCCGGTCACCATGTTCAGGGCGCCGGGCCCGATGGAGGCGGTCACGGCGAGGGTGGAGTGCCGCCTGTTCGCCTTGCCGTAGGCGGTCGCGATGTGGACGAGGGCCTGCTCGTTGCGCCCCTGGATGAAGGGGAGTTCGTCGCTGAGCTGGTCCAGGGCCTGGCCGAGGCCGGCCACGTTGCCGTGGCCGAAGATGCCGAGCGCGGCGGGGATGAGGCGGCGGCGGTGGCCGTCGGCCACGGAGTACTGCCGGGAGAGGTAGGTGACGACGGCCTGGGCGACGGTGAGGCGCACCGTGCGCTGCGGGGTCGGGTCAGTCATGAGTCGGCTCCGATGCGAAGGAGTGCGGCGTCACCAGGGACGGCCGTGCAGAACGATGGTCTTGACCTCGGTCATCTCGCTGACCGCGGCGCGGGGGCCTTCCTTGCCGTAGCCGCTGCCCTTGAGGCCGCCGTACGGCATCAGGTCGGCGCGCCACAGGGGCGTCCAGTTGATGTGGACGGACCCGGCGTCGATCTCCCGGATGGCCCGCACCGCGCCGGCGATGTCGGAGGTGAAGATGCCGGCGCCGAGGCCGTAGGCGGTGCCGTTGGCCTGGGCGATGGCGGACTCCCAGTCGTCCGCCGAGCTGACGGCGACGGCGGGACCGAACAACTCCGTCTGGCTGAAGGCGGATCGGGGGTCGACGTCGGCGACGACGGCCGGCTGCACCACGGCACCGTCGCGCTCACCGCCGGTCAGGACTCGCGCCCCGTCCGCGGTGGCCTGGGCGATGGCCCGCTCGACGCGCTCCGCCTCGGTGGCCGTGATGAGGGCGCCCATCGTGGTGTCCGGGGAGGAGGGGTCGCCGGTGCGGATGGCCCGGACCTTGGGGACGAGGGCGTCCAGGAAGTCGCCGGTCACGGCGGGATGGGTGATCACACGCTGGACAGAGATGCAGACCTGTCCGGCGTTGACGTACCCACCCGCCGCGACGGCGCTCGCGGCGGCCTCGATGTCGGCGTCGGGGAGGACTACGACCGGGCAGGAGGCGCCGAGTTCCAGGGACAGCTTCTTCACGCCCGCGACGCGGGAGATGTGCTCGCCGGTGGCCGTCGAGCCGGTGAAGGAGATCTTGCGGACGCGGGGGTCGGTGACCAGCGCGTCGCCGAGCACCGAGCCGGAGCCGACGAGCACGGAGAGCACGCCTTCGGGCAGGCCCGCGTCCACGAAACACTCGGCGAGTGCCAGGGCGGTCAGCGGGGTCGTGGTGGCCGGCTTGAGAACCACCGCGTTGCCCGCGGCCAGGGCCGGGGCGAGCTTGTGCAGGACCAGCAGCGCCGGGTAATTGAACGGAGTGATCGCCACGACGATCCCGCACGGCTGACGCAGCGTGAAGCCGATCTTGTCCTGCCCGGTGCCGCGGTTGGCGTCGAGCGGAAGGGTCTCGCCGTAGAGCTGCGTGCCTTCGAAGGCGGCGAGCCGGATCAGGTCGCCCGAGCGAGACGCTTCGCCGGTGGCCTCGGTGATGGTCTTGCCGGATTCCGCGCTGATGGTCTGCGCGATCTTCGGGGCCCGCTCGTCGGCGAGTTCCGCGGCGCGCAGCAGGATGCGCATCCGCTCATGCGCGGGTGTGCGGCGCCAGACCGCCGCGCCGTGTTCCGCCGCGGCGAGAGCCACCTCTACGTCTTCGGTTCCGGCGAGCGCCACGGTGCCCACCGTCGAACCGTCGAACGGCGACGTGACCTCCCGGGTCTGCGCGGTTCCCTTGGCCGCTTGCCAGCGACTACCGATCAGCAACTCCACGGGCGCCATTGCCCTCTCCCTTCAGGAAGCCGTCAAAAACACGGCCATGCTCTCGGCCAAGCCGTTTACGTGTCGGCAACGCTAGGTCGGGCGGGGAGGGGTTGCGAAGCCCTCGAATCCATCATTTCGCCATCATGGATGCCATCATTTATCCCTCATGGTGGAGGTCCGTCACCTCCCTGACCTACGGTCGCGACATGGATCGGAACACGGACACGTCGCAGAAGGAGCTCCGCTCCGTCGCCTTCATCGGTCTCGGCATCATGGGCGGCCCGATGGCGGCCAACCTCGTCCGGGCGGGCTACCGGGTCACCGGCTACAACCGCAGCCGGGCGGCCGTCGACCGGCTCGTCGAGGCAGGCGGTCACGCGGCGAGCAGCGTCGCGGAGGCGGTCGTCGACGCGGACGCCGTCATCACCATGCTCCCGGCCGACGCCGAGGTCACCGAGGTCGTCCTCGGCGTGGGCGGCGTACTGGAACACGCCCGGGCCGGAAGCCTGTTGATCGACATGAGCACCATCAGCCCGCGCACCGCCGTCGCGCTCGCCGAGGCGGCCCGCGAGCGCGGCGTACGAGTCCTCGACGCGCCCGTCTCCGGCGGAGAAGCGGGGGCCGTCGAAGCCACGCTGTCCATCATGGCCGGCGGCGACGCCATGGACTTCGAGCGGGCGGCTCCCCTCTTCCACGCCCTGGGCACCACCGTCGTGCACGTCGGCCCGCACGGCGTCGGCCAGACGGTGAAGGCCGCGAACCAGCTTGTCGTGGCCGTCAACATCCAGGCCCTGGCCGAGGCCGTCGTCTTCCTGGAGAAGGCGGGCGCCGACCTGCCGGCCGCGCTGACGGTCCTCGGCGGGGGCCTGGCCGGTTCCACCGTCCTGAACCGCAAGAAGGACACCATGCTGAACCGGGAGTTCACCGCCGGCTTCCGCATCGACCTCCACCACAAGGACCTGGGCATCGTCACCGACACGGCCCGCGACATCGGCGCGGTCCTGCCGGTGGGCGCCCTGGTCGCCCAACTCCTGTCGTCCTGCCGGGCGAACGGCGACGGCAGCCTGGATCACTCGGCGTTGCTGCGGGGTGTCGAGCGCCTCTCCGGTCGAGCACGGATCGACTGAGCCAGTCACGCGCCCGGCTCACGCGATGTCAGGAGGCGCAAAGTTGGCTGACACCGTCAGAGCGGTGAAGCGCCGGGACGGCTCAGCCGCGCAGTGAGTGCAGAAGGTCGCCGATCTTCGCCGCCACGGTCTCGGCCGCGCCCTGGGCGTAGGACGAGTCCATCGCCTCGTAGGTGATGCGAGCGTAACTGCGGGCCTCGGCCATGTTCTTCGCCCCGCCCTCGAACATCGACATCACGGCGGTGTGCGGGAACGGTGAGTGCTTCCTGATGCCCAGCGCGGTGTCGGTGGACAGCTCCGGTGAGACGCCGACGAACACGCCGTCACCGACCTGGAGCACCCAGATCGGCACGTCGGCCGTGCCGGTGGGCGTGAAGTCGTACGACGTCGTCGGCCCCGTGGGATGACCGGACGCCGTCGTCTGCACCGTCACGCTGCTCTTGAGGAAGCGCAGCGTCGAACTCCCGCTGCCGCCGGCCGTCTTGACGGTTTCGCTGACCCGCACGGCCTCGGTGCCCAGCCGTTCGCCCTGCACGGTCAGCAGCAGCCAGCCCGCGTCCTGGGCGTCGACCTGGGACCAGTTCCGGTCCTTGTCGATGGTGTAGCGCTTGGAGCGGAACGCCGGGGACTGGTCGCCGCAGGAGCCCACGAGGAAGAAGCCGACGACATCGCCGTCGTACTGCTTCTCCAGGTGCTGCACGGCGGCGCCCGCGAGGTCGGCCGTGATCGGCAGGTCACCGTTGGCCATGACCGACTCCATCATGACCGAGGACTGGACGCTGTAGTTCATGAGGACGGCGATCGGGTTTCCGTCCAGGTCGTCGACGCGGGTGACGCCGACGCTCTTGTCGGAGGTGCCCGCCTCGCCGGTGCCCAGCCACCAGCCGTCCGCCGTGCGGACGTCGCGGTTGACGTTCACGTCGCACGTGCCGGTCCCGTAGCCGACCCGTGCGGAGCGCAGGCCCTTCACGGCGGCCGCGATCGCGGTCGAGGTGGCCTGCTCGATCTGCTGGACGTACCGCGCGGCCCCTGCGCTGCTGGAGGCCGCCTGCACATGCGGGGCGGAGAACGTGTGCGTCACCGTGACCATGATGTCGGCGGTCGCCACGCCGGCCGCCTTCGAGATGACCGACCGCATCGCGGCGATCGCCTCCGCGCTGATCGACGTCAGGTCCAGCACGGCGAGGACGACCCTGCGTGAGCCGCTTTCCAGCAGAAGGGTCCGCACGTAGAGGTCGTCATGGACGGTGGTGAAGTTGTCGAGCGGCAGAAGGGAGGCCGGGATGTCGATCGCGGCCCGGCCGGCCCCCGCCTTCAGGCCCGTCGCGGCCGCATGTGCGTCTGCCGCCGACGCCTGGGCGGCGGAGCCGACCCCGAGCGTCGCGGCCGTCACGGCTGCCGCGACGGAGCCGTTGAGGAACGACCTCCGATGCAGTGTGCTGCCCTGTCGATTTCCCTCGTCCTCGTTCTCACCCACGGAAAGCAGACTTTTATCCCGCATTTCATTCCCATTTCGCGTGACGGCCGCATGACGAAAAGCACAAAACGCGAGGACCGTGACACCGGTCTCGGCGAGCGTCAACAGGCACGGCACGCCATCTAAGGTTGCACACTGCGACACCCTGGAGATGACCAGGGAACCTCTCCACCAGCTGTGAAGAGCACGCCTTTTTCTCATCAAATCCATGACGTGGCCGGATACCTTGCGGCAGCGACTCATCCCCCACGAAGGAGTTCGAATTGATGGACAGGCGAACGCTCATTGCCGGGTCTGCGGCCGCCGGCGGCGTGGCCATGCTCGGCAGCGTGGCCTACGGCGCGACCTCCGACCCAAAGGAGTCGAATTCGAGAAACGGGGCAACCGGTGAGGTCACCGCGATCACGAAGGTCTTCGGTGACGGCCAGAAGCTGGTAGCGGTCGCGGTCGAGTACGACAGCGACATCGACGACTCCGCCCTGTCGACGGACACGTTCACGGTCACCGGGCGCACCGTCACCAAGGTCTACGCGAACAGGGCGGCGGCTCTGGCCGACCGGGGCAGGGACGGTCGCTATGTGATCGTCGAGCTCTCGCCCGACGACGAGGCGGCGGCACTGTGGGTGACCCAGCAGGGCTCGGGCGGCGGGTCCTCCGCCTCGCCCAGCCCGACGAGCAGCGCCTCCAGCGGTTCGGGCGATGCCGGCGGCGGCGTCGGAGCGGGCGGACCGAAGGTCGGTGACAGCACGCCGGGCGGGACCATAGTCGCGGCCGAGGCCACGCTGACCCAGAAGGGCACCGTCACCACCACCCGCGGTACCCGCTACCCGGCCGGCGACGCCACGCTGACCACCAGCTCGGTGGTGAACCTGATCGTCGACGACTTCAAGCAGTTCACGTACGACGACCCCGCGACCGGACAGACTCTGAAGTACAACCTCTTCGTGCCGAAGGACTACAACCCGCGCAAGCGCTACCCGCTGGTGCTGTTCATGCACGACGCGAGCGTGGTCAACGTCGCGACGGAAGGCCCGCTGGTGCAGGGTCTCGGCGCCGTGTGCTGGGCCAGTGACGCGGACCAGGCACGGCACGAGTCCTTCGTCCTGGCGCCCGAGTACGGCTCGGTCGTGGTCGACGACACCTACGAGCCGTCGACCCTGTTCGACGCCACCGCGAACCTCGTCGAGGCGGTGACGAAGAAGTACAGCATCGACCCCAAGCGGCGCTACACGACCGGTCAGTCGATGGGCGCGATGATGTCGCTGGGTCTGAACATCAAGTACCCCGACCTCTTCGCGGCGGCGTACATCGTCGCCGGGCAGTGGCCCTCGGACGTGGCCGCGCCGCTCGCCGACAAGAAGCTGTGGATCGTCGTCTCCCAGGACGACGACAAGTCCTACTCCGGCGAGAACGCCATCACCAAGGTCATCGCGGCCGAGGGAACGAAGGTCGGCACCGCCGTGTGGGACGGCCAGTCCACCGCGGCGCAGTTCGCGGCGGACGTCCGCACCCTGGAGAAGCAGAAGGCCCCGGTCAACTACGCCTCCTTCCAGACCGGTACGACCGTCGAGTCCGGCTCCTCCACCAGCGCGCACATGGGAACGTGGCGCATCGCCTACACGATCCCGGGCATCCGCGACTGGATCATGCGGCAGTCCCTGTAGGCCCCTTCCCGGCTACGGGACGGAGACGTCGGTGCGCCGCCGGTCCGGCTTGAACGGCAGCGCGGCCACCGTCGCCCTCACCTCACGCTGCGCTGTCCCGGGCCTGCCCCACAGCACCGCGACCTCCGTGCCGGGCGCCGCGTGGGCCCGGTCGACCACACAGAGGGAGATGGTCGAGCGCAGGTTCACACTGACCGTCCTGCCGGTGGAGACCCCCACGCGCCGGCCGTCGGCCAGGACCTGGTCGAAGACCGGGCCACGGCTGCGGGGCACCTCCATCGGGTCGGGCAGCACGCCTTCACCGAGCGGCGCGGAAAGGATGGCGGCCACGTCAGTGGTGTTCCACCGCAGGCCCACGAGCGTCCTGGGCGGTTCCCCGTGGGCGGCATCGGCGGCCAGCGCGTCACGGCCCAGGAAGTCGCGCGCGGGTAGGCCCTTGCGGAACCCCCAGCCGAGCTCGCCCGGCTTGCGGAAGTAGTCGGTGACCCCGTTCTCCGGTACGAAGCTGCCTCCGGGGGTTCCCCTCCTGAACTGCCTGGGCGCGCCCGGAGTCAGGAGGGAAGCCGGCAGGTAGTCGAGGCCGTTCGTGGCGATACCGGCCTCGATGTGCTGCACCGGCTGGGACCGCAGGCCCAGTTGACGGATGCCGAGCGGTCGGCCGCTGTCGACCGCGGCCGACCAGATCGCGTTGGCGTGTTCAGCCGGTCCGTGCAGCTCGTATCCCAGCTCGCCCGAGATTCCGGTGCGCAGAACCCGCACCGGTACTCCGCCGATCCGCGACATCCGGCTGCGGCTGAAGGCGATGTCGCGCAGGTTTTCCCCCGTCAGCCTCTCCAGCGCGTCCAGGGCCGCCGGCCCCTGGATGCCGAAGATGAACCGCTCCGGGCTGACGTCCTCGACCTCCACGTCCCAACTGCCCTGGCTCAGCTGCCAGATGAGCCAATCGCCGCTCCCGGCCGTGTACAGGAACTCCTCCTCACCGAGGCGGCACAGGACCCCCTCGGAGGCCACCCAGCCGTTCTCGTCGAGCTGCACATGGTGCTTGATCTGTCCGAGCTCGAAGCGGGACAGATCCCGCATGCCGAGCCAAGCGAGGAAGTCCAGTGCCTGGCTCCCCCGTACGACGACCTTGTGCAACGACGACCAGTCACCGATGTAGCAGGAGGTGACGTGGGCGGCGCTCTCCTCGACCCAGTCGCTGTATTCGAGAGGCAGCAGGGTCTGGGCGAAGTGGCCGTAGCCACCCAGGGTGTTGCTCTCGTCCTGGGCTGCCGCTGCCGGGCTGAAGTACGCGGGCCGCTGTGCGACGAACGGGGCGTCCTTCAGCCGCAGGACCACTTCGTAGGTACGACGCTGCATCTCTGCGATGTCCACGGGGATCCTCCTGCTCATCGGCTCTTCCGGCTGCTTCGACCTCCTCCGGCCGCGACATGGGCACGCGGCACCCGCCGACGACGTCGGGCGGGGCCATATGGGAGGGGAAGAAGCGTCCTGACCGTCTGCACCGTGCAGACCCGCCTTCGCTGGTCCGGTCACGAAGACGCACTAAATCGTTTAAGCGGAGACCGTAGCAGACGTCCGCGGCGACGGTGACGCTGCGACGAGCTCGGGGTGCCCTGCGGCAGTCCTACGCGGTCACGCCGGCGCACGGACGACGATCCGGCCGACCACGGCACCCCAGGTCACGCAGGGCGGTCAGGGCGCGCAGCGCGATGTCGTCGTCGAAGGACGCCAGCGTCGTCGTCGAAGGACGCCAGCGCGGTCACGTCCGCGTAGGCCGCCGGGAACACCTCGACCGCGGCCGCGCCCGCCTCCCGGGGCCGCGGTACGACGAACCGCCTCAGGGACGGAGGCCCTCGCCGCCAGGAAACTTCCCGGGTGAATCCGAGCCGGGCCTCGGTGAGCGGGAAGTCGTGGTCGGGCATCGCCGGCGGTCCTCGTGGGCCGGGACGCACTGCTGAACGCCAGGGAAGAACCCCTGCGCAGCAAGGGCACCCTGGTCCTCGACCAGGACGACGTCCGGACAGTCATCGGGCAGGGCGCGGATCCCGGTTTCGTCCTCTCTTGTGCCCGGCACCGAGTGGAGACCGACGCGGGGCTGGTCGGCGTCACCATGCAGAGCCCTCGATCGACCCGGTCGACGCCGTACGCAAAGCCGCACCGACGATGTCCGCGAAGTCGAACAGGCGAACCGGGGCCCACGATGCTGCAAACAAGCCATCACCCGAGACTCGTTCCGGCGCCCCCGGAAGAACGCCACACTCCACCCCTCGGTCCCCGCAACCTCTCCAATTTCCCTCAGTCAAAGCCCAGTTACGAATCTGATGTGACCTGCACCACGTCAGCCATCGGTCAGGCAACTGACCGGGTCGCGTCAAGATCCTCTGTTTGCATGTGCTCATCGAGGCTGATCCACGCCCCCCACGACCGAGGAGAGCCATGGCCGACACCCTGACCGGCGCCGCGCACGATGCGACCGCCGTCCCCGAGTTCCCCATGCCCCGCCAGTCCCGCTGCCCCTTCGACCCGCCGCCCGCGCTCAAGGAGCTGCAGAGCGAAGGGCCGCTGGTCAAGGTACGGCTGTGGGACGGCAGCGAGTCCTGGCTCGTGACCCGGTACGCCGAGCAGCGCGCCCTCCTCGGCGACCCGCGCGTCAGCGCCGACACCGACCGGCCCGGCTACCCGACCAAGGCCAGCGCCGAGGCCGGTGAGGGCAAGCTCAGCTTCATCATGATGGACGACCCCGAGCACGCCCGGCAGCGCCGGATGGTGACGGCGCCGTTCGCCGTCAAGAAAATCGAGGCACTGCGGCCGAAGGTGCAGAAGATCGTTGACGGCCTGATCGACGACCTGCTGGCCGGTCCGAAGCCGGTCGACCTCGTGGACGCGTTCGCGCTGCCCATCCCGTCGCTGGTGATCTGTGAACTGCTGGGCGTGCCGTACGAGGACCACGACCTGTTCCAGGAGAACACCAAGACAATGGTCCGTACGACCGCGACCCCCGAGGAACGGGGCGCGGCGACCCGGGAGATGGCCGGATACCTGGCCGGTCAGATCGGCAAGCGGATCACCGAACCGCAGGACGACATGCTCTCCGGCATCGCCGCCCGCATCACCGCCGGTGAGCTCACGCACCAGCAGGCGACCGAGATGGCCCTGCTCCTGCTGATCGCGGGTCACGAGACCACCGCGAACATGATCGCGCTCGGCACCCTCGCCCTCCTCCACCACCCCGACCAGCTCAAGTTGCTGCGCGAGACCGACGACCCGAAGCTCGTCGCCTCCGCGGTCGAGGAGCTCCTGCGCTATCTGCACATCACCCACCTGGGACGGCGGCGCGCGGTGACCGAGGACATCGAGATCGCGGGCCAGGTGATCAAGGCCGGCGAGGGCATCATCATGGCCAACGAGATCGGCAACCGCGACCCCGAGGTCTTCGACGATCCCGACCGCCTCGACCTCACCCGCGACGCCCGCCGCCATGTCGCCTTCGGCTTCGGCATCCACCAGTGCCTGGGCCAGCCGCTGGCCCGCATGGAGCTCCAGGTCGTCTACGGCACCCTCTACAAGCGCATCCCGACGCTGAAGGCGGCCGTCCCGCTGGACGACGTCCGCTTCAAGACCGACGCGTTCATCTACGGCGTCCACGAACTGCCCGTCTCCTGGTGACGGTTCCCCGTCTCGCAACCGAACGACAACCACGTATGAACACACGTATGGACAAGGGGAATCCCATGAAGGTGGAACTGGAAGCCGACAAGTGCGTCGCCTCGGGGCAGTGCGTCCTCGTCGCGATGGACGTCTTCGACCAGGACGACGACGGCATCGCGATCCTGCTCAAGCAGGAGATCGGTGACGACCTCCTCGACGACGTCAAGGAAGCCGTCGCGGTCTGCCCCGCCGCCGCGATCCGGCTGGTCGAGCAGTGAGGCGCATCGTCGTCGTCGGAGCCTCGGCCGCCGGACTCGCGGCGGCCGAGACGCTCCGCCGCGAGGGCTACGACGGCACGCTCACCCTCGTAGGCGACGAACCCCTCGCCCCGTACGACCGTCCGCCGCTCTCCAAGCAGCTGCTGTCCGGCGAGTGGCGGCCCGAGAAGCTCGACCTGCGCACCGCCGACGACCTGGCCGCTCTCGACCTCGATCTGCGTCTCGGCGTGGCCGCGATCGGCCTCCGACTCGCCGAGCGCACCGTGCGGTTGGCGGACGGCTCGACGGTGCCGTACGACGGACTGATCATCGCCACCGGCGTCCGGCCCCGCCGACTGCCCAGTGAGGGCGCGCATGTGCTGCGCACTCTCGACGACGCCCTGACCCTGCGCGACCGGCTCGGACCCGGGCGGCGGCTGGTCATCGTCGGGGCCGGGTTCCTCGGGGCCGAGGCGGCCGCCGTCGGCCGGCAGCTCGGCTGCGAGGTCACGCTCCTCGAACCCGCCCCGGTACCGCTGGCCCACGCCGTCGGCACGGACGTCGGCGAGATGCTGACCCGCGCCCATCTGGAACGTGGCGTGAACCTGCGCTGCGGGGTCACCGTGGCCGCGGTGACCGAGGACGGGGTGCGGCTCGCGGACGGTGAACTGGTCGAGGCCGACGAGGTGTTGGTGGCCATCGGGTCCATGCCCAACACCGAGTGGCTCGACGGCAGCGGCCTCTCCGTGGGCGACGGCGTGGTCTGCGACCAGTACTGCGAGGCCGCGCGGAACGTCTACGCGGCCGGCGACGTCGCCCGCTGGTACAACCCGCTGTTCGGGACGTCGATGCGGATCGAGCACCGCACCAACGCGGCCGAGCAGGGCATGGCGGCCGCCCGCAACCTGCTCAACTCCGAGGCGCGCAAGCCGTTCTCGCCGGTGCCCTACTTCTGGTCCGACCAGTACGACATGAAGATCCAGGCGTTCGGGTATCTGCGCGGCCACGACGAAGTGGCCGTGGTCGAGGGCGACTTGGCCGAACGGCGGTTCGTCGTCGCCTACCGCACCGGCGATCGGGTCAGTGGCGCCCTCGCGGTCGGCATGCCGCCCAAGGCGATCCGGCAGTGGCGGCAGGCCATCGCCACCGGAGCGAGCTGGGCCGAGGCCGTGCGCCCGGCCGTTCCCGCGGAGTCCTGACCTCCGTACGCCCCGCCTCTCAGTCCTTCCCCCCCACACGCAGAGGAGACAACGATGTCCACCCCAGCACCCCGCCACGAGGAACGTCTGCTCATCGGCGGAGAGCTCCGCGGAGCCACGGACAGCGGCACGTTCAAGGTGCTCAACCCGGCGGACGGCACCGTTCTGGGCAAGGTCGCCGACGCCGGGCCGGGCGACATGCTCGACGCGATCGGCGCCGCCCGGCGCGCGTTCGACGAGACGGACTGGGCCGCCGACCGGCAGCTGCGCAAGCGGGCCCTGACCCAGCTCCTCGACGCGCTGATCGAGGAGAAGGAGGAGCTGCGCGAGGAACTCATCGCCGAGGTCGGGGCGCCGCGCATGCTCACCTACGGTGCTCAACTGGAAGAGCCGCTGGAGAAGTTCCGGTGGCACATCGACCACATCGACGCGTTCGAGTGGGTGCGCCGGCTCGACGACGCCGTCAATCGGTTCAGCGGCGAGCCCAGCCAGCGGTGGGTGGTCAAGGAGCCCATCGGCGTCGTCGCCGCCATCGCCCCCTGGAACTTCCCCTTCGGCCTGCTGCTCGTCAAGCTCGCCGGGGCGCTCGCCGCCGGCAACACGGTCGTCGCCAAGCCGGCGCCCGAGACCCCGTGGAACGCCACCCGCATCGGCCGGATCGTCGCCGAGCGCACCGACATCCCGGCCGGCGTGGTCAACATCGTGACGACCAGCGACCGTGACACGGCCGAGCTCCTGGTGACCGACCCGCGCGTGGACATGGTGACGTTCACCGGCTCCACGGTCACCGGGCAGCGCGTCCTGGAGTGCGCAGCGCCGACGTTCAAGCGCACGATGCTGGAGCTCGGCGGCAAGAGCGCGTCGATCATCCTCGACGACGCGGACCTCGGCCAGGCCGTCCCGCAGGCGCTCGGCGCGCTCGCCCACTCGGGTCAGGGGTGTGCGCTGCCGACCCGGCTGCTCGTGCAGCGGGGGGTCTACGACGAGGTCGTCGCCGGCCTGACGCAGGCGTTCGCACAGGTGCCCTGGGGCGACCCGCAGGACCAGGGCACGATGGCCGGCCCGATCGTCTCCGCCCGCCAGCGCGACCGCGTCGCCGACTACATCCGCATCGGCCAGGAGGAAGGCGCCAGGCTCGCCGCCGGCGGCGGAGTCCCCGACCGGCCGGGGTTCTGGATCGAGCCGACCCTCTTCGTCGACGTCGACAACGACTCCACCCTCGCGCAGGAGGAGATCTTCGGGCCGGTGCTCGTCGTCACGCCGTTCGACACGGACGAGGACGCGATCCGGCTCGCCAACGCCAGCCGGTACGGCCTCTCCGGCTATGTCACCTCGGCCTCGACGGAACGCGCGCTGCGCATCGCCCGCGCGGTCCGCTCCGGCACCTTCATGATCAACGGCGGTTCGTTCTCCGGCGGGGACGCCCCGTTCGGCGGCTACAAGGCCAGCGGCATCGGCCGAGAGGGCGGCCGCGAGGGCTTCGAGGTCTTCACCGAGACCAAGACCATCGGGTCCGCGCTCCCGCTCCCGCTCGCCTGACGCGCCCCGACACATACCCACAGCAGTGAGAGGAACCGGGCACATGAACGACTACGTGCAGAACGACTACCTGCACTACGAGGGCAAGACCGCGGTCGTCACCGGCGCCGCCTCCGGCATCGGCCGGGCCACGGCACAACGGCTCGTCGAACTGGGCGCCGAGGTCCACGCCATCGACTACGCCCCCACCGAGCTCCCGGGGCTCGCCTCCGCGACCCAGGCGAACCTGGCGATACGCGAGGACATCGACCGGGCTTTCGCGGCGCTCCCCGAGCACATCGACACGTTCTTCGGCGTGGCCGGAGTCTCCGGACTCCAGCACGACTACAACACGACCCTGCTCATCAACTTCGGCGCCTACAAGTACCTCTCGAAGACGCACCTTGAGCCGCGGATGAGCGACGGCGGCGCCATCGCGTACGTGACCTCCGTGGGCGGTGTGAACTGGGAGCGCTACCAGGAGGAACTGGAAGAGCTGATCCAGGCCGACGGCTGGGACGCCATCGTCGAGACGATCGAAGGACTCGGACTCCAGGACCAGCCCGGGCCCGCCGCCTACGCCCTCTCCAAGCGGCTCCTCAATCTGTTCATGGCACACAGCGCCACCGAACTCGCGAGCCGCGGGATCCGGGTGAACGCCGTGCTCCCCACGAACACCGAGACCGGTCTGACGCCGGACTTCGCCGTGATGCGCGGCGGCCGCGACCTGCTGGAGGCCAACGCCGGCCTCAACAACCGGCTCGCCGTACCGGAGGAGATGGCGGACCCGCTCGTGTTCCTCAACTCGTATGCGGCGCGGTACATCTCCGGGCAGCCGCTCGTGGTCGACTTCGGCGCCCGCAATCTGCAACTCCTGGGCCGCAAGGAGGACCGGCTGGACTGCCCGCTCATCGCCGGCACGCAGACCGCCCGCGCCTGATCCCGATGAGGAGCGCAGTGAACGCGTCACACCCCGAAGAACCGTCCCCCGCGTCCCGCCGACAGGTGCTGAAGGTCCTCAGCGGCCTGCTCCTCGCCCTGTTCGTCTCGACCCTCAGCAGTACGGTGGTCTCCAGCGCCCTGCCGAAGATCATCGGGTCGGTGCACGGGTCGCAGACCCAGTACACGTGGGTCGTCACCGCGACCCTGCTCACCACGACGGCGACGACGCCGATCTGGGGCAAGCTCGCCGACCTGTTCAGCAAGAAGGCGCTCCTCCAGGCCTCCATCGTCATCTTCGTGCTCGGCACGCTGGCGTCCGGGATCAGCCAGACGGGCGGCGAGCTGATCGCCGCCCGGGCTCTCCAGGGCGTCGGCGTGGGAGGGTGCCAGGCGCTCGTCCAGATCGCCATCGCCGCCATCATCCCGCCCCGTGAGCGCGGCCGTTACAGCGCCTATCTGAGCGGCACCACCTCGACCTCGACCATCGGCGGGCCACTGCTCGGCGGTGTCATCGTCGACACCTCGTGGCTGGGCTGGCGGTGGTGCTTCTTCATCGCCGTCCCGCTCGCCGCCCTCGCGTTCCTCCTGCTCCAGCGGACGCTGAACCTTCCGGTCCTGCGCCGCGAGAACGTGCGGATCGACTATCTGGGCGCCACCCTGATCGCCGCCGGTGTCAGCGTCCTGCTCATCTGGGTGTCGTTCGTCGACAACTCCTTCGCCTGGGCCTCCTGGCAGACCGCCGCCATGGTGGCCGGCGGTCTGGCACTGCTGGCCGCGGCCGTATGGGTGGAGACGCGCGCCGCCGAGCCGGTCGTCCCGCTCGCCATCGTGCGGCAGCGCACCACGGTCCTGGCCATCGTCGGCAGCCTGGCGGTCGGCACCGCCATGTTCGGCGCCTCCGTGTTCCTCAGCCAGTACTTCCAGCTGAGCCGCGGCCGCACCCCGACCGAGGCCGGTCTGCTGACGATCCCGATGATGGCGGGCATCCTCATCGCCTCCATCACCGGCGGCCGGATGCTCAGCCGGACCGGGAAGGTCAAGCCGTTCCTCATCACCGGCGCCGTCCTCCTCACCGTCGGATCCGCGGGACTCGGCACCATCGATCACACGACGCCCCTGGCCTTCCTGGGCGTGTCGATGCTGTGCGTCGGGATGGGTGTCGGCCTGACCCTGCAGAACTTCATCCTCGCCGTGCAGAACACCGTGCAGCTGAAGGACATCGGCTCGGCGAGCTCCACGGTGACGTTCTTCCGCTCCCTCGGCGGCACGGTGGGCGTCGCCGTCCTCGGCGCCGTCCTGGCCCGTCAGGTCGAGGGCCAGGTCGCGAGCGGGGTGGCCGTCAGCACCGCGTACGGCGACGCGACCGCCCATGTCTTCCTCCTCTCGACGGGCGCCGCCGTGCTCGCCGTCGTAGCCGCCGTCCTCCTCAAGCCGATCAATCTGCGCAGCAGCCTCGACCTGCCCGAGAAGACAACACAGCCCCAGCCCCACCAAGGCACAGCGACCACCAACTGAGGCCCCCCACATGACCGTTGACATCACCCCCTTCCGCATCGACATTCCCCAGTCCCAGCTCGACGATCTGCACGCCCGGCTCGACCGCGTCCGCTGGCCCGACGAACTCCCCGGCGTCGGCTGGGAGTACGGCGTCCCGCTCGGCTACCTCCAGGAGCTGGTGGAGTACTGGCGGCACACCTACGACTGGCGGGCGCAGGAGAAGCGCCTGAACTCCTTTCCGCAGTTCACCACCGAGATCGACGGGCAGAACGTGCACTTTCTGCACGTCCGCTCGGCGAACCCCGACGCGCTGCCGCTGATCGCCACCCACGGCTGGCCCGGCTCGGTCGTCGAACTCCTCGACGTCATCGAGCCGTTGAGCGAGGACTTCCACGTCGTCGTCCCCTCGATCCCCGGCTACGGCTTCTCCGGCCCCACCCGCGAGAAGGGCTGGAACGTCGAGCGCGTCGTCCGCGCCTGGGCGCAGCTGATGGACCGCCTCGGATACGGCCGCTACGGCGCCCACGGCAGCGACTGGGGCTCGGCCATCACCCGCGAACTCGGCCGGCTCGACGCCGAGCATGTCGTGGGCGTCCACGTGACCATGATCGGCACCCCGCCGCCCCCGGACGCCGCGCCCTACACCGAGGAGGAGCAGCAGCGGCTCAAGCACGGGGAGCGCTACCAGCGGGAGCTGTTCGGCTACGCGGCCGTGCAGTCCACGCGGCCGCAGACGCTCGCCTTCGCGCTGCACGACTCGCCGGTCGGCCAACTCGCCTGGATCGTCGAGAAGTTCAAGGAATGGACCGACTCCACGGACGTGCCCGAGGACGCGGTGGACCGCGATCAGATGCTCACGGACGTCATGCTGTACTGGCTCACCGGCACGGCGGCCTCCTCGGCCCGGCTCTACCGCGAGTCCTTCGCCGCGCGGGGCGGGCAGCCGGAACCCTCGACTACGCCGACCGGCGTGGCGGTCTTCCCCAAGGACCTCAGTCTGACGATCCGCCGGTTCGTCGAGCCCACCAACAACATCGTCCACTGGTCCGAGTTCGACCGCGGCGGTCACTTCCCGTCGATGGAGGAACCGGATCTGGTGGTCGACGACGTCCGCCGGTTCTTCCGCGGGCTGAGCTGACCCAAGCCGTGGGCACGCGCGTGAAGCGGCCCGCCGCGTGCACGTCCCGCTCGATCGCGTCGGCCGTCGAGCGGAGCTTCTGGACGAGTTCGCTCACGCACCCCTGCGGGGTACGGCGAGTGGTGGGCAAGGCCGTGCTCAGCGCCTCCGCCACCGCCCGGTCCGTGGCCACCTGGGCCGAGTACCGGATCGCGTCTCCGCCCGGCGTCAGCACGGCCGGGACGCCGGCGCGTGGATCCGGGTGGGCGGTTCGGCCGGATGCGGAGTCGCGATATCGGGCAGCGAGGTGCGGGAGAGGGCGGGCCAAGTGACAGCACGCGCGGGGTGAGCGTGAACGAACGGTACGCAGTCCGCGGGCCGGTGAGACGGTGAGACGGGTGGACCAAGTGCCTCGTCCAGACCATCCGGGACGAGCGGGACCGGCATGGGGACCAAGGCGGACGGGGCCTACTTCGGGGTGACCGGCGGCCCGCACCGCACATCGGCGTCGCCCGGACGGGGCGGGCATGACACCTACGTCGACACCCGCACGCCCTCCGAACGCGGCACACGCGGCACGGCCGCCGAGGCCCTGCTGCGTGCGGCCGGAGGGCCACGACGGCCAGGGTGCACAACAGCACGAGCGCCCCGTGGTGTAGCCCGCTACACCACGGGTTCGGCAGCCCGCTCCCTCGTGGCGATGTGCAGGCGACGGGATCGTGGATGGCAGAGGGCCCGGAGAGTACCGAGCCCCCGTAGCGAAGGAATCCCCCATGAAGCCGAAGTCGCCCCTGGCGGTCGCGAGGTCGTTCGTCTCCGAACTGCTGCTCTGGTCGTTCTTCGCCGCCGGGCTGGCAGCGAGCGCGGGAGGGGCGGGCGCGGTACTGGACGGCACGGCGAAGAACGTGGCGACGGGCGTCGGTATCGCCGTCTCGCTGGTGACAGGCGCGCGTATCACCAAGAAGCCGAGGATCAAGGCGTTCCTGTCGACGCGGCCGGTGCTGTGGTTCCTGTTCCTGTTCAACGGCGGCGTGGCCGCGTTCGCCTACCTCACCGTGGACGGTGCGAAGGGCATCGGGACCGCCGTGGGCATGGGGCTGGTCTCGCTGGGAGCGGTCGGAGGTCTCGTGTCGAGCTACCGGACCCGCGCGGCCAGGACGGGGCGGCACGCGGCGGACGCCTCGGCCCGCCCGGCCGAAAACTCGACCACTCCCTGGTAGGTCCGGCACCGCTCCGGGGCCGTGTGGGCCTTGTGCCTCGACCACGCTCCCGGCGAACCGACTCTCCCGACGACCCGACACCGCACGCTCGGCCGGACCGCGGCATCCAGGGACCCGGTGTGCCGGCGCCCGCTGCCACGCCCCGGACCGAGTGGTGAAACCCACGAAAGGCAGGACCCTTCCATGGCCGCCAGCCGCCGCCGACGCCTCACCTCTCTCGCCACCGCCGTGGCCGCCGTCGCGCTCACCGCCTCCCTCGCCACCGGCTGCGAGTTCGACGACACGCTCGACTGCCTCACCAACGCCGACGAGATCACCGACAGCATCACGGCCATCAACAAGGCCGGTGCGGACGCGATCGACGACCCCACCCGCACCGAGGAATCCCTGGACACCATCGAGAAGAACATCGACAAGATCAACGCCGAGAAGGACGACAGCGGCCACAGCGAGGTCGGCGACGCGATCGACGACCTCACCCAGGCCATCGACGACTACAACGAGGCCGTCCTGAACGGCGACACCGACCCGGACACCGGTGAGATCGACGCCGCGGCCGACAGGCTGAAGAACGTGTGCACGCCATGAGACCGGTCGGGGCCCGCACAGGGCTCACCGCTACGGGGAGGCGTACTCCACCGACCGGACGCGCGGCAGGTCGGCCACGGCCCCGGAGCAGATCCCGCCCGGCCAGCGGCGTCGCCGCCGCTCACGAAACCCAAACGCCGGTTCGCGACGCGGTCAGGGGTCCGGCGTGGCAAGCGGTTCGGGGGAGCCCCGGCCAGGTGCCGGTCCGGCCTCGTTCCGCGGTCCGGGGCCGGAGCCAGGGCTGGAGCCGATGCTGAAGCCAGGGCGGTAGCCGGAGCCAGGACCGGAGTCGGGGTCGTGGCCGGGCAGGAGTCGCGAACGGTCCACGGTGAATCCGACCTCGGCCCCGCCGCCGGGGCGTGTTCTCGCGAAGGCGGCGCCGCCGTGGGCCTTGGCGATGTCGCGGACGATGGCGAGACCGAGGCCGGTGCCGGGCAGGCCGCGGGCGGAGGCGGCGCGGTAGAAGCGGTCGAAGACGCGCTCCGCGTCACCGGCCGGGATGCCCGGTCCGCGGTCGGAGACGGTGACGGTGCCCCGGTGGACGCGCACTTCGATGGGCACGTCGCCGTCGCCGTCGAACTTGGCCGCGTTCTCCAGCAGGTTGCCCACGGCGCGTTCGAGGCTCTGGCCGCGGCCCAGGACGACGGATCCGTCGGCGTCGAGCAGGACCAGCCGGCCGGTGCGCCGGTACAGGCGTTGCGCGGCCCGGCGGGCCGGTACGGCCAGTTCCACGGCGTGTTCGGCTTCGTCGCGGCTCCGGGACAGGGCGAGCTCGACGAGTTCGTCGACCAGGTGACCGAGTTCGCGGGTCTCGGTCTCGACGTCGTCGAGGAGCCGGTCGCGGGCGCCCGGGGCGAGTTCGGTGACCCGGCGCAGCACGTCCGCGTTGGTGCGCAGGCTGGTCAGTGGGGTCCGCAGCTCATGGGCGGTGTCCCGCACAAGTCTCTCCCGAGCCTCACTGGCGGCGGCGAGCCGCTCCAGCATCCTGCTGAACGACGCCGAGAGCCGGCCGACCTCGTCGCGGCCCCCCTCCAACCGGACGGCGGCGACGCGGCCTTCGCCGCCGACCTCCTCCGCGACCCCGGCCAGCCGCGCCAGGCGCCTGGAGCCGCGCAGCGCCAGCAGCCACCCGGTTCCCGCCGCGGCGATCAGCACCGCGCAGCTGATCGCGGCGATCTCCCTGGCCATGCCGCCCAGCACATGGTGTGTCTGGTCGACCCGCACGGCCACCTGCACGGCCCCGCGGTCTCCGCCGAGTGCGGTGGTCAGTCTGCGGTAGGTGCGACCGTCGACGACGACCTCGGCGGTGTCCGACCGCCCCGGCGTGGCCGACGCGGCGAGGGCGCGATCGGTGCCGGACACCGGCAACGGCACGCGCGGACCGCCCAGATGCGCGGACGTGCCGTCCCGGTCGACGGTCCGCACGACGATCCGCCACTCCTCCTCGTCGCCCGGTCCGGGCCGGTCGGGGCCGGGAAAGAGGTCCGGGCCCGTCGCGAGCGCGTCGGCGAGGGCCGGCGCCTGGTCGCGGTCATTGGCCGCGACCACGGTGACCGAGCGCAGCGTACGGTCGATCTCCGCGGTGACGCGGTCGGAGGCGGCGCGGTAGCTCTCCACGCCGATCAGGACCGCCACCACCGCCACGACCGTCATGAAGGCGAGCGCGAGCCGTGAGCGCAAACTCATGGCCGCCGTGCCGCGTATCCGACACCGCGGACGGTGTGGATGAGGCCGGCGGGCGCGCCGGCGGCGGCGAGCCTGCGCCGCAGACAGCCGATGTGACCGGCCAGGTTCTTGGTGTCCACGCCGGCGTCGGGACCCCAGACCTCCCGGTAGACGGTCGCGTGGTGCAGCACGATTCCCTCGTTGCGGACCAGCAGCTGAAGAAGGTCGAACTCCGTCTTCGTCAGGGCCAGTTCCGCGCCGGCCCACCAGGCGCGCCGGGCGGCCGGCTCGACGCGCAGCGACGCGATCCGCAGCGGGGCTCCGCTCCTGTCCGGTACGCCCGCCTCCGGCGCCCCGGTTCCCGGCGTCAGGGCGGCTCGACGCAGCAACGCCCGTAATCGGGCGAGCAGTTCGGGCACGGAGAAGGGTTTGGGCAGATAGTCGTCGGCGCCTGCGTCCAGACCGGCGACCCGGTAGGGGGTCTCGTTCCGCGCGGTGAGCAGCAGCGTCGGTGTGCGGTCGCCATCGGCGCGCAGCACCCGGCAGACCGCCAGTCCGTCGACGTGGGGCATCATCACATCGACGACGAGCGCGTCGAACGGCTCCCGGCGGATCCGTGCCAGCGCCTCGACACCGTCGGCGGCGCCGACCACGTCGTACCCCTCCAGTTCCAGCGCCCGTTCAAGGGACTCACGTAGCGCGCGATCGTCGTCGGCGATGAGGACACGGTTCCGCATCCGCTCATGATGACCCACCGCCCGCCACGCCGTCGGCGGTGTTCTTTGCCCAATTCCCGAAAAGATCCCGCCGGGTTCTGAGTTCCTCCGCCCAGCATGGGGCCCTGACCGCAACACCCCCCCACACCCACAGGAGTCCCATGTCCGCCGTCGTCCCTCCCGGGAGAACCCCCGCGCGTGCACGCCGCACCGTCGCCGCCCTCGCCGTGTGCATCGCCCTCGGTGTGACCGGCTGCACCGCCCTCGGCTCCGCCACCTCCTCGGCGCAGCTCGCGGCCGAGGCGCCGATCCCGGCCTCCGCACGGCACACCGGAGCCGGCGGGGCGAACACCACCCAGGTCGTGAAGGCCGCCAAGGCGTTCCTCGCGACGCTGTCCGACGAGCAGAAGGACACCGCGCTCTACGACTTCGACGACCCGGCGAAGAAGACCGGCTGGTCGAACTTCCCCACCCCCGTCGTGGAACGCAACGGTCTCAAGCTCGGCGACCTCACCGACGAGCAGGAGGCAGCCGCCCTCAAGGTCATGGAGGCCTCGCTCAGCGAGCAGGGCTACGAGGAACTCGTGGAGATCCGCGCGTCCGACGACTACCTCGCCGCGCTGCCGCCGAGGCCCCGGCCCACACCCACCGGCACGCCCACCGGCGGCCCCGGCGGTGGCGGAGGCGGTGGCGGGGGCGGGGGCGGGGGCGGCGGCGCCAACTTCGGCTCGGAGTGGTACTACATCTCCTTCTTCGGACAGCCCAGCAGGAACGGGCAGTTCATGGTCCAGTTCGGCGGCCACCACGCGGCGTACAACATCACCTACGCGGGCGGAAGCGTGTCCCTCTCCCCCACCCTGACCGCCGTGGAGCCAGAGGAGTTCGACCTGTCGGACGGCACGCACCTCGCCCCGCTGGCGGACAAGCGGGCCACCGCTGTCGGCGCCGTCCAGGCGCTCACCGCCGACGAACTGGCCGCCGCCGAGATCGACGGCAGCTTCGACGACCTCTACCTCGGCCCGGGCCACGACGGCCCGTTCCCGGCCGAGCCCGAGGGCGTCCTCGTCGGCGACCTCACCAAGAAGCAACAGGCCAAGGTCACCGCGATGCTGCGGACCTGGGTCGACGACCTGGAGGAGAAGGCCGCGGCGCGGTTGCTGCACAAGTACGTCTCCGAGTACGACAGGACGTACATCGGCTGGAGCGGCGGGACGACGATCGACAACGACCAGACGTACATACGGCTCGACGGGCCGTCCGCCTGGGTCGAGTTCTCCAACCAGCCCGGTGCCTCGACCGACGAGATCCACCAGCACACGATCTTCCGGGACGAGACCGCCGACTACGGCTGGGAGTGACGTCACGTGCGCCGTCTTCTCCCCGCGCTGGTGATCACGGTGCTCACGGTGTTCCTGCTGGCCGGCGGCCTCGCGTCGCCGGCCGGCGCCCATCCCATGAGCACCTCCGCCGTCCTCCTCGACATCGGTGACGACCGCGTCCAGGGGGAGGTGCGGCTGCCCCTCGACCGGCTCTCCGTCGCCGTGCACCGCGACCTCACCCGCGCCGACGTCCTCGGCGCAGACCGTGCTTTCCTGAAGAACTACACCGCCGGGCACATCGCCGCCGCCTCTGACGACGGCAGGTCCTGGGCCGTCTCACTCGGCACCGGTTCGGTCCGTGCGATCGACGGGACACCCCATCTGGTCTACCCACTCGAACTGCGCCCGCCCGACGGGCAGGTCACCGACTTCCGGCTGCGCTACGACGTCATCGTCGAGGAACTGCTCACCCACCGGATCTTCGTCACCGTCCGGTACGACTTCGACCGCGGCATCCTCAAGACCGACGACGCCGAGACACTCGGTGTCCTCGACCACGAGACGCAGAGCCTGGACGTCCCCGCGGGCCAGGGCTCATGGCTGCGGGGGTTCGCCACCACCGCCGGTCTCGGCATCGAGCACGTCGGCTCGGGCGCCGACCACCTGCTGTTCCTGCTCATGCTGCTCCTTCCGGCCCCACTGATGGCGGCCGGGGGCCGGTGGCGGGCCGCAGCACCATCGGCGCGACGGAGTGTCGTCCGAGTCGTGCACGTGGTCACCGCCTTCGCGATCGGTCACTCCCTCACCCTGGCGGCCGCGGCCGCCGGACTGCTCGACGTGCCGTCCCGGCCGGTCGAGACGCTGATCGCCCTTTCGATCGCGGTGTCCGCCGTCCATGCCGTACGACCGCTGGCTGCGCGGGGTGAGGTGCTCATCGCCGCCGGTTTCGGCCTCGTCCACGGGCTGGCGTTCGCCTCGCTCATCGGCGACCTCGGCCTGGCCCGTGGCTCGCTGGTGACCACGCTGCTCGGCTTCAACCTGGGCATCGAGCTGACCCAGTTGCTCGTCGTCGCCCTGCTGATGCCGTCGCTGCTCGTCCTGGCGCGCACCGGGGCCTACACCGCGTTCCGCGTCGGCGTGGCCGGCGTCGGCCTGGTGTTCTCGGTGTCCTGGATGCTGGAACGGGCGGGGCTGACTCCCACCGACCCGTTCGCGGGCGTACAGACGTGGCTGGTCCAGAACCCTCTGCTCATCGCCGCGGCGGTCGCGGCCCTCGCCTTCGCCGCCCGGCGCCCCGCACTCCCACCGCTCGCCCGGCGCGTGCGGCCGCGCCGTTGACGACGGCCGTGCGCACCGGGCGTGGTGGGTTCAGCTCCTCGCGGGTACGCCGACGGCGCCACCGAGCAGAGGGAGTTCCGCGACGACCTCGAAACCGCCCAGAGGCCGGGGGCCCGCAAGCAGCCGGCCGCCGGCCGAGCGGGCCCGCTCGTGCATACCGGTGAGCCCGAAACCGCCGTTCGGGACAGGGTGGTCGACGTGTTCCCGGACTCCGTCGTTGATGACCGTGACGATCAGCCGGTCACAGGTGTAGGCGAGCCGGACCTCGGCGGACCGGGTGGCGGCGTGCTTGGTGACGTTGGTGAGCGCCTCCTGCACGATGCGGTAAGCGGCGAGACCGGCACCGGCCGCGAGCTGTCGCGGCCGCCCTTCCTCGGTGACGGACACCGAGAGACCAGCTCCTTCGAAGGAGGCTGCCAGGTCGGAAAGCCGGGAGAGCGAGACGATGGCCTCCCGCGGTTCCTCGGATCCGTTCGCGTCGCGCAGCAGTCCCACGGTGGCCTTGAGTTCGCGCAGCGCCGAGGTGGCGGTGCCCGTGAGCTCGGCGGCCAGTCGCTCGGCGTCGTCGGGCCGGGTGCGCAGGAAGCGGACGACGGCCTCCGCCTGGACCTTGGTGAGGACGAGGTGGTGGGCGACGACGTCGTGCAGGTCGCGGGCG
This sequence comes from Streptomyces sp. NBC_00663, assembly GCF_036226885.1. Lineage (NCBI taxonomy): Bacteria > Bacillati > Actinomycetota > Actinomycetes > Kitasatosporales > Streptomycetaceae > Streptomyces > Streptomyces sp. NBC_00663. The sequence goes on from NZ_CP109027.1 coordinate 187,367, forward strand.
ATACGCAGGCGTTCCTCGGTGACCCGGCGCCGCGCTTCCTCGTCCCGGACGCGCTCGGCGTGCTCGGCGCGGGCCCGTTCGGCTTCCAGACAGGCCCTGTGCAGCCGGTTCACGGTGCCCGCGGACGTGGGCAGCAGCAGCCAGAAGGCGGGGCCGAGCAGCTTGACGACCAGGGGCTCGTAGGCCGGGCCGGCGATCAGCGCCGTGCAGGTCAGCAACGCGACGCCGGTGAACGCGAAGGCGTTCGCGGTCCCTCGGCCGGTGCGGGCGGCCAGCGAGTACAGCGCGGCCATCAGGGGTCCCAGCAGGAGGGGCGTGACGAGATACCCGAGCCCGACCGCGGCCGTGGCACAGCCGAGGGCCACCGCCACCGCCGCCCGCGGACGGGTGCGACGCCACAGGAGGAAAGCGCAGGGGACAGCGGACAGCATGAAGCCCGGCCACCACGGGAGGGCGAGGCCGTGTCCCGGGAACGTGAGCGAACTGGCGGGGCAGGCACAGGCGAGGAGGAGGACGGCGGCGAGCGCGGCGTCGACGCGGCGGGGGCGGCAGTGCAGATACCGCTTCAGGTTGTCGATCATGGGGAGGGTTTCTGTCCGGTGGCGGGACGGCGGGAGGTCGGCCCCGTGGGGAGAGCTCGGAACTGACCTCGGGCGAGCGGCCCGTCGGCGCCGGGCCGAAGGAGCCGCCCGGAGTCCCGGGGCCATCCGCTGCCGCCGAGCGGACCCGGCGGAGTCCACCGCGGTTCGGCAACGCCCCGAGGGGCGCGGGGACGCATTGCTGTGCGGCTCCGCCGCGACGGGGGGGCGCTCCGCCCGCGCGAGTGGCGAGCGCGGGGAGCGACCGGCCACGACGGCGCCGCAGCCGAACCATGCCCCGGCCCGGCCCCGTGGCGGAGCCGCATATCGGCACGGCCGGCGGAGCGCCTACGCGTCGAGGGTGACGACGACCTTCTCGGCGGCGCCCGGGGTGAGGGCGAGCTCGTAGGCCCGCTCGGCATCGGAGAAGGGGACGCGGTGGCTGATCAGTCTGGCGAACCGCTCCTGGTGCTCGGCGAGTTCGGGCGTGACCTCGAAGATCTCGGTCGGGTAGCCCTGGGAGGCGACGAGGGTCAGCTCGCTGCGGAGCATGCCGCCGAGGTCGATCTCGGACCCCTTCTTCTGTACGGCGACCATGACCAGCTTGGCGTGCCACTTGGCATTGGCGATCACGGTGTCGAAGACGGCCGGCGCACCGGCCGCGTCGATGTAGATGTCGGTGCCCGGCCGGGGCTGGCCGAGGGCGTTGGCGGCCTGGCCGTGCAGCTCGGTCAGGCGCGCGGTCATGTCCTCCTGGGCGGAGTCGATGACGGCGTCCGCCCCGACGGCCAGGGCCTTCTCCAGCCGGGCGGGGATGACGTCGGCCACCACCACGTGCCGCACGCCGCGCAGCTTGAGCCAGATGGCCGCCCCGAGTCCGATCGGGCCGGCGCCGAAGACGACGACCCGGTCGTCCGGGCCGGCCTCCGAGCGGTTGACGCAGTGCCGGGCGACGGCCATGGGCTCGTTCAGCGCGGCGACCGCGAAGGGCACGGTGTCGGGGAAGGTCGCCAGGTTCTTGCCGAGTTCGGCGTTCTCGATGAGCAGGTACTCGCTCATCGCGCCGTACCGGCCGCCGCAGCCGATGAGGCCGCTGGGGTGGTCCGTCGGGTCGACCACCACCCGGTCGCCCGCCTTGAGGCCGGTGACCTCGGCACCGACCTCGACGATCTCCCCGGCCGGCTCGTGGCCGAGCGGCACCGGGACCAGTTCCCCGCCCAGATGCGCCCGTGCGGGCATGCCGCCCATGTGCAGGAAGGACACGTCGGTACCGCAGATGCCGCAGGCGCGGATGCGGACAAGGGCGTCCTTCGGGCCGGGTACGGGACGCTCGACGTCCAGCACCTCGACCTTGCCGACACCGGCGGTCCAGAGGGACTTCATCGTGGCCATGGAGGGGGGGAACCTTTCCTTGGGGACCGCTTCTGCGGGTGCTGCGGTCTCTGGTGCTGGGCGCCGATCCCCGTCCCCACGGGTTCGGCGTCCTCAGGGGCCTCCGTTCAGGCGCCCGCACACCTCGACGATCTCGCGGTCCGTGCGCCGCCGCGAGGGAGTGGCCTCCCGGACGGGAGGTGTAGTCGACTACACCTCCCGCGGACGGACCGTCGCGGCACGGCGGCGTCCACCGTCCGGTCCCGCCGCGGCGCCTCTGCCCAAGCCGTCAGGCGTCGTGACAGACGAAGACGAGTGGCGTGCCGCCCTTGCCCGGAACGGTCAGGTCGTCGGCGCCGCGCACGCCCTGGCCCACCGTCTCTCCCGTCCGCGGATCGACGACCCGGTAGGAGCGCGGAAACGTCTTCGCGGTCTCGGGGTTCAGCCGCAGCGGTCCACCGTGTTCGGCGTAGGCGATGTACAGGGTGCCGTCCGGGGAGTTCAGGGCTCTGCCGGCCATCGCGCGGTCCCGGTCCGGGCGCATGTCAGTCGTCGGCAGCCCGTCCAGGACACGGCCGACCAGGCCGACGTAGCGGGAGCCCTCGAAGTCCAGCGCTTCCCGCCAGCCGCAGTCCGGGGCGAGGAAGTACGGCTCGTGGTCACCCTCCTCGGCGTGCAGTCGCCACTGCCACAGGCTTCCCGCGCCGTAGACGACGCCCATGGTGCCGCCGGCGCACAGGTTGGACCAGGCCTCGTGGCCCTGCCACCAGCCGGCGGCTTTCCCCGTCTCCCCAGAGTTCTCGTAGGTGGGTTCGCCGTTGGCGACGCCCTTGTCCGGTTCGTTGCGCCACATGTCGGCGACCCGCTCGGGCAGGTGCTCTCCGAAGTGGCCGGTCTGGCACCACTGGAAGTCGAGCCAGACGGCGTCCTGATGGGCGCGGCCACGGCCGTGCGGCCGGTAGTGAAGGCCGCAGGGTTGGCCGTACGCGTCCCACGCCTCGATCTCTTCGCCGCCGGCGGCGACCTGCGGCTCCTCGCCGGAACCGTCCGCGCCCACCAGGTAGACGACGGGACGGGCGCCGTAACGGGCCACCAGGTAGCGGCAGTAGCGCGCGTATTCCTCCGGCGACACCACCGTGCCCGCCACCGACCGTCCCTTCCAGCCGAACCCCTGGAAGACGGGCTGCAGGACGGGGACGATGCCGTGATCGTGGAGGATGTCCAACAGCCCGTCCAGATACTGGAAGTAGGCGGGGTCGAGGTGCGCGAGGCGGCCGTGCTCCAGGTCTTCGAAGCCGACGCCGAAGCCTTCGTCCTCGGTACGGTCGCGGGGGCCTCTCGCGTGCATGTCTGGCTGCACGCTCATGAGCAGGGCGGCGTTGAACCCCTTCGCGGCGCGGTCCGCGGCGTAGATGCGCACGTCATCGGGCGTGGCCCGCCAGGGCAGCGCCCAGGCCGTGTCGGCGACGAGGAGGGCGGGCGTGCCGTCGGCGTGCACCAGGCTGCGGGCGCCCGGGGACATGCGCCAGAAGCCGTGGCGTTCGAAGCGACGGGCGGACTCGGCCGCCGCCACGGTGAGTTCACCGGTGCGGCCGACGAGTCCGGAGTCGTCGACGTTGCCGTCCGTGTGCCACGTCCAGACTCCCGGAGCCGGCGCGGCGAACCGCAGGCGCCAGGTGGAGCCACTGTCCCAAAAGGCGGGGCGACGCAGGACGATTCCGGTGGGCCGGTGCGTGAAGTCGGCCCACAGCTCGACGTCCGGGTACGGGTCGGGGTGGTCGCGTTCGGCGATGAGGGACAGCTCGGTCCGGTGCCAGGCGTGGAGGGTCATGGGCGTGGGTCCTCGGGTGAACGGGAAGCTCCGGAGGCACGGCGCTTCGAACGGTCGAGCGGGTGGACGACGGCGCTCGCCGTCACCTCACTTGTGCGGCCGCACCGACTCCCGGATCACCAACTGGGTGCTCAGGACGACATGGTCGTCGCCCGTGATGGCATCCTCGCAGTCGAGCGCCAGGCGTACGGCGGTCCCCCCGAGTTCCTCGTACGGGACCCGGACCGTGGTGAGGGACGGCGTCAGATCCGCCGCATAGGGAACGTCGTCGAAGCCGATGAGCGAGACGTCACGGGGCACCCGCAGGCTCGCCTCGCGCAGGGCTGCCATCGCGCCGACGGCGATCGCGTCGGTACCGGCCAGGACCGCGGTGAAGTCGACGTCGGCATCCAGCGCGTCACGCACTCGGCGATAGCGGTTCCCAACTCCACGCCGGCGAGAACAGGGAACCGCACGACGTTTCGATGCACGAATGTCACCCCACCCAACGCGCAGAAATCGGCGCGGTCACGCCAGCGTCAGCCGCCCACGTCAGCGCGACGCTTCATGCCGTCACCACCAGACCGAGGTTCGGACACAGGTACTCACACTCACCTTTTCTGACCTGCCCCCGCCCCTTCTACCAGGTGATCACGGCGTGGCCGTTGGCTCCCGCCAGCACTAGCGCGTCGGCTCCGGGGGTGCCGTCGGTGCCGTCGGTCCCGTTCGGCGGGCTGCCGTACGTGGGATGGCCGCCTGCGCCGCCCTTGCCGCGGTCCATGTTGCGGTAGCGGTTGAGGGCGCCGGTCAGGCCGGTGCGCTCGAACTCCCCGGCGTAGACGTCGAGGTCGTCCTTGCTCACCCAGGCCGGGAGAACCCCTGTCGGGAAGCGGTCGCGCAGCCGGCCGTCGGCGCGGGCGACGAAGTGGGGGTCGGGCTCGCCCTGGGCGGGCATGGTGTCGGCGGACAGGGCCGCGTAGAAGCCCGCGAGCCAGCCCCGGACGTCGGGCTCGATCTCCGCCTCGGCGCGGCCGGGCTTTGGGAAGTCGGAGACGTAGAACTCCTGCTCGGGGCTGCCGATCTGGCCGAAGATGTCAGTCAGGCGGTCGAGGAGATCGGCGGGTCCCTCGCACACCGCGAGCGCGGGGCACAGAGCTGGTGAATGCTTGACCTATATCCCATCTCTTGAACGGGGAGACGAATACCGTGACCGATCTCGACCCTTTCACCGATCTGCTCGACTACCCGATGTACGTCGTGACCACGCAGGCCGACGGGGAAAGGGCCGGATGTCTGGTCGGATTCGCCTCGCAGTGCTCGATTCGGCCCGCCCGGTTCATGGTCTGGCTGTCCAAAGCCAACCGGACCTACCGTGTAGCCGAGCGCGCCGACCGACTCGCGGTCCATCTTCTGCACCACGGCCAGGACCGGCTGGCCCGGCTCTTCGGCGGTGAAACCGGCGACCACACCGACAAGTTCACCCAGGTCCCGTGGCACGCGGGACCGGGCGGTCTACCGGTTCTGGACGAGGCTCCCGCCTGGTTTGTCGGCCGCGTGGAGAACCGGATCGATGGCGGCGACCACGTCGGTTTCCTGCTCACCCCTGAGGCGGCGGAAGGTCTCACGGGCAGCCGCACCCCCGTGCTGACATTGAGCGACACCCATGACATCGCTCCGGGCCACCCAGCGAACTGAGCGGCACGCCCTGGTCGTCGCGATCCTCCTCGATCACGATCCGCCGGTGCACTACATCTCTGGCCGGGCAATCCACGCCCGACTCGGACGACCATCTCGGCGAAAGCAGCACCGATGCCACCGTCGTCAGCGCCGACCAGGGCCGCACTCCTTTTCACACCAGCGACGAGACCCTCGCCGACCTCCGGATCCTCACCGGCCGTCGCACAGGCCTGGTCGCCGACCGCACCCACACCCTCAGCCCGCTCCGCGCCCAGCTCAACTGGCATCTCCCCCTCGAGTGGGCACTGGACCTCACCATCGCCAGCCTGTTCATGCTATTGACCGGCTATCAGACTCCGGCGACTCTGCGCCGGACCGGCAGGAGAGGCTCGTGACCTGGCTGCGCAATCGCAAGGTTCCGTGTGCTGACCGCGCGCCGGATCAACAGGTACGGGCTGATGCAGAGGCTCACTCGCCCTGACGGCACGGATCGCCGTGGCGGTGGACTGCCTTCCAAGTACCGCCTTCCTCACGGAAGACCGTGGTCGCTCGCGAGGCGTAGGACGTCGGGACACCGCTGGCCGTGGCAGTGATCCGCTCAATGGCGACCACTCCAACGATGTGCATTCGGTTAAGCGGCCGGCCACCCAGTCGAACCTGAGGCTCACCTCCGACCAGCGGTACGGCTCGCCTCGGCGCCGAACAAGGTGACCGGATCCCCCTGCGACCACAGGGCCTTGCGAGGGCGGGCATCGACCCGGTGCAGCGCGATCCCCGCCACACGCAAGCGCGGCAGGACATCAGCCAGGAAGTCGTCGACCTCGGACATAGCCGTCAATGTGGCATGCCCCCGAGGTCGACCGTCTTTCCGTTGCCCGGTCTAGCGGTGACTGTCGACCTGGGTGATCTCCACCTTCACATCCGTCGAGGACGAATCGGTACTGATCCGCGACGGGGTGAATGTCAGGTCGTCCTGGTTCGTCAGCTCGGCCGTCGCGACCACCGGTCCCGATTCGTCTCCCTCGATCTCGTAGGTGATCTCGTACACCACATCGGGGTCGATGTCGGCGCTGTCCCCGACCAGCGTCAGGTCCGGCTCGACGGTGAGGAGACAGCCTGCCGATCCAAAGCACTGCCGAGACGTGGTCTGCAACTCGATCGGGAAGTCGTCCGAACCGAGTTCGGCATACGTCGGCTCCGCGTCCACCTCCTCGGCACTCTCCTCCGTGACAGGGGAACTCGGGGCACTCGAAGAGGCCGCTGTCGACGTGTCCGGGCCACTGCCGTCGGACCGTGAGCCTTTTCCATCTTGATCAGGTGGCGAGTTCGAGGGCGACGACGGCACGGACGGCGGCTGTGATCCGGGTGGTGCTGCAGCGGAGCTTCCGCAGGAGCCGCTAGGACTTGAGTATGGCCATGGCGCGTTCGCCGAGGCTGCGAATCTTGGCGTGATCGCGGTTGTGGTGTCGGCGCCAGCCACGGAGGTGCTTGCCACGGATCGGGACACGGAGCGCAGGGCCGGCGCCCAGGTACGCCTTGTCGGCCCAGCACTTGATGTCGTCTACGGCGAGGGCGGCGGGTATGCCGTGGTTCCGGGCCGCGGTCAGGTCGTGTGTGGCTCCCGGCAGTGCGTCCGAGGCCCAGATCAGGCGCCCGGCGGGATCGGCGAGGACTTGCACGTTCATCCCGTGGTGCTTCTTCTTCCCGGAGTAGTACGGCTGGTCGGCGGCGATACGGTCGATGGGTAGCACGGTGCCGTCGAGGATCGCGTACGCCTTCTTCCGGACGGTCGTCATGGCCTGTTGCAGCGTGGGCGCGAGGGCGGCCAGTAGGTCGACGGCCTCGCGTATGTAGCGGTAGGCCGTGGCGATCCCGATGCGGAAGCCCGCGGCAAGGCGGGCGTAGGTGTCGCCGCAGCGTAGGTGGGCCAGGACGAGCAGGGCCTGCCGACCGCAGGTCAGGCGACGCCAGCGCGAACCGATCCGACGACGGTGATCTGCGAGAAGACCGGAAAGATGCCGCAGAGTGCGGCTGGACAGATCGATGCCGGACGGGTAGACAAGCACGCGAAAGCTCCTGGCGGACTGGTGATCTTGGTCGTGAACCCGTCTACCAGGAGCTTTCTTCATGCCCTCCGCCAGGGCTGCCAGCCCAACCACCCGTCAGGTTGGAAAGGCTCACTGCCCAAGATCCACTTTCGATACACGGTCTAGCAGGCCGCGCCGGTTCGGTGGACCTCGGCAATCCACTGGCGCGAGGGCGCTGTCGGGTCATATCCTGATCCGTTCTTCGATGATCAACTACCACACGGAGGCTGCGAGTTGATGGACGTAGCGAGGATGACGGCTCAGCTTGATGAGCTTATTGCTGAGTACCGAGAAATGATCAGCACCCGTACCGAAGGAGTACTGGCCTCTGATCGAGCCAAGCCCCTTGTGAGCCGTCTCGAAACCGCTATCGATCGCTTTGCACCTCCTCGTAGTAGCTACGTAAGGCAGCTAGATGTCTATCGGGAACAAAAGCGAACCTCGCTGAAGATTCGCGAGGTCTTTAGCATTGCTCTTGGCCTCCATCACGATCTGGCATCCGGATGGGTGGAGACAGTTGTTGAGATGGCGCACGCTGACACCCATAGCGATTACCTGGATATGGCAGAGACGTTGTTGCAATCGGGGTACAAGGACGCCGCAGCTGTCATCACAGGTACGTCATTGGAAGTTCATGTGCGAACGCTCTGTGTTAAATATGGCGTAGACATCGAACTGGCCCGTGGTGCACCGAAGAAGGCCGACGTCATGAACGCCGACCTGAAGAAGGCTGACGTCTATGACGGACTACGGCAAAAGCAGATTACGGCCTGGATGGACCTGCGCAACAAGGCGGCTCACGGTGACTACCAAAGCTACGACGAACACCAGGTACGTATGTTCATTGATGGCGTGCGGGACTTCATGCTGAAGTACTCGGCATAGCGCGCAGACAAGGGGACTAAACGATGGCCAACATCGACAAGGTAGTCGAGCAGCTCAACTTTCTGATCAAGGCTTCCGAAAACTACGCACGGAACGATAACTGGTCTCTCCTGCATGACGGGGCAGACGACCCCGTTGTTCTCAGCAACCGGCTCGAAGCCGCAATCGAGCGGGCTACGCGACCGACCTCTATGTATATGAAGCAGCTTGACACTGCCCGCCGTAGAGTACAGCCTTATCGACTCAGAGAAGTGCGCATCGTCGCACTGGGACTACGTGACGATTTGGTCGCCGGGTGGGTTGAATCGGTCGTTGAGCTGGTGCACGCCGATACCTACCGCGATTACTTGGAAATGGCGGAGGGGCTGCTTGCCAAGGGATACAAGGACGCCGCGGCCGTCATCACGGGAACGTCCCTTGAAGTTCATGTGCGCGCTCTGTGCGCGAAGAACAATGTGACGACGGCAGTGGCAGGCAAGCCAAAGAAGGCCGACACTATGAACGCCGACCTCAAGAAGGCTGGAGTGTACGACGGCTTGCAGCAGAAGGAAGTTACCGCCTGGATGGACCTCCGGAACAAGGCAGCCCACGGGGACTACGCCGACTACGACCGCGATCAGGTACGTCGGCTCATCGGTGGAGTAGAAGCCTTCATGAGGAAGTACCCAGCGTAGGCGAACCCAATAGGTCAGGGGTAGGTGTGAAGAATTCTCACTAGCAGCCACCGTTAGCGTACGGATGACTTGGGTCATTGTGATGATGTCAGGTGCACCGAGAATGATTCTGATCGAAAGAAGAGGGAATAATGACAGTTCAAGATGATGTGGTGGCGCTCGGCATAAGAAGTGATGCTGCCTATGTCGGCCGATTCAGTCGCGATTTGAGTGCATCGAGAGCCTCCGGACACAGCGGTACCATCATGTTCTGTTTGGCGCCGTACCTGTCACTGTTTGTACATGAGTCGTATAGCAAGCTCAAGCGCATTGATCCTGCCTTGCCCGCCTTGTTGTCGGCTGACGCCGAAGCAATCGTGGCGCGTTCGCGCCACAGTTTGAAGCTTTTCGAGGACAACCGGCGCGGCATTGAAGGGCAGCTTGCGTACTTCCGTGACGAGATCTCGCCTGCACACGCGGATAGGTTCCTTAACAACACGTGGCTTAAGGCCGCCCGCTTTCTAGAGACAGACTTGGGTCTCTATAGCTACGACGGAAGGATTATCTCGACAACGCATGCCGCCACGTTCCATCTGGGATTTAATCCTGTCGCACTACTGGAAACGGGGTCGGGTCCGAATCTGCAATCCGTCTACGAAGAGTACGGCCGTTACTTCCGCGGGCTGGGCGCGAGGACCGATTCAGGCGCGAAGACCTTTGTGAGTCATCTCGATCCGATGCGCTTTGATCAGCGGGACAACGACGTTCGATCGACTAAGTACTACGGTCAGGTATTTAATGGCAAGGGTACGCTAGACATCAACCGGCTACTGATGGTTTTCCGGGGTTTGATGAATTTCGTCGACTCGATGGTCGGGCTGGGCGCAGATGCGAATGAGGTCGAGTACACCGTATTCAAGATACGCTTTCTGACCCTGTACCAGGTTCTTGGCAGCTTGCAGATGCTTCATGACGAACGACCCGGTGACCTCACCACGCAGTCCACGAGGCTTATCGAGAAGATCACGGGCACGTGGTCGGCAAGCCTGATTATGGATCGCTCAGCAAAGCCGTTCCGCAACACCCTGATGCACTACAACCTAGACTCTCGCGTCGACCTGGCGAGAGTGGATGCAAATCAGCCACTCTTTGGACTCGTGCCGATCTATTTTCCGTCGCACGACGCTGCATCGTTCGTCGAGGCCGTTGACAGCTGTATCGAGGAAACTGCATCGGTCATAGAGGAGTGGGCTACTGCCTGAGCAGTGAGCGCGGAGTTGGCTCGGCGGGCACGGGAACTCGACCGTCTGCACATAGAACAGCCCTGCGGCCACTGATCGCGGGGTGCTTGGCTTGCGCGGCTTGTTCAGGCGGACCTGGCAGGCGTGGCCAGCGCAGGGTTGGTCGGCTCGATCTATGCGGCCGTCTCCGGCTTCCCGCTCCTGGTGTCTTTGACGGCAACGCTGACGGCTACGACACCGATCAACCACCGTCTACGGCTGTCCTGCAAGAGGCCGTTGGCAGCGCCGGCACAACAGCACACACGCCAAGATTCGCTGCCTCGGCGAGCAGGCCATGGCCACCCTGAAGGACTGGCGCCTCCTACGAAAGCTCCGTTGCAGCACCAACCGCATCACCGCGATCGTCCAAGCCGTCCTCATCCTTCAACACGCCTCCGCGTGAGGTTGGAAAGGGCTCCGTGCCACCAGAATTCCGGTGGCAATGACGGTAACGATCACTACCGCGGCCGCAGCGATCACGACCCCGTTGCGGGACTTCTCTGGTGGACTCGAGGGCGCGGACGGTGCGGGTGGATAGAACGGTGGTGGCGGTGTGTCAGTGATGATTTCCCCCCAAAGTCAATGGTCCGCGGATCGTAGCTTCAGCTACTGGCGACCACCTTTGGGAGCTGAGAAGGCCAGCTGATCGGATGACAGCGCCCCTGCTCCTGAATCGGACAGGGTTTCCCATCTTCGACGTGTTGGCGATTCCGACATGAAGATCCGTATCGTGCCGTCGAGGGTCACAGGGGGAGGGCCCAGGTCTCCTCAATCAATCAGTCTTCACCTTCTTCTATCCCGTCGTCCTCGAAGGAAAAGTACAGGCTCAACACGTACGAAAACTCTTCATCGGCGGGAGCGATTTCCCAAGAGGTATCGATCACGCGGACGTCATGCGCGGCGACCCACTTGGCGGCTTCCTCGAAGGGCTCCGCCACGGCCGAACCGAAGAACAACTTTCGGGCCATGGGGTGGACTTGCGAATCCGCGTCGGAATCATCGAAGTCGTGAGGAACCATCAGGTACAAATTGGGTTCACTTCTCATGTGGGCACCCTCCAGCGTTTCCGTTCACTCGTCGCCTGTCGCAGCGCTTGTGCTGGAAGACTCCACGGTGCGCTTCGGGGTTGCTTGTATCCGCCGCTCAGGGCTCACTTGGCACGCAGTGCTCGGAGCATTCGCCCCAATGCGGCGGCGGTGTCTGCCAGATCCTCGGGGCCAGAGGCATGACCGGCTGAGGCGCGATGAGACCATCCTCGATCAGGGCGGTCAGCGCCTCGACGAGATGGCGGGCTGATGAGGCTTCGTCTATGTGGGCCCCTCAACGGCCGGCTGCCAGGAGCAATGAACTCCCCCCTCCCGTACTGCCAACTCATCGTGTCACCAGCGGAGTTCAGCAGCTCGCACCCCGACTCGCATCCAACGACATCGCCCTGCGGCACCCTCAGCGGATGTCCCTCCGTATCGGCACGGCACATCGCCCGCCCGGGCCGTAAACGGGGAGCCCAACCAGTGCGACGAGACGGCCTGGGTGTACGACATCGGCGAGAACGGCGACTGCTCGGTGGACGCGCTGATCTGTGACAACACCGCAGACCTTGTCACCGCCTTCGGCCAGTGGCCGCACGTCAAGGCGTCCTTCGCCACAAAGTTCGTCAACGCGGATCTGCTGGCACTGGACCCCCGCGGCGGCACCCGGATCCGCTTCTCGATCGTGCCCCCGGCCGATGCCCGGCTGCTGGACCTGCGGACCTCGGCGGTGGCCGACCGCATCGCCGCCGCGGCCGACTTCGCGGAGGCCGGGTACCAAGCCCACTTCAACCTCTCCCCCGTCGTCCTGCGACCCGGATGGCAGGACGATTGGACCGAGCTCCTGCGGCAGGTCGACGACGTCGTACCGCAGCGAGTCAAGCAGCAGGCCGCGGCGGAGGTCATCATGCTGACCCACAACGAGCACCTGCACCAGGTCAACCTCGGCTGGCATCCGCGCGCCGAGGACCTGCTGGGGCAGCCCGAGCTGCAACAGGGCAAGCGCTCGCAGAACGGCGCCGCCAACGTCCGCTACCGCAACCCCATCAAAGCCGAAAGCCGTGCACACCCTGCGCGGACTCCTCAGTACCCATGTGCCGTGGCTGCGGGTGCGTTACGCGTTCTGAGACCTACGGCCGCTCTCGCCCTGCGGGGACAAGGATCCTTCGCTGTCTCATGGACCCCTGCCCCACAAGGCCCGGGCTTGCAGGCGACGCCCGCTCAGCACGAGGGCGCCGACCGGTGAACGGTACGGTCACCAATAGTGGCGTCGACCGGCGACCGCGTGCCCCATGGAACCCATGGCCCAGAAGACGGCGCCGACCACGGCAAGAATGATGCCGAGAGTCCACAGGATCGATATGCCGGTGAGGAAACCGACGATAAGAAGAATGATGCCGAGCGCGATCATGATCTACCTCCTGATGTGACCTGCCGTAGCTCCCGAGTGCCCCGAAACAGCCTGGTCACGCCGACTGGCCGAACCCGCCGCTCGCTCCCTGTCCATCGGTCGGCCCGGCGGATCCGGCCGCATCACCGGCATCGACGGGTCCGATGGCGTCCCACAGGGATCGGCTATGCGTCGTCGGTGAGGGCGGTTGGGACGGCGTCCTTCACCGCGGTGTCCGCCCGGCCGACCTCCTCGGTGGCCTCGCGCAGTTCCGCTCGGGCTCGGCTCAGCTGTTCCTCCGGTTCGGCCGCGTGTGACGGCGGCCAGCAGAAATCTCCCAAGTACAGCCAGCCCGATTCCCCAGTGGGCAGTCACACTCAGTAGCCTGGGTGCTGGCTCGCCGATCTGGCGCATGGGGGATTGACGTGGCTCGTACCTGGCTGTCGATCCGGGTGGAGTTGGTCTCCGGTCACGGTGCGGACCTGTGGCCGCGTCCCGGCCGGGTGTTCGCCGCTGCTCGGTCGCACTCCTTCGCGCGGCTCGCCTCGGCCATCGATCTCGCCTTCGCGCGCTGGGACTTGGCTCACCTGCACCTGTTCACGTTGTCCGACGCCGCCCGCGTCAGCCCGCTGGACTGGTGGGACGGGGAGGCTCCGGACGGCACCGTGGACGGCCATGTGACCAAGCTGAGCAGGCTGGAGGCCGGCGAACAGTTCGCCTATGTCTTTGATATGGGCGATGCCTGGGCGCACCTGTGCACGGTGGCGGAGAAACGTATTGATCCCCTCGAGGAACTCGGCGAGGTGCCCGACCGCCCGGTTCCCTACTGGGGCTGGGGCAGCCTTCCGGTCCAGTACGCGCGCCGTTGGGACGGGGACGATGGGGAGTCGCCGATGCCGAAGCGGCCGGCCCGCGGTCTCAGCGACCTGCCTCCGATCTTGCCGTGGTGGGGCGAACACCGCCGGGGGTGTCTTCACGTTGCGTACACGAAGTGGCCGTCAGTGGGGAATCGAAGTGACCGCGAGTGGGAAAACCAACTGGCCGCTGGCACTTCGCTCTCGCCCTTTGGCGCGGCAGCACGTGCGGCCTTGATCGCACAGGCAGCCGCACCCGGCTCCTGCGCCGCGACGTGCGCGACAACTGCGGCCTGGCCGGCGGCGTAAGCGGCATGCCGCGCTGCACCCCGCAGGTCCCGAGCCGCACCCATCGCGTGACCGCCGCGCCGTCGCCGAAGCCGCGGCCAGCGCACTCCCCGCAGCCCGGCTCAAGGAGCAGTACCGGCGCACCCGGATCATCTGGCAGCACAACACCAGGCCACCCAGCGAACACGGCCCCACCCAGGTCGACAGCGCCGCCGTGCAAAGCAGGCAGGTTCGCAAACTTCTGGCGGCTCAGTCGCCGGAACCTGCGCGTTGGTGGGCGGCAGGGCGCTCTACACGGACGAGTTCAGGTGTACTCACTGCCCTGGCTGCGGACGGCAGCGGCTCAGGCCGGTTCGAGCTGAGTGCCTTGTGCTGGACAGGGAGGTCCCTTCTGCCCGTGGCTGATCCGCTCGGCGTGCAGGTGGATGGTGGCGTTGATGAAGGGCGCGGACATGGACGGGCAGTACCAGCGGCCCTCGACGAGGAGCGTGCCCTAGGCACCGTGAGAGCGCGGTCCCCAGCGACGCTCTAAGCCTGGCCTCAGGGTGATCGGAGACAATGAGCGGCAAAAAACATCGACTGGAAGGGGGCGGGCCGGCGTGCGGATCATGATCGCGGATGATGAAGCGGCCATCCGTGACTCGCTGGAGCGGGTGCTCCAGGTCGAGGGTTACGACACCAGCACCGTCGCCAACGGTCTCGCCGTGCTCGACGGGATCGTCGGGGCCGACGGCGACACGCTGGATCTGCTGATCCTCGACGTGATGATGCCCCGCCTCGGCGGGCTGGAGACCTGCCGGCGGTTGCGGGCCGCGGGCCGGGATCTGCCGGTGCTGATGCTGACCGCCCGTGACCAGGTCTCCGACCGGGTCACAGGGCTGGACGCGGGCGCCGACGACTACCTGCCCAAGCCGTTCGCCACCGAGGAGTTGCTGGCCCGGGTGCGGGCCCTGCTGCGCCGGCGCACGCAGTCCGACGACGAGTCGCAGATCCTGTCGTTCGCCGATGTCCGGCTCGATCCCGACAGGTTCGAGGCGTGGCGGGGCGGGCGGCCGCTGCGTCTGACCCGGACCGAGTTCTCCCTCTTGCAGGTCCTCATGAGCAACGCGACCCGGGTCTTGACCCGCGATGCGCTGTTCGAGGCGATCTGGGGCTTCGACATGAGCGCCACTGCCAACAACCTCCAGGTATATGTGAGTTACCTGCGCCGCAAGATGGAGGCCGAGGGTGAGCCGCGATTGATCTACACGCTGCGCGGCCTGGGTTACGTGCTGCGGGAGACTCCTCCGTGAGCAGGCCCGCCGGCCGGGAACCGCGCCGGCTGACCCGATGGTGGCGCCAACGGTCCCTGCGGAGCAGGCTGACGGTGATCGCGGCGACGGCCATCGCGCTCAGCGTGTTCGTGGCCTTCCAGGTGGCCAGCGAACTACTGGGCTGGGAGCTGCGGGACGCCGCCGAGAACCAGCTGCGCGCCGACTCCCGCGTCCTGGCGACGAACGCGGAGCGCGCCGGTCTGGCGCAGGTCCAGCTACCGCCGTATCCAGGATCCGGTCGGCTGGTGCGGGTCATCCTGCCCGACGGCTCGACCCGGACGCCGGCAGGCCAACCCGTGCTGCCCCCCGTCAGCGAGCACGCCGGGCGCGTGGCGCAGGGCGCGTCGGCCGATTTGATGGAGTCGAAGGACAGCGATGAGGACGGCTACCTCATCTACACGCTGCGGGCAGGCGACGGCGCGGTCCAGGTGGCCCAGGTCGCCGACGACAGCCCGATCAACCAGTTCGGGTTCGGCATGCTGCTGATCGGGCTGCTCTGCGTGCTCGGCGGCACCCTTGTAGGGCGGGCCGTGGCGCGGACCGGGCTGGGCCCGATCGACCGGCTGACCGCCGCCGCGGTACGTGTCGCGCACACCCGGGATCTCGACGCCGACATCCCGGATGAGGGCGGTGGGGAGATCCGGCGGCTGATCCAGTCGATCAACGACATGCTCGCCGCGCTCCGGGACTCCCGGCGGGCCCAGCGGCTGCTCGCCGAGGACGCCGCCCACGAGCTCAAGACCCCGCTCACCAGCCTGCGCCTCAACGTCGAGCTGCTGATCCGGCTCGATCGGCGCGGCACCCTGGACAGCGCATTGCCGGCGGAGAGCCGGACCCGGCTGCTCAACGATCTCGGCGCCCAGGTGGCCGAGTTGAGCACGCTTGTCGCCGAGCTGACCGACCTGGCGCGCGGTGACGTCAGCGACGAGAGCACCGAGCTGCTCGACCTCGCTGACGTGGTGGCGGCCGCCGCGGCCCGGACATGTTCCCGCGCGCCCGACGTCGAGGTCGCGCTCGACGTGACCTCTGTGTGGGTGAGCGGGCGTCCCGCTGCGCTCGAGCGGGCGGTGCTCAACCTCATCGACAACGCCGGCAAGTGGTCCCCCGCGGACCAGCCGGTCCAGGTCCGGCTCCGTGCCGAGGACGCCTCGGTGGTGCTCGAGGTCGACGACGCCGGGCCGGGCATCGACGCCGCCGACGTACCGCGGGTGTTCGACCGGTTCTACCGTGCCGACAGCGCCCGGGCGTTGCCGGGATCCGGTCTGGGGCTGTCGATCGTGCAGCGGGTCGTCGACGCCCACGGCGGCCGGGCCAGCGTCGCCCGCTCCGCACGCGGTGGCGCGCTGCTTCGGGTCGACCTTCCGGCCGCGGCCCCGCCCGCCCCGACCGCGCGGCTCACCGCCGGGGAGGACACCACGGCGTGCTGACCCGCCCGGCGGCGCGGCGCATGACGAGGGACGGCGGTCCTCGGGCATGTTCCCGTGCGGCTCACCGTCGGGGCGGGACCCGGGATGCGTCGACCCCAGCCCCGGCCGCACGGCGCAGGACCAAAGGGCGGCGCCCGTCGGGCCCATGAAAAAAATCCGGGACGGGCCTGGGCCCGTCCCGGATCTCGTCCGTGCCGCCGCGCTCACCGTTGCAGCGCGGGCTCCTCGTCTTCGGCGAGCGGCTGTTGACCGTCCGGCAGCTGCGCCGATGGACGGGACAGGCGGCTCGGCCACCAGACCCGCCGGCCGATCAGCAGGGTGAGGGCGGGCACCAGGACCGACCGCACCAGTAGCGCGTCGAGCAGCACGCCGAAGGCGACCAGGAACCCGACCTCGACCAGCATCACCAGCGGAAGTGTGGCGAGGACCGCGAACGTGGCCGCCAGGACCAGGCCTGCCGAGGTGATGACGCCACCGGTGGCCGAGAGGGCTTTGAGCATGCCCTCTCTGGTGCCGAGACGCACGGTCTCCTCCCGGGCCCGGCTGGCCAGGAAGATGTTGTAGTCGACGCCGAGCGCCACCAGGAACAGGAAGGCCAGCAGCGGCACCGAAGAGTCGATGCCCTTGAACCCGAGGATCGTGTCGAAGACGAACACGCTGCCGCCGAAGGCTGCGGCGAACGAGACGATCACGGTGGCCATCAGGACCAGCGGGGCCGCGATCGCGCGCAGCAGCAGCCCGAGGATGATCAGGACGACGGCGAGCACCAGCGGGATCACCAGCTTCTCGTCGCGCTTAGTGGTCACCTCCGTGTCGAGGTTCTCCGCACTCGGCCCGCCGACGATCGCCTCCGCCCCGCGCACCGTGTGCACCGCGGTGCGCACCCGCTTGATCGTGTCGTACTCCGCGGCGGTGTCCGGCGCGTCCTTCGGGAACACGGAGATGTTGGCCCAGCCACCGCTGGTCTGCTCCGGGATGGCCAGGGCCACCCCGGGAGTGTCCTTGACGACGTCGAGCACCCGCTCCTGGTGCGCGGGCCGCGTGAAGACCGTCATCGGCTGGCCGCCGAGCTCCGGGAAGTGCTGGCGCAGAACGGTGAACCCGGCGACC
The DNA here is from genome assembly GCF_036226885.1 of Streptomyces sp. NBC_00663. Taxonomy (NCBI): domain Bacteria; kingdom Bacillati; phylum Actinomycetota; class Actinomycetes; order Kitasatosporales; family Streptomycetaceae; genus Streptomyces; species Streptomyces sp. NBC_00663. The sequence continues at coordinate 205,118 of NZ_CP109027.1, forward strand.
GATTCCGGCGCGGACAGGAACTGGTCCTGCTCCCGCAGGGCGCCGGTGTTGCCCATCAGCCCGAGGGCGAACACCCCGAGGACTCCGAGCGAGCCGAGCGTCGCCACCCACCGGCGGCGGCTGATGGCGGCGCCGAGCCGTCCCCACAACCCCGGCTTCTCCTCCACGGCCGTGCTGAACCGCGGGATGGCCGGCCAGAAGATCCGCCTGCCGAGCACCACGAGCACTGCCGGGAACAGCGTCAGCATGGCCACCAGCGCGCACACGATGCCGGCCGCACCGATCGGGCCCAGCCCGCTGGTGCTGTTCAGGTCCGCGACGAGCAGGCAGAGCAGGCCGGCCACCACGGTGGCCGCGGACGCGACGATGGCCGGCGCCGCGCCGCGTAGCGCGTGGACCATCGCGACCCGGACGTTCTCATGGTGGTGCAGTGCCTCGCGATATCGAGCGATGAGCAACAGCGCGTAGTCCGTGCCGACGCCGAACACCAGGATCGTCAGCAGCGCCGAGTTCTGGTCGTTGACCACGATGCCGAAGCCCTTGACGAGCAGGTAGACGGTCGCCATCGCGGTCAGTGCGGCCGCGCCCACGGCCAGCAGCGGGATGATCCACAGCACCGGGCTGCGGTAGGTGAGGATGAGCAGGAGCGTGACGACGACGATGGTGGTGAGGAGGACCTGCACGTCGATGCCGTCGAAGACGGCGTCCATGTCGCCGTCGATCGCGCCCGGGCCGGTCACGTCGAGTTCCAGGCCCGAGGGACGGTCCTTCGCGGCGTCACGCAACGGGCCGACGATGTCCTCCGGTGCGCCGTAGGCCGTGCTCACCTCAAGGGTGAACATCATCGCCTTGCGGTCGGTGGAGGGGCTCAGCGGTGAGCCATCGTCGTCCTCGCCGACCGCCGCCGTCGGGGGGTACCGCTTGGCAAGGGTGTTGTAGTGGCGCTCGACCGTCGCGCGGTCGGCGTCGGTCATGCCGTCGGCGCGGTGGTACACGAAGACGAACGTGTTGCTGTCACCACCGGGGAGACGGTCGTCCAGAACCGCCACCTTGGTGGACTCGGCGCTGGCCGGCAGGGTGTCCACGGCGCTGTCGGTGGTGACCGAGCTCAACTTTCCGCTCAGCGGCACCATGCCCGCCGCCAGCACCAGCCATAAGCCGATCACCAACCAGGGCACCCACCGGCCTGCCAACCGACCGGCCGGCGCTCCCCCGGACGGCGCTGCGTTGACTGCCATCACTAGCCTCCTACATACGCGTTGCATCGCTTGTCTGGATGCCGACTTCCTACTGAGCGAACCTGAGACGACTGTTAATGCGGTGCTCAGGCCGGGTGGCCGGACCGTGTGTTCAGCGCAGGCACCAGCGTGGTGGCGTCGAGGTCCCGCCCGGTGGGCTAGGCCCAGGCGACGAGGCCGTCGGGCCGAATGAGCAACGCGTCGATGTCCACCCGGTCCGTGCGGGCGGTTTACGGCGTTGACCTGTCCGGTCCACGCGGCCGCGGCATCGCGGGCAATCCGGGCGGCCGACGAGGTCCAGCAGGAGCCCACGACCCTCACGCAACATGTCCGCCGACCAGGTCACCGCGGTGACGATGTCCGGGGCGCGCCGCTCCAGCGTCAACTCATGTCCGGGCACAGGGTGCCGTCGAACCGGTGGGTCGTCGCCCAGGGCGTACCGGACGTCCATGCCGACGGCGTATTGGTGGGCGTCGTCGAGGAACGTCAGGTCGGAGAACATCTCCCACAGCGCCCTCGTCTGCGGGCCGAGTCGCATCAGGGCTCCTGTCGGGCTGGTCAGGCGGATCCGCAGCGACCGGGTGATGCAGCTGTCGACAGGTCCGCGCCGGACAGGAACGTGCAGGTCAGGTCCGTGCCGATCAGGTCCGTGCGGATCAGGGTCGCGCGGGTCAGGATCGCGCCGGACAGGTCCGCGTCGATCACGGTCGCGCAAGCTTGAATGATTGAGCGCTTTCAGCGTTGCCGCTCCAGGGTGAGGACGGCAGCAGCGATTGACGTCATTCGATTCGGGCTGCACCGGGATCTGCGGAAGATGCGCCAGGACTTCAGGCGTGCGACGCCGCGTTCAACTGGCGCCCGGGCCGCGGACAGCGCGCGGTTGACGTTTTGCTGGGTCGTTGTGAGCTCTCGGCCCGGCGGGCGTCTGAGGGGTGTCGTCACCCATAGGCCGCCTCCCCTTGTAGGCCCGGTCGGCGAGGACTGGGACGCCCTGGCGTTCACAGATCCGGATGATGCGGTGGGTGCGTGCCGCCGTCAGGTCGTGGGCGCAGCCGGGCAGCGCGGGTGAGATCCACAGCAGCCGACCGTCCGGATCGGTTACCAGCTGCACTTTCACGCCGTGCCGTTTGTGCTTGTGGGAGTAGTCGGCCTGCCTGTCGCCGACCCGGTCGCACTGCGCGAGGGTGCCGTCCAGCAGGACATGGTCGGGGTCAGCTTCGCGCAGGGCACGCAGCAGGCCGGGGCGCGGCCGGCGAGCAGCTCGCTGACGGCGGCGGTGTAGGCGTGGGCGGTGCCGACGGAGATGCCGAAGCCTGCCGCGAGTTGGGCGAGGGTGTCGTGGCGTCGCAGGTACACCAGGCCGACCAGCGCACGCTGGTGCGGCGGAAGTTTGCACCGTCGGCCACCCTCGCGAGTGACGATGAGCATGGTTACCCACTCGACGAGGGCGTGCGGCAGGTCGAGTGCAGAATACGGAACCAACGCGGCTCCTGTGCCTGCGGGTTGGGACTTCGAACACCTCCCCCATCGGCACGGGAGCCTCGTGCGTTGCGCACCCTGTCGGCGTCACCCGATCAGTGGCCCTGCTGAAACGCTCACTGGGTGCTCTGGTCCTCCCGCCGAAACGGTCGAAACCTGACAGAGGCGCACATGCCCCACGCCTCCGAATTCCGGACCGAGACGTATTTGCGTTAGGGCGCACTCCAACTCCTAGGTTCCGCAGCATGCGATACATCAATCTCGGAACGACCGGACTGGAAGTCTCCGCCCTCACCCTCGGCTGCATGAGCTTCGGCGAGCCGAACCGGGGCGGTGAGCCCTGGTCGCTGGGCGCCGACGCCAGCCGGGACATCATCAAGCAGGCCCTTGAGAGCGGCGTCAACTTCCTCGACACGGCCAATGGCTACAGCGCCGGAAGCAGCGAGGAGATCGTCGGTCAGGCGGTCAAGGACTTCACCCGGCGCGAGGAGGTCGTTCTCTCCACCAAGGTCTGGATGCGGATGCGCCCCGGCCCGAACGGGGCCGGGCTGTCCCGCAAGGCGATCTTCGCCGAGCTCGACGCCTCCCTGAAGCGACTGGGGACCGACTACATCGACCTGTACCAGATCCACCGCTGGGACTACGACACTCCGATCGAGGAAACCCTCGAGGCGCTGCACGACGCGGTCAAGTCCGGGAAGGTCCGCTACATCGGCGCCTCTTCCATGTACGCCTGGCAGTTCGCCAAGGCCCTGTACCTGGCTGACCTGAACGGCTGGACCCGGTTCGTGTCGATGCAGGACCACTACAACCTCATCCACCGGGAAGCAGAGCGGGAGATGCTCCCGCTCTGCGCCGACCAGGGCATCGGCGTGATCCCGTGGAGCCCGCTGGCGCGGGGCAGGCTGACGCGGGTCCGGGACGCTGCCACGGCGCGTGCCGCAACAGACCCGGGCGGAAAGATCCTCTACCGGGACGGGGACCAGGCGGTGGCCGAGCGCGTCCACGAGATCGCGAGCAAGCGAGGTCTGTCCCCGGCCCAGGTCGCCCTGGCCTGGGTCATGCGCAACCCGGCGGTGACCTCGCCCGTCGTCGGGGTCACCAAGCCGGCCCAACTGACCGACGCGGTCGCCGCGGTGGACGTCGAACTCGACGACGACGAGGCCGCCTACCTGGAGGAGCCCTACCAGCCGCACGAGGCCGCCTACCTGGAGGAGTCCTTCTACAAGCAACAGCCTGCGGCGGGCTCCCGGTAGTCCGGACTACCGCCAGGCCTTCCACGGGTCCTTGGCCCCGGCCTTCACAGCCCTGTGGCCGGCCCGGCGGTGCTTGCGGGCGGCCGCGCGCAACTGCATGATCTGAGCACTGCCCGCCAGCGCGGTGAGCACGGCGGAACCCGGCGTCGGCCGTCACGGTCACGCAGACGCAGACGCACACGCAGACAGGGCGTGATCTGGAAGTTCCGGTCCGGCAGGAACGGGCCGATCAACTCCCACTCATTGTCCGTGAGTTCTCTACGCGCCATCCCAGACGCCTACCAGCCCATGTCCTTGGCCACCTCTTCCTGGGCTGCGGCGATCTCCGGCGCGGTGGAATCCGTGATGTCTACATCGCATGCCCACTCGAACCGGGACAGCAGGTCTGCGAGCGCCTGCTTCTGAGCCGGGTGCGTGATCGGTACGGCGTTCAGGTCGGTGCTCATCAGCCAGTCGAACAGCACGATGGCATCGGCGCGCCACAGCCGCACGTTGACAGTTGGCACGGATTCCCACGATTCATCGGCATTCATGAGCGCATCGTGCCAGGTGGCATCTCACCCGTTGATCACGACTTCAGACAGGCCCCAGATCGGCCCTAGATCATGCCTCCGGCGGCGTTGATGGTCTGGCCGGTGATCCAGCGGGCGGCGTCGGAGGCGAGGAAGGTGACGATGTCGGCGATGTCGGCTGGTTCGCCGATGCGGCCCAGGGGTGTGCGGGTCCTGGCGTCGTCGATGACGTGGGTGGGCACGGTGGTGAGGACGTCGGTTCGGGTGAGGCCGGGCAGGACGCTGTTGACCGTGACCGATCTGGAGGCCACCTCCCAGGCCAGGGTGCGGGCGAGCTGGTCGCCGGCGGCCTTGCTGGCGGCCAGCAGGGCCATGCCGGGCAGTGGGGACACGGTGAGTGCGGAAGAGATCAGGATGATGCGGCCGTGGTCGCGGATGCGCTGGGCGGCTTCGCGCAGTGCCATGAACGTGGCCCGGACGTTGGCATGCAGGTACTGGTCGAAGTCGTCATCGGTGGCGCGCGCCAGCGGCCCGGAGGTCGCTGTGCTGGCGTTGTTCACCCACACATCCACCTGGCCGTAGTGATTCTCGGCCTCGTCGAAGAGTTCCTTGACTGCCTCGGGGCGGGCGATGTCGGTACGCACTGCGGTGGCCTGCCCGCCCGCGTCCTTGATCAGGTTCACGGCCCGCGCAGCTGTCACCTGGTCGCGGGAGCCGATGACGACACGCATCCCCTGCGCGGCGAACCGGTTGCTGATCGCCTGCCCGATGCCGCGTGATCCGCCGGTGATGACCGCGACCCGATCCTCGGTACGCATGACCCCTCCAATTAGTCGACACTATCGATAGTCCATAGCATCGACTAATTGGTGGAGGGTGTCAACTGTCCAGGCACTAGACTGCCTGGCATGGCCGCCGCATCTGATGACGCACTCGTCGAGACACTGATCGGCGTCTTCATGGAGATCGACGGCCTGTTCAGCACGGCAAGCCGCCAGCTAGGACTTACCCCCCAGCAAGCACAGCTGCTGTGTTTCGCCCAGCATTCGCAGCCCTCCTTCGGCGAGCTCGCGACCCTGCTGCACTGCGACAAAACCAACATCACCGGCCTGGTCGACCGGCTTCAGCGACGCGACCTGATCACCCGTCAACCCGACCCCCACGACCGCCGGATCACCCGCGTCCACCTCACCCCCCAAGGCGAAGCCCTCACCGGCCAGTTCCAACAGGCCATCAACACCACCCTGACCACCCGCTTCAGCTCCTGGCCTCCCACCCAACGCGACAGCCTCGTCCACCTCCTCCGATCCGCCACCACGGCACTACGCCCCTGAACTCAGCAGCCGCCTTAAGCCCCGACACGCCCGCCACGTGCCGCCGTCGGAGCGGTCAGGGGCTTGTCTCTCCGGCAATGCCGTCACAGCGCTTGCCTCGCGTGCGTCGCGTCCGGATCAGCTGGAGGACCTGCCTGACCGTTGGTCTGGGTGTGCTGTTGGCCGACGCGCAGTGGGCGCGGATCGAGCGTTGCTCCCGGATCGACCGCCACGCCACCGTCACGCCGCGAAGCGATCTCGTCTGCCCTGACGACTGACCCGGTGGTCTCGGCAGCCATCCCCTGGGAGCGTCGGGTGGCGGATCAACGCCGCTACTACTCGGCCGGGACCCTGGAGGCTGCGCGTGTCAGCGAACTGAAGCCTGGGCATGGTGTGGTCCGTGCACGCCTCCGCGTGGGAGGCCCGCCTCGCCGTCGCCCGCGACTACGCGAACGTGCACCAGCACCTGTTGCCGGGCAACTCCGTCGGCGCACCGAGTGACGGAACGATTATTCCTGATTCGGCCATCTTCGCGCCGACCAGACCGCTCAACTGCCGTGGCCTTTCTTCCGCTGAAATCGGAGCACCCAGACAGAGCAGGCAGCAATGACTACTCCCATGGCGAGCGGAATCGCACCGGCGGCGGGCTTGCCGTGGCTCAGAGCAGAGACTCCCAGCACGATGAGGAGAACGGCCACAACCGCCGCAATGAGTGTCAGTTTTTCGACCATGTGGACCTCCACGTCGGGGATCCTTGCGGATCCCCGACTCGCTCATGGTGTCTTGGTTACAGCGCAGCTTCGGTTCCGGCAGCCGCTGCCGCTCCGAGTCCCATGGACAGCACCGTGCAGCCTGTGATGCCAGCGCCGATGGAAGTGCCGAGCGTGGGGACGGCGCCGGCTACAGCTGCCGCTCCGCAGACCGCCTCGGTGCCGATTCCCACGAGGATGCCGACCTTGGAGGCGTAGGCCCCCTGCTCGTCACCACTCATGATCTTCTGTGTCAGGGAAGCCCACTCGAGGGCTCCTGATACGTCAGGGAAGCTGAAGAGTCCGGTGGGGTCGCTGTTGTTGAGGGGGTCGCCGTACGCGTACAGGTACGCATTCTGTTCCTGCCCGGAGGGGTCGGGCTGGGTGAAGCGGCCGAGCTGGGGGTCGTAGGAGCGGGCGCCCATCTTGTACATGCCGGTCGGGTCGAGGTAGGCGCCGCTGTAACGGAACGGCTGCGGGACCGCCTCGGTAGTGGTCCCTCGAGGCAGACCCGTCCGGCCGTAGGCGTACGTGTGGGTGCGCTTGCCCGCATCATCGACCAGCCCCAGCACGTTGCCGGTGGCGTCGGTGAGGTAGTAGTAGGACTTCCCCCCCAGATGTCATGGAATTCAACGTGCCCGCCGGTTCGCGGATGAATCCGGTGGCGACGCCGTTGGTGGCCGTGGACGCCAGGCCGAGGGCGTTCAGGCAGGATCTCGGGGGTGACGGCGGTGAAGTCCACGGTTGCGGCCGGCGCTTGGGCCAGCCGGGCCGCCGCCCATTCCTTGGCAACCGGCGGGTCGGCCAGGCCAGCGTGGAGGATCTGCTCGACCTCATGTCGCACCGCTTCCGTCAACAGCAGCCCGGCCTGCTGTGCGAGCTCGGCCGTCTCCCGCGCCAGCAGGGTGATCATCTGGTACTGCGGCGGCTCGCCTCACTCAGCTGCCCGGCATCCAGCGTCCGATGCGCCTGACGCAGCGTCTCCCCCAGCTCCAGCAGCCGCCCCACCTCCGCAGGGCGCTGGCGTACGAACAGATTCGAGCCGGGCGCCGGGGTGGCGAGCGCCCACTGCTCGGCCACCAGCCGGTCGAGTTCCTCGCTCGCCTCGCGCAGGTCGTCGAACACGCGCGTCGGATCGAACACGGGACGCTCGCCTCGGGCATGGCAGCGCCGAATAGAACAAGCAAGCAAGCGTGCTTGCATAATTGTGGCCGTTGGGTGCACGACCCGGGGCGAGGGCTGCGCGGACCCTGTGTGCTCAATAGACTCGGCGATCGCGCCCGTCGCGGCGCACACTCGCATATCGGGGGACGAACGATGAGCAACTGGAACCCGGGCGGACAGCCGCCCCAGGGGCCGCAGCCCTACCAGCCGCAACCACCTCAGCCTTATCCGCCCCAGCCCTACGTGCCGCCACAGCCCCAGCCGCCCTACCCGGGGCCGCCGGTGCCGCCGCCGGGCGGGCCGATCACCCGGCTGCGGCGGCGGATCGGCCCCATCCACACCGCGCGCAGGGTCTTCACCCCGTCACGGCCGGGCATCGTCTCGGATCCTGAGGTGGCGCGGATGCGGAAGATCAGGACCCTGGTCGGCGTGGGCGCGTTCCTGTGGATGTCCTACGCCTACAAGCTCGCCCCCAAGCTCAGCGATGCGGCGGACGAGCAGGTCGACAAGTCGTGGACCAGCGCCCTCGTGCTGGCGGCGACCCTCCCGGTCGTCGTCGGCGTCCTGTATGGACTGGCCGCTCCGGCGGCGCGACGGGACCTGCTGCGCCGGGCGGGGCGGTGCTTCGGCGCGATCGTGGCCATGATGGCGGCGGCCTCCGTCTTCCCGATCATGGTGCTCTCAGGGTTCTTCGAGGGCCAGGAACCCCTCGTGGAGGGCCACTTCACCGTGACGAAAGGCCTCATCCTCGCGTTCACCCTCTTCGTCCTCTTCTGGGTGACGCCGTTCGTTGTCTGGGGCGTGGGACTCGCCGTCCAGCACGTGTTCCGCACCGCGGACATCCACGAGACGGTGCCGCCGCTGCTGATCATGGCGTTGGCGTGGGAGATGGCACTGATCGACATGTTCACCGGCGCCCACGAGGGCGTGCCGACTGTGATCCGGTACGTGTTCATCCTGGGCGCCCCGCTCTCCGTCACGGCAGTGGGCCTGTGGGAGCTGCACCGGCTGCGCGTGCACTACGGGCTGGGGATGCAAGGACTGCTGATGCGCTAGGAACGGCGCCTCGCAGGACGTACCAGTGATCTGGTTTTGAGGTCGTGGGTCGCCACATGAGGCGTCCCCTCTTTCAGATTGCGGCGTGCTGCTGCGGCGGTTAGCGCGCTCGCGCTGTGCTGCGTGGATGGGCGATACCCGGCTGGAACCTGTCGTGTTGTCGGAGGCCGAGCGGCTGACGCTGGAGAGCTGGGCCAAGCGCCGCTCGACCGCCCAGGGACTGGCCGATCGCGCACGCACCGTGCTGGCGTGCGCGAACGGCTGGAACAACGCCGTGATCGCCGCGCGACTCGGTGTCGGCAGAGATACCGTGCGCCGCTGGCGCACACGGTTCCTTGCTCGGCGACTGGACGGACTCGCCGACGAGCCGCGGCCCGGGGTGCCGCGGTGATGGGGCTCGTTGAAAACGGTTCTGTCCGCAGTTCCGTGAGGGGCGGTTCTTGAGGGAGCCGTCCGCTAGGTCATCATGAGCCGGTTGGATACTTGCCTGATGGACGTCTCGAAGGGTTCCTGGGTCAACACCACGCACGATTGGTCCACCGCCGTCGATTTTGATCACCTGGCACATATCAGACAGAGCCCGGAGAATTTCGCGCACAGCGGCCCGTGGCACCTTGTCCTTGAGGTGCTTGCCTATGCTGCCGATGAGGCATCGAGCAGAGGCGGAGGAAGCTGCCTCGTCACTCTGTATCCGGATGGCTCCTTGTCCGTGGCGGATGACGGACGGGGCACCGATACCCGGATGGACGAGCACGGCCAGATCGTGAAGAAGCCAGTCATGGCGTCAAAGGATCTTCGCTTCTTCGACTTCGCAGACACGGAACTACTTCCGGATGGCCGTCCTCGTCGCGGCATGTCCGTTGTAGCAGCGCTCAGCGAATGGCTCGTCCATACCAATCGCCGCCTCAATGGGGCCTGGATCCAACGCTACGAACACGGCGTTCCGGTGACCGACCTGGAGCCTGTCGAGGCCGACGGCACCACCGGAACGCTCGTCCGCTTCAGGCCAGATGAGACGTTGCGTTCGGTGAGGGTATCGACGGAGGGCCAGTTGAAGCGTATGGCCATGACGTGGCCAAATCTGGACATTCAAATTGAAGATCGCCGTAATGCCTGAAGGTCATGGCTGGGTGAGGATGCGGGTCCGGAGGAGTTCGAACGAAGCCCGACCATACATGGCTCTCTTCAGAGTTTTCACCCGGTTTACGTGACCCTCAACGACACCGGAAATCCACGGGAGGGTAAGGCCGGCGGTGACGGCGTCGAGGTCCTGGCGGAGGAAGCTGGCGAAGCCCTGCAGCGGCTTCGGCGCGTCCTGTTCGGCCTGCCGGATCCACTCCAGCAGCAGGTATCCCCGCTGGTGACGGACCAGATCGGCGAAGGCCCGGGCAAGGTCGCAGGCCCGGGTGATGTCCGGGCAAGCGAGCCGAACCTGAAGCAGCCGCTCGTCCTGGCTCTCGGTGAGAGTCTCGCGGGGCCTCATGATCCAGGAGGTGGTCTTGCGGGGGCTCGGGATGTCGGCCCGGACCGGTTCGGCGGTGCCTGCGCGGAGAGCGGCGAGGTGTTTGCGGACGACCTGGCGGCTGCCTCGGTAGCCGCGTGCCTGGATCTCCAGGAATAGGCGGGTGCCGCTGACCTGGCCCTGGGCCTCGGTGAATCGGGTGTTCAGGTACGCCTTGAACGGCTCCAGCACACCGTTCGGACGGCGGTCGCGGGCGGAGGCCAGTAGCTCGTCGAGATCCGTGTCGCGGAAGCGGCGCACGGTCTTGCGGTCGAGGTTCAGACGGCGGGCGATCGCGCTGATCGTCCAGCGTTTCTCCAGCAGCGGTGGATGTCCTCGTAGCGGTGACGGGTGCGTTCGATGATCTGGGTGCGAGGCAGTTCGGTGGGCGGTAACAGCATCGGGGCCATCTCGGGAGCCTCGGTCGCCGTCTCCTCCTCAGCGGGTTTGCGCAGGCAGTTGCGGTGTTGGTGGCAGGTCTCTTCCACCGCGGCGGACAGGTTTTTGCAACAGGTGCCAGCGGTCGGCCACTTCCAGGGCGTGAGGGGCGGCTTCCCTGGCGGCCCTTGTGTAGGCGGTGGCCCGGTCCCGGCAGATGATCTCGGCTCCGGGGTGCTCGGCCAGCCAGGCCGCGAACGTCTCCGAGGTGCGGTCGGGCAGTACGTCCACGACCCGACCAGCCTCGACGTCGACCAGCACGGTGCCGTAGGTGCAGCCCTTGCGGAAGGCGAACTCGTCCACCCCCAGCACCCGTGGGGCACGGTCCGGCACCGTCGGGGCCTCTAACAGCCAGCAGCAGGGTCCGGCCCGCAGCCAGCCTCAGGCGCCGGCACAGCCGTGCTGCTGGACGGCCGCCCAGCTCCACCGCGATTGACCGAAGCCAGCCCGTCAGCCCGATGCTGGAGCGGCGATGCCGCTCGGTCAGACCGCCGACCTGCTCGACGAACGTTCGGCGCGAACAACTCCTGCGGTCGCAGAAGTACCGGCGCACCCGAAGCCGTACGACGACCCGGCGGGAGCCCAACGGCCGTTCTTGCAGGCTGCGTTGGTAGGTGCTGTGCACGCGTATCGCCCGCTTCCGGCAGTCCGGGCACCGGCCTGGACAAGCGGTGGACACCGCCTCCACCAGTAGGGCATCGGAAGTGTCGCTGACGCGCTCCACTCGCACATCGATCCCGGGAAACAACACATCCTCGACCGTCTTGCTCGCCACGGCAGGAAACACCCTGCCGAAACGATCCCGCGTTCCCATCGCTGACCTGGGGATTCACGGAACTGCGGACAGAGCCTTGAAAACGGCCACCCCCTGCTCGGGGATGACCCCACACCTGCTCAGTGGATCTCCCCACCCATCTGGCGTCTGACCTGTGGGACCAGTCAACCCCCTACACCCCGGCACGGTGCACCAGGCCGTTCAGGATGAGGGCAAGGCCCCCCTCGAACGCCGACTCGTGATCGATCACCGGCACGTCAGCCGGTATATCCGCGCTGTCACCGGGGCCGGTGTCTGCCTGCTCTTCCAGGACGCTGCCGACCGTGAAGCGGCTGGCGGCCAGCATTCCCATTTGCGCTTCCCGCTCGGGGACCCCAGAGGCGACGAGGAAATCCATCTTGCGGCGGATCCGGTCGAGGTCGCCGGCGGGGGTGCTGCCGGCGTGGAGCCGTGCGCCGTCCCGGCGCATCAGCAGGGTGCGCCTGAAGCTGCGCGTGTTGTCCAGGAACCAGTCACGCCAGTCGTCTTCGGGTGTCGGCAGGGGTGCGCTCGCATGGGGTGTCATCGCCGCCTCCGCCATAGCGGCGAGGAGGTCCTTCTTTGTGTGGAAATGCCAGTAGAGCGACGGCTGCTCCACGTTCAGGCGCTTCGCCAGCCGTCTCGTGCTGACGGCGTCCAGCCCGACCTCGTCGAGCAGGCCGAGCGCCTCAGCGATGACGACCTCGCGGTTCATCTTGGTCACGTTGACAATCTATCGCTGATAGGTGACTCTCGAAAGGAATCTTTCACTGATAGATTTTGGAGTGATGGGCATGCCAAAGCCGTCGGGAACGCAGCCCCTGCAGGTTCTCGTCGCCGGTGGTGGGGTCACAGGGCAGGCTCTGGCCTTCTGGCTCACACGGGGCGGCCACCGGGTAACCGTTGTCGAACGCTTTCCGGCGTTGCGGGCCGCCGGAGCTCAGGTCGATCTCCGGGGGCAGGGCATCGAGGCCGTCAAGCGAATGGGGCTTCTCGACGCCGTCCGAGGCAAGCTCGTGGACGAGGCGGGCGTCGCATTCGTCGACGCCCGCGGCAGGGCCAGGGCAACGATCATGGCCAACACCTCCGGGCAGGGCCGGCAGGCCCTCACGTCCGAGTACGAGATCATGCGCGGTGACCTGGTGCGCATCCTGCACGACACGACGAGGAACGACACCGAGTACGTTTTCGGCAAGAGCGTGGACGGCTTCGAGCAGGACGAACACAAGGTCGTCGCGCACTTCTCCGACGGGTCCTCCCGCGCATTCGACCTCCTGATCGGCGCGGACGGGCAGGGATCGCGCATCCGGCGAGCGGTTCTCCCGGAAGGCTTCGATCCGTACTGGCGGGTGGGCATCCACATGGCCTACTGGTTCGTTCCGCGCATCGCGCCCGACAGCAACATCCGGGACACCTACATGGTCCCGGGAGGCCGCCAGATCATGCGCCGCAGCCACAACCCGACCGAGACCCAGGTGTACTTCGTGCTACGGGAGGAATCCGAGGAAGCCTCGGCGATCCACCGGGCGCCCGTCGAGCGTCAGCAGGAGTTCTGGGCGAGCAGATTCCGCGACGCCGGGTGGCAGACCGAGCGCTTCATCGAGGGTATGAAGACGAGCCCGTTCTTCTACTCCCAGGAGGTCGTCCAGGTCCGTACCGACACCTGGTCCAAGGACCGCGTGGTCCTGGCCGGCGACGCCGCCCACTGCGCTTCCCCGTACAGCGGCATGGGAGTCTCCGGCGGCCTGGTCGGCGCCCATGTCCTGGCCGGGGAGATCAACCGGCACCCGGGCGACCTGCCGACCGCGCTGGCGAACTACGACCGCGTGCTGCGGCCCTTCGTCAACGAGATCCAGGGCGAGGTGAATCCGCGGCTTCTGCGCCTGGGCATACCGATGACCCAGCGTGCGATCAACGTCTTCCAGGCCACCACCGCGCTCGCCTGCTTCCTGCACGTCCCCGACCTCGCCGCGCGCCTTTCAAAGGAGGACCGCGGCGGCAACTGGCAGCTCCCGGAGAACCCAGCGCCGATCACCGCCGTCTGAAAGCGACCGGGCACCGAGAACCGAAGCCCTCATGACCAGGGCTCGGCCGGTGGCACGAACCGCGATAGGACGAAGGCACCTTCCCACGACCTGATCAGGGTCCTGCCGGCCTCCGGCATTCACTGCTGCCCACTGTCGCCATCTTCCTCGTCGCCGACGATCTCCTTGTCCAGGACTGCTGGCCACAAGAACGTTCACCGTGATGGCCGGCCGGCTTCAGGTCCCGAATACGCGACACCTCAACATGCGAGTCCACTGGTCGAAGCCGCGCTAGCCAGCCAGGTCCAGGGGCGGGCCCGACCGTCCAGGCAGCTCCGAGAGCCATGGCCGCGGTGAACACGACGAGGCCGGTGCCGTAGAGAGCTGCTTCACACCCTTGTGTCGTGGGCTGCGTGGCCGACCGTGAGAGCACCGGGCGTCAAGAGCAGGGGCAAGCCCAGTCACGGGGGGAAACCGGGCCTGCCCCTACAGATCGGCGCCCGCATACCTCCCCCCGGAGGATGAGGCGCCACGACCCCGCCCGGGGGTCACTCCCAACAGCGCGCCACTTGACACAAGTGTCACGGGCGGACGGAGATGACCGCGAGATCAGCACGCCTATGAAGGCGTGCACTCGTCGGCACCATGATTCGATCACGACTGGCACGCGACCGGGCTCGGGTCGTGGTGGCGTCGCTCTCATGCCGACTTCCGAGACGCCGGGCCGCAGGGCCATCGCCCCCGACGCAGCCGACGTGAGCACCCTTTGAGTCGAGGTGCCACTCGTCTCGACGGCGGGCTGCCATTCCATAAGCAAATCTGCCCTTCCGTGCGAACATTTGGTTAAGTGCCCGAATAGGCAACCATATTTGGGTCATCACAGACGCGGGTGTAACGCAACAGCGCTTGCGGAACGCAGGGACAGGGAGAAGCGGGCGACGAACCGGGCCGCATTCAAGTCCCGGGCCGAGCACGCCCGAGATCACACCACGTCAGATCGGATTCATCGTGAGCAACACTGACCCGGCTCCCGGATATCAGACGTACCCCCAGCCCTCTGGGCCGGAGCGCTCCGTGCGCCGGCAGACCACGGCCCGACGCACTGCTCTGACGGTCTGCACGATCGCCGACACTGCGGCAGGCCTGCTCGGCCTGTGGATCGTGCTGTTTCTGCTCGACGCGAACCGGGCGAACGTTTTCGTCGATTTCGTCCGAGGAACGGCGGGCTTGCTGGCCTGGTGGTCGCAGGACATTTTCACCATGGACACAGAGGGGCTACGCATCCTCCTCAATTACGGTCTCCCGGCCGTCATGTATTTGCTGATCGGCCATGGAATCGCCGCCCGGCTCAACCGCGTCTGAGAGCAAGCCGTCCTCTGCAATTCCCGCCGTGCTCGGCGGCATGGGGGCTCCGGGCGGGCGGCTCTCGGGCGATGCCCGAAGAATCCGCGCAGGAGCATCACACAGGCTGCACACAGATACCCACATGCCTGGTTAGCGTGAGCGGCCGACCTCCGTCGGTGCACAGCCCTCGGCCTGTGCACCGACGGCACAGCCAACCCAGGAAGACCGGAACACCGCAGATGGACTACTGCTCCAAGTGTCGTCGCCATCTCAACGGCGCCCTGGTGTGTCCCGGGTGCGGCGCCTACGCCCCGGACATCGCTCCGCCCGCAGCAGGCCGTATCAGCTCGCAGCCGGCGACAACTGACAGCGCGCCGGCCGTAGATGCGGTCCGCGACACCTCGTCCTTGGACACATGGCACGACGGTCCCCTGCGCGGCGAGGAGGACTGCGCCGACTGGGACGCAACCCCGTACGCCGCCTCCTCCGCCGTCGTCGGGGACATACCCACAGTGCGCGAAGGCCGAGCCGCCCGGCGCCGCCAACTGGCCCGCTGGAAGAAGAACAAACGGCGGGCAGCGGTCGCTACCGCCGTCGCACTCGTCGGAAGCGGCCTGTCCATCGCCACGATGGAGAGGCACTCCCCCGACCGGGCAAGGGCAGCCACAGCGCCGGACCAGCAGAACATCGGCGCCGTGGAGGCACAGACGCCCGCGTACACCCGCCCGGCACCCACACCGCCCACCCCACACCAGTCGTCAAACACTTCCGAGGCGGGGTCTCCGGCCTCCGGCACCCCCAGGAAGCAGCCTCCCGCGGCCCCGCCCCGCACCACACCGTCGCTCGCACGGCCGGACGCCGCCGCGCCTCCTGCCCCGGCCACGGCATCGGCTCCGCAGTCACAGCCACAGCCACAAGACACCGTCGCCTCCTCCCACGACAGTGATCACGACCCCACCGGTACGGCGGCGGGCCGGCCCTCGGCACCCGCAACCGCCGAGAGCCCGGACTCGGGCACCCCCCAGACCGGTTCCGCACCGGTATCGACGTCACCGACGCAAGTGTGCCTGCTCGTGCTGTGTCTGGGGTGACCTTGCAGGCAGGACGGTAGGGGCCCGGATGGGCGAGCAGGACCAATCGCTGCACACCTCAATGTTGTACGTCCTGGGGGTGGTGCCGGAACGGAACGTCCCGGCACGCTGCCCGTGCTCACGGCGACTCACCCGCCGTATGGCCGAACCGCTGGTGGCCGACCAGCGAGAGGCGGCAAGCGGCACTGCCCGCAAGGGTGTTGAACTCCCACGCGCCCGTGGACGGTATTCATACGGTCGTGCTGAGTAACCAGACGGTAGGGGGCCCGCTGTTCGGCGCCCTGTACGAGCTCGATGACTTCGAGTGCGAGGTGCACTTCCTCAAGAACGACACACTCGTCGTGGAGGTGATCCACCTGACCAGCCCGGCACCAAAGGCAGGGTCCGGGCGTGCCCCCTGGACATCACCGGGTACGGACGGCTCGTGTTCCGCGTCGATGACGCCGACGAGGTGGCCGCACGCTTGGCACTTTCTGGGCGGCAGGGTGCTGGAGCACACGCGTACGCAGGCTGTCAGCCCCGATGGCCTCAAGCAGACCTTTCTCGTCTGCCTGGATCCCGACGGCAACCGGATCCATCTGATGGAGGGCGAACTGCCGGACGCCGTCCGGTAGATCACTCCTGAGGCTGGAGAACTGAACGCACTCGCCAGGCCTTGCGAAGACCAGGGGCGACCTCGCCTCGGCATTGACCGACTTTGAGGTCGGGGAGCCCGGGACATCTCAACTCCGGGCTCCACAGATCCGTGCTTAAGAGTCTCCCCCTACATGGCTCCTGCCATCCTGACCAGCGGCTTTTTGGAGACCCGGGCGAGGGTGGCGCGGACCTCGGTGACTGGGCAGTGGCGACCTTGGCCCATTCACCGTCGGGGACAGAGTGCCGCCCCTCCAGGATCAGGCCCTCCACGCACTGCTGTCGCCAGGAGGGCCCGTACGCGCTCGTCCCTGTCAGGACGTCTGGTCTCGCTGTCGAGGCCAACTGCCAACCTGTCTCATGAGACAGGTCGCATTCTGGAGAAGGACGGCTACCGCGCACTCGCCGGTAGGTGGGCCGACAGCCATGTCGCCGTGCGCAGCCGTAACGGCAGCGATCTGGTCCGGGCGATTCCGAAGATCGAGAAGGCCGTGCGCCGGTGCCGGACGATACGGCCGTCGATGGCGTTATGTGACCTGCACCGGTGTCTCATGTCCTTGGTGTCTCATGTCCTCGGTGTCTCATGTGACGTGTCCCGGACCGGGACGTGGCCCGCATTGCCCTCGTCCGCCTCCACTCCAAGCACCGCGGTCAGCTCGGCCCCCATGCGATTGGCCGGAGCGGCTCCGGCCGATGCCTGACAGGGCGCCGCACCTGCGACGTCTTCACTGCGCTCACCGAACAGACCGTCGTCGTCCCTGGCACCGAGGCTGCCGCACTGATCGTCCCGAGCCTGGCCCGGCCCCTGACCACCGTGGTCGACCCCCGCCTCCTCGTCTACGACGGCGACGGCGACGGCGACGGCGACGGCGACGGCACCAGGTTCCCCTCGGCCGCCCGCCTCGCCGCCTATGCAGGCCTCGCTCCGACGACCCGCAGCTCGGGCTCCTCGATCCGAGGTGAACAGCAGTCCAAAGGAGGAAACAAGCAGCTCAAGAGGGCCTTCTTCCTCTCCGCGTTCGCCGCCCTGGCCGCCCCCGCCTCCCGCACCTACTACGACAAAAAGATCAAGGAGGGCAAGCACCACACCCAGGCTCTCCTCTGCCTCGCCCGCCGCCGAGCCGACGTGCTCTTCGCAATGCTCCGCGACGGCACCTTCTACCAACCCAAACAGCCAGGGCGAGATGAGATGAGCACCTTGTCCCTCCCGACCCGCCCGTGCTCGGCTGGCTCCATGGCAGCAGAAGATTCCGAGCACATACAGCTCATCAACCGCTGGCTGACCGGCGAGGTGGTCAACAACAACGTCGGCATCAAGGTCGTCGGAGGCCCCTCCAACGGCCGAACAAAGATCGTGAAACTCGGCTCGGACGGGACACCTCCCGCCCAATTCCGCACCTCTGGCGGCCGGGCAGGACCCGACCGCCACCTCTACGAGGCAGTCCGCTCCACCGACGCCCCAGCAGGCTGGGTCTACTCACACATCGGCATCGATCCCACACCCACAGACTGAAAACAACGCCCCAATCCGCTTGACCGAAGAGAGAGGGGCCCCAGGGCCAGCCGCCGATGAACACTCCCCCGCCCCTGATCACCGAGCCCGACCCGTCCGCGCCGGTCTGCCTCGGTAACCGGGTCGGACTGTGCGCCGGGTGCCAGCGCAAGACCCGGCCCACCGTGCGGCCTACCAGCACGCGCTGACGGCGGCGGCCGGGGCGGTGCGGCCGGTGTCCTCGCCGATGACCAGGAGGCGCAGCACGTGCCCGGGCGGCGGGCAGCTCGGCCGCGCGGGCCTGTTCGTCGGCGAAACACCGTCAGAGCCATCCTTGCGAAAACCATTGGTGCCCCGGCTTGCTCCGCTGATGGACTGACGTCCTACCGTGAGTCTGCCGCGTGACGGAGGTAGTGGTTGTGACAGGCTATGGCGTGCTTGCCGAGGTGTACGAATGGCTCATCTCGGATGCAAAGTTGCCTCCAGCCGAGTTCGCCGCGTCGTTCGACGACGTCCTCGATCTCCTGCCGTCGAACGCTCACGTCCTCGACTGTTCGTGCGGAACCGGACAGTTGGCGGTTGGCCTCGCCGGTCGTGGCATGCAGGTTGTCGCAACTGACGCCAGCGAGACGATGGTTCGTCGGACCGCAGAATTGTCTGAGGAGTTCGGGGCATCCGTCCGGGCCGTACGGGCGAACTGGGAAGAGTTG
Organism: Streptomyces sp. NBC_00663; assembly: GCF_036226885.1. NCBI lineage: Bacteria > Bacillati > Actinomycetota > Actinomycetes > Kitasatosporales > Streptomycetaceae > Streptomyces > Streptomyces sp. NBC_00663. The sequence continues at coordinate 223,911 of NZ_CP109027.1, forward strand.
CCCGACCATTTCCAGGACAACACGTTCGACATGGTGTTCTGCGTTGGCAACTCGCTTCACCATGCCGCGGGCGCGACAGGCAGGGGTGCTGCCCTGGAGTCGATGGCACGGCTTCTGCGCCCCGGCGGGCGCTTGGTACTCACATCCCGCACTTGGGAACTCGTGAGGGCCAGAGGTTCCCGGCTGGAGATCAGTGACCGACTCGTCCGCCGGAACGGTCGCGATGCCGTCGTGGTCTACCGCTGGGAGATTGCGCCGCATTGGGAGGAGGAGCACCACATCGAGATTGCGATCGCGCAAGTTGAAGCGACCGGGTTGGTTCTTGTCCGCTCGGAACTGCTGTCCTGCTGGCCCTACCGGTACGAGGAACTCGAAGTCGAGCTGCACCGGGTCGGACTCCAGACGGAACTGAGCACGTTCGATCTTGAGGCCGAGAACTACATGGTGGTCGCGAGCAAGGTATGAACACCGGACTCTCAGTCCCTGGCCGGACCGCGCGGTTGCTCGCAGGACGCTTGCGCCCTCGCATCGGCGCGGGTTCAAGTGGTCAACACAACGCCTCGGACGTGGAGTGCTCGTCGATCAGACGGCGGTAGATCCGGGGTGACGGTGTGGCGCTGATTACTGGTCGCATCCAGATCAATGAGCTTTCTCAGAGTGGCCACTGCCGAGTGATGGCTGGGCCGAAGCACGCTGGTTGCCACATGGGCAGGCTCGCTGTCGCTGTGGCCGGGGCTGCACGCGTTGGACTTGACCAGCTGAACACCGTTGTCACCGAAGCTGGTTGAGGCGGCCAGGGGTTGTCAGTGGCTGGTGACAGGATCACCGGCATGGTTTCCGCACGTACTACTCCGCCGCGGCCCGTGGACGTGACCGCGGTCTTTCCCGAACTGGCGCCGTTGGCGCGTCCTGCGATTCGGCTGCACCCTCGTCCCGGGTCGCCTTCGGTCGGGGAGAGCTCGGTCGGGGGGCCGTTGCTGTGGCCGGCTGAGGAGCCATGGCCGCACTGTGAAGCCTCGCACCTGCACGTGGACAGCGGGTTCCGCCAGTCGCCGGCCGACGTGCGACTCAAAAGACGCATGCAGGCCCGGTGGCACCGTGAACACAATGGCCGTGGGATGACGCCCGAGGAGGCGGCGGTCAACGAGCGGAACGCCGCGATGCTCGCGGAGCGATTCGCCGTCGACCCTCCGCCTGCGAACTGCCCGGTCCCCATGCTGCCCGTGGCCCAGCTGTATCTGCGCGACATACCCCTGTTGCGGCCGCCCGGACAGGCCGATCTGCTCCAGGTTCTGTGGTGCCCCTACGACCACGATCCGCATCACAAGCCGTCGACCGCAGTGTTCTGGCGGTCCGCCGCCGCGGTCGTCGACATCCTCGCCACACCGCCCGAACCGTACGAGGTGAACGATGACGGCTATCTGCCAGAGCCATGCGTGCTGACACCGGAAGCGATCACCGAATACCCCAACAGCCTCGATCTGAACCCGCAGATGCGGCTGATGGTGGAGGACTGGAGCAGATGGCAGGCAGCCGGCGCCGACGGCTCCTACGCGGACTATCCACGGGACTTCTATGACGTCCATCTGGCTGACGCGCCCGGCTGGAAGGTCGGCGGCTGGCCCCCGTGGGGCCGCACCGACCCCAACCCCCGATACTGCACTGTCTGTGATGTGCAGATGGTCCCGCTGCTGACCATCGCCTCCCGCGAATGGGACGGCGGCGAGGGACACAGCTGGGCACCTTGCGAAGACCAGGCCGCCGCCAATGCCGTCGGGCATTGCTGTGGCCAGAGCCCGTCGTGGCCGGCCAAGGTCGAAGTCGGCAGCACCGACAACATGCAGATCTACGCCTGCCCGACCTCTCCGGAGCATCCGCACACCGACCTGATCCAATGAGCTGCCGGGCCTGTCACGCACCCTCCGCAGCCGGTGACAGCAGTACCGCCGCGTCAGGGTGGGTGACAGACCGCTCGCCTCACGGCGGCGGGACCCGCAACCTACGTTTTCAGCTCATCGACGCCCGCACGCGGGTCCAGGTATCCGCCAGCGGTGAGCCGCACGTCACCCTGCACGCGGACCCGGCCTCCGCCTGGAGGAGTGGGCGTGACAATCACACAAGCCGACGACCGCAAACAAGTGGTTGTCCGATGAGCTCGTGAGGTCGCGACTCCGAATGGGGGATGTGTTCACCCGACCTGGTGACTGGCTGCTGGTGCGCGTACCACCGGCGCGCGCGGTTGCGTTGCCCCGGGCATGGACTGCACACAGACGGCCGGCCAGCGCCTTTTCAGGAACGGCGCCGCGGCCCTGCCGTGCGCCGAACGGGCCGGCAAGCGGCGGGCCCACTCACCGATCTACGACCGACTCGTGACGGAGTGGCGGGCCATGGGCCGCTTCGTCCCGGAGCACCACGACGCGCCGCGGGCTTCCTTCGCCGCCCCCACCCCAGAGGGCGACGCGGCATCGTCGTCCACCTCGTGGATGAGCGGATGGTGCGCATCGCCGTACCCGCCCACCGACGCCGAGGCATCCCAGGAGCGGCGCAGCGAACAGGCCCGCCTCGTGCCTGCGGCCATCGTTCCTGGCGCGCTGTCTGGCCTGTGATCTTCAGCGGTCAGATCGTTCGGCCAGTGCTGCGGCAGCACCACGTGTCCGTTCCGCGCCGGCGGGTGCCAGCACGGCGAGCGTGCCGTTGGCCTCTCGCAGGGCCTGTTCCAGCGGGCCGGGGGCGTACAGGGCGCCGGACCCGTCGGGCGGGACGAGCCACTCCAGGAGTCCGGCGGCCCGGTACGGCGGCGGCACCGCCACCCACGTTCCCCGGCCGCCGTGGCGCACTCCTGCTCCGACCCAGCCGCTGGCCGGATCGGGGGGCAGGAAGAAGCCGATCCGGTGCGCCGCGCAGTCGACCAGCGTCGGCCCGGGCAGGCGCGCCGGGTCCCGCCACAGCAGGTCCAGGGCGAGCAGCCCGAGCCGATCAGGAACGCTGAGCACGTCCCAGAACCGTCCGGCCTGCAGCAGCGCCGTCCCGCTGCCCTGATCCCACACCCGCTTGCACTCCCGCGGATCCACCGCCGCGGCGGCCAGCCACTCGATGCCCTGCTTCCACATGGAGCTCTGCATGCCTCACCCCGCGGAGTTGCCGACGCCGCCCGGACGGGCGCGGACACCAAACGCCAGGGCAGTCCTGCACGTACCCGCAGGTCAGCCCCGTCACATTCATGCTGGTGGATATTCCTACGCGCCGGAAGGGGTGGCGTGGCCTGGCGTTTTCCCGAGCCAGGGTCCGTGGTGGGACTGGTCAGGGCACGGTTCATGGCCTGACCCGGGGAGGCTCGACCTGTGACGTACCGCAGCGCGTTCTTCGTCGAGAACCAGCTCGGCGGGTCACCATGTCGCCTGTGCAAGGGTGTTGCGGCGGCGAAGACGCGGGGCCCTTCGCTCTGGCGTGTGCCGCTCTCGGCGACGACTGCGGCGGACGCTCACCCTGCGCGGTGGCCGTGACCCAGCAAGCGGCCAGCACCGCCAGCGCGGCCACGGCTACCATCACCGCCCGCGCAAGTCTCGCCCACGACACCGGCTCCCGCCCGAGGCGGGTCCCTACGGGCCGGCACAAGTGACACCCCGACAACTCATCCGGCGCAGGACAGGCGCCCGTCGGTGAGGAAGGTCCATCCTCCGGCCCTGCGGTCCACCACGTCACTCGTTCACAGATCCCCGGCTCTGCACCGCCATCGTCGACCGGCTCACCTTCAACGGCACGATCATCGAGACCGGCACCGACTCCTGCCGACTCGCCCAGACCAGGGCCAAGGCAGAGGCTGCCACGACCTGAGCAGGTGGGGACTGGCTCGATGGCCGATGCCCTCGCTGCCAGTCCCCGGATCTGGTCATCCGACCATGTCGTGGGGCACGACCAGTTCTTCCCGGGCGAAGAGGCTGGTCAGGGCCAGCGGATCGTCTTTGGAGCAGGCATCGGCGACCTCGTCGATGAGCTGGTCGTAGTCGGGCCCCGTCCTGCCCTGATAGGCATCGGTCATGCGGCCCCATTCGTCCCAGTTCAGCATTTCCTTCTTGCAGAGCGCCGCGAGATCGCGGACAGCGTTGCCGCTGATCTCCGCCGGTCCCCAGGCGAAATCGACCCCGGCCACCCCGAACTTCTGGCCGTCGACCGCCCCTTGGCGATACTGCCCCCATGCCTCGCCGCCGGTCAGGAACTCGCCCACCGCGAGATCCTCGGGACGCTCGACATACGTCTTGCCGAGGTGTTCGGTGTCGACGCGCACCCAGCGCCGCTGGTCAGCATCCCAGTACTCAGTGATCCAGTGGTCGACGCCGCAGCCCTCCAGGAAGTAGGTCCCGAAGCCACACCGAGCCCGCGAGGAGATACCCCTCGCCCGCAGGAATGCACAGGCGATGGTGGCGAAGTGCCTACAGGTTCCGATCACCCGCGTCTCAGGGGTGCGAGCCTGCCGCAGTGGAGCCGGATCGAGGGCGACCAGAGCGGCGATCAGCTCGCTGACCGGCCGGATGTTCTTCTCCGCGAGCCGAGCCTCTCCGATCCCTGACGCGGCGGCGTCCGCAGGCTGAATGACCAGGCCCTGCGCGGCAGCGCAGATGCCAACGGGGTCATTCGGCAGGCTCTCGATGAGCTGGAGCTGCGTCGCGTCCAGGCTCGTGAAGGGTCCGGGCTGGGAGTAGTCGAGCGCGTCATCGGCCATAACCGGGCATGCTATGCGGCGGGTCTGACATCCGGCCCCTCGCAGCCCTCAGCCGATCCACGGTGTTGCTGAAACTCGCCGACTTTTCTGCCGCCGGGCGCGCTCAAGCGTTCCCCAAACTCGGTTCTGGCACACATTCCGTGAGAGCAGTGGACGAGGCTCTGCTGATCGGCAGACTGGAGAGATGCGGATAGAGAGCGTGGCTACGATCCATGCAGTCCGGCTCGGCGTGACGGTCAGTGCAGCCGTCGCCTCTCCGGTCCTGTTGGTGGCTGGGACTCCGTTGCTGCGCCGTATGTTGCGTCGCTACTACCGCGAGGATGGTCCAGGGTTTGTAAGCAAAGAGGACGGATGGGTCAGTCCGGGGTACTTCGTCGTCACCAACGTGGTTGTTCGAGCCCTCTGCTGGCCATCGGAGTTCGTACGCCGACGCCTTCGCCCTGCCTGAGCAGGCCATCATCGGGTGGCGGTGAGAAGCACTCGTTTGCGCAGGAGCGGGAACTTGGCGTGGCCGAGGTCCGGTTCGGCAGCACGGCTGCCGCACTGGGCATGCCGATGCACATGCGGGAGGTCTACCTGGATGAACAGAACGTCTTCGAACGGGTTCTGGGGCAGGCCACCGGCCCGGGCGGAGGCCGCTGGACCGACGGCCACGACGACGCCGTAGGCCATCGCACGGTGCTGCTGCTGCGTCGCCGTCGAGGAGTGAGCGGCCGTACCTTCCGCCGATACGTCCACGACCGCATCGGCCCCGCGCTCCAGGAGGCGGGTGCGCGCGATCTGCGGACCTACACCTTCCTGCCTTGGACGCCGTACGTGCATCCCACGCTCGGCGTCTGCCACGACAACCCGACGTTCCGCCGCTACCACGCGAGCGTCGTCATCGGAGCCGACAGCCGTGCCGCCATGGACGACCTGCTCAAGTCCGAGCAGGTCGCCGGAATCGTGGCCGACCAGCAGACGGTGCTGACAGCCGTCCACGCCTACACCGTGGAGCGGAGTGTGCCGGTCATCCGCACCGGTTCCGCCCGGGGTACGGCCTAGAGCCCCGCACGACGAGCCTCCGCGCTGCCGGTCGGTCAGAGTCGTCTCGAGTTCCCCGATGCCATGCGCATGGCCGCCTCGTAGACCAGTTGCGCATGCAGTTCGAACATGGCCACCAGGTCGACGGCGTCGCCGCTGATCTCCCGCTGGACGAACAGCCCGTCGGCGCCGGCGACGGCATAGGTGGTGAGAGTGCGCACGGCGTCTTCGTCCAGGTCGGGAAGCAAGGTCCGGATGACTTCGGTGATCTTTTGGCTCGCGATCCCGCGGACCTGAAGGAACGCGGTCCGCCCCCGGGGCTCGGCGGGCCGCCGCTCCAGAGCGAGCATGAGGCCCAGGCGCAGGAAGTCGGGCGCGTCGACGAGGGACTTGGCCACGTTCGCTGCCATGGCCGTGACCCGCTCCAGGGGCGTACCGGTCTCCTCGTCGGGCAGCTCCACGGCCGTGAGCCAGGTCTCGAAGCTGCGCTCGATGACCGCGGCGATCAGGTCGTCCTTGTCCTTGAAGTGCCAGTAGATCGAGCTGGCGGGCAGTCCGCACTTGGCGCTGACCGCCGCGATGGACGTGCCCTCGTACCCGCGCTCGCCCGCGATCTCCACGGCTGCATCCAGGATCCGCTGCCGCGACTCCACCCCGTTCGCACGCTTCTTGCGCGTCGTCTGCGGCCTGGTCATGAAGGTGCCCTTCCTGTTGCTAACGGCACTTGACCGTATCTGCCCTTCAGCTTACCGTAGCGGCCATTCCAACTGGAATGAACGCTACAGCAAGAGTCGTCAGGGACGACGACAGTGAGGTGGCCTGGTGAGCGGTATCAGTGCCAAGGACAGAGCCGAGGGCAGCGAGAGCAATACGTACGACGTGGCGGTGATCGGCTACGGGCCGACGGGAGTGACCGCGGCAAACCTGCTCGGGGCGATGGGCCTCAGGGTCGTCGTGCTGGAGCGCGACGCCGAGGTGTTCGCCCGCGCCCGGGCGATCTCCACGGACGAGGAGGTCGTACGCGTCTGGCAGCGCGTCGGCCTGGCCGAACGGCTGAAGCGGGACATGCTGGCCGAGCGGCCGCTGGACTTCGTGGACGCGCGCGGCCGCGCCTTCATCAGCGCGCACCCCACCCCGCGCGGCCATGGCCATCCGCCGCAGATGTTCATCTACCAGCCGGCGTTGGAGCAGGTACTGCGTGAGGGAGTCGCCCGCTACCCGAACGTGGAGGTGCTGCTGCGGCATGAGTGCCTGCGGCTGCGCCAGGATGCCGACGGCGTCGAATTGACGGTGGTGGGCACCGCCGACGACTCGGTCCGACGGCTGCGTGCCGCGTACGTCATCGCGGCCGACGGCGGCTCCAGCCTCACCCGTGCGCAGCTGAACGTGGGCTACGAGGGACGGACGTACGAGGACCGGTGGGTGGTCATCGACACCAAGATGCTCAAGCCCTGGCCGGACCACGACCGGCTGCGCTTCCGCTGCGACCCGGACCGGCCCGCCGTGGACTGCCCGACGCCCCTCGGTCACCACCGCTTCGAGTTCCCGATCCTGTCGGGTGACGATGAGACGTATCTGACCACCGACGAGGCGATCTACTCGATGGTGGCGCGGTACGGGATCGGCCGGGACCAGATCAGGATCCTTCGGGCGACTGTCTACAGCCACCACGTCCGCTTCGCCGCCCGCTTCCGGGTGGGCCGGGTCTTCCTCGCCGGGGACGCAGCCCACGCGATGCCGCCGTGGATCGGCCAGGGCATGGCGGCCGGCGTGCGGGACGTGGCCAACCTGTGCTGGAAGCTGGATGCCGTGCTGCGCGGCGAGCTGCCAGAGAGCCTGCTGGACAGTTACGAGGCCGAACGCAAACCGCACGTCAAAGAGATCACCCAACGCGCGGTGTTCGTCGGGCGGATCATCACTGAACGACGCTCGGCCGTCGCCCGGGTCCGCGACTCCGTGCTGCCCGTCGTGAACCGAGTCCCACGCTTCAGCCAGTGGCTCCAGGACTCCAACTGGATCCCCATAGCCCACTACGCCGACGGCTTCCACGCCCGCCCTCGCACCAAGGCGACCGGGCACCAGATACCGCAGCCCTGGGTGACCACCCCCGACGGCAGCCGGGCCCGCCTGGACGACGCCCTGGATGGCCGGTGGATGCTCCTGCACGGGGGACTGCCCGCACCCCGGCCCGCATGGGAGCACCTCGGCATTCCCTCGCTCAGGGTCACTACCGCCGGCTCCCGCCCGGCCGGGGGCACCCTCGTCGACGATGACGGTGTCCTGCTGCCCTGGATGGCCAAACGCCGCGCCACCACCCTCGTCCTGCGCCCGGACGGCTACGTGTACGCCGCCGCGCCCGCGGGTGCCGAACTCCCTCCGCCTCCGGCCGGATTCACCCCCTCAGCGCGCAAATCCGCCTCGCTCACCCGGTAAGGACCGTCATGACCACGCACACCGAACTGCCGTCGATGCGGGAGTCCCTGCTCGACGTCGCAGGCAGGAAGATCTTCGTCGCGGAGACCGGGGACGGCCCTCCCGTCCTGCTGCTGCACGGCGGCGGCCCCGGCGCCTCCGGCGTCTCCAACTACAGCCGCAACATCACGGAGCTGGCCAAGGAACACCGGGTCATCGTCCCCGACCTGCCCGGCTACGGCCGCAGCTCCAAGGGCATCGACTCCGCCGACCCCTTCGGCAGCCTCGCCGCGGGCATCCGCGGCCTGCTCGACGAACTCGGTCTGGACAAGGCCCACCTGGTCGGCAACTCCTACGGCGGCGCCTGCGCCCTTCGCCTCGCCCTGGACACCCCGGACCGGGTCGACCGCATGGTCCTCATGGGCCCCGGAGGCATCGGAACCACCCGCGCCCTGCCCACCCCCGGCCTCAACAGCCTGCTCAACTACTACACCGGGGACGGGCCTTCGCGGCTCAAACTGGAGAAGTTCATCCGCCAGTACCTCGTCTTCAACGCCGCCGACCTCCCGGACAGCGTCATAGATACCCGCTACCGGGACAGTCTCGACCCGGAGGTCGTCGCCAACCCGCCGCTCAGGCGTCCGAAGTCGCTGCGGGCCCTGTGGAAGATGGACTTCACGCGCGACGCCCGCCTGTCCCGGCTGCCCGTGCCGACCCTGGTCCTGTGGGGTGCCGCCGACAAGGTCAACCGGCCCTCCGGCGCCCGGATGCTGGCCGATCGCCTGCCCAACTGCGACCTCTACATGGTCGCCAACACCGGCCACTGGGTGCAGTTCGAACGAGCCGACCTCTTCAACCGGCTGTGCGCCGACTTCCTGGCGGGCCGCCGATGAACACCGCTCCTTCTGTCTTCGGCGCCGTCCATCTCGGTTACATCGTCATCGAGAGCAACCGCTTCGCCGACTGGCGCCGCTTCGGAACCGACGCCATCGGCATGCACCATGACGCGGTGGACTCGCACCTGATGCGCTTCCGCCTCGACGACCAGGAGTGCCGATTCCTCGTTCGACGCGGCCCCGCCGAGGACGTCGTGGCCACCGGCTGGCACATCGACGACCACGCCGGTTTCGAGGAGATCGAGGCCCGGATACGAGCCCACGGCGTCCCCGTGGTCGAGGGCACGGCTGAGGAAGCGGCCCTGCGCGGCGTCGAACGCCTGCTGCGCTTCCCCGGCCCCAAGGGCATCACCCAGGAGATCTACACCACCCCGCGCATCGCCTCAGAACCGCTGCGCATGCTCGCATCCGGCTGGGTCACCGGCGACTCCGGCATGGGACACATCGCGATCACCTCCACCAAGCCGACGCAGCTGCGCGGCTACTTCGGTACCGTCTTCGACGCCCGTCTCTCCGACTACATCGACGAGGCCATCAGCGGCGTGAAACTCAAGGTCCGCTTCCTGCGGGTCAACGAACGCCACCATTCCATCGCGATCGCTGCCGTCCGCGGCCTGCCCATCGACCCGGTCCGCACCCGCGTTCAGCACCTCAACATCCAGGCCGCCTCGCTCGACGACCTGGCCCGCAGCTACGACCGCGTGCACGAACTCGGCTTCGACATGGCCCTGTCGGTGGGCCAGCATACGAACGACAAGGAACTGTCGTACTACGCCCGTACCCCGTCGGGCTTCGAGTGGGAGGTCGGCTGGAACCCCCTCGTCATCGACGAGGCCACCTGGCAGCCCAGCACCCACCAGGGCATCAGCATCTGGGGGCACACCCCGGTCGGTCGGACGATCATCGACAAGCTCGACCAGTTCCGGCTCGGAGGCCTCTCCCTCGCCCGCCGCGAGGACACCGTGCCCTCACTCAGCGGTGCAGGCACCCCCGACGACTGACCGGCCCCACGCGAAGGGCCCAATGCGGCGATCCGCATGGGGCCCTTCATCTGGTGCCAGATCACACCTCGGCGCGGGCGACCAGGTCCAGCGCAATGTCGGTGATCATGTCCTCCTGACCGCCGACCATGCCCCGACGGCCGACCTCGACGAGGATGCTGCGGGTGTCCAAACCGTAGCGGGCGGCAGCGGTCTCGGCGTGGCGGAGGAAGCTGGAGTACACGCCCGCGTAGCCGAGGCTGAGGGTCTCGCGGTCCACCCGTACCTCGCGGTCCTGCAGCGGTCGTACGAGATCGTCGGCGGCGTCCATAAGCGGGAACAGCTCGCTCGCGTGCTCCCAGCCCATCAGGTCGGCGACCGCGACGAACGCCTCCAGGGGACAGTTGCCCGCACCAGCGCCCTGGCCGGCGAGGGAGGCGTCGACGCGTACGGCGCCGCTCTCCACAGCGACCACGCTGTTGGCGACGCCGAGTCCGAGGTTGTGGTGGGCGTGGATGCCCAACTCCGTGGCCGGGTCGAGGATTTCGCGGTAGGCACGGAACCGGTCGCGGACGCCGTCCATGGTGAGCCGGCCGCCTGAGTCCGTGACGTAGACGCAGTGGGCGCCGTAGGACTCCATCAGCTTGGCCTGGCGGGCCAGTTCGGCCGGTTCGGCCATGTGGGACATCATCAGGAACCCGGCGACGTCCATGCCCAACTCCCGTGCCGCGGCGATGTGCTGGGCGGAGATGTCGGCCTCGGTGCAGTGCGTGGCGACGCGGACCGAGCGGATGCCAAGGCGGTGTGCCTGGCGGAGGTCGTACAGACTGCCGATGCCCGGCAGCAGGAGTGTGGTGGGTACGGCGTGGTGGGCGACGTCGGTGACGGCTTCGATCCACTCCCAGTCGGTGTGCGCGCCGATGCCGTAGTTGATGCTGGAGCCGGCCAGTCCGTCGCCGTGCGCGATCTCGATGGCGGCCACTCCCGCCGCGTCCAGGGCGGCGGCGATGGTGCGGGCCTGTTCGACGGTGTAGCGGTGCCGGACCGCGTGCATGCCGTCCCGCAGGGTGACGTCCTGGATGTACAGAGCGGTCACTTGGCCGCCTCCCTGCTGTGGGCGGCCATGCGCTCCGCGGTGCGCAGCGCGGCCGAGGTCATGATGTCGAGGTTTCCGGCGTAGGCGGGCAAGTAGTGGGCGGCGCCCTCGACTTCGAGGAAGACGGAGACCTTCAGCAGCTCGCCGGGGCCCAGGCCGCTCAGCGGGTCGTCCGCCGCCACCTTCTCGTACTGCACCTTCTGCTTGAGGCGGTAACCCGACACGTACGCCTGCACGCGCGCGACCATCTCCTCGACCGACGCCGTGACGGCCTCCGTGGCGCACTCGGAGACCAGGCAGTGCACGGTGTCCCGCATGATCAGCGGGGGTTCGGCCGGGTTGAGGACAATGATCGCCTTGCCGCGCGCGGCACCACCGACCCGCTCGATCGCGGAGGAGGTCGTCTCGGTGAACTCGTCGATGTTCGCCCGGGTACCCGGACCGGCGGAGCGGGAGGCGATGGACGCGACGATCTCGCCGTAGTGGACCTGCGATACGGCGTTGACCGCGGCGACGATCGGGATAGTGGCCTGGCCCCCGCAGGTGACCATGTTGACGTTGGGCGCGTCGAGGTGGGCGTCGCCGTTGACCGGCGGGACGACGTACGGGCCGAGCGCCGCCGGAGTGAGGTCGACCAGGGTGCGGCCGAGCGGGCGGAGCACCTCGTCGTGGTGGCGGTGGGCGCCGGCCGAGGTGGCGTCGAAGACGATGTCGATGTCGGCGAACTCGTCCAGCTTCACCAGGCCTTCGACACCCTCGTGGGTCGTGGCGACCTTGAGACGGCGGGCGCGGGCCAGGCCGTCGGAGTCCGGGTCGATACCGGCCATCGCGGTGATCTCCAGGCTCTCCGAGAGCCGCAGGACCTTGATCATGAGGTCGGTGCCGATGTTGCCGGAGCCGATGATGGCGACCTTGGTGGTCATGACTGCGCCCCTTCCTGGGCGAACCCGACCTGGACAGAGCCCAGGCCGAAGATATGGGCGTCGAAGACGTCACACGGGGCTGCGGGGGCCATCGGGCCCAGGGCCCCGGTCAGCACGAGGTCGCCGGCCCGCAGCGGGTCGCCGCGCTCCGCGAGGGCCTGGGCCAGCCAGACGGCCGCGTTGAGGGGGCTGCCGAGACAGTCGGCACCGGTGCCCTGGGAGACCGTCTCGCCGTTGCGGGTCATGGTCATCGACACCGAGCGCAGATCGAGCCCGCTGAGTGGCACGGGGGTGCCACCGAGGACGTACAGGCCGCAGGAGGCGTTGTCGGCGACGGTGTCGACGAGGGAGATGTCCCAGCCGGCGATCCGGCTGTCGACGATCTCCAGGGCGGGCAGAGCGAAGTCGACCGCGCGCAGCACGTCCACGACCGTGCACTCGCGGTGCGGCAGATCCTCGGCAAGAACGAGCGCGACCTCGGCCTCCACCTTCGGCTGGAGCAGCCGCCCGGCGGGCACCTCGCCGCCCTGCGGCACCGCCATGTCCGCGAACAACGCGCCGAAGTCGGGCTGGTCCACGCCTAGTTGCCGTTGCACGGCCGTGGAGGTCAGGCCGATCTTGCGGCCGACGATCCGGCGCCCGGCGTCCAGGGCACGGCGGACGTTGACCTGCTGCACGGCGTAAGCCGTCTCCAGGTCGCCGGCGTCGAACAGCGTCCGCACCGGCGGGCAGGCGGCCCGAGTGCGGGTGGCCTCCTCCAGTAGGTCGGCGGCCTTGACCACGGCCGGTGAGGCGGTGTGCGGCATGGATTCCTCCAGGGGTGCGAGTACTGCCATCGATATAGACACCTCTCCTCGGATGAGCCAAGCTTTGTTCCGTGTCACGGAATATTGCGAGCGGCAGCATGTTGGAAAAGGCCACTTTTATCTTGGAATGTTTCAGCCCAAGCGGTGGTCCGTTCCGTTTGTCAGAACTTTCGGAGCTCGCCGGACTGCCGAAGCCGACGGTCCACCGACTGGCCGCGGACCTCGTCCGGCTCGGCTGGCTGGAGCGGTCGGGCGCCCAGTACCGCCTCGGCGCGAAGCTGTTTGAGCTCGGCTCGCTGGTCCCGCACCGACTCGACCTGCGCGAGGCGGCCCTGCCGTTCCTCCAGGACCTGTTCGAGGCCACGCGGGAGACCGTCCATCTCGGCGTGCGCGACGGCATGGAGGTCGTCTACCTCGAACGCATCCACGGCCACGAGGCCCTCCAACTCCCCTCCCGCATCGGTGGCTCCCTCCCGCTGAGCTGCACCGGCGTCGGCAAGGCCCTGCTCGCCTTCTTGGGCGCCGAGCTCACCGAGGAGGTGCTGTCCCAGCCTCTGCCGAGCCTGACGCCGTACTCGATCACCGACCCGGTGCGGCTGCGGACGGCCCTGGAGAAGATCCGGGTCTCGGGGCTCGCCTACGAGGAGCAGGAGGCGGCGCTGGAGGTGAGTTGTATCGCGGCTCCCGTCTTCTCAGGTGGTACGGCAGTGGCGGCGCTCTCGGTGGCCGTACCGCGCTCCCGGTTCAGCCCCGCTCAGCTGGCTCCGGCGGTCCGGACGGCGGCGCTGGGGCTGTCGCGGGTGCTGCGCGCGGGCGCGTGAGACGTCATGTTGGCTGGACCAACTTGAAGACGAGCCGGGCAGCGGCCCGTTGGGCGGACTTCCGCAGTCCCGACCCGGACCTGGAAGGCGCGGAAGTCCCGCCGAAACGAGGGAAGAGCGCCTCGGCGTTGCCGCGGTCGACGGCCTTGAGCGACTCCGCATCGAGCGGGTGGCTGTCCAGGCCGTTAGCGAAGTACTGGCCCGCGGCAGTGGGGGCGAATGGCCAGTCGCTGCCGAACATGACGCGCCCGGGGCGGGCGAAGGCCAGCAGGGTGGGCAGGGCCGCCGGGCTGGAGGACAGGGCCGTGTCGAAGTAGAAGTCTCGGAAGTCGTCCAGGACGTCCAACGGGCTGCGCCCGGCATCAGCGGCGATGGCGACAGCCATCCGGTGCGAGGAGTAGGGGACGAAACCGCCGGCGTGACTGAGGATGAACCGGATGTTCGGATAGCGGCGCGGGATGCCGTTGCGAACGAGGAGATAGGCGGCCCGCGTGGTGTCGAGCAGGAAGTCGGCGGCGAACGGCGGGATGCCCTCGACCGGCGGCGCGGGAAGGTCGGCCGGGTGGACGAACACGACGGCCGCGTGCTCGTCGAGCGTCTGCCACAGGGAGTCCTGTCCCTCCGCGCCCAGATAGGTGCCCCGACTGTTGGCCAGCAGGGTGACCCCGTCGGCACCCAGCTCCGTCAGCGCCCGCCGGGCCTCGGCCGCGGAGGCGACGGCGTCCGGCATCGGCACGGTTGCGAACCAGCCGAACCGCCCCGCGTGACTTTCGGCCAGATCAGCGGAGAAGTCGTTGAGTCGCCGGGCCAGATGGGCGGCCTCGGCCGGATCGTCGAGGAATGCGGCGCCCGGCGTGGAGACGGAGACGATCCCCGTCTCTGTCCCCAGCAGGTCCATCAGCTCCAGCGCCGACTCGGGGTTCCAGTCCGGCAGCGCCCGGCCGCCGGCCTCGGCGATGCCCTCCTTGGCGAGGAGGTCCCGGTAGAAGGCGGGAATGAGGTGCTGGTGGACGTCGATACGGCGTGGGATGGCGGCCATGAGGTGACTTCCTTGCGGCTCTGACGCACGGTGACTGTAGCGGTCACTCCAATTGGAGTAAACGCTACAGCAGTGCTGGATCGCAAGAGAGTGTGCCGCCGGTCACCACCACGGATGGCCAGTACCGCATCCACCACGCGCGGCCACGGGGATCCGTATGGAAAGGTCAGGCGCGAACGCGCTTCAGACCTGGGTTCTGCCGCACGAGCGCAGGCAGCAGGAGGCACTGGGGAGCCCGACGACGGCGTAGGTGGTGATGGCACGCACCGCGCCCTCGTCCGGTTGGGATCAGAGTTCGGACGACTTCAGTGACCCGACCGAGGGTGTCCAGGCCAGGCCCTGCTGGGCCCCTGAGCCGGGGATCGCGAATGTGGCGTCGGTGTCCTCACCTTTTCTCCAAGCGTCAGGGCGATTTGGGCCGAGGGGGCCCGCCGCGCGGGTCCCCCAGAGAGCCGACGCGACCCGGTCAGGGGACAGAGAGCGCGCGGTCAGGCTGGCGAGGGTGAGAGCCGTGCGATCTGGGCCGTTTTCAGTACGGGCCGTTTCTCCCTCGCGCCGATCAACCTCGTCGACAACTGCATGATCCAGGCGAGCCCATCGCCACCACGCCGCACCGACTCCGTCCCCCCGGACGGCGCGAACGACTCGACCCCGAAATAGCCACCTCCGGTTTCCTCGCATCCAGCCAGCGTCCAGAATTCAGTGCCGAACTAGCCAGAGGAGCCATGTAGCGCAGCGTCACCCGCCATAAACTAGAACGTCCATGCAGGTCAGAGCCACGCGCACCACCGACGCCGGCAACGAGGCCGAACTCACGCGCAGCGGATTCAGTCCGTTCAGACAAAGTTGACGATCTGACAGGACAAATTGAAAGTTTCCGCAGGTCAGAGGCCTACAAACGTGGGGCGGGTGGGACTCGAACCCACGGCCGACGGATTATGAGTCCCTTGGGGATCTTGGCGGCCTTTGCCGATCAGCCCTCATCTTTGTCGTTTTCCCAGGTCAGATGTACTGATCAGTATCAGTCTCGCGTGGTGCTTGTCGGTCTGTTCCTGTCCTTGTGGCCCCTCGACGGCCCCTGAGGGCCTTCGAGACAGACGCTCGCCACAGAAGCCGCCGTGTCCGCCCGGTTCAGCCAAGAAGATGGAACCGTCGCGCAGCGGAGCCCCTTACCGGCGAGATGGTGCTCCACCCCTCGACCCGGGGCGGAGCACCATCCCGAGCCGAACACCGAGCCGTTGGCTCGACTGGAGGAGAAGGACGCGGAACTGGAGGCTGCCCGGCGTCCAACCGCGAGCCGACCCGAGGCCGGGCCAGAAAGAAGCCGCACACCGCCAGCCGGGGCCCGACCGGCCCGTCTTCCAGCTTCCAGTCGAGGTAGCCCGTGGCCGGGGAAGGTGCGCTCCGGCGGGGCGCCTCCCGCTTCGACCGCCGCCCCGAAGAGACCGACGCGACCATGACCGCTCTCGCCCAGCGCGAGCGACAGCAAATACTTGGCTAGCCACATGTTTGCTGTTACGGTAATTATGTGGCCAGCCACCTAAATGGGTGGGGGCACGAGAGGAGTCGTCATGAAAGCCATCCTGTTCGACCGTTTCGGAGGCACGGAAGTGCTGCACGGGGCGGACATCGAGGTCCCGCAGCCCGGCCCCGGGCAGGTCCGCGTCCGCGTCAAGGCGGCCGGGATGAACGCACTGGACGGCAAGATCCGCTCCGGGGCGCTGGAGGCCGTGTTCCCCACGCCGCTGCCCTCCGTCCCCGGTCACGAGCTCGCCGGCGTGGTGGATGCCCTGGGTGAGGGGGTGCAGGACGTGCAGGTGGATGACGAGGTGCTGGGCTGGTCGGACACCGGCTCGTACGCCGAGTACGCGCTGGCCACCACCGTGGCCCACAAGCCCGCCGGTCTCGACTGGCAGCACGCGGTCGCGCTGCCGGTGGCGGGCGAGACGGCCGAGCGGGTCCTGAACCTGCTGGGCGTCACCGCAGGGGAGACGGTGCTGATGCACGGCGCGGCCGGAGCGGTCGGAACCCTGGCGGTCCAGCTCGCCACGGCCCGCGGAGCGCGTGTCATCGGCACCGCCGGCCCCGCCAACCAGGACTACCTCACCTCGCTCGGCGCCACCGCGACTGTTTACGGCGAGGGCCTGGTCGAGCGGGTCCGTGCGCTCGCCCCCGACGGCGTGGACGCGGTGTTCGACCTGGCCGGGAAGGGAGCCCTGGAAGACTCCATCGCCCTGCGCGGCGGCACCGAGCGCATCGTCACCATCGCCGACTTCCGCGCGCACCAGCTCGGCATCACTTTCGCCAACGGTCCCCACGAACGCTCGGCCGCCCGCCTGGCCGCCCTGGCGCAGGATGCCGCGACCGGCAAGCTCGTCACCACCGTCACCGCCTACCCGCTCGACCAGGCCGCCACGGCCCAGCAGGTCAGCGACGCCGGGCATGTCCGGGGCAAGCTCGTCCTCACCCTCGACTGATCACGCCCCTCCTTCCGCCACGCCCTCCCGCTTGACCGATCACCACCTGTTCATCACCGCACTGAAGGACCCATTCATGCTGAACGCCCTGTGGACACCGACCACCGTCGGTGACATCTCCCTCCCGCACCGCCTGGTCATGGCGCCCATGACCCGTGACCGCTCCACCCCTGAAGGCGTCCCCACCGAGCTGAACGCCGAGTACTACGCCCAGCGGGCCTCGCACGCGCTCATCATCACCGAGGGCACCCAGCCAAACGCCGACGGCCAGGGCTATCTCCTCACTCCCGGCATCCACAATGACGAGCAGATCGCCGGGTGGCGCAAGGTCACCGACGCCGTGCACGCCGCCGACGGCCGGATCGTCATCCAGCTGATGCACACCGGACGCATCGCCCACCCCGACAACACCCCCCACGGGCGCCGGCCGGTCGCCCCTTCGCCGATCCGGCCGCAGGGCGCGATGTTCACCGCGTCCGGGCCCCAGGAGATGCCGACGCCCCGGGCTCTGTCGACGCAGGAGGTCGCAGCGACCGTCGACGACTTCCGCCGCGCCGCAGCGGCCGCGGTCGCGGCAGGCGCCGACGGCGTGGAGATCCACGGCGCCAACGGCTACCTGGTGCACCAGTTCCTGTCCGACAACACCAACCAGCGCACCGACCGCTACGGCGGTTCCCTCGAGGGCCGCATCCGCTTCGCCGCCGAGGTAGCCGCCGCGGTGGCCGAGGAGATCGGCGCCGAGCGCACCGGCCTGCGCATCTCCCCCGGCAATCCGTACAACGACATGGCCGAGTCCGACACCGCCGAGCTGTATCAGGCGCTCCTGCGCGCACTCAGCCCACTCGGTCTGGCCTACCTCCACGTGATGCACGCGGGCGACGAGGAACTGCTGGGCACCCTGCGTGAGCTGTGGCCGACCACGCTGATCCTCAACCGGGCCGGCGCCGACCTACCCACCCGCGCCAAGGACGTCGACCACGGCACGGCCGACCTCGTCTCCGTCGGCGCCCTCGCGCTCGCCAACCCGGACCTGGTCGAGCGGCTACGCTCTGACGCGCCGCTGAACACCCCCGACCCGGCGACCTTCTACGGCGGCGGAGTGGCCGGCTACACCGACTACCCCACCTACACCGTCTGAGGAACCGCATGTCCGTCCCCACACCCCGCATCCCCAGCACGGCCAGCGAGGGGCCGATGAGCTACGCGATCTTCCAGCTCGCCCGTGCTCACCGGGCCCGCGCCGCCGCCATGCTCCGCGAGATGGACCTGCATCCCGGACAGGAACTGCTGCTGATGCAACTGCTGGACCGGGACGGCCAGACCCAGTCCGAGCTGCTCGAAAGCGTCGGCCTGGACCACTCCACGGTCTCGAAGTCCCTGCGCCGCATGCAGGACGCCGGCCTGCTCGTCCGCGAGCCGGCCGAACACGACCGGCGCGTCATGGTCGTCCACCTCACCGACAAGGGCCGTGCCATGCGCGAGCCCCTGGCAGCCATGTGGCGGGCCCTGGAGGAGACCTCCGCGCTGAACGTGTCGGCGCAGCAGGCGGAATCCTTCGTCCGCACCGCCTACGCCATCGCCGACGCGATCAACAGCCGCGCTGTTCCGCGGGAACAGTCTGAGTAACTGGCAAGCACGCCGGCTTCGGCCTCGAGTGCGAATCGCTTCCGGTGTTCCTGCGAAGTGGACAGTTGCTGCAAGCGTAGTTGGCTCACGAAGGCCCGTGCTGAGCGGAGCCAGGCTCCCCCAACTGCCGGAAGCCCGGTGAGTCAGCCGGCGTATGTGGCGGGCCCCCCGCTCCCCCCGTACGTCAGGCAGAACGGGCTGAGCGGGGCCTCAGCGGCAGGGGCAGGCGAGCCATCCGGTGCAGGCAGGCGGGACTCGTCCGGGGGAAAGGGCAACACCTCTCCCACGGAAATGCCGATCCCTTCCCTGTGGCTGGCAGACCGCACATCGAGGACGGCCGCATCACCCGCGTCCGGGTCACCGTCGACTGCCGCAAGCTCCTGCAGGCCAGCGATGACCCGCGCCGCGGATCCACCCATCACAGGCCCGCCCGCCCCTTGAGCAACCCCGGCCGACGGCGCCCACGTCCGCGGCCACCTGATCCCCCGCACCTGACCTGATGGAAAGTGAGACCCCCATGACCACCACCCGCCCCGTCCTCGTCGTCGGCGCGACCGGCTCCCTCGGCGGCAAGGTCGTCGACGAACTGCTGGGGCGCGGTAAGAACGTCCGCGCCCTGGTCCGGCCGACCACCGACGCGAGCAGGCTCGAAACCCGGGGTGTCGAGATCGCCCGCGGCGACATGCTCGACCTCGACTCGCTCGTCGCCGCCATGAACGGCGCAGATGCCGTCATCACCACCGCTGCCGGCTGCACCCGCGGCGGCAAGAACGCGCACGACATCGACACCGTCGGCAACGCCAACCTCGCCGAGGCCGCCCACCGCACCGGCATCCGGCGGTTCGTCCTGACCAGCATCCTCACCAGCGACCAGACCCCCCAAGTCCCGCACTTCTGGCACAAGAAGATTACCGAGGACAAGCTCGAACAACTCGGCGTCCCGTTCGTCGCACTGCGGCCGGGGGCCTTCCTCGACCAGATCGCGACCATGGCGGGCAACCCGATCAACAAGGGCCGCCTGACGTGGATCGGCAAGACCACCGTCCCGCTGACCTTCGTCCACACCTCCGACCTCGCGGCGTACCTGGCGGCCGCCGTCGACGCCGAGGCCGACAACGGTGAGCGCATCGACATCGGCTGGGACCGTCCGGTCAGCATGCGCGAGATGGCCGACCTGATGGGCAACCGGGCCGGAAAGAAGATCAAGGTACGGGCCGTCCCCTCCGCCGTCGCCCGCGCCGCAGGAGCCGTCGCCGGCCGCTTCATGCCCCTGGTCAAGGACATGGCCGCGATGTTCAGCTGGTTCGACACCGGCCGCTACGTCGCCGACCCCCGCGGGACACGTAGTCGCAGTGGATGCGGCTTACTCAGCCTCGGCCGGTCCCGCGCACGAGCCGACCGCAGCACTCGGGCACTCGGCACCGCTTCCCTGCACTGGCGCGGCGATCAGGCACACGGTGATGAGAGCCCCGCCCGATGGCCGGTTGGCCAGGCTCAACCGGCCGCCGTGCGCCGCGGCGATCATCGCGACGATGGCGAGGCCGAGCCCACCGGCACTCCTGTCGGCCGACGGGCCAGGCGGTGGCCCGGCGAGCATGGCGGGCGGGAAGCCCTGGCCCTCGTCACCTACGCACAACTTCACGGCACTGTCCGCTCGTTCGGCGCTCAGGACGATGTGGCCAGGCCCCGACGAGCCGGAGTGGCGCAGGGCGTTGTCGAGGACGTTGTGCAGAACTTGGCGCAGCCGTACCGGATCGGCGTCCGCGGTTGCTTCGGGGGCTCCGGACGTCTCCACGGTGATCGTCGCACCGTCGGCGGTCGCGCGGGCGCGGAACGCCTCGGCCGCATCGGTGAGCAGTCGTGGCAGGGACACTGGCTCGCGGCGCAGCGGGAGTCGGCCCTCTCGAGTGCGGGCGAGGACGAGGATGTCCTCGGCGAGTCCAACGAGCCGGTCGGTCTCGGCGGCGGCGGAACGTAGAGCGGCCTCGAGTTCGACGCGCTCGCGCGGGCGCGCCGTGGCCAGTTCGAGCTCGGCCCGCAGCAGGGCCAGCGGGGTGCGCAGCTCGTGTCCAGCCGTGTCGACAAAATGGTGCTCGCGCTCCAGTGCTTCCTGGAGGCGCGCGAGCATGGCATTGAGGGTGAGCGCGAGACGGGCCAGTTCGTCTCCGGTCGGCGGGACGGTCAGGCGCCGTTCAGGCTCGGTCTCGGAGATCGCGGCCGCCTCCCGGCGGATCCGCTCGACCGGTCGCAGGGCCGCGCCCGCCAGCAGCCAGCCCGCGTACGAGGACACCGACAGGGCGAGCGGCCCGCCGATGAGCAGCAGGAGCAGCAGCCGGTCCAGTGCCTCCGCACGGTCGCCCAGCGGTGCGCCGACGACGAGGACGGCGGGCTGTTCGACCTTCCCCGGCAGACGAACGGGCAGGGCGAGCAGCCGGGCGGGGTCGTTGACGCCCACGACATGGCGGCTGAGGAAGACCGGCTTGGTGACGGTTCGTGCGGTGCCCGGCGGCAGCATGGGCGCCGCTGCGACGGCCGGAGTCGTCTCGACGACGTCACCCTGCGGCGTGAGGATCTGGCCGAACGACTCGTCGGGGTCGATGAGTCCACTGCCCGCGTCCAGCGGAGCCCGTTCACGCTGGGCCAGCGAGCCGACGGTGGCCGCGGCCCGTGCGCGCAGGTCGAGGTCGACGGCGCGGGTCAGTTCGGTGCCCATCCGGGTGTAGAGGAAGGCGCCCAGCGCGGTGAGCACCATCGCCATCGCCAGACAGAAGGCGAGGGTCAGGCGGAGCCGGACGGGGAGCCTAGCCAACCGAGCGCGCATGATCCGCACCGTCCCTGCGGTCGTCTCTCAGCCAGTAGCCGGCGCCTCGGCTGGTACGCAGTGACCGCCGCCCGAAGGGCCGGTCGATCTTCTGTCGCAGGTAGCCCACGTACACCTCCACGACGTTCGAGTCCGCGTCGAAGGTGAAGTCCCAGACGTGTTCGATGAGTTCGGCCTTGGAGAGCACCTGTCCGGGCCGTCGCATCAGGCACTCCAGAAGCGCGAACTCCTTGGCCGTCAAGGTGATCGGCGCACCCCCGCGGGCCACGGAGCGGGTCGCCGGATCGAGGGTGAGGTCGCCGACGGTGAGCACTGCGGGCCGTTCGCGGGCGCCCCGGCGCATCAGCGCGCGTAGCCGGGACAATAGTTCGGCGAGTGCGAACGGCTTGACGAGGTAGTCGTCCGCGCCCAGGTCCAGACCGCGCACCCGGTCCTCGACGGCGTCCCGTGCGGTGAGCAGCAGGACGGGCGCCCACCGGCCGGCGGCGCGGATCTCACGCAGCACAGCAAACCCGTCGGTGCCCGGCAGCATCACGTCCAGGACGATCACGTCGTAGTCGGACTCCCCGGCGTACCAGAGGCCGTCCTCGCCGGTGGCGGCCACGTCGACCGCGAAGCCGTTCTCCGTCAGGCAGCGCCGCAGCAGCTGGGCCATGGGCGCTTCGTCCTCGACCACGAGAATCCGCATGGCGCCTCCTCCCGCAAGGCCCTGCTGGTGTCCAGCGTAGTGGGGGGGGCTAAGGAGACGCTGAGTCGATCCGAGCGGACCCCTCAGGGGCTCGAGGGGACCGTTTCAGGGTCCCCTTAGCCACTCGCGAGCAGGCTCGAAGCCACAGTTCGACGAGGGAGTCCCGATG
The DNA here is from genome assembly GCF_036226885.1 of Streptomyces sp. NBC_00663. Classification (NCBI taxonomy): domain Bacteria; kingdom Bacillati; phylum Actinomycetota; class Actinomycetes; order Kitasatosporales; family Streptomycetaceae; genus Streptomyces; species Streptomyces sp. NBC_00663. The sequence continues at coordinate 246,408 of NZ_CP109027.1, forward strand.
ATCAGCAAAGGCATGAAACGCAGCGCACTGGTCCTCACCGTCGCCGCCGGCTGCACGGCCACGGTCGTGCTGACGGCCTGTTCCTCGGGTTCAGGAAGCTCGAGCCACCAGTCCGCGGCACGGACGACGACCAGCCCCGCTCCCCGCAGCTTCTCGGCGGCCGTCGACAACCCGTGGTTCCCGCTGCCGCCCGGCCGGACACTGGTCTACAGCGGCATCAAGGACGGTGTGAAGACCACGGAGTACCTCACCGCCACCCGCGAGACCGAGAAAATCACCGGCATCCCCTGCCGTGTCGTCTCGGACCGCCTCTACACCGGACGCACCCTCCACGAGACCACCCGTGACTACTACGCCCAGGACGCCGCCGGAAACGTCTGGTACTTCGGCGAGGACACCGCCGAACTCGACGCCCACGGCAACATGCTCTCCACCGAGGGCACCTGGCGCGCCGGCCGTGACGGCGCCCGTCCAGGCATCTTCCTGCCCGCGCATCCCGTGCCCGGCGCCGCCGGACAGCAGGAGTACTACCCCGGCCAGGCCGAGGACCGCTTCCAGGTCCTGGACCTGACCTCCCGCGTGTCCGTCCCGTACAACACCTTCACCGGGGCCCTGCACACGAAGGAGTGGACGCCCCTGGAACCCGGGGTCGTGGACAACAAGTACTACGTGAAGGGCATCGGCACGGTGAAGGAGGTCACGGTCAAGGGCAGCCCCTTCGAGGAGAACGTGTTGACGGCGGTCAGGGGTTAGGAGGCGCTGGACCAGGCCAGGCACGGGTGGGTCGTCACGGTCTACGGCTGGTTCTGGCGGGAGCAATGGCCATGGCAGCACGCACACGGACGTACGCGGTCGTCGGACTGGCCTTCGTGGCAACGGTGGCTGCGGGCTGTTCCGGGACGGGTTCGGGGTCAGGCTCCGGCTCGACGACGTCCCCGGCCGCTCCCGCGGCCGGATCCTCCTCCGGAGGGGGCGGCAGCAGCGGCAGCGGGCAGAACAGCGCGGCGCCCACCGAGTCGAACCCTCCCGGCGACATCCCCGATAACCAGGCGTTCGTCGCCTACCGGCCGACCGGCGGTTCCTTCACCGGCTTCACGGTCAAGGTGCCCGAGGGCTGGGCCCGCACCGGCCAGGGCAGCACCACCGTGTTCACGGACAAGCTCAACACTGTGAACTGCATGCCGCCGCTGCCCCGCGCACCGTTCAGGTTGCGTTCATGCTCGAAGTGCGATCGTGCGGATCATGACCGCAGAGCCTGTCCTCGATGAACGCCCCCTCCTCCCCGTACGCCAACTGGCGAACAAGGTGCCGGAGGTGACCGTCTATTTCTGGATCATCAAGGTGCTGACCACCGGCATGGGCGAGACTGCGTCGGACCTCCTGGCCCGCACGCTCGGCCCCATCCCTGCGGTGGCGCTCGGCGGCCTCGCCCTGGTGGCGTCCCTAGCCGTGCAGTTCTCGCTCCGCCGGTATGTCGCGTGGGCCTACTGGACCGCCGTCGTCATGGTCAGCGTTTTCGGCACGATGGCCGCCGATGTCCTGCACGTCGGCCTCGGCGTGCCGTACGCCGTCTCGACCCCGGCGTTCCTCGTCGTACTGGCCGCGGTCTTCGCCCTCTGGTACGTGAGCGAGCAGACCCTCTCCATCCATACGATCCGGACCCGGCGCCGCGAGGCGTTCTACTGGGCGGCCGTCCTCGCCACCTTCGCCCTCGGCACCGCCACGGGCGACCTCACAGCCACCGTCGGCTTCGGCTACCTGGGCTCGGTCGCCCTCTTCGCAGCCGCCATCTGCGTACCAGCCCTGGCCCACCGCTTCGGGGCCCTCGGCGCGGTCACCGCCTTCTGGACCGCTTACGTCATCACCCGCCCCCTCGGAGCCTCCCTCGCCGACTGGATGGCCCTCCCCCACACCCGCGGCGGCCTCGCCCTCGGCCTGGCACCAGTCACCCTCGCCTGGACGGCGGCGATCATCGGATTCGTCTGCTACCTGGCCGTGTCACAACGCGAGAGGGGCGCGCACGCTGCGGCATGAGACAAGGACGCGCTGGGCCGTTTCCTGTACGGACCGTTATCCCAGCACCCACGTCGGCCACAGTCCCCTCGCAGGGACCGCCGCGCCCACACGCCGCCCCGGACAGAAGGCCGACTCCTCGATGTCGGTGCTGCGGCCGGCTGACATCCCGTGCTGAAGATCACCAGGCGGCACTTGCGATTCCTCGCGTCCAGCCAGCGTTTGGTCGACCAGGACCAGCCGGTCGAACGGCTCGACCCCCGACACGTCCTGGACGTCGACTTCCAGCTGCGCCCCGTCGGGCTCCTCGGGTACGAGTCCGAGGTGGCCTCGGACGAACTCGGCGAGCACCTGCGTCACCAGCGTCGACTTTCCGGAACCGAACACGCCCGTCACCGCCGTCAGTACGCAGAGCGGTACGTCCACGGACAGGTCACGCAGATTGTGGCGGGAGACGCCGCGCAGGTGCAGCCAGCCGTGCGGTGTGCGCGGGCGGTGATCGACAGGTTGGGCGCGCCCCAACAGGTACTGGCTCGTGGCCGACTCCCCGACCTGCTCAAGACCGGCGACGGGGCCGCTGTACAGCACGCGTCCGCCGCCCTCGCCCGCGTCGGGCCCGATGTCGACCACCCAGTCCGCCCGCCGTACGACGTCCATGTCGTGCTCCACGACGAACAGTGAGTTGCCGCCGACCTACGGCGGGTTGCACCTGTGCTTCCCCACCTGGACCGGGGGCATCCGGCGAAAGGTCCAGCACCGCCGCCGCGGTCACTCCCCCGCTTCCCCGGACGGCACGACGGTCGAGCCGTCTCCCAGCGGGCCGGCCAGGTCCGCTCCAGCCGTCTCAACCACAGCAGGTGCAGCATCTGGGCCCGAGCGAACGGTTCACGGCCCGTCGCCGCCGCAGCCTCCTCGAACCCCCGCCCCGCCGACGGCCCCAGCAAGCAGCACCGGCCACGGACCGACAGGTCGGTCCGCGGCAAGCGTCGCGAGGCCAGCGCCTTCAACCCGCCGAAAGCATGCTCGCGCCAGCGGGCAGCGGTCGAGGGCATCGGGGGATCGGTTCCAGGTCAGTCCACCGTGGGCGGTGTCTTCGGTGCGCGCAGCAGGGCACCGATCGCCGCAGCGAGGACGACGGCGCAGACGGCGATCAGGGAGGCGGACAGGCCGTCCATGAACGCCGATTTGACGCCGTCGGCGAGGGCCGCGCCCTGTGCGCCGAGATGGTCGGCGACGTAGAGGCCGGAGGCTGCGGAGTCGCGTACGGACTCGGCGGCGTCGGAGGGGAGTTGGGCGACAGAATCGGGGAGGGAGGAGCGGTAGTGACTGCCGTAGATCGAGCCCATGAGGGCGATGCCGACCGCGGAGCCGACCTCCCGGGTGGTGTCGTTCATGGCGGAGGCGACGCCCTGCTGGCCCTGCCCGAGCGAGCCGGTGATGGCAGAGGTGCCGACCGCGCCGCTGAGACCGATGCCGAAGCCCGCCAGGACGAGACCGCCAAGGAAGGGCAAGTAGCCGGAGTCGACGTCGAGCAGGGAGATGACGAACAGTCCGGCACCGAGCAGCAGCAGGCCGACGCCCATCGTCACCTTCATGCCGACCCGGCGCACCAGGTTGGGGGTGATCGCGGAGACGGGCATGACCACCACGGCCACCGGAAGCAGGGCGACGGCGGCCTTCAACGGGCTGTAGCCCAGGATGAGTTGCAGATACTGCAGACCGACGAAGAAGAACCCGAAGACGGCCATGAACTGCACCAGAACCGTGATGGCACCCGCCCGGAAGCCGCGGATGCCGAACAGGGCGGGATCGAGCAGCGGGTGTTCGGTACGCCGGCCGAGGTAGGCGTAGACAGCGAAGGACAGCACGGTGACGACGAAGGAGCCGATCACCACAGGCTCCGTCCATCCCTTCTCGTTGCCCTCGATGATCCCGAACACGAGGGTGCCGATGCCCAGGGCAGTACTGATGGCTCCGGCCACATCGGGCCGGTGCGGGTGTGCGTCCTTGGTGTTGGGCGCCAGCAGTACCGCGGCGAGCGCGGCCACCAGAGCGACGGCGGCGCTGCTGACGAAGAGCGAGCGCCAGCTGAACCACTCCAGCAATACGCCCGCGGCCAGCATGCCGATGATGGCGCCTGCGGCCGCGAACCCCGACCACGTGGCCACCCCCTTGGCCCGCTGGTCCGGCGGGAAGGCCGCGGTGATCGTCGACAGTGTGCCCGGCATGATCATGGCGGCGCCGAGCCCCATGACCGCCCGCCAGGCGATCAGCGTGCTGGTCGAGTCGGCGAAGGAGGCGGCCAGGGACGCGGCACCGAAGACCACGGTGCCCACGACGAGGACGTTACGGCGCCCGACGCGGTCGCCGATCGCACCGAGCGGGAGCACGAGGGCCGCCAGCACCACGGTGTAGGCGTCGGCGATCCAGGTCAGTGCGCTGTTGGAAGCCGACAGGTCGATGGCCAGGTCGGGCAGGGCGAGATTCAGTGCGGAGACGGACGCAACGACCAAAACGAGTGCCAGGCACATCGCGAACAGCACGCCGCGGGTTCCGGCGCGACCGGTGGCGACGGACGGTGTCGTCTCCGTGTGGGGGGTGGTGGTCATGGGGCCTCAGTGTGCTGGGTCGGATGGCGTGCCCACGCGGGCACTCTGAGGAAAGTATCAAGTTTGACGCATCTGAGGTCAAGCGTCGGCGCAGCCGTCGCCCCTACACGAAGGCGGGGCTCGTGAATCCCGCGGAGTCGGTCAGCTCGGCCCACGCCGTCTTGCTGTGTCAGGCGTGGCGCGTGCCCCAGTGCTCGGCGAGTCGGGCGACGAGCAACAGACCGCGCCCGTCCTCGTCAAAGACACGGGCGCGGCGCAAGCGCGGAGTGGTGTTGCTGTCGTCACAGACCTCGACGAGGAGCAGGATGCGATCGTGGATGAGGCGGAGCCGGATGAGCGGGCAGCCGTAGCGGATGGCTTTGGTGACCAGTTCACTGACGACCAGTTCCGCGGAGAAGCCGAGTTCCTCCGAGCCCCAGGTGCTCAGTTGCTCGCAGACCTCGGCCCGAGCCGTCCGAACCACCCGGCGACCACACGCTCGGAGACGTTCTCCGACGTCATCCGTACGCTCCCTGCGTGTCCGCCTCGGGCCTCAGACCCCTTTCACCGAGTCGAGTGGCTCTCGGCCGAGGAGCAGCGTGGTCTGTGTCTCGGCATAGCGGTCCTGGCCGACGTGGGAGCGCCGGCCCAGCAGGCTGCCCGCCCAGCCGAGGAGGAACCCGACCGGGACGGATGCCAGAGCGATGTTCTGCAACGGGAACCAGTGGAAGTCCCGTGCGGGGAAGAGGGCGAGGGGGCCGCCGGAGACAGCGGGACCCAGGGCTTCCAGGACGGAGCACCACACGAGCGAGCCGTAGAGCGTCCAGAGCATTCCGGTCCTCGTGAAGCCCTTCCAGAACAGGCTGTACACGAGTGCGGGCAACACCGCCGAAGCGGTCAGGGCGGCGGCGAACGAGCTCAGGGCCACGATGCTCCAGTCATGCAGCATCACCGCCAGGCACACACAGGCCACGCCGAAGACCAGCACGGCTGCACGCGCCACGTTCACTTCGCGCGTTTCGCGGCCGGCCCCGCGACGGCCCACCTTGGCGTAGAGGTCGTGCGCCAGTGCCGCCGAGGAGGCGAGGGTGAGTCCGGCCACCGTGCTGAGGACGGTGATGAAGGCGGCGCAGGCGACCATGGTGAACAGCAGTCCGGTGCCGCCTCCCGCGAGGGTGCGGGCGAGGAGGAACAGCGCCGAGTTCCCCTGCGCGTCGTCCGAGGCGATGACGCCGGCGCCCAGCGTCGCCGCGGCGCCCAGTCCCGTGAGAACCATGGCACCGTGGAACAGCGTGATCATGACGACGGCGGCACCGGAGGCTCGTCTGGCCGCCGGCCCGCTGCGGGAAGCGCTCACCCGCAGGAGGATGTGCGGGAACACGGCAGACCCCGCGCCGCACATCGATACAGCTCCGCGCCCCTTCAGGGGGCTGCCGAACCGCAGCAGCCTCCTCCCGACCCGCTCAGCCGTGCCTCTGAGCCCGGCGTTCGGCGCCGAGGCGGGCATAGTGGTCGATCAGGTCCGGGTCGTCCACCGAGGCCGGGTTGACGACCTGGTCGGCGGAGGCGCCCTGGAGGAGGCGCTTGACGGGGACTTCGAGCTTCTTGCCGGTGCGGGTGTGCGGAATGGCCGGCACTTCGAGGATCTCGTCGGGGACGTGACGGGGCGAGGCACTGGTGCGGATGGCCTCCCGGATGCGGTCGCGCAGGGCGTCGTCCAGGTCGGCACCGGCCGCGAGCCCCACGAACAGCGGCATCCAGTAGCCGCCGTCCGGCTCCTCCGCGCCGATGACCAGGGCCTCGGTGATCTCGGGAAGGCGTTCGACGGCGTCGTGGATGTCGGCACTGCCCAGACGCACACCGTTGCGGTTCAGCGTGCTGTCGGAGCGGCCGTGGACGATTACCGAGCCGTGACCCGTGACGGTGATCCAGTCGCCGTGCCGCCAGACGCCGGGGTAGGAGGAGAAGTAGGCGTCGCGGTAGCGGCTGCCGTCGGGGTCGTTCCAGAAGAACAGCGGCATCGACGGCATCGGGCGGGTGACGACGAGCTCGCCGACCTGGTCCACCACCGCCGAGGCGTCGGCGTCGTACGCGGCCAGGGCCACGCCCAGGTGCGGTGCGGACAACTCCCCCGCCCAGACAGGGGTGTTGGGCGCGCTCCCGGCAAAGCCGGAGACGATGTCGGTGCCGCCGCTGATGGACGCGAGCAGGACATGGTCGCCGACGTTCGCGCGGACCCAGGGATAGGCGGAGGCCGGCAGCGCGGAGCCGGTGCAGCCGACCACACGGACACACGACAGGTCGTGCCCGGACGGGTCGATGCCGAACTTGGCCATGCCCAGCAGGTATTGAGGACTGGTGCCGAAGACGGTGACGCGGTGGCGCGCGGCCAGCTCCCACAGGACGTCGAGCTTGGCGAACGGCGCCGGGCTGCCGTCGTACGTGCACGTCGTGGCCCCGGTCAGCAGCGTCGAGGCGACCAGGTTCCACATCATCCAGTGGGTGGTGGTGTACCACAGGAGTCGGTCGCCGGGGCCGAGGTCGGACTGCAGGCCGAGGGTCTTCAGGTGTTCCAGGAGCACGCCGCCGTGGCCGTGGACGATGCCTTTGGGCAGGCCGGTGGTGCCGGAGGAGAAAACGACCCACAGGGGGTGGTCGAACGGTACCGCCGTGCAGGCGAGTTCCTCGGCGCGGGTGGCCGCGTCCTCCCACGGGACCACCAGGGAGGGGTAGTTGTCCGAAAGCCGGGGCAGGCCCACGTGGTCCACCAGCAGCGTGGCCTTCAGCGTGGGCAGCGCGCGGGCCAGTTCGAGTACGGCCTCGCGACGGTCATGCGTGGTGGCGTTGAAGAGGTAGCCGTCGGCGGCGATCAGCACGGTGGGTTCGAGCTGCGCGAACCGGTCGGCGGCAGCCTTGGGCGCGTAGTCCTGCCCGCACACCGACCACACGGCGCCCATGCTCGCGGCGGCGAGGAAGGAGACGATGGCGTGCGGGGTGTTGGGCAGATAGCCCACCACCCGGTCGCCCTCCCCCACCCCCAGATCGCGCAGGGTCGCGGCGACGGAGGCCACCTGGGCGCGCAGCCGCCCGCCGGTCACCTCGTACCCGGATCCGGTCTCGTCGAGGGCGATGATCGCCACGTCGTCGTCCGCGAGGTTGCGCAGCGCGTGGTGGGCGTAGTTGAGGGTCGCGCCCGGGAACCAGCGGGCACCCGGCATGGTCTCCTCGGCCAGGACCCGTTCGTAGGGGGTGTCCGCATCGATCGCGAAGTGCTCCCACACCGCGCCCCAGAAGCCTTCCAGGTCGGTGACCGACCAGCGGTGCAGAGCGGCGTAGTCGGTGAGGTCCGCCTCGACGCCCCAGTGCTGGGCGGCCCAGCGGCCGAACTTGACGATCCTGCTGTGCGCGGCGGATTGCGGGTCCGGCATCCAGAAGGGGGTGGCGTACGGCGTGGTCATCGAGCGGTGCTCCTCGACAGGGGGGCGGATACGGGGTGTTCGACGGGGCCGCAGGTGGTGCACAACAGAGGGGCCCAGGCGGCGGTGTCGGTGAAGTCGGCGCCACCGGCCGGGACGACGTCCAGGACGACGCGGTCGGGGCGCAGCAGGACGGCGTCGGCACGGCCCGCGCGCAGCCAGGCGGCGAGGGTGCCGTCGTCACCGGACTCGTGTACGTCGATGACGCGGGCGCCGAGTCCGTCGGTGAGCGCCAGCAGGGAAGGCGCCAGCGGCACCGCCGTCAGCACGGCCAAGGAATCTCCGAGCAGGTCGTCGAAACGGGCCGGTGGTGCGCCCTCGGTCGTCACCTGGGGCTGCGGGCAGAAGGTGCCGCCCAGCCGGCTGCGTCGTACCAGTGGGCCGACGGGAAGCGGGCGGGTGAGGCCCCGGCTCGCCAGACCTGTCACCCCGGGTATGCGGCAGGCCGCGGCGAGGCCGGCGCGGCGCAGGGCTGCCGCGCGGTCCTGGCCGCCGGTCATGGCCCAGCCGGTGATGACCGCGAGACGGATCACGTGCCGGGCGTGCGGCCTGCGTTCGCTCTCGTAGGTGTCCAGCAGACGCTCGTCGCCGCCCTGCTTCAGGACCCTGGCGAGCTTCCAGGCCAGGTTGTAGGCGTCCCGCAGTCCCGAGCACAGGCCCTGCCCGACGAACGGCGGGGTGAGATGGGCGGCGTCGCCGAGGAGGAAGACCCGGCCCTGGCGCCAGCGGTCGGCGATGCGGGCCCGGAAGGTGTACTGGGCCTGCCGTATGACATGGAAGTCGTCGACGTGGGAGATGTCCACCCAGGGGGCGACCAGCTCGCGCAGCCGTTCGTCGTCGGGGGTCTCCCCCTCACCCAGCCGGAACTCCCACCGGTAGCGGTCCTCGCCGATACGCATGAAGGTCGCCGGGTGGCGCGGGTCGCAGACCTGGTCGACGCCTTCCCAGCAGCGAACGGCCGCTTTCGTCGTCGCGTCGATGACCGTCCAGTGCTCCTCAAAGCGCAGGTCCTCCCAGCGCGCGCCGATCGCGTCGCGGGTGAGGCTGCCCGCGCCGTCGCAGCCGAGGACGGCCTCCGCGAGCAGCACATGCTCGCCGTCAACGTCCCGGTAGGCGACGCGGACCGGGCCGTCGGCTCGCTGTTCGACCGCGGTCACCTCCGCCCCGCCCCGCAGCTCGCACTCCGGGTGGCGGGCGAGTGCCTCGCGCAGCAGCCGCTCCAGTTCCGGCTGGTCGAACATGCTGGTCTGCGGGAAGCCGTGGTGACCCTGCTCCGACCGCCGGAACTCGGCCATCACGCGGTGCCGGGCGTCCAGCAGCCTGAGTCCGCGCGCGGGACGGGCGACGGCGGCGAACTCGTCGGCGATTTTGGCGGCTTGGAGGATCCTGCGGACCTCGTCGTCGGTGGCGACGGCGCGGGGCAGGGGGTAGACGTCGTGGTGGCGTTCGAGGACGACGCTCCGCACGCCATGGCGGGCCAGCAGGAGGGCGGCGGTCACTCCCACGGGCCCGGCACCGACGATCACCACGGGTACATCTGCCGAGTTGGGCTCGACGGTCATATGCGGCTCACTTCGGGTCTCAGTTCGCGTCGGCCACAGGCGTGCGCTGCTCGCCCAGGTCGATCCGGTCGTCCGGGGTGGCTATGGTCGCGGTGACGACGTCGCCCTGACGCAGGTAGTGCGGGTTCTTGGCCTGGCTCTTGAAGAACGCCTTCCACTTCACCGCGGGCGGCAGCAGCGCGCCGATCTTCTCGACGGCCTTCGGCGGGGCCTTCAGGGCCGTGCCACCGGGGGTTCCGGTCAGTAGCAGGTCGCCGGCGTCCAGGGTCTGGAACCGCGCGAGCAGGGTGAGCGCCTGCGCCGGGCGGACGATCATGTCGGCGAGGGTGCGGTCCTGCCGCAGCTCGCCGTTGACGCTCAGCTTCAGCCGCAGGTTGAGAAGATGGGCGAAGTCCTCCGGCTCCAGCAGGGCCAGGTACGGGCCGGTGGGCGTGAAGGTCGGATACGACTTGCTCTCGTAGAACTGCGTCTTGGTCAGCTGTACCTCACGGGCGCTGACGTCATTGGTGATCACGAGCCCGGCGACGTACGACGGCAGGTCCCGCTCCTCCACGACGGTGCCGACGCGGAGGGCCGCGCCCATGACCAGGCCGAGTTCGATCTCGTAGTCGAGGAACTTCACGTGCGCGGGTCGGACGATGGCCTCGCCGGGGCCGCTGATCGAGCCGGACGCCTTACGGAAGAAGGCGGGCGGGATATCACCCTTGAAGCCCGAATCACGGGCGTGGCTACGGTAGTTGACCATCTGGGCGACCACCCGGCAGGGGGTGGTCACCGGGGAGAGGGCGACCAGGTCGGCCACGGGGATGCCCGCCTCGCTCGAGGAGGCGGCCTCCGAGACCGCGGCCCGGTCAGCGAGCAACTCGGCGGTGGTGATCGCCTTGGTGTCGACGGCGACGGCGCGCTCGCCGCGCACCACCCACCAGCCGTCAGTAGTGCGTAGGACGTTGGTGCTCATGAGTTCATCGCTTTCATCAGGCCCAGCAGACGTGCGGGGTCGAGTTCGTTGTCGCCGCGCAGCGCGCGCAGCACCTCGCGGATCTTGGCGGGGGACGGGCTCGCGCCGAGGAAGTCACGGGTGGCGGGCGGCCCCCACTGGGCCAGGCCGCTCGCCGACATGGGCGCCCAGCCGGGTTCGACGTCACAGGAGAACAGGTCGCCGTCGGCGAAGTGCTCCAGCATGAAGTGGTCGGGGTCACGCCAGTAGTCGAAGAGCTGGCTGCCGTGGATGTGCCTGCCGATGCCCCAACTGCGCTGGTATCCCCGCTCGTTCAGATACTCGCCGCCGGCCGCGATCGAGTCGAGATCGGTCACCTGGTACGCCGAGTGGACATAGCCGTTGCCCGGTCCCAGGTGCATGGCGACGGTGTGATGGTCGACATACACGCTGCCGAGATCGCAGCGGAGGAACGCCATCGTCGGACCGCGACCGCGCTGCCCGTCCAGGAACAGGAAGTCGGACACGATCATGCCGAGCGTGTCCAGGTACCAGTCCAGAGCGCGGGCGAACACACGGGTCTCCAGCACCACATGACCCAGCCGCTGGATCCGGGACGGCTCTCGCGGCGGACGCTGCGTGGCGTTCGTACGGCGGTGATCGGTGCCGAAGTTCAGCAGCAGCGGCTGCTGCTCGGGCAGCGCGGTCAACTGTTCGGCGCCGTACACGACCCGCACCGGGAAGCCTGACGGGTCGAGCAGGCCGACCGCCTTGCCGCCGCCGGGGACGTCCGACTCCCCTACGGCCGTCCCCGTCGCCCGCGCCAGCCGGTCCAGGTCGGCCCGCTCGGCCGCCCGGAACGCCGGACCGATGAAGCGAGAGGTTCGCCCCCGCCGGATCACCATGCAGGGCAAGCCCGCGAAGGTGCCCCGCAGCCACAGTTCCTTCTCCGTGCGGGCGACGACGCCGAATCCGAAGTCACGGGCGAACACCTCCGCCCGGTCCAGGTCGGGCTTCTCGAACTCCAGCCAGGCCAGGTCCGCCACCTTGATCACAGGATTCCGGGACCGGCCCGAGTGCTCGCCACGCAGGGCGCCCTGTTCGCTGTGGAGATCCTGGTGGGGCGTCGTGACGGCAGCTGCGGCCACGCGTGATTCAGACATGGTGTGCCTCCGAGCAACATTGCCGTAATGAGGAAATCATCATCTTTGACAGTTGCATCGTCAATAGGTCGGCCGACACACGATGAGGTTTCCATCAAAACTGCGATGGTCATGGACACCCGGTTAGACTCGGCCCATGCCCACCTCAGCCCCGCCCAGCAACCGGTTCGAGCGACGCCGCGCCGAGACCCGCAGGGCGCTCGTCCGCGCCGCCCGGCAGATACTGGCCGAGACCGGTGACACCAGCGCCAGCATCCAGGCGATCGCCGAGCGCGCGGATGTCGGCTTCGGCTCCTTCTACAACCACTTCGAGTCCAAGACGGAGCTGTTCGAGGCAGCGGTGGTGGACGCTCTGGAGGAGTTCGGCGAGACCTTCGACGAGCGGCTCCACGGAATCGACGACCCCGCGGAACTCGTCGCGGCCGGCTTCCGGCTCAGCGCCCGGATGGCCACGTCCCACCCAGAGCTCATGCAGGTACTGCGCCGCCGCGGCCTGGGCCACCTCCACTCGGACAACGGCCTGACCTCCCGGGCGCTGCGCGATCTTCAGGTGGGCATCGGCTCCGGCCGCTTCACCACGATCGAGCCGGTCGTCGCCCTCACCGCACTGGGCGGGACCCTGCTCTCCCTGGTGGAGCTGCGGTTCGCTCGCCCCGATCTGGACGGCGACGAGGCAGCCTCGAACCTCGCCGAGATGGTCCTGCGCATGCTGGGCGTCCCGTCGAAGGAGGCCCACGAGGTCGCCCGGCGCCCGCTGCCCGACCTGGGCTGAGGAGTCGACACCAAAGGAAGGCACCTCTCACCTCCCATGCCCCAGCCGCAGACCACGCGCACCAAGCGCGCGAACCCGTGGGGCGCGACGGCGCATCCTCGACGCCATGGTGGAGATCGCGGTTACGAGAGCACGTCCCTCGCGGCGGTCAGCGCCAAGTGCGGCCTGCCCGCCGGCTCCTGACGCCTCAAGCGCTCCGGGCCGCGGCGTTGGACCCTGCGGCGTCGTCGGGCCGGAAGGTAACCCTCCGGCCCGAGAAGCGGGCCGTGAGACCGTCGGCCGTGGTGGTGACCGAGCGCAGCTGCAGACCGTCGGGGATGTTCCGCAGCTGGATCGGCTGGTTGAAGACCTTGTCGAGCAACGCACTCCCGGCGGCAGGCAGTGCACCGCCCGTGACCTCGAAGTCCCTGAAGGCGATGCGGTTGCCGGAGGCGGCCGTGACGGTTGTCGTCACAGTGGCCTGTTTCCCGAGGGGGAGGAGGAGCGCCGCGCTCACCTCACCCGGGCTGTTGCCCTGGGAGACCTCCAGGCCCAGAGCGCTCGACACGTCCGTGTACGACAGGAAGGCGGACGCCTCAGCGCTGCGCGCACGAGCCTCGCTGTCGTCGTCGGACTTCGTCAACCCTTTGAGCTGGAGGGAGAGTTCGGTCACCGGCAGCGGACGGTCGGTCCCGTGGGCCGGTATGTCGTGCGCGGTGATGTCCACGTGGCGCAGGGTGCCTGAGGCAGCCTGGGTCAGGACGGGGAAGCCACGGACATGGACCTGCGGTGGCAGGGGCGTGTCCATGCCCTCCTGGAACGCCTTGGCCGTGCGGGACTCGATGCGCGCCGCCACCACCCGGTCGACCGCGACGGGAACGAGGGCCAGCGCGACAAGGGCGGCGGCGAAGGAGCCATGTGCCCGCATGCCTCGATGATTTCGGTGCGCGTCGGCCGGACCAGGTCGCGCGCTCGGTCGAACCCGCTGATGGGGGTGACCTGGTCCTCGGTTCCCCACGCCAGCAGGATCGGAATGCCGAGGCTGCCGGTCCGCCGGTAGAGATCCTCGCGGCCGGAGATCGGGTAGTTCTGCAACGTGGAGAAGAAGCAGTACATCGACCCCTCGAACCGGTAGCAGTCCGAGATCATGCTGGTCAGGGGTTCGACGAGGGCGGGATCGGAGACATTGCGCCCGAGGTGGCCGAGCAGGATCTTGCGGCCGAAGCGCCGTGCGGCGAAGGAGGCGATCGGGTTGGCCTTCAGTGCACGCTGCTGCAGCGCGGTGTCGGTGGACAGGCCCGCCGGCCCGATGAGCGTGAGCGTCCGGACCGTCTCGGAACGGTCCAGGAGGTAGGCCATCGCGCCCAGCGCACCCATCGAGGTCCCCACCAGGTTCACGGGCGTGTCGATGCCGAGGAACGAGAGCAGCTCGCGGAGCTGGCGCACGAACATCGCCTCGTCGTACTGGCCCTGCGCGCGGTCGGAGTAGCCGCGACCGTATGCGCTGAAGGACATTGTCCGAAGCCCCGCGCATGCAGCGTCGGCGCCACGCCGTCCCAGTAGAACAGCGGAATGGTCAGTCCCGGCACCAGGACGGCGAGCTCGCCGGTCTCGGGACCGCGCAACTCGTAGTGCGTGTACCCGTCAGACAGCTCGGCGAAGTCGCCGCGCAGCGATTTCCGGGCGTTCGCGTCGAGTTGGAGAGTCTCGTCCGGCATCACGAAATACTTCATCGGGGTGTCTTTCCTTCGAATGTCTGGAGGGAGCCGGTCGGCAGCCCGACGCCCCGGTCGGGCTGCTCTGTGGAAGGAGGCGCCTGCGTTCGGCTTTGGTGCGGGTCGTCTCCGGACGAACTGCGCGGAACACCGGGATGGCGCGCGGGTGCGCGATGCGACCGCCCCGGTCGGCATGCGCCTGGTCGATGACTGCGGATCTGGATCCGGACGGACACCACCTGCGGCGAACTCGGCCCGACATGGCCCTTTCGACCGTCGTCAAGAACTGGTCGGCCGCGAACATGCAGTCGGATCGAGGTCAGTCCGGATTCATAACGGTTACAGTGTTACCGTTATCTGGCTCGTGTCAAGCGGGCATACTTTTCGGGTGCCAACATCACGAGATCAGACGCGAGGAGATGGGGCGCCGGTGCGACGCTCTCCAGGCCGTCCGCCCGTTCCGCTCGAGCGGATCGTCGACGCGGCGGTGCAGATCGTCGACGAGGAAGGGGCCGATGCCCTGTCGATGCGCACGCTCGCCCAGCGCCTGGGCTCCGGCACGGCCACGCTCTACCGGCACTTCGACAGCCGGGCCGCTCTGGTGGCCCACGTCGTGGACCGCATGTTCGGCGCGATCGAGATCAGCGACGACGAGCTCGCCGCCATGGGCTGGCGGGACGCCTGCCGCACCGTAGTGCAGGCCATGTTCGACGCCGTGAGCCGGCACGAGAACGTGGCACCCCTGCTCGTCGAGGGGATCCCCGTCGGCCCGAACGCGATGGCCGTTCGGGAGCGCTGCGTCGCCGTCCTGCTCGCCGACGGATTCGCGCCCCAGGTGGCGGCGCAGGCCTACGCCACCCTGTCCCGCTTTGTGCTCGGCTTCGCGATACAGATCCGGGGGCACCACGGCGCGGAACAGCCCTCCAGCGACGCCCAGGCGTCCGCCGTCCTCCACGCCGCGGATCCCTCCCTGTATCCCGCCACCGCGGCGGTCGCCGACTGGATGCCGGTGCCGCTGGAGGACGAGTTCCGCTTCGGACTGGACCTCGTCCTCGACGGGCTCAGTCGGCTGCGCGAGGCCGCCTGACCGTCAGTGAGACATGCGGCCGAAGCCGCCAGGGCCAGCGGTGAAGCCGACATAGGTGAGTCCTTCAGCCGCCACCGCCCCGGCAACTGGATGCTGTCGTCGGTGCCCGCCCTCGCAGTCGGAGAGCCAGGCACCGCCATCTCATCCGAGCTCGCGCTTAAGGATCTTGCCCGTCGCCGTCAGCGGGAGCACGTCGGCGAACTCGACGATGCGCGGGTACTTGTAGGCGGCGAGCCGCTCCTTCCCCCAGGCGATGAGTTCGCCTTCGGTGGCGGTGGCGCCGGCCATGGTGACGATCACGGCCTTGATCTCCTCACCGTGCGACTCGTGGGGAACTCCGATCACGGCGATCAGGGAGACAGCCGGATGCTCCATGAAGAGCTCCTCGATCTCGCGCGGGTAGACGTTGAAGCCGCCACGGATGATCATGTCCTTGGCCCGGTCGACGATGCAGTAGAAACCGTCGTCATCCCTCCGGGCCAGGTCGCCGGTGCGGAACCAGCCGTCGCGCAGGACTTCGGCGGTCGCCTCGGGCCGCTTGCAGTAGCCCTTCATCACATTGTGGCCCTTGATCGCTATCTCACCGATCGCGTCCGGGTGACTCTTCACATCGGACCAGTCCTCGTTGACCAGCTTCATCTCCACACCCGGTATGGGCACCCCGATCGACCCGACGCGCGGCAACTCGCCGAACACGGAGAACGCGGCCACCGGAGAGGTCTCCGACAGCCCGCAGCCCTCCAGGATCGTCACACCGAACCGCTCCTGGAAGTCCCGGTGCACCTCGCCCGGGAGGGCTGACCCACCGGCTAGGGCGACCCGGAGGTCGCCCGGCCAGGGCGGCGACGTCGACCGACTCGTCCAGTGCGCCGAGCAGCGCCCAGTACATCGTGGGGACGCCACCGAAGAGCGTCACCCGCTCCTCGGTCATGAGGCGTAGTGCCGCGCGGGGCTCGAACCGCGGCAGCATCACGATGGTGCCGCCGAAGGCGAGGGCGGCGTTCTGGAACACCGTCTGGCCGTAGGAGTGGAACAGCGGCAGCGCGCACAGATAGGTGTCCGGGCGATCCGCCGACGCGTCGAACAGCATCTCGTCGATGAGGGCGTTGTCCCGCATGTTCCGGTGCCGCAACTCCGCACCCTTGGGTACACCGGTAGTGCCGGACGTGTACAGGATGACGGCCGTGTCGTCCTCGTCCGTGAGCACCGTGTCGAATGTGGGCGGCTGTTCGGCCCAGGGCACCTCCCGTGCGGGATCGACGACGTACAGGCCGACCTCCGTCTCCTCGGTCGCCGCGCGCGCGGTGCCGCCAATGGGCAGGCCTGCGGTGAACTGCGGGTGCGGGTCGGTCAGCATCGTCCGGTCAGGTCCTGGATCGTGCCGACGAGCTCGGTCTCACGGGAGTTGTCCATGTGGGTGGCACCGCCGCGGCCGACTTCGCCGGTGTTGATCGCCGCGCCGATGCCGGCCATCACGCCGCAGCCCACTCCGGCGAAGACCATTTGTGACGACGACGTCCATCCAGAAGGCCGGCCTCAAGGGGTGACCGACCGCCCGGCCCGTCCATCCGATCAGTGGCCATGCTGAAGGCGCTCAGTGGATCCGGTCAGGTGGACTCCCTCACCACCAACCGGCACGGCACCGTGTGTACCCCCGGCGCCGCCTCCTCCGCGTCGATCGCCTCCAGCAGGCGCAGTGCCGCGATGCGGCCGATCTCGGCGAGGTTCATGTCGATCGTGGTGAGGGGCGGACGGGAGGCCAGTGCCATGGTGTCCCAGTTGTCGTAGCCGACGACGGCGATGTCGCCGGGGACGTTCACGCCGCGCTCACGCAGGGCGTCCGCGACGCCTCGGGCGATCTGGTCGTTGCCGCAGAAAAAGGCGTCCGTGTCGGGTGCCGTGCGCAGTACCGCGTCGGCGGCACGACGGCCCCACGCCTCGCTCCACTCGCCGAAGTGGACCCGGCCGGTCGAGAACCGCAGAGACGCTGCCTCCAGGTGTTCCACCGCGTGGCGGGCCCGGTCGCGGGCCGCCGCGTGGTGTTCCGGCCCGGTGACATGGGCGATCCGGGTGCGACCGCCGGCCAGCAGATGCTCGATCGCGAGCTCCGCGCCGCCCTGGTCGTCCGAGACGACCGACGTGTCCGTGGGGTCACCGGACGGGGAGAGGGCGTAGACCACGGGTATCGACTCCAGGCCGGTGATGCCCGTGAGCGGTGGACGCGGGTCCGTGCGTCGTCCGGTGACGATGATGCCGTCGACCCGGCGGTCCATGAGGTTGCGCAGGTGGTGCTGCTCGCGGATGGCGTCGCCGCGGGTGTCGCACAGCAGGACGGAGATCTTGCCTGCGCCGAGCGCGTCCTCGGCGCCCAGCAGCACCGGTGTGCTGAAGCGGCCGATGCCGTCGGTCGTCATCAGGCCGACGGTCCAGCTGCGGCCGGTGTGCAGGCTCTGGGCATGCTGGTTGGGGCGGAAACCCAGGGTCGCCACGGCGTCCATGACCCGCTGGCGGGTCTCCGGGCGCATCCGCCCGCCGCCGTTCAGCGCCTTCGACGCCGTGCCCACGCTGACGCCCGCCATTGCGGCCACGTCGGCGAGCCGGGCCCGGCCGGCGGGGAGGGAGTCTGGAGCACCTGCGGCTTGGGTCACGAGAAAACCTTTTTTCTAGGCGAGAGCGGCGCCCACCATCGTGGCAGCCTGCGCACTTGAGTTCCAGCCCAAGAGCAACTTGAAAAATCTCTTGTCGCATCTATTGACCGGACCAAGCCGCTCCCCTCTACTTTCGGGCAGGAAAACGGTTGCTCAAACACGCTTCCCACACCTTCGGAGAGCCATGCCCCGCCCCACCCCCGTCGCCCCTGTGGGCCCCGTCCACCCGGGACCCACCGCCCGCACCGCCCTGCGCCCCGCCACCGCCGGCATCACCGCGGGCTTCTGGCACACCCGGCGCGAGGTCAACGCCCGAACCTCCATCCCGCAGGGCCCGGCCCTGCTGGAGTCGGCCGGAAACCTGCACAATCTGCGGCTCGCGGCAGGCACGGCCGAGGGCGAGTTCGTGGGCGCCTACCCCTTCGTGGACACGGACGTCTACAAGTGGCTGGAGGCCGCCTCCTGGCAACTCGCCCAGGGCCCCGAAGAGGACCTCACCGCCCACGTCGACCGCATCATCGGCCTCGTCGCCGCCGCCCAGCAGCCGGACGGCTATCTCAACACCTGGTTCCAGCTCCGCGAAAAGGGCAAGCGCTACGAGGACCTGCGCTGGGGGCACGAGCTGTACTGCGCCGGCCATCTGATCCAGGCCGCCGTCGCCCACCACCGGGCCACCGGACGCGGCGAACTCCTCGATGTGGCCCGGCGGTTCGCCGATCACCTCGACACCGTCTTCGGCCTGCCGGACAGCGGAAAGCCCCTCGACGGCATCGACGGCCACCCCGAGGTCGAAACCGCACTGGTCGAGCTGTACCGGGAGACCGGCGAGCGCCGCTATCTCGACCTCGCCGAGTACTTCGTCGACCGGCACGGTCACGGCCTGCTCGGCGGTGAGGCCTACTGCCAGGACCGCGTCCCGGTGCGCGAGGCGGAGAACGTCGAGGGTCACGCCGTACGGCAGCTGTACCTGCTGGCCGCCGCGGCCGACCTCGCCACCGAGACCGGGGACGCCGAACTGCGCTCCGCCGCCGAGCGGTTGTGGCACGCCATGACCACCACGAAGACCCATGTCACCGGCGGGCTCGGCGCCCACCACGACGAGGAGGACTTCGGCGACCCCTACGAGCTGCCCAACGAGCGCGCCTACTGCGAGACCTGCGCGGCCATCGCCTCGATCCAGTGGAGCTGGCGCATGGCCCTGCTCACCGGCGAGGCCCACTACTCCGACCTGATCGAACGCACCCTGTTCAACGGCTTCCTCGCCGGGGTGTCGCTGGACGGCGAACGCTGGCTGTACGTCAACCCTCTCCAGGTCCGTGACGGCCACACCGACCCCGGCGGCGACCAGTCGGCCCGCCGCACCAACTGGTTCCGCTGCGCCTGCTGCCCGCCCAACGTCATGCGGCTGCTGGCCAGCCTGGAGCACTACCTGGCCAGCAGTGACGACGAGGGCCTACAGATCCACCAGTACGTCTCCGGCAGTTACAGCGGAGCGGGCGGCACCGTCCGCTGCGAGACCGACTACCCCTGGCACGGCACGATCGCCCTCACCGTCGAGGAAGTCCCGGACGACCGTCCCTGGACGCTGTCCCTGCGGATCCCGCAGTGGTGCCGTGAGTTCCGCGTCCGGTGCGAGGAGCAGACCTACGACCACACGGACGCCCTCGTCACCACGAACGGCTGGCTGCGGCTCACCCGCACCTGGGCCCCCGGCGACCAGGTCGTCCTCGAACTCGGCCTGGAGCCGCGGCTGATCGCGGCCGACCCGCGAGTGGACGCCGTACGCGGCTGTGTGGCGATCGAGCGCGGGCCGCTCGTGCACTGCCTGGAGGGGGTCGACCATCCCGGCGGCGGGCTGGACGACATCGTGCTCGACCTCACCCGCCCACTCGCCGTCAAGCACCGCCCGGACCTGCTCGGCGGGGTCACCACGGTGGTCGCCGCGGGCCACAGGCGCCGTATCCCCGACGCGGGCTGGTGGCCGTACGTCCCCGCCACCGACGCCACTGACAGCGCGCAGTCGGACGGCGATCCCATCGAGCTGACCGCCGTCCCCTACTACGCCTGGGCCAACCGCGACGACGGCAGCATGCGCGTCTGGCTGCCCACCTCCTGAGACTCCCTCCCCCCGTACGACCCGTACGACCCGTACGACCCCTCTACGACAACGAGGTCACCCCGTGATACCCACCCGCCGCACACTTGTCGCCGCCCTCGCCGCCGTCGGCACCCTCGCCTCCCTCACCGCATGCGGAGGCGGCTCCTCCGACTCATCCTCGTCCGGCGCGCCCAAGGGGACGTACACCTTCTGGGACCCGTACCCGCAGTTCGACGCGTCCTCGCCGTGGGGCAAGCGGGTCACCGCGTGCGGCAAGGAGGCCGGGGTCACGGTCAAGCGCACCGGCATGGACACCACGGACCTGGGCAACAAGGCGCTGCTCGCCGCCCAGCAGGGCAACGCGCCGGACGTCATGCTGGTGGACAACCCGGTCGTCTCCACCCTCGTCGAGGCGGGCATCCTCAACAAGACGAGCGACCTCGGCCTCGACACCAAGTCGATCCAGAAGAACATCATCGGCGCGGGCACCCTCGACGGATCGCCCTACGGGGTGCCGATCGGGGCCAACACCCTGGCCCTCTACTACAACAAGAAGGTCCTGGACGCGGCCAAGGTCGACCCCGCATCGATCAAGGACTGGGCCTCCCTCACCGAGGCCCTGAAGAAGGTCAAGTCGGCCGGGAAGAAGGGCATCACCTTCTCCGCGATCAACACCGAGGAGGGCAGCTTCCAGTTCCTGCCGTGGTTCTGGGGCGCGGGCGGGGATCTCACCGAGCTCAACTCGGCGAAGGGCGTGGCCGCCCTCGACCTGTGGAAGCAGTGGGTCGACTCGGGGTACGCACCCAAGGACGTGCTCCAGAACACGCAGACCACCAGCTGGCAGGAGTTCGCCACCGGGGACTACGCCTTCGGTGAGAACGGCACCTGGCAGCTCGGCAACGCCGAGAAGGCCGGCTTCGACTACGGCATCATCAACATCCCCGGGCAGAACGGCGGTTCGGCACCGGTGCCGACGGGCGGCGAGTTCGTCACCGTGCCCGTGCAGAAGGACACCGCGCGCTACGACGTCAGCAAGAAGATCGTCACCTGTCTGACCAGCGACGCGAACCTGCTGCCCACGGACACGGCCCTGACCTACGTCGCACCGACCGCCACGGTCCAGGCCGAGCAGGTGAAGGCCAACCCGAAGCTGAAGCCCTGGGTGAGTGCGGTCGCCGCGGCCCGCGGACGTACGAGCAACGGCCTGGGCACCAAGTACCCGACCATCTCCCAGCCGATGTGGACCGCCGTCCAGGCCGCTCTCTCGGGCGGCAAGAGCCCGCAGGACGCCATGGACACGGCGCAGGCGAGTGCGCAGAAGGGCTGACGCCTCCATGACCATCGCCCGCGTCGACCGTCCACGGCGAACCCAGGCGGTGTCGAAGGCGAGCGGTTCCGGTTCCGTGCCGTCGCGACAGCGACAGCGACGTCGGAGCCGGCTGACCGCATTCGCCTTCGTAGCACCGCTCATCGTCTATCTCGCCGCCTTCTACCTCTATCCCCTCTACCGCAACCTCGACCTGAGCCTGCGCGACTACACGGTCCGGTCGTTCGTGTCGGGGGACGCGCCCTTCAGCGGCTGGGACAACTTCCACAAGGTCCTGGACGACCCGACGTTCGGGCCGGCGATGCGGCACACGATGGTCTTCACCGCCGTGTCGATCGTGTTCCAATACGCCATCGGGCTCGCCCTCGCGGTCTTCTTCAACCGGCACTTCCGGCTGTCGACGGTGCTGCGCGCCCTGTTCCTGATCCCGTGGCTGCTGCCGCTGATCGTGTCGTCGTCGACGTGGTCGTGGATGTTCAACAGCGAGTCCGGGGTGGTGAACTACTTCCTGCACTTCTTCGGCGTCGACCCGGTCGGCTGGCTCACTTCGCCCGACTGGGCCCTGACCTCGGTCATCGTCGCCAACATCTGGATCGGCATCCCGTTCAACCTGGTCATCCTCTACAGCGGCCTGCAAAACATCCCGGCCGAACTGTACGAGGCCGCCTCCCTGGACGGAGCGAGCGCCTGGCAGCAGTTCCGCCGCATCACCTTTCCGCTGCTGCGGCCGGTGTCGGCGATCACGATCCTGCTCGGCCTCGTCTACACCCTCAAGGTGTTCGACCTGATCTGGATCATGACCAAGGGCGGCCCCGGCGACGCCTCCTCCACCCTGGCGACCTGGTCCTACCAACTCAGTTTCGGCACCCTCCTGCCCAAGTTCGGCCCGGGCGCCGCGGTCGGCAACATCCTCATCCTCATCGCCCTGCTCTTCGGCCTGCTGTACGTCCGCGTCCAAAGGAGGCAGGAAGCGTGAAGTCCCGTACGAGCGGCCGACGGCACACCGTCATCGGACTTGTCCTCACCGCGCTGATGCTGTTCCCGGTGTACTGGATGCTGAACGTGTCCCTCACCCCGCAGCAGAACATGCGCAAGAGCCCGCCCGACCTGTTCCCGCTGCACCCCACGTTCGAGGGCTACCGGGCCGTCCTCGACGACCAGTTGCCGTACCTCGGCACAAGTCTGCTGATCGGCCTCGGCACGGTCGCCCTCACCCTCGTCCTCGCCGCCCCCGCCGGCTACTCCCTGGCCAAGCTCCGCCCGCGCGGCGGCGGTGTGCTCAGTCTGGGCCTGCTGATCGCGCAGATGGTCCCCGGCATTGTCATGGCGATGGGCTTCTACGGCATCTTCCTCGACGTCGGCCTGCTCAACTCCTGGTGGGGGCTGATCATCGCCGACTCGACCATCGCCGTGCCGTTCGGCGTCATGATCTTCACGGCGTTCATGTCGGGCATCCCGGGCGAGTTGACAGCCGCCGCCCGCATCGACGGCGCGGGAACCTTCCGCACCTTCTGGTCCGTCGTGCTGCCGGTGAGCCGCAACGCCGTCGTCACCGTCTCACTCTTCAGCTTTCTGTGGGCCTGGTCCGACTTCGTCTTCGCCAACACCCTCGACGGAGGCGGCGACTGGAAGCCGATCACCCTCGGCATCTACCGCTACATCGGCAACAACAACCAGGAGTGGAACGCGATCATGGCCACCGCCGTCATCGCGTCGATCCCCGCAGCCGTCCTGCTGGTCCTCGCTCAGCGCTACGTGGCCGCGGGTGTGACCGCGGGCGCGGTGAAGGACTGAGGCGCCTGTAAAAGGACCTTCGCAAGCAGGCCGCCTCCGGCAGGACACCCCCACCCATCCCCTCTCTTCCGAGGAGAACCCCCTGTCATGAGCCGCACAAGACGCCCCCGAGCCGGGCGCCTCACCGCCGCGCTGGGTGCGACCGCCCTCACGGCCGCCGCACTGGCCACCGCGGTCCCGGCCGAAGCCGCCCCCACGTCCTCGACCACCCTGGTGGTGAACGCCAACCAGGTCCTGCGCCCCGTCACCCACGTGGCGACCGGCAGCCTCTACGGCCTCGCGGACAACAGCACGCCGTCCGACAGCCTGACCAACGCCCTCAAGCCGAACACCTTCGTACAGATGGCTCCGGGCGGCTCCCAGCTCCCCAACGGTGAGCCGAAGCCCGCCGGCGACGCACTCGTGGTCGCCGCCAAGGCGGCTCGCGCAGGCGCCAAGGTGGTCGTCCGCATGCCCGACTGGTACCCAAACTTCCCCTACAAGTGGGTGAGTTGGGGTGACTGGCTGTCGGCGGTCGACAAGCAGGTCGCGTCCGTGCAGTCCTCGGGTGCGACCAACATCTCCGCGTACGAGCTGTGGAACGAGCCCGACTGGACGTGGGACACCACCAACGCGGGCGCCTTCAACGCGGGTTGGGCACGGACGTACAAGGAAGTCAGGTCCAAGGACACGAAGACGCCGATCCAGGGCCCGAGCTACTCGGCGTGGAACCAGTCCTGGATGAGCTCCTTCCTCACCGACGCCAAGGCCAGCGGCACCGTTCCCAACATCATTGCCTGGCACGAACTACAGGGTTCGAAGGACATCGCGGCCCACGTCTCGGCGTACCGCGCACTGGAGTCGAGCCTCGGCATCAGCCCGCGCCCGATCGCGATCGAGGAGTACGGCACCCCCGACGAGATGGGCAACTCCGGCGCCCTCATCGGCTACGCCGCCAAGTTCGAGCGCACGGGAATCCAGGACGCCGAGCTCGCCTTCTGGAACCACTACGGCACCCTCGGCGACACCCTGACCGACACCGGCGGCTCGCCCAACGGCTCGTACTGGACGTACAAGTGGTACGGCGACATGTCCGGGAACATGCTCGTCACCACGCCGCCCGCACAGACCGGCATCGACGGTCTCGCATCCCGCAACAGCGCCGGCAACCAGATCAGCGTCATAGCCGGCGGCTGCACCGGCTCCTGCGCCGTGACGGTCAACGGCCTCAACTCCCTGTCGGCGTTCGGCAGCACGGTGCACGTGAAGCTGGAGTACAGCCCTCACACGGGCCGTACGACCGCCTCTCCCGGCCCGATCACGATCTCGGAGGCCGATTACACGGTCTCGGGCGGCTCGATCACCGTGCCGGCGACGATGAACGCCACCGACGGCTACCACCTGGTGATCACCCCGAGCGGCACGAACACCTCGCTGGCGGGGCGCTACCAGATCACCAACAAGAACAGCGGGCTCGCCCTCGACACCCTGAACGCAGGCACCGCCCAGGGCACCACGGTCGTCCAAGCCACGTCCACCTCCGGCACCGACCAGAACTGGACCCTGGTCGCGGCGGGCTCGGGCCTCTACAAGATCGTCAACCAGAAGAGCGGTCTGGTTCTCGGCATCCAGGACATGAGCACGGCGGACGGCGGCAAGGCCCTGATCTGGGGTGACAGCGGAACCGCCGACCACCTCTGGCAGGCCATCCCGGCCCGCGACGGCTACTACAAGATCGCCAACTACAACAGCGGTCTGCTGCTCGGCGTCAACCAGATGAGCACGTCGTCCGGTGCGCAGGTCCTGCAATGGTCGGACAACGGCACCGCCGACCACCTCTGGAAGCTCACCGCGCGCTAGGGTCCGTCTTCGAAGATCATCGGATGGTGGATCAGGGTGGGGGTGATACCCCGTCATGAACTCACCGACCAGGAGTGGGAGTTACTCGCTCCGCTGATACCGCAGGCCTCGACGGGCCGGCCGCGGGTGTCGGACCGGCAGGTCACCAACGGGACGGTCTACCAGATCAGGACCGGAATCTCGCGGCGTGACCTGCCGGAACGCGACGGGCCGTGGAAGACGGCCTACACCCGCTTCCGCCGTTATGCCCTGGCCGACGTGTTCGCCCCGGTCCTGCAACAGATCCAGGCCCGTGTGACGCGGCCGGTGACATCGACCGGCTCGTCGAGTCCAACCCCACCATCGTCCGTGCCCACCAGCCCACAACGCAGCGGTAGTTACCGGCGCCGTCTGCCTCGAGCCGCGTGGAGTCGTCGACTTGGCCCTGCTGATGCCGGGTAACCGCTAACCCCACGACCAGCGCCAGGGTCGCGGCATCGTCAACCAGGTGCGCCAGGACGGGATCTCCCGGCCCTGCGCGTCCTTGGTCTTCCGGCGGAAGTACTCGCGGTGGCGGTCAGACTTGCCCACCTCCCACACGGCTTCTCAGCCCGGATACGGCGGAAAGGCAGGGAGCTTCTGTCGGATCAGGAACGCGCTGAGCCCGTGTCGATGACGATCATCTTCTCCAGTGTGTATCTGTCCAGGTCCGGATGGTGCTCTTGCTGGCCGGCGCGGACGCGGTGGAAGCGAAAGGTCCCATTGGTGGTCCCCGCGCTGACGATGCATCGGATCTGGAGTGGAGGTTCGGCTGAACGGCCGAGACGGCAGATGTGCAAGGCCAGCGTGAGGCCCTGAGTCAGCAGTAGCCTTTGGTCGGCCTCGGCGATGACGGGCTCACCATCATCCAGGATCTCGACTGCCACGGGCACGAAATCCTCCAGGTGGAAGCTGTTCACGCTGCACTCCCACGCGGTGAGGTCGATGAAGCCTCCGGATCCGGTGCCGCGCAGGCGACGGGCGGTATCGGCCAGTACCACGGCGTCCCCGTGAAGCGCGATGCCGTTGGCGGTGAGATCGCGGAGGCCGACTGTCAGTCCCTGCGATGGCTGTGCCGGAGCGAGTCCTGTCCATACGCTGAGGAGGGCCGCCGCCGCATCGTTCATCTGCACTGTAAGCACGTGGGCAAGGATCCTCCGGAGGCCCCGGAGGATGGGAAGCAGGGCCGCTTCCACGGTCTTGGGTAGTGGTGAGCACCCCGATTCGGCCACCACCGGTTCGCCGCGTCGTCCAGCCGGATGGTGACGCGAGGATCAAGAGCCCCTCTGCGGCTCCCTTCACCGGGCCGCGCTGCGCCTCCGGAGCCGCAGACGCCTTCGTGAGGCCACGTCAGGGCCCGCGGAACCACCGGGACAGGAGGTCAACAGCGTGCAGTAGCCGGTGTGTGTGCCCCACGTCCACCACAGGTCGCCCGGAGCGAGACGGGAGCGTACCCAGGCCGTCAGGTGCGGCTCCCACATGCCACTGGCCGTCGGCGCTTCGGCGTCATACGCTCTCTCGCCACGCCTAGGCGGTGTCCGGCGGATCATGTGGCCGTGATGGCACCAAGCTAGTTCTCGCGGGCCGGACTGCGCCCGGTTGCGAGGCGTTTCTGCCCCTCGGACATGGGCAGGACCGCCAGTGCGGTGTCTGCAATGTTCCGCAGCGTCTCCGGGTCCAGGCCGGCCTTGCCTACCGCCTCGATACCGCGGACCACCGTCAGCAGCAGTGCCGCCAACCGCTCCGGATCCGCAGCACTGTCGATGTCGCCGTGGCGCTGGGCGGCGCTGATCTCCGTCCGCAGCAGGGTCAGCAGTGCCGTCATGGTCTCGGCCGACCGTCCGGCGACCGTCGGATCGTGCTGGGCCAGTTCCGCCGCGCCCTTGGCCAACAGGCACCCGCGGCGCTCGGTGTCGGAGGCGGTGTTCTCCGCCATGAGGTGCACGTATCCCGACAGCCGGGCCAGGGCCTCCGAGTCCGGGCCACCCGCCAGCCGCTCTTCGGCCACCTCGACGACGGCGGTGCACCATTCGTCGAACACGCGGTGGAACAGCTTGCCCTTGTCGCCGAACGCGCCGTACAGACTGCCCTTGCCCAGACCGGTGACCTGGGCGATGTCGTCCATCCGGGTTCCTGCGTAGCCGGTCGCCCAGAACTGTTCCCGCGCCTGCTCCAGGACTCGGCGTTCGTCGAATGCGCGTGGTCTCGCCATGACCTCACCGTACCCATTCTTGACTCGATCGTCCATTACCGCCTACGTTATGGACGATCCATTCCACAACTGAAGGGGTTCGACATGCCAGGCGTGCTGCAGGACAAGGTGGCCGTGATCACCGGAGGGACCAGCGGGATCGGGCTGGCCATCGCCCACCGCTTCGTCCGGGAGGGCGCGCAGGTCTTCGTGACCGGCCGGGACACCGACCGCCTCGAAGCCGCAGTCAAGGAGATAGGCCCTGCGGCCACCGGCGTACGAGCTGACGTCTCGGCCCTGACCGACCTGGACGCGCTCTACACGCGAGTCCGCGAGGAGGCCGGACGCATCGACGTGTTGGTGGCCAACGCGGGAATCGTCGCGGACGCCGCACTCGGCGCCCACACCGAGGCGAACGTGGACCTGACGCTCGCCGTCAACGTCAAGGGCCCACTGTTCACCGTTCAGAAGGCGCTTCCGCTTCTGGCGGAGAACGCCTCCATCCTGGTCGTCGGCTCGAGCAACAGCCTGCGGCCCAATGAGCACCTAGAGGTCTACAGCGCCTCGAAGGCGGCGGTGAGCAACCTCGTGCACAACTGGGCCCGGCAGTCACGGGAGCGCCGATTCCGGGTCAACGTCCTCAGCCCGGGACCCACGCGGACCCCTGCCCTGCTGCGCGCCGCGGGGCCGGACGCCGACCGGTTCGCCGAGGCCGTCGTGCCACTGGGGCGGCTGGCCGACGCCGAGGAAATCGCCGAGGCCGCCCTCTTCCTGGCTTCGGACGCCTCGTCGTTCGTCACCGGCGCCGAACTCTTCGCCGACGGCGGCTACTCCCGGGCCTGAACGACGGCCGGTGGTGCGCATCCGGTTTCCTCGACGCGATGGGGCGCACTCCGGGCCGTGCGTGTGCGTCGTACGAGGCCCAGTGCGTCCGAAGCAACGAGATCGTGGCCGCGGCCTCTTTGGATGACGTCGGCCGCCACCCCGACTACCGCTCCGGCACCGCCAATCTCTGCTGGATGCTCATCCATTTCGTTGAGGAGACCGGACGGCACGCGGACATCGTGAGGGAGCTGCTTGACGGGGCGAATGGGTACTACTAGCTCTCTCCGGTGGGTCGCGACCGGAGCCAAAGTCGGATCGAGGCAACGGTGACAGTGCCGTAGAAGATGTAGGCGCGTTTGTCGAACCTCGTCGCCACAGCCCGGAAGCTCTTGAGGGCATTGATCGTCCGCTCCACCTCGTTCCTGCGTTTGTAGATCGTCTTGTCGAAGCCGGCGGGCCGACCGCCCCCGCTGCCTTTGTTCTGTCGGTTGGCCCGCGGGTTCTTCGGTTCGGGGATCGTGTGCTTGATCTGGCGTCGCCGCAGGTAGCGGCGGTTGCGACGGGATGAGTAAGCCTTGTCTCCGGCGAGATGGTCAGGCCGAGTCCGCGGTCGCCCGCCATCCCGGCGGGCGACACGGACACGCTCCATGACCGGGATGAGCTGCGGAGCGTCGCCCCACTGACCCGGGGTGATCAGCAAGGCAAGTGGGCGGCGTCCGCCCTCACCGGCAAGGTGGATCTTGCAGGTCAGGCCGCCCCGTGAGCGTCCCAGGCCCCATCGGGGCGGTGGTGCAGGGGCGTGTGTCTTTTCCCCGGGAGCCGCGGGGGTGTCTTACGTGCTCCCGCCGCGTGTTGGTGGGCCCGGCAGGAGGTGGAGTCCACGCCCACCATGGACCAGTCGACGCCGCCTTCCACGTCAGCATCGGCGAGGACAGCCGCGAAGAGCTTGTCCCATGTGCCGTCCGCTGACCAGCGCCGATGCCGCTCGTACACGGTCTTCCACCGACCGAAACACGCAGGCAGATCCCGCCACGGTACCCCGGTGCGCTGCCGGAACAGAATTCCGTTGATCACCCTGCGATGACTCTCCCAACGGCCCCCGCGCTGACCGGACTTCGGTAGGTGCGGCTTCAGCCGGGCCCATTCTTCATTTGTGAAATCTCCCCGCCCCATGAGCATGCCAACGAACCAAGGCTGGGGCGGTCACAAGATCCGCCGGACAGCACCTAGTAGTGCTTCGTTAGGTCTGTTCGTTGATGCTGATCAAGAGCATGTTGGTCGTGTGGATTCACATGAAGTGAGCCGATTACGGGCGGCGTTGGCGATGTTTGTGGCGGATGTCTTCGCCTCGGTGCCGCGTACGGATCAGCGGGCCAAGGGCGAGTGTTATCTACGAGGCCTGATGCTCGACGGTCGGCGCAAGTCGATCCAGCCGATGGCCGAGCGTCTGCCGGACGGGAACATGCAAGCCCTGCAGCAGTTCGTGAACCAGTCACCGTGGGATCCGCTGCCGGTCAGGTCGCCGCATCACGGACCAAACGCTCAGTCAGTTGGCGGTATTCGCCACCTCAAGCGCTCAGCGCGCGAACGCCCGCCACAAAGGTCGGGTCAAGCCGTCGGCATCGGCTCTGCCGGCGTCGACCAGTGCCCGCCGACCCATTCCTTGAGCGAGGTCAGAGGTGTCCGGCCGGCTCGCAGTCCGGAGAGGTCGGCGCGGAAACCCACCGTGTTGAACCAGTCGAACATTGCAGCCATCTCCTCGCTGTGGGCGCGGATCTGATCGATCGGCTGGGAGGCGAAGGGCACCGGGCGGCCGGCCGGGCGGGCGAAGAGCCGGGCGGAGACTCATGGGACATGGCCCTGCACCCGGCTCAGGTTCCGGGGAGGATGCGGCGTGTTTCGTAGGCCCACATCGCGATCTCGACTCGGTTGCGGGCGCCGAGTTTGGCCATCAGGCTGGCCAGATGCGTCTTCACCGTGCTGAGGCTGATGTGCAGTGCGTCGGCGATCTCGGTGTTGGTCAGCCCGCGGGCGACGGCGAGGAGCACCTGCTCCTCGCGGGCGGTGACGGGGGCGACCGGCTGGACCACGGGCCGGCCTGCGGGCAGGTCCGCGAATGCCTGGAGCAGACGGACGGTGACGCTGGGCGCGATGAGCGCTTCACCGCCGGACGCCGACCGTACGGCCTGGGCCAGAAGGTCTGGTCCCGTGTCCTTGAGGAGGAATCCGCGGGCGCCGGCACGCAGCGCGCCGTAGACGTACTCGTCGAGGTCGAACGTGGTGATGACGACCACGGCCAGCGGGTCGGCGACGCCCGGGCCGGCGATCAGCCGGGTGGCTTCGAGCCCGTCGATCACGGGCATGCGGATGTCGAACAGGCAGACGTCGGGGCGCAGTTGGCGGGCCAGGCGTACCGCTTCCTGTCCGTCGGCGGCCTCGCCGACCACCTCGATGCCGGGCTGGGCGTTCAGTATGATCCGCAGCCCGGTACGGATGATCGTCTGGTCGTCAGCGACGAGGACGCGAATGGACACCGCTCTCGCTCCTCGCTCTCGGCAGTTCGGCTTCGACCTGCCAGCCCTGGTCGGCGCCGGGGCCGGCTTGTAGTTTGCCGCCGAGCAGGGTCGCGCGCTCGCGCAGTCCGGTAAGTCCGTATCCGTCGCGACCCCGGCCGGTGCGTCGGCCGTTGTCGTGCACGCTCACCCGTACCGTGTGCCGTTCCGCGGCGACCCGAACGACGAGCTCGGTCGCGTCGACCGCATGGCGCATGGCGTTGGTCACCGACTCCTGCACGATCCGGTAGACGGCCGCGTCCACGGCCGGAGGCAGCGTGTCCAGTTCGCCGTCGAGCCCCAGGTCGACCCTGAGGCGACCACCCGGGGTACGCACCAGGCGCTCCAGGTCCGCTACTCCGGCAGGGGGCGCCAGCTCGGCGCCGACCCCGCGGTCGCGCAGCGCGGCGACCATGGCGCGCATTTCCTCCAGCGTGCGCGCCCCTTCCTCCTCGACCCCCTCCAGCGCCTCGACGGCGGCGGACGGGTCGGTGGCCGCGAGCACCCGGCCCGCCTGGGCGATGATCACCATGGCCGACACGTGGTGGGCCACCGTGTCGTGCAGTTCCCGGGCGAGCTGCTCGCGTTCGCGGGAGCGCACCTGCTCCGACTGCCGTTGGCGAGCGGTCACCCGGAACCGCATGGCAACTCCGACCACGCCGGGCAGCAGCAGGAAGACGAAGCCCGCGACGTTTTCGACGATCGGGGTCTCGTCCGTGACGGAACACAGCGCGCCGGTCGCGAGGATCACCGCACCGCCCAGCACGATCTCGCGTCCCGACCCCCACCGGGGCAGCGCGTACACCAGCACAAGCACGACCGCGCCGGTGTCCAGGCCGACGGGCCCGCGCGGTGCGGCGACGAGCGAGGCCAGCTGGAGCAGGATCACCGAGCCGAACGCCAGCGTGACCATCGTCAGTGGGCGGGTCCGGCGCCACAGGGGCAGCAGGCACAGCCATACGGCGAACACCACCGTCACCGGCCGCCACACGACGTTCTCGCGCAGGCCGGCCTCCAGCGCCACAGCGGTAAGGCCCGCGACGAGCAGCGCCCAGTCCCGCCGCACCCGGGCGGGCGCGTCGGGCGGCCGGGGTTCGGTCCACAGGGTTCGCAGGTCGTCTCGGAGCACGGTTCTCAGCCTAGGGACCGCGCCGTGCCGCGCATCGGCCGAAAGGACGGGTCGTCTCTCAGCCCCGGGGCTGACGGATCCGCGGCCCGCGGGCCGATGCCGCGGAGCGCCATGGCGACGAGCCTCGGCATCGGCGGCCGTACAAGGACGGCCGCCGAGGTGGTTGGAGGACCCGATGCTCTCGAAAGCCCTGTTGCGCCTGGGCGCAAGCGCCGCCCGCCATCCCTGGCGGGTGATCGCGGCATGGGTGATCGCCGCCACGCTTGCCGTCCTCGCAGCCGTCGCCTTCGGCGGGCGGACCGCGGACTCGATGACCGCTCCGGGACTGGACTCCCAAGGGGCCGCGGAACTGATCGAGCGGGCAGGCACCGGCCAGGAGGGGATGACCGCCCAAGTGGTCGTCACCCCCCTCGACGACGGTGCCACGTTCTTCGACGACGACGGCGCGCGCACCGCTCTCACGCGGCTGCGGGCCGAGGTGCAGCGGCTGCCGCATGTGCTCGGCGCGAGCGACCCGGCGGGGGCGCTCGACGCGGGCGGGGAAACCGCCGTGCGCGGCGGCCTCGTCTCGGCCGACGGGCGGATCGCGGTCGTGCGGGTGCAGTACCCCGACCAGAGCCGGCTGTCGGCCGCAGACCTCGACGCCCTCGTCGATCTCGGCGACCGGCTGCGCGCCGAGCTGCCGCTGCGCATCGAGATGGGCGGGAACCTCTTCTACGTCTTCTCCGACCCCGACGGGGGCGTGAGCGAGCTGATCGGCCTCCTCGCCGCGGCCGCGATCCTGTTCCTGGCGTTCGGTTCGCTCGTCGCCGCCGCGCTGCCGATCGGCATGGCGGTCTTCGGTCTGACCGTCGGGGTTGCCACGATGACGGTACTGGCGGGGGTGACGGACGTCCCGACCTTCGCCCCTGTCCTGGGCAGCATGGTCGGGCTCGGAGTGGGCATCGACTACGCGCTGTTCGTGCTCGCCAGGCACCGGGAGTACCTCGCGCGCGGGCTCGATCCCCGCGAGGCGGCGGGCCGGGCGGTGGCCACGGCGGGCAGGCCCGTGGTCTTCGCCGGCGGCACCGTCGTGGTATCGATCCTCGGCCTGGCGGTCGCGAACGTACCGTTCATGACGGTGGGCGGGCTCGCCGTCTCGATCGTCGTTCTGATCATGGTGGTCGCGTCGGTGACGCTGCTGCCGGCCTTCCTCGGCGTGGCCGGCCCACTCCTGGCCCGGGCCGGCCGGATCGGCCGGGCACTTCAGGCCGGGTGGTCGGGCCGAATCGGCCGACGGCGTGACACGGCGGCGGGCGCCGCCCGCACCGCCGGGTGGCGTCGCTGGATCGGGCACGTCAGCCGGCACCCGGTGCCGTACGCGGTCGGCGCGGCGGGGCTGCTGCTGATCGCGACGCTGCCCGTGCTCGGCCTGCGCGTCGGTCTGCCCGACGACGGCTCACTCCCCCGCAGCCGTACCGAGCGCCGGGCCTACGATCTCGTCGCCGAGGGGTTCGGCCCGGGCACCAACGGTCCCCTCGTCATCGCCGCGGACCCCGCCGGTGATCCGGGAGTGCTGGACCGACTCGTCGGGGCGGTCGCGGCGGATCCGGGCATCGCATCCGTCGCGCCTACGCACATCGATCGGGCGACCGGCATCGCGACCCTCGTGGTGTTCCCGACCACCAGCCCTCAGGACAAGGCCACGGCCGACACCATCGCCCGGCTGCGTACCGACGTGCTGCCCACGGCGATCGGGCACGGCCCGGCCAGGGCCCACGTCGGCGGCGCCGCCGCGAGCCTGTCCGATGTGGGCCGACGCACCAGCCAACGCCTGCCGGTGTTCGTCGCCGCCGTGCTGGCGATGTCGTTCCTGCTGCTGATGCTGGTCTTCCGCTCGATCGTCGTACCGCTCAAGGCGGTACTGCTGAATCTGCTGAGCATCGGCGCGGCCTACGGCATCATGGTCGCGGTCTTCCAGTGGGGCTGGGGAGGCGCACTCATCGGGCTGGAAGCGACGGTTCCGATCGTGTCGTTCATCCCGATGTTCCTCTTCGCCATCCTGTTCGGCCTGTCGATGGACTACGAGGTGTTCCTCCTCTCCCGCGTACGCGAGGAGTACCTGCGCACCGGCGACAACGGCACGGCGATCGTCGAGGGCGTTTCGCGCACCGCCCGGATCATCACCTCGGCCGCCCTCATCATGGTGGCGGTCTTCCTGTCCTTCGCCGTCGCCGACGACCCCTCCGCCAAAATGTTCGGGCTCGGCCTGGCCACCGCGATCTTCATCGACGCCACGGTCGTACGCATGGTGCTGGTACCGGCGACGATGACGCTCCTCGGCCGGGCCAACTGGTGGCTGCCGAAGTGGCTGGACCGGATGCTTCCCCGCGGCCCGGTCGGCACCGACGACACCGACGCGGAATCCTCGGGTGAGGCCCTGCGTCCACGGCTGGTTGACCGTTGACTCAACTCCTGCCCGCCCTTGGCGTCCGCCACCTCAGCGCGTCACCCAGCCGCATCGCTGCGGTCAATTGCGACTGTCGACACCAGGCGGCAGGGAATGCGACCTCACCGCCGGGGGGGCCGTCCGCCTGATCCGCCCGGATCGCAGGCACCCCGCCGGGCGTGTGCTTATCGCTCAAGGTGCTGTCCGGCCGGACGGGGGGCCTCACCGAGTGAGCTGCACGGTGACAGAGGCCTCGCGAGGTTGGGACGAACTCAGGGCTGGCGACACATCGCTCGAATCCGAGGGGGCCGATACCCAGGTCCTCACGCATGAGGCGACGCATCTGCGCCATAGGCCTTGCGTCGCCGCTCTATCAGGGGTGCGTCGTCGGCGGAACATCTATCAGGAGCTTCTTCCGTCTGTCAGGCCAACTGTCCACCCATTGCAGGAGGTTGGGAAAGGCGCAGTGCTCGTCGATCGCGCCCTGACGCGGCACGGCGGATGGGCGGTAGCCCGTGATGTTCGTGCCTTTGGGTTGTCAGCCCTCAGACCAGGCGGGACAACCTGGCCTAGCCTCACCAGTATCCGGGGGCAGGGTGATCATCGGATGAGGGTGCACAGGACGGGGACGCTGGCGCCGGTGCTGGTGAGTCCAACAGCAACCGCACCGGCCACGGGGGCGCCAGCGAGGCCAGCGAGAATGCCCATGACGACCCCGATGACGAAGGCGATGAGCAGGACGACGGCGGTGCGCAGGGGTAGGAACGGCTGACTGTTCTGAGGTGTGGTCATGCCTCAACTGTCAGCTGTTCAGGGCCCTGATTGCGCTGATCGAACAACCTCGGAGAACCCCGATCAACAGGCCGCCGACGCTGCACAGCAGGCGTGTACGGCGGAACAGTCTCCCGTATCCGTTACCGTTCAGGAACGTTCCGCGAAGTTCAGTGCTGTGCGTCCGATGCGCCCTAACCTGGCACGTGACAGCGCGACTTGGGGGGCGGGCAATGGCGCGGCGGCGCGAGATACAGAACAGCACGCGCACCTACGAGGAGATGTTGCAGGAACAGGCTGCGGAGCTGAACTCGATGAGGGTGCAGGCGGGCAGCCCGTCGTATCGGGCAATCGAGAAACGCGCCGCAGCACTGTTCGCCGACGAGAAGGCGTCCCTGCCGCCGTCTACTCTGAGCGGCCTGTTCTCTGGCGACTACGCGGGGCGTGACAGGCTGCTGTGGCTCGTACGCACTCTCATGTCCTGGGACAGGTACGGCCAGGAATGCGAGCCACCGGCCAACGGTGCGACCGAACTCGACGAATGGCACGACCGTTGGACGCTTACCACCAGGGCCAGACCACCACGCCAGCGCGCACGTGGCGGTGACGACGGGACGGTCCGGCTGAGGCAGCAGCTCGAGCCACAGCGCGATAAGCGCGCCAAAACCCTTGCTCAACGAGCCCTGGCGCGCGTTCTTGAAGAGGACTTGTCACTGGCATTACCTGCGCTCGTGGCGGAAGCTTCCGTCTTCGCGGTCGCGTTCTCACCTGACGGCGAATTCCTTGCCACCGGCGGCTCGCGCGGGACGGTCCAGCTGTGGAACGCGGTCACCCGTCTGCCCGTCGGCGGACCCCTCACCGGTCATCAAGGCCGGATCTACGGTGTGGCGTTTTCGCACGACGGCTCTCTCATCGCGACCGGCGGTACCGACAAGATGGTCCGGCTGTGGGACACGGCCACCCGCCAGTCGGCTAGCGGACCCCTCGGCCATCCGGACGAGGTGAAGGGTTTAGCGTTCTCGCACGACGGCACCCTGCTAGCCACCAGCAGCGACGATGGAATAGTCCGGCTGTGGGACACGGCCACCCGCCAGCCCGTCGGCAGTCCCCTCAAAGGTCATCAAGGTGCGGTCCTCATGGTGGCGTTCTCGCATGACGACACCCTCATCGCCACCGGCAGTGCCGACGGTACGGCCCGGCTGTGGGACACGGCCACCCGCCAGCCCGTCGGTGAGCCCCTTACTGGCCACCAAGGCGGGGTCTGGGCAGTGGCGTTCTCAGCCGACGGCAACCTGCTGGCTACTGGCACCGCACAGGTAGAGGCGCGCGGGACCGTACGACTGTGGAACCTGGCTACCCACCAACTCGTCGACGAGCCTTTCGGTTCTGACGACCAAGTCTGGGCAGTGGCCTTCTCACCGGACAACACACTGCTTGCCACCACCAGCGCCACGGGCACGGTTCAGCTGTGGGATACGGTCACCCGACGACCGGCCGCCAGACCTCTTACCGGCCACCACGGCGACGTCAACGGTGTGGTGTTCGCGCCAGACGGCAGCCTATTGGCCACCGGCGGCCAGGACGGGACGGTGCGGCTATGGACAACACCCGCAGCCCGAGGAACATCAACCACGGTCTCTGAATTGAGCATTCCTCGATCACGTGGATAAATGCGGGATCAGCGCCTCTGGGTTCTGTACCACATGGCGAACATAAGCCAGATCAGCACGCTGATAGCTACGCCTATCCAGGCCCTGGTGAAGCCGGTGGCAGCAGCAATGACCCCCAAGACCAGGCCGATCGCCAACAGTGCCGTGGCGAATTGGAAGTAGCGGCGGATCGCCGCTTTCTGCCCTATGTTCGGTTCAAGTCCCGACATGTGCTCCCTCGCCGGTGATCAGCTGGGGCGCAGGCTTGCGCCGTACGCCCCAGCCAGCGGTCATCCCGAGATTGCGTTGCTGGTGATTGTTCCTGTTGCCCATCCGGCGGCGAAACACTCCAGGGATGCACCCACGGACGCACCCAGAGCGGGAGGAGCTGCGGCGGTGAGCAACGCTTCACAGCCCAAGGGGCATGCGGGTCACCGCGCGCGTCAGCACAGGCAGGGGTTCGTCTCCCGGCCCAGGCTCACGATGTCCTTGTCCCGCAGGGCACCGGCGTAGGCCTGCACCTCGTCCACGTCGCCATGAAGGTACTCGCCCCAGCCGTCGCCGACCTTTCCCCTGCCGATCTGTAGCGCACCGGAGCTGTGCCAGCCGTCGGGGAGGTCGGCGGTGGCCGTGGCGCTGGTGTATCCGTCCAGGTAGAGCTTGATGGTGTCGGTGGCGTCGTCGTAGACCACGGTGAGCTGGTGCCCCTGGCCCTCGCCGCCGTCGGCGCCCGTGATCCGGGAGACGACCTTCTCAGGCGCGCCGGCCTCGTCCCGTTCGGGCATCACCAGCTGCCAGCTGTAGGTGGACGGGTCGTAGCGCACCTTGAAGGCGTCGGTGTGCTCCCCGGCCTGGGAGAGGACGGTCATCGGGTGGGCGGGGGCGGCGTCGGCGAGGCGGACGACGGCACCGACGGTGAAGCTGTCGCCGGTGTCCACGACGGGCCCCTCAGCGGTGGCGTAGCCGCTGTCGCCGTCGAGGGAAAGGTGCCCGTCGCCGACCAGCGGCGGCGGTACGTAGGTGCAGTCCGGGTCGATCTCCGGAATGCAGGAGTCGTCCGAAGCGTGGTAGATCGAGGCGCCGTCGGCGAGGTGCAGCGGCGATCCGTCCGACTGCTCGGGGCTGGCGCCGTCCGTGGCGTTCGACAGAGACCAGTGGCCGAGCAACGTCGGCTTGCGCCAGGCCAGTTCGCTGACCTCGTCCGGTACGACGACGCGGTCGTGGACCCGTAGGTCGCCGACGTCACCGTGCCAGCGGTCGCGGTAGCCGGTGGTGCCGCGCGCACGTCCGATCTGGAAGGCACCGGCGGCTTCGGCGGGCGTCGCCGCCACCGCGTCTCCCACCTCGTGACCGTTGACGTACAGGTGGGCCTTTCCGGTCTCGGCGTCGTACTGCCCCAGCAGGTGGGCCCACTCCCCCGTCTCCGGGGCGCCGCCGGACACGCGCGCTCCTCCGATGGCGAACGACCACACGGGGCCGGAGTCCTTCGCGCGCAGCCCGAGAGTGAACCCGGGCCCCGCGTCCGCGTCCTGGCTGGCGACGGTCATGGTGCGGCCGGTCTCGGCGGGCCGTACCCAGGCGCTGACGGCGAACGTCTCGCGCAGGTCGCCGACCGGGACGTCCGGGGTGAGGAAGCCGTGTCCGCTGCCGTCCAGGGCGGCCGTGCCGGAGATCGCGGTGCCAGCGGGTGCCGGGCCACCGAAGGTGACGGCGCTGCCGGCGCGGGCAGGGGTACCCGGCTCGGCGGCTGCCGAACGGGACCCGACCGGGTCGTCCAGCTTCCAGCGGGCTACGGGCGCCCGGCCGGACTTCACGTTGAAGTCGTACCGGGCCTGGGAGCTGCTGCGGCCGGACCGGTCGACGGCGCGGACCGTCAGGTACTTGGGGCCGGCGGTGAGTGGCAGGTAGGGGATGGTTACGGCGGCGCCGTGAGGTTCGGCGGTGACGGTGCCGTTGGGGCCACCGAGAAAGCTGTAGGCGTACGACACCACGTCGTCGGAGGGCGAGTCGACGGTGAAGTGGCCGTAGACACCCACGCCGTCCACCCAGAACACCTCGTCGGGGGTGGGGTATTCGGGGGAGCTGATCGTGGGCGTCTCGGGGTTCGTGTCGTCGTAGATGAACGAGCAGACCGACCCTTCGCCCTCATCGCTCCAAGGGGAGGTGGCGAGGCCGTCGTTGGCGCGCACGTGCCAGGAGATGGGGGTGTTCGCGGGAAGATCGCTCGGCATCGTCCAGTACTGGCGCATTCCCGACGACAGGGTGATGGTGGTGTAGGAGCGGCGCTGGGCCGTGCCGTCCGCGTCCGTCCACCAGGCCTCGAACTCGCCAGTGAGGGGGCTGGATTCCGAGGGCTGGTTGTCCTCCTCCGGGTCGTACAGTACGGCGCTCAGCCTGGGAGGAGTCGGAACATACACGGTGTCGTCCCCCGTCGCGCAAGGCTTGCTGCCCGACTGGAGATCCTCGACGAGCGGCTGCTTGGGCGGCAGGTTGTCCACGGCGTGCGCTGTGCCGGCAAGGCTCGCGAGCAGCGCCCCCGCCAAGGCTCCCACCACCGCGGCTCTGTGTCTGCCGGTCTTCCTGGACAGCTTCAACTGACCCTCCCCTGTGGGTGTTTGATCCTCGTGGATCACACGAGCCCACAAAAGCTAACAGCCGCCACTGACAGTCCCGATGGGGGTTTCCCCGTCCACGGCACACGCGGTGCCATGCGCATGGGCGTCAGCCGCGAAGGCGGCTCTGTCCGCGGTTTCGTGAGGCTGCCGGTCAGTGGTGGCGAACTTCGACGACGTTGCCGTTGTCGTCAGAGAGTTCGAGGCTGTGCTGCCAGCCGAGTCTGGCAAGGAGCGTTGCCAGGTCGTCGATTCGCCGAGGGTCGATCACACCGTTGATCAGGGTTGTCCCGTCGTCGGTCTGGTCGATTTCGATGCGGCACCAAGCGGTCTCTGCTTCGTAGGAGTACCAGGAGGACGACCGGGTCCTCCAGCCAAGTGAGCCCAAGCGGAATGCCACCTGGGCGGGATCGATGCCCCCGTCTAGGCTGCCGCAGACATTGTTGGCCCTGTCGGCCAGGGTGGTATCGAGCGGTGTGTCACCGCCACCGCTGAGAGGTGTGCTCACCTGCGTAAGTATCGGGTATGCCAAGTCATGGCCCGGGGAGAATGCGGATTCGGAGGAGTTCGAACGAGGCCCGGCCATACGTCATTCTCGTCAGAGTCTTCTCGCCATTCATTTGTCCCTCCACGACGCCGGAACTCCAGAGCAGAGTGGGGCCGGCGGCGAACCTGCGGGCCAAGTCGCGAGCGCGACCAGGATGGAGAGGGTGGACAAGGCCGAGTAGGCCCGGAAAACAGGTGCGTTGATGGAGGAGGCCGTCTACGGTTGACGTTGTTCAGGTGCGCAGGTTGCGGCTACTTCTCCTGTCAAGAGGGTGACGCGGGTTCGAATCCCGCCGCCGGCCCCGGCCGGTGTCGTCCAGCGGCCCAGGACGCCAACGTCGCCGCCGCCGATCTCGATCTCTGAACACCACGGCGCGAGCCGCCCGCCAGGGGGACACCCGGCGGGCGGCTTCGACGCGTCACCTACTCGTACGCCTCCAGCAGCCAACCAAACCCCACCCGAGGAGTGCGAGGGATTCACCAACCAGCCTTGGCGGAACAACAGTTGGCGCGTCATCTGGACTGGGCCACCGCCGCGGGCAGTCCCAGTTCCGTTACTGCGCGATCGTGTCCACCGTGCCCACACATCACCAGCGGCACCACACGCACACACGACGGCTACTCCCCCAGGCATTCAGCTCGCTCACGTGACCGCTTCCCGCCTGGGAGATCTCCTAGCGCGGTGAGTTCGCTCGCTAATCCGCGAGGACCGATTTCTCCAAGCGCCCACAAGCCGCTGATACGCCGGGCGGACTGCCAGAGTCGACCCTCTACAGGGACGTGAAAGGGCAGCACGCGGATGCTGTGTGGATGGAACGGGCCGGTGTCGTGGTACCGCAGACCGCCGGTGCCGCACAGGTAGTGGGTACTGCGGGTAGCCGCCGCGAGATCGGCCAATCGCTGCGAGCGGCCGTCCCGCGCCTGGATCGTACT
This sequence comes from Streptomyces sp. NBC_00663, assembly GCF_036226885.1. NCBI lineage: Bacteria > Bacillati > Actinomycetota > Actinomycetes > Kitasatosporales > Streptomycetaceae > Streptomyces > Streptomyces sp. NBC_00663. The sequence continues at coordinate 287,060 of NZ_CP109027.1, forward strand.
GCTGTCCACGACCTCGCCCTGCCAGCCAAGGACCGTGCAAGGCGAGAGTCGAGGACCTCGCGACGTCACAGGTGAGTTCGGTGCCGTCGAAAGCGTCGAGGACGATGTCGAGAACGCGTTGCAGGCCACTGACGGCTGCGCCCGTAGTACTGGCGAATCAGCAGGCTGACCACGCGGCGGGAGCGGCTGGGGTCGGCGAGCCGTGCCTGGTTGATCAGTGTGGGGCGTCCGTGGGGCAGGTGGGCGGGCAGGGTGAGCCATTGCTGCCGGTCGGGATCGGCCGGGGCGGCGAGGCGGGCGCGGTGTTGGTAGTCGCGGCGGGCGAACTGGACGTCGTCGAGGACGATCCACCGGTCGGCGGCGTAGAGCTTGGCCAGGGTGGACAGCCTCGGGAAGAGGTTTGGCTGGTGGATCGCGCACACTCCGCCGCGTGGCGGGTCAGGTGTTGATGAGGCGGCTGTCGAAGCCGGCCCGCAGGAGGCGCTCGTAGGCGTCATGGACATTCCCCGGTACGTCCTGCTCGACGGCGAAGCCGAGCTTCGGGTACTCGATCACCCGTTGCAGGTCGCCGACGAGCGTGTCGACGACGAGCTTCTCGTCGCCGATGGACTTGATGTAGTCGTCCAACTCCACTGGCTCGGAGGCGCAGACGACCTCCACCTCGGGCCACAGCTTGCGGCACGTCGCGTAACTACGGCGCTCCATGAGCTTCTTCAGCGTTGCTGCTCCAGGGTGAGGATGGCTTTGGCGATTGACGTCATGCGGTTGGGGCTGCATCGGGATCTGCGGAAGATCCGCCAGGACTTCAGCCTCGCGACGCCGCGTTCGACAGGTGCTCGCGCTGCGGCCAGTGCTTGATTGAGGGTCTTTTCGGTGGGGGTGAGTTCCTGCAGGGGCCTGCGCTTGATGCCGGTGGTCAGCCACGCGCCGGCACCCTGGTAGGCAAGATCGGCCAGAATGGGAACGCCCTGGCGTTCACAGATCCGGATGATGCGGTGGGTGCGGGCCGCGGTCAGGTCGTGGGTGCGGCCCGGCAGGGTGGGTGAGAGCCACAGCAGCTGGCCGTTGGGGTCGGTGACGACCTGCACGTTCACGCCGTGGCGTCGGTGTTTGTGGGAGTAGTCGGCCCGGCCGTCGCCGACTCGGTCGCACTCGGCGAGGGTGCCGTCGAGCAGGATGAAGTCGGGATCGTGCTCGCGCAGCGTCTTCAACAGCCCCGGTGCACGTGCGGCGAGCAGGTCGACGACCGCGTTGGTGTAGGCATGGGCGGTGGACTCGCTGATCCCGAATCCGGTGGCGATCTTCGCGAGAGTGGTGTGTTCGCGCAGGTACACCAGTGCCACCATCGCGCGCTGAGACGGACGGAGCTTGCAGCGCCGGTCGCCCTCATGGGTGACGATCAGCATGGTTACCCACTCCACGAGTGCATGTGGCAGGTCGAGTGCGGCAGGATGGATGACCAACGAGGCCCCCGAGCAGCGTGATTGAGACGTCAGACATCTCGATCAACAGCCCGGGGGCCTCGCTCGTTGCGTCTCACAGGCCATCACCCAATCGGTGGCCAACTCGAAGAAGCTCCATGTACGGCTTGGAGATCAGCAGCAGGAGGTCGACCTCGACGCCGGCCTCGGCCAGCAACTCCCGGGAGAGCGTGATGTTCTGGCCGGTGTTCGCGGCCTTCGGCTCGACCAGGATCGCCTCGTCCGGCACCCCCAGGCCTAGGGCATGCTCGCGATAGTGGACCGCCTCGCCGCGCGGGAAACGGGACCGGGTGGTGGGGCTGTTGCCGCCGCTGAACACCACGACCGGGAAGAGGCCGGCGCGGTAGAGGTCGGCTGCCGCGGTCGCCACCCCCAGGTCGTGACTGCCCAGGCCGATAGCCACCATCACCCGCCGCCTCGTCGAGAGATACGCCCGCCAGGCCGCGGCCTGCGAGATGCAGGTCCCACAGGCGCCGGTCTCCGAAACCGCGGCACTCCACCGAGACCTGACCCTGCTCACCCGCCGCGAACTCGAAGTCCTGCGCCTGCTCGCCCAGGGGCTGAGCAACGCCGAACTCGCCCACCGCCTCCACCTGGCCGAGACCACCGTCAAGACCCACGTCGGCCGCGTCCTCGCCAAACTCCAGCTCCGCGACCGGGTCCAGGCCGTGGTCCTCGCCTACGAGACGGGACTGGTCAGTCCCACCTCGCACCGGATCACGCCGATCGGCGCGGACGACTGGATGACCGGCGCCGACGAAACCCCATGACCTCGCGTCCAGCGCGACCGGTCCGAGGCACCTTTGACGAAGCCCTCTATGCTGGCGCTCGGCAGGACAGGGGGAGGTCAGTCGTGGACTGGTTCTGGTGGGTGCTCATCATCTTCTGGACGGGCGGCTTCGCATGGGTGGCCGACATCGGCCGGACCGCGCTGCGCAATCGGCATGAGCGGAAAATGCAGTTGCTGGAGGCGGCGAAGCAGGAACGTCTGGCCGTCGAGGCGGCGAACCGGCCGCCGGAGCCGGTGTGCGGGTGCACGCACCACCTCGCCAAGCATGACAAGCAGGGCCGATGCCACGAGCGCGTCGAGGTACCGACGGCCTGGGACGAGGACAAGAAGCCGCTGCGCTACGAGGCCGGAGAGTGCAACTGCCAGCAGTACGTGGGACCGCAGCCTCTGTCACAGGTCTTCGCGGAGGATCTGACGGACCGGTTTTGACCGGGCCGGCGGTGCGACCAGGTCGTTCGGCGTGGGTCCGGTGCTGTGTGGCGGCGTACGTCGTCGGTTTCCTGGAAGGCACAGGAGCACACGCGTACTTCCTGGCGACGGGCGGCCTGAGCACCTACAACTACGCGCCGTTGCCCGTCCAGCTGCTCTTCCATGCGCTGCTGCCACTGGATCTACTGGTCGCTCTGCGGATCGCGCGGGGCCGGCCGGGCGCACCGCTGCTGGCTGCCGCGGTCATGCTCGCAGACCTGGCCGCGAACTGGGGCATCCAGTGGAACGCGGTCCTGGCGCACCCGGTGGCCTACCTCCGCCCCGTCGGGCTGCTGCCCATCACCCTCTTCGGCCTCTTTGTCGTCGCCACCGCCCTGCCACTGCACCGGCGCCTGCAACCCGTAGCCGGACGTGGTGGCCGGGCTGGCTATGCTGCCGCGAATGACTGAAGTGGACATGAAGAAGTCGCAGGCCGGGGCCGTGAATCGGGGGACATATTTCCTGTTCACCCTCATCGTGGTGGGGATCGGCTGGGCCATCGCCGCGGTCAACACCGGGATCTCGTATCTCGCTCTGGGCATGGACGTGATCCCGATCATCACCGGCTTCGTCGGCTGCCTCGTCTTCGTGATCCTCATGCGCTTCCTCCACCACGCGTGGTGGCTCGCCGCCCTCTCCGTCCTGCCCGCGGTGTTCGTCCTCGTCGGCTCGGTCCAGTACGCCCCCGAGGCCGCACTCGACCACCGCGGCGTGCGCGAGAAAGTCCGCATCACGGCCGACAGCGCCGCGGCCGACGGCGGCTCGAACCACCGCTTCACCCTCACCGGCCCCTCGGGCGACGAGCTCAAAGAGACTCTCGACTACGACGGGAGCGACCCGGACTGGGAGGTCGGTGACCGGCTCACGGTCGTCAGCGACCCGGAGGGCGTCGTCCCCGTGGAGGCGGCCTCCGATGTCGACCCGGACAACCGACTCGCCACTCTCGCCATGGGCGTCGCCGGCTGGACGGGCCTCGCGCTGCTGGCCGGCCGACGCGGATTCGTACGACGCCGAGCGGGCCGACAGCCCGCCTTCGACGACCTCGCCTGAACCACCCCGGCCGCAGCACGATAGGCGGCCGGCCACCCATCAGCCATATGAACAACGCCGCTGCGACCGATGACGCCTAATCGCCTCCGCCTCCGCCGTCACCGCCACCATCGCCGCCGCTGTCGCCGCCGTCACCGCCATCCGAGCCCCAACCGTCGCCGCCGCCGGACTCGTTGTCATCGCTCCCCTTGCCAAGGTTGCTGAACCAGGCGCGGTCCCATCCGTCGTCGGCGGCGATCGGCTCACCACCGACCAGCCGGTGCCGCTCCGTCCGAAACCGTGCCAGGCCCGTCGTGTCCCCGAGCCCGAAGGCGACGGCGAAGACCTGCGCCATCACGGCATCCAGCGGGTCGAGGCTCTCGTACCTCACGGGGGACAACGGCAGCAGTACCGAGTCCGGCTCGGGTACCGGTCGGCGCGCAGGCCGCGTCAGGAGGGCGACCCGCCGTTCGTCACGCAGCAGCCAGGAACTCACCGCGTTCTCGCGCCGCAACACCCAGTGCTGCCCGGACAGCCGCACCTCCACCAGGCTCTTGGACTTGCGCAGCTTCTTCGTCAGTCCGAGCCGGGCCGTGGTGTCGCCGACCGTCAGGCGCAACCCCTTGGACGGATCGGGGGCGTCGCGGACGAAGCCCTGGGGCGCCCGGATTCGTACGACGGGAGCGTGCGGCCCCCACACATCCACGCGCACCAGGCGACGGTCCACGGCGACGGTGATCGGCCCGGCGGGGCCCGTCGCGAACCGCCGCGCGATCCACAACGGCACTCCCTCCGCCCTGGCCTGGGCCGCCAGGGACGCCACCTGATCGGTCCCCCCACACTGCCGAACCGCCAACTCCCCCAGCACGCGGGCGAACTCGGCCGCCTGCCGTGCCCTGACCGGCGTGCTGGTGCCCGTGACCCGTGTCACCGGCACCGTCCCTGTCCCCTGCGGCAGCCGCTCCAACGGGCGCTCCGCCCCGCCGCCCCCGAGCCAGTACCCGCGCTGGAACGCCTCAGCCATGGCAGCGAGGTTCAGCTCGCTCAAGGGAGTGGTCCTGCCGCCTCTCCGCAGCTGGTCCGGGGTCAACTCCACTGTTCGGGCGAGCGGATTCCACGACCGCTCGCCATAGAGCACCTCACTCACAGCCATCCCCCGCATCTCCATGACGTACTACTTGCTGACAGCGAAACGCATGAGGGCGTGCTCGTCCCCCTGCTTGATCTTCCCCGTCGTGTTGATCACTTCGAGCTTCCAAGTCCCGCCGACCCGCATCGCCTTGGCCACGGCGCAGCCGTTGTCCTGGGAGAGCAGGCTCGGCCAGATGTCGGCCACCTGCTGAGAGTTGCCACCGGTCGCGTCGTAGACCTTGAAGCTGATGTTGCGCGCCTTCTGGAAGGAGCTGCCCTTCTTGTACGCGGCGGCCACGAACACGATCGACGTGATGTTGGGCGGGATCCGGGCGAACTCGACGGTCACCGTCTCGTCGTCGCCGTCACCGCGTCCGGTCTGGTTGTCGCCGCTGTGGACCAGCGAGCCGTTGCCCATCGGGTCGAGCGAGTCGAGACCCGCGAGGCGCACCGGGTCCCCGCCCTGAAGGGCGATGGCGATCAGGTCGAGGTCGGTGCCGCTGTTGCGGCGCAGCTTGCCCAGTACTCCGCCGCTGCTTCCGGCGGTGGGGTCCCAGGAGACGCCGATGGACAGATGGGTCACTCCGTCCAGGTCTGCCGGACCGTCTTCCTTGGTGAGCGTGATCATGTGGGGCGCATCCTCGTGTCGAAGGGACTACAACACGCAGAGTCTGCCCGGCACCTTCGCGGTTCCATGTGACGGGTCCGTCGAACACGCATGAATCCCGCACCGACAACTCACGGGACACCCGTACACCCGTCTCCAACGCAACGGCACGCTGCGAGGCCGGCCGTGGTCGCTGCCGCTGGCCGAGCAGGTACGGATCGTGGCGGTGTATTAACGGACCAAGCGGCCAGTGTCACGTGTTCCGCCTCGCGGTCCGCAGAAAGTAGGCCGCGCCGGCCATCAGAGCCACTCCGGGCACCACGACGACGAGCCCACGGCCGGTGTTGCCCTTCACCAGGTCGTTGGCGCCTGCGGCCACCAAGAGGAGGCCGCATACCAGAGCGACCATGGAGAAAACTGCTATAGCCAGTGCACGCATTTCGCTCCATCGGAGGTTCCGGGCGGGGGGACTGCGCGGCCCCCGCCTACGACGTGGCGTGTGGGGAAGGTGCCCGCATCGCTCCCTGTGTGTCGCCTGTTGCCAGTCGGGGCGAGGTAGGCCACGGTGTATCGGAACGGCTGAGGGACGGCCTCGTCATGGAGTTCAACGTGCCCGCCGGGTCGCGGATGAATCCGGTGTCAAACGCCGTTGGTGGTCGTGGACCCGTGTGAACCAGGTCGTAGGTGGTCCGGCGACCGTGACGGCGGACATCTGGCTGTAGTCCGTCCACGTCTCGTTCGTGCGCGCGGAAGCCGTGACGCGTCCGTCGGCCGTCTGGTTGCCGAGTTTGTCGTAGGACCACTGCGTCACCGAGCCGGTCTGGCCGGTCAGTTGGCTGGCGTCGTTGTAGGTGAAGACCGCGCTGCCGTCCTGCGAGGTGAACTTGCCGGCCTTGTCGAAGCAGTACGGCCAGGACGCCTTGCGGGTGCCGGCGGAGTCGGCCTCCAGCGCGTTGGACAGCTGGTCCTGGGAGTCGTTGGGGTAACTGGTCCTGGACTTGGTGAGGTTGTCGGTGCGGGTGCGGATCTTTGTGGTGTGGATGCCCGTGTACGGCGGGGACGGATATCGGCGCGGGACTCCCTTACGGAAGGCGGGCTTGGTAGTTGGGCCGCCGCCGGAAAACTGTCGTAGGCGTCAGCTGTGGCCGAAGGCCGCCGCGGTGGCCACGCGCGAGAGCGATGTGCTCGACGAGGTCACCGAACGCGGGTTCCTGGCCAGGAACCCGCGGACTGTCTACGCCCTGACGGGCCCGATGGTCCTCGAGCCGGCGATCGACGGTGTGACCGCGGGCTCAAAGGGGCGGGCACAGTGTCGCCGGTCGGCGCCTGTCCATGGGTGAGTGGGGCTGCCGCATGGACAGGCGCTGACCGTGGGCCTCAGGCCGCTTCGAGGAAGGGGTAGTCGGTGTAGCCCTCGGCGCCCGGCCCGTAGAACAGTTCCGGCCGCGGCTCGTTCTCCGGGTGGCCGCCCTGCCAGCGTGCGACCAGGTCGGGGTTGGCGATGAGGGCCCGGCCCACGACCACGGCGTCGGCGTGGCCGGCCTCGATCTGCTGGAGCGCCTGCTCGCGGGTGGTCTGCCCCCCGAAGGGGCCGCTGTTGACGATCAGCTTGCCGTCGAAGCGTCGCCGCAGCTCCTGTACGAGGTCGCCGCCCGGCTCGGCGTGCAGGACGGAGAGGTAGGCCAGGCCCAGCGGGCGCAGTTGGTCGAGCAGGGTGCCGTAGGTGGCCAGGACGTCGTCCCGGTCGGTCTCGAAGACGTCCCCGAGGTCGACCTCCGGCGAGATTCGCAGCCCGACCCGGTCGGCACCGACGGCCTGGGCGACCGCCGTGACGACCTCGACGACGAAGCGGGCGCGGTTGTGCGGCGAGCCGCCGTATTCATCGGTGCGCTGGTTGGCCGCCGGGGAGAGGAACTCCTGGAGCAGGTAGCCGTTGGCGCCATGGATTTCCACGCCGTCCGCTCCCGCCTCGATGGCCCGGCGGGCCGCGGCGACGAAGTCCTCCAGGGCTGCCCGGATCTCTGCGGCGGTCATCGCTTCCGGTACGGGGTAGGGCTGCTCGCCCTTCTCGGTGAACGTCTTGTTGTCGATGGCGATCGCGCTGGGGGCGAGGATGCGGCGGCCGCCGTTGATGTCGGGGTGGGTGCCGCGGCCGGCGTGCATGATCTGCAGGACGATGCGGCCGCCCTCGGCGTGTACCGCCTCGAACACGCGCTGCCAGCCGGCGGCCTGCTCGTCGGTGGCGATGCCCGGCTCACCGACATACCCCTGCGACGCGTGGTCGGGGTAGGTGCCCTCGGTGATGATCATTCCGACGCTGGCCCGCTGCCGGTAGTACTCGACCATGAGGTCCCCGGGGATCCCGGAGGAACCGGCCCGGACCCGGGTCAGCGGTGCCATGACGATGCGGTTGGCGAGCTCGATCTTCCCGAGGGTGACCGAGGAGAAAAGCGATGGAACGGACAAAACGTCTGAAGTGTTGACAGTCATGGGTTTCTTTCTTTCTGCAATACGGAGGAAAACGGGATGAAGGTCTGCGACGCAGGTGGTGTTGGCGGCGAACGCGGGGGCGAACACGGTGAGAACCGCGCGCCGTCGGCGTCGGCGTCGACGCCGGTCAAGCGCAACTGCCCGCCGCAGTACAGGCGTTCGCTCCTTGCGCACGATCAGCAGTCAGCCAGGCGACGAAGTCATGGGTTCCGCCGCCGGAGTCGGTACGGATCGGTGTCCTCACCGCCCTGAGGCGCTTCCGTTGGCCGATCGCCCATCGGACGGCCTGCTTCACGAAAGTGCCGGCCTAGTTGAGCGGGACGTCCGCGACGGCCTTGAGGTGGCAGAACGTCTCGAGGGAGTAGCGGCCGTGGTATCGGCCCATGCCGCTTTCGCCGACGCCGCCGAAAGGCAGGCCGGGCATGATCAGCTGGATCACCGGCTGGCCCCAGGCGACGCCGCCGGAGGACGTTTCGTTCACCAGGCGCGCCTTGGTGGCCTCGGAGGTGGTGAAGGCGTAGAGCGCGAGGGGCTTTTCGCGCTCGTTGATGAAGGCGATAGCGGCGTCGAGGTCGGCGACTTCGACGACGGCGAGGATCGGACCGAAGATCTCCTCCTGCATGACCGGCGAAGCGGGGTCGACATCGGTGAGGACGGTGGGTGCGATGTACAGGTCGTCGCGGTCGTGCCGGCCGCCCACCGCTACCTTGCCGTAGTCCAGCAGAGCGGTGAGGCGGTCGAAGTGCCGCTCGTTGATGACGCGGCCGAAGCCGGCCGAGGTCTGCGGGTCGGTGCCGAACTGGGCTTCGACCGCGGTGCGCAGGGCGGGGCCCAGTTTGGCGGCGGTCGCGGGGTCGGCCAGGACGTAGTCGGGGGCTATGCACTGCTGCCCCGCGTTGCCGAACTTGGCGCCGACCAGCCGCTTCGCGGTCTCGTCCACGTCGGCGTCAGGCGCCACGAAGACCGGTGACTTGCCGCCGAGCTCAAGCGTGACCGGGGTGAGGTGCTTGGCTGCCGCCGCCATGACGATCCGGCCAACGGTGCCGTTGCCGGTGTAGAAGATGTGGTCGAAGCGCTGGGCCAGGAGGGCCGTGGTCTCCTCGGCGCCCCCCTCGACCACGGTGAGCACATCGGCGTCGAAGTACTCACGCAGGAGGCGTGAAGCGACCGCCGAGGTGTGCACCGACATCTCGCTCGGCTTGGCCACCACGGTGTTTCCGGCGGCCAGGGCGCCGATGATGGGGTCGATGAGAAGGTGCAGCGGGAAATTCCACGGAGCGATCACCAGGACGACCCCGAGCGGGTCGTACGTGGTGTAGGCCGTGGTCGTGGGACCGAAATGGGCGGGAACCTCCACCGGGCGGGGCTCAAGCCAGCTCTCGAGATTCGCCAGTGTCTCGTCGATGTCGGCAATGGTGAAGTCGATCTCCTGCATCTTCGCCTCGGCGGCGTTCTTCCTCAGATCCGCCCACAGCGCCTCGATCAGCTCCTGCTCGTTTTCCACCAGCAGGGCCCGCAGCCGCCGCAGCTGGTCGACGCGCCAGTCCAGTGGGCGGGTGACGCCGGTGTTGAACGTCGCGCGAAGGCGGCCGACCACCTCCGCGGCCGTTTCGCTCTGGTGCGTCCTCGACTCGATCCCCTGTGTTGCGGGCATGGGATGTACTCCGTTCTTGATGCAAGCCACACCCCGGCCGCCTTCCGGCCGGGGCACGGTCTCCAGAGTGTTGGACGATCCGGCATTCACCCAGGCCACGGGTCTACGTACGTGCGCTGTGCCTACCACTGATTGGGTCAGGAAGGTGTGCGTCCGACCGTGGATACTCGAGAGCATGAACGAATACCCCGAACCGGTGCACGAGCCCGCCGCCGGCGCTCTGGACCCGCGTGCCGAGCTCAGTGAGTTCCTGCGCTCCAGGCGGGCCCGGCTGAGGCCGGAGGACGTGGGGCTGCCGGACTACGGGCGGTACCGGCGGGTGCCGGGGCTGCGCCGCGAGGAGCTGGCCCAGCTGGCCGGGGTGTCGGTGGCGTACTACACGCGCCTGGAGCAGGGCAACGGGCGGACCGTGTCGGCGGAGGTCCTCGACGCCATCGCCCGCGCGCTGCGGCTGAGCGACGCCGAGCACGCCCACCTCACGCACCTGGCGAAGCCGAAACAGCGGAAGAAGAAGCCGGCCGGCCGCACCCAGCAGGTGCGCAGCACCCTGCTGACACTGCTGGACACCATGGACGGCGGCCCGGCGATCCTCGTGGGGCGGCGCTCGGACATCCTCGCCTGGAACCGGATGGCCGCAGCAGTCTTCGGCGACTGGGCGGAGCTGCCGGCGCACGAGCGGAACTGGGCGCGGCTGGTCTTTCTGCGGCCCGAGTACCGCGACCTGTTCGTGGACTGGGAGCACAAAGCGAGCGACATCGTCTCTCAGCTACGCCTGGACGCCGGCCGCCATCCGGACGACCCCCGCCTGTCCTCCCTGGTGGGCGAACTCTCCGTGAAGAGCGAGGAGTTCAGGCGACTGTGGGCAACCCACGACGTCAAGGAGAGGTGCCACGGCATCCAGCGCCTGCACCACCCGCTCGTCGGCGAACTCGATCTCCGCCTCGAGTCGTTCCACCAGGCCGACAACCACGACCAGATGCTGGCGATGTACCACGCCGAACCGGGTTCCCCGTCCGCGCAGGCACTGCGACTGCTGGCCAGCTGGGGCACCGACGCGACAACGGCGGGAGCCGGGATGCCGCCGACCCGCACGGCTTGATGAACAATTGATCATCGGTGGCCGGCTGCGCGCCACGCCCAGCGTCCCTTCGCACGCCGGACGCCTCCGGGGACGGTGTCGGATTCAGGGCGGCGCGGGCGTACTGCGGACAGGCGGTGGAAGAACGGTGCCGCCGCTGCGCTGGGCGTCGTTTTCGAGGGCACGGCCCGCGCAGGCTGTCTAGTGCCGCGTCAGAGAACCTTTGCCCCTGCTGATGCGACGCGCTGTTCGGGTGCCGCGATCTGCTGCGCGCTAATCTCAGGCCATAGCAGGGCATGGCGTGACCCGCGGGCCGGCTTCGGGTAACGGCGCTGTGGTGAAGGAGCGAGATGCAGGCACTGACCCTTGGTCCCACGAACGGTGAGCGTGTCGTGCTCTTCGCTGCTGGAGCAGGCGGCGACCCGGAGCGTTACCGGCCCCTCCTGGAGCATCTGGCAGCCCATGATTGCCAGGTCATTGCGCCTTACTTCGAGCGTTTCGCAGCTCGGGAGGCGACCACGGCCGAGTTGCTTGCACGCCCGGTCGGGCTGGTCGAGGCGCTCCGCCGCTGGGCATCCGAGGACGCTTCTGTTGTGGTGGTCGGCCACTCGATCGGTGGATGGGCCAGCCTCTGTCTCGCCGGTGCGACGCCCTGGGGGCGGGACGGCAGGCCGCTGGATGTCCCACGCGAACCACGTGTCGGCCGTCTCGTCTTGTACGCGCCCGCGGCCGGCTGGTTCGCCGCTCCGGGCGCCTTGGACGCGGTGAAAGCGCCGATGCTCGTCTATGCCGGGGAGATGGACACCGTCACGCCCGTCGAGCAGGCCGTCCGCTTGAAGAGCGCGTCAGCCCAGGTCGACCTTCGCGTCGTGCCGGGGGCCGGTCACTTCAGCTTCATGAATACGCCTCCGCCGGGCATGGTCGAAAGCGAGGGCTTCGACCGTGCTCGGTTCCTCACCGACCTCGCGCAAGCGACCCTGGAGTTTGCCAACCCGTCTTGAGATGACGTGACGCGCCGTTCGGACGCTGGTCCGGACGGCGCGGTATTGCCAGGCTGTGCGGGTGGCAGAACAAGTACAGGTCCGCGAGATCGATGACGACGAGGGGCAGCGCCTGTTGCGGATCATCCGCAGGGGCACCGGGTCGGTGGTGACCTGGCGGCGGGCCCAGATGGTGCTGCTGTCCGCACAGGGCATGCCGGTAGCGAAGATCGCCGAGGTGTCGTTCACCAGCCCGGACCGGGTCCGGGACGTGATCCACAACTTCAACGCCGACGGCTTCGACCGCAACAACCTCGCCCGACGCGGCTTGCCGGACGAGTGCCCTCCCTGGCAGACAGTGCTTGACCGGTTCACCCGTTGGGCCCGCGATCAGTCACCAGCGCCGAGGCCGCCGGCGACAACCAGTTCGCGACTGGTGAACTCGCCGGTGAGCATGGGCATGGCAGCAGCGATCGCTTCCCTGGCCTCGGGCAACCGCAGGGATGCGTCGTGGTGGTCCTTCGATTCCCAGACCTCCGTGACCACGATCGTGTCCGGGTCATCGGCGGCCAGACCGACCACATAGCTTGCGCAGCCAAGCTCGCGGAGACTATCGGCTCCGGAGAGCAGGATCGCAACCACGTCGTCGCGCTTGCCGGGCTGGGTCTTCATCGAGCCGATGTAGCCATAGGCCATGTCATGCCGCCTTCGTCGGAGTCGCTGCCGCTCGGCACCATCATGGCCTCCCCTTCAGACGACACGACCGGCACCCTGCCGCAACCCCCGGAGCGCACGAATCACTGATCTGTCAGGAGCCGGGAAGAGCGAGCAGACACGACCTTGCGCGGTGACCGCGGGTATCCAGGACGGTTCCGCTGCCGTGATCACTCCAGCCGCAGTGGGATCTCCTCAAGGCGAACCACGCCCTGACCGCTCGTATGGCCAGCGTGGGATGCCGCGTCGACGCGACGCTCAGGTCGTATCGCGCTTGGCGGGCGACGAAGAGGGCGGTTGCTCGTCTCGGCTCTCCGAGGTGAAGGCTTCGCGGCGGGCGAGGGTCACCGACAGCGGCAGGCCCAGCCGCTCGGCTGCGCGGCGCCGGACACGCACCTGAGCCCGGGTCCGAGGTCGGAAGGAGGGGAGCCTCGAGCAGCCGCAGCCAGGGCGGTGATCGTAGGTCAGCCCCTCGGCGAGCACGGTCGCGACGACGGACCAAGCCTTCCTGTCGCGTCGCCGGGGCGCGGCGAAGTCGTAGCCGGCGAAGACGAGTTGTTCACGACAGCCAGGACAGATGCGCTTCCGGATCGGCCATGTGCTGCCTTTGAAGGAGAGCCGGCACGCCACGCACACGTAGTGCCGGAAGGCGCCATTGAAAGCGTGGTAGCACATGGTCCGACAGGTTAGGCGTTGTCCGCGCGCGGGCCAATGGGATTCCTGGAGGCCAGGTCCTGCCGAGCGCCGGAAGCCAACTCCGCCGCCAGCGGTTCGCCGATATCCGCGTCACCCTCAATCGCCGGGGCATCTCCCGGTCGCCGGCCCCGGACTCGATCAAATCAGCACCAGCGCGCCGGACTTCCTCACGCCGAGCCCGTTCCCCGGCCGTCAGTCCACCGCCATCGGGACACCTCGTTCTCCCGGCATCGCGCCGCCCACGACAGCCGTCACGACCCACACGTAATCCGCGCCGTAAAGGTCTCCAGACGGCACTATAGGGCGGCGAAGTCGCTGCTGTGGCAGGACGTGAGCTGGTCAACGTGGTCGGCGATGAGCCTTCGGGATCACGGTGGTCGATGGTCGACGACACCGCGCTCGAACCTTACGGCCGCGGCCCTGACGCCGCCGATCACCTGGCCTCTGGATGGTTCCGTCTCCGTAACTCCGACTCGATCCCCGCGTCTCGCAGTCCCTCGGCGCCCCCCAATGAAACAGCGCTCAACCCCCACGCCAACCGCCGCGCGATTACTCCAGTGATGTGGGGGCCGTTACGATGCGATCTCCGCCTGGGGGATGATGCCGATGTCTGACGTGCGTGAACGCGCGATGCCTGCACCACTGCGAGCCGTCCGGATCCTGCTGTTGACGCTCACGCTCGCCGGCATCGTCTCGATGCTCGCGCTCTCCGACAGCCTCACCGCTTACGGACAGGGCGAGATGATGGCGCCCTGGCTGCTGGTGTGGGTCAGCGCGGCGCTGTGCCTCACCTATGACGGAAGCGCACGTGGTGGGGTGCGGCTGACGACCGTCGTGCTGATGACCCTCATGGTGCTGCCGACCATCACACGCCTGGGAGAGGCAGATTCGACCGGGCCGTTCCTCGACGCCGCGGTGCGGATCCTGCTCGGGGTACCCGTGGTCGTGCTGTTGTTCCTGCCCGAGTCGACGGCCTGGTTCGACCGTGAGCGGTGACACTCCGGGCGCGGCCGTCACCGCGAAACACACGACCGTCTTCCGCGAAGTCCAAGTCCACTGACCGTTGATCTGGGTGTGCTCGGCCCCCTCGGGCGCGGCAGCTCTGTGTGGGGCCCGAGGCACGATCCCCGCGGGCGCCCCCGTCCTGCCCCTCGCCCGCCCGAAGACCGACCGCCAGCGTCTGCTCGCCGAGGTTGGTGGCGGCGACCATGGTGCCGGAGGCTTCGCGGGCCCGGGCAAGCGGGCACAGTCGGCATTGCGCGGAAAGATCAACAAGATCGACGCGTATTTCGCCTTCCGCGAGCAACGCTGTGCGGGCAAGGTCATGCGCCTCTTCGGCGCCACCGTTGAGTCGATCGGCCCGTTCAACTCGCCACGCCACCGCGGGGATTTCGGGCTACGCATCCCGCCGTCCCGGACTGGACCGCGATATCCGGGTCGCGACCGACTCGGCACTGTCAATCGTTGTCGGGCACCATCGACACCACGACCTTGCCGGCCTTGGTGCGGCCCTGTTCGACGTATGCCATCGCCTCGAGCGTCTGGTCGAACGGGAAGGTCCGGTCAATGACCGGGCGGATCTTCCCGCTGTCGTAGAGAGCGGCGAGCTTGCGCAGCTGTGAGCCGTTGGCCCGCATGAAGAAGAACTGGTAGCGGACGCCCAGCGCCTTGGCCTGCTTGCGCACCTTGCGACTGAGGGTGCTCATCACCAGGCCCATGAACGAAGGCGCGCGGAGCTGCTTGGCGAATCCGGCGTCCGGCGGACCGACGACACTGATGGCCAGTCCGCCGGGCTTCAGCACGGTCAACGACTTCTCCAGGTTCGCCCCGCCCACGGAGTCCAGCACCAGGTCGTAGCCCGACAGCACCTTCGAGAAGTCCTCCTTGGTGTAGTCGATGACCACGTCGGCACCGAGGCTTCTGACCAACTTCTCGGAATCGGTCCCGGCAGTCGTCGCCACGGTGGCGCCGAGGTGCTTGGCGAGTTGGATGACCGTGGATCCGAGGCCACCGGCACCGGCGTGGATCAGCACCTTCTGGCCCGGCTTCACAGCGGCACGCTCGACAAGGACCTGCCAGGCCGCCAAAGCCACCAGCGGCACGGCGGCCGCCTCCTTGAGGGTGAGCGAGGCAGGCTTGGGCGCGACGTCGTCCTGGTCGATCGCGATGAACTCCGCGAAGCCTCCGATCCGCAGGTCACGCGGACGGGCGTAAACCTCGTCGCCGGCCTTGAAGCCGCGTACGGCGGAGCCGACCCGCGTCACGACCCCGGCCACGTCGTGGCCGAGCACGAACGGACGCTTGTACTTCAGGAGTTGCTTGAACTCTCCGTTGCGGACCATCTTGTCCAGCGGATTGATACTGCTGGCGCTCACTCGGACCAGCACGTCACGGTCCCCGACGATGGGATCGGGCACCTCCGCGGCGCGTGCGCCGTCCTTGCCGTACTTCTCGACGACGAATGCCTTCATGTCAGTCAGCTCTCTGCGTGATCTTCTTCAGCGGATTCTTCACGGTGGGTGCGCTTGTGCGGGCAGCTGTTGCGCTCAGTTGCCGAGGTGCCGGCGGAGCCACTGACCCATCTGCTGGATCGCCTGGTCCACCTCGGGAACACGTCCCGCGCCCAGGATGAAGGAGTGCTGTCCTTCAGGCATGGCGTGGACTTCGGAGGTGACCTTGAAGTCCGCGAGTCGGCGGCCGAGGGCGGCACCGTCGTCGGCGAGGGTTTCGTACGCGCCGTAGTGGACGGTGGTCGGGGGCAGACCGGTGAGGTCGGCGTTGGCGATGCTGATGTGGGGGTCGGTGAAGTCAACGCCGGGTTCCTGAAGCCAGGCGGCCCGGAAGAGTTCGAGCGTGGCCCTGCTGAGCATCTTGTCGTTGTCCTCGTTCTCGTCGACCGAGGGGTTCTGAAGGGTGAGGTCGGTCCAGGGCGAGACGCTGACGATCGCGCCAGGGGTGGGCTCCCCCTTGGCGAGGAGGCGGAGCGGCAGCAAAACGGCAAGGGTGCCGCCGATGGAGTGGCCAGTGCTGCCGATATTGCGGGGCTCGTATCCCTGGGCGAGCAGCCATCGGTAGGCCATCTCGGCGTCGTCGAGCTGAGCGGGGTAGGGGTGCTCGGGGGCGAGGCGGAAGTCGACGACCAGCGAGCGGACCCCGGCCGCCTTGGCGATGTGACCGGCGGCCTTGCGGTCGGAGTGCATAGAGGCGGTGACCGAGCCGCCGAAGTGGAAGTGGAGCAGTGCCTTGTCGGGGTCGGCGCCTTCGGGGATGGCCCACAGGGCGGGTACGCCGCCTGCGTCGACCTCGGCGTAGGAGACGCCCTCCGGTTCGGTGGAGGCCTTGTGGTGGGAGTCGACGATGTCGCGGATGACGGCCAGGTCGAGACCCGGCGTCGACGACTTCGCGCCCACGCCTGCGAGGAACTCTGCGAACTCGTGGGCTTGCCGGCTGACTGCCATGGTGGCGCTCCTCGCGAGGGGGGGCCGCGTCCGTGTTCGGTGCGCGGCGAGGTTCGTGTGCTGGTGATGACGCTACGCGCTGAGTATAGAAAAGTAAACTCAGGTGCGGTTAGTATCACCGCATGGATGCATTGAGCGAGGCACTGGCAGACACCGGCTTGGACCCCCGACTCGACCGGGACACGTCGAACTGCTCGATCGCCCGGACCCTGGAGATCGTGGGCGAGAAGTGGACGATCCTGATCCTGCGCGAGGTCTGGTACGGCTCGTCCCGCTTCAGTGACTTCGAACGCGTCCTGGGCTGTCCCCGCAACCTCCTCGCCACCCGGCTTCGCATGCTCGTGGAGGAAGGGATCCTGGCCACCGAGACCTACAAGGAACCCGGCGCGCGCAGCCGGCCCAAGTACGTGATCACGCCCAAGGGCATGGACCTCGTGCCCGCCGTGTTGGGGCTCCTCCAGTGGGGCGACCGTTACCGCGCGGACCCGGAAGGACCGGCCATGCTGACACGACATCGCGGATGCGGCGCCCACGTCCACGCCCAGATCCGCTGCTCAGAAGGCCACCCCGTCCAGGCCGCTGACGTCGAAAGCATCCCCGGCCCCGGGTTCCGCATGAAACAGGCCCAGTGAGACCTTTCCCCTGCGCCGACGGGGCGGGCAGGACCGCATCCCGAGGGCTGTGCACGACGAAGCCCCCGGTAGACGGTGCTCCCCCAGCCCGCACCGTGCGCCTGGGTGGGGAGACAGTCCCGCCCTCCGGCACATGGGAAGGCATGGCACCCCATCTCCGCCGCCTCGCGCACAGTGCGGGGGAACGGGCAGAGCACCCGGGCCGTACACACACCGTGGACCAGGTGTGCGCCGTCCCCCATATGTTGATCATGTGGCCGGCGAGGCCGTGGACCGCTTCCTTGACTGCCTCGCCCAGGACGGGGTGGGCGTCGACGTCGCGCGCGAGCTCGTGGAGGTGAGGTCCCACTGCTGGGCCAGGGTCAGGCCGCGGAGGAGTTCGTGACGCAGGGGCCGACGAGGTGGCCGCCAGGGAGCTCGCCGAACTTGGGCGTCACGGATCACCTCCAGTCCAGCCGCTTACAGCCAATACCGCTGTCCGAGACGCCCGAAAGGCTGTGTGGGTCTTCGTAGCTTCACCCGCGAGTGCCAGTCCTTCTGCCGGGAGGTAGCCACGGGATGTAACCCAGCTTCTTCTCAGGGGCCGTCGAGGACGTCATGGGCGCCGATGCGGCGCCACACGATGGAGTCACGACATGCACCGTTGCAGTACTAGCGTGACGGCACCGTGTCCAGTAGTTCGTGGGCCATGTGGCGTGCGGGGGTCGTGGTTTGTTCGGCGATGTGGTGGAAGGTTTTCTCGGCGGTGCGGGCCGGCCAGGTGGGTGGCAGGTGGCGGGTGGGGAGTCTGGGGTCGGTGCGGATGGTCCAGAGCCATTCGCTGACGAGCCGTAGCCGGGTGCCGATCGGGTCGTCGTCGGAGCCGGTGTCCAGGTGGGTGGTCCAGCGCTTGTCGAAGGTGACATAGCGGGCGGCGATGCTCTCCAGGTCCCAGGTGTCGCGGATCATCGACTCGATGTCGGTGGCGACGTCGGCCCGGGAGTGGAAGATCTTGACGTGGTCGGTGAGCCCGAGTTCCGCGACGACGCCGCTGATGTCGACGGCCCCGGGGGCGATCCACAGGCCGCTGTACAGGGCGCCGAATCCGGACCAGGTGAGCCGGGACCGCAGATCGTGGCGCTGGCGCTTCCAGGAGTCGGGGAGGGAGAAACCGAGGAGGGTCCAGGTGCCGTCCCAGTCGTCGTTCACGGCGCCCTGTTTCCAGATGCGGGTGCGGCCGTCCCACAGGACGCGGGTCGCTTGCGGGGTGAGGCCGAAGTACATCCTGCGCCCCTCGCGCCGGCGCCGCAGGAGCCCGCGGTTGACCATGCGGGTCAGCGTGGAGCGCACGGCCTGCTCACCTACTCCGACGCGGCCGAGTACGTCGATGATGCTGCCCGAGTAGACACAGAGATCACGGTCTTCCTCCTCCAGCACGTGGTTGCCGAAGAAGGCGAGCATGAGCGACTGCGGGCGCGCCTGAGGGCCGTCCGGCGTGTCACTGTCCGAGGTATCCAGGATGTCGTAGTCCTCCACGGGGCAAGAGTACGGCCGCACGCCGGCGCTCCGGCAGGCGGCCGTACCAGGTCACTGGCCGTCGGCGGGGTGGGCGAGGTCGTACGGCCGCAGGTAAGGAGTGGGGCGGTACGGCACATAGCGGGCCGGGGTCGTGGAATCGGCCACCGCGGCACGGGAGTTGAGGGACTCCGCGTCGGTGCCCTGCCACTTGCCGGTCGTGAGGCGGTCCTCCAGGGTGTGCAGGGCGGCGACTTGTTCGGCGGGGCTGAAGGTGCAGTGCCCGGCGTTGTCGACGTACGCCTGCCGGAGGAGGGACGCCGAACCGGCGGCGGTGACGGCCCGGCGCAGGGCGCTCTCCGTCTGCACGGGGACGAGGGCATCGCCGATGGTGTGGATGCTGAACTGAGGCTTGGACAGCTCGCCGGTGAAGGAACTGGTGCGGCTCGTCCACTCGACGGCGTCCGGGTCGGCGCTGATGCGCGGGGCGCGGTTCAGGGCGGTGAGATCGGCGCGCAGCGAGAGACCGGCCTTCTTGTACAGCTCGGTGACCTCCTTGCGCACGGAGGACTGTCCGAGCAGCTTCGCGTAGTCGACCCCGGTGTTCCAGGACATGTTGCCGCCCGCCCGGACCTCGGCCTCCTGCCGCCGGTGGAAGGCGGCGCTCCGCAGCAACCCCTTGACGGCCTCGTACTGGTTGGCCTGCTGAGCGTCCCAGTCGTCCGCGGCGGGCCGGGGCTGTGCGGGCTGGTTCCAGCCGGGGATGTTGTGCAGGGCAGCGGCCAGCGCGATCCGGGCGCGCCCCTCGGCCGTCGTCTGCGCCGAGTCGACCACGGCCGTCATCGCGTCCGCCGCCCCGGTGGCGGCCGCCTGGTCCGGTAGCCCGGTCAGGGGCACGTCGGAGTCGGGCGCGAGCAGCGCCTTGATGGCGAAGACCGGGTCGAGCGTGTTGTTCCAGTTGGCCACGCCACCGTGGACCAGGCCGCACATCGACAGCGAACCGTCGATCCGGTCCGCGTGCCGCTCCGCGATCGCGGTGGTGACCAGCCCGCCGTAGGACCGGCCCCAGGCGATGGTCCGACCGGCCGTTCCGAAGCGGTCGGTGAAGGCGGACAGGGTGGCGAGCTGATCGGGCACCGCATCCGTCACCGCCCAGCCCGTGGAGGCGTACGACGAACCGATCAGCGCGTACCCCTTCGCGAGCAGGAGCGTCTTGGTGGCGGCGTCCGGGCCGTTCTGTGCGGGGTTGGCCGAGCCGGCCTGGACGTAACCGTGGCTGAAGAGCAGGACGGTGCCGTTCCAGTTCGCGGGTACGTCCATCAAGTACGTCGCCCCGGACGGGAGTTGGCCCTCGACGTGCGTCGGCTCCGTCGTGGCGGCCATGGCCGACGTGGGGACGGCGCAGACGGCGAGAAGGAGAGCCGCCGCGCGGGCGGTACGTCGGGTGCGTGCGAGGGGTGTGCGAGGCATGCGGGTGCCGGTGCCGGTCTTCATGCGGAGATCTCCTGTGTCTGGGGGACGGTGGGGCGTTCGGCGGCATCGGCGAGGGATGCCTTGTTGCTCTCGCGTACGAAGCAGACGGTCACGGCGGTGATGGCGGCGCCGCCGCACAGCAGGAGTGAGATCGGTGTGCTCGATCCGCCGCTGGCGGCGACCAGGCTTCCGGCGATCATCGGGGAGAAGCCGGCGCCGATGAGGGTGGCGAGTTGGTAGCCGAGGGAGGCGCCGGTGTAGCGGACCTTGGTGCCGAACATCTCGGTGAGCAGCGCCCCCAGCGGCCCGTACATCACGGACTGGGCGATGCCGTGGCCCAGGACGACGGCGAGGATCAGCAGGCCAGGCGACTTGGAGTCGACCAGGGCGAGGACGGGGAAGGCGAGCGCGGCGGACGCCAGAGCTCCGGCGAGGACGACCGGGCGGCGGCCGATCCGGTCGGAGAGCGCGGAGGCGCAGGGCAGGACGACCAAGGCCACGGACGCCGAGACCGTCAGCGCGGTGAGCACCTGGGGGCGGGGGTAGCCGATGCCGGTGGCGTAGGCGACGAGGTAGCTGGTGAGCAGGGACTGGGCGGTGAAGGCGCCGATGCCGACGCAGGCGGCCAGGATCACGGCGCGCGGCCGGCGCAGCACCTCGACGATCGGCGACCGGGACTCCGCGCGGTCTTTCTTGACCGCGGTGAAGAGGGGGCTCTCGACGATCTTGAGGCGGACGAAGAGGCCTACTCCTAGCAGGACGACGCTGAGGAGGAAGGGGACGCGCCAGCCCCAGGCGGCGAACTGGTCACGGGGCATGGCGACGATGAACGTGACGACGAGGGAGGAGAGCAGGGAACCGAGCGGTGCTCCCATCTGGGTGAAGCTGGACCACAGGCCGCGTCGTTTGTCGCCGGCGTGTTCGACGACCATGAGGGTGGCGCCGCCCCATTCGCCGCCGATGGCGACGCCCTGGATGACGCGCAGGGCGATCAGCAGGACCGGAGCCCACACACCGATCGTGTCGTATGTCGGCAGCAGGCCGATGAGGAAGCTGGCGCCGCCCATCAGACCCATGGTGAGCAGCAGCATCGACTTCCGGCCGAGCCGGTCGCCGAAGTGGCCGAAGAGGACGCCGCCGAGCGGACGGGCGACATAACCGGCGGCGAAGGTGCCGAACGCGGCGATCGTACCGACGGCCGGATCGGCGCCGGGGAAGAACAGTTCGCCGAAGACGAGCGCGGCGACCGTGCCGTAGACGAGGAAGTCGTAGAACTCCACGGCCGTACCGAGCAGACCGGACAGCGCGACACGACGCAACTGCCTTGTGCGTTCGCCTTGTTGAGGGATGGGGGGTGGTGATGCGACGGGGGACGAGGGCATCGCGCTCTCCCTTGAGCGAGGGAAGGACACGGCGAACTTAGGCGCCCTAGTAACCATCGTCAAGAAAGTGCCCAACATTGACAGGAGGAAGACAGGTGCGGTCGGCCCCCTGCCTGCGGGTGCTGGACAACTGGTCGTCTACCGCGCCGAATCCGGCAGCCCCTCCGAATACGCCCTGCCCCTCGCGGTCAGACTTTCGGTGTCTGCCGGAGCTCGGCGAGGGCCAGTACGTCGCCGCCGATTCCCCAGCCGCCGTCGGCGATGGCCGATGCGCAGCGGGTCGACGGCGGCCGGGATGTACGCGATCAGCTCGATGGCACGTGCGGTGGGCAGCGGCAGGGCCCGCAACTCCTCGTCCGTGACCAGGATGACCCGGCCGTCCGGCAGTTCGTAGCCGCGCAGGACCGTGATCGGGACGCTGACAAGCCCGAACGACATAGCGCCGTTGAAGATGCTCGCGGGCGTGGGGCACACCTCCAGGGCCCCGAGCACTCCCAGCCTGGACGAGTAAGAGAGCCCGGCAGTAGGCGTCACTTCAGGCGTTCGGTGGCGGGACGGTCGTTTCAGCGGTAGAGCGGCGTTGCGCGGCGGATGAGCATACGCAGCGTGAAGACCGCGGTAGCCAGGTAGAGGTAGAGGTCCACGGCGCGGCTGCGCTTCTCGGTGCAGCGCCGCCGCTTACGGTCGCCCACGATGGGCGGCAGGCGCCTTCGATCTTGCCGGTGGCGATCGGCCAGCCCGGTCCGGTCGGCCTGAGCGGTGATCTCGGTGGCGGTGTGAGTGGCCTGGCCGTGGAGGATGGTGGTGAGGCGGCCGACAACCCAGGCTTCGGCTGCCGAAGTGCCGGGCTTGTGGAAGCAGTGAGCGGCGTCCCAGATGTACTCACTCACGTGGACGAAGTCGAGCAGGATGTGCACCTTGATGCCTCGTCTGCCGGCTTCGGCCTGGATCAGGCCGAGTTGATGGCGGGTTCCGTCGACCAGGACAACCCAGTCGCGCGGATGGTCCCGGTCGTGGGCGGCAGCCTGGTCGAACGCGGCGGCGATGACCTGCTCAGGTGGATGGACCAGGGAAACGGTGAGCCACCAGCGGTGCGCTCTCGGTCTGAGCGGGGCGTCCGGGCAATGGTGCTGCGGCCTTCGGGCGGGGCGATCACATCGTGCGGTCGGCACGGGTCGGGATCGGTATCGAAGGCACAGGCCAGGGCGGCCATCCGCTCGCGGTGCGGCTTCTCGCCCAGGGCCAGACGGCTCCGCAGGGCACGCTGGCTGTTCAGGTGTGTTTTTAGCCTCGCGGGCCGCAGGGCCTCGGGCCTCATCACGACGCCCTTGCCGTCGACCTGCATCGCGAGCGCCGTGGCGACGGTCGAGGGGGAGGAACCGTGCACCGGTAGAAGTCGTCGACGTCCACCGCCGCGGCAACGACCAGTTCCTCGGCCTGCCTTTTGCCCAGCGCCTTCCCGCAACGGTCCTCAATCGCGACTGTCGCCTGGTCGTATGAGCCGAGGAGCGCCTCGATGTCAACGACTTCGCTGGCAAGGGTGCGCCTGGCGCGCACCCAGGCGGCTGTCGAGACCACGGCCAGAGACATCGCCGTCATCGGATACAACGACATGTCGCCGGCCGGCGACCTGCCCCTGCCGCTGGGCTTGGTCAGATCGCCGCTTCACGAAATGGGGACCGAGGCCCTGAGGCTTCCGCACGCGTGCATCGACGGAGCGGAGATGACCTCGAGAACTCTCAAGCCAGTCCGCCTGGCCGAGGATCACCTCCCGGTGCGGGCGAGGACCTGTTCGATGGTCTCCGCAGGTCGTAGCGGCAGAAACGCGATATTCCCCTGGGGATCGATGCGCACGCCATGGACGGCGGGGTCGGGCAGGCTGTTGTAGTGGAAGGGGGTGGAGGAGTAGTACGCGCCGGTGTCTAGGAGAGAGACGATGTCGCCGGGCGCGAGCAGGGGGAGCGGACGTGCCCGGGCCAGCAGGTCGCCGGCGAAGCAGCAGGGGCCGGCGATGTCCTGGGGTACCGGCTCGCCCGCCTTGATGCTCCCGTCGGGGCCGTGGGCGGTGATCCGTAGAGGCCAGGACGACGGCATGAACACCGTGCGGGTCGCCACCTGGGCGCCGGCGTGGGTGATGGCGATGGGGCGTCCGCCGGAGGTCTTCGTGTATTCGACGCAGGCTGCGGTGAACCCGTTCTTGGCGAGGAGGGACCTGCCGAACTCGGTGACGATCTGGTACTCGCCGCTGAACAGGGCGGGCGCACGGTCCTGAAGACACTTGACGTACTCGTCGAAGCCGGGACTGGTCTCGTCGTCCAGGAAGTTGACGGGGAGTCCGCCGCCGATGTCGATGCCGGTCACCTGGCGACGGCCGAGCAGGAGGTTGACCTCGTCGGCGAAGGCCACGGCCTTGGCGACTCCCTCGGCGATCAGCTCCAGCGGGCAGCCCTGCGAGCCGACATGTGCGTGGACCCAGGTCAGCCAGGGGTGCGCGCGGTATGCGTCCAGGAGACGCCGACGGCTTCCGTCGTCTTCCAGTGCGATGCCGAACTTCGAGGTCGTCGTGGCGGTGCTCATCTCGGCTATCTCGCCGCCTCCGACCTGGGGGTTGAGGCGTATGCCGATCCGGGAGGCGGAGGGACGGAACGCGAGGATCTCGTCGATGCGGGTGAGTTCCTGGAAGTTGTCGGCGTTCACCGCGACACCCAGCTCAAGAGCATGCGCCAGCTCGGAACGGGTCTTGGCCGGAGAGTCGAAGACGATCTGCTCCGGCGTGAATCCTGCGGCCAGGGCCTGGGCGAGTTCGCCGGCGCTGGCCACCTCGCAGCCCATGCCGAGAGTAAGCAGTTCCTCCAGGACTGGGACCAGGCAGTTCGCCTTCGCAGCGAAGGTGTGCAGAACGCTCGGTGTCTCGGGGAATGCCGCTTGTAGTGCCGCGACGCTCGTCGCGACGCCGTCGAGGTCGACGAACGCTGCCAGGACGGCGTGGTCGGGCTCGACGAGCCCCTGCCGTACGGCGGCGCGCAGGATTCGTTCGCGTCGGTCGGCCGCGGAGGAGTTCACGTCGGTCATGGGGTCCACTTCCTGGCGAGGTCGTGCCGGATCTGCTGTCGTTGGGCCGCGTACCGGGCGCAGTGGGTGACGAAGTCGTCGAAGAGCCGGTGGTGTGCCGGGCGGTCGGTCAACTCCTCCGGGTGGTACTGGACGCCGACGATCCACCGGTCGGGGTCGGTCGCCTCGACTGCCTCCACGACGCCGTCCTCGGCCATGCCGACCACCCTCAGGGCCGGGGCTGTGTCGGCGATGGCCTGATGGTGCAGGCTGTTCACCCGAAGCCGTTGTGTGCCGGACAGTTCGGCGAGGCGGGAGCCCGGTTCGAGTCGTAGTTCGTGGGCCTCTGGATGTGACCGCAGATCCTGTAGGTGGTTCACCCGGCCCGGCTCCAGATGCTGGATCAGGCTGCCGCCGAGGGCGACGTTGAGGATCTGGCAGCCTCGGCAGACACCGAGTACGGGCATCCCCGAGGTGGTGGCGTAGTCGATCGCGGCGATCTCGAGAGCGTCGAGGTTGTCGTCGACGACGGTCTCGGGCCGTACGTCCTCACCGAAATGCCGGGGATGCGGGTCGGGCGCGTCCACTCCGCCGGGCAGAAACAGACCGTCGACGTTTTCCATCACCTGCTGAACCGCGGCAGCGTCGAGGCTGGGCACGAGCACTACCGGCACAGCGCCGGCATTCGTCAGTGTGTGTACACAGCTCTCGGTCAGCCTCAGCGAGGACGGACGGAGGGGAAGATCCCTTCCGACCGTGACCGCGATCACCGGCCGTTGGACGAGGTCAAGCACGGGGTTGGGCCCTCTCGGTGTGGTACGGGGTGTGCGGGTGCGGGAGTTCACAGGACGCTGTCGAGGAAGGCCCTCGTCCGTTCGTGCTGCGGATCGCTGATGACACGGGACGGTGCGCCGGCTTCGACGACGACGCCGTCGTCCATGAAGACGACCTGGTCCGCGACCTCTCGGGCGAAGCCGATCTCGTGGGTCACCACGATCATCGTCATTCCGCTCCTCGCCAGGTCGCGCATCACCTCGAGGACGTCACCGACGAGTTCGGGGTCCAGCGCGGAGGTCGGTTCGTCGAAGAGCATCAGTTTCGGTTCCATCGCGAGCGCGCGGGCGATGGCGACGCGTTGCTGCTGACCACCCGACAGATGCGCGGGATAGGCTCCCGCGTGCTCGGCGAGGCCGACCTGCCGCAGCAGTTCCATGCCGCGCGAGCGTGCGTCGGCCCGGTTGCGGTGTGCTACGCCGACCGGTGCCTCGGTGATGTTCTCCAGGGCGGTGAGGTGGGGGAACAGGTTGAACCGCTGGAAGACCATGCCGATGTTCCGGCGTTGGACGGCGATCTCCTTCGGTTTCATCTCCCTGGCACGAGAGCCGTGTTCCTGGTAGCCCATCAGTTCGCCGTCGACGTAGATGCGTCCGCCGTCGAGCTTTTCGAGGTGGTTGATGCAGCGCAGGAAGGTCGACTTGCCCGAGCCCGAGGGTCCGAGCAGGCACATGACCTCCCCGCGCATGACCTCGAGGTCGATGCCCTTGAGGACCTGGAGTGCACCGAACTGCTTGCGCACGCCTCGTGCTTCCACCAGCGGCCGTCGGCTGTCGCGGCTCTCGAGGGTCATGAGCCTGTCTCCGTCCTGGTGGTGCGGGGGTCGGTGTGGGCGACCTGCGCGAGCCGGGTCCGGAGTCGGCCGACCGCCTCGCGGGCCTGTTGCCACGGTGTCATCGGCAGGTTGCGGTGGGAGCCGCGGCCGTACCGGCGTTCGAGGTAGTACTGCGGTATGGAGAGAACCGAGGTGAGAACCAGGTACCAGGCGCTGGCGACGATCAGCAGCTCCACCTGGCTCAGGTTCTGCGCCGAGATCCAGCTGGCCCGTGTGTAGAGCTCCGGCACCGCGATCAGCTGTAGCAGGGCGGTGTTCTTGAGCATCGAGATCGTCTCGTTGCCCATGGGCGGGATGATCACCCGCATGGCCTGGGGTACGACGATGCGCCGCAGGGTGTAGGCGGGTGACATGCCCAGCGAGTGGGCTGCTTCGACCTGGCCGTGATCGACGGAGAGCAGGCCCGCGCGGACGATCTCGGACGCGTAGGCGGCCTCGTTCATGCCCAGGGCCAGCAGGCCGGCGACGAAGGGCGTCACGATCACGTTGGTGTCCGCGGAGAAGAACTGGATCGAGGTGAAGGGGATGCCGAGGCTGATCTTCTCGTACAGCAGGCCGAGGTATCCCCAGAACACGATCTGCACCAGTAGTGGCGTGCCTCTGAAGAACCAGGTGTACGCCCAGGACACCACCCGCAGCACAGGGTTCGCTGACAGCCGCATCACCGCCAGCGTGATGGCGAGAGCCGTGGCCAGCAGCATCGAACAGGCGGTCAACGCCACGGTGAGCAGGACGCCCTGGACGATCCGCCCGTCGAAGAGGAAGTCGGCGATCGTGGCGTGATCGATGTTGTGGTTGCCCCAGAGCGAGAGCACCCAGCCCGCGCACAGCAGGCCGAGGGTCGCGGCGGCGATCCACCGTCCAGGGTGGCGGCGAGGTGCGGCGGCCACGTCGTGCTGCCTGGCGACGCCGGTGGCCGCGGGGTCGGTCCTGTCGGAAAGGGCGGCCGTCATCCGGCGTTCACCTGCGCGGAGGCGACGCCGTAGGACGTCAGGCCGTACTTCTTGAGGATCTGCTGGTAGGTGCCGTCCTTGACGAGCGAGTCAAGTGCCCCCTGGAGCGCGAGGACGAGGTCGTGGTTCTTGCGGAGCACTCCGATGCCCGTGTAGACGGGTGCGTATCCCGTGGGGTGCGCGGGGTCGCGTACGACCTCGAACTCCTTGCCGTTGCCCGCCGTCCGGGCGTTGTACTCGGCGACGGCGGCGTCCAGGACATCGGCGGTGGCCTTCCCGGCGCGGACGGCGATCAGGGCGTCGCCCTCGCTGGGCAGTTCGACCACCGTGACTGGCTTCTTCCCGGCGGCCTTGCAGGTCGGTGCCTGGGCCCGCATAAGATCGGCCTGCGTGGTGGCCTTGGCGACCGCCACGGACTTGCCGCACAGGTCGAGCACGCTGTCGATCTTCTCCGGGTTGCCCTTCTTCACAAGAATGTCCATGCCGGCGTGGAAGTAGTCGACGAAGTAGAGACTCTTCTGCCGTTCCGGCGTGTCGTTCATCCCGTACATGATGATGTCGTGCTTGCCGGACTGGAGTGACGGGATGATGCTGTCGAACGCCTGATTGGTGAAGGTGAACGACACGCCCAGCTTCGCGCCGAGCGCCTGCCCCAGGTCGTAGTCGAACCCGGTGAACTTCTGCTGGGAATCCAGCATTTCCATCGGCGCGTAGACACCGCTGGCCACGTTGACTCCGCTCTTGAAGCGCGCGGGCAGCAGCTGTGCCGCCTTGGCGTCGCGTGCGACCTTCGCCGTGGGCCGGGTCTGGTCGGTGGCGGTGTCCGATGTGCCGCTACAGGCGGTGAGAAGCATCCCCGCGGTGGCTGCCGCGATCGCTGCTGCAAGGCGAATTCTGACCATCTCGGTCTCCGTTCGGATGGGGCGGGACATGAGGTGACCCGGCACGGGACGCGCAGGGCAGCCGCATGCGTCGGCCAGGAGGAGCTGGGGACGGAGGCCGGGTGTCGGATCCCGGTCCGTTGCCGGAATTCTTCAGTTCGCGCACACTGGCCGTCATGGTCCGATTGACCTAGGATTTGGCCATGTCATCGTCGGATCGGACAAACTCCGCGGCGGTCACCATCGGTCACCTGGTCGGGACCGTCGGAGCACCGGTCCTCATGGCACTCACCGCGCCACGCGACCTGGACCGGCCCGTGCGGGGCACCGCCCTGCACGACCCCGCCGATCCCCTGCCCAAGGGAGTCGACCAGCTTCTGCTGGTCCCAGGACTCCAAGCCGATGAGCCCGCGGCGACGGACCTCGTACAGGAGGCGGCCGGCCGCGGATACTGCGGCATGGTGTTCAAGGTCCGGGGAAGGAACGCCACCGAGCTCGTCGACGCCGCGTCGCGCGGCGACTTCACCCTCCTCGCGGCGGCGGACGAGATTTCCTGGCGCCACCTCGACGCCCTGCTCCTTTCGGTGCTGGGCTCGCAAGGCGTCGGCGGCGAACCGACGGCCACCACCGAGGAGGGGCTGTTCACCCTGGCGAACGCCGCCAGCGCCGTCATCGGCGGATCAGTGGCGATCGAGGATCTGGACCGCCGGGTCATGGCCTACTCATCATCGCCCGACCAGCGCATCGACTCCTTGCGCCGCGAGGGGATTCTGAGCCGCAGGGTCCCGGAGATCGATCACAACCTCGAGCGCTACCGGATCGTGCTCGACTCCGGAGGGGTGGTCCGCTTCCCCGAAGCGCTCGGTGCCCTGCCGCGAGCGGCCGTCGCCATCAAGGCGGGCACGCAACCCCTGGGCACGGTCTGGGCGATCGAGAGCCCCCACGGCATCAGCGCCGACGGGGAGCGCGCACTCGTCGACTGCGCACGTCTGGCCGCCCTGCACATTCTGCGAAACCGCAACGCGAACGAACTGGAACTCCAGAAGCGTGAGAGTGCGCTGTTGGGCGCGCTGGAGGGGCTGTGGGCCACGCACGAGACGAACTTCCGGCTGTCCATCCCCCCGGGTGCCGAGCTCGGCCTTCTCGCTTTCGCCGCCTCCACCGACGCGGCGGGGCTCCTCGCGCTGACCGCCCGCCTCGGCCATGTGCTGTCACGCCACGTAGTGCCGTTCCGTCCCGACGCGAGCATCGCCACCACCTCACGAGCGATCTACGTCCTGCTGCCCAGTGGCGGGGCGCCCGCCGCGATGCGGCTCGCCCACAGCGCGCTCGCCGCGATCCGTGACTCCTTCGGCGACTTCGTACGGGCGGCCGTCGCCCCCACCGAGACTGATCCGGCGGCGCTTCCCTCGATGCGCCGGGAAGTGGACGACATCCTGCGGGTGACCACCGCCCACCCGGACGCGCCCTCCGCGGCGACCCTGACCGACGTGCGCGCCCGGCTTCTGCTCACCCGCGTGGGCGACCAGCTCACCGGCGAGCCGCGCCTGCGCCATCCAGGGATCGCCGCCCTGGCCGCCCACGACACCGAACACGGCACGGACTTCGCCGCCTCCTTGCTCGCCTGGCTGGAGGCAGTGGGCAATGTGGCGGAGGCGGCCGCGCGACTGGGCGTCCACACCAACACCCTGCGATACCGCCTCCGCCGCATCACCGAACTCTTCGGCCTCTCGCTCGAAGAGCCCGACGACCGACTCTCCGTCTGGCTGCAACTACGCCTGCTCGACGGCGGCGGCCACGCGTAGCCCCGCCGCCGATCACGGTGACCGGCACGGTCACATCGGCTACGCGTTCCCGGTGGTCCACACCGCTCCAGCGAGGGGACTCGGAGTCGTGGGCGAGGATGTCCTGGATGACGTCGTCGCGCTTGCCGGTGGCCGCCAGGTCCGACCGGCAGGGCGCTCATGGCCCGGCGGTTCGCCGGGGTTCCGGCCGGCGCGCGCACGAACACCCCGGCACCGTGTCCGGCCAGTGGGGGAAGCTTAGGGAGCCGTGGGCCAGGTCAGTGGGTTCGGATGGGCAGGCTGATGGTGGAAGGGTGCTGGGGGTCGTGGAATACCTGCTGGTCCGCGGCATTCAGCCGGCTGGCGGTCGAGCGGGGTTCGCCGGTGCCGGGATTGTCCTGGATGAGGTCGTAGCCCCGGCCGGCCTGTGCGAGGGCAGCCAGATCATCGCCACTGCGGCAGCTCGAGAAGACGCGCTGAGCAGTACGTTCCGGGCGATCACGTTGCCGAAGGGTGCGGGGCCCGGCGGCCGACGGCGTCGGCACCTTCGGCCGGCCCGAACCGGGACCTCGTGGGCGGTGCCGCCGCGTCGCCGCCCTCCCCGGCGGGACGGTCGTGTCGCTAGCGCGCCGCCTCGGCCTCGATGTCGCGGACCAGTTGGATGGCCCGGCCCAGCGTGGCGACTCGGGCATCGAGGGTCTCTCCGGCGGGATAGAAGCGAACGGTGTCGACTCCGGCTTCGCGCCACACGCGCAACCGCTCGCGCACCATGTCCTCGGTTCCGATCAGCGTGGTCGCCAGCACCATCTCGTCGGTGACCAGACCTGCCGCGCCGTCCCGGTCCCCGGCCTGCCAACGTGTCCGGACCTCGGCCGCCACTTCGGCCCAACCCTGGCGGCTGTAGGCGCTGTTGTAGTAGTTCGTGGTCGCGGAGCCCATGCCGCCGAGGCTGAAGGCCAGCTCCTTCTTGCGTCCGGCCACCGTCACGCGCAGCTCGTCCTCGTCGTCGACGAAGGCGACCTCGGCGCCCTGGCAGACGTCGAGGTCCGCACGCTTGCGACCGGCCGCGGCGAGCCCCGCGTCCAGGTGATCGAAGTACGCCTCCTTGGCGCCCTCGGGCACGAAGCTGGTGCCCAGCCAGCCGTCGGCGATCTCCCCGGTCAGCTGGAGCATCTTCGGCGAGAGGGTCGCCAGGTAGACGGGGATGTCGTGCTCGGCACGCATCGACAGGCGCATCGGCTTCGCCTCCCCGGGCAGCGGGATCTGGAACTCCCGTCCCAGGTGGGAGACCTTCTCCCCCGAGGCGGCCTGTCGCACGATCTCGACGGTCTCGCGCATCCGGGACAACGGCCGGGCGAACGGTACGCCGTGCAGTCCTTCGATCACCTGCGGCCCGGAGGGGCCGAGCCCGAGGAGGAAACGCCCCTGGGAGATCTGCGACAGCGTGATCGCCGCGCGGGCGATGGCCATGGGTGTGCGGGTGCCGAGCTGGATGATTCCGGAGCCGAGCAGCATGCGCTCGGTCTTCGCGGCGAGGTAGCCCAGCGGTGACGGCGCCTCGGAGCCCCATGCCTCCGCGACCCAGCAGATGTCCAGACCGAGTTTCTCCGCCTCGGTGACGTAGTCGACGATCTCTCGCCAGTCGCCGCCAGAGGCTTCGATCGTGGTGGACGTACGCATCAGGGGCTCGCCTTTCCCGACGTCTGAGTGCTCTCGGCCAGTTTCTTGATCGCTTCGATGGTGGCGGCCATGCCGGCCTCGAACTCCCGCATCCGCACGAAGACGATCTTCTGTTCCTTGTCCGGCATGCGGTCAATGGCGAAGGAGAGGCCCGAGCGGGCCGGCCCCATCTGCATCCATTCGCCGAGCAGCGTGCCGCCGTCCTTCGGCTCCAGGGTGAACCGCCAGATGGCCGTGGGGTGTTGAGGGTCCTCGACCGCCCAGGCCAGCACTCTCGGCGGGTCGTACTCGACGATGTGCGAGGTGGTGGCCCACTCGCCCAACGCTTCGTGCTTGCTGCGGCCGATGAACCGGGCGCCGAGAGCGGGGCCGCTGCGGCCGTCCAGCCATTCCACCGATTGCAGTTCGGCGCTCAACCGCGGCATCAGCTCGATGTCGGCCACCAGCGTCCACACCCGGGCCGGCGGGGCGGCAATCCAGGTGCTGACCTCGGCCGTCGGCTTGTCCGCATAGCGCGCACCCGTCCACTCCATACCCTGCCGCCTCTCCCGCCGGTAGCGACCCCCACTCACGCTCAAGGGTTCTGACCAGTAAAGTTGCGTAGATAGACTCACTTGTCAAGGACAGCCGGGGTCACCCCGGACCGTCGGGTCAGCCGGCGAACCGTTCTCGTACGTCAGGCCGTTCGGCCAGGTGCGGCGGATAGCCGGGGCCCATCCGGGATGTGGTGTTGTCCGCGGTCATCGGCTCGCCGCAGGCGGCGCACACCACCTCGGCGTGGCTCTCCTGCCCGCACGCGTCGTGGTGCACGACCACCGGCGGGCCCGCCTCGCCCGCCAGCCAGCGGTCTCCCCACCGGTTCATCACCAGCAGTACGCCGTAGAAGTCGCGCCCCTTCTCGGTGAGCACATAGTCGTACCGAACCGGCTCCGTCTGATAGAGCCGCTTCTCCAGCAGCCCCTCATCCACCAGCCGCCGCAACCGGTCCGTCAGGGTGTTTCGGGCGATCCCGAGCGAGTGCTGGAACGCGTCGAAGCGCCGGATTCCGTAGAACGCCTCACGCAGCACCAACGGCGTCCACCAGTCCCCGAGCAGGTCCATGGTCCGCGCGATCGAGCAGGGCCACTGTGCAAAGGATGTCCGCCTCATGGCGGCCAGCATACGTTCGTCCGATCGTGAGACCCAGCAGGTGAAACACCTCGAAGACCGGGCGAGGTGCCCGAGGCCGCCATGGCCAAGCACCACGCCACCCGCCT
The DNA here is from genome assembly GCF_036226885.1 of Streptomyces sp. NBC_00663. Taxonomy (NCBI): domain Bacteria; kingdom Bacillati; phylum Actinomycetota; class Actinomycetes; order Kitasatosporales; family Streptomycetaceae; genus Streptomyces; species Streptomyces sp. NBC_00663. The sequence goes on from NZ_CP109027.1 coordinate 319,891, forward strand.
GTCCGTCGACATGGCCCGCGACGCCGTCCAAGCCTTCGGCGGCCTCGGATTCGCCCGCGAACTCGGCGCCGACGACCGCCCCTGTCCCATCGAGGCCCTCTACCGCGACAGCAAGATCGGCGAAATCTACGAAGGCACCAACGAGATCCAGAAATGGGTCATCGCCCGCCAGATCTTCGGCCGCGACATCACCGGGTAGGTAGCACCTGCCCCCGACACCAATCGCCGGCCCCCTCGAGGAAGCCCGCTCAGCCTGCCACCGCTCGACGCGGCGCGCCACACCTTCGAACGACCGGCTGCTGCGCCGCCGACCACGCACACCCCGGCCACCGCACAAAGAGGCCGTCTGCAATGGACGTCTCCGTTGAAACGACGGAACAGGTCGGTACCGCGCTTCCCCGGCGCTAAGCCCTGCACGGCCCGAACGGGACTGTCCGCCAGGTCACCGACTGGATCATGCGCCCGCCCGAACACCTCACCGACACCGAGCGCAAGTCCCTCGAAGTGCCGTGCGAACGGAGCCCCGCACCGGCCACAACCACTGAGCAGCTCGGCGCCTGGACTCGATGGTGCGGGAACGCCGCAGCGAGCACCTGGCCCTCGACGTCTCGCTCGCCGACTTCCGCCTCGACGGACTCAGTTCGCTGAAGAGACAGTTGTACGGCCGGGCCAACTTCGACCTCCTACGACGCCACATCCTCCTGTCACCTTGATCAACCGAACTGGCACCCCAAATCAGCGACACAGCCCGGAACTTGTGCCAGACCCCTGATCTGGCCCCGGGTTCCGACCTGCGATGGCCCCATGACGACCTCGTTGAAGCATGGCCTGGTCGGATCCTTGTGGAGGTCACGAAAGTTCGCTCTGTCCGCCGGGGGCCTGCGGCGGGTAAGGGGCGATCTCGGCGGTCCACTCCGTCGTGGCCCTCAGCAGCGCCTCTGGCGTGATCCGACACGCGACTGTGAAGGGGTCTCCTGGATGATTCCGCTTCCGCCAGGGCGGCGAGAACTCGAGGTCCAAGCGGATCTCGAGGGTGATGTGCCGTGCATCGGCCTGGTCGGCCGTGAAGGCCAAGTTCGCCTCGATGAACTCAAGGCTGCGATCCGCTGGTTGACCACCGTCGGGCGCGCGAGCAACGTCGCGGAGCCAGGTGGCCAACACGACCGCGTCCTCCGGAGTCAGCGCCTGCCAACGGAACGTCCACGCTCCCTGTGGGCAATTCGTAGTACCTTCGATGATCAGCCAGCTCCGACGTTTCCCCTCATGAGCGGCATCGGGGAACTGGTAGTTCACAACCCCCAGTTCAATGCCGTGCCCGTCACAGCCGATCAATCGCATTGACCCACCATGTCAGTCGCGCGGCGTTCCCTCACAGAATCGATCTGGGCCTCGTAGCCGGTCAGCCCCTCTTGTCCTTGTCGGCGCTGGCACGGGTCTGGGCGAGTCGGTAGAACTCGGTGCCGGTTTCGATGATCGCGCCGAAGAGAATTACGGCGCCGCGGCGGTCAAGCGGAGCGGACCCGATAGTCGGCCTTCGCCGCCGGGGCGCCCAAGCCGATCAGCAGGTCGGACTTGCCCGTGCCGGAATCACCGATCAGGCAGAGCGGCTCGCTGGCACCAGAGCGTGCACCGTGCGCAGCGAACCCACTCCCGGGCCTGTTGTGACGGTGGCGGTAGCTGCTCTGTGAGGAGTGCTGATGCGGCTGGCTGCTACCTTCCGGAGCCATGACCGACAGCGTGTATGTGGGCAATGCGGGCAGCGATGCGGCGCTGGACCGGGGATGGCTGCTGGGGCATTTCAAGGACGCCTCCGATCCTCGGCACAGCGAGGACGTGGAGATCAAGTGGGGCGTCCATCCGCAGGGCGATGAGCGGGCCCAGTGGGTGACCGGCGAAGAGCGCACCGCCCTGCTGGTCCTGATCAGCGGGCGTTTCCGGGTGGAACTGCCCGGGCGCAGTGTCCTCCTGGCCCGGCAGGGGGACTACGTCGTGTGGGGCCAAGGCGTCGATCACTCCTGGTTCGCGGAGGAGGAGTCCGTGGTGCTGACGGTTCGCTGGCCCTCCGTCCCCGGCTACAAAGCCACCGATCACGCTGATTCCGCTGCTGGTCACAGCCGTTCATTCAAGACCGCGACCAACACAGTGACCCCGTAATTGGACGGCACCGCCGGGGCGGGTGTGGTCGTCGCACTGCCCCAAGACGTCCTCGATGAACCACCGAAGTGTCCGGTCAGCGCCGCTGATCAGCTTGCCGAACCGGCTCCGGTCCGACTTGACGTCGTCCAGGTCGAGCCCGCACACCTCACCGACTCGCAGTCCAACGTGGGACTTCGGCTTCGAGGCGGTGAAGTTCCGCGTGGCGGGGCGAACGTGCGGCACGTGGCCGGTTCACGGGCCCACCCGGTCAACAGCGTTCCGACCTCAGGCTCGCTCCCCTTGCCGCCGAGCCTGAGAGATCGTCTGACGGCCGCCGGGGCTCGGGGTGGGCGGCCACTCATTCAGTTTGGGCCGCCCAAGCGTGGTCACATACTGAGGTAGAAGCGCAGGGTCGTGCCGTCGTCACCGGTGTGCTGCCGTACAAGGTCGGCCACGTAGTGGACCAGCACCAGGCCCCGGCCCCCGAGTTGGCCATGCTCCGGTGGGCGGCGTCCGGCCAGTGGATCGGTCAGTCGGCCTGCATCGCGTACCTCACACACCAGCTGACCGTGCTCGGCCCAGACCGCGAGTGTCCCGCGGCCTCCGCCGTGGACCACACTGTTCGTCGTCAGCTCCGCGACCGCCAGCTCCACATCCATCAGCCGTTCCCCGGCCAGACCCAGCCGCGTCGCCTGAGAGAGAGCGAACTGGCGGATCGCCGGGAGGTCCTCAGCACCGTAGGACAGGAATGCGGCGTCTGGTGCGGGCGCCAGCACCTGGTTGTACCGGTCGACGACCGCCCGCCAGTCGTAAGTGTCGCTGACCGACTCCCGTCCGTCCCCGGTGATGAGGGTCGGGTGGGTAACCCGTGCATCGGCGATCACCCCGGGGTCCAGCCGCCCCTCGTCGTAGGGACACAGGATCGTCACCGCCCGACCCTCGAACGCGGCGTTGATCAGTGCCTCGTGCTGCGCGCACGCCGGGTACTCCACCGTGCTGCGCCCCGCCCAGATCGGCTCGCCGATGATCCGCACACGCTCGTTCGGGTGGGCGTCGGCAAATCCACGCAACACTTTGGGGATGATCCGCCCCGGGTTGCGGCCCGCCTCGGTCATGTCCAGGAACAGGATGCCCTCAGCGTCCCCGCCCAGACCTGCCTTGATCAGCTCCAGGTTGGGGCCGGGCACCGCCACGGCCATCGGCTCGCCGCCGGCCAGGCCCTCACGCAGAAAGGACACCGTCTGCTGCGTGTACTCCTGCTCGGTGCGGTAGAACAGGGCAGGGTGCACGAACGCCTCATGGGTGGTCACTGTGCTCATCACAGAGCCACCTTGATCCGGTCCAGGTCCGGCCAGAACAACTCCAAAACCCGCTGCACCTGCGGCGGGGGGTTCTCGACCACAACCCTCCCCTCAGGCAGGTTCATGGCGGTGAGAGCCAGCGCGGTCACCCCGGCCACGTCGACGAACGCCACATCCGACAGCTCCACATACGACACGCCCGTGTGCCCCCGGGCCAGTTCGGACAGTGCCCGCTCCCACGGCGCACGCGTGAGGACGCTGATCTCACCACGGACACGGATCCCGGCACGACCGCTGGGCAACGGGCTCACCTCCAACGCGGCACCCCCGGACGCCGCCCGGGGGCCGCCCACCGCATGTGGGGCTTCCACGCTCGGACTCCTTCACATCAAGCCGTCCGCCGACACTTCCGGCACGGGCGCACCAAGAGCCCCGCTCCATGCGGCAGTGTAGCCAGAGAGCTTCACGCGCACCCGAGGCTCAGCGTCTACGCGGAATGCCCCGCGAGTTGATGACGTCTCGTCCTTCAGTGGGGTCGGGAAGCGAGCCCCCGCGGGTCCTGCGGAAAGGTCCCCACCGCAGGACTCACGCTGGCCAGGGTGTTGAGGTGGTCGCCGCCGTAGAGGCGCCGACGGCGGGTGAGGGTGTCTTCGTGCAAGGCGAGGGCGCGCTCGTGGTCCTGGGTCCCGTCGTAGGCGCGGGCCAGGTAGTGGGCGGTCCACAAGGCGCCTTCGTGGTCCGGACTGAGTTGCTGGGACCAGGCGTCGTGCCAGTGCTTCAGTCGATCCCGCACGGCGTGGGCCTGGCCGCGGTCGGCCAGATACCAACACGCCTCACGCAGGATGTTTCGGCCTGCCTCAGTGGTGAGCAGCGCCGGGTGGGCGGCAAGGAGGTGAGGCAGGAGTACCTGCCGGCCGGGGCAGGTCGAGGGCTCGCCGACGTCGCCGGGATCGGCTCCGGTCAGGAGGGCTTCGGCGCCCCGGGCTGTCTGCTGCGTTGGTCAGGAGTAAGCGGGCACGCAGCAGGGTCTGGGGCAGGCGGGGCGCCTGCACGGCACCGTCCCAAATCCGGGCCAGACTCTGCCGCGCCTCCGGCGACCGGGCCGAGCATCCCCGGTCTGACCATCGTGAAGGTCCAGGTGGCGCCTTCGGTCAGGACCGTTTCCAGCTCGGACACATTCAGCTCGTCCACGGTGTGGGCGTAGTTCGCCGCCGCCTGCTGGAGTTCGGCGATCACGAGGCCACCGTCAGCACGATCTTGCCTTGGATGTGGCCCTGCGCGGCTCGCGTGTGTGCGCTGACCGCCTCGGACAGCGGGTAGGTGCTGTCCACCCCGACCTTGAGTCTGCCCTCGTCGAACAGGCGCCCGATCTCGGCGAGCTGGGGGCCGTTGGAACGTACTTGAATGTTCGAGACCGTGATGTCCAGACGCGCCGTCTCTTCCGGGTCGTACTGGGCGAAGAACACCGGAAGCATGGTGCCTCCGCGCTTGAGCACGGTCAGGAAGCGTGAACCGTCCGGGCCACCGACGGTGTCGATCACCAGGTCGACGCCGTTGACCACGTCCGTGGCCCTCGTCGTGGTGTAGTCGATGAACTCATCGGCGCCGAGCTTGCGCAGGAACTGCTCGTGCCGGCTTGAGGCCACCGCGATGACGTGTGCCCCCTTCCATTTCGCCAACTGCACCGCGAAGTGACCCACTCCACCAGCGGCCCCGTTGACCAGCACGGTCATCCCTGGCGTGATCGGCACCGGCTGGTGCACCTCGCCGGTGAAAGGAGACGGCACGCCGTGGCCGAGATCAACCAGGTACTGCCAGGCTGTCAGCAGCGCCATCGGCGCACCGGCCGCCTCGACATGGTCAATACCGGCCGGCTTGTGAGCCAGGTCAGAAGCCGGCGCGGCCACGTACTCGGCGTACGTCCGGCCGTCGAATCCGGGGAACCGCAGCATGCCGAAGACCTCGTCACCGACGGCGAACCCGCGGACGTCCGGAGCGACCGCCTTCACCACGCCCGACATGTCCGTTCCCGGGACCAGGGGGAACTCCAGCACCGGCCTCATCTCGGCCGGCATGACCTTCATCCCCTCACGCAGGTACCAGTCCGGCGGGTTGATGCCTGCCGCGTGCACCTGGACGAGCACCTCGCCCGGGCCGATCTCGGGAACCGGCACCTCGTCGTACCGCAGAACTTCCGGCCCGCCGGCTTCGTGGAACTGGATCGCCTTCATCGTGCCTATCGCTTTCTCGGGGAAACGTTGCTCCTTCAGTCAAGGCCCCGGACGGCACGGCCGTCCAAGACTCCTTCGGCAACCGGTCATTCCGAAACAGCATGACACGTACGCTGCAACGGTGAACGATCTCGGACAGGACCTGGAACTGCGGCTGGTGCGCTACTTCACCGTGGTGGCGGCGCACCAGCATTTCGGCCGGGCCGCCGCCGACCTGCACGTGGCCCAGCCGGCGCTGAGCCGCCAGATCCAGCGGCTCGAGAGGTATCTCGGCACGCGACTGCTGGACCGCACACCTCAGGGCACCCGGCTCACTCCGGCCGGCCAGACGTTCCTCCCCCGGGCCCAAGCCCTGCTGGAGGCCGCCCGCCAGGCCGAACTGGCCGTGCGTGAGCAAGCCCAGACCGAACGAATCACCATCGGCTACGTCGAAGACCTGGTGATCACTGCCGCCGTACGGGAACTGCGCCACCGTCACCCGGAGGCCGAGATCGCCACCCGGTACCTGAGTTGCGGCGACGTCGGGGCGCTGTCCGACAGGCGCGTTGACGCCCTGATCGCGCGGGCCCCGCTGCCGTTCGTCCCCGACGACGTGTTCGCCACCCCGTTGTACGAGGAGCCCCGGATGCTCGCGGTCCCGCTCGGCCATCCCTGGGCCGGCCGCGCGTCGGTGACCGCGCATGAACTGGCCGGCGAGACGCCGGCGCCGTGCGCGTTCGAGACCGCGGACTGGACTTCCTACCGACTCCTCGGGGCTGACCTGCCGCCGGTCGAAGGCTACGAGGACAAGCTCGAGCTCGTGGCAAGTGGCCGAGCGATCGCCGTCCTACCGGTCGGCGATCGGCGTAGCTCACTGCGTCCCGACCTCGTCACTGTCCCGATCGAGGACGCTCCACCCAGCAAGGTCGTCCTGGTCAGCCGCAACGGCGACCCGAACCCGATGATCAGCAAGTTCCGGCTGGCGGCCCAGGCCGTCCTGAGCGCCCCGGCAGCTTGACCACGACCAGCCGACCCCTTGGCCCTCAACTCGACCCTGCGGGACTCACACGCGTTCACCGCGTATCTGCCGTACCGTTCGGGGCTGCCCTGCGCCGGCTGAAACTCCGGCCCTTGGGAACGGCGGTCAGACCTCGATCACGACCGCAAGCACGACTACCTGGTGCCCGGCGAGTACGGCGGCCGTGATCGGGAGTTACATCCTTTGTCACTGTGCCCGACATTTCCATCGTCATCGAAATCATTGCCGGTCGCCGAACGGTCACGCGAGTATCTGTTGGTGCTACCGGAGTGACACTTTCGTGCCGGAACGGGCGACCTACCGGTATGGGACAAAAGGGGGCGCAATTGATGGCGGCATTTCGGCGAACTCCCGGCGCAGGCCGCCGCTTTGTGGGCGTCGGCGTCCTGTGCGCGGCCTTGGTGGCCGTGGCAGGCGGCATTCACTCGGCCACCGATTCCCCGCCGGCCTCCTCGGCTGCTGCGGCGGGACAAGAACCGCGTGAGCCGTCACGGCAGGAGTTGAGCCTTTTGCATGAAGCCGGTCAGATCTTGCTGCGTGACTGCATGCAGCGGAAGGGCTTTGCATACCAGCCGGTCAAGGAGAACCCGGTTCCGGAGGCTCGGGAGTTTCCTTACGTGCTCGACGACGTGGCGTGGGCCCGCGAACACGGTTACGGGACGGATATACAGCACGAGCTGTCCGAGCTGAGGAAAACAGATGCCAATCAACGGTATTTTCGTGGGCTGCCGGCCAAGCAGCGGGCAGCGGCTCTGACTGCGGCCAACGGTTCTCGCCCGCTGACTGTGACGGCCAGGACCCCCGACGGCATGTTGTTCCAACGCAGCCCCAAGGGCTGCCAGTCGGAGGCCGACGCGACACTCTACGGAAACCTGCGGCAATGGTTCCAGGCGAAAGTCACCGCGGACGCACTCACGGAGCTCCGCCGTGCCAGGGTCACCGAGGATCCGCGGTTCGCCGAGGCGGTCAAGCCCTGGTCCGCGTGTATGCGGGCAGCCGGTCACCCCTCTACGAGCCCGGCCGACTTGCGGGCGGCGACCAGTTCGCGAAGGTCCCCGCTTCCCAGGAACGAGGAAATCGCACTTGCCGTGACCGAGGCGCGGTGCGCCCACACTTCAGGCCTGGCCAAGACCGCACGGGCCTTGGACCAGCAGTACGCCCGCAGCCTTGCCCGGCAATACCACCCGGCCGTGCGCACCTACCGGGAACTGCAACTGAACGCGCTCCCCCGCGCCCGCGATCTCACACAGAAGGCCGACACATCCTCATGAACCCGAAATCCGCAACGAGAGGAAAGAACATGGGCACCGTACGCAGCACTCTGATCGGCGCGGCTCTCGCCGCTCTGACGGTGGCAGCCACACCGCTCGCCGCCCAGGCATCAGAATCCGTTCCCCGGCCCTCAGCCAGCCAGGTCGCCGACGGTTATCTCCATGTCTACTACAACACGAATTACTCGGGGTGGTGCGACGACTGGTCAGGAGAAGCCCCGGACTGGGGCAGCTGCCGCAACCAGGTGAGTTCGCTCTGGAACAACGGCTACCCCGGCAACCTGGACGACATCTGGGTGTACTGGGGCCTGAACTACACAGGCGCACGCCGGGGCGTCTACAACGGCGTAGGACTCAGCGACCTGCGCCAGTGGACCTTCGACGCGAACACGGGCCCTGGGTCAGGGGAATGGCTCAACGACAACATCTCCTCACATCGGTGGACGAACCTGCCCTGAGTGAAGGCGCCCAGAGTTCAAGGAGCCTGGAGGCCAGCGCGGGCAGGGGCGGGCCGGCTCTTCGTCATCGTCCTGCTCTGAGGGCCGCTGTCGGGGCTCCTGTTCGGCATCCGCCGCAAGATCGGTGTAGACAACGCCAACGACACGGCCAGCGGTCGTACGTGACTTCAAAGAAGAGGCGGCCCGAGGATGCCCGAGCTCTTGTCGGCGTTCGCGGGCCGCCTCCAGGGGATCTCGGGGGAACCCGCCAATTTCCAGCCGGTATCGGCCACTCCCACAACCCTCGTCCCAGCATGGCGCTCCTACTCTTGCGGAACCATTTCCAGGCCTTTGACCAGGGCCTGCCTCGCATTTCGGGGGATGACATGTTGACGTTCCATTTCACGAGCGCGGACATCGCACGCGTACGGGTGGCGACCAGACCGGATCCGATGTGGGAGCTGCTGCTGAGCCTGCATCTGGTCAGAGGCGACGACGGCGCGGTCGTCTTCGGCCCGTGGAGGAGACAGGTGCGGTCGCGGCTCTCCGCCGCCGTCCATATGCTCTTCGACCTCGCTCCGCCCCGGGGCTACTCGGCCGACTTCCTCACCCCGGCCCCCGGCGGGGACGGGCTGGAGGCGGGACTCGACGCCGTTCTGTCCACTCCCCGCCAAGTGCTGTGCCGTGACATCGAGGGCCTGACCGCCGCCCAGCGTCCCGGTACCTGGATCCGGCCCCTGGCCGAGGGCGACCTTGGCACCCTGCGCCGCCTCGACCGGACCCTGCGCGAATACTTCGCCATCGCCCTGCGGCCGCACTGGACCCGGGTGCGCACGGCCTTCGACCGAGACCGTGCACTGCGGATGCGGGCCGTGACGGACGGGGGCGTCGAGGGCATGCTGGCCACCGTGCACCCGGACCTGCGCTGGCGGTCCGGTCAGCTCACCATGACCAGCGCCTGCGACCGCGACATCCACCTCGACGGGCGGGGCCTGCTCCTGCTGCCGTCGTTCTTCTGCTGGCGCGCTCCGATCACCCTGCGCGATCCCGGTCTGCCTCCGGTGATCGTCCACCCGATAGCCCACGACCTGGGCTGGGCGCAGCCGGACGCCGAGCTGCTCCGCGACCCGCGGGAGGCCCTGCGCACCCTCCTGGGCCGGACCCGCGCCGATCTGCTCGCCGCCCTCACCACGGGCGGCGGGTCGACCGGGGAGCTCGCCCAGCGGCTCATCGTCTCCCCCGCCTCGGTGTCGCAGCACACCGCCGCTCTGCGTGACTCCGGGCTGATCGTCACCCGGCGCCGCGGACCGGCCGTCCACCACAGCGCGACCCCGCTGGGGGAGGCGCTGGTGGACGGCCGCCGTGGCATTCCACCGGTCACGTCCGGGTGACACAGGCCTGATCAGGCGCCCAGGGTGAGCACTCCCGCGCCCTGCCCCGGGGCCTGGGTCCAGCCCTTGATCCGCTGGGCGAGGCTGCGGAGCCGGGTATCACCGGGGTGTACGGCGATCTGGAAGTGCGCCGCGTGCGGTCGGCGGAGGTGGCCTCCCCAGGCCACCACTCCCCCGCACTCCTTGAGGATGTCGCGCACCACGGCCAGCTGTTGGGGGAACAGCACACCGGTCGCGGCCAGGGGGTAGGCGGCCGGGCGTATCTCGACGGCCGTGCCGGAGGCGTAGTTCGTGGTGTGTCCCGTCAGCCCCGCGGCGGGGCGGTGTCCAGCGAGTTCGTGGCGTGCGACCTCCTCGACCTCGTAGTGGAAGCGGCGGATGACGTGGACGAGCACCGTGGAGACGTCTCCTTCCAGCAGTGCGACGGAGGCCGGGGTGCCCGGCACCGGCAGGGCGCTGATGCCGGTGGTGGTGATCGGCCAGCCGTTGGTACTGGTGGTACGGGCCGCGGCCGAGGCGGGGGTGGCCGTCGGCAAGGAGATGCCGGCCGCCACCGCCCCCGCGAGTCCGGTGAGCAGCAGGGCCCGCCGGGGCAGGCCTCTGCCGCCCGGTCTGTCCGTGTCTCTGATCTGCATGCCGGTTCCCCCTTCAGCCGCGCAGGGCCGCGTTGTAAGTCTCGAAAATGCTGTAGAGGTCGCGAGCTCGGCGACCGTATTCCCCGGCGCCGTTGTACAGGGTGAGCACCTTGACGATGTCGGCGTCGGAGTAGCTCAGCCGGTCGGCGGTGACGCCGGCGAGGGCGGCGGACCAGATGTGGATCAACGGAACGGTGCCCACGTTGTAGTCGTCGTCGTTGCGCAGCTGGTCCCAGACCGCCCGACGCGCCCGCCAGTCCTCCGTGTCCTGGATCGGGCCCGAGATCACGTCCGCGCGGATGCAGTGGTTACGGGCCCTGATCGCGGTCCTGCCGAAGATCTGGGCGACGCCGGTGCTGGAGTCGTCCTTGATCACGGCCGGCGGGGTGGGCGGTTCCCCGACGGGGGTCTGCTCCCAGGCGGCCTGCGCCTCCTCCCAGGCGAAATAGGCGGCGACCAGCACATCCACGGCCTCGTCGGTGAAGTCGGCCTGGTACTCCCAGAAGACCACGGCCTGGATCAGCGACTTGCGCATCCGGAAGGACCGGGCGAGACCTGTGATCAGCGCGTCCATGTCGAGGACCTTGCCGATGCATTCCGCGGGGGTGCGGTCCCGGTACCAGTCGTCGTGGCCGTTGGCCACGATGTAGGTGCCGAGATCCGAGGTCAGGGCACCCCGACGGCTCATGTCGAAGGGCACGTCCAGCGCGGTGTCCGGCCCCCTGGGTGTGAACTGGGTCTGCCCGGTGTCGCGTCCGGACGCGACATCCTTGTCGATCTCGATGAACCCGGTACCCGAGCCCACCGTGATCGTCGCGATCTGGTCGAAGGCCCAGTCCTTCGGCAGCGGGAAACCCAGGTTGCCGCTGTAGCCGGTCGACATGTCCGACACGAAACTGGCCGTCGTCAGACCGGCCTTGGCGAGCCGGCTACAGATGTTGCGGGGCGCGTAGACACCGACGCGGTACTCGCTGCCGTAGGCGGCCATACGGCCCGTCAGTCCGCGGAAGTGCGGGATGACCCGGCTGGTGATCTCCTCGTCGACGGCGTCATAGTCGACGGAGAAGTAGATGATGGTCCCGGCACGGAAGCCGTGCCCGCGGGCCGCCTCCAGGGCCGCCAGGGCGTCCGTGGCACCCTGATGCGCGTTGAAGTACTCCGGATCGCCGCCGTTGGTCTGGTAGATGGGGAAGACAGTCAGGTCGCCCGCGACGATGTTGGCGAGTTCACCGGGCTGGATCTTCTTGTTCTTCGGGTTCGTGACGTTCGCGTTGGTCAAGTACCGCCCCACCGTGGTGTATCCGGCGGCGCGCAGCGCCTGGGCCCGGGCCGGAGTGATCTCGGTGATGCAGTCCGCCGCGGTGCCGGGCCGGCTCGGGTCGCCGGTACTGACCAGCAGCGAGGCCCAGGTGCGGAAGTCCGCGGTGCCGGTGGTGGGCAGCAGCTGGGCGAAGCGCTGGAAGTCCACGACGGAGCTGAGCAGCGACCCCGAGTAGAAGCCGTCGAACGCGACGTCCCAGCCGTTGAACCGCATCGCCGCCTGGAACAGGTGCACGAACTGCTTGGTGCCGTCGGCCGAGCCGAGGCCGAGCATCGCCTGCGCCCTGATGCCGTCCTGAGTGCCCGGACCGAAACGCCCGTTGGCGACGTCGTCGCTCATGCCGATCTCGTACTGGAGGGCGAAGACCAGCGCCTTCTGCACGTCCCGGGAGAAGTTCCCGTCGGCCGGGCAGATGAAGAACTCCCGTCGCTGAACGTACCGCCCGTTGAGCCACTGCTGGATCTGGCGAACCTGCTCAGTGCCGTTGCCCACCCGCACGTACGGGTCCATCGTGAGGAGAGCCTTGAACACCTTCGGCTGCAACCCGCTGCCCGGATAGGCCCCGCCCACGCCCATGTTGGACTTGAGCTCGGCGACCGAGTCCCCGGTCCTGCCGTTGTAGGTGCCGTCCATGCCGCCGCCGTCGTAGCCCTTGCAGTACAGGCCCGCCTGGATGATCCGGTAGATGTTCTCGTGCCGGGTCCGGTCGTCGATCTGCGCCCCGTACCGGGACTGGAGCTGGCTCAGCGTCGTCGGACCGAAGGAGTCCGACAGCGAGGTGATGCCCAGCTCGTACTGGAGCGCCCGGGTCAGGGCGTACATCACCGTCCAGCTGGTGCGCCCGTTCACCTCCACCTTCGGAATGCCGGGCACGTTGTAGGAGTTGATGAACTGCTGCGCGCGTTCCACCATCTCGTCGGCCATGTGCGCCTCTTCTCCCTGTGGTGGGGCGTCAGACCCAGTCCTGGTAGATGCCGCCGTTGCAGCCGGTGGTGCGGAATCCGCTGTCGTCGCTGTCGTCGATGCAGTCGTCGGTGTACTGGTTGCGGAAGGTGAGGCGCACCGAGTGGTGGCGGACGACGTACCAGCTCACGTACTCGGAGCTGTCGCAGTACTGCGCGCTGAACCCGGCCGGGCCGTCGTAGAGGCAGCGTCCCGTGACCTTGTTCTGGAAGCGGCGCGTTCCGTCGTTGAAGACGTGGACGTCCCACTGCTGGTAGGCGCCGCTGTTGCAGGGGTACGTACGGAACCCGTATTCCCAGCTGTCGTCCATGCAGCGCTGCGTGCCGAGGCTCTGGAAGGTGTTCACGACCAGGACGGTGCTGCCGCCGTCCTGGGACTCCTGCGCGGCCTCGGCGCTGCCGGTCGCGGTGACCAGTGCGCCCGCGCAGAGCAGGGCCGCCGCGGCGGTCTTGAGTGACTTCATGTCATCCCCCGGATAGCTGAGTGGTCGGACTCGCACGCCAAGACTGGAACCGGGGTCCCACAGCCACCAGACGTTTCAGCTATATCCGAAAGGAGGTTCACGACGGTGCAGTCCGTGACGGACGGACGTTGCCGGTGCGGCAGCCGGAACTCGGCGCACCGCTCCTCTCCATCGGCCACGCCCAGCGCTGTGCGCGTTGCTGCTTCTACGGGCCTGCGGACAGGGTCTCTTGGTGGAGGCGGCGCAGCGCGATCGCAGCGGAGACGGTCCGGGCCAGACCTCACCTCACCCCGCCGGTGGACCCCGGAATGTCGGGGACGGCCGGCCAGTTCTGGTGCCCGCGCAGTCCCTTGCGCACGACCCTCCCGCGCACACCGACACCGGCCCCCTCCCGCGCCTGCGGCGTAGCGAGGTCGTGTCGGACATTCGGCAGGACCCGCCGTCGTCAGCAACCCTCGAAGTCCGCCGAGTGCAAGGTCTTCGGCCTCGCCGCCGCAGGCGTCCGTCTCGATCGGCCTCTTGCGCGTCAGTCCGGCAGCCAGTGCAGCTCGTGCGCCAGGGTTTTGGCGACGGCACGGATGCGGCGGTGCAGCGGCGCCTGCTCGCGTGGGAGGACCAGGTGGATCGTCAGGCTGGGTGCGCCCCGCAGCGGTCGCCAGGTGAGACCGGCCGGTTGTGCCGTGAGCGCGGCTTCTCCGGCCGGGGCGAGGGTGATCCCGTCGCGCAGGTCGCGCTGAGACATGTCGAAAGAGACCGCGGGCGTGTGGAATCGGGGGTGTGGCCTGGTGTCTCGGAACAGTGCGGACAGCTGATCGTGGATCACGGGGTTGGCCGCGCGGTCCGGGAGTCGCAGCGGATACGCGGCCGCGTCGGCGATCTCGATCTCCGGGTGTTCGGCCAGGGGATGGTGCTGCGCCAGCTGGACCCCGATGCGCGCTCGCCGCAGCAGGTACCGGCGCACGCCACGGCCCGGCTGTTCGCCGCGGGTGATCCCGGCATCGATGCGGCCGTCGGCGACCGCGGGGGAGATCTCCGGTGTCGCCATCGGGACCGCTCCGACCTCGAGTCCGCTGTTGCCGCGCATCAGCCTGTCCACCAGGGCCGGTGCCGTCTCGGCCCCGGCGCTGAGGCTGTATCCGATGCGCAGCGTGCCCAGTTCACCGGCCGCCGCGCTCCGGGCGGTGTCCCATGCGCGGTCCAGCGCCGCCAGCGCGGATGGCGCGGACTCCGCCAAAGCCGCACCGGCCGTGGTCAATACGACGCTACGCGTGGTGCGGACCAGTAGGGCCGTACCGAGTTCCGCCTCCAATCGGCGCATCCGGGCGCTGAGTGCGGGCTGTGCGATACCGATCCGTGCGGCCGCGCGGGTGAAGTTCAACTCCTGCGCCAGCACCAGGAAGTACCGCAGGCTCACCGTATCGGGCGCCACGCACCCTCCCTGCCGATTGATAACGATCCGTTCTGAGCCTATCCCCAACCGGTCTTTCCCTCGACCGCATAACCAGCCCTAGCCTGCGCCTATGGCGATTCAACTGACCGCAGTACTCATCGCCGGGATCGAACGATCTGAGTGTCAATTCTACGTCGGACATGTCCGGCCGAACACAGGAGGTTTCCATGGCCAAGGGCTACTGGGTCAGTGTCTACCCCGCCCTTTCCGACCCTGAGAGGCTGACTGCCTACGACAAGCTGGCCGGTCCGGCTGTCCGGGCTGGGGGCGGGCGCGTCCTGTCCCGGATCCCATCCCGTGGCGGTCGAGTCGTCGCCCGCGAGGCCGGAATCACGCAACGCGTCGTTCTGATCGAGTTCGACAGCCATGAACAGGCCGTCGCGGCATACGAGAGCGAGGCATACCAGAAGGCTCTGGTGGCCCTCCCCGACGGCTTCGAGCGCGACTTCCGCATCATCGAAGGCATCGACTGACCTGCGGGCCCGGCCCTCGCTGAGCGTCCGTCACCTGGTGCGCACACGGTGCTGGCCGACGACTCGCGGGGCTCACGGATCGTCGTACGCCACCGGATCGGGCCTTTCGGGGTGAAGCATCTCGGACACAGCGCCGCAGCCCCGCCTCGCCGGATCCGCCGGCCGCGGCCATCCATGACAGGGCTTCCATGGCGTGGGGCGGTTCGTCAATGAGGTGGGCCCGTTCGTGGCGGGACACCTGGAACTCGCGCTCGCGCAGCCGCCGTTCATCGGTTCCGTGTCGACAGCGGACGCTTGACGCTGTCCGTGGGGCCGGGTCACCCGTACGCACTGTCGACGCTCACGCTCGCTGCGTCGTCAGAGGCGGTTGGCCATTACGTGGGCAAGACGCAACAGGTCGCGCACGGCCGGGTTGTCTCCGTCGGCCTGGGCCAACGCCGCGCGTTCGGCGTCGCTCAAGCCGGGCAACGGCCGCCGCAGCAGTGAACCGGGATGGTGCAGATCGTGCACCCGGGTCACGAACGCGAAGGAGCGGCGCCGTGGCGGCGCGTCCACGTCGAGTTGCCCGGAGTAGATGACGTGGCGTCCGCCCGGCGCTGCCAGCACCGCGCGCAGGCGGTGGGCGGCGCCGATGATCGCGGGTGGGGCGTCGACCGGGGCGAGATCGCGCGACGGGTCGAAGAAGCGGATCCGGCCCTCGGATCCGGCGTGACCGGCGACCACGCCCCAGGCCGGGACCGCGGACAGCTGCGACAGCATCGGGGTGTCGCGCGACGCCACCGGCCGCATCCCGTCGGCGGCGAGCTGCCACAGCACCAGGCCACCGTGGAGTCCCGCTGTCACGAGCGAGTCTTCGCCGGTGAAGACCAGGTCCCGTACCGGTGCGTGCTCCGCCGGTGCCGTGGCCGCGTCCAGCGCGTGGCCGAGTGCGGCGTGGACGGCGATCAGGCGGTAGCCGTCGCACAGCACCATGCGGTCGCCCCTGGGGGTCACCGCCATCGGACCGCCGGTGCCCAACGCCCACTGGCCGAGGTCGACCTGCCGCAACTCCCCGGTCGTCGCAAGGACCAGGGCCGTCGGCGTGAGGGGCAGCGAAACCACGCATCCGTACGCCGTGACCGCCAGGCGCGCCCCGGTCAGCGTGCGGCCCTGCGCCAGCACCCGCGTCTCGAACGACGTGTGCCGAACCAGCTCAGCCCGCCCGTCGTACCCTTCGCTGCGGCGCAGCGCGACCACGTCCCCGGGGCCAAGGACGGCGAGCGACTCGTGGCGCACGGAGCCGCGGTGGAGCACGGTCCGCGTGCCGGACTCCGGCTCAAGGATTTCGATCACCTCGCGCGACTGCTCGTCCGGGGCGTCCGTCACGCGCGCGATGGCCAGCACCTCGCCGCCGTGGCTGAAAGCGCTGTGCACCGCGGAGAACACGCCGAAGTCCTCGGGCAGCGTCCGGGTGGCCGCGTCGGCCGCCTCCTCCACGAGGGCCCGGGCCCGGCGCGGGGAGAGGGATCGCAGCCAGTCGAACAGTTCCGCGTCCAGCGGATGGTCCGGCGCCCCGGCGCGCCGCGGGATCCGGTGCGCGAGGCGCACCGCGTCGGCGAGGGGAGCGGAGCAGACGAGCTCCCAGTACGCCGTCCAGTCCCGCCGACGCGCGAGTCCGCTCGCCGTGTCCTCCATCGCCGCCGCCGACACGTGCGGCACGGGCAGCAACTCCGGGAGCCACCCTTCCACCGTGATCCGGGCCTCCGGCATGTGCCGGCCCAGGGAGTCGGGGTCGAGCACCCGCCGCGGAACGTCGACCTGCGGTTCTGGCGGCAGGCCCGCCGCCCGGAGCGCGCTGTTCTGCCGCGACACCGCGTCGCCCAGGGACGACAAGTAGGTGGCGGGCGCGCGGTCGGCCAGCCTGCGCAGCCACGTCACCGCCTCCTCGCCGACCTCCACGGCCTCCTGAGGACGGCCTGCGTCGAGCAGGATCCCGTGCAGCCGCATCAGCGCAGTCGTCCACGCCGAGGTGTACCGGTGCGGGTCGGCTTCGGCGAGGTGCTGGTTGAGCTCGGCCACCTCCCGTGCCGGCGCGACGGCCTCGGCATGCCGGCCGCGCGCGGACAGGTGTTCGCGCAGCCGCTCCAGCGACGGGACCAGCGGTGTGTCCTCGACCAGCGCCCCCTCGCGCACCAACTCCCGGCTCAACTCCACCGCTTCGCGCAGAGCGACATCCTCCGCAGGCGGACGGAACGTGAGGGCCGCCGCGTTGGACAGCGCGATCGCCAACCCCCTGCGCTGCGCCGGGTCGTGGACGGCGGCCCTGCGGTACGCGCTCGCCGCTTCCTGGTTGGCCCGATATGCCTCCTCCCACCGACCGGCCGACTCCAGATGCACACTCACATTGGCCAGCGCGGTCGCCCGGTACGGTTCGTAACGGCGCCGATCGTCCCGGGCGAGACGGGTGAAGAGGTCCACGACGCGCTGCTGAGTCGCCACCGCTTCGTCGACGTCGCCGGTGCGGTGCAGCAGACCGGCGACGTTGGTCAAGGTGCGGCCGACGTGCTCCTCGTACGTGTCCGGATCATCGGCGGCCAGCTCCTGGAAGAGTTCGGCCCCGCGCTGCGCCGCCCGCAGCGCCTCCTGTGTGCGCCCCAGTTCGTGCAGGTTGTTGCCGTGCCCGGCGTACAGCCAGGCGCGTTCGTGCCGGTCCGGTGCCGCCGCGATCCGGGACGCGAACAGGCGGACGTTGACGGCGGCCTGTCCCATCACGAGGTTCGCGGGGGTCGGGCGCGGCACGGCGTCCACCACCTCTTCCAGGAGCGCCGTCGTGATGTCGGGCAGCTCGGCCAGAGCGATGAGGGCGGCGCCCCCGGCGGCTACGCCGAGTGCGGGATCGGCGGCCAGCAGCGGGTACAGGCAGGCGGGCCCGAGGTGCGGCCAGCGGCCCGCCGCCGCGATGAGCGTCGACACCCCGCGGGCGGGACCGGAGCCGTGCCGCAGCACGGTGCCCGCGGTGTCCGCCGCCCACGCCTGCGCCGGGTAGTCGGCAGCGTGGCCCGGCACAGTCAGCGCGGTGAAGTCCTCGGCCAACCGGTCCGGATAGAGCGGTTCCAGGACGATGCCGTCCACACCGTCGGGCGGCGGATAGCAGACGCTGTGGTCCGCCAGCACGGTGGGCGTCGGCTCTCCGATCTCCAGCGCGTCCACCAGCGATGCCCCCTGCTCTTCAGGCTGCGCGCCGCTCAGGGTGGCGGCGAAGACCACCCGGTTCATGACCGCGGGAGGCAGGGTGATCCCTCCGGCGCCCCGCCGTTCGTACAGCAGCACCCAGCCCAGGTGCTCGCGGTCGAGGAGGTAGAGGGTGAGCCCCGCCAGATCGGGCGGGGCACGCCGCCCCGACGCCTGGGCGTCGACGGCGACCAGGGCGGCCATGTGCACGGCGAGCACCAGCCCGAAGTCGTCGGCGGCGAGGTCGGGTTCACCCGCCGGCGCTGTGATTGCGTACCGTTGCGCGAAGGCGGCGCGTGCCGCACGGAACATCGCCCCTCGCTCGCCCTGCCCGGCCGCCGGGCCGCTCGGCTCGTCCAACGGCCCAAGACTCTGTGTCGACACGTCGATCTGCTCACTGGCGAGCGCCCCGCGCAGCGCCGGCCACGGATCGGTGCCGCGCGCCAGCAGCAGGACGCGGGCGCGCACGTCCGGCCGGTGCAGCAGAGCGTTGCTGAACAGCCAGGTGAGGGTGGTCAGCGGCCAGCGATCCGCGTAGTCGACCAGGAGCAGGAGCCCGGCCGCACTGTCCGGCGTCAGGTCCTGGCTGCCGGGCGGCGGCAGCACGGTCCCGGGCCCCTCGACCGCGCTGACCACCTTCCAGCCCTGCCCGGACAACTCGGCGGCCAACTGCTGGGCCAGCCGCGTCTTGCCCTGCCCGCCCGGCGCGTGCAGCCAGCGCGCCGCCCGCTGCGGACCGTCCGCGCACCAGGCATGCAGCGCCGCCAGCTCGTCCTGCCGACCGGTGAACGGCGCCACGGCGAACCGCGCGTGGAGCATCCGGCTGGGCTGCTGCCGCAGCCACTGCGGATCCGCCTCAGGGGCCGGCGCCCACCGGCGCAGCACGTACAACGGCGTGCCGTCGCCGAACACATGGATGTCCGCGCCGACGACACCGTAGGCGAACCCGCCCGTCGCGCTGACGTGCTGCTCGCTCACGTCGCGCGGTCACCGCGGCCGGCGCCGGGCTCCTGATGGACGATCACATTCCCGCCCTGCGCGCCGAACGCCTGCCCGTGGTCGCGCGCCTCGACGTGCTGCACCCAGTGGCGCTGCTGGGCGGGCAGTTCGTCTTGCAGACGCCGGGTCAGCTCACGTACCTCGTCGGCCACCTCCGGGTGCGCGCGCAGGAACTGCTCGAGCCGCAACTGCCACGCCGGCGCCAACTGCCGCCGCGCCGCCTCCGGATCCTCCGCCCCGGACACCAGCGCGGCCTCACTCTCCAACAACGCGACCAGCGAACCCTGCCCGGACGCGTCGTCCCGCCCGAACAGCCGCAGCAACCCGGAGCGCGCGGCGCCCCAGGCGTCCGTCGCCATCGCGGCGACGAGCGTCGTCGAAGCGGCCGTCGCGACCGCCGCCAATGACTCGATCATGAATCTCCTCCCGTTGCCGTGCCCGCCCCATCGTGACACCGCGGCCCGCGCCCGCACCCTCCCCGATCAACATGCCGCAGTTATACGGTGGTCGACCGCACCACCGGAACAACGACTCGGCGAGGGGGTCGTCATGTGGCGTCGCAAGGGCCCGAACCGCACCGGCCTGCGCCGGCAACTCCGCACGGCGCGCGTCCTGTTCGACACCGGTGACTTCGCCGCGGCGGAGGTGCTCCTGCGCCGCCTGCTGCCCGACTGCGAGGCGGAGCTGGGAGCGCACCACGAGGAGACCATCGGCCTGCTCAACCTGCTCGGCTCCACCCTCTACCAGCAGCGCAAAGCGGCTGCGTCCGCGCAGATCGCCCGCGAGGCCACCGACCGTGCGGCCCGTGCCTGGGGCCCCGACGACCCCGCGACCCTCGACTGCGCTCACAACCTCGGCGGGGCTCTGGCCATCCAGGGCGACGTCTCCGCGGCCGTCACGGTTCTCGACGACACCTGGCAGCGCCGCGCCCGGCGCCTCGGAGCCGCCCATGAATCCACCCTCACCACCGCCAACACCCTCGGCGCGACGCTCTTCGCCGCAGGCCTGCGCCGCGACGGCCTCACCGTCCTGCGCAACGCCTTTGCCCAGTGCATGACGCTGCCGGCCGGGCATCCGGTGCGTGTGGACATCGCCAACAATCTGCGGATCGCGGAACGGAACGCGGGCGGCTGACCGAGGGCGGGCCCTGATGTCTCGTCAAGGTTTCTGTCGCACTTGATGTTTGGCCCTGTTTGAATTCGTGACTTTCTCGCTCCTCCTGATTGACAGTCATGAACACGCCCGAGAAACTGCGTGATGCGCCTCACGGCTCAGCCTGGGAGCGTTCACATTCGGATGACCACCGATTCATGACTGTGAACATCTTCGACTCCCGAGGCGCAGTCTCAACTTCGCCTCCCTTTGGGAGCGTTCACACGTCGATTGAGTGATCACGTTCGTTTCGGACTGCCCAGTGCTCCACGGTCACGTACGACCACCGGACAGAAGGGAACAACCATGCCGTCGAACAACACCCTTGGCCCCGCTCCGATCAGCCGCCGGACCCTGCTCAAGGCCACCACCGCCACCGCCGGCGCGGTCGCCATGGCCGCCGCGTTCGCCGAACTCGAGACCCCGGCCGCGGCCGCGGCGGCGTTCGTCAAGGGCGTCGACATCAGCTGGGTGCCGCAGATGGAGGCCCAGGGCTACTCATGGCGGAACGCGAGCGGGCAGACCCAGGACCTGCTGGCCATCCTCAAGGGGTACGGCATCACCGCCGTACGGCTGCGCACCTTCGCCAACCCCTCCGGCAGCGCCACCGACGGGCACTGCGGCATCAACGAGGTCGCCGCCTTCGCCAAGCGGGTCAAGGCCGCCGGAATGTCGATCATGCTCGACTACATGTTCGGCGACACCTGGAACTCCGTCGGCGTGCAGAACCCGCCGGCCGCCTGGAAGAACATGAGCTACAGCCAGATGCTCAGCGCGATCAGCACGTACGTGAACCAGACGATGACGGTCCTGAAGAACAACGACGTGCTGCCCACCTGGGTGCAGATCGGCAACGAGATCAACAGCGGCATCTGTCGCCCGGTCGGCAGCGTCTCCAACGGGGCGCAGATGACCGGTCTGCTCAACGCGGCGTACACCCAGGTCAAGGCGGTGTCACCGAACTCGACGGTGTGCATCCACCTGGCCCAGCCGCAGAAGTACGACGTGATGACGACGTTCTTCAGCCGCTTCGCCGCGAGCGGCGGCAAGTGGGACATGTCGGTGTTCTCCTCCTACGGCAGCGCCGACCTCGCCCCCGGGATCGTGGCGAACATGAAGAAGATCTCCGACGCCTACGGCAAACCGTTCCTTCAGAGCGAGTTCGGCGGCCGGGTGGACCGGGTCTCCTCCACCCAGGCGTCGCTGGTCGCCTACATCAAGGCGCTGAAGGCCAATGGCGGGCAGGGCCTCTTCTACTGGGAGCCGGCGTGCATGTCCCCCTTCACCGGCTACAACATGGGCGCCTGGGACTCCTCCACCAAGCGGCCCACCGCCATCATGAACGGCTTCACCCAGGCATGAGCGACCGGCCGTAACCCCTCCCCCACTCGCGCACGGTGGACCAGACGACGGGCGAGTACGCCGCCGCGTCCCGGCCCACGGCCAAGGACTGGAGATCAGATGGAGATGGGCATGCCATTACGTTCCTTCGGTAGGCGCACGGCCCGGCCGGGAGCGGCAGGCCTGCTGACCCTCGCGGCACTGACCGGCGCCGGATCGGCGCATGCCGGGACCGCTACCGCGCAGGCTCTGCCGGCCGGGTGCTCCGGCACCTCACCGATCACCTGTCACTACGCGGTCTCACCCGGCACCTACGACGTGACCGTCTCCGTCGGCGGCACCTCGGCGGGGCAGACCGAGATGTGGGCGGAGGCCCGGCGGCTGATGCTCCCGGCGACGAGGACGAACGCCGGAGCCACCGCCACCTACTCGTTCACCGTCAACGTGCGCCAGCCGGAGGGCCAGCCGACCGGCCAGGGCGGCACCGGAAACCCCGGTCTGGACATCCGGTTCTCGGGGACCGCCCCGCAGGTCTCGGCCGTCTCGGTGAAACCGGCGTCCCAGCCGCTGGTCGCCTACCTCGCCGGGGACTCGACCGTGTGCGACCAGCCCGCCGCCCCGTACACCGGGTGGGGCCAGATGATCACGACCGCGGTCCTCCCGGGTGCGGCCATCGCCAACTATGCGGATTCCGGGGAGAGTTCGGGGAGTTTCCTGAGCAACTCGGCACTGTTCCCGACGCTCTTGGCCAAGGTCAGGGCGAACGACCCGGTCTTCATCCAGTTCGGCCACAACGACAAGCAGACCAGCGCTTCCGCGTACCGGAGCAACCTCACCTCCATGATCACGCAGGTGCGCGGCAAGGGCGGCGTCCCCGTCCTGGTGACTCCGCCGGTCCGCCGGCTGTTCGACGGCAACCGCCTCACGCCCACGGCGCTGCATGTCAACGGCCTCGGCGTGGACCTCCCGGCCCAGATGCGCGCGGTCGGCGCGGCACAAGGGGTGCCGGTCATCGACCTGACGGCCCAGAGCAAGACGCTGATCGAGTCGCTGGGCCCGACCGCCTCCGCACAGCTGTATCTGCGCTCCTCCGTCGACGGCGTCACGGACAACACCCACTTCTCGCAGTACGGCGCGACCCGCATCGACGACCTGGTGCTCCAGAGCATCCGGGGCCAACACCTGCCCCTGGCCTCGTACTTGCGCTGACCCGTACCCGTAACGCCTCTCCCGGGAAGAAGACCGATGAAGAAGTTACGGATCCTCCTGACGACCGCGTTGCTGATCGCCTTGTCGAGCCTCGGCGTTCACACCGCATCGGCAGCCGACAGCACCGCGGCGCCCTGCGGCGGCGGCTCGCCCGCCACCGCTCAGGCCGCACGAGCCGCGGCCGAACCGGTCACCGTCTGGCTGGCCGGTGACTCCACCATGGCCAATCCGAGCGCCCGTTGCCCGGTCGGCTGGGGCAGCCAGTTCGCCGCCCTGTTCAACAGCGAGGTGACCGTCAAGAACCAGGCGGTGGGCGGACGCAGCATCCAGACCTGGCTGTACGACCCGAACGTGACCAGCACCAAGGGCGCCGACGGCGAGTGCGTCATCAACCCCGGGACGTACTCGGCCCGTTGGCAGGCCATGCTGAACGCGAGCACCGGGATGAAGACCGGCGACTACCTCTTCATCCAGTTCGGCATCAACGACTCGTCCTCGACCTGCCCCCGACACGTCGGCCCGGCCCGCTACCAGCAGTTGCTGACCATGATGGCGCAGGCCGCGCTGGCCCGCGGCGCACACCCGATCGTGCTCACCCCGGTGGCCGCCATCACCTGTTCCGGCGGTACGGCGACCAAGAACCGCGGCTTCGCCACCGAGACCTTCGCGGCCGGAGCCGCCACCGGAGCACCGGTCATCGACCTCCAGACCCTGAGCGTCTCGCTCTACAACAGCCTGCGCTTCTGCCCGAACAACGGCGACTACGGATCAGGTCCCGTCGGCGCCTTCTTCTGCGACGACCACACGCACTTCGAAACGTACGGCGCACAGCGGATCGCGGGGCTCGTCGCCGACGACGTACGCCGTCAGAACCTCCCGCTAGCCGCACATCTCAAGTAGCCCATGCCGTCTCCGTCTCGGCGTCACACCCCGCACCACACCCGCCGCGCCCTGTCATGCGCCCGTCACTCGCGAGAGGAACGCGCAATGCCCCCGTCCGTCACCGGGATCCCCGTCGCAGCGAAGCTCAGAGCGGTCGTGGTCATGGCCGTGCTCGGTCTCATCGCCGCCCTGTTCTCGCTCCAGCCCGCCTCGGCCGCGGACAACCCCTACCAACGCGGCCCGGACCCGACGGTGAGCAGCGTCGCGGCCCAACGAGGCACGTTCGCCACCAGCCAGATCAGCGTGCCGCCCGGCAACGGCTTCAACGGCGCGAAGATCTACTACCCGACCGACACCAGCCTCGGCACGTGGGGCGCGGTCGCGGTCGTACCCGGCTACACCGCCAAGTGGGACGCCGTCCTCGACCGGCACGAGGCCGGACGCAGTCTGTCGGTCGAGGCCCTTGCACCGTCACCCACGTACCGCAACTGCACACCTGGCTAGGCGGACTCCGTACGGTCCCCTCTCATCCCGCTGTGACCGCCGGCCTCGCCGGTGTCGCCCTGCGCCTGTGAGCGTGAGGGCTCCGACGGCTGCGCGCTCTGTGCCGTGGCGAGCGGGCCCAGATGCTGTGCGGCGCTGTCCAGCAGTCCCAGGTCTGCCTTGGTGTGCGCGATGGCGGCGTCGATCAGGACGGCGACCAGCGGCTCGGCGGCGTGGGCGCGGCGCTGCTGTGCCAGGCCCGCGAGCTCGGACAGGTACGTCTGCCGCTGTGACTCGATCAGCGTGGTCAGGGCCTGCGGCCCCAGCGCGACGGCGCCGAGCAGCTTCAGGAACAGCTCGTCGCGGAAGCCGCCGACGCGCACCCAGGCGGTGGTCGCCCACGAGCGCAGCTCGGCCTCGCCCGCCTCGGTGAGCGTGTAGAGGTTCTTGTCGGGCCGGTCGGCCTGCGTGACCTGCGAGCGCGAGACATAGCCGTCGCGGACCAGCCGTTCGAGGATCTGGTAGAGGTGACCGATGTTCAGGCCGCCCCACTGCGGGCCGACGGCCTCCTCGAACCGGGCCTTGAGTTCGTATCCGTGATTCGGTCGCCGGGTCAGCAACGCGAGCACGGCGTGGTGGAGCGGCATATACGTCCCTTCTACATTGTGACAATATACCGCTGCATTGCCGCAATGTATGTGGCGCGATGTACGAGGGCGAGGCTGCATCAATGGCTGTGAGCGTGGCGTTGCGCGGGGTGAGCCGGCGGTATCCCGGGCTGACCGCTCTGGACGAGGTCGACCTGGAGGTCGCGGCCGGCGAGGTGGTGATGCTGACCGGGCCGTCCGGCGCCGGCAAGTCCACCGTCCTGCATGTGACGGGCGGCATGGACCAGCCCGACGAGGGGCACGTCGAGATCGACGGCACCCAGTTGGTGCCCCGGGACCTGGACCGTCACCGGCGGCGTATCGGCTTCGTCTTCCAGCGCTTCCACCTGCTGCCCGCACTGACCGTGCTGGACAACGTGCTCGCCCCCGTCCTGCCGCGCAGGGTGGACTTCGACCGGCGTGCGCGCGGCATGGAGCTGCTCGAAGCCGTCGGCCTGGACCAGCGGGCCGACGCCCTGCCCTCGCAGTTGTCGGGCGGCCAGCAGCAACGCGTCGCCGTCGCACGCGCGTTGATCAACCGGCCGGGACTGTTATTGGCCGACGAGCCCACGGGCAACCTGGACAGCGTCATCGGACGGGAGATCATCGACCTGCTGATGTCGCTGCGCGAGCGCTACGGGATGACGATGCTGATCGCGTCCCACGACGCGGAAGTCGCCGCCAACGGCGACCGGGTGGTGCGTTTGCAGGACGGCAGGATCACCTCGGACCAGCGGGTCACGCCGTCCGGCGACGTGCTGGACCGGCTGGGGGGCCTGCGCCCGTGATAGCGATGATCCTCGATCAGCTCCGGCGGCGGCGCGGGCGCGCGCTGGCCCTGGCCGCCGGCATCCTGGTGGCGGCGACCAGTTTCACCCTGCTGACCGCGACGGTGAGCACGAGCCAGGCGACCACCGTGGGCACGGTACGCAAGAACGCGCGGTCCGCGTACGACGTCCTGGTACGCCCGCCCGACTCGCAGACGGACGTGGAGCGGCAGAGCGGTCTGGTCACGCCGAACTTCCTGTCCGGCACGTTCGGCGGCATCACCATGGACCAGTACCGGCGCATCGACGACATGCCCGGGGTCGACGTGGCCGCGCCGGTCGCCAACATCGGCTACCTCATGGTGGCGAGCACCGTCACCGTGGACGTGTCCCGCTTCCTGGACGGCACGGCGTCCCGGCAGATCCTGCGCATCAGCCCGACGCTCACCTCCGGACTCGGCACCTACCGCACCTCCGACGAGTACGTCTACCTCACCCGCTCCCCCCTGACGTCGGCGTCGGAGTCGGACGGCCTCTTCGAGTCCGACACCCTGGAAACGGGCGCGGCGGACAAGAGCACCCAGCGGTATCGGATCAAGGGGAAGTACGACGTCTGCTTCTACTTCAACTGGGACAAGTCAGAGCAGACCGAGTTCAACTTGGATCTGCCGTTGAAGCCGAACATCATCGCCGAGGACCTCAGGGACAGGTCGCCGTTCGACCCGGACCTGAGTTCGCGGATGAACTGCCAGTCCGGCCAGGACAAGGCCACCATCGACGTTCCGGTCAGTTACCCCGTGCTGCTGTCCGCCATCGACCCGGTGGCCGAGGACCGGCTGGTGGGCCTGGGCGACACCATCGCCTCGGGCCGGATGCTCACCGAGCAGGACAAGCCGTGGAAGGTGTCGGGCGCCAAGAGCGTCCACGGACAGCGCGACTCCTACATCCCGGCGCTGCTCAGCGACAACCCGCTGACCACCGGCACGCTCGACGCCACCGTCGAACGGCTCGACGTCGGCGACCCGGCCGCGCTGCCCTCAAAACTGGGCAACCCGACGGCCAGCAGCTTCGTCCGAGGCCTGCACGGCACAACGGTGGGCAGGACCCGAGTCGACCTGAGCAAGGGCTACCGGAAGGCACTGACCGAGGACTCGTTCGACACCGGCAGCTACTGGACGGTCGGCCCGGTCACCTACCGCCGGACCTCCGACGGCGACCTCGCCGCGCAGCCGCGGCCGCCGCAGAAGCCCAGCCTGTGGGTCACCAACTCGAACGAGCAGCCGTTCCCCAACGTCCCCGAGGAGAACCACCAGGGCACCCAGTACCGGAAGGTGACCAGTCACGCCGCCACGAACTGCATCGGACTGGGTACGTGCGACGGCGTGGACTCCGGACGCCTGCCCAATCCCTTCGTCCACCTGGTCGGCCGCTACGACACCGGCAAACTGCCCGGCTTCTCACCCCTGTCCGACACCCCGTTGGAGACCTACCAGACGCCACAGGTCACCGGCGCGGACAGCGCGACCCGAGCGAAGCTCAACGGCAAGCCGCTGCAACCCGACCGCAACCTGGGCGGCTACGTCAGCCCACCGCCCACCATGCTGACGACGATGCAGTCCATCACCGCGCTCACCAAGAGCCGCCGCGTCGCGGGCCTTCAGGACAAGGCGCCGGTCAGCGCGATCAGGATCCGGGTGGCCGGAGTGACCGGCGTCGACACCGCCTCCCGGGCACGGGTGAACGCCGTGGCCGGGGCGATCCGGACCGCCTACCCCCAGCTCCAGGTCGACGTCACCGTCGGCAGTTCGCCCGCACCGCAGACGGTGACGCTGAGTGCCTCGGCGCAGGTGACGGAGGGCTGGGTCGCCAAGGGCGTGGCACTGCGCATTCTCAGGGCGGTGGACACCAAGAGCGCGGTGCTCTTCGTGCTGGTCCTCGTCGTGTGCGCGCTCTTCCTCGGCCAGGCCGCGCTGGCCTCGGTGCGCTCACGTCGCAGCGAGATCGGCACGCTGCGCTGCCTGGGCTGGAGCCGTGGCGAAGTGCTCCGCCTGGTCCTCGGCGAACTGGCGGTGATCGGCCTCGCCGCCGGAGCCGCGGGCACGGTGCTCGCGTACGTACTGGGCCGAGTGCTGGGCCAGCCCGAAGCCGGCCCCAAGTCACTCCTCGTGCTCCCGGTGGCGCTCCTCCTGGCCACGGCGGCGGGACTGATCCCCGCCTGGCTCGCCACCCGGCTGGGACCGATGGAAGCCGTCCGGCCCCCGGTGACGGCGGCCCGCCGCACGCGCCCGGTGCGTTCGGTGGCCGGACTGGCCGTTCTCAACCTGCTGCGGGTGCGGGGCCGCACGCTGCTGGGTGCGGCAGGACTGGCGCTGGGAGTGGCCGCCTTCACGGTGCTGCTCGCCCTGACTCTGGCCTTCCGGGGCGAGGTGGCCGGGTCGCTGCTCGGCAGCGCCGTGGTGGCGCAGGCCCGCGAGGCCGACTACCTCAGCGTCGCCCTGTCGTTGCTGTTGGGCGCCGCCGGCGCCATCGACGTCCTGGTCATCTCACAGCGCGAACGCGCCGCCGATCTCGCGGTGCTGCGGGCGACCGGCTGGACCAACCGCGAGCTGGCGAAGCTGACCCTCTACGAGGGAATCGGACTGGCTCTGCTGGGCGGCCTGTCCGGTGCGGTGGCCGGCCTGGCCGGGGTACTGACCCTCGGCCGGGGCGTGCTGCACGGACACCTGTTCACCGTCGCCGGCGCCGCACTGCTGGCCACGCTCGCGGCGACCGCCCTGGTGGTGGCGGCTCTGACGGTGCCGATCCGGGGTCTGTCCCGGATCGCCCCCGCCCACCTGCTCGCCGCCGACTGAGCCGACCGCCGCCAACGCCGGCGGCTTCGCACAGGGGCCGCAAGACCCCGGCCGTGTTCACGGGCCGGGGTCTCAGCAGTCGACGAACGCACGTGATCGTCTGCCGATGGTCATCGGCGCCGGCGCGCAGAACTGCCAAGCTGTCTCCTGGAAAAAGACCGGCGGTTGTCCCCGGCAAAAGGACCAGTGGCTGCCGCCGGCAGCAGGACGGATGGCTGTCTCCGACCGAGTTCAGCCAGGCGAGATCGCCGTCTCCGCGGCAGCCTTGATCCGGGCCCCGAAGGCAGGCGCGTCCTTGCGGGCCGCGACCAGTGCCAGACCGACCAGCAGCCTGCCCAGTCCATGGCCGTCCAGGACGTTGAAGATGCGGACACGAGTCCTGCCATCGGGCAGGGACTCCAGGTCGTAGCCGCCCTCGCGCACCGTCACGCTGTTCTTGGACACCTCAGCCCAGCGGATCCTCACCGGAGCGTCCAGTGCGGTGATGCGGAACTCCCGAGCGGTCTTCATGCCGGCGTCCTTCACGGTGCTCCGGAAGACCGTGCCCACAGCGGTCGGCTCGTCCGGGACCCGCTCGATCCCGAGGACCCGGGGGCTGAACTGCGGATCGTTGCGCCCGTCGGCGAGGTAGTCGTACACCTCCTTCACGGGCCGGTCGATCTCGACGACCGCTTCGAACTGTCCGGACATGGGCACTCCTCATCGGTCGAGCCACGACGGATGCGCGACTTGCCTTAATGAGCGGTTCTGCCATGGCGGCACAGTGACCCTACGGGAGGGCGGGCCACCACGCGAGACATGCGGAGCCCGCGGTGCATGCGCGCAGGGAGCAGGCACGGAAGCCCTCTGTACAGCCCACCGAAATCCCACCCGGGACGGCCTGCGCGGAATGGGTCGCGGGGACCTCACGGGCCCACGCCGACTCGGGCGGCACGGCGCGCATCGCGATCGAGCTGCGGGAGTGGGGCGAGCACAGCCTGGTCATCGTGGACGAGCACCCCTTGCGGGAAGCGGCCATCACGCTCCACGACGTCGGATTCGACGCGCTGCTCCAGCTGCGCCACCGCACCGTGCTCGCCCAGCTCGCCCGGCTCTGTGAGAACCCGAAGCCGGACGAGCGGAACGTCCGCCCCAGGACGCACGCCCGTCAACCAGCCCTTGGGGGACACTACGGACGACGAGCGTGGCGACGATACGATCGAACTGCCCCTCGCCGCTGACGCCCATCACCGACTGGGACTTGTTTCAATCGGGACCCCTCACGCCGCCATCAGCGCAGCCAGGGCGCGGCCCATCGCGGCGTTGAACTCTTCCGGCGCCAGCGGCAGACGGGACTTGACGTCCCGACTCCACTGGTCGGCGAGGACCTCAGCGGAGCCCGCCTCGACACCGTCCAGCGCCGCGTCGGCCAGGTCCGACGGAGCGATCTTGTCCACCGGCCAGCCCGCGGCCATGTCGGTGTCGGCCAGGCCGAGGTGCACCGCCGTGACGAGCGTGCCCTGCTCGGCGAGTTCCAGGCGGACGCCGTTGGTCATGGCCCATGCGGCGGCCTTGGTCAGGTGGTAGGCGCCTGCGCCCTTGCCCCCGAACCACGACATGGCGGAGAGGAGGTTGACGATCGCGCCCCCGCCGTTCCTGGCGAGCGACGGCGCGAACTCCCGGATCATTCCCAGGTGGCCGAACATGTTGGTCTCCAGCTCGTGCCGCACCGCGTCCAGCGAACCGGTCACCAGGTCGGTCCCCGTACTGATTCCCGCGTTGTTGATGAGGAGCGAGACGTCCGGGGCGGCCTCGGCGGCGGCCCTCACGGATGCGGGATCGGTGATGTCGAGGGCCAGCACCTCGACCCCGGGCAGGTCCACGGTCTCCGGTCGGCGGGCCGTCGCGTAGACCTTGCGGGCGCCCCGTTCGAGCAGGCGCTGGGCGAAGGCGCGGCCCAGGCCGCGGTTGGCTCCGGTGACAAGGGCAACTGAGTTGTTGATGTCCATGCCCGGTACGCTAAAACCTGACGTTGACGTCAGAGGCAAGGGCTGCTCGTCAGGGCCGGAGTGAGAGGGATCACCATGACCGTCACCGAGACCGCGACCGAGCGGCTGATCCGCATCGGCGAGGTGGCGCGGGGTGCCGGCGTCTCGGTTCGCGCCGTGCGCTACTACGAGCAACAAGGGCTGCTCATCGCGGAGCGCAGCCCATCCGGCCAGCGCCTCTACCGACAGGACGCCATCTCCCGGGTCCGCTTCTTCCAGCAGATGTTCGCCGCCGGCCTGACCAGCCGACGGATCACCGAACTCATGCCGTGCTGGGACGCCGGGCACACCGACGCCGACCAACGAGCCATGCTGCGCGCCGAACGCGACCGCATCCAGGCCAAGGTCGATGATCTACAGGCCGCCCTGAACCGCCTCGACGAGGTCATCGCGATCACGGACACCCACCCCTAGGCGAAGCGCGCGCAAGCCCCGTACGAGTCGTGAAGTCGGCCGCCCACGATCAGCTGCACGGCAGTGGGAGCGGGCTGCGGCTCCGGCTCCGACAGTCCGAACGACGGGCCATTCCTCTTCCCCATGACTCGTTCAATGAGCCAGCCAGGAAGGGGACATGGCTACGGCCCGGCCTTCTATCAGCTGCTCCAACTCCCGCAGCTGACGGCCTGGAAAATCGGGTGCGGTCGGCTGAACTGGGGTGATAGGTAAGCGATGTGACAGACAGCCTCGAGTATTCCGCCCTGCTGCAACTGATCGACGAGCGGTCGGCCGCGTTCCGGAGCGCGGTTGCCGCCGCGCCCAGCCTTGACGCGCCGGTGCCGTCCTGCCCCGAGTGGACGTTGTCCGATCTGGTGCAACACCTGGGTACGGGCCAGCGCTGGTGGGCCGCGATCGTCACTGCGGGCCCGGCCGAGGCTCCGCCGGCCAAGGATGCCGCGAAGGCGCCGCGCGAGCCCGAGGCACTGCTGGCCTGGTACGCCGAGTCGAACGAGCTGCTCCTGCGTGCGCTGCGCGAGGCCGGCCCGGAGCGTGAGTGCTGGGCGTGGTGGCGCGCCGGTGTGTCGCCGGCGAATGCCTGGGGCGTTGCCCGGCGCCGGGTGCACGAGGTGCTGGTGCACACCTACGACGCCCAGCTCGCCGCAGGCGCCGTTCAGCCGATGCCGTCGGACGTCGCGATCGACGGCGTGGCCGAGTTTCTCGACACCTGCAACTCCACCCCGGCGGCCTGGCCGCACGAAGCCGCCACCATCCACTACCACGCCACCGAGGGCCGCTCCTGGCTCCTCACGTTGGACGACACCGGCGCCTGGCCCGCGCCCCTCACGGACGATGCCGCGCCCGCCTCCGCTTCGGCCACGGGCACGGCCGAGCAGCTGCTCCTCTTCGTCTGGGGCCGCCGCACGCTGAGCGACCTGAAGATCGAGGGCGACCAGCAGGTGTTCGAGCAGCTGATCGCCTGGGAGCCCGAGGAGTAGCCACTCGCCACCGTCGGCGGACGACCTCGATGACGTCCGCGTCGATGAACACCGCGGACAGCTCCGCCGGCTTCCGCGGGGGAAGCCTCGTCGCGTGCCCGTCCGAGAAGGAGTACCGCCGTGGGAGTACGCCCAGGGGCACACGAGTCCGCGGAGTTCCTGGCGAGCGTGAGCGCGAAGCCTTCGACGCGAACGGTGCCCCTGCCCTGTGGGCCATCCCCAAGGGCGCCGACCCCGCGATCAGGATCGCGAACGCCGATCCGACCGGCCTGCCGCCCACGACCGTCCACTACGGCGAGTACGAGACCCTCGCCGATGATGGTGTCGAACTCGGCCGCCCCTCGCGGGACTTCAAGGTCACCTCCGAGGTCCACCCGCTGCCCGAACAGCGGCACTCGTTCGTCCTTGGCGCCGGGCGCGTACCCAAAGGGGACCCGGCCAGGCCGCCGCATCACCGTGATGCCGGCGACCGGTACGCCGGTCTCCGGTGTCTTGCTCGACCATGCCGGGCGGCGTGCGGTACTTGTGTCCGGCACCGTTTCCGCAAGCAGCCCCACCACCGTCCCTCGAAGCCACAAAGGAGTGCGCGATGGGAACGTACGAGGATGTCTTCCGCTCCAGTACCGAGGACCCGGAGAGCTTCTGGCTGAAGGCGGCAGAGGGCATCGACTGGGATGTCGCTCCGCAACGCGCCCTGGACTCCTCGGGCGCGCCGTTCTATCGCTGGTTTCCCGACGGGCGGCTCAACGTCTGTTTCAACGCGCTCGACCGCCATGTCGCGGCCGGCCGGGGCGAGCAGCCCGCGCTCGTCTACGACTCGCCCGTGACCGACACCCGCCGCGTCTACACCTACGAACAGCTGAGGAACGAGGTGGCGGCATTCGCCGGCGCGCTCGCGCAACTCGGCGTGGGACACGGCGACCGCGTGGTCATCTACATGCCGATGGTGCCCGAGGCCGCCGTCGCGATGCTGGCCTGCGCACGCATCGGCGCTGTCCACTCGGTCGTCTTCGGCGGCTTCGCCCCGCGCGAACTCGCCCTCCGCATCGACGACGCCGCCCCCAAGGTGGTCGTGTCCGCCTCCTGCGGCATCGAGGGCAAGCGGGTCATCGCCTACAAGCCCCTGCTCGACCAGGCCATCGAACTCGCGGTCCACAAGCCGGAGAAGAGCGTGATCCTGCAACGCCCGCAGGAACACGCCGAGTTGGGGCCCGACGATCTCGACTGGGGCGATCTGGTCGCCGCCGCGGCGTCGGCCGACTGCGTTTCCGTCGCCGCCACCGATCCCCTGTACGTCCTCTACACGTCCGGGACGACCGGAAAGCCCAAGGGAGTTGTGCGTGACTGCGGCGGCTACGCGGTCGCCCTGCACTGGTCGATGGGGGCCGTGTACGACGTGGGCCCGGGCGAGACGATGTTCACCGGTTCAGATGTCGGCTGGGTCGTGGGGCACTCGTACATCGTCTACGCGCCCCTGCTGGCCGGCGCGACGACGGTCCTGTACGAGGGCAAGCCGGTCGGCACGCCGGACGCGGGCCAGTTCTGGCGCGTGGCCGCCGACTACCAG
Organism: Streptomyces sp. NBC_00663; assembly: GCF_036226885.1. NCBI lineage: Bacteria > Bacillati > Actinomycetota > Actinomycetes > Kitasatosporales > Streptomycetaceae > Streptomyces > Streptomyces sp. NBC_00663. The sequence continues at coordinate 353,550 of NZ_CP109027.1, forward strand.
GTCAAGACCATGTTCACGGCGCCCACCGCCTTCCGGGCGATCAGGAAGGAGGACCCTAAGGGAACGCTCACCGCGGGCTACGACCTTTCCCACCTCCGCTACCTTTTTCTGGCCGGTGAGCGCCTCGACCCCGAGACGTATCACTGGGCGAGCGACCTGTTGGGTGTCCCGGTGATCGACCACTGGTGGCAGACGGAGACCGGCTGGCCCATCGTCGCCAACCCGGCCGGCATCGAAGTCGCTCCCCTCAAGCCCGGTTCCCCGACCCGCCCGCTGCCCGGGTGGGACGTCCGCGTCCTCGACACTTCGGGACAGCCGGTGCCCGCGGGCGTCGACGGTGCGATCGTCGTCAAACTCCCCCTGCCGCCCGGCGCGCTCCCCACCCTCTGGAAGGACGACGACCGCTACGTCGCTTCCTACCTCTCCACCTACGACGGCTACTACCTCACCGGCGACAGCGGCCACATCGACGACGACGGCTACGTCTTCGTCATGGGCCGCACCGACGACGTCATCAACGTCGCCGGACACCGGCTGTCCACCGGCAGCATGGAAGAGGCCCTGGCCGCCCACCCCGATGTCGCCGAGTGCGCCGTCATCGGCGTCGCCGACGCACTCAAGGGACAGATCCCGCGCGGTTTCGTCGTCCTCAAAGCCGGCGCCGACCGCGAACCGAGCGAGGTCGAGGCCGAACTCGTCCAACTCGTACGCGAACGCATCGGCGCCGTCGCCTCCCTCAAGGACGTCACGGTCGTCGCCGCCCTGCCCAAGACCCGCTCGGGAAAGATCCTCCGCAAGACCATGCGCGGCATCGCCGACGGCCGCGACGAACCCATCCCGTCGACGGTGGACGACCCAGGCGTCATCGAGGCCCTGCGCCCGGTCCTCCACCGCCCTGGTCACACCCCGTGAAGAGCTGACAGCGCCCGCACCTCGCAGGAACTGGCGGACGTCGGTATCCCAGCCAGGGCAATCGCAGGACGCGGAATTCCGCACTTTGACGTGCAATTGTCGAGCAAAGTGGCCTCGATGGCGACGTCGGTCAGGAATCTGCTCAGTCGGACCGGATGCCTCCACGGTCCTCCACGACGGCACAGGCATGACGCTGTCGGACGGAGGGCTGTCAGGAGGACTCCCGGACGACCAACTCTGTACGGAGTATGACGTGGCGCCAGGCCACGGACTGCTCCTCCATCTCCTCCAGCAGCAGCTTGATCATGGCCCGCCCCATCTGCTCCAGTGGCTGCCGCACTGTGGTCAGGGGCGGCTGGGTGCGCTGGGCCAGGGGAAAGTCGTCGAAACCGATGACGGCGACATCCTCGGGGATCCGGCGTCCGGCCGCGCGCAGTGCGTGCAGCGCCCCGGCGGCCGTGGTGTCCGAGGCGGCGAGGACGGCATCGATCTCGGGGTGGCGTTCGAGGAGTTCCCTCATGGCGCGGCGACCGCTCTCCTCCGAGAAATCGCCCTCCGCGACCCAGGACCGTGATGTGTTCTGGCCGGCCAGCGCCAGCGCGTCCTGATAGCCGCGCAGTCGGCACTGCGCGGCGTACATGTCCAATGGCCCGGTGATGGTGGCGATCGCCCTGCGGCCCTGTTTGAGGAGGTGGGATACGGCATTTCGGGCGCCACCCACGTTGTCCGCGTCGACGTAGCTCACGTACTCGTCACCCGAGCGACGCCCCATCAGCACAGTCGGCACCCGCGCCTCGGCGAGCATGTCCGGCAGCCTGTCGTCCGCATGCACCGACATCAGCAGCACGCCGTCGACGCGGCCTCCTCGCGCGTACTCCAGGAAGCGCTGCCGTTCGATCTTCGAGCGGACCAGGGTCAGCATCAGCTGCATCCCGGTGTCCGCCAGCGCATCGCCGAGTGAGCGGACGATCTCCGAGAAGAACGGCTCCGCGAACTGTCTCCAGTCCGGCTCGGTGAGTACGAGGGCCACAGCGTCCGCGCGCCGGGCGGCCAGGGAACGGGCCGCGAGATTGGGCACGTACCCGAGTTCTTCGATGGCTCGCTGGACGGCCCGGCGCGTCGACTCCTTCACACCGGCCGCGTTGTTGATCACCCGGGAAACCGTGCCCCGTCCCACCCCGGCGTGGGCAGCCACCTCTTCCAGAGTCGGCGCTCCAGGTCGTCGCCCGGTCATGACCACCTCTCCCACCCGCGAGATCACCGATCTTACGGGGCGGAGCACCTGGGCACATGGCTTCCGTACATGATCGACCGGGCTCGGCCGGAAAGGACAGTCTCGATCGTGGTGTCCGCTGCGGCGGAGCCCGCCGGAAGCAACCGCGGACCCGCCCAGCCGTAGACGTGTCAGCCGGGTGGATCCGCGGTGCCGGGGTGCGCGCGGTGGTACGCGGGCAGGCCCTCAGGACGGCCGGTACCGGACGGTCCGTACCGGTGTCCTCACGCGGTGGTGCAGGACGTGCCGTTGAGGCTGAACGTGGACGGCTTGGCGAAGGCTCCGTCATACGTACCCTGGAACCCGAAGGAGACCTGGCCGCCCGGTGCGATGGACGCGTTGTAGGCCATACCGCCGGCCGTCACAGCTCCTGACGAGGGGGAGATCCCGGCGCCCCACGCACTCGTGACCTTCTGCCCGGACGGCAAGGTGAACGCGAGTTTCCACGCGTCGACGGGCGAGGAGCCCGTATTGGTCACGGTGACGTCCGCCGTGAACCCTCCCTGCCACACGTTCGTGCCGTAGGCCACCTTGCAGGCCGACGAGCCGCCCGTACCTCCGCCGGTGCCGCCGCCGAGGTTCACACTGGAGGAGAACGAGTTGACTGCCAGCCCCGCGCCGTTCTGCCAGGGCTCGAAGCCTGCCTGAATGCTCGTCAGGTACCAGTTGTCCTGGGCGAGTCCGCGGGAGACAGCCTGGCGGACGAAGTCCATCACGTCGAAGTTCCAGCTGTCGATCGCCGACGGCGCGACGAAGGACAGGACGTCGTTGCCGCCGTTGTTGCCGGACCACACCTGCCACTGACGCCCGGCCACGGTGGCGGAACCGACGGGTGAGCCCACCGGCTGCACGGAGCCCACACGGTTGAACCAGATCATGATCTCGGTGCGGTTCACACCGTCGGTGCGGGGTGTCGGGTCCAGCCAGATGTCGTACGCGGCGTCGTAGACCGCACCGCTCACATAGCTGTAGGAGATGCCCGTGGGCGCGCTCGCGATGGAGCTGAGCCGGGCCGGGAGGTTCGTGCCGGGCGAACAGTTGGTGTAGTGGCAGCCGTTGTACACGGAGGGGTACGACTTCGGGGCACCGTTCGTCGGAACCGAGCCGTCGGCCTGGGTGATCCTGAATCCCGAGTCCGTGACGGAGATGCACTGAGTGGCGCTGGTCCCCCAGCGGTTGTTCTGCACGACGTAGCGGCCCTGGATGGTGGTGCTGCCGAACGTCTCGCAGATCGTCGTGTCGGCTTGCGATGCGGGGGCTGAGCCCAGCAGCGCCGCGAGTGCGACGAGAGCGGTCAGCACGGCGCCCCACAGGGCTCGTGTTCCTGACTTGTGCTGTACGGGTTGCATGCAGTTCCTCCGCGGGTGCTTTCAAGAAGTGGCAGAGCGTTGGCCAGAGATTTGGGAGCGCTCCCAAAATGCGGACCATCACGATTGCGTGCATGCCCCTGACAAGAGCGTGAGGGGTCGTCCTCTAGCAATTCGGGTGCGCCGTCACTGATTTCGGAGTGCCGGACAGCCCCGGGGGGCGGGGCCGTCCGGCCAGGTGACCCCGTCCGCCTGCGGCTGGGGTCATGTACGCGGAGCCGTGGCGGGGGCTATTCGAGGAGCTCCGCGTACGAGCCCATGGCCAGTGCGATGTCGGCCTGGGCCCAGAACCGGTGGTAGGTGAAGACGGGGGCGGCTCCGCCCTTCAGGTAAGCCTCGATCTTCGACCATGCCGGATCGTTCTTGTAGAAGGACCGGAGGGAAAGGAAGGTCGACGAGGAGTTGATCGCGTCACCGTTCGGCATGGTGCCGGTCCAGCCGCTCGGCACGTCGACGCTGTCATTGAACCTGCCGTAGTCGGTGCGGGTCTCGGGGACGGCTATGCCGAGGCTGTCCCGGTAGTTGTTCCACATGCCGTCCAGCAGGGCCTTCGCCGTCGACTTGGCCGTCGCGTCACCGGATTTGGCCCCGTAGTAAGCGAGCGTCTTGGCGTACGCGGCGGCCACGCCGACGTCGTTGGTGTAGTCAGCGACAGTCACGTGAAGTCCACTGTTGGAGCCGGGACTTGACGCGTTCCACGTGTCGGGCTTGCCCGACCACTGGAGCGTGGAGGGGATCTGGTAGGTGCCGTCCGGGTTGATCGTGGTCTTGGACAGCGCCCACTTGACCCACTTGTCGAGGACCTGCTTGGCCTGGGCGTTACCCGTCTGCTGGTAGAGCTCGGCCACCCGCTCCATCGACCACGCCTGGAACCCGAACCACTGGTTGGAGGGCGGGTCGTGGTAGACGGGCTTCTCGTCGTAGTACATCCCGTAGAAGGTCGGCGTGCCCGACGGCGGCGTGGCGTAACGGCCCTGCCAGCTGTTGGTCGCCCCGCCCGCGATGGCCCCCTCGTCCGACTGCAACCACCGGTAGAACTCGATCTGGCGTTGCAGTGACTTGCTCCAGTCGCCCGCGCCCGTCGCCGACTTGGGCTTCAGGTCGGCGTAGGAGCTGAGCGCATAGGCCGCGAGAGGGTTCTGGTAGCCGCTGTGGGCGTGACTGGAGCCGATGCGCCAGGCCCAGCCGGCGCTGGTGTCGGCGGCGCCGCCCCAGGCGTAGTACCAGGACAGCAGGTAGTGCAAGGCGTCCTTGCCGGTGCCGGCCGGGCAGGCGGTCGGGCCTACGCAGTTGCCGATCTTCTTGAAGTACTTGTCGAACATGGCGTACCGCAGGTAGTCGCCCATCTTGGCCGCCTTGGCGACGGTGGCCGACACGTCGCCGCCCTTGCCCTGTTCCTTCGCCCAGACGTCAGCCCAGTACGCGGCCTGCACGGCACGCGCGTCGGCGTCCGGTGCGTCCGTGTACTTCCACTGCTTGGCGTAGGAGCTGTCTCCGGTGAACAGGTCCAGATAGCCGTTCTTGCCGCCGTACTTGAAGGCGTCGCAGGTCGGCTGCGGCACCGTCTCCCAGACCGATTCCTGAGGACCGCGCTGGAAGGTGTTCAGGTACGACGCCCCGCTCGCCGTGGGGCCGGCCTCGCAGTCGCCGCCCGGCGTGTTGCCGAAGCCGTAGACGTTGTCCACGTCCTCGATCCAGTGCATGCCGTAGACGTCGTCCGTGCCGTACGCCGACTTCAGCTCGCCCGCGATCGGGTCCGTTCCGACGGAGACCGACGCATCGAGCTTCACCGGGTACTCGTTCGGTGTGTCCGCCTCCGGCGCGTAGGTGGCCGGCTTGGAGGCGTTGTAGAAGCCGCTGGTGGGCTGGTCGGCATGGGTGGGGATCATGTACTTCTCCATCAGGGCCCAGGCACCGTTGAACTTGGACCAGTCCCCCGTGACCCTGCCGTACATCGCCTGCAACCACAGCAGATAACCGTAGGCCTCCGATGTCGTCTCGTGGCCCTGGTCCGGCGCCTCGACGATCAGCGTCTCCACCGAGTGGTACGGAATGCCCTGCGGGGAGAAGTAACCGTTCGCAGGATCGGTGATCTTGCCGTAGAGGTCCAGGAAGCGCGCGTCGTACGTCTTGGACGCGGCCAGCTCCGTGACGGCGACGGTCGCCTTCGCGTAGCCGGTGGCTGTTGCCGTGAACGTGGCCGCGCCGGTCCCCGAGGAGTCCGCGGTCACGGTCACCTGCTGCGCGGTGTTCCAGTTGGACGGCGTGAAGGTCAACGACGAGCCGCTGGTCACGGACAGACCGGTGTTGCCGCTTGTACGCTCCACGCTCACGGTCACGTTCGAGGCCGGCTGCGTGGAGAGCTTCACCGAGAAGGTTCCCGTCTTGCCCTGCTGCACGGCGAGTTGGCCGGGCGACAGGACAAGGGCCGGCCCCGCCGCGACATTGACGCCGACCGGCGTGGACTCTCCGGAGGCGCCCAGGCTGTCGTACGCCTTCGCCACCAGGGAATGACTGCCCACGGTCAAATCTGAAACGGACAGCGAGTACGGGGCACTCGTGTCGGTCCCGAGCAGGGTGGTGTCGTCGTAGAACTCCACCTTGCTGATCGTGGCGTTGTCGGCGGCCACCGCGGTAGCGGCGAGCGGGACCGGGTCTCCCTTGGTGTAGACCGCACCCGGCTTGGGGCTGGTCAGCACGGTCATCGGGGGCTGGTGCGCACCGTTGCAGGGCGTGCCGTTGACCGCGAAGGAGGTGGGCGCGGCGTTGGTTCCGCTGTAGCCGAACTGTGCGCCCGCGGACACGGCGGCACCTGCGGCGATGGTGGCGTTGTGCGAGGCGTTCTGCACCGTGACCGTCTGGCCCGACTGCGACCACGTGCCGTTCCAGCCGTTCACGAGCTTCTGGTTGCCCGTGTAGCCGTACGTCACGGTCCAGCCGTTGATGGCGTCGGTGCCGCGGTTGGTGAGGGTGAGATCGACGGTGAAGCCGGAGCCCCAGTCGTTGGTCCTGTAGTCGACGCTGCACTGAACACCCGCCGCCTGAGCAGGCGTTGGGCCGGTCGCGAGCATGGACAGGGGAAGGGCGAACGCGGCTGCGACGGCAGTCCACAACCGCCGCGCGGCTCTGCGATTACGTCCGGGATCCATGTGCTGGTTCCTCCTCGCCGTATACGGCTCGGTGGGGGGTCAAGGCCTGAACCAGTGGGAGCGCTCCCATATTGAGGACGGACACCGTTCACGTCAATACGTTGAGGAGTTGAATCGTTCGAACCGATTCGCTGTACAAAAAACTTAGCAACCACCCTGTGAAACTGCGGCCGTTGGCGCTAGCGTCCGTCGCACCAGTGGGAGCGGTTCCATCACTAGGCGCAGCCATCACGATGCGCCCGGCTGAAAGGACTCGCTCATGCGGCACCCCCCGCACACAGCACCTCTCATCGCCGCCCCTGCGGGCTGCGCTCATTTCGGCCTCGTCGACGCCTGTGGCACACGGCGTTCGTCGGCGAACCCGCACACGGCTACCGCTTCAGCGCTGCCCAGCGCCTGACCGCAGGCCGCCCAGCACGCCATCACCCCAACACCTGTCCACCACCGGGCACATGGCCGCCGCGCAGTGATCCGACGGGACCGCTTTCACTCCGTGGGCATCTCGACCGAACGCCTGCCCCTGCCCTGATGGCGGCAGTTGCACCCTTACCGCTCCGGGCAGGCGATCGCCTGCCCGCGTTGGAGCCGCTCGCACCCAGAAGGAGAAGGAACTCCTCTCATGAGTCGCACAAGAATGTCACTGCTCACCGCGCTGGCCCTGCTCACCGGGACCTCCGGCGCCGCGCTCATCGCCGGGCCTGCCGGCGCCAGCACCGCGGCCGCGCCCTGCACGGTGGACTACAAGGTGCAGAACCAGTGGGACACCGGCTTCACCGCCGCCGTCACCATCACCAACAACGGCGCGGCCAAGTCGAGTTGGTCGCTGAAGTGGTCGTACGCCGGGAACCAGAAGATCAGCAACGGCTGGAACGCGAAGGTCAGCCAGAGTGGCGCCTCCGTCACGGCCGCCAACGAGAGCTACAACGGCACGCTCGGCACCGGTGGTTCGGCCAGCTTCGGTTTCCAGGCGTCCTACAGCGGGACCAACGCGATTCCGGCCACGTTCACTCTCGACGGCGTGGCCTGCAACGTGGACGGTGGCGGGCCGACCGACCCCGGACCGACGGACCCCGGACCTACGGACCCCGGGCCGACCGACCCCGGACCCGGCGGGTCGAAGGCGGCCAACCCCTATGTCGGCGCCAAGGTGTACGTGAACCCCGAGTGGTCCGCGAAGGCGGCCGCCGAGCCGGGCGGCAGCCGTATCTCCAGCCAGCCGACCGCCGTGTGGCTGGACCGGATCGCCGCCATCAACGGCGTCAACGGCGGCATGGGTCTGCGCGCTCACCTGGACGAGGCGCTGAAGCAGAAGGGGAGCGGTGAACTCGTCGTCCAGCTGGTCATCTACGACCTGCCCGGTCGTGACTGCGCGGCCCTGGCCTCCAACGGCGAACTGGGACCGAACGACCTCGACAAGTACAAGTCCCAGTACATCGACCCGATCACCTCGATCCTGTCCGAGTCGAAGTACGCGGGCCTGCGGATCGCCACCGTCATCGAGCCCGACTCGCTGCCCAACCTGGTGACCAACGCGGGCGGGACCAACACCACCACCGACGCGTGCGTGACCATGAAGAGCAACGGCAACTACGAGAAGGGCGTCTCCTACGCCCTGGACAAGCTCGGTGCTCTGGCGAACGTCTACAACTACATCGACGCGGGCCACCACGGATGGCTCGGCTGGGACAGCAACCTGGGCCCGTCGGTACAGGAGTTCGCCAAGGTCGCCACCTCCAACGGCGCGAGCATGAGCGATGTGACCGGCTTCATCGTCAACACCGCCAACTACAGCCCTGCCAAGGAGCCCAACTTCAAGGTCACCGACTCGGTGAACGGGCAGACCATACGCCAGTCGAAGTGGGTGGACTGGAACCAGTACGTGGACGAGCAGTCGTTCGCGCTCGGGCTGCGGGACAAGCTGGTCGCGGCCGGGTTCGACTCCGGTCTCGGCATGCTGATCGACACCTCGCGCAACGGCTGGGGCGGATCCGCCCGGCCCGCCGGCCCCGGCCCGCTGACCTCCGTGGATGCCTACGTCGACGGCAGCCGCGTCGACCGGCGCATCCATGCCGGCAACTGGTGCAACCAGAGCGGTGCCGGAATCGGTGAGCGACCCACCGCGGCGCCCGCCGCCGGGATCGACGCCTACGTGTGGGTCAAGCCCCCGGGGGAGTCCGACGGCAACAGCGCCGCCATCCCCAACGACGAGGGCAAGGGCTTCGACCGGATGTGCGATCCCACCTACGGCGGCAACGCCCGCAACGGCAACAACCCCACCGGCGCGCTGGCCAACGCACCGCTCGCCGGGCACTGGTTCTCCGCCCAGTTCCAGCAGCTCATGCAGAACGCCTACCCGCCCCTGCCGTAACCCTGTCCCGCGCGGCCCGGTACCACCGGCGCATGTGATCCCCGTAGTGCGCCAACTCAGCGGAAGGCAGGGCCCGGTCCCCAGTGAAGTCTGGGGACCGGGCGCGGTGGGTGTCCGAAGTTGCTGAACGGCTCGTGCGGTCGGTCGGGCTAGGTGGTCATCCGGTCATGTTGCCCATCTTCCAGATGGTCATGGACTTGACGGTGCTGCCGTCGCCGAAGAGGCGCAGGCCGAGGGAGTCCTGTCGGAAGGGGTAGGCGCGGGTGGTGATGGACTTGTGGTTGTTCGCGTACGCCTCGATCATCGAGCGGTCGAGGAACACGTCGAGGGTCAGGGTGCCGTTGGAGAGAGCCAGCGGGCCCTTGTGGATGCCGAAGCTGGGCTCGGCGCTGGAGTTGTTCCCGGACCGTGTCCGGTCCACGCCCAGCTGTCCCGCAGGGGCGTCGTAGAACAGGCGGGTCCGTTCCTCGTCTGAGGGACTGCGGAGCACGTCGAGGCCGAACATGTCGGCGCTGCCTCGCTCCAGAGTCAGCTTGATGTGGAGCATGTCCCCCTTGATGCCGGCCAGCCGGGTGTTGGCGTCGGCGAGGGAGGTCGGGGCGCTGATGTCCAGGAGCGGCTCGCCGGTGTGAAGGCGGGAAACCTCCTCCACGGGGCGGAATCCGAGGTCCCCGTCCGGCCGCATGGACAGCTCGATGGGCAGGCCCGCGTTGTGGGCCCAGCCGGCGTCGTAGTGGGCACGTTCGGTGCGTCGGTCCTGGGCGATGCTGAAGACGAGGGAGCGGCCCTTGTCGTCCACCGTTCCGCTGGGGCCGGTGAAGTGGTCGCCGTAGTCCATGAGCCGGGGCTCGGTGGTGTCGGGGGTCCAGCGGCGGGCCTGGGCGTCCCAGGTGCCGACCCAGTAGTAGACGTACTTGCTGCTGTACTCGCCGGGGCCGGCGGGGAAGGCCGGGTTGATGAGCAGGGCCCGGCGCTCGCGGCCTTGGGCGTCCTTTCCGATGGGCAGGAAGGTGGGCAGTTCCCAGACCTGGCCGGTCTTGGGGTGGGCTGCCACGTCGCCGACCATGAGGGGGCCGGAGTAGGTCCAGTCGGTGAGGTTCTTGGAGGTGTAGAGGAGGGCGGTGCCGCCGACGTCGGTGCCCGAGGTGGTCTGGATGCCGGAGCCCATCAGCTGGAACCAGGTGTCTCCCTCCTTCCAGACGAACGGGTCGCGGAAGTCGCCGAAGCGGACCTTGCGTCCGGCGCCGACGTTCAGGTCGGCGCTCTGGCTGGTGACGAGGGTGGGATGCATCTTCCACTCGACCAGGTCGCTGTCGGCGGGGTCGACGGGGCGGGCGAGTCCGGTCGCCTGGTTGGGGCGCTGGGAGTCGTTGCCGGCGGTGAAGAGCAGGACGGGCACGCCGTTCTCGTCGTAGGCGGCGTCGCCGGACCAGACTCCGTCGGGGGCCACGCTGTCCTCTGTGGGCGCGAGGGCGACGGGCAGGTCGCGCCAGTGGACCAGGTCCTCGCTCACCGCGTGTCCCCAGGCGATGTTGTGCCAGTAGGGGCCGTGGGAGTTGTGCTGGTAGAAGAGGTGGTACTTGCCCTTGTACTGGATGGGGGCGTGGGGTTCGTTCATCCAGTGGTTCGGGGCGGTGAAGTGGTAGCCGGGACGGTAGCGGTCACCGTCGTAGCGGGAGCGGTCCATCTCCATCCGCGCCTTGGGAGTGATGCCGCCCGCGAAGGTCTGTACGTCCTTCTGGTGCCCGGCTGTGACCGACGCCGGGGTGAGGGCGCTGTTGTGGACCTTCACCTCGTCGATGAGCCCGTTGAACATGTTGACGGCGAAGGTGCCGTTGATGATGGCGGGCTGGTTGTGGCGGCCGATGATCACGGGAACGTCGGCCTCGGCCAGCCGCGCGTTGGTGGGGATGGCGGTCTGGGCGACCTGCTCACCGTTGAGGAAGAGCCTGATGGCCCCCTCGCCCGGCGCGAACACGGCCGACAGGTGCGCCCACTTGCCCGCGGCCAGGGCCGCCGACTTCGGGACCGTCACCTCGTACCATGCGTCGCCGGTTCCGATGCCGAACTGCCACCTGCCGTGTCGGCCGACGCCGAGGGAGAATCCCCGCTTGGCCGCCTTGTCCTGCTGGTTGACGACGGCGGACGGCTTGCCGTCGTCGCCCCATTCGAACGCACGCGGCGCGACCCACGCCTCGACGGTCAGGCCGTCGGTGGACAAGTGCGTCTGCGACGCGGCCCGGGTGACCCAGGTGGAGTAGCCGTCGAAGAGCAGGGCGCCGGAGAGCACACCGTCGGCCTCGTTCTTCGGGCGCCAGAGCGGGTCGCTGTCCGGCTTGTACTGCGCGTCGTTGAAGACGTAGCTGATGGGGTCGGCGGCCTGGCTGACCTTCTCCCTGGTCGTGGTGCCATGGCCCTCGCTGAAGTCCCAGTGGGCGGCGAGTCCGCTCTCGGAGGGATCGGGTGCGGGGTCGGTGCCGACGCGGACGTCGTCGAGGTTGATGTGACCCCAGCCGCCGGTGGCCCTGTCCACGGCGGTGACGCGCAGTTGCTCGCCGAGGTGTTCGCGGGCGTCCCAGGTGACGCGGCGATACGCTTCGTCGTCGGTGCCGGTGGCTTTGTACAGGACGGTTCCGTCGAGGGTGGTCAGGGCGACGTGTAGATCGTTCTCGTTACGGCCGCCGGAGACCAGGACGCTGACCATGCCGGTGCCGGTGAGGGTGAACGGCTCGGACGTCACCGTCCCGGTGGCGGCGTCACCACCCGCGGCGAACCCCCACACGTGGTAGGAGCCCTGCTGGTTGAAGCAGCAGCCCCACCCCCAGCCCGGGGCGTCGGTGACGGCCCCGGTGAAGGCGGTTCCGGTGGTGGTCCAGCCGCTGAGGTCGCCGGTCTCGAAACCGGGGTTCGACAGGCTGGTTCCGGTCGCGTCGGCGCTCTGCGTCATCAGGGGAGACGTCAGGCCCAGGCATATCGCGAGCGCGAGCAGCAGCCGTATCAGACTGCTTCTGGTCGTGGACCGCGATGGTGCACGGGTTCGCATACGAACCTCCGTCGGTGTGGGGTGGGGTTGGTCGGGCGGAGCGGGACGCCGGCCCCGAGGCGCGGCACTGCCCGGGTGCTACGCGTATGTGGGGCGGGGCCGGGGTTCAGGAGCGTCGGACGGGGACGTTGACGTCGGCGACGTTGATGTGGCCCCAGCCGCCGTCGGCCCGGTCGACGACCTCGATGCAGATCCGGTCGCCGATGTGTGCGGAGAGGTCGAGGACGACGCGGCGGTACTGCTCGGTGCTGCGGCCGGTGGCCTTGGCCAGTACCTTGCCGTCGTCGGCCCGGACGGCTGCCGCGTAGAGCCGGTCGGGGTCGTCGCCGCCGGACACGAGCAGGTCGATCACGCCGTCGCCGCCGAGGACGACGGTGGTGGAGCGCAGGACGCCGGTGGCGCCGTCGCCGCCTCCAGAGGGGTTGAAGCCCCACAGGTGGTGGCCGGTCGGGTCGTCCTCGGTCTCGGCCTGGTAGAAGGGTCCGCCCCAGCCCCAGTCGGTGCGGGTGGTGACGTTGGCGTCGCTGAAGGTCGTGCCGGAGACGACGGTCCATCCGGTCAGGTCGCCGGTGGCGAAGTCGTGGTTGGGCAGTGCGTCGACGTCCGCCGGGCGCGGCGGATCGTACGCGGCGGGTGCGGCCGGCGTGTCGTAGGCGCCGTTCATGCGCCAGACGTCCAGGGACACGACGCGCGCCGATCCGCCCTCGCTGGTCAGGCGCAGGCCGGTGGCGTCCTCTCGGGTGGGGTAGACACGGCTGGTGATGCTGTTGGTGCCGTTGACGTACGCCTCCAGCATCGAGCGGTCGAGCAGGACCCTGAGCGTGAGGAGCCCGCCGTCGAGGTCCACGCTGCCGCCGTGGATGCCCTTGCGGACGTCCGGGTCGAGGCTGGAGCGGCCTCGGTCGATCAGGAAACGCCGCTCGACCGTGTCGTAGGTCAGCAGGGTCTCCTCGGTGCCGTCGGCGCAGGCCCGGACCGCCAGGGTGATCGTCCGTGCGCCGCGCGGCTCGATGACGGCGCTGATGTCCAGCAGGTCGCCGCGGACGTCGGCGAGGCGCCGGTTCGCTTCCGCCACCGAGGTCTGCCGGATGCGGGCGAGTCGCGGGCCCCGCAGACTCGCGGCCTCGGCGATCGGTTCGACCCCGAGGGTGCCGTCCTGGCGCAGGGAGACGGACACGGGCATGCCGGCGTTGTGCGCCCAGCCGGACTGGGCGTGCTGCTGCTCGGTGCGACGGTCCTGGGTGATGCTGAAGACCACGGACCTGCCGTCGGGGGTGACGAAGCCGGACGGGCCGGTGAAGTGCTCACCGAAGTCGAACTCGCGGGGCTTGTCGTGGTCGGGCACGAAGCGGTGCTCGCGCTTGTCGAAGGTGCCGATCCAGTAGTAGGTGTGCTTGACGGCGTTCGGGTTGAATCCTTCCCACCATGGAGAGATCAGCAGGATGTGCTTGCCGGTGCGCCCGCCGCGGGGGCCGGGGAGCGGGAGAAGCACCGGAAGCTCCCACACCTCACCGGGCTCGGGCAGAGCGGCGAGGTCGTTCCAGTGCAGCGGACCCTGGTACGTCCAGGGCCCTTCGGGTCTGCGGGCGGTGTGGAGCAGAGCGGTTCCGCCGTACTTGCGGGTGACCTGTGCGCCGTCGTAGTCGACGATGCCGCTGCCGACGAGCTGGTACCAGATGCCGTCCTCCTGCCAGACGAACGGGTCGCGGAAGTTCTCCGCCCACGCGGTTCCCGGGCCGGCCGGGAGACCGGCCGGGGCTTCGGTGACCGGTTCGGAGCGCATCGTCCAGGTGGGCAGGTCGGTGTCGGCGTCGGCCTGATAGGTGGACACGGCGAGCCCGGTGCGCTGGCGGTAGGGCAGCCGGTCGTCGCCGCCGGTGAAGAACAGGACCGGTCCGCGCTCGCCGTCGACGCAGGCGGAGCCCGACCAGATGCCGTCCGGGCCGGCCGAGTCCGCGGCGGGGGCGAGGGCGATGGGGAGGTCACGCCAGTGCACCAGGTCGGTGCTGACGGCGTGCCCCCAGTGGATCTGGCCCCAGAACGGTCCGAGCGGATCGTGCTGGTAGAAGAGGTGGTACTTGCCCTTGAAGTACACGGGCGCGTGCGGCTCGTTCATCCAGTGCCAGGGCGGCAGCAGGTGTAACTGGGGACGGTGCCGGTCGCCGTCGAAACGGGTCCGGTGGGGGGTCAGGTCCGGGCGGGGCACACGGTGACCGGGCAGTGCGGCGACCTTCTCGGCGTGCTCGCGCTGGGCCGTCGCGTCGTCCAGGGCGCCCGGGCGGATCACGAGGCTGTCCATCAGGCCCATGTACATGTTGGCGTGGAACTCGCCGTTGAGCAGGGTCGGACGGTTGTGCTTCCCGATGAGGAGCGGTTCGCCGGGAGCCGGCTCGGGGGTCTTGTCCGGGGTGGCGGCGGTGCCGATCAGGTGTCCGTCGAGGTAGAGGCGCAGTTGGTGGGCGGGCGGGTCGTAGGTGGCCGTGACGTGGCTCCATCTGCCCTTGGCGGCCGGCCGGTCCGGGGCGCCCTTGACCTCGATCAGGTCGGTGCCGAAGCCCAGCTGGAAGACGATCTGCCCGAAGCGGCGCAGTCCGAGCAGGAAGCCGGTCCTCGCGCCCGGGTCGTGCTGGTTGACCAGGGCCTGAGGCTTGCCGTCGATGCCGTGCTCGTAGGCGTAGGGGGCGATCCACACGTCGACGGTCATACCGCCGGCGAGGTCGAGCCCACCGGGCCCCTCGGCGGTGACGCAGGTGGAGTAGCCGTCGAAGTACAGGGCCCTGCCGCGCACGCCACGGCGGCGTACGGGGTCGCTGTCGGGCTTGTACCGGGCGTCGTTGAAGACGTAGTCCACCGGGGTGGCCGATCCGGAGACCGCCTCGCGGGTGAGGGCGCCGGACCGTTCGTCGAAGTCCCAACGAGCGGTGGGCTCTTGAGGGCCGGACCGATCGCCGGTGGCGGCGAAGGCGGGGGCGAACGAGAGCGGTACGACGGCACCGCCGACTGCGGCGGATACGACCCCAAGGGCTGTTCTTCTCCTCATGCTGCCTCCTGGGCTGCGTGACAGAGGGCGACCTGACGGCCTGCCAATTCGATTTAGGTGATGAGTCGGCATGGTTCGGGCGCCGTCGCCGCTAAAGCAAGAGCTAACGCATACGAATTTCGACTTCGCGCCACCCAGAGGTGCGCAAATCGCTATGAAAAGGCACCGTTACGCAGGCGAGATGTCCGGGGTGTTGACACCGCATGACAGGTGAAGCACTCTCATCGCATCTTGCTAATCCGATTTAGCCGAGCGGAGCTGATCCACCGATGTCCGAACGCCGCGTGACCATGGCCGACGTCGCCCGCGAGGCGGGCGTATCGCCGACGACCGCGTCGTTCGCCCTGTCCGGCCGCACCGACATGCGCATCTCCGACGCCTCCCGGGAACGGGTCCTGGAAGCGGCCAGGCAGCTGGGCTACCGCCCGAACGTCACCGCACGAAGCCTGCGGACGAAGTCCACGCAGACCATCGGACTCGTCTCGGACCGGATCACCACCACTCCGTTCGCCGGCGACGTCATCCGCGGCGCCATGGAGGCCGCCCGCGAGCAGGACCACCTGCTGTTCATCACGGAAGCCGGCGGCGACCGCGCCGCCGAGTCCTCGCTGGTCCACGCGCTGCTGGACCGCCAGGTCGACGCGGTGATCTACGCGACGATGTTCACCCGGTACGTCACTCCCCCCAAGGAGCTGTTCGGGCGCCGCGTCGTGCTGCTGAACTGCCTGGCCCCCGGCTTCGACGCGCCCTCCGTGGTCCCCGACGAACTGGAGGCCGGCCGGGACGCGGCCCGCGCCCTGCTGACGGCCGGTCACACCGAGGGCATCTGGGCGATCGGCGGCCACCAGGCCGTCCCGGCCACCCCCGAGGGGATCATCGCCGGCAACGAGCGCATGCGCGGCCTGGAGGAAGTGCTCCGCGAGGGCGGCGCCCGCCTCGACGGCGTCATCGAGTGCGACTGGGACACCCTGGACGGCTACCGGGAGGTGTCCGCCCTGCTGGCGGCCGGGACCCGCCCCCGGGCCCTGGTGTGCCTGGCCGACAGGGTGTCCTTCGGCGCCTACCAGGCACTGGGCGAGGCGGGACTGTCGGTGCCGGGCGACGTGTCGGTGATCTCGTTCGACGACCAGGACATCGCCTCCGTGCTGCGGCCTGCGCTCACCACGCTGAAACTGCCGCACCACCAGCTCGGACGCCTCGCCGTGGAACTGATCCTCCGCGGCGGGCCGCTTGAGGCGGCCGTACACCGCGTGCCCATGCCGCTGCGGGAGCGCGCCTCGCTCGGGGCCCCCGCCGGGCGGTGACACCGGCACCGCAAAACAGTCGTCCCGCCGCCCGTTCCGATGGTTCCGGAGCGGGCGGCGGGACGGCCACCAAGAACAGCGACCGTCGCAACCGGTCGCCCAGGGCGGGTCCTGCAAGACCCGCCTCCGTGAGATGGAGGAACCTCGTGGTGTTCAGAACAAGGCGCCTCGCTGCTGCGAGTGTAGCCGCCGCGGCGGCGACCGCACTCGTCGCCGGCTGCGCGTCCGGCAGTGGCGGGAACTCGTCCGGGGCCAGCGGTGACACGCTGACCCTGTGGACGCACAACGCCGGCAACTCGGCCGAGCTCGATGTCGTCAAGAAGATCATCAAGGACTTCAACGGCTCCCAGGACAAGTACACGGTCAAGTTGCAGTCGTTCCCACAGACCGACTACAACAACTCCGTCGTGGCCGCCGCCTCGGCCCGCAAGCTGCCCTGCCTGCTCGACGTGGACGGCCCCAACGTGGCGAACTGGGCCTGGGGCGGCTACCTGGCCCCCATCGACGTCGCCGGCAGCGAGGTCCCGGTGTCCGACCAGCTCGACAGCACCGTCGGAACCTACCGGGACAAGCTCTACTCCTTCGGTTTCTACGACGTCTCCTTGGCCTTCTTCGCCCGCAAGTCCGTCCTGAACGAGAACGGCATCCGCATCCCCACCATGGACAAGCCCTGGACCAAGGGCGAGTTCGACGCCGCCCTGGCCAAGCTGAAGAAGAGCGGCAAGTTCGCCTACCCGCTGGAGATGGGCACCGGAGGCAGCGGCGAGTGGTGGCCGTACGCCTACTCCCCACAGCTTCAGAGCTTCGGCGGCGACCTCATCGACCGCGACGGGTACAAGACCGCCTCCGGCACCCTCGACGGCAAGGAGTCCGTGGAGTGGGGCAACTGGTTCCGCTCGTTGGTGACCAAGGGCTACCTGGCCAAGAAATCCGGCGCCGACCCCAACAAGGACTTCCTGGCCGGCAAGAGCGCCATCCAGTGGGACGGCAGCTGGAACGCGGCCAAGAACGCCGAGAAGCTCGGCGACGACCTGGCGATCATCCCGCCGGTCGACTTCGGCAAGGGCCCGAAGATCGGCGGCGCCTCCTGGCAGTGGGCCATGAGCTCCACCTGCTCCAACAAGGACGGCGCTCAGGAGTGGCTGAAGTTCTCCCGCCAGACCAAGTACTTCGTCGACTACGCCAAGGCCACCAGCACCATCCCCGCGACCGACGAGGCAGCCACACAGATCGAGGACTACCGGCCGGGCGGAAAGTTCGCCGTGCTCGGCCGGTTCGCGCAGAAGTACGCGACGCTGCGCCCGGTCACCCCGGCCTACCCCTACATCTCCACCGAGTTCCAGAAGGCGGCCCAGGACATCCTCGCGGGAGCCGACCCCAAGACCGCCCTCGGCCAGGCCGCGAAGAACATCGACAACAACCTGAAGACGAACAACAACTACTCAGGCTGACCCGCCCCGGTCCGGTTCGGGCCCCCGACCGCACCGCCCGAACCGGACCGGCTCCCTGGAGATACCGTGACCACCAACACCGCAGCCCCCGAGCGGCTGCGTCCGGTCCGGCGAACCCGCACGAACAACGCCCGTCGCCGTGAGAGCCTCACCGCCCTCGGCATGGCCACCCCGGCCGTCGTGCTGCTGATCGTCTTTCTCGTCGTACCGGTCGCCCTCGCCTTCGCTCTGGCCTTCACCGACGCGAGGCTCATCTCGCCCACCCCGGCCCGCTTCGTGGGCCTGAGGAACTTCACCCAGCTCTTCGAAGACCCGGTCTTCTACAAGTCCCTGCGCAACACGGTGTACTTCGCCGTGGTCGTCGTACCGCTCCAGGCCGGCCTCGCCCTGGTCCTGGCGCTGCTCGTCAACGCGAAAGTGCGGGGCGTCAACTTCTTCCGCACCGTCTACTTCCTGCCGGTCGTCACCTCGATGGTTGTGGTGTCCCTCCTGTGGACCTTCCTCTACCGCGAGGACGGCCTGGTCAACCGCGTCATCTCGACGCTCACCCTCGGCCATGTCCAGGGCCCGGACTGGCTGGGTGACCCGGCCACCGCGATGCCCGCCATCATCTTGATGTCGGTCTGGCAAGGCGTCGGCTTCCACATGATCATCTGGCTGGCCGGTCTCCAGACCATCCCCGCCGAGCTGTACGAGGCCGCCGAACTCGACGGAGCCACCCCCTGGCACCGCTTCCGCCACGTCACCTGGCCCGGACTGCGCGCCACACGCACCTTCGTGCTCGTCACCATCACCATCGCGGCGTTCAGCCTCTTCACCCAGATCAGGGTGATGACCCAGGGCGGCCCGCTCGACTCCACCACCACCGTCGTCTTCCAGGCGGTGCGCACCGGCTACGACCAGCAGCAGACCGCCTACGCGGCGGCCATCTCACTGGTCTTCTTCCTGCTCGTCCTGACCGTGTCGCTCATCCAGCGGTTCCTGACCCGGGAGAAGGACTGACATGACCTCCCTCCTCAAGCGGATCAGCGGCCACGCCGGCCGCATCGTCCTGGCCCTGGTCTTCGCACTCCCCCTGCTCTTCATGCTGGTCTCGTCGCTCAAGACCGACGACCAGATCTTCGGCGACCTCGGCTCCCCGCGCGCCTTCCTCCCGGTCGGCGCCCTGTCGCTGGACAACTACACGGCCATGTTCGACCGGGTCCCCGCGGCACGGTTCCTGCTGAACTCCGTGCTGATCTCCTCGATCACGGTGGTCCTCGGCGTCATCATCAACAGCCTGGCCGCCTTCGCGCTCTCACGCATGCAATGGCCGGGCCGCAGGCTCGTCCTGACCACC
Source organism: Streptomyces sp. NBC_00663 (assembly GCF_036226885.1). Classification (NCBI taxonomy): domain Bacteria; kingdom Bacillati; phylum Actinomycetota; class Actinomycetes; order Kitasatosporales; family Streptomycetaceae; genus Streptomyces; species Streptomyces sp. NBC_00663. The sequence goes on from NZ_CP109027.1 coordinate 372,796, forward strand.
GTCATCGCCACCCTCATCGTGCCGTTCGAGACCTTCGCGCTGCCGCTGGTGTGGTGGGTCAACCAACTGCCGCTGCTGCGCGTGAACGGCTTCCACCTGGAGTGGACCACCGGATGGATGGACACCTACCAGGTGCAGATCCTCCCGTTCGCCGCCAATGCCTTCTCGATCTTCTTCTTCCACCAGTTCTTCCAGAGCATCCCCAAGGAACTCGACGAAGCGGCGATCATGGACGGCGCCGGCTGGTTCACCATCTACCGCCGCATCGTGATGCCCCTGTCCGGCCCGGCCGTCGCCACCGTCGCCATCCTCACCTTCCTGCCCGCCTGGAACTCCTACCTGTGGCCGCTGATGGTCGTCCAGAGCGAGGAACTGCGACCGGTGATGGTCGGCATCTCCTACTTCTTCCAGCTCAACGTGGGCTGGGGCCAGATCATGGCCTACTCGTCCATGATCACCGTGCCGATCCTCGCCCTGTTCGTGGCGTTCCAGCGGTCGTTCGTCAACAGCATCGCCTCCACCGGCGTCAAGGGCTGACCCCCGCACCGCACTGACGGTTCCGCCGCGTCCTCATGACTTCCGTGCGCTTCGCACGCCCTGAGAAAGGCTCCGTGTGTCCACGTCGCCCGCCGACCCCCACCTGCCCGCGGTCCATCTGCGACCGCCCCGCAACTGGATCAACGACCCCAACGGCCTGGTCTTCCACGACGGCTATTACCACGTCTTCTTCCAGTACAACCCGCACGGCCCCCAGCACGCGAACATGCACTGGGGCCACTACCGGAGCCCCGACCTGCTCACCTGGGAGCCCCTCCCCGTTGCCCTCGCCCCCACGCCCGGCGGCTACGACGCCGACGGCTGCTACTCGGGCAACGCCGTCTCCGTCGAGGGCCGCATCGTGGCCTTCTACTCCGCCCACCGCGACGACCGCTGGTGGCAGCCCGTCACCACGGCCGCGTCGCACGACAACGGCCGCACCTGGGCCAAGCGCCCTCACCTGCTCATCCCCGAGCCACCCGCCGGCACCACCATGTACCGGGACCCCTACGTCTGGCGGCAGGACGACCGCTGGCGGATGCTGGTCGGCTCCGCCCTCGACGACGGCCGCGCCGCGGCGCTGCTGTACGAGTCCGACGACCTGGAGCACTGGTCCTACCGAGGCCCCTTCCACACCAGCGACACCACCGCCGGCACGGGCCCGATCGGCTGGGAATGCCCCCAGTACGCCACCTTCGGCGACCGAAGCGCCCTGATCCTCAGCGACTGGACCCCTCAGGGCGGCCCCAGCCACACCACCGTCATCACCGGCCGGGAGAACGACGGACGCTTCGAGGCGGCCACGGCTCCCGTGCCACTGGACCACGGCCCCGACTTCTACGCCCCCGCCCTGCTCAAGGCCCCCGGAGAAGACCGCTGGCTGATGTGGGGCTGGGCCTGGGAAGCCCGGGACGACGCCTGGACGCACGAAGCGGGCTGGGCAGGCGTCCTCACGCTGCCCAGAGAGATCAGCCTCACCGCCGACGGAACCCTCGCCCAGCGCCCCGCCCGCGAACTGCTGGCCCTGCGCGGCCCGCGCGTCCTCCACGGAACCGGCCACATCACACGGACCGAGCCGGCCGAACTCGGCCAGGTCAGCCACACCTTCGACCTCACCGCCGCCCTGACACCGGACCCCACCGGCACCAGCGGGCTGCGCCTGATCACCTCGACCGACGACTCCGAGTACCTCGACATCAGCCTCGACCCCACGACAGGCCGCCTCGTCGTCGACCGCACCCACGCCTCGCCGGACACTCGGGCACGGGGAGGGACGTACACCGCGCCGTGCCCTGCTGCGGCACGCCCCAACACCCCGGTCGAACTCCGGGTGATCGTGGACCGCTCGATAGCCGAGGTCTACCTGGCCGACGAACAGGTCCTCACCCTGAGGTTCTACCCGTCCACTGACGGACCGTGGCGGCTCCAGGCCCGCACGACAGGGGCAGGGCGCGGAGAGTTCGCCGTCGCGGCATGGAACCTGTCCGCGCATGACCTCCCGCAGAAGGCCCAGTTGGCGGGCCGGGGCGCACAACGCGCCTGATCCCCGGGGCGCACAAGCCCTGACGGCAGATACGTCCGCCTCGGCACCCAACGCCCTCACAGCGCCGTTGGCCGCGATCCGTGGCGCGGGGCGACAGCCCCGCGCCCTCCTTGAGAGGCAGCCAACCACCACGGCTCGGTCTGCCCCTGACCGGCCGGCCTTGCGTGCGCTGCCCGGTGAGGCCCGGCCAACACCGCTGCCGCTGTCGCTTCCTCGCTGGGCCGCCGACGGCTCAGGCAGCGGCCAGCTTCCGGATGCGCGGATGGTTCTCCAGTGCCCAGCGCACCGTCTTCGGCGGGCGCCCGAGCAGCGTCGCGAGTTGGTCGGTGGTGCCGCGATAACCGCCGCCGCCCATCAGCCTGGTCAGCGTCTTCAGATGCTCCGCGGTGTGCGGGAGCGCGCCCAGGGCGGTGTCGATGTAGGTGGCGTTCCAGGTCTCGACGTCTTCGGGAACGTAGGTGACCGGGCGTCCCAGTACGGCGGCGTAGTCCTCCGCGAAACCGTGCATGTCCTTCCACTCCGGGCCGTTGAGGTCGTAGGACTTCGCGATGTGCGGCTCCGGGTCGGTCAGGATCTTCACGCACAGCTCCGCCACGTCGTAGCCCGCGATGGGTGCGAGTCGGTGGTCGGCGAAGGGCAGGCGCAGTTCGCCCCGACTCAGCGGCTCGAGGGCCAGCCAGGTCATCAGTGGGTTCTCGACGAACATGGCGCCGCGGATGTTGACGGTCGGCAGGCCGGACCAGTCCAGCACCTGCTCCGCGACCCAGTGGGCCCGCTGCTGCGGTGACCAGTCGGCGATGAGTCCGCCGAGCCACGCGCGCCGTTCCTCCTCCGGCGCGGTCATCTTCTCGAACGTCATGAACGACTGCTCGTACTCGGAGATGTTGACGAACACCTCGATGTCGCCCTGGGCCCGCGCCGCTGCGGCCATCAGGCTGACGGCGTCGGTGTAGTACGGCGACAGGCTCATGCTGAAGTAGATGCGTCGGACGCCCCTCAGCGCGGCGGTGACGTCGGCGATGGTGAGCAGGTCACCGACGAAGACCTCGGCGCCGGCCTGGCGGAGCGAGTGCGCGCGTTCGTCGTCCTGGCGCACGAACGCCCGTACCGGGTGCCCTTGTTCGAGCAGCATGTCGACCATCGTGCGGCTCACTCCACCGATCTCCCCGGCGGCTCCGGTGATCAGGATGGGGTTGCGCTCTGACATCAAGGTGTCCTCTGGTTGCTGGGAATGGTGTGTTCGGACTGGGTGTTGGGTCCGAGCGCCGGTGCGTCAGCCGGACAGCTGGTTCATCTTGCGGATCTGCTTGTCGAAGACCGCGGCGGGAGCGAGGCGGCGCAGCAGGCGTGCGCGTCCGGCCAGGGGACCGGCGGTGTAGCGCGGCTTCGGGTCGGTCGCGGCCGCGACGATCGCCTGGGCGACGACGGCCGGGGCGTCGCCGCCCCTGACCGCGTCCGCCATCACGCGGTCGACGGTCTGCCGCTGCTTCGCGTACGCGTGCAGCGGGGTGTCGGGTTTCGCGCTGTTGGCCTCGAACCCGGTCCTGGTGTAGGCGGGTTGGACGATGAGTGCCCGGACGCCGTGGTCACGGACTTCGTGGTCCAGGGACTCGGTGTAGCCCTCGACCGCGTGCTTGGAGGCGGCGTAGGCGGCCATGTACGGCTGGGGCAGGAACCCGAGCACGGACGAGATGTTGATGATGCGCCCGCGCCCCTGAGCGCGCATGTGCGGCAGGACCTCGTTCACCATGCGCATGACGCCGAAGACGTTGGTGTCGAAGACGGCCCGGGCCTGTGCGACGGAGGTTTCCTCCGCCGCCCCCATCGAGCCGACGCCGGCATTGTTGACCAGGACGTCGATCCGCCCGAAGCGCTCGCTCACCTCCTGGACCGCTGCGGCGACCGAGGCGTCATTGGCGACGTCGAGGCCGAGGAGCGTCACACCGCCGAGAGGGGCGACGCCTGAGGTGTTACGGCTTGTGCCGACCACGTCGAAACCCGCCGCGACGAGGGCGAGCGCGGCTTCCTTCCCGATGCCGGACGACGCGCCCGTCACGACTGCCACCGGCTTGCCTGTCAGCATCATGGACTCCAGCACTCGTTGAAACCGATCGGTTTTCCCCACAGTAAACAGATCGGTTTCCGCATGCAAGTTCCAACAGGGAGGATGAGGGCATGGTCAGGGTCAGCCCGTCGGACAGGCGTGAGAGCGTCATCCGTGCGGCGATCACCGAGTTCGCGCGTACGGGCTACCGCGGCACCTCCACCGCGGCGATCGCCCAGCGGGTGGGTCCCGCTTGGCTTTCGAGCGGGCGGCCGACGGGGCGGAGGACATCGAGCAGGCCACCCAGGCGATGACGCAGGCTTACGCGCAGCTGATCTCACACCCCGAAACGCTCCTGATGCCGATGCAGGGGTATGCCACCGTGACGGCCGCCGAAGCGCAGGGCGATGAGCTGATCGGCGAGCTCGTCCGGGCCGACTGGATGAGCATCTGGGAAACCGTGCACCTGCCGCTGGACGCCGGGAAATGAGAGGGCTCCGGGAACGCGATGCGTCAGCGCACGCCTGCCGCGTCGCGCAGGGTGGTCACGGTGGGCGCGACGAGGCCGGTCAGGTTGTCGGCTGGACTCCCGCACGGGCAGGTGAGCCCCGATGCAGGCTCGACGACGGCCCGGGGGAAGGCCGTCGCCGAGCCATGAGGGTGTGCGCGCCCGTCGTCCCCGGCAGGGCGACGCACACCAGGGCCACTCCGAGCAGTGGCCCGTCTGGGATGACCCGCCGTCACACCGGCACGGCGGTCCCGCGCCGGGCGATTGCAGCCTGCACCGACGGGTGGGCGGTCGGCTTCGCCGGAAGCCTGGGGGGCGGAGCCGTCGATGGCCCCTCGGCGTCACGCGCGGAAGCCTTCCCCGCTCCTGCGGGTTCGAGCCTCGCCAGCACGGCGAGGAACCGACCGGTTTCGTCACTGTAAACCGATCGGTTTTTGTGCGCAAGCCTGAGCCGTGGGTCAGCCCCTGCCCGGCCCCGCCCTATCGAGGTACGACCCACAGTCGGCACTCACATCGGCCGTGCCGCCGACGGCAGGGCGCTGCCGGCGACCCGCTCGGCTTCGATCCGAGGCCGCTGCACAGGGCGGCTCGGTGACCTCCGCCGCTGGCGCGCTTCTGCGACCTTTCGGCGTCAAGGACTACCCCTGTCGCACTCCCCCGCCGCGGTGCCGTCGGTCGCCGCGGGCATCCGGTCGAGGACTCACGCTGCCGGATGCCCGGACCGTCCACACGTATGGCGATCATGGCGCCGGTGATTCGCGTCCTCCTGCGCGAGGCGCCGCAGCAGGCTGACGACCGGCTCGAACAGCACACTGAGGACCACCGCCCGCTCGGCCAGGGCGATCTGGTCCTCGATCCCTTCGAGCTGCGCGAGATCCAGGTCCGCGGTGGAGGTGGCGAGCCGCGCGTAGGGGATGAGGTCGTCGGCCGTGTAGTCGGTGCCGAGGTGGCTCAGTGCCGCGAGACTCTCGGCGAGCGCCGGGCGGTGCGGCGAGGCGTCGGAGATCCGCCAGCCCATGCTCTCGATGAGAGCCTCGACCCTCGCGGCGGCTCCACCGGGTGCCGCCTCCTCGACGGCACCCTCAGGACCCTCGCCGCCCCTCCCGCGCGTCGCCGCGGCAGGAACCGGCAGAGCATGGTGGACGACCCCCAGGGTCTCGAACGCGTCCAACGGCTGCTCGACCGCTTCGAGCACTTCCCGGGCGCGAGCGACGGACAGACCGCCGAGCTGGATGAGGGAACGGATCAGACGCAGCCGTTGGATGTGCTCCTCGTCGTACTCGACCGTCGTCGGGTTCAGTACGCGGCCCTCAGGGAGCAGCCCCTCCCGCCGGTAGTACTTGATGGTCGCCACCGGCACCCCGGACCGTCGACTGAGCTCCGAAATCTTCATGCGCTCCCTCACGCTCAACTGCCCCAGCAGTATCGCAGTTACCTGGGGTTGCACTCGTGATCTCGATAGTGCCAGTATCGGGCACTCGGTAGTACCACTATCGAGCGCTTCTTCGGCATGCCCGCTTCTCAGTGCGCGTGGACAACATGCTCCTGCGCGAGCGCGTGCAACGCCGTGGCCGCACCCGGCCGCAGCTCTTCCCCCTACCTCGGGCCCGGGCACCCGTGTCACCCCCGGATCCGGTCATCTCGTACGCCTCGACAACGGAGAACCTCACCATGTCCCAGCGCATCGGCAAGACCCACTGGAAGCGTTTCGCGATCGGTGCGGTGCCGACCGTGGCCGCCACCGCGGCGGTCGCCGTCTCCATGGCCCAGGGGGCACTCGCCGCTTCGTTCAGCATCTCCGGTTCCGACTTCAAGGTCTCGGCCGGGAAGTTGAGCGGCACCGGCTTCGGCAACTACGCCACGGTCGACGTCGCCAAGAACGGCAAGCACGTACCCGTCTCCGTCTCGTCCATCAAGGACGCGGAGGTCACCGACATGTGCCAGTCCGTGCCGGTGGACATCCCGGTGCTCGGGACCTACACGATGACACTGGAGGCCGGTGGGTCGGGCACACCGGTCAAGGCCAAGGACCTGTACATAGACATGACCGACCTCAAGGCCAAGAAGGGCACCTTCACCAACATCGACATCGGTGTCGCCACCGGTTCCATGACGAAGAGCCAGGTCAACCCGAAGGACAAGGTCGATCCCAACGGCTACGCCCAGGAGGCGGACAAGGTGGAGATCATCGACGCCCATCAGACGGTCTGGGCCACGACCGCGGGCACATTCGAACTGTCAGGCCTGCACATGAACATCGCAGCCGGTCGCCACGACTGCTTCTGAACTCGCTCCCGCTCTCTCCCCCCACACACACAGCCCCCCTCCTTCTCCTTCCTTCTCCTTCTTACGATCTGGGAGTTGCCACATGACGAGTGCCGACGCGCCTGCGCACCCCCACAGTGACAGCGGCTTCGCCCGCGCTCGCCGTGACTTCCGGGCCTGGCGGCGCACCCGCCCCTTCTGGGCGGGCCTGCTGGTGCTGCTCGCCGCCGCGCCGATCATCTACCTCCCGTACTTCAACCTCTCCATAGGCGCCCTGTCCGTGGCGATGTCGACCACTGCGGGTGCCGGGTCCCTGGTCATCGGCCTGACGCTGATCGTCCTCGGTGGACTCCTCTGGTTCCAGCCGATCATCAGATTCTTCGCCGGCTGCGTCGCCATCTTCCTCGGCGTGCTGTCGTTGCCCATCTCCAACTTCGGCGGGTTCTTCTTCGGCACACTGTTCGCGGCCACGGGCGGACTGCTCGCTCTGGCCTGGGGTCCGGTGGACGACGGCATACCCGGCGGCACCATCGCCTCGGAGGGAGAGCCGGCCAATGACTGACAAGTCACCCGACATCCGCGGCGAAGCCGTTGAACCCGTCTTGGTGCCGCCCCCGCGAGGCCGCCATGCCGTTCCCCGTACGTCCGCGCTCACCCGCCTGCGACTGCCGCTCGGGAAGGCCCTCGCACTGACCGCCCTGCCGACCGCCCTGGTCCTGGGAAGCCAGCGCCTGCCCGCCGTAGACGCAACTGCCACCGCGGCTCAGTCCGTTCCCGACGAAGGGGCCGACCGCGGTGTCGACTGTGCCCGTCCCGACGACACCGCATCCCCCGCCGCAACGTCCACTCCACCCACTCCACCCACTGCTCCCAGCACGCCCGGCGCCCCCGCCGCAGACGCTTCCGTCACGCCATCGGATCACGGGGCCGACGAGGGAGCCGCGCCCCTCCCGGGTCCGACGACCGCCCCGACCGCCTCGCCCAGCGCGAGTGCCGCTTCCACCGGCCTCGCCGACATCCTCGCCCCCCTCTTCCGCGGCGACACCGAGCAGCAGAGTCCGGCACCCCACACGAGCCCATCGCCGAGCCTGACCGCTCCGACACCCACTGCCACGGAGCCATCCGATCCGGCACCGGCGACGCCTCACGCATCACCCACCCCCAGCCACCGGACCACCGAGCCGCCCTCCCGGCCGACGCCCGCCCCAGGGGCCTCCCGCACCTGTGACATCAGCGATCTCAAGGCTCCCGAGGACACCGGTGCCGGCCGATTCGCCGCCGAGTCCTGGAACATGAAGGGGAGCCACCTCGCCTTGCGTGACCTTGTCTTCGGCGGCGTGGTGACCGTGGACACAGCCGCCGGGCCCAAGCGGGTGCTCAAGTTCTCCACGGCGGCCGTCACGATCCGGGACCTGAAGATGGCCGTACCCGTCGGCCCGCAGATCCAGCACATCGACGGAGCACCCGGCTCGACGTCCGCGCTGCGTGGCGACCGCATCACCATGTACGTCGAGAGCCTGACGGGCACCCTCTCCGGGGTCGAAGGCGTCCCGCTGCCCCCAGTCCTCCGCCTCCACCTCACACCCGAAACCGTCCCGGAGTGGCTCTACGACACGCTCGGGAAGCTCGACCTCAAGCTCCAACTCGGCTTGGACGACGCCGACATCGACCAGGCCGGACAGACAGGCGGAAAGCTCGTCATCCCAGGGATCCACGGGTACGGAACGCCCCGCTGAAGCCAGGGCCCTGACGGGCTTGCGCTTGAAAGCCGATCGGTCTCCCACGACGGAAACCGATCGGCTGCCTCGTGGCTCAGCGGAGCGTGCGCTCCAGCCGTTCCGCCACCAGCTTGACGAACCGGGCGGGCTCCTTGGGCTGTCCGCCTTCCGCGAGGACGGCGAGTCCGTGCAGCAGTTGGGCCGTCTCGACGAGCTCCGTCCGGTCCTCCTGCTCCGCGTAGGCCTGCCGCAAGCCACGGACGAGCGCGTGACCGGGGTTGAGTTCGAGAATCCGCTTGGTGACCGGCACCTCCTGCCCCATCGCCCGGTACATGTTCTCCAGCGCCGGGGTGAGGTCATGGGCGTCGGAGACGACACACGCCGGTGAGACGGTCAGGCGCGTCGACAATCGGACGTCCTTGACCTCCTCCCCGAGCTGCTCCTTCATCCACTCCAGCAGGCCGGCATAGCTCTCGTCCTGCTCCTCCCGTGCACTGTCCTCCTGTTCGTCGCCCTGGACGTCGAGGTCGATCTCGCCCTTGGCGACGGACCGCAGTCGCTTTCCCTCGAACTCGCCCACGGCGTCGACCCACACCTCGTCGACGGGGTCGGTCAGCAGCAGGACCTCGATGCCTCGGGCCTTGAACACCTCCATGTGCGGGGAGTTCTCGATGCTCTGTCGGGACTCTCCGGTCAGGTAGTAGATGTGCTCCTGACCGTCCTTCATCCGCTCCACATACTCCTGGAGCGTCGTCGGCTCGTCCCCGTCATGGGTGCTGACGAAGGACGCGACCGCGAGGATGGGGTCGCGGTCGTCCGGGTCACCGAGCAGTCCCTCCTTCAGCACGGCGCCGAACTCACGCCACAACGTGGCGTACTTCTCGGGGTCGTTGGCCTTCATCGCCTTGACCGACGACAGGACCTTCTTGGTCAGCCGTCGCTGGATCATCCTGATGTGGCGGTCCTGCTGGAGGATCTCCCGGGAGACGTTGAGCGACAGGTCCTGCGCATCGACGACGCCCTTGACGAAGCGGAGGAACGGCGGCAGCAGCGCCTCACAGTCGTCCATGATGAGCACGCGTCGGACATAGAGCTGGAGGCCGCGCCGGAAGTCCCGGGTGAACAGGTCGTGCGGAGCGTGCGCCGGGAGGAACAGCAGCGCCTGGTACTCGAAGGTGCCCTCGGCCTGGAACCGGATCGTCTCCAGAGGGTCGCGCCAGTCGTGGCTGACGTGCTTGTAGAGCTCGTGGTACTCGTCGGCCGAGACCTCCTCGCGCGAGCGTGCCCACAGGGCCTGGCGCGAGTTCAGCGTCTCCGGCTCGGCCGTCTCCTCGCCGTCGCCGGCCTCGGGGACGAGGCGGATCGGCCAGGTGATGAAGTCCGAGTACCGCTTGACGATCTCCCTGATCTTCCAGGTGGAGGTGTAGTCGTGCAGCTGGTTCTCGGGGTCGGCGGGCTTGAGGTGGAGCGTCACGGACGTGCCCTGGGGCGCCTCCTCGACCTTCTCCAGCGAGTAGGTGCCCTCACCACGGGAGGACCAGCGCGTGCCGCTGCTCTCGCCGAGGCGCCGGGTGACCAGGGTCATCTCGTCGGCCACCATGAATCCGGCGTAGAACCCGATGCCGAACCGGCCGATCAGCCCCTCCGCGCCGGCCTCGTCATGGCCCTCCTCCAGTTCCTTGAGGAGGGCGGCCGTGCCGGAGTTGGCGATGGTGCCGATCAACGTGCCGACCTCGTCGTACGACATCCCGATGCCGTTGTCCCGCACGGTGAGCGTACGGGCCTCCGGGTCCACGTCGATCTGGATGTGCAGGTCGGACAGGTCCACATCGAGACCGTCGTCGCGCAGGGCAGTCAAACGCAGCTTGTCGAGCGCGTCCGAGGCATTGGAGACGAGCTCGCGCAAGAAGACGTCCTTGTTCGAGTAGACCGAATGGATCATCAGCTGGAGCAGCTGACGGGCCTCTACCTGAAACTCAAACGTTTCGGTGGACATGGTTCGCGTGTCCCTCACAGGTCCCTGAGTCGCGGAATACGAGTGACAGTCACTCTAAAACACCACGTCAGGGTGTTTCACGTGAAACTGACAGCTCGTCACGCCTCAGTCCCGGCGGGCCGTGACGTCACCGTTGACCGTGGTCAGGGTCATCAGGCGGTTTCGGTCGGCGTCCTGGGCGTGGACATCGGTCATGGTGCGCCCGTTGTCGGTGCTCATGGTGACGCGGTAGGCCGGGGCATCACGGGCGACCGTGACGTCGACCGAGCCGTTGACGGTCCTCGCGGTCACGCCCGCGGGCGCGGCAGCGCACTGCATCTCCACATCGCCGTTGACGGTGCTCGCATACAGCCGGCCGACCTCGAGGGATGTCGCGCGCACCGATCCGTTGCGGGTGGTCAGCCGCAACGGGGCGTGCTCCTGACCGGAGTGGGTCACCGTCACATCGCCGTTGACGGTCGTGACGTCCAACGCGGCGGCGACGTCCACCACGTCGACGCCGGCGTTGCGGGCAGTGACGGTGACCTTCGCGCCGTCGGGGATCTTGACGTACGGCATCCGTGGGCAGCCGTGGTCGTCGGCGCAGTCCAGATCCAGGGTCCAGCGGTCGCCGTGGTGGGACCAGTGTCCGTCGATCCGGTCGTCCACGGTGATGTGGTCGCCGCCGGCCGGGCGCAGCCGTACTCCGTTGTCGGTGCTGATCACCACTTCGTCCCCGGACGCAGCCGCACGCAGTGCGTTGTCGGCTCGGGGGGCGTCGGTGCCACCGCTGTCGCAGGCGCCCGCGAACGACAGCGCCAGCAGCAGTACCAACGTCGGAGGCATTCGGTGCCGTGGGGCCATCACCTTCATCACCTTCATGCCCCTACGGTTGCCCCGCATCGACGAGGCCATGGCGGCGTGCGCGGTGTCGGCTGGACGGGCAGACAGGGGCAGGCCGAGGCCGGGCCCAACGCGTTGCGCGAACCGGCAGATTCCACACCCGGGGCAGCATGCCCGGCAGGTGGGCCCGCTGGCGCCGCCCCGGCGAAGCACCCCGGCCGGGTACGGCGGCCCGGATATTTATCGGCCTGGCAGCGTCAGGGGGTGGGGTTGAGGACGTTGCCGTTGACGCAGCGGTTGACCGTGTTGGCGTTCCAGGCGCCTCCGACGGGGACCACGGCGAGCTCCTGGAAGCAGACGGAGGCCGCGCTGAAGTTCCAGTTGTTGGCGGCGTTGACGCCGGGGCCGAGGTTGCTGTCGCCGTCATCGGCGTTGGCAGGGGCGGCAAGGGCGAGGCCGGCGACGGTGAGCACGACCAGCGAAATGATCTTCTTCATGCCCGGGCAACGACGACATCGGCGCCTGGGCGCGGCGTGCGCCCCAGCTGGCGCAGTGGGGGCGTGACCCACACACCAGTACATCCCCACCCGTCCCACAGATGGGGGGATCAACCGGTGCGAAGGGCAGGCGGCGTCGTGTCGGCGATTCGACCTCGGTGTGCCCGTCTTCACCGACGATGGACCAACCCCTCGACCGGATGAAGGACAACCACGCCACGAGGCTGATCACCCCGCATCACCGTGCCTCGGCCATCACGTGAGGGATGGCCATCGGTCGGCGGCCCACTCCAGCCATCCGGCCCACCCCGGAGGCGGACTTCCTACCTCATGCCCTTCGAGTTCCGTGGCATCGGGCTCCTCGAACAGCGTCCTCCAGTGCAGGAGGTCCGTCTCGCTCATCACGAACGTCTGATCAGGGGTGGTCGCCTGTCGATGGGCGATCCGAGCGCGTTGGGTCTCATGGTCCACCGGCACGTACACGAGTTGACAGGACGCGCCCACGGACATCGCCAACCAGCGGATCGCGGACCTCTCGTCGCGAGACCAGCATCCGAAATCCAGGACCACGTTCGTCCCCAGCTTCAGCCCCTCCAGACCCAGCCAGAGCAGCCGTCCTTCCAGCACATCGCGCTTCCCGGCCGGCTGCGGATCGCCGAACAGCGGGCGCATCCACTCATCCGGCGTCAGCCGCAGCGCGTGGTGCTCCTCGGCGAGCTGTCGCGCTCGCGTCGTCTTCCCGGCCCCGGGCAAGCCGACCGTCAGGAACAACATCGTCACGCCCAGATCTTGTCACGAAGGCCAAGTGATCACGGCTTCAGCCGAAGGCCGATCCAGGCCAGACGATCTGCCCCTGCACGTCCTCGCCGAGGACAACCTCGCCGCGGCGCCCGCGCGAGTGGGACACCAGGGCCGGCGCCGTCGAACTGGCCAGCCTCCAGCTCAGGAGCGGGAGTTACTTCCCGCACCGGCTTCTGGGAGCGACGTCGCCGGGCCGATCAGGCCCTCGGTGGTGGTCGCCGCCTTCCGCAACCGGCCGCACGAACCCACCTCACAGACGGACGCCCGCGGCGAGCATGGGCCGCCCTGCCGCAAGACCCGTACCGAGGTGACGATCACTCCGCCGATCTGGGGTTTTTGCGGTGGTTGGCATGGAAGCGCGCCTTCTTCTGACGATTCCCGCACGTGTTCATGTCGCACCATCTGCGAGTACGACTTTGGCTGGCGTCGAAGAAGGCGGCCCGGCAGGTGGGTGACGCGCACAAGGCCAATTTTCCGTCTCGTTCGCCGGCGATGATGCTGATCGCGTCGGCGGCGATCACGCCGAGGGCGTCCTCCACACGGGAAGTCGAGCTGAGCCGCCATCGCCGCTTGCCCTCGGCCGTCAGGATCGCCGCGGCCCGGCCCTGAGCGCTGGAGTCATTGATGACTTGGACAGCCGATGCGGGGAGAGCGTCCCCGATCGCGGCAGCTGTCGCGGTGGCGTGAATGGACTCCCTCAGTTCCCGAGCGAGGTCGAGCTGGGCAGTGGTGCAGGAGTCCACGGCGAGGCCGTTCACCGCCAGCCAGTCGATGAGTCGCTGCGGTGTGGGAATGCGCTCCACAACGTCGCCGTGACGCTCCGACAGGGTCCCCGTGAAGCTGGTGGCCAGCACGTTACCGAGGCGGAAGTCAGGGAACTCAGCACGCATGGAACCACCTTAGCCGGTTGCAGACAGGCATGAAGACACGCTAGAACCGTCTTAGCCGGTTCGCGATGGTTCGCAGCCGGTTCCGCGACGGCCAGGAGGCCCCATGCCCTGTCCAACCACCAGCGACGTGCAAGCATTTGAAGCCCGCGCGACTGACGCCGACCTCGACGATCTGCGCGCGCGACTGGCCGCGGCGCGGCTGCCGGAGACCGAGACAGTCCATCGCCCCGCGCCCGACCCGCGCCGATGGGAACAGGGCGTTCCGCTCGCTGATCTCGTCGATGTCGTGAACTACTGGCGTACCGGGTACAACTGGCGGTCGTTCGAAGAGCGCCTCAACCGGATCGGCCAGTTCCGCACGACCATTGATGATCTGGGAATCCACTTCCTGCACCGCCGATCCCCGCGCGCAGACGCCACTCCTCTGCTCTTGACGCACGGCTGGCCGGACAGCATTGCTCGGTTCATCGACGTAGTGGACGAGCTGGCAGATCCGAAGGACGCCGACGCGCCGGCCTTTCACGTCGTGGTCCCTTCACTGCCGGGCTTCGGTTACAGCGACAAGCCGACCACCACCGGGTGGGGAGCCGAAAAGATCGCGGCCGCATGGGTGGAACTGATGGGAAGGCTCGGCTACAGCAAGTTCGCAGCCCACGGCGGCGACTGGGGAGGGAACATCACCACGGTTCTCGGCGGCAGGTTCCCGGCGCACGTTCTCGGCATCCACACAACGTCCGCGGAGGCACCGCCCGGCTTGACAACGGACGGGCTGACCGCGGCCGAGCGTGAATGGACTGAGGAAACGCGCGATTTCTGGCTCCACCACGCGGCGTACGCGAAGCAGCAGGCGACCCGGCCGCAGACCATCGGCTACTCGCTCGTCGACTCACCGGTCGGGCTTCTTGCCTGGATCCTCGACAAGTTCGCCGAGTGGTCAGACACCGAGGACAGCCCGTTCGAGACGATTTCCCGAGACCGCGTTCTCGACAACGTCACCCTGTATTGGCTGACGCGGACCGGCGCATCGGCGGCCCGCATCTACTACGAGAGCCACCGATCGCTCGACCCCGAACTCCGGGTCGACGTCCCGTCGGCACTCACCATGTATCCCCGCGACGCCGAGAAGTGTCCGCGCCCCTGGGCACAGGAACGGTACCGACAGATCGTCCGGTGGACGTTGCCCAAAACCGGGGGACATTTCCCGTCGCTGGAGGTTCCGGAGTATTTCGTCAAGGACCTGCGAGATGGCCTCTCGGCAGTACTGGCCGCTCATCGGTGAACGCGGCTGGGTGCCGGCGCTCGATCACCGCCTGATCCGGCCGCGTCGTCCATGATCGGGAGTTGCACCGAGCAGCGTCTTACAGTCCCCTCAGGCGAAGTCCGCCGCGGTGATGCCGTCGGGATGTCCGGACGGCCACTCCACCAGCTCGATCCGGTAGCCATCGGGGTCTGTGAGCCATGACGTCTTCGGGCCATGAGGGCCACCGGGGTACTGGAGGGGTTCGGGACTCAGCCCGGCTTCGGTCAGCGTCTCCAGGGTGGTGGCGAGTCTCTCCACTTGAATCGCAAGGTGGTCGAAGCCGCTGCCCACGTCGACGGGTCCGTCGCCGGCGCGGTGTACCAGTTCGAGCGAGGCGGCTGGTTCGTCGGGGAACTTGAGGATCACGAGGTGAGCCCCCTCGCCGATCTCGACCCTGCCCAGTTCGGTGTAGCCCAAGGCGGTGTAGAAGCCGAGCGAGCGGTCCAGGTCGGTGACGCGGTAGGAGACGAAGAGCGTCTTCACGCGGCCTCCTCAGGTCGCAGCACCCGGTAGCGCAGATGCGTCACATCGCGGTCCTCAAGCCGTCGGACGAGGTCGAGTTCAATGTGATCGCCACCCAGGTGGTCGAACAGCCGTCGTCCGCCGCCGAGCAGGGACGGAACCAGGTGGATCTCCATCTCGTCCACCTGACCCGCTCGGAGAAGCGCTTGGGCCGCCCCCGCCCCGTGGACCATGACCGGCCGGTCCCCCGCGGCTGCCCGAGCCTGACGGGCGCAGTCCTCGACATCGGTGACGAAACGCGCGTGACCCGGTGGGACGTCCCCGTCATCCACCTGGTGAGTGAGTACGAAGATCGGCACGCCGTCATGATGGTCGCCCCGCCAGCGCCCGGCGAGTTCGAAGGTACGACGGCCGGAGATCAACGCGCCGGTCGCCAGCGCCTCGCGATAGACCTGGCCGCTGGGACCGTCGGACTCCCGGTCGTCGAGCCAGTTGAAGAGCCGTCCGCCGTCGCGTCCGAGCTCCTGTCCTGGCCGATCGTCAGGGCCGGCGATATAGCCGTCGAGCGACATCGACATGTACAGCCGAATCGGATTCTTCATCCTGGCCTCCATCTCTCCTGCATGACAGCGGGAACCGGGGGTTTCCTGATCCGCCGACGGATCGCGAATGTCAGAGGACAGAGGACAGACTTCAGGCAACCGGCAAACTCATCGGCCCGCCGCGCCGCCACGCCGCGGGCTGAGAGAGCAGGAGTGGCGAAGGCGTCGACGACCTGCTGTACGGCGGCGAGAGTGCTGTCGGCCGAGCCGGGGACGTCCGGCGCGGGCCGCGGCGAGGTGCGCCACGACCAGGGCGCGCAGACCGTGCCCGGCGTCCGCGGAAGAGGCCCTGAGCGCCCTGGAACTGGCGGAGCGCCTCGACCTCGACGAACCGGTCCTGCGCGCCACCGACCTGCTCGTCTACCCCGTCCTCACCCGCGACCGGCAAGCCATGGCCGACCTCGTGGCGAACGCGCTCGGCCCGCTCACCACCGCCCGCGGCGGCGCCCAGCCCCTCCTCGACACTCTCACCGCCTATTTCGACTCCGGCTGCGTCGCCGCCGAGGCCGCCCGTCGCCTCTCGCTGAGCGTGCGGGCGATGACGTACCGCCTGGAACGCATCCACCAGCTCACCGGCGCCGACCCGTCCCACCCGGCCCACCGCTACATGCTCCAGACCGCCGTCATCGGCGCCCGGCTACTGGACTGGCCGACCGTGAAGCTCTGACAGTGGAACCGTACGGCGGCAGCCGCTGCAACGTGCTCCCGCCCGCACAACGGGGGTGGTCGGGGAGGAAGCACAGCCCGGGCGTGCCGGGCGGCCTATGTGATGGGGAAATCGAAATAGGTGTCCGGATAGGGTTCATCGACGAGCGTGTAATGCCACCACTCGCGCTCGTACGCGCTGAATCCGCAGGTCTCCATGATGGACCGCAGCTGCTGACGGTTACGTGCTTCGACGCGGGTGATCCCTTGTGCGCCGTGGTGCGAGACGGGGTCCATCAGGTCGTGGTCGCCGCCCATGGGGACGAGTTCACCCGTGGCCCGGTGATAGAGCGTGAGGTCGACGGTGCTGCCCCGGCTGTGGCCAGATCTGGCGGCCACATAGCCCTGCTCGAACATCTCGGTCCTGCCGATATGGGGATAGTGCCGTGACTTCGTCCGGCCGTCCTCCTGCTGCTGCGCCCAGCGCAGAAAGCAGTCGACGGCGTGCTGCGGGCGATAGGCGTCCCAGAGCAGCA
The DNA here is from genome assembly GCF_036226885.1 of Streptomyces sp. NBC_00663. NCBI lineage: Bacteria > Bacillati > Actinomycetota > Actinomycetes > Kitasatosporales > Streptomycetaceae > Streptomyces > Streptomyces sp. NBC_00663. The sequence continues at coordinate 389,962 of NZ_CP109027.1, forward strand.
GGCCGAAGCCCAGTGATGCGGCCTGCTCCCGGGCGTTCTCCAGGGCCGCGCACAGTGCCCTCGTGCCGACGACTCGGTTGACCAGATATCCGTCCACCGGTTTGCCGGTGAAGTTGTCCCATGTGGCGTACTTGGCGTCCCAGCGTATTCCGGATGTCAGGTCGTCCACATAGACGAAGTCGTCCTTTATCGAATGGATCGGCTGCGTCGGCCTCATCGAGTCTTTCCCGTCAAGGCGAGGGAGACCGCCCGGTCGATCACCTCGGAGAGGGGGAGACCCGCGGCCGCCATCATCCTCGGATAGCGGCTGTACAAGGTCATGCCGGGGAAGGTGTTGACCTCGTTGAGGACTATTTCTCCGTCCTCCTTGAGGAACATGTCCACCCGCGAAAGACCGCGGCACCCCAAGGCGCGGTACACGGTCTTGGCCGCCTCCTGGACGAGCAGCCGTGACTTTTCCGGGATGTCGGCGGGAACGATGGCCGTGGAGTTGTCGGAACCGGTCTCCGGGTTGTCTTCCTGGTGGATCCGGAAGAATCCGTGCGAGAGCGCGATACGGTCCACCTCGCCCGCGACGAGATCCGAGTCGTTCCCGAGGAGGGCGCAGCCGATCTCGCTGCCGACGACGGCCTCTTCGATCAGCACCTTGGAGTCGTACTGCCGGGCCGCCAGCACCGCACTCGGAAGTTCCTCTTGTCGGGACACCTTGGTGACGCCGAAGGACGACCCCGATCGGGCCGGTTTCACGAAGACCGGATAGGTGAGCTGGGCGGGGTCGATGGTTTCGTCCGCGGTGACGGTCCAGAAGTTCGGCGTGGCGATGCCCGCGCTTCGGGCGACGACATAGGCCAGGGATTTGTCCATGCAGAGAGCGGAGCTCTGGACGTCGCAGCCGACGTAGGGGATGCCGGAGAGCTCCAGCAGGCCCTGCATCGCGCCGTCCTCGCCGAGGGTGCCGTGCAGCACGGGCAGTACGACGTCCAGCCGGATCGTTCCGTAACGCCCCTGCTCCAGCGTGAGAAGTCCGTGGACGTCGCTGTCCGGAGACAGTACGACGGGGCGGCAGTTGCCGTTCTCCCACCGCGCGTCGGGCCCGTCGCCGCCGTCGCCGTCGCAGAGCTTCCAGGCACCGTTCTTCGTGATGCCGATGTAGAAGGGTTCGTACTTCTCGGGATCGAGGTTCCGGGCCACCTCGCGCGCGGACTTGACGGAGACGGGGTGCTCCTCGGAACGGCCCCCGAAGATGATGCCGACCTTGAGCCTAGGCATGCTGATTCCTGCTTTCGAATGTCAGGCAGTTGGTGAGAGAGTTCTGCACGGTGTCGCGCAGGGCGTGATCCGTGTAATAGGCGGTGTGCGGGCTGATGAGCGCGTTCGGCAGCTCTTGCAGCCTCAACAGGGCTTTGCTTTCCAGGGGTTTGTCCCGGCAGTCGGCGTAGAAGATGCCTTCCTCGCCTTCGACGACGTCCAGCGCCGCGCCGCCCAGCCGGCCGCTCTCCAATTCCTGGAGCAGGGCTTCGGTGTCGATGAGCGCACCGCGTCCGGTGTTGACGATCAGCGCGTCGTTCTTCATCTGCGCCAGGCGCTGCCGGTTCAGCAGATGGTGCGTTGCCGCGGTGAGTGGTGCATGGAGCGTGACCAGGTCGCTGTGGCGCAGGAGTTCATCGAGGGGAACGTATTCGACAGCGGCGGCGGGGCGGGACAAGGGACGATGGTCATGAGCCAGGATGCGGCAGCCGAAACCACGCAGCCGGTCCATGACCGCGGCGCCGATACGGCCCGTACCGATCACCCCGACCGTCAGGTCGCGCAGTTCCTTTCCGCGTGCATCGCTCAGCCGGTAATCGTGCGTGTCGGTGCGCCGGACGAGGGATTTCGCGTCCCGTATCGCCATCAGCATGAGCATGAGCGTGTAGTCGGCGACGCTGTCCGGAGAATACGAGACGTTTTCGACCAAGATGCCGATGCTGTCCGCGTGTTCCAGGTCGATGTGGTTGTATCCGATGCTGCGCGTGGAGATATACATGACGCCGGCTCGACCGAGCGCACGCAGTGCGCCATGGGTGATCGGCGTTTTGTGGCCGACACTGATGCACCGGCTGCCGGAGGCCAGTTCGGCATTGGCTTCGGACACCGGTGCGTCGGTGATGGTCGGCTGCACACCGAGGCCGGGCGCCAACTCGCGGAACAGAGCGGCTTCGTCCGGGCCGCACCCGTACATGGTGATGCGGGTCGTTTCGCTGGGGGTCATGTCTGAAGTCAAGGCGGGGTGCTGTTGCCGGAACGTATGGGCTTTTCGATATGCCCGCGATACGTCCAACTCCCTTGACTGAGCACATGACTTACTCACTGCCGGACATGACCTCCGGGGAATCGGCGTGATCCCGCTCAGGCTCGCCGAGATCGCCGAGATCGTCGGCGGAACGACCGTGGGCGACAGCTCTGTGACCGTGACCGCGCCGGCCGTGCTCGACAGTCGGCAGGCCGATCCGGGTGGCCTTTTCGTCGCCTTCGCCGGCGCGCGGGCCGATGGCCACGACTACGCGGAACAGGCCGGGCGGGCCGGTGCGGTGGCCGTGCTCGGCTCCCGGCCCACGCCACTGCCCACCGTCGTCGTCAAGGACGTACGGAGCGCGCTGCACATGCTCGCCGCGCAGGTCGTGGCCCGGCTGCGCGAGGGACTGACCGTCGTCGCGGTGACCGGCTCGCAGGGCAAGACCGGCACCAAGGATCTGCTGGCGGCCGTGCTTTCGGAGGCCGGACCGACCGTCGCCACAGTCGGTTCGCTCAACAACGAGCTCGGTGTGCCGCTCACCATGCTGCGCGCCCAGGCGGCCACGCGGTTCCTCGTCCTGGAGATGGGTGCCCGTCATGTCGGAGACATCGCCGCGCTCACCGGACTGGTCGCGCCCGACATCCCCGTCGTCCTCAACGTCGGTGTGGCCCACCTCGGCGAGTTCGGGTCGCGCGCCGCCATCGCCAGGACCAAGAGCGAACTGGTGCAGGGGCTCGCGCCCGGCGGCACCGCCGTCCTCAACGCGGACGATCCCCGGGTGACCGCGATGCGCGCGCTCACGGACGGGCCGGTAGTGACCTTCGGCCGGGCGGCCCATGCCGACGTACGGGTACTCGACCTGAGTCTCGACCGGCTCGGCCGACCGTCCTGCACACTGCGGACCCCCACCGGCTCGGCTCACGTCACCCTGCCGCTCATCGGCGCCCACCAGGCACTCAACGCGGCAGCTGCCGTGGCGGCAGCGCTCGCCGCCGGTGTACCGCTCGCCCTCGCCACGGCGGCACTGACCACCGCCACGCTGTCCCCCTGGCGCCTGGAGCCCCGCGACCTCGCCTGCGGAGCGACGCTGCTCAACGACTCCTACAACGCCAACCCCGACTCGACCCGCGCCGCCCTGGACGCGCTGGCGGCCATCGAGGGCGAACGCCGCATCGCCGTACTCGGCGCCATGCTCGAACTCGGCGACGACAGCGAGGCCGAGCACCGTGGCGTCGGGACGTACGCCGCCGCCCGGGCGGACGTGGTGGCCGCCGTCGGCGAGGGCGCCCGCCCGATCGCCGACGGCGCGGGAGAGCGGGCGTTGGTCCTCGCCGACAACGACGCGGCCGTCCACTGGCTGCGCGATCACCTCGCCACCGGCGACGTCGTCCTGGTCAAGGCATCACGCGGGGCGCGCCTCGACGAAGTCGCCGCCGCGCTGCGCTAGTTCAGCGCCCGCGCCGCCTCATGTAGAGATCGAAGGCCCGGTAGACCATCGGCCGCAGCGGCAGGTCCCACTCGCCGACGTAGCGTACCGCCCGCCCGCCGGTACCGACCTTGAACCGGACCAGGCCGACGTGCGGGTCGTCGGCGTCGAGGGTCGGGGTGATGCCGCGCAGGTCGTAGACATCGCAGCCGGCCGCGAGGGCATCGCGGATCATTGACCACTGACAGGCGTGGGAGCCGCGCACCTCGCGTTTGTCGGTGGCGGAGGCGCCGTAGGCGTACACCGCATGGGTTCCGACGCGGACCAGGACGGTGGCGGCGACCAAGTCGCCCTGATGATGGGCCAGATAGAGCGTGATGCGTTCGGGGGCCTCGGCGCTCAGCGCCGCGAACATGGTCTCGAAGTAGTGCAACGGCCGGGGCGTGAAGCGGTCGCGCTGCGCGGTGTGGACGTACAGGTCGTGGAACGCCTTGAGGTCTTCCGGGCCCCCGGCGTCGGCCGTGACCTCGACGCCTTCCTTGGCCGCCCTCTTGATGTTCCGGCGCCACTGCTGGCTCATGCCCCTGAGCAGGTCGTCCTCGGTCCTGCCCGCCAGCGGGATCTCGTACTTGAACTGCGGATGCCCGACCCCGAACCCGTCCTGCGGGTTCTGCGGCATCCAGCCCGCCGCCCTGAGCTCGCTGCTCACGCGGGCCCCGACCGGATCGCCGCACTGGCCGGGCAGGTCGGTCAGCCGCCGGACTTCCGGGGCGGAGATGCCCTCCTTGACCTGGGCGGCGCTCCACATGTCGGTGACCACCGGTGGGCCGAGCCGGATCGCGAACGCGCCGTGCTGCTTGAGGTAGGCCGCCAACGGATCGAGCCACGCGCCGATCTCGCCGCTCCAGTCGATGACCGGGCCCTCGGGCAGATACGCCAGCGTGAAGCGGTCGAGCCGCGGCACCGGGCGGTGCAGGACGAGCCCGGCGCCGACCAGGCGTCCACCGTGGAACCAGCCGAGGGATTCACTGCGCCACTCGGTCTTGACGCGACCCCAGGCCGGCGTCTGCAGAAAGCTGACCGACCGCTGGTCCCGCACGAACGCCAAGTGCTCGACGGCGCTGATCGCCCTGACGACCGGAGTCCCGGCTGCTGCTCGTACTGTTTCGCTGGAGGACATGCCGGGAGTCAAGGCGGCGGGGTGTTGCCCGGGCGTATGCGGTTCTCGATACGCGGACGACATGTGGCGCCTCGTAACGTCAGTGCCGTGGGCGCGTCCTTCGCTTCCGTGTTGGAGGGTGGTGCCAGGCCCACCCCCGCCGGGGTGCTGGGCGGCTGGTTCGCCCAGCGGGCCGCTCATAGCGTCGGAGCATGACGGATGCCACGAACGACCAACGAACCGGTACTACCAGGCGGACGGCACTGCGCGGTCTGGGACTCGCGGTGGGAGGTATGGCGCTGGCCGGCGGGCTCGGAACCTCACGAGCGGCGGCGGCGCCACGTCGAGGGCCCACCACCTACGTGCTGGTGCACGGTACTCACAGCGCGGGCGCTTTCTGGATGCCGATCGCTCGAGAGCTGACCCTGCGCGGTCACCGCGCCGTGATGGTGGATCAGCCGCGACACGGGGCGGAGGCCTTCGTCCCGGAGTCGTACCAGCGGCAGGACCTCGACGCGATGGCGGTCGAGCCCTCGCCGCTGAAGGGACTCGGGCTGGAGGACTACGAAGCGCGCGTCACGGGTGTCGTGCGGCGCGCGGCGCACAACGGCCCGGTGGTGCTGGTCGGGCACAGCCTGGGTGGCGTATCGGTCAGCCGGGTCGGCGACGCCGTCCCGCACCTGCTTCACCACATCTGTTACATGGCGGCCTTCTGCCCCAGCCGTACGCTGCCCACCGCGGACGCCTGCACGGCGGCACCCGAGAACGCCAACGCCGTCAGCCCGGTCGAGCTGACAGTCGGTGACCCGGACCAACTCGGGGTGCTGCGGCTGAACTTCCGGACTGGCGACAGCCGTGCCCTGGCCCTCCTGAAGGAGATGATCTGCGCGGACTACCCTGACGCCGACTCCCGCCGGATTCTGGCCGGCATGCAGACCGACGAGCCCATCACCGCGTACGCGGGCCGAGCGGTCGGCCGAGCTGACAGCTGGGGGCGCATTCCCCGCACCTACCTGCGCTTCGGTCAAGACCGGACGATCGCCACCGCGCTTCAGGACAGGATGGTCGCGGAGGCCGACGCGCTCACACCGGGCAACCGCTTCCGTGTGTGTGACTTTCCCGAGGCGTCACACGTGGGCCCGCTGGATCCCGCCTCCGTCGCGGACGCGCTGGACGCACTCGCGGCATGACACCCGTGGTGCGGGCAGCCCCACGGCAGCCCTGGCGATGGTGTCCAAGCTGGTCGAGTCCGCTCAGGAACGGTGGCGCGGCCGATGACCGGGGCCCAACTGGTGGCCCTGGTCCGCGCAGGCGCCAGGTTCGAGGACGGCGTCCTGGTCGAGCGCAACGAACTCACCGCCGGCTGACCGCATCTCATCCGCGACAAGCGCGGGACCATGAGGCAGGCTGCCGGGATGAAATCTCGAACTCATGGCATGTGGTGGGGAACGGCGATCGAGGCGCCCGACCCCAGCGGCTTGGCGAGGTTCTACGCTGAACTCCTCGACTGGACCATCGGACACGAGGAACCCGGAACCACCATCGTCGCCGCCTCCCCGCAAGGGCCGTTCTTCGTATTCCAGCAGGCCGAAGGCTACCGGGCTCCGGTGTGGCCACCGATCGACGGCGAACAGCGTCCGATGATGCACTTCGACTTCCAGGTCGGCGACCTGGACTCAGCGGTCGCGGAGGCCGTCGCCCTGGGCGCCACGATCGCCGAGGACCAGCCGCGGGAGAACGTCCGAGTGCTTCTCGACCCCGCCGGCCACCCCTTCTGCCTCTGTCTCGACGAGGGATGACCGGCTCACCGACACTGGGCTCCCCTCACCGCGCCGGAGGCGCTGATGCCCGCTGCTGAACTGCGGGACCAGATCGACCGGGCCCGCCGCCTGATCGTCGATCACTTGAGCCACCCCGACGCGCTGCGCCGCCAGGAACAGCGGCTTGTTGCCTGGGGCGAGCCGGCCGGCGGTTTCCTGGAGACTGTCGGCTTCGTCCTCGGCCTTGCCCTGTTCCAGGCGCAGCGCGGGTCAGCCCAAGCGGCCTGTCCGCAAACAGGCCAGGCGATGTGGCAGAGCGTCACCCGCCTCCTTGATCCGCAAGCAGCCGGGCCGGACCTCTTCGCAGACCTGCCCACCGACCTCGATTCGGACGTCCGCCGCCAGATCCAGGCTCTGCGCCTTGCCTCCACCGGCATCTCCCCGGCCTCAACCATCCGCTGGGTACGCCTCCTCAGCACGGCATACGCCATCGCCGAGCACCAGGCCTGAGCAGGCCGCGGAGCCGCAGGGTGGGGGACCTCCGCGGTCGGACCCGGTGCGGTCACAGCAGTCGGTCGACCAGCCCGTCGATGTAGTCCGGCGTGAGCGGGACCATGCCGAACAGGACGCGGATGTACATCGGGGCCAGGATGTGGTCCAGCACGTCGAACGCGTCGGGTGCGTCCTCGCCGCGTTCGCGGGCACGATCGAGCATGGCCTGCAGTTGCCGGGTGCGTTCGGCGCGCAGGTCGGCGCCGGCCTGCATGCCCTGCTGACCGCTGCTCGACAGGGCGACGGCGAGGTGCAGCACCGCCGGACCGTCGGGTCCGGTGATCTCGCGGGCCACTTGGGCCGCGTACGTGCGCAGGTCGCCGTCGAGGCTCCCGGTGTCGGGCATCGGCGACTGCGCGTTGAGGCGGGTGAGCGCGACCTCGGCGAGCAGGGTTTCCAGGCTGCCCCACCGGCGGTAGATGCTGCTGTCGGCCACTCCTGCGCGGGCCGCGACCTCGCCGACGGTGAAGTTGCCGTAGCCGCGCTCTCCGACCAGGTCGGTGACGGCCTGGTGCACCTGCGCGCCGACGCGGGCGCTGCGTCCGCCGGGCCGCCGGGCTCGCTGTCCCTCGTTCATACTCCTCACCTTAACGCAGTTATCGCTTGCGTTTATGGCGCGCACCTCCCTACAGTGCTCTAACGCAGCCAGCACTTGCGTTAGGGAGTTGAGCTGTATCGCCGTCCGTACCGCCCTGGCCGGCGCGGACAACCAACGAGGGGGATCCATGGCCGTATCGCACGCGACGGCAGGCAGTCGGTCGAACCAGACCCTGCTGCTCGCGCTGACCTGTCTGGGCCAGTTCATGATCCTGCTCGACAACACGATCGTCGGGGCGGCGCTGCCCGACATGCAGCACCGGCTGCACACCGAGCTGACCGGTCTTCAGTGGATCGTCGACGCGTACGTACTGCTGGTCGCCATGCTGCTGATGTCCGGCGGTGTCTTCGCCGACCGGTTCGGCCGCAAGCGGGTGTACCTGACCGGCGTGGTGGTGTTCACGGCCGCGTCCCTGGTCTGCGCTCTCGCGCCCACGCTCGGCTGGCTGGTCGCCGGCCGGGTGGTGCAGGGCATCGGGGCCGCCGCGCTGAGCCCTGCCTCGCTGGCCCTGCTCACCGCCGCCTATCCCGTGCCGCAGGAACGGATGAAGGCGATCGGACTGTGGGCCGGATTCAGCGGGATCGGTCTGGCCGCGGGACCCGTGGCCGGCGGCGTGCTGACGGAAGCCTTCGGCTGGCCCGCGATCTTCCTGGTCAATCTGCCCATCGGTGTGGTCCTGCTGCTGGCCGGCCTGCGCCACCTCGGCGAGTCCCGTAATCCCAACGCCCCCGCGATCGACATCCCGGGCACGGTGCTGTCGGTGCTGGCGGTGGGATCGCTGACCTACGGGCTGATCGAGGGCGGCACCCGCGGCTGGACCTCACCGGTCATCCTGGGCAGCTTCGCCGCCGCGGTGATCCTCCTCGCGGCCTTCATCGCCGTAGAAGCCCGTCGTCGCGCGCCCATGCTGCCGCTGCGGCTGTTCGGGCAGCGCCTGTTCACCGTGTCCAACACCGCCATGGTCGTGGTGGGGTTCGCGCTCATGGGTTCGTCGTTCTTCTTCTCCCAGTTCTTCGTGTACGTCCAGGGCAGCTCGATCCTGCGCGCCGGCCTCCAGACCCTGCCGATGTCCCTCGCCATGGTGATCGTCAGCCCGTACGCGGGCCGACTCGCCGCCCGGTACGGCTTCCGCGTCGTGGTCACCGTCGGTCTGGCCCTGGCCGGAGGGGGGTTGGTGGCGCTGGGCATGGTGCACGCCGACACCGGTTACGGGAACGTGTGGTGGCGGCTGGCAGTCGTCGGCGTCGGCTTCGCCCTGACCCTGTCCCCCCTCACAGGCGCCGCCATCCAGGCGGTCAACCCGCAGGAAGGCGGCCTCGCCTCAGGGGTCAGCAGTACCACCCGGCAGATCGGCGCGGTGCTCGGCGTGGCGCTGCTCGGAGTCGTCGTCCGCACCCGACAGTCCGGCGGCGCCTCCTTCGAGACCGGCCTCAACAGCGCTTTCGTCGCGGCGGGCGCCGTCACACTGGCCACGGCCGTGTTCACGGGTCTGTGGCTGGCGAGGTCCCACCCCGCGAAGGGCCCTGCGGCGACGTACCGTTCCACCGATCCCGATACGGTCACCTCCTCGAACGAGGCATCTGTGAACAGCCGTTGACACCGGCGCCGCCGGCATCGCACGCATCTCCACCGAGCACGGAAACGGGAATCCCCTTTGAATCATGTGACCCAGGTGTCCATCGAAGAGCACACAGTGGCCGACAGCGCCGCAGGGCCTTACGCCCTCACCACGGGGCCGGACGGCGCCCTGTGGTTCACCCTCGTCCACAGTGGCCAGATCGGCCGGCTCGTCCCCGGCGAGGAGCCGACGCCTCACCGGCTCGACTCCGACAGCGGGCCGACCGTCATCGTCCCCGGCCCGGACGGAGCGCTGTGGTTCACCGAGTACCGGGCGGACCGGATCGGGCGGATCACCACGGACGGCGTGATCGACGAATTCGGCCTGCCCACACCCGGCTGCGGGCCGTTCGGCATCGCGGCAGGACCCGACGGAGCCCTGTGGTTCACCGAGACCGCCGCCGACCGCATCGGCCGCATCACCGTCGACGGCGGTGTCACCGAGTTCCCGCTGCCCGTCACCGGCGCGTTCCCTTCGGCGATCACCGCCGGCGGCGACGGCGGGATGTGGTTCACCCTCAACCAGGCCAACGCCCTCGGGCGGATCGGCATGGACGGCACGGTCACCCTGCATCCCCTGCCGACGGAGGCCGCGGCACCGGTCGGGATCACCGCGGGCCGTGACGGAGCACTGTGGTTCGTCGAGATCGCCGCCGGGCAGATCGGACGGATCACTCCCGACGGGAAGATCACCGAGTTCCCGCTGCCCGACCGCACCGCCCGACCGCACGCCGTCACCATCGACGGCGACGGCGCCGTCTGGTTCACCGAATGGGGCGCCAACCGCGTCGGCACGCTCACCTCCGACGGCTCCGTCACCGTCCACGACCTGCCCACCCCCCGCTCCGAACCGCACGGCATCACCGTCGGCCCCGACGGCGCCCTGTGGACCGCGCTGGAGATCGGCTCACTCGCCCGCATCGCCCCAGACGACGGCATCGCCTGAACAGGCCACCCCCTCCCCCATCCATCAACAGCAACGGTCGTCCGTAGGACGGCCGGAGAGGAGTTCCCATGAAATACGCGCTCGTGATCTTCGAGACGGACGAGTCGCGCCGCCGGATCCAGGAGGACCGGGCCGCGTACCGCAAGGAGTACGAGGGCTGGATCGGCGGACTCGCCGCGGCCGGAAAGCTGGTCGGTGGCGATGCCCTGGAGACCGAGCTCACGCCTCCCGCGACAGTGCGCACTGCGGCCGACGGGACGTCGACGGTGACCGACGGCCCCGCTCAGGCCGGCGAGGAGACCCTCGGCGGCTGGTTCATCGTCGACGTGGCCGACCGCGAGGAAGCCCTCGAACTGGCCAAGAGCCTTCCCACCCCGGAGACCGTCGAGATCCGCCCGCTCCTCGAATCCGCCTGAGCGACACCGGGGATTATCCCGACGGCACGACAGCGCCCGGCGGCCACAGGGCCGCCGCTGTCGTGCCGTCCGGCTTCGTCAGATCATGCCCTCCGGGACGGGCAGGCCGTCGCCGCATGGGAGGTCGTCGGGCGCACGTCAAGCAGCGTCCCGCGCCAGAACGTGCTCCGGCAGCGATCACGGGGAGCCGGCCGTCATGGTCGGTCATCCGGCGCTGGAGTAGCTCAGATCCTGTGCCGTGAGGGAGTCGGGAACCAGCCGCAACCACGCGGTTCCTCTCTCACTGGGGTTGTCGTGCAGGTAGTGGACGAAGCGTTCGTCCCAGCGGGACTCGTCCGTGCCCAGGTAGCGAACGAGCTTGCGTCGGCCTCGCGGTACGTCGAAGGGGACGAGCTCGGCATCGCCACGAGCAATCACCTGTTGGACAAGGCCCGTTGCGATGTCGCAGACGTCAACCACGAGGGCGACCCTGGGGTGTGACCTGACGTGGTCGAAGAGCCTGGCCCACGGTCCCGTCAAGACCCAGAAGGCTCCGTCCTCCCACAGGAACCACACGGGGCGCACAGCCGGCCCGTGGGTCGCGATACGCGCGGTGAGCGGCTGGCTGAGGAAGGAATCCACATCGAACGCAGGAGGAGTCACCCGTCTATCTTCTTCTCTCTGGGGTCGTGGAGATCACGAGAGCAGGATCATCATCCGCAGAAGGTCGATCCATGCGGATGCCCGGCAGCGGAGACGTCCCTTCGCCTGTTGCGATGAGAATTCCCGGCGCCAATGCCGGACACGTCCCCACCGGCAACGGTCGGTGGTCCGCCGGCGGGCGCGTTGCGCCGACCGGCCCAAGCGTCGGTAGTTGATCGCTTCGCAACGCTCGGGCGAGCCGGGGGCTCAGCGTGGTTCGTTCAGCGGTCAGGTCTCGGCCGGTCGTGCAGGAGCGCGGCCTACGACTGTCATCGGGCCGCCCTGCGGTAGCGCGTGAGGAGGGCGGCCCCGGACTGCTCAGCGGACAGGCACTCCCAATTGGTGTGGGGGCTTTCGGTGGGGAAGAGCCGTCGGCCTGTGCCGAGGACGGTGGGGAAGGTCAGTAGCCGGTACTCGTCGATCATGTCCGTGGCCATCAGCCGATCCACGATGCTCAGGCTTCCGGTGACGATCACCTCCCGGCGCTCGCGTTTGACGGCGTCGGCCAGGTCGCCGTCAAGGAGCTGGGAGTTCGACCACGCCGACAGGTCGGCGTCGGTCAGGGTGCGGGAGGCGACCAGCTTGGGCACGGCGTTCATCCGCGCGGCGAACGGGTCGTCGCGGCCCGGCCACAGCCGCGCGAACAGCTGCCACGTGGCGCGCCCGAGCAGCAGCACCCCCTCGTCCAGCGTGCGGCCGAGGCGGAACTTGTCCCCGGCGACCGCCTGGGGGCCGTGCCGGAACGCCCAGCCGCCCAGCGGTGTGCCGGCGGATCCGTCCGGGTCGGAGACGATCCCGTCCAGGGTGGTGAACTCGATGACGATGACACTCACGGTGAGACTCCTTCGGTTCGGTGCTCACCGGTACGTACCGGCCGCACCGCCCCGACTCATCGCTCGCGGCGAAACTCGTCCGCGTCGATCTCGCCCGGCAGGTCGAAGGCGTCGAAGACGCGCGGATCGGCGAACACGACGTTGTGCGCGATGCGGCCGCCGGTGACGGTGAAGACCTGAAGGGTGTGCAGACGGAGCCCGCCGCCCTGCTGCGGCGCGTACGCGGCGAGCGCCGGCTGCCCTCCGGCGGTCAGCTCCCGCATGCCCCAGCCGGTGCCCCGCATCGCGAACACCCGCTCCATGAACCGTCCGTAGTGGTGACTGCCCCTGAACCACAGCGGCACGGGCGGCATCTCCAGCACCGCGTCATCGGCCAGCAGCCGGACCAGCGCGGGCACATCCGCCGCCTCGAACGCCTCGATGTAGCGGCGGATGACCGCCCGTGTCTCGGGATCGTCCGGTTCGACGACGGCACCCGCGTCGCCCACGCCGGCGAGAGCGGCACGGGCCCGCTGCAACGCGCTGTTGACCGCGGCCACCGTGCTCCCCAGCTGCTCGGCGACCTCCGCGGCGCTGAACGCCAGCACCTCGCGCAGCACCAGCACCGCCCGCTGTCGCGCCGGCAGGAGCTGCACCGCCGCCACCCACGCAAGCCGCAGATCGGCACGCGTCTCCACATCCAAACGCGCGTCGGGAAACGGCTGAAGCCAGGGAACATCCGGGGCAGGGACCAGCGGCGCCCCGGGGTCGTCGCTCGGCACACCAAGCCCGGACGGCAGCGGACGCCGCCCGCGCCCTTCCAACGCGGTCAGGCACACGTTGGTCGCGATCCGGTACAGCCAGGTCCGCACCGACGCGCGTGCGGGGTCGTAGCGGTCACGAGCCTTCCACGCGCGCAGCAACGTCTCCTGCACCAGGTCTTCGGCGTCGTGCACCGAACCCGTCATCCGGTAGCAGAACGCCACCAGCTCACTCCGGTACGGCTCGAAATCCACAGGCTCATCATGCATACCGCACACCCGTCGTCGAACCGTCTGGCCGCAAGCACGGTATCGAGGCTGACGTCGGACTTCTCGCCCGTGACGGGCGAGAAGTCCGACGTCAGGGGTTCATCAGGTGCGGGTCCAGCGTTGGTTGCTGCCGTTCGAGCAGGTGTACAGCTGGATCTGGGTGCCGTTGGCGGTTCCGGCCCCGACGGCGTCGAGGCAGAGGCCGGACTGGACGCCGACGATGGATCCGTCGGAGTTGAGGCGCCATTTCTGGTTGTCGCCGCCCCAGCAGCTGTAGATCTGGACTTTGGCGCCGTTGCCGGTGCCGGCGGCGTCCAGGCACTTGTTGCCGTAGACCCTGAGCTCACCGGCCGCGGTGGAGGTCCACTGCTGGTTGGTTCCGCTGTTGCAGTCCCACAGCTGGAGCTGGGTGCCGTCGGTGGTGCTGGTGTTGGGCACGTCCAGGCAGCGGCCGGAGCCGACGCCCTTGATCTGTCCGCCGTCCGAAGGGGGCGTGGTGGTGCCGCCGTTGAGTGCGTTGAGGACGGCGGTGTAGGCGGGCTTCTTGCTGCCGTCGCCGTTGAACAGAAGCGGTGTGTCCTGCGATCGCCAGGAGTCGGTGTCGCGCACACCCCAGACGGTGATGCCGAGGCAGCGCGGGACGGCCAGGCAGTCGTTGGTCACGTTGGCGTAGGTCGTGGCCGAGGCGCCCTGGATGTCGAGTTCGGTGATGGCCACGTCGACGCCGAGGGCGGCGAAGTTCTGAAGGGTGGTGCGGAAGTTGCTGTTGTAGGGGCTGCCGCTGTTGAAGTGCGACTGGAAGCCGACGCAGTCGATCGGTACGCCGCGCTGTTTGAAGTCCCGGACCATGGCGTACATGGCCTGGGTCTTGGCCCAGGTCCAGTTCTCGACGTTGTAGTCGTTGTAGCAGAGCTTGGCGGCCGGGTCGGCGGCGCGCGCGGTACGGAAGGCGACCTCGATCCAGTCGTTGCCGGTGCGTTGCAGGTTGGAGTCGCGCCGGGCGCCCGAACTGCCGTCCGCGAAGGCCTCGTTCACGACGTCCCACTGGGCGATCTTGCCCTTGTAGTGGCTCATCACACCGTTGATGTGGTCGATCATCGCCTGGCGCAGTGTGCTGCCGCTGAGGCTCTGCATCCAGCCGGGCTGCTGGGAGTGCCAGGCCAGGGTGTGTCCGCGGACCTTCTTGCCGTTCTGCACCGCCCAGTTGTAGACGCGGTCACCGGCGGTGAAGCTGAACTGGCCACGCTGCGGTTCGGTGGCGTCGATCTTCATCTCGTTCTCGGCCGTCACCATGTTGAACTCACGGCCCGCGACGGTCGTGTACGTCGAGTCGCCCAGCCTGCCCGAGGCAATGGCGGTGCCGAAGTAGCGGCCGCTCTGCGCCGCCGCGGCGCCGAGTGTGCTTTCGGCCGCGTGTGCGGCCGGCGGCGCCAGCAGTGCGGCGACGGCGCCGAGGACGGCGATGAGCAGCGCGAGCGGCGCCGTGCGGATTCTCCGGCGGTCACCGGGTCCGGGTAGAGCGTTCAAAGCCATGGCTGTGCCTCCAAAATCGACATCACGGGATGGCTGACGCGCAGAGGGAAGTTCGACCCCGCGGTTTTGAGAGCGGGACGATTTCGACCGGCTTGTACGGCACTTGCCGGCCGGCGGGTGAGGTTCGGCGCGCGGCAGCGCTGGTTCGGCACAGACACGGGCACAGGCATGGGCACGGAGATACTCCAACGCGGCTCAGCCGGGAGGTGTCACACGGCGTCGCCTACCTCTCCGCGTTCACGAAGAGCCAGCTGCGCCGGCGAAACCTCACCGGAACGAACGGGGTGGCGCGGCACTGTTCGACATTTCGAACTCTGGTCGACCCTTGGTGAGGGATGATTGAGGCATTGACGGTGGATCGTCAATACATTGCACAGGGAAAGTTTCCACAGTCTGATCGAAACATTCGAATCGGGATCGAGCCGGGAAATAGATCTCGCGCGCCCCCATTGCTGGATGCGGCGAGACCCAAGCCGCCGTCAAGGCCGACGCCCGAAGCCCCCACTCCATCGCCACACCCCTGGTCAACGCCCTCGTATCGGAGCGTCGGGCCGCGCTCTGCCCGCGCGGTCCCGACCCACGCGGCACCTCGCCCCACTCCGGACGGGCGGATCCGATTGAAGACAGAACAGTGACAGGCCTTGACCGAAGCACCTCGCATTTCTATCTTGTGGCGTCGAAAGATCCGAGAACTCCTCGAATGTTTCGAAGAGTCATTCTTCCCCGGCACAGCCGCTCCGCGGTTCGCCGACGCCACCTCGCCCCGCCCCCTAAGGAGGCCCCCAGATGTGGTTGCGCCACCCGTTCACGGCCCCACTCAGACGCTTACTCGCCGTCCTTTCGCCACTGCTCCTTGTGGCGACCTTCCTCGGCGCTCAGCCCGCCAGCGCGGCGACCGTTGACCCCAACGCCTCGTACGTGCTGATCAACCGCAACAGCGGCAAGGCCCTGGACGTCTACAACATGGCGACCAACGACGGCGCCCGCATCACCCAGTGGACGAGAAACGACCAGAGCCAGCAGCAGTGGCAGTTCGTCAGTGCGGGCGACGGCTACTACCGCATCAAGTCCCGCCTCTCGGGCAAGGTGCTGGACCTGTACAACTGGTCCACCGCCAACGGCGGTTCGATCGTCCAGTGGACCGACCTGAACGCCACGAACCAGCAGTGGCGGCTGGCCGACAGTTCGGACGGCTACGTGCGGCTCATCTCGCGCCACACCAACAAGGCCCTCGAGGTGCAGGGCGCGTCCACCGCCGACAACGCCAACATCGTCCAGTACGACGACTGGGGCGGCACCAACCAGCAGTGGCAGCTCGTGAAGGTCGGCGCCGACACCCCCGGCGCGTGCGATCTTCCGTCGGCCTACCGCTGGTCGTCAACGGGCGCCCTGGCCCAGCCCAAGTCGGGATGGGTGTCGCTCAAGGACTTCACCGTCGTCCCCTACAACGGCAAGCAACTCGTCTACGCCACGACGCACGACACGGGGACCAGTTGGGGTTCGATGAACTTCAGCCCGTTCACCAACTGGTCGGACATGGCCTCGGCCAGTCAGAACACGATGTCGTCCTCCACCGTCGCACCCACGCTCTTCTACTTCGCGCCGAAGAACATCTGGGTGCTCACCTACCAGTGGGGCGCGACCGCCTTCTCGTACCGGACATCGAGCGACCCGACCAACCCGAACGGCTGGTCGTCCCCGCAGGTGCTCTTCTCCGGAAGTATCTCCGGCTCCGGAACGGGTCCGATCGACCAGACACTCATCGGTGACGGCACGAACATGTATCTGTTCTTCGCCGGCGACAACGGCAAGATCTACCGGGCGAGTATGCCGATCGGGAACTTCCCGGGCAGCTTCGGGTCGACCTCCACCGTGGTCATGAGTGACACGACGAACAACCTGTTCGAAGCCCCGCAGGTGTACAAGCTCCAGGGCCAGAACCGTTACCTCATGATCGTCGAGGCGATCGGCTCGCAGGGCCGCTACTTCCGCTCGTTCACGGCCACCAGTCTGAACGGCACGTGGACGCCCCAGGCCGCGACCGAGAGCAACCCCTTCGCCGGAAAGGCCAACAGCGGCGCCACCTGGACCAACGACATCAGCCATGGCGAACTGATCCGCACCACCGCCGACCAGACCATGACCGTCGACCCCTGCAACCTGCAACTGCTCTATCAGGGGCGCAGCCCCAGCTCGGGCGGCGACTACGGCCTCCTTCCCTACCGTCCAGGGCTGCTGACACTGCAACGCTGACGGCATGACACAGGTCCGGCTCCCGTCAGGGAGCCGGACCTGTGTCATCGCGTCACTTCCGGCCGACGCAGGTCCGAGGCGGCAAACCGCTGTGCCTCCGTGCCTCGTACGTGGGCCATCGCCTCGGCCGCCGGGGTGGCGGGGCGGGCCGCGGCATGGGCGAGGAGGATGCGGCGGGTGGAGGCCGGACGTCGGAGGCGAACGGGAGGAGAGGTACGTCGCTGCGTCGGGTGGTGAGAGCCAGGCGGGGGCGAGCGCGATACCGAGACCGGCGGCGACCATGGCGCACGGAGGGATGGGTACGCAGGGGCGAGACGGCGGGGACCACCAGCACGGTGGGGTCGTCCAGCAGGTGAGTGAGGGCGAGCACCGGATCGTCGAGGCGGCTCCATTCGTAGTCCCAGAAACGGCTACGACGGATACCGCGTGGCAGCCGCTCGATGAGGGACCGAAGGACTGGTTCCGGTCACCGGCGAGAAGACGCGCCTGGTGATGCGCAACACCGATAGCCGCGCGGTTCTCTGAGGGTCGTCGACACCCCTGGAGGCGCCGGCACCGGGGACGTCACCGCGCGGCCGTGTTCATGCTGCCGGATGGCAGGTCGCGGTTGGGGCCCTGAGCGCGATGCGCCACGGCCAGGTCGCCCATGCGCAGGAGGAGGCCAGACTGCGCGCCACCCTCGGTGTGCTGCGCGAGGTCGACGAAGAAACTCCCGCCGCTCCCCCACCCGGGCTGTCCAGGATCGACGAGCTGGTCGCCTCAACAGCCCGAGCGGGCCGACCAGGACGACCTGTACGTGGCCGCCGACGGGCGCGTCGCCCCCCTCCTCGCCTGCCGCCGACTACGGCCCGACGTGGTGCTGATGTACATCCACACGTCCGCCATGGACGACCTCGAAGGCGCCGACGAGCGGCAGGCGGCGGTGCAGGTGGTCACGCGCTGACTACGTGCGACCTGATCGCCGCCGGGTGCACCGACGACGTGATCGCCGCGCGACTCGTGGTCTCACCTCTGACGGTGAAGACCCGTGTCAGCCGCATCATGGCCAAGCTTGGCGCGCCCGGGACAGGTCCCAAGTCGTCGTCCTCGCCTATGAGTACCGCAGGGTCACCCCCGGTTGGCTCACGGACTGACTCCCCCGTCCTGGATCAGTATCCGTAGATCATCTTGTAGGCCGCCTCGGGGAGGAACTGTCCCGCCCTGGAGCCGGTTCCGATGCCGCAGTTGCCGTCGGACTCCCCCGGCGTCTTGATCCACAGGAGCATCTCGGCGCCTCCTCCCGTCCGGGTGGGCGTGCCGATGCGGCGGCCGGAGGGGTTGCACCACTGGCCGTTGGAGCCGTTTCCGTTGCGGCTGGTGTCCACGACGAAGGGCTTGGTGTAGCCGTAGCGGGCGCTGAGTTCACGGTTGACGGCGTCGCCGAAGGCGGTGTTCTCGGCGGTCGTGAAGTAGTTGGAGACGTTGAGCGAGAAGCCGTGGGCCTGGCGGAGGCCGGCTTCGTGGAGGCGGCGGGCCATGGTCGCCGCGTTCGCCCAGCCCGGGTTGCCGGCGTCCAGGTAGACCCAGGTGTTGGGGGCCTGACGGCTGAACTCGGTGAGAGCACCGGTGAGCATGGCCTCGCGTTCGTCGATCTGGGCCTGGGTCATGCAGCCGTAGTCCCCGAGGGAGTCCGGTTCCAGGACGACGACGGCCGGCCGGCCCGATATTCCGCCGGCGAACTGGGCGATCCAGTTGGCGTAGGCGGACGGTGACGCGGCTCCGCCGGCGGAGTGGCCGCCGCAGTAGTCGCGGTTGTAGACGTTGTAGGCGACGAGGACGGGCAGCTTGTCGGCCTGGTCCGCGGCCCCGACGTACGCCCCGGTGGCGGTGCCGATGGTGCCGCTCCAGGAGCCGAACCAGCGGGCCATCGGGGTGTTGGCGATGGCGGCGTTGATCGCGGGGGCCCGGCCGTCGCCGGGGTTGGCGGCCACCCACTGCTTCGCCGTGGAAGCGGGGTCCACATAGAACCCGCTCGTCATGGTGGTGGGGTCGGCCGCATGCGCGGACGGTGCGGCGGCGAACGCCAGCGGCAGGGCGCAGAGTGCTGCCGCCAGGGTGCGGAGTCTGCGGCTCATCACGGGACCTCGGTTTCCTGGTAGGGAATGTCGGGGGCGGTGGGAACGCTTCGACGGGTTCGTGCTGCTCCTCGCACCGCGGAGTGTGGGGTTGGGTGTGCGATGCGCGATCCATTGCTCGTTCAGGGTGTGGACAGCTCGAAACGTGTGACGCGGACGGTGCCGCCGAGTGCCTGGGTGGCGTGGTTGAAGAGGGCGAATCGGTAGCCCATGAAGAACCGCCAGTCGTTGCCCATCGAGAAGGATGGGCCGAGGCGGGTGAAGGTGGTGCCGTCGGTGCTGTAGGAGAAGGTGCCGGGGCGGGCCGCACCGGGGCGGATGTCCGCGCTCGCGCGCAGCCAGACGCGGTTGCCCGGGGCGGGTGCGCTCGCGGCCTCGGTGCCGGTGCCGGTGGTGTTCCAGTTGGCGTCCATGGTCAGCCCGTTGACCATCACCACACGTGTCGTACCGCCGTCGCGTTTGAGGCCGATCCAGGCGGAGGAGTCACGCAGCAGCGCGAGTCCGGCCCGGTCGCCGTCCCGCATCGCGGAGTGGTCCAGGAGGACCGTGGCGGTGGAGGTGGGGCCCTGGATGCGGTGGGTGAGGGTGTTGCGCGCCCAGTAGAGGTCGTTGGTGACGGTCGCGGTGCGCAGGGTCAGGCCGTTGCCGACCGCCCACTTGGTGGTGTCCGGGTTGTGGTTCCACTCCCACCTCGGTTTGAGGGTCGTGCCGTCGAAGGTGTCCACGCCGGTCATGGGAGTGACCTCGCGGGGCGGTGCGGGCAGGGCCGGACTCGGATACGAGGTGCCCCATGCGCCGCCGACGAGTTGCACGACGGGCCAGCCGTCCGGGGTCCAGGTGACCGGTGCCAGTGCCGGCACCCGTCCGCCGGGGTAGGCGTCGACGAAGGCCAGGTAGTACCAGGCACCGCGCTGTGTCTGCACCAGTCCGCCCTGGTGCGGGACGCCGCCACCGGGGATCGGCCCGGGCAGGTCGAGAAGGACCTGCCGCATCGTGTACGGACCGAAGGGGCCGCCCGAGGACTTGAGGATGTACTGGCCGTTGGCGGGTCGGGTCAGGAAGATGTAGTACTGCCCGTTGATCTTGTAGAAGCGGGAGCCTTCGAGGGTGCCGACGCTCGACGGTGTCGTGAACACCTGCTGGGTGCGGACCTGGGTGCGGCCGTCGGGCGAGAGCTGGGCCACGCTGATGGTCGTGTTGCCGTAGGCCACGTAGAGGGTGTCGTCGGTGTCGACGAGCAGTCCCGCGTCGTAGTAGGGCGTGCTGATCGTCGTCAGCCTGGTCCATGGCCCCTCGGCGGCGGTGGCGGTGTAGAGGTACGTCCGGGCGAAGTCGATCTGGCCGAGCCAGTAGAAGGTCCTGTTGCTCGGCCGGTAGGCCAGTGACGAGGCCCAGATGCCGCGGACGTAGCCGCGCGCACCGTTCAGGTCGTACTTGGCGCCGAAGTCGAGGGTGGGTACCGAGTGACCGGCGATCTCCCAGTTCACCAGATCGTACGAGCGCAGGACGGGCGCGCCCGGTGAGTAGTGCATCGTCGAGGCGGAGGCGTAGTAGGTGTCACCGACGCGGATGACGTCGATGTCGGCGAAGTCCTGCCAGATCACCGGGTTGGTGAAAGTCGCCGCCCGGGCGGAGGCCCGGGCCGCGGGGAGGAGGGCGCCCGCGGCGAGGCCGGTGGCGGCCGCCAGCGCGTGCCGCCGGGAAAGTTCTTGATGAGTCCATGACATATTCATGTGGGGCGTCCTCCTCGTGGTTCGTTTCCAGAGGGAGCGGCTCGCGTCATTCGGAATCTCGAACATGGATCGGCACACCGAGCAACCTGGATGATAGAAGCCCATGAAGGAACGTCAAGACTTCTCGCACGATCGCATGACACGTCGAAACATTCGGGCCGGTTGAGGCAGTGTTCTCGCAGGTCAACGGCCACCCGTGTCAGAAGTGTTGACATGTGCGCGCACCTCTCTAACATCCCTGTCACCGCGAGTTTCCGAACGAGGCTCGAAATTTCGAACCTCCTCAGAAGGAGCCCCTGGTGCCCAGACGTTCACGCGGACGACTGCTCCGCCTCCTCGCAGCCGCCGCCCTCACCATCACCGCGTCCGTGACAGCCTCCGCCCACTCCCCCGCCTCGGCCGCGCCGGGCAGTCCGGCCCTCACCCCGCCGCTGGGGTGGAACAGCTGGAACAGCTTCGGGTGCGGGATCACCGAGACCCAGGTCCGCCAGGCCGCCGACGCGATGGTGTCCTCGGGCATGCGGGACGCCGGCTACCGCTACGTGGTGGTCGACGACTGCTGGTTCGACCCGCAGCGCGACGCGACCGGCAACCTGCGGGCCAACCCCACCAAGTTCCCCAGCGGGATGAAGGCGCTCGGGGACTACATCCACGGCAAAGGCCTGAAGTTCGGCATCTACCAGGTGCCGGGCGAACGCACCTGTGCCCAGACCAGCGGCGCCTATCCCGGGTCGACGGGCAGCAAGGGCCACGAGACCCAGGACGCCGCCACGTTCGCCTCGTGGGGCGTCGACTACCTCAAGTACGACTGGTGCTCCTCCAGCGGCACCCGTGACGAGCAGGTCGCGCGGTTCACGCTCATGCGCGACGCCCTGCGCGCCACCGGACGGCCGATCGTCTACTCCATCAACCCCAACAGCTTCCACGCCATCACCGGCGCCACGTACAACTGGGGTGAGGTCGCCGACCTGTGGCGGACGACCGAGGATCTGCTCGACATCTGGCAGAACGGCAACACCAACAGCTACCCGATGGGCGTCGGCAACGTCCTGGACGTGACCGCGCCACTGGCCGCGCAGTCGGGTCCGGGCCACTGGAACGACCCCGACATGCTGGTCGTCGGGCGGCCCGGCCTGTCGCTGACCGAGTCCCGCTCCCACTTCGCCCTGTGGGCGCTGATGGGTTCCCCGCTCATGGCCGGCAACGACATCCGCACCATGTCCGCCGACGTCAGCGCGATCCTGCGCAACCCGCGCCTGCTGGCGGTGGACCAGGATCCGCTGGGCGCGGGCGGACGCCGGGTGCGTGACGACGGCGCCACCGAGGTCTTCGCCAAGCCCCTCGCGGACGGTTCGGTCGCCGTGGGCCTGTTCAACCGTGGCGACAGCACCGCGACGGTCACCACGACACCCGCCCAAGTCGGCCTGTCCGGTGGCCCGTTCACCCTCACCGACCTGTGGACCGGCGCCACGTCCAGCGCCTCCGGGCAGATCTCGGCGAGCGTCCCCGCGCACGGTGTCGCCGCGTTCCGGGTGACCGGCGGCAGCCCGCTGGCCGCCACCACGTCCCGGCTGCGGGGCAACGCGTCCGGGCGCTGCGTGGACGTGGACAACGCCTCCACCGCCGCCGGGGCCACGGTCCTGCTCTGGGACTGCCACACGGCCGCAAACCAGCTGTGGACCACCTGGGCGGGCGGCGAGATCCGTGTCTACGGCGACAAGTGCCTGGACGCCTACAACCAGGGCACCGTCAACGGAACCCGGGTCATCACCTGGCCCTGCAACGGCCAGAACAACCAGAAGTGGACGCTCGGCTCCGACGGCTCCCTCCGCAACGCCCACTCCGGCCTGTGCCTCGACGCCAGCGGGGCCGGCACCGCCAACGGGACCGCGCTGGTCCTGTGGACCTGCAACGGCCAGGCCAACCAGAAGTGGTCCGGCGCGTGAGCAACCACGCTTCAAGAAGGGGAGTTTCATGACGAGGACAAGAACCCTCTTATGGCCCGCCGTGGTCGCGGCGCTGGTCGTCCTGAGCATGGCAGGCACGGCGCTGGGCCAGAGCCAGAGCCAGGGCCAGAGCAGCAACGCCTCGCGCGCGGTCTCCGCGACGGCGGGCGCATCCGTCGGTGCCGCCGCCCCGAGTTCCGGCTGCGGCAAGACCCCCACCCTCACCAGCGGCACGCACACGATCCTCAGCGGCGGCAAGAACCGCAACTTCATCCTGCGCATCCCCGACGGCTACGACCGCAACCGCCCCTACCGGCTGGTGTTCGGATTCCACTGGCTGGGCGGCACCTCCACCGACGTCGCCACCGGCCGCACCGTGGAAACAGGCACCTGGGCCTACTACGGACTCCAGCGACTGGCGAACAACAGCACCGTCTTCGTCGCACCCCAAGGCCTCAACAACGGCTGGGCCAACACCGGCGGCGAGGACGTCACCTTCGTCGACGACATGCTCAGGCGCCTCGAAGCGGACCTGTGCGTCGACACCACCCAGCGCTTCGCCCTCGGGTTCAGCTACGGCGCCGCCATGTCGTACGCCCTTGCGTGTTCGCGTGCGACGGTCTTCCGCGCGGTCGCGGTCCAGAGCGGCGGGCTGCTCAGCGGATGCAGCGGCGGCACCCAGCCCATCGCCTACCTCGGGGTGCACGGCCTCAGGGACAACGTCCTCGGCATCTCCGGCGGGCGGGCGCTGCGGGACAGGTTCGTCACCAACAACGGCTGCACCCCCCAGAACCCGCCCGAGCCCGCGCAGGGCAGCCTGACCCACCGGATCACCACCTACTCCGGCTGCTCGGCCGGACATCCGGTCGCCTGGGCCGCGTTCGACGAAGGACACATCGCCGCGCCCCAGGACGGCGCGCCAGGAGACAGCGGCTCCAGGACCTGGCTGCCGGCGGAGGTGTGGAAGTTCTTCACCCAGTTCCAGACCTCCGAGCCACCACCCGGCACCGCGACCTGCCGGGTCACCGGCACCGTCAGCGCCTGGAACACCGGGCTCACGACGAGCATCACCCTCACCAACACCGGCACCACGGCCATCGACGGCTGGTCCCTCGGGTTCACCCTGCCGAACGGCCAGACCATCACGTCCGGCTGGAACGCGGAGTACTCCCCCGTCTCCGGCCGGGTGACCGCCAAGAACGCCGCTCACAACGCCACCATCGCCCCCGGTGCCTCCGTCGACATCGGTTTCCAGGCCACCCACACCGGCGACACGGCCCCGCCCGGCTCCTACACCCTCAACGGCACTGCCTGCACGGCGTCCTGACCCCTTCTGTGACACCGCCTCGCCCCGGCCAGAACGCCGGGGCGAGTGCGGTGGCGGCTGCGGGCCGAGCGCGACGAGCCCCGGCCGGGCACGTCACACAGGCCAGGCCGCAGGCGGTCAGGCACCGGGCGCGGGCCAGGAGTTGAGGGGAAGCGGGCCGCGGTCGATGACGGTGCGGACGCAGAAGGTGCTGCGGGCGTCGCGCACCGGACCGATGGCCAGGATCTGGTCGGTGAGCACCTTTTCGAAGGTGCGCAGGTCCGGCACGGCGAGTTCGACGAGGAAGTCGGCGTCGCCGGAGACCACGTGGCAGGCGACCACGTGGTCGATCGCCTTCAGCGCCTCCTCGACGACCTGGGAGGTGGTGCGGGAGTGCTCGACCTTGAGGGAAGTCCCGCAGCACCCCGACCTGTCCACCGTGATCTTCCGCGTCCGCCCCGCCGACGACAGCGAGGGCGCCGCCCGGGAGGCCGATGAGGCCGGCCGACGCCTGCTGGAACGGATCAACAGCCACCGGCGCACGTGCTCTCCAGCACCGTCGTCGACGCCCGCTGCACCCTCCGCGTCTGCGTCGTCTCCCACCGCACCCACCACGACCGCATCGCCGAAGCGCTGGACATCATCGCCACCGAAGCTAGAACAGGTGGGCCGCGCTGCCCCGCGTGAGGTCGTCGAGGATCGTGCGCAGCCACGGGCTGCGCACGGCCGGCAGCCGGACCAGGGTGCGCCGGAACGTTCCCCCGTCCGCCCGGAACTGGTGATTCGGGAGCAGCGGGAGCGGATCGTCGCGGAGGACGTCTCGGGGGATGCGGCCCGACGCGGGGTACGGCAAGCAGGGCTGGGGAGCGACCAGCCACAGCCATACGTCCAGGGGCAGAGGTACCGGGTATGCCGGCGCGGTCGGGACAGGAGGGGTCCAGGTCAGGCCCGTCTGGGGGTGGACCGGTACGAGGAGGATGTCTGCGGCCGGGTCCGGAGCGGGCTGTCCCGGTCCCGCCAGGACGGCGCGCCGCTTCGGGAGGCCTGCGGGCAGCAGGGCATCGAGCGCGCGTTGGAAGACGTCCGCGGTCAGACCGTCCGGGACCTTCACCGGCTGCCCTTGGGAGGCGACCAGCAGATGAGCGAGCGCCTGGCCGGCTGCCGCCTCCCACCGCGGACTCCACGACCAGTAATGATTCGTCCCCGACCGTCCTCCCCACGTGGCGACCGGCTCGAACGGGGAGGTTGGCTCCTCCCGCTCCACCAGCTCCGCCCAAGGGGCGGGCGCAGCGCGGACGCCGTCGACAGGGACGCGGTGCACGGTGTCCGGGCCAAGGCGCACCACCTGCCACAGTGAGCAGTCGTCGACCCTGGTCGCCACGGGGAGGTCGCATCCGGCGCAGGCCATGTTGGGCCCGTCGGCTCCGTCGAGGCCACAGCAGGCACCGCCGCGCTTCTCAGGAATCAGCCGGGTCCCACGGATGTCTCCGGGCGCGATGACACTCGCCCCGGGCGTGCCGTCGGAGAGGGCGTGGACCGGCGCGTAGATGCCTCGTGCCTCCGCCTCGCCGGGATCGATCTCGTCCCACATCCGCCACGGCCCTCCCCAGGGCTCCGGGTCCACGGCAAACGTCCCTGACCGCATGAGCACGGGAAGCTGGGCCCCGTTCCCGTACTTCTGACGGGCGTGCACCGGCAGCGCGACCTGGGACAGCGGGGCGGTCAGCTCGGCGCCGCATCCCGCGCATACGAAAACGAACAAATGTCCTCCGCCTGGGAAACAGACGCATACTCCCAGCTCGTCGGCGGCCGACCAACATGTTTTCTCCTCCAGGACCGTCGGCCCCCTTCGTCCCGGCGGGGAATGAACACCGACCTTGATTGTTGAAAGCGGTATGAAGAAGATCGGGTTCCTCTCCTTCGGACACTGGACACCATCGCCGCACTCGCAGACGCGCTCCGCCGGGGACGCCCTGCTCCAGGCGATCGACCTCTCCGTCGCCGCGGAGGAGCTGGGCGCCGACGGCGCGTACTTCCGCGTCCATCACTTCGCCCGGCAGTACGCCTCGCCGTTCCCGCTGCTCGCCGCCATCGGCGCACGCACCAGCCGGATCGAGATCGGCACCGGCGTGATCGACATGCGCTACGAGAACCCGCTGTACATGGCCGAGGACGCGGGCGCCGCGGACCTGATCTCCGGCGGCCGGCTGCAACTCGGCATCAGCCGGGGATCCCCGGAGCAGGTCATCGACGGCTGGCGCCACTTCGGGCACCTGCCGCCTGACGGGGCCACCGACGCCGACATGGCACGCGCCCACACCGAGCGGCTCCTCGACGTGCTGACAGGAGAGGGATTCGCCGAGCCCAACCCCAACCCGATGTTCTCCAACCCGCCGGGGCTGCTGCGCGTCGAGCCGCACTCCGAAGGCCTCAGGGACCGTATCTGGTGGGGATCCAGCTCCAACGCCACCGCGGTCTGGGCGGCCACGCTCGGGATGAACCTACAGAGCTCGACCCTCAAGGACGACGAGAGCGGCGAACCCCTGCACGTCCAGCAGCGCAAGCAGATCGAGGCCTACCACAAGGCCTGGCGGGAAGCGGGCCACACCCGTGTGCCGAGGGTGTCCGTCAGCCGCAGCATCTTCGCGCTCGTCGACGACCGCGACCGCGCCTACTTCGGCCGTGAAGGCAACTCCAAGGACCAGATCGGCTACATCGACGCCAACACCCGCGCCATCTTCGGCCGCTCCTACGCCGCCGAGCCCGACGTACTGGTCAAGCAGCTCGCCCAGGACGAAGCGGTCGCCGCCGCCGACACACTCCTCCTCACCGTGCCGAACCAGCTCGGAGTCGCTTACAACACCCACGTGATCGAGAACATCCTGACCCACGTCGCCCCGGCCCTGGGCTGGCGCTGAGCAGAGCGGGAGATGGAACACGGGAGGGTGTGAGTCCGGCGCGTCCGCACACCTGATCCGTGGATACCGCTCACGCGGGCGACGTCCTACGGCACATTGAGCATCATGACGGCTGTCTCTGAGTACATGTACTCAGGAAGCGGCAGCCATCCGGCGACGAGAGTGGAGGCACACCGAACGAGGGAGAGACACCATGATCACGCCGCGCAGCAAGGGCCGCGCCGCTTCCGGCTCGCGGCCCCAAAAAGTGCGCGTCGCCGCCGTGTTGGCGAGCGCGGCCGCGGTGCTGACGCTCACCGGATGCGCGGGCTGGGAATACCAGGAGAACATCTGCGGCGGTGGCGAGTACCCCGTCCTGGCCGTGGGTTCGACCGGCTCCGCCTGCGTCCCGGACGACGAAGAGCCCTCAGCGGGATACGCGCGATATCCCGCGGGGAAGGTGCCGCAGGAGGTCGGCGACAAGTGGGACGTCTACTGGGAGACCCACACGCTCGACGAGGACGGCAACATCGTCGACCTACCGCACGCACGCTGATCGCAGCCACCTCGGCGGCAGATGCGTGAGAGCAACTCCCGCCGCTGCGAGGCCAGTTGTCTCTGCCTCCCTCGGCGGTGCGGAGCATGCCGCGTGCCCAAGGCGGGCGGGCCGCCCTCCGTGATGCCCGCGTTGGCCACCACCACCGACGGCTGCTGCTGCTGCTGCGCAAGAGATGCCCTTCCCTTCGGCTCAGAGGCGCGTCCTGACCTCCTCACCTCTACCTCCGCAGGGAAGCGGCGTTCGGATGCGCCTCAGTCCCGTTCCGCCACGGCCATCTCACCCAGCTCGGACCAGTCGTCCTGCGGGATCGTCGCGTTGACGATCCGCGGTGTCTCGGCGAGATATGGCGGCAGAGTCCGCTGCGCGGCACGGAAGTGCTCGGAGCCGACGTGCGCGGCGCCGGCCTCGCCGTCACGGAAGGCTTCTACGAGGACGTACTCGGTGGGGTCCTCGACACTGCGGGACCAGTCGAACCACAGGCAGCCCGCTTCAGCTCGGGTGGCGCGGGTGAAGTCCTCGCTGATCTGCGGCCATTCGTCCGCGTGCTCGGGCAGGACCCGGAACTTGGCGGTGATGAAGATCATCAGGTCTCCTCTGTGGTGGCGTGAGTCCAGGATGGATCACCCAGCCCCCGTGTCGCACCCTGCGACTGCCGGCGCCGGGATGATTCACGCGAGGAGCCCAGGGAAGCGGCGCCCAGGCACCGGATGTGTGCCGGGGCTCAGCCTGCCACGCGTACGCCGAACTGGAACGATCCGATCGTGCTCATCGACTCGTAGCGCACATAGGCGCCCGGGTACGGGGCGTGCAGGACCTGGTTGTTGCCCGCGTAGAGGCCGACGTGCTCGGTGTTGTTGAAGAAGACGAGGTCACCGGGCTTGAGCGCGCTCATGCCGATGTGGGTTCCGTCGTTGACCTGCGTGTAGGTGACGCGGGATATGGGGATACCGGCCTGCGCGTAGGCCCACTGCGTCAGGCCCGAGCAGTCGTAGGAGTTGGGGCCCGTGCCGCCCCGGGCGTACGGCTTGCCTACCTGAGTGGCGGCCGCGTTCAGGGCGGCGGCACCGAAGGGAGAGGCGGCCACCTCGCCGCCGAGGTCGACACGTTCCGAAGCGGTGCGGCTGGCACGCTCCTCGGAATCAGCGATCTCCTGACGCTCGGCGGCGGTCAGGGAGTTCAGCAGCCGCTGCGCCTTGCCGAGTTTGGCCTGGATCTCCTTCTTCTTCTCGCCGAGCTCGGTGCGGGTATCGGCGAGGTCCTTGAGCTTCTCCGTGGCCTCGGCGCGCCGCTGGGCCAGCTTGCGCTGCTTGACCTGGACCTTCTTCAGCGACGTCAACTGCTGCGCGGACAGCGATTCAAGCGTGGAGGCCTGGTCGAGGTAGTCGTCCGGGTCGGCGGAGAGAAAGAGCTGGACCGAGGGGTCGATGCCACCCGAGCGGTACTGGGCGCTGGCCATCGAACCGAGGCCCGCACGCAGTTCATTGAGTTCGTCCTGACCGCGGGCGACCTCGTCCTGGAGCGCGCCGATCTCCTTCTGAAGCTTCTCCTGCTTCTCCTTGGCCCCGTCGTACTGGTTGGTGGCCCGCTCCGTCTCTTCGTAGAGCTTGTCGACCTGCGCCTTCACCTCGGTCTTCGTGGGCTTGGGGGCCGCGTTGGCGGCCTGCGAGGTGAGAGCCACCGCGGCGGCTGCGGTCGCGGTGAGCACGCTCACGCGGGTGCGGCTCTGCGGCTTGGGTCGGCGGTGAAGCGCCACGGGGACGAACTCCTTCTCCCTCCACCGCCACCCACCTCGTGTGAGCGATCATCTGTGCGAAGGTTCGAGACCTCACCTTAGTGATCTTCTTGTGACCATTTCAAAGTTTGGAGCGCACAATTTCAGTCGCGTTCTGCACTGTTGGCGCAAAAATCGCTCACAACCCGCCCATCACAGCGTGTTCTGCGGCGCGGCCTCGGTGACCCGGCATCGGTATGACGAGGGGCGCGGGCAGGACACCGCGCGCCCCTCACGGGTGTGCTCAGGGGCGGGCGCCGGGCTTGTCGACGACGCCCCAGGCGGCGCGGGCGCTGACCATCTCTCCGTCGTCCCGGGACTCCCCGAGGTAGGCGTAGCTCCCAGGCTCGAAGAAGAACTCCTGCTTGCCCTGCCAGCCCGAGGGCGTCTTCTCGGCGTAGGTCACGCGCACGCCGATCGCCGCGCGGCCGAGCGGGTCCTTCACGCCGGTCGTCACCCGGGCTCCGGGGATCTTCGCGAGAGCACGGAACAGACCCGCCTGGGCGTTCGGCGGGATCAGCACCGACCGGTACAGAACGGAGATCTCCCGCCAGTCGCGCTGCGCGCGCGTCTCCCCGTCAACGGAGCCGATGGCGTGCTCCTCACGGATGCGCTTCATCATCCGGTCGGGGTCGGAGGGGAGGGTGGCGAGGAAGCGGTAGAACTGCCGCTGGGAGCGGTCGTCGTAGCCCTCCTTCTTCCACTTCTCCTCCTGATTGGGGCCGTACCAGACCTGGAGCTCGTCGGGGTCGAAGTCCGAGATGTCACCGGACGGGGGGATGCCGGGCAGATTGGCGTGCCCGGTGCCGTCCCAGCGGGTCCACTCCTCACTGCTCTGCGGCTTGCCCTGGACGAAGACCGCGCTCTTCTCGTACACCCACTGCTTCGGGCCGGGTTCAGTGCCGTCGTGCCGCTCGACGGTGGCGGCGGCCAGTTCCAGGGCGTCGGCAGAGGCTCCTGCCGACAGCACCTGGGGGCCCTTCCTCCCGGAGGCGCGGGTGCCGTCCTCGGGCAGGGTCGCGACGATCCCGGCGGTCACGGCGAGGGCCCCCGCGGTGGCAGCGCCGACCAGGAGCGTCCGGCGCCTGGCAGGCGCGGCGCGCTGAGGGCGGGTCTCCCGCAACACCGCGGTGAGCCGGGCCCGCGGCGCGGCGAGCTCGTCCGGGTCGGGAAGGGGTGCGTCGGCGCGCAGGCCGCGGAGTGCGGAGAGCTCGTTCATGCGGGGTCACCTTCGTGGATGCGAGCTTCGATGAGGGGGCCGTCGGCCGCGCCGGCGGCGGTGCGCAGCTTCCGGCGGGCGCGGTTGAGGCGGGAGCGGACGGTGCCGACGGGGATGTCCAGGGCTTCGGCGATCTCCTGGTAGCCGAAATCGGCCCAGGCGAACAGCAGCAGGACGTGCCGGTCGCCTGCGGAGAGACGGGCCAGCGCGCCGGCCAGGGGGCGGGCGGCGGCCTCGGCGGCGATGCGGTCGTCGGCCAAGTCGGTCCAGCTGTCGGCGACCGGGTCATGGCCGGTGCGGGCCAGCAGCTTCAGGGCCCTGACCTCCTCCCGGCGCTGCCTGCCGATCTGCTTGGCGGCGATGCCGTACAGCCAGGGCCGGACGCCGGCGCGGGCCGGGTCGAACCGGTCCCGTATCCGGAAGGCCGTCAGAAACGTCTCGGCGGTGACATCTTCAGCCACGTCCCGGCCGAGCCGGCGGGCTACGTACTGGTGGATCGCCGGGGCGTGACGGTCGAAGAGCGCCGCGAAACGCTCGGGTTCCTCGAGTGAGGCGGCGATGAGCTCGGCGTCGCTGCCGGCCAGGTCGGTCATGGACGGTCCGTCCGTTGGTCGCGTCGGTGAGTGCCAGGATGGCAGTGAGTGTTCACACCCTGTACTTGCCGAGTCGCGGCGAACGGGTTCACGCCGTCGCCCCGGGCGCCGCAATGTGCCGGGCCGGTCGGGCAGACGCCGCAGTCACCGTCGTCGGCTGACCAGTCCGCAGAACAGCACCCCTCCCCCACGACGGGCGCCCGGCATGTCAGCTGCGGCGAGCGTGTCGCTGTCGAAGAGTTCGCTGGGGTCCCGGTCGATCAGTCGGCCCTAACGCATCGTCCGATCGAATTCAAACTTGAACTCTTCCTTGGTCGCCAGGCGAATCCCATGGGCAGGTTTGACGCTCCGGCGTGGTGAACCGCCCTGCCCAGCGCATGCCGAAGCTTCGCAGAACCGTACCCGGTCCGCTCGGCGTCCTTGGGGAAACGCATCCGCACCACCGAAGGCCGCCCATGCCCCCGCAGCACCACGGCACTGTTCCTTCGACGCCCAGCAAGCCGCAACACGGCGTCGCCGCCACCACGTTCGCCGTTCTACTGCGCCACCGAGACACTCTGGCTGCCGCGACGGTACGTGTCGTCAGCCTGACCGCGCTGGCCGGGCTGCTGATGACGGCCACGGTCTTCGCCCTCTCGTGGCCCCTGTTCACCCACATGCGAAACGAACGCATCCGCTACCACCACCTTGAGGACCCCTACTCGCACGACCACTCCGATCTGGGGCTGGTGGCCCTGTGGACGCTCCCTCTCTACCTGCTGTTGCTCGGAGTGGGCAGTGCGGCCTTGCAGAACGTGTGCTCCCGGGCGGTCGCGGCACATGTTCAGGGCTCCTCACGGACGCACGGTTCACCTACGACAGCGCGTAGTACACGGTTGCGGCCGATCGTCACCACATACGTACTGCGGGGCCTGATCGTGTGGACCCTGCCGCTGCTCGCCTTCGAGCTGACGCGCCGTCTGACCAGTAATGTGCTCGACACTCCCCTGCCCCTGGCGCGCGGATCATGGCCCTACACCCTCGTGTCGGCCTCACCGGCGGCCGCCGCGTGCCTCGCCGTGCTGCTCCGCCTCGCGCTGGCCCTCGCCCCCGCCGCGGCGTCCTCCGGCCTGAGTCCGCGCGAGGCCCTGCGCCGTTCATGGTCGCTGACGACAAAGACACGTGTGGGCGCGGTCCGCGTCTTGGCGACCGCACTGCCGCTGGCCGCGCTGACCGCCGCGGTCATCCGGCTCGCCACACAACTGGCCCTGCCTCTACGTCCGTTACTGCGCGACCTGCTCGAAGAGGCAACGGGCAATGACTTCGCCGCCTACTACGCCGGCATCCTCGCACCCGTCATCGTCGGCATCCTCACGGCCGCGACCCTGACCTTCCCCGTCACGGCCACCGCCCTCGCCTGCCTCCACGAACGCCTGCGGTCCGACGCGGCACGAACGCGATGAGCATCTGGACGACGTGAGTGAAGCGTGAGTCGACACGTTCCACCACCGAGGCGGCCTCGGACTTCAGGCAGGACTGACCTGCCTGGTCAACGACCGGGCGCTCAGGCCCGTTTCGCGGTCTCTGAGGCGCCCATGCCCTGGCTGGCGCGGCGCATGGCCTCGTACAGGGCTTCGTCCTCCGGTGGTTCCGGAAGCGGTCCGCGGGCCGGGGCCTGGAAGGACTGGATCATCCACGCCACCAGGCGGCGCCAGGCGTCCGGGGCGGCGTCGCAAGTGGCGCTGAGGACGCCGGCGTTGGCCATCAGGAGCAGGACGAGGTCCCGGCTGGTGAAGTCCTCGCGCAGTCGTCCGCTGTCCTTGGCGCGGCTGATGAGTTCGAGGAAGCCCTGGTACGCCTGGGCGCGGAGTTCTTCCAGTGTCGGGGCTCCGGGGAAGCTCATGGTCATCACGTCGGCGAAGCCCCGGTCGGCGGCCTGCATCGTGCAGACCTCCTGGATGTAGCCGGTGAAGCCGTCCCATGGGTCCGGGTTGGCCAAGGCGTCGGTGGCGGCCTGTGCGTACGCCTCCATGCGGTCCGCGAAGACCGCGGCGGCCAGTTCCTCCTTGGCGGGGAAGTGCCGGAACAGGGTGGCGATACCCACCCCCGCCTCCCGCGCGACCGAGGCCATGGACGCGTGCAGCCCGTCGCGTCCGAACACGGTGCGTGCGGCGGCGATGATCCGCCCCCGGTTGCGCTCCGCATCGCTGCGCATCGACGGGCCTGCGGAGTCGGTCGTACCGCCGGCGCCGTGGTTGTTCTGGTTCCGGGAGGTCATGGGCCTCACACTATCAACCGGAAAGGCCGATCCGGTTCCCGCGCTACCTGTGACGGCTCTGCGGTGACCTGGTGCGTTCGATGGCCGGCGGCCCCTGGCTGCTGATGGAGCACTCGACCGGCGCCGTCAACTGGCAGTCCGTGAACCGCGCCAAAGACCCCGGCGAGATGCGCCGCAACGCCCTGGCCCATGTGGCGCACGGCGCCGACGGCATCGCGTACTTCCAGTGGCGGGCCGCCAGAGCCGGCTCCGAACAATGGCACTCGGCCATGCTCCCGCACGCGGGCACGAGCAGTCGGATCTGGCAGGACGTCGTCCGGCTCGGCGCCGATCTCCAAGCATTGGCGGAGGTCCGTGGCAGTTCCGTCGCGGCGGACGTCGCCATCGTCTGGGACTGGGACGCCCGTTGGGCCCTGGAACTCCCGTCCCAGCCCAGCTCACGGCTCCGCTTCCAGCAGCTCGTCCGGGACTGGTACACACCGCTGTGGCGTGCGGGCACAGCCGTGGACTTCGTACGCCCGATGCGGACCTTTCCCGCTATCGCCTGGTACTCGCGCCCAGCCTCTACCTGGTCGACGACGAGGGCGCCGCGAACCTCACCGCCTTCGCCGAGCGCGGCGGCACGCTGGCGGTGGGTTTCCACAGCGGGACGGTCGACGACAACTGCCATGTCCGGCTCGGCGGTTACCCCGGCGCCTTCCGGGACGTCCTCGGCGTGCGCGCGGACGAGCCGTTCCCGCTGCTCCCCGGCGAGACACGGAAGCTGACGGGCCAAGTCCCCCAGGACGCCACCGCCACCCTGTGGTCCGAACGACTCCAGCTCACCGGCGCCGAAGCCGTCGCCACGTACGCCGACGGGCCGCTCGCCGACCTGCCGGCCGTCACCCGGCATGCCTACGGCGCCGGCACCGCCTGGTACCTGGCCACCAGCCCCGAGCCGGCCACGCTGGCGTCCCTGTTGGGGCGCATCTGCGACGAGGCCCGCGCCCGCCCCGTCCTCGCCACTCCGTCGCCCGGCATCGAGGCCGTTCGCCGCAGCGGAACCGACGCGGACTACCTGTTCCTGATCGACCACTTCGGTGCCGGCGCCGAGATCCCGGCCCATGGCGTGGAACTGCTCACCGGCAAGCCCGTCCACGGCTCGGTGACCGTCCCGGCCGGAGGTGTTGCCGTGGTCCGCGAGACGCGCTGAACACCGCCGCGCCGAGACGGACAAGTCCCCGACAGGAGCTGTCGGGGACTTCTCGTCCAGGGGTGTGCGCCGCCTTCCGGCGGGACGGGGTCACCTGTGGGCGGCGCGGTTCATCTCGACGACGTCCTCCAGGGTGGGATCGGCGCCGAGAGCGGCGAAGCGCTTCCCTATGCTCTCCCGGACCGCCGCGTCCTTGACACGATCGGCCGCGGCCAGGGCTGCCGACAGTTCGTCCAGGGTCAGCTCGGTGCAGTAGGCGGGGCCCATCGGCTGCTGACGGGGGTGGAGGCCTCCGTGCCCTCTCGGGCCGGT
Organism: Streptomyces sp. NBC_00663; assembly: GCF_036226885.1. NCBI lineage: Bacteria > Bacillati > Actinomycetota > Actinomycetes > Kitasatosporales > Streptomycetaceae > Streptomyces > Streptomyces sp. NBC_00663. The sequence continues at coordinate 424,920 of NZ_CP109027.1, forward strand.
GACCGCGGGGGTCAGGCCGCCGCGTTCAGCAGGTCGGCCAGCACGTCGGGGCGTTCCAGGGCGATGAAGTGCCCGGCTTTCGGGATCTGGACGAAGTCGGCGGCCGGCAGCAGCCGCCTGTTGGCTTCCCGGTCCGAGGGGCGGGACCAGTCCTTCTCGCCGTAGACGAGGTGGACGGGTGCCTTGATCTCGGGGTAGCGGGAGCGGGCGGCGACGAAGCTGGGCAGTGCCTGGTAGACGGCGCGGGCGACCGTCGGGTAGCCGGGGCGGCCGCCCACCTGAAGGAGTTCGTCCACGTAGTCCTCGCGCAGCGCGCTCTTGTCGCCGAGGCCACCCTGGAGGATCTTGCGAAGGGCCGGCTTGGGCTCCACCCCCGCGATCACCGGGCCCACGCCGGGCGCGAGGACTCCACCGACGACCACGCGGGCGAGGAGGCTCGACCGGGCGATGCCGCCGGGGAAGTCGTAGGTGTTGACCGCGACGACGCGTCGTACCCGCTCCGGCAGATCGGCCGCGGTGGTCAGGGCGAGCACTGCGCCCATGGACTCTCCCGCCAACGTCACGTCGTTCAGGTCGAGTTCGGTCAGCAGCCGTTCGACGCCCGCCCGCATCGCGGGCTCGTCGTAGGACGCACCAGGCACGATCTCGGAGTAGCCCATCCCCGGCAGGTCGAGGGCGTACACGGTGTACCGGTCCGCGATCAGCGGGATGAGGTGGCGGAAGTGCTCGGCCTGGGTGCGCACCGTGTGCAGCAGGACCAGGGGGGCGCCGGTGCCCGCCTTGAGGTAGCGAAGCGTTCCCTCACGGCCGCCGGATCCCGTGCGGGGGACGAGGGTGTGGCTGGTGGTCCCCGGAATGTGAAGCGTGGGACGTGACTCTTGGCTGGGCATCTCGCCGACTCCTTGCGTATGAGGGGTTGCCGAGCCGGTCATGACTCTCGCCGGAGACGGACACACCGATCGGCTCCCCTCACAGTAAACCGATCGGTTTCCAGGCGCAAGCCGACACGGTGCCCCCCAGCCCCGGAAGCGACCCCCCTAACTTGCACACAGGAAACCGATCTGTTTTCCTGAAGTGGAAACAGATCGGTTTCCGACCGACAGTCGGCCCATGACCAGCAACCAAGGGGAAAAAGTGAGTACCACCATCGACCGCGGAGCGCCCGCCTCCGGGAAAACAGACTCGGGCCGCCGCGGCTCACATGCCGTGCGCTGGTGGGTGCTCGTCGTGCTGGGTGTGGCGCAGCTCATGGTCACGCTCGATGCGACCGTCGTGAACATCGCGCTGCCCGAGGCGCAGCACGACCTCGGCTTCAGTGACGGCAGCCGGCAGTGGGTCATCACGGGCTACGCCTTGGCGTTCGGCAGCCTGCTGCTGCTCGGCGGCCGGCTCGGGGACCTGTTCGGCCGGCGTACGACGTTCGTGACCGGGCTGATCGGGTTCGCGGCCGCATCCGTCGTCGGCGGCGCGGCCGGCAGCTTCGAGGTCCTCGTCGCGGCCCGCGTGGCCCAGGGCCTGTTCGCCGCGCTGCTCGCGCCCGCGGCGCTCTCCCTGCTCAGCGTGACCTTCACCGACCCGGCCGAAAGGCCGAAGGCCTTCGGCATCTTCAGCGCGCTGTCCGGTGCGGGCGCCGCGGTCGGGCTCCTGCTCGGCGGCATGCTCACCGAGTGGGCGTCATGGCGCTGGGTGATGTACGTGAACGTCATCTTCGCGGGCGTCGCACTGGTCGGTGCACTGCTGTTGCTGGCCAAGCCCGTGGTCACCGAACGACCCAAGATCGACCTTCCCGGCACGGTCGTGGTGAGCGCCGCGCTGTTCGGCATCGTCTACGGGTTCGCGCACGTCGAATCCACCAGCTGGACCGACCCGGTCGCCCTCGGCTCCATGATCAGCGGCGTGGTGCTGCTCGCGGTGTTCGCCTGGCTGGAGCTCAGGGTCGCGCATCCGCTGCTGCCGCTGCGTGTCGTGCTGGACCGGACCCGGGGCGGTTCGTTCCTGGCCGTGTTCGTCCTGGGCATGGGAATGTTCTCGATCTTCCTCTTCCTGACCTATTACCTGGAGGCCAGCATCGGCTACTCGCCGATCAAGGCCGGGCTGGCCTTCCTGCCGATGGTCGGCGGCATCGTCGCCGCATCGACCACGGTGCCTTCACTGCTGCTGCCCAGGGTCGGCCCGAAGATCGTGGTCACCGCCGGCTTCCTGGTCTCCGCGTCCGGCATGGCCCTGCTGACCCGGCTCACGTTGGACAGCACCTACGCCGCGCACATCATGCCGGGCATGATCCTGCTGGGCCTCGGCATCGGCGCGGTGATGACCACCTCGTTCCAGGGCGCGACCGCGGGCGTGCACCACGAGGACGCGGGCGTCGCCTCGGCACTGATCAACACCAGCCAGCAGGTCGGCGGCTCGATCAGCACCGCACTGCTGACCACCGTCGCCTCATCCGCCGCGACCGACTACCTGTCCTCCCACAAGCCCAGCGCACTGACCGCGGCACAGGCCGGGGTCGAGAGCTACACGGCCACCCTGGCGTGGGGCGCCGGGATCTTCGTGGTCGGTGCGGTGCTCACGGCGTTCCTGATGCCGAATCGGGCTCTGGCGCCGTCGGAGGGCGAGCCTGTGATCGCCCACTGACCCGGAGACCGCGATGGGGGTGCCGACGTCCGGTCGCACCCCCGTCAACACCGTAAACCGATCGTTTTCCAATCGGTCGAAATCGAGTTAGCCTCGCCATATGACCACCGAAGCAATGCCGGGCTCCCGAGAGCGTCTGCTGGAGGCAGCGGCCACGCTCACCTACCGCGAAGGCGTCAACATCGGCGTCGACGCGCTGTGCAAGGCGGCGGGGGTGTCCAAGCGCTCCATGTACAAGCTGTTCGAGAGCAAGGGCGACCTGCTGGCGGCGAGCCTTGAGGAACGCTCCTCCGCCTATGTGGCGGCACTCCTGCCCGCGGCGGACGACAACCGTCCGCCCCGCGAGCGGATCCTGCACGTCTTCGAACAGGCGGAGGCACAGGCGGGCACGCCGGACTTCCAGGGCTGCCGGTACCTCGTCGTGCAGATCGAACTCAAGGACCCGACCCACCCCGCGAGCCAGGTCGCCCATCGGGTCAAGGAGACCCTGACGGCCTTCTTCCGCACCGAGGCCGCACAGGGCGGAGCGAGCGACCCGGACCTGCTGGCCCGGCAGCTGATCCTGGTCTTCGACGGCGCCAGCGCCCGCGCGGGAATCAAAGCCGACACGCAGGCAGGGCTGACCGCCCCCACCGTGACCGCCCTGCTCGACGCGGCGGACATGCGCTGACCGTCACCTGGGCCCGCACGGGCACTTGCGCGCGAAAACCGATCGGTTTACGGTGGTGAAACTGATCGGTTTTCCGCCGGTGGCGGCGAGCCTCGTACCCGCATCCCCAGGAGCACGGATGACTGCCGCGCGCGACACCGAGGGGCGCCCCACCCCTCCCCGGCTTCCGGCGAAGCTGGCGGCCCACCCGTCCGTACGGGCCGTACTCGCCCGGCGCGGGACCGGTGAGGCGCGCCGACCCCCCGCGGTGATCGACGCGGACTGGCTGCGCGAGTTGTGCCTGGCCGCCGGGGCGGACGACATGGCCGCGGTCAGCCTGGACCATCCCGACCTGGCCGGCGAGCGCGAGCACGCCCGGTCCGCGCTGCCCGGCACCCGCACCCTCATCACGATGGCGGTCCGGATGAACCGCGACAACTGCCGCTCCCCCGCCCGCAGCGTGGCCAACCAGGAGTTCCACCAGACCGACGAGCAGGCCAACCACGCCGCCCGCAGCGTCACCCGGGCGCTCCAGGATGCCGGCTACCGCGCGCTCAACCCCTCCGTCGGATTCCCCCAGGAGATGGACCACTTTCCCAGCGAGCGGATCTGGGTGGTGGCCCACAAGACGGTCGCGGTGGCCGCCGGTCTCGGCGTGATGGGCCTGCACCGCAACGTCATCCACCCGAAGTTCGGCAGCTTCGTCCTGCTCGTGACCGTCCTGGTCGACGCGGAGGTGAGCGCGTACGGGCAGGCGCTGGACTACAACCCGTGCATCGACTGCAAGTTGTGCGTCGCCGCCTGCCCGGTCGGCGCCATCGCCAAGGACGGCGCCTTCGACGCACTGGCCTGCACCACGCACAACTACCGCGAGTTCATGAGCGGGTTCACCGACTGGGCGCAGACCGTGGCCGACAGCGAGGACGCGGCCGACTACCGCTCCCGGGTCACCGATTCCGAGAGCGCCTCCATGTGGCAGAGCCTGTCCTCGCCCCCCGGCTACAAGTCCGGCTACTGCCTCGCCGTCTGTCCCGCCGGAGAAGATGTCCTCGGCCCCTACCTGGACGACCGGAAGAGCTTCATGGACACCGTGCTGCGTCCGCTCCAGGACAAGAAGGAGACCCTGTACGTCCTGCCGGGCTCCCCCGCGCAGGAGTACGCCCGGCGCCGCTTCCCCCACAAGCCCGTCAAGGAGGTCACCGGCGGCTGGCATCCTCCGGAGCGGCGCTCCGCGTCCGGCGACCGAGAGACACGTACGTCATGAGGTCACTCGGGGTGGGCCATTGCTCCGCACCCCAAAGCTCCCCGAAAACCGGTCGGTTTTCGTTTTGTCCACGCCAGGTTAACCTCACGACATGAGCACCGAAATGAAACTGAGCCCCAGGGAGCGCCTGCTGGAGGCGGCGGCCACGCTCACCTATCGAGACGGCGTCAACATCGGCGTCGAGGCGCTGTGCAAGGCGGCGGGAGTGTCGAAGCGCTCCATGTACCAGCTGTTCGAAAGCAAGGACGAACTCCTGGCAGCGAGCCTGAAGGAGCGCGCCGCCGGCTATGTGGCGACTCTCCTGCCCGCGGCGGACGCCGGTCAGTCGCCACGCGAGCGGATCCTGCATGTCTTCGAGCAGATGGAATCGCATGCGGGAGCACCCGAGTTCCGGGGCTGTCGGTATCTGGCCGTGCAGGTCGAGCTCAAGGACCAGAGCCACCCGGCGAGCCGCGTGGCCCACCAGGTCAAGGCGAATCTGACGGCCTTCTTCCGCGCCGAGGCCGAGCAGGGCGGGGCAGACGATCCGGATCTGCTGGCCCGGCAGCTCAGCCTGGTCTTCGACGGCGCGAGCGCCCGTGCGGGGATTCAGGCCGACAACCTCAGCGGGCTCGTCGCGCCCACCGTGGCCACCCTGCTCGACGCGGCAGGCGTGCGCTGACGCATCGCCGTTCGAAGCGCCCCGTCACCTCCCGGTGTTCACCGGAAGCCCGATGGCCGTGAGCGTGTTGCCGAGCATGCCGCAGGCGAAGAAGCTCGCGGTCATCTCGGCATCAGCGCCCAGCGACAGGTGCACGGTTTCCCAGATGCTCGTCCAGCCGGCCCGGACGGCTTCACCGATCAGGTCATCGCCCTCCCCCTCGGCGGCCGCCACGGTGACGTATCCCTGCATCTGCATCAGGAGCGTTTCAGGACTCGTCGCGATCAGCCGCACATAGGCGTCCGCCATCACCTGGCGCGCCCGCTCGCCCCGCTCCACCCCGTCGGCCGCTCTCTCGAAAGCCGAGCGAGTGTCCTCCGCGCTCCGCCGCAGGGCGGCGACGAAGATCGCCTTCTTGTCCGGGAAGAGCCGGAAGAGATACGGCTGCTTGACCCCGACCCGCTCGGCGATCGCGGCGGTGGTGGTACCGCGGTAGCCGGCGATCGCGAACTCGGCGATGGCCGCGCGAATGACGCTCTCACGCCGCTCCTGCGCACTGATGCCGCCCATGACCCCATCCTCTGCTTTGACTGCCGGCCGACACCACGGAAAGCGAAAGGGTCCGCCGACTCCGTCGGAGGACCCTCACGAAAGACCGAGGCTAAGGCTTGAGCACTGCCAGTACGTCGTCGAGCGAAACGCCGGTGGGGTCACTCATGTCGGAACCGTCGAACGTCTGCCAGATGTAGGACGCGGTGCCGCTCTCCCGCAGCGGGTGCAGGTCGGCCAGTTCCGGATCGTCCCGGAAGCTGTTGAACGCTTCTTCGGAGTCCCATTCGACGAGGAACAGCACCTGGCGCGGCGTGAGGTCACCGACGACGTTGTCCCGGAAGCGGCCGAACGCCACCATTCGACCGCCGTACTTTGGAGCCACTTCGGGCAAGCGGCTGAAATACGCGAGGTATTTCTCCAGGTCGACCACGTCGAACATGTTCAGAGCGTAGAAGTTCTTCTGATCTGAATTGGCACTCATTGTCACTGCTCTCCAGTCGCGGGAATCCGGTGTCCGGCGCTCCAGGCGGGCGCGAGGTCAGAGCTGGGGGTACAGCGCGGCCAGGTCGCCGGCCAGGCCCGCCTTGACCTGCCGGGAGATGTCGTCGGCGAGCACCTCGTACGCGCCGGCCTCCACCCCGTCGAGGGCGAGGGCGGCGACGTCACGCGGGACGGACTTGGGCGCCTCGACCCCGGCCGCGAGGTCGGTGTCGACGTAGCCGACGTGCAGTCCGGTGACGGAGATGCCGCGCGGCTGGAGTTCGAGGCGCAGGGAGTTGGTCTGTGACCACAGGGCCGCCTTGGAGGCGCTGTAGGAACCGCCGAGCGCGAGCCAGGACAGCACGGAGTGCACGTTCAGCAGGTGGCCGCCGCCGTTGCGTTCGATGACCGGCACGAAGGCGCGGGCGACGAGCAGCGGGCCGTAGAAGTTGGTCTCGAACTCCCGGCGTATGTCGTCGACCGGGGAGTCGAGGAAGGACGCGCCGACCGAGGCACCGGCGTTGTTGATCAGCACGGTGACGTCCTGCGCCTGCGCGGCGGCGGCTGCCACGGAGGCCGGGTCGGTGACCTCCAGCGCCACCGGGACCGCGTCGGGGTGCGTCACCGTGCGCGGGTCGCGGGCCGTGGCGTAGACCTTGCCGGCACCGCGCGCGTACAGCTCCTCCACCAGCGCCTTGCCGATGCCGCGGCTGCCGCCGGTGACGAGGACGTTCGCGCCCTTCAAAACAGTCATGACTCTCTCCGGAGAATTAGAAACCGATCGGTTTCAAGAAGAGTAAACCGATCGGTTTCATGACGCAAGCGCGGGTCGACGGATCGGCGGCCCCGCCCTCACCTGCGTGCGGGGGGGGGCAGAGTTCAGCTCCGGGCGGCCACGGCTGCCGCCGCGGCGGCCAGGATGCGGTGCAGAACGGGGACCGGGATCGCCGGGTTGGTGACCGCCGTGCGTGCGGTGTCGCGGTCGTGCAGGAGCCCGGCCAGGACGCGGGCCGGCAGCCGCGGACTGCGCACCGCGGTGTCGCGGACGTGGGCCGCCGGATCGTTGAGCAGCCGTACCGCGTCCTGCGGTGACAGTCGGGGGTCCTCAGCCGCGCGGCGGCGCACCTCGGCTTCGGGATCCCGGGCCAGGCGGGCGACGTCGGCCGCGGTGGACCGCGGGTCGTCCAGGGCCAGGCGGCGCATCCGCCCGCTGTGGTCGGTGAGGTGGCGGAGCAGGCCCTCGCGCGGGAAGTTGGGGTGGTTGCGGGGCCGGCCGGGGTGGCTGAAGCTGCCGTCCCACCAGCGCCAGACGTCCAGCAGCATGTCGGCCGGCGCGTCCTCGCACGACTCGGCGAGGAACAGGCGGACCACCCGGTCCTCGTCCCGCGCCAGCCGCGCCACGACATCCGGCGGGAGGTGGCGGGCGCGGGCCACACTGCGGCGGACGAGCGGGTGGGACGACGCGGCGAGACGGCGCATCGCGTCGGCGTCGCCGTGCAGGTCCTCGACCCAGGCGAGGGTGCGCGACATCGACGTCGGGTCGAAGTCGTGGCGCACCGCGGCACGTTGCTCCTCGGTGAGGTCGCGGCGCTGCGCCACCGCGGCGCGGATCTCGTCCTGCGGGTCCTGCGCCAGTACGGCGACGCCGTGCGCACCCAGGGCCGGATTGGCGGCCAGCGCCCGACGTGCCTCCACGTCCCCGTCCCGCACCAGCTCTGCCTCCAACTCGGGCTCCAGGCAGCACCGTTCGAGCGCCCGTCGCGGGTCGGGCAGGCCGGCGAAGACCTCGCGGGGCATGGGTACGGCGGTGTGGTGGGCGAGCAGCGCGGTCGTTCGTACCGCGTCGTCGGTGTCGGCCAGCAGCCGCTCCCGCAGCGGCGCGGCGAGGTCCTGCCACCGGGCACATGCCGCCGCCCGCACCCGGGCATCGGGGTCGGTGGCGAGATCGGGGAGGTGTCGTGCGGGGAGTTCCGGGAGTTCGGCGGCTTCGGCACGGGACGGGCCGGCGAGGAGGTCGTCGTACACGTCCTCGGGGAGTTCGGCGCCCCAGCGGCAGGCGTGCTCCGCCCACAGCACGCGTCGGCTCGGTGACGGCTCGGCGCGCACCACGCTTACCCACTGATCGGAGGTGAGCTTGGGGCGGAAGGTGTCGGCGGGCCTTGACCGCACGCGCGGATCGGAGTGCGCCACGGCGGCGTCGAGGACGGCGGGCCTGTCGCAGCCGTGGAGGAAGCCGTCCTCCACGTCCAGCAGGCGGATCAGGAGTTCGTCCGGCGCGGCGGGGTTGGACCCGATCCCCTCCGCCCAGTGCAGGGGCCAGGCATGCCGTCCGGGCACTGCCGCCCATATCTCGGCGCGCTCTGTCTCCGTCTCGCGGCCGGCGGCCTCGGCGGCCTCCTCCAGGCGCTCCGGCAGTCGGTCGAGGGCCGTCACCCGAGGCCCGTCCGTGCCGGGCACCGCCGCCAGCAGCACCTGTCCGTCGAGGGAGAGCGCCACGAACCCCGGGTCGCCGGACAACTCCGGCGCCCCGCCGCCGGTCTGCCGGACGCGGGTCCACCAGGAGTCGTTGCCGCCGATCCGGTGCCCGTGGACGGCCACGAGGAATTCGCCGTCGCCCCCGGAAAGACCGCGCCACCAGGCGGCATCGAGCCCTTCCCGGGCACCGCCGTCCGGCGCCGCGGTGCCCCGCGCGATCCGCCAGGCGGCCTCCGGCGGGAACAGGCTGCCCGGGCGCACCTCCTCGACGACCGTGAGTCCGGCGTGTGTCAGTAGTTCCTGGAGTTTCCCTCGGCGCTGCACGCGGTCATGATCCCCGGCGGCTCGCGAGGCGACAAGGCCCGCAGACCGGGCCTCACCGGCTCTCGCTCGCGTACCACCGGGCCGACGCTGCGACGGCCGTGCGGACCCTCCTCGACCTGCCCGAGCCACCCGCCGCGGTGTTCTGCTGCGCCGACGCGACGGCCGAGGTCGCCCCGCACGCCGTACGGCCACGGCGTCTGTCCGTGCCGGTCCCGGTGAGGCGCTGCCGAGGGGAACGGATTCGGGGTTCAGGCGCCCTGTGCGGGTGGCCTGAACCCCGAGTCGTAGGCCGATCAGATGGCTCACGGCCGCCGGATAGGCCGGCAGAGCAGGTCCTTGAGATTGCCGTCGTCGAGGCAGACGCGCACGAACGCGGCTCCGCCGGGGACATCGGCCGGCACGACGAAGCTGGTGTAGTTCTTGGTCGTGCCGCAAGCCGTGTCGGAAGAGGCGGATCCCGCCGAGCCCAGCTTCGCGCCGGCGGCGTCGTAGGTGTACACCCAGGTACGTCGGCAGTACTCAGGGCCGGCCGCGCTCACCGACTTGTGCGTCCCCGTCACCGCGACCGACCGGTTGTACCAGGTGACCGTGCCCGTCGTCCATGTGTTCCCGACCGCGATGGGCTCGAAGGCAGTGACGGGGTAGGCGGAGGTCTGAGCGCCGGCGGCGGGAGCGCCCAGCAAGGTGCCCGCGGTCAGCACGACGGAACCGAGCGCGGCGGCGAGATGAGTCTGCATGTGTTCTCCAGGGTGAGGGGAGCCGGTTGCGACGCCACATCCTGGACGGGCCTCCCACCTGCGGCCCACCTCTTAAGGCACGGCTTAAAGGGGCGCCGTGACGGCCGGTGCGGCGGCCGGGCCCGCCCGCCGTGGCCGCGGTTCGTCGGCAACGGCACCCGCTCGGGGATCACCCCTGTGTCAGGGTGCCGGTCCGCAACAGGGCCAGTCCGAGCGGGGTGATGAGGTGCAGCACGGACCCGCCCCGGCGGCTGGTGGTGATGAGGTCCGTGTTCCGCAGCACGGTCGCGTGCTGACTGGCCGCCGCGGCCGTGACGTTGAGGCGGCGTGCCAGCTCGGTCGTCGTGCACCCTTCCGCCGTCACCTGTAGGGCGGCAGCTCGCGTACGGCCGAGCAGGGACTCCAGGTTTCGGACGGTGGAGTCGTCCGGTTCGCCCGGCCCGGTACCGGTCAGCGGCCGGCGCAGGGCCGGCACCGTCAGCCGGGGTGGCTGGGTGGTGTCCAGCGGATCCCACAGAAAGCTCACCGGGAGCTTCGAGAAAACCGTGGGCGTGATGATCAACCCCCTTCCCCGCAGGCGCACTTCGACCTGTCGCGGGTAGGGAGCCTCCAGCACGGGCGGACGCCAGCGGACCAGAGGTGGGCAGATCGAGCGCAGCAGCAGATCGATGCCGCCCTCCAACACCAGGTTCGCGCAACGGGTGGACAGCGCGACCAGCTCGGACCGCCCTTGATGCCAGTAGGGCTCCACGGTCAGCCGATGGCAGGCCCGCACGGCCTCGGCGAGCTCCCGCCGCGCGTCGCGGCCCCCCTCGGACACGCGTCTGGCCCATGGCAGGTGTGCGGGGTGGAAGTCGAGACCTTCGAACTCGCGTCGCAACCTGGCCGCTGGGGTGTGCAGCAGGTTGTCCACGGCGTGGTCGAGAGAAGACACGTCTCCCATCAGCGCCAGCAGATCAAGCCCGGGACCGCGCACCGGAACCAGAGACGTCAGGGGGCGCGTGTCCGCTCCCATCCGGCCCGCGACCGCCGCCCGCCACGAACGCAGGTGAGGAAGGTCCCGCTTCTCCCTCAGCAGCTCCAAGCTGTAGTAGATCTCCGCCGCGACGCCGATCGTCGCGGCCACCCGGGTCCGGGCGAGGTCTTCTGCCGTGAAGTGAACGCGTAACACCAACTGGCCCCCTGTCACCGCGACAGAGCGCGTGACCGCACCCTCAGCATGCCTTTACCCGGCGCACCCCAGGAGGCACTCCCGAGACAGGAGCCGCCGCGGCGCATCTGCCGGCGCGCTGAGGCAGTACCTCCAGCAGGCGCACCGGCGGCCGACGTTGACGAGTCCTACGAGGATCGCATCCCGCCAACAGCCCTATGCCGGCAGGATCACTGGTCGATCTTCCTCAGCAGGTGCAGCAGTGTGTCCCGCTCCGCATTCGACAGCACGCCGAAGCATTCCGCGAGGACCTCGTCGGCGATCGCATGACCGGCCGTCAGGACCCGTTCGCCCTCGGCGGTGAGATGGTGCTCGATGCGCCGCCCGTGACCCGGGCGCCGTTCCAGCAGCCCCTGGGCCGCCAGCCGGCCGGCGAGCGTACCGAACGCCTGCTCGGTCTGGAAGGTGGCCGCCGCCAGTTCCCGGGCACTGGCCCCCGGCGTACGGGCGACCGCCCGCAACGCGTCCCACTGGGCGAGGGTGCTGCCGACGGCGGCGAGGCGGCTGTCCAGTGTCCGGTGCTGCCGGTACTGGGCCGCCTTCACGGCCCGCCCGAGGATCTGCAAGTCTGCGGCCATGCCACCCACCCTAACACTCTGACTAAACTTGTTTAATTAAACATGCTTAGTTAGAGTCCCGGGCATGACCTCACACCTTGAACTCCTCGTGTCCGGCCCCGCTGACGCCCGCCCCGTCCTGATCCTGCACGGCGGAGGCGGCCCCTCGACCGTCGCCCCGATCGCCCAGCACTTCACCGCAGGCACCCACACCCTGCTCCCCACCCACCCCGGCTGGAACGGCACCCCCCGCCCCGCCGACTGCACCCGCATCAGCGACCTCGCAGCGCTCTACCTGCGTCTCCTGCGCGACCAGAATCTCTCCGACGTCCTCGTCATCGGCTCCTCACTCGGCGGCTGGATCGGCGCCGAAATGGCGGCGGCGGACACCGAGCGCCGCATCAGCCAACTCGCGCTCATCGACCCGGTCGGCATCCACGTCGAGGAGGAACCGGTCCAGGACTTCTTCGCCCTCGACGCCCGAGGCGTCGCCGAGCACGCCTACCACGACCCCGACCGCTTCTACGTCGACCCCGCAACCCTCCCGGCCGAACGCATCGCCGCCGTCCAGGCCAACATGCGGGCCCTGCGCCTCTTCTCCGGCGGCCCCGCGATGAGCGACCCCACCCTGCGCCGGCGCCTGGCCACCGTCACCGTGCCCACTCTGGTCCTGTGGGGCGAGAGCGACCGCATCGCCACCCCCGCCTACGGCAAGCACTACGCCGCCGCCATCCCGAACGCCCGCTTCGAGCTGATCGACCGGGCCGGGCACCTGCCCCACCTCGAACAACCCGCCCCCACCTTCGCCCGGCTCGACGCCTTCGCCGCCCGGCAGCAACACCGCTGAGCAGTCCGAGCGGTGCCAGGAACCGTTTCCGCAGCGGCCGGCCCGGTCCACGCTCCAACTGGCCCTGCCTGAACGGCTACCGTGTGCGCACCCGAGGATCCACTGGCAGTGCGAGCAGACCGGCGATGCCGAGCCCGAGGCCGACTTCGCCGGCCCGAGAGCGGGATACCGCCGCAGGAGCGCTCGGGGAGCATGTCCGCAAGGTGTATGCGCCGCCACGGAGTTCGGAGTCCCAGCAGTGCTCTTTGACGTCAGCCGCAGTCAAGTCGCCGACATCTTCGGCAAGGACCGCATCGCGACGCTGCCCGCCTCCGCCTTCCCGCCCGCCACCGCGAACACGGAGGGCGCCCGTCTCCTAGAGAGGGTCGGCATCGCCACGGGGACACTCTGGCTGCGTGAGCCCGACGAGGACACCGGTCGACTGCCCCTCCTCCACGACGTCGTGAACGCCGAGCACTTCGTGGACGCGCCGGTGGGTGCGGGCGAGTGGCCCGTCGTCGGCTGGCTGCTCAACGCCCATCTCGCCCTCGACCCCGTGTCCGGCAAGGTGTACGCGGTCGACAATGACGACGAGATCATCCAAGAGCTCCATACGGATGTCTCCTCCCTCGTGCACGTCACGGTCCAAGTCCAGCGCCTGCTGGAGGAGTTCACCTTCAGCGGCGGGAACGACGGCGACGAGGAAGCCGACTTCGAGCGTCTGAAACGGGAGACAGAGCGGATCCGCCACGATACGAGCAGCGTTGACCCGCTCCCCTTCGAGCACGACGAGACCGTCTGGTGGGTGGTCTGCGACGAACTCGCCGCAGGGCAGCGGTTCCGGGGCGACAGTCCCGGTGCCCGCTCGCTTTACGGGTGATCATCGGGCGCGTGCATCCACAACGCACGGACCCGCCCTCCGGCGCCGCTGGGAGGGGATACTGCGGAAGGTGGCGACCTACAACCGCATCGGCGCGACCTACGCCCACACCCGGCGTCCGGACCCCCGCATCGCCGCCAGAATCCACCAAGCCCTCGGCGACGCCACCACTGTGATCAACGTCGGGGCCGGCACCGGCTCCTACGAACCATCAGAAACGGTGTGGGCCGTGGAACCCAGCACGGTGATGATCGCCCAGCGCCCGGCCGGATCCGCGCCTGCTCTTCAGGCATCCGCGGAGGCGATCCCCCTCGCCGACGGCTCGGCCGACGCTATGATGGCGCTGCTGACCGTGCACCACTGGGCCGACCTGGAAGCCGGCATCGCGGAGCTGCGCCGTATCGCCCGGCACCGGATCGTCATCCTCACCTTCGACCCCGCCGTCAACCGCCGGTTCTGGCTCCTGGACGAATACCTGCCCGAGGCAGCGGCGATCGGCGACACCCGAGCAGTCGCCCTCGACCGGCTCGTCACACTGCTGGGCGGCGCCCGCATCGAGACGGTCCCCGTCCCGCACGACTGCACCGACGGATTCCTCGCCGCCTTCTGGCGCCGCCCCCAGGCCTACCTCGACCCCCATGTCCGGGCCGGAATCTCACTGTTCGCCCGGATCAGCGACGACGTCATCCAGCCCGGCCTGGCCCGCCTCAACGACGACCTGGCCGCCGGCCGCTGGCACCACCGCCATGCCGAACTCCTCCACCTCGAAACGCTCGACACCGGCTACCGGCTCCTCATCACCGACCTTTGATTCCTGTCTACATCGCTGCGGCGGGTTTGACGGTTTTACCCGCCCTGCGACCGCACCTTCCGGCGGCCGGGACCTCCACGATGACGTGGCCGATCCGGTACAGGTGCAGGGTGTTCCGGGCCGCGTTCCGGTCGGCATTGCCGACGAAGCCGCAGTCGGGGTTCTTGCACACGAATTTCTCTGCGGCAGAAGCGCCCCACAGGCTGAACTTGATACTGCGGCCCCGTGCTCATGCGCGGGTCAGAGCAGTTCCGAGATGGCCTTCACCATCCGGCCTGAAGGCCGGAGCACTGGCCAAGAACACAGGTAGAGCCAACGCGACCAGCTCACCGCCCGGCAGGTACACGTTGGCGCAGGTCAGCGGCCGGGCCTCAGGCGATCGACCCAGCGGCCAAGGCCCCGTCGTGACCGGCGGGGTTGCCGCCGGATCTGTCGACGACCTTCCGTTGCCGCCTCTCCGGCTTCGCCTGGACGGCGCCCCCAGTGGTCGTCGGGCAGCAGGAGCGGTGCCTTGCGCTCTGCCTGAGCGCTGATCTCGACATGGGATTCGTGAGCGGTGACGCGGAACGCCTCCTCGTACGAGGCCAGGGCCGCACTCATGGCGCCGCCTGCAAGACCCCGGCGGCGCACACGTGAAGCCAGCCAGGTGAAGGCCCCCAAGACCGCGGCAAGACCACCGATCAGGATCAGGAACGGCCAGAACGCATCCATGGACGCGAGCCTAATGGCCGACGTGATGCTCCGGTCCTAGACAGGTGTGGTCCTGACCGGCCATGCCCCGCGGCCCAACAGATCGAGGACGAGGGCCGCGATGTTCCACGCGTCGTCCTCGCCTCGGTGATGACGTCCCTCCAGAGGCAGTCCGGCGATCTCCAGAGCCTGCGCCATGCCCGGCTTCCTGCGCAGCCCGTACGCCTCGGTGAAGACGGCCTTGGCGTTGGTGTGGGTGCGTTCCGTCGGATAGCCGAACGGATAGGCCACCCCGTCAGCCTGACTCTGTCGAGCGAACTGCCGACGGTCGTACTCGCCCCAACTCGCCCAGCAGCGCTCCCCCGCACCGTACTCCTCGACAAGGATCCGGCACGCCTCGGCGAAGCTGACCCCCCGTTCCACCTCGGCCTGCGTCAGACCGGTCAGCTCGGTGCAGAAGTCACTCACCGCCGACCGGACAGGGCGGACCAAGAGACGGTGCCGGGACACCCGGCGCACTGCCGACACGTCCACGACGGTGAGCCCGATCTCGATGATCTCATTCACGGCACCGGGCGGTGGCTGGCCGTCCCAGCAGGTGGCTTCCACATCGATGACGTTCAACAGGGCGGGTTGGTGGGGCATGGAGCGAGGGTAGGGATGCGCGTCCGCGTCCGGCACCTCGTTTTCGCCCGCCGAACTCCCGCCACCAGGTGCCCCGTTGCTAGGCTCCCGGTCCGTGAGCCTCCCGCCCTCGACCGACTGGGCCGGGCTGTACCACGCCTACGGCCGGGCCGCGGACGTCCCAGGGCAGTTGGCGGCTCTGTCCGCTGCCGACCCCGCCGTACGTCGTGCGGCCGGATCGGCCCTCGTCGGCAGCGTCTGCCACCAGGGCACCCGCTGGCCCGCGAGCGCGCCCGCGGTGCCTGCGCTCGTCGCCCTCGTCGACACTCCCTCGACACCCGCCCGGGGCACCGTCCTGCACATGCTGCACGCCGTCGCCGTCGGCGACCTGCGTGATGACGAACTGCCGTTCAACCCCACGCGAGCCTTCGCCAAGGCCGACGGGGTACGCCCGCCGGACGAGGACGCGGTGCTCCGTGTTCTCTTCGAGGAGGAGGACCCGGACGTCGATGCCGTCGCCGACGTGGCCGACGCCGTGGCCGTGCACTGGGCCGCGGAGGCCTACCGCGCGGCCGAGCGCCACACGGCGTCCTTCCTGACGTGGCTGCGCGATCCCGACCCCGCCGTGGTGACCCTCGCGGCGGCGTTGCTGGTCTGGTTCGCCCCGATGCCGGGGGTGTCGGGCGCGCTGGCCGCCGTGCCGAGTGACACCGCCGACGCCCGGGCATCGGCGAACCTCGCGCTGGCCCACCTGCCCGGCCACCCCGGCTCCGATGAACTCGCCGCCCTGACGACGGGCCTTGCCTCGCACCACGAGGCGGTACGGGTCACGGCCGCCGTCGCCCTGGCCCGCCGACAGGCGACGGCACTGCCGGACGCCGCACTGACCGTCCTCGTGCACGCCGACGCGGTCGAGGTCTCCGGCACCGTTCGAGGGTGGGACCGTTCCCTGCGGGGCCACGTCGCGGTGGCGCTGCGTCGCCTGGGCCTGTAGCCGCCTTCGCATGAACGGGCGGAGCGCCGCTCCTGCCGGCATCGCCGCACCGTACGCGAGCAGCAGCATCGCTGTCCGGCGGCCAACGCGCAGGAACGCGCCCTCACTTCTTGATCGCGGGACTGTCAGCCGTACAGACTGCACCGGTGAGTCCCGAACTTCCCGCCTTCCGCTATCACCCCGATCCGCTCGCCAGCGGCTCCATCCGCGCGAGCGCGGAGACCTGCGCGTGCTGCGGCCGAGCCATGGGGTGGATCTACACCGCGACCTTCTACACCGCCCACGAGGTCAGTGGACCCTTCTGCCCGTGGTGCATCGCAGACGGCAGCGCGGCGGCACGGTTCGACGGCGAGTTCATGGACGCGTACGGACTCGACGGCGTCAGCGAGCAGATCCTCCATGAGGTCAGCCGCCGCACCCCCGGCTTTCACGCCTGGCAGGATCCGCACTGGCTCGTCCACTGCCACGACGCAGCCGCCTTCATCGGTGAGGTCGGATACACCGAACTGGCAGCCCACCCCGAGGCCCTCGACCAGCTCAGGCAGGACCTGCGCATCGGTGGTTGGCACGACCCGGCCCAACTCGAGCAGTTCCTCACCCACCTCGGCGAAGCCGCCACCGCGATGCTCTTCCGCTGCACCATCTGCGGCACCCACCTCGCCTACGTCGACGCCTCGTGACCGCCGCTGAACATGGTCGTGGTGAGTGCGTAACGCCGGCCATGTCAGCCGAAGACGAGGGGGACATTTTTCTCGACGCAGTGTTGCAGGACCACCACCAGTTGGCGGGTGTCGTCGATGTGCCGTTGGACGAGCGGATCGACGGTCACCTCTTGGGGTCGGTCGGCCACCTCCCGCAGGCGGGGCAGGATCGCGGCGCACTGGACCGGCGTGAGATCGGGTCCGTCGTCGTCGGGATGGTTGAGCAGGGGCGCGAGGGTGGTGGGGACATCGCCCCAGGGAGCCTGTCCGCCGAAGCCGTCCATCTCGTCCAGTTCGAACCCCTCGGCCCGCGCCAGCCACCTCCGGAACACCCCAAAGCCCGTGTAGGACCACTCCACGTCCGGGCTGCTGATGTCGCCGTCTCCCGGGAACAGATCAAGTCCCACGACCCCTCCTCGCCCACCGGACCCACAGGATCGTCGCCAAGGAAGGACGCCGGCAACCGGAAATGCTCTCGCCGTAGCCGGTGCGATCAACGCGCTCTCGCGGCTGGGCGCCGGTTCCCGGGGGCACTTCCCCGGCGCTTCCCATCGGCCCGAGGCCGTGTGGCGCGCCGGCCGGGGGCCTCCTCCTAGTGGCTCGGGGGTCCGGCGGCGTATGCCAGCGGTGGGGCGATGGCCTGGGCGTCCGCTCCCTCGCCGACCCACGGCGCGATGAACAGCGCGGCGGTCGCCTCCAGGAGTCCCGCGCGTTCGAGACCGCCGCCCGCCACGGCCTCACAGCCCACGTCGCGTACCAACTCGCGCGCCCGGGCGAGGGCCGTCTCGTCGTCTCCGCAGAGGGGAACGGACAACGGTCGTCCGTCGAAGACGGGCGGACGCATGCGCCACACGTCCTCGTGGCAGAGGTTGAAGGCCTTGACGACGTGGGCTCGCGGCGCCGCCGCAGCCAGTTGCTGCGCGGCTGACGGGCCGCCTTCCGTCAGCAGCCGGAACCCCGGCCCGACCGGGTTGGAGCAGTCCAGCAGGACTTTGCCCGCCAGGGCCGCGTGCAGGTTCCGCACCACGTCCGCTCCCGCCCCGAAGGGCAGCGCGGCCAGTACGACGTCAGCCGAGTCGGCAGCCGCGCGCAGGCCGGCGGACTTCGCTCCCCCTCCGATACGCCTCGCGAGCCGCCCTGCCTTGTCCGCGTCCCGTCCTCCGAGGACCACCTCGTGCCCGGCCCGCACCCAGTGGGTGGCGAGCGCGTCGGCCATGTTGCCCGTGCCCAGTACACCGATTCTCATCACGCGGCCCCTCTCCATGCCTGCTTCGACCGTTCACACCGACGCTAGAAGGCTGTTCGGGCACCATTTGGTACGTGCCCACCGATGCCTTCCTTGCCGACTGCCGCGCCCGCCTCGCCTTCGACCTGCTCTCCAACACCTGGAACGCCGTGGTCCTCTGGGCCCTGCGTGACGGCCCCAGCCGCCCGGTCGAACTACGGGAGCGGATCGGGGGCATCAGCTCCAAGGTCCTGACCGAGACTCTGCGCCGGCTTCAGTTCAATGGACTGGTGGACCGGCAGGCAGACCCTGCCGCGCCATCGCGGGTCGAGTACCAACTCACCGCTTTGGGCCGCACCTTGCTGGCGCCCATCGACGCCGTCGGCGCCTGGGCCTTCGAGCACGGCGACGAGGTCATGGCCGCGCAAGAAGCGGGGGCGGAAGGTGCTTCTGCCGCGCCGCCCTCAGACCCAACTTGCCGGACGGATCAGCAGCCTTGAGCGCAGGGGTCACCGGCAGGTGAGTACACGCCAGGGTGAGTAAGGCCTCAGTACACGCCGGGGTCAGTAAAGGCCTCGTCAGTCCTGGTTCGAACCGGACAACGCCTCGGAGATCAGGCGGATGGCGAAGTCGCGGTCACCGGTGATCCGGTTGATGTGCTCCGCGAGCAACAGGGCGGTGGCTTCCAGGGCGTTCATCTCGCTTGCGGTCCAGTCTCCGTACTGCCGGCGCCACAGGCTCGGGCTCAGGCCGGTGCCGGCCGCGAGGACCAGCCCGGCCATGGTGGGGATGGCCTCGGGTCGGACGCTCTTGGGCATCTGGCGCAGTGAGGCCACGAGGCTGGGCACGACGTACTCGATGACGTCCTTGTCCTGGTTCTCGTGGGCCAGTTGCAGCCACCGCATGAACATGTAGATGAGCGTGCAGGAGCCGTCGATCAGGTCCCGCGCTCCTTGGGGGCCCAGGGACGCGGTGAACTGGTCGGTGAGCTGCTGCTGTTGGGGATCGGTCGTGGGCTGCCCGTCGTACACGGCTTTGAGTCGGGAGTCGATCATCATGAGGGCCGCGCCCACATCGCCGACCGGGGCATGCTGCGGGTCGCAGGGTGATGACCCAGGGCTCCTCCACGATCGACGGGCGGCAACTCAGTGTGTCCGTACGGTAGCCCACGGCTTCACGGCCGGTCAGTCGAATCCCGTGGTTGGATCTCGGCGACCCGCCTCAGGCTCCGTTGGCGCCGGGATCCCGCATCACGCCGACTCACGCACGCGGTCCGAGGCCACGCGCGCCTGGGAGCGGGCGTCTCCGGTGCGCAGGATCCCGGCGGCGGCAGCGGTGGCCGCGCACAGCAAGGTCAGCAGGACGAAGGCGTGGTTGAGGGCGACGACGTGGGTCAGCCAGCCGATGACGGCGGGGCCGGCGAGCATGCCGACGTAGCCGAGCCCGGCGACGCGGGAGACATTGGCCCCGGCAGCCGCGGGGTCGGCGTGCCCGGCCGCGCTGAACAGTTGCGGGACACAGCCCGACAGCCCGAGGCCGAACAGCGCCCAGCCGGTGAAGGCGGCCCATATCCATGGGCCGAGCGCCACGAGGGTGATGCCGACGGCGGCCGTGGCCGCGCCGTAGCGCAGGATCGCCGGGGAGCCGAACCGGGCCACGAGGCGGTCGGCGAGCAGTCGGCCGATGGTCATGGCCGCGGCGAAGGTGCCGTACGCGAAGGCGGCCGTGGCGGCGGACGCGCCCAGGACGTCTTTGAGGTGCAGGGCGCTCCAGTCGTTGGCGGCGCCCTCGCACAGCATGACCATGAGCGCCAGGACGGCCAGCATCCAGATACGGCCCTTGGTGCCGCGGGGCTCGACGGCGGCCGATGTCTCGGCCGCCTCCGCGGAAGGGGAGTCGGGGTTGCCGGCGGCGGGCAGCAGGGCGCGCGCCGACACGACGGCGATCACGATGCCGACGGCTCCGATGGCGGCGAGGCCCGCGGCCGGGTTGAGACCGGCGCCGGCCGCGCCCGCCCCGACGAGCGCGGCGAGGACGCCGCCGACGGAGAACGTGGCGTGGAAGCCCGACATGACGGGTCGGCCGTACGCCTTCTCCACGTGGACGGCGTGGGCGTTCATGCTCACGTCGAGGCAGCCGTTGCAGAACCCGAAGACCAGCAGTGCGCCGGCCAGGGTCCACGGGTCGTGGGCGAGGCCGGGCAGGACCAGGGTCGCTCCGCACAGGACAGCGCTGGCGGGCACCACGAGGCGCGCGCCCAGGCGGTCGGTCAGGGGGCCGGCCACCTGCATGCCGATGAAGGCCCCGAGCCCGAGGAGGACCAGCAGGCCGCCGAGTGTGGCGTGGCTGATGCCGACGCGTTCCTCGATGGCGGGGATGTGCACCACCCAGGCGCCCATCAAAGTGCCGCACAGGACGAAGTAGACATAGGTCGCCACACGGGCGGCTCGCAGCGAACGTTCCATGCCGGCACTGTAACGAACATTCATCATGTTCGTACAGCGCGCAAATGAACAGCTTGATTGTTCGTTTCGTGGTGGTGTTCAATCGCGGTATGAGCAACGCAGACCGGCACGGGCTGATCGCGAAGACGGTCAGGGACTCCGGCGGCGCCACCGTCCAG
This sequence comes from Streptomyces sp. NBC_00663, assembly GCF_036226885.1. Taxonomy (NCBI): domain Bacteria; kingdom Bacillati; phylum Actinomycetota; class Actinomycetes; order Kitasatosporales; family Streptomycetaceae; genus Streptomyces; species Streptomyces sp. NBC_00663. Next base: position 445,816 of record NZ_CP109027.1, read on the forward strand.
GAGCTCGCGGAGCTGACCGGGGCCTCCGAGATGACCATCCGGCGCGACCTTGACACACTGGCCGCCCAGGGCGTCCTCGAACGGGTCCGCGGCGGCGCCCGCACCCTGCTGCTGCGGGGCGAGGAACCCCCGTTCGCCCTGCGCGCCCACGAGGCGGTCGCCGCCAAGCAGCGCATCGCGGCCGAGATCTGCGCGCTCGTCGCCGACGGTGAGAGCGTCCTGCTGGACAGCGGAACCACCTGCCTGGAGGCCGCCCGTCTGCTGCGTGAGCGGCCGGTCACCGTGATGCCGCTGTCTCTTCAGGCCATCCACCTGCTCGGCGAGACCCCCGGACGGGCCACCCTGATGGTGCCCGGCGGCCGGCCCCGCGCCGCCGAAGGAGCCCTGACCGGTCCGCTCACGCTCGCCTCCCTGGCCGCCCTGCGCTTCGACACGGCGATCATCGGCTGCTGCGGACTGAGCGCGGCAGACGGTCTGACGGCCTACGACCTCGACGACGCCGCCGTGAAGAAGGCGGGTATCGCGTCGGCCCGCCGCGTGATCGTCGCCGCCGACGGCAGCAAACTCGGCCACACCGCATACGCCCACGTGGCCCCGGCCGGCCTTCTGCACACCGTCGTCACCGACGCCACCGCGCCCGCCGACGAAGTCACCGCGCTCGAGGCGGTCGGCACCCTCGTCAAAACCGCCTGACCAGCCCGCCGCGCCACCCTCTCGACACCGCCCCGTCGACACCGCCGTCCCGAAGCCACGGTGCAGCTCACCCCGGCCGATCCGGTCGGCATCACCGGAACGCGCGCGTCGCGAGAGGGGACGCGGAATGAACAGAGAGAGCGCCAGGGCCGCCACGGTCTCCAGGGATCCGAGCCAGAAGATCCAGGTGAAGCCCCTGTCGAGAGAGAACGCGGTGCCGTCGACGACCGTGCTGTCCGCGGCCAGGATGGCGTACACACCGGCGGCGACGAGGGCTCCGAACAGGCTGATGAGCATGTTCAGCATGCCGCTGCCCAGGCCCTGCTCGTCGCGCGAGACGACGCCGACCACCAGCGCAGGGGCCCCCGCGACGACGATGCCCGCGCCGACGTCGGCGATGCAGGAGGTGACGATGAGCTGGAGTTCGCTGCCGTGGTAGAGGCCGACGAGGCCGTAGCCGACGGCCATGACGGCCAGGGCCGCGCACCAGATGCGGCGTACGTCGAGGTGGCGCAGGGCGCGGCCGATGAGCCACGGCGCCGTGGCCACCGCCTACCTGCACCGCTCGGCCGACCTGCCGGCCCGCACCGCGGCCCTGCTCGGGCACCCGGCCGACGAGGCCCGCTACCGCCGCATCGTCGAGGGCGCCCGGGTCGCATGGCAGTGCGAGTACCTCTCCGACGACGGCACCGTCACCCCCGACACCCAGGTCACCCTGGTCCGCGCGCTGGCCTTCGGCCTGGTCCTGGCCCCGCTGCGGACCCGCACCGCCGACCGGCTAGCGGCCCTGATCCGCGCCGCCGGCACCCACCTGTCCATCGGCTTCCTCAGCACCGGCCTGCTGCTCCCCGTCCTCGCCGAGACAGGTCATCTCGGCCTCACCTACGAACTACTGCGCCAGGCCACCGCGCCCTCCTGGCTGACCGCGACCCCGGCCGCGTGCGAAGCCGGATACCGGCGTTTCGTCATCGCCCGGCGGCCCGGCGGCGGGCTCAGCTCCGCATCCGCCCGCCACGAATCACCGCACGGCCTCATCGCGAGCCAATGTCACCTCCACGACGGGGAGTTCACCCTCACGACCCGGATCCCGCCGGGCACGGAAGCGGAGATCCGCCTCCCGGGAGCCGACACCGTGACCGCAGGACCAGGCACACACACCTACACGATCGACATGTGCCATGAGGACAGCTGACACGCGGGTGTGCCGGAGTGTGCACGCACCTCTGGGCGTCAGAAGGTCAGGGTGCCTCGACCAGGGGCGGTTCGCCCCACGGGGTGGCCAGCGCCTGTCGCAACGCGCCGACGGCGTCGGTGCCGATGCGTTCGGCCAGCACACCTTCGATCACGGCGAGCGCGGCCTGGGCCCGGTGATGGACGCGGATGCCTTCGCCGGTGGGGCGGATCAGGCGGCTGCGGGCGGAGGCGGGGTCGGGGATCTGTTCCAGCAGCCCCATGCCGATCAGTCCGTGCACGGCCTGGTGGACGGTCTGCCGGGTGACGCCCATTCGGCGGGCGAGCTCGGAGATCGTGGTGCCCTGCTCGTCCAGGGCGGCGAAGACGGCCGCCTGGGCGACGGTCACCGCCTGCTCGCCCGCGGCCTCCATGCTGGCCAGCAACGCGTCGTCGAACCACCGCTTGGCCTCGGTGAACAGCTGGGGCAGGTTCGGCGCGGGCGTGGTCATGGCTCCTCAGCAGGACGGGATGCCGAGCATAGCGACCCTTTGCCCGCGGCCCCGATCCGGCAGAACCCGCCGCGTCACTGAGGGTTCCCCATCCGTGAACGTCAGGTAGCCTGACATTCATTGTCGCCTCGTCGCACCGGAGGTTTCCATGACCATGGAGTTCGCCACCCGCTACCGGTCCCGCTCGCGCATTCCCGCCGAGCCGGGCAAGCCCTACTTCATCGAGAAGGGCATGGGCGACCGCGCCCACCTCTTCACCGACCTGGTCACCGTCTACGCCGGCGGCGAGCAGACCGAGAACACCTTCAACTTCTTCACCGTCGAAGGCCCCAGGGGCGACCTCATCCCCGCCCACTCCCACGCCGACACCCACGAGATCTTCTACGTCACCGACGGCGCCGTCCGGCTCTTCGTCGAGGACCTCCAGGGCGAGCAGCAGGAGAAGCTCCTCAGCGCGGGCGACTTCGGATTCGTACCCAAGAACTGCCCGCACGCGTACCGCATCGAGCGCCACCACAGCCGGATCGTCGGGGTCGCCGCCGGCCCGGGCAAAACGTTCGAGCGGTTCTTCGAGAGCCTCGGCACACCCACCGAGGAGCTGGGCCTACCGGCGCAGCCGTACATACCCGAACCGCACAAGTTCGGCACCGTCCCGCTCCAGCACGACGTACGGTTCCTGCCCGACCACCAGTGGCGGACCGGGAACTGACCGGGATGCCGTACGTCCAAGCGCTGCTGGCCGGGACCCTGGTCGGCGCCCTGTACGCGGCACTGCGCGTCAAAGCTCCCGCTCCCCCGCCCGTCGCCCTGGCCGGTCTGCTCGGCATCCTGGTCGGGCAGACCGTCCTGGGGAAGCTGTGAGCGGCGCGGCCCGCGCCCGCGTGGCCGCGTTCGGCCGACGCGTCCTGATCTCCTTCGCCGCGGGGCTGGCCATGGGCGCCCTCTACCGGACCTGGGACCTGAGGGCGCCGGCGCCGGCCCTGCTGGGGCTCACCGGTCTGCTGGGCATCGGCCTCGGCGAGCGGGCGGCCACGGCGCTCGGCACACGGATCGCCCTGCGCCGCGCTGCTCCGCGACCGTCCCCAGCCTCGCATCCGACCGACGCTCCGGGGACGGCTTCCGGCTGCACCTGCGTGCCGTCGTCCCCACCTCACTGACCCGCCCCGCACGACGTCCCGCCGTCTCGTTCGGAAAGAACCCTCATGCCGCTGCCGCCCGAGCTCGCCGCCCTGCTCGCCCCGACCGCCCCCGCCCAGCTGCCGCTGCCGCCCGCGGCGCATCCCGCCCCGGCCACACGGCTGTTGCGCGGCGCCGTCTACGCCGCTCCCGACGGCATCCGTCCACTCGAACTGGACCTGTGGCTGCCCGAGTACCCCCACGATCCACTGCCGGTCATCGTCTACCTCCACGGCGGCGGCTGGCGGACGGGCACCCGCACGGACATGGGACCGCGCTTCCGCTCCTGGCACGTCAGCCCCTTCGCCCGCCTCGCCCAGGCCGGATTCGCCGTCGCCAGCCTCGACTACCGGCTCACCGGCGAGGCCACCTATCCCGCCCAGCTGGAGGACGTCACCGCCGCCCTGGCCTGGCTCGACGCCCGCGCCGGCGAACTCGGACTGGACACGGGCCGGACCGTCACCTGGGGCGAATCCGCCGGGGCCCATCTGGCCGCCCTGCTGGCCCTCACCACGCCGGTGCTCGGCTGCGTCGCCTGGTACGGCCCCACGGATCTGACGACTCTGCCCAGCCAGTCCCGGCCCGGCGCCTACGACGCCAACAGCCCCACGACGCGCGAGGCTCTGCTGATCGGAGCACCCGTGGCCACGGCCCCCGATCTCGCCCGTGCGGCCAGCCCGGTCACCCATGTCACCGCCGACGCCCCGCCCTTCCTCATCCTGCACGGCACCGACGACTCCCTCATCCCGTCGGCCCAGGGCGAGCAACTCGCCGCCGCCCTGCGCGCGGCGGGCGCCCAGGTCGACTTCCGCCCCGTCCCCGGCGCGGACCACGCCTGGGCGGGCCTGCCCGACGAGGACGTCGAACGGTGCTTCATCGCGTCGCTGGACTTCGCCCGCGCGCTCACCGCACCGGGGCCCCCGAGCGCGAGGTGACCGGAGCGGTGGAGACAGCTGGGCGGCCGAAACCCACGGACGATCGGGACCCCGGCGTATAACCATTGGCCGTCACCTCCACTGATCTGGTCTGCTTCCGGCGTCTCGAACGTCTGTAACCGCACCAGTGGAGGGGCCCGCGGGCATGACCATGCACGACGACCAAGTGGACGTGACCACCGATACCGTTGCGACCCTGATCCAAGAGCAGTTCCCGCAGTGGGGCGGCGAGCCCGTCCGACTCCTGCCGTCGACGGGCACGGTCAACGCCATCTTCCGGATCGGCAACGACCTCTCGGCGCGCTTCCCCCTGCGTCCGGCCGATCCCGCCGACGCGCTGTGGGTTCTGGAACAGGAGGCCCAGGCGAGCGCGGAGCTGGCGCAGGTGTCCCGGTTCCCCGTCCCCGAGCCCGTCGCCCTGGGAAAGCCGGGTGCGGGTTACCCGATGCCCTGGTCGGTCCAGACCTGGCTGCCGGGAACGGTCGCCTTCGATGCCGACCCGAGTGGGTCGGACGCCTTCGCCGAGGACCTCGCGGCCTTCATCGCAGCGCTGCGCGGCACCGAGACGCGGGGGCGGCGTTTCGGTGGCCACGGTCGCGGCGGCGTTCTCGCGCACCACGACGACTGGATGGCGGAGTGCTTCGAGGCGAGTGAGGGGCTGCTCGACGTCCCCCGGCTGCGCCAAGTCTGGAGCCACTTCAGAGAGTTGCCGGGCGTGGATGCCGATGTGATGAGCCATGGTGACCTGATTCCCGGCAACGTACTGGTCGCGGGAGACCGGCTCAGCGGTGTACTCGACACCGGCGGATTCGGCCCGGCCGACCCCGCGCTGGATCTGGTCAGCGCCTGGCACCTGCTGCGGCCAGGCCCACGGGACGTACTTCGAAGGGCGCTGGCCTGCGACGATCTCGAGTGGGAGCGCGGCAAGGCATGGGCGTTCGAACAGGCGATGGGCGTGGTCTGGTACTACGTCGAGAGCAATCCGACCATGAGCAGGATGGGACGCCGGACACTCGACCGCATTCTGGCGTCGATGGAGTGAGGCCGCTCTGTCGGCCGTGACACAGATCTCGGCGTCCGGGATGCCCGATTCCCAGGAGCCACATTTACGGTGGCTCTCATGTCCCCCCTGGCCCGAATCAGCAGCGCGTTCGAGCCGCGATTCGCGGAGTTCGCGTTCGAACCTGCTTTCACGGCCGCCGTGGACCAGCATGTCGCCGAGATACGTGATCGCTTGTCGGCGGCCCACAGCGGGCTGTTTCCTCCGCCGCCGCGACGCGAGATCCTTGCCGACTACGCCCTGGGCTTTCTCGATGCCCTTGAGGAGATGGACTGGCGCGAGCCGGTCGGCCACGACTACGCCGTGTGCCGTCTGACCGCGATCAGCTGGCTCGCGGTGCGCCACGGCCTCCTGGCCGCGGGCGACGAGTACGGCGACCCTTCAAGCAGCGCCAGCGGCTTGGCCTGAGTCCAGCGGTTCTCATTCGCCTCGCTCTCACGGACCCTCGCCGAAATCGACGAGCTCAGGTCCGCGGACTCCACCGAAGGCAGCGCAGCCGGCGGACGAGCGTTCACAAGACGCGGGCACCGGCATCTTCCCGTCGTGCGCTCAGGGGTCAGTACAGGCGAGGCGCTCAGCTCTGTCGACGCGCTGCGTCTTGCCGCGTGGGGCTGGCGGCAGGCGCAGTCATGTCGAGCAGAAGCAGTGCGTCGTGGTCGGGGCTGCCGGGTTCGACGGTGTAGACGCCGATGCGCTGACCGGGGGTGCCTTCCACATGCAGGGACTGCGACGTGAGCGTGAGCGTTCCGACCTGGGGGTGGCGGAACGTCTTGGTCGCGGGTTTGCGTCCGGTCACTTCATAGCGTTCCCACAACCGTGAGAAATCGGGGCTTTTGAGGAGGAGCTCGCCGACGAGGTTGGTGAGGTCGGGGGCATCGGGTGCGGTGCCGGCGACGGCGCGCAGCCGGGCGACGCAGGAGGTGATCTGCCGGTCCCAGTCGGTGAACAGGTCGCGGGCCGAGGGGTGCAGGAAGATGTAGCGGGCGAGGTTGCGGTGCTTGGCCGGCCACTCCTCCAGACCCGCATAGATGGCGAGGCCGCCGGGGTTCCAGGCCAGCATGTCCATGCTGCGGCTGATGACGTAGGCCGGGTTCGGCCGCAGCGATTCCAGCAGCAGTTTCAGGTGGGGGCGCACGGTGCGGCTGGGCGCCGGGGGTGGTTCGGGGGTGTAGCGGGCGGCGCGGGCAGCAAGCTCGCGCAGGTGCCGATGTTCCTGGTCGTCCATGTGCAGGGCGCGGGCGAGGGAGTCGAGGACGGCGGGGCTGGGGCGGGTCTCCTTGCCGCGTTCCAGGCGCACGTAGTAGTCGATGCTGATGCCGACGAGGGTGGCCAGCTCCTCACGGCGCAGCCCCGGGGTGCGGCGGATGCCGGCGCCGACGGTGAGGCCGACGTGTTCGGGGCTGGTCTGGGTGCGGCGGGCGCGCAGGTAGCGGCCCAGCTCGGCGCCCTCGCTGTGCGCACTCTCGGATGCCATGTCCCCAGTCTCACCCGCCGAACACCTCTCGCGCGGGCGGGAGGGGGGCCCTGTTGTTCCCCCCGAAGAGCCCGCCCTGCCACACCGGTGCATTCCGGGCGACGGTGAATGAGGAAGACGCCGGCCCCTCGTGCCGCCCGGGCCTCAACCCGCATGACCTGCCGGGCCGGGCGAGAACGAGAGAGCGGGCAACACCATGATCGGATGAGGGCGAGATGCGGTACATCAAGCTGCGTGACCTGGAAGTTTCCCGGATCGGTCTCGGTGCGATGGGCATGTCCCACGGCTACACCGGCTCGGGCACCGACGAGGCGGAGTCGATCAGGACCGTGCACCGGGCGCTGGAGCTCGGCGTCACCTTCATCGACACCGCCGAGATCTACGGCCCGTACACCAACGAGGAGCTGCTCGGGCGGGCGCTGAAGGGCCGCCGGGACCAGGCAGTGCTGGCCACCAAGTTCGGCCTGGTCTCCCACGCCGACGAGGGCGCGTGGAACCTGGACTCCAGCCCGGCCAACATCCGCACCGCGGTGGAGGGCTCCCTGAAGCGGCTGGGCACCGACCACATCGACCTGTACTACCAGCACCGGGTGGATCCGAACACACCGATCGAGGAGACCGCCGGCGCCGTGGGCGAGCTGATCGCCGAGGGCAAGGTCCGTGCCTTCGGGCTCTCGGAGGCCGGTCCGGACACGATCCGCCGCGCCCACTCCGTCCAGCCGGTCACCGCGGTGCAGTCGGAGTACTCGCTGTGGACCCGCGGGATCGAGGAGCGTGTCCTGCCCGTCCTGCGGGAGCTGAACATCGGCCTGGTGCCGTTCTCCCCGCTGGGACACGGCTTCCTGACCGGCGAGATCCGCTCCACCGATGACTTCGAAGAGGGCGACTTCCGCCGCGGGAACCCGCGCTTCACCGGCGAGAACTTCCAGCGCAACCTGGCGCTCGCCGACGAGGTCAAGGCCCTGGCCACCGAGGCCGGAGCCACCCCGGCGCAGGTCGCGATCGCCTGGCTGCTCGCCCAGGGCGACGACATCGCTCCGATCCCCGGTACCAAGCGTGTCAGCCGCGTCGAGGAGAACACCGCCGCCGACGCCATCACGCTGACCGACGAGCAGCTGAACAAGCTGAGCAGCCTGCCGCCCGCCGCCGGTGACACCCACACCGAGGCGCAGGCGCAGATGCTCGAACGCTGATTCGTCCGCACCGCCCCACACGAACCCCGTCTGGAGTAGCACCCTCATGCGTGCAGCAGTGATGTACGGAGCCGGCGACGTCCGCGTCGAGGACCGGCCCGACCCGAAGATCGTCCAGCCCACCGACGCCGTGGTGCGCACGGTGGCGGCGTGCGTGTGCGGCAGCGACCTGTGGCCCTACCAGTCGATGCCCGCCACCGACACCGCCCGCCCCATGGGCCACGAGTTCCTCGGCGTCGTCGAAGACACCGGCGCCGACGTGACCGGCCTCAAGGCGGGGGACCTGGTCGTCGCCCCGTTCACATACAGCGACAACACCTGCGACTACTGTGCCAAGGGCCTGCACATCTCGTGCCGCAACGGCGGCCGGTACGGATACGACGGCGTCGACGGCGGGCAGGGCGAAGCCGTCCGCGTTCCGCATGCGGACGGCACCCTGGTCAAGCTGCCGGTGGCCGCCGACTCCGCGCTGCTGCCGTCGCTGCTGGCGCTCTCCGATGTGATGACCACCGGCCACCACGGCGCTGTCACCGCCGGCGTCGGCCGCGGGGACGCGGTACTGGTCGTCGGGGATGGCGCGGTCGGTCTGTGTGCGGTGATCGCCGCCAAGCGGCTGGGCGCCGAGCGGATCGTCCTCGCCGGCCGGCACGAAGCGCGCACGGCCCTGGGCCGGGAGTTCGGTGCCACCGACGTGGTCGCCGAGCGCGGCGAGGAGGGCATCGCCCGCATCCGCGAGCTGACCGGCGGCGTGGACAAGGTCATCGAGGCCGTCGGCACCCGCCAGTCCCTCGACACCGCGCTCGGTGCGGTCCTGGACGGCGGCACCATCAGCCGCCTGGGCGTACCCCAGTACGAGCAGGGGCCGATCGGGCCGCCCGAGTTCATGCGCAACATCACCCTGACCGGCGGCGCCAGCCCCGCCCGCGCCTACATCGAAGAACTCCTGCCCGACGTCCTGAACGGGACGATCGCCCCGGGCCGCGTCTTCGACCAGGAATTCGCCCTCGCCCGGACACCGGACGCCTACCGGGCGATGGCCGACCGCCAGGTCCTCAAGGCCCTCATCCGCCCCTGACCACCCCGGGGCGAGCAGCGGCAGGCCGCACACGCCGGCCGCTGCTCGCCCCTTGCCGCTGCCAGTTCCTGTGCGAAGGGCCCACCTGTGAACCAGCCGGACCACGCGTCAGCCCGGCGCCGCACGATCCTGCGCGCCGCACTGCTGACCGGAGCCACCACCATGACCGCTCCCCATCTCATCAGCTGCTCACCCGCGGACGACAAGCGAGACTCCGACCGGCAAAGCGGCAGGCAAGGTGCTGCTCGCGTATTTCTCGCGGCCCGGCGAGAACTACTACTACTACGGCGATCGCACCACGCTGAAGGTCGGCAATACCGAGGTCGTGGCCCGCAAGATCCGCGACCTCATCGACTGTGAGGTCTACCGGATCGAGCCCGCCGATCCCTACCCGGAGAGCTACGACGCGACCGTCCAGCGCAACAACCGGGAACAGGACGCCGACGCCCGCCCGGCCATCAAGGGCGCGCTGCCCGACCTGGACGGGTACGGCACGGTGCTGCTGGGCAGTCCCATCTGGAGCGTCCGCGCACCCATGATCATGACGACGCCATGAGCGGCCTGGGCACCACCGCACGTGACTACGCGGCCTCCTGTCGTGGCGCCGCCTTTGCCGACGGTCTGGCAGTCCAAGGCGAAGAAGTCGATCAAGTCGATCGCGACATCAGCACCTGGCTCCAACGCATCGACCTGCTCTACCACCACCGGGTCGACCCAGGCGTCCCGATCGAGGACGTCGCGGACACGGTGAAGGACCTCTTCGCCCGGGGCAAGGTGCTGCACTGGGGGCTGTCCGAGCCGGGTCTGGGGACCGTGCGCCGGGCCCACGCGATCCTGCCGCTCACCGCGATCCAGAACGAGTACTCCACGCTGTGGCGCGGCCCGGAGGAGAACGTCCTGCCGCTGTGTGAGGAACTCGGGATCGGCTTCGTGTGCTGGGCGCCGCTGGGCATGGGCTTCACCACCGGCACGATGAGCCCGTACACCCGGTTCACGGCGGAGGACCGCCGGACCGCGATGCCCGGCAACAGCCGGGACAACCGGGCCGCCAACATGCCGCTGGTGCAGCTGCTCGACGAGTGGGCCATACGCAAGGGCGCCACGCCCGCCCAGATCGACCTCGCGTGGTCGCTGGCCCAGAAGCCGCCGTCGCGCAGATCACCATCAGCGGTGACCGGCTCCCGCCGGACGCCCTCGCGATGACAGGCGTCGAAGCACCCCGCGGGACGTCGGCGGCTTCTCGATAGCGGCCTGCCCAGCCCTGCGAGGCGACCACGCCGTGCGGGCACCATGCAAGCGAAAACCGCCGGTCGGCCCGCTTCGCTCGGGCCGCCGGCGGTTCCAGGTCAGACGTCACATGGTCGTCGGACGGTCGGTGCCGCCCTCCGGGCCGGGGTCCCTCATGTCGCGGCCCGTCTGCGTCCGCTCGCCCGAGGGCTGGTGACGCATCGCGTCCTCACGGCCCGCCTGATACGCGCCCACGCCGCTGCGATGCCGGTGGGTCTCCGCCTCGGCCGCCGTCAGCATGCGTTCCATGCGCTGCCGCATCGGAGTGATCATGCCGCCGCCGACGCCCACGATCAGGATGCCCGCGATGGTGGCGAGCGCGGCGACCAGCAACGACTGGACGACGTTCTCCGCGATGCCGGCCTGGCTGAGCGCGGCGATCACACCGAGGGTGACGATCGCTCCCCACAAGATCGACGCGACGGTGTTGCCGTAGGACGCCGACGACAGGGTGCCCTGGACGATCGTGCGGACCGCGTTGGCGATGGCCATCGCCACCACGACGAGTACGACGGCGACGATGCCGCGCGGCAGCCAGGCGACGATGCCGTTGATCGTCGCGCTGACCGGGTTCGGCCCGAAGACTCCCAGGGCGAGTTGCAGCGTGATCAGCATCAGCGCGTAGTACACGATCTTGCAGATGATGCCGGTCAGGTCGTACGCCGAATTCTGGAGCAGCCGCGCGGTACCCGCTCGCTCGGACAGACGCTCGGAGCCCACCTTGCGCAGCACCCGGTCGAGAATCTTGGCGATCGCCTTCGACACGAACCAGCCGATGGCGAGTACGACGAGGAAGCCGATCAGCTTCGGCACGAACGTCGCGATCTTCGACCACGCGTCATTGAGACCTTGGGTGAAGTCGATAGCGAGGGTGTTGGTCATGGGACGCCCTTCCTTCAAGTCGACGGCGGCTTCCCCGCTCCCTAGTCCAGGGGGACAGAGGCCCTCACGCCTCGATTAGCTACGCCATACGAGAAGGCGCCTGCGCCGGCCCGCCTGACAGCCGTCTCATCGGCTCGGCCTCGGATTCGGACAGCTGGGGGACAGACAGGAATGTGATCGTGCTTTGCGGACAGGTGAACCGGGTCAACCGGAATCAGTCGGCAGGTGGGAAGCGATCTCGTACATGGCCAGCACACCGGACTCGACCGCCGTGGAAACACCCGAGACGGTTACGGCGGACACGAACCGGAGACGCACGGCCCCGGCGGCACGAGGTGCACGCCGGGGGCTCCCTTCCGCGAGCCTGCACAGCGGCCGGGTCGACGCGCTGGACGGATTGCGCACCCTGGCGGTCGCACTGGTCGTCGTGTACCACGTCGACCACACGCTGGTCCCCGGCGGCTCGATCGCCGTCGACGTCTTCTTCACCCTCAGCGGTTTCGTCATCACCCGCCTGCTGCTCGCCGAGTACTCCCGCACCGGCACCCTCGCCCTGCTCCCCTTCTACCGGCGCCGCTGGCTACGACTGGTCCCCGCCCTGCTGGCGGTGTGCGCGGTCTGTGTGGTGCTGGCGACGACGACCTCACTGTGGAGCTTCGACGGCTCCTGGCAGGCGGTGGGCCTCGCGGCGACCTTCCTGACGAACGTCTTCCGGGCCGCGGACTCCGGGTCGTACATGGGCGGCCCCCTCGCCCACACCTGGTCACTGGGCGTGGAGGAGCAGTTTTATCTGCTGTGGCCGCTCCTGCTGCTGTGCCTGCTGCGCCGCCTGCGGGCACGTACGGTCCTGGTGTGCACCGCCGCCCTGTGCGTGCTGCCCTTCCTGTGGCGCTGCTTCCTGTGGCATCCGGACGCCGTCCACCGGATCTACAACGGCACCGACACCCGCGCCGACGAACTGCTGGCCGGAGCCCTGGTGGCCGTGGTCCTGGCACGGTTGCGGCCGGACGACCCGCGGCTGGGCCTGCTGCGCGTCTGGGCCGGGCGGCTCGCCCTTCCCGCCCTCGCCCTGCTCACGCTCGTGGCCTGGAAGGTGCCGGTGACCGGGAACGCCGGCATCTGGACCGCCCTTTGGTACACGGTCGGGATCCTCGCCGTGGCCGCGGTGTCCGCCACCCTGGTCGCGGGGCTGGAACTGCGGCCCGACAGCCTGCTGTCCCGTCTGCTGGGTTTCGGGCCACTCGCCTGGACCGGCCGCAATCTCAGCTACGGCATCTATCTGTGGCACTACCCCGTCGTGCGGCTGCTGGCCTCCCTCGACGTCAGGGACGGGTTGCTGACGGGCACGGTGGTGCTGACCCTGGCGATGGCCCTGTTGTCGTACTACCTCGTCGAACGGCCCTTCCTGCGCCGCGCACACCGGCTCCGGGCCTGACTGCGTCAGGGGACTTCATGCATACGGTGGCTGCGCCAACTGCCTTGTCTCTAGGATGGATTGCCTGACGCACCGGTCGGCTCGGTGCGGTACGTGACGGGGGAGACGATGGAGTCCGGGAAGCGGTTGTCCACCAAGATCGACGCCACGGTTCCGACAGCCGCGCGCATGTACGACCACTACCTGGGCGGCAAGGACAACTACGCGGTCGACCGTGCCGCCTGCGAGGAACTGGACAAGGTGGTGCCCAGCACCCGGGCGCTGGCGCTGAACAACCGGCATTTCCTTCAGCGGGTGGTGGGGACGCTGGCGCGGGAGCACGGCATCCGGCAGTTCCTGGACCACGGGTCCGGTCTGCCCACGCAGAACAACGTGCACCAGGTGGCCCAGCGCGTCGATCCGGACGCGCGCGTCGTGTACGTGGACAACGACCCGATGGTCCTGGTGCACGGCCGCGCCCTGCTGGACCAGAACGACCGTACGGCCGTGATCCAGGCCGACCTGCGCGACACCGACGTGATCTTCTCCGCCCCCGACACCCGGCGGCTCATCGACTTCTCGCAGCCGGTGGGCGTGCTGTTCAACTCGGTGTTCCACTGCATTCCGGACAGCGACACGGACGGTCCCCTCGCCGTGGTGAAGCGGGTGACCGAGCGGCTCGCGCCCGGAAGTTGCCTGGTGATGTGCCAGCTGGTCAGCGGGGACCCGCAGGTGCGGGAGTTCGTCACCGACTTCATGGACAAGGCCACGCAGGGGCACTGGGGCCGGGTGCGCGAGGAGAAGGACGTCGCGCAGTGGTTCGAGGGGCTGGAGATCCTCGAACCGGGCCTGGTGGAGGTGTCCACCTGGCGGCCCGACAACGAGGTGGCGCCGCGTCAGCTGACGCAGGAGTGGATCGAGTTCGGCGGAGCCGGCCGCGTCCTGTGACGGAGCGGCACCGGCTCACGTGCTCCCGTAGCGCTGCTTGGCGGTCTCGCGCAGCCGGTCGAGGGAGTCACGGGGGCTGAGCGCGTCGTCGGCCAGTTGGTCCAGTGCCACGCGGTACTGCTCGGTCTCGTCGCGGTCCTCCAGGAACGTGGCGCTCCTGATGTGCTCCAGATAGACGATGTCCGGAAGGTCGAAACCGCCGAAGCGCAGGTACGTGACCGGGATGGCCGGTGCGGACGCGTTGGTCACGTCCAGGGGTACGACCTGGATGACGACGTGCGGGCGCTCGGCCATCGTGACGAGATGCTCCAGCTGTTCGCGCATGATGTCGCGGCTGCCCAGCACCCGCAGCAGCACCGACTCGTCGACGACCGCCCACAGCTGCGGGGCGTCCGGCCGGTGCAGCAACTCCGCCCGCTTCATGCGCAGTTCCACGCGGCGGTTCACCTCGCGGCTCGGCGCCGAGGGCAGGCCACGCTCCACGATGGCGCGGGTGTAGGCCGGTGTTTGCAGCAGCCCGGGGACGTACTGGATCTCGAACGTACGGATGAAATCGGCCGCTTCCTGCAAACCGACGAGCCGGTCGAACCACTCCGGCATCAGCCGCTTGTCGAAGCGCTGCCACCACCCGGGCTCACCGGCCCGCCGCAGCAGTTGCAGCAGGACGGACGCCTCGTACTCGTCCGTCTTGTACATGTCCAGCAGCGCGCGGACATCGGCCTCGGTGGGAGGCCGGCGGCCCTTGCCCGCCTCGATGCGGGACAGCTTCGCCGGGCTGAAGCCCACGGCCCGCGCCGCCTGTTCCTGCGCCATGCCCGCATCTTCACGCAGGCCCGCCAACTGCACGCCGACCAGCATCTTCAGCAGGGTCGGCGCGGGCTCGCTCCGTTGCAGGTACGGCTCGAGCCGGGAGACGCGCGGTGAATCCGAGGGCATCCTGACTCCCGGTGGGCAGAAGGCAACAGCCTGCATTATCGCACCAGTTAGCCCCCGCGCGCATGATCCGGGGCCGATCCCGGCGCGGGTGGCGCCGGTCCCCGCTCACATCAGCTCGTCGAACTCTCCGTCCTTCACCCCGGCCAGGAAGGCCGCGACCTCGGCGGACGTGTAGACCAGCGCGGGGCCATGCGGATCACGGGAGTTGCGGATCGCCACACCTCCCTCGGCCAACGGCGCCACCTCGACGCAGTTGCCCTCGGCGTTGCTGTGCCGGCTCTTGGTCCAACGGACGCCCAGTGAACTCGCTTGCACCCCGTTCGGAACTGATGGCACCGCAGCCTCCTCGGGTACGACTGGCTCGATCCATGCGCGCAATTTCTCGTGAAATTGCACGGACTGGCTTCTGAGGTGGATAATAGCCCCCGTCGCCAACACCCGTACGGACGCCCCGTCCTGACGCCCTGACGCCACCTCAGGAGATGCCGTGTCGCAACCCGCGCGCCCAGCACCCTGGTCTGGCCCGAAGGTGATCCCGGCACCCCCGGCCACACCGCGTTCCGCCGCACCCGGCTCCCCCGCCGCTCGCACCGCGCGCCGAAGCGCCACCCTGCGCCTGCCCGGCAGCAACGAAGGATGCGCACTGGCGCGCGAGTTCACCGATCGTGTCCTGGGCGAGTGGGAGCTGGACGAGTGCCGGGACGACGCGCTGACCGTCGTCTCCGAACTCGCCGCCAACGCCGTGCTGCACGGCCGGAAGAGCGACACACCCGGCGACGCCGACCCCGACGTATGGCTGCGTCTCACGCGCCGTGAGGCCCATCTGGTGTGCGCCGTGACCGACCAGGGCGACGGACTTCCCCGTGCGGCCCACGCACCGGACACGTTCAGCGAGCACGGCCGGGGCCTGTTGATCGTCGAGGCCCTGTCGCAGCACTGGGGCTGGACTCGCCACACGCCCTCGCGCAAGACCGTCTGGGCCATGTTGCCCACAGGGGGCGCCTGAGATGCAGCCGCTCACCGAGCTCTCCAGCGGTGAGGAAAGCGTGCGACGGTCCGATCAGGCCACCACGCTCCGGGACGTCGGACTCGTGCCGTGGGGTGACATCGAGGACTCGACAGGGTCCGCCGCCGCCATCCCCTACCTGCTCGCCGCCATCGCCTCGGGCGACGCGGCCGCCGCGCACGACGCGCTGGGCCGGCTGCGGCACCGCATCTGCCGGAACGGCTTCGTCGTCGGACAGGCGACAGCCGTCACGGTCCCCTTCCTGTGGGATCTGGCCCGGCGCCCGCAGACCACCTGCCGTGCACAGATTCTGCGTCTGCTGCGGAACATCGCCGACGCCCGGCAGTGGGAGATCATGGCCGCCGCCTACCCGAAGCTCCGCCGCCACGGAGACCACGTCGAGTGGGAATCGGCCGCCCGCCGCGCCGTGCGCGCCCAACGCGGCGCCATCCCACGGCTCCTGGCCGAACGTGACGACGAACTCGTGGACGCGACCAAGGCGCTCGCCGCCATGCTGGCCGACTGAGGACCACGACGGCCCACACGCTGCCCGCGCCCCCTCCTTGGCAGTGCTTCCGGCAGCCGGCCGTCATCCGGCCCCGAAACGGTTGCGGACGCGGCCCAACGATGCGGACAGAACCTTCCGGGGCGAAGGACGGACCGAGGGTGCGCCCGCCCTGCCTCGGTGTCAATGGGAGACGGGCTCGCCGTCAGGGGAGTTGGGGGAGAGAGGGGACGTCTTTGCGGTCTCGGTGATGACGGCCGCGATCTGGCTGCGTGAGGTGAAACCCAGCTTGGCGAGGATGTGCTCGACGTGGGTGTCGGCCGTGCGTGGCGCGGGGAGCGCGCACCTGCGGGAGTCGGGCGCCCCCGACGGCCAGTTCGGCCAGGTCCTGCGCGGGCAGGGCGGTGCCGTGGGTGTAGAGGTGGGTGAAGTGTTCGGCCCCGAGGGCGTGCATCAGGTCGTTCTCGGTGGCCTTGTGCAGGCCGTTCAGCCCTGGCTCGCCCCACAGCAGCCTGCCGACCTGGCGCCACAGGGCTCCGGCGCCTCCCAGCAGTGCCGTGGACAGTTCGTGTTCGCCCTTGCTGTACGCCACCCAGGACAGATACTCCACCGTGACGGCGACGCTCATGGTCTCGCCCTGTTCCAGTGCCGAGCGCAGCACGGTTCGGCCCAGGTCGCGGGCGGCGTCCAGGTCACCGGATGCCCACAGGCACAACACCTTCATGATCAGCAGACGGTTCCGCCGCCATCGTTCATGTGGAATGTGGGTCAACTCCCGCAGTCCCAGCTCGACTTCCGCCAGTGCGGAGAAGTCGTGGTTCGCCTGAAGCAGTGTGCGGGCATGGTCGTAGGCCGCCATAGCGCTAGGGACGTTACGGCCCCACGCGGAGAGCTCGATGGGCTTGGCGGCCGCGGCGCGCCCCCTCAGGAAATCGTCGTCCAGCAACTCGGCGACTTCCCCGCACCGGCGCACCAGTTCGCGGGCCGACGGGTCGAACTGCACCATTCCGTAGTAGGCGCCGTGCCACAGCGCGAGACCGTGCTCGGGGGTCGGACGCGGCTCGGCGATGAGTGCTTTGTCGACCCACCGTCGGGCCTCGGTGAGCCGGCTCTTGCACAGCCACAGCCACAGCCCGGCGAGGCCGTTGACGATGCGCAGTGCGGCCTCGTCGCCGGGGTGGGCGGTGGCGAAGGCCATGGCGAGACGGAAGTTGTCCAGGTCGGCGGCGAGCCGTTCGCCCCACGCCATCTGCTGGTCTTCGAACCATTCCTGGCCCGCCTGTACCGCCAGGCGCAGGAAGAACTCCTGATGGCGCCGTGCGTAAGTCTCGTTCTCCCCACTCGCCTTGAGGTTTTCGGCGCCGAACTCCCGGATCGTGTCCAGCATTCGGTAGCGCTGTTGTCCCGGGCCGTCCAGGGACTGCACCACGGACCTGTCCACGAGCGAGACCAGCAGGTCCATGATGTCGAACCCGTCGAGGGCACCCCCGTGGCAGACGTCCTCGACCGCGGTCTGGGTGAACCCGCCGGCGAACACCGACAGGCGCGCCCACAGTGCCCGTTCGGCGGGGCTGCACAGGTCATGGCTCCAGGCGATGGCCGCACGAAGCGTCTGATGGCGCGCCTGCACCGAGCGCGCCCCCGCCAGGATCTCGAAACGCAGGTCCAGGCGTTCAAGGATCTGTTCCTGCGGCATGGCGCGCAGGCGTGCCGCGGCCAGCTCGATGGCCAGGGGGTATGCCCTCCAGACGCCGGCACAGGGCGAGAACCTCGGCGCGATTGTCGTCGCACAGCTCGAAGGACGGACGGGCGGCCCGCGCGCGGGCCGTGAAGAGCTTCAGCGTGTCGTTGTTCGTCTCGTCGGAGGTGGCGTCGGGCAGCGGCATGGGGCCGATCGGCAGCACGAACTCCCCGGTCGGCGCCACGGGTTGACGGCTGGTCAGGAGCAGGGTCAGATCGGCGGTGCTGCCGACGAGGATGTCGGCAACACCGCCATCGCGTCGACCAGGTGCTCACACGTGTCCAGGACCAGGAGTGCGCGCTTGTCGGAGAAGTACTCGATGAGCTGGTCGATCGGCTCCAGTCCGGCCGCTTCGGGCACGCCGACCGCGGACGCCACCGTGTCCGGCAGGAACTCCGCGTCCCGCAGTCCGCTCAGCTCGGCGGTGCTGACGCCGTCGGGGAACCACCCGGCATGCAGCTCCTGGCCGGCCTGAAGGGCCACCCGCGTCTTGCCGTCTTGCCCACCCCGCCCGGCCCGGTGAGCGTGATGACGCGGGCGTTCTCGACCGCCGCCCGCACCATGGCCAGCTCTTCCACCCGGCCGATGGACCCGGTGCGTCCATGCCGGTATCCGGAGCGTGCCCATCCCCACCGTTCGCCTTCGCTGCGTTGCGTCACGATGACAGATTGTGCAGTATCCGCGGGTCCTTGACCCCGGTTCCGGGGCACTCGGGACGTCCGCCCGGTGACCACCTGGCCACCGCCCAGGAAACGGTCAGGAACCCGCGGGTCGCCTGTAAGGCGGAGCAGGGACGCCGGCACGGCGGGTGAGCGAGGATCTTGTGGATCTTGCGTGCCACGATGCCGGGACACCACCCCCGCATGTCGATGGGCAGGAGCAGGCCATGATCAGCGGTGCGCATGTCATCGTCTACAGCCAGGACGCCGAGCAGGACCGTGCGTTCATCCGTGACATCCTCGGTTTTCCCGGCGTCGACGCGGGCGGCGGGTGGCTCATCTTCAAGCTGCCTCCGGCCGAGGTCGCCGTACACCCCACCGATGGCCCACCCCGGCACGAAGTCTCTCTGATGTGCGACGACCTCGATGCTCAGCTCGCCGAGTTCCGCGCCAAGGGCATCGAGATCACCCGCCCCGTCAGCGAACAGCGCTGGGGCCGGCTGACGGCGATCCGGCTCCCCAGCGGCGCCGAACTTCCGCTCTACGAACCGCTGCACCCCGTCGCCCACGACCTGTGATCCCGCAGCGGCGACACATCGGAGGAGCACCGTTGAGCACAGAGGCGAAGCAGGAGCCCCACGCCGCGCAGCACTGGCGTCATTACGACCCGCTCAGCCTGCACCCGATCCTGTTGCATGCCATGGAGGCGTTCAACGAGCACGGCTATCACGGCACTTCGGTGCGTGACATCGCGGGCCGGGTGGGAGTGACGGTCCCCGCGCTCTACTACCACTACGAGAACAAGCAGGCCCTTCTCGCGACGCTGCTGGAGACGTCCATGACGGACGTGCTCGACCGCTGCCGGGCCGCCGCGGCCGAGGCGGGCGACGATCCGGTGCCGCGCTTCTGCGGCATGGTGGAGTCGATCGTGCTCTACATGGCCCACCGCAAGGGGCTGGCGTTCCTGGACACGGAGATACGCAGCCTGGACCCCGGCAACCGGGCCCGGTACGTGGCGCTGCGCGACTATCTGGAGCACATGCTGCTGGACACGGTGAACTCGGGAGCCGCGCAAGGGGTGTTCACCACGCCGATCCCGGCGGACGCGGTGCGCGGGGTGCTGATCATGTGCCAGGGCGTGGCCAACTGGTACCGGGCCGAGGGCCCGCTCACCGCGGAGGAGGTCGCCCGCAGACACGTACTGCTCGCCCTCGGAACCGTGGGGCACACGGGTGCCGGCACGGACAAGGCGTTGCTCAAGGGAGCGGCACTCTGACGGAGGGAACCGGCACTCAGGGACCGGCGTCCATGGAGGAAAAGATCACCCATGGGCGCGGAGGAGCTCTCGATGACCGGCGCAGCCACCCGTTACCTCTATCTCGTCCGGCACGGTGAGGCACTGCCGGACGAGAGCGGGTTGACCGAGGGCGGCCGACGGCAAGCCACACTCCTCGGCCGACGTCTCCGCGGCATCCCCTTCACAGCCGTCCACCACGGTCCTCTGCCGCGGGCCGAACAGACCGCACGCCTCATCGCCGGCCAGCTGAAGGGCGTCCCTCTGCACGTATCGGAGGTCGCCGGCGACTACGTGCCGTACCTACCGGAGAAGGAGGAACTACCGGCGGAATCGGCGGACTTCTATCTCCGCTTCCTCGCCGGAGCCGGCGAGGAGGAGCGAAAGCACGGACCCGCGCTGGCCCGCCAGGCTCTCGATCTGTTCACCGGGGCGGTGCCGGACGAAGAGGACCGGCACGAACTGGTCGTCACCCACAACTTCCTGGTCGCCTGGCTCGTCCGGGACGCCATGCACGCACCGAAGTGGCGTTGGCTCGGCCTCAACCACGGCAACGCGGCCCTCACCGTCATCCGCTACGCGCCCGGTCGCCCCGCCTCCCTCCTCGTCAGCAACGACATGCGGCACCTGCCGAGCGAGCTGCGCTGGACGGGCTTCCCCGCCCAGCAGCACATTTGAACCGGCCAGACCTTCCCGCCCGGCCTCCGGTCAGGAATGGAACCGCCATCGCCCCTCAGAGATGACGTCCACCTCGCCGTCCCTGACCCGCACGGCCGTCTCGTCGTCGAGGAAGTAGATCGGAAAGTCGGCCCGCGCGACGATGCGATCGGCCCAGGCGTCGTCCCGCTCGGGGAAGTTCGGCGAGTACAGGTGGGGCTTGAGATACCAGTCGAAGAGCCCGAACGGCGGCTCCACGGTCGTCGCGCCGAGCACGTGGAGGTCCGTGGTGTCCCCGATGACGTCGGCGGAGTGTGCGGTGAGATGACGGCTGAAGATCATCGATCCGGCGCTGAATCCCACATAGACCCGGCTCTCCAGCGCCTCCCGGAAGCTGTCGGCCAGGCCGTTGCCGGTGATGCTGCGCGCGAGGTGGTACTGGTTGCCGCCGCCGACGTAGATGACGTCGGCGTTGAGCAGCCGGTCGAGCACCATCCGGCGGGGCAGGCCGTTCAGTTCCAGGACGTCGAACTCCCGCCAGCCCAGGCCGTGCAGCCGGTGCATGTCGGCGAGGAACCACCCGTGGTCTCCGGGTTGGGCGACCGACGCCGTGGAAACGTAGACGACGTTCGCCGATCCGAACGGCCTGCCCACCATGTCCCGCAGCGCGTCCCGCTCGGTCTCATTGCGCAGGCCACTGGCCGTCAGCAGAAGGTTCATCGGGCGAGCCAAGCACGAGCCACGGACCGGCGCAACGAACCCGGGCCGCGGTCGGCGGCTCCGGGACCCACCCACCCGGACAGGGTTCAGGCCAGCTTCTTCAGCTGTGCGTCGAGGACGTCCTGGGGGATGGCCGGCGGCTGGATGGGGTTCAGGGACAGGAAGGTGGCGATGGTGGAACCCTGGCGAACGACCAGGACGGTGACGGGGATCTCGGGCCCCGCGCCGCCGTCGACGACAACCTGGCTGGCGTCGAAAGCCAGGGCCTCGTCCCCGTAACCGGAAACCGAGCGGGGCCGCGCACCGGAGTACCCCAGCCCGGCGCCGGGAAGCGCGTCCGACGGACGCATGTCGGCGGTGGTGCACTTGCCGAGCGCCGCCCGCAGTTCGGTCATCACCGTGCCCGCGTCGGCACGTGTGTAGGAGGCCAGGCTCACACTCGCGTGCTGCCCCATGCTGTCGGAGTCGGACACCACGTCCTGGGCGACCTGGGCCGTGAAGTCGTGCAGGCTGCCCAGTTGTGCGGCCGCGTAGACGGGCCGGCATTGCGCGGGCGTGACGGCACGGTAGGTCGTCAGACTGTCGTGGTCCACCGGGCTGCCCTTGCCCGAGACCGTGGTGACGCCGTAGCCGGGCACGTCCGGCGCGCTCAGCGCCAGACGGTCGAGGGCCTTCTGATCGAGCCCCTTCCCGCCCGCGGAAGCCGGTGCACCGGAGGCCTGCTGCGATGCCGTACCCGTGGACACGCCGGACCCGGGCTTCGCACCTCCCCCGGCGCCGCCCCCGCCGGCCGTGCCGCACGCGTCCACCAGTGCCAGCACCGCCGCCACACCCACCGCCGCAACGACCCGTCTTCTGGCCGCAGAACCACGCATCATCCACCCCACCCCCGGGGGCCACTTCCGGGCACACCCGCACAAGAAGCCCTGGTCATATGCCCGGGCTGTCGCTCGCAGGGAGCTTAGCGGGAGCCTGTGAAGCCTCCGCACCAGGTAGTTCAGGCCCGTACCCGCATGGGGGCGAGAAGGTGGCCCGGCGAGCGGGACCGCGGTCAGCGCATCGCACCGCCTGGGGCCGTCCGCACGGCTCTGTGGCCTGCCGCCGCGTTCAGCGCGTCGCGGACCTGGCCCGGCAGCGATCGGCGATGCGGCCAGTCGACGACGGGACGTACACCGGCGCGGGCGACGACCACGCCCAGGGCCTGGTCGATGACGGTGTGCACGTCACCATCCGCACCCTCCAGCCCGCCGGGGTTTCCCGCACCCGCGGCCGTGCGCACTGACTCGGAAGTACCAGCGGCTTCATTCCTCCAAGGACTCCGGGGCAGCGCGACAGGCAAGATACCGATCGAAAATCTCCTGACTGTCGGGAGTGAAGGTCCACTGCCGCAGAGCTCGCAGCAGCTCGGACTCGGTCAGCCACCCGTGCCAGGCCACCTCGCCCGGGTCGCGGGCGAGGGCCTCCGCGAGCACGGCATCGCACACACCGAGCCAATGCGGGCTGAGCCCCACCCGGTTGAGGAACCTGAACCGAAAGCACACGGTCGCCTGCACCCCCAGCTCCTCACTGAGCTCGCGCGCAGCCGCCCGCTCATAGGACTCGCCGACTCCCGCAGCGCCCCCGACACCCAGTTCGTAATGCCCGGGATAACGGGACAGCTGCTCGGCCCGCCGGTGGACGAGAAAGCGGCCTCGCCCATCGCGGCAGACCACCACGCCAACCCGGTGCAGCCACCCCTCCCGCACGGCCTGCCTCCGGCTCACCACTCCCAGCACCTGGTCCTGAGCGTCGACACGTTCCACGAGTTCATCCACGACCCGCACGGTCCCAGACACCACTGACACACGACCGAATTGCCCAACGGTCGGGCCGGGGGCGCACTTCGGAACCGTCCCCCACCGCCGCCGACCCGGCGGTAGCGTGATCGGCGTGACGGCTGAGCGCGAGACCACGGAGGGCGAAGCCCTGGTCGGCGGCATGGTGAACGTGGGCGCGGTCTTCCGTCACGGTGCCGTGGTGGAACGCCCGGCGCCGCGCACCGCACGGGCCCTCCACGCTCATCTCCTCGCACTCGCGGAGCACGGGTTCGACGCGGCGCCGAGGCCGATCCGGCTGACCGCAGACGGCCGTGAGCAGCTGACCTTCATCCCCGGCGACGTCGCTCTTCCGCCGTTTCCGCACTGGGCGATGACGGAGACCGCGTTGAGATCGGTGGGCAGTCTGCTGCGGCGCCTGCACGACGCGAGTGCGGCCATCGCGGTCGACGCATGCGCCGAGTGGCCCCGGTCCCTGGCCGATCCGGAGGGAGGAACGATGCTCTGCCACAACGATGTGTGCCCGGAGAACGTCGTCTTCCGCGACGGCCGAGCCGCGGCCCTGATCGATTTCGACCTGGCGGCCCCCGGCCGAGCGGTCTGGGACGTCGCCATGACCGCGCGCTACTGGGTTCCCATGCTCGATCCCACGTCCGCGGCATATCTGCATCCCGCGGGGCTGGATGCCCCGACACGCCTGCGCATCCTCGCCGACGGATACGGCCTCTCCCCGCAGGAGCGCGCCGAACTGCCCGGCGTCGTCGAACAGGCCACCGCGGCCTGCCGGGCCTTCGTCGCCGATCGAGTGGCCGAGGGTGACCCCGTCTACACCAAGGCGCTGTCCGAACGCGGTGGTTGGCAGCGTTGGGACCGCATCCAGGAGTGGCTGGGGACCCACCGTGACGTGTTCACGGCGGCCCTGTCGAGCTGACAGGACGGCTCAGTTCTCCTTGAAACGGCGCGGCTTCAGCGGCTGCACCGGCTGCATCGGCTGCATCGGCTGCGGGACAGTCGGCTCGTGCCTCGGCGTCGGGTCCTGTCGGGGCAGCAGGAGCGGTGTGGTCAGGATGAGCAGTCCCACGACCGTGAGAGCGGTACGCGGACTCGTGGCGTCGGCGAGCAGCCCGGTGAGTGCGGTGAGGACGGCGATGGATGCCTGCTGTCCGATCGACCAGGCCGACAGGGTGCGGGCGACGAGATGCTGGGGGGTGTGCTCCAGCCGGTAGGTGGCGAGCACCGGGCCGTACAGGCTCATGTTGACGATGATCGCCAGCTCGACGGCCATCACGGTGATGAGACCGACGATGCCGGGACGGACCAAGGCCAGGCCGATGAGCCAGATCGCACGCAGGGTGCCCACGGCGCGGAAGACCCAGTGCCGGCCGAACCGGGCCACGACACGGCGGGCCAGCCGGGAGCCGATCAGGCCGCCCAGGCAGGGGGCGGCGAAGGCGAGGGCGTACTGCCAGGGCGGGAACCCGAGTTGGCGAAGCAGGAGCACGGCCAGCAGCGGCTCGGTCGCCATGATCAGACCGGAGACGAGCATTTGGTTGAGGTAGAGCGGCCGCAGACCGGGGTGGCCCATGATGTGTCGCCAGCCGTCGAGCAGTCCGCCCGCCCGCGCCCGGCTCTTGCCGGTCGCGTGCGGTGCCTCCTCCTGGCCGCCGATCGCGGTGATACCGAGAGCGGAGAGCAGGTAGCTGATCGCGTCGGCCACCACGGTGGTGACCGGCCCGAACAGGCCGATCGCCGCCCCTCCCAGCGGTGGCCCCACCGCGATCGAGCTCCAGTTCGTGGACTCGAACCGCGCGTTGGCGACGAGCAGGTCGTCCGGCCGTACAAGGACCTTGAGGTAGGCACCACTGGCCGCGTTGAACGCGATCTTGGCCGCGGCGACCACGGTCGAGACCACGAGCAGTTGGACGAAACCGAGCCATCCGAAGGCGTAGGCAAGGGGGATCGTCGCCATGGCCGCGCACCGGGCCAGATCCATCATGATCATGACTGGGCGTTTGCGCCGGAACTCCACCCACGGCGCGAGCGGCACCGCGATCAGCGCACCCACCGCGGGCCCCACCGCGGAGAGTGCGGACACCTCGGCGGGTCCGGCATGCAGCACCAGCACGGCGATCAGCGGCAACGCACCGAACCCCAGCCCGGACCCGTACGCGCTCACCGCGTACGACGCCCACAGCCAGCCGAACGGCCGGCCCAACCGTCTCCTGCCCACCATGCTCAGCGCACTCCCCTCGGGCCCCGCCCGGACAAACCCACGTTGACCGAAGAGAGACAAGCGGGCAGGACAGTGGCAGGTCAAACAACCGACCGGCTGGAGCTCCACAACCATTGGTTGTTCACTAAGGTGGCTCGGCGTGGATCTCGAAGCAGTACGCACCTTCGTCGCCGTCGCCGAAGCGGGCCAGTTCCAGAAGGCCGCCGACGATCTGTCGATCACCCAGCAGGCCGTCTCCAAACGCGTCGCCACGCTGGAGCGCACCCTCGGCGTGCGGTTGTTCACCCGGGCCGCGCGCGGTGCCGAGCTCACCATCGACGGTCAGGCGTTCCTCCCCCACGCACGCGAGCTGCTGCGCGTCGCCGAGCGTGCGGGCGCCTCCGTGCGCCCCGGCCGCCGTCCGCTGCGCGTCGATGTGATCGCCTCGCGCAGCGCGCAGTCCCACCTGATGCGCGGCTTCCATCGCGCACACCCCGACATCGACCTCGACGTGGTGATGCTGTTCGACATCGAGACCGCTGTCGCCGCCATCCGCTCCGGCACGATCGACGCGTCCTTCCGGGCCGTCGCCGCGCCCGGCCGGCCTCTCCCCGAGGACATCGAGTCCGTCCGCGTGCTCGACGAACCGCTCCAACTCCTCACCGGCCCCGCCCACGCACTGGCGGGCGCCCGGTCGGTGACCCTCGACCAGCTCACCGGGCACCGCATCTGGATGCCCGGCATCGCCCCCGGAACCGAGTGGGGCGCCTACTACGACGACCTCGTCGCCGAGTTCGGTCTCACCATCGAGGTGACCGGGCCCAACTTCGGCTCCGACGCGCTCCTCGACACCATCGCCGACACCCCGGCCCTGGCGACCTTCATGGGCGAGCACACCCGTCTCATCTGGCCCGCCGACCACGGGCTGCGGCGCATCCCGGTGACCGACCCGGCCCCCGTCTACCCGCACTCGCTGCTCTGGCACCGCGACAACCCGCACCCTGCGCTGGCTACCCTCCGAGCCCACCTCGCCGCCACGACACCCGGCCACGGCGCCGACGGGACCTGGGTGCCGGACTGGGTGACTCCACGCTGACCGCCCCGCCCGCTCCGCCCACTCGGCGCCCGCGCCACCCGCTCGGCCCGCCCGACGCAGGCGGTCAGCTCGTGGTCGGCGGAAAACCCATTGCCGTTGGCCCGCATCGGATGGTTGATTGTTCGGCCACCGATCAGCGGAGGGCGCATGAGGACGTCCGTGAAGCGGCCTGGGCGGGTCGCAGTCATCGGAGTGGGCATTCTCGGAACCGCCGTCGGCTGGAACCTGTCCCGGCAGGGTGCCGAGGTGGTCTTCGTCGACGCGGGCCGGCCGGGCGAAGGGGTCACCAACTGGTCGTTCTCGTGGGTCAACGCCAGCAACAAGACCGTGCGCAGGTCCTACTTCGACCTGAACGTCGCGGGCATGGCAGCGCACCGTGCGCTTGCCGAGGACATCGGGCCGGACGCGTGGTGGTATCCCAGCGGCCATCTGCGCTGGGCAGGCGATCCCGCAGCGCAGACGAAGCTCCTGGAAACCGCCGAACTGCTGGCCGGCTGGGACTACGGGGTCAAGGTGTGTACGGGCGCCGAGGCGCGCCGCCGCCTCGAACCCGCTGTCACGATCCCCGACGAGGTCCCCGTCGTGGTCTACCCCGACGAGGCCTGGGTGCACGGACGCCGACTCGTCGGCCGTCTCGTCGGGCAGGCCGTCGCGGCAGGCGCCGAGCACCGCTTCGACACCGCCGTCCGTGACATCCGCACCGGCGCCGACGGAGGCGTCCGGACAGTCGCGCTGTCCGATGGGAGCAGCCTCGACGTCGACATCGTCGTGAACGCGGCGGGCCCCAGCGCCTCCCATGTCGCCGGGCTCGTCGCTCGCCACTTGCCGATGCGTCGGGAACCCGGCATCGTCGCTCGGATCGGCTGTGCCCGGGTCCCGGTCCACCGGGCCATGCATGCGCCTCGGATCGAGATCCGACCTGACGGAGACGGTTCGGTGGTCCTCCACAGCCGTGAGGTCGACGCGCTCATCGACACGGGCGAAGATCCGGCCGAACTCGCACGGTTGCTCCACGACATGGCGCGGCAGGTCGTTCCCGAACTCGCCAACTCCCGCATCACACAGGCACGGGTGGCCAACCGGCCCATCCCAGCCGACGGATTCCCCTCGGTAGGAGCGGTGCCGTCCGTACCGGGCTACTACGAGGCCGTCTCCCACAGCGGCATCACGCTCGGGCCGATCATCGGCCGACTGCTCGCCGCAGAGATCCTCACCGGGAAGCGAGATGCCATGCTGACCGACTTCCGCCCGGAGCGGTTCCACCCGTGACAGCCCGGGCGCCCTTCAGAGTCCGAAGAGGGCTGTGGCGTTGTCGTGGCACACGGCCCGCAGCCACTCCTCCCCCAGGCCCAACCGCTCCAGAGCCTGGAGCTGATGCAGGTACGGGTAAGGGATGTTGGGGAAGTCGGAGCCGAACAGAATGCGGTCACCGAGCTCGCCGAGCCGGGGCAGGGCCTGGCGCGGGAAGGGCATGAACCCCTCGCAGAAGTCGGTGAACGCCATGGTGGTGTCCAGCCGCACCTGGGTGTACCGCTCGGCGAGGCCGAGGAAGTCCTCGTACTCGGGCATTCCCATATGCGCGATGATCAGCCGTAGTTGCGGGTGTCGGGCCAGCACCCGCGCGATCGGCTCCGGGCCGGTGTGCTTGCCGGGCGCGGGGCCCGAGCCGCAGTGGATGACCACGGGGACGCGGGCCTCTGCCAGCAACCCCCAGGCCGGCTGGAGGAGTTCGTCGGCCGGGTCGTAGGCCCCTACTTGTACGTGCGCCTTGAACACGCGCGCACCCGCTTCGACAGCCTCGCGCACATAGGTCTCGACACCCGGCTCGGGGTAGAGGGTGGCGGTGTGCAGACAGTCCGGGGTCCGGCGGGCGAATTCGGCCGCCCAGTCGTTCAGCCAGCGGGCCATACCGGGTTTGTGCGGGTAGAGCATCGAGGTGAACGCCCGCACACCGAACTCGCGCAGCACAGCCGCCCGTTCCGCCTCCTGCTGCCGGTAGGTGATCGGCCACTCCAGCCCGCCGGTCAGCGGCCCCAGCGCGTCGAAATAGGCCCACACCTTGCGCAGGACACGCTCGGGCATGAAGTGGGTGTGGACATCGACGAGTCCGGGAAGCCCGAGCCCCTCCCAGAAACGGCGGACCTCACCGGCTTCCGTCTCCAGAGCCAAGGCGGCGTCGGCGTCACTCGTCGCGCCTGGCGGATGGGCGTGGCCGACGGGCGCCGTGGGGTGATCGTTCACGTCACCCACGATCGCCTGCGGCGAGGGGGTGGGTCCAGCCCCTTGCGCCCGGACGCGTGAGTGATCCATCACGAGTCGGTCCCACGGACAGCAAGTCCGGCGACGCAGGCGGTGCGCCGCGATGCGAGTTCCGGTCGGTTGAACCGCCATGAGGCCGTCTGCAAGGTTGCCGAGAAGACCACCTTGTTCAGCTCGGTCATCCGGTCCCAGGACGCGTCACGTGCCTGTTCTGAGTTGCTGTCGGCACAGGACGTGCGAAGACACGACCCCTTCCCCGAAGCCCGTCACGAGGCAGACCAGTCATTTACGTCCAGGTTTTCCTGCACGGTCAGGGCCTGCGAGTCGCGAGAGACCTTCCTCTGGGCGCTTCTCGCGCCCCACTGTCTGGCCCTCTCGAAGTAGCTGGAGGACACATTGAGCCGCTGGGCGGCGGCGCGATCACTGCGTCAAGCCGTGTTTCGCTGAGCGACAGGGCCCATCCGCCTACCTCGTGTGGGGAAGCCGTCTTCCAGCCAGGTCGCAGGGTGTTGATCAACCCAGTTGACCGCGTAGTGAAGGGCGCGAACCCTGCCAGCTGTCACAGTCTGAGTGTCTCCCCGCCGGCCAGAGGTCCCTTGTTTTCGCGTGAGGGGAGCGCACGACTGAGGTGCCATGCACCGGATCCTCTTCCGCTGGCGGCTCGGCGCGATCCCGGTCGTGTTCGGGGTCTCGGTCCTGACGTTCGTCCTCACCAGTCTGGTAACGAGGCCGGCGCCGCCCTCCCCGCCCACCCCGGCATCCGC
The DNA here is from genome assembly GCF_036226885.1 of Streptomyces sp. NBC_00663. Classification (NCBI taxonomy): domain Bacteria; kingdom Bacillati; phylum Actinomycetota; class Actinomycetes; order Kitasatosporales; family Streptomycetaceae; genus Streptomyces; species Streptomyces sp. NBC_00663. The sequence goes on from NZ_CP109027.1 coordinate 475,298, forward strand.
AAGATGAGCTTCACCGGCTCCCCCGCCACCGGCACCGCCGTCATGGAGGCCTGCGCCCGCAACCCTCGTACCCCTTCAGCTGGAGTTGGGCGGCAAGTCCCCGCAGATCGTGCTGCCGGACGCGGACCTGGCCAAGGCCGTACCGGCGATCGTGCGCAGCATCGTCATGAACAGCGGCCAGGTCTGCGCGGCCGGCTCCCGCGTCCTGGTCCACTCCTCCCAGCACGACCGGCTCGTGGCCGAACTCGCCGACGCCTTCCGCGCCGTAAGGGTCGGGATGTGGGACCAGCCCGTCGCCATGGGCCCTCTCATCAGCGCCCGGCAGGAGAGGCGGGTGCTGGACCACCTGGCCATCGGCCGTGCGGAGGGCGCCGAAGTGGTCGTCGGGGGCGGGAAGTTGACCGGCGCTCCCTACGACAACGGCTACTTCGTGGAGCCGACCCTCTTCGTCCGGGTCACGCCGGACATGCGCGTCGCCCAGGAGGAGATCTTCGGCCCCGTGCTCTCCGTCGTCACCTACGAGGACGAGGAGGAGGCTGTCGCCCGCGCCAACGGCACCCGCTACGGTCTCACCGCCACCGTCTGGACCCAGGACGTCGGCCGCACGATACGGCCGGCCCGCCGGGTCCAGGCCGGGCAGGTCGCCGTCAACACCCTCGGCGACGGCGGCCCCAACGGCGCGATCGGCGCGCCCTTCGGCGGCTACAGGCACAGCGGCTTCGGCCGCTCCATGGGGCCCGACTACCTGGAGGACTGGACCCAGGTGAAGTGCGTCGTCATCAACTCCGCCTGAGCGCGGGCGCATCGCCTGCGGGGTTCGAGCGGCGGGCAACGCGTCCAACCCCGAGGACGCTCAACACCGCTCGAACCACGCGGATCAACGCAGGCCGGCGAAGAGATCGTTCTCGGGTACGGGCGCGTCGGTGGTGTCCTGGACGCGTACGAAGGTCTCGATGCCCATCAGCTCGCCGAACCGCTCCTTGCCCATCTTGAGGAAGAAGATGTTCTCGCCCTGGCTGGCGTGCGCGGCCAGGGCGTCGAACTTCTGGCCGCTGAAGCCTGTCGTGTCCACCCACGTGGTGATCTCGTCGTCGGGGAGACCGATCTCGGCCAGCGCGGCGGCCTCGGCCGGGTCCGGCTCCGGCATGTCCTCATGGAACTCGCGCATGACCTCGCCGAACCGCTGCATCATCGAGCGGGGCGCCGTCGTCCAGTACACCTTCGGTGACAGTTCGGTCATCTCCAGCGCCGCCATCGTGATGCGGTGGGCCTGGATGTGGTCGGGGTGGCCGTAGAAGCCGTTCTCGTCATAGGTGACGACCACGTCGGGCTGGTAGTGCCGCATGAGTTCCGCGAGCCGCGCCGCGCCTTCCTGCACAGGGGTCTGCCAGAAGGATCCGGGGGCGTCGTTGCCGGGCCAGCCCATCATTCCGGAGTCGGCGTAGTCCAGCATCTCCAGGTCGCTGACCTTCAGGACGTCACAGCTGGCCTCGAGTTCCTGCCGGCGCATCAAGGCGACAGCCGCCGGATCGTGCCCGGGATCGCCCGGCTTCACACCCCCCGGCCCGTCCCCGCAAGCGCCGTCGGTACAGGTCACGAGAACCGTGCGGATGCCTTCCGCCGCGTACCGCGCGAGGACCCCTCCCGTGCCGGTGGCCTCGTCGTCGGGGTGGGCGTGCACGGCCATGAGAGTCAAAGGGCGGTCAGTCATGACGAAGTCCTCCAGCGAAAATACGTCTTGGTCCACAGAGCACGGCGGATACACCGCGACCTCGAGGATCGGCTACTGGTGGGGCGGATGACCTTACGGTCCCCTGTTCCCCACCCATGCGGCGCCGGTCCCTCGCTCGATGCAACCTTCCCGGTCGGACCTGGTGTTCCCGACGCGGCCCCTTGGCTTGTTTCATGCGCAGGTGCAAGCAGCTCCTGAGGGGTCCCGTCGAACCGGCGACACTGATCGACGGCGCTCATCGGCGGCGCTCATCGGCGGCGAGCGCCGAGACATCCCGAGGACCGCCGACTCGGGGGGGGGGCTGCCGACGTCGGGACTGCGGGTCGGGCCGCCGCCCCTCGCCCATCACCCATCGCTCCTCGTCCGGTCCACCGTTTCGGCCCGCAGCCGCATCGATAGGACACGCCTATACGGGGCATCGATTTTTGGTCGTGGACCCCCCGCGCCCGGCCCGGGTTCACTGTGGCCCAAAGCTGGCGCGGACCGATCGGGCTCGGTGGCGCGCGATCAGGGAGGCTGCAATGACGCATACCCCGGGCAACGGACGAGCCGAGCAGGCCGCGCGTATCGCGGCCGAGCCGTGGTACCGGCAGTTGTACGTCCAGGTGCTGGTGGCGATCGTGATCGGCATCGTGCTGGGCTGGCGGTGGCCGGATCTGGCCACCGACATGGAGCCGATCGGCACGACGTTCATCACCGCGATGAAGATGCTGATCGGACCGATCGTCTTCCTGACGATCATCGGCGGCATCGCCGGCATCGCCGGCGTCGCGGATCAGCCCTGTGAGCCACCAGGGTTAGGGACTTGGGGACGACAGGTCGAGTCGTACGGGGTCGTCGCGGGCGCTTTGCGGCGTGCCGCGGCGATCCTGCGTACGTGCTTTTCCGTGTCCGGTACGTGCACGTGCACATGCACGTGCACCGGCCCTGCGTGACCGGTCTCCGGGATTTCGTACCCTTGCGGCATGCGCATGCGTCCCACCCTGAGCTGGACCCCTGCCGAGGATCTGCCGCCGGCCACCACGGATCTGGGCCCGGTCGTGGATGCCCTGAGCGCCGGCGGTGTGCTGGTGCTCAGCGGGGCGGGCATCTCCACGGAGTCGGGCATCCCCGACTACCGGGGCGAGGGCGGGAGCCTTGGCCGGCACACGCCGATGACCTACCAGGACTTCACCGCCGGCGCCCAGGCCCGCCGTCGTTACTGGGCACGCAGTCACCTCGGCTGGCGCACCTTCGGTCGGGCCCGCCCCAACGCCGGGCACCGGGCGGTGGCGGCCTTCGAGCGGCACGGCCTGCTCTCGGGGGTGATCACCCAGAACGTGGACGGGCTGCACCAGGCCGCGGGCAGCGCGGATGTCGTCGAGTTGCACGGCAGCCTGGGCCGGGTCGTCTGCCTGTCCTGCGGTGCTGTCAGCTCGCGCCGGGCGCTGGCCCTGCGGCTGGAGGAGGCCAACGCGGGCTTCGCACCGACGGCCGCCGGAATCAACCCCGACGGTGACGCCGACCTCACCGACGCACAGGTGGGCGACTTCCAGGTGCTGCCCTGCCTGAGCTGCGACGGCGTCCTCAAGCCGGACGTGGTGTTCTTCGGTGAGACAGTGCCCTCGACGAGGGTCGAGCAGTGCCGCCGGCTGGTCCGCGACGCGAGATCGCTTCTGGTGCTGGGCTCTTCCCTGACCGTGATGTCCGGTCTACGGTTCGTCCGCCAGGCCTCCCAGGCCGGCAAACCCGTGATCATCGTCAACCGGGACCCCACCCGGGGCGACCCGCACGCCCTCACCCGCGTCGCGCTGCCGTTGGGAGCAGCGCTGACCACCGTGGCCGACGCCCTGAACCTGACCGTCGGCACGGAGCCGACCGCGGAACGAGCCGGGGAGGCCTGAGCAGGCCCACGCCTTCTTCGAGTGCCGCCGGGGCCGCCTGTCCATGGGACGCCTCGGCCGCTGGAGGCCGTTCCGGAACCGCCTGCACGCCGCCGCGGTGCTCGACACACCGCGGCGGCGTACGTGGGTTCGACTGGCCCCCGAAGCCCGGGTACCGGGCCGGGATCAGGCGGGGGTGATGTTCTCCGCCTGCGGGCCCTTCTGGCCCTGGGTGATGTCGAAGGTGACCGCCTGGCCCTCCTGAAGCTCACGGAAGCCGGAGGCGTTGATGTTGGAGTAGTGCGCGAAGACGTCCGGACCGCCGCCGTCCTGGGCGATGAAGCCGAAGCCCTTCTCGGAGTTGAACCACTTCACGGTTCCGCTGGCCATGCTGATGCCTCTCAGTCGATGTCAGGAACCGCACCGCGCGGCCCTGGAGGTGATCGCCCTGGTCCGGCACTGCACAGCAAAGCGCCCACGCCAAGGCGCGGGCAGGTACTGCGAACCACGACAGCTGAAGCAGACGCTACACGGCGAAGCCGATCATCTCCAGAGAGCGACAACTATGTACCGCATCGCGCCGGTTGGGACCCCGGGACCCCAGGTCCGCGGCCACGCCGTCGGAGACGCTCCCCTCGACCCACGACGGGGCCGACGTGCCCGCTGTGGACAAGGACAAGTCGCCCCGGCCCCCCGCCCGCTTCACGCACCCGTACCGCGTCACTGCCGTCGGCCCCTGGCCGCGCGGTATCCCCGCCACAGGACCCGCAGGGCGGCGGAAGGCGCCGGGCTCGCTCCGCGCTGAAGCAGGGAGCCGCTGTTGCGCCGCACGGCCTCGAGCCGGAGCCCCTGGACCGAGATCAGGGCGTTCAGGAAGGGCCGGTACTCCGGGTCGACGTGTTCCGGCAGGCGCCGGCATCGGGCGAGCACCGTACCTGCGCGCTCGGCCTGGGCGTCGACGAGACGTTCGACTGCCGGTGCGCACTCCTGTGGCCTTTCGCGCAGGCTGTCGTAGTCGAGACCATGTCGGTCCAGTTCGTCCTTGGGGATGCCGACACGGCCTTGGCCCACGTCCTCGGCGAGGTCGGCCAGGAAGTCGGTCCGTTGCATCGCCTCGATGAGTCGACGGCATCCGCGCAGGAACGGCGCATGCCGCTCGGCGTCCGGCGCCGGCCCGATCAGTGAGGCCGTCAGCATCAGGGCGGGCAGGGAGTAGTGGTCGACGTAGTCCTGGAAGTCCGCCTCGGTCGCGAACCCGGACCAGGTGGCCTCGACCGGCGCTCCGTCCAGGAAGTCACGCACCCGCTCCCCCAGGACCGGATGACGCCGTGTCGTGTCGGCGAGGGCCCGGAGGGTTTCGTTCTCGGTGGATCCGCCGGCCAGCGCTGCCGTCACCTGCCGGTCCCAGGAACGCAGCGTGTCCTGGCGCGTGGGGATGTCGCCGGAGTCGATGCGCCGGTCGGTCTCGTCCATGAAGGCGACGGCGGCGATGACAGCCGGGTGGATCCGGGCGGGGAGCAGCAACCTGGTCGCCAGGTACTCCTCGCGACGGTTGCGCCGTACGAGCGTTCGCTGGGCGTCGTAGGAGCGCCGCAGGTGGGGGTCGGTGATGCCGGCCCGGGTCAGGGCGGCGGACCAGCGGGGCACTGCTCTCCTCGGATCTGTGCGCTGTTGCCGACCGGACCGGGTCCGTGGTCGTGCGGACGCACCGGGCGAAGTCGGTGTGACGGGGCGTCCGCGGGATCCGGTCCACTGGGGCGGCCCCGCGGCCCGCGCGACCCTATCTCGTGTGTCGGCCGCGCCTCACAGCGCCTCTCCGACGTTGCTGACCGATCGCCCCGCGCTCGCGCGCCCCGGTAGGAGCGGCCGGCATTGTCAGTGGTGGCAGGCAGGATGGCGGTCATGACGACACCAGCTGCACAGATCGTGGATGCCGCCGCCTATGCGCAGGCGGTCGAGGACGCCGTGAAGGCCGCGGCCGCCTATTACGGGGGCGGCACCTCGCCCCTGGACGACGACGTCTACGACCGGCTGGTGCGCGGCATCGCGCAGTGGGAGGCCGACCATCCCGGCCAGGTGCTGCCGGACTCCCCCTCGGGCAAGGTCGCCGGCGGCGCCGTGGAGGGGGATGTGCCGCACACGGTGCCGATGCTCAGCCTGGACAACGTCTTCTCCGCCGAGGAGTTCACCACCTGGGCCGCCTCGTTGGCGCGCCGCGTCGGCCACGACGTCACCTCGTTCAGCATCGAGCCGAAGCTCGACGGGCTGGCGGTCGCCGCCCGTTACTCCCGCGGCCGACTGAGACAGCTGGTCACCCGCGGGGACGGGACGGCCGGAGAGGACGTCAGTCACGCGATCGGCACCATCGAGGGCCTGCCCGGCACACTGTCGGAGCCGGTGACCGTGGAGGTCCGCGGCGAGATCCTGATGACGACCGCGCAGTTCGAGCACGCCAACGACGTGCGCACGGGCCACGGCGGGCAGCCGTTCGCCAACCCGCGCAACGCCGCGGCCGGCACCCTGCGCGCCAAGGACCGCGCCTACACCGTCCCGATGACGTTCTTCGGGTACGGCCTGCTCCCCCTGCCCGACACCGACGCCGCTCTCGCCGAGCGGCTCGGCGAGAGCGCGCACAGCCAACTGATGGCTCGGGCCGCCGAGTTGGGGGTGAACACCACCGCGTCGACCGCGGTGCCCGGTACCGTCGCCGACGGCGTCGAGCAGGTCCTGACCCGGGTGGCGGAGATCGCCGCGTTGCGCACCGAACTGCCGTTCGGGATCGACGGCGTCGTCATCAAGGCCGACCCGGCCGCCGACCAGCTGGCCGCCGGATCCGGCACCCGTGCCCCGCGCTGGGCGATCGCCTACAAGCTCCCGGCCCTGGAGAAGATCACCCGTCTGCTGGAGGTGGAGTGGAACGTGGGCCGCACCGGCATCATCGCCCCGCGCGCGGTCCTGGAACCGGTGGAGATCGACGGCTCCACCATCACCTACGCCACCCTCCACAACCCCGCCGACATCACCCGCCGTGACCTGCGCCTGGGCGACCACGTCATGGTCTACCGCGCCGGTGACGTCATCCCCCGCGTCGAAGCCCCCGTCGCCCATCTGCGCACCGGCGACGAGCAGCCCATCGTCTTCCCCGAGGTGTGCCCGCGCTGCGGGTCGGACATCGACACCAGCGAGCAGCGCTGGCGCTGCACCAACGGCCGCAACTGCCACCTGGTCGCCTCGCTGTCCTACGCCGCCGGCCGCGACCAGCTCGATATCGAGGGCCTCGGCCACACCCGGGTCGTCCAGCTGGTCGAGGCCGGTCTGGTCGCCGACCTCGCCGACCTGTTCGCCCTGACCCGCGACCAGTTGCTGGCCCTGGACCGGATGGGCGAGACCAGCACCGACAACCTCCTGGCCGCGCTGACCGCGGCGAAGGCCCAGCCGCTGTCGCGGGTGTTGTGCGCGCTGGGGGTGCGGGGCACCGGCCGGTCCATGTCCCGGCGGATCGCCCGGCGCTTCGCCACCATGGACAACATCCGGGCCGCCGACACCGAAGCGATGCAGCGGGTCGACGGCATCGGCACCGAGAAGGCCCCGTCCATCGTCGCCGAGCTCACCGAACTGGCCCCGCTCATCGACAGACTCGTCGCGGCCGGGGTCAACATGACCGAACCCGGCGCCACCCCGCCGCCCCCGGCCGACGTCGACGGCGACGGCACCGACGCGTCCGGGGCAGCCGCGACGACGGATCTGCCGCTGGCCGGGATGACCGTCGTCGTCACCGGCTCGATGACCGGCGCTCTGGAGAAGCTCTCGCGCAACCAGATGAACGAGCTCATCGAGCGAGCCGGAGGCCGCTCCTCCTCCAGTGTCTCCAAGAAGACCTCCCTGGTCGTCGCCGGGGACAGCGCGGGCTCCAAGCGCGCCAAGGCCGAAAACCTCGGCATCCGCCTGGCCGGACCGGAGGAGTTCGCCGCACTCGTCGCCGACTTCCTCGACTGACCCGCGCCGCAGGCCCGCACCCGGCCCGCGCGCTCTCCGTGGCCGGGTCGACCGCGAGTCGGCCATGGATGTCGAGAACGACGAGGCGTCTCCGTCCCAGGAACACAGCGGCCACGAGCGGCCGCACGACAGTGGAGGACCAGGAGTCATGGACCCCGAGCAGATCGCACAGGAGCTGGCCGACGCCCACGAGCTGTTGAGCCGGGCGTCCATGGCGCGGCTCGCCTACAACGGACTCGACGGGCTGCCCCGCGTCATCCCGATCGGGATCTACTGGACCGGCGACGAGATCATCATGTCCACCGCTGCCACGGCGCCCAAGGTGAGAGCGCTGTCCGCCCGCCCCGAGGTCGCCCTGACCATCGACGCCGGCGACAGCCCCGGCTCGGCCAGGACACTGTCGCTACGTGGCGTCGTGCACCTCACGATCGTCGACGGGGTGGTTCCGGAGTACCTCGCGGCCGCGCGGAAGAACTTCGACGCGGAGTCCGCGGCCGAGTTCGAGCGGAACTGCCGGGCTCTGTACGACCGGATGGCCCGTATCGCGTTTGAGCCGCGGTGGGCACGGTTCTACGACTTCGGCGCCGGCCGGGTGCCGCGGTTCCTCGCCGATCTCGCCAAGAAGTCGGGCTGACCGCCTACGGCGGCTCTTCGGGTGATCAAGGCTGGCCGAGTCTCGCGGCCACGGCGTCGAGGACCCAGTCCAGGCCGGTCGCGAAGGATGTCTCGGTGTCCACGTCCGTGCCCTCGTGCACAGCCTTGGCCAGCGCCGGGAAGCGGCCGGTGGCCAACATCCTCGTCACATGCGGGCCGGAGGCGCGTCGCCAGTCGTGCTTGGACAGGCCCGTGGCACGCTCGGCCCGCAGGTTGGCGATCTCGCGCCTGATCGCGCCGGTGGTATAGGCGCCGACCGTCTCCGTGGCGCGCACGGCCGTGTCGATGTCGACGAGACCGTCGAGGGCCGCCAGTTTGGCCTCCGTCACGGCGAGGCCGTGGGGGCCCAGGCTCGGACGGCCGCCGAGCAGGTCGGCCAGCCATTCGTGACGGAGGGCGGCCTTCCTGGTGCGATGGGCGAGCACACGGAGCGCCTCCCGCCAGTCGCCGGGCTGCTCCTCGGGGAGGATCTCGGCCTGGACCTCGTCCACCATGAGGTCGAACAGTTCTTCCTTGGTGGAGATGAAGCCGTACAGCCGCATCGGGCCGGCGTTCAGCCGGGCGGCCACCTTGCGCAGCGACACCGCTTCGAGACCGCCCTCGTCGGCGAGCGCGACGGCGGCGGCGACGATCCGCTCCCGGTCGAGCGGCACGGGGCGAGTCGGCGGCTCCGGCCGGTCCCAGACAGTCATGTTCACATCGTACTGTTGCGATGCGTCGTATCGGATCGATACAGTGTATCGACATGAGACATCGCATCGCCGTGGTCGGGAGCGGTCCCGCCGGCCTCACCTTCGCCCGTGTCCTGCACCGCCACGGCCATCCGGTCACCGTCCTCGAACGCGATCCCTCCCGCGCGGCCCGGCCCCCGGGCGGCACGCTGGACCTGCACGAGGGGATGGGCCAGCTCGCGCTGGACAAGGCGGGGCTGCTGGCGGAGTTCGAGACGCTGTCCCGCCCCGAGGGACAGGCCATGCGCATCCTGGACACGGACGGGACCGTCCTGCGCGACTGGCGGTCCCGTCCGGACGACCGGGCCAATCCCGAGATCGACCGAGGGCAACTCCGTGACCTGCTCCTCGGCCCGCTGGACGTCCATTGGGGCCAGGACGTGACAGAGGTGGTGCCGGGGAGCCGGGACGGCGCGACGGTCCATTTCGCGGACGGACGGCAGGAGGCGTTCGACCTCGTGGTCGGCGCGGACGGCGCCTGGTCCCGGACCCGTCCGGCCGTCTCGCCGGTGACGCCGCACTACACCGGCGTCACCTCGGTCGAGACCTCCCTCGACGACATCGACACCCGCCACCCCGACCTGGCCCAGCTGATCGGCGAGGGTTCCATGGCGGTGTACGGCGTGAACCGCGGCCTCGTCGCCCAGCGCAACAGCGGCGGCCACGTCAAGGTGAACGCCCAGTTCCGTACGCCGCTGGACGGGCACACCCACCTCGACCCGGCGGACGTGGAAGGCATGCGCTCGAACCTGCTGGCGTTGTTCGACGGCTGGGCCGCACCCGTCCTCGACCTCCTCCGGCACGGCACGGCCTTCATCCACCGCCCCCTCTACGTCCTGCCCGAGTCCCACACCTGGACCCACGTCCCCGGTGTGACGCTCATGGGCGACGCCGCCCACCTGATGCCTCCGTTGGGGGCGGGCGCGAACCTCGCGATGCTGGAAGGGGCCGAACTCGCCGAGGCCATCGCCACCGGTCCCGGCGATCTGGACAAGACGGTCCGCGCCTTCGAGGAAAAGATGTGGGCACGGGCCGGGAGGTGGGCGAAGATCACGATGTCCGGCCTGGAACGCCTCGTGAGTCCGGACCCCGCCAACGCCCTCGCGCTCTTCGACCAGGTCCAGCCGTCCTGACCGCGCCGCCAGGCTATGGCTCCGGAATCGGCTGACCGATCCGAGACGGCCAGTCAGGGCGGAACCATCCCATGAAGTCCGTGAAGTCGTCCCGCAAATACCGGGAGTCGCACGGCTTCAGCCGAATCTGCTGACGGCTGTCGGCCCACCAGATCTCGAAGTCGGCGACCGTACCTTCCATCGGCCAGTCATCGCTCTCCATCGGAAGCAACAGGGCGTCGACGAAGCCTCCGACGCTCAGACCGATGTCCACGAAGATCCCGATCGCACCGGGCCGAGGAACCTGCACGACGGTGCCTTCGAAGACCTGCCCGAAGCGCAACCCGCGCCGTATACGAGCCCACTCCGCGTCTGTCGCCACGAACGCCCCCTGGTCGCCGGCTAGTTCTGCGGCGCCAGGGTGCGAAGGACGCAGAACTCGTTGCCCTCCGGGTCCGCCATGACCACCCAGCCGCGGTCCGGGCCTTGGCCCACGTCCGCCTTGGTGGCGCCGAGGCCGAGCAGTCTGGCCACCTCGTCCTCGGTGCTGCGGTCGATCGGGCTGACGTCGAGGTGAAGCCGGTTCTTCACGGTCCTGCCCTCGGGCACCTGGACGAACAGCACGGTGGGCGGCATCTGACGGGCCCGGACCTCCTCGACGGTCGGCACCCAGGAACCGATCTCGACCTTGCCCTCGCTCCGCTCGATCACCTTGAAGTCCAGGACCTCGCACCAGAAGGCCGCGAGTCTCTCCGGATCGTGGCAGTCAACGGCCAACTCGGTGAACCTACTTGTCATGACTCTCCCCGATAGTAAGGACGGGGCTCAGCGTAGGGGGCAAGGTGTCCGGACAGCCGGCCAGGGTTTCGGGCCTGTTCGGCGGGGCGCCTTCGTCCTGATGACCGCGGCCCTCGCCCTGCCCCCGTCGACGTCCACCACGGTCCCGTGCACGAAGGCCGCCCGGGTGGCGCTCGCCGCCCTCAGGGGCCGGGGCAGGACCACGCCCGGAGAGACGGCGTTCACGCGGACCCCCATCGGGCCGAACTCCGCGGCCCAGGCCCGGGTGAGCGTCTCCATGGCCCCCTTGGTGGAGCGGTAGAGCGCGCCGAGCGGGACGCCGAGGCGGGCGATCCTTCCTCACGGCGGCACGCCACGGCGACTTCGAGGAGTTGCTGCGCATCCTCGACCCCGAGGTGAGACTGACCGTCGACACTCCCGCCGGCCGTCCTCGCCTTCGCCGTCCGAAACGGTCGGATCGCCGCCATCACCGTCGTGGCCGACCCGGCCGAACTGGCACTGATCAACCTCCCGGTACCACGATGAACTCACGCGGGTGCCCGATTCTCACCCGGGAGCACCGCGCCCACGCCGCACACCCACACACGAACCGGCACGTGCGCCGCCTGATCCCCCGCACCGTCCAACTCCGCCCGGGAGACGACCCCGGGCTCCGCGTCGGCCAGGAATCTCTCCACGATCGGCCCAAGTTCAGCGGACGGCTCATAGGCGCCGCCGAACGGCAACGCGTCCGGGGCCACCGAGCCCGTCGAGCACCTGAGCTGCCCCGCCTGCTCGTCGTGCCACACATAGAACGTCGCCACGCCGGAGAATCCCAGCTCACGGACGCGGGCCCGGACAGCGGAAGCCGTCCGCCCGAACGCGGCCACCACGTCGGACACGGACAGCGACCTCCTGTCCTCGACCTCCGCGCTCAGCCACCAGGTGTTGGTCGCCGACTCCAGACGCCGGTCAGCGGGATCCAACACCAAGGCCTCGTCCGCCACCTCGGCGATCCATTTCAACAGCACCGCGAAAGTATCCCCGGTCTCTGCTCCCGCACCACGGCGGCCCCGTCCTGTCGCCCACGCCCGCCGAGGCGCCCGGACGGCAACGCCCCGCGGCGCGCCGTCCCGGCCGTCGGCCCGGTCCCTCAGCGGTGTTCGGGGTTCTCCGCTCCCGGGCGGCAGCCCGCGTCCCACTGGGAGCGCTGGTTGCCGTACGCGGGAACGCCGCCCGCCCGCTTCAGCAGGGCGGCGGTGTGCATGAGGTTCCAGGTCATGAAGGACGCGTTGCGGTTGGTGAAGTCGTTCTCCGGGCCGCCCGAACCGGCGTCGAGGTACGACGGTCCCGGGCCGGCCGGTCCGATCCAGCCGGCGTCGGCCTGGGGCGGGATCGTGTAGCCGAGGTGCTGGAGGCTGTAGAGGACGTTCATCGCGCAGTGCTTCACGCCGTCCTCGTTGCCGGTGATCAGACAGCCGCCGACGCGGCCGTAATAGGCGTACTGGCCTTGTGGGTTGAGGATGCTGGAGCAGGCGTAGAGGCGCTCGATCACTCGCTTGGTCACCGAGCTGTTGTCGCCGAGCCAGATCGGGCCGGCGACGACCAGGATGTCCGCGGCCATCACCCGCTCGTACAGTGCGGGCCACTCGTCGGTGGCGAAACCGTGCTCGGTCATGTCCGGGTAGACACCGGGAGCGATGTCGTGGTCGACGGCACGGATCTCGGATGTGGTGACCCCCCGCGCCATCATGATCTCCGCGCTCTTGTCGATCAGCCCTTGAGTGTGGCTGAGCTGCGGGGACGGTTTGAGGGTGCAGTTGATGAACAGGGCGGTCAGGTCGTCGAAGTGGTACGAGGCGTCGGCGTCGGGCGCGGCTTCGGTTGTCATGAGGGCAGCTTCTCGCGAGTGTTCCGTTTTGTCCCGGTCACGCGCGGCCGGAAAGCCGGAACTCCGCCGTTCACCAGGTGGTGGCCGCGCACGTGGCGACGGAAGCTGGAGTCATGACGATCGACGTGACGTCCGAGCGGGTTGTCCCGCTGCCGCCCGAGCGGGACCGAGGACCCGTACGGCGTATTTCCTGAGGTGAGCGACGATGGCGTACGACGAAGGGCTCGCGCAGCGGATCCTGGAGCGCTGGGCGGCGGACCCCGAGATCACCGAGAAGCACATGTTCGGCGGGGTGGCGTTCCTGTACCGCGGCAACATGGCCGTCGGCGTCACCGGCGACGACCTCATGGTCCGGGTCGGCCCCGACGCGTCGGACGCGGCCCTCGCCCGGCCGGGCACGCGCGTCTTCGACATGACCGGCCGCCCGATGCGCGGCTGGGTCGTGGTGGACGGCGGCGCGGTCGTGGAGGACGACGCGCTCGGCGCATGGCTCGACGAGGGACACGCCTTCGCCGCGAGCCTGCCGCCCAAGTAGGCCGCCGCACAGGGATCGACGCCGTGTGGTCCGCGTGGCCTGTGTGGTCCGCGTGGTCCTTTGTGCCCCGCACGCCACGCCGCCGATCCCCTACGGCCGTCAGCCGCTCAGTACTCCGCTCATCGTCCCCCCATCCTGGCCAGTTCCTTCCCGTCGGCGCCGTACACACGGAACTGCGCGTCGCCGAGCAGCCCTTGGCTCGCGTCGGCGGGTTGCGGCGCACCGACCGCGTACGAACTCACATAGGCCGGACGGCCGGCCAGCCGCACGATGGGGAGGACGGTGGTGCGGCCGTCCTCCGTCATCGTGATGCGGGCGGCAGGCGTCTTCCCGGTGTACGCGAAGACGTACACCATCCCCTTCTCCAGGGGATGCGTGTTGAAGGTCATCGGTACGGCACCCGGCTGGTTCACATCCAGGTACCCCACACAAATGGGCTCCTCGTCGGCCGGGTTCGCGTCGCAGTACTCCCGCTTCTTGAGCATGTACCAGACGCCGAGTCCCGCTTCGATCCGCTCCCCGGGGCGCACGACACGTACCGGCGAGCGGTCGTCGGCCGGATCGCGGGAGACGGAGGGGCCGGGCGTGGGTGCCCGGGTGCTGGTGACGGCGGGCGAGTGCGTGGCCTCGCGCGGCAGGGCCAGACTGATGGCCGGCGGGGTCAGCAGGGCGATGGCCAGGGTGCCGGTCACCAGCCTGCGGCGCCGCTTGATGAGCCTGGCCCGGCGTACGACTCGGTCACGCGGGAACACCGTGGGGGCGCAGCCTCGTGCGGCCTCGTCCAGTACCTGCCAGAGTTCAGGGGACGGCGGCTGCGGTGAGATGTCGGTACTCATGTCCGGGGTCCCTCCTGTTCCGTGTGCGGCGTCCCGCCGGCGTAGTCGGCCAGCGCCGCGCTCGAACGCAGTTTCTTCAGCGCCCGGCTGGCCTGGCTCTTCACGGTGCCGACGGAGCAGCCGAGGAGGTCCGCCGTCTGCTGTTCGCTCAGGCACTCCCAGTAGCGGAGCACGACGATGGCCCGCTGACGGGGCGGCAACGTGGCGAGCGCGTCGAACAGCTCCGAGCGCGTCTCGTAGTTCTCGCATCCCGACGGACCACGCTGCTCAGGCAGGTGGGGGGTGAGGAGTTGCACGACCCGCCGTTTGCGCTGCCGGGTCGTGTTGTTGTTGATCAGCGCGCGCCGCACGTACTGATCGGGCGCGTCCAGCGTGCGTATGTGGTGCCAGCGCAGATACACCTTCGCCAGCGTCACCTGGACGAGGTCCTCCGCCTCGTGATGGTCCCCGTTCGTCAGCAGATACGCCGTACGCAGCAGCCGCGGCCACCGCACCGCCGCGTACGTCTCGAAGTCCCCCATGTCGTACGCGTCATGCGCGTCATACGTGTCATCCGCGCGAGCCTTTTCCTCATCGTCCCCCGGTGCCTCTGCGCGCGAGGCGATGGGCATAGGGCTGGTCATCACACGCACCCCGGTTCACCCCCGATTCCTTCCCCTGCGCGCGCTGGTCGGGGCGCGCACGATGTCCTCCCCAGTAACACCCCTCACGGACGGCTCGGGTTGCACGCGTCGGGCAACCGGGCGTCGGGGTAGCGGGACCGTTCGAGGGTGGTGAGGGGTCTGTCGACGGTCTCGCAGAGGGTGCGGACGGCGTGGGCCGGGTCGGGCAGGCCGACGGTCCACAGGCCCACGGAGGTGTCCGTGGCGATCGCCAGGGTGCGGCCGTCCGGGCTGAACGCCATCGCCGCGGGCGAGCGGGTCGGCAGGGTGCCTCTCTTCTGGGCGGTGGCGAGGTCCCAGAGCTGGACTCCGCTCACGGTGCTCACGGCCAGGGTGCGTCCGTCGGGGCTGTACGCCGGCGATGTCACGCCTTCGCCGACGCTGAAGTCGGCCACGGGATCACCGGTCCGCGCGTCCCACGTCTTCACCAGGCCGTTGCTCGTGCCGACGGCGGCGAGGGAGCGTCCGTCCGGGCTGAACGCGAGGGACAGCGGGCTGCGGAGGCCCGGCTGGAGCGTGCGCCGCGTGCGGCCGGTCGCGGGGTCGAGCAGGGTGACCTGATCGCCGTCGGCCTCGACGCCCACGACCGCGAGGGTGCGGCCGTCCGGGGCGTACACCAGCTCCCGCACGGACTCGCCGTGGGCGGAGTGGACGGTGTGCACCTCGCCGGTCGAAAGGTGCCAGATCCGCACCGCGCCCTGCGCGCCGACGAAGGCGAGGCGGGTCCCGTCGGGGCTGAAGGCCGCCGTGTCGGCGGCGTCCACGGCCCGGCTTCGGTGCAGGCGGCCCGTGGCGAGGTCCCGGACCTCGACCACCTCGTCCTTGCCCACCTCGTCCTTGCCCTCCCGAGCCACCAGGGCACGCCCGGCGGGATTGAAGCCCACCGCCGCGAGGCGGGAAACCACGAAGGGCAACTGCCGTCCACCGATCTCCGGACCGGCTTCGGCTGCCGACGCCAGGGTGGCTTCGACATCGCCGGTCCGGGCGTCCCACAGGCGTACGGCCCCACGCCCCGGCGGCCCTTGACCGACCGCGGACACCATGCCTCCGTCCCGGCTGAAGGCCAGGCCGGTGAGGTACGTGCCGGTGGGGCCCACCAGCGTGATCCGCGGGCGGTCGGCGGACAGACTGTGAACGCGGGCGGCGGGGTCCACGTTGCTGCTGGTCACGAGGGTGTGGCCGGCCGCGTCGAGGGCCACCGTCATGGCCCCCCGGCCGTGGTGACCGGCGGTCACGGTGCCGATCGCCGTACCGGAGACGGTGTCCCACAGGCGGACCGTGCCGCCCGGGCCGGAGAGTGCGAGGGTCCGCCCGTCTCCGCTGTAGCGCAGTCCGTTCAGCGCCACGGGGACATCTTCGATGGTGCGCCGGACGGCGGCGGTGGCCGTGTCCCGCACCTGCACCGAACCGTCGGTCCGAGCGACCGCGTACGTCTGACCGTCGGGGCCGAGCGCCACCGCGCTGCCCGCGATCCGGCTGTCCCGTGAGGTACGGGTGCGGCCGGTGGCCAGGTCCCACACCCGCACCTGTCCGCCGAGGCCCACCGCGGCGAGGGTACGGCCGTCCGGGCCGAAGGCGACCCCCTGTGGGTCGGGATGGCCGGTGAAGCTGTGTCGAGTACGGCCGGTGGACACGTCCCACACCCGTACCACGGCCGGGGAGGAAGCCGCCACGCTCCGACCGTCGGGGCTGAAGGCGAGCGCGCCCACCGCGCCGTCCGGTACCCCGAAGGTGCTGAGCCGCTTGCCGGTCGCGGGATCCCACAGGGTGACCGCCGCGCCTGCGTCACCGGTGACGGCGAGGGCGAGGGTGTTTCCGTCGGGGCTGAGGGCCGCGACCTGGCTGTCTTCGTCGCCGGCGGATGCGGTGAACGCGTGCCGGAGCCGCCCCGCGGGCAGCTCCCAGATCCGCACCGTGCCGTCCGCGCTGTGGGTGGCGAGGGTGCGTCCGTCCGGGGTGAGGGCGAGGGATTCCACCGGTGCGGTGCCGTCGGCGAGGCGCTTGCGCAGCGGTGACGCGGCGGCGGCGTACAGGGCCGCGGTGGCTTCACGGGTCGGGCTGGTCCGGTAGGCGTGCACGGCGAGGAGGGAGGCAAGGTCCGGATCCGAGTCCAGCAAGGCAAGGGACTGGGCGGCGAGTTGGCGGGACTGGGCGGTGTGCTGCGCGGTGACCGCGCTCCGCCACTGCCCGACGGCGAGGCCGGCGGCGACGAGGGCGAGGCACAGGGCGGTGGTGACCGCGGTGAGCACCAGCCGGTACCGGCGTCGGCCCCGCCGCGCGTCGTCACGGCTGGCGTCGAGGAACTCCCGCTCCAGCTCGGTGAGTTCCCCGCAAGGTGCGCCGCCGAAGTGCTCCTGTACGACGGTGAGTCTGCTCCCCCGGTACAGGGCGCCCTTCTCCCGGCCCAACTCCCGCCAGACATCGGCTGCTTCGGTCAGTTTCCGGTGCGCCCGCAGGCGTTCACGGTCCGCGTCGATCCACCCGCGCAGCCGGGGCCACGACGTGATCAGGGCCTCGTGGGCCATCTCGACCGTGTCGCCGTCCAGGGTGAGCAGCCGTGCCCGGGCGAGTGCCTCCAGCACCGCGGCCGTGTCGTCCCGGCCGCTGCCGGGCAGTTCGGCGCGCCGGACGGGACGACGGGTGTCGGGGGTGCCGTCCCCGGGGGCGACCAGGCGCAGCAGCACCTGGCGGGCCGCGGTCGCCTGGTCGTCGGTGAACCCGTCGTAGATCTTCTCGGCGGTCGTGGCGATCGCGCCGTCCAGGCATCCGGCCGCCTCGTACCCCGCCACGGTCAGTGTCTTGCCGCGGCGGCGGCGCCAGGTCTCCAGCAACGCGTGGGACAGCAGCGGCAGTCCGCCCGGCGCGTCGGCGACCTCCTTCGTCAGCCGGGCGGTGAGGGCGCGTTCCACGGTCAGTCCGGCGGCCGTGGCCGGCTTGACGACGGCGGCCCGTAGTTCCGCCGGGCTCATCGCTCCGGCCAGGAGGGTGGCGTCGCGCAGGGCGTCGGCCAGTTCGCGGTGCTCGGCGCAGCGGCCGTAGAAGTCGCCGCGCACCGCCAGCAGCACGCGCAGGCGGCCGGCGGGCTGCCGGGCGGTGAGCAGCAGGTCGATGAAGCGTGCGCGCTCGGCCGGGTCCTGGCAGAGCGTGAAGACCTCCTCGAACTGGTCGACGATCACGAACGTGTCCGCCTCGGCGGGGGCGGGTTCCAGCAGGGAGGCGTGGCTGCGGACGGGGTGCTCGCCCGGCGTCAGGATCCTGATCGCGGCCGGCCGCAGGCCCGGCTCGCGTGTGCCTCGCAGGACGGGGATCAGACCGGCCCGCAGCAGGGAGGACTTGCCGCTGCCGGAGGGGCCGAAGACGGCGGCGAACCGTCGTGCGCGCAGCAGGTCGACGAGGTCGGCGGTGAGCCGGTCCCGGCCGAAGAAGAGGTCACTGTCCCCGGTCTCGAACCTCGCCAGGCCGCGGTACGGCGGGAGGGAGCCGTCGTCGTCACCGGCCGCTCCCTCCGCCGCTTCCCTCCACCGGGCCTCCCACTCCGCCAAGTCCCCACCGCACGCCCGCGCATAGGCCAGGGCCACCGGCAGCGTCGGCACGTGCTCGCCCGCCGCGGCCTGCGACAACGTACTCACCGAGTAGCCCGCCCGCTGCGCCAGCGAACGGTAGGTCATCCCACCCGCCGCCGCCCTCAACTCGCGTAACTCGTACGCGAACCGCTGCACCGGTCCCGCCGCCGGATCCACCGGCCGCTCACGACGCCCCGCCACACCGTCCCCCCTCCGGCCGCCCCCCGCTCCACCGCGGACAGCCGTTACACGTACGGCCCGGGTCCCCGAACAGCTCATCCGCCCGCCGCATTGTTCGGCCGCCGGAACGGTCCTGCCGAACAATGCGCCGCCCGCTGGACTCGTCGACGGAAGCGGTGTCTCCCCGCTCCACCCAGGCCCACGGCACAGCTCACCGAAGAGGACGACACCCGCGCATGGAATCTCCGCCCGCCGTCACCGAACGCCGTCCCGGCACCCACCCGAAGGCAGGTCCGTCACGGTTGGGCTGGCTGGACGCGTTGCGCGGCATCGCCGCACTCGTCGTGGTGTTCGACCACTCGTCGTACACGTTCTTGGCCGACTTCCGGCGGGAGTTGATGCCTCAGTTCAACACCAGCCGTTACGGCATCATGGTGTTCTTCCTGGTGAGCGGCTACATCGTGCCCGCGTCGCTGGAACGCCGGGGCTGTGTGCGGACGTTCTGGATCGGGCGGCTCTTCCGGGTGTACCCGCTGTGGGCGGCCGTCGTCGTCCTGCTTCTCGCCGCCCACCTGCTGGGTGTCGCGGAGATCCGTGACTTCGGCGGGCGGAGCGTCGCCACCGTGGCCGTCGCCCATGTCACCATGCTCCAGGAGCTGTTGGGGACACCCAGCCTCCTGCTGGTCCTGTGGACGCTCTCCTACGAGATGTCCTTCTACCTCCTTGTCGTCGCCCTCTTCACGGTCCGCCTTCACCAGCGGTCCGCGGCGGTGTCGGTCCTGCTGGCCGTGCTCGCCGCCGTGAGCGTGGCGGCGGGTCTGACGGTCCCGGCCTCCGCCCTGACCGGCCTGGTCGGCACCGGACCGCTCATCGCGTGTGCGTCGATCACCATGGCGGTCGCCATCGGGTGCGCGAGCGCCGGCTCCCCTGCGCTTCGGAGGTTCGGGGGCGTGCTGGGCGGGGTGTTGGCGCTTGTCCTGGTCGCGTTGAACGGGACGGTCCCGCTGTGGGAGAGCCTGGTGATCTTCGCTGTGATGTTCCTGGGCACAGCTGTCCACCGCGCCGAGAACGGTCGGGCCGGCCGACGCCACGCGGTCGGCAGCGCGGTCGTCGTGGTCGCGTGTGCCGTGGGGAGCGCGTACGGGTACGGCGGTGACGCCCCCTTCACCCGGCGCGGCTGGATCGTCGCGTTCCTGCTGGCCGTGCTCACCTTCGGCGCCGGGCTGCTGATGCGCCACCGGCGCCTACCGCGGCTGCTGACCGGGCTGGGGGCGATCAGCTACTCGGTCTATCTGGTGCATCCGGTGCTGCTGGCGGTCATCGACGGCACGATCGGCCGGCGACGGCACGACGATGTCGTACGCGAAGTGGCGTTCTTCGTCCTGCTGTTGCCCGTGTGTCTGCTGACCCACCGGTACGTCGAGGTGCCGGGCCTGCGCTGGGGCCGAAGGCTCCGGCGTCCAGCGGCGCCTGTCTCTGATCGAGATGACTGACGTTCACCGTCCCGCTGACGGTGACGGCCCTCGCCCAACCCCTGGGCAGGCGGTGTGCCTTACCGCGGCGCCTGGAAGCCGCCGATCGTCCGTTCGAGCAGTTCGGCCAGCCTCAGCGGGGTGCGGTCCTCGAACATCGGCCCGATGAGCTGTACTCCCACCGGCAGTCCCTCGGCGGACCGGCCCGCCGGTACCGCGGTGGCCGGGAGCCCGGGCATGGTCGCCAGACCGGCCCAGACGAGCTGGTCGAGGTAGGGGTACGCGACGCCGTCGATGTCGATCCGGCGCCCCAGCAGATCGGGATCGTGATCGTGCGGGAACGCGGGCGTGGGCGTGATCGGACAGACCACGGCGTCGAACTCCCCGAAGAGCTGCCGCCAGGCGTGGCGGTGGAGTTCACGGCGGTTGTCCGCCTCGATCCAGTCACGGTGGCTCGACACCGTGGCCCGCAGCCGCGCCGCACTGAGACTGACGTCGTCCGCCCTCAACCGGGCGGCCTGGGCGCGCAGTTCGTCGTAGGCGTCTTCGGGATAGCGTGCGGCGGCGCCGGCAAACAGCAACCGCGCGTAGACCAGGGCGGCTGCGGTCAGGTCGGGCAGCAGCGGGCTGTGCCGTTCGACGCGGGCGCCGTCCTCGGCCAGCGCGTCGGCCACCCGCCGCACGCCCGCCCGGACCGCGGCCCCGGTCGCGATGAGCGGGTGCTCGTCGAGGACCAGGACCCGGAAGTCGCGCAGCCGCTCGTGGCGCGCGGGCGGCAGCGTCAACTGATGCGCCACACCGGAGGTCAGCGGGTCGGGGCCGGCCATCACGTCGAGCAGGAGCGTGAGGTCGCGGGCGCTGCGCGCCATCGGACCGACGACAGCGAGGTCGTGCTCCGCCGGCAGGGCCGGGGCGGACGGCGGGACCATTCCGCGGGCCGCCGCGAGGCCGAGGGTCGGCTTGTGCGCGTAGACGCCGCAGAAGTGTGCGGGGGTCCGCAGCGACCCGGCGAGGTCGGAGCCGATGGACAGCGCACCGAATCCGGCCGCCAGGGCCGCCGCCGATCCGCCGGAGGACCCGCCCGCGGTACGTGTGTGATCCCACGGGTTGTTGGTGGTGCCGTAGATCTCGTTGAAGCTCTGGATGTCCTGGAGCCCCAACGGCACATTGGTCTTCCCGAGCAGCACCGCGCCCGCGGCCCGGAGCCGCGACACCTGCACCGCGTCCTCCTGCGGCAGATGGTCGCGGTACGGCGGCACGCCCCAGGTCGTGGGCAGACCGGCAACGTTGTAGGACTCCTTGACCGTCACCGGGATACCGAGCAGGGGCCGGTCCTCACCCCGGGCGCGCGCCCGGTCGGCGTCGCGGGCGGCGGCCCGTGCCCGGTCGAAGTCCGGCACACAGATCGCGTTGACCTCCTTGTCGTCCCGCTCGATACGGGCGATCGCCTGCTCGGTCAGCTCCACCGAGGACACTTCACCGGCACGCAGAGCAGCCGCGAGTTCTTGGGCCGTCGCAAGATTCCAGTCCATGCACGGGACCGTACCGACGCCTCGAAGAAGCCACGAAATGCCCTGTCGGGCAACCGGTTCGGCGCCTTCGCCCTCTAGGGACGGACGTAAGGCCGCGTCATGATCTCCATGTTGTGGCCGTCCGGGTCGTCGAAGTAGGCGCCGCGGCCACCGAACAGACGGTTGATTTGCCCGGCATCGGTGTGGGCGGGGTCGGCGTAGTACGTGACGCCGACCGCTTCCAGGCGGGCGATCACCGCGTCGAACCGGTCGTCGGGCACGAGGAAGGCGTAGTGCTGTGACTGGATCGGCTCGTCCCGCTTCTCGTAGTAGTCGAGCGTGACGCCGTTGCCGAGGTCCACGGGAACGAACGGCCCGAAGGGGGCGCCGACCCTCAGCCCCAGGATCACGGCGAGGAACTCGGCGGACAGGTGCCGGTCGCTCGCGTAGACGGCGGTGTGGTTCAACTGGACGTCGGCCGCCGCCAGTTCGGAGGCATACGGGGACGGCTGGTCATAGGACATGAAGGGTGGGTTCTCCGGTCTTGGGATCCGCTGGAACGGGGCGCCGCATACGGGCGCCGGGAGCAAAGACACGGAGAGGGGGCGGGCCTCGTGCCCGCCTCGCGCTCACGCCGAGGCCGGGTACCTCACTCGTGTGTGGCCCAAGGCCGACCCGGCAGTCACCCGGCCGACCCTAGTGATCGTCGTCGGCGGGGGCAACGCCTTTCGGGGCGGCGCTCCGGCAAGGGAGCGCCGCCCCGGCACCCTCGTACGGCGGCGGCTCAGACCGCCGTGAGCGCGGCGGTCGGCTCCTCCGCCTCGGTCAGCAGGTCCAGCAGGCTCGCCCGGGCGCGGGCCACGCGGGAACGGACCGTGCCGATCGGGCAGTCGCCGGCCTCGGCGACCTCCGCGTACGGCAGGCCGGCCAGCTGTGTGAGGACGAACGCCTGCCGGCGCTCGGCGGGCAGCGTGGCCAGCAGATCCAGCAGGGCGATGCCGTCGTCGAAGCCGGGCAGGCCCTGCGGCTGGGCGTGCTCGACGGCCAGTTGCCAGTCCGCTACGTCGGACAGGCGCGGCCGGGCGGCGGCGTACCGGTAGCTGTCGATGACGGCCCGGCGGGCGATCGACAGCAGCCAGGCGCGCGCCGAGGAGCGCCCTTCGAAGCGGTGCAGGCTGCCGAGCGCCCGCAGGAACGTGTCCTGGGAGAGGTCGTCCACGGCCTGGGGGTCGCCGCACAGATGGGCGACGTAGCGCTGGACGTCACGCTGGAGCGCGCGCACGAACCGCTCGACGGCGTCCGTGTCACCGCCGCGGGCGGCCAGGGCCCAGGCGGTTATCGACTCGTCGATGGAGGCCGACGTGCCGGTTCTGGCGTCCGTCGCGACGGGCGCGTCAGGCAGAGCAGAGGTGATCACCTGGTGTCCTTCTCGGGATCCGTGAACCGGACCGATGCGCGCGAGGGCGCGGGGGTCCGGTGAGTGGGGAGACGGCCCTACGGCACGTGGATAGCGGCGCACGCCATGACGGGTGCGGTGCTTGCGTGGGCGTACGGCCGAGGCCCGAGGCGCGCTGGGGCGGCCTCGGGACACCCGCTGTCGTCAGCCGACAGCCGGCCCCACCGGAGGGCCCCGGGAGGTGATCGCGTGGACGAGGAGACGCAGGGCCGGTGCCCGGTCCGAACGTGGGCGCCCGCGACGGACGCGGGGGCGGTCGGCGGGCGTCGGCAGCGCCAGCAGCAGCCGGAGCGGCGCCGCCAGCCATCCGGCCACGGCGCGCAGGATGCGGAAGGCCGCCTTCTCGCCGTACGCCAGCCACAGACCGGTCAGAAGCGCGGCGAGCAGGTGGGCGGCGAGCATGCCGTACGACGACGAGCCGACGCCGCCGCCGTCCATGGCGTGCCCCATGTGGCCCATGCTCGTCCCGCCCATGTCCAGCGAGTCCATGTGCATCGAGCCTGTGCGCATGTGCATGTGCATGTGCATGTGGGCCGGTTCGTCCGACGACTCCTGCGCGAGCGAGAACGCCTCGTGCAGGAGTGTCTGGACCATGACCACGACCGTCACGATCAGGGGCAGCCCGCGTTCCCGTCCGGCCAGGCCCCAGCCGACGGCACCCGTCCCGGTCACGCCGGCCGCCAGGGCCCAGGCGGGCACGTCGGCGCCGGACATCAGGACGTGGCCGAGGGCGGCGAGCAGCACACAGACGGCCGCGAACACCGCGGCCCGTACTGTGCGAGAACACCACCCTGCTGTCATGGCGCCTCATCCTCGCATCCGGGCAGCGGTCGGCAGGCGGGGGTACACAAATCCACAGGTGCCACAGCGGGTCGGACCAGTTCAGCCGCCCGGCCGGACGACCAGGGCGAGCGTCTCGATCGCCCCGCTGTGCTCGAAGTGGAGTGTGAACGCGACGAGATCGCCCGCCCGCCACGCCGCCCGGGACCGCACGACGACGTCCACGTCCTGGGGCGACATGGACAGCCCGCCGCGCGCGGGGACGGGGACCGCAGTCACGGTCTCCCGGGTGGCGGCCGCCTCGCCGGTCATGAGGTGGCGGCTGAGCTCGATGTCGCCCCCGGTCTCGGCGGACGTCACCCGGAGCAGCCGGTCGTCCGCGTCGCCCGCGTTGGCGATGTCGAAGAAGGCCGCGGTCCGTGTCGTGTCGCCGTACGGCAGGAGCACCCGTCCCGGGGAGACGGTGAGCCGGGGCGGGCTGCCCGCCTGCCCGGCGGTGACCCAGGTGGTCAGTCCGCCGAGGGCAAGGCCGCACGCGACGACGGGCACGAGGGCGACGTTCAGGGTGTCGCCGAGGCGGCGCCGGGTCGGCCGCCACGGGTTCTGTCCGGTCATCGGGTGCGCCTCCGGGCGGGCGAGGACGAGGGCGCCGGCTGCCAGGCGCGCAGGCGCAGGCTGTTGGCGACCACCAGGACCGAGCTGGCCGACATCGCCGCCGCGGCGAGCATCGGGTTCAGCAGGCCGACCATGGCGAGCGGGACGGTGACGGCGTTGTAGCCGAACGCCCAGACAAGGTTGACGCGGATCGTGGAGAGGGTGCGCCGGGCCAGCCGGACGGCGTCCGCCAGCGCCTCGATGTCGCCGCGTACGAGGGTGACGTCGGCGGCACCGATGGCCACGTCCGTACCGGTGCCCATGGCGATGCCGAGGTCGGCGCCGGCGAGGGCGGCGGCGTCGTTCACGCCGTCGCCGATGACCGCGACCCGGTGCCCCTGCGCCTGTAGGCCGCGCACGAGGTCGGCCTTCTCCTCGGGAGCGCAGCGGGCGTACGCCTCGTCGATGCCGAGTGCCCGGGCGACGGCCCGGGCGGGTGCCTCCCGGTCGCCGGTGGCGAGCACGGGCCGTACGCCGAGGCGCCGGAGCCGGTCGACGGCCCGGTAGCTGCCGGGCCGTAGGACGTCGCCGACCTCGACGAGCGCTTGGGCGACGTCGTCCACGTACACCAGTACCGGCGTGTAGGCGGCGTCTTCCGTGACGGCCAGTCCGGCGGGCAACTCGTCGTCCGGCGACCGGACTTCGACCAGGCGCCCCTCCACCCGCCCCCGCACACCCCGCCCCGGCAGCGCGCTGAACTCGCGCACCTCGGGCAGCTGTTCAGCCAGTTCCCGCCGGGCGTGGGCGGCGATCGCCCGCCCCAGCGGATGCTCCGACCCCTGCTCCACCGCGCCCGCCAGCCGCAGTACGGCGTCGCGGCCGAGACCGTCCGGTACGGCGGTGACGCGGGCGACGCTCATATGGCCGGTGGTGAGGGTGCCGGTCTTGTCCAGGACCACGGCGTCCAGGTGCTGGAGTCCCTCCAGGGCCTGCGGACCGGTGACGAGGACGCCGAGCTGGGCCCCGCGCCCGGTCGCGGCCATCAGCGCGGTCGGCGTCGCCAGGCCGAGGGCGCACGGGCAGGCCACGACCAGGACGGCCACGCACGCGGTGACGGCCGCCTGCGGAGCGGCTCCGGCGCCGAGCCAGAACCCGAGCGCGGTGACAGCCAGCGCCAGCACGACCGGCACGAAGACCCCGGCCACCGAGTCGGCCAGTCGCTGCGCTTTCGCCTTGCCCGCCTGGGCCTCGGTCACCAGCCGGGTGATCCGGGCGAGTTGGGTGTCGGCGCCGATCGCGGTGGCGCGTACGAGCAGCAGTCCGCCCGCGTTGACGGCCCCGCCGACGACGGCCGAGCCGGGCCCGACCTCCACGGGTTCGCTCTCGCCGGTGACGAGGGAGAGGTCGACCGCCGAACTTCCCTCCGTCACCCGCCCGTCGGTGGCGACCCGTTCACCGGGCCGCACGACGAAGACCTGCCCCACGCCCAGGTCCTCGATGGCGACGAGCCGTTCGGCACCGTCCTCGCGCACGGCCACCTCCTTGGCGGCGAGTCGGGCGAGCGAGCGCAGCGCCTCCCCCGTTCCGCGCCGGGCCCGTGCCTCCAGATAACGTCCGGCCAGCACGAACAGCGGGACGCCGACGGCCGCTTCGAGGTAGACGTGGGCGACACCGTCAGCGGCGGCGGAGGGCATCGGGCTGAACGGCATCCGCATGCCCGGGTCGCCCGCGCCGCCGAGGAACAGCGCGTACACCGACCAGGCGAAGGAGGCGATCACACCGAGCGAGACCAGGGTGTCCATGGTGGCCGCCGAGTGCCGCAAGCCGCGTACCGCCCGGGTGTGGAACGGCCAGGCGCCCCACACGGCGACCGGTGCGGCCAGGACGAGGCACAGCCACTGCCAGTTGCGGAACTGTAGATCCGGCACCATCGACAGCACGAGCACCGGGAGGGCGAGCAGGGCGGTGATCCGCAGGCGTTGCCGCTCCTCGCGGGTCTCGTCGGACGCGTCGCCCTGCGCGCCCCGCCGCTGCTTCGGCGGTTCGGGCAGCGCGGCCGTGTAGCCGGCCTTCTCCACCGTCTCGACGAGCTCCCGCGGGCTGATCCGCGCCGGATGGCTGACGCGGGCCCGTCCGGTGGCGAGGTTGACGGTCGCCGTGACGCCGTCCAGTCCGCCGAGCTTCTTCTCGACGCGTCTGACGCAGGCCGCGCAGGTCATGCCGCCGACGGTGAGGTCGGTGGTCACGAGGACGGTCACGGATCCGGTGCCGCTCATCGGTCCGCCCCGTGCGTGCCGGCGTCCATGTCCGTGTCGTCCACGTCGGCGGCGTCGCCGGTGGTGGCGGTGCCGTGCATGCCGGGTGCCACCGGGCCGGCGGCCGCGCCGACGGCGTACGACACGGTGAACATCAGCGCCAGCAGCAGGAGGAAGCCGCAGAGCGCGGGCGGCGGCGCGAACCTCCACGCCATCGCACCCGCACCCGCACCCGGGCCGGAGGGAGAATGCCGGAACTCGTCCATCAACCGCGTCTCCAGATCACATGTCGTACGGCCTTCGGCCTTACCGTTCCAGGAGTCGGGGTGACGGGTCGTCACGTTCCACGGCCTCGACGTGATCCATATCACGCGAGTCGTAGCGCGCCCGCCCTGTCGGCGGTACACCCTCGGCAGGGCGGGCGGCGCGCGTGACGCGTGCGCTAGTTGGCGCGCGACCCGGGGGTACGGCCGCGCACGACGGCGAACACCGCTGCCGCCAGCCCGAGTACGCCCACGGCGAGCCCGGCGACACCGAGCCCCCGTGCGGTGGAGTCACTGCCCGATGCCGTCGACTCGGTGCTCTTCGCGCTCGCCGACGCGGTGGCCGCCGTTCCGGCGTCCGCGCCCTTCGCGGTGAGCTTGAGGGCCGGTGCCGGGTTCTCCGGCTCCTCATCGCCCCGCGCGGCCTCCTCGATCCAGCGGACGGTCTTGCCGTCCGAGTACGTCTGGAGCGTCTTGAAGGTCAGCTGATCGGTGTCGTCCGGCAGTTGACCGAAGGCGACGTCGAAGTCCTCGTACTGCCCGGCCGTGATCTTCCCGCCGGTCCAGGTGATCTCGGAGACGGCATCGGTGATGCTGCCGTCGTCGGTCTTCACCGGCGTCTTGAGCCGGGTGGTGGTGACCTTGGCGGTCCAGCCGTCCCGCGGCGAGACGAGGACACCGAGGACCGGGTGGTCGGTCGGCAGGAAGACCTGCACCTCTGTGGTGCTCGCGGTGTCCTCCTCGTTGGGGACGCGGAAGGTCAGGACGCCGTCCGCGGCGCCCTTGGCGTAGCTCTCGGGGTGGACGGTGACATGGGCGGAGGCGATGCCGGCGGTGGCGAGGAGGCCGACGGCGGCGAGGGTGATGACGGCGCCGACCCGGCGCGGGGTGGTGGACATGGCTGAGGGGTTCTCCGTACCGCGGAAGGGATGTCGGGGTTCAGACGGCGTACGACATCCCGGCCGGCGGTCCTCGTCGACGCACGGCGTACCGCAGCCGCGCGCTCCTCAGCGATCGGCGGGCCACGCGGATCCGCGGTCCGGGCAGCGGCCTGTCCGGCGCCCCTCCGGCCGTCCGCCACCACGCGAGGAGCCCCGGCACGAACTCGACCGCCCAGCGCAGCAGCGCCCACAGCGCGGCCTCGCCCCGCCGCAGCCACCAGGTGAGGGTGAGCGACGCTGCGATGTGGACGGCGGTGGCGTGCGGGGTCAGGGCGTGGGAGTGGGCATGGGCGTGTGGGGTCATCCGCGTGCCGTGCAGGGCCATCGCGGAGTGATGCCGGCGGACGGAATGGAAGGCGATGTGCAGTCCGCCCTGGGCGGCGAGCGTGACGGCACCGATCCCGGTCAGCGATCGTTCCCGGCCGCCGAGGAGACAGCCGGCCGCGAAGACGGGAACGGCCGCGGCGATCTGGAACCGCACCGGCGGCGCCTCACCCGTGGCCAGAGCGTGTCCACCGGTGGCGAGCAGCACGCACAGCACCGCGAACACCGCCGCGCGCACGCTCCGGACCGCCACCGACACTCTCATCGCCCCCGATGCTGCCATGCCGCCCGGGAGCCTCCGCGTCCGCCCGTACCTACGCGTCATGCGAGGGGCTGCGCCTCGTAGGTGATGCGGATGACCCCGTCGGCATGTCGTTCGGTGCGCGCGCGGATGCCGAACACGTCGGCGAGGAGGTCCGGGGTGAGCACGTCGAGGACCGGTCCGGCCGCCGCCACCGTTCCCTCGCGCAGGACGACCAGGTGGTCGCAGAGACGGGTGGCGAGGTCGAGGTCGTGCAGGACGGCGAGTGCGGTGACGCCGGTGGCACGGATCAGGTCCAGGAGTTCGAACCGGGCGCGGATGTCGAGGTGGTTGGTGAGTTCGTCCAGGACGAGGAGCCTGGGGCGCTGGGCCAACGCGCGGGCCAGCAGGACGCGTTGGCGTTCGCCGCCGGAGAGGGAGGCGTAGTCGCGGTGCGCGAAGGGGCGTACGCCACAGCGGTCGATGGCGTCGGTGACGGCCGCCCGGTCCTCGGTGCCGTCGCGGCCCAGCAGACCGTGGTGCGGGGCGCGGCCCAGGGCGACGATCTCGGTGACGGTCAGGCCGGCGGTGGTGCCGCCCCCGTCCTGGAGGACGGCGGCCGTGCGGCGGGCCGCGGCGCGGGCGGACAGCGCCCATACGTCGTCGTCGCCGACCCGGACGACGCCGTCGTGCGGGCGGAGCGAGCGGTAGACGGCGCGCAGCAGGGTGGACTTGCCGCTGCCATTGGGGCCGACGAGCCCGACGATGTCGCCCTGTTGGGCCTTCAGGCTCACCTCGCGCAGGACCGGGACCCGGTCCAGGGTGATGTGGAGTTGGTCGACGGTGAGATTCATGACGTCAGTCCATGCCCTTGTCGCGGCGCAGCAGCCACAGGAAGAAGGGGGCGCCGAGCAGCGCGGTGAGGATGCCCAGGGGCAGTTCGGCGGGGCGGGTGAGGGTGCGGGAGAGCAGGTCGACGAGGACCAGGTAGACGGCGCCCAGCAGCGCCGTGAGGGGCAGCAGCCGACGGTGGTCAGCGCCGGTCGTCAGCCGCACGAGGTGCGGGATCATCAGGCCGACGAAGCCGATGCCGCCCGCGACGGCGATGACGGTGCCGGTCAGCAGCGCGCTGAGGACCAGCAGGACACCGCGCAGCCGGCTGACGTCGACGCCGAGCGCGGTGGCCGACTCGTCACCGGCCAGCAGCACGTTGAGCCGGCGGCCGAACAGCGACAGCAGCACGGTGGTCGCCACCACCACGCCGGTGACCGTGGGCAGTTGGTCCCACTGGGCGCCCGCCACGCTGCCCAGCATCCAGAACATGACGGCCCGCAGTTCGGTCGGGGTCGCTCGGAGCTGGACGAAGCTGGTCGCGGAGAGGAGGACGTAGCCGACGGCGACCCCGGCCAGCACCAGTCGGGTGGGCGCCAGTCTCCCCCGGCGCTGTCCGAGGGCGAAGACCAGCGCGCCCGCCACCATCGCGCCGGCGAAGGCCGCCGCCGACACCCCGAGCCCGGCGAACGCGGCGCCCCAGTCGAGGGTGATGACGAGGACCGCGCCGAGCGTGGCGCCGTAGGAGAAGCCGAGCACGGTGGGGTCGGCGAGGGGGTTGGACACCACGGTCTGCAAGACCGCTCCGGTGACGGCCAGGCCCGCGCCGACCAGGGCCGCCAGGACCACCCGCGGGGTGCGGAAGTTCCAGACGATCTGGTCGAGGGCGGGGTCGGACGGCGCCGCTCCCGCGCCGGTCAGGTGATGCAGGACGATCGACCACACGTCGCCGAGCGGGACGTTGACCGCGCCGACGCTGATCGCCACGATCATGGTGGCCGCCAGGGCGAGAGGCAGGACCGTGAACGCCAGCGGGACGGTCAGCCCGCTCAGAACGCGTCGGGGTGCAGGGTCGTGGCGATCTTCTCCACGGCCAGGTCGTTGCTGGGGCCGAGGTACATCGAGTCGGACAGCGTCACGTACGTGTTGTTCCTGGCGGCCGGCCACTGGGGGAACTCCTTGAGCAGCTTCTCGGCGTAGGCCGCCGGGTTCGGGTCGTGGTAGGCGATGACGACGACGGCGTCGACGTCGGCGGCGGCGACCTTCTCCTTGCTCAGGTCGGCGAAGGTGGTCCTGGAGGCGTCCGCGAAGGCGTTGACGGCACCGGCTCTGGCGAGGATGTCGTTGACGATGCCGTTGGAGACGACCGAGCTGAACTCGTTGGCGCCCATGGTCATGTGGGAGAAGAGCACCATGACCTCGGGCCGCTTCTCCCCCTCGACCTTCTCGGCGACGGTCGCGATGTTCTTCTCGGAGGCGGCGATCAACTTCTCCGCCCTGTCACCGACGTTGAAGATCTTCCCCATGTCGCGCAGCAGCCGATAGCTGTCGTCGAGAGTCATTTCGGAGGGTTCGTCGTCGCAACCCTGCGGGGAGACATAGCTGTTGGCGCCGATCTCGCTCAACTGCCCGCGGGTGGCGAAGCCGTTCTTCTGGTCGAAGCCGTACGAGGTGAGGGACAGGACGAGATCGGGGCGCAGACCGAACATGGCCTCGCGGGGGATGTCGTAGGCGTCGTTGAGCTTGATGTCACCGGTGGGCAGGGCCTTGACGGCGGCGGCGCGGCCGGGGACCTCGGACATGCCGTAGCTCTGCTGGTTGGCGACGATCCTGTCCTGGAGGCCGAGGGCGAGGAGCGTGGAGACCTCGGCGACGGAGGCGCCGTTCATGACGACGACCCGGCTGGGGGCCTTCTCGAAGGTCTCCTCGCGTCCGCAGTTGTCGAGCGTGACCGGGTAGCCGGCCTTCGAGGCCGCGGCCTCGCTGTCCTGACCGTCGGTCTCGTCGCCCTGTCCCGACGAGCCGCCGCATGCTGTCGTGAGCAGACAGAGGACTGCGGCCAGGGCGGTGGCGGCCGGCCGGTTGATCGGCATTCGGGCTCCTTGCGTACGGAGTGTTGTGGGAGGGTTCTGTTGCAGTAGTCGGGGCGAGGCGGCAGAGAGTTCCTGACACGTCCCGATACCTCATGGGCGACGGCCGCGCGGGCGACGTCACACTGCCTCCGCGGCGGCCAGGGCCGCAGGACGGCCTCCCCCGTTCGGACCTCCCCGGTCGCGTCGACGGACGACGGCGTCAACGCTGGGTACATGACAACATCGCCGGTCGGCAGCACGACGGTCGCCCTGACCAAGGGGGGCGCCTCGCTGGTGGACCTGCTCGTCGACGTTCCGGAGATGCGGATCGCCGTGACGGGCCCCCGGATGCTCATCGAGCATCTGGTCCTGGTCACCACCCTCTCCCCGTTCGACGGCTGCACCGCGCACCGCGTCCGGGAACTCGCCGACAACCTGGAGGGGGTCATCCACTGCGGCCTGGTCGGCACGCAGCCGGCCGAGATCGGCGTCGCCTCGAACCGTTCCGGCGTACTGCTCCAGATCGGCCTCGGCCCCGCGAGCATGTACCAGAGCGAGCTCGCCCTGCGGACGAAGACCGGTGAGACGCTCCGCGCCCTGGTCAGCCGCCTCCTGTCCGACGACCCCGCGCGCCCGTTCTTCGCGGGCCTCTTCGGCGTGCCGGCCACCGGACACCTCGAACACCGGCATCCGCCCGGCGACCAACCCGCTCAGCCCGGTCAGCCCGGTCAGCCCGGTCACGACCACGATGGCCACGATGGCCACGATGACCACGGCGATCACGACGATCACGGCGACCACAACACCCCTGGCGGCCACGGCGATCACCACGACCACCCGGGTGGAGGCAGCGGCCATGGACATCCGTAAGAGTGCCGTCGCCCTCACCGCCCAGGAGCGTGACCGGTTCCTGGAAGCCCTCGTCCGCCTCAAGCACCGGCCCGCCCCGCAAGGCCCCCCGGGCGTCAGCGTCTACGACCAGTTCGTCGCCCTGCACTCCGCGGTCATGACGGTCCTGCCGCCGGGATCTCCCCCGGACCAGCCGGTCAACTACGCCCACTGGAACATCGGCTTCTGCGCCTGGCACCGCCAGTACGTCCGCGAGTTCGAGAAGGCGCTCCAGGCCGAGGTCCCCGGCGTCACCGTGCCGTACTGGGACTGGACGGATCACCCGAGCGCCGTCGGCAAGCTGTTCACCGGCGACTTCCTGGGCTCCCTCGTCCCGGGCACCCCGAAGCCGCTGTCCGACAGCGTGCTGCGCAACCCGGTCCCACCGGCCCAACGTCCGCCCTGGTGGCCGACGGACATCCCGGCGGTGACGGGCTTCCCGATCCACCCCCTGCTGGAAGAGGGCTTCGGGACGCGGCTGGCCAGGGGACGGGGGGCGAAGACCTGGCCCCCAGCGAAGGCCCAGATCACCCAGCTCGAACGACTTGTCCGGCAGCACCCCGGCGTCCACCCGTTCTGGTACTTCTGGGCGGGCATCGAAGAAGGCTTCATGGGGGTGGACGCGCACGGCGCCCAGGTGTTCACGCCCACCCACAACACCGGACACAACTTCATCGGCGGCCACATGTCCGGTGGGTTCTCACCCAACGACCCCGTCTTCTGGCTCCACCACGCCAACGTCGACCGTTTGTGGGCCAACTGGCAGGCCGGCCGCCTCGCCGCCGTCCCGGGCTCCCAGCCGAAGGACCACTACCCTCCGCCGGGGCAGCTCTCGCCGTTCACCGACGAGGCACAGCCACCCGGCCACGGCCGGGACGACATGATGTGGCCCTGGGTGGGAGCGACACCGGGGTACGACACCGCCCAGACGCCCCAACTGAAGGCGCTCCTGCCCGACTTCTCCGCCGCCGCGGCCGTGACCGTACTTCAGGTGCTGGACACGCGGACCATGGACGCCGAGGGCTACCACTACGCCTGACACCCCACCGGACTCGGCTCAGACACGGGTTCGGCGGGCCGTTGAACCGCGCGGCCCGCGTCGGGCACCATCCACTCCGTGGACGCCTACCTCGAGACCGAACGCCTGACGCTGCGCCGCTTCACCGCCGACGACGCGGACCTGCTGATCGAGCTGGACAGTGACGCCGCGGTGATGCGCTATCTGACCGGGGGTGCGCCGACCGCCCCCGAGACGGTTCGCGAACGCCATCTGCCGAGAATCCTCGCCGGCTACGAGGAATGGGGCGGTGATCTCGGGCTGTTCGCCGCGCACGAGAGGGACGGTGGCGCGTTCATCGGCTGGTTCTGTCTGCGCCCGGGACCGCGGGGCCCGCTGGACGAGGCCGAACTCGGCTACCGGCTGCGGCAGTCGGCCTGGGGCAGGGGCTATGCCACCGAAGGCTCACGGGCCTTGCTGGCCAAGGCGTTCACCGAGCTCGGTCTGCGCATGGTCTGGGCCGAGACGATGGCCGTGAACCGCGGTTCGCGCAATGTCATGGAGAAGCTCGGGATGACCTTCACAGACGCCATCCCCACCCCGTCCGGCATGGAGCCGGTCGAGGGCTCCGAGCACGGGGGCGTGCGGTACGAGATCACGAAGGAGCGGTGGGAGCGGCGGTAGGCACGGGGGCGCCGTCGGTCCGGGCCTCGGTCGCACGCAGTACGGCCACCATGTCCTCGCCGCCGTGCCCCCGGGCCACGGTCTCGTCGAAGAGGGCGTGACAGACGTCGAGGAGCGGCGAGGCCAGCTTCGTCCTGCGGGCGGCCTCGGCGATCAGCCGGTTGTTCTTCAGCACGTCCGCGGCGCCCGCCTGGACTCCGAAGTCACGGTCCACCAGCTTGGCGCCCTTCACTCGGGAGACGGCGCTGGCCATCGGGCCGGCGTCCAGGACGTCCCGCAGCAGCCGCTGGTCGAGGCCGTGCCGGTCGGCGAAGTGGAACGCCTCGGTCAACCCGGTGACCAGGGTGATCAGGAAGAGGTTCACCGAGAACTTCATCAGCAGGGCGCCCGGTACCGGCCCGCAGTCGAACGTCTCGCGGCACAGCGGCGCGAGCAGCGGCCGTACGGTCGCCACCGCGTCCTGCTCCCCCGCGAGCATCCCGACCAACTCCCCCTGTTCCGCCGGGACTCGGGAGCCGGAGACCGGGGCCTCGACATAGCGTCCGCCCGCGCACCGGACCGCCTCCGCCAGGTCCGCCGAGTACTCGGCGGAGGTGGTGCCCATGTGGACGAGGGTGCGGTCGGCGACGCGCGCGGCGAAGGCCGCGGTACCGCGGCCGAGGACCTCGTCCATGGCGTCCTCGTCGGCCAGCATGAGGATCACGGTCCCCGCCCGCGCGAAGACCTCGGCGGCGGTGGCCGCGACGTCCGCTCCGGCGGCGCGCACGGGGTCGCACCGGCCCGGGGTGCGGTTCCAGACGACGAGGGGCGTCCCTGCGCGGGCGAGGTTGAGGGCCATGGGCTGCCCCATGACACCGAGGCCGACGAAACCGACGTACACCATGCACCACCACCCGCGGTCGGCGACGGACTGCGTGTCGCACACCCTCGACTATGACAGCGGTCATAGTAGCCGACGCCCTATGACCGTGGTCATAGGATGGCGGGCGGAAAGCTCGACTCAGGGAGGCCGAGGATGGTGGCGAAACGAGGGCCGCGCGAGCGGATGGTCTTCAGCGCGGCCCAGCTCATCCGGCGCGACGGGGTCGCCGCCACCGGTATGCGTGAGGTCGCCGCCCACGCCGAGGCGCCGCGCGGGTCGCTCCAGCACTATTTTCCGGGCGGCAAGGAACAGCTCGTCAACGAGGCGGTCGGCTGGGCGGGCCGGTACGCGGGCAACCGTGTCGCCCGCTTCCTCGCCGCGCTGCCGGAGCCGACGCCCGGCGGACTGTTCGCCGAGATGGTCCGCCAGTGGACCGACGAGTACGCACGCGCCGGCTTCGCGGGCGGCTGCCCCGTGGCCGCGGCCACGGTGGACTGCGCCGAGTCCACCGCGTCCACCCGGGAGGCGTCCGCCGCCGCGTTCGCCACCTGGTCCCGGCCGGTGGCGCGGGCCCTCGCGGACATGGGCGTACCCGAGGAACGGACCGGCGCGCTGGCCACGCTCATGATCAGCGCCCTGGAAGGGGCGATCCTCATGGCCCGGGCCGAACAGGACGTACGCGCCCTGACGACCGTGGCCCGCGAACTGGGCCCACTGCTCGACGCGGCGGTGGACGCGAACGCCGGACGCTCCTGACGGGGGTGGAGGCGGCGTCCTCGACAAGGGCGACCACCGCTTTCACCAGGGAACAACAGCGCCGTTTCCTGAGGCCGCAGTTGATGTCGGTGGCGGGACGACGGCCAGGCCTCCTGGCCACGCCGGACCTCGCCCGCCCCGCCGCACCACTCCGATCGGCTCGCCCGGCGCACACCGGCACCGCCCTCCGACCGGCACTCGGCCCGCCTCCGACCGGCGTTCAGTCCGCTCTCGGCGCCGCCGTGCTCGCACGGACCATCAGGCGGGTCGGCACGAGCGTCGTGCCGTGCGGCGTGGCGTCGTGGCGCATCTTGCGCAGCACCGCCTGTACACAGAGCCGGCCGACCTCGGCGAAGTCCTGGTGGACGGTCGTCAGGGGCGGCTGGAAGGACGACGCCTCGGCGATGTCGTCGAAGCCGATGACGCTGACGTCCTCGGGGACGCGGCGGCCACATTCGTGGAGGGCGCGCAGCAGGCCGAGGGCCATCTGGTCGTTGGCCGTGAAGACCGCCGTGCACTCCTCGCGCGCGGCCAGCTCCAGGCCTGCCCGGTAGCCGGACTCCGCCGACCAGTCGCCCCGCACCAGCGGCGGCACCGGTCGGCCTGCCTCGGTGAGCGTGGCCTGCCAGGCGTCCGTACGGCGCTGGGCGGCGTAGGAGTCCTCGGGACCGGCGAGGTGCCAGACCGTCTCGTGGCCGAGGCCGAGGAGATGCTCGACGGCGGTGCGAGTGCCGCCCGCCTGGTCGGTGTCGACGACCGTATACCGCTCGCCCGCGTCGGAGTCGGCGACGACCACCTGGACGTGGGGCGGGATGTTGATGGTGGCCGCGTCCAGGAGGTGCACCTCCATGATGACGATCACCGCGTCGACGGCGAGTTCCTCAAGGCGGGAGAAGGCACCGCGCACCTCGTCCTGGGTGGGGACGGTGGCCTGGAGCAGGGTCACCGCGTAGCCCTCGGCGGCCGCCGCGGTCGCGATCGCCTCCAGGGTGCGGACGTTGCCGGTGGTGGAGAGGGAGAAGGTGATCACGCCGAGGGTGCGGAACTCGCCGCGTTTGAGGGCGCGGGCGGCGCTGTTGGGGCGGTAGCCCAGCTCGCGCATGGCGGCGAGGACCTGCTGTCGGGTCTCCTCGTTGACGCCCGCATAGCCGTTCGACACGCGGGAGACGGTCTGCGAGGACACCCCGGCGAGCCGCGCCACGTCGGCCATCGAGACCGAGGGACGTGCCGGTCCGGCCGAGCGCCGTCCGCCGCTCACCGCCGGTGCGGGCACCCGCGGCGGCGAGCCGTGCGTCGCGTCCATTTTCAACCCCCTGCCTCTCCTTGCATCGCTTTGATCACGATCCTCCAGGGGGACCCTTGACCTCTGTCAGCGGAGGAGTGTAGACATGCCGCCATCGGATGTTTACGTAAACATAACAGCTCAGGTCAGTTTTTCCGCTGCTCGATGTTTGCGTAAACATCACGGCCGCTCCACACGGGAAACCGCTGGGGAGCGCGGGTTCCATGAGTGAACGAGCGAGGAACGATCATGACAACGTTGCAACCGCCGGCCGCCGCCGAGCCGCGCCCGGCACCGCCTCCGGCGAAACGGGACCGACGCTCCTGGACGGGGTGGGGGTTCATCGGCCCGTTCGTGGCGGTCTTCGCACTGGTCTTCCTCGCACCCATCGCGTACTCGATCTACCTGAGTCTCTTCCGCAACCAGCTCATCGGCGGCAACCAGTTCGTCGGCCTGGACAACTACACCCAGGCCCTCAAGGACGACCAGTTCTGGCAGGCCGTCGGCCGGGTGGCGCTCTTCCTGGCCATCCAGGTGCCGATCATGCTCGGCATCGCCCTGCTGGTGGCGCTGGCGCTGGACAGCGGCCGGCTCTACGGCAAGAGCTTCTTCCGCATCACGATCTTCCTGCCGTACGCCGTGCCCGCCGTGGTCGCCACCCTGATGTGGGGCTTCATGTACGGCACCAAGTACGGCCTGGTCGGCGACATCAACGAGGCGTTCGGTACCTCGCTGCCCGACCTGCTCTCCCCCGACTGGGTGCTCGCCTCCATCGGCAACATCGTGACCTGGGAGTTCGTCGGCTACAACATGCTGATCTTCTACTCGGCGCTGCGCGTCATCCCGACCTCGCTGTACGAGGCGGCGGAGATCGACGGCGCGGGTCAGTGGCGGATCATCAGCTCGATCAAGCTGCCCGCGATCCGGGGCGCGATCGTCATCGCCACGATCTTCTCGATCATCGGCAGCTTCCAGCTCTTCAACGAGCCGAACATCCTGCGCCCGCTGGCACGCAACGCCATCACCACCGACTACACGCCGAACTTCTACACGTACTCGCTGTCCTTCAACGGCCAGCAGCACAACTACTCCGCGACGGTGGCCATCATCATGGGCGTCCTCACGATGATCGTCGCCTACGCCGTCCAGCTGCGCGGCATGCGCAAGGGAGCGTGACCCGATGAGCACCTCTGTCGCCGCTCCCCCCACCAAGAGCGCCTCCCCGCTGCGCACCCCGCGCAAGAAGCACAACCCGGGCAAGCCGAAGCGCAGCCTGCTGCTCACGGGACTCATGGCCCTGATGGTCCTGTACACCGTGGCGCCGCTGATCTGGCTGGTCATCAACTCCACCAAGACGCAGGCGGGGCTGGGCGCCTCCAACGGACTGTGGTTCGCCCATGACTTCGCCCTGTGGGACAACATCCGGACCACGTTCACCTACCACGACGGCATCTTCGTCCGCTGGCTGCTGAACACCCTGCTGTACGTGGTGCTCGGCGCCGGCGGCGCGACGCTCCTCGCGGTGCTGGGCGGATACGCGCTGGCGAAGTTCGACTTCCCCGGCAAGCGCGGGATCTTCGCCGTCGTCATCGGCGCGGTGGCCGTGCCGGGTACGGCCCTCGCCGTGCCGACCTTCCTGATGTTCAGCAAGATGGGTCTCACCGACACCCCCTGGGCGGTGATCATCCCGTCGCTGGTCTCGCCGTTCGGCCTCTATCTGATGTGGGTGTTCGCCGCCGAGGCGATCCCGACCGAGCTGCTGGAAGCGGCCCGGATGGACGGGGCGAACGAGGTCCGCACCTTCTTCCAGGTCGCGCTGCCGCTGCTGGCCCCGGGGATCGTGACCGTGCTGCTGTTCACCACGGTCGCCACCTGGAACAACTACTTCCTTCCGCTGATCATGCTGAAGGACCCGGACTGGTACCCGCTGACCCTGGGGCTCAGCGCCTGGAACTCCCAGGCCGAGACCATCGGCGGTGACGTGATCTTCAACCTGGTCATCACCGGCTCCCTCATCACGATCATCCCCCTGATCGCCGCCTTCCTGTTCCTCCAGAAGTACTGGCAGTCCGGCCTCGCCGCCGGAAGCGTCAAGGAGTGACACCGCGGGCGCGCCCAAGCCCCCCAATGAAGCACCACCACCCTCACCTGTCCCACCCACGAAGAAGTGGAAGCACCTCCATGCGCAGAACAACGAGCCGCATCCTGCGCGGCATCGCCCTCGTCTCCACCCTCGCCCTGGGCGTCACCGCCTGCGGCGGCTCGGACGACGACTCCGACACCAAGGCCGTCTCCGCCGCCGACATCAAGGCGGCCCTGAACAAGGGCGGCTCCATCACGGTCTGGGCCTGGGAGCCCACCCTGAAGACCGTGGCCGCCGACTTCCAGAAGAAGTACCCGAAGGTCAAGGTCAACCTGGTCAGCGAGCGCTCCGGCGACAAGCACTACACCGCGCTGTCCAACGCGATCTCGGCCGGCAAGGGCGTCCCGGACGTCGCCCAGGTCGAGTACTTCGCGCTCGGCCAGTACTCCCTCACCAAGGGCCTGACCGACCTGGCCCCCTACGGCGCCGACAAGCTCGCCTCCAAGTACACGGCCGGTCCGTGGAACGCGGTCAGCGACGGCGACAAGGTGTACGGCCTGCCGATGGACTCGGGCCCGATGGCGCTGTTCTACAACAAGAAGGTCTTCGACAAGTACAAGATCGCCGTCCCGACCACCTGGGACGAGTACCTCGACGCGGCCCGCAAGCTCCACAAGGCCGACCCGAAGGTCTACATCGCCAACGACGCCGGTGACGCGGGCTTCACCACCTCCATGCTGTGGCAGGCCGGTTCGCGCCCGTACAAGGTCGAGGGCACCAAGGTCGGCATCAACTTCGACGACGCGGGCGCCAAGAAGTTCGAGACCGTCTGGCAGAAGCTGATCGACGAGAAGCTGCTCGCCCCGATCAATGGCTGGACCGACGACTGGTACAAGGGCCTCGGCGACGGCAGCATCGCCACCCTGGCCAGCGGTGCCTGGATGCCCGCCAACTTCGAGACCGGTGTCCCGGGCGCCAAGGGCCAGTGGCGCGCCGCCGCCCTCCCGGCCTGGACCAAGGGTGACAAGGCGAGCGCGGAGAACGGCGGCTCCTCGCTGACCGTCCCGGCGCTGGCCAAGAACAAGGAACTCGCCTACGCCTTCACCGAGTACGCCAACTCCGGCGCCGGTGTCGCCACCCGTGTCTCCGAGGGCGCCTTCCCCGCCACCAAGGCGGAGCTGGAAGCCCCCGCCTTCCAGAGCAAGAAGTTCGACTACTTCGACGGCCAGGAGGCGAACAAGATCTTCGCCGAGTCCGCGGCGAACGTGGCGAGCGACTGGTCGTACCTGCCGTTCCAGCAGTACGCCAACTCGATCTTCAACGACACCGTCGGCAAGGCGTACGTCTCCAGCACCACGCTGGCCGACGGCCTGAAGGCCTGGCAGGACGCCTCCGTCAAGTACGGCGAGGAGCAGGGCTTCACCATCGAGAAGTAGTTCTCGCGGAAGCCGAGAAGCACTTCTCGCGGAAGCAACGAACGCCGGGCGGCGCGGCTCCCGGGCCGCGCCGCCCCCGTGCACCACCCCTTCGGAAGGACCGCCATGATCTCCACCCTCCACTCCCGCAGAAGCGGGGCGGACGGTGACCTCACCCCGCGTCTCGCCTTCGGCGCCGACTACAACCCCGAGCAGTGGCCCCGGGAGGTGTGGGAGGAGGACGTCCGGCTGATGCGCGAGGCCGGTGTCAACGTCGTCTCGGTGGCGATCTTCTCCTGGGCACGTCTGCAACCGACCGCCGACACCTGGGACTTCGGCTGGCTCGACGAGGTCATGGACCTGCTGCACGCGGGCGGCATAGGCGTCGACCTGGCGACCGCCACCGCCTCCCCGCCGCCGTGGCTGACCACCGCCCACCCGGAGATCCTGCCGGTCACCGCGACCGGCGAGACCCTGTGGCCGGGCGCCCGCCAGCACTGGCGGCCCACCTCGCCCGTCTTCCGTGAGCACGCCCTGCGCCTGGTCCGCGCGATGGCCGACCGTTACGCCGACCATCCTGCGCTGGTCGCCTGGCACGTCTCCAACGAGCTGGGCTGCCACAACGTCTACGACTACTCCGACGACGCGGCCCACGCCTTCCGTGACTGGCTGCGCGCCCGCTACGGCACCCTTGAGGCCCTCAACCACGCCTGGGGAACGGCCTTTTGGTCGCAGCGCTACAGCGCCTGGGAGCAGATCCTGCCCCCGCGTCTGGCGGCCTCGCACCCGAACCCGACCCAGCAGCTGGACTTCAAGCGCTTCTCCTCCGACGCCCTCAAGGACTACCTGCGCGCCGAGCGGGACCTGTTGAAGGAGATCACCCCGGACGTCCCGGTCACCACCAACTTCATGGTGATGGGCGAGACGAAGGGCATGAACTACGCGGACTGGGCCGAGGAGATCGACTTCGTCTCCAACGACCACTACGTCCACCCCGGCCCGCAGTCCCGCGACGAGCTGTCCTTCTCCGCGAACCTCACCAGCGGCATCGCGGGCGGCCGGCCCTGGTTCCTGATGGAGCACTCCACCAGCGCCGTCAACTGGCAGCCGGTGAACGTGGCGAAGCGGCCGGGCGAGCTGGCCCGGGACTCCCTGCTGCACGTGGCGCACGGCGCGGACGCCGTCTGTTACTTCCAGTGGCGGCAGTCGGCG
Source organism: Streptomyces sp. NBC_00663 (assembly GCF_036226885.1). Classification (NCBI taxonomy): domain Bacteria; kingdom Bacillati; phylum Actinomycetota; class Actinomycetes; order Kitasatosporales; family Streptomycetaceae; genus Streptomyces; species Streptomyces sp. NBC_00663. The sequence continues at coordinate 516,748 of NZ_CP109027.1, forward strand.
GCGGGCGCCGAGAAGTACCACTCGGCGATGGTCCCGCACGCCGGCGCCGACAGCGAGCTGTTCCGCGCGGTGGCCGAACTCGGCGCCACCCTCAAGACCCTGGCCCCGGTGGCCGGTTCGCACCGGGAGAGCGCCAAGGTCGGGATCGTCTTCGACTGGGACTCCTGGTGGGCCAGCGAGCAGGACTCCCACCCCACCTCCCTGCTCAACTACCGCCAGGAGGGCCTGGACTGGTACTCAGCGCTGCTCGCGCTCGGTGTGCGCGCCGACCTGATCACCACCAAGAGCGACTTCGCCCGCTACGACGTGCTGATCACGCCCGTCCTGCATGTGATGCCGACGGAGCTCGCCAAGGAGCTGACCCGCTACGCTGAGCAGGGCGGCCACCTCGTCACGACCTACTTCTCCGGCGTCGTCGACCAGAACGACCATGTGTGGCTGGGCGGTTACCCCGGCGCGCTGCGCGAGCTGCTCGGCATCCGCGTCGAGGAGTTCGGCCCGCTGCTCGCCGACGAGTCGGTGTCCCTGGACGACGGCTCGACCGGCACGCTGTGGACCGACCGCATCACCCTGGCCGACGACCGGACCGAGGTCCTCGCCCGCTACGACTCCGGCAACCAGACCGGGCGGCCGGCCGTGACCCGCCGTACCGCGGCGGCCGGTTCGGCGTCGTACGTCTCCACGCGCCTCGGCGTCGAGGGGCTCACCGCGCTGCTGCCGCGCCTGCTCGCGCCGGCCGGCGTGACGAGCGAACTCCCGGCCGAAGCACGCGGACGCGTCGAACTGACCGTCCGCAAGGACGCCGCGGCGAGGTTCCTGTTCCTGGTGAACCGGACCGACGACACGGTGCCGCTGCCCGGTTTCACCGGCGAGGTGCTGTACGGCACGACCGGCGACGACGGGCTCGTCCTCGGGCCGCGCGAGGTCGCCGTGGTGCGCCGACCGCTCGTCTGACCCACCCCCCACCTCTGTCCCCCGGGCGGCACATGGCCCGCCCGGGGGCACACCCCTCCCCGTGTGTCCGGCGGGAGGGACCACCGCAGCGTTTCCACCTATGAAGCTGGGAGCACACGATGGCAGGACTCACCCGCAGCAGACGGCTCCTCGGAGCCGCCTCCATGACCGCGCTCACGACCGGAGCGGCACTCCTCTCCGTCCCCGCACCCCTCGCCCAGGCCGACACGGCCACCGCGTCGGTCACCGTCCAGCCCGATCCGTCGTACAAGCAGGACCAGTTCGAGGGCTGGGGCACCAGCCTGGTCTGGTTCGCCAACGCCACCGGCGACTACCCGAAGGAGATCCGCGAGAAGCTCGCCGATCTGCTCTTCGGCGACGACGGGCTTGCGCTGAACATCGCGCGCTACAACATCGGCGGCGGCAACGCCCCCGACGTGAAGGACTACCTGCGCGCCGGTGGCGCGGTCGAGGGCTGGTGGAAGGCTCCGCAGGGCACGACCCGCGCCGACACCGACTGGTGGAGCGCCGACGACCCCGCCGACTGGAACCCCGACGCGGACGCCACACAGCGCTGGTGGGTCGACCACATCAAGAACGACATCGACCACTGGGAGACGTTCTCGAACTCCCCGCCGTGGTTCATGACCGAGAGCGGCTATGTCTCGGGCGGGTTCAACTCCAGCGCCGAGCAGCTGAAGGAGAGTTCGGTCGGTGACTTCGCCGCCTACCTCGCCGGGGCGACCAAGCGGCTGGAGAAGTCCGAGGACATCAAGGTCGACACCGTCGACCCGTTCAACGAGCCCAACACCGGCTACTGGGGCACCCGTCTGGACGCGAACGGCCAGCCGGTGGGCGGCCGTCAGGAGGGTGCGCACATCGGACCCGCCATGCAGGAGAAGGTGCTGGCCGCGCTGACACCCGCACTGAAGAAGGCCAAGGTCAAGGCCGACATATCGGCGATGGACGAGACCAACCCCGGTCTGTTCGCGACGAACTGGAACTCCTACTCCCAGGCGTCCAAGGACCTCGTCGGCCAGATGAACGTCCACACCTACGGCACCGGTCAGCGCACCACCGTCCGTGACCTGGCCAAGGCGGCCGACAAGCCGCTGTGGATGAGCGAGGTCGAGGGCGACTGGGGCGACGGGCAGAGCTTCACCGACATGCGCCCCGGCCTGGGCCTCGCCCAGCAGATGGTGAACGACCTGCGTGAACTGGAGCCCAAGGCCTGGGTGTTCTGGCAGCCGGTCGAGGACTACGACAACATGAAGCCGGGCGGCGAGTCCGCCAAGGGCGGCAACTGGGGTTCCATCCAGCTGCCGTTCAGCTGCACGTCGGCCGACACCCTCCAGTCCTGCCCGATCTACACGAACACGAAGTTCGACACGGCCCGCAACTTCACGCACTTCATCAAGCCCGGCGACAGCCTGATCAAGGTGGACGACACCTCCAGCGCCGCCGCGGTGACCAAGGACGGCAAGGGCGCCTCGCTGGTCCACGTCAACTCCACGACCGCGCCCCGCGCGGTGACGATCGACCTGTCGAAGTTCGAGAAGATCAAGCGCAACGCGACCGTCACCCCGACGGTGACCGACGCGGCCGGCAAGCTGGTGCGGCAGGCCCCGGTCGACGTCGTGGACGGCAAGGCGACGTTCACCGTCCCCGCACAGTCCGTGACCTCGTTCGCCGTCAAGGGCGTCTCCGGTGTCGCGAAGGACGCGAGCCTGTTCAGCAAGGGCGCGTCCTACACGCTGACCGGTGTGCAGAGCGGCAAGGCGGTGACCGTGGGCGCGAACGGCACCAACCTCACCATCAACTCGGCGAACGGCACGGTCGCGCAGCAGTGGCGCCTTGAGGCGAAGTACGGCGAGAAGGGCAGCAACCGCGCCCGCTACGTCTTCGCCAACCCTGCCGAGGGCAAGCGGCTCGCCGTACGGGACAACGTGCCGGTGATCGAGCCCGACACCGGCGACCGGGACCCGGCGACCGAGTGGATCCTGTCCACCACGGGCGACGGCACCTGGACGCTGGTGAACCAGGCGACCGGACGGCTCCTGGAGGTCGGCGGCCAGGCGACGAACGAGGGGGCGGCCGTCACGACGTGGCAGGCCAACTCCGGTTCCAACCAGAGGTGGCGGATCACCGAGGTGAGCTGACCGGACGGCGGACACCGTTCAGGACAGACGCCCGGCCGGGCTCCCCGGCCGGGCGTTCTCCATGTGCCGGGGTCGGTGGTGCCGGTTGGGGATGCCCCTGGCTCCCATGCCGCGCCCCTATGCCGTGCTCTTCAGGCGGAAGCGCTCATGGGGCTCGCCGCGGCCCGTGGCGAGGTCGGCGGCCATCGCGCCGATGAGCGGCGTGAACTTGGCGCCCTGGCCGGAGCAGGGAGAGACGATGACGAGGGGGCCGTGCCGGTCGAGAACGAAGTCGTCGTCAGGGGCGGTGGTGTAGAGGCAGGTGGCCTCCGCTACCGGGTCGGGGTCCAGGCCCGGGAGCCGGTCACGGACGAACTCGCTGACGCGGGTGCGCGACGACGGGTCGACGACTCCGGTCCGGGAACTGGCCGTCGTGGGAGTGCCCCGGTCGTGCTCGGCGACCTTCACGGCGGGCCGTGCCCCTCCGTCGCTGCCGGACGGCAGTCCGTACGTCTGCATCGTCTCGTCCCCGAACACCAAGGTCGGCCACTCGAGCGAGGGGTCCCGCTGCCGGAAGTGGAAGACCTGCTGCTGGGTCACCTTCAACGGCGGCAGCGTGACCGGCAGGTCCAGCTCGGGCAGCCAGGCTCCGGCGGCGATCACCACGGTGTCGGCGGTCAGCGCCCGCCCGTCGTCCGTACGCAGGCGCACCTTCTCCCGCACCTCGAAGCCCGTGACCCGGACGCCGGTCCACGCCTTTGCCCCGTGCTCGACGGCCCGGCGCACACACGCCGCGACCGTCGCGTCGGCATCGACCACTCCGGCATCCGGGTGGTACAGCACCGGCCCGTCGAAGCGGACGTACGGCCAGCGCTCCGACGCGTCCCGGGCGGACAGGACCTCGTGCGGCACCCCGGCCTCGCCCAGCACCCGGGCCAGGCCCCGCGGGTCGCGGCCCGCCCCGAAGTCGAGGCCGCCGGTCGTCCGCAGCAAGGGGGTCGAGCTGTCCCGCTCCAGCTCGCGCCATTGTTCGTACGCCTGTCCGGTCAGCCGCACATACAGGTCCTCGGCGTAGGCGCGCCGGAAGATCCGTGAGCTGCCGTGCGAACTCCCCCGCCGGTGACCGATGCCGTACGCCTCGATCAGGGTGACCTGGTGGCCGCGACGGGCCAGGTGCCAGGCGGTGGCCGCGCCCATCAGACCGGCACCCACGACGGCGATCAAAGTCCCTCCCCAGGAGCGGAGTTCGTGCCCGTGAGCGGCACATGTGCCATGCCCGAGGACTCTACCGTCAGGGCGATCGGGTCCCGGGAGTCGTGCCCGCGTCCCGTGCCGACGGCCGGCCGTTCGCTCCAGCAGGAAAGGTGCCGGAAATGCGCTTATTCTGCACTTATGGCCACTACACGTGCCCGGCCCATCGCCCTGGCGATCATCCTCGGTCTCGTGGCAGTGCTCGGGATCGTCTGGTTGGTCAGATCGGCGACCACGGACGGCGAGAACGCCGCTGACAAAGGAACGGTCAGCTCCGCGTCCGCCTCCAACGGCAACGGCAACGGCAACGGCAACGGCAACGATCCCGACCCGGACGGCGGCATCAGGGGCACCGATCCCGGCACGGGCTCCGGTACCGATCGCCAGGACGACGGGAGCTCCAGCTCCACGTCCGCCTCGCAGGGCACCTCGGCCACGGGCAGCAGCACGCCGGGCGGCGAGACGCACAAGAGCGGTCGCCGGTCCATCCATGTCAGCGGGGTCCGCCTCAACGGCAACGGCGACCGCGACGGCTGCGCGACCATCATCAACAAGACGAGCAGACCCCTGACCGTCAAGAGTGTCTCCTTCGCCGTGTCCAAAGGCCCGGCCAAACCGGCTGTCAGCTCCGACAACGCGGCGCACTGTTCGGGCGACAACCCCACGTGCCTCGGGGCCACGGTGCAAGAGGGAGACCAGTGCGACGCGGGGGCCGTCCTCCCGCCCGGCGTCCCGAACGGCACGTACAAGATCACCACAACGGTCGACTTCACCTGTGTGTGCGTGGACCCCGAGAACGATCCGTGCGACAAAGTGACGGACTGGGGCGGTCCGCCGCCGACGCCCCAGTATCCGTTGACGATCAGTGGTCCTGCCGCAGCCCCCGGGGTGTCGATCACAGTGGGAGAGGAACCGGAGGAGGAGGACACTCCGGCCCCGGACACCCCTGAGGACGTCCCGGACTCGCCCGACAGCGTGGCCCCCGAGGACGAGCAGCCTCAGCCCGACGCAGCCGACGTGCCCAATGCCATTGCCCAGGAGCAAGGCTGATGGCCGCGGAGACTTCGCCGCCGGAACCGCCGCCCCCGCCACCCGCACCGCCCGTAGCGGAACCGGAGGAGGAACCCGAGTCCGCCGCCGACCAGCTCCCCGTCTCGACCCGCGTCCGGAAACTGGCGGAGGCGATCGGCCCGACGACCCTGGCCACCGCGCTGCTCGTCTACTTCGGCTACGTCGCCACCCGCGCGCGCTACGAGTACTTCGGCGTCCCCCTGGACATGACGGGGCTGTCCAACCAGGACTTGATGCTCCAAGGCCTGGAAGTGGTGTATGTGCCGGCCGCCTTGATGTTCCTCGGCATCCTGACGTGCGTCGGCATCCACGCCTTCGTCAAATGGCTGCTCGCCCACGACACGGGCAGCGGCGTCTCCACCAACCGGGCCCTGCTGGCGTACCTCATCATCCTCATCGGCATGCTGCTCATCGCCCGAGCCCTGATCGGCATGTTCCACCCGGACTCCAACACCAGTGTCGTCATCGGTGCCACGCCCTTGTCATTGGCGATCGGGCCGGCGGCGGTGGCGTACGGCGTCTGGGTCTACGCGCAACAGCGCGGCCGGCCCCTGCTGTCGCAGCGGCTGGCACGCAACGGGGCACTAGCCGCGGTGGGGTTGTTCATCGCCGGGCTGTTCTGGGCCTCGACGCAGCTGGCCTGGGCGTACGGCACGGGACGCGGCGAGGAGGACGCGGCCGAGCTGGTGGACCGCCCGGAAGTCGTCATCGACACCAAGGATCCGCTCGACGGCCTGCCCACCGGCGTCACGGAGACCCCGCTCGATGCGAAGGGGAAGGACGCCGGGGCGTACCACCACCGCTACGCGGGCTTCCGGCTGTTGCTGTCGTCCGGCGGACGGCTGTTCCTGGTCACTCCGGACTGGATGCTCGGCCGGGACCGGACGGTCGTCCTCCCCTACGGGGACGACGTCCGGGTGCAGCTTCTGCCGCAGCCCTGAGAAGGGAACCGGTTCGTCCGGCAGCATCCGCCGGGCGTCCGCGCTAACGTCCAAGACAAGCGTAGGGAGCGGTGCGATGGACCTGTTGCCGGTCGAGATCAAGGTCAACATCGAGAGCGACGTGGCGGCGGCTCTGTCCGCCCTCGGCGGGTCGCACGGGGTACGGACCACCCGTCGGATCTGGTTCGCCGAGGACCGGGACGGCGTCGCCGAGCGCCGGATCCCGCTGCTGGAGGCCGGGGTGATCGTGCGGTTCAGGCTCGGTGGCGATGCGGACGATCTGACGGTCAAGCTGCGGCCGTGCATGAGCAAGCAGTTGGTCGGCCGCTTCTCCGACCCGTTCGACGCGGACTCCTTCACGTACAAGATCGAGGAGGACTGGTCGGCGGACCGCCAGGTACTGGCCGCCTCCCTGGTGCACGACCATCCGCCGGGTGCGCTGTCGGACGCGGTGGCTCCCGGCGGCGACCCCGCCGCGTCGGTCGACGCGGTGCAGCACCAGTTCCTGCACACCTGCGCACCCGCCGTCCCCTTCGACGGGCTGGTCGCGCTGGGACCGATCCTCGCGACCAAGGTCGAGGACGTTCCGCTGGACGACCTGAAGGTGAACCTGGAGGCGTGGTCGGTCGCCGGTCTGGACTTCCTGGAGGCCTCGATCCGGGTCAAGCCCAAGGACACGGACGACGCCGAGGAGCTCGCCAAGCGGGCCGAGCGCAAGCAGCGCGAGCTGGAGGACGCGGTACGGGCCCGCGGGGTGGCGCTCTCCGAACACACCGAGAACAAGACCCGCCGCGTCCTCACCGCGCTGGTGAGGGCCATGCACAACTGAAGCCGTACGCCGGTGGTCCGACGTCACGTCACGGCCACGGCTCCGTCGGTCGCACCGTGTCGAAGGCGAGCCCGCTGGAGCTCTCCCCGGTGCCGGCCGCCTTCTCCCTGCGCACCCAGCTGTGCCAGGAGCCGTCGAACCAACGGGCCAGCACCGGGCGGCGGGTGACGTACACCCCGTCGCGCGGCACCTCCTCCTCGTGCACCCACAGTCCGGGCGTGATCAGACGGCCCTCGGGGCGGGCGTCGAGGCCGGGAGCGTTGAGGTCGGCCAGGCGGAAGCGGATCTCGGCGGTGCGGATCGCCTCGGGGACGAGGGGGAACCAGTAATCCGGCACGATGGTCTGCACCGCGTACGCGGGCAGCTCCCCGGCGGGGGTGGGCTCGGGCGGGGTGCCGCGTGCCCAGCGGTCGCGGCGGTCGACCGGTTCGCCCCGGCCGTCGGTGTAGTGGTGCTGAACCGCCCAGGCGAGGTTGGCCAGTTCGTCGCGGGCCAGCACCACGTGTTCGAGAGGCCGGCCCGTCTGGCCGGGCTCGGTGGGCAGGATCAGCAGACCGGACGCCGCCGGCTGGTCCGGATCGGGGCTGTCCAGGGTGAACATCGACCAGGACGGGTCGTCCTCACCGGCCCGCCGGATCAGATGGTGGCGGCCGAACACGTCACGTACCAGCAGCTGGTCCACGACGGTCAGGGAAGAGGTCGGCACTTCCAGGGGCACCAGGAACCAGTCGTTGCCGAAGACCGTGGCGAACGAGATCAGCAGCAGCCGGCCGGTGTCGAGCGTGGACACGTCCGTCGCGCCGAGGTCGACGCGCGCGTCCTCCATCTCCCAGAACCGGTCGGCCGGCAGCCCGCCGTAGCGCACGGTCGAGGGCAGGCCCTCCTCGGTGAACGGCCGGCGCGGTCCCTGCGGTGCCGCCTCGGCCTCGGGGTCGGGGTGGACGTCCAGGCCGTACCAGTCAAGACCGTCGCCCTGGTACTCCTCGGCGCGCAGCACCGTCCCGCCGGTGGACAGTTCCACGGCGTACTCGAAGCGGTGCGGATCGAAGCAGTCCGGGCCGTGCTCAGCGAGCTGTCCGGTCCACCAGGTGCGCCACCGCCCGACGACCTCGGCGAGGTGCGGGTCCGGTCCGCTGCCGAAGGTGCCCGCGTCCAGCGCCGCCGCCACCGACGCCGCGTCCGGCACGCGGCCGTCCAGCAGGCCGATCAGGCTCGCGTCCGGCTCTCCGGCCGGGAGCAGGTGGGCAGCGAGTGCCGTACGGGCGGCGGTGAGCAGTCCGGCGTCGTCGCACATCCGCAGCAGTGCGGCACCGCCCTCGGCGCGCAACCGCTCGTCGACCTGGACGGGTTCGTCCTCGATCTGCGTGTCCAGCGGCCCCAGGCGTGGATCGTAGGGAATCCAGTCCGTGCTCCCGCCCGGCCGCCAGGCGTCGATCGGCGCGCTGCCGCCGTTCATCCGGACCACCGCGGGCGAACCGGCGTCCTGGGCGGCGAACTCGCCGAACTGCCACTGCCGGGTGAGCAGCCACAGCGGGTCGTGCACCTTGGCGGCCAGTCCGGGTTCGATGTCGTTGGCGCGATGGCTGGGCTCCAGCCGGAAGGGCCCGTCCGGATCGGTGTTCGGCCGCCGGGTCTCCATCGCGGACAGGGCTCGGCCGGTCGCTCCCTGTTGGCTGATCCGGATGCCGGGGAGGAGGTCGTCCAGTTGCGGCAGGTCCTGGAGGTCGACGGCGCGCAGCTTGGCCAGTTCGAGGGTCTCGCGCAGCACCTGCACCAGGCCGTCGGAGGTCCAGCCGCGGCTCAGGTCGGGCGGCACGGCGATGAGGACGCTGTGCGGGGCCTTGGCGTCGGGGCGGTCGTAGTGGAAGGCGACCCCGGTCAGTTCGGTCTGCGGCGCGGCCTCGGCGGGTGGCGCGGCCTCGGGTGGCGGGGGCGGCTGGTCGGAGCCGGGCAGCAGTTCGATCCATTCGTCGAGGACGACACCGGTGACGGCCGTGCCGGGCGCGACGTCCACGGGGGCGTGCCAGACGAGGTGGGTGGTGGCGGGCGGGCGCTGCCCGGCGGGGAAGGCGCCGCCGATCCACGCGTCGCCGGCGCCCGCCGGATGCTGTGCCGCGCGCAGCCGTTCGGCCCGTTCGGCGCGGGTTCCGGCCAGCAGCAGCGTCTCGTGCAGGGTGCGCACCATCGGCCGTACGGCCGCGTTGCGCCGCAGCCAGTCCTCCAGTTCGGCACCGGGCACGTCGCCGGGCCCGGCGGGGAGCGCTGCGGGTGCGGTGAGCGTGGGCAGGAGGGGTACGTCCGCGCCGAGCACCTCGGCCAGGGTCGCGCGGGTCCGGGACAGCCAGGCCTCGGCCGTCTGCGGGGTGACCTGTTCGGCGGCCAGGTCGCGCAGTGCGGCCTGCGCCGGGTGTCCGGCGACCAGGGGGCTCGCGGCGAAGGCGGCGAGACGTGTCCGCAGCCCGGCCGTGTCGATCGTACGGCCGGCGGGGTCCTCGGGCAGGTGTGCCGGAAGCAGGGGTTGTGCGGTGGTCAGCAGCGACCGGATCCGGGCCGCCCGCCCGCGCAGACCGCTCCAGCCGGGTCCGGTGAACTCGACCGGTGTGTCCGGCGGGACGCCCATGGCGGTCCGAACGGCCTGCCGCAGCCCGGCCGGTTGGACGGCGGCCGCGTCCAGTACGGTCCGCAGGGCGCCCAACCCCAGCCGATCGGCGGCGAGTTGGAAAGCCGCCTGGCCGTCGGCCTGAGCGTCGCCGCCATGGTTGTGTCCGTCGGCCTGCGCGTCGGCGTCCTGGCTCCCGCCGTCGGCGTGTCCGCCGAGTACTCCGGTCAGCGTCCAGCCCGCCGCCGGGCCCAGCAGTTGGGCGGCCCAGGCCTCCAGGGCGGGTTGCAGCGCGGCGAGCGGGTCGTCGGGCCAGCCGGTCGGGGTGACGTCTGCGGGCAGCAGCGCGGCGACCCGGTGGGTGATGGCGCGGGCCCGGTGCGGTGTGCGCAGCACGCGGAAGGTGTCCGGCACGTCCTCGCCACGGCCGAGGGTGTCTGCGGTCAGGCCCGCGCGGATGGGATTGCCGCCCACCAACTGGTGCACGCTCTCGGCCAGTACCAGGTCACCGACCGCGTCCAGGGCGTCGACGAGGTCGTCCAGGAGCGGTGTCACCGCCGCCTGCTGGTCCGGCGGGACCAGGTTCAGCGCGCTGCCGCCGGCCCGTGCGAGGGCCATTCCGTCGACCACGTTGCGCGCCGCGATCACCTCCGCGCTGCGCGCCCACAACTCGGTGTCGCCCGCCTCTCCTTGCGGTTCGGGTACGACCGGCAGGGGGAACTCGCGGCGGAACTGTGGAACGAGATCGTCCAGTTGCGCGTCGTGCAGGGCCCGTTCGAACCGGTACCCCAGCAGGGAGCCCAGGTTCTGGCCCTGGCGCACCCCGCCGAGCAGCCAGCGGGCGACGCGGGCCCGGCGGGAGGTCAGGTTGACCGCGTAGGACTGTTCGTCGGGGTTGCCGAGGAAGCCCGAGCGCAGGACGGCCGCCGTGGCCGCGTGTTGCAGCGACGGCGCGTGGATGTAGCCGTCCTGGGCGGACATCTCGACGGTGGTGTCCACGTCGTCCAGTTCGATGTCGACCTGCTCGCGCGCCTCGGGCGGGAGCAGGTTCTCCACCCAGCCGTAGCAGCCGAACCGGACGCCCTCGACGCCGGACGCCCGCAGTTCGGCCAGCCGCCGTGACGCCAGTGAGGTGACCCAGGCGTCCAGCCGGTGCGCGTACGCGTCGATGACCTCCAGCAACAGCTCGGGCAGCCGGGTCACGGGGACGGCCGCGAGAGTCCGCAGCGCCTGTTCGAGCCGGGGCAGCGCGGCGGTGGCGCGGGTGGCGGCGGCGACTCGTTCGGCGCGCTCCTGCTCGTCGAGTCCATCGATGACGTCGGCCACCAGCTGGTCCACGTCGCTGGTGGCGGCGAGCGCCTGGCGCACGGGGTCGTCGGTGCCCTCCTCGCCGTCGTCGCCGTCGAAGAACGCCCAGTTGGGCAGGAACATCAGAGCGTCGAGCAGTCCGCTCGCGTCCGGTGGGGCCTCGATCGGGAACTCCTGCGGGGTGCCGTCGTCCTCGGGCGGCACCTCCCCGCCGTCCTGGCCGTCCTGCGGTTCTTCGCCCCCCTCGTCGGGGGTCTCGCCCTCGCCCGGCTCCTCGGCCCGCACTCCCGGAAGGTCGAAGAGCGTGCTGCGCCGGGGCGGGGTCTCGCGCCCCGAGGACAGCTCGACCGGCCACGCGGCGTCGAAGCCCGCGGCGTCCAACTGACCCGCGAGGAAGGCGCGTACGGCCCCCAGATAGTCCGCGGTGGCGGTGGCGCGGGCCGGGAAGGCGGTGGCGTCCGGGGTGAGCCGGGCGACGAACTCGGGGACGCCGGTCGTGTCGTCCAGGCCCCAGCCGAGGGAGGTCCAGCCGTCACCGCTGGTGGTCCAGCGCAGCATCCCGTCAGGTGCCAGTCCGGGCAGCCCGGGCCGGGCGGGGGGCTCGTCGCGCGAGGTCTTCGGCACGGCGAACGCGGGGCCGTCCATGCGGCGCATGGCGAGGCCGGTCGCCACGGGCAGCCGTTTCAACGCTTCCACGGTGACCTGGTCGACCGGCAGACCCGGCTGGACGTGGGGAACGGGATCGATGGGGATCCTGCCGTTCAGCGCCGCGCGCCAGCACTCGCGCAGCCGCAGCAGCCAGGGAGCGAGGAGAGCATCGACGTCACGGGTGCGTTCGGCACGCCAGTCGCCCAGCGCGGTCACCGGCAGCACGCCGTACGGCTGACGCCCGACCCGCAGCATCGGCAGTGGCCCGCGACCGCGCACATGGTCGGCGAGGTGGTCGCGGACGGCCCGCCAGGGGCGGCCCGGGGCGACGCCGCTGACCTGCCGGGTGCCCAGGTCGAGGGTGCTCAGCGCGGACTCGGCGAACCCCTTGCCGAGGGTGGGCCAGGTGAGCAGGGTCAGCGCGGCGACGGCCGACGGCTCGGGGTCGTCCGCGCCGGAACAGCCGCGCAGGAACCCGGCGTCCGGCAGCCCGAGCGCCGCGGCCAGCGCGTCGGCGACCGGACGCTGCCCCGCCTCCGGGTCGGGATCAGGACCGGGGTAGGCGGGCGCGGAGGACCAGCCGGAGCGGGAGCGCGGGGTGTTGTTGGTGGCGGTGCCAGAGGGCAGGATGCCGAGTCCGCCGGCGAACCGGTGGCCGTGCAGCAGGTCGCGCAGCCGGGCCGCGCCGTCCGCCGCGGAGTCGTCGCGGACCCCGACGACGAGCAGTTCGTCCAGGTGTTCGGTGCCGTCGGGCGGGAAGACGATCTCGATGCCCATGCCGGCCTTGAGCGCCTGGAACCAGTCGGTCTCCCAGCCCTCCTCCTCGGCGCGCAGGAGGCCGATGGGCAGCGGGTCGGGTACCGGGCGGCCGAGTTTGTCCACGACGATCTGGCCGTCGAGCAGGCCGAGGAAGCGCCAGCGTTTCGGCATCGCGACCTGCCGCTGCCGCTGTTGACCCGGGTCGTCGGGGCGCTCCTCGGGCGGCGGGGAGCCGGGGCGGGCGGCGCGGACGGCCCAGGACGCGCGGGCTGGGCGCAGCTTGCCGAGGACCTTCTGCCAGGCGTCGGGGCCAGGGTTTCGCCAGTACTCGGCGGCTACGGCCGCTTCGGCGGGGGTCAGCCGGGGGTCGAACGGGGAGAGCAGGATGTCGTCCGGGTAGATCCGCACGCGCAGGGTGCTCGGCTCCCACCAGATGGTCTCCACCCGTACCGGCAGCAGGGCGACGGGGTCGGTGTTGCCGTCGGGGAAGAGCGCCTCTCCCTCGCCCAGGGCGCGGGTCAGTTCCTCCTCGGCGTCGGCGAGGAGGCTGTTGGACTGCTCAGCCGTCCGCTGGAGGTCCGCGAGGGCGGCCTCGGCCTCGGTGAGCAGTTCGGCACTGGGGCGCTGGCCGATCTGGACGGGGTCGGGGAGCCCGGCCCGGATGTGCTCCTGGAGGCGCCGTACGACGGCCTCCTGCTCGTCCGCGAGGGCCTGGGCGGCATCCGCGTCGGTGCGTGCCCGGTCCAGTTGCGCGCGGGCGGCGAACGCGTCCGTCATGTCGGGGGTGCTCCTGTCCTCGCGCGGTGGTCAGCCGCCCAGCAAGGTGGTGGCCCGGAAGGCCAGTTGGAACGGCTGTTGGAAGGCGATGCGGGCCATGTCGGCCGGGTCGTGGCCCCACAGCGGGGGGTCGGGCTGCCGGGTCGGTGGTCCAGGTGCGTGGTCGATCCGGACGCACGCGGTCTCGGGCACTCCGACGGCCTCCCAGGTCAGGTCCGCCCAGGTCTTCAGCTCCTCGGGCGGCGATCCGGAGTCGAACCCGAACTGGGTGCCGCGCATGGGTTCGCGGAACACGAAGAACCAGTCCTCGGCGCGGGCCCGGGCCGCGTCGAGACCGGCGAACAGATAGAGCACCGTGGACTCGTCCAGCGCGAGCGGGGTGGCCGGCACTCCGTCGAACGTGAGGGGCAGCTTGCCGTCGACACCGCGTACGGCGAGCAGGGCGGTGCCGGGGAAGCGGCGCAGCAGGTCGCCGCGCACGAGGAGCACCAGGTTGCCCTGGCCGCCGGTGCGCAACTGGCTGCCCAGCGGGGTGTCCGGCGGCCACAGCGCGATCTCCTCGACGTCCTCGCCGTCGCCGGGCCAGAACCGGGCGAAGGGGGTGCCGCGCTGGTCGGTGGGGAACTCCCGCCACAGCAGTTCCCGGTTGAACTCGTGGTTGAGCCCGACGAGCAGGGCGGCGATGAACTCGGGGTTGGTCTCCAGCAGGGTCACCGAGTCGGGTGGCAGCGCGCTGATGCCGGGCAGCGCCCACTCCGGCCAGCGGGCCAGGAGTTCCTCGGCGATGGGCACGGTGAACTTCGGGTGGGCCATGATCGGCCGCAGGGGGCGGGCGTCGGTCGGGGCGCGCTCCGCCCAGAAGTCGGCGGGGATGCGGTCGCTCATGCGCAGCATCTGAAGCCGCGTCGCGGCGAGTCCGGCGCGCAGCTCGCCCGGCAGGCCGTTCTCGGGCGTGTCGTCGCCCATGACGCCCATGTCTCTCAGCCCCCGCGCCAGGACCGGGTCGGGCGGCTGCTCGTCGGGAGTGTCCCCGGTCGTGCCCCGCCGGGCGCGGCGGGCGAGGGCGCCGTTGCTGCGGGTCAGCCGGACGAACGAGGTGCTGGCCGTGCCGGCCAGCACCCTGTCCTTGGCCGAGGCCAGCAGACCGGCCAGGGTGGTCCCGATCGCCTCCGCCCCGGTCTCGGAACCGTCCGAGACCGGGGCGGCCAGAGTGGTCTCGGTCGCGACCGAGGCGGGGACCGACAGAGTCATGCGGCCGCTGACCGGTGCCATGACGGTGACGAGGTCGGCGACGTCCAGCGCGTCGAGGTGCTTGCGCTGGGCCTGTTCGGCCGCGGCGGCGGCCAGCTCCCCGGTCGCCAGCAGCCGGTTGGCCTGCCGGATCTCGCCGACCTGTTCCCAGGCCCGGGCCATCAGGAACTCCTGTTCCAGCTGTACGTAGCGGGTGCCGAGCGCGGCCGCCACCCGGCGGCGGACCTCCAGGTTGAGGGTGTTCATCCAGCTGTCCGGCTCGTCGGGCACGGTCTGCCGGCCGGTGTGGTGGCTGCCGTAGAGCGGAGGGGCCACGGCGACCGTGTCCCGGTCCTCGACCGGCTGTCCGTCGCCTTCCTCGGCCGGCTGTGACGTCCCCTCCTCGCCCGGTGTCACGGGCTCCTCGCGGCGCCGGGCGGGTGCGTCGAGGCGTTGGGTGAGCAGGGTGCGGAACCGGTCCTGTGCGGCGGGGTCCGACCAGGTCTCGGGCACCGCCGTGCCGGGGGCCCGCAGTGCGCCGTCCATGGGCACGGTGGCCGGCGCGGTGGCCGGCTCGGCG
Organism: Streptomyces sp. NBC_00663; assembly: GCF_036226885.1. NCBI lineage: Bacteria > Bacillati > Actinomycetota > Actinomycetes > Kitasatosporales > Streptomycetaceae > Streptomyces > Streptomyces sp. NBC_00663. The sequence goes on from NZ_CP109027.1 coordinate 531,833, forward strand.
GGCCAGGGGCGGCCGACGTCGATGGTGCGGCTGCCGAGTCCGGCCTCGGCGGCGGGCCGGAAGCGCAGCCGGCGGGCCAGTTCCTCGAAGGTGCCCGCCTTCCCGGTGCGGAATCTCCACCAGTGGTAGACGGGCAGGTCGACGGTGTCCCGTCCGGCGACCGGCCAGGCGTCCTCGGTGGCCGCTCCCCCGGGCGTCACGTTCAGGCCCGCGTCGCGTCCGGCGGCGGTGGCGGGCACCACGGCGGCGATCCAGCCCCGGTCCGGGGCCAGTCGGCGCGGGCACAGCAGCCGTGCGACGACGTCGGCCGAGTGGGCGCGCAGCCCCTGCTCCACCAGCGTCCGCGCACCGATGTCGTCGGTGACGTTGTCGGGCAGCCGCGCCTCCACATGGGCCCAGGCCCACCGCTCGGCCAGTGGGGGCAGCGCGGCGACGGGAGCGGTGAGCACCGGGAGCGGGCGCGCGTCACGCGGTGGCGCCGCTTCGTCCTCGGCCAGCACGATCAGCGCGAGCCAGGGCTGCGGGGTGGGTCCGCCCGACGGGAACGCCGTTCCCGGGGACAGCAGCCAGGGCAGGTCGGCATGCGCCAGCTCGACACCGGCGAGCACGTTCTCCGCGGCGTCGGCGGTGCCGGGCGGTGGTTCCTCGCGCAGGACCATGGCGCGTTCGAACCCGAACACGTCGCCCGGTCCCACCAGCGACAGCGTCGGTCCCTGCACCGGCGGCAGCGCCTCACGGCGGCCGTCGAGGTCACGGGTGAACCGCGCCGACGTCGCCAGCGCCTGGCCCTGGGCCGAGGCGGCGGCCCCGAGCCGCGCCGAGGAGAAGAACCATCGCGTGCTCATGCGCCGCTCCCGCCGGGATCGAGGAACCGCGGCAGGCGTCGCCCGTGCCGCGCGCTCATGGGTGTACCTCCCAGCGCTCGACGAGCTGCACCGCGTCCTGCGGTCGCGCGAGTTGTCCGCGGACCGCCTCCCACGCGTCCGTCGTGGCGTCGACCAGGGTGATGTCGTCCAGCAGCGGTTGGAGTGTGTCGGCGGCGGCCACGCTGAGCGTCGGCGGGCGCACCTTGACGGCCGCCTCGGGCGTGCGCCACCGTTCCAGCCGCTCGGCGGCGCTGACCGCGTAGACCGCCTCACGGCGGAAGAAGCCCGGCCAGAAGGAGAACTGCCGCTCGGGCAGGGGCGGTTCGTATCCGGTCTCGTAGCCGTCGTCGACCCGGTGCCCGACGCCGACGCGGATGCCGTCGTCGGGCCCCGTCCGCAGTCCGCCGGCGTAGCTGACGAACGCGGTCCTGGTCAGCTGCTCGTCCTCGGTGAGGTCGAAGAACTCGCCGGGTACGAACCGCTCGGCCAACGAGGGAAGTCCGGCGGTGGACCTCGGCGTACCGAGGGTGATCTCCGTGATCGTCCAGGTCTGCACCGGCACCGGTCGCCGTTCGAACCGGGAGATCGGCACGCCCAGTGGCACGGCGTGCTGGGTGACCCGAAGGGTGGCGTCGGGGTGGACGAGGGTCCCCTGGTTCAGTTTCTCGGTCGCCGCGGGCGTGAACACCAGTGCGGTGCGCTCCTCGGCCGGCCGCTCCGCCGCCCAGGCCTTCGCCTGCGCCAGCTCCGAGGTCAGCGCCTCGATCGGCGGACGCGCGGGCTGCTGGCCGACCGCGGGCGGTGAGCCCCAGCGGACGTCGAAGTCCAGCTCGACGTCCCAGAACAGCACCGAGATGCTGCCGGTGCCGAAGGCGTGCCAGGGCGCCGGGCCCTCCAGGGTGAAGTCGAGGCCGATGCCGGCCAGTCGGTGGCCGAAGGCGCGCACCGCCACCCCGGCGCGTACGTGGACCGAGAACGCGAACGGGTCGAACACGAACAGTGCGTCAAGGCCCAGCCAGCCCTGCACCCCGCAGCCGGCGATCGAGGCGTCCAACTGCACCTGGCCGCCGAACATCAGCGCGTTGGAGGTGATGGCGAAGTAGGCCTCCATCCGCAGTCCGAACCCGTTGCCCGGGGCCAGGTCGACCTGGAGCCGGCGCAGCGCGGGCACCCGGGCGGGCCGGGTGTAGCGGGGGTGGAAGCCGCCGGCGGACAGGACGAACTCCGGCTGCGCGCCGCCGCGTACCAGCAGATACAGCTCGCCCCGCACGGCGAGTCCCACGATCCACGAGCCGGACAGCGACACCAGCAGTTCGACCAGCGGGACGGACGGTTCGAGCCGGCCGAGCACACTCGCCTGCAACCGGATGAGCGGCGCCGCCGGGTCGGGCAGCCCGACCAGCAGCCGTCCCACCAGGACCGCGCGTGCCGGGGCGGGCAGTTCCAGGATGAGGGCGCCGGACAGCGACACCATCCGTCCGCCCCAGGTGATGCGGACCATCGGCCCGACCAGGAAGCGGCCGGAGGCGACGGGGAAGGCGGCGCCGAGGGATCCAGTGATCTCCTGGGCGCGTTCCACCACGCGGTCCGGGAACAGCACATGGTCGGCGTTGCCGTCGCAGACCAGTTGCTGGAGGGCGGTGATGTCCGCGCGCCGGTTGACGCCGACCAGGCCGCCGACCGCGTCCAGCGCGAATCCGAGCCCCAGTTGGATGCCGGGGGCCGGGAACTGGGCGGAGAGCAGCACCAGGAAGCTGGTGGGCGTCTTTCCCTCGGGCGGCCGGAACAGCGCGACGGCCTGCACCCGCAGCACCCCGAGGTCGACGGAGATGAGCCCCGCGTATCCCTGGTCCGGGGTCCGTCGGACCACACCGCCGCCGGAGACGGGCGGCAGCTTCAGCTCGGTGCCGATGCCGTCCGGGAACAGTTCGCGCAGCCGGCTCGGGTCGAGGCCCGGGCGGCTCGTCGGTGACAGCGCCACGGGCAGGTCGATTCCGGCGCCGTCCAGGAAGACCCGCAGGGGCAGCCCCGGCAGCCCGGCGGTGGCGGAAACGGAGAGGGCGAGGCGTGGCCCGCCCGCGTCGGAGGTCAGTTCCAGGGCCGCGCCCCGGGTGGACACGGACGGCGCGTTCACCCGCAGCGAGAGGGGGATGCGCAGCGCGCCGGTCCCCGTGAAGCGCAGGCCCGCGGCCCCGTCCGCCCGGACGGTGACGTTGACCGGTCCGGAGCCGTCGGACATCGGGCTGCCACCGCCGAGGCCGACCAGTCTGGCCAGGGCGGCCGGCAGGAGGGCGGCGGTGAGCCGGCGCAGCTCGACCTCGACGGCCGCGGGCACCCCCGGGGCCACGGTCACCGTGAGGCCGATTCCGTCGACGCCGATGCCCGGCCCGTCGGTCATTCCGGCGGCCAGTCGCCCGGTGCGCTGGAGCGTGATGGTCGCGGTGCCGCCGGGAGGCGCGGGCGGCAGGCCGGGGCCGAAGGCGGCGTCCCAGCCCTCGGGCGGGGCGGCGACGGTCGCCTCCGCGCTCCACGTCTGCGTAGCCGTGGCGGGCAGGGAGAGGGCGGTCCCCGGGGTGACCACCACGTCGAACACCGGCCCGTCCGGGGTCACTCCGAGCACGGCCCGCCCGGATGGCGCTCCGGACGGGTCGGTGAGCACCAGGGCCACTCCTCGGGGCGCGCCGGGCGCCCGCCGCCAGCCGTGCAGCCGCAACGGCACCGGCGAGCCGGCTCCCAGGTCGCCGAGCATCTCCCGTACGAGTTCCACCAGCGAGTTCCCGGCGGGCAGCCGGTCGTGCACGGCGAGCAGCCGTCCGGCGAGGATCGTGCCGGCGGCGGAGGGATCCTCGCCGAGTTCGGGCAGATCGCGTACCAGGCCCTCCACGGCGTCCCGGGTCAGGGCGCGCAGTTGGTCGGCGACCTGGTGCAGGAGCTCGTGCGGGTCCATGGCGCATCACCCCTGGTTGGCTTCGCCGTTGTCGATGACCAGCGCGCGGTCGAAGCAACCGACGCCGAGCCAGCGGCCGTTGGGGCTGAACCGCATCGTCAGCACCTCTTCGGTGCTCACGGTGTACAGCTCATCGCTGTTGAGGTTGAACAGCCGCACGAGGTTGTCGATGCAGGCACTGGCCGCCAACTTGCCGTTCGGGCTGAACGCCACATGGGTGACGGCCCCAGGGGACGAACCACCGGCGACCAGCTTCGGCGCCCGGGCCTTCTGGGCCCCGGATTCCGCTTCCAGCACCCGCGCGAACCCGTCGGCGCCGCCGACCACGGTCCAGATGCCCTTCGGGTCGAACGCCAGGCAGCTCGGGGCGGTGACCTCGTCGCCGTCCTCGCCCCCGAGCCGCCACTCCTCCGCCCCACCCTGTGCCTTGAACATGCGGGTGGTGTCGTCCGCGGAGCAGCACAGCACCTTGGTCCCGTCCGGGCTGAACGCGACCGCGTGGACGGCGTTGCCGGGGGTCAGCTTCCCGAGCTCGGTGCCGGTGGCCAGGTCGAGGACCCGCGCCGCCCCGGCGAACTTGTGGTTCCCGCCGTGGCGTTCGTCGATGGCCAGCGCGATCCGGGTGCCATCCCGGCTCAGATCCACGTCGGCGATCAGCGGCGGGTCGACGCTGGTCCGCTTGACGGTCGCGCCGGTGGCCTGTTCGAGTACGGCGACCAGGGTGTCGGTGACGGCGACGAGCTGTCCGTTCGCGCCGAACCGCACGGTGTTGACCGAGTTCCCCGGATCGAGCGGGCCCTGCCAGACGACCGCGCCGGTCGTGCTGTCACGCAGCGACACCGACTCGAAGTCGGCTACGGCGATCTTGCTGCCGTCAGGGCTGAAGGCGATGCCGGTCACGGATCCGTCGACGGGGATGTCCAGCGGGACACCGATGCCGATCGGGCGCACCCGCAGCAAGGAGTCGCTGCCGGCGCTGGCGAAGCGGGTGCTGTCCGGGCTGAAGGCGATCGCCTGGACCGAACCGTCGTGCTTGACGGGAAGTGCCACGGTACCCGGCTCACTCATGAGCGGCTCCTCCTTGACGGCGAGGAGTTCGGCGGTGACGTCAGGCTGTCTGCGGATTGCAGCAACTCACCAGCCTAGCCGGATTGTCGGCGCTCGCCACTTGTACCGCCGCAGGTCACCGACCCGAACTGGTGTCGCATGGCGCGCCCCTCAGAGCGGTGCAAGCATGGAAGTGGTGTGATATGCCGCTCCGCGCTCTCGCGAGGAGGATGGTCATGGCGAAACGTCTGATCGTCTGCTGCGACGGCACCTGGAACTTCGCCGACCAGCCCAGCAAGACGAACGTCGCCAAGGTGGCCCTGTCCCTGCGTTCGGGAACCGCCGCCGGTAAAGAGCAGCGCATCTACTACCACAGCGGCGTAGGCACCCTTCGGCGGGAACGCCTGCGGGGCGGCGCGTTCGGCGTGGGCCTGTCGCGGAACATCGTCGACGCCTACCGCTTCCTCGTCGAGACGTACGAGCCCGACGACGAACTGTTCCTGTTCGGCTTCAGCCGGGGCGCGTTCACCGCGCGCAGCCTGGCGGGGCTGATCCGCAACTGCGGCATCCCGCGCCGGGACCACGCCGACCGGATCCCCGAGGCCTGGGCGCTGTACCGCGACCGAATCGAGCAGCCCAACGGCGCGGCCGCGACGCTGTTCCGCCGCTCGTACGCGCGCGAGACGGAGATCCGCTTCATCGGGGTGTGGGACACGGTGGGTTCGCTCGGTATCCCGGTCCCGGACGCGGCCTTGCTCCAGCCGGCCGCCAACCGGTTCAACCACCGCTGGGCGTTCCACAACACCGAACTGAGCGGCTGGGTCAGGGCCGCCTTCCACGCCCTGGCCATCGACGAGCAGCGCTCGGCGTTCCGGCCGACCCTGTGGCACCAGCAGCCCGGCGCCGCCGAGCAGGGTCAGGAACTCCAGCAGGTCTGGTTCTCCGGGGTGCACTGCGATGTCGGCGGCAGCTACATGGAGACGGGCCTGTCCGACATCCCCCTGCTGTGGATGGCCGATCAGGCGCGCCGCCACGGGCTGGAGTTCGACGACGACGCGCTCAGCGAGGCCGGGCCGAAGAAGATGGAGCCCGAGAAGAGCATCGACTTCCGCGTACGGCCGGACGCCCTGGGGAAAATGCACAACTCTCGGACCAAGATGTTCCGGCTGTCCAAGCCGCTGCACCGATCGATCGCGGCGGCGACGAACGACAAGGGCGAGCCCGACGGCAACGAGTTCCTGGCGGTGCCCGCCAAGGAGCGCTACGACCAGGAGCCCGGCTACCGGCCGCCGGAGCTGGACCGATATCTGGCCCGCCCGGAGCGGATCCGCCTGGAGCCCGTCCTGCTGCCCGGCCTCGCCGCCGGCCTACCGCCCCTGCCCACCGCGCCGTCAGCGCCGCCAGCGCCGTCCGGCCAGGAGGCACCGGCCGATACGAGCGACGGCCTCCACCGCACGACGTGACCCCGCCGTGGCCGCTCCGGCCACAGCCGCCGACTGCCTGACCACGCGAAGGCGGCCCCACCTTGGTGAAGGAGAACCGGGATGCTGACCTCCGCGCTCTTCGCCGGCGACGCGCTGCTGGAAGCGATCGCACAGGACCAGGACCGCATCTCGCGGACCCGGCACCGCAACGACCCGGCCGTGCAGAAGATACAGATCGCCCTGCTCGACCGGGACCCGGACTGTCTGCCCCAGTTCGGGGCCGACGGCGACTACGGCGACGAGACCGCCGGCGCGGTGGCCCGGTTCAAGGTCGAGGTGCTCGGCGTCCCCCAGGCCGAGGTCATCGACGACGTCGGCCCCTTGACGGTGCAGAAGCTGGACGAGATGCGCGCGGCACTCGAAAACCCGCCCGTGGAGAGCGTCGTACCCGAGGACTGGCTGCTCACCGACGCCGAGATGGGCCCCTTCCGCTCCCCCGCCTTCACCCTGGACAACCTGGTGCTCTTCTTCGTCGACGGCGAGGGGTACTACGACACGCTGGCCGCGCGGCTGGACGCGCTGGGCGTCGGTGACCGGGTGCTGTTCGCCGGCTGGCGGTTCTCGCCCGAGCAGCTGCTGCGCCCGGCGACCGCGGGCACACCGGGGATCCTGGACCGGCTGCTGAAGCTCCACACCGACGGTGTCGTCGTCCGCGCGCTCCTGTACGGCTCGCAGTTCTCCACGCTTCCGGTGCGCAGGCCCAGGGTGCCCACCCTGCCGTCCAAGGACAACTTCGACTTCCGTACCGCACTGGTCGGCGCGGGCGCCCAGGCGGTCCTCGACGCCCGAGTGGGGCACTTCGGCTCCCACCACCAAAAGTGCGCGGTGGTGCAGGGGGCCGCCGAGGGGCCGTGCGCGTTCGTCGGCGGGATCGATGTCTGCCTCGACCGCTGGGACAACGCCGCCCATGTCGATCCCCCCTTCCGGCAGCGGGAGCCCGACTTCCTCGGGGTCAAGGCGAGCCTGCCCGGCTGGCACGACGTGCAGTGCGGGGTGTTCGGGCCCGCCACCGCCCAGATCTGGCAGGCCCTCGTCCAACGCTGGAACGACCCCACCACGCCCAGCCGCATCGACGCCACGCCGGTGCCGATCCCGTCGTCGGAGGAGCCCGGGCCGTCGCCCACCTCGGGCACCCAGGCCGTGCAGGTGCTGCGTACCCTCACCTGCAAGGGGGTCTACTCCTTCCTGCCGGGCGGCGAGTTCACCGTCACGGCCGCCTATCGCAAGGCGATCGGCCGGGCGCGGCACTACATCTACATCGAGGACCAGTACCTGTGGCCCTCGCCGCTCGTCGACGACCTGCGGGACGCCGCCGCCCGGGGTGTCCAGGTCATCCTGGTCACCGCGCGCGACTTCGACGCGCCGGGGCTGGGCGACGTCCACAAGGCCCTGCGCGCCGAGGCCCTTCAGCGCATCGCCTCCGCGGCGCCCGCGAACGTCCACTGCTTCCATCTGGAGCAGACGGCGACGGCCTTGCAGGTCTACGTCCACGCGAAGCTGATGATCGTCGACGACCAGTACGCCGCCGCGGGCAGCGCCAACCTCAACTTCCGGTCGCACACGACGGATTCCGAGCTGCACCTCGGCGTCTTCGACATGGACCTGGGCGACGGCACGGTCGGCGGCGCACCCCACCGCTTCGGTGTGTCCGTCCGTGATCTGCGCACGCAGATCTGGGGCGAGCACCTCAACGAGGATCCGGCGCTGCACGAGGACCCGCTGGTGGGCCTCGGCCGGATGCCGACCGGGGGCGGCAAGATCGGCCATCTGGTGAACTTCCCGGTTCCGCCGCAGGTTCCGGCCGTGGACTGGCGCGAGGTGCTGCGGGAACTGCTGCGCAGCGTCCAGCAGATGGAGAACTGGCAGCTTCTCGCTCCGGTGGTGTTCGGCCCGCTCGCGATTCCCCTCCCGCTGGTGCCGGGCATGGACCTCGGCGTCCTGGCGGACATGGTGCCCAGCCCCGAGGCGTTCCTGCGGGACCTTCTCAACCCCAACACCGTGTGCTGAGCGGAGTGTCGGCTCGGCCCACGGTGTCGAGGGTTGTCGAGGGTCAGGATCCGAACACGGTGAATCCGAGGCCGGAGAGCTGGGACGCGAGGGCGGACACCGTGTCCGGATCGTCGAACGCCCCGTTCTCGGCCAGGCCGTTGGCCGCCTGGAACTCCTTGACCTTGCCCTGGGTGAGGGGGCCGTCCACGCCGTCCTGGGTCAGCGGCTTGATGCCCAGGGCGAGCAGTGCCCCCTGGACGCCGAACACGTCGGAGACCTCCAGCACGAGCTGATCGGCGGCCACTCCCCGCGACTCCGCGTCCAACGCCAGCAGGAAATGGGCCCGGTCGAGCTTGTTGCGGATGCGGATGGTGCCGACGTCCGGCGTGAAGTGACACTCGTCCGCGGCACCCGCCCAGTCACGGACCGCCACATGGCCCTGGAACTTGGGGAAGCGGAACTTCGGGCCCATCCCCCAGCACATGCTCAGCGTGGCCAGCTGGGCGTTGGCGGGCCAGGAAGCGAACTCCCCGAAACCCTCCCGCCGGGTGAGCACCGTCTCCATCTCGTCGAGCTTGGCGAACACATGGCGGTCGATCTCGTCGTCCTCCACATGCAGCCGCGTCAGCGGCGGCCTGAAGTTGCCGTGCCCGAAGGGTGCGAGGTCCAGCCGCGACTTGACCGTGTCCCACTCGGCGGCGACCTCCTCGGGCGTCGCCTCGGTCTCCGCGTCGTTGACCAGCCAGCGCAGCAAGCCGGCCGCGGCCAGGGACAGGGCACGCTCCTGACCGGTCGGTGCGGAGTTGTCCCGCGCGGTCTCGTCGATCTTGTTGCCGATTCCGGTGCTCACATACCCCTTCACGTCCAGGTACATGAAGTGGACTCGCCCTTCGAGAGGGTCGTTGAAGGAGATCCAGTAGTCGCGAACGCTCTGGTGCATGGTGCGGCCTTTCTCGCGGTGGCCTGCCTCGCTCTGTCTCCCGGACGTTGGGGCAGCATGCGCGCGAACCGCGGCGAGGGCGCGACCCCGAGCTCCTCCTCCAGCAGGCGGCGGAACGCCTCGTAGTGCCGCAGCGCCTCGCCGACGTTGCCCTCCGCCAGATGCGCCGCCACCATGGCCCGGTGCGCGCTCTCCCGCAGCGGCTCGGCCCGTACGGCGGCCCACGCCACCTCCACCGCCAGAGCCGGTCTGCCCTGCCGTATCAGCGCCTCGGCGAGCGCGTCGAGGGCGTGCAGCCGCAGTTGCCGCAGCCGTTCACGCTCCAGCAGCACCCAGTCCTCGTCCCAGCCCGGCAGCAGGTCCTCGCCGGTCAGGAGTCCCAGCAGGGGCAGCGCGTGGAGTGCGGTGCCATCGCCCTGTACGACGCCCAGCGCGGTCCGGGTGAGCGCGTGGACGTCCACCCGCAGGGCGGGAGTGACCAGCAGGGCGTCGCCATGGCAGCCGATCAGGGGTGGCTCGTCCCTCGGCAGCTTCCACAGGGTGGTGCGCAGACTGCCCCTGGCGTGTCCCTCGGTGACCTCGGGCCACAGGGTGCCGGCGAGGACGGAGCGGGAGACCCGTCCGCGCAGGCCCATGAAGGCCAGAAGCCTTTGGGCGTTGCGGCACAGTTCGACGCTCTCGGAGCCCAGTTCCAGCCGGAACTGGCCGAGCAGTCGCAGCCGGGGAGACGCAGACACCACCTTGACCGCCTCACGCACGGTGTTCCACAACCATTTTCGCCCTCTGCCGCAGCCCCCGGCAACTCGGCCGGAACCCCTCCCGGCCTCCCCGATGACGCCACGATGACGCCCCGCTGACGTCTCCTCCGTACCTTCGGACCCACCGATCGCATTCGGAACCAGAGACCGGGAGCGGAGCCGTCATGGTCGCTCTGTCCAACGTCCAGTTCGGCAAGCGGAACGAGGACGTACGCACCGTGCAGAAAGCCCTCATCAAACGAGGCCACAAGATCCCCGACGGAGCCACCGGCCTCTTCGGCGAACAGACCCGAGCCGCCTACCGCGCCGAACAACTCGCCCAGGGCTTCAAAGGAGCCGACGCCGACGGCAAACCCGGCCTCACCTCCCTCACCACCCTCGGCCACTTCGCCCACTTCACCGTCGAAAACGAGCACGCGTCCACCGACGGGGCGGGCGCGCTCGCCCTGGCCCGGGTCACCTTCCGCGATCCCGGCGACGAGTCGGGAGAGGCGGCGATGCGGCGCTATGCGCGCAAGGCCTGTCAACTGACCGGCATGGACCCGCAGTTCGGTGTCCCGGCGCTCACCACCATCGCCCGGCGCGAGTCCGCCTTCAACCACCCGAAGTTCCGGGTGAACACGACGGACGTCAACGCGCACGGCCATACCGCCGCCGACGGCCACCCGCTCAACTGCTCCCGGGGCGCGACCCAGTGCATTCCCTCCACGTTCGCCGCGTACCACCAGGCGGGCACCGCCGACACGCCCTATGACGTGGTCGCCTGCATGTGCGCGACGATCAACTACGTGCGCCACCGCTACCACGTGAACCAGTCCGGCTCGAACTTCGCCGCCCGCGTCCAGCAGGCCGATCCGCACCGGGCACCCCACGGGTACTAGGAGTCCCCCATGGTCGCTCTGTCCAACGTCCAGTTCGGCAAGCGGAACGAGGACGTACGCACCGTGCAGAAAGCCCTCATCAAACGAGGCCACAAGATCCCCGACGGAGCCACCGGCCTCTTCGGCGAACAGACCCGAGCCGCCTACCGCGCCGAACAACTCGCCCAGGGCTTCAAAGGAGCCGACGCCGACGGCAAACCCGGCCTCACCTCCCTCACCACCCTCGGCCACTTCGCCCACTTCACCGTCGAACACGGGCACTCGCACCCCCCGGCGGGGCCTTCCGGCAAGGGACATGTGGCCTCCCCCGTGCCCGGCCACAAGGTCACCTTCCAGTTCTTCGAGCGCGGCGACTACGCCTGGAAGCCCGACGGCGTCGGCCGGCACACCGGGCAGGACTTCGCCGCCAACTCCGGAGTCCCTGTGGTCGCCGTACGCGGCGGCACCATCGCCTGGTCCAACGGGCAGGGCGGGGCGTACGGCCAGTGGATCGGCCTGCGGGCGGACAACGGCCACATCTACACGTACTGCCATCTCTCGCAGCGCCAGGTGAAGGCGGGCCAGCGGGTCACCGCCGGGCAGCAGCTCGGCAAGGTGGGCACCACCGGCAACTCCACGGGGCCGCACCTGCACTTCGAGATGTCGAAAGGCTCCTCGTGGTCCTACGGCAACGTCGCCAAGCCACGCTGGTGACGTGGTGCACCTGAAGGCCCTGGTAGCCCCTGAGGGGCTACCAGGGCCTTCAGGTGTGCAGGTGTCAGGAGTCCTCGAAGAGCAGGTCCTCGGAGGGATGCGTCATACGTACGGTCTGGCCGTTCGTGGTCTCCACGACCCGGTGCAGACCGACGCACCGCTCCCCAGTGGACAGGATGGAGAAGCGGTCCCCGACACCGGCCAGGAAGGCGGGGAAACTCGTCAGCGGCATGTCCAGTTTGAGGTAGTCCACCAGCCGCCGGAACAGCTTGGGGAGCAGTATGGCCTCGTCCGTCAGCGAGGCCAGGCCGGTGATCTTCGCCCCGGTCGTGGTGACATCGCCGGGCCACAGGCCCCGTCCCGCTTCCCGGGCCTCCTTGGCCGCGGTGGTCAGCTCCACCCGCAGGCTGGTGAACAGGCTGCGGTAGAACGTCGGGTAGACCAACCCCGTTGTCACCATGTGGTGGTTGAGGGTCGTCCTCAGCACGGCGGCGTCGACGTCGATCTCCAGGCCGCTGTCCCCGGGCGGTGTTCCGCGCCCGGCCAGGGCGATGCACCGGCCGTGGACATCGGAACCACGGGTGAGGATGAACCCGGGAACCTGCTCCGGGGTGGTGGCCGTCACGCTCTCGTCCGTGTGCTGGACATCGGTGAAGCCGAGCCAGTTGATCAGTTCGTCCCGTGCGGCATGGGCGAACTGCAACGGCTGGTGGACACGGTTGGGGCCGTAGTGGGTCTCCAGGGCGTCGATCGCGTCCAGCCGCAGCGAGGCACGACCCGCCGCGTTGTGTTCGACGGCGCGGCCCAGTCCGCCGCCGACCAGACTCCACTGCGCGGGGTCATCGGCCGTGAAATGCACCGTGTCCCCGTCCGGTTGGGAGCCCTTGATCTCGTAGAACCCCTTGATGAGCAGCATGGGCATGGCGACACCTCCGCAGTGGGTCGGCCCCCACTTCAAATGGTGCGCCCGGATCAGGAGTTCCGCACCTCAGCGGCAGGCGGTGCGCTGCCGCCGAGAGGTTCCCTGTTCAACCGTTCGGTTGAACGCGTCTTCCAACTCCCGGAGTCCGCCTCCCTCCGCACGGACGACGCGCGGACGGGCCGGGCGGCGGCACACTGATCACCGCCCGCGGCGCGCGCCGGGCCCTTCACGCCACCCCCCTCTCAGAGAGGTCTCCTCGCATGCCCTCTTCTCCCAGCAGACGACATGTCCTCGCCCTCGGCGCCGCGCTCGGCGTGGCCGCCTCCGCGGTCCCGGCCGCCGCTTCTCCCGGCGCCTCGGGGCGCTCCACCGGCCGCGAGGAGACCCGGTCGCTCGACGAGCTCTACAAGGCCGCCGTGGCGGACGGCGGAAAGCTCGTCGTCTACGCCGGCGGTGACACCCCCACCCAGCAGGACGGCACCAAGGCCGCCTTCCGGGACCGTTTCCCGGACATCGACCTGACGCTGATCGTCGACTACAGCAAGTACCACGACGTCCGCGTCGACAACCAGTTCGCGACCGACACCCTGGTCCCCGACGTCGTACAGCTTCAGACCCTCCAGGACTTCGACCGCTGGAAGCAGCAGGGCCGGCTGCTGCACTACAGGCCCGCGGGGTTCTCGAAGGTCTACGACAAGTTCAGGGATCCGCAGGGCGCGTGGGTGGCCACCGGCGCGATCGCCTTCAGCTTCCTGTACGGCACGGCGGCCGTCGGGCAGGACGCCCCGCGCACCCCGCAGGAGCTGGTCGACCCGAAGTGGAAGGGCAGGATCGCCTCGTCGTACCCGCACGACGACGACGCCGTTCTCTACCTGTTCAGCCTCTACGCCCGGCAGTACGGCTGGGACTGGGTGGCCCGACTGGCCGCCCAGGACGTGCGGTTCGCGCGCGGCAGCAATTCCCCCGGCGATGCCGTCTTCGCCGGGCAGAAGGCGATCGGCATCGGCACGGCGGGCTCGCTGGTCGCCCCGGCGTCGTCGCCCGCGCGGTTCGTCGTCGCCGACGGGCACCCGTTCATGGGCTGGGGGCAGCGCACGGCCATCCTCAAGCAGGCCAAGAACCCGCTGGCCGCCAAGCTGTTCCTCAACTGGCAGCTGTCGACCGAGCGGCAGAACAACTCCTTCAACGGATGGTCGGTGCGCACCGACATCGCTCCCCCGGCCGGTCTCAAGCCCCTGTGGGAGTACCCCGAGGCCCACGTCGACGGCTTCCCCCGCTTCATGGCCGACCGTGCCGAGGTGGAACGCTGGAAGCAGACCTTCGCCCTGTACTTCGGCGAGGTCGAGGGCGCCCCCACTCCCGGCCGACTGGGACTGCACCCGGGCGCCTGAGCCTTGTGCGGCGGTGCGGTGGTTGCGCGGGTTCCTGTCCGGCGTGACGGCCGCACCGCTCTTCACATGGGTCATACAGGCGGTGGATAGACTCGGTTCTCCTGTCCCGATGGATCTTCCGTCCAGGGGGTTTGCCGTGTCCGACCCCGGCCCCGCGCACACGTTCGCGCCGTTCCGTCGCGGCGGGTTCGGCCCGAGGCAGCTGCCGCACCTGTTGTTCTTCCTGGTCGTCGGTGCCGCGGCCGTGCGCCTGGCCCGGCTGAACCTCCCCCTGTGCTGGGAGATCGTGACCGTCAGCGCTCTGCTCGCCGTGACGTACGCGGTGGGCCTCGCGCTGGGGAGCAGACTGGGCCCGCGTGCCCGGCACGTCTGGATCGCCCTCCTCCTGATGCTGTGGGCGGTCCTCGTGTTCCTCACTCCGCCGCCCCTCACCGGCGCCTACGTCTGGTGTGCCGTGCCGCTGGCCTGTGTGGCGCTGTGCAGCGTCCCGCCCCGGGCCGCCGGTGCGGCGCTGGCCTTGATCACCGCCCTGCTCGTCGGTCAACTGACCCGTACCGCGGGCGGGTTCGACCCGGAGATGGTGCTGGTCCCGGTGGCAGCGGTGTGGGGCACGGTGGCGCTGTACCGGACCCAGCAGCGCGACGTCGCCGAGCGCGAGCGTCTCCTGGAGGAACTGCGCGCCACGCGTGACGTCCTGGCGGCCGAGCGGCATCGCAGCGGTGTGCTCGAGGAGCGGGCCCGTATCGCTCGCGACCTGCACGACACGCTCGCGCAGGACCTGTCCGGCAGTCTGATGCTGTTGCAGGCCGCCGAGCAGGACTGGGCCGAACGGCCCGACGCGGCCCGCGGCCACGTCCGGGCCGTCGCCGAAGGCCTGGACGCGGGCCTCACCGAGACCCGGCGGATCATCCAGGACCTCGCCTCACCGTCCGTCGCCGAAGCGGGACTTGAGGGATCCCTGCGGCTGCTGTGCGCCCGGGCGCACCAGCCGGGCGACGCCCCCCAGGTGCGGTTCGGCGCGGTGGGAGACCCAGCGGTCGAGCTGGACGAACACACCGAGACCGCCTTGTTCCGGGTCGCCCAGAACGTCGTGGCGAACGTCCGCGACCACGCTCAGGCGACCCGGGCGACGGTGACGCTCCGACGCCTCCAGGACCGCGTCGAACTGGACGTGTGCGACGACGGTGTCGGCTTCGACCCCGCCCGCGGCGGCGGTCCGCTCCGAGCGGGCCGGGGCTTCGGCCTGCTGGCCGCCCGAGCGCGCCTGCGCGAGTACGGGGGCGATCTGGAGGTCGTCAGCACGCCAGGGCGCGGCACCCGCATCCGGGCCACGGTTCCGACGCCTGTACGGCCTCGCGCGCAAGCGCCCCTGTCCGCGGCGGCGGCCCGATGACGACCCCGACCCGGCGCGTCCTGATCGCCGATGACCACGCGGTCGTACGCGCGGGGCTGCGCGCCCTGCTGAACGGCACCCCCGACCTCGAAGTGATCGCGGAGGCCGGCACCGGCGAGGAGGCCGTGCGGCTCGCCCTGGCGCTGACACCCGATGTCGTCCTGATGGACCTGCGCTTCGGAGGCAGGGACGACGGCATCGACGGCGTCGAGGCGATCCGCCGGTTGACCGCCCAGGCTCCGGGTCTGCCGGTGGTGATGCTCACCAGCTATTCGGGACGGGCCGACACCGTGCGGGCGCTGGAGGCCGGGGCACGCGGCTATGTCCTCAAGGCCGGTCCGCCGGAAGAGCTCTTCAGCGCCGTCCGCAGCGCCGCCGAGGGCGGATTCGGGCTCGCGGCGGACCTGGTCGGCGCACTCGTCGGACAGGTCGTCGCCCCGGCGCCCGAACTGACGGGGCGGGAAAGGGAGGTCGTCCGGTTGATGGCCGACGGCCACAGCAACCGCGCCATCGCGGGCGCCCTGTATCTGAGCGAGGCGACCGTCAAGACACACCTGGTGCGCGTCTACCGCAAGCTCGGCGTCGACAACCGGGCGGCGGCGGTGGCCGAGGCGGTACGCCGGGGCCTGCTCGAACTCACCTGACCGACCTCCTCCCGGGGCGGCCCGCGTCGGCGTCGGTCACCCGCCGCACGAGATCCGCCCAGGCGCGCCGCAGCCGCACGGTGGTGACCCGCTCCTCGTCGCACAGCTGGTCCAGGGTCTCCAGGTCTCCAGGTCCACGAAGGAGAGGAGGGCGTGGGCGAGCAGGGCATGGTCGCCCACGACGTCCGCGCCGGAACACCCCCTACGGGCGACCCGCGTTCGACGGGGATCCGGGGCCCAGCGGTGGCGGACCCGAGGTGTACCGGTCGTAGAACTCCCCCTCGACGTCGTCCAGCAGCGCCGGCAGCAGCCCGTTGCGGTCGCCGTACCGGCGGAACAGCCTGCCTTTCCCGACCCCGGCGACCCACCGGGACGGCGGCGAGGCCGGCGGGTCAGGACCAGGGAGACGGGCACGCTCGTCCGCCCGCCCCACCGCCGGGCGGGTGATCATGCCGGTCCGCCCATACCAGCGAGCCGGCCGGGCCGGGAAACCCGCCCGCGGTCCGATCCGGTCTCGGCACTTGGACCTGGGGCCGGTCCGGAGCAGCGGGTCGTGCGGGTGTCCGCTGATAAAATGGGTGCACGCTTCGACTTCGCCGGGGCCCGTGCCAAGGGGTGCGGGCCTCCTATCGTTCCGGGGCGCCAGATCAGGAAGGTGCCCCCATGAACGCGCAGCCGTCGAGTCCTGAACCGACCGTGTCGCCCGGACTGCCTCCGGCCGACTCCTTCGACGCGCTCGGGCTGCCGCCGGACCTGGCGCGGACGATGACCGACCTCGGTGTGACCGAGCCCTTCCCGATCCAGGCGGCCACCCTGCCCAACGCCCTGGCCGGCCGCAACGTCCTCGGCCGCGCCCGGACCGGATCCGGCAAGACGCTGGCCTTCGGGCTGGCGCTCCTCGTCCGGACCGCGGGCCTGCGAGCGGACGCCAAGCGGCCGCTCGCGCTGGTCCTGGTGCCGACCCGGGAGCTCGCCCAGCAGGTGAGCGACGCGCTGACCCCGTACGCGCAGACCCTCAAGGTGCGGCTGGCGACCGTGGTCGGCGGGCTGTCGATCAACCGGCAGCAGGCGGCGCTGCGGGCCGGGGTCGACGTACTGATCGCGACGCCGGGACGGCTCACCGACCTCGTGGAGCGCCGGGACTGCCATCTCGACCAGGTGCGGATCACGGTGCTGGACGAGGCCGACCAGATGTGCGACCTGGGGTTCCTGCCGCAGGTCACGGAGATCCTGGACCGGGTGCGCCCCGACGGTCAGCGGTTGCTGTTCTCGGCCACGCTCGACCGCAACGTGGACCAGTTGGTGAGCGGCTATCTGCATGACCCGGTGCTCGCGTCGGTCGACCCCGCCGCGGGCTCGGTCACCACGATGGAACACCATGTGCTGAACATCCACGCCGCCGACAAGTACGCGACCGCGACCGAGATCGCCGCGCGGGACGGCCGGGTCCTGATGTTCCTGGACACCAAGGCCGGCGTGGACCAGTTCACCCGCCATCTCCGGGCGAGCGGCATCCGGGCCGCTGCCCTGCACAGCGGGAAGTCGCAGCCGCAGCGCATGCACACGCTGGGCCAGTTCAAGGACGGTGCGATCACCGTGCTGGTGGCCACCAACGTCGCCGCGCGCGGCATCCACATCGACACGCTC
Organism: Streptomyces sp. NBC_00663; assembly: GCF_036226885.1. Classification (NCBI taxonomy): domain Bacteria; kingdom Bacillati; phylum Actinomycetota; class Actinomycetes; order Kitasatosporales; family Streptomycetaceae; genus Streptomyces; species Streptomyces sp. NBC_00663. The sequence continues at coordinate 549,435 of NZ_CP109027.1, forward strand.
GACCTCGTCGTCAACGTCGACCCGCCGGCCGACGCCAAGGACTATCTGCACCGCGGTGGCCGCACGGCTCGCGCCGGGGAGTCCGGGACCGTGGTCACCCTGGTCACGCCCAACCAGCGACGCGACGTGAACCGGATGATGTCCGACGCCGGGATCCGGCCGACGGTCACCCAGGTGCGCTCCGGCGAGGCGAAGCTGACCGCCATCACCGGCGCGAAGCGCCCGCCGGCCGGGCCGAAGACCACCACCGGCAACGTCCCCTTCCGTGGCCTCGGCGACCGTACGGGCCGCCCCGCGAAGGAGTCCCGCAAGGCCGCCGAGGCCCGTAAGGCGGCGGAGGCCCGTGCCGCGGCCCGGGTCCGCAGGGGCCGCTGACCCCGAGCGGTCGCGGAACGCCGTTTTTGCCGGTCCGGCAACGAGTGTGGCGTGACCGGGGCACCAGGGGCGACGGTGGTCCGATGACCGACGACATCACCGCACCGACGCCCGTCCCCGCCACGTCCTCCTCGCCTGCCGACGCGTATGCCGGCGACCCCGCGGTGCGGGCGGAGTGGGACACCCGCTACGCCGACCGACAGCAGCTGTGGAGCGGCGAGCCCAACGGCGCGCTGGTGGCGGAGGTCGCCGGGCTCGCCCCCGGACGTGTGCTCGACGTGGGCTGCGGCGAGGGCGCCGACGCCGTGTGGCTCGCGCGCGCCGGCTGGGAGGTGACCGCGCTCGATGTCTCGGGCGTGGCGCTGGAGCGGGCGGCCGGGCACGCGCGGGACGCCGGCGTCACCGTGCGCTGGACGCACGCCGCACTGACCGAGGCGTCCCTCCCGCCGGCCTCCTTCGACCTGGTCTCCGCGCAGTACCCGGCGTTGCTGCGCACCCCCGACGCGGCGGCCGAACGCGCGCTGCTCGATGCCGTGGCACCCGGCGGCGTGCTGCTGCTCGTGCATCACGCGGGCATGGAGGGCCGGTCGGCGGACGACAGCGGCTTCGACCCGGCCGACTACGTCTGGCCCTCGATGGTCGCCGCGCTGCTCGACGCGGACTGGGAGGTGCAGGTGGACGAACAGCGGCCCCGCGTGGCTCCGGGCGGCGGCGCGGGCGCGCACCACACCGACGACGTGGTGCTGCGGGCCCGTCGGCTGCGCTGAAGGCCCTGGCCGTCAGCAGCGGCCGTCACTGTGGGCGTCGCGGAACCGCTCCGCGGCGCTGGTAGCCTCCGCCTCAACGACGACGCGGGGGAGGCGGGCGTGGGGGCAGGGACGTCGGGTGCAACCAGCCGTGGGCTGAGGGGGACGGGCGCCGGGATCCTCTTCGGCGGGTTGACCGCGGCCGTGTCCGTCGCCGCGATCGGCAGGGCCTGGGCGGCGTGTGACATCGGCGGCGGTGCGGCGGCCAACGGCATGACCTTGCTGGTGCTCACGCCGCTCATCTGGATCGCCGCCGCCCTGCCGTGGATCGTCCTGCACAGCACCCTCGGACGACGGCACAGCGGGGCGGCCTGGGCCACGGGGCTTCTCTTCGCCGTGTGCCTGACCTGGTTCCTCGTGACATGGCTCGGTATGCCGGACTCCTACCCCGCCCCGCTGTGCCCGGGCAACGTCCCGCCCTGGTGGCCGCGCCTCCTGCCCACCTGACCGGGACCGGCGGGCCGGACGCCGCTCCGCCGAGGCTCTAACGGGCGACCTGGACATGGAAGTTGAAGTCGGTATGGCCGAGCGTGCCCATCAGCCGCAGCCAGATCGGCAGCACCATCTCGACGCCCCGGGCGGTCTCGATGCCGCCGAGGTCGATGACGCTGGACTCGGGCCAGCCGAAGGAGACCAGCAACTCGGTCACCTGCTTCTTGGCGCCGGTGTCCTCACCCGAGACGAAGACGTTGTGCGGGCCGGCGACACGAGCGGGCTCGACCATGACGGGGCAGCTCATGGTGTTGAGCGTCTTGACGACCTTCGCGTCGGGAAAGGCACGCTGGATCTGCTCGCCGAGACTGTCGGTGTTGACCGGGTCCAGGGTGGGCGGCATACCGGCCGAGAAGTCCAGCGGGTTGGCGATGTCGATGACCACCTTGCCCACCAGGTTCGTACGGCCCGCCGCGTCCAGCGCGTCCAGGGCCGCTCCTCCGGCGGTGGTGTTGACCACCGTCTCACCGAAGGCGGCGGCCTCGGCGAACGGCTTCAGCAGGACGTCCGCGTGGTCGGTGTGCCAGACCGCGAACGGCGGATTGCCCATCCCGTCGGGTTCCGTGCGGGCCAGGGTGGCCTGCGGATCACGCGTACCGATCGCCACCTCGTGGCCCAGCGAGGCGAGCTTGGTGGCGATCGTCCGGCCGACGATGCCGGTACCGAGAACTGCGTAACGCATGAGGATCCGATCCTTCCCGGACGAGCCGGGACGACGGCATGCGCCCGGCTCCGGGAACGAACCTAGACCGAGTCGTACGGTTTTGCTACGCGGCCAGCGTCTTGTCCTTCTTCGCGCGCGCGGCCTCGGCGCCGTACCTGCGCAGCAGCGCGTCCGCCACGGCGAGGGCATCCTCAGCGGTACGGGCGCCGGTCAGTACGCACAGCGTGTACGTGGCGTCCTCAAGAGCGCGACCGCTGCGACCGGTGGCCAGCCTGTCGTGATCGATGCGCGCCTCGGCGAACCGTGCCAGCGCGACACGCAGCTCTCTCTCCGCCGGAAGAATCATGATGAGTTCCCCTCTCACACCGCCGCTCGGCACCCGGCGGCGCCGGGCAGAATCCCAAGTGCCCCGCCTGGGACGATCTACGCATCGGGCGCCCGTGGACCGGGGAGCCTCTGGCCGAAGTTCGACGGGTCGCTGAGCGGAGGTCTACTCAGGGACGAGGACGGTCAGCCACTGCCCCTCACGAGGCCGGTAGCCGTAACGGTCCATCAGGCCGGAGACGATCGCCGGGACATGGCCGGCTCCATAGACGATGGCCACTTTGATCGGCTCGTCGGCGCGCTCTGTGTGGATCTCGCCGAGCGCGGCGAGCAGTCGTTCGTCACGCCGGCCGGTCATGGCGTGTTCCACGGGGTCGTCGGCGAGCAGCTCCGCCCGTGGTGTCTGCGGCAGATCATCGACGGCCAGGTCCTCGTCGAGGAAGGCCCGGGGACCGCGCAGAGCGAACACGAGGCCCATCACGGGAGCCGCGACCATGAGGAGCACGTACAGCCAACGCGGCAGTGTCCTGAGGTCCGCCATCGCCTCGGCCGCGGTCACATCCGGGTTGACGACCGGTACGGACTCGGGAAGGAACACGTCGTCGCGCTGCTCCTGGAGGCCGTTGCGCCGACGCCGTGGGGCGAATCGGTAGGCGAGGGTGAGGGCACTCACGCCCACCGAGCGGCCTCTGATGCCCTCCAGGACGATGAGGTCGCAGGCGCTGAGTCTGGTGCGGACCTGGGAGTAGAAGGTCGGCGAGGCGACATGCAGCATCGGGAAGATCACGAATTCGAGCGGGGTGCCGCTCCGCCGCATGGTGATCACGGCGGAGCAGACGGCGTATCCGGTCACCTCGATGATCTGCATGATTCCCCCGTGCGCGCAGCCGTGGCCCGTGTACCTGTACCCGGGACACGAGTGCGACGCGCCGCCCGGTTCCCGGCCCCGGCCGGGGGCGTCTCAGAGGCCGTCCGCGAGGCGTTGTCGGTCCTTCTCGTCCCAGGTCCTGGTGTCGCGGGGCCGGGTGTACGGTTCGGCGTCCGGCGGGAGGCCGCCCGCCACGGCCCGCTGCCGTGCCGTCTCCGCGTCGAACTCCAGGCCCAGCAGGACCGCGAGGTTGCTGATCCACAGCCAGATCAGGAAGACGATGACGCCGGCCATGGTCCCGTAGGTCTTGTTGTACGAGGCGAAGCCGGCGACGTACAGCGCGAAGCCGGCGGAGGCGACCAGCCAGATGAGCAGGGCCAGGACGCTGCCCGGGGTGATCCAGCGGAATCCCATCACCCGGGCGTTCGGCGTGGCCCAGTACAGGATCGCGATCATGATCGTGACGAGGAGGACGAGGACGGGCCATTTGGCGATCGCCCACACCGTCAGCGCGGTGTCTCCCAGCCCGAGGGCGGTCCCGGCCTGGTGGGCCAGGGCGCCGGTGAAGACCACCATCAGCGCGCTGGCCACCGCCAGCACCATCAGCACGACGGTCACCCCGAGCCGAACCGGAAGCACCTTCCACACCGGGCGCCCCTCCGGCATGTCGTAGACGGCGTTGGCGGCGCGGATGAAGGCGGCCACATAGCCGGACGCCGACCACACCGCCAGCGCCAGGCCGACGATCGCCATGACCGAGCCGGTACCGGACTGGTCCTGCAACTGCTGCACAGCCCGGGTGATGATGTCGCGGGCCGAGCCGGGGGTGAGCTGCCTGAGGTTGTCCAGCACGGTGTCCGTGGCCGACCTGCCCGCGATGCCCAGCAGGGACACGAGCACCAGCAGGGCCGGGAACAGCGACAGCACTCCGTAGTACGTCAGGGCCGCGGCGCGATCGGCGAGTTCGTCGTTCTTGAACTCGCGCAGGCTGCCCTTGAGCACGGCCACCCACGCCTTCGCGGGCAGCTTGGCCGGCGAGTCCGGCGCCCGTCGCTCCACCTCGGGGGGCGGTCCGAACCGCTCCTCGTCGGTGTCGGGGGCGGTGACGCCGCGTTCCGTCTCGTCACCGGGAGCGTCCCGCACCGACCGGGAGTGCCGCTCACCGTTCCCGTGCCCGAGGTTCTGCCGTTCGCTCATGGCCGCCGGGTAACCATCCAGGTCGAGCTCATGTGTGGCCGGCCATCACCGCCAACCTTTGGCCATGGATATCCTCTGTCGATGTCCCATGAGTCTGTGCGCGCGGGAGTCGCTCTCGCCGGTGTGATGGCGCACTGCGGCGGAAGCCCGGTCGATGCCGTGAGGATGCTGGTGGGGGCCGTCGCCTCGGCGCCGGCGGCTGCGGAGCCCTATGAGGTGCTCGCCGAGTTGTGGCGAGAGCGACGTTCGCAGGTCAAGGCGGGGCTCGCGGGCGACGGCTCCGTGAGCACGGTGCCGGCCCAGGCCTATTTCTTCTTTCTCGACGGAGCGATGGACGACGCGGTGATGACCCTCGGCTCGGTCACCGGGGTGCGGCCCGACGTGGCGTGGGGCGCGGCGCCCTGGTTCGGCGACGCACGCCTGCTCGGTGGGGTGAGTGCCGGGGCGCTGGCCGAGGCCTGTCTGCGGACGTTGGACTACGGCCACGACCTGGATTCCGAGGAGATGCGTGCCCGGTTCGCGCCCTGGTTCCGGGCCGTCGACGTCGTGTCCGCACGCAGCCCCGTGCCTGAGTCGCTGGCCGCCATGGCCCGGCTGCCGCGCGCCTGTGGCCGTCATGATCTGTCGTTCGCCCTGTGCGACCGCGCCGACACCGCCGGGCCCTCGATGTGGACCGAGGTCGCACGAGCGGGCACCTGGCGTGCGACGGGTGACCTGGACCGGGCCGCGTCGGCTTTCGAACGTGCCCTGGCCCTGGAACCCGGCAACTGGTCGCTCTACCTGGACCTCGCCGACGTACGTGCCGAACTGGGCGACTTCGCCGCGGCCGTGGGCCGGGTGGAACAGGGGCTGGCGCTCGCGCCCGGCGAGGTCTCCCTCCGTGCCGCGCGCGCCGCCTATCGCGCGCGCCTGTCCGGCTCGCCGGAGGATCTGCGGGCCCTGATCCTGATGGCGCCGGAACTCACCGCCACCGGCTACCGCGCCCTGCTGTTCGACTACGCGTGCGCGGGCGAGGGACTGCCCCGCCACCTGGTGGCCGAAGCCCGCCGGGCACGCGAGAGCTGAACACGCCTGCGGCCGGCGCGACGCCGCGTGCAGGAGAGGCTGCCGAAGGACCGGCGCCTTGTCATCCGGGGATGAAATTCCGTTCCGGAGGACTCAACTCCCCCACAGCCCCCAGTAATTCGCTCAAACATTCGTCGCGGCGCTGCCATATTCGACAACCACTTCGGAGGTGGTTGTGACCAAAGAGGCGACGACATCCGGCCCGCCGCAGGCAGTTGCGCACGTTCCGCCCGGTACCGCGGAGCGGATCACCGACCTGACCCGCCGCCGCGAGCGGGCGCTGACGGTGGAAGGGGCGCGCAGGCGCGGGGAGTTCGGGGCCCGGGAGCGGATCGAGCGGCTGGTGGACAAGGGGTCCTTCACCGAGACCGGGCTGTTCGTGCGGGCCCGGCCGAACGGGGGTGACGACCGGCGTCCCTACGGCGACGGGGTCGTCACCGGGTTCGGCACTGTCGACGGGCGCCGAGTGTGCGTGTTCGCCCAGGACTCCGCCGTGTTCGGCGGCAGCATGGGCGAGGCGTTCGGCGAGAAGACCCTCGCCCTGATGGATCTCGCTCTGCGGACGGGCTGTCCGGTCGTCGGGCTCAATGACGGGGGCGGTGCCCGTATCCAGGAAGGCGTCACCTCCCTCGCCCTCTACGCCGAACTGGTGCGCCGCAACGTCCAGGCGTCCGGGGTGATTCCACAGATCTCGGTCGTGCTCGGCCCGTGCGCGGGCGGCGCCGCCTACTCGCCCGCGATCACCGACTTCACGGTCATGGTGGACGGCGCCTCGCACATGTTCGTCACCGGCCCCGACGTCATCGAGGCCGTCACCGGCGAGCGCGCCACCGCCGAGGAGCTGGGCGGCGCCCGCACCAGCAACGCCGTGAACGGCAACGCACACTTCCTCGCCGCCGACGAGGACGACGCCCTGGACGTCGTACGCGATCTGCTCTCCTACCTTCCGGCCAACAACCTGGAGCCCCCACCGGCCTACGCGCCCGGCGACGCCCCCGCCGGGGACCTGCTCGACACCGTCGTGCCGGATCGGCTCGGGCAGGCGTACGACATGCGCGCGATCCTGCGGGCGGTGGTCGACGACGGTGAACTGCTGGACGTGCAGGAGCTGTTCGCGCCGAACATCGTGTGCGCACTGGCACGGATCGAGGGAAGGTCGGTCGGTGTCGTCGCCAATCAGCCGCTGCACTTCGCCGGGGTCCTCGACATCGACGCCTCCGAGAAGGCCGCCCGGTTCGTACGGTTCTGCGACGCGTTCGGCATTCCGCTGCTCACGTTCGCCGACGTCCCCGGCTATCTGTCCGGCGTACGGCAGGAGCGCGGCGGCATCATCCGGCGCGGTGCCAAGCTGCTGTACGCCTACGCCGAGGCCACCGTCCCCAAGGTCACCGTCGTCGTGCGCAAGGCGTACGGGGGCGGGTACGCAGTGATGGGGTCCAAGCACCTCGGCGCCGACATCAACCTCGCCTGGCCCAGCGCCCGGATCGCCGTCATGGGCGCCGAGGGGGCGGTGGGCCTCCTGCACCGGCGCGAGCTGGCCGCCGCCGACGATCCCGAGGCGCTGCGGGCCCGTCTGGTCGCCGCGTACGAGGGCACCCACGGCACGCCGTACCTCGCCGCCGAACGCGGGTACGTCGACGCCGTCATCGCCCCGCGCGACACCCGCGACCACATCTGCCGCGCCCTCGCCGCCCTGCACGGCAAACGCGCGCCGCTGCCGCAGCGCAGGCACGGCAACATCCCGCTCTGAGCCCCGCGTCCTCAGAAGGCCTCCCTCCCGCGATCCGCACCGAGGCGCATCCCCCACCCTCCACGCCCGCCCCGCGACTTCAGGAGCCACGCCCCCATGGACAGCCGCCACCCCCCGCTCTCCCCCACGTGCCCGACCCTGCCCGAGTACGTGCGGCACTGGGCCGCGACCACGCCCGACCGGCGGGCGCTCACCTTCGTCGAGTACCCGGCGCCGCACTCCCGCGGTGTCCACCGGACCCTGACCTGGCGGCGGCTGGACCTGCGGGTGCGCGCGCTCGCCGCCCGGCTCGCCGAGAGGGCCGAACCGGGGGCGCGGGTCGCGCTGTTGTGTCCGCAGGGCATCGAGTACGTCACCGGGTTCCTGGCGGCGCTCACAGCCGGGCTGATCGCCGTACCGCTGTATCCGCCCGGCCTGCCCGGGCACGCGGACCGGCTCTCGGGAGTGCTGGCCGACGCGCGTTGCTCGGCCGTCGTGACCACGAGTCGGGTGCGGCAGGAGGTGGCGGAGCTCTGCGCACGGACCGCGCCGGACCCGATGCGGATCGTCTGCGCCGACGAGGTGCCGGACGACGCCGCGGACGGCGACCGGCAGCCGGCCGCACCGGATGCCGAGGCGATCGCCTATCTCCAGTACACCTCCGGTTCGACGCGGGCTCCGGCCGGGGTGGAGATCACTCATGGCAACGTCGTCGCCAACGCCCGGCAGGCGCTGAGCGCCTACGGTGCCGATGCCCACCCGGTGACCTGTGTGGGCTGGCTGCCGCTCTACCACGACATGGGGCTGGTGCTGAGCGTCGCCGCACCCGTGGTGCGCGGTGCGCTGTCGGTGCTGATGGACCCGGCCGCCTTCCTCAACGAGCCCGTACGGTGGCTGCGGCTGCTCGGCACGCATCCGCGGGCCCTCAGCGCGGCACCCAACTTCGCGTACGACTACTGCGCCGGCGCCGTCACCGACGCGCAGAAGGCCGACCTGCGTCTCGACGGGGTCGCCGCGCTGATCAACGGCAGCGAGCCGGTCCGCCCCGGCACGGCCGACCGCTTCCACGCCGCCTTCGCCGACCGGGGCCTGCCCGCCACGGCGCACTGTCCCTCGTACGGGCTGGCCGAGGCCACCGTCTTCGTCAGTGCCGCCCGGCCGGGTGAGCCGCTCGGCCGGTTCGCCCTGGACCGGGACGCCCTCGCCGCCGGGAAGGCCCTGCCCGCGCGGCCCGACGACCCCAGGGCCGTGCTGCTGGCCGGCTGCGGCACCCCGGCGGGGCAGCGGGTGCGGATCGCCGACCCCGTCGGCCGTGCCGTCCTGGCCGAGGGGGAGGTCGGGGAGATCTGGGTGCAGGGACCCAACGTCGGGCGCGGCTACTGGGGTCGGGGGGAGGAGAGCGAGCGGGTCTTCGGGGCGGAGTTCGGTGGCGGCCCGGACGCGCCGGGCGGGCGGTGGCTGCGCACCGGGGACCTGGGCGCGGTGCTGGACGGGCAGTTGATCGTCACCGGGCGGCTCAAGGACCTCGTCATCGTCGACGGGCGCAATCACTATCCGCAGGACCTGGAGGCCACGGCCCAGGACGCGCATCCGGCGGTACGGCGCGACCGGCTCGCCGTGTTCGCCGTGCCGGGTGCCGCGGCTGAGCGGGTGGTGGTGGTCGCCGAGCACGTACGGACCGTGTCCCTGGCCGAGTTGGACGTGCCGGGTGTGGTGCGGGCCGTGCGTGGCGCGGTGTCCGGGCGGCACGGGCTGCGGCTCGCCGACATCGTGCTCGTGCCGCCGGGCGCCGTCGCCCGCACGTCCAGCGGCAAGGTGTCGCGGGCGCTGACGCGGGCTCGGTATCTGGAAGGGGCGTATCAGCGAGCCGGCGACGCGCAGGCAGACGGCACACCGGCTCCCCCGCCCTCCGCCGGCCCCGTCTCCGAGGCCGCCGGATGAGGGCCTTCGACGCGGCGGCGGTGCGGCAGCTCATCGCCGAGCGGGTGGCGTCCTGGCTCGGTACGGCCGTGGCGGACGTGCCGATGGACCGGCAGCTCGCGGAGCTGGGCATGTCGTCACGGGACGCGATCGCCCTGACCGCGGAGCTGTCCCGCGTCACGGGCTGCGAACTGCCGCCGACCCTGCTGTGGGAGGCGCCGACCGTGCAGGCGCTGGTGGCACGGTTGTGCGGTACAGCCCCTGGGCCCGCGCCGCTGGTCATGGCGCCGGGTGCGCCGGGCGAGCCCGTCGCGGTCGTCGGCGTCGGCTGCCGGCTGCCGGGCGGGGTGCACGGGCCGGGTGACTACTGGCGGCTGCTGTGCGAGGGCGTGGACGCGATCCGGCGCGTGCCCGAGGACCGCTGGCGGGACTTCACCGCCTTCCCGCCCGCCGACGCGCATCCCTACGGCGGTTATCTCGACGACATCGCCGGGTTCGACGCGGACTTCTTCCGCATCACTCCGCGCGAGGCGGCGGTGATGGACCCCCAGCAGCGGATCCTGCTGGAGGTCGTCCACGAGGCCCTCGATCACGCCGCCGTCCCGGCCGCGTCCCTGGCGGGCACGGCCACGGGTGTCTTCGTCGGGGTGTCCGCGCCGGAGTACGGGCAGTTGACCGGCGCCGATCCCGACACGGTGGATCCATGGGCGCCGGCCGGTGCGGCGCTGAGCGTGACCGCGGGCCGGCTGGCGTACGTCCTGGACACGCGGGGGCCGTGCCTGGCCGTGGACACCGCCTGTTCGTCCTCGCTGGTCGCGGTCCACCACGCCTGCGTCAGTCTGCGGGCGGGCGAGAGCGACACGGCGATCGCCGCGGGCGTCAATCTGCTGCTGTCGCCGTCCATCACGGTCGCCTTCCGGCGGGCGGGCGCCCTCGCACCGGACGGGCGGTGCAAGCCGTTCTCCGCGGTGGCCGACGGCATCGGGCGCGGCGAGGGCTGCGCGGCCGTGGTGCTGAAACGGCTCTCGCACGCCGAGCGGGACGGCGACCGGGTGCTGGCGGTGATCCGTACGACGGCCGTCAACTCCGACGGCCGGTCCAACGGCCTCATGGCCCCCAACCCGGCAGCCCAGCGGGCCCTGTTGGAGACGGCCTACGCCCGCGCCGGGCTCACCCCGGCGCACGTGGACCACGTCGAGGCGCACGGCACCGGCACCCCGCTCGGCGACCCGATCGAGGCGGGCGCGCTCGACGCGGTCCTCGGTCCCGGCCGCGACCCCGACCAGCCGCTGCTGCTGGGCTCGGTCAAGGGCAACCTGGGCCATCTGGAGGCCGCCGCGGGGGTCGCCGGACTGGTGAAGACCGTTCTCGCCCTGCACCACGACCTCATCCCGCCCTCCCTGCACGGCGAAGACGGCGACGCCCTGCGCGGCACCCGGCTGCGCCTGGTGAGCGAGCCCGAGCCGTGGCCCCGCTACGGCGGCACGGCCACCGCCGGGGTCTCCGGATTCGGGTTCGGCGGCACCAACGCCCATGTGGTGCTGGAGGAATGGCGCCCCCTCGGCCCGCCTCCCGCCCCGGACGACGACGCTCCCGCCGCCCGTCTGCACCTCCTCTCCGACGCCGACCCCGAGCGCGTCCGCGACACCGCGGGCCGGCTCGCCGCCTGGCTGCGGACACCCGAGGGGCGCGCGGCGCACCCCGCCGACGTGGCGCGCACACTCGCGGGCCGCACCGGCCGCGGTCCGGTCCGGGCGGCGATCGTGGCCCGCGACCGCGACGAACTCACCACCGCCCTGGACGAGTTGGCGGACGGTCGGCCGCACGAGCGGGTCATGACCGGCGACCGTGACCTGGTGGGCTCCGGCACGGTCTGGGTCTTCTCCGGTTACGGCACCCAGTGGTCCGGCATGGGATGCCGACTGCTCGCCGAGGAACCCGCGTTCGCCGCCGCCGTGGAAAAACTCGACCCGCAGCTCGCCGAGGAGTGCGGTGGCCTGTCCCTGTACGACCACCTCGCGTCCGGCACCGGCCTGGACCGACTGGAGACGGCCCAACCCCTGCTGTTCGGCACGCAGTTGGCACTCGCCGAGCTGTGGCGGTCGTACGGCGTCGAACCCGCGGCCGTGATCGGCCACTCCATGGGCGAGGTGGCGGCCGGTGTGTGCGCCGGCGCCCTCGACGTGAGCGACGGGGCCCGTGTCATCGCCGTGCGCGCCCGGCTGCTGAACGGGCTGCGGGGTGGCGCGATGGCCGTCGTGGACCTCGACGACTCCGAACTCGACCAGCTGGAGCGGGACTTCCCGGGCGTGGCGGTCGCCGTCCACTCCTCGCCGCGGCAGAAGGTGGTGACGGGGGCGGAGGCGGCGGTCGAGCGGCTGGTGGGCCGGCTGCGCCAGGAGGGCCGGGCCGCGCGGGCGATGCGGGTGGTGGGCGCCGGGCACTCCCCGCAGGTCGACCCGCTGCTGCCGGCGCTGACCGAGGCGCTGGCCGGGGTGCGGGGGCGCCGGGCGCGGGTCCCGGTGTACTCCACCGTCCTCGACGACCCGCGCGGCGTCAGCACGTTCGACGCCGCGCACTGGGCCGCGAACCTCCGCCGCCCGGTTCGCCTGGACCGGGCCCTCGACGCGGCGGCGGCCGACGGGCACACCGCGTTCGTCGAGATCTCGCCGCACCCGGTGCTCACGGGCGCGGTCACCGACACCGTGCCCGGCGCGCTCGCGCTGGCCACCGTGCGCCGTGACGCCGACGGATCGGCCGCGTTCGCCGGGCAGTTGGGCGCCCTGTACGCGGCGGGCCAACCGCTGCCGCTGTCGGCCGGCCGGGTCGTCGACCTGCCCGGGCCGCGCTGGCGGCACGCACGGCACTGGTGGACGGACGGGAGGGCGGGGGCGGCGGCCCAGCGACCCACCGTGGTCGACCACGGTGCCGCCCCGGACACAGGGGAGCACTCGCCCGTCCTGGCCCGACTGAGCCATCACATCGCCGCCGTGTCCGGCCATTCCCCGGCCCGGGTCACCCCCACCGCCGCGCTCGCCGATCTCGGTCTGGACTCCCTCATGGCGGTGCGTGTCCGTACCGCCGTCGAGCGCGAGTTCGGTGTCGAGCTGTCCCTGCGCGACCTGCTCGGTGCCGCCACGGTCGCCGAGGCGGCCGTCCGCGTCGAGCAGGCGCTCCCCCGATCGGCCGGTGGCGCGACCCCGCGTCCCTTGCGCGCCACCGGCTCCCGGCCGCCGCTGTTCCTCGTGCACGCGGCGGGCGGTCCGACCACCGTGTACAAGGCGCTCGCCGAAGCCCTCGACGCCGAGCAGCCGGTGTTCGGCCTCGACCGGATCGACGAGGCCCGTACGGTGGCGGAGAAGGCACGCCGGTACGCCGAGGCGATCGACGCCGCCCGCCCGAACGGCCCCGTACTGCTGGGAGGTTGGTCCTTCGGCGGCTTCGTCGCCCAGGAGACCGCCCGGCAACTGGCCGCCGCCGGACGGGACATACCGCTCGTGGTGCTCATCGACTCCGTACGCCCCCTCCCCCGGCCCGGGCTGACGCCGGGCGACCGGATCCGCGCCCACTTCGAGGGGTTCGCGGGGCATGTCGCCGAAACCTACGGTGTGCGCCTGGAGTTGCCGTACGACGACCTGGTGGCGATGGACGACGACAGGGACCGTATCGACGCCGTGCTCCAAACCGTACGGGAGGCCGTCGACGTGCCGCCCGCCGCGTTGGCGCACCAACGGTCCTCCTATCTGGACCTGAGGATCGGTGAGGCGCACCGGCCCGGTCGGTACGACGGCCCGGTGCTGCTCTACCGGGCCACCGAACCGGCGCCGCACACGGTGCGGGACCCGGCCTACGAACGCGACGACGAGACGCTGGGCTGGGACGAGGTGTGCCCGGGGCTGGAGGTCGTACCCGTGCACGGTCATCATCTGGCGCTGCTCGACCCGCCGTGCGTCGACGAGATCGCCACTCATCTGGACCGGGCGCTCGCCGAGCGCGCCCCCGCTCGCTGAACCGGAACCCGAGGAGCCGCCATGCCCGACCGCATCACCAGAGTGTCCCGGCGCACCGTCGCCAAGGCGGCGACCGCCGCCGGTCTGGCCGTTCTGTTCGGCACCGCGACCGGCACCGGCCGCGCCCGGGCCGCGACCCAGGTGGGGCCGCGTACGTTCGACGTGTCCGTGCCCTCCGCCGCCCTGCGGCGCAGCGCGCCGGTGCGGCTGATCCTGCCGTCGGGTTTCGGCACCCAGCCGACGCGGACGTATCCGGTCCTGTATCTCCTGCACGGCGCCCACGACGACTACACGTCCTGGACGCGGGAGACGGACATCGAGGCGTTCACCGAGGGCCGCGAGCTGATCGTGGCGATGCCGGACGCGGGGCCGACCGGCATTCCCAGTGTCTGGCGCGACGGCTCCGACTACGAGACCTTCCAGGTGACGGAGGTCCCCGCGCTGCTCGCCCGGGACTACCGGGCCTCCGGTGTGCGGGCAGTGGCCGGGGTGTCGACCGGCGGGTACGGGGCGATGGCGCACGCGGCCCGGCATCCGGGCGCGTTCGCCGCCGCGGCCTCCTACAGCGGTGTCCTGGACACCACCGCGCCCGGGGTGCCCGCCATCGTGGACGCGATCGTGGCCCGGGAGAACCTCCCAGCCGCCTCCCTGTGGGGCAATCCGATCCTCAGCCTGCTCATCTGGCGGGACTTCAATCCCCGTGCCCGAGCGGACGGACTGCGCGGCACCTCTCTGTACGTCTCCCAGGGCAGCGGTCTCCTCGGGGGCGGCGGCGATCCGCTGCCTGGCGTGCTGGAGAGCGCCCTGTGGCCGTCCGCGCACACCTTCGCCGACGTGCTGGCGCGGCTCGCCATCCCGGTGGCGAGCCACTTCTACTCGGGAGGAGGGCACAGCTGGGCCTACTGGAAAGGGGAGTTCACCGCGTCGTGGCCGATGCTCGCCCGTGCCCTGGGCGTGCCGGAGTGATGTCGGTGCCATGGGGGCACGGAACGGAACGGAGGGGACGCCCGTCCAACCCAGGACGTCCCACTCGCCCCACGGGCAACACCGCGCGGGCCGGCCGACTCCGGGCGAAAGGAGTGTCCGCGATGGCGTTCCCCACCCCGCGCGACCTGACGAACGGCACGGGGGCAACCCAGGTGCCGGCCGAGCTGGCCGGGCTGCTGCGCGCCCAACTCACCGCCGTCGCCGACCAGGTGGAGGAGGAGGTCCGCCGCCAGGTCCCCGAGTACGCCCAGCCGCCCGACGGGCCGTACGGCAGAAACCTGAGGGCCGGGGTGGTGCAGGCGCTCACCCTGTTCGTGGACCACATCGCCGACCCGCGCGACGACGGGGAGTCGATCGCCGCGACGTACTACGCCCTGGGGCGCGGTGTGGCCCGGGAGGGCCGCAGCCTGGACGTGCTCCAGTCCGCCCTGCGCGTGGGCGGCATGCACGCCTGGCGCTGCATGGGCCGCACCGCGGAGACACTCGGGCTGGACTCGACCGTCGTGGCCGCGCTGGGCGAACTGGCGTTCCAGACGGTGCACGAGGTCGCCGAGGCCGCGGCGGCGGGCTACTCGGAAGGCCAGCTGCGCAGCACCGACGAGCTGGAGCGGCGCCGCCGGCGGCTGCTCGAACTGCTGCTGGGTGAGGGCCCGGTGGCGCCGGAGGCGGTGCAGAAGCTGGCGCACGGCGCGCGGTGGACGGTGCCCCGGCACGTCGCCGTCGTGGTGCTCGCCGGCGCCCCCGACCGGCGCGAGGAGGACCGGCCGCTGGCCTCGTCGGGGGCGCTGGTGGACATGGAGTCCCGGCCGCCCCGCATGCTGGTGCCCGATCCCGACGGCTCCGGTAGATGGGCGGGCCGCAGCTTCACCCTCGCGTTACGCGGGCGTCCGGCCGCGATCGGTCCGACGGTGCCGCTCGGCGAGGCGGCGCAGTCGCTGCGCTGGGCCACCCGGGCTCTCGGGCTGATGGGGCGCGGCATCCTCCCCCGGCAGGACGTGGTGCGCTGCGCCGACCATCTGTCGACGCTGCTGCTCCACGCCGACGAGCCGCTGCTCGGCCAGTTGGGGGCCCGCGCCCTCGCCCCGCTCGAGACGGTGTCGGCGGGGCAGCGCGCACGGCTCAGCGAGACGCTGCTGGCCTGGCTGCTCAGCGGCAGCAACGTCCCGGACGTCGCCGGCCGACTGCACGTCCATCCGCAGACGGTCCGCTACCGTCTGCGCCAGCTGGAGAAGCTGTTCGGCGACGCCCTGCACGATCCGGACGCCCGCCTGGAGATGATCCTGGCGCTGCGCGCGGAATCCACGCAACCGCGACCGAACTGATTTCCGGCACTCATCCCGCAATAAAAAATCGCACCGCTTCCATAATCGCGTCCATAACACCCTTTCAGGCATCACGAATACGTTGAGGAAGTCCCCTTTCGCAGGCGCATCCCGCGCCCCCCATCGCGGAGGATTCCATGCGTATCCGTGTATGCCTGGCCGCGCTCTCGCTGCTCGGCGGAGCCGGCGTCATCACCCTCACCGCACCCGCGGCCTCGGCCGCGGCCTGCACGGACATCGACGTCGTCGCGGCCCGCGGCACGTTCGAGCCGGGCACGCTCGGCCTCATCGTCGGCGACCCCGTGTATTCCGCGCTGCAAAAGAAAATCACCGGAAAGACCCTCTCCAGCTACAAGGTGAACTATCCGGCGGACCTCTCCCTGACGTCTGCCGCACAGGGCAACGCGGATCTGGTGAATCACGTCAGGCAACAGGCCGCCTCCTGTCCGAACCAGCGTTTCGTCCTCGTCGGCTATTCGCAGGGCGCGAACGTCGTCGACAACTCCATCGGCATCAGCAGCGAGGGCGCGGTGGTCGGCAGTCCCATCGTCGCCACCCTGCCGAACGCGGTCGAGCCGAAGGTCGCCGCCGTGCTGCTGTTCGGCAATCCGATCCGGGCCCTCGGCAAGAGCGTCACCGGCGTCTACCAGAGCCGCACGATCGACTTCTGCGCCACGGGCGACCCCGTCTGCGAGAACGGCGGGAACGACGTCGGGGCGCATCTGGGCTACACGGCGAACGCCGACGCGGCGGCCTCGTTCGCGGCGGGCAGGGTCTGAGCCTGACGGAGCGAGAAGGGGCCCGGGAGGTGTTACTCCTCCCGGGCCCCACGTCTGGTTCTCGGGCGGTCAGTTCAGGGTGTCGGCGAACCGGGCGAGCCCGCTGGAGACGACCTCTGGGCGCCCGTCGTTCTGTACGGGCGCGGCGGTCAGTACGTCGAGGTGCTGATAGCCGGGGGCGATGACCGGGTGCAGGTCGTCCGGAACGCGACCCGCGAGCAGTCCGTCGCCCGCGAGGACGGTGAGGGTGGGGTGGGCGGAGAGCCCTTCGGGATGCACGACGAGCTTCTTCACCTGCGGGGAGCCGGCGAGTTCGAGGTCGGTGACGAGCTTGGTGGGGAAGTACTGCTCGGTGAAGTCGAGCGGCTGCTCGGCCAGGCTGCGGGCCAGTTCGCGGAGATCGGTGACCTCCTTGCCGGCGGCGGTGAACGGGGTGCCGTCGGCCGACCGGTACCCGGGGTCGTCGGCGGCGCCGACACGGTCGTAATTCCGCCATGTGTACAGCGGCCCGTGCGGGCGGTCCGGGATCGCCTTGTAGTCGATGCCGAACAGCCCGGGCTGCTGCGAACTCCCGTTGGCTACAGGGAAGTTCTTGTCGGCGACCGGTCCTCCGTCGAAGAATCCGACGCTGCTCTGGAGGAACGCCAGAGGCACGGAGTTGTCGTCGAGCAGGGCGCCGAGCACGGCCGCGTTGGTGAGCCGGAAGTCCTTCACGCCGGGTGAGCCGGTGAGGAAGGTGGGGGTGTCCTTGGAGAACAGGAAGCGGTTGGTGGCCTCGATGTTGAGGTTGGCGGGGAGGTAGCGGGGCAGGTCCGCCTCGGCTCCGGGGGCGTTCAGGGCGCCGAGGCCCGCGATGGCGAGGAGGGTCATGGTCTCGGGGTTGAGCAGCACCGGGGCGGACAGGGCACGGGGCAGCACGCCGCTGTCGAGGCCGGCCTGTACGACGCCGTAGCCGAGGCCCGCATCGGGGAGGTCGGTGTCGTCGGGAATGCTGCCGCTGAGGTCGGCCAGCGAGGTGGAGACGGTGGTGTCGAGGGCGAAGTAGCCCGCGCACTGGCGGTGTCCGGCGTCGGCCGTGGTGGCCGGGTTCCCGTCGAAGTCGGCGGTGGCGAAGTAGCCGGTGACGACGCCGCCGAGCGAGTGCCCGCCGCACAGCACCTTGCGTTCGCGCACGCTCTGGTCGGGCAGTTCGGCGGCGAGCAGGTCGTACTCGTCCCGGACGGTCTGCTCGATGCCGAGCCGCGCCATCCACCCCAGCTGCCCGTTGTCGGCGTACCCGTCGAAGGTACGACCTTCGACGGCCGCACCCCGGTAGTAGTAGTCGACCGCCGTGTGCTGGTCGCCGGAGGCGATGCCGGTGCGGTCCTCCAGACAGTTGGAACGCCGGTCCAGGGCCCAGAACTCGATGTGCCGGCCGCGGGCGGCGGCGGCCGTCACCACGTTCCGGGCGACACTGTCGAACGCCCCCGCCCCCTCCAGGATGCCCGGCTGGGCGACCAGGATCCGGTCGGCGTCGGCCGCCGCGGCCGGCCCGTCGGCGGCGCGGTACCGCAGATACGACAGCCAGTCGCACGCGACCGGCCGCGGCCCCGCCGACTCCGGCAACGGCACCTTCACCCGCACGACCGTCTCCTGCACCCCGGCGACCGGGGACGTCGACACCACCGGGGTCTCGGTCCGCGCCCCGTCCGCATGGGCACCGGGTGCCGCCGCGGTCAGCGTCCCGGCGGCCAACAACACAGCGAGCACGGCGTTGCGCCACGCTCCACTCCTTCTGCTGTCCATGTCCATGCCACGGACGCTAGGGACTCGGACAGGCCGGCCTCAGGAGGTGCTGACGGGAACTCAGTTTTACGTCACCCGCTTGTCACCACGGCACAGGGCACCCCGGGTGGGCCGACGCCTAGGACTCCTCGGCGGACGGGGCCGCCAGGCCGAGGATCCAGGCGCTCCAGGTCATGTCGGCGCGTACGTCGGGGAGTTCGAGCAGCAGGGTGACCGTCAGCACCAGGCCGGTCGCAAAGAAGGTGCGTACCTGGAGCATGTCCGCGCCCGACAACCGGGCGACCAGGTGCTGGAGTTGGAGGTGGCGGCGCCCCACCGCCTCGCGTACGGCCTCGTCGGCCCCGGCGGCGTAGCCCTGCATCACGACCATGCCGACGGTGCGTTGGCTCCGGAGCAGACGGCCGTAGGCGTCACCGAGGGCGACGAGCGTCGGTTCGGCGTTCTCGAAGGTCGCCTCGATCCTGTCGAACGCCGCGTGGACGACTTCCAGGAACAGGTTCCGCTTGGAGCCGAACATCTGCACGACACGCGGGTGCGAGACCCCCACGCGCGCGGCGATGGCCTCCAGACGCGCCCCCGCGAGCCCGTTCGCGGCGAACTCGGCGTCCGCCGCTTCGAGGATCTCCGCGCGCCGCTGGGCGGCAGGCTTGCGGGGTGCGACGGACCCCGTCACGCTCCGGCCGCCTCGCCCTTGATCTGCTTCACCACGAAGCTGTTGTCGTACAGGCACCGATAGGCCGTGATCAGCCCGTCCTCCCCCAGCTCCAGGCGGTCGTCGCCGTGGAACTCGACACGCCGCCCGGTACCCGCGTGCGTACCCGAGAACCGCCACGCGACCAGCACCGCACGCCGGGTCACTTCCCCGTACAACCCCGTGCGCGTGAACGAGTAGTCCGGGAACGACTGGGCCATCCCCGCCACGAAACCCCGGATGGAGTCCGGCCCGTACACCGTCCTCCCCAGCGCCGGTTCGTCGTAGACGAGGTCCTGCGCGCACATCGCCGCCACGGCGTCACCGTCATGCGTGTTCCACGCCTGCTCCCATCGGGCGCAGAACTCCTCCACGGCGTCGGTGTCGGAGGCCGCCGGGTCGATCACGTTCGTCGTCATGCTTCTAACTTACAAGTTAGTAAGAAGACGCGACAAGGACTTGGCGGCGCCTGTCGGCGGCTCGATGCCTCAGGTCAGGTCGAGGTCCGCTTGCAGCAGGTCGTGGTCCGAGTACGCGGTGGGGTGGACCTCGTGCCGGAGGGAGGTGACATCGCGCAGGAAGACATAGTCGAACTTGCTGTGCCAGTCGGTCGTCGTGTCGCAGGCGCCGGAGGCCGTGGGGCGGCACTGGGGGTCGGTGTCCTCGGCCAGGGCCCAGAGCGGGGCGAGTTCGGGGGTCTCCGGCGTGGCGTTGAAGTCGCCGACCACGATCGCGCGGTCGTACCGGGCCACGGCCTTGGCGAGCACGTCGGCCTGCTCGGCGCGGACCGACTCCTGGCGCCGCTGGGCGAAGTGCGTGTTGAAGACCCGGACCTGCCGGCCGTCCACCGTGGTGGTGACCGCCATGTACCCGCGGTCCTCGGAACCGCCGTCGGGATACTCCACGAGGACCGGGTCGGTCATCGGCGCCGCCGAGAGGATCGCCTGGCCGTAACCCCCGGGGTTCCATGGCACTCCCCCGCAACGGCCCCACTTCTGTAGCACCGTCCCGTACTCGACGTGGTACGTCAGCCCGTACAGACCCTGGAGATAGTCCCGGATCCTCGCCACATCACTCGCGCACGCTTCCTGCAACCCGATGACCTGGGGCGCGTACGTGGCGATCTCCGCCGCCCGGTCGACGTTGGCCTGCTTGCACGGGTTGCACATGTTCCACGTCATGACCCGGTTGGGCACCACGTCCGTGGCCGCGCCGACCGGCAGCGGTCTGCCGATGACCGCGCCTCTCGGCGCGCTGGAGCCGAGGAGCAGCACGCCGACCGCGATCACCGCTCCCGCACACCACCGCGCGCCCCGTCCGAACACCTATGCCTCCCCGAGCTGGTTACGCACGTACGAGGCTATGCGAAGGACCTGTCGGCAACCTGTCGCCGATCCGCTCAGCCGACGAGGTCGGTCGGCTCCAGGAGTCTCCGGTCTTCCGCGAGCTCCGCCGCGCCCTTGTCCGCCAGGGCGTTGACGGCCGTGTTGAAGCGCTCCATGGAGGTGGGGTGGTCCGGGCCCAGGACGTACTCCTTGAGGGTGCGGCGCTCCGGCGCCATCGGGTCGTTCAGCGGCTCGCGCACCGAGCGGAGGATGTCCGGGAGCCGGGTGCAGTCCCGGTCGAGGAGATAGGCGCCGCCCGCGGTGGTGTAGGCGGCCCGGAACTCCTCGTCGGGCAGGTCGTGGGCGTTGGTGAGGACGTAGGGCTTGAGGCTGGCGACGAAGTCGGCGACCACGGAGGAGACATCGCTGACGAGCATGTCCGCCTGGTTGAAGCACTCGTACAGCGTGGGCAGTTGCTCAAGGATCACGTGGTGGCGGAGTTCGCCGTGGCTCTCCCAGAACAGGCGGTGCCACTCGGCGTGCAGGGTGTGCCACTCGGCCGCGTCGTCATGCTCGGGCAGGCGCGCCTCACGGGTCCGCTGGGCGTCGTCGCCGCGCTGGCGTCCGGCCAACTCGTCGAGCCTGGTCCGGAGTTGCGTCAGCCGCGGGCGGACGGCGGCGAGGTCGGCCAGCGCCGGAGCGGCCCGGCGGAGTTCGTTGTCGGCGTGCAGCAGCTCGCGGATGGCGCGGTCGGCCTCAGCCGCCTCGGCCGAGCGCTTGCCGGTGAGCGGATGCGGCTTGTAGATGACCCGAACGTCCTCGGCCAGCAGCTTCTCGACCAGTCGGACGCCCATCGGGATGAGAGACGTGTGGCAGTCGTCGTCGCTCCACCCCTCCCAGGTGGGGGCGTACATGACCACCGGACGACGGCCGGGCACGCGGTCGGCGTGGAACTGGATCGGCGCCAGCTGCGGACGGCCCACCTCGACGATCGCCGCGTCGCTGATGGCGTGCCGCACCCGCCGGTACCGGTCGCGCCCGGCCCGGCCGGCCACCCAGATCTCGTCGTACACCTTGCTGACCCGGTTGCTGCTGGCCAGCTTGTCGCTGTCGCCGTGCCCGATGAAGACGTGCTTGGCCTCCGCGATGCGCAACATGTGGACGTTCTTGCCGGCGTTGCCGGGATAGAGGACGACGCGGACGCCGGACAGGTCCAGTTCGGCCAGATCGTCGGCCTTGGGGACGCACAGGACGGGCAGTCGGGTGCGGCCGAGGTAACGGAACGAGGCCCGCTCGCGCAGGATGATCAGCGGGCGCCGGTCGAGCCGCTCCAGCGTCTCGATCCACATGTTCACCTGGTACATGAAGTCACGGGACACGGCGGCGAAGCTGAAGTAGAGCGCCACCTCGGGCCCGTACGCCGCGAGTTGACGATTGACCTCGGCGAACACGTCCTCCCGCACCGGCATGTGCCGCGCCCGCAGGTACTGCCCCGCCAGCGCCAGCACCGCCACCGCGGTGATGCCGAGGGTGAGCGCGAAGCCGGCGTACGCCCACTGGCGGGTTCCCGTGGCCAGCGCCACCAGAAAGCCGACGTGCGCCGGGAGGTCGAGGTGCAGCAGCTTGCGCAGGAAGCGCCGGAACAGGACGGCCGGCGGCTGCTGCGGAAGCGGCAACCCGCTCATGTCCAGGTTGCGCACCACCAACGGCAGCACCCGCCGGCGCCGGACCGCGTGATGCAGCGCGGTGTACAGCATCACCAGCGCGAAGTGGACGCTGAACACGGCGAGCGCGGATACCAGCAGCGCGTCCGACGCGCCCATCCGTTCGGCCAGCGCCAGCAGCATCACCGTACGGACGGCGAACCGCAGGGTGCGGTCCAGCTGAAGCGTCGCCAGCCGGCGCACGAACCCCGGCGCCCGGACGTGCAACACCTCGTCGGCGGCGTAACTCACCATCGACGCCACCGCGAAGCCCCCCAGCCACGGCAGCAGCGCGAAGACCGGCAGCGCCACGAAACCGGCTGCCAGCAACAGGACAAGACAAAGGTCAGTGGCCCCGCGCACGCGCAGCGCACCACACAACTGACGGACCATCATGGACAAGGTTCCCCCCACGGAACTGAGCACGGTGCGGTAACACCGTTGGTCGCCAGTTCGACCCGGGGAAGCCCTGCATGGTTGTGCACCCGGAGATCACAAAATGTTCAGCTTCGGTTCATGAGGGATTCAGGGACACCGCTCGGCGGCGAGGTCTCAGGCGGGGCGGACGGCTCCCCTGATCGCGGTCTGGCCGGCGAAGAACACCGACTCCTCACGGACGGGCGTCCCCGGCCCCGGGGCGTGGATCATCATGCCGTTCCCGGTCCAGATGCCCACATGGCTGAGGTCGTCGTGGAAGAAGACCAGGTCCCCCGGCTGTACGTCCGCGAGGGTGACCGGCATCCCCGCTCCGGCCTGCGCCTGGACGGTCCGCGGGAGCGTCACCCCGGCCACCTTCCAGGCGGCCTGGGAGAGACCGGGGGCGTCGAAGGATCCCGGCCCTGCCGCTCCCCAGACACAGGGCCGGCCGATCTGCGCCCGGGCGAAGTCGATCACCCGCTCGGCCTTGGTGCTGCGGGCGACGTCCGCCGGCGGTGGTGCGGGGCGATCGAACGCGGCGGGGGTGACGGGGGGTTCGAGGGGCGTGGGAGCGAAGCTCACGGCCGGGGCGGGGGTCGCGACCTCAGAGGTCGGATAGGCGGGCGGCGCCGTGAACGTCGGCACAGAGGGCGCCGACGCGAAGGCTGCGGGCATAGCGGCCGTTGCCGCAACGGCTGCCGACTCATAGGCCGTCGGTACAGAGGGCGTCAGTTCGGACGGCATCAGTTCGAACGGCGTCAGTTCAGGGGGCATCGGCAGTGCGGCCTCATAGGTCGCCGGCGTCGCGTCGATCGGCCACTCGGCGGTGTACGAAGGGGCCGGGTCGGCCGCCCCGCCCCTGAGATACGGGGCGATCCCCGCCGTTGCCGGTCCGGTGCCGAACAGCGCGCCGTCGTTCGCGGGGGGACTCACCTCGTAGGAACCGAGGACGGAGTCCTGAACGGTCGGCAACACGGCGGTGGGCTCCGGGACGTGCGCCATGGCGGGCTCGGGCAGCGGCCACCGCGTCGCACCACCGTCAAGGACCGGCTGCGAACCCGTGCCCCACGTCGCACCACCGTCAAGGACCGGCTGCGGGCCCGTGCCCCACGTCCCCGCGTCCGGCCGGGGCTCGGCGGCAGGCGCCGGACCGGCCGTCAACTCCCTTACCGGCGCGGCGGGAAGCTCCGGAACCGTCGCCTTGGGTGCCCTGGGCGCCTCAAGGGCGAGGGGTTCCGCCGGACGTTCCGCGGGGCGGGCGGGCCGGGGTGCGCGGGCCGCGGGGGCCGGCCGGGTCGACGGCCCGCGCCCTGCGGTCCGCGGCGCCGCGACGGTCGGGCCCAACTTGGCCCGGGCCGCGTCGAACCACTGTCGGGTCAGGTCCGAGAGCGCGGGCTCCACACTGTCCTGGGAGCCACGGCCGCCCCCGCCTCGCTGGCGCGGAATCGCCAGCGCGCGGGTCGCGTTGAAGGTGCCCGTGTCGCTCTCGGCCCGGTCGTAGAGGCTGTTGATCCGCCGGCGGACCTCGTCACGGCTCGGCGCCTCTCCCTCACCTGCTGACGGGACACCTGAGGACTGCGAGCGCAGGGGTTCCGGCGACATGAGACGGGCTCCTTCCGTACGAGAGCGCACGAGACGTCCTGTTGTTCGAAGTACGTCGTGCGGGCCAGGGTCAACCTAGCCAACTTGTGATCCTTTCGTGAAGATTGAAGGGTAAAATGCCCGATACGCTTCTGTGACCTTGGGCACGGCCGTGGCAGCGGGATCCCTTGCCACGCCTCACTGTTGGAGCAGCACCGCGACGAAGACGAGCAGCACCAGCGGCGCCGCGACCCAGGCCAGCGCGAGTGCCGCTCGCGGCGCCTTCCTGGTGAGCTTCTCCAGCGCCTGGTAGACCCCGGTCAGGATCAGCAACGCGACCGTGACGTGCAGCAGGAGCGCGAGGCTCACCCCCACGACCGCTCCGGCGATCCGGAACCGTCCCCACAGGAGCGCCGGCACCAGCGGGATCACGACCGCGCCCGACAGACCTCCGGCCAGCTCGACGAACCACCTGCGGTCGCCCATCCAGGGAAGTTCCGGCAGAAAGGCGGGCAGGGTGTCGAACAGGTCGAGGGTCGCCCAGACGCCGAGCACGGCGACGGCCACGACGGTGAGGGCCGCGGTCAGGCGGCAACGCCACGCGCGCGGCGTGGACCAGCCCGTGCCGCGGCCGTCGAGCATCGTCGCCGTCGCCACCGCCGACCACACCAGCCAACGCCGGATCAGCCCCGTGCCGGCGTCCGCCATCGCGTCGCGCAGGACGCGGTCGGCTTCCGCGCGCAGCACGACATGGTGGTCGGTCGAGACGTACGTCGGCTCGTCGGGCCAGTGGATCAGCCCGTCGTGCAGCAGCGTGGCCGGGAGGTGCTCCCCGGTCTTGGGCACCAGCCAGGTGAAGGAGGCGGGTACCGACGTCAGATCGGTGCGGAAGGTCCGCGTCTCCCGGGGTACCAGGAGTTCACCGAGGTGGCGGTCCCGGTAGGCGATACGCCGCCGCATCGCGAACTCCTCGCGGCCCTCCTCGATGACCCGGACCAGCTCGATGCGCGGGTCGCGGCCGGGGTCGGGCGGAAGCTCCGGCTGCCCTTCACCGGCGTCGACACCACCGTCGTAGAACCGCCGCGGCTGCGCGGGAATCGGCTCCTCCGCGGCCCGTCTCGTCGTTCGGCCTGGTCCCACCTCGGACGCAGACATACACGCCCCCTCTCGCCTGAGGTATTCGTACCCTCCTTTCTCTTCCGGCGATCGGCCCTCGCCATCCGTCCTCGTGACACACCGTCACCCGTGCGCCTTACGGCCGGTCGGCCGCCTCGCCGGTCGTGTCGGGCACGCACATCATGCGATGCGCCGGTACGACGGGTTCGCCGGGCAGAGGATCGAGTCCGCGCACCCGTACCGCCACGACGTCGATACCGACGTGGGATCGGCCGGGAAGCTTCGTCAGGCGCCAGCGGAAGGGCTCGGGAACGTCCTTGGCGGGCAGCTCCACCTCGGCGAGGCTGACCCATCGGTCGTAGTTGGTCGGGTAGACGCGGACGGGCATCGCGCACTGCGGACAGGTCGGCGGCTCGATCCAGGACGGGTCGTCGGGATCGGGCTCGGCTCTCGGTGCGGCGGTCGCCCCGTCGAGTCGCGCCATCTCGTTCGCGAGGATGTTCCAGCACCTCTCGCAGAGCCTGGCCATCAGATCGATCCGGCCGCGATCGCGCACGGTCTCGCCGATCGCCCCGCAGCGATGGCATAACCACCCTTGGTCCCTTGATACCCCCATGTGTTCGATAGTGAGTGAATACGACACGATTGCAGTAGAGGGCGATTCGGACGCGTCCGGTCGGTGGCCGCTCAGCCGCGCCCCACCGCCGCCGCGCTACCCCTTGGCGAGGCGACCGGTCACCGTGAGGGTGCCGTTCTCGGTGGAGCGTGCGACGGTGCCGGTGCGGAAGTAGCCGTCGGGGGTGACGGCGTGTGTGTTGTCGTCGGGGGCTCGGTAGTAGCCGCGCGGGGTGTGGGGCCCGCGGATGAGGAGTTCGCCGGGCGTCCCGGGTGGTACGTCCTTGTCGTCGGTGTCGACGATGCGGATCTCGTCGTCGGGCGAGAGGGGGCGGCCGTGGCCGGCGAGCGCCGCGTCGTCCGGGGCGGTCGGCGGGGTGAGGAGGAGCAGGCCTTCCGGCGTGGCGTAGAGCTGCTGCACGCGGCAGGACAGGCCGGTGCCCAGTCGGCGCGCGGTTCGTCGGTCCACGGGCGCGCCGCCCAGCTGGGCCAGTCGTAGGCTGGTCAAGTCGGCCTGGGTCTTGGGGAGTTCCTCCAGCCAGTGCCGGGCGACCGCGGGCACCACCGACGTGAAGGTGACCCGCTCCTGAGCGATGAGGGCGAGGCACTCGGCCGGGGTCTGGTTCTCGGCCAGGACGGCCGTGCCGCCGACGGAGAGCGTGCCGAGGATGCCGGGGCAGCCGAACGTGAGGGTGAACTCGGCGGGCAGCGCGGCGAGATACACGTCGTTCTCGGTGAGCGTGATCGACTCGGCGGCGGCCCGGACCTGGTAGGTGTAGTCGTCGTGGGTGCGCGGAATCAGCCGGGGCGTCTCGGTGGTCTCGGCGGCCAGGAGGAAGAAGGCCACCTGGCCGGCGCTCTGCGCGAGGGGGCGGTCGGGTGGGGCGTCCACGGAATCCAGCGGGAAGTAGTGGCAGCCCGACGGGTCGGTGGCGAGTCCGCCGTACGGGGAGGAGGTGCCCGGGGCCTCGTAGGTGAACACCCGCCGCAGGAAGGGCCATCGGGCCGCGATGCCCGCGGCCGTCGCCCGGTGGTCGACGCCCTCGTACATCGAGGGACCGACGTAGCCGGCGGCCTCGCTGACGTGGGCGGCATGGGCCACCTGGGACGCGCGGTACGACAGTGGGCAGAACACGGGGATCACTCCCGCACGCATCAGCGCGAACGCCGTGACGACGAGCTCGGGGACGTGCGGCAGCTGGACGACGACCCGTTGCCCGGGGCGCAGGCCACGCAGCCGGAAGCCTGCGGCCATGCGGTCGACACGCCGGTTCAGTCGCGCGTACGTGAGGCGGGTGTCGCCCTGTACGAGCGCGGTCCGGGGGCCGTGCTCCAGGGCCCAGCCGCGCAGCAGGTCGTCCAGCGTATGACCCCGCCAGTGCCCTGCCGCCCGGTAGCGGTCCACGAACACCTCGGGCCAGGGCGTGCAGCCGTCGAGCATGGAACTCCTTCGCGCTCTCGTGGGCAGGTGACCGGTCGGACCCGCCCATCGCCCAGAGGGCCAGGGCGAGCGCGGCCACTGACGGTCAGTCTTTCCGCACCACGCCGGCTCCTCGTACTGGCAGAACCCACGAAGATCCGCACCGCGCCCCGGTCACGTCCACCAACAACTCGCCCACCCGACAGGCGCCCCGCTCACCAGCTGACCCCGGCCGCCACCGGCAGATGGTCGCTGCCGGTGGCCGGCAGCACCCATGAGCTCTTCGGCTCCATTCCCCTGACCAGGATCTGGTCGATCCGTGCCACCGGGAAGTTCGCCGGCCAGCTGAAGCCGAAACCGTCCCCGGCCGCCTCCTGGGCCGAGCGGAGCCGCGAGGTGAGGCCGGACAACGCGCGGTCGTCGGTGGTGCCGTTCAGGTCGCCGAGCAGCACCAGGCGCCGGCTGCGGTCGGCGGCGACGACCTCGCCGAGCGCCCGCGCGCCCCGGTCCCGTGAGTCGGTCCAGAAACCTCCCCTGGGCATGAGGCGTACGGAACCGAGGTGGGCCACGTACACCGTCAGCGGACCCTGGTCGGTGGTCACCGTGGTGCGCAGCGCCCGGGTGTAGCCCAACTTCTCGTCGGCGGACTTGGCGTCGCCGAGCGGTCCGGCGTCCTGCTCGATGTCGACCGTCCTGGTGTCGGACAGGGGCAGCCTGCTCCACAGTCCGACCGTGCCCCGCACCGTGTGGTGGGGGTAGGCCGTCGCCAGTTCCTTCTCGTACGTGCCGCGGTCCTGTTCGGTCAGCTCCTCCAACGCCAGCACGTCCGCCCCGGACGCGGCCAGGTCGCGGGCGGTCGCGGCCGGGTCGGGGTTGTCGGCGCCGACGTTGTGGCTCACGAGGGTGAGGTCGGCGCCGGAGTGGGACTTGTCGACGAGCAGCCCGCCGTAGAGGTTCAGCCACACGGTCACCGGCAGCAGCAGCGCGACCACCGCGGAGGCGGAGCGGCGCCACAGCGCCCCGGTGAGCAGCAGCGGGACGAACAGCCCGCACCACGGCAGGAACGTCTCCACCAGACTGCCGAGGCTGCCGCGGTCCGTGATCTGCCCGTGGCACAGCATGACCAGGCCCAGCAGCAGCGCCAGGACCGCGAGCACCGGGCCGCGCTTCCAGGGCCCCGGCCGGGACCCGAGACGGATCACCCGGCGGACGCCCGCGAGCCGACCACCGGAGCCCGGCCCCGCCCGTCCGACCGCCTTCTCGCGGGTCTCCTCCCCTCCGGTCTGCGCTTCTCCGGTCTGCGCCTCTCCGGTGTGCTCCGCCGGGTCGACCTGCACCGTCGTCGTCTGTCCTCGCTCACCGCCGATCACTGCTGCGTCCTCGGGTCCTGCGTGGGGTCGGCGTACATCCGCGGGCAGCCTCGGCCGAGCCGGTGGTTCCGGTGGCTCTCTGTCGTCCTCGCCGATGGTGGAGTTCGCGTCATACGGCCAGTGAAGGCGGTGCGGTGTTGCCGGTGCGTATGCAGTTTTCGATATGCCGACGATATGTGTCGGCTCGTAGCCTGGAGAGCATGCGTGTGCTGATCGTCGAGGACGAACCCTTCATGGCGGAGGCCATCCGCGACGGACTCCGCCTCGAAGCGATCGCCGCCGACATCGCGGGAGACGGCGACACCGCCCTGGAACTGCTGAGCGTCAACGCGTACGACATCGCCGTCCTCGACCGTGACATCCCCGGACCGTCCGGTGACGAGGTCGCCAAGCGCATCGTGGCCTCCGGCAGCGGAATGCCGATCCTCATGCTCACCGCGGCCGACCGCCTCGACGACAAGGCCTCCGGCTTCGAACTCGGCGCCGACGACTACCTCACCAAGCCCTTCGAACTCCGCGAACTCGCGCTCCGCCTCAGGGCACTCGACCGCAGACGCGCCCACAGCAGGCCGCCCGTGCGGGAGATCGCGGGGCTGCGCCTCGACCCGTTCCGCAGAGAGGTCTACCGGGACGGCCGCTTCGTCGCCCTGACCCGCAAGCAGTTCGCCGTGCTCGAAGTCCTGGTCGCCGCCGAGGGCGGTGTCGTCAGCGCCGAGGAGCTCCTGGAGCGGGCGTGGGACGAGAACGCGGACCCGTTCACCAACGCCGTACGCATCACCGTCTCGGCGCTGCGCAAGCGGCTCGGCGAGCCGTGGGTCATCGCCACCGTGGCCGGTGTCGGCTACCGGATCGAGGGCGAGGGCCGTGGATAGGCGGCCCGGGCTGAGCGTCCGGCTCAAGCTCACCCTGAGCTACGCCGGCTTCCTCATGGTCGCCGGCGCCCTGCTGCTCGCCGCCATCGGGTACTTCCTCCTGGACCAGGGGTGGCTTCAGACCACCGAGCAGGGGGCGTGGAGAGCCACCCCGGGCACCGCCTTCGTGCGCGGTTTCGCCCCGATGGCGGTCACGGTCATGGCGTTTCTCCTGGTCTTCGGCCTCGTCGGAGGATGGCTCCTCGCCGGCCGCATGCTCGCCCCCCTGGACCGCATCACCCACGCCACCCGCACGGCCGCGGCGGGGTCGCTCGCGCACCGCATCCGGCTGCCCGGACCCCAGGACGAGTTCCGCGAACTCGCCGACGCCTTCGACGCGATGCTCGCCCGGCTCGAAGCCCACGTCGCCGAGCAGCGCAGATTCGCCGCCAACGCCTCGCACGAACTGCGCACCCCACTTGCCATCTCGAAGACACTCCTCGACGTGGCCCGCACCGACCCGGGCCACGACCGCGACGAGATCATCGACCGCCTCCACGCCGTCAACACCCGGGCGATCGACCTCACGGAGGCGCTGTTGCTGCTCAGCCGCGCCGAGCAGCGGTCCTTCACCCGCGAGCGGGTCGACCTGTCCCTCATCGCGGAGGAGGCCACCGAGACGCTTCTGCCCCTCGCGGAAAAGCGCGGCGTCACCCTCGAGACCTCCGGCGACATCGCCCCCGCGACCGGCTCGGAAACGCTCCTGCTCCAGCTGACCATGAACCTCGTGCACAACGCGATCATCCACAACCTGCCCGAGGGGGGCACGGTACGGGTCACGACCGGCGTCCGCCCCGGATCGGTGCTGCTCACGGTCGAGAACACCGGCGGGCACCTCGCCCTGGACCTCGTCCCCACCCTCACCGAGCCCTTCCGACGCGGCACCGACCGCGTCCACACCGACCACGCGGGCGTCGGCCTCGGCCTCGCCATCGTCAAGACGATCACCGAGGCCCATGACGGCACCCTGACCCTCACACCGCGCTCCAGCGGCGGGATCCGCGTCACCGTGGAACTGCCGGCGCCCCCTCCATGAGGAGGGCCCGACCGGGGCGAGCCGCTCGTCCCGCCGTTCGAACAGGATCGAATCCCTTGCCGCCCGCCCCGGATCGGCGCCTCATAGGAGGCTGGCGGACATCCCATGCCCCCTGAGCACGGACCAGTGAGGACGGCACCCATGGCAGCAGAGTCACCGACACAGACCGTGCAACGCCTGTTCCCGCTGCTCGCCGAAGGCAAGAGCGCGGAGGCCGCGGCGCTGTTCGCCGACTCGGTGTCGTTCTCCGTCCCGCACCCGCCGGGCATTCCCTGGGTGCCGAAGGTCGACTCGGCGGACGGCATGCGGACGTTCTTCGAGTTGCTCAAGGCCCATGTGCGGGCCAAGGAGTTCGAGCTGCGTCAGGTCATCGCCGAGGGCGACGACGTGGTGTTGACCGGGCGCATGGTCTCCGAGATCAGGAAGACGGGCCGGGACATCGACACCGCGTTCGCCCTGCACACCACGGTCCGGGACGGGCGGATCACCCGCTACCACCTCTACGAGGACACCTACGCCGTCGCCCAGGCCTGGTTCGGCACCTGAGAGTGCGCTCGCTACGCTCGGGCGCCATGCGGCAGACACGGCTCGACACCGACCGGATCCGCGCGGCTCGCCAGGTGATCGACCCGGCGTTCCTCGACACCCCGCTGTACCGCTGCGAGGCGCTGGAGCCCGGGCTCGGCTGCGCGGTGAGCATCAAACTGGAGACGGCGAACCCGGTCCGCAGCTTCAAGGGCCGCGGCACCGAGCTGGTCGCGAGCCGGCTCGCCGAGGACGGGCCACGGGCCGTGGTGTGCGCCAGCGCGGGCAACCTCGGCCAGGCCCTCGCCTGGTCCGCTCGCGGCCGTGGCCTCGACGTCACCGTCGTGGCGTCGCGCTTTGCGACCGAGGCCAAGCTCGACCGTGTCCGCGCGCTGGGCGCCCGGCTGGAGTTGGTCGACGGTGACCACGAAACGGCGCGTGAGCGGGCGGCGGCCCTCGCACGGCACGACGGCATCCGGCTGCTCGAGGACAGTCTCGACCTGGAGACCTGCGAGGGCGCGGCGACCATCGGCCTGGAACTCGTGGACCGCCCCGCCGCGGTCCCGCCGTACGACGCCGTCCTGGTCGCGCTCGGCGGCGGGGCCATGGCCACCGGCGTCGGTCATGTGCTCAAGGCCCTCGCCCCCGGGGTCGAGGTGATCTGCGTGCAGCCGCAGGGGGCGCCCGCACTGACCTTGTCGTGGCGGGCCCGGCAGGTCGTCACCACCGACGCGACCGAGACCATCGCCGACGGTGTCGCCGGCCGGTTCCCCATCCCCTCCGTCCTGGACGACCTCCTCCTGGTCGCCGACGACGCCGTCCTGGTCCGGGAGCCGTCGATCATCGCCGGGATGCGGCTGCTCCTCCACCACGCCGGTCTCGTCGTCGAACCGTCGGCCGCGCTCGGCATCGCGGCCATCCTGGAGGACCGCGCACGCTTCGCCGGCCGGCATGTGGTGACGATCGTGTGCGGCAGCAACGTCGACATGGGCTCCTACCACCGCTGGATCGGCGCGCCCCCGCAGCGGGGTGCCGCCACCTTGCTCAGGTCGGATCGCGGTGGGCGGGCGGAGCGTTGACGTCCGGGGCCGCTGTGTCCGGTTCGGCGTTCCGCGCCTCGTGCAGGACCTGGCGGGCCACTTCGCGCAGCGCGGACACGGCGGGCTTGTCCCGGTTCTCAGGGAGCCAGGCGAGTTCGGCTGTCGAGACGCCCAGCTCCGGGACGTCGACGTAGGTGAGGCCGGCCCGTGGGTACAGGCGGCGGGCCGCTGCGGGCAGGAAGGTGATCGCCTGCTGCTGGGTGACGGCGAGGACCATGCTCTCGGTGTCCCTGACGACCGGGCCGAAGCGGACCCGCGTACCGTCCGGGCGCGGATTGACCGTGAGGTGGTCCCACCACGAGCGCGGCACCTCCGGGGGCATGTCGACGACGACACGGTCCGCGAGCTGGGCGAGGGTGAGCACGTCCCGGTCGGCGAGCGGGTCGTCGGCGGGCAGACAGACCACGCGTGTCTCCGTGGCCAGGTGCAGGGACTGGATGCCCGGGGGCAGCGGGCCGCGGAGGAAGGCCGCGTCGACCTCGCCGGTGCTCAGCTTGCTGAACATGTCGACGAAGGACAGATTGCGGACCTCTGTCTCCAAGTCGGCGTGCGCGCCACGGAGTCGGGCGAGGATGGCCTGGGCGTAGGGCATGGCGGCCTCGGCGCCGAGGCTGCCGATCCGCAGCCGGCCGCGGGTCGTACCGGCGTGGATGTCGGCGGCCTGGAGCAGCCGGGCCATGGCGTCGACCACCGCCCTCGCCTCCTGGGCGAGGGCCTGGCCGGCGGCGGTGAGCCGTACCGCCCGGCCGCCGCGTTCGACGAGTTCGACATCCAACCGCCGTTCCAGCGACCTGATCTGCTGACTGAACGCGGGCTGGGTGACATAGACCCGCGCGGCGGCTCTCCCGAAGTGGAGTTCCTCCGCGAGGACGAGCAGCAGCCGGAGTTGGTGAAGGCTCGGTTCGCGCGTGGCACCAACCCCACGACCAGGTCTCATACAGGGAAGTTTATCGAGCGGGAGCCGATCCTCTCCGGCGACGATCTTCCGGTCCCGGAGCGGTCTGGACAGGATCGAATCAGTCGCCGGGCCGGCCCGGAGCCCGAGCGGCCCTTGCCGCCGAGGGGTCGGCAAGGGGGCCGGTGTCGCTGCCCGGTCCGGCGACCCGAGCAGCACCGCGCTGATCGGGTGCCCCCACCACCCTTGAGGAACGCCCTTGCTTCGCATCCACTTCGACTGGAGCGATCTACAGAACGTGCGGATCGCCCGGCAACCCGACCCACTGTGGGAGTTGATGTGCGCGATCTGCCGCTGGCAGACACACCAAGGACCACTGACATTCGGACACTGGCGCAGAGAGACCACCGAGCGGCTGACCCACGACGTCCGGGCCGCACACGCGTTGCGCACCCTGCGGACGTACGTCCCGACCTCCGGATACATTCCCGACTTCCTCACGCCCACGGTCACGGGTGAGGGGCTGGACGCCGGCCTGGAGGCCGTCCGGGCGACACCGCGTGACCGGCTGACGCTCGAACTGACCAGGCTCGCCGGTTCGACGCGCTTCCCACGACGGGTGAGAGGCCTGTACGAGCCGACCTTCGG
The DNA here is from genome assembly GCF_036226885.1 of Streptomyces sp. NBC_00663. Taxonomy (NCBI): domain Bacteria; kingdom Bacillati; phylum Actinomycetota; class Actinomycetes; order Kitasatosporales; family Streptomycetaceae; genus Streptomyces; species Streptomyces sp. NBC_00663. The sequence goes on from NZ_CP109027.1 coordinate 583,111, forward strand.
TTCGCTCATGCTCGTGGCGGACGTCATGCGGCACTCGTTCCGCACGCTCCTGGAACCGTACTGGGAGCAGGTGCGGTCCGCGGTGAGCGACGACATCTCCCTGCGCACACGGACACTGCTGGACGGCGGGACCGCCGCCCTCCTCGGCGGTCTGCGTCCGTTCGCCCGCTGGAACCCGCCGTACCTCGACGTCGACTATCCCGTCGACCGGGAGTTACGTCTGGAGGGCCGCGGACTGATGCTCGTGCCCTCCTTCTTCTGCTGGCGCAGGCCCACGGCCCTCGCGGACCCCGGGCTCGATCCGGTGCTCGTCTACCCCGTCACCAAGCAGCCGATCGAGATCCTGCGCACCGGTGGGGAACGCCTGGACCGGCTGCTGGGCCGGACCCGCACCGCCGTCCTCGTCGACGTGGCGGGCCATCACGTCCGTACGACGACCGAGGTGGCGGTGTCCCTGGGACTGGCGCCCGCCAGCGCGAGCTATCAGATCGGTGTGCTGCGCGGGGCGGGCCTGATCGTGAGCCGCCGCGACGGAAAACACGTGGCGCACTCGGCCACGCCCCTGGCCCACAGTCTGCTGGCCGGCACCGGGGCGACGATTCGATGACCGTCGAAAGCATGGCCACGCCCGGGGGACTGTGCCAACGTCCCTGTGACCAGCGAGAGAACAGGGGAAACGCATGAACCTCCGCAAGCGTGTGCTGACCGTGGTGTTCCTGACGGCCACCGCTCTGGGAGCTCTCGGTGCACCGGCCATGGCCGCGCCCATGCCCTGGGAGACCAGCGGGACACCCACGACGGGCGTCACCGTGCAGTGCGGCGATCCCTGCTACCAGTAACCAGGTGCCCCGCCCCGCACGGTCGCCGACCACGACCCTGTGTGTCGGGGCTCCGCAACAGATGTCACCGGCGTGTCACAGCCCTCCCGGGCACCACAACTGCCGGGGGGACACCGGTGTCGAACCCTGCGTCGGAACAGACCAGCCGACGAACTGATGGACCATCAACCTTTCACGGGGGAAACAGACATGAGCTTCACCATGCGCACCGGCCGCCGTACCGCGGGCTCGGCCGCTGTCGCCGCCGCCTCGTTCCTGCTGCTGGCGGGCGCGGGCATCATGGCCGCGCCCAGCGCCTTCGCGGGTGTTCCCGGCGGCACCGCCGCGGCCGACCGCAACAGCGACTTCGACGGCGACGGCTACAACGACGTCGTCATCGGCGCTCCGGACGGCACCGTCGACGGCAAGGAAGGCGCCGGGTACGTCACCGTGCAGTACGGCGCGCCCAACGGCATCGGCACCAACAACACCGTGCCCAGGGGCGGCGTCCAGCTCGTGAGCCAGTCGTCCAAGGGTGTCCCGGGGACGTCCGAGTTCGGCGACCGCTTCGGGCAGGCCGTGGCCACCGGGGACCTCGACGGCGACGGCTACGACGACCTGGTCGTCGGCGCGCCCGGCGAGGACGAGGGCACGGTCGAGGACGCGGGCCGGGTGACGGTCCTGTACGGCTCCGCGAAGGGCCTCGACGCCGAGCGCACGTCGAGCATCACCGCCGCCCGGCCGACCGCCGACGCCCGCTTCGGCCTGGCCCTGGCCGCCGCACGGTTCACCGGGGACATCGACGGCGACCAGCTCACCGTCCTCGACCAGGCAGGCCTGAACGTCTTCACCTACCACGCGGGTGTCCTGCGCCAGGTCGGCACCCCGCACTCCACCGGTCACGCCCTCAACGGGGCCTACCTGACCACCGGCGACTACGACCACAACGGCTTCGCCGACCTCGTCGTCTCCGGCTACAGCGCCGACGACGACTACACCAAGGGCTGGTCCGCGCTGTACGCCGGCGGGACCGAGGGTCTCGCCTACCAGCGCGACCTGCACGGCGGTCTCGGCTCGGCCTCCGGCGACATCAACGGCGACGGGTACGACGACCTCGTCGTCGGCCAGCTCAGCGCCGTGGACGAGTCCACGGGCGACGCGAACGCGCTCGGCGGCCTGGTCGGCGTGTACTACGGCGGCGAGGACGGCCCGTCCGGCACCCAGGGCCCCGACAGCGGCGCGCAGTGGTGGTCGCAGAACTCCCCGGGTGTGCCCGGCACGGGCGAGCGCGGCGACGCCTGGGGCAACGACTTGTCCGTGGCGGACGTCGACGGTGACGGCCGCGCCGACGTGGCGGTCGGCGCGCCCGGCGAGGACGTGGGCCAGGTGGCCGACGCGGGCGCGGTGTGGCTGCTGCGCGGCTCGAAGGCCGGGCTCACCGGCACCGGTGCCCAGTCCTTCGACCAGAACACCGCCGGCATCCCCGGTACGGCCGAGGCGAGCGACGCGTGGGGCGCCCAGGTGCGGCTGGTGGACACCGACGGCGACGGCCGCAACGAGCTCGTGGCCGCCGCGCCGGACGAGAACGCCGGCGACGGCGCGGTGTGGCTGCTGCCCGCGAGCGGGAGCGGGCTGCGCGCCGACGGCTCCTCGTCCTACGGGGCCGCCGCTCTCGGCGGCAACGCTCACGGCGCCCACTTCGGTTCGGTGATCGACGAGTAGTCGTCCGCCGAGGCAGGAGGGCAACGAGAGCAACGAGCCGCGGGGTGCGGCTCGTTGCTCTCGTCTCAGCCGAAGCGCAGGACGCGCGGGGCGAAGGTCCCTTCGGGGCCGTCGGCGCAGCCGACCGACCACACCTGCGCCGTGCCCGGGACAGGCGCCAGCCGCAGTGTCCTGGAGTCTCCCTCGCCGGCCACCGCGGGTTCCTGGTACTCGGTGAACGACACGCCGTTCCAGGCGAGGAAGTCCGGCCCGGGGACCAGCGGAGGGGTGCTGCCGGGCGGGCCCCACTTCTGTGAGCGGGCCACCGCGACCCAGCCGAGCCCCCCGGACGCGGTGGGCGCGAGTGAGGTGATCCCGCCGAAGTCGGTGGGCACGGTCACCCGGCTCCAGGTCTGCCCGTCGAAGCGGACCAGCAGGGGCGGGATCGGCCGCCCCGGCGGGCCGCCGACGAACCCCGCGGTGCCGCCCGCCCACACCTGTGTCGGCGAGACCGCCAGCACGCTTCCCACGGCCGACCGCGGGAAGCCGTCCACGATCGTCTGCGTCCACATCTGTCCGTCCCAGTGCGCCACCGCCGCGCCCGAGTTGGTCTCGCCCGCGGCCCAGACGTCGTCGGCCGCCAGGATGTGCAGGCCGTACACGGATCCCGGCGGCACCGGGACGTCCCGCCAGCCGTTCCCGTCCCGGCGCAGCAGGGCCTGAGTCCCGTCGCGCGTACCGATCAGCCAGGTCTCACCGCCACCGGCGACGACCTCCGTCGGCAGGACACCTCGCGGCGGCCGGGTCTCGTACCAGGTGACGCCGTCGGAGCGCAGGAGCCGGGCGCCGCCCGCCGCGTCACGGCCGACCGCCCAGATCGTGGTCGCCGAGGTCGCCGCCACGGACAGCAGCTCTCCCTGCCAGCCGGGTCCGGGCAGACTCTGGCGCTGCCACGCGGTGCCGTCCCAGCGCAACACCAGCGGGAAGCCCGGCGCCTCACGGCCGACGGCGTCGGCGCCGACCGCCCACGCCCGGTCCGGCCCGGTCGCCGCGGCCTCGTTCAGCGCGGCCTGGGGGCGGACCTGGGCCGGGAGCGGCATGTGCTGCCAGGACGTGGTCTCCGCCGCGGCCGAGGTCATGAGCGGCAGGGCGGTCAGGGCGACGGCGAGGGCCGTGACGAGAAGTCTGCGGGTCATGGTCAGCCTCCCAGCCGCTCGCTCATCAGGTTCGGTTTCGAGCCGTAGATCTCGGCGGTCCCGAAGGACAACAGCGTGGAGCCGGCCCTCGCGAGGACGCTCGGTCTGACGTCGATCGCGTCGGTGCGCTCGGGGCCGTAGGAGAAGGTGGCGCGCGGGCCGTCCACCCGGGCGTACCTGGACTGGAACGCGCGGTCGCTGCGCATCGGCAGCCACAGCGCGCCGTCGGGGCCGCGCACCATGCCCTCGGTGTGGGTGTCGCCCAGGGGCGGGTAAGTGGTGTGCCAGGCATGCCCGTTGAAGGTCGTCAGGTAGGTGCGGGACACGCCGTCGGTGTACTGGCTGCCGCCGATCGTGATCCGGCCGGAGGGTTCGAGCAGGATCGTGTGCACGTTGCTGTCGGCGGGCAGCGGCACCTTCGCGTCCCGCCACACCGCGCCGTCCCAGTGCAGGACGATGGTGCCGGTGTCGGTGTCCGCCCAGGCCCAGGCGTCGTCGGCGGTACGCGCGGTGATCCCCATCAGGAACAGCACGCCGTCCGGGGTGGATTGCGTGGTCCAGCCGGAGCCGTCGTAGTGCAGCACCTTCAGGCCGGTGTCGTCCTCGCCCACCACCCATGCGGCGCCCGGTACGGCGGCGAAGTCCTGGTAGGTCCACAGGGTTCGGGGCAGCGGGACGGCGCTCCAGCCGTTCGCCGACCGGCGCAGGATCTCCCCCGCTCCCGCACGGTTCTGGAAGATCCACACCTCCTCGCCGACGAACTGCACCTTGCCGAGCCAGCCGAGGTCGTCGGCGCCGGGGAAGGAGGTGTCCCGGCTCCACGCCGTGCCGTCCCAGCGGTACAGCATCGGCCGCAGTCCGTCGGCGGCGTGCTCGTACCCGGTCGCCCACGCCTCGCCCGGCCCGCGGGCGGCGAGATCGGACACGGTCACCGGCGGGGCCGCCGCCGGTACCGGGAGCGCCGACCAGCCGGGGTGGGGAGGCGCGGCGCGCGTCGCGGCCGAAGCCGAGGCCGGCGACACGATCGCGGCGCACGCCAGGACCAGACAGAGGATGACCGCACGGAGACCGTTCACGAGACCTCCCAGACTGCGAAGGTCGCACACCGTACGGGCGTTCACCCTCCGGTGAACAGACGGCATTCGGCCATCACGGGCCCCGTCGGCCCCTCGTCCTGGTCAGTGGCCCGGCCGCAGGGCGTCCAGCAGCAGGGGCAGGGAGCGGTGGAGTTCGCGCTCCCAGTAGGGCCAGTCATGGGTGCCGGGACCGTAGAAGTCGGTGGTGAGCCGTACTCCGGCCGCCTTCAGCCGGTCGGCGACGGCGTGGTTCATCTCGTTGAGAACTGCCTCCAGGTCGTCGTGGGCCCCGGGCGGGTCGAAGGGGCCGGCGGTGCCGTCGCCGCTCGACAGGAAGACCGGCGTCGGGCGCAGCCGCTTCGCGAGGTAGTAGGGGTCGTGCGCCTCCCAGATGGGACGCTGGGCCACCGGGTCGCCCCACATCGCGAGCGGGTCCTCGCCGTACCCCTTCAACAGGTCCATCAGGCCGTACGGGAAGTCGCCGTACAGCGGATGCACCACGCCGCTGTAGCTCGCCGCCGCCCGGAACATGCCGGGGTGGTGTGCGGCGTAGAGCAGGCTGCCGAGGCCGCCCATGGAGAGCCCGGCGATCACCCTGCGGTGGCCCGCACCGTAGCCGTGTTCCAGCAAGGGCAGCAGCTCCCGCAGATGGAAGGTCTCCCAGGCCGGGGAGCCGCCCTTGCCGTGGTTCCACCAGTCGCTGTACCAGCCGTACTCTCCGCCCTCGGGCATGACGACCAGGGTGTCCCGCAGCTGTGGCGTGGTCGCGACGTCGGTCTCGCGGGTCCAGCTGTCGTACGTGTCGCAGCAGCCGTGGAGCAGGAGCAGCACCGGCCAGCGCTGGTTCTTCCGGCGTTCGTCCCAGCCGTCCGGGGTCAGCAGCCGGACCTTGGCGGTGCGGCCCAGAGCGGGTGAGGAGACGGTCAGGTCGACCAGCCGGGCCCCGGCCTTCTCCTCCGCCACGACGCGGGCGCCGCCGGGTCCGCCGCCCTCCTCACCGCCTGCCGCCGCGGTCGCGGTGCCTGGCAGAATCGCCATGACCAGGGCGATCAGGGCTGTCCAGATCATCAGTCGGGCACGACCAGGGCGCACAGTGAGCCTCCACTCCGAGCGAACCGCCAGTTGCGGATCGGTGCCACCGGGGAGCGTACGGACCGTCGGGATACGGGTCACTACGCCAGACTGCTGAAGTTCGGCGGAAGGCAGAGTTCCGGCGGCAGTCGAGAGCGAGGAGTGCACCTTTGGAACGGATCTTGGTGGTGGGTGTCACCGGTGCGGGCAAGTCCACGCTGGCCCGCGCCCTGGGCGGTCGTCTGGGCCTGCCGTACCACGAGATGGACGCGCTGTACTTCAACGGCCCCGACTGGGCCGTCAACGACAGCCTCACCGAGGACGTGTCCCGGCTCACCGCCGAGCCCCGCTGGGTCATCGACTCCCTCGGCTACCCGGAGGTCCGCGACCTGCTGTGGGAGCGGGCCGACAGCGTGATCTGGCTGGACTACCCCAAGCACGTCGTCATGCCTCGCGTCCTGCGCCGATCCTTGCGGCGCACCGTCACCCGCGAGGCGCTCTTCGGCGGCAACCGGGAGACCTGGCGGGGCTGGCTGAGCCGGGAGCACCCGGCCTGGTGGGCGTGGTCCCAACACGGCCCCCGCCGCCGGGAGATCGACCGCCGCGTCCGCGATCCCCGCTTCGCCCCGCTGGACACCCTCCGCTTCGACCGTCCCGGCGCCGCCGAGACGTGGCTGGCGTCCGTCTGACCGACGACGGGCTCAGGTCGGAGGGCGTCCGGATCCCGAGCCGCAACGGGCGTGCGCTTCACCCGAGTTGTCCAAGGCGCAGGTGGTCGGCGAGGGCCTCGGGATGGTCGGCGGCATAGTGCCGTACGACCGCTTCGAAGCTCGCGTCGGGCAGCAGGCGCAGGTGCGTGGCGCGGCTGTTGTCGAAGTCCGCGGGCCAGGAGCCCACGACGGCCTCCACCGCCGGATCGGGGGTGAGGGACACGAGATCCGCGGTCCTGGCGCCGGCCAGCCGTCGCAGTGTGTCGAGCATGTCGGCGACCGAGACGGTGAGCGCGGGCACGTTGACCGGCGTCGGTCCCTGGATCTGTCCCGGCCCGCTGCCGTGCCCTGTTTCGGCGATGCGCAGCAGGGCCTGGACCGTGGTCCGCGGGGAGGCCAGGGCGAGCCGCATGTCCGGGGCGACGGGGCAGACGGTCGGCCGTCCGGCGAGGGGCTCGCGGACGATCGCGGAGACGAAACCGGACGCGGCCGCGTTGGGCCTTCCCGGTCGTACCGCCACCGTCATCAGCCGGGCCACGCGTCCGTCGACGTAGCCGCGGCGGGTCATGTCGGCGATTAGGTGCTCGCACATCAACTTCTGCGTGCCGTAGCTCGATCGCGGTGTCGGCAAGGTCGTCTCGCTGACCGTCGTCGAGAGGTCCCCCGCCACCGGGCGGCCGTAGACGGCGATGCTGCTCGTGAAGACCACCCGTACCGTCGGCCCGCCGGTCGCCGACTGTGCCCGCGCCGCTTCGAGGAGCGCGCGCGTGGCGTCCACGTTCACGCGCATCCCGAGGTCGAAGTCGGCCTCGCACTCGGCGGACACCGCCGCGGCGAGATGGAACACCACGTCCACCGGCTCGGCGAACACCTCGGCCAGGCACCCGACCAGGTCACCGGTCACCACCCGCGCGAGCGGGTCCACGGCTGGCCCGTCATCGGGCGGAGCCTCGCGATCGACCAGCACCAGCCGGGTGATCGGTGCGCCGGCGAACGTCCGTGCGCGCAGGAGTTCCCTCACCAGCAGGCCTCCCACGAACCCGGACGCGCCCGTCACGACGATCCTCATCCGCCCCTCCACCTCACCAGACGGTCGCCCGCTCACACCATGGCGCACCCCGTCGCCTTCCGACACCCGCCGTGAGGCCGGAGACGGTACGTACATCAGAGCGCTTCGTGCGGCGCGAACGGGTGGACTCGTACGACGGGGGCCCGTGCGAAGAACGCGCGCTCACGGCGCGGATGGTGACGTGACTGCCTCGCCCCAGACCTGGAAGAGGCACCGAGACGTGAGACGACGTATCCCCGCCCGCCGTGTCCTCGCCGCAGCGCTGCTCGTGGCGTCCCTGCTGACCCCGCTGGCGGCGGTCCCCGCCACCGCCGCCCAGCCGCCCGGCACGAGCGTGGGTGACGACTGTCCCCCGCACGAACTCGATCCGAAGCTGGTCACGCGGCTGGACCGGGCCATCGAGAAGGTCCGCCGGGAGGCCGGCATCCCCGGCGTCGTCGCCGGGCTGTGGATGCCGGGCAAGGGCAGCTACGTCCGCGCCACCGGTGTCGCCGACAAGGCCACCGGCCGGCCGATGACCTCGGACGTGTTCGTCCGGATCGGCAGCGAGACCAAGACGTTCACCGTCACCGCGCTGCTCGAACTCGTCGACGACGGCCTCATCAAGCTCGACGACCCGATCTCCCGGTACATCCACGGCGTGCCCAACGGGCATCGGATCACGCTGCGCCATCTCGCCGAGATGCGCAGCGGCCTCTACCCCTACACGGCCGACGCGGACTTCCAGCACGACCTGCTCAGCGACCCGGCACGGCACTTCACCCCACGGGAGGTCCTGGCGTACGGCTTCAAGCACAAGAACACCTTCGCGCCGGGCACGAAGTTCGAGTACTCCAACACCAACCTCGTACTCCTCGGTCTCGTGGTCGAGAAGGTCAGCGGGCGCTCCCTCACCCACGTCCTCGACGAGCGGGTGCTGCGGCCCGCCCGGCTGTCCCACACACTGCTCCCTCGGGACTTCGAGTTCCCCCGGCCGCACCCGCGCGGGTACACCAACCAGACGCTGACCGGTGAGGTCGCCGACAGCACGGACTGGAACCCCAGCTGGGCGTGGGCGGCCGGGGCCATGATCTCCGATCTGCACGACCTGCGCCGCTGGGCGAAGGTCGTCGCCACCGGCACGCTGCTGCGGCCCAAGACGCAGGCGGAGCGGCTCAAGATGCTCCCCACCGGCTTCCCCGGCACCAAGTACGGCCTGGGCATCTTCGAGAGCGGCGGCTGGATCGGGCACAACGGGTCCATCCCCGGATACGAGACGGTCACCGTCTATCTGCCCTCGAAGAAGGCCACCCTGGTGCTGATGATCAACACCGACATCTTCTCCCAGGGCCAGGAGCCGTCCACGCTGCTCGCCCGGGCGATCACCGAGGTCGTGACCCCGGACCACGTGTACGCCCGGCCGATCCCCCCGAAGTAGGGAGAGTCGCCTCCGCCATGAGCCTCACGGGCAGCCCTTCACGGTCCCGCCCTCACCGCCACGGCCGTCACCGCACTCCTCGCGCTTCTCCCCCTCGGCACCCCGGTGGCCGCGGGCGGGAACGATCACCACCGGCCGTGTGCCGAGTCGCCGCCACCGGCTCAGGGCCCGGCACGCACCATCGTGCGGATCGCCGAGCGGGCCAAGGCCGAGATGGATCTGAAGTCCGTGATCGTCCGGGTCACCGTCGACGGCCACGAGGTCGTCACCACCGCGCTCGGCAAGTCGATGACGGGGGTCCCGGCCGATCCCGCCATGCACTTCCGCAACGGCAACATCGCCATCAGCTATCTGGGCACGGCCCTGCTGCGGCTGGTGGACCAGGGCCGGGTCGGTCTCGACGACCGCGTCGCGCGCTGGCTCCCCGATCTCCCGCACGGCGAGAAGATCACGCTGCGCATGCTGGCCGCGTCCACCACCGGACTGGTCGACTACGTCCGCCTCCCCGCCTTCCAGAAGGCCGTCGCCGCCGACCCGTTCCGGCAGTGGACGGCCAAGGAGCTGGTGGCGCTGTCCACCAGCAAGCCCCGCTGGTACAAGTCGGGCACCAACTGGAGCTACTCGCACGCCAACTTCGTCCTCCTCGGTGCCGCCCTGGAGAAGATCACCGGGACACGGTTGGACGTCCTGCTCCAGCGGGAGGTCATGGGCCCGCTGAGGCTGCGCGAGACCCGCAACAGCTTCACGCCCGACATCCCGACGCCGGTCCTGCACGCGTTCACCGACGACCGGGGGACGTACGAGGAATCCACGTTCTGGAACCCTTCCTGGACCACCGCACCCGGCGCGGTCCAGACCACCGACATCTGTGACCTGGCCCGCTCGGCCGCCGCCATCGGCTCGGGCGAGCTGCTCTCCCCCGCCTCGTACAAGGAGTTCCTGAACCCGGGGACGGTCGGTCTGGGCCACGCCACCCGCACCTGCCCGGCCACGGTCTGTCTCGCGAACACCGCGGCCACCCACTACGGCATGGGCGTGCTGGTCCTGGGCGACTGGATCTCCCAACACCCGCTGTTCTTCGGCTACTCCGCCTCCATGGACTACCTCCCCGCCGAGCGACTGGCGATCGCCGTCTCCACCACCCAGGGCCGCGAGGCACCGGACGGCCACAGCGCCCACACCATCGCCCAGCGGCTCGCCGCCGCCCTGGCCCCGGACCACCCGATCCCCGACTTCGGCTGAGGCACCCCGGCCGGGGCTGTCCGGCAGCGCGCGACATACGGCGGCGGGGGTCTTTCAATGGAGGGGTGAGCACTCTTGGGTGGATCGCCGCGGCCGGACTGTCGGCGCTGCTGGGCGCCGCTTCACCCGGACCCTCGCCGCCCCCTCCACAGCCCCCGCCCCAGCTCGACGACACGGAGGTCCAGCGGGCTGTCGACCAGCTGGACGGCGTGGTCAAGGCAGCGATGAAACGCACCGGGACCCCGGGCGTGGCGGTCGCCGTGGTGCACGACGGCAAGGTGATCCATCTCAAGGGCTACGGGGTCCGCAAGGCGGGCGAGAAGGCCGCCGTGGACGCCGACACCGTCTTCCAGCTGGCGTCCGTCTCGAAGCCGATCGCCTCCACCGTGGTCGCCGGAGCAGTGGGCGTGGAGGGCTGGAACCAGCCCGTCGCCCCGAACCTGCCGGACTTCCGTCTGAAGGACCCGTGGGTCACCTCCCATGTGACGGTCGCCGACCTCTTCTCGCACCGCAGCGGCCTTCCCGACCATGCCGGGGATCTCCTGGAGGACCTCGGCTACGACCGCGAGTACATCCTGTCCCACCTGCGCCACGAGCCGCTGACCCCGTTCCGCGCGAGCTACGCCTACACCAACTTCGGGCTGACGGCCGCCGCCCAGGCCGTCGCCGACGAGAAGGGCGTCTCCTGGGAGAAGCTCGCCGAGGACACCCTCTACAAGCCGGCCGGCATGGACTCCACCAGTTCCCGCTTCGAGGACTACGCGAAGGCCGCCGACCGGGCCTGGGGCCACGTCAAGACCGCCGACGGCGAGTGGAAGGCCGAGTCCGTGCGGGACCCGGACGCGCAGTCCCCGGCCGGCGGCGTCAGCTCCAGCGCCCGGGACATGGCGAGGTGGCTGGAACTCCAGCTCGGCGACGGCAAGCTGGACGGCAAGCAGGTCATCGACGCCGAGGCCCTGGAACGCACCCACTGGCCCGAGGCGGTCTCCAGTCCGCCCCACGCGGCGGCCGGCCGGACCGGCTTCTACGGCCTGGGCTGGAACGTGAGTTACGACGACGCAGGCCGGCTCAAGCTCTCCCACACCGGAGCGTTCGCGCTGGGCGCGCACACCAACGTCACCATGCTGCCGGGCGAGGATCTGGGCATCGTCGTCCTCACCAACTCCTCGCCGGCCGGGGTCGCCGATGCCGTGGCCCTCGACTTCTTCGACATCGCGGAGAAGGGGAAGGTCAGCCGCGACTGGATCCCCTTGGTGGACGCGCTGTACCAGCAGCAGGCGGACGAGGGCCGCTCGAAGACCGACTACGCGCACCCGCCCTCCGGTGCCGCGCCCGCGAAGGCGGCCGACACCTACACCGGCACGTACGAGAGCGACTACTACGGGCGGGCGCAGGTCGTCGCCGACGCCAAGGGCCGCCTGACCCTGCGGCTGGGTCCAAAGCCGCAGTCGTACCGGCTCACGCACTACGACGGTGACACCTTCAGCTTCGAGACGGCCGGCGAGAACGCGGTCGGCCGGACCGGGGTCTCCTTCGATCCGGGCAAGAAGTCCTTCACCGTCGAGTACCTCGACGCCGAGGGGCTGGGCACCTTCACGCGGGCCGCATAGATGTGCCGGGCGCTCACCCGCTCGCCGCCTGCCTCACCGCGCGGGGTGAGGCGCCCAGTTCCCTGCGGCACGTCTTGTTGAAGGCTTGCAGGTCGGCGATGCCAACGGCCGCCGCGATGGCCGGGATGGCGAGGGTCGAGGCGTTCAGGAGGTGCCGGGCGCGCTCCATGCGACGCTGTCTGATGTAGCCGACGACCGTGTACCCGGTGTCCTCGCGGAACAGACGGGTCAGATGGGTGTGCGAGACACCCGCGGCGCGGGCGACCGCCGGGATGGTCAGGGGGCCGGCCAGGTGTTCCTCGATATGGGCCATGGCCGTGCGCAGGGCGGGGTGGCGCGGGCTCGGGCTGTCGTCCGCGGAGCCGGTCAGGGTGGTCGTGCGCCACAGCACCGTCCACAGCTCAGCCGAGGCGCGCAGCGGGGACTGGGTGCTCGCCGCCACCGCCTGACGCAGCAGCCCGCTCAGCGCGGCCGCGTCCGCGCCGGTGTCCTGCATCGCCGGAAGCCGGCGCCGCTCTCCGCTGCCGGGCAGCCGGAAGTGGGCGTAGAGGTGCTCGCAGCGCGGGGCGTCGTAGTGGAAGTGCACCTCCGTGTCCGGCGGCACCAGGCTCAGATGCCCGGGCCGGATCGGGTGCGCCACCCCGCCGAACTCCAGGGTGCCGGAGTAGCTGTACAGATGGAGCTGCCACAGCCGCGGCAGCCGGAACACCTCGTGCGGCCCGGCCGCCCCGTGCACGCCCACACCGGCGTTCGCCACCTGGGGCGGCATGTCGAGGGCCAGTTCCACCTGTTGCCGCATGGTGGAAAATTACCAGCAGTCGTCGATTACGGCCCATTGCGGGAGAGGTGGTCGAACCTAGGCTCGGCGTATGCCAACCACACCTCAGCTGCTGAGCAGCGTCCAGGTGGCGCGGTTCGTGGCGCACGGTTTCCTGCGTCTCGACGGCGTCGTCCCGGCGGAGATGAACGAGGAGGCGCTTCGCGTCTTCACCGCCGGTCTGCCGGTCGTGCCGTACGGCACCCCGGTCCCGAAGGCCTTCCCCGAGGGCTCTTTCGCTCGCAGGCTCGTCGAACTGCCCGTCGTGGCCGGGGCGTTGGAGAGCCTGGTCGGCCCGGACCCGACCGTCGACCACCACTTCGTGCACACGCGTGAGCCGCACGAGGGCAGCGCCCAGCCGCTGCACGCCGACGCCCTCATCGACGTCCGCCCGGACGCGTTCGACGTGCAGCTCATGTACTACCCGCAGGACGTCACCGCGGACATGGGCGGCACCCTCGTCGTACCGGGCAGCCATCTGCGCCGCACCAACGAGTCGGACACCGGCCGTTACCAGAACCTGCTCGGCCAGACCCGGCTGACCTGTTCCGCCGGCACGGTCATGCTGCTGCACCACGGCATCTGGCACGGCGGGCGGCGCAACGACAGCGACACCGTCCGCCACATGTACAAGATCCGCTTCAACCCGACCGTGCCACAGGTACGGCTGTGGGACGTATCGGATCTGAACTCCCCTGCCGTGTCGGCGGAGTTGAGCCACACCTTCCCCTGGTACGAACCGGCGACCGGCCGGCTGGAGATCCACAACCGGATCCACCTGTGGCGCGCCCTGAGCGGCGACGGTGACTTCGACATCGACCACTGGGCCACCCGTATCGCCAACCGGCCCGCCCTGAGGAGCCAGGCATGACCGTCACGGACCACGAGACGACCCGGATTCCCGCGGGCGCCATCCGCCAGCAGGTCCTCGTCCTGTACCTGTCCACCTCCGCCCTCGACTCGAACGTGGTCGGCTGGGCCCGCTACGACGGCACCGGCACCACCCGTCCCACCACCGGCGACAGCGACGAACCGCCGTACACCACCGGCGTCGCCGCCCTCCAGGACGGCTGGCGGCTCTTCCAGGCCGCTCAGCTCATCCCGCCCCACCCGGGCGCGGAGCACCAGACCTCGTTCCTCAAGCACGAGTTCTTCTTCGAGAAGCTCGTTCAACTGTGAGGCCCTGAGGAGTTGTCAGTCCGAGCCCGGCAACCGGCCGAGGGCGTCGCGCAGTTGGGCGCGGCCGGTGATGCCGAGCTTGGGGAAGATCTTGTGCAGGTGGAAGCCGATGGTGCGCGGGGAGAGGTAGAGCCGGGCACCGATGTCCCGGTTGGTCAGGCCCTCCGCGGCGAGTTGGGCGATCTCCAGCTCCTGCGGGGTCAGCCCGGCCAGGGCGTCGGCCGGGGCGGCGGGGGTCACGGGAACGCCCGCCGCGCGCAGTTCCGCGGTGGCCCGCTCGGCCCAGGGGCGCGCGTCCAGTCGTACGAAGGTGTCGAGGGCGGCCGTGAGATGGGGGCGGGCATCGACGGCGCGGCGGCGGCGACGCAGCCACTCGGCGAAGTCGAGGCGGGCGAGGGCGTGTTCGAAGGGCCAGCGGGCGGCTGCCGGGTCGTCGGTCGCCGCGCGGAAGTGGGGCTCGGCGTCCTCGGGTTCGCTCAGCAGGGCCGAGGCGCGGTGCACGATCGCGGCCAACCGGGCGGAGCGCGGCTGTTCGAGGGTGCGGCGCACGGCGTCGAGCACGGTGCGGGCGTCGTCGGTCCGGCCGGCGCGGACGGCCGCGGCGGCGAGGTCGGCGAGGTGGTAGAGGGAGGCGTGGTAGTGGACGGGGGCCGGCCGGTCCTCGTCGGTGAAGGCGCGGCGGAGCTGGCCGTACGCCGTCTCGTGGTCGCCCTCCGCCGACGCCGCCAGGGCGAGCGCGTGGCGGTGCCGCACGTACAGGCTGCGGGACGCACGCAGGTCCCGGCCGCGGACGGCGTCCGCCACCTGGGCCCGGGCCCCGGCGTGGTCCCCGCGGGCGGCGCGCAGGGTGGCCTGGAGGAGCGGTGAGCCGACACCGACGTTGTCCGCGCCCGCCTCCGTCGCCAGCCAGAAGGCCTCCTCGGCGGCGGCCAGGGCCGCGTCCCAGGCGCCGCTCTCGAAGTGCGCGAGGGCCAGGGCCTGCGCGACGGTGCAGTTGGCGCCGGCGGTGGCGGCCCGGCGCAGATGGTCCATGGCCCGGCCGAGCAGGCGTACGGCCTCGTCGGTCTCGTCCAGGATCCAGGCCGCGCCGCCGAGAGTGACAAGGGCGGGCAGGGTGCGGTCCGTGTCCTGCGGCAGGGTGTCGACGGCGTGGGCCAGGTTCTTCAGCGTCCGCCGCCGGTCGGTGAACGGCTGGGTCGCCGCCTGAATCCAGACCCGGTCGGCCCCGTCCGGCTGCGATGCGAGGAGACCGTCGATCCGCTGGATCTCGTGCCGGTGGCGGGGGTCGCCCGAGTTGTACACCGGGGTCGCCGCCGTGCCCAGCGCGCTGAGGGCGAGGGCCGGTGCCGCCGTGGCCATGGACGCTGCGACGGGGAGCAGGAAGGCGAGGGAGTCGTCGTGGCGCAGGGTGACGGCGAGGGACCAGCCGGCGCGCAGGGAGGCTTCGGCGAGGAGTTGCGGGTCGTCGGTCAGCGCGGTGACGCGACCCGCGATCTCCCCGACCCATTGCGGGTGGCCCGCGTACATGGCGGACTCCGCTGCCAAGAGCAGGCGGCGGGCGCGGGTGTCCGGGTCCGGGGTGAGTTCGGCGGCGCGTTCGAGCGCGGTCGCCGCGGCCGCGTGTCCGCCTCGGTGCTGGAAGCGGCGCGCGCTCTCGGCCAGGGCTTCGGCGATCTCCTCGTCGGGGCCGAGCGCCGCCGCGGCGAGATGCCAGGCCCGGCGGTCGGGTTCATGCGCGAGGGCGGCAGCGAGGGTCAGGTGGGCCGCACGGCGTTCGGCGAAGGTGGCCGCCTGCTGGACGGCCGAACGGACCAACGGGTGGCGCAGCCGTACCCGGCCGTCGTCGACCCGCACCAGGCCCGCCTGCTCGGCCGACTCCCACACCTCCGGCCCGCCCACACCCGGGACGTCCGACAGCTGAGCGGTACCCGCCGCCGCCACCAGCAGGAGAGCGCGCCGCGTCGCGGACGGCAGCGTGGGCAGGTCGGCGGCGAACAACTCCTCCAGGCGTGCGGTCAGCGGGAGGGAACCGGCCGCCGCGAGCTCGCGGCCGGCCGGATCGCGGGTGAAGGCGCGCGTGAGTTCGATCAGGGCGAGCGGATTGCCGGCGGCCTGCGTGAGGATCTGCGAGCGGACCCGGCCCTGCGGCCTCCGCGGCTGGGCGTCCAGCAGCCGTCCGGCCGCGGCCCGGTCCAGCGGGCCCGCGCTCAGATGCGGGAAGTCGCGGTCGAAGCGGGCCGGGACCGATCCGTCACGGGCCGCGAGCAGCAGCGACACGGGTTCTCCGTCCAGACGCCGGGCGGCGAAGGCGAGGACGTCCAGTGAGCCGACGTCCAGCCACTGGGCGTCGTCGACGGCGACCAGCAGGGGACGCTGCGCCGCCGTGTCCAGGAGCAGGGTCAGCACCGCGGTACGGATCGTCAGCGCGTCGGGGGCCGATGCCCCGTCCGCGCGGTCCATGCCGAGCGCGTGGCGCAGGGCGTCGCGCTGGTGCGCGGGCAGCCGGTCCACGCCTGGGAGCACCGGACGCAGCAACTGGTGCACCCCTGCGAAGCCGAGGTCCTGCTCCCCTTCACAGCCCCGTACGCGCAGCACCCCGCGGCCCCGCTCCGACGCCCGCGCGACCGCCTGGTCGACCAGAGCGCTCTTGCCCGCGCCGGGCTCACCGGTCAGCACGAGCACGCGGGGTCCGGTGCCGTCCGCCGCGTCGATCAGCCGCGCGATCCGCGACAGCTCCCGCTCTCTGCCGAGTAGCGCGGGGCCGTCGTCCGGCCCGGCACCGAAGTCGCTGCTGTCACTGCTGTCGCCGAAGCCGCTGAAGCCACCGAAGTCCATCAAATTCCGTTCCCGCCCGCCCCACTCGCACCCCATCCTGCCAGGTCGGCCTCGGAGACCGGTCATATGACAGAAGCGGGACCCGCCACCCCGCTGACAGCATCGGACAGCGGGCAGGGCACGTGGATCGGGGGTGCGGCAGTGCGTGGCGAAAGGGACCATTCCGCCATGGCGGACGCGGGCGAGGGTGCGGTGCGGCGGCGCGGCCAGGTGTTCTGCACGAGTTCGGTGCCCGCCCGCGAGAGTCTGGAGTTCTGGCACGACGCCGTACTCGCCACCTTGGTCGGAATGGACATCCGCACGAAGAGCGGTACGTACGACGCCACCATGCGCACGGACCGGCTGGGCGAGCTCCGTCTCACGACGGTCGACTGCGATCCGGGGGAGGTCCACCGGAACTCCGGTCACGTCGCGTGTGGGGACGGCACCCAGGTGTTCGTCGCCGTGCAGGCCAGTGGCACCGCCCAGGTCGAGCAGGACGGCCGGTACACGGAACTGCGGCCCGGTGACATCGCGTTCTTCGAGACCGTCCGCCCGTACCGGACCCGGTTCCCGGAGCGGTTCCAGCTGAAGATCTTCGCCGTGCCGCGTGGCCTCCTCGGCCAGCCGGAGGCGGCGCTCGGCCGGATCACGGCACGGGCGATCCGTCCGGTGAGCGGGCTCGCCGCACTGCTGTCACCGTTCATGGCGCGTCTGGCGGACACCTCCGAGAGCTACACCGGGCCGGTGGCCGACCGGGTGGCCGACAGCGCCGTCGGTCTGTTGGCCGCGACGGCCGCGCAGCAACTGGGCGAGGACCCGGCCGACCTGCCCGGCGCCGAGCGGGTGCTGCTGCTGCGCGTCCAGCGGTTCATCCGCTGGAATCTTGCGGACGCGGACCTCACGCCCGCGGTCATCGCCCGGGCCCACGGCATCTCCGTGCGCTATCTGCACCGGCTCTTCGAGCAGGAGGGCACGACGGTCGGCCGCTGGATCCGCCGCCTCCGGCTCCAGGAGTGCCGCAGGGAGCTGACCGACGCGGCGAGCATGGGCAGCGTGGCCCGCCGCTGGGGCTTCAGCGGCACCCCGCACTTCGGACGGGCGTTCCGCCGGGAGTACGGCACCTCCCCCACCGACTGGCTGCTGGGGGAACGTGCGGATCACGCCCTGGAGGCGTCATGAGGGCGCCGACGCGCGGGGAGCGGTCCTTCTCGGCCGCGTACGGCGATGTCGAACTGGTCGTCCGCGCGGACCCGGAGTTCTGGCGGGGCTCCCTGCGCCTGCTCCACCTGGGCATGCTCCAGATCGCGACCGAGGAGTCCGACGCGGTGGAGGTCGTACGGACCGCCCGAGACGCGACGGCGGACGGCAGAACACACCTCTTCGCCCGCCTCCAACTCGAAGGCACCGCGCTGGTGTTCCAGGACGGTCGCCGCGCGCGTCTCCGCCCGGGAGACCTGGCCTTCCACGACGCCGGCCGGCCCTTCAGCCTTGCGTTGCCGGAACGTCAGCGAGCCCATGTCCTGATGATTCCCCGGCAGTTGGTGCGGCTGAGTGAGGCGGACATCGGCCGGGTCATGGCGAGGACCATCGGGGCGACTGTCGGGGCGGCGGCGACCGAGGACCCGGCCGCGCTGCTGCTTCCGCTGCTGACCGGGCTGGTGGACGAGATCGACGCGGCCACACCGGCCGCCCGCGAGGAACTCGCCCGCGCTGTCACGGACTTGCTCGCGGCCCTGGCCGCCGCTCAGCTGACCGGCACCGGGCACCAGCGGCCTCCGGCCGGCTCGGGGGAGACCGCGCTCTTCGAACGCGTCAGGACCACCATCGAGACGCGCCTCGGTGAGCCCGAGCTCTCCCCCAGGGTCCTCGCCGAGGCGCACGGCATCTCCCTGCGCTACCTGCACAAGCTCTTCCAGGAGCGGAGCACCACGGTCGGCGCGTGGATCCGCCGACGCAGGCTCGAAGCCTGCCGAGCCGAACTCGCCCGCCCCTCGGCGGCCGAGCGCTCCATCGCGGCCGTGGCCGCCCGCTGGGGTTTCGCCAGCCCCGCCCACTTCAGCCACACCTTCCGCAAGGCGTACGGGATGTCCCCCGCGCAGTACCGCGCGCAGGGACACAGCAACTGACGAGGCGTCCGTCCGCGACCTCGCCCCGCGCACACCCGGGACGTCCACCCATGCACGCCCGCGACTTCGACCCGCGCACGTCCGCGACGTCGACGCATGCACGCTCGCGACCTCGACGCGTGCATGTCCGCGACCTCGATACGTGCATGTCCGCGACCTCGACACGTGCATGTCCGCGACCTCCACCCGTGTACTGGCAGACCGAAGCCCCTGCACGCCCGCAACCTCCACCCAAGCACGCCCGCGACCTCGACCCGCGCACGTCCACGGCGTCGACGCATGCACACTCGCGACCTCGCCACGTGCATGTCCGACAACCTCGACACGTGCACGTCCGCGACCTCCACCCGTGTACTGGCAGACCGAAGCCCCTGCACGCCCGCAACCTCCACCCAAGCACGCCCGCGACCTCGACCCGCGCACGTCCACGGCGTCGACGCATGCACACTCGCGACCTCGCCACGTGCATGTCCGACAACCTCGACACGTGCACGTCCGCAACCTCCACCCGTGTACTGGCAGACCGAAGCCCCTGCACGCCCGCAACCTCCACCCAAGCACGCCCGCGACCTCGACCCGCGCACGTCCACGGCGTCGACGCATGCACACTCGCGACCTCGCCACGTGCATGTCCGACAACCTCGACACGTGCACGTCCGCGACCTCCACCCGTGTACTGGCAGACCGAAGCCCCTGCACGCCCGCAACCTCCACCCAAGCACGCCCGCGACCTCGACCCGCGCACGTCCACGGCGTCGACGCATGCACGTCTGCGACCTCCACCGTGTACAGCCGGACCGACGCCCGTGCACGCCCGCGGCCTCCACCCGCACACGCCCGCGACCCCCACCCGCACACCACCGGACCAACGCCCGTACACGCCCGCAACCCCCACCATGCCCGCCCGCGACCCCCACCCGTACACCACCGGACCAACGCCCGTGCACTGCCGGACCGGCACTGGTGCGCTGTCGGGCAATTCGCCCCGTCCTCGCGCGCTAGCGTCGTCATCGAGGCGCCCGCACAGCGCGTCCGAAACACTGAGGAGAACCACATGTCCGACGTCGTCGAGCCGGTCCAGCCGGTGCTTGAGCCGGCCGCCGCCGCCTTCGCCGGGGCGACCGCCAACCCGCCCTACCTCTTCGAGCTGCCGCCGGCCGAGGGCCGCAAGGCGGTCGACGAGGTGCAGTCCGGGGACATCGCCAAGCCCGCGGTCGACGAGGAGTGGGTCACCGTCCCGGGCGGCCCCACCGGCAGTGTCCGGGCCCGCGTCGTGAAGCCCGAGGGCGCGACCGGCAGCCTCCCGGTGGTCCTCTACATCCACGGCGCGGGCTGGGTGTTCGGCAACGCCCACACCCATGACCGCCTGGTGCGCGAGCTCGCCGTCGGTGCGAACGCCGCCGTGGTCTTCCCCGAGTACGACCTCTCCCCCGAGGTGCGCTACCCGGTGGCCATCGAGCAGAACTACACGGTCGCCAGGTGGGTCGTCGAGCAGGGCGCGTCGAAGGGTCTGGACGCCTCCCGGCTGGCCGTGGCGGGCGACTCGGTGGGCGGCAACATGACCGCCGCGCTGACGCTGATGGCCAAGCAGCGCGGTGATGTGCCGCTGGTCCAGCAGGTGCTGTTCTACCCGGTCACCGACGCGAACTTCGACACGCCCTCGTACCACCAGTTCGCCACCGGCTACTTCCTGCGCCGGGACGGCATGCAGTGGTTCTGGGACCAGTACACGACCGACGAGGCCGAGCGCGCCCAGATCACCGCGTCCCCGCTGCGGGCCACCACCGAGCAGCTCACCGGGCTGCCCCCGGCCCTGGTCATCACCGGTGAGGCGGACGTCCTGCGCGACGAGGGCGAGGCGTACGCCAACAAGCTGCGCGAGGCCGGCGTCGCGGTCACCGCGGTGCGGTTCCAGGGCATCATCCACGACTTCGTGATGCTCAACGCTCTCCGCGAGACCCACGCCGCCGAGGCCGCGATCACGCTGGCCGTCAACACCCTGCGCACCGCGCTGCACGGCTGACCCGAGAAGGAGACCCGCCCATGTCCACCACTCCCACCGTCCTCCTCGTGCACGGCGCCTTCGCGGACGCCGCCAGCTGGTCCGGGGTGATCGAGGAGCTCCAGAAGCACGGCGTCCCCGTCATCGCGCCGCCCAACCCGCTGCGCGGCCTCGCCTCCGACGCCGCCTACGTCGCCTCCGTGGCGGCCCAGATCGACGGCCCGGTCGTCCTCGTCGGCCACTCCTACGGGGGTGCGCTCATCACCGTGGCCGGTGTCACGGAGAACGTGGTCGGTCTGGTCTACGTGGCGGCGTACATCCTCGAAGAGGGCGAGAGCCTCGGCGAGTTGCAGGGGCGCTTCCCGCTCTCCCCGCTCGTCAGCAACCTGAAGGAGTGGACGTACCCGATCCCGGGCGGAGAGCCCGGCGTCGAGGTCACCATCGCCGAGGACGCCTTCCCGTCCGTGTTCGCCGCCGATGTGCCCGCCGACGTCACCAAGGTCCTCGCGGCCGCCCAACGCCCCCTGGCCGCCTCGGCGTTCGAGGAGACCGCGTCGGCCGCCGCGTGGAAGACCAAGCCGTCCTGGGCGCTGGTCGCCGCCGCGGACGAGGCGATCAACCCCGAGGTCGAGCGCTTCGGCGCCAAGCGGGCCGGGGCCACGATCGTGGAACTCGAAGGCGCCTCGCACGCCGTGGCGGTCTCCCGCTCCAAGGAGGTCGCCGACCTCATCCGCGACGCGGTCCGCGCGACGAGCTGACCCGCGCGGAACGGACAGCGGCGCGGCCGGACTTCTGTACTGTGTCCGGCCGTGCCGTTGTCCTTCCCCGGGCGGCGGACAGATGGAACGCACTCCCCCAGGAGGCCCCCGGAATGACGATCCAGCGGATGGACAACGTGCTCATCGTGGTCGACGACCTCGACGCCGTCATCGCGTTCTTCGTCGAACTCGGCATGGAGTGGGAGGGCACGATGCCGGTCGAGGGAGGTTGGGCGGACCGTGTCATCGGGCTCGACGGCGCCCGGCAGGACGTCGCCATGCTGAGGACCCCCGACGGCCACAGTCGACTCGAGCTGACGAGGTTCCACACGCCGAAGGCGCTCGCCTCCGAACCCGCGCACGCACCGGTGAACACGCTGGGCCTGCGGCGCATCATGTTCGCCGTCGACGACCTCCAGGACACCCTCGCCCGCCTGCGCACCCATGGCGCCGAACTCCTCGGCGAGGTCGGGCAGTTCGAGGACAGCTATCTGCTCTGCTACGTCCGCGGACCCGAGGGCCTCATCGTCGGACTGGCCGAGCAGCTCGGCGGACAGGCCGGCTAACGCTTCACGCGGTGGCGGAGGTGGACGACGCCCGAGCCGAAGGTGCGGGTCTCGACGAGTTCGAGGTCCACCCGGCGCTCCTGCCGAGGGAAGTACGGGGTGCCGCCGCCGACCAGTACCGGGTAGACCACGACCTGGTACTCGTCGATCAGACCAGCCGCTGCCGCCTCGGCGGCGAGCGTCGCGCCGCCGATCGCGATGTCGCCCTCCCCCGGCTCGGACCGCAGCCGCTCGATCTCCTCCGCCACACTGCCGGAGGCCAGTCGGGCCCGCCCCTGCACCGTCTTCAGCGTGGTGGAGAACACCACCTTGGGGAGCGGATTCCAGAGCGCGACCCATTCGCGTTCCGCGTCGTCGAGCGAGGTTTCCTGCTCGGCCGTCTCCCAGTAGAGCATCGTCTCGTACAGCCGCCGTCCCAGCAGATGGACGCCGACCTGCCGGATGTCGTCGATCCAGAAGCGGAAGACCTCCTTATCGGGTGCCGTCCAGTTGAACCCTCCGTCCGGCCCGACGATGTAGCCGTCGAGGGAGCAGTTCATCGAATAGGTCACTTTCCGCATCAGAAGTCCTCCTCGGTGCCGGGTTCGACAGTAAGACCGCCGGACGCCGCGGAACTCATCGCGACGCGCACAGCCGGTTTTTCCTCGCACGGATCTTGACGCCGGAGGGACGGCGCGCTTAGCGTTCCGGCGTTTACGGCGTATTGAATCGTTTCAACCAGCGCGTTTCCAACAAGGCGTTTCCATCAAGGCGTTTCACTCAACCCGTTTCCATCGGCTCGATCAGAACCTGGGGCGACACATGCAGAAGCCCGTTCCGCAGCGTGGCGGGATATCCCGGCGTACCGTGCTGGCCGCGGGTGCGGCCACGGCTCTCACCGTGGCGGGCGCGGCGCACGCCGGTGCGGTACCGCTGAACGGCCCGCAGCAGCTGTCCGGCGACTGGTTCGGCACGCCACCGCGCTCCGTGCGTCCCAGGTTCCGCTGGTGGTGGCCGGACGGTCTCGTCGACCCGGCGGAGATCGCCCGCGAGATCGACCAGATCGCCGACGCGGGCTTCGGCGGGGCCGAGATCGCCGCCGTGCACCACAGCATCAAGGACAAGTCCGTCCTCGACACCGCGCACCACGGCTGGGGCAGCGCCCCATGGCGGGAGGGCGTCGAAGCCGCCCTGCGGCAGGCCGCCCGCAGGGGCCTGACCGTGGACCTCACGCTCGGCCCCAGCTGGCCCGTCGCCGTCCCCGGTGTCACCCCCGACGACGAGGCCGCCGCCCGCGAACTCGCCTACGGCCGCGTCTCCGTGCCCGCCGGCACCACCTACCAGGGCCCGGTGCCCGAACCCGTGCGCGCCGCCGCGAGCGGTGTCACCTCGCGCTCTCTGCTCGCCGTCCAGGCGGCCCGCGTCGAGCCCGCCAACGCGACCCGCAAGGAGACCGGCCTCGACCTCGCCGGCGTCCAGGACCTCACCGCCTCCGTGGTCGACGGCGGGCTCACCTGGACGGCGCCGGCCGAGGGCGACTGGGTGCTGCTCTCCTACTGGCAGCGCGGCACCGCGCAACAACCTGAGTCTGGCCCGCACTCCGCCCCGGCCGCCTACGTGGTCGACCACTTCAGCCCGGCCGGCACCGCCGCCGTCACCGGCTTCTGGGAGCGCTCCGTGCTCACCGGCCCCGTGCGCAGGCTGCTCAAGGCCGCCGGCGGCACCTTCTTCGAGGACTCCGTCGAGCTGGAGACCGACTCCCTCGTGTGGACCCCGGCACTGCCCGAGGCCTTCGAGAAGCGCACCGGCCGTTCCCTGCTGCCGTACCTCCCCGCTCTCGTCCTGGACAAGAGCAACCAGGTCTTCGCCTTCGAGGCGCAGGTCACCCGGCAGATCCGGCACGACTTCTGGGAGACCGTCTCCCACCTGTTCAACACCCACCACGTCACCGCCCTGCGGGACTGGGCGCACTCCCTCGGCATGGAGTTGCGGTCGCAGCCGTACGGCCTCCAGACCGACGCCATCGCGTCGGCCGCGCTCCTCGACATCCCCGAGGGGGAGTCGCTCGGCTTCAAGAACCTCGACGACTACCGCTGCCTGGCGGGCGGCCGGGACATGGCCGGGCACACGGTCCTGTCCTGTGAGTCGGGCGCCTACAACGGCTCGGCCTACAGCACGACCTGGGACCGGTTCCTGCGCACCATGGGCGGCGCCTACGCGGCCGGTGTCAACCAGACGGTGGTGCACGGCTTCTCGTACGCCACCGCCCCCGGCGTGAGCTGGCCGGGCTTCGCCGCCTTCAGCCCGTACAACGGCGCCCCCGGCTACGGCGAGTCATGGGGTCCCAGACAGCCGACCTGGCGGCACGCCGGAGACATCGCGGGCTATCTCGGCCGGGTCCACCAGGTGCTGCGGACCGGCACCCCGCGGGTCGACGTCGCCGTCTTCCGGCAGACCGGCTACACCGCCACCGGCATCGGCGCCTCCTGGTTCACCGCGTCCGGCGTGCCGCTCGGCTGGACCCACCAGTTCCTCAGCGGACCGCTCCTCGATCTGCCCAACGCCCGTGTCGCGGAAGGCCGGTTGGCCCCCGACGGCCCCGCCTACAAGGCGCTGTTCGTCGAGGGGGACTTCTTCTACTCCTCGACCCCGACCCTGGCCCTCACCGACGCCCGCAAGCTGCTGAGCCTGGCCCTGGCGGGGCTGCCCATGGTCCTGCTCGGCGCCTTCGACCAGGCCCTGACCCCGGGCGCGCCCGATGCGGACGAGACAAATCGACTGCGCGAGGTCCTCGCGAGCCTCCTCGCCCTGCCGAACGTCCGAAGGGTCACCGACAAGGCCGCCGTCGGTGACGCGCTCGCCGCCCTCGGCGTCACTCCTGACGCCCGGTACGCCACCTCGTCCACCCTCCTCAACTTCCACCGTGTCAGCGGCGACACCGACCTGTTCTACCTCTGCAACGGCAAGCACGCCGAGACGGTCAAGCCGCCCGTCGCCGCCATCGACCACGACATCACCCTGCGCCCGACCAGACGCGGCACGACCGTCCCGTATCTCCTCGATCCCTGGACGGGCGAGGCGACCCGGGTCGGCCGCTATACGGAGGACGACGACGGCATCACCCTGCGCGTCACCCTCGAACCCGGCCAGGCCACGGTCGTCGCCCTCGGGCGCCCCGGCCTCTTCGGGGACCGTAACGGCGACCGGCAGTACGCCGTGGCGAGCGACGCCGACAGCGTGCTCTTCACCGGCCGCGGTCTGGCCGTCCGTGCCACGGCCGCGGGCACGTACACCACCCGGCTGTCCCGCGGCCGTACGGTCACCACCGCCCTGCCCGCCGTGCCCGCACCGGTGTCCCTGGCCGGTTGGCGGCTCGACGTCGAGGACTGGACTCCCGGCGCCGCACCGACCGAGACCGACGTCGTCCGGCGCACGCTCTCCCTCGACGCCCTGCTCCCCTGGTCGCAGATCCCCGAACTGGCCGACTCCGCCGGCATCGGCCGCTACCGCACCACCGTGGACCTGCCCGCCGACTGGTCCGCCGCGCACGGCGCGCACCTCGAACTGGGCGTGGTCAGCGACACGTTCCGGGTCACCGTCAACGGCACCCGGCTGGCCCCCGCCGACCGGCTCCACCCGGCCGTCGACCTCGGCGGCCGGCTGCGGCCCGGGAGCAACGTGATCGAGGTGGAGGTGGCGACGCCCCTCATCAACCGGCTCCGGGTGGCCCAGCCGGCCGTCTTCGGCACGGCCGCCCGTCAGGCGTACGGCCTCTCCGGGCCGGTCCGGCTGGTGCCGTACGTCCAGGGGCTGGTGGACTGACGACGCGCTGGCGGGCGCGTTCCCGGGATTTCGCCGGCTCGCTCAGCGATCCTGGAAGGAGCCACGACGAAGCTCGACCGGAAGAACACGAGGAGCCGCCCGCCATGTCACTCGCCCGCGTCCACAACTTCGCGATCTCGCTCGACGGCTTCGCCACCGGTGAGGGACAGAGCCTCGACGCACCGTTCGGTCACGCCGGTGAACGGCTGCACGAATGGATGTTCGCCACCAGCTGGTGGCACGAGTCGAGCGGCCGCTCCGGCGGGAACAAGGGCGTCGACGACGTGTTCGTGCGGCAGTTCACGCCCGGGATCGGCGCCGAGATCATGGGCTCCCGGAAGTTCGGCCACCCCCAGTGGCACCAGGACCCGGAGTGGAAGGGCTGGTGGGGTCCCAACCCGCCCTTCCACACCCCCACCTTCGTCCTCACCCACCACCCGCGTCCGTCGATCGAGATGGAGGGCGGGACCACCTTCCACTTCCTCGACACCTCGCCCGCCGAGGCGCTGGCGACGGCCCGCGAGGCCGCGGACGGCCAGGACGTACGCATCGGCGGCGGCGCCACCACCATCCGCGACTTCCTCGCGGCCGGACTCATCGACCACCTGCACATCGTGGTCGTACCGATCCTGCTCGGCCGGGGCGTACGCCTCTGGGACGGGCTGGAGGCTCTGGAGAAGGCGTACGACGTCGAGTCCGCGCCCTCCCCCAGCGGGGTCACGCATCTGACGTTCACCCGCAAGGAGTCCTGAGCCGCCCGCCCTCGCGCGGGGTCAGCTGCCCAGTGCGTTCAGCACCACGGCCCTGGCCTCCTCCTGGACCTGCCGCAGATGGTCCGGGCCGAGGAACGACTCCCCGTAGATCTTGTAGACGTCCTCGGTGCCCGAAGGGCGGGCCGCGAACCAGGCGTTGGCGGTGCCGACCTTGATGCCACCGAGGGCGGCGCCGTTGCCGGGCGCCTCGGTGAGGACCGTGGTGACCGGCTCGCCGGCGAGGGTGTCGGCGGTGACCTGGCGCGGGGAGAGCTTGGCGAGCAGCGCCTTCTCCTCGCGGGAGGCGGGGGCGTCCACGCGCGCGTAGGCGGGGGCGCCGAAGCGGTCGGTGAGCTCGGCGTAGTGCCGCGAGGGGGTCCTGCCGGTGACCGCGGTGATCTCGGAGGCGAGCAGGGCCAGCAGGATGCCGTCCTTGTCGGTGGTCCACACCGAGCCGTCGCGGCGCAGGAAGGAGGCGCCCGCCGACTCCTCGCCGCCGAAGCCGAGCGTGCCGTCGGCGAGACCGTCCACGAACCACTTGAAGCCGACCGGGACCTCGACCAGCGGGCGGCCGACGTCCGCCGCGACCCGGTCGATCATGCTGGACGACACCAGCGTCTTGCCGATGCCGGCCCCCGCCGGCCACTGCTCGCGGTGCGAGAACAGATAGGAGATCGCCACCGCCAGATAGTGGTTGGGGTTCATCAGGCCCCCGTCCGGCGTGACGATGCCGTGCCGGTCGGCGTCTGCGTCGTTGCCGGTGGCGATGTCGAAGCGGTCGTTCTGCTCGATGAGCGAGGCCATGGCGTACGGCGAGGAGCAGTCCATGCGGATCTTGCCGTCCCAGTCGAGCGTCATGAAACGCCAGGTGGGATCGGTGAGCGGGTTCACCACCGTGAGGTCGAGCCGGTGCTCCTCGGCGATACGGCCCCAGTAGGCGACCGAGGCGCCGCCCAGCGGGTCGGCGCCGATGCGCACCCCGGCGGACCGGATCGCGTCCAGGTCCAGGACGTTCGGCAGGTCGGCGACGTAGGCGCCGAGGAAGTCGTGGCGACCGGTGCCGGGGGCGGCCAGGGCGCGGGCGTACGGGACACGTCGTACGTCCTTCAGGCCGCCGGTGATGATCTCGTTGGCGCGGTCCTGGATCCAGGAGGTCGCCTCGGAGCCGGCCGGGCCGCCGCTCGGCGGGTTGTACTTGAAGCCGCCGTCGGCGGGCGGGTTGTGCGAGGGGGTGACCACCACGCCGTCGGCGAGGCTGGAGGTGCGGCCCCGGTTGTGGGTGAGGATGGCGAGCGACACCGCCGGGGTGGGTGTGTAGCCGTCCGCCTGGTCGATGAGGACGGTGACGTCGTTGGCGGCGAACACCTCCAGGGCCGTGATCCGGGCGGGTTCGGACAGGGCGTGGGTGTCGGCGCCGAGGAAGAGGGGGCCGTCGGTGCCCTGGGCGGCGCGGTACTCGCAGATGGCCTGGCTGGTGGCGGCGATGTGGTCCTCGTTGAACGCCGCCGCGAGGGACGAGCCGCGGTGCCCCGAGGTGCCGAACGCCACGCGCTGCCCGGGCTCGGCCGGGTCGGGGTGGAGCGCGTAGTACGCCGTGACCAGCCGGGCCACGTCGATGAGGTCCTCGGGCCCGGCGACCTGTCCCGCTCGCGCGTCCTGCATTTCCCCGCTCCTCCGCAAGAGTCGACCGTTGGGTACGGCCCATTCTCCCCTGCCCGGGCCTCGGGGGCGCGCACCGGGCACCCGTTGTGGCAGGTGTACGGCGGATGCGACGATGCGGGCCGACGAGCGAAGGGGACATCGACATGGCGTACGACGACCAACGGCCGCCTGCCGCCGTGCTGTTCGACGCGCTGGGCGCCGACTACGAGAAGGCGTTCGCCCACGCACCCGCGCACCTCGCCGCGCTGGAGTGGCTGGCCGAGCGGCTGCCACCCGCCGCGCGGGTCCTGGACGTGGGCAGTGGCACGGGCCGGCCCACCGCGGCCGTGCTGGTCGCGGCGGGCCACTCGGTGCTGGGCGTCGACATCTCCCCCGTGATGGTCGAACTCGCCGCCCGTCAGGTGCCGGAGGCCGAGTTCCGCCACGCCGACATCCGTGAACTTCCCCTCGACGCGGACGTGTTCGACGGGGTGTGCGTGTTCTTCTCGCTTCTCCAGATGACCCGCGCCGAGCAGTCGGCCGTGCTGGCGCGGCTGGCCGGCGCGCTGAAGCCCGGCGGGCATCTGGTGCTGGCCACCGTGCCCGCGGACGTGGAGGACGTCGAGGTGGTCTTCATGGGCCGCCCGGTCCGCGCGACGAGCTTCGCCGAGGAGGGAGTGACCGCCGTCGTGGAGGCGGCCGGCCTCACCGTCCTGTCCCGGCACCAGCACACCTTCACCCCGGACCATCCGGCCGCGGGACCCGAACCCCACCTGTTCCTGCACTGCCGCCGCGACTGACACCCGCGCCCGCCGCCCGCCGCCCGCGGTACTAGGTCCCCAGCCCTCGTCCCCATCCAGGCCCTGGATCGGCCGCGAGCCCGATGCCGCCGCCCCGACCCGGGAGCCACCCTTGCGGTGAGAGACCGTCAAAGGAGCGCTGATGTCGTACCTCGCCTACCCGGAGCCCCGCTACCACGGCGACAAGGGAGAGGTGAACGCGGCCTTCCGCCCGGCCGACACCCCTCCGGAACTCTCCTCGCCCGGCGGCGCCACCCACTACCTCGCCACGCACGAGTCGACCGGCGGTGAATTCGGGCTCTACAAGGTCGAGTTGGGGGCACGGTCCGCGGGCGCCAAGACGCACTTCCACAAGGCGATCTCGGAGTCCTTCTACATCCTCTCCGGGGAACTCGAGCTCTACAACGGCGAGAAGTGGGTCACCGGCCGCGCAGGAGACTTCCTCTACGTGCCCGTCGGCGGTCTGCACGCCTTCAAGAACGTGACCGACGAGCCCATGTCCATGCTCATGCTCTTCTCCCCCGGCGCGCCGCGCGAGGAGTACTTCGAGCAGGTCGCGGAGATGAGCCGGCGCCCCCGCGAGGAACTCAAGGAGTTCCGCGTCCGGCACGACAGCTACTTCGAGGAGGATCTCGAAGCCGGAGCGTAGGCCCGTTACCGCCGGTCATGCACAAGGGGCGTGACCGCCGAGCAGTTGACCGACATCGTCGCGGTGCGCACCGCTCCCGCCGCGTGGGCGCGGTCGAGCAGCCGGCCGGCGAGGGAGTCCAGCGTGCCGGTGATCTCCTTGGTGCGGGGGAGCACGTGGACGGGAGCGGCGCGTACGAGGGGGAGGGAGGGGTCGGTCAGCTGCGCCGTCAAGGTGGTCTCGAGGAAGCCCGTCAACGCCTGCCACGGGTCGTCCAACGACCGCATGGTCGCCGGCCGCGAGGAGATCTACTTCGGCCACCAGTTCACCTCCAAGGCCGCCCTCTACGTCGACGCGCTGCGCGACCCGGCCGCCCGCCACGCCAGCTTCGAGGTCTACCGCCGCCTGGACGAGACCACCGAGCAGTTCCAGCGCCGGCACAAGGAGGACGGCCCGCTGACCATCCCCGTCCTGGCCCTCGGCGGCGAGTACAGCACCGGCACCGCCCCGGCCGAGGACATGCGCAAGGTCGCCACCGACGTCACCGGAGTCGCCGTCCCCGGCTCCGGCCACTTCCTCGCCGAAGAGGTACCCCGGCTTCCATGGGGCAGGGGGCGGATGTCACAGGGCGATCAGGCCCGCCGCGGTCGCTCTGAAGCCGCAGGCGTCGAAGTAGAAGCTCCGCAGGTCGTCCTCGAAGTCGACATGCAGCCACTCGCACCCGGCCGCGCGGCTCTCCTCGGCCGCTGTCCTGACGAGCGCGGCGCCCACCCCGCTCGCGCGGTTCCGCCGGGCCACGACCGTGTCCAGGAGGAAGGCATGGGCCCCTCCGTCCCAGGCGACGTTCACGAAGCCGACGAGCCGGTCGTCCTCCCAGGCGCAGACCCAGCCGAGGCTGTGTCGTCGTAGTCTCGCCCGCCAGTCCGTCCGCCCGACCGGGTGGCCGAAGCCCTCGGCGTGCAGCTCCTCCAGAGCGGCGTCGTCGACCTCGCCGCGCCACTCGTACCTGATCGTCATCGCCGGTCAGAGGACGCGCAGGACTCCGACCACCTTGCCGAGGATCTGGGCCTGGTCGCCCGGGATCGGCTGGTAGGCGGGGTTGCGGGGCATCAGCCACACCTGTCCGTCCTGGCGGCGGAGCACCTTCACGGTGGCCTCGTCCTCCAGGAGCGCGGCGACGATGTCCCCATGGTCGGCGCTGTCCTGGCGTCTGACGGTCACGATGTCGCCGTCGCAGATCGCCGCCTCGATCATCGAGTCGCCGGACACCGTCAGGGCGAACAGCTCTCCGTCGCCCACGACCTGCCGGGGCAGGGAGTAGACGTCCTCCACCATCTCGTCAGCGAGCAGCGGTGCGCCGGCCGCGATCCGGCCGACGAGGGGCACTTCGACGGGTTCCGCGCCGCGGTGGCCCAGGTCGGGTGCCCAGGAGGGGCGGACCTGGTAGGCGCGGGGGGTGTGGGGGTCGCGGTAGAGAACGCCCTTGCGCTCCAGCACCATCAGCTGGTGGGCGACCGAGGACGTACTGGCGAGTTCCACGGCATGGCCGATCTCGCGCATCGACGGCGGGTAGCCCTGCCGGGCGACGGTCTCGGTGATGTAGCGGACGATGGCCGCCTGGCGGCTCGTCAGCTCTCCTTCGGCGACCCGGGGACCCGGGGGGCGGCCCCGGCGGGCGGGCGCTGTGTTCTCCATCCGGGGCACCTCCGTACAAGATCCTTACGCAATGTGACCATAACCCACCCTCACCCTAATGGGAACACTGATTCGATCGACGGTCCCGGCTCGGTCTCGGCCAGACTGGGGCGATGACTCATCGATTCGTCGGCATCGGGGAGCTCACCGACGTTCCACGCGTCGCGGTGGTGATCGACGTGATGCGGGCCTTCACCGTGGCCGCCTGGGCCTTCTCGCGGGGTGCGGAGCGGATCGTCCTGGCCTCGTCTCGGGAGGAGGCGCTGAGGTTGAAGGCGGCTCGGCCGGGCTGGCTGGCGCTCAAGGACGGCCCACCGGCGGCGGGCTTCGACGCGGTGAACTCGCCGGGACTCGTCAAGTCGGCGGATCTGGCCGGTCGTACGGTGGTGCAGAAGACGACGGCCGGCACCGTGGGCGCGCTGGCGGTCGCCGGCGCTCCCCTGGTCCTGTGCGCGAGCTTCGTGGTGGCGGGCGCGACGGCGCGGTTCCTGCGCGCCGCGGGGCGGGAGCCGGTGACGTTCGTGGTCACGGGTGAGGACGGCCGGGCCGCCGAGGACCTGGCCTGCGCCGAGTACATCGGGCGGCGCATCGCCGGCGGCGACGTCGAGGCGGCTCCGTATCTCCGCCGGGCGCGGACCTCCGGGGCCGCGGGCGAACTCGCCGACGGAGTGCGGCGCGGATACCGGGGGGTTCATCCGGACGACGTCGAACTGTGCCTGGAGGTCGACCGGTTCGACTTCGCGATGGCGGCCCGGCGGGAGGAGTCCCTGCTGGTGCTGCGCCCCCTCCCCCCGTGCCGCTAGCGATTCCGGGTGCGGGGCCCGCCGTACTGCTCGTCGGTGACCGGTTCGGCCCAGGTGGTCTCGGGTGTGCCGTCCGCCTGCCCCTCCCACATGGCCAGGTGTTCCATGAAGCGGTCGGGGGCGGCGCCGTGCCAGTGCTCCTCGCCGGGCGGGCAGGTGACGGTGTCGCCGGGGTGTGCCTCGAAGACGGTCCCGTCGCGGGTGCCGATCAGGGCGACGCCGGAGACGACGTGCAGGGCCTGCCCCAGGGCGTGGGTGTGCCAGTTGGTGCGGGCGCCCGGGGAGAAGCGGACCATGTTGACGCGCATCCGTGACGGTTCCTGCCCGGCGACGATGACGTCCCACCACACGTCGCCGGTGAACCAGTCCGCAGGGGCCTTGCTGCTGGGGTGCTGCTGGGCGAATTCCACGATGCCTCTCGACTGTGCTTGTCGTTTGTGCCGCTGGTGAGTCGGTCGGCCGTCAGGGCCTCAGGAGTGCCTTGATGGCACGGCGTTCGTCCATCGCCCTGTAGCCCTCGGCCACCTGGTCCAGCGGCAGGGTCAGGTCGAAGACCTTGCCCGGGTCGATACGGCCCTCGAAGACGCGCTGGATGAGGTCGGGCAGATAGCCGCGCACCGGTGCCGGGCCGCCGCGCAGGCCGACGTGCGAGAAGAACAGCTCCTGGCCGTCGAAGGCCACGTCGTGCGGGACGCCGACGAAGCCGACGTTGCCGCCGGGGCGGGTGGCCCGCAGCGCCTGCTGCATGGACTGCTGGGTGCCGACGCACTCCAGCACCGAGTCGGCGCCGACGCCGTCCGTGAGGTCCTTGACGCGGGCGATGCCTTCCTCGCCGCGCTCGGTGACGATGTCGGTGGCGCCGAACTCCTGGGCCAGCTTCTGCCGGTCCGCGTGCCGGCTCATCGCGATGATCCGCTCGGCGCCGAGTTCCCTGGCCGCGATGACACCGCACAGGCCTACCGCTCCGTCGCCGACGACGACGGCGGTGGAGCCGGGCCTGACCTCCGCGGCCTGGGCCGCGAACCAGCCGGTGCCCATCACGTCGGACAGGGCCAGCAGGCTGGGCAGGAACTCGTCGGCGGGGTGCTCGGGCGTGGCGACCAGGGTGCCATGGGCATTGGGGATGCGCACGTACTCGGCCTGGCAGGTGCTCATGAACTCGCGGTTCACACAGTTGGACTGGTAGCCCGCCCGGCAGTTGGCGCAGGTGTTGTCGGAGGTGGCGAACGAGCCGATGACGAACTGGCCCGGCCTGACGTGGGTGACCTCGCTGCCGACCTCCTCGACGACCCCGACGTACTCGTGGCCCATCGGGTGCGGCTGGTCCACGGGTTCCGCTCCGCGGTAGGGCCACAGGTCCGAGCCGCACACACAGGTCACGACGGTGCGGATCACGGCGTCGGTGGGCTTGATGATCCTCGGTTCGTCGACCTCCTCGAAACGGACGTCGCCGGGGGCATGGATGACAGCTCCGCGCATGGTGGTGCTTCCTTTGCTGCGAGGGGGCGGGCGCCGCGGCCCGGGGGGCTGGGCCACGGCTCGGAATCGAGCCTCACACGCGGGAGCGGGTGGCAAAAGCGGAGAGATCCATCCTGGGAGGGAAACATCCCGGGAGGAAACTCTCCCCCCTTTCCGGGATGCGATCGGTGCCATGCTGGGGAGCATGACCAGCAATGTTCCCCTCAATGAGCTGGGAGAATTCCTCAAGAGGCGCCGCTCGGAACTGAGCCCGCGGACGGTCGGGCTGCCGGAGACCGGCCGCACCCGCCGGGTCGCCGGGCTCCGCCGCGAGGAGGTCGCCCAGCTCGCCTCCATCAGCACCGACTACTACACGCGGCTCGAACAGGGCCGGATGCAGGCCTCGGCGCCCGTGCTCGACGCCCTGGCCCAGGTACTCCACCTGGACGACGACGAACGCGGCTACCTCTTCCAGCTCGCGGGCAAGC
This sequence comes from Streptomyces sp. NBC_00663, assembly GCF_036226885.1. Taxonomy (NCBI): domain Bacteria; kingdom Bacillati; phylum Actinomycetota; class Actinomycetes; order Kitasatosporales; family Streptomycetaceae; genus Streptomyces; species Streptomyces sp. NBC_00663. The sequence continues at coordinate 617,352 of NZ_CP109027.1, forward strand.
CGGCCGTACGCACCCGCCGCCGGGGCCGGCAGAAGGTCCAGCCCCAGCTCCAGCGTGTCCTGGACGACCTGACCGCCACGCCCGCGCTCGTGCAGGGCAGGCGTGGGGACATCCTGGCGTGGAACGCGCTGGCCGCCGCCCTGGTCATCGACTTCTCCCGGATCCCGGAGAAGCACCGCAACTACCCGCGCATCCAGTTCACCGAACCGGCGATGCGCACCTTGTACGCCGACTGGGAGGCCTCGGCCCAGATCTCCGTGGCGCAGCTGCGGATGGAGGCGGCGAAGTACCCCGAGGATCCGCGGCTGATCGAGCTGGTCGGGGAACTGTCCACCAGGGACGTCCAGTTCGCGAAGTGGTGGGGCGCGCACCGGGTGGCCGCCCGGACGGTGGGGACGAAGACGCTCAACCATCCGGTGGTGGGTGAACTGGTCCTGGACTGGGACACGTTGACCGCCAACACCGATCCCGACCAGCATCTGACCGTCTGGACCGCCGCCCCCGGTTCGCCGACGCACGACCGGCTGCGCATCCTCGCCTCATGGGCCGCCGAGCAGAAGATGCCGGCTTCGCCGTCCCCGGCCTGAGCCCGGCGCCGGCGGCGGCCGGTGGATGGGGCCCGTGGCCCGGTTCGCGCAGGCGATGATCTCGACGGTGATGGAGACGGCCGTCTCCTCGGGGGTGCGGGCGCCGAGGTCGAGACCGATCGGCGACCGCAGCCGGGTCAACCGGCCCTCGGTGACCCCGACTTCGCGCAGACGGCGCAGGCGCTCGGCGTGGGCGCGCCGGGAGCCCATGGCGCCGACGTAGCCGACCGGCAGGGCGAGAGCGAGCCCGGAGCAGGGGGATGTCGAACTTGGCGTCGTGGGTGAGGACACAGACGGCCGTACGGTCGTCCACCCGCGTGCCTTCCAGGTAGCGGTGGGGCCAGTCGACGACTACCTCGTCCGCGTGCGGGAAGCGGGCCTCGGTGGCGAAGACGGGGCGCGCGTCGCACACCGTGACGCGGTAGCCGAGGAACCGGCCGGTCTGGCTGAGGGCGGCGGCGAAGTCGACCGCGCCGAAGATCAGCATGCGGGGCCGGGCCGCGTGGACATGGACCAGCACCTACAGCCGCTCGGTGCAGGTGGCGGCGTCCCCGCCGACCTCGGCGCGGGCGGTGCGCCCGGTCCGCAGCAGCGCGCACGCCGACGCGCCGACCTCCCGGCGCGCCGCTCCGGCCAACGGCCCGTCATGGACGCCGCCCGCCGTGTCGACGTACAGCATCCCGCCGACCAGTTGAACAGCACACGTTCCACCTCGCCCGCCACCAGGTCGTAGCCGCCCTCGACGGCCACGGTCGCGGGTGCTTCATCGTGCCGCGTGAACCGCGTTCACGGCAGCCCAGCTGAGCAACTGGCACCGGAGCGGAGCAAAGGGACTGCGGTCGGGCGATCATTGCGGAGAGAATGGCACCGACCGGCCCAGACCTGGGATCTCACGAATCGCCCGGAGCAGCATGAACACGGCCCCCTCGACGCACCGCACGGAGCCGGGCGGCTCCGACGGACGGGCGCGGGCCCTGGCCCGGCTCGCGCTGCTCTGTCTGGCGGGTGCCGTCGCGGCCGTGGCGGCAGGTGCGGGCCAGATCCTCATCCTGCTGCTGGGCCTGGGCGGACTGGGGCTGGCCGGTGCCGGGATCTGGTGGGCACTGGCGCACCGGGGGCTGCCGCGGCTGTGCGGCGCGCTCCTGGCCGTCGCCGCGCCGGTGGGCGTTCTCGTCCTGTACGCCGTCTCGGGGCTGTGGCTTTACGCGGTGGCGGCGCTCGGAGCGTGGGCCGCGGCGCTGGCCTGCGCCAGGAGCGCGCTGCGTCGGCGGCGCAGACCGCACGGCATGCGCTCGCGTTCCGTACGGCCGCCCAGCCGACCCGTGCTGATCATGAACCCGCGGTCGGGTGGCGGGAAGGTCGCCCGGCATGAGCTGGTGGAGAGGGCCGAGACGCTGGGCGCCCGGGTCATCCTGCTGGACCTGGACCCGGACCCGGACCCGGACTCCGGGGCCGAGGCCGGGGCCCCCGGGGTCGCCGACCGCCCCCGTCCTGATCCCGCGGCGCTGGCCCGGCAGGCCGTCGCCGAGGGGGCGGATCTGCTCGGCGTGGCCGGCGGCGACGGCACGCAGGCGCTGGTCGCGGAGGTGGCCGCGGCGCACGGCGTACCGTTCATGGTCCTGGCCGCCGGGACCCGCAACCACTTCGCGATGGACCTGGGCCTGGACCGCACCGACCCGGCGAGCGGCCTGGACGCCCTCACGGACGGCGTGGAACTCCGTGTCGACCTGGGCGACGTGGCCGGACGGCCGTTCGTCAACACGGTCTCTTTCGGGGCGTACGCCGAGATCGTGCAGAGCCCCGACTACCGCGACGCGAAGGCCGTCACCGCGCTCGACCAGCTGCCGGACCTGCTGACCGGCGAGGCCTCCGCCAAGCTTCAGGCCCGGGCCGACGACGAACCGCTCCCGGTGCCGCAGGCGCTCTTGGTGAGCAACAACCCCTATGTCCTCGCCGACCCGCTGGGCGCGGGGCGCCGAGCGCGGCTCGACGCGGGTCGCCTGGGTGTGGTGGCCGTCCGGATCGAGGGTGCCGCCCAGGCCGCCGAGCTGGCGTTCCGGGGCGAACGGGCCAGCGGTATCACCTCGTTGACCGCACGACGGGTCACCGTCGAGGCCGACGCCGGCCTCATCGCCGTAGCGGTGGACGGGGAGGCGCTCACCCTGCCGCCGCCCGTGGTGTGCACGGTGCGGCCCGGGGTGCTGCGGGTCCGGGTGCCCCGGCACCGGCCCGGCGCGCCCTACATAGCGCCGTCCGTGGACTGGCGGCGCATCGTCCGCCTCGCCTTCGACCGCCCTTCCCCGACCACCGGCACGACGCAGGAGCACAGCGATGCCTGACCGCCCCCAGCCCGATCACGGCGCTCCCCGAGCGCTGCTGCGCGATCTCGCCGCCCTCGACCAGGCGCTCTACGAGGCCGTGACGGTCACCCACACCCCGACCCTGGACCACGCCCTGCGCCGGCTGTCCGCGGCGGCCGACCACTCCAAGATCTCGTTCGCGGTGGCCGGCCTGCTCGCCCTGTGCCCCGGCCGGCCGCGCCGTGCCGCGGCCCTCGGGGTCGCGGCGATCGGCGTCGCGTCGACGACGGCGAATCTGCTCGGCAAGCGGCTGGTGCGCCGGCACCGTCCGCACCGGGCCGAGGACTCGCCGTTTCCCGGGCGGCACGTACCCATGCCGAAGTCCGCGTCGTTCCCCTCCGGCCACACCGCGTCGGCCGTCGCCTTCGCGGCCGCCGTCGGTCCCGTCCTCCCGGTCTCCACGGTTCCGCTCGGTCTGCTCGCCTGCGCGGTCGGCTATTCCCGCGTCCACACCGGCGTGCACTACCCGGGCGACGTCATCGCGGGCGCCGTCCTGGGCACCGGCGCGGCGGCCGTCATCCTCGCCGCCACCGGCTGGGACGGCCCGCTCCGCACCCGCCTGCGCTGATGCCGGCCGCGGCCGGGGCGGGATCAGCGGGGCCCGGGTGTGCGCTTTCTCGGCGGGGTCACGGCGCCCGTCGCCGCGGCCGCGAGGAGGCCGCGGAAGGTGGGGCATTCCAGGTGGCTCGGCGCGGGGCAGGCCGCGGCGTGCCGCAAGGAATCGCGCAGGACGGTCAGTTCACTGATCCGGGCCTCCAGTTCGTCCGCCTTGGCCGCGAGCATCCCCCGGTCGATGTCGGGCTGTCCGTCGGCCGCGAACGTGCGCGCGATCTCGTCGAGCGAGAACCCCGCGGTGCGCCCCAGCGCGATCAGCGCGAGGCGCTCGATGACATCGGGGTCGTACTGGCGGCGCAGACCCCGTCTTCCGCAGGAGGCGATCAGGCCCTTCTCCTCGTAGTACCGCAGCGTCGAGGCGGGGACGCCCGCGCGTCGGGCCACCTCGCCGATGTCCAGGACTGTCATCTCGTTTGACCTCAAGTCGACTTGAAGTAGCACGCTGTCATTCCGAACCCGCCGTTGGCAAACCCCTTCGTCGGCAGCTCTTCGCCGACCAGCAAGGACAGGAGACGATCATGGAGATGAAGCACCCCACCGAGGGCGAGCAGCCGGAACGCTGGGGCGGTCGCGCCGGTCATGTCTGGGTCGAGAAGCGGGAGTTGCTGGACGGGCTGCTCAAGCCCTTGGAGGAGGTGCTCGTCGAGGGGCTGCCCACCGGGGCCGGGGGCCGGGTGCTCGATGTCGGCTGCGGCACCGGGAGCACCACGGTGGCCGTCGCCCGGCGGCTCGGCCCCGATGGACGGTGCGTCGGCGTCGACATCTCCGAACCGATGATCGGCGCCGCCCGGGACCGCGCGGCGGAGGCGGGCGTGGCGGCGGCGTTCGTCGTGGCGGACGCGGCGGACCATCCCTTCGAGCCGGCGGCCTTCGACGCCGTCGTCTCGCGCCTCGGTGTGATGTTCTTCGACGACTCGGTACGGGCCTTCACCCACCTCCGGCGCGCCGCGCGGGACGGGGCCCGGCTGCGCTTCGTCGCCTGGCGGGGCGCCGACGAGAACCCGTTCATGACCACGGCCGAACGGGCCGCCGCCCCGCTCGTCCCCCAGCTTCCGGCCCGACGGCCGGACGGCCCCGGCCAGTTCGCCTTCGCGGACGCGGACCTGGTCCGCGGCGTCCTGGCCGACAGTGGGTGGGGTGACATCGACATCCGGCCGGTCGAACTGCCCTGCGTACTGCCGACGAGCGAGCTGGTGGGCTACTTCACCAAGCTCGGCCCCCTCGGGATGATCCTTCCCGACCTGGACGAGGAGACCCGGCCGCGCGTCGTCGAGACGGTCCGCGCCGCCTTCGAACCCTTCGTGCACGGTCCCGAGGTCCGCTTCACGGCGGCCTGTTGGCTGGTGGACGCCAGGGCGACGGTCTAGGGGTCCGTCCACCCGCACGGCGTGGTGCTCGGGCTGTTCTCTGTGGAGTGGGCCGTACCATGCCGGGGGCCGTTCCGGCCGACCTGCGCGCGACGAAAGGCCCCAGGATGACGAACCGTGACGCTGCCGTGCTCGACGACCCGGTGGGTTCGTCACTCGGCGGTCACCACGCTCATCTCGCCCAGCGGCTCGGCCGGGTTGCAACGTACGCGCCGGGGGTCGCGACCTTCTCCGCGGTGCCCGCCGACGCGGAGGCGAGGGACTGGGCCGATCTGGCCCAACTGCTCGGGGGCGGGCAGTTCGCCGATCTGTTCAGCTGCCCGCTCACCCCGCCGGCGGAGTGGGAGCCGGTCTTCGTCCTGGAGGGTCGGCAGCTGATCCGGCCCGGCGGTGACTCGGTCGAGCGGGCGGACGACGTGAGCGGTGCCGAGATGGTGGAACTGGGGGCGGCGGACGTCCCCGAGATGCTCGACCTCGTCACCCGGACCGAACCGGGTCCGTTCTGGCCCCGCACCCACGAGCTGGGCACTTACCTGGGCATCCGCGACGGCGGTCGGTTGGTGGCCATGGCGGGTGAACGGCTCCGGCCGCCGGGCTGGACCGAGATCAGCGCGGTGTGCACGGCCCCCGAGGCCCGCGGACGCGGCCACGCGCGGCGCCTGATCGGCGCGCTCGCCGCACGCATCCGGTCCCGCGACGAACGCCCCTTCCTCCACGTGGCCGAGACGAACACCGGTGCGCTCGCGCTGTACGAACGACTCGGCTTCGAGAGCCGGAAGCACGTCACCTTCCGGGGGTTCCGCACGCCGTGACGGTCCCCCGAGGGGGATGTCATCGGCTGTCGCTGCTCCCGGTCCGGTCCGCCACGGCCGCCCGGCCCGCCTCCAGCCGGGCCGCCGGAATGCGGAACGGCGAGCAGGAGACGTAGTCCAGGCCCGCTCGGTGGAAGAAGTGGATCGATGCCGGGTCGCCGCCGTGCTCACCGCACACGCCCGTCTCCAGACGGGGGTTGACCTCCCGGCCGGACCGCGCCGCCAGCTCCACCAGGCGGCCGACACCCTCCTGGTCGATCGTCTCGAACGGCGACGTCGTGAACACACCCTTGTCCAGGTACAGCGGGAAGAACGAGGCCTCGGCGTCGTCGCGGGACAGACCCCAGGTCGTCTGGGTGAGGTCGTTGGTGCCGAAGGAGAAGAAGTCGGCCGCCTCGGCGATGTGCCCGGCGGTGAGGGCGGCGCGCGGCAGTTCGATCATCGTGCCGATGGGCAGGTCGAGCACAGTGCCGGTCTCCGCCGCGACTTCGGCCAGCACGCGCTCCGTCTCCGCCCTCGCCAGGCGCAGTTCCTCGACCGTGGCGACGAGCGGGATCATGATCTCGGCGCGCGGGTCGCCGCCGTCGCGCCGGCGCCGGACCACGGCCTCCGCGACGGCCCGCACCTGCATGGCCATCAGTCCGGGCACGGCGAGGCCCAGACGGACCCCGCGCAGGCCCAGCATGGGGTTCTGCTCATGCATCCGCTCGACGGCGTGCAGCAGGGCCCGGTCGTGCGGGTCCGGATTCGCCCGGGAGGCGAGGCGGACGGCGAGTTCGGTGCGGTCCGGCAGGAACTCGTGCAGCGGCGGGTCGAGCAGCCGGATCGTCACCGGCAGGCCGTCCATCGCCTCAAGGATGCCGGTGAAGTCGGCGCGCTGCAACGGCAGCAGGGCCGCCAGCGCCTTCTCCCGTGCGGTGTCGTCGCCGGCCAGGATCATCGCCTCGACCAGCGTCCGGCGTTCGCCGAGGAACATGTGCTCGGTGCGGCACAGTCCGATGCCCTGGGCGCCGAGGGCGCGGGCGCGGACGGCGTCCTGGGGGGTGTCGGCGTTGGCCCGCACCTGAAGGCGGCGTACGGAGTCGGCGTGCGCGAGGGCCGCCAGCACGGCCCGGGTCAGGGACCCGGTGCCGGTGCCGTTCTCCAGGGCGCGGCCGACCTCGGACGCGGTGAGCCGCAGCGCCCCTTGGTGGACGGTACCGGCGGTGCCGTCGACGGAGACGATGTCGCCCTCGCGTACGACGACGCCGTCGGCGGTGGTGAACCGCCGGGCCACCGGGTCGACATCGAGGCCGTCCGCGCCGCACACACAGACCTTGCCCATGCCGCGGGCGACGACTGCGGCGTGGCTGGTCTTGCCGCCCCGGCTGGTCAGGACGGCCTCCGCGGCGATCATGCCGGGCAGGTCGTCGGGGGTGGTCTCCCGGCGGACCAGGACCGTCCGCTCACCGGCGGCGGCTCGTCGTACGGCCGCGGCGGAGTCGAAGACGACGGCGCCGACCGCCGCCCCGGGCGCGGCGGGCACGCCGTGGGCGATGGGCACGTCGGCGGCGGTGGTGGCGAAGCGGGGGAACATCAGCCGGGTCAGTTCCGTGCCGTCGACCCGGATCAGGGCCTCGTCGGCGCTGATGGCGCCGTCCTCGCGCAGGTCGTGGGCGATACGGAAGGCCGCCTCGGCGGTGCGCTTGCCGACGCGGGTCTGCAGGATCCACAGCTTGCCGCGTTCGACGGTGAACTCGACGTCGCACAGGTCGCGGTAGTGGCCCTCCAAGGTGCGCAGATGGTCGCCGAGTTCGACGTAGGCGCGCGGGTCGATCGACTTCAGCGAGCTGAGCGGCAGGGCGTCGCGGACGCCCGCGACGACGTCCTCGCCCTGGGCGTCGGGCAGATAGTCGCCGTACATGCCGCCGCGGCCGGTGGCGGGGTCCCGGGTGAAGGTGACACCGGTGCCCGAGTCGGGGCCGAGGTTGCCGAAGACCATTGCCTGGACGTTGACGGCGGTGCCGAGGCCGTCCGGGATGTGCTCTCGGCGGCGGTAGACACGGGCGCGTTCGCCGTTCCAGGAGTCGAAGACCGCACGGATGGCGCGGGCCAGCTGGTCGGCGGGGTCCTGCGGGAATTCCTCGCCCGTCTCCCGGCGGATGAGGTCCTTGAACTCCTCGGTGAGGGCGACGAGTTCGCCGGTGTCGAGGTCGTGGTCGTCGGCCGTGCCGCGCCGGGCCTTGTGGGCGGCGATGGCCTCCTCGAACAGGTCGCCGTCCACGCCCAGCACGGTGCGGCCGAACATCTGGATCAGCCTGCGGTACGAGTCCCAGGCGAACCTCTCCTGTCCCGAGGCCTTGGCGAGGCCGGTGACGGACCGGTCGTTGAGGCCGATGTCGAGGATGGTCTCCATCATGCCGGGCATCGAGAAGCGGGCGCCCGAGCGCACGGACACCAGCAGCGGGTCGTCGGGAGCGCCGAGGGTGCGGCCCATCGCGCGCTCCAGGGCGACGAGGGCGGTGGCGGCCTCGACGGCGAGCTCGGGCGGCTCCGCGCCGGTGGCCAGGTAGACCTTGCAGGCCTCGGTGGTCACGGTGAAGCCGGGCGGCACGGGCAGACCCAGCCGGGTCATCTCGGCGAGCCCGGCGCCCTTGCCGCCGAGCAGGTCGGCGAGGTCGCGACCGCCCTCGGCGAATGCGTAGACGTACTTGACCGGCGCGTTCATCATGGCCTCTCAGTCGTGAGGGACGACGGCCACAGGGCAGCCGACGTGGTGGATGGCGGCATGCGCGACGGGCCCGGTGCGCGGCCCCGCCGGGCGGTCGGTGACGCGACGGCCCACGACCAGCAGGCTCGCCCCGGACGCGGCGCGCACTAGCACGGACTGGGGACGGCCCTCGGTGACGGTCTCGACGACGTCGGCCTCGGGGTACTTCTCGCGCCACACCTGAAGGACGGCGGTCATGAAGCCGAGCCATTCGTCCGCGCGCCGCGGTTTTTGCACCAGGCCGATGTCCCCGGGGCCGAGCGCGATGGCCGAGGGCTGCTGCCAGGCGTGGACGACACGCAGCCGGGCGTGATGCAGCCGGGCGGCCTCGAAGGCGAACTCGATCACCTCGTCGCACGGGTCGCCGAGGTCGAGACCGAGGACCACGTCCCGGCCGGGGGTGCGGGTGGAGTCACGGGCGGAGTCCTGGCCGCGGGCGGCCGGAACGTGCTCGTCCGTCGCCGTCTCGTCCGCGCGCACGAGCACGACGGGGCGGGCGGCCCGGGCCACCACACCGAGAGCCACGGAGCCGACCACGAACCCGGTGAAGCCGCTCAGGCCGCGCGAGCCCAGCACCAGCAGGTCGGCCCGGGCGGCCGCGCGCAGCAGGGCGGCGGTCGCGGGCCCTTCGACCTGTTCCTCCTCGACGCCGACGCCGGGGCAGGTGCGCTGAATGCGTTCCTCGGCCCGGTGCAGGCAGCGCCGGGCCAGATGCCGTTGGGCGGCCGTGGCGGGCTCGCCGTCCTGGCGGGGGTGCCAGTTCCACACGTGCACCAGCTTCAGCGGCCGGTTTCGGCGCACCGCCTCCCGGGCCGCCCACTCGGCCGCGGCGAGGCTCTCGGCGGAACCGTCGACTGCGGCGATGACGGGTGCGAGCATGGCGCGCACCTCCCTGCGGTCGTCCACTGCTCTTCTCCAGCGTCGCCCCGTCGGCTACCGGCAGCTATGGGCCCCGGGGGCCCGTTCCGGGTCCGTTCGGCCCCCTGCGCGGGGTGTGGGCGCCCGGTCAAGGTGGAGGTCGCGGCTCCGAAAGGCGGCACACCATGGGCCGAACGATCATCACCGGCGTCGACCGGTCCGCTCGCAGCAGGGCTGCGGCCGACTGGGCGGCGCGCGAGGCCGTCCTGCGCGGCCTGCCCCTGCACGTGGTCCACGTGACCGCGCCGGACGACCCGGCGGCGGACGAGCGGCCGTACCGTCCGGAGACGGTGGCGGACCGGGTGTTCGCCGAGCTCGTGCAGCGTCACCCCGAACTGGCGGGCCGCGCCGGCACCCTCGACGGTGCGCCCGTGCCGGTCCTGCGCGCGCTCGCGGCGGACGCGGAGCTGCTGGTGATCGGCCTGCGCGGCGAAGGCGGCCACGCCGGTGTCGCCGTCGGGTCGACCGCCGCGGCGCTGGCCGTGGACTGCCCCGGTCCGGTCGTCCTGGTGCCCGGCACGCACGCCGGTGGGGAGTGGTCGGGCCGGGCCGACGGAGTGACGGTGGGGATCGATGCCCGCAACCCGGTGAAGCCCGCGGTCGACCTCGCCTTCGAGGCGGCCCGGCTGCGCGGTGTGCGGCTGCACGCGGTGCACGCCTGGGCGTTTCCCCCGCAGGCGCCGCGCTCGCCCTTCCCGGTGCTGGAGGAGGACCGCGCGACCTGGGAGGACCAGGAGGTGCAGCTGCTGTCCGACGCGCTGCGGCCGTGGCGCGGCACGTATCCGCACGTCGACGTCCTGGAGGACGTGGTGCTGTTCACGCCGGCCGAGGCGCTCGCGCACACGGCCCGCAACTGCGGCCTCGTGGTCGCCGGACGCCGCTCGGGCGGCATCGCGCTCGCGCTGCTGGAGCACGCACACTGCCCGGTCGCCGTCGTGCCCGCGTGAGCCCGGTCGGCCCTCGCGCCCGGGCCGTTCGGCCCCTGTGGGGCACAGTGGCCGCGCCGCACCGTGAAAGACATGCACAAGCGTGGTCGCATCGCCGTCATCGGCGTCGGGAACGAGTTCCGGCGCGACGACGGCGTGGGCTGGGCCGTCCTGGCCCGCCTGGGTGAGCGGCCGTTGCCACCGGACACCGTCCTCACCACGTGCGACGGCGACCCCGGTCGGCTGATCGGCCTGTGGGAGGGCGCCCGGCTCGCCGTCGTCGTCGACGCGGCCCACGCCCACCCGGGCACTCCCGGGCGCGTCCACCGCCTGGAGCTGGCCGCGGGGCTCCTCGGCCGGACGCCCACGACCAGCTCGCACGGTCTGGGCCTCGGCGAGGCGGTGGAACTCGCCCGCGTTCTCGGCCAGTTGCCGGAGCGCCTGGTCGTCTACGCCGTGGAGGGCGCCGACGCCACCCTGGGCACCGGTCTCTCCCCCGCCGTGGCGGACGCCGTCGAACCCGTCGTCACGGCCGTCGCGGACGAGCTCGCACGGGAGACGCGCGAAGCGGCGAGGAGGCCGGCATGACCGTACGCCGCTTCCGAGTGGAGGGAATCGTGCAGGGCGTGGGCTTCCGGCCGTTCGTCTATCGCACCGCGGAGGAATTGGGCCTGGTCGGCTGGGTGGCCAACGTCAACGGTCACGTGGAGGGCGAGGTCGCCGGACCGTCGCAGGTCGTCGAGGAGTTCGCCGCCCGGCTGCGCACCGACGCCCCGGCCCTGGCCAGAGTGCGGCGCGTCCGGCTGACCGACGGTCACAGCGGTCAGGCGCGGTACCGGGAGGGTTTCCGGGTACGGCACAGCACGCCGGGCCCCGCCGACACCACGCCGCGCGAGGTCCCGCCCGACGCGGCGATCTGCCCCGCCTGCCTGGCCGAGCTGCGTGACCCGCATGACCGCCGACACCGCTACCCGTTCATCAACTGCACGGACTGCGGCCCCCGGGCCACGATCATCGAGAACCTCCCCTACGACCGGACCCGCACGACCATGCGCCGCTTCCCGATGTGTCCGGCGTGCGCGGCCGAGTACGCCGACCCCGGTGACCGGCGCTTCCACGCCGAGCCCGTGGCCTGCCCCGCGTGTGGGCCCCGGCTGGCCTGGCACGGGCTGCGCGGCGAGGAGGCGCTGCGGGCCGCGGTGAAAGCGGTCGACGAGGGTGGGATCGTCGCGGTCAAGGGGCTCGGCGGCTATCAACTGGTGTGCGACGCGGGTGACACGGCGGCGGTGGCGGAGCTGCGTCGCCGCAAGCTCCGTCCGGCGAAGCCGTTCGCCGTGATGGTCGGCGACCTGGAGACGGCAAAGCGGCTGGCCCGGTTCGGCGCGAGCGAGCACGCGGCCCTGACCTCGCCGGAACGTCCCGTGGTGCTGCTCGCCCGGCGCCGAGGGCACGGGAGGGTGCCGCCGCTCGCCCGCGAGGTGCATCCCGGGCTGGACCGGGTCGGACTGTTCCTGCCCACCACCGGCCTGCACCATCTCCTCCTCGACGCACTCGCCCGTCCCCTCGTCGTCACCAGCGGCAACCGCAGCGACGAGCCCATCGCCGTGGACGACACGGAGGCGGCCCGGGCGCTGGCCTCGGTCGCGGACGGGTTCCTCACCCACGACCGGCCGATCCGCTCCCGTTACGACGACTCCGTGGTGCAGTTCACCGGCCGGACCCGGATCACGGTCCGCCGGGCCCGCGGGCTGGCCCCCGCCCCGCTGCGGCTCGCCGTGCGCGAGCCGGTCGCGGGCGTGGGCGCCCAGCTGAAGCACACGTTCACCCTGGCCGCCGACGGCCGCGCCCATCTCGGGCCGCACACCGGGGATCTGGCCGACCTGGCGACGTACGACGCGTTCGTGGCGTCGTACGACCGTCTGCGGCAGCTCACCGGTATCGAGCCGCGCGTTCTGGCCCACGATCCGCATTCCGGCTATCTGTCCACGCAGTGGGCCCAGGCGCAGCCGCTGCGCCGCATGGCCGTGCAGCACCATCACGCGCACGTGGCCGCGTGCGCGGCCGAGCACGGGGTGCGCGGACCGTTCCTCGGCGTCGCCTACGACGGCCTCGGGCTCGGTGCCGACGGCACCCTGTGGGGCGGCGAGATCCTCGTCGCCGACCTGTGCGGATATCGCCGCGTGGGCAGGTTCGCGACCGCGCCCCTGCCCGGCGGCGACGCGGCGGTACGCCACCCGTCCCGCACCGCCCTCGGTCATCTGCTGGGCGGTGAGACGCTGGGCCACCCGCGTCCCTACCCGTGGCTCACCCGGCCCTTCACGGAGCGACTCGACCCGGTGGAGGCCGCCGCCGTGGGCGCGATGATCGCGCGGGGCGTCAACTGCCCGCGCTCCTCCAGCGCGGGGCGGCTCTTCGACACGGTGGCCTCGCTGCTGGGGCTCTGCGACCGGGTGAGTTACGAGGGTGAGGCCGCCGTCCTGCTGGAGGCCGCGGCGGGCGGGACGCGTGCCGTGCCGCTGGCCCATCGCGTCGTACGGGAGCGCGGACTGTGGGTGTACGACCCCGCGCCGACCCTGGCTGACCTGCTGCGCCGGCGACTGGACGCGGAGCCGGTGGGGTCGCTGGCGGCGGCCTTCCATTGCACGCTCGCGGTCGTCACCGGCGAGCTGGTGGCGCGGGCCGTGGCGGAGGGCGCGCCGCGCACGGTGTGCCTGGGAGGGGGCTGCTTCGTCAACCGGCGGCTGCTCACCGAGGTCCGACGCCGGCTGCACGCGCAGGGGCTGCGGGTGCTGGTCGGCGGTCAGGTCCCGGTCGGGGACGGTGGCATCAGCTACGGCCAGGCGGCGGTCGCGGCCGCCCGGCTGGCCGGGGAGAGGTGAGCGCGGATGTGTCTGGGCATTCCGGGCAGGGTGCTGGAGGTTCACGACGACGCCGGGCTGCGCATGGCGAGCGTCGACTTCGGCGGGATACGGCGAGAGGTGTGCCTGAGCTGCACGCCCGAGGCCGATGTCGGGTCGTACGTGATCGTGCACGTCGGCTTCGCGATCACCCTCGTCGACGAGACCGAGGCCCGGCGCACGCTCGATGTGCTGCGGGCGATGGCGGGGGCGGTGGAGGGGGAACTGGGCGAGCCACTGCCGTGAGGGGAGGGCGGGACGCGGCCGCCGTCGAGCGGCCCGCGGGACCCGGTCGGACCGTCGGGAGGGCCGGTCAGCCCCTGTCGCCGGGTTCGGGCCAGGGTCGAATCTGGCAGTGGAGGAGCACGCAGCCGCCTATCGCCTGGAGGACCGCCATGAGCGCCACCGCAGCCCCGGCCGTGCTCGACCGGGACGGTCTCGACGCCTTGGTCGCGGCGCTGAGGGCACAGGGCCGGACCGTGATCGGGCCGACCGTCCGCGACGGTGCGATCGTGCTCGCGGAACTGGACTCCGCAGACGCGCTCCCTTTCGGCTGGGGCGTCGAACTGGACGCCGGGCGCTACCGGTTGGTCCGCCGCGAGGACGGGGCCGCGTTCGCGCACAGCGCGGGGCCGCAGTCCTGGAAGAACTTCCTGCACCCGGCACGGGAGCGGCTGTGGAGCGCCGACCGGACGCCACAGGGGGACGTCTCCTTCACCCCGGAGGTGCCGGCCGCGCCCTCGTACGCCTTCCTCGGTGTCCGCCCCTGTGACCTGCGGGCCATCGCCGTCCAGGACCGGGTGCTGACCGGCGGACGGTACGGCGACAGCGGGTACGCCGGGCGCCGGGGGCGGGCGCTGCTGATCGCCGTGGAGTGCACCGAGCCCGGCGCGACCTGCTTCTGCGTGTCCATGGGCGGCGGGCCCGCCGCCGACCCCGGGTACGACCTGGCGCTCACCGAGGTGGAGGGCCGGTTCCTGGTGCGGGTGGGCAGTGACGAGGGGGCCGCGCTGCTCGCGCAGGTCCCGCACCGGGCGGCCGACACCGGCACACGGAAGACGGCACGCGCCGCGGTGGACACGGCCCGCGACCGCATGGGCCGTGCCCTGCCGCCCGTGGACCTGCGGGATCTGATGGGCGCGAGCCTGACCGCCGAGCGCTGGGACGACGTCGCCGCCCGCTGTCTGACCTGCGGCAACTGCACGATGGTCTGTCCGACCTGCTTCTGCACCACCACGGAGGAGGTCACCGACCTCACCGGCGACCACACAGAGCGGTGGCAGCGCTGGGACTCCTGCTTCGACCTGGACTTCTCGTATCTGCACGGCGGCCCGGTCCGCCCGACGTCCCGCAGCCGGTACCGGCAGTGGCTGACGCACAAGCTCGGCACCTGGCACGACCAGTTCGACATGTCCGGGTGCGTCGGCTGCGGGCGCTGCATCGCCTGGTGCCCGGCCGGCATCGACATCACGGAGGAAGTGGCCGCGCTCGACGCCGAGCGCTCGGACCGGGAAACGGAGACGGACTGATGCCTCCCTCGATCGCCCTGCGCGTGCATCACGCCCTGCCCGCCGAGCACCGTGACCGGCTGTTGCGCGTCGCCCGCGAGGTCAGCTTCCCGCCGGGTACCCGCCTGTTCGACGAAGGCGGCCACGCGGACCGCTTCTGGATCGTCCGGGACGGCACGGCCGCGCTGGACCTGCATGTGCCCGGCCGCCGCGCCCCGGTCGTCGAGACGCTCGGCGTCGGTGACCTGGTCGGCTGGTCGTGGCTGTACGAGCCGTTCGTGTGGCGGCTGGGTGCCGAGGCCGTGACCCCGGTGGGTGCCTACGAGTTCGACGCCGTCGCCGTGCGGCTGATGTGCCTGGACGACGCCGAGTTCGGCCGGGCCGTGGAGCACTGGGTGGGCCGGGTGCTCGCCCACCGGCTCCAGGCGGCCCGGACCCGGCTCCTGGACCTGTACGGTCCCCACAACAGCGGCGGTGCCCGATGACGGATGTCCCGGTGCCGTACCGCGTGGTCGCCCGCAGGCCGGAGACCGCGGACACCGTCACCCTGCGGCTGGAACCGCTCGGTGCGCCGCTGGACGATTTCGCGCCCGGGCAGTTCGCGATGGTGCACTGCTTCGGGCGCGGCGAGATCCCCGTCTCGGTGAGTTCCGTGCCGGCCACCGGCGGGCTCGCGCACACGATCCGGGCGGTGGGGGCGGTGTCGGCGGGGCTGTGCGCGGCGCGGGCCGGGGACGTGCTGGGGGTCCGGGGGCCGTACGGCGTCGGCTGGGAGCTGGAACGGGCGCGCGGACGGGACGTGGTCGTCGTCGCGGGCGGCATCGGGCTCGCGCCGCTGAGGCCGCTGATCCTGCGCGCGCTGGCCGAGCCGGCGGCGTACGGCCGCATCGACGTGCTCATCGGGGCGCGCAGCCCGGCCGAGCTGATCTCTCGCAGGGAGATCGAGCGCTGGCCCACCGCGTACACCGGAGTGACCGTCGACCGGCCCGACCGGGAGTGGCGCGGGGACGTCGGGCTGGTCACCACGCTGCTGGACCGCGCGGAGTTCGCACCGGCGCGCACCACGGCGTTCGTCTGCGGACCCGAGCCCATGATCCGGGCCACGGCCCGCGACCTGGCCTTCCGAGGAGTGCCCCGGGACCGGATCCGGGTCTCGCTGGAGCGCAACATGCGCTGCGCGACCGGGCACTGCGGGCACTGCCAGCTCGGCCCGCTGCTGCTGTGCCGGGCCGGGCCCGTCGTGGGCTGGGACGAGGCCGAACGCCTTTTGTCCGTAAGGGAGTTGTGATGACACCCACCCTCGCCGTGTTCAAACTGGCCTCGTGCGACGGCTGCCAGCTCACCCTGCTGGACTGCGAGGACGAACTCCTGGCGCTGGCGGGCCAGGTGGAGATCTCGCACTTCCTGGAGGCGTCCAGCGCGGTGACGGGCGGACCCTACGACCTGTCCCTCGTCGAGGGCTCGGTCACCACGGCCGCGGACGCCGAGCGCATCCGCTCGATCCGTGCCGCTTCCCGCCGTCTGGTGACCATCGGGGCGTGCGCGACAGCCGGCGGAATCCAGGCCCTCAGAAACCTCGCGGACGTCGACGCCTACCGGCGTGTGGTGTACGCGCACCCCGAGTACATCGACACCCTCGCCACCTCCACGCCCGTGTCCGCCCATGTCGACGTCGACTTCGAACTGCGCGGCTGCCCGATCGACAGACGGCAGCTCATCGAGGTCATCACCGCCTTCCTCGCCGGACGCCGACCGGACGTGCCCAACCACAGCGTCTGCTTCGAGTGCAAGCGGCGCGGCACGGTCTGCGTCACCGTCGCCCACGGCACCCCCTGCCTGGGGCCGGTCACGCACGCCGGGTGCGGGGCGCTGTGTCCGGCGTACCAGCGGGGCTGCTTCGGCTGCTTCGGGCCCTCCGGGTCCGTGAACCTGCCCGCGCTGATCCCGCTGCTGCGCCGCGACGGTCTCGACGAGGACGCCGTGGGGCGGTTCCTGCACACCTTCAACACAACCGCGTTCGAGGAGGAGTTGGCGCCGTGACGCACCGAGGATCCCGTGTCCTGCACGTCGGCTCGCTGTCCCGGGTCGAGGGCGAGGGCGCGCTGCGCCTGCGGGTGCACGACGGGACGGTCACCGAGGCACGGCTGGAGATCTACGAACCGCCCCGGTTCTTCGAGGCGTTTCTGCGCGGGCGCTCGTACACCGAGCCGCCCGACATCACCGCCCGGGTGTGCGGAATCTGCCCGGTGGCCTACCAGATGAGCGCGTGCGCGGCGATCGAGGACGCCTGCGGGGTCACCGTCGACCCGGTGATCCGCGAGCTTCGCCGGCTGCTGTACTGCGGCGAGTGGATCGAGAGCCAGGCCCTGCACATCTACCTCCTGCACGCCCCGGACTTCCTGGGCCGGGCGAGCGCGATCGAACTGGCCCGCACGCACCGGGCCGACGTCGAACGGGGGCTGCGCCTGAAGAAGGCGGGCAACTCGGTGATGGAGCTGCTCGGCGGACGAGCCGTGCATCCGGTGAACGTCCGTCTCGGCGGCTTCCACCGGGTACCGACCCGGCAGGAACTCCGGCCGCTGCGCGAGCAGTTGACGCAAGCACTCGACGACGCCTGGGAGACCGTGCGCTGGGTGGCCGGATTCGAGTTCCCGGACGCCCGCGTCGAGGCCGACCTGCTGGCGCTGGCCGAGCCGGACACGTACGCCATCGAGGGCGGGACCCCGACGGTGCTGCGCGACGACGGGGTCGAAACCGCCTTCCCCACAGGGGACTTCACCGAACACGTCACCGAGACCCATGTCGCGCGCTCCACCGCACTGCACTCCCGGCTCGACGGCCGGCTCCATCTCACCGGCTCCCTCGCCCGGTTCGCGATCAGCGGGGCGCGTCTGTCGCCGGTGGCGCGGGAGGCGGCCGTGGCGGCCGGGCTCGGCGATCCCCGCGAAGGCGCGGTGTGCCGCAATCCGTTCCGGTCGATCCTGGTGCGGGCCGTGGAGACGCTGTACGCCGTCGACGAGGCCCTGCGGATCATCGGGACGTACGAACCACCCGAGCGCCCGTACACGGACGTGCCGTCGGTCCCGGGCGTCGGACACGGCGCCACGGAGGCACCGCGCGGGCTGCTCTACCACCGCTACGAGCTCGACGCCGACGGCCTGATCACCGATGCGCGGATGGTGCCGCCGACCGCGCAGAACCAGGGCGCGATCGAGGACGACCTGCGGCGGATCGCCCAGCGGGCCCTCGCCGAACAGGGCATGGACGACGCGGCGTTGACCCATCTGTGCGAGCGGGCGATCCGCAACCACGACCCGTGCATCTCGTGCTCCACCCATTTCCTCGACCTGACGGTCGTCCGGACCGCAGGAGACACCGCGGGAGGCTCTGATGTCTGAATCCCCCTACACCGTGAGCGATGTCATGACCCACACGGTGGTCGCCGTCGGACGCGATGCGTCCTTCAAAGAGGTCGTCGGCCTGATCGACCAGTGGAAGGTCAGCGCCCTGCCGGTACTGGAGGGTGAGGGGCGGGTCGTCGGTGTGGTCTCCGAGGCCGACCTGCTGCCCAAGGAGGAGGCCAAGGGCCGGGACGAGGAGTCCCTCGACCTCGCCGAGCGGGCCAAGGCCGCGGCGCTCACCGCCGGTGAGCTGATGAGCACCCCCGCGGTGACCGTGCACGCGGACGCCGCGGTCGCCGAGGCCGCCCGCATCATGGCGCGCCGGCACGTGAAGCGGCTGCCGGTCGTGGACCGCGTCGGCATGCTCCAGGGCGTGGTCAGCCGCGGCGACCTGCTGAAGGTCTTCCTGCGCCCCGACGAGGAGATCGCCGACGAGATCGTCCACACCGTGCTGACCCGACTGCCGGTCACCACTCCCCTGTCCGTCACCGTCACCGACGGTGTCGCCACCCTGGAAGGCGCCGCGGCCGAGCGCACCTACCTGCCCATCGTGGCCCGTGCGGTGCGGGCGGTGGAAGGAGTCGTGGACGTCCGGCTGGAGCTCACCCACCGATGAAATACCTCGACGAGTACCGCGACCCGGCGCTCGCCCGACGTCTGCTGGACGAGCTGCGGCGCACGACCACGCGCCCGTGGCGGATCATGGAGGTGTGCGGCGGCCAGACCCACACCCTGGTCCGGCAGGGCATCGACGAACTGCTGCCGGCCGGGATGCGGATGATCCACGGCCCGGGCTGCCCGGTCTGCGTCACACCGCTGGAGACCCTGGACCGGGCCATGGCCATCGCCGCCCGGCCCGGCGTGATCCTCACCAGCTTCGGCGACATGCTGCGCGTGCCCGGCAGCGACACCGACCTGCTGTCGCTGCGGGCGCGCGGGGCGGACGTACGGGTGGTGTACGCCCCGATGGACGCCGTACGGCTGGCAGCCGCCCACCCGGAACGTGAAGTCGTCTTCCTGGCCGTGGGGTTCGAGACGACGGCCCCCGCCAACGCGACGGCCGTGCTGCACGCGGCCCGCCTCGGGCTCGCGAACTCTTCGATGCTGGTCAGTCACGTCCTCGTACCGCCCGCGATGACGGCCCTGCTCGACGATCCCGACTGCGATGTGCAGGCGTTCCTGGCGGCCGGGCATGTGTGCGCGGTGATGGGCTGGCGGGAGTACGAGCCGATCGCCGCCCGGTATCAGGTGCCGATCGTGGTGACCGGGTTCGAGCCGCTGGACCTGCTGGAGGGCATCCTGATGGCCGTACGGCAGCTGGAGTCGGGCCGGTTCGAGGTGCGGAACCAGTACGCGCGTGCCGTGCGGCGGGCCGGGAACACCGACGCGCAGGACGCGGTCCGCGAGGTCTTCCAGGTCACCGACCGGGCCTGGCGCGGGATCGGGGCGCTGCCCGACAGTGGGCTCGAACTCCGCCAGAAGTACCGGTTGTTCGACGCCGCCCGGCGGTTCGACGTGGGCGGGCTGCGTCCCGTCGAGGACGCCGAGTGCATCGCGGGCGCCATCCTGACCGGGGCGAAGCTGCCCACCGACTGCGCGGCGTACAGCACCCGTTGTACGCCCCGCCATCCCCTGGGCGCGCCCATGGTGTCGTCCGAGGGTACCTGTGCCGCCTTCCACGCGGCCGGGCGCACGCCGACGAGGAGCACGTCATGAGCATCCAATGCCCCACCCCGCACCATGACGACGAGGTGGTCCTGCTCGGCCACGGCGCCGGCGGACGGCTCACCGCCGAGCTGCTCGACCAACTCGTCCTGCCGTCCCTGGGCGGCGACACGGGTCCTCTGGAGGACGCGGCGCTGCTGCCCGGCTACCGCGAACTGGTGATCAGCACGGACAGCTTCGTCGTCAGTCCGCTGTTCTTCCCCGGCGGGGACATCGGGTCCCTCGCCGTGCACGGCACCGTCAACGACCTCGCGATGCGGGGTGCGTGGCCGATCGCGCTGTCCGTCTCCCTCATCGTCGAGGAGGGGCTGCCGATGGCCGAACTGCGTGCCGTCATGGCGTCGTTGGGGAAGGCGGCGCAGGAGGCCGGGGTGCCGGTGGTCACCGGAGACACCAAGGTGGTCGGGCGCGGCGCGGCCGACCGGCTGTTCGTGAACACCACGGGCGTCGGGCAGCGGCACGGCTCGCTGCATCCGTCCGCCGCCCTCGCCCGGCCCGGCGACGCGGTGCTGCTGTCCGGGCCGATCGGGCTGCACGGCACGACCGTGCTGAGCACGCGTGAGGGTCTCGGCTTCGAGAGCGACATCGCCTCGGACAGCCGTCCCCTGCACCGTCTCGTCCTGGCGCTGGCACCGAACGGCCCCGCCATCCATGTCCTGCGCGACCCGACGCGAGGCGGCCTCGCCGCGGCCCTCAACGAGATCGCCCGCGACTCCGCCGTCACCGTCGAGATCGAGGAGAGCGCGGTCCCCGTTCCCGAAGCGGTGGCCTCCGCCTGTGACCTGCTGGGCCTCGACCCGCTCATCGTCGCCAACGAGGGCTGCTTGATCGCCTTCGTCACCGCCGACGCGGCCGACGACGTCCTCTTGGCGATGCGGTCCCTGCCCGAGGGCGCGCACGCGGTACGGATCGGTGAGGTGACCGCGCGGGAGCCGCACGGGAGGGTGGTCCTGCGGACCATGGTGGGGGCGCGGCGGATCGTGGAGATGCCGTTGGGCGAGCAGCTTCCGAGGATCTGCTGAGGGAGGGGCGGGCCCACCGCGGCCTCGCGCCGGCCCCACCGCGCGGGCGCACCGCGGCCTCGCGCCGGCCCCACCGAGCGGGCGCACCGCGGTCGTGTGGTGGCCCCACCGCGCGTGGTGGGTGCCTCGCGGTCGTGTGGGTGGCTTCGCCGCACATGCGCCATGCGGTCGGGCGGTGGTCCCGCCGCGCATGCGGCACGCAGTTGTGTCGTGGCCCCGCCGTGCATGCGCCACGCGGACGTGCGGTGGCCTCTCCGCCCACAGGCCGCGCGGACGGGCCGCGGTCCCGCCACGGGTGCGTCGATCGCCGGTTCTGTCTGCCGTCAGCCGGTCTTGTGACCCCACCTCGGACCGACCTCGGCCCACTCCGCGTCCCACTGCGCCATGCGGCCCCGGTCCAGGCGCCCGTGCAGGACCCAGCCGAGGGGCAGGACGAGGGCGCAGACGCACACCGCGGTCGCCGCGCCCAGCACGACGCCCTGGAGCTCGGCTTCCTCGCTGCTCACGGGAGGAGGGACGAGTTTGCCCTGTCGGTCCAGCCACACCCGGGCCGTGCTGCCTGCCTTGATGCCGGGTTCGACCCGGGCCAGTCCGGTGCGGGACGAGCCGTCCGCGGCCGTCCAGCGGACCTTGGCCCAGGAGTAGTCGTCGGACGACGTGGTCGAGGTGACCGTGTCGGTGGCGTCCTGCACGAGGACGGCGGCAACGGCATGGCGTTGCGTCCTGCGGTCGTCGAGGCTCTGCTCCACCGCGTGCGCGGTCACCATGCCCGCGACGGCTCCCGCGGCGACGGCCAGACAGCACAGGGCGAGCAGCAGCCAGGCCTCGACGATGTCACTGCGGCGCAGCAGCGGACTGGGCCGCCAGCGCCACAGCCGCACCTTCCGTACCCTCCGGCGCACTGTCCGTGTCATCGTCCGGCACCTCCTCGCGGGCGAGCCGCAGGCGAATCCCTCCTGTCGGCAATCTTCCAGGCCGGTGCCGGGAGCGGCAGGGGTCGACCGGGCGTCCACCAGGGACCTCCGGACCTCTTCGCCGCCCGACCGGCCCGGTTCGGGACCAGGCGCAGGATCAGCTACGGGAGTCGTTCCCAGTGTCGCGCGCCGGCCACCTGGAGCGCAGGTCGGGCGTGGGAGCGCTTGGGTGTGGAAGGCCGCCGCGAATCCGTGGGGCGCCGCGCACAGCAGGACCCGTTGGAGCGCCCGGCCCGTCCCCAGCCAGTCCAGCCGCGTGTCGTACGGGGCGTGCTCAGCACGACGACGGTGCCTGTGCGGGGCGTCCACCGCCGAGGCCGGTCGTCATCGCAGCCGACGGCCGAGGAGACGGTCCCGCCCGCCGCCCCCGGCGAACCGCTACGACCGTTCACGACCACAGCGCCGACGGGCCGCGCGCCGGGCAGGCGCTCGAAGGGTGCGGGGCTCTCTGCCGCGCCGTTCGGCACGGCGGAGGGGGACGAGAGCTCGTTGCCCGCGCCGCTCCCGCGGTGGCACGTCTCGGCACCCGGACCGGCTCTCAGGTGACGTCCAGGACGTCCCGCACGGGACGGCGGGGTGTTGCCGGGCCCTGCGGCCCGTAGCCGAGGCGCAGCACCATCTGGACGGGTCCCCGGCCCGCCACCGGATCGCGGACGAGCGTGCGCAGCTCGCGGGTCTCCAGCGGATGGGAGGTCAGCGCCCCGGCCAGTCCTGCCGCCGTGGCCTCCAGCAGGACACGTTCGAGGGCCTGCCCGGCGCGCAGCCAGTCGGCCGCGGTGTCTCCGGGCGTGGACAGCAGCGCCAGATGCGGCCTGTTCTCGAAGGAGACGGTGCCGCGGTCGGCCACCGGGCGGCGGCCTGCGAAGTCCCGCAACGGCGCGCGGCCGTCCCGCCGGCGCGGCCCGAAGGCGTACTCGGGTACGCCGTCGGTGGCGACGTCGGCCTCCGGGCCGAGCCGGGTCCACCGTTGCAGGTCCTCCCTGCCCGCCGGGTCGAGGACGTCACGGCTCTCGGCGTCACTGACCAGGTCCAGGACGGTCTCGACATGCCAGGGCCCGGGGAACAGCAGCTCGGCGCCCTCCTGGGCGGCCGCCGCCCGCAGTGTGTCCTGTACGTCGTCCGGGAGGTCCTTGTCCTCGAAGGGGTAACGGCTGGTGTGCCGTCGCCCGATCACGGGATACAGCCGCACCAGGTCGTCCGCGCCGGGTCCGACACCCGCATCCGGCAGATGGACGGCGGCCAGCGCCAGCGGGTCGCCCGCGTCCGGCAGCAACCGGACCCGCGGCGACAGGCCCGCGTGCGCGGCGGCCACGCGCAGGTTGAACAGCGCCGCACCGCAACCGATGTGCAGCGCCCTGTTGTCGGCGTCGGAGCGGGGCATGGCCCGGCTCAGGTCGGCGCGCAGCACCAGGAGGCGCTCGCCGGTGACGAAGCGGAACCTCCAGGGCTGGGCGTTGTGCATCGACGGTGCCGCCGTCGCGTCGGCGATCAGCGAGGTCACCGTCTTCGGGTCCAGCTCGCGCTCTGTCATCGTGGCCTCCTCCGGCGTGGCGCCTGGTCCGCGCCTTGGACGTGGACGCCGGCGGCGGCGCCGCCGACCTCGCCCCCGAGCCGGATCGCCGCGTCGTCGCGGACGAGCGCCTGCAACAGCCCACAGCGGCTGACGACACCGATTACCTTCGCAAGCAGGTCGGACGGGGCGATCACACCGGTCACCTGCCGTTCGGCGTCGCCCACAGGCGCCACACCGGTCTGTCGGCGGACCGTCATCCGGGCGACGTCCGGGAACACGGTGGCGGCGGGAGCACCGGTGACGGGCCGCACCGAGTGGGATGCCATGGCCGACAGGAGGCAGCGCGCCGTCAGATCGGGGCCGCTTGCTTCGGCCGGCCTCTCGGCACGGGTGCGTTCCCGTGGCTCTCGGTCGTCCATCACAGCCTCCCAGGGCGTGCGAGGGCTGGATCCTCCACCTCCACGGTCACACCGACCAGCCCGTACCGGGCAGGGGCCGTACGGCCCCCGCCCCGCGACAAACAGCCCCGGTAGGAAGCTCCGAGGCGCACTGGCGTGAGGAGTGACCGACCGGACACCCGGGCCGGGCCTGATACACCGCGCTTCCGGCGGCGACGGGGCACCCGGAGGACATGGGCGAGGGAAGAATCCGGCCCCGGTCGGCGCTGTTCCTCACAGCGGTCCGGTATGTGCGACCCGCCGGGTCCCACCGCTCAGATGGAGGAGAGGGAGAACCATGGCGGCAGCAGAACACGACCGGTCTCCGGTCCGTGCGGTCGACTCCCTCGTGACCGCCTGCGGGCGCAAGATCACCGTGCACGGGCTGCGGCTCTCGCCCGCGGGCCGGCCCATCAGGCGGATCGCCCTGGACGTGGGCCGGGACCAGGGCGGCGAACCGGGTGTATGGGCGGCCCTCACCACGGACGAGGCACGCGACCTGGCCCACCTTCTCCTGGCGCAGGCAGACCTGACCGAGCCCGGCACCGCACCCGGGTCTTCGGTGCAGCCCGGCGCTCAGGTGTAGACAATGTGCCCGCCGGCCGCGAGCTCGTGGAACTCACCGACTGCGAGATGACCTGGACCCGGACGACGAGCTCGTCCCTTGTCGAGTGCGCAAAGATCGGGTGCGAGACATCGACCGACGCCTCGCAGGCGTAGAAGCCCGCCCCGGTGTCAGCGATCATGTCGGTGGACCCGGGGGTCGGCGAGATGGAAGAGCCGGTACCGGCGGGGTGGGGAGACCTGACCGCAGCCCAGCGGTCAGGGCCGTTGTGCTCCTGGACCGGCCGCAGGAGCGGGCACAGGCTGGAGAGCGGGCGCAGGCTGGAGAGCGGAGGCCGAGAAGCGGGACGGAAGCGATCACGATGGAAGCGAAGCAGTGGACGGTTCACATCTACATCAGCGAGGAAGGAGACGAGACGCGGGCCCGGGCGGTCCTGGCCACGCGGGACAGGTCGAAGCTCACGGGCCGTGGGCTGGCCCGCCGCAACCCGATCGACCGGCCCGCTCCGGAGATCGGCGACGAGCTCGCGGCGAGCCGTGCGCTGGCGGACCTCGCCATCCGGCTGCACGACGTCACCGCCGACGACATCGTGGAGCCGGCCAGGCCGGTCCAGGCCTGGTACCAGGCGTGACGGGCGCGGGCCGGAACCCGCAGCGGCGGGGCACGGAATCCCGACCGTGCCCCTCCTCGTGCCGCCTTCACCGGCCCGCCACCGCTCCCCCTCGTGTCACCGCTGGACGGTCAGCGGGACCGTGTCCTCGACCACCGCGTGTCCGTCCTCCAGCGAGTTCCAGTACGCGCTGAGCAGCCCGGCGCCCGAGCGGGTCGCCCGGTAGGGGATCGTCACATCGAACGTGCCGCGGGTCCCACTGCCGGAGGTGGCCGTGACGCGGATGTCGGCCGCGGTGCGCCCGGCCGCGTCGGTGATCTTCAGCCGGAAGGTCGCCTCAAGGGTGTTGGCGCTGCCGGAGATCCTGAGCGGGGTCCGGACGGTGTCGCCGATCAGGGGCGACTCGACGAGGATCTGCGGGGCGAGATCCTCGAACTCGGCGCGGCCGACGGGGTGGTTGAGGACGATTTCCTCGCCGCCGAAGGACGTCACCGGCTTGCCGTCCAGTTCGAACCGCACCTTGTGGATCGGGGGGAAGCGGGTTGCGGTGAAGACGACCTGCGCGAGCCTGGCCTGCCTCGACAGGCTCCCGCCGCCGTCGTCGTAGCGCCCGGACAGATCGATCGTCGCCACATGGTGGCGGACCACCAGGGAACGCAGCGTCGTTCCCGAGGGAATCGCCGTGGTGCGGCCGTGGTCGCGTTCGTACCGGCTGGGCCCGGCCAGTAGGGCGCGCAAAGCCCCGGCCGCGGAGGTCGGTGCGGTCACCGTGCGCGGGGCGGGCGAGACCTGTCCGCTGTGCAGGAAGTACACCGCTGCGCGGACCTGGCGGTGTGGCGGGCCGGGGGACATCGGCATGGACGGCATGGACGGCATCGACGAGCCGTTCGGCGTCCCCGGTGCAGTGGGGGTGCCATGCCGCCCCCGGGCGGGGATGGTGTCGTCGTTGCCGTTCGACGCTCCCGCGGAGCCGTCGTCCTGTCCGCATCCGCCGGACAGTGCCGACGCCAGTACGACGGCCGTGGCGAGGACCAGAGTTCGACGCGGTCGGTATGGCCTGGACATGGTCGTGTTCTCGGCACTCATGGCAGCCTCCTACGACACTGCCAGCCAACCCCGTCCGTCGAGATGCCCCAAGTGCCTTACGGGCCCCCGCGGATGGGCCGTCCGGCACCGGCTTCCAGGGCCGGCCGACCGCCCTCGACGCCACGTCGGGAAGTACCGGTGGACGACACCGACGCCGGTCCGCGTTCGTCCTGGGCAGTGCGATGCCCGACCAGTCGCGGCGGGAGCCTTCCACGGCCCGCGCAACCTCCCCGGCATTCCCACGCCGACCCGAGCCACGAGTTGTTCTCCGGTGTCATCACACGGTCCCAACTACGGCTTCCCTGAGAAGTGTTGTTCCACCTGCGGGACGTGCGTGAGGTACGTCGGCCGCGCTCGGCCGTGCCGCACCGGGATGCTCCGCGTGCTGCCTCGCGTGGGCCGGCCGGTCCCGTCGGGGAGCCGCTCAGCCCTGGCGCGGCCACGCCGCGGGCCCTGTCGACGTCGAGGATCGGCATCCCCGGGACCGCGCTGCCCGGGCGACGGGCGATCAGGGGGACGGCGTGACCGGCCACGGGCACCGACGTCACCGTGCCGCCCGGCCCCGGTCGGGCCTCCCACCGCGTGCCGTCAGGCCGCCGGAACGGCGAGGACGTCGTGCCGCGGGGCGCCCAGCACCACCTTGAGGGCACCGGTGTCGGCGGCGTGGGCGAAGACGTCGTACGCCTCCTCCATCGCGTCCAGCGGGAAGGTGTGCGTGACCAGTGACGAGGTGGGCAGCCTGCCGGCGGCCGCCATCCGCAGCAGGGTGGGTGTGGATCGGGTGTCGACGAGGCCGGTGGTGATGGTCAGGTTCTTGATCCACAGCTCTTCGAGGTGCAGGGTGGCCGGCCTGCCGTGCACGCCGACGTTGGCCACGTGCCCGCCGGGCCGCACCACGCGGGTGCACAGCTCGAAGGTCTCCGGCACGCCGACCGCCTCGATGGCCACGTCGGCGCCCAGCCCGTCGGTGAGGTCCGTGATCAGTTGCTCGGGGGACTCGCCGGCGAAGGCCACCGCGTCGGCGCCCAGCGCCCGGGCGGCGTCCAGGCGAGGTGCGGCCACGTCCACGACCACGATCCGCTCGGGGGCGAACAGCCGGGCCGTGGCCACGGCCGCGAGTCCGACGGGGCCGGCGCCGACGACGGCCACGGTGTCGCCGGGTCGTACGCGTCCGTTGAGCACGCCCACCTCGTAGGCGGTCGGGAAGATGTCGGCCAGCAGGACGGCGTCCGGGCCGTCCAGGGTGCTGGGCAGCGCGTGGACGGACAGGTCGGCGTACGGGACGCGGACGTACTCGGCCTGGGTGCCGTCGATCAGGTGGCCGAGGATCCAGCCTCCGCCGCCCCGGCACTGGCCGTAAGAGCCCTCGCGGCAGTAGCCGCAGCGCCCGCAGGCGGTGATGCAGGAGACAAGGACGCGGTCTCCCGGCCGTACGGTGCGGACGTCGCCGCCGACCTCGACGATCTCGCCGACCGCCTCGTGCCCGAGGACGGTGCCGGGCCGGACCTCGGGGACGTCGCCCTTGAGGATGTGCAGGTCCGTTCCGCAGATGGTGACGGTGTCGACCCGGACGATCGCGTCGGTGGGTTCCTTGACACCCGGATCCGCGACCTCCTCCCAGGAGGACTGTCCCGGGCCGTGGAAGACGAAGCCCTTCATGATGGTCCCTGCCCTTCTCCCCCGCAGATCCGATGCCTTTCGCCGCCCCACAGATCCAGCCTGACCCTCCGGGACGCGCCCCGCATGGGCCGCTCGGCCCCTTCGGTCCGGCCGCGGGGTTCCTTCCGTCGGACAGGCGTCCGCGCACCCGGCCTCCCCTGACCCGGGTGCGCGGACGGTGCGGCACGGCCCTCGGTCAGCCGTGCCGCACCGGGATGGTCGTGGTGCCCGTCTTCGAGCTGGGCACCGGGACCGTGATCGTCAGCACTCCGTCCTGGTAGGCGGCGGTCGCCTTGTCGCCTTGCGCCCCGGCGGGCAGCCGGACGCAGCGGGCGAAGGTGCCGTACCGGAATTCGGTGCGGTGCTTCTCGGTGAGCTCCTCGCCGCGCTCGGCGCGCAGCGTCAGCAGCCCGTCCTCGACGGTGATCTCGACGTCCCGTGCGGGGTCGAGGCCGGGGAGTTCGGCCCGCAGGACATACGTCCCCTCCGTGACATGCTCCTCGATGCGGATCGCGTGCAGTCCGGGCACGCCGTGTGTGCCGGGGTGACCGGCCTCGACCCAGCCGAACAGGTCGGGCAGGGTCGGCCGGCCGTGCAGCAGCTCGATCATTCCCCTCACTCCTCTTTTCTCGCTCCTCGGTCGATCGGCGCTCTTCGCCGCGCGTTCAGTTCCCCGCCGCGTCCGTCGTCAGCTCGTCGGCGATGTTCTGGGCCCACTCCTCGATCAGGGCGAAGTCGCGGAAGTCGCCGCCCTTTCCCTTGCGGACGATCATCCGGGCGATACGGCCCTCGGCGCCCTCCACCAGGCAGCCGCCGAAGGTGACATGACCGCGGGCGTCGAGCCGGGTCATGGCACGCCGTACGCCGGGCACCGGCGGAATGTCCTTCTCCGACGCCGAGGCGTCCAGGGGACCGCTGCTGAACAGCCACAGCGGCTTCTGGGCGAGGGCGCGGTGATGGCGGCGCACGAAGCGGCGCGCGTGCCGATGCCAGCGCCCCGCGTACAGGCCTCCGCCGACCACCACGGCGTCGTAGTCCGCGACGCTCGCGACGGAGTCGGCGGGCCGTGCCCATGCCTGGAGGCCTGCCTTGTTCAGCACTTCGGCGACGGTCTCGGCGATCTGTGCGGTGGATCCGTTCGTCGTCCCGTAGGCGACCAGCACACCATCCGGCATGACGGTCCACCTCCTCTCCGATTCAGAGCTTGCGCAGCCAGTCGTCGGCGACACCGTGCAGCGCCTGTTCGGCGGGCTCCACATGGGAGTCGTCCAGTCGGTAGGTGAGCTTGCCGACGACGTCGACCACGCCGTCGATCTGCCGGGTCATGGAGCAGGCGATCTCCGTCTCGCTCTTGCGTTCCATGT
The DNA here is from genome assembly GCF_036226885.1 of Streptomyces sp. NBC_00663. NCBI lineage: Bacteria > Bacillati > Actinomycetota > Actinomycetes > Kitasatosporales > Streptomycetaceae > Streptomyces > Streptomyces sp. NBC_00663. The sequence continues at coordinate 646,447 of NZ_CP109027.1, forward strand.
GTCCGGAGAGCGTGACGACGCCCTCGACCACGGACACCTCCACCCCGCGCGGCGGCAGCCACAGGGCGCGGACCAACACCTCGTCGACGACCTCGGCACGGATCTCGGCGTCGGGCCGCAGGAAGACCTGGAGCAGGTCACGGCGGGTGACGATGCCGACCAGGCGCTGTTCCTCGTCGAGGACGGGCAGCCGCTCGATGTGGTGCTCGGCCATGGTGCGGGCGGCCTCGACGATGGTGTCGTCGGCGAAGACCGTGACAGGCGGGGCGGTCATCAACCGGCCTGCCGTTCGGGCCTTGGCCTTCACCGCCCGCGCGCGGCCGTGCCGCGTGAGCGCGGTGAACCGGAAGCGCTTCTTCGGTTCGTAGGGGTCCGGGGCGTCGGCCTGCCGGGCCATCAGATCGGTCTCGGAGATGACGCCGACGACCTTCTCGTCCTCGTCCACCACCGGCAGTCCGCTGATGCGGTGCTCGCCCAGCAGTCGGGCCACCTCCTTGAACGGTGTGCCGTACCGGGCGCGGACGACGTCCGAGGTCATGACGGAGCCGACCTTGTTGTGCTTCATGGTTGTCCCTCCTCAGCGGAGACGGCGCAGATACGGGTCGTGGGGCCTGCGGGGCAGCAGGCGGACACGCGCGTCGAGCACGTCGACTCCGCCCGGTGTCGCGAGAACGGGGTTGAAGTCGGCCTCGGCGAGCTGCGGCAGGTCGCTCGCCATGCGGGACAGCCGCAGCAGCAGCTGTTCGAGGCCCGCGAGGTCGACGGGCCCGCCGCCGCCGGCGCCGAACAGGAGCGGGGCGCAGCGAGGCGCCGTGATCAGGTCGTGCACGTCGTGGTCGGTGAGCGGGGCGAGCCGGGCGGCGTGGTCGGCGAGTATCTCGGTGGCGGTGCCGCCGAGGCCGAACAGGACGAGGGGTCCGAAGACCTGGTCCTGCACGACGCCCGCGAACAGCTCGGTGCCGCGGTCGGCCAGGGGCTGGACGACGACTCCGGTCAGCATGCCTGCGAACCGGGTCTCCAGGTCGCGGTAGGCGGCCCGCACCTGGGCGTCGCCGCGCAGGTCGAGATGGACCGCGTGCTGGGCGCTCTTGTGCAGCAGGCCCGGCCAGTGGCCCTTCATGACGACCCGGCCGTCGGCGCCGCGCAGCCGTTGGGCGGCCAGGACGGCACCGTCCTCGGTGTCGGCCCACGCCCAGGGCAGCTGGGGGACGCCGTAGCAGTCCAGGAGCTCGGCGCAGGCGCGCGGGTCGAGCCAGCCGCCGTCCGGATGGGCCGCGAGCCAGGCCTCGACCACGGCGTGGGCGCGTTCCGTCTCCACGCCGTCGAGGTCGGGGACCGTCCCGGCGGGGCGGGCGAGCCAGGCGGCACGGCGGGCCGCGTGGGCCAACGCCCGTGCCGCCGCCTGGGGTTCGGCGTACGACGGGACAGTGCCGTCGCCCTGGGCGGTGGGGAGCAGCTCGACGGGCAGGGCCTGTTCCAGCCGGACCGCGGCGACCGGCTTCGTCCTCTGTCCGGGGGCGCCGGTGAGAGCCCGGACGAGGTCGTCGCCGGTCGCCGCGGCGACCGCCGTGGGGACCAGGGCCACGAGGACGGCGTCGATGCCGCCGTACCGCATGATCCGGTCAACACAGTCCCTGAGCTGCTCCTCCGAGACGGCGGCGGTGGCGTCGACGGGGTTGCCGACGACGGCGCCGTCCGGGAGTACGGCGAGCAGGTCGTCGATGAGTTCGCGGGTGGGCGTGGGCAGGGTGAGCCCGGCCTCGGCGCAGGCGTCGGCCGCCAGGACGCCCGCGCCGCCCGCGTTGGTGACGATCAGGACGCGGGGTCCGGCGGGTAGCGGCTGGGAGTGCAGCAGGGCGGCGGCTTCGAGGAGTTCGCCGACCGAGCGGGTGGCGGTGATGCCGGCCTGGGTGAAGAGCGCGCCGCGCGTCATGGTGCGGGTGGCGGCGGCCGCGGTGTGCGAGGCGGCGGCTCGGCGGCCCGCCTCGGTGCGGCCGGCGTCGACGGTGAGGACGGGCATGCGGCGGGTGACGCGGCGGGCGGTGCGGGAGAAGGCGCGGGGGCTGCCGAAGGACTCCAGGTGCAGCAGGGCGAGGTCGGTACGGCCGTCGCTCTCCCACCACTGGAGCATGTCGTTGCCGCTGACGTCGTACTTGTCGCCGAGGGAGGCGAAGGAGGAGACGCCGATGCCGAGCCGGGACATCCCGTCGAGCAGGGCGATGCCGACGCCGCCGGACTGGACGGCGACGCCCGCGGTGCCGGGGCGCGGGTGGCCGGCGGCGAAGGTGGCGTCGAGGCGCAGTGCCGGGTCGGTGTTGGACAGGCCCAGGCAGTTGGGGCCGACCAGGCGCATGCCGTGCGCCCGGCAGGCCGCGAGCAGGGCCTGTGCCTGGTCGGCGTCGAGTCCGGCGGTCACGACGAGCAGGGCGCGTACGCCGGCCTTGCCGCACTCCTGCGCGGTCGCGGGGATCTCGGCGGCGGGCACGGCGAGAATCGCGAGGTCGGGTGTCCTGGGCAGGGCGGTGACCGACGGATGGCAGGCAACGCCGAGGATGGCGTGCGCGGAAGGGTTCACGGCGAACAGCCGGCCGGTGTAGCCGCCCGCGTGCAGCTGGTGCAGGACGGCCCGGCCGACCGAGCCGGGCTTGCGTCCGGCCCCGACGACGGCCACGGTCCGCGGGCGCAGCAGCGGTTGCATGCTGGCGATGTCGGCGGCCCGGCCGCGTTCCTCGACCGCGCTGAGGTAGCTGTCGCCGTCACTGTCGTCGAGGACGATGGTGCAGCGCACCTCGGGGCCGTCGAAGCGGCGGGCGGTGCGCAGACCGAGGTCGGCGAAGAGCCGCAGCACTTCGTGGTTCTCGCTGAGCGCGTCGGCCGTGAAGGTCGTGATGCGCGCGGCGCGGGCGGCCGAGACGAGATGCTCGACGAGCAGGGTGCCGACGCCGCGGTGGTGCAGCCCGTCGGCGACGGCGATGGAGATCTCGGCCGTCCGGGCGTCGGGTTCGCCGCCGGTGTCGTATTCGGCGAGGCCGATGACCCGGCCCTCGGTCTCGGCGAGCAGGGCCCCGTAGCCGGCGTGACGCGGTCCGCAGGCGCGATCGGCGGCCTTCGCCGCCGAGCGGCGGCTCGCGGCGAAGAAGCGCAGCCGCAGGTTCTCCGGGGACATCTCCTCGTACAGGTCCTGGAGTTGGTCGTGGTCGTCCCGCCGCACCGGGCGGATGCGGACCGTGCTGCCGTCCGCGAGCAGGGCGTGGACCGGGGGCCGGCTGAGTGTGTCGTCCGTCATCGCGGATCTCCTCACGGGTCTTGTCGACACTTGGAGCGTCTCGCGGAAGCGGCGCCGCTCCCATGGGCCGCCCGGGCGGCTCCGGTGGGCCGGTCGGCCCTCGTGGCAGGGACCGACGCGCCGGGTGGGCGCGGGCTCCGGGGCGGGCCGGGAGGCGCAGGCGAGCGCCGTCCGGGATGTGTTCCGCACGTGCGCGCGGCGTGACGTGGGTGAGAGCCGCGTGGTCCGTGGACCGGGGTCCGGGACCACGCGGCGCGTCTCCGGCTCACGCCGGGTGCGGTACGACCGCCACCGGGCAGGCGGACTGATGCAGTACGGCGTGGGCGACCCGGCCGAGTTGCAGTCCGAGGTGCCCACGGCGTCGCTGCGCGCCCACCACCAGCAGGTCGGCGCCGTGCGAGGCGTCCACCAGGACGCGGCGGGCGGGGCCCTCGACGGCGCGGGAGCGCACCTCGACGTCCGGCGGGGCGTCCCGCAGGGCGTCGGCCAGGGCCTTCTCGGCGCGCTCCGCGTGCAGCCGGGCGGGTTCCCCGACCAGCTGCGGATGGTCGGTGCTCTCGTGCGCCGGGCACCGCCAGGCCCGTACGGCCTCCAGGGGCACTCCGCGCCGCCTGGCCTCCGCGTAGGCGAACCGCCGTACGGCCGCCGCCTCGTCGGGGTCCTCGCCGACGCCCGTGACGACGCGGCCGTGGATGCCGTGTGCGGCCTTCGTGTCGTGGTTACCGCGCAGCACGATCACCGGGCAGTGGGCGTGGGCGGCGACCGTCAGGCTGACGGAGCCCAGCAGCGCCTCGGCGACCCCGCTGCGGCCACGCGTCCCCACGACCAGCGCGGAGGCGTCGCGGCTCTCGTGCACCAGGGTGTACTCAGGCTCCTCGAAGGCGACGTCGGTGGTCACCTTGAGCTCGGGCTGCCGGGCGTGGGCGCGTCGGGCGGCACCGGCGACGACGTCCTGGGGCAGCACCTCGGCGGAGGGGCTGCCGAGGTCCCGGGCGAGGGCGGCGCCCTCGTAGCGGTCCCACCGGCAGGCGTACACCACCCGCAGCGGCACACCCCGCAGCGCGGCCTCGTCGGCCGCCCAGTCCGCGGCGCGCAGGCTCGGCTCGGAGCCGTCGACACCGACGACGACGGGCAGTTCCATCACGTTCACCTCCCCTTGGCGAGGTCGAAGACGATGCGGGCCTTGACCTGGCCGCGCAGGACGTCCTCGATCGACTCGTTGACAGACGACAGCGGCCGGGTCTCGCTGATGACCCTGGTGCGGCCGGCCGCGTGCAGGTCGAACACCTCGGCGAGGTCCTGCCGGGTGCCGACGATGGAGCCGATCACGCTCGTCCCGTTCAGGACGGTGTCGAAGATCGGGACCTGGATGGTGCCGTGCGCGGGCAGGGCGACCATGACGAGTTTGCCGCCGCGCCGCAGCCCGGAGTTGACGGCCGTGAAGGCGGCCTCGTTCACGGCGAGGGCGATCGCCGCGTGGGCGCCGCCGTGTTCCTTGAGGACCTCGGCGACGTCCTGCTTGCGGGCGTCGATGACGAGGTCGGCACCGAGTTCCGCGGCGAGTTCGAGCTTGTCGTCGGTGACGTCGATCGCGGCGACGGTGGCACCGGCGATCTTCGCGTACTGCACGGCGAGATGGCCGAGTCCGCCGACGCCGGAGACGGCGACCAGCTGGCCCGGGCGCACTCCGGCGACCTTGAGGGCCTTGTACGTGGTCACGCCCGCGCAGGTCAGCGGGGCGGCGTCGACGGCGCTGACGCCCTCGGGCACCGGCTGGGCGAAGTCGGCCCAGGCGAGCATCTTCTCGGCGTAGCCGCCGTCGCAGCCGTACCCGGTGTTGATCTGCCGCTCGCACAGGGTCTCCCAGCCGGACAGGCAATGCTCGCACCGCCCGCAGGCCTTGCCGAGCCACGGCACGGCGACGCGCTGTCCGAGGCTCAGGTGGGTGACACCGGCGCCGAGTTCCTCCACGACGCCGACACCCTCGTGGCCGGGCACGAACGGCGGCTCGGGCTTGACGGGCCAGTCGCCGTGCGCGGCGTGGATGTCGGTGTGGCACAGCCCGGATGCCTCGACCCGGACGCGGACCTGGCCGGGTCCGGGTGCGGGATCGGGACGCTCCTCGATGACCAGGGGCTCGCCGAAAGCTCGTACGACGGCTGCCTTCATGGGGTCAACTCCTCTGTCTGTGACGTCAGTTGTGGGCGATGACCGCGACGGGCGCGACGGCGTGGTGCAGGACGGCGTGCGTGACGGGGCCGATATGGGAGCCGACCGGGTTGCGCCGGATGCGCCGGCCGACGACGACCAGGCAGGCGTCGCGAGCGGCGTCCACCAGCCGGTTGCCGGGGCTGCCGGAGGCGGGGGCCTCGGTGACCGCGACGTCCGGGTACTTCTCCCGCCAGGGCTTAAGCGCCTCGGTGAGGGCCGCCGCCTGCTGGCGGGCGATCTCGTCGTGCAGGTACGGGTCGGCGGACAGGCCGTACACGTAGTACGGCGGCAGGTTCCAGCCGTACACGGCCCGCAGGCCGGTGCCGCGCCGGGCGGCCGTCTCGAAGGCGAAGCCGATGACGGCGTCGTGGGGGCCGTGCGGGTCGACGCCGAGGACGACGGGCTTGAAGGGCGTGGCGGCCGACGGAATGCCGGCCGGGTCCGCCTCGTGCTCGTCGGCGGCCTGCTCCCCGGCACGCACCAGGACGACGGGCCGTTCGGCGTGGGCGATGACGGACAGGCCGACCGAGCCGACCATGAATCCGCCGATGCCGCTCAGCCCGCGGGAGCCGAGGACCAGCAGTTCGGCGTCTTCGGCGGCCTTGCCGAGAGCCTCGGACGCGCTGCCGGTCAGCTGATCGACACCCACCTCCACACCGGGGTGCCGCAACCGCAGCCCCTCGGCGGTCTCGCGGGGAATGCGCTCGCTCCAGTGCTGGTGAGTCTCCGCACCGAGGAGCGGAGCCTGGGCCATGGGGTCCGGGACGGGCTCCCAGACATTGACGATCTTCAACGGCAGGCCGCGCAGCTTCGCCTCGCGAGCCGCCCATTCGGCGGCGGCCCGGCTCTCGGAGGAGCCGTCGAGACCTGCGACAACGGTGCGCATCATGGTTCTGCCTCCTGTTGGTGTCTGAGTCCAGCCTTGTCCCGGACGCCGTCGACACAGCAGGGGCCGCAGGTCCCCACCAGGGGCCGACCGGCCCCTGGGCGGGCGGCACTGCCGGCGGAGTGCACGGCTCCCTTTCCCGCCGGGCGCACGCTCGCCCAACCTGACCCAACCTGAACGCAGCCGGCGAAAGGAACCCCATGTCACACGGCTCGGGCGGACATGGCCTGGGGTGGCGCCGACTCGCGCCCGGTATCGCCACGCTGTCCGGCTACCGCAGGGCCTGGCTGCGCGGCGATCTGCTGGCCGGGGTCACGGTGGCGGCGTATCTGGTGCCGCCGGTGATGGCGTACGCGGGCGTGGCCGGGCTGCCGCCGGTCGCCGGGCTGTGGGCGATCCTGCCCGCGCTCGGCCTGTACGCGGTGCTCGGCTCCTCGCGGCTGCTGTCGGTCGGCCCGGAGTCGACGACCGCGCTGATGAAGCAGGACCTGCTGGACGACCTGGAGGCGTACGGGCACGTCGAGTCGGTGGGCCGGGAGCTGATCTTCCCGACGCTGCCGACGGCCCTGGCGGCGTACCGGGAATGGTGCCGTACGCGCTGACCGGTGCGTTTAGGTGACCGGCAGATCCGGCCGCACCAGCGTCCCCGAGCGGCCGTGCACAATCTCGTACGCCGCGTCCAGCGCCCCGATCGCGGCCAGTTGGCCGGTGCGCTCCACGAACCGGGCGGCGGCCTCCGCCTTCGGGCCCATCGAGGCGGGGTCGTAGGCGGCGGCACGCAGTTCGGCGGGGGTGACGTCGAGAACCGGCCGCCGGTCGGGGGTGCCGTAGGCGGCGTAGACGTTGGGGACATCGGTGAGGATGAGCAGGAAGTCGGCCTTCAGGTCCTCGGCGAGCCGGGCGGCGGCGAGGTCCTTGTCGACGATCGCCTCCACGCCGCGCACCGCGCCGGTGACCCCGTCGCAGAGCACGGGGATGCCGCCTCCGCCGGCGCACACCACCACGCCGCCCGTCTCCAGCAGCACCCGGACCATGTCGCTCTCCAGGATCCGCGCGGGCTGCGGTGCCGGGACGACGCGCCGCCGGCTGTCCCCGCTCCCGGCCGTCTTCCAGCCGTACTTGGCGGCCAGAAGGTCGGCGACCTTGCGCGGATAGGCCGGTCCGACCGGCTCGGTGGGCCGGGCGAAGGCCGGATCGTCGGCACGCACCTGGGTGTGGGTCAGCAGCGACACGACCCGGCGCCCGGGCAGCGCGTCCCGCAGACCGCGCACCAGGAGGGTGCCGATCAGGCCCTGGGTCTGTGCGCCGAGCAGATCCACCGGGAAGGGCTCGGTGAGCGACCGGTCCGCCACGCTCTCGGCGGCCGCCAGAGCCAGCTGCGGGGTGTTGCCGTGGGTGACGACGAGGTCGTGCTCGTGGGCGAGGGCCGCGACGGCCGTGGCGACCCGGACGACATTGGCGCGCTGCACGTCCGCGGAGAGGCGGTCGCCGCGACGCAGCAGGGCGTTGCCGCCGAGGGCGACGACGATGCGCATGGCTGGACTCCTTGAGCTGGGGCCGGTGGAGCTCACCCCCATCGAACGGCGTTGCGTTCCCCGTCCGCAGCGTGCTGAAGGGCATCGGCGGACCGCCGGTCGGCCCTCGGCCGGGGCCGGGTGGCCCATGGTCCGGCCGGACGCCGGCCGCCACGCTGGTGGTGACAGCTCCGCACGCCTTGCCGGACGCCCGTGGATCCGGTCCTCGGGCCCGCGAGACACGCGACTGCCTGGAGGCGCCGTCATGAACGCACCCGCAACGACGACCATGCCGCGGGCGCTGCCCGCCGCACACCGCGACCGCCTGATGGGCATCGCCCGCGAGGTGTCCTTCCCCGAGGGCGTCCGGCTCTTCGAGGAGGGCGCCCGGGCCGACCGGTTCTGGATCATCCGCACCGGAACCGTGGACCTCGACATGCACGTGCCCGGCCGACGACCGGCGGTGATCGAGTCGCTCGGACACAACGAACTCGTCGGCTGGTCCTGGCTGTACCCGCCGCACGTGTGGCATCTGGGTGCCGGCACCGCGTCGCCGCTGCGGGCCTATGAGTTCGACGCGACCGTCGTGCGGCAGATGTGCCAGGACGACCCGGAGTTCGGCCGCACCATCGCCCGGTGGGTCGGCGAGGTCGTCGCCCATCGCCTACAGGCGTCCCGTACGCGGCTGCTCGACCTGTACGCCCCCTACGGCAGCGGCGGCATGCACTGACCGCGCCCGCGGACCGAAGGACCCGAGCACCGAAGAGCGAAGGAGTGACCGTGTCCGGTACCCCGCACATCGTGAGTGACGTGATGACCCGCGCCGTGGCCTGCGTGGACCGCGACGCCGCCTTCAAGGACATCGTCCGGACCATGCAGGACCGCAAGGTCAGCGCGGTGCCGGTGGTGGACGGCGGCGGCCGGGTCGTCGGAGTGGTGTCCGAGGCCGATCTGCTGCCCAAGGAGGAGTTCCGCGACAGCGACCCGGACCGCTCCACTCAGCTGCGCCGGCTGTCCGACCTGGCGAAGGCCGGTTCGGTGACCGCCGGTGAGCTGATGACCGCCCCCGCCCTGACCGTCGGCCCCGACGTGACGCTCGCGCAGGCCGCGCGGACGATGGCGCGGTCCCGCGTCAAGCGGCTCCCGGTCGTCGACGCCGACGGCCGGCCGGCCGGCATCGTCAGCCGCGCCGACCTGCTCAAGGTGTTCCTGCGCGGCGACGAGGACATCGCGGAGGAGGTACGGCGGGAGGTCGTCGCCTACCTCTTCCCGACCCAGGCGGACGCGGTACGTGTCGAGGTCCACGACGGTGTCGTGCGGCTGGGCGGCCGGGTCCGTGACAGGTCCCTGGTCCCGGTGGCGGCACGGCTGGTCCGCGCGGTGGAGGGGGTCGTGGACGTCGAGTTCCGGCTCGACCGGGAAGCGGACACCGACCTCGCCTGATCCGGTCCCCCGCCCTCCTGGCCACTCCGCTGCACGACTGCGGCCGGTCGGCCCCGGAGCGTTCGGCCCGTCGTCGTGCGCCTGCTCGAAGAGCACTCGACCGGGCTGGGAGCGCGCGGGTCCGGCGCGGGCGCCGGCTCGTTGGTTGTGGCGGCGCGCGCGGCCCGGCGCGTGAGGTGCTCGGCGTCGGTATGCCGGTGAGCCCGCACGGGCTTCGGGCCGGTGTCGCGGGAGGAGGTCGCCGTCACGGTGGCCGTGTTCGGCGCGCCCGACTCCGGGAACCCGGCCCGCCCCACGCGGCTGCTGGTCCGGGCGGACCTCGACGCGCATCTCGTCTCCGAGATCCGGATCGCCCACGTGGACACGGACGGCCCAGGGAGCAGCAGCACCGACACCGCGGCATCCGCCGGCCGGCCGGGGTTCACTCCGCCAGGTCCAGCCGCCCCGTCTCCCCCGGCGCCAGGCGTACCGCCCGGTCCGGCAGCCGCACGTCGATGGGGGTGGCGTCCGACGACGGCACCGTGATCTCCAGTCGGCCGCGCTCCAGGTGCAGCCGTACTCCCCAGTGGCCCTGATAGCGCAGCTCGAAGCCGTACGAGGAGAGTTCCGGCAGCGGCACCGGGTCGAGCCACAGGGCTCCGCCCCGGGTCTCCAGGCCGGTCAGCCCGCGCTGGACCAGATCGAGCGTGCCGGCCATGGCGCCGAGGTGGATGCCCTCGCCGGTGGTGCCGCCCTGGACATCGGCGATGTCGCCCTGGAGGGCCTCCTGGCAGTACTTCCATGCCTCCGCGCGCCGCGCCCGGGCCAGCACCCAGCCGTGCACCAGGCCGCTGAGGGTGGAGCCGTGGCTGGTGCGGCGCAGGTAGTGGTCGACGGTCCGGCGCCAGGTCTCGTCGTCGAGCGGCAGCCCCAGCCGGCCGAACAGGCCCTGAAGTTCCGCCGGGGAGAACAGATAGCCGAGCATCAGCACGTCGGCCTGTTTGGATGCCTGGTAGCGGTTGACGGTGTCGCCCTCCGCCTCCAGGATCCGGTCCAGGCGCCGGATGTCGCCGTAGCGTCTGCGGTAGCCGTCCCAGTCGAGTTCGGCGAGATCTCCGTAGCCCTCGAACTGACTGATGACTCCGGCGTGGAAGGGCACGTGCAGGGTGCGCGAGACGTCCTCCCACAGCTCCAGCTCACCCCCGTCCAGCCCGGTCCGCTCGACCAGTTCACGGCGGCGGGGTTCGGGCAGGGCCCGCAACAGCTCCAGGGTGCGGGTCAGGACCCACGCGGCGGTGACATTGGTGTAGGCGTTGTCGTCGAGGCCGGGTGTGATCGCGCCGGGGTACGCCTCGTGGTACTCGTCGGGGCCCACGACGCCCTTGATCCGGTGCCGGCCGAGACGGTCGTCGTAACCCGCCGAGTCGGCCCAGAAGCGGGCGATCTGGAGCAGCATCTCGGCGCCCTTGGTGTGCAGGAACTCCGTGTCGCCGCTGGCCTCGCAGTACTCCCAGATGTTGTAGGCGACGGCCGAGCCGACGTGGTGCTGAAGCCGGGAGTGGTCGGCCAGCCAACGGCCGGAACGCGGGTTGAGATGGAGCTGCTGGGTCTCCTCGCGGCCGTCGCTGCCGCTCTGCCACGGGTACATCGCCCCCTTGCGGCCCGCCCGTCGCGCTGCCGTGCAGGCCTGCTCCAGACGGCGGTGGCGGTAGCGCAGCAGAGCACGGGAGACCTCGGGGAAATGCAGATTCAAGTACGGCAGGACGAACAGCTCGTCCCAGAAGACGTGGCCGCGATATGCCTCGCCGTGCAGGCCCCGCGCGGGCACGCCGACATCGAGGTCGGCGGTGTGCGGGGAGAGGGTCTGCAGCACATGGAACAGGTGCAGGCGCAGGATCCGGCCCGGCTCCCCGGCCACGTCCAGGGCCGCCCGGCACCACAGCTGGTCCCAGGCGGTGAGGTGTGATTCGAGCAGTTCGTCGAAGCCCGGGGACCGTTCCACGCGGTCGACCGCGGCGGACAGCGGGTCGCTGATCGCCGGGTCGCGCGAGGTGCGCAGGGCGACGGTCTTGTCCACGGTCGCGGTACGGCCGGGCGTCAGGGAGAGAGTCACCCGCTGGACCGCGCGGGGTGGTTCGTGCCGGGCGGTGACGATCCCGTCGGCGGTCAGCCGGGCCGCCATGGCGATGCGGATGTCCGAGGTGCGGGTGCGGCAGCGCAGCCACACGGTGTCCGGTCCGGCGGAGCCGGCGTGCACATGGGTGAGATGACGGCCGTCCAGGTCGCGGTACCGGGACACGCCCGCGTTGCTGACGCCGCCGTCGAGGGCCGCCTCGACATCCAGCTCCCCGGCGTAGCCTTCGGCCGTGAACTCGGTGCGCAGGACGGCGAGATGAGGATCGGCCATGTGCACGACGCGCTGCTGGCGCACCGCCAGCACCCGTTGCGCGCCAAGGTCGTAGCGGGTGTGCCGCTCCAGCATCCCGGAGGACAGGTGCAGGGTCAGCCGGTGACCGAGCAGCGGGGTGCCGTCGGGGGTGAGCCAGTCGCCACCGGGCAGCCGGAAGCGCAACGGCAACCAGTTGGGGACGTTGACCATGTCCTCGTTCTCGACCTCGCGGCCCGCGACCTCGGAGGTGAGCCGGTTGTAGCAGCCGGCGACATAGGTGCCCGGGTAGTGCACGCCGTCCGCCGCGCACTCGGGCAGTGCACCGCGGGTGGCGAAGCAGCCGTTGCCCAGCGTGCACAGCGACTCGCGCAGCCGTTCGTCTGCGGGCGTGTAGCCCTCGTACTCCCAGGTCCAGCCCGTCACTTCGACTCCCCTGCCACGACCAGTTCCGCGAGATCCCGTACGACGACATCGGCGCCGCTGTGCCGCAGTGCGGCGCCCGATTCCCCGGTGGCGGCGCGATCCACACCGACCACGAGGGCGAAGCCGCCCCGACGGCCCGCTTCGACTCCGGCCAGGGCGTCCTCCACGACGGCGGCCCGATCCGCGGGGACACCGAGGCGCCGTACCGCCTCCAGGAACAGGTCGGGCCTGGGCTTGCCGGGCAGGGCGAGCCGGGCGGCCTCGCCGCCGTCCACGAGCGCGTCGAACAGGTCCAGCACCCCGGCGTGGTCGAGCAGCTCCCCGGCGTGCCGGGACGCGGAGGCGGCCGCGACGGGCACCCCCGCCCGGCGCAGGGCACGCACCAGGCGGACGGTGCCCGGGTAGGCGTCGACGCCGTGTGCGCGCAGCCGCTCGGTGAACAGCCGCTCCTTGTCCGCGGCGACGGCCCGCACGGTGTCCTCGGACGGATCGAGGCCCCGGGAGGCGAGGAAGGCGGCGGCGCCGTCGAGGCGGGACTTTCCGTCCACGTGGCGCAGATAGTCGTCCCGCACGTCGAACGGCCGCCGCTGGGCGGGGTCCGCGGGCGGATGCGCGCGCAGGAAGGCGTCGAGGGCCGTCTTCCATGCCGCGGCGTGCACCCGGGCCGAGTCGGTGATCACTCCGTCGGTGTCGAAGACGACGGCCCGGATGTCCCGCAGGACGGGGGCGACCCGCTCGTCGGGGTCCGTGTGGGTGCGCGGGCGGCGCACGGTCACACCGGCTGCGGGACGATGGCGACCGGGCACTGGGCGTGGTGCAGCAACGTGTGTCCCACCCGGCCGAGTTGGAGCCCGAAGTGGCCGGTCGCGCGACGCGCCCCGATGATCACGAGGTCGGCGGCCGCCGACCGGTTCAGCAGCACCTTGCGGGCCGGCCCTTCCACGGTGGCGCGGCGTACGCGCACTCCCGGATGGTCGGCCGCGGCGTCGAGCAGCGCCGCGTCGAGCAGCGTGGAGGCCTGCTCGGCGTGTTCGTGGCCCGCGTGTCCGGCGGCCGGCGGCGGGTGGTCGGCCGTCTCGTGCTCCGGACGGCGCCAGGCGCGTACGACGTCCAGGGTGCACCGGCGTGCCTCGGCCTCGCGGAAGGCGAACCGCACGGCCTCACCGGAGGCGGCGGGATCGCCGACGCCGAGCAGGATCCGCTCGTGAGTGCCCTCGCGGCTTGCGCGGTCGCCGCGGACCACGATCACCGGGCAGTGGGCGCGGGCCGCCACGGTCAGGCCGACCGAGCCGAGGAGCAGTCCCTGGAACGCACCGCGGCCGCGGCTGCCGGTCACCAGGGCCGAGGCCCCGAGCCCCTCGCGCAGCAGCGCGTCGACGGCCTCGTCGGGGACCACCTCGGTGAACACCTTGACCTCGGGGTGGCGACGGCGGGCACGTTCCGCCGCGATGCCGACGACGTCGTCGGCCATCACCTGATCGGACGGCCGGTCCGGGTCCGTGGACGGCAGGACGCCCTCGTAGCGCTCCCACAGCGACGCGTACACCAGGCGCAACGGCAGCCCGTGCCGGGCCGCCTCGTCCGCGGCCCAGTCGACCGCCGACAGACTCGACTCCGATCCGTCCACACCCACGACCAGGGGCAGCTCCATGCCTTCCACCGCCTTGTGTCGGGCTGCATCGTCGCAGCGCGGAACTCCACTCTCACCGTCCCACGCGCGGGCGCGCCACAGGAGGGGTGGATCGGGCCCTGACGGGGGACGTTCGGCCCCTGGGCCGGGCCGCGCCACCCCGAGAAGCCGCGGGCAACTACCCCGCCCACTGGGACCTGGAGTACCCCGAGCAGTTGTCCAGAGGGCTGGTCCTGGTGAAGTGGTGGCTGCTCGCCGTCCCCCAGTACCTGGTGCTCGGCATCATCATGGGCGGCGGCGGTTCCTGTGGGCGTCGAGCGGGCTCGTGGGACTCCTCGCCTTCTCCGCGGGCGTCGCCCTGTTGAACCGGAGTCCCTGCCGTGATCACCGCACTGGTCTCGGTCTTCCTGTGACCTGGCCGGCCTCGCTCGAACAGCCCGCGCGCCGCGTGCCGAGGTCGTGGCCGTCCGCGCCCGGGCGCCTGCCGGTCCTCGGCTCACCCCCTACGCCCCCGTGTCGGCCCGGCCGCCGCCCGCCGAGCAGCGTATCGAGGCCGCGCAACGGCCGGCCTCGACGCCGCGATCCATAGACTGGCCGTCATGGACGAGACCGAGACGTGGGAGACCGTCTGCCGGGTGTGCGGACACGACGACGCCGATGTGTTCTGGGCGGACGGGTGGCCGACGGCAGAGATCTGCTCCTGCTGCGGCAATGAGTCCGACGTCGGCGACGACAGCGTCGCGGGCCTGCGCAACTACCGCGGATACTGGGTCGGTCAGGGTGCCCCTTGGCAGAGTCCCCGTGCGGAACGCAAGCACCGGAGTCAGGGCTGGGATCTGCTGCGTCAGTTGGCGAACATCCCCGAGCAGTGGCGCTGAGCCGCGAGATGCACGCCGGTCGGCACGGCGCGAGGGCAGGCCGGCACCGAGGCGGGTGCGCGCCTCGGTCACCCAGCACAGAGCCGCCCGGCGCAGAGTCGGCCGGCGCAGAGTCGCTCAGCGCAGAGCCGCTCCGCAGAAGCCGCTCAGTAGGAAGCCGCTTCGTGGGAAGCCGCTCGGCGGAGCGTCGCTCAACATGAGACGGAGGTGCGGTGGTCCGTGCTCCGGACGCGGGGCGGGGTCTGCTCCGGCCCCGTCGGCGGGCGGTGTGCGCGGCGGTTGATCCGGCGCAGCGCCAGCTCGTCGAAGAACGCGGCGAGCGCGAAGGTGAGCCCCATCGCCGCGAACAGCAGCAGGGTGAACCTCTCCCAGAACTCCGGCGTCAGACTCGTACCCACTGTCCTCGCCCCCTCCTCGGTCGGCGTTGTCTCCCTCACACCTCCAGCAGACCGCGCCGGCGCACAAAACGCATGAGCCGGACGGCCCGGACCCGGGGCCATGGCGGCCCTTGCCGCACGCCTGCGGCGGTCCGAGGGCCGACCGGCCACTTCTGGCCGGCCGGATGCCCTGCCGACCACCCCCTGCGAGGCGCCCCCGGTCCCCGTCAGCGGACCAGCACCCGCTCCCCCGAGCGCGGCACGACCGCCGTCCAGCCCAGCGTCCCGTCGATCCGGTCGCGCAGGGCGGCGGCCGCGTCCGGCTCACCGTGGACCAGGTAGGTGGCGTGCGGAGCGGGGGCGTCACGCAGCCAGTCGACGAGCTGCCCGGTGTCGGCATGGGCCGAGAAGTGCGGCACGTTCGCGATCTGGGCGCGTACCGGAACGTACTCCCCGAACATCTTCAGCACCTGGGCGCCGTCGACGAGGTCCCGGGCGCGCGTGCCCTGCGCGGCGAAGCCCACCACGACGACCGCGTTGCGCGGGTCGGGCAGCAGGCGGCGCAGATGATGCACGACCCGTCCGCCGGTCGCCATGCCGGACGACGAGACGATGACGGCGGGTCCGCCGGTGTGTCCGAGGTCGAGGGACTCCTGGAGCGAGCGGACGGTGTGGAACGGCTCGGAGCCGAGTGCGGCCACGCCGCCCGCGGTCACCTCGGGGCGGAGCTCGGGAGCCTTCATCAGGGCGGCGTCCCGGTAGACGTCGAGGGCGGACAGGGCCATCGGACTGTCGACGTACACCGGCACGGCGGCCGGGAGCACGCCGGCGCGGCGCAGCTCGGCGAGCTCGTGCAGGACCACCTCGGTGCGGTCCAGGGCGAAGGCCGGTACGACGACGGTCCCGCCGCGTGCCAGGGTGCGGCCCAGTACCTCGGCGAAGCGCGCCCGGCCCGCCTCCTCCTCGTGCCATCGGTTGCCGTAGGTGGACTCCATCAGCAGGACGTCCGCCCCGGAGAAGGGCTCCGGCGGCAGCAGCAGCGGATGGCCGGGACGGCCGAGGTCTCCGCTGACGGCGAGGGTGTGTCCGTCCTCCAGGGTGAGATGCGCCCAGGCGGAGCCGAGAATGTGACCGGCGGGGTGCAGCGTGAGCCCGGTCCCGGGGGCGATGTCGACCGGGGTGTGGACGGGAACGGGGTCGAGCAGCTTCAGGGTGCGGTCTACGTCCGAGTCGTCGTACAGGGGCCGGGCGGGGTGGTGCTTGGACCAGCCGTGTTCGTTGGCGTGGTGGGCGGCCTCCAGCTGGAGCCTGGCGCTGTCCCGCAGCACGATCTCCATCAGCCGGGCGGTGAACTGTGTCGTCACGATCCGCCCCCGGAAGCCGTGCCGCGCCAGCCGCGGCAGGTAACCGCAGTGGTCCAGGTGGGCGTGGGTGACGACGACCGTCTCGATGTCCGCGCCGTCGCAGGGCAGTTCGCGCCAGTTGCGCCGGCGTAGGTCGGCCAGGCCCTGGAAGAGCCCGCAGTCGACGAGGACACGCGCGCGGTCGCTCTCGACGAGGAACTTGCTGCCGGTCACCGTGCCCACTCCGCCGAGGAACGTCAGCAGTGCCGGCCGTGAACGCGTCGCGGCGTGCCGCTCCTCCGGTCCCGCTACCCCTGTGATCATGAGGTCTCTCTCCTTCGGGAGGGGCCGATCGGCCCTGGTGACGCTCCGGGCGAAGTGGTCTGCCGAAGGTACGGAAGGGACCCGGGGCGACGCGGGGAAGCGGCCGTCAGCCGCGCACCGCGCCCTCAGGCTCCGCGAGAAGCGGGGGCGTCCTTTCCGCCCTCTCGTGCTCACGTCCTCCCGATCGGCCCGTCGGACCGTTCGGGCTGCGGGTGGTCCTCCGGATCCGGGTCGAGGACCGGCCGCCGGGGCGGACCCATGAGCGCGCAGTCCACGTCCACCACCCCCTCCACGGCCCGTGCGAGCCGTACGGCGATGGGGACGAGGCCGGTGTCCCGGATCCGGCCCGCCAGGGCGACGACCCCGTCCCGCACCTCCACCCGCACCGGGTCCAGCGGGTCGGGGAAGAGCGGCTCGACCACCTCTCGGCGCACTTCCTGGGCGATGTCCGCGTCGGTGCGCAGAAACACCTTGAGCAGGTCGGTGCGGCTGACGATGCCCGTCAGGAGGCCGGCGCCGTCGACGACCGGCAGATGTTTGACCTGGTGCCGGGCCATGATCCGGGCGGCCCGGGCGAGGCTCGCGTCCGCGTCGACGGTGACGGCGGGTGCCGTCATCAGCTCGCCCGCGGTGCGTGCCTGGGCCCGGGCGAGGGCCTCGGGGCGGTGCAGGCGGGTGTCCGGGTCGGGGTCGTGGGCACGGAACTCCTCCTTGGGCAGCAGATCGGCCTCGGAGACGACGCCCACGACCCGGTGCGCGTCGTCGATCACGGGCAGGGCGCTGATCTGCCGGCGCCGCATGGCCTTCACGATGTCCTTGAAGGTCGTGGTGCTCCCGAGGGCGACCACCGTGCGGGTCATCACCTCGCTCACGTGACGGGGGGTGCTGTACATGAGGGCCTCCGGCGGTGCTCGGCGATCGTCGCGGGGACGACCTCTGTCTCCAGACTGGGGGCAGCGGACCGCCGGGGGCTTGGGCCGACCGGCCCTCGTCAAGGGCCCTGACAGGGCAATCACGCCGGCCGCGTGACGGCCCCGCCCCGGTCGGCCCGGCGTCCGCACACGCCCCCTGCGGCGGTGCCCGAAGGGGCCGGTCGGCCCTGTGTCGGGCCGGGTCAGCCCCTGACCGTGTCGGCCCCCTGCGGGCACGCTGGTGATGAAGGGTCCGCACACCAGCGCGCGGACACGAATACGGGGAGGTGGGGTCCGTGCCTCGACCCGTTGTCGTAGGACTGGACGGTTCGAGTGAGAGTCTCGCCGCCGCCGACTGGGCGGCCCGGGAGGCGCTCAGGCGCGGCCTGCCGCTGCGCCTGGTGCACGCGTGGGAGGGCGGGACGGCGCAGGGCGTGCCAGGGCCGCCCGAGTTGGCGGCGCCCCGTTACTGGTCGCAGCGGATTCTGCGCGGGGCCCTGGACCGGCTCGGTGAGCGGTATCCGCAGGTACGACTGAGCGCCGATCAGGTGCCGCGGTCCGCGGCCGACGCCTTGGCCGCCGCGGGCGACGAGGCGGAGCTGCTGGTACTGGGCAGCCGGGCCTTCAGCGGCTTCGGCGGTTTCATGGCCGGTTCGGTGGCGCTGGCGACGGTGGCCCGGGCGACGCGGCCGGTCGTCCTCGTACGGGCTCGTCACAGCCTGGAGTCCGAGCATCTGCCGGACGCCGGGGGCGGGCCCGCCCTCAGCACGCCGTACCGGGCCGTGGTGGTCGGCGTCGACCCCGCGCAGCACTGTGACGAGGTACTCGCCTTCGCCTTCGAGAGCGCGATGATGCGGGCGGCTGTGCTCCGCGCCGTGTACGCGTGGCAGCTGCCGTATCTGCCCGGCGCCGTGGTGGCCAGGGCCGGCAGCACCATGGGTGGGGCCGCCGAACGGAGCCTTCGCGCGGTGCTCGGGCCGTGGCGGGAGAAGTTCCCCGTCGTGGAGGTCGATGAGCTGGTGCCCGAGGGCCGTGCCGGCCTGCGACTGACGCTCGCCGCACAGGACGCCGGTCTGCTGGTCGTCGGCCGCCGGATCCGGCCGGCCCGCGTCGGTACGCACACCGGGCCCGTCGCGCACGCGGTGATGCACCACGTGCGGTGCCCGGTCGCCGTCGTGCCCCACGAATGAGCCACGAGGAGGGAGAGCGTCCTTCCCGGTCCGTACAGCAGGAGGACGGATCGGGAAGGACCGTACTCGGAGCCCCCGTCCTGCTCCAGAGCCGCTCGGGCTCTCGGGGGACCACTCCCGACGGCGGAGTCGCTGTCGGTGGCGGCGTTCGTAAGACGCCGACGCGTCGGCGTCCGGGCGCGCGTATCTCGAACTCGCCCGGCGCGTCACGACGTCAGCTGCGTCCGAGTGCGACCGCTGTTGCGGCGTCCGCACCCGACACCGCCCTTCGCGTCCTGGCCCTCGACCCCGGGCAGCGGAAACGGCGCCGCCGGGCCTACCCCTCGGCCCGCGGCACCGGCACCCGCCACTCCAGCCTGGTCCCCCCGCCCTCCGGGGTGAGGATCGCGAAGTCGCCGCCCAGTTGTCCGGCCCGCTCGGCCATGTTGCCCAGGCCGCTGCGCCGACCGTCGGCCGGAACGCCCACGCCGTTGTCGGTCACGGTCAGCCGCACTTCGAGCCCGTCGGTCTCCAGGGCGACGTCGGCGCGGGCGGCGTGCGCGTGCCGGGCGATGTTGGTCAGGGCCTCGGACAGGACGGCCACCACCTCGTCGCCGATCTCGCGCGGCACATCGGTGTCGACGAGGCCCACCATGCGGACGCTGGGCGCGAAGCCCAGCACCTGAGCGGCCTCGCCGGTGACCCGGACGACCCGTGCGCGCAGACCGGTGCCCGCGGCGCCGTCACGGGCGCGCAGACCGAAGATGGTCGACCTGATGATCTTGATGGTCTCGTCCAGGTCGTCGACCGCCCGAACCACCCGCTCGGAGGCCTCCTCGTGGTCGATGAAGCGGCCCGCGCTCTGCAGGGTCATGCCGGTGGCGAAGAGCCGCTGGATGGCCAGGTCGTGCAGGTCGCGGGCGATCCGGTCGCGGTCCTTGAGCAGCGCGATCTGCTCGGCGTCCTGACGGCGCTCGGCCAGCTCCAGGGCGATCGCCGCCTGGGCGGCGAAGCCGTGCAACGGCTCCGTCTCCTTCGCGGTGAACACCGGCCGCCCCGCCGCGCGCACCAGCAGCAGCACACCGCGCAGGCCCTCCCCCGTCCCGATGGGCACGGCCACCGCCGCCCCGAGGCCGGTGAAACGCGGCACGGCGTTCGGCACACGCTCGTCGCGGGCCACGTCCGGACTGGTCGCGGGGCCGGCGCTGGCGAAGGCCTGGCCGATCAGGCTGCTGTCGACGGGCAGCACGAGTCCGTGATGCGCCTCGGCACCGGTCCCGACAGCCAGTTCCACCCGCAGCGAGTCGGTACCCTCCAGCGGCATGGCGATCACGGCGAGGCCGGCGCCGGTGATCTCCCGGGCGCTGTCGGCGATGAGCGCGAGGGCCGCGCCGCGCTCGCTGCCGGACATCAGGCTCTGCGTGATCTCGGCGGTGGCCCGCAGCCAGCGCTCGCGCAGCCGGGACTCCTCGTACAGGCGGGCGTTGTCGATGGCCACGCCGGCGGCGACGGCGAGGGTCGACAGCACTGCCTCGTCCTCCTCGTCGAACTGCGCCCCGCCCCGCTTCTCCGTCAGATACAGGTTGCCGAAGACCTGGTCACGCACCCGGATCGGGACGCCGAGGAAGGTGTTCATGGGCGGGTGATGGGCCGGGAAGCCGTACGAGGCGGGATGCTCGGAGAGCTTCGCCAGCAGCAGCGGCTCGGGATGCGTGATCAGCTCACCGAGGATGCCGTGCCCCTCCGGATAGGGGCCGATCCGGGCGATCTGCTCCGCGCTGACACCGACGGTGTGGAACGCCGAGAGCCGCTTGCCGTCCGAACCGATCACACCCAGCGCCGCGTACCGCGCGTCCACCAGCACCGCCGCGGCCTCCACGATGCTGCGCAGCGCCTGCTCCAGATCGAGCTCCCGGCCGACCGAGAGCACCGCCTCCAGCAGGCTGTGCACCCGGTCACGGGTGCCGCGGGCCGCGTCGAGGCGCGCCTGCAACTCCTCCAGCAGCTCGTCGAGCTTCAGCTGCGGCAGCCGTACGCGGGCCTCCCCGGCCTGCTCATGGCTTCCCACCGTGCTCCTCCACGTCTGCGCGGCACGTCCAGGGCGGGCCGTTGCCGTCACGTGCCAAGGTAATGGTCCGGGACGGGGAGCGATACGGGATCCGACCGGTTCGAGTTGGCCGGGGAGGCGGAGTCAGCCGCGCGGCAGGCGGGCGGCGACGTACTCGGTGAGGTCGAGAAGCCGGTTGGTGTAACCCCACTCGTTGTCGTACCAGCCGAAGACCTTGACCAGTTCGCCGTTCGCCTGGGTGAGCGGGGCGTCGAGGACGCACGAGGCCGGGTCGCCCACGATGTCGCGGGAGACGATCGGGGCGTCGGAGACCCGGAGCACTCCCTTCAGCGGCGCGGCGGCGGCCTCCCGGAAGGCGTCGTTGACCTCGTCCGCGGTCACCTCGCGGCCCAGCACCACCGTCAGGTCGGTCAGCGAGCCGTCCTCCACCGGTACCCGCACCGCGATGCCGTCCAGGGTGCCCGCCAGCTCCGGCAGCACAAGTCCCACGGCACGCGCTGCCCCGGTGCTGGTCGGGATGATGTTCACGGCGGCGCTGCGCCCGCGGCGCAGGTCCTTGTGGGGGCCGTCGAGGACGACCTGGTCGTTGGTGTAGCCGTGGATGGTCGTCATGAGTCCCTTGACGATGCCGAAGGACTCGTGGAGCACCTTGACCATCGGGGCCACGCAGTTGGTGGTGCAGGAGGCGTTGGAGACGACGTGGTCGCGCTCGGGGTCGTAGGTCCCCTCGTTGACGCCCATCACGACGGTGGCGTCGACGCCCTTGCCCGGCACGGAGAGCAGCACCTTGCGGGCGCCGGACTTCAGGTGCAGGCCGGCGTCCTCACGGCTGCGGAAGCGTCCCGTCGACTCGATGACGACGTCCACTCCCAGTTCGCCCCAGGCCAGTGCGGCGGGGTCCCGCTCGGCGGTCACGGCGATCCGGTGTCCGTCCACCGTGAGGGAGGCGTCGTCGTGCTCGACGGTGCGGCCGATGCGGCCGTACGTGGAGTCGTAGGCCAGCAGATGGGCCAGCGCCGCCGGTGAGGTGATGTCGTTGACCGCCACGACCTCCACCGGCGTACCGGCGGCGCCCTCCGCGCGCTCCAGCACGAGGCGCAGGTAGTTGCGGCCGATACGGCCGAATCCGTTGATGCCCACGCGCACGCTCATGTCCGTCGTCCTCCTGATCGGTGTCCGGTGGTTGCGGTGCGTTGCCAGCCTCCGGCCCGGGGCCGCGTCGAGGGAGGGGCCGTACGGGGGTGAGGCCCGGGCCGTCCGGCCCTGGGAGGGGGTGCGGGCGAGCGGGAGGGTGGAGGCATCGGCAGTGGATCAAGGGGAGTGGGACTCATGGTTCTCAGCGGCATCGAGGTGCGGGCGACGGGCAATGTCGACGCCGAGGCGCTCGGGTACGTGCGGGCGAAGGTCGCGGCGGCCTTCGAGCGGCCGGGGCTCCCGGACGTGACGGGTGAGGTGCGGGTCGCCCTGGCGGCGGCGCAGCACATCGGTCGGCCGTGGTCGGCGGCGGCCGAGATCCGGGTGGGCGACGCCCTCGTCGTCGTACACGCCCAGGAGGCGACCGCGTACGAGCTCGCCGACCGGCTCCAGGACCGGCTGCGGGGAGGCGCCGACCGCGCGGCCCACCGCGGTGACGAGGCGCGCAAGTCCGCGACCCCGCCACCGTGGCGCGGAGGGCCTGGCACGGAGACCGAAGACTGACGGGCGCAAAAAAAAGGGGGGGTGGGGCCGGGCCGGCCCCACCCCCCCTTTACGGCGTGCGCCGGTTCATCCGGTCGTCGGCACCAGCACCACCGGGCAGTGCGAGCGGTGCAGGAGGGTGTGTGCCACGGGGCCCAGTTGCGGTCCGAGTCGACCGGCCCGGCGGTGGGCGCCGATGACGACGACTGCGGAGTCGTCCGTGGCGGCCAGCAGGGCGTGGGCCGGACCGGTGCGTACCGTGCGAGCGTCCACCTCGACACCCGGATGCCGCTCCTCCAGCCGGGCCAGGCTGAAGCGCGGTACGGCTTCCTCGGCCCGGTCCTCCCGGTCGAGGTGCCGTTGCCCCGGGCTGGTGGCGGGGATCGGCGAGGGCAGTTCGGGGGTGATGTGCCGATGCGTGCGGGAGTGCAGGACGCGCAGCCGGACACAGCGGCGCTCGGCCTCGGCGAAGGCGTACGCGGTGGCTTCGGTGTCGGAGTCGTCCTCCAGGCCCAGCAGCACCGCTTGTCCGCCGTCGCACGGATGGTCACCCCGTACGACGAGCAGCGGCCCCCGCGCCTGTGCGGCCAGCCGCAGGCTGACGGAACCGGCCAGCAGCCCGGTGACACCGCCGAAACCGCGGCTTCCCACGACGGTGAGGACCGCGTCCTCGCTTTCCTCCGCGAGCGCCCGCGCAGGGCTGCCCGCGACGGCCCGGGACGTCAGGGTCAGGCCCGGGTGGCGTGCGTGCACGCGTGCGGTGGCCGACGCCAGGACGGGGCCGGCCTCGTCACGGTCGGGCACGGCGTACACGATCCGCAGGCCGGCCCTGTACCGCACGGCCTCGTCCGCGGCCCAGTCCAGCGCCCGCACGGAGACCAGTGATCCGTCCGTTCCCACGACCACGTGCTGGAGAGTCATGACCCCTCCTCCTCTGCTCTGTGGTCCCGATGCTCGTACGTGGCCGAGGCCCCGGGCAGGGGCCACGTGAGCCCGGTGGAGCGCCGGACGGCCCCTCTCGCAGGGCCTTCCGGACCGAGGGCCGGGCTCTCGGTCCGGTCGGGGAGGCGGACGCCGTACAGGGTGCGCCCGCCGACCAGTTCGCGGCCGGTCACCAGCTCTGCCTCGATGCGGACGAAGACCTCCTCGGGTGACGGCACCCAGGAGCGTGGGCCGGTACGGGTCAGGCGGTCGTTCTCGGCCGGGTCCGTGACGACCGAGGCCGCGCCGGTGACGACGACGCTCCAGCCGGAGTGCGTGGCGGCGTCGACCTGGTCGGCCTCGAAGGCGACGATCGAGCCGTCGATGGCGCGCACCAGTTCCGACGCGGCCGCGGTACGCAGCAGCACCGCGCCGTCGCTGTCGAGGCAGAAGTTGACCGGCAGCACGGCGGGGAGGGCCTGGCGGGTGTGGACGATCCTGCCCACGGGGACCCTGCCCAGCAGTCGCAGGCACTCCTGGCGTTCGAGTTCGCGGAATCCGTCGTTGGGATACATGGCCAGACCGTCTTTCGCCGGATGCGGCAGGCGGGCACCGCACGTCGTCCCTCCATCGTTGGCCGGCGCACGCCGTGCGCGAAGGGCCGTCGGTCCCGGATGTGCCGGACAACGGCCCTGTCACTCCGTGCCCCCGCGTCCCGTCTCAGGGGGTACCCGCCCGCCCGCGCGCGAGGTGTCCTGCTCAGCGGCGTGGAGGTGGTGCCGGCCCTACGCCTCCCCCTCCGTCGCCCCGTGCTCTCTCGGCGGGGTGGGCGCGGGGCGGGACTTGCTCAACTGCTTGAGCAGCACCCTCTCCAGCAGGCTGGTGACCCGCAGCGGGGCCAGTCGCCGGGCCCGCCACAGGGTGGTCGTGCCCCGTCCGGGGAACGCCAGGACGCGTCCCCTGGCCAGGGCGCGTTCGGCGGAGCGCAGTACGACGTCGGGGTGGATGCCGGGGGCGTCGCTGATGACGTCGGGATGGCCGCGCTGCATCTCGGTGAGCATCGGTGTCTCCACGGCGGGCGGGCAGACACACACCACCCGGACGCCGGTGCCGGCGCACTCCCGGGCCAGCACCTCGGCCATCGCGACGAGCGCGGCCTTGGACGCGGAGTACGCCCCTACCGACGTCATGGGCACCCATCCGGCGATGGAGGCGACCAGGATCAGCGCGCCACCCCGCCGGGCCGCCATGCGGGGCACGACGGCTCGGGCCACCTGGACGCTGCCGAGGTAGTTGACGCGCACCAACTGCTCGATGTCGGCGAGGGGTTGGTCCAGGAGTCTGCCCACGCGGGCGATGCCGGCGCAGTGCACGACCCGCGTCGGCGTTCCGACGGCGGCCTCGACGTCGTGGAGGGTCCGGTCCAGTGCGTCGGCGTCCGCGACGTCGCAGGCGAAGGTGTGCAGGTTTTCCCGGCGGGGCAGTTGGGCCAGACCCTCGGCGTCGATGTCCACGGCCGCGACCGGATGGCCCCGCCGGGCATAAGTGAGGGCGGTGTGTCTCCCGATGCCGCTGGCCGCTCCCGTCACCAGGACGGCCTGCGCGCCGATGTCCGAAGTGGTGCCGGTCCGCCTGCTTCCGATCACGTCGGCTCCCGAGGGAATGGCTCACGGAGGTCCCGAGGCGGCACCCCGCAGCCTCGCAGAAGAATCCTTGCCTACGCCTCGGCGGTCAACCGCACCAGCAGCACACCCGGCGCCCGCGGCACCGACACCCGCACCACGTCGCCGTCCCCGTCCCACTCGGCCGTGCCGGCCGACGCGTCCACCGGGTGCAGCACCTCCGCGCGCACCGCCCGTCCGGCCAAATGGCCGACCGGCAGACTCAGTTCGGCCTCCCCGCCGCGGCGCCACACCGACAGGTACGTGGTACGGCCGTCGGGCACCCGCATGCCGAGCGCGAGCCATTCGTCCGTCCAGCCCGGCAGCCCCAGCGGCCAGCACGGCAGGGCCGTCGCGAGGTCCCGGCGGATGCTTCGGTACACGTCCACCGCGTCCCGCACGAGCCGGAGTTGGGGCTCGGACATCCGGTTCAGATGCCCGGACAGGTGGATGCGGCCGAGGAGCGCGCCGCCGAGGGTGAAGCGGATGAGGTCGTCGTCGAACTCGGGTTGCGGGTAGGCCCATACGGCGCCCTGTTCGGGCGGGACGGCCGTGGCCGCGGAGGCGGAGACCGGCGGGTAGCGCAGCGGGTCCTGCTGGTCGCTGGTGGACTGGAGCTGGGTGACGGCCAGGGTGGCGCCGTCCATGCGCATGCCGCCCGAGGCGCAGTTCTCGACGACCAGTGCCGGGTACCGGTCCAGGACGTCGGACAGCCAGTCCAGGTATGCCTGCGCGTGACCGAGCAGCCCGGCGCCGGGCGCGAGGTCGCCGGGGCCGCGGGTACCGGGGTCGACGACGATGTTGTAGTCGAGCTTGAGGTAGCCCACGCCCCACTCCCCCACGATCCGGTCCACCGTCCGGTCCAGGTGCGCGCGGGCGGCCGGGTGCCGCAGGTCGAGCTGGTGACGGCCCTGTTCGGTGAGGCGTACGCCGTCGCGCTGGAAGAACGCGTCCGGCGGCAGCGTCGCCGCGAGGGGGCTGTCCACGCCGATGACCTCCGGCTCCAGCCACAGCCCGGGCACCATGCCGCGTTCACGGATGCGGTCCAGTACGGCCTGGATGCCGCCGCCCGGAAAGCGGCGGGGCGAGGGTTCCCAGGCGCCGACGCTGTTCCACCAGCCGCCGTCGGCCGTGTCGTCGTACCAGCCGGAGTCGATGCAGAAGTACTCCGCGCCGGCCTCGGCGGCGGCGTCGATCAGGGGAAGGAGCTTGGCCGTCGTGGGGTCGCCCATCAGCGTGTTCATGTAGTCGTTGAAGACGACCGGCAGGTGTTCATGGTCCGGGTGCGGGCGGCGGACGAGGCGGCGGTACGAGGTGAGGGCACCCATCGCCGCGTCGAACCCGGCGCCCAGCGCGAGCACACCCGGCACCGTGGTGAACTCCTCGCCCGGCGCGAGCCGGACCCGCCACTGGTGCGCGGCGTCGGTGGGGCCGTTCAGCGCCAGGTAGCTGCCACGGGCGTGTTCGCCGAGGTCCCAGCGCCAGCCCGCGGGGGACTCGATCTGCCACAGCCAGGTCCGGCCGTCGTCCCGTCGGGTCAGCGCGCCCATCGGCAGATGGCCGTCGGTGGGCCAGCTGCCGCGTCCGGTGAGGGCGAGGGCGGCCCGGCTGTCGTGCTGGTGGGCGTCGGCGTTGATGTCGGCGACGGTCGCGCGCAGGGGTTCGGTGTACCAACGGCACTCGGCGAGCCATTCGTTGCGGGCCCGGTGGACGTCGAGGGAGTCGGGCCCCGGCAGACCGGCGAGCAGGAGGCTGCTGACGGACTGGACGACGAGCGGTGTGTCGCCGTCGTTGCGCAGGCGCACACGGGACCGCAGGACGGGGACTCCGGCCGGGGAGGACAGCTCGGCGAAGGCCGTCAACCCGATTGCGGGGTCGTGGAGTTCGACGGTGAGGCGCTCCCAGCCGTCGCGGCGGTCCGTGCGGTGCCCCTGGTAGCGGAGGCGGGAGCCGAGGGCCGTGCCGGTGAAGCGCGGGCCGGACCAGCCGCTGCCGTGCCCCAGGGCGGTGAGCTCCACGAGCGGGAGCGCGGTCTCCGGGTCACCGGAGCCCGTGTCGTCGAGCCGGGTCAGCCGCAGCGTCCCGTCGGCGGCGGTGGCGAACTCGGCCGCCAGCCGCGCATGACCCCAACTGACCTTGCCCCGAGGAGAGTTCGGCGCCCGCTGGGCGAGCTCCCCCGCATCCGCCGTACCGGTCAAGGCACTCCCCCTCGGTCGCGCGGATCCGTTGTCACGTCTCTTGACGCCCCCTGTGTGACCGGTCACAATCCTCGCATGAATGTGACCGGTCACACAAGGAGCCCGGCGAGCATCAGGGACGTCGCGGCCGCCGCCGACGTCTCGTACCAGACCGTCTCCCGGGTGATCAACGGCCACCCCAGCGTCAAGCCGTCGACCCGGGAACGGGTGCTCGCCGCCATCGACGAGCTGGGCTTCCGGCGCAGCGCGACCGCGCTCGCCCTGGCCAGCGGGCGCACCCGGGCCGTGACCGTGCTCACCGCCAACACCACCCACTACGGCTACGCCTCGATCCTCCAGGGCGTGGAGGAGGCCGCGCGCGCCGCCTCCTACGCGGTCGGGATAAGCGTCCTGGAGTCGGCCGACGAGGCCGCGGTCGCCGTGGAGGTGCGACGGGCCGCCGACGCGGGCGGCGGGCTGATCGTGATCGCCTACGATCCGGCCGGAGTACGCGCCCTGGACGCGGTCCCGGCCGGACTGCCGGTCGTCGGCGTGGTGGAGACCCCGGCGAGCCCGCCCGGCGAGAACCGCCCCTGGGTGTGGACCGACGACCGCGAGGCCGCCTACGAGGCGACCCGCCATCTGCTCTCGCTCGGGCACGAGACCGTGCACTATGTCGCCATCCCGTCCAGCACCCGCCGCACGAGCGCCCGCACCAGCGGCTGGCGGCAGGCCCTGAAGGAGGCCGGCGCCCCGCAACCCCGCCCGGTGCAGGGCAGTTGGGGCCCCGCGGGCGGCCACGCGGCGGGGCTGAAGCTGGCGAAGGACCCCGCCGTCACCGCGGTCCTGTGCGGCAACGACGATCTGGCGCTCGGTGTCCTGCGCGCCCTGCACGAGGCGGGCCGCCCGGTGCCGGGCGCGGTCAGCGTGGCGGGGTTCGACGACGCCCCGCACTCCGCCTATCTCACGCCCTCCCTCACGACCGTACGCCTGGACTTCACCGGTCTGGGCCGGTCCGCGTTCGCGCTGCTGCACGGGGTGCTGGAGGCGTCGGCGCGGATCGCCCCGCACCCGGTCTCCGTCCCGGAGCTGGTGGTGCGGGAGAGCTCGGGGCCGCCGCTCTCCTGAACACCGCCTACGTGCACGGCAGTTGTGAGTCCCCGCTTCCTGAACCACCTGCTCCGAAAGGCACGTGATGAAGAGAAGAGCACTCCCCGCACTGGCACTGATATCCGCCCTGGCCCTGGCCGCCACCGCGTGCAGCGACCCCACCGCGGCCGACTCGGACTCCGACTCCGACTCCGACGCCCGGCAGACAGCCGTCGACCCCACCGCCCGCCTCGACGGCGTGAAGCTCACGATGTGGACCGCGCAGAACACCGTCAACGCGCCGAAACAGGTGATCGACGCCTTCGAGAAGGCCACGGGCGCCGAGGTCGAGACCCAGGCGATCCCGGACCTCTACGAGCAGAACGTGCCGACCAAGCTGGCCTCCGGTGACCGCCCCGACCTGATGTTCTGGCAGCCCTCAGTCTCCACCCTGCCCTTCATCCAGCCGAAGCAGAACCTCCTCCCCCTCGACGGGGAGCCGTGGGAGGCGAAGCTCGGCGACACCGAGAAGTCGCTCGGCGTGATCGACGGCAAGCGGTACGCGGCGATCGTCACCAGCCCCGCCATGCTCGGCGTCTACTACAACAAGGACGTCTTCGCGAAGGCCGGTCTCAGCGAGAAGGACTTCCCGAAGTCGTACGACGAGTTGCTCGCCCTCGGCCGCAAGGTCGTCGACAAGACGGACGCGGCCGCCTTCTACGAGGCCGGCGGTGACCAGTGGCCGTTGCAGTGGCAGATGCAGGTCCAGCTCACCGACCTCGACCAAGCGTGGTGGGACGGGCTGAACCGGAACAAGGAGAAGTGGACCGACCCCGTCGTGGTCGGTGCCGTCAAGAAGTACAAGGACAAGCTGCTCGACGCCGGGCTGGCCCAGAAGAACTACCGCACCGGCACCTTCACCGGGCAGGCCGACGCCCTGTGGAAGGGCGAGGCCGGGATGGTCCTCAACGTCACGTCCTTCCAGAGCCAGTTGCAGGCCAAGTACTCCACCGCCGAGATCGACCGCGAGGTCGGCTGGTTCCCCGTCGCCAACTCCTCAGCCACCGGCCTGTATTCACCCGACCAGACCAATGGGGTGGTCGCCTTCAGGACCGGTGACGAGAAGCGGCAGAACGCGGCCCGGCAGTTCCTCGCCTTCTGGCTCGGTCCCGACTACGCCGACTACATCAAGGCGATGAAGATCCCGTCCGTGCAGCCCTCCGTGCCGACCCCCGACGGCCTGCCGCAGACCTCGAAGGACCAGGTCGAGGCCCTGCCCACCGCCATCGGCGTGTTCCAGGCGAAGGCGATCGTCGCCCCGGACGCCCATCTGTACCTGGCCGACATGATCTACGGGAAGAAGAATCCCGAACAGGTCGCCCAGGCCGTCCAGGACCAGTTCGCCCAGGTGGCCAAGGCGCAGGCCGCGCCCGGATTCTGACGATGACTCATACCGTCGTACGCGCCAAGAAGCCCGCGCCGGTGTCGGGCACACCGAGGAAGCCGGGGCGGTTGCCGCGGGCCGCGGTGCACCATCCCTGGTGGTTCGCCCTCCCGGCGATCGTCGTCTTCGCCGGCTTCTTCCTGGTCCCCAACCTGCTCAACTTCTACTACCCGTTCACCGACTGGTCCTCCTACCACCCGGACATCGCCTTCACCGGCCTGGACAACCTCAGGACCATCGCCGACGACGGCTCGCTGCTGCGGGCGATCCGTACGACCCTGCTGTACGCGGCGCTCGCGGCGTTCTTCCAGAACGGCTTCGGTCTCGCACTCGCCCTGCTGCTGGAGGACGACACCCGCTTCAACCGCTTCTTCCGAGCGGCCTTCTTCCTGCCGGTGCTCATCTCGGCCCTTGCGACGGGTTACGTCTTCCAGGCGCTCCTCGACCAGGACGGCGCCGTCAACTCCGTGCTGGGAAGCGATGTTCCGTGGCTCGGCTCGACGACCTGGACGCTGGTCGTGGTCACCCTCATCCACGGCTGGAAGTGGATGGGGCTGTCGATGCTGATCTATCTCGCCGGGCTCAAGGGCATCCCCGGGGACATGCTGGAGGCCGCGCGGATGGACGGGGCCGGGCCGTGGCGGACCTTCTGGTCGGTGCGCTGGCCCATGCTCGCCCCGGCCGTCACCTTCAACGTGACCACGGCGCTGATCGGTTCGATGAACACCTTCGACATCGTCCAGGCCACAACCGGCGGCGGGCCCGCCGCCTCCACCGAGGTCTTCAACATCTACATGTTCCGGATCTTCGGGCAGGGCCTGTACGCCCAGGCCTCCGCGATGAGTCTGGTGCTCTTCCTGGTCGTGGTGGCCGTGGCGATCCCGCTGGTCGTCGGACTGCGCCGAAGGGAGCAACTCCTGTGACCCCGGTGTGGCGTTACGCCCGCCCGGCGCTCGTCCTCCTGCTCGCCGGCCTCGCCGTCGGCGTGCCGTTGTGGCTGGTCGCGGTCACCTCGGCCAAGCCGCAGACCGAGGCGATCAGACCCAACCTGGACCTGCCCCGGCACTGGCAGCCTTCCCGTAACTACGCGGACGCCGTCAGCGAGGGCGAGATGCTGCGCGGTTTCCTCAACTCCCTGCTGGTCGTGGTGCCTTCGGTGCTGCTCGTGCTGGTGCTCGGGGCGGGCGCCGCATGGGTCTTCGCGCGCCACAGGTCCAGGCTCGTCTCGGCGGCGTACGCCCTGTGCATCAGCGGACTGCTGCTGCCGCCCGCGGTCATCACCATCGTGATGGAACTGCGGCAGCTCGGCCTGGCCAACACCCGCCCCGGCATGATCGCCGTCTACACCGGCATGTACCTGTCGACATCGATCTTCTTCATGACCGGTTTCATCCGCGCGATCCCCATGGAACTGGAGGAGGCGGCCCGCATCGACGGGGCACCCCCCTGGCGGATCTTCGCGCGGATCGTCCTGCCGCTGCTCAGGCCGGTGATCGCCACCGCGACGATCATGGTGATGCTCTATGCCTGGAGCGACATCTTCTACGCCTTCTTCGTCCTCGG
The DNA here is from genome assembly GCF_036226885.1 of Streptomyces sp. NBC_00663. Lineage (NCBI taxonomy): Bacteria > Bacillati > Actinomycetota > Actinomycetes > Kitasatosporales > Streptomycetaceae > Streptomyces > Streptomyces sp. NBC_00663. The sequence continues at coordinate 677,810 of NZ_CP109027.1, forward strand.
CGGCGGAGATCGGGCGACCCTGCCGCTCAACCTCTACCAGGTCGCCAGCGCCCAGCTCTATCTCGACAACTGGCATCTCGTCTTCGCGTACGTCGTGGTGATGAGCCTGCCGATGGTCGTCGTGTTCCTCGTCGGCCAGCGAAAGATCGTGTCCGGAATCACCAGTGGAGCCGTCAAATAACCGGAGGTCCGACAGCGTGCTCGTCCCCACCCGCACGAGATCCCGAACCGCCTTGCTGACCGCCGCACTTGCCCTCGCCGCCCTGCTCCCCACGATGGGCTCCGCGTCGGCAGCCGACCCCCAGCGCCTCACCGTCGACCTGGCCGACTCCGAGGGCCCGGTGACGCTCGGCGCCAACGGCGCCCTGTACGGCCTCGGTGACGACGGCGTCCCCAGCGACGCCGCCCTGGAACCCCTGAAGATCACCAGCATCTCGCAGAAGCCGGAGGGCGGCGCCCAGCACCCCAACGGCGACGCGCTCTCCGTCTCCAAGGCCTTCTTCCGCAACGGCGGCGGCGAGATCAACGTGATGATGCAGGACATGTACGCCAAGTGGCCGTACGAGGATCTCGGCATCGACGACTACCTCCCCAAGGTCGACAAGATCACCAAGGAGATCGCGGCCGACCCCAACAGCGACCGGTTCGTCTACATCCCCTTCAACGAACCGGACTTCATCTGGTACAAGCTCAACCTCACGGACCAGGCCGCGTACGAGGTCGAACGCGACCGCTTCTTCAAGCACTGGAAGACGGTCTACCACCGCATCCGTGCCATCGACCCGGACGCGGTGATCGCGGGCCCCAACGAGACCGGCTACTACCCCCGCTTCCTGCGGGACTTCCTCACCTTCGCCCAGCGCGAGAACGTCCTGCCGCAGATCATGACCTGGCACGAGCTGAGCTCCGGTTCGCTGCGCGACTTCCAGGGTCACTACGACAACTACCGTGCCCTTGAGCGTGAGTTGGGCATCGGCCCGCTCAAGATCAATATCGATGAGTACGCCAACCGCCGGGACCTGTCCGTGCCGGGGCAGCTCGTGCAGTGGGTCTCGATGTTCGAGAGGAACAAGGTGTACGCCAACATGGCGTACTGGGACGCCGCCGGCAATCTCAGCGGCCAGGTGGTGCAATCCAACATCCCCAACGGCGGCTGGTGGTTCTTCCGTTGGTACGCCGGGCTGACCGGCGACACGGTGAAGGTGACCCCGCCGCAGCCGAACACCATCGACACCCTCCAGGGCCTCGCCTCCCTGGACACCTCCCGCCGCCAGGCCCAGGTCCTGCTGGGCGGTTCGGCCGGTGACTCCGACGTCGTGGTGCGCAACGTCCCCCGCTCCGTCTTCGGCCGCACGGTCACCGCGACCGTCGCCGAGGCGGCCTGGTCCGGGTACGAAGGGCAGCACGCCGCACCGCAGGTGCTCACCCGCACCAAGCTCAAGGTGGCGGACGACGGCACGGTGACCGTGCCGCTGCGCGGCCTGCACAAGATGTCGGCGTACCGGATCGTCCTCACCCCCGCCGGCTCGGGCACCCCCTCCCCCGCCGCCGTCCCGTGGTCGGCGTCGTACGAGGCCGAGGACGCTGCGATCACCGCCGGGCAGATCTACACGCAGGGCACCGTGAGCAACGCCAACGGCTACGCGGCCTCCGGCACCAAGGACGTCGGCTCCCTCAACCAGCCCACCAGCAAGGTGGACTTCACGGTGTCGGTCCCGGCGGACGGCACGTACGGCCTGTCCATCCTCTACGGCAACCAGTCCGGCGGCCCGGCCACACAGGAGCTGTCGGTCGACGGCGCCGACCCGGTCACGGTCCCGTACCCCTCCACGGAGAACTGGACCTACCGCGCCAGGAAGGACGTCGGCATCCGGCTCACGGCGGGCTCGCACGTGCTGACCCTCGCCAAGGGCGACGCCGAGGTCACACTCGACCGCATCCACCTGACGGCCCGTACCGGCGAGGCCTCCGCGTCGTACGAGGCCACCCTCGCCGACATCAGCGGCAGGCCGTCGTACGACTACTCCTCGTCGTCCGGCGTCGGCACGGGCGCCCTCGTCCTGCGCACCGCCGACAAGGCGGTCTTCGACGTCTACGCTCCGCGCGACGGCTACTTCACGGTCCTCCCGCGTGCCTCCGCGCCGGTGAAGTTGCGGCTGCACGGGGAGACGGTGACGGCCGTGCCCGGCAAGCCCCTACGGCTGTATCTGGTGGCCGGGAACAACCGCGTCACGCTGACCGCGAAGCACGCCTCCGTCCGTTCCCTGGACGTCTCGGGCGACGGCTCGACGGCCGGCGCACTCACCTACGAGGCCTCTTCGGCCCTCCTCTCGGGCGGCGCCGAACTGGTCGACTCCGCGCACGCCTCCGGCGGCTCCTACATCGGCTCGCTGGGCAACAGCCCGTCCAGCACAGCCGAGTTCACGGTGAACGCGCCCAGGTCCGGCCGCTATCTCCTGGTCATCCAGTACGCGCACAACGAGCGGCGCGACAACGGGCACGCCTACAACACGGACATCATGTCCCGTACGGCGGACATCACCGTGGGGTCCGGCACCCCGACCCGGGCCACCTTCAAGAACACCTGGAGCTGGGACGACTACTGGACGCTCGGCGTCCCGGTCGACCTCAGGAAGGGCGCCAACACGGTGACGTTCGGCAACCCGACCGGCTGGGCGCCGAACATCGACCGGATCGAACTGGGGCGTGTCGTAGGCGAGTTCCGGCACTGATCGCAGCACGCCGTGTCACCGGGCCCGTGAGACAGCACGGGCCCGGTGACATGTGCGTCACAGGGGCGGCTACAGATCAACTCACCGTGCGACCCACCTGGGGCAGCCCGGGACCGACGCAGCGTACGTCCGCCGCCGGAACCGTTCCGTCGACGAGGTAGGCGGCGGCGGTCCGGTCCACGCAGGCGTTGCCGCGACTGGCGAAGACGCCGTGCGAATAGTCGTGGTCGAGGGTGATCAGCCTGGAGCCGGGCAGGAGGCGGCGCAACTGATGGGCTCCCTCGATGGGGGTGACGGGGTCGTGGGCGGAGGCGATCAGGAGAAGGGGCGGGGCGGCTGGGCTGCCGAGCGGGGTGCGGTGGGCCGGGCGGTGGGTCCAGTAGGCGCAGGTGGAGGCCTCCATGCCGGTCAGTACGGGCTGGGGGTCGAGGTTTCGGGTGCGGCGGATGTCGGCGAGGACGCGCCGCGGGGTGGGTCCGGGGCCGTCGGCGCATTTGGTGAGGCGGTTGGCGGATTCGTAGGTGCGTGAGTCGGGGCTGTCGAAGGCGGTGACGGGACGGAGGGCATCCACCATGCCGTCCCGCAGGTAGGCGCGGAGGCCCTCGGCGAGGCCCGTCCAGCGTTCGGTGCGTCCCAGGGCCCGGTAGACGGCACGGTCGAACTCGGCGGGACCGAAGCCGGCGACCGGGCGGGCGGTGAGGCCGTCGCGGACGCGCAGATACGCGCGGCGGACGGCCTGTGCGCTGTCGCCGAGGACGAAGCGGTCCGCGTGGGCGGCGGTCCAGACGAAGAACGTGTCGCGCTGACGCAGCAGCGCCCGGCTCTGGACGACATCGAAGTCGTACCAGTCCCAGGGGCCGACGACACTGTCGAGGACCATCCGGCCGGTGCGCTGCGGGAAGCGGGCGGCATAGGCGGCGCCGAGGTAGCTGCCGTAGGAGATGCCGAGGAAGTCGGTCCGCGGTTCGCCGAGCGCGGCGCGTATCGCGTCCATGTCCTGCGCGATCTGCTCCGTCGAGAAGTACGGCAGCACGTCGCCCTCGCGCGCCGCGCAGTCGTCGGCCATGCGGCTCAGGGAGGCGAGGTAGGCCTGTTCCGCCGTCGGTCCGACGGGGACGGGGTCGGCTCCGGGGCTGTCGAAGAGGCCGCCCATCGGGCCGCAGTCCACCGGAGCGCTCTGTCCGACGCCGCGCGGGTCGAAGCCCATGACGTCGTAGGCGCGCCGCACGCTCTCGGGGAGTTTGGCGCGCTTGGTGACCGCGTAGGGCAGTCCGGAGCCGCCCGGGCCGCCGGGGTTGACCAGCAGGGCGCCGCGGTGTTCGGCCGGGGTGCCGGAGGCGGGGACGCGGGAGACGGCCACCTCGATGCGTCGGCCGTCGGGGTGCGCCCAGTCCAGCGGGACGCCGAGGCGGGCGCATTCGACGCGGTCGGGGGCGGCGGGCTGCGGGACCGTGTCGGGGCAGGCGCCGAAGTGGAGGGCGGGTGCGGGCGGGGGTGTGGCGTGGGCAGGGGCGGCGGGCAGGGCGGCGGCTGCGGCCGTGAGCACGGACAGCAGGGCGGTACGACGAGACAAGGGTCGCTCCGGGCAGAGGGCGGTAAGCGAGGGCAGTGGCGGTGAGGGACGGCAGTAAGGGACTGGTAAATGAAAATGATTATCGATAGCTTGTCTGGGCGCAAGGTCCGGCCCCTCCCGCCCGAGGGCTTCTCCGGGCTGCCCTGAATCCTGAACTCACTGCACGAAAAGGGGAGTTGTGGCTCATCTGCTGATGGTCGAGAGCTGGGTCGGGTCGATGAGCAGACTTCTGCCGAGGGCCATCCGGGAGGGTGGGCACGAGTTCACGTTCCTCACCCGCGATCTGCACCACTACCTCCGCTCGGCGCCCGAGGGCACCGCTCATCCGCTGCTCGGCGCGCGGAACGTCATCACCGCCGACACGAACGACTTGGACACCCTGCTGCCCGAGATCGAGCGGCTGCACGCGGTGCTGCGCTTCGACGGGGTGCTCACCTCCTGCGACTACTACCTGCCGGCGGTGGCGCGGATCGCCGGACGTCTGGGCCTGGCGGGCCCCGGTCCGGAGGCGGTCGAGAACGCCTGCCGCAAGGACGCCACCCGCCGGGTCCTCGCCGACGCGGGGGTGCCCGGACCACGTTTCGCCGTGCACGAGGAGTGGGCCGATCTCGCCCGCGCGGCACGGGAGATCGGCTATCCGCTGGTGGTCAAGCCGGTCGACCTGTGCGCGGGCATGTATGTGCGACGCGTGGACGACGAGGAGCAACTCGCCACCGCGGTGCGCGCGTTGGCCGACTTCCCGGTCAACGCCCGTGGCCAGCGCCGGGACCCCGCGGTCCAGGTGGAGGAGCTGCTGGACGGCCCCGAGGTGAGCGTCGAGACCGTGTCGTACGCCGGGGCGGTGCACGTGGTGGGCGTGACCGACAAGAGCATCGCCGGGGCGCCCGCGTTCATCGAGACCGGGCACATGTTCCCGGCCGCCCTGTCGGCCGCCGACACCGAGGCCGCCGAGCACACCGCCCTCGCCGCGCTCAAGGCCCTCGGCCTCACCGACGGGGTCGTGGCCCACACCGAGATCAAGCTGACCTCCGCCGGTCCCCGCGTGGTCGAGGTCAATCCCCGCCCGGCCGGGAACCGCATCACCGAACTGGTCCGCCATGTCACCAGCATCGACCTGGCCGCGGCCTTCGTCGACGTCTCCCTCGGCCACGCACCCGACCTGCGGGGCGGCGACACCGGGCTGCGCAGCGCGGCCATCGGCTTCCTGGTGCCGGAGGCCGCGGGCACACTCGAAGCCCTCGGCGGGGACGAACTCCGCGATGCCCCAGGCGTGTTGGAGCTACAACTCGCCGATCCGGGCCGGCCGGTCACCGCGGCGGGCAGCAACAACGAGTACCTCGGGCACGTCATGGCGGCCGATGCCACGGGACTGGGCGCCCGCGAGCGGGTCGAGGCCCTGCTCGGCGAGCTGCGGTCCGGGCTGGTGATCCGATGACCGCCGTCACCGGCACCTTGAGTTTCGACGACCTCCTCACCCGCGTCCGCGCAGGTGAGCTGGGCCCGGACCCGGCCGCACAGCGCATCACCGTGGCCTTCACCACGCGACAGGCCGTACGGCACGACGGGCGCGGCAGCGGCTATCGCAACGAGGTGTTGAGCCTGCGCCTGGGCGGAGCCGTCGGCTCCTGCGCGGTCGAGCCCGGCACCCTGCCCGACGAGGCCATGGAGGAGTGCGTGGGCGCCGACGTGGCCCGACTGCTGGAGCATCCCTCGCTTCCGGTGCGCGTGGCCGCGCTGGACGCCTATCTGATGCACGTCGCCCCGCACACGCCGGAACACGGGGCGCGCCCCACCGCGCTGCCCGCCGGCACCTCGCTCGACAAGTCCCGCGCCCGGGCGGCGGCCGTGGTCGGTCTGCTCGATCTGCCGGCGGGCGCCACCGTGCTGGTGGTGGGGGTCGTCAACTCCCTGTTGGAGGCGCTGCGTTCACGGGGGCTCGGTTACGTGCCCTGTGACCTCAAGGGCGGGCTGACCGAGTGGGGCGAGGGGGTCGTCACCGACGCGCTCGCCGAGGCGGGCCGCTGCGACGCGCTGCTGGTGTCGGGGATGACACTCGGCAACGGCACCTTCGATCCGCTGCGGGAACACGCGCGGACGTACGGCAAGCAGCTGGTCGCGTTCGCGCAGACCGGCAGTGCCGTGCTGCCGCGCTTCCTCGGCCACGGAGTGAGCGCGGTGTGCGCCGAGCCGTACCCCTTCTTCTGGCTCGACGGCGGTGCGGGTGTCGTCCACCGCTACGGCGTCGGCCCAGGCGCTGCGTGTCGCGGCGACCGTCCGGAGGGCGGGCGATGACCACCGCCGCTGTCCTCCCCGTCGCCCGCCCGGAACTGCTCGGCCTCCTCGGCCGCACCCCCCTGCTCCGTGTCACCGCCGAACTGCCCGGCCCGCACCCCGGGTTCTGGGCCAAGCTCGAAGGGCTCGCGGCGGGCGGCATGAAGGCTCGGGCCGCCGTGTCGATGCTGCTGGGCGCCCGGGAGCGCGGCCAACTACGGCCGGGCGCACCGGTGGTGGAGTCGACGTCAGGGACGCTCGGCATCGGGCTCGCCTTCGCGGGCCAGGCCCTCGGGCATCCCGTCGTGCTGGTCGGAGACAGTGAACTGGAGCCTTCCATGCGGCAGTTGCTGCGCTCCCACGGCGTCCGGCTGGAGATCGTGGACCGCCCGGCCCCCGTGGGCGGCTGGCAGGCGGCGCGGCTGGACCGGTTGCGGGAACTGCTGGCGGTACTGCCCGGCGCGTACTGGCCGGATCAGTACAACAACCCCGACAACAGCGCCGGTTACGCCTCCCTGGCCGCCGAGATCGTCGACCGGCTGGACCATCTGGACATCCTGGTGTGCAGCGTCGGCACGGGCGGCCACAGCGCCGGCCTCATCGTCCCGCTGCGCCGACGCTGGCCCGCGCTGCGCCTGATCGGCGTCGACTCGACCGGGTCCACCATCTTCGGCCAGCCCGCCCGGCCCCGGCTGATGCGCGGGCTGGGCAGCAGCATCCATCCGCGCAACGTCGCCTACGACGCCTTCGACGAGGTCCACTGGGTCGGCCCCGCCGAGGCCGTGGACACCTGCCGTCGCCTTGCCCGGGGCAGTTTCGTCAGCGGTGGCTGGAGCACCGGCGCCGCCGCCCGCGTCGCGGCCTGGGCCGCCCGAGTCCACCCCGGCGCGGTCGTCGCCACGGTCTTCCCCGACGGCCCGCACCGCTACCTCGGCACCGTCTACGACGACGACTTCGCCGCCGCCCACGGCCTCGACCCGGCCACGGCCGCCACCCGCCCCGTCGAGATCCCGCACCCCCGCGCCGCCGAGGCCACCGGCTGGGTGCGCTGCACCCGCGTCGCCGACCCTCTGCTCCTGGAAAGGACCCCGTGAAGGCCAGCCTGCGCACCGTACGCCTCGCACTCGCCGAGCCGCTGCGCATCTCCCGCTCCACCATGTCCGCCCGCGACGCCGTGTGGCTGACCGTCGAGCACGACGGCGCCACCGGCCACGGCGAGGCCGTCACCAGCGTCTACTACGGACTCGACACCGACACCCTCGTACGACTGCTGGCCGCCGCCGGTACGGCCCTCGCGCGCTTCCCCGACCCCGAAACCGCCCTGTACGCATCGGAGTTGACCACCGCAGGCACTCCCCCGGCCGTGACCGCCGCCGTCGAGGCGGCCCTGTTCGACCTCGTCGGCAAGCGGGCCGGGGTCCCCGTCCACCGGCTGCTCGGCACGGCGGAACCGCCGGTCGCCGCCACCGCCCGCACCATCGGCATCACCTCGCCGTCCGACGCGGCGGCGCAGGCGCGACGGCTCGCGGCGAGCGGCTTCGAGGTCATCAAGGTCAAGGCGGGAACCGTCGACCCGGAGGACGACGTGGAGCGCGTCCGCGTCATCCGCGACGTCGCTCCCGGCGCCCGACTGCTCCTCGACCCCAATGGCGCCTGGACGCCGGCCCAGGCCGAGGCGCTGCTCCCGCGGTTCGCCGAGCTGGGCGTGGAAGCCGTCGAGCAGCCGCTCGCGCCCGGCACCCCGGAGGCGCTGGGCGCGCTGGCGGAACGCTCACCCCTGCCGGTCATCGCCGACGAGGACGCGGTGGACCTGGAGGACGTACGCCGCCTCACCGGACGCGTCCAGGGCATCAACGTCAAGCTCGCCAAGTGCGGCGGAGTGCGCGCGGCCCTGCGGATCGCCGCGTCGCTCGACGGCAGTGGCACGGAGCTGATGCTGGGCTGTCTCACCGCCAGCAGCCTCGGTCTCGCGCCCGCCGTGCACCTGGCCGACCGGGCCCGCTGGACCGACCTCGACGGACATCTGCTGCTCGCCCACGACCCGTGGACCGGCATCGGCGGCGCGGACGGCGTCGTACGCGCAAATGACCTGCCCGGTCTGGGAGTTGTGGAGGTGGGGGCGTATGAGGACGTGGCGTGAGATACGTGGCTTTCCGCTCGCCGTCCAGCTCCTGCTGGTCAACCAGCTCGGTGTCAACACCGGCTTCTATCTCCTCATCCCCTACCTCGCCACCCATCTCACCGACCATCTGGGCATGTCGGCGGCCGTCGTCGGGATCGTCCTCGGGGTGCGCAACCTCAGCCAGCAGGGCCTGTTCATCATCGGCGGCTCGGCCGCCGACCGGCTCGGCGCGCGCGGCGTCATCATCGCCGGATGCGCGCTGCGGACCCTGGGGTTCGCGCTGTTCGCGCTCGGCGACGACCTGGCCGTACTGCTCGCCGCGTCCGTGCTCAGCGGGCTGGCGGGGGCCTTGTTCAACCCCGCCGTGCGCACCTACATCGCCCAGGAGGCCGACGAGCGCAAGGCGGAGGCGTTCGCCCTGTTCAACGTGTTCGCCACGACCGGCGCCCTGATCGGCCCGCTGCTGGGCAGCGCCCTGCTGCTCGTCGACTTCCGTACGTCCGCGCTCACCGCCGCCGGGATATTCGCCGTCCTCACTCTCGCCCAGGCCCTGGTGCTGCCGGTCCGCACGGTCGAGCCCGGCAAGGGCACGGTGCTCGCCGACTGGCGCGAGGTGCTCGGCAACCGGGGCTTCCTCGCCTTCGCGCTCGCCATGGTCGGCATGTTCACCCTGGAGAACCAGCTGTATCTGCTGCTGCCCGACGGCGCCCGGCGGGCCACCGGCTGGGACGGTGCCGCGGGGCTCGTCTTCCTGGTCGGCACGCTCACCAACCTGGCGCTGCAACTGCGCATCACCCGGGCCCTCAAGGGGCGGGGTCACAGGGCGCGTTGGATCGCCACCGGCCTCGGCCTGATGGCGGTGGCCTTCCTGCCGCCCGCCCTGGCCGTGGGCTCCTCCGGCCACCCCGTGCTGCGCGCGCTGCCCGTCCTCGCCGGCGCCCTGCTGCTCTACCTCGGGGTGATGGTCGCCCAGCCGTTCGTCATGGAGCTGATCCCCGGCTTCGGCCGCAGCGAGCTGACCGGCACCTACTTCGGCGTCTTCTACGTGGTGTCCGGCATCGCCGCCGCCGTAGGCAACACAGTCGTCGGCTGGGCCATGGACGCCGGGGAGCGCGGCGACGCCGACTGGCTGCCGTGGGCCTGCTGCGCGCTCTTCGGGCTGGCCTCGGCGCTGGGCGTGGCCTGGCTGCACCGGGCGGGCACGCTCCCGACGCCGCCGAAGCCCGCCGTACCCGTACCGGCGACGGCTTGAGGAGGCACCCGGATGGCTCTTCGGCGCAATCTCCTCACCGACAACCCCGAGCTGTACGAGGTCCGCTTCCCCGACCCCGACCGGCTGGCCGGGCGCTGGGCGCAGGACTGCCTGCGCCGGCACGGTGCCGGACCGCGCGTCCTCGACATGGGCTGCGGCACCGGCCGCGACGCCGCCCATCTGCATGGCGTGGGCCGCACGGTCACGGGTGCCGACGTCTCCGAGGCGATGCTCGCCCACGCCCGCGTCCACCATCCCGGACCCGAGTACGTCCACGCCGACCTGCACGGGTTCGACATCGGGGTGTTCGACGCCGTCGTGTGCCTGGACAGCGCGCTGCTGTACTGCCACACCAACGCCCAGCTGGACGCGTTCCTGACGTCCTGCCGCCGTGCCCTGTCGGCCGGTGGGCTGCTGGTCGCGGAGATGCGCAACGGCGCGTACTTCCTCGGCCGCACCGACCTCCTGGACACACCCACCGTCGACTCCTTCACCTGGCAGGGCACCGTCCACCGCTCCACGACCACGCTCACCGTGGACCGCACAGCCCAACTCCTGTGCCGCACCCGCGTCTGGACGACCGACGACGGCTCGGAGCCGGTCGAGCAGCACTCCGCGTGGCGGCTGCTGTTCCCGCAGGAGCTACGGCAGCTGCTGACCACGCACGGCTTCGAGGTGCTCGAACTCCACGACGGCCCCGGCCCGCGCACCGAACCACCGTGGCAGGCAGGCCGGTTGCCCGGCGACACGGCGGACGCCGACCGACTGCATGTCGTCGCCCGCCTCAACTCCACCCTCTGACCTCACCCTTCAAGGACCTCCATGTACGACGAACGCCATCCCGCCCTGCGCCGACGCGGTTTCCTCGCCGCCACCTCGCTGGGCGCGCTCGCCCTCGCCGGGTGCGGCACCGACGACAGCGACCCCAAGAGCGGCGGCGCTCCGAAGAGCGGTGGGCGGCTGCGGGCCGCGTTCGCGGGCGGCGGTGCGAGCGAGACCCTCGATCCGCACCTGGCCAACCTCTTCGCCGACGCGGCCCGGGCCAAGGCCCTCTACGACAAACTCGCCGACTACGGCCCGGACTTGTCCGCGCAGCCCCGGCTCGCCGAGAAATGGGAGACGAACAAGACCCTGGACCGCTGGCAGGTGACCCTGCGTCAGGCCACCTTCCACGACGGCCGGCCGGTCACCGCCGCCGACGTCCTGTACAGCTACCGCCGTATCGCCGACCCGGACCAGGCGTTCCGCGCCAAGGCCTCCCTGGAGCCCATCGACCTCGACGCCAGCCGGGCGACCGGGCAGCGGTCGATCGAGTTCGTGCTCAAGCGGCCCACGGCCGAATTCCCCAACGTGCTGGCCGCGTTCGGGGCGTACATCGTCCCGGAGAAGGCCACCGACTTCGACAAGAACCCGATCGGCTCCGGCCCCTTCCGGTTCGTCTCCTTCGCCCCCGGCCGTTCGGCCGTCTTCCGCCGGTACGACGACTACTGGGAGGGCGCCCCGCACCTCGACGAGGTCGAGTTCGTGGTCGCCAACGAAGAGTCCGCCCGCGTCAACGCGCTCCTCGGCGGACAGGTCGAGTACGCGCACGAGCTCAACCCGACGACCGCCCGCGCCCATGAGGGCAGCGGGCAGATCGAGATCGTGCGGCTGCGCAACAGTGCGATGCAGGCGTTCTGCATGAAGACGGACCGGCCTCCCTTCGACGACGCGCGGGTGCGGCAGGCGTTCTTCCTCATCGCCGACCGCAAGGAACTCGTCGACGGCGCCCTGTCCGGGGCGGGGGCGGTCGGCAACGACCTGTTCGGCAAGGGGTACGAGTACTACGACGACTCGCTCCCCCAACGCGAGCAGGACCTCGACAAGGCCCGTGCCCTGCTCAAGCGGGCCGGCGCCGAGAACCTCAAGGTCACCCTGGACACCTCGGCCGTCGCCGCCGGGTTCACCGAGGCCGCGAGCATCTTCCGCGACCAGGCGGCCAAGGCCGGGGTCACCGTCGACGTGAAGATGGGCAGCAAGGACTCCTACTGGGCCGACATCCTCAACAACGGCACCCTGTGCTGCTACCGCTCGGGCGCCCTCCCCATCGAGGCCCATATCTCCCAGCGGCTGCTCACCGGCTCCACCACCAACGCCACCAAGTGGCGGCACAAGGACTTCGACGCGCTCTACGCGCAGGCCCAGTCCACCCGCGACGAGACCGCCCGGGCCGCCGTCTACGACCGGATGCAGCGCCGCCTGTACTCCGAGGGCGGTTTCCTGATCTGGGGGTTCGCCGACTGGATCCTCGGAACGGCCCGCACTGTACGGGGAGTCGAGGCCAAGGCACCCGCCAACACACTCGACTGGGCGCGGTTCGACAAGGTCTGGCTGGCGTGAACGGACTGCGTTCCTTCGTCGCCCGGCGGCTGCTTCTCGGTGCCGTGCAGACCGTGGCCGTGGTGCTGCTGGTCTTCGCGCTCACCGAGGCGCTGCCGGGCGACGCCGCGGTCGCCCTGGCCGGTGACCAGCCCGACCCGGCCCGGATCGCCGCCATCCGCGAGGCCATGCGTCTCGACGAGCCCGCGCACGAGCGGCTGGCCGACTGGGCGACAGGGCTGCTCCACGGCGATCTCGGCACCTCGCTGGTCTCCGGCCGCCCGGTCGGCCAGTACATCGCCGAGGGGTTCGGGCCGACGCTCCTGCTGGCCACGCTCACTCTGGTGCTGCTCATCCCCCTCGGCTTCGGCCTCGGGGTGCTCGCCGCCCGCCATGAGGGGCGCCTGGCCGACCGGTTGATCAGTTCGGTGACGCTCGCCGTGTACGCGATACCCGAGTTCGCCCTCGGGGTGCTGCTGGTGACCGTCCTGGCGCTCCAGTTGGCCTGGCTGCCGCCGACCGCCGTGGGATACGGCACCGATCTGCTCGGCCATCCCGCCGCGCTCGTCCTGCCGGTGCTGGTGCTGCTGTCACGTCCGGTGTGCTCGCTGTCCCGGCTGGTGCGGGCGGGCATGATCGACGCGCTGGCCTCGCCGTACGTGGCCCAGGCCCGCCGCTACGGCATCTCCGGCACCCGCATCCGCTACACCCATGCCCTGCCCAACGCACTCGCCCCCGCCGTACAGCAACTCGCCCGCACCGTCGACTGGTTGCTGTGCGGCGTCATCGTCGTGGAGGCGCTGTACGTGATCCCGGGACTCGGCACCGTGCTGCTCAACGCCGTCGCCGAACGCGACGTACCGGTGGTCCAGGGGCTCGCCGTCATGTTCGGCGTACTGACCGTGGCGCTGAATCTCGGCGCGGACCTGGTGGCCCAGCGGCTGGCTCCCCGGGCGGGGGTGGCCGCGTGAGCAGGTGGCGTACGGGGCGCTTCGCGTCCGGGATCGCGGTTATCGCCGTACCCCTGGTGATCGCCCTGCTGGGGCCGGTGTTCGCGGGTGAACCGGGGCCGCGGGCACCGTCGTTCACCCTCGGCGGGGGTCACTGGCTCGGTACCGACTTCGTGGGCCGGGACGTGTGGCGTCAGGTGCTGCACGGGGGCCGGCCGGTGGTGCTGACCGCGCTGGCCGCCACGGCGTTGTCGTATCTCGTCGCGCTCCCGGTCGGTCTGCTCGGCGCGCTCACCCAACGGCATTGGCTGGAGGAGCTGTTGATGCGTCCCCTGGATGTGTTGCTCGCCGTGCCCTCGCTGCTGCTGATCCTGCTGGCGGCGACCGTGTTCGCGCCGGGCGCCGTCGGGCTGGCGTTGCTGGTCGCGCTGGTCAACGTGCCCGATGCGGCCCGTCTCGTCCGGGCCGCCGCCGCGGAGGCCGCGGCCCGGCCCGCCGTCGAGGCGCTGCGGATGCAGGGCGAGACCTGGTGGCGGACGGCCGTCGACTATGTCGGCCGGTCCATGCTGCGCACGCTGGCCACCGACGCCGGGACACGGCTGACCGGCGTGCTGTATCTGGTCGCGACGGCGGCGTTCCTCGGTGTGGGGGTGGCTCCGGACGCCGCCGATTGGGCGGTGATGGTCGACCGCAACCGTACGGGTCTGTTCGTCCAGCCATGGGCCGTCGTCGTACCCGCCCTGTTGATCGTCGCCCTGACGACGGGCACCAACCTCCTTTTCGACGCCGCGCTCGGGGGCGACCGGGGCCGTCCGCGGCGCGGCCGGACCCGTCGCCGGGCAGGAAGTGAAGCACGCGCGTGAAACACACGGACGTTCAAGTGAACGGGGCCGGCGAACCCCTGGCCGAGCTACGGGATCTACGGGTCGAGGTCGACGGACGGGCGATCGTCGACGGAGTGACGCTCCGGGCCCTGCCCGGCAAGGTCGTCGCCCTGGTCGGCGCGTCCGGCAGCGGCAAGACCACCACGGGGCTGGCCCTGCTCGGCGAGTTCCCGCGCGGCGCCCACGTCACCGGTGACGTACGCCGGGCGACGGGCACCGGAGCGTTGGGCGGCGGACCTGTGAGTGGCGGTCCGGTGGGATACGTCCCGCAGCACCCCGCAGCCGTTCTCAACCCCGCCCGTCGGGTCTCCGCGCTCCTCACCGACATCGCCCGCGCACAGGTGAGTCATCTGCCGCGCCCACAGCGCCGGGCGGCGGCTCGCGAAAGGGTTCTGCGCGCCCTCGCCGAGGCTCAACTCCCGTGCGCTGAAGTCGTGTTGAAGCGTTACCCGCATCAACTCTCGGGTGGCCAGCAGCAGCGCGTCGTCCTCGCGCAGGCTCTGCTGCTGGGTGCCCGGATCGTCGTCGCCGACGAGCCGACCACCGGTCAGGACGCGCTCACCAAGAGCCGTGTCGTCGAGCAGTTGGCCTCCGTCGCGGCACGCGGCATCGCGGTCGTCCTGCTCAGCCATGACCTGGACGTCGTGCGCGCCCTCGCCGACGAGGTGATCGTCATGCGGGCGGGACGCGTCGTCGAGTCGGGTCCACCGGAGCGCGTCCTGCTCGCACCACGGCATCCATGGACGCGCGAACTCCTGAGCGAGCAGCCGGAGTTCAGGGCACCTGAAGGTGCGGGCGGACGGCCCGTTCTGGAGATCCACGGCCTCACCGCCCGCCATCGCGACGCCGAGGTGCTGCTGATGCCCGAACTCGACCTACGCACGGGCGAATGCCTGGCCGTCATCGGCCGTTCCGGCAGCGGCAAGACCACCCTCGCCCGCTGCCTGGCCGGGCTCCACCGCGACCACGACGGCGAGATCCTCCTGGAGGGCACCCCCTTGCCGCGCAGCCTGCGTGTTCGCAGCCGCGCGCAACTGGCGGCCGTGCAGTACGTCTTCCAGGACCCGCGTGCGGCCTTCGACGAACACCGTCCGGTCCTGCACCAGGTCGCCCGCACCGCGGTCCGGCTGCGCGGCTGCGACCCCGCCGCCGCGGAACAGGAGGCCCTGACCACGCTGGCCGGGCTCGGTCTGGGCGAGGATCTCATCCGTCGGCGCCCCGGGCTGCTCTCCGGCGGCGAACTCCAGCGGGCCGCCCTCGCCCGCGCCCTGCTGGCCCGCCCCCGCGTACTGGTCTGCGACGAGATCACCTCCGGCCTCGACGGCGTCACCCGCCGCGGCATCCTCGACCTCCTCACCGCCCTGCTGCACGACCGCGACGACCTGTCCCTCGTCCTGATCACCCACGACCTCGACACCGCCGCCCTGGCCCACCGCATCGCCGTCCTGGACGCCGGCGAACTCGTCGAACAGGGCCCGGCCCGTCGCGTTCTCACCGCGCCGCGCCATCCGTTCACCAGGTCGCTCATGGAGACGTCGAGGCGACTGCCGACGCCTGCCCGTGAGGCCGGCCAGGAGTCGCCGACCGTCTAGGACAGGAACCGACCTATACGGGGCCTAGCGTCGGTCTCCGAGCCGCTCCCGGCGAAAGGACCGCAATGCCCCAGCAGAAGACCGCCGCCCCCAAGGGCTACACCAGCGTCGCCCCCTGGGTCGTCACCGACGACACGGGTGCCTTTCTCGACTTCGTCGCCCAGGCGTTCGAAGGTGAGGAGCTCGCACGGGTGGTGACCGAGGACGGGCTGGTCGGGCATGGTGAGATCCGGGTCGGCGACACGGTCGTCCTGGCCTTCGACCGCCGCGCGGACTGGCCGGTCATGCCGAGCCTGCTGCGCGTGTTCGTCACCGACGCCGACGAGGCGTTCTCCCGGGCCCTGGCGGCGGGCGCTCAGGTGGTCACCGCGCTGACGAACGACGCCTTCGGGCAGCGGGGCGGTCGTGTCAGGGACCCGTTCGGCACCATCTGGTGGGTGGTCAGCCGTGTGGAGGACGTCCCCGAGGCCGAGATGTGGGCGCGGTTGCAGGAGCCCACGTACGCCAAGGCGATGCGCGTGGCCCAGGAGACCCTGGACGCCGAGCTCAGCGGGCGCCGCGAGGGTCGCAGCAGCGCCCCCGTCAGGCGGCCCGACTGAGCCGTCCCGGCCTCGACCGCACAGGGTCTATGACGCGGGGTCGACCGGGGGCAGTACCGACCGGACCTCCTCCAGGAATCTCGGATAGTCCTCGCCGTAGGTGACCACGCCCGCGAACACCGCGTCGAGCGCGGCCCGGAGCGGGTCCGCCTCCCCTGCTCCGATCAGCGCGGGGAGCGCCATGTGCGGCTGGGAGATCCGCCGGGACGCTTCCGGGGCGCCGAACGTGACCGCCATGGTCGCCGATCCGGCTGTGGGCCGACGCGTGGCGGCCTGTTCCACGACGGCGGTCGCGGGGCCGACCACCGCCTGCTCCGACCAGGTCTGCACCCCCGGTTGCCGCGTCGGCGGCTGGAAAGGGGGTCGCTCGGGCGGGACCGCCTCGCCCACCGTCCCGTCCGGGGCGTGCGGGTCGTCGGCCAGGGTCCGCCACATGCGGTCCCAGTCGTCGAAGGGCGGTGGCAGCGGGCGCCCTTCCGCCAGCTCGGCCAGAGCGTCGGTCACCCAGCCGAGGGCGGTGAGGCCGGACTGCTCGCACGCCCGCCGAGCCGCCAACACGGCCACCGCGCACTGGACTTCAGGACCGGCGGCGTCGATCGCATGGACCAGGGACGGATCGAAGCGCACCAGACCCGAGACATTGCCCCGGACCGCGCGCAGCGCCTCGCTGGGCAACTGCCCACCCCACTCCCAGCGTTCCAGGGCCAGCCGCTGCTCCCGCTCGGCCTGCTCCTTCTCCAGCCGTTCGCGGCGTTCGGCCTCGGCCCGCTCGGCGGGGGTGGGCGGCGGCGGTTGCTCACGGGCGAAGCCGTGCCAGTAGGCGGCGATCTGCGACGTCTGCTTGAGGATGCGGTCGGCCTCCGGCGGGGCGGGCCAGAACTGAAGCAGATAGGAGTCCAGTGGCGGCTCGGAGTCCAGCCGGGTGTCCTTCCTGTTCGCCTCGTCCATGCCCCTGGCGCAGTAGCGCACCCGGTAGTCGGTCTCCTCCAGGTCCAGCTCCCACATGTCTTCGCCCGCCCACTGCACCAGTTGGCTCTCCGCCGAGGCCGGGCGGAAGGACACCTCCACCACGTCCTCCCACCGTGGGTCCAGCGGCGGCGGCTCCTCGTGGACCTCCACGGTGAAGCCGACG
Organism: Streptomyces sp. NBC_00663; assembly: GCF_036226885.1. NCBI lineage: Bacteria > Bacillati > Actinomycetota > Actinomycetes > Kitasatosporales > Streptomycetaceae > Streptomyces > Streptomyces sp. NBC_00663. The sequence continues at coordinate 695,275 of NZ_CP109027.1, forward strand.
TCACCCGTGTGCAGCCCGGTCGTCAGCCACAGCGACCCCGGGATCGCGGCGCCGCACAGTCCGGCGCTCTGTCCGGCGAACCCCTCGCCGAGATCCGGGCCGAAGGTGTCCGGGTCGCTCTCGACATAGATCTGACCGTAGTGAACGAACACTTCGCCCTCGACCGGCCTGCGCATCGCTGCCTCCCCGCGTGGTGTGCCCACCACCCTAGTGACGGGCACTGACAGTGCCGTCGGCTCAACGCGACTCGGCCCTGGTCAGCCGGTTGTGGAGGTGGACGAGCAGCGGGCGCGTCCGGGCGGCGACGTCCAGGCCCAGGCGGACGCTCCAGTAGCGGCCGTGGTCACTGGTCTGCGCCACGAGGATTTCGCGCTGCCCGGAACCGGCGTTCGGGGAGCCGTGCGCCATGTGCGACCAGGCTTCCCGGATCTGGGCCTCCAGAAAGGCCCGGTCGCCCGACGCGTCGGTGAGCAGCACGAAACGATGGACGGGTACCCGGTCGATGACCCGCTGGAGTTCGAACCGGGTGCCCTCGTTCTCCCGCCGGTAGCCGGACAGATCGATGACCACCAGGTCCACGTGGGCCAGCAGCGTGTCCACCGCCGACTTCCAGAAGCCGCCGTGACACAGCAGCGCACGTACCGGATAACTGCCGTACGCGTCCTTGACCAGGACCGCGCCCCGGGCGGCACCCACGAGCCGGTGGCGGCCGCGGGCCAGTGGGTGGACGGGCTGGTGGTAGAGCTCCTCGGACATCCGGGCCCGGGTGTTGATGAACATCTTGCCGGTCCCCAGCCGATGCGCCTCCCGCAGCTCCGCGGGGGACACCGAGGCGGCGCTGCGGATCAGATGGACGTACCCGAACTCGCGCCAGGCGCCGCGCATGAAGTCACGGACGCGCGGTTCGTTGTCGAAGAGGCGGAGATAGGCGATCCGCCAGGGCCGCCGGTCGATCACGTTCTTCTCCCGGGTGACCTGACGCAGTTCCGCGTAACGGCCTGTCATCGGCGGCTGGAACCTGACGTCCAGGGAGGGGATGGCGGAGGCTCGGCGGGGTGACACCGACGCCGGGTGGGAGAGGGTGAGTCCGACGAGGTTCGGGTCCTCCGAGAGCCGCTCGACCGTGCGGGAGCTGTACCAGCGGCGGAGCTGGGCGACGGCGGGCACCAGACAGGCCGCGGCGAACAGCCCCAGGAACACGCCCGTGTAGAGCTTTCCGAGTCGACTGTCGTCCTCCTGCGTCGGCGCCTCGCCCAGCAGGACGAGCACACCGTAGAGGGCCAGCGCGGCGAGGATCACGGCGGCCCAGGAGCCCAGGAAGACACCCACCGTCCAGTAACCGGCCCGCACGCTCAGCCGTCCCGAGCGGCGCACCGAGTCGTGTCTGGCCTCCGGCGGTACCAGCGCCGCCAGTTCGGGGTCCCGGGCCCAGCGCTCGTATCTGCGCGCGGTGCGCCACTGGCCGAAGGCGACCGCCGTCCCGGCGAGGAAGCCCAGCCCCACCAGTCCCAGAACCGCCGTCACGGTCGTGAAGAACCGGTCGGGCACGTCCAACTCCACGTACGGCCACCCGTCCGGCCAGTCACCGAGCCCATAGGCCCGTACGACCCACGCCAGCACACCGGCGACCAGGGTCACGCGCACCCGCCCGAAGACGTCTCCGCGCAGCTCCTCGGGGTCCTTCCGCACTCTGCGCATGAGCCCCTCCCGTGTGTCGCGGCGAGTGTAAGTCCGCGGCTCGGGGGACGAAAACGTTCCGTCGGACTGTCACACGTAAGGACGTCTCAGCAGCTATCCCGCGCCGGTCCGCCGGGGTGCGGGAACCACCGGGTCGGCCTGCGCATACGGTGAGCACAGCTTCGTGACATGTGCGAGAAGGAGACGGAATGAGCGGGCGGCCGACGGGGTCCGGCGGGTTCGTGAAGGTGTGCGGACTCACCCAGGAACAGCAGATCGACTGGGCCATCGAGCTGGGGTACGACGCCATCGGGATCGTGGTGACACCCAAGAGCAAGCGCTACTGCCCGCCGGAACGGGCGGTGGAACTCGCCGCCCACGCCCGAGGACGGATTCCGTCGTTCGCGGTGGCCCTGGCCCACGCCGAGACGGCCGCCGTCGCCGAGCACTTCGACACGATCCAGGTCTACGAGATGGTCGACATCCCGAACCTCGCCCTCGCGTCCGGCACCCCGCCCGAGCGTCCGGAGGCCCTCCAGTACTTCTTCTACGACGCCAGCACGGGCAGCGGCGTCTTCGCGGACATCCCCGAGTGGGTCAGGGACGTTCCCGGCCGGGTCGTGATCGCGGGCGGCCTCGACGAGCGCAATGTGGCGGGCGTGATCGAGGCGTTCGCCCCGTACGGGGTGGACGTCTCCAGCAGCGTCGAGACCGCGCCGGGCATCAAGAGCCGGGAGAAGATGGCCGCCTTCATCGCAGCGGCCCGCTCGCACTGACCCCGCGCGGGACGGCTCAGCCCGCCCGTCCCAGCAGGTCGAGCAGGGGCCCCGCGGGCAGCGGGTGACGCGTCCGCCCGTGCGGACCCGTGATCGTGGTGGCCGTCAGCAGGGAGTTGAGGACGGCCTCCTCCACGGCGTCGAGCACGGCGACGAACAGGGGGTCGAGCCGGTCGTCCGGCAGTACGGCCGGACCGGCGGCCTCGCCCAGGGGACGGGTGGCGAAGGCGAGGCCGTAGTCCCCGCTGCCGTGGCCGTACCCGGCGCCGACCCGGGCCAGCGCGTAGACCGCGCGGCGGGCCACCCGGGTCAGCTGGCGGGCGTCGAGCGGTGCGTCCGTGGCGGCCACGACCATGCAGGAACCACGGTTGGGGCCGGCGTCCGGGTCGGGCAGACCCACGTCGACGGGTGTGACCGTACGGCCCGAAATCCTGAGCGTGCCACCGAAGTTGGCCTGCACCAGCACTCCCAGCGTCACCTCCCGGCCGGCCAGTACCGGCCGCCGTGACGAGGTGCCGACACCGGCCTTGAAGCCGAGCGCGGCCGTCCCCGTCCCCGCCCCCACACATCCCTCGGCCACCGGCCCGCCGGACGCGCCCGCCAGTGCGGCCCGGACGTGTTCCTCGCGGACCGGGCGGGAGCGGATGTCGGACAGCAGCCCGTCGTTGCACTCCCCCACCACCGGGTTCACGCTCCGCACGCCCTCGTTCCCTGGCCGGTCCAGTGTCCAGCCGACCAGGGCGTCGGCGACCCGGAACGCGGAGAGCGTCGACGTGAGCAGCACCGGCGTCTCCAGGGCGCCGAGTTCGGCCACCTGTGTACTGCCGAGCAGCTTGCCGTAGCCGTTGCCCACGAACACTCCAGCGGGCAACGGTCGGGCCGGGCTCACCCCCTCGGGCACGATCGCGGTGACTCCGCTGTGCACCCGCGGCGGGTCGATCAGCGTGGTGTGTCCCACCCGGATGCCGGGCACGTCGGTGAGCGCGTTGTGCGCTCCCGTGGGCAGATCACCGACGCCCAGGCCGATGTCCCGGGCCCTGGGGGCGGTGGGAGAGGAGGACGGATCCGGGGCGGGTGCGCTCATGAGGGGCACCATACGTCCGGGTCGTCGTCGCCTCCGCCGGGTCTACGGCTTGTCGAGCCGGTCGGCCAGCTCGGCCAGGCCGTCGGCGTACAGGTCGAACCGGTCCTCGGGCGCGGGCGGGTCGCCGACCGGGCGGGCGAGGTACGCGGTGCGCAGGCCCAGGCGCTGGGCTCCACGCAGGTCCCAGGCGTGGGCGGCGACCATCAGCAGCCGCTCCGGCGCCAGCCCGGACACGGTGACCGCCAGCTGGTAGACCGCCGGATCCGGTTTGTACGTCCGGGCGTCCTCGGCGGACAGGGCCTGGTGCCAGCGCAGTCCGGCATGGGCGTTGAGCCCCAGCAGGGCCGTACGGCTCGCGTTGGACAGGCCGATCAGCGGGAACCGTTCGGCGAGCCGGGCCAGTCCTGCCACGGTGTCGGGCCACGGCGGGAGCCGGCGAGCCGCCAGGGCGAGCGCGGTCGCGTCGGCATCGACCGCGTCGGCGACCAGCTGCGCCGCTTCCCGGTCGATGGCCTCGCTGGTGACATAGGCCCTGGCCCCGTCCACGACGCGGCGCTGCTCGCGCTCGACGTGCTGTTGCCACAGGACGAGGAGCTCCTCGACTCCGGTCTCGTCGAGCGAGGGATCGAGCGCGCGGATGGCGGTACGGAGCCCCGCCGGTTCGTCGACGAGGGTGCCGAGCACGTCGAACACGAGGGCGTCGATCTCCAGCGCTGCCATGGGCGGGGCCTCCTGGACGGGTGAGGACGGCGGGCGGCGCGGGCCCTTGTCGGTGCCCGCGCCGCCCGGTGCCCGGTTCACCGTCGGGCGACGCCGATGGTGATGATGCCGGTCATCTTCGGGCTGGTGGCGTTGTCGTAAACGATGTCGCCGCCCGTCTTCTTCCAGATGCTGACGCGGATCGTGTCCGGGGTGGCGGTGATCCGGAACCCGTATCCGCTCTTGCCGTCGATCGTGCCGGATCCCTGGTAGGCGGCCTGGGAGCCGGTGACCACGAGCCAGTCGGAGCCCGTCGAGCGGAACTTCAGCCTGGCCGCGCCGAAGTCGAAGGACGCCCGCCCGGTGGGAACGGTGGCCCCCTTCTCGTACAGGGCGACGAAGGAGAAGGCGGCCTTGCCGGTCAGGTCCGGGCGGGCGGGGTAGGCGCCGGCCGGGGAGGTGAAGACGCCGGTGCCGAAGGCGGGGCCGGCCGAGCGGTCGTAGACGATCAGCTCGGGCAGGGTCGTGTCGTCCGAGGCGCCGTCGTCGTCGGTGACGGTGAGCACCGGGCGGCGTATGCCGGCCTTGGTGTAGCTGTGCTCGGCCCGGCAACCGGTGGCGGTGACCTTGCCGGACTGCGGTGCGCCGCCGTCCCTCCAGTCGACGGTGCAGGTGTGGGTGTCGGAGGTGCCCGGGTCGGTGAAGGCGGCGGTGACGACGGCGGTCCTGCCCACCGACACCGCGGACTTGGGCCCGGTGGCGGAGGTGATGGCCGGTGCCGCGTTGGCGACCTTCACGGTGGCGGTGTCGCTGCTGCGGCCGCCGGTCAGGGTGACGGTGTAGGTGCCGTCGTCGGTGCAGGTGAGCGTGGTCCGCGCCGCCGCCGGATCGGCGAGGGTGCAGGGCGCGCCGTTCTCGACCGTCCACTTGGGGCTGCCCGCCCCGGAGAGGGTGCCGTTCAGCGCGACCGAGTCGCCCTCGGTGCCCTCGACGTCCGGACCGGCGTGCACGATGGTCACCGGGTCGACGCTGGTGAGCGTCGGAACGACCTTCTTGATCAGGCCATCCGCGTCGAACTCCAGCTTGTCCACGGTGGTTTCACGGTGCGTGCCGTCACCGCCGGGGATGGCGAAGCGGTGGTAGGCGATGTACCAGTCGTCCGTGTTCGGGACGTGGACGACGGAGTGGTGGCCGGGGCCCTTGATGCCGAGCGAGAGGTCCTTCTCCAGGATCACTCCGCGCTTGGTCCACGGTCCGGTGGGTGAGGAGCCGGTGGCGTAGGCGACCCGGTAGTTCTCGTCCCGGGTGTCGTTCTCCGACCACATGAAGTAATAGGTGCCCTTGCGCTTGATGACGAAGGAGCCCTCGTTGTAGCCGCTGGGGGTGATGTCCTTCATCTTCGCGGTGTCGATCGAGACCATGTCGGCGTTCAGCGGAGCGACATAGGCATGCCCGTTGCCCCAGTAGAGGTACGAGGTCCCGTCGTCGTCGGTGAACACGGCCGGGTCGATCATCTGGCCGCTGAACTGGCCCGCCTTCAGCAGGGGTTGGCCAAGAGCGTCCTTGAACGGGCCGGTCGGCGAGTCGGACACCGCCACACCGATGTTGGCGTCGGCGCAGAAGTAGAAGTAGTACTTGCCGTCCTTCTCGGCGATGGTCGGCGCCCAGGCGCGGCTGTCCGCCCAGGAGACGTCGGGGCCGAGGTCGAGGATGACGCCGTGGTCCTTCCAGTGGACCAGGTCGGTGGAGGAGTACGCCTTGAACTGGGTGCCGCTCCAGCCGTCGAAGCCGTCGGTGGTCGGGTAGAGGTAGAAGGTGTCGCCGAAGCGGACGATGTTCGGGTCGGCGTTGAGGCCGGGCAGGACCGGGCTCTTCATGACGAGCGCCGAGACCGTCCAGGTGCGCTTCCTGCCGTCGGAGCCCGTCACTTCGTACGTCACCGGCTTGGTGAAGTCCTGGACGCTGCCGGAGGCGGGGCTGATCGCCGCGCCGTGGGCGAGGGTGAACTCCGGTGCCAGCGAGGTGAGATCGGCGCCTTCCTTCAGCGGTAGCGTGATCCTGCTGTCGGCGTTGTCGATGATCGCGTCGACCTTCAGATCCGGCTGCGTGGCCTTGGCGATGCCCGCGGTGTTGCCGCTGAGCTCCATGACCTCCGCGGCCGACAGAGCGCGGTCGTAGATGCGGAAGTCGTCGACCTCGCCGGCGAAGTAAGGGTCGGCCGAGTACAGGGAGCGGCCGATGTAGCCGCTGTAGTCCTTGTTCGCGTCGTACAGTTCGGACGGTTTGATGCCGGTCGTGGTGCGGGCGGCCTCGATGCCGTCGACGTAGAGGACCATGATCCCGGTCGAGCCGTCCAACGTCACCGTGACATGCCGCCACTCACCGGGCGTGAGCTGCGAGCCGGCCGTCAGCTTCGACTCGGCGGACCAACTCGCCTTGGTGATGGCCGAGTAGAGGCTGGAGCCGCCGTTGGACGGGGTGGCGAACAGGTACTTGTCGCTGTCGGGGCCGAGCCCGAACAGCCACTGGAAGCTCGCGCCGCCCTGCCACTTGGCGTACGTCGACACGGTCACGCTGTCCGTATTCTTCAGCACGCCGTTGGGGATCTTCACGTACGGGGACGTGCCGGCGTCGCCGGACATCTTGAACGAGCCGCCGTCGACTCCGGTGCCGAAGGCGGGAGTTCGGGCGTAGGTGCCGTGGTAGCCGTGGCCGCTGGCATCGCGGGCGATGTTGCCGCCGGTCTCGTCGAAGCCGTACTCCAGGAGCAGGTCGGCGGGAACGTCCGGGCCCTCCTGCGAGACGGTGACCTCCGCCTGGACCGGCAGTGCGGCGCCGTCGGGCAGGCTGCCGGTGACCGTGAAGGTGCCGGGCTGCGCGTACTTCGACGCCGGGACGTCCTCCCAGGCGACGGCGACGGGACGCTTGACGCCGTCGGCGTAGGTGGCGATCACGGTGGCCGGCAGGACAGGGGCCTCACCGGTCCGGGTCTTCACCTGGATGTCCTCGACGCTCTCCACGAGTTGGTCGGGCTGGTAGGCGCGCAGCAGCCGGTCGTACTCGGCCTGGGTGACCGGCAGGACCGTGCCGTGGCGCGGCTTGGACGGCAGGTCGTAGTCGGCGACCGGGGTCCAGACACCGGAGTCGAGGTCGGTTGTCTCGAAGGGGATGTAGCCGCGGCCGCCGAACTCGTCCAGGAACGCGTACCACTTCTCCTCGGTGTTCGACTTGAACACCAGCGGTCCCTCGGCGGCGCTCATCGCGCCCTTGCCGATGCCCTCGGCGACGGCGGTCCAGGAGGGGTTGAGGATCGAGTCGCTCTTCTCCTCGAAGATGAACTTGCTGTTGGGGGTGGAGGAGCTGTTGTTCCGCTCGTCCTTCGAGAGGCGGTAGTAGGTGCCGTCGTGCTGGATCATCGTGGAGTCGATGACCGAGTAGCCGCGGTCGATCCAGACCTTGGGCTCGCTGAAGGTGTAGAAGTCGCGGGTGGTCGCGTACATCATGCGGTTGTACGTGTCGCCCGAGTGCGCCTCGTTGTCGTACAGCTTCGACGCCCAGAAGACCACGTACTCGCCGAGCTGGGCGTCGTAGAAGGCCTCCGGCGCCCAGGTGTTGCCGGCGCTGTCCGGGGAGACCTTCACCAGGCGCTGGTCGGTCCAGTGCACGAGGTCGGTGGACTCCCAGACCATGATGGACTTGCTGCCGGTGCGCTGGGAGGCGTCCCAGTCGCCGTTGCCGTAGATCCGCAGGTCGGTGGCGATCTGGTAGAACTTGTCGCCCTCCGGGGAGCGGATGATGAACGGGTCGCGCAGGCCCTTCTCGCCGAGCGTGGAGGTCAGGACGGGCTTGCCGTCGTTCAACTCCCGCCATTTCAGCGGGTCGTCGCCCTTGCTGAGGGCGGAGTAGAGCTGTTCGCCGTCCGAGGTGCCCTCGCCGGTGAAGTAGCTGAACATATAGCCCTTGAGGGCTTCCTGCTTCGGGAGTTCGGGGACCTTCGCGGTGAAGGTGCGGGCCGTCTTCGCGTCGCCCTTGGTGACGGTGGCGGTCAGTTCGACGCTGGTGGCGCCGTCGCCGTGCGCGGGCCGGTGCACGACTCCGTCGTCGGTGATCACGTCCGAACTCGCGGAGGACCAGGCGACCTTGGTGCCGTAGTCACCGTTCGCGGGGAGGGTGAGGTTGCCGCGTACGTCGTCGAGGTTGTGGACGCTGAGGGCCTCGGCGGCCTGTTCCGTCGCCGCCTGGTCGTCGAAGTCGGGCAGCACCGTGACCTCGAAGGTCCTGGTGTCGGTCACGGTGCCCTTCTTCAGGGTCGCGGTGAGCGTGGCGTGGGCGTTCGGTGCACCGGCGGCGGGGCGGGTCACTTTTCCGGTGTCCGACACGGCCGCGGTGTTGTCGCTGGCCCAGCTGATCGCGGAGCCGCCCGCCGTGCCGGTCTTCGGCAGGTCCAGGTCGGCGGTGACGGCGCCGGTGTCGCCGAGGTCGAGGGCCGCCTTGTCGTCGGCGACGCCCTGGGTGGCCACGGGGAGCGAGAGCTGCTCGACCTCGGCGGCGTCCAGGGCGCGGTCGTAGACCCTGAAGTCGCGGACGCGGCCCTTGAAGAGCTTGTCGCCCGAGTAGACGGACTTGCCTATGTAGTTGGCGGTGGTGGTGCCGGAGCCGATGGCGCCGGGGGTGATGGTGACCGAGGTGTTGCGGCCGACCTCGACGCCGTCCTCGTACAGCACGGCCGTCGAACCGGTCTGCGTGTAGGTGAGGTGCTTCCACACCGCGCGGGTCAGGTTGTGCGCGTCAGACGGCTTGGTGGTCTGCTCCGTCGACCAGTTGCCGGTCGCGATCGAGGTGCGGTACGAGTTGCCTGTGGTGAACAGGTAGCCGTTCCCGTTGCTCGCGCTGGAGTTGCCGAAGCCGTAGATGAAGTACGGGGTGGTCTGCGCCGAGTCGATCAGCACGTCCGTCGAGACGGTGATCGAGGCCATGCCCTTCATGACGTCGTTCGGCACCTTGACGTAGGTGTCGGAGCCGTTGAAGGCGAGGCCCTGGCCGGTGCCCGACCAGTCGGCGGTGCCGCTGACCGTGCCGTCGCGGCCGTTGCCGGAGGCGTCGGTGACGGTGCTGCCGGAGGCGGCGTCGAGCTTGTACCAGAGGGCCAGGCCGTGGGTGGCGTCCGCGGATCCGGCCTCGGTCGCCGCGGTCGCGGAGGTGACGGGGGCGGCGAGGCCCAGGAGCAGCGACACGGCGGTCAGGCCCGCGAGGCGGCCCGCCCAGCGTCTCGCGCGGGTACGCGGACGTGCGAGGTGCGTCATGTGGGGTTTCCCTGCTGAGGCATGGCTGACGGGGGGGGAGCGGAGGGCAAGCGGGAGTCAGCCGGGAACAGGCGCCTCGGCCAAGGGCGCCCTGACGTTTCGGCTGGATGACGTCGTGTTGCGAGAGTGTCAATCGGGTTGTGGGGCAGCGTCAAGAGGTTTCGAACAATGTCCGACAGGCCGAACAATCGATGTCGCCGGTGGTCAACGGTCGGAGTTCCCCGCCGTGTTGGCGCGGGCCCGCCCGGGGCCCGCGCCCCTCCTGCCGCCTCAGCCCACCGCGCGCTTCACGAGCGCGCCGATCCGTTCCTCCACCTCGGCCGTCACCTCGGTCAGAGCGAACCCGGCCGCCCACATCGTGCCCTCGTCCAGATGGGCCAGATCACTGAAACCGAGCGTCGCGTAGCGCGCCTTGAACTTCTCCGCGCTCTGGAAGAAGCAGACGACCTTGCCGTCCCGCGCGTAGGCCGGCATGCCGTACCAGAGCTTGGGCGCGAGGGCCGGTGCGGCGGCGGCGACAACGGCGTGCACCCGTTCGGCCATCACCCGGTCCGAGTCCCGCATCTCGGCGATCTTCGCGAGCACGTCCCTCTCGGCCTCCGCCGCCTTGTCCGCGTTCGAACGCCGCCGCGCGGCCGTCTTCATCTCCCGCGCGTGGTCCTTCATCGCGGCCCGCTCCTCGGCCGTGAAACCCTCGTAGGCACCGTCGTCGGTACCGGTCATGGCAGATCCCCCCGTGGTGAACTGTGCTGTGCCGGAATTCGGTCGGGGGACTTTATCCCGGCCGCCCACCACGGTGAACCCTTCGCGGGCAGCGGTCAGCCCTGACTCCCGCGCCGCAGTTGTGCCGAGAGATGGTGCTGCAACGGCTGTCCGACCGCCGCGAGATCGTGGACGAACGTGAGCGTGTCCTCGCCGGTGAGCGTGTAGCGGCGGCGGGTGGCCTCGACCTCCTTGGCCGTCGGGGTGAGGGCCACCTGGTGGGTGGACAGGTCGACCGCGCCCTCCTCCGCGTGCCCTACGGCGATTTCCGCGATACCGGTGGGCTGGGTGATCAGGGCCTCCACCCGGCCGTCCGGCTGGAGCCGCCACCAGCCGCTCTCGCGGGCCGCCGGGCGCAGCGGCGTGTCGTCCGCGTCGATCAGCCAGGCCCGCGCCTCGTAGCGGAGGAAGGGCCGGCCGTCATGGCTGAAGGTGACCTCCTGCGCGTAGGCGAAGTCCCCGTCCAGGGTCGGATATCCGCCCCGGCCCCGGCCGTGCCAGGTACCCAGCAGGCCGAGCACCGGCTTGAGCAGGGCGTGCGGTGCGGGTGCCTCGTCCGGATCGTGGGCATCGCGGTACGGGTACGGGGGTGCGGCGGGGTAGGACACGGCGGTGTTCCTCCAGGTCGGTCCGGTGGCGGGAAAAGCCTAGGCCGCGCCGCCACAACCTCACTTCCCCGGCCGCTAATTCACTCGCCCGGCCGGAAGCCGAGCCCATAGGCTCCGCCCGCGCACCTGGGACGCGACACACGACCGCGAGGGGAACCCCATGGACACGCCCGGCTCACGCACCGACCGCTTCAGCCTGCTGCTCGACCAGTTCGACCGCGCCAGGGAGATGGCCCAGGTCCGGCTCATCGGCCTCGGCGACGAGGAGTACCTGTGGGAGCCCGTACCCGACTGCTGGTCGCTGCGACGGCGCGGTGAGGCGGTGACGCCCAGGGCGTTCGGGCCGGGTGACTGGGTGCTCGACCTCGGCGCGGCGGACATTCCGTCCAACGAGTACGAGGAGGTCGGCCGGCAGGCGGCCTCCGGCATGTCCGTCGAGAAGATCGCCGCCGACTGGAGCGTCAGCGTGGAGCGGGTCCAGGAGATCCTCGATCACACCGGCCCGCTGGAGCCCGACAAGACCCCGGTCACCACCATCGCGTGGCGCCTCGGCCATCTGCATTTCGAGTTCGCGGGCGCGTGGGAGTGGGCCTTCGGGGAGCGGCGGCAGGATCCGAAGCTGATGGTCGACTTCTCGCCCTCGGCGGCCGTGACCCTGGAGCGGTTCTGGCCGGTGATCGACCGCTGGCGCGAGAGCGTCGGCCGGATGACCGAGGAGCAGCTCGACACGGTCGGCTTCTCCCAGTACCCGTACGGCTCCGACGCCGACGAGCCGTACATCGGCGTGCTGTCGGGGGCCAACCTCGAGTTCATCCACCACATGGCCGAGATCGCCCTCCTGCGCGACCTGTGGCGGGCGCGCAGGGACGGCACCGCGTAAATGCCGTGGAACCGCAGGTCGGCGGCGTGTTAGCGTCCGAGCGCCGGCCGCGGGACTTCGGCGCGACTTCCGGAACCTGCCTGTACAGCAATGATTCGCAGCTCGTGCCCCCATTCCCCGGCCGGCATCCGGACCGAAGGGGGCGGGGAAAAGGCATGGAGTCGTACGGGGATCTCGTCGCGGCCGACGACGTACTGCTCTTCGTCAACGCGGCGATCACCGCGACCGGGCAGCGCGAGTTCCACGCCGACGCGGACACGCAGCGGCTCTCGCTCGACTTCCTGCACGCGTACATGCTCGGCAACTACCGCGATCTGTACGCGGGCGTGCTGGCGCTCGACATCAACGACCACAACGCCGCGCTGATCGTGCGCAGGCTGCTGGAGACCTCCGCCGATGCCACCGTGGAGCAGCGTCGCGGTGAAGGCCGGCTGATCGCGGGGCGGCTGGCGCTGCTGCCGCCCCAGCGGGTCTACGGACTCTTCCGCGCGCTGCGCCGCGCCGGGGTGAACAACCGCCGCACTCGCGCGCTGCTGCGCGACTGGCTGGCCGCCCGTCCCGATCTGGCCTTCGACGCGGTCAAGTACCGCAGCGGCCTCAAGCAGGCCCTGCGGCACGCGCATCTGTCCCCGGGCGACGGGGAGCTCGGCACGTTCCTGTTCGCGCCGCTGAGCCGTGCCCACTACGACACCCCGATCCTGGAGGCCTGGCGCCGGGCGCACTACGAGCAGTCGGCCCTGTACGAGCTGCCGTACACCGTGGCCGAGGGCTTCGCGGCCAGGCACGGCATCGCGCGTGGCGTCTTCCTGGAGCGGATCGCGCCCCGGCTGACGCGTCTTGAGGCGCTGCGGCTCCAGGAGACGGCCGAGCGGCGAGGGGTCGCGGACGCGGTCAGGGTCGACCTGGCGCGGATGCCGCTGACACGGCTCGCCGGCTATGTGCTGTCCCTGCCCGCCGCGGAGCGCGTCGAGCGGCGCGAGGAACTCACCGGCGCGCTGCGGGCCGCCGCCGTGCGGGTGGCCGGCGCGCACCGGGGGACGTGGGGCCGGGTGACGGCCGTGCTGGACGATAGCTTCTCCTCCTACGGTTCGGGCGTGAAGCGGCGTCGGCCGCTGGCGGTCGCCCTCGCCTGTCACTACCTCCTCGAAGCGCTCGCCGGCCGCTATGCCGGGCTGTGGACCTCCGGCCGCCGTGAGGCGCTCCTCGCGCATCCCGTGGGTCCGACCCCGCTGGGCGAGCGGATCCTCGACGCGCTGGAGACGGCTCCGGACCGGCTGGTCATCGTCTCGGACGGCTGGGACAACGCCCCGCCCGGGCTCGCCGCCGAGGTGCTCCGCGTCTGGCGCACCCGCCTCGATCCGGAGCGCCGCACCAGCGTGGTCCACCTCAACCCGGTCTACGACGCGGACGACTTCGACGTACGACGGCTCGCCCCGAGCGTGCCGACCGCGGGCGTGCGGGACGCGGAGGATCTGCCGGCGCTCGTCGAGATCGCGCAGTTCGCCGAGGGGCGGACCGGGCCGGCCGAGCTGACGGCCTACCTGGACGCCCGCGCGGAGCGGCTCACCGCCGTGCCGGCACGGCGGGCCTCGGCCGGGGGTGCGCGATGACGCCGTACAGCAAAGGCCATGCCCCCGCCGACCTGTTCGACGGGCTGCGGACGCGGCCCTCCCAGGTGTGGGGTGCGGTACGGCTGGTGCCGCTGGTGCGGGACGAGCCGGTGGCGGACCTGCGGCTGCACCCGCGGATCCATGCCGGTCACGGGGTGGTCGACCTGGGCCGCAAGGGCAGTTACTGCTCCTACATCCCGCACAGCTTCGTCGCCGAGTGGACCGGGGACGGCTCTCCCGCCGCCGCCTACGGCACCCAGCTCTCCGCGGGCCGGGCCGAGCAGGAGTCGGTGGCGGCGGTGGAGCTGCACTTCCATCGGCGGATGGCACGTCAGGAGGCCCGGCGACGGCTGCGGTTCCTGCCGCTGCACCTCGCGCTGGAGGGCTATCTCGCCCTGCACTTCGGCGGTCCCACCATCGCGTGGGAGGAGTGGTCGCGGCAGGCCGTACGGCAGGGTCTTTCGCCGCGCGTCGAGGCCGCCTACCTCGGGCTGCACGTGCCGGGGCTGGCGGACGCGCTGAGCGTCTTCGAGATCCACCCCGGTCAGTGCGGGGTCCTCGTCTATCTGGCCGACGCGCTGGCCGCCGCGTTCGTGGTGCCGCATCCGGAGGACTACCGCACGCTGCATCCGACGCTGGTCCAGGATCTGTACGGCGACCTGGTGCACCACTACGCGACGCTGATGCCGCCGGTGGCGGACTTCCGGGCGCGCATCGCCGGGACCGGCATCCGTTCGCTGGGCGAGTTGCGGGCGGCAGCCGCGGAGGAGACGGACCGCTGGGCGGAGTTCCACGACACGACCATGGCGGCCGGCCTGGTGGAGCAGGAGAGCGTCTGGCAGCCGGTGCGGCGGATGGGACGGTTCACGCTCTCCCGGTTCCTGCCCGAGTTCCGTCCCAAGCAGGACAACCACATCGGGGAGGCGATCACCGACGAGCACGGCCGGACCGTCTACCTCAAGACCTTCCGGCTCTCCGAGAACCAGGTCCGGCGCGGTTTCCTGCTCAGCCGTCTCGCCGCGCACGACTGGCATCTCGCGGACACGGCCGCCGAGTTCGGCATCGACAGCGCCGCGCTCGCCCAGCGTCTGGAGACCGCCGGCTTCGGCCGGCTGCTGCGGCAGCGTCGCTGACGCGGATCAGGGGGTGCGAGGCGCCGGGGTGCGGACCATGAACACGTCCACCTCGTCCTCGGACTCCGTCACGAATCCGTGTCGCTCGTACAGTCGGCGGGCCGCGCTGCCCTGAAGCACGTTCAGCCGGGTCAGGGCGCCCTCCCGGTCGGGGCGTTCCAGCAGGCCGCTCAGGACGGCCGAGCCGATGCCCCGGCCCTGGAGGTCCGGGGCGAGGAGGAAGTGCTCCAGCCAGTAGGCGTCGGCGGCCGGCCGCAGCGCCACGCAGCCCACCAGGGCACCGGCCACCTCGATCGCCCAGGTGTGCGCCGGCTGGTACGCGTCGCGCAGGCGCTGCCGTACCCGGTCTCCGTCGTATCGCCCGAGCCGCTCGAGGTCCGCCCTCATGACGACGGCACGGATCTCGACGATCGATTCGAGATCCGCCGTGGATGCCGCTCGGAGTTCCCAGTCCGCCATGATCATGATGTTATCGCCGGAGGGGAACGGGGCTCAGCCGATGGGAGCCGTGCGGATCGCCGCGATGTCGAACTGGAGGCGTACCTTCTCGCTGACCATGGCCCCGCCCTCGGCCAGCCTGGAGCTGTAGTTCAGGCCCCATTCCGTGCGGTCGATCGTCGTGGTGCCGTCGAAACCCGCGCGCTGGTAGCCGAAGGGGTCGGTGACCTGGCCGATGTAGGTGAGTTCGAGGTCGACGGGGCGGGTGGTGGCCTTGATGGTGAGGTCGCCGGACATCCGGTAGACATCGTCACCGAGGGGTTCCACCGCGGTGCTCTTGAAGCGCATCCGCGGGTGGTTCGCCGAGTCGAAGAAGTCGCGGCCCACCAGGTGCGCGTCCCGTTGCTCCACGCCGGTGTCGACGCTGGCCGTGGACACCGTGATCTCCGCCTGCGAGCGGGACGGGTCACGGCCGTCGAAGTAGAGCCGGCTCTGGTACTCCGCGAAGGCTCCGCGCACGGTGGTCACCATGGCGTGCCGTACCGAAAAACCGATTCTGCTGTGCGCCGGGTCGATGACCCATTCACCGGTCAGGGCGGCCAGGGCGGGATCCGGGAGAAGTGCGGTGGGGGCACCCGGACGGCCGGTGGGGGGTTGGGGGGTGACTGTGGGCTCCGCTCGGCGGAACGGAGTACCACGGCTGAACAAATTCATGATCCACCTAATTACTGCACGGGAGTTGGCGTGGCAAGTCCGTAAGGGCGGTCGACTAAAACTCCACAGGTCCCCCATCCAACTCCCCCAAGGGGCGGGCATCCGATTACTTCTCTTCGATTCCCACCAGCGTACGAACCTCGAAGTCGGCATAGTTTTCCGGCATTTCGGGGCGGGTCAGTACGGACCCCAGCCAACCGAGCAGAAAGCCCGCCGGGATGGAGACGATGCCCGGGTTCTGGAGCGGGAACCAGGCGAAATCCGCCGTCGGATAGAGCGAGGAGGCAGTGGCGGAGACGACCGGCGAGAACACGACGAGCAGGACGGAGCTCACCAGTCCGCCGCACAGGCTCAGCAGTGCGCCCTGCGCGGTGAAGCGCCGCCAGAACAGGGTGTAGACGAGGGTCGGCAACAGAGCGGACGCGGCGATGGCGAAGGCCAGGAACGCCAGCGTGGCGGTGTTGGCGCCCCAGGCGATCAGGGCGAGCAGCATGCCGAGGATGCCGATGGCGGCGGCCGAGAGGCGGGCCACGGCGAGTTCCTCCGTCTCCTTCGCCCTGCCCTTGCGGATGACCTCGCCGTAGAGGTCGTGGGCGAGGGAGGAGGCCGCGGCCAGGGTGAGGCCGGCCGCGACCGCGAGCAGGGTGACGAAGGCCAGGCAGGACAGGAGTGCGGTGAGCAGGCCGCCGCCCAGGTTCTGCGCCAGCAGCAGGACGGCCGCGTCACCCTTGCGGTCGGTCTGCGCGATGGCGTCCCGGCCGACGATGGCGGTGGCGCCGAGGCCCAGGATGCCCGCGGCGAGGCAGACGAGGCTGACCAGGCCCATGGCCCACACCACCGAGGTGCGCAGGACGGCGACCTGTTTCGGGGCGAGCAGCCGCATCATGACGTGCGGGAGCGCGGCGAGGCCGAGCACGATCGCCAACTGGAGGCTGAAGAAGTCGAGTTTGCTGGTGGTGCTGGCGCCGTAGCGCAGTCCTGGCTCAAGGAACCGGCTGCCCTCACCGCTGTTGTCGGCGGCGGCGGCGAGCAGGGCGTCGATGTTCCAGTCGAAGCGGTGCAGCACCATCACGGCGGTCACGGTGACCCCCGAGATCAGCATCACGGCCTTGACGACCTGGATGAACGTGGCGCCCGGCATACCGCCGATGGCGGCGTACACGATGACGATCGTGCCGATGACGACCACGCACAACGTGCGGGTGGTGGCACTCGGTTCGCCGGTGAACTGGGTCAACAGGGCGATACTGCCGACCAGTTGGGCCACCAGGTAGAGGGTGGCGACGGCCAGGGTACAGACGGCGAGCGCGAGCCGCACCGGCCGCTGTCCGCGCGGCAGGCGCAGCGCGATGGTGTCGCCGAGGGTGAACCTGCCCGTGTTGCGCAGGGGTTCGGCGATCAGCAGCAGGACCATCATCCAGGCGACGGCGGTTCCGCAGAGGTAGAGCAGTCCGTCGTAGCCGGTGAGGGCGACCAGGCCGGTGCTGCCGAGGAGCGTCGCGGCGGACAGATAGTCCCCGCACATCGCCAGCCCGTTGCGCAGCGGGGACATGGCCCGGTTGCCGAGGTAGAACTCGCCGATCTCGTCGCGCTGAGGCGCGGTGAGCAGGGCGGCGAACAGGGTCACGACGACCACGGACAGGAAGAGCACGAGGGTCAGCTGTAGGCCGATGCGGCCCACGACCGCGGCACCGGTCGTCACCACGAGCGGTACCCCCGGTCGTACGGGGCGGCCGGTGGCTCGGTGTGCGCCGGGCCGCGCCCCGCGCCGGTCGCCCCGTGGTGGCGGGCGAGTCCGCGCAGACCACGGACCACGGGGGTGACCCGTGTACGCAGATGGACGAGATAGCGCCACACGATGACCGCCATCAGCACGAACTGCCCGAGCCCCAGGGCGAGGCCCAGGGTGAGATGGCCGCTCAGGGAACGGTTCATCAGACCGGGCGTGAAACCGGACAGCAGGACGTAGAGGAGAAATCCACCGACCGCAGTCGCGGTCGCTTTCACTCCGAATCGCCGGTGGGCGTGCCGGAGCGACAGATACGCGGGATCGTTCGCCACTGTCGGTCGCTGGGCCTGCGCGGGTGTCGCCTCGGGAGAGGGCGGCGGGCCGCCGAATCCCAGGGGGTGCCGTGACACGGTGTACCTTCTTCGCGGGCTTCGTGGGGGTGCGCGGGGAGGAGTTCGTGGGGAGAGGTCGTGAATTCTCGAATTCACTGATCTAAGACCGGGACGGGGATTCTCGCAGCGGGTCCGTTGAACTATCAACGGACGGTACGAGGCGAAATTCACGCCTGACTCATTCACATGCCCGCACGCCCGAACTCGAAGTGAGGCAGCCTGCGCAAAGGGCGCTCCGCCGAATAGGTCTGCACCTTTCCTTCGGCCAGGTTGTCTCAAATGCAGTGCACAGGCACCACGGTGAAGGTCATGCTTCTCCCCTGTTTTGCCCTGCTGTTGGCAACGGGACGGATCACGGCCGGACTCGGACATACGTTCCTCTCCGTGAACTCTCAAGCCACCCCCGACAGACCCGTCCGCCGTACGTTCCTGCGGGCCGGACTGACCGGCGCCGCGGCTCTCGGCACCGGCCTCACCCTCGCCGCGTCCCCGGCCTCCGCCGCCTCCCCGAAGTCGCACCCTCGCCCCGACACACCCGACGCGGCGCTGCGGGAACTGGCCGCGGGCAACCGCCGCTGGCGCACCTTCCACGAGCGGCATCCGGACGAGACACCGGCCACCCGCCAGGCCCTGGTCTCCGGCCAGCACCCCTTCGCGGTCGTCCTCGGCTGCATAGACTCCCGGGTCCCTCCCGAGCTGGTCTTCGACCAGGGACTCGGCGACCTGATGACCGTGCGCAGCGCCGGCGAGGTCCTGGACGAGGCCGTGCTCGGCAGCATCGCGTACGGGGTGCTCGAACTGGCGATACCGCTGGTCCTCGTCCTCGGCCACCAGTCGTGCGGCGCGGTGCGGGCGGCGGTGGAGGCGGAGGAGTCGGGCGCGCAACTGCCCTCTCACATCCAGTACCTGGCCGACCAGATACGACCGAACATCGATCACACGAAGGAAGGCGCCGCGCGTATCGACGCGACGATCGACGCCAACGTCCGCGCGGTCTCGGCCCGGCTGGCGGCCGAGCCCGACCTCGCGGCAAAGGTGGCGGGCGGGCAACTGGCCGTCGTGGGCGCGCGCTACGAGCTGAGCAGCCAGCGCGTGCATCGCGTCGACAGCTGACGCGCGAGGGCGGCCCCGGGCAGGTGTCCCGGGGCCGCCCACCGCATCACTCGGGCTCTCGGCTCAGCTCAGGACGAGAGCCATTCGGTGGCGTTGAGGGCGAGGGCGGCGTTGGTGGCGCCGGAGTCGTTCCAGCCGTCGTAGAGCGTGTTCCCCGACTGACCCGTGCCGTCGTCGATCGGGGAACTGTCGCCCCAGAACGCGACCCGGCCGCTGCCGAAGGTGCTGGTGGCGAAGAACGCGCCGGTGTTGCCGGAGTAACCGGTGCGGTAGAGCAGGCCCTTGACCGAGGAGTTGTCGGCGGGCTTGAGCGTGGCCGTCGTGCCGCTGGCGATCAGGCTCTTGGTGACGGTGCCGAAAGAACCGTGCAGCACCGCGTTGGCGCTGTCGCTGATGGCGCTCGGGTAGTCGGAGCTGATGCTGAGCGAGTCGATGGAGAAACCGAACGGGTCGGTGGAGTCGACGCTGTTGTTGGTCATCAGGTCGTTGAGGATCTCGACCGCGTCCTCACCGTCGTTGTTGCGGTCGGCACCGGTGTGGTCGGAGATCATGAACAGACCGCCGCCGTTCTTCACGAAGTTCATGATCGCCGTCTTCTCCGATGCCGTGAACAGCGTGTTGGGCTCGGGGAGCACCAGCGTGTCGAAGTTCGCCAGGTCCTGCGCGCCAGAGCCGCCGTAGGTGAGGCCGGAGCCGGACGGCAGTGTCTTCAGGCTGTAGTCGCCGCTCTCCTGAAGGGCGACACCCCAGGACGACAGGGCGCCGGTCCAGTCGGTCTCGGAGGACGGTGAGGAGTCCTGGCCCAGCGGGTCGGGCTGGCTAGTGGAGACGATCCAGTCGGCGTTGCCCGCCGTCTCCGCGTGGGCGTTGTCGAACAGGACCCGGTGGGGGGTGGCCGCGGCGGCCGGGGTCACGGTGGCCGCCTGGACGGCGGCACCCGCGGCCAGCAGGCCGAACACGGTGACAGCGGTGGTGAGTCTGCGGGGGGACTTGCCCAGGCCGAGCATGCGATGAACCTCCATGAGTGGGGGGACGGGAGGCGGTGCGGGTGCCGAATCTTCGCGCGTAGAGCGGCAGTTGGGACGACCACCGCTCGACACAGGCTGGACGGTACACACAAGATCCAGAACGGCGGCAGGGCCTGCCGGGGGTTCACGTCGATCTCTTACCCCGCTGCAAGATAGACGGGGACGTTACGCTCCCGGACATGGCTCAGCCTCCCTCCCCCGCTCGGATCATCACGCGGCTCGTCGACGGACGTGTCCACGCCTACGACCTGGCCGTCGACGCCACCGGCGTCCTGGCCCCTGCCATGACCTGGCGGCCGGCCGACGGGGACGACGTCGTGGGACACACCGCCGCCGCCGATCTCCGGCGCGCCTACTACACGACGCTCCACGCGGTCGTCTGCCTGACACCGGAGGGGACCGAGGTCTGGCGGTCGGTGTTCGAGCCGCGGTCGCGGCGGCGGTACGGGCACCGGCCGAGCTGCGCGCTGTCGACGGACGGCCGGACGGTGTGGGTGTACCGGCCGGACGCCATGGCCGACCGCGGCGGGCCCGACCGCTGGGTCGCCCTGGACGCCGGAACCGGAGCGATACTCGCGCAGGCGGAGCTGGAGACCGTCGGGCACGGCGGCCACCATCTTCTGCACCCGGCGGGCGACGCGGTCCTCCTCGACATCGGAGAAGGGCAGGACGGCTCGGTCATCCACCGCGCGACCCTCACCGGCCACCGGCTGGATCTGGTCCGCTACCCCTGGAGCGACCGGTGTCTCATCGCCCTGTCACCCGACGGGAGCGCGTTCATGACGGTGGACCACGACCAGGGTGACGTCTCCCTCCACACCTACCCGGACGGCGAATCGACGCTCACCCTCTGCGTCGAGGCCTTCGGACACGACTCGGACGAGACCTCCGTGGAATGGAGCGGCGGCTATCTGACCCAGGACACCGTCATCGTCACCCTCGGCGGCGAGACCGAGGACGAGGAGGAGTGGTTCCGCCACTACCGCGTCGACATACGCTCGGCCGGCACCCCCACGCCGTTCGACGCCCACGCGGAGCACGCCTACGACCTGCACCCCCTCGGAGACGGAACCTGGCTCACGACGTCCCCTTCCGGCCACCCGGCCCGCTGGTCCGACTCCTAGCGCGCCCGCACCCGTCGCACACGCGCGTGGCGTCGGCGCCGGCCTGCCTGTTCCCGCGCTGGTCGGCCAGTACTGTGCCGACACGGGGACTCGACCACGTATGCGAAGAAATGGGTGGACGGCATGGCCGGTAAGGCGAAGGAGAAGCTGGGGCGGAAGGTCTATGAGCGGGAACTGCTCCGGTTGCAGACCGAGTTGGTGAAGCTCCAGGAGTGGGTGCGGGCGGAGGGCGCGCGGCTGGTCGTCGTCTTCGAGGGGCGGGATGCGGCCGGCAAGGGCGGCACGATCAAGCGGGTCGCCGAGCATCTCAACCCCCGTGTCGCGCGGATCGCGGCACTGCCGAAGCCGACCGAGCGGGAGCGGACGCAGTGGTACTTCCAGCGGTACGTCGAACATCTCCCGGCCGCCGGCGAGATCGTGCTGTTCGACCGGTCCTGGTACAACCGGGCCGGCGTGGAGCATGTGATGGGCTTCTGCACCAAGGAGGAGTACCAGCTGTTCCTGCGCCAGTGCCCGGTCTTCGAGCGGATGCTGGTGGAGGACGGGATCCTGCTGCGCAAGTACTGGTTCTCGGTGAGCGACACCGAGCAGCAGGACCGTTTCCGGCGCCGGCTCGACGACCCGCTGCGCCGCTGGAAGCTGTCCCCGATGGACCTGGAGTCGCTCAGCCGCTGGGAGGCGTACTCCCGGGCCAAGGACGAGATGATGGTGCACACCGACATCACCGAGGCACCGTGGTTCGTCGTCGAGAGCGACGAGAAGAGGCGGGCGCGGCTGAACATGATCGCCCATCTGCTGGACTCCGTGCCGTACCAGGAGGTCCCGCCGCCGGTGCTGGAGCTCCCGGAGCGCCCGGCGTCCACCGGCTACGAACGCACACCACGTGATCTCCAGACCTACGTCCCGGACCACGCGGCGAGTCTGTGACCCCCACCTGGGTCATCCGCTGGTGCGCAGGGGTTCGGCGGGGGCGTCCGCCTGCCGGAGTTCGGCGAGCAGCTCGTTCTGGCCGGCGAGCAGCTCGGTGAGGATCCGACGGGCGGCGCGCAGCAGTTCGGCGACATCGCCGCCGGCGAGCGCGTAGCGGACGGTGGAGCCTTCCCGCATGGACACGACGATGCCGGAGCGTCGCAGCACCGCCAGTTGCTGCGACAGGCTGGACGGTTCGATCTCGATGTCGGCGAGCAGGTCCCGTACGGACACCGGTCCGTGCTGAAGGAGCTCCAGCACCCTGATCCGCACGGGGTGGCCGAGCATGCGGAAGAACTCCGCCTTGACCTGGTAGAGGGGGGCCTGCATGGATGCTCGCTCCTTGTCGGCTGGAGGGACTGCGGCTGCCGGGGTGCGACGGCACCTGAGGGGGCGCCGCCGCACCACAGGCCACCCTCGGACGCCGATCCTTCACCCCCCGGGCCGTGCGCGAACACACATTGGAACCATGCTGATGTGGTGACTTGAAGAAGTCTTCACATGAAGGGCAGCGGTGGCCCCGGCAGCGGCGCCCGAGTCAGATCTCGATGCCCTCCTCGACCCGTTTGAGCTGGTGCCGGGCCATGGCCAGGTTCGAGCGGGCCTTGTCGAGGACGAGGTAGAGGAACAGGCCGTTGCCGCTGCGGCCGGTGACCGGGCGGATCAGGTGGTACTGGTTGTCCAGCGTGATCAGCATGTCCTCGATCCGGCCCTTGAGGCCGACCTGCTCCATGGTGCGCACCTTGGCCCGGACGACGTCCGTGTTGCCGGCCGCGGCGACCGTCAGGTCCAGGTCCTTGCTCCCGCCCAGGGTGCCCAGCGCCATTCCGCTGGTGTAGTCGACGACCGCGGCTCCCAGAGCCCCCTCGACCCCGGCCATCATCTCCTTCAGCGACACTTCCACACTCGCCACAGTGCCTCCCTTGCGCTGCGTTGACTGCGACGGACCGGCACCGCCGGCCCGCCTCGATGCCCCGGACCGTACGCACGCGGTCCGCCCGCGAAAAGCGACTCTCCGGGACTGATCCGTGACGGCCGGACTTCGACCGGACACCGGCGTGACCGGACCGTTCGATGGACCGGAACTGCCATCCCAGACAGCGAATTCGACGCCTTCGCCGGTCGCCCGCGGCTGTCTCGGGGCACCGAGGGACCCCCTGCCGTAGGGCCTGTCGGCCCTGGGTCCCGTCCCCATCGGGCCCTGGGGCGCACAGGGGCCCGGGGACGAAGGTGGTGTGCGGCGGGGCCGTGCCCCGCACTTCCGCGTTCCCCCCTCATCCCTCATCCCCGGAGGCTTCATGCTGTCCGCAGAGTCCGCCGCCGTCGTCCGGGCCACGCTGCCCGCCGTGGCCGGAGCCCTCGACGAGATCACCACGCGCTTCTACGGCGCGATGTTCCGCGACCGCCCCGAACTGCTGGACGGGATGTTCAACCGGGGCAACCAGGCGAGCGGCGCCCAGCGCCGGGCCCTGGCCGGGTCGATAGCGGGCTTCGCGACCGCGCTCCTCGCCGACCCGGACGTCCGTCCGGACGCGCTGCTGGCGCGGATCGCCCACAAGCACACCGCGGTCGGGGTCACCGACGACCAGTACACGATCGTCCACAAGTACCTGTTCGGGGCGATCGCCGAGGTGCTCGGCGACGCGGTCACCCCCGAGGTGGCCGCGGCCTGGGACGAGGTGTACTGGCTGATGGCCGGCGCGCTCATCGCCCAGGAGTCCCGTCTCTACCAGGAGGCCGGCGTCGTGCCCGGGGACGTGTGGCGGCCGTGGACGGTTGTCGGGCGCCACGAGGAGACCGCGGACGTCGTCTCCTTCGTCCTGCGTCCGGCCGACGGCGGCCCGGCCCCCGCGGCGAAGGCCGGACAGTACGTGAGCGTCCGGGCCCTGATGCCGGACGGCGTGCGCCAGTTGCGCCAGTACAGCCTGTCCGGCGACCCGGGTGGCGAGCTGCGGCGGATCACCGTCAAGCGGGTGGGCGGCGGAGAGGTGTCGACGCTGCTGCACGGCACCGTGCGGGCCGGCGACGAGCTGACCCTGTCCATGCCGTTCGGCGACGTCGCCCTCGACGAGTCGGACACCCCGCTCGTCCTCGCCTCCGCCGGCATCGGCTGCACGCCCATGGTCGGCATGCTGGCCCACCTGGCCGCCACCGGCTCCACCCGCCGGGTCCTGGTCCTGCACGCCGACGACTCCCCCGGCACCCACGCCCTGCGCACCGAGACGCGCACCCTGACCGAGCTGCTGCCGCGGGCGGACGCGGTGTTCTGGTACGAGCGTTCCGGCATCGCCGAACCCGGGGCCCGCTCCGGCCTGATGGACCTCGACGGGGTCGACGTGCCCGCCGACGCGACCGTGTACCTGTGCGGCCCGCTGCCGTTCATGCGCGCCGTCCGCACCCAACTGCTCGCCCTCGGCGTCCCATCCCGTCACATCCGCTACGAGGTGTTCGGCCCCGACCTGTGGCTGCCGGACGCCTCCTGACGCGGGGGACGCCTCGCCCGCGGCGCCCATGGCCTCGTAGAAGAGGAGGACGAAGAGCATCCGTCAGCCGTCACCGCATCCGGTCGGGCCTGGCTCATGAGCGCCGTACACGGTCTCAGGCTCGGCCGGTGAACGTCGTAGCGCTGTGGGACGGCCATCGTGCGCATATGCGGCGGACAGGTTCCGCCAGGGTACGGACAGTAAGCGACATAGCGTCCCGGGTCCCGTCCGGGTGCGGTGAGATGACCCGCACCATCACCGGCGGCGGATGGGGAATGGCATGGACCTGGTTCCGGTACGGGACGAGGCGGGCGGCGGGGAGCGGACACCGTGCGCCTGTGGAGGGGGGCTCCGGCCGGGAGCCGACGAGGACCGGTTCCGCGGTCTTCTGGAAGCGGCACCGGACGCGATGGTCATCGTGGACGACGGCGGCATCATCAAACTCGTCAACGCCCAGACCGAGGCCCTGTTCGGCTACCGCCGCGAGGAACTCCTCGGCCATCCGGTGGAGTTGCTGATCCCGCACCGCTTCCGCCCGCACCACACCCGGCACCGCGGCGGATACACCGCCAACCGGCAGGTCCGGCCCATGGGCGCCGGACTCGATCTGCACGGGCTGCGCAAGGACGGCACCGAGTTCCCCGTCGAGATCAGCCTGAGCCCGCTGGAGACCGCGGACGGGCTGCTGGTGTCCGCCGCGGTCCGCGACGTCAGTGACCGCAGGGCGGCCGAGGCCCGGATCAACGAGCTCGCCGCGCTCGTCGAGTCCTCCCAGGACGCGATCCTCGCCAAGACCCTCGACGGGTACATCACCTACTGGAACGCCGCCGCGCAGAGCCTGTACGGCTACACCGCCCAGGAGGCCATCGGCCGCCATGTCTCCGTCCTGGCCCCGAGGGAGACGCGCGAGGAGGTCACCGCCCTCCTGGAGCGGCTGCGGCACGGGGAGAAGGTCGAGCACTTCGAGACCCTGCGCCTGACCCGCGGCGGCGAGCTGCTGGACGTCGACGTTACCCTGTGGCCCACCCGCGACACCGGCGGACGGGTCGTCGGCGCCTGCGCCATCGTCCGGGACATCAGCGACCGCAAACGGGCCGAGGCCGAACTCACCATCCTCTACGAGCAGCAGCGGCACATCGCGCTGACCCTCCAGCGCAGCCTGATGGGCACGCCGGCCACGATCCCCGGGCTGGCCACGGCGAGCCGGTACCGGCCGGCGACCCAGGGTGCGGGCGTGGGCGGCGACTGGTTCGACCTGATCCCGCTGGGGGCCGGCCGGGTGGGGGTCCTGATCGGCGACGTGATGGGCCGCGGGCTGGAAGCCGCCGCCGTGATGGGCCAGTTGCGTTCCGCCGCGCACGCCCTGGCCAAGACCGGCATGCAGCCCCGCCAGCTGATGCAGGCCCTGGACACCTGTGTCGCCGACCTCGACGTCCCCGACCAGCTGGTCACCTGCTGCTATCTGGTCGTCGCCCCGGACAGCGGCACGGTCACCGTCTGCTCGGCCGGCCATCTGCCCGTCCTGGTCGCTCCCCCGGGCTGCGGGGTGAGCGGTCTGCGGACCCCGGTGAACGCTCCGCTCGGCGTCGGCGGCATCCTCTACGAGCAGTCCTGCGCGGACATACCGCCCGGCGCCACGCTCGTCCTCTACACCGACGGGCTGATCGAGACACCCGGCAGCGACATCGAGGAGCGCCTCGGCCAACTCACCTCCGTCCTGGACTCGTTCGTCGTCGACGCACCCTGTCTGGAGAGCGCGGCGGACCACGTCCTGACCAGTCTGCTGCCCGACGCCGACAGCCACGACGACGACGTGACCCTGCTGCTGGCGCAGCTTCCGGCCGCCCCGCTGGCGGCGCTCACCACCGATCTGCCGGCCCTGCCGTCCTCGGTGCCGGAGGGGCGCGCCTTCCTCAACAAGGCGCTCATCGCCTGGGAGTGCGGCGGCCCGGCGGAAGAGGCCCGGCTGCTGCTCTCCGAGATCCTCACCAACGCGGTCCAGCACGCCGAGGGCCCCATCGGGCTGCATCTGTGCCGCACGGTCACGGACCTCACCGTGGAGGTCAGCGACCGCAGTCCGCAGCTGCCGCAGCCGCGGATCGCGGGGGAGCACGAGGAGTCGGGCCGCGGTCTGCTGCTGGTCCGTGCCCTGGCCGACGGCTGGGGGGTGCGCCCCACCGACGAGGGCAAGACCACCTGGTTCACGTTGAAGCTGTGAGGCGCGTCCTGGTCCTGCCGGACGTGACCGCTACGCGTCCTGGACGGGGACCCGCCACACGAGCGTCGTACCGCCACCGGACGGCGAGGCCGACTCCAGTTCCCCGCCGAGTTGTTCGGCGCGTTCGGCCATGTTGCGCAGGCCGCTGCGGCGGCCCCCGGGCGGGATGCCCACGCCGTCGTCGGAGACCGTCAGCCGCAGAGCGCGGCCGTCCGTCTCCAGGACCACGTCGGCGCGCGTCGCCCGCGCGTGCCGGGCGATGTTGGTCAGGGCTTCGGAGAGGACGGCCACCGCGTGTTCGGCGACGTCCTTCGGCACATGGGTGTCCAGCAGGCCTTCCATGCGCACGCTCGGCGCGAAGCCCAGCACCGGTGCCGCCTCCCCGACGACCCGCACCACGCGGGCCCGCAGTCCGGAGCCTGGGGTGTCCTCGCGCGAGCGCAGACCGAAGATGGTCGACCTGATGATCTTGATGGTCTCGTCCAGGTCGTCCACCGCCCGCGCCACCCGCTTCGACGCCTCCTCGTGGTCGATGAAGCGGCCCGCGCTCTGCAGGGTCATGCCGGTGGCGAAGAGCCGCTGGATAGCCAGGTCGTGCAGGTCCCGGGCGATCCGGTCACGGTCCTGGAGGACGGCGATCTGGGCGGCGTCCCGCCGGCGGTCCGCCAGCTCCATGGCGACCGCGGCCTGCGCGGCGAACGCCTGGAGCGGCTCGATCTCCTGCCCGGAGTACACGGTGTGCCCGGCCTCCCGCACCAGCAGGACGACACCTCGGACACCCTCCCCCGTACCGATGGGCACGGCGACCGCGGGCCCGAGCCCGGCGACGCCCGACGGAACAGCCGACATCCACGCGTCCCGTGAGACCTCGGCGACGGTGGCGGGCACACCGCTGGAGAAGGCCCGGCCGATCAGCCCGTCGTCCGCGGGCGCCAGCAGGCCGCGGTAGGCGTCGGCGCCCTCCCCGAGGGCCAGCTCCGTCGCCAGCGAGCCGGTGCCCTCCACCGGAACCGCGACCAGCGCGAGCACGGCGGTGGTGATCTCCCGGGCCCGTTCGGCGATCACCCGCAGGACCTCGCCGCGCTCGCTGCCGGACATCACACTGTGCGTGATCTCGGCGGTGGCCCGCAGCCAGCGCTCGCGCAGCCGGGACTCCTCGTACAGGCGGGCGTTGTCGATGGCCACGCCGGCGGCGACGGCGAGGGTCGACAGCACTGCCTCGTCCTCCTCGTCGAACTGCGCCCCGCCCCGCTTCTCCGTCAGATACAGGTTGCCGAAGACCTGGTCACGCACCCGGATCGGGACGCCGAGGAAGGTGTTCATGGGCGGGTGATGGGCCGGGAAGCCGTACGAGGCGGGATGCTCGGAGAGCTTCGCCAGCAGCAGCGGCTCGGGATGCGTGATCAGCTCACCGAGGATGCCGTGCCCCTCCGGATAGGGGCCGATCCGGGCGATCTGCTCCGCGCTGACACCGACGGTGTGGAACGCCGAGAGCCGCTTGCCGTCCGAACCGATCACACCCAGCGCCGCGTACCGCGCGTCCACCAGCACCGCCGCGGCCTCCACGATGCTGCGCAGCGCCTGCTCCAGATCGAGCTCCCGGCCGACCGAGAGCACCGCCTCCAGCAGGCTGTGCACCCGGTCGCGAGTACCGCGGGCCGCGTCGAGACGCGCCTGCAACTCCTCCAGCAGCTCGTCCAGCCTCAGCTGCGGCAGCCGCACCCGGGCCGTCGAGAACTCCTCGGAGCTTCCCACCTGCGATCCTCCAGCCCCGTACGCCCTGCGGCGGCCGACCGTGCCACCTTCCTGCCACGGTATCGGCCCGCCGAACCCAGCGGTACGCAAGCCCGGGAGCCCGCGGTGCCCCCTGTTCAGCGGCCTTCCTGGCGGAGCCGGTCCTGGGCCTGGGTGGCGATGACGGCGGCCTGGATACGGCGTTCCACGCCCAGCTTGGCCAACAGCCGGGAGATGTGGTTCTTGACGGTCTTCTCCGCGAGATACAGCCGCTGCCCGATCTGCCGGTTGGTGAGACCCTCGCCGATCAGGGCCAGGATCTCCCGTTCCCGGTCCGTCAGACCCGGCAGTGCCTCGGGCTCCTCCTCCTGCTTCTGTCCCTCGCGCAGCCGGGTCATCAGCTTGGTGGTGGCGCTCGGGTCGAGCAGCGACTGGCCCGCGGCGACCGTGCGCACCGCGGACACCAGGTCGGAGCCCCGGATCTGCTTGAGGACGTATCCGGACGCCCCGGCCATGATCGAGTCCAGCAGGGCCTCCTCGTCGTCGAAGGAGGTCAGCATCAGACAGACCAGCTCGGGCATGCCGGAGCGCAGTTCCCGGCAGACGGTCACGCCGTCGCCGTCCGGGAGGCGTACGTCGAGGACGGCGACCTGGGGACGCAGGGCGGGGACCCGCACCAGGGCCTGCTCCACGGTGCCGGCCTCGCCGACGACGGTGATGTCCGGTTCGTCGTCGAGCAGGTCGCGCACCCCTCGTCGTACCACCTCATGGTCGTCCAGCAGGAAGACCCTGATCAGGTCCTCGGGGCCGGGCTGCTCAGCGCCGTCCGCCATCGAACGCTCCTCGTCACGTGTGTCATCGGCTTCTGTCTCAGATCCTTCACGTCCTCGGGCCCAAAGACCAGGGCCATCCGGCCCTAGCCGCCGCGGAGCACGGGGCGTTCCATCGGATCTGTCCCCCACCCTCCGGCGGATCGCACAGTCGGCGCCGCGGCCCCTTTGGAAGACCTTCATGACGATCAAAAGGGAACTGGACAGTTCCGAAGCCCTGAGACTGCTCGGCGGGGTGTCCCTGGGCCGGGTCGTCTTCACACGTCACGCGCTGCCGCAGATCCGCCCCGTCAACCATGTCGTGGACGGCGGCGACATCGTCATCCGCACCCACGAGGGCGCGGCCCTGACCTCGCACACCCGCCAGGGGGACGGCGAGGGAGTGGTGGTCGCGTACGAGGCGGACGTCATCGACCCCGACACCCACCTCGGCTGGAGCGTCGTCGTCACGGGGTACGCGCATCTGGTGACCGACCCGCGGGAGCTGGCCCGGTACCGGACGCTGCTGCGGCCCTGGGTGGAGCAGACGATGGACTACGCGGTCCGGATCCGCCCCGACCTGGTGACCGGGGTCCTGCTCACCGCGGCGGACGCCGTCCCGGAATCCTGAGCACCGCACGGTCGGGGCCCCGCCGCGTCAGTGCGGCGGGGCCCCGGTCGTGGGCGGGCTGATCGGTTCACATCAGCCAGCGGTTCCGGCTGACCAGGGGCATCCGCGCCCAAGCCTTGCCCAGCCCCCAGGTGGCGCCGGCGCCCGCGGCGGCGAGGGCGATCAGGACCATGGCGTAGACGAGGTGGTAGTCGGCGAACGGGTTGGTCGACATGCTGACCGAACCGTCCGAGAGGTGCTTGGCCGGCGGCCACTCCGCGATCCACATCAGCGCCATCATCGCCGTACCCGCGAGGGCGGCGAGCCGCAGACCGATCCCCGCGATCAGCGCGAGGCCGACGCCGAGGAGACCGAGCATGAACAGCCAGTCCGCCCAGCCGGCTCCGGCCCAGTCGTGGAAGGTGGACTCCATCGGGCCGGCGGCGACCCCGCTCAGGAAGCCCTTGGTGGGCGAGCCGCCGTCGATCCAGCCCTTGCCGGACGGGGTGGCGTAGCCGAAGCCGAAGGTCTTGTCGAGGAACGCCCACAGGAAGACGAACCCGGTCAGGATGCGGAGCACGGCCAGGACATACGGGCTGGTCGCCGTCGCCGTCGTGGCAGCGCTCGCCTCGGTCGAGGAGCTCGCCGTCCCGCTCCTGCGCAGGGACGGGAAACGGAATCCCGGGTGACGGTGCGGGTGATCGTGAACGGCCATGGTGTTCATCCCTTCCAGGGGTGACGCTCGGGCACTCGACGACTGTCGTCGCACCATCAATGTCCCGCTGCGCGGGCCGCGTCCGGAGGGGCTGCGAGGCCCGGCGTGGGGGGCCGAACGTCCTTGTCCGCAGGGCCCGTTCAGAACCGCACGGGCCAACTCGGGTCGGGGGACGGCAGGCAGGGGGCGGAGTACGGTCAGACGCCGAACGCCGAGACCTCGCGGAGCTCACGGCCGGTGATCTCGTCGGCGTCGACACACACCCACAGCTCGCGCCGGCCGCCCGCCCAGGGGGCGCTGTACGCCCGTTGCGTCAGCCGGCGGACGGTGTCGGGGTCCTCAGCGTGCCGGGCCCGGCCGCGGACGAGCACGCTCCAGCCCCGGCTCATGGCCTCGTCGATGTGGTCGACCTCGAAGGCGACCCGCCGGCCCAGGGCCTCGGAGGGGGTGGCGGCGGGTGTCGTCCGGAAGACGATCGTGCCGTCGACGACGGTGTAGTTGACCGGCAGAACCGTCGGTCCGTCGGCCGTGCTCACCGCGAGGCGGCCCACTCCGTGCGTGCCCAGACGGCGGCGGCACTCCGCGTCGCCGAGGGCCACCAGTTCGGTACGGCGAGCCGCCTGTTCCCGGCCCGGCGGAGCCTCGGCCTCGCCGCCGGTGAGGGCGGTCATGCCGGTCTCCAGCGCGCCCGCGAGGCGGAGCAGGGCGCTCCGGCCCGGGATCGCCGCGGAGGACTCCTCCAGGTACCTGAGGTAGGAGCAGGACATGCCCGCCCGGTCGGCCGTGTCGGCTCGGGTGAGCCCGAGTTCCTCGCGGCGTCGGACGAGGCGTCGTCCCAGATCGCCTCCGGGGCGCTCGGTGCGAGCCGCCGTGACGGATGATGTCGTGTCGGCCACGACCACTCACCTCCTGCTGGTACCGGGCCGCCGGAGCGGCCCGGGGCGGACCGGGTCCTTGCCGCCGGTCCCCCTCGCGTCCCCCCTGCGATGCCTCAGGTCCAGCATCGGCCCGGGCGGTCCGTCCGCGCTTGGGCCGGTCGGCCCTCGTCGCCCGGCGACCCGGTTCTGCCTGTCGGCCGAGAGAGGCGCGCCGGACGCATGCGGCACACCGGCCCCGATCAGCGTCTTGAACAGGGCCGTCCGACCCTTCCCCTGGTACTGGCGCACGGGGTTGTCTCTGACCATGTTCAAGGACCACGAGGAGTCCACGCCCTGCCGCACGGAACGTCTCGACGACGGCACGACCGTGGTGGAGCTGCGTGGTGAGATCGACCTGTGCACGGGGCCGCCCCTGTCGGCCCGCCTCGACGCCCTGACCGCCGCCCCGTTCCCCGACCTGGTCCTGGACCTGCGTCAGGTGTCCTTCGTCGACTGCGGCGGACTGCGCGCCCTGTGCCGGGCGCGCAACCGGGTCCTCGCCCGCGGCGGCCGACTCCGCCTGGTCACCGAGAGCGCCCGGCTGCTGGGCATTCTGCGGTACGTGGATCTGGGCGGCGTCTTCGAGACAGTGCCCCACCCGCCCGAAACCGCCCTCCGCGTGCACCGACCGGCCACTGTCCCCGTCACCGTCGGCTGACGTCACCGCCGGCTAACGCGGCGGCACCTGTGTGTCGAGCACGGCGTGCGGGTCGCGCCAGGGAGTGAGCGGGCCCGCGGGGCCGTAACCGACGCGGATCAGCATCTGTGCGTGTCCGCCGTGATCGGGGTCGGGGCTCAGGGCACGGCGCAGGTCGGGCCACTCCATCGGCTGGTGGAGCAGCGACGCGCGCAGCCCGTGGACGGTGGCGACCAGCAGGGCGTGTTCGAGCGCCTGTCCGGCGCGCAGCCAGTCGGTACGGCGGTCGTGGCTCGTCGTGAGAAGGCCGACGACCGGTTCCGTCTCGAAGTCCTGGGCGGGCAGCCGCTCCGCATGCCGCTGCGCGGTGAAGTCCCGCATGGGGATGCGTTCCCGGCGGTCCTGCGGGCCGAGCGCGGACCACGGCAGACCGGTCCGCGTCGGGGAGTCCGGGCCCTGGTGCACCCAACGGCGGCTCTCCACGCCACGCTCGCCGTCCGCGCGGTTGCGGAACTCGGCTTCCCCGGCCACCCGGAGCAGACGCGCGGTCTCGTCGGCCGCGGGGAAGCCGAGAAGGGCGCCCTCCAGGTGGGCGGCGTCAGCGAGTTCGGCGAGGGCGTGGCGCGGCAGCGGCCGTGCGGAGAAGGGGAAGCGGCTGCTGTGGCGGCGCCACAGGGCCGGGAAGAGATCACCGCGGTGGCCGGTGGCGTGTCCGCTGCGGCAGCCGCCCAGGCGGACGGTGGCCAGCAGGCCGGGGTCCTCCGGGTCCGGCAGCAGCCGTACGAACGGGGACCAGCCGAAGTGGGCGGCGGCGACACGGAGGTTGAAGACGCAGGCGCCCACCGACAGATGGAGGGCGCGGCCGACGGGATCGGTGTGGCGCAGCGCGCGGTCCACCGCCGAGCGCACCTCGAAGGCCGGGGCCTCGGGGTCCAGACGGAACCGCCACGGCTGGGTGTTGTGGATCGAGGGCGCGGCCACGGCCGCGGCGACGCAGGCTTCCAGGGTCGCGGCGTCGAGAGGCGTCGATCGCATGGTCTCCTCCTTCCGCACGAACGCGGTTCTTACGAGGGTGGGCCTGCCCCCGGGTGAGGGGACGGGGCCGTTGGTCCCTCGTGCACGGCCCTTCGGCGGGCGTGCGGTGCCGCGCTCGGCGCCGAGGGCGTCCGGAGCATTCCGGCGGTGCACGGCCGCGGGCTCAACGGCCCCTCGGGCGGCCCGGATCGGGCCCGAAGAGCCCGGCGGTGCCGTCCGGTCGGCCCCTGCCGCCATGTGCGACCTCATGTCACCTTCCTGGCAACGGCATACGGAGGGAAGGTGCGACCGATGCGCGGCGACAGGCGTACCAAGCGATGGCTGTGGCGGTTCAGGAGCAACCCGCTGCGTCGACATGACGACGTTCTGGAGGCGTGGCTCGTCCTGGCCGTCCTGCTCCTCGTGGCGGTGGGAGGAACCCTCGCGGGCGTCGTGACCGCCCGTGCCGCCGACGACACCTTCGCCGGGCAGCGCGCCGACCGCGCCCCCGTCCGAGCGGTGCTCCTCGCCGACGCGCCCCGAACGACCGGCGCGAAGGGCGGAGTGTACGGCGGCCGCACCACGACGAAGGTCCGCTGGACGACCCCGGACGGCTCCCGCCGCACCGGCAGCACCCTGGTGGACGCCGGGCAGGAGGCCGGGGCGGCGGTCACTGTCTGGACGAACCGGCAGGGTGAGCTCACCACCCGGCCACCGGGCCCGAGCGACGCGGCCGTCGAGGCGGGCTTCCTGGGCGCGGGGGCCGCCCTCGCCCTCAGCGGCCTCGTGATCGGCGCCGGAGCGGTCGTGCGGTGCCGGCTCGACCGGCGCCGGGTCGCGGGGTGGGGCAGGGAATGGGACCTGGTCGGGCCGGAGTGGGGCCACAGGACGAGCTGACCGGGCAGCGCAGCTGTCCAGGCCGCATCCCCATCGGTGTAACTATGAAAAAATCGCACATAACGGCATCGAAGGAGAACTCCTGTGAGCAGCCCCGCCGACAAGTCCGGCTACGGGAACATCCCTCTCGACCGCACGGGTCAGGCCGCGGCCTTCGACGCCCTCGGTGAGCGTTACGACGAGGCCTTCCCGCACAAGGAGGGGCAGGTCGCGGCGGCCGAATGGCTGATCCGGTCGCTGCCGACCGGGTCCCGCGCGCTCGACCTGGGGTGCGGCACGGGCATTCCGACCGCTCTCCAGCTGGCGGAGGCGGGCTTCGAGGTCGTCGGTGTGGATCTGTCGGACGGGATGGTGGCACTGGCACGCAAGCATGTGCCCGCCGGGGAGTTCCATCAGGCGGACATCGCCGACCTGCGACCCGGCGGCCCGCTGGATCTCGGCCGTTTCGAGGCGGTGGCGGCCTTCTTCTCGCTGCTGATGCTGCCGCGCGCGGAGATCCCCCTGGCTCTGCGGACCGTCCACCACCTGCTGGTGCCTGGCGGCCTGTTCGCGCTGTCGATGGTGGAGGCCGACGTCGACGACTTCTCCATCCCGTTCGTCGGGGAGAGCATCCGGGTCTCCGGCTACCTCAGGGAGGAGCTGCGCGAGGTGGTCGAGACGGCGGGCTTCGAGATCGTCGACGAGTCCTCGTTCACCTACGCCCCGGCCTCCGCGGACGTCCAGCCCGAGGTGCAGATCTTCCTGCGCTGCCGACGGCGGCACGCCTGACGACCCTGACGCGCCCGCCCCGGCGCGGGCGCGCACGGCAGGAAGGACACGCATGACCAAGCGCCTCGGGACCGGCAAGCGCACCGGCAGAAAAGCGGCCGGTGCGCAGGGGCGCGGCGCGCCCGCCCGCCGGCCGACGCGCTCCGGCCCGGCGTCCGTCCCCGGTGACCGCGCCGACGAGACGGGCCCGGCCCAGCCACAGACGGACCGGCTCCGGTACCTCGACGCGGCGACCCGGCGTATCGCCCGTGGCATGGACCTCGACGAGACCCTGTCCGAGCTGTGCCGGGCGGCCGTCCCCGCCTTCGCCGACACGGCGCTCGTTCATCTGTACGACCCGCTGCCGGTGGGCGACGAGACCACTCCCGTCCCCGGCGTCCTGCGGCTGCACACCATGGAGCAGACTTCCCCGCAGGCCCTGGACTCCGCGGCCGAGGCCGTGCACCCGGCCGTGGGCGGTCCGCTGGCCACACGGCTGAGGGACGGCCGGCCCGTCTTCGGTGACGTGCCGAACGCGGCCGCCACGGTGGCCGAGCTGCTGGGCCCGGCGAACGTCCGCACGACGCCACCGCCCGGACGGCGCCTGATCCTCGCCCCGCTGCACGGGCGCAGCCACGTCCTCGGCAGCGTCGTCCTCCTGCGCGGCACCGGCCGGCCCGCCTTCACCGACGACGATCTGCTGGTCGCCTCCCAGCTCGCCACCCACACCGCGCTCGGCATCGACAAGGCGATGCTGTACGCCCGTGAGGCGTCCGTCGCCGACACGCTCCAGCGCACCATGCTCCCGCCGTCGCTCCCCGAGCCGCCCGGCGTCCGGCTGGCCAGCCGCTATCTGCCGGCCTCGCGGACCGCGCAGGTGGGCGGCGACTGGTACGACACGATCCCGCTGCCGGGCAACCGGGTCGCGCTGGTGATCGGCGACGTGATGGGCCACTCCATGACGTCCGCCGCGATCATGGGGCAGCTGCGCACCACCGTGCAGACCCTCGCCCTGCTCGACCTGCCGCCCGACGAGGTGCTCCACCACCTCGACGAACAGGCCGAACGCCTCGGCACCGAGCACACCGCGACCTGTCTGTACGCCCTCTACGACCCCGTCCTCCAGCGACTGCTGGTGTCCAACGCCGGCCATCTGCCGCCGGTGCTGCTGCGCCCCGACGGCACCGGCGAAATCCTGTCGGTCCCGCCCGGGCCGCCGATCGGTGTGGGCGGCGGCAGCTTCGAGTCCACCGAGATCCACGCCCCGGCCGGGGCGACGCTGCTGCTCTACACCGACGGCCTGGTCGAGTCCCGCGCCTCCGACGTGCTGACCGGCATCGAGGACCTGCGTGCCCGGCTCCGTACGGCCGCCGCCCAGGCCACTCCCCCGGCGCTGGAGACACTCTGTGACGCGGCCCTCGGCGCGCTGGGCACGGGCGACCGGGACGACGACGTCGCACTGCTCGCCGCCCGGTTCGAGGGGATCCTGCCGGAGACCGTCGCGTACTGGTACATGGCACCGCGACCACAGACCGCCGGCCAGGCCCGCAGGCTGACCCGCAGGACGCTGCACCGCTGGGGGCTCGACTCCCTGATCGAGTCCACCGAGCTCATGGTCAGCGAGGTGGTGGCGAACGCCGTGCGCTTCGCGTCCCGCCCGATCACCCTGCGCCTGCTGTGCACGGACGTCCTGCGCTGCGAGGTCGGGGACGACTCGCCGGTGGTGCCGAGGATGCGGCACGCCCGGTTGAGCGACGAGGGCGGGCGGGGACTGTTCCTGGTCGACCAGCTGTCCGAGCGCTGGGGCGCGACCCGGCTGAGCACCGGCAAAGTCGTCTGGTTCGAACAGTCGTTGCACGACAGCGTTGCTCATTGAGCAGAGTTTTTCTCATCGCACAACACAACCGGGGCGGCGACGCCCTTGACCAGACCCCCTCACGCTTGGACCATGTTGCGTATCGCTCGCACTGTTGCTCATGACGCACTGCTGGAGGATGCCATGCCCCCTCGCCCCCACCCCGGCCGCGAGTTCGTCCTCACCCTCTCCTGTCCCGACCAGGCCGGACTGGTCCACGCCGTCAGCGGCTTCCTCGTCACCCACTCCGGAAACATCCTGGAGAGCAGGCAGTTCGACGACAGGCGCCAGGGGCGCTTCTTCATGCGCGTGCACTTCGACGTCTCCGACCCGAAGGCCTCGGTGGAGTGGCTGAGCGCCGACTTCACGCCGGTGGCCGAGGCGTACGGCATCGACTGGCGGCTGTGCGACGCCCACGCCCCGACCCGCGCGCTCATCATGGTCTCCAAGTTCGGGCACTGCCTGAACGACCTGCTGTTCCGCAAGCGGGCCGGCTCGCTCAACATCGAGATCCCGGCGATCGTCTCCAACCACCGCGAATTCGAGGGCCTGGCCGAGAGTTACGGCATCCCCTTCCACCACGTCCCGGTGACCAAGGACACCAAGCCCGAGGCCGAGGCCCGACTCCTCGAACTCGTCCGCGAGTTGGACATCGACCTGGTGGTCCTGGCCCGCTACATGCAGATCCTCTCCGACGACCTCTGCAAGCAGCTCGAAGGCCGGGCCATCAACATCCACCACTCCTTCCTGCCCAGCTTCAAGGGCGCCCGGCCCTACCTCCAGGCCTACCAACGGGGCGTCAAGCTCGTCGGCGCCACGGCCCACTACGTCACACCGGACCTGGACGAAGGGCCCATCATCGAGCAGGACGTCGTCCGCGTGGACCACTCCCGCGACCCCGACGAACTCGTGACCATCGGTCAGGACGTCGAGGCCCAGGTCCTGGCGCGCGCCGTGCAGTGGCACAGCCAGAGCCGCGTGCTGCTCAACGGCCACCACACGGTGGTCTTCCGCTGAGGGCCCGCTTCTCCCGCACTGATCACCCGTCCGCGACAGCCTTGGGAAGCCGCAGATGACCGTCCTCAACACGCCCCTGCACGAGCTGGACCCGGAGATCGCCGCCGCGGTCGATGCCGAGCTGAACCGTCAGCAGTCCACCCTGGAGATGATCGCCTCGGAGAACTTCGCTCCGCTCGCGGTCATGGAGGCCCAGGGCTCGGTCCTGACCAACAAGTACGCCGAGGGCTACCCCGGCCGCCGCTACTACGGCGGCTGCGAACACGTCGACGTCGCCGAGCAGATCGCCATCGACCGGATCAAGGACCTGTTCGGCGCCGAGTACGCCAACGTCCAGCCCCACTCCGGCGCCTCCGCCAACCAGGCCGCCCTCTTCGCCCTCGCCTCCCCCGGCGACACCATCCTGGGCCTGGACCTCGCCCACGGCGGCCACCTCACCCACGGCATGCGCCTGAACTTCTCCGGCAAGCAGTTCAACGTCGTCGCCTACCACGTCGACGACGCCGGCCTGGTCGACATGGCCGAGGTCGAACGCCTCGCCAAGGAACACCGCCCCAAGGTGATCATCGCCGGCTGGTCCGCCTACCCGCGCCAGCTCGACTTCGCCGAGTTCCGCCGGATCGCCGACGAGGTCGAGGCCTACCTGTGGGTCGACATGGCCCACTTCGCCGGCCTGGTCGCCGCCGGACTGCACCCCAACCCCGTCGAGCACGCCGACGTGGTCACCTCCACCACCCACAAGACCCTGGGCGGCCCCCGCGGCGGCATCATCCTCGCCAAGCAGGCCTTCGCCAAGAAGCTGAACTCCTCCGTCTTCCCCGGCTTCCAGGGCGGCCCGCTGGAGCACGTGATCGCCGCCAAGGCGGTCTCCTTCAAGGTCGCCGCGAGCGAGGAGTTCAAGGAGCGCCAGAGGCGTACCGTGGAGGGTGCGCACATCCTCGCCGAGCGCCTGACGGCCGCCGACGCCCGCGAGGCCGGGGTCAACGTGCTCTCCGGCGGCACCGACGTGCACCTGATCCTGGTGGACCTGCGCGCGTCCGAGCTGGACGGCCAGCAGGCCGAGGACCGTCTCCACGAGGTCGGCATCACGGTCAACCGCAACGCCGTCCCCAACGACCCGCGCCCCCCGATGGTGACCTCGGGCCTGCGGATCGGCACCCCCGCCCTGGCCACCCGCGGCTTCACCACCGAGGACTTCACCGAGGTCGCCGACGTGATCGCGGAGGCGCTGAAGCCGTCGTACGACGTCGAAAGCCTCAAAACCCGGGTCAGGGCGCTTGCCGACAAGCACCCGCTCTATCCCGGCCTGACGTCCTGACGGAGCTGCCTGATGGCCATCTCGGTCTTCGACCTCTTCTCGGTCGGCATCGGACCTTCGAGTTCACACACCGTGGGTCCGATGAGGGCGGCCCGTACCTTCGTCGTCCGCCTCGACGAAGACGGCCTGCTCGCCCGAACCGCCTCGGTTCACGCCGAGTTGTACGGCTCCCTGGGCGCGACCGGCCATGGCCACGGCACACCGAAGGCGGTGCTGCTGGGCCTGGAGGGCCACGAGCCGCACACCGTCGACATCGTCCGGGCCGACCAGGACGTCGAACGGATCAAGAGCGGCGGACGGCTGTCTCTGCTGGGTGAGCGGGAGATCGCGTTCTCCTACGACGACGATCTGGTCCTGCACCGCCGCAAGACGCTCCCGTACCACGCCAACGGCATGACGCTGTGGGCGTTCGACGCCGACGGCACCGAACTCCTCTCCAAGACCTACTACTCGGTGGGCGGCGGCTTCGTCGTCGACGAGGACGCGGTCGGCGCGGACCGCATCAAGCTCGACGACACGGTCCTCAAATACCCCTTCCGTACCGGCGACGAACTCCTGCGCCTGACCAAGGAGACCGGCCTGTCGATCTCCGCGCTCATGCTGGAGAACGAACACGCCTGGCGCACCGAAGACGAGATCCGCTCCGGACTCATCGACATCTGGCGCGTCATGCAGGCCTGCGTGACGCGCGGCATGACCCGTGAAGGCATCCTGCCGGGCGGACTCAGGGTCAAACGCCGCGCCGCCGTCACGGCACGCCAACTCCGCGCGGAGGGCGACCCGCTGGCGCACGCCATGGAGTGGATCACCCTCTACGCCATGGCCGTCAACGAGGAGAACGCCGCCGGCGGCCGGGTCGTGACCGCCCCGACGAACGGCGCGGCCGGCATCATCCCCGCCGTCCTGCACTACTACATCAACTTCGTCCCCGGAGCCGACGAGGACGGCGTGGTCCGCTTCCTGCTGGCCGCCGGCGCGATCGGCATGCTCTTCAAGGAGAACGCCTCCATCTCCGGCGCCGAGGTCGGCTGCCAGGGCGAGGTGGGCTCCGCCTGCTCCATGGCGGCGGGCGCGCTGGCCGAAGTCCTCGGCGGCTCCCCCGAACAAGTCGAGAACGCCGCCGAGATCGGCATGGAACACAACCTCGGCCTCACCTGCGACCCCGTCGGCGGACTCGTCCAGATCCCCTGCATCGAACGCAACGGAATGGCCGCCGTCAAAGCCGTCACCGCCGCCCGCATGGCCATGCGCGGCGACGGCTCCCACAAGGTCTCCCTCGACAAGGTCATCAAGACCATGAAGGAAACCGGCGCCGACATGAGCGTCAAATACAAGGAGACCGCCCGCGGCGGACTCGCGGTGAACATCATCGAGTGCTGAACGGACGGCGCTGTGGCAACGGCCCGGTCCGCGGGGTTGGCGAACTCCGCGGGCCGGGCCGTATCGGTGGTCAGACGTATTCCGTCGCCGCGTCGAGCAGCCAGTCCGCCAGATAGCCGGCGAAGGACGAGCGGACCAACACCCAGAACCCGGCCCGGGGTTCGCCCCGGGCGACCAGGACGACCTGGGTGCGGCCGAGGGTCGTCTGGGCACAGCGTCCGGCACCGAAGGCGCGGGGGTGGAGGTCCAGCGCGCAGCCGTGGGCCAGGAGGTCACGGGCGCGGGGGCCGGTGACCAGGAGCGTGGTGCGCTGGGCGGAGACGTCGATGACGGAGACGGGTTCGTCGCCCGCGGCCTCCCGGATGCCGCTCTCCAGGTCCCGGGCGGCGCCGGGAGGGGCGACCAGCAACCATTCGTCCGGGCCCAGCCAGAGCGCGGTCAACTCCCCCGCGCGGACCACGGTGTTGGGCTGAAGGGGCAGTTGGAGGTCGAGGGCGAGGCCCACGGCCTCCGCCGCCGCGCCCTTGGCGTCGAGACGTACGTTCAGCTGGGTCAGGAAGGGGAGTTCGGCCAGCCGTATCGCACCGCCGGACGTCCGGGTCGCGGCGGCGAAGCGGTCCGCGGCGGGCGCCAGCGGGCTGCGGAGCGGGGCGGCGGTCAGGGTGGTCTCAGCCATCGCGGCGGGCTCCTTCGGGGTCGTAGAGGACGGGGCTCGCGACGGTCACCGGGACCAGCCGGTCGCCGACGGGGGCGTACAGGCGCTCGCCGATGCGGTCCCGGCCGCCCTTGATCAGGGCGAGTGCGAAGGTCCGGCCGAGGGCGGCACTGCGGTAGCTGCTGGTGACGTGGCCGAGCATCGGGACCGGCGGGGCCGGGAGCACGCTGTCGACGATCAGGTGGGTGCCTTCCGGGAGGAAGGTCCCCGGGTCCTCGGGGAGCAGACCGACCAGGTGTTTGCGGTCGGAGCGGACCGTGTCGGCGCGGGCGAAGGAGCGCTTGCCGATGAAGTCGGGCTTCTTCTTCGAGACGGCCCAACTCATGCCCAGATCCTGGGGGGTGACGGTGCCGTCGGTGTCCTGGCCGATGATCGGGTAGCCCTTCTCGGCGCGCAGGACGTGCATCGTCTCGGTGCCGTAGGGGGTGATCCCGTACGGGGCGCCGGCCTCGTACAGGGCCTCCCAGAGGGCGCGGGCCGCCCAGGGCGACACGTTGATCTCGTAGGCGAGTTCGCCGGAGAAGCTGATCCGGCACACCCGTGCCTCGATGCCGGCGACGGTCGTCTCCCGCCAGGCCATGAACGGGAAGTCGTCGTTGGCCACGGCCAGTTGAGGCGCGAGCGAGCCGAGGACCGCGCGGGACTTCGGGCCGACCAGAGCGACGGTGGCCCACTGTTCGGTGACGGACGTGCAGTGGACCTTCAGCTCCGGCCACTCCGTCTGGAGCCACTCCTCCATCCAGTCCAGTACGGCGGCGGCGTTGCCGGTCGTGGTGGTGACCAGGAAGCGGTCCTGGTCGACGCGGATGACGGTGCCGTCGTCGAAGACCATGCCGTCCGGGCGGCACATGACGCCGTAGCGGATCATGCCGACCTTCAGGGTGCTCATCATGTTGGTGTAGAGCAGGTCGAGGAAGGTGCCGGCGTCCGGGCCCTGGACGTCGATCTTGCCGAGGGTGGAGGCGTCCATGAAGCCGACGCTGTCGCGGGTGGCGGCGCACTCGCGCAGGACGGCGGCCTCCATGTCCTCGCCGTCCTGGGGGTAGTACCAGGGGCGCTTCCACTGGCCGACGTTCTCGAAGAGGGCCCCGTGCTCGACGTGCCACTCGTGCAGGGCCGTGGTGCGGACCGGGTCGCTCAGGGCGCCCCGGTCGCGGCCGGCGAGGGCGGCGAAGGAGACCGGCGTGTAGGGCGGTCGGAAGGTGGTCGTGCCGAGCACCGACAGGTCCACGCCGAGGAGTTCGGCGACGACACCGCTCGCGAGGACGCCCGAGGTCTTGCCCTGGTCGTTGGCGGTGCCCGCGGTCGTGTAGCGCTTGGTGTGCTCGACGGAGCGCATGCCGGCGCCGGTCGCGCGGGTCAGGTCGTCCACGGTGACGTCGCGCTGGAGGTCGACGAAGCGGGGGGCGCCTTCGCGGCCGGGGACGGTGAAGACCTGCATGGCCGGTGTCGGCTGCGGCCGCGCGGCCGGTTCCGGCAGGCTCGGCGGCTGCGGGGTGTATCCCTCCGCCTCGATGGCGCGGGCGCCCGCCGCCGCGCCCTGGGCGAGGACGCGGGCGACGTCGAACACGCCGCCCGCGCCGCCCGCGACCTCGACGGCCTGGCGGCAGGCGTCCGGGACGAACGTGCCGAGTTCGGCGTCGTGGCGGAGCCTGCCGCCCGCCTGGCTGTAGAGGTGCGCGACCGGGTTCCAGCCGCCGGAGACGAGGAGCAGGTCGGCGGCGAACTCGCGTCGGCCGGTGGTCTCGCCGTACGGGGCGACGGCCACCGTGGTCAGGCGGGGGTCGCCTTCCGTGCCGGTGACGGCGTGGCCGGGCAGGACCTCGATGCCGGCCGCCCTCGCGCGCTCGGCCCACTCCCCCGGTTCGGGGCGGGTGTCGACGATCGCCGTGACGTCGACGCCGGCCGCGGTGAGGTCCAGGGCGGCGGCGTAGGCGCTGTCGTTGGACGTGAACACCACCGCGTGACGCCCGGGCAGGACGCCGTAGCGGTTGGCGTAGGCGCGGGCCGAGGCGGCCAGCATCACGCCGGGGCGGTCGTTGTCCGCGAAGGCCAGGGAGCGTTCGTGGGCGCCGGTGGCGAGGACGACCCGGCGGGCGCGGATGCGCCAGACGCGCTCGCGGGAGACGTCGGCGGGGGCGGCGGCGCCGAGGTGGTTCGTGCGGCGTTCCACGGCGAGGAGGTGGTTGTCGTCGTAGTAGCCGAAGACGGTGGTGCGGCGCAGGACGCGGACGTCGGGGGCCGCGTCGAGTGCTTCGGCGGTTCGCGCGACCCAGTCGAGGTGCTCGGCGGTGTTCAGGAGGCTGCCGCCGGGTTCGGGCTGGTCGTCGGCGAGGATGACGCGGGCGCCGGTGCGGGCGGCGGCGGTTGCCGCGGCGAGGCCGGCGGGGCCCGCGCCGACGATCAGGAGGTCGCAGTGGGCGTGTACGGCGTCGTAGCGGGCCGGGTCGGGTTCTGTGGCGAGGCGGCCCTGGCCGGGGAGGCTGGTGGCGACGAGGCCGTCGTAGAGCTCGATGGCCGGGGCGGGGAGCATCGGTTCGGGGAACGGGGCCTCTATCTGGACGACCGCGTTGGGTTCTTCGACGCCGGCCGAGAAGATGCCTCGGGGGCGGCCGAGTTTGATGCTGGTTCCGGCCTCGATGACGCCGTTGGCGAGGAGGGCGGAGGCGAGGGTGTCGCCTTGTTTGGCCTGGTATTCGGTGCCGTCGAAGGTGAAGGTGAGGGTGGTCGTGCGGTCGATTCGGCCGCGGGTGGGGTGGCGGAAAGGCGGGTTCTCGCCCCCGCCGCCCCTACCCGTCCCATCCACCAGGGGCGCCGCCCCTTCGACCCCGCTGGGGGCTGCGCCCCCAGACCCCCGCTTCGGCCCCGAAAGGGCCTCGTCCTCAAACGCCGGACGGGCTGAGAGATGCGGGCCGGTGTCGAGAGGTACCGCAGGACTCGGTTCGACAGGTGCCGGGCGTTGTTCTCCCGCCCGGTACACCGTCAGCACCTCGTTCGTCGACGTGTCGCGGATCGCGTTGAACCAGCGGCGGCAGCCCGCGGCGTGGGTCCAGCGTTCGGCGAAGGGGCCCTTCGGGTTGTCGCGGAAGAAGAGGTAGCGGGCCCATTCCTCGTCGGAGAGGGAGGCGGGGGTCTCCGGGTAGGGGACGTGGGCCTGGCCGCCGTAGTGGAACTCGGCCTCGTCGCGCGGTCCGCACCACGGGCAGGGGATGAGCAGCATGTCGTTCGGCTCCCTTGAGGATCCCTAGTGGGCCACCGCGGCGGCGCCGTGCTCGTCGACGAGCGCGCCGGTGGTGAAACGGTCGAGCGAGAAGGGGGCGTTGAGGGGGTGAGGGGTGTCGTGGGCGATGGTGTGGGCGTAGACCCAGCCCACTCCAGGCGTCGCCTTGAAGCCGCCTGTGCCCCAGCCGCAGTTCAGGTAGAGGTTGTCCACCGGGCTCAGGCCCACTATCGGGGACGCGTCCGGGCTGACGTCG
Source organism: Streptomyces sp. NBC_00663 (assembly GCF_036226885.1). NCBI lineage: Bacteria > Bacillati > Actinomycetota > Actinomycetes > Kitasatosporales > Streptomycetaceae > Streptomyces > Streptomyces sp. NBC_00663. The sequence goes on from NZ_CP109027.1 coordinate 739,856, forward strand.
ACGATGCCGCCCCAGGTGCGCAGGACGTGGGCGCGGGCGAAGACCGGGAAGAGTTCCAGGGCCGCCGACATCTGCTCCTCGATGATGTGGAAGGCGCCGCGCTGGGTGTACGAGTTGTACGCGTCGATGCCCGCGCCCATCACCAACTCGCCCTTGTGGGCCTGGCTCACGTACACGTGGACCGCGTTGGACATGACCACCGTGGGGTGGACGGGTTCCAGGAGTTCGGAGACCAGGGCCTGCAACGGGTGGCTCTGGAGCGGGAGTTCTATGCCTGCCATGGCGGCGAGGACGGAGGTGTGGCCCGCCGAGCACAGGGCTACCTTGCCGGCCGCGATCGGGCCGAGTGAGGTCTGGACGCCGACCACCTTCCCGCCGACCACGTCCAGCCCTGTGACCTCGCAGTTCTGGATGATGTCGATGCCTGCCGCGTCCGCCGAGCGGGCGAGGCCCCAGGCCACGTGGTCGTGTTTGGCGATGCCGGCGCGCGGCTGGTAGGTGGCTCCGAGAACCGGGTAGCGCACGTCCGGGGAGGTGTTGACGATCGGGCAGACCTCGCGCACGCCGTCGGCGTCGAGCCACTCCGCGTCGACGCCGTTGAGGCGGTTGGCCTCGACGCGGCGCACGCTGTCGCGGACGTCCTGGAGGCTGTGGGCGAGGTTGAGGACGCCGCGCTGGCTGAAGAGGATGGGGTAGTCGAGGTCGTCCGCCAGGCCCTCCCAGAGTTTCAGCGCGTGCTCGTAGATGCCCGCGCTCTCGTCCCAGAGGTAGTTGGAGCGGATGATCGTGGTGTTGCGGGCCATGTTGCCGCCCGCGAGCCAGCCCTTCTCCAGTACGGCGACGTTGGTGATGCCGTGGTTCTTCGCCAGATAGTGCGCGGTGGCCAGGCCGTGTCCGCCGCCGCCGACGATGACGACGTCGTAGGACCGCTTGGGGGCGGGGTTGCGCCACAACCAGTCGGGGTGCTCGGGGAGTTCGGCGCCGGGGGTGCGGGGGCTCATCGGATGTCTCCGTTCGGCACGTTCATACGGTGTTCGCGTTCCTCTCCGCGGCCTCGACGACGTTGGCGAGCAACATCGCCCGGGTCATGGGGCCGACCCCACCGGGCATCGGTGCGACCCATCCGGCCACCTGCCGGGCGTCCGGATGGATGTCACCGACCAGGCCCTGGTCGGTGCGGGTGATGCCGACGTCGAGGACCGCCGCGCCGGGGCGCAGCATGTCTGCCGTGATCAGGCCGGGTGAGCCCGCCGCCGCGACGACGATGTCCGCCTCCCGTACGTGCCAGGCGAGGCCCTTGGTGCCGGTGTGGCAGAGGGTGACCGTGGCGTTCTCGGAGCGGCGGGTGAGGAGCAGGCCGATCGGACGGCCGACCGTGATGCCGCGGCCGATCACGCAGACGCGGGCTCCGGCGAGGGGGACGTCATAGCGGCGCAGGAGTTCCACGATGCCGCGCGGGGTGCACGGGAGTGGGGCGTCGACGCCGAGGACCAGGCGGCCGAGGTTGACGGGGTGCAGGCCGTCGGCGTCCTTGGCCGGGTCCATGCGTTCCAGTACGGCGTTGGCGTCCAGGTGCTTCGGGAGCGGGAGTTGGACGATGTAGCCGGTGCAGGCGGGGTCGGCGTTGAGTGCGTCGATGACGTCCTCGACCTGACGCTGGGTCGCGTCGGCGGGCAGGTCGCGGCGGATGGAGGCGATGCCGACCTGTGCGCAGTCGCGGTGCTTTCCGCCGACGTAGGCACGGCTGCCGGGATCGTCGCCGACGAGGACGGTGCCGAGGCCGGGCGGGCGGCCGGTGAGGGCGGTCGACTTGGCCACGCGCTCGGCGAGTTCGCGGCGGATGTCGGCGGCGGTCGCCTTGCCGTCGAGCAGCTGTGCGGTCATCGTCTTCCCTCGGTCAGCCACGGAGGCGGGACATGGTCGGGTCGAACAGGGGCTCTTCGGCGACGGTCGCTGCCACCCGCTGGTCGAAGTAGCCGATGTGCAAAGCCGTGCCGGGGGTGGCGAGTTCGGCCGGGAGCCAGGCGTAGGCGATGCCCTTGCCGATGGTGTAGCCGTAGGCGGCGCTGGTGACGTAGCCGACGGCGTGGTCGCCGTCGTAGACCGGCTCCTTGCCCAGGACGACCGAGCGCGGGTCCTCGATGGTGAGGCAGGTGAGCTTGCGCCGTACGTCGGTCTTGCGGCGCTCCAGGGCGGCCTTGCCGATGAAGTCGTCCTTGTCGAGCTTGACGGCGAAGCCGACGCCGGCCTCGTAGGGGTCGTGCTCGTAGGTCATGTCGGTGCCGAAGGAGCGGTAACCCTTCTCCAGGCGGAGGCTGTTGAAGGCGCCGCGGCCCGCGATGACACCGCCGAGCGGCTTCGCCGCCTGCCAGAGGGTGTCCCAGAGTTTCTGGCCCTGGTCGGCGGTGGTGTAGAGCTCCCAGCCGAGTTCACCGACGTACGACAGACGCATCGCGGTGACCGGGACGCTGCCGATGTAGGCGCGCTTGGCGCGGAAGTACTTCAGGCCGTCGTTGGTGAAGTCCTCGTCCGTCAGCGGCTGGAGGACCTTGCGGGCGAGCGGGCCCCACAGGCCGATGCAGCAGGTGCCGGGGGTGATGTCGCGGACCTGGACGGTGCCGTCGGCGGGGAGGTGGCGGGTGAACCAGTCGAGGTCGAGGTTGCCGTTGGCGCCGACCTGGAACTGGTCGCGGGCGAGGCGGGCCACGGTGATGTCGCTGCGGATGCCGCCGTCGTGGTCGAGAAGCAGGGTGTAGGTCACGGAGCCGACGGACTTGGCGACCTTCCCGGTGCACAGCCGTTCCAGGAACGCGCCGGCGCCGGGGCCGGTGACCTCCAGACGCTTGAGGGCCGTCATGTCGTACATCGCGACGGTCTCGCGGGTGACCTGGGCTTCGGCGCCGACGATCGGCGACCAGTACTGGGCGGCCCAGTCGTTCGGGGTGGGGATCGAACGGCCTGCCACGAGGCCCGCGTTGGCCTCGTACCACTGCGGGCGTTCCCAGCCGTTCGCCTCCAGGAAGAAGGCGCCGTGTTCCAGTTGACGGGTGTGGAAGGGGCTGGTGCGGATCGGGCGCGGCTTCCCGGAGGGCTGGAGGGGGTGGAGGATGTCGTAGACCTCGACGAAGTTCTGGCAGTCGCGGGCCAGGACGTACTCCGGGGAGAGCTGGTGCGGCTCGAAGCGGTTGAGGTCGCATTCGTGGAGGTCGAAGCTCGAGCAGTGGCCGTCGACCAGCCACTCGGCCATGGCCCGGCCGACACCCGCGGAGTGAGTGACCCAGACCGCCTCCGCGACCCAGAAGCCCTTGACGTCCGGGGACTCGCCGAGGAGCGGGAAGTTGTCGGTGGTGAAGGAGAACAGGCCGTTGATGCCCTCCTCGATCTTCGCCTCGCGCGTCGACGGGAGCAGGGACTGCGTCTCGGTCCAGGCGGGGTCGAAGTCGTCCTCGGTGAAATTCAGGACGGACGGCATCTCGGCGTTCTCGTCGAAGGCGCGGATGTCGTCGGCGGAGATCGGCATGGGGCGGTGGCCGTAGTAGCCGATGCCGATGCCGTCGTAGCGGTCGCGGTAGTAGAGGTCGGCGTCCTGGTGGCGCAGGATCGGGCGGACCGCCTCCTCGGTCTGGCCCGCGAGCGCCGGGACGGGGCCGGTCCAGGCGAGCTGGTGGGCCAGGGGGGTCAGCGGGAGGTTCATGCCGACCATGCGGGCGATCCTCGGGCCCCAGATGCCGGCGCAGCACACGACGATGTCGGCTTCCAGGTCGCCGTGGTCGGTGCGGACGCCGGTCACCTCGCCGTCGGTCCGCAGGATGTCGAGGACCTCGTGGCGGGCCAGGAACCGCACCCCGCGCTCGGTGGCCCGGCGGATCTGTGCCTCGACCGCGAGGACGGCCTTGGCGAGGCCGTCGGTGGGGACCAGCAGGCCGCCGAGGACCCGGTCCGGGTTGACCAGGGGGTGCTGCTCCAGGCACTCCTCGGGGGTCAGCAGCCGGGACTCGATGCCCCAGGCAGTGATCCAGCCGTGCCGGCGGTGCAGTTCGGCGAGGCGCTCGGGGGTGGTGGCCACTTCGAGGCCGCCGACCTGGAGGAAACAGGGCTTGCCGTCGACGTCGAGGGAGCAGAACTTCTCGACGGTGTACCGGGCCAACTCGGTCATGGTCTTGGAGGAGTTCGTCTGGAAGACCAGGCCCGGGGCGTGCGAGGTGGAGCCGCCGGTCGCCGGGAGCGGGCCCTGGTCGACCACGGTCACCTCGGTCCAGCCACGCTCGGAGAGCTCGTCCGCAACGGCCGCGCCGACAACGCCCGCTCCGATGACGACCACTCGGGGTCCCGCCATTGCCGCACCTCCGGTTCAGTTGCTTTCTACGCAACGTGATTCAGGTTGCGCAACTCAATGTGCCTGTCCCGCAGGTGGGTGTCAAGAGCCCGGTGACGTGCGGAAACGCGGCACGGAAAACAGGAATGCCCGGTGGGCGGCGCACGTCCTGCGCGCCGCCCACCGGGCATCCGTCAAGGAGTTACTTGATCCAGGCGTCCACCTTGGCGCGGTTGGCCTCGACCCACTTCTTCGCCGCCGCCTCGGGCGTCATCTTGTCCACGGCGATGTACTTCGCGACGGTGTTCTGGTCGTCGTTGGTCCAGTTGAAGTTCTTCACCAGGTCATAGGCGGGGCTGCCGGACTTGGCGAACTTGGCGCTCACTATCTTGTCCAGGTCGTACTCGGGATAGTCGCAGGCGACCTTCTCCGCGTCGGCGTCACAGCCGTCCTTGTAGGCCGGCAGCGCGACCTTCTTCAGCGGCACCTCGGACAGGAACCACTGCGGCTCGTAGAAGTAGCCGATCACCCATTCCTTGTTCTTCTCCGCCTTGCGGAAGGCCTGGATGAGCGCGGTCTCGCTGCCCGCGTACACCACCTTGAAGTCCAGCTTCAGGTTCTTCACCAGCGCCTCGTCGTTGGTGACGTACGAGGGGTCGCCGTCGAGGAGCTGGCCCTTGCCCCCCGACTCGGAGGTCTTGAACTTCGCCGCGTACTTGTCGAGGTTCTTGTAGTCGAGGATGTCGGGGTGGGCCTTCGCCAGCCACGGCGGCACGTACCAGCCGATGATGCCCTTGTTGCCGGTGGAACCGGCCTCCACGGCGGTCTTCTGGTCGGTGATGTACTTCTTCTTCAGGTCGGGATGGCCCCAGTTCTCCAGGACGGCGTCGACCTCGCCGGTCCCGAAGCCCTGCCAGGCGATCTCCTCCTTGAGGTCCTTGGAGTCGACCTTGCACTTGAGGTCGTTCTCCGCGACGTACGCGACGACGGCCGCGTCCGCCTCGTAACCCACCCACGGGTTGACCGCGAGGTTGAAGGTGCCGCACTTGCCGGACTCGCCCGAACCGGCGCTGTCGTCGCCGACCTTCGCGCCGCCGCAGGCGGTGAGGGCCAGGCCCAGGACCGCTGCGCCGGCCGCTCCGGCTCGCCAGTGTCTTGCCATGGTGTGGTGCTCCTTATGCGCTGGTGCGGCGAGCCGCCGCCTGAGTGATCCGGTCGAACATGACACCGAGCAGCACGATGGCGAGCCCGGCCGCCAGGCCCTTGCCGTACAGCTGTCCCTGGGAGAAGCCGGCCACGACGTCGTAGCCGAGGGCGCCCGCGCCCACCAGGCCGCCCACCACGACCATCGACAGCACGTAGATCAGGCCCTGGTTGGTGGCGAGGGTCAGCGCGCTGCGGGCCATCGGCAGCTGGACCTTGGTGATGATCTGCCAGGTGTTGCAGCCCGCGGCGGTGGCCGCCTCCACGGTGGTGGCGGGCACGTTCCGCACCCCGTCCGCGATGATCTTCATGGCGACGGGGGCGGCGTAGACGACGGCGGCGACGATCGCGGTGAAGCGGGTCGCGCCGAACAGCGCGAGGAACGGCACGAGATAGACGAACGGCGGCATGACCTGGGCCGCGTCCAGGGTCGGCCGCAGCACCCGGTCCACCAGGGCACTGCGGCCCATCCAGACGCCGAAGACGATGCCGAGCAGCATCACGAGCACCGTGGCGACGGCGGTGGACGCCAGTGTCGTCATGCTGTCCGACCAGACGCCGGTGCCGACGAGCAGACCCACGCACACCGCGGTGGTGACTCCGGCCCGCCATCCGCCGAGGACGACGCCGATCCCGATCAGGGCCGCGCCGACGAGCCACCACGGGGAGTCGGTGAGCAGCGACTGGAACGGATTGAGCAGACCGTTGGTGAGGGCGTCCCGGAACGCGTTGGTGAGGCCCGACAGGTTGTCCTGCGCCCAGGTGGTCACGTCGTCCGCCGCGCTGCGGATGGCGGTGCCCGTGTCGCCCTCGCCGGGGAACTCGGCCGCCCACACATAGGTGTGCGAGAGGTAGCCGAGGACCACGGCGACCGCAGCTCCCGCGCCCAGCAGGGGGCGCCGCCAGGCCAGGATGCGGTTCTTCGAACGCCGGGCCGCCTCCACGCGTCCGGCCGCCGCGGTCGTCACCCGGTCGAGCACGATGGCCATGACGACGATGGCCAGACCCGCGTTGAAGGCGGTGCCGACATCGAGCGACTGGAGCGCCTGGAGGACGGTCTTGCCGAGCCCCGGCGCATCGATCAGGGCGGCGATGGTGACCATGGCGAGGGCGGCCATGATGGTCTGGTTGACGCCCATGACGACGGTCCGCTTGGACATCGGCAGCAGCACCTTGGTCAGGGACTGCCGTCGGGTGGCGCCGAGCGAGTCGGCCGCCTCCACCGTGGTGTGCGGTACGGAGCGGATGGCGTGCGCGGTGATGCGGATCGCGGGCGGGGCCGCGTAGATGAGGGTGGCGATGTTGGCGGACGCGGGACCGATGAGGAAGAACAGGGTCATCGGGGCCAGGTAGACGAAGGTCGGCATCGTCTGCATGAAGTCCAGGAACGGCGTCAGGATGCGGTTGAACCGGTCGGACAGCCCCGCCCAGACACCGAGCGGAATCGCGAACAGCAGGGCCACGAACACCGCGGAGACGGTGAGTGCCAGGGTGTCCATGCTCTCCTGCCACAGCCCCTGGAGGCCGAGGAAGGTGAAGCCGGCGACCGCGAGCAGGGCGACGCGCCAGTTGCCGACGGCCCAGGAGACGTAGCCGGTGATGCCGACGACGCCGAGCCAGCCGATCTGCGGGAGGGGCCGGTCGCCGGTGGGCTGCGAGATCAGCCCCTGCACGAAGGTCACCAGGCCGTCGATGACGAGGCGGATCTCGTTGAAGAAGTACAGGAAGAGCGGGTTGGAGTTGCGGTCCGCGCCGATGGAGTCGTTGACGTCGTTGAACCAGCGGTGCAGATCGGTCAGGTCGGCCGCGGCCAGCGTGAGGGTCTGCTTGCCGCGCAGCACCACGAAGAGCAGGAGCCAGACGACGAGGATCGCGGCGATCACCATGGACCGGCTGATCCGCCGCTCGGCCTTGACCGGCGGGGCTTTCTCGACCGTCCCGGTCCTCTCCGGTTTCTCCATGACGACGGTCATCAGGCGCCGCCCTCCTGCCCGGCGACGACGGCGAGGATCTCCTCGTCGCCGACGATGCCGAGCAGTTTGCCGTTCTCGACGACCTTGACCGGCCGGTCGGCGGCAAGGACGGCCCGGGTGGCCTCCTTCACCACGACGTCCGGGCCGAGTTCGGGTCCGTCGAGTTCGTCGCCGTCCTCGGGGGCGCGCATGATCCAGCGCAGGGTCAGGACGTCGCCGCGCGGCACGTCCTTCACGAACTCCCTCACGTAGTCGTCCGCGGGGGCGCCGACGAGTTCGTCACCGGTGCCGCACTGGACCATCTTGCCGTCGCGCATGATGAGGATGCGGTCGCCCAGCTTGAGGGCCTCGGAGAGGTCGTGGGTGATGAACACCATGGTCTTGCCGACCTCGTGGTGCAGCCGGATGACCTCGTTCTGCATGTCCCGGCGGATGAGGGGGTCGAGCGCCGAGAACGGCTCGTCGAAGAAGAGGACGTCGGGGTCGCCGGCCAACGCCCGGGCCAGGCCCACGCGTTGCTGCATACCGCCGGAGAGCTGGTCGGGGTAGGAGTTCTCGTAGCCGGCGAGGCCGACGAGTTCGACGACCTCCTGGGCCCGCTTGTTCCGCTCCCGCCTGCCCATGCCCCGGATCTCCAGGCCGAACGCCACGTTGTCGACGACCCGACGGTGGGGCAGCAGACCGAAGTGCTGGAAGACCATGGAGAACTTGCGCCGGCGCAGCTCGCGCAGGCGGGCCGCGTCGGCCTGGCGGATGTCCTCCCCCTCGAAGACGATCTCGCCCGCCGTCGGTTCGATCAGCCGGGTCAGACAGCGCACCAGCGTGGACTTGCCGGAGCCGGACAGTCCCATGACGACGAACACCTCGCCGGGCGAGACGTCGAAGTGGACGTCGCGTACGGCGGCGGTGCATCCGGTGCGGTCCATGAGCTCGCGGCGGGACAGCCCGCACAGCTCCTCGGAGTCCGGGACCTGGTTGGCCTTGGGTCCGAACACCTTCCACAGCCTGCGCACGGAGATGACCGGGGTGGAGCCCGAGTCCTGGGGCGTGCCGCGCCGCTGCGGCACCTCGGTCTGTGTGGTCACGATCGACCTCTTTTCGGCGTTCAGCCGCGGAACCAGTGCTGCGGCCGGGGTTGGATGTTCTGCCAGATGTGTTTGGGCTCTCGGTACTCGTTCAGGCCGGTCGGTCCCAGCTCCCGGCCCACGCCCGAGTGCCCGAAGCCACCCCATTCCGCCTGCGGCACATAGGGGTGGTAGTCGTTGATCCACACCGTGCCGTGACGCAGCCGGCGGGCGACCCGCTGGGCCTTCCCGGCGTCCTGGGTCCAGACGGCGCCCGCGAGGCCGTACTCGGTGTCGTTGGCGATACGGACGGCGTCGTCCTCGTCGGTGAAGCGCTCGACGGTCAGCACCGGCCCGAAGGACTCCTCGTGGACGACCCGCATGTCCTGGGTGCACGCGTCGAGGACGGTCGGCGGGTAGTAGTGGCCGCTCGCGAGCGCCGCGTCCGTGGGGCGTTCGCCGCCGCAGCGCAGGACCGCGCCCTCGGCGAGGCCCGCGGCGACGTACGCCTCGACCTTGGCCAGGTGCTGGGCGGAGATCAGCGCGCCGGTCTCGGCCTCGGGGTCGAAGGGGCCGCCGAGCCGGATCTGGCGGGCGCGCCGGACGATCTCGTCGACGAGGCGGTCGTGCAGGGAGTCCTCGACGATGAGCCGGGCGCCGGCCGAGCAGACCTGGCCCGAGTGCAGGAAGACCGCGGTGAGGGCGAAGTCGACGGCGGTCTCGAAGTCGGCGTCGGCGAAGACCACGTTGGGGTTCTTGCCGCCGAGCTCCAGCGCGACCTTCTTCACGGTCGCGGCGGCGGTGGCCATGATGCGCTTGCCGGTCTCCACACCGCCGGTGAAGGAGACCAGGTCGACGGCCGGGTCCTCGGAGAGGGGTGCGCCGACCTCGGGGCCGGTGCCCAGGACGAGGTTGGCGGCGCCGGCCGGAAGTCCGGCCTCCTCCAGTGCCTTCATCAGCAGGACGGAGGTGGAGGGGGTGAGTTCGCTGGGCTTGAGAACGATCGTGTTGCCCGCGAGCAGCGCCGGGGCGACCTTCCAACTGGCCTGCAACAGCGGGTAGTTCCAGGGGGTGATCAGCCCGCACACCCCAACGGGCTCGTAGACGACGCGACTTACGGCGTCGTCGCGGCCGGTGTCGATGACGCGCCCGGCGTCGGTGCCCGCCAGTCCGCCGTAGTAGCGGAAGCAGGAGACGACGTCGGCGATGTCGTACTCGCTCTCCACGAGCCGCTTGCCGGTGTCCAGGGACTCGGCGCGGGCGAACTCCTTGGCGTCGCGCTCGATCAGATCGGCGGTGCGCAGCAGCAGTGCTCCGCGCTCCGGTTCGGGGGTGCGCGGCCAGGGGCCCTCGTCGAAGGCGCGGCGGGCCGCGGCGATCGCCGCCTCCGCGTCCGGACGCGTTCCTTCCGATACGGCCGCGACCAGCGTGCCGTCGGCGGGACATCGGAGGTCCCGGTGCCCACCGGACACCGGGTCCCGCCATTCACCATCCACATACAGGTCTGCCACGCGCCGAGCCTTTCAAGGGAAGTTCGTTGCGCATCGTGCACCCGATTGCTTGTGGTGGAACACCCTGGCGAATGTGCAGACATACGTCAAGGGGTTCGCCGATGACGATTCGGCACGGGGCCCCATGGGTCCCGATCTCTTGACCGAGGACCCCTCCGACGCCAACCATGTTGCGTATCGCTCACCTTGTTGTGCCATACGCACCGTCGGAGGCTGATGTGCCCACCCCGTCCCCCAGGCCCCGGCCCGGTCGCGAGTACGTGCTCACCCTGTCCTGTCCCGACCACGCCGGTCTGGTCCACGCGGTGAGCGGCTTCCTCGTGCGGAACTCGGGCAACATCCTGGAGAGCCAGCAGTTCGACGACCGGCTCCAGGGCCGTTTCTTCATGAGGGTGCACTTCGACGTTTCGGACCCGGACGCGGATCTGGAAAACCTGCGTTACCGGTTCGGCCCCCTCGCCCAGGCCCACCACATCACCTGGACCCTGCGGGACGCGTCGACCCCGACCCGGACACTCATCATGGTGTCGAGGTACGGACACTGCCTGAACGACCTGCTCTTCCGCCGGCGCACCGGCGCGCTGAACATCGAGATCCCCGCGATCGTCTCCAACCACCGGGACTTCGAGCGGCTGGCCGACACCTACGGCATCCCCTTCCACCACGTCCCCGTCACCAGGGACACCAAGGCCGAGGCGGAGGCCCGACTGCTGGAACTGGTCCGCGAGTTGGACATCGACCTCGTCGTCCTGGCCCGCTACATGCAGATCCTCTCCGACGACCTCTGCAAGCAGCTCGAAGGCCGCGCCATCAACATCCACCACTCCTTCCTCCCCAGTTTCAAGGGCGCACGACCCTACGAGCAGGCCTACGACCGCGGAGTGAAGCTCGTGGGCGCGACGGCGCACTATGTGACGCCCGACCTGGACGAGGGCCAGATCATCGAGCAGGACGTGGTCCGGGTGGACCACTCCCTCGACCCGGCCCGGCTCGTCACGGTCGGGCGGGACGTGGAGGCGCAGGTACTCGCGCACGCGGTGAAGTGGCACAGCGAGAGCCGGGTCATGGCGGACGGCAACCGCACGGTGGTCTTCCGCTGAGCGACGCCGGTGAGGGGACGGTCCGGAGCTCCGGCCCGTCCCCTTTGTATACGGCTTCCGGTACGGGCTTCAGCCGCCCAGCCGCTCCATCAGCGCCCGCCGCCACGCCTCCGTCTCGGCGATCTGGTTGAAGGTGAACAGGTGCAGCCCCGCCACCCCCGCGCAGGGCCGGGTGAGCGCCTCCTCGGCGCGGCCGAGCAGCTTCTCCGGTGAGTAGCCGCCGGGCGCCGCGAACCGCACGAACCAGGACGCGTGCCGGGTCAGGAACCGCGTCGACTCCCCCACCCCGATCTTCGTGGCCATCGCCAGCAGCTTCGCCCGCTGCACGGGACCTGCGACCCCCACGTGCACGGGCAGGGTCACGTCCCGGCCCCGTATGCGCGCGATCCACTCCCCCAACACCCGTGGGTCGAAGCAGAGGTTGCTGACGAGGTACGTGGCGTGCTCGCGCTTGTCCCACATGGCCTGGATGGTGAGGTCGTCGTGGATGAGGGGGTGGCTCTCGGGGTAGCCGGTGATGCCGACGTGGGTGAACGGGTCGCCGAGTTCGCTCAGCTTGCGCAGCACGGGCAGCGCCCCCTCGTAGGGGCCGACGGGCGGGTCCGCGTCGCCGGCCGGGACGAACACGTCGTCCACCGCGGCCTCGCGGAGCCGGGAGGCGACCTCCTTCAGGTGCACCTCGTCCCGCAGCAGGCGTGCGGGCACGTGCGGGACGACCCGGTAGCCGTGCCCGGCGAGCCGCTCGGCCAGGGCGAGCGTGGGCTCCAGTCCCTTGACCGGGGAGGCCGTCACGGTGACGACGACATCGCGCGGAACATGGGCGAGGACCTTGTCCTCGGTCGCCTTCGCGGGCAGCACCTCGTAGCGGACGCTGTCCAGCAGCGCCCGGAGTCCGACGGCGGCCAACGTCTACCCGACCTGCTTCTGGGCGTCACGGTGGCGGTAGTACGCGGCCTTGGACGGCGCGAGCGGTTCCTTGCCGAGGATCAGGTCGGCGGCCTTCTCGGCGACCATCATCACCGGGGCGTAGATGTTGCCGTTGGTGACGTACGGCATGACCGAGGCGTCGACCACGCGCAGGCCCTCCACGCCGTGCACCCGCATGCTGGTCGGGTCGACGACGGCCCTCTCGTCGGTGGCGGGCCCCATCTTGCAGGTGCAGGAGGGGTGCAGGGCGGTCTCGCCGTCCTTGGCGACCCACGCGAGGATCTCCTCGTCCGTCTCGACGGACGGCCCGGGGGAGACCTCCCCGTCGTTGTAGGGGGCGAGGGCCGGCTGGTTGAGCAGCTTGCGGGCGACCCGGATCGCCTCGACCCACTCGCGCCGGTCCTGTTCCGTGGAGAGGTAGTTGAAGCGCAGCGCGGGGTGTTCGCGCGGGTCCTTGCTCTTGATCTTCACCGAGCCGATCGCGTCGGAGTACATGGGCCCGACGTGCACCTGGTAGCCGTGGCCGCCGGCCGGTACAGAACCGTCGTAGCGGACCGCGATGGGCAGGAAGTGGAACATCAGGTTGGGGTAGTCCACGTCCTCGTTGCTGCGCGCGAAGCCGCCGGCCTCGAAGTGGTTGGTGGCGGCCGGGCCCTTGCGGAAGAGCCATTGCAGGCCGATGAAGGGGGCGCGCCACTTCGCCAGGTACGGCTGCATGGAGACGGGCTGCTTGCAGGCGTACTGGATGTAGACCTCCAGGTGGTCCTGCATGTTCTCGCCGACGCCGGGGAGGTCGTGGACGACGTCGATGCCGAGGGCGCGCAGCTCGTCCGCGTTGCCGACGCCGGAGAGCTGGAGCAGCTGCGGGGAGTTGATGGCGCCGCCGCAGAGGACGACTTCCTTGGCGCGGACCTGCTGGAGGGCTCCCTTGCCGCGCTGGTACTCGACGCCGACGGCCTTCTTGCCCTCGAAGAGCACGCGGGTGACCAGGGCCCGGGTCTTCACCGTGAGATTGGGCCGCTTCCGTACGGGCTTGAGGTACGCCTTCGAGGCCGACAGCCGGCGTCCGCGGTGGACGTTGCGGTCGAACTTGGCGAAGCCCTCCTGCCGGTAGCCGTTGACGTCGTCGGTGGGGGCGTAGCCGGCTTCCTCGGTGGCCTTCTGGAAGGCGGTGAAGAGGGGGTTGGTGGCGGGGCCGCGTTCCAGGACGAGGGGACCGTCGTGGCCACGGAACTCGTCGTCCGGGTCGGCGGCCAGACAGTTCTCCATGCGCTTGAAGTACGGCAGGCAGTGGGCGTAGTCCCAGGTCTCCATGCCGGGGTCGGCGGCCCAGCGCTCGTAGTCCATGGGGTTGCCGCGCTGGAAGATCATGCCGTTGATACTGCTGGAGCCGCCGAGCACCTTGCCGCGGGCGTGGTAGACGCGCCGGCCGCCCATGTGGGGCTCGGGCTCGGACTCGTACTTCCAGTCGTAGAAGCGACTGCCGATCGGGTAGGTCAGCGCCGCGGGCATGTGGATGAAGACGTCCCACGGGTAGTCCGAGCGGCCGGCCTCCAGGACCAGCACCCGGTTCGCCGGGTCCGCGGAGAGCCGGTTGGCCAGCGCACTGCCGGCCGAACCGCCACCGACGATGACGAAGTCGTATTGCAGGGGAGCCATGGTGCCTCGTCTCGCTCGCGCCGTAGATACGCGAGGCATGCTAGTACCAGTATCGCTATACGCACTAGGTTGCGAACCACGCAACTTAATGGGTCTCGGTTTCGACGTCGTTACTTGCAGCGCTGTTGTTTACTACGCGTATAGTTTTGTTGTGAGCAACTACAGCACTGACACGGAAACGTCGAATTCACAGGCCGGCGGAGTGCAGTCGGTGGACCGCGCCATCAGCGTCATGGAGATCCTCGCCCAGCGCGGCGAGGCGGGCGTCAGTGAGGTTGCGGCCGAGATCGACGTCCACAAGTCCACCGCCTTCCGCCTGCTGGGCGCCCTGGAGGCCCGCGGTCTGGTCGAGCAGGCCGGCGAGCGCGGCAAGTACCGGCTCGGCTTCGGCATCGTCCGGCTGGCCGGCGCGGTCACCGGACGTATCGACATCACCCAGCAGGGCCGCCCGGTGTGCGAGCGCCTCGCCGAGGAGATCGGCGAGACGGTGAACATCGCCGTCATGCAGGAGCACTACGCGATCAACCTGTACCAGGTGCGTGGTCCGGGAGCCATCACCGCGCACAACTGGGTCGGACAGCTGACCCCGCTGCACGCCACGTCGAGCGGCAAGATCCTGCTGGCGCACCTCCCCGCCCAGGACCGTGCGGACCTGCTCGCCGAGGCCGGCCTGAAGAAGGTCACCTCGCGCACCATCACCGCGAAGACGAAGCTCGAGAAGAACCTCGCCGAGGCCCGCGAGCGGGGTTACGCCTGGACGCTGGAAGAGCTGGAGATCGGTCTGCACGCCATGGCCGCCCCGGTCCGCAACCGGGACGGTGACGTCATCGCCGCGCTCAGCGCCTCCGGACCCTCGTACCGCTTCACCGAGGAGCGGCTGCACGAGCTCTCCCCGGTGCTGCTGAAGGGCGCGGAGGAGATCAGCCACCGCATGGGCTACCTGGGCTGAGCCGGCCCGCGGTCATCGCTGGGGGTTGCCCAGACGCTCGTTGACCCAGTCGTGGAAGGCCCCGATGTGGTGCTCGCTGGGCACCAGGACGCCGCCCTTGGCGTACATCCGGGAGCTCATCCCGGGCTGGGTGCGCTCGCACGCCTCGAAGTCCTGCCGGTTGACCCGGTCGAAGAGCTCGACGGACCGGCTGACGTCCTTGCCGCTCTCCACGACATGCGGCAGATAGAGCCAGTCGCACTCGACGATCGTGCGGTCGACGGCCACCGGGTACATCCGGTGGAAGATCACATGGTCGGGCACGAGGTTGATGAACACCTGCGGCCTGACCGTGATCGCGTAATAGCGGCGGTCCTGGTCGTCGGCGACGCCCGGAATCCGGTCCAGGCCCTCGGAGCCGTCGACGGTGAAGCCCCGCACCTCCGCGCCGAACTCGGCGCCGTGCCCCACGTAGTACTGGGCCGCGTACCCGTCCGCGAACTCCGGGAGCACCTCGGTGAGTTCGGGGTGGATGGTGGCGCAGTGGTAGCACTCCATGAAGTTCTCGATGATGAGCTTCCAGTTCGCCTTCACGTCGTAGACGATCCGTTTGCCCACGGAGAGATGGTCGATGTCGTAGTGCTCGATCGACTCCACGTCACCGAGCCGGCCGACGATCTCGCCGATGACCTCGTCCTCGAAGGAGGGCGGGTTCTCCGCGAGGCAGACCCACACATAGCCGAGCCATTCCCGGACGGCCACGCTGACCAGGCCGTACTCGGTGCGGCCCACATCGGGCATCTTGGTCAGGTTGGGCGCGGCGACGAGCTTGCCGTTCAGGTCGTAGGTCCAGGCGTGGTACGGGCATTGGAAGGCCCGTTTGACCTCGCCGGTCTCCTCCGTGCAGAGCTTGGCCCCGCGGTGCCGGCACACGTTGAAGTAGGCGCGGATCGACTGGTCGCGCGCGCGGGTGACGAGGATGCTCTCGCGGCCCACGTCGACGGTGCGGAAGGCGCCGGGCCTCGCCAGCTCCGAGGAGCGGGCGACACAGAACCACATGGTCTCGAATATGTGCTCCTGTTCCTGGGCGAAGATCCCGGGATCGGTGTAGGAGGAGCCGGGGAGGGTGGCGATCAGGCTGTCCGGCAGGCTGGTCGAGGTCACGGTGCACTCCTCGGAGAACGTCGTGGATCGGTCATTCACGCGCCGGCTACAGCGACTCCGGACGGCGTAGGTATGGGTACGAGAAGAGGCGTCAAGCTGTCGCGAGTTGCTTGCGCCAGCGGGTGAACAGCCGCGGCTGGTTCATCCCGAGGACGGCGACCGGCTGCCCGGCCCGCCGGTAGACGGCCAGGACGTCGCGGTCGTCCACGGCGCCCTGTTCGACCGTCACGCTGTCGGCGCCGGCCGCGTGACCGGCGAACTGGATCCGCACGCCGTACTGGTCCGACCAGAAGTACGGCGGCCTGGGCGTGCCCGGCTCGACCGCGCCGCCCGCGAGCAGAGTGGCCACGGCGGCGGCGGGGCGTTCCAGCGCGCCCGTCCAGTGCTCGACGCGGCGATGGGCGCCGGCGCGGGGGTCGTACCAGTTGGCGCAGTCGCCGACCGCGACCACACCGGCCAGGCTGGTGCGCCCGTCGGCACCGCACTTGACGCCGTTGTCGAGCGCGACGCCGGATCCCTCCAGCCACTCGACGCAGGGCCGTGCGCCCACCCCGACGACGACGATGTCTGCGGGGAGACTGCGGCCGTCCTCCAGCAGGACGGCGTCCACCTTCCGCTCCCCGCCGAGCCCCTTGACCCCGACCCCGCACAACAGCCGTACGCCGTGGTCGGTGTGGAGGCCGGAGACGACGGCGCCCATGGTCTCGCCGAGAGGTCCGGCGAGCGGTGTGGAGGCCACCTCGACCACCGTCACGTCGAGGCCGAGGGCGTACGCGGTGGAGGCGACCTCGGCGCCGATGAAGCCACCGCCGATCACCACCAGCCGTCCGCCGGCCGCCAGTTCGTCGCGCAGGGCGCGGGCGTCGTCCAGGGTCCGCAGGGTGTGCACGCCCGCCAGGCCTTCGCTGCCGGGCAGGCCGCGCGCGGCGGCCCCGGTCGCGATGACGATGCCGTCGGCGCGCAGTGCGCGGCCGTCGGCGAGCCGGACCGCCCGCTCGGTGCGGTCGAGCCCGGTGGCGCGGGCGCCGAGCAGCCACTCGACGCCCAGTTCCTCGTCGTCCGTCTCCAGGGCCAGGTCCGCCTCGCCGAGGGTGCCGGCCAGGAACTCCTTGGACAACGGGGGTCGGTCGTACGGGCGGTGGAGCTCGTCGCCGACGACGACCAGCCGGCCGTCGTAGCCCTGCTTGCGCAGCGAGCGTGCCGCCGACAGTCCGGCCAGCGAGGCGCCGACCACGGCCACCGTCCTCACGCGGGACCCCCGGCGAGCCGGGCGGCCACGCAGGGCGGCAGGTTGGGGGCGTCGGTAGAGAGCCGTACGTAGATCATGCCGTCCTCGACGGCGACCTCGTGGGTCCGCACCGGGAGCTTGGCCGGCGGGGCGTCGACCGCGCCGGTGCGCAGGTCGAACTTCGAGGCGTGCAGCGGGCATTCCACCTCACAGCCCTCCAGCCAGCCGTCGGCGAGCGAGGCGTCCTGGTGGGTGCAGGTGTCGTCGATCGCGAAAAGCTCGCCCTCATCGGTGTGGAAGACCGAGACCGGCGGATCGATGTCGAGCCTGGTGGCCTCACCTCGCGGCAGATCCGCGAGACGGCACGCGGGAATCATCATGACACCTCGGTGCGTATAGCGAAACGGATTGCGGTTAGCGCAACGTCAGTCTGCGGGCCGCTCCGAACCGTTGTCAAGGCGTCCAAAAGGCCTGGTTCCAACGGTTCTCACGGCCTGCCTCCAGGCAGCCCGAAGCGCCCGAACCACCTGCGGAAACAGGCGGAACGGGCGCCGTACGACAGCGTGCGGACGGGCGGTTCAGAAGCCGCGGTCGATCCACTCCTCAAGGTGCGGCGCCTCGGCGCCGACCGTGGTGGTGTCCCCGTGTCCGGTGTGCACGACCGTGTCGCCCGGCAGCGCGAGCAGCCGGTCCCGGATCGACTCGATGATCGTCGGGAAGTGGCTGTACGACCGTCCGGTGGCCCCCGGTCCGCCGGCGAACAGTGTGTCGCCGCTGAAGAGGGCCCCCAGAGCGGGGGCGTGGAGGCAGACCGCTCCGGGAGCGTGTCCTGGCGTGTGCAGCACGGTCAGCTCGACGCCGGCCACCGTGAGCCCCTGGCCGTCGGTCAGTTCGGCGTCCGGCGCCCGGTCGGGGTGGGTCTGTTTCCACAGCGGCAGGTCGTCCGGATGCAGGAGGACCGGGGCGCCCGTGCGCTCGGCGAGTTCGGGGGCGGCGTCGATGTGGTCGTTGTGCGCGTGGGTGCACACGACGGCCGTGAGCCTGCGACCGGCGAGGGCCTCGACGATCGCGTCGGCGTCATGGGCGGCGTCGATGACGATCGCCTCGGTGTCGTCGCCGACGATCCACACGTTGTTGTCGACGTCCCAGGTGCCGCCGTCCAGCGAGAACGTCCCCGAGGTGACGAGGCGTTCGATGCGGGCACCGGGCATCAGAGGACCACCACCGAGCGCAGGACGTCGCCGTCGTGCATCCGCTCGAAGGCCTTCTCCACCTCGTCGAGCGCGATGGTCTCCGTGACGAAGGCGTCCAGGTCGAGCCGGCCCTGGAGATAGAGGTCGACGAGCATCGGGAAGTCGCGGCTGGGCAGGCAGTCGCCGTACCACGAGGACTTCAGCGAGCCACCGCGGCCGAAGACGTCGAGCAGCGGCAGTTCCAGCTTCATCTCCGGGGTCGGCACGCCGACGAGGACGACCGTGCCCGCGAGGTCACGGGCGTAGAAGGCCTGCTTGTAGGTCTCCGGACGCCCCACCGCCTCGATGACGACATCGGCGCCGAAGCCGCCGGTCAGCTCACGGACCGCTTCGACCGCGTCGGTCTCGCGCGAGTTGACCGTGTGGGTCGCGCCCAGCTTCCTCGCCGTCTCCAGCTTGCGGTCGTCGATGTCCACCGCGATGATCCGCGCGGCGCCCGCGAGGTTCGCCCCGGTGACGGCCGCGTCGCCGACGCCGCCGCAGCCGATGACGGCGACCGTGTCGCCGCGACCGACATTGCCGGTGTTGATCGCGGCGCCGATGCCCGCCATCACCCCGCAGCCGAGCAGCCCGACGGCGGCGGCCGACGCGGCCGGGTCGACCTTGGTGCACTGGCCCGCCGCGACCAGCGTCTTCTCGGCGAACGCGCCGATGCCGAGCGCGGGCGACAGCTCGGTGCCGTCGGTCAACGTCATCTTCTGCTCGGCGTTGTGCGTGTTGAAGCAGTACTGAGGACGCCCACGCAGACACGCCCGGCACTGCCCGCACACCGCACGCCAGTTGAGGATCACGAAGTCACCGGGCGCGACATCGGTGACGCCCTCCCCCACCGACTCGACGACACCCGCCGCCTCGTGCCCCAGCAGGAAGGGGAAGTCGTCGCTGATGCCGCCCTCGCGGTAGTGAAGGTCGGTGTGGCACACCCCGCAGGCCTCGATCTTCACCAGCGCCTCGCCGGGACCCGGGTCGGGCACGATGATCGTTTCCAGGCTGACGGGGGCACCCTTCCCCCGCGCGACGACAGCACGGACCTGGTGCGACATGGCCACTCCTCGGCTGGTACGAGACTCGAGTCAGACTGTTGCTCATTACGGCACTCATCTCATGTGCCGCAACACAGCATCGTGGAGCGTCGACCCGGGGTCAAGGACTCGGATCCGCCGAATACGCCCCCCTCCGTCCTACCGGCGTCCCCCGAACTCCCAGTCATGGATCTCGACGCTCTCGTACAGCCCCGCCCGGGCGTACGGCTCGTCCGCCATCAGCGCCTCTGCGGCGGCCCGGTCGGCGAGCTCCACCAGCAAGGCGCTGCCCAGCCAGGTGACACCGTCCTCGCCCAGCAGCGGCCCGTAGGCGATCAGGCGGTCGCGATAGCCGTCTTCGAGATACCGGCGCTGTGCCGCGTCCAGTAGCCCCAGATCCGCGGTCGCGTCCGCCCCGCCCTGCGCGAGGATCAGGAACCGGCTGAATCCGGCCGTCGTCCCCGTGTACTCCCACATGGTCCGGCCCAGCGTGTTCCGCCACCGGCGGATCAGCACGTCCCGATAGACGCCCGCCTTGTAGTTGGGCTCCTCGAACGCGAACGTCCGCGCAGCAGCCGCGTCAGGCAGGTCGACGATGTGCATGCTGCCGCTCACACCCTCGCCCTCGGCCGGGAACGTGGGTCCCCGCGCGATCAGCTCCTCGGCATAGCCGTCCATGAAAGTCCAGTGGTCCTCGGTCAGTTGCATGCGCAGATCGAGGGAATCGGCCCGGTCACGGCAGTAGACGAAGTACTCCATGTCACTCCTCAAGAAGGTCGTCCGTACGAGATGGCCGGTTCGGATCGCCACCCCGTGTCGATCTTCTAGTGTCCGTGGCCATGACACGCCCTACGCCCCCTTCGCCGTTGTGGCGTGACCAACGCTTCCTCCTGCTGCTGTCCGCCCTGGTCGTCTCCGTCCTGGGCAACGGTTTTGCCCGGGTGGCACTGGCCTTCGCGGTGCTCGCGCTGCCCGGGGCGAGTGCGGGACGCCTCTCGCTGGTGCTGGCCTGTCAGGCGTTGCCGCAGCTGGTGTTCGTCCTGCTGGGCGGGGTGATCGCGGACCGGATGTCGCGGTCGCGGCTGATGGTCCTGGCGGACGTCCTGGGCACCTTCGCCTACGCGGGCCTGGCCGCGATGGTGCTGAGCGGTCACGCCCCGACGGCGGGCATGTGCCTGCTGGCGGTCGCCGCCGGAACGGCCACCGCGCTGTTCGCCCCCGCGATGGACGGCCTGGTGCCGCTGCTGGTCCCGGCAGAGCGCCTGCAACGGGCCAACGGTCTGCTGCGGATGGGCACCAATGCCTCCCTGCTGCTGGGGCTGGCGTTGTCCGGGGTGACGGTGGCCCTCGTCGGCGCCGGGTGGGCGCTCGCGCTCAACGCCGCGTCCTTCGCGGTCAGCGCCGCGCTCACCGCCCGCCTCCCGGTGGCCTCGCGACCGCGCGGCAAGACCTCCGGCTGGGCCGAACTCCGCGAAGGATGGCAGGAGTTCGCCTCCCGGCAGTGGCTGTGGGTCGTCGTCGCCCAGAGCGCGGTCGTCGTCGCCGCGCTCAACGCCAACGTCGGGGTGCTTGGGCCGCTCACGGCCGACCGGCACCTCGGCGGGGCACGCGCCTGGTCGGTCGTGGTCGCCGCCCAGGCCGTCGGGACGATCGGCGGGGCGGGGCTGGCCGCCCGGGTGCGGGTGCGCCGCCCGCTGCTGGTCGCCGTGCTGTGCATGTTCCCGGCCGCCGTGCCGATCTCGCTGCTCAGCGCGCGGGCCCCGGTGTGGGTGATCGCCACGGCCATGTTCACCGCCGGGGTCGCCAGTGACGTGTTCGGCGTGCTGTGGGCCACCACCGTGCAACGCGAGATCCCCGAGCACCTGTTGTCGCGCGTCAGCTCCTACGACTGGTTCGGCTCCCTCACTCTCGCCCCGCTCGGCCTGCTCGTCGCCGGGCCTGTGGCAGCCGCCGTGGGCATCGGCCCCGCCCTGGCCGGCTGCTCGGCCCTGGTGGTGCTGGCCACCGCCGGGGCGCTGCTCTCACCGCAGGTCCGGACCCTGCGTTCCCCGGCGGGCAGGGTGTCGGCGGACTCCCTGGAAGGCGCCGGTTCCTAGACTCGTGGGCCGGATGCGAGGGAGGTCGGCATGGTGCTGGACGCGGAGTCCGACGTATGAGCGGTGAACGGCCCGAAGCCGTGGCGGCCCGTCTCACCGGGCGGGACGCGGTGTCGTGGCGGCGGCTCACCGGGGCGGTCACCGAAGTCGTCCTCGACGACGGGCCGGTGGTCGTCAAGGACGCCGGAAGCGCGGGGGCGGCACGTGCCGAGGCCGCGGGGCTGGAGTGGCTCGCCGCCGCCGATGCGGTGAGCGTGCCGCTGGTGCATGGGCGGGAGCGGCAGTGGCTGGTCACCGGATCCGTCCCGCAGGGGCGGCCGGAGGCCGCGGCGGCGCTGCGGTTCGGCCGTGCGCTGGCCGCGCTGCACGCCACCGGTGCCGATGCCTTCGGCGCCCCACCGCCGGGCGGACCGAAGGACGCGTACATCGGCGCCGCCCCGATGGGCAACGTGCCGGGCGACGACTGGCCCGACTGGTACGCCCGGTACCGGGTGCTCCCCTATCTGCGCCGGGCGGTCGACGACGGGACCCTGCGGGCCGCCGAGGCCGCCTTGATCGAGCGGGTGTGTGAGCGCGTCGGGCAGCTGGCCGGCCCCGCCGAGCGGCCCGCGCGGCTGCACGGCGACCTGTGGAACGGCAATGTGCTGTGGGGCGCCGACGGACAGGTCTGGCTCATCGATCCCGCGGCACACGGCGGGCACCGCGAGACCGACCTGGCCATGCTCCAGCTCTTCGGCTGCCCGTGCCTCGCCGAGGTGCTGGAGGGTTACGAGGACGCCGCGCCGTTGGCCGCCGGGTGGCGGGAGCGGGTGGGTCTGCACCAGCTCTTCCCGCTGCTGGTGCACACCGTCCTGTTCGGCCGCTCCTACGCCGAACAGGTCCTCGCCGTGGCCCGCCGGTACGCCGCCGGCTGACCTCGCTACGGCTGCGGCTGAAGATAGCGGGCGAGCAGGTCGTCCAACGTCACCATCCCCGTGAGCAGACCCGCCTCGTCGCGCACCACCGCGAGGGAGGCGCGGTGGCGGCGGAGCAGTTCGATCGCGGCGGCGACGGTGGTGGCCCGGGTCAGCTCCGGTACCGGACGGGCCAGGGTGCGGGCCGTCGCGGTGCGTGAGCGGGCGCGGGCCACGAGCGCGTCGCGGGCGTGCACGGAACCGAGCACCTCGCCGCCCGCCTCGCGCACGAGCAGACGGGTGCGGTCGTGGTCGGTGGCGAGACGGAGGATGTCGTCGATGCCCGCGTCCCCGGCGACGGAGGTGATCCGGGCGGCCGGGATCTGGAGGTCGACGACAGGGGTCTCCGGCTCGACGAGCGAGCGGGTGAGCAGGTCCGAGTCGGTCTCGCTGATCAGGCCGAGACGCTCCGACTCCTCGACGAGATGGGTGAGCTGCTCGCGGTTGTGGACCGAGGCCAGTTCGTCGCGCGGGGTGACCCGGCACAGTCGTACGAGCGCGTTGCTGATCCGGTTGAGGACGCCGATCAGCGGCCGTACGACCTTGACGACGGCCCGGAACGGCGGGGAGAGCAGCATGGCCGAGCGTTCGGGGTGGGCGATGGCCCAGGACTTGGGGGCCATCTCGCCGACCACCATGTGCAGGAACACGACCACGATCATGGCCACGGCGAAGGCGATGCCGTAGCTGACGGCGCTCGGCAGGCCCACCTTGTGCAGCAGCGGGTCGAGTTCATGGGAGATGGCCGGCTTGGACACCGAGCCCAGGCCCAGGGTGCAGACGGTGATGCCGAGTTGGGCGCCGGCCAGCATCAGCGACAGCTCCCGCATCCCGGCGAGCGCGGCCTTGGCACCACGCTGGCCCTGGGCCGCCGCCTTCTCCATGCGGTGCCGTTTGGCGGCGACCAGGGCGAACTCGGCGGCGACGAAGAATCCGCTGCCGATCAGCAGCAGGACGGTGACGAAGGCCGCCATCGGGAAACTCATGCCGGTTCCTCCGCCGTCTGCTGGATGCGGACCCGCTCCGGTACATGCCGGTCCAGGGTGCGTACGTCGATCAGGGCCCGTCCCCCGACGGCGAGGTCGACGGTGAGCCGGTCGCCGACGGCCGGGAAGCGGCCGAGCCGGTCCACGATCAGGCCGGCCACGGTGTCGTAGTCCTCTTCCTCGGGCAACTCGATGCCGGTGACCTCGGCGATCTCGTCGAGCCGCCTCCCGGCGTCCACCAGCCAGCCGTCTCCGTCGGGGACGGCGACCTCGATGACCGTGTCGGTCTCGTCGGCGATGTCACCGACCAGTTCCTCGGCGATGTCCTCGTAGGTGACGATGCCGGCGACGCCGCCGTGTTCGTCGAGGACGACCGCGAACTCCTCGTCCCGCTCGCGCAGTTGCTCGACCGCGTCCGGCAGCGGCAGCGTGTCGGGGAGCAGCAGGGGGCGGCGGGCCAGCGCGCCCGCGGTGGTGGCGGCCAGGGCGGTCGCGGGCAGGCGCATGAGCTCGCGTACGCCGATGACGCCCGGGACGTCGTCCGGGTGGTCGCCGAGCACCGGGTAGGTGGAGTGGCCGTGCTTGGCGATCAGGTCGACGGCCTCGGCGGCGGTGGCGTCCTTGCGGACGAAGACGGCGTCGACGCGGGGGACCATGACCTCGTCGAGGGTGCGCTCGGAGAACTCCAGGGCGTGGTCGATGAGGGCGGCGGTCTCCTTGGGCAGCTCGCCCTGCTCATGGGACTCGCCGATGAGATGGCCGAGTTCCTCCAGGGTGGCGCCGTGGTGCAGTTCCTCGACGGGCTCGATGCCCGCCTTGCGCAGCAGACGGTTGGCGGCGCCGTCGAAGACGTGCACGAGCGGCCCGACGACCTTGAGATAGGCGAGGGTCGAGCCCGCGAGCGACTTCGCCAGGCGTTCCGGCACGGCGATGGCGAGGTTCTTCGGGGCCAGTTCACCGAGGACCATCTGGACGACGGTGGCGAGGACGAAGGCGAGCACCACCGAGATGCCGCCGACCGCTCCCTCGGGCACTCCTGCGCCGGTCAGGGCGGGCTTCAGCAGCGCGGAGACGGAGGGCTCGGCGATGAAGCCGACGACCAGGCCGGTGACGGTGATGCCGAGTTGGGCGCCGGACAGCATGAACGACAGCCGCTCAAGGACCGTCAGCGCCCGGGCTGCCTTCCGGTCGCCCGCCTCGGCCTCCCGGGCGAGGGCAAGTCGGTCCGCGGAGACGTACGCGAACTCCTGGGCGACGAAGTAGCCGGTGCCGGCGGTGAGGACGAAGACGGCCAGCAGGCCGAGCAGGGCGTTGGCGGTACTCATCCCTGCCCCCGGGGGTCCGTCGGTCGGGCGGACAAAGCGCGCTCCTTCAATGGTCGTTCCATGGCCGTTTCCAGGATCGCCGGAACTAATCGACCCAGCCGCTAGTTTCTACGTTGCTGTAGATATTACGGGGGTGCCGGTCCGTCAGCGGGACGGGCCGGGCCCCGACACACCTTTGGGAGTTGCGATGGCCCTGTGGGACCGCGTCAAGGAGTCCGCGTCGACGATGCAGACCCAGCTCATGGCGAAGAAGAACGACCTCAAGAGCGGCGCCTTCCGCGATGCCAGCATGGCCATGTGCGCGCTGGTGGCCGCCGCCGACGGCACGGTGGATCCGTCCGAGCGGCAGCGCGTCGCCCAGTTGATCGCCGGCAACGAGGTGCTCCAGAACTTCGACGCCATGGACCTTCAGCGGCGCTTCGACGAGAACCTGAACAAGCTCACCGCCGACTTCGCGTTCGGCAAGGTGAGCGTGCTCCAGGAGATCGGCAAGGCGAAGAAGAAGCCCGCCGAGGCGCGTGCCGTCATCCAGATCGGCATCGTCATCGGCGGCGCCGACGGCGACTTCGACAAGACCGAGCAGGCCGTCGTCCGTGAGGCGTGTTTCGCCCTGGACCTGCCGCCGCACGAGTTCGACCTCTGAGTCCGGTGCCCGGCGACGCCTCGCTACAGGGGCGTCGCCGCGCGCAGGATGAGGACCATCGTCACCGCGGAGTTGGCGGACGACATCGCCGACGCCGCGGTCCCGGCGGCGGCCGCCCAGGCCGCCAGGCCCACCGCCGTGAACATCGACGGCCAGCTGCGCGGCGCGGGTGCCGGCCGCAGCAGGGCGGCCACCCGGCGCGGTACAGGGCCGGGCAGCGCGAACCCCGCGAGCGTGGGCACCGGTGTCCCGCGTGAGGCCAGGGCCGCCTTGCCGATCGCGCGCGCCACGGTGCGCCGGTCGCCGACGGCCCGCGCCGCCTCCTCGTCCGCCCAGCGCTCGGTCGTGTAGGCCACGGCCGTGCGCAGCGGCGCCAGGAACGGATTGGCGCGCGCCGCGAGTCGCGCGACGAGCAGGAACCGATGGTGACGGGCGGCCAGATGGGCCCGCTCGTGCGCGAACAGGGCCCGCCGCTCGGCGGGCCGCAACCCGGCCAGCAGCGCCGTCGTCACGACGATCCGGCCCCTGGCCCCACCGGGCAGGGCGTAGGCGTACGGCTCCTGCTCCGGCAGTACGACGACCTGCGCGCCCGGCAGCCCGCCCAGCGCCCGGTGGGCGCGCCGCCGTGTCCGGCCGTGCCGCCACAGGGTGCGCCCGCACACCATGGCGACAGCCAGCAGGACGGGGATGGCGGCCCGCCCGGCCACCTCGTCGTAGGGCACGGCCGCGCGGACCTCGGGGTCCGACCAGCCGTCCGGCAGCGGGTTGCCCGGCAGTTGTGCGGTGCCGACCACCATCAGCAGCGCCAGGCAGACCGTGCTGCACACCGCCATCACCCCGGCCACGGCCGTCAGCAGCCGGGTGGCGAGGCGTGGATGCAGATGCTGCTCGGCCAGCCGCGCGATCGGCCAGGCCGTCAAGGGCAGGACCAGCGGCAGAAAGACAAACATCCCCATGTGGTCTCAGTCTTCCCCTTCGCTCTCCGCCTGCCTCAGCAGTTCCCTCAGCAGTCGCTCGTCGTCGGGTTCGAGGGAGGTGACGAAGCTGGCGAGGACCGCCTCCCGGTCGCTCTCGCCGTCCAGCAGCTTGCGCATCCGGTGCGCGGCGAGTCCCGCCTCGTCCGACACCGGCGTCCAGGCGAAGGAGCGGCCCGCGCGCTCGCGGGTCACCGCTCCCTTGGCCAGCAGCCGGGTCAGGATCGTGATCACCGTCGTATAGGCCAGATCCCCGCCGAGACGCTCCTGCACCCAGCCCGCGGTCGCCGGTCCGTCCGCCGCCCGCAGAGCCGACAGGACCTGTACCTCCAGCTCGCCCTGCCCCCGTCGCCGGGGACGCCGGTGATCCGTCACTCCCTGTCTCCCTTCCGCTGCCGCGCACGTCACGGGCGGTCCATCGTAAGGACACCCGGCGTCGGATCCGCGGGTCCGGGTGTCGAAAGGACGGAACGCACCGCGGCGATCCGGTCCGCGAGGTCGGCGGCGGGGATGTCCAGGAGTTCGTAGCCGAAGGCGCGGTAACTCTCCTCGTGAACCTTCTCGAACTCCAGCGACTCCTCGAAGCTGATGCGGCGTGCGCGGGTGGGTGCGCAGAAGCCGAGGTTGCGGACGAAGAACACCTGGCGTCGGTAGACGCGCTCGGTGGTGATCCGCTCGATCTCCGCGGTCAGCGACGGGGGAATCGGGCGGCCCAGGTACCGGGCGAGGGCGTGGGTGCAGATCGGTGACCGGTCGTACACCTGCGCCGGGCCGGTGGCGGGAGCCGCCAGCTGCCGTGCCTTCTGCATCGCCACGATGTCGTCCAGGAACGACGCCCGGGTCCACGGCTCGTCCTCGCCCCGGGCCTGGGCCAGGGCGATGACGGCGGTGGCCGCCTCCTCCACGACCGGATGGCCGAGGTCGGCCAGACCGCGCAGGATCGAGGTCTTTCCGGCACCGGGGGTGCCGGTGAGGATGTATCGGCGCATGGTCGCTCGCAAGGGTGAGGGGCCGTCAGCTGCTCGGACGCGTGGCGGGTCGGCGTCGCCGTGTGGCCCGGAGACGGGCGAAGTCGGCGGAGGATTCCCGCGGTTCCTGGACGAGAAGGTCGAGGCTCGCGTCGTCAGGGTAGCCGGTGCGGGCGTGGTGGGCGTCGGCGACGGCCGCGGCTGACCGGCGGGCGCATGCCGCGCCGGTCAGCCCGGAGTACCGGTGGTCAGCCGGAACGAGGGATCAACTGGTCGCGCAGGTACTGCCGTTGAGCGTGAAGGCGGTCGGTGCCGCGTTGGTCGTGCCCTTGGCGCCGATGAAGCCGACGGTGACCGAACCGGCGGCGGCGATGCTGGACGTGTACGAGGCGGGGGTGACGGTGACGTTGGCACCGCTCTGGGTCGGGGTGCCGCCCCACATGTTGGAGACCGTCTGGCCGTTGGCGAAGGAGAAGCCGAGGGTCCAGCCGTTGATGGCGGTGGTGCCGGTGTTGCGGACCGTGATCTCACCCTGGAAGCCGCCCGGCCACTCCCCCACGATCCGGTAGCCGACCGCGCAGTTGAGCACCGGGGCCTTGCCGGTCGTGACGTTCACGGTCGCCGATCGGGTTGAGCGGTTGCCCGCCGCGTCCCGGGCGTAGACGGCGAAGGTGTACGCCGTCTCCGCCGAAAGCCCCGTCACCGTCACCGAGTTGGTGGTGGAGGCGGCGACCTTGGTCTCGGTGCCGGCGCCGACCCGGACGACGTCGTAGCCGGCGACGCCGACGTTGTCGGTGGAGGCGGTCCAGGTGAGGGCCGCGGAGGTGGCCGTCACCGCGGAGGCGCTCGGGGTGCCGGGGGTGGTGGGGGCCTGGGCGTCGCCGGAGCCGCCGCCATAGACGGTGGCTTCCTTCGCGGTCTGGGCGATGCCGTTGGTGCCGTTGAAGATGCGCTGGCCCCAGGAACTCAGCTGGTTCGGGTCGAAGTCGATCGCGAGGTCGAGGATCGGGTCGGTGTTGCCGCTCCACGACCAGGCCAGATACCCGAGGTCGAGCTGCTCGGCGGTGGCCATCATGGTGTCCTCGTCCGGGTCGCCCCACTGGTCGGCCGGACCGCCGAACTCACCGATGAGAATGGGGAGTTTGGCATTGACGAAGGCGTTGAGGTAGTCGGTGATCTCCGCGGCGGTGTCGAAGACGCTGTACATGTGGATCGAGAAGATCAGGTTGCCGGTGGTGTCGGCGTTGTAGACGGTCTGGGCGTTGGTGCGCATGACCTGCTGCCAGTCCTGGCCCCAGTTGGGGGCGTCCACCATGATCGTGTGCTCGAACCCGGCGTTGCGCAGTTTCTTGATCGCGGCGACGGTGGGGTCGGTCCAGCCCTCGGGGCTGGTGTTGCCCCAGGGCTCGTTGCCGATGTTGATGATGATGTAGTTCTCCTGGCCGGCGAGCACGTTCTTCAGGCCGATCCAGTAGTCGGCGGCCTGGTCGAGCGTGCCGGCCGCGCTGTCCTCGCCGTAGCCGGTGGTGTCGTGCACCTCCAGGACACAGATGAGCCGGTTGGCCTTGCACTGGGTGACAACGTTGGCAACGTCCGTCGCGGTGTTGGCGGTCCAGCGGTGGCCGTCGGCCAGGACGACCCGGACGGCGTTGGCGCCGAGCGCCTTGATGTCGGACAGCGACTGTGTCTCGTTCGGGTACCAGGTGTGGGCGTGGTTGACGCCGCGCATCACGAAGTCGTTGCCGTTGCCTTCGAGCAGCCGGCCGTTGCTGATGTGGAGGCCGGTGGCCTGGGTGCCCGGCGGCTCGGCCTGGGCGTGGGCGGCGGCCGGCCAGAGAGCGCCGAGCAGGACGAGCCCGAGGAGGGCTGCCGCCAGTCGGGCGAGGAGGCTCGAATGCGTCGTGCTGTTTCTTGTCGTGCTTCTTGTTCTTCTCACTGCGACTCCTGGGAGTGAGCGCCAAGAAACTCAGGCAT
Source organism: Streptomyces sp. NBC_00663 (assembly GCF_036226885.1). Lineage (NCBI taxonomy): Bacteria > Bacillati > Actinomycetota > Actinomycetes > Kitasatosporales > Streptomycetaceae > Streptomyces > Streptomyces sp. NBC_00663. The sequence continues at coordinate 769,122 of NZ_CP109027.1, forward strand.
GGGAGGAGAGCGATATGGGAGCGCTCCCATACAACCGATCGCGCCAGGTACACGTCAAGGGAATGCGCAAAGACCACTGGATGACCCATAGATGGTCGACACTGCGCCGGCTCAGCCGCAGCACCCGTCTCCGCCGCCGTTCCCCGTCACCGCGTCGAGCCGGCAGAAGCAGGACGCCTCGATCGGCACGTCCGCCAGCGCGACCGCGAACTTCAGCTGCTGGGCGACGATCCGCGCCTCCTCCGTCTTCCCGAGCCGGACCAGGCACTCGTGGAAGCCGTGCAGCGCCCAGACGTTGCCGGGGTGCTGGACAGCTCGGGGCAGCGTGTCGTCGAGGCCCAGGTCGGCGCGGTAGACCACCTCGGCCTCCGCGACCCGCCCCTGTTCCAGGAGCAGGGCTCCGTAGGCGTGCCGGGCGGGCTGCATCCAGCCCCACGGCTCGTCGTAGGGCAGGGCGTCGGCGAGTGCGATCGACCGTTCCAGTGCGGTGAAGGCGGTGTCGAAGTCGCCCTTGCGGTAGGCGAGTTCACCGTCGAGCATCGCGGAGGCGATGGCGAGGATGTCGGCGCAGGTGTTGTTGAACAGCATGCGCGTCCCGGGGACGCGGGCCACCGCCGCACGGAACGAGGTCCGTTCGGCCTCGGCCTCGGGGAGGCGGCCGAGGGCGGACAGGGCGACCCCGCGGGCGTAGTGGAGCATCGCGGTCGTCACGCAGTACAGCTCCGGGTCGGCGGGCAGCGGCAGTTGGAGGATGTCGGCCCAGCGGCCGAAGCGGATCAGCACATGGACCCGCATGGCGAGGAAGCCCTCCAGCCAGTCGGCCATGGGCGGGCTCTGCACACGCAGCAGGCCCTCCGGGATCGACGCCTCCAGTTCGGCGGCGGTCTCCAGGGCGACCCGGGACTGGCCGAGGAACATCGCGCCGTAGATCTTGAAGTGGTAGTTGTGCGACCGGTACAGGGTGTAGAAGTTCATCGCCCCCGCCCGTTCCCGGTACTTCTCGTCGGCGGCGATGGCCGCGCTGTTGTCCGACACGACCCTGCGGTAGTCACCGCACAGCACGTCCAGGTGGGACGGCATGTGCTGGAGGTGCCCCGCGTCGGGCACCAGGCCGCGCAGCCGGTCGGCGACGGGCAGGGCCGCCTCCGGGGTCGGGGACATCTCCATCAGATGGACGTACAGGTGCAGCACGCCCGGGTGCCGTGCGCCGGCGTCCGCGGCGAGCGCACGGTCGAGCACCGCCTTGGCCGCCAAGGCGCGCGAGCCGTCCGCCGGTTCGCCGGTCCTCAGGTCCCACAGCTGCCAAGGGGTCAGGTTCATCAGGGCGTCGGCGTACAGCGCGGCGATGTCGGTGTCGTCGGGGGCGAGTTCATGGACGGCCCGCATGCTGTCGGCGTAGGGCTCGTTCCACACCGCGCAGTCCGCCACCGGCTTCGCCTGCGGATAGCGGGCGCGCAGCGCCTCGATCAGGGCCCGCTCCACGGGGGTGGCGCCGGTCCGCGCCTTCTCGTGCGCCCGCTCGACCGCGGCGTGGGTGCGCTCGACGGTCCGGGCGAGGTCGTCGCCGTCGAAGAACTCCCACGGCTTGTTGTAGTTGGGGCCCAGCGCATACGCGATGCCCCAGTGGGCCATGGCGCAGTCGGGATCGGCCTCGGCGGCGGCCTCGAAGCACCTGACGGCCTCCTCGTGATGGAAGGCGTACGTCCACACCAGCCCCCGGTCGAACCAGAGTTGGGCCTCCGGCGAGCTGGTGGTCACGGTGCGGGTGTGGGTGCCGAGGTCGTAGTAGTCCATGGGGTTCCCCCGAGCGCGAGCCAGGTCTGGATGCGTGACGTTACAGGGCATTTCGCCCCCGACACGCCGACATGGAGGGGTGGACGGCCAGGCGCCACAGGGAGGTGACTTCAGCGGCTCGCGCGGCGTGCAGCGGGTCGTTGGTGTCCCTCGACCGGGGGTGCCGCGGCCGGGTGTCGATGCGGTCCACGACGCGAAGACCGGCTGCCTCGACGGCGGTGAGCAGTTCGCCGCGGGTCCTGAGGCCGAGGTGCTCCGCGAGGTCGGAGAGGACGAGCCATCCCTCGCCGCCCGGGGCGAGGTGGTCCGCCAGGCCGTCCAGGAAGCCGTGCAGCATCGCGCCGTCGGGGTCGTACACGCCCTGCTCGACGGCGGACGTGGGCCGGGCCGGCAACCAGGGCGGGTTGCACACGACGAGGTCGGCGCGGCCTTCCGGGAACAGGGCGGGGCCCACGACCTCGACCCGCCCGGTGAGTCCCAGCCGCCGCACGTTGTCGCGGGCGCAGGACAGGGCGCGCGGCGCGATGTCCGTGGCCACGACGCGTTCGACACCGCGCCCGGCCAGGACGGCGGCGAGCACCCCGGTCCCCGTGCCGAGGTCGAAGGCGGTCCGGCAGGGCACGGCCGCGGGCAGCGGCGCCCGTGCGACGAGGTCGACGTACTCGCCCCTGACCGGGGAGAAGACACCGTAGTGCGGGTGGACGCGGGCGCCGAGGGCCGGTACTTCGACCCCCTTCGCCCGCCACTCCCGCGCGCCGATGACACCGAGCAGCTCCGTCAGAGCGACCGCCATGGACCCGTCCGGCGGGCCGTACGCCTCGGTGCACGCCCGCCGCACGTCGGGTGCCCGGCGCAGGGCCAGGCTGTGGTCGTCCTCCAGCAGCACGATCAGCCTGCCCAGGACACGGGCGCGATGGCCGCGCGCCCGGCGGTGCAGATGAAAGGACTCCTCCGGGGTGGTGCCGGGACGGGCCGGTCGACCGTCGACGCGGCGGCGCATCGCGTTCAGCAGGTGACGTGCGTGGGGGAAGTCGCCCCGCCACAGCAACGCCGTGCCCTCGCAGGCGAGTCGGTAGGCGGTGGCGGCTTTCGTCCGGTCGTCGGCGACGACGATCCGGCGGGGCGGTGGGGCGGCGCTCTCGGAGTGCCAGTGGGCGGATCGGGCGGCGTGGTCTTCGGTCCAGTGGATCGTGGACACGGAGGTACTCCTCGTGTTCGAACGTGCGGGGGCACGAAGAGCACTTCGACGAGGAGCAGCACCGACGGCCCGTGCTACGGCACGGGCTCGGGGATCGGGGCAGGTGAAACTACGGCTCCCGCGTCGAAGCGCGCGAGGAGACGTCGCCCAGAACCATGCCGAGTGTCACGAGGGGTCCTTCCGGAGAGATGACGTACGAGGCTCGCACGGCGTCCCGCGTCCGGGCAAACCGTGTCGGTCTCCGGGCGCCGAAAACCCGTTGCGGCGGCCCGCGGCCCCCAGGACCCTGGCCCTCATGCCTTACCTTCAGCGCCCCGCCGGGCTCGCCGACGCGCCCGCGATCACCGAGCTGCTCAATGTCGTGGACGAGATCGAGATCGGCCGGCGTGAGACCGACCTCGCCACGGTGGAGGCCGATCTGCGGCATCCCGAGGTCGATCTGGAGCGCGACTCCTGGCTGACCTTCGACGGGGAGAGGCTGGTGGCGTACGGGCTGCTGTGGGACGACTCCGGGAACGAGCGGATCGACGTCGACCACTACGTCCTGCCCGACCACCAGCGGGCCGGGGCACAGATCCTCGACGCCCTCCAGATCAGGGCCCTTGCCCGGGCCCGGGCGAACGGTGCCGCCAAGGCCGTCGTCCATCTGCACCTCAACACCCGGCCGACGCTGGACACTTCGCTCCTCGATGAGCGCGGCTGGTACGTCGTACGGCGCTACCACGTGCTGCGACGGCCCCTCGACCGGGCCGAGGACCGTGCGCCGCAGCTGCCCCAAGGCGTGCACATCCGCCCCTGCACCGCCGAGGCGGACCGGCGGCGCGCCCATCGGCTCTACCAGTCCACCTTCGCCGAGCACTTCGACTTCCAGCCGCGTACGTACGACCAGTGGCTGCACGACATCGACGCCGAGCGCCTCGACTGGTCACTGGTGTGGCTCGTCGACACCGAGGAGCTGGGGGACACCGGGTTCCTGATCGCGCGGGACGATCGCGAGGCGATGGGGTGGATCCGCAGTGTCGGGGTGTCGCGGGAGGCGCGCGGAAGGGGACTGGGCGGGCTGCTGCTCCGGCAGGCCTTCGCCGCGTTCGCCGCGCGGGGCCGGGACACCGTGGGGCTGGGCGTGGACACGGCCAACGCGACCGGCGCGCCCGAACTGTACGGGCGCAACGGGCTGAGCCTCCACTACGCGGTCGATACTTGGGAAACGGTTCTGACCTGATCGTCGCGGCGAAAGGTGCGTGCATGTCCTCGGCCCGGGATTTCTACGACGACCTTGCCGCCGACTACCACCTGATGTTCGCGGACTGGGAGGCGAGCACGGCCCGTCAGGCCGCCGTCCTGGACACCCTGGTCCAGCGGCGCCTGGGCGCGGGGCCGCATCGCGTCCTGGACTGCTCCTGCGGGATCGGCACCCAGGCGATCGGGCTGGCCGGGGCCGGGTACGACGTCGTCGGCAGCGACCTGAGCCCCCGTGCCGCGGCGCGCGCCACGGCCGAGGCCGCCGCACGGGGCGTCCGGCTCCCGACGGCCGCCGCGGACATGCGCCGACTGCCGTTCGGGGCGTCGGTCTTCGACGTCGTCGTCTGCGCCGACAACGCGCTGCCCCATCTGCTCTCCGCGCAGGACGTCTCGACGGCGCTGAGCGGGATCCGGCGCGTGCTGCGGGACGGCGGGCTGCTGGTGCTCACACTCCGGGACTACGACGAGCTCCGCCGGACCCGGCCGGCCTCCACGCCGCCCCAGGTCAGGGAGACACCGGACGGCCGAGTGATCACCTTTCAGCTGTGGCACTGGCACGAGGACGGCGAGCGCTACGACCTGGAGCACTTCCAGGTGATCCCCTCGGGCGAGGGCTGGACGGTCCGGCGGCGCACCACCACCTACTGGGCGCTGACACGGCCCCTGCTCACGCGGCTGCTCGCCGAGGCGGGCTTCGCCGACGTCATGTGGCACGCGCCGGAGGCGACGGGGTTCTACCAGCCGGTCGTGACGTGTCAGGAGCGGCGGGCCAGCACATAGGCCCGGTGGGTCTCCGCCTCGTGGGCGTAGTGCGCGCGCTCCAGTTTCATCTCGACCGTGAGGCCCGCCGCTTCGAGCAGGTCGGCGATGTGGACGGGGTCGAGGAAGCGGAAGTCGACGTCCACGGAGTGGCCCCACCACTCGTCCAGGTGCCGGACCTCCTCGCCGATGTGGAAGGAGAGAAGGAGCAGGCCGCCGGGGCGCAGCACACGCGTCATCTCCTCGAAGGCGCGCGGCAGTTCGCCCGGTTCGAGATGGATGACGGTGTAGAGGGCGACCAGGGAGCCGAACTCGGCGTCCTTGGCGGGCAGTTCCAGCAGGTCGCCCTGACGGAACTCCACCCGCGGGAACCGGCTGCGCCCCGCCTCGACCATCCCCGCCGACAGATCGATGCCGACCGTCCGTGCTCCCTTCTGCGCCAGCCAGGCCGCCACATGCCCGGGCCCGCAGCCCAAGTCACCGACCGGCGCCCCCGGTTCGGTCTGCTCGAGGAGCGCGGTGAGCAACGCCCGGTCCAGGGGCTTGCCTTCGAGCTCGGCGTGCAGCCGGGTCGTGTACTCCTCGGCCACGGTGTCGTAGCTGTGCCGTACGGAGTCGTGCCGCGCGTGATCACTCATACGGCCAGCATGGCATCCCCGCCTCCGCGCAAGGGTTTCCGGACGGGAACTGGACAGGGTGGGTGCAGTCGGGCGGCACGATCCTCAGCGGGGCCCGGACCGGGGCCGGACCAGCCCGGTCCGGTAGGCGATCACGACCGGTTGGGCGCGGTCGCGGGCGCCGGGCTTGGTCATGGCGCGCTGGACGTGGGTGCGCACCGTCAGCACGCTCAGGACGAGGTGCTCGGCGATCTGCTCGTTTGACCGCCCCTCGGCGGCCAGAACAGTGACCTCCCGTTCCCGCGGGGTGAGGTCGGCCAACCGCTCCGGCGGGGTCAGGAAGCTGCCGGACGCCGGTGCGCTGAGGAAGCGGGTGATGAGGGCGCGGGCGACGTACTCCTCGGTCGGCCTTCTGGGACTCGATGCCCGGCATCGAGAACTCCTCGTCGGAGGTTCCCGGGGCCTGGAGGGCGCCGAGTCCGACGGCGGCCAGGACGGCCATCCACGCCAGGGCGACGTATCCACGCCGCCCGAAGGCCAGTCGGCCCAGTCGATAGAGAAAAGCAGCCACGTCAGGGGACCCCACATCCGTGCTCGATCAGGTCACCCAGCCTGTCCCGGCGGGGGTCCCCGAGTCGTCGTCCGGCCGCTGGCAGTGCCGGCTGCTGCACTCGCAGGACCGTCTACTGAAACCGCAGTACACGCCGGGCCCGCGCTCTCCTGCCCCGGGACTACGACCGGCGCATCCCGCCACGGTCACCCGGTCGCGCGCACCGCTCGCAGCACGGCCTGGGCCATTCAGCGGTTCGACCCAGCGCACGTCGGCCCTCGCGCAGGCGCCGCGTCCGTCGGAGGGGCCGCAGGTGTCGACGCAACCGGCTCCGGCGTCGTTCGCGGCCTCCCGCAGCATGGTGTTGAGCTGCTGTTCCTTCTGCCGCAGGTAGGTGACGTCGCCGGGGGCCAGCCCCATCTCCCGTCCGCAGTCGGCGCCTTGGGCGGGCAGGATCGCCGGCTAGCCCACCAGAGGTCCGCCGCTCACGGCACGGGGCCCGTCGGGTGCCAAGTCCCCGATGCGGCTCTCCAGTTGGTGGCGGACACCGGCCTTGACGCAACCGGTCACCAGCGAGCCGAAGCCGATGTCGTTGCCGCCGACAGGTCGCCCGTCGTGGCCCCGTCGCAGCTCATGTCGCGGAACTGGGCCGGTTGCAGGCCGAGTTCGGCGGCGACGAGCGCCGGGTAGTTCCGGTCGGAGCGGTCGCCGACCGCGGTGACGAGCGCGGCGCACGACTGGGCCGCCCCCAGCCCGAGGCTGGTACGAGTTCTCGTCCGAGGTCACGCCTTCCGGTACGGCGCCGACGCGGCGCGGGCGGTGCTGCACACCGCCTCACGCTCGCCTCACGAGGCCGGTCGCGTCGTCGTCCCGCTGCGGGCTGTACCGGCTACTGAGCCCGCAGTAGCCGCCACCCGGCCCGTCCTCCGGAGGGACGCGCCGGCTCCACGACGCCGCATGGACCGCCCGCCGTCACCCCCACGGTCGCGCGAGGGAGGCCGCCGTCACTCCATCAGCCCGGCCGCGACCGTCGCGCCCAGCTCCCAGCAGGCCTCCACATCGGACTTGCCCGGCGCGCCCGTCACCGTCACGGCGTCTGCCGCACGGCGCCAGCCGAGGCCCGTGGTGATGGACTCGATGCCGCGGACCGCGCCGGTGACATCGCTGCCGCCGTGGACGTAGTAGCCGAAGGGCCGCCCCCGTGTCTCGTCCAGACACGGGTAGTAGACCTGGTCGAAGAAGTGCTTGAGGGCCCCGGACATGTAGCCGAGGTTCGCCGGTGTGCCCAGCAGGAAGCCGTCGGCGGCGAGCACGTCGGAGGCGGTGGCCGCGAGGGCGGCCCGCCGCACGACCTGGACGTTCTCGATCTCCGGGTCGGTGGCCCCGGAGACGACGGCTTCCAGCAGCTCCTGGCAGTTGGGCGAGGGGGTGTGATGCACGATCAGCAAGGTAGGCACACCCCGAACCCTGCCGTCGTCCCGGCGCCCGGCGCAAACGCGGCGGCCGCCCGGACGGCTACTTCACCTTGCCGGTGAAGATCGCGGTCTCCGACTCGTAGTCGGGCGCCACCTCGACCTGGAGGAAGGTCTCGCCCTTCGGCAGCTCGCAGCCCCAGGGCACGGAGAGCGAACGGCCGGCCAGGATGCTGGTGTCGGGCAGACCGTCGAGTCCGTCGTCGTAGATGGACTCGCCCTCCTTGCCCTCGTCGCCGTAGGCGCAGTTGACCGTCATCATCGAGGCGTCGATCTTCTTGTCCGACTTGTTCACGATCTTGATGGTGAACTTGGCGTACGGAGTCTTCTCCGGCGACGCGTACTCGCTGGAGACCGCCCGGGTGATCTTGGTCAGGCTGATCTCGACGTCGTTGTCGTACGCGATGGTGTCGTCGAAGCCGTAGGAGTCGTCGCCGGACTCCTCGGCCGGCGCGTCGGAGTCCGCCGCGTCCGTGGCGGAGTCGTCGGCAGCGGTGTCGCCGCCCTCGGCCGGCGCCGTCTTGGTGACGGTGACGGTCGGCGCCGCCTCCGCCTTGCCGTCGCCGCTGACGCTCGCGGTGACGACCGCGGCGAGGACGGCCGCGACCACCGCCGCGCCGGCCGCGATGAGGACCGTGGTGGTCTTCTTCGGGCCCTGCGGCGCCTGAGGCGGCTGCGGCGGATAGTAGCCGGGCGCGGGCGGCGGCGTGTAGCCGGGCATGGGCGGCTGCGTGTTGTCGTAACTCATGGTCCCCCCAGGGATGGTTCTGTTGCGCGGTCAATCATCACCCGGGGGACCGCCATTGTGGAGGTGTCGTAATGAAAATGTGCTGATGAGGGCTCTGTTCGCTACTCCGTGCGCAGGGCCGTCGCGGTGCGGGCCCGCGCCGCCCAGCTCGCCGGGAGCAGTGCGCCGAGTGCGGCGATGAGGAGGCCGGCGCAGCCGAGCAGGAGCAGTTCCGGGGTGTCGTACACGTCCAGGACGGCCTTCGGCAGTCCGGTGTCGGCGGTCTCCGCCATCTTCGGCAGGACATAGCCGTGCAGCGCGTACCCGAGCGGCACCCCGATGACTCCGCCGACCACGCCGATCCCGGCCACCGAGGCGAGCACGAGGCTCACGGTCTGCCGGGGTGACATGCCGAGCGCCTTGCACACGCCCAGGTCGTGGACGCGTTCGCGGGTGTCGAGGACGACGGAGTTGAGCACGCCGAGTCCGGCCACGGAGACCAGCATCAGGGTGAGCAGCGCCGCCATCGCGTCCAGGACGAGGATGAGGTTGTCCTGCCGCGACGAGGAGTTGGCCATGGCCTCGCCGCCGAGCGCGCGCACCGTCTCGCCGAGGGTGGTGGCGTACTGGGTGGCCTGGACGCCCGACTTGAGCTCGACGAGGAACATCTGTGTCTCGACGGCCGGGAAGTCGGCGAGGCTCGCGTGGAAGCGGAGTCCGTCGTCGGAGGTGTCGAAGGCCTCGCCGACGATCGTCAGGGTCCGTGTCCGCTTGCCGACCGTCACCCGTACCGTGTCGCCGACCTCGGTCTCGGTGGTGTTCAGGAAGTGGGTGGAGACCACGACCTGGCCGGGTCCGGTGATCCAGTGCCCGGAGATCATCTCGTAGGAGGCGGAGCGCAGGTCGCCGTCGTAGAGCACCGCCTGCACGGCACCCGAGACGCCGGCGGCGGTGGCGTCCGTCTGGGTCCTGCCGTAGTAGGTTTCGGTGCCCGACTGCTGCTCGATGGCGGCGGCCACCCGCACCGGATCGGCCGTGGCGGTCTCGCCCCCGCCGGGTCCGGAACGGGGTGGGCCGGTGAAGACGGTGACCGGGGTGCGGTCCTCCGGGTCCTGGGCCGATCCGACCGCGTTGAGGGACGCGGTCAGCCCGAGTGCGAAGGTGGCCGCGACGGTGCCGAAGGCCACCGCGAGCAGCATCGCGAGGGTGCGCACCGGATGCGCGAAGGGACCGGCGAGGCCGTAGGTCACCGCGCGCGGCAACGGCAGCCGCCCCGCCGCCCGGTGGGCCCACTGCCCCCGCCCGGTGCGCGGCGCCCGGCCCACCGCGATGGCCTCCACGGTCGGCAGCCGTCCGGCCCGCAGCGCGGGCACCAGCGCGGCGACCGCGACGACGAACAGCGCGGCACCGGCCACCAGGACGTCCACCCACCAGGCCACCGACAGGGACGCGCTCCCGTAGACCGTCTCGGTGTCCTCCAGGAGCGGCATGGCCATCAGATTTCCCAGTACGACGCCGAGCGCGATCCCGGCTCCGGCGGGGACCAGTGCCTGCGCGACGTAGGCGCGTACGACCTCGCGCGGGGTGAAGCCGAGGGCCTTGAGGATGCCGATCCTGCGCAGGCTGGTGCCGACGGCGCCGCTGATGACGCTGCCGACGATGATGACCGACATGACGATGCCGAGGACGCCGAACGCCATCAGGAAGGGGATGGTCGGCGCCGCGTTCTGGTCGGCGGCACGCTTGGTGTCCAGCCAGGACTCGGTACCCATGAGCGCGCCGGAGGGCAGGGCGGCGGTGAGCTTGAGGCGGTCGGCGGCGATCTGGGCCTTGGTGGCCGCGGAGTCGAAGCGGTAGAGCATCTGGCTGCTGACCCGGGTGACGTCGGAGGCGAGTGCGGTGACCTGTGCGGGGGTCGCCCAGGCGTCGGCGGTCTCGCCGACCGAGTGGGCGAAGCCGACGACCGTCAGGGCGGTGCCGTCCGCGGCGTCCGAGGTGTTGAGCGTGGCGCCGAGCCGGAGGGCGGGGCCCTCGAACTCGCTGGAGAGGACGACCTCGCCCGCCTTCGTCGGCCACCGTCCGGACTTCAGGTTCAGCCGGTCGACGTCGGTGTCCGGTGCGGACCGCCCCACCAGCGTCACCGACGGCAGATGGCCACCGCCCTCGTCCACCGGACGGATCGTTGTGACGGGATACGGCCCCGCGGTCCCCGTCACCCCGTCGAGCCGTGCGGTGGCCTTCAGTTGGGCGGTGCTCGCCCTGGCCAGGTCGAACTGCGCGACGAGGTGCGCCCCGTTCTGCGCGGCGAAGGCGTGGTCGAAGGGCGCGTTGGAGGCGACCATCAGCGATCCGGCGACCACGGCCGAGGCCACGGCCATCATGGTGGCGAGGGCGATGACGACCGTCTGCACCCGGCGCCGGCCCACCCCGGACCGTACGACGCGGCTGAGCGCGCTCATCGGACCGCCTCCGCCTGGGTGTCGAGGGCGAGATGGCCGTCGACCAGATGGATCGTGCGGCTCGCGACCGCCTCGGCGAGGGCCGGGTCATGGGTGACCAGCACGATGGTCTGGCCGCCCCGGTGCAGGTCCACCAGCAGTTCCCGTACGTCGTGGCCGGAGGCGCTGTCGAGGGCGCCGGTCGGTTCGTCGGCGAGGAGCAGCGCGGGCCGGTTCACCAACGCCCGTGCCACCGCGACCCGTTGCCGCTCGCCGCCGGACAGCCGGCCCGGGTAGGCGCGGGCGTGCTTCTGGATGCCCAGCAGCTCCATGAGCTCACCGGCCCGGGCGGCGGCCTTGCGCCGTGCGGTGCCGGTGAGTTGGGCGGGGAGCTGGATGTTGTCGGCGACGGTGAGGTCGTCGAGCAGGTTGAAGAACTGGAAGACCATGCCGATCCGTTCGCGGCGGAACCGTGCCGACGCGTGCTCGCTCAGCCGGTCGACGCGCTCACCGGCGACGGTCACGGTGCCGGTGGTCGGCTTGTCGAGGCCCGCGACGAGGTTCAGCAGCGTGGACTTGCCGCTGCCGGAGGGGCCGGTGACGGCGAGGGCCTCGCCCTGGGCGACACCTAGGTCGATCGGTCCGAGCGCGGGTGCGCCGGAACTGTCGTAGCGCTTGGCCACGCCCGCCAGTTCGATCACTTGAGTCATGGGAGTCGTCCGTCCTTGTGAGTGGAGTGGGCCCGCGCTGTGCACCGGCCCAGTGAACGTAGGGGCGGGCCCGGGTGCGGCGCGTCGGCCGGGGCACCGACTTGCCGCCCTTCGCGCGGACGATCCGGGCGTGGGGTCATCCCTGCGGAGTACGCCCCGGGGACGGCCCGCTGGTCGTCGAGACGGACGCGGGTCCGGGCGGGCGGACCGCACAATGTGCGGATGGAGACGGAGGACCTGCGCCTGCGGCGTACGGAGGACCGGCGCGGGTGGCGGCGGCAGGTGCGGGACGCGCTGCGGCCGGAGCCGAGGCGTGAGCCGTTGTCTCGGCGGGCCGTGTGGGCCGACGTGGTGCTGGCGGTGCTGCTGACCGCCGTCGCGCTGTTCGTCGCCGCGCGCTATCCGGGCGACGGGCCGATGAACGTGGCCCCGGTCGATCCCGGCGCACCGGTCCCGCCCCGGCCGCCCGCGCCGGACAGGTGGATGATGGCGGAGGAGCCGACCGCCCCGCCCTTCGTCCTGGTCGTGCTCTCCGCGCTGCCGCTGGCCGTGCGGCGGCGGTGTCCGTTCCTCGTGTTCGCCGTGGTGATGGGCGCGGTCCTGGCCATCGGTGACGACGCCTCCTGGATCAACGTACTGACCTGTGTCGTCGGCGCGTACAGCGCCGTCATGTACAGCAGGCACCGGGCGGGGTCGCTGGCCGGGCTGTTCGTCGCGGCCGTGCTCGCCGGGCTGGCGTTCCGGGACACCGAGCCCGTCCTGCCGGGCTGGTCGAGCCCGGCGGTGGTGCTGCTGATCGCCGGGGTGCTGGCGGGGCTGGCCCGGGTGTGGCAACGGCAGGTGGCGGCCGGGCGGGAGCGGTTGGCACACCTGGAGCGCGATCAGGAGGAGGCGACGCGGCGGGCGGTGGAGGAGGAACGTGCCCGCATAGCCGCCGAGTTGCACGACGTCGTGACCCACAATGTGAGCGTGATGGTGATTCAGGCGGGGGCGGCGCGCAAGGTGATGGACGCGGCGCCGGAGCGGTCGAAGGAGGCGCTGCTGGCCGTGGAGGCGGGCGGCCGGGCCGCGATGGCCGAACTACGGCATGTCATGGGGCTGTTGGCGGCACCGGACCCGGACCAGCCCGAGGCGCTGGAACCGCAGCCCGGGCTCGCCCAGCTCGACGCGCTGATCGTCCGGGTCCGGGCCGCCGGCACGCCGGTCGGCATCGCGGTGTCGCTGCCGCCCGAACCCCTGCCGCCCGGCGTCGACCTGACGGCGTACCGCGTGGTGCAGGAGGCGCTGACCAACACGATCAAGCACGCGCCGGGCGCGGAGGCCTCCGTCACGATCGGCTACACCGGCGACCGGCTGGAGATCGAGGTGGCCGACACCGGCGCCGTCCGCGACGCCCCGCCGGCGGAGGGCAACGGCCGCGGCCTGATCGGGCTGCGCGAGCGGCTCGCCGTCTACGGCGGTGAGGTGACGGCCGGTCCGACGCCCGCCGGCGGCTACCGCGTCAGAGCCGGCGTCCCGTGGCGGACGGCGTGAGCGGGCCGGCGCTGCGCGCCGTCATCGCCGACGACCAGGCCCTCGTACGCACCGGCTTCGGCATGATCCTCGCCGCCGACGGCATCGAGGTGACCGCCGAGGCCGCCGACGGCGCCGAGGCGGTCACCGCGGTCCGGCGCACCCGCCCCGACGTGGTGCTGATGGACATCCGGATGCCCGGCATGGACGGCATCGAGGCCACCCGGCGCATCCTCGCCGACGACACGGCCGAGGGCACCCGCGTCATCATCCTCACCACGTACGACCTCGACCACTATGTGTACGCGGCGCTCGCCGCGGGCGCCTCCGGTTTCCTGCTCAAGGACGTCACCCCCGAGCACCTGGTCGCCTCCGTCCGTCTGGTGCAGTCCGGCGACGCCCTGCTCGCACCGGCGATCACCCGCCGGCTGATCGAGCGGTTCGCCCAGCGCGAGGAGCCCCGGCCCGCCCCTCCCCTGCACCGCGATCTCTCCGGTCTGACCCCGCGCGAGCTGGAGGTGCTGCGCCTGCTGGCGACCGGCCTGAGCAACGCGGAGCTCGCGGAGCGCCTCTTCCTCAGCCCCACCACGGTGAAGACGCACATCGGCCGCATCCTGTCGAAGCTGGAACTGCGCGACCGCGTCCAGGCGGTCGTCCTCGCCTACGAGTCGGGGCTGATCACCCCGGGAAATCCAGAAGACGTCCCGGACGTCGATCGTTACCGTTGACCCATGGAGGTCACCCAGCACACCCACACCGCAGCCGCGCGAGCGACCAGCTCCCCGGCTGCCACCGTCTGACCTCACCTCTCCCCCCGGCGGCCGGAAACGGACCGCCGGTGCAGGGTGCTCCGCCTTCCTGCGCGTCGTCGCGGTCCTTTCCGGTCCCCCGACCCGAAGGAACACCGTCATGAACACGGACCGGACCCTGCGCACCTTCACCGACTTCTACGTCGAGCGCGGCCACCACCTGATCACCGGCAGCACCCTGCTCCCGCCCCCCTCGGACCCGGTGCTGTTCACCACGTCCGGCATGCACCCCCTCACCCCGTACCTGGAAGGCCGCCCGCACCCGCGGGGCCGCCGCCTGGTCAACGTCCAGCGCTGTCTGCGCACCACCGACCTCGACGAGGTCGGGGACTCCACGCATCTCACGGTCTTCGAGATGCTCGGCTCGTGGTCGCTGGGCGACTACGGCCATTCACAGAGCCTGCGCTGGGGGTACGAGCTGCTGCGCGACGGCTTCGGCATCCCCGAGGGGCGGTTGTACGTCACCGTCTTCGGCGGCGACGACCAGGTCGGCCCGGACACCGAATCGCTGCGCACCTGGGAGGAGTCGGGGGTGCCCGTGGAGTCGACCGTGGAGGACAACTGGTGGTCCAACGGGCCCGTCGGCCCGTGCGGTCCCGACTCGGAGATCTTCGTCTGGACGGGCGGCGACGGCACCCCGCCGGAGGGCACCCCGACCACCGATCCGCGCTGGGTCGAGGTCTGGAACCACGTCAGCATGCGCTACCGCCGCCACGAGGACGGCAGCCTCTCCCCGCTGTCCCAGCCGAACATCGACACGGGCATGGGTCTGGAGCGTCTGCTGACCGTGCTCCAGGGCCGTGACTCGGTCTACGAGACGGATCTGTTCGAACCCTGGACGCGACTGCTCCCGCGTCTGTGGGACCTGGACGAGCTGTCGTTCCGCCTGGTCAGCGATCATCTGCGCTCCGGCGTCGTCGTCATCGGGGAGGGCGTACGCCCCTCCAACACCGGACGCGGCTATGTCCTGCGCCGTCTGATCCGACGCCTCCTGACCACCCTCTGGCAGCAGGACCCCACGCGCACCCTGTCCGACCTGCCGCGGGAACTCGTCGACCACACCCTGGACCACTTCCGGCCGTCCGACGGCACCGACCCGGTCCTCGGCGTCCTCCTGGAAGAGGAGGACCGCTTCGGCAAGCTCCTCGACCGGGGCCACCGTGTCCTCTCCCACCCGCGGTACCAGGGGCCGCTGACCGAGGAGGACTACCACTACCTCCACGACACCCACGGACTGCCCCGCGATCTCGTCCTCGGAATGCGGAGCCTGCGCCGATGAGCCGCCGTACATGATCGTGACCAGGTCCCCCGGCCGCGTTAACCCTCGTGCGGCCGGGGCACTCGGGGGCCGCGGCGGCTTCCCTCCCGGAGTCGCCCGGTCCAACCGGAGGTGGAGAGCATGGGGCACGGTGGAAACGTCATCGACGAACTGGTCGCCGATCACCGCGAGGTCGAGGAGTTCTTCGGTCGCATCGAGGCGCTGCCCTCCGGCGACAAGGACCGCAAGGTCCATGCCGACCAGGCCACCATCGAGCTGGTCCGGCACTCGGTCGCCGAGGAGGCCTATCTGTACCCCGCCGTGCGGGAGCATCTGGCGAACGGGAACACCCTCGCCGACCGGGAGATCGAGGACCACTCCAAGGCGGAGCAGCTCATGAAGGACCTGGAGTCCTGCGACGCGGGCGACCCGGAGTTCGACCGGATCGTCGGCGAGCTGATGACCGAGGTGCGCGCGCACATCGCCGACGAGGAGGAGAACCTGTTCCCCCAGCTCCGCGCCGTGTGTCCGCCGGAGCGCCTGGACGAGCTGGGCGAGAAGATCCGCATGGCCAAGAAGGTGGCGCCGACCCGGCCGCACCCGTCCACCCCGAGCGAGCCCCCGGCGAACAAGCTGCTCGCGCCGGGCCTGGGTCTCGTCGACCGGATGCGCGACGCGCTGACGGGCCGAGGCAAGGAGAGCTGACCGGGACCGTCTCAGGCGACGAGCCGCTCCAGCGGCTCGCGCGGCTCGAGAACGTCCAGGAGCCGCGCACGATGCAGCTCCGCCACGGGCGCGACCAGGTCGGGATGGCGCAGCAGAGCCGCCGCCCCCTGGTCGCGCTCGTCCGGCGCGACCAGCCGCCGGAACTCCACCGGCGTCCCGGACAGGTGCTCGCCCTCCCCCACCGCGGCCGTGGCCAGGCGGGCCAGCTCCGGGTCGGTGAGCAGACAGGCGGCCCAGCTCGCGACGACCTCGTCCACCCAGGTACGCCAGGCGTCCTCCTCCCGGAGCGGGCCCGCGCCCGTGACCCCGTCGAGCCGCGCCGAACCGCCCGGTCCCGCCAGCTCGACCAGCCCGGCGTCCATCGTCGTCGGGTAGCACAGCCATGCCGCGACCGTGACGGCCTGCCGCGCCTGCGCCTCGCACAGGGCGGCGGCCAGGGCGCCGCCCGGCGCGGGATAGGCGCGGGTCAGCCACTGAGCGGTCGCCGCGATGACCGGGGAGAGATCTGCCTGCACTGCGGGACCGTCCGAACTGCCGTGTAAAGGGGTGCGGAAAAGGTAGCCCGCGCGGCGGCACCACGGCGAAAACTCGGGAAAAAAGAGGTCAGCGCCACTCCCGGAGCCGGGCGAACAGCGGTTCCGCCTCCGGGAGCGTGCCGTCCACGGGGGTGATGTGCCGGACGATCCGTGCCGCCGCTCCCGGCACGAAGGGCCGCAGTTCGTCGCCCAGGACCCGGCATGCCCCGACCAGCGCGGCGAGGACCGCGTCGAGGCGTTCGGCCGCGTCGGTGTTGCCCTGCCGTTCCGCCCGGGCCAGTTCCCAGGGCCGGGTGGTGTCGATGCAGCGGTTGGCCTCTTCCACGATGTCCCAGGCGGCGTCGACGGCCCGCCGGAAGTCGAAGTCGGCCAGCGCGGTGTCGATCCGCCCGGGTGCCGCCCGGCACACGTCGAGCAGCGGCGTCACCGCGAACCGGTCGGCGCCGAGCTCCGGTACGGCCCCGCCGCGATAACGGTGGACCATGGTCACGATCCGGTGGACCAGGTTGCCCAGTCCCCCGGCGAAGTCTGCGTCGGCACGGGCGATCAGCCGCTCGACGGTGAAGTCGGCGTCCCCGACCCGGGGTACGTCGCGCAGCAGCCACCACCGCACGGCGTCCGTGCCGTACGCGGTGGTCAGGGCGACCGGGTCGACGGCGGTCCCGTTCCCGGACTTGCTGATCTTTTGCCCGGCGACGGTGAGGTAGTCGTGGACGAGGATGTCGGTCGGCAGCGGCAGGCCCGCCGACAGCAGCATGGCCGGCCAGTACACGGCGTGGAACCGTACGACGCCCTTGCCGGCCAGGTGGACGCGGCGGTCCCCGGCGGCCCACCACCGCTCGTACGCGGGGTCGTCGGTGCCGTAGCCGAGGCTGGTGACGTAGTTGCCGAGGGCGTCCCACCAGACGTAGACGACCTGCTGGGGATCGTCGGGGACGGGGATGCCCCAGCCGTGGGCGCGGGTGTGGGAGCGGGAGACGGAGAAGTCGTGCAGCCCGCTGTCGATGAGCGCGAGGACCTCGTTGCGGCGGGCGGCGGGCTCGATGCGCAGCGCGCCGCTGGTGATCAGTTCGCGGAGCCGGTCGGCGTGGCGGGAGAGTCTGAAGAACCAGTTCTCCTCGGCGATGGGCTGCGGCTCGGTGCCGTGTTCGACGCACCTGCCGTCGACCAGTTCGTCCGGCGTCCAGAACTGCTCGCAGCCCACGCAGTACAGCCCCTCGTACTCCTTGCGGTACAGGTCGCCGGCCTCCGCGCAGCGGCGCCACAGCCGTTCCACCCCCGCACGGTGCCGGGGGTCGCTGCTGGTGCGGATGAAGTCGTCGAAGGAGAGCGCCAGCGGGTCGCGCAGGGCGGCGAACGCGTCGGCGTTGCGGTCGACGAACTCCCACACGGGGACGCCCTCGGCCTCCGCGGCCAGCACGTTCTTGAGCGAGTTGTCGTCGGTGCCGCTCAGCAGACGGACGTCGTCGCCCCGCCCGCGGCGGTGCCGGGCAAGGGTGTCGGCCTGCACCAGCTCCAGGGCGAAGCCCAGGTGCGGGCGGGCGTTGACGTACGGAATGGTCGTGGTGATGTAGTGGCGTGATGCGGTCATCGGTCCTCCCGCCGGTACCGGGACCTGGTCCGCACACGCGTCGAGGCCCCGTCCCGGGGCCTCGGATTCGGTACGCGTCCGTGCTCAGCAGCCCCAGTGCGGGGGCATCATCCGGTGCTGAGTCGAAGGCGTGATCATGGGGTCGAGGCTAGCAAGGGGGCCCGGCCGCGGACATCTCCTTTTCGGCGTCCGCCGCAGCCGATGCCGTTGCTCTAGGGTCGGGCACCATGACGGTGCAACTGTGCGTACTCCTCTGGGCCCGGCCGGGCGCCTCGGCCGCGCTCACCGCGTACGAGGACAAGGTGCTGGCGCTGCTCGGTGACCATGGCGGGCGGCTGGTGCAGCGGGCGCGGGCGGACGGGGCCGAGGGCAGGCCGGACGAGGTGCAGCTGATCGAGTTCGCGGCGCGGGCCGGGTACGAGGGGTTCCTGGACGACCCGCGCCGGACGGTGCTTGCGGACGAGCGTGACGCGGCTGTGGCCCGCACCGATCTCTATCCGGTCGAGCTCGTCTGACCGCTTCCCGTCAGCTCTTGCCGAGGAGCCGCCAGATCTGGTTCCTCTTGGTGCTGAGCACGCTCGCCGCGTCGCACGTCCACTGGTGGACCGGCGCCCCGGCCGTGGTGGAGACGTTGCTGACGTCCACGCACTTG
Source organism: Streptomyces sp. NBC_00663 (assembly GCF_036226885.1). Classification (NCBI taxonomy): domain Bacteria; kingdom Bacillati; phylum Actinomycetota; class Actinomycetes; order Kitasatosporales; family Streptomycetaceae; genus Streptomyces; species Streptomyces sp. NBC_00663. The sequence goes on from NZ_CP109027.1 coordinate 787,713, forward strand.
CCGCTGTGCACGGCGACGAGCTGGTAGTCCTTGCCGTTGCCGAGTGCGGTGACGGGGTGGAGCGTGAACTGCTGGTTGGTACCGCCGTTGCAGGTGTACTGGGTGACGGCGGCACCGTCCGCGGTGGACGCCTGCCGGACGTCGAGGCACTTGCCGCTCAGCTCGTTCACCACGGTGTAGGTGTTGGTCTTCCCCGCCACCGGCTTGAGGTCGAGCATCTGCTGGTAGCCGCCCTCGCAGTACCACTGCTGGTACTGGGTGCCGTCGGCGGTGCTCAGGTCGGTGTCGTCCAGGCACTGCCCGCTGTTCTGGCTGACCGCTACGGTGGAGACGGTGGTGTTGGACGGCGGGAGCAGGGTGACGGTGTAACCGTCCTTGGCGTTGGTCCAGGGAAGGCTCACCGAGGCCGCGTTGCCGCTGACGGTGAGGGTGGTGTCGGCGATCGTCTCGGGACCGGCCACCGCGGCACCGTTGTTGTGGGGGACGCGCTGGACGACGGCACGGACCCTGCCGCTCTCCACCACGGACGTGGTGTTGAGGCCCGTGAGGTTGACGATGACCGTGCCGGTGTTGCCGTTGCTGCCGAGCAGGATCTTGGCGTTCTTGGCGGTGTTGTCCTTGGTGGCGAGGCCGTCGGTGCCCGTGCCCGGGACGAGGTTGACGATGTTGCCGCTCTGGGAGCCGTAGTACCGGTACATGAACCACTCGCCCAGCGGCAGATACTGCCCCGCGCTGTTCTTGGTCAGGAGGTTGGCCTCGTTGTCGTGCAGCCCGTTGCCGGAGGCCCAGTTGCCGCGCAGCCCGTCGGCACCGGCCCGCTCCAGCCGCCCGATGAACCAGGCGCCGCCGCCCGGGGACTGCATGGAGAGGGTGGCGTACTCGTTGATCTGGTACGGACGGGTGTGGGTCAACCCGGCTGCGGCGAGCGTGGAGTTGGCGCGGCCGACGTCGGTGGCCGGGTCGCCGGGTTCGTCGTGCCAGCTGTAAATGTCCGGGGCGGCGTTGTTGGCCTTGACGTAGTTCAGATACGTCGTCCACCAGGTGTTGGAGGCGTTGGGCTGGCTCGCCGAACTCGGCCCGACGATCAGCTGATCGGGGAACGCGGCCCGCACGCGGGCGTGGAAACGCGACCACATCTGGAGGTACTGGCTCTGCGAGGCGCCCCAGAAGATGTTCAGGTCGGGCTCGTTCCACAGGTCCCACTGGACCGTCATGTTGTTGGCGCGGACGTCGTTGACGAGTTGGGTGACGAAATTGTCGAACTGCGTCCAGTCGCCGTTGTCACCGGGCCAGCCCTGGCTGGTGGTGCCGTCGGCGCCCCACAGGTCGTGCGGGAGCAGCACGAACGTGCCGCCGAGGGCGACGGTGCGCTTGTACTGGGCGAGTGTGGAGTTCCAGCGGGTCCGGTAGTCGGCGAGGCTGGTGGCGTAGCCGCCGCTGTTGAGCTGGGCGCCGCCGGCCCGCATGGAGTGCCACTTGATGTCCTTGAAGAAGTGGTCCTGCGGGAGTGAGCCGTTGGGCGTCATGCCGTAGATCATTCCGGAGGCGTGGTAGGTGGGGGCGCCTCCGGCGGTGGCGAAGTCGACGGTGACGCTGGTGTCCGCGGCCTGTGAGGGGGCTGCGGGCAGCAGGGTCGTGGCCAGGGCGGTCAGGAGGACGGCGACGGAGGCAGTGACTCGGCGGCCGGATCTGCCGGGCGTCCAGGGCGATTTCACAGTGCGGCTCCTGCAAGGGTGGGGTGGTCCCCGGGCCCGGTCAGGCCCGGGGTGGTGCAGGAGGCGGCCGGTCAGTGGCCGTCTCTGTGGGCGTGCGCCTCGGCCAGCAGCAGATAACTGGCGGCGGTCCAGGTGTAGGCGCGGTCGCGGAGGCCCGTTCCGGTGACGGCGTCGAAGTTCTCGGCGAAGCCGTGCGTCTCGCACAGGGTCCGGAAGCGGGCGCTGATGTCGTCGGCGAGCCGGTGATGGCCGGCGCGGCGCAGACCGTCCTCGATGAGGACGGTGGCGGGGGCCCAGATGGGGCCGCGCCAGTAGCCGTCGGCGAGGTAGTGCGGGGAGGTGGTGAGTTCGGTGGCCAGGCCGTACGGCGTGAGGTGGGCCTTGATGTGGTCGGCGAGCGCGCTGCCGACGTCGGCGGGCAGCTGCTCGCCCAGCACGATGGGCATCAGGTCGAGGAGACTGGCGGTGCTCCACGTGTCCCCCGTGGCGGCGCCCCGGGCGACGAACCGGTCGCCGGTCCAGAGCTGGTCCAGGAGCGCGGCCTGCATCTCCTCGGCCGCCCCGGTCCACCGGAGTACGTCCTCCTGTTGGCCGAACTCCTCGGCGAGCGCGGCGAGTTCCCGCATCTGAAGGATCAGGAAGGCGGCCAGGTCGGCGGTGACGACCACCCGCTCGGGGTCGAAGGTGGTGGCGTTGTCCCAGCCGCTGTCGTTGCCGTGCTGGTAGTACGGCAACGCGGCGCCGGGAGCGCGGCGGGCGGTCAGCCAGAAGTCGGTCCAGCGCTCCAACCGCTCGTACACCTCGGCGAGTTCGGCCCGGCTCGGCGGCGTCGGCAAACGGCGGCGCAGCCGGCCGAAGGCCCAGCCGTGGATGGGCGGTTTGACGAAGTTGTGGAGCACCTCGGAGTGGGTGACCGAGTCGGGCAGGGCTCCGCCGGCATCCTGGTGGTCGAAGGGCAGATGGAACTGGTCGAGGCCGAGTTCAGGGCAACCCGGCGCCAGGGCAAGGGCGTTGAAGCAGTGGTCCCAGCTCCACACCTTGTCCATCCAGTGCTTGGACATCAGCACGCCCGGCCGGGTGACCAGACCGGCCGGGCGGACGGTCGCCGACCAGATGACGTATGCGGCGAGTTCGGCGGCCGGGGTGTCGGCCGATCGCCAGGGGGCCACCGCGTCGACGAAGTCGGCGAAGGCACCTCGCGCGGACTCCACGACGTCGTCGAAGGCCGTCGAGGCCGCGTACGGCGGGCGGGCGGTGTCGAGTTCCTCGACCGCGATCTCCCAGCCGCCCGCCCCCGCGCCGCCCACGGTGAGACCGCGGTCGCCGCTGCCCAGGGCCTGGTCCCCGGCCGTCTCCGCGATCGTGCCGGACAGCACGGTGACGCGGTAACGGCGTCCGGTCTCGTACGACGTGAACACATACGCGTCCGCCGCCGGGTCGTGGAAGAAGTACGTGCCGCTGAACGGGGTCAGGGCCCGCGCCGCGGCGAACACCCCGAGGTCCAGGCCGCTCCCCCGCAGCCGTACGGTGTCCGGCGATGCGTAGGCGAGCTCGACGCGCCCCTGTTCGCCCTCCCAGGTGAGCAGTCCCGGGGTCGCCCGCCAGGTGGTCCGGGCCCGCTCGCCCCGGGTGAGTGGGACCAGGCGCAGGACGGCGTGCATGCCGTTCTGGTGCGAGACGAGGTGGAGATCGTCGGCGTACGTCTTCTCGGCCACGACGGGAGAGATGTCGAACCAGGATCCGTACGTGCTGAAAGGGATGTCGGAGAGGGAGAAGGCCGGGCCGGTCCGGGCGACGGTCATGAAGGGGCTACTCGTTTCTTCGGCGAGGGCGTGCGGAGGGTGGCTCAGTCCTTGACGGCACCGGCGGTCACACCGGCGGCGACATAGCGCTGGGCGAGGACGAGGATGACCGCGGCGGGCAGGGAGGCCACGACGGCGGTGGCCATGATGGCGTTCCACTCCTGGTTGTTGTTGCCGATGTAGTGGTAGATGCCGAGCGTGATCGGCTCGTGGGCGCCGCCGTTGACGAGGGTGCTGGCCAGGACGAAGTCGGACCAGGACCACAGGAACGCGAACAGCGACACCGTGACGACGGCGTTGCGGCTCATCGGCAGCACGACGGACCAGAAGGTGCGCAGCGGCCCGGCGCCGTCGGTCCGGGCGGCCTGGAGGAGTTCGCCGGGGATGCCGGACATGAACGCGGTGAAGATGAGCACCGCGAAGGGCACGGCCAGGGTGGAGTCGGCGACGATCAGGCCGGGGACGGACTGGAGCAGGTCGAGCTGGAGGTAGATGGCGTAGAAGCCCATCGCCATGATGATGCCGGGGATCATCTGGGCGGCCAGCAGGACGAAGCTGAGGACGCCGCCCCCGCGGGGGCGCAGCTTGGCCAGCGCGTAGCCGGCGGGCGCGGCCAGGGCCACGGTCAGGGCGACGGTGCCGAGTCCGACGACGAGGCTGGTGCCGAGGTAGGGCAACTGGTCGTCGAGGACGGCCCGGTAGCCGGCCAGGGTGCCGTGCACCGGGAACAGGTCGGGTGGGCTCTTGCGCATGTCCTGGTCGCGGGTGAAGGACACGTTGACCATCCAGTAGACCGGGAAGAGCATGATTCCCGTCAGCAGCACACCGAGGGCCGTCTTCCATCCTGTCCTCATGACAGCGCCTGCTTTCTCTGCACCCGGACGTAGACCAGGCCGAAGACCAGCGCGGCGACCACGAGGAGGTTGCCGACGGCCGCGCCCGGGCCGAAGGCGGGCACCAGGTTGCCGAAGCCGAGCTGGTAGGACCAGGTGGCGAAGGTGGTGGACGAGTCCGCGGGACCGCCCTTGGTCATGATCCAGATGATGTCGAAGACCTTGAGCGTGTAGACGAGGCCCAGCAGCAGGGTGATCGCGGAGACCGGGCGCAGCAGCGGGAAGGTGATGCGCCAGAACCGCTGCCAGGCGCCCGCGCCGTCGAGGGCGGCGGCCTCGTACAGCGAGGTCGGGATGGACTGGAGGCCGCTGTAGAGCACGACCAGGTTGAAGGGGACGCCGATCCAGACGTTGGCGATGATCACCGAGGTCAGTGACCAGTCCGGCGAGGTCAGCCAGTTGACCGGGTCGATGCCGACGGCGCTCAACAGGGCGTTCACCACCCCCGATTCACTGCTGAGCATCCAGGACCAGGTCGAGGCCGACACGATCAGCGGCAGCAGCCACGGCACCAGGAACAGGGCCCGCAGGGTGGCCGAGAGCCGGAAGTGCTGGTTGAAGAAGACCGCGAGGGCCAGACCGAGGGCGTACTGCAACACCAGGCACACGGCGGTGAACACCACGGTGTGCAGCAGGGCGGGCGCGAAGGTCGGATCGTCCAGAATCGTGCGGTAGTTGGCGAGACCGGTGAAGGGCGCGTCGCCCTGGACGAAGGAGCGGACGGTGTAGTCGCGCAGGCTCAGATCGAGGTTGCGGTAAAGCGGATAGGCGTAGAAGAGGACGAGGTAGAGGGTCACCGGGGTGAGGAACGCCCAGGCGGCCCACTGCTGGGAGGTGGGGCGGCGGCGCGGTGCGGTGGTGGGGGCCGGACCGCCGAGCGTGGCCCGGCGGTCCGGCTGCTGGAGCGTGGCACTCATCAAAGGGCCCTGACGTGAGGTCACTTGACGGCGGACTGGGCGGCGGACAGCGCGTCCTTCGGGGACTTCGAGCCACTGAGGGCGAATTGCACGGCCTTCCACAACTGCTCGGAGATCTTCGGGTACTTGGTGCCCAGGTCGTCACGCGAAGCCGGCCTTCTTGGCGTTGGCGAGCTGCCAGGTGCCGTTCTCGGCGAAGGCGTAGTCGCCGCTCGCGAACTCCTGCCAGCTGGTGGTCTGGGTGTTGTTGATGACCGAGTTGGGCGCGTACCCCTTCTTCATCCAGTCGCTCCACAGGGCCAGGGCGGAGACGCCCTCGGTGGAGTCGAGTTCGGTGAGCTGGGCGCCCGATCCCCAGAACCACGGCAGGAACTGGAAGCTGCCCTCCTCGGTGCCGATCGCGGAGAAGGTGATGCCCTTCTTGCCGGCCTTGTCGACCTTGGCCAGGGCCGCGGTCAGCGAGGCCCAGTCCTTGACCGAGGCGATGTCGACGCCGGCCTTCTTCAGGACGTCCTTGTTGTAGTAGAGGGCGAGGGTGTTGGCGCCGATCGGGGTGCCGTACGTCTTGCCGCCGGTCTGGCCGGCCGCCAGCAGGTTGGGGTCGACCTTGGAGGTGTCCAGCTTGTTGTCGTCGGTCGTGGTGAGCACCCCCGCCTCAGCCAGCGTCGAGACGACCGGGTTGTCGACGATGAGGAGGTCCGCGGAGTTGTCCTGCTGGGCCGCGAGCAGCGCCTTGTTCGACAGGTCGCTGGTGTCGAAGGCGGTCCGCTTGACCTTCACCCCGGCCTCGGTGCCACAGGAGTCCAGCAGCTTCGCCCAGGCCGAGCTCTTGTCGAACTGCGGGTACGGGTCCCAGATCGTGTACGTCCCGCTGTCCGCCGTGTTCGATCCATCGTCCGAGCCGGAGCCACAGGCGGTGGCGGTGCCGGCGACGGCCAGGGCGGCGAGGGCGGCGGCGGTCAGGCGACGGCGCCTTGAGGTGCTGTTCATCGCGGATTCCTTCGGTTCTGGGCATGCGGGTGCCGAGGCACGGGCTTTCGGGCAGGGAGGTGCCGAGGTGCGTGGCGTGGAGACATGACGGTGCCGAGGCAGTGGGGTGCCGGGCGGAAACGGGCACGGCGAACGGCGCCGTGGTGCGATGGCGCTGAGAAGGGGTTCCGGGGAGCCGGGGTCAGGCGGTGGCGACCCCCGCGGGCCCGGTACTGGCCCGCAAGGAGATCGGCGGCGTGAGCAGATGGTGCCGGGGCGGCGCGTCAGGATCGTCGAGCCGCTCCACCAACAGCTCGACGGCGAGACGGCCCAACTCGGCCGCCGGTACGTCCGCCGCCGTGAGCTGCGGGGTCACCGTCTCCGCCCAGCGGCCGGCCACGACACCGGTGATGGAGAAGTCGCGCGGGACATGGCGGCCCGCCTCGGCGAGCCCCCGGTAGATGCCGCCGAGGGCGGCCTCGTTCAGGGTGACCAGGGCGGTGGTGTCCGGGTCGTCGTGCAGGATGCGTTCCACGCAGGTCTGCCCCGAGGCCGCGTCGTCCCCGCAGCAGTACGTCCGGACCGTCAGCCCACGCTCGGCGGCGGCCTTGGTGAAGCCGTCCAGGCCGCGGTGGGCGGACTCGTATCCGGCCCGCAGCAGCTGCTCGGGCCGGTTGACGAAGGCGACCCGGCGGTGGCCGAGGTCCGCCAGGTGGTGCACGCACGCCGCCGCCAGGGCGGTGTGGTCGAGCGCCACCCACCAGTCGCCCTCGGGGCGGGCGGTGCGGCCGATGGCGACGAAGGGGAAGTCCAGCTCGGCCAGGTGATCGACCCGGTCGTCCGCCAGCCTGATCTCCATCAGGATCGCGCCGTCCACCCGCCGCTCCGCCAGCAGCCGCTGGAAGGAACGGTCGCTGTCGACGCCGCTGGGTGACAGCAGCACGTCGTAGTCGTAGGCCGCGGCGGCCTCCACCACGCTGCCGATGAAGTCGAGCTGCATGCCCGTGTAGTGGTTCCCGGCCGGTGGGAAGACCAGCCCGATCGTGCTGGTCCGCCCGTTGGCCAGGGCGCGGGCGCTGGCGCTGGGCCGGTAGCCCAGTTCGTCGACGACCTGCTGGATCTTGCGTCGGGTGTCCTCCGAGACCGGGCGCTTGCCGCTCAGGGCATAGGAGACGGTGCTGCGGGAGACACCGGCCCGCCGGGCGATCTCACCGATGTTCACGGGACTCCTTCATCGAACCGGTGCCGGCGCGAACCGTTGTCGAACCGGTTCGCGTGAAGTGACGGTAGGAAGGGTCCGAGCGGCTGTCAACACCTTCGACGGCGTCAGGAGTTCCTTGTGTCCGGGGGATTGCCCGCCCCATGCCCCGGTGCTAGCTTGCCGAACCGGTTCGACGGGAAGATCCGCAGTGGCAGCTGACCGCCTCCCCCGACGGAGTCGAACCGGTTCGATGTGCCGAACTCAAGGATTGAGGACGCGATCCATGCCATTCCCTGACAGAGCCGCCCGGCGCCGCGCCCCCGCCGCCGTGGCCCTGACCCTCGGCGCGGGCCTGCTGGCCGCACCCGCCGTGCCCGCGCAGGCGGCCGGGACCCCGCAGCCCACCGCCCGCTACACCTTCGACCAGGACGACCTCGCCTCCGGCCGGATCACCGACAGCTCCGGCAACGGCCTCACCGCGACGCTGGTGAACGGCTCCACCGCCCGGTCCGTCGACGGCACGGGCGGCGGCAAGGCCCTCGCCCTGCCCGGCGGGGCACCCACCTCCGACGGCGCCTATGTCCGTCTCCCCCGCGACGTGGTCGGCGACGCCGGCGACCTGACGGTCTCCGCCCGCGTGAAGTGGAGCGGCGAGAAGTCGTCCTGGCAGCGCATCTTCGACCTGGGCACCGACACCACCAAGTACCTGTTCAGCACCCCGTACAACGGCGATGGGCTGTTCCAGACCTCCGTGACCACCGGCGGAGGCGGCGCGGAGACCCAGGTCCGCGGCTATGCGATGCTCCCGGCGGACGCGTGGCGCACGGTGACCGTCACCCTCGACACCGCGGCCGGCCGGCTGACCACCTACCTCGACGGTGTGGCGGTCTCCTCCTCGGCGACCGGCATCAAGGCCAAGGAGCTGCTGGACGGTTCGGCCACGGCGGCCGGGTACATCGGCAAGTCCTTCTGGCCGGACCCGCTCCTCAAGGGCGCGATCGACGACTTCACGGTGTGGCACTCGGCGTTGAACGCCGACCAGGTGGCCGGCCTGGTCGACGCGGTCCCGACCGTCGGCGAGCTCACGCAGACCTCCTTCGACGTCCGTACGACCACCGGAACCGCCCCGTCCCTGCCCACCGCCGTCCGCTCCGCCTTCTCCGACGGCTACGACCGTGACACCCCGATCGCCTGGGACGCCGTACCGGCCGAGAAGTACGCCCGGCCCGGCACCTTCACCGTGGCGGGCAGGGCGGCCGGACGGACCGTCGAGGCGACCGTCACCGTGGTCCGCGAGGGAGCCCTCACCGTCGACCTCGGCTCGGACACCGGCGCCTTCCACGGCGGCGCCTCCGGCACCCTCTACGGCGTGTACGGACCGGACGTCCCCACGAACAACCTGATGGAGGGTATGGGCCTGCGCACGGTCTCCACCAAGGCACAGGACGGCCCGCAGCACCCCGGCGCCGATGCCCTGGAGGTGGTGAAGCCGCTGGCCGACTCCACCGACGGCGACGTGTACATCTACATGACGGACATCCACCGCGGATTCCCGTACGAGTGGCCCGGCGACACCCCGGCCGAGAAGCTCAAGCTCTACGAGGAGAAGCTTGCCAAGCAGGTCGACCAGGTGCTCCAACTGCCCAAGGAATACCAGGACAACATCGTCTTCGTGCCGTTCAACGAGCCCGAGGGCAACATGTTCGGTACCGGGCAGTGGAGTTACGACAAGGTCAGCTGGCTCAACAACCCTGACGCCTACTTCGCCGCCTGGGACTCGGCGTACAAGCTCATCAAGGACAGGACGCCGGGCGCCCGGATAGCCGGCCCCAACACCAGTGTCCTGTACGACCAGGTGAAGGGCTTCCTCACGCACACCCTGGCCGCCGGCACCCTCCCCGACGTCATCACCTGGCACGAGCTGAGCCACCCGGAGGCGGTGCGCGCGAGCGTCGCCAAGTACCGGTCCTGGGAGAAGGACCTGTTCAAGGGCACGACCCGAGAAGGCACCCAACTCCCCGTCAACATCAACGAGTACGCCTTCAATTACCACACCTCGGTGCCGGGCCAGATGGTCCAGTGGGTGTCCGCGATCGAGGAGTCCAAGGTGGACGCCGACATCGCGTACTGGAACATCGACGGCAACCTCTCCGACTCCGCGGTGCAGTCCAACCGTGGCAACGGCCAGTGGTGGCTGCTGAATTCGTACGCCTCGATGACCGGGCACACGGTGGCGGTGACCCCGCCGTTCCCCGGCGAGAACTACACCATGCAGGGCGTCGCCACGCTCGACTCGAAGAAGAAGCAGGCCAGGCTGATCTTCGGCGGGTCCACCGGCAAGGGCCACATCACCTTCGACGACGTCCCGAAGAAGGTCTTCGGCTCTCAAGTACACGCCTGGGTACGGGAGATCGAGTGGAGCGGCCAGGTCGGCGACAACTCCGGCCCGAAGCTCCTCACGGAGACGAACCTCAAGGTCGGTGACGACGGCAAGGTGGTCGTCGACTTCGGCGACGGCACACTGCCGACGCTGAAGGAGTCGTCGGCGTACGAGATCGTCCTCAGCCCGGCCGGGAAGGCGAAGGCCACGCAGACCGCACCTGTCCGCTGGCAGGGTTCGTACGAGGCGGAGGACGCCGCCCACACCGGGTCCGGCTATTCGAAGAACGGCCCCGAGGGCTCGCCTCGTGACGTGTCGAAGTTCTACACCTCCGGCGGCTACGACGTCGGCGGTCTGCGCACCGGCTCGGACGTCACGCTCGACTTCACCGTGGACGTGCCCGAGGACGGCACCTACGACCTGGGCGTCTTCGCCAACTCCCTGAACACCTACGACAAGGTGAAGGAACAGGGCCCGACGAACGTGTTCCTGCGCGTGGACGGCAAGGCGGACGGCGAGCAGGAGCTCCAACTGCCCCTCGGCTACAAGTGGGTGGTCTGGGACCACACCGACACGCAGGTCCACCTCACCAAGGGCAAGCACACCCTGACGCTCGCCGCGAAGAGCCTCGACGGCAAGCGCGTCACTCAGGGCGACGCCATCGTCGACCGCCTCACCCTGACGCTGCCGGAGTCCTCGGCGGACACCCAGGTGTACGAGGGTGAGCTGGCCTGGCTGAGCGGTGGGGCGCGGCCCGTCTACGACCTGCCGAAGCGCGCGGCCACGGGATCGGGCGCGGCCCGGCTCGGGAAGGGCCAGACGGCCACCTTCTGGGTCTACTCCCCCGCCGACCGCGAGGCCACCCTCGATGTCGACACCCTTGGCGGCACCGGCGCCCGGCTCGCCGTGAACGGCCATGACGTCCTGCACCTGGCCAAGGGCCGGAGCAGCGTCGCGGTCTCCCTCGCGGGCGGCCTCAACAAGGTGACCCTGACCGGGAGTTCGAGCCCCGTGCTGGTCGACCGTCTCTCGGTCACGCCCACCGAGGGCGCCCTGCCGGTGCGGACGTACGAGGCGCAGGACGCCGTACTCACGGGCTCGGCCACACTCACCCCGCTGTCCCTGGCGACCGACGGAACGGCGATCACCGGCATCGGCGGCGCCCCGGGCAACGCCAACACCGCCCAGTTCACTGTCACCGCGGACCGGGCCGGTCTCTACGCCCTGCGCGTCCGCTACTCCAACCCCGAGCAGTCGGAGGCCACCCACTACAACCCGGACCCGCTCGCCCGCCACGCCGACATCACCGTCAACGGCGGTGAGACCCGACGGGTCGGCTTCCCGCACAGCTTCCACCAGAACAACTTCTGGGAGCTGACCGTGCCGGTCCAGCTGAAGAAGGGAGAGAACACCGTCACCTTCCGGTCCGAGGAGCTGCCGAACTTCGACGGCACCACCTACGCCTCGGACACCTTCCCCGGCGTCCTGCTCCGCTCCCGGTACGCGCCGCTGATCGACCGGATCACGGTCGCGCCGTACGCGAGGGAGGTCCGGTGAGCTGATCAGCGCGGGCGCACTTCACCGGGCGTACGGCCGTAGCGGTCGAGGTGGACCCGGGTGAAGTGCGCCTGGTCGCCCACCTGCTCGTGGGCCCGGGCCAGACGCCGTTCGGGCTTGAACTGTTGCGGACACTGCCCGCCGACCGTGATTCCGTGGTCAAGGTCGAGGCCGGCTCCGGGGAGTCAGGACACCCGGAGCCGGCCGTTCACGTCCCCGCCGCGCTCAGCTGTCGTGGCGCGCCCGGGAGGCGGCCTCGGCGAGGACGGGGGCGACTTCGTCGGTGTGCGAGAGGTGCGTTGAGTGCCCGGAGGCGACGCGGACGGTGCGCGTGGCGCGTGCGGCCCACTGTTCCTGCACCGCGGGCGGCAGCGAGGGGTCCTGAGTGGCCACGATGTACGTCTTCGGCAGCCCGTCCGGTGCGGCGCCCAGATCCTCGGTGAAGGCGCGCAGTCCCTGCCAGTTGAGGCGTTTGACGGCCTCGGCGGTGACGTCCGGGTCGACTCCGCTGAAGATGGACTCCTCGGCGTCCCCGGCCTTGACGGCGAGCCCGTCGGGCGAGTGGATCCAGGCGGGCGGGAAGTCGCCCCCCATCCATTCCATCATCGAGGTGCCCTGCTGTAGGGCGAACGCGCCGATGTAGACCAGCTCGACGACCTGGTCCGCCTCAGCGGCGACCCAGGTGGCGGGGACACCGCCGTAGGAGTGGGCGGCGGCGCTGCCCACTGTGGGATTGATGAGAGGTACCTCACGGGGTCATGGCGTCGCGGACGAGGGCGGTGTCCACGAACCGCTCGAAGCGGACGATGAGTCCGCCGCGGACCACGAAGTGATGCCAGGCGGTGGCCGTCGGCGCGCGTGAACGAACGAGGACCCCAACCTGCTCGTCGCTCACCTCGACCGCTGACACCTGGAAGTTCGCAAACGAAGGACGGATCGACGCCCAGATCGCCGACGGCACCTGGGCCGCGATCAACATCTACAACGTTCCCCGCCTTCATGGCGGACCGCGAGCAGCCCCGGGGGTCTTGAGCGTGGCCCTCTCGTCCGCGCTTCGGGATGCTTGCGATGAATCAGGCACGTTCCTGGCATTATGTCCGTTATGCAGCTGCCCGTGCCCTGCCCTGGCCCTCTGATCCCGGACGCCACTGACCGGTTCGATGCTGTGTATCGGGCGGCCAAGGCGCAGCGTGTCGTGTTCGTGGGCATTGAACGTGAGGGTGAGCGGTGGACGGTGAAGGCGGATGCACTGACCGCCGGCCCGGGCCACGTCGTCGACGACTCCGTGAACGTCGCCCTGCGGGCCGCCGTCGTCCGCCTGGTCCGCGAGCGGGAGGCCGGCTCGGATGCCTTTGCGGGGCCGGTGTACTTCATGCTGCACGGCGTGCCGAGCGAGGGGCGGGCCCGCGAGCTCGCTGCGGCTTTCCATGCCGCCCTGTATGGGGATCTGGGGCCGCTGCGCCGTGCGGCGCCCGGTAGGGACGTTGATCAAGACGGTGCCGCTGGTTGAGGTCGCCGGGTGATCTGCCCCGTCCTGAGGGTTGAGCCGGACAGGACGCGTGCACCGTCGTCCGGGGCCTCGGCTTGCTTCCCGCTGTCGGGGCTGGGGCCATGGCAGGCGTCCCTTGGCCGCGAGGTGGGCCGCGCCACGCTCTCCGCTACACCCCGGCCGCCGCGTAGAAGTGCCCGCGCACACGGCGCAGCCACGCCTCCACGGCCGTCTCGTCGGGCTGCTCCGGCAGTGCCGGGCGGGTCTCGGCGAAGGCGGCCTCGTAGTGCGCGAGGAGCGGGCGCGCGGCCGCCGGGTCGGCGGCGACACGGTTGCCGAACTCGACGTACTCCTGCGGGTTTTCGAGGCGGATGGTGAGGTTGCCGGTGGTGTACAGCTCCAGGCCCTGGTGGCACAGCCGTTTGAGGTGACGGGCGTGCTTGGCCGTGCGGGCGTCGGGCTCGCGGTTCTCCAGGCGGCGGAACTGCTGGGTGGCGTACCCGAGATAGGCGTCCCGGACCCGCTGGGCGCTCAGGAACGCGGTGCGCAGGCCGATGAGTTCGTCGCCGAGCGGAGTGCGGACCTCGTACAACTCCGGGGGCAGCCAGGCGAGTTCCATCGCGGTGGGGTTGCCGCCCAGGGCGAGCCTGCACCACTTGGCGGCCTCGTGAAAGGTGCTGTCGGGGTGCGTGGTGACGTGGGACTCCTTCGGCCGGTGCAGGCCGTGCAGGGCTTCGGTCGGTGCGGCGAAGACGCCGAGGCGGTCCACGTCGGAGTCCGCGTGGGCGAGGCCGTAGGCGGTGGAGCCGACGATGCCGGACAGCAGTACGTTCGGGACGGTCATGGTCGGTCACCTCTCCTCGGGGCGGGGTCGTCCGGCCCATTGTGGTGACCTGCGAGGATGCGGTCATCAGATTTATTGGGGCAGGGCATCCGAGGGGAGTCGGCGCGGTGCTGGTCGGGGTGGGGAAGGCTTGGCGGCGGACGGCTCATGCGGCCGTGCTGGTGAGCGTGTTGGCAGGTTGCTCCGGGGCCGCGGAGAAGGACGCGGGGCCGTCCGCGAGCCCGTCGGTGAGCGCCGCCGGGGAAGCCGAGAGCGGTGGCAGGGTCGGCGCGGCCGGCTCCGCCTGTCTCCTGCCGGTCGGTTTCGATCTCGCCGCCGAGTGGAAGGCGGACGCCATCGACGGCTCGGCCGCGGACGCCGAGGCGGACGGCAGCGGTGCGGCCGATGCCGACGAGGACATGGCGTCCCTGCTGCGCCAGGGGCCGGTATCACTGGTGTGCGAGGTCGACGCGAAGCCTGCCGGGCACCTCGGCTTCCTCCGGGTCTTCACCGGCGAGTCCGGCAAGGGCGGCGACGCCCAGGCCGTGCTCAAGGCGTTCGTCACGGCACAGGACGGGGCGAAGAAGGCGAGGTACAGCACGTTCGAGGCGGGCGGCCTCTCCGGTGTCTCGGTCGACTACCTCGCCACCAGCGAACTCCTGGACGAGACGAAGCAGGAGAGCGCCTTCGCCGTCATCACCCCCGACGGCCCCGTCGTCGTCCACCTCGGCGGCGCGGACACCGAGGAGCACCAGGACATGCTCCCGGCGTTCGAGCTGGCGAAGAAGACACTGAGCATCGTCTGAACCGACCGCCCGGCGCGGTGAACTCGCGTACCGAGCCGGGCCGTCGGGGTGAGCGGCGCGTCCGTCAGGACGCCGTACAGGATCCGAGCGCGGGGCTCGCGGTGCTGCCGTTCTTCATGACGGTGAAGCCGAAGCTCGTGGAGGCTCCGGCGGCGAGGCTGCCGTTGCCGTTCGGCTTCATGGTCATGACGTTGCCGCTGCTGTCCCAGGTGGGGGTCCCGTTCCAGGTCGCGGAGATCTTCTGCGGGGCGGTCAGGGTGACGGTCGTGGTCCAGCCGCTGATCGCGGTGCTGCCGGCGGTGACGGTCACCGTGCCGTTGTAGCGGTCGCTCCACTCCTCCTGCTTGCTGTAGGAGACGTTGCAGGCGGCCGTACCGCCACCGCCACCGCCGGATCCGCTGCCGCCGAGCGCGGTCAGTACGGCGGTGTAGGCGGCCTTCTTGGTGTAGTTGCCGTCGAAGAGCAGCGGGGTGCCGCTGGCGCGCCACGAGTACTTGTCGGTGACGCCCCACACGGTGATGCCGGTGCAGCGCGAGACCGCGAGGCAGGCCTTGACGACGCTGCTGTAGCTGGTGGCCTGGGAGCTGCCGGAGCCCTCGATGTCCAGCTCGGTGATCTGGACGTCGACGCCGAGGTCGGCGAAGCGCTGGAGGTTGGCCTGGTAGTCGGAGGGGACCGGGGAGGCGCTGTTGAAGTGGGACTGGAAGCCCACGCAGTCGATGGGGACGCCGCGCGCCTTGAAGTCCTTGACCATGTTGTAGACGGCGGTGCTCTTCGCGTTGACGCCGTCGGTGTTGTAGTCGTTGTAACAGAGCTTGGCCGCGGGGTCCGTGGCGCGGGCGGTGCGGAACGCCTCCTCGATGAAGCCGTTGCCGAGCTTGTCCTGGAAGGGCGAGCTGCGCCGGGCGCCGCTGCTGCCGTCCTGGAACGCCTCGTTGACCACGTCCCAGGAATGGATCTTGCCCTTGTAGTGGGTCATGACCTGGGTGATGTGGTTGTTCATGGCCGTTCTGAGGTCCGTGGCGGCCAGACCCGACACCCAGCCGGGCAGTTGGGAGTGCCAGACCAGCGTGTGGCCACGGACCTTCATGCCCTTGCTCTGCGCGTGGCTGACGATCTGGTCGGCGGCGCTGAAGTTGAACGAATTGCGGGTGCTCTCGACGGCGTCCCACTTCATCTCGTTCTCGGGCGTGACCGAGTTGAACTCGGTGTCGAGCGTGGAGACGTACGCCGATTCGCCCAGGTGACTCGCGGCGACCGCGGTGCCGAAATAGCGGCCCTTCTCGGCGGCCGAGGCCCCCAGTGTGGAGGCCGCGTCCGCCGTGCCCGACAGGACGGCGACGCCGGCCATCGCCAGTGCGGTCAGGAGGATGGGTGTGCGGGTGACCATCTCGCCCCTTCCATTCGAAAGTTTCGATCATTTTCCGGAATTTCGCCGAGACGGTAGGGGCCTGCCGTCACAGCGTCAACAGGGTGCGCACGCACCTCTCGGAATTGGCCGAAGACCGCCTCTTGGCGCTCAAGCATGCGATCGGGAGCCCGAATCTTTCGGAAAGAAATATCGGGACAAGGTGCAACCTTTCCCTGAACCGGGTTGTCTCATCAGATAACAGACACATGAATCCCGGGGGACATCATGCGACGCAGCAGAACGACATGGGCCACCGTCGCCCTCATGAGTGCGACGCTCGCGGTGGCCGCAGTACCCGTACAGGCCACCACCAGCTGCCCCACCGGCTGGGGCAGCCTCGACAAGAGCCGCGCGGTCGGCTCCACGGACTCGGTGACGAACGCCAGGACCGGCCACCACACCTGCTATGACCGGCTCGTCGTCGACATACCCGGCGCCGAGAAGGCCGGCCTCGGCTATTCCGTCCGATACGTCGACCAGGTCCACCAGGACGGCTCGGGCCGCCTCGTCCCGGTCGCGGGCGGAGCGGTCCTGGAGGTGCGGGTGGCGGCACCCGCGTACGACATCGAGACCGGCGCCCCCACCTATCCCGGCCGGGTGGGCCGCCCGCTTCCCGGCGTGGACCTGGACGGGTACCGCACCTTCCGGGACGCCCGGTTCGTGGGCAGCTTCGAGGGCGACACCCAGTTCGGCCTCGGCGTCCGCGCCCGGCTGCCGTTCCGGGTCCTGCGCGTCGACGACCGGGTCGTGGTGGACGTCGCCCACACCTGGGGGGTGAAACCCTGAGCCCTACGCTCCCGTGTAGAAGGCGATCGTCGCCGCGGTCGTGGACTCGACCGTCCCGGTGTCCGCGCCCGACGCGCTGTACGCCGCTCCCCAGGCCTCGCCGGAGACGGTCGCGCACTCCTTGCCCTCGTCGGAGAGCTGCCAGGCCACCGACTCCTCCTGGGTCATGGTGCCACCGGCGAGGTGCAGGCCGAGGCCGAGGGACATCAGGTCCCAGCCGACGCCGGTGGCGCCCGGGCCGTACTGGCCCCAGAACGCGTCCGGTACGACGGCCACGTGCTCCAGCACGAACTCGGTCCGCCCCTCGCCCTCGGAGGTCAGCCGTACCTCGACCTCGCTGAAACCCGGGTCGGGGCCGAACAGCCAGCTCACCCTGAGCCGCTCCGGCTCCACGCATTCCAGGATCTCGCCGCCCGCCTGGCCCTCCAGCTGATAGCGGCCGCCGACCTTGAAATCGCCGCTGACCGGCAGGAACCAGCGGCTGATGCGCTCGGGGGACGTCACCGCGTCCCACACGTCGGCGATGTCGGCCTCGTAGGTGCGCCGCAGCAGCACGGTGCGGGCGTCGCCCGCGTCGACCTCGCGCGTGCCGACCTCCCGGTGCAGCCGCTTGATCTCCTCGACGAAGTCAGTCATCTCCGCTCGTTTCCTCTCTCAGTCTGCGCTCGCGCCTGCCTCGCGCGAGCTCCGTCCCCAGCGCGTCGAGGCGCTGCTCCCAGAACCCCCGGAACCGGTCCAGCCAGGCGTCCACCTCCCGGAGGGGCTCGGCCTGGACGGCGTACAGCCGTCGCGTTCCCTCGGCCCGCACGGACGCGAATCCGCTCTCCCGCAGCACCCGCAGATGCTGTGAGACGGCCGGTTGGGAGATCCCGAACTCACTCCGGATCACCGCGCTGACCTCACCCGACGTCTGCTCACCCGAGGCGAGCAGCTCCAATATCCGGCGCCTGACCGGATCTCCCAGTACGTCGAAGGCGTGCACGCTCCCGACTCTGCCACGAGCCACTTATATAAGGCAACACTTAAATAAACGGACTCAGCATGCCCCCGGCCCAACCGGCGCCATACGGCCCGTCGGCGGCGGTGGATCTCCTGGTGCGTCAGCCCCCGCGCACGGCGCCGCGCGGCGTGCTCGCGCGAGCGGCGGGCGGCCCGCACCCGGGCCCGGCGCATCCGGATCTCGCGCCGTCCGTGCCGCTCGGCGGCGCCGCTCCAAGGCCCGGGCATCGGCAGACTCCCCCGTCGTCCCCTGGGGAGGAGCCTTCGGAGCGGTCGGTGGTTCAGGCGGGGACGCGTACGAACCGGTCCAGGGCCCGGGTCAGTTCCTCCGGCTTCTCGACCGGGAGTTCATGGCCGGCGTCGATGATGCGGACCTCGGCGTCCGGGTACGCCTTCGCCATGCGCAGCATCTGCCGTACCGGCAGCTGGATGTCGTGGTAGCCGTGGATCATCAGGGTGGGGACGCTGATCTCGCCGACCCGGTCCAGGACGTCGAAGGCGCGCATGGCGCCGTACAGGGTCATGACGACCTCGCGCGGGGTGTCCGCCGAGGCCTTGATGTAGGCGCGGATCTCTTCGCGGGGATAGCCGGGGGCGAAGGCGCGCTGGATGTTGGTGGCGACGAACAGCTTGAAGGGGACGAGCGTCGAGACGCCCATCAGCAGTCCCCTGCCCCGGCTGTAGGTCATCCGGCCGATCGAGTTGACCAGCACCAGGCGCTCGACCCGTTCGGGGTGGGCCAGCGTGATGGTCTGCGCGATCATGCCGCCCATCGAGTGGCCGACGAGGACACAGCGCTCGATGCCCAGATGGTCCAGGAGGGCGAGGACGTCGTTCGCCAGCTCCGCGATCGTGCGCACCCCGGCGCCGCCGCTCTCGCCGTGGCCGCGCAGGTCGAGCCGTATCACCCGGCGCTTCTCGGCGAAGTGCGCGAGCTGGTGGTTCCAGCGGTGCCGGTTGGCGGTCCAGCCGTGGACGAACACCAGCGGCACCCCCTCACCGTCGCGGGGGCCCTCGTCGTCGTACGTCAGCGCTGCGCCGTCGACTTCGAGCTGCGGCATGGCGGCCTCCCTGCGGTCCCGTGGGTTACTGACCGGTACGGTAGCCGCCCACGAGGCCCACGTCACCGTGCGGTGGGCCACTGCGTCGCACCCCCGGGTACGCCCATGACGAGGCACCCGGCCGGGAGATCCGTGCCGGGCGCCGCCATGGGCCGGGTCAGCCGCCGTTCAGTCGCGCGCGCAGGAGGCCCTTGCCGATCTCGGCACCCTTACGGCTGTCCGCCTGGGCCTTGCGGAAGAGGTCCGCGACCTCGGTGTCCTTGCCGCGTTCGGCGTCCTGGATGTACGACTCCAGACGCAGCGCGTTGGCGAGGCACGCCTCGACGTACCAGATGAGGTTGTAGTCCTTGTCCGGCGTACCGGTCACGCCGCCGGTCTCCGTGCTGCTGGTCATGGGGCTCCCTCCAGCGGTTGTCGTTCCGGGACCGGCCGGGTACCCGCTGCGCGCGGCTCAATCGTTTCCGCGCAGGGCTTCAGCCGACGTGCCACCAGGAAGCAGGTCGGTCAGCCGACGTCCCACAGGAAGCGGTGCGTGTGGATGCCGAAGTAGGGGAACGAGCGGACCTCGCGCACCCCTTCGACGGCCCGTACGACGTCGTTGACGAAGTCCAGCAGGTCGCGCGGCCCCGGGGCGACGACCTCGACGAACAGGTCGAAGCCGCCGGAGGTCAGCACCGAGTAGATCACCTCGGTGCGCCCGGCGAGTTCGTCGGCGACGGCACGCGGGTCGCCGTCCACGCCGATGCCGAGCAGGGCCATGGCCTGGCCACCCATCGCCATCGGGTCGGTGACCCCGACGACCTGAACGGCCTTGGCGTCCAGGAGGCGTTGCAGGCGCTGCCGGGCGGCGGAGGCCGAGAGGCCGACCTTGGGGCCGAGGTCGGCGTAGGCGATACGGCCGTCGGCCTGTAGTTCGCGCAGGATGGCCCGGTCGATCTCGTCCATGCGCTCAGCCCGCCAGTTCGGTGAGGGCGGCGGCGAAGACCTCGGTGTGGGTGTCGACGTCACCTTCGGTGGTGTCCGGGCACATGAGCGCCATGTTGTGGAAGGGGGTCAGCAGGATGCCCCGGTTGGCGAGGTAGAGGTGGAGGAGGTCCTCCAGCTCCTCGTCCGCGGCCGCCGCGGACTCGGTGCCGGTGCGGGGCGCGGGCGAGGCGAAGCGGTACTCGGTGCGGGCGCCGAGCCTGCTCACCGACCAGGGCAGCGCGTGGGCGTCGATGCCCTGGCGGACGCCCGCCTCGAAGCGTTCGGACAGCTTGGCCATGCGGGCGAACGCGTCATCGGTGAGGACGTGTTCGAGAGTGGCGCGCATCGCGGCGACCGAGAGCGCGTTTCCGGCCAGGGTGCCGCCGACGCCGCCCATGTCGACGAGGTCGAGGTCGGCACGGCCGAGCAGCCGGTCGGCGAGTTCGGCGGACAGTCCGTACGCCCCGGCCGGGATGCCGCCGCCGATCGCCTTGCCGACGGTGAGGAGGTCGGGTTCCAGGTCCCAGGCGGCCGTGCAGCCGCCGGGTCCGGCGGAGAGGGTGTGCGTCTCGTCGTTGATGAGCAGGGTGCCGTGCCGTCGGGTCAACTCCCTGACGCCCGCGAGGTATCCGGGCTCCGGCAGCACGATGCCGATGTTGGTGAGGGCGGGTTCCATGAGGACGGCGGCCACGTCACCGTGGGCCAGCTCGCGCTCCAGCTGCTCCAGGTCGTTGAACTCGGCGACCCGGCTGGTGAGGGTGACGTCGCAGGGGGCGCCCACGTTGCCGGGTCGGGCCATGCCCTCGCCGTCCGGACCGACGACGATGAGGGACTCGTCGACACTGCCGTGGTAGCTGTAGCTGTTCACGAGGATCTTCGGGCGGCCGGTGACGGCCCGGGCCAGCCGGATCGCCCACCGGTTGGCGTCGGTCGCGGTCAGCGAGAAGCTCCAGCGGGCGAGTCCGAAGCGCCGGGTCAGCTCCGCGCCGACCCACTCGGCGTCCTCGGTGGGCAGCATCGCGGTCGCCCCGCCGAGTTCGGCGAACCGCCGCTGGACCGCCTCGGCGACCGGCGCGGGCGAGTGTCCGGCCATGGCGCCGGTGTCACCGAGGCAGAAGTCGAGGTACTCGTGGCCGTCGATGTCGGTGACCCGGGCACCGCGGGCGCTGTCGAGGTAGCGCGGGAAGGGGCCGGCCGTCTTGTTCATCCAGGTCATCGGGACCCGTCCGAAGAGATGGTCGGCGCGCGCGTAGGCGTCCCGGGAGCGCGGGCAGCGCCGCTCGGCCTCCGCCCGCTCGCGGGCCAGCAGATAGGGAAGGCGGGTGCGGTCCATGGATACCCCGAGCCGTGAGAGCCGACTGATCAACGGCAGCGTACGGCTGAAAACGCACTGATCTCAAGCCATGAGAACTGATTCGATTGCCGCCGCGATCGATTCGAGCGTCATCGACCGGACCAGCCGGGAGAGCACGCGTGACCCGTCACCGGCCGCATCGCCCAGGCTCTGAAACGGGAACAGGGGCCCGACCGGTCCCCCGTTCCGGTCGTGCCCCTGCGGCCCGATGAACTTACGTGAATGACAGAGCGGTTGTGAATCGCGTTCATGCCAGATGCGGCGTCACGGGCACTCACCTGTGCACAGATGCGTCCGAATAGCGCGCTTTCGCACAGCGAACGGCTACCCGGCCAGCAGCGGTTGCCGGACGTCCCCGGTGGCGAGATGGGCGAGGACGACCTCGTACAGATCGCTGCCGCCCGCGAGGAGTTGGCGTTCCAGGACGGGTTCCGCGCTGCGGACGTGCTCTCGCACGGTCTGCGCGTGTACGCCCAAGGCCTGTGCGGTGCGTTCGGAGTTGCCGCCGGCGGCGATCCAGGTGCGCAGGGTGCGGCGCAGATCGCGGGCGTCCGGGGCGAGGCGGCCGACGAGGTCCTGCCCCCAGGTGCGCAGCGCGGGCCCTGACAGTACGTCACCGAGCCCGACGGGCGCCTCGGGCTCGGCCTCGGGGGCGGCGGGCACCGACTCCATCCCCACCTGGGTGTTCAGCGCCAGGTGGACCACGGCCCGGGCGGTGAGGTCGGTGAAGGACACGCCGAGCAGCCCTTCGACGCGTTCCATCCGGGCGCGCACGGTGTTGCGGCTGACGCCGAGGACCTTGGCCGCGTTCACCGCGGTGAACTCAAGACCGAGCCGGGTGGTGGCGAGGAGCTCGGCCCGGGTGTGGTGGGCCAGCGCGTCGAGGGGGCGCAGCAGTTGGGCCGTCCAGCTGTGCAGGAGGGCTGGGTCCATCAGACGTTCGGGGTGGGTGCGTTCCGCGTAGACCGCCGCGTTGTCCGGCCGGAAGTGGGCGACCGCGAGGGCGCTGACGGCCTGTCCGTAGGCGGTGGCGGTACGGGCGAGGCTCTGCCGGGCGCTGCCGCCGAGGAAGGTGCCGGGACGTCGTTGGATCACCGCCCGCAGCTCACGGGCCGTGGTGTCGCCGGGGGTGACGACGATGACGTGCTGGTCCATCGCCGGACAGCGCACGACCAGGGCCTGTTCGGCGGTGGCGTCCAGGCAGTCCGCCAGCAGGCGGTCCCGGTCCTCGGCGGCGCTCTCGACGACGTAGACGCACGCCGAGTCCGTGTCGAGCAGCCCCGGCCACAGGCCCGCGGCGACGCGGCGGGCCGAGACGATGTCCTCGACCATCAGCAACTGGAGGATCGCCAGCCGCAGATCGGACGTGGCCCGTTGCAGACGGTGCCCCGCGGCCGTCGACTCACGGGCCCTGAGCAGGAGTTCGACGACCTGGGCGGTGTGCGTCACCATGTCGGAGGCCCGCCGGTCGAACGGGGCGTCACGGGAGACCGCCAGTACGCCCGCCGCGGCCGAGTGCGGCTGCGCCACCCGGACCAGGCGCTGGTGCCGCCCCTCACCCTCCCAGGCGGCGGACGCGATCCGGCCCGTGACGAGGTCCTCGACCAGGACCTCGTCCAGCGGAATGCGGGTACCCGCGACGAGGGTTCCCGTGTCGTCCTGGAGTACGGCCGTTCCCCGGACGCCGTCCGCGAGCCAGGCCACGACACGGCGGACGTCCCGTCCTGTCGGCCGCAGATGTTCCAGCAGTTCCTGCGCCCACGTCACCTCGGCGCCCGTCGTCCGCGCACCGTCCTCGCTGCCCGCCACGTCACCCTTCTCCTCGTCCCTCGCGTCGACCTCGCCCTGCCGGTACAGGTGCCGGGACGTTACCTCACCCCGTCGATCCATGGCCCTACGGTGAACCGGTGGCCTTGGGCCTCCCCTCCCCCGTCCTGCGCGGCCGACACCCTCGTACGGCATAAGCTCGACGGATGGCGAAGTACTTCGACGTGCACCCCGACAACCCCCAGCCGCGCACCGTCTCCCAGGTCGCGGACAGCATCCGGGCCGGGGCACTCATCGCGTATCCGACGGACTCCTGCTACGCGCTCGGCTGCAAGCTGGGCAGCCGGGAAGGCATCGAGCGGATCCGCGCGATCCGCCGGCTGGACGACCGGCACCACTTCACCCTGGTGTGCCAGGACTTCGCGCAGCTGGGTCAGTTCGTCCGGGTCGACAACGACGTCTTCCGTGCGGTGAAGGCCTCGACGCCGGGCAGTTACACGTTCATTTTGCCGGCGACCAGGGAGGTGCCGCGTATGTTGCAGCACCCCAAGAAGAAGACGGTCGGCGTCCGTATCCCCGACCATGTCGTCACCCAGGCCCTGCTGGCCGAGCTCGGTGAGCCGCTGCTCTCCAGCACCCTGCTCCTGCCCGACGAGGACGAGCCGATGACCCAGGGGTGGGAGATCAAGGACCGTCTCGACCACGTCCTGGACGCGGTGCTCGACTCCGGCGAGTGCGGCACCGAGCCGACGACGGTCATCGACTTCTCCGGCGGCGAGGCGGAGATCGTACGGCGGGGAGCGGGCGACACCTCACGGTTCGAGTGAGCGGATCCCGGGCCCAGGGGGCCCTCGCACCGCAGTTGCATGGTGCGTGAAACGATATTCGCGGCCCGACCCCGCCGGGCCGGCGAGCTGCTCGCCGTCATATGCACAGAGAGGCACCCCCATGACCTCGGTACAGGGCACCCCCGTCGACATCACCACCGCGGACGGCGTCGCCGACGCCTATCTGGCCCGTCCCGACGACGGGCTCCCCCACCCCGGCGTCCTGCTCTACCAGGACGCCTTCGGCCTGCGCCCCCATCTGCGGTCCATGGCCGACCGGCTCGCCGGGGAGGGGTACACGGTGCTGGTGCCCAACGTCTTCTACCGGCACGGCCGTTCGCCGGTCTTCGACCTGCCGGAGTTCATCGACACCGACGCGCGGCCCGACCTGTGGAACGCGATCGGTCCGGTCATGCAGTCGCTCACCCCCGACCTCGCGATGCGTGACGCCGGCGCCTATCTGGCCCTTCTGGCGGAGAGCCCGTTCGTGGCCGAGGGACCGGTGGCGCTGACCGGCTACTGCATGGGCGCGCGGCTCGCCCTCCTGACGGCGGGCACCTACCCGGACCGGGTGGCGGCCGCGGCCGGTTTCCACGGTGGCCGTCTCGCCACCGACGCCCCGGACAGTCCGCACCGGGTGGCCGAACACATCACCGCCGAGGTGTACTTCGGACACGCCGACGAGGACCCCTCGATGCCGCCGGAGCAGATCCGGCTCCTGGAGGACACGCTGACCGAGGCGGGCGTACGGCACCGCAGCGAGGTCTACCCGGGCGCGCACCACGGGTACACGCAGGCCGACACGTCGGCGTATCACCACGAGGCGACGGAGCGGCACTGGGCGGCGCTGCTGGATCTGCTGAAGCGGACGTTCTGAGCGAAGCGGACCCGGGGTGGCGCACGCGGACACCGTGAGCGCCGCCCCGCGGGTGCATTCGGTCGACTTCATTGACATGCCCGCGTCGCAGCGCGAATCTGAGAGCGCTCTCAAAGCAGGTACGGACCAATCCCGTACCTCTCCCATCCCCCCACGGAGGTGGAGCGTGCTCGGATCCGGACAGCTCGGACGGCCTGGACCGCCCGGACGGCTGAGGCATCGACTCCTGGCCGCGGCTGGCGCGGCCACCCTGCTCGGCGCCCTGCTCACCCTCGGCGCACCGTCGACCGCGAACGCGGCGGTGCCCGCCACGATCCCTCTCAAGGTGACGAACAACTCGGGCCGCGGCGACCCGGTGTACGTCTACAACCTCGGCACCAACCTGGCGACGGGCCAGCAGGGTTGGGCCGACGCGGCCGGCACGTTCCACGCCTGGCCGGCGGGCGGCAACCCACCGACCCCCGCGCCGGACGCGTCGATCACCGGCCCGGCGGCAGGTCAGTCGAAGACGATCCGCCTCCCCAAGTTCTCCGGCCGCGTCTACTTCTCGTACGGCAAGAAGCTCGACTTCCGGCTGACCACCGGCGGTCTGGTGCAGCCGGCGGTGCAGAACCCGAGCGATCCGAACCGCGACATCCTCTTCAACTGGTCGGAGTACACGCTCAACGACTCGGGTCTGTGGCTCAACAGCACCCAGGTGGACATGTTCTCCGCGCCCTACGCGGTCGGCGTCCAGCGCGCCGACGGCAGCACGGTCAGCACGGGACACCTCAAGTCCGGTGGCTACAACGCCGTCTTCAACGCGCTGCGCGCACAGTCGGGCGGCTGGGGCGGCCTGGTCCAGACCCGCGCCGACGGCACGGTCCTGCGCGCGCTGTCCCCCGCGTACGGCCTGGAGACCGGAGCCCTGCCCGCCACCGTCCTGGACGACTACATCAACCGGGTCTGGCAGAAGTACGCCACGTCGACCCTCACGGTGACCCCGTTCGCCGACCAGCCGAACACGAAGTACTACGGCCGGGTCTCCGGCGGCGTCATGAACTTCACCAACTCCTCCGGCGCGGTGGTGACGACGTTCCAGAAGCCGGACGCGAGCAGCGTCTTCGGCTGCCACAAACTCCTCGACGCCCCCAACGACGCCGTCCGCGGCCCGATCTCCCGCACCCTGTGCGCCGGCTTCAACCGCTCGACCCTGCTCACCAACCCCAACCAGCCGGACACCTCCGCGGCGGCCTTCTACCAGGACCCGGTGACCAACCACTACGCCCGCGTCATCCACGACCGCATGGCCGACGGCAAGGCCTACGCCTTCGCCTTCGACGACGTGGGCCAACACGAGTCCCTGGTCCACGACGGCAACCCGCTCCAGGCGTATCTGACTCTCGACCCGCTGAGCTGAGCAACCCGGCCGCCACCCTCGACCCCCGTCCCCGTCCTGTCCGACCGGGCACCAACTCGGCCCATTTGCACTAAAGTTTCCCCGTCGCATCGGGGGATGGGGGTCACCAATGGACATGTCCGGCGCCGTACCCGGCGAGCCGACACTGCCCTTCTGGGTTTCGTACGACGAGGAGTCCGACCCTGACGGCGAGGACTCGATGGGACTCTTCGGCAACCGTCAGGAGGCTGTGCTGCGCGGCGTGCCACTGGGGGTGCTGCGCAAGAACCTCGCCGACGCCGTCGACGCCCTTCAGGACCTCTTCGCCGAGGTCGCGGCACGGGGCGGACCGCTTCCGCTGCGCGAGGCCCAGCTGTCCGTGCAGGTGACGGCGGCCGGCGGAGTGCAGTTCGTGGGCAGCGCGCAGGTGCAGAGCAGTCGCGGCATCGTCCTCGTCTTCCGGCAGTGACCGGGCGTCGGTCATGGGGCACCATCGCGCGCTGCTCATCGGCGCCAGCGACTACGAGATGCGCGGCATCCAGCCGCTGCCCTTCATCCCCGGCGACCTCACCCGGCTCGGCGCGGTCCTCACCGGGCACGGGTTCGCCGACGTCCAGGTGCTCGCGCGGCGCCCCGGCGGCAAGCAGATCTCCGCGAACTACATCAACGCCCGGGTCATCGGCTTCCTGCGCAGGGTGCGGCCCGGCGACACCGCGTTCATCCTCCTGAGCGGACACGGGGTGCACGCCCGTGGCCAGGACTTTCTGGTGCCGGAGGACATCGACGAGGACGTGCATCCCTTCGAGTCGGGGTGCGTACCCATCGACTGGCGGCGGCACCTCGACGAGACCCCGGCCGACCATGTGGTGTTCCTCATCGACGCCTGCCGCGAGGGCATCGAACAGGACTCGATGGGTGTGGCAGGCGTCAGGGAGTGGGGGCGTCAGCAGATCAGCGCGGCCCTGCGCCGGAAGGTGGCCTATCTGTACGGCTGCTCACCGGCCCAGCTGTCCCTGTTCGTCCGCTCGCACGAACAGGTGCGGGACGGCCGCGACCACGGCACACGCCCGGGGGAATCCTTCAGCATCTTCTCGCGGTCGATCTCCGACGTGGTGACGGCCCACCCGCACGGGCGGCCACTCGCTCTCGCCGAGTTCCGCGACGCCGTGCAGGACCGCGTCACGGAACTGCACCGCGCCTACGGCAAGAAGGGCGACCCGCAGCTGTTACGCGTCGTCTCCGACATTCCCACGCACGACTTCTACTTCCTGCCCCGTCCCGGTACCGCTCCGGCCCCGCGGCAGAACCCCTCGCCCTGGCCGGGCCGCGACACCGCGGCGATGAGCATCGCCGCGATGCCCCACGTGGCGCCCACCCCGTCCGCTCCCGCTTTCGGCCCGCCGCCGACCATGCCCTCGCCTCCATCGGGCGAGAGGTGGCGGTTCCGGTGGCCACGAGGCCGGCGCTGGACGCGCCGCAGGAAACTGATCGTGGCCCTGGCCGGGGTGTGCCTGACGGCGATGGGCGGCGGGCTGTTCGGCTTCTACCAGTGGACGCAGACCCAGTACTACGTGGGCAAGAGCGGCGATCACCTGGCCGTGTACCGGGGCATCGACGACACCGTGGCAGGCATCGGCAAGGGAAAGGTCGACCAGGATCATCCGGAGATCGAGCTGAAGTACCTGCCGTCGTACCCCAGGACGCTCGTCGAGGACACGATCGCGCTCGCCAGCCGCTCTGAGGCACAGGCAAAAGTCAGAGAACTCGCCGTACAGGCCTCCGCGTGCAAGAAGAACGAAGAGAACCAGGCCGGCGGCAGCAAGGTCACCCTCACCAAGTCCGAGCAGCAGGTCGTCGCGCAGTGCGGGACCGAGACGCCGTAGCCGCCGCGAAGCTCACACAGGCGCACAGTGGAGACATGAACGCAGACGACGAGAACATTCTGGCCCGGGGTCGCGTGGCGACGAGGCTGCCTGCGCAGGACCTTGAGCGGGCGCGGCGTTTCTACTCCGAGGTGCTGGGTCTCGAGCCGGTCGACGAGCGGCCCGGTGGGCTGCTGTACCGGTGTGGTGGGACAGAGTTCGCCCTGTTCAGGTCGTCGGGGGCCGCCTCGGGCACCTTTACGCAGATGGGCTGGGAGGTCGACGACCTCGACGGTGTCGTGGCGCGGCTCCGGCAGCGTGGGGTGACGTTCGAAGAGGTCGACGTGCCGGGGCTCCGGACGAAGGACGGGATCGCCGACGTCGACGGGAACTATCCGAGCAAGGGGGCGCGTGGGGAACGCGCCGCCTGGTTCCGGGACAGCGAGGGCAATCTGCTGGGCATCGGGGAACCGGTGGTCTGAGAGGCGGCACTCCGCCGAGGGCGGCTCCGCGTCACGCTCCGCGCCGCAGGAATTCGCGGGCCCCGCGCAGCCTCGTCCGCAGGGTGCGCTGCGTCCGTCCGCTGTCCAGGCGGACGTCCAGCGCGCCCGGCGTGTGCAGGTCGGCGTGTCGTCCGGCGGGCAGCCTCGCCGCGTCCAGTCCGTCGCGGGCGGCGATCAGAATGCCGAGCTCGTGGCGGCTGACCCCGTCGGGTCCGCCGAGGTGGCACACGCCCTTGTTGTCGGTGGCGGCCAGCTCCAGGAGCGCGGCGGCGAGGTCGGCGACATGGACGGGGCAACGGATGACATCGGTGAACAGCACGCCCTCGCGCCGCCCCTCGGCCAGCTCGTGGACGAAGTCCTCGTGGTCCGAGTCTCCGTCGCCGACGATCAGTGAGGTGCGGGCGATGACGGCGTCGGGGGCGAGCAGCCGGATCGCCGTCTCGGCGGCGGCCTTCGCGGCGCCGTACGGCGTGACCGGATCCGGTGTGGCGGACTCGTCGTAGGGGACGGCGGAGCCGGAGAAGACGGCGTCGCTCGACACGTGCACCAACCGGCACGCACGCGCGCTCGCCGTCCGCGCCAATCGGGCCGCCCCGTCGGCCGTCGTGGCCCAGTCACCCTTGCGGTAGGCCGCGTTGACGACGACATCGGGCCCCGCCTCGTCAAGCGTCGCATCGATCTCGTCCGCCCGCCGCAGGTCCAGCGGCAGCCAGCGCACTCCGGCCAGGTCACCCGCGTGGGTCGCGAAGGTCGCCGTCACGGTGTGCCCGGCGGTCGTAGCCTGTCGAGCCAGCTCGCGGCCCAGGAAGCCGCTGCCGCCGACGATCAGGATCTTCATGATCGGCCACGCTAGGGCCCGGCCCTGCCTGTGCGAAAGGATGCGGCCATGCCGACCCACGTCTACCGCGTCACCAAGTACGACCCCGCCGACCGCGACGAACACGGCCACTACCACGGCCCCGAGGACGTCGTCAGCGACCACGGCGAGGTCGAGGCGGCGTATCTCCAGGCGGTGGCCGCGTTCGCCGCGGACACCGGCGTCGATCATCTGGTCGTGCGCGAGCCGGGGATTCCCTCGCTCGCCCACTTCGGTGTGGAGCCCGCGAGGGAGGACTTCGGCCTGGACGGGCTCTTCCCGTCGGGTCGGGACGGCTTCCATGACGGGGCGCGGGTGCCGCTCGACGTCGCGCTCGGGCTGGTGCGGGTGATGCTGCGGGACGGCGGCGCCTGGTGCCGGCTGGAGGTGGAGGACACGTTCGCGGTCCACGTGGGGTGGGACCAGTACCTCTACATCAGCTCCGACCGGGCCTGTGCGGAGGCGCTGGCCCGCACGCGTGCGCTCGGGCTGTTCCCGGAACGCCTGGCCGCCTCCCCGTACGCCTTCGGGGCCGGAGAGGAAGCGGACGAGCCGGGCGTCCAGCGCCCCGCGGACGACGCCTTCTGGGCAGACCTGCGTGCGGCGGTCGCCGCCGGGCGTGCGGGGATCCTGGAAGAGATGTATCTGGAAGGCGCCTCGCGGTGGCATCACCTCACCGATGACACCGTCGGGCCGGTCCGCGCGGGGCTGGCGCCCCGGGCCCGGCTGGCTGTCTGGCCACCGCTGTCGGCCGACGTCGACGCCGTCCTGGGCGCCCTCCCCGCCGACGGCCTCGTCGAAGGGGTGTGGCAGGGCGCCGACGGACTTGTCCACAGCGCCATCGCCGACGAGGAGGCGTTCCCGGAACTGACCGCCCGGATGTCCGGTGCCCGCGCCGCCGCGTTCCTTTCCGTGTACGCGGACGAACGTGTGCCTTTGTGCACGGCGGTCATGCCGGACCGGGACGGCGTCCTACGGGCTCGTTGGCGGACCTGACCGTGCGCGCGTGAGCGGTCATGAAGTCGTTCATGGCTCAATTTCATCGCCCCGTGGCCGAAGTGAACACGTGGTGCTCCAGAGTTCGCTTGTTACCGCCGGTAAATCCTTGCTTTACGCGGTCCTTACGGCGTAGACCTTGCCCCAGCATTCACGGTGGCTCTGGGGGGAGTTGGCGTATGGAAGGCACCGTCGACGGATTTCGCTACGGCGTGGTGACGCCGGTCGCGGCATATGTGATGGCGTGTCTGGGTGGGGCCTTAGGGCTGCGCTGCATAGTGCGGTCGCTGCTCAACGCCCAGTCGTGGAAGGCCGGTTGGCTGGCGCTCGGTGCCGCGTCGATCGGGTGCGGCATCTGGACGATGCACTTCATCGCGATGATCGGCTTCCAGGTCGAGGAGACCCGGATCCGCTACGACGCGGGGCTCACCCTGCTCAGCCTCGCCGTGTCGATCGTCGTGGTCGGCATCGGCGTGTTCATCGTCGGCTATCGCGGCGCCGGCACGGCCAACCTCTCCCTGGCCGGGATCGTCACCGGGCTCGGCGTCGCGGCCATGCACTACCTGGGCATGTACGCCATGCGTCTCAACGGCGCGCTCGACTATGACGCGTTGGCCGTCGCCCTCTCGGTCGTGATCGCGATCGTCGCCGCCACCGCGGCCCTCTGGGCGGCCGTCACCATCCGGGGCTTCATGACGAGCCTCGGCGCCAGTCTCGTCATGGGCGTGGCCGTCTCCGGCATGCACTACACCGCGATGGCCGCCGTCAGCGTCCATGTGCACGGCACGACCGGCGGCTCCTGGGCCGGTGACTCGGCGTCCTCGCTGCTGCTGCCGATGCTGCTGGGGCCGGTCATCTTCCTCGTCCTGGCCGGAGTTGTCGTCATGTTCGACCCGCTGTTGGTGCTGGGCGACAGCCAGTGGAGCCGCCCCGTGTCCCGCCGGGAGCCGGCCGCGCGCCGGCCGGCGACCACATGGTCCGCCGAAGAGCCGCCCGCACCGACCCACGGCTCGCTCTTCGAGACCCCCGCGAGCCCCGCACGGGCACGACAGCACCCCTACGACACCCCGCAGCGCGCCGGCGAATGGTGACGACGCCCCCAACGCCCCGCGCCACCCGGCCCGTTCACGGGTACCGAGGATCCCCGCCGATCGGCCTCCTATAGATCATTGTTACGGTGCACCGGTGTCTGACTCTTCACGCGATACCGCCGAGGGCGCCGGCTGGGGTGCAGCCGAGCGCGGCGACTTCGAGCGCCTGATGCCGTCCGAGGTCGAGAAGATCTCGTGGCTCGACCCGAGGATGCTGTGGGCGGCCCGCAACGGCGTACTGGCCTC
Organism: Streptomyces sp. NBC_00663; assembly: GCF_036226885.1. Lineage (NCBI taxonomy): Bacteria > Bacillati > Actinomycetota > Actinomycetes > Kitasatosporales > Streptomycetaceae > Streptomyces > Streptomyces sp. NBC_00663. The sequence goes on from NZ_CP109027.1 coordinate 819,245, forward strand.
CTGGTTCGGTGACCCGACGGGCCGCACCCGCAGCCGCTGGGTCGCCCAGCGGGCCGAGGCGGGCGCACCGGCGGACAAGGTGATCCGACGGGACGACCCGGACCGCTTCTCCTTCATGGTCATCGGCGACACCGGCGAGGGAGATGCGTCCCAATATGCCGTCGTGCCAGGGTTTTTGAAGGTCAGTCAGGACACCCGTTTCACCGTCCTCGCCAGTGACGTCATCTACCCGGTCGGCAGCGCCGACGACTACGGCACCAAGTTCTTCCGCCCGTACCAGGACTATCGCGCCCCGATCTACGCGATACCCGGAAACCACGACTGGTACGAGGACCTCGGCGGGTTCATGCGCGTCTTCTGCGACGACGCCCCGCCGCTGACCCCCGAACCCGCCTCGCGCCCGCTCAGCCGCGCCTGGCTGCGCTCCCTGCTCTGGCACCGCCCGCGCCGCAGTGACGGTCAACGACTCGACGCGGTACGGCAGTTGCGGTCCGACCCGGCCCAACAGGGCGTCCAGCCGGGCCCGTACTGGGCGATCGACGCCGGACCGGTACGGATCATAGGCATCGACACCGGCCTGCTCGGGACCCTGGACGCCGAGCAGGGCGCCTGGCTGCGCGAGGTCTCCCAGGGACCGCGCCCGAAGATCCTGGTCACCGGCTCGCCCCTGTACGTGGACGGCGAGCACCACCCCTGCCCCATCGACGGTGGCGGCACGGTCGACGACATCGTCCGCGACCCGGCGCACCACTACGTCGCGGCGATCGGCGGCGACATCCACAACTACCAGCGCTATCCCGTCGATGTGGACGGCCGCACCATCCAGTACGTGGTCTCGGGCGGCGGCGGTGCCTTCATGCACGCCACCCACACCATCCCGCGGGTCGACATCGCGAACGTCACCGAGGACACCTTCCGCTGCTACCCCCTGCGCGGCGACTCCCTGGCCTTCTACAGCAGGCTCTACGGCCGTCGGCTACGGCTGCGCCGCTTCTTCACCCTCAGCGAGGCGGAGGCGACGGCGGTCGTCGCCGAGCGGTTGCAGATCCGGCCGGGCCGCTCGCACGACCCCGACGCCCGTATCACCCGGCGCACCCGCCTGGTCGCCGGGTTGCTGGGGACGGGCCGCCGCCCCGACCAGGCCAAGCGGTTCCGGCTCCCCGTGCGCAAGATCTACACGCAGCTCTTCTCGCCCAGTTCGGCCACCTACAGCCCGCCGTTCTTCAAGTGCTTCCTGCGCCTGGACGTCACCCCGGAGTCGGTACGGCTGCGCTGCCACGCCGCGACCGGCAACCGCGCCCAGGAGGTCGACCCGCCCGTCGAGGACGAGGTCACCATCGCCCTGACCTGACGGGAACATCGTGGAACGCGACCGGGTTGGCACTGCCGTACGACGTTGATCCATGACCCGTGGAGGGGCCCGTGTCACCCACCTCTCGTCCTCTGCGCAAGCTCGGCTTCCTCACCATCGGGCTCTTCGACGAGACGGACCCCCGCCGCGGGCACGAGTCCACGCTGGAGATCATCGAGCTGGGCGAGCGGCTCGGGTTCGACAGTGCCTGGCTGCGCCACCGGCACCTCCAGTACGGCATCTCGTCCCCGGTCGCCGTCATGGCGGCCGCCTCGCAGCGCACCCGCCGCATCGAGCTGGGCACCGCGGTCATCCCGCTCGGCTGGGAGAACCCGCTGCGGCTGGCGGAGGACCTGGCGACCGTCGACCTGCTGTCCGGGGGCCGGGTCAACCCGGGGGTGAGCGTGGGCCCGCCGATGCACTACGACCAGGTCAAGGAGGCCCTCTACCCGGACACGGCGGACGCCGAGGACTTCTCCTACGAGCGGGTGCGGCGGCTGCTGGACTTCGTGCGCGGCAAGCCGGCGACCGACTTCAGCGGGGTCGAGGGCTTCGAGGTGTTCTCTGATCGAGTCCAGCCGCAGTCCCCCGGGCTCGGCAACCGCCTCTGGTACGGCGGCGGCAGCCTCGGCTCGGCGCGGTGGGCCGGCGAACACGGCATGAACTTCCTCACCAGCAGCGTCGTCAAGGCCGAACATCCCGAGGAGACAACGGACTTCGCCGAGATCCAGCTGTCCCACATCCGCGCCTTCCGCGCCGCCCACCCCGACGGCGAGGCCGCCCGGGTCTCCCAGGGACTCGTCGTCATCCCGACCGACTCGGCCTCGCCCGAACAGCGGGCGAAGTACGAGGAGTACGCCGCCAAGCGCACCCCCCGCACCACGTCACCGCAGGGCCCGGCCCGGCTGATGTTCGCGCCGGACATCGTCGGCACGTCCGAGGAGATCGCCGAACGCCTGCACGCGCACGCCGCGTTCCGTGAGGTCGACGAGGTCGCGTTCGCGCTGCCGTTCACCTTCGGGCACGAGGACTACGTCCAGATCCTCACGGACATGGCGACGAGGCTCGGGCCCGCGCTGGGGTGGCAGCCCGCGGGCTGAGGTCACCAGCGGCCGGGGGCGGTCCCGACGACCGGCTGGGACGGCTCGCCGTCGACGCCCACGGGGACCTCGCCGGTCAGCATCACCCGGTGCATGACGCGGGGGAAGTCCAGGTGCGTGTTGTCGCTGGGGGCGAGGTGGATCGTGGCCCGGTTGTCCCAGAACGCCACGCTGCCCGGCTCCCAGCGGAAGCGGACCGTGTACTCGGGCCGTACCGCCTGCTCCAGCAGCATGTCCAGCAGGGCCCGGCTCTCCGCCCGGGAGACGTCGGCGATCTGCTCGACGTAGTACCCGTTGACGTACAGGATCCGCTCCCCCGTCTCCGGATGCACCCGGACCAGCGGATGCAGCGTGGCGACCTGGTGGTCCAGGAGGTGGCGGACGTAGGAGTCGTCGCCGGGGCGGGGCTGGTAGCCGACACCGAGCCGGTGCTCGGCGCGCAGGCCGTCCACGAACTCCCGTACGGGGGTGGAGAGTCCGGCGTACGCGGCCGCCAGGTTGGACCAGGTGGTGTCGCCGCCGTAGGGCGGGACGGTTTCGGCGCGCAGGATCGTCGCGGCGGGCGGGTCGACGCGGGCGCCGTGGTCGCAGTGCCAGCCGCGCAGCAGGGTGTGGCGGCGGCGCTGGAGCCACTCGTCGTGCTCCATGCCGAACTTCCCGCCCAGTTCGAGCCGGTCGGCGGTCGTCTCGACCTCGGGGAAGTCGGGCGGCGAGGCGCTGCCCCGCTTCCGCAGGACCACCGGTTCGCCGAACCGGCGCGCGAACGCCACATGCCCGGCGTGATCGAGCTTCTGATCCCGGAAGAACACCACTTTCCACCGCAGTACGGCCGCACGGATCGCGGCGACCACGGTGTCGTCGATGTCTCCGGCCAGGTCGACGCCCGTGATCTCCGCCCCGATGTGCCCGGCGACCGGTTTCACCTCGATCCCGGACACGCCTTCCGCCGCCGTCGCGTCCCTGTCCGCATTCGTCGTCATGACGAAGATCGTGTCAGCGATCACGGGCCCTGGCGACCGTGCCTGACCAGGATCTCCTCCACCAGGTCGGTCACGGTCCGCCCGGTGGTGTCGATGCGGCACAGCCCGGCCGCGTCGACGGACTCCCGCACCAGTTCCTGGAAACGCCCCGCACGTGCGAGGAACGTGTCCACGAGACGCCGCTCCTCCGCCGTCGCCTCCCCGTACCGTGCCGACGCGTGCATCCTGTCGGCCAGCACCTCCTCGTCCGCGGTGAGCCAGACGGCCTCGACGTGGGGGACGTCGAGCGTGGCGACACGGCTGGGCCAGAGCGCGGAGCCCTCCAGCACCAGGCCTGGACCGGTGCCCTCGGCGTGCTCGGTGATCAGTTCCTCGATCCGCGGCCACAGGCCCGCGTAGTGGTCGAGCACCGAGTCGATCAACTCGTCGACGCCGAGGGTGCCGTAGTGCTCGGCGACATGCGGCGGCACCTCCCGGTCCGGCGTCCGCCAGGGTCGGCCGGGATGCCGGGCCAGCAGATCCGTCGGACGGCAGGTGAACCCGAGCCGCTCGGCGGCGGCCCGGGCCACGGTCGACTTGCCGGTGTGGGAGGTCCCCCCGATGAGCAGTACGCGCATCTCCCCGACCCTAGGGGACCTCACACGGCGAACTCCCGTATCACCGTGTTCCGGAACACCGCCGTGCCGTCGATCGAGAACAGCGCGAGCCCCGTGTCGACCAGATACGGGAACGCCTCCGACGAGTGCACGTACCGCCCGTCGTCCACGAACATCTCGACGGACGTCCGGTCGACCAGGATGCGCAGCTTCACCGTGCGGGCGGACGGGTCGAAGGGGCTGTGGCTCTCCTGCCATCGGCCGGAGGTGTCGGGGTTCACGGTGTTACGGCGGTTGAGGAACGCGTAGTCGCCGTAGACGCCGGCGTCGATGTGGCGGCCCCCGTCGGCCGAGCGGCGCAACTGGAAGCCGGCGCCGGTCAGCGACTGCCAGGTCACCTCGGTCGTCACCTCGTAGGAGAGGCCCGTGTAGTCGAGGACACGGGTGCCGGAGACCGTCAGGTCGCCGAGTTCGATCGTGCGCGAGACGTGGTCGTCCAGAGCGGCGACCGGGCGTGAGGCCAGGTAGTAGGTGCCGTTGGAGGCCCGCTTCAGGGTGATCTCGCGGACGATCGAGTCCGTGCCGTTGAAGCCGTCGCAGTCGATGGTGGGGGTCGTGTTGGCGTAGTCCCAGTTGTTCAGCCAGCCGATCGCGTAGCGGGCACGCTCGTCGAGGGTGCCGTTCGCGGCCCGCTTCTCGAAGGTGACAGCCCCGTACCAGTCCCAGCCGTGGTCCAGCCACTGCGGGTCGCTCGCGTCGGCGGTGAAGGCGGTGCCGTCGAAGGAACCGGTCCAGTAGGCGTACGTGTTGGGCTGCCCGGACCCCTTGCCGTTGGCGCTCACGCCCAGCACCCACTTCACGGTGCCGTCGGCGGCGGTGATGCGGAACAGGTCGGGGCACTCCAGGACGCCGATGCCGTCCTTGACGAACCCGCCCACGTACGTCCAGGACTTGAGGTCCGCCGAGTGGTAGAAGCCGACCTTGGTGTTCTCGGCGAGGGCCATCACCCAGCGGCCGCGTTCCTCGTCGCGGATGACCTTGGGGTCGCGGAAGTCGCGCACTCCGGGGTTGGGCAGCACCGGGTCGGTGCCGTGCGGGAGGAAGGTGCGGCCGCCGTCGGTGGAGTAGTACAGGAACTGCTCCTGGTGGTCGGTGCCCCCGCCGGGCGACATCGTGACCAGGACGATCACCGCGCCCGCTCCGAAGCCCGCCGTGTTCCCGGTGTCGACGACCGCCGAGCCCGACCAGAGGTCACCGTTGACGGTGGTGTCCTTCGGGATGGCGATCCCCCGGTCGGTGAAGGAGACCAGGTCCCGGCTGGTGGCCAGCCGCCAGGCGGTGCCCGCCTCGGTGCCGCCCGTGAGGTAGTCGGCGTTGTACAGGTAGTAGTAGTGGTACTCGCCGTCGATCCACACCGGCCGCTGCGGGTCGTTCTTCCATTGGTCGGGGACCGTGAAGTGGTACGCGGCGCGGTAACTCGCGCAGGTCCCGGCCGCTTTGGGCTTCGCGGTGGCCGGTGCCGTCGGCAGCAGCGCACCGGCCGCGCCGGCCGCCGATCCCGCGAGAAGCGCTCTTCTGGAAAGTCTCATGGCCTCAGGACTGTGCGACCTAACACGTTAAAGGTCAAGGCTTCTAACTCGTTAAAGGTGAAGCCGTCACGACCCTTGACAGGGACGTGGCGAGCTTTCCATCATCTGGGGCATCAACCCTGAACTAACACGAGTTAGGCCCGTTGGATGACCGACTCGCACTTCTCCCGCCGCTCGCTGATGCGGTACGGCGCCTACGGCGCGGGTGCCGCCGCGCTGGCCGGCACCGCCGCGAGCTGGGACCGGCTCACCGGAGCCGACATACCCGGCCGTGACGACGGCTCCCTCGTCGTCGCCACCCTCGGCCCGGCCTATGGCCCGGAGGCCATCCGCACGCTCACCGAGGGCTTCAAGAAGCTCCACCCCGACATCAAGCTGCGGATCAACGCCGTGCAGGCCACGGACTGGTCGGACTTCTTCGCGAAGATCCTCACCCAGATCGCGGCGGGCACCGCCCCCGACCTCGTCTACGTCGCCACCGAGGGCGTCCAGCTCTTCGCCCAGCGCCTCGGCGTCGCCCTCGACAAGTGGGTGAAGCGGGACGCGGACGAACTGCGCGAGTACTTCGCCGACGTCCACCCCTCACTGGTCGAGTCGATGATGTACGAGGGCAGCCTCTACCAGCTCCCCGTCGAGTTCAACGCGGCCGACATCTACCTCAACAGCCAGGTCCTCAAGCGGGCGGGCGCGTCCTTCCCGGCGGCCGACTGGACCCGCGACGACTTCACCACGCTGCTGCGGGACATGAAGAAGTCCAGCGGCTCGCAGTTCACGCCGTACTTCTGGACCAACCGCCTGTGGGGCGGGGTGGTGCCCTGGCTGTTCGCCAACGGCACCAACCTGCTGAGCGAGTCCAAGGCGCCGGGCGGCGCCTGGCTGTGGGACTCCTTCTACCCGGCCGCCGACCGGCAGGGCCGCGGGGGCGGCTACCGCTGGACGACCCCGCAGGCCACGCACGAGCGCGTCGAGGAAGCGTACGACTATCTGGCCTCCCTCATCCAGGAGGACCTGTGCACCCGCCCCGAGGGCGGCAACGGCCAGAACCTCATCGGCGTGTTCTCCACCGGCCGGGTCGGGGTCACCCCGGCGGGCGGCTTCTGGGCGGGCGGACTGAACCTCGCGGGGATGAAGAACGGCAGCTTCGACGTGCAGTACTTCCCGCGCTGGCGCACCCAGCGCATGCAGTTCGGCGCCGCCGGCTACGCCCTGCTGCGGACCTCGAAACTCCAGGACGAGGCCTGGGAGTTCATCAAGTTCGCGTCCCGCAGGGACACCCTGATGCGGCTCTTCGAGACCAACCAGACCACCCCGGCCCGCCGTTCGATGCTGACCGCCGACCGCTACCGGGAGATGGGCCCGAACCACTGGCAGGTCTTCTACGACACCCTCGACAAGTTCCCGGACACCGGGCCCATCCCCGCCCCGCCGCAGGTCGCCGAGGTCGAGCAGGTGCTGCTCAAGCACACCGGGACCGCCCTGGCCTCGCGCCGCTCGGTGGCCCCCGCGCTGCGCCGGATGCAGTCCGATCTGGAGAAGGCCATGGAGCGTGACGTATGACGAACACCCAGATACCCGCCGTACGGCCGAAGCGGCAGGTGGCCGAAGCCGCCCCCGCGCCCCGGCCCTCCGCCCGCGAGCGCGGGACCCGGCTGCTGGCCGCGCTGTTCCTGGCGCCGACGATCGTCGGGATCGTGATCTTCACGGTCGTCCCGATCGTCGGATCGGTCGTGCTGAGCCTGTTCCACTGGAACGTGATCGACTCGCCCACGTTCGCCGGAGCGGACAACTACCGCGAGATGGTGACCGATTCGACCGTCCTGGTCTCCTTCCGCAACACGCTCGTGTTCATGGTGCTCGCGGTGGCGCTCCAGCTGTTCATCGCGCTCACCCTCGCCCTGGCCGTGAACGGGCGGATGCCGGTGTGGCTGCGGTCGGTGTTCCGCTCGGCGTTCTTCTTCCCGCTCATCCTCTCCGCCGCGTCGATCTCGGTGGTGATGAAGTACCTGTTCAACCAGGACTTCGGCGTCGTCAACTGGCTCCTCGGGCTGATCGGGATCGCCCCGGTGCCATGGCTGACCTCCGAGAACTCCGCGATGGCGGCGGTCATCCTGGTCTATGTCTGGCAGCAGTTCGGCTTCTCGTTCCTGCTGTTCGTCGGCGGTCTGAACAACATCCCGAAGGAGATCCACGAGGCCGCCTCCCTCGACGGCGCGACCGGTCTGCGCAAGCACCTCACCGTCACCCTGCCGCTGCTGTCGCCGACCCTGCTGGTCGCGTCGGTGGTCGGCATCATCAACGCGCTCCAGGTCTTCGAGCAGCCGTACGTCCTCACCAACGGCGGGCCCGGTGACTCCACCCGCACCGTCGTGATGGTCATCTACGAGACCGCGTTCGAGCAGCTCCGCTTCGGCGAGGCGTCCGCGGTGGGCGTGCTCCTGTTCGTGCTCGTCATGGCGGTCACCGCCCTCCAGTTCCGGCTCAGCCGGCGTTTCGTCCACTACCAGTGAGCCGGGTGAACTCCCCTATGAGCCAAGCGACCTTGACCGCGAGCCGGGCACGGCGGACCCTCGCGCCCTGGGCGCGGATCGCCGGACTGGCGGTCTGCGCCCTGCTGACCCTGGGACCGGTCATCTGGACCGTCTCCACCTCACTGCGCACTCCTGCCGAGTCCTTCGACCTCCCCCCGAAGATCATTCCGACCAGCCCGACGATCGAGTCGTACCGCGGTGTCTTCGATCAGATCGATGTGTGGCTGCTGGCCCTCAACTCCACCCTGGTGACCGCGTTGATCGCGGTCGGCCAGATGATCACGGCCGGGCTCGCGGGGTACGCGTTCGCCCGTCTGGAGTTCCGTTTCAAGAAGCCGCTGTTCGGTCTCGTCCTCGCGACCATGATGGTCCCCTTGCAGGTCACGATCGTTCCGGTGTTCCTGGTGCTCAAGTCGATGGGTCTGACCGACACGCTGCTCGGTCTGATCATTCCGGCGTTCCCGACCGCCTTCGGCACCTTCCTGATGCGGCAGTACTTCCTCGGCATGCCGAAGGACCTGGGCGAGGCGGCGATGCTGGACGGCTGCGGCCCCTGGCGGACCTTCCGCTCGGTCTACGCCCCGCTGGCCACGCCCGGCCTCGCGATCGTCGGCGTGCTGGCCTTCAACTACCACTGGAACGAGTTCTTCCGGCCACTGATCCTGGAGACCTCCGGCCAGAACTACACCCTGCCGCTGGGCCTCGTCTCGCTCCAGGGCAACCTCGGCACCGGCTCCATCTCGGTGGTCCTGGCCGGTGTCGTGCTCTCCATGATCCCCGCCGTCGCCGTGTTCGTCGTCGGCCAGCGCCCTCTGCGCGAGGGCATCACGTCCGCAGGAGTCAACCGTTGAACATCGACCCCGACGCCCCGCGTTTCAGGGTCCGTCCGCCCGCCCACTGGATCAACGACCCGAACGGGCCCTTCCGTTGGCGGGACCGCTACCACCTCTTCTACCAGCACAACCCGGACGCCTCCGTCCACGCGAACGTCCACTGGGGCCATGCCTCCAGCGCCGACCTCGCCCACTGGGAGCACCACCCCATCGCGCTCACCCCGACGCCCGGCGGCCCCGACGAGGCGGGCTGCTGGTCGGGCTGCCTGGTCGACGACGACGGCACACCGACCGCCGTCTACACGGGCATCGACCGCCACCACACCGGCCTCGGCACGATCTGCCTGGCCCGGTCCGTGGTCCCCGAGGACGAGACCCTCACCGACTGGAAGCCGCTGCCGAAGCCCGTCGTGAGCGGCCCGCCGGACGGCCTCGACGTGGTGATGTTCCGCGACCCGTTCGTCTTCCGCGACGGCGGACGACGCTGGGCCCTGGTCGGCGCGGGCCACGCCGACGGCACCCCCTCCGTCCTGCTCTACGACTGTGACGACCTGGCCGACTGGCGGTTCGCGGGCGTCCTCCTGGACGGCAACGACCCTGTGGCGACCGATGTGTTCGGCGACAAGGCGGTCGGCTGGGAATGCCCGCAGCTGTACGCGACGGCGAGCGGGGAGTGGGTTCTGGTGGTGTCCCTGTGGGACGGCGACCCCATGAGCACGGGATATCTGACGGGCCGTCTGACACCTTCGACCGACGCCGGATTGAGGTTCGTCGCACGCGGCGGCGGCCAACTCGACCACGGAGGTGCCTTCTACGCCCCCGCCGTACTCCAGGAGGACGACCGGGCCCTGATGTGGGGCTGGTCGTGGGAGTCCCGCGAGCAGGGCGAGGTCGACCGCGCGGGCTGGGCCGGCACCCTCACCGCACCGAGGGTCGTGGACGTCCACGCCGACGGGGCCCTGAGCGTCGTACCGGCACCGGAACTCCAACTGCTGCGCGCACCCGAGCCGTTCGTGACCGCGCCGGACGAACGGACCCCGCTGCCAAGGTCGTACGACCTGACGGTCACCGCCGGCACCCGGACGACCGTCGGCCTGCTGCGGTCCACCGACGGCACCGAACTGACCGTCGTGCTGGACCCGGACGAAGGCAGGGTGACCGTGGACCGCGGCGTGGGCGGCGCGGCGCCGGTCATCGTGCGGGCGCCCGCACGGCAGGTGCGCATCCTGGCCGACGGCTCTCTGCTGGAGGTGTTCGTCGACGACCGGGCGACGGTCACCGAGCGGATCTACCGACGCGACGGCGACGTACCGGAGCTGACGGTGACGGGAGCCGGGGCGACCGTCATCGGATGGGAGCACGTCCCACCCGCGCACAGCTGATCACCGGAGGGGAACGGGTCCCACCGACGCGCGGCTGATCACCGGGCACGCGAGACGCCGTACCGTCGCGGGCGGCGTCTTGCCCGTGTCGATGGCGTCCAGGAGCAGCCGCGTCGCCGCCTCGCCCATCGCCCGGTGCGGCAGCGCGACCGTGGTGAGGGGCGGGGAGAGATGGGCGGCCATGTGCTCCTGGTCGTCGTAGCCGACCACGGACAGGTCCTCGGGGACGGTGATCCCGAGCCGGGTCGCGGCGTGCAGGACGCCCGCCGCGACCCGGTCGTTGTAGCAGAAGATGCCGGTAGGGCGACGGTCGGCGGGTACGCCGTCCAGGAGCCGCAGGGCTCCCTCGTGGCCGCCGGAGATCTCGCCGCCCGTGCGGACGACCCATTCCTTGGGGACGGTGATCCCCTCGGCGCGCAGCGCGTCGCGGAAGCCGCGCAGGCGTTCCACGGAGGCGATGTCGTCGAGGCCACCGACATGGGCGATCCTGCGGTGGCCCTTGTCGAGGAGGAGCCGGGCCGCCGTACGGCCCCCGGCGCGTTCGGCGGGGATGACGGCGGGCAGGGAGTCGTCCTCGGGGACGCAGTTGGCGAGGACGGAGTGGGTGCGGTGCAGGCCCTCGGGGACACGGACGCGGCGCAGGGAGAAGGCGGCGTAGATGATGCCGTCCACGCGCCGGTCGAGGAGCTCGGCGACCGCCGCGTCCTCCTTGGCCGGGTCGCCGCCGGAGTCGACGGTCAGGACGAGGTGCTCGCTGTCCCAGGCGGTCTCCATGGCGCCGCGCAGCAGCCGGCCGGCGAAGGGCGAGGAGGCGATCTCGTCGGTGACCAGGCCGATCACGGCCGTACGGCGGCGGCGCAGGCCGCGGGCGACGGGGTCGGGGCGGTAGCCGAGCTGGGCGGCGGCCTGGCGGATGCGTTCCTGGGTGGCGGGCGAGAGGTTGCCCTCGGCGCGGCCGTTGAACACGAAGGAGACGGCGGTGTGCGAGACACCGGCGAGCCGCGCGACGTCCCGTGACGTGGGGCGGCCCTTGCGCGCCGGCTGCGTCTCCTCGGTGCTGCCCATACCGTCCGCTGTCCTCATCCCCGCCCGTCCGCTTGATCACCGCTCACCCTATCCGTGACGCTGGAGGGACGACATGGTCGAGGGAAAGGTCCGGCAGTGATCGACATCGCGGAACACACGCTCAACGACGGCACACGCTTCCCGGCGATCGGCCTGGGCACCTGGCCTCTGGGGGACGCGGAGGCGGAACGCGCGGTGACCGCCGCCCTGGGACTGGGCTACCGCCTGGTCGACACGGCGACGAACTACCGCAACGAGGCCGGTGTCGGTCTCGGCATCGCCCGTGCCGGGGTCCCCCGCGAGGAGATCGTGGTGACCACGAAGCTCCCGGGCCGGCACCACGGCTACGAGGAGACCCTGGCCTCCTTCGAGGAGTCCCGCCGCCGTCTCGGCCTGGACTATGTGGACCTGTATCTCATCCACTGGCCGCTGCCCCGCGTCGACAAGTACGTGGACTCCTGGCGGGCCATGATCAAGCTGCGTGAGGACGGTCTCGTACGGTCGATCGGGGTCTCCAACTTCACGCCCGCGCACATCGAGCGGCTGGAGAAGGAGACGGGCGTACTTCCGTCCGTCAACCAGGTCGAGCTGCATCCGCACTTCCCGCAGGAGGAGCTGCGCGCCTTCCACACCGCGAAGGGCATCCGCACCGAGAGCTGGAGCCCGCTGGGCCGTGGCTCCGGCCTGCTGGACGACCCCATGGTGATCAGCGTCGCCGAGGCGCACGGGGTGACTCCCGGCCAGGTGGTGCTGCGCTGGCACACCCAGCTCGGCGCGGTGCCGATCCCGAAGTCGGCCGACCCCGAGCGGCAGCGCGCGAACCTCGACGTCTTCGGCTTCGAGCTGAGCCCCGGCCAGATGGCGGCGATCGCGGACCGGGGCCACCGGCGGATGGGCGGGGACCCGGAGACGCACGAGGAGTTCTGAACGGGGCGGTCCTCGACGTGATGTTTCGCCGAAGGCGCCCCCAACTCCCCTCTGCTGCCTCTATGTTCGCTGCGGCACCTCGCCGATCGTCCGTTCGAGACTCTGGAGGCCCCCTGTGCGCACTTCACTCCGCGTCGGACTCGCCGGGGCGGTGGCCGTCGCCGCCGTCCTCACCGGTGGCACCGCCCGGGCGACACCGCCGGGTCCCGGGGTCAGCGCGAAGCTGATCAGCCAGAAGACCGTGGGCGACACGGACTATGTCGTCCGTGAGATCACCGTTCCGCCCGGCCAGGCCACCGGCTGGCACTACCACGACGGTCCGCTCTACGCCTTGGTTCGGCAGGGCACGCTGAGCCACTTCGACTCCAGCTGCGCGTCGGACGGCGTGTACGACAAGGGCGACTTCGTCCAGGAGCCGGCCGGTCCGGGCCACGTGCACATCGGGCGCAACCTCGGGGACACCCCGCTCGTCCTGGACGTGCTGTACGTGCTGCCGCACGGCGCGCCGTTCTCCGAGGACGCGCCCAACCCCGGCTGCCCCTTCGAATAGCAGGCCCCGGGCGCTCAGGCCGGGGGCAGTGGCTGTTCGGCCCAGATCGTCTTGCCGGAGCCGGTCTGCCGGCTGCCCCAGCGCTGGGTGAGCTGGGCGACAAGGAGCAGTCCTCGGCCGCCCTCGTCGTAGGCGTGGGCGCGCCGCAGATGCGGTGAGGTGGAGCTGCCGTCGGAGACCTCGCAGATGAGGGTCCGGTCGCGGATCAGGCGGAGCTGGACGGGTGGTTCGCCGTACCGGATGGCGTTGGTGACCAGTTCGCTGACGACGAGTTCGGTGACGAACGCGGCCTCGTCCAGTCCCCACGCGGTCAGCTGCTCGGTGGCGGCCTGCCGGGCCTGGGCCACGTGCGCCGGGTCGGGCGGGATGTCCCAGGTGGCGACGCGGTCCGCGCCGAGCGCCCGGGTGCGGGCCAGCAGGAGGGCCACGTCGTCGCTGGGCTCCTCCGGCAGCACCGCCTTGAGAACCGTGTCGCACAGGGCGTCGAGGGAGCTGGCGGGCGCGGTCAGGGCCCGGCACAGTTCGCTGGTCGCGTGGTCGATGTCGCGGTCGCGGTCCTCGATGAGGCCGTCGGTGTAGAGGGCGACGATCGCGCCCTCGGGGAGCTCCACCTCGGTGGCCTCGAAGGGCAGGCCACCGACGCCGAGCGGGGGTCCCGCGGTCATGGGGACGCATTCCGAGGTGCCGTCGGGCAGCACCAGGGCGGGCGGCGGATGGCCCGCGGCGGCGAAGTTGAGGCGCCGCGAGACCGGGTCGTAGACGGCGTAGAGGCAGGTGGCGCCCAGTTCCGCCACGTCGTCGTCGCCGTCGTAGGCGGCCAGGTGGGTGACCAGGTCGTCGAGGTGGGTGAGGAGTTCGTCGGGCGGCAGGTCGACGTCGGCGAGGGTGCGGACGGCGGTGCACAGGCGGCCCATCGTCGCCGAGGAGGAGATGCCGTGGCCGACCACGTCGCCGACGACGAGGGCGACGCGGCTGCCGGACAGCGGGATGACGTCGAACCAGTCGCCGCCGATGCCGGCGAGGGAGCCGGACGGCAGATAGCGGTGGGCGACCTCGACGGCGGCCTGCCCCGGCAGTCCCCGGGGCAGCAGGCTGTGCTGGAGGGCGAGCGCGGTGGTGCGTTCGCGGGCGAAGCGGCGGGAGTTGTCGACGCAGACGGCGGCCCGGCTGGCGAGTTCCTCGGCGAGGGAGGCGTCGTCCGGGACGTAGGGGTCGGCGTCGCCGATGCGGATGGTGACGGCGACGCCCAGTGTGATGCCGCGGGCCCGCAGCGGCACCGCGATCAGTGAGTGGGCGCCTTCCCGGTAGGGCTTGCCCTTGGGGGCGCGGGCGTTGCGTTCTCGCACCCAGCGGTCGAAGGAGGGCTCCCCGGCGCGGCTGAGCACGGCCCGCCCTTCCCGCATGGCCCGCGCGGGCGGCGAGTACGGCGGGTAGACGTCCGTGAAGCCCAGGTGCACGGCGGCCTCCGGGGTGCCCTCGGTCACCGAGCCGTGGGCGACCCGGCGCAGGACGAGGTCCTGGGGCAGCACGCTCGGGGGTTCGTCGGGGCCGAGGACCCATTCGAGGAGGTCGACGCTGGTGAAGTCGGCGAACCTCGGGATCACGAGCGAGACGAGTTCCTCGGCGGTGCGGACCACGTCCAGGGTGGTGCCGATGGCGTCCGCCGCCTCGTTCAGCAGGGCCAGCCGGCGCCGGGCCCAGTGCTGCTCGGTGCTGTCGAACGCCGCGAGGCCGACGCCGACGAGCTCGTCGAGGGCGTTGCGCACCGGCCACATCTCGATGTTCCAGGCGTGGTAGCGGCTGCCGGAGGGGGCACGGGTGTAGCTCTCGTAGTGGATGGGCCGGCCGGTCTCGGCGACGTGCCGCAGATGCCAGTTGAAGCCCCGGCTGTGCTCGGCCTCCTCCACGGTCTCGGGGAAGTAGCGGCCGAGCAGGGCCTCCTCGGGGACGCCCATCACCTGGCAGGCGACCTCGTTGAGCCGCAGATAGCGCTGGCGGGGGTCGAAGACCGACATGGACATGGAGGCCTGCTGGAAGGCCTGCCCGGCCAGGGTGGGCTCGGCTCCGCCGGGCTGCTCGGCGGTGATCACGAATCCGCCGGGCGCCCCGTCCGGGCCGAGGACCTCGCAGGCCCGCACCGGCACGGCGACGGGCGTGCCGTCGCGGTGCCGCAGGACGACGGTGCCCGCCCGGGCGGCGACGGTCTCGGGCGGCGGGTCCTCGGCGAGCAGCTCACGCACCGCCCGCCCCACGACCTCCTCGGCCGGGTGGCCGGTCAGTCGCCGGGCACCGTCGCTCCACCCCGTCACCGTGCCGTGGGCGTCGATGATCGCCGCGGCGGAGGCATGCTCCATATCGTCCAGGATGGTCCCTTTGCCGCACCGCATCAACCTCGGTACGGCCTCCCGGACTCGGGCGTCACGTCCAGCGGGGCCCTTGAGTACGGTTTCTCGTCACTTCCCGTGGGCCCGCAGAGCGGCCAGTGCCTTGTCCGCGTGGGTGTTCATCCGCAGCTCGCTGCGGACGACCTCCAGAACGGTGCGGTCCTGCGCGATGACGAAGGTGACCCGCTTGGTGGGCGCCAGCGAGAATCCGCGGGCGACTCCGAACCTCTCCCGGATGGCCCCGTCCGCGTCGGACAGCAGGGGCATGCCGAGCGCGTGCTTGCCGGAGAACTCCTGCTGGCGTTCCACGGAGTCCCCGCTGATCCCGACGGGCCGGGCGCCGGCCGCGGCGAACTCGGCGGCGAGATCACGGAAGTGGCAGGCCTCGGCGGTGCAGCCGGCGGTGAGCGCGGCCGGGTAGAAGAACAGCACGATCGGCCCGTCGGCCAGCAGCGAGGTCAGGCTGCGGGGTGTGCCGGTCTCGTCCGGCAGCTCGAAGTCCTCGACCTTGTCGCCGACGTCGATGCGCTTGCTCATACCTGGGCCTCCGTGTTCCGTGCGATGTTGCGGGCCCACAGGACGAGGGGCACCTGAAGGGGCAGCCGTCCGATCGCGGCGGCCTTCTGCGGGGTGGGACGGTGGCGCCAGTCGACGGCCATCTTCACGTTCGCCGGGAAGACCCCGACGAAGAAGGCCGCGGAGGCCAGGGCGGCGGCCTTCCGGGTGCGGGGCGCCACGAGCCCCGCCGCCAGCGCGAACTCGGCGACGCCGCTGGCGTAGGTCCAGGTCCTCGGCGATCCCGGCAGGAACTTCGGGATGGTCGCGTCGAAGGAGCGGGGCGAGGTGAAGTGGGTGACGCCTACCCCGGCCAGCAGGCCGGCCAGCAGCAGGGGTGAACGTGGGGACCGGGGCACGGTTCCTCCTATGGGGGGCCTGCCGCGCGATATTACTGGACGGTACAAGCAGGTCGTACGGCGGCCTCTTTCCTTACGGGGAAGGCCGGTTGTGGGTCCCTGGCGTGTGGCCGAAGGAACGGCGGAAGACATCGATGAAGGCGCTGGTGGAGGACCAGCCGCAGCGATGGGCGACGGTCGTGACGGGTTGGCCGTCGGCCAGCATGCGCAGGGCGTGGTAGAGGCGGGACTGGGTGCGCCACTGCGGGAAGGTCATGCCGAACTCGGTGCGGAAGAGCCGGCTGAGGGTGCGTTCGCTCGCGCCGGTGGCGGTGCCGAGGGCGGCGAGGGTGCGTGGGTCGGCCGGGTCGGCGTGGAGGATCGCGCAGACGGCGGCCAGGCGCGGGTCGGTGGCGGTCGGCAGGCGCAGCGGCTGCTGGGGTGAGGCGCGGAGCTGGTCGCGCAGGACGGCGAGCAGGCGGCGGCGTTCGGGGCCCTGGTCGCCGGGGTCGCGGGTGTAGGCGACGATCAGCTCGCGCAGCAGCGGGCCGACGGCGAGGACGGTGGGGGCGTCCAGGCCGAGCGGATTGTCGTCGGCGGGCAGGCCGACCAGGTGAAGATGGAGATGACCGTGGGCGCGGTGCGCGTGGACGGTGCCCGCGGGGACCCAGATGGCCCGGTTGCCGGGTGCGAACCAGGTAC
Organism: Streptomyces sp. NBC_00663; assembly: GCF_036226885.1. Classification (NCBI taxonomy): domain Bacteria; kingdom Bacillati; phylum Actinomycetota; class Actinomycetes; order Kitasatosporales; family Streptomycetaceae; genus Streptomyces; species Streptomyces sp. NBC_00663. The sequence goes on from NZ_CP109027.1 coordinate 836,125, forward strand.
CGGCGTCGGTGGTGACGGCCAGGACTCCCGACCCGGCGTAGACGATCTGGTGGTCGTCGTGCCGGTGGGCGTCGATGCGCTCGCCGGCGGCCAGGCTCTGCGCCCGGGTCGGCGCCTCGGGTGTATGGCGGATGTCCGGCACAAGGAGGCAGTTTATCGAAAGCGCGCCATGCCCTGACCTCGGGACGATCAGGTCATGACCGCGATACGCCATCTCTCCCTGGGGCACGCCTGCGTCGACGTCTACCAGGGTGCCGTCGCCGCCCTGGTGCCGTACTTCGTCGCCGAGCGCGCCTACACCTACGCCGCCGCCTCGGGCGTCGTCCTCGCCGCGTCCCTGCTGTCCTCGGTGGTGCAGCCGCTGTTCGGGGCGCTCACCGACCGGTGGGCGATGCCGTGGCTGCTGCCGCTGAGCACGCTGACGGGCGGGGCCGGGGTGGCGCTGAGCGGGGTCACCGACTCGTACGGGCTGACGCTGGCCGCGGTCGCCGTGTCCGGCATCGGGGTGGCCGCCTACCATCCGGAGGCCGCCCGTGCCGCCCGTGCCGCCGCGCGGGGCAGTCACACGGCGATGGGCTGGTTCGCCCTGGGCGGCAACGTCGGCTTCGCGGCGGCGCCGCTGCTGGTCATGGCGGTGGTCGCCATGGGCGGTCTGCACGCCACTCCCCTGCTGCTCGTGCCCGCCCTCGTGGGCGCGGCCCTGTGCGCGGCGGCGGTGCGCGCCGCGGGCGACCGTGCGGGGACGGCCGGTACGGCGGCCGGCTCCGGCCGCGACGACCGGTCGTCGTTCCTGCGGCTGTCGGGGGCGATCGTCTGCCGGTCGGTGGTGTTCGTCGGGCTGAGCGCCTTCGTCTCGCTCCACGTCCGTCAGCGCACCGGCGGCGGCGACGCCGCGGGCACGGCCGCGCTGTGCGTGCTCTACGCGGGCGGGGCCTTCGGCACGGTCCTCGGGGGCCGGCTCGCGCAGCGGTACGGGCGGCTGACGGTGGTGCGGCGGTCGTACGTCCTGACGGTGCTCGCCGTCGCGGGGGTGGTGCTCGTGCCCGGACCGGGCGTCTATCTGTTCGTCGGGCTCGCGTCGGCCGGGTTGTACGTGCCGTTCTCCCTGCACGTCACGCTCGGCCAGGACTATCTGCCGCGGCGTGTCGGTACCGCGAGCGGGGTCACGCTGGGGCTGACCGTGAGCGTGGGTGGCCTCGCCGCCCCGGCGGTGGGGGCGCTCGCCGACGCGACGTCCCTCCAGGTCGCGCTCGCCCCGCTCATCGCGCTGCCCCTTGTGGGCCGGCTCCTGCTGTGCGGACTGCGGGAGCCGGACCCGGAGGCTCAGGCCGTGCCCGCCGGCTCCGGCTCCTCGTCGACGGCGTAGGCCAGGAAGTCGTCGACCATGCGGTGGAACAGCGTGGCGAGCTGCCCCAGCTCCTCCGGCGACCACTGCGACAGCGCGAGCATCATGCCGCGCGCCCCCGCGTCCCGGACCCGGTCGACGGCGAGCCGGCCGGCGTCGGTGAGCTCGATGCGCTGGGCGCGCCGGTCGTCGGGGTCGGGGACCCGGGTGACGTAGCCGGACTTCTGGAGCTGCTGCACCGTGCGCGTCACATGCGAGGCCTCCACGCCCAGCCGGTTGGCCAGCTCCCCCGGGCGCAGCGGCTCGGAGTCGGCGACCTGCCGCAGCAGCGCCACGGCGGCCCGGTCCAGCGGCACTCCGGCCAGGGCCATGAGCCGCTCGTGCTGCCGGGCGCGCGTGCTCAGGTACGTGATGCGGTTCAGCGCCCGCTCGATCTCGGTCACTTGCGGAGACACGGGGCCGACGGGGATCTCGGGGAGCGGTGGTGTGGCCATGGGAGCCACTTTACCATATTGTTGCGTAACTCAAGTAATCTACTGCGTGCGTGTACCTCCCCTCCTCCTCAGGGACGACTACGGACGTACGACGGGCAGCGCCCCGGGGCTCACGGTCTCGTGCCACCCCGCCCCGGTCGCGACGGCCTGCCGCCACCCCCGGATCGCTTTCGGCGGCATGCCCACGGCGAGCACCCCGCTCACCCGCTCACCCGCGCGGTACAGCGCGACGAACCGCCGCTCGGCCAAGTCCCCCTCCACCACGGCGACTTCGTCATGGCCGCGCAGGAACCCGTACGCCTGCACCTTCATGCCGTACTGGTCGGACCAGAAGTACGGCACCGGCGCGAACGGCTTGCGCGCCTCGGGGGCGAGGAGGTTGCGGGCGACGGCCATGCCCATCTCGGCGGCGTGGGTCCGGTGCTCGATCCGCATCGACGTTCCGAACAGCGGGTTGTGCCAGCGGGCCACATCACCCGCCGCGTACACGTTCCGGGCGGCCTCGCCGTACACGTCGCAGACCACGCCGTCAGCGACGGCCAGGCCGCTGCCGTCGAGCCACGCGGTGTTGGGCACCGAGCCGATCGCCACCAACACCTCGTCCGCCTCGACGACTTCACCGCTCGCGAGCAGCACCCCGTCCTCGGTCACCTCGGTGACGCCGGTCCCGCATCGCAGGTCCACTCCCTCGTCCAGATGCACCCGCGCCAGCATCCGCCCGACTTCGGCGCCGACGGCGTGGGCCAGCGGCACCGGGGCGGGTTCGAGGAGGATCACCTCGGTCCCGAGGCGCCGGGCCACCGCGGCGGCCTCCGCACCGAGGAACCCGGCGCCGACGACGACCAGCCGGCGTCCGGGGCCGAGGCGGTCGCGCAGGGTCAGCGCGTCGTCCAGGGTGCGCAGCACATGCGCGCCCTCGCCGGGGAGCCGGCGCGGCCGGACTCCGGTGGCCAGGATCAGTCCGTCGTACGACAGCGTCGTCCCATCGGCCAACCGGACCGTGCGCTCGCCGAGTTGAAGGCCGGTCGCGGCGCCCCCGAGACGCAGGTCCAGGTCGAGGGCGGCGAGGTCGGCGGGCGTGCGCAGGGGCAGCCGGTCGGGCCGCCATTCCCCGGACAGGATCTGCTTGGACAGGGGCGGGCGGTCGTACGGGGCGTGGGGTTCGTCGCCCACGAGGGTGAGCGGGCCGGCGTAGCCCTCGCGGCGGAGCGTCTCGGCGGCGGCGAGTCCGGCGGCCGAGGCGCCCACGACGACGATCCCGTGCAGCAGGGCGGCTGGGCTCACTGCTCGACCAGTCGGATCGCGGCGGCCGGGCAGACCGCGATCGCTTCCTTGACGTCGTCGAGGAGTTCGGGCGCGGGCCTGTCCTCCAGGAGGATCGCGATGCCGTCGTCGTCCTGGTCGAAGACGTCCATCGCGGCGAGGACGCACTGCCCCGAGGCGACGCACTTGTCGGCTTCCAGCTCCACCTTCATGTCAGATCTCTTCCTCATACGTGAAACGTGGTTCGTGGCTCTTGACGGTGTGCGGGACGGTGAACCGTCACCAGGCGACGGGCAGTTCGTGCACGCCGTAGATGAACGCGTCGTCCTTGAAGCGCACGTCCTCCAGGGGGCAGGCGAGCTTCAGCGTGGGGATACGGCGGTACAGGGTGCCGTAGACGACCTGGAGTTCCATGCGGGCCAGCGGCTGGCCGAGGCACTGGTGGACGCCGAAGCCGAAGGCAACGTGGCGGCGGGCGTCACGGGTGAGGTCGAGGCGGTCGGGGTCGGGGAAGACCTCGGGGTCGCGGTTGGCGATCTCGTTGGCCATGATGACGCCCTCGCCGGCCCGGATGACCTGACCACCGATCTCGATGTCCTCGGTGACCGCGCGGCGCCGGCCCAGGTGGGTGATGTGGAGATAGCGCAGCAGTTCCTCGACGGCGGAGGCGACGAGCTTCGGGTCGTCGGTCTCGCGCAACAGGGCCAGCTGGTCGGGGTGTTCGAGGAGGGCGAGGGTGCCGAGGGCGATCATGTTCGCGGTGGTCTCGTGGCCCGCGATCAGCAGGAGCAGGGCCATCTCGGTGGCCTGCCGGTGGTCGATCTCACCGGCGGTGACACGGCCGGCGATGCTCGACAGCAGGTCGTCCCGGGGGTCCGCGATCCGCTTCCCGAGAAGCTCGGCGAGATAGCCGGCGACCTCGCGGCTCGCCGCGCCCCGCTCCGCCGGGGTGGCGGTCGTACGGACCATGGTCTTGGTGCTGTCCTGGAAGAACGCGTGGTCGTCGTAGGGCACGCCGAGCAGTTCGCAGATGACCAGGGAGGGCAGGGGAAGGGCGAACGCCTCCACCAGGTCCACGGTTCCCGACCGCGCCAGCATGTCGTCGATCAGGCCGTCCACGATCCGCTGCACCGCCGGGCGCAGCGCCTCGATCTTCTTGATGGCGAAGGGGGCCGTCACCATCCGGCGCAGCCGGGCGTGTTCGGGGTCGTCCATCATGATGAAGCTGAGCTTGCCCTCGCCCGCGTCGGGCGAGGCCTTGGTGGGGTAGCCGGGCCGGTCGGTGTCCGCGCTGACCCGGGCGTCGCCGAGGACGGCGCGCTGTTCGGCGTAGCGGGTCACGAGCCAGGGCTCGCTGCCGTCCCACAACCGCACCCGCGTCAGGGGCGCTTCCCGCTGCAACTCCTTGAGGGCGGGCGGCGGGTCGAAGGGACAGCGGGCCGCGCGGGGCATCGGGAACTCGGGGGCGGTGTCCGGCTCCTGGGACACGGGGTCGGCCAAGATGTCGGCCATGGTTCTCCTCGGTGGTGGGGGGCTCCGCGAGCGGAGCGCCGGGGGGAAGGGGTCGAGGCCTCGATGCCTAGGCAAACAGAGGTGTCTGACGCCTTCCGGTCAGTTGCCTGACAGCTTCCTGACGTGACCCGGCTCACATACCGAGAGGTGTTCGCTCAGCGCTCCGGGGTCACCGGTGCCAGCCACAGCCCGATGACCGCGTCGGCCAGACCCGAGGCCGCCGCCTGCCAACTGGCGCGCGGGGTGGGGCGGTTGTCGGCCAGAGCACGCTCGCGCTCGGCGGAGACGTGCAGGATGAGATGGCGGGCCATCTCCCCGCGTTCGGCGCGGACTTCGCCCGGCAGTTCGGGCAGGCAGCGCCGGAGCCCCTCGACGATCTGCCGCATGGCCGGCGAGGAGAGGGACTCCTCGACCATGATCTCGTGCAGGGCCGGGTCGGTCGCGACCTGGGCGCAGAACCTCGCGTACCAGGTGGGGCTACCGAGAGCCGCCAGGTGTTCGGGGGCCGGGCGCACCAGACAGTCCACCCAGTCCCGTACGTCCGTGGAGTCGCCGATGCCGGCCAGCAGCCGGACGCGGATCTCCTCGATCCGCGCCGCGTGTTTGCGGATGATGGCGCGGACCAGGTCGGCCTTGGTGCCGAAGTGGTAGCCGACGGCGGCGTTGTTGCCCTGTCCGGCGGCCTCGCTGACCTGGCGGTTGGACACGGCGTAGACACCGCGCTCCGCGAACAGCCGCTCGGCCGCCGTCAGGATCAGCTCCCGGGTCGCGCTGACCTGCTCCGCCCGTACCGCCCTGCCTGCCGCCATCGTCGCCTTCCGTTCGCCGTCCCGTGATGCTGCCGCCCCGAGGACGAAAGCCTACGCAACCGCACGTCAGGGGCGCCTCAGCGGTCCCGCGTCCGCAGCAGGCTGACCCCGGCCCCCAGCGAGACGACGCCCATGCCGACGCCGGTCAGGACGGCCTGCGCGCCGCTCACGACGAAGGGTGCCGCCGCCGCGACGCCGAGATTGAACAGGAACAGGAACCACAGCACGGGACGCGAGGACAGCAGGGGCTTCATCGGGGTGTCCTTCCGGGACGGTGAACGGCGTCGGCCTTGTGGCGTCCACGATCCCGGCGCGTGATCACCACGACGAGGGTGTGCGCTCCCGGACCGGTGGTGCAGCGGGCTACACCCCCGTCCCGACCGTGCTCCCCGGGAACTTCGTCGGGCTCACCGTCGGCATCGCGCCGGCCGGTCTGCCGGTGGTGGGCAGCCCGGTCCTCACCAAGACGGGGCCGGCCGCGGCGGGCGTCGTGGTGATCGCGGTGCTGAGCGCGCTGACGCCGGTGCCGGCGCTGCTCGGCAAGGCGGCCTGGTGGATGCCGGGGGCTGGACCGGTGGCGAGTGTCGGCGTCGAGGGCGGGTCGCTCACCCGGGAAGGTCCCACGGTGGTCGGCGCCGCCGAACGGCCCACCGCTCGCATCTGACCCCGCCCCCGACACGGGCGGCCCTCGCCCGTCGTTCCCGGCGGGCATCGCCGACCATGTCCTGAGGACCCCGACCGGAGAGCGCGATGAGCATCCCTTGGCAGCGTTACGCGGACGAGCACACCCGCACCGTCGACACGATGACGGACGCGCTGCTGTTCGCATGCTTCCTGCTCGGCAGCGAGATCCACTTCCCGCACGAGAAACAGCCGGACGCGGTCAGGCCCACGATCGCCCTCGCCGCCCTCGCCTGCGGCTCCCTGTTCGGGCAGCGCAGCCGTCCGCGGACGGTCGTCGTCGTCACCGCCCTGTGCACCGCCGGGGCCGGCTCCCTCGGCCACCTCTTCTTCGAGGTCGGCACCGCGGTCCGGCTCCGGGACGCCTACGTCGAGGCCGATCAGGCCCGCGCCGAGTACGCCGAGCAGAGCCGGGAGAAGGAGGCCCGGCACCGCGTCGCCGAGGAACGCATGCGCATAGCCCGCGAGCTGCACGACGTCGTCGCCCACCATCGAGGTCACCGTCGAGGGGATGCCGCGTCCGCTGTCGCCGGGGGTGGACCTGAGGGCGTACCGGATCGTGCAGGAGGCGTTGACGAACGTCACCCAGCACGCCGCGGCCGGGGCGGCCCGGGTGCGCCTGTGGTACGCCGTCGACCATCTGACGCTCACCGTCACCCACGACGGCACCGCGACGGCCAGGTCCGTCGGCGGCGCCCTCGACGCCGGTCACCGCGTCGAGGTGACCACCCGTCTGCCGCTCTACCCCACCACACCCACCACGCCCACCGCGCCGGAACCGGAAGATCGGACCCCATGACCATCCGTGTACTGCTCGCCGACGACCAGGCCCTGCTGCGGGCCACCTTCCGGATCCTCATCGACTCCTGCGACGACATGGAGGTGGTCGCCGAGGCCGCCGACGGCAAGGAAGCCGTCGCCCTCGCCCGCATCCACCGTCCCGACCTGGTCCTGATGGACATCCGGATGCCGGGCACCGACGGCCTCGCCGCCACCTCCGCCATCTGCGCCGACCCGGACCTCGCGGACACCCGGGTGCTGATCCTGACCACGTTCGAGATCGACGAGTACGTGGCCGAGGCGCTGCGGGCCGGGGCGAGCGGCTTCCTCGGCAAGGACGTCACCGCGGACGCGCTGCTGGCGGGCGTGCGGACGGTGGCGGCGGGCGATTCCCTGCTCTCCCCGCTCGCCACCCGCACCGTGATCACCCGCTTCCTGGCCGCTCCGGCGAAGGGCGTCCGGCCGGCGGACCTGGCGCGGCTGACCGCCCGGGAGCGCGAGGTGATGGCGTGGGTGGCCGAGGGGCACTCCAACGAGGAGATCGCCGGGAAGCTGGTCGTCAGTCCGCTGACCGTACGTATCCATGTGCACCGGGCCATGACGAAGCTGGGCGCCCGGGACCGCGCCCAGCTCGTCGTCATCGCCTACCAGTCGGGGCTGGTGCAGGCCGCGCCGCGCGGCTGACTCAGCCGCCGGCGAGGGTGTCCAGCCACTGCTGGAGCAGGGCCGACTCCGCCGCGGTGAAGGTCTGCGGCGGGTCGGCGCGCAGCCGGGCCCCGAGCGTGGCGGCGGCGACGGGCACCCCGCCCTCCGGCCCCGGCGCGGTGGCACGGGTCACCGAGTCGATCACCGCGTCGCGCAGCCGTGCCGAGAAGCCCGGGTCCGGGTACTGCTCCGGCCTGGTGAGCATCGACAGGGCCGCCCCGACGTTGGCCGACATGATCACCTGCGTCGCCACGGCGGGCGGCACGGTGAGGCGGCCGGCCGCCGCGCAGCGTTCGAGGATCGCGTGCAGCAGGGCGTGGGCCTCGCGCGCCGCCGCGGGCGGGACGGTCAGCTCGGGCGAGTACATCAGGCGGTAGTGGTGGGGGTGCTCCAGCGCGAAGCGCAGGTGGTTGTCCCAGCCGCTCCTGAGGTCCGCCACCGGATCGGCCCCGGGGCGGGCGGCCCGCTTGGAGGCGAGGTACTGCTCGAAGCCCCGGTCCACCACGGCGGCCAGCAGCCCGGCCTTGTCGCCGAAGAGCCGGTAGAGCATCGGCGCCCCGACCCCGGCCGCCTCGCACACGGCCCGCGTCGAGACCTCGGCGGCCGGCGCCTCGGCCAGCAGTGCCGCGGCGGCTTCCAGGATCTTTTCCCTCGCGTCCATGGGTGCACGGTACGACATCCGTAGCGGCGATACGAACGGGGAATAGCATCGCTACGGCCCCATGTTATCGTCGCTACGAGACAGACGTAGCACCGCTAACCCATGAGGGAGCCATCATGACCACCACCGACCCCGGCACCGGACAGCGCGTAGCGATCGTGACCGGCGGCTCGCGCGGCATCGGACGACAGGTCGCCCGCCGGCTCGCCACCGACGGTTTCGCCGTCGTGGTCGGCTACGCGGGCAACAAGGAGGCGGCTGACGAGGTGGTGGCCGCGATCGTGGCGGAGGGCGGCAGCGCCGTCGCCGCTCGTGCGGACGTGGGCGACGAGACCGAGGTCGCCGCGCTGTTCGACCAGGCCGAGACGGTGTACGGCGGGGTGGACGCGGTCGTGCACGCGGCGGGCCGGATGCCGCTGGCCCCGGTCGCGGAGCTGGACCTCGCCGACCTCGACGCGCTGTACCGCACCAACATCCGCGGCACCTTCGCCGTCGACCAGCAGGCCGCCCGACGGCTGCGTCCGGGCGGGGCCCTCGTCAACTTCTCGTCCTCGGTCGTCGGTCTCGCCTTCCCCGGCTACGGGGCGTACGCCGCGAGCAAGGGCGCGGTCGAGGCGCTGACGCTGATCCTCGCGCGGGAGCTGCGCGGCCGTGACGTGACCGTGAACGTCGTGGCGCCGGGACCGACCGCCACCGACCTCTTCCTGGACGGCAAGGACGAGGAGACGGTCGCCCGGCTGGCCGCGCAGGCCCCGCTGGAGCGCCTCGGCACCCCGCAGGACATCGCCTCGGTGGTGTCGTTCCTGGTCGGCCCGGCCGGCCGGTGGGTCAACGGGCAGGTGCTGCGGGCCAACGGCGGCATCATCTGACGCCGCCCTCCCCGCCGCCGTTCAGGGGAAACCACGCCCCGGCGCGCGTGCGGGAGCGGGGGCCCGTCGACAACTGAGCCGTGAGCCTTCCCCTGATCCCGCCCATGCTGGCCACCCCCGGCACCCTGCCGCCCGCCGCGCAGGACGCCCGGTGGGCCTACGAGACCAAGCAGGACGGCCAGCGCGTGGTGGCGTACCTGGCCGGGGACACAAGTGTGACGCTGCGCGCCCGGTCCGGGGAGGACATCACCGCCGCCTATCCGGAACTCGGGGCCCTGGGCAGCGCGCTCGGCGGGACCGCGGCCGTACTGGACGGCGAGATCCTGGCGCTCGACGAACAGGGGCGCGCCGACTTCCAGTTGCTCCAGTCGCGGATGGGCCTGGCCCACGCACCCGCCCGGGCCGCGCGGAAGGCGGCCGAAGTCCCGGTCCATCTGGTGCTGTTCGACGTGCTGCACCTGGCGGGGCGGCCCCTGATCGCGCGGCCTTATCTGCGACGGCGCGAACAGCTTCAGGAACTGGGCCTGGAGGGCCCGTTCTGGTCCACGCCGGGTGCCCTCGTCGGGCACGGCGCGCAGGCCCTCGAGGCGACGCGCGCGCACGGCCTGGAGGGCCTCGTCTGCAAGCGGCTGGACTCGGTGTACGAACCCGGGGTGCGCTCCCGCGCCTGGATCAAGATCCGGAACATGCACAGCGAGGACGTGATCGTCGGCGGCTGGCTCCCCGGCAAGGGACGGCTCACCGGTCTGCCGGGCGCGGTACTGGTGGGGCAACGGGGCGGCGGACGGCTGCGATACGTCGGCAGTGTCGGTACGGGATGGAGCGAAGCGGAACGGACGCGGCTCGCCGAGCTGTTGCGGACCGCCGCCACGGACACGTGCCCCTTCGACCCGGCGCCGCGCGTCACGGGCGCCCACTGGGTACTGCCCCGGCTGGTCGGAGAGGTCCGCTACAGCACCCGCACCCGCGCGGGCCTGCTGCGCCAACCTTCCTGGCTGCGGCTGCGACCGGACCTCGCGGCAGCGGAGTCCGCGGCCGATCTGCCGGACGATCCGGTCTGAGATCTCGAACAAGATCCAAGCGTTCGGACGCTTGTTACCTATGAGTCGCTTACGACCTCTTGGCGCGGACATGAAAAGCCGGGAAGCTGTCCTGGCCCGGGAAGTGGAACTTCCCTCTCCCCCACAGCCGTTGGGCTGCGCCCGTATCAAGAGGAGGACGCAGTGTCGTCGAAAACCTCCGGAACCCGCCGTAAGCGAGGGGCCGTCGGCGTGGCCGGCGCCGCCGCCGCCCTCGTGCTCGGCTTCCCCAGCACGGCCCTGGCCGCCCCGCCCTCTGCGCTGCCGGCCAACGCCGAGACCGCCGAGTACACCTACCAGCCCGCCTTCGACTACGACACCGACGGCTGTTACTCCTCGCCGGCGATCGGCCCCGACGGGACCGTCAACGGCGGCCTGAACCCGACCGGTTCACTGAGCGGCGACTGCCACGACCTCTCGGACCTGAACAACACCAACAGTTACTCGCGCTACAAGTGCAACAACGGCTGGTGCGCCTACATGTACGGCCTGTACTTCGAGAAGGACCAGGCCGTCGCCAACAGCAGCATCGGCGGCCACCGGCACGACTGGGAACACGTCGTGATCTGGGTGCAGAACGGCGCGGTCCAGTACGTGTCGACGTCCAACCACGGCTCGTTCACGGTGAGCGCCGCCTCCGGCGTCCGCTTCGACGGCACCCACGCGAAGATCGTCTACCACAAGGACGGCATCAGCACGCACTGCTTCCGGCTGGCCAACTCCAATGACGAGCCGCCGGAGAACGCCAAGGGCACCTGGCAGTACCCGCCGCTGGTCGGCTGGAACGGCTACCCGTCGACGGCCCTGCGAGACAAGCTCAGCGCCTACGACTTCGGCAGCGCCAACTTCGGTCTCAAGGACGCGAACTTCGCCGCGCATCTGACCTCGGCCAAGCCGTCCGGCATCGCGTTCGACCCGAACGCCTGATCAGACCGGGCCTGTTCAGACGGGCCCCGGTCCTCGGGCGCGGGACCTAGGTCCCCGGCACCGGCGGGTTTCCGTCCCGCGCCCGATCACGGCACACCCCCGCCCGGCATACCGTCCGATCATGACCACGACCGGACACCTCGAAGAAGCCCTCGACCGCCTGCACGCCGCCGGCCCGGAATTCGACGGCTGGCTCACCAACCACGCCCCCATGGTCGTCGAGGCACTCGCCGCGCACGGGCAGGAGGGCGCGGTCCACCGCTGGCTGGACCTGTATCAGGACAGGCTGGACGCCTTCCCCGACCGCTCGGAGCCGGTCACCGAGGCCAACTGGGCCGAGGCGCTGGGCGATCCACGCCGGATAGCGGACTGGATCGACTTCTACTCCCGCACCCTCGCCGAACAGCCCTGGCGCGACGTCCTCGCCACCTGGTGGCCGCGCCTGCTGTCCGGCATGTACGGCGGCGCCACCCACACCATCATCCGCGTCGGCCACGCCGTGCGCGCCCTGGAAGCCGAGGAGAACGCGCCCCGTGTAACCGAGTTCGCGCACGCCCTCGGCTACTGGGCGGCCCGGCACCAGCCGGTGACCGGCGTCGCCGCCGTGCCGGGCGCGCCGACCGCGGCCCAGGCCCTGGACGCCGTACCGGCCATCGCGCCGGGCATGGTGGGCTTCCGGAAGCGACTGGCGGCCGTACGCCAACTGCCCGTCTGGGCGGACGACGTGACCGACCCGGACACCGCCCGCGCCCGGCTCACCGAGCTCGTCCACGCGGCGACCCACCGCTACGCCACCCACGGTCACGGCGAGCCCACCATGCTGGTGCACGCGGCCACCGCCCCCAACGCCGTGCTGCGCAGCCTGGATTCGCTGCCGCGCGAGCTGTGGGCACCCAGCCTGCACGCGGCGTGGACCGCGTCCGCCGCGGTGACCGCGATGTACGCCCCGGTCGAACCGGTCGTCTACACACCGCCCGCCCGTCTCACCGCGGAGGAGGTCGTGGAACGCGCGATGGCCCATGGCGACGAGCACGTCATCAAACTCACCGACACGGCCCTGGACGTCGGCGACGAGCAGGCGCTGGCGGCGGCGCTTCGGTCGGTGGAGATGAGTGATCCCCTCGTCTGAGCCCGCCGGTCCGAGCCGGCCGGTTCCGCCGGTACGGCACGGACACTCCACCGCAAGGGTCTATCGTGTCCGCATGTCCGTGCCCGAACTGATCCGTATCGTCTCCCGCGACTCACCCATGGCGCTGGCCCAAGTGGAGCGGGTCCGCGCCGAGTTGACCGCCCTTCATCCGGGGGTGCGCACCGAGGTCGTGCCGGTGCGGACGACCGGCGACAAGTGGCTGGGCGACCTGTCCCAGGTCGAGGGCAAGGGGGCGTTCACCAAGGAGGTCGACGCCGCCCTGCTGGCGGGCGAGGCCGATCTCGCGGTGCACTGCGTCAAGGACGTGCCCGCCGACCGGCCACTGCCGGCCGGCACCACGTTCGCCGCGTTCCTCAAGCGCGACGACATCCGCGACGCCCTCATCCACCCCGACGGGCTCACCCTGGACGAGCTGCCCGAGGGCACCCGGATCGGCACCTCCTCGGTGCGCCGGGTGGCCCAACTGGCCGCCACGCACCCGCATCTTCAGTGTGTGCCGTTCCGCGGCAACGCCAACCGCCGGCTGGCGAAGCTGGCGGCCGGGGAGGCGGACGCCCTGCTGCTCGCGGCCTCGGGCCTCGAACGCATCGGCCGCGAGGACGTGATCAGCGAGATCCTGTCCCCCGAGACGATGATGCCGCCGATCGGCGCGGGCATCCTCGCCCTCCAGTGCCGGGAGGGCGACACCGCGCTCATCGACGCGGTCAGCGGCCTCGGCGATCCGGACACGCACCGGGAGGCCACCGCGGAGCGCATGTTCCTGCATGTCCTCCAGGGGCACTGCAACAGCCCGATCGCCGGGTACGCGCGCGTGGAGCACGGCGGCGAACTGTCGCTGCGGGCCTGTGTGTTCACCCCGGACGGCAAGACGCGGCTGAACGCCCACGAGTGGGCGGGCCGTCTCGACCCGGCGACGCTCGGCACCTCCGTGGCCGTGGCGCTGCTGCGTCAGGGTGCCCGCGAGATCATCGACGGCATCCCGCACTGACCGTGGCGACGGTCAGGCGGTGCCCTCTTCGGCCTGGTCCCGCAGGAAGTTGCTGACCTGGCAGGCCAGGCCCTCCCGGGCGGTGCCCGGCTGCACCGTTCCTTCGAGCAGGCCGATCCCGCCGGTCCACAGCCGGCGTTCGGCCCACTCCTCGTCGACCCGCAGCTGGATCTGCACGTCGACCTGGCTCAGGGACGCCTCGGGGCCGGCCGCGTAGAGCACCACGGTGGCCCGGCGCAGGGGGTAGACGTCGAAGCCCTCGATGAACTGCGAGTTGCGCCAGTCGATGAACGCGCTCTCGCCGTCAGGGCCGACCCGGACGTCGATCTGGCCGTCCTCCAGGTGGATGGTGGAGTGCCGCCTGCCACGGTTCTCGACGGTCACCCGGACACTGAAGTACGTGAGCCCCTCAGCGGCGTCGTCCCGTCCACGCGGTGGCTCCGAGGCCTCCAGACGGTGGACGCGGACACGCAGACCGGCATGCTCGTCGTACTCCTGCCAGTCCCCGACCACGTTCGGCTCGTACACAATCCACCTCTCCACCCTCAGAGAGCTGCTTCCTATCTGTGTGCTCAGTGCACTGTCAAATGAGCGGAATGCGCTGTGGCCAGCCCATTCACCCCCTTTGATCAGCGATCATGCCGTGCGCAGGAAGAATTCCCCCGGAGCGGTACTCGGGCGGGGGCGGGGGCGTGCCGCACATCACGTCCGTGCGCATGATCAGCGCGCGAGCCGGCCGAGCAGTGAGGAGGCCGCGGCGATGCCGAGCGCGGCGGCGACGAGAAGCACCGCGAAGTCGAGCGCGAGGTGTGCGGGCGTGCCGAGGAGGAGGCCGCGCAGTGCGTCCACCTGATAGCTGAGCGGGTTGACCTTGCTGACCGCCTGGAGCCAGCCCGGCATGACGGAGAGCGGGTAGAGGGCGTTGGAGCCGAAGAACAGCGGCATGGTGATGGCCTGTCCGAAGCCCATCAGCCGGTCGCGGCTGAGAACGATGCCGGCGATGGTCATCGACAGACAGGAGAAGAAGGCCGAGCCGAGGACGACGACCGCGGCGACACCGAGCAGTTTCAGCGGGTTCCAGGTCAGGGCGACCCCGAGCACGGCGGCGATGAGGACGACGACCACGGCCTGCACGAGCGACTTCACGCCGGCCGCGAAGGCCTTGCCGGTGATCAGCGCCGAGCGCGGGGTGGGGGTGACGAGGAGCTTGTTGAGGATGCCGGCATCGCGTTCCCAGATGATCTGGATGCCGTAGAAGATGGCGATGAACATCGCGGACTGGGCGATGATCCCGGGCGCGAGGTAGTCGATGTAGGGGATGCCGTCGGTGGGGATCGCCTTGATGCGGGTGAAGGTCTGGCCGAAGATCAGCAGCCAGAGGGCCGGCTGGACCGCGCGGGTGTAGAGCTCGGTGCGGTCGTGGCGCAGCTTCTGGAGTTCGACGGCGCACATCGCGCCGACCCGGGCGGGCAGCAGCCGCCAGCCGGCCCGGGGCCGGGGCGCCTGGAGCAGCAGGCTGATGCCGTCAGCCGACGCGGCCTGCGGTACGGCGGGTGCTTCGGACATCGCGGAAGTCTCCTGACTCGTCGTCGAGACCGCTGCCCGCGACCTCGCGGAAGACGTCCTCGAGGGTGGGCAGGGTGGTCGTGCCACGGCGTGCGGCGAGGCCCTGGCGCAGTTCGGCGGGGGTGCCGAGGGCGCGGACGCGGCCGTGGTGCATGAGGCCGACCCGGTCGCAGTACTGGTCGGCCTCGTCCATGTAGTGGGTGGTGACGAGGACCGTCATGCCGGTGGCCGCGCGGACGGCGTTGATGTGTTCCCACACCCCGGTGCGGGCGATCGGGTCCAGGCCGATGGTCGGCTCGTCCAGGATCAGCAGCCGGGGCGCGCTGACCAGGGCCTGGGCGAGTTCGAGGCGGCGGACCATGCCGCCCGAGTAGGTCTTGGCGAGCCGGTCGGCGGCGTCGGTGAGGTCGACGGCGGCGAGGGCCTGTCCGACGCGTGCGGCGCGTTCCCGGCGGGGCACGTCGAAGACGCGGGCGAACAGGGCGACGTTCTCGCGGCCGGTCAGGCTCTGGTCGGCGGACAGCTGCTGCGGGACGTAGCCGAGCAGCCGTCGTACGGCCATCCGTTCCGCGGCGGTGTCGTGTCCGAAGACCCGGACCATGCCGGCCGGTACCGGCAGCAGGGTGGTGATGCAGCGGATCGCGGTGGTCTTCCCGGCGCCGTTGGGGCCGAGCAGTCCGAAGACCTCGCCCTCGGCCACGGTCAGGTCGAGTCCGTCCACCGCGCGGGTGCCGCCGAAGGCGTATGCGAGCCCGGTGCACGCTACGGCGTCCTGGGTCATGGCTCCTCCCTTTCCTCACGCAGGTTCTCGGCCAGCAGCCGCAGGGCCGGTACGGCCGCGGCCAGTGCGTCCCGGTCCGCCTCGTCGAGCTCCGCGACCTGTTGGCGTACGAGGTCGGCGCGGCGCCTGCGCCATTCGCCGAGCCGGGCCTCGGCGGCCGGGGTCGGCATCAGACGGGCTGCCCGCCGGTCGGCGGGGTCGGTCTCACGGACCAGATAGCCCTGCCGGGCCAGCTGGTTGACCAGCGTCGACACCGAGTTGCCCGCCAGGTAGAGGTACTTGGCGGCGTCCGAGATGTTGATGCCGGGCCGGGCCACGACGAGCCGCAGCAGTTCCACCTCGGCACCGCGCAGCTGAGGTGCGGGCATCTCCCGGCGCAGCCGGCGCCGGATCAACCGCTGGACCCCGACGAGCGCGTCGGCCAGCTCGTCCGGGAAGGTCTCCTGTTCCACACCGTCGAGATTAGCTCTGTAGCAGAGGTAATGAACCCAAGGCACGGTCAAGGCCGAAACGGATCCGATGAGCGGATATGAGTTTGGATCGATTTGTGGCGGGAATTCGCATTTAAGTGCTTCGGACAGGAGGCACGTCCATGGGAGCCCTCCTCGGCCCCGGCGTCCTCCGCTGTCGTCCGCGCAGCCCTCCTCCCATGGTGTCTGTCCCAGCCGACATCCCGCTGAGGGAGGTGCGCACGATGCCTGTCTCGACCAGGACCAAGCCGCACCCGCACGACGACGCCCCCGACACCACCGAAGCCTTCGTACGTCTGGCCGACCTTTCGGACGGACCCGAGCGCCAGGCCCTGCGCGACGAGCTGATCCGGCTGTGGCTGCCCATGGCCGAGCGGATCGCCGTCCGTTTCAAGGGCCGCGGCGAGTCCCTGGAGGACCTGTACCAGGTCGCCGCCCTCGGCCTGGTCAAGGCCGTCGACCATTACGACCCGGAGCGCGGCCACGCCTTCGAGGCGTACGCCGTTCCGACCGTGACCGGCGAGATCAAGCGGCACTTCCGTGACCACATGTGGACGCTGCACGTACCTCGCCGGGTCCAGGACCTGCGCAACCGCGTCCGGCGCTCCGCGAAGGAGCTGTCGCAGACGACGCCGGGCCGGGCCCCCACCGTCCCCGAGATCGCCGAGCACGCCCAGCTGACCGAGGACGAGGTGCGCACCGGCATGGAGGCGCTGGAGTGCTTCTCCGCGCTGTCGCTGGAGGCCGAGATGCCCGGCACCGACGGGTACGCCCTCGGTGACGCGCTGGGCGGCCCCGACCCCAGCTACGACGTGGTCGTCGACCGGGTCTCCGTCGCACCCTGTCTCCTGGCCCTTCCGGAGCGCGAGCAGACCATCCTGTATCTGCGCTTCTTCCTGGGCATGACGCAGAGCAGCATCGCGGAGCAGCTCGGCATCTCGCAGATGCACGTCTCCCGGCTGCTCAGCGCCTGCTTCGCCAGACTCCGCGCCGAACTCGAGGCGGAGGCGTGCTGAGCCGTCACTCCGAGGGGGCCTCGGGGATCTGGGTCGGACCGTGACGGTCGAGAGCGGCCTCCAGCTCGGCCCGGATCTGCGGGGACAGCTCCCCGTAGCGGCCCCAGATCAGGATGAGGTCCGCGACGTTGCGGAGCTTGATGTTCGTACGCTGGGACACGTCCTTCAGGACCACCCAGCCCTCGTCCGGCGTCACCCGCCCGAGGGCCACCATCATCCCGATCGCCTGGTCCACCACGGCGTGCGAGGTGACGGCCTCCTTCAGCTGCTCGACCTCTTCTTGCAGCTCGAAGATGCGGTCGGCCTCGTCGGACGGGTCGTGCGGTCCCGGGGTCACCCCTCCATCCTCGTCATTCGACCGGCTCAATGCCACTGGGCCCGCGAGGTCGTTTCGGGCGCGCCGCGGGGGTACTCGACAGGCGCCCGGCACAGTTCCGGTTGGACACTGGAGACAGACCGGTGGCTGGAGGCCGGCGAGGTCAGGACGCGACTGCCATGAATCACGACATGAAACATCCCGCTGGTACGACGGATGTCGTCTCCACGCATTCCGTGTTCGGCGCACCCTGCTGGGTGAGCCTGACCAGCCGTGACCTGGAGGCCACCGAGGGGTTCTACTCCGCCGTCCTCGGCTGGGAGTGGCGGTCGGCCGAGCTCGGCGACCGGTTCCGGATGGCACTGGTGGACGGCACGCCGGTGGCCGGGATCGCGGCGGTCGCCTCGATGTTGCAGATGGCAGTGGCCTGGACGCCGTACTTCGCGGTGCGCAGCGCGGACGAGGCCGTGGCCCGGGCCCAGGAGCGGGGTGGTACGGCCGCGGTCGGGCCGCTGTCCCTGCCGCCCGGACGCGCGGCGCTGCTGGCCGACCGGGACGGGGCGACCTTCGGGATCTGGGAGGGCGAACTCTTCTCCGACTGGGAGAGCTGGCGCCGCGCGGCACCGACCTTCATCCGGCTGCACACCCGTGACGCCTTCGACGCCGCCATCTTCTACGGCGAGATCCTCGACTGGGCCTCGGACCGGCCCGGATGCTGCGAGGTCAACTACGAGGGCGGCGAAGTGGTGCTGCGCAGCGAGGGCGACATCGTGGCCCGGATCGAGTCGGGCGCGCTGGGCGCCGCGCCCGATCCCACGATCCGCCCGCACTGGCAGGTGCACTTCTTCGTGTCCGACGTCTCCGCGTGCACGCGCGCCGCGGAGGTCCACGGCGGCAGCGTCCTGTCCAAGTCCGGCATCGAGGCCGTGCTGCGGGACCCCGACGGCGCCCGGTTCACGGTGACGGCACGCCGCGCCCACTGACCGGGGCGCCCGCCGGCGGCCGCGACAACAGCACCAGGCTGCGCGCCGCGACGGTCACCAGCGACTCCGCCTTGTGCTCCGTCTCGTCCGCCCCCCGGGGTTCGGCGGTGTCGATCACCGTCGTCCAGCGTTCGCCGTACGCCGCCTCCGGCAGCCGGAAGCCCACGGGCTCCCAGTAGCTGTTGAGCAGCAGCAGGAAGGAGTCGTCGACCACGGGGCGGCCGCACGAGTCGGGTTCGGCGATGGCGTCGCCGTTGAGGAAGGCGCCGACGGAGTGCGCGTCGGGACGCAGCCAGTCGCCGTCCGTCATCTCGCGCGCGTCCGGCGCGAACCACACGAGGTCGGGCAGCGGCTGGCCCGCGTAGGTCACGGTCTCGCCGCGGAAGAAGCGACGGCGGCGCAGCACCGGGTGGGCGGCGCGCAGCGCGACGAGATCGCGGGCGAAGTCGGCGAGGTCACGCTGCTCCTCGGTCAACCGCCAGTCGATCCAGGAGACTTCGTTGTCCTGGCAGTAGGCGTTGTTGTTGCCGCGCTGGGTGCGGCCCAGTTCGTCGCCGTGACAGAGCATCGGGATGCCCTGTGACAGCAGCAGCGTGGCGAGGAGGTTGCGCTGCTGGCGGGCGCGCAGCTCCTTGACGTCGGAGGCGTCGGTGTCGCCCTCGAACCCGCAGTTCCAGGACCGGTTGACGCTCTCACCGTCCCGATTGCCCTCCCCGTTGGCCTCGTTGTGCTTGTCGTTGTACGAGACGAGGTCGCGCAGGGTGAAACCGTCGTGCGCGGTCACGAAGTTGACGCTGGCGCGCGGTCGGCGCCGGTTGCGCTGGTACAGATCGGAGGAGCCGGTCAGCCGGGACGCGAACTCGCCGAGCGACCCGGGCTCGCCGCGCCAGAAGTCCCGTACGGTGTCCCGGTACTTGCCGTTCCACTCGGACCACAGCGGCGGGAAGTTGCCGACCTGGTAGCCGCCCTCGCCCACGTCCCACGGCTCCGCGATCAGTTTGACGCGGCTGATCACCGGGTCCTGCTGGATCAGGTCGAAGAACGCCGACAGCCGGTCCACCTCGTGGAACTGCCGGGCCAGGGTGGCCGCGAGGTCGAAGCGGAAGCCGTCGACATGCATCTCGGTCACCCAGTAGCGCAGCGAGTCCATGATCAGCTGGAGGACGTAGGGGTGCCGCATCAGCAGGCTGTTGCCGGTGCCGGTGGTGTCGTAGTAGTGGCCCCAGTCGCCGTCCACCAGACGGTAGTAGGAGGCGTTGTCGATGCCGCGGAAGGAGAGGGTGGGCCCCCGCTCGTTGCCCTCGGCGGTGTGGTTGTAGACGACGTCCAGGATCACTTCGAGGCCGGCCGCGTGCAGGGCCTTCACCATCGTCTTGAACTCGGCGACCTGCTCGCCGCGGCTGCCGTGGGCGGCGTAGGCGTTGTGCGGGGCGAAGAAGCCGATGGTGTTGTAGCCCCAGTAGTTGGACAGACCGCGGTCCTGGAGCACCCCGTCGTGCACGAACTGGTGCACCGGCATCAGTTCGACCGCGGTCACGCCGAGGGACGTCAGGTGCTCGACGACCGCGGGGTGGGCCAACCCGGCGTAGGTGCCGCGGAGTTCGGCCGGGACGTCGGGGTGGGTGCGGGTCAGGCCGCGGACATGGGCCTCGTAGATGACCGTGTCGGCGTAGGGCCGCCGGGGCGGGCTGTCCGCGCCCCAGTCGAAGGCGGGGTCCGTGACCACGCCGAGCAGGGTGTGCCCGGCACTGTCGGCGTCGGGGGCGTAGAGCGAGGGGTCGTTGTCCATCCGGCCGTCCACGGCCCTGGCGTACGGGTCCAGGAGGAGTTTCGCCGGATCGCAGCGGTGGCCGAGCTCTGGCTGCCAGGGCCCGTGGACCCGGTAGCCGTAGCGCTGCCCCGGGCCGATCCCGGGCAGATAGCAGTGCCACACGAAGCCGTCGACCTCGGCGAGCGGAACGCTGTGGTGGCTGCCGTCGTCCTCGACGAGGACCAGCTCCACGCACTCGGCGACCTCGCTGAACAGCGCGAAGTTGGTGCCCTTGCCGTCGAACGAGGCACCCAACGGGTAGGGGTGCCCGTTCCAGACGGGCACCCCTACTGTGCGGCGGCGTTTCGCGGTCACCGGGCGTCCTCCAGGACGCCGCCGACGACCGGTTCCTCGCGCGGTACCTGGAGCACCTCGCGCAGGCTCGGCGCGGGTGCCGTCGGCACCCGCGGGACCCGCTCGCCGGCCCGGGCGCGCTGCGAGAACCAGATGACCTTGCTGCCGGTCTCGGTGGCGCAGCAGCCCCACCCGTCGCTCATCGCGGCGATGCGTGCCAGACAGGCGCGGAGGTCCTGGTCCGGGCGCAGATCGCGGTCGTTGTCCCCGATCGCGGTGATCAGGTGCTGGCCGTTCCACCACATCTCGATCGACGTCTCCTTGTCGGTCGCGTGCTCGTCGATGGCCTTCAACAGCATTTCGGCACCGCGACAGACGGGCTCGACGAGGGTGTCGAGATCCCAGTACCGGAGATGAGCGGCCAGAATGCGCTTGACCTGGCCGACCCGTTCCGGGGTGACTTCCACGTCGAGGTGGTAGTAGCAGGGCACTGCGGTCTTCATCTTCGTTGGCTCCTCACCGGCGAAGCTCCACTTCCGCCTCTCGCCCCTTTGGGACGAGCCCCGAACGCGTAGCGTGAGCAATGATCGCTCCTGAGTGACCTCAAGCGTGCGGGTGCTACGCCATTCGTGCAACACGAGCGCGTCGACCCAGACCACGACCGCTTCCACCGGCGATGGTTGAAGCTCCAACAAGACGCTGCGTCGTCACCCGTGCACCATGAGTGAAACTCCCCATGGAAGGTGAACCGCGCCATGCTGCTACCGGCCAAGGCCGAAGTCGCCCGGCAACTGCGCCGGTACCGGGCCTGGGAGCGCGTGATGCTCGCGTCCCCCGCCGACCGCACCGTACGGGCCACCTTCGAGGACTCGGGCTACACCCTCTGCGTGCTGATGGGGAAGCGCTGCGCCAGGGAGGCCGCCGACGCCGCCGAACGCTATCTGCGGACCAGCCTCGTCACCTACCTCCAGGAGCAGGACGCGCAGCTCTGTGCCACCACCCCGGTCCACCGGGGCCCGCCGGTGATGCTCACGCGTTCTCCCGCCGGGAGGTAGGTCCCTTCCGACGCAGCTTGGATCCCCGGCCGGGCCTCATGGCCCGGCCCTCGGCACGGCAGAGGCGAGCCCCCCATGAGGACGAGACGCATGAGTACGAGGTCCACGAGCGCGAGGGACATGAGCGCGCGGGCCACCATCGGCCGTATCCCGGTCCGGGATGTCCGGCCGGCCGTCGACGGCGGCCGCAGCCCGGCCAAGGCGGTCACCGGCGAGACCTTCCAGGTCACCGCCACCGTGTTCCGCGAGGGCCATGACGCGGTCGCCGCCAATGTCGTCCTCACCGATCCCGAGGGGCGTCCCGGCCCGTGGACGCCGATGCGTGAGCTCGCCCCCGGCAGCGACCGCTGGGGCGCGGAGGTCACCCCCGGCTCGACGGGACGCTGGACGTTCCACGTGGAGGCGTGGAGCGACCCGATCAGCACCTGGCGCCATCACGCCGGCATCAAGATCCCCGCCGGTATCGACGTCGGGCTCGTCCTGGAGCAGGGCGCCGACCTCCACCACCGCGCGGCCGCCGGGGTGCCCCGCGGCCGGGAACGGGCCCTGGTGAAGGCCGCGGCGGACACCCTGCACAACGACTCGCTGTCCGTTTCCACCCGGTTGGCGGCGGCGTTGACGCCGGAGGTGGACGCGGTGCTGGCCGCGTATCCGCTGCGGGAGTTCGTCACCGCCTCCGAGCCGCTGCCCCTGCTGGTGGAACGGGAACGGGCCCTGTACGGGTCCTGGTACGAGTTCTTCCCCCGCTCCGAAGGCACTCCGGAGTGCCCGCACGGCACCTTCCGCACCGCCGCCCGCAGGCTCCCCGCGATCGCGGCGATGGGCTTCGACGTCGTCTACCTGCCCCCCATCCACCCGATCGGCACCACCTTCCGCAAGGGGCCCGACAACACCCTGTCGGCCCGACCCGAGGATGTCGGGGTGCCGTGGGCGATCGGCTCACCGGAGGGCGGGCACGACGCCGTCCACCCGGACCTGGGCACGATCGAGGACTTCGACGACTTCGTCGCCACCGCTCGACGGCACGGCCTGGAGATCGCCCTCGACTTCGCCCTCCAGTGCTCGCCGGACCACCCCTGGGTCCACAAACACCCCGAGTGGTTCCACCACCGCCCCGACGGCACCATCGCCTACGCCGAGAACCCGCCCAAGAAGTACCAGGACATCTACCCCATCGCCTTCGACGCCGACCTGGAGGGCCTGGTCGCCGAGACGCTGCGGGTGCTGCGGCACTGGATGGACCACGGGGTGCGGATCTTCCGCGTCGACAACCCGCACACCAAACCGGTCGTCTTCTGGCAGCAGGTGATCGCGGACATCAACGCCACCGACCCCGACGTCATCTTCCTGGCCGAGGCCTTCACCCGGCCCGCGATGATGCACACCCTCGGACAGATCGGCTTCCAGCAGTCCTACACGTACTTCACCTGGCGCAACACCAAACAGGAACTCACCGAGTACCTCACCGAGCTGTCCGGGGAGGCGGCCGCCTACATGCGGCCCAACTTCTTCGCCAACACCCCCGACATCCTGCACGCCTACCTCCAGCACGGCGGACGCCCCGCCTTCGAGGTCCGCGCCGTCCTGGCCGCCACCCTCTCCCCCGCCTGGGGCATCTACAGCGGCTACGAACTCTGCGAGAACACCCCCCTGCGCGACGGCAGCGAGGAATACCTCCACTCCGAGAAATACCAACTCCGCCCCCGCGACTGGGAAACGGAGAACGACAACATCACCCCCCTGATCACCCGCCTCAACAACATCAGGCGCCGCCACCCCGCTCTCCAGCGCCTCAGGAACATCCGCTTCCACACCACCGACAACGACGCCGTGCTCGCCTACAGCAAGCGCACCGGCTCGGACACGGTTCTGGTGATCGCCAACCTCGACCCCCACCACACCCAGGAAGCCACGGTCTCGTTGGACATGCCGCAACTCGGCCTGGACGGGAACGCATCCATGTCCGTGCACGACGAACTGACGGGTGAGACGTACCGCTGGGGCAGGAGCAACTATGTGCGCCTGGAACCGGGGCGGTCCCCCGCGCACGTGCTCCACGTCCAGCCATCGACACCGCAGAGCGGAGGGTCAAGCGCGTCATGACTGTCAACGAGCCCGTCCACGACACCTTCGAGGACACCCCGGCGAAGGACCGGGACCCCGACTGGTTCAAGCGCGCCGTCTTCTACGAGGTGCTCGTCCGCTCCTTCCAGGACAGCAACGGCGACGGCGTCGGCGACCTCAAGGGCCTCACCGCCAAACTCGATTACCTGCAATGGCTGGGCGTCGACTGCCTGTGGCTGCCGCCCTTCTTCAAGTCGCCGCTGCGCGACGGCGGTTACGACGTCTCCGACTACACCGCCGTCCTGCCCGAGTTCGGCGACCTCGCCGACTTCGTCGAGTTCGTCGACGCCGCCCACCAGCGCGGCATGCGCGTCATCATCGACTTCGTCATGAACCACACCAGCGACCAGCACCCGTGGTTCCAGGAATCCCGCGCCAACCCCGACGGCCCCTACGGCGATTACTACATGTGGGCCGATGACGACAAGCAGTACGCGGACGCGCGGATCATCTTCGTCGACACCGAGGCGTCCAACTGGACCTTCGACCCGGTGCGTCAGCAGTACTTCTTCCACCGCTTCTTCTCCCACCAGCCGGACCTCAACTACGAGAACCCGGCGGTCCAGGAGGAGATCCTGGCGGCCCTGCGCTTCTGGCTGGACCTCGGCATCGACGGCTTCCGCCTGGACGCCGTCCCCTATCTGTACGCGGCCGAGGGCACCAACTGCGAGAACCTGCCGCCCACCCACGAGTTCCTCAGGCGGGTGCGCCGCGAGATCGACCTCATGTATCCGGACACGGTGCTGCTCGCGGAGGCGAACCAGTGGCCCGAGGACGTCGTCGACTACTTCGGCGACTACCAGTCCGGCGGCGACGAGTGCCACATGGCCTTCCACTTCCCGGTCATGCCGCGGATCTTCATGGCCGTGCGACGCGAATCCCGCTACCCCGTCTCGGAAATCCTCGCCAAGACCCCCGCGATCCCGTCCAGTTGCCAGTGGGGCATCTTCCTGCGCAACCATGACGAGCTGACGCTGGAGATGGTCACCGACGAGGAACGCGACTACATGTGGGCCGAGTACGCGAAGGACCCGCGGATGCGCGCCAACATCGGCATCCGGCGCCGCCTCGCCCCACTCCTGGACAACGACCGCAACCAGATCGAGCTGTTCACGGCTCTCCTGCTGTCGCTCCCCGGCTCGCCGATCCTCTACTACGGCGACGAGATCGGCATGGGCGACAACATCTGGCTCGGCGACCGCGACGCCGTCCGCACCCCCATGCAGTGGACCCCGGACCGCAACGCGGGCTTCTCCACGGCCGACCCCGGGCGCCTGTATCTGCCGACCATCATGGACCCCGTCTACGGCCATCAGGTCACCAACGTCGAGGCGTCGATGTCGTCGCCCTCCTCGCTGCTGCACTGGACCCGCCGCATGATCGAGATCCGCAAGCAGAACCCGGCGTTCGGGCTCGGCACGTTCACGGAACTCCCGTCGTCCAACCCCGCCGTACTGGCCTTCCTCCGCGAGTACGAGGACGACCTGGTCCTGTGTGTGCACAACTTCTCCCGTTTCGCGCAGCCCACGGAGCTGGATCTGCGTGAGTTCGACGGCCGGCATCCGGTGGAGCTGTTCGGCGGGGTGCGGTTCCCGGCCATCGGTGAACTGCCGTACCTGCTGACGCTGGCGGGACACGGTTTCTACTGGTTCCGGCTCTCCCGAGTCGCATCCCGCATCGGTCGACGACTTTGAGCGTGTGCCGAGGAAAGGACGCGTCACCATGCCGAAGACCGCATTCCCGAGCCCGAGCGGCACGGCCGTCGCGGGGCCCATGGCCTCGCTGGCGGGACTACTGCGCGAGTGGCTGCCCCGGCAGCGCTGGTTCGCCGGGAAGGACCGGCCCGTCACGGACCTCACGCTGCTGTCCCTGACGGAGCTGTTCCCCGGCTGTCTGCATCTGCTGGTCCACACCGGCCACGCGCCCGTCCCCGCCCCCGGCGGCACCACGGCCGTGTCCGGGGACTGCTACCAGCTGCTGCTCGGCGTACGGAAGCATCTGTCGCCGCGGCTCGGCCGGGCCCTGATCGGGCGGGCGGAGTCCGGACCGCTGGCCGGGCTGACGGTGTTCGACGCGTTGCAGGACCCCCGTTCGGCGCAACTGCTCCTGGAGCGGCTGCGGCATCCCGGCACGGCGGGCCCCCTGCGCTTCGAGGCCGATCCGTCGGTGTCCGTGCCGACCGGGCTGGTGCCGCGGGTGCTGGACGCCGAGCAGTCCAACTCCTCGCTGGTGTACGGCGACGCGTTCATCCTGAAGGTCTTCCGGCGCGTCCAGCCAGGCGTCAATCCCGACCTGGAGGTGCCGGGTGCGCTGGCCGGACAGGGGTGCCGTCGGGTGCCCGCGCCCGTGGCCTGGTTCCGGACGACGCATCCCTATCAGGCCACGCTCGGCGTGCTCCAGCCGTTCCTGCCCGACGCCTCCGACGGCTGGACCCTGGCCCTGGAGGCCCTGGCCCACGGCGACGACTTCACGGCGCAGGCCCACGAGCTGGGCCGGGCCACGGCGGACGTGCACCTCGCACTGGCCGCCGCCTTCCCCGACGGGACCACCACCGAGCCGGCCGGCGGCCTGGCCTGCGACCAGAACGGCCGCACGGCGGCGGCGATGACCGAGCGGCTGACGTCCGCCGCGCACTGCGTGCCCGCCCTCCAGCCCTTCGTCCCGCGTCTGCGGACCGCGTTCGCGGCGCTGGAAGGCTGCGATTCCGGTCCGCCCGCGCAACGTATCCACGGCGATCTGCACCTGGGCCAGGTGTTGCGGGCCGGGCGTGAGTGGTTCGTCATCGACTTCGAGGGCGAGCCGTCCCGCCCGCTCACCGAGCGGCGCAGCGTCCACTCGCCGGTGCGGGACATCGCCGGCATGCTGCGCTCCTTCGACTACGCGGCCCGGCAGCGCCGCCCCTGGCGTCCGGAGTGGGCGCGCCGCTGCCGGGAGGCCTTCTGCGCCGGCTACGCCGCGCGGGCGGGCTGGGATCCACGAAAGAAGCACGGTCTGTTGCGCGCCTACGAGACGGACAGAGCCGTGTACGAAGTCCTGTACGAAGCCCGGCATCGCCCCGACTGGCTGCCGGTTCCGATGGCGGCGATCGAGCGTCTTGCCGTAAGGGGAGGCTGAAGCCATGGCTCTGCGTGACATCTCACCCTCAGAGGCGGGTGGCCCGGTTCCGTGCCGTGCCGCGCCCGCCCTGGACCCCGGCGACCGCGCCCGTCTGCTGGCGGGCGCCCACCACGATCCGCACGCCCTGCTGGGCGCCCATCCGGTGCCCGGCGGGATCGTCTTCCGGGCCCTGCGCCCCTTCGCGCGGTCGGTGAGCGTGGTCGTCGCCGGGAGGCGCAGCCGGCTGATCTCGGAGGGTGGGGGCCTGTTCGCCGGTGTGCTCCCGCTGACGGCGATCCCCTCGTACACCCTGCTGGTGGCGTACGAGGACGGCGAGCACGAGGTCCATGACCCGTACCGCTTCCTGCCCGCCCTGGGCGACACCGACCTGCATCTCATCCGGGAGGGGCGGCACGAGCAGTTGTGGAAGGCGCTCGGCGCCGAGCCCATGACCCACCAGGGTGTGACCGGCACCCGCTTCACGGTGTGGGCGCCGAACGCCCAAGGGGTGCGTGTCGCCGGGGACTTCACCTGCTGGGACGGCACGGCGTTCCCGATGCGTTCACTGGGCGCGGCCGGGGTGTGGGAGCTGTTCCTGCCGGGGATCGGTGAGGGGGCCCGGTACAAGTTCGAGATCACCTCCCGGCGCGGCGACCGCTTCCTGAAGGCGGACCCGATGGCCCGTCGTGCCGAGATCCCCCCGGACACGGCGTCGATCGTGAGCGTGTCGCGCCACGAGTGGGACGACGCCGAGTGGATGGCTCATCGGGGAGACGTTCCGGTGCATGTGGCGCCGTTCTCTGTGTACGAGGTCCATCTGCCCTCCTGGAGGCCTGGACTGACCTACCGTCAACTCGCCGAACAGCTCCCGGAGTACGTCAAGGACCTCGGCTTCACCCACGTCGAGCTGATGCCCGTCGCCCATCACCCCTTCAGCGGTTCCTGGGGCTATCAGGTGACCGGCTTCTACGCGCCGACGGCCCGCCTCGGCACCCCCGACGACTTCAAGTACCTGATCGACGCCCTGCACCGGGCCGGCATCGGCGTGATCATGGACTGGGTGCCCGCTCATTTCCCCAAGGACGACTGGGCGTTGGGGCGGTTCGACGGGGAGCCGCTGTACGAGCCCGGCGACTGGCGGCGGGCCGAGCATCCGGACTGGGGGACGTACGAGTTCGACTACGGGCGGGTGGAGGTGCGCAACTTCCTCGTCGCCAACGCCGTGTACTGGTGCGAGGAGTTCCACATCGACGGGCTGCGGGTCGACGCGGTCGCCTCGATGCTCTATCTCGACTACTCCCGTGACTCCGGCCAGTGGACGCCCAATGTGTTCGGCGGGCGTGAGGACCTGGACGCGGTGCAGTTCCTGCAAGAGATGAACGCGACGGTGTACCGGCGGGTGCCGGGGGTCATGACGATCGCGGAGGAGTCCACCGCCTGGGACGGGGTGACCCGGCCGACCGAGAGCGGCGGTCTGGGCTTCGGCCTGAAGTGGAACATGGGCTGGATGCACGACTCGCTCGGGTACGTGGAGCACGAGCCGGTGCACCGCAAGTACCACCACCACGAGATGACCTTCTCGATGGTCTACGCGTACAGCGAGAACTACGTCCTTCCCATCTCCCACGACGAAGTCGTCCACGGCAAGCGGTCGTTGGTCTCCAAGATGCCCGGCGACTGGTGGCAGCAGCGCGCCACCCACCGCGCCTACCTCGGCTTCATGTGGGCCCACCCCGGCAAGCAACTCCTCTTCATGGGGCAGGAGTTCGCCCAGGGCGCCGAATGGTCCGAGCCCGACGGCCCGGACTGGTGGCTGCTCGATCCCGCCTACGGCGCCGAAGCCGATCACCGTGGCGTCCAGGACCTGGTCCGCGACCTGAACGGCCTCTACCGTCGCACCCCCGCCCTCTGGCAGCGGGACACCACCCCGGACGGCTTCCGGTGGGTGCTCGGCGACGCGGCGGACGACAACGTCTTCGCCTTCCTGCGCTACGACGCCCAGGGCAGCCCGCTCCTCGCCGTGTCCAACTTCTCCCCCGTCGTCCGGCACGACTACCGTCTCGGCGTCCCCGGCGACGTCCCCGCCTGGCGGGAGGTCCTCAACACGGACGCGGAACGGTACGGCGGCAGCGGTGTCGGCGACTGCGATCCGGTCAAGCCGGAGGACGGTGTCGTGCCGCTCACCCTGCCGCCGCTCGCGACGGTGTGGCTGACGCCCGTGTGATTGGCCGCCCCGTGGGCAGTCGGGGCGTACGGACCCCGTCGTCGCGACAGAAGGGCGGCCTCACGTGCGCACCGTCGGAGTGGAGGAGGAGCTCCTCCTGATCGATCCCGAGACCGGCGAGCCACAGGCTCTGTCCGCGGCCGTACTCGCGCGCGCCGCGCTGGACGACGGGGACGAGCAGGTCTTCGAGAAGGAACTGCACACCGAGATGCTGGAGTTCGCCACGCACCCGCAGTCGGGCATGGCGGATCTCGGTGCGGAGATCGTCCGCTGCCGCAAGGAGGCGGCGCGGCTCGCCGAAGGCATCGGCTGCACGGTCGCGGCGCTGGCGACCTCGCCCCTGCCGGTCAGGCCGTCCATCGGAATGGGACGCCGGTACCGGTGGATGGCCGAGCAGTACGGCATCACCAGCCAGGACCTCGTCCTCGGGTGCCATGTCCATGTGTCCGTCGAGTCCGACGCCGAGGGCGTCGCGGTGATCGACCGGATCCGGCCGTGGCTGTCGGTGCTCTCCGCGATCAGCGCCAACTCGCCGTTCTGGCAGGGCGGGGACACGCGGTACAGCAGTTATCGCAGCCGGGTGTGGCAGCGCTGGCCGTCGGCCGGTCCGACCGAGGTGTTCGGCTCGGCCGAGTGCTATCACCGGCGGGTCGCGGACATGGTCGCGACCGGGGTCATCCTCGACGAGGCGATGGCCTACTTCGACGCACGGCTGTCCCGGCGCTATCCGACGGTGGAGATCAGGGTCGCGGACGTCTGTCTGCACGCCTCGACCGCCGTCCTGGTCGCCACCCTCGCCCGTGGCCTGGTGGAGACGGCGGCACGGGAGTGGCGGGCGGGGCGGGAGCCGCTGCCGCACAGTGTGAGCCTGTTGCGGCTGGCCGCCTGGCGGGCCGCCCGGTCCGGGCTGACGGAGGAGCTGTTGCACCCGGCGACCATGCACCGGCTGCCCGCGGAGACCGTCGTACGGGCCCTGTTGGACCACATCGGTGAGGCGCTGGCCGAGACCGGCGACCTCGACTGTGCGCGCGAGGCCTGCGCGGAGCTGCTGCGGCGCGGCAACGGGGCGCGGATGCAGCGGGAGCTGATGGAGCGGACCGGGAGTCTGCGGGAGGTCGTCAGGGAGTGCGCCCGCCGCACCCAGGAGTAGGAGCCGGACGGGCGACAGTTCCCTCGATCACGGCGAGATCAACAAACCGGCGCTACTTGTCGAATCCAGACACCGGCCGCTCTCGCCTGGGCTAGATTCAGGCACCGCCGATAACGGTTCTCATCGGTGGAGTCACACCCCGTACACATCAGGAGCAGCGCATGCGCGACGTCGCCCTCGCTCCCCCGGCCGTCTCCCCGTTGACCGGCGGGCTCGCCGACAGCGTCTTCGAGACGGCGGACCGCAACCCCACCCTGCCGACGCTCGCACGCCGCTCCGGACCCTCCTCCTCCACGTGGGAGGAGGTGACCGCGGTGGAGCTGCGGGACGAGGTGGTGGACCTCGCCAAGGGGCTGGTGGCGTCCGGGATCGCGCCGGGCCACCGGGTGGCGATCATGGCGCGTACCCGTTACGAGTGGACGGTCCTCAGCCACGCCCTGTGGGCGATCGGCGCCGAGGTCGTGCCGATCTATCCGACGTCCTCGCGCGACCAGGTGGAGTGGATCCTCCGGGACGCGGGCTGTGTGGGCGTGGTCGTCGAGGACGAGCAGAGCGTGATGACGGTCGGGTCGGTGTGCGCCTCGCTGCCCCGGTTGCGGCATGTGTGGCAGCTGGACGCGGGGGCGCTGGAACAGCTCGTGGAACGGGGCGCGTTCATTCCGTTCACCACGGTGGAGTCGCTGCGCCGGATCGTGCTGCCGGACTCCACCGCCGCCGTCGTCTACACCTCCGGCACCTCGGGCCGGCCGCTGGGCTGCGCACTGAGCCACCGCGGCCTGGCGGGCGCCTGCGACACGCTCCTGGAGGGCTGGGGCCACACGGTGGTGCCGCCGGGCGGCCAGGGCAGCGTCCTCGCCTTCCTGCCGTTCTCCCATGTGTACGGCCTGCTCGTGCAGACGCTGTGTCTCCGGGGCGGGCTGCTGATGGCCCATGAGCCGGAGCTGACCCAGGAGGCGCTCTCGGCGTCCCTGATGTCGTTCCGGCCCACGTACTTCTGTGCGGTGCCCTCGCTCTTCGAGAAGATCTACAAGACCTTCCTGCGCACGGCACAACAGGCGGGTCGCGGTGCGCTGTTCGAGCGGGCGGCGGAGACGGCCCGGAACTTCGCGGCGGCCGTCGAACGACATCGGCTGGGCCAGGGACCGGGGCCCGGACTCGATCTGCGGTTGCAGCACGCCCTGTACGAACGGACGGTGTACCGCAGACTGCGGGCCGCGCTGGGCGGCAGGGTCCTGCGGGCGACCTCCGGCGGGTCCCCGCTGGGCCGCGAACTGTGCCTGTTCTACGAGGGCATCGGCGTGTACGTGAACGACGGCTACGGTCTGACGGAGACGAGCGGCGGCGTCACCGGCCAGCCACTGGGCCGGGAGAAGTCCGGCACCGTCGGACGGCCGCTGCCGGGCACCGACATCCGGGTGGCCGACGACGGGGAGATCCTGGTCCACGGCCCCTCCGTGTTCCAGGGCTACGTCAACGACGAGGCCGCGACCCGCACGGCGCTCGGCAGCGGCTGGCTGGCCACGGGCGACCTCGGCTATCTGGACCCCGAGGGCTATCTCACGATCACCGGCCGCAAGAAGGACGTGATCATCACCAGCAGCGGCAAGAGTGTCGTACCGGCGTTCCTGGAGCAGCGGCTGCGGATGCATCCGCTCATCCACCAGGCGGTCCTGGTGGGCGACAAGCGGCCCTGCATCGGTGCCCTGATCACGCTGGATCCGGACTTCCTGGTCCACTGGCGCGGCGGGCTCGCGCTGCCGGGCGACTCGCCGAGCCGGGAGGCGCGGGAGGAGAACGCGCTGCGGGAGGAGATCGGCCGGGCCGTCGCGGCGGCCAACAGCGCCGTGTCCCGGTCCGAGTCCGTACGGGTCTTCCGGGTGCTGCCGCAGCCCTTCGATCACACCCGCGGGCTGCTGACCCCGTCGATGAAGCTGCGCCGGGACGCGATCGTCGAGCATTACGCGTTCGAGATCGACGCGATGTACCAGGCGCGCTCGCACGGCATCCGGCAGCGGGTGCCCGAGGAGCCGGCCGGCTGGGAGGACCCGGACGACGTGTTCCGGTGACAGGGAGTCCCGGTGGGGTCCGATTGACCTCAGCGACCTCGGGAACTCGCACAAGCGTCGACGTCGAAGGACGCTGTACGAAGGACATTCCCGATGACTCGTAGGGACGACCTAGTGGCCGCCGTGGAGATCCCGAGCCGCACCACGAGCTTCGCGGGCGAGCCGCAGAGCGTGACGAGCGCCCGGCTGGCCGCGGAGGACTTCCTGTGCGTCCTCACCGACGTCCGTCCACCCGGCGCGCCCGAGTACTGGCACGACATCCTGCTGGTCGTCACCGAGCTGGCGGCCAACGCCGTGCAGTACGCGCCCGGGGAGTTCTCGCTGACCATGCGACGCACCTTCGACGGTGTGCATGTGACCGTGCACGACTCCAATCCCACCCCGCCCGCCCCGAGGCCCTTTCACCCGAGCACCGGCGGCGGCGGTGTCGGCTGGCATCTGATCCACGCCCTGTGCCAGCAGGTGAGCGTGGTGACGGAGCCGCACGGCAAGGACGTGCATGTGTTTCTGCCCTGGTGAGTCACACACGACTTTCACCTGCTTTCGGTGCACTCGCGCACCTGTGCGGGCATGGTGGTGCTCAACGCGTTCGTCTGCCTGCCGCACCCGGCTGGCGGAACGGCTGGAGGCACGGTGGGATCGGTGGGGTGGGCAGCAGCGATCCAGGGCAGACGAACGACGTTCGACTCGGACCGCCGGAGCCGCAGAAGGGAAGAAAGACCGTGACACGACCCAGGATCCTGGTGGTTGGCGCAGGCTTCGCCGGCGTGGAGTGTGTACGCCGGCTGGAACGCAAACTCGGTGCGGACGAGGCAGACGTCACGCTGGTGACACCGTTCGCCTATCAGCTCTACCTTCCGCTGCTCCCGCAGGTGGCCTCCGGGGTGCTGACACCCCAGTCGATCGCCGTGTCGCTGCGGCGGAGCAGGAAGTACCGCACCCGGATCATCCCGGGCGGTGCCATCGGCGTGGACCTCAAGGCGAAGGTGTGCGTGATCCGCACCATCACCGACGAGATCGTCGACGAACCGTACGACTACATCGTGCTGGCGCCGGGCAGTGTGACCCGCACCTTCGACATCCCCGGCCTCACGGACCACGCGTTCGGCATGAAGACCCTCGCCGAGGCCGCCTACGTCCGTGACCACGTCATCTCGCAGCTCGATCTCGCCGACGCCAGCCATGACGAGGCGGAGCGGGCCGCGCGGCTCCAGTTCGTGGTGGTCGGCGGCGGTTACGCGGGCACCGAGACCGCGGCCTGTCTTCAAAAGCTCACCCACGCCGCCGTCAAGCGCTACCCGCGCATCGACCCGGCGCTGATCAAGTGGCATCTCATCGACATCGCCCCGAAGCTGATGCCCGAGCTGGGCGACAAGCTGGGCAGCACCGCGCAGAACATCCTCACCAAGCGCGGCATCGACATCTCCCTCGGCACCTCCATCGCCAAGGCGGGCCCGGAGGAGGTCACCTTCACCGACGGCCGGGTGATCCCGACGCACACGCTGATCTGGACGGCGGGTGTGGTGGCCAGCCCGCTGATCGGGACGCTGGGGGCCGAGACGCTCCGCGGGCGGCTCGTGGTCGGCCCGGACATGAGGATGCCGGGCCAGGACGGGGTCTTCGCGCTCGGCGACTCCGCCGCGGTCCCGGACGAGGCCAAGGATGAGGAGGGCGCGATCTGCCCGCCGACGGCGCAGCACGCGATGCGGCAGGGCAAGCACGTCGCGGACAACGTCATCGCCACCCTGCGCGGGGGGGCGACGAGGCCGTACGTCCACAAGGACCTCGGTCTGGTCGTGGACCTCGGCGGCAAGGACGCCGTGTCCAAGCCGCTCGGCATCGAGCTGCGCGGGCTTCCCGCCCAGGTCGCGGCCCGCGGCTACCACTGGGCGGCGCTGCGCACCAATGTGGCCAAGGTGCGCGTCGCGACCAACTGGACGCTCAACGCGATCGCCGGTGACGATTTCGTCCGCACCGGCTTCCAGCACCGCCGGGCGGCCCGGCTCAAGGACTTCGAGTACACGAACGCGTACCTCACGCCGGACCAGGTGCGGGCGCATGTGGACGGAACGGAGCGACAGGAATAGGGCCAGGCCACAGGAGCACAGCAATGCCGCACCCGCCCCGGGCCGACCGCTTCCGGTACCCCCGCCCACGGCCGAACGCATCAGCGGACGACAACAGCACGCAGGCCACGCGGGCCGAGGCGCCGGTGGCGGGTGGGCTCGTGGTGGACGCGCAGTCCGGGGCGTCGGCGCGGATCCGCCGTGCAGCAGGCGCGCAGGGCGGGGTGTCCGTGGTGGCCGGGTGTGGGGTGGGTGTGTGTGGTCGGGGTGGGGCTCGGGGGCCGGGTTTCGGTCGGGGGTCGTGATGGGGGTCGGGCGGGTGCGGCTGCGGGATTTCGTGGCGGCGTCCGACCCCGGGCTGTTGCGGCTGACGGCGGGGCTGCGGACGGTGGGGGCCATCGCGCTGACGCTGGCCGTGCTGGCGCCGCTGGGCGCCGACGTGCCTCATCTCGTGGCGGGGGCGATCGCCGCGATGGTCGCCACCTTCGCCGTCCGCGACAAACAGCGGGCCGGGCAGGCCGTCACCCTGGCGCTCGGGCTGCCGGTGGCGTTGGCCGCCGTGACTCTGGGCGCGCTGCTCGCCTCCCGGGTCGTCGCCGGTGACCTGTTCTTCGTCGCGCTGATCTTCTGCGCGGTCTACGGGCGGCGGTTCGGGGACCGGGGCACCGCACTCGGGCTGATCGGGTTCCAGGTGTACTTCCTGTCCCTGTTCGTCGGCGCGACCGTCTCGGGACTGCCCCAGTTGTACGGGGCGATCGGCGTTGCCTTCGCGAGCAGCGCGCTGGTGCGGTTCGCCCTGGTACCGGAGACGCCGACGGGGACCCTGGAACGGCTGCGCTCCGCGTTCCGTGCCCGGCTGGCCCGGTTGGTGGCCGCGCAGCTGGAACTCCTCGACGCGGGTCCCGCGGACGTGGACCGGGCTCTGGAGCACGTACGGGACGGCACGGCGCGGCTGCACGACACCGCGCTGATGATCCAGGGCCGCCTGGAGGCCGGCACCGCCGACGAGGGCGTGGCCCGCCTGGTGCAGCGGCGGGTGGCGGACGCCGAGGTGGCCGCCGAACGGCTGGGGCTGTTGCTGCTGACCGCGCGCAGCGCCGAGCGGGCGGACACGCTGACCCTGCATCTGCCGGGTGCGCCCGTTCCCTCGGGTGGGCTGCTGCCCGTGCGGGACAAGGCGATCGACACACTGCGCCGGGATCTGGAGGCGCTGCGGCTGCTCGTCCTGCGGCCGGTGTCGGCGCAGCACGGCACGGCGCTGTCGCATCTTCGCAACCGGCTCCTCGGCTACCGGGACGAGGAGAACCTGCCGCCCGCACCGCCCGCCGTCCAGGACGTGTTCCGGGGCGTCGGCGAGGCCGCCCGCGCGGTGCTGGGGCTGCGGGTCGCGCTCGACGGGCCGCAGGACGAGTCGGACGACAGTCCGGCCACGGCGCGGTCACGGGAGGAACTGGACGCCGAGGACGCGGCCATCGACGCCGGCGAGGAGGAGGCGCAGGAAGAGCTCACGGGGCTGCGGCGGCCTACGACGCGGGCGGCAGTGCAGGTGGCGGTGGGGTCGTCGCTGGCCATCGTGGGCGGGGAGCTTTTGTCCAGTCAGCGCTGGTACTGGGCGGTACTGACGTGCTGGATCGTCTTCATCAACACCGCGTCCACGGGCGAGATCCTGGTCAAGGGCTCTCGGCGGCTGGTCGGCACGGTGCTCGGGGTGGTGGCGGGCATCGGGCTCGCGGCGCTGGTCGGCCCTCACACATGGCCGGCGTTCGCGCTGGTGCTGGTCTGCGTGTTCCTGATGTTCTACTCCGCGCCGCTGTCGTACACGCTCATGTCGTTCTTCGTGACCGCCGCGCTGGGGCTGCTCTACACCTTGCTGCACACGTACAGCTTCTCGGTGCTCGTGCTGCGCATCGAGGAGACGGCGCTCGGAGCGGCCTGCGGGGTGCTGGCGGCGGCGCTCGTGCTGCCGGTGCGGACGGACCGTCGTACGAACGACCTTCTCGTCGCCGTGCTGGACCGGCTCGCGGACGTGACCGAGACCGCCGTGGACCAGCTCAGCGGTGGGCCGCCGGCCGATCTGCTGGACCAGGCTCGCGAGCTGGACCAGGCGCTGGCGGATCTGCGGGCCGCCACCAAGCCGCTCACCCACCCCGTCACCCCGTTGCGGGCCCGGCGGGACACGGCGCGCTATGTCGTGGCCCTCCTGGAGACCTGCGCCTACCAGGCACGGGCTCTGGCCGCGACCGCCGAGCTCCTGCCCACGCACCCCTCCATCG
Organism: Streptomyces sp. NBC_00663; assembly: GCF_036226885.1. NCBI lineage: Bacteria > Bacillati > Actinomycetota > Actinomycetes > Kitasatosporales > Streptomycetaceae > Streptomyces > Streptomyces sp. NBC_00663. Next base: position 872,678 of record NZ_CP109027.1, read on the forward strand.
CGGCCGACCCCCGGCTGCGCGGCGCCGGTGAGCGCATCCTCCAGAACATCCGCGCCCTCGCCGCCCATGTCGCCGACGAACACTCTCCCGAGGAGCTCCGCACCGGCCCGAGCATCGCCGCCCTCCTGGAAGCCGGCACGGCGGGCTCACCCCGCTTCGGCCGGGTCACGGACCGGGTGCTTCGCCATCTGGGACGACTGGACGAGGGGGTGACGGGCCTGGCTCGACCACTCGGGGTACCGGTGGCCGGGCCACGGGGCTGACACCTTCGCCGCCGCAGGGGTTTTGCAGCCCGAGAGGCCTTACACCCCCAGGGGCCTTACACCCTCCGCCACCGGGCCATGGCGAACGAGAACAGGCCGAAGAGGACCAGGCCGGCTGCCACGCAGGCCAGGAGCCAGGGGCCCAGTGGGGTGTCGGCGAAGGAGCGGAGGGTGTCGTCGAGGCCCTTGACCTTGTCGGGTTCGTAGTCGACGGCGGCCCGCACGGCGAAGGCGCCCGCGGTCGCGAAGATCAGGCCGCGAGCCGCGCCGCCGCTCACCCCGGTGATGTCCACCAGGCGCCGCGCCCCCGGGGACATCTCGCCGAGCTTGAGCTTGTCGTGGTAGGCCCGCATGACCGCCCGTGCGCCGATCCACACGCCGGCCACGGCGATCCCGGCCCCGGCCAGCGCCACGAGCCACTGACCGGCCGGCATCTCCAGCGCCCTCGCCGTGACGTCACGCGACTGCTTGTCGCTGGAGCCCTTGCCGCCCCCGCCGGAGCCCGCCGCGAACGACAGCACGGAGTAGGCGACAAAGCCGTAGAAGACCAGCCGGACCACCGCCAGCAGCCGCTTCTTCGCGCTGCGGCCCTCCGGTCCGACCGAGCCGAACACCGCCTCCGACAGCCGCCACAACGCCATGCCGACGAGCCCGGCGCCCAGGGCCCACAGCAGGACGGCGCCGAAGGGCTTGTCCGACAGCTCGGCGAGGGCGCCGCCGCGGTCCGCCTGCCGTTTTCCGTCGCCGAAGGCGATCTGGAGCGCCAGTACGCCCACCAGCAGATAGATCACACCGCGGGCCGCGAGCCCCGCGCGGGCCGCGCCCTCGGTCACGGAGCCACGTGCCGCGCGTTCGGCGTCCATACGACCGTTGCGCGCGATGGCAGTCGGATTCATCTTGGCCTCCCGCCCTCCGAATGCCCCGGTCACCGCACGGCACACCCCGCGCCGGGCGGGTGCTCAGACCGTGGCCCGTTCTCCCATCGCCTCGGCGCGTACCCGGGCGCAACTGCGGCTGATCAGCCGCGAGACGTGCATCTGCGAGATACCGAGCTGGTCGGCGATGCGGCTCTGCGTCATGTCCTCGAAGAACCGCATGTAGAGAATGGCGCGCTCCCGCTCGGGCAGCCTGCGCAGGCCGGCCTTGACGGACTCGCGGTCGACCACGACGTCGTAGGAGGCGTCGGACGAGCCCAGAGTGTCGGCGAGGCTGTATCCGTCCTCGCCGGAGGAGAGTTCGGCGTCCAGGGAGAGCGCGCTGTAGCTCTCCAGCGCTTCCAGCCCCGCGCTGACCTCGTCCTCGGTCAGGCCGGTGTGGGTGGCGAGGTCGGCCACGGTGGGTTCGGCGCTGCCCGGGGTCTGGGTGAGCTCGCGGCGGGCCACGCGCACCTTGTTGCGCAGTTCCTGCACCCGACGGGGCACCCGCAGCGCCCACATCCGGTCCCGGAAGTGCCGCTTGACCTCGCCGGTGATGGTCGGCACGGCGTAGCTCTCGAAGGCACCGCGTTCGGGTTCGAAGCGGTCGACGGCCTTCACCAGACCGAGGGCCGCGACCTGCCGCAGGTCCTCGAGGGACTCGCCGCGCTCGCGGAACCGGCCGGCGATGCGGTGGGCCATGGGCAGCCAGGCGGTGACGAGCTCGTCGCGGACGGCGTCCCGTTCGGGGCCGGGCTCCAGGGAGTTCAGACGGGCGAAGAGCTTGGCGGTGTCGGGGGCGTCGTCGTGCCGCCGCCGGGGGGCGGCGGTCTGCGTACCGGTCAGGCCGGAACGGCTTGTCGATTTATCGATAAGCATGCGGGATCGCTCCTGAAGGAAGGTTTCAGGGACTTTGCCGCGGGAGGATCGCTGTCCGGACACCCGGGGGGGTCCGGGAGCAGTCGTACCACTCCCGCCGCGCGCCTCCGGTCCGAAGCACGATGGTGCGTCTGCCCTGCCGCCCGGAGAGCAAACTCCGCTTTCCGGGGGAAGACAGACGTCGTGTCAGGACAGGGGTACGACCGCGGTGATGCACTTGCCTCCGGAGGGCAGGCCGGTGACCCGGACGTCGCGTGCCAGCCGGCACACGATCGGCCAGCCGAGGCCGCCGATCCGACGTCGGCCGTGCAGGTCGACGGGTTCCGCGCTCACCGGGAGCGCGTCGCTGCGGTCGCTGACCGAGACCCGTACTCCGGGTTCGACGAGGTCGACGCGGAAGTCGGTGATCCCGCCGCCGTGCAGGATGGCGTTGGTGGTGAGCTCGGAGGCGACGAGCAGGGCGTCCGCGACGGACTCCTGGTCGCACGCCGTTCCGGTGGCCCGGCAGCGCGCGTCCACCGCGCGCTCCACGGCCCGCCGCGCGTCGGCGGGCCGGCACGGGCAGCGCAGCCGACAGCGTCCCACCGCCGACGGTTCGTGAACGGACGCCGGTGGTGTGCCGGCGGACACCGACGGTTTGGGGGCGGATTCGGTCCTGTGCTCCCTACACATGTTCTGGGCTCCCTGAACGGTTTCGGGTAGAGCCGGACCCTTCTGTGCCCTCGGCCGCCACGATCGGGGAGGCTCTCGCCGCCACGTCACATGGCCGATCCGCCACGGCGGAATGCCGCACCGTGGCCGACCCGGGCCCATGACCGGCCGGCCACGGCGGACTGTCTACGCCGCGTGAGCACCGCAGGTCTCTTCTCTTCGGCTGACCGATCCGCAGCCCGCCAAACCTCGAAGACACCTGCCATCCGACCCTTTTGCCGGGGTACCCGGTACGCATGACGGATGTCGTGGACTCAGACGAGCTGTTGCGGCGCATTCAGCGGGCACGGACCTGTGCCCTGGAGGAGGAGCGAGCCTGGCGGACCCGCAGCGACGCCCTGCGGCCGACCGATCCGGAGGGCGCGCGGGACGCCACCGTACGGACGCTGGCCTTCGAGTCGGTTCTCCGGGTGCTGGACGAGATCCTGACCCCAGGCAAGCGGGCCGGTGACCACTGACGGTCGCGATTGATCACCTGGTCCCCGGGAACCCGGGGACGCATGGCAGTCGATCACACCCGAGCACCGGTACTGGAAGCCCTGGAGGCCTATCACCGCGAGGGCCTTTTGTCGTTCACGCCGCCTGGGCACAAACAGGCCCGGGGCGCCGACCCGTCGGTGCGGAGGGTGCTGGGCGACGCGGTGTTCCTCGGTGACGTCCTGGCGTCGGGCGGACTCGACGACCGGCTCACCCGGAGCCGGGTGCTGGAGCGCGCCGAGGAGCTGATGGCGGACGCCGTGCACGCCGAGCACACTTTCTTCACCACCTGCGGCAGCTCCCTGTCGGTCAAGGCGGCGATGCTGTCCGTGGCGGGCCCGCACGAGCAGTTGCTGATCGGCCGGGACGCCCACAAGGCGGTCGTCTCGGGGCTCGTCCTGTCCGGCATCGAACCCGTGTGGGTCGAGCCCCGCTGGGACGCCGAGCGGCATCTCGCGCATCCGCCGTCCGCCGAGGCCTTCGAGAAGGCGTACGCCAACCACCCTGACGCCAAGGGGGCGTTGGTCACCAGCCCGACGCCGTACGGGACGACCGCGGATCTGCGGGCCGTCGCCGAGGTGTGTCACCGGCGCGGACGGCCGCTGATCGTGGACGAGGCCTGGGGCGCCCATCTGCCGTTCCACCCCGATCTGCCGTCCTGGGCGATGGACGCGGGCGCCGACATCTGCGTGACGAGCATCCACAAGATGGGCAGCGGTCTGGAGCAGGGGTCCGTCTTCCATCTCCAGGGCGATCTGGTGCCGCCCGAGGTGCTGAAGCTGCGCGCGGACCTGCTCGGCACGACCAGCCCGTCGGTGCTGCTGTACGCCGGGCTCGACGGCTGGCGGCGGCAGATGGCCCTGCACGGCGAGGAACTCATGGGCGGCGCACTGGATCTCGTGGCCGAACTCCGGTCGGCCGTAGGGCGGATCGAGGGGCTGCACGTCGAGGGCCGGGAGGACTTGTGCGGTCCGGGGCTCGCCGATGACATGGACCCCTTGCAGGTCATCATGGACCTCACCGGCCTCGGCATCACCGGGTTCCAGGCGGCGGACTGGCTGCGGGCCGAGCGGAACATCGAGGCGCATCTGGCGGACCACCGCCGCCTCGGCGCGCAGCTCACCCACGGCGACGACCGGGAGACGAGCGCCGAGCTCCTGTCCGCGCTGCGGGAGCTCGCGCGCGTAGCGCCGGAGCTGCGTCCCGCGCCGCGGGTGGAGGTGCCGGCGCCGTCCGAGCTGCGGCTGGCGCAGGCCCGCTCGCCCCGCGACGCGTTCTTCGGGCCCGCCGAGAGCGTGCCGGTGGAGAAGGCCGCGGGACGGATCGCGGCCGAGATGATCACCCCGTATCCGCCCGGGATCCCGGCCGTGCTGCCGGGTGAACGGCTGACCGGGCCCGTGCTGCGGTATCTGCGGACGGGCAAGGACGCGGGGATGAACCTGCCCGATCCGAGCGACCCCGAGCTGAGGACGATCAGGGTGCTGAAGACCGGCGAGGAGTGAAACCGGTCACGTGGCCCGCTTTGGGTTGCGCACCATCCCCCAGGATGGTTTACGGTTCATCCATACGTGGTCGTGGAGTTGACAACGACAGTCCTCCGCCGGCCACCCCAGAACTGCCCTGGCTGGCCTCCCCCGTCCAGCCAGGGCTTTTTCTTGCCCTCGGGGCGCCGGTACCGGAATCAGTGCCTGCCGCCGAGGTGCCCGAGGCGGCGCCAGCGGCTGAAATGGGGCGTAGGGAAAACCCCCGAACCGAATCGCCGGCGAGGAGCCCCGCGTCATGACCAAAGCGACGAAACTGCTGACCGCCCTGCCCCCGCCCCAACGGCAGCGGCTGATGAGCCTGGCCCGGGAGGTCTCCTTCCCGGAGGACGCGCGGATCTTCGAGGCGGGCGGCACGGCCGACCGCTTCTGGGTCATCCGCTCCGGCGCGGTCTCCCTCGACCAGCAGGTGACGTCCCTGCAACGGGTCACCGTGGCCAGTCTCGGCTCGGGGGATCTGCTGGGCTGGTCCTGGCTGTTCCCGCCGCACCAGTGGGACTTCGGCGCGGTGGCCTTCAGCCCCGTGCGCGCCTACGAGTTCGAGGCGACGGCCGTGCTGGGCCTGTGCGAGGAGGACCCGGCGCTCGGTCTGGTCCTGGTGCGCAACGTCGCCGAGATCCTCGCGTACCGGCTGGAGATGACCCGGGGCAAGCTCATGGAGCAGTACTCGATGCGGCGGCATGCCTTGTAGGGCTCGCCTCGCGGGTCAGACGCGATAGCGCCGCAGCGCCGGAACCGCGGCGGCCAGCCCCAGCATGACGGCGACGACGAGGAGCCCGCCGCCCGCCACGGCCACGCGCGGGCCGAAGGCCGAGCCCGCGGTGCCGTGCAGGACGTCGGCGAGCCGCGGACCGCCCGCGACGACGACCGTGAAGACGCCCTGCATCCGGCCGCGCATCTCGTCGGTGGCCGCGGACAGCAGGATCGCCCCGCGGAACACCATGGAGACCATGTCCGCCACCCCGGCAAGCGCGAGGAAGGCGACCGCGAGCCACAAGCTGTCGCTCAGTCCGAAACCGGTGATGGCCACGCCCCAGGCGACGACCGCGCCGATGACCATCCAGCCGTGCCGGCGGGCCCGGGAGAAGGTGCCGGAGAACAGGCCGCCGAGCACCGCGCCGATGGGGATCGCCGCGAACAGCAGGCCGAGGGCGAGCCCTTCGCCGTACGGCGCGTAGGTCTCCGAGGCCAGCTGCGGGAACAGGGCGCGGGGCATACCGAGGACCATCGCGACGAAGTCGGCGAGGAACGACAGCAGCAGCACCTTGTGCAGCGCGATGTAGCGGAACCCCTCCGCGATCTCGCGCAGGCCCGCCCGGCGCTTGGCCTGCCCGGCGAGGGGCGGCAGCGAGGGCAGCTTGTACACCGCCCACACCGTCACGCACAGCGCCAGCGCGTCGATCAGATACAGCTCGGGCAGCCCGATGACCGGGATCAGGGCACCCGCCAGCAGCGGCCCGACCACCTGGCCGGTCTGCGCGACGGTCGAGCCGAGGGCGTTGGCGGCGGTCAGCTCCTCGGCGGGGACCAGCCGGGCGATGGAGGCGTTGCGGGCGGGTGCGTTCAGGCCCCAGAACGCCTGTTGCAGGGCGAGCAGCACCATCAGGGCGGTCACGGACTCCAGTCCGGCGGCGGCCTGGACCCAGAACAGCAGCGAGGTGACGGCGATGCCGCTGTTGGTGACCAGGAGCAGCTTGCGGCGGTCCACGCTGTCGGCGACGGCGCCGCCCCACAGCGCGAACACCATCAGCGGCAGCAGTCCGGCGAGGCTCGCGTAGCCGACCCAGGCCGAGGAGCCGGTGATGTCGTAGACCTGCTTGGGCACGGCGACGGCGGTGAGCTGGCTGCCCACGGCCGTGACGACGGTCGAGCTCCACAGCCGGCGGTAGGCCGGGCGGCGCAGCGGGCGGGTGTCCATCGCCCACCGGCGCCAGCCGCGCCGGGCCGGCGCCTCCTCGGCCGGGGCCGATGTCTGGGGTTCGGTGCTGCTCTCGCTCGTGTCCACGGACTTCCTGGTTGCTCGTTACATCTTTCGGGACCAGGGTTCACTATGGCACTTCCGTCCGAGCATGCGGGACGCGCAATCTCAGCTTGTGGAACGGCTGTTGGCGGGTTCCTAGGCCCCGGCGATCAGCAGGGCGCCGAGGGCGATCATCGTCGCGGCGACCAGTGCGTCGAGGACGCGCCAGGCGGACGGGCGGGCCAGGAAGCGGCCGAGCAGGCGTGCGCCGAAGCCGAGCGCCGCGAACCACACCAGGCTCGCCAGCGCCGCCCCCAGCCCGAAGGTCCAGCGCAGGTCGCCGCGGTCGGCGGCCACGGAGCCGAGAAGGAACACGGTGTCCAGGTAGACGTGCGGGTTGAGCCAGGTCAGCGCGAGACAGGTCAGGACGGCCCGCCTGCGGGAGCCGGCCGCGTCTCCCTCCGTGCGCAGTGCGCCACCGGACGGGCGGAACACACGCCGGGCGGCGAGGGCGCCGTAGCAGAGCAGGAACGCGCCGCCGATCCAGCCCACCGCGGTCAGCACCCCCGGCCATGCGACGACCATCGCACCCACCCCGCCGACACCGAGGGCGATCAGGGCCGCGTCGGACAGGGCGCAGATGCCGACGACGGCGAGGACGGCGTCGCGGCGGATGCCCTGGCGCAGGACGAAGGCGTTCTGGGCACCGATGGCGACGATGAGCGAGAGTCCGGTGCCGAAGCCGGCGGCCGCGGCGGTGAGGGAGGCGGTCATGGCATCGACGCTAGTCAGACGCATGAATGGAGTACAGCTAAAGATTCTTACGTATCATTAGCGCTCGTGATGTGTGATGTGCCGTCGAGCCGCTCATGATGCCGGAACTCCCCCTCGACCAGGTGCGGACCCTGCTTGCCGTGGTCGACGAGGGCACCTTCGACGCGGCCGCCGCGGTGCTGCGTCTGACGCCGTCGGCGGTCAGCCAGCGGGTCAAGGCGCTGGAGCAGCGCACGGGCCGGGTGCTGCTGGTGCGGGCGAAGCCGGTGCGGCCGACCGAGTCGGGCGAAGTGGTCGTGCGGTTCGCGCGCCAGCTGGCCCGGCTGGAGCGGGACGCGTGGTCCGAGCTCGGCGGGGGCTCGGACGGCGAGCCGGCGCGGGTGTCGATCGCGGTCAACGCCGACTCGCTGGCGACATGGTTCCTGCCCGCGCTGACCCGGGTGCCGGACGCGCCGCCGCTCTCCTTCGAGCTGCACCGCGAGGACGAGGAGCACACCGCGACGCGGCTGCGGGAGGGCCTGGTGATGGCCGCGGTGACGTCGTCGCCCGACGCCGTGTCGGGCTGCTCGGTACGTCCGCTGGGCCGGATGCGGTACGTCGCGGCGGCCAGCCCCGACTTCGTGGACCGGTGTCTCGCCGGACCGCTGGGCGACGCGCTGGCCGAGGCGCCCGTGGTGACCTTCGACCGGCGCGACTCCTACCAGGACCGTTTCGTCCGGGAGTTGCGGCAGGGCGCCGGTGGGGCGAGCCCGGCCCGGCACGCCATCCCCACCTCCGAGGGGTTCGTGGAGGCGGTCACGCTGGGGCTGGGCTGGGGCATGGTCCCGGAGATGCAGGCGGGCGCCCTGCTGCGCGCCGGGCGGCTGGTCCAACTGGCGCCGGAGCGACCGGTCGACGTCCCCCTGTACTGGCAGCAGTGGAAACTGGACTCCCCCGCCCTGGCCACGGTCGCCGAGGCGGTGACGGCCGCGGCGGCGCAGGCGCTACGGAGCTGAGCCGGGACCGCCGGCCAACGCCGCCAACTGCGCCTGCGCGCTGTCCAGCAGCATCTCCAGCGCCGTCGGATAAGCGCTGTCGACCATGCGCTGCACCAGCAGCGGCGCGGCCTCGGCGATGCGCGGGTGGGTGGTGCGGGGCAGATGGGCGTACGTCGAGCTCCACATGTCCTCGTCGGCGTGGAGCGCGGCGCTCGGCAGGGCGAGGGAGGCGGCGTCGAGCGCGGCGAAGGCGAGGGTCTGGTCGATGAAGGCGTGATAGATCCGCACGGTGTCCGGGAGCGGGAACCCCGCCGTGCGCAGCACGTCGAGGACCGCCTCGTCAGCCGCCAGTTCATTGGGGCGGCCGGTGACCCGGTTCGTGGTCAGCAGGGCGGCCTGCGGATGGGCGACGTACGCGGCGTGGATGCGCCGCCCGACGGCCCGCAGGTCCGCCCGCCACCGCCCCGTCGGCGCCCAGCCCCGCAGGGCCTGTCCGATGAGCGCGTCGCCGATGGCGAGGGTCAGGTCGTCCATGCCGCGGAAGTAGCGGTACAGGGTGCTCGGATCGGCGTCCAGGGCGAGGCCGAGGCGGCGGGCGGTCAGGCCCTCGGTGCCGTGTTCGCGCAGCATGCGCAGCGCGGTCTCGACGATCAGTTCCTCGGACAGGACGGTGCCGCTCTTGGTCGGCCGGCGACGGCGCCGCCTCTCCTCGGGCACCACGGGCTTCGGCACGACCAGGACCTCCCACGCTTATGCCAACGCCATTGACCTTAACCGGACCGACGGCGTTGTATCGACCGCAGGGCCCCCTCACGTCGTAGACCTTCAGTCGTAGGAGTCTTGTCATGCGTGTACTGCTCGTGGGTGCCGGTGGAGTGGGTGGCGCCATCACCCGGATCGCCGCCCGGAGGCCGTTCTTCGAGGCGATGGTGGTGGCCGACCACGACCTGGCGCGGGCCGAGGCCGCCGTCGCGGCGCTCGGCGAGGCCGGGGCCCGGTTCAGGGCCGAGCGCGTCGACGCGAGTGACGAGGCCGCGGTGGCGGCGCTGCTGGAGCGGCACGCGTGCGACGTCCTCCTCAACGCCACCGACCCGCGCTTCGTGATGCCGCTGTTCCGTGCCGCCCGCACCGCCTCCGCCACCTATGTCGACATGGCGATGTCCCTGTCGCGTCCGCACCCCGAGCGTCCCTACGAGGAGTGCGGGGTCAAGTTGGGCGACGCGCAGTTCGAGGATGCCGTGGAGTGGGAGAAGGCGGGGCTGCTGGCCCTCGTCGGCATGGGCGTCGAGCCGGGTCTCTCGGATGTCTTCGCGCGGTACGCGGCCGACGAACTCTTCGACGAGATCGAGGAGATCGGCGTCCGCGACGGCGCCGACCTCACCGTCGACGGCTACGACTTCGCGCCCTCCTTCAGCATCTGGACCACGATCGAGGAGTGCCTGAACCCGCCGGTGGTCTACGAGGCCGACCGCGGCTGGTTCACCACCGCGCCGTTCAGCGAGCCGGAGGTGTTCGACTTCCCCGAGGGCATCGGCCCGGTGGAGTGCGTGAACGTCGAGCACGAGGAGGTGCTCCTCATGCCCCGCTGGATCGGGGCGAAGCGGGTCACCTTCAAGTACGGCCTGGGCAACGAGTTCATCGAGACGCTCAAGACCCTGCACCTGCTGGGCCTGGACCGCACCGAGCCGGTGACGGTGCCCGGCCCCGAGGGCCCGGTCCGTGTCTCGCCCCGGGACGTCGTCGCCGCCTGTCTCCCCGACCCGGCCGGCCTGGGCGAGCGGATGCACGGCAAGACCTGTGCCGGCACCTGGGTGAAGGGCGTCAAGGACGGGGCGCCGCGCGAGGTGTACCTGTACCACGTGGTCGACAACCAGTGGTCCATGGCGGAGTACGGCAGCCAGGCCGTGGTGTGGCAGACGGCGGTCAATCCGGTCGTCGCCCTCGAACTCCTCGCCACGGGCGCGTGGAAGGGCGCGGGCGTCCTCGGCCCGGAGGCCTTCCCGGCCGGCCCCTTCCTGGATCTGCTCACCGCGTACGACTCCCCGTGGGGTCTGCGCGAGCAGTGAGACCGGGCGCTTCGAGCGGGCAGATCCGGCGCTTCGGGCGGTGGGATCCGGCACTTCGGGCGGTGAGATCCGGATTTTCCTCAATTCCGTTGTTTCACATACGCATCGACAGGTGACCCGAAAGCGGGTAAGCCATCCGCGAGGGCACGGACGACTTCGAGCGCAGGTGACATCGATGGACAACTGGCGAACGCATGCCGCATGCCGCCACGAGGACCCCGACCTCTTCTTCCCGATCGGCAACACCGGCCCGGCACTGGTCCAGACGGAACAGGCGAAGGCGGTCTGCCACCGCTGCCCCGTACGGGAGCGGTGCCTGGAGTGGGCCATGGAGTCCGGGCAGGCCATCGGAGTCTGGGGCGGTACGAGTGAGACCGAACGACGTTCACTGCAACGGCGCCGGGCCAGGGCCGGGCGTTCCTCCCATTAGACCCGGCACGCGCAGGGTGAACACGCTCCCGGCGCCGGGTTCGCTCGCCGCCTCCACGGTGCCGCCGTGCGCGGCCATCAGGTGGCGGACGATCGGCAGTCCGAGGCCGCTGCCTCCGGTACGGCGGCTGCGGGACTTCTCGGCACGCCAGAAGCGGTCGAAGACCTGTGGGAGGTCCTCGGATGCGATACCGCTGCCGGTGTCGCTGACTTCGAGGACCACGTCGTCGCCCTCGCACCGTGCCGCGAGGGCGACGGTCCCGCCCGCGGGTGTGTGACGCAGCGCGTTGGAGACGAGGTTGCCGAGCGCCTGCCGCATCCGGACCGGGTCGGCGTCCAGCCACGGCTCCCCGTCCGTCCCGATGCTCAGGGTGACGCCCGCCGTGTCGGCCGCCACCCGGTGGGCCGCGGCGACCTGTCCGAGCAGTTCGTCGGCGCGGACGGGCTCGCGTTGCAGCCGCAGTGTGCCGGCGTCGGCGGCGGCGAGGTCCTGGAGGTCGTCGATGATCCGCTGGAGGACGAGTGCCTCCTCGTGCAGGGAGGCCAGCAGTTCGGGGGCGGGGGCCACGACGCCGTCCATGGTCACTTCCAGCCAGCCGCGGATGTTGGTGAGCGGGCTGCGCAGTTCGTGGGCGATGTCGCTGACCATCGCCCTGCGCTGGGCCTCAAGGCGTTCCCGGCGTTCGGTGAGGTCGTTGAAGGCCGCGGCGAGGATGCCGGTCTCGTCCCGCGTGGTCACGGGCACCCGCACATGCAGCTGAGGCGGCTGCTGGGCGGCCGCGGTCAGCGCCCGGAGCGGCCGGACGAGCCGCGTGGCGACGACGGCGGTCACGGCGACGGTGACGGCGAGCACCAGCCCGGCGACACCGACCACCTTGGCCTTGTTGGCCGGTGACATGTCGAACCGCACCGCCGTGCGGTCCCCGCCGCCCAGGAACAGCTCCGCGGTCGGCGCGACATAGGGGTCGAGCTGTGCGCGGCGTGCGCCGTCGACGCAGTTCTGGAGGGTGCGGGCGGTCTCCGAGCCGGGCGGCACGTCGATCTTCCCCAGCTCGTAACGGCCGCCGAGGCTCCGATCGGTGAAGTCGAAGTGGACGAACAGCGCCTCGGGGAACTTCACGTCGTCCGGGCCCAGACAGCCACGGGCACGTTCCGTCAGGTCCACGAGGGCCTTCTCCTCGCTGGGGGTGGGGGTGTTGAGCCGCCCGTCGGCGCAGTCGATGGGCACCTCGTCGGCGTCGCTGAGGACCGGCCGCCCGCTCGGCGTCTCGACGATGCTGGTCTCGATGCCGAACCGGGCGAAGCACTTCTGCCGCACCAGGGCCAGTTTCCCCAGCCTGGCGCGCTCCTTCGCCGTCAGCAGGTACGGCCCGACCACTCGTGGATCGACGCCGCTGCGCTGCGCCCCGCGCTCGGTGTAGGTGTCCGTGCGCAGGGGGTCGACGGTGGCGGCGGCGCGCGGCGGCAGGGAGGTGCCGGCCGGCGCGGAGTCGGCGATGGTGGTGCGGTCGGTGGTGGTGAGGGCGATCCGTCGGCCGGTCTTCCGCGACAGGGACCGGACGAGTTCGTCGACTCCCCGCCACGTCGGGTGAGTTGCCGCGTATCCGCTCAGCCGGGCGAGGACGTCCATGTCCTCGGTGAGCACCTGTCCCTGCTCGGCCCGCAGTGCCCGGGTGGTCGTCTCCACCGCCAGCCACGCCGTCGCCGCGACCGAGCACACGGCGATCAGCACCGAGGCGACGAGCAGCCGGACCGACAGGCGTTTGCGCAGGGGTATGCGGCGGCTCATCCGCGGCCGCCGCTGAGCTTGTAGCCGACGCCGAACACGGTCAGCAGCCGGACCGGCCGGCGCGGGTCGGCCTCGATCTTCCGGCGCAGGTTCATGATGTGGACGTCGACGGCCCGCTCGGTGGACGCCCGGTCGATACCGCGGGTGCACTCCAGCAACTGCCGCCGGGAGAAGACCCGTTCGGGTTCGGCGGTCATGGCGAGCAGGATGGCGAACTCGGCGGGCGTGCACTCCACCAGGTCGCCGTCGCACCGCACTTCATGCCGTACAGGGTCCACCTGGAGCCCGGCGGCCCGTACGGGTCCCGCGCCGTGTCCGCTGCGTCGCAGGACCGTCCGAATCCGTGCCATCAGCTCGCGCGGGCTGTAGGGCTTGGTCATGTAGTCGTCGGCGCCGACGTCCAGGCCGAGCAGGATGTCGTCCTCGCAGGCACGGGCGGTGAGCATGAGCACCGGGACGTCCCCCTCCCGCCGCAGCGCCCGGCACACGCCGAGCCCGTCGAACACGGGCAGCATCAGGTCGAGCACGACCAGGTCGGGCCGCAGTCGCCGCACCGCGTCGAGGGCGGCACCGCCGTCGTGCACGACGGTGGCGGTGTGGCCCTCCGCCAGCAGGGAGCGGCGTATGAGTTCGGCCTGCATCTCGTCGTCCTCGGCAACCAGCACATGTGCGCACACCTGGCGGATCCTAAGCGGCTCAGCGGGCGAGGGAGTCGGCGTCGCCCATGACGACGACCGGATGCCGGTCCGGGTCGAGGGCGCGGAGGAGCTTCCTCATGTGCTGCTCGGCGATGCTGACGCAGCCGTGGGTGGGGCCGCCGTGGTCGACGTGCAGCCATATGCCGCCGCCGCGGCCGGCGCCGAGCGGGCGGGTCCAGTCGAGGGGCGAAGTGCCGGGCTCGCGGTTGTAGTTGATCGCGACGACATAGTCGAAGGAGCCCGCCAGGCGTTCGCCCTCGAAGCCGGTGCCGGACGCGGTGAAGCCGCCGCCCTGGTCGTAGGGCAGGCGGGTGCCCGGGTCGCGGAGCAGTCCGCCGGCGTCGGTGAGGCCGAAGACACCGATGGGCGAGCGCAGGTCGCCGGCGTGGTGGTCGTCGGTCCAGCCGCGCAGCGCGTTGTGCGCGGGCCAGGTCTCGTCGGCCTCCCATCCCGCGTCGGTGCGCTCGTACAGGACGACGGTGGACCGCGAGGAGTTCTTGCCGCGTCCGGTGACGACGACGGCCTGCCGGGCGTCGTCCGGCACCTGCGCCCAGGTCTTGGGCCCGAGGCCGGGCAGTTGCTGCGGGGCGACGACCAGGGAGACCGGGGGCGCGGGCCGGACCGTGGTGGTGACCGGAGGGTGATCGGTCGTGGCCGGTGGGCGCGAGGTGGTCGCCGCGGCCCCTCCCCCGCACCCCGCGAGTACGAAGGAGGCGGTCAGCAGCGCGACATGGGGTCTGCGAATGATCATGCTTCGACCTTCGCCGACACTTGTTTGGAACTCGTCAGGTCCGCTCCCTCCCCTAGGGAGCGCTCGGCTTGCCCTGTCCGTACACCCATGTCCGGAACAGGCCGCCCAGGTCCTTGCCCGACGTGCGCTCGGCGAGCGCCACGAACTGCGCGGTCGTCCCGTGCCCGTCCCGGTGCTCGGCGGCCCAGGCCCGCAGGATCCGGAAGAACGTCCGGTCCCCGACGGCCGTACGGAGCTTGTGCAGGGCCATGGCGCCGCGCGCGTACACCGGTGTGCCGAAGATGTTCGCGCCGCTGCCAGGGTCGCCCGGCGGGAACTCCCACAGGCCGTCGTCCGCCGGTCGCGCGTACAGCGCGTCGAAGGTCTTCTGCGCGCTGTCGCCGCCGTGCTGTTCCTCGTAGAGCCACTCGGCGTATGTCGCGAAGCCCTCGTTGAGCCAGATGTCCTTCCAGGAGGTGAGGCTGACCGAGTCACCGAACCACTGGTGGGCGCTCTCGTGCACGAGGGTGCTCAGGTCGGGTGCCTGGTCGTACACGGGCCGCGTCTGGGTCTCCAGTGCGTAACCGACGTTCGGGGCCCGGTCCACGATCGAGCCGGCGGCCTTGAACGGGTACGGCCCGAAGAGCCTGCTCTCCCACTCCAGGACGGACGGCAGCTTCTTCAGGACGGGGTCCGCCGCGGCCGCCTCGCGCGGGTCGACGGCGTTGTAGACCTGGATCCCGTCGCGGGTGGTGTACTGCGTCACCTTGAACTTCCCGACCGTGGCCGTGGCCAGGTAGGCGGCCATGGGCTCGCTCTGCCGCCAGCGGAACGTGGTGTGCCCGTGCGCGCTGTGCCTGCTGAGCAGCACGCCGTTGGCGACGGCGGTGCGGCCGTCGGGAACGGTGATCGTGAAGTCGTACGACGCCTTGTCCTTGGGGTGGTTGTTCGCCGGGAACCAGGTCATCGCGCCCTGCGGCTCGCCCGCGACGAACGCGCCGTCGTCGGTGGGGATCCAGCCGTCGAGGGAGCCGTCCGGGTCGGTGACGGGGGCGGGCTTGCCGCTGTAGGCGACGGTGACGCGGAACCACTGTCCCTTGTGCAGGGCCTTGCGCGGGGTGACGGTGAGTTCCTGTCCGTCGCGGCGGAAGTCCGCCTTGTCGCCGCCGACCTTCAGGCCGGTGATCTTGAGGCCGTTCAGGTCGAGGTTGAAGCGGTTCAGGCCCTGGGTGGCGCGGGCGGTCAGGACGGCCGTGCCGTCGAGATGGCGGCTCGCCGGGTCGTAACGGAGGGTCAGGTCGTAGTGGTGGACGTGGTAGCCGCCGTTGCCCGCGAGCGGGAAGTACGGGTCGCCGACGCCGGACGAGCCGGCCGTCGGGGGTGCCGCGGCGCCGAGCAGGGCGACGAGGGCGACGGGGACGGTTCCGAGGACGACGGTGCGTCTGACGGCTTGTGGCACGGGCGCTCCTACGGTTGGGGGGTGGCGGCTTCCATGACGGCCTCCGTAACGGCCTCACACTAAGGGTGATCTCCGCGGAACTCGCCCTGCGTCGGGTCAAGTCGCGCCCTGCCCGGAGTTACGCTCCCGGCACACCCGCCGCCGCAGAAGGGCCCCTGCCATGAGCGTTCGCATCCGCCGCGTCTACGAGTCGCCCGAGCCGGAGGACGGCGTCCGTGTCCTGGTCGACCGACTGTGGCCGCGCGGCCTGTCGAAGGACGCGGCCCGGGTGGACGAGTGGCCCAAGGCCATGACCCCGTCGACCGAGCTGCGCCGCTGGTACCACGCGGGCGAGGGTTCGTACGAGGAGTTCGCGCACCGCTACGAGGCGGAGCTGGCCGCACCCGAGGCGACCGAACTCCTCACCCACGTCCGCGAGTTGGCGACCAAGGGCCCGGTGACCCTGCTGACGGCCGCGAAGACCCCGGAGGAAAGCCACGCGGCCGTGCTCGTACAGCTGTTGGGATAAGGGGGCCGACCGCACAAGTGCTGAGGTGAGGAGACCCGATCACCCACCCGCCGAGGCGAGGGCGCCCCGATCACACGGCTGCCGGCAGGAGACACAGGGCTAACCCCAGCCCACCACACGTACGGCTACGGGGCGACGACCCCGCCGGCCACCCGCCTGCGGGCAACGAGCCCACGGGCCACAGGCCGGCCTGCCGGGTGACGAACCCACCCGGTGACACGGTGGCCGGGCGGCGAGCCCACCCCGTCACCCACCTGCTGGACGAGAGGCCCACAGGTCCGCCGCCTGCCTGCTGACAAGCCCACCCAGCCACACGACTGCCGAATGACAAGCCCACCCCGTCACCCACTGCCGGATGACAAGCCCACCCGGCCCACGGCTGCCGGGAGGCGAGCCCTCCAGACATCCGCAGCCGCACTGACAACCCGTCCAGGCACACCACCGCCGGACCGACAAGCCCGCCAGACACCCGCCGCCGCACTGACAACCCGTCCAGGCACAGCACCGCCGGACCGACAAGCCCGCCAGACACCCGCCGCCGCACTGAAGCCCCCGCCAGTCACACCACCGCCGCAGGACTCACGCCCCCGCCGACCGCCCCGCCTCTCAAATGACGTCTCAGCCCGTCTGCTTCGCCGCCGCTCTGCCTGCCGCCCGGCCCGAGAAGAGGCAGCCGCCGAGGAACGTGCCCTCCAGGGCGTTGTAGCCGTGGACGCCGCCGCCGCCGAAGCCGGCCACCTCGCCGGCGGCGTACAGGCCCTCGATCGGCGTGCCGTCGGCGTCCAGCGCCCGTGAGTCCAGGTCGGTCTGGATGCCGCCGAGGGTCTTGCGGGTCAGGATGTGCAGCTTGACGCCGATGAGCGGGCCGGCCTCGGGGTCGAGGATGCGGTGCGGGGTGGCGACGCGGCCGAGCTTGTCGCCGATGTAGCGGCGGGCGTTGCGGATGCCCTGCACCTGGGCGTCCTTGCTGTAGGGGTTGGCGATCTGGAGGTCCCGGGCCTCGATCTGGCGGCGGATCTCGGACGCGTCGAGGAGCGGCTTGTCGGTGAGGGCGTTCATCTTCTCGACCAGCTCCTCCAGTCCGGGCGCGGTGACGAAGTCGGCGCCCTTGCGCAGGAACGCGTCGACCGGCCCCGGCGCCCCCTTGCCCAGCACCCGTGTCTTGAGGAAGCCGACCCGGTCCTTGGCGGTGATGTCGGGGTTCTGCTCGGAGCCCGACAGCGCGAACTCCTTCTCGATGATCTTCTGGGTGAGGATGAACCAGGAGTGGTCGTACCCGGCGATGTCCTCGGTGGTGCGCAGGTGCTTGAGGGTGCCGAGGGTGTCGTAGCCGGGCAGGCACGGGTCGGGCAGCCGGCGGCCCAGGGCGTCGAACCACAGGGAGGACGGGCCGGGGAGGATGCGGATGCCGTGTCCGGGCCAGATCGGGTCCCAGTTCTGAAGGCCCTCGGTGTAGTGCCACATGCGGTCGCGGTTGACGAGCCGTACGCCCGCCTCGGCGCTGATGTCGAGCATGCGGCCGTCGACGTAGGCGGGGACGCCGGTGACCATCTCACCGGGCGGGGTGCCGAGGCGCTCGGGCCAGTAGCGGCGCACTATGTCGTGGTTGGCGCCGATGCCGCCGGTGGTGACGACGACGGCCTGGGCGGTGAGTGCGAAGTCGCCGACGCGGTCGCGGTTGGACCGCACACCGCGGGCCGAGCCGTCCTCGGCGAGGACGGTGCCGCGTACGCCGCGGGCCTGGCCCTCCTCGATGACGAGCGCGTCGACCTGGTGACGGTGGTAGAAGGTCAGCAGCCCGTCGCGGGCGGCCTGCTTGGCATGGTCCACGAAGGGCTCGACCACGCCGGTGCCGGTGCCCCAGGCGATGTGGAAGCGGGGCACGGAGTTGCCGTGTCCATGGGCGCGCAGGTCACCGCGCTCGGCCCAGCCGACCGTGGGCAGGAACTTGATGCCGTGCCCCTCCAGCCAGGACCGCTTCTCGCCGGCCGCGAACTCGACGTAGGCGCGCGCCCAGCGCACCGCCCAGGAGTCCTCGTCCTCGACCCGGTCGAAGCCGGCGCTGCCCTGCCAGTCGCTCCAGGCCAGGTCGAAGGAGTCCTTGATGCCGAGCCGCCGCTGCTCCGGGGAGTCCACGAGGAACAGCCCGCCGAAGGACCAGAAGGCCTGCCCGCCGAGGTTGGCGGCGTTCTCCTGGTCCACCAGGGCGACCCGGCGGCCCCGGCTGGTCAGTTCGTGCGCGGCGACCAGGCCGGCGAGTCCGGCTCCGACGACGATGACGTCGGCATCCATGGCGACCGTCCCTTCCTCATACGGTGGTGTCGCTGCCGTCGGTCAGCAGCGCGGTGAGCAGTTGCTTCAGCCAGGCCCGGGCGCGTTCCACGTCCCGGTCGAGGAGCAGTTGGGTGGTGACCCCGTCGTACGCGGCGACGACGGCGTGGGCGGCGCCGTCGAGGCCGGCGAGCACGGAGGGCAGTTCCGTGTGGCCCCGCGCGCGGGCGAGCCGTTCCTTGATCGCCTCTCGCAGCCGCGCCCGGTGTTCGAGGAGGCTCTCGGCGACGGCCGGTTCCCGGGCGGCGTGCACCAGGAAGTCGGTCTTCACCAGCAGCCAGTCGCGGTCCAGGAGCAGCACCTCGGTGACCCGGTCGACGGCGGCGGGCACGTCGAGGTCGGGCCCGTCGAGGGCCAGCGCGCCGGAGACCTGGTCGGCGATCAGGTCGGCGCGTTCCCGGTAGAGCGCGAAGAACAGCTCGTCGAGGCTGTCGAAGTTCGAGTAGAAGGCGCCTCTGCTGTATCCGGCGGCCTCGCAGACCTCCTCGATGGAGACGCGCCCGAAGCCCTTGGCGGCGAAGACGGCGAAGGCGGCGTCGAGCAGGTTGGCGCGGGTGCGCACCCGGCGTTTCGTCACTCGTCGCACTGCGTCCACGGGCCGGCCTCCATTCGATACGGGAATGTATCCGATACACCGGTGTATCGAAAGAGGTTCGGAGAGGCGCTCTCCGTGATGGGAACAGATATTCGAATAAGGAGTACGCTGGATCCATGAGCACGCACCTCCAGTCCTCGCTCTTCGACCAGACCGACCGCCTGGGCCTCGGGCCCCTCGACGGAGTCGCCCGTACCGAGCTCGGCTCCGGCGCCTGGATCGATGTGCTGCCCGGCTGGCTGGCAGGCTCCGACACCCTCTTCGAACAGCTCGCCGCCGAGGTTCCGTGGCGGGCCGAGCGACGGCAGATGTACGACAACGTCGTCGCCGTCCCCCGACTGCTCGCGTACTACGGCCGCGACGACGCCCTCCCTCACCCGGTGCTGACCGAGGCGCGCGAATCACTCGGCGCGCACTACGCCGAAGAACTCGGCGAGCCCTTCACCACGGCCGGCCTCTGCTACTACCGCGACGGACGGGACAGCGTCGCCTGGCACGGGGACCGGATCGGCCGGGGTGCCCGCGAGAACACCATGGTCGCCATCGTCTCCGTCGGCGCACCCCGCGACCTGCTGCTGCGCCCGATGCACGGCGGCGCGAGCACGGTCCGCCGGCCGCTGGGCCACGGCGATCTGATCGTGATGGGCGGCTCCTGCCAGCGGACCTGGGAGCACTGCGTACCGAAGACCGCACGCGCGACGGGACCGCGCATCAGCATCCAGTTCCGCCCGCACGGCGTGCACTGAGGCGGAGAGGCGGCCGCTTCGGGCGCACGCAGGGGGCTGCCTCCGGCGGACGGTGCCGGAGGCAGCCCTTCCTCCGCACGGGACCGCGCCACTCCCCCGCCCTGGGCACGCGGGCGGCCCCGCCGAGCCCCCCGACCACCGCATCTGATGTGATGCCCCCGTCGGGCACGGAACCTCCTCACACGCGGGACGATCATGCGGGCTGAAGTGCAGCAAGTCGCCGACGGCACCTATCTGGTGCACGGCTCCAACACCAACTGGGTGATCCTCACCGAGGGGGACGCCGTGACGCTCGTCGACACCGGTTACCCCGGGGACCGCGAGCAGCTCCTCGACTCCCTCTCCCAGGTGGCCGGTTCACCGGAGGCGGTGACGGCGGTGCTGATCACGCACGCCCACAACGACCACCTGGGCTCCGCCGAGCATCTGCGCGCCGCGTACGGCACCCCGGTCCTGCTGCACGAGGCCGAAGTACCGCACGCCCGGCGGGAGTTCCTGCACCAGGTCACCGTCGGCGACGTGGTGCGCAACGGCTGGCGGCCGGGCGTCGTGCCGTGGGCGCTGCACGCGATCCGCTCCGGCGGCAAGGCGCACGTCCCGGTGACCGCGCCCGAGGCGTTCCCGAAGCCGGGCCCGCTCGACCTGCCCGGCCGGCCCGTCCCCGTGCACACACCGGGCCACACCGACGGCCATGTCGCCTTCCACCTCCCGGGGACCGGCGTGCTGATCTCCGGGGACGCCCTGGTGAGCGGCCACCCCACCTCGCGGATCGAGGGCCCGCAACTGCTGCCGGACATGTTCCATCACGAGCGCGCCCGTGCCGTCGCCTCGCTGGACGTCCTCGCGGAACTCGACGGCGACCTCATGCTCCCCGGCCACGGTCCGGCCCACCGCGGTCCACTCCGTGAAGCGGCACTTCAGGCCAAGGAGCGCGCGCTCTAAGGTGAGGTGACGATCACCCGCGAGACGAGGACGAACGGCCCATGGCACTCCAGATCAGCGCGACGAACCCGGAGCACCCCGCGCTCCTGCTGGAACTGCCGTGGGACGTACCCCTGGAGGAGTGGCCGGAGGAGGTCCTGGTCCCGCTGCCGCGCGGCATATCCCGGCACGTCGTGCGCTACGCCCGGGCCGGTGACGAGGTAATCGCCGTCAAGGAACTCGCCGAGCGGCCCGCCCTCAACGAGTACGACATGCTCCGCGACCTCGACCGCCTCGCCATCCCCTCCGTGGACCCGCTGGCCGTGGTCACCGGACGTACCGGCCAGGACGGCAACCCGCTGGAGTCCGTCCTGGTCACCCGGCATCTGGGCGGCTCGATGCCGTACCGGTCGATGTTCGAGACGACGATGCGGCCGGCGACCATGCACCGCCTCATGGACGCGCTCGCCGTCCTGCTGGTCCGGCTGCACCTGGCCGGGTTCGCGTGGGGCGACTGCTCGCTGTCCAACACCCTGTTCCGCCGGGACGCGGGTGCCTACGCCGCCTATCTCGTCGACGCCGAGACCGGCGAACTGCAACCCCGCCTGAGCGACGGCCAGCGCGAGTACGACCTCGATCTGGCCCGCGTGAACATCAGCGGCGAGCTCCTCGACCTGGAGGCGTCGGGGGCGCTGCACCCCTCCGTCGACCCGATCGAGTTCGGCATGGAGATCTGCAACCGCTACCGAAGCCTGTGGGAGGAGCTGACCCGCACCTCGGTCTATCCGGCGGGCAAGTACCACTACATCGAGCGCCGCATCCGCCGTCTCAACGACCTCGGTTTCGACGTGGCCGAGATGCAGATCGAGCACGCCAACAACGGCGACACGGTCACCTTCGTGCCCAAGGTCGTCGACGCGGGCCACCACCAGCGCCAGCTGCTGCGGCTGACGGGCCTGGACACCGAGGAGAACCAGGCCCGGCGGCTGCTGAACGACCTGGAGAGCTGGATGGCCACCCAGGACGACTACGCCCCGGGCGACCCGCTCGGCGCCCGCCCCGAGGTCCTCGCGCACCGCTGGGTGCGGGACGTGTTCCGGCCGACCGTGCGCGCCGTACCGCTGGAACTGCGCGGCTCGATGGACCCGGCCGAGATCTACCACGAGCTGCTGGAACACCGCTGGTACATGTCCGAGCGGGCCCAGCACGACATCGGCCTGGACACGGCGGTCACCGACTACATCGAGAACATCCTCCCCAAGGCCCGCGAGACGTTGCAGCCCACCGAGCCGGTGGCAAAGGACTGACTCAGACGGGCGGGATCACGGCCACCGGGCAGCCCGCGTGGTGCAGCACGCCGTGCGCCACGGATCCGATGCGGGCGCCGACCGCCGTACGACGGGCCCGCCGGCCGACGACCATCAGCTGGGCCCGCGCGGCCACCGACAGCAGCACCTGCCCGGCGCTGCCCATCTCGACGTGCTCGACGACGGGGACGTCCGGGAAGCGCTCCCGCCAGGGCTTCAGGGCCGACTCCAGCGCCTGCTTCTCGCGCGGTTCGAGTCCGCCCGCCTCGTCGAGGAGCGCCAGCGAGCCGGGGCTGTAGGCGAACACCGGAGGCAGCGTCCAGGCCCGTACCGCCCGTACCGTCGCCCCGCGCGCGGCGGCCGTCTCGAAGGCGAACCCGAGCGCGGCGGCGCTGTCCTCGGGGTCCTCGCCCTGCTGGCCGACGACGATCTCCCGCCCGGCGGCCTCGGCGGTGGGTTCGTCCCCGGCGCGGACCAGCACGACGGGCCGTACCGCCTCCGCGATCACCTGCTGGCCGACC
Source organism: Streptomyces sp. NBC_00663 (assembly GCF_036226885.1). NCBI lineage: Bacteria > Bacillati > Actinomycetota > Actinomycetes > Kitasatosporales > Streptomycetaceae > Streptomyces > Streptomyces sp. NBC_00663. Next base: position 895,274 of record NZ_CP109027.1, read on the forward strand.
GAGCCGAGCAGGAACCCGACGACCGGGCCGTGCCCGCGCGAGCCCAGCACCAGCATCTCCGCGCCCGCCGAGGCCTCCACCAGCGCCTCGACGGTGCCGCCCTCCAGGACGTCGGTGGTCACGGCGAGCCCCTGGTGCCGGGCGGTGACCGCCCGGGCGGCCTCGGCGACCGCGTCCCGTACCCATCCGGCCTGGGTCTCGGGGTCGGTGAGCACGTCGAGCGCCATGTCCGCCTGGAACCGCCAGGCCTGCACCACCCGCAGCGCCGACCCCCGGCGGACCGCCTCCCGCGCCGCCCAGTCCAGGGCGGCGAGGCTCTCCTCGGTTCCGTCGAAACCCACGGTGATCGGGCGCGTCATACGGCTGTCTCCCTCACGAAATTGATCAGGCACGTCTCCCCAGTCTTCACTACGCTGACGTCATGAGCCTGGTGTGGGAACAAGTGATCGTGGACGCGGCCGATCCCGCCGCCCTGGGCCGCTGGTGGACCGAGGCGCTGGGCTGGGTCGTCGTCAACGACGACGCCGAGGAGTACGAGATCCGCCCCGAGAAGGACCGCGTTCCGGGCCTGCTCTTCGCCCCGGTCCCCGAGGGCAAGACGATCAAGAACCGCCTCCATCTCGACTTCCGCCCCGACGACCAGGCGACCGAGGTGGCCCGCCTCCTCGCACTCGGCGCCCGGCACGCCGATCCCAGGTACGGCGGGTTCTCCTGGGTGACGCTCCTGGACCCCGAGGGCAACGAGTTCTGCGTGCTCCGCGGCGGTACGCCGCATACCTGAGCGAAGCAGGACGTTCGAACATACGATGGGCGACAGCCACAGCCGACAACCCGGGGTGGGAAACGCATGGCACAGGCCGCCGAAACAGCGCGGACCGTCATCCTGACCGTGGACGACGACCCGGGGGTCTCCCGTGCCGTCGCCCGTGACCTTCGGCGGCGCTACGGCGAGTCGTACCGCATCGTGCGCGCGGAGTCCGGTGAGTCCGCGCTGGAGGCGCTGCGTGAGCTGAAGCTGCGCGGTGATCTGGTGGCGGTGATCCTCGCCGACTACCGGATGCCGCAGATGAACGGCATCGAGTTCCTGGAGCAGGCCCTCGACGTGTACCCGGGGGCGCGGCGGGTGCTGCTGACGGCGTACGCGGACACGAGCGCGGCGATCGACGCGATCAACGTCGTCGATCTCGACCACTACCTGCTCAAGCCGTGGGACCCGCCGGAGGAGAAGCTCTACCCGGTCCTGGACGACCTGCTGGAGGCCTGGAAGTGCAGTGACTACCGGCCGGTGCCCAGCACCAAGGTGGTCGGGCACCGCTGGTCGGCCCGCTCGTCGGACGTGCGCGAGTTCCTGGCCCGCAACCAGGTGCCGTACCGCTGGTACTCGGCCGACGAGCCCGAGGGGCAGCGCCTGCTCGCGGCGGCCGGGCAGGACGGGCAGCGGCTGCCGCTGGTGATCACGCCGGACGGGACGCCCCTGGTGGCACCCGAGGCGCCCGAACTGGCCGCGCAGGTGGGCCTGGCGACCACGCCCACCGCCGAGTTCTACGATCTGATCGTCATCGGCGGCGGTCCGGCCGGGCTCGGTTCGGCCGTGTACGGGGCGTCGGAAGGGCTGCGGACCGTGCTCGTGGAGCGGTCGGCGACCGGCGGACAGGCCGGGCAGAGCTCGCGCATCGAGAACTATCTGGGCTTCCCCGACGGTGTGTCCGGGGCGCAGCTCACCGACCGGGCCCGGCGCCAGGCCGGGAAGTTCGGCGCCGAGATCCTCACCGCACGCGATGTGACGGCACTGGAGATCAACGGAGCCGCCAAGGTCGTACGGTTCTCCGACGGCTCCGCGATCGCCGCGCACAGCGTGATCCTGGCGACCGGTGTGTCGTACCGGCAGCTTCAGGCGCCGGGCTGCACCGACCTGACCGGGTGCGGGGTGTACTACGGCTCGGCGCTGACCGAGGCGGCCTCCTGCCAGGGGCAGGACATCTACATCGTCGGCGGTGCCAACTCGGCCGGTCAGGCGGCGATGTACCTGTCGAAGGGCGCCAAGTCGGTGACCCTGCTGGTGCGCGGCCCGGACCTGGCCGCGTCGATGTCGCACTACCTGATCCAGCAGATCGGCGAGGCACCCAACATCTCGGTACGGGCGCGCACGGTCGTCGAGGCCGCTCACGGCTCCGACCATCTGGAACAGCTCACGCTGCGCGATGTCGACACCGGGCACACCGAACTCGTCGACGCGCAGTGGATGTTCGTGTTCATCGGCGCGGCCCCGCTCACCGACTGGCTGGACGGCACGGTGCTGCGGGACGACCACGGGTTCATCCTCGCGGGGCCCGACCTCACCGCCGACGGACGGCCGCCGGCGGGCTGGGAGCTGGACCGGCCGCCGTACCACCTGGAGACCAACATCCCCGGCGTGTTCGTGGCGGGCGACGCGCGCGCCGAGTCCGCCAAGCGGGTCGCGTCCGCCGTCGGAGAGGGAGCCATGGCCGTGATGCTCGTCCACCGTTATCTGGAGCAGTCATGAGCGGGCAGTTGATGCCGTGCAGCCCCGTGGAGATCGGGTCGCTGTTCCTGTTCGAGAAGCTGTCCGCCGAGCAGTTGGGGCAGTTGTGCAGCGCGGGCCGGGTGGAGAGGTTCGAACCCGGTCCCGTCTACACCGAGGGCGAGCCCGCCACCTGCTTCTACGTGATGATCGAGGGTGCGGTGGTGCTCTCCCGCCGGGTCGGCGGGGACGACGTCGAGGTCACGCGCACCTCCCAGAGCGGGGTGTACGCGGGCTCGATGCAGGCGTATCTGGGCGACCGGGTGCCGCAGGTCTACAACAACTCCATGCGGGTGACCCAGCCCACCCGGTTCTTCGTGCTGCCGGGTGAGAAGTTCTCGGACTTCATGCAGGAGTGGTTCCCGATGGCGGTCCATCTGCTGGAGGGGCTCTTCTTCGGTTCGAAGAGCACCCAGCGCGCCATCGGTCAGCGCGAACGGCTGCTGGCGCTCGGCTCGTTGTCGGCGGGCCTCACCCACGAACTAAACAACCCGGCGGCCGCCGCCGTACGAGCCACCGCGACCCTGCGCGAGCGCGTGGGCAAGATGCGGCACAAGCTCGCCATCATCGCCCAGGGGAACTACGCCCCCGAGGTCATGGCGAACCTCATCGACATCCAGGACCGCACGGCCGAACGGGTCGCCAAGGCGCCGACGTTGAGCCCGCTGGAGGCCTCGGACCGGGAGGACGCGGTCACCGACTGGCTGGACGACCACGACATCCAGAACGGCTGGCGGCTGGCCCCCACCTTCGTGCAGGCCGGGCTCGACGTGGACTGGCTGAATCAGGTCGCGGCGGCCGTGGACGAGGAGCTTCTGCCGAACGCGATCGGCTGGCTCAACTACACCGTCGAGACCGAGCTGTTGATGGACGAGATCAACGACTCCACCAACCGCATCTCGCATCTCGTCGATGCCGCCAAGCAGTACTCGCAGCTCGACCGGGCGCCCTTCCAGAACGCCGACGTCCACGAACTCCTCGACAGCACCCTGCTGATGCTCTCCGGCAAGATCGGGCGGCAGATCAAGGTCGTCAAGGAGTACGACCGCACACTCCCGAAGATCCCCGCGTACCCGGCGGAGCTCAACCAGGTGTGGACGAACCTCGTAGACAACGCGGTCGCCGCGATCAACGGGGCGGGCGGGGAAGGGACGTTGACCGTGCGGACCGCCCTGGAGCACGAGCGGCTGCTGGTGGAGTTCAGGGACACCGGGCCCGGAGTGCCGCCGGAGATCCGCGGCCGGATCTTCGACCCGTTCTTCACCACCAAGCCGGTCGGCGAGGGCACGGGGCTCGGGCTCGACATCTCGTGGCGGATCGTCGTGAACAAGCACCACGGCACGCTCCAGGTCGAGTCCGAGCCGGGTGACACCCGCTTCCAGGTGCTGCTGCCGCTCACCGCCGAGGAGACCGACACCATGGAGGAGTTGGCATGACCGACATCCAGGGCCTGGACCCCAGCGTGCCGCCGAGCGGGAGCGGGTGCGTGGACTGCGACGCCGTCGGCGGATGGTGGTTCCATCTGCGGCGGTGTGCGCAGTGCGGGCACGTGGGGTGCTGCGACTCCTCCCCCGCCAAGCACGCCACGGCCCACTTCCAGGAGACCGGGCATCCGTTGGTGCAGAGCTACGAGCCCGGCGAGGACTGGTACTGGAACTTCCAGACCAAGGAGATGTTCGAGTCGGGGCCCGCGCTGACCCCGCCCGACAGCCACCCGGCGGACCAGCCGGCGCCGGGGCCCGCGGGACGGGTGCCCGCGGACTGGGCGAGGACGCTGCGCGGCTGAGCGCCGCAAGCTCCCCCCGCGCCCGAACGGGTCGGCACAGTGACAGGATGGATGCGTGCCTCTGACCTCCTTCTCCTCGCCACTCGTCGGGCGTGACGACGAACTGGCCCGCCTCGCCACGGTCCTTGAAGGTGCGCGCGGCGGGGCCGCTCGGGCCGTTCTCATCGGTGGGGATGCCGGGGTCGGCAAGACCCGGCTGCTGGACGAGGTCACGCAGAGCGCCGCCCGGGACGGGATGACCGTGCTCACCGGGCACTGTGTCGACCTCGGGGACGTCGGTCTGCCCTATCTGCCGTTCACCGAGATCCTCGGTGTGCTCGCCTCCGACGAGCGCTTCGCCCCCGTGCTCGCCGGTCATCCGGTCGCCGAACGGCTGCTGGGCGGCGAGGGCAGCGGCGGCCGGCTCCAGCTGTTCGAGGGCATCGCGGGGCTCCTGGCCGATCTCGCGGACGTGGCCCCCGTGTTGGTCGTGCTGGAGGATCTGCACTGGGCCGACCAGTCCTCGCGGGATCTGCTGCGCTTCCTGCTCAGCCGGGGCATTCTCCAGCGCCCGGCCGGCGGGGCGCCCACGCATCGGCTGGCGGTGTTCGCGTCGTACCGTGCCGACGATCTGCACCGGCGTCATCCGCTGCGGCCGTTGCTGGCCGAGCTGGTGCGGCTGCCCGCCGTGGAGCGCCTTGAGCTGCGGCCGTTGGGCGACGCGGAGGTGACGCAGCTCGTGCAGGCGCTGCGGGAGCGGCCGCTGCCGGACGCCACGGTCCGGCGGATCGTCGAACGGGCCGAAGGCAACGCCTTCTACGCCGAGGAGCTGGTCGCCGCGACCGACACCGAGGTCGGCGGGGTGCCGAGCGGGCTGGCCGACGTACTCCTGATCCGGTTCGAGCAGTTGTCGGACACCGCCCAGCTCGTGCTGCGCACGGCCGCCGTGGCCGGGCGGCGGGTGGAGCACGACCTGCTGCGGGAGGCGGTCGGACTCCCCGAGGACGAGCTGGAGACGGCGCTGCGCGAGGCCGCCGGACGGCAGCTTCTGGTACCGGGCGACGGGGACACCTACTCCTTCCGGCACGCACTCGCCCGTGAGGCCGTCTACGCCGATCTGCTGCCCGGTGAACGGGCCCGGCTGCACGGCGCGTTCGCCCGGCTGCTGTCCGCGCGGGGCCGTCGGGCCGAGTCCGCCGCGGAGCGCGCCCACCACTACCGCGAGAGCCATGATCTCGCCGAGGCCCTGGCCGCGTCGCTGGAGGCCGCCGATCACGCCCAGCGGGTGGGGGCGCCGGCCGAGGAGCTACGGCATCTGGAGGCGGCCCTCGACCTGTGGTCGGCGGTGGAGGCGTCGGCGCGGCCCTCCGAGGACCGGGTCACGCTCACCCTGCGCGCCTCCGCCGCGGCAGCGCACGCCGGTGAGTCGCATCGGGCGGTCTCCCTCACCCGGTCCGCGCTCGCCGGCATCGACCAGGACGCCGACTCCGAACTCGCCGCCCGGGTCCGCTACACCCTCGCCGGGAACCTGATCAGCGTCGACAGTCTGACCGCGGCGTTCGCCTACAGCAGCGAGGCGCTCGCCCTGATCCCGGCCGATCCGCCGTCGCGGACGTGGGTGTGGGCGGCGGCCACCCATGTGATGGCGGCCCGCCATGTCGGCGAGAACGAGACCGCGTTGCGGATCGCGCACGAGGCGCTGCGAGTCGCCGAGCAGCTCGGGGCCGTTGACGCGCGGGCCGACCTGCTCATCTCCCTCGCCGGCCTCGAAGGCGCCGGCCGACGCACCCCGGAGGGGCGCGAACGGCTGGGGCAGGCCCGGGAGTTGGCGCACAGCTCGGGCAACGCGCCGGTGGAGCTGCGGGCGTTGTTCAACCTCGCCATCGGCAGTTACGAGTCCGGCGATCTCGAAGAGGCGCTCCCCCATCTGGCCGAGGGCATCGACCGGGCGCGGCGCGCCGGACTGCTGTCCTCGCTGTACCCGCAGGCGATGCGGCATCTCCAGCTTCTGGTGCTGTACACGCTGGGCCGCTGGGACGAGGCGCTCCGGGCGGCGAACGGGGCCGGGACGCTGCCGGCGATAGACGGATACGCGGCCGGTCCCGCGCTCTATGTCGCCCTCGCCCGCGGCGACTTCACGGCCGTCGACCGGGCCCGCGCCCTGCTCCACGGCCACTTCGACTGGATGGCCACCCTCGTCGCGGCCATCGCGCTGACCGAGGCGGCGTCGCTGCGCGGGGACGCCGAGGCGGCGGTGGAGCAGGTTCGCTCGTCCGTGAAGGCCCTCACCGACGACGCGGGCACCCGCCCCGACGTCGCGGTCCGGCTCGCCGCGCTCGCGCTGTCCGCGGTCGCGGACACCACCGCCGGGCTGAGGTCGAGCGGTGACGACGCGGGCGCGGGACGCTGGGCGGCCCCGGCGGACGAACTGGTGGAGCTGGCCCGGCACTCGGCCGCCCGCGGCGACGACGGGAATCCCCAGGGTCCGGAAGGGCAGGCGTGGCTGGCACGCGCCGAGGCGGAGTGGGTGCGGGCGGTGTCCGGTCCGGACGTGACGGCCTGGGAGAAGGCCGTGGCCGCGTTCGACTTCGGTGACACCTATGAGCACGCCCGCTGCCAACTGCGCTACGCGGAGGCGTTGTTGGCGGCGGATCGGCGCGAGGAGGCGGCCGTCGAGGCCGGTGCGGCGCGGGAGGCCGCCGTACGGCTGGGGGCGACGCTCCTGCTGGAGCAGACGGACGCGCTGATGCGCCGGGGACGGCTGTCCGCGGCGCCGAAGGCCGCGTCCGGACCCTCGCCGCTGACCGCCCGTGAGCAGGACGTGCTGCGGCTCCTCGCCCTCGGCCGCAGCAACCGGCAGATCGGCGAGGAGCTGTTCATCAGCGGCAAGACGGCCAGCGTCCATGTCTCCAACATCCTGGCCAAGCTGGGTGCCGCGAGCCGTACCGAGGCGGTGGCCGTCGCCTATCGCGAGGGCCTGATCGCCCCGCAGTGACGGCCCGTCAACTCCCGTCGCACTCCAGGCCGTCGAGGTCGACGGCGTCCGCCATCGCCTGCATGCCCTTGTCGCCCGGGTGGATGTGGTCGCCGCCGTCGAAGAAGGGCAGCATCCGCTCGTGGTCGTAGGGGCTGCGCAGGATGCGGTCGAAGTCGGTGACCGCGTCGAACTCCCCGCTGTCCCTGATGAACCGGTTCACCTCCTGCCGTACGGTCTCGGCGGCGGGGTCCCATTCCGACCAGCCCTTGAAGGGGCCGACGGTGGAGACGACGAGGCACTTGCCGGCCGCGTGCACCCGGTCGGCGATCTCCCGGTAGCCGTCGATCATGTTCTGGGCGGTGACACCGGTGTGGGACTTGATGTCGTTGACGCCCTCGAAGAGGAACACCGTGCGCACACCCGGCTGGGAGAGGACGTCCCGGTCCAGTCGGTTCAGGGCGCTCTGGCCGGGGCCGTCCGTGAGCACCCGGTTCCCGGCGATGCCCTCGTTGGCCACGCCCTTGACCGTGGTCCGCGCCTTCTGGAGCCGTCGGGCCAGGTAGTCCGGCCAGCGGCGGTTCAGGTCGGTCGTGGACCGCCAGCCGTCGGTGATGGAGTCCCCGAGCGCGACGACGGCACCGGTGTCCGGGGCGGCCCGCACGGAGACCGCGTCGAGGTAGAACCAGGAGCCGATCGACGCGGCCCACCGGGCGCCGCTCTCCTCGGCGGTGTGGTCGCCCTCGGCGAGGTACGACGTCTGCATGGCCATCCAGTGCCCGGTGACCGGGCCTGCCGCGTCAGGGGTGTGGACGCTGACGACCAGGTCGGTTCCGGCGGGCAGCTTCCCGGGCAGCGGATCGCTGTAGACGGTGGCACCGGCCGGGACGGTGACGGAGTCCGCGCCGCCGAAACCGAGCCGCCGGTTGCTGCCGCGGACCAGCTCGGCGCCCTCCCGCTGGATCCCGGCGTAGACGCTGTCGAAGGTCACCGGCCGGTCGCCGAAGGCGTTGGAGAGCCGGATACGCGGGTCCCGGCCGGCGACGCTGGTGTGCACGACCATGCGATAGCCGCGGTCGGCGACCCCGTCACCCATGCGGTCGGCGCTGGCACCCCAGGTGACGACGCCCTCGGGCGGACTGTCGGCGGCCGAGGCGGGGGTGACCTGGAGGGCCACGGCCGTCAGGGTGGCGGCCAGCAGGCGGCGGGCCCGGGTCATCGGTCGAAGTCCTTCAGTGTGACCGACGCGCCCGGTCGCAGCGTCACCGTGCGCCTCGATCCCCCGTACTCCACGGTCGTGGTACGGCCGTGGACGCTCCGTATGTGTGCCTCGATCGGTATCCCATCCCTCCACCGTAGATCGACGACGAATCCGCCCCGCGCCCCTACCCCGCTGACGGCTCCCGAAGCGGCCCAGGCCTGCGGAAGTGCCGGGAGCAGTTCGATGTGGCCCGGACGGGAGTGGACGAGCATCTCGATCATCGCGGCCGGGGTGCCGAAGTTGGCGTCGATCTGGAAGATGCCCCGGCCGCGCTCCACCTCGTAGATGTCGAAGAGGTTGAACGCGGTGCCGTTGCTGCCGTCGGTGGACGGGCGGAGGTTGTTGACGACCAGCTGGTAGGCGTTCTCCGCGTTCTTGAGGCGGGCCCAGCACAGTGCGCGCCAGGCGTTCGCCCAGCCGAAGCTCTCCATGCCCCGGGCGGTGAGCAGGGCGGTCGCGCCCGCCACGAGGTCGGGCGGGGAGTCGGGGCGGAGGCGGTCGCCGGGGAAGAGGCCGACGAGCGGGGACAGATGCCGATGGGTGGTCTCCCCTAGGTTGTCGGGGGACATCCACTCCTCCAGCCACCCCGTCTTCGGGCTGACCTGCGGCAGATGGAGCCGCTTGCGCAGACCGGCGACGGTGTCGGCGAAGCCGCTGTCCCGCTTCAGCTCTGCCGCCGCCGTGCAGTAGTTGCCGAAGAGTGCCCACACCAGCTCTTGGGCGTAGGTGATGCCCTTGGCGTCGAGCGGCCCGTGTTCGGGCGACCAGTCGCTGTCGGCGACGAGCACTTCCCGTGTGGTGCCCGGCAGGGTGATGGTGAGCAGCCGGGCCTCCCAGAACTCGCAGGCGCCTTTCAGGAGGGGGTAGATCTTCTCCAGATGGGTGCGGGAGCCGCTGAACTCGTAGTGCTCCCAGAGGGAGTTGCACAGCCAGGCGTTGCCCGCCGGGTGCCACCACCAGCCGCCTCCGCCGTACGGGTTGGTGGAGATGGCGACGGTCCAGCCGGCGTTCCTGCCGGTGGAGTTGCGGTAGCGGTTGCGCGGGTCGTCGAAGAGGCGGCGGGTCAGGTCCGTCCAGGACGGGAGCTGGGCGAGGCAGTAGTCGGTGAACGTGTCGAAGGACCGCGGGAGTGCCGCCCGGTCGGCCATCCAGTAGTTCATCTGGAGGTTGATGTCGGTGTGGTAGTCGCCCATCCAGTCCGGGTCGTTGCCGTCCAGCCACAGGCCCTGGAGGTTCAGCGGGAGACTGTCCCGTGACCCGGCGATCATCAGATACCGGCCGAACTGAAGGTACTGGGCCTCCAGTTCGGGGTCGGGCACTCCGTCGCGGGCGCGGGCCCTCAGCCGCTCCCAGGTGTCCAGTGAGCGCTGGGCGGGCGTGGAGGTGCCGAGGGTGAGGTCGAGTTGCCCGAAGAGGGCGCGGTGGTCGGCGACATGGGTGCGCAGCAGGGTGTCGGCCGGGTGCGCGGCGGCGTCGCGGACCTTGGTGCGGGCCAGCCTCTCGGGGTCGAGGGAGGGGTCGCGGTAGTACGCGTTCGCGTCCGGCGCGTAGTTGGTGCCGCCGCTGACGATCACGGTGAGCTCGTGGCAGCCGGAGAAGTCGACGCGGGTGCCGTTGACGGCGACCCGGCCGCCGCTGCCGTACGCCTGGACCGCGGCACCGTAGCGCAGCCCGTTGGGCAGGGCAGCGCCGAAGGAGACGCCCGTCGCGTCCTCGCCGTGCGTGCCCTCCAAGGTCACGGAGCCGGTGTACCGGCCGCCGCCGCTCTGGGTGAAGTGCAGGACGATGACGTCGTCGGGGTGGCTGGCGAAGATCTCCCGGTGGTAGGTGACACCGGAGCGGACGTACGACGTGGTGACCACGGCTCGGGCGAGGTCGAGGGTGCGGCGGTAGGCGTTGACGGCGGACAGGTCGTGGTCGGGGATGTCCACGGTCAGCCGGGCGAGCAGGGTGAAGGATCCGAAATCCGCACGTCCGTAGGGGAATTGGCCGTCGGTGTCGAGGGTGTCGTTGAGGCCGCCGGTCCACATCGTGGCGTCGGTGACGAGGAGGAGTTCACGGCCGGGGTCGTTGCTCGCGAGGGCGCCGAGCCGGCCGTTGCCGACGGGCAGGCCCTGTTCGATCATCGAGTGCTCGTCGGCGGGGGCCTGCCACCGGAGCGTGGTGCGGGAACTGCCTTCGTACGACGGTGAGTCGGCGGCGGGCCGGTCCGGGGCCGCGGTGGCGGTGCAGGTCGGCAGCGCGGCGAGGGCACCGGTCGTCGCGGCGAGGGCCAGCAGGCCGCGTCTGGAGGGTTCGGTGGTCATGGCGGCTCCTGGTGGGGGTCAGGACTGGGGGACGTCGATCCGGTCGATGTCCGGCGCGTAGCCGGTGCCGCTGTCGAAGGTGACCGTGTTGGTACCGGCCTTGAGGGTCACGGGCACGTAGACGCTGGAGACCGTGCCCCAGTCGCCGGTGGAGGGGAACTTGTGGCCGGTGCCCGCGCCGCCGTTGGCAAAGACGTTCACCGAGCGGGCGTCACCGCTGACGTAGGAGACCTTGATCTGGTAGGTGCCGGGCTCGGCGGCCATGACGTTGTTGACGGTCAGCTTGCCGCCGACGTAGAGGTTGCCGACCTTCCTGCCGTCGGAGCAGGCGGAGCAGTCGGCGACGGAGGCGTTGCCGGCGAGGGTGTTGGACGGGGCCTCGGCCTCGATGCCGGTCCATCGCAGCGCCGTACCGCGCGGGGTGACGGTGAACAGGCGGGAGCCGTGGGCGGGCAGGGCCTCGGTGATCCTGCCCTTGTGGGTGCCGAGGTTCTCGTGGTTCCACAGGTCGCGGACGGCCGCCTTGCCCTGGAAGCCGAGGGTGGACCAGTCGGCGGTCACCGAGGCCGGCTTGTCCGCGAGGTTGAACAGGGCGACGGTGTAGGTGCCGTCGGTGTTCTTCGCGGCCCACACCTGCTGGGGGTCGGACGGGGTGACCGGGTGCGCGGGCGGGTTGGGGCCCTGGTCGACGGCGATGACCTCGCGATTGGTCAGCAGGGAGAGGCCGTAGGAGTCGAGGCGGGTGAGGTCGTCGCCGGTGTAGAGCGGGGACTTGGCGATGGCCCACAGGGTGGCGTAGCTCTGTCGCTCGGCCTTGGTCAGGCCGTCCATCTCGCCGTTGCCGACGTCGAGGGAGTCGAGGTCGTTCCAGCCGCCGGGGCCGGCGTGCCGCGTCCAGGCCGGGGTGTCGTCCCAGCGGTCGTCGACGGAGTTCTCCCAGCTGACGAGGGTGTTGCAGTAGCACTCAACGTCGGTGTCGACGCGCCAGCCCTGTGCGTACGTCTTCCAGTCGGTGGCGTGGCCGATGTCCAGGGACCAGGACAGTTCGAGGTGGATCGGGCGGCCGGTGGCGGCGATCGCTTTGTTCCAGGCGGCCACGTCGGCAACGTTGTCGTACTGGTCGCCGCTCTTGCCGGAACCGGGACCGACTCCGTCCAGCTTGAGGAAGTCGTATCCCCAGTCAGCGATCAACTGCGCCTGCGAATCTATGTACTTGGAGGTGCAGGGCTTGGCGAAGTCGAGCTTGTAGGAGCTGTCCCAGCCGTTGGTGGTGCGCAGGTCGTCGTAGACGATGTCGGCGGTGGTGCAGCCGTCCGCGTTCCGGATCGGCGTCTTGCCGTCGCCGTACGCGCCCTTCTCCAGACCGGCCGGGAGATAGATGCCGGCCTTGAGGCCCTTGGCGTGGAGGTCGTCGGCCACGGCCTTCATGCCGCGCGGAAAGCGGCCGGGGTCGGGCTTCTGGCGGCCGTACTGGTCGAACCCGGACTTCCAGGCCTTGTCCATCCACCAGCCGGCGTCGATGTTGACGTGGTCGTAGCCGTACTTCTTCAGCTTGACGGCCAGGGCGCCGGCCTGCTTCAGGACGTTGGCCTCGGTGAGATAGCTGTAGTCGCCGTCCGGGTTGAGGCCGGGGTACTTGGAGGACTGCATGCTCCAACTGGACCAGCCCATGTACGGCTTGGCGGCGAGGGCGGGCGGGGCGGTGTCGGCGGCGTGGGCCGTCGGGACGGCGACCGCGGTCAGGGCGAGCACCAGCAGGGCTCGCGCGGGCATGGCGAAGTACGAGGATGACCGCATGGGTCGTACCTCCTGGGGTCGGCTCGATTCAGCTGTCGGCTCGGATGAAGGACTGGATGGCGGTGGCGGCGGCTCCGCGCGCCCACTCCTCGAAGGGCAACGGGCGGGTACGGACGTCGCATTGGGCGGCGGAGCCGAAGGCGGCCGCGACGAAGGCGTCACGGATCTGCTCGGCGAACAGGTCGTAGGCGGCCAGGCCCTCGCCGGAGATGATCACGCGCTCGGGGCCGAGGAGGTTGGCGACGGTGGCGATGCCACGGCCGATCGCCTCGCCGGCGCGCGCGTACACCTCCCGCGCCCCGGGGACGCCCCGGTGGGCCATGGCCAGGGCCTCGGCGGCGTCGGCGAGTTCGACGCCGGTGGCCTCCCGGATCTGCCGGACGATGGCGGCCTCCCCCGCGATCGCCTCCACACAGCCGTGGTTGCCGCAGTGGCAGAGCGGGCCGGCCGGGTCGACGGTGACATGGCCGATCTCCCCGGCCACGCCGTGCGCCCCGGCGACGACGCGGCCGTGCACGACGAGACCGCAGCCGATGCCGGCGCCGACGGTCACCACGGCGAAGTCGGACAGTCCGGCGCCGGCGCCGAACCACTGCTCGGCGACGGTCAGGGCCCGCACGTCGTTGTCGACGGTGACCGGCAACCCCGTGGTCATGGCGGCGAGTTCGGCGAGCGGCACGTCACGCCAGTCGAGGAACGGCGAGTAGCGGACGGCCCCTTCGCCGCGGTCCACGTCTCCGGAGACGGCGACGCCGAGGCCCAGGACGGGTGTCCGGAGGTCGTCCGCCTCGGCGAGGAGGTCCCGCGTCAGCTCGGCGATCGACGCCAGGACCGCCTTCGGGGCTCGGTCGGGCAGGGGTGTGCGGCGGGCGTGGCGGATGCGGCAGCACAGATCGGTGAGGACACCGATGATCTCGTCGCCGGTGACCTTGACGCCGATGAACAGCGCCCGGCCGCCGTCGACCCGGACCAGGTTGGCGGGGCGCCCGAGCGCGGGCCGGGCCTCCTCGTCCACGTCCTCCACCAGGTATCCGGCCTCGATCAGCGGCCGGACCGCCTTGGTGACGGCGGCCGGTGAGAGCCCGACGCGCCGGGCCACCTCCAGCCGGGCGAGGGGGCCTTGGGTGAGGACGGTGGTGAACACCTGGGGGGTGGCGGGAGTGTTGACGGGGAACGTCTCGGCACGCGGGGTCGGGTGCATGGCCGGAAACCTATGAGGGTTCTTTTCCGTCGTCAATAAAAGAAACAGAATTGGCTGTGCGTCGGCTCTGTCCGCTCTGTGTCGAGCGGTCCGGCCGCCGGATGCGAGGCACCCGGCGGCCGGACCGGTGGATCAGCGCCGTGCCGCGGGCGTGTTGGCCGCGGTCACGTTCACGGCGGCCCAGGAGCGGTTCACCGCCTTGTACTCCGTGCTGCCCGCCCCGTAGAGGTCCTTCGCCGCCTTCAGCGTCGCCACGCGGGCGTCGTGGAAGTCGGTGGTGGAGACCATGTAGCGGGTCAGGGCGCGGTAGTAGATCGCCGTGGCCTTGGTGCGGCCGATGCCCTTCACCGGCAGGCCGTCGATGGTCGGCGAGTCGTAGGTGACGCTGCCGATCTTCTTGCGGCCGCTGCCCTCGGCGAGGAGGTAGTACGCGTGCGAGGAGACGCCGGATCCGGCGTGCACCTCAGCGTCGTAGACGGCCGGCGCCCAGTAGTCGATGGCGCCTTCGAGCTCGTCGAGGGACGGCTTGTCCAGGCGGCGCAGGAACTTCTGGTCCAGGCCGAGCTTCTCGCCGAGGAGGTAGTTCGGCGGGTTCTTCGGGTTGTTGGCGCTGAACTCGACGTTCGAGCCGAAGATGTCCGCCAGGGACTCGTTGAGGGAACCGGCCTCGCCGTACTGGTTGCCGTCCGCGTCCACCCGGGTGGGCTCCAGGCGGGCGGTGGAGTCCACGACGCCGTGGGTGAGTTCGTGGCCGGTGACGTCGAGGACGACCAGCGGCTTCTTGAACATGTCGCCGTCACCGTCGCCGTACAGCATGCAGCCGCAGGTCGGGTCCCAGAACGCGTTGGCCACCTTGTTGCCGAAGTGGACCATCGCCTTGGCACCCTTGGAGTTGTTGGCGATGCCCTTGCGCCCGAAGGTCTTCTTGTAGAAGTCCAGGGTCTTGGTGATGCCGTACTGGGCGTCGACGGCGGCGCTGGCCCGGCTGGAGACGGTGCCGTTGCCCCACTTGTTGGTGGTGGAGGTGAACTTCTTGCCGCGGGTGAAGTTCTCCAGTTCCTGCCCCTTGGCGTCCCGGGTCTCGGTGCCCCAGCGGCTGGGGTCCTTCAGCAGATAGCTGCGGCTGCCCGTCTTGGTGGTGGTCAGCGGGACCTTGCCGGCGAACAGGGACGACCCGGTGCCGGACGCCGTGGTCGCGAGCGCCGAGGCCTGCGGGGCGGTGCCGGTGGCCGGGTCGAGCGTCTCGCCGCGCTCGCGCAGGGTGTCGACGAGCTTCGGCGACAGGAACTCGTCGCTGTCGGGCGTGTTGCTGCGCACCTTGCCGGTGAGGGCGTCGACGACGACCGTGCGGGAGCCGCCGGCCTCGGTGGTGGCGCTGTCGGTCACCCGCACCTGGTAGGCGAGGGCCGAGGCACCGTCACGGGCGTCGACGACCAGTTCCGCCGGTTCCGCGTCACCCTTCGCGACGGCGGCGGCCTTCTCCTGGGCCTGGCCGGCGGTCAGCCGGGCGCGCGCGGCCTTGGGCGCGACCGTGTGGTCGGCCGCCCGGGTGACACCCGCGTAGGTCAGCCGCTCGGTGAGGTGGACGACGAGATCGCCGCCGAGCACGGGCATGCCCTGATGCGCCCGGACGAACCGGACATGCCGGGCGCCCTCCGGGTCGATCAGCACGTCCTGGGCGTGGAGTTCGTCGCCTTGGGCCACACCGGTGGCGGAGGCGTGGGCGAACGCGGCGGCGCGGGCCGCGTCGACGACGGTCGTGGCGGTGACGGCCGCGGCCTGGCCGGGCTTGGCCGTGGACGGGCCGGCGAAGGCCGTGCCCGCGAGCCCCGTGGCGGCCGTCGCCACCGCGACGGCGACAGCCAGGCTGCGTATGTGGGGTCTACGCACTATTGAGGGTTCCTTCGTGCGAAGGCGGCCGGGATCACCAACCGCCCTGGGACATGGCGCGGTTGGGCGCCATGGGGGCTGGTCGGGCCCCGGCTCGCAACCCTTACGGATGAGTCATGTCCACGTAAAGCCCAAATGATCGGTTTTCTGGCTTTTCAGGGCAATACTTTGCAAATCCGCAGCGCGCAGTGATCAGCGGGTGACCAACTGTGCGTCGGCTGTGGAGATGTGACGGGATGCGAGAAGGTTGCCCGGCGTCCGTGTGACCGATCTCGCATCGAGGACTCACCGCCAGAAACGGGAGAAACAGTCGGATGGCATCACAAACACTGCGCACGGCAACGGTGTCGGGGACGGTCCTGCTGTCCCTGCTGGCGGTCCCGGCGCACGCCACGGCGGACAGCGCTCCCGCCCCGACCGGCGCCGCGGCCCTGGCGAAACCGGACCTCGAAGGCGTCCGCGCGGTGCTGCGCACGGCCGTGCGGCAGGGCGCGCCCGGCGCGCTGGCCCGCATCGACGACCGCGGCACAGTGCAGCGGGCGGTCACCGGAGTCGCCGACCGCAAGACCGGACGCACCATCAGCACGCTCGACCGGTTCCGCATCGGCTCCGTCACCAAGACGTTCTCCGCCGTGGTGCTGTTGCAGCTGGTCGACGAGAAGAAGCTCAGGCTCGACGCGTCCGTCAACCACTATCTGCCGGGGCTGCTGCCCGACGACGGCATCACCGTGCGGCACGTCCTGAGCCATCGCAGCGGTCTGTACGACTACACGAACGACATGTTCGCGCGCACGGTCCCGGGCTTCGAGGCCGTCCGCACCAAGGTCTTCACCTACCGCGAGCTGGTCAAACGCTCCCTGCGGCACGCCCGCACCAACCGCCCGGGCGCCGCCTACGCGTACTCCAACACCAACTTCGTCGTCGCCGGGATGCTCATCGAGAAGCTGACCGGCCACTCCGTGCAGACCGAGTACCAGAACCGCATCTTCGAGCCCCTGAAGCTGCGCGACACCTTCTACGTCCACCCGAACACGAAGCTCCCCGGCCGCTACGCCCGCGGCTACCTCACCCCGGACACACCCGGCGCGGCCCTCGTCGACGCCACCCGGCAGACCACGTCCTGGGCGCAGAGCGCGGGCTCGATCATCTCCACCGCCGGGGACCTCAACACGTTCCTGTCGGCACTGCTGCGGGGCAAGCTCACCTCCGCCGCGAGCCTGGACCGGATGCAGCGCTGGTGGACGGTCAACAGCAACACGTCCTACGGCCTCGGCCTGCGCCGCCGGACCCTGTCCTGCGGGGTCAAGGTGTACGGCCACACGGGCGCCGTCCAGGGCTACTACACGTACGCGTTCACCTCGAAGGACGGCGGGCGCAGCCTGAGCGCGGCCGTCAACACCTCCAACAACGGGACGGTCCTCAACACGATGTTCGGCACGCTGGAGTCGGCGTTCTGCGGGAAGCGGGCGAAGACACTGCGCGGCTCGGCGGCCGGGGTGGAGCGGTACGAGGACATCGCGCCCGGCGTGCTGAGGGACTGAGGCGGCGGGAACCCGGGACTGGGGGGCGGACGTTGTCCGGACACCCCCTCCCGGGGCTCCGCACCACGACACCAGCAGGACGGCCCGATGACCGAGTTGGTTCCCGGGGGCAATCTGCCCCTGCCGGGCGGCATCGTGACCGTCCGGGTCCCCGGCCCGTTCGATGTGTCCGCGCTGATCACCGACGATGACGGCAAGGTCCGCGGCGACGCCGACTTCGTGTTCTACAACCAGCCCGCCGCCCCCGGGGCCCGGCTGACCGGCGACACCCTGACCCTCGATCCGGCACGGCTGCGCGCCGGTGCCACCAGGGTCACGGTCGTCGCCAGTCCGTCCGACCCCGGCACTCCCCTGGGCCGGCTGCCGGCACCCGTGCTGGACGTCACGGGACCCGGTGGGCGTCCGCTGGCCCGGTTCGCCCCACCCCGACCGCGGCAGGAGACCGTCCTGCTCCTCGCGGAGGTCTACCGCCGCGGCCCCGGCTGGAAGCTCCGCGCCCTGGGCCAGGGGTACGCCGACGGACTGGCGGGACTGGCAAGGGACTTCGGCGTGGAAGTCACCGCCGACCCGCCCCCGTCGCCCACGCTCCGACCCACCCCGTCGCCGACACCCGCACCACCGCTCGCCCCCGCCTTCCCTCCCGCTCCCGACCCCGACGGCTTCCTCGGCCTGGTCAACTCCGCCCGTGCCGCCGCCGGTTCACCCCCCGTCGCCCTGGACGCCCGGCTCACCTCCGCCGCCCGCGCCCACGCCGCCGCCATGGCCGCGTCGGGCCGCCTCGGCGTCGAGGGCCGCGACGGCGTCTCCGTCTACCAGCGCCTGACCGCCACCGGGTACACCTACGTCACCGTCGGCGAACACCTCGTCTCCGGCCCCCGCACCCCGGCCGAGTTCGTCGACCACTGCCTGCGCACCGCACGGCCTCGACAGACCCTGCACGACCCGGCGTTCACGCACGCGGGCCTGGCGTACGTCCCCGACAGCCGTTCCGGCGACACCTACTGGACCGCCCTGTGGGCCCGCCCTCTCACCCCCACCGAGCTGACCCGCACCGCGTCCGAGGTCGTCGACCTCACCAATCGTGAGCGCACCCGGCAGGGTCTGCCGCCCCTGAGCGTCGACCCCCGTCTGACCACCGCCGCGCAGGCGCACAGCACGGACATGATCGCCCGCGCCTTCTACGACCACACCGCGCCGGACGGGAGCAGGCCCTGGGACCGCGCCGCCGCCGCGGGAGCCACACAGCGCTCGATCGGCGAGAACATAGCCTGCGGTCAGCGCTCCCCGGCCGAGGTCGTCGAGGGCTGGATGAACAGCCCTGGCCACCGCGCCAACATCCTCACACCCGGCTTCACCCACATCGGGGTCGGCTTCGCGGGCGGTGGTTCGGCCGGGACGTACTGGACGCAGCTCTTCGGCGCCTGACCCCGTGACGGAACGAAACCCTCCGGGACACCATGCCCTCATGAAGGGTGACCTGTTTTCCAGTGAGCACATGGTCCAGCCGGCCACGGCGCCGGGCATGACCGTCGAGAACGCCAAGTGCATCAGGTACGCGGTGAACGGCGAGATGCTCGCCCGCCAGGGATCGATGATCGCCTACCGCGGCAACCTCCAGTTCGAGCGCAAGGGCCAGGGCGTGGGCGGCATGCTGAAACGCGCGGTCACCGGCGAGGGCCTGCCCCTGATGGCCGTGCGCGGACAGGGCGAGGCGTGGTTCGCGCAGGAGGCGCAGAACTGCTTCGTCGTCGATGTCGACCCGGGCGACGAGTTCACGGTCAACGGCCGCAACGTCCTGTGTTTCGACGCCTCGTTGGCGTACCGGATCGCGACCGTGAAGGGCGCGGGCATCAGTGGTGGCGGCCTGTTCAACAGCGTCTTCTCCGGGCAAGGCCGCCTCGGTCTGGTCTGCGAGGGCAATCCGCTGGTCATCCCGGTCTCGGCGCAGTTCCCGGTGTACGTCGACACGGACGCGGTCGTCGGCTGGACCGCCGGCCTGCGGACCTCGCTGCACCGCTCGCAGTCCATCGGTTCGATGCTGCGCGGCGGTTCGGGTGAGGCGGTCCAACTGATGCTGGAGGGCGAGGGATACGTCGTCGTACGACCGAGCGAGGCGACCCCGCACAAGCCGCAGCAGCACTGACGGACCACGACGGAAGGTGATCTGCGCCTCACGAGCAACCCCGCCCGGCCCCTCCACGTCTTGATCGGCAACAGGTGACACGCCCTGGCCCGCAACGGGTCAGGGCGGGTTTTCGGCGCACTATACGCACCGCGTATACACAAGGCGTATACATGTCGCGTATACATGCACTTCGAAAGGCATCCATGGTCGGCAAGGCATTCGCCCCTGAATATCAGGGCGCCCTCACCACCCTGTCCGTGAACTCCTCCCTGACCGAGGTACTGGCCGTCGGCACCGAGCAGTTGCGGGCCGCCGAGCAGGCCGGGAAGAGCGCCGAGGCGGCGCGGTCCGGACTGGCGGTCGCCGAGGCGCATCGACGGCTCGGCCGCGTCGGCGAGGCCGACCGGGCGTGGAAGGCGAGCTACCGGTCGGCCCGGGAGGCCGGTGACCTCGGTGCGATGGCCTGGGCCCTGTGGAGCGGCGGCACCCTGGCCCGGCAGCGCGGGGCGCTCGCCCTCGCCCGGCGGCTGCTGGGTCTGGCGGCCGAACTGGGCGAGCGCGGCGGGGACGTCGTCGTACGCGGCTACTCGCTGGCGGGGCTCGCGGAGACCGGCCGGATCCAGGGCGACTACGAGGCCGTGGGGCGGCTGCACGAGCAGTTGCTGGCCGAGGCCCGGCGGCGCGGGGAGGCGCGGCACACGGTCTGGGCTCTGGAGGGCATCGCGCAGATGCACCGCAACACCGGTGCCTACGACACGGCGTACGCGCTCTTCGAGGAGGCCGCGGAGGTCGCCGCTCGGGCGGACGACCGGCGCGGTCACGCCTGGGCGCTGCGCGGGCTCGCCGACATCGTCTCCGTGCGTGACGGTGACATGGAGCGAGCCCTGACTCTGCTGTCGGAGGCGGAGGCGGGCTGCCGGGCGATGAACCTCTCCGGCGCGCTCGCCTACAACCACAAGATGCGCGGCAACGTCCTCTACCGGGCCGGGCGTTACGCCGAGGCCCGGGAGTTGTACGAGCAGGCGCTCTCTGAGTTCAGGTCGATGAGCGAGCCGCGCGGGGAGGCGCTGGCGCGGCTGGGGCTGGCCAAGTCGCTGGCCCGGCTGGGCCGCGACCGGGCCGAGACGGCCGCCGAACTCGCCGATCTGTACGTGGTGTTGGGTCGCATCGGGCTCCGGCACGCGCAGCAGATGGTGGCGCGGGCCCAGGCCGAGTTCGGCGTGGAGCCGGAGGCCGCCCGGTGACGACGGCCCTCAAGCAGCCCGTCCAGGTTCCTCAGGTCCTCGACCGCTGCCGGGTGCTGGTGCGCCCGGCGCTGCGGGCCGCCGTCGATCGGCTGCATCCGTGGGTCGGTGAGATGGCCGCCTATTCCTTCGGCTGGTGCGAGGTCGGTGGTGCGCCGACGGTCGCGTCCGGGGGCAAGGGCGTGCGGCAGGCGCTGGCGGTGCTCGGTGCGGAGGCCGCGGGGGCGTCCGCGCGGGCCGGGGTGCCGGCCGCGGTGGCGGTGGAGTTGCTGCACACCTTCTCGCTGACGCACGACGACATCATGGACGGCGACCCGGCCCGGCGGGGCCGCGCCACCGTCTGGCACGCGTACGGCACCGGCCCCGCGGTCCTGGCGGGTGACGCGCTGTTCGCGCTGGCCGTCGAGACCCTCGCGGTCACCGGCCAGGGGCCCGCCGCGCTGCGGCTGGTGAGCCGGGCGCTCGGCGATCTGGTGCGCGGACAGGCCGACGACCTGCTCTTCGCCGACCGGCCCTGGACCGGGCCGGGGCGGGTGGGGCCGGCCGAGTACCGGGCGATGGCCGAGCACAAGACGGGGGCGCTGCTGGGCTGCGCGCTCGCGCTGGGTGCCCTGCTGGGCGGTGCCCCGGCGGCCGTGGTCGACCCGCTGGACCGGGCCGGCCGGCACATCGGGGTGGCCTTCCAGATCGTGGACGACGTGCTGGGCGTCTGGGGCGATCCCGCCGTCACCGGAAAGCCCGTCCACGCCGATCTCCGGGAGCGGAAGAAGACGTTCCCGGTGCTGGCCGCCCTCGACGCCCCCGCCCTCGACGCCCCCGGCCTCGACGCCCCGGGCCTCGCCGCGCCGCACCTCGCGGAGCTTCTGGAATCCGGCGACCGGCCCGCGGAGGCGGCCGCCCTCGTCGAGGAGGCGGGCGGCAGGACGACGGCGCTCGCCGAGGCCCGCCGCCACCTGGACGCCGCCGAGGCGGCGCTGACCGAGCTGCCGCTGGAGGAGAGCGCCCTGCACGAGCTGGGGGCCCTGCTGGACTTCCTGGTCCGACGCGACCTCTGAGGCGCCCTGCGCGAAGCGCTGTGTGATTCTGAAGCGGCGCGGACCGTCCGCGCCGGAAGGGTGAGTGCCTTGATCGGGATCTCCGACATCGAAGCCGCGGCCGAGCGGATCGCCGGACATGTCGTCCGTACCCCTACCGTGCCGAGTCCCGGACTGTCCGCGCTGCTCGGGGCCCCGGTCACCGCCAAGCTCGAACTGCTCCAGCGCACCGGCTCGTTCAAGGCCCGCGGGGCGACCATGAAGCTGCTCTCGCTGGGCGAGGCCGAGCGGGCCGCCGGTGTGGTGGCGGTCAGCGGCGGCAACCACGGCATCGCGCTGGCCATGACGGCCGCGGCCCTACAGGTGAAGGCCACGGTGGTCATGCCGCGTTCGGCACCCGCCCGTGCCGTGGAGATCGCCGAGGCGGCCGGGGCGGTGGTACGGCTGACGGAGGACATGGACGGCGCGTTCTCCCTCGTGACGCGGCTGCGGGACGAGGGGCTGACGCTCGTCCACCCCTTCGACGATCCGCTGGTCATCGCCGGACAGGGCACCGTGGGGCTGGAGTTCGCCGAGGACGCCGGTGAGCTCACGGACGTCCTCGTCAGCATCGGGGGCGGCGGGCTGATCGCGGGGGTCGCGGCGGCGCTGCGGGCCCGTCGTCCGGGGGTGCGGATCTGGGGCGTGGAGACGGAGGGCGCGACGGCCATGTCCGAGGCGCTGGAGGCGGGTGGGCCGGTGCCGGTCGCCCTGTCGTCGATCGTCTCCACGCTCAGCGCGCCTGCGGTCTCGCAGCTGACGTACGACCATGTGTCGGCGCTGGTCGACGAGGTGCTCGTGGTCACCGACCGGGAGGCCGTGCGGGGCTCGCTGGACCTCGCCGAGCACGCCAAGGTGTGGGCCGAGCCCGCCGCCGGCTGTCTGCTGCCCGCAGCCCGGCGGGTGCGGGAACGGGTCGGCGAGGGCGTCCGGTTGGGGCTGGTGGTGTGCGGCGGCAACGCGACGACCGGAGACGTCATGAGGTGGGCGGAACGATTCGGCCTTCTCTGACCTTTCGTCAATTCCCGTCCGGTGACCGTGTGTCAGGAAAGCAGTTGCCGTTCGGCTGAACGCACCCCGTCGCGCCCCTCGTACCTGTGGGAAAGGTGAGAGCCAGGGGTTCAGCGAGGGATGACCATGGTCAAGGCGCACGTCTCCACACAAGAGCTGATCGCGGGACGGTACCGGCTCCTCGATGTCCTCCACCGCGAGACCAACCGTGTCTGCTGGTACGGCGAGGACATCGAGGCCGGTGGCCCCTGCCTCCTCACCCAGATCGGTCTGCCGCCCGATCCGGACGGCGAGAGTTCGCGGCGGGCCGTCGCCCGGGTCGTCCGGATGTCCGAGACCATGGAGCGGCTGGCCCCCGGCCGGGTCGCCGTCGTCGTCGACGCGGTCGAGGAGTACGGCACCCTGTGGACCGTCACCGAGTGGCTCGACGGCACCCCGCTGGGCGAACTCCTCAAGCGGCAGGGCTCGTTCACCTACGTCCGGGCGGCCCGCGTCGGCCTGGAACTGCTCGACGTGCTGGAGGCCGGGCACGGCGAGGGCATCACACACGGCGAGCTCAGTCCGGGCCAGGTGTTCGTGCGGGACAGGGGCCCCGTGGTGGTGACCGGCTTCGGGCTGGCCGGCGCGACCCTCGCTCCCCGGGTGAGCGCACCGTCGTACGCCTCCCCGGAGCAGGCCCGGGACGAGCGGATCGGGCCGGCGGCGGACCTGTGGGCGCTGGGCGCGATGCTCTACACGATGGTCGAGGGGCGGCCGCCGTTCCGGGACCGGGACAGCCCGGAGACGACGCTGAAGGGCGTGGACCGGCTGCCGCTGCGCAGCCCGGTGCGGGCCGGGCCGCTCACCCCGACCGTGCAGGGGCTGCTCCGCAAGAACTCCCGGGAACGGCTCAGTCGGCAGACGGTCCGCGAGGCCCTGACCCGCGTCGTGACCGAGAACCCCGACGCGTCGATGGCGGCGGACCCCGCGCCCCGGCCGCGCCGCCTGTACGCGGCAGGGCCGGGCCGGAGCCGGCGCACGATGGCCGCGGGCACGGCGCTGGCCGTGGTCACCGTCACCGCCGCGGTCCTCGCGGCGACGGGTCAACTGCCCACGGACTCCGACGACTCCGCGGCCGACGCCCCGCCCGTCAGACCGACCGCCTCGGCCACCGGCGGACAGACGGCGCAGCCCTCACCGAAGCCGACCCCCACGCCGACCCCCACCCCCACCCCCACTCCTACTCCCCCGCCGACCACCGCGGCCCCGTCGCCGTCGCCGTCCGCCTCGTCCCCGGACTTCCAGCGCTACACCGCGCCTCAGGGGTTCTCCGTCTCTCTTCCCCGGGGCTGGGAGGTGCTGAGCACGAGGAAGCAGGACGATCTGGCGTACCGGGTCGTCCTCGGCGCCGAGGGCGACCCGCGCACCCTCGCCGTCACCTACAGCACACGCGTGGGCGACGATCCGGTCGCGGTCTGGCGGGACGACGTCGAGCCGGGACTGAAGCAGTCCGGGAACTACCGGCGCCTCGGGGACATCCGCGCGACGACGTACCAGGGCCGCGAGGCCGCCGACATGGAGTGGCTCGCCACCGTCGACGGTGTCTGTGTGCGGACCCTGGGCCGGGGCTTCCTGATCGGCGACGGGCGCGGCTACTCGCTGCGCTGGACGACACCGGCGGCGGACTGGGACGACGCGGCCGACCAGGAGGCCCTGGAGACGGTCCTGCGGACCTTCGAGGTGCCGTCAGCCTGAGTCACGGTGCGCGCATCGCCAGGATCCGGGAGCTGTGCAGGGGCCGTGTGCGCCACTTCGCGGTGAACGTCCGGTCGGTGAGCGAGCAGGCCACCTCGACGTGGTGCGGTGTCTCCAGCAGCGCCACGTCGAGCACCAGGGTGTCCTCGTCGGTCCAGCCGCCGCTCACCGCGGCCGGTACCGGCGCCTCGGTGACGGTCCATCCCGGCTCACCGAACCCCAGTTCCAGGCGGTGCCCGTCCTCGACGAAGGTCACCCGCCGCCCGGCCGCGTCGACCTCCACCGCCGTCAGCTTCGGAAGCTCGGCGCCGCCACCGTCGTACGGCGTGAACACGACCGCGGTCTCCAGCACGGCGGGTTTGCCCGCGGCCGGCGGCAGGGCGAGCGCGGCCGTCCGCTCGGCCAGCGAGGCGTCCGCCTCGGGGGTGGTGCGGCCGAACGCGGGGATCAGGTGCCGCCAGACGAGGTCCAGCACCGCCTGCATCTGGTCGGTGGCCCCGGTGATCGCGACCACGGCGTCCTGCTCGGGCAGCACGAGGCAGTACTGCCCGTAGGCCCCGTCCCCGCGGTAGCCGAACCGGGACATCCAGAACTGGTAGCCGTACCCGAGCCGCCAGTCGGCCGACCAGGTCTCGTCGCCGCTCGGGATGTGGGACCGGGTCGCCTCCTCGACCCACCCCTCGGGCAGCACCCGCTCGCCCTCCCAGGTGCCGCCCTGGAGGTAGAGCTGACCGAGCCGGGCGATCGCGTCGGTGGTGGCGTGCAGTCCGCTGTAGCCGAGCTGGCGTCCGGTCCGGCCCGCCAGCCAGGCCACGTCACCGATGCCGATCGGGTCGAGGAGGCGGGGGCGCAGATAGTCGGTGAGGGACTGGCCGGTCACCCGCTGGAGGATCGCGGCGAGGGTGTAGGTGGTGGGCTGGTTGTAGGCGAAGACCGTGCCCGGGTCAGCGTCCGGCGGCAGCAGGAGGAAGCCGCGCACCGGCTCCTCGCGGTCCGTCTCCAGCGCCCGTTCATGGGTCTCGGCCGCGTGGCCGCTGGCCATGGTCGTAACGTGGCGGACCAGCATCGCGCGGCTGCGTGGGTCGGTGATGTCGGCGTCGAACTCCGGGAAGTACGAGATCACCGGGTCGTCGAGCCGCAGCAGTCCCTCGGCCACGGCGAAGGCGGCGGCCGTCGCGGTGAAGCTCTTGCTGAGCGAATAGAGGAGATGGCGGCGGTCGGCGGTGTACGGCGCCCACCAGCCGGAGGTCACGACCTTGCCGTGCCGCAGGATCATCAGACTGTGCGGCTCGATGTCGGGCGAGGCCTCGACGGCGTCGAGGAAGGCGTGGACGCCGGACGCGCCGACGCCTTCGGCGGACGGGGTGCTCGTGGGGAGGGGGCGCGCACTCATGCGGGCATCCTCCCCCGGTGGGTCCCCCATGATCCAGATGCCCGTCGGCCGTTTTCCGCGGCCCAGCCAGGGGACTCGCCGCTTATGGTGCAAATCGGATACACGATGATGACCGAGCAGGCCGGGCCCCGAGAGCTCGTCGACCATGTGGTGCGGGCCGAGGAGGTGGGTTTCGACTTCTCGGTGACCTCGGACCATTACTTTCCGTGGCTGCGCTCGCAGGGGCACTCCCCGTACGCGTGGAGTGTGCTCGGCGCCGCCGCGCAGGCGACCTCGCGCATTCCGCTGATGACCTATGTGACCTGTCCGACCTTCCGCTACCACCCGGCGGTCGTGGCCCAGAAGGCGGCGACGATGCAGTTGCTGTCGCAGGGCCGGTTCCGGCTGGGGCTCGGCTCGGGGGAGAATCTCAACGAGCATGTGGTGGGCGGTGGTTGGCCGTCCGTGGACGTGCGGCACGAGATGCTGGAGGAGGCGGTGGAGATCATCCGGGCGCTCTTCGCGGGCGGTCATGTGAACCGGCGCGGCACCCACTTCGACGTGGAGTCGGCCCGGTTGTGGGACCTGCCGGACCAGCCGGTGCCGATCGGCGTCGCCGTGTCCGGTGAGCAGTCCTGCGCGCTCGCGGGCCGCCTCGCCGACCTGGTGATCGCGACGGAGCCGAAGGCGGCCCTGCTCGACTCCTTCGACCGGCACGGCGGCGCGGGCAAGCCGCGCGTGGGCCAGCTGCCGGTCTGCTACGACCCCGACCGGGACACGGCCGTGCACCGGGCGCACGACCAGTTCCGCTGGTTCGGCGGCGGCTGGAAGGTCAACTCCGAGCTGCCGCACCCGGATTCGTTCGCGTCGGCGACCCAGTTCGTGACGCCGGACGACGTCACCGCGTCCATCCCGTGCGGCGACGACCCGGACGACTTCGTCGAGGCCGTACGTCCCTACGCGGACGCCGGGTTCACGGAGATCGCCCTGGTGCAGATCGGCGGCGAGTCGCAGCCGGCGTATCTGGACTGGGCGGAGAAGACCCTGCTCCCGGCGCTCCACGACGCCCTCGACCACTAGACACAGAGGGCCTGCCAAAGCATCGCCAATGGGTCGATATAGGCTGCCGGTCTGCACTCGTGCAGCCCCACCAGCCCCTCCCCAGGAGAGACACCTGTGACCCTAGCGATCGCTCCGTCCGAGACGTCGCCCGAGACGACGCCCGAGTCGTCTCCCGCGCCCCTGTCCGACCTCGTGGCGCGAGACGCGCGTGAGTTCGGGACCTACGCGCGGACCGGCGGATGGGCCTTCGGCCTGATGGTGGCGCGCAGCGTACGGCCCGGCGGCCAGGGCGCGGACGAGACGCCGAAGGTGTCGGCGAAGGAGTTCGCCGAACTCGCCGGCTGCTCCGCCGATCGTGTCATGCGCTACTACAAGGCGTGGGACCGGGCCGCCGACGACGGTCTCGTCCCGCACTTCGAGGCGCTCACGCCGGGCCAGGAGGTGGAGCTGCCGGACGCCGACGTGTGGCTCGGCTACTACGTCTCCCGCAACAGCGCCACGTCCGAGCGCGGTACCGCCATCGCCGAGGCCGCCGAGGCGGAGGGCATCCGGCCGACGAAGGCACTGGAGGTCGCCGAGAACCCGACCGCGCTGCGCGCCGCGATCCTCGCCGACCCCTCCACCGCGCGGGCGGCCCGCCAGGCGCTCCTCGACCGGGTGCGCGAGGACCCGGAGCTCCAGTCCGAGCTGGCCCGTGACGTCGTGCGCACCGACGACCTGAAGAAGGCCGTCGCCACCGAGAGCCGCGCCGCGGACCGGATCGGCTACGTCCGCCAGATCGCCGAGTCCGGCCAGATCAAGACCCCCGCCGGTCAGACCGTCGACGCGCCCGTCGACCTCCGCCAGGAGGCCGAGCGCCATCTGTCGCTCCTGGACGAGCTGGAGGACGACGAGGACACCGGCGAGTGGGCCACCGAGGCCTACGACACCATGAAGACCCTCGTCGTCGAGGCCGTGGAGGCCGACCCCGAACTCCGGGTCCAGGAACGGCGGACGAAGTTCTACAGCAGTCTCCAGAAGGCGACGAAGGTGTTCGAGGAGCTGACCTTCGACGACGCGCAGGACTTCTACGAGGACGACATGGTCCAGCAGCTGGAGGAGTTGCAGCAGGCCATCGGCGTGTGCATCACTGCGTTGCGCGGGGCCCACGGGAATCACCCCCAGGAGTGAGCATCTTGTGCGCGACGGGGGTACTAGAGGGAACCAAGTCCGTTCTCCCCGGAGGCCCTCAGGTGAACCCCCTCGTGCACAAGTCCCTGGTCGTGCAGCTCCAGGCGGGCGTCGCGCACCGTTTTCCCGTGCTCGCCCACCTGTCCTACGACGCCTCGGACCCGTTCGCCGTCACGGCGGTGTTCAGCCATGACGGCCGGGTGCTCGCCCGCTGGCGGCTCGACCGGGAGATGCTCGCCGAGGGGCTGTTCAGCCCGGTCGGGGTGGGAGACGTACGCATGGGTCCGGTGTCGACGGGCATGGGGCACGAGCTGCGGGTCGAGTTCTTCGGCAATGCCCACCCCGACGGCGGCCGGCACCACGCCGTGGTCTTCATGTGGGCCCCGGCGGTGACCACGTTCCTGCGCAGAACGCGCGAGCTGGTCCCGCCGGGCAGCGAGAAGACGGGGGTCGACGACTTCCTCGCCGAGCTCTTCGCACAGGACCGGGCCGAGTAGCCGTACTCATTTCGTCGTATAGCGGTGCCGGATCCACAGCGGCACGACGAACCAGCACAGCAGGTACCAGACCACGACCGCGGTGACCAGCCACGGCACGAACGCGTCGTGGGTGGCCACCCGGAGGATCAGCAGGAGCGAGGAGGCGGTAGTGACGAGGAGCAGCAGCAGCCCGATGAAGGTCAGCCTGGACGCCCACTCCACCGCCCGCGGCTTGATGCGCCGGCCGGAGACCAGGCGGTGCAGGGACACCGGGCCGATGAGGGCGCCGGTGGCGGTGGCACCGAGGACGACCGTCACGATGTAGATGGCCTTCTCGGTGTGGCCGAGGTCCGCGTACTTCGGGGTGAACACGACGGTCAGCAGAAACCCGAACAGGATCTGCACGCCCATCTGGGCGACGCGGATCTCCTGCATGAGCTCGCCCCACATACGGTCGGCTCGCTCGTCCGCGGTCTCGTCACGGCCGGTACGCCTCTCCGGTGCCTGCACCATGCGGGACGGGTAACCCGGTGCCTGATCGTTCAAACAACCGGGCTCGCCGTCCGCGCGGACTACCAGCGGTTCTCGACCTGGTCCTTGATCCGCCGCTCGTAGATGTCCCGGACGGCCGAGAGCGTCTCGTCGGACAGCTCCGGCAGCGTGGCGGCGGCCGCGTTGGCGCGGGCCTGCTCCGGGTTGCGGGCGCCCGGGATGACGGTGGTGATGCCCGGCTGTTGGATGATCCAGCGCAGCGCGAGCTGGGCGGGGGTGTACCCCTCGGGGGCGAGGGCGGAGAACTCGGCGGCGGCCTCCACGCCGGTCGTGTAGTCGACGCCGGAGAAGGTCTCGCCGACGTCGAAGGACTCGCCGTGCCGGTTGTAGGTGCGGTGGTCGTTCTCGGGGAAGACGGTGTCCTTGGTGTACTTGCCCGACAGCAGACCGGAGGCCAGCGGCACCCGGGCGATGATGCCGACGCCCGCCTCCTGGGCGGCGGGGAGCACCTTCTGGAGCGGCTTCATGCGGAAGGCGTTGAAGATGATCTGCACGCTCGCCACACCGGGCCGGGCGATCGCGGTGAGGGCCTCTTCGCAGGTCTCCACGCTGACGCCGTACGCGGCGATGCGCTCCTCGGCGACGAGGGTGTCGAGGGCGTCGTAGACCTCGTCGTTCGAGTAGACGGGCGTGGGCGGGCAGTGCAGCTGCACCAGGTCGAGGCGGTCGACACCGAGGTTGCGGCGGGAACGGTCGTTCCAGGCGCGGAAGTTGTCGAGGACGTAGTTCTCCGGGATCTGGTCGACGCGGCGGCCCATCTTCGTCGCGACGAACACATGCAGATCGGGGCGGCTGCGCAGGAACGTGGCGATGGTCTGCTCGCTGCGGCCGTCGCCGTAGACGTCGGCGGTGTCGAAGAAGGTGACCCCGGACTCGGCCGCGGCCTCCAGTACCGAAAGGGCTTCCTTGTCGTCGACGTCTCCCCAGTCGGCACCCAGCTGCCATGTGCCGAGACCGATGACGGATGCCCGCTGACCCAACCTGCCGAAAGTGCGCTCGTCCATGGCGTCAGTCTGTCATCCGTCACGCTTGTGCGCGGAACGGGCCCCTCCGGCGCGGCACCTGTGAATGATTCACTCACAAGAGTGAAAGGGCTCGACGGACAAGCGCTCTCTGTCAAGCAGGTCCCTAGCTTGACCCCGTGACTCACAACTGGACCCGCAGAAGCTTCCTCCTCAGCGCTGCCGCCCTGACCCTCCTGCCGGCCGATCCGGCCGTCGCCGCCCAGGAGTTGCCGGACTTCCCCGAGGACGTCGCCCTCTACCGCTCGGCGTACCGGAACTGGGTCGGCGAGATCACCGCCGTCGGTCTGTGGGCCTGTGCGCCGGCCGACGGCGAGCAGGCGGTCTCCGTCGTCAACTGGGCCTGGCGCAACGGCTGGCGGGTCCGCGCCCGGGGCTTCTCGCACGGCTGGTCACCGCTGACGATCACCGAGGGCACGTCGTCGGACGCGCCGGTGCTCCTGGTCGACACGACCGCCCATCTGACCGGCATGTCCCTCGACGCGGCGAACGCCGTGCGGGCCGGTGCGGGCGTCTCGATGGAGTCCCTCCTGACCTTCCTGGAGGGACACGGCCTCGGGCTCACCGCGGCTCCCGCCCCCGGCGACCTCAGCCTCGGCGGCGCCCTGGCGATCGACGCGCACGGCAGTGCCGTACCGGCGCGGGGCGAGGCGCGGCTGCCGGGGCAGACGTACGGCTCGCTCAGCAACCGGGTGCTGTCGGTGACGGCGGTGGTGTGGGACGAGGACAGTGACGCCTATGTCCTGCGGAGATACGAGCGCGACGAGGCCGACGCCGCCGCGCTGCTGACCCATCTCGGGCGGGCCCTCGTCATCGAGGTCGTGCTGCGGGTGGGCGCGAACAGCAATCTGCGGTGCGTGAGCCGGACGGACATCCCGGCCGCGGAGCTCTTCGCCGCGCCCGGCGGCGACGGCCGCACCCTCGCGAGCCATCTGGACGAGGCGGGGCGCGTGGAGGCGATCTGGTTCGCCTTCACGGAGTTCCCCTGGCTGAAGGTGTGGAGCGTCGAGCCGACGAAGCCGCTCACCTCGCGGCGGGTGACAACGCCGTACAACTACCCGTTCTCCGACAACGTCCCGACGCTGGTGGCGGATCTCGCCGGGCGGATGGTCGCGGACGCGGCCTGGTATCTGGCGCCGGTGCTCGGCAACGCGCAGGCCGACGCGGCGGCGCTGGGGCTGGTGACCACCCTGTCCGCGGACATCTGGGGACCGTCCAAGAACACCCTGCTCTACATCAAGCCCACGACCCTGCGGATCAACGCCAACGGCTACGCCGTCCTCACCAGCAGGGCCCAAGTGCAGCGGGTCGTCTCCGAGTTCACCGACTTCTACCGGGAGCGGGTCGCCGCGTACGCCGCGCTCGGCCGCTTCCCGGTCAACGGCTCGATGGAGATCCGGGTGACTGGCCTGGACCATCCGGCGGACGCCGAACTCGACGGTGCCGAGGCCCCGTTGCTGTCCGCGCTGCGCCCCGACGCCGACCACCCCGAGTGGGACACCGCCGTCTGGCTGGACGTGCTGACGCTGCCGGGGACGCCGTACGCGGAGAAGTTCCTGCGTGAGCTGGAGCGGTTCCTGCTGGACCGTTACGACGGCACGGACGCCCTCACCCGCGTCGAGTGGTCCAAGGGCTGGGCCTACACCGAGAACGCGGTGTGGGACGACGACGAGGTGCTGGGCACGGTGGTGCCTGCGTCGCTCGGGGACGGGGCATGGGATCAGGCGGCCGGGATCCTGGACCGGCTCGATCCGCACCGGGTGTTCGGAAACGCCTTCCTGGACCGGTTGTTCGGCTAGTCCGTGGGACTGGAGGGCGTCAACTGGGCCTGTACGACCGGGGCGTAGCGGTCGACGAGGTTCTCGATCGCGCTCGACCTCAGATGCGGGCCGCGGGCGATGCCGTACATCACGCCCAGGCCCAGCAGGGTGCCGACGGCCAGTTCGGCGCGCAGGCCGGAGTCGGGGCCGGTGAGGCGGTCGGCGAGGTGTTCGGTGACCTGGGTACGGAAGTTGGCGCGCAGGATGTCGCCCTGTTCTCCGTGCAGGGGGGCGAACGCGATCCGCAGCAGGGGGTCGGCGCCGCGCTCGCTCTGGCTCTCCAGGACGTGCCGGACCATGTGCCGGCCCAGTTCGCCCAGCGGGGCGTCCAGCAGCGCCTGCGCGTCGGCTTCGAAGGACATGACGCGGGCGAAGAGGGCGTCCTTGTTGCCGAAGTACTTGAGGATCAGCGGCGGGCTGACGCCGGCACGTTCGGCGACGTCCTTGAGGGTGATGTCGGTGTGGGCGTGCCGGGCCAGGAGGTAGCGGGCGGACTTGAGGATCGCCGCCCTGGTGGCCTCGGCGTCCCGGCGTGCGGGTGCGGGGTCGGAGACGGTGGGTGGGGTGCTCACGGTGCTCATGCTCCCTCCAACACCTCCTTCCGGGCTCCCCGGGAACGCCGGGTCCCGCCCTTGTCCGGGTCGCCCGGGATGCAGAGCGCGGTCGCACTGGCCGCCAGGGCGATGGCGCCCGCGATGCCGAAGGCGAGCAGATATCCGTGCAGGGTGGGCACGGGGAGCCCGCCGACGGGACTGGTGTGCCGGACCAGGACCGCGGCGACGACGGCGCTCGACACGGCCTGCCCGATCGTGCGCATCAGGACGTTGACGCCGTTGGCGGACGCGGTCTGTCCGGCCGGGACGGCGTGCAGGATGAGCGTCGGCAGCGCCGAGTACGCCAGCGTGGTGCCGGTGCCCACGACCGCCGCGCCCACCATGATCATCCACAGGTCGTGGCTGTCGGCGATCCGCACCGCGTACCCCACCGCGATGATCGCCGCGCCCAGCGCCAGGGTGACGCGCGGGCCACGGGCCGCCGAGATACGGGCGGACAGGGGCGAGAGCAGCAGCATGATGAGGCCGCCCGGCAGCAGCACGAGGCCGGTCTGCACGATCGAGAGCCCGAGCCCGTACCCGGTGGCCTCGGGCGCCTGCACCAACTGGGCCGTGACGAGCGAGTTGGCGTAGAAGGCGAACCCGGTGAGCAGCGCGGCCACGTGCGAGAGACCGACGCTCGGCCGGGACACCAACCGCAGGTCCACCAGGGGTCGTTCGGCACGCAACTGCTGCCACCACCACACGCCCAGGACGAGAACGGCCGCCGCGAACAGTCCGACGATCCGCGCGCTGCCCCACCCCCACTGCCCGCCCTGTGACACCCCGAGCAGCAGACACACCAGCCCGGCGGCCAGCCCCAGCGTGCCCGGCACGTCGAACCGCCCCGGCTCGCGCACCGGCGACTCCCGTACCGCCCACCACACCGAGCCGACGCCCGCGGCGCCCAGGACCGCGGTCACCCAGAACATGGTGTGCCAGTTC
This sequence comes from Streptomyces sp. NBC_00663, assembly GCF_036226885.1. Classification (NCBI taxonomy): domain Bacteria; kingdom Bacillati; phylum Actinomycetota; class Actinomycetes; order Kitasatosporales; family Streptomycetaceae; genus Streptomyces; species Streptomyces sp. NBC_00663. The sequence continues at coordinate 928,753 of NZ_CP109027.1, forward strand.
GCGTACTGCACGATCACGGCCGCGAGCGGCAGCCCCAGCGCGGCACCGATGCCGACGGTCGAGCTCATCAGCGCCACCGCGCTCCCCCGGCGCTCCGGCGGCAGCTCGTCGCGCAGGATGCTGATGGACAGCGGTACGACGGCGGAGGCGGCGCCGGACAGGGCGCGGGCGGCGATGAGCACGCGGATGTCGGAGGACAGGGCGCACAGCACCGAGCCGAGGACCATCAGCGCGAGCGCCGCCATGAGAACGCGGCGTTTGCCGTACATGTCCCCGGCCCGGCCGAGGACCGGGGTGAGCACGGCTCCGGACAGCAGGGTCGCGGTGACCATCCAGGAGACGGCGCCGGGTGAGGCACCGGTCAGCCGTGGCAGGTCCGGCAGCAGGGGAACGACCACGGTCTGCATCACGGCCATGAGGATGCCGCCGAAGGCCAGCACCGGGACGGTCAGCCGGTCCCGGAGCGGGCGGGGTATCGGAGCGGGCGCGTCCATCGGCACTCCAGGCACGAAAAAAGGGTGAATGGCTATTCACCCTAGTCGGTGAATAGCCATTCACCTAGTGGAATTCTCGACGATCGCTCAGTCCTTGCGGGAGCCCAGGGCCCGCGCGTGGACGTTCCGTGCGATCTTCGGCCCCAGCCAGCGCTTGAACCGGCGCAGGGCGTCGAGGCGCCCGGCCGCCCGGTCGATCCGGTAGTAGAGCTGGGGCGGGACGTAGGGCAGCAGTGGTGAGTGACGCTGGCCGAGCAGGGCGAACATCTGCTCCGGGGGCAGGTCGATGTAGCGCGGGAGGTTCTCGTACCACTGGGCGCTGTACCGAGCGGCGCTCTGGACCGAGAGCAGCTCGGCCTTGCGCCGCTCTTCGTACCGGGCCAGGGCCTCGGGAAGCGCGGAGTGCTCGTGCAGGGCGTCCGCCAGGGCCATGGCGTCCTCCAGTGCGAGGGTCGTGCCCGCGCCGATGGAGTAGTGCGTGGTGTGGGCGGCGTCGCCCATGAGCACGAGGTTGCCGTGGGACCAGGTGCGGTTGGTCAGGGTGCGGAAGTTCAGCCACTGGGACTGGGTGCCGCCGTCGGCCGAGGAGCGGCCGATGAGGGCGTGGCCGTCCAGGATGTCGGCGAAGAGCTTCTCCAGCAGCGCCAGCCCGTCGCCCTCGTCGGCGCGGTCGAGGCCGAGGCCGGTCCAGGTCTCGGGGGCGCATTCGATGACGCAGGTGCTGCGGTCGGGGCCGAATCCGTAGCCGTAGCACCAGATCCAGCCGTGGTCGGTCTCGACGAAGGCGAAGGTGAAGGCGTCGAAGACCTTGGTGGTGCCGAGCCAGATGTAGTGGTTGCGGCCGGCTCTGACCTCCGTGCCGAAACGGTCGGCGTGTGCGGTGCGCAGCGCGCTGTGGACGCCGTCGCCCGCCACGACCAGGTCGGCGTCGGGCAGGTTCTCCGGGGTGATGCCGTGCTCGAACTCCAGGCGGACGCCGAGCGAGCGGGCGCGGGTGGCGAGGAGTTCCAGGAGGCGGTGGCGGCCGATGCCGTGGCCCTCGTCGCCGTCCTGGCGGGTGGCCAGGTCCCGGACGTGGGCGACGCCGTGGTTCCAGCGCACGGAGTGCTCCTCGACGGCGCGGGCCGACTCGGGGTCGTGTTCGTGCAGCTTGTCGAGCAGTCCGCGCCAGTAGGTGACGCCCCAGCCGTAGGTCGAGCCCTCGGGATTGCGCTCGTGGACGGTGATGTCGTGGGACGGGTCCCGCAGCTTGAGCAGGATCGACAGATACAGGCCGGCGGGCCCGCCTCCGACACAGGCGACCTTCACGCGCACCCCTGGGAATCACTCAGAGCGGTCATTTGACGACGCAGGGTAGCAGGGGTTTGCGCCAGCTTCCGCGGGTGAGGCAGGTCACCGGCGAGGCGCCGCCGCGCAAAAGATCACCTGCGAGGCGGGGCGCACACGGTGGAATTTCCTCCTCCGGAGCTCAGGGCCGGCCCTTCACAGCAAGATCATCTTCGTTCAAGGTTGCACGAGATATCGGGAATTGTCCGGATCGTAGCCAACCGGTCGCAGTCGCCCCTTCGGCACCGATAGGCATACGGGGTCATCCACCACCCCCTCCGAAAGGACTGCCCCTGTGCCCGAACTGACCCGGCGTCACGCCCTCGCCGCCGCGGCCGCCGTCGCCGCCACGGTCGCCGTCGCCCCGCAGGCCACCGCACACGACCACCACTCCCCCGACACCTTCGACGAGGTCTACAAGGGCCGCCGGATCCAGGGCCGGCCCGCCACGGGCGGCGGTCACCACCACGGCGCCGACTACGCGGTGTTCATCGACGGGGTCGAGCTGCACCTGATGCGCAACGCCGACGGCAGCTGGATCAGCGTCGTCAGCCACTACGACCCGGTGCCCACCCCGAAGGCCGCCGCACGCGCCGCGGTCGACGAACTCCAGGGCGCGGCGCTCCTCCCGTTCCCGGCGTCCCCGGCCAACTGACCTTTCCCGTCACCGCTTTGGAGTACCGCACATGACCGTCCGCAAGAACCAGGCGAGCCTGTCCGCCGACGAGAGGCGGCGGTTCGTCGCCGCCGTCCTGGAGCTGAAGCGCAGCGGCCGCTACGACGCCTTCGTCACCACGCACAACGCGTTCATCATGTCCGACACCGACAACAGCGAACGTACGGGCCACCGTTCACCGTCGTTCCTGCCCTGGCACCGCAGATACCTGCTGGAGTTCGAGCGGGCCTTGCAGTCGGTGGACGCCTCGGTCGCGCTGCCGTACTGGGACTGGTCCGTGGACCGCTCCCCGCGTGCCTCACTGTGGGCGCCGGACTTCCTCGGCGGCACCGGCCGCAGCCGGGACGGCCAGGTGACGGACGGCCCGTTCGCCGCCTCGACGGGCAACTGGCCGATATCCGTGCGGGTGGACGGCCGTACGTTCCTGCGCCGCTCGCTCGGCACCTCCGTGCGCGAGCTGCCGACACGGGCGGAGGTCGACTCCGTGCTGGCGATGGCGACGTACGACATGGCGCCCTGGAACAGCGCGTCGGACGGCTTCCGCAACCACCTGGAGGGCTGGCGCGGGGTCAATCTGCACAACCGGGTCCATGTCTGGGTCGGCGGCCAGATGGCGACCGGTGTCTCCCCCAACGACCCGGTGTTCTGGCTGCACCACGCCTACGTCGACAAGCTGTGGGCCGAGTGGCAGCGCAGGCACCCCGGCTCGGGGTATCTGCCGACCGCCGGGACACCGGACGTGGTGGACCTCGGCGAGACGATGAAGCCCTGGAACGACGTACGCCCGGCGGACCTGCTGGACCACCGGGCGCACTACACCTTCGACACCGACTGATCAGGCCCCTGCCGTACGGCACTCCGGGTGGCCCCAGCCCTGGTCGTTCTTGGCGATGTCCGCGCCCGCGGCGTAGGGGCGGCCGCACATGCAGCGGCCGGGGAACTTCGCCTTGATCGTGCGGGACGAGGAGGCCGAACCACCGCTTCGCCGGGGCGACTTGGCCTTGGCGGGGCGGGAGGTCTTCGGGGTGTCGGGCGAGGGCGGCGGCTCGGGTGAGCCGTGGTCGCTGCCCGCGGGCTCCTGGATCGTGGCCGCCTGGCTGGCGGCGCGGTCGGCGAAGTCGTTCAGTCGGTCGCCGTCGACCTGGTGGGCGGGGACGTAACGGAAGTCGACCGTGCGGCCGTCGAGGAGTTCGTCGATGCGCACGACCAGTTCCTGGTTGGCGACCGGCTTGCCCGCGGACGTCTTCCAGCCGTTGCGCTTCCAGCCGGGGAGCCAGGTGGTGACGGCCTTCATGGCGTACTGGGAGTCCATCCGGATCTCCAGCGGCACGTCCGGGGCGACCGCGGTCAGCAGGCGTTCCAGCGCGGTGAGTTCCGCGACGTTGTTGGTGGCCCTGCCGAGCGGCCCCGCCTCCCAGCGGGCCGGGGTCTCCGTCTCGTCGGCGACGACCCAGGCCCAGCCGGCCGGTCCGGGGTTTCCCTTCGATGCACCGTCGCACGCGGCCACCACACGTTCACGCATGGGACCGATCATGCCACGGCCGGAAGAGGCGACGGGCAACCGGGCCCGGGACCTCACACCTCGCTGATCTTGGGCATCTCGCCCTCGGTCGTCGACATGTCGATGACCGAGAAGCTCGCGCCCTGCGGGTCGCTGAGGGCGGCGAACCGGCCGAAGGGGCTGTTCACCGGGCCGAAGCGCAGGGTGCCACCGAGCTTGGTGGCCTTGGCGACGGCGTCGTCGCAGTCGGCGACCGCGAAGTAGACGTTGATGTACGAGGGGACCTCCGGCGGGAACTCCTCCGTCATCTTCATCCGGCCGACGACCGTCTTCTCGCCGACGTCGAACATGCGGAAGTCCATCGAGTCGTCCTCCATCCGCTTCATGGAGTACGGGAAGACGGCCGGGAAGAACGCGTCCACCTTGTCGGGGTCCCGCGTGAAGATCTCCGCCCAGGCGTACGCACCAGGGGTGCCGACGGCCTCGAAGCCCTCGTGGACACCGGCCTGCCACACGCCGAACACGGCGCCGCCCGGGTCCCGGCCCAGGCACATGGTGCCGAAGTCGCCGACCGCCATGGGCTCCATCAGGACCTCGCCGCCGTTGTCGCGGATCTTGGCCGCGGTGGCCGCCGCGTCCGGGCTGGCGAAGTACAGGCACCACTGCGAGTGCCCCTCCTGCCCGGGCATCGGCGGGACGACGGCCGCGACCGCCTTGCCGCCCGCGTAGGCCTGCGTGTAATTGCCGTACTCCGACGACGCCTCGCCGAAGGTCCAGCCGAGGACGTCGCCGTAGAAGGTCTTGGCGCCCTCCACGTCACTGAACATCGCGTCGGCCCAACAGGGGGTTCCCTCAGGTTGTACGGCCATGGTGGCGGCCCTCTCCGATTCGGTGGGTGGTCCGGTTCCTCACGCTAGCCACGTGTCCGCCGGGCCGCGCGTCGAACGGTGGTTCCCGCGCCGGGACCCGACCCCTTGACTCAGGGCGTTCGGTTGGGCGAGTTTTAGTGACGGGTTTAACGATAAACCCGATCAGCCGAACCTCGTCCTGGAGCGCGCCCAGTGTCAGACAGCACCGCGGTCATCAACCTCGACATCGAGGGTCCGACGATCAGCCGCCATCTCTACGGTCATTTCGCCGAGCATCTCGGCCGCTGCGTCTACGGCGGGTTCTGGGTCGGCCAGGACTCGCCGATCCCGAACGAGGGCGGCATCCGCCTGGATGTCGTCGAGGCCCTGCGTGCCCTGCATATTCCGAACCTGCGCTGGCCGGGCGGGTGTTTCGCGGACGAGTACCACTGGAAGGACGGCATCGGCCCGCGCGAGCAGCGCCCGACCATGGTCAACACCCACTGGGGCGACGTCGAGGAGAACAACCACTTCGGCACCCACGAGTTCATGGCCCTGTGCGAACTGCTGGGCGCCGAGCCCTACATCAACGGCAACGTCGGCTCCGGCACGGTGCAGGAGATGAGCGAGTGGGTCGAATACCTCACCCGCGCCGGCGACAGCCCCATGGTCCGCCTGCGCAAGGCCAACGGGCGCCAGGAGCCCTGGCGGGTGAAGTTCTGGGGCATCGGCAACGAGACCTGGGGCTGCGGCGGCAACATGCGCGCCGAGTACTCCGCCGACCTGGCCCGCCAGTACGCCACGTACTGCCGCGACCACGGCGACAACAAGCTCTACCGCATCGCCTCGGGTGCCTCGGACGCCGACTACAAATGGACCGAGACGCTGATGCAGCAGATCAGCTGCTTCGGCTGCGAGGCCACACCGCGCAACTTCTTCCAGGGCATCTCGCTCCACTACTACACGCTGTCCGGCCCGTGGGAGGCGAAGGGCAGCGCCACCGTCTTCGACACCGACGACTACTACCGCACGATGGCCGCGGCTCAACGCATCGACCGGATCATCGCGGGTCACTCCACGGTCATGGACGTCTACGACCCCGGCCGCACGGTCGGTCTGGTGCTGGACGAGTGGGGCACCTGGTGGGATGTGGAGCCGGGCACCAACCCGGGGTTCCTGTTCCAGCAGAACACCCTGCGCGACGCGCTCGTCGCCTCCACCCACTTCGACATCTTCCACAAGCACGCGGCCCGGCTGCACATGGCCAACATCGCCCAGACCGTCAACGTCCTCCAGGCGATGGTCCTCACCGACGGCGACGCCCTCGTCCTCACCCCGACCTACCACGTCTTCGAGATGAACAAGGGCCACCAGGACGCCACTTCACTCACCGTCCACCTCAAGTCGGACCGCAGTCGCCGCACCGTCGGTGACGCGGAGCTGGAGACCCTGTCCGCCTCCGCCAGCGTCAAGGACGGCGCGGTGCTCATCTCGCTGTCCAACCTCGACGCGGAGGAGCCCGCGCGGGTGACGCTCGACCTGCGTGGGGGCGCCATCGGCGGGACGACCGGCCGCATCCTCACCGCCGACAAGCTCCAGGACCACAACGCCCCCGGCACGCCGGAGACGGTGGCTCCGCGCCCCTTCGACGACCTCAGGACGACCGACCAGGGGCTCGTCCTCACCCTGCCGCCGCACTCCTTCGTCACCGTCCAGGGCCGGCTGGCCTGAGCCGCGCCCCGGGCCGGGGTGTAATGGTTCCGAGGAACTCGGCGGCGCGGAACAGGGGGTGACCATGGCGACCATGCAGGACGTGGCGCGGGCGGCCGGCGTTTCGGCGATGACCGTGTCCAATGTCATCAACGGTCACTCCAAGGTGAGTGAGGCGACGCGGGAGAAGGTCCTCAAGGCCATGGTCCGCCTCGACTACCGCGTCAACGTCTCCGCCCGCAATCTCCGCAAGGGCCGTACGGGCACCATCGGGCTGGCCGTCCCGGAGGTGGACAGCCCCTACTACGGACGGCTGGCCGCGGCCATCATCGCCACGGCCGCGCCGCTCGGCCTGCGGGTCGCCATCGAGCAGACCTACGCCCTGCGGGAGAGCGAACTCGAGGCGCTGGCCCTGTCCCGCAACCGTCTCTACGACGGGCTCATCCTCAGCACGGTGGGCATGGGGCCGCAGGACACCGAGTGGCTGACCATGGACCACCCGGTGGTCATCCTGGGCGAGCGGATCTTCGGCGGCCCGGTGGACCACGTGGCGATGCCCAACGTCGACGCCTCCCGGGCCGCCACCCGCCATCTCGTCGAACGGGGCTGTCGGCGCATCGCGTTCGTGAGTGGCGCGGTCGGCGAGGAGGTCGACGTGTCGAGCCTGCGCCACAGCGGGTACCGGCAGGCTCTGGAGGAGGCCGGTCTGGTCCCGGACCCGGTTCTGCACCGACGGCTGGCGGCCTTCTCGCTGGCCGAAGGGGCGCGCTGCGCCCGGGAGATGGTGGCGAGCGGGCTCGACTTCGACGGGGTGTTCTGTGTGACCGACACCGTGGCCATGGGGGTGCTGCGCGGGCTGGCCGATGCCGGGGTGCGGGTACCGGAGCAGGTCAAGGTGATGGGCTTCGACAACGTCTCCGAGAGCGGGTTTCTGGTGCCGTCCCTGTCCACCGTCGACCCGGACCACGACACGATGGCGGAACGGGCCGTAGGCCTCCTGGTCCGGCGGATCGAGGGGACCGGGTCCCGGCCGGAGCCGGAGGAGTTCGTCAGTCAATTCACGGTGGTGGTACGGGAGTCCACGGGCGACGATCCGGCATGACTTCCGAAGGCCTCCGCCCTCACCAAGAGACGGTGGCAAGGTCCGTGTCGCCGCGGAGTTCGGCGATGAGCGGGCCGTTCGTGACCGGCCCGCCCGCACGGCGACGGGCTGCGGCTCATCTCCGTGTCCGGATTCAGCCAGGGCGCCGACCGCACCCAGTCCCGTACCGCGGGCTTCGACGCGCACCTGGCCAAGCCGCTGCCACCGAACGACCTCCTCGACCTGCTGGAGCGCTACGCCCGCCCGTAGCCCCGTCCCGACCGGCGAGGGTCTTCCCCCTTGCACCCGGCTGTGCTTGCCTGGGGAGCCGTTTACGGTGTCCGGGGCGGGAGTTGCCGCATGCGCAAGCCGTGGATCGTGGGGTTACTGCTGGCCGGAGCGCTGCTCGGCGCGTGCGGGGACCCGGAGTCCGGACCGGAGGCGCCGCCGCCCTCGGTCACCGCGGGCACCACCCACCAACGTGCCGCCGCCGGCCCCAGCGCCCCGGCGAAGGCGCCGAAGGTGCTCTATCTCGGGGACTCCCTCGCGATGGAGGCGCAGAAGGTGCTCGGTCAGCAGCTGCGCCGGGATCTGCGGGCCGACTACACGAGCCGCCCGTACTCGGGGACGACGGTCTGCGACTACCTGGAGGGCACCGGCGCGAAGTCCCTCGTACCGGACGCCGACAAGGCGGCGGCGCTGGTGCGGTCGCTGCGTCCGGACTATGTGGTGCTCCAGTTCTGGGGCAACGCGTGGGGCTACACCTGGTGCATGGACGGCATCACGCACGCCGACGACCCGGCCACGTACTACAAGCGGTACCGGGCCGACATGGCCCGGCTGACCGAGCAGATCGCCGCCGCGGGCGGCGCCGCGCGGCCGCGGATCGTGTGGGTGGCGCAGGGGCCGGACCCGATCACCCCCGACCGGGTCCGGCGCGTCAACGAGCTGTACGAGAAGCAGGCCGCCGCCTCCGGGGACGTCGTCGCGGACGCGGGGGCCCGGGTGAGCGCGGCCGGGGCCCGCTACAGCTGGGTCCAGTACCTGCCGTGCGACGCCTACGAGCACGAGCACCCCGACTACTGCACCGAGCCGGGCCGGGACCGGACCGCCCTGCATCTCGACAAGGACTATCTGCACTTCTGTCTGGCGCCCACGACGTCCACGCCGAAGCCGTGCCCGATCCGCTCGCCCGGCATCCTGCGCATCGCCCGGGAGATCACCCGGGTGATCTCCCGGACCCCGGCCGGCTGACGCTCACTCGCCCGCGTAGACCCGCTCCAGCTCGGCCTTGTCGAACTTGCCCATCGCCATGAACGCCTTGGTCACCCGGGTCGCCTTCGCCGGGTCCGGGTCGCTGATCATGGCGATCAGGTTGTCCGGGACGATCTGCCAGGACACGCCGTACTTGTCCTTGAGCCAGCCGCAGGGGCCGGGCTCTCCGCCGTTCTCGGTGAGCTTGGCCCAGTAGTAGTCGATCTCCTCCTGGTTCTCGCAGAAGAGCTGGAAGGAGACCGCCTCGGTGAACTTGAACTGCGGTCCGCCGTTCAGCGCGACGAACTTGTGGCCGTTGGCCGTGAAGTCCACGGCCATCACGGAACCGGGCTCGCCCATCCCGGCCTCGTTGACCCGGGCGACCGAGCCGATGCTGGAGTTCTTGAAGATCGAGACGTAGTAGTGGGCGGCCTCCTCGGCCTGGCCGTCGAACCAGAGACACGTGGTGAAACCGTCGGTTGCCATGAGTTCCTCCTGGGGCGTGGATCCGCTGTCATGGGTGTCGACTGATCCATGCCGCGAAACTCATCGGCGGCACTGCCGACCGCCCCGAACGGCCGACAGATCCGTCCTGCCATCCGGGCGCACCGGCGGACTGTCGGTCGGGTTCTCTGCCCGTGGCGAATCTGCCACGGGCAGAGAAATCGCCTACCGGCGGCCGGTCGGGTCAAGAGTGAGGTCGACGGCATCCCCGACCACTCCGTACGGAGGCGAACCGATGACTGCACTCACCCCGCTCCTGCCGCGGGCCGAGGAGGGCGACACCCCGCCCTCCCGGTTCGACGACGATCTGGCCGCCCAACTGCTCGGGCAGCGGATCGTCCTGCTCGGCACGCAGGTCGACGAGGTCTCCGCCAACCGCGTCTGCTCGCAGCTGCTGATCCTGTCGGCCGAGGACCCGCGCACCGACATCAGCCTGTACATCAACAGCCCCGGCGGCTCGGTGTACGCGGGTCTCGCCATCTACGACACGATGCGGCTGATCCCGAACGACGTGTCGACCCTCGCCATGGGTTTCGCGGCGAGCATGGGGCAGTTCCTGCTCTGCGCCGGCGCGCCCGGCAAGCGGTACGCCCTGCCCAACGCGCGGATCATGATGCACCAGGGGTCGGCCGGCATCGGCGGCACCACGGCCGACGTCGCGATCCAGGCGGAGAACCTGGAGCACAGCAAACGGACCATGGAGCGGCTGCTCGCCGAGAACACCGGCCAGACCCCGGAGACCATCGCCCACGACGGCGACCGGGACCGCTGGTTCACGGCCGAGGAGGCCAGGGAGTACGGCATGGTGGACCGGGTCCTGGAGTCCCTCGCGGACGTCCGCCCGGCCGCCTCGAAGCGACGGATGGGGCTGTGACATGGGGAACTACACGATTCCGTACGTCGTCGAGCGCACCGCGCACGGCGAGCGCTCCTCCGATGTGTTCAGCCGGCTGCTGTCGGAGCGGATCATCTTCCTCGGCACCGAGATCGACGACGGTGTCGCCAACGTCGTCATCGCGCAACTCCTCCACCTGGAGTCCTCGGCCCCGGACCACGAGATCTCGATCTACATCAACTCCCCCGGCGGCTCGTTCACTTCACTCATGGCGATCTACGACGCGATGACCTATGTGCAGGCCCCGATCTCGACGGTCTGCGTCGGGCAGGCGGCCTCCACCGCGGCCGTGCTCCTCGCCGGCGGGGATCCCGGGCGCCGGATCGTGCTGGAGCACGCGCGCGTGCTGCTCGGCCAGCCGGCCAGCGGCGGCAGCCGGGGCATGATCTCCGACCTCGCGCTCCAGGCCAAGGAGATGATCCGGATCCGCGCACAGGTGGAGGAGGTGCTCGCCCGACACACCCACCACGACATCGCGACGCTGCGCGCCGACATGGACCGCGACAAGTTCTTCACCGCGCAGGAGGCCGTGGCGTACGGACTGGCCGACGAAGTACTGAGCCGGCGCCTCGTGACGGTGTGAGGCGCCGGGTGCGCGTCAGGCGGCGAGGCAGAGTCCGTCGTACGACGAGGTCGTCGCCCGGCGACCGCCCGCGGAGGTCCGGCTGGTGATCCGGAGCAGCTCGCCCTGGGCGCGGCCGAGCAGGTCGCCGAGGCCGAGGCCGAGGGCCTGGGCGGCGGCCGCGAGGACCTCCGACGAGGCTTCCTTGCGGCCGCGCTCCACCTCGGAGAGGTACGGCATCGAGATCCGGGCCGCGTCGGCGACGTCCTTCAACGTGCGCTCCTGGGCGAGCCGTTCACGCCGCAGCACGTCGCCGACCAGGTCCCGCCACAGGGGTTCCCTGGGCGGCGGCGCGGCGGCCGGGCGGGCGGCGGCCGGGCGCAGAGGGATGACGCGGGCTCGGTTCGGCGCTTGTTCGGTCACCTCCTCAGCCTAAAAGCGTTGGACGTCATGGGAAGGGATCAGCATTCTGCCCTGGGTGGAATCACGGAGGCGGAGGGCCGGGGCATGGCGCTGAGGGAGACGTTCGACGAGGACGCGGAGCTGTACCAACGGGCACGGCCCACCTATCCCGCCGCCCTGGTCGCCGAGTTGGGCCGCGCGGCCGGTCTCGGGCCTGGGCGCCGGGTCCTTGAGGTCGCGCCCGGCACCGGTCAACTCACGGTGCCGCTCGCGCGGTTCGGGTGCCGGATCACCGCGGTGGAGCTGGGCCCCGACATGGCCGCCGTGGCCCGTCGGCGGCTGGAGGAGTTCCCGCAGGTCTCCGTGGAGGTGGCGGACTTCGACACATGGCCGCTGCCGGCCGATCCCTTCGACCTCATGGTGTGCGCCACCGCGTGGCACTGGCTCGACCCGGCCCTGCGGGTGGAGAAGGCCGCAGACGCGCTGGCGCCCGGCGGCCGGCTGGCGGTCGTCGTCACCGATCATGTGGCGGGCGGCACCACGGAGTTCTTCCATCGGTCCCAGGAGTGCTATCGGCGCTGGGACCCGGACACCCCGCCCGGCCTGCTGCTCAAGGAGGCCGCGGAGATCCCCACCCGCACCGAGGAGTTCGAGGGCTGCCCGCGGCTGGCCGACGTCGAGGTGATCCGGTACTTCCAGGAGATCACGTACACCACCGACGAGTACCTGGACGTCCTGTGCACCTACTCGAACCACCGCGCGCTGGAGGCCTCGCGCCGCGCGGGGCTGCTGGCGTGCGTCCGGGAGCTGATCGACTCCGGCTACGACGGCCGTGTCACCAAGCGCTATCTCCACGACCTGATCACGGCCACGCGCACCGAAGCGTGACCACGCGATCTGTGACCTGCGTCATAGATCCAAGCTCGCGCCGCACGCCAGGCGCCCCCTCCCCGCCACTCTTCTTCGTCTCGACCGCCTTCACACGCATGCGTTGTGCGACCAGGGGTACGCGCTGAGAGAGAACCGGCGGGTCGCCCGCCGGTCCAACCGTGACGTGGGAGAGGAAATGGACACCGCCGTGACCGGGTCGCAGGCTCAGCTCATCGAGGGGACCGCCGGGACCAGCACGGGTGACGGACCGCTGCCGGGAGTCGCGGATCCGCGGAGTGTGGCTCCGCGTGACGCGCGGGAGTTGTCCCGCCAGTTCTTCCAGCGCCTGACGGAGGTCGAGGAAGGCACACACGAATACCAGTACGCGCGCAACACGCTCATCGAGATGAACATGTCCCTGGTGCGGTTCGCCGCCGGCCGGTTCCGCGGTCGCGGGGACGACATGGAGGACATCGTCCAGACCGGCATGATCGGCCTGATCAAGGCCATCGACCGGTTCGAGCTCGCGCGGGAGGTCGAGTTCACGTCCTTCGCTCTGCCCTACATCGTCGGTGAGATCAAGCGGTTCTTCCGGGACACCACCTGGGCGGTGCATGTGCCGCGGCGGCTCCAGGAGCTGCGGGTGGAGCTGGCCAAGGCGCGCGAGGAACTGGCGAGCAGGCTGGACCGGGAGCCGACGGTGGCCGAGCTCGCCACCTTGATGAACATCTCCGAGAACGAGGTCGTCGAGGGCCAGATCGCCTCCAACGGCTACAACTCCTCCTCGCTGGACGCCGCTCTGACCGGCGACGGTCCCGAGCACGGCGAGTCGGTGCTGGCCGACTTCATCGGTGTCGAGGAGTACGGGCTGCGGCTGGTCGAGGACTTCCAGTCGCTCGCGCCGCTGATGGCGGAACTCAGCGACCGGGACCGGCAGATCATCCATCTGCGGTTCGTGGAGGAGGCCACCCAGGCGGAGATCGGCGAACAGCTGGGCTGTTCCCAGATGCATGTGTCCCGGCTGATCAAGCGGATCATCGCGCGACTGCGCGAGGGAATGCTGGGTGAACTGGGCTGCGCCTGAGGGCCATGAGCGCAGGTGAGGGGTGATCGCCGGGACGGACGTCCCGGCGATCACCCCTCATCGGGTTCCTCGGCGAGTCGGAGTACCGCGCTGACCCGCTTGCCGACCGGTACACGCTCGGCGGTGACCCGCGCCGCCAGCGCGTGCACGATCTCCAGACCGTGCCGGCCGACCCGTTCCGGGTCCTTCGCGAAGCGCAGCGGCAGCGCGGCGCTGCTGTCGTAGACGGACACGGTCACGGCGGCGTCCGTGCCCTCCAGGTCCAGGATGTACGGGCCGTTGCTGTGCCGGTCGGCGTTGGTGACCAGCTCGCTCACCACCAGGAGCACCGCGTCGTCGACCCGGGCGCCGATCTCGGCGCACCACTCGGTCCTGAGCTGGTCGAGGAATTGGGCGGCGAAGTGGCGGGCCTCAGCGATGCATCCCGGTTCGCCGGTGTAGTGGGCCGCCCTGCGCAAGGGGTCCACGGGCACGTCGAAACCAGTCGATATCACTGCCCCGTTCAGGTGTTCGATCATGCGTTTCTCTCTCGGAAGCCGGACTCGCCGGACGCTGCTGCACCAGTGCTCGTACCCCGAGCAGCGCGCCGCAGTCCCCAAAACGGGTCGTGTCGGTCACACCGGTGATGACGTCACGTCCGAGGCATTCGGTGCGGAGGAGTCGCCGCTTATGTCCAAGATGTTTTCCGTTGTGTGCCCCGGTCCGGTGCGGCTCGCAAGCCGGCGCGGACGGCTCTCCCGGCGGGCAGGGTCCCCGGGCGCTGCTTAGCGTGGGCAGGGTGAGCCCGAGAACCCGCTCCGACCAGGCCGTTGCCCCGCACGGCTGGGTACAGGCAGCCGTCACCGTGCTGGCCGGACTGCTCGCGATGGGCGTGACCGCCGCGCTGGGGCTGTGGGCGACCGGGGCGACGGACCTGCCCGACGGAGCGTTCCCGCGGGTCGTCGCGGCGACGGTCGTCACCGCGGTGGGCGGCACGATCGAGCTCTCCGGGAACGCCGGGGGCCTGGCCGACACCCAGGCCGGGCTCACCGTGATCCCGCTGTCGGTCACGCTGGCCGGCTCCCTCGTCATCGCCGCTCTCTTCCTCCGGCCGCTACGGCACCGGGCGGTCGCGGGCGCCGCGGAGCTGACGGGCTGGGCGGCGCGCGTCGCCGTGCTGTGGCTGGCGGCCCTGGTCGCTCTCGCCCTCGGGGCCCGCCAGACCTTCACGCTCTCCCTGGGCGAGAGCGCGCTGTCGGACCTCGGCGACCTGTTCGGGGTCACGCCGAAGGTCGGCTTCACGACGGACCTGCCGCTCACGCTGCTCTTCGGTCTGCTCTGGCTGGCCGGTGTGCTCGTGCTCGCGCTGCTGGTCTCGCGCGGGGCGCCACTGCCGGGCCGGCTGCTGCGCTTCCAGGCGTCGGTGCGGCCGGCGGCGTACGCGATGGTCGTGCTGCTGCTCGCCTACGTGGTCCTGGGCATCGTCATCGGCCTGGTCGTGGCGGTGACGGGCGACTATCCGGCGGAGACGTTGGCGGTGCTCCTGCTCGGTCTGCCGAACCTGGCCTGGCTGGCGCTCACCCTCGGCCTCGGCGCCACCTGGAACGGCCGTGTGGAGGGCCCGTTCGGGCTGCCGATGCCCCACGTCCTCGACGAGGTGCTGCGGTCCGAGGACACCGCCACGCTGAACCTCTCCACCCTCGCCGAGTACGACGGCCGGGTGTGGTGGCTGGTGGCGGTCGACGCGGTGCTGGTGCTCGCCGCCGCGTTCGTGATGGCGGCGCGTTCCCCGGCGCGGACGCGTGCCTGGCAGCACGCCCTGCACCTGGCGGTGGCCCTCGCCCTCACGGTCCTGATGATCTGCCTCGTCGGCCGTATCTCCGCCCACTACGGCCTCTCGGTGCTCGGCATCGGCGACCTCGGCGGCGATCTGAACGGGGAGCTCCTGTTGAAGCCCGAGGTGTGGACCGCCGTCGGCCTCGCGGCGCTGTGGGGTCTGGTCGCGGGTTTCCTGGGCGGGCTTCTGGCGCGTCCGGTGCGACGGCAGGACTAACCGCCCCGGAAGACCGGCTGGGCCCACGGCGGCGGTCGCCTCGGGGTCTTCCGCGCGAACTCCGCGGCCTTCACCGCGACCTGTGTCGGCGGGTGGCCGCCCGGGTCGGCGCCGGTCGCGGCCAGGCGCAGGGCGGCCACGAGGGCGAGGCAGGTGGCGCGGCGGTCGTCGGGGCTCTTGGCGAGGGACGTGGCGAAGACGGTGTCGAGGCCGGGCGGCAGGTCGGGGCGGGACTCGGTCAGCGGGGGCGGCGTCGTACTGGTGGGCCCAGCACGCCGCCGACGCACAGGATCAGCAGCGCGTTCATCGCCGTCTGCTGGGTCAGCTTGCCGCCGGCCAGGGCGCGGGCCATGGCGCCCATCACGAACGGCAGCGCGATCATGACGGCGAGGAAGGTGCGGTCGGCGCCGAGGGCGGTCAGGTAGCGGCGGACCAGGGTGCCGAGCCGGGCGCCCCGGCTGCGGGGGCGCGGGGGCGGGGTGGTCACGACGGGGCCGGATCTCGGCACCCGGGGCTGTCCGGTGGCGTCGGCGACGTGCTGGCGGTGGAAGGGCGAGGTGCGGAACTCGCCGGCCCAGTCCCGGTCCCGGTCCCGCTCGAAGGCCTCGAACGCCTCCGGCCACTGCGGGTGACCGAAGTAGGCGAGGGGGTCCTCGGGCGGCCCGTAGTAGGCGATCCTCCCGCCGGGCGCGAGGACGACGAGCCGGTCGCAGACGTCGAGGCTGAGGACGCTGCGGGTGACGACGATGACGGTCCGGCCGTCGTCGGCGAGACAGCGGAGCATGTGCATCACCGAGCGGTCCATGCCGGGGTCGAGGCCCGAGGTGGGCTCGTCGAGGAAGAGCAGCGACGGCTTGGTGAGCAGTTCCAGGGCGACGCTGACGCGCTTGCGCCGGCCGCCGGAGAGGCTGTGCACGGGCTGGTCGGCGCGCTGTTCCAGGCTCAGCTCGCCGATGACCTCCTCGACCCGCGCCTGTCGCTCGGCCTTGGCGGTCTCCTGGGGGAAACGCAGTTCGGCGGCGTAGGCGAGGGCGGCGCGGACGGTGAGCTGGGCGTGCAGGATGTCGTCCTGCGGGACCAGGCCGATGCGCCGGCGCAGCTCGGCCTCAGCCGACGGAGACGACCAGGGCCGGGATCGTGCGCTGCATCCGCAGGGCGTCGACCGACTCGGCGAGCAGTTCGTACTCGGTGGTGTCGTCGCTGGTGGCGATCCGGATCAGCCGTCCGGCCGCCAACTCCTCGGCGACGAGCTCCTGTTGGGCGGCGTCCCCGCACCAGGCGCGCAGCACGGCCGGGACGTCGGGCGCGGAGGGGGCGACGGGGACGAGCGCGCTCGGCGGGATGCGGCTGATCTCGGGCTGCGGGTCGAGGCGCTCGGCGATCCAGGAGGCCCGGTCCCGTAACCACCACAGGGCGAGGGCGAGGGTGGGGGCCCGGTAGCTGCCGAGCGGTACGCCGATGCGCTGCCCTCCGCAGGTTCCGTACGCGGTGACATGGCACAGGAATTCGTCGTGCACGTTCACTCCCCCGGTGCGTAGTGTGCCTCTCGGCTGGCCTCGCTTTCGGTGCGGCTCTTGTGCGGCGGGTACCGCGGCTCATGTGCGGTGTGTGATGGCATCCTCGCTGGATGTGAATGCCCTGTCAGTTGAGTATGTTCACTACTGAAACACTGTCACCACGACTTTCCGGCCACTCTCCTGGCATATTCACGGCGGGAGTTGGCCGAAATCCGGCACCCGTCGATTACCCGAGGGGTAATCGACGGTCCGGGGCGGTGCGGGCATGGTTGCGGTACCGGGTCAGCACGACCGAGATCCGGGCACTGACCAGCAGATGCGACCTCGACGGAGGCTGATGCCCCATGTCCGTGAACACCGACCGCCACGAGAGCGCCGTAGCCCGTTACTTCGAGGCCTGGAACGCCAACGACCAGGAGACGCTGACGAAAGCGGTGGCGGCGGCCTGGGCCGCGGACGGCGGCTACACCGACCCCCTGGCCGACGTCAGCGGCCATGAGCGGATCGCCGGGCTCATCGCGGCGGTGCACGAGCAGTTCCCGGGGTTCGTCTTCCGCCCCACCGGGGCCGTGGACGGCCATCACGACACCGCCCGCTTCTCCTGGGAGCTGGTGAACGAGGCCGACCACAGCGCGCCCGTCGCGGGCTTCGACGTGATCACCCTGGACGACCAGGGCCGCATCCGGCAGGTGTACGGCTTCCTCGACCGGGTGCCCGACGGGGCGTGAGAAGGAGGCGGGCGGCACCGTCGCCGTCCGCCTCCGGAGCGCCCCGCCTCGTGAGCCGGGTGCCTACTTCTTGATCACCGCGTCGATGCGGGCCAGTTCCTCGGCGTCGAAGTCGAGGTTGCGGATCGTGCCGACGCTGTCCTCGATCTGCTGCGGGCTGCTCGCGCCGACGAGGGCGGAGGTGACCCGGCCGCCGCGCAGGACCCAGGCCAGCGCCAGTTGGGCCAGGGTCTGGCCGCGGGACTTGGCGATGTCGTTCAGCTCGCGCAGCTGGGCGACCAGGTCCTCGGTGAGGGCGTCGGAGTTCAGGAACGGGCTGTCGCTCGCGGCCCGCGAGTCCTCCGGGATGCCGTCGAGGTAGCGGCCGGTGAGCACGCCCTGCTCCAGCGGGGAGAAGACGATGGAGCCGACCTGGAGCTCGTCCAGGGCGTCCAGCAGGCCCTCGTCCTCGGGGCGCCGGTCGAGCATCGAGTAGCGCGGCTGGTGGATGAGGAGCGGGGTGCCCAGCTCGCCCAGGATGCGGGCGGCCTCGCGGGTCTGCTCGGCGGAGTAGTTGGAGATGCCGACGTAGAGCGCCTTGCCCTGCTGCACGGCGGAGTGCAGGGCGCCCATCGTCTCCTCCAGCGGAGTCTCCGGGTCCGGGCGGTGCGAGTAGAAGACGTCGACGTAGTCCAGGCCCATCCGGGTCAGGCTCTGGTCCAGCGAGGACAGCAGGTACTTGCGGGATCCCCACTCGCCGTAGGGGCCGGGCCACATCAGATAACCGGCCTTGGTGGAGATGATCAGCTCGTCGCGGTAGGCGGCGAGGTCGGACTTCAGGGCCTCGCCGAAGGCGGACTCGGCGGCACCGGGCGGCGGGCCGTAGTTGTTGGCGAGGTCGAAGTGGGTGACACCGAGGTCGAAGGCGCGGCGCAGGATCGCGCGCTGCGTCTCGACGGTGCGGTCCGCGGGGCCGAAGTTGTGCCACAGGCCGAGCGAGATCGCGGGGAGCTTCAGGCCGCTGCGTCCGGTGCGCCGGTAGGGCATGTCCGAGTAGCGGTCGGGGTGTGCGGTGTACAACGCGACTCCAGAGGGGTTGGCACGGTTTCCCGAGAACCACGGTTTCCTGAGAACCGGTGTCCTCTACCGGTGTCCACTCTTTCGCGACCTGGGGGCATTGGTCCAACAGAAGAATCCGATGGAATTCAGCGGACGCGTTTCTGAGTAGGCTTCTGCGTCATGGAACTCCGCCATCTCCAGCACTTCGTCGCGGTCGCCGAGGATCAGCATTTCACCCGGGCCGCCGAACGGCTGCTGGTCTCCCAGTCGGGGCTGTCCGCCTCGATCCGGGCGCTGGAGCGGGAGCTACAGACCCCGCTGTTCGTGCGCACGACCCGGCGGGTGACGCTCACCCCGGCCGGGCGGGCGCTGCTGGGCGAGGCGGAGCGGATCCTGGCGCAGGTGCGGGCGGCCCACGAGGCGGTGGCCGCGGTCCAGGGCGTCCTGCGCGGGATGCTCGCCCTCGGGTCCGAGCAGTGCATCGCCGGGGTGCATGTGGCGGGGCTGCTCGCCGCGTTCCGCCGGCAGCACCCCGACGTGGAGATCTGTCTGCGGCAGGCGGGCTCGGGCGCGCTCGCCGAGGAGGTCGCCGCCGGACGCCTCGACCTGGCGTTCGCGGTGCGGACGGCCCAGGAGGACACCGACCAGCTGCGGGTCGTACCGCTGGCCGGGGAGCCGATGACCGTCCTGTGCCACCCGGACCACCGGCTCGCGCGCGCCGGTGCCGCAGTGACCCCGGAGGATCTCGGCAGCGAGGTCTTCGTCGACTTCCACCCGGACTGGGGCCCGCGCCGCACCACCGACGCCGCGTTCGCCGCGGCGGGCGTACGGCGGGCGGTCGCGCTGGAGGTGAACGACGTGCACAGCCTCCTGGACCTGGTGGACGAGAACCTCGGCGTGGCCGTCGTTCCCCGCCACTTCCGGCACAAGCGGCCGGCCCTGACCGCGCTGCCGGTGAAGGGCACCGGGGAGACCGTGTACGAGACGGTCGCCCTGCTGCCGCCCGAGCAGGCCACCAGCCCGGCGGCGCGGGCCCTGATGGCGCTGCTGGAAACAGGGGGCGTAGGTACACCCCAGGACGGGGCTCACCCCTCCTGACCGGGCCCGTCTCCCACCGCAGACTCATGAGCGTCCCCAGACGACAACTGCGGTCAGGAGTACGGAGATGACGGACCCCACACGACGGAACGTGCTGCGCGGCGCGGCGGCGCTCGCGGCGGCGGGCGGACTGGCCGGCACGGGAGCGAGGGCGGCGGTCGCCGCCCCCCAGGCGCCCGCGGCACACCGATTCCCCTTCCTGGAGGGCGCGTTCGAGCCCGTCACGGAGGAACTGACGGCGTTCGACCTGCCGGTGACCGGGCGCATCCCGCGCGACCTCAACGGGCGCTATCTGCGCAACGGCCCCAACGTCCTGGGCCTTGAGGACCCGCGCGCCCACCACTGGATGCTCGGCGACGGCATGGTCCACGGCGTCCGGCTGCGCGACGGCCGGGCCGAGTGGTACCGCAACCGCTGGGTGCGCTCCTCCCAGGTGGCGAAGAAGCTCGGCGAGCCCTACCCGGGTCCGGTGCCGCCGGACGACTTTCCCTGCAACACCCATGTGATCCCGTACCGGGGGCGGATCCTCACGCTCCAGGAGAGCGGTCCGCTGCCGTACGAACTCGACGACGAGCTCAACACCGTCGGGACGTACGACTTCCGGGGCACCCTGAAGGGCCCGCTCACCGCGCACACCAAGTTCGACGTCCACGCCGGTGAACTGCACGCCATCGCCTACTACCCGACCTGGGACCACGTACGGCACCTGGTCGTGGACCCGACGGGGCGGGTGTCCCGCACCACCAGGATCCCGGTCGCGGACGCGCCGATGATCCACGACTTCGCCCTCACCGAGCACCACGTGGTCATCCTCGACATGCCGGTCACCTTCGACCCGGCGGGCGCCGAGCGCGGCGACATCGTCCCGTACGTCTGGAACGACAGCCACCCGGCACGGGTCGGGGTCCTGCCCCGCAAGGGCGGCACGGTCCGCTGGTTCGAGGTCGACCCGGTCTACTACTCGCACACCCTCAACGCCTACGAGGAGGGCCCGAACATCGTCATCGACATGACGAACTTCGACGCGCCCTTCTTCGTCGCGGGCAAGGGCTCGGGCGGCCCCTACGGGGCGAGCACACCCCGGCTCGACCGCTGGACCATCGACCTGCGCCATGGCCGGGTCAGGACCCGGACCCTCGACGACCGCCCCCAGGAGTTCCCGCGCGTGAACGAGGCGCTGGTCTCCCGCCGGCACCGCTACGGCTACACGGCGGCGTCCGCCGAGATGGCGCGGGCGTACATGACGCTCGACGGCAACCCGCCCGACGAGGCGTTCAGCAACGCGCTCATCAAGCAGGACCTGCTGCGCGGCACGACCCAGGTGCACCGGCTGCCGCGCGGGGCGGCGGCGAGCGAGGCCGTGTTCGTACCGCGTGAGCACGCCACGGCCGAGGACGACGGTTATGCGATCGCGTACGTCCACGATCCGGACCGCGGGGCGTCGGACCTGGTGATCCTCCCGGCGCAGGACTTCACCGGCGAGCCGGTCGCCCGGATCCAGCTGCCGGGACGGGTGCCGCTCGGCTTCCACGGCAGCTGGATCCCGGACGCGTGAGCCCTTCGGATGCGATGGTGGAGGGCATGCACGCAAAGGACATCCTCATCGACGGTTTCAGCCGCATCCAGGAAGAAGTCCATGCCGCCGTCGAGGGCCTGACCCCCGACGAGCTCAACCACCGCCCCGCCCCCGACGCCAACTCCGTCACCTGGCTGCTCTGGCACCTCACCCGCGTCCAGGACGATCACATGGCCGACGCCTTCGGGCTCGACCAGGTGTGGCTGACCCAGGACTGGGAGAAGCGCTTCGGCCTCGACCTGCCGCCCCGCGACCACGGGTACGGCCACACCACCGCGCAGGTCGCGAAGGTACGGGTCGATTCCGCGGAGCTGCTGACCGGGTACTACGACGCCGTCCACGCCCAGAGCCTTCAGGCGCTGCGCGAGGTGACCGCGGCGGACCTGGAGCGGATCGTGGACGACAACTGGGATCCGCCGGTCACCCTGGGCGTACGGCTGGTCAGCGTCCTGTCCGACGATCTCCAGCACGTCGGACAGGCCGCCTACCTCCGTGGGCTGCTTCAGACCGCGTAGCCCGGCAGGACGACGTCCTCGATGAGGGCCTTGCGCTCGTCGAACGGGATGAACGCGCTCTTGACGGCGTTCACCGTGACCGTGCGCAGGTCCTCGACCGTCCAGCCCGCCTCCTCGACCAGCAGGGACATCTCACGGGTCATGGTCGTGCCCGACACCAGACGGTTGTCGGTGTTGAGCGTGACGCGGAAGCCCAGGTCCTTCAGGGCCGTGATCGGGTGTTCGGCGATCGAGGCGGCTGCGCCGGTCTGGAGGTTGGAGGTGGGGCACATCTCCAGGGCGATCCGGCGGTCGCGGACCCAGCCCGCGAGCCGGCCGAGCTTGCCGTCCACGATGTCCTCGGTGAGGCGCACGCCGTGGCCGATGCGCTGGGCGCCGCAGACCTGGAGGGCCTGGTGGATGCTGGGCAGGCCGTGGGCCTCACCGGCGTGGATGGTGAAGGGCACGCTCTCGCGGCGCAGGTGCTCGAAGGCGGCGAGGTGGTCGGCGGGCGGGAAGCCGTCCTCGGCGCCGGCGATGTCGAAACCGACGACACCCGCGTCACGGAAGGCGACGGCGAGGTCGGCCGCCTCGGCGACGCGGTCGAACATCCGCATGCCGCACAGCAGCGTGCCCACGCGGACCGGCGTCCCGGCCGCGGCGGCCTTGGCCATACCGGCGGCGAGGCCCTCCTGGACGGTCTCGACGACCTCGCTCATCGCGAGCCCGCCCCGTGTGTTCAGCTCGGGGGCGTAGCGCACCTCGGCGTAGACCACGCCGTCGGCGGCGAGGTCGAGCACGTACTCCTCGGCGGTGCGGAGCAGTCCCTCGCGGGTCTGCATCACGGCGAGGGTGTGCTCGAAGGTGGCGATGTAGCGGACCAGGTCGCCGGAGTTCGCGGCGTCGTAGTACCAGGCGGCGAGCTCGTCCGGGTCCGTGGTGGGCAGGGTGTGACCGACCTCGGCGGCCAGCTCCACCACGGTGGCGGGGCGCAGGCCGCCGTCGAGGTGGTCGTGCAGGACGGCCTTGGGGAGGCGGCGGATCACATCGAGGTCTACGCGCGTAGCAGTCATGGCGGGTCTTTCTGAGGAGCTGGGGCGGAACGGCGGGGAGAGGAAGGGAGTCAGTCGGCCGGCTGGAGCAGGTCCCAGCGGTTGCCGTACAGGTCCTGGAAGACGGCGACCGAGCCGTACGCCTCATGGCGCGGCTCCTCCAGGAAGGTCACACCGGCGGCCACCATCCGGGCGTGGTCGCGGGCGAAGTCGTCGGTGTGCAGGAAGAACCCGACGCGCCCGCCGGTCTGGTCTCCGACCCGGCCGCGCTGGGCGTCGTCCTTGGCGCGGGCGAGCAGCAGGCCGGTACCGCTTCCCTCCGTGCCGGGCTCCACGACGACCCAGCGGGCGCCGCCGGGACGCGGGGCGTCCTCGACGAGCCGGAAGCCGAGGGCCTCGGTGTAGAAGCGGATCGCCTCGTCGTAGTCGTCGACGACGAGGGTGACCAGGGCGATGCGTCTCATCGGGGCCTTTCGGGGCGTGGGATTAGCCGGAGAGGTTATACGTAAAACTCGTCGGACGCCAGTCGCATTCCACGCCGGGGGCCGCGGCTGGGTCCACCGCCCTAGGACCGCGGTCCGATGCGGCGGGGGCCGAGGCCGGTTAGCGTCCCGGGGATGGAGATCAGTAAGCGGCCCCGCGAACCCGAACAGCGCAAGCGTGAGCTTCTCGCCCGGCTCGATCAGGAGATGGACGTGTGGGTGGCCACGGCGGACGCCGACGGGCTTCCTTGTCTGGTCCCCCTCTGGTTCCTGTGGGACGGCGAGGCCGTGTGGCTGGCGACGCGTCTGAGGACGCCGACCGGCCGCAATCTGCGGGACGCCGGACAGGCCCGGCTGGCACTCGGGGACACACAGGACGTCGTGCTGCTCGACGGCGCCGCGCAGATGTACGCGGCGGACACGGTGCCGCCGGCCGCGGCGGAGGCGTTCCGCGCGAAGACCGGCTGGGATCCGCGGGCCGACAGCCTGCCGTACGCCTGGTTCCGGGTACGTCCGCACACGGTGCAGGCGCGCAACGGTGAGCACGAGATGCGGGGCCGGTATCTGATGCGGGACGGGGTGTGGGCCGTGTGAGGCGTCGGGTACGGGGCTGATCAACCTGCCTGTGCGTGCACGGAGTTGAGGCGGGTCAGCTCGTCGTCGGTCAGGCGGATGGCGGCCGCCGCCACGTTCTCGGTCAGGTGGTCGGGGTTGCCGGTGCCGGGGATGGCGAGCAGGTGCGGGGCCTGGTGCAGGGTCCAGGCGATACGGATCTGCGCGGGGCTCGCGCCGTGCGCCTGTGCGATGGCGAGCACTTCGGCGTCGTGGTGCGCGGTGGCACCGTGTTCGCCCGCGTCACCGGCCACCGCGTAGAACGGGACGTAGGCGATGCCCTGTTCACCGCAGATGCGCAGCAGTTCGTCGGGGTGGTCCAGGGCGTAGCGGTTCTGCACGCTGACCACGGGGGCGATGGCCTGTGCCTCGGCGAGATGGTGCGGCCTGACGGCGGAGAGGCCGAGGTGGCGGACCAGTCCGGCCTCGCGCAGTTCGGCGAGGGCACCGAAGTGGTCGGCAACGGAGTCCTGGCCCATGCGGCGCAGATAGACGACGTCGAGGTGGTCGCGGCCCAACTGGCGCAGGTTCTCCTCGACATGGCCGCGCAGGTCCTCGGGGCGGGCGGAGGTGCCCCACTCCCCCGTCCAGTCGCGGAAGGGGCCGACCTTGGCGGCGATGACGAGCTCGTCGGCGTACGGCGCCAGGGCCGTGTTGATCAGTTCGTTGGCGGAGCGCAGCGACGAGAAGTAGAAGGCGGCCGTGTCGATGTGGTTGACGCCGAGTTCGATCGCCTTGTGCAGCACGGCGATCGCCTGTCGTCGGTCGCTCGGTGTCCCGTGGTGGAAGGCAGCGCTGCCCGTCAGCCGCATCGCGCCGAGGCCGAGGCGGTTGACGGACAGGTCGCCGAGTTTCCAGGTGCCCGCGGCGTCCGCGGTGATCGTTTCGGAGGTCATCGGTGGAGTGTCACACAGGGTTCCGCGGCGGACGACCCCTTTACGGACTCATGGATCAGCCGTCCCAGGACCAGTCCGCCACCTCCGGCAGGTCGGTGCCGTGCTCGCGGATCCACTCGTGGTGGCGCAGCCGGCTGTCCGCCATCTCCTGGCGTACGGCGGTGGCGCGGACGGCGAGGCCGGGGACGCGGTCGATGACGTCCATGACGAGGCGGTAGCGGTCGAGGTCGTTGCGGACGACCATGTCGAAGGGCGTTGTGGTGGTGCCGATCTCCTTGTAGCCGCGGACGTGCAGATGGGGGTGGCCGGTGCGGCGGTAGGCGAGGCGGTGGATCAGCCAGGGGTAGCCGTGGTAGGCGAAGATCACCGGCTTGTCGGGGGTGAAGAGCCCGTCGTACTCGAAGTCGCTCATCCCGTGCGGGTGTTCCTCGCTCGGCAGCAGCCGGGCGATGTCGACGACGTTGACGACGCGCACGGCGAGGTCGGGCAGATGACGGCGGAGCAACTGGGCCGCGGCCAGCGTCTCCTGGGTGGGGACGTCGCCCGCGCAGGCCAGCACCACGTCGGGTTCGCGGCTGCCGTCCTCGGTGCCGGCCCAGTCCCAGACGCCGAGTCCGCGGGCGCAGTGGACGCGGGCCTGGTCCATGGACAGCCAGTCGTAGCAGGGCTGTTTGCCGGCGACGACGACGTTGACATAGTCGCGGCTGCGCAGCACATGGTCGGCGACGGAGAGCAGGGTGTTGGCGTCCGGCGGGAAGTAGACCCGTACCGCTTCCGGACTCTTGTTGAGGATGTGGTCGACGAAGCCGGGGTCCTGGTGGGAGAAGCCGTTGTGGTCCTGGCGCCAGACGTGCGAGGTGAGCAGGTAGTTGAGGGAGGCGATGGGGGCCCGCCAGGGCAGCCGGCGGGTGACGCGCAGCCACTTGATGTGCTGGTTGACCATCGAGTCGACGATGTGGACGAAGGCCTCGTAGCAGGAGAAGAGTCCGTGGCGGCCGGTGAGAAGGTAGCCCTCCAGCCAGCCCTGGCAGGTGTGTTCGGAGAGGATCTCCATCACCCGGCCGTGCCGGTCGAGATGTTCGTCGACGTCGTAGGTGTCGGCCTGCCATGCCTTGCCGCTGGCCGAGTAGACGGCCTGGAGGCGGTTGGAGGCGGTCTCGTCGGGGCCGACGAGGCGGAAGTCGCGGCGGTCGGCGGTGGCTTGCATGACGTGTTCGAGCAAGTCGCCCAGGACTCGGGTGGGTTCGTGGAGGGTGGCGCCGGGTTTGTCGACCGGTACGGCGAACCGTTCCAGGGGCGGCAGGGGCAACGACCGTAGGAGAAGGCCTCCGTTGGCGTGCGGGGTGGCGCCGAGGCGGTGCGGTCCGTCGGGGACATGGGTCAGGAGATGGGGGCGCGGGCGGCCCTGTTCGTCGAAGAGTTCCTCGGGGCGGTAGGAGCGCAGCCACGCCTCCAACTGCCGTAGGTGGTCCGGGTTGTCGCGTACGGCGGACAGGGGGACCTGGTGGGAGCGCCACGTGTCGGCCACGGGGAGGCCGTCGACCTCGGCGGGGCCGGTCCAGCCCTTCGGTGTACGCAGCACGATCATCGGCCAGCGAGGGCGTTCGCCGGCGCCCTGCTCGCGGGCGGCGTGCTGGATGGCGGCGATGCGGTCGAGCGCGGTGTCCAGGGCGTCGGCCATGGCGCGGTGGACGGTGGCCGGGTCGTCGCCGGTGACATGGAGCGGGTCGTGGCCGTATCCCCTGAGCAGGGCGTCGAGTTCGTCCTCGGGGATGCGGGCGAGGACGGCCGGGTTGGCGATCTTGTAGCCGTTGAGGTGGAGGATCGGCAGGACGGCTCCGTCGTGGACGGGGTCGAGGAACTTGTCGGAGTGCCAGGACGCGGCCAGCGGGCCCGTCTCGGCCTCGCCGTCGCCGATGACACAGGCGACGAGCAGGCCGGGGTTGTCGAAGGCGGCGCCGTAGGCGTGCGCGAGGGAGTAGCCGAGTTCGCCGCCCTCATGGATCGAGCCGGGGGTCTCCGGGGCGACATGGCTGGGGACGCCGCCCGGGAACGAGAACTGCCTGAACAGCCCGGCCATGCCCGGCCCGTCCCGGGTGATGTCGGGGTAGGTCTCGCTGTACGAGCCCTCCAGCCAGGAGTTGGCGAGCACCGCGGGGCCGCCGTGACCGGGTCCCCACACGCACAGGGCGTCCAGGTCGCGGGCCTTGATCACCCGGTTGAGGTGGGTGTGGACGAGGTTCAGACCGGGCGAGGTGCCCCAGTGACCGAGCAGCCGCGGCTTGACGTGCTCGGGGCGCAGGGGCTCGGTCAGCAGGGGGTTGGCCATGAGGTAGATCTGGCCGACGGCGAGGTAGTTCGCGGCACGCCAGTGGGCGTCCAGGGAGGTCAGCTCCTCGTCCGTGAGTACGCCGGTCGACTGCCGGGTTGCGGCGGACATAGGGGGCCCCTTCCGAATCGGGGTATCTGGATCTCGGGCGAGTACGGGTGGACGGTGCCTGCCGTCCACCTTCGCCGCCGCGCCGGGTACCCGACAGGGCCGACCGGGCCACATGTGGGGAGGCCGATGGGGTGAGGCGAGCCGCCCAGGACTCAGGAGGCGAGAGCCGCCCTGGGCTCAGGAACGCGCGGGACGCCATACCTCGTGCGTCCGCCGACGAGTGCGCGTCCGGCGACCGGTTCGGGCTCGATGCGGACGAAGGCCATGCGGGGTGCCGGGGCCCAGGACGGGGGGCCGGTACGGGACAGCCGCTCGTGTTCGGCGCGGTCGGTGACGAGGGGGGCCTGACCGGTGACGGCGACGGTGTGACCGGTGACGGTGACGCTCCGGCCGGCCTGTGCACCACCGCGGCGAGGTAGGGCAGATCCGGGTCAGGGGGCTCGGCTCCGACGGCCACACCGTGGTCGCACGCCAGGACCGGGAGGCGACCACGGCGCCGCCGACGGGCCGGCCCGGCTCGGACGCGGCTGAGGTGCGCGGGAGCACCGCCTCGTCAGCGTCGAGGGCGGAGTTCACGGGGAGGACGGCGGGGAGGGCCTGAGGGGTGGGGACGGTCCGGCCGATGCGCGCGTGGCCGGCAGGGGCAGGCCCTCCTTTCGGTCGGGCTCGCGGAATCCGTCGTCGGGGTGGATGCCTCGCCGGCCTTTCGCCCGGAGTCATGGTCTGCCTCCCATACCCGCGCCGCCCGACGTGAGGGACCACGGGCCCTGATGACATGGCCAGTGGTCGCCCCTGACAGGGCCGCGCGGCCGGGGTCGGTGCGGGTCCGGTCGGAGGGTTCGGGGCGGGTATGGGAGGCAGACCACGGCGCCGCCGACGGGCCGGCCCGGCTCGGACGCGGCCGAGGTGCGCGGGAGCACCGCCTCGTCAGCGTCGAGGGCGGAGTTCACGGGGAGGACGGCGGGGAGGGCCTGAGGGGTGGGGACGGTCCGGCCGATGCGCGCGTGGCCGGCAGGGGCAGGCCCTCCTTTCGGTCGGGCTCGCGGAATCCGTCGTCGGGGTGGATGCCTCGCCGGCCTTTCGCCCGGAGTCATGGTCTGCCTCCCATACCCGCGCCGCCCGACGTGAGGGACCACGGGCCCTGATGACATGGCCAGTGGTCGCCCCTGACAGGGCCGCGCGGCCGGGGTCGGTGCGGGTCCGGTCGGACGGTTCGGGGCGGGGAGCCGGGGCACCGGCGGCTCGCCGCCCCGACGTCCGTCAGGCCAGCGGCTTGCTCAGGACGGCCTTGCGGTGGCTGAACGTCTCGATGGAGTAGCGGCCGTGGTAGTTGCCCATGCCGCTCTCGCCGACGCCGCCGAAGGGCAGGTCGGAGACGGTGAGGTGGGCGAGCGGGAGGCCGTAGCCGAGGCCGCCGGAGGACGTCTCGGCGGCGAGGCGGGCGCGGGTGGCCTCGGACTCGGCGAAGACGTAGAGGGCGAGTGGCTTGTCGCGGTCGTTGATGAAGTCGATGGCCTCGTCCAGGCCCGGGACGGTGACGATCGGCAGGATCGGGCCGAAGATCTCCTCCTGCATGACGGGCGAGGCCGGGTCGACGTCCGCCAGGACGGTCGGGGCGATGTACTTCTGCGCGCGGTCGGTGTCGCCGCCCACGACCACACGGCCCGAGTCGAGCAGGCCGCTGAGCCGGTCGAAGTGGCGTTCGTTGACGATCCGGCCGTACTCGCCGGAGGCGGACGCGTCGGTGCCGTAGACCGCCTGGACCGCCTTGGTCAGCAGGGGTTCGAGGGCCGCCGCGGTCTCGGGGTCGGTCAGGACGTAGTCAGGGGCCACGCAGGTCTGGCCCGCGTTGAGGAACTTGCCGCGGGCGAGGCGGTCGGCGACGACGGCGAGGTCCGCGTCGGGGTCGACGAACGCCGGGGACTTGCCGCCGAGTTCGAGCGTGACCGGCGTGAGGTGCTCGGCGGCGGCCCGCATGACGATACGGCCGACGACGCCGTTGCCGGTGTAGAAGATGTGGTCGAAGCGCTCGGCCAGCAGGGCCGTGGTCTCCGGGATGCCGCCCTCGACCACCGCGAAGGCCTCGGTGTCGAGGAACTCCGGCAGCAGCCGGGCCAGTGCGGCCGAGGTCGCGGGGGCCAGCTCGCTCGGCTTGACGACCACGGCGTTGCCCGCGGCCAGGGCGCCCACGACCGGGGCGAGCAGAAGCTGGGCCGGGTAGTTCCAGGGGGCGATGACGAGGACGACGCCGAGCGGGTCGTACTGCGTCCAGGCCGTCGCGTCGGCGCCGAGGTGCGCCGGGACCGGGGCGGACTCGGGGCGCAGCCACTCCTCCAGGTGGTCGAGGGTGTGGTCGATCTCGCGGACCGTGAAGTCGATCTCGGTGCGGTAGGCCTCGGTGGAGCTCTTGCCCAGGTCGGCGTGGAGGGCGGCGGCCAGCTCGGCGCCGCGTTCCGTGAGCAGCTCGCGCAGCCGGCGCAGCTGGCCGGTGCGCCAGGCGAGGGGCTTGGTGCGGCCGGTGCGGAAGGTGGCGCGCAGACGGGCCACGACGTCGGCGGGCTGCTCGGGGGTGGGCTGCTGGTTCACGGTGCCTCGCTGATGCTGCGCGGCCGCTGGGCACGGCCTCGACGGGTGGATGCGTTCGACGGTTGGATGTAAATGCCAACCATTTCTACACCCGAATGCATTCCCTCACCACGTAAGTGACTTTGCGCTACGCCGCGATCACACCCGGCTGGCGTCGTCCAGCGTCCCCGCCAGCCGCTCCAGCAGTCCCCGCAGCAGTTCCTCGTCCCCCTCGCTCAGCGCGGGCCAGTCGGCGCGCACCGCGCGGTCGATCCGTCGCCAGTACTCCTGGCCGCGGGGGGTGAGGTGGGCGAGGATGCGCCGCCGGTCCTGCGGGTCCACCCGGCGGTGGACGAGGTTCTGGTCGACCAGGTGGTCCACGAGCTTGGTCAGCGTCGGCGGCGGCAGGAACGCGGCCTCGGCTATCGCCGTCATGTGATGCCCCTGCCCGTCGGAGAGCAGCCCGAGCACCCGCCAGGCGTCGAGCGAGCAGCCCTCCTCGTCGAGGACCACCTGGAGGCGGCGGGCCACCAGCCGCTCGGCCCGGGTCAGGAGCTGCACCAGATCACGAGGCCGACGCGGGGATGAGGTGGGCATCGCGCTCCTAGGTCACGGGGTGCGTACATCGTATGAGACAGGCTGGAGTTCACCGGGCGGACCGGAAATCATGACGCCATGTTCCGGCACGATCCCCCCGCGCCCGAGTGGTTCACGGCCGACGACTCCGTCCTCGGTGTGGCCCTCGTGTTCCCGATGCAGGGGCCGGCCGGGATCTTCGGGCCCACCTGCGAGTTGTGCGCACAGCTGGCGGCCGAGGAGGTCAACCGGGCGGGCGGGGTCCTCGGGCGGGAGCTGAGGCTGCTGCCCGTCGACGGGGGCGGGTCGCCGCGCGAGATCGCCGACCATGTCGAGGCGCTGGTGGACCTGGGGGCGGTGCAGGGCGTCACGGGCTGGCACATCTCCTCGGTGCGGCAGGCGCTGGCGCCGAGGATCGCCCATCGGGTGCCGTACGTCTACACCGCCCTGTACGAGGGCGGCGAGCACACGGCCGGCGTGTTCCTGACGAGCGAGACCCCGCGCGACCAACTGCGCCCCGCGATGGGCCTGTTGGCGCACGAACGCGGGGTGCGCCGCTGGTTCGTCGTGGGCAACGACTATGTGTGGCCGCGCCGTACGGCACGGGCGGCCCACGGATACGCCCATGAGTCGGGCGGCGTCGTGGGTGGCGAGGTCTATCTCCCGCTCGGCACCCATGACTTCGAGCCCGTCCTGCGCCGCATCGAACGCTCCGACGCCGACGGCGTGCTGATGCTGCTGGTCGGCAGCGACGCGGTGCGCTTCAACCGGGCGTTCGCGGCCTACGGTCTGCACGAGCGCTGTCTCAGGCTGAGCACGCTCATGGACGAGAACATGCTGCTGGCGAGCGGCCCTTCGGCCACCGAGGACCTCTACAGCACCGCCGGCTTCTTCGCCTCGCTCGCCAACCAGGACACCCTCGACCTCCATGGGCAGTACGCCGGCCGGTACGGCATCGAGGCACCCGCGCTCGGCAGCCTCGGCGAATCCTGTTACGAGGGCGTCCTGTTGCTCGCCGCGCTGCTGAGACGGGCCGGGACCCTGGACGTGACCGCGATCGGGGCGGCGGCCGGCGGTGTGTCGTACGAGGGGCCGCGCGGGCTCATGCATCTGCGGGGCCGGCATGTGCGCCAGCGGATCTACCTGGCCCGCGCCGACGGGCTGGACTTCGACGTCCTCACCGAGCTCGACCTTCACGGTTCCCGCTCTTGACAGGGCCCACGACCGCCCAGATACTTCCCACAGAAAGTAATTAGAATGCCTCGGGCGAATTGTGAATTCAGTTTCTGAATGCACCTCACATACCGCACGGGGCGTTTTTTGTTGCCTCCGGGAAAGTCCCGCGAAACACCGCGGAAACAGCGGGACTTGAGTCTGTGGACCGCACTTCAGCAGGCCGTTCACCCTAGGGGGTTGGTTTGTCCAGCGGTTCCCGCAGTTCCCGTGTTCCTCGCCGTGGCTTCCTCGCCGCAGGCGCCGCCCTGACCGCGGTCGTGACACTCTCCGCGTGCGGCGCGAAGACCGACGCGGCCGGCTCGTCGTCCGACAAGGCGGCGAAGATCGACGTCAGCGGCGACACGGTCAAGGTCGGCCTGCTCAACTCGCTCTCCGGCACGATGGCGATCAGCGAGGTGACCGTCCGCGACTCGCTGAAGCTCGCGATCGACGAGATCAACGCCTCCGGTGGTGTCCTCGGCAAGAAGATCAAGCCGATCAGCGAGGACGGCGCCTCCGACTGGCCGACGTTCGCCGAGAAGGCGCAGAAGCTCATCAAGGAGGACGGGGTCGCGGCCACCTTCGGCTGCTGGACCTCCGCCAGCCGCAAGGCCGTCAAGCCGGTCTTCGAGAAGAACAAGTCGCTGCTGTTCTACCCGGTGCAGTACGAGGGCCTGGAGGAGTCCCCGTACATCTTCTACACCGGCGCGACCACCAACCAGCAGATCGTCCCGGGCCTCGACTACCTCAAGAGCAAGGGCCTGAAGAAGATCTACCTGGTCGGCAGCGACTACGTCTTCCCGCGTACCGCCAACAAGGAGATCAAGGCGTACGCCAAGGCCAACGGCATGACCATCGCCGGCGAGGACTACGCGCCGCTGGGCTCCACGGAGTTCTCCACGATCGCCAACAAGGTGAAGGCGTCGAAGGCGGACGCCGTCTTCAACACCCTCAACGGCGACTCCAACGTGGCCTTCTTCAAGGAGTACAAGTCCGCGGGCCTGACCGCCAAGTCCATGCCGGTCGTCTCGGTGTCGATCGCCGAGGAGGAGGTCAAGTCGATCGGAACGCAGTATCTGGCGGGCCAGTTGACGGCCTGGAACTACTACCAGACCACCGCGGGCGCGGCGAACGCCAAGTTCGTGAAGGCGTACAAGGCCAAGTACGGTCAGGACAAGCCGACCAGTGACCCGATGGAGGCCGCGTACACCTCGGTCTACCTGTGGAAGGCCATGGTCGAGAAGGCGAAGTCCTTCGACCCGGAGAAGGTGAAGGCCGCCTCCGACGGCATCACCTTCGACGCCCCCGAGGGCAAGGTCACCGTCGACGGCGCCTCGCAGCACGTCTACAAGACCGCCCGCATCGGCGAGATCGGCACCGACGGCCAGATCAAGGAGGTCTGGAACTCCGGCAAGCCGATCAAGCCGGACCCGTTCCTCAAGGGCTACTCCTGGGCCTCCGGGCTGTCCTGACCGACCGTCATCCCCCGCGGGGTCCTCAGGGGCCCCGCGGCGGCCGTCTCCCGGAGCCGCCTCATGACCGTGATCCTCGGTCAGACCTTCACCGGCATCAGCATCGGTGCCGTCCTGCTGCTCATCGCGCTCGGCCTCTCGCTCACCTTCGGCCAGATGAACGTCATCAACATGGCCCACGGCGAGTTCATCATGGCGGGCGCCTACACGACGTACGTCCTGCAGAAGTCCATTTCGAGCGCGGGAATTTCACTGCTGGTCGCGCTTCCCGTCGCATTTCTCGTCTCGGGCGCGCTGGGCGCTCTGCTGGAATGGCTGCTGATACGCCGCCTGTATCTACGGCCACTTGACACGCTGCTCGTCACCTGGGGCGTCTCGCTGATGCTCCAGCAGCTCGCCCGGGACATTTTCGGCGCGCCCAATGTGCAGACACGGGCGCCGGACTGGCTGACCGGCAACATCACGGTCCTCGGCGGGGACGACCCGCTCACCTTCGCCAACAGCCGGCTGTTCATCCTGGGTTTGGCGATCGCGGCGGTCGTCGCGCTGTCGCTGACGCTGCGGCTGACACCGCTGGGCCGGCGCATCCGGGCCGTGGTGCAGAACCGGGATCTCGCCGAGGTGTCCGGTATCTCGACGTCGACCGTGGACCGTACGGCGTTCTTCATCGGGTCCGGGCTCGCGGGCGTCGCCGGGGTCGCGCTGACGCTGGTCGGGCCGATCGGGCCGACGATGGGCACCAACGTGATCATCGACGCCTTCCTGGTGATCGTGGTCGGCGGCATCGGACAGCTCAAGGGCACGGTCATCGTGGCCTTCGTACTGGGCGTGCTCCAGTCGGTCCTGGAGTACTCCACGACCGTCAGCGTCGCCAAGGTGCTGGTGCTCGTCGCGATCGTCGCGTTCCTCCAGTGGCGGCCCCAGGGGCTGTACACGCTGCGCACGAGGAGTCTCGTATGAACCTGCTCAAAGGCCGCTCGGCACGGGCATGGGCGGGTTTCGCCGGGGCCGCGGTCCTCCTCTTCGCCGTCGCCCCACTCGCCCTGTCCGACTTCCGGCTCGGGCTGCTCGCCAAGTACCTGTGCACCGCGATGGTCGCCGTCGGCATCTGTCTGGCCTGGGGCCGGGGCGGGCTGCTGACGCTCGGCCAGGGCGTGTTCTTCGGGCTCGGCGGCTACGCCATGGCGATGCATCTGAAGATCGCCGACGCCGGGCCCGGCAATCTGCCCGACTTCATGCAGCTGTACGGCACCGCCACCGAACTCCCCTGGTGGTGGAAGCCTTTCGAGAACCCGCTGTTCGCACTGGCGGCGACCGTGCTGCTGCCGATGGCCGTGGCCGCGCTGCTGGGTCTGTTCATCTTCCGGCGCCGGGTCAAGGGCGCCTACTTCGCGATCCTCAGCCAGGCCCTCGCCGCCGCGCTGGCCATCTGGCTGATCGGCCAGCAGGCCACCACCGGCGGCACCAACGGGCTCACCGACATCCAGGGCTTCTTCGGCTACGACCTCGACGACCCGGTCAACCAGCGGATGGTGTACTTCGTCATCGCCGCCGCACTGCTGCTCCTGATCGCCCTTGCCCGGCAGCTGATCAACAGCCGGTACGGCGAACTCCTCGTCGCCGTACGGGACTCGGAGGAGCGAGTGCGCTTCCTCGGCTACGACCCGGCCAACGTCAAGCTCGTCGCGTACGTCGTCGCCGCCGGCATGGCGGGCCTCGCGGGCGCGCTGTTCGTGCCGGCGGTCGGGATCATCTCGCCCGCGCTGATCGGCATCGTCCCGTCCATCGAGTTCGTGATCGGCGCGGCGGTCGGCGGCCGGGCCAGCCTGGCCGGCGCGGTGCTGGGTGCCGTCGCGGTCGCCTGGGCCAAGACGGCCCTGTCCGAGGAGTTCCCGGCCGCCTGGACCTACTTCCAGGGGCTGCTGTTCATCGTGGCGCTGGCCTTCCTGCCGGGCGGGCTGGCCTCGCTGGCGGTGTTCGTACGACGGCGCAAGGCGTCCGCGTCGGAGCGGAAGTCGGCCGTGATCCCCGTGGGAGAGGCAGCATGAGCGGGCTGGAGATACGCCGACTCCGGGTGTCCTTCGACGGGTTCACCGCCGTCGACGGGGTGGACCTGGACGTCGCCCCGGGCGATCTGAGGTTCCTGATCGGGCCGAACGGCGCGGGCAAGACGACCCTGGTCGACGCGGTCACCGGGTTGGTGAAGGCGGAGGGTTCGGCGAAGTTCGGCGGCGAGGAGCTGCTCGGGCGGGCCGTGCACCGGATCGCTCGGTCCGGGATCGGGCGGACTTTCCAGACCGCCACCGTCTTCGAGGAGTTGACGGTCCTTCAGAACCTGGACATCGCGGCCGGCGCGGGCCGGGGCATGTGGACCATGCTTCGGCGCCGCAGGGACGTACCGGAGTCCGTCGCGCAGGCCATGGAGACGGTCGGCCTCACCGGCCTCGCCGACTCCCCCGCCGGCACCCTCGCCCACGGTCAGAAGCAGTGGCTGGAGATCGGCATGCTGCTCGTACAGGACGTGAAGCTGCTGCTGCTCGACGAGCCGGTGGCCGGCATGAGCCACGACGAACGGCAGGCGACCGGCGAGCTGTTGCAGCGGATCAGCGAGGAGCGCACGGTCGTCGTCATCGAGCACGACATGGACTTCATGCGCTCCTTCGCGCGCAGCGTCAGCGTGCTGCACGCCGGCAAGGTGCTCAGCGAGGGCACGGTGGCGCAGGTGCAGGCGGACCCCGAGGTGCAGAAGGTGTACCTCGGGCACGTCGAGGACGACACCCTGGAGGTGCAGGAAGCATGATGCTCCAGATCGAGGACGTCCGCGTCGGCTACCACCGCAGCACGGTCCTGCACGGGGTGTCGGTGGACCTCCCGGAGGACGGTGTCGTCGCCGTGCTCGGGCACAACGGCGCGGGCAAGAGCACGCTCCTGCGCGCGGCCGTGGGTCTGCTCACCCCGGTGGGCGGGACGATCCGCCTGGACGGCGAGGACATCACGCGCCGCAAGCCGCACGAGCGGGTCGCGCGCGGGATGGCGTACGTCCCCCAGGGCCAGCAGTCCTTCCCGCATCTCACCACCGCCGAGAACCTCCAGCTCGTCGCCGACGGCCGCAGACGCGGCAAGGAGGCGGTGGCGGCGGCCCTGGATCTCTTCCCCGCGCTCCGGGCGCTGTCCGGCCGTCGCGCCGGGCTGCTCTCCGGTGGCCAGCGGCAGCAACTCGCCCTAGCCCGCGCCTTGGTGACGGAGCCTCGGATCCTGCTGCTCGACGAGCCGACCGAGGGCATCCAGCCGTCGGTGGTCGCCGAGATCGAGGAGACGATCCTCGCCCTCGCCGCACGTGGCGGACTCTCGGTGCTGCTGGTCGAACAGCACGTCGGCTTCGCGATGCGGGCGGCGCAGAAGTACTACGTCCTGGAGGCCGGACGCGTCACGTCCGCCGGCGAGGGCGGCAAGGAGTCGGAGCTCGCGGTGCGGGAGGCGCTCAGCGTGTGAAGCGTTCCAGGTAGGCGCGCTCAGCCGGATTCCGGCTCAGGACGACGGCAGCCTCGTACGCCCGCCGCGCCTCCGCGTCCCGGCCGAGCCGGCGCAGCAGGTCGGCTCGTACGGCGTGGAGGACGTGGTAGCCGTCGAGGGCGAGGCCGTCCACGAGGTCGAGGGCGGGCTGCGGGCCCTCGACCTCGGCCACGGCGACCGCCCGGTTGAGGGCCACGACAGGGCTGGGGGCCACCGACATCAGCTGGTCGTACAGCGCGAGCACCTGCCCCCAGTCCGTCGGCGGGCCGTCGCTGTGGACGGCCTGGACGGCGGCCTGGATCTGATAGGGCCCCGGCTGGTTCCGGCGCAGACACCGTCGTACGAGATCCTGCCCCTCGACGACGAGCGCGCGGTCCCAGCGCTCCCGGTCCTGCTCGGGCAGCGGCACGAGGACACCCTCGGCGTCCTCCCGCGCCTGTCTGCGGGACTCGACGAGCAGCATCAGGGCGAGCAGACCGGTCGCCTCGGGCTCGTCCGGCATCAGCTCGGTGAGCAGACGGCCCAGCCGGATCGCCTCCGCGCACAGGTCGGCCGAGCCCTCGTTGAAGATCAGGTAGATGACGGCGAGCACGCCCTTCAGCCGGTCCGGGAGATCGGCGTCCCTCGGCACCCGGTAGGGGATGCGGGCGTCGCGGATCTTCGCCTTGGCGCGGACCAGGCGCTGGGCCATGGTCGGCTCGGGCACCAGGAAGGCACGGGCGATCTGCGGTGTGGTCAGTCCGCCGAGCAGGCGCAGTGTGAGGGCGACCTGTGCCTGCGGGGCCAGCGCGGGGTGGCAGCAGGTGAAGACGAGGCGGAGCCGTTCATCGCGCACGGGGCCCTCCTCGGGCGGCGCGTCGGGGGTGTGCAGCAGGGCGGCCTCGGCGTGTCTGTCGTCCCGGGTGGCCTCGCGGCGCAGCCGGTCGATCGCCCGGTTGCGGGCGGTGGTGATGATCCAGCCCGCCGGGCTCGGTGGTACGCCGGTCGCGGGCCAGCGCTGGACGGCCGTGGTGAAGGCGTCCTGGACGGCCTCCTCGGCGAGGTCGATGTCACCGAGGAAGCGGACCAGGACGGCGACGGCGCGGCCGTACTCCGCGCGGAAGACGGCCTCGACGTCGACGGTTTCCGGTGTCACTCCTCCGCCTGGTGCATGAACGGGCGTACCTCGATGGGCAGGGTGGTGGCCCGCATCGCCTTCTTGCCCCACTCCAGGGCCGCGTCCAGGTCGGGCGCCTTGATCAGGCAGATCCCGCCCAGGTACTCCTTGCCCTCGGCGTACGGCCCGTCGGTGATCAGGACGTCGCCGTCGCCCGGGCGCAGCACGGTGGCCGTCTCGGGGCCGTGCAGTCCGCCGGCGAAGACCCAGGCGCCCGCCTCGCGCAGTTCGTCGTGGAAGGTGTCGAGATCGCGGACGATCGCCGCCATGGCCTCGGGCCCGGGGGGCGTGCCGTCGGCCGGGGTGATCACGCTGAGCAGGTAGTACTGCATGACGTCCTCCTTGGCGTCGTGAGGTGCTCTCACCTCCTACACGAACGGCACACCCCCGGATCGACACCGCGCACGACCGGATCGGGAGAATCTTTTCCATGACCATCTCGCCAGACGCTCTGCTCGCCCGCACCCGGGAACTCGCCGACAGCCTCCTCGTCCCCGACGCGGCGCGGGTCGACCAGGGTGAGGTGCCCGCGAGTCACCTCGACGCGATCCGCCGGTCGGGTGTCCTCGGGGTGAGCTCGCCCGAGGCGTACGGCGGGGCGGGCGCCCCCGACTCGGTGGCCCGGGAGATCCAGGAGATCCTGGCCGGGGCGTGCGGCTCGACCTGGTTCGTGCAGACCCAGCACCACACACCGGTGCGGATGCTGGCGAAGTCCCGACTCCCGGTGCGGGAAAGGCTGTTGCGGCCCCTGGCGTCGGGCGAGCGGCTGGCCGGGATCGCGTACGCCCATGTCCGTTCCTTCCCCCGGGTCCCCGTGCGGGCGACCGCGGAGAGCGACGGCTGGCGGTTCGACGGGACCGTGCCCTGGTACACGGGCTGGGGTCTGAACGACGTGATGCTGCTCGCGGGTGTGACGGACTCCGCGGAGATCGTGTTCGCGTTCGCCGACGCGCGGGAGCAGCCGGGGGTGCGCGCGTCGGAGCCGATGCGGCTGGCGGCGTTCACGGCCGCCCGTACGGTCTCCCTGGAGCTGGACGGCCTGTGGCTGCCGGAGTCGTCGGTGGTGCTGCGCACCCCGCAGGAGGAGTTCGCCCTCCTCGACATCCCCCGGAGCACCAACACCTCCCCGGCCGTCTTCGGGGTGACGTACGCCGCGCTGCGCGTGCTGGAGGGCGGCGGCGAAGCGGAGACGGCCGGTGCGCTGCGCGTCCGCGTCGAGGAGGTGCGCCGGGCGGCGTACGAGCTGGCCGACCACCCCGTCGCGCACGAGCACGTCGAGGAGCGGCTCGCCCTCAGGACACGCGCGTACGACCTGATGCGGGCGGCCACGACGGCGGCGGTCGTGGCCGGCGGCGGCCGCACCATGGATCTGCGCAACCCGGCCCAACGCCTGGCCCGCGAGGGGATGTTCCTGCTGATCCAGGGCCAGACGTCGGTGGTGCGGCGGGCGCATCTGGACGCGCTGGCGGACCGCTAGTCCAGGAAGTCGAGCAGGGCGGCGGTCAGTTCCGCCGGGGCGTCCTCCTGTACGAGGTGGCCGGCGCCGGCGATGAGTTCGAGCCGTGCGCCCGGGATGCGGGCGGCGAGTTCGTGGCCCTTGGCGACCGGGATCCAGGTGTCGTCCTCGCCCCAGCAGATCAGGGTCGGGAGGGCGATCTGCGCGTACCGGTCCTCGAGTTCGTCGGTGTACCGCTGGTCCGCCTGGGCGATCTGCCGGTAGAAGGCGGCCTGTCCCGGATCACCGAGCCAGGGCTGGACGAGCCGGTCGAGGACGGCGGGGTGCAGGCCGGGGCTGCTGGCCGAGGTCACGTACTCGCGCACGAGGGCCCGGTGCAGTGCGGGCGGGAGTTGTTCGAAGACGTCCGAGGACGTGCCGACGAGCCGGAAGAACGGCGACCCCCAGGGGGCCAGCGCGACCGGATCGACCAGCGCGAGCGAGTGGTAGCGGGCGCCGTGCAGCAGATGCGCCCGCAGGGACACCGCGCCGCCGAAGTCATGGGCCACGACCCGGGGTTCGTCCAGGCCCCAGTGCGCCAGCAGCTCGGTGAAGACCCTCCCCTGGGCGGCCAGGGAGACGTCCTGACCGGCAGACATCTCCGAGGTCCCGTACCCGGGCATGTCCCACACGAACACCTCGTACTGGCGGGCGAGCGAGCGGGCCACGGCACGCCACACGTACGAGGAGAAGGGCGTGCCGTGGTTGAGGACGACGGGGGCGCGACCGGGCTCCCCGAGGCTGTCCCAGCGGACCTCCCCGGATGTGCCGCGGTAGGTCCTGGTCAGTTGCCACTCACCCACGGATTCGCTCCTCTCGATACGCGCCCGGCAGAGCGCCGGCCTCAGCCCGCGAACGGCACCTGTGCCGAAGGTGTGGCCTCCTTCCCGGCCGGGTGGCGCCACAAACCCTGTGCGGCGAGCCGCGGCAGCACTCCCTCGCCGAACCAGTACGCCTCCTCCAGGTGCGGGTAGCCGGAGAGGACGAACTCGTCGATGCCGAGGGCGTGGTACTCCTTGATCCGCTCGGCGACCTCGTCGTGGCTGCCGACCAGCGCGGTTCCCGCGCCGCCGCGCACCAGGCCGATGCCGGCCCAGAGGTTGGGGTGGATCTCCAGGCCGTCGCGGTGGCCGCCGCCGTGCAGGGCGAGCATGCGCTGCTGTCCCTCGGACTCGCTGCGGGCGAGCCCGGCCTGCACGGACCTGACGGTCTCGGGGTCGAAGCCGTCGAGAAGTCGGTTCGCCTCGGCCCACGCCTGTTCGGAGGTGTCGCGGGTGATGACGTGCAGCCGGATGCCGAAGCGGAGGGTGCGGCCGTGCCGCGCCGCCAGCCCTCGGACCCACGCGATCTTCTCCGCCACCTGCGCGGGCGGCTCGCCCCAGGTGAGGTACACGTCGACGTGCTTGGCCGCGACCTCCCCGGCGAGGGGCGAGGAGCCGCCGAAGTACACCTCGGGCACCGGGTCGGGCACCCGGGCCAGCCTCGCGTCCTCGACCCTGAGGTGCTCGCCGTGAAGGTCGACGGTCTTGCCGTCCCACAACCCCCGTACGACCTCCAGGAATTCGTCGGTACGGCGGTAGCGGCCGTCCTTGTCGAGGAAGTCGCCGTAGGCCCGCTGCTCGTGGCTCTCACCGCCGGTGACGACGTTCAGCAGGAGCCGTCCGCCGGACTGCCGCTGGAAGGTGGACGCCATCTGCGCGGCGAGCGTGGGCGAGACGAAGCCGGGGCGGAAGGCGACCAGGAACTTCAGGCGCTCGGTGTGCTGGCTGACCATGGCGGTCGTCAGCCACGCGTCCTCGCACCAGGCGCCGGTCGGCGTGAGCGCGCCGACGAAGCCGAGATCCTCGGCGGCGCGGGCGATCTGGCTCAGATAGGCCACCGTCGGCGGCCGGTCCCGTCCGGAGACGGTGGCCGGGGTGCCGTGGCCGCCGCCGACGACGTGCCGGCTGTCGCCGTTGGTGGGCAGGAACCAGTGGAAGGTGAGGGACACGTGGGGGTCTCCGATCGATGGGCTACAGCAGACCGTGCCGGGGTGGCCGGGTGCCGTTGAGCACGTACCGGCCGATGTGCTGGATCTTCCAGCGGGTCGGGTCGTGCAGGGTGTGGGTGCGGGCGTCGCGCCAATGGCGGTGCAGATTGAGGGAGTTGAGGGCGGAGCGTGTGCCCGACACCTCGAAGAGCGCGCTTGCCACGTCCACGGCGGCCTGAGCCGCCAGCACCTTGGCGGCGGCCACGGCGACGGACGCCTCGGCCGCCGAGTCGTCGGTGAGCCCGGCCCCGGCGGCCTGCACCGTGCGGGCCGCCTCGCGCAACAACGCCTCCGCCGCGCGCACTTGGACGGCCAGCTCGCCGAACCGCTGGATCAGGAGCGGGTCTTCCGCGGCCGTGTCGAAGCCGCTCTCGAACCACGGCCGGCTTGTCGTCCGCACGAACTCCGCCGCCTCCGCCAGCGCTCCCCCGGCGATGCCCGCGTCGATGGCGGCGTGCAACAACTGGGCCA
This sequence comes from Streptomyces sp. NBC_00663, assembly GCF_036226885.1. NCBI lineage: Bacteria > Bacillati > Actinomycetota > Actinomycetes > Kitasatosporales > Streptomycetaceae > Streptomyces > Streptomyces sp. NBC_00663. The sequence continues at coordinate 970,417 of NZ_CP109027.1, forward strand.
CCGCGCCGTGCAGTTGAGGGCCTTCGAAGGTGAGGTGATGAGGAAGGACCCGGTCGGCCGGGACCTCCACGCCGTCGAGGCGGACGGTGCCGCTGGCGGTGGTGCGCTGGCCGAGACCGTCCCAGTCGTCGACCACCGTCACGCCCGCGGCGTCCCGGGGCACGTACGCGACATGGAGTCTGTCGTCCTCGGCGCGGGCGAGCACGGGGATCCAGTCGGCGAACAGGGCGCCCGTGGAGTAGTGCTTGACGCCGTCGAGGACGTACGAGCCGTCCGCCTGCGGGGTCAGGCGGGTGCGGATGTCCTGGACGTGCCGGGTGCCCGCCTCCGACTGGGCGTTGCCGAAGCGGCGGCCCGCGAGGAGTTCGGCGAAGAAGAACTTCCGCTGCTCCTCGGTGCCCTGACGGCAGATCACATTGACGTAGGCGAAGTGGCTCTGCGGGATCTGGGCGAGGCTGCCGTCGGCGGTGCCGAGCAGCCGGAAGATCTCGGCGAGCGTGGTCGCGCCGACGTCCGCTCCCCCGTGGTCGGCGGGGACGGTGACGGCGAGCAGGCCGGACGCGGAGAGCCGGTCCAACTCGGCGTGCGGCAGCCTGCGTTCGACGTCCCGTGCGGAGGCTCCGGCGCGGAACTCGTCGGCCAGGGCCGCCGCGACGGCGAGGGCCTCCGCGTCGTCGGCGATCACATGGGCGGTCATCGGGGGCTCAGCTCGCCGCGGCCAGGACCGGGGTGCGGCCGAGGGCGGTCGAGAACCGGTCGACGATCTGGGCGAGGGCGTCGCGGGTGGCCGTGGCGACGCTCACGGTCCCGTCGTCGTGCACGGTGATGTCCTTGTCGAGGGTGAACCAGCCCTGGACGATGTGGTCGGCGCCCATGGAGTTGAGGACCGGCCGCAGGGCGTAGTCGAGGGCCAGCACATGGGCGGTACTGCCGCCGGTGGCGAGCGGGAGCACGGTCTTGCCGGTGAGGGCGTACTGCGGCAGCAGGTCGAGGAGGGCCTTCAGGACGCCGGAGTACGACGCCTTGTAGACGGGGGTGCCGACGACGACGCCGTCGGCGCGGGCGAACAGCTCGGTGGCCTCGACGATCGCCGGGTGCTTGAAGTCGGCGCCGAGGAGGGCCTCGGCGGGGATGGTGCGGACGTCGAGGGGGATCACCTGGTGGCCCTGGGCGGTGAGCCGCTGGTCGAGGTGGCGCAGCAGGCGGTTGGTGCGGGAGGAGGCGGAGGGGCTGCCGGAGACGGACAGGACGGTGGCCATGGGTCCTCTTTCGGGGAGGCGGGGCGCCCCCGGTTCAGGCGGGGGCGCCCCTGGGGAAGCGGTCAGGAGTACCAGGTGGGTTCGGGCAGTTCGCCTTCGAGGACCCAGCGGCCGACCTCGCGGCGCTTGTAGGCGACGGGGTCGTGGAGGGTGTGGGTGCGGAGGTTGCGCCAGAACCGGTCCAGGCCCTCGGTGGTGGCCGTGGAGCGGGCGCCGGTGACCTCGAAGATGCGGTTCGAGATCTCCAGGGCGACATCGGTGGCCCGGGCCTTCACGGCCGCCACCCGTACCTCGAAGTCGCCGCGCGTCTGCTCGGTGACCGCGTCGGGGTCGTCGTGCAGTGTCTGTCCCTCGGCGGCGACGGCGTCGGCGAGCGCCTCGACGGCCCACAGCTTGGCGGTGAGGTCGCCGTAGATGTCGATGACGTACGGCTCGTCGACCGCGCGCTCATGTCCGCCGTGCAGCCAGGAGCGGGACTTGGTGCGGGTGTAGGCGGCGGCCGTCTCCAGGGCGCCACCCGCGATCCCGAGGTAGAAGTTGACGAAGACCAGCTGGATGGTGGGGACGTTGAGGGTGTTGTAGGTGCGCGGCCGGAACTGCTTGTCGACGTAACCGGCCGCCGACGACCACGGCGTCCGGACTCCGTCGAGGGTGACGCCGCCGCTCTCGGTGAGCCGCTGGCCGATGTTGTCCCAGTCGTCGTGGAAGGTGAGCCCCTCGCTGTCGGAGGGCACGATCGCGAAGACATGCTGGTCGGTGCCTTCGAGGACGCCTTCCAGGACGGTGACGTCGGAGACCTTGCTGCCGGTGGAGAAGGTCTTGCGGCCGGTGAAGACGAGGTCGTCGCCGTCCTCGGTGACGATCACGTCCTTGTCGCGGGGGTTGACGGCCCCGCCGAAGAACCAGCGGCCCCGGGCGGCCTCGGCCTCCACGTGCTCCCACTGTTCGCGGGTGCCGACCAGGCGGGCGGCCCAGTTCCAGAGGTAGTGGTAGCCGAGGAGCTGGCCGATCGAACCGTCGGCCTTGGCGACCTCACGGACGACCCGGTACGCGGTGGGCCAGTCCTGGCCCGCGCCGCCGTGCTCCGTGGGGCCGAGCAGGGTGACGAGACCGGCGTCCTTGAGCAGCTGGACCTCGGCGTACGGGGTGGCGCCGGCCCGGTCGCGGGCGGCGGCGTCGGTGGCGAGGACGGCGGCGACCTCGGCGGCGCGGGCGATCCAGTCCTCGGCGGTCCGGGGGGCGGGACGGCTGTGCCAGTCGGTGTCGGTGACGGTGCTCATGTCGGTTGCCTCCTCAGACCTGGGCGGGGACGGACTCGGGGAGCTGGGCCTCCAGCTCGCGTACCAGCGGCAGCACCCGCTTGCCGAAGTACTCGACCTCCTCGTGGTAGTGCAGGAAGCCGAGGAGGAAGAGGTCGACGCCGAGCTTCTTGTAGGCGACGATCCGCTCGGCGATCTGCTCCGGGGTGCCGATGAGGCCGGTGCGGAAGCCGTCGTTGTACTGGACGAGGTCCTCGAACGAGGAGTCCTGCCACATGCCCTTCTTGTCGGCGGTGGACTGGCCCGCCTGCCTCACCGCGGCGCCGAAGCCCTCGACGGCCTCGGTGTCGGCCCGGGCGACGATCTCGCGCAGGGTGTCGCGGGCCTCGGCCTCGGTGTCGCGGGCGATGAGGAAGGCGTTGAGCCCGAACTTCGGTGCGGTGCGGCCGACTTCGGCGGCGGACTTGCGGACGTCGTCGATCTGCTCGACGACCCCGTCGAAGTCCTGGCCGTTGGAGAAGTACCAGTCGGAGACCCGGCCGGCCATGGCGCGGGCGGCGGTGGAGTTGCCGCCCTGGAAGATCTCCGGGTGGGGGCGTTCGGGGGTGTTGAGGGGCTTGGGCTTGAGGGAGAAGTCACGCAACCGGTAGAAGTCTCCGGCGAGTTCGGTGTGGTCCTCGGTCCAGATCTGGCGGAGGGCGCGGATGAATTCCTCGGAGCGGCGGTAGCGCTCGTCGTGCTCCAGCCAGGGCTCGCCGAGGGCGGTGAACTCGCCCTTGAACCAGCCGGAGACGACGTTGACGGCGAAGCGGCCGTTCGACAAGTGGTCGGCGGTGGCGCCGAGTTTGGCGAGGACGCCGGGGTGCCACAGGCCGGGGTGGACGGCGGCGATGACCTTCAGGCGCTCGGTGGCGAGGAGCAGGGCGAGGCTGAAACTGGTCGACTCGTGCTGGTACTCGGCGCCGTAGCTGGCCATGTAGCGGACCTGGCTGAGCGCGTAGTCGAAGCCGTTGTTCTCGGCGAGGACGGCGAGTTCGCGGTTGTAGTCGTAACCCCAGTCGGTGCGCTGCTCGATCCTGCTGGTGACGAGTCCCCCGCTGACGTTGGGGACCCAGTAGGCGAATGTGACGGGCTCTGCGGGCATGCGGAACTCCTGTTGCGGAATGTTTTCGGGCACGCCGAATTCAGGAAATGCGCGGGCGCAGTGAATTCAGGCGGGAAAACGGAGGGAGCGCGGCGAATCTGTGGAGTGATCAGGCCGCGGGGCAACAGGAGGCGCTGGAAACCCGTGCGAGGTCGACATGGCGTCGCCGCGTGAGGTCCAGTCGCATCTTCATGTCATCGATCGTCGCAGTCCTCGTCGAGAAGCGTCAAGGAGAACCCGACCGGTCTCGCATCCCGGACCATTGAATTTCACGAACGTGTGACAGGGAAACCCTTGAACGCTCCGGGAAACCACCCGCATTCTGCGGGGTGTGCGTACCGAACAACTGGAATACATAGCGGCCGTGACCCGGCTCGGTTCGCTGCGCCGGGCCGCCGAGGAGCTGCGCCTTTCGCAGCCCGCGCTGAGCGAGACCGTGCGGAATCTGGAACGCGAGCTGGGCGTGGACCTCCTGGAGCGCAAACGCTCGGGCGCGACGATGAGTTCGGAGGGCCGGGAACTGCTGCCGCACATCATCAATGTGCTGGACGCGGTGGACCGGCTCAGGGAGGCGGCGGGCGAACAGCACCGCATCAGCCGGATGGTGCGGGTCGGCACGGTGAACGCGGCGACCGTGCCGCTACTCCTCCCGGCGGTGCGGGAGTTCCGCGCCACGCATCCGGTCACCCAGGTCGAGGTGGTCGGCGCCCAGCAGAGCGACATCCACCGGGCGCTGGACGAGGGCGGGTTCGATCTCGGGCTCGTCAACCATCTGGAGGGCGACGACGTCCCGGCCGGCCTGGAGGGCACGGAGCTGCTGCGGGGCCGCCCGGTGGTGTGCCTGCGTCCGGACAGCCCCCTCGCCGCACGCGCCGCGCTGTCGGTGGCCGACCTGCTGGAGGTGCCGCTCGTCGCGATGCGCTCCGGCTATGTGATGCACCGCTATGTGCACCGGCTGCTGAACGGGCGGGCGCCGTCGTTCTCGTACTCCACCGACGGCGCCGAGATGGGCAAGCTGATGGTCGCGGAAGGGCTGGGGGTGACGGTCCTGCCGGACTTCAGCGTGATCGACGATCCCCTCGTACGCGGTGGTCTCCTCACGTACCGCCCGATCGCCGGGGACGCGACGCGGGTCCTGCTGATGCTGCAACGGCGCCGGGCGGACCCGGTGCCGCGTGCGGTGCTGGAGCTGCACGAGGTGTTCGTGGCGCGGGCCCGGGCGCTGGGCGGCGCCCTGTCGGCCCGCGCCTGAGAGTCAGCTCCCTGCCCGGTCGTCCTCCCGGCCCGGCACCACCACGAGGAACGCGTCCGACTTCAGGTCCATCACGACCGTCGCCGGCTCGCCCTCCGCGCGCCGCCGTGCCGCGAACTCCTCCGCCGGCCACGATCCGCGCGGAGCGCCTGCCGGGAATCGCTCCAACACCTTCGCGCCCATAGCGGCGATCACCTCCGGCATCGATCTTCGGTTCATCCTCGGTTCGGTACGACGGCGGTCCTCACCACCGTCGTACTCTCCGCTTGCCCGGGAACCGCGCGGACAGTCCCCCCGATGTCAGCCGGCCTCAACTCCCCCTCGCGGCTCGTCCGTCGGGAACGCCTTCGCCCCCGGCCACCAGGCGACGTCCCCGAGGTCTCGGGCCAGGGCGGGCACCAGCAGCGAGCGCACGACCAGCGTGTCGAGGAGTACGCCGAAGGCGACGATGAAGGCGATCTGCACCAGGAAGGCCAGCGGGATCACCCCGAGGGCGGCGAACGTCGCGGCGAGCACCACACCCGCCGAGGTGATGACACCGCCGGTGCCGACCAGTCCGCGCAGCACACCCTGGCGCGTCCCGTGCCGCAGGGCCTCCTCCCGTACCCGTGACATGAGGAAGATGTTGTAGTCCACGCCGAGGGCCACGAGGAACACGAAGCCGTACAGCGGTACGGACGGGTCCGTGCCGCCGAAGCCGAGGACGTGCTCGAAGACCAGGGCGGAAACGCCCAGCGTGGCGAGGAAGTTGAGCGCGACGGTCGCCACCAGCAGGACCGGCAGCAGCAGGGAACGCAGCAGCACGGTGAGGATGACCAAAATGATCGCGAGGACCACGGGGACGATCAGGGTGCGGTCGTGTTCGGCGGTGCGCAGGGTGTCGTACTGCTGGGCCGTGTAGCCGCCGACCAGGGCGCCGGCGCCCGGCACGGCGTGCAGGGCGGTGCGCAGCCGGGCCACGGTGTCCTTGGCGGCGTCGCTGTCTGCGGCCGAGGCCAGGGTGACGTCGACGCGGACCCGTCCGTCGACGACCAGCGGGGTGCCGCCGGGCTGCCCGCTCTTGGTGACGCCGGCCGCGGCGGCGACCCCTTTCGTGGCGAGGGCGGTGTCGATGACGCGGTCCAGGCGGTCGGCGTCGGCGATGACGACGGTGGGGTTGCCGGAGCCGCCCGGGAAGTGGCGTACGAGGGTCTGCTGGGCGGTCACGGAAGGGGCGTCGTCGACGAAGGTCTCGTCGAGGGGGACGCCCCGGGAGGCGAGGGTGGGCGCGAACGCGGCGCAGACCAGCAGCGCGACGAGGGAGCCCGCCCAGACCTTGCGGGGTGCCCGGTCCACCAGGGCGGCGACGCGCCGCCAGACGCCGTGGCCGGTGTCGGGGCGGGGGGCGGCGGGCCAGTAGGCGGCGCGGCCCAGCAGGACGAGCACGGCGGGCAGGAAGGTGAGCGTGCTGAGCACGGCGCAGCCGACACCGATCGCACCGACCGGTCCGAGCGCCCGGTTGTTGGTCAGGTCGCTGATCAGCAGCGCGAGCAGCCCCAGGGCGACCGTCGCGCCGCTGGCCACGATCGCGCCCCACGACTGCCGCAGCGCGGCCCGTACGGCCGTGAACCGGTCCGGGTGGACGGCGAGTTCCTCCCGGAAGCGGGCGGTGAGCAGCAGGGCGTAGTCGGTGGCGGCACCGATGACGAGGATCGACAGGATGCCCTGGACCTGTCCGTCGACGCGGACCACTCCGTGGTCGGCGAGCGCGTAGACGATCGCGCAGGCCAGGCCGAGGGCGAGGACGGCGCCGACGATGATGACGAACGGCAGGAGCAGGCTGCGGTAGACGAGCAGCAGGATCACCAGGACGGTGACCAGTGCCACGGCGAGGAGCAGTCCGTCGATACCGGCGAAGGCGTCGGACAGGTCGGCCTGGGTGGCGGCGGGGCCGGCCAGCCGGACCGTGCTGCCGGGTACCCGCTCGGCGGCCGCGCGGATCCGGTCGAGGGTCTCGGGCAGCCGCTCCCCGAGGTCGGGGCGGAGCTGGACGACGCCTTCGAGGGCCTGGCCGTCCTTCGAGAGCAGCGCGGGCGACACGTCCCCGACCACACCCGCGGTGCCGGCGAGGGAGGCGAGCGCACGTCCGGCCGTGGACCGCCGGTCGGCGACCTGGCCCTCGTCCTCGTCGGTCCAGAGGACGATCACGGGCAGGGTCTCGTCCTGGCGGAAGGCGCGCTGGGCGGCGACGACCTCGGTGGACTCGGCGCTGCGGGGCAGGAAGGCCGCCTGGTCGTTGGTCGCGACCTCGCCGAGCCGGCCGGCGAAGGGGCCGAGGATCCCGCCGACGCCGAGCCAGACGGCGAGCAGCAGGAGCGGCACGAGGAAGCGGCCTCGGCGCGGGGTGAGGGACATGGTTCTCCAAGCTGTGAGCAGATGCCTCAGGTATCTCAATGACAGGTATCTCAATGGCAAAGAATCTCAATCATTGAACCTTCTGCTCACACCGGGTCCCCGGATGCGGCGGACGTCATGTTTGTGCGGCGGCGGATCCCCCTGATTTCGGCGGCGGATGCGCTCTAGGTGCCGTGCGGCGGGCGGAGCAGGGACAGCTCCTCGTTCATCGCCGTGAGGAAGCGGGTGACGACCGTCAGCTCGTCCTCACTGAAGCGCTCCCGAGCCCCCTCGGCTGCCCGGGCCAGCGGGCGGAAATAGGTGCGGGCCGCCACCCTGGCGTCGGCGGCGTAGTACAGGTGCACCACCCGGCGGTCGCTGCTCTCGCGGACCCGCCGGATGTGGCCCGCCCGCTCCAGCCGGTCGACGCAGGCCGTGACGGCCCCCGAGGTCAGCCCGAGGTGCTCACGCAGCCGCCCCGGGGTCATCGGCTCGTCGGCATCCAGGATCGCCGCCAGCGCCTGGACGTCGGTCGCGTGCAGCCCCTGATCGCCCGCGAACCCGTGGACCAGGCGGTTGATCTCGCCGTTCATCCGGCGCAGCTGGACCGCCAGCGACTGGAGATCCGTCCCGGCAAAAGGACGGGGCCGTCCCGGTGCTGTCGCCTGCGGATTCGGTTCGTCTGCGGTGCCCACGCGAGAAGCCTATAGAAGCGGGCGCACCAGGAGACGACTGCATCCGGCACCGCCCCGCCCATGGAAGTGATCACAGGGGACACGACACGAAAGGTCTGCCGCAGATATGAACGACGTGGACACCGGGCCGGCGCCGCGCTGTCTGGTGACCGGTGCGACGGGTTACCTCGGCGGCCGGCTCGTGCCGGAGCTGCTGGCCGCCGGGTACCGGGTGCGCTGTCTGGCCCGGTCCCCCGGCAAACTCCGCGACCAGCCATGGTCGGCCGAGGTGGAGGTCGTACGAGGTGACGTCCTGGACGCCGGCGCGGTCGCCGAGGCCCTGCGCGGCACCGAGGTCGCCTACTACCTGGTGCACGCACTGGGCACCGGCGACGCCTTCGAGGAGACCGACCGGCGGGCCGCCCGGATCTTCGGCGAGGGGGCCCGTGCCGCGGGCGTGCGCCGCATCGTCTATCTGGGCGGGCTCACCCCCGCGGACGTGCCCGAACGGGAGCTGTCACCGCATCTGCGGTCCCGCGCCGAGGTGGGCCGCATCCTGCTGGACTCCGGCGTGCCCACCACCGTCCTGCGGGCGGCGGTCGTCATCGGCTCGGGCTCGACCTCCTTCGAGATGCTGCGCTACCTCACCGAACGCCTCCCGGTGATGGTGACCCCGAGCTGGGTGCGCACCCGCATCCAGCCAGTGGCGGTGCGCGACGTGCTGCGTGCCCTGGTGGGCAGCGCCCGGATGCCGGCCGCGGTCAGCCGCGCCTTCGACATCGGCGGCCCGGACGTGCTGACGTACCGGGAGATGATGCTCAGGTACGCGGCCGTCGCCGAACTGCCGCACCGGCTCATCCTGACCCTGCCCATGCTCAGCCCCGGTCTGTCCAGCCACTGGGTCGGACTGGTGACCCCCGTACCGGCGTCCCTGGCGCGTCCGCTGACCGAGTCCCTGCGGCACGAGGTCGTCTGCCACGAGCACGACATCGCACGGTACGTGCCGGATCCGCCCGGCCACCCGATCGGCTTCGACGAAGCCGTCCGTCTTGCCCTGCGCCGGGTCCGCGACGCGCAGGTGGCGACCCGCTGGTCCTCGGCGTCCGTCCCGGGCGCCCCCAGCGATCCGCTGCCCACCGACCCGGACTGGGCCGGCGGCAGCCTCTACACCGATGTCCGGGAGATCGACGTCGACGCCCCGCGCGCCGCGCTGTGGCGGGTCATCGAGGGGATCGGCGGCGAGAACGGCTGGTACTCCTTCCCGTTGGCCTGGGCACTGCGCGGTTGGCTGGACCGGATGGTCGGCGGGGTCGGTCTGCGCCGGGGGCGCCGGGACGCGGCCCGGCTGCGGGTCGGGGACTCGCTGGACTTCTGGCGGGTGGAGGAGATCGAGCCGGGACGGCTGCTGCGGCTGCGCGCCGAGATGCGGCTGCCGGGTCTGGCCTGGCTGGAGATGCGCGTGCGGACCGACGCCGCCGGACGCACCCGGTACCACCAGCGCGCCCTGTTCCACCCCCGCGGTCTGCTGGGGCACGCGTACTGGTGGAGCGTCTCCCCCTTCCACGCGCTCGTGTTCGGTGGCATGGCCCGCAACATCGCGCGGGCGGCGGCCCGAGCGCCGGCCGAGCCGCCGAACCGGCCCGCGTCTGTCCGCTGACCGCGATGCCCCGCCCGCACAGATCGACCTCGACGCCTCCGCCCTCACGGATCGGCTTCGACGCTCCGACCTCACCCGCTCACCTCGACGCCCCCACCCTCACCCATCGACCTCGAACTCCCCGCCCTCACCGGTCGACCGCGACGCCTCCGCCCTCACGGATCGGCTTCGACGCTCCGACCTCACCCGCTCACCTCGACGCCCCCACCCTCACCCGCTTACCTCGACGCCCACCCCGACCCGACGCGACCGACCCGCCCTCGCCCCTCCCGGAGCTCACGTCATGCCCGACGTCTCGATCGTCCTGTTCACCTCCGACCTCCGCCTGCACGATCACCCGCCGCTGCGGGCCGCGAACGAGGCCCGTCAGGTGGTGCCCCTGTTCGTGCGCGACCGGGGCGTGACGGACGCCGGGTTCGCCGCGCCGAACCGGCTGGCGTTCCTCGCCGACTGTCTGCGGGACCTCGACGCGGGCCTGCGCGAGCGGGGCGGTCGCCTGGTGGTCCGCGACGGCGACGTCGTCGAGGAGGTCTGCAAGGTCGCCACCGAGACGGACGCCGACGAGGTGCACATGGCGGCCGACTTCAGCGCCTATGCCCACCGGCGCGAGCAGCGGCTCCGGCGCGCCCTGGAGACGGAGGGCCGCCGCCTGCACGTCCACGACACCGTGACCTCGGCCGTCGCACCCGGCGCGGTGACCCCGGGCTCGTCCGACCACTTCGCCGTCTTCACCCCGTACTTCCGGCACTGGAGCGGCGTACGGCTGCGGGAGCCGCTGGCCGCGCCGCGCGCGCTCCTGGTCCCGGACGGTGTCGGCTCGGAGCAACGGCCCACGCGCGACGGGCTGTCGGGGGTCTCGCAGGGGCTGGCCGCCGGTGGGGAGGCCGCGGGCCGGAGCCGGATGACGTCCTGGCTTCGAGGCGTCGGCGCGTACGAGGTCCGCCACGACGATCTGGCCGGCGACGCCACCTCCCGCCTCTCCCCGCATCTGCACTTCGGCACCCTCTCCCCGGTCGAACTGGTCCACCGGGCGCGCAAGGCCGGCGGCCCGGGCGCCGCGGCCTTCGTACGACAGCTCGCCTGGCGGGACTTCCACCGTCAGGTCCTCGCGGCGCGCCCGGACGCCGCGAGCGCCGACTACCGCACGAAACGCGACCGTTGGCGGTCCGGGCGGGCCGCCCGCGAGGACGTCGAGGCCTGGAAGGAGGGCCGCACCGGCTACCCGGTGGTCGACGCGGCGATGCGCCAACTGCGCCACGAGGGCTGGATACACAACCGCGGCCGCCTCCTGACCGCGAGTTTCCTCACCAAGACGCTGTACGTGGACTGGCGTGAGGGCGCCCGGCACTTCCTGGAGCTGCTGGTCGACGGCGACATCGCCAACAACCAGCTCAACTGGCAGTGGATGGCGGGCACCGGCACGGACTCCCGCCCCAACCGGGTGCTCAACCCGGTCACCCAGGCCAAGCGGTACGACCCGGACGGCGCCTATGTACGGCGCTGGGTGCCTGAACTGGCGGACCTGGACGCCCCGTCGGTGCACGAGCCGTGGAAGCTCCGCGGCCTGGACCGGGCGGCGATCGACACCTACCCGGACCCGATCGTCGACCTCTCCGACGGCCTCGCCCGCTTCAAGCGGGCCCGCGGGCTCGACTGACGGGCGAGGCCCCGCAGGAGACGTCCCTCAAGATCCGCTTCCGGCGGCGGCCAGCAGCTCGACCGCGTCCTTCAGGGCCGTCGGCCGCAGCATCTCGCGTGCCGCCGAGCCCGACCAGCCGGGTCCGCCGAGCATCACCACGGGCTGCCGGCGGGCGCCCTTCACGCCCCAGCGGGTGGCGGCGACATGGCGGGCGAGCGGCAGGTTCGCGGTGGAACGCGCCTGCGCCCACAGGAACACGGCCGTGGGACCCAGGCGCCGCACCGCGGCGGTGAGCGCCTCCCCCGGCACCGCCGCGCCGAACATCCTCGTGGGCAGCCCCAGTTCACCCAGCGCGGCATTGAGGGCTTCGAGCGGCAGGGTGTGCTGTTCCCCGGGAACACAGGCCAGGACGACGGGCCCGGCCGTGAGCGCCTCCGCTCGCTGCGGGGCGGCGGGGGTGCTGCGGCGGAGCACGGTGGAGACATGCCAGGACAGCAGGTGTTCGACCTCGACGTAACGGTCGCCGGAGGACGCCCACTTGCGCCCCACCGCGTGCAGGGTGGGCATCATCACCTCCTGCCAGGCGGCGACGACGCCGTACTGTTCCACGGCGGCGCCGAGAAGCTGGTCGACAGCGGGGGCGTCGAGCCGGACGGCGGCGCGCGCCAGACCCCGGCACTCCTGGCGCACGTCCCCGAGCGGCAGCGTGCCGGCCGCCCGTGAGCGCGGCGACTCCCGTGTGGACGCCTGAGGCGCCGGCCGCGGTGTGCCCGTACCGGAACGGGCGGCGCGGGCGGCTTCGGCGGGCGGCACACCGGACGAGGTCAGCCGGCACATCGTCTCCAGGAGCCGGACGTCCTGAGCGCTCCAGCGCCGATGCCGTCCCTCGTCCCGCACGGCGGGTCCGATGCCGTAGCGGCGGTCCCAGGAACGCAGCGTGGTGGGCGACACGCCCAGCCGCCGGGCGACCGCGCCGGTCGTGAGCGGTGCGTCGACGGTCCGGGAGGTCCGCTCGGGCTGTTCCGCGGGAGCTCGGCGCGCGGACGACTCACTCATGACGCGACTATACGACGCACAACCGACGCAAGTTGATGACCTTGGCCGCCGGCTTCCACGATGGGTCCACCGGGCCGAGTTCCCGAGTTCCCGGGGGGCGTTCCGAAGGGTGAGGAGCCGTCGCCATGAACGAGCAGAAGATCACCGCGCCCGCGACCACCGCGCCCGCAGCCATCACGCGCCGGTGGGCACCTGTGGAAGGGGCCCTAGCCGACGAGGAACTCGCCCGCCGGCTCGTGGCGGGCGACGAGGCGTGCCTGACGGAGGCGTACCGACGGTGGTCGGCCCTGGTGCACGCCCTGGCCCGGCGGTCCCTGGGCGATGCGGAGGAGGCCGCCGACGTGACCCAGCAGGTGTTCCTCGGGGTGTGGCGCGGACGCCGGGGCTTTCGCCCGGAGCGCGGGGAACTCGGCGGCTGGATCGTCGGCATCACCAGACGCAAGATCGCCGACGCGCTGTCCGCCCGGACCCGACGCACGGACCTGGTGACGGCCGTCGGCTCGTCGTCCGCGCTCGCCGCCCCCGCCGCCGGGCGCCCCGAGGTGGTCCTGGACCGGGTCCTCGTCCAGCACGAGCTGGTGCGGCTGCCCGCCGCCCAGCAGCAGGTGCTGCGGCTGGCCTTCTACGCGGATCTGACGCAGACCCAGATCGCCGAGCACACGGGCTGGCCGCTGGGCACCGTGAAGAGCCATGCCCGGCGCGGACTGTGTCGGCTGCGGGGGCGCCTGGAGGCGGAAGCCTTCGTCTGAGATCCGGTCCACCGCGTCGGTACGTCATTCGACGCGGAAACGCTGCGCACCTCGCGCATACGGTCCCCTGTTCCGTGGCGGCCCCCGGGGAGAGTCGGTGCTTCCCGGGGGCCGTCACCTCCCCACTCACCTCTACACATAAAGGAAAAATAAGAGCAGAATGTACGCAGGCGGCGCTCACCGCACACCGCACCAGACGCGGTCAGCCTGCGAGTCAGAAGGAGACGAGTCATGGCCAACGTCTCGCCCACCAGAGGTGACATGACCAGCCACCCCGATGTTCCCGAAATGCGGGCCCGGTACGCCCGTATGCTCGGCGGTCGCGATGTGGCGCTCGTGGACGGACCGGTGTTCCTGCTCGGTCTGTACTGCGCCGTGTCCCCCTGGATCCTCCACTACACGACGAGCCAGCCCGCCCTCGTGACGCACAACCTCATCGTCGGCATCGCGATCGGCCTGCTCGCCCTGGGCTTCACCCAGACCCCCGAGCGCATGTACGGCCTGAGCTGGGCGTTCTGCGCGGTCGGTATCTGGATGATCATCGCCCCATGGGTGGTCGGCGACAGCCCGGACACCGGTGTCGCACTCAACAACATCATCATCGGCGGCCTCGCCGTGATCCTGGGGCTGTTGTGCACCAGCGCGGCGGCGAAGAGCACCCCGAGGACGTGACAGCACTGACGGAAGGACGACATGACGGCCGGCCCGCGTCGAGCGGACCGGCCGCTTCGCACACCGCTCAGTCGCCCGGCACCAGCCACGGCTCCTGAGGCAGCGGACTGCCGGTCTCCAGCAGCGACTTGAGGTTGGACAGCACCGCCGGCCAGCCCTGGGACACATCGCTGAGCGCGCCCTCGTCGGGCAGGTCCTCATGGGTCACGGTGAGGCGGACGATGTCGCCGTGCGGCCGGATATCGAAGGTGACCCGGGAGTACCGGTCGTCCCGCCCCTCGTCCTCGGGCGCGGCCCAGCTGGTGACGAGGCGGTGGGGGCGGTCGCTCTCCACCACGGTGCCGATGACGTCGGCGACGCCGGAGCCGTCCGTGCGGACGTGTTCCCAGCGGGAGCCCCGCTTCCAGTCGGAGACATTGCGGTGGCCCCAGTAGGCCGCGGTGAGGTCCGCGTCGGTGAGCGCGTCCCAGACCTTCTCCGGGGTGCTCCGGATGTAGGTGACGTACACATACGTGGGCTTGTCGGTCATGGCTTCCTCGGCTCGTCGTTTCACGGCGCCGAGCGCGCTCAGGCGCGGGCGCTCGAACTTGTCGATCCACCGCTCCTGGATCTCATGGAGCGGGACCGGGTTGAGGTAGTGCAGCTTCTCCCGACCCCGCCGCACCGTGCTGACCAGGTTGGCGGCCTCCAGGACGGACAGATGCTGGGTCACCGACTGGCGCGTCATGGCGATGCGCTCGCACAGCTCCCCGAGCGTCTGGCCGTTCTGCTCGTGCAGCCGGTCGAGAAGCCGTCTGCGCGTGTCGTCGGCCAGCGCCTTGAAGACCTGGTCCATCCCGGGGTCGCTCTCTGATCGCACACCCCAAGTTATGCAGGCAATTACCTGCATGTCAATGGTGACCGATTTGAGCCATATGAGCCATGCGCCTGTTACATGACGTATGGGGGCCTTTGATGAACGGTCCGTAGCTTCGAACGCGTCGGAACGAACCACCACCGAAGGACACCGAACTGATGCGTGCCCCCCGCACCCTGCGCACCGCCCTCGTCGCCGCCGGCGTCACCGCCGCCCTCGGCGTCTCCGCGGCAGGAGCCGTCGCCCTCCCGAGCCACGCCGCCGCCGGAACGGCCGTCAGCGCACCGGCCCACCACAACACGAAGCGGGTCCACGTCAAGACGGTGAAGCTCGCCGACAAGGTGTCCCGGGCGAAGGTCTACAAGACCGCCAAGCACCACTACCAGGCGGAGATCTGGGCCAAGGGCGTGAAGCACGGGACCCTGTACGCCACCGGCAGGACCGCCCACGCCAACCACAACGGCCTCCACGTGTCGCTCACCGCGAACGGCAAGGTCACCTCCTGGGTCGAGCGGGCCAAGCCGAAGCCCAAGCCGAAGCCGGTGGTCAAGCGCGTCCTCGTCTCCTCCCAGACGCTGGCGGACGGCACCTCGACAGCGAAGATCTACAAGCTCACCGGCAGCCACCACCAGGCCGACATCTTCGCCGACGGCAACCGGCTCGACACCCTCGACGCCAACGGCCGCGCGGCGTACGGCCAGAACAACGGGCTGCATGTCGCCCTCCAGCCGGACGGCCTGCTGACGTCGTGGGTCGACGAGGCCCCGGACCCCGACCCGACGCCGCTGCCCGACGACTCCACCCAGCCGCAGCCCGCCCCGGACGCCTCGGACTCACCGAACACGGCGCCCACCCCGCCGACCGGCGACACCCAGCTCCCGGACATGCCCGCGCCCCACACCCCCTGACCACCCGGGCCCAGACACAACCGGCGGCCCCACACCCCTTGCCCCCGGCGCGCCGCGGAGTCCCCCGAGGGGCTCCGCGGCGCGCTGTCAGCTCAGCCGCGCGCCCAGTTCCCGGCGATGCCGGTCGACCCACTCGTACGCGGCCCGCACCTCTTCCACGGCTCCGCCCTCCCGCAGCCCGACCATGGCGGGTTCGCCGCGCTCCGCCCCGGCCTCGATGCCCTTCCAGCACCGGTCCTGCCACCACAGGACCGCCTCCACCAGCCCGCCGCCGTCGGTCAGCCCGTAGGCGTCCCGGACGAGCCGCATCCGACGCGCGGTCTCGGCCACGTCCGTCACCCCGGGCCCTAGATCCAGGTACTGCCAGCAGACATGCGCCACGTCCTGCACCCGTTCGCCGGGCGCCGCGAGGTCCCAGTCGATGAAGGCCAGCGGTCGCCATCGGGCGCCCTCGACGGCGTAGACGGTGTTCTTGGGCGCGAGGTCGTGGTGACAGACGACGTCCTGGTCGCCGGCCAACGGCGTGCCATGGGTGAGGTCGTGGAACTCCCGGACCAGCCGGGCGACCCGGACGAGCGCCGCGTCATCACGCGCGGCGGCGCGCTGTTCCGAGGTGACGGCCGCCCGCCCCGCCAGAAAACCGAGCGTCTCCCGGCCCTGCTCGTCCATACCGAGGAACCGCGGCGCACCCCGCCAGCCCCGCTCCTCGAAGAACGTCAGCAGCTCGCGCGTGTAGGCCGATCCGGCCGACGGGGTGCGGCGCACGGTCGACCCGATCCGCACCGCGCCGCTGACGGCTCCGCCTCCCAGGTACGTCTCCTCCACGAAATGCAGTATCCGGCCCTCGGTGCCGCCTGGCACGCTCCCCTCATGGATCACTCCGAGGTGCTGCTCATCGGCGGACGGGCCGGCGTCGGGAAGACGACCGTGGGCTGGGAGGTGTCGGCGCGGCTGCGGGGCGCGGAGGTCGCGCACGCCGTGATCGACGGGGACTTCATGGGGGCGGTGCATCCCGCGCCCGCGGACGATCCGCATCGGGCCCTCGTCGCGGAGCGCAACCTCACCGCGGTATGGGCGAATTACGCCAGGCTCGGGTGTCGGCGGCTCGTCTACACCAACACCGTGTCCGTGCTCGACGAGGCGACCGGCATGTGGCGGCGGGTCATGGGGGACGACGTACGGATCGTACGGGTCCTGCTCACCGCCACCGACGAGACCGCCGGACAGCGGCTGGCCGGGCGGGAGTTGGGGTCCGAGTTGGAGCAAGAGCTGCTCGGCAGCGCGCGCAAGGCGCGGTTGCTGGACGAGCGTGCGCCCGCCGACACCTTGCGGGTGGTGACCGACGGGCGCACGGTGATCGACATCGCGGCCGAGGTGGTGGCCTCGACCGGATGGGCCGGTGCCAAGGTCAGCTGACGTTGAGCGCCGTGTCGTCGATGACGAACGACGTCTGGAGCGTGGAGCCCTCCGTGCCGGTGAACTTGAGGGTCACGGTCTGGCCCGCGTAGCTCGCCAGGCTGAGGCTGCGCTGGGTGTAGCCGCTCGCGGCGTTGAGGTTGGAGTAGGTGGCCAGGGTGCCGAGGACCGTGCCCGAGCTGTTGAGGACCTGCACCTTGAGGGTGTCGTAGGCGGTGCTGGTGGTGGTCTCGGCGGTGTCGACGTGCAGAGCGAAGCTGAGCGTGGCGGTGGTGCAGGCCGAGGGGATGGTCACCGACTGCGCGAGCGTGTCGGTGTGCGCGGAGCCGTAGCCGTCCAGCCAGGCGTAGTACGCACCCGAACGGGCGGACTGACTGCTGGAGTTGGTGATCACGCCGCTGCTGGCGCTCCAGGTGGTGTTGCCCGACTCGAAGCCGTTGTTGCCCAGGAGTTGGGCCGCGGTGCAGGTGGAGCCGCCGCCACCGCCGCTGCTTCCGCCGGTGAGCCATTCGGTGGCGTTGAGGGCGAGGGCGGCGTTGGTGGCGCCGGAGTCGTTCCAGCCGTCGTAGAGCGTGTTGCCCGACTGGCCCGTGCCGTCGTCAATGGGTGAACTGTCTCCCCAGAACGCGACCCGGCCGCTGCCGAAGGTGCTGGTGGCGAAGAACGCGCCGGTGTTGCCGGAGTAACCGGTGCGGTAGAGCAGGCCCTTGACCGACGCGTTGTCCGCGGGCTTGAGCGTGGCCGTCGTACCGCTCGCGATCAGGCTCTTGGTGACCGTGCCGAAGGAGCCGTGCAGCACCGCGCTGCTGCTGTCGCTGATCGCACTCGGGTAGTCGGAGCTGATGCTCAGCGAGTCGATGGAGAAACCGAACGGGTCGGTGGAGTCGACGCTGTTGTTCGTCATCAGGTCGTTGAGGATCTCGACCGCGTCCTCACCGTCGTTGTTGCGGTCGGCACCGGTGTGGTCGGAGATCATGAACAGCCCGCCGCCGTTCTTCACGAAGTTCATGATCGCCGTCTTCTCGGCAGTCGTGAACAGCGTGTTGGGCTCCGGCAGGACGAGCGTGTCGAAGTTCGCCAGATCCTGGGCGCCGGAACCGCCGTAGGTGAGGCTGGAGCCGGACGGCAGTGTCTTCAGGCTGTAGTCGCCGCTCTTCTGAAGGGCGACACCCCAGGACGACAGGGCGCCGGTCCAGTCGGTCTCGGAGGACGGTGAGGAGTCCTGGCCCAGCGGGTCGGGCTGGCTGGTGGAGACGATCCAGTCGGCGTTGCCGGCCGTCTCGGCGTGGGCGTTGTCGAACAGGACCCGGTGGGGGGTGGCCGCGGCGGCCGGGGTCACGGTGGCCGCCTGGACGGCGGCGCCCGTGGCCAGCAGGCCGAACACGGTGACAGCGGTGGTGAGTCTGTGGCGTGATCTGGGCAGCTGGGGCATCCGGCTTACCTCCGTGTGGGGTTGGGGCAGAAGCGGGTGCGGGGCCATGGCTACACGCGTAGACGCAGGGCAGTTCTGCGCGCGTAGAACTGCGGCCGCACGACTGACCTGCGACCGTCGAATTGAAAGGTACATGGCAGCCATGACACTGAACAGACGTCCCTTCGAACACTGGGCCAACGCTTGACTCGGCGTTGGCCGTTGGTTGAAACGGCACGGACTGTCCCCGGCTCCCGGGGGCATTCGAACGAGTGCGGGGGCCTTGAGAGGAGGGGCTGAGATGGAGATCTCAGGAATCATCAGCGCCATAGTGATCGGCATCGTCATCGGCATATTGGGCCGGCTCGTGATCCCGGGCCGGCAGCGCATCGGCATCCTGCTGACCATCCTCGTCGGCATCGTGGCCGCACTGCTCGGCTCGGCGATCGCGGCGGGGCTGGACGTGGCCGACACCAACGGCGTGGACTGGATCGAGTGGCTCATCCAGATCGGCCTCGCCGCGGTCGGCGTCGCCGCCCTGGACCGGACGAGGGCCCGCCACTGACCGGAGGCGAACGGTCGATAACTCGTTGCGGACACGATCGGGCGGCAGCTAGCTTCGGCTGGCTCGCCGCCCGAGCCGGACGCGGACCAAAGTCCGTCGTCCCGCGTAGGGCTCAGGCGGGCTCGCCGCCCGAACCCGACCGTGACGGAGTTCCGTTGACCCTGCGTATCGTCCCGCTGACCGACCCCGCCTCCGGTCCGTCGAGCCGCCGTCTGGCCTGGCTCGCCTCCGCCGCAGACGGGGCACCGGTCGGATCCGCCTTCCTGCGGCTGTTCACCAAGGAGGGCCAGGAGCACCTCGCGGAGCTGGAGATCGCCGTGCACCCCACCGAGCGACGACAGGGTGTCGGCACCCGGCTGCTGGACGCCGCGGTCGCCGCAGCCCGGGACGAGGGGCGACGATCAGTGATCGCCCAGGCCGAACAGGGCTCCGCCGCCGACGAGTTCCTCGCCGCGCGGGACTTTCGCCGGGTGCTGGCTCTCACGTACGCCAGGCTCACGCTCAAGGACGTCGACCCCGCCGCCATCGCCGAACCGCCGCGTCCCGGCTATGAGCTGACCGAGTGGGACGGCACCGTCCCCGCCGAACTGGCCCAGTCCTACGCCGACTCACGCCGGGCCATGGACGACATGCCCATGGAGGGCACCGACTACGGCACGGTCGTCTGGGACGTGGAGCGCGTGGTCGCCGCCGCCGAGGCCGTCGCGCGGCGCGGGGATCTGCTGCACACCGTCGCCGCGGTGGACACCACGGACGGAACGATCGTCGGCTTCTCCGAGCTGGTCGTGCCGGGCGACGGGCTCGGGGACGGCCAGCACTACGGGACGGCCGTCCTGCCGGAGCACCGGGGCCGCGGACTGGCCCGCTGGATGAAGTCGGCGTCCGTCCGCCGGGCCCGGGAGCGGCACCCGGATCTCGCCGGGCTGCTCACGGACACCGCGGACAGCAACGCACCCATGCTCGCCGTCAACGCGGCCCTCGGGTACGTGCCCACGCACCAGGCGGTGGAGTACCAGCTGGACCTCTGAGTCAGCGCCGGCCCGCCCGCAGCGCGGCGAGACCCTCACGGGCCGACGGGTACACCGGCGTCCAGCCCAGCTCCCGCTCAGCCTTCGCGATGGACACCCGCAGCGTCGACGCCATGATGGCGTGCGCGTACGACATCGGCCGCATCATCCACAGCGGTACGTTCATCGGCTTCGGCACCCCGAACTCCTCGGCCACGGCGAGGAGATGGGCCCGGAACCCGAGAGGCGTGCGGTCGGCGACGTTGTACGCCTGGCCGGGCCGGCCGTGCTCGACGGCGGCGACCATCGCACGGCCCGCGTCGCCCAGCTCGATCCAGGGCACGACGTGACCGTGGTCCGCGGGGGCGGGCAGTTGCCGCTTGCGCAGCATGGGCAGCAGGTTCTCGGTGCCGCCGGGGCCGTAGAACGCGCCGTAGCGCAGAGCCACGCCCTCGAGACCGGGGGCCTCGAAGGTCAGTTGCTCCTTGGTGCGCATGCCGGCGAGGTGCCGCTCGAACTCCGCGTTCGCGCCGCGCGGTCCGAAGGTGTCGTCCTCGGTGAGCTCCCGGTCGCCGTGGTCGCCGTAGCCGTAGCCGAAGACCATCGACTCCGCGACGAAGCGGCGGGCGCCGGTCGCCTGTGCGGCCTCGATCAGATGGGCGGTGCCCTCGATGCGCAGGGCGTTGGTGGCGTACATGTCGCGGTGCCGCAGGGGCGCCTTGCTCAGGGCCGTCACCGCGTGGATCACCGTGTCGAAGTGCTGGCCGTCGACGGCGCGGAGCACGGCGTCGCGGTCCATGAGGTCGGCCCGCACCCCGTTGTCCCGGCCGCGGCCGAGCCCGGTGACCTTGTGGCCCGCCTCGGTGAGCGCGTGGGTGATGTGCCGGCCGAGGACGCCGCTCGCGCCCGCGAGGAGGATGCTCTGGCTCCGGCCTCTGTCGTTGCTCTGGTTCGTCGTCATGTCTGTGCGACGGATCGGGCGGACGCGGATGTGACATCCCTGCCCATGTGCGCTACGTCACGGCGTGTAGAGGTACGGCGTGGTGGTCGTCAGGGGCTCGAAGCCGAGGCGCTCCAGGATGGGGCGGCTGGTGCTCATGGCGTCGACCTGGAGGTAGCGGTAGCCGCGCTCCGCGGCCTCGCGGGCCCGTACGGCGACCAGGGCACGGTAGATGCCGCGCCCGCGCCAGGCCTCGACGGTGCCGCCGCCCCACAGCCCGGCGAACCGGGTGCCGGGCACCAGCTCCATCCGGGCGGCGCTGACGGGCGTGTCCCCGGCCAGGGCGACGACGGCGACCACGGTCTCGGGGTCGGCGGTGAGCTGGGCGAGCAGCTGGTGGCGCAGCCGGGTGCTGTCGGTGCCGAAGGCGGCCTCGTGCACATCGGCCACGAGGTCGACGCCGGGCCGGTCGGTGACCGGCAGGATCCGGATGCCCTCGGGCGGCTCGGCGTCCAGGGTGAGGTCGTTGACCTCGCCGATCATCAGGGTCTCCTCGGGCTGCGCGGTGAACCCGGCCGTGCGGAGCCGCTGTCCGAGGTCCACGGGCAGGTCGTGTCCGTAGAGCTTCCACTCGAACTCGTGCCCGAGTCCGGAGAAGTAGGCGATCTGCTCGGCGATGGCCGCGTCGGCGCCGCTGTCGTCGAGATCGGACCAGACCACGCCGTTCCAGCCCTGCGCGGTGGAGACCTGCCGGACCACCTTGCCGGTCCGCTCGATCCGGGACTCCGGGCTGTCCGGCTGTGCGCCCTCGCGCATGTCCCGGTCGTACAGGGCGAGCACCGCGGCATGATCCATGGGTTCACTCCAGCACCAGGAAGCACCCGGGGCAACACCTTTACGGGCCATGATGGTCCGGGTGCATCGCTGGGACGCCGGGTCGAGGAGGGCCGTACGCCATGGTCGTGAAGGACGGGGAGCTGTCGTATCTGCGCCGCTGCGTGGAGCTGGCCGCACAGGCACTGGAGGCCGGGGACGAGCCGTTCGGTTCGGTCCTGGTGGGCGGGGACGGCACAGTGCTCGCCGAGGACCACAACCGGGTGGCCTCCGGGGACCGCACCCGGCATCCCGAGTTCGAGCTGGCGCGCTGGTCCGCGGCCCGTATGACGCCCGAGGAGCGGGCGGCGGCGACCGTGTACACCTCCGGCGAGCACTGTCCGATGTGCGCGGCAGCGCACGCCTGGGTGGGCCTCGGCCGCATCGTGTACGTGGTCTCGTCCGAGCAACTGGTGGGCTGGCTGACGGAGTTGGGCGTGCCCTCGGCACCGGTGCGGGCCCTGCCGGTGCGGGAGGTGGCGCCGGACGTCGTCGTGGACGGGCCGGTGCCGGAGCTCGCGGAGGAGGTGCACGCGCTGCACCGCCGCTTCCACCGGCGGTGACGCCCCGTGGCCTCGGGATGCGCCCGTACGGGTGGGATGCCTACGATCGGAAAGGATCCCGGACCAGGTAGGACGGCCCGGTCTCCTCCACAGGGGGAGGCGCTTGCCTTTGCTGCCGGCACACCGGCTGATGACGGCCTACATCATCGCGGTCGCCGTCGCCACCATCGTCTATCTGACGGTCCCCAGCGCGCGCACGCCGGTGTGGGCCGTCATCGGACTCAGCGGTGTCGCCGCCGTACTCATCGGTAGCCGGCTGCACCGTCCCGCGCACCGCTGGCCCTGGTGGGTGCTCGCCGCCGGTCTGCTGACCTTCACCGCGGGCGACACGTACTACAACGTGCTGGAGGACTACTTCGACGCCTCCAACCCGTTCCCCTCCCCCGCGGACGCCTGCTATCTCGCCACCTATCCGCTCTTCGCGATCGGCCTGTCCGGGCTGGTCCGCTACCGGTGGTCGGGGCACGACCTGCCGAGTCTGCTGGACGCCCTGATCCTGACCAGCGGGCTCGCGCTGCCGGTGTGGGTGTACCTGGTGCAGCCGCTCACCGAGGTGGACGGGCTGACCTGGCAGCAGCGGGCGATCAGCGTCGCCTACCCCCTCGGTGACGTGCTCGTCCTCGCCCTGCTGGCCCGGCTGCTGACACCGAGCCCGGTCGACGGCCACAACCGGTCGGTGCAGCTGCTGGTCGTCGGCACCGCCACGCTGCTCGGCTTCGACATCGCGTACGGCTTCCTCCAGCTCAACGCGATGTGGGAGACCGGCACCCTGCTGGACACCGGGTGGATCGTCTTCTACACGGCGTGGGGTCTGGCCGCGCTGCATCCCTCGATGGTGAAGCTGACCTCGGCCGTCCCGCAGAAGGTGTCCCTGCTCCCCCGGCCGCGCCGCCTGATCCTGCTGGCCGTGGCCACGCTCATCGCGCCGGGCATCCTGCTCTACGAAGGGCTGAGCGGCTCGCCCCACCACGCCGCCGTCATCGCCGCCTTCTCCAGCGTGCTGTTCCTGCTGGTCATCCTGCGTCTCGCGGGCATCGTCGTGGTCCACCGCAAGGCGGTGGTCCGCGAGCTGGCACTGCGCCGGGCAGGGGCCTCGCTGGTCTCCGCGGTCCGGCAGGAGGAGGTCGCCCGGTCCTGCGAGACGGCCGTCGACACCCTGCTCGGCCCCGCGGTCCGGCACCGCACCCTGCTGCTGCCGGCCGAGCGGGCCACGGAGTTCGTCCCCGGGGGCAGCCGCATGGTGCCCCGCGGCGAGCTCGGCCCCGACATCGCCACCGGCCTGGCGGGCCTGCCCGCCGTCCT
The DNA here is from genome assembly GCF_036226885.1 of Streptomyces sp. NBC_00663. Lineage (NCBI taxonomy): Bacteria > Bacillati > Actinomycetota > Actinomycetes > Kitasatosporales > Streptomycetaceae > Streptomyces > Streptomyces sp. NBC_00663. The sequence goes on from NZ_CP109027.1 coordinate 993,992, forward strand.
CGCCTGCCCGATGACACCGCCCGACCGGCCGGCCGCCCAGATCCCGGGGGTCCTGCTGGTCGCCGGGCCGCCCCAGCCGCTGCACGAGACCCGCGCCTCGCTGGAGATCCTCGCCTCGCACGCGGGCCTGGCCGTCGAGCGGGTCGCGCTGCGCCAGGAGATCATCCGCCGGGAGAGCGAGGCCTACTTCCGCACCCTTGTGCGCAACGCCTCCGACGTCATCCTGATCGTCGAGGACGACAACACCATCCGGTACGCCAGCCCGTCCGCCGCCTCCGTCTTCGGTGGCGCGGAACTCGTCGGGGCCTCGCTGCCCGACCTGGTCGATCCCCGTGACCGCCACCGCGCGGCCCGGGAGCTCCAGGGCGTACGGGAGAGCGGCCCGCGGGCCGCCCACGACCACTGGTGGGTGCGGCACCGGGAGGGCCGGGTCGAGGTGGAGGTGCGGTGCAGCGACTTCCGGGACGAGCGCACCGTCGCCGGGCTGGTGGTCACCCTGCGGGACGTCACCGAGCAGCGGCGTCTGGAGCACGAGCTGACCCAGCGGGCCTTCCACGACTCCCTCACCGGCCTGCCCAACCGGACCCTGCTTCTGGAGCGCATCGAGCGGGCCCTGCTGCGCGGCCGTCGCGAGTCCTCCCTGACCTGTCTGCTCTTCATCGACCTGGACGACTTCAAGCAGGTCAACGACACCCTCGGTCACTCCGCGGGCGACCATCTGCTGATCGCCGTCGGCAGCCGGCTGGCCAAGGCGCTGCGGCGCACCGACACGGCGGCCCGGCTGGGCGGCGACGAGTTCGCCGTGCTGATGGAGGACGCCCGCGAGCCGCTGGACGCGGAGCTGCTCGCCGCGCAGGTGATCCAGACACTGACCCGGCCGTTCGAGCTGGGCGAGGAGTCGGTGACGGTGTCCGCGAGCGTCGGGGTGGCCACGGCCCGGGACAGCACGGACGCGGAGGAGCTGCTGGGCCACGCGGATCTCGCGCTGTACGCGGCGAAGGCGGCGGGCAAGCGGCAGTGGCGGCGCTTCCAGCCGCTGCTGCACACGCGCATGGTCGAGCGGCACGATCTCCAGAGCCGGCTCGCCCGGGCGGTCGCCGGAAAGGAGTTCGCGCTGCGCTACCAGCCCGTCGTGGACATCACCGCGGGCGAGGTGGTCGGCTTCGAGGCGCTGGTGCGCTGGCCCTCCCCGCGCCACCGGCCGGTGTCGCCGGAGCAGTTCATCTCGCTGGCAGAGGAGACCGGGCACATCGCGGTGCTGGGCTCCTGGGTGCTGGAGAACGCGGTGCAGGACATCGCGGGGCTCCAGCGGCTGCCGGGGCCGGGCGAGCCGCCGTACGTCAGCGTCAACGTCTCCGCCCGGCAGTTCCGCGACGCCGGGTTCGTCGACCAGGTCGGCGAGGCGCTCAGGACGCCGGGGCTGGCGCCGGGATCACTGCAACTGGAGCTCACCGAGACGTTGTTGCTGCGTCACGACATCCAGATCCAGGGGGTGCTACAGGCGCTCAAGGAGCTGGGCGTGCACATCGCCGTGGACGACTTCGGCACCGGTTTCTCCTCGCTGCGCTATCTGCGGGACTTCCCGATCGACGTACTGAAGATCGACAAGACGTTCATCGACGACATCACGCACGACCCCCAGCAGGTCGCCCTCGTGGAGGGCATCGTGCGCATCGCCGACACACTCGGGATGCAGGTGATCGCGGAGGGGATCGAGGAGCCCGGGCAGCGGGATCTGCTGCTGGGCATGGGGTGCCGGTTCGGGCAGGGCTATCTGTTCGCCCGGCCGATGACGGTCCAGCAGAGCGAGCGGGTACTGCGGGAGCGGGACGGGGTACGGCGCGCGACGGTCACCGACGGCGCGCCCGCCGCCCCCCGCAGGGCGCCCGTGCGCGGCGAGCGGGCGGTGCGCTGGGCCGACCTGGAGCATCTGCGGCGCACCAGCCTCATGACCGACGCCGTCCTCGACGAGGTACGGGGCCGGCACATCCGCAGCCGCGGCCACTGGCTGATCGACTTCGCCTCCTGCAACTACCTGGGCTTCGACTGGGATCCTGAGATCGCCGCGCGGATCGAGCCCATGGTGCGCCGCTGGGGCACCCACCCGAGCTGGTCGCGGCTCATCGGCAGCCCGCGGCCGTATCCGGAGATCGAGGAGCGGCTGGCCGAACTCCTGGGCGCGCCGGACACGTTGCTGCTGCCGACGCTGACGCTCATCCACTCCTCGGTGATCCCGGTCCTCGCCGAGGGCGGTCATGTCTTCGTCGAGGCGACCGCGCACCGGACCGTCTACGACGGCTGCGTCGTCGCCCGCGGCCAGGGCGCCACCCTGCGCCGCTTCCACGCCGAACGCCCCGAGGAACTGGACGCGTTGCTGGCCGCGGTGCCCGGCAGTGGGCCCCGCCTGGTGTGCCTGGACGGCGTCAACAGCATGAGCGGCAACGTGCCCGACCTGCCCGCGCTGGCGGCCGTGTGCCGGGGCCGGGGCGCGACGCTGTACGTCGACGACGCGCACGGGTTCGGTGTCATCGGGGAGCGCGCCCCCGACGAGTCCTGCCCGTACGGTTCACGCGGCAACGGCGTGGTGCGGCACACCGGGGAGTCGTACGACGGGATCGTGCTCGCCGCCGGTTTCTCCAAGGCGTACTCGTCGCTGCTGGCGTTCCTCGCCCTGCCGACGGAGCTGAAGGGCCGGCTGAAGACGGCCGCCGCCCCCTACCTCTACTCGGGCCCGTCACCGACCGCGTCCCTCGCGACCGTGCTGGCCGGTCTGGACGTCAACGAGCGTCGCGGTGACGGCATCCGGGCCGAGCTGTACCGCAAGACGGTCCGGGTGCTCGACCATCTCGACGACCTGGAGGTGCGCACCCTCAACACGGACCGGCTGCCGATCCTGGAGATTCCGCTGGCGGACCCGTCCGACCTCGACGCGGTCGCCGCGTTCCTGTGGGAGGAGGGCATCTATGTCACGCTCGCCGCCTATCCCCTCGTACCGCGTGACCGGGTCGGCTTCCGAGTCCAGATCACGGCCCTCAACTCCGACGAGGACATCGAGCGGCTCACCGCGACCCTGTCGCGGCTGACCGCGCGGTTCCGGCTACGGGCGAAGGAGTGAGAGGGCGATGACCGAAGGGTTGAGGCGGCGTTGGCCGAAGGGTCGAGGCGGCGACGGTCGAAGGGTTGAGGCGGCGATGACGACGCACAACGACGACGTGGACTGGGACCGGTGGCCGGTCGCCGACTACCTCGCGGAGAACTACCGCGAGGTGCATCCCTCGGACGCGGCGGTCATCGCCCACCACTCGGCCTTCTACCGCCGGTTCGCACCGGGCGGGATCTCACGGTCGGTGGAGTTCGGGGCGGGGCCCAACCTCTACCCGCTGATCCTCGCGTCGGCCGCGAGCCGCCGGATCGAGGCCGTGGAGGCGGGGGCCGGCAACATCGCCTATCTGGAGCGGCAGATCCTGTGCGGGCCCGAAGCGAGCTGGCTGCCCTTCCACGCACTGTGCCGACGGCTGAATCCCGAACTGCCCTCGACGCTGGCCGGGTCGCTGGCGCGGGTGCACGTCGTCCACCAGGACGTCCGCGCCCTCGAACGGGGCGGGTACGGGCTCGCGTCCATGCACTTCGTCGCGGAGGGCGCCACCGAGGACCGCACGGAGTTCACGGAGTTCTGCCGGGCGTTCGCGCGGTGTGTGGCGCCGGGCGGGCATCTGGTGGCGGCGTTCATGGAGAACATGCCGACGTACCGGATCGGGCCGGCGTCGAGGTGGCCCGGGTGCCCCGTGGATCCCGAGACGGTGAGGGCCGTCTTCGCCCCGATCACCAGTGAGTTGACGGTCCATCACATCGACTCCGATCCGACGCTGCCGGACTACGGGGACTCGGGGATGGTCCTGATGACAGCCACCGTGGCGCCTTCGTGAACACGGCGGAGGCCCCGCCGGTCGCCATTCCGGCAGGGTCTTCCGTCGTCCTCGCGGGGAGGGATCAGCGCTCCGCCCCGGGGCGGAAGCGCCGGTACAGCGCCGCTCCGCCGAGCAGCAGCGCGGCGCTGCCCGCCGCGGCCGGGAGGGTGAGGTCGGTGCCGGTGTGGGCGAGGGAGGCCACGGGCTGCCGGGGTGGGGTGGAGGGGGCCTTCGGGCCCGGGTGCGCCTTGGGCGGGGCGGGCGGCTTCGGGGCCGGGTGCGCCGGGGTCTTCGGGGGCCGGCCGCCGGAGCTGTTGCCGGAGCTGTTGCCGGTGGCCGGGTTGCCGACGCCGACCACGTTCACGCTGTTGCCGGTGACGTTCACCGGGAGGTGGACGGGGAGCTGGACGCCGTTGCCGGAGATCACCCCGGGCGAGTCCTTCTCGTCGCCCCGGGCCGCGGCGCCCGCCGGTGCCCCGGAGTCTCCCCCGCCCTCGTTGACACAGTTGTTGCCCGCGGCCGGGTTGAGGAGCCCGACCACGTTCACGGTGTTGCCGCACACGTTGACCGGCACATGCACCGGCAGCTGGATCGTGTTGCCGGAGATCACCCCGGGCGAGTCGGCCGCGGCACCCTCCGCCGACGAGTCGGCGTACGCCGGCATCGACACAGCCATGGCGCCGGACAGCGCGGCGACGGCGATCACACCGTTTCGGGTAACCCGTTTCATAGGTTCCCTGCCTTCCAGACATGGGTCGCGGGCAGTCACCCGCACCGGATAAAACGCAGACGAACCATCCGAGTTATGGCTTATCGGCCTTTCACCCCATCGAGCGTCACGGTCGTCGAACTAGCCGTAAAGCCGTCGAATACGCATCGAGGGGCACAGGATAAGGCACTTCATATGATCCCGCCCGCCCGGAGGCGACCCTCCAGGGGGCCGCTTATCGTGAGCGTGGGTGCCGTTCCCCGGTCCGCTGTGGGCGCCCCTGGAGGCATTGATGCTGGCCAAGCTGTGTACGCGGCCCCGGGTCCGGCGCTGCGCCATCACCTCGGCGGTCGGACTGGCACTGCTGGGCACGGCGCTGCCGACGGCGGCCCCGCACCGCGCCAAGGACAAGCCGGATCTGTCGCGGTTCTACGACCAGAAGGTCACGTGGTCCAAGTGCGAGGGCATGGAGGCGCCCAAGGACCTCCGCTGCGGCAAGGTCACCGTGCCCCTCGACTACTCCCGGCCCGCGTCCGGCACGCTGGAGCTGGCGCTGGCCCGCTATCGGGCGACGGGAGAGTCGCGAGGGTCGGTGCTGCTCAACTTCGGCGGTCCCGGTGCAGCGGGGGTCAGTGAACTCGCCGCCGGGGGCGATGAGTTCATGGGCCTGGCCAAGGGCTACGACGTGGTGTCCTTCGATCCGCGCGGCGTCGGCCGGTCCTCGCCGGTCAGTTGCGGGGACGGCACCGACGAGGCCCTGCTCGCGACGGACGACAGTGTCGACGTGAGCGACGATCCGCGGGCCGTCCTCGCCCAGGTGAAGAAGGCCGCCGACGCGTGCGCCGAGCACTCCGGCCCCGTCCTGCCCCACATCGGCACCGTGAACGCGGCCCGCGACCTCGACGTGATGCGCCAGGCGCTCGGCGACAAGAAGCTCAACTACCTGGGTTTCTCCTACGGAACTCGGCTGGGCGCCGTGTACGCGGCCCAGTTCCCCGAGAAGGTGGGCCGGTTGGTGCTCGACGGCGTGGACACGCTGACCGAGCCCCTGACCGAGCAGGCCCTTGTGGGCGCCGAGGGCCAGCAGAAGGCGCTGGACGACTTCATCGACTGGTGCGCCGACGACATCGCCTGCCCGTTCGGCCAGGACACCCGCTCCGCCCGGGAACAGGTCGTACGGCTGGTCGACTCGCTGGACGAGGACCCGGTGCCGACCGACTGGGGCGACACCTTCTCCGGCCAGGACCTCGTGGGCGCCATCTCGCAGGCCCTGTACAGCAGGGAGCTGTGGCCGTCCCTGGAGCGGGCCGTCGCCCAGCTCGTCGAGGACGGTGACACCCGGGGTGTGCTGAGCTTCTCGGGCGGCGGCTACGCGCTGCCGGGCCGGGCGGACGACGACGGGGAGAACGACGGCGAGCTCGCCGACGAGGAGGACGTCCCGCTGGACAACCTGCCGGCGGCGCTGATGGCGATCAACTGCGCGGACGACCCGGACCGCCCCACCGCCGACCAGATCACCCGCAACCTCGGCCGGCTGCGCGCCGAGTACGAGGAGGCCTCCCCCGTCTTCGGCCGCTACCGCCTCACCGAGGTGCTGCTGTGCTACGGCCGCCCCAAGGGCACCGACTACATCCGCGAGGACGTACGGGACGTCGACGGCCCGAAGATGCTTCTCGTCGGCACCCGCGGCGACCCGGCGACCCCGTACCGCTGGACCGTGGAGACCGCGAAGCGGCTGGGCGACGCGGCCGTGGTGCTCGACAACAAGGGCGACGGCCACACCGGGTACGGCTCCTCGAAGTGCGTCCAGCGCAAGGTCGACGCCTTCCTGCTCTACGGCACCCTGCCGCCCAGCGGCAGCTCCTGCGGCTCGGAGGAGAGCGACCATTGATCCCCCTCACCGCCCTCACCCTGACCGCCGCCCTGCTCACGGCCGCTCCGGCGAGCGCCACGGCCTCCCCCGTCTGCCCGGAGCGGGCGCTCACGCTGCGGGCCAGGGTCTCGGCGGCCGACCCGTCGGTGGTGCGCGTCAGCGTCACCCACCGGGGCGGCAGCACCTGCACGGTGGCCCGCATCCCCACCGTGACCTTCCAGGACCTCGACGGCTCGGCCCAGCCGGTGCCCGCGGGCCCCACCGGGCGCTATCGGCTCGGGGCGGGCGACACGGCGTACGCGACCGTCCGGACGGCCGCCGACCCGGCCGGCCCCGAGGCCCGCCGGGTGGGCGCCCTGGCGGTCTCGGCGGACCCGTCCCACTGGGGCCGCGCCTTCACGGCGTCCCAGCTCGGGGCCGGGGACCGGATCCGGGTGTGGGAGCCGGTGACGAGCTGGTGGCAGCCCTCGGCGTCCGCCGCGGACGCGGCTCTCGGCATCGGGTGAACCCGTACGCGCTGCACCTTTCGCCGTTCGGCTCCGTCTGCGTTTGACTCGTGGTGTGCGTCGCTTCCTGTTGCTGGTGACGGTCATCCTCGGTGCGGCCGGGGCCCTGGCCCTGTCCCTCGCCGTCTCTCCCTGGTGGTGGTGCGCGGCGGGGCCGCTGCTCGCCCTGGCCGCGCTCGGCGCCTGGGATCTCGTACAGACCCGCCACTCGGTGCTGCGGAACTACCCCCTGCTCGGGCATCTGCGCTTCCTGCTGGAGAAGCTGCGGCCCGAGTTGCAGCAGTACTTCGTCGAGCGGAACTTCGACGGCCGGCCCTTCGACCGCGATGTGCGCAGCATCGTGTACGAGCGCGCCAAGGGCGTCGACGCCGAGGAACCGTTCGGCACGGAGCTGGACGTGTACACAGGCGGGTACGAGTTCCTGGTGCCGTCGATGCGGCCGGTCCGGGTACCGGAGGAGGTGCCAACGGTACGGGTCGGCGGGCCGGACTGCCGGGTGCCGTACGACATGGCGCTGCTGAACGTCTCGGCGATGAGCTTCGGTTCGCTCTCCTCGCACGCGATCCTCGCCCTCAACCGGGGTGCCGCGCTCGGGGGTTTCGCGCACGACACCGGCGAGGGCGGTCTGTCCGAGTACCACCTGCGGGGCGGCGGCGATCTCATCTGGGAGATCGGGACCGGGTACTTCGGCTGCCGCACCCCCGAAGGTCGGTTCGACGGGCGGGAGTTCGCGGACAAGGCGGCGCTGCCCGAGGTGAAGTGCGTGTCGCTGAAGCTCTCCCAGGGCGCCAAGCCGGGGATCGGCGGCGTGCTGCCGGGAGCCAAGGTGAATGCCGAGATCGCGCGGGCCAGGGATGTGCCGGAGGGCGAGACGGTGGTGTCGCCGCCGTACCACCAGGTGTTCGGCACACCGCGTGAGCTGGTCAAGTTCATCGGTCTGATGCGGGAGTTGGCGGGTGGCAAGCCGACCGGGTTCAAACTGTGCGTGGGGTCGCGGCGGCAGTTCCTGGCCGTGTGCAAGGCGATGCTCGCGGAGGGGGTGACGCCCGACTTCATCGTGGTGGACGGCGCCGAGGGCGGCACGGGCGCGGCGCCGCTGGAGTTCGCGGACCATCTCGGGATGCCGCTCACCGAGGGGCTGGTCACGGTGCGCAACGCCCTGGTCGGCACCGGCCTCAAGGACCGTGTGCGGATCGGCGCGAGCGGCAAGGTGGCCACCGGCACGGACATCGTCAAGCGGCTGATCCAGGGCGCCGACTACACGAACGCGGCCCGGGCCATGATGTTCGCGGTCGGCTGTATCCAGGCCCAGCGCTGTCACACCAACACCTGCCCCGTCGGCGTCACGACCCAGGATCCGCGCCGGGTCCGCGCGCTGGACGTGGCCGACAAGTCGGCGCGCGTGCACCGGTTCCAGCGGGCGACGGTCAAGAGCGCGGTGCAGATCATGGCGGCGATGGGGGTGAGCGATCCTCGCGAGCTGACCACCGAGATGCTGGTACGGCGCCTCGATCCGATGACGATCGCCCCGTACACCGAACTCTACGAGTGGCTCGCCCCGGGCGAGCTGCTGCGGGAGCCGCCCGCCTCCTGGGACGCGGACTGGCGGGCGGCCGACCCGGACTCGTTCATCTGAACGGTCAGCCTTCCCAGTGCGCGAGACGCTCCAGGGCGCCGGCCGTCGCCACGAAGCCGTCGCCGCCGAGCAGACCGCGCAGTTCGGCGTTGAAGCGGTCGATCGCGGGCTGGGCGGCGATCAGCGCCGCGGCTCCGGCCGCGGTCAGTTCCAGGACCACGGCCCGGTGCTCGCGCGGATGCGCCGACTTGTCGACGAGCCCCGCACCGGTGAGCCGGGCGACGAGCGCGGTGACGGCCGACTCGCGCAGCCCGAGTGTGCGGGCGAGCTGCTGCTGGCTCAGGCCCGGCTCGTCGCGCACCGCGAACAGCGCGCCGAGCTGGGCCGTGGTGACCCCGGCGGCGGTCAGGCAGCGCCGGTCCGCGGAGGTGCGCAGACGGTGCGCCGCCCGCTGGAGCAGGAAGTAGAAGCGCTGATCGGGCTCGGCGGACATGGGGCGATGTTGACAGAGGACACCGGTTCGCGCCACTCTCACTTCACTGATGAAGTGAGAGTGCGGGGTGAGCGGCACGATGGATCTGGAACTGGCCGGGAAGGTCCTCGCGGAACAGCCCTTCAGCAGGCTGCTGGGCGCGCGGGTGACGGCTTTCGGAAACGGCGAGGCCACCCTGGAGCTGGACATCCGCGAGGAGCTGCGCCAGCAGTACGGCTTCGTCCACGGCGGCGTGCTCTCCTACGCGGCGGACAACACCCTTACGCTCGCCGCGGCGACCGTCGCGGGGCCGGGGCTGATCACGTCCGGGTTCACCATCGACTATCTGCGTCCGGCCACAGGCGCGGTGCTGCGCGCGCACGCCCAGGTGGTGCGGGCCGGCCGCACCCGGGTCGTGACCCGCTGCGACGTCCTCACGATCGACGACGCCGGTGCGCAGAGTCTGTGCGCGGTGGCTCAGGGGAACATCGCCGTGCTCGACGGGCCGGGCGCGAAGCGGTAGTTCAGAAGTCCACCGGGTCCCGCACGATCGGGCAGGTCATGCAGTGGCCGCCGCCCCTGCCTCGGCCGAGCTCCGCGCCGACGATCGTGACGACCTCGATGCCGGCCTTGCGCAGCAGGGTGTTGGTCTGGGTGTTGCGGTCGTAGGTGAACACCACGCCGGGTTCCAGGGCGACCGCGTTGTTGCCGCTGTCCCACTGCTGGCGCTCGGAGGCGTAGACGTCGCCGCCGGTCTCCACGACCCGCAGCCCGGGCAGGCCGAGCGCCTTGGCGACGACGTCGACGAACGGCGTCGAGCCCTCGTCGACCAGTTCGATGCCGGGCGCCTTGTCGCTGGGCCGCAGGGAGAAGGTGTGGACGCCGTCCATGATGCTCGGGTAGAGGGTGACCAGGTCACGGTCGGCGAAGGTGAAGACGGTGTCGAGGTGCATCGCGGAGCGCAGCTTCGGCATACCGGCGACGATCACGTGCTCGGCGGCGCCGTTCTTGAACAGGGCCGCGGCCACCTGGGTGATGGCCTGGCGCGAGGTGCGCTCGCTCATGCCCATCAGGACGACGCCGTTGCCGACCGGCATGATGTCGCCGCCCTCGAACGTGGCCTGCCCCCAGTCGAGTTCGGGGTCGCCCCACCAGACGGTGGAGCCCACGTAGTCGGGGTGGAAGCTGTAGACCGCCTTCATCAGCAGCGTCTCGTCGTGCCGGGCGGGCCAGTAGAGCGGGTTGAGGGTGAGGCCGCCGTAGAGCCAGCACGTGGTGTCGCGGGTGTAGAGGGTGTTGGGCAGCGGCGGCATCAAGTACTCGCGTACGCCGGTGGATTCACGGGCGAGTTCCAGATAGCCGGAGCGGAAGTCCTCGGGCAGGTCGGTGGTGGCGAGGCCGCCGATCAGGTACTTGGCGAGGCGTTCGGGTTCGAGGGACTCCAGGTACGCGCGGGTCTGGTCGACGAGGCCGAGGCCGACCTCGTTGGCGACGATCTTCCGGTCCAGCAGCCAGTCCCGGGCGCCCGGCACCGCCATGGTCTGGGCCAGCAGATCGTGCAACTCGACGACCTCGACGTCCCGTTCGCGCAGCTTGTTGACGAAGTCGGCGTGGTCGCGCTGGGCGTTCTCCACCCACATGACGTCGTCGAAGAGCAGGTCGTCGGAGTTGGTGGGGGTGAGTCTGCGGTGGGCGAGCCCGGGGGCGCAGACCAGCACCTTGCGGAGTCTGCCGACCTCGGAGTGGACGCCGTAGGCGGGACGGGTCTCTTGACTACTGGTCACGGTGCACCTTCCGGGGACTTCACAGGCTGATCCAGCCCACTGCCAGGGCCACGACGCCGAGGACCGCGCCGGCCACCGACGCGGCGAGGATGACCAACTCGCGCGGTGAGAACAGGCGTCGGCCCTGCTCCCTGCGGGCCATCACGAACAGCACGGTGGCGGGGGCGTAGATGATGAAGGAGACGAGGACGAACTTCAGGCCCGCCGCGTAGATGAGGAACGCGGTGTAGACGGTGGCGAGCGTGGCGACCGCCACCTGGCCACGCGGTCCGCCCCAGCCGATCTTCACCGCGAACGCCGCAGCCAGCAGGAAGGGGATCAGGGTCAGCGCGCTGGTCAGGTCGAGGGCGAAGTTGAAGGCGTCGTCGGAGAACAGGGTGACGACGAGGACGATCTGGCTGAGCACCGTGGACATCACGAGCGCCGGCACGGGCACGTCGGCCGCCGTGGCACGCTTGAGGAAGCGCGGCATGTCGTCGTCCTTGGCGGCCACGTACAGCACTTCGGCCGCCATCAGTGTCCAGGCCAGATAGGCGCCGAGGACGGAGACGATCAGGCCGACGCTGACGAAGACCTTGCCCCAGGTGCCGACCGCGTGTTCCAGCACCTCGGCCATGGAGGGCTGGCGCAGTTCGGCGATCTCGGCCATCGGCATGATGCCGTACGACACGATCGTCACCGACGCGAAGATCGCGAAGACGCTGACGAAACCGAGGATCGTGGCCCGGCCGACGTCCTCGCGGCGCCGCGCGTGCCGGGAGTAGACGCTCGCGCCCTCCACACCGAGGAACACGAACACCGTGGCCAGCATGGTGCCCTTGACCTGGTTGAAGAGGGAGCCGGCGTAGTCCGCGCCGCCGAAGTTGTCGGCGAAGACGCTCGGCTTGAGATAGAAGAGCGCGAGGATGACGAAGACGATGATCGGTACGACCTTGGCGACCGTGACGATCCGGTTGATCGCCGCCGCCTCCTTCACACCCCGGCTGATCAGCGCGAAGAACAGCCACAGCCCCACGGAGGAGAGCACCACCGCGAGCACGGTGTCGCCGTCGCCGAGCGCGGGGGCGATCGCGCCGATGGTCGACATGATCAGCACCCAGTACGTCACGTTGCCGACGCAGGCGCTCGCCCAGTAGCCGAACGCCGAGAAGAAGCCCAGGTATTCACCGAAGCCGGCCTTGGCGTAGGCGTACACGCCGGCGTCGAGATCGGGCCGGCGCACCGCGAGCGTCTGGAAGACGAAGGCGAGCATCAGCATGCCGGTGCCGGCCACCGCCCAGGCGATGAGCGCGCCCGCCACACCGGTCTCCTGCGCGAACCGGCGCGGCAGGGAGAACACGCCCGCGCCGACCATCGAGCCGACGACCATGGTGGTGAGCGTCGGCAGGGACAGCTTCGCGGCGGGCGGCGACTGGGTCTTGGTGTCTGCCTGAGTCATGGGCGTCCTCGGTTCCGGCGACTCAAGCGACGCTAGCAGCGAAATGTCCCGTTTGCTCGGCTTGACGGTCCCCGCCGGGGAGGCCCTCCCGCCCCTGATGCCCCGTCGTCAAATCAGTCCTATCGTGCTTGATATGGAGCACGCACTCAGTCCCACGACCCTCTCCGAGCTCCGGCGCCCACGCCCCTATCCAGCGGTGTCCGTGCTGACTCCGACACATCGCCGGGAGCCCGACAACGCCCAGGACCCGGTCCGGCTGCGCAATGTCGTGGCCGAGGCCAAGAAGCAGCTGGAAGCCGATCCCGCGGTCCCCCGGGAGCGGCGCCTCGACGTCGCCCGCCAGCTCGACCAGGCCCTCGCCGAGGTCGACCTGGCACACACCGAGGACGGCCTGGTGATCTTCGCAGCGCCGGGTGAGCACCAGGTGTGGTCGCTCGCCCGCAGCGTGCCCGAACGCGTCGTGCTGTCGGACACCTTCCTCACCCGCAACCTCGTCTCCGCGCAGGCCTCCGAGCGCCCCTTCTGGGTCCTGTCGGTCGCCCCCGACCGCGCCACCCTCTGGAACGGCGGCACCGACCGCGTCGTCGAGGACCGGCTCGCCGGCTTCCCCCTCACCAGGGACCACCGCGAGAACTTCGACGCCGAGCGCCAGGAGCGGATCGGCGACATGCCGAGCACCTTCCGGGACGAGAGCACGCGTCACTTCCTGCGCGACGCCGACACCGCGATGGCCAAGATCCTCAGAGATCAGCCACGCCCGCTGTACGTCACCGGCGAACAGGCGGCACTCTCCGTCCTGGACGAGGTCGGCAGTGTCACCAAGGACGCGGTGCACATCCCGCACGGCGGCCTCGCGCACGGCACGCCGGACGCGGTGTGGCACGCGGTACGGCCGTTGCACGAGGCCGAGACCCGCAAGAACACCGCCGCGGTGGCCCGTGAACTGGAGACGGCACGCGGTCGCCGCGCCTTCGCGGCCGGCGTCGACGAGGTCTGGCAGAACGCCCGGGAGGGCAGGGTCCGGCTGCTCGCCGTCGAGGAGAACTACCGGATCACGGTGCGTGACGGCGGCGGGGACCATCTGGTCCCGGCCGCGAGTGACGACCTCGACGCCCGCGAGGACATCGTGGACGAGATCGTCGAGCAGTGCCTGGAGACGGGCGCCGACGTGCGCTTCGTCCCGGACGGAACCCTGGGCGACGCCCACGGGATCGCGGGGGTGCTGCGGTACTGACGCCGGTCCCGGCAACGACCGCACGGCACGGAAAGGCCCTCACATGGCGCAGACATCCGGCGGGGTCCGACACCCCGAAATGAGCGCACGACGCCTGGGCGGAGGTCTCACCCTCTTCGCCGGCTGGGCACTGGAGCTGAGCGGGACGCTCAGCATCCTCCTCGGTGTCGTCGGCGTCACGAGCGACACCCTTTTCAGCTCGCCCGACTACACCTACGAGTTCAGCCTGACGGCCTGGGGCTGGATCCATGTCGTCGTGGGCATCGGGCTCGTCGCCGCCGGCCTGGGCGTACTGCTCGGCAAGAGCTGGGGCACGGGGGCCGGCGCCGCACTGGGCGCGATCAGCCTGATCACGCAGTTCATGTTCATCCCCTTTTATCCCCTGTGGTCGATCAGCGTGATGACCCTCGACATCGTCGCCGTCTGGACCTTGGCGAGAGCCGTCGCGGTGGACGACCGGCAGCCCTGAGGCCACGCCGAGCCACCTGACCCCAAAGGCGCGGCAGGACCCCTTCACACGGTCCCGAACAACGCGGTCAGCCCGCGCTCCACCTCCGCGCCGACGTCCTCCTGCCCGGCCGCCACGACCGCGTACGTGCGCAGCAGGAAGCGGCGCAGCGCGGAGGTGTCGAACTGGAGCAGCGCCAGCCCGTACGGCGAGTGCAGCTCGACGACCGTACGAGCCCGGCCGCACGGCCACAGGTGCACGTCCCCGCCGCCCGCCGGACCGCGCAGGCCCGCCTCCAGCAGAGCGCGCGCGAAGGTCCAGGTGACCACGTCGCCGTCGAGGGAGATCTCGGGCGGGAAGTCGATGTGCACCGCGAGCGGGTCCGCGGACGTGTAGCGAAAGGTCGTGGCGGCGGGCAGCTCCTGCTCGTCGGCCGTGATCAGGCGGCCCTGGGCGGGCTGCTCGATGGTGATGTCCATGATCGGTCCCCACTGCGGGTCGGAGGTCGGCCGTATCACCGACGTGTCTGTAGGAGCTCGCAGCTGCCGTTTGCATTACGCGGAAGCCCCATCAATTCCTGTGACCTACGTCACCCGAACCGCCTCGGATCCGCGCCCGGCACGACCCCGTCCAGATCCGCTGGCACCTCTTAGAACACCCGACCGTCGAACACGTAAATGAATCCGCGCTCAGAGCACTCGACAGCCCGTCAACTCACGTACGCTGACTACGACTTGCCCGGCAGGCGAGGTACAGCATTCAGACGGGGAAACCCCTCCGTGAAGACTGTGGCATATGCCAGAAGCACCACCGTATCGGGTGTTGCCAAATCCCTTACAGGGCGTCGCGGGCTGTGCCACAGTCGTAACGGTCCCTCCGCCCGCCTTGGTCGTACCGTCCCGCATCGGAGTGCGTCATGCCGTCCCATCTCTCTGCGGACCGCCCAGCCGCCCAGCCGCCCGGTCGCGGCTCGGTCGACGCGCTGATAACGCAGGCGCGACGGCTCAAGGGCGACGTGGACGCCGTACGACGGGACGCGCAGGACGACGGATCGGACCCGCAGGGACGCTGGCAGCGCGCGCTCTACGACCTGGCACTGCACCAACTCAGCGATCTGGACGAGCACTTGGCCCAGTTGCGGGACGGCCCCGCCGTTCTCGCACCCGCCGCACCCCCACCCGTCGAGCAGGCCGCGCCGACCGCTCCCCGGCGCGGCTCCCTCCTCAGCCGGGTGGGCAGCGCGGAGTGGAACCTGCTGACGGACGAGGCGAGTTGGTCCGGCGAGCTGTACCAGATCCTGGGCCGCGACCCGGCGGCTCCCCCGCTCACCCTCGACGAACTGCCCGCCGTGGTCCTCGACGAGGACCGGCCGAAGCTCACGTCGATGGTCACGGACTGTCTTGTCGACGCCAAGCCCATCGACGGCGAGTTCCGTGTGCTGCGCCCGGACGGCGCCGTACGCACGGTGCACATGATGGGCGAGCCCGTGCTCGGCACCGACGGCAGCACCGCCTCGATGTGGGCCGTACTGCGGGACGTCAGCGAACTGCGCCGCAGTCAGCGGGTGGTGAGCGAGAGCCGAGACTCGCTACAGCGCCACCGGCATCACGCGCAGACGGAGCACCGGCTCGCGGTCGAGCTCCAGGAGGCCGTGCTGCCACCGTGGCTCGGCTCCCCGCGGCTCCCGCGACAGGGTCCGGGGAGGGGTGCGGAGGGCAGCTCGGAAACTCTCGATCTGGCCGCGCGCTATCTGCCCTCGTCGGCGAGCACGCTGATCGGTGGCGACTGGTACGACGCCCTCCCACTCGCCGACGGCGACATGCTGCTCAGCGTCGGCGATCTCACCGGGCACGGCGTCGCCGTGACGTCCGGCATGGCGACGCTGCTCGGTGCCGTCCGCGGCATGGCGATGGCGGGCACCGCACCGGGACAACTGCTGTGCTGGCTCAACCAGTTACTCCACGCCACGGCACAACCGGCCCTCGGTAGCACGGTCTGCTGCCGCTACCGGCCCGGAACCCGGACGCTCACCTGGGCACAGGCCGGACACCCCGCCCCGCTGCTGTTCCGCGACGGGACGGGGCGCAGGCTGAGCGCACCGGACGGCGTCCTGCTCGGCGCGACCTCCGGTGCTGTCTACGAACAGGCCGAAGAGACCCTCGAAGCCGGCGACCTGCTGGTGCTGCACACCGACGGACTGATGCCGGGGCACGACAGCACAGCGGCCGTGAACCGTCTCCTCGACCTGGCTCCGCGCCTTGCCGGGGCGCGCACCGCACAGGACTGCCTACGGTTGGTCGTGGAGGAGTTCGGCGAGACCGAGCGCGAGAACGACGCCTGCGTGCTCGTCGCCAAGGTCACTGCCTGAGATTCACGTCGGACTCAGCGCACAAACCCCCTATGCCCGTGCGCTGTTGCCGCTCTTCACCGGCTTCGGCAGGGCCAGCTTGATCTCCTCCCTCAGCTCGTGGATCTTCGGGTAGCTGGAGTACTCGGCGGTGAGCCGGTACATCTGGCGCAGCCGGTCCCAGGTGCGGTGCGAGGAGTTGGAGCCCATCGACACCAGGGCAAGCCGGGCGTACGTACCGCCCTGTTCCGGGTCGTCCGCGATGAAGCAGGCGGAGGCCATCGACAGGAAGTCGAAGATCTTCGACCGCTGCCGTCCGTCGACCCGCAGGGCCAGGGCCTTCTCCGCGTAGTGCTGGGCGTGCGCGGCCGCGCCCGGCTCGTGCTCCGCCAGCGTGCGGTAGGCCAGGGCCTGCATGCCGTACAGGTCCTCCTCCTTGAACATCTGCATCCAGCTCGGCGGCGGCACGTCGCTGCGGTCGGAGACGAAGAGGTCCTCCGCCCGGCCGAGGGTGCGGCGCATCGCCTGCCCCTTGCCCATGGACGCCTGCGCCCAGGCCTCCACGGTGTAGAGCATGGCCATGGTGCGCGGCAGCACCTCGTCGCCCGAACCGGACTGGGCGAGCTTCATCAGGTCGAGCGCGTCGTCGGGCCGGCCGAGGTGCACCATCTGGCGAGCCGCTCGGGAGAGCGCCTCCCCGGCGCGCGGCCGGTCACCGCCCTCACGGGCCGCGTGGGCGGCGATGACGAAGTACTTCTGGGCCGTGGGCTCCAGGCCGACGTCGTGCGACATCCAGCCCGCGAGGACGGCGAGGTTGGCGGCGACGCCCCACAGGCGCCGCTGGAGATGGTCGGGGTGGCGGTAGGCGAGCATGCCGCCCACCTCGTTGAGTTGGCCTACGACCGCCTTGCGCTGAAGCCCGCCCCCGCGGGCCGCGTCCCAGGCCCGGAACACCTCGACCGAGCGCTCCAGTTCCTCGATCTCCTGCGACCCGATGGGGGCGGCCTCGTAACGGTCGAACCCAGCGGGGTCGGCGTGCAGGGGGTCGTCGAACTGGGGGGCGTCGGCGGTGAGGGCCGGGTCGGTGTGCAGCCAGTCGTGCATGGCACTGCTGAGTACGGATCCCGCGGTGAGCGCGGCACCCGCACCCACCAAGCCGCGTCGGTTGAGCATGAGGTCCATTCCCGTGAATTCGGTGAGGACCGCAGCGGTTCGGTCGGGCGCCCATGGCATGCCGTCGGGATGTTCAGCGCTCCCGTCGCCCTGCCGTTTCCCCGTACGCCCGTGCCGGACCAGACCGAGGTCCTCGATGGTCACGACACGGCCGAGACGCTCGGTGAACAGGGCAGCCAGCACACGGGGCACCGGATCGCGCGGGATCTCTCCCATGTCGATCCAACGCCGCACCCGCGAGGTGTCGGTCGAGAGCTGGGGGTGGCCCATGGCCGCCGCCTGCCGGTTGACCAGCCGCGCGAGTTCGCCCTTGGACCAGCCGGCCAGGCCGAACAGATCCGAAAGACGGGTGTTGGGTTGTCCGCTCACGTCAAGCCCCCAGGTTCTCGGCTGAGTTGACAGTAGCCCGGTGAGAGTTGCCGGGCGACTATTCGCCAGGGTTCGCCAGGGTGCGCCAGATGGTGTGCCACTGGGCATCGGGTGTCAGGTAGGAAAGCGCCACCCCGACCCGGTCTCCTACATATGACGGGTGCATTCCCCAGGGTGCATCCAGGGGGCCGGGCCGGGGAGCGCGATTGCGTGGACCTGACCCGTTCGCGCAGATACCTGCACTGCTGGCACACGAAGGGATCTGTCTCGCCCATGTACGCAGCATCGTCCTCCGTGTCCGCCCCGCCCCGGTCGCTGCACCCCCGCCCGGCGGGCAGCGGCCCCTACCTCGACCCCGCCCGCCCGGCGGCTCCCGTGCTCGGTGCCGGCCGGACGCGGCGCGTACCGGGGATCGGTACCCAACCGCTCAGCGGGAGACTCGACTTGTCCGGCCCTCAGGGCGCACAGCTGCGTACGGCGATCGCGTCGGTGCACCGGATCTGCCCGGAGTTCGCTCCGGTGCAGGTGCTGCGCCGCAGCGGACGCTCCGTCCTCCTGGTGGGGACGACCGGGCGCAGCACGGCCGTCGCGAAGTGTTTACTGGACCACTCCCCTGTGTGGGCCGAGCGGATCCGCCACGAAATAGCGGCATACCGCTCGTTCGTCCGGCACCGCCCGCCCGTGCGGGTGCCCCGGCTGATCGCGGCGGACCCGGACAACTGCACCCTGGTGATCGAGCGGATGCCCGGCCGGGTGGCGGCCCTGCACCGGCATCCGGCGGAGGCGCCGCCGCGGGCGGACATCAGGGCGGCGCTCGGCGCGATCTGCCGGCTCAACGCCTGGCGGCCGCCGGCGGGCACCTTCGACGCCCCGCTGGACTACGCGGCCCGGATCAACCGCTACCACGAGCTGGGGCTGCTCACCGACCGGGACATGGGCGACCTCCAGAAGCTGCTGCACGGCATCGCGCTCTCGGCGGGCCGACAGGGCATGGGCCAGTTCTGCCACGGCGACGCACTGCTCTCGAACATCCTGCTCTCACCGGCCGGTCCAGTGCTGGTGGACTGGGAGCACGCGGGCTGGTATCTGCCGGGCTACGACCTGGCGACGCTGTGGTCGGTGCTCGGCGACGCCCCGGTGGCGCGCCGTCAGATCAGCCAGATCGCGCAGTCGGCGGGCCTGGCCTCCCGTGACGCGTTCCTGGTGAACCTGATGCTCGTCCTGACCCGGGAGATCCGTACCTACGAGACGGCCGTGCAGCGGTCGATGCACGACACGACCCCGGCGGCACCGGGAGCGGCCCACCCGGGTGCTGCGCCGTCCGGCGAGGAACAGCGGCTGCTGCTCAGGCGGCTGCACGACGACTGCCAGCTGGCCCGACGGGCCGTACGCGCGGCGGTCGGCACTCGCTGACGGGGACGTCGGTCCGCGGTGCGCCAGGGACAGCGGCGCAGCGCGGACCTTCGTATGTCCGCTCGCGGACCCGCGGCCGCACGTCCATTGGTGTAAGCCACTGACGCCCCGCAGGCACGGGAGCCGCCGCCACGAAACTCCCGTGGCCCCTGGTTGACAAGGGAATTCGCCCTTTCCTGGGCATGATTGACGGATCGTCGGCAAGCCGGTACCACTGACGCACGCCCGGCCCCGCACGGCTCATCGCGCCCGACCGTCCCAGGAGGCTGCTTTGCGAGTCCCAGCCAACAGTGCCTCCGGGCACAGACGTACGCGCACCGCCGTCGCGACGGCGGCCCTGCTGCTCCCCCTGCTCGGCGCGGCCCCCTCCGCCGGGGCGCAGTCGTCGGCGAACAGCCTCCAACTGGCGTTCGCCTCGGCGGCCACCGAGTACCGGGTGCCGCAGAGCGTCCTGCTCGGCGTCTCCTATCTCCAGTCCCGTTGGGACGCGCACGCCGGTGCGCCGAGCGTGACCGGCGGCTACGGCCCGATGCATCTCACCGACGCCCGCACCGCGCTCGCCGGGGCCACCCACCACAGCGAGGGCACGGAGGACGCGCGCGGCGACAGTGCCCGCGCCGCCCTGCTCCCCTCGGCGCAGGCACCGACGCCCACCGAGTTCCCGGCCCGGCTGACGACGCTGCCGAAGGCGGCGGAGCTGACGGGCCTGAGCGCGGAGGAGCTGCGCACCGACCCCGCGGCGAACGTCGCCGGTGGCGCCGCACTGCTCGCCAACGCCCAGAAGAAGCTGGGCGAGCCGCTCAGCGACGACCCGGCGGACTGGTACGGGGCGGTGGCCCGCTTCTCCGGAGCGGACGACACCGCGACTGCGGAGGCCTACGCGAACGACGTGTACGACGTGATCCGCACCGGCGAGGAACGCACCACGGACGCGGGCCAGCAGGTCGCCCTGGCCGCCCGGCCCGGCGTCGACCCCGCCACGGCGCAGCTGGCGGAGACGGGTCTGCGCACGCTCGGCGCAGGTGACACCGAGTGCCCGAGGTCGGTGTCCTGCGAGTGGATCCCGGCGCCGTACGAGGAGTTCGGCGACAACGACTACGGCAACCACGACCTGGGAGACCGCCCGGCCTCGCAGAGCATCAAGTACCTCGTCATCCACGACACGGAGGGTGCCTGGGACGGTGTCCTCAACCTGGTCCAGGACCCCACCTACGTGTCGTGGAACTACACCCTGCGCTCCACCGACGGCCACATCGCCCAGCATGTGAAGGCCAAGGACGTGGCCTGGCACGCCGGCAACTGGTACGTCAACGCCAAGTCGATCGGCCTGGAGCACGAGGGTTTCCTGGCGAACCCGGACGCCTGGTACACGGAGGCGATGTACCGGTCGTCGGCCCGGCTGGTGAAGTACCTCTCGAAGAAGTACGCCATCCCGCTGGACCGGCAGCACATCCTCGGCCACGACAACGTGCCGGGGCCGACCACGGGCAGCGTTCCCGGGATGCACACCGACCCCGGCCCGTACTGGGACTGGCGGCACTACTTCGAGCTGCTCGGCCGTCCCTTCGACGCCCCCGACGCCAAGCGGGGCCACGGCGTGGTGACGATCCTGCCGGACTACGCGACGAACCAGCCGGAATACACGGGGTGCGTCACCAAGGGCGAGCCCTGCGCGGCACACGGATCGAGCGAGGTACGCCTGTACTCCGGTCCCGGCGAGGACTACCCGCTGATCAAGGACATCGGCCTGGGCACGACGCCGGGCACCGGCGTCAACGACATCTCCTCGCGGGTCTCCACCGGTCAGCAGTACGCGGTCGCCGACCAGCAGGGTCGCTGGACGGCGATCTGGTACCTGGGCCAGAAGGCCTGGTTCGAGAACCCGGCGAAGGATCCGACCGCGGTGCGCACGAGCGGCCTGGTGGTCACCCCGAAGGCCGGCCTGACGTCCGTGCCGGTGTACGGCCGCGCCTACCCCGAGGCCTCCGCGTACCCGGCGGGGGTGCCCGCGCAGGCGGTGTCGCCGCTGCCGTACACCCTGCTGGAGAAGCAGAAGTACGTGGTCGGTGACAAGGTGCCCGGCGAGTACTACTACGCGGTCACGTTCACCACGGACTCGCACAAGGTCGTGGTCGGCAAGGATCTGTACTACGAGATCCAGTACGGCCACCGGGTCGCGTTCGTGCGGGCGGCAGACGTGGACGTGCTGCCGTCCCGCTAGCGGCGGGGCCGGTCAGCCCTGCTGGAACAGCTCCGCCGGGAGCGGTTTCAGCAGGGCGTACAGGTCGTCCGTGATGGGGCGGTCCCAGGCGGCGATGGTCACCAGGACGTTGTCGCTGCGGTCGAACTGGACGCAGGAGATCCGGCTCTCGGAGAGCTTGAGGCGGCGCACGATCATGAGGTTGTCGCCCTGCATCACGGGCATGTCCTCGGTCTCGGTGACGGTCACCTCCTCGTCGTTCTCCAGCGCGATCAGCAGCTGGGCGACCTCGAAGGGGATCTCGCCCTCGGCGAGGTCGCGGGCCGGGGAGCCCTCGGGGAGATTGCCGATGATCATCGCGGGGCCGCGGCCGCCGAAGAGGTCGTAGCGCAGAAAGACGCCCTGGCAGGTGCCGTCGGGGGCGGGGAGCAGGCCGGCGCCGAGGTTGCCGGGCCAGTCGCCCGGGTCCATGGCCAGTACGTCGAAGTCTGGGCCGGCGGGAGTCGCGCTGCGGCGGCGGAGGAACGACATGTGCCAATGGTACGGGGCCGGGCCGGGTTGGTGCGGGGTGGGCTGGGGTCGGTTGCAGGGTCCGGGCTGGGTGTGGCCGGCCGCGCAGTTCCCCGCGCCCCTTACGGCGTTGCCCTCAGGTCCCTTTCAGTGCCTCCCGCAGTCCTGTGCTGTCTGTTCCCATCTTTCGGTAGACAGCCGACAGCAGGCGTACGACGGCCTGCTCGTCCAAGTGCAGTTCCCTCGCGATCTCCGGCCTCGTACGGCCCTCGGCCGCCAACGTCGCCGCTGCACGCTCTCGGGTCGTGAGGGTGTCCGTCTCCGTGCTGTGCAGGCGCCTCGGTCGGAGCCCCGCCGCGGCCAGTTCCTCCCGGGCCGCCTCCACCAGTCCGTCGGCGCCGCACTGCACGGCCGCGTCGAGCCCCCGGTAGAGGTGTTCGGAAGCCTCCGCCGCCCTCCCCGTCCGCCGCAGCTCCGTGCCCAGGGACACGAGCGCGCAGGCCAGCTCGTAGGCCGCGGGTGAGCACTCCAGGTGGGCGACCGACTCCTCCAGGTATTTGACGCGGGCCGAACCCGACGAGACCTCCGCCGCCGTCCGCAGCGCCTGGCCGATGGCGGAGGGGGTGCCGAACTGGCGGGCGCGGGAGAGCGCTTCGAGGGCGGTGGTGAGCGCGCGTTCGGGAGTGTCGTGGCTCTCGGCGCGGGCGAGGTGGAGCTGCCAGGGGCACCAGGCGGGGTTGCGGATGCCACGCGGGTCGAGGCGCCGGCCCGCGGAGGCCAGCTGGCCCACGGCGTCCTTGGTGAGGCCGCGGGCGAGGAGCAGTTCGCCGTAGACGGTCTGGGCGTCGGGGAAGACGACGGCGGCCGGGAAGGGCTCGCTGAAGGCGTGGTCCTCGGCGGTCCGCGCGGCCTCCGTGACCCGGCCGCGGGCGAGGAGGACCTCGATGAGGATGCCGACGGCGTACCAGTGGGCGGGGGTGCCGGGGCCGACGCGTTCGGCCAGCCGCAGTCCCGCGCGGACGAAGTCCTCGGCCTCGGCGAGACGCCCGCGGCGGTAGCGGACGTAGGCGAGGAGGGTGTAGCCGAAGGAGAGGTGGCCGCCGCGCCAGCCCTGGCGTTCGAAGTCGGCGATGCCGGCGGCGAAGAGTTCCTCGGTGCGGCCGGGGCGGTCGGCGTACATGAAGGCGAGCGCGACCAGGACCGGTACCTCGAAGCCGCGGTCGGGCTCGGCCCAGCCGAGACCGCCGGCGAGGGCGCGTTCCGCGTGCTGGAGGGCGACGTGGGCGGGTTCGCCGCGGAGGACGGCGTCCCAGGTGCGCAGGCCAATGATGTACCGCTCGGTGAGGTCGCGGCCCTTGAGGCGGTCGGCGAGTTTGGCGAGGCGGCGGGAGCGGGAGGGGTGGTCGGGTTCGTCGGCGCGGAAGGCGTCCCACATGAACTGCTCGGAGAGCATGCGCAGCTTGACGCGGGCGTCCTCGGTGACGCGGATCTCGCGGGCGAGGGTGTCGGAGGCCTCGGCGAGACGGTCGCTGTGGGCGAGGACCTGGGAGAGCCGGTAGACGATGTGGTGGCGCAGGCCGGGCTCGGCGATCGGTTCGTCGAGGGCGGCGCGCAGGTGGTTGACGGTGGTGGCCGGTTCGGTGAGCAGGGAGGCGCTGCCGAGTTCGTAGAGGACGGTGGCCCGGTCCTCGAAGGGCGGCGGTTCGCGCAGGGCGCGGGCGAGGTAGCTGCGGGCGGCGTCGGGGGCGCCGGAGCGGAGGGTCTCGCCGGCGGCGGCGCGGAGCTGCTGGACGACCCAGGCGTCGCCGTCGGGGTGGGTCTCCAGGAGGTGGCGGGCGGCTGCGGAGGGGCCCTGCCCGTCGTTGATGAGGCACCAGGCGGCCTGGCCGTGCAGGGCGACGCGGACGCCGGAGGGGATGGCCCGGTAGACGGCGGTGGCGATGAGGGGGTGGACGAACTCCAGGGTCTCGGCGCCGGTGAGGACGCGGGCGCCGCGCAGGGCGTCGGCGGCGTCCGCGGCCTCCTCATGGCCGAGGCCCGCGACGGCGGCGGCGAGCATGGGATGGATCTCGGTGCCGAGCACGGCGCAGGCCCAGGCGAAGCGGACGCTGGAGGTACCGAGGCGTTCGAGGCGGGCGATCAGGCCGCTGCCCTTGACGGCGGCGGCGAGGTCGCGCAGCAGATGGGCGCCGGCCTCGGTCGGGTGGAGGCCTCGGTCGTGGACCTTGGCGGTGAGCTCGACGGCCTCGAAGGGGTTGCCGGCGGTGACGGCCCAGCACTCGTGGCAGAACGCGTCGTCGGCGTGGGTGCCGAGGGCCTCACGGACAAGACCGGCGACAGCGACGGCGCTGAGCGGTTCGAGGTCGATGGGCCGGCCGCCCGCGCGTCCCGGCAGGCCCCTGAACGACTCGGCGTGATCGGGGAGTTCGTCGGGCCGGTAGGCGACGACGACGAGCAGCGGCAGTTCCTCCGCGCGGGGCGCGAACGCGGCGAGCCAGCGCAGGGATTCGGGGTCCGCCCAGTGCGCGTCGTCGAGGGCGAGGACCACCGGGGCGCGCTGCACGGCGAGATGGGTGAGCACCCAGTCGAGGCCGTCGCGCAGGCCCTGGGGGTCGGGTGGGGCGCCGTCGGTCGGGGCGCACAGGCCGAGGGCGGGGCCGACAATGTCGTACCAACTGCCCAGCTGGGCACGGAGGTCGGCCTCTGCGGCGCCGGCGAACCGGGGTTGCAGCAGTTGGCGGGCGACATGGAAGGCGACGCGCTGTTCCTGGTCGCCGCCGCGGGCGGACAGGACGGTGCAGCCACGGGCGGCGGCGCGGCGGCGGACCTCGGCCATCAGGGTCGTCTTGCCGAGTCCGGCGGGTCCGGCGAAGGCGAGGAGCGCGCCGCGGGGCTGCCCGACCGGTTCCGCGCCGTCCGCGCGCAGCCCGGTCAGTTCTCCCAACGCCTCGTCGACAGCGGCGAGTTCACTCTCACGCTCGAAGAGCGTGCGATCGCTCCGCATGCTGCGCCGCCCCATGGCACACCCCCTGCCGCGGCGGTACGTCCGCGCGGGGAGCGGACGCACACCGTGACCTTCAGGCACCTCAGCGTACGCCTGCCGGGGGCCGCGCGACCCGGGTTCGGGCGTTACTCGCCGAGGCTGTCGGCGGGCCTCCGGTGCCGGTCGTGATGCCGGGCCACCCGTGCCCGGTTGCCGCAAGCCGGCTTGCACCACTCCTGTCGTGGATGTTCCTTGAGGAAGTACCGCACACAGCGCGGCGCGTGACAGGCGCGCAGCCGTTGGCGGTCGGGGCCGGCGAGGAAGGCGGTCGCGGCCCGCGCGAGCACCGCCGTGAGGTCGTCCTCGGCGCCGGACACCCGGTGCTCCACGACGGGTTCGGCGTCCTCGGCCCAGTGCAGCACGGGGACCGTGGGCGTGCGGGCGGCCGCCGTGTTGAGGGCGTCGAGGGCCGCCGGTAGCGGCATCAGCCGGGCCGCGTCGGCGGGGCTGGGCGCGCCGGGGCGTACCGCGCGGGCGAACAGGGCGCGGACCGCCGCGCGCAGTTCGCGTACGGCGGCCAGCTCCGCGTCCCCGGCGACGAAACCGGAGGGGGCGGTGTCGGGGTGGGCGCGCACCCAGTCGGTGAGTCCGGCGGGGTCGGTCAGGTCGTCGGTGACGCCGCCGTGACCGTCGTGGCGGATGGTGAGGGCGAGGTCGAGGGCGAGGCGGGCGTCGCCGTTCGTCGGGTCCTGCATAGAGCTAATGATAGAGGGCACCCTCACCCATTAGCCGCCTCCGGCGGCACCACCGCCACCGGGCTCGCCGCGTGGAGCAGCACCGCCTGTGTCACCGACCCGATCATCCGGGTCGGCGCCAGCAGTCTGCGCCGGTGGCGGCCCACCACGACCAGCTCGGCGTCCTTCGACGCGGCGACGAGATGCCCGGCCGCGTCGCCCGGGGCCGCGCCGAGGTCGACCGGCACGTCCGGGTGGCGCTTGTGGTGCGGGGCGAGGAAGCCCTCGGCGAGGGTACGGGTCTCGCCCTCGACGACGTCCTGGTCGATGACCGGCGGCACGAGTTCGCCGGGAACGGCCCAGGCCTGGAGCGGCCACTGGTAGGCGGCGACGACCTGGAGGCGGGCGCCGCGCACGGCGGCCTCGGTGTGGGCGAAGGCCAGCGTCGCCTCGTCGGGGGCGTCGACCTGGAGGCCGACGACCACGCGGGGCCCCGGCTCGACGGCCAGGTCCTCACCGTCGTGCACCTCGCGGCCCGGCCGGGGCACCACGACCACCGGGCACTCCGCGTCACGGGCCGCGGCCATGCCGTTGGACCCGAGCAGCAGACTGGCGAAACCGCCGCGCCCCCGGGAACCGAGCACCAACAGCTGGGCGGCGGAACCCAGTTCGGGCAGCACCGCGCTCGGCGCGCCCTCCACCGCGAGGTACTCCATGACCGGCCGCTCGGCGACATCCGCGAGGCGGTCGCGCACCTCGTCGAGCACCGGATCGTCGTCCGGCGCGGGCGGCCCGGCGACCAGGACGTCGGGCTGGGCCCAGGCGGCGTACTGCCGTACATGGACCACCCGCAGCGGTGCCCGCCGCCTGCGGGCGGCGTCCAGCGCCCAGTCGAGGGCGCGCAGGCTGTCGTGCGAGCCGTCGACCGCCGCGATGACCGGCAGGGTGCTCATGGGTTCCTCACCTCCGGGA
This sequence comes from Streptomyces sp. NBC_00663, assembly GCF_036226885.1. Lineage (NCBI taxonomy): Bacteria > Bacillati > Actinomycetota > Actinomycetes > Kitasatosporales > Streptomycetaceae > Streptomyces > Streptomyces sp. NBC_00663. The sequence continues at coordinate 1,020,641 of NZ_CP109027.1, forward strand.
TACGACCGTCCCCCGGGGCCAGCCTCGCTCAGGCCGTCGGCCCGGGGGTGTGCTCACGGTCGCGTGTCCGGAAATACGGGCGGAACACCCCCGGCTCAGCGGCTCGCGTCGAGCCGCGACACGTCACCTCGCCGCACCTCGCCTCAGGTGAGGTCGAACTCCCCTTCCCGCGCGCCCGACACGAACGCGCCCCACTCGGCGGGTGTGAAGATCAGGGAAGGGCTCTCCGGGCGGCCACTGTTGCGCATCGCGATGAATCCCTCGACAAAGGCGATCTGGACATCCCCCCGGCCACGGCTGCTGGACTGCCATTCGGCGGTGGTGAGGTCCAGCTCGGGCTTGTCCCAGCCCATGAGCGGCTGCTGCTGGATGGTGGTCTCGGCCACGTCCGTGCTCCTCCCGATTGCGTCGTCCGCGGGCCAGCCTAGCGATCGTCTCCGACCGCCGACAGGCCACGTGAGGGGGACCTTTCAGCGACCTGCCGGGGGCATTTCACGCATCAGGGGGTTCGGACCCCACGAGCCACATCGAGAAGAACTGCGATCCGCCGCCGTAGGCGTGCCCGAGCACCTTCCGGGCACCGTCCACCTGGTGCTCCCCGGCCTGTCCGCGCACCTGGAGCGCCGCCTCCGCGAAGCGGATCATGCCGGAGGCGCCGATGGGGTTGGTGGACAGGACGCCGCCGGACATGTTGACGGGCAGGTCGCCGTCGAGTTCGGTCACACCGGACTCGGTGAGCTTCCAGCCCTCGCCCTCGTCGGCGAAGCCCAGGTTCTCCAGCCACATGGGCTCGTACCAGGAGAACGGCACGTACATCTCGACGGCGTCGATGTCCCGGCGCGGGTCGGCGATGCCGGCCTGCCGGTACACGTCGGCGGCGCAGTCCTTGCCGGCCTGCGGCGACACCGCGTCCTTGCCCGCGAAGAGGGTGGGTTCGCTGCGCATCGCGCCGCCGAGCATCCAGGCCGCCGGGCGGGGTGCGCGGGCGGCTCCGGCCCGGTCGGTGAGCACCATCGCGCAGGCGCCGTCGGAGGACGGGCAGGTCTCGGAGTAGCGGATGGGGTCCCAGAGCATGGGCGAGGCCTGGACCTTCTCCAGGGTGATGTCGTGCTCGTGGAGGTGGGCGTAGGGGTTCTTGAGCGCGTTGCGCCGGTCCTTGTAGGCGACCAGGGAGCCGACCGTGTCGGGTGCGCCGGTGCGGCGCATGTACGCGCGCACGTGCGGCGCGAAGAACCCGCCCGCCCCGGCCAGCAGGGGCTGCTGGAAGGGGATCGGCAGGGACAGCCCCCACATGGCGTTGGACTCGGACTGCTTCTCGAAGGCGAGGGTGAGCACGGTTGCGTGGACCCTGGCCGCGACCAGGTTCGCGGCGACGAGGGCGGTGGAACCGCCGACGCTGCCCGCCGTGTGCACCCGCAGCATCGGCTTGCCCACCGCGCCCAGCGCGTCGGCGAGGTACAGCTCCGGCATCATGACGCCCTCGAAGAAGTCGGGCGCCTTGCCGATGACGACGGCGTCGATGTCGGCCCACGTCAACTCGGCGTCGTCGAGCGCGCGTCGGGCGGCCTCCCGGACGAGCCCGGCGATCGACACGTCCCGGCGCGCGGCGACATGCTTGGTCTGGCCGATGCCTACGACGGCCACGGGCTCCTTGCTCATCGCGGATCCCCTTCGAGTACAGCGACCAGGTTCTGTTGCAGACACGGACCCGAGGTGGCATGGGCGAGGGCCCGGTCGGACTCACCCCGGTGGATGCGCGAAGCGGCCTCACCGATACGGATCAGCCCCGCGGCCATCATGGGGTTGGCGGCGAGGGCGCCCCCGGAAGGATTGACCCGGACGCTGTCGTCCAGCCCGAGCGCCTTGCGCAGCACGACCTCCTGCGAGGTGAACGGCGCGTGCAACTCGGCGGTGTCCACGGGCCGTTCGAAGGCGCCCGCCTTCTCGGCGGCCAGGCGGGTGGAGGGTGAGTCGGTGAGGTCACGGACGCCGAGTCCGTGCGCCTCGATGCGGTGGTCGATGCCGCGGATCCAGGCGGGGCGCGGGCACAGTTCGCGGGCTCGCTCCCCCGCCGCGAGGATCACGGCGGCGGCGCCGTCGCCGATGGGCGGGCAGTCGCCGGTGCGCAGGGGCCGTACGGCATAGGCCCCTTGCGGCACCGAACCCCGGAGCTGGGCACGGGGGTTGTCGGTGGCGCGGCTTCGGGCGGCGATCTCGGCCAGGGCGGGTTCGTCGGTGTCGCCCGCGTCGATGAGCGCCTGTGCCTGGAGGGCGGCGAGGGCGACGGAGTCGGGCCACAGGGGTGCCACGTAGTACGGGTCGAGCTGCCGGGTCAGTACGTCGCGGACGGAGCCGGGCGAGGACTTGCCGTACGCGTACACCAGCGCGGTGTCGGCGTCACCGGAGAGGAGTTTGGTCCACGCCTCGTACAGCGCCCACGCGCCGTCCATCTCCACGTGCGACTCGGAGATCGGCGGCCAGGCGCCCACGCCGTCGAGGGCGAGGGTGAAGGAGAAGGCGCGTCCGGCGAGGTAGTCGCAGGAGCCGGAGCAGGTGAAGCCGATGTCGGCGGTCTTCAGGCCGGTCCGGTCGAGGACGTCGTGCAGGACCGGCATGAGCATCTCCACCTCGGACTGTTCCGCGGTGGAGCGCAGGATGTCGGACTGGGCGACGGCGATGACGGCGATGTCCCTGCTCACGGCGGTCACAGCAGCTCCTTGAACGTCTCGTAGTCCGCGTCGGGTTCGCCGGTGGGCCGGTAGTGGTCGGGGTAGCGGCCCCCTTCCGTCCACACCGGTTCGACCCTGAGCCCCATCCGCACCTGGTCGTACGGGATGCCGCCGATGCGTCCGTGCAGGGCGAGGTCGGCGCCGTCGAGGGCGATGTGGGCGTAGACGTAGGGGACTTCGATGTCGAGGTTCTTCGCCTTGATGTTGACGATGCAGAAGGTGGTGACCGTGCCGCCGGGCCCCACCTCGACCTGTTCCGAGGTGGCGACGCCGCAGGTGGGGCAGGCGCCCCTCGGGGGCACGTACACCTTGCGGCAGGACGGGCAGCGTTCGCCCACGGCCCGGTGGTCGGCGAGGGCGTTGATGTAGGCGGTCTGGGCACGGCCGGGCGAGTAGGTGTAGTCGAGGCGGGCGGCGGCGACGATGCCGGTGACCGGGTCCTCGAACTCGCCGCTGTGGCCGCTCGGTCGGGCCGCCTCTCCGTCGTACGGTTCGAAGCAGGCGATGTCGGTGATCGCGCCGACGCGGTCCTCGGCCCAGCGGACCCGGACGCGCATGCCGGTGTGGACGGAGTCGGGATCCGGTGCGTCGAGGGCGTGGAGGAGGGCGGTGTCGGCGCCGTCGAGGCGGACGAGGACCCAGGCGAAGGGGGTGTCCAACGGCTGGCCGCGGCGCGGCTCGTGGTTCCAGGCCCAGGTGGTGACCGTGCCGGTGGGGGCCACCTCGACCAGGTCGCGGAGCTCCTCCGCGGTCACGGGGTCGTACTCGACGGGCGGGACGAGGATGCGGTCGTCGCCGGTGCGTACGCCGAGGACGACGCGGTCGCGCAGGCCGGTCAGGAAGGCGCTCTGGACGGGGCCGAGGGAACGGGTGAAGGGGAACTCGACGACCAGCGGGGCTTTCAGGACTTCCGGCATCGCCGGCCTCCTTCAGTGGCGCTTGTAGACGGGCGGGCGCTTCTCCGCGAAGGCGCGGGCGCCTTCCTTGGCGTCGGCGGTGTCGAACACCGGCCAGCCGCGCTTGAGTTCGGCGGCGAGGCCGTCGGTCTCGGTCAGTTCGGCGGTCTCGTAGACGGACGCCTTGACGGCCTCGACGGCCAACGGGCCGCAGGCGTTGATCTGTTCGGCGATCTCCAGGGCCTTGGTCAGGGCCGTGCCGTCCGGGACGACATGGCCGATCAGTCCGATGGCGGCGGCCTCACGGGCGCTGTACGGGCGGCCGGTGAGCAGCATCTCCAGGGCATGGGTGCGTGGGATCTGGCGCTGGAGGCGGACGGTGGAGCCGCCGATCGGGAACAGTCCGCGTCTGACCTCGAACAGGCCGAAGGTCGCCGACTCGCCCGCGACGCGGATGTCGGTGCCCTGGAGCATCTCGGTGCCGCCGGCGACGCAGTGGCCCTCGACGGCGGCGATCACCGGCTTGCGGGGGCGGTGATGGCGGAGCATCGCCTTCCAGTGCAGGTCGGGGTCGTCCTTGAGCCGGTCCCGGTACTGCTCGCCCTCCATGCCCTTTCCGGCCAGGGCCTTGAGGTCCATGCCGGCGCAGAACGAGCCGCCCGCGCCGGTGAACACGATCGAGCGGACCGTGTCGTCCGCGTCGGCTTCCAGCCAGCCGTCGTACAGGCCGACGAGCATCGCCAGCGAGAGCGCGTTCCTGGCCTCCGGCCGGTTGAGCGTGAGCACCAGTGTGGCGCCCTCGCGCCGCACGGTGAGGTGTTCCGTCCCACCCATGAACCGTCTCCCCTCTGAAAGAACGAGAACAGGTTGCAGGAGCGGACCGGCCTCTTCAAGAGTTTTCTGACAGGTAGTCAGATTTGTTGTGCGCGGACCCTTCACAGTTGTGCCGCCCTTTGCTCTGATGACCGGCAGCCGGTGCTGGCCGAGGTCAGGAGGAGCGGTGGAGTACAACCTTGCCGACCTGTTCGAGTCGGTCGTGGAAGTGGTCCCGGACCGCGAGGCACTCGTGTACCTCGACATCCCCGGCACGGGAGCGGAGCGCCGGCTGACCTACGCGGAGCTGGACGCGGCGGCCAACCGCATCGGTCACCATCTGATCGACAGCGGGATACGGCCCGGCGAGCACGTCGGGCTGCACATGTACAACGGCATCGAGTATCTCCAGGTCGCGCTCGGCTGCCTCAAGGCGCGGGTCGTGCCGGTGAACGTCAACTACCGGTACGTCGAGGACGAGTTGGTGTACCTGTACCGGGACGCCGACCTGGTGGGGCTGTTCTTCGACGCGGAGTTCGGCGAACGGGTCGCGGCGGCGCTCCCGTCGGCGCAGAAGCTGCGGCATCTCGTGCGGATCGGTGACGGTGGCGCTTCGGCGGTGGAGGCGGTGGACGCGGTGGCGTTCGCGGACGCCGAGGCCGCCGGGTCGCCCGAACGCGGGTTCCCGCGGCGCTCGCCCGATGACCAGTTCATCATCTACACCGGGGGCACCACGGGGATGCCGAAGGGTGTGATGTGGCGTCAGGAGGACCTGTTCTTCTCGGGGATGGGCGGCGGCGCGCCGACCGGGGAGCCGGTCAAGAAGCCCGAGGAACTCGCCGAGCGGGTCGCCGCGGGCGGCTCGGGGATCACCTTCTTCCCCACTCCCCCGCTGATGCACGGCACCTCGACGCTCACCGCCTTCATCGGCTTCAACTTCGGCCAACGCATCGTGATCCACCGCAAGTTCGTGCCCGAGGAGGTGCTGCGGACCGTCGAGAAGGAGCGCGTGACCAGCATGTCCCTGGTCGGCGACGCCATGCTGCGCCCGCTGATCGACGCCCTCGAAGGGCCCATGAAGGGCACGGACATGTCGTCGATGTTCAGCGTGTCGTCGTCGGGGGCGATCATGTCGGACACCGTGCGCCGGCAGTTCCAGGCCCTCGTCCCGAACGTGATGCTGCTCAACAACTTCGGCTCCTCGGAGTCCGGCTTCAACGGCACCGCCACGGACGACTCCGGCCCCGAACGGGGCTTCCGCGTCCGGGTCAACTCCCGTACCCAGGTGGTCGATCCGGCCACCCACGAGCCGATCGCGCCGGGCGAGGTGGGCCGGGTCGCCCAGTGCGGCCACGTACCGCTGGGCTACTACAACGACCCGCGGAAAACGGCCGAGACCTTCTTCGAGAAGGACGGCGAGCGCTGGGTGCTGCTCGGCGACATGGCCACCGTCGACGAGGACGGTGTCGTCGTCGTCCTGGGACGCGGGTCGCAGTGCATCAACACCGGTGGCGAGAAGGTGTACCCCGAGGAGGTCGAGCAGGCGCTCAAGTCCCATCCCGACGTGTACGACGCGCTGGTCGCGGGGGTCCCGGACGCGCAGTGGGGCCACCACGTGGCAGCGGTCGTACAACTGCGGGACGGCGTGCCAAAGCCGTCGCTCGACGACATCCAGACCCACTGCCGGACCCACCTCGCCGGATACAAGATCCCCCGGCAGCTGGTGATCGCGGAGGCCATCCGGCGCTCCCCGAGCGGCAAGGCGGACTACCGGTGGGCGCGGGAGGTCGCGGTGCGGGCGGACGGGTGAATTCCGCTCGCCTCCGGTTGAACCGTTGGTGACACACGGACGTACTGGTGATGGCAGGCTCGCCCATGGGGCTCTGTTCGTGATGCCATCGCAAGACCGTACGGAAGGACCGCCGGGTGTCGCTCTTCACACCTCGCTCTCGACAGTCGTCGGACAGCACCACCTCGTCGGACGACACCGGGAGCGAGGAACCGGCTGAGACGGAAGCGACAGCGGAGACGGAGGAGCCGGAGACAGCGGCGTCCTCCGGGAAACCCGGGTGGTTCGGCTGGCGCCGCCGCTACGCCCGTACCGCACGCGGCGTGACCCTCGCTACGACCGTGCTGGCGGCTCTTCTGGTGCTCGGGGCCCTTCTCGTGCCCAACCGCCTCGACTGGATCAGGTTCGAGTCCTTCCTGCGCCTCCCCGTCGAGGCGATCCTCCTCGCGGGCCTCCTCCTCGCCCTGCCCGGCCGGGCGCGCCGGATCACGGCCGTCGTCTCGGGCGTGGTCCTGGGCCTGTTCACGGTCGTCAAGTTCCTCGACATGGGCTTCCGGCAGACCCTGGCCCGCCCCTTCGACCTGGTCTTCGACTGGATCCTGCTGGACGACGCGGCGGACTTCGTCCGGGAGTCGTACGGCCGTTCGGGAGAGCTGCTCGCGATCACCGCGGTGATCGTCCTGTTCGTGTCCGTGCTCGCCCTGTGCACGCTCTCCGTGGTGCGGCTGTCGAACCTCATGGCCCGGCACCGCGCGGTGGCCGCCCGTACGACGCTCGTCCTGGGCACCGTCTGGATCCTGTGCTTCACCATGGGCGTGCAGTTCAGCGGGCTCACCTTCGCCACCAAGGGCAACATCACGTTCGTCGCCAACCGGGTCCAGCAGGTGCACGACGGCCTCGTCGACGCCAAGGTCTTCGAGAAGCAGGCCAAGGTCGACGCCTTCGCGAAGACGCCGCCCGACCAGCTGCTCACCGGGTTGCGCGGCAAGGACGTCCTGTTCACCTTCATCGAGAGCTACGGCCGGATCGCGATCGACGACCCGGCGATGGCCCCGCAGATCGATGCGGCGCTCCAGGACGGCGACAACCGGCTGAACGCGGCCGGTTTCCAGTCCCGCAGCGGCTGGCTCCGCTCGCCCGTCACCGGCGCGGGCAGCTGGCTCGCGCACTCCACGTTCCTGTCCGGTCTGTGGGTGAAGAACCAGCAGCGGTACCGGAGCCTGACCACGGGCGACCGCGCGACCCTCACCAGCTACTTCCAGAAGACCGGTGCCTGGCGGACGGTCGGCATCGTGCCGGGTGTGCGCAAGGCGTGGCCCGAGGGCAAGTACTTCGGCCTCGACCACATCTACGACTCCACCCACCTCGGCTACAACGGCCCCTACTTCAGCTGGACGCCGGTGCCCGACCAGTACAGCCTGGAGTCCTTCGAGCGCCTTGAGCACGGCAAGGAGAACCGCGACCCGATCATGGCGGAGATCATCCTGGCCTCCAGCCACAACCCCTGGTCGCCCATCGCCCACATGATCGACTGGGACCAGCTCGGCGACGGCTCGGTCTTCGAGCAGATCAAGAAGGAGGGGACGGACCCCAAGGAGGTCTGGAAGAGCGCGAAGCGGGTGCGCACCGAGTACCGCAAGGCCATCGAGTACTCGCTTCAGAGCCTCACCGAGTGGGTCGAGCGCTACGGCGACGACAACACCGTCCTCGTCTTCCTCGGCGACCACCAGCCCGTGCCGACCGTCACCGGCGGCGACACCAACAAGGACGTGCCGATCACGATCGTGGCCCGCGACCCGAAGGTGCTGGACCGGATCTCCGACTGGGGCTGGACGGAGGGACTCAAGCCGGCCGGGAACGCGCCGGTGTGGGGCATGGACACATTCCGGGACCGCTTCATGACGGCGTACGCGAAGTAGCGCGTCAGCCTGTGAGAAATCGTTCCACGACGTCGAGGAACTCCTCCGGACACGTCTCGTGGACGAGATGCCCGGCCCCGTCGACGGTGACGAGCCGCGCGTCGGGAATCGCCTCGGCGACCGCGGCGACCTGATCCTGAGGGATCGGACTCGTCGCCCCGCCCCCGATCACCAACGTGGGCATGGTGATCCGCCCCATGTGGTCCCACCACACAGGATCGGGGGCGTTCCGCTGCCGGTCGGTGTCCCGCACCATGTCCCAGTCGAACGGCAGGTCACCGTCGGGCCGTTCGGCGGGCGGCCGGGGCGGGTCGAGAGGGAAGGGCGCCGGTACGTCCTCCAGGACGAGGCGTCGTACGAGGTCGGGGGCGTGCTGGGCGAGGAGACAGGCGACGGTGCCACCGAGGGAGTGCCCGACGAGGTCGGTCCGCCGGATGCCGAGCGCGTCGAGGAGGCCGCGGACATCGTCGCGCATCGCCTCGCACGCGTAACCGCCCGGCCACTCGCTCCGCCCGTGACCGCGCAGGTCGGGGGCGTACACGCGGCGCGGCCCCGCGGCGAGACGTTCGGCGATCGAGGCCCAGTCCGCGCCGTCGGCGCCACGGCAGTGCAGCAGGAGGACAGGCGGGGCGCCCTCGGGGCCCCAGGTGCGGTACGCGAGGGTGATGCCGTTGGCCTTGACGGTGTCCATGCGGGGCAACGTATCCGGGGAGGCGCCGGTGGACGCCCCTACTCTGCCGTGGGCAGAGCGGGGGTTGCGCTCCCGTCGAGGAACGCGGTGACCCGTCGTACGAACCACTCCGGATCGTCGAGCCACGGGTAGTGCGCGGCGCCGGGCTGGACGGCGAGCTCGGCGTGCGGGAAGACATCGGCGGTGCGGCGGGCCGACTCGGGCCTCGGTGCTCCGTCGAGTTCCCCGGCGAGGACGAGGACGGGGGCGGACAGCCGGGAGAGCGCCGCGTGCGTGGCGGACGGGTCGTAGGCCCCTTCGGAGCCGTACACCTCACCGGCCGCGTCATTGCACTCCTCGTCGCCGCGGGCGTGGTGCTCCTCGGCGGCCCGGTCCCAGCGGCCGTAGAAGAAGGGCGCGATCGCGGGATCGTATGCACCCGCCCCGGCCAGCCAGGACTCGAACGCCGGGAACGCCTCCGCGAACCATGGTTCGTCCTTCCGCAGCAGCGCGGCGGCCCGCCGGTCCTCGGGGGTGGCGGTCGTCCCGAGCGCCCACGGATTGGCGGCGACCAGCACCAGCCGCCCCACCCGCTCCGGATACCGGGCGGCGTACAGCATGCCGAGACTCCCACCGGCCGAGTGCGCGAGCACATCCATGCGCTCCAGCCCCAGCTGAACCCGCAGTGCCTCCACGTCGTCCACCAGCCGATCGCACCGGTACGTCGCCGGGTCCGCCGGCACGGCCGAGTCACCGGTCCCCCGCAGATCGAGCAGCACCAGCCGCCGGTGCGCGGCGAGGCCGCCCAGGTCGCCGAGGTAGCGCGAGGCCTGCATCGGCCCTCCGGGGAGGACGACGAGCGGGGCGCCGTCGCCCTTCAGGTGGTAGGCGAGAGCGGTTCCGTCGGGCGCGGTGAAGATCGGCATGCCACGATCCTCGCCGACCGTAGCGCCTCCCGAAAAGTCCCGGCCCACCCCTTGCTTGATCGCGCGTGGCCTGGATTACTGATCCCGGAGAGATCGACCGAATGATCGGTCGCCCGGATTGGCGTGGTTGGTGAGGTGGACGTTCCGATGGCGGATGCGACGGAGCTGCTGGACTCGGGGGAACGGCTGGACGGGGCGGCGTTGCGGGCGCTTCAGCTGGAGCGGCTGCGGGCGTCGCTGCGGCTGGCGTACGACCATGTGCCGTTCTACCGGGAGTCCTTCGACAAGGCGGGCGTCCACCCCGACGACTGCCGGTCGCTGGCCGACCTCGCCCGCTTCCCCCTCACCACCAAGGCCGACCTGCGCGAGAACTACCCGTACGGGATGTTCGCCGTGCCCCGGGACCGGATCCGGCGCATTCACGCCTCCAGCGGGACGACCGGCCGTCCGACCGTCGTCGGCTACACCGACGGCGACCTGTCCCTGTGGTCGGACATGGTGGCCCGCTCCCTGCGGGCCGCGGGCGCGCGGCCCGGCGACACGGTCCATGTGGCGTACGGATACGGGCTGTTCACCGGCGGGCTCGGCGCGCACTACGGAGCCGAACGGCTCGGCTGTACGGTCGTCCCCGCGTCCGGCGGCATGACCGCCCGCCAGGTGCAGCTGATCCAGGACCTCAAGCCCCGCGTGATCATGGTGACGCCGTCGTACATGCTGACGATCCTCGACGAGTTCGAGCGCCAGGGCGTGGACCCGCGCGGCACCTCGCTGGAGGTGGGCGTCTTCGGTGCCGAGCCGTGGACGGAGCAGATGCGCGCGGAGATCGAGGAGCGGTTCGCGATCGACGCGGTCGACATCTACGGGCTGTCGGAGGTGATCGGCCCGGGGGTGGCGCAGGAGTGCGTGGAGACCAAGGACGGGCTGCATGTGTGGGAGGACCACTTCTATCCCGAGATCGTCGACCCGGTCACCGGGGAGGTGCTGCCCGACGGGGAGCGGGGGGAACTCGTCTTCACCTCGCTCACCAAGGAGGCGATGCCCGTCATCCGTTATCGCACCCGGGATCTCACCCGCCTGCTGCCGGGGACCGCTCGGGTCTTCCGGCGGATGGAGAAGGTCACCGGGCGCAGTGACGACCTGGTGATCCTGCGGGGTGTCAATCTCTTCCCCACGCAGATCGAGGAGATCGTGCTGCGCACGCCGGGGGTCGCGCCCCACTTCCAGCTGCGGCTGACCCGGGAGGGCCGGCTCGACGCCCTCACCGTCCGGGCGGAGGCCCGGCCCGGGGCCACACCGGAGGAGCGAGAGGCCGCGGTACGGTCCATCGCCGCCGCCGTGAAGGACGGCATCGGTGTGTCGGTCACCGTCGAGGTCGTCGAACCCGAGTCGCTGGAACGGTCGGTGGGCAAGATCCGGCGGATCGTCGATCTGAGGAACGCTCGTTAGGCGAACCGGTCGCGCAGCTCCCGCTTCAGGATCTTCCCGCTCGCGTTGCGCGGCAGCTCGTCCACGAACACCACCCGCTTCGGCGCCTTGAAGGGGGCGAGCTTCTCGCGGGCGTGGGCGATGAGTTCGGCCTCCGCGACCTCTCCGCGCGGCACGACCACCGCCGTCACCGCCTCGATCCAGCGCTCGTCGGGGAGCCCGATGACGGCGACCTCGGCGACGCCCTCGTGTGTGTAGAGCGCGTCCTCGACCTGGCGTGAGGCGACCAGTACGCCACCGGAGTTGATGACGTCCTTCACCCGGTCGACGATCGTGTAGTAGCCGTGGGCGTCGCGCACCGCCAGGTCGCCGGAGTGGAACCAGCCGTCGCGGAAGGCGTCGGCCGTCTCCTCGGGCTTGTCCCAGTAGCCCTCGCACAACTGCGGGGACCTGTAGACGATTTCGCCGGCTGTGCCGTCGGAGACCTCCTTGCCGTCCTCGTCCACGACCCGCGCGTCGACGAACAGCACCGGACGGCCGCAGGAGTCCATCCGCCCCTTGTGCTCGTCGGGAGCGAGGACGGTCGCCAGCGGGCCGATCTCGCTCTGGCCGAAGCAGTTGTAGAAGGCGAGTTTCGGGAGGCGTTCGCGCAGGCGCTCCAGGACCGGCACCGGCATGATCGACGCCCCGTAGTAGGCCTTGCGGAGTCCGCCGAGGTCCCGGGTGGTGAAGTCGGGGCGGTTCGACAGCGCGATCCACACGGTGGGCGGCGCGAAGAGACTGTCCGCGCGGTCCGCCTCGATCAGGTCGAAGAGGAGGTCGCCGTCGGGGGCGTCGAGGATGATGTTCGTCGCGCCGACCGCGAGGTAGGGCAGCAGGAACACGTGCATCTGCGCCGAGTGGTACAGCGGGAGCGAGTGCACGGGGCGGTCGCCGGCGCTCAGGTCGAGGGCGGTGATCGCGCTCAGGTACTCGTGCACCAGGGCGCGGTGGGTCATCATCGCGCCCTTGGGCAGAGCGGTCGTACCCGAGGTGTAGAGCAGTTGGACGAGGTCCTCGCCGCGGGGCTCCGGCCCGTCGTACGCGGGGGACGAGGCCAGCCGGGCGAGCAGGGAGTCGTCGGCGTCGCGCAGGGGCAACGACCGTACGCCGTCCGGGAGTCGGGCGGTGAGGCCCGGGTCCGTGAGGACCAGCGTGCTGCCCGACTGGCCGACGATGTACGCCAGGTCGTCACCGGTCAGGTTCTGGTTGACCGGGACGTGCACGAGGCCCGCGCGGGCGCAGGCGAGGAAGGCGATGAGGTAGGCGTCGGAGTTGTGGCCGTAGGCGCCGACCCGGTCGCCGCGCGAGAGGCCCTCGCCGAGCAGCAGGCTCGCCGCCCGCGAGACGGCGACGTCGAGTTCCTCGTACGTCCAGGAGCGGTCGCCGTACTCCACCGCGACCCGGGCCGGGGTGCGCCGGGCGGTGCGTCGCAGCACCCCGTCAACCGTGCTGCCGTGTCCAGACGTCATACAGGACAACCTACCCGTTGGTACGCTCAACCGCTCCTTCCCTCAATGACGTTGGGAGGCACCATGCGCACCCGCCTCAGACGCGCCGTCGTCGCGGCCGTCGCCCTGCTCACCGCCACCACCGCCCTGCCGGCCGCCGCCGCTCAGGGACATGACCGGCAGCAGCACCCCTCGCACGGCGGTCTGTCCGCCACCATCCGCTATACCGAGTACGGCATTCCGCACATCGTCGCGAAGGACTACGCGGACCTCGGCTTCGGCACCGGCTGGGCGCAGGCCGCCGACCAGGTGTGCACGCTCGCCGACGGTTTCGTGACCGTGCGCGGCGAGCGGTCCCGTTTCTTCGGGCCGGACGCCGCCCCGGACGGCTCGCTCTCCTCGGCGGCGAAGAACCTCTCCAGCGACCTCTACTTCAAGGGTGTCCGGGAGTCCGGCACGGTGGAGAGGCTGCTCGCGGAGCCGGCGCCGGTGGGGCCGAGCCGACAGGCGAAGGACCTGATGCGGGGCTTCGCGGCCGGATACAACGCCTGGCTGCGGCGGAACCGGATCACCGACCCGACGTGCAGGGGTGCCGCCTGGGTCCGGCCGGTGACCGAACTCGACGTCGCGGCCCGCGGTTTCGCGCTCGCCGTGCTCGGGGGCCAGGGGCGGGGCGTGGACGGCATCACGGCCGCGCAGCCGCCGACGACGACGGCCGCCACCGAGACTCCCGCCGCCCAGGACACCGCCCGCGCGGCCCGGGAACTCCTCGCCACCGACTCCGCCGACATGGGCTCCAACGCCGTCGCCTTCAGCGGCGCGACGACGGCCGACGGTCGCGGTCTGCTGCTGGGCAACCCGCACTACCCCTGGCAGGGCGGTCGCCGCTTCTGGCAGTCACAGCAGACGATCCCCGGTGAACTGAACGTCTCCGGCGGCTCGTTGCTCGGCTCGGCAACGGTCTCCATAGGCCACAACGCCCGGGTGGCGTGGAGCCACACCGTCGCCACCGGTGTCCCCCTCAACCTCCACCAGCTGACCCTCGACCCGGCCGACCCGACGGCGTACCTCGTGGACGGCAAGTCCGAGCGGATGACCCGGCGCACGATCACCGTCGAGGTGAAGGACGGCACCCCGGTGACCCGTACCCAGTGGTGGACCCGGTACGGCCCGGTCGTCACCTCGCTCGGCGCGTCCGTCCCGCTGCCCTGGACGACCACGACGGCGTACGCCCTCAACGACCCGAACGCGGCCAACCTGCGCGCCTCCGACACCGCGCTCGGCTTCAGCAAGGCGCGCGGCACGGCGGATGTGCTGACGTCCCTCCAGCGGACGCAGGGGCTGCCGTGGGTGAACACGATCGCCGCCGACGCGGCCGGTCACTCGCTGTTCACCCAGTCCCAGGTGCTCCCCCGCATCACCGACGAGCTGGCCCAGCGCTGTTCCACCCCGCTCGGCAAGGTCACCTACCCGTCCGCCGGTCTCGCGGTCCTCGACGGCTCGCGCGGCGACTGCGCACCCGGCAGCGACGCCGACGCCGTACAACCCGGGATCTTCGGCCCGGCGAAGATGCCGACCCTCACGGACGCGCCGTACGCGGAGAACTCCAACGACAGCGCCTGGCTGGCCAACGCCGAGCAGCCGCTGGCCGGGTACGAGCGGATCTTCGGCACGACCGGTACGCAGCGGTCGATGCGGACGCGCGGGGCGATCGAGGACGTGGCGGCGCTGGCGCGGCGCGGCGATCTGACCGTGCGGGACCTTCAGAGGCAGCAGTTCGCCAACCGGGTGCCGGCCGGTGACCTGATCGCGGCCGACGCGGCGAAGGCCTGTGCCGCGTTGCCGGGCGGTACGGCAACCGGCAGTGACGGCAAGGCCGTTGACGTGTCCGAGGCGTGCGGGGTGCTCGCGGCGTGGGACCGCACGGCGAACACGGACAGCCGGGGCGCGCTGCTCTTCGACCGGCTGTGGCGCCGTATCCCCGCGGCTCAGCTGTGGAAGGTCCCGTTCTCCGCGTCCGACCCGGTCGGCACCCCGAACACCCTCAACACGGACAGCACGGCGTTCCCCATCGCGCTCGCGGACACGGTAGCCGAGCTGCGGGCGGCGGGCATCGCGCTCAACTCACCCTTGGGACAGCATCAGTTCGTGGTCCGCAACGGCCAGCGCATCCCCGTCCCGGGCGGCACGGAGTCCCTCGGTGTCTGGAACAAGGTCGAGCCCGTGTGGGACACCGCGAACGGCGGCTACACCGAGGTCTCGACCGGCTCCAGCTACATCCAGGCCGTCGGCTGGGACGGCAGCCGCTGCCCGGTGGCCCACACCCTCCTGACGTACTCCCAGTCCTCCAACCCCAACTCCCCGCACTACAGCGACCAGACCCGCCTCTTCTCCCAGGAACGCTGGGTGACGTCCCGGTTCTGCGAGAAGGACATCCTGTCGTCGCCCTCGCTGCGGGTGGTGCGGGTGCGCTCGTGACTCAGACCGGCCGGGTCCGCCCCTCCCAGTACGGGTCCCGCAGACGGCGCTTGTACAGCTTGCCGTTGGGGTCGCGGGGCATCTCGGTGATGAAGTCGACGGTCTTCGGGCACTTGTAGCCGGCGAGTTGTTCGGCGCAGTGGGCGAGGAGGGCGGCGGCCAGGTCCGGTCCGGGTTCCTGACCCGGGGCCGGTTCGACGACGGCCTTGACCTCCTCGCCCCAGTCGTCGTGCGGGATGCCGAAGGCGGCGGCGTCGGCGACGGCGGGGTGGGAGAGGAGGGCGGACTCTATCTCGGCGGGGTAGATGTTGACGCCGCCGGAGATGATCATGTCGATCTTGCGGTCGCGGAGGAAGAGATAGCCGTCCTCGTCGAGGTAGCCGAGGTCGCCGACGGTGAAGAAGTCGCCGATGCGGTTCTTCTTCGTCTTGGTCTCGTCCTTGTGGTACGAGAAACCGCCGGTGTTCATCTTCAGGTAGACCGTGCCGAGTTCACCCGCCGGCAGCCGGTTGCCGTCGTCGTCGAAGATCGCCAACTCGCTGATGGGCCAGGCCTTTCCGACCGTGCCGGGCTTCTTCAGCCAGTCCTCCGCCGTGGCGAAGGCACCGCCGCCCTCGCTGGCCGCGTAGTACTCCTCGACGCAGGGGCCCCACCAGTCGAGCATCGCCCGTTTGACGTGGTCGGGGCAGGGGGCCGCGCCATGGATGGCGTGCCGCATCGAGGAGACGTCGTACCGTGCGCGGACGTCCTCGGGCAGGGCCAGCAGACGGTGGAACTGGGTCGGGACCATGTGGGTGTGCGTGCACCGGTGGGCGTCGATCAGGCGCAGCATCTCCTCCGGTGTCCACTTGTCCATCAGGACCAGGCGGTGGCCGATGTGCAGGGACGCGCTCGCGAACTGGAGCACCGCCGTGTGGTAGAGCGGCGAGCACACGAGGTGGACGTTGTCGTCGTAGGGCTTGATGCCGAAGATGCCGAGGAAGCCGCCGAGGTAGGCCTCCTCGG
This sequence comes from Streptomyces sp. NBC_00663, assembly GCF_036226885.1. NCBI lineage: Bacteria > Bacillati > Actinomycetota > Actinomycetes > Kitasatosporales > Streptomycetaceae > Streptomyces > Streptomyces sp. NBC_00663. The sequence continues at coordinate 1,036,781 of NZ_CP109027.1, forward strand.
GGAGTTTGCCGGGCAGTGGGCGGCGGATGCCGCGGGGGCGGCCCGTGGTGCCCGAGGTGTAGTTCATGACCCAGCCGAGCTCGCGGTCGGCGGGCGCCGACTCCGGTTGGTCGTCGAGGAGTTCGGCGTACGGCCGGAAGCCCTCGACCTCGCCGACGGAGTACCGGTGGTCGGCCGGGAGCCCGGCCTCGTCGGCGGCCTGGCAGGCGGGAGCGGCGAAGCGCTCATGGGCGAGGAAGACCTTGGCGCCGGAGTCGGCGACGATCCAGGCGATCTCCGGGCCCACGAAGTGGTGGTTGATCGGGACGAGATAGAACCCGGCCTGGGTGGCGGCCAGATGGGCGGTGAAGAACTCGACGCCGTTGGGCAGGACGACCGCGAAGGCGTCCCCACGGCGCAGTCCGGCCGCGCGCAGGCCATGGACGAGACGATTGGCGGCGGCGTGCAGCCGACCCGCGGTCCACTCCTCGCCGTCGGGAGCAACGAGGACGATCCGGCCGGGGTCGACACCGGCCTGGGCCCAGAATCCGACGGGGGGTGTGCTCGGGGTGCTGGTCACTGGCGGCTCCTTCCGGTGGGGGGCTGGCTCGCGGGGCTGATCACTGGCCGCTCCTTCCGGCGGGGGCTGGCTCGCGGGGCTGGTCACCGGCTGCTGCTTCCGGCGGGGGCTGGCTCGCGGGGCTGGTCACCGGCTGCTCCTTCCGGCGGGGGGGCTGGCTCGCGGTGCTCGTCACCGGCCGCTCCCTCCGGCGGGGGCTGGCTCGCAGTGCTCGTCACCGGCCGCTCCCTCCGGCGGGGGCTGGCTCGCAGTGCTCGTCACAGGCCGCTCCCTCCGGCAGGGGGCTGGCTCGCAGTGCCGGTCACCGGCCGCTCCCTCCGGCAGGGGGCTGGCTCGCAGTGCCGGTCACCGGCCGCTCCTTCCGGCGGGGTTGGCTCGTCACTGGCCGTTCCTTCCCGTTCTTCCGGCGATGCGGTTGATGTGGTCGACGGCCCGTTCGAAGCCGCGGGTGAGGTCGTCGAAGACGTCCTGGACGCTGCGTTCGCGGTTCATGCGGCCGACGATCTGCCCTACGGGCGTGCCGAGCAGGGGTTCGACCTCGTACTTCTGGATGCGGGTCAGGGCGTCGGCGACGAGGAGTCCCTGGAGTGGCATGGGGAGCGTGCCGGGGCCGTGCGGGTCGTCCCAGGCGTCGGTCCACTCGGTGCGCAGCTGGCGGGCGGGTTTGCCGGTCAGGGCGCGGGAGCGGACGGTGTCGGAGGAGCCCGCGGCGAGGAGTTTGCGGGTCACCGCGGGCGAGGACATGTCGGCCTCGGTGCAGGTGAGCCAGAGCGAGCCCAGCCATACTCCCTGGGCGCCCAGGGCCAGCGCGGCGGCCACCTGCTGTCCGCTGCCGATGCCGCCCGCGGCCAGCACCGGCAGCGGGTCCACGGCGTCCACGACCTCCGGGGTCAGCACCATGGACGCGATCTCGCCGGTGTGCCCGCCGGCCTCGTAGCCCTGGGCGACGACGATGTCGATGCCGCCCTCCTGGTGCTTGAGCGCGTGCCGGGCACTGCCCGCGAGCGCGGCAACGAGAACCCCGTGGTCATGAGCGCGTTCCACGACGTCGGCGGGCGGCGAGCCGAGGGCGTTGGCGAGCAGCTTGATCGGGTAGTCGAAGGCGACGTCGAGCTGGGTGCGGGCGACCTGTTCCATCCACCCGGTGATGCGCCACCCGGAAGCCTCGCCCTCGGATAGCTCGGGTACGCCGTACTTGGCGAGGGTGTCCCGGACGAACTGCCGGTGTCCCTCGGGGATCATCGCCTCGACGTCGGCCTCGGTGACGCCTTCGACCTTCTTGGCGGGCATGACGACGTCCAGGCCGTAGGGCTTGCCGTCCACATTCCCCTCGATCCAGTCGAGGTCGCGTTTGAGGTCGTCGGGGGCGGTGTAGCGGACCGCGCCGAGCACCCCGAACCCCCCGGCCCGGCTGATGGCCGCAGCGACGGCGGGGAACGGCGTGAAGCCGAAGATGGCGTGCTCGACTCCCAGTTTCTTGCTCAGCTCCGTCTGCATGGGCGCAGGATGCCGCAGTCCTCCGGAGGACGGAAGGGGTTATCTGATGCTCCGTCAGATACATGTCCGGCAGGGGCGATCCGCCGGAGGCGGCGAGAGGTGGGCGCACAGCAAGATCGACCGGTAGCATCTCCTTTCCACAGCTGAACAGGAACGGGCATGGCGAACGTCTTCATCAGTCATCGCAAAGTCGATGTGTCCGCAGCCGAGCGACTCTCCCAGGACATCTCCACGGCGGGCCACGACGTGTGGTTCGATGAATGGGAAATCGGTATCGGCGATTCCATCGTGGAGCGCATCGATTCCGGACTCGGCGGCACGTCATATCTGGTGCTGTGTTACTCGGCGGCGGGCGTCATGAGTCCCTGGATCACGCGCGAGTGGATGTCGGCACTCCATCGCCAGATGGACGGTCACGGTGTCCGCATCCTCCCCGTCAGGTTCGGCGGTTCAGCCCCGGCGATCCTGGCCGATCTCCGCTACGCGGACCTGTCGACCGACTGGAAGCTCGGTCTCACGCAACTCCTGAAGGCAATTCGCTGACCGCAACGGGGGCTCGACGGTGCAGATCCTGCTCGCGCACGCCAAAGGTGACGCACAACTCGCCGCCTACATAGCGGAGCCGCTCCAATCCGCTGGGTACGAAGTCCTGCACTACGAGGGCATACTCGTCGGCGATTCCCTGGTGGAGATGGCTTCCCAGGCAATTTCCCGGCACTGCCCGGTCGTGCTCTGCGGCACGGCGCGTGCGGCCGGAAGCCGCTGGGTGACGCGCTTGGTCAGCGCCGCGCGCGGCCATGGAACCCGGATCTTCACACTGCACATCGAGGAAGACGCCAATCTGGACGCCTTGGCCCTTGACGGCAAGGTCGCCCCCTATTGGAAGGATCCCGACGGAGCGATCGGCATGCTCCTTGAAGCGCTGTCGGACCACTGCCCCGCGGAAAACCAGAACCTTGCCGACCCGAGGTTGAGCCAACTCGAAAGAAGCTATCGAGAACGCACCCTCGAAGCCTGCGACATCGTCGATCTGATCAACTTTCCCATTACCGATCGCGAACTCTTCACCAGAAATCTGCTGCTGCGCAGCCTGTACGTCTCCCTGCGCGTTTCCGTAGACATCTCGCCAGGAACCGACCCCTACGCTCTCGACACAAAACTGCAGAGCCTCGAAGCCCAACGGGAAGACCACCACAGCGCGGACACCGGTAGTTCCCGACACTCGGTCGGGGCACGCCTCCAGGAGTCGAACCGCTTGGTGGTCCTCGGCGACCCAGGGGCCGGCAAGAGCACGCTGCTGCGCTGGATCACCACCGCCTATCTGCTGCGCCTCAAATCTGATCCCGACTGGAGCAAGCTGCCGGACGTCGACACCCTGCCCGACACCGACTGGCTCCCGGTGTACATCCGTTGTCGTGAGCTGGACCGGTCAGGCATCACCGGGTCGTTGGCCGAGATGATCCACCACCATCTGCGAGAGGCGCAGTTCTCCACCGCCCAGGCCGACGACCTCACACCCATGCTGCTCGACGCGTTGGGTGACGGCCGTGCGCTGCTCCTGATCGACGGCTTGGACGAGATCGCCGATCCCACTCTCCGTGCCAGGTTCTGCGGAACCATCGAGAAGATTCACATCGCCTTTCCGAAGGCTCCCGTCATCGTCACGTCACGGATCGTCGGTTACCGGGAGATGGGACTGAGGATCACCCGTGGGTTCGAGCATGTGACGGTGCGGGACCTGACCCCGGAGGACAAGGACGACTTCGCCCGCCGCTGGTGCGAGGTGACCGAGCCCCCGTTCCGTCGGGAGACCGCGGCGGAACAGCTCATCCGGGACATTCACAGCACCGATCGTGTCGAGCGCCTGACCGGCAATCCGATGCTGCTCACCACCATGGCTCTGGTGAAGAAGAAGGTCGGCAAGCTGCCGAACCGTCGGGCGGACCTGTATCGCGAAGCCGTCGACGTACTCCTTTGCTGGCGCAGCGACGTCGATGAGCCCATGAACACGCGTGAGGCGCTGCCCCAACTGCAGTACCTCGCCTACACCATGTGTGAACGCGGCGACCAACAGATCAGACAGGACGAGGTCGTTGACATCCTTGAACGGATGCGGAGGGAATTTCCGGCGATCCATGACATCCGTAACCGTCCCTCGGTCGAGTTCCTGCGCCGGCTGGAACGGCAGACCGGAATCCTCGTCGAGGCCGGGCACGTCCGCCATCAGGACAGCAGCGTTCCCGTCTACGAGTTCCGTCACCTGACCTTTCAGGAGTACCTCGCGGGGCTGGCACTGGTCGAGCGGAGATACCCGGGCCGCGATCGGACGCAGTCACTGGCGGAGCAGGTCGGTGTGCTCACGGCGCATACATCGCCGTTTCACGGCGCGCGCGGCGTCGATGACGTCGCTGTGGCGGACAACTGGCGTGAAGCCATCCGGCTGAGCGTGATGACGTGCAAGGACGACGACGTCGACGACGTTCTCCGAGCCATCGCCACTCCGCTCCCCGAGGAGTCCGCGTCACTGACCGCCAGACCACGCGCCGCTCTGGCGTGTTCCTGCCTCGCCGATGAGCCCAATGTCAGCGAGGAAGTGGCAGCGGAGATCATCGAGCGTTTCATCGCCACACTCACCCAGGACGACGGGAAGGGTCCTGCCGTCAGCGTCGCGGACATGGTGCTCGTGGAGGTCGGCGCATCCGTCTGGGGCGCACTTCTCACCCGGCGTATCGTGACCTCCTTCCTACGGCAGCCCGAGGAGTTCGACAGACTGGGCGGCTCCGCCTCTATGGTCCTCAGCAGTTCCATACCGGACGGCGAGGACGCGGTGCGTCGCTGGGTGAAGACGCAGGTGCCCCTTCTCCGGGAACCGCAGGCCGAGGTGGCGATCGAGGCCGCATTGGCTCTGATGGTCGCCGGCTTCAACAGCAGACTCGTCCTCGTCCCTGGCCTCGTGGAAGGGCTGACGTCCCTCCTCGAGCGCGGCCCCTGCGAAGCCATGGCGGCGGCTTGGGCTCTCGGCTGGGCCCAGCAGCACAGGCACAGGTCGCCTTGGAAGCCCTCGCCGGAGGATGTCCGCAAGTTCGCGGAGCTGATCACGTCGGGGGACCTGCCCCCCAGCGCGGTCTCCTTCCTGCTGTGGTGTTTCAACGAGGGCTCAGCCAACGGGCACACGGGGCTGGCCGCCGCCGTTATGAATCACTTCGTCTCCGCCAACAGTGGGACACGACGCCGGATCGCAAAGGGGTACGCGGAACTCTTCCCCCATGCCGTGGAACCTGTCATGGCGGCACTCTCTCGTCCCGAACCCGAAGTGCGCCGCGAAGCCGCCCTTCTTCTGAGCCGCCTCCAAGACCGCCACGCGGTGGCGCCCTTGCTGGCGTCACTGGCCGACATCGACGGCCGCCCCGACATGGAAGTCGTGCAGGCCCTGGGCCGACTGCGCGCCCGCGAAGCTGTGAAGCCCCTGCTCGGCGTACTGACCGACCGCAAAGGGGCACCCCACAGCCAGGTCGTCACCGCGCTCGGAGCCATCGGCGACCTCCGAGCCGTTGAACCGCTCCTGGACGTCCTCACCCGTAGCGACGGCGAGCCCCGCGTCGACGTCGTGCGGGCTCTTGGGGAACTCCGCGACCAGCGTGCAGCGCCTCGCTTGCTCCCCCTCCTGGTGGACAGCGAGGGCGAACCGCGCTTCCCGGTGGTCCACGCCCTGGGCCGGCTGGGGGATCACGAAGCGGTGGAGCCGTTGCTCGGTGTCCTGACGGACGGCGGCGCAGTCCAGACGCCGGTCGTCGAGGCGCTCGGCCTGCTCGGCGATCGCAGAGCGGTGCCACCTCTTCTCCGCCTGCTGCGCGACACTCCGAACCCAGCACGCCACTCACTCACCGACGCGCTGGGCCTGCTCCGTGATCCACAAGCCGTCAAACCCCTGCTCGACGTCCTCTTCGACGAGAACGGCGATCCCGACCCGTACGTCGTCAGGGCTCTGGGGCGCATCGGTGATCCCCGAGCCCTGCGAGCGCTGTCAGCGCCGCGCGAGGAATCCGCGTCGGATGTCAGACTCACCACCCTGGCCGCTCGGGCAGCGCTGGGAGACCGGTCGGCACTGGTCACGCTCCAAGAATCCATGCGCGGCCCCGTCGGATCGGTCCGCCAGCTGGCACTGTGGTCACTCGCCTTGATGGAGAGGGACTCGTTCGACAAATTGCTGTTGTCGAGGGACCTCGACGGCGAGTCACCCGGCGTCGACCCGAACGACGTCATCACCGACCGCACGCTCACCGAACGCGCCGAGGCCGTGGACCTCACACTCGCCGAAGTCCGCGCCCGTTACGACGAGTTGGCGAAACGCTACCCATTGAAGCTCGCCTGGTCAGCGATCACTCTGCCGCCCCCTCCAACACAGCCATAGCCGCATTGTGCCCCGGCACCCCGCTCACCCCGCCCCCGCGCACCGCGCCCGCCCCGCACAGGAGCACGTTGGCGTGGGCGGTCTCCACGCCCCAGCGGCCGGTGCCGTCCTGGGTGTAGGGCCAGGCGAGTTCGCGGTGGAAGATGTTGCCGCCGGGCAGGCGCAGGTCGCGTTCCAGGTCGAGCGGGGTCTTGGCCTCGATGCAGGGGCGGCCCTGGGCGTCCGTCGCGAGGCAGTCGGCGATCGGCTCCTCCAGGTGGGCGTCGAGTTGGGCGACGGTCGCCTTCAACAGCTCCTCGCGCACGCCGGAGTTGTCGGCGTCGAAGAGCCGTGCGGGCGTGTGCAGTCCGAAAAGGGTCAGGGTCTGGTAGCCCTGTTCGACCAGCTCGGGGCCCAGGATCGACGGGTCCGTCAGCGAGTGACAGTAGATCTCCGAGGGCGGCGCGGAGGGCAGCCGGCCCGCCGCGGCCTCCGCGTGGGCGGTGGCCAGCTCCTCGTACCCCTCGGCGATGTGGAAGGTGCCCGCGAACGCCTCGCGCGGATCGACCGCGCTGTCGCGCAGCCTCGGCAGCCGCTTGAGCAGCATGTTCACCTTCAGCTGGGCGCCCTCGGCGGGGGCCGGGGGCGCGTCGCCGGTCAGTTCGGCCAGGGCCTGCGGGGAGGCGTTCACCAGCACGTGCCGGGCCGCGGCGACGCTCTCGCCGTCGGCCGTTCGGTACGTCACCTCCGCCGTACGCCCGTCCGTGGCGATCCGCACCGCCTCGTGCCCGGTGGCGAGGACCGCGCCTGCGTCCCGTGCCGCCGCGGCGAGGGCGTCGGTCAGGGCACCCATGCCGCCGACCGGCACGTCCCAGGCGCCGGTGCCGCCTCCGATCACGTGGTAGAGGAAGCAGCGGTTCTGCGCGAGGGAAGGGTCGTGGGCGTCGGCGAAGGTGCCGATCAGGGCGTCGGTGAGGACGACCCCCCGGACCAGGTCGTCGGCGAAGCGGTCCTCCACGGCGACGCCGATCGGCTCCTCGAACAGGGTCCGCCAGGCCTCCTCGTCGTCCACCCGGCGGCGCAGCTCCTCACGGGTGGGCAGCGGCTCGGTGAGGGTCGGGAAGATCCGTTCGGCGACGCGGCCGGTCATGCCGTAGAACCGCTGCCAGGCCGCGTACTCGTGCTCGCCGCCGGTGAGGCGCGCGAAGGCCTCGCGGGTGCGCCGCTCGCCGCCGCCGACCAGGAGTCCGGTCGGCCGGCCGTCGCGTTGGACGGGGGTGTACGAGGAGATCGTGCGCGTCCGGACGCGGAAGTCCAGGCCCAGGTCCCGGACGATCTTCTTGGGGAGCAGGCTGACCAGGTACGAGTAGCGCGACAGCCGCGCGTCGACGCCGTCGAACGGCCGGGTGGAGATCGCGGCGCCGCCGGTGTGGTCCAGCCGCTCCAGGACCAGGACGGACCGTCCGGCCCGGGCGAGGTAGGCGGCGGCGACGAGGCCGTTGTGTCCGCCGCCGACGATCACGACGTCGTACGTGTGTCCAACGAGTGCAGGCATGCCCCTTCGTAACACGTGGTGATCTAGGTCGGCCAGAAGGGCGACGTATCGCGCGGCGGGGTGCAGACTCGCCGCGTGGAGCACTCTCGGCAGCACATGTACGAGCTGATCGACCATCTGGTGGGGGCCGGGAACGCGGTCCGGTACCACCCGTCGTCCGCCGTCGACCCGTTCTGGCACCAGCAGGGCGGCCCCGAGTGTTTCCTCGAACGTCCCATCGACTTCGGGGCGGCCCGGACGGCTCCGGGGCAGCCGGAGGATCTCGTGTTCGACGAGGGCGAGGACCGGATCCTCTGTCTGCGCTGCTGGACCGTGATCACCGGCTCGGATCACCGGTTTCCGCCGTTCCCGGGCCACCCGGCCTGAGGTGACGTCCTCCGTTCAGCCGCCGCCCGCCGCGTGCTGCTGCCGCAGGACCGCCACCCTGCGGTACAGCTCGACGGCCTCCGCGCCGCGGCCGAGCTGTTCCAGGCAGTGCGCCTCGTCGTTGCGGCTGGCGAGGGTGTCGGGGTGGCCCGCGCCGAGGACGCGTTCGCGGGCGGTGGCGACCCTGCGGTACTCGGTCAGGGCGTCGGCCCAGCGGCCCAGCCAGCCGAGGCCGACGGCGACCTCGCGGCGGCTGACCAGGGTGTCGGGGTGCTCGGGGCCGAGGACGCGCTCGCGGATGGCGCACACGTCGCGGGACTCGGCGAGGGCCTCCTCCCAGCGGCCGAGGCGGCCCAGGTTGACACCGAGGCCGTGGCGGGCGCGCAGGGTCTCGGGGTGGGCGGGGCCGTTCACCCGGCTGCGGTCCTCGATGAGGTCGCGGTAGAGCTGGAGGGCCTCGGCGCTGCGGCCCAGGCGGCCGAGGCTGATGCCGACCTCGTAGCGGGCGGCGAGGGTGTCGGGGTGGTCGGGGCCGAGGGCCTGGGCGCGGGCCTCGGCGACCTCGTGATAGGTGTGCAGGGCCTCCGGCCAGCGTCCCAACTGACCTAGTGCGTAGGCGACTTCGTAGCGGGTGACGAGCGTGTCGGGATGCCCGGCGCCCAGCACACGGGCGCGGGCGACGGCCACGTCGCCGGCCATGCGGTAGGAATCCTCCAGACGGCCGAGGCGGCTGAGGTTGAAGGCCAGGTTGTGGCGGCAGCGCAGGGTGTCGGGGTGGTCGGCGCCCATCGTCCGCTCGCGGGCGGCGAGGACGGACGTGTAGACCTGGTGGGCGTCGAAGTGGCGGCCCAACTGGCCCAGTACATACGCCATTTCCTGGCGGGCGGCGAGGGTGTCGGCGTGGTCGGGGCCGAGGGCGAGGCTGCGGGCGCGGGCGACGTGCTTGTACTCGCGCAAGGCGTCGGCGGCGCGGCCGGTACGGGAGAGGGTGAAGGCGACCTCGTAGCGGCTGGCGAGGGTGTCGGGGTGCTCGGGGCCGAGGAGTTGCTCGCGTTCGGCGGCGACCGCGCGGTGCACCTCGCCCGCCTCCGCCCAGCGGCCGAGTCGGCCCAGGGTGAGCCCGGCGTTGTGCCGGCCGGTCAGGGCGGTGACCGCCTCGGGAGACGGGGCGGGCGGGTCGCCCGGTCCGGGGGCGACGGGCCCGGGGAGGATGGGCCGGGGGAGGATGGGCCGGGGGAGGATGGGTGCGGGGAGGATGGGTGCGCCGGTGTGCCGGGGGGACGCCGGCCTCGGGATCCACTCGCCGGTCAGGGCGGCGCCCTCGGCCGGCGGCGGGGTGGCGGCGCCAGGGCCGACGGCCTTGTGGCCGGTGGTCATGCCGCGGGTCCAGGACGGCAGACGGGTGCGACGGTCCGGTGGTTCGAGGGCCGGGCGGAGCGTCGGCTGCGGGGTCACCAGGGTGGGCACGTACGTCTGCCCGAGCCGGGGATGCTTGACTGACGCACGGTCCACGTCGGCCGTACGGCCCACACTGATCCGGCGCTCCACCTCACGGGCGTCGTACGGGCGTTGATCGGGCAGCTTGGCCAGCAGGTCCAGGATGATCTTCTCGAAGTACGCCGGCACCTCGGCGCGGTGGCTGCGCGGCGGACGAGGGGGTGTGTCGCGGTGGCCGACGAGGATCGCCCAGGCGTCGTCGAGGTCGAACGGCGGTGCCCCGGTGGTGATCTCGTACAGCACGCAGCCCAGCGAGTAGAGGTCGCTGCGCTGGTCGACCTCGGAGCCGCCGATCTGCTCCGGCGACATGTAGTGCGGGGTGCCCATCGCGATGCCGGTGCCGGTGAGCCGGGAGGTGAAGCCGATGTCATGGCCGAGCCGGGCGATGCCGAAGTCGCAGATCTTCACGGTGCCGTCGGCCAGCCGCATGATGTTCGCGGGCTTCAGATCGCGGTGCACGATGCCCTGCTGGTGGGTGTAGGCGAGCGCGGCGGCGACCTGGTCGGCGATCTCGACGACGTCCGGGACGGGCAGCGGATGATGCCGGTTGTCCTCCAGGAGCTGACTGAGGTTGCGGCCCTCCAGCAGTTCCATGACGAGGAAGAGGATGCCGTCGGACTCGCCGAAGTCATGGACGACGGTGACCCCCCGGTGCTGGAGGGCAGCGGCGACGCGGGCCTCCCGCCGGAACCGCTCGCGCAGGACGCGAGTGAAGGACTGGTCGTGGGAGGGGCCGAGCGGTTTGAGGCACTTCACGGCGACATGGCGGCCCAGCGACTCGTCGCGGGCCCGCCACACCTCGCCCATGCCGCCGCGTCCGATCAGGTCGAGCAGTCGGTAGCGGCCCTGGATCAGCTTGCTGTCCCCCATCTGTTGCGATCGCCCCCGTCGAAGTCGCCCGCCCCTGGCCCGTCCAGTATGGCGAGCTATCTCCCGACTTTGTACGGTGCCGGGCGGGAGCCGGGGCCGAGCCGTGACATGGCGCGGAGGATGTGTTTGGGCGGCAGTTGCCAGCGCAGACGTGCGGGAACAGCGCGCAACAGGGTGCCCGTGCGACGCAACTGGCGGGTGACGGTGGCGGGTTCCGGGGCCGGTCTGCCGTACAGCTCGTGGGCGTACGGCGGCAGAGCGGCGTACGCCAGGTGCGCCACGCGCCGCCACAGCACCTCGCGCGCCGGGACGAGCAGGGGGTGTATCGGCGGGCGGAGCAGGAAGTCGTCGACCGCGCGTGCCTCGGGCCCGGCGGCGAGTTCGGGTCCGACCTTCTCGAAGTAGGCGGCCATCTCGGCCTGGTTCGCGGGTACGGCGTCTGGGTCGAGGCCCACCAGGCGGGCGCTGACGCGGTGTTCGGCGAGGTAGCGGTCGGCCTGTTCGTCGGTGAGGTGAAAGCCCGAGCGGCGGGCGACCTGGAGATAGGAGTCGATCTCGGCGCAGTGCACCCACAGCAGCAGCTCGGGTTCGCCGACCCCGTAGGTCTCGCCGGTGTCGGGGTCGGTCGCGGACAGCATGCCGTGGATCTTCCGGACACGGGCGCCCGCCCGTTCGGCCGCCGCCGTGGTGCCGTACGTCGTGGTGCCGACGAAGTTCGCGGTGCGCAGCAGACGGCCCCAGGCGTCCTGCCGGAAGTCGGAGTTCTGCATGACTCCGCGCACGGCACGGGGATGCAGGGCCTGGAGGTAGAGCGCGCGGACGCCCGCGACCCACATCATCGGGTCGCCGTGCAGCTGCCAGGTCACCGAGTCCGGCGTGAACAGTCCGGGGTCACCTGCTCCAGGGGCGTCCATACCCGTCAGTGTGACCAGGTCCGGCGCCGCTCATCAAGCGGCCCGACGGGACGTCATTCGGCCACGGGGGCTGCGGGCGTACGTAGGTGACGGTCAGGACGGCTATGTCGCGGGCGCTGAGCACCACGAGGCACGCGACATAGCCGACGACGGGCGGCTGTTCACCGTGCCCGCCGCCGAGCCCGTCCTGTGGCCCCGCCCTCCGGTCAGCGTCGTACCCGCGGCATCCCCAGGCCGATCCACGAGATGATCTCCCGCTGGATCTCGTTGTTGCCGCCGCCGAAGGTGAAGATGACGGCGGAGCGGTAGCCGCGTTCCAGCTCGCCGTGGAGCACGGTGCCGGCCGAGCCCTCCTTCAGGGCACCGGCCGCGGCGACCACCTCCATGAGCCAGGCGTAGGCGTCCCGGCGGGCCTCGGAGCCGTACACCTTGACCGCGGAGGCGTCCTGGGGGGTGAGCGTGCCGTTCTGCACGGCATGGACCATCTGCCAGTTGAGCAGCTTCATCGCGTCGAGTCTCACATGGGTCTGGGCGAGACGGCGGCGTACCCAGGGCAGGTCGACGACGCGGCGGCCGTCGGCGAGCTTGGTCTCCATGGCCCAGCGCTGGACGTCGTGCAGGGCGCGGATCGCCATGGTGCCGTGGGCGGCGAGGGTGACGCGCTCGTGGTTGAGCTGGTTGGTGATCAGCCGCCAGCCCTGGTTCTCGGCGCCGACGCGGCGGGCGACGGGGACACGGATGTCCTCGTAGTAGCTGGCGGTGGTGTCGTGGCCGGCGAGGGTGTTGATGACGGTGCAGGAGTATCCGGGGTCGGTGGTCGGCACGAGGAGCATGGTGATGCCCTTGTGCGGCGGGGCCTCGGGGTCGGTGCGGGTGGCGAGCCACACCCAGTCGGCGGTGTCGCCGTTGGTGGTCCAGATCTTCTGCCCGTTGACGACGTACTCGTCCCCTTCGCGCACCGCGCGCGTCTTCAGGGAGGCGAGGTCGGTGCCGGCGTCGGGCTCGCTGTAGCCGATCGCGAAGTCGATCTCGCCGGAGAGGATCCTGGGGAGGAAGTACGCCTTCTGCTCGTCGGTGCCGTACTGCATGATCGTCGGCCCTACGGTGTTCAGGGCCATCAGCGGCAGCGGTACGCCGGCCTGGGCGGCCTCGTCGAAGAAGATGAACTGCTCCATCGCGGTCAGGCCGCGGCCGCCGTACTCCTTCGGCCAGCCCACGCCCAGCCAGCGGTCGGTGCCGAGGCGGCGGACGGTCTCGCGGTAGAAGCGCTTCTGCTCCCGCCGGTCGCCGTGCCGGGTGTTGGCGTCGGTCGGCGCCAACTCGGCGAAGTACGCGCGCAGTTCGGTGCGCAGCCGCTGCTGCTCGGGCGTGTATTCGAGATGCACGGCGCCTCCAGGCTCCCCGGAACCGGTCCTGTCGGCGCACACGGTAGAACGTGTTCCAGAAATAGGGAATGGCAAGGCCGCACCGAGGCATACGAAAAGGCCCCCGCGAGGCGGGGGCCTTTTCGGTGCTGAACCGCTCAGTGGACGACGGGAGTCGGCCGGGTGTCGGCGCCCGCCGACCGTCCGGCCGGCTTCGGCGCCAGCTGCCGCTCCGCCAGCAGCCCGAAGACCAGCCCGAAGGAGGTCCACAGGGTCACCTGCACGGCGAGCGCCGCGAGCCGGTACTGCCACAACAGGGCGGCCGGGAAGTGCTCCGGCACCTCGTTGAACGACGGCAGGAACGCGTACGCCAGACCGACGACGAGGACGAAGAACGCGCCCGCGGCGAGGGTGGCGTTCCAGTTGCCGAGGCGGGGTGCGAGCCGCTTGCCCAGGATGACCGTGCCCACCGTCAGCAGCACGCTGAGGACGATCATCAGGAAGAACAGCGCGGTCCGCTGGTCGAGCGTGTCGGGGTCACCGACGGCCGGCGGGTTGGCCGGGTACTTGAGGAACGGCACGACGTACACCGCGACCAGCCCGGCGACCGCCAGGAGCAGCGCGCTCGCGCGGGGCCCGAAGCGACCGATCCGGCCGAGCGCGAAGCAGTACGCGAGCGCCGCGATGCCGCCGAAGGCGACCCCGTAGACGAGGACACCGGTGGACAGGCCCGCGGTGGACTGGAGCGTACGGCTGAAGAGTTCCCCGCCGCCGTGCTCATGGGCGTGGCTCTCCTCGAAGGCGATGGCCTGATCGACGCGCGGCTCCCCGAGGAAGTACGCGACGACGAGTGCGGCCAGGCCCGCGACGAGGCCCGCGAGCATGCCGCGGACCAGGAGGTTTCTGACAGTTGCGGAGTTCATGCGCGGATACGCTTCCTCGCCGCTGTCAGTGGCACGGGAAGCCGAGCAGATGGCGGGCGTCGTGCACCCACTCGTGGACTCCCTCGCCGGACAGCAGGGAGGTGGCGCCCTGTTCGGCGCCGACGAAGTAGAGCAGGACCAGCATCAGGACGCCGAAGAAGACCGCCCAGGGGGCGATGGCGCCGATCGGCAGCTTTGCGGGTACGGCGGTGGAACTGGTTGTCGGCTGAGCGACGGTCTGCGCCATGGCAGGACCTCCTGGGGGAACTCGCGTCCCGTCTCGGTGGTGCACAGGACGACGGGGTGGGTCTGACTCCCCCGGCCCACCCCTTGGGGCGGGCCCGGCATACAGTGGCGCGACCGTGCCGGAATCCCACCGGCTTCCACCGAACCGTCGTCGATATCGTCGAGAAGGTACCGCGTGCGAGAGGTGCGGCCAAGAGCGCATGGTTCGGCCACGAGCGCCCCTGAAGCGCTGTGGGCATGCCAATTACGTGGTACGGAAGGGATGTTGAGCCGGGGAATGGGCGGATGACCAGCCGAGTGATCTTGATCTCACCCGCGATCAGTGCGGCTCTGCGCGAGGCCCGCTTCGACGACGGCAGCCCGCTGGACGACTCCGGACTGCGGCTCGCGAAGGCCGCCGCGGGCACGCTGCCCACAGCCCACCGGGTCTGCGTCTCCCCCACCGTGCGCTGCCGGGAGACGGCCGGCGCACTCGGCCTCGACGCCCTGGACACACCGGAGTTGGCCGCCCTCGACCCGGGCCGCTGGCGCGGGGCGACGCTGACCGAGGTGGGCGCCGCCGAGCCGGAGGCGCTGGCCCGCTGGCTGGCGGACGTGGAAGCGGCACCGCACGGCGGGGAGTCGGTGCACACGCTGTGCGAGCGGGTCGGGGCATGGCTGGACTCGCTCGCCGCTGAGCCGGGCCGGACGATCGCCGTGGCCGAACCCGAGATCGTCCGCGCCGCGCTCGTCCACGCGCTGGGAGCGCCGAGGTCGTCGTTCTGGCGCACGGACGTCGCACCGCTCACAGCCGTCGAACTCAGCGGCAGGGCGGGCCGCTGGAACGTACGGATGGGACGACCTCTGTGAGAAGTGCGCCGCACCTCAGTTCAGCGTGTCCATGAAGTCCGTGCAGGCCTGGGCGCAGGTCCGGCAGGCCTTGGCGGCCTCCTCGGCGCCCGGGTGGTTGTCGAAGGCCTGGGCGCATTCCAGGCAGACCGTCCGGCACCATTCGAGCTGGACGCGGATACCGCTCTCGTCCAGCCGGTTCTGCTCGGACAGCACCCGGCACGTCGCGTCGCACACCTCCGCGCACATGATGCCCTTGCGTCGTACGAGTTCCTGCTGCTCGGTCCCGTCCGGATCCACGAGGCTGGCACGGACCGCACATGCCCGGGCGCAATCGGTGCACGCCTGCGCACACGCGAAACGGTCCTCCAGGAACCGGATGAGCTCCTGTTGGGATGTCGTCGCTGTCACACCGCGCGGGTAGCCGCCGCGGATCGCGTCAAACCCCCTCGCCGGAGGTTTCCGCCGGTCGTGGCGGACGGGTTCACGCACGCCGGCAGGGGTACTCGCGGGGCCATGAACATCGCATGGATGGAGATGGCCGCGGGTCGCGGCGCCCTGGGCGTCGGGCTGATCGTGGCGGGTCTGGTCGTGGTCGCCCTGCTGCTCGGCGCGATCTGGATGGGCGCACGCGCCCGTCGCCGGGAACTTCCGCCACCGCGTCCCGAGGAGCAGCCGCGGCTGCCCGAGGGCGGGCCCGTCCGCGAGGTCATGGAGAACAGGGAGCCCGACGAGGTGCCCCGGAGCGAGAGCCGCCTCACCCCGCACGAGATGCCCGCCTTCGGCAACAGCAGCACCCGGACCGGCCCCGACAATGACCGGCCCCGCTGGAGCGACGGCAGCAGCGGCTCGTTCGGCAGCGGAGGGCCGGGCGGCCGCTGACCCGCGGCCCCCGGGACCGCACGCAGCACAGCACCGAGAGAAGCGAACCTCGCGGCCGACGCACCTGGGCACTCCCCCGGACCGGTCAGTGCACGGTCAGGGGCAGCGCCTCGAAGGTGTGTCGCTCCCACAGCCGCCGTGAGGCCTCCTCCGGGTAGGCGGTCACCGTCGGTTCGGTGTCCAGGAGCCGGACGAGCCGGTCCTTGGAGTCGTACGCGGGCCAGCCGGGGTCGCCGGTGGCGGCGAACGCCGTCCACGCGGAGCGGACGCTCGCGGAGAGCCGCTCGGTGTCGCGGGTGGGCTCCGGGCCGATCAGCATGCTGCCGAGCCCGCCGCCCTGCGGTCCGAAGACCAGGGGCACGTCAAGGCCGTGGCAGGCCCCGAGCACGCCTCCGTGCACCGGGGCGGACCAGGTGAGTTCGTACAGGTACGCCCGCCCGCCACCGGCGGTCTGCGCGTCCGCCAGGTGGAGCGAGGGCATACGGAACAGCCAGTCGGACCGGACGAGTTCGAAGAGGTGCTCCGCCGAGGCGTCCGGGTACGCGGCGCGGTAGGCCCGCTCGGCGTCGGGTCCCGGACCGAACGCGGCCAGCGCCCCCGAGGCCAGCCGCTCGTCCACCTTGCCGAGCAGGCCGTCCATCATCAGGAAGAGGCGGTACTCGTCGCGGTTGTGCCCGACGATCAGCTCCACGTCCCGGGCAGCGCCGTCCGCCAGGGCCGTCCACGGCACGACCGGCAGGACGTCTCCGTCGACGACCGGGGAGTACGGGGTGCCGGTCAGGGCGACCGAGCCCCACCGGGGCAGGAAATCGCGCATACGGCCGCTCAGCGCGGCCCCCGCCTCCGGCAGCTTGCGCGGGTCCACTCCTGCCAGGTCCGCCACGGTCGCGCGCAGCCCGAGCTCACCGGCGACGGCCTCGCCGATGTCCCTGGCCAGCTCGTCCGAGAAGTACGTGCCCGGCACGCTCTGCGCGATCGCCCGGCGGAACAGGCCGCGCGCCCGCGGCATCGCCAGAAGCGCGGCGACGGACCCGGCACCGGCTGATTCACCGAAGACGGTCACCTGGCCGGGGTCGCCGCCGAAGGCCGTGATGTTGTCGCGCACCCATTCCAGGGCGGCGACCTGGTCGAGCAACCCCCGGTTCGCGGGAGCCCCCTCGATGTGGAGGAACCCCTCGACGCCGACCCGGTAGTTCAGGGTCACCACGACCAGGCCGCCGTCCCGGGCGAGCCGGGCGCCGTGGTAGGTGGGGTCGTCGCTGGAGCCCAGCTTGTAGGCGCCGCCGTAGATCCACACCATGACCGGGCGGCCCGCCGCCTCGTCGGCCTCGGGGGTCCAGACGTTGACGGTCAGCCAGTCGTCACCGGTCGGCAGGCTCCAGGGCGGCACGGAGGCGGGATCGGGGCCGAGCGGTTCCTGTGGGACCGGCGGTCCGAACGCGGTCGCTTCCCGCACCCCGGCCCAGCGCTCCGCCGGTCGCGGCGCCGCGAACCGCGCCTCTCCCAGCGGGGGCTGTGCGTAGGGGATGCCGCGGAAGACGTCCAGGCCGTCCTCACGGCGACCGCGGACCACGCCGGCCGTCGTACCGGCCTCGGGAGACTCGCTCCTGCTCATCGGCGACTCCTTGAAGGATCTGTGGTGCGCCGAGTCTCACACCGGGGGCCGCACTTGACCAGCCCCCGGTGAATGAACTTTCACTGGGCGAACAAACAGTCCCTTCCCCGAGGCGTCACGGATAGCTCACCAGGTTGGCGACGTTCGTCGAAGAGTTGGACGGGCCGCCCCGGTCGTTGATGACGTGCCGGATCGTGCCGGTGCCACCCAGCGAGACGGTCACCATGTTCTGGAAACGTACGTTCGGGGCGCCCGGCACCTCGAAGGCGTGCTCCGCGGTGACGCTCGGGTTGACGTTGAAGTAGCAGTAGCTGCCGAGCCCGTAGGCCTGGTGGCTGGTGACGGTGTTCGCGACCTTGTAGGCGGCGTAGCCCTGGGTGGAGCCGTTCATCCAGGCGGCCTGGTTGGGCGGGTCGTAGGGCATCTCGTTCTGGTAGAAGTACGTCCGGCCGCCGTTGCCGTTCCAGATCGTCTGGTGCTTCTGGTAGTGCTCGACGAACAGCCCGTACATCGTCACGTCGTCGCCGTTGACGATCAGTCCGGTGTCGGCGGTGTTGATGGTCCAGCCGACGCCTGTGCCGTGGTCGGCGCGCCAGATCCACATGTGGTCGCCGATGACGTCGTCGCTGTTGACGACGAGGCTGGTGGTGGCCTTGCCCACGGCGGCGCCGCCGACGCGGAAGTAGACGTCGTGCAGCGAGGTGGGGTCGGCCGAGTGGTCGGCGGCGGCGCCGGTCGGGCCGATCTCCACCAGCGTCTGGGAGTTGGTGGTGCCGGCGTCGAAGAGGAGGCCCGCGAGCTTCACTCCGTCGACGTCGGCGACCGTCATGGCGGTGAGGCCGTTGTCGGGGACGAAGGTGGCGAGTCCGAGGCCGAGGACGACGGTGTCCGGGCGGGTCACGCGCAGGGTCTGGTCGAGGTGGTAGACGCCGGGGGTGACCAGCAGGTTCTTGCCCTCGGCCAGCGCGGAGTTGATCTGTGCGGCGGTCGCGCCCGGCTTGACGACGTAGAACTGGTCGATGCCGAGCGAGGTCCCCGGGGGGTTGCCGCTCGCCCAGCTGGTCGCCGAGGAGTTGGTCCGCACGGCGGGCACGAACACCTTGTAGGCGCCCGCGCCGTCGACGTACAGGAAGGGCTTCTCGCGTACGGTCGGCGTCTGGTTCACCGTGGTGTAGGGCGGGTTGGGGAAGCTGTTGCCCGGGACGCCCTGGCTGCCGACGAAGACCATGTTCCAGTTGGACCCGGTCCAGCTGCCGAGCTGGGAGTTGCGGGTGAGCCACTGCTGCTGGGTGCCGGAGCGGACCTGGCCGTCGATCTTGGTGTCGGCCATGAACCCGCCGCTGGACCAACCGCCGTCGCTGAGTTCCAGGTTGCCGCGGACATGCATGCGCCGGTAGCCGGAGGCCTGCGAGACCGCCCAACGGTCCGTGCCGCCCGTCGGGTTGACGGACAGGTTCTCGGCGCCGCGCCAGAAGTTCTGGGTGGCGTTCTGCGGCGGGAACCAGTCGGCCTCCACATGCACCGCGCCGTTGATCGTGACCGAGTCGGGCGACTGGCCGAGCCCCAGTACCTGGGTGTAGAAGCCGACGTTGACGTCGTTGCTGTAGGTACCGGGCTTGAACATCACGGCATAGCGCTGGGCGCCGAACTGGTTGGTCTCCTGCTGCTGGAAGATCTGGTTCAGCCGGCTCTGGATGGTGGCCGAGGGCATGGACGGGTCGAAGACGACCACGTTCGGGCCGAGGTCGACGTCGCCGGGCGCGGCGCTCACGGGGGCGACCTGGAAGCGCTGGGCGGCGGTGCCGTTGCAGGTGTACTGCACCAGTTGGACGCTGTCGGCGGTCGAGGCCGCGGGCACGTCGAGACACTTGCCGCTGTTGCGGTTGACGAAGTGGTAGGCGCCACCGCCCTCGTCGACGGGCAGCCACTGCTGGTTGGCGCCGCCGCCGTAGGTCCACAGGTGCACGGCCGCGTTGTCGGCGGTGGACACGTCGCTGACGTCGGCGACCTGCTGGGCGTCGTTGCGGTTGTTGATCCGGACGTAGCCGTCGCCGGTGGCGGTGAAACTCCACTGCTGGGCGGTGGTGTTGTTGCAGGTGTACTGCTGTACGGCGGTGCCGTTGACGGTGGCCGCCGAGCGGGCGTCCAGGCACTTGCCGCTGCCGGCGCCCACGACCGTGGACCAGCCGGTGGGCAGGGCGGTGACCGCGGCCTGGGCGGGCTGGAGGCCGGTGAGGACCGAGGCGGCGGTGGCGGCGGCCAGCGCGGCCGCGGCGGTGCGGGGTCTGGGGAGTCGGAGCACGTCATCTCCTGTGCCGACACGGCGGCGCGAGGTGGGGGGTGGGGAAGCCGGTTTCACCGCGGCTTAGTTCACTGCGTGATTTAAGAAGTGAGAGATGGACATGTCAAGAGGTTGGTATGGACCAGTTGAGGTGCGGGGTGGCTCACAATGATCACGTACGCCCCTGAACCGGCCCGCGTGACAAGGAGCCCCGTCCATGGACCTGCGAGCGGCGCTGACCGCCCACCGCCTCGTCGCGATCGTGCGCGGCGACGACCCCGAGGCCGCCCTGCGCACCGTGCTGACCCTGGCCGACGAGGGAGTCGGGCTCATCGAGGTGTCGCTGACCGGGCGGGACGCCCTGTCCGTCATCGAGCGCGCCCGCGAGGCCCTCGGCCCGGACCGGCCGCTCGGCGCCGGAACCGTCCTGACCGCGGACGACGCACGGGCCGCCCGTGACGCCGGGGCGGACTTCGCGGTCACCCCGGCGCTCGGCGAGGGCGTCACCGCGGCCCACGCGCTGGGCCTGCCGGTGCTGGCGGGTGTCATGACCCCCACCGAGATCGTGACGGCCCGCGGCCAGGGCGCCACCGGACTCAAGGTCTTCCCGGCCGCGCAGGCCGGCGGCCCCGCCTACCTCAGGGCCCTGCGCGGGCCGTTCCCGCACGAACTCCTGGTCCCGGTCGGCGGAGTCGACGAGGCCGCCGCCCGCGCCTACCTGGCGGCCGGGGCCACCGCCGTAGGCGTCGGCTCCCCGCTGATCGGCGACGCCGCCGACGGCGGCGGCCACAGCGCCCTGCGCGAGCGCGCCCGCGCCTTTCTCGCCGCCGTCCGCGAGGCCACGGCATGAGGAGCGCGTGGCGGCCCGCCGGGGGCCCGGTCGTCTGTGTCGGCGAGACCATGGCGGCCCTGGCCCCGGCCGCGCCGGAGCCGCTGGAGACCGTCGAGAACCTGCGCCTGTCGGTCGCGGGGGCGGAGTCGAACGTGGCGATGTACCTCGCCGGCCTCGGCGTCCCCGTCTCGTGGATCTCCTCCCTCGGCGCCGACGCGTTCGGCCGGCGCGTACGTGCCGTGGTCGCCGCGGCGGGCGTCGACGTGGGCGCCGTACGCCACGACACGAAGCGGCGGACCGGGCTGCTCGTGAAGGAACCGGGCCCCGCCGGCACCCGCGTCCACTACTACCGCGCCGGTTCGGCCGCGTCAGCCATGGGCCCCGAGGTCCTGGACGACCCGAGCGTGGCCGCCGCCTCGCTCGTCCACCTCACCGGTGTGACCCCGGCGCTCTCGCCGTCGTGCCGCGCCCTCGTGGAACGAGCCCTGGCCACCCCGCCGGACGATCGCCCGTACGCGATCAGCTTCGACGTCAACCACCGCCCCGCGCTCTGGCCGGACGGCACGGCCGCCGCCGTGCTCCGCGAACTGGCCGACCGCGCGGACATCGCCTTCGTCGGTCTGGACGAAGCCCAGGGCCTGTGGGGCGCGGACCTCGAACCGGCCGATGTGCGGCGGCTGTTGCCGCGTCCGCGGCTGCTGGTCGTCAAGGACGGCGGACGGGCGGTCACCGCCTTCGGCGAGGAGCAGACCTGGACCGTGCCCGCCCTGCCGGTGGACGTGGTGGAGCCGGTGGGCGCCGGGGACGCCTTCGCGGCCGGGTTCCTGGCCGGGCTGACACCGGACGGGGACGTGGAGCGGGCCCTGCGCCTCGGGCACATCACGGCCGCGTCCGCGCTCGGGGTGACGGGCGACCACGGCCCGCTGCCGGACCCCGCCCACATCGAGCACCTCATCGCGCACGCCTGGACACAGCCGGCCCGCACCGGTCCCCCGTCGTGACCTTCGCTGCCGCACGTTCGATACTGCATGCATCAGGTGTCCTGTTCACGTTTCGGCCAGGAGGTACCCATGCGGATGCTCATCAACGTCCCGGAGACCGTCGTCGCGGACGCGCTGCGCGGACTGGCGGCCGCCCATCCCGAACTCACCGTCGACGTGGAGAACCGGGTGATCGTACGACGGGACGCTCCCGTGGCCGGAAAGGTGGCCCTGGTCTCCGGCGGCGGTTCCGGACACGAGCCGCTGCACGGCGGGTTCGTGGGCCCCGGCATGCTGTCGGCGGCCTGCCCCGGCGAGGTGTTCACCTCCCCCGTGCCCGACCAGATGGTGCGGGCGGCGGCGGCCGTGGACAGCGGCGCGGGCGTGCTGTTCATCGTGAAGAACTACACCGGTGACGTCCTCAACTTCGACATGGCCGCCGAACTCGCCGAGGACGAGGGCATCCAGGTGGCGAAGGTGCTCGTCAACGACGACGTGGCCGTCACCGACAGCCTCTACACGGCGGGCCGGCGCGGCACGGGCGCCACCCTGTTCGTCGAGAAGATCGCCGGTGCCGCCGCGGACGAGGGCCAGCCGCTGGAGCGCGTCGAGTCGATCGCCCGTCAGGTCAACGAGAGCTCCCGCAGTTTCGGCGTCGCGCTCAGCGCCTGCACCACGTACGCCAAGGGCAGCCCCACCTTCGATCTGCCCGACGGCGAACTGGAGCTGGGCATCGGCATCCACGGCGAACCGGGCCGGGAGCGGCGGGCGATGATGACCTCGCGCGAGATCGCCGACTTCGCCGTGACCGCGATCCTCGACGACATCAGCCCGCGCAATCCGGTGCTGCTGCTGGTCAACGGCATGGGCGCGACCCCGCTCCTGGAGCTGTACGGGTTCAACGCCGAGGTGCAGCGGGCGCTGACCGAGCGCGGGGTGGCCATCGCCCGCACCCTCGTCGGCAACTACGTCACCTCCCTCGACATGGCGGGCGTCTCGGTCACGCTGTGCCAGATCGACGAGGAGACGCTGCGGCTGTGGGACGCCCCGGTGAAGACCGCGGGGCTGCGCTGGGGCATGTGAGCCGACGCCGAAGGGCCGTCAACCCACCTACCACGCAAGGAGATCCAGTGCTCGACGCCGAATTCTTCCGCCGTTGGATGACGGCGACCGCCGCATCGGTGGACCGCGAGGCGGAGCGGCTGACCGCCCTCGACTCCCCCATCGGGGACGCCGACCACGGCAGCAACCTCCAGCGCGGGTTCCGCGCCGTGACGGCCGTCCTGGAGAAGGAGGCCCCGGACACGCCCGGCGCGGTGCTCACGCTGGCCGGACGGCAGCTGATCTCCACGGTCGGCGGGGCGTCAGGACCGCTGTACGGCACGCTGCTGCGGCGCACCGGGAAGGCGCTCGGGGAGGCCGCCGAGGTCGACGAGGGGCAGTTCGCCGAGGCGTTCCGGGCGGGGGTGGACGCGGTCATGGCCCTCGGCGGGGCCGCGCCCGGCGACAAGACCATGATCGACACGCTGGTCCCGGCCGTGGACGCGCTCGGCGACGGGTTCGCCGCCGCCCGGGCCGCCGCGGAGGAGGGCGCCCTCGCGACGGCGCCGTTGCAGGCCCGCAAGGGCCGGGCGAGCTATCTGGGCGAGCGCAGCATCGGACACCAGGACCCGGGCGCCACCTCGTCCGCACTGCTGGTCGCGGCACTCGCGGAGGCGAACGGTGAGTGACGGCGAGCTCGTGGGGATCGTGCTGGTCTCGCACAGTGCCCAGGTCGCCGCGTCGGTCGCCGAGTTGGCACGGGGGCTCGCGGGTGGTGGCATCGAGGTGCCGGTCGCGCCGGCGGGCGGCACCGAGGGCGGGGAGCTCGGGACCAGCTCCGCGCTCATCGCCGCTGCCGCCGCCTCGGTGGACCGGGGTGCCGGGGTCGCCGTCCTCACCGACCTCGGCAGTGCCGTCCTGACGGTCAAGGCGCTGCTGGCCGAGGGCGATGAACTCCCCGGCAACACCCGCCTGGTGGACGCCCCGTTCGTCGAGGGCGCGGTCGCGGCTGTCGTCACGGCCGCCACGGGCGCGGACCTCGCGGCGGTGGAGGCGGCGGCAGCGGAGGCGTACACGTACCGCAAGGTCTGAAAAGACCCCTCAGGACAGCCCGCGCGCCGCGACGGCGAGGGCCGAGCACATGGTGTCCGCCAGCTCGGCCTCCGCCCTCGCGGCGTCCGTCTGCTCGGTCTCGACGCGCCAGGCGTAGTGCTCCACCGCCGCGCGCAGGGCCGCGTTGAACATCGCCGCCTGGATCGTGGGCCGCAGGTCGTCCGCGGGCAGGCCGGCCCGCTCGCCGAGAGCGCGGGCGAACGCCGGCTCGGCCTCGTCGTACGTCTGAAGCCAGATCGCGCGCAGCGAGGGTTCGGTGCGGGTCAGTCGTACCAGCGCCCCGACCGTCGCCCGCTCCGGGCCGGCGACGAAGGCGGGGTCGGCCGCGAGGCGGCGGTCGAAGAGCTGCTCCAGGGGCTGCCCGGGGCGCCACTCCCGCAGGCACTCGGCGATCACGTCGATGCCGGCCGAGAACAGCGGCCGTACGCAGCTCTCCTTGCTCGGGAAGTAGCGCCAGAGGGTGCGGGCGGAGACGCCGACCGCCTGGCCGATCTGTTCGCCGGTGGTGGCCGCGACGCCCTGGGTGACGAACAGGTCGACCGCGGCCCGGGCGATCTCCAGCCTGAACTCCGCCTTGCGCTCCTCGGTCAGCGGTGGTCGTCCCGTCCGTCCGCGCGCTGCGGTCATGTGTTCCTCCGGCTCCGGTGATCGTCTCCCGGAATTCTCCACCACCATTTTATGTCACTCGCAGACATTAAGTCGTAGAGTGGGTACACACCGGGCGCGTCGCTCTCGTACGCCGCCCCTCGCACCGCACGGACAGGGAACCGACATGGCCACTGGACTCGACGGACGCAGCGTCATCGTCACCGGAGCGAGCTCGGGGATCGGTCGCGCCGCCGCACTGGCCTTCGCCGCCGAGGGAGCGAAGGTGCTGGTCGCGGATCTGAACGCGGACGGGGCGGAGAAGGTCGTCAGCGAGATCGGGGAGGCGGGCGGCACGGCGGTCGCCGTCACCGGCGATCTGAGCGAGCAGGCCGTCGTCGACCGGGTGACCGCGACCGCGGTGGAGCGGTTCGGCGGTGTGGACGTGCTGGTGAACAACGCCGGGATCATGGACCGGATGTCGGCGCTGGCGGATGTGAGCGACGCGGAGTGGGAGCGGGTGCTGCGGGTCAACCTGACCGCGCCCTTCCTGCTGACGCGGGCCGTGCTGCCGCACATGCTGGAGGCGGGCGGGGGCGCGATCGTGAGCACCGCCTCCGAGGCCGGGCTGCGGGGCAGCGCCGCGGGCGCCGCCTACACGGCCTCGAAGCACGGCATCGTGGGCCTCACCAAGAACCTGGCCGTGATGTACCGCAACCAGGGCATCCGGGCCAACGCCATCGCCCCGGGCGGCACCGCGACCGGCATGATCCCGGACATCGACGGCAAGGCACACGGCCCGCAGGCACTCGGCCCCTACTTCGGCAACGTAGGCCGTGTCTCCGAGCCGGAGGAGCAGGCCGCCGCGATCGTCTTCCTCGCCTCGGACGCGGCCAGCAACATCAACGGAGTGGTACTGGCCGTGGACAACGGCTGGTCGGCGGTCTGACACACCCACGGGGCGGCGGCCCGAGGCACCCAGGGAGCGGAGGTCCGACTCGCCCAGGGAGCGGTGGTCCGACGCGGCGCCTACCGCCCCCGTACGAACAACCGCGCCAGTCGCTCCCCCGTGGCGACGGCGGCGGCGTGGTCCTCGATGGGTTTGACCTGGGTGTCCTTGAAGACGATGTAGGTGACCCCGGAGGGTGTGCCGCCGCCGCGCGGGTCGGGGCGGATGCCCAGGGCCTTGGCGCCGGCGTAGGAGGCCTCGCCGATGATGCCGCGGGGGCCGACGTCGCCGACGACCGCGTACTGCACCCGGTCCTTGTAGATCACCGCGGCGACCGAGCCGCCCCGCACGCCGGCGGCGCGGTAGTCCCAGACGCGGCTCGGGGCGGGCACCACGATGTAGGGCAGGCGTTCGGCGCTCAGGTAGCGGCCGTCGGCCTGCTGGTAGGCGGTGGCGTCGGAGAACAGCGGGTCGGTGCGCCGGTTGCAGAGCCGGCCTGGCCGCCCGTCGCAGTCGATGTCCATGTCGGCCTTCCAGAACACGGCCTCGTCGGTGCCGCAGACCGGGACGGTGGCGGGCAGACCCTCGTCGGTGGCGTACCGGCCGCGGGAGACGGGGACACAGTCACGCACCCTGGCCAGCAGGTCGGCGGCGCGGACGTCGCCCTCGTGGCGCACGACCGGCTCCTGGTGGGCGACGGGCTCGGCGGCGGGTGACGTCGTCGGGGCGAGCAGGGCGACGCCTGCCGCGGCCAGCGTCAGCGACTGGACACGCACGATGAGGGACCCTCTCCTGGGGGACATTGACGCACACCCAGCCCAATCTGATGCCGCGTCGGCCACCCGGCCACCCTGAGGGGGCCGGACGGTGCACGGCCCCGTGGGCGAGCGTGTTTCCCCGAACGTCCGACAGGGGCCGGGCGCCTGAGCCTGCGTCGGCTCCGGCTGCCCGGCCGCCCGCGTCCGGCGCGGGGACAGCGACGACAGCGGCCCGCGCCAACAGCGTGAACTCCCGAGCCCTCGAAGGAAGTTCACCATGAGGAGCTTCAGCATACGTAACCGTCCGGCGCGTTCACCAACGCCGCCCCTCTTGATGGGATCACGTCAGCAGCTGCATAGTGAGGGACGCTCTATTGGTCCGGACCATTACCTCGGGGAGGCGGACTCGTGCGACGCGTTGCCGCTCTCTGCGGGGTGCTCCTGCTGCTGGCGGGCTGCGGCTGGAGCGGCGCCGACGACGACGAGGGCCGGCTTCCCGGCGCCCCGGCGGGGGTCACCGCCGCGGCCGGCAGCGCGACCAGCGTGCACGTGATGTGGAGCGCGGTGACGGCCGAGGGCGGTGTCCGGGGCTACGAGGTGTATCGCGGCACCACCAAGGTGAAGGAGGTGCCGGGTTCCGAGCACATGGTGGACGTCTCCAGGCTCAGGCCGTCCACCAGCTATGTGTTCACCGTGCGGGCCCGGGACACCGAGGGGCGTCTCGGTCCGCCCAGCCGTGAGGTCCGGGCGACCACACCGGCGGCCACCCGGGCGGACGCCTCGGCGCCGACCCGCCCGGGGCGGGTGACGGGCCGGGCAGTCGGCGGCCGGTCGGTGCAGCTGTCGTGGTCCGCGGCCTCGGACGACGTGGGGGTGGTGTCGTACGACATCCAGCAGGGCGGCACGAAGATCCACAGCGTCGGCGGGAACCAGACGGCGACCGTGGTGACGGGGCTCCGCCCCGGTGTCCGCTACTCCTTCACCGTGCGGGCCCGCGACGCCGCCGACAACGTCTCCCCCGCGAGCACCACCGTCCGCCTCACCACCGCGCCCGGCACCGACGACGGGCGCGGCACGGCCCCCGCCGAGTTCCGCGCGGCGACCCGCCTGGCCGACGACGGGGCGTACTACTTCGACCTGTCCTGGGTGCCGCCACGCGTGGACGGCGTGGTCACGGAGTACCGGATACGGCTGGACAGGCGGCAGGCCACCTCACTGGTCTACGGCGGCACCGCGCCCACCCGGCGGGCGACGTACAGCTTCTACGCGGGCCGGGACGGGGGCGTCACCCACCGGCTGCGGATCCGGGCGAGGCTGCCGGACGGGACCTGGGGCGGATGGTCGCCGGAGCGGACGGTCACGACCGGCGCGGCGCCCTGAGAACACCGCCGGCATGGGCCGGACGAAGGAATCCGTCACCTGCCCGGGGGCGGTCCAGGTGCGCGCCGGGCCGGGGGCACGTTGGCTGCCCCTGAGGCGCACGGGCCTTCCCCGATCCTCGGCGGCGCATGGGACGTACCGCCAACCGTGCCGCCGGAGGGCAGTCCATGCGTACAAGTCAGTTTCTCCTCCGCTCCGGTCCGATCGCGGCCGCCGTCGCCGCGCTGGCCGCCACCCCAGCGGTCGCGGTCTCCGGCATCTCCGTGAGCACGACCGGGTCCACGGTCTCGGTGACCACCAGCGCCTGCACCCAGGTCAACGGCAGCTGGGGCACCGCCTCGCTGCTCACCAGCAGCCAGGCGAGCTTCGCCCAGGGCCGTCAGGTGACGCTGTCGGGGACGACTTCCTTGCAGTCGGCCGCCTGGTCGAGCGTGAGCCCCGGGACGTACACGGTCGTCGTCATGTGCGCCGACAACTCCACGGCCGGCTCCCAGTCGGTCATCGTCTCGACGGCCTCCACGCCGACCATCTCCGCGACCGCCTCCCCGTCGCGCGGCGTCATGGGCGGGCTGGGCGGCGGCATCAAGGACTACGGTCCGCTCACCCTGGGCGCCGGTGCCGCGCTCGTCGGGATCGGCGGTATCGCGGCGGCCTGGTTCCTGCGCCGCCGCGCCAAGCCCTACCGGCTCTGAGACGGGTCGGGCAGCTCGGCGAACTCCTCCAGCGCGTGGGTGAGCCACCGTGTCCAGAAGGTCTCCAGATCGATCCCCGCCCGCAGGATCAGGTGCTGCAACCGGTCCTGCGGGCTGTCCCTGCCCGGCGGGAAGTCGCGCTGCTCGATCTCCTCGTACTCCGCCAACTGCCCCCGGTGCAGCTCCAGATGGCGGCGCAGATCGGCCTCGATGCCCTGGATGCCCTCGTTGCCCACCACGGCCGCCGCCCGCAGCCGCAGGAACAGCGTCTCGCGGTACGGCTTGGGGTCCTGGGACGCGGCCGTCCAGCGGGCCAGTTCGGCGCGGCCCGCGGGCAGGACCTCGTACGACTTCTTCTGCCCGCGGGCCGGCTGCTCCGACGGCAGCGCCCTGATGTGCCCCTCGGCCTCCAGTTTTCCCAGCTCGCGATAGATCTGCTGATGCGTCGCCGACCAGAAGTAGCCGATCGACCTGTCGAAACGCCGCGTCAGGTCGAGGCCTGAGGACGGCCTTTCCAGCAGGGCGGTCAGGATCGCGTGCGGGAGTGACATGGAGTCATCCTAGGGACGGCCCTCACAGGGCCGCCGCGACCTCGGTGCCCTGCTTGATGGCCCGCTTGGCGTCCAGTTCGGCGGCCACGTCGGCACCGCCGATCAGATGGGCGCTCACTCCGGCGGCGACCAGCTCCTCGTACAGGTCGCGGCGCGGCTCCTGCCCGGTGCACAGGACGACGGTGTCGACCGCGAGGACCGTGCTCTCCTCGCCGACGGTGACATGCAGTCCGGCGTCGTCGATGCGGTCGTAGCGCACGCCCGGGACCATGGTGACGCCGCGGTGCTTGAGCTCGGTGCGGTGGATCCAGCCGGTGGTCTTGCCGAGCCCCGCGCCGACCTTGCTGGTCTTGCGCTGGAGCAGATGGACGGTGCGCGGCGGGGCGGGGCGCTCGGGGGCGGTGAGGCCGCCGGGGCCGGTGTGGTCCATGTCGACGCCCCAGTGGCGGAAGTACGTCGCCGGGTCCTCGTTGGCCTTGTCGCCCGCGTCCGTCAGGAACTCGGCCACGTCGAAGCCGATGCCGCCGGCGCCGAGGATCGCGACGCGGTCGCCGACCTGGACCTTGTCGCGCAGGACGTCGAGGTAGCCGACGACGCTCGGGTGGTCGACGCCGGGGATGTCGGGGGTGCGCGGGCTGACGCCGGTGGCGACGACGACCTCGTCGTAGCCGTCCAGGTCGGCCGACGTCACAGGGGTGTTGAGGCGTACGTCGACGCCGTGGGCGTCGAGCTGGTGGCGGAAGTAGCGCAGGGTCTCGTCGAACTCCTGCTTGCCGGGGACCTGGCGGGCGACGTTGAGCTGGCCGCCGATCTCGCTCGCGGCGTCGAAGAGGGTGACGTCGTGCCCGCGCTCGGCGGCGGAGACGGAACAGGCGAGGCCCGCCGGGCCGGCGCCGACGACCGCGACGCGCTTCCTCAGCCGGGTCGGGGCCAGCACCAGCTCGGTCTCGTGGCAGGCGCGCGGGTTGACCAGGCAGGAGGTGATCTTGCCGCTGAAAGTGTGGTCGAGGCAGGCCTGGTTGCAGCCGATGCAGGTGTTGATGGCCTCGGGGGTGCCGGCCGCGGCCTTGTTCACGAAGTCGGGGTCGGCGAGCATCGGGCGGGCCATGGACACCATGTCCGCGTAGCCGTCGGCGAGCAACTCCTCGGCCACTTCGGGGGTGTTGATGCGGTTGGTGGTGACGAGGGGGATACCGACCGCGCCCATGAGCTTCTTGGTGACCCAGGTGTACGCGCCGCGCGGCACCGAGGTGGCGATGGTCGGGATGCGGGCCTCGTGCCAGCCTATGCCGGTGTTGATGATCGTCGCGCCGGCCGCCTCGACGGCCTTGGCGAGGGTGACCACCTCGTCGTGGGTGGAGCCGCCGGGGACCAGGTCCAGCATGGAGAGCCGGTAGACGATGATGAAGTCCGTGCCGACGGCCTCGCGCACCCGCCGCACGATCTCGACGGGGAAGCGCATGCGGTTCTCGTACGACCCGCCCCAGCGGTCGGTGCGCCGGTTGGTCTGGGCGGCGATGAACTCGTTGATCAGGTAGCCCTCGGAGCCCATGATCTCCACACCGTCGTAGCCGGCCCGCTGGGCGAGGCGGGCGGCGCGGGCGTAGTCGTCGATGGTCTGCTCGACCTCGGCGTCGGTGAGCTCACGGGGCGGGAAGGGGCTGATCGGCGCCTGGAGCGGGCTCGGGGCGACGAGGTCCTGGTGGTAGGCGTACCGGCCGAAGTGCAGGATCTGCATCGCGATCCGGCCACCCTCGCGGTGCACGGCCTCGGTGATGACCCGGTGCTCGTCGGCCTCCGCCTCGGTGGTGAGCTTGGCGCCGCCCTCGTAGGGGCGCCCCGCGTCGTTGGGCGCGATGCCGCCGGTGACGATGAGGCCGACGCCGCCCCGCGCGCGCTCGGCGTAGAAGGCCGCCATGCGCTCGAACCCGCGCTCGGCCTCCTCCAGACCGACGTGCATGGAGCCCATCAGGACGCGGTTGGGCAGCGTGGTGAAGCCCAGGTCCAGCGGGCTCAGCAGATGGGGGTAACGGCTCATGGCAGGCCTCCGTGCGCGGTGTCGTCCCTCCTGTTGTAGAGGACCGCGCACGGTTTATGCAACTAGTTGCAGAACCAGGCCGGGGGTGATGTGCCGCAGCTCACCTGCTCTCCAGCAGAACGTGCAGCTCCCGCTCCTGGTCCCCGGAGGCCGAGGAGAGGTCGCGCACCGCGAACAGGGAGTCGAGGGTGGAGCGCAGCCGCTCGATGGCCCAGTAGCCGCCCTGCGCGTCGGCCTCGACGGAGGACGAGAGCCGGGGCGGGGTCGCG
This sequence comes from Streptomyces sp. NBC_00663, assembly GCF_036226885.1. Taxonomy (NCBI): domain Bacteria; kingdom Bacillati; phylum Actinomycetota; class Actinomycetes; order Kitasatosporales; family Streptomycetaceae; genus Streptomyces; species Streptomyces sp. NBC_00663. Next base: position 1,067,756 of record NZ_CP109027.1, read on the forward strand.
CACTCGTGCGCGTCGGTGACCTCGAAGGTGCCGAGCCAGACCATCGGGCGGCTCTCGTGGAGCTGCTGGGGCACGTCCTCGGCGGACCGGTCGGACTCGAAGCACTCACAGAGCACGTCGAACACGATCCGGGCGTCCTCCTTGCTGCACCCGCTGATCTCCAGGGAGACGGGTTCCTCGTGCATGCGCACACGATCCATCGTGATCGCTCCTCTCATGGCGACGGCGCGGTCACACGAGTTCCCCCGTGAACCGCGCCACACCTTCAGAAAAGCACCACTGCCGGACCGGGACCAGTGGCGGCCTCAGTTCTTGGTGAAGCGGTACGTCTTGCTGTCGGTCAGCACACAGAACCCGGGCGAGACCACGATCACCCGCAGGGTGCCGGTGCGCCGGTCGTAGTCGATGCCCTCGGCCTCGAACGTCCCCGAGCAGGAGCTGCGCAGCGGCAGCTGGCGGAGCGCGGTGACATGGCCGGTCACATCGGCCGTGCCGGGCTCGCCGGACAGGTCGATCCGCAGCAGCGGCTTGGTGATGCCGAAGAGGGTGCCCGCGGGGTCGTCCGAGGAGCAGAGCAACTGCGTCGCGGTCACGAAGTCGCAGCCCTGTACGTCGCGTACGGCGTGGTCGAGGGTGACGGTGGACGCCTGCGGGAGGTTCGCCGAGGGCGAGGTGCTCGCGTTGACGCCGGGGGTCGGGAAGACGAGGAAGCGGGTCATCGTGCCGTACTCGCCGGACAGCATCCACTGGCCCGACGGGGCGATGGCCACCCACGAGTTGTTGAGCGCCTCCCCGCTGCCGAGGGTGTGGACGTACTCCGACCATGTGCCGCCCGGGGACTGCACCCGGTACATCTTCGCCGTGCCCGAGTCCGCCTGGTACGGCTCGATGTAGTAGCCGCCGTAGGAGGCGTCGGGGTCGCCGACGTGGTTCCAGCCGCGGCTGCTCACGCTCACCGGGATGGTGCCGATGCCCGTGTAGCGGTTGGCGCTGTTCGCGGGGACCTCGACCGAGGCCAGGCCCTGGCTCTCGGTCAGCGGGTCGGCACGGTCGGAGCCGACCTCCGTCCAGGTGTCGGCGGCCGTCGCGGGCGTGGCGGACGACAGGACGGCTGCGGTGGCGAGGGCGACGAGTCCGGTGAGGACGGCGTGACGACGTTGCCGGGTGCGCAGGGGCATGGCGGGCGGCTCCTCGGAGGGGGGTGGACGGGCTCGGCGGACAGTGTGGCGGTCCCGTGTGGTCATGTACAGACCAATTCGGGAACGGGGAATCGAACTTCTGACCTCGCCGGACGCGCCGCGCCGTGTTGAGGGATGGTGGAGGAGGACGCCGATGGCGCCCCAGAGACGGTTGAACGCGGTAGAACAGGGGAGTCGGCACGGGGGACGACGTGCCGTGTGGACGGTCGAAGGACGGTGCGTGCGATGAGTGCAGCCCGGTCTCCCGTCGCCGAGGGCGACGAACCGGTGCGCGGGGCGGTACGGCCCAGCGGGCTGCTCGATGTCCTGGGCGTGGCCTCGGTGGTGCTGGACTCCCAGGGCCGCATCGTGCTGTGGAGCCCCCAGGCCGAGGAGCTGTTCGGCTACTCGGCGCGCGAGGCGCTCGGCGAGTACGCCGCCCGGATCATGGTCCACGAGCAGTACCTCGACCTCGTCGTGAAGCTCTTCGCCGACGTCATGGCCACCGGGCAGAGCTGGGCCGGCGCCTTCCCGATCCGACGCAAGGACGGCACCACCCGTCTGGTGGAGTTCCGCAACATGCGCCTCCTCGACGACCACGGGGACGTGTTCGCGCTCGGCCTCGCGGCCGACCAGTCCACCGTGCGCGGCCTGGAGCGGGACGTGGCGCTGTCGACCCGGGTGGTGGCGCACTCCCCCATCGGCCTCGCCGTCCTGGACACCGAGCTGCGGTACGTCTCCGTCAACCCGGCACTCGAACGGCTCAACGGCATCCCGGCCGACGACCACCTCGGCCGGACCGTCCGCGAGGTCCTCCCCCACCTCGACGCCGACGCGCTGGAGGCCGCCGCACGCGAGGTCCTCAAGACAGGCCGCCCGATCGTCGACCAGGAGACCGTCGGCCGTACCCCCGCCGACCCGGAGGAGGAGCACACCTGGTCGATCTCGCTGTACCGCCTGGAGGACGCGTCGGGCACCGTGCTGGGCGTGGCCGCCTCCGTCGTGGACGTCACCGAGCAGCACCGGGCCACCGTCGAGGCGGAGGCGGCGCGGCGGCGCCTGACCGTCATCGCGGATGCCTCCGCCCGGATCGGCACCACCCTGGAGCTGGACCGCACCGCCCGCGAGCTGGCCGATGTCGCCGTGCCTGAGCTCGCCGACATAGCCGCCGTGGATCTGCTGGAGGCGGTGGTCGACGGCAGACGCAGCAGCCTCGGCCCGAGCGAGCCGGCCGTGATCCGTGCCCTCGCCGTCAAAGCGGAGGAGGACGACTCGGCCGCGCTGGGCGCGGCGGACCCGCCGGGGCAGGTCGCCCGGTACGGCCCGGACCGCCTGGTCACCGAGTGTGTGCGCACCGGCGATCCGGTGCTGGTCGCCGAGGTCCGAAAGGCCGACCTGCCGCGCATCGCCCGTTCCCCGGAAGCGGCCGAGCTGCTGGCCGGCGCGGGCGTGCACTCGTATCTGGCCGTGCCGTTGATCGCGCGCGGTGAGGTGCTCGGCGCCCTCGATCTCAAGCGCACCCGCAATCCGCTGCCGTTCAGCGAGGACGACGTGCTGCTGGCCCGGGAGCTGGCGGCGCGGGCGGCCGTGCAGATCGACAACGCCCGCTGGTACCAGAACGCCCGCGACACCGCGCTGACCCTCCAGCGCAGCCTGCTGCCCAGCCATCCGCCGGTGACGGGCGGCCTGGAGGTCGCCTCCCGCTACCAGCCCGCCGGGGCCACGGCCGAGGTCGGCGGTGACTGGTTCGACGTGATCCCCCTCGACGACAGCAAGACCGCGCTCGTCGTCGGCGACGTGATGGGCAGCGGCATCAACGCCGCCGCCACCATGGGCCGGCTGCGCACCGCGACCAACACCCTGGCCTCCCTCGACCTCGAACCGGCCCGTCTGCTGGAGCATCTGGACCGGATCACCCAGGACCTGGACCACTCCATCGCCACCTGTGTCTACGCCGTCCACGACCCGCGTCTGCGGCAGTGCCGGATCGCCAACGCCGGGCATCTGCCGCCGGTACGGCTGCGGGCCGGGCGCAAGCCGGAACTCCTCGAACTGCCCACCGGGGCGCCGCTGGGCGTGGGCGGGGTCGCCTTCTCCACCACGACCGTCGACCTCGACCCCGGCGACCGGCTGGTCCTCTACACGGACGGCCTCGTCGAGACCCGCCAACACCCGCTCGACGAACGCCTCGACGCGCTGCTGGAACTCCTCGACGGCCCCGACCGGGCCCTGGAGGAGGTCTGTGACCTCCTCGTCCGCACACTGCACCAGCCGGACAACTCCGACGACGTGGCGCTGCTCATCGCCCGGGCGCAGACGCCGAGTTGACGGTCCCGGCCGCGCACGCGGATTCGCAGGCAGGCATTACCCGCTTCCTATCGGCCGAGCACCTCGGGCGGTGTCCTTCCTGATCCGGATCGTCCGTCATGGCTCGCGCCCACCGGCGTCCTCATGCCCTGCCTGGCTGTGAAGGACCTCGGCGCCGGGCCGCTATGACCTGACGCCGACCACCACGTTGGCGTACAGCTCCTCCGAGCCGAACAGACGCGTCGCCAGACCGCTGCGGGTGAAGGCGTCGACGGCCGCGGGGGCCTGGCGTTCGCTCGTCTCGACGAGCAGACAGCCGCCGGGGGCGAGCCATCGGGGCGCCTCGGCGGCCACCCGACGCAGCACGTCGAGGCCGTCCGAGCCGCCGTCCAGGGCGACCAGGGGTTCGTGGTCGCGGGCCTCCGCGGGGAGCAGTCCGACCTCCTCGGAGGGGACGTACGGCACGTTCGCCGCGAGGATGTCCACGCGCCCGCGGAGCCGCTCCGGCAGCGCCTCGAAGAGGTCGCCCGCGTGGACGTGACCGTCGAAGGCGGCGACATTGCGGCGGGCGCAGCGCACCGCGGCCGGGTCAATGTCGGCGGCGTGGAGTTCGGCGCCGGTGAGCGCGTCGGCCAGGGCCGCGCCGACAGCGCCCGAGCCGCAGCACAGGTCCACCACCACGGCGGCGTCGGGGGCGTGGACGAGGGCCTGCTCGACCAGGAACTCGGTGCGGCGCCGGGGGACGAAGACGCCGGGTTCGACGGTGATGCGCAGACCGCGGAACTCGGCCCAGCCGACGACGAGTTCGAGGGGAACGCCGGTCGCGCGGCGGTCCACCATGGCCGCCAGTTCGTCCGGGGTGCGGGCGGTGGCGAGGATCAACTCCGCCTCGTCCTCGGCGAAGACACAGCCGGCGGAGCGCAGCGCGGCCACGACGGCGTCACGGGAGGCGGGAGTTGAGGGAGGGGAGGAGGGAAGCATGGAAGCCGAGGGCCTTTCGGTAGCCGAAGGGCGCTCTCGCGGTCACCTGTTACCGGTGATCCGCGCCGACTCGGGGAGAGAGCACCCGACCTGACACAGCGGTAATGGGTCCCACCTCCTTGGTCCATCGGCCGGGACCGTCCTCGACCGGACGGTCACCTTACCCGAAGGATCACACCCCGACCGTCTCCTCGACCTCTTCTTCCTGTTCCTCGGTCTCGCGGGCCGCCGGTGCGACCTCCTCGGGCGTCCTGCCCCGCTCGTGGGCCGCGGCGAGCGCGGTGATGGCGAGGCCGAGGAGCAGCCAGATCACCAGGGTCCAGATGGTGCGGGCCAGGCCGTCACCGCCGAAGTACAGGAGGCTGCGGGCGCCCTCCACGAATCCGGCACCGTTCCAGAAGGCGTGCAGGGTGCCGAAGAAGCCGTTCTGGAGCTCGGGGCGGTACAGGCCGCCGGAGCTGGTGAAGTTGAGCATCACGAAGAGCACCATCATCGCGAGGGTGGTCCAGCGCTTGAGGAAGGTGTGCAGGCCCACGCCGATCAGCAGGATGCCCGCGGAGTAGAGCCATGCCATGCCCCACAGACCGGCGAGGTCGTGGTGGGCGAGATGGAAGACGGGTCCGGCGAGCAGGGCGCCGATACCGCTGACGACCGCGGAGACACCGACCGCCAGCAGGGCGCGGACGCGCAGGGGCAGGGTCGCGCCCGCGGCACCGAGGGCGGCGACCGAGGCGTAGGAGCCGATGCTGAGCGCGATCAGCAGGAAGAACAGACCCTGTCCGGTGGGGTCGTCGTCGACGGGTGCGGCCACGTCGGTCACCGTCAGCGGGACGCCCTGCCCGGCGGCGACGGGCGTGAAGACCTTCTCGACGGCCAGCGCGTCCATGTCGGAGGCGGCACTGGCGACCACGAGCTCGGGCGTCCTGGCGCTCGGCACATAGGCGCCGGTTATCTCACGGGACTTGAGCAGGTCGACGGCCTCGGCGCGGCTGGTCACCGTACGGACGTCCAGGGCGTCGCCCGCCTTGTCCTTGACCGTCTGGGCGAAGACCTTCGCCTCGGGTCCGGAGCCGACGACGGCGACCGGCAGATGGTGGGGCTCCGGGGTCACGAACGCGCCCATGTACGCGAGCCCCATGCCGATACACATCAGCAGCGGGGTGACCAGATGGGTGAGTACATGGCGCAGCGCAGGCGACCTCATCGCGCAGGACCTCCGAGGGGCAATAGTTGGCTTATACAACTCTCACTTCAAGTTGTACTATACAACCAGAATCCGAAGAGGGTCCGGAGGAGGGTTTTCGTGGACGCCACCGAGGCCGTCGAGAGCATCCAGCGCGAGATGACGATCTTCGCTCGCCGCGCCCGGGCCTCGGCGGGGCGTATGCACCCCGAGCTGTCACTGGTCTCGTACACCCTGCTCGGGCATCTGGAGGAGCGCGACGGCTGCCGTGCGACCGACCTGGCCGCGCACTACGCCCTCGACAAGTCCACGGTCAGCCGCCAGGTGGCCGCCCTGGAGCGGACCGGGCTCGTCGAGCGGCGCGTCGATCCGGACGACCACCGGGTGCAGGTGCTCCATCTGACCGACGCCGGCCGGGAGATCCTCGCCCAGGTGACCGAGAGCCGCCGGGCCGCCTTCAAAGAGCGGCTCGTGGACTGGCCGGAGGAGGATCTCGCGCGGTTCGCCGGTTATCTCGTGCGGTACAACGCGTGGTCGAGCTCCATCGACGAATAGCTCGCTACGGCACCGCCACCAGCCGTTCCGGGGCCCGTGCCGCGGCGAACGCGGTGGTGCGGCGCAGCCTGAAGCCGAGCGTTTCGTACAGCCGGATGGCGTGGGTGTTCTGGGCGCTGGTGTGCAGGAACGGGGTCTCGCCGCGCTCCCTGATGCCGTGCGCGACGGCGAGGATCAGCCGGGTCGCCAGGCCCTCGCCGCGGAAGGCGGGGTCGGTGCAGACCGCGCTGATCTCGGTCCACCCCGGCGGGTGCAGCCGCTCCCCCGCCATGGCGATGAGGGCGCCCTCCCGTCGTATGCCCAGGTAGGTGCCCAGCTCGATGGTGCGGGGCAGGAAGGGGCCGGGCCGGGTGCGTTCGATCAGGTCGAGGATCTCGGGCACATCGGCGGGGCCGAGCCGGACGGCCTGCGGCTCGGGGGCGGCGGCGAGTCCGTCGTCCACGAGCTGCACGCCCTCCATCCGGAACGTGACCTCCCAGCCCTGCGGCACCTCCCCGCGGAAGCCCGGCAGCGGCACCTCGGCCCCGGGCCCCGCGAGCGCCGCGAGGTCCGCCCAGTCGTCCGGCGCCGGGTCCTCCGGCAGGGCCAGCCACGGTGAGACGTCGACGGGGTAACGCAGGACGCGACCACGCCGTTCGGCGAAGTGGGCGTGGGGGCCGGTGAGGGAGGCGAGGGCGGGGTTGTCGAGGACGTGGGGCGCGCCCGCCCCCGCGATGCCCAGTCCGCTCATCGAGCCACCTCGATCACGATCTTGCCGCGGGCGTGGCCTTCCTCGACGGTGCGCAGGGCCTCGCCGGCCTCGTCGAGGGGGAAGCGCCGGATGACGTGCGGGTCGAGGTCGCCGTTGACCACGAGGCGGGCCACCGCGTCGAGGACGGCGGCCGTGCGGGCCCGGGTCACGCGTGCGCCGCCGAGGTCCGCGACCACCTCGGGCGGTGCCCCGGCGGTGATCAGCTTCGTGCGGTCGGTGAGCAGCAGGGCGGCCTCGGTCAGCACCTCGCCGCCGACGAGGTCGTAGACCCCGTCGACACCGTCCGGTGCCGCCGCCGCGGCGCGCTCGGCCCAGCCCGGCCCGGAGGGGACGTGAACCGCTCCGAGCGACTCGACGAAGTCCTTCTTGCCCTCGCTCGCGAGCCCCACGACCCGTACTCCGCCCGCCCGGGCGATCTGCACGGCCGCCGCACCGACCCCGCCGCCCGCACCGGTGACCAGCAGGGTCGCCCCGCTCGGCAGAGCGAGCTGGCGCACCCCGTCGTACGCGGTCGCGGCGGCGACGGGCAGGGTCGCGGCGTCGGCGAAGGAGAGCCCGGCGGGCTTGTGCGCGGTGAGCGCGGCCGGGAGCAGGGCGTACTCGGCGTAGCCGCCGGCCACCGTGTTGCCGAACACCTCGTCGCCCACACCGAAGCCTTCGACGTCCGCGCCGATCTCCTCGACGACGCCCGAGACCTCGCTGCCGAAGACGGCCGGGAACAGGTGCCCGTCGGAGTCCACGGGGCGGCGGTATCCGGTGCGGAGCTTCCAGTCGATGGGGTTCACGCCCGCGACCCGCACCGCGACCAGGATCTGACCGGGTCCGGGGACGGGCCGGTCGGCCTCGACGAGGGCCTCCGTCACCGGTCCTCCGTACCGCGTGAAGACGTACGCCTTGGGCATGGCTCCCACTCTCCTTCGCTCGCGCCGGGCATCAGGCGGCAAGGAAGATCCGCGGACGGCTATTCCCGGGGCGGCGGAGAGTTCATACGCGCTTAACGAATGCCGCCGTGTTCCTGCCGCCGCCCTGATCGGGGCCCCTGACCAGGGACGGAGCACAGGCGACGACAGCGTACGGTTGAACCATGAACGTCACCCGAGGCTTCGCCGGACGCCCCCGCGTCCACAACACCGGGCTGCCACCCGGTCAGTACGACGCGGGCGACGACTGGCCCGTGCTGTCCGCGGAGGTCACGCCGGAGCTGTCGCCGGCCGACTGGACCTTCCGCGTCGACGGGCTGGTCGAGGAACCCCGCACCTGGGACTGGGACGAGGCGCACGCGCTGCCCGGTTCGGTGTACGAGGGTGACATCCACTGTGTGACGAGCTGGTCGAAGTTCGGCGTGCGGTTCGGGGGCGTTTCCCTGGACGCGTTCCTCGATGTGGTGCGGCCCCATGGGTCCGCCACCCATGTCGTCGCCTACTCGCACACCGGGTACACCACGAACCTGCCGCTGGCGGACGTGACGGGCGGCAAGGCGTGGATCGCCTGGGAGTTCGACGGCAAGCCGCTGGCCGCCGAGCACGGCGGGCCGGCGCGGCTGCTGGTGCCGCATCTGTACTTCTGGAAGAGCGCCAAGTGGATCGCGGGGCTCAGGATCCTCGACCACGACGAGCCCGGGTTCTGGGAGCAGAACGGCTATCACGCGCGGGGCAACCCGTGGGAGGAGCAGCGGTACTCCGGTGACTGAGACGGTGACCCAGACAGTGACTGAGACGGCGGTTGAGACGGTGACTGCGGCAGAGAGCCTCGGGGTCTTCACCCCGGCCACGCGGTTCGCCGTGCCCGGGCGTATCGCCGTGAGCAACCGGGCCGCCGCGCTGTGGCAGACCGCGACGCTCACCGAGATCCGCCGGGAGACCCCGCACGCGGCGACCTACCGGTTCGCGGTCCCCGCCTGGGCCGGTCATCTGCCGGGCCAGCACCTGATGCTGCGGCTGACCGCCGAGGATGGCTATGTGGCCCAGCGCCACTACTCGATCGCGTCCGCGCCCGACGACGCGGGGCACATCGAACTGACCCTGGACCATGTCGAGGGCGGGGAGGTGTCGGGCTGGTTCCACACGGTGGCCAGGCCCGGCGACCAGGTCGAGGTGCGCGGGCCGCTGAGCGGCTTCTTCGCCTGGCCCGGCGACCGGCCCGCGCTGCTGATCGGCGCCGGCTCCGGGGTCGTGCCGCTGATGTCGATGGTGCGGCACCACCGGGCGCGCGGGCTGACCGTCCCGCTGCGCCTGCTGGTGTCCGCGCGCAGCCCCGAGGAACTCATCTACGCGGGCGAGTTGGGCTCCGAGACGACGCCCGTGTTCACGCGGAGCGCGCCTGCGGGTGTGGCGGTGGGACGTATGGCCGCCGCACATGTGGCGCCGCTCCTGGCCGAGGCGCCCGAGGGTGGGTGGGAAGCCTATGTGTGCGGGTCCAACGCCTTCGCCGAGCACGCCTCGCGGCTGCTGGTCGAGGCCGGGCAGCCGGTGGACCGGATCCGGATCGAGCGCTTCGGCTGACGCCTCCCCCGGCGGCCGTGCGGGGTGATGGCGCGAGGGTGGACAATGTCCTCCATACGGGGTATCGGACAACGATGTGGGCACTCGCACCGGTGCGAGGAGGTCGACATGCGAACCCGGGTCCGCGGCTGGCGCTGGCGGCACAATCCACTGCGGCGCCGGTCGGACGTCGTCGAGGCGTGGACGACACTGGTCGTCGTCCTGCTGCTGCTCGTCGCCGCGCCCCTCGCCGGGGCGCTGACGGCTCGCTGGGCGCACAGCGAGGCACAGGCCGCCGCGGTGTCCCAGCGCGCCGCCAGTCACAGCGTGCGGGCCGAGGTCGTGGGCCGGATCCCGGACGAACTACCCACGGTGCAGGGCGGCCGGGCGCACTCCTTCCGTACGACGGTCTCCTGGACCGAGCCGGGCGAGGGGCGGCGGACGGCCACGGCCCGCGTCCCGGCCGGCTCGCACGACGGTGACGTCGTCACGGTCTGGTTCGACGCCCGGGGCCGCAACGTCCCCGAACCGCCGAACGCCGTCTCGATCTGGCAGCACACCGTCACCATGGGCATCTGCGCCACGGCCGGCACGGTCGGCGTGATCCTCCTCGGCCGCCTCGCCGTACGCCATGTGTCCACCCGTCACCGCCTCGCCGAGTGGGAGGCGGAGTGGGCCCGCACAGAACCGGAATGGACCCGCCGCCGCCCGGCGTGATCGTGCCCAGAGTGGACCCTTCGGCCGGCCTCCACCGTCTGGCGTGAGCGGCCCCAGAGCGAACCCTTCGGCCGAACTCCGCCGCCCAGCGTGAGCGGGCACAGAGTGGACCCTTCGGCCAGCCTCCGCCGTCTGGCGTGAGTGGCCCCAGAGCGAACCCTTCGGCCGAACTCCGCCGCCCGGCATGAGCGGGCACAGAGTGGACCCTTCGGCCAGCCTCCGCCGTCTGGCATGAGCGGCCCCAGAGCGAACCCTTCGGCCGAACTCCGCCGCCCGGCATGAGCGGGCACAGAGTGGACCCCTTGCCCAACCTCCGCCGCCCCGCCTCAGCCGACCCCGAGCAAACCCCTTGCCCAACCTCCGCCACCCCGCCTCAGCCGACCCCGAGCAAACCCCTTGCCCGGTCGCCACCACCGCCCCGCCCGAGCCGACCCCCTGGTCGGCCTCCGCCGCCCCCGGCTGTTCCTACCCCACCCCCTGCATCCGCCGCGCCACCCGCCCGTGGTCCCGTAGTGCGTCCCGCAGGGCCGGGAGTGCCGGTTCGGCGCGGTCGACCAGCACCCGCCCGCCGACCACCGTCGTCCACGCCCGTGCCGGGCCGCAGCGCAGCCACGCCTCCACCGGATCGGTCAACGCGCCCGCGAGGGCGATCTCGTGGAGGTCCCAGACGACGAGGTCGGCGCAGGCGCCGGGGCGGAGGTGGCCGATCTCGTCGGCGCGGCCCAGGCAGCGGGCCGAGCCTCGGGTGGCCATGTCGAGGGCGTCGCGTGCGGTCATGGCACCGGGGCCGCCGCGGTAGCGGCCCAGCAGCAGGGCGTTCCGGGTCTCCATCCAGAGGGAGGCGTGGTCGGTGGAGGCGGAGCCGTCGCAGCCGATGCCGACGGGCAGCCCGAGTTCGCGCATCTCGCTCACCCGGGCCGTGCCGCCGCCGATCAGCATGTTGGAGCTGGGGCAGTGCGCCACACCGACGCCCGCGTCCGCGAGGCGGCGCAGCTCGGCGTCGTTCGGGTAGATGCAGTGGGCCACCCAGGTGCGGTCGCTCATCCAGCCGCAGTCCTCGAAGTACTCGACGGGCCGGCAGCCGTACGTCTCCAGGCAGTACGTGTCCTCGTCGTGGTCCTCGGCGAGGTGGGTGTGGAGGCGGACGTCGTACCGCTCGGCGAGTTCCGCGGTAGCCGTCATGACCTCCTTGGTCACCGAGAACGGCGAGCAGGGCGCGAGCCCGACCCGGATCAGCGCGCCCGGTCCGGGGTCGTGGTGAGCCTTGATCAGGCGCTCACTGTCGGCCAGCACCTCGTCCATCGACTGCGTGACGCTCCTCGGCGGCAGTCCCCCGTCCTCCACCGACCGTGTCATCGACCCGCGGGTCGCGTGGAAGCGGAAGCCGATGTCCCGGGCGGCCCGGATCTCGGCGTCGACCAGGCGCGGGCGCGGGTGGACGTAGAGGTGGTCGGAGGATGTGGTGCAGCCGCCCATGAGGAGTTCGGCCATACCGACGTACGCCGACACGTACGCGGCCTCCTCGTCGAGGCCGGCCCACAGCGGGTACAGCGTGGTCAGCCAGTCGAAGAGCGAGCCGTTGACCGCGGGGGCGTAGGAGCGGGTGAGGTTCTGGTAGATGTGGTGGTGGGTGTTGACCAGGCCCGGTGTGACCAGCCGTCCGGACGCGGAGACGGTGGTGGCGGCCTCGGGTTCGCTTCCCGCCGTTCCGACTCCGGTGACCCGACCACCTGTTATGGCCACCCAGCCGCCCGGGATCTCCCGCTCTCCGTCCACGACGAGCAGATCGGCGTCCCTGACCAGCAGTTCGGCATTCCGAACAGGCACTTCGGAGGCAGCTGACATGGCGCCATCGTAGGCCGGTCACCGGGCAAAGGCCTGGCGATTCATCGGACCACCCACGTACGGTGTGATCATCCGCACTCCTCATCACAAAGGCGGTCCTACATGGCCCTGTTCGACCTTCCCCTCGATGAGCTCCGCACCTATCGCAGCACTTCACCGGAGCCCGAGGACTTCGACGCGTTCTGGTCCAAGACCCTCCAGGAGGCGAGGGAACACGACCTGGACGCCCGGTTCGAGCCCGTCGACACCGGGCTCGCCACGGTGCGGGTGTACGACGTGACGTTCGCCGGGTTCGGCGGTCACCCGGTGAAGGGCTGGCTCACCGTGCCCGCCGCGGCCACGGAACCCCTCCCGGCCGTCGTGGAGTTCGTGGGCTACGGCCTCGGCCGCGGGCTGGCGCACGAGCATCTGCTGTGGGCCTCGACGGGCCGGGCGCACTTCGTGATGGACACGCGCGGCCAGGGCAGCGGCAACGGCGGCGGCGGCGCCACGGCCGATCCGGTCGGGGCGGGACCCTCCTACCCCGGTTACATGACCCGGGGCATCGAGTCGCCCGAAACGTACTACTACCGCCGTCTGTTCACCGACGCCGTACGTGCCGTCGAGGCGGCCCGTTCGCACCCGCTCGTCGACCCCGCGCGCACCGCGGTCACCGGCATCAGCCAGGGCGGCGGCATCACCCTCGCGGTGGGCGGCCTGGTGCCGGACCTGGTGGCGGTCGCGCCGGACGTGCCGTTCCTGTGCCACTTCCCGCGCGCGGCGACCATGACGGACCGTCACCCTTACCGCGAGATCGGCCTGTTCCTCAGGACGCACCGCGGTCGCACCGAGGACACCCTGCGCACCCTCTCCTACTTCGACGGCGTCCACTTCGCCGCGCGCGGCAGCGCCCCGGCCCTCTTCTCGACGGCCCTGGAGGACCTGACCTGCCCACCGTCCACCGTCTTCGCGGCCTTCAACAACTGGGCGCACGACGACAAGGAGATCGAGGTCTACGACTTCAACGACCATGAGGGCGGGGGCCCTTACCAGGAGGCGGTCAAACTGCGCTGGCTGGCGTCGCACCTCTGAGGAACGTCGAACACCTTCCCTCCAGTCCGACCAGTCGGTTCGTTCACAGGGTCCGGGTCGCGGCGTCGCGGCCCGGTTTTCCGATGTACGACGATGCACGACACGGAGGCGGCTGGGCCGACGGCCCTGTGCGCTGAGCCGCACTCCCTCCAGGAGCTGTACGACTGGTGTCGGGGCTGCTGCCGGGGGCCTTCCTGCGGCGGGAGGTTACGGGGCCGCTCGGCATCGACTTCAGCATCGGGCTGCCGGAGCAGGAGTACGGCCGGGCGGCCGAGCTGGTGCACATGGTGCCCGCGTCGGGCGGTGAACAGGACGCGGGGGCCGTCCAGTTGCCGCCCCTGGCGCCGGCCTCGCCGGCCAACCCCGTGATGGGCGCGGCGGACGCCAACTCGCCGCGGTGGCGGGCCGCCGAGATCCCCGCCGCCAACGGGCACGGCACCGCGCGTGCGGTGGCCCGGCTGTACGGCGTCTTCGCGGGCCGGGGGAGGCTGGACGGACGCCGGATCCTGTCCCCGAGGCGGCCGAGCGGGTGCGTGAAGGGCAAGGCGCCTGCCGGGACCTGGAGTTGGGCGCCGGGCTCGGCCGGGACACCGAGGTGGCGCTCGGGCTGCGGCTCAGCGGGGAGAGCGGATCGTACGGGCCGAACCCGCGCGCTTTCGGACATGACGGCTTCGGCGGCTCGTGCGGTCTCGCCGCCCGGAGGCGGGGGTGTCGCTCGGGTACGTCATGAACCGTATGGGGCCTCACATCGCCGATGACCCAAGGAACACGGCGCTCGTCGACGCCCTGTACCGGGCGTTGTGAGCGGCGGTCCGTTTCGGCCGAACCGCCCGGCCGCTCTTCCCTGGTGGTTTAGACCAATGCTAGATCTGGTGGCGCACTGAGCCCGCACGGCTACCGCACGTCACGAAACAGGAGGCGCGGCATGGCCCGCACCACCCCGCACGAGGATCAACCGCTGTACTGGAGGATCGCCACGCAGTTGCTCGGGGAACTGCGCGACGGAACCGTCCCGCCCGGTGAACGGCTGCCGGGCGAGCGGCGGTTGGCCGCGCACTTCGGGGTCAGCAGAGAGACCGTACGACAGGCCCTCGAGGTGCTGCGGCGCAGCGGTCTGGTCGCCACCGACCGGCGCGGCAGCCATGCCGCGCTGCCGTCCGAGCCGGTCCGGACGCCGTCCGCGCTCGCGTTCCCGGTCGGCGCCGCACACACCCGCGCCGCCGACCGCGCCACCGTCACCTGGGAGACCCCATCGCCCGAGCACGCCGAGGCGCTCGGACTCGCCCCGCACCGGCCGACCCTCGTGCACCGCTACGAGTCGGCGGGCACCGCGGGCCGCCGTACGGCCGTGACGTCCTTCTCCGCGGTGGCGCTGGCCGAGGTCGAGGAGCTGGGCCGCTACCGGGAGCGGGCCGACGGCACCACCGCGGCCCAGCTGGGGCGGGCGTACGACTGGATGCGCCGGGCGGGGCTGACCCTGCACCACCGCGACTCCATCACCCCGCTGGCGGACACGCCGTCGGTCCGGGTGACCCGGCGGGTGCACGACCAGTACGCCCGCCCGCTGGAGATCACCGACCTGGTACTGGACGCCCAACAGGACGCGCTGGTCTACGAGTTCACCCTGCCGGCCGACGAAAGCACAACCGCACCACCGAGCCCGCGGGATCCAGCCGCTCGGTGACCAGGTGGTCAACCGCCATACAGCGCGCGGCCCCCGCCCCTTCATTCCGGCAGGCTCGCCACCACCATGCGCACCCGTGGGCTCCCGTCGCCGCGCCGCCCGAACTCCGGCAGGGCCTCCAGGGCGACACGGAACCCGGCGGCCTCCAGTTCGCGGCACACCTCCCCCAGCCGGAAGGCCCGGTAGTACATGACGAACGGGGGTCGCCACACCGCGTTGCGCACCCGCATGACCAGGTCGAAGCCCAGGAGCATCCAGTAGCCGGGAGACAGGGGGCGGGGCGGCGCGACCACCGGGAAGACGAAACGGCCGCCCGGCCGCAGCACGGAGCGGACCTGGCCGAAGAGCCCCGGCAGCTCCCGCGGCAGGAAGTGTCCGAAGGCCCCGAAGCTGACGACGAGGTCGAAGGCGGGCCCGAACGGGAGGGCCCGGGCGTCCGCACGCACCCAGTCGACCCGCGGCCCGGTGCCGGAGGGCCGTACGCGATCCCGCGCCACGGCCAGCATCCCCGTACTGAAGTCGACGCCGGTGACGCTCCGACGGCAGACCCGCGCGAGCACCTCCACTCCGGCACCCGTGCCGCAGCACAGATCCAGTCCGGCTTCGAAGGGTCCGCCACAGGCCAGCGCCTTCGCGACGGAGTCCAGCACCGAGTCCGGGGTACGGAAGGGCGTGTGGTCGAACTTCGGGGCGAGCAGGTCGTAGCCGTGTTCCACGGACGACAGGGCCTGGACGGCGAGCTCGCGCAGGCTCGGGCCTTCGGGGCTGAACATCGCGTCAGCTTAGGCGAGCACCGGCCCGCCCCCATGGACATGCCGTCGATCGAGGTCTAGCCTCATCCACACCTACTCAACAAATTGACTATGAGATGAGGTCGGATGCGCGCTTTCCGCGAGGCCGTCGAGGCATGGGACTTCGACGCCGTCGAGGCGCTGCTGGCGGAGGACGTGGTGTTCACCAGCCCGGTGGTCTTCAAGCCGTACCCGGGCAAGGCGATCACGGCGGCGATCCTGCGCGGGGTGTCGCGGGTCTTCGAGGACTTCCGCTACGTCCGTGAGATCGAGGGGACGGACGGCGAGAACCACGCGCTCGTCTTCACCGCGCGGGTCGGCGACCGCGAGCTCACCGGCTGCGACTTCCTGCATGTGAACGAGGACGGTCTGATCGACGAGTTCATGGTCATGGTCCGCCCGCTCTCGGGCGCCCAGGCCTTGGCGGAGGCCATGGGCGCCCAGTTCGGGCGGATCGAGCAGGAGGCCCGGGCGCGGCTCGTGTGACGGCCGCGCCCGCGCCGCTCTAGGCGACGGTGAGCGTGATGGCGCCGGTGTAGGTCCGGCCCGGCGTGACGGCCGTGGCCGTGCCGTCGACCGTCACGGTGAGGGTCTTGCCGCGCGGCGCCTTGACCGCGGCGTCGGCGGCGATCGCGAGCGAGGTGACGTACGACGTACCGGTGACCGTCCAGGTGGAGCCGCTGCCGAGCGACACCACGACACCGTTGTTGACGGCCGGCTGCACGGTGTTGGTCACGATGCCCAGCTCGTAGAAGGTCGAGGCGTCGATCGTCGAAACCCGGTGCTTGGTCCGGGTGGCGGAGATGACGCCTTCGACGGTGGTGTCCTCGAAGGTGAGGACCATGTTCTTGCCCTTGCGCATGCCGTTGTAGAAGTCGCCCTTCAGCTTGATGGAGGTGAAGCCGGCGGCGCCGTCGGTGGAGTGGGCGGCGGTGACGTCGAAGGCGGAGTCTTTCGTCGGGTCGGTCGTGGGCTCGGTGTAGACGCCGGTGTTGAGCATCTTGCCGTCGGTCATGACCGGTCCCGGGTCGTCCAGTTCGATCATCTGGAGGATGATCCCGTCCGCCGGGTTGAGCCTCGCCCCCTCGGAACCGTCGACGGTGATCGCCGTCTGCTGGCCCTTGTTGAGGAAGGTGGCGCGCTCGGAGTTGACGACCGTGCCGCCGTCGAGGGTCAGCGTGCCGGCGCCGAAGAACATGTAGCCGAAGTGGCCCGAGTTCACGACGGTGTTCGTGACCGGGACGGTCTTCAACTCGGCGGTGGACAGCCCCAGTTCGAGCTCGTCGTTGAGCGCGGCCACGGCCGCCCGGGTACTGTCGCCGTAGTGCACGACCGCGGCCGGGCCCGCGATGATCGTCGCGTAGGAGCCGACGTCGAACCGGGAGCCCAGGACCCGCACGGTCGCGTCGCCGATGGCGTAGGTGCCGTAGCCGTAGTCGCCCGTGTTGCCGATGTGGCTGCCCAGCACGGTCAGCTTCAGCGCACTGCCGCCCTCGACGGACAGGGCACCCCAGGTCTCCGAGAAGACGGTGGAGTTGATGTACGTCGCCTTGGTGCCCGCCCCGATGAGGTTGGTGGCGCGGACGTTGCCGTCGAGGCCGAGCATCCATGGCACGGACTGCATGTACGGGGTCTCGACGGTGGCCTGGTAGTCGGCCGGCAGGACGCCGTTGCGGGCGCGTAGACGGGAGTTCTTCACCACCACGTTGGCACCGTCGTTGGCGATGACGGTCGTACGGACCACGCCCTTGGTGTCGATCCGGGCGCCGTCCACGACCAGCTTGGTGGCCGGGCCGTCGCCGACGACCGCGGCGCCGTAGCCGGCGAAGTCGCAACGGCCGTTGCCGGTCAGGGAGATGGTCGGGTTCCGCAGCGTGTAGGCGGCGTCCTGGACGAACACGCCGTCGAAGCACTCGCCCGTGGAGGTGATCGACACGCTCTTCGCGAGGGTGTCGGTGAGCCTGCCGCCCTGTACGGCCGTCAGGACGGACTTGTCGCGGTCGACTCCGTCGGCGTCGACGTACACGGCCTGCCGGAAGGGGAAGGTGAGGGTCTCGTAGGTGATGTCGTTGGCCTCGGCGACCGTGAGGACGACGTCACCGCGGTAGGTTCCGGCCTGGATCAGGGTCGCGGTGCCGCCCGTCTCGGTCAGGAGCTGGCCTGTCTCCACGCCGTCGACGGTCAGGGAGAGGCTGTGGCCGTCTGGGGCGGCGAGGGTGCCGCCGTCGGCGACGGACAGCTCGCTCACGCGGGTGGTGGTGGAGAGTTCGTACGTCTCCCCCGCACCGACCGTGATCTTCTCGCCGGTCGACTTGGTACCGGCCGTGGCGGTGGCCGCCGGGAGCAGGACGGCGCCGGCCGTGGCCGTACCGGCGATCAGGACCGAGCGTCGGGTGATCAGCGTCATTGCTTGCCTTCCGAGGGTTCGAGTGCGCCGTCGCGCAGCGTGATGGCCCACCGTCGGCAGATGGTCACGACGGCCTGGGCGAGGGCACCTTGCGGAGCGCTGGAAGGAGTGAAGCAGCCTGTCCCAACAGGCAATAGGGGCCGTGCGGAGACATCCTGGAACCCGATGCCTCGGATCGCACGGCCCACTTCATGGCGATCACACAGGGTGGCGACGGACGCCGGTCAGGCGGGCGCGATCATCCCCGCCGACAGATCGATGTCGGCACCGCAGAGGCCGGGCATGGCCAGCATCGCCACCAGGGCCTGAGCCACCTCGTGCTCCTCCACCAGCCGGCCGAGCGCGGCGCGGGAGGCGAAGTCCCGTTCGGCCTCCTCGACCGTGCAGCCGGTGAGTTCGGCGGTGAGGCGGAAGTTGCGGTCCATGCGCGGCCCGCGAACCGGCCCCGGGGAGAGGGAGTTGACCGCTACGCCTCGCGGGCCCACCTCCCCCGCCAGGGTCCGGGTCAGGCCGAGCAGCGCCATCTTGGAGGCGGTGTACGGGGTGCGGTGCAGGAGCGGCCGTTTCCCGCTGACCGAGGCGACGTTGACGATGTCGCCCCGCCCGGCCGCGAGCATCGGCGGCAGGAAGGCGCGGCACATCAGGTAGACGCCGCGGACGTTGGCGGCGAACACGTCGTCCCACTCGTCCGGCGCGATGTCGACGAGCGGCTTGACCGGACCCGCGACGCCGGCGTTGTTGACGAGCAACGACACGTTCTCGTCGGCGAGTTCGGCGGCCACGGCGTCCACGGAGTCCGGGTCGGAGACATCACACACGGCCGTGCGCACGGCCCTGACCATGTGGTCCGCCGGCTTGTCGGGCACGCGGTCCGCCGGCTTGTTGGCCACGCGGTCCGCCGCCGTGTCGGCCCCGTGGTCCGCCGCCGTATCGGCCAGTTGCTCCGCCGCCTCCTTGAGCGCCTGCTCGTTGCGCCCGACGAGCACGATCCGGGCGGCCCCGGCGTCCGCGAGGGCGCGCGCGAACGCCCGCCCCAATGGTCCTCCCCCGCCCGTGACGAGGGCGGTACGCCCGTGCAGGCTCACTCCGTGTTCCAGGGCAGCGCGTCGCCGGCGGCCTTCGCGGCCCGTACGTCACCGGAGCGGGCGTGCCCCTCGAACAGCTCCACCCGGGAAGCGCGCCCGCACAAGCGGCCGAGCAGCGCCTGCGACCCGGTGTCGGTGACCTCCTGGTACGTCACCGTCTTGAGGTACTTCCCCACCCACAGCCCTCCGGTGTAGCGGGCCGCGCCCCGGGTGGGCAGGACGTGGTTGGTGCCGATGACCTTGTCGCCGAAGGAGACGCAGGTGCCCTCGCCGAGGAACAGGGCGCCGTACTGGGTCATGCGTTCCAGAGCCAGGCGCGGCTCGGTCGTCAGCACCTCGACGTGCTCGAAAGCGAACTCGTCGGCCAGTGCGTACAGTTCGTCGATCGTGTCGACGACGTGCACCTGGCCGTGGTCGCGCCAGGCGGGTTCCGCGTAGTCGCGGGTCGGCATGCCGGGCAGGATGCGTTCGACCTCGGCGATCGTCTTCTCGGCGACCTCGCGGGAGGTGGTGATGAGGACGGCCGGCGAGTCCGGGCCGTGCTCGGCCTGCGAGAGGAGGTCGACCGCGCAGACGAACGGGTCGGCGGCGTCGTCGGCGAGCACGAGGATCTCGGTGGGCCCGGCGAACAGGTCGATGCCGATCTCCCCGAACAACTGCCGCTTGGCCTCGGCGACATAGGCGTTGCCGGGCCCGGCGATGAGGTTCACGGGCTGCATGGAATCGGTGCCGACGGCCATCGCGGCGACGGCCTGGACCCCGCCGAGGAGCCAGATCTCGTCGGCGCCGGCGAGATGCATCGCGGCGACCGTCGCGGCCGGTATCTCCCCGCGGATCGGCGGCGTGCACGCGACCACCCGCGGTACGCCCGCGACCTTGGCGGTGACGATGGTCATGTGGGCGGACGCGGTGAGCGGGTACCGGCCGCCCGGGATGTAGGCCCCGGCCGCCTGCACGGGGATGTGCTTCTGGCCGAGCCGCACCCCGGGCAGGGTCTCGACCTCGAACGCGCCCAGGGAGTCGAGCTGGTGGCGGGCGAAGGCCCGGACCTGGTCCTGCACGAACCGGATGTCGGCGATGACCTGTTCCGGCACCGACGCGACGATCTTCTCCACCTCCTCGGCGGAGAGGCGGAAGGAGCCGGGGCTCCAGTTGTCGAACTTCTCGGAGTACTCCCGCACGGCCTCGTCACCGCGCTCGCGGATGTCCGCGATGACGCCCGTGACGGTCTCGCGCACCTGGCCGAGGGAGGCGGCCACCTCGGCCTTGGGGACGGCGTGCTTCAGGATCTGTGCCACAACGGCGGCCTTTCTGCTGTCGGTTGCTCAGACGGGCGGGGCGACGAAGAGCACGTCGGGGTCGTTGAACTGCTCCTTGGCGACCGACTCGCTCATCGGGTCGGCGGTGCCCCACTGGTCCTGGGTGATCGGGTCGTCCACGTCATGGCGGCCGGGGTGCCACAGGTCCTCTTCGAGGACGGCCAGTTCGGTGGTGTACTCCACGGTGTTGCCGTGCGGGTCGTGGAAGTAGGAGAAGGTGTTGTCGCCCGCGAGATGCCGTCCCGGCCCCCAGGTGAGCCGGGTCCCGGCGCGCAGCGCGCGTCCGGTGCCGCGCATGTACTCCTCGACGCCGCGCATCTCGAACGAGGCGTGGTGCAGGGAGACATGGGGGCCGCGGGCGATGGCGAAGGAGTGGTGCAGGGGGCTGCACCGCAGGAAGTACATGAGGTCGCCCATGTGTGTGGAGTACAGGGTGTCGGTGAGCCGGAAGCCCAGGTGCTCGACGTAGAAGTCCCTGAGCCCTTCCGGGTCCTGGGAGTTGACCACGCAGTGCGAGAGCCGCACGGGGATCGCCTCGCGCTCCTCGATCTTCCGGTGCGCGCGGGTGGCGACGTCGGCCGACACCTCGACGACCCGGCCGTCCGGGTCGAAGAACCGGAAGCCGTAACCGCCGCCCGGCGTGTCCAACGCCCGTGGCTCGCCGATGAGTTGGACACCGGCCCGGCCGAGCCGCACATGGAGCTCGTCCACGGCGGCCGGTGACACGGCTCCGAAGGCGACCAGGTCCATCCGCTTCCGCTCGTCGGAGCGGATCCGCACGATGTACTGCTCGGGGCTGCCCTCGGCAGCGAAGAAGGCGATCCCGCTGTCGCCCGCGACCTCGGTCAGGCCCCAGGTGGTGCCGTAGAACGCGCGTTGTCTCTCGAAGTCCGGTACGGCCAGGTCGACATGGCGCAGATGGGTGATGGGCTGGAAGCTCATGCGTGACTCCTGACAGCGTTGCACTGGTGACCGAGGCCGGTGATCTCCGCCTCGATGACGTCACCGGGCGCGAGGAAGACGCCCCAGTGGGCGCCGTTGCCGGCCGGTGAGCCGGTGAGCAGCAGGTCGCCGGGGCGCAGGGTGGTGGTCGTGGAGACGTAGGCGATCAGCCGGGGGATGTCGAAGATCATGTCCTTGGTCGACTCGTCCTGCCGGACGACTCCGTTGTGGCGCAGGGTGATCCGCAGGTCCCCCGGGTCGCCGACGAAGGTCGCCGGGACCAGGAAGGGGCCGGTCGGCAGGAAGGTGTCGGCGTTCTTGGCGGTGAACCAGTCGGTGCCGATGGCCTTGAGGTCGGGACGGTAGAGGCGGTCACGGGTGGTGAGGTCGTTGCAGATCGTGTAGGCGGCGACGTACGCCATGGCCTCGGCGGCGGGGATGTTCCGGCCCGACTTCCCTATGACGAGGGCGAGTTCGAGCTCCCAGTCGTGCTGCTCGCCGAGTGCGGGCAGGACGATGTCGTCGTAGGGGCCGCACATCGCGCGCGGCGAGCCGAGGAAGACGTACGGCACACCGTCGCGGATCCGCTCGTCCATCATCTGCTCGGCGTCGGCGCGGGCCTCCTCGGGTGTGGTGCCGTGCACGCTCTCCTTCTCGGCGGCGACCAGATCGACCACGTGCTTGCGGTAGTTGGCGCCGCTCTGAAGGATCTGGCCGGGCTCGATCGGGGCGAGCACCTCCAGGCCGGCCAGGTCGTACCAGGTGCCGTCGGTCAGGTCGCCGAGCCGGGGCAGCCACCGGTCCCAGTCCTCGACCAGGGCCCTGACGGACGGCACCAGGTCGGAGAGGTCGCGCACCCGGGCGCCGGTGACCAGGCCGGGGAAGGGTTCGGCGGTGCCGCGGAACGTACCGAGGGCGAACGGTCCGGCGTGGGTGGGCAGGGGATCGGGCACGGGCGCTCCTCGTAGGGGTTGGGTGGGGGTGACTCTCGTAGGCGTGCGGGTGGCTCTCGTAGGGGCGGCCCTCGCAGGGGTGGGGCGGCTCGGCTTCGACGCTAGGCATGTCGGACGCGCGGCGGAAATGGGCATCCGCGATGCCTGCCATCAGCGGCCCCGCCCGGCCTGAGCTGCGCCTCCATCGCCGTACGGGATGCATGACGTCCCCCTTGCCGATGCCTCGATCCGTTGACCGCGCACACCCCGCCGACCAGGCTCGGAGCACCCCCGAAGCAAGGAGATCGCCGTGGTCGTCGAGCATGCCCGGCTGACCGTCGAGGCCGGCCGGGAGGAGGAGTTCCAGGAGGTCTTCGGCACGGCGCGGCAGGTGCTGGCCGGGGCCGACGGCTTCCGGTGGGCCGAGCTGCTGCGCTGCGCGGAACGACCGCGGGTGTTCCTGCTGCTGGTCGGCTGGGAGTCCGTCGAGGCCCATATGACGGGCTTCCGGGAGTCCGAGCGGTTCCAGCGGTGGCGCGCGCTGGTCGGACCGTTCTTCGCCGAGCCGCCGGTCGTCGAGCACTACCACCAAGTCAGCCCGCGCTGACTCCGTCCTTCCCTACGTTCGCAAGGATCACCCATGCCCGTACACAAGGTGCTCGTCGTCGGCGGCGGCATCACCGGAAGCGTGCTGTCCCTGGCGCTCGCCCAGCGTGGCGCCGACGTCGAGCTCGTCGAGATCTCACCCCAGTGGTTCGGGGTGGGGCACGGCATCACCGTGCAGGGCAACGCGCTCAAGGCGCTTCGCTCAGTGGGGGTGCTGGACCGGGTGCTGCGGCGGGCGGTGCCCTTCGACATCATGCGGCTGCGCCGGGCCGACGGCGGGCTGATCGTCCAGCTGGACACCCCGCACACGGGCGGCCCGGATCTGCCGTCGACGGCGGGCGCCCTGCGCTCCGACCTCCAGAACGCGCTGTGCGACGCAGTGCACGACCACGGCGTCACCGTCCGACTGGGTCTGAGCGTCGAGCGCCTCGACCAGTCCGCCGACCATGTCGACGTCACCTTCACGGACGGTTCGACCGGGCGCTACGACCTGGTGGTGGGCGCCGACGGCATCAACTCGGCGATGCGTGGCCTCATCGGCATCGCGACGAAGCCCCACCCGGTCGGCATGTCCATCTTCCGCGTCGTCGGACAGCGCCCGCCCGAGATGGACTGCGCCGAGGTGTACTACGGCGGCCCCCGCTTCAAGGCCGGCTACAGCCCGATCTCCCCCGACCAGTGCTACGCCTACCTCCTCGACGAGAACCTGGACGCCTCCCTCGTCGGCCCGCGCGCCCCGCTGGCGCTGCTGCGGGAGCGCGGGGCCGGCTACGGCGGCCTGTGGGGCGAGGTGATCGCCTCGCTGCCCGACGACACGGCGGTGGACTACCGGTGGATCGAGGCGGTCCTCGTCGACGAGCCCTGGCACCGGGGCCGTGTGATGGTCGTCGGCGACGCCGCCCACGCCTGTCCGCCGCTGATCGCGCAGGGCGCGGCGATGTGCATGGAGGACGCGGTGCTGCTCGCGGAGCTGGTCACCGGGGACGAGCCGGTGGAGCGGGCGCTCGGGGACTTCATGACCCGGCGGCTGCCCCGGGTGCGGATGGTGCTGGAGAACTCGCTGCGCCTGGCCGAGTGGGAGATCCACCCGGGCACACCGGGCGCCGACCCGGCCCGCATCATGTCGGAGACCCTTCAGTCACTGACGGCGGCCGCATGAACAGCCCCGTCGTCGACTTCCACGGGCATCTCGCGGTCCCGGCCGCCGATGCCCTGGTCGCCGGCGCGCCGGGGCTGGCCGCCGAGCTGGCGGCGGAGCAGCGCGCCCACTCCCCCGAGTCGCTGGCCGTGAACCGGGCCCAACTCCAGGGCCTGGCCGTCCGGTTGACGGACGTCGGGGCGCGCCTCGCCGACCTCGACGCGATGGGCGTCGACGTCCAGGTGGTCGGCCCGATGCCGATGCACCACTACTGGGCCGACCCGGACCTGGCCCTCGACCTCGCCCGCACCACCAACGAGGCCGTCGCCGCGCACTGCGCCGAGGCCCCGGACCGGCTGTTCGGCCTCGGCACGATCCCCCTCCAGCACCCGGACCTCGCCGTCGCCCTCCTGGACCGGGCCGTCACCGAGCACGGGCTGTACGGGGGCAGCGTCTCCACGACCGTCGACGGCCGTGAACTCGCCGACCCCGTCCACGACCCCGTGTGGCACAAGGCCGAGGAGCTCGGCGCAGTCGTCTTCGTGCACCCGTGGGGCTGCTCCCTCGGCGCCCGGCTCGCGACCCACTACCTGGGCAACACGGTCGGCCAGCCGGTCGAGACCGCGGTCGCCCTCTCCCGTCTGATCTTCACGGGCGTCCTGGACCGCTTCCCCCGCCTGAAGCTGGTCGCCGCGCACGGCGGCGGCTATCTGCCGATGTACATCGGACGCTCCGACCACGCGTGGCGGGTACGGCGGGACGCGCGCGGCTGTGCCGAGCCGCCCAGCGCGTATCTGCGCCGCATGTGGTTCGACGCGCTCGTCTACACCCCGCGCGCCCTGCGCCACCTGGTCGAGGAGGTGGGCGCCGACCGGGTCGTCCTCGGCACCGACCACCCCTTCGACATGGGCGTCGACGATCCTGTGGCCCGCCTTGACGCCGCCGGTCTCGCCCCGGCCGACCGTACCGCCGTCGCCGGGGGCAACGCCCTCGACCTCCTCCTGAAAGGACGTACGCGATGACCTTGGGACCGATCGAGGAGGAGCTCGCCAAAGCCCGTGCGGCCTACCGCAATTGGGGGCGCTGGGGCGAGGACGACGTGCTCGGCACCCTCAACTTCATCGACGACGCGATCCGCGCCCACGCGGCCGGTCTGGTCCGGCGGGGGCGGCCCTTCTCCCTGGCGCTGGACTTCAACGAGGACGGTCCGCAGCGCGGTTTCCGCGGCCGGATCAACCCGGTCCACTACATGAAGGACACCGGCTCCGACGCGGCGGCCGGGACGCAGGGCTTCCCGCACGGCTTCGGCGGCGCCGACGACCACGTCGTGATGCCCCTTCAGGCCTCCACCCAGTGGGACGGGTTGGGCCACATCTACGACAACAAGCGGGCCTGGAACGGGCGTCCGTGCACCATCGTCAACGGCGACGGGGACTCCGTCACCGGTATCGAGCACATGCGGGACGCCTTCACCGGGCGCGGTGTCCTGCTCGACGTGGGCCGTGCGGTCGGCGACACGAACGGTGAACTCCCTGACGGCTTCGCCATCCTGGAGGAGCATCTGCGCGCCACGATCGAGGCGCAGGGCGCCACCTCCACGGTCCGCCGCGGCGACCTGGTCCTCGTCCGCACCGGCCAGCTCGGCCGGGTGCGACGGCTCGGCGGCTGGGGCACCTACGCGGCCGGTGACGCCCCCGGACTGTCCTTCACCACCCTCGGCTGGCTGCACCGCACCGAGATCGCCGCGATCGCCGCCGACACCTGGGGACTTGAGGTCCGCCCGTACGAGTTCGCCGAGCCGGCGATGTCCCCGCTGCACCAGATCGCGATCCCCAACATGGGGCTGCCACTCGGTGAGATGTGGGACCTGGAGGCACTCGCCGAGGACTGCGCGGCCGATGGCGTCCATGAGTTCCTGCTGGTCGCGGCCCCCCTGCCGGTGACCGGCGCGGTCGGCGCGCCCGTCAACCCGATCGCCGTGAAGTGAGGACGCGCATGTTCACCGGGACGCTCCATCTGCCCGACGACCCCGACTTCGAGGAGGCCTGCCTCGGCCGCGTCTTCAACGGCCGCCGCCCCACCGACCGGCTGCCCGCCGCCGTCCTCGAAGCACACACCGAGCAGGACGTCGTCGAGGGCGTACGACTCGCCCTGGAACGCGGCTGGCAGGTCGCCGTCCGCTCCGGCGGCCACAGCTGGGCCGCCTGGTCGGTGCGCCGGAACGCGCTGCTC
The DNA here is from genome assembly GCF_036226885.1 of Streptomyces sp. NBC_00663. NCBI lineage: Bacteria > Bacillati > Actinomycetota > Actinomycetes > Kitasatosporales > Streptomycetaceae > Streptomyces > Streptomyces sp. NBC_00663. The sequence continues at coordinate 1,093,960 of NZ_CP109027.1, forward strand.
ATCGACCTCGGCAACTTCCGCGAGATGGCGTACGACCCGAGGACCGGGCTCGTGACGGCGACGCCCAGCGTCAAGGGCGGCGACGAACTCAACCCGTACCTCGGCGAGTTCGGCCGCTTCTTCAACGGCGGACACTGCCCCTCCGTCGGCATCGGCGGTTTCCTGCTCCAGGGCGGGCAGGGCTGGAACGCGCGCGGCTGGGGCTGGGCGGCGGAGAACATCGTCGCGCTCGACGTCGTCACCGCCGAGGGTGAGCTGGTGCGCGCCGACGAGACGCGGAACAGCGACCTCTACTGGGCGGCCCGCGGCGCAGGACCCGGCTTCTTCGGCGTGGTCACCCGCTTCCATCTGCGCACCCGCCCGCTGCCGGGGCATCTGGCCCACACCGTGCACGCCTATCCGCTGGACCTCTTCGACGAGGTGATGACCTGGCTGCACGGCATGCACCACACGGTCTCCGACCTGGTCGAGATCGTCGCCCTCACCCAGACCCCGCCCGACCTGGACGGGCCTGTGCTGCTGGTGACGGGCGTGTCGATGACGGACACCCCGGAGGAGGCCGCCAAGGCCCTCGCTCCGCTGCACGCCAACCCGTACGCGGACCGTGCGCTGTTCCGCGTCGAAGCCCAACCCACCACATTCGCCGCGCAGTTGGACGGCCAGCGCACCGCCAACCCCGAGGGCCACCGCTATCTCGTCGACAACGCCTGGCTGACCGGCCCGGCGGAGGACGTCGTCCCGGCGATGCGCAGGGCGTTCACCGAGCACCCCACCCGGCAGACCTTCACCATCTGGTTCTCCATGGCACCGCTCCGCCAACTCCCCGACATGGCCTTCTCCTTGCAGTCGGAGATCTACTGCGCCACCTACGTCGTCCACGACGAGCCCGAGCGCGACGCGGAGCTGCGCGCCTGGCTGGACGGGGCGATGGCGGCCATGCAGCCGGTGACCGCGGGCCAGTATCTCGGCGACTCCGACTTCACCGTGCGGCAGTTGAGGTTCATGGGCGACGCCCAGTGGCGGCGGCTTGAGGAGATCCGGGCCGTACGCGATCCGAAGGGGCTCTTCGCCGGCTGTCTCAGCGCCGGGACCGTCACCAACACCAACCACTGGGAGCAGTGAGCGATGCGTTTCGCGACATACGAGTACGAGGGCGTGGAGCGCGCCGGTGTGGTGCGGGACGGGGTCGTCCATCCGCTGCCGGTGAGCGTGCTGGAGCTGATCGAGACGGACGCGCTGCACACGGCGGGGGCCGAAGCCCTCGATTCTCACAGCGACTTGACCGTGGATCAGGTGCGGCTCCTGCCTCCCCTCAAGCCCCCGTCCATCCGGGACTTCGTCGGCTTCGAGGCGCATATCGAGGGTGTGTCGAAGTCGCTGGACGGGCTGGAGCACGTGCCCGAGGAGTGGTACCGGGCGCCCGCGTTCTACTTCACCAACCCGCACGCGGGGTACGGCCCGCACGACGACGTCCCGATCCCGGCCGGGTGCTCGGTGCTCGACTTCGAGCTGGAGGTCGGCGCGGTGATCGGACGCGGTGGGCGTGATCTCACTCCGGAGCAGGCCCGGGAGCACATCGTGGGCTACCTGGTCTTCAACGACTGGTCGGCGCGGGATCTCCAGAAGCCGGAGAAGAACCTGGGGCTGGGCTTCTCCAAGGGCAAGGACTTCGCCAACACGCTCGGCCCGTACCTGGTCACCGCCGACGAGGTGGCGGACCGGCGGGACGCCGACGGGTTCCTCGACCTGGAGATGACGGTCACGCTCAACGGGGAGCTCATCGGCCGGGACAGCCTCGCCCACATGTCCTGGACCTTCGAGGAGATGGTCGCCTACGCCGCCCGGGACGCCTGGGTCCACCCCGGGGACATCCTGGGCTCGGGCACCTGTGGCTGGGGCGCGCTCGCGGAGTTCTGGGGGCGCCTCGGCGAACGCACACCGCCGCCCCTGAAGCCGGGCGACGAGGTGACGCTGACCGTGGAGCGGCTGGGCACGCTCCGCAACCGGATCGTGCCCGGCCGCCGCGACGTGTATCTGCCACGGGCCCGTGAGCGCGGCCGGACGCCTCGCCCCTAGGGCAGAGGCTGACCTGCACATATTCACCGCTCACATGGTTCTTATCGCATCCCTGTGAGTTCGCCCCCGAGCTCTTCCTCGGGGGCGGAGCGTTGTCTACGCTCCGGAACCAGGCTTCAAAGACGCGGCCGGAAGGGGCATCCGTGGGACTCGGAGCGATCGATCTCAATCTTCTGGTGGCACTGGAAGCACTCCTGGAGGAGAAGAACGTCACGCACGCCGGTGTGCGCCTGTCCACCAGCCAGTCCGCGATGAGCGGCTCGCTGGCCCGGCTGCGCCGGCACTTCAACGACGAGCTGCTGGTGCGGGTGGGCCGCGAGTACGAGCTGACCCCGCTGGCCGAGCGACTGCTGCCCGTCGTGCAGTCCTCTCTGCACAAGGCGGAGGAGGCCCTCTCGCTGACCAGGCACTTCGACCCGACCCGCAGTCGGCAGCGGTTCTCCGTGGTGATGTCCGACTATGTGATGACGGTGCTCGTGGAGCCCTTGCTGCGGGTCATCGCCGAGGAGGCGCCGGGGGTCCGCATCGACTTCCACCCGATCGTCGTCGGACAGCTGGAGACCGAGACGCATCTGCGCTGCCAGGACCTGATGATCGTGCCGCTCGGCTACCAGTTGCCGGGGGTCAGCGAGACCGTGATGCACGACCGGTTCGTGTGTCTGGTCGACCCCGACAATCCCCGGCTGGTGAACGGCCGGCTCACCCTGCGCGACCTGGCGGAGATGCCGCACGCGGCGTGCGCCATCGGCAAGCTGACGCCCGCCGACCGCCAGCTGGAGACCCTCGGCATCACGCCGAAGGTGCAGGTCAGCACGCCCGGCTTCAATGTGCTGCCATTCCTGGTCGGCGGCACCGATCTGGTCACCCTCGTGCCCGAGCGGCTGGCCCGGCGCTACGAGTCCTTCGCGCGCTGTGCCGTCGTACCGACGCCGTTCCCGGACGTACCGCTGGTGGAGGCCATGTACTGGCACCACAACCGGCACTCCGACCCGGCCCATCGCTGGCTGCGGGAGACGGTCCGGCGGATCGGCGCCTCGCTCGGGGAGGAGATCGCCGCCGCGGATGACAGCCATGGTGAACACGCGTTTCCGGAGCTGCCCGTCGCTTCCTAGCGTGGACGGGAGACATCCCGAACCAACGCAGGAGGAGCCGTGAGCCGTACGCGTCTTCAGGGCCGTACCGTCGTCGTCACCGGAGCCGCACAGGGCCAGGGAGCCGCGGAGGTGACGGCGGCCGCCCGTGCGGGCGCCACGGTCGTCGCGACCGACGTCCTGGACGAGACGGGCGAGAAGCTCGCCGCGTCCCTGCGCGCCGACGGCCTCGACGTCCGCTACCGGCATCTGGACGTGTCCTCGCCGGACGACTGGGCCGCCCTCAGGGGCGGCCTCGACGTCGTGCACGGGCTGGTGAACAACGCGGGCATCCCGATGCGGGCCCGCCTCGGCGAGGTCGAACTCGCCGACTGGGAGAGGGCGTTCGCGGTCAACACCACGGGCGCCCTGCTCGGCATCCAGGCCCTCACCCCGCTGATGCCGCCGGGCTCCGCCATCGTCAACGTCGGCTCGGTGGCCGGACTCACCGCGCACCACGCGGTCGCCTACACGGCCAGCAAGTGGGCCCTGCGCGGCCTCTCCAAGGTGGCGGCACTGGAGTTGGCGCCCCGCGGCATCCGTACGAACGTCATCCACCCCGGCTACATCGAGACGCCCCTGATGGCCACCGCGAACCCGGTGTTCGTCGAGGCCCATCTGGCGATGACCCCGCAGGGACGCCCCGGCACGGCCGACGAGGTGGCGCCGCTGGTGGTCTATCTGCTGTCGGACGAGTCGTCGTACGTGAACGGCGCGGAGATCACGGTCGACGGCGGGTACGCGGCGCACGGCGGGGTGAAGGCGATCACGAACGCGCTGGACGCACCGGGCGCCTGACACAGGAAAGGGCCGGGGCTTGTCGCCCCGGCCCTTTTCGCTGTCCGTCGGTCAGACGGCCGCGGGCTGCACCGCCGCGTCGACCGTCGAGCGGGCGGTGCTCTTGCGGACCAGGAGCAGGGTGACCACCGCGCCGAGCAGGGAGGCGCAGCCGCAGATGACCACGCCGACGGCCATGCCGTGGGCGAGGGCGTCCTGGGCGGCGGCGCGGGCGCTGTCGCTGCCGGCGTTGACGACGGCGAGCGGACCGGCGGCCGCCTCCATCCCCGCGTCCGCGCCGGACAGCTTGCCCACCAGCGCGGAGGACGCGAGGCTCATCGCGACCGTGCTGATCACGGCGGGGCCGAGACCCTGGCCGAACTCACGGACCAGGCTGGTCGCGCCGGAGGCCATGCCGGTCATGTTGAGCGGTACGGCGTTGACGGCGGCCGAGGTCAGCGAGGACACCACGCAGATGAAGCCGATGCCGAGCAGCAGCACCGGGCCGATGAAGGCGGCCAGGGACGTGGTGGTGATGGGCAGGGCGGCGATCCAGAACTGGCCGGCGGCCATCGGCAGCAGTCCGCCGACCAGCAGCAGGCGCGGCTCCACCCGGGTGAGCATCCTGCTCAGCACGGGCGCGAGGAGCAGCGGGATGAGCTGAAGGATCACGAACGGCATGCCGGCCTTGAGCGCGCTGAGGTGCATGACGGCGCCGAGCCGGATGGAGACGCAGTAGGCGGTGCCGATGAAGCCGAACATGCCGGCCAGCGCCACCACGGCCGCCGCCGCGAACGACGGGATCTTCAGCAGGTCGAAGTTGAACATGGGCGAGTCGGCACGCTTCTCCACGACGACGAAGGCGGCCAGGGCCACCGCGGCGAGGGACAGGGTGCCGACGATCGCCGGGCTGCTCCAGCCGCGCTCGCCGCCCTCGATGATGCCCCAGAGCAGAGCGGTCAGTCCGACGGCGACGGTGATCTGGCCGGGCCAGTCCAGGGCGCGGCCCTCGGGGGCCTTGGAGTCGGTGACCAGGAACCAGCTGGAGACGCCGACGATCAGTCCGAGGACGACCGGCGGTACGAACGCCCAGCGGAAGTCGGCGACGGTGGCGAGCACACCGGAGGACAGCGGGCCGACGGCCGAGGCGAGGGAGATGCTCAGCGCCCAGGTGGACACGGCTTTCGCCCGGTCCTTCTCGTCCGGGGTGGCGGCCGCGATCACCGCGAGGGAGCTGGGGAAGAGCGCGGCGGCACCGATACCGGCCAGGGCCTGGCCGATCCACAGCATCTCGATGTTCTGGGAGGTCGCGTTCAGCAGCTCACCGAGCGCGAGCACGAATCCGCCGAGCACCAGAAGCCTTTTACGGCCGAACAGATCGCCCACCACACCGAAATTCAGCTCGAGAATCGCGGTGGGCAGAATGAAGGCGGACGTCACCCACGCCACCTGAGAACCGGATGCGCCGAATGCGGCCTGTATTTCGCCGTTGATGGGCGAGGGCACGGTAATACACAGCTGTGCGGCGGCCACGGCCAGACAGCAGGCTATGAGGGTTCCCCTGTCGAGTCTTTTCAGCACGCTTGTCATTCCGTACTCCGTCGCTCTATGAGTTCGATGAGATTTCCCTCGGGGTCGGTGACCCAGGCCATGCGCACTCCGGGCTCGGGGGACGGTCCCGGTGCGACGGCCTCGCCCGCTCCATGGGCCACCAGGGCCGCGTGGACGGGGTCGAGTTCAGGGGTGGTGACCGCGAAGTGGCCGTATCCCTCGGTGAGGACGGCGGTGATCGGGTCGGGGGCCCTGAGGCCCGGTGCGGAGCCCGTGCGGGCCAGCAGTTCGAGGCGCCAGCCGTGCGGATGTTCCAGGACGACACCGCTGAGGCCGGGGCCTTCGAGACGGAACTCGAAGACCGGCTTCAGTCCGAACGCGGCCTGGTACCAGGCGGTTTGGGCGTCGAGATCCCGTACGTTGACGCCCACGTGGTCGAAGCGCACGTCCACATCAGCCCGCCATGGCGCTGTCGCCGCCGTCGACCATGAGGTTCGCGCCGTTGACGAAGGCCGCCTCGTCGGAGCAGAGGAAGACGGCGGCCCGCGCGATGTCCTCCGGCTCACCGACCCGGCCGACCGGGATCCGCGCCTCCAGCTGGGCTCTCGGGCCGTCCGGGTCGTCGAGGAAGGGAGCGGTGGCCGAGGTCCTGGTCATGCCGGGGGCGATGGTGTTGACGCGGATGTGATGCGGGGCGCCGGCCGCGCACAGGTGCTTGCTCATCGCCAGCACCCCGCCCTTGGCCGCGCCGTGCGGCACCATCGGCATGAACGGGGCGCCGCGCACGGCGGCCACCGACGCCACGTTGAGCACGGCGCCGCCACCGCGGGCGATCAGGTGCGGCCAGGCCGCCCGCGTGCAGAAGTACGGGATGTCGAGCTCGTTCCTGATGGTGAAGTACCAGTCGTCGGCCGGCATCGTCTCGAACGGCCCGTTCCGCAGCGCGGAGGCGTTGTTGTAGAGGATGTCGATCCCGCCGAAGGCCTCGATCCCGGCGTCGATCCACTCCCGGGCCCCGGCCTCGGTGGACAGGTCGACGGGGGCGAGGGAGCGCATGACTCCCCCGGCCTTCTCGATCATTTCCACGGTTTCGGCCGCACTGTCCTCGTCAATGTCACAGCCGAATACCAGCGCGCCCTCAGCCGCGAATATCTGGGCGGCCGCGCGGCCGATTCCGGCTCCCGTTCCGCTGATGAAGGCGATTTTTCCCGCCAGTCGACCCATGATTGTTCAAGCCCCTTGTTCCGTCCCGCCGAAGTGCGGTGGTGGCAGCGTAGGGAGGGGGTTTGGCCAGAACAAGAAATGCGTCGGCGAATCGCCATCGGGGGTTCGTATGGCTGGTATGCGGCGCAGTAGGCCGGTCCGGGCGCGGACCGGCCTACTGCGCCCGGGGCCGGGCCGGCTACCCCACGTCCAGCACCGCCTTCCCCCGCAGCCGGCGCTCGCTCAACGCGGCCACGGCGTCCGCGACCTTGTCCCACGGGCCGCGCCAGCCGACCGGCACCCGGAGCTTGCCGGCGGCGACCAGGGCGAGCAGGCGGTCCAGCTGCGCGCGGCGGTCGGTGAGGCCGCCGCCGTTGTAGACCGACACGACCGACCGGGGCGCGGGGCTGCCCAGGGTGGAGCCGACCGGCAGCGCGGCCTCCCCGCCGGATGCCCAGCCGACGCTCTGGAGAGTGCCGCCGGACGCCAACAGGCCATAGGCGGTAACCAGTTGGGCGCCGCCCACGGTGTCGATGACGATGTCGACCGGCCGCGTCACCCGTTCCGGGCCGGACACCGCCTCGTCGGCCCCGAGCTCGCCCACCCACCGGCGTCCGTCCTCGGACCCGGCCACACCGATGACGTACGCCCCGCCGAGCGCCGCGAGCTGCACCGCGAAGCCGCCCACCCCGCCGGACGCGCCGGTGACCAGGACCCGGCGGCCGAGCAGTGGTCCCGCCTGTTCCAGCGCGCGCAGGGCGGTGCCCGCGGCGACCGGCAGGGCGGCGGCCTCGCCGAGGTCGACGCCGTCCGGGACGACGGCCAGGTCGGCCACGTCCAGGGCGCGCAGCGCGGCGAAACCGCCGCCCTCCCCGAACCCCACGACCCGGCTTCCCACCACCGGCCCGTCGCCGTCGGCCGCGGCCCGCACCACGACGCCGGCCGAGTCGAAGCCGATCACCTGACCGGGCTCTCCGTGCTCGGCGAAATACAGCTCGGCGGCGTTGAGGGAGGTGTGCCGCACCTCCACGAGCACCTGGCCCGGCCCGGGTTGCGGGTCGGGCGCGTCTCCCGGACGCAGCCGTCCGGGTACTTCCTGGTCCACGATCAGTGCGCGCATCGCGTGCCCCTCTCGGCAACGTCGGTTTCTCGTCGACATGGGCCGTACGGCCACGCCAACCCCGGCCGATCCGGACTTCTTCCCCCCGTTCCCCGCCGGTTGGGGGTTGGATGACGTCATGAGCACCGAGGAGCACGCGCGGTTCATGCGGGCCAACCAGGCGAACTGGGACGCCCGCACGCCCGTCCATCTCGCCAGCCGCTTCTACGGGCTCGACGAGGATCTGGACCCCGCCCGCTGGTTCGCCGACTTCGAGTGGGACGACCTCGGTGACCTCTCCGGCCGCGACGTGCTCCATCTCCAGTGCCATCTGGGTACGGAGACGCTCGCCTTCGCCCAGCGCGGTGCCCGCGCGACCGGCCTCGACTTCTCCGCGGCGTCGGTGGCGGCGGCACGGGACATCGCGGCGAAGGCGGGCCTCGACGTCGGCTATGTCCAGGCCGATGTGTACGACGCCGTGGAGGCCCTGGACGGACGGCGGTTCGACGTCGTCTACACCGGCAAGGGCGCGCTGTGCTATCTGCCCGACCTGGCACGGTGGGCGGGCGTGGTCAGCCGACTCCTGCGTCCCGGCGGGCGGTTGTACCTCGTCGAGTTCCATCCCCTCCTCAACTCCCTGGGCCCCAAGCCCGCCCCGGGTGAAGGCCCCGAACTGCTGCTGCGTCACGACTACCTGGGCGGCGGCGGAGCCGTGCACCGGGACGCGACACACACGTACACCGACGGGCCGCCCGTCGAGGGGGCCACGGACAGTTACGAGTGGATGCACGGAATAAGCGAGGTCCTCAACGCGTTGGTGGGAGCAGGACTGACCGTCCGGCGCCTCACCGAGAGCGACGAGCTGCCCTGGCCGCGCTGGCCGCGGATGGAGCGCACGGGGTCCGGCTGGTGGCGTCTCCCCGAGCCGCGCATCCCCCTTCTCTACGGACTCCTCGCCACCCGCTGACCCGGCGTGGTACGGTCCTGCTAGCACTTGTGTACGCCCAGTCGTGGGCGCCGGTGCCAGTTCTCTCCACAGTTCGCCGGTCGTCGTACCGGCCTCTCTCCACCACATCCTCGTGATCGACAGATCCGCCGTGTGGTTTCCCCGCCGCTCGAAGGCGCTGTGTCCGCCTTCCCTCTCGTTCGCGGCCTCCCTCCCTTCCGTATGCCTCATGCCGTACGTCCGTGAAAGGACTCACCACCATGACCACCACTCTCGAACACCCCCCGGTCCAGCAGCAGGAACCCCCGGTCCGCGCCGTCACCGGCGTCCTCGACATCGACGCGAGCGGCAAGGGCCATCTGCGCTCCGCCGACCTGCTGTCCCAGCCCACCGACCTTCAGGTCTCCCCCACGCTGATCCGCCGCCACGGCCTGCGCAAGGGCGACCTCGTCGACGGTGTGCGCGGCACCCAGCGCGCCCTCACCGAGGTCGCCCGGGTCAACGGCCGCACCCCCGACAAGAACCGTCGCCGCTTCGGCGACCTGACACCGCTTCACCCGCGCGAGCGCATCCGCCTCGAACACCCCGCGTCCGGCCTGACCGGCCGCGTCACCGATCTGCTCGCCCCCGTGGGCAAGGGACAGCGCGGGCTGATCGTGGCGCCGCCGAAGACCGGCAAGACGGTGCTGCTCCAGCAGATCGCGGCGGCCGTCGCCGGCAACCACCCCGAGTGCCGTCTCATGGTGGTGCTCCTCGACGAGCGGCCGGAGGAGGTCACCGACATGCGGCGCTCCGTGCGCGGTGAGGTGTACGCCTCCACCTTCGACCGGACGCCCAGGCAGCACATCGCGCTCGCCGAGCTCGTCATCGAGCGGGCCAAGCGGCTCGTCGAGGCGGGCGAGGACGTCGTGATCCTGCTCGACTCCCTGACCCGGCTGTGCCGGGCGCACAACAACGCGGCCGCCGCCGGGGGCCGCACGCTCAGCGGTGGTGTGGACGCGACCGCGCTGATCGGCCCGAAGCGCTTCTTCGGCGCCGCCCGGACGGCCGAGGAGGGCGGCTCGCTCACCATCCTGGCCACCGCCCTGGTGGAGACCGGTTCCCGGGCCGACGACTTCTTCTTCGAGGAGCTCAAGAGCACCGGCAACATGGAGCTCCGCCTCGACCGCGAACTCGCCGCCCGCCGTGTCTTCCCGGCCGTGGCCGTCAATCCCTCCGGCACCCGCCGCGAGGAACTCCTCCTGCCCCCGGCCGAGTTGACCGCCGTACGCGGCCTGCGCCGGGCCCTTCAGAACAAGGACGGCCTGGAGACGCTGCTGGCCCGCATGCGCGAGACCCCGGACAACGCGACGTTCCTGCACCGCATCCAGCCGACGCTGCCCACGGTCTGACGCACCGTCGACCGGTCCGGCCGGCCCGACCGATGGACGGGCGCCTGACGCCCCGCCGGTTCATCCCCCGTCCGGGTGCTCGCGCGCCTCGCCCCGGCCCGGGCAGCGCCGTAGACGGCGGGTCCGTTTCTACGTTTGCGGTATGACCATCAGATTTCCTTCCCGGACTGTGGTGTCGGCCTGTGCGCTGTGCACGGCGAGTCTGCTCGTGCTCGCCCCCGCCTCGGCCGTCGCGTCCACCGGCTCCGACCCCGACGCACCCGGCGGGCAACAGGCCTCCGCCCCGCAGCCGCGGCTGCTGTACCGGTCCGGCACCCAGGTGCGGCCGCTCATGGAGGCACCGCGCGTCCCGGACGTCTCCGCGCTCTCCTGGGTCGTGGCCGACGCCGACAGCGGGGAGGTGCTCGCGGCGCACGACGCGCATCGCAGGCTGCCGCCGGCCAGCACGCTCAAGACGCTGTTCGCGCTGACGGTGCTGCCCCTGCTGCCCGGAGGGATCCGGCACCGGGTCGGCGACGACGAACTGGCGGACGTCGGCGACGGCAGCAGTCTGGTCGGGGTGCGCGAGGGACAGACGTACAAGGTCGCCGACCTGTGGCGCGGGGTCTTCCTCAACTCCGGCAACGACGCCGTGCACGTCCTGGCCGGACTCAGCGGCGGCTGGCGCTCCACGGCCACCCGGATGCAGGCCAAGGCCCGCGCGCTGGGCGCCCTCGACACGCATGTGCGCTCCCCCGACGGGTACGACACGCCGGGCCAGGTCTCGTCCGCCTATGACCTCGCCGTTTTCGGGCGGGCGGGGCTGCACAACCCCGACTTCGCGCGGTACTGCCGCACGGCCGTGGCCGAGTTCCCCGGGGGCGGCGGATGGTCGTACGCCATCCAGAACACCAACCGCCTGCTCACCGGCGCCGACGGCGTGGAACCGTACAACGGGCTGATCGGGATCAAGAACGGCTACACCAGCAATGCCGGGAACACCCTGGTCGCCGCAGCGAAGCGGGGCGGGCGCACCCTCGTCGTCACCGTCATGAACCCTCAGGCGGGCGGCGGCTTCGCCGTGTACGAGGAGGCGCGGGAGCTGCTCGACTGGGGGTTCGGCGCGGCCGGGCACGTCGCCGCGGTGGGCTCGCTGGACGCCCTGCGCGTCAGGCCGCGCCCCGGACCGGCCGCACTCCCCGCGGCCGTCGCACCCGTGCCGGACAACGAGCCCGGCTGGACGCGGGCCGGGCTGGTCGTGGGCTCGTCCACACTCGGCGCGGCCGTCGTCGCCTTCGCCCTGCGCGGCAGGCGGAACCGGGCCGCACGCGGCTGACCGGTCGGCAGCCACAGCAGCAGACCGAGCGTGATCCAGGTGTACGTGTTGCTGCCGAGGAACCCGTCGACGCCCGACGCGTCGTCGAACCACAGCCACACCACACTGGTGCACAGCACCGCGTACAGGGCGCCCGCCACGCGCGGGTGCCCGGCGCGGACCAGCACGGCGAGGGCCGGCAGCAGCCACACCAGATGGTGCACCCAGGTGATCGGACTGATCAGACACGCGGTCAGGCCGGTGAGGGCGAAGGCCGCCGTCCACTCGCCCGCGTCAGCCGCCCCGCGCGCACGGACCGCCCAGACGCCCAGGACCAGCAGGACCGCCACCGCCCAGGCCGCCCGGTCCGTCTCCCCGAGGCGCGCCAGAATCCCTTGCAGCGACTGGTTGGAGACATAGTCCAGGCGGCCCACCCTCGTCGTGTCCCACATCGCCCGCGTCCAGTAGAAGCGGGAGGCGTCCGGGGCCACCCAGACCGCCAGCGCGGTGGCGCCTGTGGCCACGGCCGTCGCTACGGCGGCGGCCCGGCGGCGCCCGGCCAGCAGCAGGAGCCCGATGAACAGGGCCGGGGTCAGCTTGACGGCCGCCGCAAGGCCGATGCCCCACCCCGCCCGGCTCCCCCGGCCGGTCGCCAGCAGCCAGGCGTCGGTCAGCACCAGCGCCAGCAGCAGAAGGTTGACCTGCCCGAAGCTGAACGTGTCCCGCACCGGTTCGAACAGCGCGAGCCCGCAGACGGCGAGACCGGCGCCGTACCAGCCGAACCGGCTGAGCCGCCGTCCGGTCAGGATCCGCCCGATCCACGCCAGCGCCGCCGCGTTGAGCAGCACGGACCCCGCGATCGCGGCGGACAGCGGGAGCAGCGCCATCGGCAGCATCGCGACGGCGGCGAAGGGCGGGTAGGTGAAGCCGTACGTCGTGCCGGGGACCCGGTAGTCGTAGATGCGTCCGCCGTGATGGATCCAGCTGTCGACGGTGCCGTAGTAGACCCGCAGGTCGAACCAGTCGCGCAGCAGCGGCACGGTCGCGGTGAACGCGGTGACGGCGGTGGCGAGCGCGAGGAGCAGCAACAGTCGGCCGCGGTCGGTGCGGGGCGGGTTCATGCCGTACGACCCCACGCCGGAGCCCGGTCCGCCTGGTGGGCCTGCCACAGGACGACCACGGCGAGCACGCCTCCGGAGACGGCGAGCACCAGCTGTCCCGCGTCGGCCGGGCCGCCGCTGGGCAGGGTGGCGAGCGCGAGGGCGCCGGTCACGGCCGCCACCCGATGCCGTACCGAGGTCGTGGGGGCCGCGGCGGCGATCAGGAACAGGCCCCACAGGGCGTACCAGGGGCGGATCGCCGGGCCGAAGGCGGCCACCGCGGCGAGGCTCAGTCCCAGCGCGTACACGGGGCGGGGTCGTAGCCGCCACCAGATGGCCGCGACGAGGACCGTGGTGAGCGCGAGTCCGAGCGCGTGCCAGGCCGGTACGGCCAGGGGTGCCAGATCGCTGCCGAGGCGTTCCAGCAGAGCGCCGGTGGCACGGCCCAGGAGGCTGGTGAGGGCCCAGTTCTGCGGGGAGACGGGCGTGTCGAGAGCGCGTATCCAGCCGTACCCCGTCCCCGCCAGGGCGGTCGCGGCGACCGTGGTGGCCGCGGCGGCGAGAACGGTGGTCAGGACGGCCTGCGCCGGGCGGCGGCCGGTACGCAGTTGAAGAACCACGACCGCGGCGAGCCCGAGGACGGCGGGCGCCTTGACCAGCGCGGCGAGGGTGACGAGCACGGCGCCGACGACCGGCCAACGGCCGAGGGCCGCGACCAGGCCCGCACCGAGCAGGCCGAGCATGATCGCGTCGTTGTGGGCGCCCGCGACCAGGTGCAGCAGCACCAGCGGGTTGAGGGCGCCCAGCCAGAGCGCGGCGGCCGGGTCGGCGCCGCTGTGCCGGGCGAGCCTGGGCAGCGCGGCGGCCATCAGGGCCACCCCGCACAGCGCCACGAGCCGCATGCCGAAGAGGCCGGCGGGGAGTTCGCCACGGGTCAGCCCGGCGAGCGCCGAGGCCACGGCGAGGAAGACCGGGCCGTACGGTGCGGCGGTGTGCTGCCAGATGGGGGCGACCTCGTCGGCGAGCGGGCCGCCGAGTTGGGCGGGGCCGTGGGTGTACACGTCCATGTGCGCGTCGACCATCGCGCCCTGGGCGAGGTAGCTGTAGACGTCGCGGCTGAAGAGGGGTGGGGCGAGGAGGAGGGGGGTTGCCCAGAGGGCGAGGACGAGGAGCAGGTCGCGTGGGGTGGGGGGCTCGTGGGTCCGGATCAGGCGGCCCAGGAGTGCCCAGGCCGCTATGAGCAGGACGACGCCGAAGTAGACGCCGATGAGGCCGACGGCCGTGTGCACGGAGGCTGGGCCGAGGAGGTCCCTTACGGGGAGGGCGCCGGCCGTTTCACCGCCTGCCGCCAGGACGGTGGTTCCGGCCAGGCCGAGTATTCGGCAGCGGCGTAGGTCGACCACGTGGGGAGCGTTTCGCTCTTAGGTGGCCGGAAATTGACGGGGCCGTGGCGGTCGATTGTCGGGTGCGGGTCTGTGGGGGCTGGTCGCGCCCGCGCGGCGGTAGCCGCACATCGATACGGCCCCGCGCCCCTCAGGTAGGTCACCTCCCCGTTCTCAGAACACCGACAAGCCCGTCAACGTCGTGAACCGGTCCAGTGCCGCCACTCCCGCCACCGAGTTGCCGCGCTCGTCGAGCCCGGGGCTCCATACGCACAGCGTGCACCGCCCCGGCACCACCGCGATGATGCCGCCGCCGACTCCGCTCTTGCCCGGCAGGCCGACCCGGTAGGCGAAGTCGCCCGCCGCGTCGTACGTCCCGCAGGTCAGCATCACGGCGTTGACCTGCTTGGCCTGGCTGCGGGTGAGCAGCCGGGTGCCGTCGGCGCGGATGCCGTGGCGGGCCAGGAAGCTCGTCGCGAGGGCCAGGTCGGCGCAGGAGGCCAGGAGGGAGCACTGCCGGAAGTACTGGTCGAGCAGGCCGGGCACGGGGTTGTCGATGTTGCCGTACGACGCCATGAAGTGGGCGAGGGCGGCGTTGCGGTCGCCGTGGGCCGACTCGGAGGCGGCGACCTCCTCGTCGAACTCCAGCGCCGGGTTGCCGCTCTCTGCGCGGAGGAAGGCGAGCAGTTCGCCGGCCGCGTCCCCGGTACGGGTGAGCAGCCGGTCGGTGACGACGAGGGCGCCGGCGTTGATGAACGGGTTGCGCGGGATGCCGTTCTCGTACTCCAGCTGGACCAGGGAGTTGAAGGGGTTGCCGGAGGGCTCCCGGCCCACGTGCTCCCAGAGTTCGTCGCCCTCGCGGGCCAGGTCGAGGGCGAGGGTGAAGACCTTGGTGATGGACTGCGTGGAGAACGGCTGCCGCCAGTCCCCCACGCCGTACACCGTGCCGTCGGGCTCCGCGACGGCCATGCCGAAGCGGCGCGGGTCGCAGGCCGCGAGCGCCGGGATGTAGTCGGCGGGGCGGCCCCGGCCCGGCGTCCGCTCGATCTCCTCGGCGATACGCTCCAGGACCGGCTCGAAGGTCATGGACGAACTCATGATCACCATTGTGCCTCCGGGCCGGTCCGCACGCGCATCCGTCACCTGGGCCAGGTCAGGCCAGCGCCTGCCCGCTCCCGGCGACGACCTCGGGCCGCAGCAGGTCGGCGAGGGTCTCGGCGGGCAACAGCCGCTTCTCCAGGACCAGTTCGGCGACCCCGCGGCCGGTGACGAGCGCCTCCTTGGCGATGTCGGTGGCGGCCTCGTACCCGATGTGCGGGTTGAGGGCGGTCACCAGGCCGATGGAGTTCTCGACGCTCGCGCGCAGTTTCTCGGTGTTGGCGGTGATGCCGTCGACGCAGCGCTCGGCGAGGGTGCGGCAGGCGGCGCCCAGGTGCGTGATGCTCTCCGACAGGGAGTGCAGGATGATCGGCTCGAAGGCGTTCAGCTGGAGCTGTCCGGCCTCGGCGGCCATGGTGATGGCGACGTCGTTGCCGATCACCTCGAAGGCGACCTGGTTGACGACCTCGGGGATCACCGGGTTGACCTTGCCGGGCATGATCGACGAACCGGCCTGCACGGGCGGCAGGTTGATCTCCCCGAGCCCCGCGCGCGGACCCGACGACAGCAGCCGCAGGTCGTTGCAGCTCTTGCTGAGCTTGACGGCGATCCGCTTCAGCACACCGGACATCTGGACGAACGCCCCGCAGTCCTGGGTGGCTTCGACCAGGTTGGCGGCGGTGACGAGCGGCAGCCCGGTGAGGGCGGAGAGATGGCGACGCGCGGCCTCCGCGTACCCGGCGGGAGCATTGAGACCGGTCCCGATGGCAGTGGCCCCCAGATTGATCTCATGGATCAACTGGACGGCCTCGTCAAGACGGTTGCGGTCCTCGTCAATCATGACGGCATACGCGGAGAACTCTTGACCGAGCGTCATCGGCACCGCGTCCTGCAACTGTGTACGGCCCATCTTGAGCACGTCACGGAACTCGACCGCCTTACGGGCGAAGGAGTCCTGCAATACAGCCATCGACCTGAGCAGTCCACGCACCGCGAAGACCGTCGCGACCTTGACGGCGGTCGGGTAGACGTCGTTGGTGGACTGGCCCAGGTTGACGTCCTCGTTGGGGTGCAGGTGCTGGTACTCGCCCTTCGCGTGCCCCAGCAGCTCCAACGCCCGGTTGGCGATCACCTCGTTGGCGTTCATGTTCGTCGAGGTGCCGGCCCCGCCCTGGATCACGTCGACCACGAACTGCTCGTGCAGCTTCCCGTCCCGGATCTCCCGGCACGCCTCGACGATCGCGGCGGCCTTGCGGGGCTCCAGCAGCCCCAGCTCCTCGTTGGCGAGAGCGGCGGCCTCCTTGACGGCGGCAAGGGCGTCGATGAGATGCGGATAGGCCGAGATGGGGGTCCCGGTGATGGGAAAGTTCTCGGTGGCCCGCAGCGTGTGCACACCCCAGTAGGCATCGACGGGAACGTCCCGGTACCCGAGCAGATCGTGTTCGGCACGGGCGACGACGGAGGTCATGAGGTTCGGTTCCCTTTCTGAAGGGGGACGGGATCATTTCCCTAGGGGCGCGGGGAACTGCGGGGGAACTGCGCGACCGGCCACAACCGGCCCGCAGTCGCGATTCGACGAACGAGGCAACATCCCTAGGCGCAAGCCGACACCACAACGGGCTCCAGCGAACGAACCGGCCGCACACACCCCACCGGCTCTCCGCCCCCGAGTAGCGCCTCGCCCTGAAACTCGGTGAGCAGCTCCGGGGACACCCCGGCCCACGCCAACGCGGCGGCGGCCACAGGAATCCGCGCCCGATTGGCCCCGTCCGCGATCTTCACGGCCACCGCCCGACCGTCCGGCAGAGCAGCGACCTGAACACCCTCGAACCCGTCCTTGGCCAGCAGCCCCGGCACGGCCCGCATCAGCGCGGCGACATCCCGCCCGGCCCCGGAAGCCATCTCCGCATGCTCACGCATCGCATCGGCAACCCGGGCCTCGGCGGTACCAGCCCCCGCGGAGGCGATTCGCGAGACGGCACGGGCCAGCCCGTTCAGGGACACGGAGAACAGAGGAGCCCCGCACCCGTCGACCGTCACGCGCGCGATCCGCTGCCCCGTGAGCTCCTCGACGACCTCGGCGATCGCGATCTGCAACGGATGCGAGGGATCCAGATACCCCTCAAGAGGCCACCCGTTGAGCACGCACGTGTACAGCATCGCCGCATGCTTGCCGGAGCAGTTCTGGGCCAGCCGCGAGGCCGCACGCCCCTCCCGCACCCAGTCGTCCCGCACGCCCGGATCGAACGGCATGTCGGGAACGTTGCGCAGGGCGTCCTCGGAGACCCCGGCCAGCTCAAGGATCCGCCGCGTCCCGGCAAGATGCCGCTCCTCGCCGGAATGGCTCGCGGCAGCCAGCGAGAGCAGCTCGCCGTCGAGCGGCAACCCCGCCCGCACCATGGCGACCGCCTGCACCGGCTTGAGCGCCGAGCGCGGATAGAACGCGGCCTCGATGTCGCCGAGCTGGAACCCGACGCGGCCTTCGGCGCCGAGGACGACGACGGAACCGTAGTGGATGCCCTCCACGACCCCGCCGCGTATCAGGTGGGCGACGGGAGCGTGGAGGGGCTCGCGGATCAGGGGTGCGTCCGCGACGGAACTGCTGAACATAACTGCCTTCTCGGGTAGCGCCACGCGGATCACGCGCGGTCGCCGGTGGAGGGGGTATCGGCGGTCACGTGAAGGGTCACGCGCCCGCACCGGTGGGATGGGTCCCGGCGCTCATGTGAGTGATCACGTGTCCGCGCCGGTGGATCGGGTCTCGGTCGCCGTCCGGGCGACCCGGCCGCGGACGGCGTACCAGCCGGCGACCAGCGCCCCGACGATCAGCGGCAGGCACAGCACGGTGGTGCGTCCGACACCGCCGTCGGCGTACATGAGAACCAGCACGGAGGCGAGGAACGCCAGCGTGACGAGTTCGGTCCAGGGGGATCCCGGCAGTCGGTAGCCGGGGCGGGTCAGTTCGCCCCTCTCGGTCTTCTGCCAGAAGAGCAGGTGACAGACCATGATCATGCCCCAGGTGGACAGGATCCCGATCGCGGCGAAGTTGAGCACGATCTCGAACGCGTCGGCGGGGACCACGAAGTTGAGGCCGACGCCGAGGACGCAGATGCCGCTGGTGAGCAGGATGCCGCCGTAGGGGACCTGGCTGCGGCTCATGACGCCGGTGAACTTCGGCGCGGAGCCGGACTTGGCCATGGAGCGCAGGATGCGGCCGGTGGAGTACAGGCCGGAGTTGAGCGAGGACATGGCCGCGGTGAGGACGACGAGGTTCATCACGCCGCCGGCCGCCGGGATGCCGATGTTGGAGAGCACGGTCACGAACGGGCTCTGGCCGCCGGTGTACTTGTTCCAGGGCAGCAGCATCGAGAGCAGGACGACCGAGCCGACGTAGAACAGGCCGACGCGCCACATGATCGAGTTGATCGCCTTCGGCATGATCTTCTCGGGGTTCTCGGTCTCACCGGCCGCGACGCCCACCAGCTCCACCGAGGCGTAGGCGAAGACGACGCCCTGGAGGATCAGCAGCATGGGCAGCAGGCCGTTGGGGAAGACGCCGCCGTTGTCGGTGATCAGGGCCGGCCCTGGGGTGGTGTCGCCGACCTCGTGCTGGGTGACCAGCAGGAAGATGCCGATCAGCATGAACGCCACGAGCGCGCCCACCTTGACGATGGCGAACCAGAACTCCATCTCGCCGAACATCTTCACCGAGATGAGGTTCACAGTGAGGACGACGGCGAGCGCGACGAGCGCGATCACCCACTGCGGGATGTCGGAGAACATGCCCCAGTAGTGGGTGTAGACGGCCACGGCGGTGATGTCGGCGATACCGGTGGTGGCCCAGTTCAGGAAGTACATCCAGCCCGCGATGTACGCGCCCTTCTCGCCGAGGAACTCCCGGGCGTACGACACGAAGGCGCCGGAGGAGGGGCGGTACAGGACGAGTTCACCGAGGGCGCGGACCACGAGGAAGGCGAAGATTCCGCAGACCGCGTAGGCGATGAACAACGAGGGGCCGGCGTCGGCGAGGCGGCCGCCGGCGCCGAGGAAGAGGCCGGTGCCGATGGCTCCGCCGATGGCGATCATGTTGACGTGCCGGTGCTTGAGGGACTTGCTGTATCCCTCGTCTCCCGCGTCGACATGGCCGGAACGTTTCTGCACGCCGTCGTGCAGGGACTGCTCGCTCACGCCTGGGGTTCGCCTTCCGTGGGGGTGTCCGTGCCCTTGCCAGGGGGACGCACGATGTCGGTGAGGGTGGTCTCGACGCGGTCGAGGTGGTGGGACATGGCCTCCACCGCGTCGTGTTCGGAACCGTCCAGCAGCGCCTCGACGATCGCCCGGTGCTCGCGGTTGGACTGCTCGCGGCGTCCGCCCAGCTCGTTGAGGAAGGCCGACTGACGCGCCAGTGCGTCCCGGATCTCCTCGATGACCCGGCGGAACACCGGGTTCTGGGCGGCCTCGGCGACGGCCAGATGGAACAGCGTGTCCATCGCGACCCACGCGGTGGTGTCCGTCTCCCGCTCCATGCGGTCGAGCAGATGGGCCAGGTGGTCGAGGTTCTCCGGGGTGCGGCGCAGGGCCGCGTACCCGGCGACGGGGATCTCGACGTGCCGGCGCACCTCCAGCAGGTCGCTGGCCGCGTAGTCGCCGAAGGTCGGGTCCTCCACGGCGCTCGCGACCACGAAGGTGCCCTTGCCGGTCTTGGAGACGGTCAGCCCCATGGTCTGCAACGCCCGCAGGGCTTCGCGCAGCACGGGACGGCTGATCTCCAGGGTGCGGCAGAGCTCGGCCTCGGAGGGGAGCTTGTCGCCGATGGCGTAGTCACCGCGCTCGATGGCCGCGCGCAGATGCGCCAGCACCGCTTCCATGGCGCTGATGCGCCGCGGGGGCTGTCCGGCTGTCCGGCTGTCTGACAGGTTCACGGGAGAGATACTCCGGGCGGCGGGAGGGTGCTGTCAAGGTGCCTGAAAGGAGATTTTCACGGGGCGTGAGAGGTGAATGCCGACTCACGCCCCGTTCGGGCCGGTCAGCTGTCCAGGACGCCGGTGGCCAGCAGGCCGAAGAGCAGGACTCCGACGACGAGCCGGTAGATCACGAAGGCGTTGAAGGAGTGCTTGGCGACGAACTTCAGCAGCCAGGCGATAGAGGCGTAGGCGACGGCGAAGGAGACGGCCGTGCCGACCGCCAGCGGGGCGGCGCCCGCGCCGGTGCCGAGCGCGTCCTTGAGCTCGTAGATGCCGGCGCCGGTCAGCGCGGGGATGCCGAGGAAGAACGACAGCCGGGTGGCGGCGACGCGGTCGAGGTCGAGCATGAGCGCCGTGGACATGGTCGCGCCGGAGCGGGAGAAGCCGGGGAAGAGCAGGGCGAGGATCTGGGAGCTGCCGACGAGCATCGCGTCCTTGAGCGTGGTGTCGTCCTCCCCGCGCTTGTGGCGGCCCATCTGGTCCGCCGCCCACATCACACCGCTGCCGACGAGCAGGGAGCCCGCGACCACCCACAGCGAGGCGAGCGGCCCCTCGATGAGCGGCTTGGCGGCGAGTCCCACCGCGACGATCGGGATGGTCGCGTAGATGACCCACCAGGCGAACTTGTAGTCGTGGTGGTACCGCTCCTCCTTGTCGCGCAGTCCGCGGAACCAGGCGGAGACGATCCGCACGATGTCCTTGCGGAAGTACACGAGCACGGCGGCGATCGCGCCGACCTGGATGACGGCCGAGAACCCGACGACGGCGTCGTCGTCGACCGGGATGTGCATGAGCCCCTCGGTGATCTTCAGATGACCGGTGGAGGAGACGGGCAGGAACTCGGTCACCCCCTCGACGGCTCCGAGGACGACGGCCTGACCGACGCTGATGACGCTCATGGGATCCAGTTCTTCCGGCGGGGAGGACGAGACAAGGCGGGCACAGTTTTACACCGCCTGGGCAAGCTCCACGCCCACGAAGGCCGCCCCCAGACCGGCGGCCAGGCTCGCGCCGACGTTGACGAGGGCAAGGAGCCCCGCTCCCGTCTCGGCCAGCCGCAGGGTCTCGTAGGAGAACGTCGAGTAGGTGGTCAGAGCCCCGCACAGGCCCGCGCCGAGCAGGAGCCGCAGGTCCGGTCCCGCCGCTCCGGTGACCAGGCCCAGGACCAGACAGCCGATGACGTTGACCGTGAAGGTGCCCCAGGGGAAGACCGAGTCGTGGCGGGACTGGACGGTCCGGTCGGTGAGATAGCGCAAGGGGGCGCCGACCATGGCGCCCGCGACGACCAGCAGCCAGTTCACAACGACCTCTTACCCTTCGTGCCCGTTTTGCCGGAGTCGTCACCGGCGTCCCGGCCGACGTACCGGATGACCTCGCAGTCGTCGAGGATCACCAGCCCCTCCGAGACGAGTTCGTCGAGCTGGGGCAGGAAGGTGCGCACCCGGTCCTCGGTGTCGACGATGACGATCGCGACGGGCAGGTCCTCGCTCAGGGACAGCAGCCGGGTGGTGTGGATGAGGGAGGAGGCGCCGAAGCCCTCGATGCCGCGGAAGACGCTGGCGCCGGCGAGGCCCGCCGCGTGCGCGCGGTGCACGATCTCGCTGTAGAGGGGTTTGCGGTGCCAGGTGTCGTTCTCGCCGACGAACACGGTCACACGCAGGGCACTGCCGGTCAGCCTCGTCATGGCTGCCTCCGCTTCAGGACGCGGCGGGTCGTGGTCGCGGCGAGCCACACCGCGGTGAGCGCCGCGAAGAGGGTCGCGGCGAGGTAGGCCAGCCCCGTGGCGGGGTGGCCGTAGTCGACCAGGTTCCGGATGTCGACGGCGTACGTGGAGAAGGTGGTGAAGCCGCCGAGGACACCGGTGCCGAAGAACGGGCGGACCAGGCGGTGGGCCGCCCATATGTCGGTGATGACCACCATGAACACGCCTATGACCGCGCAGCCGACGACGTTGGTCCAGAAGGTCGCCCAGGGGAAACCGCCCGGCTGGAGGGGCCACCACAGGGAGAGCGCGTAGCGGGCCGTCGCCCCGAGGGCGCCGCCGAGCGCGACGACGGCGACGACGGACGCCTGGCCGCGCAGCACGGGTGGTCGCCGCGGGGTGGGGACGCGGAGGCTCTCGGTCTCCGGGGCTGTCATGGTCGTACGTCTCCCTGCCTGGACGGCCTGATCATGGCCGGTCAACAGGGTAACGCCGGGGTCACTTACCGGTGGGCGGCTCGCACAGGGCCACGCCCCGCTCCCACAGGCTGCCCAGGACCAGATGGCCGGCCGCCTCGCAGACGCTGGTGACCATGCGGAAGCCGGAGTGACGGCGGGCGAGGTGGTGGACGGTCCCGCCGGAGTCGTCGACGGCGAGGACGCCGATCGTGCCGGTGGGGCGGAAAGGGGCGCGGACCGCCACGCGGGCGGCGCGGCGGCGGACGGCGGGGCCGGCGCGGTGCAGCAGGTCGAGCGGGGGGACGCGGGGGCCCGCCAGGGAGACCCAGATCGGTCCGTCGGGGCCGGCGCGCCAGAGGTTGTCGGGCATGCCGGGGAGGTTCTCGGCGAAGGGTTCGGTGCGGCCCGCGTGGGGGCCGGTGAGCCAGTGGCGGGTGAGGCGGCAGGCGCCGGTCTCGGCGACGACGAGAAACGATTCGTCGGCGCTCAGGGCCAGTCCGTTGGCGAACTGGAGTCCCTCCGCGAGGACTTCGGGCATCTCGCTGCCGGGGGCGAGGCGCAGGATCCGGCCGCTCCCGGTGTGCTCGACGAGGTCGCCGATCCACTGGTCCAGGGGGTAGCGGCGGCTGGAGACCGTGAAGCAGACGCTGCCGTCGGCGAGGGCGACGGTGTTGCTACAGAAGCGCAGCGGCTCGCCCGCCACCGAGTCGGCGAGGATACGGACCAGGCCGTCGGTGAGGTCGACGCGCAGCAGCCCGAGTTCGGCGTCGCACACCAACAGGTCGTCGTCCGCGAGGAGTTCGAGCCCGAGGGGCCTGCCGCCGGTCTCGGCGAGGACCTCGACGCGGGTCGTGGCCGGATCGGCCAGGCCGTCCAGGCGCAGGATGCGGCCGTCCGCCACACCGGTGAGCACCCGGCCCCGGCTGTCGGCGACCACGTCCTCGGGGCCGTCGCCACCGATCGCGACATACCTGCGCGGGACCAGTTTCTGTGCATGCTCCACGGAGTTCCGCCTCTCTCGTCCCGCCCTGTCTACCAGCCCTTCTCAAACATGCGCGCGACCTCGGCTATCCGCACCTCGTCCCGCCGGTAGTAGACCCGCCGGCGGATCCGCCTGGTGCGCAGCAGGCCGATGTCGGCGAGCAACTCCAGGTGGGTGTCGGCGACTTGGCGGCGTACACCGAGCTTGGCGGCGACGGCCTCCGCGGTGACGCCGTCCTCGGCCGGGCAGCCGTGGCGCTGGGCCGGGAAGTACACCACCGGGTCCTTCAGCCACTCCAGGATGTCCAGCCGCCGCTGACTGACAGGAGTCCTCAGCATGTCGTACCCCTCCGTTCGACCTCCTCGTACCGCGTGTTCCCACTGTCCCGCAGTCGACTCCGTCATGGATGGACTTCTCACACCTTGTCCGGTACCGAACGCACTTGCGAGGAAAGGAAGTTCGGTACTCGCACAAGGGCAGCACGGAGGCCCGGCCGCGTGCGCGCGGCCGGGCCTCTCGTCGGACGGAACTAGCGGTGGCTGAACCACGCCATCGCGGGCTGCGCCTTGTTGTCGTAGTCGAACAGGGCCTGGTTCTCCCAGCCGTTGCCGGAGGACGAGTCGGTCGGGTCCCAGCCGTTGCCGGTGACCGCGGTCCAGGTCGACTCCCAGTAGAAGACGCCGAGGCCACGGCCGTTCGGGACGGCTTCCACGATGCTGGCGACGTCGTTCATCCAGCGGGTCTGGCCGGCCGTCGTGGCGGGGTAGCCGGAGACCAGTTCGCTGGAGAGGTCGATGATGTTCTCGTAGGAGTCGTCGCTGTCGAGACGGAAGGGGTAGGCCGTCTCGGCGACGAAGACCGGCTTGCCGTAGCGGGAGGCCGCGTCGTCCAGGGTTGTCTGGAAGTCGGAGAGCGCGCCGTGCCAGTAGCCGTAATAGGACAGGCCGATGACGTCGAAGTTCACGCCGTTGGCGACGGCGTTGTCGAACCACCAGCGGGTGCCGGTCAGGTCGCCGCCCTTGGCGAGGTGCAGCGCCACCTGGGTGGAGGAGCTGACCGCCTTGACCGCGCTGTAGCCGGAGTTGAGCAGTCCGGCGAGCTGCGACCAGTTGTCGGTGGAGCCCGCCGACCACAGCATGCCGCCGTTGATCTCGTTGCCCACCTGGACCATGTCGGCCGTGGTGCCCTGCGCCTTCAGCGCGTTGAGGACGTCGTAGGTGTGGTTGTAGACGTCTGTCTTGAGCTGGCTGTAGCTGTGGCCCGACCACGCGGACGGCACGGTCTGGGCGCCCGGGTCGGCCCAGGTGTCCGAGTAGTGGAAGTCGACCAGCAGCTTCATGCCCTGCGCCTTGATGCGCTTGGCCATCGCCAGGACCTGGGTCTTGCCGTTGTAGCCGTCGGCCGCGTTGACCCAGACCTTCACGCGCGCGTAGTTCTGTCCGGCGGACTTGAGGATGGCGAGCGCATCGCCGGTCGTGCCGGAGCTGGTCCTGTAGGTGCCGCCCTTGGCCTCGCTCTTGGCGAGGGAGGAGACGTCGGACCCCTTGATCGAGGTGCTGGACGTGCCGGACGCGAAGGTCAGGTCGTCAACATTGATCCAGTTGCCGGCGTTCGCGTCACTGTTGATGCTGATGGTGCACTGGTTGTTGGTCACGTTGACCGGCACGACGATGTGGAGCCACCCGCTCGCGGAGACCGGCAGGTCGGTGCGCTGGTCGGTGCCGCCGCAGTTCTTCAGGGCTATGTAGGCGGAGTTCTGGCCGCCGCCGGAGCGGACCCACGCGGTGAGCTTGTAGTTCCCGTTGGTCAGCCCGGAGAGGTACTGGTACGTCTCCACCTTGTAGGCGGCGGACGAGTAGTGGGTGAGGCGGTAACTGCCGCCGTG
Organism: Streptomyces sp. NBC_00663; assembly: GCF_036226885.1. NCBI lineage: Bacteria > Bacillati > Actinomycetota > Actinomycetes > Kitasatosporales > Streptomycetaceae > Streptomyces > Streptomyces sp. NBC_00663. The sequence continues at coordinate 1,118,998 of NZ_CP109027.1, forward strand.
GCCGCCGGACTCGGTGTAGGAGGCGGCGGTCGTGCCGTACTCGGACCAGCCGGTGGGGGCCGCCACGCCCGCGCCGTCGGACTCGAAGCCGCCGTTGGTCAGCGTGCTCGCGGCCTGGGCGGTCTGCGCGGGCAGGGCGGTGAGGGCGAGCCCCGCGATGAGCGGGAGGAACAGGGCTCGCAGGGTGCGTCTGGGATGGAACATCTTCGTCCGTCGTCCCTTCGACAAATGGGGTTGGGGATGCCTTCGCCGGGGATGACGAAGGGGCCCCTCCACCCGCGGCTCGCGGCTCGCACGGGCGGAGGGGAGTCGGTGGGGCCCCAGGCCGACAGGGCCTGAGGTCCCGGGTTCAGCCGTCGAGTCGTACGACCCGTACGGCGCCCGCGGGGACCTCCAGGCGGGCCGCGGCGCGTTCACCGGTCAGCAGCTCGGTGCCGGAGGTCTCCAGCGGCACCTTGGTGTCCGACCCGGTGTGGTTGATCGCGAAGAGGTAGGTGCCCGACTCGCCGGTGCGGCGCACCACCTCGACGTCGCGGGGCAGTTCGGCGCGCGGCGCGATGCGGGCGTCCTCGGTGGCCCAGCCGAGCAGGGCGTCGAGGCCCTCGGCGCCCAGGCGCGTGGAGACGTACCAGGCGGAGCCGCTGCCGAAGCGGTGCCGGGTGACCGCGGGGTGGCCGGCGGTGAGGCCGTCGGCGTACGTCCAGACGGTCTCGGCGCCGCGCGGGACGACGAACTCCGTCCATACGTCGCCGCCGAGTTCGGAGCCGTCGGGGCCGGTGAGGCGCACCGTCTGGTCCTTCAGCAGCGGCGAGAACTCCTCGATCGTGAGGCCGAGGACGTCGCGCAGCGGGCCGGGGTAGGCGCCCTCGTGCACGGCGTCGTGCTCGTCGACGATGCCGGAGAAGTACGAGACGACGAGGGTGCCGCCGTTCTCGACGTACTCCTTGAGGTTGGCGCCCGCCGCCTCGGTCATCAGGTAGAGGGCCGGTACGACGACCAGGGGATAGCTCGACAAGTCGGCTTCGGGGTGGGCGAAGTCGACCGTGAGGTGGCGGTCGTACAGCGTCTCGTAGAAGGCGTCGGCGCGCTCGCGGGCGTCGTGGTCCTCGCTGGGGCGCCAGTCCAGGTTCTGCGCCCACCAGGAGTGCCAGTCCCACAGGACCGCGACGTCGGCCTCGGTGCGGGTGCCGCGGATCGTGCTCAACGAGTCGAGGGAGGCGCCGAGTTCGACGACCTCGCGCCACACGCGCGTGTCGGTGCCGCCGTGCGGGAGCATCGAGGAGTGGAACTTCTCGGCACCGCGCCGGGACTGGCGCCACTGGAAGAACATGGCGCCCTCGGAGCCGCGCGCCACATGGGCGAGGGAGTTGCGGGCCATCTGCCCCGGCGCCTTGGCGGGGTTGCGGGGCTGCCAGTTGACGCCCGAGGTGGAGTGCTCCAGGAGGATCCAGGGCGCTCCCCCGGCGACCGAGCGGGTGAGGTCGGCGGCCATCGCAAGGTTGACATGGGTGCGGCGGCCGTCGGTGATCAGGTAGTGGTCGTTGGTGACGATGTCGACCTCGCGGCCCCAGGCCCAGTAGTCGACGGAGTCGCACTGGCTGAGGGCGGTCATGAAGTTGGTCGTCACCGGGATCCCGGGCGCGAGGCGGTGCAGGATGTCCCGCTCCATGACGAAGTTCTCGCGCATGGTGGCGTCGGCGAAGCGCTTGTAGTCCAGCGCCTGGGCCGGGTTGCCGACGGTGGGGGTCAGGCGCGGCGGGTTGATGTCCTCGAAGGCCGCGTACCGCTGGCCCCAGAACGCCGTGCCCCAGGCCTCGTTGACAGCGTCGACCGTGCCGTACGTGGCGGCGAGCCAGCGGCGGAAGTGGGCGGCGCACGCGTCGCAGTAGCAAGCCGAGACCGGGACGCCGTACTCGTTGTGCACGTGCCACATGGCCAGGGCGGGGTGGCCGGCGTAGCGCTCGGCGAGCTTGGTGGTGATGTTCGCGGCGGCGGCGCGGTAGTCGGCGTTGCTGTGGCAGATCGCGCCGCGGGAGCCGAACTCGTGGCGCACGCCCTCCGCGGTCACCGGCAGGGCCTCGGGGTGGGCCCGGTAGAACCAGACCGGCGGCACCACGGTGGGGGTGCCGAGGTCGACGCGGATGCCGTTCTCATGCAGTAGATCGAACAGACGATCGAGCCAGCCGAAGTCGTACACCCCGGGCGCGGGCTCCAGGAGCGCCCAGGAGAAAATTCCGGCACTCACCATGGTGACGCCGGCCTCACGCATCAGGCGGACGTCCTCCTGCCAGACGCTTTCCGGCCACTGTTCGGGGTTGTAGTCCCCACCGAAGGCGAGCCTGGTGAGGCCCTTGGGGCTGGTCTCCGGCATGGATCTCTCCCGTTTAATTCGATCTCTTGGGAACGTGCACACACGTGATCGGCGGTGCGAGCCCAACATAACCGCACAGCAACAACCATTGACAAGTGTCCGGGATGTTTCTCTACTGTGAACGCTCACAGACGCATGGCAGGTTCTCGCAGCAGGCGGGAACCCAGGTCAGGGGAGAGATCCATGCCCATCACGAAGCGCAGCCGGCTCAGCAGAGTGGCAGCATCCACCGTCGCCATCGCCCTCGGCGCCACCGCACTCGCCGCCTGCGGTTCGGACGACGGCGACACGAAGACCGACTCAGGTCCGGTCTCGTTGACGTACTGGACCTGGACCCCCGGTATGGACAAGGTCGTCGACCTCTGGAACAAGGGCCAGGGCAAGAAGGACCAGATCAGTGTGACGGTGAAGAAGCAGGCGTCCGGCGACACGCTGGTCACCAAGATCCTCACCGCGCACAAGGCCGGCAAGGCCCCCGACCTGGTCCAGGCCGAGTACCAGGCGCTGCCGACCCTGGTCAGCAACGACGCGCTGGCGGACATCTCGAAGAACGTCGGCGACGCCAAGAGCGACTTCGCCGAGGGCGTCTGGCAGCAGACCACGCTCGGCACCGACGCCGTCTACGCGGTCCCGCAGGACATCGGCCCGATGATGTTCTACTACCGCCAGGACCTCTTCAAGAAGTACGGCCTGACCGTCCCGACCACCTGGGACGAGTTCGCCGAGACGGCCCGCACGCTGAAGAAGAAGTCCCCCGACACGGACCTCACCACGTTCTCCGCCAACGACTCCGGTCTCTTCGCGGGCCTGGCCCAGCAGGCCGGCGCCAAGTGGTGGACCACCGAGGGCGACAAGTGGAAGGTCGGCATCAACGACGCCGCCAGCCAGAAGGTCGCCGACTTCTGGGGCGGCCTCGTCAAGGAGGGCGCCATCGACAACCAGCCGATGTACACCCCGGCCTGGAACAAGGCGCTGAACACCGGCAAGCAGATCGCCTGGGTCTCCGCGGTGTGGGCGCCGGGCACCCTCACCACGGCCGCGCCGGACACCAAGGGCAAGTGGGCCATGGCCCCGCTCCCCCAGTGGTCCGCCGGTGAGAACGCCACCGGCAGCTGGGGCGGCTCCTCCACCGGCGTCACCACGGACTCCAAGCACCAGGAGGCCGCCGCCAAGTTCGCCGCGTGGCTGAACACGGACGACGCGGCGCTCACCGCGCTGGCCAAGGAGAGCGGCATCTACCCGGCCGCCACCAACGCCCAGACGTCCGGCGCCTTCGCCGAGGCGCCCGAGTACTTCTCGAACCAGGCCGACTTCTACACCAAGGCCGCCGAGATCGCGAAGACCACGGCTCCCTCCGCCTGGGGCCCGAACGTGAACGTCGCCTACACGTCCTTCAAGGACGCGTTCGGCGCCGCCGCCAAGAACAAGTCGGACTTCGGCGCCGCCCTGGACAAGATGCAGGACGACACCGTCGCCGACCTCAAGAAGCAGGGCTTCGGGGTCTCCGAGTGACGAGCGCACGCCGGAAGTCGTACGGGGTCAAGGGGGCCCCGTACGCTTTCCTCATCCCCGCGACGATCCTCTTCGCGCTGTTCTTCGCGCTGCCGATCGGTTACGCGGTCTGGCTCAGCTTCCGCAAGGTGCACGTCTCGGGCCTCGGCCTCGGGAAGGGCGCCCGCGAGGAGGTCTGGGCCGGGCTGGAGAACTACACCAGCGCCCTCCATGACAGCGAGCTGCTGCACGGCGCCCTGCGCGTCCTCGGGTACGGCTGCATCGTCGTCCCCGTGATGCTGGGCCTCGCCCTGCTCTTCGCACTGATGCTGGACAGCGACAAGGTCCGGTTCACCCCCTTCACCCGCCTCGCGATCTTCCTGCCGTACGCCATCCCCGGCGTCGTGGCGGCCATGCTGTGGGGCTTCCTGTACCTGCCGGACGTCAGCCCCTTCTACTACGTGCTGGAGAAGCTCGGCCTGCCGCAGCCCGACCTCCTCGACGGCGGTCCGCTGTATCTCGCCCTCTCCAACATCGCGGTGTGGGGCGGCACCGGCTTCAACATGATCGTCATCTACACCGCGCTCCAGGCCATCCCGGTCGAGGTGTACGAGGCGGCGAAGCTGGACGGTGCCAAGCCGCTCCAGATCGCACTGAAGATCAAGATCCCGATGGTGGCGCCCTCGCTGGTGCTGACCTTCTTCTTCTCGATCATCGCCACGCTCCAGGTGTTCAACGAGCCGACCACCCTCAAGCCCCTCACCAACTCGGTGTCCACGACGTGGAGCCCGTTGATGAAGGTGTACCGGGACGCGTTCGGCACCAACGACATCTACGCGGCGGCCGCCCAGGCCGTGATCATCGCGCTCGCCACACTGCTGCTCTCCTTCGGGTTCCTGCGGGCCGCGAACCGTCGTCAGAAGCAGGAGGCAGCACGATGAGTTCTCTTGCTCTTCGCAAGACCGAGCCGGCGGCGGGCACCACGCCCGGCGCCGCCCAGGGGCCGCCGCTGCGCCGCCGGATCTCGCTCGTCCCGACCGTCACACTGCTGATCGGCGCGCTCTACACGCTGCTGCCGGTGGCCTGGGTGGTCATCGCGTCCACCAAGTCGGGCAAGGAGCTGTTCTCCACCTTCACCTTCCTGCCGGGCACCGGGTTCGTCGACAACCTCAAGGACCTCAACGCCTACCGCGACGGCGTCTACTGGGAGTGGATGGGCAACTCGGCCTTCTACGCCGGGTTCGGCGCCCTGCTGTCGACGATCGTGTCGGCGTTCAGCGGCTACGCGCTGGCGACGTACCGCTTCCGGGGCCGCGAGACGATGTTCAACGTCCTGCTGGCCGGTGTGCTGATGCCGCCGATCATCCTGGCCGTGCCGCAGTACCTGCTGATGGCCCAGGCGAACCTGACCGACTCCTACCTGTCCGTTCTGCTGCCGCAGATCCTCTCGCCGTACGGCGTCTATCTCGCCCGTATCTACGCCGCCGCGGCCGTGCCCGCCGACGTCGTCGAGGCCGGACGGATGGACGGGGCCAGCGAGTGGCGGATCTTCACCCGGGTCGCGCTGCCGATGATGGTGCCCGGCATGGTGACGGTGTTCCTGTTCCAGTTCGTGGCCATCTGGAACAACTTCCTTCTCCCGTACATCATGCTGAGCGACGACGAGAAGTTCCCGATCACGCTCGGTCTGTACACGCTCCTGGAGCAGGGCGCCAACACCCCGGCCCTGTACACCCTGGTGATCACCGGCGCGTTCCTCGCGGTGTTCCCGCTGATCGCTCTGTTCCTGGTCATCCAGCGGTTCTGGAGCCTCGATCTGCTGTCCGGGGCCGTAAAGTCATGACCATGAACAATGCGGGGGGTCGGCGCAAACCGCCGACGATCCACGACGTGGCGCGCGAGGCGGGGGTCTCACGAGGCACCGTCTCCCGGGTGCTCAACGGCGGGCACTACGTCAGCCCGACCGCGCAGGAGGCCGTCAACGCCGCCATCCGCAAGACGGGTTACGTCGTCAACCGGCACGCCCGTTCGCTCATCACCGGACGTTCCGACTCGATCGGCTTCCTGCTGACCGAGCCGCAGGAGAGGTTCTTCGAGGACCCCAACTTCAACGTCCTGCTGCGGGGCTGCACCCAGGCGCTGGCCGCGCACGACATCCCGCTGCTGCTGATGCTGGCCGGCACCGAGGACGAACGGCGGCGCATAACGCGGTACATCACCGCGGGGCACGTCGACGGGGTGCTGCTGGTCTCCAGCCACTCCGGGGACCCGGTCGCCGAGGAACTGCGCGAGGCCGGCGTACCGCTGGTCGCCTGCGGCAAGCCGATCGGCCTGGGTTCCAAGGTGAGTTACGTGGCGGCCGACGACCGCGACGGTGCCCGTGACATGGTGCGCCATCTGCTGTCGCTGGGCCGCCGCCGGGTCGGCGTGGTGACGGGTCCGCTGGACACCCCGGGCGGTGTCGAGCGGCTCGCGGGGTACCGGGAGGTGCTCTTCGAGGCGGGCATCGAGTACGACGAGCGGCTCGTCGTCTCCGGTGACTACAGCCGCGCCAGCGGTGAGGCGGGCGCCGAGCGGCTGCTCGCGCAGGTGCCCGACCTGGACGCGGTGTTCGTCGCGTCCGACCTCATGGCGCAAGGTGTGCTCGGCGCGCTGGAGCGGGCGGGCCGCCGGGTGCCGCAGGACGTCGCGGTCGGCGGCTTCGACGACTCGCCCGCCGCGCTGGCCGCCCGGCCCGAACTCACCACCATCCGTCAGCCCTGGGACCGGATCAGCGCTGAGATGGTCCGCGTGCTGCTGGCCCAGATAGGGGGCGAGGACCCGGCCGCGGTGATCCTGCCGACGGAGCTGGTGCGACGCGAGTCGACCTGACGGGGTCTCCCCCGCCGGCCGATGATCTCGACACGGGCGCGCTGCCCGGCCTGTACGGCCGGTGGCGCGCCCTTCGTCGTCCCGGCGGTCGTGCGTCGTCCCGGCAGTCAGGCACCGCCCCGGCGGTCGGGCGTCGTCCAAGCGGTCAGGATCGGAGAAGCGGCATCCCGCCCCCCGGCCTACGGTGAAACCACCGAAGCGCAACCCCACGGAGGAGAACACCATGACCGCCGGCCTGAAGACCATCATCTACCCCGTCAAGGACGTCGCCCGGGCGAAGGCTGTGTTCATCGCCCTGCTCCAGACCGAGCCGTACGCCGACGAGGCCTACTACGTCGGCTTCAAGGACGCCGGTCAGGACGTCGGTCTGGACCCCAACGGCCACGCCCGCGGTATGACCGGCCCGGTCCCCTACTGGCACGTCGAGGACATCCGGGCCCGGCTCGCCGCGCTGCTCGACGCGGGTGCCGAGCTGTTGCAGGACGTCACGGACGTCGGCGGCGGCAAGCTGATCGCCTCCGTGAAGGACGCGGACGGCAACCTCATCGGGATCACCCAGGACAGCTGAGGCACCTGCCCTGCCCCGGTATCGATGCACGCGCATTAACATGGGGTACATGGCAGTGAACGCGGCCGGCGCCCGGCTCGAGGAACAGTGGCGGGACATCCTTGCGGTCCACGCCCGCACGATGTGTGAGATCGACCGGGTGCTGCACCCGCACGGGCTGGGCGCGAGCGACTTCGAGGTGCTCGACATCCTCGTCACCGAGGCCCCGGCGGAGGGGGACCTGTGCCGGGTGCAGAACCTGGTCGGGCGGGTCCACCTCAGCCAGAGCGCGCTCTCCCGGCTGATCGGCCGGCTGGAGAAGGACGGCCTGGTGGAGCGGTCCGTGTGCATGGAGGACCGGCGGGGCGTATGGGTGACGCTCACCGGCAAGGGGCGTGCTCTGCACGCCGAGGTGCTCCCGCTGCAACGGGACGCGCTGGAGCGCACACTGCGCGGCTGAGCGCCGCAGCGCCGACCCGGCGGATCCCGTACGGCGGTGAAGGGCGTGCCCACGGAATCCTCAACCCGGGGCGGACTCTGTGAAATTCGGAACCTGGCGGGGCATATCCGGTCACACCCGAGGCCATGCTGAACGGAGAACTGCGCGCAGAACGGAGACATCACGCAGTGACCGTGGCTCCCGACCGGGCCGCCGCCGATTTCAGCAGCTACGCGACCGCCTCCCTGGAGGAGGCGCGCGCCGCGATCGCGGCCCACTACTACGACATGGATCTGCAAGTCGTCGGCCCCAGCGAGGACTTGTCGACCAGACTGGACGTGCTCGCCCTCGGATCGCTCACCGTCGGCGACATCCGTTTCGGCACGCAGATCCGTACCGGCTTCGCCGCCCCGGACGCCTATCACGTGGCCGTGCCGGTGAGCGGCTGCTTCAGCGTCCAACAGGGGCGCGACGACGTGGTGTTCGCGACGACCGGGAGTGCCGTCTTCTTCGATCCCGCCCGGCACATCCGCATCGACGCCTGGTCGCCCGACTGCCAGGCGCTCACCGTGAAGATCGACAAGCACTCCCTGCACCAGGCCCTGGAGTCCCTGCTGGACCGGCCGCTGTCCCGCGCGCCGCTCTTCGGGCCGTCCGTCGACGTGCGGGACGGACCGGGGCGCAGCTGGGCGCGGTTGGCGACCTGGGCCCTGCTGGAGCGTGACGTGTCGCTCGGGCTGCTGCACCGGCCGCTGATCCGGACGCGGATCGAACAGGCGCTGCTCGAAGGGGTGTTGCTGGCGGCCGAGCACACCCACCGCGAGGAACTTGAGGCTCCCGCCCCGCCGATGCGGCCCGCCTCCGTCAAGCGGGTGATGGACGCCGTACAGGAGCGGCCGGCCGAGGCCTACGACGCCGCGCGGCTGGCGCAGCTCGCCCAGGTCAGTGTGCGCACGCTCCAGGACGCGTTCCGCAGGCACGTCGGGATGTCGCCGATGGCGTACGTGTACGACGTACGCCTTCAGCGGGTGCGGGACGAGCTGCGGGCCGCGGGGGCGGGAGCGACGACCGTGTCGGACGTGGCGCACCGGTGGGGGTTCGTGCATCTGGGACGGTTCGCGTCGCGCTATCGGGAACGGTTCGGCGAGACGCCGTCGCGGACACTGCGCGCCGGGTAGACGCCGGTGCCATGTCCCCGGCCCGATCAACGCGCGGCGGAGTCACGTGGGCATTTCGGCAGCGCGCCCGGGTGGGGGTGCGACGCGGGCTCTCAGGCCGCCCGCCCGAATCCACCGCGTTTTGCGGACAGGTGCCGCGCATCGCGGAGCGACGGCAGGACGGTCGCGGTCATATCGTCAGGTCGCGTCGATCGTGGGCGTGCGGGGAGGAGCGGGGTCGGCGCCGCTCCTCCCTCAGCCGCCCGGCGGGACCGCGCGGAGTGCGAAGAGCGGGACACTGCCGGCGGCGCCAAAGCGGGAAGCTGCCCGCGGCGCGGAAACAGCAGACCGCCCGCGGAGCCGAAGCGGGAAGCTGCCCGCCGCGCGAAAGCGGGACACTGCCCGCCGCGCGGAAACGGCAGCCCGCCCGCGGCGCCAAAGCGGGAAGCTGCCCGGCCCGCGGGAGCGGCAGACCGCCCGCGGCGCCAAAGCGCGACACTGCCCGCCGCGCGGAAGCGGGAGACTGCCCGGGGCGCGGAAGCGGGAAGCTGCCCGGCCCGCGGGAGCGGCAGACCGCCCGCGGCGCCAAAGCGCGACACTGCCCGCGGCGCGGAAGCGGGAAGCTGCCCGGGGCGCGGGAGCGGGAACATGCCCGCCGCGCGAAAGCGGGACACTGCCCGCGGCGCGGAAGCGGGAGACCGCCCGCGGCGCCAAAGCGCGACACTGCCCGCCGCGCGAAAGCGGGAAGCTGCCCGGCCCGCGGAAGCGGCAGACCGCCCGCGGCGCCAAAGCGCGACACTGCCCGCCGCGCGGAAGCGGGAGACTGCCCGGGGCGCCAAAGCGGGAAGCTGCCCGGCCCGCGGGAGCGGCAGACCGCCCGCGCGCCAAAGCGCGACACTGCCCGCGGCGCGAAAGCGGGAAGCTGCCCGCCGCGCGAAAACGGCAGACCGCCCGCGGCGCGAAGGCGGGAAGCTGCCGGGGGCGCGGAAGCGGGGACTGCCCTCGCTCCCGTCACCGGGCCCGGCCGCGCCCCTCCGCCATCGGGCTCGGCCGCACCCCCTCCGTCACCGGTGGTGGCCCGGCGGTGCCCCTCGTGGGTCAGCCGTGCGCGCCGCCCAGCAGGGTGCGTACGCCCTCGGAGGTCAGCGTCAGTGGGTGTGCGGACGCGGCGTCGATGGTCAGCGCCAGGTCGTCCGTGGGCCACTCCGCGGCGAGCGCGCCCAGCGGCACCAGCCGGTAGCGGGAGACGAAGGGCAGCAGCCCGGCCATCTCGTCCTCCGAGGTGAACACGGGCACCACCGGATCTCCGTCCGGCCGCTCTATCACCGGAAGCGCCACCGCGGAGGGGTCGGCGGCATCCTCCTCGCTGGCGTCGTCCGGGACGGGAACGAGGACCTCACTGCTCGCGAGCGTGTCCAGCGCCACCGTGTCCGCGGTGTTCTCGGCCAGCGCGTCCAGCGCCCGCCGGGCCGGTGTGGTGGTGTTGTCGTACGCGGGTGTGTCCATGGTGAATCCCCTGGTAGCGGTGGTGGTACGGCCCGCCCGGGGCGCTCGGTCCCGGGCGCGTCCTGCTCGCGTACCCGATCCGGACGACGGCATTCCCCCGCGTCCCGGGGAATCGGCGGGAGGGGGGCGAGACGTGCTCCGAGGCAGAACGGGCCGTGGGTCGCACGGCCCGTTCGCTGATGGCTTCCTCGGTGGCTACTTCAGATACGGACCGTCCGTTCCGATCTTGCCGGGACCGTTGAGCACGTACACCCGCAGGTTGCCCTTGCCCGGCGCCGACACGGAGAGGGTGCCGTTGGTGACGGTCCTGGTGTCACCCGTGACGGCGTCCTTGTACGTGCCGTTCGGAATGCCGGTGTAGGTCGCGTCGCCGGTGACGGTGACAAGCGCGAAGCTGTCCGTGCTCCCGCTGGTGTAGCGGCGCTTGAAGGCCATCGAACCGCTGATGCCGTCGGTGGAGTACTGGCCCATCTGGAGGGCCGGGACCGCCCGGCGGATCTGGTTCAGTCGCTGGAGGTGCTTGACGAGCGGCTGGGACAGGGTGGTGGCCACCTGGCCGCTCGCGGAGTCCGCCTTGCCGAACTCCGAGGCGGTGACGGTGCCTTCGAGGTTGTCGCCGTAGTAGGCCCGTCCCGTGGACGCCAGCGGGCAGGTCGGCCCGCAGTCGATCTGCTTGCCCTTCTGGAACTCGATCTCCGAGCCGTAGTACAGGGTCGGGATGCCGCGGAAGGTCCACATCAGGGACATGTTCTCGGCCCAGGCGTCGGTGCCGCCCGTGTAGCGGGTGCTCGACTTGTTGGGGCCGTAGTCGTGGCTGTCGACGTAGACGACGCTGTACGTGGCGTCGTTGACGCTGTCGTCGGAGTCCTTGCCGTTGCTGTAGGCGTTCTGCGCGTCACTGAAGTTCATGTGCATGCGCATGTCGATGATGTTCATGCCGGAGAACTGACTGTGGTCCGGCGTGTGGTACGCGTTGCCGTTGAGGAAGGCGTTGGTCGAGGTCGGCTGGTTGCCGGTGCCGAGGTTGTTCTCGTAGGTGAACTGCTCGATGGCCGCCGTCTCGTCGTCGGCGCTGTACTCCTTGCGTTCCTTCCAGGTGAAGAACTGCGCGGAGTGGTTCACCGAGCCGCGGTTCCACTTGTCGTTGACGAACGCGCCGACCTCGCCGAAGACATAGAAGTTCTGGGCCGCCGTCGTACCGAACTTCTGGGTGACGCGGTCGTAGATCGCGGGGAGAAAGCGGCGGTTCCAGGTGACGCGCGGGATGTGGACGGCGGTGTCGATGCGGAAGCCGTCGACGCCCATGTCGATGTACTTGTCGTAGGCGCCGATCAGATAGTTCTGCACGGGCGTCGACTCGGTGTTGAAGTCGGCCAGGTCCTCGTGCAGCCAGCAGGAGCGGGAGTCCTCGCCCTCCCAGTTGCCGATCCAGCACTGGTGGTAGTACGCCTTGGGGAACATGCCCGAAGTGGGGCTCGGCCACTGGCAGTTGTACAGGGTGTAGCCCTCGGCGCTCTTGCCGCCGGTGGGCTTGCCCCAGTTGACGCAGGTGTTGCCGGTGGGTTCGGCGGTCGACCACAGGTCGCCGTTGTAGTACGACTTCCCGGACTTGGGCTCGACGGTGAGGCCGTCGTACTCGAAGCCCTCGTTCTTCTCGTCGTAGTACCAGCTCCACTGCGCGTCCCGGACGCCGTACACGGTGGGCGTGTAGAGGCCCTTGGCGCCCCAGCGGGAGCTGTGGTTGTAGACGACGTCCTGGTAGATCTTCATGCCCTTGGCGTGGGCGGCGTTGATCAGGTCCTGGTAGGTGGCGCCGGCCGACTCCAGGCGCGGGTCGACCTTGTAGAAGTCGTAGCCGTGGTAGCCGTGGTAGTCGTAGTCCGAGCGGTTGAGGACGACCGGGGTGATCCAGACGGCGGAGAAGCCGAGCGCCTTGATGTAGTCGAGCTTGTTCACCAGGCCCTTGAAGTCGCCCCGGAACATGGGGTCGTTGTTGGCCGCGTTGCCGGACTTGGTGTGCTGGCTGCCGCCGCGGTTGTTGGCGCTGTCGCCGTCGTAGAAGCGGGCGGTGAGGACGAAGTAGATGGGGTCCTTGCGGGGGTCGGTGCCCAGCGGGGTGCCGGCTGCCGGGGCGGGGGCAGCGGTGCCGGTGGTCGCCGTCGCCGCTGCGGAGGCGGGCGAGGTGTTGCCGGCCGCGTCGACCGCCTTCACGGTGTAGGTGTAGGCGGTCTTCTCCTCAAGTCCCGTGTCGGAGTACACGGTTGAGCCGACGTCCGTGACGACCGTGCCCTTGCCGCCGCCGGTGCGGGTGACCTGGTACTTGGTGACGGCCTTGTTGTCGGTGGCGGCTTCCCAGCTCACCACGATCGAGGTGTCGGTGGCGCTCGCGGTGACCTTGGTCGGCGCGGTGGGGGCCTCGGTGTCGGGGGCCTCGGTGGCGCACGGGTTCGCGGCGCTCGTGGTGACCGCCTTGTCCTTCACGGTCGTGGTGCCGGTCGGGATCGTGTAGTCGGAGCTGTTGTTGTTGTCCCAGACACCGTTGCCGTTGTTGAACGCCGCCTTCAGGGAGGTGGCGGTGCCGATGTCGAGGGTCTTCTTCCACCAGCCGGTGCAGGCGGACTCCATGCCGAGGCCAGGGGCGGCCGTCCACGATCCGCCGCTCGGCGCGTAGTGGATGTTGGCGGTGGTCCAGCCTGAAGTGGCGGTGGAGTAGTAGACGGTGGCCTGGTTGCCGCTGCCCGTGCCGGTGTCGGCGCACGGGTCGCTGTGGGCTATCACGCCGTCCTTGACGGTGATGGTGCCGGTGCCCAGCGCGTAGTTGTTGCCGCCGTTGTTGTCCCAGGTGCCGCTGCCGTTGTTGAACGTGGCCTGGAGGCCGGCCGCCGAGCCGAGGTCGACGGTCTTCTTCACCCAGTCCGTGCAGGCGCTCTCCATCCGCACACCGGGGACGGTGGTCCAGGAGCCGCCGTCCGGGGCGTAGTGCAGATAGGTCGACGACCAGTTCTTTGTCTTCGTGTAGTAGAAGACGGTCGCCGTGCTGGTGCTGTCTGCAACGGTTTGCAAGGGGATCGACGTGCCCGGGTCCGGTACGGCGGACAGTAGTCCGAGCAGCCCGGACGCCGCCACGAACGCCACCAGGGGGCGTCGTGGCAGGCGTGGGGGTGCAGATCTCATGGCGACTCCCATACGGGTCGGGGACCCACCGGTCGGCCTCCGCCCCGCAAGAAGCACCGGCAAGTTCCTGAAAGTTCTTGCGACGCTCGGGAAGCTACAGGGACATGACAGTCACGTAAAGGGTCTGCACAGGGAGATCACTGAGGGCGGAGTCGTCGGCCGGCCGGGGTGAGGGTGAAGGAGTTCTGGAAGGGGCGGTCGCCCAACCGCACGGCCCACAGCACCGGTTGCTCGTACGACGGGTTCCATGTCGGGGACGCCTCGTCCAGGTCGCCGTTCCAGAGGTGGAAGAAGACCATCGGGTGCTCGGGGTCCTCGCTGACGTAGGCGAGGGTCTTGCCGTACTTGGGGTTGGTGCCGCCGAAGAGGATCGAGGGTTCGCCGAACTCGGCGGCGACGTCGGGCCATTGCCTGTCCTGGGCGGCCCACTCGGGAGCCCGGTCCATGAGCGCCTGGTGGGTGCCGGCGTCGAGGATCCGGTCCGCGTGGAGCCAGCGGCGCTGGTGGGCGAACTCGGCGTACACCGAGGCCACGTCGTGGTCGTCGCTGCCCCGGATCAGCTCGCGGAACACGCCCTTGACCCCGACGGCGGTGAACGCGCCCCGCTTCCGGAGGGGTTCGATCACCGCCTCCCACCGGGACCCGGGCTGCCCCTCCATGAACAGGAGGTGGTCGAACAGCATCAGGATCGCGGGCTCGCCACCGAACATCCCGGGGCGGTTCAGGGCTTGGTTCAACTGGTCGACGAGATAGGCGTGCATCTCGTCGGCGGACACAACAGGTCTGGGTTCGGTCACCCGGCCAGTCTCACAGGAGGCGGCCCGGCAGAGCCCACTCCCGGACACCACCCGCCCCGTCCCGCTCCACCCGGTACACCTGCGCGGCCGGGGCTCGCGTCACGACCTCCGTGACCAGGCCGTCCGTGATCAGGGCACCCGTTCCGTCCTCCAGAGCCCAGCCGTCGGGGAGCGCGCCGGTGGCCACGGCCCGCTGGTACGAGGGGCGCCGGCCCGGTTCGGAATCGTAGTGCGGGCAGACCGATCCGGGCAGCAGGCCCAGGCCGTCGGGCAGGAAGGTGAGGGGGCCGAAGGAGTCCGTGTGCGAGCCCTGCGCCCAGCAGTTGGCGCCCGCGCTGATACCGCACAGCACAGTGCCGCGGTCGTACGCCTCGCGCAGCACGCGGTCCACCCCGTGGGTGCGCCAGACGGCAAGGAGGTTCGCCGTGTTGCCGCCGCCCACGTAGACGACGTCCTGGGCCAGCAGGTGGCTGCGCAGCGCCTCGTCGTCGAGTTCCCTGCGGAAGAGGGACAGGACGGAGGGGGCGCAGTTCCGGCGGGGTTCGAAGGCGGCGAGGAACCGCTCCGCGTACCCCGCCGCGTCACCGCTCGCCGTCGGCAGGAAGCACACCCGGGGCCGGGACGTACGGGCGTGGCTCAGCACCCAGTCGTCGAGGAGGCCGTCGTCGTCCGTGGAGAAGCCGCCGCCCAGGAGGGCGACGCGGGACTCGCTCATTCCGCCGCCTCCTTCCCCAGCACCTCCGCGACCGTGGTCACGCGGATCAACGGCCGGTACAGGTCCAGCAGTCGCAGCGCCTTCGCGTGCGACTCGTCGTCCGCGCCCGCGCAGGCGTCGGCCACGACGACCACCTCGGTCCCGGCGTCCGCCGCGGGCAGCGCCGTGGACAGGACGCAGCAGTCGGTGCTGACGCCGGCGAGGAACAGGCGCCCCGCCGGGGCCACCCGGTCGGCGAGTTCGGGTGTCCACTTGCCGAACGTCGTGGCGTCCAGGACGTGTTGGGGAGCGGCGGCGAAGTCGTCCGTCAACTGCCAGAGCGGGGCCCCCGGCGGTCGCAGGGCGAACGGCCAGCGCTCGTAATACGCGCGCCAGGCGCCGGTCGGCCGCTCCGGCGCCACGAAGCGGGTGAACGTCACCCGGTCGCCGAAGGCCGGCAGCAGACGTCGTACGCCCTCCGCGGCCGCCGCGAAACGCGGGGTGGCCCAGGGGCTGCCGGGGTCGGCGAAGACCCGTTGCATGTCGATGACCGCGAGATGGCCGGTGGTCATACGGCCGCCCTCGCGTCCGCCGGCTGCTCCTCCTGCGCGCGGATCCGGCCGCGGCCGAGCGCCAAGGTGCCGAGGAAGCCGACCGCCAGCGCGGCGAGCACGCCGAGGTTGGCGTACGCCCACGCGCCCGACGTGCCGCCGAGGCCCAGCGGGTCGAGGAGATAGCCCTGCCACTCCAGCCAGCTCGCGGCCGCGTTGGTGACCAGACCCCAGCCGAGGGCGGTGGCGGCGAGGGTGAGGAGCAGCGGGGTCAGGGGGACGTCGCCGTAGCGGCCCTCGGAGCGGTAGAGGTCGTCCTCGGCGTAGTCGCGGCGGCGCAGGAGCAGGTCGGCGAGCATGATGCCGCACCAGGCGGCGATGGGGACGCCGAGCGTGGTGAGGAAGCCCATGAACTGGCCGAGGAAGTCGTCGGCGAAGAAGACGATGTAGACGGCGCCCGCGATCATCAGCACGCCGTCGACCAGCGCGGCCAGATAGCGGGGGATTCTGATGCCGGCCGAGAGGAGGGCCAGGCCGGAGGAGTAGATGTCCAGGACCGCGCCGCCCACCAGGCCGAGCACGGCGACCACCGCGAACGGGACCAGGAACCAGGTCGGCAGGATGGTCGTGAGGGCACCGATGGGGTCGGCGGCGACGGCCGCGTTGAGCGTGGTCGAGGAACCGGCCAGCAGCAGGCCGAAGACCAGGAGGAGGAGCGGTGCGACCGAGGCGCCGAAGGTCGTCCAGCCGATCACGCCCCGGCTGGAGGACGTGCGCGGCAGATAGCGCGAGTAGTCCGCGGCGGCGTTGACCCAGCCGAGGCCGAACCCGGTCATCATGAAGACCAGCGCGCCGATGAACTCCTGTGCGGAGCCCGCCGGGATGTCGCTGACGGTGCTCCAGTGGATGTGGTCGGCGACAAGGCCGACGTAGACGAGGGTGAGCACGCCCGTGACCACGGTGATCACGGTCTGGAGCCGCATGATCAGGTCGAAGCCCATGACACCGCCGACGACGGTGAGCCCGGCGACGACGATGAGCGCGACCACCTGGGTCCCGGTGCCGCCGCCCCAGCCGAGGCGGCCGAAGACGGTCGCGGTGGCCATGGTGGCGAGGGCGCAGAGCACGGTCTCCCAGCCGACGGTGAGCACCCAGGAGATCACCGAGGGCAGCCGGTTGCCGCGCACGCCGTACGCGGCGCGGCTGAGCACCATCGTCGGGGCCGAGCCGCGCTTGCCCGCGACGGCGACGAAGCCGCACAGCAGGAAGGAGAAGACGATGCCGACGACCCCGGCGGCCAGGGCCTGCCAGAAGGAGATGCCGAAGCCGAGGGCGAAGGCTCCGTAACTCAGGCCCAGGATCGAGACGTTGGCGCCGAACCACGGCCAGAAGAGTGTCCTCGGTGTGCCCTTGCGTTCGGCGTCGCCGATCACGTCGAGGCCGTGCGTCTCCACCTGGAGCTGTCTGGCTCTGTTGTCGAGGGATTCCCGGGCGTCCGTCATCAGCGACCTACCTGTCCACGTGAGGCTGAGTGGACCTTACCCACAGGCGTCAGTCTCCGGTGGTCGCCGCCTTCTTGATCGCCTCACGGATACGGGCGTACGTCCCGCAGCGGCAGACGTTCTCGATCCGGTCGATGTCGGCGTCCGTCGGCTCGGACGTCTTCTTCAGCAGGGCCGCGGCGGCCATGATCTGGCCCGGCTGGCAGAAGCCGCACTGCGACACGTCACAGTCGATCCAGGCCCGCTGGACCGGGTGCAGGGTGTCGCCGTCGGCCAGGCCCTCGATGGTGGTGACCTCGCGGTCCGCGCAGTCGGCGACGGGGACGACGCAGGGCTGTATCTCGGCGCCGTCGAGATGGCTCGTACAGGCGCGGCAGACGCCCACACCGCAGCCGTACTTGGGGCCGGTGACGTCCAGCAGATCGCGCAGCACCCACAGCAGCGGCATGTCGTCGGGCGCCTCGACGGTGACCGGTTTCCCGTTGAGGACGAAGGTGTGACGGGGCATCAGGAGCCTCTCGGGCACTAGAAGTTGATCGGGAAGCGGCGAGGCCTGGTGCCGGTGGCGCGGGCGTAGGCGTTGGCGACGGCACCGGCCGCCGCCGGGACGCCGAGTTCTCCGGCGCCGCCCGGCTCCCCTCCCGTGGGCAGGATGTGGGCCTCGAAGTGGAGGGGGGCGTGGCGTTGGCGGGCGTAGTGGAAGTCGGCGTAGCTGCCCTCGCGGACGGCGCCCCGGTCGATGTGCAGGCCGGCCAGGAGGATCGTGGAGATGCCGTCCATCGCCGCGCCCATGAGCTGGGCCTCCAATCCGCGCGGGTTGACGGCCGTACCGACGTCGGCCGCCATCACCACCTTGGTCACCCGCGCCTTCTCGGGGTCGGCGGCGTCGATCTCGACCAGACAGGCAACGCTGGAGCCGTACTCCTCGTGCACGGCGACTCCCTGGGCCTGCCCCGCGGGCAGCGTCCGGCCCCAGTGTCCGGCGGTGGCGACCTTGTCGAGCACGGCCCTGACGGACTTGCCACGCAGTGTCGTACGACGGAACGCCACCGGATCCCGGCCCAGCGCCCGGGCGATGTCGTCGACCACGATCTCCTCGGCCGCCCGCACGGTCCCGGAGTCCACCGACCGCCACGCGCCGAGCGGCATCGCCAGCTCGACGGAGCCCGAATCACCGGACAGCTTCCCGAAGTTGTAGAGGCCGCTGTCGCTGGGCAGCGGGGAAGCCGTGGCCGACGTGGCGATCCCGCCCTGAGCGGCGACTCCGTCCCATGCCTCGCTCACCGACGCCGTCGCGTGGGCGAAGGCGACGACCCGGCCGTCGGCGTGGCTGGCCCGTATGTGGTGCTGGAAGGCCGGGCGCATCCGGCCGTGCTTGATGTCGTCGGCGCGGCTCCACATCAGCTTCACCGGCCGGTGCGCCTTCTTCGAGATGAGCGCCGCCTCGATCGCCGCGTCGTGGTTCAGCCGGCGCCCGAACGAGCCGCCGCCGCGCACCACATGGACGCGTACGGCGGACGCGGGCAGTCCGACCGCCGAGGCGATGGCCTCCCGCGCGTCCATGGGCGACTGGGAGGAGAACCAGATCTCGGCACGGCGGGCCCGTACGTCCGCGACGGCGGTGAGCACCTCCATCGGGGCGTGGCTGACGAACGCGAACTCGAACCGGGCCTCCACCTGCGCCGATCCGCGCGGCGGTCGGCCGAGCGCCGGGACGGCGGCCCGCAGCCGCGAGCGGATGGCCGCGTCGGAGAGCTCGGCCAGCGGTCCGGGAGACCAGGTGACCTTCAGGGCGTCCCGCGCCTTGAAGGCGTGATGGAAGGACTCGGCGACGACGGCGACTCCCCCGGGAACCCTGACCACTTCGAGAACACCGGGCAGGGCGCGGGCCGCACGGTCGTCGACCGACACGACCTTGCCGCCGAGCGTGGGCGGTCGGGCCACCACGGTCGGTTTCGCGTCTGCCGCCGACAGGTCCCCGGTGTAGCGCACGCGGCCGGTGACGATGTCCCGTGCGTCGATGCGGGTCGTCGGCCGCCCGATCACCCGGTGCCGGGACGCCGGCTTGGGCTTGCTCGACACACGGGGCCTGCGGACCCGGGCGGCGCTCTCGGTGAGGGAGCCGAAGGTGGCGGTACGTCCGTCGGGGGCGACGACCATGGTGTCCCGGGTGCGCAGGAGTCGCGCGGGCAGGTGCCAGCGCTGCGCTGCCGCCGTGACCAGGCGGGCGCGGGCCGTGGCGGCGAGGTCGCGGGCGGGGCCGTACAGCGAACTGACCGAATTGGAGCCGCCGGTGAACTGGTTGCCCCTGGTCCGGGCCTCGGCCAGCGGGATGCTCACGTCGGTGAGCCGGGCGTCGAGTTCCTCGGCGATCATCATGGCGACGGCGGTGGTGACGCCCTGGCCGACCTCGACGCGCGGCAGTCGGACGACGACCTTGTTGTCCCGGGTGACCTCCAGGACCAGCATCTCGTCGTCCGTGCCGGTGACCACGACGTCGGACCGGCGGGCGGTCGCGCCCTCGGCCGCCGGGGCGTCGCAGCCGAGCGGCGCCGCCACGGTCAGTGTGGACGCCGCCAGCGTGTAGACCATGAACCGGCGGCGGGACAGCTCTGCCACGGCGCACTCCCCCTGTGAACGTCCTGTGTCTGCGGTTGGTTCAGCAGATAGGAGGGTTCTGCGGGGGCTGCGGTTGCGTCGCCGTGCGATCTCGCTCCACCGGCGCTCCGCGCCCCCTCCCCAGCCTCGGTGAAAGCGCTTACCGTTCTGCTCATGGCTCACCGGAACCAGCCGTCCGACCGGCACTTCGACCACTGTCCCTGGCTCTTCGCCCAGGAGGCGTCCGCGGAACAGCGGGCGGCGCAGCGTGAGCGGCAGGCGGAGATCGGCGGGGACAGCGAGATCGGCGAGCGGTGTTTCGTCGCCGGCTCCGCCGCGGTGTTCCCGGACCGGCTGCGGCTGGGCGACGACTCGTACATCGCCGCGCACGCCTATGTGACCGGGGAGTTGACGACCGGTGCCGACTGCACGCTGAACCCGTTCACCACCGTGCGGGGTACGGTCGCCCTCGGTTCCGGGGTACGCGTCGGCGCGCATACGTCGCTGCTCGGCTTCAACCACTCGATGGCTCCCGACCGGCCGGTCTTCCGCCAGCCGCTCACCAGCCGGGGGATCACGGTCGGGGACGACGTGTGGATCGGCTCGCACGTGGTCGTGGTGGACGGCGTCACCATCGGGGACCACTGTGTGATCGGCGCGGGGGCGGTGGTCACCCGGGATCTGCCGCCGTGGACGGTGGCTGCCGGAAATCCGGCGCGGGCCCTGCGGGATCGGCGGGACGCCGGGCGGTCGGAGACGGGGCGAGGGCACGTCGACAGGGCCCCGCTCCCTCTCGTGGGGTTCGCCGACACGGCGCGGGCCCAGGCCGCCGAGATCCTCGCCCGATGCTGGGACGGTGAACGGTATGTGGACCGGCCCGGTGCGCCGGCGACCGTGCGGGCGCACTGCGACGCCGTGGAGATCGCCGACCTGCTGCTGGGGGCCGTGCCGGGGCAGTTGACCGCGGACGCGCACATCGAGCGGCTCGCCTCGGCGCAGGACGCGGTGAGCGGTCTGGTGCCGGAGTGGGGCGATCCGGCGCCGGTGGCGGAGACGGACGGGTTCGTCGGAGAGTGCCCGGCGCTCTATCACGTCCTGTCCGTCGGCTACGCGCTCGATCTGCTGGGCTCCTCCTTCCCTCATCCGGTGCGTGGCGTACGGGACATGACGGAACGTCAACTGATGGCGAGTCTGGAGGAGTTGCCCTGGGAGTCGGGGGCGTGGGAGGCCGGTGCCTGGATCGACGCGTGGGCTACGGCCGCCCACTGGAACGACTCTCCGGAGCCGGGCTCCGTCGAGGCGCTGTTCGGCTGGTTGCTGACGCGGGCGGACCCGTGGACCGGCATGTGGGGCGAACCGTCAGCGCGGGAAGGGCGGTTGCAGGTCGTCAACGGCTACTACCGGCTGACGCGCGGCTCGTTCGCCCAGTACGGGGTGCCGGTGCCGCATCCGGAACGGGTGGTGGACGCCGTACTGGACCACGCCCGGGACGTCCGGTACTTCGGCGCCGGGCGGGAGAACGCCTGCAACGTGTTGGACGTCGCCCATCCGCTGTGGTTGTGCGGTCGCCAGTCGGGGTCGGGTCCCGGCGGTGACGGGTACCGTGCGGACGAGATCCACGCCTGGGCGGAGCGACAGCTGTCGGCCGCCCTCCCCCGCTGGCGGGACGGCGAGGGCTTCGCCTTCGGCCCCGGCACGTCCCCGGGCCTCCAGGGCACCGAGATGTGGCTGGCGATCATCTGGTACCTCGCCGACCTGACCGGCCGATCGGCGGAACTGGGCTACCACCCACGCGGAGTCCACCGACCGGAGGCGGCGCGGGCGAGGTGAGGACTGTCGGGTGGGGGTGGGGGCGCGGTGAGGACCGTCGGATGGGGGGCGGGGGCGCGGCGAGGACCGTCGGATCGGGGGCGGGGGCGCGGCGAGGACCGTCGGATCGGGGGCGAGGGCACGGCGAGGACCATCGGACCGGGGGCGAGGGCACGGCGAGGACCATCGGACCGGGGGCGAGGGCACGGCGAGGACCACCGGACCGGGGACGGGGGCGTCGGCGAGGACCACCGGACCGGGGACGAGGGCACGGCGAGGACCACCGGACCGGGGACGAGGGCACGGCGAGGACCACCGGACCGGGGACGAGGGCACGGCGAGGACCACCGGATGAGGGGGCGGGGGGTGAAGACCGCCGGACGGGGGGCGAGGGAAGGTGAAGACCGCCGGATGCAGGCGGGGCGCGGCCGGAGGCCGGGGGCAGGACAGGGGCCGCGTGAAACCGACCCAGTGGTGGCGCGAGCGGCAGAGCACCGGCCCGGCGGCGCGGGCTGGGCGGGCTCAGCCGCTCAGCCCGCGCTCACAAGGTGAGCGATGCTCGGCACTGCGGCAGTGGGCGAAGCGTGGCCCCGCGGCGGTCCGCAGTGACACGGACGCGGCCGGCACAGCCCGATGCCGGCCTGTGGTGACGTGAAGGCGGCGACCAGCCTGGGGCATGGGCAGGACCAGCCACGCCCCCCTGTGCCGGTGCGGGACGGCAGGCCCAGCCACACCACCCCACCGGCGTGAACCGCCGGGTCCAGCCGTCCTGCCCCGACGTGGACCACCACGGCCGGCCGTCCCGTCCCCGCGTGCACCACCACGACCAGCCGTCCCGTCCCCCGCGTGGACCACCACGACCACCCGCCCCGCCCCCGCGTGCACCACCACGACCAGCCGTCCCGTCCCCCGCGTTCACCACCAGGCCTCGCCGCGTGCGTCTCCCGCGTTCACCACCAGACCCCGCCACACGCGTCCCCCGCGCACACCACCAGACCCCGCCACACGCGTCCCCCGCGCACACCACCAGACCCCGCCACACGCGTCCCCCGCGCACACCACCACGCCCCGCCACGCACGTCCCCCGCGCACACCACCACGCCCCGCCACGCACGTCTCCGGCCCGGTGCGGATACGAGGCGTCGCCTCAGGATGTCGTTTCCGGGCGGCCCGGGGTGGACCAGTGGGTGTGGAATGTGCCGGGGCGGTCCACGCGGGCGTAGGTGTGGGCGCCGAAGTAGTCGCGCTGGCCCTGGAGGAGGGCGGCGGGGAGGCGTTCGGCGCGGAGGGTGTCGTAGTGGGCGAGGGCGGCGGAGATGGCGGGCACGGGGATGCCTCGGCGGGCGGCGGAGGCGACCGTCTCACGCCAGGGGACCTGCGCGTCGGTGATCTCCATGGCGAACTCCATCTCGCCGAGCAGGCTGACCAGGTCCCGGTCGGCTGCGTACGCGGCGCGGATGCGGTCGAGGAAGGCGGCCCGGATGATGCAGCCGCCGCGCCAGATCCTGGCGACGGTGCCGAGGTCGATCTTCCAGCCGTACTCGGCGGCCGCGTCCTGGATCATCGTCCAGCCCTGGTCGTAGGCGATGACCTTGGAGGCGTACAGCGCGTGTTCCACCTGGGAGGTGAAGCGCTCGGCCTCGGTGCGGCTGAGTGGCGGGGTGGTGCCGCCGGGGAGTCCGCGGTACGCGGCGCGCAGGTCGGTCTGTCCTGAGGCGGCGCGGGCGAAGGTGGCCTGGGCCACGGCGGTGACCGGGGAGGCCAGGTCGAGGGCCGTCTGTACGGTCCAGCGGCCGGTGCCCTTCTGCCCAGCGGCGTCCGCCACGACGTCGATGAAGGGCGCGCCGGTGGCCTGGTCGGTGTGGGCGAGGACGTCGGCGGTGATCTCGATCAGGTAGGAGCCGAGCCGCCCCTGGTTCCAGCGGCCGAAGACGTCCGCGATCTCGGCCGGGGTGTACCCGGCGACCTGGCGCAGCAGGTCGTAGGCCTCGGCGATGAGCTGCATGTCGGCGTACTCGATGCCGTTGTGGACCATCTTCACGAAGTGCCCGGCTCCGTCGGTCCCGATGTGGGCGGCGCAGGGCTCGCCGTCGACGTGCGCGCTGATGTTCTCGAAGAGGGGGCCGAGTACGGCGTACGACTCCGTGGACCCTCCGACCATCACGGACGGGCCGTTGAGCGCGCCCTCCTCGCCGCCGGAGATGCCGGTGCCGACGAAGTGCAGGCCACGCTCGCGCAGCGCGGCCTCGCGGCGGCGGGTGTCGGCGAAGTGGGCGTTGCCGCCGTCGACGACGATGTCGCCGGGTTCGAGGAGTGGGACGAACTCCTCGATGACCGCGTCGGTGGCCGGTCCCGCCTGCACCATGATGATCAGCTTCCGGGGGCGTTCGAGGGCGGCGACGAACTCCTCGGCCGACCCGGCCGCCACGAACGTGCCCTCGTGCCCGAACTCCTCGACCAGCGCGCGCGTCCGCCCGGCCGAACGGTTGTGGACGGCGACCGTGGCCCCGTGGCGGGCGAGGTTCCGCGCCAGGTTGCGGCCCATCACGCCCAGTCCGGTGACACCGATGGATGCGCTTGCGTTCATGAGGTCCGTCCCTTGGATCGGTGGCGTGGTCTGGCGGGGCGCGCGGCCCTGTGAGGGCAGGTACGGGCGGGAGGCCGGTTCTTCTCGATGCCGTGCCAGGAAACCGTCAGCCGCTCGCGGCCTCCTCGAACTGTTTCCGGCTGTTTCCGGAAGACCTCCTCATCCACGGCCTCGCCGCCCGTTGTCCACGGCCTCGCCGCCCGTTCCGATCACCGTGAGGGCAGCCTTCGACCACCCCGTTCGAAGGGCCAAACACACATGTGGTTAACATATGAGCGCTGCCTAGCTCGAAAGATGGATCTTGTGACTGTCAACGAGGACTCGTTCACCAACTGGAAGACCCGCGAGGAGATCGCGGAGTCGATGATCCCGATCATCGGAAAGCTGCACCGCGAGCGGGACGTCACCGTCCTGCTGCACAGCCGCTCCCTGGTGAACAAGTCGGTGGTCAGCATCCTCAAGACCCACCGCTTCGCCCGGCAGATCGCCGGCGAGGAACTGTCGGTCACCGAGACGCTGCCGTTCCTCCAGGCGCTCACCACCCTGGACCTCGGCCCGTCCCAGATCGACATCGGCATGCTCGCCGCGACCCACCGCGCCGACGACCGCGGTCTGACGGTCGAGGCCTTCACCGCCGAGGCCGTCGCCGGTGCCACCGGCGCCAACAAGATCGAGCGCGGCGAGGGCCGCGACGTCGTCCTGTACGGCTTCGGCCGCATCGGCCGGCTCGTCGCCCGGCTGCTGATCGAGAAGTCGGGCTCGGGCAACGGCCTGCGGCTGCGCGCCATCGTCGTCCGCGGCGGCGGCGACCAGGACCTCGTCAAGCGCGCCTCCCTGCTGCGCCGCGACTCGATCCACGGCCAGTTCCAGGGCACGATCACCGTCGACGAGGCGACCGACACGATCACCGCCAACGGCAACGCGATCAAGGTGATCTACGCGAACGACCCGTCCGAGGTCGACTACACGGCGTACGGCATCAAGAACGCGATCCTCATCGACAACACCGGCAAGTGGCGCGACCGCGAGGGTCTCTCGCAGCATCTGCGTCCCGGTATCGACAAGGTCGTCCTCACGGCGCCCGGCAAGGGCGACGTCCCGAACATCGTGCACGGCGTCAACCACGACACCGTCAAGCCGGACGAGCAGATCCTGTCCTGCGCGTCCTGCACCACCAACGCGATCGTGCCGCCGCTGAAGGCGATGGACGACGAGTACGGTGTGCTGCGCGGCCACGTCGAGACGGTCCACTCGTTCACCAACGACCAGAACCTGCTGGACAATTACCACAAGGCCGACCGCCGTGGCCGTTCCGCGCCGCTCAACATGGTGATCACGGAGACGGGCGCCGCCTCGGCCGTCGCCAAGGCGCTGCCCGACCTCAAGGCGCCGATCACCGGCAGCTCGATCCGGGTCCCGGTACCGGACGTGTCGATCGCCATCCTCAGCCTGCGTCTGGGCCGTGAGACCACCCGCGAGGAGGTCCTCGGCTACCTGCGCGACGTCTCGCTGAACTCGCCGCTGAAGCGCCAGATCGACTTCACCACCGCCCCCGACGCCGTCTCCATGGACTTCGTCGGCTCGCGCCATGCCTCGATCGTCGACGCCGGCGCGACGAAGGTCGACGGCGACAACGCGATCCTCTACCTCTGGTACGACAACGAGTTCGGCTACTCCTGCCAGGTGATCCGGGTCGTCCAGCACGTCTCCGGGGTGGAGTACCCGACGTTCCCGTCGACGGCGGTCTGATCCACGTTCCTCACCTTTCTTGCGAAGCGGCTCCAGGATTTCCTGGGGCCGCTTTCCTGTGCGTCAACTTCCGTACAGAGCTCATACATTGACCCGGGCGAGAGGTGACAGCAGAATGAGCGCTCATCATCTGAGAGCGCTCTCACCACGCGAGGAGACCCATGACCGGCACGCTCAGCCGTCGCGCACTCATCGGGACGGGGCTCGGTGCGGGCGCCGCGGTGCTCACGGCGGCCGCTGGGGGCACGGCCGCGGCGGCTCCGCAGCGCCCGCCCGCCGCCCGGCACCGTGCGCAGGCCTTCCTCGCCGCGGCCATGGACGCCTATCCGGACCACGGCACGATCCGGCTGGTGCAGAGCTACACCGATCAAGCCGGCCTGTTCAGCACGGCGTTCACCTATGACAACGCGCTGACGGTCCTGGCGCTCCTCGCGGGCCGGACGGGCGAGGGCACGTCGCGGGCCACCGCGCTCGGCGACGCGCTCCTGTACGCGCAGGCCAACGACCCCGACCACGACGACGGCCGGCTCCGGCAGGCGTACAACGTGGGGCCGTACACCTTCTACGACGGCACCCCGCAGCCGGACGGGTTCGTGCGGGCGGACGGCAAGGCCAACATCGGCTGGCAGTTCGGCTTCACCGGTACGGCCGTGGGCGACATGGCCTGGGCCGGGATCGCGCTGGCCGCGCTCGCCCGCCGCACCGGTGAGCGCCGGTTCCTGACGGGCGCGGTCAGGATCGGCGAGTGGATCGACCGGACCGGCCGGACCGACGAACCGCTCGGCGGCTTCAAGTTCGGGGTCGACGGGGCGAACGCGAAGCTGCCGTTCACCTCGACCGAGCACAACACCGATCTGGTCGGCCTGTTCGGGCAGCTGGCGCGGCTCACCGGGGACCGGGTGTGGCGGGAACGGCGTGCGGTGGCCCGGGAGTTCGTGGAGCGGATGTGGGAGCCGGACGGCGGCTTCTTCTACACCGGCACCAATGACGGCGTGACGGTCAACAGGTCCCCGATCCCCGAGGACACCCAGACCTGGACGCACTTGGCCCTCAACACACGGGAGTATTCGGGGTCGTTGGACTGGGCCGCGCGTGAACTCGCCGTCCTGGACTCGGCCGACCGCCCCAACAGCACGGTGCCCGCCGGTCAGTCGTATGCGGGAGTCACGTTCAGCTCCGCCAGTCTGCTGGCGAACGAGGACGCCCCGATCGCCGCGGGCCAGCCCAAGCCGGACCGCAACGGGGTGTGGTTCGAAGGCACGGCCCACCTGGCCCTCGCCCTGCGCGACCGCGGCGCCTCTGGGGACGAGAAGCGTGCCCGGAGTCTCCTCGCCGCCATCGAGCGGGCGCAGCAACTGCTGGGCGACGGGCAGACGTTGGGCTCGCGTCCCGTGGCCGCCGGGTCCGGTGTCGTCTCGGCGAGCAGTCCGCTCGACACCGGTTTCGGGTTCGGCTACTACCCCTACCGTCACACGGGTGCGACGGCCTGGTACCTGCTGGCGTCGACCGGGACGAACCCGCTGCGCGCCTGGTAGTGCTTCGTCAGGTCCGGGCGGAGACCAGCCCGGCGATATGGGCGGTGACGGTGTCGAGGATGTCGGTCCAGGCGTCCTCGTCGCCGAGGACCAGGTAGTTGAGGGTCAGCCCGTCGGTCATGGCGGCGAGATAGCGGGCCAACGCCGGGACCGGGATGCGGAGTCGGAAGCCCATGGTGGCGGACAGCTGCTCGATGATGTCGGTGTAGAGCTCGCCGTAGAGCGCGTACTGGCGTCGTGCCAGATGCTCGAACCCCGGCTGTCGTAGGGCGTACTGGGTGAGTTCGTAGGTGAGCATGTGCTCGTCGGGGTGGGCGCGCACATGGTCCCAGTACGCCTGGAAGCCGGCCCGGACCGTCTCCTCCAGGGAGGCCCTGGGTTTCAGGGCCTCCTTCACTATGCCCACGTAGTGGTCGGTGATGGTCGTGATGACCGACTCGACCAGCTCCTGCTTGGAGTCGAAGCAGTAGTGGAAGACGCTCAGGGAGACGCCCGCCTCGGCGGCGATGGACCGGGTCGTGGTCCGGGCCACGCCGTCCCGGGCCATCGCCCGGATCGCCGCCTCGGTGAGCTGCCGACGCCGTTGTGCCGACGGCAAGCGTGCCATGTGCGCGTCCCCTGTCCCCCGTGGTCGTGTCAGGCGCTGTGGACGCCGACCTCGTAGAGCGAGTATCCCCAGTCGGTGCCGCGATCGAGTCCGTGGACGCGGACGTAACGGGCCGGGGTTCCGGTGAACTTGGCCGTGTCCAGGCCGCCGTCGCCCGAGGTGGTGGACCAGACGGTCTGCCAGTTCGTGCTGTCGGTGGACAGTTCGATCCGGTACGACTTGCCGTACGCCCGCTCCCAGTCGAGGGTGACGCGGGAGACCAGGTGGGTGGCGCCCAGGTCCACCTGCCACGACTGGTCGTCGCTCCAGTCGCTGGCCCAGCGGGTGCCGTCGTCCTCGTCGACGGCCCGCCCCGGCTGGTAGCTGGTGAACGGGTTCGACTCCGAGGAACTGGCCGTGGCGGTCCGCCCCCTGGCGAGGTCGACGCCCGCCTGATGCTGCTCGGTGGCACCCCAGGTGTCGAGGTAGGACTCGGCGCCCCGGAACAGGTCGTTGACGACGTCCTGGCCGCCTACCTGCCGGATGTCCTCGATCCAGTCCGGGATCATGCCGACATGGGCGCCGCCGTCGGTGTTGTAGTCGAAGGTGCGTTGGCCGGTCGTCTGCTTGTCGATGACGGAGCCGCCGTCGACGCTCTTGAACGGGTACTTCACCGGGTTGGAGGTGTTCGCGCCGCGCGGTCCGGGGTGGTCGCCGACACCGTTGAAGTCGGTGCCGAAGCCATAGCCGACGCCGTACTTCTCGCGGAGCGCGTCGGTGCGGGCGGCCTCGGCGACGAAGCCCTCGGAGCCGTGCATGTACTGGGCGACGAACCCGCCGAGGGAGTAGACGCGCTCGGTCCAGTTGAGGTCCATCCAGCTGTGCGAGGAGAGCACGCCGGGATAGTCGGCGGCCTCGAACAGGTCGAGGGCCTGGCCCGCGGCCTTGACGCTCATATGGTCGATCTCGAGCATCATCTTGCGCTGCATCATGCCCTTCACGGCGTACTCACCGAGGTCGGTGAGGCCGCGGACGTTGCACTGCGCGTCGTCGTCGTAGGTCGGCACCTCGGTGCCCGCGGGCAGATCGGCCTCCGCGGCGGAGGCGGCGGTGCCGATGGGGTTGTCGTGCTGGGGGCCGGTGCACTTCTCGGTCTTCCAGAAGGTGCCGGTGGACAGGAACTGCCCGACGTTGATGGCGGTTCCGAGCCCGCCCTCGTCGAAGCGGACGCCGCACAGCGCGTTGTCGAACTTGTGGCACAGGAACATGCTGCGCACACCGAGGTCGTGGAGCTCGTCGAGGCCCTTGTCGATGTCCGCCTTGCTGCACTGCGCGATGTCGAGGATCTGCTTGCAGCCGAAGGGCTCGGAGGTCTCGACGCCGAGGATGACGGCGAGTTTGCCCTCCTTGATCACCTGACGGGCCTGCACGGTGTCGGTGACGATGCGGAACCAGCCCTTGCCCGCGCCACCGTACATCGCGTCGATGTAGTCCTGGAGCTGGTACGTCAGCTTCGCCTGGAGCCGGATCGAGGTCATCTCGTCACAACTGCGGTCCTTGAAGGGGTAGACCGAGCAGATCACCCCGTTGGTGACGAGGTCGTTGACGAGCACCCGCTGTCCGCCGCGCCAGGCGCGCTCGATCCAGGCGTAGTAGTTGGCCTGGTGCGTCATCGAGTCGTACGCCGGCCAGTCCTTGAACGTCGGCCAGCCGACCGGGTCGTGCTTGCCGTCCCCGCCGTGGGTGATGTAGTCGAAGATCGCGAGGGTGCCGTCGGGGTAGTGCTCGGGACAGTCCTTGAGCGCGTCGGCGACGCCCTGCGTGGAGAACACCTTGCCGCAGATGAGCCGGCCGCCGAAGGCCTCGTTGGAGAAGAGGTGGTTGTGGGCGTCGACGAACCCCCGCACCTCTCCCGCCGAGTTGGTCCCGGTGAAGGGCGCACCCGTGACGTTGATCTGGGAGTCGGGAGCGGGGCGTGCGGTCGGGTTCCACCAGTCGCTCGCCGCCGCCGAACTCGGGGTGGGGCCGAGGATGACGGCGAGCGCGAGCAGGAGGAGCGACACGACGGTGACGTGTTTGCGTCTGCCGTACGGGCGTCGAGGTTTGGTCATGACCCACGTCCCTCGGTCGGCGGCCATGCATCTTTGTCATGACCGGCGCAATCGGTGGGACGAGGATCGCTACTGGCGAGTTATGAGTCAAGGGTCCGGGACAGTTGACCTGATGTGCGGGCGTCCACATCTCGTACACATGAGGGTCCGTCAGTGACTACCCTGGTGAACGGGGCTGTTCAGGCGGGGCGTTGACTACGGGGTGGGTGCGTGACCAAGCGGCTGGTGTTTCTCAGTCACACCTCGGAGTTGCGGCGGCATCCGGGCGATCTGTCGTATGTCGAGGCGGCGGAGAAGGCCGTCATCCGCGCGAGAGACGCTCTGATCGACATGGCGTACTTCACCGCCGTGGAGGACACGCCCGCCGAACTCTGCCGCGGCAAGGTCCGCGAGTCCGAAGTCTACGTCGGCATCATCGGGTTCCGTTACGGCTCCCCGGTCCGGGGCGAGGAAGAGCTGTCCTACACCCAGCTGGAGTTCAGGGAGGCGACCCGGATCGGGCTGCCGCGCCATGTGTTCCTGCTCGCCAGGGACCAGGACGTGGGGCTGCCGCCCGCCGCGGTGATGTGCGAACACGGCGGCCGGCAGGAGGAGTTCCGGCAGGAGCTGCTCGACAGCGGCATCACTGTCCAAGAGGTCCGCAGCCCGCAGGACCTGGAGAAGCTGCTGCTGCACGCACTGCTGGCCTCCGACACTCCCGTCCCGACGGCCGCCCTGCCCCGCACACCGACATCGCTGGACGCGCCGGCCTGGCAAGGGCTCGCCGACCTGCTCCGGGGTGCGGCGCCGACGGCGTGGGTCGAGAAGGCGTACCAGTGGTCCTTCTGCGCGCAAGGCGGCGCGGGCCAGGCGGCCGCGCCGTTCCAGATGCCCACCGGGGACCTCTACGACTGGGCGCTTGACCTGGACGCGCGCGAACAGGTCGGTGCCGGGCTGCCGAAGGTCGTGGCGTTCGCGCACGCTCTCGCGGCCGGGTTCAGGACCGGTGAGGGCTTTGCCGGAACACGGCGTGCGGGCGCGCTGCGCGCGTGGGTACGTGAGGTCCGGCAGCGGTTCGGCCTCCCCGAACTGCCGCGGGTTCCCGACCTGACCTCCTTCGAGGTCGCGCTGTTCGTGCGGCTCGATCAGGATCTCCAGGACCCGGCACAGGTGTTCGTCGACATCTCGCTGTACTCACCGTCCGACCCTTCGCACTGGAAACGGGTGCAGCCCCGGGAGGACGCGAGCGACCGTCTCAGAGTCCCCCTGGACGGGGTGCGCGAAGTCATGCAGCAGTGCCTGCGCGATTTCCAAGCACACGCCCGGACGCTGCGCGGCGAGGGAGCGGGTTGCCGACGCCCCCCGAAGCTCATGGGCATCGAATTCGCCGTCAGCGAGTCGTTGTTGGAGATCGACTTCGACCAGTGGCTGTGCAAGCTCGGCGTGGACGAGCCGTGGAAGCTCGGGGCGCGGTACGAAGTGGTGGTCAGCTGCCCGAACGCCCGGAACATCGCCGACTTCGACCATCTGTGGTGGGCCCGTTGGGACTGGCTCCACGACCCTGACGCGCAGGACGACAAACCGGCCGCCTTCTGGCTCGGCGCCGAGGAGCTCGCCCGGCTGAGCACGCATCGCGACAACTGGGAGCAGTGGGAACACCATCCCGCCTGCGTCGCCATCGCGGCGGACGAGGCCGAACCGGCCTGGCGCGCCGCGCTCCACCTCGGCATGCCCGTCCTCGTATGGCGGCGGGCGGCCCGCGTCTCGGGGCCGGGGCTGTCGGAGCTGTTGACCATCGAGAGCGCCGAGGACGTCAGACAACTGCCGCAGTCCGTACGGACCTTGCGCCGAGGTGACGACGATCCCGGACTCGTCCTCCTCTGGGACGATCCGAACCACCCCCTGAAGAACATGCCCTACTCCGACGCGAGCTTCGTCTGATGGCCCGCCCCGCACGTGAAACGCCCATGACCGGAGGTGCCGTGAACGACTGGTGGATCTACAAGGGCGAGGGCCCGGCCGCGGAGCGGCTGAACCGGCTCGCCGTACACCGGCCGGAGTGGCGCGTGTTCGACGGTGAGATCGACGAGGACTACGCGGTTCCCGCGCTGACCGAGGCCGACACGGAGCGGGGCGCCGGTTACATCGCCGACGCCCCGGAGATCGACCTCGTCAACACCGCGCTCCTGCTGCGCCGGCCGCTGCTGGTCACCGGGGTGCCGGGCGTCGGCAAGTCCACGCTCGCGCACAGCATCGCCGAGAACCTGGGGCTCGGCCCGGTGTTGCGCTGGACCGTCACCAGCCGGACCACGCTGCGGGACGGGCTGTACCGGTATGACGCGCTGCGACGCCTGGAGGACGCGAACCTTCGGCGGTTGGAGGGCCCTGGACGCCGGCGGCTGGAAGGCTCACGGCTACGGCGACTGGAGGGCGCGCGCCTCCGCAGGATCGAGAGGGAGCCGGGCGAGGAGGGCGCCTCGGGCATCGGCCGGTATCTCCAACTCGGGCCGCTGGGCACCGCGTTCGTACCCACGGCACGCCCGCGTGTCCTGCTCATCGACGAGATCGACAAGGGCGACATCGATCTGCCGGGCGACCTGTTGACCGTACTGGACGAGGGAAGCTTCGACATCCCGGAACTCGTGCGCATGTCGGACGCCTCGCCGCGGGTCTCCGTCGGCACCGACGACCAGTCGGGCCTGGCCCGGATCACGAACGGCAGGGTGCGCTGCCACGCGTTCCCGATCGTGGTCCTCACCAGCAACGGCGAGCGCGAGTTCCCGCCCGCGTTCCTGCGCCGTTGCATCCGGCTCAGCCTGCCCCTGCCCGGCGAGGACAAGCTCCATCGCATCCTCGTACGCCGCATCGGTCAGGAGGCCGCCGACGCGGCCCGGGCCGAGGGCGGTGTCATCGAGACCTTCCTCAAGCGCCGCAACAGCGGCGAGCTGGCGACCGACCAGCTCCTCAACGCGGTCCAGCTCCGGCTCGCCGGGGCCTGGACGGCGCCCGAGGATCTCGGCCGGCTGGCCGAGGCGACCATGCACCGGCTGAGCGGACCCGACGCACAGTGATCTCCGACCTGTTGTCGCTGCTGGCCCAGGGCGGGGTCGACGACCCCACGCCCGAGGAGTTGGCGGACATCCTGTGGCTGGCCCAACAGGTGCTGCCGCAGGGTCGGGCGCCCGGAGACGCGGGCGACGGGGCGGACGGCGGGTCCGCGGCCGGCTCCGCACCCGAGGGATCCGCCGAGCACACCCCGGCGGATGCGGAGTCCGGGCCGGACTATGAAGTAGTGCCCGCGGACGAGGAGTTCGTGGACATCCACGTCCCCGGCGGCGAGCACGACGACGACTCCGCCGGGCCTGGCGGCACGCCCGTGCTGGTCCCGGCCACGGGGTCACTCCCCCACACCCTGGCGCTGACAAGGGCGTTGAAGCCGCTCGCGCGCAAGGTCCCGTCCCGTACGGCCTTCGAGCTCGACGAAGAGGCGACGGTGGCGCGGCTGGTGGACGAGGACATCCTCCTGCCCGTCCTGCGTCCCGAACCGGCGCGGTGGCTCAGCCTCGCCCTCGTGGTCGACTCCGGTCCCTCCATGAGCCTGTGGCAGGACGAGATCCATGAGCTCCAGCACGAGGTGGCACGCCTGGGCGCCTTCCGCAACCTGCGGCGCTGGAACCTGCTGCCCTCCGCCGACGGCGCCACCGTCGAACTGCGGCCGCATCCCGCCGCCAGCCGTCCCGCCCGGCATCCGCGCGAGGTCGTCGATCCGGCGGGCGCCCAGCTGATCGTCGTACTCAGCGACACGGCCGGGGCGATGTGGCGTACGGGCGCGGCGCATCGGTTGCTGGCCGACTGGGGCCGGCATTCCCAGGTGGCCCTCGCTCATCTGCTCCCGGCGGAGTTGTGGAGCCGCGTGGGGTTGACGCCCACGCCGGCCCGCATTCATATTCCGCAACCGGGGTTGCCCAACAGCCGCTGGCGAACCGAACGTCTGGTGCCGACCAGCCTCGGCTCGGCGGGCATCCCCGTGCCGGTGGTCGATCTCGAACCCCGGTCCTTGCGCGCCTGGGCGGAGATGACGGCGGGCAGTGGGCGGTGGACGACGTCGGCCGCGATGTTCGTGCCGGGGGCGCGCCGGGGTACGTCCCGGCGTTCCGCGGTGGCAGCGGTACCGGCCGGGGCGGAGGACACGATCCGGCGGTTCCGCGTCACTGCGTCTCCGCGCGCCTGGAAGCTGGCGGGGCTGCTGTCCGCGCACTCGCCGGTGACCGTTCCGTTGGCCCGGCTGGTGCAGCGGGCGATGCTGGGAGATGCGTCGCGTGGGGACCTGGCCGAGGTGTTCCTCGGGGGACTTCTGCGCCGTACGGCGGAGCCTTCCGTGCTCGGGGAGTTGCGGTTCGAGTTCCAGGCGGGCGTCCGTGAGGCACTGCTCGGCGCGCAGTACCGGGATGACGTCGAGGCGGTTCGGGAGCTCGTACGGACTCAGGTCACCGCTTATCTGCGGCCTCGCTTCGGGAGCCCGCGCAGCGTGCGGGGTGCGGTGGCCGGTCCGGCGGGGCCGGGCGTGACGGTGGGGGCGGAGGGGGAGGCGTATGCGCGGGCCTCTCGGGGCGACCTGTTGCGGATGGGGGCGACGGTCGCGGCCGCCGCTCAGGAACCAGAGGAAGCGTCTGTCGCAGAGGAGGCCAACCGGCAGACCGTGTTCATCAGTTATGCGGGTGCGGACCGCGCCTGGGCCGAGTGGGTGGCGTGGCATCTGAACGCGGCGGGATTCGCGGTCGAACTCGACATCTGGCACTGGCGGACCGGGGACGACTTCGTCAGTCAGCTGGACGCGGCGCTCGAGCGTGCGAGCATGGTGGTGGCGCTGTTCTCGAAGGCCTATTTCGATCCAGGGCGTTGGACCGACGTGGAGATGATGTCGGCGGCCGTCGCCAGGCACCGTCTCATCCCTCTGGCGGTAGAGCCGCTGACAGGCGACGACATCCCGGCACTGCTGGCAGCCCGCGTGCGCAAAGAACTCCACGGTCTTGAGGAGTCCGAGGCAGTCGAGGCCCTGATGGGAGCCGTGGTGGGTGCGACACGGCCGTCGGATCCTCCTCCGTTCCCCGGCGCGCCCGAGCGTAGTCCCCTGGTGACGCCCAGGTTCCCGAGCGACCAGCGGACGCCGCAGGTATGGAACGTCCGGCGCCGCAATCCTGACTTCGTCGGCCGCGAGGACGTGCTCAGGCATGTACGTGAGGCCCTGCTCACCGACAACCGGGCCGCGATTCAAGTGCTGCACGGTCTGGGCGGGGTCGGCAAGAGCCAGATCGCGGTGGAGTACGCCCATCGTTTCGCCGGTCAGTACGACATCGTCTGGTGGATCGACGCCGAACAGGGCGCTCGACTGCCAGCAGGGTACGCGGAGTTGGCCGAGCGCCTGGGCATCAATCGTCCGTACGCGGGGAGCAAGGTGAACGCCAGATACGCGCTGGAGCACCTGCGCACGAACGACCGGTGGCTCATCGTGCTGGACAACGCCGACGACCCCTCAACCTTGCCGCCATGGCTGCCCGAAGGCCCCGGCCACGTCCTCATCACGTCCCGCAACCCCTCCTGGCATCGCATCGCTCGCAGCGTCGCCCTGGACACCTTCTCCCGCGCCGACTCCCTGCGCTATCTGGAGAGCCGGCTGCCCGGCGTCAGCAGCGCGGAGGCGAACGCCCTGGCCGACGAACTCGGTGACCTGCCGCTGGCTCTCACCCAGGCTGTCGGGGTGGTGGCCAGTGGCATGACCGTCGACACTTACCGTGCCCGTCTCCTGCACAACTCGGCGGAGCTGCTACGGCTTGGCGAGGCCCCCGAGTATCCGACGTCCCTCTCGGCTTCGGTGAGTATCGCCGCCGAACGCCTCGCCCTCGACCATCCCGGCTCCATCCAACTCCTCAGCCTCGGCGCCTTCTTCGGCCCCGATCCGATTCCGCTGGCCTGGCTGGAGCACGCGCGCGGACCGTTGCTCGCCGATGCCGACGACTTCGCATGGCCGAGCAGTGCCCTGATGCCTCTCACGCGCTACGGTCTGGCCCGCGTCGACCCAGAGAGCGTCCAGATCCATCGTCTGACGCAGGCCGTCCAACGGGACCGTGTGGAACCGTCACGGGCAGCCGCACTGCGCCGGGAGGTCACCTTCGTCCTGGAGTCGGCCACGCCGGGGGACCCCGACCTGCCCGAGTTCTGGCCGCAGTGGGAAGAACTCACAGCGCACCTCTCCGGTCGGCCGCGCCCCGACAACACCGACCGGTTCACCCTGTGCCGCACGCTCCTCGGCTCGGTCCGCTATCTGATCCGCAGCGGCCGGCTCCAGGAAGCTCACCGCATGTGCGGGGAGATCCATGAACTCTGGTCCGACCACTTCGGAGCGGACTACCCCGAAACCTTGGCATGGGCTGCGTCCCGTGCCGAGGCGGAGGCGGCGCTCGGTAGGTACGCCGATGCTCACCGGCTGGCCCTGGACGTCCTCGAACGACGACGCCGCGTCCTCGGTGACGACCACCCCGACACCGTCACTTCCGTGAACGGCCTGGCCCAGGTCCTCAACGCCCTTGGCGAGTACGAGGAGGCACGCCGACTCTTCGAGGAGGCCCTCCAGCGAAGCCGACGGGTCCTCGGCGACGATCATCCTGACACCCTCGCCTCCTCGAACAGCCTGGCCATCGCTCTCATTGCACTCGGCGAGCACGAGGACGCACGCCTACTGCTCGAAGACGTCCTTGACCGTCGCCGCCGCGTCCTGGGCGAAGACCATCCTGACGCCCTCGCCTCGGCGGGCAACCTTGCCGCCGCCCACAACTCGCTCCGCGAATCCCATCAGGCCCGCATGCTGGCCCAGGACGTACTGGAACGTTGCCGTCGCGTACTGGGCGACGACCACCCCAGCACCCTCGCCGTGACGACCACTCTGGCCATCGCAGTGAGCGAACTCGGCGAGCAGGCAGAGGCACGACCGCTTGCCGAGGACAGCCTGCACAGGCTTCGCCGCGCCATGGGCGAGGACCACCCGACGACGCTTAAAGCAGCTCACATTCTGGCCGTCATCCTCAACCGCCTTGGCGGTCACCACCGCGAAGCCGCCGTCCTGCTCGAGGACACACTCGCTCGCAACCGCCGGGTACTCGGTGCCGACCACCCGAACACGGGAAGCGTCCTCCAGGCCCTTGCCGCGACGTATCAGGCCATGGGCCTGGCCCGCAAAGCACAGAAGCTTCTCTCCTCCCCCGCCAAGCCGCGCAAGCCTCGCCGTTGATCCAAGACCGGCCCGCTGTCTTGACGTGTTCACTTCCGTCGCGAAGCATGCTTGGAGACTGATCGCTTCTGGTCGATTCTGTGTATCCCCATGCCCCGCGCCCCGCGCCCCGCGCCCCGGAAGGGAGTTCCATGCCCCCGCGTCGACGCCGCACCGTCCGAGCGCTGGCCCCAGCAATCCCTCTCGCACTCGCCACAGCCCTCCTCACCACCCCCACCCCCGCCTCAGCCGAGACCGAGCCCCTCCCCTCGGTAACCGTCCACATCGACCCCTCCTACCAACAACAGAAGTTCGAAGGCTGGGGCACCAGCCTCGTCTGGTTCGCCAATGCCACCGGCGGCTACCCGGACCCCATCCGAAGACAGCTCGTCGACATGCTGTTCGGCGAGGACGGGCTGAATCTCAACATCGCGCGCTACAACATCGGCGGCGGCAACGCCCCGGACGTCCGCAAGGACTACATGAAGACCGGCGCCACGATGGAGGGCTTCTGGAAGGCGCCCGAGGGCACCACGCAGAAGGACATGGACTGGTGGAACCCTGACGACCCCGAGCACTGGAACTGGGACGCCGACGCCAACCAGCGCTGGTGGGTCGACCAGATCAAGGACAAGGTCACGACGTGGGAGGCGTTCAGCAACTCCCCGCCGTGGTTCCAGACGGTGAGCGGCTACGTCTCCGGCGGATTCAACGCCGGCACCGACCAGATCCGCACCGACACCGTCGACGACTTCGCCACCTACCTCGTACGCGTTGCCGATCGGATCGAGCAGGAGCACGGGATCTCGTTCGACACCATCGACCCGCTCAACGAGCCCAACACCTCCTACTGGGGAACCCAGTTGGGCACCGACGGTCAGCCCACCGGCGGTCGGCAGGAGGGCGCCCACGCCGGGCCGGCCCTTCAGCAGAAGGTCGTCCTCGCCCTGGACAAGGCCCTCCACGGAGCCAAGTCCACCGCCCGCGTGTCGGCCATGGACGAGACCAACCCCGGCATCTTCACCACCAACTGGAACGCCTACGACGCCGACGCCCGCGCCGCCGTCGACCAGCTCAATGTCCACACCTACGGAACCGGCCAGCGCACCAGCGCCCGTGACATCGCCAAGGGGTCGGGCAAACCGCTCTGGATGAGCGAGGTCGAGGGCACCTGGGGCACCGGCACCGACTTCACCAGCATGGAGCCGGGTCTCGGCATCGCCAGCCACATGGTGGACGACATGCGTGAACTGGAGCCCTCCGCCTGGGTGTTCTGGCAGCCGATCGAGGACGCGATCCCACAGGCCGCCGCCGGGAAGAACTGGGGCAGCATCCATGTCCCGTTCAACTGCACCGCCGACGACACCCTGGAGACCTGCCCGATCCGGGCCAACTCCAAGTTCCACACCATCCGGAACTTCACCCACTACATCCGGCCCGGCGACCACTTCATCAAGGTCGACGACACCTCCAGCGTCGCCGCCGTCGCGCAGTCCGGCCGCTCCGCGACCGTCGTCCACGTCAACAGCGGTACGACCGCCCGCTCCGTGACCCTCGATCTGTCCCGCTTCGGCAAGGTGAAGCCGGGGGCCACCGTCACGCCCGTCGTGACCAGCACCGACGGTGCCCTCGTCGAAGGGGACCCGGTCCGTGTCACCGGCCGCTCCGCGACCCTCACCGTCCCGGCCAAGTCCGTCACCTCCTTCCTGGTCGACGGCGTCAGCGGGGTCGCCAAGGACGCCGCGCTCGTCCAGCCCGACCACGTCTACCGGCTCCAGGGCACCCAGAGCGGCAAGTCGCTCACGCCGTCGGACGACGGCAGCGGTGTCGTCCTCCGTACGACCGACCCGGGCAGCGCCCAACAACTGTGGCGGGCCCAGAAGTTGACGGCCGGTGCCGGCAACCGCACCCGCTACGCCCTCACCAGCGCCACCACCGGCAAGCAGCTCGCCGTACGCGACAACCAGGCCGTTCTCGAAGACCCGGCCGATGGAGGTGACGCCGCCGCGCAGTGGGTCATGTCGACCACCGGCGACGGCACCTGGACCTTCGTCAACGTCGCCACCGGCCGACTGCTGGACGTCACCGGGCAGTCGACGGCCGACGGTGCCAAGGTGGCGACGTACACGCCTACTTCGGCGGCGAACCAACGGTGGACCGTGATCGACGAGACCGTGCTGCGCACCGAGAAGGCGAAGGTGTTCACCGTGCCCGGCCTTGCACCGGTACTCCCGGAGACGGTGACACCCGTGTATCGGAACGGCGGCCGTGGAGCGCTGCCAGTGGTGTGGGATGTGCCGTCCGAACGGGCCTGGCGCGCGCCCGGCACCGTACGGGTCACCGGTACCGCCACCGATCCGCTGGGGCGGCAGATCCCGGCCACGGCGGTCGTCACCGTCGACACCATCGCCTCCACGCTCCCCGGGCGAGCCAAGGCCTACGTGGGCGGCAGCCCGGCACTGCCGAACACCGTCGTCGGCGTCGGAGCGCACGGTGGGCGGACCGATCTCCCGGTGGACTGGGACACGGCGCCCGACGGGGCGTACGACGCGACCGGCGTCGTCACCCTCCACGGCACCGCACGCATCGTGGACGGCAGCACCACCGACGCCACCGTGCGCGTTCAAGTCACCGAGCCGACGCGGGTCAACATCGCACCGGACGCCGACATCTCGGCCACCTACACCGAGAGCGGCTACTCCCCCGAGCGCCTGCGCAACGGCGACACCACCGACAAAGCCTGGTCCAACTGGAGGTCGGGCACCAAGAACCCGTCCGACACGATCACCTTCACCCTGCCCGAGGCCCGCGATCTCGACCGGGTCGTGGCGCGCTTCTACAAGGACGGCGGCAACCTCTCCTTCCCGGCGAGCCTCAAGGCTCAGGTGCGCGGCGCGGCCGACGGCGCGTGGCGTGACGCGA
This sequence comes from Streptomyces sp. NBC_00663, assembly GCF_036226885.1. Taxonomy (NCBI): domain Bacteria; kingdom Bacillati; phylum Actinomycetota; class Actinomycetes; order Kitasatosporales; family Streptomycetaceae; genus Streptomyces; species Streptomyces sp. NBC_00663. The sequence continues at coordinate 1,159,238 of NZ_CP109027.1, forward strand.
GCGACGAGATCGCCGTGGGGAGTGAGGGCACTCCGGTGGTCGAGGTGCCGCTCCGGACCGACGGACCGGCCACCGGGGTGCGGCTGGTGATGACCGCTCGCTCCGGCGGTTACATCACCATGAGCGAGGTCGAGGTGTACGCCAAGACCCCGGGGGCCTCCTCGGACGCCGCCGCCTCCTCGATCGAGGTCGGCGGGGTGCCGGTCGCCTCCTTCGATCCCGGCACGGCCAACTACCGGGTGGTGACGGACGATCCGGCGCGGACCGCGGTGACCGTGACGGCACGCGATCCGTATGCGCGCGTCACGGTCGAGCGGAGGCGCGAGGACCGCCGGTACGTCGCCGTCGTCACCGTGACCGGTGAGGACGGGACGCGTACGACGACGTACCGGATCGAACTCGTCCGGCGTTAGTCGCGCGCCGGCAGCCACACCCGCATCGTGGACGGGCCTCGGTTCGCCCAGGAGTGGTACGGGACCAGCACGATGCGGGTGGGCTCCCCGTCCGGCCGGGCGCTGTCTCGCGGGCGGTACGGCCAGGGAGCGTCGGGGGGCGTGGTCAGCTCGCCCCCTACCGTCACGGACCCGTCCTCGCCTTCCTCCGGAGCGGCGGACGGGTCCACGCGGATCGCGTCAACGTCCTGGTCGCCGGGGAGGTCCACGGACTCGGCGCAGTACACCACTGGTCCGCGCTGGACGGCGGCCGTGCCGCGGATCGCGTCGATGCGCGGGTCGGGTGTCAACCAGTGGGCCTGGACAGGGAGTTCGAGGCGGATCTCGTCGCCCGGGTGGAAGACGCGGGTGACCTCCGTCGTGCCCGTTGCGACACCCCTGCGGTTCCCGTCCGGGTCGGTCAGCCAGGTCTGCGCGCCCTCCGCCCACGCGGGGACGCGCAAAGACAGGGTCCATGGGTGGTCCGGGGCACGGTCGACGCGGATCGTCACCTGTCCGTCGTACGGGTAATCGGTGCCGATCCTCAGCGCGATGCCACCCGTGGTGATCTCCGCGTCGGCGTACTGGTGCAGTTGGATGCCCGAGTCGTCCGTCGTCGCCAGATACGCGGGCAGCACCGCCAGGGTCCGCGCCACGTTGGTCGGGCAGCAGGAGACCGCGAACCAGGGGGCGCGCAGGCTCGATTCGGCGCGCGGGCTGTCCGTGTCCGCGGCGGGGGCGGTGCCGCGGCGGCGTCGGTGGAGGGTGTTGGCGTAGAAGAAGGACCGGCCGTCCTCGGCCGGGGAGGCGGCGATGACGTTGAACAGGGTGCGTTCGGCGAAGTCGGCGAAGCGGGGCTCGCCGGTGGCGAGGAGCAGGCGCCAGCTGAGCATCACGGAGGCCACGCCGGCGCAGGTCTCGGAGTAGGCGCGGTCGGGCGGCAGGACGAAGTCGTCGCCGAAGGACTCGTCGCGGTGGTGTGAGCCCATGCCGCCGGTGAGGTAGGTGCGGCGGGCGACGGTGGTCTCCCATTGGTGTACGACCGCCGCGAGCAGTTCCTCGTCGCCGGTCTCCACCGCCACGTCCACGGCTCCGGAGGCGAGGTAGAGGGCGCGTACGGCATGGCCGCGCAGGACCGTGGCGTCCCGTACGGGGACGTCGTCCTGGTAGTAGGCGCGGCCGAACTCGCTGTCGGCTAGGGTGCCTTGGCCGCGGCGGGTGATGAACAGGGCTGCTTGGTCCAGGTAGCGCTGCTCCCCCGTGAGGCGGGCGAGTTCGACCAGGGCCGTCTCGATCACCGGGTGTCCGCAGACGCTCTCGATGCCGCCCTCGCCGAACATCGCGCACACGTGGTCGGCGGCCCGGCGGGCGGTCTTCGCCAGTTCGGTCTCACCACGGGCCCGCGCCTGGGCCACCCCGGCCTGGATCAAGTGGCCGTAGCAGTACAGCTCGTGGCCCCATTCGAGGTCGCTGTAGCGGGGCTGCTGGCCGGGGCGGCCGTAGGCGGTGTTGAGGTAGCCGTCGGGTTCCTGGGCGGCGGCGATCGCGTCCTCCAGGGCCGGGTCGGCGGGGTGTGCCCGCTCCCAGGCGATGGCTTCGAGGAGCTTGTAGACGTCGGAGTCGGCGAACTCCCGTCCCCGCCGGTCATGTTGGATGCGGCCCTCGACGGCGGCCTTGAAGTTGCCGGTCCAGCCGACGCGTTCCTCCCAGTCGCGGCAGTGGTCGAGGGTGGCGGTGGCGTTCACGTGGCGGCGCCTGGCCCAGAAGCCTCCGGTGATCCTGACCTCGTCGAGGCCGAGGGGCCGCAGCCGTCCCCGGGTCGGTGCCACCGGCAGCGCGGGTGACCCGGTGGCGTTCTCCCTCGGCCCCGTGGTGTTCTCCTTCACCGCATCATCCCTTCAGCGCACCCGACATGAAGCCTCGTACGTAGTGCCGTTGCAGGAGCAGGAACACGAGGAGGCAGGGCACGGCGAGGACCACCACGCCCGCCTCGGTGGCCCCGTAGTCGACCGCGCCCATGCTCTGCTGGCGCAGGTTGGCGACGGCGAGCGGCAGGGGTGCCTTCTCGCTGTCGGAGATGAGGATCAGGGGCGCGATGAAGTCGTTCCAGGCGGCGAGGAACGCGAAGAGCCCGACGGTGATCAGCCCGGGTCGTACCGCCGGGAGCAGTACCCGGCGCAGCGCGCCCGCCGTGCCGCAGCCGTCGACGAGCGCCGACTCCTCCAGTTCGCGCGGGACCGCCTCGAAGGAGATCCTCATCATGAAGGTGGCGAAGGGGAGTTGGAACATCGCGAGGACCAGGCTCAGCCCGATCAGTGAGTTCTGGAGGTGGAGCCGGCCCAGGAGTACGTAGAGCGGGATGAGGAGGGTGGCGTAGGGGACCATGAGGATGGCCAGCGTCAGCAGGAACAGGGCGTTCTTACCCGGGAACCGGAAGCGGGCGAAGGCGTAGCCGCCGAGCAGGGAGACCCCGAGGGTCAGGGCGACGGTGAGGCCCGAGACGACGGTGCTGTTGAGGAGGTACTGCCCGAGGCCGGCGTCGTAGTCCAGCAGGGTGCGGTAGTTGCCGAGACCGTAGCCGGAGTCCTGTGCGGTGCCGGGCTGTTCGCTGACCGAGGCCCAGGTGTTCCACAGCAGGGGGAACAGGAAGATGACGGCCAGGCCCCCGGCGACGACGTAATAAGGGGTGCGGCCGAGCGTGGTGCGCAGGGTGGAGTCCTGCATGGTGGAGTCCCTCCTCATGACTCGTCGGCGCGGTGCAGACCGCGGAACTGGACGACGTTGAGCAGCAGCAGCGCGGCCAGGACGAGGATCGACAGGGCCGCCGCGGTACCGAGGTTGAGCCGCTGGAACGCCTCCCGGTAGATCAACTGCACGATGGTGACGGTGCTGTTGTCCGGTCCGCCCTTGGTGAGGACGAAGAACTGGTCGAAGGCGAGCAGCGATCCGGTCACGCACAGCAGCAACGACAGCGCGAGGGAGGGGCGGAGGAGCGGCAGGGTGATGCCGCGGAAGATCTGGCCCCGGCTCGCTCCGTCCATGCGCGCGGCCTCGTACAGCTCGTGCGGGATGCGTTGCAGGCCGACCAGCAGGATCAGCATGTAGAAGCCGGCGAACTTCCAGACGACCAGGAACACCGTGGACAGCAACGCGGAGGTCGGCGTGCCGAGGAAGGACACCGGCTCGTCGACCAGACCGAGCCTATCCAGGGTGCGGCTGAGGGGGCCGGTGGTGGGACTGTAGAGGCCCCAGAAGAGCAGGGACGCGGAGGCCAGGCCGAGAGCGCCCGGCAGGAAGTAGACGGTGCGGAAGAAGCCGGCACCGGGGCGGGACTCCTGGACCAGCAGGGCGAGCAGGAGGGCGAGTCCGAGGAGCACGACGGTGACGATCGCGGTGTAGAGGAGCGTGAAGCGGACGGCGGGCCAGAACAGCGTGCTGTCGGTGACGTCCGTGAAGTTCTCGGGGGCGTTGCCGCCCTGGTCGCCCGCTATCAACGGCCAGTCGTCGAGGGACATCTGGCCGACCAGCAGCAGCGGCAGGACGAAGAAGACGGCGACGTAGACGGCGGTCGGGGCCGCGTAGCCGATCCCCTGGAACGTGCGGGAGCGCCACAGCGGGCCGGTCGTACGAGGTGGGCGGGCCGGGCGGTGTTCGGGCCCGGCCCGGTGGTCGGCGGCCGTGCGGTCGGGCGCCTTCACCTGCATGGCTCTCCTGTCGGTCGGCAAGCCCATCAGGGGTGCTCGGTCAGTCGGCCAGGGACGCGCTGACCGCCTCGTTGTCCTTCCGCACGTTCGCCCCGTCGCCGAAGACGGCGTCGCGCATCAGCGTCAGCCAGGGTCCGTTGGGGTCGTTGAAGGTCTGGCCGAACTTCAGGGCGTACGGCGTGTGCCCGTCGGCGACGAGCTGGTTGATGGTGACCAGGCGGGGGTCGGCGTCGGAGTACTTGTTGGAGGCGAGGTCGGTGCGCGCCACCACGTCCTTGTGCGCGGCGACCACGTCGACCTGTGCCTTGTCGCCGACGGACCAGGCGAGGAAGTTCCAGGCCTGGTCGCCCTTCTTGCTGGTGGCGGCGATGCCGATGGAGTCCCCGCCGACGAAGGTGGCCCTGCCGCCGTCGGGGCCGGGGATCGGCGCCACCCCGAGGTCGAGGTCCTTGGGCATCAGGCCGAGGGTGGTGGACGGCATGGGCATCACGCCGACCTTGCCGTTGGGGAAGACGCCGGTCCAGGTCGCGCCGGTCTCGTCGCGGGCACCGGGGGCGACGATGTCGTCGTCGACCCAGCCCCGGTAGGTGTCGTAGACCTTCTGCGCGGTGGGCGAGTCGAGGGTCGCCCCGGTGCCGTCCTTGTTGAGGACGTCCTGTCCGGCGGCCCAGATGGACGGCCACCAGGTGAAGACACCGCAGCCGCCGCAGTTGCCGCCGAAGAAGGTGCCGTTGACGCCGCCGCCGAGGGCGTCAACGGCCCGTGCCTGCTGGTCCCATTCGGCGAGGGTGGTGGGCGGCTTCTCGGGGTCGAGCTTCGCCTTGCGGTAGAGATCCTTGTTGTAGAACAGCACCGACAGATCGAGAGTGTGCGGGACGACGTACTTCTTGCCCTCGTACGTCCCGGCCTTGATGTGCGACTGGGCCAGGCTGTCGGCGAAGGGCAGCTGGTCGATGCGGTCCGTGAGGTCGGCGAAGAGGCCGCTGGAGGTGTAGTTCGGCACGAACACGACGTCCGAGGCGAACAGGTCGGGCAGGTCGCGGGAGCCGGCCGCGGCACCCACCTTGGCCTGGTAGTCGTCGGTGGGGATGACGGTGAGTTCGACCTTGTTCCTGTGGCTGTCGTTGTACGCCTTGACCAGCGCCTCGCTCTGCGGGCGGGTGGCCGCGCGGGTCCACATCGTGAGGGTGGCGCCGTCGTCGACGCCGTTGACGTTCGCGGCGGATCCGCCGCCCCCGCCGCCGTCGTCCTTGCCGTCGTCCCCCGATCCGCAGGCGGTGACCAGGCCGGCCACGGTCAGCAAGGCGGCGGCCGTGGTGACGAGGCGGCGGACAGGGCCGCGCGATCCAGTCGGGCTCCCCATGACGATCTCCCTCCGTGACGCGCACCGGGAAGAAACGGGCCGAAAAGGCTTTCGTAAAGCTAGAGCCGAGGTGAATACCCGTCAATCCCCTGTGCAGGACAAGAGTTTCGGGCGTGTACCGAAAGTTCTCGCGTACGGTTTAGGCACGCCATGTGAGACAGGAGACCCTCATGACACCTGCCCCCGGCCCGGCCCGCTCGCACACCGCCACGCTCTCCGACGTAGCCCGGCTGGCAGGGGTGTCCGTCGCCACCGCGTCCAAGGCCCTCAACGGCCGCAGTCAGGTGCGCGCCGAGACCAGGCAGCGGGTGATCGAGGCGGCCGAGCGGTTGTCGTTCCGGCCCAACCAGCTGGCCCGGGGCCTGCTCGCGGGACGGACCGGCACGGTCGGGCTGCTCACCAGCGACCTGGAGGGCCGGTTCAGCATCCCGATACTGATGGGCGCCGAGGACGCCTTCGGGGCGGGCGAGGTGGCCGTGTTCCTGTGCGACGCCCGGGGAGACGCGATCCGTGAACAGCACCATGTGCGGGCCCTGTTGGGGCGCCGGGTCGACGGTCTGATCGTGGTCGGCAGCCGGACCGACCCGCGTCCGTCGCTCGGCCGCGGCCTGCCCGTGCCGGTGGTGTACGCCTACGCGCCCTCGGACGATCCGGAGGATCTGTCGATCGTGCCGGACAACGTGGACGCCGGGCGGATCGCGGTGCAGCATCTGCTGGACTGCGGCCGGACCAGGATCGCGCACATCACCGGCGATCCCGGGTACGCCGCGGCGCACGACCGGGTCGCCGGGGCGCGGGCGGCACTCGACGACGCCGGGCTCTCGCTGGTCGGTGAACCCCGGTTCGGCTCCTGGTCGGAGGGGTGGGGGCGAGCCGCGGTCGCGCTGCTTCTCGACCAGCACCCGGACGTCGACGCCGTACTGTGCGGCAACGACCAGATCGCCCGGGGCGTGGTCGACGTGCTGCGCGAACGGGGGCACCGGGTGCCGGAGGACGTGGCGGTGATGGGCTTCGACAACTGGCAGGTGATGACATCCGGTTGCCGGCCGCTGCTGACCAGCGTGGACATGAATCTGGAGCAGGTGGGGCGGGCGGCGGCGCAGGCTCTGTTCGGCGCGATCGCCGGCTCACCGCGCCCGGGGGTCGAGGCGCTGCCCTGCCGAGTGGCGATCCGCGGGTCCACGGCCCACCTGTCCTGAATCGCCCGGCGCACGAACTCCCCTCTCCCACGCCTCCCTTGACACGCTCTCAGGTCGCTCCTACGTTGCGAAAACCTTTTAGGTTCGTTTCAGCGCGGTCGTTTCAGCGCGGTGTCAGAGCGGTCGTGTCAGAGCCGTCGTGTCAGAGCCGTCGTTTCAGCAAAGGGGAGCCCGATGCGAAGACGAACAGAGTCCGGCTTACAGCGCCTGCCAGTCGTCCTGGCACTCCTGATCGGTTCCGTCCTCACCGCGACGCCCGCGGCCCAGGCCGCGCAGACCATCGGTTTCCCCACCTTCAGCGGCCCCGCGGTCCCCGCGCCGCCGGTCGCCCAGACGCCGGGCGACATGATGCGCGCCATCTACGACGCCGAGAGCTCGGGCACCGACTTCTGGATGGACCGCCTGCTCGCCCGGACCGGCAACGACCCGGCCGGGCCCTGGCTGATGAGCCGTGGGCGGGCGCTGTTCATGAAGACCCACGATCCGGCGGTCCTGGGCTTCGGCGGTCATGTCGCCTACTGGGAGAGCGTCAACGACAACAACGCCTACACGGTGGCGATCACCCCGGGCACCTTCACCGAGCAGGTCGCCCAGCGGCGGCAGACGCCCAGCCACTGGAAGAGCGTCCACACCAGCGGGAACATCTCGGTCGAGCAGACCAAGTTCATCACCGACAACAACGTCGCCGTCACCAACCTAGCGATCAAGAACAACGGCAGCAGCTCAACCACCCTGCAACTGCGGGCCACTTCGCCCTACGCCACGACCGGCAGCGGCAATGAGCTGACCGGCCAGGTCAACGCCTACAACAACCTCACCACCCTCCGCCCCCGCCTCACCGGCGACGGCTTCACGGTGTCGGGCGGTGCCCTCAACCGGTCCGTGACCATCGCGGCCGGAGCGACCGTGACCACCAAGGTCGTGATGGGCTTCGTCACCGACGAGATCCCCGAGTCGCTCACCGAGTACAACGCCTACGCCGGCTACTCCGCCGCGACCGCCTTCGCGACCCACGTCAGGGCGTACAACCTGTGGTGGGCGCAGAACGTGCCCTACATCGACGTGCCCGAGCCGGCGATCAAGAAGAACATTTATTACCGCTGGTGGCTGATGCGCTTCAACAACCTCGACGCGGACATCCCCGGGCAGACCTTCCAGTTCCCGACCTCCGTAGAGGGCGCCCTCGGCTACAACAACGCGATCGCGCTGACCCAGCCGATGCACATCGACGACCTCAAGTACCTGCGCAACCCGGCCTACGCGTACGGCGATTGGCTGAGCGTCGGCCAGACCTCCAAGGGCGCCCGGTTCCTCGACAACCCCGGCGATCCGGAGAACTGGTCCAACAGCTACACCCAGTACATCGCCGAGGCGGCCTGGAAGAGCTATCAGATCCATGGCGGCCAGCCCGGTATCGCCGCCCAGCTGGCGCACTACGCCGAGGGCGATGTGAAGGGCCAACTCGCCTACTACGACCACGACAACAACAAGCTCATCGAGTACGACTGGGGCGCCCTGACCGGCAACGACGCCGACGCGGTCTCCTTCCACTGGAAGCCCGGGAACATGGACCGCGCCGAGTCCGCCTACCAGTACAGCGGCGCGCTCGCCGCCGCGCAGGCCTACGAGGCGACCGGCAACACGGCCAAGGCCACCGAGATGCGCACGCTGGCGACGCAGATCAAGGACGCCATCGTCAACGTCCTGTGGAATCCGAACCGGCAGTTGTTCGAGCACCGGCTCAAGTCGACCAATGAATGGGTGCCTTGGAAGGAGATCAACAACTACTACCCGTTCTCGGTCGGCGCGGTCCCCAACACCGACACCTACCGGCAGGCGCTGCGGCTGTACGACGACCCGGCGCAGTACCCGGTGTTCCCGTTCTACACCGCCAACCAGGTCGACAAGCAGGCGGCGGCCGAGGCCGGGAACCCCGGCTCCAACAACTTCTCGACCATCAACTCCACGGTCCAGTTCCGGCTGTACTCCTCGGTGCTGCGCAACTACCCCAACTCCTGGATGAGCGCGACCGACTACAAGAAGCTCCTGTACTGGAACACCTGGGCGCAGTACGTCGGCGGCAACACCCAGTGGCCGGACGCCAACGAGTTCTGGGCGGACTGGAACGGCAGCTCGATCGACTATCGCTCCTGGATCCACCACAACATCCTGGGCAGCAGCAACTGGACGGTCATCGAGGACGTGGCGGGGCTCAGGCCGCGCAACGACGCCAAGGTGGAGCTCTCCCCCATCAACATCGGCTGGGACCACTTCACCGTCAACAACCTGCGCTACCGGGGCGCCGACCTGTCGATCGTGTGGGACGACCCGGCCGACGGCGTGGTGCGCTACCCCGGTATCCCGGAGGGCTACTCGATCTACGTCAACGGCAACCGCGTCGCCACCGTGAACTCGCTGGTCCCCCTCACCTGGGACCCGGCCACGGGTGACGTCACCACCAGCGGCACGGTCACCCACCACATCGCGGTGCCCGGCCTGAAGGCGCCCAACCAGGTCGTGCAGGACAGCCCCCGCATGGTCGACATGCTCGCCAAGGCCGGCGTCGACCTCACCGCGGACCTGACCAACCTGGCCGCCGGAGCGACGGTTTCGGCCTCCTACACCGGCTCCGGCAGCAGTGTGGCCGGCGCGGTCGACGGCTACCCCACCAACGAGCCCTTCTGGGGCGCGGGCGGCTCCGCCAACAGCCAGGACTGGTACGAACTGAACCTCGGCACCGCGCGCACCCTCAACGAGGTGCGCCTGTACTTCAAGGACAGCCGCCCCGCGAGCACCACCTACCGGGCCCCCTCCTCGTACTCCATCCAGTACTACAACGGCAGTTCATGGGTGAGCGTGCCCAGTCAGACCAAGAGTCCGGCCGCGCCCCGCGCCAACTACAACCTGGTGCAGTTCCCCGCGATCAGCGCCCAGCGCGTCCGGGTCCTCGCCACCAACGCCTCCGGCGCCAAGACGGGCCTGACCGAGGTCAAGATCTACAACCGCGGCGGGGTCCAGCCACCGGCCAACCAGGCGACGTCCGCGACGCCGACCGCGTCGTACACCTCACCCTGGGAGGCCGTCACCGCGATCAACGACGGCATCGATCCGCCGTCGTCCAACGACACCGTCAACCCGCGCTGGGGCACCTGGCCGGAGACGGGCCAGCAGTGGGCGGAGCTGACCTGGCCGACCGCCAGGACGCTCAACAAGGCGGACGTCTACTTCTTCGACGACGACCAGGGCATCGACATGCCGTCCGCCTGGAAACTCCAGTACTGGAACGGCAGTTCCTACGTCGACGTCCCGGGCGCGAGCGCGTACCCGCTGACCAGGAACCAGTACAGCAGCGTCACCTTCACCGCGACGAGCACCACCCGGCTACGAGTGCTGCTCACCAGCAACGGCACGAACTCCGTCGGCCTCCTGGAAGCAAAGGTGTACGGCCCGTGACCCGTTCCCGATGTCTCTCCGCGCTCATCGCCCTGTTCACGCTCGCGGTCGCCTTCCTGGTGGCGCCGCCGACCGCTGCCGCCGCCGTCGCGTTCACATCGACGGGTGTGAACCAGAACGGCGGCAACTGCCTCGATCTGCCCGGCGGTTCGACCACGGCCGGGGCGCAGCTCCGCGCCTTCACCTGTGGTTCGGGCGCCAACCAGAACCTCGGCTTCACCCCGGTCGCCGGGACGACCGACGTCTACACGATCACCACCCGGTCCGGCCAGTGCGTCGACGTGTACGGAGCCTCCACCGCCGACAACGCCGCGATCATCCAGTGGCCCTGCCACGGCGGCACCAACCAGCAGTGGCGGCTGGTCCCGGTGTCGGTGAGCGGTACTGACAGGACCTTCAATCTGGTCGCCGTCAGCTCCGGCAAGTGCGTGACGCCGAGCGGGGGTTCGTCGGCCTCGAACACCAACCTGGTGCAACTGCCGTGCGCCGCCGCGAACGGGAGAGTGTGGCGCCTTCCCGCCTTTACCGGCGACACGGCGAAGACGTACACCAACCCGCTCTCCCAGCACGGCCCCGACCCATGGCTGACGTACTACGACGGCTTCTACTACCTGGCCACGACCACCTGGAACTCGACGATCACCATGCGCAAGTCCAGCACCCTCGCCGGGCTCGCCACGGCGACGGACCAGGTGATCTTCAACCTGACCCGGCCCAACGGGGCGGGCACCATGTGGGCGCCGGAGTTCCATCTGCTGGACGGTCCGAACGGCAAACGGTGGTACTTCTACTACACGGCCGGGCGGGAGCCGTACGACCTCGGGACCCAGCGCATCCACGTGCTGGAGAGCGCGGGCCTGGACCCGATGGGCCCCTACAGCTTCAAGGCCGACCTGCTCGACCCGACGCAGGACAACACCTGGGAGCTGGACCCGAGCATCCTCCAACTCAACGGTCAGCTGTACCTGTTGGGCACCTTCTACAACGGCTCGCAGCCGATGTTCATCCGTCCGCTGTCCAACCCGTGGACCGCGAGCGGCACCCGGCGCGTCCTGTCCACGCCGACCTACAGCTGGGAGACGGTGGGCGGCGCGGTCAACGAGGGTGCGGAGGTGCTCCAGCGCAATGGCAGGACGTTCATCGTCTACTCCGCCAGCCACTGCTCCACGCCCGACTACAAGCTGGGCATGCTCACCTACAACGGCGGTGATCCGCTCAGCTCCTCTTCCTGGGTGAAGTCGCCGAACCCGGTGTTCCAGCGGTCCAACGCCAACGGCGTGTACGGGCCCGGTCACAACGGCTTCTTCAAGTCACCGGACGGGACCGAGGACTGGATGGTCTACCACGCCAACAACTCCACGAGCGGCGGCTGCGACATGAACCGGACGACCCGGGCGCAGAAGTTCACCTGGAACGCGGACGGCACGCCGAACTTCGGGACACCGGTGGCCCTGGGCGTTGCGTTGCCCGCGCCCTCCGGGGAGTAGACCCGGGGGGGCAGAGCGATGACGAGTCCGCCCGCAGCGGGCGGATGGCCGGATCCACGGCCATGACGCGGCGGAACCCTTCGACCCGTAGCCAGCGAGCGCTCGGTGATCGATGATGAGCGCTCCGTGCGACTTGAAGAAGGGTTCCGCCCGATGAACGTCAGAATTCAGCCCACCGCCCAGGTCGACGAGACGGCCGTGATCGGCGACGGGACGACGGTCTGGGACCTGGCCCAGATCCGCGAGGACGCCCGGCTGGGCGGTGGCTGCATCGTGGGCCGGGGGGCCTACGTCGGCCCCGGGGTGCGGATCGGCGACAACGTCAAGCTTCAGAACTACGCGTTGGTGTACGAACCGGCGGTGCTCGGGGACGGGGTGTTCGTCGGCCCGGCGGCCGTGTTCACCAACGACTACTTCCCCCGTTCCGTGGACACCGAGGGGAAGCTGAAGCGCGGCGGTGACTGGGAGGCCGTGGCCGTCACCGTGGCCGAGGGGGCCTCCGTCGGGGCGCGTTCGGTCTGTGTCGCCCCGGTCCACATCGGTCGTTGGGCGTTGGTCGCGGCGGGGGCCGTGGTGACCAAGGACGTCCCGGACTTCGCACTTGTGGCGGGTGTACCGGCGCGCCGGATCGGCTGGGTCGGGCGGGCCGGCGTACGCCTGGTGGAACGCGAACCGGGCACGTGGGAGTGCCCGGAGACGGGCGGGCTGTACGACGAGAAGGACGGCGAACTCGTCGAGCGCGCATGACTCCTGTTTCCAGCCGTTCCCAACTGTTTCCCTCAAAGGCCAAATCATCGAACATCTACAGGCATAACATGTGTGCGAAGTGTGCAGACCATGCACAATGACCGCACAAGCCAGTAGTGCCCAGGGGGGGGTTACGGGGTGGTGGGGACACCTGTGCCCGCGTCCAGGAGTGACAGCCGCTCCGACGCCTGACGTCTGCCTTCCGTCGTTGGCCGATTGTGGCCCGACGCTTCACCAGTCTGTTCAACACAGGGCCCACAGGGGGGTTGGTGTGTCCCAAAGATGACCATGTCACGTCTGGCCGCGCTCGGTCGTGAGGAACCATCGCTGCTCGCACTCGCCCAACGCCTCCTCACGGTGGCGGAGTTGGGCCTCCCCGCGATGCTGCTGCCCGGCAAGGAGGCCTTCGCCTTCACCATGGCCGGGCGGCGGGCGGCGGGCGGTTCCTGGACCCTGGACCGGCGCGGGACCAGCACCCGGTACGCGGCCATCACCGCGCTCGGCGTGCGCTTCCTCCCCGAGGACCGCCAGCGGGCGGCGCTCGGCGGGCGCACCGCGCAGGAGTTCACGGGCCTGCTGGTGGAGTCCCTGCCCGGGGTGACCAACCTCGGCGACGCGGCGCTCATCGCCTGGGCCGCCGCCGAGACCGACCACCCCAAACTGTCCGACGCCGTCGCGCGCATCGAGGCGCTGGACGCGTACGACAAGCCGCAGTACACCGTCGAGGCCGCCTGGGTGCTGTCCGCCTATGCGGCGGCCCGTGACACGGTCGATGTGGAGAGACGTTTCGCCTCGGCCCGCGACCGGCTGCTGCGAGCCCGTATCGGTGCCGGTCCGCTGTTCCCGCACGCGACCGCGCCCGGGCTGCTGCCCTGGTACCGGGCCCATGTGAGCTGCTTCGCCGACCAGACCTATCCGCTCCAGGCCCTGGCCCTGGCGCACGCGAGCGGCGACGGGGACGCCGAGGCGCTCGCCGCGTCCGAGGCCTGCGCCCAGCGGATCTGCGAACTGCAAGGCGACGGCGGACAGTGGTGGTGGCACTACGACGCGCGCACCGGCGGGGTCATCGAGGGCTACCCGGTCTACAGCGTCCACCAGCACGCGATGGCACCGACCGCCCTGTTCGACCTCACCGACGCCGGCGGCAGCGACTTCGGCGCGGCGATCCGCAAGGGTCTGCGCTGGATGACGGACGTACCGGAACTGGCCGAACACCCGGAGAGCCGCGAGCCGTTGATCCTGGACGGCCTCGGCGTGACCTGGCGCAAGGTCTACCGGGGCGACCCGAAGAAGGCCGTGCGCGCTGCCCGGGGACTGACCACCCGGGCCGTTCCGGGCCTGCGGCTCAAGGCCCTGGACCGGGTGTACCGCCCGCTGTCCGTGGACCGCGAATGCCGGCCGTACGAGTTCGGCTGGATGCTCCACGCCTGGCAGGGGGGCCGTATATGAATGGGCGTCAGACGCTGTTCGGCGTCGAGCTGGACCCGCTGACCATGGACCAGACCGTCGAGCGCTGCCTCGAAGCGGTGCGGGACGGCAGGCAGTTGGAGATCGGTGTCGTCAACGCCGCGAAGCTGGTGAACATGCGGCGCGACGAGCGCCTCGCCAAGGCGGTGTCCGGCTGCGATCTGGTCCTCGCCGACGGACAGGCCGTGGTCTGGGCCGGGCGGGTGCTGAAGGCCCCGCTGCCGGAGCGGGTCGCCGGGATCGACCTGTTTCTGCGGCTGCTGGCCGAGGCCGAGTCGGCGGGCATGTCGGTGTACTTCCTCGGCGCCAAGGAGGAGGTGCTGGCGGAGATGGTACGGCGGGTGGCCGTGCGTTTCCCCGGCCTGAAGGTGGCGGGTCACCGCAACGGCTACTTCGACGACTCCGCGCAGGAGGCGATCGCCGACGCGATCGCGGAGAGCGGCGCCCAGATGCTCTTCCTTGGCATGACCTCGCCGAAAAAGGAGATCTTCACCGCCGCGTACGGCGAACGCACTGGCGCCCGTGTGGTGCACGGCGTCGGCGGCTCCTTCGACATCCTGGCCGGGATCACCAAGCGGGCCCCGGCAGCCTGGCAGCGCTGGGGCCTGGAATGGCTCTACCGCGTGCTCCAGGAACCCCGCCGCCTGGGCCGGCGCTACCTCACCACCAATGCTGCCTTCCTTCTCATGACGGCGCGCGAGCGTTTCCGGCTCACCCCGTCGACCGCTCCCGCGAACAGGAGTCACTGATGCGTGTCGTCGTGGTGGGACAGGGATACGTCGGACTGCCGCTGGCCATCCGCGCCGCCGAGGTCGGGCACGAGGTGATCGGGTACGACGTCGACTCGCGCCGGATCAAGAGCCTCGCCGCCGGTGAGTCCTTCGTGGAGGACGTCTCCTCGGAGCGCATCCGCGCGGCGCTGGACAACGGCACCTACCGTGCGAGCGAGTCGGCCCGCGACTGCGGCGGTTTCGACGTCGCCGTCGTGACCGTGCCGACCCCGCTGCACGAGGGCACTCCCGATCTGCGGTACATCAAGGAGTCCGCGGTCACCCTCGGCCGCTATCTGCGCCCCGGCGCCACGGTGGTCCTGGAGTCGACCACCTACCCCGGCACCACCCAGGAGCTGTTCGCGCCGCTCCTGGAGGAGGGATCGGGGCTCACCGCGGGCGCCGACTTCCATCTCGGGTACAGCCCGGAGCGGATCGACCCCGGCAACACGGTCTGGGGCTTCAAGGAGACACCGAAGGTCGTCTCGGGAGTCAACGAGGCGTCCCTGAAGGCCGTACAGGACTTCTACGCCCAACTCGTCGACACCACCGTGCCGGTGAGCTCGCCGAAGGAGGCCGAGCTCGCCAAGCTGCTGGAGAACACCTTCCGGCATGTGAACATCGCGCTGGTCAACGAGATCGCCATGTTCGCCCACCATCTGGACATCGACGTGTGGCAGGCGATCGACGCCGCGTCCAGCAAGCCCTTCGGCTTCATGAAGTTCACGCCCGGACCGGGGGTGGGCGGCCACTGTCTGCCCATCGACCCGTCGTATCTCTCCTGGCGGGTGCAGCGCGAACTCGGGCAGAGTTTCCGGTTCGTGGAGCTGGCCAACGACATCAACAACCACATGCCCGAGTACGTGACCCGGCGCGTCACCGACCTGTTCAACGGGAGACGAAGATCCGTCAACGGCTCGCGCGTCCTGCTGCTCGGTCTGGCGTACAAGAAGAACACCGGTGACGCCCGCGAGTCGCCGGCCCTGCGCATCTCCCAACTGCTCCTTGACATGGGGGCCCAGGTCAGGGCCGCCGACCCGCATGTCGTCGAGGGTCTGCCGGTGGACGCCCGGCTGGTCCGGGTCGAGCCGGACGCGGAGGAGCTGGCCGCCGCCGATGTGGTGGTCCTGCTCACCGATCACGACAGTTTCGACTACGAACTCATCGCCGAGCAGGCCCCGTTCGTCCTCGACTGCCGCCGTCGCCTGCCCCCCGGACCCACGATCGAGGTGCTCTGAACCATGCCGCGCATCGTCTGCGTCGCCGGGGCCCGCCCCAACTACATGAAGATCAAACCGGTGATGGACGCACTGGAGCGCCGCGGCGCCGAGGTGCTCCTCGTCCACACCGGCCAGCACTACGACCCGGCGATGAACGACGTGTTCTTCGCCGACCTCGGCATCCGGCCGCCCGACCGCTTCCTCGGCGTCGGCTCCGGCAGCCACGCCGAGCAGACCGGGCGGGTGATGACCGCGTTCGAGCCTCTTCTGGAAGAGGTCGCGCCGGACATCGTGGTCGTCGTCGGCGACATCAACTCCACGCTCGCCTGCGCCCTGGTCACCGCCAAGGCGGGGCCGCTGCTCGCGCATGTCGAGTCCGGGCTGCGCAGCCGCGACTGGAGCATGCCGGAGGAGGTCAACCGGGTCGCCACCGACCGGGTCAGCGACTATCTGCTGGCCCCCTCCCCCGACGCGGTCGAGAACCTGCGCGCGGAGGGGTACCGGGAGGACCAGATCCACCTGGTCGGCAACGTCATGATCGACACGCTGCTGGCCAACCTGGACCGGGCCCGCGCCTCCGACGTCCTGGACCGATACGGCCTCACCCGGGGCGAGTTCGGCCTGGTGACCCTGCACCGGCCCGCCAACGTGGACGACCCCGAGATCCTGGCGGGGCTCCTCAAGGCCCTCGGCGAGATCGCCGGACGCTGCCCGCTCCTGCTGCCCGTGCATCCCCGCGCGGCCGGCAAGCTGGCCGAGATCGGTGTCCCCGGTGGCATCCAACTCGTGCCGCCCGCCGGGTACTTGGACTTCATCGCACTCCAGGACGCCGCCCGTGTCGTGCTCACGGACTCGGGCGGTGTGCAGGAGGAGACCACCGCGCTCGGCGTGCCGTGTGTGACGCTGCGGGACAACACCGAGCGGCCCATCACGGTCGAGCAGGGCACCAACGTACTGGCCGGACGCGATCCCGACCGGATCGTGGCCACCGTGCACCAGGTGCTGGACGCCCCGCCCGCACCGCGCCGGCCCGAACTCTGGGACGGCAGAGCCAGCGAACGCATCGCCGAGGTGCTGGTGAAGGGAGGCACTTCGAGCACCCGGCCGAGACCCACCGATCAACCGGGACCCACGGACCGAACGCTCCCCATATGATCCGCTTGCAACATATGCTCGTCGAACATCTGGTCACTAGGGGGGACCATGGATCTCGCGGAGATCTTCCGCGTCATGCGCAGGCGCTGGCATGTCCTGCTGCCAGGGCTGCTGCTGACCGCGGGCCTCGTCTTCGGTGTGACCCTCGTGGTGCACGTCACCTACCAGTCACAGAGCACGGTGGTGCTGCTCAACTCCCAGAAGGCGACGGTCGCTTACAACGGCAACCCCTTCCTGAGCACACAGACCTCGCTCACCGGCATGGCCGACAACCTGGCGCGCAACCTCAACTCCGACGACTCGCTGAGGGAGCTCAAGTCCCGTGGCGCCAAGGGCACGTTCGAGGCGAAGCTCGCCGACAACGCGCAGGGGCCGCTGCTGTGGCTGACCGTCACCGGCACCGACCAGGCCTCCGTGCTGTCCTCGGACAAGATCCTGACCGCCTACGCCAAGGAGCGGCTGGAGCAGTTCCAGCAGGACCAGTCGGTCGCCTCGAAGGCCATGATCCGCATGACGACGATCGTGGCTCCGCAGACTCCGGTGGCGCAGACCAAGACCCGGCTCGAGTACATGATCATGGCGGGGGGCGGGGGTCTGGTGCTCACCCTGGTCGCCGTCTTCTATGCCGAGGCGCGCAGGAGGCCGCGGCGGCCGGGGTCACCGGCATCGCCGGACTCGCCGGTCCTGCCGGACGAGGGGGCGTCGACCGACGTGCCGGTAGTGGAGGAGACGCTCGCCATCCGGCGCCCGCCGAGCTGGTCGCAGGCCGCCGAGCAGGAGCGGGCCGCCGAGGACGGGCCGGCCGCCGCCCAGCCCAGAGAACCACGGCCCGTCATGGCCGGAGCATCCGCCGCAGAGCCGCGCGACGAGGAGTCGACCCATGGACATCGCCCGCGCACCGGACAGCGAGACCGGTGAGACGAGCGACGCGGCTGGTGAGAAGAGCGACGCGCCTGGTGGGACGGGTGACGGGTCCGGTGGGACGAGCGACACGCCCGCTCCACCCCCTGGCTCAGAACCCTCAGCTCCCTCCCTCGGCCGGAAGGTCCGCTCCGCGGCCCGCTGGAGCCTGATCAACACCGTCGTCCTGCGCCTGGGCAACTTCGCCACCGGCATCGTGCTGGCCCGCTTCGCCCTGGGCCCCGCGGAGTGGGGCGTGTACGGCATCGCCCAGACCGTGCTGCTGGTCCTGCTGTCCGCGAACGAACTGGGCGTGGGCCTGGCCATCGTGCGCTGGGAGGGGGACGCGCGCCGGTTCGCGCCGACCGTGCTGACCCTGAGCACCCTCTCCAGCGGTCTGCTGTACGTGGCCTTGTTCGCGTCGGCACCGACGGTGGCCGGGCTGCTCGACTCGCCGGACGCCGCGGGCGTGCTGCGGGTGATGTGCCTGTGTGTGCTGATCGACGGGGTGGCCCAGGTCCCCGGCGGCTTCCTCACCCGCGAGTTCGCGCAGGGCAAGCGGATGGCCGTCGACGGTCTCAACTTCGTCGTCGGCACCGGCGTGACCCTGGTGCTGGCCTTCGCGGGCTGGGGCGCGATGAGCTTCGCCGTGGGGGCCGTCGCCGGGAACGTGGTGACGCTGATCGGCTGTGCGCTGGCCGCGCCGGGCACCCTGAAGTACGGCTGGAACCCCGAACAGGCCCGGGCGCTGCTGCGGTTCGGGCTGCCGCTCGCCGGGGCGAGCATGCTGGCCCTCGCGGTGGTCAACGTGGACACCATGGTGGTCGGCGCGACGCTGGGCAACATCTCCCTCGGTTTCTACGTCCTCGCCTTCAACATCTCCGGCTGGCCCGTGCGGATCATCTCCGAGGCCGCCCGCCGGGTCTCCTTCGCCGGCTTCTCCCGCCTGGCCGACTCACCGCAGGCCCTCGCCCAGGGCTTCAGCCGCGCCCTGGGCGTCCTGATGACCGGCACCGTCCCGCTGTGCGTCCTGCTGGCCGGCCTCGCGGAACCCGTCGTCCGGCTGATCTACGGCGACCAGTGGGCACCCGCCGCCGCCGCGCTGCCGTGGCTGATGGCCCTCGGCCTGATCCGCATCGGCAGTGAACTCGCCTACGACTGTCTCGTCGCGGTCGGCCAACGCCGCTCGCTGTTCCTGGTGCAGGGCCTGTGGCTGGTCGCCCTGATCCCCGTACTGCTCGTCGCCGCCCGTACGAACGGGACCGCAGGAGTCGCCCAGGGCCATGTCCTGGTCGCCGGCGGCCTGGTGGTGCCGGTGTTCCTGATCGCCCTCGGCCGGGGCGGCGTCGGCGTCGGCCTGATCGCCCGGGCCTGCGCCTGGCCCTTCCTCGGCGGGGCCGTGATGACCGCGGTCGTCCTCGGCCTGGAGCCCCGGTTCGGAGACAGCCGGCTCGCCCTGCTCGCCATCGGCACGATCGCCCTGGCCGGCTACACGGTGTGCGTCCTGCCCAGCCGCGACTTCCTGCGCGGCGTCGGCCCCGGCGACCGGGCCCACCGCGGCCGGCACCGGGCGACCGCACCGGTCCGGTCTCCCCAACAGGACTTGAGGTGACCCGGATGTCACGGCCCACCAGCCGACGCTCACTCCAAGGGCTGCTGCTCGCGGCCTTACTGACGGTCGCGACCGCGGCCTGCTCGGGACCGGAGAACTCCGCCTCGGCGGACTGCCCGAAAGACACATCCTCCTCCTGCCGTACGAGCGCGTCCTCGACGGCGTCGAGCGCCACGCCGTCGGCCGAGATCGGCGACCCGACCGGCACCCCCGCCGCCTCGTCGCCCCCGCCGTCCGCCACGTCCGCCTCCGCGACGCCCTCGGCGAAGGAGTCGAGGACGGGCACGCCCGCGGCCCGGACCGGCTGCGCCTCCCCGGGAGCCTGCGGCTTCCCCGACGCCCGCACCACCGGACCCCGCACCCGCCTCACCCCCAAGAACACCGGGTACAAGACCATCCGAACCGACGGGACGGTCATCCGCGGCCAGGACATCACCGGCGCGCTCGACATCTACGCCAACGACGTCACCATCATCGACACCAAGATCACCTCCAACAGCTGGTGGGGCGTCAACCTGCGCCCCGGTTTCAGCGGTCTGAAGGTCCTGCACTCCACCATCACCGCCGTACCCGGCACCGGCCCTGACAACGGGGGCGTGGACTACGCGGTGTCGAACATGGGCGGCAGCTCCATCGAGGTCGGCTGGTGCGACATCTCGGTGTTCGGGGACGCCCTGTCCATGGGGCAGGGCAACATCCACGACAACTACGTCCACGACATCGAGCCGTTCGTGAACCTCGGCGGCGAGTGGCAGCACACCAACGCGGTGATCAGCGGCGGCGGCAACACCGGCCACCTGCTCATCCGCCACAACACCCTGCTCAACGCGACCAGCCTCAAGCAGGGCGCCTCGGGCAGCATCGGCCTGTTCGCGGACGTCGGAGTGGTCCGCAACGTCACCGTCGACGACAACTGGATCGCCGGCGGCGCCTACGCCCTCTACGGCGGATCCACGGGCGCCACCGGGATCAAGGTCACCGACAACATCTTCTCGACCGAGTTCCATCCCGCGTCGGGCGGGTACGGCGTGGTCGCGCACTGGAACGAGAAGGGCGCCGGAAACGTGTGGCGCAACAACCGGCTCTCCGGCGGCCGCCTCGTCACCCCGGAGCCGTCGTCGTGAGCGGCCACACGGTGCGCCGCGTCGCGCGGGCTCCCTGGACGCTGCTGAAGGCCGTCTTCGGATGGCTGGTGCTCTTCGAGGCCCGCAACAAGGTCCTGCTGGCACCCTCAGCGTTCCGGCTGCGCCGGGTCGAGGACGCCGAGGTCCGCCGGCTGGCCGCCACCCTGCCGGCCCCGCCCTCGGCGCTGGTCGCCACGGTCATCGCCACGCACCGCCGTCCCGAGGCACTGCTCGCCGCGGTGCGCTCGGCCCTGGGGCAGACCGTGCGCGACCACGTCGTGATCGTGGTCGACGACGGCGCCGGACTGCCCGAACTCCCGGACGACCCACGCCTGTTCGCCGTCTCCCTGTCCCGCAACACGGGCGTGGCGGGCGTCGTGCGCAACGTCGGCATCCGCCTCACGCGTTCGCGGTACGTCGCGTTCCTGGACGACGACAACCTGTGGGAACCCGACCATCTGGAACGGGCGTTGACGGTCCTGGACGCCCCCGACGGGCCGGACGCCGTCTACACGGCACTGCGCCGCCTGCTGCCGGACGGCAGCGAGAAGGACATCCTGTCGGTGCCCTACGACCGGCGCCGCTCCGCCCGTGAGTCCTTCCTGGACACCAACGCCTTCGTCGCCCGCCGCACCCGCTCCCTGCACTTCAGCCGGCTGCGCCGGACACCGGAGGTGCTGCCCCGGGAGGACTGGGAGCTCATCCACCGCTACGGGCGCGGGCACCGGGTGCGCCATGTGCCGCATCCGACCGTCCGCTACCTGGTGAACCCGGCCAGCTTTTACACGGACTGGTGACAGCCCGTGCCCACCCTCCCCTTCTCTCCCGCTCCGACGTCAGGTGGTTGATCCGATGGCCCCGTCCCGCGCCCTCAGAAACAAGTTCGTCGACGCCCCCGGCTCGCTGGGCGAGCGGATGCGTGTCGCCCGCTGGGAGCGGTTCCGGCGCTGCTTCCCCGGC
This sequence comes from Streptomyces sp. NBC_00663, assembly GCF_036226885.1. Taxonomy (NCBI): domain Bacteria; kingdom Bacillati; phylum Actinomycetota; class Actinomycetes; order Kitasatosporales; family Streptomycetaceae; genus Streptomyces; species Streptomyces sp. NBC_00663. Next base: position 1,180,830 of record NZ_CP109027.1, read on the forward strand.
ATCGAGGGCATGCGGGTCGTCGACCTCGGCGGCACGGCCGACATGTGGCTGCGGGCGCCGGTGCGCGCCAAGCACGTCCACCTGATCAACCTGGAGGCGCATCCCGCCGACCTGCCCGACTGGATCACCGCGGAGAACGCCGACGTCACCGACCCGGAGATCGCCGCCGAACTCAGCGCCCAGGGCGGCTACGACCTGGTGTTCTCCAACTCGACCATCGAGCACGTCGGCGGCCACAGCCAGCGGCAGAAGTTCGTCGCCGCGGTCGAGCAACTGGCGCCGCTGCACTGGATCCAGACGCCGTACCGCTACTTCCCCGTCGAACCGCACTTCGTGGCGCCCGGCTTCCAGTTCCTGCCGCTGGCCGCCCGGGCCCGGCTGGTCCGGCGCTGGCCGCTCGTCCACAGCCGCCCCGACAGTCCGGAGTCGGCCATGAACGCCGTGATCAACATCGAGCTGCTGACCCGTACCGAGATGCGGTACCTCTTTCCGCGGTCGGTGCTCCTCAGCGAGCGGGTGCTCGGTGCCCCCAAGTCGCTCATAGCCGTGAGAACGGAGACCACATGCTGAACAACCTGGTCAACAGACATGACGCGGACCGGCTCCTGCGCAAGGCGCGCAAACTGGAACTCGACTCCGTGCTGGCCAAGTTGCGGGTGCGGGGCGGCGCCCGGGTGGTGCAGCACTGGTCGCAGGTCGACCCGTCGCTGACCGAGTGGTGGGCGATCCCTTCGGTGATCAAGCGGTGGAACCTGCTGATGACCGGCGACGCGGAGGTGTCCTTCCCCGAGTACGTGGCGGCCAAGCACTTCGCGCCGCGTACCGATCTGCGGGGCCTGTCGCTGGGGTGCGGGACCGGCGGCAACGAGCTGCTGTGGGCGAAGACCGGCGCGTTCTCCCTGCTGGAGGGCGTGGACGTGGCGCCGGAACGCATCGACTTCGCCACCCGCGCCGCCGTCGAGGAGGGCCTGGCCGACACCCTGCGTTTCCGGGTCACCGACGTCAACCGGATGACCGCCGACGGGGAACGCTTCGACGTACTGCTGGGCTTGCAGTCACTCCACCACTTCGACCACCTCGACGAGACGCTGCCGCGACTGGCCGAACTCATCGAGCCGGACGGACTGTTCGTGATCGACGAGTTCGTGGGCCCCACGCGGTTCCAGTGGACGGACGGGCAACTCGACGCGGCCAATGCCCTGCTGGCACAACTCCCCGCGGAGCGGCGGCGGTTGGCAGACGGGCGGATCAAGCGGCGGGTCGTACGGCCCAGTCGGATGTCGATGGTGCTGGACGATCCCTCGGAGGCGGTGGACGCGGCGGCCTTGCTGCCGGGGTTGCGGAGGGAGTTCGAGGTCGTGGAGGAACGGCCGTACGGAGGCACGGTGTTGCACATCGCGTTCTCCGGGATCGCCCACAACTTCCGGGATCAGTCGCCGGAGACGCTGGAGTTGCTGGAGCGGTGTTTTGCCGCGGAGGATGCGGCTCTGGCGGATGTGGGGCATGACTTCGTCGCGATGGTGTGCCGGCGTCGGGCCTAGGTTGAGAGACGCCTCAGGGACCCGGCCTCTTGCGCAAGGCGCCCGGTCGCGCCAAGGCCGCCGCCGCCGCTCGGCTCGCCTCGCGGCCCAGTGCCGCTCGTGAGGTCTCCCGGAGGAGGACCGCCGCACGGAACGCCGCCGTGGACAGACGGCCATGCCTACGGCCGTACAGGCGGACCCGGTTGAGGGTGAGCAGCGTCCACAGCCTTGGTGACACCTGGGAGTCGCCTCCCAGGTGCACCGCCTCGGCGCTCGGTTCCAGCTGGGTCGCATACCCCAGGTCCCCTGCCCTCAGGCAGAATTCCGTCTCCTCCGAGTAGAGGAAGAAGGACTCGTCCCACGGTCCGCAAGCGGCCGCGCACTCCCCCGAGATGGCCATCAGCGCGCCCGTCGCCCAGTCGGCGCGCGTGGGCCGCTCGTACGCGGCCGGGTCCGTGACCAGCTCGCTCAGGGCCGGAAAGCGCCCGGCCCGGGTGTTGCCTATGACCGCCTCGCCCAGCGCCCGCAGCACGGTCGACTCACGGCGCAGCGAGCGATGCGGCACGTCGTGACCCTCCTCGTACAGCAGGGGTACGGCGATCCCGACGCCGCCTCCGAGACTGTCCACCAGGCGTTTGGCGCAGCCCTGCCGCATCCTGACGTCGGGGTTGCAGATCAGCGCCACCCCGTGGTCGCCCGCCGCGCCCAGCGCCGCGTTGATCCCCGCCGCATACCCGGCGTTGCGGCCGGTCTGGACGATGGTGGTGTCCGGGGCCAGTGTGCGCAGGACGTCCACCGTGTCGTCGGCCGAGTCGTTGTCGGCGACGACGAGCCGCCAGTCGAGGCCGGCCATGCCGTCGGGCAGCGCGGCGAGGAATCCGGGAAGCACCGCGGCGCTGTTCCAGGTGACGACGATGACGGCGACGGTGCTCATCGGGACTCCACTAGGTGGGGGAGCTTGGTTTCGGTCGGCGTACGGGGTGCGGGCACTTCGGGGGCCGCCTGCGCCTCGCGGCGGACGAAGCCGAGGTAGCTGCCGCCCGCGCCCAGGACCAGGAAGAACATCCCCGCGTACATGGGGAAGCTGAGCGCGTCGAAGGTGGCGCTGATGACCAGGGCGACCAGGGCCGAGGCGAGGAAGGCCTGGCCGAGTTCGCGGTCCGAGTCGGTGCGGGCGAGGCGTCGGATGGCGCCGCCGGTGTGCATGCCGGTGATGAAGAGGGCGAAGAGGGCGATCAGGCCCAGGATGCCCATCTCGGCGAGGGTGAGCATGTACTGGTTGTCCGTGAAGAAGTAGAGGTCCGGGGTGAAGGTGCCGAAGCCCCGGCCGAACCAGGGGTGTTCGTCGAAGTACGGGACGATCGCGCTGTACTTGACCGTGCGGGCCTGGGTGCTGCTGTCGGAGTTGGACAGGAAGCTGGCGAACAGGTTGGTGATCGTGCCGATCAGGCCGGGGATGATCACCTTGAACACGGCCACCGAACCGAAGACGAGGCCGATCGCGGCCCAGCGGCGCTGCGGCTTCCAGCGGGGAATCATCACCAGGATCACGATGAAGGCGCCGATGATGGACGTCCTGGACACGGTCAGCGGCAGGGCGCCCGCCATGATCGCCACCGGGGCCCAGCGGCGGAGCGCGCCGGCGTGTCGCCGTACCGGGTCGAAGGCCTGGTGGACGGCGAAGGGGACCAGGATGGCCAGCATGCCCCCGAACTCCAGCGGGTGGGCGGTGGTGGAGCGGGGCCGGGTGAAGGAGCCGCGGTCCATGGCGCTGATCCCGGCGGTGCTGGACTGGAGGCCGGGGATGTGGATGGAGTCGGCGATGTTGGTGGCGGCGAAGAAGTCGTAGTAGCCGATCAGGGCGACCACGGTGCCCATGACGACGAGCCGCCGCATCAGGGTCTCCAGCCGGCTGCGCTCCTGGATGCCGGCCGAGGCCAGCACCACCAGCGCCACCCACACACCGAGCCCGATCAGGCCCCGGTCGGCGCCGAGGACCTCCTCGTGCGAGCTCTCCCGGCTCGCGTCCGCCAGGTAGGACAGGAGTACGGCCGCGGCGAGCAGGCACATCACCACGCGGACGAGCCGGGTGCCGCGGGCGGGCAGGATGCGGCCGCCGAGCCAGGTCGCGAGGTACCAGAGGAGGCCGAGGAGGGCGAAGACGTTGGCCGGGGTGCCGACCCCGCCCAGTGCGGGCAGGGTGAGGTTCGACGGGACGAAGAAGGCCAGCGCCAGATAGCCGGTGAGGATCGTGGTCGCGTCCAGGCGCCGTGCCAGCAGCCCCTTGGGCCGCTCGGGGGGACTGGCCCGGTGGCGCCGGGGGACGTATCCGGGCTGGGCGCGCCCTCGGCGCCGTACCACCGCGACGCCCTCGGCCAGGATGGACAGCAGGAACGCGCCGACCATTCCGACGATGACGACCGCCGCGATGTTCTGGTAGCGGCTCTTGGGCTGCGAGACCGGTGTCTGCGGCAGGACGACCGGCGCCGTCTGCACCGCGTAGACCGCGGGCACCTTGGAGGCGGCCTGGAGTGCCTTCAGCTGCTCGCCGGTGAACTTGGTGAGGGTGGTGGTCTCCCGGAGCACCTTCGCCCGGTCGGTGCCGGTGACGCTCAGGGTGAGCAGCGGGCTGTCGGCGTCCGGCGCGAAGCCGACCGTGTACCGGTCCGTGACGCCCCGGGAGTGCAACTCCTTGGCCGAGTCGCTCGACTGGAGCGTCCTGATCAGCACGTCCGCGGTGACGACCAGCGAACCGCCCGCGTTCGACAGCGGGTTGCCGAAGGTCGGCGCCAGGTCGGCGATCGCCGAGGAGTCGAGGAGCGTGACGGAACTCTGGGACTCGTAGGAGACCGGGACGGTCCGGAACAGATACCCGCCGACGAGGACGCTGAGCAGCATGAGCGGCACCATGCAGTACCAGCGCCTGCGCATGATCGCCAGGATGTCACCGAGGCTCATCGGCCCTCCCTTCGGTGCAACCCATGTGATCCGGTGGCGACTTGCCCCGGTTGATGCGAGTATCGGGGCCGACGGAAGGAATCCCCGCTGTGTCGCCTCGTGAGGTCGCCGAAGCGCTGTTGCGCCGCTGGTACGTGCTGGTGTTCGCGCTCGTGCTGACGGCCGCCGGAGCGTACCAAGTGCTGCATCCCGCCCCGCAGTTCCTGAGTTCGGCGGTGGTCGTCCTCAAACCCCCGGTCACGGGGAACCAGCCGAACCAGCTGACGAACCTCCAACCGCCGCTCGCCACCCTCTCGTACGGCGTCGTCCAGCAACTGGAATCGCCCGCCGGGCGCAAGGAGCTGTTGGCCACCGGTGTCCATGGGGCCTACCAGCTGATCCCGCGCAACAGCGGCACCAGCGCGACGCCCCGCTACCTCATCCCCTCGCTCCAGGTGCAGGTGAAGGGCGCCAGTGCCACGGAGGCGGACACGGCGGTCAGCCGGGTCATCGACGTCTACACCAGGCATGTGACCGCCCTCCAGGAGGCCGAGGGGATCCCGGCCGAGGCGCGGATCAGCGCTTCCGTCCTGGTGGCGCCGAGCGCCGCCCCGGTGCAGGGCACCCGGACCCGCGCCCTGGCGGGTACGGCCCTGCTCGGCGGCCTCGGCGGCATCCTGGGCACGCTGTGGTTCGACCGGTTCGCGTCGCGCCGCAGGAGTCGGGAGCCACGTCGTCCTGTGGAGGAGCTCGCCGTGGCGGGCTGAGTGGTTGTTCGCGGGCATCAGATACCGCGGCGCTTCCAGGACTCCCACCACAGCCACTCCCGGCCGCGTTCGGCCACGGCCGACCACACCAGGGGCTGGAGGTACGGCATCACCTTCGGCCCGATCCGTCTGCGCAGCCGAAGCGCCCGGTACTCGGGCAGGGCCCGGTATCCCGGCAGGCACTCCTCGGCGAACGCCACACACTCCTCGACCGGTACGACGCCGGTGCGGCCCCGGTCGTAGGCGCGGTAGGCGCGGCGCAGCGCGTAGCGGGCGAGGCGGGTGTGGACCTGGTCGGCCAGGCGGTCGGCGTCCGGGAGCCGGTCACCGCACTTGGCGAGCACCGAGTCGTAGGCGATCAGCCGCTGGCGCAGGTCGTCGAGCTGTCCGCCGAAGTCGGTGGTGGACATGTTGTTGCCGTGGACGCGGTAGAAGGCCTGGTCGGCGCCGCGGATGTGGCCGACGTCGGCGTGGGCGGCGAGCCGCATCCACATCTCGATGTCGCCGGCGTGCGGAAGAGTCGGGTCGTAGCCGCCGACCTTGCGCTGGAGATCGGTGCGGACGACGACCTCCGGCGAGGTGATGCAGCCGGTGCCCTCCCGGAACCGCCGTTCCAGCCACCACTGTCCGGGGTAGACCGCCGAACCGGTGCTCCGGGTACGGGCCTTGGGCAGCGGGCCCCCGTGCTGGAAGCGCAGCGGACGTCCGTAGGCGAAGCCCGCCTCGGGGTGGGCGTCCAGGAGTGCCGCGGCGCGGGCGAGTGCGCCCGGGACCAGCCGGTCGTCGGCGGAGAGCAGGGCCACGTAGTCCCCGTCGGCCCACTCCAACAGGCCCTCGTTGTAGGTGGCGATGTGGCCCTTGTTGGTCTCGTGGACGTGGACCTCGATCCGCGGATCGGAGGCGGCGAGCTTGCGTGCCGTCTCCGCCGAGTCGTCGGGCGAGGCGTCGTCGATGATGAGCACCCGGAGGTCGACCCCGGGGTTCTCGTCCAGAACGCTGCTCACACAGTCGGCGAGGAAGTGGCCGTACTTGTAGCACGGGATGACAACACTGACGCTGCTCATCGCTGGGGGTAGCCAATCCCCGGTGGTGGCCTCCCGGTCGGGATCGGAGGCCACCACCGGTGGGTTCCGGTCGGTCAGTTCTTCTTCTTGCGGACGGTCTTGCTGGTCAGGGTCCAGGTCTGGGACTTCACCTGCTCGTGGTGCTTGTCCTGGGCCGTGACCCTGACCTTGAACCTCGTGCCGTCCGGCAGCGGACCGGACAGGTGGACGGACACCTTGTGGGTGGCCCGGTTGTAGGAGACGACCGCCGTGACGTGCAGCTTCTTGGCGGCCTTGGCACCCGTGAGGATGGTCAGGTCCGCGTCGACGGACGTCACCTTGGCCTTGGCCGGTACGGCCATGACGAGGGCCTTCTTCGCGTCGGCGGTGTAGGTCACCGTGGACGCGGTCTCCTCCGAGGCCGCCGTCTCCGCCGCCAGGGAGGCGCTGGGGTTGTCGGCGGTGAAGACCGGGCCGACCCAGTAGTTCGCCGAACCGTAGGAGCCGGTCGGGAAGGCCGAGTCGGAGCCGTACTTGTAGAGGCCGTTGTGGTGGGCCGTGGTGTCGGCGGTGGCCGTCAGCGGATAGGACTGGTGGGCCGACGCGAAGTAGCCGCCGTCGACCGCGTAGTGGCCGTTGGGCGCGTGGTAAGAGACGACGTACGCCGTGTCGGCGGTGACCGTCACCGGGGTGGCGAAGGTCAGCGTCTGCCAGCCGGTCGCCGTCTCGTTGGTGAAGGTGCCGCTGGCCAGCAACGTCCCGCTGTCGGTCCACAGGCTTCCGGTGTGGGTGCCCGTGTTGCCGGCGCCCTTGTAGAAGGTGACACCGGTGATCCAGCCGGCCGCCGAGGACGTGAACCGGGTGCCCAGCTCAAGGGAGTTGGGGTCGGCGGTCATGTCCGTGGTGGACGGCACCACCGAGGAACTCCACAGCCCGCAGGGGCAGGTGACCGCGGGCGGGGTGGCGCTGGTGGTGAAGGACCAGGTCACCGGGTCCGCCATCGCGTTGCCCCACACGTCGGATCCCTGCACCGACGCCGTGTACTTGGTGTGCAGCGACAGCTCGGTCGACGGGGTGAACGTCGCCTTGTTGGCCGCGGGCACGGTCACCGAACCCGGCACGGTGTTGCCGTCCGGGTCCTTCAGCGTGAACGTCAGGTTGTCGGAGTCGACGGACGCGCTGAACACGGCCGAGACCGACGCGGTGATCGCGGTGTCGGTCGCCCCGGAGGTCGGGGAGGTGGACGTGACGGTGGGCGGGGTGGTGCTGGCCGTCGAGGTGTCCAGGACCACGTCGACCCAGTAGTTGCTGCCGGAGGCCGCCGAGGTCGGGAAGGCGCTCGTCGAGGTGTAGCGGTAGAGGCCGTTGCCGCCGTCGGTGCCGGACTTCAGTGCCGTCAGCGGCGCGAGACCGGCGTCACTGGCCGCGAAGGTGGTGTCGTAGGAGTAGCCGCCGTTGGGCGCGAAGTACGAGGCGACATAGGTGGTGTTGGCCTTCACGGTGACCGGGGTGGCGAAGTTGAGCTGCTGCCAGCCGGAGGCCGACTCACCGGTGAAGGTGCCCGTCGCGAGCAGCTTGCCGTCCTTGGTCCACAGGTTCCCCTTGTGGGTGCCGGTGTTATAGGGCGACTTGTAGAAGCGGACGGCGGTGATCGAACCGGCCACCGTGGTACGGAACTTGACGCCGAGCTCCACCGAGCCGCCGTCACCGGCGTTGACGGTGCCGGGCACGGCCGTGGCCGGCCAGACGGTGCACGGGCAGGCCTGGGGGCCGACCGTGATCGGGATCGTGGTGACGGCGCCGATGTTGACGCTGTCGTCGACGGCACGGACCTTGATGGAGGCCGAGCCCGGGGTCGTCGGGGTCCAGCTGTAGGTCCAGGAGGTGAGCCCGGTCGCGGCCTGCCAGGTCGTACCGCCGTCCGTGGACACCTCCACGCGGGCGACGACGCCGCCGGAGTCGGTGGCGGTGCCCTTGACGGTGACCGGCTTCAGTGCGGGCACGGTGACCCCGGAGGCGGGGCTCGTGACGGTGATGGCCGGGCCGGTGGTGTCGGTGGACTTGGTGGCGGCGACGAGACCGCTTTGCAGCGTCAGCGGCTGGACGCCCATGTCGGCGAGGATGTTCACCGTCGCCTGCTGCATCCGGGCGTCCTCGGTGACGACCTGGTCCTCCGGGTTGTACGTCGGGAGGTTCGTCAGGCCCCACGACCACTGCACGGTCCCCGCCCCGAACACCAGGGCCTTGGAGTCCTGGTCGCGGAAGGCCACGAGGTTGTGCTTCGCGGTGCCGTTGCCGTAGGTGTTGCCCCAGTCCATGCGCAGCTTGCCGTCGTTGATGTCCACGGTCGTGGACGACAGATCGATGGCCCCGGCGGGTCTGGTGGCGTTGTCGATGTCGCTGTCCCACTCGTAGCCGAGGGTGCCCTCCGGGAAGGTGGCCGTCTGGCTGGAGGTGAGGTTGGCGATGGAGGTGTTGCGCCACAGCCGGTTCTTGCCGTACGAGCCGGGGACCGTGATGGCGTCGGCGCGGTAGCCGTTCACCGTGAACATGGAGCCGGTGAGGATGTTCGGCGGCTGGTAGGACTGCCCGTACTGGGTGCTGGTCGGGTCCATCCAGGTGCCGGTCCACTCGCCGCTCGGGTCGGCGATGCCGTTGTTCTGGGCCATCTTGGTCATCTTGTAGCAGACCAGGGTGCGGTTGCTGGTGCTGGTGCCGTCGATGCTCGGGGTGAGCCGGGTCTTCCAGAACACCTCGTTGCCGCTGAAGAAGGCCTCCTGCACACCGGCCTTCCGGGCGGCGAGGACCTTGGAGTACTGGTCCTGCGTCCAGTACTCGTCATGCCCGGAGGACAGGTACACCTTGTGGTTCTTCAGCAGCGTCTCACCGCGCGTGGAGACGTCCACGCCGGACAGATAGCTGACGTCGTAGCCGTTGCGCTCCAGCCACGCCAGCATCATGTACTCGGAGCCGTAGATGCCGTTGTCGCCGCCGATGTCCAGCGGCCGGTTGTAACTGACCTCGTAGGCACGGCCGTCGGGCGCGGGTCCGGCACCGCCGTAGAGGTCCTGGCCGCCGTAGTCGTTGTAGGCCTGCCAGGTCTGGTCGCTGGTCTGCACGACGACGGCGGAGGTGCTGGAGTCCTTGCGGACCACGAACGGGTAGGGCATCAGACCGTCGCCGTCGGTCTGTGTCAGGTTCGCGATGTAGAGGCCGGACACGGCGTCGCTGGGCACGGTCCAGGTCTGGGTCACCGGCCAGTTGCCGCAGTCGACCAGACCGGTGGCGGCCTTCTTGGTGCAACTGGCCGGGTTGGAGGTGTAGTTGGCGGGATAGACCGTCGCCGCCTGCGCCGCCGTCGACATCAGACGCGCGCCGTCACCGCCGTACCAGCCCAGCCGGTAGATCTCGATGCGGTACGAGGTCTTCGACTGGACCTTGAACTGGAGGCTGTCCCCGGCCTGGACGCTCTCCTTGGTGGTGAACCCCTGGATGTCGCCATAGGAGTTGGGCGAGTACCAGTCGGTCGACGGGCTGCCGGCCTTGGAGTTCTCGCAGACGATCGGATTCGAGCCGGATCCGCACGGATCGGCTGCCGCCTGGGCGGATCCGGCCTGTGGGAGCACCGCCCATATCAATGCTGCTGCAACGGCGAGGCGCACGCCCCAGAACCGTCTGCTCCATCTGTTCATGTGTACCTCTCAGCGGTGCTGTGCAGGACCGACCCGTGCGGGTGGGGTGAAGCGGGGACCAGTCAGCCGGCGAGCGCGTCGGTGAGCGTCTCCACGACGCGCTGCTGCTGGTCGGGGGTGATCTGCGGGAACAGCGGCAGCGACAGGATCCGGTCCGCCGCCTGCTCCGCGCTCGGGAAGTCGCCGCGCTCATGGCCGAGTTGGGCGTACGCCGGGGTGAGATGGACCGGTGCCGGATAGTGCACCCCGGCGCCGATGCCCTCGGCGTTGAGCTTGCCGACGATGTCGTCCCGGTCGGCGTCGGCGACCTGGACGACGTACAGGTGCCAGACATGGACGTTGCCGGCGGCCGTCACCGGCAGCACGATCCGGCCGGTGTCCGCGAGGGAGGCGAGCAGGTCGTCGTAGCGCGCGGCCGCCGCCCGCCGGGCCGCGTTGCCGTCCGCCAGCCGCTTGAGCTTGGCCCGCAGGACAACCGCCTGGAGTCCGTCGAGCCGGCTGTTGAACCCGGGCACGTCGTGCCGGTACTTGGCGACGCCACCGTGGTTGGCGAGGGCGCGCACCAGGTCGGCCGCCGACTCGTCGTCGGTCAGCACGGCGCCGGCGTCGCCGTAGGCGCCCAGGTTCTTGCCGGGGTAGAAGCTGGTCGCCGCGATGCCGGCGGTGCCGGGCGTACGGCCGTCGCGGGTCGCGCCCTGGCACTGGGCCGCGTCCTCCACGACCCGTACACGGTCGGGCAGTTGCCTTGCGAGTGCGTTCACCTCGGCCATCTGGCCGTACAGGTGCACCGGCACCACGGCCCGGGTCTTCGGGCCCACCGCGGCCAACGCGGCCCGGGGGTCGAGGAGATGGCTGTCGGGCAGGCAGTCCGCGAGGACGGGACGGGCGCCGATCCGGGCCACCGCTCCGGCGGTGGCGATGAAGGTGTTGGCGGGTACGACGACCTCGTCACCGGGGCCCACGCCGCTCACGCGCAGGGCGAGTTCGACGGCGTCGGTGCCGTTGGCGACGCCCACGACATGCGCGACCTCGCCGAAGTCGGCGTACTCCCGCTCGAACTGGCGCACCTCGTCGCCGCCGACGAAGGCGGTGTGGGCGAGGACCCGTTCGAAGCCGGCCCGCACCTCCTCGGCGACCTCCTCGTGGGCCGCCTTCAGGTCCACGAGCGGTATCTGGTTGTTCACGTGGCCGGTCCCCCCATAGTTCGTGTCACAAGTTCCGCCAGCGCCGCGGCGCCCGCCTCGCGCAGCCGCCGGGCCGGGCTCCCCACCCAGACCTCGCCCGGCGGTACGTCGCCGAGCACACCGCTGCCCATGCCGATCTGCGACCAGGCGCCGATCGTGGTGCCTTCCCTGACCAGGGCGCCGGAGCCGACGTAGGCCCCCCGCTCCAGCCGTACTCCCCCGCCCAGCCGGACGCCCGCGGTGAGTGTCGCGAAGTCCTCGATCACGTCGTCGTGGGTGAGGACGACGTGCGGCATCACCGCGACATGCGCGCCGACGCGCACCGCGGCGGTGAGCACGCAGTGCGCGAGCAGCACCGAGCCGGGGCCGATCACCGAGGTGCCGGACACCACGGCCGTCGGGTGGACGACGGTGGCGTACCGCTCCTCGGGCAGAGCGAACCGGCGGACCAGCCGGGCGCGGGCCGCGTAGTCCCGCGGATTGCCGACGCACACCACGACCTGGGCCTCGGGCAGTTCGTGCACCAGGTCGCCGCCGCCCAGCACGGGGACACCGTCCACCTCGGTGCCGTGCAGGGCGGGGTTGTCGTCGAGGTGTCCGAGCAGCGTGAACTCGCCCGCGTCCCGCACGGCCTGTGCGGTCTCCCGGGCGAAGCCACCGGCGCCGACGATCACAAGTCCGGTCATCCACGGGCCTGTTCGCGCAGAGCGGCCACGACGCGGTCCTGCTGGGCCTCGGTCATCGTGTGGAACAGCGGCAGGATCAGCGAGTCCCGGGTGATTCGCTCGGTGACGGGCAGCGGGGTGTGCGGGTGGTCCGCGTAGGCGGGTTCGAGGTGTGCGGCCATGATCCCGCGCCGGGCGGAGACCCCGGCGTCGGCGAGCGCGCCGAGCAGTTCGTCGCGGCCGACGGGGAAGTCCTCGTCCAGCAGCACCCAGTAGGACTGGAAGTTGGACTGGCCGTGCGCGGGATCGCGTACGGCGGTCAGGCCGGGGACGTCGTGCAGCAACGCGTCGTAGCGGGCGGCCAGTTCTCGGCGGCGGGCGATCATGGCGTCGAGCTTGCCGAGCTGGACCAGGCCGATCGCGGCCTGGACGTCGGTCATCCGGTAGTTGAAGCCGACTTCCAGGTAGCTCTCCATCACCGGCTTGTTGCTGGCGTGGCGTTCGGCCGCCGAGGCGTTCATGCCGTGCTCGCGCAGCCGGCGCAGCCTCGCGGCCCACTCGGCGTCGTCCGTGGTGAGCATCCCGCCCTCGCCGGCGGTGACGAGCTTGCGGGGGTGGAAGGACCAGGCGGCCAGCAGCGCCCCGTGTCCGACGGGCTTGCCGCCGACCGTGGAGCCGATGGCGCAGGCCGCGTCCTCGACCAGGGGCAGGTCCCAGTCGGCGCAGACGGACCGCAGCGCGGTCACGTCGGCCGGGACGCCGCCCTGGTGAACGGCCAGTACCGCCTTGGTCCTTGCCGTCCGGACCGCGTCCACGGTGGCCGGGGTCAGATTGCCGGTGGCGAGGTCGACGTCGGCGAACACCGGCTCGGCGCCGACGTACCGTACGGCGTTGGCGGTCGCGATGAAGGACAGCGAGGGCACCACGACCTCGTCGCCGGGCCCGAGACCGAGGGCGACGAGGGACAGGTGCAGGGCGGTGGTGCAGGAGCTGACGGCGATGCCGTGCTCGGCGCCGACCCGTTCGGCGAAGGCCTTCTCGAAGGCGGCGACGCGGGGGCCCTGGGCGACCCAGCCCGACAGCACGGCGTCGGAGGCGGCCTTGGCCTCCTCCTCGCCGAGCCACGGGATCATCACCGGGATGCGGTCGGCGCTCACTTGGCGGACTCCTTGGCGGCGGAGCGCTCCGCGCGCCACCACTCGACGAGGTCCTTGAGACCGGTACGCAGATCGATCTGTGCCGTGAACCCGAGCCGCTCGGCCGCCTGCGAGGTGTCGGCGAGCCGCCGGCTCACGCCGTTGACCGCGCGGGCGGGACCGTGCACCGGCTCCAGCCCTTCGGCGCCCATCGCCTCCAGCAGGCCGTCGGCGAGTTCGCGCAGCGAAGTCTCCGTGCCGCTGGCGACGTTGAACACCTCGTCGGTGATCTCCGACTCGGCGGCCAGCACATTGGCCCTCGCGATGTCACGGACGTCGACGAAGTCCATCGTCTGGGTGCCGTCGCCGAGGATCAGCGGCGGCTCGCCCGCCTCGATGCGCTCCATCCAGCGGATGAGGACCTCGGTGTAGAGGCCGTGGATGTCCATCCGGGGGCCGTAGACGTTGAAGTAGCGCAGTGCCACGTAGTCCAGGTCGTACATGGCGTGGAAACTGCGCAGCATGCCCTCGTTGAAGGCCTTCGCGGCGCCGTAGAAGGTGTCGTTGTTGTACGGGTGGTGCCGCTCGGTCGTCGGGAAGTCCTCGGCCATGCCGTAGACGGACGCCGAGGACGAGGCGATCACCTTGGCAACGCCGGCCGCTGCCGCCGCCTCCAGGACGTTGAACGTCCCGTCGACCAGCACCTCGTTGGCGAGCCGGGGCTCCTCCGCGCACTGGGTGATGCGGATCGCGGCGAGGTGGAACACCAGGTCGGCGCCCTCGGTCACCTTCTTCACGGTGTCGATGTCACGGACATCGCCCTCGACGACCTCCACCACACCGCTCGGCAGGGCCTGGGCGAGGTTGGCGCGCCGCCCGCGCACAAAGTTGTCGAGTACGACGATCTCGCGGGCGCCGCCTTCGGCGAGGAGGTCGACGAGGTTGGAGCCGATGGTGCCGGCGCCCCCGGTGACCAGGATCTTCTTGCCACGAACGCTGCTCAACTGCTGTGCCCTCTCACGTGTGTTGACTTGGCTCAACGCCCGGCGCGCAGGCCGACGACCGCGCCCTTGAACTCCAGGCTCCGGGAGGCCGCCTCCAGAATGTCCAGCACGCGCAGGCCCGCCCGGCCGTCGGTCAGCGGCGCCCGGCGCTCGCGGATCGCGTCGCCGAACTCGTCGACCATGCTGCGCAGCGCCTCCTTCTCGCCGAGGGCGGGCGCGACCATGTCGCCGGAGCGGTACGAGACGAGCATGTCCCGGCGTTCGTCCGCGCCGATCTCCTGCGGCGAGGCCAGGTCCACGCCACGGTCGTAGACAGCCACCCGCTGAAGGGGGTTGAGGTCGTCCCAGACCAGGGTGCGCTTGGCGCCGCCGACCATCGTGGTCCGCACCTTGGTCGGGGAGAGCCAGTTGACGTGCACGTGGGCGATGGCCCCGGTGTTGAGCGTGAGCGTCAGATAGGCCACGCAGGCCTGTCCGGCCCCGATCGGGTCGGCCCCGTGGGCGGCGACGGCGACCGGTTCGACGCCGGCGGGGAGGATGAAGTCCAGGATCGACAGGTCGTGCGGGGCCAGGTCCCACATGACGTCGATGTCCTTCTGGACCAGCCCGAGGTTGATGCGGACGGAGTCGACGAAGTGGATCTCGCCGAGTTCCCCGGAGTGGACCATGTCCCTGATCCGGCCCACGGCGGGTGTGTAGCAGTAGGTGTGGTCGCACATCAGGGTGAGCCCGCGTTCCTCCGCCTCGGTCACCAGGCGCATCCCGTCGGCGTAGGTCGCCGCGAGCGGCTTCTCGACGAGGACGTGCTTTCCGGCGCGCAGGGCGGCCAGGGCGATGTCGAGGTGGGTGCCGGCGGGGGTGGCCACGGCGACGGCGGCCACCTCGGGGTCGGCGAGGACGGCCGCGTAGTCCGCGGTGGCCTGGACGGTGGAGTAGGCGCCGAGGACCCGCTGGGCCCGGTCCACGTCGAGGTCGCACAGCCGGCGCAGCCGGAAGCGGTCGCTGGCCTGGAAGTTGCGTACGAGGTTGGGACCCCAGTAACCGGCCCCGACGACCGCGACCCCCAACGGCTCCTGCGTCACAGCGCTCCTCTTTCCTCGGTTCTTCGGTAGGTCCCGGTTCTTCGGTAGGTCCCGGCTCATCAGTAGGCCCCCGTTCCACGCACCACCGCGGACCCGGTGCGCAGCAGAATGGTCAGGTCGAGGCCCATCGACCAGTTGTCCACGTAGCCGAGATCGAGCCGGACCGCCTCGTCCCAGGGCAGGTCGGAACGGCCGCTGACCTGCCACAGTCCGGTGAGCCCTGGCTTGACGAGCAGCCGGCGCTTGATGTCGGAGGTGTACTCCTCGACCTCTTCGGGCAGCGGAGGACGCGGCCCCACGAGCGACATGTCGCCCCGCACCACGTTGAGCAGCTGCGGCAGTTCGTCGAGGGAGCTGCGGCGCAGGAACGCGCCGACGCGGGTGACGCGCGGGTCCTGCTTCATCTTGAACAGCAGGCCGTCGCTGTTCTCGTTGAGGTGCGCCAGCTCCGCCTTGAGGGCCTCGGAATCGGTCCGCATCGTACGGAACTTGAGCATGGTGAAGTGGTCGCCGTACCGGCCCACCCGCTGTTGGCGGAAGAGCGCCGGTCCTGAGCTGTCGAGCCGCACGACCAGGGCGACGAGGAGCATGGGCAGCGCGAGGAAAAGCAGCAGTACAGCCGCGAGGGAACGATCCAGCAGTTGCTTGGGCAGCCGCGCGAACCGGGAGAGGTTCGGCGCCTGGATCCGCACCAGCGGCACCCCGTTGGTGGGCCGGACCGCGAGCCGCGGCGCGGACACGTCGGCCAGCATCGGGGCCAGCAGGAAGTCGACGCCCTGGGCGGCGGCCATCCAGGACATCCGGCGCAGGACGGAGGCGTCGAGCTCGGGCGCCGGGAGCACCACCATGGCGCTGACTCCCATGACCCGCACGACGTCGTTCATGTCGTCGACACCGCCGAGGACGGGGATCCCCAACTTGCGGATCTCCGTGGCGTTCTCGGGGTCGGTCAGACACACCCCGGCGAGCTGGAGCTCCTGCGCCCCGCCGCGGCGCAGTACGGCGACCAGTTCCAGGATGCCGTGCGCCGGACCGACCAGCAGGGTCGAGCTCCGGTCCCGGCCGCGCGCCCAGCGCCGGAGCAGTCCGCGGCGCAGCAGGTAGCGGACGGGCAGGGCGATCACGACAGCGGGTACCGCGGCCATGGTCATGTCATGGAAGAGGTCCGAGTCGTGCGCGAACAGCCAGTACGCGACCGCGGCCAAGGCCGGCAGTGCGACGGCTCCGCGCAGCACCCTTCGGTACTCCTCGGTCCCCTGTCCCAGGGCACCGCGGTCGTAGGTGCGATGGGCGAGCATCGCCAGGATCCAGGTCGGCGGCAGCACCAGGGCCACCGCCCAGCGGCCGTATGCGCCGTGGATCATCAATGCCGCGACAACGGCCGCGAGGCCGTCCGCGACGAGCAGAACGGTCCGGTACTTCCGGTCCCAGGGTCTTCGGCGAGCTGCCGGACGTCTAAGTTCCACATCCAATTGCTCATGCGTGACCTCAATGGTCATGGCCCCCCACCACAGGCGCAGCTACCCCTGGCCGCAAGAGATCAGGACATACCGTCGCACGTCCGCGGCAGGGCTGGATCAGTGCCGATGTGTCTCCTCCACACAGCGACACCGGAATCAAGAAAGCAGAGCCGGAAAGCAATCAAAAAGGCCCGCGACGGTTCCCCAACCGCCCCATGACCTTTGCAAGTTGGTCAATGAGAGTTTCCCATCCGGTTACCAAGGCGGCGCCTTGGCGTGCCTTCAGAGGTAAGTTCCCCTCCCCCACCGGCCCGGCGGACCTCAATCTAGAGCATTGAACGCAGTCACGGGAACAGTTGGACGAAACACACATCGCAATCGCGACACCGACGTCATACTGCCCAGGTGACGAGCATCGTGATCCCGGCGCACAACGAGGCGCGCGTCATCGGCCGGCTCCTCGACTCGCTGCTGGAGGACCCCGCGGACGAGCGGACGGACATCGTGGTTGTGTGCAATGGCTGCACCGACGACACCGCCCGGATCGCGGCCCAACGCGGCCCCCGCGTACGGGTGGTGGAGATCCCCGTGCCCTCCAAACACGCCGCGCTGCGGGCGGGCGACGACCACGCGCTCGGCTTCCCCCGGATCTACGTGGACGCCGACGTCGTCCTCTCGGGAGCGGATGCGCGGACCCTGGCCGAGCCCCTGGCGGACGACACCTCGGGCATCCTCGCCACCGCCCCCGAACGGCACCTTCCGCTGGCCGGCTGCGCCTGGCGGGTACGGGCGTATTACCGGGTGTGGCAACGCCTTCCGGCGGTGCGGGAGGGCCTGTTCGGCCGGGGTGTGATCGCGGTGTCCGAGGAAGGCCACGCCCGTATCGCGGCGCTGCCTCCGCTGATGGCGGACGACCTGGCCGCGTCCCTGGCGTTCACCGCCGGGGAACGGCGGGTGGTCGACGCGGCGCGGGTCGTGGTCCATCCGCCGCGCACCTGGGGGGACTTGATCAAACGCCGGATCCGGGCCATGGTCTCCACCGCGCAGGTCGAACAGCACCGGGACCCGGCGGAGGCCTCCGCGCGCACGAGCGTGGCCGACCTCAAGGGCCTGCTCCGCAAGGAGCCGAGGCTCCTCGCGGCGGTCGTCGTGTTCGTCGGCGCGGCGGTCGTCTCCCGGCGCCGGGCCCAGAAGGCCATCCGGGCCCGGGACTTCGACACCTGGCTGCGGGACGACAGCAGTCGGCAGAACTGATCGCACCGCGATCGGCACGCATGGGCACACCGCACCTGGAGTCCTGATCATGTACCTCACCGACCGCTCCGCCACCCCGGAGGCGGACACCGCGCCGGGCCGAAGACGCGGCCCGGGGTCCAGGGTCGCCCCGGTCGTGCTCGTACTGGGCACGGTCAGTCTGATCACCGACATCTCGTCGGAGATGGTCACCGCCGTCCTCCCCCTCTATCTCGTCACCACCCTCGGCTTCAGCCCCCTCGGCTTCGGCGCCCTCGACGGCGTCTACAACGGCGTCAGCGCACTGGTGCAGCTCACCGGCGGCCATCTCGCCGACCGGATCCGCAACCACAAGCTGCTCGCCGGGCTCGGCTACGGCCTGTCCGCGCTGTGCAAGCCGCTGCTCCTGCTCGCCGGCAGCATCGGCGCCCTCGGCACCGTTCTCGCCCTGGACCGGACCGGAAAGGGCCTGCGCACCGCCCCGCGCGACGCGATGATCTCCCTCTCCACACCGGTCGAGCGGCAGGGCCGCGCCTTCGGTGTGCACCGGGCGATGGACACCACCGGCGCGATGCTCGGCCCGCTGGCCGCCTTCTTCATCCTGCGCGCCGCGGCCGACGGCTACGACGCCGTGTTCGGCGTGAGCGCGTGCGTCGCCGTGCTCGGTGTGGTCGTACTCCTGCTGTTCGTGCCCGGCAAGCGACGCGACACACCGGACGAGGCCGGGGCCGAACCGAGGCCGCCCGTCCGGGTCGGGGAGGCGCTGGCGCTGCTGCGGGTGCCGCGGCTGCGGGCGCTCGCCGGGTGTGCCGCGCTGCTCGGTCTGACCACCGTCAGCGACGCGTTCGTCTATCTGCTGCTCCAGCGCCGGGCGGGGGTCGGCGAGGAGTGGTTCACGCTGCTGCCGCTGGGCACCGCCGTGGTGTTCCTGCTGCTGGCCGTGCCGCTCGGCGCGCTGGCCGACCGGATCGGGCGGCGCACGGTGTTCCTCGCCGGCCACGTCGGCCTGCTCACCGCGTACGCCCTGCTGCTGTGGGCCCCGGACACCCCGCTGCTCGTGCCTGCCGTGCTCGCCCTGCACGGCGTGTTCTACGCGGCCACCGACGGGGTGCTGCCGGCCGCGCTGGCCGCGGTCGTGCCCGAGCGTCTGCGCGCCAGCGGCCTCGCCATCGTCGGCACCAGCCAGGCGCTGGCCCGCTTCTGCTGTTCGCTTGCCTTCGGCGCCGCCTGGACCCTGTGGGGCGACGGTCCGGCCCTGGCCGGCTCGGCGGTGGGCCTGCTGTGCTGTGCAGCGGTCGCGGGTGTGGTGCTGCGGCCGTCCGGCGGGTCACGATGACCGCCGCGCCTCCCGGCATCACCACGGAACCGACAACCGCCTCAAGGATCCCCATGACCTCGCTCCGCCGCCGCCTGCTCATCCTCGTCGCGGCGGTCGTGCTGCTGGCCGGTCTGGCCACCGGCATGGTCCTGCACGCCGCCGACCGCGCGGACCGGGCCAACCAGCCACAGGCCGGCGGACCCGCCGTCAGTTCGGGCAAGTTGACGCTCGACCGCAAGAACCTGCTGACCTTCGTCAACGCGGCCGCGGGCCCGCACCGCACCGCCGTCGCCGCGGTACCGTCCGCCGACCCCGGCGCCGGGCGGACCGCGTCGGACCTGAAGTGCGCCCGCTTCTACGCGGCGGCGGGAACGGGCGTCTGCCTCCAGTCCGACACCGGCGTCCTCAAGCAGAGCAACCGCGCCCTGCTCCTGGACGCCGACCTGCGCACCGTACGCACCTTCCCGCTCGCGGGCATCCCCAGCCGGGCCCGGGTCTCGCCCAGCGGCCGCTTCGTCGCCTGGACGGTCTTCGTGTCCGGCGAGTCCTACGCGTCCGCCTTCTTCTCCACCCGCACCTCGATCCTCGACACCCGTACGATGAAGCTGATCCCCAGCCTGGAGACGTTCTCGATCAAGCTGGACGGGAAGGCGTACAACGCGGCGGACATCAACTTCTGGGGCGTCACCTTCGCCACCGACGACGACACCTTCTACGCGACCCTGAACACCGCCAACAAGACGTACCTGGTGCGGGGTTCGCTCTCCGGGCAGTCGGTGACCACGCTGGTCGAGAACGTGGAGTGCCCCTCCCTCTCCCCCGACGGGAGCCGCGTCGCCTTCAAGAAGCGGGTGCTGTCACGCACCGACCTCTGGCGCGAATACGTCCTCGATCTGCGCACCCTGCGCGAGACCCCGCTCGCCGAACGGCACAGCGTCGACGACCAGGCCACCTGGCTGGACGACGACACCGTCGCCTACGCCCTCCCCGCCGAGGGCAAGGTCGGCACCACCGATCTGTGGAGCGTGCCCGCCGACGGCAAGGGCACGCCGCACCTGTTGATCGCGGGCGCGTCGTCCCCGGCACCCCTGTAGGCGCTGCTACAGCTGCGGGAGCACGTCCCCGGCGATGAGTTCCAGGTGGTCGAGGTCGTGGAGGTCGATCAGCCTCAGATGGACGCGGCTCGCTCCGATCGCGGCGAACTCACCCAGCCGCCGCACGAGTTGGGCCGGGGATCCGATCACCGGATCCTCCGGCGGCAGCGCGCTCTTGACGTGCAGCGGGGCGGCCCGCCGTCGCGCCTGCGCGTCGGTACGGCCGATGGCCACCACGACCCCGGCCGAGAGCACCAGGGGTGACCGGCCGCTGTCGGCCCGCCCGGTCCGCTCGCACGCCTCGGCGACCCGCCGGTACGCCCGGGCGGTCTCCGCCACCGACGTGAACGGCATGTTGAACTCGTCGGCGTACCGGGCCGCCAGCTCCGGGGTCCGCTTCGGCCCGCGCCCGCCCACGATGATCGGCGGCCCGGGCACTTGCACCGGCTTCGGCAGAGCGGGCGCGTCGACCAGCCGGTAGTGCTCGCCGAGATGGCTGAAACGCTCGCCGACCGGGGTCCGCCACAGCCCGGTGAGCACCGCCAGTTGCTCCGCGAGCCGGTCGAAGCGCTCCGGGGCGGGCGGGAACGGGATGCCGTACGAGGTGTGCTCACGTGTGAACCAGCCCGCCCCGAGCCCGAGTTCGACCCGACCCCCGCTCATCCGGTCGGCCTGCGCCACCGTCACGGCGAGCGGGCCGGGGAGCCTGAAGGTGGCCGGGGTGACCAGGGTGCCGAGGCGGATCCGGGAGGTCTCCCGGGCGAGCGTGCCGAGCGTCAGCCAGGCGTCGGTGGGACCGGGCAGACCGGGATCGTCCCCCATGGCCTGATAGTGGTCGGCCCGGAAGAAGCCCTCGAATCCGCAGTCCTCGACGCGTTGTGCGAAGCGCAGCTGGTCCTCGTAGTCGGCGCCGCGGTGCGGCTCGGTGAAGACACAGACCCGCAAACTCATCACCCCTCCGTCTCGGCCGGTGCGGACTGGTCCCGTTCCATGAGCAGTTCGTGCAGATCGGCGCTGCACCGGGCGACTTCGCCGAGATGTTCGGTGCGGCCCAGGGTCCTCGGCCGGGGTATGCGGATGTCGACGATCTTGCGGATCCGGCCGGGGCGCGGGGTGAGCACCACGACCCGGTCGGCGAGCAGCACGGCCTCGTCGATGGAGTGGGTGACGAACACGACGGTGGACGCGTTCTCGGCGTGGATGCGCTGGAGTTCCACCGCGAGATCGGCGCGGGTGAGCGCGTCGAGTGCGGAGAAGGGCTCGTCCATGAGCAGCACCCGCGGTTCGCCCATCAGCGACCGGCACAGGGCGACACGCTGCTGCATTCCGCCGGACAGCTCGTGCGGCCGGTGCTTCTCGAAGCCGCTCAGCCCGGCCGTCGCCAGCAGTTGGTGCGCCCGCTCGCGGTGCCGGGCCTTGTTCCAGCCGAAGATCTCCACAGGCAGCAGGACGTTGTCGAGGACGGACCGCCAGGGCAGCAGGGCCGGCCGCTGGAACAGCAGGGCGACGTCCCGCCGGGCCCCGGCGACCCGCTCGCCGCCGATGGTGATCTCGCCGGTGGTGGCCGACAGCAGCCCGGCGATCAGCCGGAGCAGGGTGGACTTGCCGCACCCGGAGCGGCCCACCACGGCCACGAACTCGCCCTCGGCGATGTGCAGGCCGATGTCCTGGAGCGCCACCGTGGAGCCGGACCGGCCGGCGAAGCTCCGCGACACACCGGTCAGTCCGATCATCCGGCGTCCCCTTCCCCGCACCTGGCTCACAACTGCCCGTTTCTCGTACGCTGTTGACCGCATCAAGTGTCATGCCCTCGACGGTTCCGTCCTACCGTTCGGAAAGGACAACACTGTGCGCAAGTTCAGGTTCGCCCGTACGCTCGCCGCGGCAACCCTGGCCACGGGGCTGGCGCTGACGGCGGGGTGCGGCGGCTCGGATTCCGACGCGGACGCCGGTGACGACGCCAAGGCCCTCAAGAAGGTCACTTATCTGACCTCCTTCGGCAACTTCGGCCGGGACGCGTACGCCTGGGTCGCGAAGGACAAGGGGTTCTTCAAGGAGGCCGGCTTCGACGTGACGATCCGGCCGGGGCAGGGCACCGGCGGCGTGATTCCGGCCGTCGTGAGCGGCCAGGCGCAGTTCGGCCCCATCGATCTGACGGGCGGTCTGCTGTCCCTGGGCAACGGTCAGGCGAAGGACTTCGTCGCGGTGGCCGCCGTCCAGCAGCACACCATGGCGGCGATCGCCACCACCGAGGGCAGCGGCATCGCGAAGCCGAAGGACCTCGAGGGCAAGCGGCTCGCCGACACGCCGGGCTCCGTCGTACGCAACCTCTTCCCGACGTACGCCCGCCTCGCCGGCGTGGACGCCGCCAAGGTGACCTGGGTGAACGGCGAGGCGCAGACCCTGATGGGGACGCTGGCCGGTGGCTCGGTCGACGGCATCGGCCAGTTCGTCGTGGGCAAGCCGACCATCGAGGCGGTGACGAAGAAGAAGGCGGTGCTGCTGCCGTACAGCGACGTGATCCCCGACCTGTACGGAAACGTGCTGATCACGTCCAAGAAGATCGCCGAGCAGGATCCGGAGATGGTGCGGCGCTTCACGGCCGCGCTCCTCAAGGGCCTGGAGTACAGCCTCGCCCACTCCCAGGAGGCCGCCGGGATCCTCCAGCGGAACGTGGACGTCACGAATCCCGCTTCCGCGGCGGCCGAGTTGGAGTTGATGGCCGGGTACGTCACGCTGAAGGACGGCTCCGGCGCGGTGATCGGGTCGCTGGACTCGGGGCGGGTGGCGAAGAGCATCAAGATCCTTGAGGACGCGGGCACGCTCCCGAAGGGAATGACCCCTGACCAGATCATCGACTTCGACCTGGTTCCGAAGGCCTGATCGCACCGCGCGCCGGACGGGCATCGGCATCGTGCTGCTGCCCCTGGCCGGACTGCTGGTCGCGCTGACCGGGTGGTGGCTTCTCACCTCAGGCCTGGCGGCGATCCACCCGGCGGTGCTGCCTCCGCCGGGTGCCGTGCGCTCGGCGTTCACCGCGCACCCGGCCCGGTTCCTCGAACACACCGGCGACACCACGGTGGAGACGGTCGTCGGGTTCGTCCTCTCCAGCGTCTGCGGCGTCCTGATCGGCCTGTCGCTGGCCGCCTCGCGCGTCCTGGAGCGGATGTTCACGCCCCTGCTGGTCGCCGTCAACGCGGTCCCGAAGATCGCGCTCGGACCGCTGCTGGTGGGCGCGCTGGGCTGGGGGCAGAAGCCGGTCCTGACCATGGTCTTCCTGCTCTGCTTCTTCCCGATCGTACTGTCCACCGCGACCGGCCTCACCTCGACCCCGGCGGATCTGGCCGAGTTGGCGCGTTCACTGGACGCCTCGCGCTGGCAGGCGTTCCGCAAGGTGCGGCTCCCCGCCGCGCTGCCGCAGATCTTCGTCGGACTGAAGGTGGCCATGCCGCTCGCCGCGATCGGCGCGGTCATCGGCGAGTTCCAGGCCGGTGAGTCGGGGCTCGGCTATCTGATCGTGCAGGCCGGCGGGGTGGGCGACACCGCCACCGCCTGGGCCGCGATCATCCTGATCGGGTTGATGAGCATCGTCCTCTACTTCGCCCTGGTACTGCTGGAACGCAGGGCGCTCCCCTGGGTCAGGGACACCACCTCGTCCCGCTGACCCGCCGCTCCGCGCCCAAGCATGGTGGCCTGACGCACAACAGCGCCCCGAACTATGTTGTCCCACCACATGTGCCCCTGACCTGCACCTTCCTACGGTGTGCGACACGTACCCGTCCCCACCGCACACGAGGAAGTGGCGCTCATGGCCTCCGCAGCATCCGCTCCGCCCACGCCCGCAACACCGGGCAACCTGAAGCGCATCGTCGCCGCCAGCCTCATCGGCACGACCATCGAGTGGTACGACTTCTTCCTCTACGGCTCCGCCGCCGCCCTCGTCTTCAACAAGCTGTTCTTCCCCGACTCCGACCCGCTCGTCGGCACCCTCTTGTCGTTCCTGACGTACGCCGTCGGATTCGCAGCCCGGCCGCTCGGCGCGCTGGTCTTCGGGCACTACGGCGACCGGCTCGGCCGCAAGAAACTGCTGGTGCTGAGCCTGCTGCTGATGGGCGGGGCGACCTTCGCGATCGGGCTGCTGCCCACGCACGCGACGGTCGGCTCGGCCGCGCCCGTGCTGCTGACCGCGCTGCGTCTGGTGCAGGGCTTCGCGCTCGGCGGTGAGTGGGGCGGGGCCGTGCTGCTGGTGTCCGAGCACGGGGACGCCAGGCGACGCGGCTTCTGGGCCTCCTGGCCGCAGACCGGCGCGCCCGCGGGGCAACTGCTGGCCACGGGTGTGCTGTCCCTGCTCACCGCGGTCCTCTCGGACAGCGCCTTCACCAGCTGGGGCTGGCGGATTCCGTTCCTGCTCTCCGGTGTGCTGGTGATGGTCGGTCTGTGGATTCGTCTGTCTGTCGATGAATCGCCGGTCTTCAAGCAGGCGTTGGCGCAGGCGGAGGCCCGCAAGGCGGAGCGGGGTGCGGACGCGGAGAAGCTGCCGATCGTCTCCGTGCTGCGCCATCACTGGCGGGACGTGCTCATCGCGATGGGCGCCCGGATGGCCGAGAACATCAGCTACTACGTCATCACCGCGTTCATCCTCGTCTACGCGACCACCGCCGCCGACGTCTCCAAGCAGACCGCGCTCAACGCGGTGCTGATCGCCTCGGCCGTGCACTTCGCGGTGATCCCGCTGTGGGGCGCGCTGTCGGACCGGATCGGCCGGCGTCCGGTGTATCTGCTGGGCGCGGCCGGCATCGGCCTGTGGATGTTCCCGTTCTTCTCCCTCATCGACACGGGCAGCTTCGGCAACCTGATCCTCGCCATCACCGTGGGTCTGGTGCTGCACGGTGCGATGTACGCGCCCCAGGCCGCCTTCTTCGCCGAGATGTTCGCGACCCGGATGCGCTACTCCGGTGCCTCGATCGGCGCCCAGTTCGCCTCGGTCGCGGCGGGCGCGCCGGCCCCGCTCATCGCCACCGCGCTGCTGGACGACTACGACAGCTCCACGCCGATCGCCCTGTACGTCATCGCCGCGGCGGTGCTGACGCTGATCGCGGTGGGCGTGGCCAAGGAGACCCGCGACCGGGACCTGGCGGACGTGGACTCCGCGGCCGACGCGGCGCCCGTGACGACGGAGACCGCGGACGCCCGCACCGTCTGACCTCCCGTATGGCCGGCCCCCGTACGCGACCCGCGTACGGGGGTCAGTGCTGTGTGGGCGCGGAGAGTATGTGCAGACGCAGGGCGAGCTGGACCTCCAGGGCGCGGGCGGGGCTCTGCCAGTCGTCGCCGAGAAGGCGGCCGATGCGTTCCAGGCGCTGGGCGACCGTGTTCACATGGACGTGCAGTTCGTCCTTGGTGCGGGCCGGGCTCATGCCGCAGGCGAAGTAGGCGTCGAGGGTGCGCAGCAGGTCGGTGCCGCGCCGCTCGTCGTACGAGACGACCTGGCCGATCGTGCGGTCGACGAACCCGGTGATGTCCCGGTCGCCGGCCAGGAGCAGGCCGAGGAAGCCGAAGTCCTCGGCCGCCGCCCCGTCTCCGGTGCGGCCGAGGAGCCGCAGCGCGTCGAGGCAGCGCCGGCCCTCCTCGTAGGCGGCCGTCACGCCGTCCGCTCTCGTGGCCAGGTCCGCCACGGGGGCCGAGGCGCCGACGGTGACCGCCTCGTGGACAGCCGTGCCCAGGTGGCGGGCGGTGCGGCGGGCCAGGGCGGTCGCGGTGTCGCCGGGTTTCAGAGGCAGCAGCAGAACGGTGCCGCCGTCGCGGGCCGCGGCCAGGCCGTGCCGGGTGGCGGCGAGGTGGGAGGCGGCCGACCACAGGCGTCTGCGGGCGTCGGCCTCCTGCTCGGCGTCGGCGGTGGTGCCGTCGAGGCGGGCGGCGAGGACCACATGGGTGGCGTCGAGGTCGGCGTGGAGGCGGGCGGCGCGCTCGCGCAGGAGGCGGGGGTCGCGGTCGCGGGCGTCGAGGAGGTCGTCGAGGAGCTCGCCGCGGACGCGCTGTTCGGCCTCGGCGGCGGAGCGTCGGGCGAGCAGCAGCAGCGAGGTGACCATCGCCGCGCGCTCCAGCGTGAGCTGGTCGACGGGGTCCAGGCCGGGGTGGCCGCGCAGGACGAGCGCGCCGAGCAGTTCGCCGCCGGCGGCCACGGCCGCGACCCAGTCGTCCCCATGCCTGACCGCGTGTCCTTCGGCGCGGGAGGCCTCCAGGGCCTCGGCCGGAGCGGCGGCGGCCTCCAGGAACTCGACCGTGCCGTCGAGGACCTCGGCGACGGCGGCCGCCACGTCGTGCACCCCGCCGCCGCGCAGGACGAGTTCGGCGAGCCGGTCGTGGACGTCGGAGGCACGCTCGATGACACCGCTGCGGTCGCGGATGATCTCGTTGGCCCGCTCCAGGTCGGCGAGGGCCGAGCGGGTCTCGGTGAGGAGGTTCGCGGTGTCGATGGCGGCCGCGGCCAGCGCGGCGAAGGAGCCGAGCAGGGCGATCTGCTCCCGCTCGAAGACCCGGGCGCGCCGGTCGGCGGCGAACAGCACCCCGATGACGTGGTGCCCCAGCGTCAGCGGCACACCGAGGATGGCGACCAGGCCCTCGTCCCGTACGCCGTTGTCGATGCTGCGGGTGTGCTGGAAGCGGTCGTCCTTGAAGTAGTCGTCGGTGACATAGGGGCGGGCGGTCTGGGCGACGAGGCCGCCGAGCCCCTCTCCCATGCCGAGCCGCAGCTGCTGGAAGCGGGCGGCGACGGAGCCCTCGGTGACCCGCATGTATGTGTCGCCCCGGGCGGGGTCGTTGAGGCTGAGGTAGGCGACGTCCGTGCCCAGCAGCGACCGGGCGCGCTGGACGATGGCCCGCAGGACGGCGTCCAGGTCGCGCAGTCCCGCCAGGTCGTGCGCGGTCTCGAAGAGCGCGGACAGCTCGGCCTCGCGGCGGCGCCGGCCCTCCAGCTCCGAGCGCACGCGCAGCGCGATCAGCTTGGCCTCCTCCAGCGCGGCGACACGCTCGGCAGGCCGTCCCTCGGCGCGGGCGACCAGCACCGGCTGCTCGTAGGCGTCGGCGGACGCGCCGCGGGCCAGCAGTTCGAGGAACGGGGCCTCGGTGCTGCCGGTGGGGCGTTCGGCGGACTGCACGTGATCGCGGGACATGTTCACAGGATTCCTCATCGCGCACTCACCTCGTCAGCCCTGTGGAAAACCCCGGCGGCACCACGGTTCAGTGCGCCGTCCAGCCCCCGTCGAGCACCAGGGACGTACCGGTCACGAAGGAGGCCTGCGGGCTGCACAGATAGGCGACGGCCTCGGCGACCTCCTCCGGTTCGATGAGCCGCTTGACCGCGCTGTCCTGGAGGAGCACCTCGGTCAGGACGCGCTCCTCGGGGATGCCGTGCGCCCGCGCCTGGTCGACGAGCTGCTTCTCGACGAGGGGGGTGCGGACATAGGCGGGGTTCACGCAGTTCGAGGTGACGCCGTGCGGGGCGCCCTCCAGGGCCGCCGTCTTGGACAGGCCCTCCAGGCCGTGCTTGGCGGCCACGTACGCCGACTTGAAGGGGGAGGCGCGCAGCCCGTGCACCGAGGAGACATTGACGATACGGCCCCACCCCTGCCCGTACATGTGCGGCAGGGCGCCCCGCACGAGGCGGAACGGGGCCTCCAGCATGACGGTGAGGACCGTGTGGAAGACGTCGGGCGGGAACTCCTCGATGGGGCGCACCAGTTGCAGCCCGGCGTTGTTGACCAGGATGTCGGTCCCGGCGGCGGAGAGTTCCGCGGCGTCCAGGTCGGTGAGGTCCAGGACGTGCGGTTCGACCGCGCCCGCGAGGTCCCGGGCCGCGTCGACGAGCTCCTCCAGCCCGGCGGCGTCCCGGTCCACCGCTCTGACCTTGGCCCCGGCCGCGGCGAGCCGCAGCACGCAGGCGCGCCCGATGCCGCCGGCGGCGCCGGTGACGAGGGCGGTGCGGCCGCCGAGGTCGAGCGTGGGGGCGTGGGGGGCCGGGAGGGCGCGAGCAGCTGTCATGGCACGACCCTAGGCAGCCACCGCACCTCACCCCATGTGGCCGTAACCCATACTTCAGCCGGATCCAGTGGGGTCGAACCATGTGGGTGCGTCCGCCAGGGCCTGCTTGATCCGGAACTTCCCGAACTCGTTCAGGTCCGGCAGGGAGTCCACGGCGAACCAGCCCACCTCCAGCGACTCGTCGTCGTTGACCTCGGCCTCGCCGCCGACGGCCCGGCAGCGCACGGTGATGTCCATGTACTGGCAGACGTCACCATTGGGGTAGGTGACCGGCTCCAGGGCCTGGACGAGGACGACGCGCTCGGCGACGCAGTGCACCGCCGTCTCCTCGAACACCTCGCGCACGGCGCAGGCGGCGGGCTGCTCTCCCGGCTCCGGGATACCTCCGATCAGCGACCACCGACGGGTGTCGGAGCGACGGTTCAGCAGCACCCTGCCCTCGTCGTCGAAGACGACGGCGGCGACTCCGGGGAGCCACAGCAGCTGATGGCCGACGGAGGCACGGAGATCACGGATGAAGTCGGGAGTAGCCATGTCCCGACCCTAGGGCCTGCCCGGACCGGCCGCTCCCGCCCGCCTGTTGCGCACGCGCGCGGAGATCGCCCAGCCCAGTCCGCCCGCGGCGATCACCACCAGGGCCATCTCGGGCAGGATGCCGAGCTTCGTGGCCGGCGTCTCCGAGGACCGCAGCGGCACCTTCTGGACCAGGGAGTCGGCGACGAACATGCCGGTCTTCTGGGTGATCCTCCCGTCCGGCATGATGATCGCGCTGACGCCGCTGGTGACCGGGACCGTCACGGTCCGGCTGTGCTCGACGGCACGGACCCGGGACATGGCGAGCTGCTGGTAGGTCATCTCGCTGCGGTCGAAGGTGGCGTTGTTGCTGGGCACGGAGATCAGCTGGGCGCCGTCGGTGACCTCGGAGCGCACGGCCCAGTCGAAGGCCGCCTCGTAGCAGGTGACCAGGCCGACCTTGGCGCCGGCCATGGTGAAGACGCCCGGTTCGGTGCCGCGGCTGAAGTCCTGGCGGACCATCGAGGTCCAGTCGCTGTTGATCGCCCCGATGAGCGAGCGCAGCGGGAGGTACTCGCCGAAGGGCTGGATCTGCCGCTTGTCGTAGGTGTCGGTCGGACCCTTCTTCGGGTCCCACAGGATCTGCTCGTTGTAGAGCTTGCCGCCGCGCTCGACGACGCCGCCGACCGAGATCGGCACGCCGATCGCCTTGGCGGCACCGTCGATGACGGCGCGCGCGTCGGCGTTGGCGAACGGGTCGACGTCCGAGGAGTTCTCGGGCCACAGCACGAAGTCGGGCTTGGCGACCTTGCCGGCCCTGACCTTCTCGGCCAGCCGCTCGGTCTCGCGCGCGTGGTAGTCGAGGACGGCACGCCGCTGGGCGTTGAAGTCGAGGCCCGCGCGCGGCACGTTGCCCTGGATGACGGCGACGGTCACCGTGCCGTTCTCGGCCTTGTCGCTGACCAGCGGGCGGGCGGCCAGCGCCCCGATGACCGGGACGACGAGGCTCAGCAGGGCGACCGCGGCGGCGGACCGCCGTATGTCCTGGCCACGGCGCTTGGCGACGAGGACGCGGACGACGTCGTACAGGCCGAAACCGCACAGGACGACCGCGAAGCCGAGCACCGGTGTGCCGCCCACGGCGGCCAGCGGCAGGAAGACGCCGTCGGCCTGGCCGAACGCGATCTTGCCCCAGGGGAAGCCGTTGAAGGGCGCACGCGCGCGTGCCGCCTCACCGGCGATCCACAGGGCGGCCGACCACAGGGGGGCGCCGGGCAGCTTCGACACCGTGGCGATGCCCGCGCCGACCAGCGCGACGAAGATCGCCTCGATCGCCACCAGCGCGATCCACGGCCCGGGGCCGACCTCCACGCCCGTCCACACCAGCAGCGGCAGCAGGAAGCCGAGGCCGAAGAGGTAGCCGAGGCCCAGGCCCGCCTTCCAGCCGCGCCCGCGCAGCACCCAGCCGAAGACGGCGAAGGCCGGAAGCGCGAGCCACCACAGGGTGCGGGGCGGGAAGCTGACGTAGAGCAGCACTCCGGAGAGCGTGGCGGCGAGGGCCGGGACGAAGCGCACGAGGCGTGCTCCGCGCGAGGCGGCGCCGAGCGGCTGAGCCCGGTCCGACTCGTCCACGGATGTTGCGGTGACGGTCACTCCGGGAGTGTACGGCGGGTGACCTGGGCACCGACAGCGCGGTCCGGAGGGCGGCACCGTCCCGCCCCCGCTCCCCCGCCCGTCCGCCGGGCCGGCACCGACCGCCCGGGACCACCCGTACCGCATCCGTCCTGCGCAACTCGTCCACAAACCGTCCATCAGCCGTTACGGTGTGCCGGAGCCTTTGTCGTGCGGCCGGTCAGGCGGCCGTGCGAGCGGGCCCGGCACAGGTCGGGGGGAGACCGGTTCGGGGGGTCGGTGGGGTCGACGGGGATCACGTCTGCGTCCGGTCCTGGAGAGGACGGCGACAGACGAAACGTTTCTGACGCGGCGGGTGTCGTGGTGCTCGGGGCCTGTGCCGTATGGGCCCTGATCACGGCGGCCGTGCACGAGGGCCGCCCCGAGGGCGTGCTGCTGGCGGTCCTCGCGGTGGCCGCCGGTTACGCGGCGGGGCGGATCTGCGGAGCGCTCCTGCCGGTCGCGCCCCTGTGCGCGGCGGCGCTGACCGGGGTCGGTCTGGTGGCGGCGGCCCCACGTCTCTCCCCCGGCCCGGAGATCGTCGCGCCGCTCGGTCACGCGGGCGGCGCCGCGGCGGTGCTGACCCTGTCCACGGGCGCCGCGTGCTGCGCCGCGTGGGCCGCACGCGCCCCGGTACCGCGGCTCATGCTGCGGGCCCTGGCCGCCGGGATCGTGGTGACGGCCGGATTCCTCGGTTCGGCCGGCGGCTGTGTCGCGAGCGGCGCGGTCCTGCTGGCCTCGCTCGCCGCCGGCCGGATGCGCGGCCACCGCGGTGCGGGCTTCGCCGGGCTGGCCCTCGCGGCGGCCCTGACCACCGGGCTGCCCTGGGCGGTCGCCGGCCGGGCGCTGCCGGAGGGGCTCACGGAGTCACTGGAGGGCCGGCTGACCCGGCACCGGATCGACCTGTGGCACGACGCGCTGCACATGGCGCACCGGGACGCGGGCCTGGGCGTGGGCCCCGGACGCTTCGGCGAACTCAGCACGACGGCGGCCCAGAGCCTGCTGTCCGACGGCAAACCGCACTCGGCGCCGCTCCAGCAGGCCGCCGAACAGGGAGTCGTCGGCGTACTGCTGCTCGCCGCGGTCTTCTGCTGGATGCTCTCCACACTGTGGCGCTCCCCGCGCCCCACACCGGTCGCCCTCACCGCGGGAGCGGCGCTGACCGCGCTGGCGGCGATCGCCTCGGTGGGCAACGCCCTCAGCTTCACGACGGTGTCGGTGGGCGCCGGACTGCTGGCGGGGCTGGCCGCGGCCCGCCCCCTGGCGGACGAATCGTCACGCCATCAGCTGGAGGTACGCCCCGCGGGCGACCGACTGGCTCCGTGAGACGCGCTCAGTGCGCCGCACCGTGCGTATGCGGCCGCAGCCGGTCCCGGATGATCTGTACGGCGGCCTCGGCGTCGTCCACGGTGATCGTGAACGTGTGCCCGTCCCACAGGCTCAGCCGCACGCCCTCACCACGGCGTACGACGACGGCGGTGCCCTTCTCCGGCCGCCAGCGGTAGCCCCAGCCACCCCAGTGCCTCGGCGTGACGTGCGCGACCTCGGCGCCGGCCACCAGGGAGAGGGGGATACGGCGGCGCGGCAGGCCCATGTGGCCGCAGCGCACCTCCAGGTGCTCCTCGTCGACCTTCAGCGCGACGTGCACGAACGCCAGTGTGCCGAACAGGACCAGCAGCCCGGCCGCGATACAGCCGACGACGGCCATGGCGAGCGGGGCGATACCGGAGGTCCATGCCGAGTCGACCGCGAGCTCGATGCCGAGCGCCAGACAGGCGGCACCCACGAGCGCCAGCAGCCACTGGTACCGGTTGGTGGCCCGTCCGGTCCAGACGTCGTCATGCGGCGCGCTCGCGCCCTGGGGGTGGTCCCTCATGCCAACGAGATTACTCAGGTTTCGCCGCGTGGGTAGCGCGTGGCGGAGAGTGACCGGGCCGGAAAGGGCCTTTCCCGCCTTCGGTCAGCGGGCGTGGGTGACCGCCTGGAGGAGCCTTCCTTCCTCGTACGTCAGGGCGGTCTCCGGCAGGGCTTCCTGCCGCCCGCTGAGCAGCACCGTGAGCGTGCCGTCCGCGGCGGCGTCGGGCGCGGGGGCCGCACCGATGCGGCGCAGCGCCTGGGCCGCCACGGCGCCGGCGGTGCCGTGCAGGATCAGCGGCGCCCGGCCGGGCCGCTGGACGGCCGCCCGGATGGGCTCGGCGACCAGTTCGTAGTTGGTGCAGCCCAGGACGACGGTCGTCACGTCCTCGGGCGTGCGGGCCGCGGCGGCGGCGACGGCGACCGCGACGGCCGCCTCGTCCGCGTGGTGCACGGCGTCAGCGAGCCCGGGGCAGGGCACCTCGGTGACGTCCACGCCGATGGCGAACTGCTCGATCAGGCCGCGCTGGTAGGCGCTGCCGGTCGTGGCGGGGGTGGCCCAGATGGCGACGGGTCCGCCGCCGGCCGCGGCCGGCTTGATCGCCGGGACGGTACCGATGATCGGCAGACCCGGTTCGAAGCGGGCCCGCAGTGCGGGCAGGGAGTGCACGGACGCGGTGTTGCAGGCGACGATCAGGACGTCGGGGTCGTGCTCGGCGGCGGCGCCGGCGACGGCCAGGGCCCGCTCGGTGATGTCCTCGGGGGTGCGCGGTCCCCACGGCATGCCGTCGGGGTCCCAGGACAGGACGAGATCCGCGTCGGGCCGCAGCCGGCGTACCGCGGCGGCGGCGGGGAGGAGGCCGAGTCCGGAGTCCATGAGCGCGATCTTCACCCGGCCACGATAGACGATGAGCCCTTCCCGGCCGGTCCGGTGGGGCAGACTGCGCCCGTGAGCGCCATCGCGTGGACCGCCGCCGTATCCCTCACCGCCTGGCTGTGGCTGTTGCTCTGCCAGGGCTTCTTCTGGCGCACGGACGTCAGACTTCCCGAGCGGCGCGAGCCGGACGACTGGCCGTCGGTCTGTGTCGTCGTTCCCGCGCGCGACGAGGCCGAGGTGCTGCCCGCGAGCCTGCCCTCGCTGCTCGCCCAGGACTATCCGGGACGGGCCGAGATCTTCCTCGTCGACGACGGCAGCACGGACGGCACGGGAGAGCTGGCCCGGGAACTGGCCCGGCTCCACGGCGGCCTTCCCCTCACCGTCGGCTCGCCGGGTGAGCCGCCCGCGGGCTGGACCGGCAAGCTCTGGGCGGTGCGCCACGGCATCGGCCTGGCACGCGCGCGTGACCCCGAGTACCTGCTCCTGACGGACGCCGACATCGCCCACGCCCCCGACAGCCTGCGCGGGCTGGTCGCGGCGGCGCGCACCGGCGGCTTCGACGTCGTCTCCCAGATGGCCCGGCTGCGGGTGGAGAGCCTGTGGGAACGTCTGGTGGTACCGGCCTTCGTCTACTTCTTCGCGCAGTTGTATCCGTTCCGCCGGATCGGGCGGAAGGGGTCGCGTACGGCGGCCACGGCGGGCGGCTGTGTGCTGCTGCGCACGGACGCCGCCGCGCGGGCGCGGATCCCGGACGCGATCCGGCACGCCGTCATCGACGACGTGGCACTCGCGCGCGCGGTCAAGGGCGGCGGCGGGCACATCTGGCTGGGGCTGGCGGAGCGGGTGGACAGCGTGCGTCCCTATCCGCGGCTGCACGACCTGTGGCGCATGGTCTCGCGCAGCGCGTACGCGCAGTTGCGGCACAGTCTCCTGCTGCTGACCGGCACGGTGGCGGGGCTCGCGCTGGTGTATCTGGTGCCGCCCGTGGCGCTGGGCGCGGGGCTCGCCGTGGGCGATGCGCGGGCCGTGCTGCTCGGTGGCGCGGCGTGGCTGGTGATGACGGGGACGTACGTCCCGATGCTCCGCTACTACCGGCAGCCGCTGTGGCTCGCTCCGCTGCTGCCGTTCACGGCGTTCCTCTATCTGCTGATGACGGTCGACTCCGCGGTGCAGCACTACCGGGGGCGCGGTGCGGCCTGGAAGGGCCGCACCTACGCACGTCCGGACACGGTCCCCGAGGAGGGGTGACCGTGGGCTACTTGCGGCCGGGGGTCCAGTTCATGCCCCAGCCGTAGGCGTAGTCGACGGTCCGCTGCGGGCTCACGCCACGCTCGGGCACCAGGTAGCGGGCCTCGCGCTGGACGACGAGGTCGGAGCCGGTGTTGGTGATGAGGGCGAGCGCGCACACCGTCGAGGGGACGGTGCACTCGTCGAGGGAGAAGTCGATCGGGGCACCGTACTGCGGCTGAAGGGTCACGGTGGCGTGCAGGTCGGCGAAGGAGCGCGCGCCCTCGTAGATCGTGACGAAGACCAGGATGCGGCGGAAGAGCTGCTTGTGGTCGAGGTTGACGGTGAGGTTCTCGCCGCTCGCGACGGCGCCGGTGCGGTCGTCGCCGTCGAGGTGGATGAACGGCGGCTGGTGCAGGGAGCCGAAAGCGTTGCCGAGGGCCTGGACGACGCCCTTGCTGCCGTCGGTGAGTTCGTACAGGGCGCACAGGTCGAGGTCGAGGTCGTTGTGATGCGCGACCGGGCGGCCCAGCTTGCTGCCCCACCCCGAGAACTGCTTGCGCACCTCCCAGTTGAGGTTGACCCGCATCGCGCCGGAGGTGCCGCCCTGCTTGGTCAGCGACACCGAGGGGGAGGCCTTGGTGAGCGTGACCTTGGTGAGGCGGACCGGCTGAGCGGCCGGCGCCGGGGAAGCGGGGGGCGCGGCGGGTGGCGGCGGCATGGTCACCGGGGGCATGGGCGGGGGCGCGGTGACCGGGGGCGCCATGGGGGCGCGCGGCGCTGTCGGCGCCGGGGCAGCGGCCTGCTGGGGTTCGTCGACCGTGATGCCGAAGTCGGTGGCCAGGCCCTCGAGTCCGCTGCTGTAGCCCTGGCCGACGGCACGGAACTTCCAGGAGCCCTGGCGGCGATAGAACTCGCCGAGCACGAAAGCGGTTTCGACGGTCGCGCCGGTGCTGTCGAAGCGGGCGACGGAGGTCCCCTGGGCGGCGTCCTTGACCTCGATGTGCAGACCCGGCACCTGTCCGAACGCGCCGCCGTCAGAGGAGGCGGCCAGGACGATCGTCTCGATCGTGGGCTCCACGCGCGCGAGGTCGACGAGCAGACTGTCGACCACCTGGCCGCCGAGGTTGCGCTTGCCCTCGTGCCGGACCGCGCCGGAGGAGTGCACCGGCTGGTTGTAGAAGACGAAGTCGCCGTCGGAACGGACCTTCCCGCCGACCAGGAGCAGCGCCGACGCGTCGGCGTCGGGCACCCCCGGTCCGGTGTTCCAGCCCAATTCGACCCTCAGCGCCGTGGTCGGCACCGGAGTATTGGATCCTTTCGACATTGACATGTCCGCCCCCATCACGTGTCACCGCGCCAGGCATGTCCCGGCAGCCCATTGGTTCTCTACAGGGTCAACCTATTCCC
The DNA here is from genome assembly GCF_036226885.1 of Streptomyces sp. NBC_00663. NCBI lineage: Bacteria > Bacillati > Actinomycetota > Actinomycetes > Kitasatosporales > Streptomycetaceae > Streptomyces > Streptomyces sp. NBC_00663. The sequence goes on from NZ_CP109027.1 coordinate 1,216,557, forward strand.
CGCGACAGCGAACTCCCATGAGGTGCACAGGAAGATCACTGTCCAACCGCGGGTAACCCGCCCGGAACTCGGCCTTTACAGGATCCGAACGCAGGTAGAGGTCCCTTTTTGCCGAGTTCGCTCGCATTGGGGATCCCACGTCACTGCCGACACGGAAAACAACCCTCTTATCGGTCTCCCCAACCAGCACATCGTGGGCTTAACTTATGTGCCATGACCTCCCCCCGCTCCACTTATGGCGGCGGCTACTACTCCGCCTCTTTCCCGGACACTCCGATCTACGACTCGCTCGTGGCCGAGCGGGGCACCCCGCAGATCGCCCCGATCCGGGTGCCGGCGGAGTACGCCATGCCGAGCAGCAGCAACCTGCCCGCGCTGCCGTCCGCGCTGCCCGCCCTCCCGGCGGGACCGTCCCAGCCCTCCTACGGCTATCCGCAGGCGCAGCAGCCCTCGCCGCTGCAACAGGCGCCCGCCGCCTACATCCCGCAGCAGGCCTCCGCGCCTCGCGGTTACCCCGGGCCGCAGCAGCAGCCGCGTCCGATGAACCAGGGCATGGGCTACGAGGCCATGCGCCCCGCGGCTCCCCGGCCCGCTCCGGCGCCGTATCAGGACCCGTACAACAACCAGCAGTACCGCGGCTACTGAGCCGACCCCCGGACTGTCCGTGCCTGCTGGCACGATGGATCCATGGGCAATGCGCAGCTGCGGTCGATTCACGTACATCCGGTCAAGGCGTTCCGGGGCCAGGCGCCCCGGGAGGCCGTCGTGGAGCCCTGGGGGCTGGCCGGAGACCGGCGCTGGGCGCTGATCGACGACGGGGGAAAGGTCGTCACACAACGCCAGCAACCGCGCATCGCGCTCGCCGCCGCCGAGCTTCTGCCCGGCGGCGGCGTCCGCTTGTCCGCACCCGGGACGCGGCCGCTGACGGTGCCCGTACCGCGACCGGTCGACACCGTTCCGGTGCAGATCTTCCGCGACAAGGTGGAGGCGGTCCCCGCGGAGGACCCTGCCGTGCACGCCTGGTGCAGCGCCTATCTGGGCGCCGAGGTCCGTCTCGTGCACATGGACGACCCCGCGACGCGCCGGCCCGTCGACCCCGAGTACGCGCGCGAGGGCGAGACCGTCTCCTTCGCCGACGGCTACCCCCTGCTGGTCACCACGACCGCCTCGCTCGACGCCCTCAACTCCCTCATCGCACAGGGTGACCACCCGGCAGAGGGCCCACTGCCCATGAACCGGTTCCGGCCCAACGTGGTCGTGTCCGGGACCGCCCCCTGGGCCGAGGACGACTGGTCGCGGCTCACGATCGGCGAGGTCGGGTTCCGCGTCGCCAAGACGTGCGGCCGGTGCGTGGTGACCACCACGGACCAGGACAGCGCCGTGCGCGGCCGGGAGCCCCTGCACACGCTGGGGCGCCACCGCAGACTCCAGGGCAAGCTGGTCTTCGGGCAGAACCTCGTCCCCCTGTCCCCCGGTGTGATCCGGGTCGGCGATCCGGTCACGGTCCTGGACTAGCCGAGATCCGTTCGAGGACGGCTCGCGGGAACTCGCCCCCGGGGGCCTGGCGTTGGCATGTTGGAGAAGTTCGTGGGCCGACCCGGAGCAGGTGATTTCGCTCTCTCTTCGACCGGTCCCGCGGGTGAAATGCCGTACCGAGGGTTATCACGGAGCGGGAAGGGGGTGCGGACGGTGCGAGCGATCAGCGGACTCTGGCGCTGGCGGCACAATCCGCTGCGCCGTGCGACCGACCTCGCCGAGGCCTGGGTCGCCCTCGCGGCCCTGCTGCTCATCCTGGTCGTCACGCCGCTGGCCGGCGCGGTCGTCGGCGGTGTCGCCCAGGACGCGCTCCAGGAGTCCGTGCGCCAGCAGCAGAAGTCCCGCCACCTGGTCACCGCCACCGTGGCCCGCGCCCTGGACCGCTCGCCGCTGGACGCCGATCCCGAGACGACCACCGGGCGGGACCTGCGCAGCCGCGTCGTCGCCGACTGGACCGCGCCGGACGGCACCACCCAGCACGGCCCGGCCATGGCGAACCTCAAACACCCGCACAGCGGCGACCACTTCACGATGTGGACGGACGCCCACGGCCGCATAGTGGCCCGCCCGCTGGACTCCGCGACCGCGACCACCCACGCCGTCCTCGCCGGAGTCGGCGCGGCCCTGCTCGGCATCGGTCTCGTCGAGGGCGGCAGACGGCTGATCGTCTGGCGCATGGTCCGCCGCCGGTACGCCCGTTGGGACCAGGCCTGGGCCGAGGCGGGCCCGGACTGGGGCAGGACCGGGACCGGCAGCTGACCGCCTTCCCACTCTGGTCAACCCACCGCGTGCGCGCACGCTACGGTGGACCGGCCGAGGCATTCGGCATCCAACCCGCGTACCACGAGGTGGGGGCACAGCAACGCCATGGCACAGGGCACGGTCCAGGTGACGCACACCGGCACTTCGAGGTGGCGGCGCCGCACGGGTGAGTACGCGTCGCTCGCCGCCGCCCTGGAGGCCGCGGCCGACGGCGACGTCCTCACCGTCGCCCCCGGCACCTACCGCGAGAACCTCGTGGTGCAGCGGGCGGTGACCCTGCGCGGCCCCGAGGGCTCCCCCGGTTCGGTGCGCATCGCCCCCCTGGACGGGGTGCCGCTCACGGTGCGGGCCTCGGCCGTGGTGCAGGACCTGCATGTGGAGGGCCAGGACGCGGCGGCCCCGGCGCTGCTGGTCGAGGAGGGCACCCCGGAGCTGACGGACATCCGGATCGTCACCCGGTCCGCGGCCGGCATCGAGGTGCGCGGCGGCGCCCGCCCCACCGTGCGGCGGTGCACGGTCGACAATCCCGCCGGCATCGGCATCGCCGTGGTCGACGGCGGGGGCGGCGTGTTCGAGGAGTGCGAGGTCGTCGCGGCCGGGCAGGCCGGTGTCGCGGTCCGCGGCGGCGCCCACCCCCGTCTGGAGCGCTGCCGGGTGCACCACGCCTCGGGCCCGGGCCTGACGGCGACCGGGGAGAACTCCGCGCTGGAAGCGGTCGGTTGCGAGATCTACGAGGTCCGCGGCAGCGGCGTCCAGATCACCGGCCGGGCCAGCGCGCACCTCACCGACTGCGATGTGCACCGCACCACCGCCGACGGGGTCACGCTCGACACGGACGCGGTGCTGACGCTGGCCGACTGCCGGATCCACGACATCCCGGAGAACGCGGTGGACCTGCGTTCCCGCTCCGTCCTGACCCTGACCCGCACGACGGTGCGTCAGTTCGGGCGCAACGGCCTGTCGGTGTGGGACCCGGGCACGCGCGTGGACGCCAACCAGTGCGAGATCTTCGACAGCACCGGCGACTATCCCGCGGTGTGGGTCAGCGACGGCGCGACCGCGGTCCTCGACTCCTGCCGGGTGCACGACGTGCCGGACGCGCTGTTCGTCCTCGACCGCGGCTCCCGCGCGGACGTCGTCGACAGCGATCTCTCCCAGGTGCGCAACACGGCTGTGTCGGTGAGCGACGGCGCCACCGCCCAGCTCGACGACTGCCGCATCCGCGACGCGGCGACCGGCGCCTGGTTCCGCGACCACGGCAGCGGCGGCACCCTCAACAACTGCACCGTGGACGGCACCCAGACCGGCGTGATCGTCACCAAGGGCGCCGACCCCACCATCGAGCGCTGCACCGTCGACTCCCCCGCCGAGGCCGGTTTCTACGTCTCCGCGGGCGGCCGGGGCAGCTTCCTCAACTGCCGGGTCACGGGCAGCTCCGGGTACGGCTTCCATGTCATAGACGGCTGCCGTACGACGCTGCGCAAGTGCCGCACGGAGCGGTGTGCGCGCGGCGGGTACGAGTTCGCCGACGCGGGCCCCGACGCCGGGTCCGGCACCGGTCCGGTCGTGGAGGACTGCACGAGCGACGAGAGCGCGGGCCTGACGCCCCCCGCCGCACAGGTGACCGCCGTACAGACGACGAGCCTCTCCCCCGGTCTGCTCGGCGCCATCCCCGGGCAGCGCGCCACCGAACAGGAACCGCAGGTCACCCCCGCCGAGCCGGAACAGCCCTCGCGCACCTCGAAGGCCGTGCTCGGTGAACTCGACGCCCTGGTCGGCCTCGACAGCGTCAAGCGCGAGGTACGCGCCCTCACCGACATGATCGAGGTCGGCCGCCGCCGCCGGGAGGCCGGTCTGAAGGCGGCGTCCGTCAAGCGTCACCTGGTCTTCACCGGCTCCCCGGGCACCGGCAAGACGACGGTGGCCCGGCTCTACGGCGAGATCCTCGCCTCCCTCGGTGTGCTGGAGAAGGGCCATCTCGTCGAGGTGTCCCGTGTCGACCTGGTCGGCGAGCACATCGGCTCGACGGCCATCCGCACCCAGGAGGCCTTCGACAGGGCGCGGGGCGGGGTGCTGTTCATCGACGAGGCGTACGCGCTGTCGCCGGAGGACTCGGGCCGTGACTTCGGCAAGGAGGCCATCGACACGCTGGTGAAGCTGATGGAGGACCACCGGGACGCGGTCGTGGTGATCGTCGCGGGCTACACGGCCGAGATGGAGCGCTTCCTGTCGGTCAACCCCGGTGTGGCGTCCCGCTTCTCACGGACCATCACCTTCGGTGACTACTCCCCGGACGAGCTGCTGCGGATCGTGGAGCAGCAGGCCGACGAGCACGAGTACCGGCTGGCGCCGGGCGCGCCGGAGGCCCTGCTGAAGTACTTGACGGCGATCCCGAAGGGCCCCGCCTTCGGCAACGGCCGCACCGCCCGCCAGACCTTCGAGGCGATGGTGGAGCGGCACGCGAGCCGGGTCGCCCAGGTCGCGGAACCGAGCACGGACGACCTGACCCTGCTGTTCCCGGAGGACCTGCCGGAACTCCCCTGACCAGGTGCCGGCACCGCGCCGGCACCTCCGCACCCGTGCGACGGCTAGCGCTGCGCCGGCACGTCCGGTCGCAGTCTGGCCAGCAGTTTCGCCCGCTCTCGCGCGAACGCCGGGTCCGCCTGGTAGTCGGAGTGGCCCAGGATCGGTGCGGGCAGCGGATGCCGGTCGGTGCGGCCGTAGGCCAGCGGGTCCGGGAGGGGTTCGTGGTCGACCTCGGGGCCGCATTCGCCGGACAGGCGCATGGGGCCGCCGATCGGGTCGGTCGGCCGGTACAGATTGCGCCAGCAGGCGACGTCGTGGTGCAGGGCGCTCAGCGCCGCCGGTCCGAAGTGCGCCGGGAACCAGCGGCCGTAAAGGCGCTCCAGCGGTGAGCCGTAGGTGAGCAGGGCGACCCGTCTGCGGTCGGCGGGGGTCAGCTGCCAGGCCGCCGCGGCGGCGAGGACGCTGCCCTGGGAGTGTCCGGAGATCACCAGCCGGCCGCCGGTGGCCCGCGTCCAGGTGGCCATCCGCCAGGTCAGGTCGGGCACGGCGCGCTCGGCGTAGCAGGGCGGGGCGAAAGGGTGGGCGGCGCGCGGCCAGAAGGTGCCGACGTCCCACAGGATGCCGATGGTGCGGCGCGCGGAGGGGTCCTTGTAGGCGCGTCTGCCCCAGGTGACGAAGAGTATGAAGCCGAACCCGATCAGCCAGGAGCCGAGCGCCTGCGCGGTGTCGGCGGCGCCCTGGAGGACGGCGTACGAGTCTCCCGCCGCCTCGGCCGGTACCTGCTCCGTCGTCATGGCGCCGACCAGGGCGCCGGCGCCCAGGAGCAGGGTGGTGGCGGAGGTGACGGCGAGGATGCGCGGGGCGCGGTCGGTGAGGGTGGCCAGGGCACGGGCGGTGGCGATGCTCCGGGTGCGGGCCCGGTCCTTGGGTTCGTCCGGGTAGTCGGTGTCGATGGCGGTCAGCTCGGCCCGGCGCAGCAGCCAGGCGCGCCGGCCCAGCCAGCCGCCCAGCACGAGCAGGACGACGAGCAGCGGCGGGATCACGGACGCCTGCCAGGTCAGCAGGACCGGCGGACCCGGGATCGAGGCCCCGGTGCCGTCCAGCCAGTCGGCGACCCGCTGGGAGACGCCGCCGGACATCACCCCGCCGAGCGCACAGGCCAGCATGGCGACCGCGGGGCCGCCGAGGCCGCGCATCGCGGCGCGCGGGTCGGGATGCGTGCGGTGCAGGGCCTGGGCGACGACGGCCATGACGATCACGATCAACCCCTGGGCGAGGGCGAGGGCGCCGAAGGTGGTGTCCCCCGGCAGCCGCCCCCGCGACTCCCATCCCGGCCGGTCCCAACCGGCGTACACCAGGGTGAGCAGGAGCAGGGCGAGCGCGGCGAGCGGCAGACGTCGTACGAGACGTTCGTCGAGCTCGCGGTCGAGACGGTTCTCGCTGCGGCCGCGGCGGCAGACCACCCCCACCACGACGACCGCGCCGACGGCGATCGCCCCGAGCAGGAGCAGCCCGAGGATGTCGAGCGGGGCGGGTCCGCCCGCGCGCCGGTCGAAGCGGGCCGCCGCGGAGGCGACGGCCGCGGCGACCGTGAGCAGGGCCGCGGCGGTGTGGGCGGCGCGCAGCCGGGCCACCAGCCGGCGGCCGTACCAGAAGCCGGGGCGGCCCAGCGCGGTGCGGGCGGTGTCCTCGTCGTGCTCGGCCGGGCGGGTCAGGGGCTGCTGGGACTCGTACGCGTTCCAGGTGCGGTGGGACAGGTACCAGAGCAGGGCGGTCAGCGCGGCGGGCAGCAGGGCGGCGAGCGCGAGGCGGCGGCCGGGGCCGCTCCACCAGCCGCCGTCGGAGACGGTCGGTGACAGGAAGCCGAGCCAGGAGTGGCGGTCGGCGCACGCGCGCGTGCCCGCGCACTGCCAGGCGGCGAGGTCGAGCGCGACCTCGCAGACGGCCGCGACCAGCAGCACGGTCAGGGTGAGGGCGGTGAGCCGCACCAGCAGCCCGTACAGGCGGACCGTGCGGGTGCGGCCGCGGGCGGCGGGGCGCATCCAGTGGGCGAGGTTGACCACCATGAAGGGCAGCAGCAACAGCCACAGCGCGCGGGAGGAGTTGCCGGAGGTCAGATTGCACCAGACGTAGGCCTCGGGCACCGGCTCCTGGCGCGGGTCCTTCGGCTGTCCGGTGTCGGCGTCGACGTCCTCGGCGCGCCGGAACACGGCCGCCGTGTCGTCGCCGGTGATCCGCACGGTCCGCGGATCGTCGAGCATCTTCTCGGGCGTCGTACCGCCCACCCCGTGGACCAGCAGCTCCAGGGCGGAGCCGGTCGTCGAGGCACGTTCCTGCGCACGTTCCACTGTTCGCACTTCCCCCGTGACGCGCCGTCGGCATGTGTCGGTGCGGGCTCAAGGATCTCCGCTGGGGCGGCCTCGTACACCCCTCGTCACGGAATCTCCCCGATCCGTGTGACGGGCGGGAGAACGATGGGGTGAAGGTGACATGCGCGCGTCGTGACAGTCGGTGCCGCGACCCGTACGGTGACGTGCGAGGATGAGACGTCCGCGGGCTGGTGGGAGCAGGTCGCCGGGCGTGTCGAACGGATTGCGGCGAAAGGACCGGAGCGTACGTGAGTGAGAATCAGAACCTCCTCGCGGAGCAGCGGCGCGCCCTCATCCTGGACGAGGTGCGGCGGCGCGGCGGTGTCCGGGTCAACGAGCTGACGCGCAAGCTCGGCGTGTCGGACATGACGGTGCGCCGCGACCTCGACGCGCTGGCCCGCCAGGGTGTCCTGGAGAAGGTGCACGGCGGCGCGGTGCCGGTGGTCGAGGCGAGCACGCACGAGCCGGGTTTCGAGGCCAAGTCGGGCCTGGAGCTGACGGCCAAGGAGGACATCGCGCGCGCGGCGGCCGAACTGGTCGCGCCGGGCAGCGCGATCGCCCTGTCGGGCGGTACGACGACGTACGCGCTGGCCCATCATCTGCTGGACGTCGCCGATCTCACGGTCGTCACCAACTCGGTGCGGGTGGCCGACGTGTTCCACGCGGCCCAGCGCACCTCGGGTCCGCGGCAGGGGGCGGCCACGGTCGTGCTGACCGGCGGTGTGCGCACCCCGTCCGACTCGCTGGTGGGCCCGGTCGCCGACCAGGCCATCGCGGCGCTCCACTTCGATGTGCTCTTCCTCGGTGTCCACGGCATATCGGTCGAGGCCGGCCTGTCCACGCCGAACCTCGCGGAGGCGGAGACCAACCGCCGGCTGGTGCAGTCGGCGCGCCGGGTCGTGGTGGTCGCCGACCACACCAAGTGGGGCACGGTGGGCCTGAGTTCGTTCGCGGCGCTGGAGCAGGTCGACACGCTGGTGACGGACGCGGGGCTGCCGGCCGCGGCGCGCGAGGAGGTCGCCGAGCATCTGCGGCGGCTGGTGGTGGCGGGCGAGGGCTGAGGCGCTACAGACAGTTGATGGTGCGTCAACTACGGTGACACCCTCCGTTGGTCATGATGTCCGGCACGAGGAGGGTGTGGTCCATGGCGCACCAACTGCGCGAGGTGGGGCTCGACTTCGTCGAGTCGGCGCCCGTACGGCTGGTCTTCGCACGGGAGATGTCCGCGCCTCCGGAGCAGGTCTTCCGGGCGCTCGCCGATGATGTGCCGGGGTGGACCGAGTGGTTCGCCGCGGTGACGCTGGCCCGGCCCACCGGCGACGGCACCACGCGCGAGATACACCTCAAGGGCGGCGGGCGTTTCCAGGAGACGATCATCGCGGCCAAGGAGCCGGAGGTGTACGCCTACCGCGTCGACGTCGGCAATGTGCCCGGCGTCCGGGCCCTCGTCGAGGAGTGGCGGCTCGCCCCCTCGGGCACCGGCACCCATGTGCGCTGGACGTTCGCCACGGACGGCACGGCCGCCTACCGCTTCGCCGCGAGGCTCGCGGCGCCCGGCGTGGGGCGCGCGTTCCGGGACGCGGCCGCCGCACTGGACCGGCGGCTGACCGCATAGGGACCGGCGGTTCTCAGCAGGGCCAGACGCCCGTCTCCAGCAGCGAGTCGATCGCCGCGCTGTACGGCGTGATGTCCAGGCCCTGTTCGGCCAGCCATGTGTCCGAGTAGTACTTGTCGAGGTAGCGGTCGCCCGGGTCGCACAGCAGGGTCACCACGCTCCCCTGCCGTCCTTCGGCCACCATCTCGGCGACGATCTTCAGCGCGCTCCACAGCCCGGTCCCGGTCGAACCGCCCGCCTTGCGGCCGATGGCCCGCTCCAGGGCGCGTACGGCGGCGACGCTGGCCGCGTCCGGGACCTTCATCATCCGGTCGACGGCACCGGGCACGAAGCTCGGTTCCATGCGCGGCCGGCCGATGCCCTCGATACGCGAGCCGCAGTCACAGGTGACGTCCGGATCGCCGGTGGTCCAGCCCTCGAAGAAACAGGAGTTCTCCGGGTCGGCGACACAGATGCGGGTGTCCCGCTGGGTGTAGTGGACGTAGCGGGCGATGGTCGCCGAGGTACCGCCGGTGCCGGCCGTGGCGACGATCCACGCGGGCTCCGGGAACCGCTCCAACTCCAGTTGCCGGAAGACGGATTCGGCGATGTTGTTGTTGCCGCGCCAGTCCGTGGCCCGTTCCGCGTAGGTGAACTGGTCCATGTAGTGGCCGCCGGTGTCGACCGCGAGGCGGGCCGACTCCTCGTACATCTTGCGTGGGTCGTCCACGAAGTGGCACTGCCCGCCGTGGAACTCGATCAGTCGGATCTTCTCGGCGCTCGTCGTGCGCGGCATGACGGCGATGAAGGGCACGCCGATCAGCCCGGCGAAGTAGGCCTCGGAGACCGCCGTCGAGCCGCTGGACGCCTCGATCACCGGGCGGTCCGGACGGATCCAGCCATTGCACAGGCCGTAGAGGAAGAGGGAGCGGGCCAGTCGGTGCTTGAGGCTGCCGGTGGGGTGGGTCGACTCGTCCTTCAGGTACAGGTCGATGCCCCACCGCTCCGGCAGCGGGAAGCGCAGGAGATGCGTGTCGGCCGAGCGGTTGGCGTCGGCCTGGACCTTTCGGACGGCCTCTTTCAGCCAGCCGCGGTACGCGGCGTCGCTGCGGTCGATGTCGAGGGTGTCGAGGGTCTCGCCCGTCCGGGTCTGCTGGGGAGTGCTCACAGCGGGTCTCCTAAGAGGTGGCGTCGACGGCGGGTCGCGCTGTCGACGCATCGATCATAAGCACCTTCCGCACGCTTCTCACCTGCATAAACACACCTTTGAGCACCCCAAAGACCTCCCTGGGGGACGCGCCTCTCGGTGTCATGGGGGCGCATTCGGACGAGTGCTCCGGGCGCTCGGTCCGAGCCCGTCATGCGTACTGGTGCTCGACGCCGGGTGCGGGCAGACTTCACCGGACGGGACGTGGGTCCCCGACGGGGGCGCACACTGGATCACACAGACAGCCGGTTCAGGACCCACGCAGGATCGCGAGCCGGCCCGACGAGGGCGCACTAGGGGGCGGGGAGGCATGGCGGAACCGGAGTTCACGGCCACGGGCGTGCGGATCGGGAAGCGGCTGCGCTCCCTCACCCGGGCCGGACAGGTGCGGATCAGCGACGGCAGACTGGAACTGCTCACCAGCTACGGCAGCGAGATCGACAGCGCGCCGGTGCAGGCGGTGCGCGCCTCCAAGCCCTGGTTCGCCGCCGACGACAGGGCGCTGGCCGACCTCAACGGCAAGCGGTACCTGCTGACGCTCGGCGACCACGACCCCGCTCCGGGCGAGCCGGGGCCGCCGGCGGCACGCCGGTTCATCGAGGCGGTACGGAAGGCCGCGGGACGCCCGGGGTGAGTCACCGCGAGTTGCGGTACCTGACCCCCTGAGTCACGCTGTTCACACGTCACTCTGGGTTTACCGGCGATAACGCTGCGAACCAGCCCGCCGGGCACGACGGCAGGCGGCCGATCTCCACGCGGGGCCCCTGTTGGATCGATCCGAACTCCGTGTTCTTCCGGACCTCTCAGTCGGGGAGTCGCAGCCGTGATCAGTCACCCAAGCAGGCATTGCACGGTAGAGCTTCAGGCTCTGCCGTCGCGGATCGGCCAGGTCCGCAGAATCGTCTCTGCGCAGTTGCGCTACTGGCATCTGGACCCACTCATAGACCGGGCGGCGCTCGGTGTGACAGAGCTTTTGACCAACGTCCACCGCCACGCCCAGCCCGACAAGATGTGCACCGTGGAGATCGAGCTGCTGCTCGACCGGCTCACGGTCTCGGTGCACGACCACGACCCGCGTCTGCCGGCCGTGGACACCATGACGGACGACGACTCGCTCGCCACGTGTGGACGTGGACTGGCGATGGTGGCCGCCGTCAGTGAGAGCTGGGGAGTGCGGGCGGAGGGGGACGAGGGCAAGGTCGTGTGGTTCGCGCTCTCCGCGCCCGCCGTCGTGGGCGCCGGTACCTCGCGGCCGTCTCGGCGGACCGGTGGGGAGAAGACCGAGCGGGTGTTCGCCGAGTTCGAGCACTCCGTCGACGGCCACAGGGCCGCACATGCTCCCGCCCGGTCGGCCGTTGTCGGCTGACCGGGCGGTGACGACCTTCTTGTGGATCGCTTGCCGTTCGAGGTCTCAGTCGGTGGCTATGGCCCGCAGGACGTTCAGGCGGGCCGCCCGGGTCGCCGGCCGCCAGCCGGCCAGGGCGCCCGCGGCGAGGCCCACCAGGGCGACCACGGCGAGCCGGCCCGGTGGGACGGCGAAGGCGAACGCGGTGTCGCTCGCGCCGTCGGAGGCCTTGACCAGGACCCAGCCCAGGAAGGCGCCCAGGGCCAGGCCGCCCACCGTGCCGAAGGCCGCCACCAGGACCGACTCCCAGCGGACCATCGCGCGCAGTTGGGCGCGAGTCTGGCCCACCGCCCTGAGCAGGCCCAGTTCGCGGGTGCGCTCGTGGATCGCGAGGGTGAGGGTGTTGGCGATGCCCAGCAGTGCGATCAGCACCGCGAGGGCCAGCAGGGCGTAGACGAGGGTGAGCATCATGTCGATCCCTCCGGCCGAGGACTGGGCGTACTCGTCGCGGGTCTGGACGCTCGGGTCGCCGTACTGTGCGGCCACCTTCGCCACGGCCGCCTTGCCCTCGGCGGTGCTCACACCGTCCTTGAAGGCGACCGCCACCAAGGTGTCGGTGTCCTGGGTGCGGTGCGGTTGCCAGGCGGCCCGCGTGATGACGTAGTCGCCCGCCAGTTCGGACCGGCCGTAGACGGCGCGGACCGTGAAGCTCTTGGACGTGCCGTCCGTGAAGGTGAGTCGTGTCGTGTCACCGGTCGTGAGGCCCTGCTTCGCGGCCTCCCCCGCGGTGACGGCGAGGCCGTCGGTGCCCAGGCCGGTCAGGGTGCCCTTGATCCCGCCCAGGTCGAAGGTGCGTTGCAGGGCGAGGGGGTCGGTGACGGTCAGGGCCCTTCCCCTGCCGTCGACCTCGGCGACTCCGCGGCCGAGGCCGACCGCGGTGTCCACCTCGGGCAGCCGGGACACGGCGCCCGCGAGGCGGGGGCTCAGGCCGCTGCCGCCCGCGCCGAAACCGGGGGTGCTGATGGCCACGTCACCGGCGAAGGAGCGGGAGACGGTCTGGTCCATCGTCGCCTTGAGGGAGGCCGCGAAGACCGTGAAGAGGGAGACGACGGCCACGCCGATCATCAGCGCGCCGGCCGTGGCCGCCGTGCGCCGGGGACTGCGCAGGGCGTTGCGGCGCGCCAGGCCGCCCGTGACTCCACGCAGCCGGTCCAGGGGGCTCCCCAGGACGCGGACGGCCGTGGTGGCGGCGGTCGGGCCGAGAACGACGAACGCGGCGAGGGCGAGGACGGCGCCGGTGCCCGCGAGCCAGAGGGACGGGGAGAGCAGGACGCCGCTGATCGTCGTTCCCAGGGCCAGGGCGGCCAGTCCCAGGCCGGTGACGGTCCGGGCGCGGGAGGCGCCGGAGGTGTCGACGGCCGTTTCGCGCAGCGCTGCCATCGGGGCGGTGCGGCCCGCCCGTACGGCGGGCATGAGCGCGGAGCCCAGGCAGACCACGACGCCCACGGCGAGCGGTAGCAGCATCGACAGCCCGCTCACCACCAGGTCGCCCTCGGGGAAGGGGAATCCGATCGCCGGGAACAGGGCCTGGAGGCCCGCGGCGACGCCCACGCCGCCCGCGAGGCCCGCCAGGGAGGCGGTCACCGCAACGGCGGTGGCTTCCACCAGCGTTGACGCGGTGAGCTGACGGCGGGAGGCGCCCAGGGCGCGCAACAGGGCGTTCTCGCGGGTGCGTTGGGCGACGACGATCGCGAAGGTGTTGTGGATGGAGAACGTGGCGACCAGGAGGGCCACGCCGGAGAAGACGAGGAGGAAAAGGGTGAAGACGGTCAGGAACTGGCTGGAGATCATCTCGGTGTTCTCCTCGGCCGACTCCTGGCCGGTGATGGCCTCGACTCCCTTGGGGAGTACGGACGTCAGTCGGTCGACGAGCTGCTCCTGACCGATGCCGGGAGCGGCCCGGACCTGGATGGTCGACGCCTCGCCCGGGCGGGCCGTCAGGTATTTCTCGGCGTCCGCCTGGGTCATACCGGTGAAGGTCACCTGGGCCATGCCGTCCTCGCCGCCGAAGGTCGCGAGGCCGACGACGGTCACCTTCACGGGGTCGGGGGTGCGCAGGACCGTCGTGTCGCCGAGGTGCAGGCCGCCCCGCCCGGCCGTGCCGCGGTCGATGACGACCTCGCCCGACCTGGCCGGGGCGCGTCCCTCGGCGAGTTGGTAGGCGTTGAGCTCGGGGTCGGCGATCCAGTTGCCGGCGAGGGTGGGCGGGCCCTGGCCGCCGATGGGGTCGCCGTCGGCGCCGACGAGCTGCCCGGCGCCCTGGATGCTGGGGGCCGCCGCGGCCACGCCGGGGACCTTCTCGACGGCGTTCACCAGGTCCACGGGGACCGGCTGCCGGACGCCCTGGCTCTCGCCGGGGGTGGTGATGGCGTCGGCGCTGCGGACCACGGCGTCCGTGCCGCTGGTGGCCCGCCCGAACATCGTGTCGAAGCTGGCACGCAGCGTGTCCCCCATGACGAGGGTGCCGGCCAGGAACGCCACGCCGAGGAACACGGCCAGGAAGGTTCCGGCGAACCGCCGCTTGTGGGCACGCAGGGACGACACGCTCAGGCGTACGGCGGCGTTCATGACGGCACCTCCGAGACCGGGGAGCCGGTCCCCGTGTCGAAGGCCTTCATGCGGTCCAGGACCCGTTCGGCGGTCGGTGCGGTCATCCGGTCCACCAGGCGCCCGTCCGCGAGGAACACGACCTCGTCCGCGTGGGCGGCGGCCACGGGGTCGTGGGTGACCATGACGACCGTACGGGCCGTGTGGCGCACCGTGCGGCCGAGGAGGCCGAGGACCTCCCCGCCGGAGCGGGAGTCGAGGTTGCCGGTCGGCTCGTCGGCGAACACGACGTCCGGCCGCCCGGCGAACGCCCGTGCCACGGCCACGCGTTGCTGCTGGCCGCCGGAGAGCTCGGAGGGACGGTGGTGCAGCCGGTCACGGAGGCCGACGACGTCGATCAGGGCGTCGATCCACTCCTGGTCGCCCTTGCCGCCGGCCAGGTCGAGGGGAAGGGTGATGTTCTCCCGGACGGTCAGCGTCGGCACCAGGTTGAACGCCTGGAAGACGAAACCGACCCGGTCGCGGCGCAGCAGGGTGAGGCGGCGGTCGTCCAAGGAGCCCAGTTCGGTGTCGCCGATGTACGCGGCGCCCGCGCTGAGCGTGTCGAGGCCCGCCGCGCAGTGCATGAGGGTGGACTTGCCGGAGCCGGACGGTCCCATGATCGCGGTGAAGCGGCCGGCCGGGAAGGCGATGCTCACGCCGTCCAGGGCGCGTACGGCGGTGTCGCCACCGCCGTACACCTTGACCGCGTCGACGACGCGTGCGGCGGTGCGCACCTCGGTCGTGACGGTCATGCCGCACCACCCTTGCCCGTCCGGCGGCCGAACTGCTCGTCCAGGACGGAGAGCCGGCGCCAGTACTCGTCCTCGTCGATCTCGCCGGAGGCGAAGCGGTGGCCGAGCACGGTCAGGGGCGAGTGGTCGTCGACGGCGAACCGGCGGGGACCGCGGCCACGCCACACCGTGCGGCGCAGGACGGTGACGGCGCCGACGACGACGGCCGCCCAGATCAGCGGGAAGAGAAGGATCCACGGGCCGGGCCCGCCGTCCCAGTGCGCCAGGGTCTGCATCTCGGGTCATCTCCCTAGTGAGGTGTTCCGGTGATGTCTCGAGAGTGGCTTCGGCCGGGGGTCCGAGTCGTCGTACAGCCAGCGGCAGTGCGGGTACCTCCCGGGGAGTACAAGAGATGCACGGGACTGCTTCCCACGCCCCTGGCCTTCTGTAACTACTAGTATGTACAGTGGACTCATGAGCACCCCGGAGCGACTGATCGAGTCCACCCGCGAGCTGCTGTGGGAGCGCGGTTACGTCGGGATGAGCCCCAAGGCCATCCTGGAGCGGTCCGGCGCCGGGCAGGGCAGCATGTACCACCACTTCAAGGGCAAGCCCGATCTCGCGCTGGCCGCGATCCGGCGGACGGCCGAGGAGATGCGGGCCACCGCGGAGGGAGTACTGGGCGGGCCGGGGACGCCGTACGAGCGCATCGAGGCGTATCTGCTGCGTGAGCGTGATGTGCTGCGCGGCTGCCCGATCGGCCGACTGACCATGGATCCGGACGTCATCGCGAGCGACGAGCTGCGCGCGCCGGTCGACGAGACCCTCGACTGGCTTCGGGAACGGATCGCCGGGATCGTCGAAGAGGGCAGGGAACAGGGGCAGTTCGCGCCCTCGTTGGACGGCGAGGCCATCGCGGCGACGGTCGTCGCCACCGTCCAGGGCGGTTACGTCCTGGCCCGCGCGTCCGGGTCGCCGGCCGCGTTCGACGCGGGCGTCAGGGGGCTGCTGGCGCTCCTCGCACCTCGATAGCCGGGAGGCATTGTTCATGCACGCCATGCAGTACGAGCTGACGCTGCCCGCGAGTTACGACATGGGCATCATCCGCGCCCGTGTCGCCGCCAAAGGACATCTGCTCGACCACTGGGACGGGTTGGGCCTGAAGGCCTATCTGATGCGGGAGCGCGGCGTGGACGCCTCCCCCGTGAACCAGTACGCGCCGTTCTACCTCTGGAACACCGTCGAGGGCATGAACTCCTTCCTCTGGGACGGCGGTTTCCAGGGGGTGAGCAACGACTTCGGGCGGCCGTCGGTGCGGCAGTGGACCGGTCTGGCGTACGAGGAGGGCGGCGCCGCCGGCTCTCCCGCGCGGGTCGCCGTACGGCGACGCCAACCCGTCCCCGACGGCGTCGAGTTGGCCGGGTTCACGGCGGACGCGGCGGATGAGGCGAGGCGGTTGGCGGACACGGACGGGGCGCTGCTCGCGGCGGCCGTCGTCGACACGTCCGGTTGGGAGCTCGTCCACTTCTCGCTGTGGGCGCACGACACCCCCAAGGCCGAGGGCGAGGTCTTCCAGGTACTGCATCTGTCGGCGCCCGGCCTGGGCCTGCTGCCCCGTGGGCGCCAGTGGTGAGCACGGTCCGTACGGTGCTCGGCGATGTGGACCCCGGCACGCTCGGGGTGTGCGACGCGCACGACCATCTCTTCTTCGGCAGTCCTCAACTCCCGGGCCAGGAGCTGCGGGACGTGTCCGCGGCCCGCGCGGAGCTGGTCGCCTTCCGGGCCCAGGGTGGTGGCGCCGTCGTGCAGTGGACGCCGTACGGCCTGGGGCGACGGGCCGCCGATCTGCCGCCGCTGGCGCGGGAGACGGGGGTCGCCGTCGTCGCCGCGACCGGGCTCCATCAGGCCGCCCACTACGACGACCGTGTCCTCACGGAGCTGCGCGGTGCCCGCCTCGCGCAGGTCTTCGTCGCCGAACTGACCCACGGCATCGGCACATCGGGGGTGCGGGCCGGGCTGATCAAGGTCGCGGGTGGTTTCCACGCCCTCGACGCGCACGCGCGCTGGACGATGACGGCGGCGGCCGAGGCGCACCACGCGACGGGCGCGCCGATCGCGGTGCACCTGGAGCTGGGCACCGGCGCGCTGGACGTACTGGAGCTGCTGTCCGGCGAGTTGGGCGTGCCGCCGCACCGCGTGATCCTGGGGCACCTCAACCGCTCCCCCGACTCCGTGGTCCATCTCCAGGCGGCGGCCTCAGGTTGCTACCTCGCCTTCGACGGGCCGTCCCGCGCCCATCACGCCACGGACTGGCGGATGCCGGACGCGGTACGGGCCCTGGCGGAGGCCGGTTTCGCCGACCGGCTGCTGCTGGGCGGCGACACGACGACCGCCGCGGCCCGCTCGGTGGACGGCGGCCCGGGGATGCCGTATCTGCTGCGGCGGGTGGGGCCCCGGCTGGCGGCGGCCGTCGGTGCGGAGGTGGTGGAGCGGATGCTCACGGTGAATCCCGGCCGTGCCTTCGCCGTCGACTGGCGATGAGCGATGAGCGATGAGCGATGAGCGATGAGCGATGAGCGATGAGCGATCATGACGGTCGACGAAACGATCACGACCGTCAACGATCCGCGAGGAGACGACCATGGCACTGGAGATGCGCGACCGCTGCGAGCGCTGCGAGACGGCCGAGCTGCCGACCGACGCCGCCGCCCGCATCTGCACCTACGAGTGCACCTTCTGCGTGACGTGCAGCGAGGCCATGCACGACATCTGCCCGAACTGCGGCGGCGAACTGGTCCCGAGACCACGCCGCGCCCGAAAGGACGCTGCCTGACATGCCCTTCGTCCGGATCGATGCCCTGAACGCCGCTCCCGACCGGCTCGACGCGCTCGGCCGGGCCGTGCACGACGCCCTGGTGGAGACCCTGGACATCCCGCCCGACGACCATTTCCAGGTGCTGACCGGCCACGACGGGATCAACAGCACGCTGCGCTACGGCGATTACCTCGGGGTCCCCCGCGACGAGGGCATCGTGTACGTCGCGATCACCATGCGCGCCGGGCGCGCCCCGGACCGGAAGCGGGCCCTGTACCGGCGCATCGCCGAACTCGTGCACGCCTACGCGGGCACCGAGCCGCGGAACGTGTTCGTGACCGTGACCGAGAACGCGTCGGTCGACTGGTCGCTCGGTCACGGTGTGGCGCAGTACGCGCCCGGGGGCCGCACCCCGGGTGACTAGGCCACCGAGATGTCCACCGACGGACGCAGTTTCGCCGCCGCGGCCAGGGCCTCATGGGCGGGGTGGGTGTCGAAGGCGCTCAACAGGGCCCTGTCCGCCGGGTGTCCGGCGGCGGGGTAGGCGATCTGCTCGTACGCGGCCTGGAAGCGTGGGCCCCAGCGGCGGGCGCCGAGGCGGGCCGTGCGGGAGCAGTTGTCGACCATGTGGGCCACGTCGCGGGCGTGCATGTAGGGCAGCAGGGAGTCGACGGCCTCGATGACGGACTCGTTGACGATCTCGGACCAGGGGTGGCCGCGGTCGACGAACTCGTCGATCTGGGCCGTCATCGTGGCGACGAAGACCCCGGCCGTGAACGGGTCCACGGGGAGGTCGCGTGCACCGCGCCGGGCGTGCGCCGCGTCGGCGGCCCGCCACATCGGTGAGCCGCCGGTCTCGCTCATCGGGCGGGCGCCGAGGCGCCGTTCGGCGAGGATGACGCTGCGCAGTTCGGTGCCGTCGGCGACCTCGTCGTAGATCTCCGCGACGATCTCGCGGGCGGGGCCGTATGTCGCCGTGTACGCACGGTCGAAGACGTCCCGGGCGGACCCGTCGAGGCCCTCGCGGACCGCCCTCAGGCCGGCCCGGGAGATCGTGCGGGCGATCGGGCCGGTCACGTTCTCGCAGGAGCGTTCGTACGCCGTCACCTCGTCGTCCCCGGCCAGTCGGTAGCGCGTGCAGAGGCTCTCGACGATGCCGTGGACGGCGCCGAGGAGGATGGCGCGCTCGCCGACGATGTCCGAGCGGTACTCGCTGTCGAGGGTGGTGCGGAAGGTGTACGGCGAGCCGATCGCGACCGACCAGCCGAGCGCGAGGTCGACGGCCCGGCCGTCCGGGTCGGCGTGGACGGCGTAACTGCTGTTGATCCCGGCGCCGTTGATCTGCGCGCCCTGCTGGTACAGCCGCCGCACGGAGTCGCCCATGCCCTTGGGGCAGACGGCGAGCACCGGATGTCCGGGTGGGAAGTCGCCGCCGGTCTCATGGAGATGGCCGAGCAGGAAGCCGTGGGAGAGGCCGATGGCGGCGCCCGGCTTCAGGGCGGCGAAGATCTCCGTGTGGTGGGCGGCCAGCGCCGCGTCCGCGATCAGCAGGATCACCAGGTCGCTGTCGGCGGCGACGGCGAGCCAGTCGCCGAGGGTGCCGTCCTCCTCGGTGAAGCCGTGGGCGCGGGCGTCGACGGCCGAGGCCGATCCGGGGCGCAGTCCGACGGCCACCGCGATGTCGGTGCCGGTGAGGGAGTCGCGCAGGTTGAGGGCCTGGGCGCGGCCCTGCGGGCCCCAGCCGAGGACGCCGATGCGGCGCACCCCGGCGAACGCCTGGGGCAGCAGCGGGAAGAGGTGCCGGCCGCCGCGCAGGATGGTCTCCGTGCCGCCGGGCACGTCCATCGTCTCCAGGGCGAAGACACGGGACGTGGAGGTGTGCGTGGTCGAGGTCATGGGTGAGTTGTAGGCTCGCGGCCAGCGTTGCGGCAAGCGCAACATGTGCAGCGCACTGTTGCAGCAGATGAAAGGTGCAGGTGGGCGGGTGCGGGACGATCATCGGGAGCTGCGTCTGTTTCTGCATCTGGCGCAGTCGCTGAACTTCGGGCGGACGAGTCTCGACTGCCATGTGAGCCCGGCGACGCTGACGCGGACCGTGCAGCGGCTGGAGGCGGACCTGGGGCACCGGCTGTTCGACCGGGGGCCGCGCGGGGTGTCACTGACGGCCGAGGGGCATCGGTTCCGTGAATACGCCGTCGAGGCACTGGAGTTGTGGCGGTCCTACCGTGAGGCGCATCCCGATCCGGCCGAACTGACCGGCCGGCTGGCCGTGTTCGCCACGGTGACCGCCTGCCAGGCCCTGCTGCCCGACCTGTTGGCCCCGTTCCGCGCCGCGCACCCCCAGGTCCGCCTCGACCTGCGGACCGGCGACGCGGCGGCGGCCCTGGCCCGGCTGGACGAGGGCGAGGTCGATGTGGCGGTGGCGGGCATCCCGGCGCGGCTGCCGGAGCCGTTGGTGGGGCGGACCGTCGCGGTGACCGGGCTGGTCCCGGTCACGGCCCGGGACCGCCCCGACCCCGACCTCGAAGGCCCCTTCGTCCTCCCCCACCGCGGGCTCGTCCGTGACGCCGCCGACCGTTGGTTCCGCGCCCGTGGCACGACGCCCGAGGTGGCCTGTGAACCGGACGGCCACGAAGGGCTGTTGACGCTGGTCGCCCTCGGCTGCGGTACGGGGGTGGTGCCGCGGCTGGTGCTGGAGCACAGCGCGGTGCGCGAGCGGCTGGCGGTGGTCCCGGCCGATCCGCCGCCCGAGCCGTTCCCGATCGGCTTGTGCGTACGCCGGGCCGACCTGCGCAGACCGCTGGTGGCGGCCCTGTGGAGCCTCACGGCTCCCTGAGGTTCACCGGCCCTCGACGTCCAGGCGCCCGACGCGCTCCACGTTCGCCCGGTCCTCGGCGTCCTCGCTCGCCTCCGCGGCGAACCAGGCGTCGAGAATCTCCTTCATCAGGGGCTCGGAGGTGAGGCGCAGGCCGAGGGCGAGGACGTTCGCGTCGTTCCAGCGGCGGGCGCCGTCCGCGGTGTAGGCGTCGGTGCACAGGGCGGCCCGGATACCGGGGACCTTGTTCGCGGCGATCGACGCTCCTGTGCCGGTCCAGCAGCACACGACCGCCTGGTCCGCCGTCCCGGCGGCGACGTCCCGGGCCGCCGCCTCCGAGCAGGCGGCCCACTGGGGGTCGGCGCCGGGTTCGAGGGCCCCGTGGGTGGTCACCTCGTGGCCGCGTTCGCGCAGGTCGGCGACAAGGGCGCGGGCGACGGGTTCGTCCATGTCGGAGGAGACTGAGATCCGCATGCCGGTGACCCTACGCGCCGGTCCGTGGACACGGCCCCCTGGATGCCGGCTACCAGGGGATGGGGCCGTGGACGTCGAAGTAGCCGCCGGTCGGCCCGTCCGGCCCGGTCCGCGCCATGCGCACGATGATCTCGGCGCCCTGTTCGACGGTCTGGGTTCCGGTGCCGCCGTTGAGGTCGGTGCCGGTGAAGCCGGGCTCGACTGCGTTGACGCGGATCGCGGGGAACGCCTTCGCGTACTGCACGGTGATCATGTTGACCGCGGTCTTGGACGACGGGTAGGCGACGGCCGGGTAGAAGTGCGCCGGGGAGTCCGGGTCGGACAGCCGGGTCAGGGAGCCCAGACCGCTGCTGACGTTCACCACGACGGGCGCGGCGGACTTCTGGAGCAGCGGCAGGAAGGCGTGCAGGACGCGGACGACACCGAAGACGTTCGTCTCGAACACCGTCCGCATCTCGTCGGCGGTGGTGTCGGCGGCGCCGGGGATGCCGTTGTCCTCGCCCCGCACCTCGATGCCCGCGTTGTTGATCAGGACGTCGAGGCCGCCCTCGGCCTCGACGGTCTTGGCGGCCGCGGCGACGGACGCGTCGTCGGTGACGTCGACGAGGACGAACCGGGCGCCCAGCTGCTCGGCGGCACGGCGTCCGCGCTCCTCGTCGCGGGCGCCGACGTAGACGGTGTGACCTGCTTCGACGAGTCGGCGGGCGGTCTCGAAGCCCAGTCCCTTGTTCGCTCCGGTGATCAGTGTGGTGGTCATGGCTCCACGGTCCCGCCGGGCCGGGCGGACAGCCAGACGACTCTTCTTCCTGGGACTACCAGTACCAGGCACCCGCCCGGCCGACGCGGTTGACTGGAGGCATGACGACGACGGATCTGGGGCAGGCGCTGCGCCGCTGGCGGGACCGGGTCGCGCCGGAGACCGCGGGGCTGCCCGTCGGGGGTCAGCGGCGCGCGGCGGGACTGCGGCGCGAGGAACTGGCGCTGCTGGCGGGGATCTCGGTCGACTACGTGACCCGGCTCGAACAGGGCAGGGCGGCCCGTCCGTCGGGGCAGGTCGTGGAGGCGTTGGCGCGGGCGCTCCGGCTGTCGGGGGACGAGCGGGCGTATCTGTTCCGGCTGGCGGGGCTGGTGCCGCCGGGGCCGGAGACGGTGCCCGCGTATCTCACGCCGAGCGTGCAGCGGCTGCTGGACCGGCTGGTGGACACGCCGGTCGGGGTGTCCGACGCGGCGATGACGCTGCTGGTCGCCAATCCGATGTACGCGGCGCTGATGGGTGATCCGTCGGGTTGGAGCGGCTTCGAGCGCAACGGGGTGTGGCGCAACTTCCTGGGTGCGCCGACCCGGGTGCGGCACACTCCCGAGGAGCGGCGCGCGTTCGAGGCCGGCATGGTGGCGGAGCTGCGGGCCACGGTCGGCCGTTATCCCGCCGACCGGCAACTGCGGCGGCTGGTCGCGGAGTTGCGGGCGGGCAGTGAGCGGTTCGCCGAGCTGTGGGACGCGGGGGTCGTGGGCCGGCTCCAGGCCTCCCGCAAGACGATCGAGCACCCCCAGGTGGGCCCGCTGACGCTGGACTGCGATCTGCTGCGGGTGGAGGGCAACGACCTGCACATCCTGGTGTATTCGGCGGAGCCGGGCACCGAGGCGGCGGAGAAGCTCGCGCTCGTCTCCGTCCTCGGTACGCAGTCACTCGTGGGTTAGGGCCCGTCCTTCCGGACCGTCCGGGGCCGCGGGCCTAGCCGACCGCCTCGGCTTGTCCTTCCGGACCGTCCGGGGCCTTCCGGACCGCCCGGAGCCTTCCGGACCGTCCGGGGCCGCGGGCCTAGCCGACCGCCTCGGCCAGTGCCCTCAGCGGGTCGTCCAGCACCGGCTGCCACGCCAACTCGGCCGCTCCGACCAGGCTGTTGTGGTCCAGCGTGCAGGCGAGGATCGGGACGCCGCCGCTCTGCCCCCACAGGCTGCGGTCGGCGACGACCGCGCGCAGCCGGTCGGGGGCGGCGGCGAGCAGGGTGCGGTGCAGGCCGCCGAGGATGATCCGGTCGGGGTTGAGGATGTTCACCAGTCCCGCGAGGCCCAGGCCGAGGCGGTCGACGAGGGTCTCGGCGGCGGTGCGGACGGCCGGGTCGTCGTAGTGGTCGCGGATCAGTTCGTTGGCCTGCTGGAGCAGCGACACCACCGGGCCGGGCTCGCGCCCCGCGGCCGTGAGGAGGGCCAGCGGGTCGGCCTCGACGTCGAGGCAGCCGCGGCTGCCGCAGTGGCAGGGGCGGCCCTCGGGGTTGACGGTGAGGTGGCCGACTTCGAGGGCCAGGCCCGAACTGCCCGTGTGCAGACGGCCGTCGAGGACGAGCGCGCCACCGACGCCCCGGTGTCCGGTGGCCACGCAGAGCAGGTCGCGGGCGCCGCGGCCCGCGCCGTGCCGGTGCTCGGCGAGTGCGGCGAGGTTGACGTCGTTGCCCGCGAACGCCGGCCCGGTGATGCCGGCCGCGCGCACGCACTCCGCGAAGATCCGCCGGACGGGCGCGCCCACGGGCCAGGCCAGGTGGAGCGGGTTGAGCGCGGTGCCGTCGGGTTCGGCGACCGCGGACGGCACGGCGAGACCGGCGCCGACGCAGCGCAGGCCGGTGGTGCGCAGCAGGTCGGCGCCGGCCTCGACGACCGAGCCGATGATCTTCGCCGGGTCGGCGTCGACGGTCTCGCGGGCGGGCGCGGTGGCGGCGATCCGGCCGCCGAGACCGACCAGTGCCGCCCGGAATCCGTCGGCGTGCACCTGGGCGGCGAGAACGACGGGGCCGTCCTCGGCGACCGCGAGCCGGTGCGAGGGCCGGCCCTGGGAACCCGCGGCGGCGCCGGGCCGGGCGTCGACCCTGATCAGCCCGAGCGCCTCCAGCTCGGCGGCGACCGCTCCGGCGGTGGCGCGCGTCACGCCGAGTTCGGCGGTGAGCACGGCCCGGGTCGGGGCGCGTCCGGTGTGCACGAGCTCCAGTGCGGGCCCGAGCGCACCGCGCCCCCGGTCCAACCGCGTCCTCGAGGTGGTCCCTTCCCCCGCCGGCCGGGGGTCCGCGTCGCCGCTCATGAGGGCGAGTCTCCCATGATCCGCGGCACGGCAGATCTACAGGCCGCTGACTCTGAGCGTGATGTTCAGCCGCCCGGTCAGCCCCAACTCCGGCGGCGCCGTGCCCGGGTACACCTTGGGCACCCCGTGGTACGCGAGCCGCGAGGGCCCGCCGAACACGAAGAGGTCACCGCTGCGCAGCTCCACGTCCGTGTAGGGCCGGGTCCGGGTCTCGGGGTTGCCGAAGCGGAAGAGACAGCTGTCACCGAGGCTGAAGGACACGACCGGCTCGTCCGACTTCTCGTCACTGTCGCGGTGCATGCCCATGCGGGCGTCGCCGTCGTAGAAATTGATCAGTGCGATGTCGTACGACGGGGGTGTCGCCCCCAGTGCCTCCCGCACCGCACGCGCGCCCAGCTCCCCCAGCCACGCGGGGAGCGGCTTCACCGGGGAACCGTCCCCGTCGACGACCGTGCGGGCGTAGCCGTACGGGTACCAGTGCCAGCCCAGACACACCTGCCGTGCGGTCATCGTGCCGCCCCCGGGTGTGCGCACCGTCCGCAGCCCGGCCGGCGGACGGGCCCAGTCCCGGCAGGCCCCCGGGTGTGCGCACCGTCCGCAGCCCGGCCGGCGGACGGGCCCAGTCCCGGCAGGCCTCCAGCAGCTCACGCTGCCGCCCGGCGTCGAGCCAGTCGGGTACGTGCACCGCGCCCGGCGCAACCTCCGTACGGGACCTGGGGAACAGCTCGCCATCCATGAGCCCATCTTCCCGGAGAAGCCCTGAGCTGCGGCTCCGCTAGCCTGGACGCACGATGAACGACCGTATGGCAACACCCTGGGGCGAGCTCGCGCTGGCCCGATTCCCCGAGGACCCGCGTGACCGGCTGCGTGCCTGGGACGCCGCGGACGACTATCTGCTGCGGCACCTCCAGGGGGTCGACCTGTCCGGCACGGTCGTGGTGCTGGGCGACCGGTGGGGTGCGCTGGTCACCGCGCTGGCGGCGCACGGGCCGACGCAGATCACGGATTCTTATCTGAGCCAGGAGGCGACCCGGGCCAATCTCGCCCGCAACGGTGTCGGGACCGGCACGGTGCGGCTGCTGACGACACAGGACCCGCCGCCGGGGCGGATCGACGTCCTGCTGGTCCGGGTGCCGAAGAGCCTGGCCCTGCTGGAGGACCAGTTGCTGCGCCTCGCGCCCGGGGTGCACGAGGGCACGGTCGTCGTCGGCGCCGGCATGGTGAAGGAGATCCACACCTCCACGCTCAGGCTCTTCGAGCGGATCATCGGACCGACCCGCACCTCGCTGGCCGAGAAGAAGGCGCGGCTGATCTTCAGCACCCCGGAGGCGCCCGGCAAGGACACCGCCACCCCTTGGCCGTACCGGTATGCGCTGCCCGAGGACATCGGGCCGGTCTCGGGGCGGACCGTCGTCAACCACGCGGGGGTCTTCTGCGCCGACCGCCTCGACATCGGCACCCGGTTCTTCCTCCAGCATCTGCCGGACACGCGCGGGGCGGCGCGCGTGGTCGACCTGGGCTGCGGCAACGGGGTCGTGGGGACGGCGGTGGCGCTGGCCGATCCCGGGGCCGAGGTGCTGTTCGTCGACGAGTCGTTCCAGGCGGTGGCCTCGGCCGAGGCGACGTACAAGGCGAACGGTGTGCCGGGGCACGCCGAGTTCCGGGTCGGGGACGGGCTGACCGGGGTGCCGGAGGGGAGTGTGGACCTCGTCCTCAACAACCCGCCGTTCCACTCCCATCAGGCGACGACCGACGCCACCGCGCACCGTATGTTCGCCGACGCCCGGCGCGCGTTGCGGCCGGGCGGGGAGCTGTGGGTGGTGGGGAACCGTCATCTGGGGTACCACGTGACGCTGCGGCGGCTGTTCGGCAACAGCCGGCTCGTCGCGAGCGACCCGAAGTTCGTGGTGCTCAAAGCCGTCAAGCGGTAGTCCCGGAGGGCCCAGGTCAGCGGGTGAGCACGCGGATGATCCGGGCCACCTCCCGCGCCATCGCTTCCCGTCCGACCCCCAGGTACTTGCGCGAGTCGACGGCCTCGGGGTGGGCGGTGAGGAACTCCCGTACGGCGCCGGTCAGGGCGAGGTTGAGGGCGGTGCCGACGTTGACCTTGGCGATGCCGCCGGTGACGGCCGCGGCGAGGTCGTCGTCGGGTACGCCGGACGAGCCGTGCAGGACGAGGGGCACGTCGAGGACTGCGGCCAGGCGGGTGATGAGGTCGTGGTCGAGGGTGGCGGTGCGGGTGGTCATGGCGTGGGAACTGCCGACGGCGACGGCCAGGGCGTCCACGCCGGAGTCCGCCACGAAGGCGCGGGCCTCGGCGGGGTCGGTGCGGGCGCCGGGGTCGTGGGCGTCCAGCGGCGGTTCGCCGTTCTTTCCGCCGATCTGCCCCAACTCGGCTTCGATCCACAGGCCTTGGGCGTGGGCCCAGTCGGCCGCGGCGCGGGTGGCGGCGAGGTTCTCGGCGTAGGGCAGCCGGGCGGCGTCGTACATCACGGAGCTGAACCCGGCGTCCGCGGCCTGTCGCAGCAGGGCGTCGCTCTGGACGTGGTCGAGGTGCAACGCGACGGGTACGGCGGCGCGTTCGGCGGCGGCGACGGTGGCACGGGCGAGGGGTTGCAGTCGTCCCAGCCGGAACTTGACGGCGTTCTCGCTGACTTGGAGGACGACGGGGGTGTCCGCCGACTCGGCGCCGGTGACGACCGCCTCGACGTGTTCGAGGGTGACGACGTTGAAGGCGGCGACGGCGGAGCCCGCGGCGGTGGCGGCGGCGACCAGTTCGCCGGTGGTGACGAGAGGCACGACCGCTCCTATGAATCGGCGAGGACGACCGAGCGGGTGAGGTGGCGCGGCTGGTCCGGGTCGAGGCCCCGGGCCGCCGCGACGGCCACGGCGAGGCGCTGGGCGCGGACGAGTTCGGCGAGCGGGTCGAGGCCGCCGTCGATCCAGCGTGCGCCGGTGCCGCGGACCTGTTCGGCCAGGCCCTCGGGGGCCGCGCCGAGCATCCAGGTCGCGGTGCCGTGCGTGCTGACGCTGATGGGGCCGTGCCGGTACTCCATCGCCGGGTAGGCCTCGGTCCAGGACAGTGCGGCCTCGCGCATCTTCAGCCCGGCCTCGTTGGCGAGGCCCACGGTCCAGCCGCGGCCGAGGAAGGTGAACTGCGTGCAGTCCACGAGGCCTTCGGGCAGCGGTTCGGCGAGCGCGGTGCGGGCGTCGGTGACGACGGCCTTCGTGTGCAGTCCGAGGTGGGCGCGGAGCAGGGTCAGGGCGGTGGTCGCGAACCGGGTCTGCACGACGGAGCGTTCGTCCGCGTAGTCGAGGACGACGACGTCGTCGGCGACCTCCATGACGGGCGTGCGCGGGTCGGCGGTGATCGCCGTGGTGGGTATGCGCCCCTTCAACTGAGCGAGCAGGTCCAGGACTTCGGTGGTGGTGCCGGACCGGGTCAGGGCGACGACACGGTCGTACGAGCGTTGCCGCGGGAACTCCGACGCGGCGAAGGCGTCCGTCTCGCCCTGGCCCGCTCCTTCGCGCAGCGCGGCCACGGACTGCGCCATGAAGTACGAGGTGCCGCACCCCACGAGCGCGATCCGCTCCCCCGCCACCGGCAGCGCCCCACGGTGCCCTTCCGCCTCGGCCGCCGCGCGGGTCCAGCACTCGGGCTGGCCGGTCAGCTCGCTCTCGACGTGCGTCATGCCGTGCGCCATGCGTCACCCCTCCCCATCGGTGATTGTTCGTGCAAGATATAGCGAGGTTTCGAGCAGAATCAAGCATTCGAGCGGGCATGGGGTGCGCTAGGGTCGCCGGGTGATCGAGGATGGGAGGGTGCGGATGTCCCGCGACGCCCGCTGGAAGTCGCTGCTGGAGCTGCTCGTCGAGCGCGGCCGGCTGGACGTCGAGGAGGCCGCCGCCGAGCTGGAGGTCTCGGCGGCGACGATCCGGCGCGACTTCGACCAGCTGGCCGAGCAGCAGATGCTCGTGCGCACGCGGGGCGGGGCGGTTGTGCACGGGGTGTCGTACGAGCTGCCGCTGCGCTACAAGACGGCCCGGCACGCCTCCGAGAAGCAGCGCATCGCCAAGGCGGTCGCGGATCTGCTCGCGCCCGGCGAGGCGGTGGGGCTGACCGGCGGCACGACCACCACGGAGGTGGCACGCGCCCTGGCCGTACGCAGCGACCTCGCGTCCGGCTCGCCCGCCCTGACGGTCGTCACCAACGCGCTCAACATCGCCAACGAGCTGGCCGTCCGCCCCCAGTTCAAGATCGTGGTGACCGGTGGGGTCGCGCGGGCGCAGTCGTACGAGCTCATCGGGCCGCTCGCGGACGGGGTGCTGAGCCAGATCACCCTCGATGTGGCGGTGCTCGGTGTGGTCGCCTTCGACGTCACGCACGGTGCCGCCGCGGCCGACGAGGCGGAGGCGGCGATCAACCGGCTGCTGTGCGAGCGGGCCGAGCGGGTGGTCGTGGCGGCCGACTCCAGCAAGCTGGGGCAGCGCGCGTTCGCCCGGATCTGCGCGGCGGAGGCGGTGGACACGCTGGTCACCGACACGGCCGTGGGCGCGGACATGGTGCGGCGCTTCGAGGAGGCGGGGGTCCGGGTGGTCGCCGTCTGACCCCGTTCCCGCACCCGGCCGCCCGGATCGACCTAGGCTGGGGGCAGGGAGGCTGCGATGAGCGGAACACCGACGTCTGCGTCGTATCTGCCGATCGCCGAGCACGGGCTGATCGGGGATCTGCGCAGCGTGGCCCTGGTGGGCACGGACGGCACCATCGACTGGTACTGCTGCCCGTCCTTCGACGCGCCCAGCGTCTTCGCGGCGATCCTGGACGCGGAGCGGGGCGGGTCCTTCGAGCTCGCGGCGTCGGTGCCGGCCCGGACCAAGCAGTTCTACTTCCCCGACACCAACGTCCTGATCACGCGGTTCTACACCGAGGACGGCGTCGGCGAGGTCCAGGACTTCATGCCCGTCGACGGTGCGGCGGCCGAGATCGAGCGGCACCGGCTGATCCGGCGAGTGGTGTGCGTACGGGGTTCGATCCCGTTCCGGACCCGGGTCGCCCCGCGCTTCGACTACGGCCGCCAGTCGCACCGGCTGCGCATGGTCGGCGATGTCGCGCTCTTCGAGTCCGAGAAGCTGTCGCTGGGCCTGACCGCGACCGTGCCGCTGGAGACGGACGGCCTGGACGCGCGCGCCGACTTCAAGCTCGCCGAGGGCGAGTCGGCGGTGTTCGCGCTGGACCAGGTCGGCGGTGAGGTGTCGCCGCGCCGGTGTGCGCGGACCGAGGCGGAGGAGCAGTTCGCGACGACGGTGGCGTACTGGCGGCGCTGGCTGTCCCAGTCCAAGTACCGGGGCCGCTGGCGGGAGATGGTGCACCGCTCGGCGCTCACCCTCAAGCTGCTCACCTACGCGCCCACCGGCGCCATCGTCGCCGCGCCGACCACGAGCCTGCCCGAGCAGCTCGGCGGCGAACGCAACTGGGACTACCGGTACGTGTGGGTGCGCGACGCCGCCTTCTGTGTCTACGCGCTGCTGCGGCTCGGCTTCACCGAAGAGGCCGAGGCGTTCATGAACTTCGTGACCAAACACATCAGTCCGGGCGACGGCAAACCGTCCGGCCCGCTCCAGATCATGTACGGCATCGACGGCCGCACCGACCTCCCCGAGTCCGAACTCCCGCATCTGGAGGGGCATCAGGGCTCCGCGCCGGTCCGGGTCGGCAACGCGGCCTCCGATCAGCTCCAACTCGACATCTACGGCGCCCTGATCGACTCGATCTATCTCTACGACAAGTGGGCCAAGCCCGTCTCCAGCGCCCAGTGGGACGATGTGTGCGCCCTGGTGGAGTGGGTGTGCGCGCACTGGGACCAGCCCGACGAGGGCATCTGGGAGACCCGCGGCGGCCGGAAGAACTTCCTGTACTCACGTCTGATGTGCTGGGTGGCGATCGAGCGGGCGATCCGCATGGCCAACCGGCGTGGCCTGCCCGCCGATCTGCCCCGCTGGCGGGAGTGCCGGGACACCATCTACCGGCGGATCATGAGCCGGGGCTGGTCGCAGACACGCCAGGCGTTCGTGCAGCACGAGGACGGCGACGTCCTGGACGCGGCCGTGCTGATGATGCCGCTGTCGAAGTTCATCGCGCCGACCGACCCCAAGTGGCTGTCCACCCTGGACGCGTTGACGCAGGAGCTGGTCTCGGACTCGCTGGTCTACCGCTACGACCCGCTGGCCAGCCCGGACGGACTGCGCGGCGACGAGGGCACCTTCTCGATCTGCTCGTTCTGGTACGTCGAGGCCATGGTGCACGCCGGACGGGTCGACGAGGCGCGGCTCGCCTTCGAGAAGATGCTGACGTACGCCAACCATCTCGGCCTGTACGCCGAGGAGATCAGCCACACGGGTGAGCAACAGGGCAACTTCCCGCAGGCGTTCACGCATCTCGCGCTGATCAGCGCGGCGTTCAACCTGGACCGGGCGCTGGGCTGAACAGGGACCTGGGACGCAGGTCCGTCCAGTTGGTCTCGACGTAGGCCAGACAGGCGTCCCGGGTGTTCTCCTCGAAGGCGACCGTCCAGCCGCCCGGGACTCCGGCGAAGGCGGGCCACAGCGAGTGCTGGCCCTCGTCGTTCACCAGGACCAGGAAGCGGCCTTCGGCGTCGTCGAAGGGGTTGGTGCTCATGTCGAGTACCTCCTGGAGGCATCATTCTTAGGTTAGGCTCGCCTAATTGGATCGAGCCTAGCTTTTCGCCTTCGCTCCCACAAGGAGATGCCCATGGCCCAAAGCGCCCTCGGCTTCGGCGAGTTCGGGTTGTCGGCCGAGCCCGGCTCCGACGCGTTCTGGGCGACGGCGGGCGGGCCGCTCTCGGTTCGTGCCGACGACGGTGGCTGGATGACCCTGTTCCTGTGGCGCGGGACCGAGGCGCGCATCGGCTTCGAGAGCTGGTCCGACGAGGTGCCGCTGCGCCGCTGGGGCGCCACGGACTGCTGGTACGCCCAGGTGCGGATGCCCCAACGGCTGCGGGTCACCTATCAGTTCCTCGCCGACGGCCAGGCGTACGCCGATCCGTTCAACCCGGCCGGCGCGGGCGGCGACCGGTCCATCGCCGCCACGCCGGACGCCCCGCCACAGCCGCACTGGCCCCTGGTCGGCGCCGACGACGTACTGCCGCTCCCCCGTACCCGGCTCCGCTGGGCCTCCGAGCGGCTCGGTGGGCGTCGTACCGTACGCGTTCATCCGGTGGGCGGCGGTGGGCCGTTGGTGCTGCTCCTGGACGGGGACGACTGGCTGTATCTGCATCCGGCCATGACCGCCTTCGACGCGGCGGTCGCCGCCGGTGACGTACCGCCCGTCACCCTCGTCTTCCTTCCGGCCAAGGACCGGCGGACCGAGTACGCGGGCCGGCCCGAGGTGTGGCGGGCGGTGCGCGACGAACTGCTGCCGCTCGTCGCGGAGTCGGGCGTGCCGGGCGACCCGGACCGGCTGGTGGTCGCCGGACAGAGCCTCGGCGGGCTGAGCGCGCTGTACGCGGCGCTGGAGTTCCCCGAGCTGGTGTCGCGTGTCGCCTGTCAGTCGGGGTCGTTCTGGTGGACGCCGGGGGCGATGGAGTCGGCGGATCCGTTCGGCGGTCCGGTGGGTGGCGCCCTCGCCGAGCGTCTGCGGGAGCTGCCCGATCTGTCCGGGCTGCGGGTCGCCTTCGACGTGGGGGAGCACGAGACGCCGATGCTGCCCCACTGCGGGCGGGTCGAGGCGCTGGCGGAGCGGTGCGGTGCCGCCGTACGGGTGTCCCGGTCGGCATCGGAGCACGACCGGGCGGGGTGGCGGCACGCGCTGCTCAGGGATGTGGCCTGGGTGCTGCGCTGAGACTGCGTGCGCCGGCCGAGGCCCCGGGCGCTCCGCCGACGGGCCGCCGGGTCAGCGGGCCACCGCCGCGCCGTAGCCCGCGTCCGTGGCCAGCAGGTTGCGGTGGGTGTCCTCGGCCGT
The DNA here is from genome assembly GCF_036226885.1 of Streptomyces sp. NBC_00663. Lineage (NCBI taxonomy): Bacteria > Bacillati > Actinomycetota > Actinomycetes > Kitasatosporales > Streptomycetaceae > Streptomyces > Streptomyces sp. NBC_00663. Next base: position 1,248,428 of record NZ_CP109027.1, read on the forward strand.
GACGGCGCCGTCGTCGAGGACGAGGACGCGGTCGGCGGCGTCCAGCAGGGCCGGGCTGCTGGTGAGGACGACGGTGGTGCGGCCTCGGCGGAGCCCCGCGAGGTTGCGGGCGATGAGCTGCTCGGTGACCGCGTCGACGGCGGTCGTCGGGTCGTGCAGCACCAGGATGTCGGTGTCGGCGGCCAACGCGCGGGCCAGCGACAGGCGTTGGCGCTGCCCGCCGGAGAGGTTGGCGCCCCGGTCGCGGACGGCGTGGTCGAGGCCCTCGCGGTGCAGGGCGACGACGTCGGTGAGCAGGGACGCCTCCACGGCCTCGGGGACGGAGCGGCTGGTGCCCGAGGGATCGATGTTGGTGCGCAGGGTGCCGGCGAAGATCTCGCCGTCGTACGGGTTCACGAGCAGCAGCTCCCGGACCGCCTCGACGGACAGCTCCGCCAGCTCCCGTCCGCCGAGCCGGACCGCCCCCTCGTACGCCTCGGGCGGCACGCGCAGGGCGAGGACCGCGGCGAGGTCGGCCGCGGCGCGCGGCTGGTAGGCGGCGATCGCCACGAACTCACCGGCGGCGACCCGGAACTTGAGCTCGCGCAGAGTGCCGTACCGGACGCCGTCGATGTCCAAGTCGCCGCCGACCGGACGTTCGACGCCTGGGGTGCTCACCGGCGGCGCCGTCAGCACGAGTGCCATGCGTTCCGCGGAGGCGCGCGCGATCATCACGTACTTGGGCATCTCGGAGAAGAGTTTGAGGGGTTCGATGATGAACTGGGCGAGCCCCACGGCCATGACGAGCTCACCGATGGTGATGCGGCCCTCGAAGGCCAGCCACCCCGCCGTCAGGGTCACGGCGGCGGCGAGGAGCGCGTTGAGGGCGAGTGCGGCACCCGCGTAGGCGCCGTTGACCTTGGCGACGGTGACCGCCTGATGCCTGGCCTCCGTGCTGACCTGGCGGTACGACCGGAACGCCGCGTGGTTGCCGCCGAAGCCGTGCAGCGGGCGCAGGCCGGTGATCAGATCGGCGACCTTCGCGCCGGCCCGCGCGACCCGGGCCTGCTGTTCCTGGGTGCTGTCGCCGATGCGTCGGGACAGCACGCTCAGGATCGACAGGATCGCGACGGTGCCCACGATCACCAGCAGGCCGAGCCTGAGGTCGGCCAGGCCCAGCGCGACGGCGGCGACCAGGACCGCGACCAGCGAGCTGATCAGCAGCGGCACCACCTCGATGATGTCGGCGGTCTGGTCGGCGTCCTCGGTGGCGATGGTCAGCACCTCGCCGGACTTGAGGTCGACGTCCCGGGCCACCGGCTGGAGTCCGCAGGCGGCGACCCGGACCCGCCAGCGGTGGGCCTCGCTCGTGTTGGCCTTCTGCAGGACGCGCATCCCGTACCGCCACGACAGCGACACGGTCGTGACGATCACCGCAAGCGCGGCGATCGCCAGCCCGAGCGCGCCGGGACTTCGATGCCGCAGGGCGTGCTCGACGATCAGGCCCAGCGCGATCGGGAACGCCGTCTCACCGGCCTGGTACAGGCCCATGAGGAGGGTGCCCCGGGTCATGGCGCCGACGTTGCGGCGCAGGGCGATGCGGAGGATGTCGGCCCCCGAGCGGGGCGCCTGGGTGTCAGGACCGGTCATCGAGGTGGCGGGCAATCGCTTCGGGGGTGCGCAGGGTGAACAGGTCTCGGATGGTGATCACCGGGCCGAACTCCCGGCGGAGCAGCCCGATCAGCCGTACCGCCAGCATGGAGTGTCCGCCCAGGGACACGAAGTCTCCCACCGCGCTCACCTCGTCGTCGTCCAGGTCCAGTGCCTCGGCGAAGTACGCGCACACCACGCTCTCGGTCTCGGTCTCGGGTCCCCGCTCCCCCGCCGTGGTCAGCGCGCCCAGCGGCTTGGCCTCCGGGAGCGCCTTGGTGTCGGCCTTCCCGTTGACGGTGAGCGGGATGCTGTCGACCTGGGCGTAGTGGGTCGGGCGCAGGAAGTCCGGCAGGCCCGCGCCCACTTCGGCGGCGACCGTCGCCAACTCGGCGCCCTCCAGGACCAGGTAGGCGGCCAGCCGGTGGGCGCCGTCGACCTGCGGGTCGGCCTGGGCGACGGCGGCGACGAAGCGCACCGCCGGGTGGGCCGCGAACACGGCCTCCACCTCGCCCGGTTCGACGCGATGGCCGCGGATCTTGACCTGCTGGTCGGTGCGGCCCAGGTACATCAGGTTTCCGTCGGGCCGCCGGACGACCAGGTCCCCGGTGCGGTACATGCGCTCGCCGGGTTCGCCGAACGGGCAGGCCACGAAGCGGTGTGCGGTCTCGGCCGGCCGGCCGAGGTAGCCGCGGGCGATGCCGATGCCCGCCACGTACAGCTCGCCGGGGACCCCGTCGGGCAGGGGCCGCAGCCAGGGGTCGAGGACGTGGACGTCGGTGTTGTCGATGGCGACGCCCACCACCGGGTCCTGGCACTCGAAGGTGCCGACGCCGAGGGTGTTGATGGTGTACTCGGTGGGCCCGTACAGGTTGTAGCCGACGGTGCCCTCGGTGTCGGCGAGCCGCTGCCACAGCGTGGGGGTGACGGCCTCGCCGCCCAGCAGCACCAGCGGGGGCCGCCGGTCCGGGTCGTCCAACAGGCCCTCGGTGACGAGCTGTTGCGCGTAGGTCGGGGTCACGTTGATGACATCGATGGCGTGCTCCAGGCAGTACGCGACGAGCCGGGGCGCGTCGCGGCGCAACTCCTCGTCGCAGATGTGCACTTCATGGCCGTCGGCGAGCCACAGCAGCTCCTCCCACGACATGTCGAACGCGAACGACACGGTGTGCGCGATCCGGAAGGCGCGGTGGCCGTGCTCGGCCAGCACCGGTTCGAAGATGCGGCGCTGATGGTTGATCAGCATATTGGTGAGCCCGGCGTACTCGGTCACCACTCCCTTGGGCTTCCCGGTGGAACCGGAGGTGTAGATCGTGTACGCGGGATGCCGCAGCCGGTCGGGATCGTCGGGGGCGAACGTCACGAACGGCTCGGCCACCGGCAGCGGACGGTCCAGCTCGATGAGGTCACCGGTCAGCCGGGGCGCCACCGTGCTCACGGTGAGGATGACGTCCGGGCGGGCGTCCTCGACGATCGCCGCGATCCGTTCGTCCGGGTGGTCCAGCTCCAGCGGCACATAGGCGGCACCGGTGCGCAGTACCGCGAACAGGGCCACGAGCGAGTCGAGGGAGCGCGGGATCGCGAGCCCCACGGTCGTCTCCGGACCGATGCCTCGCCCGGCGAGCACCCCGGCCACGGCACGGCTGCGGTCCCGCAGCTCGGCGAAGGTCATCCGCGCTCCGTGGGCGACGAGCGCCACCCGCTCCGGTGCGCGGTCCGCCGCCCGGTCGAACCGGTCGACGACCGTGTCCGTGCCGACGTCGGTACGTTCCCCGGGCACGGGGACCGGTCCCAGTCCCGGCAACGCCCCGACCGGCCCGGTCGAGCGGGCCACGTCCTCCAGCACCCGCAGATAGTCGTCGAGCAGCCGTCGCGCACCTGCGGTGTCCTCGTCGCGGTGCTCCAGCTTGACCGTGAGCCGGTCGCCGGGCGTGACGACCCAGGTGAACGGGTAGTGCGTGGAGTCGTCGGCCCGCACCGAGGTGATCCCGTGCCGGGCGTTCATCTCGGCGAAGGCGTTCAGGTCCAGGAAGTTCTGTAGCACGAACAGGTTGTCGAACAGGGTGTCGTGGCCACTGGCCCGCTGGATCTCGCCAAGGCCGAGGTGCTCGTGCTCCATCGCCGCGACCCGGGCCTCCTGCACGCCCGCCAGGTACGCCCGGACCGTGTCGTCGGGCCGCGCCCGCGTCCACATCGGCACGGTGTTGAGGAGCACGCCGACGATGTCCTCCAGCCCCTCCCCCTCACGCCCGGAGACGGTCACCCCGAACACGGCGTCGGCACGGCCCGTGCGGGCACCCAGCAGCAGCCCGAACGCCCCGGTCAGCACCGAGTTCAGCGTGACGCCGTGTGTCCTCGCCGCCTCCCGCAACAGCTCCGACAGCTCGGCGGAGACCGTGTGCACGAGGGTGCCCGGCGGCTCGTCCGAGAGGACCGGGGCCACCCCGGCGAGCAGCGTGGGACCGGACAGTCCCGCCAGGTGCCCGGCCCAGAAGCGTTCGGATACGGCGGTGTCCTTGGCGTCGAGCGCCCGCGCATGGTCCTCGAAGCCGGGCACGGCAGCGATCGGGGCGGTCAACTCACCGAGGAGTACGGCCTGATAGGCGCCGAAGAGGTCGCGCAGCACGATCTCGCGGGACCAGCCGTCCCACAGCAGGAGGTGATAGCTGAGGAGCAGCCCGTCCCGCCCGTCGGGCAGCCGCACCACGGTCAGCCGGATCAGCGGTGGCTCTCCGGGGTCGAAGCCCGTGTCCCGGTCGCGCGCCCGCAGGGCGTCCACCTCGGCGTCCGTGGCCGGTTCGACCGTCCGTACAGGGACCCGGCGGCCCGCCTTGAGGACCTGGACCGGGTTGCCGTCGTCGTCGGTGGTGAAACCGGCGCCCACGACCGGGTGGCGTGCGATGACATGTGCCATCGCCTCGGCCAGCGCGTCGGTGTCCAGGCGCCGGTCGAAGGTGAACCAGCTCTGGGCGACGTAGTGTCCGGCCGGGCCCGCCAACTGGGCCTGGAAGAACAGGCCGCGTTGCAGCGGGGTGACGGGGGCGGTGCGCTCGGCTGTCGCCGACGCCTCGGCGATGGCCTCCAGGGCGTCCAGCCAGTGGCCGACGATGTCGTCGCAGACGCCCTCGGCGAGGGTGAACTTCGCGCGCAGACTGCCGGTGGCCTCGTCCAGCCAGGCGTTGACCTCGACCGCGTAGGGGCTGCCCCGGCCGCCGCCCGTGAGGTGCAGTGCCTGTGACTCGCTGCCGCGGCCGAGGTAGTTGAACAGCACCTGCGGGCGGCCGGTCAGCAGTGGGGCCGACTGCGGGTTGAGGTAACGGAGTTGGCCGTAGGCGATGTGCGCCTGCTCGTCCGGCTGACGTGCGGCCACCTCGTGGGCCGCCGCGACCGGGTCGGTGTGCGCGGTGAGCCGCACCGGGGCGATGGACGTGAACCAGCCGACCGTACGGCTGTAGTCGTGGTGCTCCTGAGCCGGGACCCGGCCGTGCCGTTCCAGGTCGATCGCGAGATCGGTCGGGGTCGGCTGGACGCGGGTGAGCGCCGCGCGCAGGGCGCCGCACAGCAACTCGGTGAGACCGACGCCGAGGGCCGTGGGAGCGGTACGGATGACGACGTCGCTCGCCTCGGGGGCGAGGACGACGGTGGTTTCGCGGTGGCCGCCGACCTCGGGCAGCAGGGCGGGGGCCTGGAGCGTGGTGAGCCAGTGCCCGAGGCCGTCGACCGCGTGGGCGGACCCCAGCGCCAGGGCCTCGGCGTACTCGGCGTACGAGGTGGTGGGCGGTGCCAGGGGCTCCCCGCGCAGGGTGGTCGCCAGGTCGTCCAGCAGGATCAGCCAGGACACGGCGTCGACGGCGAGGTGGTGCGCGGTGATCACCAGGGTGCGGGCCTGCTCCAGCCACGCGAACGCGATGACCTCCCCGGACGCGGGGTCGAGGCGCCCGGCGGCCTCGTGCGCCACGGTGGTCGTGTCGGCAGCGGTCGTGTCAGGTCCTGCGACGGTGATCTCGCGGTCGGGCTCGGTGCCGAGCGTCCAGACACCGTGCTCGGCGCGGAGCCGCAGCCGCAGCGTCGGATGGGCGGCCACGAGGGTGTGCGCGGCGCGTTCGATGTCGGCGTGTCCGACGCCCTCGGGGACGAGCAGGGTGCGGGCCTGCGCGAACCGAGCGAGGGAGCCGCCCAGTTCGCGTTGGCGCAGGATGATCGGCGTCGCCGGGAACGGGCCGTCGTCGCGGCGGACGGGTACGGGTCGCTCCTGTGCGGCGCGGGTACCGAGATGCTCGGCGAGGGCGCGCGGCGTCCGGAGCAGGAACACGTCCCGGGGTGCGATCGGCAGGCCCAGCGCCCGGGCGCGGTTGATCACGGTGATGGCGACGATGCTGTCCCCGCCGGCCCTGAAGAAGTCGGTGTCACCGTCGACTTGGGCGCCGGGCAGGGTCGCGGCGAAGATGTCGGTCAGCGCGCTGAGCGCCGAGTCACTCACGACCGTCGGGGTGTCCTGCGTGGACGCCGCCCGCTCGGTCAGGGCCCTGCGGTCCAGCTTGCCGTTGACCGTAAGGGGCAGCGCGTCGACCGGCAGCACCCGGCCAGGCACCATGTGCGCGGGCAGTTTCGCGGCCAGCAGGGTGGTGAGGTCCCCGGGGCTCCGGCCCACGAGGTGCGCGACCAGGTGATCGCCGGAGGGGGCCACGGTGACGGCCGCGTCGGTCACGCCGTCGAACTCCCGGATCACTGTCTCCACCTCGCCCAACTCCACGCGGAAGCCCTTGAGTTGGACCTGGTCGTCGGCGCGGCCGACGAACTCCAGCTCGCCGTCGAGGGTACGGAGGGCGAGGTCGCCCGTGTGGTACATGCGGGAGCCGTCGCCCGCGAACGGGTCCGCCACGAACCGTCCCGCCGTGAGCCCGGGCCTGCCCAGATAGCCGAGCGACACCTGGTCGCCGGCGACGTAGATGGCGCCCACCCGGCCGGGCGGCACCGGCCGGAGCCGCTCGTCGAGGAGGTAAGTGGTGAGGCCAGGGAGGGGGCCGCCGATGGGGCTGGCACCGGCGCCGGGCCGGAAGTCGTCGTCGGTCAGCACCCGATGGGTGACATGGACCGTGGTCTCGGTGATGCCGTACATGTTGACCAGTTCGGGCGAGCCGGTGCCGTGCCGGTCGACCCAGCCGCGCAGCCGTTTGAGGTCGAGCGCCTCGCCGCCGAAAACGATCCGGCGCAGGGCGGGGAGCGGTGCGTCGGCCTGCCGGTCGGCCTCGATGAACTGGTAGAAGGCCGAGGGGGTTTGGTTGAGCACGGTGACCCCGCGCTCGCGGACCAGCCGGTGGAAGTCGACCGGTGAGCGGGTCAGGCCGTACTCCGGCACGAGCAGCTCACCGCCGTGCGCCAGCGCACCCCACAGCTCCCAGACCGCGAAGTCGAAGGAGCAGGAGTGGAACTGGACCCACACGTCGTCCGGGCCGAAGCCCATGCCGGGCCGGGTGTGCGCGAGGAGGGTCACCACGCCGGAGTGCGGGACGACGACACCCTTGGGCCTGCCGGTCGAGCCGGACGTGTAGATCACGTAGGCGGGATCGTTCCGGCCCGCCTCGGACTCGACGGCTGCTCGCGGCAGTTCGTCGCCCTGGACCAGTACCCGGGCTCGCACTCCCGCCCGTTCCACCAGTTCTGCGAAGCGGTCCCGCTGCCCCTCCTCCACCAGGACGACCTGCGGGGCGGCGTCGGCGAGGATGTATTCCAGGCGTTCGTCGGGATACGCCAGGTCCAGCGGCACATAGGCGCCGCCCGCGCTGACGATGGCGACCAGGGCCACGACCTGTTCCAGCGAGCGCGGCACGGCGACGGCGACCCTTTTGCCCGGACCGACCCCGGCGGCGGCCAGCGCGGACGTCAACTCGCTTTTCTGACTGGTGAGTTCGCCGTAGCTCAGGGAGCGGGTGCCGCCGTCGAGGGCGCACTGGGTGACGGCGGTGGCGGCCGGGTCGCGCCGGGCGGCAGCGTCGAAGAGGGCGCCCAGGGTGGCCGGGGTGGCCGGGGTGACGGGGGCAGGGCTGCTCTGCGCGGCGAGGTCGCCGATCAGTGCGTCCGGTCGGGTGAGCAGGCCGGTGAGGGCCGTCTCGAAGGTGCGCAGGATCGTCCGGGCACCGGTCCCGTTCAGGACATCGCTGTCGTGGATCAGGTTGAAGCGGGGGCGGCCGTCGAGGGTGCGCTCCACGACCAGGGTCAACGGGTAGTGCGGGGCGCCCTCGTTGACGATCTCGGTGACGGTCAGCTGGTCGGCGGGGCCGCGCAGGGCGTCCAGGTCGGTTGCCACGTCGAAGACCACCAGGGTGTCGAACAGGGGGCCGGCCCCCGCCTCCCGCCCGATCCTCGCGAGCGAGACGTGCTGGTGCGGGAGCACGGTGCTCTGGTGTTCGCGGACCGAGGCGAGCAGCTCGCGTGCGGTGGTCGTGGTGGTCCAACGGGCGCGGACCGCAATGGTGTTGATGAACAGGCCCACCATGTTCTCGATGCCGGGCACGTCGATGTCGCGCCCGGACACGGTGGAGCCGAACACCACGTCCGTGCCGTGCAGGATGCCGCCGAGGGTCACCGCCCAGGCGCTGTGCACGGCCACGCTGAGCGGGACGCCCGCCGACCGGGCGGCGGTGTCGATGTCCTCGGCCGGTGTACGGGTGGTGTCGGCGAAGCGGTCGGACGGGGTGTGGCCCTCGGCGACGAGGGAGGGGCCGGGCAGCTCGGCGAGCTGGGCGCGCCACACCCGGTCGCTCTCCTCCTCGTCCTGCTCGGCGAGCCTGCGCACATAGTCGGGGAAGCCGCCGAGCGGGTAGGTCGTCCCCGGCGCGTGGTACTCGGCGAGCAGGGCGCGGAGCATCGGCGGTACCGACCAGCCGTCGGCGACGATGTGGTGCACGGTCTGCACCAGAACGCTGCGACCGGCCCCCGCCCGGATGAGCGTGTACCGCATGAGCGGTCCGCCGGACAGGTCGAACCCGGCGCGCCGGTCGCGCTCGGCGTACGCGCGGATCTCGTCGTCGGTGATGCCGGGGCGGTCCAGCGTGGTGAACGGCGCCTCGACGCCGCCTTCCAGTACGGAGACCACCCGGCCGTCGGCGAGGGACACGAACCGCGCGGCCAGGTTGGGGTAGAGGGCGAGCAGCCGGGTGGCCGCCGCCGCGAGCCGGTCGGTGTCCACCTCGCCGTCCAGGGTGAGGAGTTGCTGCTCGACGTAGGTGCCCGCCGCGTCGTCGTCGAAGACCGAGTGGAAGTACAGGCCTTCCTGCAACGGGGTGAGCGGCAGGATGTCCCGCAGGGCGGGGCCGTCGAGGGCGTCGACGTCGGCCTGGGTGAGCGGCACCAGGTCGAAGTCGCTGGGTGAGTGGCCGCCGTGGTCGAGCGCCGCGAGTCCGGCGAGGGCCGTACGGAAGTAGGCGCCGATCGTCGTGATGTCCTCGTCGGTGAACATGCCGTCGGGCCAGGAGAGGGTGGTGACCAGTTCGTACGCGCCGCCGGCCGGGGCGGGTTCGGCGATCGCGTTGAACTCCAGGGCGCGTGGGAGGCGCATGGCGGGGTCGCGCCGTTCGCCCAACTGGCCGGTGGTGCCGGAGAGTTGCCAGTCGCCGGTCGCGCCCGCGTCGAAGCGGCCCAGGTAGTTGAAGAGGACCTGGGGTGCGGGGGTGTCGAACTCGGTGTGGGTCAGATAGCGCAGGGCGCCGTAGGAGACGCCGTTGTCCGGTACCCGGGCGAGGTCTTCCTTGACCGCCTTGAGGGCGGTGGCCAGGTAGTCGGGGGCGGTGAAGTCGGTGGTGCCGCCGGGGTCGACGAGCACCGGGAACAGGGTGGTGAACCAGCCGACGGTGCGGGCCAGTTCGGGCTCGAACCCGGCCGTGGCCGCCACGAAGTGGCTTTCCCGGCCGTGGCCCTCCAGCTCGATGTGTGCGAACGTCTGGTCCTGGCCCCGGTCGTGGCGCCATCGGGCGAGGGTGACCGCGAGGGCGGTCAGGAGGACGTCGTTGACTCCGGCGTGGAACTTGGCGGGGATCTCGCCGAGCAGGGCGGCGGTGATCTCGGGGCCCACGGAGAAGGTGTGCAGCCGTTCACCGGCGACCGTGTCGGTCGGCGACAGGGCGCGCTTGCCCAGCGGTTGGTCGTCCCCCGGCAGTGGACGCCAGTAGTAAGAGCTGTCGGCGTCGAAAACCGCGCGCTCCAGCAGCTGGGTCCAGCGCCGGAACGACGTGCCCGTCGGGGGCAGTTCGATCGGGGTGCCGGAGGCGAGCTGCCGCCATGCCGTGGCCAGGTCCTCCATGAGGACGCGCCAGGAGACGCCGTCGACCACGGTGTGGTGGGCGGCGAGGACCAACTGCCGTGCGGGGCGACGCCATACGGCCCGCAGCATGACGCCGTGGTCGGGGTCGAGTCCCGCCGCGGCGAGGGCGACGCACTCCTCCAGCGGGCGGTCGCTCTCCAGCCGGTCCACGCCGGCCTGCTCCGGCCCGGGGATGTCGAAGCTCCAGCGGTCACCGCGCACCAGCCGGGCGCGCAGCATGGGGTGGTGCCGTACGACGGCGGTGAGCAGTTCGTCGAGGGCGTCGGCGGTGAGGTCGGCCGGGGTGTTGAGGACCACCGACTGCACGAAGCCGTCGATCGCGTCCGTGGTCTCCGCGAGCCACTGCACGACGGGCGAGCCCACGACGGTGCCGGTGGGGACGTCGCGGTGGTCGACGGTGGTGACGGTCTCGCGGCCGGCCACGGCCGCCAGTGCCCGCACGGTGCTGTGGGTGAAGATCTGCCGGGGCGTGACATGGAGGCCCTCGGCGCGCAGCGCGCTCAGCAGGGAGATCGCCAGGATGCTGTCTCCGCCGAGCTGGAAGAAGTCCTGGTCGGCGCCGATGTCGTCCAGGCGCAGCACGGCGGCGACGGCCTGGGCGACCAGGCGTTCCTCGTCGGTGGCGGGTGGGACGAGCGGGCCGGTCACGGTCTCCGGTTCCGGCAGGGCGTTGCGGTCGAGCTTGCCGTTGGCCGTCAGCGGGAACTCCCGCAGCACCACGATGTGGGCGGGCACCATGTACGCGACCATGTGTGCGGCGGCCCAGGCCCTGACCTCGTCGGCCCGCAGCTCCTCACGGCCGGCGGCCGGGATGACGTACCCCACGAGATAGGTGCCGCCCACGGTGTTCTTCCTGGCGACGACGCAGGTGTGCCGTACGCCCGGGTGTTCGGCGAGGCCGATCTCGACGTCCTCGATCTCCAGGCGCATGCCGCGGATCTTGATCTGGTTGTCGGCGCGGCCGAGGAAGTCCAGTGATCCGTCGGGGGCATAACGGGCGAGGTCGCCGGTGCGGTAGAGGCGGGAGCCGTCAGTGGCGAAGGGGTTGGCGACGAACCGGGAGGCTGTGAGGCCGGGCGCGTTCACGTAGCCGCGGCCCAGGAGGAAGCCGCCGACGTAGAGTTCGCCGCCGACTCCTACGGGCACGGGGCGCAGTTCGTCGTCGAGGACGTACAACTGGGTGTTGGGGTTGGCCTTGCCGATGGAGGTCGACAGGCGTTCGGCGGCACCGCGGTAGATGACGTGGGAGACGCCGATGGTCGTCTCGGCCGGTCCGTAGCCGTGGTACATGGGGATGTCGAGCTGGGTGCGGAACCGCTCGTACAGCTCCGGGGTGAGCACCTCTCCGCCGCACCAGACATGGCGCAGGCTGTCCAACTGCCCGGAGTCGCCCGCGATGTCGAGGAGGACGTCCAGCATGGACGAGACCAAGTAGGTGAAGGTGACCCGGTGTTCGGCGATGACGCTCAGCAGGTGGTGCGGGTCGCGTTCACCGCCGGGGCGCAGGACCACCAGCCGGGCGCCGGACACCAGCGGCAGGAAGATCTCGTTGATGGAGATGTCGAAGGAGAGCGGTGCCTTGAACAGCGAGGCGTCGTCGTGGCCGAAGCCCAGGACCTGGTGGACCTGCCACAACAGGCGTTCGCTGATGGCCTCGTGGCGGATCATCGCGCCCTTGGGGCGGCCGGTGGAGCCCGAGGTGAAGATCACGTAGGCCAGCGCGGTGCCGGGGACGGTGATCCCGGGGCCTTCGATGGGGTAGCCGCCGAAGCGCCAGTCGCCGAGGTCGACGGGTACGGCTTCCGGTTCGCCCGGGGCGTGTTCGCCGGGGGCGTTGAGCTGTAGGACGACGCCGGCGTCCTCGATGACGACGGCCCGGCGTGCGGCGGGCCACTGCGGGTCGAGCGGCACGAACGCGCATCCGGCCTGGAGCACGCCGAGGAGCCCGATCACCATGTCGGCGGAACGGCCCAGGGAGATCCCGACGAGCTGCTCGGCGGTCAGGCCGCGTTCGATCAGATGGTGAGCCAACTGACTGGAAAGTTCGGCTGCCTGACGGTAGGTCAGGGTGCGGTGTTCGTCGACGACGGCGACGGCGTCCGGCCTGGCGCGGGCCTGTTCGTGGAACATCTCCACCAGGGTCGGCCGGTCCCGGTCGGCGTTGGTCGCGTTCCAGTCGGCCAGTGCCACGCGCCGTGCCGCCTCGCTGGAGGGGCCGACGGTGCCGAGGGAGCGGTCCGGGAAGTCGACCAGGTCGTCCAGGGCGAGCCGGGCGTCGGCGACCTCGACGCCGTGCGGGACAGCGATGTCCCAGGCGCCGTCGGCGGCCTCCCGACACCGCTGCTCGGCCGTGCCGTTGTCGGCCCAGCCGATGACATCGGCGAACAGGGTGGCTTCGGTGAGGTCGATGCCGTCGGGGCTCCGGCCGGCCGCCCAGTACGCCAGCGCGAGTGCGCAGGCCTCGGCGAGGGTCCGGTCAGAGTGGTCGCCGGTGCGTCGGCGCAACTCGGTCAGTCGGTCGAAGGACAGCGGTACGAGACGAGCACGCGGTTCCACCATCGAGGACTCAGCACCCTTCCACCACATGAAAGTTAGGCCAGCCTAAGCTACGTTCACCAACTGCTTTCTCGCCAGGCCTGCCACAGCCGTGCGTACCTGCCGTCCAGAGCCACAAGTTCCTCGTGGGTCCCCTGCTCGACCACGCGTCCCGCGTCCAGCACGGCGATCCGGTCGGCCGCCATCGCCTGGGTGAGCCGGTGGGCCACGAACAGCGTGGTCCGCCCCGCGCACGCGGCCAGCACGGCCCGCTCCAGCTCGGCGGCGCCCTCACTGCCGGCCTCGGCGGTCGACTCGTCCAGCACCACCACGGGCGCACGGCCCAACACCAGCCGCGCCAGGGCGATCTGCGTGACCTTGGTGACGTCGAGCCGCTCACCGCCCTCGCCGACCGGCGTGCTCAGCCCCTCGGGGAGCGCCTCGACCCACCCCGCCGCACCGACCGTACGCAGCGCGTCGGTCAGTTCCGCGTCGCTCGCCCGCGGCGCGGCCAGCCGCAGATCCTCGGCCAGCGGACCGGAGAACACATGGGTCTCCTGCGTCAGCAGGCTCACCAGGGCCCGCGCCCCGGCCTCGTCCAGGCCCGCCAGGTCGGTCGGCCCGATGCGCACCGTCCCGGCCTGCGGGGTGCCGATACCCGCGACGAGCGCGGCCAGCGTCGTCTTGCCCGCGCCGGTGGCCCCCACCAGCGCGAGCGAACTCCCGGCCGGAATGGACAGGTCGACGTCCCTGAGGACCGGATCCTCGGTGCCGGGATAGGCGAAGGTCACGCCCTCCACGGTCACCGCGTACGACGCGGAGCCCGCCGGTGCCACGGCCTCGTCGCCCGCCAGCCGTTCCTCCGCCTCCTCCCCCAGCACCCCGACCAGCCGGGTCAGGCTCGCGCCCGACTTCTGCGCCTCGTCGAAGGTGAACATGATCATGCCGAGCGGCACGAACAGCCGGTGGAACAGCAGCGGGGCCGCCGACACCTCGCCCAGGCTGGCGGCGTCAGCCTCCAGGAGGGCGTATCCGACACCGAGGATGAGGGTGAGTCCGATGAACTCGGCGCGGTTCTCGCGGCCGACGAACCGGCCGAAGAAGTGGAACACCTCGATGCCCAGGTCGCGCACCCGCCGCGACTCCTCGGTGACCTTCTCGCGGAAGGCCTCTTCGAGGCGGTACGCGCGGACCGTGTCGATCCCGTTCAGACCGCTGATCAGCGCCTGGGCGCGGTCGGCCTGGGCCGCGCGCTGTATGCGGTAGAGCGGGGCGGAGCGCGGGAGATACCAGCGCAGGGCCAGGGCGTACGCGGGCAGGGCGCCGGCCCCCGCCAGCCCGAGCCGCCAGTCGAGGCCGAACATGCCGGCCGTGGCGATGACGACCAGCACACCCGCCGAGAACACCGTGGGCACGGCCATCCGGATGCCCCGGGAGAGCACGGCGACGTCGTCGCCGACCCGGGACAGCACATCGCCCCGGCCGACCTGTTCGATCCGTGCGCTCGGCATCCCGAGCACCGCGCGCACCGCGGACTCCCGCAGCGTGGCGAGCAGGTCCGCGCCCAGCCGTCCGATCAGATACGTCGAGGCCGCGGTGGCCACGGCGCCGAGCAGGGCTGCGGCCACCATCACCCCACCGATCCTGACCAGGACCGAGCGGGACTCCCCCGCCACGACCCCGTCGACCACCTGGCCGAGCAGCAGCACCGGGAGCACCTGGAGCGCCGCTCCGGCCACCGAGGCGATCACGGTGGCGGCCGTCAGCCAGGGCATCTCGCGGCAGTGGGCCGCGACCCAGCGGGTGGCCTCGCGGCCGGTGGTGGTCCGCAGCGCCGCCGGTGCGGCGCGCGTGTCATCGGTGGCGCGCGTACCGGTGTCGTGCGTCTCGGTGGCGCTCACACCTACCCGGCCGCCGACTTGACGAGTTCGTCGATGGCGTACGGCATCGACAGCAGGGTGCCCTGCGAGATGGCCGCGCCGACCGCCGGGCCCTCGCTGTCCAGCAGGTAGGACACGTTGCCCTTCTTCACGGCGTCGAGGTTGGCGAAGAGCTTGAACTTCTTCAGCGCCTCGGTGTCGGCCTTGTCGTTGATGACGAAGATGTGGTCGACGTCGACGAGGTCGATGCGTTCCGGGGAGAGCTTGGTGTAGAAGCTGCCGCCCGCGACCTTGTCGATCTCCGTCTGGTACGTGAAGCCGATGCCGGACACGAGGCGGCCACGGACGTCGGTGGAGGTGAAGGGCGCGACCGAGTCCTCGTACCAGGACAGCGCGACGGCGGTCTGGCCGGCGAACTCGGGGTGTTCCTTCTTGGCGGTGCCGAGCCGGCCCTGAATGTCCTGGACCATCTTCTCGCCCTCCTCGGCCTTGCCGAGCGCCTTCGCGATGTGCAGGGCGTTGTCCTGCCAGGGCGCGCTGAAGGGTTCCTTCTCGGCCTTGGTGCGGCCGACCGTCGGCGCGACCCTGGAGAGCTTGTCGTAGGCGGCCTGGTCGATCTCGGAGTAGACCGCGATGATCAGGTCCGGGCGCAGGGCGGCGATCTTCTCGTAGTTGGGGCCGGAGTCACCGTTGTTCATGATGACCTCGGGCTTGGTGTCGCCCCACTTGTCCTTCACCCAGGGCCACTGGGTGTTGATGTCGGGGCTCTGCCCCGGCGGGTTCGGGTACTGGTCGACCATGCCGACGGGCTTGATGCCGAAGGCCAGGACGGTCTGGTCGTCGGTGTAGCCGACGGAGACGACCCGCTGCGGGGCCTTGGTGATCTCGGTGGTGCCGAAGGCGTGCTCCACCGTGACCGGGAAGGCGCCCGCGGCGGCGGTGGCCGAGGCGTTGTCGTCGGTCGACTCGTCGGAGGAGTCGGAGCCGCATCCCGCGAGGAGGCCGACGGTCAGGCCCAGGGCGGACACCGTGGTCGCCAGCCGCCGCCAGGGCCTGGTGAGCGTCGTTCTACGGAGGAGCATCAGCCATCCCTTGCTCGCACGGTCACTGCGCCACGCCCCCATGGCCACGTTCTAAGGGCAGGCAAACCTTACCCATAAAAATGAGGTTAGCCTAGCCTAACTACTGTTCTTTCCCTGGTAGTTGGGCTGGACCTGTGTGCGACCGATCGGCACGATGAGCGGACGGTCCCCCACCGGGTCGTCGATGACCATGGCGCGCAGTCCGAACGCCTCGTGCAGCAGTTCTGCGGTGATGACGTCCCGCGGGTGCCCCTGCGCCAGGATGGCGCCCTCCTTCATCACCACGAGGTTGTCGCTGTAGCGGGTGGCCAGGTTGAGGTCGTGGAGCACCATGACGACGGTGCGGCCCGACTCGTGCAGATCGTCGACCAGGTCGAGGACCTCGATCGCGTGCGCCAGATCGAGGTAGGTGGTCGGCTCGTCCAGCAGCAGCAGATCGGTGCCCTGGGCCAGGGTCATCGAGATCCAGACGCGCTGCCGCTGTCCGCCGGACAAGGTGTCGACAGGCCGGTCGGCGAGGTCCGAGACGCCGGTCATGGCCAACGCCCGTTCCACCACGGCGGCGTCGTCCGAGGACCACTGCCGCAGCCAGCTCTGATGCGGATGCCGGCCCCTGGCGACCAGGTCGGCCACGGTGAGCCCCTCGGGCGCGACCGGCGTCTGCGGCAGCAGGCCGAGCTTCTTCGCCACGTCCCGGGTCCTGAGCCGGGCGATGTCGTCACCGTCGAGCAGGACCGTGCCCCGGGTCGGCTTCAGCAGCCTCGACAGGGTCCTCAACAGGGTTGATTTGCCACAGCCGTTGGGGCCGATGATGGTGGTGATCACTCCGGGCGGCACGGTCACGTCGAGCCCGTCGAGGACGGTCCGGCCGCCGTATCCGACGGTGACGTCCTCAGCCGTCAGCCGTGCGACCTGCCCGACGGCGGACGTGACCCGGATGATGTCCTGAGCGACCACAAGGCCCCCTACGTTTAGGCTTACCTGACTCTCGCATCATCTACCGGACGTTGGCCCGCACCAGCAGATAGACGAGGAAGGGCCCCCCGATCGCGGCGGTCACCACGCCGACCGGCAGGCTCACCGGCAGCGCGGTACGGGCGACCAGGTCGGCGCCGGTCAGCAGCAGCGCCCCGACCAGCCCCGAGGCCGTCAACGGAGGCGTCGGGCAGCGGGTCAGACGCAGCGCCACCTGCGGCGCGACCAGCGCGACGAACGGGACCGGGCCCGCCGCGCTCACCGCCGCGCCGGCCAGCAGGACCGCGCACAGCAGCATGACCGCCCGCACGCGCGTGTACCGGACGCCCAGGCCCGCGGCGACCTCGTCGCCGAAGTGCAGCGGCTTGAACGGGAAGGCCACGCACGACACGACGGCGAGCAGGACGAGCGTGCACCACAGGGCCGTCCACACCTCGTCCCAGCCCCGGTCGTCCAGCGAGCCCACCAGCCACGTCTGCGCCCTTGCCACGTCCCTGATGTCGGCCGTGGCCAGCAGCCAGGTGGTGATCGCCTCCATCACGGCGGTCACGGAGATGCCGATGAGGATGAGCCGGAAGCCGTCGAGGCCGCGCCGCCACGCCAGGAAGTACACCAGCAGCCCGGTGCCGAGGCCGCCGCCGAGCGCCGCCGCCGACAGTCCGACGGAGTTCACGATCGCCGCGGCGGTGCCGCCCGACACCGTCACCAGGAACACGGCGACCGCGCCGGCGCCCGAGGTGATCCCGAGGACGTCCGGGCTGGCCAGCGGATTGCGCGCGAGGGACTGGGTGATGGCGCCGGACACCCCGAGGGCGACCCCGACGACGAGTCCGGCCAGGGCCCGGGGCAGCCGCAGGTCCATGATGACGAACTCGTCGACCGGCTCGCCGTGGCCGAAGATCGTGGCGATCACCTGGGGCAGCCCGATGGGGAAGTCGCCGATGCCGATGGAGAGACAGAACAGCAGAAAGGTCATGGCCGCCAGCAGCAGCGTGACGGCCAGGAGCCAGGGCCGCCACACGAACGACACCCGGCCCAGCCGTACGCCCGGCAGCACCGCCGCCTTCGGGCCCGCGCTCATCAACTCCGCCCCGTTCACGTGTTCTTGACCTTTCCGAGCCACACCAGCGCCGCGAAGAACGGCGCGCCCAGGAGGGCGACGACGACCCCGGCGTCCAGTTCACCCGGCCGGACCACAAGGCGCCCCACGATGTCGCACACCAGCAGCACGATCGCGCCCAGCAGTCCGGCGTACGGCACCAGCCAGCGGTAGTCGGGGCCGGTCAGGTACCGGGCCACGTGGGCGACCATCAGCCCGAGGAAGGCGATGGGGCCGCACGCCGCCGTCGCCGCGCCCGCGAGGAGGGTGATGGCGAGGATGCCGACGGTCCGGCTCAGCGCGATGTTCACGCCGAGCCCCCGGGCCACGTCGTCACCGAGGTTGAGGAGGTTGATGGCGGGCAGGGTGCTGAGCGCCAGGACCAGGCCGACGGTGATGAACGCGGTCACCGGCCAGATGACACCGAAGCCGACCCCCGCCACGGACCCGGCGTTCCAGAACCGCAGCGCGTTCAGCGCCGCCTGGTCGGTCAGCGCGATCGCCGTGGTCATCGCGGCGAGGAACACCGCGACGCCCTGTCCGGCCAGGGCGAGCGTCAGCGGGTTGCCGGCGCCCCGGCCCAAGCTGGAGAGGCCGAAGACCACGACACCCGCGACCGCCGCGCCCAGGAAGGCGAACCAGACGTACTGGAAGGGGTTGGTGAGCCCGAACAGGGTGATCGCCGAGACCACCGCGAAGGACGCGCCCGCGTTCACCCCCAACAGACCGGTGTCGGCGATCGGGTTGCGGGTGTAGCCCTGGATCAGCGCCCCGCCCACGCCCAGGGCGATGCCCGCCACCACGGCGAGCACCGTCCGGGGCACCCGGACCGTCCGGACGATGAGTCGGATCTCGGTGAGCCGCTGGTCGGCCTCCGGCGCCGCGAACAGCCCGTGCCACACCTCGCCGGGACTCAACGCGCGCGCACCGACGGCCAGGGACACCGCTCCGGTGATCACGAGGACCACCACCAGCACACCCAGACCCGCAACTCGCCTCCTGCGGGCGGGAGTTGAGTCTCGGGGCGCGGCGCGCTCGACTGCGGTCATGCCCATGTGGACGTACGTCATCCCTTTGATCGAACCAGTGGGCGGCTGTTGTCAGCGGGCGGCGGAGCTGCCGATCCCGTCGACGATCGGACGGGCCTCGTCGGAGGCGGTCTTGAGGACGGAGTCGAGGATCTCGCCGACCCTGATGGCGGTGTTGGAGAGCAGGGACGAGGTGATGCCGTGCGTGTGCTCGGTGCCGCCCTGGAGGTAGATACCGCAGCGGAGTTCGGGGCGGGTGGCGATGCGGTAGTCGCGTTCGACGCG
Organism: Streptomyces sp. NBC_00663; assembly: GCF_036226885.1. Lineage (NCBI taxonomy): Bacteria > Bacillati > Actinomycetota > Actinomycetes > Kitasatosporales > Streptomycetaceae > Streptomyces > Streptomyces sp. NBC_00663. Next base: position 1,267,261 of record NZ_CP109027.1, read on the forward strand.
CAGCCGGCCCTCGTCGTCGCGCAGACAGAGGTCGGCGACCTCCCCGAGGAGGCCCTGGGGGTCGGCGGGGCTGTAGCCGGTGGCGAAGACCACGACGTCGGCGTCCAGCGGGGTTTCCTCGCCGGTGACAAGGGACTTGACGGTGGTTCGCACCCCGTCGGGCCGCTCCTCGACGCCGACGAGGCGGGAGACGTTGAGGAAGCGCAGCCGCTCGGTGCCGAGGACTTTCTCCTGGTACATCTGCCGGTACAGGTCGTCGATCAGATCAATGTCCACCACGGAGTAGTTGGTGTTGCCGTGGTAGCCCATGAGCTGCCGTTTGACGTCGTCGGGGGCGGCGAAGTACGTGTCGACCGCGTCGGGGTCGAAGATCCGGTTGGCGAAGCCGCTGTCGTCGGCGGGGCTGTAGCCGTAGCGGGAGAAGACGGCGCAGACCTCGGCCTCGGGGAAGCGGCGGTGCAGATAGGCGACGTTCTCGGCGGCGCTCTGTCCGGCGCCGACGACGACGAACCGGGACGGGGAGAGGCCGTCTAACTCCTCGACCTTGCCGAGGAGTTCGGCGTTGTGCCAGACGCGGTCGGTGCGCTCGACACCCTCCGGCATGAGGGGGCGCAGGCCGGTGCCGATGACGAGGTTGCGGGCCCGGTGCAGGGCAAGCCCCTCGGCGGAGCGGACCGTCACCTCCAGATGGTCGACGACGCCGTCACGGACGACCGGGGAGACGGCGACGACCTCGTGGCCGTACGAGATCATGGCGTCGACCTGGGCGGCGGCCCACTCGAAGTAGTCGTGGAACTCCACCCGCAGCGGGAACAGGTTCTTGTGGTTGATGAAGTCGATCAGCCGCCCCTTGCTCTTCAGATAGCAGAGGAAGCTGTACTCGCTGGCCGGGTTCCGGAGCGTCACCAGGTCCTTGAGGAAGGACACCTGCATGGTCGCGTCGTCGATCAGCATCCCGCGGTGCCAGCCGAAGCTCGGCTGCTGCTCGAAGAAGTGAGCGCTGACCCCCTCCTGCCGGTCGACGCGCGCGTTGTGCTCGCTCAGTGCGATCGCCATGGCCACGTTGGAGGGGCCGAAGCCCACGCCTATGAGGTCGTGGATCAGTGATGCGTCGTCAGGAAGAGTCTGTGCCATGTCACTCCCATCCTGCGGGTGGATGGGCACGCCTACGGAGGGGCGGCCCAAAACTTAGGTAAGGCTAAGCTCATCCTGTGGAACTGTCGATAGGCAGTGCACCGTTGTGCACTTAGGTAAGCCTTGCTTTACTGACGCCTGGTCAGTCCCTGCTCCGAGGAGGAACCGCATGCGGGTCGTCATGTTCGGCTATCAGACCTGGGGGCACCGGACCCTCCGCGCCCTGCTGGACTCCGAGCACGACGTGGTCCTGGTGGTGACCCACCCCAAGAGCGAGCACGCCTACGAGAAGATCTGGAGCGACTCGGTCGCCGACCTCGCCGAGGAGCACGGCGTGCCGGTCGTGATCCGCAACCGCCCTGACGACGACGAGCTGTTCGCGCGCCTCAAGGAGGCCGACCCGGACATCATCGTGGCCAACAACTGGCGTACCTGGATCCCCCCGCGCATCTTCGGCCTGCCCCGGCACGGCACCCTGAACGTGCACGACGCGCTGCTGCCGAAGTACGCCGGGTTCTCCCCGCTGATCTGGGCCCTGATCAACGGCGAGTCCGAAGTCGGCGTCACCGCGCACCTGATGAACGACGAACTCGACGCCGGTGACATCGTGCGCCAGGAGGCGGTGCCGGTCGGGCCGACGGACACCGCGACCGACCTCTTCCACCGGACCGTCGACCTCATCGCCCCGGTCACCCTCGGCGCGCTCGCTCATATCGCTTCCGGGCAGACGGAGTTCACCCGGCAGGACCGCTCGCAGGCCAGCTTCTTCCACAAGCGCTCCATCGAGGACAGCCGCATCGACTGGACCTGGCCGGCGGAGGACCTCGAACGCCTGGTCCGCGCCCAGTCGGAGCCGTACCCGAGCGCGTTCACCTTCCACAAGGGCCGGCGGATCGAAGTCCTCGCCTCGGTCGTCTCCGAGGGCCGGTACGGCGGGACGCCCGGCCGTATCTTCTATCGCGAGGGCGAGGGTGTCGTCATCGTCGCCGGGGCCGACGCGCGCACGGGCCGCAACCATGGGCTGGCCATCACCCGCGTACGCACCGAGGACGGCCGCGAGCTGCCCGCGACCGAGTACTTCACCAGCATGGGCGGCTATCTCACCAACCAGCCCTGAGACGTAGTCGGCATGAAGTGACCCGCCACTGCCCGTGCAGCGGCGGGTCGCCGTATGTCCGGGTCAGTGACCGTGACCGCCCTCGGCCTCCCCGTGCCCCGCACCGGTCGTCACCGTGAACGCCGCCGTGTGGACCTGGCCCGCGTGCTTGAAGTCCAGGAACAGGCGGTACGTTCCGCCGCTGGGGGCGGTGGCCATGAAGGAGACGTCCGGGCCGGAGCCGGTCCCGGCGTTGGGGTGGACGTGGAGATAGGCGAGGTCGCCGGAGCGCAGGGCCACCAGGTGGCCGTAGGCGCCGAGATAGGGCTGGAGGTCGGTGACGGGGCGGCCGGCGCGGGAGACCTTGAGCTTGAGTTCCGTCGCGGTGTTCGGGGTGAGGCCGCCGGTCAGCTCGACCTTGTAGCCATCGACGGTGGCGGTGCCGCTCGGAGCCGGGAACTTCTGGGGCGCGTAGGCACCCGAGGCGGCCAGGTCCGCGCCGAGGACGAGGTTCTCGGCACCCTTCTTCGCCGGGGTGAAGTCGGCGAAGACGCGGTAGCCGCCCGCGCGGGGCAGGGACACGGGGATGCTCCAGGTGCCGTCGGCGGCGCGGGTGGGGTGCAGATGACGGTAGGTGACGAGGTCGCGTGAGGCGACGATGAGGTGGAGTTCCTTGTCGTGCTCGCGCTGGTACGCGGTGACGGCACGGCCCGCCGCGTCCCGTACGGCGAACCGCAGCTCGGAGCGCTGCCCGGCCGTGACGCTCGGGGTGCTCAGGTCGAGGGTGTAGCCGCCCTCGGAGATCTGGAGCCCGCCGGCCGGGCTCTCCTCGTGCCCCGCCTCCTCACCCCCTCCTTCGTGACGGTCATGGGAAGCGGGCGCACTCTCCGTGACGACCGGGTCGATGCCCTTGCCCACCCCATAAGCGGTTCCGAAAGTCGCGGCGAGCGCGGCGGCGAACGCGGAGATCTTGAGTCCTGCATGCATGGCCAGCTCCTCGGTGATCACGGCCGCCGAACGTCGGTCGCGGGGCCTCAACGCAGTCGACAATACCCCCAGGGGGTATAAAGTCAACCGCTGGGACCGCTTGCGCTGGGTACCCCCCATGGGTATACCGTGAGTCACGGCGAAGATACCCCCGCCCCCTATCCAGCCCACGAGGAGCAGCAGCGATGACCACCACCGCGACCGGAGCCCCCTCCGAGGCCGCCTCTTCCGAGGTCGAGCTCGCCATCGGCGGCATGACCTGCGCCTCCTGCGCCGCCCGCATCGAGAAGAAGCTCAACCGCATGGACGGGGTCACCGCCACGGTCAACTACGCGACCGAGAAGGCGAAGGTCAGCTATGCCGGTGACGTCTCCGTGCGGGACCTGATAGCGACCGTCGAGAAGACCGGGTACACGGCACAGGAGCCGTCACCGCCGAAGGAACCCGGGGGCGACGAGCCGGTGGACGACGAACTGCGCACGCTGCGGCAGCGGTTGACCACCGCGGCACTGCTCGCCCTGCCCGTCGTCGCGATGGCGATGATTCCGGCCCTCCAGTTCGAGTACTGGCAGTGGCTGTCGCTCACGCTGGCGGCACCGGTCGTCACGTACGCCGCATGGCCCTTCCACAAGGCGGCGTTCACCAACGCGCGGCACGGCGCCGCGACCATGGACACGCTGATCTCGGTGGGCACGCTGGCCGCGTTCGGCTGGTCGCTGTGGGCGCTGTTCTTCGGGACGGCCGGCACACCGGGCATGAAGCACCCCTTCGAGCTGACGGTCGCCCGCGGTGACGGCGCCGGCAACATCTATCTGGAGGCCGCCGCCGGTGTCACCGCCTTCATCCTGGCCGGGCGGTACTTCGAGGCGCGCTCCAAGCGCAAGGCGGGTGCCGCCCTGCGGGCGCTGCTGGAGCTGGGCGCCAAGGACGTGACCGTGATCGGGTCCGACGGGCGTGAACGGACGGTGCCCGTGGGTGAGTTGAAGGTCGGCGAGCGGTTCCTGGTGCGGCCCGGCGAGAAGATCGCCACCGACGGGACGGTGGTCGAGGGCTCCTCGGCCGTGGACGCCTCGATGCTGACCGGCGAGTCCGTGCCGGTGGAGGTCGCCCAGGGGGACGCGGTCATCGGTGCCACGGTCAACGCCGGCGGACGGCTCGTCGTCGAGGCCACGCGGGTCGGCGCCGACACCCAACTCGCCCGTATGGCACGGCTGGTGGAGGACGCGCAGAACGGGAAGGCGGCGGCGCAGCGGCTCGCGGACCGGATCTCCGCGGTGTTCGTCCCGATCGTGATCGCCCTCGCGCTCGGCACCCTCGGTTTCTGGCTGGGCAACGGCGCCGGACTGACGGCCGCGTTCACCGCCGCGGTCGCCGTGCTGATCATCGCCTGCCCGTGCGCCCTGGGTCTCGCGACGCCGACCGCGCTGCTGGTCGGTACCGGGCGCGGCGCGCAGCTCGGCATCCTCATCAAGGGCCCTGAGGTCCTGGAGTCCACGCGCAGGGTCGACACGATCGTCCTCGACAAGACCGGCACGGTCACCACGGGCCGGATGACGCTGCTGGCCGTCCACACCGCCGAGGGCACGAACGAGGCCGAAGTCCTGCGCCTGGCGGGCGCGTTGGAACACGCCTCCGAGCATCCGGTCGCCCGCGCCGTGGCCGACGGGGCACTGGAGAAGCTCGGCTCGCTGCCGACACCCGAGGACTTCGCCAACGTCCCGGGACTGGGCGTGCAGGGGATCGTCGACGGGCACGCGGTGCTGGTGGGCCGGGAGCGGCTGCTCGAAGAGTGGGCGATCGCGCTTCCGGGGACACTGGCCCTGGTGAAGGCGGAGGCCGAGGCGTCCGGTCGTACGGCGATCGCGGTCGCCTGGGACGGCGAGGCACGGGCCGTGCTGGAGGTCGCTGACGCGGTCAAGGAGACCAGCGCCGAGGCGATCACCCGGCTGCGGGCGCTGGATCTGACGCCGATCCTGCTGACCGGCGACAACGAGGCGGTGGCGCGGGCCGTCGCCCGCGAGGTCGGCATCGCGCCCGAGGACGTCATCGCCGAGGTGCTGCCGCAGGACAAGGTCGATGTCGTCAAGCGCCTTCAGGGCGAGGGGCGTTCGGTGGCGATGGTCGGCGACGGCGTCAACGACGCGGCCGCACTGGCCCAGGCCGACCTCGGTCTCGCCATGGGGACGGGCACGGACGCCGCGATCGAGGCCGGTGACCTGACCCTCGTACGCGGAGACCTGCGCGCGGCGGCGGACGCCATCCGGCTGGCCCGGCGGACCCTCGGCACCATCCGGTCCAACCTGTTCTGGGCGTTCGCCTACAACGTGGCCGCCCTGCCGCTCGCCGCGGCCGGACTGCTCAACCCGATGCTCGCCGGGGCGGCCATGGCCTTCTCGTCGGTGTTCGTGGTGGGGAACTCGCTACGGCTGCGGTCGTTCAAGGCGGCGAACTGAACGATCCGTACCGGGGAAGAGCACGGCGCCCGCCGGACGACACCGGCGGGCGCTGTGCTCTTTGCGCTGTGCGCTGTGATCAGCCCAGCTTCTTCAGCAGCTCGCCCGCGAGCGGGGCGGAGGAGGCCGGGTTCTGACCGGTGACGAGGTTGCGGTCGACGACGACCTTCGGGGCCCACGGCTCGCCCACCTGGACCTGTACGCCCGCCTCGGTGAGCCGGTCCTGGAGCAGCCACTTGGCCTTGTCGGCGAGGCCGCCCTGGATCTCCTCGTCGTTGGTGAACGCGGCCACCTGGTAGCCGGCGAAGGCGTTGGTGCCGTCGTCCTTCACCGCGGCGAGCAGCGCGGCCGGGCCGTGGCAGACCACGCCGAGGGGCTTCCCGGACTCCAGGGCGAGGGTCAGCAGCTCGCCGGAGCCGGCGTCGACGGCCAGGTCCTCCATGGGACCGTGGCCGCCGGGGTAGAAGACGGCGGCGTAGTCGTCGAGGTCGACGTCCGCCAGCTTGACCGGCTGCCGCAGCTCGGTCATCGCGGCGAGCGCGGCGGCGGTGCGGTCGGCGCCCTCCTGACCGCCGTTGTACTCGGGCGCGAGGCTGCCCTTGTCGACGGTGGGGACGACCCCGCCGGGGGTGGCGACGACGATCTCGTGCCCCGCGGCCTTGAAGGCCTGGTACGGGGCGACGGCTTCCTCGGCCCAGAAGCCGGTGGGGTGCAGGGTGCCGTCGGCGAGCGTCCAGTGGTCGGCGCCGGTCATCACGAAGAGGATCTTTGACATGCTTCGAACGTAGGCCACCCCACCCATAGAAATCCAATAGGCTCACATATATGAGAGATAGGGAATCCAATGACCACCCGGCCGGAGGCCCCCTGGACCTGAACCTGCTGCGCACCTTCCTGACCGTGTACCGCACCGGCTCCTTCACCGCCGCCGCCCGTCTGCTGGGCCTGTCGCAGCCCACGGTGACCACCCAGATCCGCGCCCTGGAGCGGCAGCTGGACCGTGAGCTCTTCGAGCGCCTCGCCCGCGGGGTGGCGCCCGCACCCTACGCCGACGAACTGGCCGCGCGGGTCGTCGAACCGCTGGACGCGCTCGCCACGGTGGCCCAGCCGGAGGACACCCCGGCCGAGCCGGTGCACCTGGCCGGCCCCGCCGAGTTCCTGACCCGTTCCGTGCTGCCGGGCATCGCACCGCTCGTGGAGAGGGGCGTACGACTGCGTGTCACGCCCGGACTGACCGAGCCGCTCCTCGACGACCTGCGCGCGGGCCGGCACGACCTGGTGATCGCCACCTTCCGCCCCCGCGGCCGGACCCTGGCCTCGGTGCCGCTGAACGACGAGGAGTTCGTGCTGGTCACCGGGGCCGCCTGGGCGGAACGGATCGGCGGCCCGGGGCGCGTCGCGACGGAGGGGGCCGCCGCGCTGCACGGCGTCCCCCTGGTCGCGTACGCCGAGGACCTGCCGATCGTCCGCCGCTACTGGCGGCATGTGTTCGGCAAGCGCCTGGTCTGCCCGCCCTCGGTGACGATGCCCGACCTGAACGGGGTCAGGGCGGCGGTCGTGGGCGGTACGGGGTTCTCGGTCCTGCCCCGCTATCTCTGTGCCGACGAGCTGGCGTCCGGTGCGCTGGTCCTGCTGCACGACCCGGATGACCCGCCCATCAACACCGGCTTCCTGGTGCAGCGCCCCGGCGTCTCGGGCAACCCGCACGTGGCCGTCGTACGCGACCATCTGCTGCGCGCCGCCCGCGAACGCTAGGGCTTGAGGAAGGAGGACCGGGCACCTTCGAGGGTCGCGTCCATCCGGGCCGCCTGCCCCTGGGTGAACATGAACATCCCCACGTCGTCCGTGTAGTCCATGTAGTTGACGAACATGTCCCCGTCGGGTGCGTTGTTGCAGGTCACGTGCGGGAAGGTGGGGGTGCCGAAGTTGGGGCCGCCCGCGTTGGGGGTGTCCTCGACGAAGTCGCTGCCGCTGCACCCCTGGCCGTCGTCGCCCCAGATGTGGAACAGGTTGAGCCAGTGGCCCACCTCGTGGGTGGCGGTCCGGCCGAGGTCGAACGGCGCCCGGGCCGTCCCCGTCGTACCGAGGTAGCTGTGGCCGATGACGACGCCGTCGGTCTCGGCCGGGCCGCCGGGGAACTGGGCGTAGCCGAGGATCTCCCCGGCCTGCGGCTCTTCGAGGCGAGGGGCCACCCAGAGGTTGAGGTACTGGTCGGCGGGCCAGGCGTCACGGCCGCCGCTGGACGTGAACTTGATGGTGTCGTCCGTGCGGAAGCTGTCCGTCGCCGTCTCGGTGCGGGTGATGCCGCTGGTGGGCGCGCCGAAGGGGTCCTGGGTGGCGAGCGCGAACTCGATCCGGCAGTCGGCGGTGAGCGACTGCCAGACCGCGGGGACGTCCGAGACGTCCGGGTTGAGCATCCGGTAGTCCTGGTTCAGGACCTCGATCTGGCTGAGGATCTGCTCGTCGGCGATGTCCTGCTCGGGTGTGTGGTGGACGATGTGCACGACCACCGGGATGACCGTCACCCCGATGCGGGCCGAACTCTCCAGGCCCGTCTCGAAGGCGAAGGCCCGGTTCTCCACCGCCTCCCGGGCGACGGCGTAGGCGGGGTTCTCGGTCAGCAGCCGCCGGTGGACCGGCATCGTGCCGCAGACGCGGCGGGCGGGGGCGGGGGTGGTCTGGTCGATCTCGTTCTCGTTCTCGTTCTCGGGCACGCTGCACCGCCTGACGAAGGCCACGTCTGCACGACGCGGAGGTGAGGGTGGAACGGGCCCGTTGAGGTTTACGGTAGGGCGACCGCACGGGCGCGGACAGCGGATTCGCGAAATCGGCGGTAAGTACGTCGTTGCCTTCCGTATCGGGTCAACTGGACAGTTTCCGGCTCAACTTGCATGGGAGAGGAGGTGCCCGCGATGAGCGGCCCACCACCGGAGCTGATCGGAACATGGGTCCACTCCTACGAGGAGGACTCCCCCGGCGTCACCGTGTACCGCCCCGCCGGCTATCCCTTCCCTCCCGCGCGGGGCCGCCGGGGGCTGGAGTTCGCGGCGGACGGCACGTTCAGGGAGCGTCCCCTCGGCCGCGGTGACGCGGCGGGCTGCCTCTTGGAGGAACGCCGGTTGCGGGAAAGCCAGTTGGAGATCCTCTATGTCGACGAGCAGATCCTCAAGGTGCGCACACCGGAAGGCGGGCCGCGTGTTCCGTAGAAGTGCCGTCGCGCTGGCGGTCGTTGGCGCGCTCGCCGTGGCCGGTTGCGGCGCCGAGGGCAGCGGCGGTTCTGCCGCTGATCCATCGCGGGTGACCGTCGACACCGCCACTCCGACACCCTCCCCCACGCCGACGCCGGTCACCAGCTCCGGCCAGCAGCTCGTGGCCATGAACATCAGCGGCGGTTTCGCCGGCGTCTCCCAGCAGGTGGTCCTGCGCGGCGACGGCACCGTGCACGCTCGCGACAGCAGTAGGTCCGCGGTGCGCCGTGCCAGCGGGGCCGAGTTCGAGGAACTGCGGACGCTGCTCGGCGACCCGGCGCTGGACGAGGTCCCCGACGTCACGGTCAACACTGGCGCCGCCGACCTGTTCCGGTACGAACTCCGTTTCGACGGCCGCACGGTCACGACCGACCGCTCCACGCGGCACCCAGCCCTCGACCACCTCATCGACGCCCTGAGCGAGTTCCTGCCGAAGGGGTGACGGCGTACTCCCCCCTCAGTACACCGGATTACTCCCCCTGTCAGACGCCCTCGCCCCACCCGCCCGGGCACCGTAGGTCCCATGAAACTCAGCCGCCCGGCCCGCAAGGGCTCCCTCGTGGTCCATGTCGTCGCCTCGGCCGGCTGGCTCGGGCTCACCTTCGGCCTGCTCGCACTCGGGATCACCGCGGCCACCACCGGCGACCCGGTGACCGTGGAGTCCTCGGTCCGGGCCATGAAGGTGTTCGCCGACTGGCTGCTTCTCCCCCTCGCGCTCCTCACCTTCGTCAGCGGCCTGCTGCTGTCGCTGGGCACGCCGTGGGGACTCGCGCGGCATCGCTGGGTCGTCACGAAGTTCTGGCTGACCCTCGCCACGCTCACCGCCACGGCGTTCGTCCTGCGCCCGGCCGTGAACTCCGCGGTCGCCGCCGTGGCCGCGGGGCATCCGCTGCCGGACACCGGTGACGTCCTGTTCGGGCCGATCGTCTCGTCGAGCGCGTACGTCTTCATGACCGTGATCTCGGTGCTCAAGCCGTGGGGACGGACACGGCGCGGACGCACGCAGCGGCCGACTTCAACTGTCTCCGTACGAGGGGGGATTGACGTCCCGGTCCGCGCCGCGTCACGGTGATGACCCGTCAGACGATCCCGGAGGGCGTCCATGACATCAGCGCCGGAACCCCGCTCCGACTCCGAACTCGTCCAACGTGTACGGGACATCAGGCCGCTGATCGCCGAGCACGCGCTGCGGACCGAGCAGGAGAGGCGGGTGACGGGCGAGGTCGTCGCGGCGCTCACCGAGGCCGGGGTCTACCGGATGAACGTCCCCCGGCGGTACGGCGGTTACCAGTCACGGCCGCGTACCCAGGTCGACGCGCTGGCCGAGGTCGCCGGGGCGTGTGGCTCCGCCGGGTTCATGGCCCTGATCCAGGCGGGTTGCGCGTTCATCGCGGCGCTCTTCCCCGACGAGGCGCAGGACGAGATCTTCACCGGCCCCGACGTCCGGGTCGGCGGCACGCTCATCCCGGGCCCCACCGCCGTCGCGGTGGACGGCGGCTATCTCGTCAACGGCACCTCGGGCTTCGCCACCGGCTGCCAGGACGCCGACTGGCATCTGCTGACGGTCCGGGTCGAGTCCGGCGACGGGCCGCCCGAGGTGCTGTGGACGGCCGTGCCGATGGCCGAGCTGGAGATCCTGGACGACTGGCACGTCTCCGGGCTGGCCGGTTCCGGCAGCAACAGCGTGGTCGCCCATGACGTCCTCGTCCCCGCGCACCGCGTCCTGCCCGTCGGCCCGCTGCTGGCGGGCGAGTTCCCGTCGAAGGCGAACGCCGACGACCCCTTCTACCGGATGCCGGTCCTGCTGATGTTCTGCGTCTGGACGGCCCCGCACGCGCTCGGTCTGGCGCGGGCGTCCCTGGCGGAGTTCACCGAACGCATCCACCGGCGGGGCATCACGTACACGTTCCACGAGCGGCAGCACGAGGCGACCGTGACGCATCTCCAGGCAGCCGAGGCGGCGATGAAGATCTCCTGTGCCGAGCTGCTGACGGACGACATCGTGGCGCGCGTCGAGGCCGGGGAGCCGTACACCCGGGAGGAGCGCGCGAGAATCCGGGCGCAGAGCGGGTACGTGGCGCGGCTGTGCAAGGAGGCGGTCGATCTGATCGCCTCCGCGTCCGGCGCGTCCTCGCTGCACCGGGAGGTGCCCGTGCAGCGGGCGGTACGCGATCTGCACGCCCTCAACCTGCACTCCTTCGTCAATCCGGCGACCAATCTGGAGCTGTACGGGCGGGTCCTGTCCGGGCTCGATCCAGGGACGCTCTTCCTCTGAGCCAGGCACGCTCGCCGCCGGCCGGAGAGGTGATCCAGACCACGAGGAGAACGATGTCGTTTCTCTGGTGGCGGGGCTATGCTGAGGCTCAAGCGAACGAAACCGTTTCGTTCAGGAGGGTCGCCCATGACCTCTGTCCTCATCGTCAGCACCCAGTCGCTCCAGCGGCTCGGCCTGCGCATGCTCCTGACGGACCAGACCGACCTGACCGTCGCCGGCGAGGCGACCACCGGCGCCGAGGCGGTCCGGATGAGCGCCGTGCTCCGCCCCGACGTCGTCCTGCTGGACGGCCGCGTCCAGGACACCGACGGCATCGATGTCATCCGCCGGATCACGCACCCTCCGGCCTTCGCCGCCGCCCCCGGTCTCGCCGAAGCCGCGACCCGGCCGCCGCGGGTCCTCGTCCTCATCCCCGACACCCACGAGCAGTACGCCTCCGCCGCCCTGCGGGCCGGAGCCGGCGGCTTCGTGCTGGAGAACGCCGCCCCCGAGGAACTGATCGCGGCGATCCGGGTCGTGGGCGTCGGGGACGCCGTCATCACCCCCAATCTCACCCGCGCCCTCATCGACACCGTCCGGCAGCAGCAGCCGGTCCGCCCCGCCGCGAACGGGGTCGGTCTGCACACGCTCACCGAGCGGGAACGCGACGTCCTCACCGCCATCGCCGCCGGCTGGTCCAACGCCGAGATCGCGGCCCGGCTGAACATCGCCCCGACGACCGTGAAGTCCCACGTCAGCCACATCCTCGCCAAGATCGGGGCACGCGCCCGCGTCCACGCGGTGGTCTTCGCCTACGAGACGGGCCTGGTGCGGCCCGCCGCCTGAGGTGACCGCCCACCGGCGAGGCGCCACGAAGCACCCTGCCGTGGACGTTTGAGGCGCCCCGAAGTGGTCAGGCGCGGGGGATGTCCCCGCTTCCCGCCACCGTGGTCCCGTCGACCCCACCCGAGCCCGGCCGCCCCACCGCGGAACGTGACGCGTTCTTCGACAACGCCAAGTACCTGGCGATCCTCCTGGTCGCGACCGGGCACGCGTGGGAGCCGCTGCGGGACGGCAGCCGGACGGTCAGCGCGCTCTACATGCTCGTGTACGCCTTCCACATGCCGGCGTTCATCGTCGTCGCCGGCTACTTCTCCCGGTCCTTCGACGCGAGCCCGCGGCGGCTGAGACGGCTGGTGACGGGGGTCGCCCTCCCCTACGTCGTCTTCGAGACGGCGTACACCCTCTGGACGAGGTGGACCGACGGCGCCCCGGACCGGCCGGTCAGCCTCCTGGAACCGCTGTATCTGACCTGGTTCCTGGCCGCGTTGTTCATCTGGCGGCTGACGACCCCGGTGTGGCGGTCGGTGCGGTGGCCGCTGCCGCTCGCCCTCGGTGTGGCCGTGGCCGCGAGCATGACGCCGTCGATCGGCGAGGACCTCGATCTCCAGCGCACACTCCAGTTCCTGCCGTACTTCGTCCTGGGCCTCTGCCTGAGGCCGGAGCATCTCCGGCTGGTGCGCCGCCGCTCGGCGCGTGTGCTGGCGGTGCCGGTGTTCGTGGGCGCGCTGGGTGTCGCGTACTGGGCGGTGCCGCGGATGAGCGGGGCCTGGTTCTACCACCGGGACAGCGTCCAGGAACTCGGCGCGCCGGGCTGGTCAGGCCTGTTGATGACACCGGTGGTCTTCGGCTGCTCGACGCTGCTGGTCGCGTGCTTCCTCGCCTGGGTGCCCGGGCGCCGGACGTGGTTCACCACGCTGGGCGCGGGCACGCTGTACGGCTATCTGCTGCACGGGTTCGTCGCGCGGGGCTCCGAGCCCTGGGGCTGGTACGACCCCGCCTGGGTCCACGAGCCCCTCGGGGCGGTCGCCGTGACGGCCGTCGCCGCGACGGTCGTCACCCTGCTGTGCACCCCGCCTGTGCGCCGCCTGTTCCGCTGCGTCATGGAACCGGACCTGACCTGGGCCTTCCGCCGCAACGAGCCCCGCGAACGCGTGGCCACGGCCGCCTGAGCGGGCGTGCGGCACGAAGCCGGCCGACGCCCGGCCCGCTGAACTCCGGTACCCCATACGTTTGCTACGCTCCCGGAGCCTCCCGCGGGGGAAGTCCGGTGAGAGTCCGGCGCTGACCCGCAACGGTGTGCGCGACGCCCTACCTCCGTCGCGTGAGCCCGATCGCCTGTGGGTGGTGCGACCCGTTGACTGCTCGCCGTGGACTGCGAGAGGGGACCGCACGGCATGGCTGTCGTACGGGCCGCCTCCCTGACCGAGTTCCGCAGGCGGCCCCAGGCGAAGGACCGCCCCGACCGTGCGCCGAAGTCCCACCCCCAGCCGCATACCCCTGCCACCGCTCGTCGCCGGGCTCGTACTGCTTCTCGCCGCGTCCCTCGTCGGCGGCGTGGGACTGGGCGCGGCCGGGATCGGGTGGGCGGACGTCCTCCGGTTCCTGTGGGCCGGCCTGACCGGTGGGACCGTGCACGCGGACGACGCCGCCGCCTACACCATCGTCTGGGAGATCCGCTTGCCCCGGGTGGTGCTCGGCGCGGTCGTCGGCGCGGGGCTGGCGGCCGTCGGGGTCGCCGTCCAGGCGATGGTGCGCAACGCCCTCGCCGATCCGTTCGTGCTCGGCATCTCCTCGGGCGCTGCGGTGGGCGCCAACGCGGTCATCCTGCTGGGGGCGTTCGCGGAGCTCGGCGTGTGGGCGCTGTCGGTGTCGGCGTTCCTGTCCGCGCTGGCGGCCATGGTGCTGGTGTACGCGGTGGCCCGTTCACCGCACGGGCTGACTCCGTTGCGGCTGGTCCTGACCGGTACCGCACTGGCGTACGGCTTCGAGGCGGTCACCACCGTGATGGTGTTCGGGGCGGCGCGCGGCGAGGCGGCCCGGTCGGCGCTGATGTGGCTGCTGGGCAGTCTGGGCGGGGCGACCTGGACCCAGGTGCCGCTGGTCGCGGTGACCGTGGCGGCGGGGTGGGCGTGGCTGCGGTGGCGGGCGGAGTCGCTGAACGCGCTGGCGATGGGCGACGAGACCTCGGCCGCGCTCGGGGTCCGGGCGGCCCTGCTGCGGCGCGAGTTGTTCCTCGTCACCGCCGCCGTGACCGGGACCGTGGTCGCGGTGAGCGGGGCCATCGGGTTCGTCGGGCTGATGGTGCCGCACGTCGTACGGATGCTGGTCGGCGCCGACCACCGGCGGGTGCTGGCCGTGGCCCCGCTCGCCGGGGCCGTCCTGCTGGTGTGGGCCGATGTGCTGTCCCGGCTGCTGCTCGCCCCCGCCGAACTGCCGGTCGGGGTGATCACCGCCGTGGTCGGGGTGCCCGCCTTCCTCCTTCTCATGCGGCGCGGCGGCTACGCGTTCGGAGGTCGCTGACATGCGGCTCGACATCGAGGACGTGAGTGTCGCCGGGATTCTCGACGGGGTTCGACTCGCCGTGGACAGCGGGGCGTTCGTCGGGCTCGTCGGCCCCAACGGCAGCGGCAAGTCGACGCTGCTGCGCTGTGTGTACCGGGCGCTGCGGCCGACCACCGGTGTGGTGCGGCTGGCCGGGGACGACGTGCACGCGCTGCCGTCAAGGGCCGCCGCGCGCTCATTGGCCGCGCTGCCGCAGGAGTCGGCGGCCGAGTTCGACTTCACGGTCGCCGAGGTGGTGGCCATGGGACGGCTGCCGCACCGGGAGCGTACGGCGGCGTCCGACGCGGAGATCTGCGCGCGGGCCATGGCACGCACCGGCGTCGCCCACCTCGCCGACCGGGGGTTCCTTTCCCTGTCGGGTGGTGAGAAACAGCGGGTGCTGATCGCCCGCGCGCTCGCCCAGCAGCCGCGGGTGCTGGTCCTGGACGAGCCGACCAACCACCTCGACATCGCCCACCAGTTGGAGGTGCTGCGGCTGGTCCGGGACAGCGGCGTGACCGCGCTCGCCGCCCTGCACGACCTCAACCTGGCCGCCGCGCACTGCGATCTTCTGTACGTGATCGCGGACGGCCGGATCGTCGCCTCGGGTCCCCCGCACGACGTGCTCCGACCCACGCTGCTGGCCGAGGTGTTCGGCGTCCGCGGCCATCCCGTACGGCATCCCGAGACCGGGGTCACTCAGCTCCTCTTCGACCTCCTGCCCGCCGACTAAGGACTCCCATGCGCAAGTTGCTCGCCGCCACCCTCTGCCTCGCCGCCACCGCCACCGGATGCGGAGCGTCGGTGGAGTCGGCGAAGGACGCGAAGTCCACCGCCGTCACTCTCACCAACTGCGGCCACAAGGTGACCTACGACAAGGTTCCCGAACGGGTGGTGACCAACGACGTCGGTATCACCGAGCTGATGTTCGCGCTCGGCCTGGAGGACCGGATGGCCGGGTTCGCCATGCCCGACGACAAGGGCGATCTCACCGGCGTGCCCTGGAAGGACGGCTACGACAGGGTGAAGTGGCTGTCCAAGGACCAGCTCACCAAGGAGAACGTCCTCGACGCCCGCGGTGACTTCGTCCTCGCCGGCTGGAACTACGGTTTCCGCGAGGACGCCGGCTTCACCCCGGACGCCCTGAAGAAGCTCGGCATCCCCTCGTACGTCCTCACCGAGTCCTGCCGCAACGGCCGTACCGAGACCGCGCGCGGCATCATGCCGCCCCTGGACGCCCTGTACACCGATCTCACCAACCTCGGAAAGCTGTTCGGTGTCGAGAAGCGGGCGGCGACACTGATCGCCGGCTTCAGGAAGCAGGTGGCCGACGTCCACGCGAAGGCCCCGGCCAAGCGCCCCAAGGTCTTCCTCTACGACAGCGGCCAGGACCAGCCCTTCACCTCGGGCCGCTACGCCGCCCCCGACCAGATCATCAGCGAGGCCGGCGGCGTCAACGTCATGCACGACGTCCAGGACTCCTGGACCACCGTCGGCTGGGAGAGCGTCGTGGAGCGCGACCCCGACGTCATCGTCATCTGCGACTACGGGGACGTGAGCGCCGAACAGAAGAAGAAGTTCCTGCTGTCGTACGCCCCGCTGCGCCATGTCTCCGCCGTCAAGCACCGGCGGATCTTCGTCCTCGACTACGTGGACCTGGTCGAGAGCCCGCGCAACCCGTCGGCGATCGCCAGGCTGGGGGCGTACCTGCGGTGAACCCGCGTCTCAGGGGCGCCAGTACAGCGAGGGATCGGGATGGTCGGTGAACCCCAGGTCACGGTAGAGAGGTTCACCCTCGGCGGAGGCGTAGAGGTCCACCCGGGCCACCTCGCGCTCCCGGAACCAGTCGAGCAGCCCCCGCATGATCGCGCGGCTGTGCCCGCGCCGCCGCTGCGCGGGGTCGGTGACGACGCCGATGACCTGACCGATCCGGCCGTTGACGAGGTGCGGGCCGGGCAGCCGCTGTTCGACGACACCGATCCCGCAGGCGGCGAGCCGCCCGCCGTCGCCGTCCACGACGAGGACGCGCACGGTGTCCGCGGTCAGCTGCTCCCGCAGGACCACGGCCAAGGCGTCCAGCCATCCCTCGTCCCCGGACGCGGAGTTGAAGAAGGAGTCGTCGAGACCGTCGAACAACAGGGCCCGCAGGCGCAGCAGTTCGACGAGGTCGTACTCGCCCGCCTGACGGACTGCGGAGCGGATCGCGGTGCGTTGTCCCATGCCGACGAGCCTGCTGTAATGACCTTGTGCACCTCAACCCTTACGGCACGGATGCCGTGAACCTCGCCGCCGACCTGGTCAACCGCCGCCCGGCCGACGTCCGGGAGCTCGCGGAGCGCTGCCGGGCCGCCGGGGTCGCGGTGGAGGGGCCGGTCACGCCGGAGGACCTCGATCGCGTCGGGGCGACGCTCGACGCGTGGGAGAAGGTCGTCGAAGCGAGCGAGGAGCGCGAACGCGCCGCGCTGGTCAACGAGATGCTGGCCGCGGCGGCGGCCCACCCCCGCATGACCAATCACGTCGGCAGCGGCTGGCATCTGCACTACCGCGACGACCGCCAGCCGCTCGGCGAGGTCCTCTCGTCACTCATCTCGGTCGGCACGGCACTGCACTTGGCGGGCCGCGGCATGCACCGCCTCAGCCGCTGCGCGGTCACCGAGTGCACCACGGTCTTCGCCGACACCTCCCGCACCGGACGGCAGCGCTACTGCTCCCAGCGCTGCGCCAACCGCGACGCGGTCCGCCGCCACCGGGCCCGGGGCGTGCCGTCCGCCGGCTGACGGACGGCACCCCGCCGGATCAGCTCACTCGCCGACCGGCTTGCCGCGCTGCCAGGCCCAGGCCAGCCGGTCCGCGCCGGACTGGTTGGTGGTCTTCAGCGAGGGCTTGGCCAGGTCGCCGGTCAGCTCCTGTATCGAGTAGATGTCGTCGGTGCGCAGGCCCGGCCAGTACACCGAGCCCATCTTCAGCTCGCGGAAGGTGTCGGTGACGGCCTGGATGTAGTTGACGAAGTTGTCGTCCGGCGTCTTCACGTTGTAGTTCAGGCCCGTGGTCATCGGCGCGCCGAACTCGTCGGCGACGGTCCGGTTGGCGCAGTCGCCGATGCGCACCTTGAGGTCGGCGACCCACTCGTCGTAGGTGGCGTACGACTTCCAGAAGCCGTAGTGGTGCAGGGAGAGGTACGTGCCCTTCAGGCGCGGGTCGGCGCAGACGGACGTGACGTGGTCGTTGTAGCCGGCGCCGCTGACGAAGACGCGGTTGCGCGGCACGGACTTGTAGGTGTCCAGCCACTTGGCCGCGATGTCGGCCCACTCAGTGTCGGTGTAGCCGTGGGGCTCGTTCATCGGCTCGAAGTAGACCTTCGAGTTGCCCTTGTAGGCCTTGACGACCGTGTTCCACATCGGCCAGTAGGTGGCCTCGTCGTCGATGTAGCCGTCCTTGCGGTCACCCGTGCCCTCCCAGTAGGACACGATCACCTTGAAGCCGTGGGCCGTCGCGGCGTCGATGACCCCACGGTAGGACTTCCAGTAGGAGCCGTTGACCGTGTACGGGTTGATCGGCAGCCGGACCGTGTTGGCGCCGAGGTTGGCGCGGAACCCGGAGATGATCCGGCTGGCCTTGGCATAGGTCTGGGCGTAGGTGTCGCTGGTCGACAGGCCGGACAGCTGGAGCAGGTCGTCGGCGAAGTTGTCGCGCGGGTCGGCCCAGTTGACCCCCTTGAACTGGGTGGTGTCGATGCTCGGCGCGGCGGAGGCGGGGCTGCCCGCGAGGCCGGCGCCGGTGACGGCGGCGATCGCGACGGCGGCGAGGGCGGCCCGTGTACGGGGCTTGAGGCGGGTGCTGACTGGGGTCTTGCGCATCGACGTACCCTTCCGGGGGGACAGGATGTTTACGTAAACATCACGGCGCCGGAATCGTGGCATCCGCCCCGACGACCGTCAAGGTTTCCCACACGTAACATCCCTTGCGACAGGGACGGGGTCCATGACGGCCGAGGGAGGCACCAGTGGTGGAGCGAGGCGGTTCCGGGGTGCCCGGCGGGCGCCGCAGACAGCGGGTGTCCATGGCCGACGTGGCCCAGCTCGCGGGGGTGTCGTCGCAGACCGTGTCGCGGGTCTCCAACGGCCACCCCGGGGTGATCGAGTCGACGCGGGAGCAGGTCCTCGCGGCGATGCGGGAGCTCGGCTACCGTCCCAACAGCGCGGCCCGCGCCCTGCGTTACGGCCAGTTCAACACCATCGGCGTGATCCTCTTCGACCTGGCCTCGACCGGCAACAGCCGCACCGTGGAGGCGATCGCCACGCACGCCGCGGCCGAGGGGTACGCGATCACCCTGATCCCGATCGACGTGCCGACCCAGGACAACGTGCTGGGCGCCTTCACCCGCATGGGCGAGCTGGCGGTCGACGCCGTCATCGTCATCATGGAGGTCCATCTGCTGGACACCGGCACGGTCCAGCTCCCGCCGGGGGCGCATGTCGTCGTCGTGGACTCCGACGCCGGCGACCGCTACAGCGTGGTCGACACCGACCAGGCCGACGGCGCCCGCAAGGCCGTACGGCATCTGCTGGACCTGGGCCACCGCACCGTGTGGCATCTGACCGGCCCCGAGGCCTCCTTCGCCGGGCAGCGCCGGACGCAGGCATGGCGCGCGGTGCTGGAGGAGGCGGAGTGTCCGGTGCCGGAGCCGCTGCACGGGGACTGGACGGCGGCGTCCGGGTACGCGGCCGGGCTCGCGCTGGCCGACGAGCCCGACTGCACGGCGGTGTTCGCGGCCAACGACCAGATGGCGCTGGGCCTGCTGCGGGCCTTCCACGAGCGCGGGGTCTCGGTGCCCGGCGAGGTCAGTGTCGTCGGCTTCGACGACATCCCGGACGCCGCCTACTTCGTGCCGCCGCTGACCACCGTCCACCAGGACTTCACCGAGGTGGGCCGCCGTTGTGTGCGGACGGCGCTCCAGCAGATCCGCACCCCGGGCGGCGTCCGCCCGGGCAACGACCTGGTCCCGACACAGCTGGCGCTGCGGGCGAGCACGGCGCCGCCGCGGGCACGACTCGGGAAGGGCGCCGCGCGCCCACGCGGCTGACCTTCCGGCCGCCGCCGACGGGAGGCCCGCCGAGGAGAGCGCCGGGAGAGCACCGCACCCACGCGCGACTGAACCATCGTGCCGACGCTGCCGCGCCCGCGCTGAGCCGACGGCGACCCGGGCCTCCCAGGAGCCTCTCGTCCAGGAGCACGCCGCACCCCGCGGAGCTGCGGGTCACTCGTCCGTGGGGCGCAAGGGCAGTTCCGGCGGGCCGGACGGGCTGCTCTGTCTCCTGCTGTCGGCCGCCGGCACGGCAGGGGCGGTGTGTGAAGCGTGGGCCCGACCCCAAGTGTGGCCGAGCCCACGCGGGTTCAGGCGGTGTGGAGGGTCAGGCCGTACCGGTTGAGGATCTCGTTGACGGGCTGGAACCAGGTCTCGCCCCCGCCGGAGCAGTTGCCCCAGCCGCCGGAGGTGACGCCCTGGGCCTGGTCGCCGCTGATGAACGAGCCGCCGGAGTCACCGGGTTCGGCGCAGACGCTGGTCTTGGTCATCTGACGCACCGCGCCCTGGCTGTAGTTGACGGTCTCGTTCATGGCGAGGACCGTGCCGCAGTGCCAGTGCGTGGTCGAACCCGAGCGGCAGACGGACGAGCCGACGGGCGCCACGTTGGACCCGCGCACGAGCTGGTCGGAGACGGTGCCCCAGCCGAGCACGACCGGCACCGTCCACCAGCCGCTGCCCACGTTGACCCAGGCGTAGTCGTTGTCCGGGAACGACGAGCCCTGGAAGTTGCCGATGTAGCTGCGGTCCCAGCCGTAGACGGCGCCGGTGTGCTGGTCGCAGTGCCCGGCGGTGATGAACCCGCCGTACACCGAGAAGCCTATGGAGCAGCGGACGTTGCCGGTGTAGAAGGGGTCGCCGCCGACGGTTCCGGCGGCGAAGGTCCGCGGCGCGGTGGCGATGTGCCGGACGGTGACGGGGCCGGCGCGGTGGGCCCGGTCCACGAAGCGCCGGACATCGTTGTCGGCCTTCTCACTCGCGACGACGTTGACGACGATCGTGCTCGCCCGTGGGTCGACATGCCAACTCGCCACGCCCGCCGGGGCGGTGAGCCGGTCGAGGCGGTCCTGGGTGGCGGCGAGTTCACGGGCCGTGTGAGCGACGGTGCGGACGTCGGCGCCGGTGGCTCGTACCGCTCGGACGGTCGCTCGCGTCGCGTCCGGGGTGAGGCCCACGGTCAGGGTCGCGGCGTCGGCGTCGTACCAGGTGCCGCCGAGTGAACTCCCGGCGGCCCGGCGGGCCTTGGGTTCGGCGGCCGTGGCCCGCCGCTCGGCGGCGAGCCGCTTCTCGGCCTGGGCCCTGGTGAGGTGCAGGTCGCTCTGCATCGCGGTGAGGAGACCGGCGGACGCGGGCGCCTTCGCCGTGCGGGCGCCGTCGGCGGAAGCGGGCGTGCCGCCGGCGGCGACACCGGCGCCGAGCGTGAGCAGCACGGCCAGGACGGCGTGCGTAAGTCTGGTGCGTCTCATGGGGGTTGCCCTTCGTCGTTCCAGTGGAGTGGGGATGGAACAGCGGGGAACAGCAGATGCTGAGAGCGCTCTCAGGAGGGTGGCCGGGCCGAGCCTAGCGACCGATCGCGGCCAGGTCCATACCAATTCGGTCACTCTCTCGAACAGCTCGCGCCCCGGCTCAACTGGCCACGCTCCGGCGCGTCGTTGGAGCGCAGCGACATAGGCTGCTCCAAGATCCGCAGCGGAGCGGACTCCCCTCGACAGGAGGCCCGATGGGTGTGGCGGATGCGATCAGGGTCCGGCCGGTGCCGGAACTGCTCGCGGAGAACGCCGTACGGTACGGCGACAAGCTCGCGTTCGCCGACGACCGGCGCGCGGTGAGC
Source organism: Streptomyces sp. NBC_00663 (assembly GCF_036226885.1). Taxonomy (NCBI): domain Bacteria; kingdom Bacillati; phylum Actinomycetota; class Actinomycetes; order Kitasatosporales; family Streptomycetaceae; genus Streptomyces; species Streptomyces sp. NBC_00663. The sequence goes on from NZ_CP109027.1 coordinate 1,288,731, forward strand.
TGGGCCGAACTGGAGCGCAGGACGGCCAGGTTGGCGGCCGGACTAGGGGTCGAGCGCGGCACCACAGTGGCGTTCTGCCTGGACAACGGCGTCGAGCTGGTCGAGGGGCTGCTGGCCACCGTGCGGGCCGCGGCCGTCGGGGTGCCGCTGCCGCCGCGGGCCACCCATACCGAGCTGGTGCAGCTGCTGGCCGACTGCGATCCCGCCGTCGTCGTCACCGACCAGCGGCGGCTGCCGCGGATCGCGGGGATGGTCGCGGGGCGGCCGGTGCGGCTGGTGGTGATCGGGGAAGGAGCCGTACCGGAGGGCGCCGCGCACTTCGAGGACCTCCTCGCGGAAGACCGGGCCGCGCCCCGCGACGACCTCGGACTGGACGAACCCGCCTGGCTGCTCTACACCTCCGGTACCTCCGGCACCCCCACGGCGGCCGTGTCGAGTCAGCGCTCCGCGCTCTGGTCGTCGTTCGCCTGCTATCTGCCGCGCCTCGGACTCACCGCCACGGACCGGGTGCTCTGGCCCCTGCCCCTCGCCCACACCTACGCCCACTCGCTGTGCGTGCTCGGCACGACGGTGGCCGGGGCGAGCGCGCGTATCACCTCGGGGCCCGACCCCGCCCATCTCACCCGGCTGATCGGCGAGTTCGAGCCGACCGTGCTCGGCGGGGTGCCGCTCACCTTCCGGCAGCTCCTCGACAGCGGCGTCGGCGCGGTGCCCTCGCTGCGCGTGTGTGTCACCGCGGGCGCGCCGAGCGACCCGGAGCTGCGGGAGCAGGTGGAACGGCGGCTCGGGGCGCCGCTGCTCGACGGGTACGGCTCCACCGAGACCTGCGGCAAGATCGCCATGGAATCGGTCGACGGGCCGCGGGTGCCGGGGAGCAGCGGAACGCCGGTGCCCGGCATGGACGTCCGGCTGGTCGATCCGGACAGCGGCCTGGACGTCGTGGGTGGCCAGGGCGAGATCTGGGTGCGCGGCCCCGGTGTCATGCTCGGCTACCACAACCGGCCCGAGGCGGACGCCGACGCCGTGCGCGAGGGCTGGTACCGCACGGGTGACCTGGGGCGACTCGGTGCGGACGGCTGTCTGACCGTCACCGGGCGGCTCAACGACCGGATCGTGCGGGGCGGTGAGAACGTCGACCCGGCCGAGGTCGAGCGGGTGCTGCGCGCACTGCCCGGGGTGCGGGACGCGGCCGTGGTCGCGCGGGCGCATCCGCTGCTGGGCGAGGTCCCGGTGGCGTTCGTGGTGCCGGCGGAGCAGTCGCTGGACCCCGCCGGTCTGTTGCGGGGGTGCGCCGCGGTGCTGTCGGCGCACAAGGTGCCCGAGGAGGTGCTGTTCACGCCGGCCGTGCCGCGTACGGCGGCGGGCAAGCCACGGCGGGCGGTACTGCGCGAGACGCTCGCCGAGCGGCCCCCGGCACCCGACCTGGCGGGACTGGCCGCTTTAACGGCCGGCGAACGGCGCTTGGCGCTCACGGAGTTGGTGTGCCGGGAGGCCGAGGTGATCCGGGGCGCGGTGGCCGATCCCGCCACCGCGTTCGCCGATCTCGGGCTGACCTCGATGGACGCCATGACCCTGTGGCACCGGCTCAGCCTGCGCACCGGACTGCGGCTGCCGGCGACCCTGGTCTGGGACCACCCGAACCCGGCCGCGGTCGCCGCCTTCCTGGACACCCGGATGAGCGGCGAGGCGCCGGCGCCGGTCCCGCCGCCGCGTGGTCCGGAGGCCGAGCCGATCGCGATCGTGGCCGTCGGCTGCCGCTACCCGGGCGGGGTGAGCTCCCCGGAGGACCTGTGGCGGCTGGTGTCCGACGGGGTGGACGCCACCGGTGACTTCCCCGCCGACCGCGGCTGGGACGTCGACGCCCTGCACGATCCGGACCCCGACCGGCTCGGGACGACGTACACCCGACGCGGCGGATTCCTCGACTCGGCGGCCGACTTCGACCCGCTGTTCTTCGGGATCTCCCCGCGCGAGGCGCTGGCGATGGACCCGCAGCACCGGCTGCTGCTCGAGGTCGCGTGGGAGACGCTGGAGCGCGCCGGCATCCCCGCGCCGTCGCTGCGCGGCAGCGGCACCGGGGTGTTCGTGGGCCTGATGCACGCCGGGTACGGCACCGGGCTCTCGCCGCACGAGCTGGAGTCGCACATCGGCATCGGCTCGTCGGGCAGTGTGGCCTCGGGGCGGATCTCGTACGTCCTCGGGCTGCGCGGCCCGACGATGACCGTGGACACGGCGTGTTCGTCCTCGCTGGTCGCGATGGACCTGGCCGCGAAGGCCCTGCGGGCGGGCGAGTGCGCACTCGCCCTGGCCGGCGGGGCGACGGTGCTGTCGAGCCCGCAGCCGTTCATCGCTTTCAGCAGACAGCGCGGGCTGTCGCCGGACGGCCGCTGCCGGTCGTTCGCGGCGGGCGCGGAGGGCACCGCATGGGCCGAGGGCGTGGGCCTGGTGCTGCTGGAGAAGCTGTCGGACGCCCGGCGCAACAGCCATCCGGTGCTGGCGGTGCTGCGCGGCTCCGCGGTGAACTCCGACGGCGCGTCCAACGGCCTGACCGCCCCCAACGGCGAGGCACAGCGCGCGCTGATCCGCCTGGCGCTGGCCGACGCGGGCCTGGGCCCGGCCGACGTCGACGTGATCGAGGGCCACGGCACGGGCACCGCGCTGGGCGACCCGATCGAGGCGGGCGCCCTGCTGGCCACCTACGGCCAGGACCGCGACCCGGCCGACCCGGTGTGGCTGGGCTCGGTCAAGTCCAACCTCGGACACCCGCAGGCCGCCGCCGGGGTGGCCGGCGTCATCAAGATGATCGAGGCGATGCGCCACGCCGAACTGCCCCGCTCCCTCTACGCCGAGGAGCCGTCGCCGCACGTGGACTGGTCGGAGGGGGCGGTACGGCTCCTCGACCGCCCGCGACCATGGCCGCACCGCGACCGGCCGCGCCGGGCGGCGGTCTCGTCGTTCGGCATCGGCGGCACCAACGCCCATCTGATCATCGAGGAACCCCCGGCGGAGACCGCGGGCCACGCCGAGAGCAACCGTCGGATGCCGATCACCCCTTGGCTGGTCAGCGGCAGCGACGAGGCCGGACTGCGGGCCCACGCCGGGAAGTTGGCGGCGGCACTGGCGGATGTCACGGACGAGAACGCACTGGAGGTGGCCCACGCACTGGCGACCACACGGACGCCACTCCCCCACCGGGCGGCCGTACTCGGCGACGACGCCTCCGAACTCCTCGCCGGGATGCTCCGGTTGGCCGCCGGTGACGACACTCCCGCGCTGCTCAAAGGCACCGTGCGCGGCAGCCCGAAGCTGGCGCTCCTCTGCGCCGGACAGGGCACGCAGCGCACGGGTATGGGCCGTGAACTCGCCGCCGCCTTCCCGGTGTTCGACGCCTCCTTCAGCGAAGTGTGCGAGCTGTTCGGCCCGTTGCTGGACCGCCCGCTGCGCGAGGTGATCGACGACCCCGACGGCGGCCTGCTGGACCGCACGGACTACGCGCAGCCCGCGTTGTTCGCCTTCGAGGTCGCCCTGCACCGGCTGCTCGCCGAGTGGGGTGTGCGCCCTGACTACCTGGTCGGCCACTCGGCCGGCGAACTGGCCGCCGCCCACCTGGCGGGCGTGTTCTCCCTTGCCGACGCGGTACGGCTGGTGGCCGCACGGGGCCGGCTCATGGCCGCGCTGCCCGCGGGCGGCGCGATGATCGCTGTCCAGGCACCGGAGGCCGAGGTCGCGCGCCGGCTCGCCGAGACGCCCGGCCGCGTGGCGATCGCGGCCGTCAACGGGCCGGCGTCGGTCGTGGTGTCCGGCGACGAGGACGCGGTGACCGCGTTGGCCGCCTCGGTCGGCGGGCGGAGCACCCGGCTGCGGGTGAGCCACGCCTTCCACTCGCCGCTGCTCGACCCGATGCTCGCAGAGTTCCGCGCGGTCGCCGAGACCGTGACGTACCGGCGGCCGTCCGTGCCCGTGGTGTCCACGGTCACCGGGCGCCCCGAGCCGGACGCGCCGGCCACCGCCGACCACTGGGTGCGGCAGGTGCGCGAGACCGTCCGGTTCGCGGATGCGGTGAACTGGCTGGCGGAGGCGGGCGTGACGGCGTTCGTCGAGGCCGGTCCCGCCGCCGCGCTGACCGTGGCGGCCGAAGGGTGTGTCGCGCCGGACGCGGGCGCGGTGTTCGCGCCGTGCGCCGACGCCCGGGGAGCGCTCGCGGCCCTCGCCGCCCTGCATGTGCGCGGCGTGCCGGTGGACTGGCGGTCGGTGTACGCCGGCAGCGGGGCCCGTCCGCGCGCCCTGCCGACGTACCCGTTCCAGCGGCAGCGCTACTGGCTGCACGCGGTACGGCATCCGGTCGCGGCCGGGCATCCGCTGCTCGGCGAGCCCCAGCCGGACGCCGACGGGCCCGGCGTACGGCACACCGGGGAGCTGTCCCCCGTACGGCAGTCCTGGCTCGCCGACCATGTGATCGGCGGCCGGGTCCTGCTGCCCGCGGCGGCCTTCGCCGAGCTGGCCTGCCATGCTGCTGGGGCCTCCGGGCGGGTCCGGCTGGCGGAGCTCACCTTCCGTGAGCCGCTGGTGCTGCCCGCCTCGGAGCCGGTGCGCGTCCAGGTCGTCACCGGTGGCCCGGACGGGGCGGGGAACCGGCCGGTCGCCGTATGGGCGCGGGCCGGTGAGACATGGACGCGGCACGCCACGGCGACGATCGCACCGGTCGGCGCCGCGCCCGTCGTACCACTCCGGGTGTGGCCGCCCACCGGTGCCGAACCGCTCCCGGTCGACTACGACCGCCTCGCCGCCCACGGCCACACCTATGGGCCCGCCTTCCGTGCCGTCACCGCGTTGTGGCGCCGTGGGGACTCCCTGTACGCCGACCTGGCCCTGCCCGCACGGGAGGCGGCGACCGCCGCTTCCTACACCCTGCACCCGGCGCTGCTCGACGCGGCCCTGCACGCCGCGCTCCTGGCCGAGGGGCCCGGCGCGGCACGCGTCCCGCTCACCTGCGCCGGGCTCACGGTGTACGCGACGGGTGCCACGGCCGCACGCGCCCATCTCGAACGGCTCGGCCCGGACGAGTTCCGGGTGACGCTCACCGACCCGGCCGGGCAGCCGCTCGCCGCGGTCGAGTCGATGGTCACGCGGGTGCTGCCCGTCCAACGACCGCTTGTGCGGGCGCAGTTGTACGCGGTGTCATGGCGATCGGCGGCAGCCGACGGGAACGCCGATCCGCGCCACGAGCTGTTCGACGTGGCCAGTCTCGCCGTGGGCACGGACATGCCCGACCGCGTACGGGGTCTGCTCGACGCCACGCTGGAGCGGGTGCGGGAGTGGGTCGCCGACGCCCGCCCGGGCAGGCTGCTGATCCTCACCGACAACGCCACCGGCGACGATCCCGACCCGGCCGAGGCGGCGGTGGCCGGGCTCGTGCGCAGCGCGCAGTCCGAGCACCCGGGCCGGATGGTGCTGGTCGACCGACGCGGGGGCACCTCGTCACCGGCGGAGCTGGAAGCTGCGCTGCGCACGGGCGAACCGCAGGTCGCCCTGCACGAGGGTGCCGTTCTCGTGCCCCGGCTGACCGTGCCGGAGGAGAACCCCGGGTCGGAGGCTCCCGCCCTCGGTCCCGACGACACCGTGCTGATCACCGGCGGCACCGGGGCGCTCGGGGCGAGCCTCGCCCGGTACCTGGTCACCGAACGCGGGGTGCGCCGACTGGTGTTGGCCGGGCGCAGCGGTTGTACACCGGCGTGGGTCGGTGAACTCGACGCGATGGTACGGGTGGTGGCCTGCGACGTGAGCGACCGCGCCGCCGTCGACGCCCTCGTGGCGTCCTGCGGGGCGTCGCTGGCCGCGGTGTTCCATCTCTCCGGCGTCGTGGACGACGGCGTGGTGGACGGCCTGACCCCGGAGCGGCTGGCGGCCGTGCTGACGCCGAAGGCGGACGGGGCCTGGCAGCTGCACGAGGCCACGAAGGATCTCGGACTGTCCGCGTTCGTGCTCTACTCCTCGGCCGCGGGGGTGCTGGGCCGCCCGGGCCAGGCCAACTACGCGGCGGCCAACGGATTCCTGGACGCGCTGGCCCGCCACCGGAGCGCCCGGGGCCTGCCCGCGCAGTCCCTGGCCTGGGGGCCGTGGACCACGGCCGGCGAGGACGGCATGGCCGCCCAGGTCGCACCGCACCGGCTCGCCGACGGCGGAGTGCTGTCGGTCGGCGAGGAGGAGAGCGTCGGCCTCCTCGACCGGGCCCTGCGCACCACCGAGCCGGTGCTCGTGCCGATGGCGCTGGATCTGACGGCACTGAACGGGCCGACCGCACCGCCGGTCCTCGCGGACCTGCTGCCGCGACGTCCGGCCGCCGCCTCCGTCACCACCGCTCCGGCGCAGGCACCCGGCGCGTGGCGTGAGCGGCTCGCGTCCGTGCCGGTGGCCGAACGCCCGGACGTGCTCCGCGAGTTGATCCGCGCCGAACTGGCCTTGGTGCTGGGCTTCCCGGACGCGGCGGCGTTCCCCGCCGAGCGGGCCTTCACCGAGCTCGGGTTCGACTCGCTGACGGCGGTGCAGTTCCGCAACCGGCTCAGCGCGTTCACCCGGGTGCGGTTGGCGTCGTCGGTCGTGTTCGACCATCCGACGCTGCCCGAGCTGACCGCACATGTGCATGAGGCGCTGCGTCAGGTGCTGCCGGACGCCGACGTCGAGGGCGCGGACGTGGCGGACGCGGCGGCCTCCTACCGTTTCGGCCCCCTGTACCACCAAGTCCTGCGCGAGCGCGGCCCCTTCGAGGCGATGGGCCTGCGCTTCCTCGCCTCCCACGCCCTCCCCGCGTTCTCCGTCGCCGACCGGAGCCGGCACACGGTGGCGCCGGTACGGCTGGCCCAGGGCGCCGGGACACCGCTGGTGTACATCCCGGACTACCTCACGCCGTACCACCGCGTCCCGGCCGGTCTGGCGAAGCAGTTCGACGGCGAGCGCGACCTGTTCCTGCTGGAGCACCCGGGGTTGGGCGCCCGGCGGGCGGTGCCGGAGGGGCTGGACGCGATCGTGCGCACGCATGTCGACTCCGTCCAGGCGTTGTCGGCGACCGGTCAGGTCGTCCTCGTCGGCTACTGCGCGGGCGGTGCGATCGCGCATGCCGTGGCCGGGGAACTCGCCGAGTCCGGCGTCCCGCCGGCCGGGCTGATCCTGCTCGACGCGCACGCGGGTGTGCTGCGCCGCGACGACGAGCGGGCGCTGGCGCTGATGGCGGCCGGTGCGGAGCTGCCGGACGACGTCGTCGCCGAGTTCGACGACTCGCTGCTCATCGCGGGCGGGGGCTACGCGCGCGTACTGGAGAACTGGGCACCGGAGCCCTCACCTGTCCCGACCCTGCTGGTACGGGGCCGGCCGACCCCGCAGATGCTCCGCATCGACCCGAACAGCGACTGGCGGCCCCGCTGGCCGCTCCCCCACGAGGCCGTCGACGTCCCCGGCGACCACTACACCCTCGTCCACCACGACGCCGACACCACGGCCGCGGCGATGCGCGCCTGGCTGACGGCATGAGCGAGCCGAACAGCCACCGCACCAAGGGAGTTGACGCATGACCCAGGAGTACGACCTGATCGTCGTCGGCGGCGGACCGGCCGGCTCGACGGCCGCGACCGCCGTGGCCCTGCGCGGGCACCGGGTCCTGCTGCTGGAGCGCGAGACCTTCCCGCGCTACCAGATCGGCGAGTCGCTGCTGCCCGCCACCGTGCACGGTCTGTGCCGGATCCTCGGCGTCGCCGACGAGGTCCAGCAGGCCGGCTTCACCCTCAAGCGCGGCGGCACCCTGCGCTGGGGCCGTGATCCGGAGCCGTGGCAGTTCTCCTTCGCCATGACACCGCGTGTGCCCGAACCCACCGCGACCGCCTTCCAGGTGGAGCGCTCGCGCTTCGACGAGATCCTGCTGCGGGGCGCCCGGCGGGCCGGTGCCGATGTGCGCGAGGGCAGCACGGTGCGGCGCGTCGTCGCCGACGACGAGCGGGTGCGGGGCGTCGAGTTCACCGACGCGGACGGCAACTCCCGTACGGCGTACGGCAAGTACGTCATCGACGCGTCCGGCAACACCAGCCGGATCCACTCCGGTGTCGGCGGGAGCCGCGTCTACTCCGACTTCTTCCGCAACCTCGCCGTGTTCGGCTACTTCGCGGGCGGGGCCCGGCTGCCCGAGCCGAACAGCGGCAACATCTTCTGCGCCGCGTTCGACGCGGGCTGGCTCTGGTACATCCCGCTGCGCGACGATCTGACGAGCGTCGGCGCGGTGATCTCACCCGAGCACACGGCGGCCGTGCAGCGGGACGCGCGGGGCGCCTGGCGGGACATGATCGAGGCGTGCCCGGAGGTGAGCCGGCTGGTGGCGGGCGTACCGGTCGCGACCGAGGCGCCGTACGACCAGGTGCGGGTGCGCCGGGACTGGTCGTACTGGAAACGGTCCCTCTGGAAGCCGGGCATGGCGCTGGTCGGCGACGCCGCCTGCTTCGTGGACCCGGTGCTGTCCTCCGGCGTCCATCTGGCCACGTACGGGGCCCTGTTGGCGGCCCGCTCGGTGAACGCGGCCCTGGACGGCAGCGTGCCCGAGGAGCGGGGCTTCGCCGAGTTCGAGGCGCGCTACCGCCGCGAGTACCGCGTGTTCTACGAGTTCCTCATCGCCTTCTACGACATGGAGCGCAACGAGGACTCGTACTTCTGGTCGGCGAAGAAGATCACCAACGTGGACCTCGGCGAGGCGGCGGCGTTCGCCGAGCTGGCGGGCGGGCTGGTCTCCCGCGACTCCGCGGTGGTCCGCACGGACTGGCAGACGTCCGCCGCACAACTGGACGGTGCGGTAGCCGAGTTGACGGTCTCGGACGGCCGCATGAACCCTCTCCTGTCCGCCCCGGTCGTCGGCGAGACCTTCCGCACCGGCAACGACCTTCAGGAACAGGCCCTTTACGGCGGCCCGCTCGACGACCAAGGACCGGCCTCCCCCGACGGCCTCGCGGTCACCCCGGACGGCCTGTCCTGGACGAAGGCCTGACCCTCCGCCGTCCGTTGCCCCGTTGACCTTGCCCGAAGGGGAACCCGCAGCATCGGCGTACCGATGTCTGCGTAAGGAGCGAGGGTGCGCCGGGTACTGATCGACGTCCGGCCGTTGCGGCGGGCCGCGTTCCGGCGGCTGTGGGCGTGCGGCCTGGTGACCACGCTGGGCGCCCAACTGACCGCGCTGGCCGTGCCGATGCAGTTGTACGACCTCACCGGCTCCTCGGCGTACGTCGGGCTGGCGGGGTTCGTGGGATTCGCGCCGATGGCGCTCGCGGCGCTGTGGGGCGGCACGCTGGCGGACGTGCGGGACCGGCGGCGGGTGCTCCTCGCGACCACGGCCGGGATCGGGCTGACGTCCCTGCTGCTGTGGGCGCAGGCGTGGGCGCGGCTGGAGTCGGCGGGGGTGCTGCTGGCGCTCGTCGGGGTGCAGCAGGCGCTCTTCGGTGCCAACGCGGCGGTGAGCGGGGCGGTCGTGCCCCGGCTGGTGCCGCGCGAGCTGCTGCCCGCCGCGAACGCTTTGCAGTCGCTGGTCTCCTGGTCGGCCGGGATCGCCGGACCGCTGCTGGGCGGCGGGCTGCTGCCGGTGATCGGGGCGCAGGCGCTGTATCTCGCCGACGCGGCGACGCTCGGCGTCCCGCTGTGGGCCGTGTGGCGGCTGCCGCCCCTGCCACCCACCAGCGCCGCCGAACGGGGCGCGGGCCCATGGCAGTTCGCGGCGGGCTTCCGGCTGCTGGCGAGCCGGCAGGTCCTGCTGGTCGTCTATCTCGCCGACTTCGCGGCGCTCTTCCTGGGCATGCCGGCCGCGCTGTTCCCGCAGCTGGCGCGGGAGACGTACCCGGGGGCGAACGTCGGCGTGCTGTACGCGGCGATCTCCGCCGGGGGTGTGCTCGCGGCGCTGTTCTCCGGCGGCCTCACCCGCACCTCCCGCCACGGTGTCGCGGTCGCGCTGTCGGTGTGCGTGTGGGGGTTCGCGCTGGCCGCGTTCGGACTGGTGAACTCGCTCGCGGTGGCGGCGGGTTGGCTCGTGGTGGCGGGCGGGGCACTGCTGACGCTCGGGGTGTTCCGCAAATCCGTCCTCCAGTCCGCGGTACCGGACGAAATGCGGGGCCGCCTCCAGGGAGTCGACACCGTGATCGCGGCGGGCGGCCCCCGGCTCGGCGACCTCGCGCACGGCGTCGCCGGGGCGTCCTTCGGGGCGACCTGGGCCATCACCGGCGGCGGGATACTGACGGCGGCGACCGCACTGGCGCTGCTGCTGTGCTTCCCGGGGTTCAGGCGACACCGGGGCACCTGAGGGGGTTACTCCGGCGGCGTGGGGGTGTCGTGGGTGCGGTACATCGCCTGAACGTCCAACTCCAGCTGGACCGTGGGGCCGACGACCGCGATGCCGCGGGCCAGCATGGAACGCCAGTTGAGGGTGTAGTCCTCGCGGTGCAGCTCCGCCTTCGCGAGGGCGGCGCAGCGCAGTTCCTCGCCGTAGCCGCCGTTGACCATGCCCAGGTACGTCGTGTCCAGCGACACCGAGCGGCTCACGCCGTGCATGGTCAGGGAGCCCAGCAGCGACCACTTGCTGCCGCCCCGGTAGGCGAAGCGGGTGCTCCGGAAGTCGATGTACGGGAAGTGCTCGACGTCGAGGAAGTCCGCCGAACGCAGGTGGGCGTCCCGGGTGTTGTTGCCGGTGGTGATGCTGGAGGCGTCGATGCGGACATGGACGCGGGAGTCGGCGACTTCCTGGGTGACCTGGATACCGCCCTCGAAGCGTTCGAAACGGCCGTGCACATGGGCCATGCCGACGTGCTTGGCGATGAAACGGATCGCGGTGTGCGGCGGGTCGAAGAGCCAGGTGCCGGGGACCGGGAGTTCGGCCTGCCGTGCGGGCTGGAGCCAGACCCGCTCCGAGGACAGGCCCGCGTCGGCGACGACCTCGACGGTCTCGCGGTGCGGCTCCAGCCCCTCCGCCACGATCATCAGGCTGTAGCTCGCGGGCGGCAGCACGGCCAGGAACAGACCGTACGGGTCCGTGGTGCCGCGTGCCACGACCTGGTGGCCGCGGAGTTCGGTCACCGTCACGTCGACGCCGCCCAGCGGCTGGTTCACCGGGTCGAGGACCTCACGGACCACGGCACCGGCACCGGCCGGAACCGGCAGCGTGTGGCCCGCGGCGCCTCCGGGGGCATTCCTGAAGCGCCGCCGGAGCAGTCCGAGGGGCATGGGTCTCACCTTTCAGTGGGGGTTCATGGGGGGGCAGGGGGTTGAGGGGGTTGGTTCAGGGCTGGACGCCGTCATACGCGGCGCTGAGCACGTCGAGCACGCCCTCCGCGGTGACCTCCGTCAAGTCGGCCTGCGAGGGCGTTGTGGGCGAGGACCGGTGACTCCGGCGTGGAGGTGGCGGGTGCGGGCGGTGGGCAGCGCGCGCAGGCGGGGGTCGGTCGTGGTGCCGAGGCTGTCTACGACGGCTTCGGTGAGATTCCGGGTGCCGTCACGCATGTCCCAGAATCCTCCGAACCGCCTCGGTGAGCCTGCGCTCGGCGTCCTCCGCGGAGTCCGCCGCAGTCGCGTGCCGGAACGCGACATGACCGTCCGGCCGTACGAGGAGCGCGCCGCCGTCGGCCACCTCGCTCAGCCGTGCCCAGTCGCCGTAGGGGTCCTCGTACTCCTGCCCCGGCCCGATGACGACGGTGGCGATCTCCAGTTCCTGGGCGGTGGCCGCGCGCAGCCACGCGGCGCCGCCGATGCCGGTGATGAGGGTGAAGCGGCCCTGTCCGACGGTGTCGAGGGTGGAGAGCGTGCGGGTGCCGGAGGTGATCCAGGCATGCGGAAGCTTGGCGCCGGGTCGGGACGTGGGCTGGTGGTACAGCTCGGGATCGCGGTCGAAGCCGGGGTCGTCGGTGCCGTCGGGGACGATGGCGGCGGAGGTGTAGCGCTGGTTGAGGTCGACGCCGTGGGCGTTGAACTCGTAGGCCTTGAAGGCGATGGCCTCCCGGAGCCTGGCGCGCTGCTTCTCCGCGGCCTCCCCGGTCTCCTTGCGGGCGGCGATGTTGGCCCACAGCTGCTCGGGGGTCTGCGGGGAGAGGCCGTCGAGCGCCTCGAAGATCGGGGCGGTCTCGCCGATGGACTTGTTGGCGCGGGTGACGATCTGGCGGCCGATCGGGGCGCGTTCGGCGGTGTAGGTGTCCAGCAGCCTCGGGGCGGCGGTGCCGTCGAGGACGAGCTTGAGCTTCCAGGCCAGGTTGTAGGAGTCCTGGACGGAGGTGTTGGAGCCGAGGCCGTTGGACGGCGGGTGGCGGTGTGTGGCGTCGCCGGCGCAGAAGACGCGGCCGTTCGCGTAGGTCTCGGCGTACATCTCGTTGACGGTCCAGGCCGAGGACGACTTGACGGTCACCGGGATGTCGTCGTCGCCGACCAGTTGGCGGACGATCGACTCGGCGTACTCGGTGGTCAGGTCGGGGGCGCCGGCGGTGACGTCGTACCCCCACACGATCAGCCACTCCTTCCAGGGCCGGACGCAGCGCACCAGGCCCGCGCCGATGCCGCCGACGGTGGCGCCGGGAGCGAGCACCCAGTAGAGGGTGGAGGGCCGGTGGGCGGTGTACTTGCTCAGGTCCGCGTCGAAGACGATGTTGATGCTGCCGGCCACGCCCATCTGGCCGCCCATCGGCAGCCCGGCGTCCTCGGCGACCTGGCTGCGGCCGCCGTCGGCGCCGATGAGGTACTTGGCGCGGATGGTGTACTCGTCGCCGCGCAGCCGGTCCTCGACCGTGACTGTCACGCCGTCGTCGTCCTGGACGAAGGACTTGTAGACGGTGGAGAAACGCAGCCGCGTGCCGCGTGCGACGGCCGCGTCCATGAGCACCGGTTCCATGAGGTGCTGGGGCAGATCGCACATGCGGGTGGGGCTGGCGAGTTCGTGGGCGGCCTGGACCAGCGGGTCGTTGCCCCAGGAGCGCACCCGGCCGAGCTCCTCGCCGGCCAGGCTGGTGCAGAACGTCGTGTTGCCCATCAGGTGCTGCGGGGTCGCCTTCGCGACGACCTCGTCCTCGACGCCGAGGTCGCGCAGCACTTCCATGGTGCGCTGGTTGGTGATGTGCGCCCGGGGCGTGTCGGCGAGGCTCGCGTAGCGGGTGACGACGACGTTGGGTACGCCGTAGGTACTGAGGGCGAGCGCGGCGGAGGCGCCCGCGGGGCCGCTGCCGACGATGAGTACATCGGTCACGACATCGGGCTCGGCGGTGGGGACGCGGGACACGGGGACGCTCCAGGGAATGAGAACAGGCACCGGCTCTTCAAGATCATGAAGGGAGCGGCCGGAACGCGGGTGTCTCAATACGAGACAGACGGGATACGGGACAGACGGGCTACGAGACAGACGGGTGGTTGTTTCACGTTCAACCGTTCCCCGTAGGGTGGGTGTCGCCATGACCACCGCAGAGCGCCCCACCGCCCTCACGTCGCTGCGCCACGCCCGCGAGCTGTTCCTGCGCGGCCGGCAATCGCCGGACGGGGTGCCGGACGACGTGCTCGCCGCATGGAAGCGTGCCCGGTTCTTCGGCGTACGACACGACGTACGTCCCACCGTCGCGGACACGTCCGAGACCGCGCCCTCGCCCACACCCGCCGAGTCCCCCCTGCTCGCCGCGGCCCGCCCGGTGCTCGACCGGATCAGCGAGTCGCTGGTCACCGCGGAGGCGTGCCTCGTGCTCACCGACGCCCGGCTGCGGGTGCTGTGGGCGAGCGGGTGCGCGCCGGTCCACCTCTGCCGGGACCTCTCCGAGGAGCGGGTCGGCCACAACAGCGCGGCCCTCGCCCTGCACACGCACCGACGAGCCGAGGTGCACGGGCCCGAGCACTACCTCGACCGATGGCAGGACGTCTCGGCGGTCAGCGTGCCGGTGCGGGCGCCGGAGACGGGACAGCCGCTCGGCACGGTGACGGTGGCCTCGGGGCTGTGCGGCGGACGGGTGACCGGGGCCGAGTGCGGGCCGCATCCCGGCGCCCCGCTCGCCGAGGCGGTGGCGACCGCTGTCGAGACCGAGCTGCTCGCCCGCTCCCGGGCCGCCGAACGGGTGCTGCTGGACGCGTACTTGCGTACGGCGGGTGAGCGGGGGCGCCCGGTCGTCGCCCTCGACGGCCGCAACCGGCTCGTGAGCGAGGCAGCCGGGCGCCTGCTGTCGCCGGAGGGGCTGGAAGAACTGGAGCGGAGAGTGGTCGCACTGATGCGGGAGGCGGCGCGGGCGGAGCCTGGGACAGGCGGAGGCAGCGGATCCGTCACCGGCCAGCCGGCCCTCACCCTCCCGGACGACACAGACGGAACCGCACGCCTCACCCTCCCGGACGACACAGACGGAACCGCACGCCTCACCCTCCCGGACGAGACAGACGGAACCGCACGCCTCACTCCCGTCACCCACCTGGGTTCCGTCGTCGGCGCGGTCGCGGTGCTGGAGCCGTCGGGGCGTCCGGTCGTGGCCGCGCCCGGAAAGCGTGACGTGGGCCTGGCCGGGAGTTCGGTGCCGTGGCGGCACGCGGTCGGCCGAGCGCTGGAGCTGGCCACGTCCGGCGAACCCCTGCTGCTGATCGGCGAGCGCGGGACCGGCAAGAGCGCCCTGGCCCGGGAACTCACTGAAATGCCGTTGCTCATGGACGCGGCGGAGACCGGACTCGGCACCCGTACCGACGTGTTGCGCACCGGGCGCCCACTCATCGTCCGGCACGTCGAACGGCTGGCGGCGCCCGACACGGCGGCCCTCAACTCACTCCTGGCCACACGCCCGGACGTCCCGCTCCTCGTCACCTACACCCCCGGAGCCCCACCGAGCCCCTGCCTCCAACGCCTCCTGGACACCCTCGCGGCCCGCTCGGTGACCCTGCCCGCGCTCCGCGAACGCCCCGAGGACATCCGGGAGTTGCTGACCGCGCTGGCCCCGGACCCCACACCGGGACGGCCTCCGCTGACCTGGGCCCTGGACGCGCTGCGCGCCCTGGAACGGCATCCCTGGCCCGGCAACGTCACCGAACTCGCCCACCTGGTAAGGACGTTGGCGGACCATCGGCGGACGACCGGCCCGGTCCGCCGTACCGAACTCCCGGACCCCGTGCGTGAGGGCCCCGCGCCCCGGCCGCTCACCCCCATGCAGCTCGCCGAACGGTCCGCCATCCTGGACGCCCTCCGCCTCCACGGCGGCAACAAGGCCAGAGCGGCGGCGTCCCTGGGCATCGCCCGCGCAACGCTGTACCGGAAGCTGCGGGGATACCGGGGCTGACCGGACGCCGCCCCGCCGCACGCGCCATCCGCGCGGCAGATTCAGCAGGTGGGGCGCGGCTTCGGCAGGTAGGCCGGGGCTTCGGCGGGTGGGCCGGGGCGGTGATCCGTACGGTCGAGCGAGATGATCACCCGATCGTGAGTTCTCCGGAACCGGCACCGGCGGTGCGGCGATGCTCGAAGGGACGGCGCATGACCGGCGCCGCCGAACGTGCTGCGGGTGGGGACGAGATGACACGAGAAGCGGGACGCCGCGAAGGCCTGGACGAGCAGGCGTTACTGCTGGTGGCCGGGTTGGCCGACCTCGCGGTGAGCACCCTGGGATCGGCCGTGGGCACGGTGCGGGGTCTGTTGCGCCGCTCGGACGCCGCGGAACTCGCGGCGCAGGCCGAGCAGGATCTCGTCGCACGGGGCCGCCTCGCCCTGGACCGGTGTGCGGCCGTACCACCCGCACACCTGGAGGTCCTCGCCCGGCACGCCCAGGCGCGCAGGAGCGCCGTCGATGACTGACCGGTGGGAACCGGCCGCGTTCAAGGTCCGCGTGGACGAGGTGCTCGGCCGGTTCGTCGCCGAGGAGGCCGACCGGTTCGCCGCGATCGATCCCCTGCTCTCCCCCGTGGCGGAACAGCTGGAGCGGTCGGTCGCGGAGGGTAAACGGCTGCGCGCGGCCTTCTGTTACTGGGGCTGGCGCGCGGTCGGGCAGCCGGACAGCGACGCTCTGGTGCGGGCGGCGGCGTCGATGGAGCTGGTGCACGCCGCCGCGGTCGTGCACGACGACCTCATCGACGACAGCCCGCTGCGGCACGGCCGCCCCACGGCACATGTCGCCCTGTGCGAGGCCGTAGGGCACCGTGCGGGCGGCACGGCGGCGGCGAGGTCGTTGGCGATGCTGGTCGGCGATCTGCTGATGGCGCTGGCCGGAGAGCTGTTCGCCACCAGCGGTCTGCCGACCGCGTACCTGGCCCGGGCCCGCCCACTGTGGTCGGTGATGGCCCGCGAACTGATCGCGGGCGAGTGTCTGGAGATCCTCCGGACCGGAGCCGGCCCGGACACCGCCGCGTCGTTGAAGGTGATCCGCTACAAGACCGCCAAGTACACCGTCGAACAGCCCCTGTTGATCGGCGGCGCCCTGGCCGGGGCCGGCCCGCGGCTGCGCGAGGGCTACTCGTCGTACGGGCTGCCGCTGGGCGAGGCGTTCCAGCTCCGGGACGATCTGCTCGGTCTGTTCGGGGACCCGTCGCACACCGGCAAGGCCAACGCCGACGACGTGGCGGGCCATCGGCCCACAGCCCTGCTGGCGGAGACCTGGCGGCTGGCCGGGGACGCCGACCGGCAGCGGCTGAGCGCCCTGCTGGGCCGGCCCGCCCTCGACGAGGACGCCCTGGACACCGTGCGCGGGGTGATGCGCGCCCTGAGGACGCCCGAGCGTATCGAGGACATGATCGGCGCCCGGGTCGAGGAGGCGCTCGGCGCGCTGGACGAGCTGACTCTGCCCACGCCCGCGGCCAACGCCCTGACCGCGCTGGCGCGTTCGGCGACGGACCGCCCGAAGTGAACCGTCCCCGCCCGTCCTGAACCGTCCCCGAACGAACCCTCCGCGGACGACCCCGTAAGAGACGAGGAGCCCCGCCATGGCATCCCCCACCGAGGCATCACTGGACCTCCTGCGGCAGGCCGGTGACGAACTCGCCGACGCCACCGTCGCCACGCTCTTCGAGCGCGGCCAGGTGGGCACGTTCAACTCCCTGATGCGCTACGTCTCCACGGCCGGCGCGCCCCTCCCGGACGGGCTGCCCGAGGTGGCACGGGAGTACCTGGAGGCCACCCGGGTCCCGCCGGCCTGGGTGGACTGGGCGGAAATGGAGAAGGCCCGGCTGTTCTTCATCGACAACAACGTGCACATCTCCACCGCGCTCTCCTTCGCCTCCATGCCCGCCTGTTACGTCGTCCCGCACGTGGCCAAGCTGCTGTCGGCCACCCATGGACTGAAGTACCCGGCCAAACGGATGGCGGAGACCGGCCAGTTCACCGTCCATCTGATGCAGCCCGACGCCTTCGAGGCGGGCAGCCGCTTCATCCCGGCCGCCCAGAAGGTACGTCTCCTGCACGCCTCCATCCGCCATCACCTCACGCGCGAGAACCGCTGGGACACCGCCGCACTGGGGGTGCCGATCTGTCAGGAGGACATGATCGGCGGGCAGATGTTCTTCTCGCTGCTCGTACTGGACAGTCTGCACCGCCTCGGCATCCACATGTCGCGGGAGGGCGCGGAGGCCTATTACTACGCGTGGCGGGTCGTGGGAGCCATGCTGGGCGTCGATCAGGACGCGGTCCCCAAGACCCTCGACGAGGCCCGCCGGTTCCTCGACCTGTACATGGTCCGGCACATGGGGCCGTCCGCCGAGGGCGCCCATCTGACCCGGCAACTCATCGACCTGTACGAGGAGATCGTGCCCGGCACCTTCTTCGACCCGATCGTCTCCGCCCTGATCCGCCACCTCGTCGGCGACACCTGCGCCGACTGGCTCGACGTGCCGCACACCCCGTGGGACACCGTCGTCAAGGCCGTACCCCACCTGCTCGGCGTACTGGAGACCATCGAGGACCGCTCCCCGCTCGGGGCCTGGGCCCTGGACCGCCTGGGCCACCTCACCACCGTCCTCGAACTGTCGTCCCTCACCCGCGGACGCGTCATGCACTACGCCATCCCCGAACACCTGAAGAAGGACTACGGCGTCTCCGACCCGGTCCGCCGGACCCGCCGATGGACTCCACCGGCGGCCACGGTCTCGTGACTCCTCGGGCACGGCGTCATCTGTGACACCGCTGTGACCGGAGGTGTGGGTTCCGCCACAGCCCTTGGGCCGGGCCCCTGGTGAGGTGGGCGGATGCCGATCCCCCAGCGCACCGCTCCCGCCGTCCTCGCGGCGACCTTGCTGCTCGCCGCCTGCGGCACCGAGGGCGCCTCACCGGGGGGCGGCGACGGCCCGGTCCGGGCCGAGGCGCTGTGCCCGTCGGACGAGGCGCGGTACGGCAGCCAGCAGACCCCAGCGCCCTCCGCCCGCCCCTCCGGCAGGCCGACCGAGCTGCCGCTGCCCTCCGTCGGCGCCACGGCCGAGGACGGTGTCAGGATCACCGCGCTGTACGCCTGGGGCCCGGAGAGCGGCTGCGCGGGCGTCGACTACAGCGCGGACTTCGAGCTGACCAACCAGCAGAAGGAGACCGCCACTTACACCCTCACCCTCGGGTTCCTCGCGGCGTCCGGCGGCGCGGTCGACAACGGGGAGCGGACCGTCGAGGCGGTCGGGCCGGGCCGGACCGTCAAGGGCACCGTCGTCATGGGGCAGTCGGTAGGGAACGCACCCCAGGTGACGGGCGTGCAGGTGACGAAGGTGCGCAGCGTCCCCGCGGCCGAGGCATCGTCCACCGGGGGCACCTGCCCGAAGTCGGGCACGCACCTCTACGCGGACCAGGGCGACGCGGCGATGGGGCTGCGCGTCGTCGGCCTGCACGTGGTCAACTGCGGCACCCGGCCCTACACGCTCGACGGCTACCCGAAGCTAGAGATCCAGGACGAGGACCACGACACCGTGAGCGGCGTACGGATCCTCCAGGGGACCGATCAGATCGGCACCGGTATCGAGGAGGACGAGAGCCCGCAGCAGGTCGTCCTGCGGCCGGGCGAGGCCGCGGTGGCCAGGCTGGCCTGGCGCAACACCACCCAGGCGGGGGAACCGGTGAACGCGCCGTATCTCCGCGTATGGGCCAGGCCCGGAGCCGACCCCGTGATGGTCGTACCGGAACTCGACCTCGGCACAACCGGAAAGCTCGGCGCAGGCCCCTGGCGGAAGGACGAAACGTACCGCCCCCCGACCCCCTCCACCGCCCGCCCGTAACGTCGAAGCCCACTCGACCGGCAGACTCCCCGGCGCACCATGCCCGTCGAAGCCCGCTCGATGGCAGACTCCCGGCACACCATGACCGTCGAACCTCGCCCTATCGACGGACCGCCGAGATCAGTCCACCCGGCCGCTCCTCCCGCCGCGGCGGGCTACTCATCGGACGGCCATAAGCGGCGGCGCGCTCGCGCAGGGTGTGGCTGTCGGCCTCCCACCCGTGCCCGGCCAGCCAGGCCACCGGGTCGTCCGGCATCTCCGAGACCCACAGAGACGCCGCCGATCCCGGCGCGGCGTCCGCGCCGAAGCGTTCGATCACCCCCCGCGAGCCCAGGGTCAGCCCCATCCAACTGCCCACCGCCGACCGCGCGCCGACCCGGGCCAGCAGCAAGTCCACCGCGTCCTGGGGCAGATAGATAAGCAGCCCCTCGGCGATCCACACGGTCGGCGCCGCCGGGTCGTGCCCCGCGGCGGCCAGCGCACCCGGCCAGTCCTCCCGCAGATCCACCGCGACCGGGATCCGCTCACAACGCGCGACGGCCCGCTCCTGGCGCAGCACCGACGCCTTGAAATCCAGCGGGGCGGCGGTGTCGACCTCGAACAGCCGAGTGCCCGCAGGCCATTCCATCCGGAAGGCCCGACTGTCCATACCGGCGCCGAGCAGCACGACCTGCCGAACCCCGGACGCGGCCGCCTGCCACAACAAGTCGTCGAGGAACCTCGTCCTGATGACGATGGAGAACGACACCGCCAGCCGACGGCGTCGCGCGGCCTCGTCACCGGGTGACGGAGAGGAGGGCCAGAGGCCCGCCGCGGCGGCGAAGGCCCGTGCCAGCGGGTCGCGGAACAACGCGTCCTCCCGCTCGGACTCCAACGCCCGCACCCTGGCCACCCCCACCGCAGTGGCCCACACCCCGGACGGCCGCACCCACTCCCGCGCATCAGTCACCGAGCCAGCCTAGATGGCCGATACAAGGAGCGGCCCGCCGGGAGTTTTCTCACCCACCCAGCACCACCGAGCCGCCGTACTGCACTCCCCCTCTCCCCCTCCCACACCCACACCCCCACCGCGCCGCTCACCCGAACACCCTTGCCCACAACCGAGCGCACCCCTACCCTGACTTTGTGCCGCCAATAAACAAACCCCGTCAGCACACCGCCGTGCCCGACACCCGCACCGACCTCGCCCGTCTCCGCGTCGCCCTCACCGTCTTCTTCGCCCTCGACGGCTTCCTCTTCGCCGGCTGGGTCGTCCGGATTCCCGCGATCAAGGAACAGACGAACGCCTCCGCCACCACCCTCGGCCTCGCCCTCCTCGGCGTCTCCGCCGGCGCCGTCGTCACGATGACGCTCACCGGCCGCCTCTGCCGCCGCTACGGCAACCACCAGGTCACCGTCGCCTGCGCCGTCCTGCTCTGCCTCAGCGTCACGCTCCCCCCGCTCACCCACTCCGCGCTCACCCTGGGCGCCGTCCTGCTGATCTTCGGCAGCGCGTACGGCGGCATCAACGTCGCCTTCAACAGCGCCGCCGTCGATCTGGTGCGCACCCTGCGACGCCCGATCATGCCCAGCTTCCACGCCGCCTTCAGCCTCGGCGGCATGACCGGTGCCGGCCTCGGCGCGCTGCTGGCCGGTGCGCTGTCCGCCACGCAACACCTGGCCGGTCTCGCCCTGTTCGGACTGCTCGTCACCCTGCCGACCGGCCGCGCCCTCCTGCGCATCCCACCGCCGATCCCGCCGACCCCGCCGAACACCGCGGCACGGACGACGGCCCGACCCGGTCGGCCGAGGGCCCGCACCCGCGCTCTCGTCATCACCTTCGGCCTGATCGCCCTGTGCACCGCCTACGGCGAGGGCGCACTGGCCGACTGGAGCGCACTGCACCTCGAACAGGACCTGCACACCACGCCAGGCGTGGCCGCCGCCGGATACTCCTGCTTCGCGCTCGCCATGACGATCGGCCGTCTGACCGGCACGCGTCTGCTCGAACGGCTCGGCCAGACCCGCACCCTGGTGGCCGGCGGGACGACCGCCGCCCTCGGCATGCTCCTCGGCGCCCTCGCCCCGGCCCTGTGGGTCGCCCTGCTCGGCTTCGTGATCACCGGACTCGGGCTCGCCAACCTCTTCCCCGTCGCCATCGAACGCGCCGGCACCCTCGCCGGACCCGACGGTGTCGCCATCGCCTCCACTCTCGGTTACGGCGGCATGCTCCTCGGCCCGCCCGCGATCGGGTTCATGGCCGACTGGTTCTCCCTGCCCGCCGCCCTCACCAGCGTGGCCGCACTGGCCGCGACGGCGGCCGCCATCGTGCTCGTCACGCGAGGCGCGGCAGAGCGCTGACCTCGCCCTCCCGACCAGGGCCCGACCAGGGCCCGACCGCAGACCCGCCCACAGGCCCGCGACGATCCGCATCCGCTTGCTTAAGTCAAGCAATGCAATTATGGTTGAGTAACTCAAGCAATACCGCTCTTCGTGGAGGCCTGCCATGTCCGACGCCCTTGCCCCTCCCGCCTCGGCGGGGACGTCCTCCCCGCCCAGGTCGAGTGCTGTGGTGGCGGTACTGGCCATGGCCGGAATCGTCGTCTCACTCATGCAGACGCTGATCATCCCGATCGTGCCCGAGCTGCCGACGTTCCTGGACGCCCCCGCGTCCGACGCCGCCTGGGCCGTCACCGCGACCCTCCTGGCCGCGGCCGTCGCCACCCCCACGGTCGGCAAGCTCGGCGACATGTTCGGCAAGCGGCGGATGCTGCTGGCCAGCATCGGACTGCTGATCGCCGGTTCCCTGGTCTGCGCCCTCTCCGACTCCCTCGTACCGATGATCATCGGCCGGGTGCTCCAGGGCCTGTCCGCCGCGGTGGTGCCGCTCGGCATCAGCATCCTGCGGGACACGGTGCCCGCCGAGAAGCTCGCCGGTTCCACGGCCGTGATGAGCGCCTCGCTCGGTGTCGGCGGCGCGATCGGGCTGCCGGCCGCCGCGTTCATCGCCGACAACTGGGACTGGCACGTCCTGTTCTGGATCGCCGCCGGCCTCGGCGTCGCCTCCCTGCTCCTCGTCCTGTTCTTCGTCCCGGAGGCCGGCGACCGCGCCGGCGGGCGCTTCGACCTGGTCGGCTCGCTCGGCCTGTCGGCCGGTCTGGTCACCCTGCTCCTCGCCGTGTCCAAGGGCGGTGACTGGGGCTGGACCTCCGCGACGACCCTGGGTCTGGCCGCCGCCTCCGTGATCGTCCTGCTGAGCTGGGGCTGGTGGGAGCTGAGGTCCAAGGAGCCGCTGGTCGACCTGCGCACCACGGCCAAGGCCCAGGTCCTGTTCACCAACCTCGCCTCGATCGCCCTCGGCTTCTCGATGTTCGCCACGTCCCTGGTCCTGCCGCAGCTGATGCAGCTGCCGAAGGAGACCGGCTACGGACTCGGCGAGTCCATGCTCACCGTGGGCCTGGTGCTGGCCCCGCAGGGCTTCGTGATGATGATCATGTCCGCCCTGTCCGCCAAGCTCACCGCGGCCAAGGGCCCGAAGATCACGCTGATGGTCGGCACGCTGATCGTCGCCTCCGGCTACGGCCTGAACATCCTGTTCATGAGCGAGCTCTGGCACATGGTCCTGGTGTCCTGTGTCATCGGCGCCGGCATCGGCTTCACCTACGGCGCCCTGCCCGCCCTGATCATGGGTGCCGTCGCCCCCTCCCAGAGCGGTGCGGCCAACAGCCTCAACACGCTGATGCGGTCGCTCGGCACATCCTTCGCCAGCGCCCTCACCGGTGTGCTCCTCGCCCAGCTGACCACCGACTTCGGCGGCCACGCCCTCCCGTCGGAGAGCGGCTTCAAGGTCGTCATGGCCATCGGCGCCGGAGCGGCGGTCCTCGCCTTCTTCCTCGCCTCCTTCATCCCGAGGAAGCGGCCCGCGGCGACCGTGGGTGCCGACAGCCCGGCCCAGACCGCGGAGGTCGCCGGCGCGAAGGCCTGACACAACCGCCGACCCGGCCGACCGAGCCCTCGGAGCCCTCCGCTCCGGGGGCTCGGTCGTGCCCTACGACGCCTACGACCGACTCGGCGGCCCGCCCTCGTACGCCGCCCGCAGCAGCACCAGCACCCCGTCCTCCGTGACGTCCCTGGGGTTGGGATACGCCCGCCCGGCCGCCTGCCCCGCCGCCTGAGCGGCCGCGACCGCCAAGTCGGGCTCCTTCAGGCCGAGTTCGGCGAGGGAACGGGGTGCGCTCAGGTCCCCGGCCAGCCGCCACAGGGCGGTCGGGGCCTCGGTCGCGTCCAGGGCACGGGCGACGGCGGACGCCGCCTCGGGGGCCGCGGGGGCGTTGTACGCGAGGACGTACGGCAGGACCACGGTGTGGGTCTCGGCGTGGGGCAGACCGAAGGTGCCGCCGAGGACATGGCACAGCTTGTGGTGCAGGCCCATCGTGGTGGCGCCCAGGCAGGAGCCGCAGAGCCAGGCGCCGCGGAGGGCACGGCCGCGGGCGTCCAGGTCCCGGGGGTCCGCGGCCAGCCGGGGCAGCGCGCCCGCCATGGCCCGTACGCCCTCCTCCGCGGTCAGCGCGATCAGGGGCGAGGTGTCGGGGGCGTACAGGGCCTCGACGGCGTGGGCGATCGCGTTGACGCCGCTGGTGACGGAGAGCGGGACGGGGAGGGAGAGGGTCAGCTCGGGGTCGTAGACGATGCTGCGGGGCAGGACGGAGGGGTCGCGGCCGGTGCGTTTGGCGCCGTGTTCGGTCAGGCCCCACACCGGGGTCGCCTCGGAGCCGGAGTAGGTGGTGGGCACCGCGATCAGCGGCAGTCCGGTGCGCAGCGCGACCGCCTTGCCGAGTCCGATCGCCGATCCGCCGCCGACCGCCACACAGCCGTCCGCGCCCGCCGCCCGGGCCACCTCCACGGCCCGGTCGGCGACTTCGACGGGGACATGCATCCTGGCCCCGGTGTGCAGGCCCGCGCAGGCTGGGCCGAGGGAGTCGGCGACCGTCTGCGCTACATCGGCGCCGTGGGTGCCGGAGACCACCAACAGCCGCCGCAGGCCGAGCCGTTGAGCCTCCTCCGCGGTCGCCGTCGTCGCGGCGCCGGGACGGAAGACGACCCGCATGGGCGGCGTCTGGTGGGTGAAGGACGCCAAGTGGTTCACGCGCGCTCCAGTACGAGGTCGATCCGCGCGTGCCGGAAGGGGTTCGGCAGGCCCGACTCCCGGGCCAGGGCCGGGTCGTCGGTCGGGGTGAAGTCGCGCACGAGGCTCTGCTTGACGGCGAACACCGCGTCCGAGTCCAGGTACGGGTCGCCCGCGACGAAGATGTGCGTGGTGACCGGGGTGTGGTCCGGGGCGGAGGCGATGAAGTGGATGTGTGCGGGGCGGTAGGGGTGCCTGCCGGTGGCCCGCAGGAGGTCGCCCACCGGGCCGTCCGTGGGGATCGGGTACGAGCTCGGCACACAGGTGCGGAACCGGAAGCGGCCCTCGGTGTCCGTGGTGAACAGGCCGCGGCCGTTGCCCGCCGGCTGGACGTCCGGTTGCTGGACGTCGTAGTAGCCGTTGCCGTCGGCCTGCCAGACGTCCAGGGTCGCGCCGGGCAGCGGGGTGCCGTCCGCGGACAGGACGCGACCGCTGACCAGGCAGGGCTCGCCCGCCCCGACGAGGTCGATGGTCGCGCCGAGCGGGCGGGCCGGGGACTCGGTCATGTGGAAGGGGCCGAGG
Source organism: Streptomyces sp. NBC_00663 (assembly GCF_036226885.1). Classification (NCBI taxonomy): domain Bacteria; kingdom Bacillati; phylum Actinomycetota; class Actinomycetes; order Kitasatosporales; family Streptomycetaceae; genus Streptomyces; species Streptomyces sp. NBC_00663. The sequence goes on from NZ_CP109027.1 coordinate 1,313,596, forward strand.
ACGGTCGACTCGGTGGCGTCGGGGCCGTGTCCGCCGTTCAGTGTCTCCAGCAGCATCGACAGGCCGAGCACGTCCGACAGGAGGATGAACTCCTGCCGGGTGTCCGTGCAGGTCTGTCCCGTCGCGGTGAGGAAGCGGATCGCCGCCTCCCACTCCTGCTGCGTCAGTCGGGTCTCGCGGGCGAAGTCGTGCAGGTGCCGGACGAGGGCGGTGAGCAGGTCGCGCAGACGGGGGTCGGCGGTGGCGTGCAGGCTCTGGATCGCCTCGTCGGTGACGTCGGTGGTCATGTGGACTCCCTTCCCCGGCCGGCCCCGACCCTACGCTGCGTCACTTCCGGTTCCCTGCCTCGCGGTCACTTGATGACGGCGTTGGCCACCACCACACCCACGCCCAGCAGCGCGTCCACCGCGCCGGTCAGCAGGGCGGTGGCCCACGATCGGTGCGCCCAGCGCGCGGTCACCAGCCCGAGGCCGAACAGCAGCGTGATGTTCAGGGCGAACGCCGGGTACTCCACCCCCTTCGCCGGCCACCAGCCCCACCCCGCGCCCGCCAGCACCGCGACGGTGGGCAGGACGGCCGCGATCAGGGGCCACTCGTTGACCAGCGTGCGCAGGGCGTCGCCGCGGCGGTGCGGGGTGCGTTCGGCGATGTAGTGGGCGTAGCCGTGGGCGAGGGCCGAGGCAAGGGCCGTGACCACGAGCCACAGGGCGTCGTAGCGGCGGCTGTCCTGGGAGGTGTGGCCGTACTGGGTGAGCGCGGCGACCATTGAGCAGGCCAGGACGGCGCCGTAGACGCCGCCGAACAGGACGGCCTCGCGTGTGTCGTGCGGGTGCGGTTCCCCGGCGGTCCGTGCCGGGGCCGGTGCCATGTCCTCCGCCATGCCCTCCACGATCACGCGCATCGGGCCGGGCCGCCAGTCGCGACGAAGTGTCCTCCCACCTGGGGCGATACCGCACACCCTGTCCACGGCCGAGGGGCGCGCGGGGTGACTAGGGTCGTTCCATGAGTTCCATGAGTCCCCTGAGCCACAGTTCCAGCCACAGTTTCGTGGTCCACATCCCCGACGCCGAGCTCGAACCCGAGCCGCTCGACCCGGCGCAGATCGTGTCCGGGACGCCCGAGGTGACCGGGAAGGTGGTCTGGGAGTCGGCGGACGGCAGGCAGCTCCGCGGCATCTGGCAGATCACGCCGGGCGTCGTCACCGACACCGAGGCGGACGAGCTGTTCGTGGTGATCAGCGGCTCGGCCACCGTCGAGGTGGCGGGCGGGCCGACGCTGAGGGTCGGGCCCGGCGACATGGCGGTGCTGCGCGAGGGCGACCGTACGACGTGGACGGTGCACGAGACGCTGCGCAAGGCGTACGCCATCAATCTCGGCCAGGCCACCTGAACCGACGGCAGGAACGGTCGAGCCGGCCTCAGCCGGGCATGTTGTACGGGGTCACGACCTGGATCGCGGACGGCAGCGTGGGTCCCGCCGGGGGCAGCGCGCCGTGCGCCCGCATGACGAGGTGGCAGGCCTCCCGCAGGTCCTGACGCAGATCGTGGTGGAGGACCGCGGAGAGGCGGTGCTCGCTCAGCAGCCGGGTGTTGTCGTGATCGAGGTCATGGGCGACGAAGACCGCGCAGGCGCGGCTCAGGTCCTCGAAGGCGCGCAGGGTCGCGATGTTGCCGCCGCCGATGGAGTAGACGGCGCGGATGTCCGGGTCCCGGGTGAGGGCGGCGCGGACGAGGTCGTACTGGGTGGCGTCCAGGCCCTGGCCCTCGGCGATCTCGACCAGGGTGCGATCCGGGTGGTGGGCCCGCATGGCGCTGCGGAAGCCCATCTCGCGCTCCTCCTCGTTGCGGAAGAACCCGCTGCTGAGGCTGGTGAGGACATTGCCGGGCCGGTCGCCCAGCCACTGGCCCATCAGGTACGCCGCCGTCGCCCCGGCCGCCCGGTTGTCGATGCCGACGTAGCCGAGGCGGGCGCTGGTGGGCAGGTCGGTGACCAGGGTGACGACCGGGATGCCGGCGGCGACCAGGCGTCCGACGGCCGCGGTGACCTCGGGGACGTCCGGCGCCTTGAGGATCACGCCCTGGGAGCCACGCCGGGCTATCCGGTCAAGGGTGCGGACCTGCTCCTCGACCGGGCCGGTCTCCCGGAAGTGGAAGCGGGAGCGTACGACCGCCGGATGCAGGGCGGGCAGTTCCGCCTCCAGCGCGGCACGGACGGCGGTGCTGAACCGCTCGGGCGTCTGCATCACTATGTCGATCATGAACGTACGGCCGACGAGCCGGACCTGGGTGCGCTGCCGGTCCAGGTCCGCGATGGCCTGCCGGACCTCACGCGCGGTGCTCTCCCGGACGCCGCCCCTGCCGTTCAGCACCCGGTCCACGGTGGCCTCGCTGAGCCCTGCCTGACGTGCGATTTCCCGGATGGGGAAGGGGTGACCCATGCGCGGGCTCCTTGAGGGGTTTTTGATGGCTCCGTGCCGGTTGTTCGACGGGTTTGTACTGACAAGAATGACAGCGCTGCGTCGCCCCTGTCACCGAAGCGCTGTCGCCCTGCCACCGAGAGGACGTCGATGTCCTTCACCGCCGTACACCGCCGTGCCTGGCTCTCCGAGCAGGACTGTGACCTCGCCGCCCTGCGCCCGCTCGTCGAGCGGACCACCGACCCCGCCGACTACCCGTACGCCACGTCCGTGGAGCGGAACGTCCTGCTCTACGACAGTGCGGGCATCCATGCCGCCGAGAACCGCCGGGACGTCCAGGAGGAGCTCGTGCGGGCCCTCACCGACGGGCCCGGAGTCGTGGTCTTCCGCGGCGCGTTCCCCGATGCGGCGGTCGTCGACCGGGCGAGCGCGGTCTTCGAGGCGCTGATCCGCGAGCAGGACGCGGCGGGCGCCACCGCCGGCGACCACTTCGCGACGCCCGGAACCAACGAACGGGTGTGGAACGCGCTGGAGAAGGCCGCCCTGTACGACCCGACGGCGTTCGCCGACTACTACGCCAACCCCGTCCTCGCCCTGGTCGCCAAGGCCTGGCTCGGCCCCGGCTATCAGGTCACCTCCCAGGTCAACGTGGTCAACCCCGGCGGCCTGGCCCAGACCGCGCACCGCGACTACCACCTCGGCTTCCTCTCCGACGAGGTGGCCGCCGCCTACCCGTCGCATGTGCACCGCCTCTCCCCCGTGCTCACGCTCCAGGGCGCCGTCGCGCACTGCGACATGCCGGTGGAGTCCGGGCCGACGCTGTACCTGCCGTACTCCCAGACCTTCGAGCCGGGTTATCTGGCCTGGCGGCGGCCGGAGTTCCAGGCGTACTTCAAGGAACACCACGTCCAGCTGCCGCTGGCCAAGGGCGACGCCGTCTTCTTCAACCCGGCGCTGTTCCACGCGGCCGGCACCAACCGCACCACGGATGTGCGGCGGGTCGCCAATCTGCTCCAGGTGTCCTCGGCGTTCGGGCGGGCCATGGAGACCGTGGACCGGGAGACGATGGCGAACGCCGTCTACCCCGTGCTGCTGCGCCGCGCCACGGAGGGCGCGAGCCAGGAGTGGCTGGCGAACGTCATCGCCGCCAGCGCCGAGGGCTACCCCTTCCCCACCAACCTCGACAGCGATCCCCCGCTGGACGGTCTGGCTCCGCCCTCGCAGGCGGATCTGGTCCGGCGTGCGCTCAGTGAGCGGTGGACGCCGCGGACACTGCGGGACGAGCTGCGGGCGCGCGCCGAGCGGCGCGAGAGCTGAAAGGAACACATCCCCATGGGACTTCAAGGACCGCGAGGACTCCTCGCGGACAAGGTCGTCCTCGTCAACGGCGGCAGCCAGGGCGTGGGTGCCGCGATCGCCCTGGCCGCCGTCCGCGAGGGCGCGACCGTGGCCGTGTCCGGGCGCCGCCCGGAACCGGGCGAGGCGCTGGTGGCCGAGCTGACGGCCGCGGGCGGCAAGGCGATGTTCGTGCGCGCCGACCTCGCGGACGCCGAGCAGGCGAAGCGGTCGGTGGCCGAGGTCGTCGCCGCGTACGGCCGGATCGACTGCCTGGTGAACTCGGCGGGTTTGACCTCCCGGGGCACGCTGCTCGACACCACGCCCGAGCTGTTCGACCAGCACATCGCGATCAACCTCAAGGCGCCGTTCTTCGCGATGCAGGCCGCGGTCGCCGACATGGTGGGCCGGGGCGCGCCCGGCACGGTCGTCAACATCATCACGTCGTCCGCGCACGGCGGACAGCCGTTCCTCGCGCCCTACGTCGCCGCGAAGGCCGGGCTGATCGGCCTCACCCGCAACGCGGCACACGCGCACCGCTGGGACCGGGTGCGGATCAACGGCCTGAACATCGGCTGGACGGCGACCGAGGGCGAGGACGCCACCCAGAAGACCTTCCACGGCGCCGCGGACGACTGGCGTGAGCAGGCCGCCGCGAAGCTGCCGATGGGCAAGCTCGGCCAGCCGGACGAGATCGCCGACTTCGTGGTCCTGCTGCTGTCCGACCGGTCCGGCGTGGTCACCGGATCGGTGATCGACTGGGACCAGAACGTGCTCGGCGGACTCGACTAGCACCACCGTTGTGTCGTAAGAAACCCCTCAAGGAGCTGCAACCCCCATGCGCATCGGAATCCTCGGCCTCGGCCGTATCGGCGCCTTCCACGCCGAGACCCTCTCCGGACTCGACGCGGTCGAGTCGCTCGTGCTCACCGACCCGTTCGCGGACGCCGCCAAGGCCGCCGCGGAGAAGTTCGGCGGCGAGGTCGTGGACTCGCCCGAGGCCCTGCTGGCCGCCGGCGTGGACGGCATCGTCGTGGCCGCCGCGACGGACGCCCACCCGGCGCTGATCCTGGCCGGTGTCGAGGCCGGCATCCCGGTCTTCTGCGAGAAGCCCGTCGCCAAGCACATGAGCGAGGGCGTCGAGGTCCTCAAGGCGATCCAGGGCACGGACGTGCCGATCCAGATCGGCTACAACCGGCGCTTCGACACCGGATTCGTGGCGGCCCGCGCCGCGGTGCAGAGCGGTGAGCTCGGCAAGCTGCACACCGTGCGCTCGACGACCCTGGACCCGGCGCCGCCGCCCGCCTCGTACGTCGCCGCCTCCGGGGGCATCTTCCGTGACTGCTCGGTGCACGACTTCGACATCATCCGCTGGGTGACCGGCCGCGAGGTCGTCGAGGTGTACGCCGTCGGCGGCAACCGGGGCGCCGACTACATCAAGGCGGCGGGCGACGCCGACACCACCGGCGCGATCCTCACGCTCGACGACGGCACGATCGCGGTGATCTCCAACTCCCGCCACAACAAGCGGGGTTACGACGTCCGTATGGAGCTGCACGGCTTCGAGGACTCCATCGCGGTCGGCCTGGAGGACAAGCTGCCGCTGCGCTCGGTCGAGCCCGGGGTGACCTTCCCGGCCGGGACCCCGCACGACTTCTTCATGGACCGCTTCACCGCGGCCTACCGTGCCGAACTCACCGCGTTCACCGAGGTCGTGGCGGGCAAGCGGCCCTCCCCGTGCACGGTGGAGGACGCCCTGGAGGCGGGCTGGATCGCCGAGGCGTGCACACTGTCCCTGCACGAGCACCGCCCCGTGACCATCGAGGAGGTACGGCAGGCATGAGCGAGCCGGGCCGGGAACCACTGCGTATCGGAGTACTGGGAGCCGCACGGATCACCACCAACTCCCTGATCGGACCGGCCCGTTCGACCGGCCACCGCGTCGTCGCGGTGGCCGCCCGCGACCGCTTGCGCGCCGAGGAGTTCGCGCGCGAACACGGCGTGGAACGGGTCGTGGACTCCTACGCCGACCTGATCGCGGACCCCGAGGTCGAGGTCGTCTACAACCCCCTCGCGAACGGTCTGCACGGGCCGTGGAACCTGGCCGCCCTCGCGGCCGGCAAGCACGTGCTCTCCGAGAAGCCGTCGGCGAGCAACGCCGAGGAGGCCGCCGAGGTGCGGGAGGCGGCGGCGAAGTCCGGGACCGTCTTCATGGAGGCCTTCCACTACCTCTTCCACCCGGTCACCCGGCGTCTGCACGAGCTGCTGGAGAGCGGTGAACTCGGTGAGCTCCGGCGGGTGGAGACGATGGTCGCGATCGCCGCGCCACCGGACACCGACCCGCGCTGGTCGCTGCCGCTGGCCGGCGGTGCCGTGATGGACCTGGGCTGCTACAGCGTGCACGCCGTGCGCATGCTGGCCCCGTTCGGCGGCGGCGCGCCACGGCTCGTCTCCGCGCGCGGCGGCGAGCGGGCGGGGGCGCCGGGCGTGGACGAATGGCTGGACGCGGAGCTGGAGTTCCCGAGCGGGGCCACCGCTTCGGCGCGCTGTCACATGGCGTACGACGGTCTGGACATGAGCTGCCGGATCGTCGGCAGCCGGGGTGAGGCGACGGCGACGAACTTCGTGCTGCCGCACCTCGACGACCGGGTCGTGGTGCGCACGGCGGACGGCGAGCGCACGGAACGCCTCGGCACCAGGTCGTCGTACACCTACCAGCTGGACGCGTTCGCGGCCCGGGTCCGCGAGGGTACGCCGCTGCCGCTCGACGCGGACGACGCGGTGGCGACGATGGAACTGATCGACGCGAGCTACCGCGCGGCGGGCTTCGAGCCACGGCCTCGGTCGGTCGTCGGCCGCTAGGGGCCTGCTGCCGCTGGCATGATCGAGGCATGACCGCGCACATCGTCCCCGCTCACGTCACCGACATCCAGCAGGTTCTCGCGGACCACGCCCGCTACTGGGGGGACCGGGACCTCCGGTCCCTCCATCTCCTGGCCCTGGTACAGGAGTTCGGGTCGACGTGCCTGGTCGCACGCGCCGACAACGAGATCCACGGCTATCTGATCGGGTTCGTCACGCCCGACGGCACCGGGTACGTCCATCTGGTCGCCACCCGCGACGACACCCGCGGCACCGGCCTCGGACGGCGGCTGTACGGCGCCTTCACCGAGGCGGCCCGGAAGCAGGGCGCGGTCCGCCTCAAGGCCATCACCTCCGTGACCAACACGGGATCGGTAGCCTTCCATCGCGGCCTGGGCTTCGACGCCCGTGTTGAGGAGGACTACAACGGGCCGGGCCAGGCGATGGTGGTCTTCACACGAGCGCTCCCTGAAGCACGGTGACGGCGTCCCCGGTGAGGTGGACACGGTCACCGTGCACGGCCGTGCGGACGATCCCGGTGCGCTCGGACACCTGAAGGCCGACCAGCCGCTCCCGGCCCAGGCGTCCGGCCCAGTAGGGCGCGAGGGCGGTGTGGGCGCTGCCGGTGACCGGGTCCTCGGGGAGACCGCGGGCGGGCGCGAAGAAGCGCGAGACGAAGTCGTACGACGCCCCCGCACCGTCCGCCGCCGCCGTGACGATGACGCCGCGCAGTCCCTCGCGGTCCGTCAGCGCGGCCAGCGCGGTGAGGTCCGGGGTCAGGGTCCGCACGGTGGCTTCGTCGGGCAGGACGGTCAGGAGGTCCCCGAGCCCTTGGGTGCGGTAGGTCGCGCGGGGTGCCACGGTCAGGGCGTCGGCCAGCCCGGCCGGGACCGGGACCTCGGTGCCGGGTGCGGCGGGGAAGTCCAGGGTGATGCCGGCCGTGTCGTCGAGGTGCGCGACGAGGGTGCCGTACAGGCGACTGCGGAAGCGGACGCTGCCCTTGAGGCCGTGTTCGGTGCGCAGGACGTGGGCGGCGGCCAGGGTGGCGTGGCCGCACAGCTTGGACTCGACCTTGGGCGTGAACCAGCGGATCGCCCAGTCCGCCTCGGCGTCATCGGGCAGCGGCAGGGCGAACGCCGTTTCGGAGTGCCGGAGTTCGGCCGCGAGCTGTTGCATCCAGCGCTCGTCCGGCCAGTCCCCGGCGGGCAGGAGGCACACGGCCGCCGGGTTGCCGGCGAAGCGGCGGTCGGTGAAGGCGTCGACGAGGTGAATACGCAGCATGGGCCGACCGTAGTCACCCGGATTCTTCACGGCCCGGTCCACTTGGGAAGAACTGGATCAGGCGTACAGCTCCGGCCGTTCCACCAGTTCCACCTCCACCCGCCCGCCGTCCGTCAGCGACCGCACCCCCGCCTCGCACACGGCGGCCGCCGCGTAGCCGTCCCAGACGCTCGGTCCGGTGACCTCGCCCCGGCGGGTGGCGTCCGCCCAGACCTGGAGTTCGCGGTCGTAGGCGTCGGCGAAGCGGTCGGTGAAGTCCTGGGCGATGGTGCCGCCCCAGCGCCCTGCCATGTTGGTGACCATGGCGTGGCCGTCGCCGATGCGGGCGGTGCCGCGTTCGCAGACCACCTCGGCCTGGACCTGGTAGCCGAAGCCGCAGTTGACGAAGATCTCCACGTCGACGACCGCGCCGCCGTCCGTCTCGAACACCACGAACTGCGGGTCCTGCAAGGCGTCCGGGGCGTTCACCGAGGGCCTCGGCCGCAGCACGGTGACGGCGGTGATCTCCTGGCCGAGCAGCCAGCGGGTCACGTCCGTCTCGTGCGCCACCGAGTCGCTGATGAGCATCTCGCTGGTGAAGAAGGGCGGGCTGGCCGCGTTGCGATGCCGGTTGTGCAGCATCAGCGCGCGGCCCAACTGCCCTGTGTTCAAAAGGGCCTTGAGGCGCGCGTACTCGGGGTCGTAGCGCCGCATGAAGCCGACCTGGATCCGGCGGCGGCCCCGTTTCCGCTCGGCCTCCAGGACGCGCAGGGCCGAGGCCGCGTCGGGGGTGAGCGGCTTCTCGCACAGCACCGGGAGGTCGCGTTCGAGGGCGGCCAGCAGCGCCGGCTCGTGCGCGGGGCCCGGTGAGGCGATCAGCAGGGCGTCGACGTCGTCCGCGTCCATCGCGGACACCGGGTCGGTGTACGCGGTGCAGCCGGCGACGCGGGCCGCGACGGCCTTGGCCCGCTCCGCGTCGACGTCCACGACGGCGCTCACCCGCGCCCCGCTGATGACCTCCGTCAGGCGCCGCACATGGTCGGTACCCATCTTTCCCGTGCCGATGACGGCGACTCGTAGCGTGTCGCTCCGTGTCATGGGCGTCGCCCCCTTCAGGCTCCGCAGGACCTCAGGAACGTGCGGGTGCGCGCCGCGATCGGCAGTGGCCTGTCCGGCGCGCACGGGTACATGTCCTGCTCGACGATCGCGAACAGTTCCACACCCAGTTTCTGTGCCGCCACCAGCACCGGCTCCAACTCCGGTATTCCGGTGGGCGGTTCGCACATCACTCCGCGCTGCACGGCCGGGCCGAACGGCACCTCGTTCGCCACCACGTCGGCGAGGATCGCCGGGTCCACCTGCTTGAGGTGCAGATAGCCGATGCGTTCGCCGTACGTCTCGATCAGCTTGACGCTGTCGCCGCCGCAGTAGGCGTAATGCCCGGTGTCCAGGCAGAGGTTGACGAGTTCGGAGTCGGTCGAGTCGAGGAAGTGCTCGACGTGGTCCTCGGTGTCGAGGTGGGTGTCGGCGTGCGGGTGGACGACGATGTCCAGGCCGTACGTCTCCTTGACCTCGTACCCGAGCCGCTCCATGCCCTTGGTGAGATGGGCCCACTGCTCGTGGGTCAGCTCCGGGGGTTCGAGCAGCTCGGCGGTCTTGTCGTCCCGCCAGAACGACGGGATGACGACGAGGTGCCTGGCGCCCATGGCCTGGGTGAGGGCGGCGACCTGGCTGACGTGCTCCCAGGTCGACTCCCACACCGAGGGGCCGCGGTGCAGCCCGGTGAAGACCGTGCCGGCCGACACCTTGAGGTCGCGCTTGGCCACCTCGTCGGTGAGCCGGGCCGGGTCGGTCGGCAGATAGCCGTACGGACCCAGCTCGATCCACGAGTAGCCCGCCTCGGCGACCTCGTCCAGGAACCGTTCCCAGGGCACCTGTTGAGGATCGTCCGGGAACCAGACGCCCCAGGAGTCGGGGGCGGAACCGACCCGGATGCGGTCCAGGGCGGTCACGACACGTCGTCCTTGGCCGTCACCACCGGCGCCTTGAGATCGCCCGCTTCCGGGAGTTCCTCGACGTCGACCCCGCGGACCTGGGACAACTCGTGCTTGAGCGCGGCGAGTTCGGAGCCGCCGGCCATGTGGTTGGTCAGCTCTTCGAGGCTGACCTCGTCACGGGAGGCGTTCAGCTCCATGGTGCCCAGGCGCAGGACGCTGAAGTGGTCGCCGACCATGTAGGCGTGGTGCGGGTTGTGGGTGATGAAGATGACGCCGAGGCCGCGGTCGCGGGCGGCGGCGATGTACTTCAGCACCACGCCGGACTGCTTGACGCCGAGGGCTGCGGTCGGCTCGTCCAGGATGAGCACCCGGGCGCCGAAGTAGACGGCGCGGGCGATGGCCACACACTGGCGCTGGCCGCCCGAGAGCGTGCCGATGGGCTGTTCCATGTCGTCCAGGACGATGCCCATGTTGCGCAGCTCTTCGTCCGCGGTCTTCTTCATCTTCTCGATGTCGAGACGGCGGATCGGCCAGGGGCCCTTGGTCATCTCGGAGCCGAGGAAGAAGTTGCGCCACACCGGCATCAGCGGGACCACGGCGAGGTCCTGGTAGACGGTGGCGATGCCCTTGTCGAGGGCCTCGCGCGGCGTCGAGAAGCGCACCGCGGCGCCGTCGACGAGGAAATCGCCCTCGGTGTGCTGGTGCAGACCCGAGATGATTTTGATCAGGGTCGACTTGCCGGCGCCGTTGTCGCCCAGCACACAAGAGACCTGGCTGGGATGGACCTTGAGGTCGACACCGTGCAGGGCACGGATGTTGCCGTACGACTTGCCCGCGTTGCGGAGTTCGACGATCGCGCCGTCGCTCCCCTCGGGCACGGTGTCGACGAGGACGGCCCCATGGGTTCCGTTGGATGTCATCACGTCACCTCCGGGTCGCCGTACGGCTGACCCACAGATTGATCAGGACGGCGCCGAGCAGCATCACGCCCAGGAAGGCCTTGAACCAGTCCGGGTTCCAGTTCGCGTACACGATGCCCTGCTGCACCATGCCGAACATGAACGCCCCGAAGACCGGGCCGATCGCGGAGCCGGCACCGCCGGTCAGCAGACAGCCACCGATGACGGCCGCGGAGATGTAGATCAGCTCCTGGCTGACGCCTTCGCCGGACTGCACGGTGTTGAAGGAGAACAGGTTGTGCATGCCGACGAACCAGGCGCCCAACCCGACCAGCATGAACAGCGAGATCTTGGTGAAGGTGACGGGGACACCGACGGCCCGCGCGCTGTCCTTGTTGCCGCCGACGGCGAAGATCCAGTTGCCGTACTTGGTGCGCAGCAGCACCCACGTGGCGATGGCCGCGAAGACCAGCCAGTACACGATCGTGATCTTGATCTGTACGCCGCCGACCTCGAAGGAGGAGGCGAAGACCTTCTTGGCTCCGGCGAAGCCGTCCATGTCGCTGATGTCGTCGGTGGCGACGTTGCCGGTGACGAGCTTGGTGACGGCGAGGTTCACGCCCTGGAGGATCAGGAAGGTGGCCAGGGTGATGAGGAAGCTCGGCAGGCCGGTCTTGACGACGAGCCAGCCGTTGAGGAACCCGATGGCGAGCGACACGACCAGGGCCGCGAACACGCCCACCCACACGTTCAGGGTGAGCTGGTAGGCCAGCATGCTCGCGGTGAGCGCGGAGGTGATGACCGCGACGCCGGACGAGAGGTCGAACTCGCCGCCGATCATCAGCAGCGCCACCGGCAGGGCCATGATCCCGATGGTCGACGACTGGTAGAGGATGTTGGCCATCGAGCTGCCGTCGCGCACCGGCGGGGCCGCGATCAGGAAGAACACGTAGACGGCCACGGCGCCGAGGAACACGCCCACGTCGGGGCGGGCCAACAGCCGCAGTGCCAGGGGACGTTGGGCGGTCCGGCCGTCGGTTTCCTTCGGGCCGGGGGCCGGCGGTGTGGTCACCGCCGGCTCGGCGTGCTGGGTCATACGGATCACCGGGTGCCCTTCGCGGCGTACTGCGCGACCGCGTCGACGTTGGACTTGTCCACGAACGCGGGACCGGTCAGGACCGGCTGCTCGCCGCCGCCCATGTAGTTGCCGTTGTTCTTGTAGAGCCACAGCGAGTCGACCGCCAGGTAGCCCTGGAGGTACGGCTGCTGGTCGACGGCGAAGGCGATGGTGCCCTTGCTGATGGCGCCGGTCAGGTCCTTGTTGAGGTCGAAGGTGGCGACCTTCGCCTTGCTGCCGGCGTCGGTCACCGACTGCGCGGCGGTCAGCGCGAAGGGGGCGCCGAGGGCGACGATGTAGTCGATGGACTTGTCCTGGCTGAGCTTGGCGGTGATCGTCGACTTCACGGACGGCATGTCGGTGCCGTTGACATTCAGCGTCTGGAGCTTGCCGTCGAAGGTCTTCTCCACGCCGTCGCAGCGCTGGGTCAGGCCGATGTTGCCCTGCTCCTGGATGACACAGACGGCGTTCTTCGCGCCCTCGTCGTTGAGGCGCTTGCCGAGGGCCTCACCGGCGACGGTCTCGTCCTGGCCGAAGAACTCCAGCAGGCCGAGCTTCTGCCATTCGCTGACACCGGAGTTGAGGCCGACGACGGGTATGTTCGCGGCCTTCGCCTTGGCGACGACGTCCTTCATGGCGTCCGGCTTGGCGAGGGTGATCGCGATCCCGTCGACCTTCTGGTCGATGGCGTTCTGCACCAGGTTGGCCTGGGCGCCCGCGCTCGGGTCGTTCGAGTAGATGAGCTTGACGTTGTCCTTGGCGGCGGCGGCCTCGGCACCCTTGCGGACGATGTCCCAGAAGGTGTCACCGGCCGACTGGTGGGTGACCAGGGCGACCGTCATGCGGGGGGTGGTCGCCTTGCCGGCGGAGGCGCCGTCCGCGCTCTCCTCCGACTTCTTGCCCCCGGAGCTGCTGGAGCAGCCGGCGAGGGTCAGGGCAGCCGCCGCGGCGAGCGCCACAACTGGGGCGAATCGGCGGGACTGGGAGCGAGAAGAGCGGTCCATCTTTCCTGCACCTCACTGTGCTTGCGGGGGAAAGGAAGAGAGATCTCGGAGATCCGAGGCCCGGGATCTTGGCATGTCCGGGTCGCGAGCCGCAAATACTGCGGTTGTACTGGGACGGAATCCAATCCCTGGTCACGCCCGCTGTCAATACTTTGTTAAGACATCATTTCACGTACAGGTCCGAATGTAAGTACAAACCATTGACAGCATCGCCTCCTGCGGCCTACACCTGAGAGTCGCAGGCCCCCGCGGGGCCCGCACGTCCAGCGGAGTCCGAGGAGCGTCGCGCATGACCGAGTCAGCCCAGCCCTTCGACTTGATCACGATCGGTCGCATAGGTGTCGATCTTTACCCATTGCAGTCGGGCGTGCCGTTGAGCGATGTGCAGACCTTCGGGAAGTTCCTGGGCGGTTCTGCGGCGAACGTCGCCGTAGCGGCCGCCCGGCTGGGCCGCTCCAGCGCCGTCATCACCCGCACCGGCGACGATCCCTTCGGCACCTATCTGCATCAGGCGCTCAAGGAGTTCGGCGTCGACGACCGCTGGGTGACCCCGGTCGCCGGCCACCCCACGCCCCTGACCTTCTGCGAGATCTTCCCGCCGGACGACTTCCCGCTCTACTTCTACCGTCGGCCCAAGGCCCCCGACCTGGTCATCCACACCGACGAGCTGGACTACTTCGCCGTCCGCTCGGCCCGGATCTTCTGGATCACCGGCACCGGTCTGAGCGAGGAGCCGAGCCGCTCCGCGACCCTCGCCGCCCTCAAGGCCCGCGCGAAGGCGGGCACCACGGTCTTCGACCTCGACTGGCGACCGATGTTCTGGCAGGACCCCGAGGAAGCGCGCCCCTACTACGCGGAGGCCCTGCGCCACGTGACCGTCGCCGTCGGCAACCTCGACGAGTGCGAGATCGCCACCGGGGTCCGCGAACCCCGCGCCTGCGCCGAGGCGTTGCTGGCGGCCGGCGTCGAACTGGCCGTGGTCAAGCAGGGCCCCAAGGGGGTCCTCGCGCTGCACCGCGACGGCGGCTTCGCCGAGGTCCCGCCGGTGACCGTCGAGGTCGTCAACGGCCTCGGCGCGGGCGACGCGTTCGGCGGCGCGCTCTGCCACGGCCTGCTGTCCGGCTGGGAGCTGGACCGCACCGTGCGGTACGCCAACGCGGCCGGCGCCCTCGTCGCCTCCCGGCTCGCCTGCTCCGCCGCGATGCCGACCCGGACGGAGGTCGAGGACCTGCTGAGCGGAGCGCCGTCGTGAGCGCCGAGGCCCACGCATGTCCTGCTGAGCGGAGCGCCGTCGTGAACGCCAAGGCCGCCCCCATGAACTGTCCCCACCCCCGCCTCACCCGCCTCCCCCTCCACACACCCCCGGAGAAGTCCTGATGAGCACCCCCACCCGCCGCCTGACCGTCGCGCAGGCCCTGGTGCGTTTCCTGTCCGTCCAGTACACCGAGCGCGACGGCGTACGGCACCGGCTGATCGCCGGTACCTGGGGCATCTTCGGGCACGGCAACGTGGCGGGCGTGGGCCAGGCGCTCCTGGAGGCGGGCGAGGACGCGATGCCGTACCACCAGGGCCGCAACGAACAGGCCATGGTGCACGCGGCCGTCGGCTACGCCCGCCAGCTCGACCGGCTCTCCGCACAGGCCGTGACGACGTCCATCGGTCCCGGCGCCACCAATCTGGTCACCGGCGCCGCCCTCGCCACCATCAACCGCCTCCCGGTCCTCCTGCTGCCCGGCGACTACTTCGCCTCGCACGCCCCCGACCCGCTGCTCCAGCAGCTGGAGCACCCCACCGAGGCGGACGTGTCGGTCAACGACACCCTGCGCCCCGTCTCCCGCTACTTCGACCGGATCACCCGCCCCGAGGCCCTGATCCCGTCCGCCCTGAACGCCATGCGGGTCCTCGCCGACCCCGCCGAGACCGGCGCCGTCACCCTGGCGCTCCCGCAGGACGTGCAGGCCGAGGCGTACGACTGGCCCGAGGAGTTCTTCGCCGAGCGCGTGTGGCACGTACGGCGTCCCGCTGCCGACCCGTACGAGCTGGCGGAGGCGGTGGCGGCGATCCGGGCCGCCGAGCGTCCGCTGATCGTCGCGGGCGGCGGGGTGCACCACAGCGGGGCCGAGGAGGCGCTGAGGGCGTTCGTGGACGCCACCGGTGTCCCGGTCGCCTCCACGCAGGCCGGCAAGGGCTCCCTGCGCCACGACCACCCGGCCGACCTGGGCGGCATCGGCCACACCGGCACGGCCGTCAGCGACGACCTCGCCCGTACCGCGGACCTGGTGATCGGCGTCGGCACCCGGTACACGGACTTCACCACCGCCTCCGGCACCCTCTTCCTGAACCCGGACGTCCGGTTCGTCAACCTCAACATCACCGCGTTCGACGCCCACAAGCTGGCGGCGCGGACGCTGGTGTGCGACGCCCGGGCGGGACTCACCGCGTTGACCGAGGCGTTGACCGATCACCGCGTGAACTCGGTTTACGAGGACGAGTACCGCGCCGGCAAGGACCGCTGGGACACGGTCGTCGACGCCGCTTTCACCGCCGCCGACGAGAACGCCGTACCGACCCAGACCCAGGTGCTCGGCGCGCTGGACGCGGTCGTCGGAGACGACGACGTCGTGATCAACGCGGCCGGCTCGCTCCCCGGCGATCTGCACAAGCTGTGGCGCGCCCGCAGCCGGCGCCAGTACCACCTGGAGTACGGCTACTCCTGCATGGGCTACGAGATCCCCGCCGCCATCGGCGTCCAGCACGCCACCCCCGACACCCCGGTGTGGGCGCTGGTCGGCGACGGCACCTATCTGATGATGCCGACCGAGATCGTCACGGCCGTCCAGGAGGGCCTGCCGATCAACCTCCTCCTCATCCAGAACCACGGCTACGCCTCCATCGGCGGCCTGTCCGAGTCGGTCGGCGGCGAGCGCTTCGGCACCGCCTACCGCTACCGCGCCGTCGACGGCACCTTCTCCGGCGCCCCGCTCCCCGTCGACCTGGCCGCCAACGCGGGCAGCCTCGGCATGGACGTACTGCGCGCCAAGACGGTCCGTGAGCTGCGGGACGCGCTCGCCGCGGCCCGCGCCTCCGACCGCCCGACCTGCGTCTACGTCGAGACGGACACCGCCACCGCGACCGCTCCCCCGGCCGAGGCCTGGTGGGACGTGCCGGTGGCCGAGACCGCGTCCCGCGAGGCCGCCGTACGGGCGAGGGCGGAGTACGACCGCGAGGTCGCCACCCGCCGCCCCCACCTGTGACGCCCCGCACCCGCACCACCCAGGGAGGTACCCCCATGGCGAAGACCGGCGGTCATCCGCGCACCGCTGCCGCTGCCGCCCCCGCCCTCGACTCCCTGGACTTCGCCCTGGACCGGGGCAGTCCGGTGCCGCTCTACTACCAGCTCGCCCAGCAGCTGGAGGCGGCGATCGAGCACGGGGTCCTCGCCCCGGGGAACCTCCTGGGCAACGAGATCGACCTCTCCGTACGCCTCGGCCTGTCCCGTCCGACCGTCCGCCAGGCCATCCAGACCCTGGTCGACAAGGGGCTGCTGGTGCGACGGCGCGGTGTGGGCACGCAGGTGGTGCACAGCCAGGTCAAGCGCGGCCTCGAACTCAGCAGTCTCTACGACGACCTGGAGGCGGCCGGACAGGGGCCGACCACGACGGTGCTGCGCAACGAGCACGTCCCGGCGTCCGCCGACGTCGCCGCCGCCCTCGGTATCGCGGAGGGCGGCGACGTGGTGGTGCTGGAGCGACTGCGCTCCACACACGGCCAGCCGGTCGCGTTCCTGTGCAACTACCTGC
Source organism: Streptomyces sp. NBC_00663 (assembly GCF_036226885.1). NCBI lineage: Bacteria > Bacillati > Actinomycetota > Actinomycetes > Kitasatosporales > Streptomycetaceae > Streptomyces > Streptomyces sp. NBC_00663. The sequence goes on from NZ_CP109027.1 coordinate 1,330,286, forward strand.
CCGCGACCCTCCTCGAACTCGACACCGCCAGGCTGGAGTCGACGGGCCTGTACCGGATGATGCGCTCGGCGGGCATCACCCTGCACAGCGCCCGCCAGACCGTCGGCGCCCGCTGCGCCACGGCCGAGGAGGCGGCCCGCCTCGACGAACGGGAGGGCGCCGCGCTGCTGACGATGCAGCGCACGGCGTACGACGACACCGGCCGGCCCGTGGAGTACGGCACCCACATCTACCGAGCGTCCCGCTACGCCTTCGACTTCCAGCTGCTCATGAGGCCGTGAGGCACCTGGGCCGGTGCTAGTGGGCTCCGTCCAGGCGGGCCCGCTGGTCCTCGGTCAGTTCCAGGTCGACGGCGGCCAGGTTCTCCTCCAGCTGGGCCAGGGTCGAGACGCCGGCCAGCGGGAGGATCGGCAGGGCGCCGCCGATCTGCCAGGCGAGGACGACCTGGTTGACGGTCGCGCCGGTCTCCTGGGCCACCTCCCGCAGGACCGTGAGCCGGGCCGGGGTGCCCGGGTGGTCGAAGTCGGCCGGGAGGCGGTCCGGGTGGGTGTAGGCGCCCTTGAGCAGGGGTGAGTAGGCGACCAGGGTGAGGGCGGGCTCCTCGCGCAGATAGGAGAGGAGCTCGGGGCCCGCGTGGCCGAGGCTGCCGTCGGGCCAGAAGTCGTCCGGCACGTCGAGGCGGGGCCGCAGATGGCTGTGGGCGTACTGGAGCACCTCGTAGCCCGGCAGTCCCGCCGCGGCGGCGATCGCGCGGGCCCGCTCCACCCGCCACATGGCGTGGTTGCTGACGCCGAGCAGTCCGACCGTGCCCTCGGCGACGAGTTCGGCGAAGCCCTCGACGGTCTCCCGCAGGGGTACGTCGTAGTCCTCGATGTGCGCGTAGAGCAGGTCCAGCTTGTCCACGCCCAGCCGCTCCCGGCTGCGCTCGGCGGACTCGCGGATCACCTTCGCCGAGAGGCCCTCGCCGTTGTCGACGTAGCTGGTGCCCGGTGCCAGGGGGCGGGCGCCGAGCTTGGTCGCGATGAAGATCTCCTCGCCGATGCCGCGGCTGCGCCGCCAGCGGCCGAGGAGTTCCTCGCTCTGGCCGCCCTGGCCGCCGTCGACCCAGAAGGCGTAGTTGTCGGACGTGTCGATGAAGTTGCCGCCCGCCTCGACATAGCGGTCGAGGAGAGCGAAGGACGTCGCCTCGTCCGTACGCGAGCCGAACAGCATGGCGCCGAGGGCGAGGACGCTGACCTCGCGGCGGTTCTTCGGATCGGTGCCGATGGTGCGGTACTTCATGGGTCCCCTCCCGTTGGCGCGGCCCCGGACGGGGTGCGCGAACTGGAGTCTTCTTGCTGGAGCGCACTTCAAGTCAAGAGGTCGCGTCGCCCGTCAGGAGCGTGCGAACGGCCCTTCCAGCGCCGCCCATTGCAGCAGCATGATCGTCTTGGCGTCGGCGATCTCGCCGGTGCGGATCATCTCCAAGGCCCTGCGGAAGGGCAGTTCGAGGATCTCGATGTCCTCACCCTCCTCGTCGAGGCCCCCGCCCTCGTGGGTGCGGGTGGAGGAGCCGTAGGAGGCGGCGTAGAAGCTGACGCGCTCGGTGACCGAGCCGGGGCTCATATAGACGTCGAAGACGTGCCGGACCTCGCCGATGGTGTGCCCGGTCTCCTCGACCACCTCACGGCGCACCGCGATCTCCGGGTGCTCGTCCTCGTCGTCGAGCAGCCCGCCCGGGGTCTCGACGAGCATGCCGTCGGGGTGGCCGTTGACGTATACGGGGAACCGGAACTGCCGGGTGAGCAGGACGGTTTCACGTTCGGCGTCGTAGAGCAGCATGGTGGCGCCGTTGCCGCGGTCGTGCGTCTCGCGCTGCTGGGTGCTCCAACTGCCGTCGCCATGCTGGAAGTCGAAGGTGGTGGCCCGCTCGACGTACCAGTGGCTGGAGAGCAGCTTCACGTCACGGACCTTGACCCGGGGGTTGCCGGTCAGGTCGAGTCCGGTGCGGTCGAGTCCGGTGCGGCCCCGGCCGTCGGGGGTGTCGGCACCCGCGGTCATCGGACACCGTCCGGAGGGGAGAGGAAGAGCGAGTTGGTCATGAACGCCTTCTATCATCCCCCGGCGCTGGAGTTCGCGGGCCCGGACCCTGATCGACGGCGGGACGCCGCCGGCGCTCTCCAGCGACACTCCTTACGGTCCGGCCGGGCTGGTGACCGCGACCTGGATCGACGGGTCCGAGGTGTGGGACGCGAACGGCGGAAAGTGGCGTGGTCGCGAGCACGGAGGGTCGCGCTGTGTTACGCTCACAGAGTTGCAGTTGTGGTACCCATGAACCTATGTGCGCCTGACGGGAATGTTTCTCCTTCAGGCGCATTAGTTGTTTTACCGGCATTTCCGGATGGGGCCTCTGCTTATAGATTGCCTACTGAAGGAGATAGTCATGGCACAGGGAACCGTGAAGTGGTTCAACTCGGAAAAGGGCTTCGGCTTCATCGAGCAGGACGGCGGCGGCCCGGACGTCTTCGCCCACTACTCGAACATCGCCACCCAGGGCTTCCGTGAGCTCCAGGAGGGCCAGCGGGTCTCCTTCGACGTCACGCAGGGCCAGAAGGGCCCGCAGGCGGAGAACATCGTCCCCGCCTGATCGCCGGACGCGTATTCCGCTCACCGGGGTCCGCACCGTCTTGGTGCGGACCTCGGTTTGTGCTGTTTCCAGGAAGGCAGACCCCCGCATGTCCCGCAGGCCCCAGAAGTCGAATCGGCGCGCCTCGTCCCCCTCATCCCCCGTGTCGCCGTCGCAGGAGTTCCGGCTGCCGGAAAACACGACACCCGCACTTCCCGCCGTCGAGGACTTCGCCGACCTGGACATGCCCGCGGGGCTGCTCAAGACGCTCACCGCGCAGGGTGTGACCACCCCGTTCCCCATCCAGGGCGCCACCCTGCCGAACTCACTCGCGGGCCGCGACCTGCTGGGACGCGGACGGACCGGCTCCGGCAAGACCCTCGCGTTCGGCCTCGCGCTCCTGGCCCGTACGGCCGGACAGCGCTCGCAGCCCAAGGCACCCCTGGCCCTTGTGCTGGTGCCCACCCGGGAACTGGCCCAGCAGGTGACGGACGCGCTGTCGCCGTACGCGACGGCGGTCAACCTCCGGCTGGCCACCGTGGTCGGCGGACTCTCCCTCACCAAGCAGGCCGCCACACTCCGGCGCGGCGCCGAGGTGCTGGTGGCGACCCCGGGCCGGCTCAACGACCTCGTGGAGCGCGGCGACTGCGTGCTCGACCAGGTCGGCATCACGGTGCTGGACGAGGCCGACCAGATGACCGACATGGGCTTCCTGCCGCAGATCACCAAGCTGATCCAGCAGGTCAGACCCGACGGACAGCGCATGCTGTTCTCGGCCACGCTGGACCGCAACATCGACCGTCTCGTGCAGCGGTTCCTGACCGACCCGGTGGTGCACTCGGTGGACCCGTCCGCGGGCGCGGTGACCACCATGGAGCACCACGTGCTCCATGTCCTGGACGAGACCGACAAGAAGGCCGTCACCACGCGTATCGCGGCCCGTGACGGGCGGGTCATCCTCTTCCTCGACACCAAGAGGTCCGCGGACCGGCTCGCCAAGCGGCTGCTGTCCGTGGGCGTGCGCGCGGCGGCCCTGCACGGCGGGCGCTCCCAGCCGCAGCGCAACCGCACCCTGGAGCAGTTCAAGAGCGGCGACGTCACCGCCCTGGTGGCGACCAACGTCGCGGCCCGGGGCATACACGTCGACGACCTCGACCTCGTGGTGAACGTCGATCCCCCGACCGACCACAAGGACTACCTCCACCGGGGCGGCCGCACGGCCCGCGCCGGCGGTTCCGGCAGTGTGGTCACACTGGTCCTGCCCGACCAGAAGCGGGACGTCACCCGGCTCATGTCGGACGCCGGCATCCGCCCCCGGACGGCCCGCGTCACCTCCAGCGACGCCGCGCTGACCACGATCACCGGCGCCCGCGAGCCCTCCGGGGTGGCCGTCACCATCGAGGTTCCGCAGCCGACGGCGCCATCGGCGTCCCGCCCGGCCCGGAAGCCTGCCGGCAAGTCCGGTGCCAAGCCCGCCGCCAAGTCCGGCACGAGGTCCGGCACCAGGGCCGGCGCCAAGCCGGAGGGGCGGCCCGACCGGCGTCGCCGTAACAGCGGCGAGGCCCCCGCATCGTCGGGCGGTACCGGCCGGACGGGCGGCGAGGGTGCCGGCCGCCGCTCCGCACCTGCGGCGAAGACCTCCGGCCAGCCGGCCCGCGCGTCCGGCGGTCGCCGCAGGGCGACCCGCAGGGCCACGGGTGGCGCTGCCTAGAACCGCCCAGGACAGCACTGGAGCCTCGCGGAAGCGCGAGGCTCCAGTGCGCTCGGCGGTACCCGCGCCTCACTACACGCGTCTTCGATATGTGACCTACGTCACCACATGCAAGACTTGAAGCAGCGGGCCGCATCTCTCGGGGAATCAGCGTTCAAGCGCTGGAGGACCCATGTTGAGCAAGGACAAGAAGAAGGTCCAGACAACTCGCGCCTGGACCGGCCTGCTCGTCGTAGTCGTCGGCGATATCGGCGTGGCACTGGCCGCGATACTCGTCGCACTGCACCTCAAGGACGGCCCTCAGTCGGTCGCCATTCTCACCAGCGCGTTCACCGCGATAACGGCGATATCCACCGCCTACTTCGGCATTCGAGCAGCGGCGAACGCGGCCCAGAGCGCTGTCGACGCGGCCGGCGGCGGGGAGGACAAGACGGAGCACACGGGCGGTGACGGCCAGAAAAAAGTGGCGGGGTAGCCTTCACCACCCTCGTCGCCTTCCTTCTCCTCCTGAACGGCTTCCGTCAGCGCAGGCGAGCCAGAAATGATCGAGGGCCTCGGCTCACCTGAGTGATCCAAGGCCCTGATCTGCGACTACGGAGAAGACTCCGGTCGGGACGACAGGATTTGAACCTGCGACCCCTTGACCCCCAGTCAAGTGCGCTACCAAGCTGCGCCACGTCCCGGTGATGCGCGGCGGAACCGCGTGATCACGCGTTGAGTACTTTACCCCACGCCGGGGACCACTTCGCAGAGGGCCCTGCGAGAAGGGCTCGGTGCGCGCGGGAGAATCGGCGTATGGGCAGCACATCCTCAGGACGACCGACCGGGGCACGGGACCGCGACGACGAGGGGCGGGCGCGCAACGCCCGGCCCCGGGACGGGCTCGGGCGGCCCCTGCCGTACGGCGCGGACGGGGTGGCGCGTCAGCCCGAGGGGGTGATCCGTACGCCGGAGCAGAGCGTCGTGGAGGCTCAGGAGCTGCTGGACGCTGGGAGGCCCTTCCACGCGCACGAGGTGTTCGAGGACGCCTGGAAGTCCGGGCCCGAGGAGGAACGGGAGTTGTGGCGGGGACTCGCCCAGCTCGCGGTGGGGCTCACACACGCGGCGCGCGGCAACGTCACGGGCGGCGCGCGGCTGCTGCGGCGTGGGGCCGGGGCGGTGGAGACCTGGGGGTCGCAGGCGGCGCGGACGCGGCCCCACGGCATGGATCTCGCCGGTCTCGCCGGGTGGGCGCGGGAGCTGGCCCAGGACGTCGAGCGGGACGGGGGGACCGTGGACGCGGGGGCCCGGGCGCCCCGGTTGCGGGCATGACCTGGGACTCGGTGCCGTCACTGTCAGTGGCGTACGGCAGACTCGGGGCGTGCGAAAGATTCATGTCATCGGTATCGGCGCGGGCGACCCCGAGCAGCTGACCCTCCAGGCGGTCAGGGCGCTGCGGGACACGGACGTGTTCTTCGTCCTCGACAAGGGCGAGGTGAAGAGCGACCTCACGGACCTGCGCCGGGACATGCTGCACACGCACATACCGGAGGGGACGTACCGCGTCGTCGAGGCGCGCGACCCCGACCGCGACCGGACCGCGGGCGGCACCGCCTACTCCCCCGCCGTCGGGGACTGGCGCAGCGCCCGCGCCGCTCTCTACGAGCGGCTGATCGCCGAGGAGCTGGGCGAGGACGAGAGCGGCGCGTTCCTGGTGTGGGGCGATCCGGCACTGTACGACAGCACGCTGGGCATCCTGGAGGAGATCCTGGAGCGCGGCGCGGTGGCGTTCGAGTACGACGTCATACCGGGCATCAGCAGCGTCTCGGCGCTCGTGGCCCGGCACCGGACGGGGCTGAACCGGATCGCGCGGCCGGTGCAGATCACCACGGGGCGGCGGCTCGCCGAGGGCTTCCCGGAGGGGGTGGACGACGTGGTGGTGATGCTGGACGCGCACCAGACCTTCCGGCAGTACGCGGGCGAGGACATCGACATCTACTGGGGCGCCTACATCGGCACCCCGGACGAGATCCTCGCCTCGGGGCCGATCGCCGAGGCCGGGCCACGGATCGAGCGGCTGCGGGCCGAGGCGCGGGAGCGCAAGGGCTGGATCATGGACACGTATCTGCTGCGCCGCAACCCCGGGCAGGCGTAGGGCACCCGAGCGGGCCCGTCCCGCATGCGCGACTGGGCCACCGGTGTGATCGTGACCTCGTGACGATCACCGAGGAAACCGCGCCGCCCGCCGCAGAACCGCCGGTGCTGGACAAGCGTCAGCGGAACGTCGTCTTCGTGACGATCATGCTGGGGATGCTGCTGGCGGCGCTGGACCAGACGATCGTGGGCACCGCGCTGCCGACCATCGTGTCGGACCTCGGTGGCGCCGCGCACATGTCGTGGGTGGTCACCGCCTATCTGCTCGCGGAGACCGTGTCCACCGTCCTGGTGGGCAAGTTCGGCGACCTGTTCGGCCGCAAAGTGGTCTTCCAGGTCTCGGCGATCGTGTTCATCACCGGCTCGTTCCTGTGCGGTCTCGCGGGGAACATGACGCTGCTGATCGCGTGGCGGGCCGTGCAGGGCATCGGCGCGGGCGGCCTCATGGTGACGGCGATGGCGCTCATCGCCGACGTCATCCCGCTGCGCGAGCGCGGCAAGTACCAGGGCGCGATCGGCGCCGTGTTCGGGGTGGCCACCGTCATCGGGCCGCTGCTGGGCGGGCTGTTCACCGACCATCTGACCTGGCGCTGGGCGTTCTACGTCAACGTCCCGATCGCGATCGTCGTCGTGATCGCCGCGGCCCGCACCATCCCCGTGGTGAAGTCGGCGTCCCGGCCGGTCATCGACTACCTGGGCATCGCGCTGGTCGCGGCGGGCGCCAGCGCGCTGATCCTGGCGACGAGTTGGGGCGGCAACGAGTACGCGTGGGGCTCGGGCGTCATCATCGGCCTGTTCGTCGGCGGCGTCATCGCGCTCGGTCTGTTCTGCTGGGTCGAGACGCGGGCGAAGGAACCGATGCTGCCGATGCGGCTCTTCACCAACCCGGTGTTCACGGTCTGCTCGATCCTCAGCTTCATCGTCGGCTTCGCCATGCTCGGCGCGATGACGTATCTGCCGAGCTATCTCCAGTACGTCGACGGCGACTCGGCCACGGTCTCCGGTGTCCGCACCCTGCCCATGGTCATCGGCCTGCTCATCGCGTCCATCATCAGCGGCAACGTGGTCAGCAAGACCGGGCAGTACCGGCTCTTCCCGATCGCCGGCTCGCTGGTGATGGGGCTCGGGCTGTATCTGATGTCGCTGATGGGGCCGGGCACCGGGGCGTGGCTGGAGTCGCTGTACATGTTCGTGCTGGGCAGCGGCATCGGGCTGTGCATGCAGGTGCTGACGATCGCCGTGCAGAACACCGTCGAGTACGCCGACCTCGGCACCGCGACCTCCGGAGTCACCTTCTTCCGCACGCTGGGCAGCTCCTTCGGCACCGCCGTCTTCGGCACGATCTACGCCAACTCCCTCGCCCCGAACCTCAAGGACGCCGTCGCGGAGGCCGCGCGGACGGGCAGTGGCGTCGCCCCGTCGGCCATCGCCAAGGCGGCCACCAGCCCGGAGGGCGTGCACCAGCTGCCGTCGGCCGCGGCCTCCCCGATCATCGACGCCTACGCCGACACCATCCAGACCGTCTTCCTGTGGACCGTGCCGGTCGCGGCCCTCGGCTTCGTCGTCGCCCTGTTCCTCAAGCAGGTGCAACTGCGCGACAGTGCCCGGGCGGGTTCCACCGACATGGGCGAGGGCTTCGGGCAGCCGTCCGGAGCGAACTCGCAACGGGTCCTCGAGGCGGCCGTCGGGAAGATCATCGGCGGTACCGATCTGAACACCGCCCGCCGGATCATGGCCGACTCCGACACCCGCCTCGACATCGCGGGCGCCTGGGCCGTGATGCAGGTCGAGCTGTTCACGCGGATGGTGGGCCACTCCAGCCTCGGGCTGATCGCCGCCCGCCGTCACATGCCGCCCGAGGTGCTGCTGCCGGTCTTCGACCGGATGGTCGAGGAGGGATATCTGAGCCGTGCGGGCTCCCTGTTCTCGCACACCGAGGCGGGTGCCCGCGAGGCCCGGGTCATCGGGCAGGCCTGGGCGACCTGGCTGGAGGAGCGGGTGCAGCAGGACATCGGGCGCCCGGCGGGCACGGACCTGCGGGCGGCGGTGGACACGATCTCCAAGCGACTGCTGGTGGAGGACCTCAGCACCGGACTGCCGCAGAGACAGCCGGAGTTGGCGGCCAGCCACTGAAAACCACGTGCCGGGCGGGCACGTCGGTGGTCATACTCCCGGCATGCCTCCCGTCCGTTTCCACGATCCCGGCCTGCCTTACCACCACTTCGCCGACTCGGTGCTGGTCCGCTGTCCGCGCTGCGACCGGGTAGCCCACTACGAGCGGCACACCGGTCCCGAGGCCCGGGTGGTCTGCCGGTCCTGCGGACTGGGCCGGACCACCAGCTGCCGCTGCCGGCCGCCGCTGTGGCTGCGGTCCCGGACCAGGCACGGCGAGATCTGGGCGTACAACCTCGAACACCTCGACCTGGTACGGCGGTTCGTGGCGGCGGACCTGCGGGAGCGGGACCCCTGGTACGAGCACGGGCGCAAGATGACCTGCGTCGGACGGCTGCCCGCCTGGATCAAGAGCGCCAACAACCGCGCCGAGGTGCTGCGCGCGATCGACCGGATGCGGGCCTCGGTCATCGCGGGCTGAGGCCGAGCCGTTCCAGGACCGCGGGTACATCGGGCACGGCCGTCACGTCCGGGGGCAGCGCGGGACGTCGTACGACCACGACCGGGAGGGCGAGCCGGCGGGCGGCCGTGAGTTTGGCGGCCGTCGCCTCTCCCCCGCTGTCCTTGGTCACCACGACGTCGATGCAGTGGGTGGCGAGCAGGTTCGTCTCGTCGTCGACGGTGAACGGGCCGCGGGCCAGGAGGACTTCGGTGTGCGGCGGCATGGGCGGGTCGGGCAACTCCACGGAGCGTACGACGAAGTGAAGTTCCGTCAGATGTGCGAAGGCCGACAGGCCCAGGCGTCCGGTGGTGAGGAACACCCGGGGGCCGAGCAGGGGGAGCAGGCCGGCGGCCTCGGGCAGGGAGCCGACCGGGTACCAGCGGTCCTGGGGGCCCGGTCGCCAGCCCGGGCGGCGCAGCACCACCGCCGGGACGCCGGTGGTCGCGGCGGCCCGGGCCGCGTTGGCGGTGATCGTCTCGGCGAAGGGGTGCGTGGCGTCGACGAGGGCGTCCACGCGCTGTTCCCGCAGCCATGCGGCGAGCCCGTCCGCGCCGCCGAAGCCGCCGATGCGTATGTCCCCGGTGACCGTGCCCGGTCGGGTCACGCGGCCCGCGAGCGAGGTGGTGACACGGACGCCGGGCAGCGCGGTGAGCGCGGCGGCGAGTTCCCGGGCCTCGGTGGTGCCGCCGAGGATGAGCACGTGGGGAGACATGGGGCAGAGCCTACGGTGGCCGCCCCGGGCACTCTCGCTATGGTCCGGGCATGACGTCTGTGCGTGCTGTGCTCATCGACATCGACGGTGTCCTCACCGTCTCCTGGGAGCCGCTGCCCGGCGCGGTCGAGGCCTTGCGGGAGATCCGCGCGGCCGGGCTGGGCGTCGCGCTGGTGACCAACACGACCTCGCGGACCCGGGCGTCGATCGCCGGGGCGCTCGCGGGGGCCGGGTTCCCGGTGGACGCGGAGGACATCCTGACGGCGCCGGCGGTGACGGCCGCGTATCTCGCCGAGCACTTTCCGGGGGCGCGGTGTGCGCTGCTCAACAGCGGGGAGGTGCGGGAGGACCTGGCGGGTGTCAGCCTGGTCGACGACGATGACCCCGACGTCGTGATTGTGGGTGGTGCCGGGGAGGAGTTCGGGTACGCGGCGCTGAACCGGGCGTTCGGGCAGTTGCAGCGCGGGGCGCGGCTGGTGGCGATGCACCGGAACCTGTACTGGCGTACCGGGGACGGGTTGCAGTTGGACGCGGGGGCGTTCCTGGCCGGTCTCGAACGGGCGGCCCATACCGAGGCCGTGGTGACGGGTAAGCCGTCGCGGGCGTTCTTCGCCGCCGCGCTCGGCCGGCTGGGGGTGGGTGCGGACGACGCGGTGATGGTCGGTGACGACGTCGAGTCGGACGTGCTGGCGGCACAGGCCGCGGGGGTCACCGGGGTGCTGGTGCGGACGGGCAAGTTCCAGCCGGAGACGCTGCGGGACGCGAGCGGGGTGCCCGACCACGTGGTGGACTCGTTCGCCGATCTGCCGGCGCTGTTGCGGGCATGGGCCGCTCGGGAGTAGGCGTCAGCGCGGGAGCAGGCCTCAGCGCAGGAGCAGTTGCAGGCCGCCGACGATCGTCGCCGCGATCACGAGTTGTTCGAAGAGGCGCTGGTTGATCCTGTTCACAGCCCATTTGCCGATGAACGCGCCGGGCACGACGAAGGCCACGAGTGCGGCGTCGAGGAGCAGCGAGTTCCCGTCGATCAGGCCGAGCCCCACACTGAAGGGCACCTTGGACGTGTTGACGATGAGGAAGAAGAAGGCGGAGGTGCCCAGGAAGCCGAGCTTCCGGAAGCCCGCCGACAGCAGGTACATCGACATGACCGGGCCGCCCGCGTTCGCGACCATGGTGGTGAAGCCGCCGAGGACGCCGTAGGAGCGGGCCTTGACGCGGCCCGCCCGGGTGGTGACCCCGTCGGGGTCGTCGTCCGCATCGGCGGTGCGGCGGCGCCAGATCGTCACCGCCGCCATCAGTAGAAGGATCGCTCCGATCGAGGTCCGGACGATCGCGTCGTCCGCCCACATCAGGAAGAGCGTGCCGACCACCACGCCCGCCGCGACGGCCGGGAACAGCCGCCACAGGGTGGGCCAGTGGGCGTGCCGCCGGTAGGTGAGGACGGCGAGCACGTCCCCGGCGATCAAGATCGGCAGCAGCACGCCGGTGGAGGCGCGGGCCGGCAGGACCGCCGCGAACACGGCGAGACTGACCGTGTTGGCCCCGCTCACGGCGGTCTTGGAGAAGCCGACGAGCAGCGCCGCGAAGGCGAGTGCGGCGAACCCCCAGCCGGAGATGCCCCAGAGTGTCATCGTGTCCATGCGGAGACCGATGCTATGCGCACGTATCCGGCCACCGTAAGGAGCGTCTCGCTGGTTGGTCCTACTCGGCGGTATCGGGCTTCATGGCCGATCCGCCGCGTACGTCGCCCTCAGCTCCCGCTTCAGCACCTTCATGCTCGGCCCCAGCGGCAGCGCGTCCGTGAACTCCACGCGCCGCGGGTACTTGTGCCGGCCCAGGTGTTCCTTGGACCACTCGGTGATGTCGGCCGCGTCCGTCTCCGTGCCCGGCGCCCGGACCACGACCGCGCACACCTCCTCGCCGTGCAGATCGTCCGGGAGGCCGATCACGGCGACCTGGGCGACACCGGGGTGGCGCATCAGCACCTCCTCGACCTCCCTCGGGTAGACGTTGTAGCCGCCCCGGATGATGACGTCCTTCTTGCGGTCGACGATCCTGAGGAACCCCTCGCCGTCCTTGGTGCCGAGGTCGCCGGTGCGGAACCAGCCGTCGACGAGCGCCTCCGCGGTGGCCTCGGGGCGGCCGAGGTAGCCGGAGAAGACGTTGTGGCCGCGGATGACGACCTCGCCGAGTTCGCCCGGCGGCAGCAGTTCGATGTGGCCCTCGACCTCGGCACGGGCGATCTCGGCGTCCACGCCCCACAGAGGGTGCCCGATGGTGCCGACGCGGGTGCCGAACACCGGCTGGTTCACGGTCGCCGTCGGCGAGGTCTCCGACAGGCCGTACCCCTCGTAGATCTTCGCCCCGAAGGCCGCCTCGAACCGCTCCAGCACGGCCAGCGGCAGCGAGGCGCCGCCGGAGATGCAGACCCGTAGCTCGGGGAGGGTGTCGGTCACTGCCGCGGCGGCCGTCAGGGAGACGTACATCGTCGGCACCCCGTGGAAGATGTTGACCCGCTCCTTCACCATCAGCTCGATCGCGCGGGCCGCGTCGAAGCGGGGCAGCAGGACGAGCGTGGCGCCCGCCCGCCAGGTGGAGTTGAGGGACACCGTCTGCCCGAAGGCGTGGAAGAGGGGCAGGGCGCCGAGGGCGATGTCGTCGGGGCGGATGTCGTTGGCGTCGAAGGCGTTGACCGTCGCGTTCATCACCAGGTTGAAGTGGCTGAGGACCGCGCCCTTGGGCACGCCGGTCGTGCCGCTCGTGTAGAAGACGACGGCCGGGTCGTCGGCGGCACGGGTGACGTACGACGTCAGTGGCTCGGCGTCCGCCGCGAGCTTCTCGAACTCACCGCCCAGGGTGACGACTTGGGCGCCGGCGGCTCGCGCGGCGGCCGTGCCGGTCTCGGCCTGCGCCGGGTGACACAGCAGGAGTGCCGCGCCGCTGTCCTTCAGGACGTGCTCGACCTCGGACGCCGACAGCAGCAGATGGACGGGGACGACGACTGCTCCGGCCGCCGCGATCGCGTAGTACGCCACCGGGAACTCGGCGGTGTTGGGTGCCATCAGCGCGACCCGGTCGCCCGGCCGTACGCCCAACCCGACCAGGGCGCCGGCCTGGGCGCGGGCCCGTCGCCACACCTCGGCGAAGCTCAGCCGCAGTTCGCCTTCGACGAGGGCGGTCTTGTCGGGGCGGCGCCGGGCGTTCTCGGCGAGGATGGTGGCGAGGGACAGGGTGGCCATGGGGGACTTGCTCCGTTTCCTTGCGGCTCTGCTGACGAACTCCCTTACCGGGAGCCCCCGTTGACGGTTCGAAAGAGCGGTGGGCTAATGGCGCTCCACCAGCACCGCGCTCCCCTGCCCCACCCCCACACACATCGTCGCCAGCCCGCGCTCCGCTCCCGTGCGGCGCATCCGGTGGAGCAGGGTCGTCAGGATGCGGGCGCCGGAGCAGCCCAGCGGATGGCCGAGGGCGATCGCGCCGCCGCTCGGGTTGACCAGCTCGGGGTCGATGCCCAGCCGGTCCACGCAGGCCAACGCCTGGGCGGCGAACGCCTCGTTGAACTCGGCCTCCTGGAGGTCACCGACGCTCCAGTCGGCGCGGGCCAGCACCTTCTGCGTGGCGGGGACCGGCCCGATGCCCATGACGTCCGGGTGGACGCCCGCGGAGGCTCCGGCGACATAGCGGCCGAGCGACTCCAGGCCCAGGTCGTTCAGGGCCTCCTCGCTGACCAGCAGGAGACCCGCGGCGCCGTCGTTCATGGGCGAGGCGTTGCCCGCCGTGACCGTTCCGTTCTGCCGGAAGACCGGCTTGAGGCGCGCGAGTTTCTCCACCGAGGTGTCCTCGCGGATGCATTCGTCGGCGTCGACGACGACGCCGTCGGGGCCTTCCACGGGCAGGAGTTCGTCGTCGAAGTGGCCGTTCTTGCGGGCCTGGGCGGCGAGTTGGTGGCTGCGCAGGGCGAACTCGTCCTGCCGGTCGCGGGAGACGCCGTAGCGGGAGGCGACCTCCTCGGCGGTCTCGCCCATGGAGAGCAGGCCGTGGAGTTCCCTCATCGCCGGGTTGACCAGCCGCCAGCCGAGGCGGGTGTCGACGGTCTCGATGCGGTGCGGGAGGGCCTCGTCGGGGCGGGGCAGTACGAAGGGGGCGCGGCTCATCGACTCGGAGCCGCCGGCGAGCACGATGTCGGCCTCGCCGGCGGCGATGGCGCGGGCGGCGGTCGTGACGGCTTCGAGGCCGGAGGCGCACAGCCGGTTCACCGTGGCGCCGGGCACGGAGTCGGGCAGCCCGGCGAGGAGCGCGGCCATGCGGGCGACGTTGCGGTTGTCCTCGCCGGCCTGGTTGGCGGCGCCCCAGTAGACGTCGTCGATGCGCGCCGGGTCGAGGGCGGGCACGTCGGCGACGAGGCCGCGGATGACGGTGGCGGCGAGATCGTCGGGACGTACGCGCGACAGGGCTCCGCGCAGTTTGCCGAGGGGGGTGCGGCGGGCTGCCGCGAAGTGGACGGGGCGCACGACGGGACTCCCAAGTGGTTCGGCACCGAACAATTAATTAGCACTGCTAGTTTTTGACTATAGACCGCCCGCCGGGCGACTGGGAAGATCTCCCGGGACCTTCACCGACGCAGCTGGAGGAGACATGGCCGAGGCCCGCGAGCACGCACTCCCGGGAATCGTCGTACGGGAATGGCCCCACCCGGCGCCCCGCTACCTCGCCCTGGTGGTGCACGGCTACGGAGAGCACATCGGCCGGTACGAGGAGCTCGCCGACGTCCTCGTGACGGACGGCGCGGCCGTCTTCGGGCCCGATCACCGGGGCCACGGGAAGTCCGCGGGCGAGCGGGTGCTGATCGAGGACTTCGAGGACGTGGTCACCGAGGTGCACGAGGTGGCCGACCTGGCCCGCGCCACTCGTCCGGGTGTACCGCTGGTCCTCATCGGCCACTCCATGGGGGGCCTGATCGCGGCCCGCTACGCCCAGCGGTACGGCGCCGAGCTGACCGCGCTCGTCCTGTCGGGGCCGGTCATCGGCGACTGGTACCTGCCCCGGCGGCTGCTCGCCCTCGACGAGATCCCGGACACGCCCATCAGCACGGCCTCGCTCTCCCGGGACCCTGCGGTGGGGGCGGCGTACGCGGCGGATCCGCTGGTGTGGCACGGGCCGATGAAGCGGCCGACGGTGGAGTCGTTCGTCCGGACGCTGGAGACCGTGGCCAAGGGGGGTGACGTGGGCCGGCTGCCGCTGCTGTGGCTGCACGGCGAGGACGACCGGCTGGTGCCGCTGGCGGGCAGCCGTGCCGGGGTGGAGCGGCTGAGCGGGGGCGTGCTGACCGAGCGGATCTGTCCGGGTGCCCGGCACGAGGTCTTCAACGAGACGAACCGGGCCGAGGTCTTCGCGGAGCTGACGCGCTTCCTGAACGGCGTGCTTCCCGCCTGATCACCGCCACGTTTGCACCGGTACGCCCTGGGCACCCGCGCCGCAAGGAGCGGCTGCGGTGTGCGGCCCGCGCGGGAGAGGACTCCGAGCTGTTCTTTCCCGCGGGCACGCGAGGCCCGCGCCGCGCGGCGCCGCGCGCTGCTCCGTACCGGCACGAACCACGCCAGAAGGAGAAGCACCGTATGACTGTGGTGAAGAGCACCCTTCCCGACGCGGCCCGCGAGGTGGCCGGAGAGGCGTTGCAGAGCACCCTCGTGGATCTGCTCGGGATCTCACTGGTCGGCAAGCAGGCGCACTGGAACATCGTGGGCCCGCGGTTCCGGTCCATCCACCTCCAGCTGGACGAGGTGGTCGCGACGGCCCGCACGTACTCCGACACGGTGGCGGAGCGCGCCGCCGCGCTCGGCGTGCCGCCGGACGGCCGGCCCGAGACGATCGCCGCCGCCTACGCGCTGCCCGGCGCTAAGGAGGGCTGGCTGCGCGACGACGAGGTGGTCCGGCTGATGGTCGAGACGCTGGAGTCGGCGATCGGCCGGCTGCGCGAGCGCATCGACGCCACCGACAAGGCCGACCCGGTCACCCAGGATCTGCTGATCGGCATCACCGCCGAACTCGAGAAGCAGCGCTGGATGTTCGAGGCCGAGAACTGGCCTCGGGACTGACCGCGTCGTACGCAAGCGGAAGTCGTACGCAAGCGGAAGGAGTCCCGCGATGACGGACGCCCTCGAACTCGACGCGCTGTGGGAGGACTTCCACCGCGCCGTCAACATGACCTCGCAGGAACTGGCCGCCTGGCTGCGTGTCAGCGACGCCGACGAGACCAGCGAGCCCCTGCCGGAGCACGCCGGCACCCCCACCGGGCAGCATGTCCTCGCGATCCTGCAGAAACGGCGCACGGACCTCACCGACGACGACATCGAGGTGATGTACGAGGTGGTGGACGCCGTCGGCGCCCAGGCGGACGTGGAGAACGAGCCCGAGGCCGAGGAGACCCGGCGGCGGCACCAGCTGATGACGCTGGGGCATGACCCGCTGCGGCCGTAACCCCCTTGCCGGTCAGCCCTGTTGACCGGAAAGAGGTGGCCGAAGACCGACTCCGTCCCGCACAGATGATCGTGAAACACTGCTCGCAGTCTTGGCGAGCGAGCAGAGGAGTCACACGTGACCGGGACCGAGCCGGCCGCCCCGCGGATCGACACGACCAGGCCCCACCCGGCCCGTGTGTACGACTGGTATCTCGGCGGCAAGGACAACTACCCGGTCGACGAGGAACTCGGCCGCCGGATCGCCTCGTTGAACGGCGACGCCCCGCGGGCCGCGCGGGCCAACCGCTGGTTCATGCACCGGGCCACACGAGAGGTGGCGGGCTCGGCGGGGATCCGCCAGTTCCTCGACATCGGCACCGGGATACCCACCGAGCCCAATCTGCACCAGATCGCCCAGCGGGTCGCGCCGGACGCCCGCGTCGTCTACGTCGACAACGACCCGATCGTCCTCGCCCACGCCGGCGCCCTGCTGCGCGGTACGGACGAGGGAGTCACGGAGTACGTGCAGGCCGACGCCCGTGACCCGGAGCAGATCCTCCGGCAGGCGGGCAAGATCCTCGACTTCGAGCGGCCCGTCGCCCTCTCGCTGATCGCCCTGATGCACTTCATCGCGGACGAGGACGGCGCCCATGACCTCGTCGGCACCCTGGTCGACGCGTTGGCCCCCGGCAGTTGCCTGGTGCTGTCCTGCATGACGGCCGACTTCGAGCCGGAGCAGGTGCATGAGGGCATCGCCGCGTACAAGGCGTCCGGCGTCACCCTCGTCGCCCGCGACCAGGCCGAAGTGGGCCGCTTCTTCAAGGGACTCGACCTCCTGGAGCCCGGGATCGTCTCCGTGCGGGACTGGCGTCCCGAGCTCGCGGAGGGCGAGTCCGACATCGGCCCGGACCCGGTGTCGCTGTACGGCGGAGTCGCCCTCAAGCGATAGGCCGTGAGAATGCTCAAGCGGTAGAGGCCGTGAGGTTGTTGCTCAAGCGGCAGGCGCCACGAGATTCCTCACGCGGTAGGCCGCGAGATTGCTCGGCCTCTAGGCCGTGAGACGGCTCAACGCGGCCGACACCAGCGTCCGCACGCCCGGCGCCAGCACCGACAGGTCGGGGGCGAAGAGCGGGCTGTGGTTGTCGGGTACGTTCCCGAACCGCTCCTCGTCCGTCTCTCCCGGCGCCGCCTGCCACACCGCGTCCGGTGTCGCCGTCACGTACCAGTAGTCGTACGGCACCCCCGGGGGCGCGAGCAGGGAGAAGTCCTCGCTGCCCATCTCCGGGCCGAAGTCGAACACCGAGGCGGCGCCGAAGAGTTCGCGGTGCACGGCCGCGATCTCCCCGTCGAGGGCGGCGTCGTTGACGGTGTTCGGATAGCCGGGGACGACGGTGATCCCGGGCGGCACCGGGCAGCCGGCCGCCAGGCACTCGCCCTCGACGATCCGCCGCACCGCGCCGAGAATCCGCTCGCGCACCCGGTCGTCCTGGCTGCGCACGTTCAGCGCGAGCCGTGCCTCGGCGGGGATGATGTTGCTCTTCGTCCCGGCGTGGAACTGCCCCACGGTCACCACCGCGGAGTCCTTCGCGGCGACCTCCCGCGCGACCACGGTCTGGAGGCGGGTGACGATGTGCGCGGCGGTCACCACGGGGTCGACCGTCGACTCGGGGCGCGAGCCGTGGCCGCCGACGCCGGTCACGACGACCTCGACGCCGTCGGAGGCGGACATGATCAGGCCCGGGGTGTGCGAAAAACAGCCGGTGCGCCCGGGGACGACATGCTGGCCGAAGACCACGTCCGGGTACGGGAAGCGCACATGCACCCCGTCCACGGCCATCGCCCCCGCTCCCCCGCCGGCCTCCTCCGCGGGCTGGCCGACGACCACGACCGTCCCGGACCAGGCCGCACGCCCGGCGGCGAGCGCCTCGGCGGCGCCCATGAGCCAGGTGACGTGGCAGTCGTGCCCGCAGGCGTGCATCACGCCCTCGACGGTCGAGGCGTAGGGCAGCCCGGTCGCCTCCCGCACCGGCAGCGCGTCCATGTCGCCGCGCAGCCACACCACGGGCCCGTCCCCGTTGGCCAGCACGCCGACCACGCCAGTGCGGCCGACGCCCTCGATCACCTCGTACCCGGCCCCGCGCAGCCGTGCCGCGAGGCGGGCGGCGGTGCGGTGCTCCTGGAAGGACAGCTCCGGGTGGCGGTGCAGATCGCGGTAGAAGTCCTCCAGGTCGCCGGTCTTCAGCCCGGCGGTCAGGTCCTCGGTGAGCCGGGCTACGGCGGCGGGATCGGTCATGGCGCTCCCTTTCTCCTCGAAAGCGGGGGATGGCCCTGTCGGCCCCTGCCCGAAGAGTGCCCCTCAGCCCAGCAGCCACCCCCCGTCCACGGCCAGCCCGACCGCGTTCACGGACCGGTTGCGCAACAGGAAGTCCACGGCGTCCACGACATCGGTCATCGCCGCGAGCCGCCCGGCCGGGGTCCGGGCCCGCAGGCCCGCCAGCACCTCGTCCGGCTTGTCCCGCCAGTAGGGGCTGTCCCCGACCACCCCCGGGTGGATGGCGTTGACGCGGACGGGCGCCAGCTCGACGGCGAGGGTGTGGACGAGGCCGGTCACCCCCGCGTTGACGGTCGCCACGGTCGTCGCACCCGGATACGGCCGCTCCTTGGCCTGTCCGCCGAAGAGGACGATCGCGCTGTCCTCGTGCAGGCCGGGCCGCAGGGCGTGGACGGTCTCGGTGTAGCCGACGAGCTTGAGCGTGACGAGGTGGACGGCGGCGTCGATGTCGTAGGCGGCCACCCGGTTGTCGTCGCGGGAGACGCCGGCCAGCACCAGCTGGTCGACGCGCCCCACGCCGGCCAGCGCGGCGCCGATCTCGTGGGGGCGGGAGAGGTCCAGGGCGAGGCCGCGGGCGCCGATCTCCTTGGCGGCGGTGTCGGTGCGGTGGGCGTCGCGCCCGGTGATCAGTACCTCGTCGCCGCGTCCCGCACGCATCCGGGCGAACTCCCGGCCGATGCCGGAGGTGCCGCCGACGACCACGACACGGTTCATCGCACGCCCCTCAGATAGTCCCAGTCCCGGGTGAACCGGTAGGAGTGCCGGGACGGCGGCTGCGGCGCCTGTGTCTCCAGCCAACGCACCGGCCCGGCACCGGCGTTGGTGAAGCCGTGCACACAACCGGCGCCCGCCCAGGCGAGATCGCCGGGCCCGAGGTGGTACCGGGCGTCGTCGAAGGTCGCCTCCACCACCCCTTCGAGGATCAAGTACGTTTCCTCGAAGGGGTGGTCATGCGTGCCCGCGACGCCGTCGACGGCGTACTGGACCATGAACATGGTCGAGGCGACCGCGCCCAGGTCGGCGTCGACCATCATCTTGACCGTGATCCCGCTGTAGACGAGCAGCGCGGTCCGCATGCTCGCCGAGACCGCCAGAAGGTCCTGGGACTGTTTGCCGGGGTCCATCTGCGCGGGCTCGAAGTGGCCGAAGGAGCGGGTGCGGGGGTCGCGGACGTCGATACGGACGGGGTCACGGACGGGCAGGTCGGGCACGGGGAGGGTGTCGTACCCGTAGCGGGCGCGCGGCACCGGCGCGAGCATGTCCGCCCAGCGCGCGCCGGTGGCACCCACTCCCCGCCAGGCGTGCGGGACACCGGTCGGCAGCAGGCCGTAGTCGCCCTCTTCGAGGAGGTACGACCCCTCGGGCACGTCGAGGATCACGGCCCCGTCGAGGAGGTGGAAGCTCTCCTCGTACGAGTGGACATGGGCGCCGACCCTGCCGTCCGGCCGTATCTCGCAGACACCGAAACCGGTGTGCGCGCTCCCGTCCCCTTCACCGACCAACTCCTCGCGCCGGTGGCCGTGTTCGTCGTACTGCGGGGTCGGGGCGTCGGCGGCGCGACGGACCAGGTGCGCGGTCACCGGGCCGCCTTCGCCGCCAGGAGCCGGTCGCGGGACTCCTCGACGAGGCGCCGGGCGCGGGCCACGTCGGCCGTCAACCTGCCGTCCCGCTTGCGGATCACGCCGTCGACGATGACGGTGTCCACGTTGGAGACGTCGGCGGACAGGGTGACGGCGGCAGCGGCGTCGTGCACGGGCGCGACGTTGAGGGCGGTGGCGTCGATCGCGACGATGTCGGCGCGCTTGCCGGGGGTCAGGGAGCCGGTGCGGTCCTCCAGGCCGGCCACGTGGGCGCCGTTGCGGGTGGCGATCTCCAGCATCCGACGTGCCGTCAACATGGTGTCGGGGACCGGCATGTTGGCCTGCCAGCAGTCCGCGTTGAGCCGGGCGCGCTCGGCGCCGAAGGCCGCGCGGATCTGGGTGAACATGTCGCCGGGGACGGTGGTGACGACGTCGATGCTGAGCGAGGGGCGCAGTCCGTGCTCGATCGCCTTCATCACCGGCGGCCAGCCGTGCCCCATCTGTGTCTCGACCTGCGGCGCGACGGACACCGTACCGCCGCTGTCGGCGACCATCCGCCACTCCTCCTCGCTGAGGTAGCAGCAGTGGACGTAGGTGGTGTCCGGGCCGAGGAGCCCGAGGTCGTGGAGCTGCTTCACCATGCCGTAGCGGCCCGCGAGGCGGCCCATGGCGACGTGCACGGTGATCGGGATGTCCAAGTCGCGGGCGAGGGCCCACTCCGCGGTGACGACGTCGTTCACGCAGAAGCCGGGGCCGCGGGTGGCGAGGGCCAGGGTGAGCAGGCCGGCGTCGGAGGCGAAGTACTCGGTGCGGATGCGGCGGACGTCGTCGCCCGGTATCGCGATCTTGCTCTCGAACCAGTAGTCGGCGAGGGAGGTGTTGGCGCTGCCGTACGCGTACTGCGCCCGGATGCCGGACTCGGTGAGGGCCTGGATGGCGGCGTCGGGGTGGGCGGGGGTGTTGTTGATGTGGGACCAGTCGACGAGCGTGGTGATGCCGGCGTTGAGGCACTCCAGGGCGCCGGCGAGGTTGGCCGCGTACACGTCCTCGGGGGTGTAGAGCGGGGCGAAGGTGTCGAGGATGTCCGTGAAGTAGTCGTCGAGGGTGGCGTCGGGGGCGATCCCGCGGATGGACGCCTCCCAGGTGTGGCGGTGGGTGTCGACGAAGCCGGGGATCACGATGTGCCCGCGCATGTCGAGGACTTCGGCGTCCGCGCTGATCTCCGGCTCGACGGCAGCGATCCGCCCGTCCTCGATGAGGACGTCCCCCTGGGGCAGGTCCCCGATGTCGGGGTCCATGGAGATCACCTGACCTGCGCGCAGGAGTGTCCGAACGGTCATCGCCCTTCCTCCTTCGTGGTGTTCAGTACGCGGTGAGGTCGCGGACGGCCGCCACGACCTTGTCGACGGTGGGGATGACCCGCTCCTCCAGGACGTCGGCGAACGGCAGCGGCACGCACTCCCCCGCCACCCGGCGCACGGGCGCGTCCAGCAGCCCGAACCCCTCGTCGGCGACGACCGAGACGAGGGTGGCGCCCCAGCCGCCCTGGTACGGGTTCTCCTCGACGGTGACGAGCCGCGAGGTCCGGGCGAGCGAGGCGAGGACGGTGCTCATGTCCAGCGGCACCAGACAGCGCAGGTCGACGACCTCGGCCTCGATGCCCTCCGCGGCGAGCAGCGCGGCGGCCCGCAGGGCCAGCGGGACCATCGCGGCGAGGGCCACCAGGGTCACGTCGGCGCCCTCCCGCACGACGGCCGCACGGCCCAGCTCGACCACATGGTCCGGCGGCACAGGCGCGCCCTTGGACGCCAGCAGTCCCTTGTGCTCGAAGAACACCACCGGGTCGTCGCTGCGGATCGCCGCCGCCATCATGCCGATCACGTCGGCGGGCGTGGCGGGCGCGGCGATCTTCAGCCCGGGGACGGTCAGCGCCCAGTTCTCGGTGGCCTGCGAGTGCTGGGCGCCGAAACCGAGCCCGCCGCCGTTGGCGGTGCGAACGACGAGGGGCACGGTGACCTGACCACCCGTCATGTAACGCACCTTGGGTATCTCGTTGGCGAGGTAATCCCAACAACAGGCCAAAAAGTCCGAGAACATGATCTCCGCGACCGGCCGCATCCCGGTCATCGCGGCGCCCATCGCCGCGCCCACGATGGCCTGTTCGGAGATCGGCGTGTCCCACACCCGCTCCGGCCCGAACTCCTTGAACAGCCCGGCGGTCGTCTTGAACACCCCGCCCGCCGCACCGATGTCCTCCCCGAGACAGACCACGGCCGGGTCCCGGCGCATCTCGCGCGCGATGCCCTCGGCGACGGCCTCCCGGTAGGTGATCACGTCCGCCATGCGGCCCCTCCGTCCGCCCATACGTCGGTCAGCGCGTCGCGCGGATCGGGCGGGGGCGCGTTCCGCGCCGCGTCGACCGCCTGTCGTACGGTCTCCTGTGCGCGCTCGTCGGCCGCGGTGACCGTCTCCTCGGGCACGCCCAGCTCGGTCAGCCGGCCGCGTGCGAGGTCCAACGGGTCGTGCTTGAGCCAGCGTTCGACCTCCTCGGCCGGGCGGTAGGCGGCCGGGTCGGACCTGCTGTGCCCGAAGTGCCGGTAGGTGGCGGCCTCCAGCAGAGCGGGCCCGTCTCCTGCCCGGGCCCGTTCCGCGAGCCGGGCCACGCTCTCGCGTACGGCCACGACGTCGTTGCCGTCGACGCTCTCGCCCGGGATGCCGTACGCGGGCGCCCGGTCGGCCGCCGGGCGGGCCACCGCGGTGACGTCGGCGATCCGCGTGTATTCCATGTAGAGGTTGTTCTCGCAGACGAACAGCACCGGCAGTTTCCATACGGCGGCCAGGTTCAACGCCTCGTGGAAGGCGCCGATGTTGGTCGCGCCGTCCCCGAAGAAGGCGACCGCGATCTGACCGGTGCCGCGCAGCCGGGCCGACCACGCGGCACCGGCCGCCATCGGGAGGTGGGCGCCGACGATCGCGTACGAGCCGAGCATGCCGGTGGCCGCCTTGGTGAGGTGCATGGAGCCACCCTTGGCACCGCACAACCCCGTTGCCCTGCTCATGAGTTCGGCGAGGCACTCCTCGGGGGTGGCGCCGCGGGCCAGCGCGTGGTGGTGGCCGCGGTAGGTGGCGAAGACATAGTCGTCGGCGCGCAGGGCGGCGCTCGCGCCGACGGCGATCGCCTCGTGCCCTGCGGCGAGGTGGGTGGTGCCCTTGACCAGACCCTGGAGGAAGAGATCGTGGGCGGCCTTCTCGGTGCGGCGGATCAGGGCCATCCGCTCGTACATCGCGAGGAGTTCACCGGTGTCCATCGGCGGTCCCCGTGTTGAGGTGGGACTGCGACTCACGGCGGGTGTTCAGTTCGCCGCCCACGGTCCAGTACTTGCGGCCCGCGACGAGGAGTTCCTCGGCCGGGAACTTGGTGATGACCTCGCAGCCGTCCGCGGTGACGACCAGTTCCTCCTCGATGCGGGCCGCGGACCAGCCGTCGGCGGCGGGCCAGTAGGTCTCCAGGGCGAACACCATGCCCTCTTCGAGGACTTCGGGGTGGTCGAGGGAGACCAGACGGCTGAAGATGGGCTTCTCCCAGATGGACAGGCCGACGCCGTGGCCGTACTGCAACGCGAAGGCGGCGGTCTCGTCGGCGAAGCCGAACTCCTCGGCGCGCGGCCAGACCTGGACGATGTCGGCGGTGGTGGCGCCGGGGCGGACGAGGGCGATCGCCTGGTCCATGTACTCGCGGCAGCGCACATAGGCGTCCCGTTGGGCACCGGACGCACTGCCGACGACGAAGGTGCGGTAGTAGCAGGTGCGGTAGCCGAGGTGGCTGTGCAGGATGTCGAAGAAGGCGGGGTCGCCGGGGCGGACCAGCCGGTCGCTGTAGACGTGCGGGTGGGGTGAACAGCGTTCCCCGGAGATGGCGTTGACGCCCTCGACGTACTCGCTGCCGAGGTCGTACAGCACCTTGCTGACCAGTCCGACGCACTCGTTCTCGCGCACGCCCGGACGTAGAAAGCCGTAGAGCTCCTCGTAGGCCGCGTCGACCATGGCGCAGGCCTGGGTGAGCAGGGAGATCTCGTCGCGGGTCTTGGTGCGGCGGGCCTCCAGGAAGACCTGCTGGCCGTCGACGACGTCGATGCCCTCGGCGCGCAGCGCGGCCAGGACCGGCATCTCGGCGACGTCGATGCCCAACGGCTCGTCGGCGAGGCCGTGTTCGCGCAGTTCGGCGGCGATCTTGCGGGCCACGTCCTCGGCGATCCCCGCGTCGGGGTGGAAGGCGCCGCGCAGGGTGGAGATGCCGGCGCGGGCCCCGGTGGGCGGGCCCTCCTTGCCGTCGCTGTAGTCCAGCCAGGGGTTGTACAGCTGGTGGTGGCGGGCCGCCGAGCCGAAGTCCCAGACGACCGGGTCGCCGCCGCGCACCAGCAGGGCGAAGCGGATCAGCTTGTCCATCGCCCAGGTGCCGATGTGCGTGGCGGTCATGTAGCGGATGTTGGCGAAGTCGAAGCTGAGCACCGCGCCCAGCGAGGAGCGGTTCAGGGACTCGTGGAGCCGGGCCAGCCGCTGTCGGCGCAGCCGGTCGAGGTCGATGCGCTCTTCCCAGTCGACGGCGTTGGGCCCGAATGTGCGGATCGCCATGGCGACCACCCCCACTGCGGAGTCAACGACCGCACAGGGAGAGTGTCAAGTGTCACTGAACACTTTGGCCGGAGACGAACCAGACGCCCACGGCCGGTTCCGTGCCGTCGTTGCGGTAGCGGTGCGGGGTCGTGGACTCGAAGCAGACGGCGTCGCCGGGCCGCAGGACGGACTTGTCGAAGCCGAGCGTGAGGACCAGCTCGCCGGAGAGGAGATAGCCGTACTCCGTGCCGGTGTGCCGCATCAGGGCGCCCGAGCCGGAGGAGGAGCCGCCGGGCCGGTACGTCACGAGCAGGAAGTCGACGTCCGTCCCGGGGACATGCCCGAGCCGCTCCCACACCACCCCCGAGTCCAGCTCCAGGACGTCCCGTTCACCCGGGGTGATCAGGGGCCCGAGGCGGCCGACGGGATCGGCGGCGAAGGCGGCGAGGGCGTGCGCCACCGTCGTTCCGCCCGCCGCCACGGCGGCTTCACCCGGCTCGAAGAGCGACTCCACGGAGATGCCCAGGGCGGTCGTGAGGGCGTACAGCGTGCTCACCGACGGCTGGCTCTTGCCGGTCTCGATCTGGGAGACCAGGCTCGCGGAGACACCGACCTCGCGGGCCAGGGCGCGCAGGCTCACGCCGCGTTCCTGACGCGCCTGCCGGATGCGCGCGCCGACGGGCGGCACGTCGGCAGGGGGCACGGGCGGCTCCTCTCACGAACGGTCATGTGCAGTGTCATTGAACAGCCGCCGCGGGCCGTCGCACCAGGGATCGGCCGAAGGGAGGAGAGCGGGCCGCGCCGGTCATGGCCATCCGGCCGAGGTGCGCGCGGGGGTCGGCGGGCGAGGGTGGAGCCACTTCCCCAGCCGGTCCCTCAGCAGGAGTTCACGATGCAGCGCAACAAGTTCCTGGTCGGAGTCGTCGGCGGGGCGGCCGCCACCCTCGCCCTCGGCGGTCTCGGTACCCATCTGCTCTCCGGCACCGAGTCGACGAGCCACCTCGACGAGTACAGCACCGCCTCCGTGGACGGCCACAAGGCGCTCAAGAGCACCGTCGTCGCGGGCCGCACCCAGAGCAAGTACCACCCGCTGCCCTGGGTCGGCGACAAGATCCACGATGTCTCCTGCCCGACCGGGCTGAAGGCCGTCGCCGGGGCGTCCGTCACCTGCACCGGCAAGAAGGGCGACGGCTCGACCGTCGACATCCCCGTCACGGTGGTCAAGGCCACCGCCTCCTCCGTCACCTGGAAGTTCGAGCGCTGACCGACATGACGAACCCCGTTCTGGCCGGTCTCGGCCTCGTGAAGAAGTACGGCTCCACCGTCGCCCTCGACGGCGTGGACGTCTCGGTCGGCGAGCGCGACTCGCTGGCGATCATGGGCCCGTCCGGGTCCGGCAAGTCGACCCTGCTGCACACCCTCGCCGGGATCGTGCGCCCCGACAGCGGCACCGTGCTGCTGCGCGGGAAGGGCATCGAGAAGCTCAGCGAGGAGAAGCTCAGTGCCCTGCGCCGCAAACGGTTCGGGTTCGTGTTCCAGTTCGGCCAGCTGCTGCCCGAGCTGCCCGCCGAGGAGAACGTGGCGCTGCCGCTGATGCTGGAGGGCGTCCCGCGCCGGCAGGCGGTGGATCGGGCCCGGCGCTGGTTCGCGCCGCTCGGCCTGGACGGTCTCGAACACCGCCGCCCGGGCCAGCTGTCCGGCGGGCAGGCCCAGCGCGTGGCGATCGCCCGTGCCCTCGCCGTCGAGCCGGACGTGGTCTTCGCCGACGAGCCGACCGGCGCCCTCGACCGGACGACCAGCACCGAGGTCGTCCGCCTGCTGACCTCCGTCACCCGCGAGCAGGGCGCCACGCTCGTCATGGTCACCCATGACGCCGACGTGGCCGCCCACTGCGACCGGGTCCTCCAGGTCCGGGACGGCCGGATCAGCAACCACACCCGGTTCACGGTCGCCTAGGAGCCCTGACGTGCCTTCCCCCGTCCTGCCTCTGACCTGGCACCTCACCCGGGCGTCCGGCCGCCGCGGCGTGCAGAGCCAACTGCTGGCGGCCGGTGCCGCCGCCGTCGGCGCGTTCGTGATGCTGGTGATGATCTCCGCGACCGTGGGCGCCGGCGTCCGCGCCGACCGCACCGCCTGGCGCACCCCCGAGCCCGCGCGGCACGGCACCGCCGTCCAGGCCCTCGCCACCACCTACGTCCGCGGTGAGCCCCTCACCGTCGTCTCCCTCGCCCACCTGCCCGGCCGCGCGGCGACCCCCGCCCCGCCCGGCCTCGACACGTTCCCGAAGCAGGGCGAGGTGTACGTCTCCCCCGCCCTGGCGGAACTCCTGCACAAGCTCCCCCCGGGCCAACTGGCCGACCGTTTCCCGAAGGTGACGTCGTACGGCACCCTGGGCGAGGCCGGTCTCGCCTCCCCCGAGGAACTCGTCGCGGTCGTGGGCCGTTCGGTGACCGACCCCGCCATGTCCGAGCCCGCGGCGACCGGCGCGAGCTACTTCGACCAGGACCAGGCCGCGCGGGCCGTCGTCGCCGGGTTCTCCGGCACGACACAGAGCCTGTTCACCTACGGCGACCAGGGGGCGGCGCTGCTCGGTGTGGTGCTGCTGGCGATGCCGGTGGTCGTGCTGTCCTCCGCCGCCGGACGGCTCGGGGCGGCCCGGCGCGAGCAGCGGCTCGCCGCGCTGCGCCTTGCGGGCGCGACACCCCGGCAGGTCCTCGGGATGACGGCGCTGGAGGCGTCGGCGGTGGGCGCGGCCGGTGCCCTGACGGGCGCCCTCGCCTACGTGGCCGCGCTGCCGGCGCTGGCCGAGGTGCCGTACGGCATCGGCACCTGGTATCCGGGCCGGCTCTGGGTGGGCCTGCCCTGGTTGGCCGCGGTGGTCCTCGCGGTCACGGCGCTCATCACCGTCAGCGCGGTCTCGACGCTGCGCCAGGTGGTCAGCTCTCCCCTCGGCGTCGCCCAGCAGGCGAACCCGCGCCGGACCAGGATGATCCGGCTGGTGCTGTTCCTCGCGGCGCTCGCCCACATCTGGCAGTCCACGGGCAGCGGCCACTTGAAGGGCCGGGACTACGTCGTGCTGCTGCTGATGTTCTACGGCGCGTTCTGGCTGGTCGGGCCCTGGGTCGTCGACCGGCTGGGGCGGATCGCGGCCCGCTTCGCCCGCCGCCCGGCGACCCTGCTCGCCGCACGCCGGCTCAGCGACGATCCGCGCGGTGCCTGGCGCACGGTCAGCGGACTGGTGCTGGCGGGGTTCGCGGCCGGGTTCTTCTCCGTGAGCATGCTGGGCACGGACGTCCCGCAGTACCGCGACCAGGTCGCCGTAGTCACCGCGAACGCCACCGACGCCCGGCGCGCGGCGGCCGAGGCCCGCACCCTGCTGGACCGCGCGGACGTCGAGGCCGAGATCAGCGTCGTACCGGCGGACGACTACGACAGTCTGCTGGGCGGCAGCCCGGGCATCGTCGCCAAGGTCTCCGGCGGACCGGCGCGGCTCGACACCGCCGTCACCGCCCTCGCCTCCGTCGGCTCGGGCCATCCGCCCTACACCCAGGAGTACGCGACCGCGGGCGACCGCGGCATCGTCGAGCGCGTCGCCGACGTCAGCACCGCGACCCTGGCGCTGAGCTTCGTGGTGGCGACCGCCTCCGCCGGGCTCACGGCGGCGGCGAACGTCCTGGACCGGCGGCGCGTCTACGGTCTGCTGCGGCTGGCGGGCACTCCACTGAGGGTGCTGGACCGGGCCCGGGTGCGCGAGACGGTCCTGCCGCTGGTCGTCCTCGCCGGAGGGACCATCGCGACGGGGGTCTACGGCTCGTACAAGTTCAACCACGCCTTCGGCGCCGGCCTCGACGTCTCCGGCGCGCTCGAACTGGGCGTGTGCGTGCTGGTGGGAGCCCTGGCGATGTTCGCGGCGATCAGCGGCAGCCGCCCGCTGCTGCGGAAGGTCACCGCGGACCCGGCCCAGGCACCGGACTGACGCGTGAGCGAGCCTGTCGGAGGGGCCGATGCACGATGATCGAGCCATGACGAGCCCCACCCCGCCCAAAACCGCCCCGATCCGGGTCCTCATCGCCGACGACCAGGACATGGTCCGCACCGGATTCCGCTTCTTCCTGGACGCGCAGCCCGACATCACGGTGGTCGCCGAGGCGGCGGACGGCGAGGAGGCGGTGGCGCTGGCCCGCGAGGTGCGGCCGGACGTGTGTCTGCTGGACATCCGGATGCCGAAGCTGGACGGCCTGGCGGCCACCCGGCTGCTGGCCGGGCCGGAGGTCGCCGACCCGCTGCGGGTCGTCGTGGTCACCACCTTCGACCTCGACGAGTACGTGTACGGGGCGCTGCGCGGCGGTGCCTGCGGGTTCCTGCTCAAGGACTCCGGGCCCGCCCTGCTCGCGGAGGCGGTCCGGGCCGCCGCGGCCGGCGACTCGCTGGTCTCCCCCTCGGTCACCGTCCGGCTGCTGAAGCACGTCACGGGGGCTCCGGAGAAGGCCGCCCCGGCCCGCCCCGCCCCGCTCACCGGGTCCCTGACGGAGCGCGAGCTGGACGTGGTCCGGCTGGTCGCACTCGGCCGTACCAACGCCGAGATCGCCGCCGAGCTGTACGTCTCCCTGTCGACGGTCAAGACGCATCTTTCCAGCGTCCAGCTGAAGCTGGCGGCACGGAACCGGGTGGAGATCGCCGCGTGGGCCTGGCAGAACGGGCATGCGCAGCCGGGCGCTTGACGGGTCGTCAGCCCCCGGAGCGGATGAGCCCGGTCAGATACCGCCACAGCGAGGACCGCCGCTTGACGGACTCGACCGGTTCCTCCGGTACGGCCGTGTCGGGTTCCGGCGTGACCGGCACAAGGGGCTCGACCGGCCCGGTCAGCTCGTAGCGCACCGGGAGCGAGCGCAGCCCGCGCATGAACGGCGAGGAGCGCCACGGCAGTTGGTCGACGGGGAGGGCGAGTTCCAGGTGCCCGAACCGTTCGAAGAGCCGGCTCACCCCCGCCGAGGCGATCGTCGAGGCCAGCTCCCTGGCCGGGCACTGGCGGGGCCCCGCGCCCCACGACAGATGGGCCCGGCTGCTGATGGTGGAGGAGCCCGGTGCCATCTGCGCGGCGAAGAGCGGGTCGGCGTGGGCGGCGGCGGAGGAGACCCATACCGGGTCGCCGGCCCGGATCGTGTAGGTGCCGAGGGGGGTGTCCGCGGCGGCGAATCTCGGCACGAAGTTGACCAGCGGCGGCTTGCGCATGACGACCCGGTTCATGGTCTCCCGGACCATCCCGGCGGACAGCGTGGTGCGCACGCCGCCCTCGCTGTCTCCGCAGATCACCTCGACGACGGTGTTGGAGATGAGGATGCCGACATGATCGGAGACCATGCCGAGCAGCATGAACAGCTCCCGGGCCAGCTCGTCGACCGTCAGGTCCGGGTGGGCGGCGATCAGGTGGGAGGGGAAGTCGTCGCCCGGCTTCTCCATCTTGGCGGCGGCGAGTTCACTGAGCGTCACCAGCAGCCGGGCCAGGGCGGGTTCGGCGTCCGGTCCGGCGTCGAGGACCCGCCACATGTCCATCAGGGCGTCGTCGCCCTGGGAGCCGGGGAAGCCGAGGAGATGGCTGGCCGCCATCAGCGGCAACGGCCGGGAGAACTGCGCCGACAGGTCGGCGAGGCCGGTGCGGCCGCCCTGCCCGAGCAGGCTGATCAGCTCGTCGGCGTACCCCGTGACGGCCGCCTTGAGCCGCTTGGCCGCCGGATTGCGCGGGTCCTGGAAGGGCCGCAGGGCGACGTCCCAGGCCGCGCGCAGGGAGCGGTAGCCGTCGCCGCCCTGGATGAGGACGTGGTTGACCTCCAGGGAGGGCCCGAGCGGCCAGTCCGCGGGCACCCGGCCCTCGGTCCGGGCCCGCCAGTTCTCCAGCCCCTTGGGCCAGCCGGCGTCGTCCTGCAACACCTGGAGCGACTCGCGGTAGCCGAGGACGAGCCAGGCGGGCACGCCCAGCAGATCGACCGGCGCGACCGGGCCGTGCCGCTCGCGCAGCCGCTCGTAGACGAGCGCGGGGCGGGTCTCGTAGTCCCGGGTCAGCAGCGGCTCCGGGGCGAGCTCTTCCAGCCGGGTGCCGTCCGGCACCGGCTCCGTCTCCTCGACCACGTGCATTCCCATGGTGCAGCCGCCCCCTTCGACACCCGCCCGTACCGAACCGGACGGGACCCTACCTGAGGCGTCAGGTGCACCGCTGCCCCGGGGTACTCACCGGTAGCCGCCGGACTCGCCCTTCCCGTTCACCAACCGCTCCAGCCGGTCGAACCGCTCGTGCAGGGCGCGCACCGTCTCCTCGCCCAACTCATGGGCGCCGTGGGCGAGATGGTGCCGCCGCTTCTGTTCCCGGCCCACGAACCAGGTGGCGAGCGCGGCCGTGACCATGCCGTACGTGGTGATGCCGACGACCATCACCACCGCGCCGATCACCCGGCCCCACGGGGTCACCGGGTAGAAGTCGCCGTACCCGACCGTGGTCGCGGTCTCGATCGACCACCACAGGGCCTTCGGATACGACGTCAGATTGGCGCCCCGTGCTCCCTGTTCGGCGCCGGTCACGGCCCACGAACCGGCGAGCATCACCACGACCAGTACCGCCGTCGCCGCCCCCGCAGCCTTCAGATGCAACGAGCGCCCCTCCCGGCCGAGCAGCAACTCGACCGCCCTGGCGAGGAATCCGGGCAGCATGACGACTCCTTGGGACGCGGGCGGACCATGGGTCCAGTGTCGACGCCGGCAGGGCGACGGGCATGCGGGGCGAGGCGTTCGAGTTGCCGTACGGCGGCCACCGAGGTGGGCTGAACGGCATCCCCGACCCCACCGGAGAGTCCATGGCGGCCGTGCCCCGATCCGTACCGGAGACCTTCGCGTTCGCCTGCGGCGACTGCGGCCACACCTGGGAGGCCACGTTCCAGCTCATGTTCTTCACGGACCCGCTGGACGCCTCGGGCCTGACCACCCAGGAGTACGTCGACGAGGCGGGCCGGGCCGTCAGGTCGCCGCTCGCCGACGCGGTCTGCCCGAGGTGCGGCAGCCGGCGGGTCTCACTCGAACGGCCCGAGTGAGCTGGTGGGCGGCCCGCACCGGTGATCCGCTGAGGCCCCACCCACGCCCTCAGGAGGCATCCGCGACGGTCTGTCGTCCCGCACGTTTTTGACGCCGCAGCGCTCACCGCGACTGCGCTGCTGACGACCGCGGCCTGCTCGGACGACGACGCGGACGCGGACACCTCGGACATCGGGCCCACCCCCCTCGCCGCCGACTCCCCGAGCACGGCGCCCCGGCTCACCGCGGCGAAGGCGCGTCAGGCGCTGATCACCGAGGACGATCTGGAGGACGACTGGACCCAGGTGAAGGACGCGGCGACCTGGCGGGACAGTCTGCTGATCGGCAAGGTCGACGCCGCCGACTTCCTCACCGCGAAGGCCGACGCCGCCGACTGCCAGAAGCTGCTCGACGGCCGCTACAGCGACGAGTTTCTGGGCGAGCCGTCGGGGGCATCCGCGCTCACCGCGACCGACTCGGCGGGCGACCGGCGCACGGTCCAGGTGACGGAGACCTCCGTCCCGGACGAAGGCGACGCCCGGCAGGGACTGCGCGTCACCGTCCAGGGCACCAGCTCGGGGACCCCCGCCGCCCTCACCCTTGAAGGGCACCCAGCGACTGAAGGACGCGCCGGCCCAGAGCTGATCCCTCCCCTGTGCCGATTCCCGGGACATCGTGATCATCGGGCGGCACAATGGCCCCTGCGGTCGGCCGTACCTCGATCGCAGGGGCGAGGAGAGGACGGGACGACGTGAGTGACACCCCCACGAGCGGGTCGTCGAGGCTCAACACCGGCGTCGCGCACAACGCACGCGTGTGGAACTACTGGATCGGCGGCAAGGACAACTACGAGGTCGACCAGCAGGTCGGCGAGCAGGTCGCCACGATGTTCCCGATCATCCGGGACATCGCCCGCGCCGACCGCGACTTCCTCGGCCGCGCGGTGAGCCATCTGGCCGCCGACCGTGGGGTACGGCAGTTCCTGGACATCGGCACCGGTCTGCCGACGGTCGACAACACCCACGAGATCGCCCAGCGCATCGCTCCGGACGCGCGGATCGTGTACGTCGACAACGACCCCGTCGTCCTCGCCCACGCCCGCACCCTGCTCACCAGCACCCACGACGGCGTCACCGACTACATCGACGCCGACGTCCACGACCCGGCCGCGATCCTCGAACGCGCGGGCCGGACCCTGGACTTCACCCGTCCCGTGGCTGTGATGATGCTGGGCATCCTCAACTTCGTCCTCGACTACGACAAGGCCCGGGACATCGTCCGCCAGGTGCTGGCCGAAGTCCCGTCCGGCAGCTACCTCGTGCTCACGCACCCCACCTTCGACAACGAGCTCGGCGGCGCGGGCCAGATCCCGGCCATGAAGTTCTGGAACGAGAACGCCACCCCGCCGATCACCGCCCGCAGCGGCACGGACATCGCCGCGTTCTTCGAGGGCCTCGACCTCCTCGAGCCGGGCCTGGTGTCGTGCTCGCGGTGGCGTGCCGACGCGAACTCGCCTGTCGTGGTGCCGCAGTTCGGCGCGGTGGCCGTGAAACCCTGACGCGGGACCCGTACCGGCCGACCCCGTCGTGGAGGACGTATGACCACCCTTGCCGACCCCGTACCCGGTGGACGTCCCGGTGACGTCGACCGGGCCAACGCGCTGAGCGGCGAGCTGTCCGGCAGAGGTGTGCACGGCGTGGTCCTGGGTTACGTCGACACCGCGGGCGTCGGCCGGGTGAAGACGATCCCCACGGCGAGGCTCGCCTCGGCGGCGGCCTGGGGTGTCGGCATGTCCCCGGTGTTCGACACGTTCCTCGCGAACGACTCCGTCGTGACGACCGACGTCCTCGGCTCCCCCGACGGCGACCTGCGTCTCTACCCCGACCTCGACCACCTGGTGGTGCTGGCCGCGCAGCCCGGCTGGGCGTGGGCGCCGGTCGACCGGATCACACAGGAGGGCGAGCGGCACCCCGGCTGCACCCGCACGCTCCTGCGCCGGATCGTCACCGACGCGCAGCAGCGGCACGGCCTGACCTTCAAGGCGGCCGTCGAGGTCGAGTGGGCGGTGGGCCAAGGCCCGTCGGCCGAGGGCGACTTCGTGCCCGCGCTGTCGGGTCCGGCGTACGGGGCGATCCGGCAGGTCGAGTTGAGCGACTACACGGCCGATCTGCTGGCGGCGCTCGCGGCGCAGGGCGTGGACGTCGACCAGCTCCACCCCGAGTACGCGGCGGGGCAGTTCGAGGTCTCGGTGGGCGCCCTGGACCCGGTGGCGGCGGCCGACCGGAGCGTGCTGGTGCGACAGACGATCCGCGCGGTGGCCGGGCGGCACGGCCTGGTCGTCTCGTTCGCCCCGGCCGTCTTCGCCGAGGGCGTCGGCAACGGCGGCCACCTCCACCTCTCCGCCTGGCGCGAGGGCGTCAACCTGCATACGGGCGGCGGGGGTCGGTACGGCATGACGGCGGACGCGGAGGCGTTCGCGGCCGGCGTCCTGGCCCACCTCCCCGCGCTCACGGCGGTCACCGCCCCGAGCCCGGCGAGCTATCTGCGCCTCAAACCCTCCCAGTGGGCAGGGGTGTTCACCGCCTGGGGCCGCGAGACCCGCGAGGCCGCGGTCCGTGTCGTCACCGGCACCCTGGGCCTGCGTGACCAGGCCGCCAACCTGGAGGTCAAGCCGGTCGACCTGGCGGCGAACCCGTATCTGGCCCTGGGCTCCGTCATCGCGGCGGGCCTCGACGGCATCTCCTCGGCCGCCGTACTGCCCGAGGAGATCACCGGCGACCCGGCCCGCCTCGACGCGGAACAGGCTGCGGCCCGGGGTGTGCGCCGGCTGCCGACCTCGCTCGCCGAGGCGGTGGCCGAGTTCCGCAAGGACGAGTGTCTGCGCGGTGCCCTCGGGCCGGTCCTCGCCGACGCGGTGACCGCCGTACGGGAAGGCGAGACCGCCTCCGTGGCCGGGCTGGACGACGCCGGGATCGCGGCGGCGTACCGCTGGAAGTACTGACATGACCGCGGTCCACGAGGCGCTCGCGGAACTGAGCCTGGTCGACCACCACTGCCACGGCGTGGTCACCGACGACCTCGACCGGGACGGCTTCGAGGCCCTCCTCACCGAGGGTGGCCGGTGGCCCGGCAGCGGCATCTCGCCCTTCGACACCCCGGTCGGCGTCTCGGTGCGCCGCCACTGCGCGCCCCTGCTGGACCTGGACCGGCACGCCCCGCCGGAGGAGTACCTGGCCCGCCGGGCGGAGCTGGGCGCGCGGGAGGTGAACCGGCGCTTCCTCGCCGCGGCGGGCACCGGCACCTACTGCCTGGACACCGGTTTCGGGCCGGCCGAACTGGCCGCGGACGACGTGTACGAGGTCGTACGGCTGGAGAGCGTGGAGGAGGCGCTGGTGGCGGCCGGGGTCGAGCCCGGCGACTACGCCGACGCCTTTCGCACCGCCGCTCACCAGGCCGTCCGGCGCCCGGGGGTGGTGGCGGTGAAGTCCGTGGCGGCCTACCGCACGGGGTTCGACCTGGACCCGGCCCGTCCGTCACCCGCGGAGGTGGAACGGGCGGCACGGCGGCGACTGGCGGCGGGAGGACGGCTGGCGGACCCGGTCCTCGTACGGCACCTGCTATGGACCGCCGTCGACCTGGGGCTGCCGCTCCAGCTGCACACGGGCTTCGGCGACAACGACATCCGGCTGCACCGGGTGGACCCCACCCATCTCACGGACTGGCTGCACCTGACCGCCGGCACGATCCCGGTGCTGCTGCTGCACTGCTGGCCCTACCAGCGGCAGGCCGGCTATCTGGCCGCGGTGTTCGAGCAGGTCTACCTGGACGTCGGCCTCACCCTCCACCACGTCGGCCCGGCGCGCGCCCGGGCCGTACTGGAGGAGGCACTGGAGATCACACCGTTCCGCAAACTGCTGTACAGCTCCGACGCCTACGGTCTGGCCGAGTTCTACCGGCTCGGCGCGCTGGCGTTCCGCCGGGGACTGGGCGAACTGCTCCAGGACCGGGTGGACGGCGACGAGCTGAGTCCGTCCGACGCGGTGCGGCTCGCAGAGTGGGCGGGAGCACACAATGCGCATCGGGTCTACCGCCTTTCCGGCCCCTCCTGAAAGTATGATCAAGCAATGTCTGACATGACCGAAACCACGCCCGGCTGGCTGACGACCGACGACCTCGAGCAGGCGCGCGCCCGGATGCCGATCCTGTACGTCGAGGCCGTGCCCGTGCGCGTCGACGACAGCGGCGAAGTCACCAGCGTCGGCCTGCTGCTGCGCATCGGCCCCGACGGGACGGTCAGCCGGACGCTGGTCTCCGGACGCGTGCTGCACCACGAGCGCGTCCGCGACGCCCTCATGCGGAACCTGGAGAAGGACCTCGGGCCGGTGGCGCTGCCCCGCATCCCGACCGCCCCGCAGCCCTTCACGGTCGCCGAGTACTTCCCGACCCAGGGCATCACGCCGTACCACGACCCCCGTCAGCACGCGGTGTCGCTGGCCTATGTCGTCCCGGTCACCGGTGACTGCCGGCCCCGCCAGGACGCCCTCGACCTGGTCTGGTTCAGCCCGCAGGACGCGGTGTCGGAGGCGGTGCAGAGCGAGATGCCGGGCGGGCACGGGGTGCTGCTGAAGCAGGCGCTGGCGCATGTGGGGTGCGTGATCTGACCTCCGGCGGCGCCGGGCCTTGACGCCCCCCGCCCATTGGAGAGAGAGTCGTACATATACGCCGTAAACATACGACGTCCTGTCCGGTAGTCGGGAGCGTCATGCCATGACGCGCAGCGGCCCCGGCCCCCCGTCCACGGTCCTGGTGACGGGCGGAGCCGGATTCATCGGCTCTCATGCCTGCGTCGAGCTGCTCGACCACGGCTACGAGCTGATCGTGGTCGACGACTACTCCAACAGCACGCCCGAGGTCCTCACCCGCGTGGAACGGATCGCCGGCCGTTTCGTCGGCGCCGTCTACGAACTCGACGTCCGGGACCGGCGCGCTCTGTCGGCCGTCTTCGACCGGCACGCCGTCGACGCCGTGGTGCACTTCGCCGCGCTCAAGTCCGTCGGCGCCTCGACGCGGCGGCCCTCCGAGTACTACGACACGAACGTCGGCGGCACGACCGCGCTGCTGCGCACCATGCACGACCACGGTGTGCACCGGCTGGTGTTCTCCTCCTCCTGCTCGCTCTACGGCGACGCCGGGCACGGCTCCCTCGCCGAGTCCGTCCCCGCCCGCCCCTCCAACCCTTACGCCGCCTCGAAGTGGCTCTGTGAGCAGATCCTCGCCGACGTCTGTCGCCGGTGCCCCGAGTACACGGTGCTGAGCCTGCGCTACTTCAACCCGGCCGGCGCCCACCCCAGCGGGCTGCTCGGCCAGGACCCCCGCGGCGAGCCCGACAACCTGATGCCCTACGTCGCCCAGGTCGCCGCCGGCCGCCGGAAACTGCTCCGGGTCTTCGGCGGCGACTACCCCACGCGTGACGGCACCGCGGTCCGCGACTACCTCCACGTCATGGACACCGTCGAGGCGCACCGGGTGGCGCTGGACCATCTGGCCGACATGCCCGGTATGCATGTGTTCAACCTCGGTGTCGGCAGGGGCAGTTCGGTGCTGGACGTCGTCGCCGCGTACGGGCACGCGGCAGGGCGTGAGGTGCCGTACGAGATCGTGGGCCGACGTCCCGGTGACGTGGCCGAGCTGGTGGCCGACGTGTCAGCGGTGCGCCGGGCCTGGGGCTGGCGGCCCACCAGGGACCTGGCCGACATGTGCCGGGACTCGTGGCGGTTCCAGCAGCTCAACCCGCAGGGATACGCGGGATCCGCGCGGCATCCGAACGGGAAGCGGTGAGCGCGAACGCCGTCTCCACCAGGGCGATGTGGCTGAACGCCTGGGGAGTGTTGCCCAGTTGGCGCCCCGCGTCCGGGTCCCACTGCTCGGACAGCAGGCCCACGTCGTTGCGGACGGCGAGGACCCGCTCGAACTCCTCCCGGGCACGGGCCGGTTGTCCGGTCGCTGCGAGGGCGTCGGCGTACCAGAGGGTGCAGGCGACGAAGGCTCCCTCGGCGCCGCGCGCGCCGTCGACCGCGTGGGCGCCGGGGCCGTCCGGTACGTACCGCCGGACGAAGCCGCCGTGGGCGAGACCCCGCATCGCGCGGACCGTGGCGCGCACCCGTTCGTCCCCGGCGGGCAGGAAGCCCAGGCGCGGGATCAGCAGCGCCGAGGCGTCCAGGGCCGGGGAGCCGTAGGACTGGACGAAGGAACGCCGGCGTGGGTCCCAGCCCTGCCGGCACACCTGCCGGTGCACCTCCTCACGCATCGCCCGCCAGCCGTCCGCGTTGCCGTTCCGGCCGAGGAGCGCGCCCATCCTGAGGGCCCGGTCGGCGGCCACCCACACCATGACCTTGGAGTGCACGAACTGCCGTGCCGGGCCCCGCACTTGCCACAGACCCTGGTCGGGTTCGCGCCAGTGGCGCTGGAGATGGGCCATGAGCGCCTCCACCAGGTCCCAGAGATGGGCGGGCAGGGGGATGCCCGCCCGCAGCGAGAGGTGGAGGGTGTCCAGGACCTCGCCGTACACGTCGAGTTGGAACTGGTTCACGGCCGCGTTGCCGAAGCGGACCGGGCGCGAGCCCTCGTAGCCGGGCAGCCAGGGCGCCTCGGTCTCGGGCAGCAGCCGCTGGCCGCCGACGCCGTACACGGTCTGGAGATCGGCCGGATCTCCGGCGATGGCCCGCACCAGCCAGTCCAGCCAGGCCGTCGCCTCCTCCCGGTAGCCGCTGCGCAGCAGACAGGACAGGGTGAGGGTGGAGTCGCGCAGCCAGCAGTAGCGGTGGTCCCAGTTGCGGTCGCCTCCGACGCGGCCGGGCAGCGAGGTGGTGGGGGCGGCGACGACACCGCCGGTAGGGGCGTAGGTGAGGGCCTTGAGGGTGATGAGGGACCGCAGCACCGCCTCGCGATAGGGCCCCTCGTAGCGGCAACGGGCGGTCCAGCGGCGCCAGAAGTCGCAGGTCTCCTTCAGGACCGTCTCGGCGGGCACGTAGAGCGGGGCGGGTGATTCCGGCAGATGCGACGGCGACCAGGCGAGCGTGAACGCGAGCCGCCGTCCGGCCGGGACGGTGAACTCGTGGACCGTGCTGCCCTCACCCGGCACGGCATGGACCCGTCCGTCGGTGTGCAGCCAGACGGCGTCCGGGCCGGCGACGGCCACCGCGCACTGGTCGACGGCCCGGATCCAGGGCGTGACGCGGCCCTGGTGGAAGCGCAGCCGCAACTCGCTGCGCAGCCGGACGGTGCCCGACAGCCCCTCGACGATCCTTACGAGGCACGGCAGTTGGGCCCGGGGCGGCATGAAGTCGGTGACCCGGACCGCTCCGGTCGGGGTCTCCCAGCGCGAATCAAGGACCAGGGTGTCCTGCCGGTACGCCCGGTGCGCGCAGGTGCCGCCGCCGACGGGGGCGACCCGCCAGAGGCCGTTGTCCGGCGTCCCCAGCAGGGCGGCCAGACAAGCGGGTGAGTCGAAGCGGGGCAGGCACAGCCAGTCGACGGAACCGTCCCTGCCGATCATGGCGGCGGTCTCCAGGTCGCTGAGGAGGGCGTAGTCCTCGATGGGTGCGTTCATGATCGGGCCCGTCAGCGGTCGTACCGCTCTCCAACCCACCCCGTATCACGCTGTCGTTGAAGCCGTATATTTACGGTGTATATCTACACAGTGCTACCCGAATGGGACGCGAGTCAAGCCCCCGTTCAGCACCTCTTGACGCGGCACCCAAATCGGATGAAAGTGTATATATACACCGTAAACGTGCACGCCCTACGCAGGCTCGCCCGAGGGAAGTGGAAACAGCTCATGCGGCGCGTCATTGAGCCTCTTCAGCACTCGGAGCAGCTCCGGATGGTCGGTCAGCTCGCCACCCTTGTACTCCCAGGAGAACGTCAACTGGCCGAGCCAGTCGGAACGCTGCCACTGCGCGATCATGCCGGTCAGCTCATCGGCAGTGGGCCAGCGCCACTGCTCGAACGAGAACGCCTGGATCATGCCCATGTAGCGGGTGACCCCGGACTTGCGGAGACTTTCGAGCGTGCGTGGAATCTTCGTCCAGTCGCACGGCTCACCGACCAGACAGGGGTAGACGTTGACGCTCATCACGTCCGTCGTGCCCCGGAACGCCGCGAAGTGGTCGGGCCGGTCGACATTGACCACCGTGAAGCGGCTCCTGTCCGGGTCGAGCGAACGCACCAGCGCCGCCCGCGCCCGGACATCGGCGGCCGCCCCGGGGCAGTTGAGGTCGGTGTTGGGCTCGTCCGCGATGAAGTAGCCGGCGATCCGGGGGGCATCGGCCAGGCCGTAGTGGGCGAAGCGGCGGCCGACCTCCGCGTCGGTCCAGTTCCAGCGACAGCGCTTCTTGTCGTATCCGCCGAGCCACACCAGGGCGCGCTGACCCGCGACAACGCCAGCGACTCCATCAGGCGTGACGTCGACCAGCGAGTAGCCGTAACGCCTGGTCGCCGGATTCGTGGTGTTGAGCGCCACGGAAAGGAACTCTCCCGGCACCGGCGCGTAGCTGGTGCGCTCGGACGGGGCCCCCTCGGGGGCACACGAGCCGACGAGCAGCAGTCCGGCCGCCACCAGCGCGACGGCCCCGTACCCGGCCCGGAGGTGAGCCATCGGCATGCCTCCCCTGCGCCGCAGGCCACATCAGCCAATCCGGCGAATCGGACAAAACTCGCCTTCTGATCCTACTGAGGATGCGCGATGGAATTCAATGAAGCCCTGCGCCGCACCATCGGTGGACACTGGCGCCTGCTCGTGCTGTTCGTCGTACTGCCGATGATCGTGATGACCGCCATCGGACTGTCCGGATCCTCGGCGTATGCCTCGAAGGCACGCGTTCAGGCCTCCGCGACGCTCCCCACGACCGACGTCCAGGCCAACGCCATGCTGAGCCGCGTCAGGGCGGTCGTCACCAGCGGTGCCGTCGTGAACACGGCCCTGCGCAAGGCGGACATCACCGACCGCAGCGCGGCCGACGTCGCCCACCGGACCAAGGTCTCGCGGCTCGGCGGATCCGCCGTCTTCACCATCAAGGTCACCGACCGTGACCCGCGGACCGCGGAGAAGCTCGCCGGTGCCCTGTCCGAACAGCTCGTGGCGTTCTTCAACGGCTCGGGCAACCTCCTGATCACGGAGCTGATGGACCGTCAGGCCAAGCTCCAGGACGAGCGGGTGCGTGTCGCCGGGCAGCTCCCGGACGCCGACAGCGCGGCGGAGTCCGGGCGGCTCACCGCCAAGCTCGGCGCCCTGGACCAGCAGCTCCTCGACGTCCAGGCGGCCATGCGCGCGGCGCAGGCCGACGGCTTGGGCGACCGGACGGCCTCGCTTCTCTCCTCGGCGGGCGACGCCGTGGCCGTGCCCCTGCTCACCGGAGTCGACTTGGCACTCGCCGGGGCGATCGGACTGCTGACCGGACTCCTCGCGGTGACACTGCTGGAGGTGTTCCGGCCGCATGTCGCGGGCCGCTACGCCTTCGGCAGGGAGCTCTCGGCCCCTGTGCTGGGCCGCCTCCCCAAGGCACTGCGCGACTCGGCGGACCCGCCTGCGGTCGACGCCGAGACGATCGTCGCCCTGCGCCGCGCCGTCGCCAAAGACGGG
Source organism: Streptomyces sp. NBC_00663 (assembly GCF_036226885.1). Lineage (NCBI taxonomy): Bacteria > Bacillati > Actinomycetota > Actinomycetes > Kitasatosporales > Streptomycetaceae > Streptomyces > Streptomyces sp. NBC_00663. Next base: position 1,371,741 of record NZ_CP109027.1, read on the forward strand.
GCCGGGACCGCGGTGCTGACCGGGCCCGCCCCCGACGACCGGCTCGCCGCACTCGCCGAGGAGCTCGAGGACCGAATGGCCGCGCTCGGCTCACCGGCCCATGCCCCGGCCGTAGAGGTGCACAACGGCCAGCACGCCGACGGCAACGGCGCCGGCGGGCGGGTACGGACGCTGACCCGGGAACGGGTACGGCAGGCCGTGACCGCCCCCGCCACCCTTGCCTCCCCCGGCCCGGGGTCAACGGTCCGGGTCCGTGCGCTGCATCAGGTCGACAGCGTCTCCGACCAGGCTCGGCATGCCCTCGTCGCCGTGGAACCGGAGCTTGTGCCCTACGCCGAACTGCGCCGGGTGCAGAACCTGGTGGCCACGACCGGCTGGCCGGCGATCGGCGTCCTCGGCGACGGCGCCCGTCACTCCCGCACGGTCGGCCGATGGGAGCGTGGCTGATGCGCGGCGTGCTGATCCAGGCGGGGCAGCGGCTCCTGGTCGACTGCCGGTGGGCTCCGCTGTCACCGCTGCTGACCGAAGCGGCCGCCGACGCCTGGCAGGCCGCCGGGCAGAGCAGGGCTGACGTCTGCCTTGAGGTGCAGGCACGGCACAAGCCGTTCGACGTACGGGGCTGGGAGACCCTCGCCCGGGGCGCCTTCGTCCGGGACGGCGTCGTGGTGTTGCGCAACGCCTGCGGCAGCGGGTTCGACCTGCTGCTGGCCGTGGACGGCGACGGACTGCGGGTCGTGGCGCGCTGGTGGCCACCGGTACGGGAGCGAGCGGCCGCGCACCTGCTGCGGTCCCGCTTCCATCTGCTGGTCAGGGCCACGCTCTTGCAGTACCCGGCGTTGTGGTGGGCCGGGTGCAGGGGACTGGTGCCGGTGCACGCCTCGGCTTTGACGATCGCACCGGCGGGCAAGGGCGGCACGAGTACCCGGGGCTCGCCCCTGCTGTTGGCCGGGCCCGGCGGGACGGGGCGGTCCACCCTGCTGCTGGGCGCTGTCGCGGAAGGCGGCCGCGCCTGCTCGGACAACCTGTGTGTGACGGACGGCCGAGTCGTACACGGTCTGATCGAACCGATGCGAGTGCAGGGAGGCGGCGGTCGGCGCATGGCGCACGGGCGGACCGAGCGACCGTTGCCGGGGCGCGTCGACGCCCTGTGTCCGGACCGGCTCGTCGTCCTTCGCCGGGCCTGCTCGGGCCGCCCCGAGATACATGCCCTCGACGCGGAGCAGGCCGCGCGGAGCCTGATCGCCGGCACGTACGCGGCCGGGGAACTGCGTCGCTACTGGCCCTTCGCCGCTGTCATGGCGCTGGGCACCGGCCTCGGACCGCCTCACCCCCCGATAGCGGAAAGCGCGTCGCAGATCGCGGCCCGACTGCCGGCGCACGAACTGGTGCTCGGCGACCGGCCCGACGAAGGGCTCGCCGCGCTCCACAGCCTGGCCGCGCCGGAGCGCGAGCACCGCGAACACATGGAGGCGCTGCCATGACCAGACTGAACGTGGCCACGGTGATCACCCGCTTCGAAGCCGGGGCCGGCATCGTCGCACTGCGCGGGGCCCAGGCACTGGACCCGGCCGGATACCGGACCACCGTCATCACCGGCCAGGGCAGCCGACTCCTGGGCCTCGCCGCCGACCACGGCATCGAGGTTCTCGTGGAGCCCACGTTGCGCTCCCCGATCTCACCCGGAGACGACCTGCGTGCCTTGCACCGACTGACCAGGCTCTTCGGCCAGTCGCAGTTCGACGTCGTACACACGCACAGCGCCAAGGCCGGCACGCTCGGACGGCTGGCAGCGCACCGCGCCGGGGTGCCACGCATCGTGCACACCTTCCACGGGTTGCCGTACCACGAGTTCCAGTCCGCGCCACGTCGTGGCGCGTACATCGCGATCGAACGACAGGTCGGTCGGTTCACCGACGTGGCGCTGTGCGTGGGCACGGCCGTCGCCGTCGAGGTGGTCCGGCGGGAGCTGGTGTCGCCCGAGCGGGTCCGCACCATCGGCGTGCCGGTCGACCTCGACGCACCGGCCCGCACGCCCGCTGCCCGGTCCAGGGCCCGCGCGGAACTCGGTCTGCACAGGCCAGGCCCGGTGGTGGGAGCGGTGGGACGGCTCGCCTACCAGAAGAACCCCGAGACCTTCGTGCGAGCCCTGGCCGCACTCGGCCGAGCCGACGTGACCGGTGTGTGGGTCGGCGACGGAGAACTGGCCTCGCGGGTGCGCGAGTCGGCGGCGCGGGAGCGGGCGCCGGTGATCCTCGCCGGAGAGCGCACGAACGTACCCGCCCTCCTGCCCGCGTTCGACGTGTTCGCGCTGCCGAGCCGGTACGAGGGGCTCCCGGTCGCCGTCGTCGAGGCGATGGTGGCGGGGATCCCGGTGGTCGCCACCGCCGTCAACTCGGTGCCGGACGTAGTGGTCCCGGGCCGGACGGGACTGCTGGTGCCCCCACAGCGCCCGGAACTGCTCGCCCGCGCGATCGCCCGTCTGCTGGACCACCCGCGGGAGGCGGCTCGTATGGCCGCCGAGGCCCGCACACGGATCGGTGACGCCTTCGGCGCCAAGGCGCTGGGCGAAGAACTGACCGCCGCCTACGCAACTCCCTGAGTCCGAGGAGCCTCCCGTGCGTGTCGACATCATCAGCGGTCCGGACAGCGGTCCACGGACCGGGCTCACCGTGTTCGACAGTGACGCGGCGCCGGCCGATCCGGTGCTGCTCGGCCGGGTCCGGCGAGGTGTCGAGACAGCCGATCTGGCCGCGCCGCCGGTGGTGTTGCCGGACTTCTGTCACAAGGGCAAGTCGGAGCTGCCGTCGAGCATCGCTGTAGCCACCCGGGGTGCCATCCGGCCGACCCTCACCGACGCCGCTCTCAACTGCGGCATGGCGCTGGCCGTGTTGGACGTGCCGCGGCCGTCACCCGCCGCCGTGGAGGAGTTCTACCGCAGGGTGCGGCAGCGCTATCCCGACCCGCCCCGCTGGGCTTTCGAACTGACGCGCGACGAGGTACTGCGCGCGGCCGTCGAGGGCGCCCTGTTCTCCGCAGAGCGGTTCGGCGTGGACGCCGCGGACCTCGACCGCGTCGAGGAGTTCGGGCACCTCCCGGTCGAGGAGTACGGCGGGGCCCGCCGCGCCCGCAGGGAACTGCCCTGGGTCTGTGTGCAGTTGGCCCGGTTGAGGTTCGGCGGCATCGGGCCCAGTACCCATTTCCTGGAACTGCAGGAGGTCGAGGAGGTGCTGGAGCCGGACACGGCCCGTCGTCTCGGACTGCACCAAGGGCAGGTGACGGTGCAGTTCCACAACGGCGGCGGCGTGTTGACCGGCCAGATCGGCGCGCTGTACGCCCGCCGTCAGGCCGCGTCCCGGCTGCTGCGCGCGGAGATGGCCGTGCAGAGGCCGGTGTCACACCTGCTGCGGGGAGGCCGGCCGGCCGAACTGCGACAGAGGTACGGGACGTACTTCCACCGCGGATGCCCCTCGGTGCCGATCGAGGGGGACGAGGGACGGCGGGTGCTGCTGGCACAGCGGCTTGCCATGAATTACGGGTTCGCGTACCGGCTGGCCACCTTCGCCGCACTGCGGACCTTCGTCCGTGCGGCCTTCGGCGCCTCGTTGCGGCTGGTGGTGGACTCGCCGCACAACTCCGTCTACGAAGAACTCGTGGACGGCGCGCCGGCGTTCGTGCACCGGCACAACGCGGCCCGCGCCTGGACCCCGGAGCTCATGGCCGGCCACCCGGCCTTCGCGCACACCGGCCAGCCGCTGCTGGTCCCCGGCACCAACCGCACCTCGTCGTTCCTGTGCGTACCGGCCTCCGGGGCCGGGCGCAGCCTCTATACGGCGTGCCACGGCACCGGCAGCATCATCAGCGCGTTCGAGCGCAGCGGCCGCAGCGGGCCGGACCCCCGGCACCGGCACACCCAGTCCTTCTCCTACGGCCGGGCCACGCACCGCTCCGTCCCCCAGCTCGACGACGCGGGGGTCGACGCGGCGCTCGCCATCCTGTCGGGCAACGGCCTGGTCAGGCCGGTCGTCCGGCTCCGGCCGTTCGCGGTGCTGTCATGAGGACCGCGGCTGCGCCACTGGCAGCAGCACGGGCCGGGGTTCTCCCGCCCGAGCGCCGCTACCTGGCTCTGCCCTCGCGCCGGCGTCCGATCGTCGTGGCCGAGGACCGGCCACAGGTGCTTGCCTATCTGCGCCGGTGCCTGCTCGCGGTGCCGCCCACACAACCGGTGTGGCTGTATCCCGCAGCCCGGACGGCACTGGCGGTACCGGTGGTGCACCGGTACGTTCCGGGGCTCAGGATGCCCCCGAAGCGGCACTCCGAACCTGCGAGCCCGGTCGCCGAACTGCTCGCCGGGGCCGGGCCACTGCTGATGCTCGATCACAGCCACGACCCGGACGCCTGTCTCGTCGTACTCGTGTTCCCTCTGCACACCCCGCTGCCCGCGCTGGCACTGAAGGTCCCGACGGGGCCTGGCGCCGTACCGGGGATCCTGCGTGAGGCCGACCGGCTGACGGCGGTGGCCGCGCTGCCCCTGGGCCCCGTCCGGCGGACCGTGCCCGAAGTCCTGGGCCTGCCACGGCACACGGCTTTCCCCACGCTGCTCACCACCGCCCTTCCCGGCACATCGATGCTGGCCGCCTACCACCGGCCCGGCCATCACACGCGGCCCGCACCCGTGCACCGGGACTTCACCGCGGCAGCCCACTGGCTGGCGGCCCTTCAGTCGGCCACCTACGCGGGGACCGCGCCGCTCGACCTGGCGCCGCAGGTCTTCGACACTCTGGACGAGCGGCTGGCCGGGGACCACGCCCGCGCGGAACTGCGGGCTCTGCGCCGTCGGTTGCGTAGGCGCACGGCACCGCTGACCACCGCGCACGGCGACTTCTGGCCGGGCAACATCCTGGTGCGCGGCGACCGCGTCACCGGCGTGGTCGACTGGGAGAACGCCCGCGCCGTAGCGAGCCCGCTCGCCGATCCCGCCCGGTTCGTGATCGCCTACTGCGAGTATCTGGACCGCCGTGTCCGGCCCGGACACCATGTGCCCGGCCATCCGGGCCTCGTCGCCGGGCGACCAGGTGCCGCTCTGGCACTGGCCCTGGACGGCACGGGCTGGTATCCGCGGCTGGTCCGGCGTTTCCTGGCGGGGACCCTGCGACGCCTGGGCCTGCCCGCCGAGTGCGGCCGCGACGCCGTACTGGCGGAGCTGGCTGCGGTCGCGGCCGAGGCGACGGATCCGCGTTTCGCGGAAGCGCAGGCCCGGGCCTTCACCCACCTGGTGTCTTCGCGGGAGGCGTCATGACCACCCTGCCGACGACAGTCACCACCACCGTGCCGTACGACGCCCTGGGGCGGACCACAGCCGTCGCCGCCTGCATCGCGATGGTGCTCCAGCCGATGCTGCGCCCCACCGGGCCCGGCAACAGCGCGCCGGTGGACGTGTTCACGGTGGCCACCGTGGTGCTGAGCGTGCTGTGGGCGGCGACCTGCGGCCGACGACTCGGTGTGCCGTACGGCCTCGCCGGCACTCTGTTGCTGCTGAGCGGCGCCCTCGCGGGCCTGGCCGGACCGCTGCCCGGCGTGTCACTCATGAACCTGGCCAGGGAGGTGCTGCTGCTGACCTGGTGCGTCGCGCTGTTCAACATCGCGCGTCAGCCCGGAGTTCTGCGTCTGCTCACCGCCTCCTTCGCCTACGCGGGCGTGGTCTGGGCATCCGTCCTGGTCGCTGCCGACCAGCTGGGCATCACCGCGATCCAGGGTGTCTCGCCCACTGAGGGCGACCGGAAGCTGTTCACTCTCGGCGACCCCAACTACGCGGCCACGTACTGGGTGGTGTCGCTGTTCATGGTGTACGCGTCCCAGCGCCCGCGAACTCCCCTGGTGCGCTGGTACGGCTACACGGTGCTGATCTGGGCCCTGCTGCTCAGTCAGTCCAACGGCGGGGTCCTGGAACTCTGCGTCGGCCTGCTCCTCCTGGCCGTTCACAAGGTGTACCGGGCGCACCCGCGCAGCGGTCCTGTCGCGGCGGGCGCACTGGTGCTCGCGGTGGTCCTCGCGGCTGGTGCCTCGGTCGCCACCGCGCCCCTGGCACAGGTCCAGGACTGGGCCCGGCTGTCCGACCGCACGGAACTGGTGAACACGCTCGGCCGCAGTGGCACGAGCGCCGAACAGCGCAGCACACTGGTGCGCGAGAGCCTGGAACTGTACGAGCCGCACTGGCCGACCGGATCGGGTCCGGGTACGACCAAACAACTGCTCCAGGACAAGCAGTTCCCGTACGCCAAGGAAGTGCACGACGACTATCTGGCGGCTCTCGTCGAGCGCGGCCCCCTGGGCGTCGTCGCGCTGCTGGCCCTGTTGTCCGGCACGGCCTGGCGCTGTTCCCGAGTCCTGCGGGCGCCGCCCGGCAGCGGCTTCGCCGCCCAGGTGCCCCGGCCCGCGGGCCTGGTCGCGGCACTGGCGGGGCTGGCCGTGGCCGGCGCCTACTACGAGGTGCTGCACTTCCGGTTCCTGTGGGTACTGCTGGCACTCGTGGCCGTTCTGGCCTCCCCCGTCGACGACCCGACCACGAACCGCGCGGGCCCGCCATGACCGGCGCCGGGCCACCCGGCCCCCCTACCGACGGCACCGCCGACCTGGGGCGCCGCAGCATGATCGGGAACCTCGCGGCGCAGGCCACCGCCGTCGGCGTGGTCTTCGTCGCGAGTCTGCTGGTCGCGCGCCTGGCGGGCCCCGTGGTACTCGGCGAGTACGCGCTGCTGCGGATGCTGCCCTGGCTGACCGGTGTCGTGGTCAGCGGTGGACTGCCGGTCGCCAGTGCCTACTTCCTCGCGGGCGAGCGGCGGCACGATCGCGCGCTGCGGCCCACGCTGGCGCTGCTGGCCGGCGCCGGAGCTGTCGTCGGCGCGCTGCTCTGGGTGGCCTTTGTGCCCCTGCTGGACGCCCTGTTCCCCACCGTGCCGCGCGCGCAGCTCGTGCTGGTGGCGGTGACCGTGGTCACCCAGCTGCTCACGGTGTGGGGCAAGGCCTGCTGCCAGGGCCGGGCCGACATGCACGGCGCCGGCCTTGTCATCGTCGTCGAGGAGCTGCTCTTCCTGCCCGCCTACGCGCTCTCCCTGGCAACGGGGTTGAGTGGTTCCGACGCGGTGATCGGCGGCTTGCTCGGCGGTGGGATCGCCGCCACCGCGGTCTCGCTCGGCCGGCTGGCACGCACCGGGTTCGTACGAGAATGGGGGCGGCCGTCGGCCGCGCTCGGCGGCGAGGTGCTGCGCTACGGGGTGCGTGGCCAGCTCGGCAACCTGTTGATGCTGGTCAATCTGCGGTTGGACTTCATTCTCGTGGGCACGCTGTCGGGCCCCGCCGTGCTCGGTGTGTACGCCGTCGCCTCGAAGTTCGCCGAGGTGATGCGGCTGCCCGCCGTGGCCATGCAGTACGTGCTGTATCCGCGGTTCGCCCGCTGCGGTCTTCGCGTCGCGAGTGAGGAGCTGCGCCGGCTGCTGCCTCGGGCCCTGGTTCTGACGGCGGCGCTGGCACCCCCGATGGCCGGCGCGTCGGTGTTCGTACTGCCGCTGCTGTACGGCACGGACTTCACGGACGCGGTCGTCCCGGCCTGCATCCTGCTGGGCGGGCTGGCCGCCGAGGGCGCGACGGCCGTGTCCAGCGCCTATCTGTTCGGCGTCGGCCGCCCCGGAATCACCTCTTGGGGAATGGGCTGCGGCGTCGCCATGACCGTGGCCCTGGACGTGCTGCTGATCCCAGCGTTCGGAGCAGTCGGAGCGGCCTTGGCGTCCGGCTCCGCATATCTGGTCACCGCCGCGGTGCTGGTGACCCTGGCGCGTGTCGTGGCCGCACGCGGCACGCGACTCGGAAGGAACCGTCATGTGCAGCGCACCCGTTCGCTCCGCCACCCCGTCCCGGCCCGGCCGCGTGGTCCTGGTCGGCGCCGTGCACGAGGCACAGGCGGCCCTGGCCGCCCTGCTCGACTGTCCGACGGCCCGGCTCACCGCGGTGATCACGCCGCCTGACGCGGACAGGCGGGGGTTGTCGGGCGCCACCGACCTGACCCGCTCCGCACGTTCCGCCGGGGTTCCGGTGTTCTACGAGAGCGACCTCAACGTGCCCGGGGCGGCTGCGCTGATCCGTACCCTGGCCCCGGACCTCATGGTGGTCGTCGGCTGGACCCGGCTGCTCGGCCCCGGCGTGCTGTCCGTGCCCCGCCAAGGCTGCGTCGGCTTCCACGCCTCGTTGTTGCCCCGTCACCGCGGCCGCGCACCGGTCAACTGGGCGATCCTGCGCGGCGAGCGGGTCACCGGCAACACCATGCTGTTGCTCGACCCGGGCGCGGACACCGGCGACATCGTCGACCAGGTCCGCATCCCCATCGGGCCGGACGACACCTGCGGCACGGTGTACGAACGCGTGGCCCGGGCCGGTGCCGACATGCTGCGCAGCAACCTGCCGGCCCTGCTCACCGGCACCGCCCCGCGTCACCCGCAGAACCCCGCCGAAGGAGATGTGCTGCCCCGCCGCACGCCCGGCATGGGCGTGATCGACTGGGATCGCCCGGCGTCCGCGGTGCATGACTGGGTGCGCGCGCTGACCACTCCGTATCCTGGCGCGTTCGGTGTGCTGGGGGGTGAACGGGTGATGGTCTGGCGCACCCGCCCGCCGAACGGCGACGAGCCCGGTGGGCCGCCCGGCTCCGTGCTGGCTGTCGGGCCCGAGGGCGTTCGAGTGGCGACGCATGCGGAAAGCGTCCTGATCACGGCCATGAGCGGCCCGGACGAGTCTCCGCAGCCCGCGGCGCACTGGGCCCGCCGGGCCGGGGTGCGGCCGGGCGCGCAGTTCGCGGCGGTCCCGCCCGCGGTGGCCCGCTGGGTGCTGGGCGAGGGTCCACGGCCCGAAGGAGTGGCGCGATGAGTACCGTTCTCGTTCTGGCGGCGCATCCCGACGACGAGCTGCTCGGCGTGGGCGGCACCCTGGCCCGGCACGTCCACGGTGGCGACGCGGTGCATGCCGTCGTGCTCGCCGAGGGGGCGTCGAGCCGATACCGGTCGGGACTGGCTGAGGACCTCGCCAAGTCGGCGCAACGCGCCGCCGAGGTGCTGCGACTGTCCTCACTGGCGCTGTGGGACCTGCCCGACCAGCGCCTGGACACCCTTCCGCTGATCGACGTGGTTCAGCGGGTGGAGGCCGTGGTGGACGAGTTGCGCCCCGACCTGGTCTACACCCACTTCCCCGGTGACGTGAACGCCGACCACGAAGTGGTGGCCCGCGCCGCCTGGACCGCCTGCCGACCCTATGTCCTGCCGCGACTGCGCCGGTTCGCGGTGTTCGAGACGCCGTCGTCGACGGAGTGGGGGTGGTCGGCCGGCTCTCCCTTCACACCGTCCCTCTATGTCGACGTCACCGGCACACTCGACGCCAAGCTGGAGGCGATGGCCTGCTACGAGACGGAACTGCGCCTGCCTCCGCACCCTCGGTCGCTCGGCGCCCTGCGCGAGCGGGCCGCCTACTGGGGCAGCCGGGTCGGGCGGCAGTCGGTGGAGCCGTTCCAGGTGCTGCGGGAGGTGTGCTGACCATGGCGGCCCTGCGGCAGGACAGCGGACTGCGTCGCTCGGCGGACATCGCCGTCGCGCTGGTGCTTCTCACCGTGTTGTTGGTGCCCTTGGTACTGCTCGCCGTCCTGGTGCGGTGCACCAGCCGGGGTCCGGCCGTGTACCGGCAGTGGCGGGCGGGCCGTGGCATGCGGCCGTTCTCCATCCTCAAGTTCCGTTCGATGACGGTCGGCTCCGACCGGGCAGGGCCCGCGGTCAGCGGGTCCGGCGACCCCCGGGTCACGCGGGTCGGCCGCTGGCTGCGGCACACCCGGCTCGACGAACTCCCGCAACTGGTCAACCTTCTGCGGGGCGACATGACCCTCGTCGGGCCGCGCCCCGAAGTCGAACGCTTCCTTCCGTACTACACACGGCGCGAACTGCGGCTGCTGGACGTGCGGCCCGGAATCATCGGTCCCGGCGCGCTGTACGTGGTCGACCGGGGCAGCGAGCTGGCTGATCCGGACCGCGCCGAGGAGCGGTATGTGGAACTGCAGTTGCACCCGAAGCTGGCGCTGGATCTGGACTACCTCCACGACCGGCGGCTCGCCGTCGACGTGCGGCTGGTGGCGTCCGCGGTGTCCGTCAGCTGGCTTCACCCGTCTCGACCGCCTGCCACCGCTGCCGCAGTTCGTCCTCGTCCAGGATCAGGGCGTACTGACCCCGGATGATCCGCGAGCGGACGATCGGGGCCGTGCTGAAGGAGGCGTCCGAGGCGTCCTGATGCCGTAGGCCCAGGACCAGGTCACGCAGGTCGCTGTTGGACATGTGGTCGTCGACGCTCACGGTGCGCGTCACGGCGTCGAGCATCCGCGCGGTGCCCAGCGGATCGGTGAGGCTGACCTCGGCGCGGATCTCGGTGACCAGACTGCGCAGAAACTGCTGTTGGTGCTTGATGCGGTCCAGCTCACCGCCGGGCACACCGTGGCGCTGCCGGACGTAGGCCAGCGCCTCCTCGCCGTCCATGACGTGAGTGCCGGCGCTGAAGTGCTGCTCCAGCACCGGATCGTAGGAGTCCTGGGGGACGGTGATGGGGACGCCTCCGACGGCGTCGGTGAGGGCCTTGAAACCGTGCCAGTCGATGACGCCGAAGTGATCGACCCGGGTCCCGGTGAGCCGTTCCACCGTCTCGATCATGAGAGGCGGACCACCCCACGAGAACGCGGCGTTGATCTTCGCGGTCCCGTGGCCCGGGATGCCCACCCAGCTGTCCCTCGGGATGGACATGACGTCGGCACGGTGGTCGCCGACACTCAGGTGCACGAGCATCAGGGTGTCACTGCGCTGTGCGCCGTACCTCCACAGACGGGTCGTGGCGTCACTGCCGGTGGTGGGCTTGCTGGAACGGCTGTCGACGCCGGCCAGCAGAAAGGTCGTGCCGCCGTCATGGGCAGCGGGTCTGGGCGGCCGCGGTCCGGTGGGGAACGCGTCGGGGATGCGGGTGACCTGGTCGCCGTAGTGGCTGGTACCCCACCAGACGGCGCCCGCGCCGAGGGCGACGAGGGCGAGGACGGCCGCCAGGCCGGACAGCAGCAGGGCGCGCAGGACGTGGCGGCGTCGACGAAGGCGGTGTCTGGGCTGCCACGTCGGCCATGCGGGCCGCCTCGGTGCACGCGCGCCCATCAGAAGTCGTCCGGGTAGGGGTCCGCCAGGGCCGCGTGCGCCAGCTGGGCGGGTTCGTCCGCGGGGAACCCCTGGAGGAGTCCGGCGAGGACGCGGCGCACCTCGGCGGCGTCGTTGCGCTCGGCCGCGGCATAGAGGTCGGGGAGCCGCTCGGGCAAGGGGCTTTCACCGGCTGTGGGCAGCGCGGCGAGGATCCGCGGATGGGCCGTGCGTGCGTGCTGTTCGTCTGTCGAGAAGAGGGTCTCGTTGAGCTTTTCGCCGGGCCTGAGACCGGTGAAACGGATGTCGACGTCCGGAACGTGGACGGAGCGGGCGAACTTGCGGACGAGGTCGACGATCCGCACCGGGCTGCTCATGTCAAGGACGAACACCTCCCCGCCCTCGGCCATCCGAGCCGCCTCCAGGACCAGGCCGACGGCCTCTTCGACGGTCATGAAGAACCGGGTCACATCGGGGTGGGTGACGGTCACCGGGGACCCGGCGCCGATCTGCTGAGCGAGGACCGACAGCAGCGAGCCACGGCTGCCGAGGACGTTGCCGAAGCGGACGGCGGTGAAGACGCTCCCCGGCGGAGCGGCGTCCTGGGCACGCCGGACCAGGAGTTCGGCCAGGCGCTTGGTGGCGCCGAGGACCGACACCGGGTCTGCGGCCTTGTCCGTGGAGATCAGCACGAAGCGCTCCGTCCCGGCGGCAGCCGCGGCGCGTAGCAGGTTCTCGGTGCCGCGCACATTGGACTTCACGCCCTCGCACGGATGCAGTTCCAGCAGGGGCAGGTGCTTGTGGGCGGCGGCATGGAAGACCACTTCTGGGCGGAACTCGCGGAACACCTGGTCGACGCGGGGCCGATCGCGGATGTCCGAGATGACGATGTCGTCGCTGCGCAGGGCGTCGCCGTAGAGCTCGAGTTGGAGGCGGTGCAGATTGGACTCGTCGTGGTCGAGCAGGAAGAGCCGACTGGGGCCGAAGGCACGCACCTGGTGGCAGAGTTCGCTGCCGATGGAGCCCCCGGCGCCGGTGACGAGCACGCGGCGCCCGGCTACGACGGCCCGCGCGTCGGGGCTGACCACATGTATCTCGGCGCGGCCGATCAACTCGCTCACATCCAGTTCCCGCATGTCGCTGCCGACCACGTCACGACGGAGCGCGGCAATGAACGACGGCAGGTAGCGCACACTCGCCCCGGCGGCCTCGGCGGCGTGTGCCACCCGGCGGAAGCGGTCCGCGGCGAGTCCGGGGATGGCCACGACGACCGCTTCGATCCCCTGGTCGAGGACCGTGGTGCGGGTGGCGTCCAGCTCGCCCAGTACAGGTAGCTCGGCCGCGGCGCCGCCGAGCCGTTTGACGGGGTCGTCGTCGAGGAAGCCGACGGGTTCCAGCCCGAACTCCGGGGCTCGCCCCAGGTCCCGGGCCAGCGCCCGCCCGGCCTCCCCCGCACCGATCACCAAGGTACGCAGGGCGGCCGGTCGCGGAGCCCTGGTCCGTCGGTCGTCGCCGAGCCCGGCCAGCTCGGAGCAGACGCGATCCACGGCCCGTTCCCCGAGGTCGGGATGCAGGGGAAGCGAGAGCAGCTGCGGGAAGAGTTCGTCGGCGCCGGGGAGCCCGCCGTGCGGCACGAGTGCCGTGGCGTGGAAGTACGACAGGTGATGCAGCGGGACAAAGTGCACGGATGTTCCGATACCGCCGTCCGAGAGCCGCACGGCGAGTTCGTCACGGGTCATGCCGTACTCCTCCAGCACGCGCACCACGTAGAGGTGCCGGGCGTGCCGCCCCGGGCCAGCGGTCCGCAGTGGCTCGATGCCGGGTACGGCCCGCAGCGCGGCGTCGTACCGGTCGGCCGCCTCGTGGCGGCGCTCCTGCCAGGCCTCGAGGTGATGCAGCTGGGCGCGCCCGATGGCGGCCTGGACGTCGGTCATGTTGGCCTTGAGGCCGGCTTCCTCCACGGTGTACTGCCAGCTGCCACCCGGCAGATGGCGCCGCCACGCGTCGGTGGACATGCCGTGCAGCCGAGCCCGCCGGATCCACTCGGCCAGGGCGGGATCGTCGGTGGTGACCATGCCGCCCTCGCCGATGGGCAGGTTCTTGGTGGCGTAGAAGCTGAAGCAGGCAGCCCGCGACAGCGAGCCGACCGGGCGGTCACCCACCGTGGCTCCCAGAGCGTGCGCGGCGTCCTCGATCACGTGGGTCAGGGGCAGCCGTGCGGCCTCGGCGAGCTCGGCGACGGGTGCGGGGGCCCCCGCGTAGTGCAGGACCATCATCGCGTGCGGGCACCCGCAAGCCCGGGCCGCGCGGGCGACGGTGGCCGGCGTCGGCATGGCGGTACGTGGATCGACGTCGACGAGCACGGGACGCAGCCCGGCGTGCATCACCGCCTGGGCCGCGCCGCAGAAGGTGATCGCGGGCACCAGGACGCCGGCACCGGGTGGCAGCCGCAGCGCGCGCAACGTCAGTTCCAGCGCCGCGGTGCACGAGCTCACCGCGACGGCGTGGGCGGCGCCGACATAGTCGGCGAACTCGCGCTCGAACAGCTCAGTCTCCGGCCCCATCGTCACCCAGCCGGACGCCAGGACCCGCTGGGCGGCCCGACGCGCCTCGAGGGTGATCCGGGGTGCGGCGAAGGGTACAGCGCGCTGTTCCTCCGGCTGGTGTGCCGGACCAACACCGGCCTGGGCCACGCCGTTGAGAGATGGCTGAGCGTATTCGGCCCGCTCCTGCCGATGCCGCAACCGGTGGACTGTCATTTCTCGCTCCCCGGTTCTGACGCCTCGTGGGGATGACGGCGACCATTGCTGAAATGTCGTATATTTACGCTGTATACGTACACCCTGCCCTCAGAGGGGCCTAGAGTCAACAGAGGGGACGCAATCGACAAGCCGAGGAGAGCCATGGCCGGAAATCAGGCAAGGACCCGGAGGAATGCCGACGCCCTCACGCAGGCGCGCCGCGCCAGCGACCGCGGCCGTTACGGCCGCCTCAGCCGCGAGCGCGTCCTCGCCAGCGCCCTGGAGCTGGTCGACCGCGACGGCCTCTCCGCGCTGAGCATGCGCCGCCTCGGCGCGGAGCTCGGCGTCGAGGCGATGGCCCTCTACCGGTACGCGGCAGGCAAGGACGCCCTCCTCGACGGCCTGGTCGAGGCGCTCCACCTGGAGCTGGAGGAACGGCTGGCCGCCGACACCGCCGCCGTGGACGACTGGCGGGCCGAGCTGGGGCGGATCGCGCGGGCGACGTACGACGTCTGCCTCGCCCACCCGCAGGTCGTGCCCCTCCTCTCCACCCGCATGCTCGCCGTCCCCCTCGCCCGTCGACCGCTCGCGACCCTGCGGCACCACGAGCGCGTCATCGCCCTGCTGGAGGAGGCCGGGCTGGACGCGGACCGTTCCGCCACCGTGTTCCGCGCCTTCACCGCCTGGGTGCTGGGCTATGTCTCCGTCGAGCTCCAGGCCATGGTCGACAACCCCGAGGAGCCCGACCCCGCCTTCCGGCTCGGCCTGCACCACATGCCGCCCCAAGAACTGCCCCGGCTGCGCGCGACCGCCCCCGCCCTCGCCGAACCGGGGGGCCCGGAGGGGCTGGTGGCGGGGCTGGACGCACTGCTCGACCGTTTCACCGGAGACGCGTGAACGGAGACGTGAACTCCGGTCGTCCCAGGGGCAAGCCGGTTGCGTCGGCGGGTGTGAAAGGCGGGCCAGGAGCGCCGTACAACCGTTCGGCGCCCGCGGACGTCTGATCTTCGGGAACGCGTTCCCCGAGGTTCATCCGTCCGTCACTGTCCCCCCACCGCCCCGAAGGACCTTTCATGCGCCACGCCGCACCCGGCACCCGTACGCTCCGACAGGCCACCGGCGCCCTCGGCGCCGTCGCACTGATGGCCCTGGGTGCCTCGCCCGCAGTCGCCGCCGACTCCACGCCCGAGCCCCAACTGGTGCTGGGCGAGATGGCGTCCACGGTCGACGGTCTGAAGCCGGGCAGCACCTACGACGTCCCGGTCAGCTTCACCAACACCGGTACCGAGGCGCTCGACAAGGTCTACGTGCAGTACTCCGTCACCCACGGCCTGAGCCACACCGAACTGCCCTCCAACTGCGGCCTCTACGACGTCGGTTCCTACGACGAGATACCCGACGAGTCCTACGCGATCTGCGCGTTCGACCAGACCGTCGAGCCCGGTGTCGTCTACGCCCCCGAGAAGGCCCTGACGCTGAACGTGCTCGGCCACGCGCTGCACGACGAACTCCGCGTCGTGGTCGACACCGACGGCTCGCTCCCCGGCGACAGCGGCGGGCAGCCGGTGCCCGGTACCGGTCCCGCCGTGAAGCTCGTCGAGCGGCCCGACGCGACCCCGGCCGCCCCGGGCAGCGGCGAACACGAGGGCTGGGACGACGCCAACATCTCCGTGAACGCGGTGAATACCGCCGACCTCCAGGTGTCCGGCTCGGACCTCAGCGGCGAGGTCGGCGACACCGTGCCGCTGGACGTGAAGCTCACCAACGCCGGCCCCGGCTGGGTCCTCGGCAAGCTGGACACCTCGGTCACCAAGGTCCGCGTCACGATCCCGGCGGGTACGACCGTCACCAAGAACCCCTGCACCAAGGTCGCCACCGGGGTCTACGAGTGCGGCACCGCCCAGCGCTGGCTCAACGAGGGCTCTGTGGAGACCCGTTCCTTCAAGCTGCGGATCGACAAGGCGGTCACGGGCGCCAAGGCCACCCTCAAGCTGACGGGACAGGCCCGGCCGTACGACAAGAACCCCGAGAACGACACCGCCCAGATCCCGCTCGACGTCACCGGCGGCTCGTCCGGCAACGGCGGCGGGTCGTCGAGCGGCTCCGGTGACGGCGGCTCCACGTCGTCCACGGGCGGCGACTCCGGGACCTCCACCGGCGGCTCCGGCTCCGGCTCCAGCGGCGGCTCGACCACGTCCGGCGGCTCCTCGGCCTCCGGCGCCTCCGGGTCCGTCACGACCGCCGACGGCGACCTGGCCAGCACCGGTTCCGGCGCGACGCTGCCCCTCGCGGGCGCGGCGGCAGCGGCGGTCGCCGTGGGCGCGGGCGCCGTCATCGTCGTACGGCGACGCAGGGCGGCCCAGCAGTAACCTCCACCAGCCCGAAAGAGAGGGAGCCCCCCCCCGCAGGGGCTCCCTCAGCGGCCTCCCACAGCCCTCCCCCAGCGACCCGCGGGGCTCCCCCTCAGCAGCCTCCCGCGGGGCTCCCCAGCGACCTCCCGCAGCGCCCCCCATCAACCCCCCGCCCGCACCGCCCCCACACTCGCGACCACCACCAACCCGATCGCCCCGCACTGCGGCAGCGACAACCCCTGGCCCAGCACCAGCCAGCCCGCCGTCGCCGCGAGCGCCGGCGCCAGGCTCATCAAGACCGCGAAGGTCGCCGCGGACAGTCGGCGCAGGGCGAGCAGTTCGAGGGTGTACGGCACTCCGGAGCTCAGCACCGCGATGGCGAGGCCGAGGCCCAGCACGCCCGGCTCCAGCAGTGCCGCTCCCGACGCGGCGACCCCGAGCGGCAGGCTGACGAGCGCGGCGACGCACATCGCGATCGCAAGACCGTCCAGACGCGGAAAGCGGGCGCCCGCACGGGCGTTGAGCAGGATGTACGCCGCCCACATCGCCCCGGCGCCCAGCGCGAAGGCCACTCCGCCGGCGTCGAGGCTCCCCAGGTCGCCGCCGCTCAGCAGACAGACCCCGGCGAGCGCGAGCGCGGCCCAGAGGAAGCTCGCCGCGCGCCGCAAGACCAGCACCGACAGCAGGAGCGGGCCGAGGACCTCCAGGGTGACGGCCGCGCCCAGCGGGATGCGGGCGATGGCCTGGTAGAAGAGCAGGTTCATGCCGCCGAGGGCCAGGCCGAAGCCGGTGACGACGGCCCAGTCGGTGCGGGCGTGGCCGCGCAGCCGGGGCCGGGTGACGGCGAGGAGCAGCAGCGCGGCGAAGGCGATCCGCAGACCGACCGTGCCGAGCGCCCCGGCGCGCGGGAACAGCAGCGCGGCGCAGGCCGATCCGAACTGCACGGACACCGCGCCGGAGAGCACGAGGCCGACGCCGCCGAGACTTCCGCGCCCCGCCGGGTGCCGTACGAGCGTGGGCGAGCTGGTCACCGTAGAGGTCATGGCGTTCACGCTAGGCAGCCGGCCGCTCCCCGTGAAATGCCGATTTCCCTGCGGTTATGCTCTGGAAGCATGACCGTGGAACTGCGCCACCTGCGGGCCTTCCTCGTCATCGCCGAGGAGGGCAACATCACCCGTGCCGCCTCCCTGCTCCATGTGAGTCAGCCCGCGTTGTCGCGCACGCTGCGCCGGCTGGAGGACCATCTGGGCGCCCGTCTCGTCGACCGGTCCACCCATCATCTGGAGCTGACCACGCAGGGCCGGGTCTTCCGCGACAAGGCCGCCGCCGCACTGTCCGCCGTCGACACCGCCCTCGACCCGGGCGGGCTGCGGAGCTGGCCGCTCCGTCTCGGGCACCCCTGGGCGGCGCTCGGCGACCACACCGTCGCGCTGCTCCGCCGCTGGGACGAGACACACCCCGACACCCGGCTCGAACTGCTCCGCGTCGACGACCGCACGGCGGGCCTCACGCAGGGCAGGGTCGACGCGGCCCTGCTGCGCGGTGCGGTCACCTCGCCCGGGCTCCGCACCGAGCTGCTGACCTGGGAGGAACGGGTCGTCGTCCTCCCGGCCGACAGCCCGCTGACGGACCTCCCCCGGGTCACCCTGGCCGACCTGGTCGACCGTCCGATCGCCGTCAATGTCGTGGCCGGTACGACGACGATGGACCTGTGGCCGCCGACCGCCCGCCCCTCCGCGACCATCGAGGTGACCAACACCGACGAGTGGCTCATGGCCATCGCGGCGGGGCGCGCCGTGGGTATCTCCACGACGGCCACCCCGAGCAACCACGCCCACCCGTCGTTGGTCTACCGCCCCCTCACGGACGCCCCGCCCGTCCCGCTCGTCCTCGCCTGGCGCGAGGGGGTCGGGCACCCGGCCATCCCGGACCTGGTCACGCTCGCTCATGAGGTCCTGGCCGCCCGACGGCCCTGACCTCACAGGTCACACCACACCGCCGTATCGTTCGGGGCGTGGTGGAGAAAGCACTGATGCGGCTGCCCGACATGCCGCTGCACGATCCGTTCGTCGTCGCCGACGAAGAGACCCGCACCTACTACCTCTACACCTCCAACGACCCGTCCGTGTCGCGTGTGGAGGGCACCGGCACGATGGTCTACCGCAGCCGCGACCTGCGGGACTGGACCCGTCCGGTGCCGGTCTTCCTGACCGCCGACCAGGAGAACATCTGGGCCACGGACGGCGGTTGGGCACCGGAGGTGCACAAGTGGGCGGGCAGGTACTACCTGTTCACCACCCTGCACGACGTAGGCCGGCCCCTGCCCGTTCCACCGTCCAACCAATGGGGCACCCCCTTCCAGCTCAGGAACCATCTGCGCGGCACCGTCACCGCCGTGTCCGACTCCCTGCTGGGCCCGTTCACCGTCGTCGACCCCGAACGCCCCACCCCTCCCCCGCAGTTGATGACCCTCGACGGAACGCTCCACGTCGACCGGGAGGGGCAGCCCTGGATGGTCTACGCGCACGAGTGGTTGCAGACCATCGACGGCACCATGGAGGCGATCCGGCTGGCCCCGGACCTGACGCGGACTGTCGGCGACCCGGTGTTCCTCTTCAAGGCGTCCGACGCGCCCTGGCTGGGCGAGCAGATCCCGGCCGGCGTCCCGGCCCAGCTCCCGCCGTACATCACCGACGGCCCCCAGCTGTACCCCGCCCCGGACGGCTCGCTGCTCATGCTGTGGTCGACCTACGAGAAGAACACCGTCGGCCCGGACGGCAACATCAGCGGCGGCTACGTCCAGACGTACGCCGTCTCCGAATCCGGCGACCTCGTGGGCCCTTGGCGTCAGCAGCGCCCGTTGGTCCGCGACGACAGCGGGCACGGCATGCTGTTCCGCACCTTCGAGGGCCGGTTGACGATGATCCTGCACCGGCCGTTCGAGAACGCCCGGGGCAAGCTGTACGAGATGGAGCTCGACGGCCATGAGCTGCGCGTGGTCCGCCAGTGCACGGAGCTCGACGGCGGCGGCTGACCGGCTACGGTGGGGGCGGCGCCGTGCTGCCGCGCACCTCCAGGACGGGCGTGGCGAGTTCGACCTCGCGCGGCCGGTCCGGGTCCTCGATCCGGTCCAGGAGCCGCTGGGCCGCGCGCCGGCCCACGTCGCGGCCGGCGTTGTCCACCGTGGTCAGCCACAGGTGGCGCAGCCGGGACAGGTAGGTGTTGTCGTAGCCGACGAGCGACAGGTCCCGCGGTACCCGCAGCCCGCTCTCCTCGGCCGCGGACAGCGCCCCGACACAGGTCATGTCGTTGGCGGTGAAGATCGCGGTGGGCCGCCGCGGGCGGCTGAGCAGTCGTACGGCGGCCCGGTAGCCGCCCTCCTCGGTCAGGTCGCCCTGTTCCGTGACCGCCGTCCCGGCCAGCCCGTGCTCCCGCATCACCGCCTCGAAGCTGCGCCGGCGCAGCTCACCCACGGCCCCCTGGGCGGCGATGTGCGCGATGTGCCGGTGACCGAGCCCGATGAGATGCTCGGTGGCCAGTCGGGCGCCCTGTTCGTCGTCGTTGGCGACGACGTCCACGCCCGGCAGCTCCGGTTCCCGGGCGCCCGCGACGACGGTCGGGACCTGTCCGGCGGCGGTGCGCAGGGCCTCGGGGTCCTGGAGGGTGCCGACCGCGATCAGGCCGTCGACGCGCAGTTCGGTGAAGGTGCGGGTGAGGTCCTCGCCGAGGCGGCGGTTGAGGTGCCCGTCGGCGAGCAGCATGTGCAGGCCGCTGTCGTAGAGCCGGGAGTTGAGTCCGTCGAGGAGCTCCACGAACCAGGGGTTGCGCAGGTCGTTCAGGAGTACGCCGACCGTCCGGGTGCGGCGTTCGCTGAGGCTGCGGGCGGCGGCGTTGGGCCGGTAGCCGAGTTCCTCGACGGCGGCGAGTACGGCCGCGCGCTTCTCCGGACGTACGCCCTTGGAGCCCCGCAGCACCAGCGACACCAGCGACTTGGACACACCGGCGCGCTCGGCGACGTCACGGATGGTCGGGGTCCTCATCCCATGGACCGTTCCATACATGTTCCTCGCCCTGCAAGACCTTGACACCTGCTGTTGTCCGTCTCATCGTAGGCCATCAAGGCTTTGGAACGGTCCAAAGGCAGGGTCCGACGAAGGGCGGTCATCGTGGACAGGCTCGGCATCGCCGTGGTGGGTTTCGGCTGGATGGGGCGGGTGCACACCCAGGCCTACGCCCGGCTGCCGCACCACTTCCCGCAGCTGCCACTGCGGCCGGAACTGGTGACGGTCGCCGACGAGGTGCCCGGCCGGGCCGAGCAGGCGGCTGAGCAGTACGGCTTCGGGTCCGCGACCCGGGACTGGCGCGAGGTGGCCGCCGATCCGCGCGTGCGGGCCGTGAGCATCACCGCCCCGAACTTCCTGCACCGTGAGATCGGCGTCGCGATGGCCGAGGCGGGCAAGCACATCTGGATCGAGAAGCCGGTCGGTCTGACCGCCCAGGACGCGGGCGCGGTCGCCGACGCGGTCACCAAGGCCGGTGTGCAGGGCACGGTCGGCTTCAACTACCGCAACGCCCCCGCCGTCCAGGCCGCCCGGGAACTGATCGCCGCCGGCGAGATCGGCACCGTCACCCATGTCCGCATCCGCCTCTTCAGCGACTACGCCGCCCATCCCGAGGGCGCCCTGACCTGGCGGTACGAGCTGGAGCGCGGCGGCAGCGGCGTCCTGGGCGACCTCGCCTCGCACGGCGTCGACCTCGCCCGCCATCTCCTCGGCGACATCGAGTCGCTGACCGCCGACACCGCGATCTTCGTTCCCGAGCGCGCCCGCCCCACCGGTGCCACCGCGGGCCACACCCGCGCGACGGGCGGCGAACTGGGCCCGGTGGAGAACGACGACTACGTCAACTGTCTCCTGCGTTTCTCGTCCGGCGCCCGGGGCGTCCTGGAGGCCTGCCGGGTCTCGGTCGGCGAGCAGAACAACTACGGCTTCGAGATCCACGGCACGACGGGCGCGGTCTTCTGGGACTACCGGCGCATGGGCGAGCTGGGCGTCAGCCGCGGCACGGCCTACCAGGACCAGCCCGTCAGCACGGTGTACGTCGGCCCGGGCGCGGGCGAGTTCGGCGCGTTCCAGCCGGGCTCGGCCAACACCATGGGCTACGACGACCTGAAGGTCATCGAGGCGTACGGGTTCCTCCGGTCGGTGGCCGAGGGGACGCCGTACGGCGCGACGCTCGACGACGCCGTGGCGAGCGCGGCGGCGCTGGACGCGATGAGCCGTTCCGCGGAGCGGCGGACATGGGTGGATCTCGCGTGAGCGCGGGGAGTGAGGGGTGGGCTGTCGCGGTGGCCGCCGAGGTGGGTGCTCGTGGTACCGCCGCCCCCCATGCCCTCGTCACTGACCTGGGAACGAAGTGACGGCACAAGAAAAGGCCCTCACAGGTTGTCGCCTGTGAAGGCCTCTCCGCACCGTCGGGACGACAGGATTTGAACCTGCGACCCCTTGACCCCCAGTCAAGTGCGCTACCAAGCTGCGCCACGTCCCGGTGTCCGTCTGACCTGGGGTTTCCCCCGGCCGAACGTGCAGGGAAACAATACCGCACTCGGGTCAGTGGTCGCGCACCCGTTTGTCGAGAGCCCCGGCGTCATCGGCGCGCACCAGGTTGCGTATCGGTGCTGTCGCGAGCAGGGCGCCGCAGACGACCAGGCTCATCACCCCGGCGACGAGAAGAACGTGGTCGGCGCCGAGGGCAGCGGCGGACGGGCCCGCGAGCGCCTGGCCGACCGGCATCAGCGCGAGGGAGCCCGCGACGTCGTAGGCGTGGATGCGGTTGAGGGCGTCGGGCGGGACCTGGGTCTGGATGCTGGTCGCCCACATCACGCTCCAGAAGGCCATGCCGGTCCCGGCGACGGCGGCCCCGGCCATCATGGCGGGCACGCCGAGGCCCGCGCCGACGGCCGCCGGGAAGGCGCCGAAGCCGACCAGGGCGATCGATCCGGCGCGCAGCATCCGGCGGGGGCGCAGCCGCAGGGCGAGGAGTCCGCCGACGACGGTTCCGGCACCGAGGGCGGAGTTCACCAGGCCGTAGGCGCGCGGTCCGTGGTCCTGGACGACCTCGGTGGCGACCAGCGGGACGGTCGGGCCCGAGACGGCGATCATGTAGAGACCCCAGATGGCGATCACGCCCCACAGCCAGCTGCGCGCTCTGAACTCCCGCCAGCCGGTGACCAGATCGGCCCGGAAGGTGCCGGCCCGGTGCGGTGTCGGCCCGTCGTCCGGGGCTCGCGGCGGCAGCCGGAGAAGTACCAGACACAGGGCACTGACCGCGTACATGGCGGCGTCCACGGCGAAGACGCCGCCCGCCGAGGCGAAGCCGACGAGCAGCCCGGCGCACACGGGTCCGGCGAGCTGGGCGCCCGCCTCGGCGATGCGTATCGCGCCGTTCGCGCCCTGGACGTCGGTGGCGAGCCGGGGGACGGTGCTGGCGACTCCGGGCTGGAACAGGGCGCCCGCCAGGCCGTTGACGAAGCCGATGACGCAGATCTGCCAGAGCACCACGTGCCCGGAGAAGAAGAGCGCGGCGGCGAGCGTCTGGGTGGCGAGGCGCACCAGGTCCGCGCCGATCATCACCTTGCGGGTGTCGAAGCGGTCGGCGACCACACCGCCGAACACCACGAACCCGGCGAAGGAGGCGGCGGAGGCGGCCATCGCGAGGCCGACCGCGCCCGCTCCGTACCCGTGCTGGAGCAGGCCCGTGGCGAGGGCGACGGGGAGGATGGTGTGGCCGAGGGCGGCGACGGCGCGGGCGACGAAGAACAGGGCGAAGTCGCGGGACCAGACAGCGGGCGCCGGTGTCCCGCTGCGCGGACGGTCGGCGACGTCGTCGGCGGGTGCGCGATGCGCGTCCCTCCGCCCCTTCGACGACACCTCGGTCATCCCTCACCCCGTCTCCCGAGCACCACCCCCGCCGGCGGCCACCTCCGCCACGCCGTCGGATCATGCCACGGGGCACTGACAGCCCCCGGGGAATTTCACTCCCCGACCGGCCGCCCCAACTCCGGGTAGCTGTCGAGGAGTCGGGGCGGTGCCGCCTGGCGCCAGGAGTCGGCCAGGATGTCCCGCAGTTCGTCCTCGTCCTCCAGGGCGGCGAGGCGGGCCCGCACCCAGGCGAACTGCGCCTCGTGGTCGGCGATCCAGAACTTCTCCGGCTCGGCCAGGACCAGTTCGTCCCGCTCCTCCGTCGGGCAGCGCACCGCGAGGGAGGTCTCCTCCTCGGGCAGGGTGGCGAACATCTTCCCCGCGACCCGGAACGTGGGCATGCTCCAGGCGATCTTCTCCGTCGTCTCCGGCAGGGACAGGGCGATACGGCGTACGTCTTCGGCATCCGGCATGGGACGCACCGTAGCGGCTGCCACTGACAATCACCTGGTGGGAGCGGTTGTCCCCGGATGCTCGCCATGACCGGCCGCTCCCAGGTTCTTGTAGTAGAGGGTGGTCCCCCTGAGCACCCCGCCCGGGTCCGCCGCGTAGTCGGGGATCACGCCGACCCTGGTCCAGCCCGCCGAGGTGTAGAGGCGCTCGGCCGGGCTGTCGGTCTCGGTGTCGAGGTGGAGCAGGGTGAGGCCGGCGTCGGCGGCGGCCTGTTCGGCGGTCGCCAGAAGGCGGCGTCCCAGACCTCGCCCTCGTGCGTCCCGGTGCACCATCAGCTTGACCAGTTCGGCGCGGTGGCGGCTGTTGGGCTTGTCGGGGAAGGCGAGCGTGACGGTCCCGAGCGTCCGGTCGTCGCCGCGGACGACCCAGACGGCGAGCTGTCCGGCCGCCACGCCGCCGGCCCGTTCCTTCCACCAGGCGACGGCCGCCGCACGGTCGAGGGGGGCGAGGAAGCCGATCGAGGCGCCGCCGTCGACGGTGTCGACCATCAGGTCGGCCAACTCCTCGACATACCGGCACACTTGATCCGCGTCGAGTCGGATGACGGTCACGGCAGCACCACCGCCAGCACATACCGCACCGGCTCGTCCCCCACGCACCGGAACCGGGTCGCCCCCCGCACCCGCAGCCGCAGACAGTCGCCGGCGTCGAGGTGGTGCTCGACGTCCTGCGCGGTCATGGCGAGGGCACCTTCCAGCACCCAGATGTGCTGTTCGAGGCCGGGTACGGGCGGCCTGTCGTAGGCGATGTCGGAGCCCGGGGCGAGCCGTCCCTCGACGAGTTCGCCGCGCAGCCCGGTGTGCGGCGGTGACACGGAGCGGCGTACGAAACCGGAGGCTCTGTCCTGCCACACGGGCTGCTCGGCGGCCCGTACGAGGAGCGGGGGTTCGGTCTCGACCTCGCTGAGGAGCTGGGACATGGTCCGTCCGTAGACCGCGCACAGGCGGTTCAGCAGCGAGGCGGTGGGGCTGGTCTCCGCGCGCTCGGCCCGGGACAGGGTCGACTTGCTCACTCCGGTGCGGGCCGCCAACTCGCCCAGGGACCAGCCGCGTTCGGCACGCAGTTCGGTCAGCCGGGTGCCCAGGCGGGCGTCGACGGGGTCCGGACCGGCCTCTCCGGCCTCAGCTTGTCTCATATTCGGGACGGTATCCCAGATATGAAACAGCCGGGTTACGTCCCGCTCTCAGCCGCCTCCGCGAGCGCCTCCACCACCGGACGGATCAGCGGATGCCCCTCCGCTCCCCGGCGCACCGCCGCGAACACCCGGCGGGTGGGCGCGACGCCGTCGACCGGCCGGACGACCACGCCCGTGTGGTCCATGCCGATCAGCGCCGAGCGCGGTACGAGGGCCACTCCCGCCCCGGCCGAGGCCAGGGCGACGACCGCGCGGAAGTCGTCCGAGGAGTGTTCGAGGCTGGGCTGGAAGCCCGCGTTCTCGCAGGCCAGGACGACGACCTCGTGACAGGGGTTGCCCGGGTAGGGGCCGATCCAGGGGTCCTTGGCGAGCTCCGCCAGGGGTACCTCGCCGGCCTCGGCCAGCCGGTGGCTCACCGGGACGACCGCGTCGAAGGGCTCGGCGTACAGGGAGACATGCGTCAGACGGGGGTCGTCGGCGGGGGGCGCCCCGCGGTACTCGACGGCGACCGCGACATCGACCTGCCGGTCCAGGACCATCGGCAGGCTGGCGTCGCCCTCGGCGTCCTGGACGCGGATCCGGATGCCGGGGGCGGTCACGGCGAGCCGCGCCACCGCGGGCGCCACGACCAGGGCGATGCCGGTGGCGAAGGAGGCGACGGTGACCGTGCCCGCCTCGCCCGAGCCGTACGCGGCCAGCTCGGCCTCCGCGCGCTCCAGCTGGGCGAGGACGGCGTTGGCGTGGCTGAGCAGGATCTCGCCGGCCGCGGTCAGCCGTACGCCCTTCGCGCCGCGCTCGACCAGTCGGTGGCCGGTCTCCTGCTCCAGGGCCGTGAGCTGCTGGGACACCGCCGAGGGGGTGAGATACAGCGCGGCGGCAGCCGCCGTCACCGTACGGTGGTCGGCCACCGCCCGGAGGATGTGCAGCCGCCGCGCTTCGATCATGAGATCGATTGTCTCAAATGCCCCCGTGTGCTCCGGCTCAGCCCACCGACTCCGTGGAGGCCTCCGCTTCCAGCTCGGCTCGGGCCGCGACGAAGGCGTCCACCGCGCGGTTCACGTCCTCCGTGGAGTGCGCCGCCGACAGCTGGACGCGGATACGGGCCTGGCCCTGCGGCACCACCGGGTAGGAGAAGCCGATCACGTAAACCCCGCGCTCCAGGAGCAGCTCCGCGAGGCGGCCCGCCTTCGCCGCGTCGCCGATCATCACGGGGGCGATGGCGTGGTCGCCGGGGAGGATCTCGAAGCCCTCCTCGGTCATCCGGCGGCGGAACAGGGCCGTGTTCTCGTTCAGCCGGACCCGCAGGTCGTCCGCCGACTCCAGCAGGTCGAGGACCTTGAGGGAGGCCGCGGCGATCACCGGGGCGAGCGTGTTGGAGAACAGGTACGGGCGCGAACGCTGGCGCAGCAGGGCGACGATCTCCGCGCGGGCGGCCACATAGCCGCCGGACGCACCGCCGAGCGCCTTGCCGAGGGTGCCGGTGATGATGTCGACGCGGTCCATCACGCCGTGCAGTTCGGGGGTGCCACGGCCGCCGGGGCCGACGAAGCCGACGGCGTGCGAGTCGTCGACCATGACCATGGCGTCGTACCGGTCGGCGAGGTCGCAGATCTCGCTCAGGGGCGCTACATAACCGTCCATGGAGAACACTCCGTCGGTGACGATCAGGCGACGGCGCGCGTCGGAGGCGTCCTTCAACTGCCGTTCCAGGTCGGCCATGTCGCGGTTGGCGTAGCGGAAGCGGCGGGCCTTGGACAGACGGATGCCGTCGATGATCGACGCGTGGTTGAGGGCGTCGGAGATGACCGCGTCCTCGGGGCCGAGGAGGGTCTCGAAGACACCGCCGTTGGCGTCGAAGCAGGAGGAGTAGAGGATCGTGTCCTCCTGGCCGAGGAACGCCGACAGGCGGGCCTCCAGTTCCTTGTGCACCTCCTGCGTACCGCAGATGAAGCGCACGGACGCCATGCCGTAGCCCCAGCGGTCGAGCGCCTCGTGGGCGGCGGCGACGACCTCGGGGTGGTCGGCGAGACCAAGGTAGTTGTTGGCGCAGAAGTTGAGGACCTCGCCGGGGCGGCCGCCCGCGGTGACGGCGACGGTCGCGGACTGCGGGGTGCCGATGACGCGCTCGGGCTTGTGCAGACCGGCGGCGCGGATCTCGTCGAGGGTGGCGCGCAGGTCGTCGCGCACGGAGTCGAACATGGGAGAACTCCTAAGGAATGCAGGTGACTTACGCGGTCCAGTCGAGGATGACCTTGCCGCCGCGGCCACTGGCGGCGTCCGCGAACGCCGCCTCGTGGTCGCGGTAGCCGTAGCGGCCGGTGATCACGGGGGCGAGGTCGAGGCCGCCCTCCAGGAGGACCGACATCGCGTACCAGGTCTCGAACATCTCACGGCCGTAGATGCCCTTGATGGTGATCATCGAGGTGACGATCCGCGCCCAGTCGACCGGGAACTCCTGGGCGGGCAGGCCGAGCATGGCGATCCGGCCACCGTGGGTCATGTTGGCGATCATGTCGCGCATCGCGGTGGCGTTGCCGGACATCTCCAGGCCGATGTCGAAGCCCTCGCGCAGCCCGAGCGTGCGCTGGCCCTCGGCGATGGAGGACTCGGCGACGTTCAGGGCGAGGCTGACGCCGATCTTGCGGGCGAGGTCGAGGCGCTCCTCGCTGACGTCGGTGATCACGACGTTGCGCGCGCCCGCGTGCCTGGCGACGGCGGCGGCCATCAGACCGATCGGCCCGGCACCGGTGATGAGCACGTCCTCGCCGACCAGCGGGAAGGACAGCGCGGTGTGCACGGCGTTGCCGAACGGGTCGAAGATCGCGGCCACATCGAGGTCCACGGGCACGCGGTGCACCCACACGTTGGCGGCGGGCAGGGCGACGTACTCCGCGAAGGCACCGTCCCGTCCGACCCCCAGGCCGACCGTGGCCCGGCACAGGTGGCGGCGGCCGGCGAGACAGTTGCGGCACTTGCCGCAGACGAGGTGCCCCTCACCGCTGACCCGGTCGCCGACGGCGATGTCCGCCACGTCACGGCCGGTCTCCACGACCTCGCCGACGAACTCGTGGCCGAGCACCAGCGGCGTACGGATCGCCTGCTGCGCCCAGCCGTCCCAGGACCGGATGTGCAGATCGGTGCCGCAGATGCCGGTGCGCAGCACCTTGATCAGTACGTCGCCGGGTCCCACGGCGGGCTCGGGCACGTCCGCGAGCCACAGCCCGGGCTCCGCCTTCTCCTTGACCAGTGCCTTCACCGCTACGGCTCCTGTGGGTGCGTTCCCGTACGCGAGCACGCCGAAGAGGCCCGCAGCCGGGAAGAGGGAGGGAATCGCGTAGCAATCTGCCGTACGACGCGCCCTCAGGTCCATCGAGGTTTTCTTAAGCGCCGCCGCAGATCTTCTTCACGCCGCCCTTGAGTGGGGAACACCGCCGCCCACCTGCCCGTTGAGATGGCCGAGGACGCCCGCGACCGATCTGGAGCCGCTGATGAACACCGCACGTGATCTCGCGATCGTCGCCCTGGAGGCGAGCCCGGACAGATCCGTGGAACAGGGCGAGCTGTCGCTGGCGCTCGCGGCGTCCGAGCTGCTCGACCTCGTGGCGGCGGGCGCGCTCGGGGTGGACGGCGACCTGGTCGTGCCCGGCGGGCAGTCGGCGCCGGTCGACCGCCTGCTCACGGAGGCCGCCGCCACCGTCGTACGACAGGAGCCGTACGAGTCGGTCGAGGACTGGCTGTGGCGTCGGGGCCGCGGGCTGTCCTCGGCGTACGACTCCGCCCTGGAGCAGGAGGGGCTGACGAGCCTCCCGCGGGGGCTGCGGATCGCGCGGCGCTCCGGGCACGCCGAGCTGGTGGAGTCGCCGGAGCGGCGGCGTGCCGAGGCGCGCCGGGACTCGGGCGAGCCGGTGTTCGCCGCCCTGGCCGCCGCGGCCGGCATCCAGGACGAACCGGACGGGGACGCGGCGGACCTCACCGACGACACGATCACTACGGTGCTGGCGGCCGTCGGAAACGCGGTGATGGAACTGGAGGCGGTCAGGCAGCGGCGGGCGATCGAGAACGCCGCGTTCGACAACATCTGGCGGGGCGGGGTGTGAGGGAGGCGTTGGGCGACGCGAAGTCGGCGTCGCCGCACGCGTGTTCATAGGAGCACACAAGTTCAGAGAGGCAGGCCGTCCGCCTCCATCTGCTCCACGCGGGCGACCAGTTCCGCCGCGGCCGACTTGATGGTCTCCAGACCGGTCCGGCCCCATTGCCGCGGCTCCACGTCCACGACACACACCGTGCCGAGAACCATCCCGCCTCGGTCGACGAGCGGTGCGCCCAGATAGGAGCGGATGCCGAACTCGTCGACGACGGGATTGCCGGCGAACCGCGGGTAGTCGCTCACGTCCTCCAGAACCAGCGCCTTGCGCCGGACCACCACATGCGGGCAGAAGCCGTGGTCGCGCGCCAGTTGGCGGCCGAGCCGCGGCTTGGTCTCGTCCGCGTCGGTGAGCACCGGTCGGACGTCGGGGAGGTGCAGTCCGGCGAAGAACTGCCGGTTCTCGTCGATGAAGTTGACCATGGCGTACGGCGCCCCGGTCACCTCGGCGAGCCGGGCCGCGAACACGTCGAGCGCGGGCTCCGGGCGCTCCCCCAGCCCCAGCCCGTGCAGTCGGCGGGCCCGCGCGGGGGCCTCCTTGTCCTCGGGGGTGAGCAGCAGACGACCGGCGGGACGCACCGGGTCGTAGCTCATGGGCGGGTTCCGTCGCGGTGGGCGAAGGTCATATGCGGCTCCGGGGAGTTGCGGGCGGGGACAGGGCGGGTGATCACATGTGGGCGCCATGGCTCGGCGCGGGTGCCGGGGCATGGGCGATGAGATGGCGGACGAGGGTCAGCAGGGTCTGCACGCCCGAACTGGAGATCCGGGCGTCACAGCGGACGATGGGGACCTCCGGGGCGAGGTCGATGGCGGCGCGGACCTCCTCGGGGTCGTAGCGGTACGAGCCGTCGAACTCGTTGATCGCGACGATGAAGCCGAGGCCACGCTGTTCGAAGAAGTCGACGGCGGCGAAGCAGTCCTCCAGCCTGCGGGTGTCGGCGAGGATGACCGCGCCGAGCGCACCCTCGGAGAGCTCGTCCCACATGAACCAGAACCGCTCCTGGCCGGGCGTGCCGAACAGGTACAGCACATGTTGCGGATCGAGGGTGATGCGGCCGAAGTCCATGGCAACGGTCGTCTCGACCTTGTTCTCGATGCCGTCGAGGTTGTCGGTCGCGGCGCTGACCGTGGTGAGCAGTTCCTCCGTACTGAGCGGGGCGATCTCGCTGACCGCGCCCACGAAGGTCGTCTTGCCTACTCCGAAGCCTCCCGCCACCAGGATCTTGAGTGCGGTGGGGAAGGGGTCAGAGCTGTCGTCGTAGTCCATCGAGCACTGCCTCCAGAAGGGCCCGGTCAGTCGGGTTGTGGTGGAACTCGGGGGGCTTGGTGGTGAGCGCCCCGCAGTCGACGAGGTCCGACAGCAGCACCTTGGTGACGGCGGCCGGCAGCTTCAGATGCGCGGCGGCCTCGGCGACCGAGACAGGCGCGCGGCACAGGTCGAGTGCCTGCGTGTGCTCGGGACCGAGGTAGCCGAGGGGGGTGGCTCCGGTGGCCATCACCTGTGACAGCAGGTCGAGCGCGACGGTGGGCCGAGTACGGCCGTTGCTGACCGTGAAGGGGCGCACCAGGCGTCCGGCCGCGTCGTCGAGCCAGGGCCCGTCGCCGGCCGCCGCCACGCTCAAGGCCTCATCACCGGGGACGCCGGGGATTCGACGGCGTGCTGCCGGGGCGCGGTCACCAGGTAGGGGCGGACGCTCTTGACCAGCATCGCCATCTCGTAGCCGAGGACGGCCGCGTCGGCCTCGCGGCCGGCGAGCACGGCGAGACAGGTGCCGGAGCCGGCGGTGGTCACGAACAGCAGCGTCGCGTCGAGTTCGACGACCACCTGGCGGACGTCCCCGCCGTCACCGAAGCGGACGCCGGCGCTGCGGCCGAGCGAGTACAGGCCGGAGGCCAGGGCGGCCATGTGGTCGGCGCTGTCGGTGTCGAGGCCGTGGACCGACTTCACGAGCCCGTCGCAGGACAGGAGGACCGCGCTGGTGGTGTGCGGGACGCGCTGCACGAGGCCGCTCATCAGCCAGTCGAGATCGGATACATGGCCGGTCGGCGCTTCGCTCGCCATGGTGGATCGACTCCTTGAGGTACGAAGGTCTGCGGGAGCGCTGGGTGTGCGGGGGAGGGTGAGAGTGGGGGTGCGAGTGGGGGTGGGGGTGACGCCGGGGGCGGGGGTGGTGGCAGGGGTGGTCATCCGGCTGATGCGCTCCCGTCGTGCCGGGTGGGGGTGTGGTCGGGTCGGGCCGGGGACATGTGGTCGTGGGACTCGGGGGCGGGGCGTGCCTCGGTGGTCCGGGCCGGGTCGAGGGGGGCCAGGGGGCCCAGAGGGTCCAGGGGGGCCAAGGGGGCCTGGGGGGCCTGGGGGGCCTGGGGGGCCTGGGGGGCCTGGGGGTAAGTCGGGCTTGGGCGGCCGGAGTTCATGTGACTCAGGTCTGTGTAGGTCTGGTCGGTGGCCAAGGGCGGGTCCGCGTGCATGTGCAGTGCATCCATGTGGGACGCGTCCGTGTGCAGTGCATCCATGTGGGACGGGTCCGTGTGGGCCGGGTCCATGTGGGCGGCGCCCGTGTGCGTGGGCCCCAGGGAATAGGCGCTGAAGTCCCCGTCCCCGGTGGTCTCCGCCTCCATGTGCTGCTGTGCCTCGGCGAGGCCGATGCCGCGTTGGAAGGCCGCCATCAGTCCCGGGTCGTGCCCGGCGGGGTACTCCGTGTCCGGTCGCGGTGCCGCCGGGCCGTCGCGGAGCTGGGGTGCGATGTGCTCCTGGGCGCGGCGCCGGGGCAGTTGGGGCTTGCCCATGGTGCCGCGGACGGTGCCGGTGCGCGGGGTGGGCGGCGCCGTGGAGGTCTCCGCGACGAGCCGCCGGTCGTCCGGCCGGATGCCCGGGACGGCCTCGGCCGGGTTGGGCCGCTCCTGCTGACTGCCACGCACGGGCAGCGGTACTGCGGGGGGTGCGGGTGCTGCGGGTGCCGCGGCGGGCACGACCCTCTGCGGCCCGGTGTCACCGAGGCCCCCCGCCCCCGATCCCCCGGTACTCCCCGGCACGGCGTGCGGATACTGCTGCGGCGGCACGGCGGCACCCGGCATGCCGGGTGCCGATGCGGACGGCCGCGCCTGTGACACCGTACCGCCACCGACCGAACCGCCACCCGCTCCCCCGTCACCGCCACCGGGCCCGGCGATTCCCATGCTGTCGGAGGTCCCCGGTACGACACTTCCGGGCGCACCCGGCTCCGCGCCCAACAGGCCTTGCGGTACGACGAGTACGGCCTGGACCCCGCCGTAGATGTTGGTCTGAAGCCGGACGTTGATGCCGTGCCGTCGGGCGAGCTGCGAGACCACGAACAGCCCGATACGGCCGTCCGCCAGCAGGCTCCCCACATTGACCTGGTCGGGGTCGGTGAGCAGGGCGTTCATCTTGTTCTGCTCGGCGACGGGCATACCGAGGCCGCGGTCCTCCACCTCGACGGCCAGCCCCGAGGTGACGAGGTTGGCGCGCAGCAGCACCTGGGTGTGCGGGGCGGAGAACACCGTGGCGTTCTCGACGAGTTCGGCGAGCAGATGGATGACGTCGGCGACGGCGTGCCCGCGCAGGGTGCCGTCGATGGGCGGGACGAGTTTGACGCGCGAGTACTGCTCGACCTCGGCGATGGCCGAGCGCAGCACCTCGGTCATGGGGACGGGGTGGCTCCACTGCCGACGTGAGACGGCGCCGCCGAGCACGGCGAGGTTCTCGGCGTGACGCCGGATGCGGGTGGCGAGGTGGTCGACGTGGAAGAGGCCCTTGAGGAGGTCGGGGTCCTCGATCTCGTTCTCCAGCTCGTCGAGGATGGAGATCTCCCGGTGCACCAGCGACTGGAGACGCCGGGCGAGGTTGAGGAAGACCTCCAGCTTCTGCTCGCTGCCCGCCTGGCTGGACAGTTGGGTGGCCTGGACCACGGCGGTGACGGCACCGTCGTGGGCGCGGGCCAGGTCGGCGGCGAGCAGCTCGAAGTCGTCGGCGCCGTCCGGAGGTCCGCCGGGCGGTGTGCGTCGGGGCGGCCCGTCACCACGCCGCAACGCCTCGACGAGGGCCCGCAGATCAGCTTCGCCCCGGGCACTGCTGCGGCGCAGGGCACCGATGCGGTCGCTCACCGACTTGGCGAAGCGGTCGGCGGCGACGGCGGCGATGAGGATGCCGGCGAGGGCCACCGAGACCGCGCCGGCGAGTACGCCCCAGAAGGTGAGGCCGGGCCGGGCGCCGGTGGAACGGACGGTGAAGAGGACGGCCGCCGAGGCGGCGAGGGCGACCGCGACGGGCGGCAGCACGGCGAGCCGCAGCAGCTGGGGCCGTATGTGGGTCTCGGGCAACGCGGCCACGGGCCGGGTGGCCGGCCTGCCGTGCCGGCCGCCCTCACGGCGGTCTGCGTGAGCTGCCGGTGCGCGGAGCTGAGACATCGGTGTCCTCGTACTGGTCCGTGTACTGGCCCGCCGGGCCTGGTCGCCGGGCGGACTCACCTGCCCACGGCCGGGCTGGTTCGGCTGTCCCGGACCGGGCTGGTTCGGCTGTCGGGGACCGGGCTGGTTCGGCTGTCGGAGAGCGGGAGGGCTCGGCTGTCGGGTGCCGGGCGGGTTCGACTGTCCACGACCGGGCTGCCGGCCACCTCCGCCAAGACCGTGCCGGCTCGACTGCCCACGGCCGGGCTGGCCGCCTCGGCCGGGGTCGGCAGGATTCCCTTGACCGGGGCCGACTGGATTCCCTTGGCCGGGGCCGGTTGGGCTCCCTTGACCTCCGCCGGCCTGGCTCCCGAGTCCACGGCCGGGCTCCCGGGGCCCGCTGCGCGCTCCCGCCGATTCCCCGGTGCGCTCGCCACGGGCGGCACGCACTCCCACGCGGTCGTCGGTCACCGGCTTCCCCCGTCTCCCGGTCGCGGTCGAGCTGGGGGGATCCCCATCGCGTCGACTCCCTCCTCCGGTCTGGTCCTCACGACACGGTGTCGGTCGAGAGCGCCGGGATTTCGGCCCTGCGTCGCCCGACGGACACTCACAGTAGTCGGCAACGCATCATGTGCGGTGGGCAGTTGACAAACTCGTACGGAGAGCGTCCCGCTCTGGTATGAGGCTTCGTACGACAGCCCGATAAGCCCGCTGGCGGCCCGTACAGTTCACTTCAGGCATCGATCAACGCTGGTCAGGGACGGTCACAAAACAAAACGGCCGGGCAGACCGCCCGGGACACTCGCCACCGCTCCGGGCGACGGAAGCGCCGCCCGCAGACAGCGCCGCGCCGCGACAAGCACACCTTGACCGCCCACCAAGCACCTCTACGAGCTTCACTCTCCGTAGCGCCCCGGAGGGCACACAGACCGTCAGAGGTGACCAGGGAGACGGAGGTAGGGACACTGGCTCGCCCGGGCCGGCCCGTCGCCGCCGGTTCCGGAAGCTACGATCTGCCGATCGGGACGATCCTCACTGGTGAGGGGAAATAATGAGTGACCGTGCAGGACCGACTCACGCGACCGATCAACCCACCCCTCCCGCAGAACGGCGCACCCGAGTGCTGTTCCTCAGGCACTGCCAGTCCGTGGACAACGCCGCCGGAGTCCTGTCGAGCGAGCCGCCCGGCGCCGGGCTCACCGACCTGGGACGGGAGCAGGCCGAAGCCGCGCTCGCGGCCTTGAGATCCGAGCCCGTCGCCGCCGTCTACACCAGCACGGCCAGACGCGCGGTCGAGACGGCCGACATCATCGCGAAGGGCTTCGACCTCGACCTGCCCGTGCGACGCGACCACGATCTGATCGAGTACGGGGTCGGCGTTCTTGAGAGGTCCTCGGGCAGTGCGGCCGGCCGCGAATCCCAGGACGTCCTTCGTCGGTGGATCGTGGACGGCGACCTTGACGCGAAACTACCGCTGGGCGAAACGGGCGGGTCGGTCATCGCCCGTTTCCGAGCCTCGATGGAACGCATCATCGGGACCCACGCCGGGGGAACGGTCCTTGTGGTCACCCACGTCGGCACGTTGACGATCGGCTTGGTCTCCCTTTGCGCCGACCTCTCGGCGCAGCGGGTGTGGGGTCGTCCCCTGCCCCATGGAACCTCGGTCGAGGCCACCGTGACCGCAGGTGAATGGTCGTGCCGGTTCTGGCCCACCGAGGATCAGAATTCAGCAAGTCGGCTCTCTTGGCGCGGAATTCCATGAGGAAGCGGAAATCCTTGAGGACGCGGAATTCCTCAAGGCATCAGCCCGCCGGAACCGCCTCCGGCTCCCCGCTCCCCTCAGTCTTTCCCTCACCCTCCGAACCGGCCGCGTCCTCCTGGGCCCGCGCCGCCGCCCCGGACGTCATCCCGATCGCGGCCTCGGTCGCCAACTCAGCCGCCGGCCAGCCGCCGGAGGGCGCCGCGGCGACCCCGCGCCACCACGGCTCGACCGGCACGCTCTCGCCCGTCGGCTCGAACGGCTCGCCCGGCCGGGGCAGGGCGATGCGCGTGCCTTCCGTACGGGCCGCGGCCAGGGTCCCCTCCCCCGGCTCCGCCCACGCGTGCGTGGCCAGGTTGAAGGTGGCCCAGTGGATCGGCAGCATCGGACCGGCCGACGGGCCGCCCTGGAGGTCGAGGTGGGCGCGCATGCCCTGCTGCGGCGTCATGTGGATGTCCGGCCAGAAGTCGCTGTACGCGCCGATCTGGATCATCGTGGCGTCGAACGGACCGTGTTCGGCGCCGATCTCCTTGAAACCGTCGAAGTAGCCGGTGTCGCCGCTGTGGTAGACCCGGTGTTCGTCACCGGCGACGACCCAGGACGCCCAGAGGGTGTGCTGGGTGTTGCGCAGGCCTCGGCCGCAGAAGTGGCGGGCCGGGGTGGCGGTGAGGGTGAGGCCGCCGACCTTGGTCGCCTCGTGCCAGTCCAGTTCGCGCAGCCGGTCGGCGGAGACACCCCAGTGTTCGAGGTGGGCGCCGACGCCGAGCGGCACGGCGAACAGGGTGTCCGTGTCGGCCAGTGCCTTGATCGTGGGCATGTCCAGATGGTCGTAGTGGTCGTGGGAGATGACGACCACGTCGACCGGGCCGAGCGCGGCCAGCGGCAGGGGCACCGGGTGGAGGCGCTTGGGTCCCGCGAAGGGGAACGGGGAGCAGCGCTCGCCCCACACCGGGTCGAAGAGGACCCGGTGTCCGTCGATCTCGGCGAGCACGCTGGAGTGGCCCATCCAGGTCAGCCGCAGCCCCGTGACCGGCGGCTTGGCGATGTCGGCGAGGGTGGTGGGGTGCACCGGGATCGTGCCCTTGGGAGCGCGGCGCGGGCGCTCCTCCTTGTCGAAGAAGACCTTCGCGAACTCCAGCGTCGAGCCGGAGGGACGGGTCCGGGCCTCGCCCCCGGGGTTCTGGAAGACGCCGTCCTTGAAGTGGGGTGATCTGCGGATACGGGCGAGGCGCTCACCGCTCGGGTCCACGCCGAAGGCCTCGGGTTGCAGGCCGCTGAGCCCGGAGCTCAGGGAACCGAAAACGGACACGGTACCTCCTGGTGGAGTCGGTGAGGTCTTCCATTATGGTCGGCCTCTCCGACAATCCCCGGATCACCCTGGTCACGGCTGCGTGAACGGCACCTCGGAGATCCCGGAGATCCCCGCACCGCCCGCTCACCCCTGCGCGACCGGTACCTCGGACGCGCCCCACGCCATGACGTCCACCTCGTCGCCGACCGCCACCTTCCCCTCTCTCAGCACGGAGAACTTCGCGCCGAACACCGTGCCGCCGGCTCCGCGCCGGTATCCGGCCAGCGTGCGGATGGGTTCGGGGCCGCCCTTGGCGCCGCGCTCCTGGTCGACCAGGGTGACGGCGCAGCGGACGGCGAGCTTCGCGTACGCCAGTTCGGTGGCGCCGATCCGTATGCGGTGGGCCCGGTCCTCGGTGTGCGGGACGTCCCAGCCGCCGATCACGAGGTTGGGGCGGAAGCGGTTCATCGGCAGGGGTTCCGCGCCGCGTTCGGCGAGCCTCTCGTTCAGCAGGTCGAGACTGGACCGTGACAGCACGTGCAGCGCACCGCTGTCGGCCCAGCCGGCGGTGCCCGGCGTCCTGCCGTCGGTCACCCGGTCGTGCTCCGGCGGCACCCGCACCAGCCTGCTCGGGGTCGCGAGCACGTCGGAGAGCCACTGCGCGACGGTGTCGCCCTGGTCGATGCCCCGGTACGGCGTCCCGAACAGCTCGACCGGTCGTCGTACGCCGATGGTGTCGACGTCGACGGCCACCTCGCCGTGGTCCGGCGCCCGCAGGGTGAGCCGCTCCCCGGCGGCGTCGATGCCGGGCCGGATCAGCGCGAGCCGTGGGTCGCGCCGCTGCGTCCGGAACCGCCCCTCCGCGCCGACGACCATGAAGGAGCGGTCGTGGGCGAGTCCGGCCGGCGTCACCATCGCCTCGCTCGCCGGGATCCCGGCGCATCCCTTCACCGGGTAGTACGTCAACTCCACGACCTCGACCATGCCCGCCCCCTCCGACGATCAGTACGTTCCCAAAAGGAACCTACCGAGGCCGACCTGCGCCCTGTCAATCGCGTTCCGCCCGAATCGACCTCGAATTGACAGCGCCTGGACCTCGAATTGACAGCGACCGAGGCATGTCAAGAAGATACTGACTCGCTATTCAGTAACCGCCCAGGAGCCCCCATGACCACCCCCCTGCTGTCGCTCACCTGGACAGACCACGTCACCGGCCGCCAGGGCTTCCTGGTCGTCGACCGGCTGGTGCGCGGCGTGTCCAGCGGCGGGCTGCGGATGCGCGAGGGCTGCACCCTGGACGAGGTCACCGGGCTGGCCCGCGGGATGACCATGAAGGAGGCGCTGCACTACGACCCCGAGCGCCGCTACGTCCCGCTGGGCGGTGCCAAGGGCGGCATCGACTGCGACCCCCGGGACCCGGCGGCGTACGCACTGCTCGTGCGCTTCCTGCGCGCGATGCGACCGTACGTCGAGAGCGTCTGGACCACGGGCGAGGACCTCGGCCTGACCCAGGACCTGGTGGACCGGGCGGCGGCCGAGGCGGGGCTCGTGTCCTCGATCCAGGCCGTCTATCCGCTGCTGGACGACGAGGCGTCGGCCCGCAAGCGCCTCGCGGACGCGTTCGCGGTCGAGGTGGACGGCATCGGGCTCGACGAACTCGTCGGCGGCTGCGGAGTCGCCGAGTCGGTGCTCACCGCCCTGGACCGGGCTGGGGTGCCATACGCCGGGACGCGGGTCGCGGTGCAGGGGCTCGGCACGATGGGCGGGGCCACGGCGCGGTTCCTCGCGCGCGCGGGTCTGCGGGTCGTCGCCGTCGCCGACGTCAAGGGCACGATCGCCCACCCCGAAGGGCTGGACGTCGAGGCGCTGCTGGCCGCGCGGGACGCCTACGGCACCGTGGACCGTGCCGCGCTCCGCCCCGGCGACCGTGAACTGCCGGGCGACGCCTGGCTGTCCACCGACGCGGAGGTGCTGGTGCCGGCCGCGGTGTCGTACGCGATCGACGCCACGAACCAGGAGCGGATCACCGCCCGTTGGATCGTCGAGGCGGCCAACATGCCGGTCCTGCCCGCGGCTGAGGCGCTGCTGGCCGGGCGGGCCGTCACGGTGCTGCCGGACGTGGTCGTGAACTCCGGTACCAACGCCTGGTGGTGGTGGACGCTCTTCGGCGACATCGGCGCCGACGCGGACGAGGCGTTCACCCACACCCGCCGCTCGATGCGCGCCCTGGTCGAGCAGATGCTGGCTCGCGCGGAGGCCGACGGGACGTCGCCGCGGGCCGCCGCGCACGCGATCGTCGCGGACCGGCTGCCGGTGATCGCCGAGCGGTTCGGGTGGTACCGGTGACACCGGGCCGCCGCACGCGTGACGCCCGGACCGGCGGTCGCGTCTCGCCACTCAGGGTGACGGATTAGGGTGACCGCGTGGCGAGAGTGCGGTTGAGCGTGGCCGAGCGGCGCGAGGAGTTGCTGCGGGCCGCCATCGGGCAGATCGAGGCGCGGGGTGTGGCGGCGGTCAGGATCGCCGACGTGGCCTCGGTGCTCGGGGTGAGCAACGCGCTGGTGCTGTACCACTTCTCGACCAAGGAGAAGCTGGTCGCCGCCGCGTTCGCGTACGCGGCCGAGGACGACCTCGCCCAGCTGCGCAAGCTCCTCGGCCGCCGGACGACGGCGCTACGACGGCTGCGGTCGGCCGTGCGCTGGTACGCGCCCACGGGTCAGGCCAAGGGCTGGCGGCTGTGGATCGAGGGCTGGGCGGTGGCGCTGCGCGAACCCGCGCTCCAAGAGGTCACCCGCGACCTCGACAAGCGGTGGAAGGCGGCGCTCGCCGAGGTCGTCGCGGAGGGCGTGGCCGCGGGCGAGTTCCGGTGCCCGGACCCGGCCGCGACCGCCCTGCGACTGACCGCCCTGCTCGACGGACTCGCCGTCCAGCTGACGTCGTACCCGGGAGCGGTGTCCCGCGCGCGTGCCCAGGAGTGGGTGGATGAGGCGCTGGCCCGGGAACTCGGGCTGGAGGCCGACACGTTGAGCGCCCAGAAGCGCTGAAGGCCCGGCCCGGCCCGGCCGGGGAGAGCGACCCCTCAGTCGGCTCGTACACCTCGGCCCCGCACCGTAAAGACGGACCCCCCAGGCCGGCTCGTACACCTCGGCCCGCCGCAAAGACGGACCCCTCAGGCCAGCTAGTACACCGCCGTGACCGTCGCCGTCGCCTTGATCTCCCCCGGCGCCACCGGTGCGCCGACGAAGCCGCCGGCGGGCGCGTGCGCGGCGACCGGCGCGGCCGGGGCGAGATAGCCGGTGCCGCCCTCGCTGAGCGAGACGAGGCGGCCGAGGTGGAGGCCGCTGAGGCGGGCGTACTGGGCGGCCTTGGCGTGGGCGTCGTCGTGCGCGGCCTTGCGGGCGCGGGCCTGAAGCGGGCGCCGGTCGTCGAGGTCGAGGTCGAGGACGACGGAGTTGATGCGGCCCGCGTCGTCGGTGGCGTCGGTGATCGCCTGGAGGAGCGCGCCCGTGGCGGCCGGTTCGCGGACCTTGATCGCGAAGGACTGGGCGGCCCGGTAGCCCTTCGGCGTGGACGTGCCGTCGGTGTAGTCGTGGACCGGGCTGAGGGAGACGTTCTCGGTACGGACGTCCCGGTCGGCGATCCCCTGGGCGTGCACCGCCTTCACCAGGGCGGCGGAGGCCGTGTTCTGCGCCTTCAGCGCGGCCCGCGTCGTCTTGGCGACGGCCTCCACCCCGGTGCCACGACGGTGGGCAGAACCAGGGCCAGGAGGGTCGCGGCGATCGCCGCGACCGGCGTACGGGGAACGGGCATGCGGGTCCGGTCCTTCCGAGGTGGGGTGACGGTGCGGTCATCCCAACATCACGTCATGGACCGGACCGCACACCACTCCCGCGCGGTCACCTCACTGGTGGATCACGTGCCCGGTCAGGCCACCTTGCCGATCCGCAGCTTGATGTCGTCCGGCGACAGCGCGCCCTTGGCCGTCACATGGTCGCCCGAGGACTCGCCGCGCAGCCGCCGCCCGATCCACGGCACCAGGTACTCCCGCGCCCAGTGGACGTCGTCACGTCGCACGTCGAGCGTGCCGCGGGGCGGCAACGGCGGCCACGGCTGGTCGGGGTCGGCGGGAACCTCGAGGCCGAGCACCTGGCCCGCGCGCAGCGCCACGCGCGTGTGCCCCTCGGGAGAGAGGTGGAGCCGGTCGCCGTCCCAGGCCCGGCGGTCCTGGACGGTCTTCAGGGACCACAGGTCGAGCACCGGACAGCCGTACCGGTCGGCGATGGCCCGCACATGTCCGTTGTACGTGGCGATCTTGCCGCGCAGATGCTTGAGCACGGGTACGCCACGGGTGTCGAAGCCGGTCGTCACCAGGACGGTGCCGGCGACGGAGGTGAGCCGGCCGATCGCCCGCTCGAAGCGCTCGGCGACCTCGTCGGGGTCGGTGCCGGGCCGGATGATGTCGTTGCCGCCCGCGCAGAAGGAGACCAGGTCGGGGGCGAGTTCCACGGCCTTGGGAAGCTGGTCCTCGACGATCTGGTCGAGGAGCTTCCCGCGCACGGCGAGGTTGGTGTACCTGAAGTCGCCCTCGGGCCGCCGGTCCGCGAGAAGTACCGCGAACCGGTCGGCCCAGCCGACGA
Organism: Streptomyces sp. NBC_00663; assembly: GCF_036226885.1. Taxonomy (NCBI): domain Bacteria; kingdom Bacillati; phylum Actinomycetota; class Actinomycetes; order Kitasatosporales; family Streptomycetaceae; genus Streptomyces; species Streptomyces sp. NBC_00663. The sequence continues at coordinate 1,412,828 of NZ_CP109027.1, forward strand.
ACGCCCCGTCCGGGCCGGGATCGCCCACGCCCTCGGTGAAGCTGTCCCCCACCGCAACGTACGACCCGATCACTGCTCTGCTGTCACTCTTCGAATCGTCTGCCACATCGACCCATGATTCCCCTTCGAATGTGACCTACGCGACCGTAAGGAAGGGTTGACGTGCGGTGAGATAAGCCACTCCTAAAGTGTTGGCCAAGCCCGGAATACACCTTGGATCAGCGATGTTGTGGGCTCAACCGCCACACCCTGAAGTCGCTGAAGCGGAAGTGGCTCCAGGTGGTGCGGAAGGCGAAGTGCCCACTGGTGTACGGCTCCGGGTCGGTGTAGTCGAAGACGAGCTGCCCGTTGACCCACCACCGCTGGGTGGAGCCGTCGGAGACGATCCGCACCCGGTGTGGTTCGTTCGCGGTGAGCAGCGGCTGTGTGTAGTCGTAGATCAGTGGGCGTACTCCGGGCTCGCCGGCGTACCGGCGCAGCCGCGAGGTGGTGTTGGTGTTGGCGCCGAAACCGACGTAGTAGGTCTTGAGGTAGTCGTACTCGGCCAGGGCCCCGCCGCGCTGGGTGGCGAAGAGGTCGTCGGGGGATCGTACGTCGGTGGCGTTCCAGAAGTTGTTGAGGTCGGAGACGCGGTCGTTGACGCCGCCCTCGGACACGGGGATCGCCGTGTACTCGACGACGTACGGGCCTTCGAGGCGTTGCTTGAACCAGATCGTCGCGCCGGCGGGCACATCGGACTCCAGAACGCCGCGGGCGGCGGTGACGGAGCCGCCCTTCTCCAGCTCCACGGCCCACTGACCGAGGCCGTGCCGGAAGTCGTCGTGGGCGATGAGGCGGCGGTGCCGGGGCGTCGCGCTCGCGCTGGTGGCGGGGGCGAGGGCCGCGAGGGCGGCTCCTGCGGCAAGGGCTCCGAATGCTCTACGCGTGGCGGTCACGGGAGACGGCTCCTTCGGGAAGGGTGAGGGCGGGCTTCGGCACCCGACGGGTCTCGGTGCCGAGGTAGTAGTCGGTGTAGGTGGACTGGAGATAGCCGCGCACGGTCCAGCCGAGCCGGTACTCGGGGTTCTGGGCGAGCGTGTAGATGCGCGTCCTTGTCGGCTCGGTGGTGGTATAGAGGCGCAGCGCGGTGTGGTCGGCGGTCTCGGCGAGGATCTCCTCGCGCCAGTCGCCGAGGAGGTCGCCGTAGAACGGGGTCGCGTTGCGGGCGCCGGAGACGACTCCGGACGGCGCGAAGATCTTCGCGCTGGTCTCGGTCGCCGGGTCCCATTTCTCGACGTGGGTGTAGTCGAGGTTCTCGGAGGCCTTGTCGCCGTCCCACCAGATGCGGAAGTTGACGCTCGGCGTCGTCGTGGAGACCTTCCCGTCCTGCACGTTGCGCACGCCCGCGCCGGGCGCGGTGACGTCGGCGGTGGAGGTCCAGTACTCGTAGCCGGGGTGGTTCGGGTCGATGTCGCCGGTGCTGCCGCGGCCGACGTCGATATCGGTGTCGTTGACCCAGTCGGCGGGGTGCTGTCCGGTGACGAGACGTTCACCGGTGTCGGCGTCGTAGTAGTACCAGGGGAAGTCGGGGACGACACCCAACTCGGCCTGCTGGATGGCGAATCCCTCCAAGCCCGGCCGGTCGGGGTCGAGGTCGGCGATGTGGAAGCGGTCGCCGTGCCCTGCGCCGTCGACGACGTAGCGCAGGGTGCCGTCGCTGTTGACGACGTAGTTGCCGTCGGCGATCTCGTCCTTGCCGTCGAGGTCGACGTCGACGGTTCGGATCTGGTGGAAGCTGGTCGCGCCGCTGTCGGCCGGCACGACGTACTTCCAACGCGGCGTCAGGTCGGTGCCGTTGAAGTCCCAGGTCTGGAAGAGGATGCGGAAGGCGCCGCGCTTGGCGCCGACGCGGGTGACCAACTTGGTGACCAGGCTGGGGTGTTCGCCGTCCAGGTAGGCGATGCCGAAGTGACCGCCGGAGGGCCCGTCGGCGACGAGGTCGTCCGGGACCGGCTGCCGGGTGCGCTCGACACCGGTCGCGCCGTCGATGACCGAGACGAACTGGTTCGCCGGTGAGGCCGCGGTGACCCGGGCGCCGTCGGCGAAGGTGGTGCCGGCGGCCGTGTGCACCAGCACCTCGGCCCTGCCGTCGCCGTCCAGGTCGAACACCGTGACGTTGTCGTCGTTGCGGTAGCCGCCGATCGCCGTGGAACCGCTGATCGCGGCGGGCGCAGGGTCGTTGGCGCCGTTCCCGCCCACCTGCGTGTACGAGCCCGGGCCCTGGTCGACGCGCCACAGCCGCTCGCCGGTCAGCGTGTACGCCTCCAGCAGGTCGGGCTTGTCCCGGGTCCCGGAGAGCCTGCTGACGACAAGCTCGTAGCGTCCGTCACCGTCGAGATCGCCGGGCCAGGCGTGCTGCACGGTGTACCCGTCGGCGGCAGCGAGCGGGATCTCGGCATAGCCGTCCGTGAAGTCGAGGGCGGACGAACTCGACCGCAGCTCATGCCCGTTGACGACGGCTCGGACGGTGTACGTACCGTTGCCGGGCGAGTCGTCCTGGTACGTCGTGGACTGGATGACCGGCGTACGGTTCAGCCGTCGCCCGTTCTTGTAGACGTTGAAGGCGATGGAGTTGCCGTACCGGGCGTACTCGGTGCCGAGCAGGCGCCAGCTCAGGAAGGTGCCGTCCCCGGACGGTACGGCGACCAGCCCGCGGTCGAGGTTCTCGACGACCCGGCGCGGGGTTTCCCCGGCGCGTGCGGCAGGCGCGGCTGGTGCGGCGGGCGCGGAGAACAACCCGGCCAGCAGGGCCGCCGCCGCGACGGCGACGGTTCTTCGGCGGTGCACTAGTGCTCCTTTGCGAGAAGGTCGATGAGGCGGTCGGCCACCTTGCGATGACCTTGCGCACTGGGGTGGACGGTCCCGTTGAAGTCCCCGTCCGCCGGGGAGAGCCAGTCGGTGGTGTCGACGAACTCGACGCGGTCGTCGGCGAGTTCGTCGACGACGGCCGCGATGTCGTCGGCATGCGCGCCGTTGAAGGGCCGCAGGGCGAGAAGGCGGGCGTGCGGCGCGGCGGCCCGCAGCTGGTCGAGATAGGCGCGGTAGGCGGCACGGAACTCCGCCGAGCCCCACGCGGTGTCATTGGTGCCCTGGTTCACCACGATCACATCGGCGCGACGATCCGCGTCCGCCCTGGAACCGGCGTAGTTCCAGCCGTATGCGTCCGACGCCGCGGGCACTCCCCCGTTGCCGGTCTGGATCACGCCCTGCCGTCCGAAGCCGACCTGGGTGAGGGAGGCGTGCAGGGCGTCGGCGACCAGGGTCGGGTAGGCGGCGGTGCCGTCGGCGCAGTCGGAGGTGTTCACCTCGCACAGGGCCATGACGCCCTGCGTGATGGAGTCACCGTAGAAGGCGAACTGCCGTTGCGGCACCGGTCGTTGCGGCAGCAGTCGGCCGCGCACCCCGGTCAGGACCACGCCGGTCTCCAGAGGCGGTGTCCACCGGTTCGCGCGGGAGAACACGTCCTTCACGGCCAGTTCGACCCGGTGCGGGCCACGCCCGGCCGCGCGGATCTCGATGTCCTCGCGGTCGACGGCGTACCGCCGCTTAGGGCCGCCGTCGACGGACACATAGATCTGTGCGGGCACGGTGATCGACGAGATGTCGAAGAGGGCGTGGGCGCTGTCGCCGGTGAAGCGAAAGCTCAGCCGGGAACCGGAGTTGACGGTGACCGCCGCCTCCGCGGTACGCCCCCAGTGGCCCTCGTACACGAGCCGCCGGTCGTCCGGCCGTACGACGTCCTCGGAGGCCGCCACCGGCCGTACCGCACCCATCACCAACCCGACGGTCACCGCCGCGATCAAGCTGGCACGTCTCATGACGGGATCCGGTCTCCGATCAGGGCCAGGTTCTGTATCGCGGCAAGCGCCCACTGGGCGGACGAGTTGGTGGAGATCCACGGGATCTCCTCGGTCGTCCGGAGCACGGCCGGCGTCTTGATCGTCACGGGGTTCCAGTCGTTGGACGGGAAGTAGGTGTCGCTGCCGGTGAAGAACTCGTTCCACGCGCGGGTGGCGAGCGTCGGATCGTTCTTGCGCTGTGCCGCGTAGGCGGTGATCCGTGAGTGCGCGGCGGGCAGCGCCGACTTCCAGGTGGAGCCGGTGAGTTGCTTCTTCTGGGCGTCGGTGGCGTTGTAGTACTGCGCGTAGTTCAGCCAGGCGGTACGGAACTCGGGCTCCTCGTCGCCGAACAGCGACACGAGTTCGCTGTTGGTCTCGACGAGGCCGAAGACGGCACTCAGGTGGGACACGCTCACGGCCGTGCTCGTGGTGATCGCGAACTTGCCGGTGTCCGCGTCGAGCAGACCGGCGCCGGTGAAGAACCCGTTGGGCTGCGCGGCGATCGTCCGCAGCGAGTTGACCAGCTTGGCCTTCGCCTTCTCGGCGTTCGGGCCCCGTCGCTCCCACTCGGTGAGCCAGGCCGCCGAGATCCCGCCCCAGTCCGTGCCGAAGCCGACCGAGAGGGCGTGCCGGTCGCCGGGTGTGTAGCCGTCGGTGCGGACCTTGCGCTGCGGGTCGACCTCCAGGAACGTCCGCTCCACGTCCACGAGTTCGCTCAGCAGGTCACCGGTGCGCTCGTCGCCGGTGAGGAAGTAGAAGAAGCGGCGGTTGGCGGCCGTGGAGATACGGACCTGCTTGGCGCTGTCCGCCCAGTGCTGCACTCCGTGCCGGGTGCCGAGTCCCGCCCACTTGCCGAGGTGGTAGACGTCGACCTCGCCGGTGTGCCGGGTCATGGCCTCCGCGAACCGGAAGACCTCGGCGGAGCCGGTGCGCAGGAAGTGGTACCAGAGCCAGAGGTCGGTCCCCAACTCCGAGTTGTCCCATGCGTAGCCGCCGACGTCGTACCGCCAGACGTGCCGGTCGTTGTCGTAGGTGTGCTGGACGTCGCCGTAGTCCAGGAACCCGTACCAGCGGTGCTGTTCGCGCTGGTCGCGGTAGTAGGCGAACAGGTCGTCGAGGTGGTCCTCGACGGCCGTCCGCGCCTTGTCGGACCGGTCGACCGGCGCCCAGTCGCCGAACACCCCGGCAGCGTGCAGCCGTTGGGGCGTGGCGGTGAGCAGCGGCGGGGTCGCGGTGGCGGCGGCCTGCGCGGCGAGCGCGGTGGCCGTCGGTGTCTTCTCCAGTGCCCAGAAGGTCAGTTCGCTGGTGCGGGCGATGCCGTACGGGGTGCCGAAGCCGGGTTCGTAGTCCTCGTACGTGATCTCCAGACCGCCGTCGGACTGCTCGTCGTACGTGTCCTGCCCCAGGCCGTCGTGGTAGAAGCGCAGGTCGAGCGGCTGGGCCTCCGGCGAGTACAGCCATACGGTGGCCTCGGCGGCGTCTCCCGCGGCTCCGCGTACGTCCAGCTGGGCCGGGTGGCGCTGCCAGAAGTCCCGTAGGCCGAAGGAGAGTCCGCCGCTCGCGCCGCCGACGTAACCGAAGCCTCCGGCGCGGCGGCCGGCCGCGGCGTGGATCCAGCCGTAGCCGGCCTTGGTGCGTTTACGGACGCTGTAGCCGTCGGCGTTGGGCTGGGTGAGGGTGTAGTCGCCCCAGGTGGGGATGTAGGCGAGGCGACTGGCGACTCGGGTGTCCCAGGTCGAGGTGTCGGGCAGCCGCTCACCGGCGGTCTGGGCCGCGCGGACCGCCGCCCCGGGGTCGCGGCGCAGCCCGGTGATGCCCTGGACGGCCTCGCTGAACAGGCCGCCGTCGGAGTCGGCGAACCGCACATGGCGGTCGTAGGGCTGATCGCTCAGCGGCACGGTGAAGCGCACGCCGAGACCGCGCAGGAAGTCGCCCTCGTCGGAGCCGGGCGTCTGCTCGCCGTCCCAGACGAAGGTGTGGACGAGCCGGAAGGACTCGGCTCCCGCGAAGAAGGCGAACCGCAGGACGAACGGCAGCCAGTCGCGGCCGCCGTGCCGGTGCCGGCCCTCGACCCGGACGACGGCCCGGACCGGTCCGTCCTGCTCCACCTCGACCTTCTCGATCCGGCCCAGGAAGCGCGCGACGTCCGCCCCGTCCCGTACGGACTCCTGCCGCAGCGCGACCAGCTTTCCGTCCCGGGCGATCTCGGCCGAGCCCCGCCGCACGCTCCGTACGACGGTGTCGGACCCCTTCGCGCCGAACACGGCCGTGATCACACCGGTCGACACCTCCACGCGGCCCGCGGAGCGGGTGACCGTGACCTTCCGTTCCGGCGCGGCCGGGGTGCCCGCCGCCAGCTTGTAGGCGGAGGCCTTCGGCGCGCCGGGCGCGAGGGCGTGGGCCGTCCACTTCACCGAGCCGTCGGGCCAGTAGCCGGTGACCCAGCTCTGGACGGGAACGTCGTCACCGGCGGCGGTCGTCAGCCGGAACGGCTGCTCCGGCCGGTACGCCCCGCGCGCCCAGGGCACGCCCCAGGTGGCACCGGCGTGGACGTCGGGGGCCGAGCCCTCCAGCCAGCGCAGTTCGGTGTCGTCGGCGTCCGCCGCGGTGGCGGTGCGGGACAGGGCCCAGGAGAACTGGGCCGCGGCGGCCGCGGCTGCGGCGCCTTTGATGACGGTGCGTCGGTCGACGCCGGGCACGGGGACCTCCGGATGCGGGTGCGGATGCGGACGCGGATGTGCGTAGAAAGCGCTTGCATCGCTTCGGAGATCACTGTGGTCCCACCCTCCCCTCCCTGTCGACGGTTTGGACAGCCGCGCCACAAGACCGCAATGAAGCGATCATGAAACGGCAAGACCCAACACCGAAGGCCGGACCCGGGGATCGGGGTCCGGCCTTCGGTGGCATCGGGGGGAGCGTCAGCCGACGGCGACACCCTTCGAGCGGAGGTACGCGACCGGGTCCACGTCCGAGCCGTAGTCCGGCGTGGTGCGGATCTCGAAGTGGAGGTGCGGTCCGGTGACGTTGCCGGTGGCGCCGGAGAGGCCGATCTGCTGGCCCTCGGTGACGGTCTGTCCGGACGAGACCGAGAGCGCGGACAGGTGGGCGTACTGCGCGTAGTAGCCGTCGGCCAGCTTGATGACGACCTGGTTGCCGTACGCGCCGCCCCAGCCGGCGGAGACGACGGTGCCCGCGGCCACGGCCTTCAGCGAGGTGCCGGTCGGGACGACGAAGTCGGTGCCCGTGTGGTAGCCGCTGGACCACATGCTGCCCGCCGTGTGGTAGGCGGTGCCGACGGTGGCGCCGACCACGGGGAGGGTGTAGCCGCTGGAGCCGGCGGTGCTGGTCGACTCGCTGCTCCGGGTGGCCGTCGTCGTGTCCGAGGAGGACGAGGACTTCTCGGCACTCGTGGACTTGTCGGAGCTCGCGGACTTCTCCGCGCTCGCCGACTTGTCCGTGCTCGCCGCCGCCTTCTTGCCCAGCGTGAGCTTCAGGCCCGGGTGGATGAGCGACGGGTCGGACCCGACGGCCTCGCGGTTGTCCGAGTACAGCTTCTTCCAGCCGCCGGTGACGTTCTGCTCGTCGGCGATCTTCGAGAGGTAGTCGCCCGCCCGCACCGAATAGGTGCGCACGGTCGCGGTGTTCGCGGCACCCTTCTTCTGCGCGGCCTTCTCGGTGGCCGTCTTCTCGACCACCGGAAGGGACTGGGCGGCCTTTTCCGAAACCGACTGCGAGACGGACTGCGGGGTGGCCGCGTGGGCGCCGGCGGCACCCATCAGAGGCAGGGCGAGTGCGGCGCCACCGGTACCGGCGACGGCGATCGAGCGGGTGAGGCGCTGGGACCTCGGGCGGCGGTGCTTACCCTTCGCGGGCATGGCGAATTCCTCTCCGGCGCCTACGAGGTGAGCTGTCGGGTGCGGACTGGAGATGCCCGGACGCACCGAGGTGCGCCTTAACCCCAAGCCTGTTCCGGAAGACCGGCCCAGGCATTCGTACCTGTGGGTCCCCCGCTCCTGCCGTTCACGGGTGAGTTGCGCGGATTCCGGGCGGCGGCAGGATTGGGCGTCCGTCCGGATTGGTGGCGAACGTAAGCGAGGAAGACGCAAAGGGACAAGTAAGGGGTTCCAGGACGATTGCATTCCTCTTGATCCGCTGTGAATTTCCCGGTCACCCTCCGTGCATTGGTGCCACTTCCCGAAAGGCAAACCCCAGCATTTGAAGGCGCATTACGTGAACATGACGGACGACGCAGGGTCACCGATATGACGCTCCTCACGTGCCGTTTACACAGCTCCCCTTATTCCAGAGCGAGTTGGAATGAAGGCCACGGAAGACGCCAATTCGGACAGAAAGCTCAGATGCGACGCAGTCGGAGAACTGCCGCATCCAGATCGCCCCGCAATCCCACCCGCAGCCCGTGATGCTGCAATACGGCACCTCTGAGAATTTCGCCCGTTTCACGGCATTCATACGACGCCGTCGGGTCGAGGCCCCGCAGGCGCAGCGCCGGGACGGGTTCGCCGTAGTGCTGCGCCTGAAGCCAGGCGAGGACGACGGTCTCGTCCCCGAGGACGTACTGCACGGCGCTCAGTCCGCCGCTCGGGGCCCGCAGCCGGTACTGCTCGCCGCGTTGCACGAGGGGCCGGATGTCCTTGTAGAGCTCCACCCAGTCGCGGGCCTCGGCGAGCTCCTCCTCGGTCCACTGCGTGAGGTCGCCGCCGACGCCGAGCACACCGGCCATGGCGCTGACGAAGCGGAAGCGCAGCGAGCTGACCCGGCCGTTGAGCATGGCGTTCGGACTGTCGGTGACCCAGGCCGCCATCGCGCGCGCGGGGTGGAGCTGGCTGAAGCCGTGCTGGATCGAGAGCCGGTCGAGGGGGTCGGTGTTGTCGGAGGTCCACACCTGGTCCGTGCGGCTCATCACGCCGAGGTCGATCCGGCCGCCGCCACCTGAGCAGGACTCGAAGGCGACGCCGGGGTGCGCGGCCCGCAGCCGGTCCAACAGGGCGTAGAAGGCGTGCACATGGTCGACCCAGAGCCGCTGCGGGTAGGACTCGCTCGGCCAGCCCGCATCCGTGAAGCAGCGGTTGAAGTCCCACTTCACATAGTCGATCGGGGCGCTGGACAGCAGGGCGTCGAGCTGCCCCCAGAGGTACTCCTGGACGTCCTCGCGCGCGAGGTTGAGGACGAGCTGGTTGCGCAGTTCCGTCCGCTTTCGTCCCGGTTGGAACTGCACCCAGTCCGGGTGTGCCCGGTACAGGTCGCTGTCGGGGTTGACCATCTCGGGCTCGACCCAGATGCCGAACTGCATGCCGAGGGCGTGCACGGATTCGGCGAGGGGCTTCAGGCCGCCCGGGAAGCGGTCGCGGTTGACCGTCCAGTCGCCGAGTCCGGCGCGGTCGCTGGTACGGGCGCCGAACCAGCCGTCGTCGACCACGAACAACTCGACGCCGATGGCCGCGGCCCGCCGCGCGAGGGCTTCCTGCTGCTCCTCCGAGATGTCGAACTCGGTGGCCTCCCAGGAGTTGAACAGCACCGGCCGGTCCTGCTCCGCGTCCGGGATGACGTAGGCCCGCTGGTAGGCGTGCCACGCGCGACTGGCGCCGCCGAACCCGCCCTCGCTCCACAGACCGGCGAAGACGGGCGTGGTGAACGACTCGCCCGCCACGAGGCGCAGCAGCCCCGAGTCGTCGTATCCGGCACCGCCGGTGATCTGCACGCGCGCGTCGGGGAGCTGGGCCACCGCGATCCGCCAGGAGCCGGACCAGCCGAGGGCGCAGCCGTAGACCTCGCCGCGCTCCTCGGTGGCGTCGGAGTCGAGGGCGACCCAGGGCAGGTGCTGGTGGCCGGTGTGGCCGCGGCGGCTGCCGATGACCTTCTCACCGTAGGTGAGGGGGGAGCGTACGAGCCGGGACTCGGCGGCCCAGCGGCCGTGCAGCTGGGAGAGCCGCCAGTCCTCACGGTCGGGCAGGGTCCAGGTGGCGGAGTCCGCGCGGAGCAGCTCCAGGGCGTCCGCTCCCTGGTTCTCCAGGGTCGTCCAGCGCTCCACCACATCGCCGCGCATCCGGTAGTGCAGCGTAATGACGAGCCCACCGTCCCGGAACCGCAGCCGCAGCTCCTCGGCGTCGGTCTCGTACGTCTCGAAGCTCCACTCGGTGCCACGGCCCGCGTCGGTGCGCACCGACAGCGCGGGCCGGACGAAGCGGGGGCCGCCCTCGACCGGGTACTCCTCGCGTCCGTCGAGCGGGGACTCGAAGGGCCAGTAGTCGGGCAGCGGACGGACCGCGAGGGCCTCGGCGTCGGCCAGCGTGATCGCCGGCCCCCAGTGCAGATGCAGCAGCTCGTCGGCCTCGGTGAGGTGGACGGCGTAGCTGCTGGCGGGCCCGGTCAGGAGCCAGGTGCGGCCGTTGGGGGCGATCTCCAGCATGGAACCTCACAGATGCGAACAGGGTCGAACAGTGGTACTCAAGTACCAACATCATCAAGGGCCGGGGGCCCTGGATGCAACGCCTGTGGACAACTCATTGCCCCAGGAACCCATGTCGTATCGTCGGAGGGTGCCCGTCGGCGAGCCGCGGCGACGGCGCCGACTGCGAGGAGCCCCCGTGACGCAGCAGATCCCGTCGACCGAACCCGAGCTGACCGGAGTCCGCAACTTCCGTGACGTGGGCGGTCTGCCGACCGAGGACGGCCGGCGGGTGCGGTACGGGGTGCTGTTCCGCAGCGGCCATCTCGCACACGCCACCGACGAGGACGCCGCGTTCCTGGACTCCCTGGGCCTGCACACGATCTTCGACTTCCGCAACGCGTCGGACCAGAAGCTGGAGGGCCCCGACGTCGAGCTGGCGGGTGTGCGCAATGTGAACCTGCCGCTGAGCGACCCGGCGGACGGCTCCGAGTTCTGGAAGATGGTCCGGGACGGCGAGATCGAGCAGCTGCGCGAGATCCTCGGCGACAACAAGGCGGCGAACCGGATGATCGCCTCCTACCGGAAGATCGTGAAGGAGCGCACCGCCGAGCACGCGCGCGTGCTGCACTCCCTCGCCGAGGACAGCGTGCCCGCGCTGATGCACTGCGCGGCGGGCAAGGACCGCGCGGGCCTGTCGATAGCGGTGACCCTGCTGGCGCTCGGTGTGGAGCGGGAGGCGATCGTCGCCGACTACCTGGAGTCCAACGCCAAGCACCGTCGCTACAAGGTGCACCGCAGCAGCAGCTCGGCCGCCGCGTACTCCCCCGAGGTCATGGAGCTGCTCGCGCCGCTCTTCGACGCGCGCGCCGAATATCTGCGGGCCGCCTTCGAGACCATCGAGGAGACCTGGGGCGACGTCGACACCTATCTGGAGCAGGGTCTCGGCGTCACCCCGGAGATCCGGGAGCGGCTGCGCGAGCGCCTGCTCGACTGACGCTTCACTGCCCGGCGCCCACCTCGAAGAGCAGGTAGACGAAGGCCGCGAACACATGCCCGGCGGCGATGTAGATGATCAGCCGTACCCACAGGGCTCGCGGGAACTTCTCCTCCATGTCGGTCATGGCGTCTCTCCAGGGGTGGGGCCCAGGCACAGGGTGGCCGTGGGGCTCTGCAACAGGGTGTGGACGAACAGCAGCTCGGTCCCGTCGGGGTCCTGGGCCGCGAGGCGGTGCGGGGTGAGCGAGTCGAAGTGCGCGCTGTCGCCCGGGCCGAGAAGGTGCGTCGCGTCCCCGAGGCGGAGCCTGAGTCGGCCGCGCAGGACGTACAGCCACTCCTCGCCGGGATGCACGCGCACGATGTCGCCCTGTGAGCCGTACGGCACCTGCACCCGCAGCGCCTGCATGCCGCGCCCGGCCGCACCGGCCTGCCAGTAGGTCCAGCCGCCCGCGGCGGTCGGTTCCATGTCGGCGGCGCGCACCACGGCGTCCCGCTCGGCGACCGTCTCGCCGAGCAGTTCGGAGACGGTCGTACCGTAGATACGGGCGAGCGCGAGCAGCATCGGCAGCGAGGGCTGGCGCTGCCCGGTCTCCAGCCGGGACAGATGCGCGGGCGAGAGCCCGGCGGCCCGGGCGGCGGCCTCCAGGGTGAGGGAGGCGCGGCGCCGCAGCGCACGCAGTTGCGGTGCGACGGCGGGCAGGGCGTCGGCCGCCTCTGATTCCGGAGAGCTCATGCTCTCCATTCAGCCGGATGCTTGCCTCCAGGGCAATTTTCTTGCCTCAGAGGCAAACCGGCGAGGCAAACCGCTGTCTCCTCCAAGGGCTACCTGTTGGCCACCGCCTGCTTCACCAGCGTCTTGCCGAAATCCCACATCAGCCCGCCCCCACCATGGGCGTCATCCATGATCTCCGTGAAGGCCTCGACGAACCGGTCCACCTCCCGCTCCCCCACGGTCAGCGGCGGGATCAGCTTGATCACCTCCAGGTGGTCGCCGGAGACCTGGGTGAGGATCCGGTGCCGCTGGAGCAGCGGTACGACGACCATCTGGGCGAACAGGCCCTTGCGCGCGGCCTGGAGCATGGTCCAACGGCTGCGCAGCCCGAGCGACTTGGGCCGCCCGAACTCGATGCCGACCATGAGACCCCGGCCGCGGACGTCGGCGAGCAGCTCGTACTTGTCGACGAGCGCCCCGAGCCGGGACTTGAGCAGCTCGCCGGTCACCCGGGCGTTGGCGACGATCTGCTCGTTCTCCATCACGGACAGGACCGCCAGGCCCGCCGCCATGGCCTGCGCGTTGGAGCCGAAGCTCGCCGAGTGGACCAGGACGCGGTCGATCGACGAGTAGACCTTCTTGAAGATCCAGTCCTTGCCGAGCGTGGCGCCCACCGGGACGTACCCGCCGGACAGTGCCTTGGCGACGCACACCAGGTCGGGCTCGACGCCGTCCTCGTGCTGGTAGGCGTAGAAGTCGCCGGTCCGCCCGAGGCCCGTCTGCACCTCGTCCGCGATGAGGAGCGCCTTGTGCCTGTGGAGCAGCTCCTGGGCGGCGCGCAGATAGCCGGGCGGGGTCTCGTGGACGCCCTTGCCCTGGATCGGCTCGACGATCAGGGCGGCGACGTCGCCCTTCTTCAACTCCCTTGCCAGGGCGTCGAGATCACCGAGGGGTACGGCCGTGTCGGGCAGCAGCGGGGCGAAGCCGTCGCGGAAGCCGTCCTCGCCGTTGACCGACAGGGAGCCGGTGGTGAGCCCGTGGAAGGCGTGCTCGCAGTAGAGGACGCGGGGCTTGCCGGTGGCGCGGCGGGCGAACTTCAGGGCGGTCTCCACCGCCTCGGTGCCGCTGTTGCCGAAGAACACCCGGTCCAGATGCGGGCTGTACGCGAGCAGCTTCTCCGCCAGCAGCCCGGGCAGCGGCTGGCAGTCGAAGCGGGTGAGGTCGGCGAGCTGGGCGTCGAGGACGTCGTGCAGCGCCTTGCGGACGACGGGGTGATGGCGGCCCAGGCCCATCACCCCGAACCCGGCGAGCATGTCCAGGTAGTCGTTGCCGTCCGCGTCCCAGAAGTAGGCGCCCTCGGCCCGCTCGTAGACCTTGTCGAAACCGATGGTGTGCAACATGCGCGGGAGCTGGTGGTTCAGGTACTTGGTGTGCAGTTCGTAGCGCTCGGCTCCGCGCTCGGCGAGGAGTCTGCCGAGATCGAACTCGGTGGTCATTCGGGTTTCTCCTTGACTGGGCCGTCGGCCTGTTCGGTACGGGCCAGCGCGTCCTCGGCCTCCTTGACGGCCAGCGCGTCCTCCGCCTCCTTGACCGCCAGCGTCTCCTCGGCCTCCTTGACGGCGAGGCTCGCGCTGATCCGGCCGGCGACCTCGACCGGGGTGAGCCCGATGTCGGCGAGCACCTCGCCCCGTTTGGCGTGCGCGAGGAACTGCTCCGGAATCCCGAACCGCCGTACCGGTACGTCGACTTCGGCGTCCCCCAGCGCCAGCGCGACCGCCGCGCCGACGCCGGCCGCACGGCTGTTGTCCTCGACGACGGCCACCAGACGGTGTCCGGCGGCGAGGCCGGGCAGCGCCGGGTCGACGGGCTTGATCCAACGCGGGTCGACGACCGTGCAGTTGATGCCACGGGCCTCCAGCAGCTCGGCCGCCTGGAGGCAGACGGGTGCCATGACGCCGACGGCGACGAGGAGGACGTCCGGCTCCCCCGCGCCGCGGTGCAGGACGTCCATGCCGCCCACGTGGTCGACCGCCTCGATCGACGGCCCGACGGCCTCCTTCGGGAAGCGCACCAGCGTCGGCGCGTCGTCCACCGCGACGGCCTCCCTGAGCTGCGCCCGCAGCTGGTCGGCGTCGCGCGGCGCGGCGATCCGCAGCCCCGGCACGACCTGGAGGATCGACATGTCCCACATCCCGTTGTGGGAGGCCCCGTCGACACCCGTGACGCCCGCCCGGTCCAGGACGAAGGTCACCCCGCAGCGATGCAGGGCGACATCCATCAGCAACTGGTCGAAGGCACGGTTGAGGAAGGTCGCGTACACGGCGACGACGGGATGCAGTCCGCCGGTCGCGAGCCCGGCCGCCGACACGGCCGCGTGCTGCTCGGCGATGCCGACGTCCCACACCCGGTCCGGGAAGCGTTCGGCGAACTTGCCGAGTCCCACCGGGTGCAGCATGGCCGCCGTGATCGCCACGACGTCCTCCCGCTCCTCCCCGATCCTGACGATCTCGTCGCCGAACACCGAGGTCCAGGACGGCCCGTTGGAGGGGGCGAGGGGCTCGCAGGTGAGTGGGTCCATCACACCGACGGTGTGGAAGTGGTCCTCCTCGTGGGCGAGGGCGGGTTCGTAGCCGCGCCCCTTCTCCGTGAGGCAGTGGATGAGCACCGGCCCGTGGAAGCGTTTCGCCCGCCGCAGTGCCGACTCGACGGCCCCGATGTCGTGTCCGTCGATCGGGCCGACGTACTTGAGGCCCAGGTCCTCGAAGAGCCCCTGCGGCGCGAAGGCGTCCTTGAAGCCCTTCTTCGCGCCGTGGAGTGCCTCGTAGACGGTGGTGCCGATGACAGGGGTGCGCTGGAGGACGTTCTTCCCCCAGGCCAGCACCCGTTCGTAGCTGTCGGTCGTGCGCAGGGTGGCCAGGTGGTTGGCGAGGCCGCCGATGGTCGGCGCGTAGGAGCGCTCGTTGTCGTTGACGACGATGATCAGCGGCCGGTCCTTGGCGGCCGCGATGTTGTTCAGCGCCTCCCAGGCCATACCGCCGGTGAGTGCGCCATCGCCGATGACCGCGACCACGTGGCCCTTCTCGCCCTGCACCTGGCGGGCCTTGGCGAGTCCGTCGGCCCAGCCGAGCGCGGTGGAGGCGTGGCTGTTCTCGACGATGTCGTGCTCGGACTCCTCGCGCGAGGGGTAGCCGGACAGACCGCCCTTGCCGCGCAGCTTGGAGAAGTCCTGACGCCCTGTCAGGATCTTGTGCACATAGCTCTGATGGCCGGTGTCCCACACGATGCGGTCGACCGGCGACTCGAAGACCCGGTGGAGCGCGATGGAGAGTTCCACCACCCCCAGGTTGGGCCCGAGGTGTCCGCCGGTCCTGGCGACCGAGTGCACCAGGAACTCTCTGATCTCTTCGGACAGTTCACCGAGTTCCGCCTCGGACAGCGCCTTAAGGTCGCGTGGTCCCCGGATGTTCTCCAGAATGGTCACGCTCGGGCCCCCTTCGGTCCGTGCTGTTCAACTCACGGTGACGGCCGGCTCCCCCGACGCGACGCCGTCCTGCTCCATCTGTTCGGCGATCTTCATCGCCTCCTCGATGAGGGTCTCCACGATCTTCGACTCGGGCACGGTCTTGATGACCTCGCCCTTCACGAAGATCTGCCCCTTGCCGTTGCCGGAGGCGACCCCGAGGTCGGCCTCCCGCGCCTCGCCGGGACCGTTGACCACACAACCCATCACGGCTACCCGCAGGGGCACTTCCATGCCCTCCAGGCCCGCCGTGACCTCGTCGGCCAGCTTGTAGACGTCGACCTGGGCGCGCCCGCAGGACGGACACGACACGATCTCCAGCCGGCGTTGCCTGAGGTTCAGCGACTCCAGGATCTGGATGCCGACCTTGACCTCCTCGGCGGGCGGCGCGGACAGCGACACCCGGATGGTGTCGCCGATCCCCCGCGACAACAGCGCCCCGAAGGCGACCGCCGACTTGATCGTCCCCTGGAAGGCGGGACCGGCCTCGGTGACCCCGAGATGCAGCGGGTAGTCGCACTGCTCGGCGAGCAGTTGGTACGCCGCCACCATCACCACGGGGTCGTTGTGCTTGACGGAGATCTTGATGTCCCGGAACCCGTGCTCCTCGAAGAGCGACGCCTCCCACAACGCCGATTCGACCAGCGCCTCCGGCGTCGCCCTGCCGTGCTTCTCCAGCAACCGCCGGTCCAGCGAACCGGCGTTGACCCCGATCCGGATCGGCGTGCCGTGATCGCGGGCGGCCCGCGCGATCTCCTTGACCTGGTCGTCGAACTTCTTGATGTTGCCGGGGTTGACCCGTACGGCAGCGCAGCCGGCCTCGATCGCCGCGAACACGTACTTGGGCTGGAAGTGGATGTCGGCGATCACCGGGATCTGCGACTTGCGGGCGATGGTGGCCAGCGCGTCCGCGTCGTCCTGCGTGGGGCAGGCGACGCGGACGATCTGGCAGCCGGACGCGGTGAGTTCGGCGATCTGCTGGAGCGTGGCGCCGATGTCGGAGGTGCGCGTCGTCGTCATGGACTGCACCGACACCGGGGCCCCGCCCCCGACCGCCACCGGCCCGACCTGGATCCGCCGCGACTGGCGTCGCTCGGCGATCGGCCGGACCGGCATCTCGGGGACGCCGAGGGAGACGGCGGTCATGACCTCACTCCCGGTTTCCGGAGACCGTCTCGCGCATGGCGCGCAGCGACTCCTTGAGCGAGCCCATGGTGGCGAGGACGGCGGTGGGCTCGTAGCCGCAGTGCGCCATGCAGTTGGCGCAGCGCGGGTCCTTGCCGCGGCCGTACTTGTCCCAGTCGGTCTCCTCGATGAGTTCGCGGTACGTCGGGACGTAGCCGTCGCTCATCAGGTAGCAGGGGCGCTGCCAGCCGAACAGGGAGTAGTTCGGGATCGCCCAGGCGGTGCACGGGAAGTCGACCTTGCCCTCCAGGAAGTCCAGGAAGAGCGGGGAGTGGTTGAGCCGCCACTTCTTGCGGTTGCCGCCCGCGAAGGCCTTCTTGAAGAGCTCGCGGGTCTGCTCCACGCCGAGGAAGTGCTCCTGGTCGGGGGCCTTCTCGTAGGCGTAGGCGGGCGAGATCATCATCTCGTCGACGTGCAGGTCGTCGTTGAGGAAGTTGAGCACCTCGATGATGGTCTGCGGGGTGTCGGTGTTGAAGAAGGTCGAGTTGGTGGTGACCCGGAAGCCGCGCTTCTTGGCCTCCTTGATCGCCTCGACGGCCTCGTCGAACACCCCTTCCTTGGCCACGGACTCGTCGTGCCGCTCACGCAGCCCGTCGATGTGCACGGCGAAGGCGAAGTAGGGCGAGGGCTTGAACTTGTCCATCTTCTTGCGCAGCAGCATGGCGTTGGTGCAGAGGAAGACATACTTCTTCTTCGCCACCAACTGCCGCACGATCTCGTCGATCTGAGGGTGCATCAGCGGCTCACCGCCGGCGATGGACACCATCGGCGCACCGGACTCGAGCACCGCCCCGACGGCCTGCGCCACCGGCATGCGCTGCTTGAGGACGCCCGCTGGATGCTGGATCTTGCCGCAGCCCTCACACTTCAGGTTGCACGCGAAGAGGGGTTCCAGCTCCACGATGAGCGGGAACTTGTCCCGCTTGCGGAGCTTCTGTTCGGCCAAGTATGTAGCGACCTTGATGGACTGACGCAGCGGCATGGCCATCTGGCTCACCTCCTGGGGAGCAGCAAGGAACGGTGCCATTCGTAGAAAGCGGGAAGGACGGAACGAAGGACGCGGAAGGCTGATATTCCACCGCGCACCGTGCCGATCCGGACGAGTTCATGTTCTGGAGCGTCCACGACCACCCGGACGGCCGCAACGGGGCGTGGGCCCGCGCGTACGGCGCTGTGGAGCGTGGCGGCGGACTCCATGTCGACGGCGATCGCGCCGGTCGCGAGCAGGTCGGACCGTTCATGGCCGCGTACGACGTGATCGGAGCCGGTGAGCGGCCCGGTGTGGACGGTTCGTCCGGGTACGGCCCGTACCAGCTCCTTGACGAGTAGGTCGGTGCCCACGCACGGAACGGTTCCCGCCGGTCCCCGGGTTTCTTCGGCGACGACGAGGTCGCCCGGGTGCATGCCGGGCGCGAGCCCGGCGCAGAAGCCGGTGGCGAGCACGGCGGCCTCGGCGAGCGCCGGGTCGGCCAGGGCCCGGGTGACGGCCCGCTCGGCCGCCCTGGGGCCCATGCCGGTCCGGAGCACGGTCACCGGCCCGTCTGCGCCGCTCCGGTCGCCGCTGCGCAGGGCCAGCCGCTCGATACCGAGCGCGCAGGCGATCAGCAGCGGGGCCGGGGCGGGCGGGGTGCTCATCTCATGCCTCCCCCGCCTGGGAGAACGGTTCTCCATGGACGTAGCGGCCGAGTGCCGTGAGCGGGAAGACCTGTCGGTAGAGGTGGTAGTTGATGGAGAAGTCCCACGGGAAGCCGGTGCCGGTGAAGTAGGGCTCGTCCCAGGAGCCGTCCGCCCGTTGGGTGGCGGCGAGCCACTCGACGCCCCGCTCCACGGCCTTGGAGTCCTTCTCGCCGGCGGCCAGCAGGGCCATCAGCGCCCAGGCCGTCTGTGAGGCGGTGGAGGCCCCTCGGCCGCTCCATTCCTTGACGTGCCGGTAGGAGCGCAGATCCTCGCCCCAGCCTCCGTCGTCGTTCTGGACGGTCTCCAGCCAGGTCACGGCCCGCCGGATCGCCGGGTGTGCGGCGGGGATGCCCGCGGCCACCAGGGCCGGGACGACGGACCCGGTGCCGTAGACGTAGTTGACGCCCCAGCGTCCGAACCACGAGCCGTTCGGCTCCTGTTCGGCGAGCAGCCACTCGATTCCGCGCCGGGTGCGCGGGTCGTGGGCGAGCCCCTCGACGGCCAGCATCTCCACCACATGGGCGGTGACGTCGGCGGACGGCGGGTCGATGACCTCGCCGAAGTCGCAGAACGGCAGCCGGTTGGGGAAGGGGCTGGTGTTGTCGACGTCGAAGGCGCCCCACGCCCCGTTCTTGGACTGCATCCCGAGGTTCCAGCGCACTCCGCGTCCGATGGCCTTCTCCACCCGCTCCGGGTCGTGGTGCCGGACGCGGCGCAGGGCGAGGACGACCTCGGCGGTGTCGTCGATGTCGGGGTAGTTGTCGTTGTGGAACTCGAACGCCCAGCCGCCTGGCGGCAGTTGGGGCCGCTTCACGGCCCAGTCGCCGGGCCGGACGATCTCCTCGCCCAGCATCCAGTCCGCCGCCTTGACGAGCTGCGGATGGTCGGGGGCCACCCCGGCGTCGGCGAGCGCGATGGTCGCCAGGCAGGTGTCCCACACCGGCGACTGACAGGCCTCGATCATCCGGGATCCGTCCTCGCGCCAGATCGCGAAACGGTCCAGGGACTCCAACCCGGCCCGCATGACCGGGTGTTCGAGGTCGTAGCCGAGCAGGTGCAGGGCGATCACCGAGTACACGGCGGGCGGCTGGATGCCGCCCCAGCAGCCGTCGTTCTCCTGCCGCTCGATGATCCAGCGGGCGGCGGTGTTCATGGCCGCCCTGCGCAGTCTGCGGGGCACGACCTTGCGCACCTGGTGCAGCGCCTTGTCCAGCCGCTGGAAGGCACCGTCCCAACTGGCCGTCGGCGCCAGGGGCTTGACCGGGTTGGGGTGCGCCGGGTCGGTGTGCAGCTCGTCCAGCGTGAAGGGCGCGGGCCGCACCGGACGCTTCGCGGAGACGATCGTCAGCGGGACGATGGTCTGCCGGGCCCAGCAGCCGAAGTCGTAGATGTTGAGCGGCATCCACTTGGGGAAGTAGATGAGCTCGGGCGGCAGTTCGGGCAGGTCCTCCCACTTCCACCAGCCGAACAGGGCGAGCCAGATCCGGGTGAAGACCCGGGCGGCGGCGATACCGCCCTGCTCACGGATCCACGCGGACGCCTTCGCCATGTGCGGCGCCTCGGGCGCGTCCCCGGCCAGCCGCAGGGCGACGTACGCCTCGACGGTGGTGGAGAGTTCGCCGGGCCCGCCGTAGAAGGAGGCCCAGGTGCCGTCCTCGCGCTGCTCGCCGCGGATGAACAGAGCGGCGGCCCGGGTGGTGGACTCGTCGCGGATGCCCAGGAACTGGCGGAGCAGCAGATCCTCGGCGTCCATGGTGACGTTGGTCTCCAGGTCGCCCTTCCACCAGCCCTGGGCGTCCTGCCGCGCCAGCAGGTGATCGGTGGCGCGCTGCATGGCGAACGCGGCGGCTTCGCGCACCCCGGCCGCCACGGGGATGTTGATGTCGGTTTCGCTGGCCGCGGCAGCGCGGGGCGGCAGGGCCCCGGTGCTTCCGTCGGTCGTCGCTGTCATGGCTTCCCCTTCGTGCAGTGTGCAAATGGTGCTCTGCTGTGGGTCCGCCGTCGGCCGGTGCCCTGATGGTGCTTTCGGCACCGGCCGGCGACTACGCGAGGGCTATTCGACCGATAGTGATCATCTCTTTCGTACGACGACGAAGTCGGCGAGCGCCGTGAACTGATCCCGTACCCGGTCGGGCATGTCGACGGCGTTCAGGGCCTCGATGGCGATGGCGTGCTGACGGCGTGCCTCCTCGGCCGTCCAGTCCCGGCCGCCGGCCTCCTCGATGAGGGCGGCGCGGGCCGCGAACTCCTCCTCGGAGAAGTTCTCGAAGTCGCTGCTCTTGGCGTCGGCGGCGAGGATCTCGCCGAGCCGTTCGGCGGCGGGACCGTCCGCCGCGAGCGCGGCCACGACCGGCAGGGACTTCTTGCGCTGGCGCAGGTCGCTCCAGGTCTGCTTGCCGGTGGAGACCGGGTCGCCCCAGATACCGAGGAGGTCGTCCACGGCCTGGAAGGCGAGGCCCAGGTGGTAGCCGTACTTCTCCAGGGTGTCGGCGGTGCGGTCGTCCGCGCCGCCGAGCACGGCGCCGATGGAGCTGGCGCAGGCCAGCAGGGCGCCGGTCTTGTTGCCCTCCATCTCCAGGCACTCCTCGACGCTGACGCGGTCGCGGTGCTCGTAGGAGATGTCCTGGGCCTGTCCGTCGATGAGGGCCCGGGTGGCGGTGGTCAGCCGGCGGGTGGCGCGGCCGGCCTCGACGGTGCCGAGCTCCAGCAGGACCTCGTTGGCGAGGGCGAACATGGCGTCGCCGACGAGGATGGCCTGGGCGGGGCCGTGCACCTTCCAGACGGTGTCGCGGTGCCGACGCTGCTCGTCGCCGTCCATCAGGTCGTCGTGCAGAAGCGAGAAGTTGTGGACCAGTTCCACGGCGACGGCGCCGGGGATGCCGACCTCGGGGGCCGCGCCGGTGATCTCCGCGGAGAGCACCGCGAGCGCGGGGCGCACGGCCTTGCCGCCGTCGCCGGCCGTCGGGTTGCCCGCGGCGTCGATCCAGCCGAAGTGGTAGGCGGAAACGGTGTCCATGGGAGCGGCCAGGCGGTCGATCGCCGCCCGCAGTACCGGTGTCGCCAGGGTCCGGCCGCGCTCCAGCAGCGCGGTCACGTCCACCGCCTCGGCAGCCGTCGAGGCCGGGGGCACAGTGGGCACAGTCTCTCCTCTTGTTGCGGTACCGGGGGTGCGGGGACCTGCCGCGCCATGCTGGTCGAGCATCAGGCCGCCTCCTCGACGTCGAAGAGGTGACTCGGGCGGGGCCGGCCCAGGGCGCTCAGCGCGGCGTCCGCCGCCTTCACACCGCTGCGGACCGCACTCTCCATGGTCGCGGGCCACCCCGTGGCGGTCCACGCTCCGGCCAGGTAGAGGCCGGGTGCTCTGGTACGGGCGCCGGGCCGCAGCCGTCCGACGCCGGGGGCGGGATCGAACGTCGCCGTGCGCTCCCTGGTGACGAAGAAGTCCCTCACCTCGGCACCGCGGGTGCCGGGCAGCAGCCGCTCGAGCTCCGGGAGGTACCGCTCCCGCAGTACGGCGACGGGCTCGTCGATCTCGTCCTGCGCCGCCGACTGCGACAGCGCGAGGTACTGGCCCGCACGCAGTCCGGAGGCGTCGGTGCGGTCGAAGACCCACTGGACCGGGGTGCCGAGGGCCGCGAAGAACGGCTTGTGCAGCACCTTGCGGTCGTAGACGACATGCACGTTGAGGATCGGCGCGGTGCCGATCCGCAGAAGATTTTCCGGTGCGTCCAGCGCGCCCTCGGGCAGCAGGTCATGGGCCTCGCGCTGGGGTACGGCGAGGACGACCGAGTCCGCCCGCAGCGTCTCGCCGGGAACCTCTACCCGCCAAGTCCCGTTCTCGTCAGTGGAGATGGAGGTGACGCGTGTACGGACCTCGGTACGGACGCCCGCGGAGTCGAGCGCCTTGCGGGCCAGCCGGTCGTGCAGTTCACCCAGCGGGACGTGCGCCCATCCGATGTCGGCCGCGCCCGGGTCGGACAGCAGACCGGTCTTGAACACCATCGCGGCGAGCGCCAGCGAGGCATCGCCCGCGACCGCGTTGAGGGTGGCGACCCCGACCAGGTCCCACAGGGCCTCGACGGCACGCGCCGACTGACCGTGCGCGGTCAGCCAGCTGCCGAAGTCCTGCGCGTCCAGGTTCGGATCGGCGAGGTCGAGCCCCTTGAGCGCGAGCGCGGCCCGCCCCACCCTGGCCCGGTCGGCGAGCGGGAGATGCGGGTACGTGGCGAGGCTGCGCCCCAGATGCAGGGGCACCGGCAGCGCGTCGCGCCGCAGTCTGCCGAGCCGTCGTCCCTCGGGCTTGTCGACGTCGAGTACGGGCACGTCGAGACGATCCTGCAACGGCGCCAGCGCTGCCCCCTCGATCCGGTCGAGGAACCAGCGGTAGGCGGTGCAGCAGCGCAGATAGACGTGCTGTCCGTTGTCTACGGTCAGTTCGCCGCGCTGGAAGGAGAAGGCGAGCCCGCCGAGGCGGGGCCGGCCTTCGAGCAGGGTGACACGGACACCCGCGTCGGCGAGAGCGAGCGCGGCGGTGATGCCGGCGAGCCCGCCGCCGATCACGACGGCGTCCCGCCCGGACTGATGGCCGTCGGTCATCGTGCACCCTCCCCTGCGCGGCCGCCGTGGTGATTGAACGGTGCACGGCCGGCCGTCGCAGTCAGGGACGCCACGCCCTGCCGGAGGGTTGCCTGCCGCTTTCCCCTGGCGGCATCACCTTGGACCGTTCTGTCCATCAGGCGCGCCTCCTGACGGTCCCGCGCGTCACATGCCGGGCGTCCAGACCCGACAGTCCGCGTACGGCGACGTACGCCTTCTCCCGCCCGGGCAGCGCGACCCGGCCGCGCAGCACGGCCTCCGGGTCGCGCTCGATGCGGTCCAGGAGGCGGCGGTAGATCCCGGCCATGGCGGCGACACAGGCGCCGCTGCGCCGGTCGAGCATGGGGAGGAGCCGGTAGCCCTCGGCGAAAAGGGCGCGGGCCCGTCGCACTTCGAAGTGCACGAGGCCCGCGAAGTCGGAGCCCTCCGGTGGTTTCGGCCCGTTGAACCCGGCCGAGCAGCCGAACTTCGCGAGGTCGTCGGCGGGCAGATAGGTGCGTCCACCCAGGGCGTCCTCCCGGACGTCTCTGAGGATGTTGGTGAGCTGAAGCGCGAGCCCGAGCGTGTCGGCATACTCGGGCGCGCGCTCGACGCCGCGCGCCCCCGGTTCGGTACCGAACACCCCGAGCGAGAGCCGTCCGATGGCGCCCGCGACACAGCGGCAGTAGACCTTCAGGTCGTCCCAGGTCTCGTAGGTCTCGCCGCGGACGTCCATCAGGACGCCGTCGATCAGCTCGTCCAGGCCGTCCAGCGGGATCGGGAAGGCGGTGGCGGCGTGGGTCAGGGCGACCGCGACCGGGTCGGTGTCGTCCTCGTCGACCTCGCCGTCACGGACCCGGGCCAGCATCGCCCGGGTGTCCTCGAGCCTGGCGGCCTTGACGTCCGGCGGCAGGGTGCCGTCGCCGATGTCGTCGACGCGGCGCGAGAAGGCGTACAACGCCGACATCGCGCGGCGCCTGGACATCGGCAGCAGCCTGATGCCGTACGCGAAGTTCCGTGCCTGCTGTCCGGTCACGGCCTCGCAGTAGCTGTAGGCGGCGAGTACCGGTGCGGACACGCGTGGTTCGGCCTCCACGGTCCGGATCACCCCTCTCCTCGCAGAGTCACGCCCACCTCGCGCAGCAGCTGGAGCTTGCCGGGCTTGGGTGGGCCGGGAAGTACGTCGTATTCGGCGGCGGCGATCGCGCGGATCGCCGCCCTTCCCCCCGCCACGAACCCTGCGAGCAGCAGCTTCAACCTGCCGTGGACGCTACCCACCAGGGGGGCGCCTTCATTCAGGAGAGTGCGGGCGCGTTCTGCTTCGTGGGCGACCAGTGCGCGCACCGATGCGCCCGCGGTCCTCGTGGCGAGATCCGCCTCCTGGACATGGAAGCGTTTCATGTCCTCGGCGGGCAGGTAGATACGGTCGCGGGCGAGGTCCTCGGCCACGTCCTGGAGGTGTTCGACGATCTGGAGCGCCGTGCAGATCGCGTCCGAGAGCCGGATCCGCTCCGGGGTCGAGGTGCCGGTGACGCCGAGCACCAGGCGTCCCACGGGGTTGGCCGACAGTTCGCAGTAGGCGAGCAGGTCGTCGTAGGTCTCGTACCGCTTGACCAGCTGGTCCTGGCGGTTCGCGGCGATCAGGCCGCGGAAGGGCTCGGGGGGCAGCGACCGGCGGCGGACCGTGGGCTGTAGGCGGCGCAGCAGCGGGTGGCGGGGTGCTCCGGTGAAGACCCGGTCGAGGTCGGCCTCGAAGGCGTCCAGCATCTCCAGACGGTCCTCGGCCTTCGCGGCGGAGACGCCGAGGAGGCGGGCGTCGGCGCCGCCGGGGGCGAGGTCACCGTCGCCGATGTCGTCGACGAGGCGGGCGAAGCCGTAGACGGCCATGAGGTCGGTGCGCCAGGCCCGGGGCAGGAAGAAGGGGGCCACGGGGAAGTTCTCACCCGCGGCCTTGTCCAGCGTGCCGCGCTCCGGATCCGAAGCGCGTGCCGTGTCGGTTCCCGTCACCGCGGACTGCCCGGGGCGGGGACGGCACATGCGTTGAGCTGGGGAGTTTCCGTAGCCATAGCCGTCACATCTCCCGTTCTACACCGCCGACCCAATACACACTATTTCGGACACGCCGCCCGGCCTTCCGTGCGGCGGCCCTGACAGAGGGTGTCGGGCATTATCGCCCCACTTGCCGCGATTCGGGACCGGTACAGCTTACGTTGTACAGCTCAGCAAGGATCGTCGGGGTCTCCTGCGCATCACAAGAACACACCGATTGACTTCAAGATTCCTGCGGGGTACCGAAGTTGACGTTTCCTTTGCAGACGCGGGGCCCCGCCGGAGCAGTTCCGGCGGGGCCCCGCGAAGCGTCGTGGGCCGATACGCCGAGGCCCTCGTGGACTACTTGCCCGTGAACTTCTCGTACTCCTTGAGGACCTCGTCGGTCGGGCCGTCCATGCGCAGCTCACCACGCTCCAGCCACAGCACCCGGTCGCAGGTGTCACGGATCGACTTGTTGTTGTGGCTGACCAGGAACACCGTGCCGGCTTCCTTGCGCAGTTCCCGGATGCGCGCCTCGGAGCGCTTCTGGAACTTGCGGTCGCCGGTGGCCAGGGCCTCGTCGATCATCAGGACGTCGTGGTCCTTGGCGGCCGCGATGGAGAAGCGCAGGCGGGCCGCCATACCGGAGGAGTAGGTGCGCATGGGCAGGGTGATGAAGTCGCCCTTCTCGTTGATGCCCGAGAAGTCGACGATCTCCTGGTAGCGCTCCTTGATCTGCTCCCGGGACATGCCCATGGCGAGCCCGCCCAATATGACGTTCCGCTCGCCGGTGAGGTCGTTCATGAGCGCCGCGTTGACGCCGAGCAGCGAGGGCTGACCGTCGGTGTAGACCTTGCCGCTCTCGGCGGGCAGCAGACCGGCGATGGCGCGCAGCAGGGTGGACTTGCCGGAGCCGTTGGAGCCGATCAGGCCGATGGCCTCGCCGCGGTAGGCGACGAAGGAGACTCCGCGCACGGCGTGCACCTTGCGCACCCCGCGCTCCTCGCCGCGCTTGACGATGCGGCTGAGGGCGGCGGTGGCGCTGCCCTTGCCGGACTTGGCGCCGTTGACGCGGTAGACGATGTGCAGCTCGTCCGCGATGACGGTGGGACGCGGGTCCCGGGGGGCGGTCTTCTGCTCGGTGTCAGCCACGGCCGTACCTCTCTTCCGCCTTCCAGAAGTAGACGAATCCGAAGGCCCCGGCGAGCAGCGCCCAGCCCAGTGCGAAGAACCACACGTGCGGGGGCAGGTAATCGGAGCCGTAGCCGTCGATCAGCGCGAAGCGGATCAGGTCCATGTAGATGGCGGCGGGGTTCCATTGCAGGACCTCGGTGACCCAGCCCGGCATGTCCTTGTCGGCGAGCATGGCCGGGATGCTGAACATCACGCCGGACGCGTACATCCAGGTGCGCAGCACGAACGGCATCAGCTGGGCGAGGTCGGGGGTCTTGCTGCCCATGCGGGCGAAGGTCAGCGCGAGGCCGGTGTTGAACACGAAGTGCAGGACCAGCGCGGGCAGGACCAGCAGCCAGGACAGACCCGGGTAGCTGCCGAACGCCACCATGATCACGACCAGCACGATCATCGAGTACAGCAGCTGTTGGAGCTGCTGGAGCGCGAACGAGATCGGCAGGGACGCCCGCGGGAAGTGCAGCGCCCGCACCAGGCCCAGGTTGCCGGAGATCGCGCGCACGCCCGCGAGGACCGAGCTCTGGGTGAAGGTGAAGACGAACACACCAGTCACCAGGAACGGCACGTAGATGTCGTGCGGGATGCCCTTCCGGGCGCCCAGCAGCAGGCCGAAGATGAAGAAGTAGACCAGCGCGTTGAGCAGCGGGGTGGCCACCTGCCACAGCTGGCCGAGCTTGGCCTGGCTGTACTGGGCGGTCAGCTTCGCCCGCGAGAACGCGAGGATGAAGTGACGCCGGTCCCAGAGCTGGCGGACGTACTCGACGAGCGAGGGGCGGGCACCGCTCACGGACAGCCCGTACTTGGCGGCGAGCTGTGCCGCCGTGAGGCCCTCGTCGGGCGACGGGGGCGCGGTCACCGCGACTCCGCCGTCATGCGTTGTCTCACTCACTGGTGGAAACTTTCGTCTTCGAGATGCGCAGCCTGTGCGGGCTTGGGCATGAGCCAGGGCCGGGTGTCGGCCCGGCCGCTCTCCGGTTCGAGCTTGTCAGATGACCGGGGGCCGGCCCAGTCGGGTCAGCCGCCACACGGTACGCCACTTCATGGGCTTGCGTGGGCCGCACGCAGTGGTCCAGCCTTCCCGGAATCCGCCGAACCATGCCTTGAGCGCGGGCCGCGAGGGGCGGCGCAGCAGGGTGAGCAGCAGCCAGACCCCGAGGTAGACCGGGACCAGGAGCGCGGGCAGGTTGCGGCGGGCGAGCCAGACCCGGTTGCGGGCGACCATGCGGTGGTAGACCGCGTGCCGCGAGGGCGCGGTCGTCGGGTGGTACAGCACCATGTCGGACCGGTAGTCGATCATCCAGCCCGCGTCGAGGGCCCGCCATGCCAGGTCGGTTTCCTCGTGCGCGTAGAAGAACTCGTCCGGCAGGCCGCCGACTTCGGCGAAGACCTTGGTGCGGACGGCGTTGGCGCCGCCGAGGAAGGTGGTCACGCGCGAGGAGCGCATGGGGTCGGCGGCGCGCAGCCGGGGGACGTGGCGGCGCTGGGTGACGCCGGTGTCCGGGTCGGCGATGCGGAAGCTGATGATGCCGAGCTTCGGGTCCTCGGCGAACGCCGTACGGCACAGCTCGGCGGTGTCGTGGTTGGCGAGGAGGCCGTCGTCGTCGAGGAAGAGCAAGATGTCCACGTCGCGACCGCTGGGGCCGAAGGCCTCGATACCGACGTTGCGCCCGCCGGGGATGCCGAGGTTCTCGGGCAGCTCGATGGTGCGGACGCCCGCGGGGACGTCCGGAACGGGCGAGCCGTTACCGACGACGACCACCTCGACGCGGTCGCCGTCCTGCTTGGCGACCGAGTCGAGCAGGGCACGGAGCTCATCGGGCCGGTTGCCCATCGTGATGATGACGACGCCGACCTTCATGGGGGCGCTCACTTGAGCCTGCTCGACGCGAGGATGGACACCAGGTGCAGCAGGGTCTGGAGCAGCGCGATACCGGCCAGTACCGCGACGCCGAGCCGGGAGAAGAACAGGTCACCGCGGACGTTGTCCACGATGGCGAGGACCAGGATCAGCAGGGACGCCTCGATGCCGAGGATGAGGCGGTGGAACTTCAGCAGGGACGCGGCCTTGCGGGCCAGCGCCATGCCGGAGGAGCGCATCTCGGCCGCCGACTCCTGGACCGGCGGCTTGCCGGTCTGGTGCCGGGCGACGCCGACGAGGTCGGTCTCCGCCTTGATCAGGATGGCGCCGAGCGCGGCGAGGGTGCCGAGGAACGCCCACAGCCAGTCGATACGGCCGCTGCCGAACAGGTCGGCCGCGCGCAGACCGAAGCCGACGAGGACGGCGGCGTCGGTCAGATAGGCGCCGACCCGGTCGAGGTAGACGCCGTTGAGCGAGTACTGCTTCTTCCAGCGGGCGATCTCGCCGTCGACGCAGTCGAGGAGCAGATACATCTGCACGCAGACCACACCGAGCACGGCCCCCGGGATCCCCGGCACGATCAGTGCCGGGGCCGCGAGGACGCCGAAGACGGTCATCAGGTACGTGAGCTGGTTGGGCGTGACCCTGGTGTTCACCAGGTAGCGGTCCACCCGCAGGGACACCTCGCGCATGTAGAGGCGCCCCATCCAGTGCTCACCGCTGCGCCGGTCCTTCACCCCTGCGGGGTGCACGACCGGACGGAGTTCAGCTACCGATGGTCTTGACATAGTCGACGTAGAGATCCTTGATCTGGTCGGTCTTGAGGTCGAGGTGTTCGAGGATCGTGTACCGGCCGGGCCGGGTCTCCGGAGCGAACTCCACGGCGCGGACGAACTCGTCCACCGAGAAGCCGATCTCCTCCGGCAGTACCGGCAGGCCGTGCCGGCGCAGTACCGAGGCCATGTACGCCGACTCCTCGTGCGCACCCCGCAGGAACATCGCGAAGGTGGCGCCCAGGCCGCACTGCTCACCGTGGGCGGCGGCGCGCTTGGGGAAGAGCAGGTCGAAGGCGTGGTTGATCTCGTGGCAGGCGCCGGAGGACGGGCGGGAGTCGCCCGAGACCGACATCGCGATACCGCTGAGCACGAGCGCCTCGGCGAGCACCTGGAGGAAGTCGGTGTCCCCTATGCCGCCGGGGTGCCTGAGCACGGCCTCGCCGGCCTGGCGGGCGATCGAGGCGGCGAGGCCGTCGATCTTCTCGCCCTTGACGCGGTTGGCCAGCTCCCAGTCCGCGATCGCGGAGATGTTGGAGACGGCGTCGCCGATCCCGGCCCGCACGAAGCGGGACGGGGCCTCATGGATGACGTCGAGGTCGATGACGACCGCGATCGGGTTCGGCACACCGTAGGAGCCGCGGCCCGCGTCGTTGTCGAGGGTCGCGACCGGCGAGCACAGGCCGTCGTGCGCGAGGTTCGTCGGCACGGCGACCAGCGGCAGGCCGACGCGCGCCGCGGCGAACTTGGCGCAGTCGATGATCTTGCCGCCGCCGAGGCCCACGACCGCGTCGTAGTGGCCGGCCTTTATGTCACTGGCCAGCCGGACGGCGTCGTCGAGGGTGCCGCCACCGACCTCGTACCAGGTGGCGCCGGGCAGCGAGGGCTCCAGCCGCTTGCGCAGCTTGGCGCCGGAACCGCCGCTGACGGCGACGGCGAGCCTGCCGGAGTGCGAGATGCGCTCGTCGGCGAGGACGCCGACCAGGTCGTCGAGGGCACCCGGGCGGATGTCGACGACGACCGGCGCGGGGATGAGCCGGGTCAGTAGAGGCACGCGATCTCCCGTCCGCGGGCGAGATCGTCGTGGTTGTCGATCTCCACCCACTTGACGTCGCCGATCGGCGCCACGTCGATCCTGAAGCCGCGGTTCACCAGTTCCTGGTACCCGTGCTCGTAGAACTGCTGCGGGTCGGTCTCCCAGACCGTCTTCAGCGCGTCGACCAGTTCGGGGGCGGCGTCGCCCTCGATGAGCGTGACGCCGATGTACTCGCCGGTGGCCTCGGCGGGGTCCATCAGCTTGGTGATCTTCGTCATGCCCTTCCCGGGGTCGACGACGACCTTCATCTCCTCGTCCGCGAGGGACTTCACGGTGTCGAGGGCGAGGATGATGCGCTTGCCCTCACCGCGGGCGGCGAGCAGCGTCTTCTCGACGGAGACCGGGTGGACGGTGTCGCCGTTGGCGAGGATCACGCCGTCCTTGAGGGCGTCACGGCCGCACCACAGGGAGTACGCGTTGTTCCACTCCTCGGCCTTGTCGTTGTCGATGAGCGTGAGCTTGAGGCCGTACTTGGCCTCAAGGGCCTCCTTGCGCGCGTACACGGCCTCCTTGCGGTAGCCGACGATGATCGCGACCTCGGTCAGCCCGATCTCCGCGAAGTTGCCGAGAGTGAGGTCGAGAACCGTGGGTTCGCCCTCTATGCCCGCGGGGCCCACCGGCACCAGAGCCTTGGGAAGGCTGTCGGTGTAGGGGCGCAGACGCCGTCCGGCGCCGGCCGCCAGCACGAGGCCGATCATGCGGGTTCTCCTTCATCGTGTACGGCGGGCGCCCCGGAGGACACCCAGAAGCGGATGCTCTCGACGAGCACCACGAGGGCGACGGCCACGGCCAGAGCCGTGAGCGCGACCTTGAACTGCGAGGCGGTGAGCACCGCGGCCAGGACGGCGACGAGCAGCGTCCGCCCCTCGTGCCCCCCGATGGCGCGCACCAGCCAGGCCGGGGACGCGCCGGCGTTGCCGCGGATGCGGTACACCGTGTCGTAGTGATGGTAGGCGACCGCCGCCACCAGCCCGAAAGCCGCAGGAAGGGCTCCGTTCACGTCCGCCTTGGCCGCCAGCACCAGGACGGTGCAGTACTCGGCCGCCCGGAAGAAGGGCGGAACCAGCCAGTCGAGGGCGCCCTTGAGGGGGCGGGCGACGGCTTCGGCCGACAGCAGGACGTAGAGCCCGGCGAGCAGCACGACGTACCAGGAGGAGCCCCAGGCCCAGGCGGCCAGGACCACGGCGACCGCGCCGGCGGCGGCGCTGAACGGGGCGGTCCCGCGGGCCGCACCGGGCAGGAAGCGTGCGACGCCCTCGGCCAGCGGCCCGCTGTCCGTGAGGTCGGCCAGCGCCTGCGCGGCCCGGTCCGTGCGCTTGGCCTTGCGCGTCAGCGACCGCAGCACCCGGCCCGCCGTGGTGTACGTCGCCGCGAACGCGCAGCCGATGAGCAGTGCGTAGAAGGTGATGCGAGGCGTGGTCAGCGCCGTGAGGACCGCGATCATCGCCCAGCGCTCACCGATCGGGAGCACGATCATGCGCCGTACCCACACCGTCCAGCCGACGCTGTCGAGCTTGTCGGAGAGGGCGGCGGTGGGGCTGGTGTTGGCGGTGGCGTCGTGGTTGGCCTCGTTGAAGGAGAAGTCGACGACGTGCCGGCAGGTCTGGAGGATCATCGCGCCCAGCGCCAGCGCCCAGACGTCGTCGCCGCCCCTGGCGGCTCCCAGCGCCAGTCCGGCGTAGTAGGCGTACTCCTTGGCCCGGTCGAAGGTGGCGTCCAGCCAGGCGCCGAGCGTGGAGTACTGGAGGGAGTAGCGGGCGAGCTGGCCGTCGGTGCAGTCCAGGACGAAGGAGAAGATCAGCAGCAGACCGGCCGCGACGAACCCGGCCCGGGTGCCCGTCGCCGCGCAGCTCGCGGCGATCAGCGCGGTGATGAGCGAGGCGGTGGTGACCTGGTTCGGGGTCAGCCCCCGGCGGGCGCACCAGCGGGCGATGTAGCGGGAGTACGGGCTGATGCAGTATGTGGTGAAGAAGCCGTCGCGGGACTTCACGGCCGACTTCAGGCGTACGGCTTCGTCGTCGACGGCGGCGACGGACTGCCGTGCCTCGTTGCGGGCCTGCGGGTCGGCCGGGACCACGGCGACGAGGCTGCCGAGCTCGGGGTGGTGGACGCCGGCGTCGTCCGCGTCCAGCGCGGTGACGATCCGGTCGGCGAGGCTGTCCACGACGAGTGCCGTACCGCCGCCCGCGCTGTTCTCCCGGGCCATCGCGCGGGTCAGGGCCTGGCGGCCGGCCGGCTGGGCCGTGACGGCGCCGGGGATCGCGGCGAGCGGGAAGCGCGGGTCGGTCAGGCCGAGGCGCAGGGCGTGCAGATGGCCGACGAAACCGGCGTCGACGACGGCGACCCGCTGGTCACCGGGCACCTGGGCGAGCAGTGTCTCGGTCTCGGCGGCATCGGAGGCGGTCCGGACGTCGAAGCCGAGGGACCGCAGATCGCCCTCGATCGACGATCCGGGGACCGGCTGACCGGTGAGGATGGCGGTCGACAACCGAACTCACTCCCTGGGTGCCGACGTCTGCACGCCGGCGAGTACACGGTGGGGGCGCCCCTTACCGGTGACGGCCGGGCGGCATGTCGGCAGAGGCTATCGGATGCCGGGAAGCCCGCGTTCACCGCCCGTTCACGGGCCGATCCACGGCGGCTCCCCCGGCCTTTGCCGCGATCATCATGGGTGATCGCGGGCCTCGCCCACAAACCGCGTCCCGCGGGATCGGGCATCCGGGACAAAGCGTCGGCCGTCCTCGCCTCGGCATAGGGTGGGCGACCATGACATGGCTGATCACAGGCGGAGCGGGATACATAGGGGCCCATGTGGCGCGGGCCATGACGGAGGCCGGGGAGCGCGTCCTCGCGCTGGACGACCTGTCGGCCGGGGTTCCCGCGCGGCTGCCGGCGGACGTGCCGCTCGTGCGGGGGTCGTCGCTCGACGCCGGGCTGCTGAAGCGGGTGCTGGCCGAGCACGAGGTGACCGGCGTGCTGCACCTGGCCGCGCGCAAGCAGGTCGCCGAGTCGGTGGCGCAGCCGACGCGCTACTACCAGGAGAACGTCGGCGGTCTGGCGACGCTCCTTGAGGCGGTCGCCGAGGCCGGGGTCGGTCGGTTCGTGTTCTCCTCGTCGGCGGCCGTCTACGGCAATCCCGACGCGGGGCTGATCACGGAGGACACTCCGTGCGCCCCGGTGAACCCCTACGGCGAGACCAAGCTCACCGGGGAGTGGCTGGTCCGGGCGGCGGGACAGGCGCACGGGATCTCCACCGTGTGTCTGCGGTACTTCAACGTGGCGGGGGCCGCGGCCCCCGAGCTGGCGGACACGGGCGTCTTCAACATCGTGCCGATGGTCTTCGACCGGCTCACCCGCGACGAGGCCCCGCGGATCTTCGGTGACGACTACCCGACGCCGGACGGCACCTGCGTCCGCGACTACATCCATGTCGCCGACCTGGCCGAGGCGCATCTCGCGGCGGCACGACGGGTCGGGGACCACGACGGTGACCTGACCGTCAACATCGGCCGCGGCGAAGGTGTCTCCGTTCGGGAGTTGGTCACGGTCATCGGCGAGGTCACCGGCGACCGCCGGGAGCCCGTCGTGGAGCCCCGGCGTCCCGGCGACGCCCCGGTCTCGGTCGCCTCGGCCGAGCTGGCCGCCCGGGAGCTCGGCTGGACCGCCCGGCGCGGGGTGCGGGAGATGATCGAGTCGGCGTGGGCCGGCTGGCGGCTGCACCACGGCCAGTGAACTGGGGCTGCCCTGACCTGCGATTCGTTTACGCAGGTCAGGGCACATGACAACGGTGTTCAGTGCCGCGTTGCCGGATACCCCCCACCCGTAGTTCACTGTGAAGCCGGGCAGATCACAGGAGGCGGCTTCCATGGGGGCTGGGCACGATCACGGCCACGCGCACGCGCCGGCCGGCGGTACGGCGACCGCGGCGTACCGCGGCAGGCTGCGGGTGGCGTTGTCGATCACGCTCACCGTCATGGTGGTCGAGATCGTCGGCGGCATCCTCGCGGACTCCCTCGCACTGGTCGCGGACGCGGCGCACATGGCGACGGACGCGCTGGGCCTCGGCATGGCGCTGATGGCGATCCACTTCGCGAGCCTCCCGCCGAGCGGGACACGCACCTTCGGGTACGCCCGCGCCGAGATCCTCGCCGCCCTCGCCAACTGTCTGCTGCTGCTGGGCGTCGGCGGCTACGTCCTCTACGAGGCGATCCAGCGGTTCGTCACCCCGGTCCCCACCGAGGGCGGGCTGACCATCGTGTTCGGCGCGATCGGCCTGGTCGCGAACATGATCTCGCTGTCCCTGCTGATGCGGGGCCAGAAGCACAGCCTGAACGTCCGCGGCGCTTTCCTGGAGGTCGCGGCGGACGCCCTCGGCTCGGCCGCGGTGATCATCTCGGCGGTGGTGATCCTCACCACGGGCTGGCAGGCCGCCGACCCGATCGCCTCGCTCCTCATCGGCCTGATGATCGTGCCCCGCACCTGGAAGCTGCTGCGCGAGACCCTCGAGGTGCTCCTGGAGGCGGCGCCCAGGGACGTCGACATGGACGAGGTGCGGGCGCACATCCTGGCCCTGGACGGCGTCGAGGACGTCCATGACCTGCACGCCTGGACCATCACCTCCGGGATGCCGGTGCTCTCCGCGCACGTGGTGGTGGGCTCCGAGGCCCTGAACGCGATCGGGCACGAGAAGATGCTCCACGAGCTCCAGGGCTGCCTGGGCGACCACTTCGACGTGGAGCACTGCACCTTCCAGCTGGAGCCGGGCGGGCACGCGGAGCACGAGGCCCGGCTGTGCCACTGAGAGTCCGGTACGTCCACTAAATCCTCCCTGGGGCGGAATGCAGCGATCCGGCGCGAGGCGGCGTCCTCAACCTCACAGTGCGCCACCCCGGACGGTTCCCCGTCCGCCGCGCCGGGCACGATCAACGGCCGGGAGTGTCGTATCCGTACGGCACACTTGGGGCGCGTAAGACCGATGCGAAGGATGGGTATGCCGATCACACCTGCCACCGCGACGCACAGCTCGTCGAACGGCACCGCTGACCCGATTCTGCTGGAACTGGTCGACGAGGACGGCGTCACGATCGGCACCGCGGAGAAGCTCGCCGCCCATCAGCCACCCGGGCAGCTGCACCGCGCCTTCTCGGTGTTCCTCTTCGACGAGCAGGGCCGTCTGCTGCTCCAGCAGCGGGCGCTGGGCAAGTACCACTCCCCCGGTGTGTGGTCCAACACCTGCTGCGGCCACCCCTACCCGGGCGAGGCGCCCTTCGCGGCGGCGGCCCGGCGGACGTACGAGGAGCTGGGCGCGTCCCCGTCGCTCCTCGCGGAGGCGGGGACCGTGCGCTACAACCACCCGGACCCGGAGTCTGGCCTGGTGGAGCAGGAGTACAACCACCTCTTCGTCGGGATGGTGCAGGCGCCGCTGCGGCCGGACGCGGAGGAGGTCGGCGCGACGGCCTTCGTGACCCCGGCCGAGCTCGCCGAGCGCCACGCGCGCGACACCTTCTCGGCTTGGTTCATGACGGTCCTGGACGCGGCCCGCCCGGCGGTCCGGGAACTGACCGGCCCGGGCGTCGGCTGGTAGCAGGGCGCTAGAGCACAGGCATCGAAGCGAGCGGCAGGGCGGCCCAGATCACCTTGCCGCCGTTCGCCGTGTGTTCGACGTCGCAGACGCCGCCCGCCTCGCGCGTGACCTCCCGCACCAGCAGCAGCCCGCGGCCACCGGTCTGTCCGTGGTCGGCCTCCAGGGCGGTCGGCCGGTAGGGGTGGTTGTCCTCGACGGACACCCGCACCCACTCGGCGCCGACGGCGACCTCCACGGCGAGCATCGGCGACAGCAGGGCCGCGTGCCGCACCGCGTTGGTGACTAGCTCGGAGACGATCAGCAGGAGCCCCTGCACGAGATCGTCCGAGACCGGTACTCCCTGCCGCAGCAGCAGGTCCCGTACGGCGTGCCGCGCCTGCGGGACCGAGGCGTCCACGGCGGGGGCGGTGAACCGCCAGACGCCCTCGTAAGGCAGCGGGTCCGGGTCCGTGCCGCCTGGTGGACGTGGGCCTGACCCACGCCCGCGGTTCTCCATCGTCCGGTCGCCACCCTCGCGCTCGATTGTCACCACACGACGAGTGTTGGTAACGCGTCGCTCCGCTCCGGATGACTGAACAGAAGTCAGCGAATATCGAGCGTTTGTGATCACCGGCGGCGGCCACCGTCCCGTGCAGGACCGTTTCTGTCCGGGTGGTGCCGCGTTCGCGAACTATTCGGGTTGTACGGGTTTGGTGGGCGCCTCGCCCGATTCGCTCCGTGTGTCGTCCTCGGCGGCGAGCCGGTCGGAGACCATGCCGACGATGCGCCGGCCGCCGTAGCCGGTGGCGATCAGACCGAGGCCGTCGAAGAGCAGCGCGAGCGAGAAGAAGCAGCCGATGACGTACTTGCTGCTGCTCGGCCAGGAGGCCAGCACGAGGATGCCGAGGAGCAGACCGAAGGCGCCCTGCACCAGCGTCCAGCCGAACTGCGGCCCCCGCACCACCAGGCTGCCGGCCAGCCGGAACACCCCACCGGTGAGGAAGAGCAGCGCGGCGAACATGGTCAGCGCCGCGGCCGCGGCCTCGGGCCGGCTGATGACGACCACGCCGGCCGCGATGTTCAGGGCGGCGACGACCACGCCGAGCCAGAAGAAGTTGGTGCCGCGCGCCTGGATCGCGTGCAGCAGGCCCACGACGCCGCCGATGAGCAGCAGCCAGCCGAACAGGATCATCGAGGTGAGCGTGGCCACCCCGGTGTAGATCAGCCCCACGAGTCCCGCGAGGACCAGGATCACGCCGAGTGCGGCCAGCCAGCCGAAGCCCCGGCTCAGCTTCGCGGTCTCGTCCGTGCGCCTGCCGGCGTTGCCCTTGCCGTCCCTGGCCATCGGCACCTCCTCGCGCGGGAGCCCCTCCCCGATCGTACGGTCGGCGGGTCCGGTTAGCATCCGGCCATGGAGCCCCAGTTGCAGCACGGCGTGACCGACTCGGTCGCCACCGTCGTCATCCACCACCCGGCCAAGCGCAACGCCATGACGGCCGCGATGTGGCGGTCGCTGCCGCCGCTGCTCGACACGCTGGCCGCCGATCCGGACGTACGGGCGCTGGTGCTGACCGGCGAGGGCGGCACGTTCTGCGCCGGAGCCGACATCTCCACGCTGCGCGGGTCACCGGAGGAGGCGCAGGGCCTTGCGGTCGCCGCCGAGGAGGCGCTCGCCGCTTTCCCGAAGCCGACGGTGGCCGCGATCCGGGGGCACTGCGTGGGCGGCGGCTCCCAGCTCGCGGCGGCCTGCGATCTGCGGTTCGCGGAGCAGGGCTCTCTGTTCGGGGTGACACCGGCGAAGCTGGGGATCGTGTATCCGGCGTCCTCCACACGGCGGTTGGTGGCGCTGGTGGGGCCGTCCGCCGCCAAGTACCTGCTGTTCTCGGGCGAGTTGATCGACGCGGAGCGGGCGCTGCGCACCGGCCTCGTGGACGAGGTGCTGCCGGAGGGCGAACTGGACAAGCGGGTCGCCGAGTTCACCCGGATCCTGGTGTCCCGCTCGCAGTTGACGCAGGCGGCGGCGAAGGAGTTCGCGGGCGGGCTGACGGACCGGGACGGTCACTGGACCGAGCAGGCGCGCGGCAGCGGCGACACCGCGGAGGGCGTCGCCGCGTTCCTGGAGCGCAGGCAGCCGCGCTTCACCTGGACCACGTCCGGTTGAGCCCCGCGTCAGGACGGGACCTACGTCAGGAGGAAGCGGCTCCTGGTGCGGAACTCCTCGACGAGGTGGGCCGGGGCCTTCTCCGGTGAGCCGGCGTCGTAGGGCGGCTGCGGGTCGTACTCGGTCAACAGCTGTACGGCCTGGGCGTGTTCGTCGCCGGCGAGCCGGCCGAGCAGGGTGAGCCCCATGTCGATGCCGGAGGAGACGCCGGCCGCGGTGACGTACTTGCCGTCGAAGACGACCCGCTCCCCGGTCGGCTCGGCGCCGAACTGCTTCAGGAAGTCCAGGGCCAGCCAGTGGGAGGTCGCGCGCCGGCCCTCCAGCAATCCGGCGGCGGCCAGCAGCAGGGACCCGGTGCACACGGACGTCGTCCAGGTGCTGGTGGCGTCGGCGGCGCGGAGCCAGTCGAGCAGCACCGGGTTCTCCATCTGCGGGGTCTGCCCGGGCCCTCCGGGCACGACGACGATGTCCGGGTTCGGCACCTCGGCGAGGGTCTTGTCGGCGGTGATGGCGAGGTTCCCGGTGTCGGTGCGGTGCGGGCCGGTGCGCTCGGCGACGAAGACGGTCTCCGCGTCGGGGAGGCGGCCGAGGGTCTCGTAGGGTCCGACCGCGTCGAGGGCGGTGAAGCGGTCGAAGAGGAGGATGGCGATCTGCACGGTCGGTGTGGTCCCTTCAGTGGGCCGGTACCGGGTGGAACCGGCGGCGGTACTCGGCCGGTGAGGCGCCGAGTGTTCTGACGAAGGCGCGGCGCATGGCCTCGGGGGTGCCGTAGCCGCTGGCCCGGGAGATCTCCTCGACGCCGTCGGTGGAGTCCTCCAGCAGGCGCCGGGCGTGTTCGAGACGGACCCGGTCGACATAGCGGCCGGGGGTCGTGCCGGTCTCGGCCTGGAAGGCGCGGGCGAAGTGGCGCGGGGAGAGCCGGGCGCGGGCGGCGAGGGACTCGACGGTGAGGTCGGCGCCCGGGTGCTCGCTGATCCACCGCTGGACCTCGCGCAGCGGCTCGCGCCGCGCCGTCTGCACAGCCAACTGGGCGCTGAACTGGGCCTGGTTGCCGGGCCTGCGGAGGAAGACGACCAGATAGCGGGCGATCGTCAGCGCCACGTCCCGGTCCAGGTCCTCCTCGACCAGTGCGAGGGCGAGGTCGATGCCCGAGGTGACGCCGGCGGAGGTGGCGACGCTGCCGTCCCGGATGTAGATCGGGTCGGGCTCGACGTCGACGGCGGGGTGATCGCGGGCGAGCGTGTCGCTGTACGCCCAGTGGGTCGTGACGCGGTGGCCGTCCAGGAGGCCCGCCTCGGCGAGCAGGATCGCCCCGGTGCACACCGAGACCAGCCGCTCGGCCCGCGGCCCGTTCGCGCGCAGCCAGTCGGTCAGGAGCGGGTCGGGGCGGCGGGTCCCCTGCCCGCCCGGGACGAGCAGGGTGTGCGGGGCGGGCGCGTCGGGCAGGGCCAGATCCGGTACGACGGTCAGGCCGCTGGAGGTGCGCACGGGGGCGCCGTCCAGGGAGGCGGTACGGATGCGGTAGGTGCCCGGCGTGTGCGTCTCGGCCCCGGCGAACACCTCCAGGGGGCCGGTGACATCGAGGCTCTGCACGTCGTCGAAGAGGACGACGAGGACGGTTCGCTGCGTCATGTCGTCGATTCTTCGCGGCCCGCGATATGGCCGCAATGACGAGCACCCCACCTTTCCTGCCACGGTCCGCCGCACAGAGGCCGCCACCCCAATGGGCTACGTACCAAGCGGTTGGTAACCTGCCGGGCATGACTTCTGCCGCCCTTGAGCCGCGGTCCGGCCGCCGCTGCCACAACGTGCTCAACTCCCTGCACGCCACCTCCTACTTCGCCCCAGAGCTGGGCACCGAACTGGCGGGGATCGGGATCACGCACCCCCGGGCCGTCAACTTCGCGGTGCGGGCCGCCGCGATGGGCCGGGTGGGCGCCGGAACGGTCACGGCGGCCTTCTACAACTACCGGCACGAGCTGGTGGCCCGGCATGTCCCCGCGGTGTGGGAGACCGCCTCACCGGAGGCCGTCCTCGCGGCACGCACGCGTGCCGTGGACGCGTCCCTGCGGCGGCTGCTGGGCGAGGACGCGGTCACGTCCCCGGAGATCGCGGAGGCCGCGGAGCTCGCGCTGCGGGCCGCCGAGGCCGGTTCGCGCAGCGCCCGGCCGCTGTACGCGGCCCACGCGGACCTGCCGGTGCCCGAGGAGCCGCACCTGGCGTACTTCCACGCCACGACCCTGCTGCGCGAGCACCGGGGCGACGGGCATCTCGCCGCGCTGCTGGCCGCGGGCCTCGACGGTCTGGAGGCCCTGGTGACGCACACCGCGACCGGTCGCGGCATGACCCCGAAGTGGATCTTCACCACACGCGGCTGGACCCAGGAGGACTGGGACGCGGCGATCCGCCGACTCCGGGACCGCGACCTGCTGGACGAGGCCGGCGAGCTCACCGAGCGGGGTGTGGCGCTGCGCGCGGAGATCGAGGACATGACGGACCGCCTGGACCGGGCGCCGTACGAACACCTGGGCGCGCCGGGCGTGGCCCGTCTGACGGAACTCGGCACGGGGTTCGCGCGGGCGGCCATGGCGGCGGGAGCGTATCCGGCGGACCTGATCGGGAAGGGCTGAAGCCGGACCCGGACGAGGGGGCGCATGGCGTGGCACGGGTGAGGTACTCGGGGCCCGTCCGGTCGTCGTGGCCGGACGAGGAGAGGAGATGCTCGTGTTCCGTGCCATCGCAGATGTCCTGCGCCAGATCGCCGGCGCCATCGCCACCGTCGTGACGCTGCCCTTCCGGGCCCTGGCCCGGCTCTTCGGCGGAGCCTCAGGTTCTGCACGCGGTCGCCGCGCCTGATGGCCGCGCCCTGATCCCCCAGTGTCCGTGCCACCTGCCACAATTGCCGCGCAACCTCTGTGAGAAGGCGGTACGGGATCGTGACGACACGCACCCCCATCGGCGTTGGGTCCATCGAAGGAAGGATCGCCGAGGAGCTCGGCGTAAGGGAGCGGCAGGTCAAGGCCGCCGTGGAGCTGCTCGACGGCGGTTCGACGGTGCCCTTCATCGCCCGCTACCGCAAGGAAGCGACCGAGATGCTCGACGACGCGCAGCTGCGCACGCTCGAGGAGCGGCTGCGCTATCTGCGGGAGCTGGAGGAGCGGCGGACCGCGATCCTCGAGTCGGTGCGCGAGCAGGGCAAGCTCACCGAGGAGTTGGAGGCGCGGATCCGCGGCGCCGAGACCAAGGCGCGGCTTGAGGACATCTACCTGCCGTACAAGCCCAAGCGGCGCACCAAGGCGCAGATCGCGCGCGAGGCCGGGCTCGAGCCCCTCGCGGAGGGGCTCCTCGGCGATCCGACGGTCGACCCGCTCGCCGCTGCCGCCGCGTTCGTCGACGCAGACAAGGGCGTCGCCGACCCGCAGGCCGCGCTGGACGGCGCCCGCGCGATCCTCACGGAGCGGTTCTCCGAGGACGCCGACCTGATCGGCGAACTGCGCGAGCGCATGTGGGTGCGTGGGCGCCTGGCCGCGAAGGTGAAGGAAGGCAAGGAGGAGGCGGGCGCCAAGTTCGCCGACTACTTCGACTTCGCCGAGCCGTTCAAGGACCTGCCCTCGCACCGCGTCCTGGCGATGCTGCGCGGCGAGAAGGAGGACGTCCTCGATCTCGTCCTGGAGCCCGAGGAAGCGACCGAGGGGCCTTCGTCGTACGAGGGGATCGTCGCCCACAAGTTCGGCATCACCGACCGTGGCCGCCCCGCCGACAAGTGGCTGAAGGACACCGTCCGTTGGGCCTGGCGCACCCGCATCCTCGTGCACCTCGGCATCGACCTGCGGCTGCGGCTGCGCACGGCCGCCGAGGACGAGGCGGTCGACGTGTTCGCCAAGAACCTCCGCGACCTGCTGCTCGCCGCCCCGGCCGGCACGCGCGCGACGCTGGGCCTCGACCCGGGCTTCCGTACGGGTGTGAAGGTCGCCGTCGTCGACGCCACCGGCAAGGTGGTCGCCACGGACGTCATCTACCCGCACGTCCCGGCCAACAAGTGGGACGAGGCGCTCGCCAAGCTGGCCGTGCTCGCCGCCCGGCACTCGGTCGAGCTGATCGCGATCGGCAACGGCACGGCGTCCCGGGAGACCGACAAGCTCGCCGGTGAACTCATCACCAGGCATCCGGAGTTGAAGCTCACCAAGGTGATGGTGTCCGAGGCGGGCGCGTCCGTGTACTCGGCCTCCGCGTTCGCCTCGCAGGAGCTGCCCGACATGGACGTGTCGCTGCGCGGCGCGGTCTCCATCGCGCGCCGCCTCCAGGACCCGCTCGCCGAGCTGGTGAAGATCGACCCGAAGTCGATCGGTGTCGGCCAGTACCAGCACGACCTGTCCGAGGTGAAGCTGTCGCGTTCACTGGACGCGGTGGTCGAGGACTGTGTGAACGGCGTCGGCGTGGACGTGAACACCGCCTCCGCCCCGCTTCTCTCGCGTGTCTCCGGCATCACCTCCGGGCTCGCCGAGAACATCGTGTCGCACCGCGACACCAACGGGCCGTTCACCTCCCGTACGGAGCTGAAGAAGGTGGCCCGGCTCGGCCCCAAGGCCTACGAGCAGTGCGCGGGCTTCCTCCGCATCCGCGGCGGCGACCCGCTGGACGCGTCCAGCGTGCACCCGGAGGCCTACCCGGTCGTCCGGCGCATGGTGAAGACCTCCGGGCAGGAGGTCGCCTCCCTCATCGGCAACACCGGTGTGCTGCGCTCGCTGCGGCCGCAGGAGTTCGTGGACGAGACGTTCGGTCTGCCCACCGTCACGGACATCCTCAAGGAGCTGGAGAAGCCGGGGCGTGACCCGCGGCCCGCGTTCAAGACGGCCACCTTCAAGGAGGGCGTCGAGAAGATCTCCGACCTCGCTCCCGGGATGGTGCTGGAGGGCGTGGTGACGAACGTGGCGGCCTTCGGGGCGTTCATCGACGTCGGTGTCCACCAGGACGGGCTGGCGCATGTGTCCGCGCTGTCGAAGACGTTCGTGAAGGACCCGCGCGACGTGGTCAAGCCCGGTGACATCGTCAAGGTGAAGGTGCTCGACGTCGACATTCCGCGCAAGCGGATCTCGTTGACGCTGCGGCTCGATGACGAGAAGGCTCCGCAGGGGCCGCAGGGTGCGCAGGGTGGCGGGGGTGAGCGTCGGCAGCGGGGTGGGCGGCCGCCTCAGCAGCGCCAGCAGCGGCAGGCTCCGGCGCCTGCCAACGGGGCGATGGCTGACGCGCTTCGGCGTGCGGGGCTGTTGGATCCGAAGAAGAAGGGGCGGTAGCGGTTGTGGGGGAACTGCGGGCCGGTTGTGGCTGGTCGCGCAGTTCCCCGCGCCCCTCAGGGGGCTTCGCTCACCTTGCCTGCTGAGACCTCCAAGCGGCGGGTCACGCTCACCGCGTCCAGCATTCTGCGGTCGTGGGTGACCAGGAGGAGCGTGCCCTCGTAGGCGTCCAGGGCCTGTTCCAGCTGTTCGATGGCCGGTAGGTCCAGGTGGTTGGTCGGCTCGTCCAGGACCAGGAGGTTGACGCCCCTGCCCTGGAGCAGGGCCAGCGCCGCGCGGGTGCGCTCGCCCGGGGACAAGGTCGCCGCCGAGCGCAGCACGTGGTCCGCCTTCAGGCCGAACTTGGCCAGCAGGGTGCGGACCTCGGCCGGCTCGGTGTCCGGGACGGCCGCCCCGAAGGCGTCCAGCAGCGACTCGTCGCCGTGGAACAGCTTGCGGGCCTGGTCGACCTCTCCGATCAGGACGCCGGAGCCGAGCGAAGCCTGGCCGGCGGTCAGCGGCACCCTGCCCAGCAGTGCGGCCAGCAGGGTCGACTTGCCGGCGCCGTTCGCGCCCGTCACCGCCACACGGTCCGCCCAGTCGAGCTGGAGGGAGACCGGGCCCAGGGTGAAGTCGCCGCGCCGTACCTCCGCGTCGCGCAGGGTCGCCACGACCGACCCCGAGCGGGGCGCCGAGGCGATCTCCATACGCAGTTCCCACTCCTTGCGGGGCTCCTCGACCACGTCGAGGCGTTCGATCA
This sequence comes from Streptomyces sp. NBC_00663, assembly GCF_036226885.1. Taxonomy (NCBI): domain Bacteria; kingdom Bacillati; phylum Actinomycetota; class Actinomycetes; order Kitasatosporales; family Streptomycetaceae; genus Streptomyces; species Streptomyces sp. NBC_00663. Next base: position 1,456,486 of record NZ_CP109027.1, read on the forward strand.
TGCGCTGGGTCTGGCGGGCCTTCGCGGCCTGCTTCTCGCTGGCCTCGCTGCGGAACTTGCGGCCGATCTTGTCGTTGTCGTTGTTCGCCTTGCGGCGGGCGTTCTTGACGCCCTTGTCCATCCAGGAGCGCTGCATCTGGGCCCGGTCCTGGAGCGACGCCCTCTTGTCGGCGTACTCCTCGTAGTCGTCGCGGGCGTGCCGGCGGGCCACGTCGCGCTCCTCCAGATAGGCCTCGTAGCCGCCGCCGTAGAGGTTGATCTGCTGCTGGGCGAGGTCGAGTTCGAGGACCTTGGTGACGGTGCGGGTGAGGAACTCGCGGTCGTGGCTGACGACGACGGTGCCGGCGCGCAGACCGCTCACGAAACGTTCCAGGCGCTCCAGGCCGTCGAGGTCGAGGTCGTTGGTGGGCTCGTCGAGGAGGAAGACGTCGTAGCGGGACAGGAGCAGGGAGGCGAGTCCGGCGCGGGCCGCCTGGCCGCCGGACAGGGAGGTCATCGGCTGGTCGAGGTCCACGGTCAGGCCGAGGGAGTCGGCGATCTCCTCGGCGCGTTCGTCGAGGTCCGCGCCGCCGAGGTCGAGCCAGCGCTCCAGGCTGGTGGCGTAGGCGTCGTCGGCGCCGGGCGCGCCGTCGACGAGGGCCTGGGTCGCCTCGTCCATGACGCGCTGGGCCTCGGCGACGCCGGTGCGGCGGGCCAGGAAGGCGCGGATCGTCTCGCCGGGGCGGCGCTCCGGTTCCTGCGGGAGGTGGCCGACGGTGGCGGTCGGCGGGGAGAGGCGCAGCTCGCCCTCCTCCGGTGCGGTCAGCCCGGCGAGCAGCCTGAGCAGGGTGGACTTGCCCGCGCCGTTGGCGCCGACCAGCCCGATGACGTCACCGGGCGCGACGACGAGGTCGAGCCCGGTGAACAGGGAGCGGTCGCCGTGGCCGGCGGCGAGGTTCTTGGCGACGAGGGTGGCAGTCATCAGGGGATCGATTTTAGCGAGGCCGGGCGGCGGGTCTCCCCCGGCGTATCAGCGGCTCCCTCCCGCCGCCCGTCCATGGGCCATCGCCTCCACCAGCACGCTCCCCGACGTCCGGGCCACCACGAAGGCCTCCCCCTTCACCGCCCTCGCGTCCAGGGGGATGCGATGCCGGCCCGCCTCCAGGACGCCGTCGAAGACCTCCTGGGCCTGGGTGCGGAAGAACCGGTCGAGACGGTACGCGGTGAGCCGTACCCGGCAGGGCGAGGTGACCTCGACGCCCGCCTCGCCGTCGGCGGCGACCAGGCGGGTCAGCCGGCGCTGGTCCTCGGGGCTGCGGTCGAGGGCGTGTTCGATCTGGGCGACGAGGAGGGGGACGATCGGGGCGAGTCCGTTCACGTAGGTCACGTCCACGCCGGCGCGGTCGAAGGCGCGGCGCACGGAGGCACGTTCCGCCTCGCCGATCGCCCGGCCGAAGGCGACGGCTCCGTAGCCGCGCAGTTCGTCGGCGGGGACGCCGTCGGCGTCGTGGGCGATGTCGGCGCCGATGCCGATGGCGCGCAGGGCGGCGGCGAGCTTGGCGAGGAGGGCGACGCGGGCGCCGATCAGCAGGACACGGCGGCGTGGGCTCGCGGTGCCGGAGGAGAGCAGGGAGTCGAGGGCCGCGCGGTAGTCGGCGCCGTGGAAGCGGAAGGGGCCGATGCCGTGGTAGCCGTTGAGCTCCAGGTCGGCCTGCTCGTCGGTCTGCCAGGCGAAGTCCCGCCAGATGTAGTCGGCGCCCTCCTTCTCGATGACCGCGGTGACGGCACCGCAGGCGAGGTCCTCGCACTCGGGGCAGCCGTAGATGACATAGCGCCCGCCCGGAAGCGGGGCGTCCGTCTCCAGCAGGAGACTGCGGACCTGGGCGGTGAAGATCGACGGTGGTACGTCCGAGGCGAGTGGGGAGACGGCGTCGAGGTCGGAGAGCTGGAAGAGCAACGGTCGTCCGTCGACGATGAAGTCCACGAAGTCGCGGTGGACTTGGTAGTCACCGTTGACGAGGACGCCACCGGCACGCATCGCCGGTGCCAGGCCGAAGGTCGCGTACTCGGCAGACATGCTGCGAGTATTCCCGCAGCAAGCGCCCTCTGAGCACGGCATGACACATTCCGCTACGTTTCGGTCGTGGACAGTGAGCTGAGCGGCGATGTCGTGGTGGTCGGTGGTGGCGTGATCGGGCTGACGACCGCCGTGGTGCTGGCCGAGCGTGGCCGTCGGGTGCGGGTGTGGACGCGGGACCCGGTCGAGCGGACCACCTCGGCGGTCGCCGGGGCGCTGTGGTGGCCGTACCGGATCAGGCCGGTCGCGTCGGCGCGCGGGTGGGCGCTGCGCTCGCTGGACGTGTACGAGGAGCTGGCGGCGGACCCGGACCGTACCGGCGTACGCATGGTCGAAGGGGTGCTGGGCGAGGAGGAGCTGGACGACGGGTTCGGCTGGCTGACCGCCCGGCTGCCGGGGCTCCGGCCGGTCACCGCCGAGGAGTACGCCGGGACCGGACTGTGGGCACGGCTCCCGCTGGTCGACATGGCGGCGCATCTGCCGTGGCTGAGGCGGCGGTTCGTCGAGGCGGGCGGGGTGGTCGAGACGCGTACGGTGTCCGACCTGGCGGAGGTCGAGGCGCCGGTGGTGGTCAACTGCACGGGGCTCGGTGCGCGTGAGCTGGTGCCGGACGAGTCGATGGTGCCGGTGCGGGGGCAGCTGGTCGTGGTCGAGAACCCGGGCATCCGGACCTGGGTGGTGTCGACGGGCGCCGACGGGGAGCTGGCGTACTTCTTCCCGCAGCCGGGGCGGCTGCTGCTGGGCGGTACGGCAGTCGAGGGCGAGTGGTCCACGCAGCCGGATCCCGCCGTGGCCGAGGCGATCGTAGGGCGGTGTGCGGCGCTGCGGCCGGAGATCGCGGGAGCGCGGGTGCTGGACCACCGGGTGGGGCTGCGGCCGGCGCGGCACGCGGTCCGGCTGGAGCGTGAACTCCTGCCCGGCGGGCGGGTGTTGGTGCACAACTACGGGCACGGCGGCGCGGGCGTGACGGTGGCGTGGGGATGTGCGGAGGAGGCCGCGGGGCTGGCCACAACCTGAATCCGTCCTGGCACGACCGCACCCCGAAAGGGGCGCGGGGCCGTGCCGATGTGCGGCTGCCGCCGCGTGGGCTCGACCAGCCCCCGCCGGCCCGCGGATTCGTCACTGCTGTCGCGGCGGAGCCCAACTGTGGTCGTGGCCCAGTGGGTCGCCCTCCGTCTCGGTGCCCGGGCCCGGGCCGACCTTGATCTCGAACTCGCCGTCGTACTTCCTGTGGCCCTCGATCACGGCGAGCTCGACGGCCTCGGAGCCCATCTCGCCGCGCACGATGACCGGGTCGCGGCGCAGGTCGCGCATGAGGGCGACGCACATGCCGATCATCACCAGGACGAAGGGCGCGGCGGCCAGGATGGTGAGGTTTTGCAGACCGGTGAGGGCGTCGCCCTGGCCGCTGCCGACGAGCAGCATGATGGCGGCGACGGCACCGGTGACGATGCCCCAGAACACCACGACGAACCGGCCGGGTTCGAGGGCGCCCTTCTGGGAGAGCGTGCCCATCACGATGGAGGCGGCGTCGGCTCCCGAGACGAAGAAGATGCCGACCAGGATCATCACCAGCAGGCTGGTGGCGGTGGCGATGGGGAACTCCTGGAGCACGCCGAAGAGTTGGCCCTCGGGGGTGTCCTCGCCGGCGAGCGCGCCGCCCTCCTTCAGCTTCATCGCCGTACCGCCGAAGACGGCGAACCAGATCAGGCTGACCGTGCTGGGGACGAGGATGACGCCGCCGACGAACTGGCGGATGGTCCGGCCGCGGCTGATGCGGGCGATGAACATGCCGACGAAGGGCGTCCAGGAGATCCACCAGGCCCAGTAAAAGACGGTCCAGCTGCCCAGCCAGTCGGCGACGCCCTTGCCGCCGCTCGCCTCGGTGCGGCCGGCGAGCTGGGGCAGGTCGCCGAGGTAGGCGAAGACCGAGGTGGGCAGCAGGTCGAGGACGATGATCGTGGGCCCGGCGATGAACACGAACACGGCGAGGATCAGGGCGAGCACCATGTTGGTGTTGGACAGCCACTGGATGCCCTTCTCGACACCCGAGACGGCCGACGCGACGAAGGCCAGGGTGAGGACGGCGATGATCGCGACGAGCAGACCGGTGCTGACGTCGTCCATCCAGTCCAGCTCCTGGAATCCGGAGCCGATCTGGAGCGCGCCGAGCCCGAGGGAGGCCGCGGAGCCGAAGATGGTGGCGATGATCGCGAGGATGTCGATGACCCGGCCCACGCCGCCCTCTGCGTGCCGCTCCCCGATCAGCGGGGTGAAGACCGCGCTGATGGTCTGGCGCCGGCGCTTGCGGAAGGTGCTGTAGGCGATGGCGAGGCCGACCACCGCGTAGATCGCCCAGGGATGCAGCGTCCAGTGGAAGAGGGTGGTCGCCATTGCCGTCTCCATGCGGTCACCGGAGTCGGCGGGGTCGGTGCCGGGGGGCGGGGCCGTGTAGTGGGCGAGGGGTTCGCTCACGCCGTAGAACATCAGACCGATGCCCATGCCCGCGCTGAACATCATCGCGACCCATGACACGGTGCGGAACTCGGGCTCCTCGCCCTCGGCGCCGAGGTGGATACGGCCGTAGCGGCTGACCGCGAGCCAGAGCGCGAAGACCACGAAGCAGGAGGCGGCCAGCATGAAGGCCCAACCGCCGTTCTTGATCAGGCCGTTGAGCATCTTCGTGGAGACGCTCTCCAGCGAGTCCGTCGCCGTGGAGCCCCAGATCACGAAGGCCACGGTGATGACGGCGGTGACCCCGAACACCACGCGGTCGGTGGTGTGGTCGCGGGGAAGGCCCGAAGAGCCCTCCCCGCCACCCCTTTTCTTCATGTCTTCCGTCATTTGCGGCACCTTCTCCCGAAACCCATGGATACGGCCTACCACAGGTACCGCAAATGGCCCGGTTTTCAACCGCCGATGTCGGATTACTCCGGGACGCGCTGCACGGACCGAGGCGCCTGGACACCGTCGAGTTCCGTGGCCTCCGGTACGGCGGTGGCGGCGCCGTCGGTGGCGTGCGCGAAGGCCGGGGTGCCACCGACCAGCGGGACGCTCGCCTTCGTGCGGGACAGGTCCAGGGTGAGCGTCGGCGTGGTGGACGGGGGGTCGATCAGGTCCTTGTCGGTGCCCGCGACGATCAGGGCGAGCCGGTGACCGGCCGGGACGACATGGTCGGTGGCGGCCAGGTCGAGGGTGATCGTGTACGCCTTGCCCGGAGTGAGCGGGACGCCCTTGCCGGGGTTGGCGTAGGTGCCGAGGTCGGCCCAACCGCGGCTGACGACCTCGTAGTCGACGTCGGCGGTCTTGGCCTGGGTCACCTTGAAGCAGGCGCTGTCGCCGGCGGTGCTGACGCCCCAGCAGGTGCGGTCGGTGAGGGTGCTGATGCCCTCGCCGCTCGCCGCGTAGTCCCGGATGGTGTTCGGGCCGAGGTCCACGAGGACGGCGGAGAGATGGGCCGTGGACGTGGTGGGCGTGGCGGTGACGGTGACCTTCGAGGAGCCGGAGATGCGCAGGTCCTCGGTGAGGGCGCCGGTGGTGAAGCCCGCCTTGTCGGGGGTGGAGGCGTCGATCTGCGCGGCCCAGTCGGTCTCGCTCAGCGCCGGGTTGTCGGTGAAGGTCTCGGTGCCGGTGCCCTTGGTGAGGCCGAGGGTGCCGACGCCGTCTTGGGCGCCCTGGGCGGGGCGCAGGGTGGCGGCGCTGGTGCCGCGCGGGGGCCAGACCTTGGAGGTCACCCACTGGTCGGGGTGGCGTTCGATGTCGGCCATCGGCTCGCGGTCGATGCCGTTGTCGTAGCCGAGGAGTTCATGGTCGAACCAGCGGTGCAGGGTGTCGACCCATTCCGCGCGGCGGAAGTCGAAGGGGTCGACGTGGCCGGTCTGGGAGAGCCAGATCTTGCGCTCGACGCCGTGCTTGGCGAGAGCGTCCCACCACTGGCCGAGGTGCTTCATCCGGACGTTGAGGTCCTGCTGGCCGTGGATGGCGAAGACGCTGGCCTTCACCTTGGCGGCGTTCTTGACGTAGTCCCGCTCGGTCCAGAAGCCGGTCCAGTCGCCGGTGCGCGGAGCGCCGTCGACGATCTTCTGCTGGACGGCGGCGCACTTGGCGCGGGCGTCGGGGCTGTCGACGTAGTCGGAGAGCCAGTCGGGGCCGGAGTCGTAGAGCGGGGCGCCCTGCTGGAAGTAGTAGTCGTACCAGGAGGAGATGGCGCTGATCGGGACGATCGTCCTCAGTCCCTCGACGCCGGTCGCGGCGACGCCGTTGGCTATGGTGCCGTCCCAGCTCTTGCCGATCATGCCGGTTCTGCCGTTGGTCCAGGTGGCCTTGGCCTTTGTGGTGCCCGTACGGCTGGTGTACGCCTTGGCGCGGCCGTTCAGCCAGTCGACGACGGCCTTCGCGGAGAGGATGTCCGAGCGGCCGCCGACGTCCACGCAGCCGTCGGAGCGGTTGGTGCCCGCGAGGTCGACGCCGACGAAGGCGTAGCCGCGGGGCACGAAGTAGTTGTCGTAGAAGAGCGGCATCTGGACGACGTCGCCGTTCGCGTCGTACGTCTTCTTCTGGCTCTCGTTGCCGCGCCCGCAGCAGGAGTAGTACGGGCTGGCGTCCATGATGACCGGAACCTTGCGGCCCTGCCCGGCGGCTTCGCGGGGGCGGACGATGTCGACGGCCACGCGGTCGTGCTTGCCGTCGCCGTCCCCGTCCAGGCCGGTGTCCACCCAGACGGCCTCGCGGACGGCGTTCTCGTAGGAGTAGACGGGTTGGCTCTCACGCGGCGCGGCCTGTGCGGCGGCGGGGGTGAGGAACGTGGCCAGCAGGGCGGCGGTGGCCGCCGTGGCGAGCTGTCTCCAGATCGTGAAGCGCGTGCGTATCGGCATGCGCGGACGGTACAGCGGTCAACTCCCGTGCAAAAGAGGGCCGTTTGACATGAAGGGGGCGTGGGTTCACTCATGACGGCCGAATGGCGATCGTGTGACAGTGGTGGGCGTGGACACCTACGGGCCCACAGGTACTGAATAGGCTCCGAACAGACTTCGTGCCCCTACGACTTGGAGCTTTCGTGCACCGCAGAATCATCGCGCCGGGCGCACTCGCCGCCGCGTCCGTCCTGCTGGCGATCCCGGCATCGGCCGCGAGCTACTCCCCTGGCGCCCCGGGCATCGGCGACCCCTACTACCCGGCCTACGGCAACGGCGGATACGACGTCTCCCACTACGACCTGCGGCTGAAGTACCAGCCGGCGACGGACGAGCTGGAGGGCACGGCGACCCTTCTGGCCCGCACCACACAGGACCTGTCCCGCTTCAACCTGGACTTCCTGCTGGACGTCTCCGAGGTGCGGGTCAACGGCGCGAAGGCGTCGTTCACCACCTCCGGCGAGCACGAGCTGGAGATCACCCCGAAGTCGCCGCTGGCGAAGGGCACTTCGGTGACCGTCGTCGTGCGGTACAGCGGAGTGCCGTCGTCGAAGCAGGCGTACGGCTTCACCAGTTGGCACCGCACTCCGGACGGCGGGGTCGGCGCGAACGAGCCCGAGTCGGCCTGGTGGTGGTTCCCGAGCAACGACCACCCGCTCGACAAAGCGACCTATGACGTGTCCGTCCTGGTACCGGACGGCAGCCAGGCCATCTCCAACGGCACGCTCCAGTCGACGAGTTCACGCCTGGGCTGGACCCGTTACAACTGGCGGTCCGACAAGCCCCAGGCCACCTATCTCGCGACGCTGGCCGTCGGGAAGTTCGACATCACCACGGGGACGACCGAGAGCGGCATTCCGGTCGTCAACGCCTACAGCAAGGACCTCGGCGCCAACGACGGTGCCGCGCGGGCCAGCATCGAGCGGACCGGTGAGGTCGCCGACTGGCTGAGCGGGTACTTCGGGCCGTATCCGTACAACGCCCTCGGCGGGTACGTGCCGAACACCACCACCGGATACGCGCTGGAGACGCAGACCCGGCCGTACTACAGCCCGCGGCAGTTCGCCAACGGCTCCAACGTGTCCGTGGTCGTGCACGAGCTGGCCCACCAGTGGTACGGCGACCTGGTGTCGGTGTCCGGCTGGAAGGACATCTGGATCAACGAGGGCTTCGCGCGGTACGCGCAGTGGCTGTGGTCCGAGCACGAGGACGAGGGGACGGCTCAGGAGCTCGCCGACTACGTGTACGCCTCGCACCCGGCCGACGACCCGTTCTGGACGGTGAAGCCCGGTGACCCGGGTCCGGAGAACCAGTTCGACATCGCCGTCTACGACCGGGGCGCGCTGGCCCTCCAGGCGCTGCGGAACGAGATCGGCGACGACGCGTTCTTCGCGGTCCTGAAGGGCTGGCCGCAGAAGCACGCGTACGGAAACGCGTCCGTCGCCGACTTCCGGACGTACGCGGAGGAGGTGTCCGGGCAGTCGCTGTCGCCGCTGTTCGACACCTGGCTGTTCCAGCCGACGAAACCGGCCGCCCCGGCGGCACGGACCGCCTCGATCGCGGGGGCTTCGGCCGCACCGTTGCAGCCGAGGTCGTGGAAGAAGATCGCGGCGACGAACGACGCGCACGAGCACTGAGCGCTCAGCGCGCAGCGCTCCGCCGGCTGTGCCGACCGTCGCGGTGCGCTGCGTCTGCCCGCTGAGAAGGGGTACTCGGAAGGCGGTGTGGGGCGCCTCGCCGGACGTGGGCGCTGCCGCGCTCCGCGCCCTCCCGCGGTCTACGGTGGGCCCACGTCGCCGGACGCATGGGCCTGCCGGCGCCGCCTGACGAGGGAGTCGGAGTGCGGGACGTCGCGATCATCGAGGCACCGTCCGTGCTGGGGCTGCGGCCGACCGGCGTCGAGGAGCTGCCCCGGGCGCTGCTCGACGCGGGTCTGGCCGACGGTCTGGGCGCGGTGCGGGTGGGCACGGTCGAGCCGGGCCCGTACGACCCGGAACGGGACCCGGAGACCGGGGTGCTCAATCCGGCCGGGATCGCCGAGCACTCCCTACGGCTGGCCGACGCGGTGGGCGAGGCCCTCGACGCCGGGCGGTTCCCGCTGGTGCTGGGCGGCGACTGCACCATCCTGCTCGGCAATCTGCTCACCCTGCGCCGCCGGGGGCGCCATGGGCTGCTGTTTCTCGACGGCCACACCGACTTCTATCTGCCGGAGACGGAGCCGGCCGGCGAGGCGGCCTCGATGGAGCTGGCCCTGGCCACCGGTCGGGGGCCCGCCGCCCTCGCCGATCTGGACGGACTCGGGCCGCTGGTGCGGGACGAGGACGTCGTCGCCCTCGGCTTCCGGGACCAGGCGGAGGCGGCCGTGTTCGGGATGGAGCCGCTGCCGGAGGGACTGCACGCGCTGGACCTCGACCGGGTGCGGGAGCTGGGGGCGGACGAGGCGGCGCGGCACGCGGTGCGGCTGCTGACGGACGGGGCCGCCGAGGCCGGGACCGACGGATCGGGTGGGTTCTGGGTGCATCTCGACGTCGATGTGCTGGACGACGCGGTCATGCCCGCCGTCGACTACCGGCTGGACGGCGGGCTGAGCTGGGAGGAGCTGGAGACCGTCCTGCGCACGGCGCTGTCCGGCGCCGGGGCGGTGGGACTGGACGTCACGATCTTCAACCCGCGCCTCGATCCGGACGGGAGCGCGGCGGCCAGGCTCACGGAGTGCCTGCTACGGGCGTTCGCGGCACAGGGCTGATCCGGCGCTGACCAGGGCTGATCCGGGGGACCAGGGCTGATCCGGGGCTGCCGCCTCGGCCTGCTGCCGGGTGCGGGCGGCGCGTGCCTCCTCGCCGTCCCGTCAGTCGCCGTGGTCGTAGACCGTGACGGCGATCCCCCGTCGTACGAGCCGCTCGGCGATCAGCGGTTCGACGCGGGACCACTTGCCTCCGGCCAACCCGCACCCGATCCGGGGCATGTGGACCGAGGCGCCGAGTTCCGCGGCCTTGCCGGCGAGCCGACCCAGCGCCGTGTCGATCGCCTCGTACCGGACGGGGACGCCCTTGCTGCCCGTGCGGATGCCGCGCTGGCCGACCAGGTTGGCCACCCACACATACGGCTCGACCTGGATGAACTGGGCCGCGCCCAGCCCGAAGTCGTTCGCCGCCCTGCCCCGGTGCCAGGCGCGGTACGCCGCCTCCGGCTCGGGCCAGCGGCGCGAGAGGGCGAGCACGAAGCCCTTTCCCCATCCCCCGATGTCGTTGCAGACATGGGCGATCACCTTGACGCCCTTCACCGACGGAACGGTGGCGTCACCCCGGACGTAAGTGATCTCCGACATGACGCCACCGTAGAGGCCGCCACTGACAACGGCCTCCGGATTACTTCGTGAGGTCGGTCAGCTCCCGGTCCGCTGTCCTCGCCACCCGGTTCCGGACCGCGTACCAGCCGGCGACCAGCATCGCCGCGATCACCGGGATCAGCAGCAGGGTCTTGCGGCCGACCTCGGGGTCGTTCGCCATCATGCCGAGGCAGGCCAGCAGGAAGACGATCGTGGCGATCTCCGTGACCGGGCTGAACGGGAGGCGGAAGGCGGGGCGGGTGACCAGACCGGCCCGCGCGCGGCGGACGAAGATCAGATGGCAGACCATGATGATCACCCAGGTGCTGATGATGCCGAGGGAGGCGACGTTCAGCACGATCTCGAAGGCCTGGCTCGGCATGAGGTAGTTGAGGCCGACGCCGAGCACACAGACCGCGCAGGTGAGCAGGATGCCGCCGTAGGGGACCTGGCTGCGGTTCATGCGGGCGGTGAACCTCGGAGCCGAGCCGGCCGTCGCCATGGAGCGCAGGATGCGGCCCGTTGAGTACAGGCCGGAGTTGAGGGACGACATCGCCGCCGTCAGGACCACCAGGTTCATCACGTCGCCGGCGCCCTCGACGCCGATCTTCGACAGGACCGTGACGAAGGGGCTCTCGTCGGCCGAGTAGACCGAGCCGGGGAGCAGAAGGGCGAGAAGGACGACCGAGCCGACGTAGAACAGGCCCACCCGCCACATGATCGAGTTCACCGCGCGCGGGACGACCTTCTCCGGCTCGGCGGTCTCGCCCGCGGCGACGCCGACCAGTTCCAGGGCCGCGTAAGCGAAGATCACGCCCTGCATGACGAGGACGACGGGCATCAGGCCGTGCGGGAGGACGCCACCGTTGTCGGTGATGACGCTCGGGCCGGGGGTCGTACCGCCCACCTGGTGCTGGGTGGCCAGCAGGAAGATGCCGACGAGCATGAAGCCGACCAGGGTGGCGACCTTGATGATGGCGAACCAGAACTCCATCTCGCCGAAGATCTTCACCGAGATCAGGTTCACGGCGAGGACGACGGCGAGCGCGACGAGCGCCAGCGTCCACTGCGGGATGTCGGTGAACAGGCTCCAGTAGTGCGTGTAGAGCGCGATCGCGGTGATGTCGGCGATCCCGGTCGTCGACCAGTTCAGGAAGTACATCCAGCCGGCGACGTACGCGCCCTTCTCGCCGAGGAACTCGCGCGCGTACGACACGAAGGAACCGGAGGACGGGCGGTAGAGGACGAGCTCGCCGAGGGCCCGGACGACGAAGAAGGCGAAGATCCCGCACACCAGGTAGGCGATCGCGAGCGCCGGGCCGGCGTTGTGGAGGCGTCCTCCGGCGCCGAGGAAGAGACCGGTGCCGATCGCGCCGCCGATGGCGATCATGTTGACGTGGCGGGCCTTGAGGTCCTTGCTGTAGCCGGCGTCACCCGCGTCCGCGGGCGTCCGGGCCACCTCGGTGGCTGTTGCCGTGTCCACGGCGTCCTTGCTCACAGGTCGTACCACTCTCTGGTGCGGGGGCGCCCGGGCGGGTCACGCGCGGGTGTCCTGACGTACGTATGGCCTGTGCGCTCGGTGGAGGCACAGACCAAGGGGCCACCTTCCCCCGAACTCCGCGGCTCACGCGGTGGCGGACCTCACACCGCGGGACATGTCACAAGATCGGGAGGGGTGCTCACGAGGTTTCACAGCACTGGTGAGACAGCGATACTGCTGCACATGACGACCGACACCGCCGACACCGCCGACACCGAGAAGCCGACCCTCACCGTCGATGAACTGGCCGCTCGGGCGGGCGTCACCGTGCGCACGGTCCGCTTCTACAGCACCAAGGGCCTGCTGCCGCCGCCGGTGATCGGTCCGCGCCGGGTGGGGCACTACGGCAGGGACCACCTGGCGCGCCTGGAACTCATCGAGGAGCTCCAGCACCAGGGGATGACGCTGGCCGCGATCGAGCGGTATCTGCGGCAGCTGCCGCCCGACCTGAGCGCGCACGATCTCGCGATCCACCGCGCGGTCGTCGCCTCGTGGGCGCCGGACACCACGGAGACGGCCGACCGGCGGGAGCTGGAGCGGCGGGCGGGGCGGCCGCTGGCCGACGAGGACGTCGAGCGGCTCGCGGCGATGGGCGTCGTCCAGCTGGACGGGGAGGACTTCCGCTTCGACTCGGGGCTGCTGCGGCTCGGCGTCCGCCTCCTCGACGTACCGCTGTCCCAGGAGTCGATCCTGGCCGCGCGGAACGTGCTCGTGGAGCACGCGCGCGTGGCGGCGCACGAGCTGGCGGAGCTGTTCCGCGGCGAGGTGTCCGAGCGGGACACCGAGGACGTGCGGTCGCTGTCGGCCCATATGCACCCGATCGTGGTGCAGGCCCTGCTGACGACGTTCCAGCGGTCGCTGAAGGAGGAGCTCAGTGAGTGGGTGACCGCGTCAGAGGCAGGCGGAGCCTCCTGACAGGTCGGGCGGCTCCTGCGTGCGCTGGACGGCCTGCCGGTCGCGGACGAACGCGAAGCCGCCGTCGGCGCCGACGGTCCGCTCCGCGGTGGCCGTGCGGACCATGGCCGGTGCGATGGCGTTGACGGTGATGTCGTACGGCGCGAGCGCGGCGGCGAGGGCGCGGGTGAAGCCGATCACGCGTCCTGCTGATCGCGGGCGCGCTCGGCGTCGTACGGCGACATCCTCGTGGCCCAGGGGCTGTTCAAGTCCTACGGCGGGGTCCGCGCCCTGGACCGGGTGGGCGTGCGGCTGCGCGGCGGCGAGGTGGACGTTCTCGTGGGTCGCCTCGTGGAGGTCGCCGAGGTAGGGCAGGGCGGCGTCGCGCAACTCTCCTACGGACGGGGCGGATTGTCCGAGGACGAAGAGGCCGAGGCCGACGCGGTAGCTGCCGTCGAGGGTGCGTTCCACCAGGCCGAGGCGGACCGGTTCGCCGATCAGCCGGTGTGCGGTCGGACCGTCCGTCAGGGACCGATGGTGGTGCCCCGCGCGGCCGGGTGACAAGGTGCGGGTGGCGGTGAGTGGCGGATCATTCGCGCAGGGGTACGTCGACCAGGAGCGGCCCCGTCAGATGCGCGGCCCCCGCCACCAGTTCCCGCAGATGTTCGGCGCTCTCGGCCCTGACGGCGTCCACGCCGAAGAAGGCGGCTGCCCGGGTGAAGTCCAGGGCGCCCAGCTCCGTTCCGGGACAGACGCCCTTGCCGCCCATGGCCGTGTAGGTGTCCTGGAGGGTGCGGTAGACGCCGTTGCTCATCACCACGAACAGGACGGGGGCCTGCTGACGTGCGGCGCTCCACAGTCCCTGGAGCCCGAACAGAGTGCTGCCGTCGCCGAGTACGGCCACCACCGGCCGGCCGGGCTCGGCGAGCGCGCGGCCGACGGCGGCGCCGATGCCCCAGCCGAGTCCGCCGCCGACGGTGTGGGTGTAACTGCCGGGGCGTTCGAGTCGTAGGAGACGCCGGAGCAACAGGCCCACGGTGATGGCCTCTTCGACGACGGCGGTATCGGGCGGCAGACCCCGGGCGACGGCGTGGGCGGCGGCCCAGGGGGCGAGGGGGGCCGGTGAATAGGCGGCGCGGGCCGCGGACTCGACGCGGTCGCGGTCGGCGGTGTGCTGTTCGCCGGCCCGCAGGATGCGGCTCTTCGCGGTGTGGTCAGGTACGCGGTCGCGCAGCAGGTCGGCGAGGCGGTGCAGGGACGGGGCGAGGGAGCCGACCAGGCCGGCGTCGGCGGGGAAGTTGCGGCCGATCTCGTCCGGGTCGGAGTCGAGCTGGACGACGGTGAGGCCGGGCGGCAGGGCGGGGCCCGGGGTGTAGTGGTGGGGGGTGAAGGCGTGGGCTCCGGCGATCAGCACCACGTCGTGGGGTTCGAGTGCGGCACGGATGGCGTCGTGGCGGGGCGGCAGCATCCCGGCGTACAGGGGGTGCGTGGTCGGGAAGTTCAGACAGTCGGCCATGGGCTGGTGGTGCACGGTCGCCCCGCAGGCCTCCGCCACCCGGACCAGCGCCCCGACGGCGTCCTCCCGGCCGACGCCGTCCCCGGCGACGATCGCGGGGCGAACGCCGTCGCCGAGCAGGACGGCCGCGCGTTCGATGCCCGGGGCCGGGCCGGGCGGTGGGGTCGGGGTGCGGGCGGGGACCTCGACTTGTGTGTCCTCCGCCAGCACGTCCATGGGGATGGACAGGAACACCGGCCCCGCGGGCGGGCGTACGGCGAGGGCGAAGGCGCGGCGGAGCGCCAGCGGGAGGTCGCGGGCGTGCTGGACGTCGTAGGCCGCTTTCACCGCGGGGGTCGCGAGGGCGACGAGGTCGCCGGAGAGCATCGGGTCCTGCTGGAGGTGGCGGCGGTCCTGCTGGCCCGCGGTGACGACGAGCGGGGTGCGGGAGCGGCGGGTGTTGAGGAGGCCGATGAGGCCGTTGGCGAGGCCGGCGGCGACATGCAGGCTGACGAAGGCGGGCCTGCCGGTGGCGCGGGCGTAGCCGTCGGCCATGGCGACGACGGCGCCCTCGTGCACGCCGAGGACGTACTCGGGGGCGCCCTCGGTCTCCGACAGGGCGGCCAGGAACGGGAGTTCGGTGGTACCGGGGTTGCCGAAGATCCGGTCCACGCCCTCGCCGCGGAGGATGTCCAGGAAGGCGAGGGCGGGGCGGGCTGCCATGGGGGCTCCTCGGTGGGGGCGGGGACCGGGTCACAGGTCAGCGTCTTCGCCGGGGGGCCGGGTGGCAAGGTGGCCGTGTCGCTCAGCGATACGGGTGCCCGCGGCGGTTCAGCCGCTTCGGGTGGGGCGGAGCCCCCAAGGTCAAGGCCGGCCCTGAGGGCGGTACCCCCAGGGCCTCACCTCACGCGTCCGCGAACCGCTCCCCCTTCTCCGCCTTCTCCACCAGCAGCGCCGGCGGTGTGAAGCGGTCTCCGTAGCGTTCGGCGAGTTCACGGGCGCGGGCCACGAAGCCGGGAAGGCCGCCCTCGTAACCGTTGATGTACTGAAGGACTCCGCCGGTCCACCCCGGGAAGCCGATGCCGAGGATGGAGCCGATGTTGGCGTCGGCGACGGACGTCAGGACGCCCTCCTCCAGGAGCTTCACCGTGTCGAGGGCCTCGGAGAAGAGCATGCGTTCCTGCATGTCCTCGAAGGGGATCTCCGCGCCTTCGCGGGTGAAGTGCTCGCGCAGCCCCGGCCACAGTCCGGCGCGCTTGCCGCTGTCGTCGTAGTCGTAGAAGCCCGCGCCGCCGCTGCGTCCCGGGCGGTCGAACTCGTCGACCATACGGTCGATGACGGCCTCGGCGGGGTGCGTCGGCCAGGTGCCGCCCGCTTCCTCGACGGCCCGCTTGGACTCGTTGCGGATCTTGCGCGGGAGGGTGAGCGTCAGCTCGTCCATCAGGGAGAGGACCTTGGCGGGGTAGCCCGCCTGTGCCGCGGCCTGTTCGACCGAGGCGGGCTCGATGCCCTCGCCGACCATGGCGACGCCCTCGTTGATGAAGTGGCCGATGACCCGGGAGGTGAAGAAGCCGCGCGAGTCGTTCACCACGATCGGCGTCTTCTGGATCTGCCGGACCAGGTCGAAGGCGCGGGCCAGCGCCTCCTCCCCCGTCCGCTCGCCCTTGATGATCTCGACGAGCGGCATCTTGTCGACGGGCGAGAAGAAGTGCAGCCCGATGAAGTCGGTCTGGCGCTCCACGCCCTCGGCCAGGGCCGTGATCGGGAGGGTCGAGGTGTTGGAGCACAGCAGCGCGTCGGGCTCGACGATGTGCTGGATCTCCTGGAACACCTTGTGCTTGAGCTCGGGGTTCTCGAAAACGGCCTCGATCACCGCGTCGCAGCCGGCCACGTCCTGCGGGTCGGCCGTGGGGGTGATGCGCGCCAGCAGCGCGTCGGCCTTGTCCTGGGTCGTACGGCCCCTGCCGACCGCCTTCGCGCAGAGCTTCTCGGAGTAGGCCTTGCCCTTGGCCGCGGCCTCCGCCGACACGTCCTTGAGGACGACGTCGATGCCCGCGCGGGCGCACGAGTAGGCGATGCCCGCGCCCATCATCCCGGCGCCGAGAACGGCGACCTTGGTGACCTTGCGCGGTGCGATGCCCTTGGGGCGGTTGGCGCCGGAGTTGACGGCCTGGAGGTCGAAGAAGAACGCCTGGATCATGTTCTTCGAGATCTGGCCCGCGGCCAGTTCGACGAAGTAGCGCGCCTCGATGACCTGAGCCGTCTCGAAGTCGACCTGGGCGCCCTCGACCGCGGCGGCGAGGATGTTGCGCGGCGCCGGGTAGGGGGCGCCGTTGGTCTGCTTGCGCAGGTTGGCCGGGAACGCGGGCAGGTTGGCCGCGAACTTGGGGTTGGCGGGGGTGCCGCCGGGGATGCGGTAGCCCGGCTTGTCCCAGGGCTGCTGCGACTCGGGGTTGGCCTCGATGAACGCGCGTGCCTTGGCGAGCATCTCCTCCTGGGTGGCGGCCACCTCGTGGACCAGGCCGTTGTCCAGGGCGCGCCGCGGGCTGTACTGGGTGCCCTGGAGCAGCACCTTCAGCAGGGCGTCGGTGATGCCGAGGAGGCGGACCGTGCGGGCCACACCGCCGCCGCCCGGGAGGAGACCGAGGGTGACCTCGGGGCAGCCGATCTTGGAGCCCGGCGCGTCGAGGGCGACGCGGTGGTGGCAGGCGAGGGCGATCTCGTAGCCGCCGCCGAGGGCGGCGCCGTTCATCGCGGCGACCACCGGCTTGCCGAGGGTCTCGATGCGGCGCAGGTTCCGCTTGATGGCCAGGCCGCCGTCGAAGAGGTCCTGGGCGGTCTCCGGGGTGACCCGGATGAGGTCGCGCAGGTCGCCGCCGGCGAAGAACGTCTTCTTGGCGGAGGTGAAGATGATGCCGCGGATGGAGTCCTTCTCGGCCTCCAGGCGGTCGGTGATGTACGCGAGGGAGTCGCGGAACGCCTGGTTCATGGTGTTCGCGGACTGGTCGGGGTCGTCGAGGACGAGCGTGACGACGCCGTCGCGGTCCTGCTCCCAGCGGATGGTCGTGGACTGAGTGCTCATGTGGAGGTGCTCCGTGTGATCCGTCGTGTCCGTCGGGAGGGGGTCAGATGCGCTCGACGATGGTGGCGATGCCCATGCCACCGCCCACGCAGAGCGTGGCGAGGCCGTACCGCTTGTCCTGGCGCTCGAGTTCGTCGATCAGCGAGCCGAGGATCATGGCGCCGGTGGCGCCCAGGGGGTGGCCGAGCGCGATGGCGCCGCCGTTGACGTTGACCTTGTCCAGGGACAGGCCCATGTCCCGCACGAAGCGCAGGACGACCGCCGCGAAGGCCTCGTTGATCTCGACGAGGTCGATGTCGTCGATGGTCAGCCCGGCCTTGGCGAGGGCCTTGCGGGTCGCGGGGGCGGGGCCGGTGAGCATGATGGTGGGCTCGGAGCCGGAGACGGCCGCGGAGACGATCCGCGCGCGCGGGGTGAGGCCGTAGCGCTCGCCGACCTCCTTCGAGCCGATGGCGACCAGGGAGGCGCCGTCGACGATGCCGGAGGAGTTGCCCGCGTGGTGGACGTGGTCGATCTTCTCGACCCAGTGGTACTTCTGGAGGGCCACCGCGTCGAAGCCGCCGAGGTCACCGATGTCCGCGAAGGACGGCTTGAGCTTGGCGAGGGAGTCGGCGGTGGTGCCGGGACGCGGGAACTCGTCGTGGTCCAGGACGACGAGGCCGCTGCGGTCCGTGACCGGGACCACGGACCGCTCGAAGCGGCCCTCCTTCATGGCGGTGGCCGCACGCTCCTGCGACAGCGCCGCGTACTCGTCGACGTCCCGCCGTGAGAAGCCCTCGATGGTGGCGATGAGGTCGGCGCCGATGCCCTGCGGCACGAAGTTCACGGCGAGGTTGGTCATCGGGTCGTTGAACCAGGCGCCGCCGTCCGAGGCCATCGGCACTCGGGACATCGACTCGACGCCGCCCGCGAGAACGAGGTCCTCCCAGCCGGAACGGACCTTCATCGCGGCCATGTTGACGGCCTCCAGGCCCGAGGCACAGAAGCGGTTCTCCTGCACGCCCGCGACCGTGTCCGGCAGTCCGGCCGCGACGGCGGCGATGCGGGCGATGTCGGAGCCCTGGTCGCCGACCGGGCCGACCACGCCGAGCACGATGTCGTCGATCGCGGCCGGGTCGAGGCCCGGGAAGCGGTCGCGGATCTCGTGGATGAGTCCGATGACCAGGTCGATGGGCTTGGTGCCGTGCAGGGCGCCGTTCGCCTTGCCACGGCCGCGCGGGGTGCGGATCGCGTCGTACACATACGCTTCGGTGCTCACAGGGTGGCCTTTCGGGGGTGGTCGAGGGTGAGGGTCAGCCCAGCAGGGAACGGCCGATGATCTCCTTCATGATCTCGGTCGTACCGCCGTAGATCGTCTGTATGCGGCCGTCGGTGAAGGCCCGGGCGACCGGATATTCGCTCATGTAGCCGTAGCCGCCGTGCAGTTGCAGACACCGGTCGGCGACCCGCTTCTGTAGTTCGGTCGCCCACCACTTGGCCATGGAGGCGTGGACGGCGTCGAGCTCCCCGTTCGAGTGATCCTCGATGCAGCGGTCGAGGAACGTGCGGGTGACGGCGCACTCGGTGGCCATCTCGGCGATCTCGAACCGGATGTGCTGCTTGGTGGCGAGGGGCCGGCCGAAGGCCTCGCGCTCCTTGACGTACTCCGTGGTGATCTCCAGGAGGTGCTCGGCGGCGGCGATCGCGGCGACGGCGATGCTGAGGCGCTCCTGGGCGAGGTTCGTCATCAGGTGCAGGAACGCGCCGTTGAGCTCGCCGAGGAGGTTCTCCTTGGGCACCCGGACGTCGTGGAAGAACAACTCGGCCGTGTCCTGCGCCTTCTGGCCGATCTTGTCGAGGTTGCGGCCGCGCTCGAAGCCGTCCGTGCCACGCTCGACGACCAGCAGGGACAGGCCGTGGGCGCCGCCCTCCGGGGTGGTCCTCGCGACGACGATCACCAGGTCGGCGAGGATGCCGTTGGAGATGAACGTCTTGGAACCGTTGAGGATCCAGTGGTCGCCGCGGTCCTCCGCGTGCGTGCGGATGCCCTGGAGGTCGGAGCCGGCGCCGGGCTCGGTCATGGCGATGGCGGTGATCAGTGTGCCGTCGCAGAAGCCGGGCAGCCAGCGGCGGCGCTGTTCGTCGGTGGCCAGGCCGGTCAGATAGGGGCCGATGATGTCGTTGTGCAGGCCGAGGGCGAGGCCGGGGGCGCCCGCGCGCGTGAACTCCTCGGCGAGGACCGCGGCGTAGCGGAAATCGGCGGTGCCGCCTCCGCCGTACTCCTCGGGCACGGCGAGTCCGAGCAGGCCCTGCTTGCCGGCCGCGCGCCAGGCGTCGCGGGAGACGATGCCGTCCGTCTCCCACTGCGCGTAGTGCGGCAGCACCTCCCGGTCCAGGAAGGCGCGCACGGTGTCGCGGAACGCGTCGTGCTCGGGGGCGAAGATCTGCCGCTTCATTCCGTGTCGAGGCCTTTCGTGGATTCCTGAGCGGTCATGGACTTCTGACCGCTCATGGGCTTCTGACCGCTCAGGGGCTTGCGGCCGTTCATGGGCTTCTGCCCCTTCATCGGTTGCCGCCCCCTCATCGGTTCTCGTCCTTCACGAGGTCCGGCACGTCCCAGTCGCGCGCCACGTCCTCGGTGTCGGCGCCGGGCTGTGCCGGGCCGCTGCGGACCGTCGTCGGGGTCGCCGAGAAGCGGGGTGCCGGAGCGGGCTGGGTGATACCGCCGTGGTCGGTGAAGGTGCCGCGGGCGGCGAGGTGCGGGTGGTGCGGGGCCTCGGTCAGCGACAGGACCGGCGCCACGCAGGCGTCGGTACCGTCGAAGGCGGCCGTCCATTCGTCCCGGGTACGGGACTTGAAGCGGGCGGCGACGGCCTCGCGCAGTTCGCCCCAGCGGGTCCAGTCCTTGCGGGCCTCGGCGTGCTCGGGGATGCCGAGAACCCGTACGAACTGGTCGTAGAACTGCGGCTCCAGCGCGCCGACGGCCATGTGCCGGCCGTCGGCGGTCTCGTAGGTGCCGTAGTACGGGCAGCCGCCGTCGAGGAGGTTGGCGCCGCGCCGGTCCTGCCAGCCGCCCGCCGCGACCATGCCGTGGATCATCGCGGCGAGGTGGGAGGTGCCGTCGACGATGGCGGCGTCGACGACCTGGCCGACGCCGGTCGCACGCGCGTGGTGGAGGGCGGCGAGGACGCCGACGACGAGGTACAGGGAGCCGCCCGCGTAGTCGCCGAGGAGGTTGGCGGGGACGGCCGGGGGCTGCCCGGGGTCGCCGATCATGCCGAGGGTGCCGGTGAGGGCGATGTAGGCGATGTCGTGCCCGGCGCGCCGGGCGAGCGGCCCGTCCTGACCCCACCCGGTCATACGGCCGTAGACGAGCCCGGCGTTGCGGGCGTGGCAGGCCTCGGGGCCGACGCCGAGCCGCTCGGCGACGCCGGGGCGGTAACCCTCGACGAGGATGTCGGCGTGGGCGGCGAGGTCGAGGACGCGGGCGGCGCCGTCGGGGGCCTTGAGGTCGACGACCACCGAGCGCTTGTTGCGGTTGGTGACGTCGTACGCCGGGTCGATCGCGAGTCCCGGTCCGCCGGGCCGGTCCACCCGGACGACGTCGGCGCCGAGGTCGGCGAGGAGCATGGCGGCGAACGGGCCCGGTCCGATGCCGGCGAGTTCGAGCACGCGCACACCGGTCAGCGGGCCCTGCCCTGGCGTCGTTGCCGTGGTCATCCAGCCCCCATGCCGTCCTGCCCCCGAGGGCGTGACACAACTGATGTAACACCAGTGATGCTAAGAACCCGATCCACCGGGCACAAGACCTGAACGAGCAAGCGCTTAGCCAATTTACCGATGGGTCACTGTCCGTGCATTTCCCCGGTCACGCTAGCCTCGGCCACCGACAACGGCACGTGATGCGGGACGAGGGGTGTCATGAGCAGGCTGAACAGGGCGGACCGTCCGTACGACATCGTGCTCTTCGGAGCGACGGGTTTCGTGGGGACGCTCACCGCCGAGTACCTCGCCGCGCACGCGCCCGAAGGGCTGCGCTGGGCGATCGCCGGCCGCAGCGAGGAGAAGCTCGATGCGCTGCGCGAGCGGCTGCCGGGCGGCGCGGAGATCGGGGTGCTGCGGGCCGACGTGGCCGATCCGGCCTCGCTGCGAGCGCTCGCCGAGCACGCGCGCGTGGTGGCCACGACGGTGGGCCCCTACGTGACGTACGGCGAGGAGCTGGTCGCCGCCTGCGCCGAGACGGGCGCGGACTATCTCGACCTCACCGGTGAGCCGGAGTTCGTGGACCTGATGTACATCCGCCATGACGCACGCGCGCGGGAGACCGGGGCGCGGCTGGTGCACGCGTGCGGATTCGACTCGGTGCCGCACGACCTGGGCGCGTACTTCACGGTGCGGCAACTGCCGGAGGGGGTGCCGCTGCGGGTGGACGGGTTCGTGACGGCGGACGCGACGTTCTCCGGCGGTACGTTCGCCTCGGCGCTCAACCAGTTCGCGCGCGGTCGGCAGATGCTGGCCGCCGCGCGGGACCGGAGGCGGCACGAGCCCCGACTGGTGGGGCGGCGGGCCACGACGCCGAACGGCGCGCCGCGGTTCGCCGGGGAGGTCGGCGCCTGGGCGCTGCCACTGCCGACGATCGACGCGCAGATCGTGGGCCGGTCGGCCAGGGCGCTGGACCGTTACGGCCCCGACTTCCGCTACCGCCACTACGCGGCCGTACGGCGGCTGCCGATCGCGCTCGGCGGGGTGGCGGGAGTCGCCGCGCTGTTCACGGCGGCCCAACTGCCGCCCGCGCGGCGCTGGTTGTCCGACCGGCTCAAGCCCGGGGACGGGCCGAGCGCGGAGAAGCGGGCGAAGAGCTGGTTCACGGTGCGGTTCGTGGGCGAGGGCGGCGGCCGGCAGGTCTTCACCGAGGTCGCGGGCGGGGACCCGGGCTACGACGAGACGGCGAAGATGTTCGCCGAGGCGGCGCTCTGCCTCGCCTTCGACGACCTTCCGGCGACGGCCGGGCAGGTCACCACGGCGGTGGCGATGGGCGACGCGCTGATCGAGCGGCTGCGGGCGGCCGGCATCGTGTTCCGGGTGGCGCGGAGCAGGTAGCGGCGGCCGGCTCAGCCCAGAATCAGCGGCAACCTCTTCTCCAGCTCACCCAGCTCGGCCCGCTCCGCGTCCGTGGGCGGGCGGCGGCCGGTGCCGACGAGCAGGACGCCCGGGTCGGTGAACGAGGCGGGGAACGCGGCCCCGGCGATCTGCTCCAGCAGCGCGCGGGACCGCGCCAGCCCCTCGCTCGGCGGTCCCGGCGTGCCCGGGAGGTGAGCGATCAGATCGAGGTGGTGCAGCGTCCACTCCAGGACATAGGCGTCGAGGTAGTCGCCCACGGTGAGGACCATGTCCTGGGTGCGCACCAGGGCGACGGGGTCGGCGAGTCGGGCCGCGCGGCCGGCGGCGGAACCGACGTCGTCGAGGTGGAACCTGAGCAGACCGGCCTCCTCGTACGCGGCGGCGAGCCGGACGATGAGCGCGTCGAGCGGGTCGTCCCCGGTGGGCGCCTCGTCGGAGACGTGCCAATAGGTCACGGCGTCGGCGGTCGCTTGCGAGTCGGCGGGCGTCACGAGGGTGATCAGCACGTCCTGGGCGTCGATGACCAGATGGCACACGAGGTCCCGTACCAGCCACCCGGCACAGCCGGACGGCTGTTCGAAGTCCTTGTCCGGCAGTTCCGCGACGGCCGTGCGCAGCGCGGTCCAGGAGCGCGAGAAGAGATCCACCCTCGGCAAGCTAGCCGGGCGCCGGAAGCCCCGACAAGCGAATTGCCGGGCGCGCCCTACAGCGGCCAGGTGGCCACCGTGTAGATCATTCCGCAGATCCACGCGAGGCCCGCCAGCACGGCCAGGATGAGTCCGGCCATCACGGCCCGCTCGACGGGCCGGTCGGGGTCGGCGAGGGGCTTCGGGGAGCGGTGGCGGGGCATACGGTGCGTCGTCATGCGGCACAGCCTGCCGATCATGCGGCCGGGTCCACATCCGTACAGATACTCAGTTCGCGTACTCAGTGACCGAGTACGGCCTCCACGCGCGCGTGCGCCGCGGGGTCGCCGGCGACGCTGCGCCGGGCGAGCGGCCCGATCTGCCAGCCTGCGTGATGGTCGAAGTACGGGGGCGGTCCGGCCGCGTTGTGTGCGACCTTGGCGACGACTTCGGCAAGGCGGAACAGCGACCGCTCCTCCAGTGTGAGCCCCTCGCACGGGGTGCCGGCACGGACCAGTTCGAAGACCTCACGCCCTCGGTGCCACTGGTCGCGGTCGCCCGCCATCCGCAACGCCGCCTCGATCTCCGGCGTCCGGCGCGACGCCGGTGCCGCCGCCTCCAACACGCGGCCCGCCCAGCCCACCGGGTCGGCCTGGCGTTCGTACACGGTGCGGCCCCAGCTTCGCTCCGGATCGGCCGCCGCGCGTTCGGCCTGCGGGTTCCTGACCCGTGTCGCCTCCTTCAGTGCGCTGCGGCACAGGGCGTCCGCGCGCCGGGTCGTCTCCGGGAGGCGGTACTCGGGGGTCAGGGCCAGGGTATGGGCGCAGGCGCTGGGCAGGGTGACGCGGTGGCCCACGGAGACGAAGACCGGCTTGACGGAGTCGCGGGTGCGGACGGCTCGGCCGACCTCGTCGGGGCCCGCCAGGAGGGGGGTGGTGCTGCCGCGCGGGGTGGCCGGATCGTCGTAGGTGAAGGTGAACGGATTCTTCGCGACGCCGATCGTGGGCAGGTCCGTGAGGACGCCCAGGTGGCTGGCGAGGCCGAAGCGGCGGGGGTGGGCGAGGCCGTAGCCGTCGCAGACGATCAGACCGGGTGGGCAGGGGAGGGAGGAGAGGGCGGCCAGGACCGTGGGGATCTCGCGGAAGGCAAGCAGGCCCGGGACGTACGGGAAGGAGATGCGGCCGACGGCCGTGGCCTCCGCGACGACCTCCAGGGTCGCCGCGTCCAGGACGACCGCCGCGGCCACGACGACGTCCCGCTCGTCGTCGTAGGCCACGTCGACGCCGGTCACCCGGCCTGTTCCGGGCGGCGGGCCGGGCTCGTCCAGCACCACCTTCGTCCGCAACTCGTCCTGTACGGCGCGGGCCTCGTCCTCGGTCGCGGGCCAGCCCGCGGGAATGCGTACGGTCGTCATGATGTCGACGAGCGTACGCACTCCGCCACGGGCTCCGGTCAGCTCTTTCCGCCGAGCGCCTGCTTCAGCTGGCTCTTGTTCATGTCCGAACGCCCGCTGATGTTGCGGCGCTTGGCCTCCTCGTAGAGCTGGTCGTAGGTCGGGCCCTGGGAGCCCTTGCCGGACCGCTGTCCGCCCCGCTTGCCGGACGACATGTCCTGCGTGGAGGTGCGGCTCGCGGTCTTGGACTCGCCGGAGCGGGCGCGTTCCTTGTTGACCGTGCGCGCGGCGATCTCCTCAGCGCGCTTCGTGCTCTCGCCCCTGTCCTGCGCGCTCTCCTTGATGTGCTCGTACTGCCGCTCCCGCTTGGGACTGGAACCGCGTGGCATGTGCGCTCACTCCTTTCGCACTCACAGTCCTTCGCATTCGGCGACCGGGTACCCACATCCGCGCTCAGCTCTCCAGCCGGGCCACCCGTCCCTTCTCGCCGGCCGCCCAGCAGCCCAGGTCGGGGGTGCAGTCCACGGTGTCGTACGAGCCCGTGTCGACCGTGCGCCAGGTGCGCCCGCCGTCGGTCGTCAGGTCGGTGCCGGTGGGGCCGACCGCGAGGGCGGCGGTGCGGCTGTGCGGGAGCCAGGCGACGCCGGAGCGGTAGGCGGGCGGGGGTGTGGCGGCGGGCTGCCAGGTGCGGCCGCCGTCCTTCGTCACCGCGCCGGCCTGCGGGGACGACTGGTCCGCGCGGTAGTCGCCGCCCACCGCGAGACCGTGCGTACGGTCGCGGAAGGCGAGCGCGAAGACGCCCTTGGCGGGGTCGCCCGCCGGGATCGGGGTGTCGGTGGCCGTCCAGGTCAGGCCACGGTCCGAGGAGTGGAGCACGCGCGCGCGTGCCGCTCCGCCGGTGGCGAGCCAGACGTCCTTGGGCCCGGAACCGACCAGGCACTGGCCGCTCGCGGCGAACCCGGCCTCGCCGTCCAGCGCGGCCGGCATGCCCTCACTCGGCAGCACCTTCCAGGAGCGTCCGCCGTCGCTCGTCGAAAGGATGCGGAACTTCCCGTCCACGGGGTCGCTCATCGCGAGGCCGTGCCGGCCGTCGAGGAAGGTGAGGCAGTCGTAGAAGGCCCGTGCGTCGGTGTTGCGGAAGGACTCGGTCCAGGTGGCCCCGCCGTCGTCGGTGCGGTACACCCGGGACGCCTCGCCCTCGCCGATCGCGAGGACGACCGCGCGCCGCGCGTCGAAGGCCTCGATGTCCCGGAACTGGAGGTCGGACACGCCCGGCGGAGAGACATTTCGCCAGCTCGCGCCGCCGTCGGTGGTGCGCAGGACGGTGCCCTGGGTGCCGGCCACCCAGGCGGTCGTACGGCTGACGGCGGACAGGCCCCGGAACCGCACGTCGGGGGTGCCGCTGTCCTTCAGTTCCCAGTGCGGCGCCCGGTGCTGCGGTGCGTGCGCCTGTGCGGGTACGGCCGTCAGCGCGGCGAGCGCCGCCGCGCAGGCCACTGCCGCGGCCACCCGGGTCCCGGTGTGTGTCGTGCGGGTCGTGCGGGTCGTACGTGCCGTCCGTCGCGTTCCTCGCGTGTTCCCCAAGCGCCTCATGGCGGGCGAAGCTAGCCCACGCGCGCGTGGGCGTCCAGATGGGGTCCTGGTCGCCACAAGCGCCCTTCCTGACACGGGAGGTCGGCTGCGTCACTCCTGTGCATGAAAGGCGGTGACCGAGGTCACTCGCATCCGGTGTGCACGGATGGGCCGATTCCGGCGTCTCTTCCAGTAGCCGGCCCCATCCGCCCGCCCGGAAGTCAGTTCAGCCGTCAGTCCGCCGTCACAAGGGAGCAAGGCGTTGTCCACCGTCATCGAGCAGCCCGTAGAGGCCCGCCTCGTCGCCGCCGCACCGCGGATGCCGAGCATTCCCGCCACGCTGCACTACGACCGGCGCGATCCGTTCGCCGTCCGTATGACCTTCCCCGCCCCGGCCACCCTGGAGGGCGTGGAGGTCTGCTGGACGTTCTCCCGCGAACTCCTCGCCGCCGGCATGAAGGACTCCGAGGGCCACGGCGACGTGCGGGTACGGCCGTACGGCTACGACCGCACCGTCCTGGAGTTCCACGCCCCCGAGGGCACCGCCGTCGTGCACGTCCGCTCGGGTGAGTTGCGGCGTTTCCTGGAGGCGACGGCCGAGCTGGTGCCCGTCGGGCTGGAGCATCTCCAGCTCGACCTGGACCAGCAGCTGGCCGAGCTGATGCGGGACGCCTGCTGAGCTAGCGCCGACGCTCCCCGCCCAGCAGCGCGTTGAGCTCGCCGTAGTCGTACGCGTCGGCCAGCGACGCGTACGTGCCCGCGCCCAGCAGCTCCCGCGCGGCGCGGCGCACCAGGGCGTGCGCGGCCAGCGGGATGCTCGCGCCCGCGCTCACGCGCGCGACGCCGAGCGCCGCCAGTTCGGCGACCGGTGGGGCGCCGGGGCCGACCATGATGTTCAGGGGGCCGTCGACACCGTCGACAAGCTCCTTCACGGTTCCCGGGTCGACGGCCCCGGGGACGAAGATCCCGTCGGCGCCCGCGGCCCGGAAGGCGGCGGCCCGCTCCAGGGTGAGGTCCACTCCCCCGGCTGCCCGCACAAACGTGTCGATGCGGGCGTTGACGAACAGCGGCACGTCCGCCGCGTCGGCGGCGGCGCGCGCGGCGGCGATCCGCTCGGCCTGCTCGGTGACGTCCCGCAGCGGTCCCGCGCCCTCCTCGTAGGGCTCGTGGAGGGCGTCCTCGATGTTCACGCCGACCGCGCCCGCCGCGAGGACCGCGCGGATCGTGTCGGCGACGCCCTCCGGGTCCGCGGCGAAGCCGCTCTCGACGTCCGCGCTGACCGGTACGTCCACGGTGGCGGCGATGTCCGCGACGACCGCGAGGGCCCGCTCCCGGTCCACCCGGTCGCCGTCCGCCGCTCCGAGGCCCCAGGCGAGCCCCGCGCTGGTGGTCGCGACGGCCGCGGCTCCGGCGTCCTCGACGATCCGGGCGCTCGCCGTGTCCCAAGCGTTCGGCAGGATCAGCGGACGCCCGGGGACGTGCAGGGCGTGGAAGGCGAGGGCGCGCTCGCGCGGGGAGGTCTGCTTCGTCATGGCGTTCACTCAAGCAGCGGGGGCGGGACGGGGCTGGCAGGAAACCGACGTCGACGTGCGAGGCCCTAGGGAGGTCAGGCGCCTGTCGGGGCGGCCGCGTTCGTCAGCGCCGCCCGCAGCTCCTCCCCCACCTTCCGCATCGCCGGCCCCGCCGCCCCGCTCCGCTCGGCCAGTTCGGCCAGACGGTCCTTGTGCAGGCCGCGTTCCTCACGGGGCACCAGGGTGCGGAGTTCGGCCGCGGCGGCCAGGGTGACCAGCGCCGCGTCGCGGGCGGAGACCTCCGCCGTACGCACCGGCCCTTCGAGGACCTGCCGGGCCCGCTCGCGCAGCGCGCCCACCGCGGCGACGCGCTCCAGGACGTACTCGACGGTCGGGAAGAGCGCGAGGACCCGACGCTTCTCCGCGCGGAGGTACCCCTCGGCGGCCAGCTGCTCCCGTACGGCGTCGAGCGTCACGCGCGCGTGCAGCGGCACCCAGCCGCGCCAGTGGTGCGGCCGGGACTCCCGTACGAGCTCCAGGAGCCCGTCGAGGACGGCGTCCCCGGTGCGGGAGTCCATGTCGGCCGGGGTGGCGATGCCGTCGTCGTCGACGAGAAGCTCGCGCTGGGCCAGCTCGGTGAGGGCTCCGGCCCGCACCAGGTGGTGGAGGTGAGGCTCGCCGGTGAGCTCGTTCCTGGTGGTGTCCCAGGCCAGCAGGTAGAGCCGGGCGGGCAGTGACAGCGAGCCGTCGGGCACGGGGCCTCCTCTAGATCGGGATTCAGGTTAATGCGGTTGACCGCCCGGAGCCCGGCTCCTACGGTGTAGAACGCTTCTGCTGCCGTCGATCGGAGAAGGACGTTGCTCCTCTGAGGTCATGAGACACCGCGTCACACACATCTGTGGTGTGTGCGCTGCGTGCGACCTCGGCGTTCGAGCCGTCCTCCGGTGCAGGGGCTTTTCTCATGCCCCCGCTCTGCCCGCGGAGCCTCCCTGTGGTCGCAGGTGTTCTCGATACGCGTGTGCCCCTGACCGCATCAAGCAACCGCGAGGCCCGCATGTCTACTTCCCTCTCCTGTACGTCCCTCGCCTTCGCCTGGCCCGACGGCACCCCCGTCTTCGACGACCTCGACATCGCCTTCGGCCCCGGCCGTACAGGCCTCGTCGGCGTCAACGGGTCCGGGAAGTCCACCCTGTTGAAGCTGATCGCCGGTGAACTCACCCCGGCCGACGGCGCCGTCCGCGTCGCCGGCGAGGTGGGTTACCTGCCGCAGAACGTCACGCTCGACACCGCGCTGCGGGTCGACGACGTGCTCGGCATCGCCGCACAGCGGGCCGCGCTGCACGCCATCGAGGCGGGCGACGTGGCCGAGGAGCACTTCGAGACTGTCGGCGACGACTGGGACGTGGAGGAACGCGCCCTGGCCACGCTCGGCGAACTCGGCCTCGGCCGCATCGGCCTGGACCGCACCGTCGGCGAGGTCTCGGGCGGCGAGTCGGTGCTGCTGCGGCTGGCCGCGCTGCTGCTGCGCCGCCCGGACGTACTGCTCCTGGACGAGCCGACCAACAACCTGGACCTGTACGCGCGCAGGCGGCTGTACGCGGCCGTCGCGTCCTGGTCCGGTGTCATGGTCGTCGTCAGCCATGACCGTGAACTCCTCGACCTCGTCGACCAGATCGCCGATCTGCGCTCCGGAGAGGTGACCTGGTACGGCGGCAACTTCTCCGCCTACGAGGCGGCTCTCGCCACCGAACAGGAGGCGGCGGAACGGATGGTGCGGGTCGCGGAGGCCGACCTGAAGCGGCAGAAGCGTGAACTCGTCGACGCGCACTCGAAGTTGGCGCAGCGCACGCGGTACGCCAACAAGATGTACGACAACAAGCGCGAGCCCAGGGCGGTGATGAAACTGAAGAAACGCTCGGCCCAGGTCTCCGCGGGCAAGCACCGCATCATGCACGAGGAGAAGCTCGCCGAGGCCAGGGACCGACTCGACGAGGCGGTGGACGCCGTACGGGACGACGACGAGATCCGCGTCGACCTGCCGTACACGGCCGTGCCCCCGGGCCGGGACGTGCTGACCCTGATGGATCTGGAGCTGGCCTACGGCGCGCGCGTGCGGGGCGGTTTCGATCTGCGCGGTCCCGAGCGGGTCGCGCTGGTCGGGCGCAACGGCGCGGGCAAGACGACGCTGCTGCGGACGATCGCCGGCGAGCTGGCGCCGGTGTCGGGCGAGACGCACGCGCACGTGCCGCTGCGGTTTTTGCCGCAACGGCTCGACGTCCTCGACGGTGAGCTGTCGGTCGCCGAGAACGTGGCCCGGTTCGCGCCGGACGCCACCAACAACCGGGTGCGGGCGCGGCTGGCCCGCTTCCTGTTCCGGGGCGCCCGGGCCGACCAGAAGGCGGCGACGCTGTCCGGCGGCGAGCGCTTCCGGGCGACGCTCGCGGCACTGATGCTGGCGGAGCCGGCCCCGCAGCTGCTGATGCTGGACGAGCCGACGAACAACCTCGACATGGCGAGCGTGCGGCAGTTGACGAGCGCGCTGGAGTCGTACGAGGGGGCGCTGATCGTGGCCTGCCACGACCTGCCGTTCCTGGAGTCGATCGGCATCACGCGCTGGCTGCTGCTGGACGGTGAGCTCCGGGAGACCTCACCGGAGGCGCTCGCGGACCCTGCCTAGTCCGGAGGGACGCCGTCGGTGATCTTCGGGACGGCCGAGGTCACCGACGGCCCCCCTCCGGGGCGTGGTTACCGCCGCGTATCTCAGGAGGGCCACAGCCTGGCGACGGGGGTTTTGTGTGCGCGGGCCCGCCCTGCATGATGGCGGACCGGCGCCGCTTTTCCCGGGGCGCCGCCACCTGCCGCCGTTACGGAGTTCCTCGTGCCCAGCAAGAAGGCCCTCATCCGCCGCCCCAGCCCGCGCCTCGCCGAAGGCCTGGTGACGCACCTCGAGCGCGAGAAGGTCGACGTCGATCTCGCGGTCGAGCAGTGGGAGGCGTACGCCGAGGCCCTGCGCGCCCACGGCTGGGAGACGATCGAGGTGGACCCGGCCGACGACTGCCCGGACTCGGTGTTCGTCGAGGACACGGTCGTCATGTACAAGAACGTCGCCCTGATCACCCGGCCCGGCGCCGAGTCGCGGCGCGAGGAGACCGCCGGGGTCGAGGAGGCCGTGGCCTCGCTGGGCTGCTCGGTGAACTGGATCTGGGAGCCGGGCACCCTGGACGGCGGTGACGTCCTCAAGGTCGGCGACACCATCTACGTCGGCCGCGGCGGCCGTACCAACGCGGCGGGCGTCCAGCAGGTGCGGGCCGCCTTCGAGCCGCTCGGGGCGCGGGTCGTCGCCGTGCCGGTGACCAAGGTGCTGCATCTGAAGTCCGCGGTGACGGCGCTGCCCGACGGGACGGTCATCGGGAACATCCCGAAGGTGGACCGCCCCGCCCTCTTCCCGCGCTTCCTGTCCGTGCCGGAGGAGGCGGGCGGTCACGTCGTGCTCCTGGGCGGTCACAAGCTGCTGATCTCGGCGAGCGCCCCGAAGACCGCCGACCTGCTGGCCGACCTCAGCCACGACCCGGTCGTGGTCGACATCAGCGAGTTCGAGAAGCTCGAAGGGTGTGTGACATGCCTCTCGGTCCGCGTACGGGAGCTGTACGCCTGACGAGTGAACGGATCATCCGTTCAGCCCTGGGACCTGCGGGTCCCGGGGCTTTTCCGGACACCTCGGGAGCCTTGGGAACACCGGCTGATCAGGGATCTTTACATCCCGCTTAACCTACGGCAACGTAACCTACGGGTTCGTAGCCTACGCTCTCGTAGGTTCCGGCATCCGCTCGCCGGGTACCCGGCTTCTCTCCGCTTAGTTACGCGTCCCCCTGGAGTTCCCGTGACGATCACTTCCCCTCACCTCGGCAGCCCCGCCGGCTGGACCGACGCCAAGCTGCTGTACGCGCTGGAGGAAGTGGTCGAGACCGAACTCAACCGGCATCTGAAGGTCACCAAGGACTGGATGCCGCACGAGTACGTGCCGTGGAGCGACGGCCGTAACTTCCCCGGCTTCTTCGAGGACGGCGAGGCCTGGGACAAGCAGCAGTCCAAGGTCACCGAGATCGGCCGCATCGCGCTCGTGGTGAACCTCCTCACCGAGGACAACCTCCCCAGCTACCACCACGAGATCGCCTCGCTCTTCGGCCGTGACGGCGCCTGGGGCACCTGGGTGCACCGCTGGACCGCCGAGGAGGGCCGGCACGGCATCGTCATGCGCGACTACCTGCTCGCCTCGCGCGCGGTGGACCCGGACAAGCTGGAAGCGTTCCGCATGCAGCACATGTCGGAGGGCTTCGAGTCGGACAACCGCCACTCGATGCTGCACTCGGTCGCCTATGTCGCCTTCCAGGAGCTGGCGACCCGTATCTCGCACCGCAACACCGGCCACCAGTCCGGCGACCCGGTCTGCGACCGCATGCTGGCGCGCATCGCGACCGACGAGAACCTCCACATGGTCTTCTACCGCAACCTCCTCAAGGCCGCGTTCGAACTCGCCCCCGACCTGACCATGCAGGCCGTCCGGGACGTCGTCGTCAACTTCCGCATGCCCGGCCACGGCATGCCCGGCTTCGAGCGCTTCGCCGCGCAGATGGCCATCGGCGAGGTCTACAACCTGCGCATCCACCACGACGACGTCATCCAGCCCGTGCTGCGCTTCCTGAAGATCATGGAGATCGACGGCCTCGGTCCCGAGGGACAGCAGGCCCAGGAGGAGCTCGGCATGTTCATGGGCGGCCTGGACGCGGAGGCTTCGAAGTTCGACGCGAAGCTCGCGGCGCGCAAGGCGCGGATGGCGGCCCGCGCGGCCGGCTGACCGCAGCCGCCGGGGGCTCTCGATTTTCCGGTGCGGTCCGCCCCTGACCGGCGGCATCATGCCGCCATGCGAGAGAACACCAGGGTGGAGAGGGCGGTCGGGTTCCTGCTCGGCCTCGTCGACGAGGAGACCGCCGTACAGGTCCGGGCCCGGACCGGCCTGCCGGAGCCCGAGAGCCCCGCGCAGGCCCGGG
The DNA here is from genome assembly GCF_036226885.1 of Streptomyces sp. NBC_00663. Taxonomy (NCBI): domain Bacteria; kingdom Bacillati; phylum Actinomycetota; class Actinomycetes; order Kitasatosporales; family Streptomycetaceae; genus Streptomyces; species Streptomyces sp. NBC_00663. The sequence goes on from NZ_CP109027.1 coordinate 1,489,044, forward strand.
GACGGGTCACGCGCGCGTGGACCTGGGCCAGGCACCTTGAGGCATCCGTGGCGCTGTGGATCCTGGAGAACGACGACCCGCAGCTCAACGCCCTGGTGTGGCGGTACATCCCGACCGACTCCGGTCTGCGCCGCGCCATCGCGCGCGGGGTGCCCTTCGCTGCCGGTCGTGTCGATCCTCTGCCGGTCGACGTGACCCTGCCGGGGCAGGAACCCGAGGTTCCGCACAGCTACGTCCGCCTTGGCCTCGTCGGCGCGCTGCGCGAGGTCACCACGGTGCACCAGGGCCGCGCGGCGGCGTCCATGGTGCTGACGCGCGCCGACTGGGCGGCGGTCGGCGCGGCGGACCGCGAGCGCCCGCTGCCCGGCTACGCCCGCTGGGCGCTCAACGTACGCCCGGACTGCCCGCCGTCGGTACGGGCGGGCTTCGGCACGCACGCGAAGTTCACCCACCGCCTGCGCCAGGCGGGCGTGTTCGAGAGCGCCGCCGACTACGTGGACTCCGACGGCCCGGCGCTGACCGTCCTGGAGGTGCTGTCGATGGGACAACTCCTGTTCCCGGCGCGGTTGAAGGAGGCCGAGGACGCCCTCCGCCCGCTCGTCCGGGAGCACTTGGGCGACCGTGAGGACGCCTGGGCGGTGCTGGCCCAGCTGGCGGAGACGTTCCACGGGAACACGCCGGAACTGATCGTCACGGCGGGCGCCATCGCGTGACCGGCAGGGGGACGGGGCGGCTGGATTCGAACCAGCGTGTTCCGGTTTTGGAGACCAGCGCGCCTGCCTCTGCGCTACGACCCCGCCCTTGGCGCCCGATCGTAATGCCTTGGCCCGATGTCAGTGGGTCCTGGTACCAATGAGCCACGGGGCAGGTTCGGTACGGGGGGCGGGATATGGCGTACGGGGAGCGGGGGCGGCGTCCCCCGGTGGTCGACCTCGCCGACCGCAGGGCGCTGGAGGGGTACCGCCCGGCGGATCCGGCGGTCGTGGCGGAGGCGAGCCGGCTCAAGGAGGCGGCGCTGCTGGACTTCGGGCTGACGGAGTCGGCGGTGGCGTCCTGGCTGTACGCCAAGTGCCACCACCAGATCCCGACTACCGCGATCGACACGGCGGCCGTGGTGGCGTCCGGCGACGGGACGTGTCTGCTGCTGTACAACCCGGACTTCTTCGCCGGACTCGGCCTGGACGGCGTGAAGTTCGTCCTGTTCCACGAGGCACGCCATCTGGTGCACCGCCATCTCTTCGCCGACCCGGAGCTGCGGGCCGACCCGGTCTTCGAGCTGGCCGCCGAGGTGTCCATCAACCACGTGGCAATGGTCCGGCTCCGGAGGACCGAACTGCCCCTGCTGGACGGGCGAGCGACGGGCATCGAACCGCGCGCGGTGTACGAGCGGTACCACGCGGACCTGACGGCACACGGCCTGGAGCCGGTCCCGTACGAGACGTTCACCGAGACGGACATGCGGGTGTACGGCGAGCTGAGGCGGATGCATCACCCACCGGTGCCGGAGCGAGGGCTGTGCGTGCATCTGCGGGGCGACCTCGTCCCGGCCGACCAGGAGACCGTCGACGAGGTGACGTCGTCGGCGCTGCTCAACTCCCTGCTGGCGGCCCGGCGCGGACACGCGGGCGCGGAGCGGGAGTTGCTGGACCTCATGGGCCGCACCGAGGACGGCAGCGCACGCGCGGCGCGGATCTGGGGGCAGCTGGGCGCGGGCATGCTGCGGGGTGAGACCACGCGCACCCGGACGGTCGACTGGTGGCAGCGCTGGCTGGTCGACGTGCTCGGCTCCAAGCTGCGCGACGGCGAGCGGCTGGTGTACCCGAAGAAGCGGGGCGCGCTGCTCGCGGCGCTCGGCCAGGACCCGATGCCGGCGCGGCGCGGCCCGGTGCGGGACAAGGTGCTGGTCGTCGCGTACGACACGTCCGGCTCGATGCCGCAGCATGTGATCACCTGGCTCACCGAACTCGTGGGCCGGATCGAGGGCGTGGAGGCGCACTGGCTGTCGTTCGATGCCGTGGTGATGCCCTTCTCGCCCGGCGAGCGGGTCTACGGCGGGGGCGGCACGAGCTTCCAGGTGGTCGCGGACTACGTGGAGGGGCGCACGGAGGTGAACGGCCGCCGTTTCGACGTCACCCCGGACGCGGTCGTGGTGCTGACCGACGGCTACGCGCCACCGATCACGCCCGCCGAGCCGGACAAATGGATCTGGCTGATCACCGAGGGCGGCAGTGAGTGGCCCGAGACGCACACACCGGCGATGGACTGCCATCGCGTCACCACAGGATCACGGTAAATGACCACGGACACACAGCAGTTGACCGCCTCGCGACTCGAGTCCTTCATCGACGCGATGATCGACATGGGGCAGACCGGCCAGATCTTCGGCGAGCACGGCATCGGCAAGACGGCGACGTTCTTCTCCCACCTCGCCCACGCCCACCCGGACACCACCCTGGTGTACGTGCCGGCGGCGAACCTGACACCGGACGACCTGCTCGTCAACGCGCCTGTGCGCGATCCGCGCAGCGGTGAACTGGTGCTGCGCCAGCTGGTGATGAGCCAGCTGAAGCCGGGCACGCCGTTCGTGCTGCTCATCGACGACTCGCTCCAGGCGGGCGACACGATCCAGTCGCAGCTGATGCAGATCGCCTGCAACTGGACGCTGGGCGAGCACGACCTGCGCGCGCTGGGCTGCGTCGGCGTGTTCCTCACCGACAACGAGTCGCTGACGGAGACATCGGCCCGGCGCGGCGACCTCGCGCTCCTGGACCGGATGGTCACGATGCGGATCACGGCCAACGACACGTCGTGGCGTCGGCATCTGGCGGCCAAGTACCGCCCGTGGGACCTGCGTCCGGTGTTCTCGCTGTGGGCGTCCCTCTCCCCCGCCCTGCGCGAGCTGCTGTCCCCGCGCACGCTCGACCATGTCCTCGCCAACGCCAAGGAGGGCTTCCCGCTGCGCTGGGGCCTCCCCCTGGTCGACGGCGACCGTCTGCGCCTCGCCGAGCCGGGCCCGGACGGGAAGCCCGGGCAGAACCGTACGCACGAGATCCTGGACCGGATCGCCGAGGCGGTGGGCGTGGCCAACCCGTCGACGATTCCCGACCCGGTACGACAGGTGCTGCGCGCCGCTCTGCGCAACCGCTGGACGGTGCTGCTCCAGGGCCCGCCCGGCTGCGGCAAGACGGAGCTGGTGCGGGAGACGGTGCGGGCCGGGCTCGGCCGGGAGCCGCTGTACTTCTCGCTGCCGGTGACGAACGTCGAGGACCTGTGCGTGCCGATCCCGTCGGCCGACGGCACCCTCGACAACCTCCTCGCCGCCCACTTCACCGGTCCCGAGCCCAAGGCCATCGTGTGGGACGAGTACAACCGGCCCAAGGACAAGGCCGCGTTCGCCAAGCTGATGGAGATCACCCAGGAGTGGTCGCTCGCCGGCCGGCGGATCGAGAACCTGCGGGCACAGATCGCGGTGCAGAACCCGCCGTACCATCTGGGCCGCAAGCTGCTGGTGTCGCGGAACAATATCGCGCAGGCGACGCGTTTCACGGCCTCGCTGGAGGTCGATCCGCAGGACATCCCGGCCAACGAGTGGCTGCTGGCCCGTTACGGCGCGGACGCCGAGACGGTCCTGGAGTGGTGGAAGCACGACATCGACGACGACGGCCGCGCCTGGATCACCAAGCGCACCCTGGAGCGGCTCATCAAGCTGCACCGGCGCGGACTGCCGCTGGAGATGGGCACGGTCTATCTCGGTGACGGCGAGTACGCGCCCGTGCCGCTCACCGCGCTCCTCGACCGTCTCAAGGGCCGTGAGGTCACCGGCCTGCGCGAGCTGGCCCGCGACGCGGACGCCTGGGAGGCGAGGCTGCTCCGCGCGGCCGAGCAGTCCGCGGAGGGCGGCAACGACACGGACGTGGTCCACCAGATCCTCGCCAACGCGGAGCTGTCCCAGCTGAAGAAGCACCGCGCGGTGGTGGCCCGCCTGGTGGCGCTGCTGCCGGCCAAGCTGCGGGCGACGTATCTGGTGGGGGCCTCGGAGCGGCAGCAGCGGTTCTGGACCGAGGTGTTCATGGGGATGCGGAGGCGGTAGGAATCAGGCGTCGGGCGGAGCGGTTCGGTGCACACTCCGTACGGCGGCCACGTCGGCCGGGACCGCCGGTCGCGGCAGGTGCGCGCTGTGCGCCTCCAGGCGTCGTTTGACGCTGGCCGCGATGCCCTGGCCCAGGACGAAGCGGGTGGCCGTGGCGGCGCGGGGCGCGGTGTCGAGGAGACGGTGGGCCTCGCGGCTGCGCATGCCGGTGTGGGTGAGGACGAGGTGGGTCAGGCGGTGCTCGGCGGTCGCCAGGGCGTCGGCGATCGTACCGGCGGCTGTCAGGTCGATGCGATTGTCCGCCGCGCCGAGCACCGCCGCCGCGCGCACCCGGCCGAGGTCCAGCAGGGTGACGCCCGCAGCGGTGGCGGCCGTCACCAGCCGGGCGGCGGCCTGGGGCCCGATGCCGTTGCTGGCGACCGCGAGCCGGGTGAGCCGCCCGTACGGTGCCCGCCCCAGCGCGTCGACGAGACGGAGGGCGCCCGCGTCCCCCAACCGGGCCGCGGAGACGTACAGTTCGTCGATCGCGCCCGCGGCGACCACCGCGCCGAGCGCCTCCGCGCCCGCCTCGCCCAGCGGGTTGCCGCCGACGAAGAGCCGCTCGATGCGGCGTCCGTTGTCCACGGCGGCCAGCAGCGCGTCGGCGAGGACGACGGCGCCGGTCGCGTCGAGGCCGGTCTGGACGAGGTCGAGAGTGCGCAACGACCGTGCGGACTCGATGAGTTCGGCCGCCGCCCGGCCACCGCCGGACCCCAGCGGATTGCGCTTGAGCCACACCCCGGTGACGGCCTGCGGCGAGGCCCGCAGCTGGTCGGCGATCCGGCAGGCCCCGCCCGCGGTGATCCCGTTGCAGCCGAGGTAGAGCGTCTCGACCTCGGCACTCGCCCCGGCCCCCGCCACCACCTCGGCCCCGGCATCGCCCAGCCCGTCGGTCCCGAGCAGCAGATGCCGTACCGGGGTCGGCCCCTCCCCCAGCGCCTCCGCGACCAAGGACGCCCCCTCGGGGCCCAGTTCCTGCTTGCACAGGTCGAGGCGCCCGTCGGGCAGTGCCGTACCGGCCGGGAAGTCGAGCCGTTCACCGGCCGGTCGCCCGGCCCTCAACCAGTCGAGCAGCGGGCCCAGTTCGGCGACCGGGCGCGGTACGACGGACGGCACCCCGGCGAAGCCGCTCGTCTCCTGATTCACCACTCCGCCTCCTGGTAGTCCTTGAGGAACACCCCGGACAGGGGCTCCCCCGCCTCGCCGCGCACGATCGGGTCGTACACCCGTGCCGCACCATCCACGATGTCCAGCGGCGTCCGGAACCCGGCCCGCGCCATCCGCGCCTTCTTCGGTGCCGGGTTCTCGTCCGTGATCCAGCCGGTGTCGACGGCGCACATGTGCACGCCCTGGTCGGCGAGTTCGGCGGCGCTGGTGCGGGTGAGCATGTTGAGGGCGGCCTTGGCCATGTTGGTGTGGGGATGCCCCGCCATCTTGTTGCGGACGGCGAAGCGGCCCTCGACGGCGGTCACGTTGATCACGTACCGGCGCGGCCGGGGGGACGCCAGCAGCAGCGGCAGCAGCCGGTCGCACAGCAGCGCCGGGGCGAGGGCGTTGACGAGCTGGGTCTCCAGGACCTCGGCCGGGTCGAGCGCGCCGAGCCGGGCCGACCAGGAGTTCTCCGGGGACGGGTCGGGCAGCAGCCCCGCCTCGTCGGCCTCGCGCAGGGCGACGGGCAGGGACGCGGCGCCGCTCTCCAGCATCCGCATCGGCGTGAACCCGGGTGCCTGCCGAGCGCCCTCGGGCAGCGCGTCGTACTCACCGCCCGCGAGCAGCGCGTACGACTCGGGCGGTCTGCGCACCGTCTGGGCGGCGTTGTTGACGAGGATGTCCAGCGGCTCGCCCTCCCGCCGCAACTCCTCGCACAGGCCGAGCACTTGGCGGGGGTCACGCAGGTCGACGGCGAGCACGGTCAGCCGGTCCAGCCACTTCTCACTGCCCGGTTCGGCCCGGAAGCGGCGCACGGTGTCGTGCGGGAACCGGGAGGTGACCAGCAGTTCGGCGCCGTCCCGCAGCATCATCAGGGCCAGCTGGAAGCCGATCTTCACCCGGCCTCCGGTGAGCAGCGCGCGGCGGCCGGAGAGGTCGGTGCTCAGGGCGCGGCGGGCGGTGTTGTCGACGGCGCAGGCCGGGCACAGCCGGTGGTAGAAGGAGTCGACCTCTCGGTAAGGCGTTTTGCAGACATAGCAGGTGCGGGGCTTGCGAAAGACACCAGAGGTTCCGGCCGACGGGGTCAGCGGTGCGTCCTCGCGCCGTTCCGGGGCACCGGTCGCCGTCGCCGCCATGGTCTGCGCGTCGGCGGCGGACGCCTCGGCACCCCTGGCCTTGCGCCGGCGCAGCCGTCCGTCACGGGCGAAGGAGGCGGCGACCTGCTCGGCGGTCAGTCGTACGGGGTCGTCGACGGGCAGCTCGCGCAGCTTGCCCACGACCTGGTGGAAGGCGGCCAGTTCCGCCTCACTGATCGCCTCGCCCATGTGCCGTCCTCGCCCCGTGTTCGCCGTGCCGTGGTCCCGACCGGATTCGAACCGGCGTATCCGCCTTGAGAGGGCGGCGAGTCTGCCTCTGCTCTACGGGACCCCTCGCACGTATCCGGACGGCCGGATTCGAACCGGCGTGACCGCCATGCCATGGCGGCGCGCCTACCTCTGCGCTACGCCCGGATCGCGCCCCCGGATCCTAACCGCACCCCGAACGGCCGGTCGCACGGATTTACGGGAGGCCCCAGCGGTGCAACGGTGCCCGCAGGGGGTGACACACCATGGCCCAGACCCATGAGTGGATGTTCTACGAGGTCATGTGGCGCGGCTGGGCAGGACGGGACCGGGTCCCGTATCCCGTGCCCTGGTGGGCGCAGCAGGCCTTCCGCCGCTGGAGCGACGACTTCGACTCCGGCACGTACGACTCCAAGGAGGCTGCCTTCGCCTCCAACGCCCTGTACCGCTACTGGCACATGGTCGGCGTCAAGGACCACCGCCAGGAGTCCCTGATCGGCCAGGCGGGCGAGATCGAGCCCGTCTACGACAAGTACAGCCTCTGCTTCTTCCTCCACGACCCGGCGACGGGTGCGCTACGGCTGCCCCAACTCCCCGATGGAGGAAGGGTGGAGCAGCGGACGGAGGCTCCGCATCTGCCGGTGGTCCTGACGACGTTCCGTACACCGGACGACGTCGAGTTCGTGCAGCGCACGTTCGCGACGACGGTCGGCGCGAGTCAACGGGACCTGGTGGTCACGCGGGTGACCGTGGGCAGTCCCACCGGGCAGCCGCGCGAGGGGCTGTTGTGCGCGGCCGTACTGCCGGCCGGTCCGAGCGGATTCCAGCGGCACGACCGCAACGGGCGCGAGATCACCGACCGGCGCCTGACGTTTCTGCGCCATCTGCCGGACGAGCAGCGGGTGGAGACCAACTCGAGCTGGGGCCCGGTCTTCGACACCGCGCCGGAACAGTACGGCGTCTACGGCAACACGGACTTCTCCCTCGACCCGGACACCTACCTCACCCACAGCCCGTTCCACGACCTGGTCGTCGGCGGCAAGCTGAACGGTGCCCTGGAGGCGCAGGACCAGGTGGCGGGGATGTGCAGCGCGGTGTTCGCGTGGCCGTTCCGGGTGATGGAGAACGAGGTCTTCGAGATCGACGTACGGCTGCCGGTCGACCTGTTCAGCGGCGCGGCGGACCTCGCCGAACTCCGCGCCACCCCGACCGCCGAACTGGAGGCCGCCAACCGGGACTTCTGGACGGCGAAGATCCTCGGGCAGGGGGTGCAGCCGGGTCTGCCGCGCCCGGTGGCCCATCTCACCGACCTGTTCCGCCAGGCCCGCACCCAGCTCCTCGTCCTGTCCGACCACGGTGAGATCCATCCCGGCCCCACGGTCTACGACTCCTTCTGGATCCGGGACTCCTCCGTCGAGGCGACCGCCTGCTCACTGGTCGGCGACTCGGCCCTGGCCGAACGGCAGTTGGGCACGCACTATCCGCTGAAGTTCAACCTCGGGACGGGCCGGATCGGGCCGTGCGCCGAGTACGGCTTCTACGGTGGCCCGCACGAGAAGGACGACCGCGAGTGGGACAGCAACGGCCAAGCCCTGTGGGCGATCGGCCGGTTCGATCGCACCAGTGGACAACAGTCGGCCTTCGGGGCGAAGTTGTATGTCCCGTACGTCCGTGACGCGGCCCGCTGGCTGCGCGACAACCGCGACCGGTACGGCCTGTTGCACAGCGGCTGGAGCGCCGAACACCTCGGCGAGCGGGACAAGCCGCACTACTGGGACGACTTCTGGGCGCTGGCCGGACTCCACGAGGCCGCGCGCCTCGCCGAACGGATCGGGGCCCAGGAGGTCGACGAACTCTGGTCCGCCTTCGACGACCTGAAGAGGGCCACCGGCGACTCGATCCGCTGGGTGCTGGGCGAGCAGCAGGCTCGCGGCGCCTGGGAGACGTACATCCCGACCGGACCGGGCGACGTCGGACGGCTCGACTCGACGATGATCGGGGCGGCCGCGTACTTCCACCCGCTGCGTCTGCACATGGGCAGCAAGCTGGGCGACGACATCGACCGGGCCGCGCGCTTCACCCTCGACACCATGTACGCGCACTTCGTCACCGGCGGCTTCCGGCACGAGGCCGCCTGGCAGGCGTACGGGCCCTATCTGACCCTCCAGTTGGCGCACGCCTATCTGCTCGCCGGGGACCCGGCGCGCATGGACGCGCTGCTCGGCTGGACGGTCGCGGCGGGGTTCCCGAGCGTGGCGGAGCGTGCGGTGGCGCTGGGGGCGTGGAACGAGCAGCACGCGTTCCCGGTCGCGTCCGACTTCCGCGAAACACCGTACGGGCGCTGGTACATGGGGGACATGCCGCATGGCTGGGCGGCCGCCGAGTATCTGCTGCTGATCCGCGACATCCTCTTCTTCGAGGCCGACGAGGACCGCGACCCGCATCTGTACATCGCTCCGGGGGTACGGCCGCACTGGGTGCCCGGGGGCGAGCGCAGCGAGACGGGGGTCCCCCCGGCCGAAGGCTGGGGGAGCGTCACCGTGGACGCCGCGCCCACGCTCTTCGGGGCGCCCTTCGGCTACCGGCTCGCGCACGACCCGGCGGAGCGGAGGGTGACCGTGGAGATCACGCAGGCGCCCGAGGGGGTGCGGTTCGTCTACCCGTGCCGGTTCGGCGAGGTGCGGTCGGCGGAGGCCGACGGGCACGAGCTCGGCTGGACGGGTCAGGACGTGCGGGTACCGGCGGGGACGGGGCGCTTCAGCGTGACGTACGCCTGATCTCCAGGCGTTCCTTCTCCGACAGACCGCCCCACACACCGAAGCGCTCGTCGTTGTCGAGGGCGAACTCCAGACAGGCGGAGCGGATCGGGCACAGACCACAGATCCGCTTCGCCTCCCGCACGGAGCTGCCCGGCTCGGGGAAGAAGAAGTCCCCGCCGGTCTGCGCGCAGAGCGCCTCTTCCTGCCAGTCCGGGCCGGGTGGCGTGATCGTTTCGATGAGCATGTGCAGGATCGTGCCGGGCGGCGAAAAACGTTCGATCAACGCGGGATCAACGCCGCGCTCCGAGGCCTCCGGCCGCCCCGATACTGCTCCGCCGCGCGCCCTGACGCACGGCGGCGCGCGGCGTTGCGGGGCGATTGTCAGTGGGCGGTGCGAGACTCGGCAGTGCAGTGAACGTGACCCCTCGGAGGAGGGCAAGGATGCTCACCACCAGTTATGTCACCGGCGCACCGAACTGGCTCGATCTCGGCACCCCCGACATCGAAGGCGCCTCCACCTTCTACAACGCACTCTTCGGCTGGCACTTCGAGCCCGGGCCGCCCGAATCCGGCGGCTACGGCTTCTTCCGGCTGGACGGGAAGACCGTCGCGGGCGGCATGCAGAGCACCGCGGAGGACGGCCCGCCCTCCTGGACGGTGTACTTCCAGACCCCGGACGCGGACGCCACCGCGAAGGCCGCCGAGCAGGCGCACGGCAAGGTGCTGATGCAGCCCCTGGACGTGATGGACCAGGGCCGTATGGCGATCCTCGCCGACAAGGCCGGCGTCCCCTTCGGTATCTGGCAGCCCGGCCGCCTCAAGGGCCTCGACGTCACCCAGGAGCCCGGCTCCCTGTGCTGGATCGAGCTCTACACGGCGGACCAGCCGATGGCCGCATGGTTCTACCACGCCGTCCTCGGCCTGGAGACCTACGGCGTCGACTTCCCGGGCGGCACCTACACGACGATCAACCCGCCCGGCGAGTCCGAGAACGCCATGTTCGGCGGCATCATCCCCCTCGCCGACGCGCCCACGGAGGCGGAGGGCAGCCCCTACTGGCTGCCGTACTTCGAGGCCACGGACGTGGACGCGGTGGTCGCCAAGGCGGAGGAAGGAGGCGGCCGGGTCAGGATGCCGGCCACCGACATCCCGGGCGTGGGCCGCGTCGCTCGGCTCGCCGACCCCTACGGGGCACGCTTCGCGGTGATCAGGAGTGCGTCCGGGGAGGGGTGAGGGGCCAAGGCCACGGGGAGGCGAGGAGCGCCTCTCCCCCTCTCCGGGCCGGCTACGCGGACGCCCTGCGCACCAACGTCGTGGGCAGCACCACCCCGGAGGCCGCGTCCCCGCCGCCCTTCAGCAGCAGCCGGGCCATCAGTCGGCCCATCTCCTCGATGTCCTGGCGGATCGTCGTGAGAGGTGGGTCGGTCTGTTCGGCGATCGGCAGCATGTCGTCGAAGCCGATGACGGCGACGTCGTCGGGGACACGTCGGCCGTGCTCGCGCAGGACGCGCAGGGCACCGGACGCGGTGAGGTCGTTCGCGGCGAACACCGCGTCGATGTCCGGGCAGCGGTGAAGGAGTTCACGCATCGCCCGCTCCCCGCCGCCCGGCGTGAAGTCACCCTCCGCGACGAGCCGCGCGTCGACGTCCCCGATGACATCCCGGAAGCCCTCCAGCCGGTCCACCGCCGACGTCTGGTCGAGGGCGCCGGTGATGTGGGCGATACGGCTGCGGCCCAGGCCGACGAGATGCCGTACGGCGTCCCGGGCACCGCCCCGGTTGTCGCTGTCGACGTACACCACGTCGTCCCCCGTACCGTCGCTCCAGCCGGGCCGGCCGCCGAACACGGTCGGGATTCCGGCCCGCTGGATCAGGCCGGGCAGCGGGTCGTCGAGGTGGAGGGAGAAGACGAGCGCCCCGTCGACATGTCCCCCGGCGAGATAGCGGCCGACCCGCGCGTGATCGTCCCGCCCCTCGGTGAGCAGCAGCACGAGCTGGTTATCGTGAGCCGTCAACTCCTTGCTGATGCCCCTGAGTTGAAGGGCGAAGAAGGGGTCGGAGAAGACCCGGGTCTCCGGTTCGGCGACGACGACGGCGATGGCGTCATGGCGTCGCGTCACCAGGCTGCGGGCGGCCTGGTTGGGGACGTACCCCAACTCCTCCACGGCCTGCCGCACCCGCTCGACGAGCGGCTCCCTGACTCCGTCACCACCGTTCACCACCCGGGACACGGTGGCCCGCGAGACCCCGGCCCGCGCGGCCACGGCCTCCAGCGTGGGACGCGGCGCTGTCTCGGTCACTTAGGGCCCTCCTCGTGGTTGCGGCCCAGGATAGCCCTGGTCGGGGTGGGAGGTGAGAGCGCTCTCGGGGGGGGACTCCTACGCCTTGTTCGACATCAGCCGACCTCACGCCAGCAGATCCACCGCGCGCCCCGTACCCCTCCGTCGAGCCTCCCCGTACGCCACCCACGCGACCGCCAGATCCTGCCAGGGCAGCCCCACGGGGGCGTACACGGTACGGTCATCCGTGCCGCGTCTGCCGGGATGCTCGCCCCGCAGCACCTCCCCGAGGGTGGCGTCGGCCGTCAGGCCGGTCCCCGCCAACGCCCCCATCGCCCCGGCGAGCTCACGGTCGTCCACGATCACCGACGCCGCCCCGAGCAGATCCGCACCCAGCTCCCGCTTACCCGGCTCGTCCGCGCCGAGGCTCGTGAAGTGCTGGCCGGGACGCGTGTCCGCGAGGCGCAGCAGTGGCTCGCGGGACCATGTCGCCAGCAGAACGGTGTCGGCCGCCGCGGCCACCTCCGCCGCCGAGCCCACCACCCGTCCCCCATGTCGCGCCGCGAACTCGGCGGCCCGTTCACCGTCCGTGTCGTGGACCACCAGGTCACCGTGAGACCGCGGAGATCGCTGGGATCGCAGAGACCGCTGGGATCGCAGAGACCGCTGGGATCGCTGGGATCGCTGGAATTCGGGAGACCGCTCGGATCGCGGAGGCCGCAGTGCCGCCAGCCCCCGTACCGTCAACTCGGCCTGTGCGCCCGCCCCGATCACCCCCAGCACGCCACCCGTACCGGCCAGCGCATGGGTTCCCAGCGCCGCCGCCAACCCTGTCCGCCACGCCGTCACCGTCGCCGAGTCGATCAGCGCCAGCAACTCGCCGTCCCGGCCGCTGTGGAGACAGATCACGCCCCGCAACGCGGGCCGCGCGCCGGGGAACTTGGCGTTCACCTTCACCGTGTACGCCTCGATGGCCGGCAGCAGCCCGGGGATGAGGGCCGTGGCGGTTCCCGGGAACGGCAGGTCCGTCCGCACGCGTTGTCCGGCCACCGTGCCACCGTCCGCCGCACGGAATCCCTCGCGCAGCGCGTCGAGACAGGCCGCCGGGTCCAGTACGGCCTCAAGGTCACTGCGGGTGAGGAGAAGAGTCACCCCTCCATGATCCGCCAGTCAGTCGATCAGTGCTCATGCTCATGCGGCTCGTATCCCGGAATCGTCCCGTCCGTCTTCTTCACCAGGAACAACCCCACCATCCCCATGTCCGAATGGCTCTGGACATGGCAGTGGTACATCCACGCGCCCGCCCCGACCCCCTCCCCCGCGATCACCTGGAAGCCGAAGGAGTCCGCCGGGCCCACGATCTTGTTGTCGATGACCTGGCTCGGGTCGTCGGGGCCGGTGAGCATGCCGGTGCGGTTGTCGGCCCAGCGGTGACCGTGCATATGGAAGGTGTGGTAGTACTCGCCGTGCGTGATCATCACGAACTCGACCCGGTCGCCCACCGTGGCCTCGAAGTCGGGGCCGGAATGCGCCGGTTTGTTGTTGATGAGCATGTCGTTGAAGACGATCGTGTGCGTCGCGTCGGGGAGGATGTCGCCCTTGCGGCGGACGATCACCGGGCCGTACAGGCCCTTGCGGATGCCGCCCGTGCCGTGTTCCGTGCCCACCACGTGGTCGTGGTAGTGCCAGTAGCCGGCGCTGCCCGACCGCCAGGTGCCGTCCTTGCGGCGGCCGGGGGCGTGGGTGCGCCAGGTGTAGGTGCGGGTGCCGCCCGGTTCCACGTCGCTCTTGTTCAACTTCGTTCCGTCGCTGGAGACTTCGTAGTCCAGACCGTGGACATGGAGGCTCGCCCGCACGTCCATCGTGTTCTCGAACTCGATGTGCAGCGTGTCGCCCTCGTTCAGCTCGATCAGCGGACCCGGGATCGTCGCCTTGCCCTTCTCGAAGCCGTAGCCCATCTGTCCGTCGGCGAGCTTCTCGGCATACAGCTTGAGGTGCCGCACCTCGCCGCCCGCCGGGGCCGTCTTCGCCGGGGTGTCGGCGCTCGCGGCCTCCGGCGCGACGGACAACGATGTCGCGACGGTCCCGGCGCCCACCACCGCCGCGCCACCCAGCAGCATCCTTCGATTGAAACCGCGTCTGTCCATGCGGAACTCCCCACCCTGGGACGGAATTTGCGGAGACGTACCTGTGATGAACCGGTGAGACGGTACCGGCCGTTCCGCCGTTTATCCACACTCAGGACAAAGTTGGCCCCAACTCGGTCATAGGTATTGGCGAGTTGCGCAAAGGGGTCTAGCTTCCTTGGCGCTGTCGCTGTGACCGAGGAGGTGCCCATGCACTTACGAGGGTTGAGCACGAGAAGACGGGTCGGTGTGGCGGGCGTGACCGCCGGGGTCGTCGTGGCCGGGCTGATGTCCGGTCCCGTCGCCACCGCGCGCCCGGCGCCGGGACCGACACTGACAACGATGTCCGTGAAGTCGCCGCCGGGCGGCGCGAATGTACGGGTGCTGCTCTTCTACGGGTCCGCCGCGGCCGGCGAGGAGTCGCCGGTCGTGAATGCCGGGATCGAGGCGATCGAGAAGATCGGGCTGTCCGGGCCGGCCGATCAGCGGTTCAAGACCGTGGCCACGAACGACGCCTCGGTGTTCACCGATGAGGCGAAGCTCGGTCGTTACAACGCCATCGTCTTCCTCACCGGGGGTGGCGACATCCTCGATCCCGAGGAGGAGGCGGGACTTGAGGCCTATATGGAGGCCGGCGGCGGGTTCGTCGGCATCCATGACGCCGCCCGCGCCGAGCCGTACTCGGACTGGTTCACGGGGCTCGTCGGCGCCCGTCCCGCCGCCGCCAGTCCCACCGCCGTGCAGCGGGCCGTCGTCGAGGTGGGCGACCGGCAGCATCCGGCGACCAAGGATCTGCCGGTGCAGTGGAAACGGCCGGATCAGTGGTTCAACTGGGCCAAGAACCCGTCGGGTTCCGTGCACACCGTGGCCCGGGTGCGCGAGTCGACGTATCAGCCGGGGGACGGGAAGAACGGCTGGGACCATCCGGTCAGCTGGTGCCGTGACTACGACGGCGGGCGCTCCTTCTACACCGGTATGGGCGGCACCGTGTCGTCGTACGACGAGGCCGACTTCCGTGCGCATCTGCGGGGCGCACTGATGTGGACCTCGCGGCTGGTGCGGGCCGACTGCAAGGCGACCATCACCGGCAACTACAAGGCCGAGCGGCTTACGCAGCCCAACCAGCCGGGGCAGAACGACCAGATCGGCGAACCGCACGGCCTGGTCACCGCGCCCGACGGGCGGGTGCTCTACATCGGGCGGGGCGGCGCCGACTCCTCCCAGCCCGTGGTCACCGACTGGAACAGCCCCGACATCGGCAAGGGCCGGGGCGAGATCCACGTCTACGACCCGAAGACCAAGAAGGTGACCCTCGCGGGCGCCCTCACCGTCTTCGGCAACAAGGGCGGCGGCGACGAACTGGTGAAGGTCGAGGAGGGCCTCCTCGGTATCGAGCTCGATCCGCGGTTCGAGGAGAACGGGTGGGTGTATCTGCACTACACGCCGCACTCCCAGATCAACCGTGAGACACAGATGGCCGAGCGGCGCGTCTCCCGCTTCACGCTCGACCTCGCGACGAACAAGCTGGACCTGGGCAGTGAGAAGGTGCTGCTCAAGTGGCCGGTGCAGATCCACAGTTGCTGCCACGCGGGCGGCGGGATGACCTGGGACTCCAAGGGCAACCTGTACATCGCGACCGGCGACAACAACTCCAGCCGCTTCAGCGACGGTTACTCGGGCAACAACCCGGAGCCCAACTACAAGGGCGTCTCCTTCGCCGACGCGCGCCGCACCGCCGGCAACACCCACAACCTCAACGGCAAGATCCTGCGCATCCACCCGGAGGCGGACGGGACCTACACCCTGCCCGCCGGGAACCTCTTCACCGGACAGGAGACCGACGAGGGCGGCGGCAAGACGCGCGGCGAGATCTATGTGATGGGGGTCAGGAACCCGGCCCGCATCTTCGTCGACAAGAAGACCGACGTCCTCTACGCCGGCTGGGTCGGCCCGGACGCCTCGGCGCCGTCCACCACCTGGGGTCCGGCGAAGTACGACACGTTCGCCGTCATCACCAAGGCGAGCAACCGGGGTTGGCCGTACTGCATGGGCAACAAGCAGCCCTACCGCGACCGCAACCTCCCCGACCCGACGCAGCCGCTCGGCTGGTACGACTGCGACCACCCGAAGAACGAGTCCCCGAACAACGACGGCCTCGTCAATCTCCCGCCGGTCACCGGCAACAACATCTGGTACTCGCCCCAGGGCGGCGCCCCGGACTTCCCGCGCGACGCCAACGGCATCCCGTCGTACAAGCAGGAGGAGTCCACGTATTTGCTGCCGTGGCTGAAGGGCGGCGGCCAGGCCGCGATGAACGGGCCGGTCTACCGCTACGACACCGGGAGCACGAGCGAGGTGAAGTGGCCTTCGTACTGGGACGGCAAATGGTTCATCGGCGACTTCTACGACGCCGACCAGCCGCGCAACGCCGTCATCACCGACCCGAAGAACCATGGGGAGGGTGGACTGCCCGTGCACTCCGAGTCGTTGAAGAAGATCATCCCGATCGGCAACGACGGCATCAAGAACCTCATGGACTGGAAGTTCGGTCCGGACGGCTCGCTGTACGTGCTCGACTACGGCCGGGGTTTCTTCACCTCGGACGCCAAGTCGGCGCTGTGGCGGGTCACTTACACGGGCGGTGGTCCGACACCGGCCGCCGATCAGCTGGCCAGGGGGGCGGCGCAGTGACACGGCAACGAAGAGTCCTGACCGCCCTGTTGGCGGCGGTGCTGATGCTGCTCGGCCTCCAGGCCGTACCGAGTACCGCACAGCCCGAGGAGACGGCCGCCGCCCAGACCCTCACCTGGACCGCCGGCGACGACATCACCCAGTACACGTCGGCGCCGACGACCGCGGTGGCCGGTCAGGCGACGATCGTCTTCGAGAACAGCGCGGCCACCGGCAACACCACCGGCATGCCGCACACGTTGACCTTCGTCACGAGCGACCCCGCGTTCAACAGCGACGTCGCGGTCAACATCCTGGCCAACCCGAACGACGACATGGGCGGCCGGCACACCGCCGAGGTCACGCTCACCCCGGGCCGCTACTTCTACCACTGCACGATCCCGGGCCACGGCCAGATGCAGGGCATCCTCGTGGTGACCGAGGGCGGCGGCACCGACACCACGCCGCCCGCGACGGCGGCGCAGGTCACGGGTACGCAGAACGCCCAGGGCGAGTACGTCGGTTCGGCGAGCGTGGCGATCAGCGCCACCGACGAGGGCGGCTCCGGGGTCGACAGCGTCCAGTACGCGGTCGGCGACACGGGCGACTGGCTGCCGTACACCACCCCGGTCGTCGTCGACCAGGTGGGCGGTCACACGATCCGCTACCGGGCGCTCGACAAGGCGGGGAACGTCTCGGCGGAGAAGAGCGTCACGTTCACGGTGGTGCCGCCGGCCTCCGACGACACCACCCCACCGGACACCTCGGCGACGGTGACGGGTGAACAGGACGCCGACGGGGCGTACTTCGACATGGCGACGGTGACCGTGTCGGCCTCCGACACCGGTTCCGGGGTCAACGGCATCGAGTACGCGGTCGACAGCGGAGCCTGGCAGCCGTACACCGCCCCCGTGATGGTGCACCAGCTCGGCACCCACACCGTCCGCTACCGGGCCACCGACAAGGCGGGGAACGTCGCCGCCGAGAAGAGCGTCCAGTTCAAGGTCGTCGCGACGCCCTCGCCGGACACCGCACCGCCCGTGACGGGCGTGAGTGTCGAGGGCACGAAGAACTCGGCCGGGGCCTACATCGGCAACGCCAAGGTCACCGTGAGCGCGACGGACGAGGGCGGGTCGGGCGTCGACCGGGTGGAGTACTCGATCGACGGCGGTCCGTATCTCACGTACACCGTCCCGGTGGTCGTCGATCGCGCGGGCACCCACACCCTCGCCTACCGGGCCACGGACAAGGCGGGCAACACCGCCGCCGCCCGCACGGTGACCTTCACCGTGGTGTCGAGCCAGGTGCCCGCACCCAACTGCCCGGAGTTCGACGAGCGGTTGACGGTGACAGTCGGTGATGTCGACTCGGGTGTGCCCAACCGGCTGACCAACAACCGGTGTCGGATCAACGAGTTGATCGAGGACGAGAAGGAGTGGACGTCCCACGCGCTCTTCCTGAAGCACGTGAAGACGGTCCTGGACAGGCTCCTCAAGGAAGGCGTCGTCGACCAGCGCGAGTACAACGCCGTCCAGAAGGCCGCCCGCCAGTCCGGGATCGGCAAGCCGGGGCAGACCGAGGGGTACCGGAAGATCCTCGACGGCACCGCCGAGTCGTTCGCCAAGTGGCAGCAGGTGGGCGGGGGTTCGTTCGCCCTCAACGCCGACGGGTCCCTCACCTCCGGGACGATCAGGGCCGGGCTCGGCATGCTGTGGTTCCCCGAGCGCAAGTACGGCGACTTCTCGCTCCGCCTCCAGTGGCGCGACGACGCCCCGGGCACCGGCAACGCCAACTCCGGTGTGTTCGTGCGCTTCCCGTGGGTCCACGACCACCCCGAGGAGTCCCGGCCGGAGTGGGTCGCCATCAAGTACGGGCACGAGGTGCAGGTGTTGGACCGGCCTGACGGCGACATGTACAAGACGGGCTCGATCTACGGGTTCGACCGTGTGGGCCTGGCCGGCGCGGGCGTGACCCAGAAGGGCACCTGGAACGACTACGAGATCCGGGTGGTGGACCAGCAGTACTCGGTCTACCGCAACGGCGTGCTCATCAACGAGTTCGACAACATCGGCGGCCAGGACTTCACTCCGCCCCGCTCGGACGACCCGGGCACGGACGGCAGGCGGTTCGCCTCCGGCTACATCGGACTCCAGGTGCACAGCACGACGGACATCGTCTCCTACCGGGACGTGCGGATCAAGGAGCTGTAGGAGGCATCCCGGGCGCCTTCTTGGCTGCTCTGCTCGGCTGTACCCGCTTGGGCTCCCCCGGCATCTTCGGATACTCGGGCGGGTACGGCAGATCGCCGAGTCCGTGGTCGTGCTCGTCCCTGCGGGCCAGTTCCAGCAGGGGTTCCAGCGAGAACGCGTGATCGTCCATGTCCGCGTGCACATCGCCGAGTTCGGCGAAGCGCGCGGGCATGGTCGCGAGATCGAAGTCCTGGGGATGCGCGACGCCCACCTCGTCCCAGCGCAGGGGTGCGGAGACGGGGGCGTGCGGGCGGGGTCGTACCGAATAGGCGGACGCGATCGTGCGGTCCCTGGCGGTCTGGTTGTAGTCGATGAAGATGCGCTCGCCGCGCTCCTCCTTCCACCACTTGATCGTCACGTGGTCCGGCATCCGCCGTTCCATCTCCCGCCCGACCGCGATCGCGGCCCGCCGCACCTGGGTGAAGGTCCAGCGCGGCTCGATGGGCACGAAGACGTGCAGTCCGCGTCCGCCGGACGTCTTGGGCCAGCCGCGCAGTCCGCCGAACTCCTCCAGCACGGCGCGGAGTTCACCGGCGGCGCGGACGGCGTCGTCGTAGTCGGTGCCGGGCTGGGGGTCGAGGTCGATGCGGAGTTCGTCGGGGCGGTCGACGTCGTCGCGCCGTACCGGCCACGGGTGGAAGGTGAGCGTGCCGAACTGGGCGGCCCACAGCACCGCGGCCTCCTCGGTGGGGCACATCTCGTCCGCGCTGCGGCCGCTCGGGAAGGTGATGTGGGCGGTCGGGATCCAGTCGGGCATGTTCTTCGGCGCCCGCTTCTGGAAGAAGTTCTCGCCCGTGACACCGTCGGGATAGCGCTCCAGGGTGGTGGGCCGGTCGCGCAGGGCGCGCAGGATTCCCGGGGCGACGGCGATGTAGTACTCGGCCAGGTCCAGCTTGGTGAAACCGCGCTCCGGGAAGAAGATCTTGTCCGGACTGGACAGCCGTACGGTCCGCCCGGCCACCTCAAGCTCCACCGCGTCACCCATGCGAGCCACGGTAGGCCAGTGGAACATCCCCCGCATACCGGGCGAAATCCAGCAGTGGCCAGCAGAATCGGAAGCATGGATCTGCCGGTCATGCCTCCCGTGAAGCCCATGCTCGCCAAGTCGGTCGCGAAGATCCCGCCGGGCATGCAGTACGAGGCGAAGTGGGACGGGTTCCGGGCCATCGTGTTCCGCGACCGGACCGAGGTCGAGCTCGGCAGCCGCACCGGCAAGCCGCTGACCAGGTACTTTCCCGAGCTGGTGGGGGCCCTCGCGGAGCGGCTGCCCGAGCGCTGCGTGCTGGACGGCGAGATCGTCATCGCCCGGGACGGGCGGCTGGACTTCGACGCGCTCACCGAGCGCATCCACCCGGCGGACTCCCGGGTGCGGACGCTCGCCGAGCGCACCCCGGCGTCGTTCGTCGCCTTCGACGTGCTGGCCCTGGCCGACGAGTCGCTCCTCGACGTCCCGCTGACCGACCGGCGGGCCCTGCTGGCCACGGCCCTGTCCGACGTCACCCCGCCGGTCCATCTCGCGCCCGCGACGACCGACATCGACGTCGCCCGGAACTGGTTCGAGCAGTACGAGGGGGCCGGTCTCGACGGCGTCATCGCCAAGCCGCTCGGCCTGCACTACCTCCAGGACGAGCGAGCGATGTTCAAGATCAAGCACGAGCGGACGGCGGACGTGGTCGTCGCGGGCTACCGCCTCCACAAGAGCGGCCCCGTAGTCGGGTCCCTGCTGCTCGGGCTGTACGACGACCAGGGCGCCCTCCAGCACGTGGGCGTGTCGGCCGCCTTCACCATGAAGCGGCGCGCGGAGCTGGTCGAGGAGCTGGAGCCGCTGCGCATGGCGGACGCCACGGGACATCCCTGGGCGGCCTGGTCGGACGAGGCCGCGCACGAGACGGCACGGCTGCCCGGGGCGCCCAGCCGCTGGTCGGGCAAGAAGGACCTGTCCTGGGTGCCGCTGCGGCCGGAGCGGGTGGCCGAGGTGGCGTACGACCACATGGAGAACGGGGCACGGTTCCGGCACACGGCCCGCTTCCGCCGCTGGCGCCCGGACCGGACGCCGGAGAGCTGCACGTACGGACAGCTGGAGGAGCCGGTG
Organism: Streptomyces sp. NBC_00663; assembly: GCF_036226885.1. Taxonomy (NCBI): domain Bacteria; kingdom Bacillati; phylum Actinomycetota; class Actinomycetes; order Kitasatosporales; family Streptomycetaceae; genus Streptomyces; species Streptomyces sp. NBC_00663. Next base: position 1,509,839 of record NZ_CP109027.1, read on the forward strand.
CGCTACGACCTGGCCGAGATCCTGGGCTCTCCCGGCTGACGCGCCGCGGCTACGGCTTCATCAGCACCTTCACCGCGCCGTCCTGCTTGCGCTGGAACATCTCGTACGCGTGCGGCGCATCGTCCAGCGGGACCCGATGGGTGGCGAAGTCGTCGACGCCGAGGACGTCGTCGTCGGTCAGGTGCGGGAGGATCTCGTCGACCCAGCGGCGCACATTGGCCTGGCCCATGCGGAGCTGGATCTGCTTGTCGAACAGGGTGAGCAGCGGCAGCGGGTCGGCCGTGCCGCCGTAGACACCGGAGAGGGAGATCGTGCCGCCCCGGCGTACCAGGTCGATGGCGGTGTAGAGGGCGGCGAGCCGGTCGACGCTGAAGCGTTCGGCGAGGGGGCCGCCCAGTTTCCGCGGCAGCAGGGAAGCGGCGTTCTGGGCCAGGCGGGCGGCGGCGCTGCCGTGGGCCTCGGTGCCGACCGCGTCGATCACGGCGTCGGGGCCACGGCCCGCGGTGCGGTCGCGGATCGCGGTGACGAGTTCCTTCTCGCCGTCGAAGTCCCGCAGGTCGAAGGTCTCCACACCCCGCTGCCCCGCCCGGTGCAGCCGCTCGCTGACCAGGTCGACCCCGAACACCGCTCCGGCGCCCCGCAGCTGTGCGACCCGGCAGGCCATGTCGCCGATGGGCCCGAGGCCGAGCACGGCGACGGTGCCGCCCTCCGGGATGTCCGCGTAGGCGACGGCCTGCCAGGCGGTGGGCAGGACGTCGGAGAGATAGACGAAACGGTCGTCGGGCGGCCCCTCGGGCACCTTGATCGGGCCGAACTGGGCCTGCGGGACACGCAGATACTCGGCCTGGGCGCCGGGTACGGCCCCGTACAGCCGGGTGTAGCCGAAGAGCGCGGCGCCCATGCCCTCGCCGGTGACCTGGGTGGTCTCGCACTGGGTCGGCAGGGAGTTCTCGCACATCCAGCAGCTGCCGCAGGCGATCTGGAAGGGGACGACGACCCGGTCGCCCGCCTTGAGGTCGGGCACCCCGGCGCCGACCTCCTCGACGATGCCCATGGGCTCGTGACCGAGGATGTCGCCCGGAGTCATGAACGGGGTGAGCACCTCGTACAGATGCAGATCGGAGCCGCACAGTCCGCTCGACGTGATGCGGATGACGGCGTCCGTGGGCTCCTGGATCCCCGGATCGGGCACGGTCTCCACCCGTACGTCCCGCTTGCCCTGCCAGGTGACTGCCTTCATCGCCGCACGCTCCCTTCCCCCCTGCTTCCCCCTTCGGAGGCGCCCCGGGTACCCGGCCCCACCGCGCCGAACCGCTCCGGACCGCCGCCCCGCGCCGCGCTCTGGGCCGCTCGGCGTAGCAGCGCGCTCCCTCAGAGGTGTTCACCAGAGGTATTCACCCGCCGGTCAAATCCGAGCGGGTATGGCCAGCAATGAACAAATAAGCGCACAATCAGCGAAACGAGACTTGGGTGGCGACGGTGGGCATGGGACGAAGGGCGCGCACCGGGCGCGCCGGCACTACGGCGGCGCTCCTGGCCGCCGCGCTGACGGTTTCCCTGGCGGCGGCGGGCTGCACGGGTTCCGGTCGGCCGGAGCCGAAGGACGACGGCCGGGGCGCCGAGCAGGCGCGGACCCCCGGTGACGAGCAGAGCCCGGAGCCGTCGCAGAGCGGGCAGAGCGAGCTTGCCGGCGCGTCCGTGCTCGCCGTGAAGATCGACAACGCGCGGGCGGCCCGGCCGCACACGGGCACCGATGCCGCCGACATCATCTACGCCGAGCAGGTCGAGGGCGGGCTGAGCCGGCTGATGGCGGTCTACGCGACCAGGCTCCCGAAGACCATCGGTCCGGTGCGCAGCGCCCGGGAGTCCGACCTGGAGCTGCTGCGCCAGTTCGACCATCCGACGCTCGCCTTCTCCGGCGCCCAGGGCAAGCTGATGCCGCTGATCAACAGGGCGCCGCTGAACCCGCAGACACCGGGCAAGACCTCCGGCGCCTACTTCCGCGGCACCGACAAGCCCGCCCCGCACAACCTCTACCTGCACCCGTCCCGGCTGCTGCCCAGCGCTCCCGGCGCGGACGCCCTGACCACCGGCTTCACCTACGGCGCCGCCCCCTCGGGCGGCAAGAAGGACACGTCGGAGACCGTGCGCTACCCGGCGGCCGGCTACTCCTTCACCTGGTCGTCGAGCCGCGACCGCTATCTGGTCTCCATGGACGGCACCCCGGCCGTGACGACCGGCGGCAAGCGGATCGCCCCGGCGACGGTCGTCGTGCAGTACGTGAAGATCCGCAAGTCCGACTTCCACGACTTCCTCGGCAACAACACGCCGTACACCGAGACCGTCGGCTCGGGGAAGGCGAAGGTGCTGCGCGGCGGGAAGGCGTACGACGTCCGCTGGGAGCGCGACAAGGCCACGGACGGTACGACGTTCACGACGACCGGCGGGGATCCGGTGAACTTCGCCGAGGGTCAGGTGTGGGTGCTGTTCGCCAAAGCGTCCTGAAGACCCGACCGGCGCCGCAACGCTCGGTCAACGCTGCGCCGCGAGGGGTTCCGCCGGGTTGCGGAGCCCCTCGGCCGCGTCCGCGACCCGCTGGATCAGCTCGAAGAACACGGACTGCTCGGCGGCGGAGAGCGGGGCGAGGAAGACCTGGTTCATCCGGGCCGTGCGGACGGTCAGCTTGCGGTGGGTGCGCACTCCGTCGTCGGTGAGGCGCAGCAGGAAACGGCGGCCGTCCTGCGGGTCGCGCACCTTGTCGAGCAGCCCGCGGCGGCCGAGCCGGCTGATCACCTCGGCGATGGTCGACCGGTCGAGCCCCACCCGCTCCCCCACCGTGCGCTGGTCCAGGCCCGGCTCGGCGACGAGCGCGTTGAGGACCGCGAACTGGGGCGAGGTGATCTCCTCCGAGACCATCGTGTTCCACAGCAGGTAGTGGGCCTGCTGCAAACGGCGGGCCAGGTGCCCGGGGTGGGTGGTGAGGTCCACCGCGGCCATGTGCGCTCCCCACGATCGAATTGATTGGTGCACTGAACAATACCCGTCGGCCCCATGACTGTCTGTAGCTCGCTCCACATCACTGACCTCGCCTTTCTTCAGGGTCTTGACGTCGCACCCTTCCGGTGGCAGCGTGAAGGAAACTTCACCGAAATACTCAGTGCCCTGACTAATCGGCGGGATGGAGCTTCACGCATGGACAAGGTGGTCGCCACAGCCGCCGAGGCGGTGGCCGATGTGCCGGATGGCGCGACCCTCGCCGTCGGCGGCTTCGGACTGAGCGGGGTGCCCAACGTGCTGATCCAGGCGCTGTACGAGCGCGGGACCAGCGGCCTGGGCGTCGTCTCCAACAACTGTGGCGCCATGGAGTCCGGCCTGGCCGTCCTGCTGTCGGCGGGCCGCATCGCGCGCGTGACCGGTTCCTACATCGGCGCCAACAAGGAGTTCGCCCGGCAGTACCTGTCCGGTGAGCTGGAGGTCGAGATGATCCCGCAGGGCACGCTCGCCGAGCGGCTGCGGGCCGGTGGCGCCGGCATCCCCGCCTTCTACACCCCCGCCGGTGTCGGCACCCAGGTCGCCGAGGGCGGGCTGCCGTGGCGGTACGACGGTGAGGGCGGCGTCGCGCTCGCCTCGCCGCCGAAGGAGGTGCGCGAGTTCGAGGGCACCGAGTACGTGCTGGAGCGGGGCATCCGTACCGACTTCGCGCTGGTGCGGGCCTGGAAGGGCGACCGGCACGGGAATCTCGTCTTCAACAAGTCGTCCCGGAACTTCAACCCCCTCGCGGCGATGGCGGGACGGGTGACGATCGCGGAGGTCGAGGAGCTCGTGGAGCCCGGCGAGATCGAGCCGGACGCGGTGCATCTGCCGGGGATCTTCGTGCAGCGGGTGGTGGCGCTGACGCCGGAACAGGCCGCCGACAAGGGCATCGAGAAGCGGACGGTGAGCAACTGATGGCCTGGACACGCGAGCAGATGGCCGCGCGGGCGGCGCGCGAGCTGGAGGACGGGCAGTACGTCAATCTCGGCATCGGCCTGCCGACGCTGATCCCGAACTATCTCCCGGAGGGCGTGGAGGTGGTGCTGGAGAGCGAGAACGGCATCCTCGGCACCGGCCCCTATCCGGCCGAGGACGCGGTCGACCCGGATCTGATCAACGCCGGCAAGGAGACCGTCACGGTGCTGCCGGGCGCCTCCTTCTTCGACTCGGCGCTGTCCTTCTCGATGATCCGGGGCGGGCACATCGATGTCGCCGTGCTGGGCGCGATGCAGGTCTCCGCCGGCGGTGACCTCGCGAACTGGGCGATCCCCGGGAAGATGATCACCGGGATCGGCGGGGCGATGGACCTGGTCCACGGCGCCCGTACGGTCATCGTCGTGATGACCCACACCGCCAAGGACGGCTCGCCGAAAATCCTCTCCGAATGCGCGCTGCCGCTCACGGGCAAGGCGTGTGTGAACCGAGTCATCACCGATCTCGGCGTGATCGACGTGACCACGGACGGGCTGGTGTTGACCGAGGTCGCGCCCGGAGTCGCCGTTGACGACGTCATCGCCAAGACCGACGCCAAACTGACCGTCGCGGAGGAGCTGCTGTGAAGTCCGTCTACATCGTCGACGCCGTCCGCACGCCGATCGGTCGCTACAACGGCGGTCTGTCCTCGACGCGCCCGGACGACCTGGCCGCCCACGCCATCCGCGAACTCGTCGCCCGTACACCCGGCTTGGACCCGTCCCGCATCGAGGACGTGTACTTCGGCAACGCGAACGGGGCCGGGGAGGAGAACCGCAACGTCGCGCGCATGGGCGCGCTGTTGGCCGGTCTGCCGACGTCGGTGCCGGGGGTGACCGTCAACCGCCTGTGCGCCTCCGGGCTTGAGGCGGTGATCCAGGCGGCCCGCGCCATCGCCGTCGGGGACGCGTCCATCGCCGTGGCGGGCGGTGTGGAGTCGATGACCCGTGCGCCGTACGTCCTGCCCAAGAACGACCGGGCCTTCCCCGCCGGGCACACCGAGCTGTACTCGACCACCCTCGGCTGGCGCATGGTGAACCCGCGGATGGACCCGCAGTGGACCATCCCGCTGGGCGAGAGCGCGGAGTTGATCGCGGACAAGCACAAGATCACGCGTGAGCAGCAGGACGAGTTCGCGCTGGCGTCCCATCAGAAGGCGGCCTCGGCTCAGCGACAGGGGCTGTTCGACGCGGAGTTGGCTCCTGTGTCGATCCCCCAGCGCAAGGGCGACCCGGTTGTCCTCGGCGCCGACGAATGCGTACGGGCGGATGCGTCGCTGGAGGCGATGGCGAAGCTCAAGCCGTCCTTCCGTAAGGACGGCGGAACGGTCACCGCGGGCAACGCCTCGCCGCTCAACGATGGTGCGGCGGCACTGCTGTTGGTCGACGAGGAGGGGCTGAAGGCGACCGGCCGTGAGCCGCTCGCGCGGATCTCCGCCACCGGCGTCCACGCCCTCGACCCGGACTACTTCGGGCTCGCCCCCGTAGAGGCCGTCAACCGCGCACTGGCCAAGGCGGGCAAGAGCTTCGACGACCTGTCGGTCCTGGAGCTGAACGAGGCGTTCGCGGCGCAGGTGCTCGGGTGTGTCGCCGAATGGCCCGAGTTCGATCCGGCGATCCTCAATCCGCAGGGCGGTGCGATTGCTCTCGGGCATCCGCTCGGGGCTTCCGGGGCTCGGCTTGCCGGTACCGTGGCGCACCAACTTGCCCGTCGGGGCAGTGGGGTTGGTGTCGCCACGTTGTGTATCGGTGTCGGCCAAGGACTCGCTCTCGTCTTGGAGCGTTGAGCATCGACTGCGACTGCGGGCCGCCAGTGGCTGGTCGCGCAGTTCCCCGCGCCCCTGACGGGGCGCTGTACCTCGCCCCGAATTCGTCAGGAACCCTCAGGACCTCCCTATGACCCTCACCCAGCAGGACATCGACCAGGAGATCGCGGCCGAGCACGCCGCCTACGAGAAGCGGGTCGCCGACGGCGCCCCCGTGGAGCACCAGCCGCGCCGCGACTACGCGCCGTACCGTTCCTCGGTGCTGCGCCACCCCAAGCAGCCGCCGGTCACCATCGACGTGTCCAAGGACCCGGAGCTGGTGGAGCTGCACTCCCCCGCCTTCGGGGAGCGGGACATCACCGAGATCGACAACGACCTCACCCGGCAGCACAACGGCGAGCCGATCGGCGAGCGCATCACCGTCTCCGGGCGGCTCCTCGACCGTGACGGCCGTCCCATCCGCGGCCAGCTCATCGAGATCTGGCAGGCCAACTCGGCGGGCCGGTACGCCCATCAGCGCGAGCAGCACGACGCGCCGCTCGACCCGAACTTCACCGGCGTCGGCCGTACCCTGACCGACGGCGAGGGCCAGTACCGCTTCACGACGATCCAGCCGGGCCCCTACCCGTGGCGCCAGCACGTCAACGCCTGGCGCCCCGCCCACATCCACTTCTCGCTCTTCGGGACGGCGTTCACCCAGCGGCTGGTGACGCAGATGTACTTCCCGAGCGACCCGCTGTTCCCGTACGACCCGATCATCCAGTCGGTGACGGACGACGCGGCCCGGCAGCGGCTGGTGGCGACGTACGACCACAACCTGTCGGTGCCGGAGTTCTCGATGGGCTACCACTGGGACATCGTGCTCGACGGACCGCACGCCACCTGGATCGAAGAGGGACGCTGACCTGCCATGACGAAGATCGACACCAGCCGTCCGGAGACGGTCCTCCCGACCCCGTCGCACACGGTCGGCCCCTTCTACGGCCACGCCCTGCCCTTCCCCGGCGGCGAGGACATCGCGCCGGTCGGCCACCCGGACACGATCGCCGTGCACGGCTTCGTCTACGACGGTGAGGGCAGGCCTCTGCCGGACGCGTTCGTGGAGTTGTGGGGGCCTGACCCCGACGGCAACATCCCGCGGGTCGACGGCTCGATGCGGCGCGACGGGGCCAGCGGTGGGTTCATGGGGCGCACCGGTGTGGAGTTCACCGGGTGGGGCCGCAGCCAGACGGACGCGAGCGGGCACTGGTCCGCGCGGACTCTGCGCCCGGGTGCGCGCGGACAGAGCGCGCCGTATCTCAGCGTGTGCGTGTTCGCCCGCGGCCTGCTGGTGCACCTGTACACGCGGATCTACTTCCCCGGTGACGAGGCCGCGCTCGCCGCGGACCCGCTGCTGAACCAGGTGGACCCCGCGCGACGCGGCACGTTGATCGCGGCCGACGGCGGCAACGGAACGTACCGTTTCGACATCCGCCTTCAGGGCGAAGGCGAGACGGTCTTCCTGGAGTTCCAGTGACATCTGCCCCGGAGTCGGACGCCGGCCTGCTCGCCCCCGGGTGGGCCGGGTCCCTCGCCGCCGCCGCGACGAGCGGCGCCGCGTTTCTGCGCGCGCTGCTGGACGCGGAGGCCGCGCTGACCCGTGCCCAGGCGGCCCTTGGGCTGGCCCCGGACGAGGCCGCCGCGGCGGTCACCGCGGCTGCCCGGTCCGGGGAGTTCGACGCCGGGGACATCGCTCTGCGCGCGCGTGCGGGCGGCAACCCGGTGATCCCGCTGGTCGCCGATCTGACGAAGGCGGTCGGCGGCGAGTACGGCTCGTACGTCCACCGGGGTGCGACCAGCCAGGACATCCTGGACACGGCGGCGATGCTGGTCGCCGTGCGCACCCTCGACCTGGTCCGCGCCGACCTCGCGCGGACGGAGGCGGCGCTGGCCGTGCTGGCCGCCGAGCACCGGGACACGGCGATGCCGGGTCGCACGCTGACCCAGCACGCGGTGCCGACGACGTTCGGGCTGAAGGCGGCCGGGTGGCGGTCGCTGGTCCTGGACGCACGGGACCGGGTGACGTCCGTACGCGACTGTCTGCCCGCCCAACTCGGGGGCGCGGCAGGGACACTGGCCGCCTTCACGGCGTACGGCGCGACGGACCCGACCGCGCTGCCGGCGGTGTACGCGCGCGAACTCGGCCTCAAGGCGCCCGACCTGCCCTGGCACACCCTGCGCACCCCGATCGCCGATCTCGCCGGCTGTCTGGCCTTCGCGGCCGGGGCGCTGGGGAAGATCGCCACGGATGTGCTGACGCTGGCCCGCACCGAGATCGCCGAGGTGGCGGAGGGCAGCGGCGGCGGTTCCTCGGCGATGCCGCACAAGGCGAATCCCGTACGGTCCACGCTGATCGCCGCCGCCGCCCGGCGGGCGCCTCTGCTCGCCGCGACGCTGTACGGGTCCGTGGCGGCCGAGGACGAGCGGCCGGCCGGTGCCTGGCACGCCGAGTGGGAGCCGCTGCGCGATCTGCTCCGGCTGGTCGGCGGAGCGGCGCGCGATGCCGCCGAACTCACCGAGGGGCTGCGGGTGAACGCGGATGCCATGCGGCAACACCTGGACCTCACCCACGGGTTGATCGTCTCCGAGCGGATATCCGCCGAACTGGCCCCGGTCCTGGGGCGGTCCCGCGCCAAGGAACTGCTGACCGAGCTGGCGCGCCGCACCTACACCGAGGGCCGTTCCCTTCAGGAACTCCTGCCGGAGGAGCCGGAGTTGAAGGAATCCGTGGACCTCGACCCCACTCACTACACCGGCGCCGCCGGGACTCTCACCGACCGTGCTCTGGAGCGACGTTGACCGCCACACTCCTCAACCACCACACCGAGGGACCCACTTCGGCCTCTCCGCTGCTGCTGGGCCCGTCGCTCGGCACGTCGTCCGCCCTCTGGGACAAGGTCGCGCCGGAACTGTCCGTCACCCACCGAGTGGTCCGCTGGGACCTGCCCGGACACGGCGGCAGCCCGGCCGGCCTGATCGGTCCCGGCGCCACCGTCGCCGACCTCGCCGCGCTGGTGCTCGCGCTCGCCGACTCGCTCGGCATCGAGCGGTTCGCCTACGCGGGGGTGTCGCTGGGCGGTGCGGTCGGCCTGCACCTGGCCGTCCACCACCCCGAGCGGATCTCGTCGCTGGCCGTGGTCTGCTCCTCGGCCCACTTCAACGGGGCCAAGCCCTGGGAGGAGCGGGCGGCACGGGTGCGCGACGAGGGCCTGGACTGGCTCGTGGAGAGCGCGGACGCGCGCTGGTTCACACCCGGCTTCACCGTGCCCCGGCTGGTCCGGGACCAGGGGGACGCCGATCCCGGGGCGTATGCCGCCTGCTGCGACGCGCTCGCCGCCTTCGACCTGCGGGACCGGCTGGCGGAGATCACCGCGCCGACCCTGCTGGTCGCCGGCCGGGAGGACCCGGCGACCCCGCCCGCGCATCTGCGGGAGATCGCCGACGCGGTGCCGGGCGCCGCGCTCGTGGAGATCCCGGGCGCCTCGCACATAGCTCCCGCCGAGTGCCCGGAGGCCGTGCTGACAGCCCTGCGCACCCACTTCGACGGCGGCGCCAGGAGGGGCATGGAGGTACGGCGCGAGGTCCTCGGCGACGCCCACGTGGACCGGGCGCAGGCCCGGCAGACGCCGTTCACCGCCCGCTACCAGGACTTCATCTCGCGCTACGCCTGGGGCGAGATCTGGACCGACCCGACGCTCAGCCGCCGCGAACGCAGCATGATCACGCTGACGGCGCTGGTCGCGCACGGCCACTACGACGAGCTGGCCATGCATGTGCGGGCGGCCCGGCGCAACGGTCTGACGCCGGACGAGATCGGCGCCGTACTGCTACAGACGGCTGTGTACTGCGGGGTTCCGGCGGCGAACTCGGCGTTCGCGACGGCGCAGCGGGTGCTGGCGGAGGACGGGGAAGCCTGACCCTGCCGGTCCTACCCTCGGCAGCATCTGCCACATGCCTGCCCCGTGTGCCTACGGTGGAGGCATGTCGACTGTTCTGATCACCGGCGCCACCTCCGGTCTCGGCCGGTACGTCGCCTTCGAGCTGGTCCGCTCCGGGCACGTCGTCCTCGCTCACGGCCGCGATCCGGGCCGCACCGAGCGGCTGGTCGAGGAGCTGCGGGCCGAGGGCGACGCCGAGGCGTTCGTCGCCGACCTGTCCTCGCTTGCGCAGGTGCGCGAGCTGGGCGCGCATGTCGCCGACGCCCATCCCGACCTGGACGTGCTGATCAACAACGCGGGTGTGGGCGCCGGTTCACCGGGCGCGGCCCGCGAGCTGAGCGCCGACGGCCACGAACTCCGCCTGGCCGTCAACTACTTGGCCCCGGTGGCGCTGACCCGCACCCTCCTCCCGACGCTGCGCGCCAACGCACCCGCCCGGATCGTCAACGTCGGCTCGGTGGGCCAGGACCCCGTCGACTTCGACGACATCGAGTTCCGCCGCGGATACGACGGCTTCGCGGCCTACCGACGCGCCAAGTTCGCCCTGGCCGCCCATACGTTCACCCTGGCCGAGGAGTTGACGGGCACGGGCATCGCGGTGAACGTCCTGCACCCGGCCACCTTCATGGACACGGCGATGGTCCGCGAGGGCGGGGTGACGCCCTGGAGCACCGTGGCGGACGGCGCCCCGGGCGTACTGGCCCTGGCGACCGAGGACTTGGGCACGGGCAACTACTTCGACGGCACGAACAGGGCAAGGGCGCACGAGAAAACGTACGACGACGAGGTACAGAAACGAATGGCAACGGTCACTGATCAACTCCTCGCGCTGTAACGCCCCTAGGGGCGCGGGGAACTGCGCGATCAACCACGAACAACCCGCACCAGCCCAGTCACCGAAGCGACCGAGCTCTCAACGAAGCCCCCTGCCTGTCTCCAAAACCTCTCGCGCCTGAGCCACCAACTCATCCGCCCCACAAGACCGAGCCAGCGCCAACCCCCGCTGGATCTCCGCCACCGACCGCGCGGCGATCCCGTACTCCACCCGGGCATACGCATGTTCGTACTGACAGGGCGACGCCTCCAGATAGGTCACCGCCTGCGACAGCAACCGCACCGCCCGCTGCCCCGTCTCCAGCGCGGCAGCGCATCGCAGCGCCTCACCGATCGCGGTGTCCGTACCGAACCGCTCGGCCCGCCGCCGCGCGTCCGTGGCGAGCTGGGCGGCACGCGCCGGGTCCTGGGTGGAGAGGGCGCGGGCGAGGTCGAGCGCCCAGGGGACCATGACCGGGTTGTGGTGGCCGCGGGCCGCCGCCGCCTTCTCCGCGGCCTCCAGTTCGTTGATGCCGTCCTGGGTGCGGCCCACGGCCAGCAGCAGCCTGCCCCGGACCGAGCGCGGGTCGGGCAGCACGATGGTCGACGGATAGGGCGGGGCGAAGCCGTACTGCTCGGCGATGTCCCAGGCCTCGGAGACATGCCCGCGCGCGAGCAGCGTGTCGACGAGGTTGCAGGTGGCCGACCAGTACAGCGGCAGCCCGCGGGCGACCCGGTCGGCGATGCGCAGGGACTCGCGCAGCGCGTCCTCGGCCTCCCTGAGACGGCCGCGCCTGCGGTGGTTGAAGCCGAGGAAGGCGTGGGCCAGGGCGAGGTGGCCGCCGCTCCAGCCGGCCGACTCGTAGGTGCGCAGCGCGTCGGTGAACATGCTCTCGGCGCGGTCGAGCCGGTCGGTGTAGGTGTAGGAGCTGGCCAGCATCATGAGGATCTCCAGGCCCCACTCGGTGTCGGTCCAGCCGAGTCCGGGGGCCAGCCGGCCGTTGACGAGGGAGCGGTCGCTCAGTTCCACGACGACCTCGGCGTTCTCCCCGTGGGTCATGGCGTCGAAGCCGCGCAGGATGAGCAGGGCGCGCTCGGAGTTGTCCCGCCCGGTGCAGGTCGAGGCGAGTTCGGCGAGCCGCTCGGAGCGGCCCGGTGAGCCGGCCTCGCCCGCGTGGATGCCCTCCCACATGTACTGCACGGCCTGGAGCCGGAGTTGGGCGGGGCCGGGTGTGTGCCGGGCGGCCTCCGCCTCGACCGTGCGGACCGCGTCCTCCAGCTGGTCGTTGTGGATCAGGGCCTGGGAGAGACGGACGACGGCGTCGACGCGCTCGGCTCCGTCGAGGCCCGGCATGGCGAGCGCGGACTGGAGATGGTCGACGGTGGTCGCGGGCGCGGTCAGGAGGATGGCGCAGCCCAGTTCGTAGAGCACGCGCGCGTGGGCCTCCTGCCGGGGCGGTTCCAGCAGTGCCCGTTCCAGACAGCGGCGGGCCGCGTCGGGGGCGCCGACGGCGAGGTGTTCGCGGGCGGCCTCGCGGAGCTGCTCGACGAGTTCCTCGTCGTCGTCCGGGTGGACCTGGAGGAGGTGCCGGGAGGCCATCGCCGCGCCGAGCCCGGAGTCGGTGACGACGCGGGCGGCGATGCCGTGCATCGCGGTGCACAGGGCGGGCGGGATGGAGTTGTAGACGGCGCTGGCGATGAGCGGGTGGACGAACTCCAGGTCGCCGTCGCCCGCCGGGACGGCGGAGGGGTCGGGCTCGGTCAGGATGCGGGCGTTGCGCAGGAGTTCGGCGCAGCGGACGGCGTCCTCGTCGCTCATGGTGGCGAGTTTGGCCACGAGGCCGACGGAGATGCCGGTGCCGAGGATGGCGGCCGCCCAGGCGAACCGGGTGGCCTCGATGCCGAGTCCTTCGAGGCGGGCGACGAGGCCGCCGCCGCGGGCGGAGCGGTTGAGGGCGCGCAGTTCGGGGGCCTGGGCCTCGACCGGTTCGAGTTCGCTGTCCTGGACCTTGGCGAGGAGTTCGACCGTCTCGTACGGGTTGCCGCCGGTGACGGCCCACACCTCGCGGCAGAACGGGGCGTCGGCGTGCTCACCGAGGGTGGCGTGGGTCAGGCCGGCGGTCGCCTCCGGGGTCAGGGCGCTGAGCGTGGCGACGGGGGCGTCCGCGGCGGCGGCGACGGCGTCGAGGTGGCGGGCGCTCTCGCCGCTCACCTCGCCGGGGCGGCGGGCCACCAGGACCAGGACGGACAGGTCGTCGAGGCGCTCGACGAACGCGGCGAGCCAGCGCAGGGTCTCCTGGTCGGCCCAGTGGGCGTCGTCGATGACGAGCACCAGCGGCCAGTCGCGGCGGGCGAGGCGGCGTACGGCGGCCACGAGGCCGTCGCACACGCCCTGCGGGTCGGGCTGGCGCTCGCCCGGCTCGGTCAGTCCGAGGGCGGGGCCGGCGATGTCGTACCAGTCGCCGAGGTACTCTCGCGCCTCCTCCGGCATCAGGGACACCAGGGCGGGCTGGAGCAGCTGCCGCAGCACGTTGAAGGGGACGGACCTGAGGGTCTCGCCGCCGCGGGCCGACCAGACGACGCAGCCGCGCGCTTCGGCCCTGCGCCGGGTCTCGGCCAGCAGCGCGGTCTTGCCGAGTCCGGCCTCGCCGCGGAACATCAGCACGCTGCCCGACGACGAGCTGTCGGCGCGCAGCGTGTCGATCGCCCGCTCGACGGCGGCGACCTCCTCGTCGCGCTCCCACAGGAAGGCCGAGGCGGCCTGGGTGGGCCGTGCCTCCGTCATCCCGTTACCTCCCCAAGTCGCCCGAACGACGTACAGACCTCGAGCGTAGCCGTCCGATTGCCTAAGTGGAGGGCGGTCCGGGCAGCTGTTGCCTCGACGGGTGACAGCGGGGGCGGGCGGTCGACGCACCCGGCCCGTGACCTGCGCCCCCTGCTTGTTGACTGTCAGTCAAAAACTGGAGGAGGAGCCCATTTTCCAAGATCGGCAAGCGGACCGCGCGACCGGTGAAGGAGCGGGTCGCTCCCGCCGCGCCCTGATCGCCGGGTCGGTCGGCAACTTCATCGAGTGGTACGAGTTCGGCGTCTACGGCTACTTCGCCACGATCATCGCGGCGCGCTTCTTCACCCCGGAAGGGGGCGGCGAGGTGGAGGCGCTGGTCAAGACGTACGCGTCGTTCGCGCTGGCGTTCTTCTTCCGGCCGGTCGGGGCGGCCCTGTTCGGGCGGCTCGGGGACCGGGTCGGGCGGCGGCCGGTGCTGATCCTGGTGATCGCGCTGATGACCGGCGCGACGACACTGATCGGCGCGCTGCCGACGTACGACCGGGTCGGCGTGCTCGCGCCCTGGCTGCTCACCTTTCTGAGGGTGGTTCAGGGGCTGTCCGCGGGTGGGGAGTTCGGCGGGGCGGTGTCGGTGATGACGGAGTTCGCTCCGCAGGGCCGACGGGGGCTGTACGGGTCGTGGCAGTCGTTCACGGTGGCGCTCGGGCTGTTGGGCGGCGCCGGGGCGGCGGCGCTGCTCGCGACGGTGCTGACGGAGGCGCAACTGGGCGACTGGGGCTGGCGGTTGCCGTTCCTGCTGACGCTGCCGATGGGGTTGGGGGCGCTGTGGCTGCGGTTGCGGCTGGACGAGACCCCGGCCTTCGAGGAGGCCCGGGACCGGACGCGGCGGAGGCCGCCCCCGCGTGAGCTCGCCGGGGCGATCGCGCTCGGCGCGGGGCGTGTCATGGGCTGGGCGGCGGCCGGTTACACCTTCCTCGTCGTGCTGCCCTCCTACCTCCAGAGCACCCTGCACGCGAGTTTCCGGCAGGCGCTGCTCGCCACCGTGCTGGCCAATCTGGGTTTCGCGGCGACCATCGTCCCGGCGGGGCTGCTGAGCGACCGGGTGGGGCGGCGGCCGGTGATGCTGACGGGGGCGGTGCTGGTGGTCGCGCTCGCGGTGCCGCTGCTCAACCTCCTTCAGGACGACGGAACCTCGAACGCCGTGAAGGGCGTCGCGGTGTGCGGCGCGGGTGCCGTGGTGGGTCTGATGGCGGGGCCGGGACCGGCGATGCTGGCGGAGCTGTTCCCGACCGACGTGCGCTGCACCGGGCTGGGACTCGCCTACGCGCTGTCCAATGCGGTGTTCTCGGGGTGCGCGGGCCTCATCATCACCAAGACCGTGGAGCGGACCGGGAACGTGGACATCCCGGCGTACTACGCGGCGGCGACCTGCGCGGTGAGCGCGCTCGCCCTGGCGAAGTCACCCGAGCGGAAGGGGAGTTGAGCGGATGCGGGTCATCGGGCTGATGTCCGGCACGTCGTACGACGCCATCGACGCGGCGGCGGCCGATCTGAGGCTCGTCGACGACAGCCTCGTACTCGAACCGCTGGGGATGGTGAGCGAGCCGTACGACGACGAGTTGCGCGAGGCGCTCGGGGCCGCCCTGCCGCCGGGGCGGACGTCGATGGCGCAGGTGTGCCGGCTCGACACCCTCATCGGGCGGGCCTTCGCCGCGGCGGCCGTCCGGGCCGGGCGTGAACGGTGCGACGGGCGGGCCGAGTTGGTCGCCTCGCACGGGCAGACCGTCTACCACTGGGCCGAGGCGGGCCAGGTGCACGGCACGCTCCAGCTCGGGCAGCCCGCCTGGATCGCGGAGGCCACGGGGCTGACCGTCGTGTCCGACTTCCGGCCGCGTGACATCGCCGCCGGCGGACAGGGCGCGCCGCTGGTCAGCCTGGTCGACCTGCTGTGGCTGCGCGGCCGGCCGGGCACACCGGTCGCGCTCAACCTCGGCGGCATCGCCAACCTCACCGCGCCCGACGGAACGGCCTTCGACACCGGGCCGGGGTGCGCGCTGATCGACGCGGCGGCCCGGGGGTTCAGCGGCGGACGTCTGGCGTACGACGCCGACGGAGCGCTGGCCGCGCGGGGCCGGGTGCACGGGCCGCTGCTCACCCGGCTGCTCGCGGAGCCGTACTACGCGCTGGAGCCGCCCAAGACGACCGGGAAGGAGCTGTTCCACCTCGGGCATCTCCAGGACGCCCTGGCCGGGTTCGGGACGCTGCCCGCCGAGGACGTCGTCGCCACCCTGACGATGCTCACGGCCCGGACGGTCGCCGACGCCGTACGGACGCTCGACGCGACGGAGGTGATCGCCTCGGGCGGCGGGACGCGCAACCCGACGCTGATGCGGATGCTCGGCGCCCAGCTGCCCGGCGTCGCCCTGCGCGCCTCCGACGAACTGGGGCTGCCGTCGGACGCGAAGGAGGCGTACGCCTTCGCCGTGCTGGGGTTCCTGACCGTGCACGGGCTGCCCGGCACGGTGCCGCGGAGCACGGGTGCCCGGCACGCGCGCGTGCTCGGATCGGTGACTCCGGGACGCGACGGACCGCGTCTGCCGCCGCCCGCGCGGGTGCGTCCTGTACGACTCGTCCTGAACTGACCGAAATTCCCTACCGGCCCTCTCATACGCCTTTCACCGACGCCTCATACGGTGGGGGCATGACGCAGGTGACTCCTCCCGGTTGGTATCCCGATCCCGGGCAGACAAGTGACGGTCCCGCCACCGAGCGCTGGTGGGACGGCAAGGCATGGACTGACCAGACCCGCCCCGCGGGGTCGGCCGCCGCATGGGGTCCTCCGGCGCAGACCCCCGACGCGGGGCCGTATCCGGCGTACCCCACCTATCCGGGCCAGCCACCGGCCGGCGGCCGGCGTGGGCTGCGGACGGGCATAGCCGTCGCGGTCGCCGTCGCGGTCCTCGCCAGCATCGGCGTGGGCGTGTGGGCGCTGACCAGTGACGACGACGGGGGTGGCGACACCGCCAACTCCCAGCAGCAGCCGGGCGGCCAGGGCGGCACCGATGGCCCCGGTGGCCAGGGCGGTCCCGGTGGCCAGGACGGCGGCCAGGGCGGCCCTGGTGGCAACGGCGGCTCGGGCGGATCCGGTGGTTCCGGAGGCGCGTCGCCCTCGCCGCAGGAGTCCGAGGCGCCGAAGATCGAGAGCGGTTCGGTGTCCGACTCGATCAGCGGGATCAGCATCCCGATCCCGGACGGCTGGTACGGCCAGGAGATCCAGGTCGGCGCGTCGGTCACGTCCGACGACTCCTACCAGTGCCCCGGCGAGACATCGAAGACGTGCACGAAGGGCGGCGCCTACTCCGCGCCCGCCGTCGCGTTCGGCCACCAGGACAAGACGGCCGAGGCGGTCGCCAAGGCCGACATCAAGGCCAACGCCGACGAGTCCTACGGCGGCAAGACCTACGGCGCGATCACCTCCCACGACGTGCTCGCCTCCAAGGCGGTGACCGTCGCCGGGCAGAAGGGCTATCTGGTCCGCTGGAAGGCGGTGACGAGCAAGGGCGCCGACGGCTACGTCGAGTCCCTGGCCTTCCCCTCCCCCTCGAACGCGCAGCAGATCGTCGTCGTGCGCTTCGGCGTCGACGTCGGCGAGAAGCAGTCGGTGATCGACGAGATCACCAAGGGGATCAAGGTGTCGACGGGCGGCGGCAGCGGCACGGACGTGTAGGACGCCCACCGGACAGCAGTCGGCCGGGTGGGGCGCCTCTCCGCTCAAGAGGAACCCCACCCGGCCGGGGGGTGCGCGCCGCCCCCGTCCCCACGGTGCGGCGCGAGCAGGTCACCGTCCAGTCATCCCATGGACGGCGGCCTGGGTCTTCAGGCTCCGGATCTCAAGCTCCGGGCCCTCATGTCTCGGCCCTTCACGTCAGGCCCAGTGCGGGCAGCACCACGGCGTCGACGAATCGGACCAGATAGTCGGGGTCGGCGTACTCCCCGTCCACGACGGGCCGCGCGCGGATCACCCCGAACAGCTGGGCCGGGATGTACTCCAGCGCGGGCTGGTCGGCGGTGATCTCACCGCGCTCGACCCCCCGCTGGAGGATCTCCTTCAGCGCGGTGATCTCCGGGTGGACGAGCGCCTCACGCAGCGCCATCGCCAGTTCCGCGTCCTGGGTGACGGCGTGTCCGAGGGCCTGGAGCAGCTTGGTGTCCCGCATCGACCACCGGCCCGCGGCCCGCGCGACCTCGCGCAGGTCGTTCGCGAGCGTTCCGGTGTCGATGCCCTCGAACTTCGACATACGGCGCGAGCGCAGCGCGGCCACCACGAACTGGGGCTTGGTCTTCCACTGCCGGTACAGCGTGGACTTGCTGCACCGGGTGCTGGCGGCCACCCCTTCCATGGTCACGGCGTCATAGCCGCACTCCCGGATCTGCTCGAGGACGGCGTCGAAGAACTCCTGCTCACGCTCGCGCGAGATTTTGGAGCGGCGCGAGGCGGCGACCGTGTCCGGTCCGTCCGCGGCCTGCGACGTCATCGGCTCTTCTCCTCGTTTCTAGTGCGGCTCAAGCTGCCGCGGCCAAGGTGTTGAGGGTCTGCGTTCCAGTGTGGCGTACGTCTATCGATACTCGAGTGTACCGGTACTGGACCGTATCGGTACACTGGCGTATCGGTACGCACCCGTATCGCTGGGTCTGGTGCGGAGCGCGATGAGTTCCCCGCGCTCCGGAAGTCACCAGTTCAGCCCGCACCACCGTCAGCGAAGGGGCCGGGGGATGAATGCCCGCACCGAGCCTGCACAAGGAGAGACCGACGCGATAGCGCGGCCTCCGCTCGTCCGTGAGCTCCTGCTCGTCGCAGGGCTCTTCCTCGTCTACAAGTTCGGCCGTCAGCTGGCGACCGGCCACACCGGCGAGGCCTTCGGCAACGCGCACCGCGTGTGGGACCTGGAACGAGCCGTCCACCTGCCCGGCGAGGGCTCCGTGCAGAACCTGCTGCTGCACGGCGACACCCTCGTGCACTTCGCGAACACCTACTACGCGACGGTCCACTTCCCGGCCACCGCGGCCTTCCTGATCTGGCTCTATCTGCGCCGGCCCGCGCACTACGTCTGGGCCCGCCGAATCCTCGCCGCCGTCACCGCCGCCGCCCTGCTGGTGCATCTCACGTTCCCGCTGGCCCCGCCGCGCATGCTGGCCGCGACCGGCCTGGTGGACACCGCGAAGCTGTACGGGCCCTCGGTGTACGGCCCGCCGCAGACCGACCACCTCTCGAACCAGTTCGCGGCGATGCCCTCGCTGCACTTCGGCTGGGCCCTGATGGTGGCGATCGGCCTGATCGTGGCGACCAGGTCGCGCTGGCGCTGGCTGTGGCTGCTGCACCCGCTGCTGACCCTGACGGTGATCGTCGGCACCGCGAACCACTACTGGCTCGACGCGATCGTGGCCGCCGCGATGCTCGGCATCGCGCTCGCGGTGATCCGCATGCCGCACCTTCCGCGGCGTACGAAGACCACGGCGGGGCCCGTCCAGGAGGACCCGGCCCCCGCCGACGCGAACACCGAGAAGAACGTCCTGGTCGGAGCGGGCCGATGAGCGCCACCGTCCTCGCCGTCGTCCTCTCGCTCTTCTCCGCCGTCGCCTACGCGGCCGCGGCGGTCGCCCAGGAGCGGCTGGCCTCCCGCGACCCGGGCCCGGGCATGGCGCGGATGCTCACCTCGGGCGCCTGGTGGGGGTCGGTCGTCCTGAACGCCTCCGCCGCGCTGCTGCACGTGGTGGCCCTCAAGTACGGCCCGCTCACCGTGGTCCAGCCACTGGGCGCGCTCACCCTGGTCGCCGCCGTGCCGATGGGCGCGCGCGTGGCCGGACGCCGGGTCAGCGCCACGGAGTGGCGGGGTACGGCGTACACGCTGATCGGCCTGGCCGCGATCCTGGTCACGGCCTCCGGAGCCGCCCCCGAGAACGTCCTCAGCACGCCCGAGGCCCTCGCGGTGGCCGGTGTGACGGCCGCGCTGATCGGGCTGCTGGCCCGCCGCGGCACCCGCCCCGGGCTGCGGCACGCGACCGGGTCGGGGTTCGCCTCCGGGGTCGCCTCGGCCCTCACCCAGACGGTGACCGTGGCGGCGACCGACCGCTCGGAGTCGCTGCTGAGCGTGCAGGTGATCGGCGTGGCCCTGCTGGTCGCGGCGTTCGCGGCGGGCGGTCTGCTGCTGTCCCAGGTGGCCTACCGGGGCGGTCTCGGCGCCCCGCTCGCGGTGGTGACCCTGGCGAACCCGCTGGCCGCCGCGGTGATCGGCCTGTCCCTGCTCGGCGAACGCCTCCAGGGCGGCGCCGCGGGCGTCCTGCTGGCGCTGGCCGGAGCGGGCGTGGCGGCCTGGGGCGTGGTGCTGCTGAGCCGGGTGACCCCGGAGCCGGCGGTCGCGCCCAGCAAGGTCGTGGCATCCGGCGGACCCACTGCCGAGGACCCGGTGGCCGCCCATCCCGTGGCCGCCGTACTCGCCCTGGAGTCCGCGAAGGCGGCGGCCGAGCAGGGCCTGGTGCCCCGGCAGCCGCAACAACCGGGGCACCTCACATCACTGTGAACCGAGCGGCTCCGAGCGGGCCGAGGCACGAGGAAGCCGGGCGGCTCCGAACCGGCCGAGGCACGAGGAACCCGAGCGGCCGCGAGCCAGCCGGGACACGAGGGACCCAGGCGGCCGCGAGCCAGCCGGGACACGAGGAAGCCGAGCGACCCCGAGCCGGACGCGACACGAGGAAGCCGAGCGACCCCGAGCCGGACGCGACACGAGGAACCCGGGCGACCCCGAACCAGCCGGGACACGAGGAACCCGAGCGACCCCGAACCAGCCGGGACACGAGGAACCCGAGCGACCCCGAACCAGCCGGGACACGAGGAACCCGAGCGACCCCGAACCAGCCGGGACACGAGGGACCCAGGCGGCCGCGAGCCGGACGCGACACGAGGAACCCGGGCGACCCCGAGCCGGACGCGACACGAGGAACCCGGGCGACCCCGAACCGGACGCGGCGCGAGGGAGCCGGGCGGTGGAGCGCCCGGCTCCGTGCTACTCGGCGATGATCGCCGGGTCGCTCACCCCGGGCCGGCCGTTCTCGACGTGTCCGGCGAATCCGCGCAGGAACGCCGGGTCCGCGTCGGACGTGACGGTGAGGTCGTACCAGCGCCGGCTCGCCGTGAGGCCGATCGTGCGCCTGACGGTGGCACCGGGCCGTACGGTCACCGACGTCGCGGCACCGCCGTACCCGTTGACGATCTTCAGCCGGACGCTGCCGGTCCCCTTGTTGGTGAGGGTCAGCTCGACGTCGTCGCCGCAGTGCCGCGCGGTGACCTCGGGTCCGGCCGCCTTGTTGCCGCCCTTGAAGGCGCGCACGAACCCGTTCGGGCCGTGCACGGTCAGGTCGTACGAGCCGTTCGAGTACGCCGAGTTCCAGGTGTCGGCGACGGACTTGCCGGCCTCGGTGGTGTAGGTCCAGGGCCCGTCGGTGCGGTTGCCGGACGTGACCAGGAAGCCCGCGCCCGCCTGGGCACCGGAGGCGAAGGTCAGCGTGAACTTTCCGGCCGCCGTGTCCACGGAACCGTCCACGTGCGGGGCGTACTTGAGCGGGCGTGCGGGGCGCAGCCCGCGCTCCTGCTTCGGCAGCACCGGGTTGGCGGGCGGGGTGGGCACGTAGTCGGGGTGGCGGAGGCGGTCCGGCGGTTCGTAGGCGGCCGTGTCGGGCAGGGCGACCGGCCTGACGTCCGTGCGGGAGAAGTCGAAGGCCGCGGTGAGGTCGCCGCAGACCGCCCGGCGCCAGGGTGAGATGTTCGGCTCGTGCACCCCGAAGCGGCGCTCCATGAACCGGATGATCGAGGTGTGGTCGAGGGTCTCGGAGCAGACGTAACCGCCCTTGCTCCAGGGCGAGACGACGAGCATGGGCACCCGCTGGCCGAGCCCGTAGGGACCGGCGACATGACCGGCGTCGCCCTTGAAGAGGTCCAGGGCCGGATCGACCGTGGACCTGCCCTGCGCGGCGGAGGCGGGCGGGAACGCCGGGACGACGTGGTCGAAGAAGCCGTCGTTCTCGTCGAACGTAAGCCTGAGCGAGAGCCCGTGCGTCGCACTCACAGGGCCAGGGCGAACGCCATACCTTGCGACCTGCAGATTCACCGGTTTCCGGCCGACCCTGCGGCCGGATCTGATCGCTACCTGCGGCGTTCGTGACCGAGGGGTTCCGGAGGGGCGCGGCCTCTGAGGGCGAATGGCGCCGGACTGGAGGTCTGACAGGCTGTCCAGAGTGCCGCCGAGTTGCCGGGATGCTCATGGGACCCGGCGCTCCGCTCACATCCAAGGACACTTCTCTATGCCCGTATCCAGACACCGTATGCACCTTCCAGGGCACCGCACACACCCCGACCTGCGCACATCGTCAGATACGCCTGATTCGTTCCCTTGGGCTCGTCGTCGCCCCCGCTTGATTCCGAACCGGCGATCTTGATTCCGTTTGATTCCGAACCAGCCACATACACCCTCTGACCTGCGCAAACACTTTGGAATCGGCCGGTTCCGTTGCTTGATTCCAAAGCACACTTGGGCCCGGGTTCCGGTCTTTGGAACCGGAACCGGGTCCTTAAGGGATTCCGATTCCGATTCCGTTTGACCCCGCCACCCTCAACCGAGCCCCGAACCACCCATCACCGAGCCCTGCAATTCGCCCCAGTTGATAGCCTGACCTCCACACAGCAAGGCCCCCAGGAGGCCGTCTCTCGCTCCGGACTGCACAAGTCCCACAGCGCGGAGGCGGCCTCTTCTGCGTTCCCGTTCCGACCGCCCGTCCGCCCCGCCCCAGGCAACCTGTCTCGCTGGCCCGCTCCCGGCCGAACCCCGCCAACCCCTCCCCCGCGTCCGCCCGAGCGCCGTTCTGTCGCCTACGGCCCACCGAGCGATTCAGCCGAGAAGCAGCCATTTCTGCATATCGCAGAGATATTTCTCGAAAAACTTTTGAAATTCCCACGCGACCCCGATCCGAGCGATACTTGATTCGTAACGCCCAACGAATTCAACACAGGGGAGAGGTGTGCCTAAATGCGATTTGCAACAGAAGATATCCGAGCGCGCTACTTCAAAGCGCGCTCGACCATCGGATCTGCATCCCGATGGGAGCTCGGTCCGGAGGTCGTAGCCGCCGCGCGAGCGGAGATGGCGGCCTGCCGCATAGAGAACACAATCCGCCAGGAGGCCGGACTCCTCGATGAGGAACGGCTGAACAGGCTGGCGGATCTGATGTTCGAAGTCGAGCCGGAATGAAGAATGCCCCCAGCCGGACACTGAGGGCATTCCAGGAACACAAGAAAGGAGGCGAATAGGTGCCGACCGACCGACGTCGCTCCGGACGTAAGCCTACCGCGCTCGACCCCGAAGCGCTGTATCTGCAATTCATCGACACGTTTTACGACGACAACAACACGGTTGCTATCGGGCGCTTCGACGACGGGAAGAAGCTGTCGTCGCAGTACACCGGCAAGCAGCTGAAGGACCCGGCTGCGCGGCCTCACGTTATGGCGACGACGCACGACCTGTACATCACGCCGTGTCCGCAGGCCAACGAGTTCAACGACGAGCTCAACCCCGAGGGCAAGATGCGGCGCAGCGATATCGCGCAGCACGGGCGAGCCTGCTGGGTTGACTGCGACGAGGGCCTGACAGACAAGCAGCTCGCCATAGCCAAGAAGTGGGGCTGCTGGATTATCGAGTCCGGCTCCAAGACTGCCGACGGTCGCCCTCGGCTTCATCTGTGGTTCCCACTCGCGGAGCGCACAGACCCGCGCGTCATCCGCTATCTGAACATCCAGCTCCGCGCCAAGTTCGATGGCGACTACAAGTGCGACCTTGCCGCATTCCTCCGTCTGCCGGGCACCATCAACCACAAGAACGGACAGAACACTCCAGTCCGGATTGTGCACAACAGCCCGACGAAGCACACGGCCGACGATCTGGCCGAATTGCTGGGTGTGGAGATCCCCTCGGACGAGGAGCTCGGGCAGATCCGCGCTGCCTCGGCCGTCTCACGGAAGGAGCTTCAGGAGTACCTGAAGACCTATTCCGAAGTGGAGAGGGAGGATAAGCATGTCAAGAAGTACGGCAGCTACTTCTCCAACGCGCTGGGCGAGACCGGGCTCAGGCACGAATCCATGCTCTCGACTATCCCGGCTGTGTTGCGAGACGCCAAGGCGGGCGAGATCAATGCACAGCACGTCCTTGATGCGCTGAAGAAGCGGTTCGAGCGCCTATTGAAGGACACCTCGGGGCGCAATCCAGGAGCCGAATTCGACGAGATGGTGGCCTGGTCCCTGGCCAAGAGCAAGCTCGACGAGAAGCAGGAAGCCGCCGACCTCGCGGAGAAGGTGTCCGCGATGGCTGGCCGACTCCTTGGCCTGGATGAGCTGTTCGGGATGCCGGACCCCATCTATCTGATCGACGGGTGGCTCACGCAAGGCACGTTCGCGCGGGTCGTCGGAGCGCCTGGCTCGTTCAAGACGTTCGTGGCCATTCACATGGCGATGTGCGTTGCGACGGGTAGGCCGTTCTTCGGCGGTGTGGATGTCGTAGAGGGCAAGGTCCTCTATCTGATCGCGGAAGGCGTGGACGGCTTCAAGAAGCGTATCCAGGCGTGGGTGCACAAGTTCAGCTTCGACGAGTCCAAGAAGAAGCATCTGCGGTTTCTGCCTGACCCCATCCAGGTCAAGGATGCGGAGTGGTTGCAGTTCATCGAGGTCTGCCGCGAGGAGAAGCCGATTCTCATTGTCCTCGACACGCAGGCCCGAATCACGCTTGGGATTGAGGAGTCGTCCAACTCCGAAATGGGCGAGGTGGTACAGCGCATCGAGGAACTGCGTAAGGCGACCGGAGCGTGCATCCTCCTGGTTCACCACGCCGGACATGGACAGGAGCGCGGCAGAGGAGCGTCGGCCATGCTCGCGGCTGTGAACACCGAGCTCCTGATGACCAAGGGGCCAACCGGCAATGCGAAGTTGGAGAACCAGAAGGAGAAGGACGAGGCTGACGGCTCATTCCTGGAGCTGATCCCCGAGATCGTCACGCTCGGCAAGGACTCCAAGGACAAGGACATCACTTCGGTGGTTCTCCATGCCGGCGCGAGTCAGACCGAGAAGCACCACGTCGATAAGCGTGCACTGCTGCGACAGGAAATCCTCGCCTTTGTCGAGAAGAACCCTGGCTGCTCCAGCACCCAGATCCGAGATGGCGTGCCGGGTAACACCAATGAGATCCAGGAAGAGCGCGGGAAGCTCGCCGCAGACGACCTGCTCGTGAACCGAGGGACGTCCGGACGCCCGAAGTGGCACCGCACCAGCAAAGAGGAGACGTTGTTCTGATGTCCAGGTCTCGGCCCAAGTACAAATGGCATAAGGACCGCACAGCCCACAGGCTCAAGCGAGCCGCCGAGATCCGGACCATGGGCGAGATAGCAACTCGCCGCGCCGGAAAGTACATCGCCCGTCGTGAAATGAACGCAGCCAACAACAAGGAGAACATCTGATGGACCTGCCCTTCAACATCGTGCCCGCCCCTGTCGGTCAGTTCGTGGCGTTGCACGTGCACACCGGGAACAAGGAGGCGGCTGACAAGTTCCAGATCTCCTACGAAGAGGGCGCCGACCCGCTCGTGTACGAGCTCACCCCCATTGTGGGCTGGTGCTATTTCGACCACGAGGTCGAGGGCCTGTGCAATCTTCCGATGGTGGTCGACACATACGGAATGCAGGCGGTCATCAGCCCTGCGGACCCTGCCTGGGATCTCCCCAAGTTCCTGCACACCCTTCACAACCAGAACTGGATCGACAGCGTCTGCACCCCGCTGGAGGCGGAGCGTCGAGTGGGCGAGATCGCCGAGTTCCTGGGTGTCGAGCCCGAGCGATGGAGCGCGAACGGCTTCGGTGAGGGCGGGGACTACGGATTCACCGGTATCCGCCCCGACTTCCGCATCTGACACCCCTCGGCAACTGATCTCGCTGGCCACGTAACGGCCTGTCGCCCGGTCGCCGGGCAACCTGACCGACCCCTGAACGCCGGAGCCTTACGAGGGCCTCCCTGGGCTCCGGCGTTCGAACTGATGTACGAGAGGAACTCCATGACCAGGGACAAGACCTTCTGCAAGGTGCCGAACTGGGCGCAATATGCACTGCTGAAGTCGATGGGCAACCCGTTCTTGCGGAACGGCATAGCCGGTGCACAGGCGGACGGCGGGGTGTTGCTGATTCAGATGGTCTGGCGAGAGCAGCGCCAGAAGGCGGTTGTCGTGCAGCGCCCGTTCCGGGATGTCCAGGAGGCGTACGACTCGGCCGCCGGAGACCTGCCGCCCCGGGAGCACATCTGCTACTTCGTGCTGGCCACGGCTGCGGCCTTGTCGCGGGCTGAGGACGCGGGGGTCTGCTACATGCGCTGCTGGTCCATCGGCGACGACACCGCTGGCGCCATCCTCCGCGTGCCCGTCTCGCTCTGGACGGAGACGGCCGATGCCTGACGCGAACCTGGTGCACGAGGTGGAGGATCCGCCCGAGACGGGCGGCATCGCACGGATCGTGGAGATCGACGGCGAGCCCTGGTGGCTGCTGCGGGACATCGTGAAGCTCCGTGGCTTCCCCACCAGGATCACCAACGACGTCGACCTGTTGAGCCGCATCCCCGAGAGCGAGATTGAGCGGGTCTGGGTCGTCCGGTGGGGGAGCAATCAGCGGCCGAGCCGAGCGTGGGTTGTGTCGGCTGCTGGTGCCTCCACCGCGCATGACGTTCTGGCCGCCCGCAAGGTCATCACCCGTCGCCGTCGCACCGGAACGCCGTCCCCGGCGTGGCGAGCGGCTGGCTCGCCCCCGATCACCAACACCCCTGAGACAGATGAGGAGTCGACCGATGTCTAGGACTGCACGACCGCTCGGACCGATCCTTGAGAAGGACATGACCCGCTTCTGGGCCAAGGTGCTGCTGCCCGACGTGAATGGCTGCCTGCTGTGGGATGGGACCACCACAGACGGCTACGGTCGCTTCTCCCTCAACAGGTCGATGGTCTATGCGCACCGCGTGGCCTGGGAGTACCTGATCGGGCCGGTGCCTCTCGGCCTCGAACTGGACCATGTGTTCGCTCGTGGTTGCAGGTCGAAGCTCTGCGTGAACATCGAGCACCTGGAAGCCATCACGCACGCTGAGAACAACCGACGCGGATACACCGCGCGTCGCTGGCGAGCCGGGATCTGGGTCCGGACCGTGCTGGACGACGACATGTCCGATTCGAGTGCATGAGCCCTACCTGCAACTTTCAACCAATTTTGCCAAAGTTGTTGTCTTTTCAACCATCTTGGAGGTTGAATTGATCTTGCAACCGAACGCCGAACCGAAGGAGCCCCACCATGAGCAACGCCGCGAAGAGCCTGGCCGAGCGCGCCGCCTCCGAGCCGACCGAGCTGCACAAGGCGTTCGCCGCCTGGATCGAGGAGAAGACAGGCATCAAGCCTGACCTCAAGACCGTGCAGATCGCCTGCTCGATGCGGATGGACTTCCAGCGGTCCGAGGAGAACCAGTCCTCGCTGGCCCAGCGCAAGGCGGAGGCCGCCAACAAGAAGAAGCGTGCGGCTGCTGAGAAGAAGGCACGCCTGGAGGCCAAGCTCGCGTCCCTGAAGGCCGAGCTGGAGGCCACGGAGGACACCACCTCTGTGCCGGCCGAGACCAAGTCCACTCCGGCCAAGAAGGCCGTGGCCAAGTCCGCCGTCGCCACCGAGGACAAGCCGAAGCCGGTCCGCAAGCCCCGAGTCCGCAAGGCCGTGGCCGCCAAGGTCACGCCCGACGCCCCGGCCGACTTCGACGCGGACGACCTGGAGGAGCGCCCCGAGCCGGTGAAGCCCGCCCGCCGGACGCGTCGCCCGGCCGCCAAGCCCGCACAGGCCTGACCTACACAAACGGGCGGCCTGGAGTTCGCACCTCCAGGCCGCCCCGACCCCGAAGGATCAACTGTGAACCTCAACTGTACCGCTCACCAGCCGACCGCCGACATCTTCGACCCGCGCTGTGTCCGCTGTGGGGCGCGGCTGCTGGACCAGAACATCTCCCCGGCCGATCTGCTGGAGCGGCTGCGGGTCGTGGACCCCGAGACCAAGACCGAGCTCACTGGCCGCCAGCGCGGAACCTGGGTGGAGGTGCTGGAAGAGGGCGACCTGGCCCTCTTCGCGTATTGGGTCCGTCCGGCGTCCAACGTGGCCGGGTTCGAAGCGGTCGACCACCCGGCGGAGAACCCCACCGGAGAGGAGCTCTCCCGGGCGTTCCTCGTGGAGATGCTCAGCGCTCCGGCTGCCACCCCCGAGCCCCTGCCCGAGCCGTCCTGGGCCACGTCGCACCGGAAGCCCGCGCGGGCCTCTCGGCTGGCGCGTCTGTGGGCGTACCGACCTTCGGAGGACACCGCTCAGTTCCTCCCGCTCGCGGCCGGTCTCGTGGCCACGGAGGCCCTCGTCGTCGGCTGGCTCCTCGGCTGGTCCGGCGTCGTCTCCGTGTTCGGCGCGGTCTGGTCCCTCTTCAGCTAGTCCAACCCCGTTCGGCCCCCAGCCCGTTGCGGCTGGGGGCCTGTCCCACAGAAAGGCTCGACATGCAGGTCTACGTCACACAGCGCGGAGACGCCTACCACTCCCGGTCGGACTGCTCGCGCATCACCGGCCCGCAGAGGGCTGGAGCCTCACGCGGCTACGTCGTGCACCCGCCACGCGAGATGTCCCTCGCCGAGGCTCAGGCGTGGAAGCCCGTCAAGCCCTGCCCGCTCTGCTGGACGGTGGCCTAGCCATGGCGAACATCCAGCGCAAGAAGCGGGCCAACGGCTACGCCTATGAGGTCCGGTGGCGGGACCACGGCAAGGACCGCCAGATGACCTGCAAGACCGAGGCACAGGCCATCCGCGAGAAGGTGCGGATTGAGGACCTGTTGTCGGCCGGTCGGTCGACCTCGCACCTGGTGGAGCGCCGCACCGTGCGCGAGGTGTTCGAGGCGTGCATGGCGGCCGGTGAGGGGCACCTCAAGCCGCGCACTCTGGAGGGGCAGCGGTCCATCTACAAGAACCACATCGGTCCAGCACTCGGGAAGCGGCGCATCACCTCCGTCCGCGCCACGGACGTTGAGAAGTGGGTGGCGGCCCTGGCGAAGAAGCTGGGGCACGGCTCCGTCCGCAACGCCTATGTGGTGCTGAACAAGCTGTGCAAGTACGCAATCCGGCATGACTGGTTGGCCGTGAACCCGTGCACGGGCGTGGTGCTCCCGCAGGACCACAACGCCGTAGAGGACAAGCGCCAATTCCTCACGCCTGCACAGGTGGAGGCTCTCGCCGTGGCGATGGCCGAGCGTCGGGCGCACTACGGCTTGGTGGTCCGCATGGCGGCCTACACAGGGCTGCGCTCCGGCGAGCTCGCGGGCCTGCGCATCCGGGACGTCAACCTGTTCCGGAACACGGTGGAGGTGCGCCGTACGGTCCGCAGGGCGAAGGGCGGCGGATGGGTCGCGTCCTCGCCCAAGTCCAAGCGCAGCGTGCGTGAGGTGCCGCTCCTGCCCCGGCTCGCGGCCGAGCTGCGGGTGTACCTGGCCGAGCACCCCAACCGGCTGGACCCCGACGCGGCTCTGTGGCCCGGCAGCCGGAAGAAGTTCCAGTCCTCGGAGATCGACTGGGACGTGCCCTTCGACATCAACAACCTGATCAAGTCGCACTTCCGCAAGACCGTCCGGGCTGGAGTCGGTTCTGCCGGCATCTCCAGTGCAACCCGCTGGCACGACCTTCGCCACACCTACGCCTCGATCATGGCGGCTGCACCCGGCATCACCGTCTACGACGTGTCGAAGTGGATGGGCCACAGCTCCATCAGCACAACCGAGAAGGTCTACGTCCACCTGTTCCGCACGGACTACACCGACAAGATGTCGGCCGTCGGAGCGTTCCTCGACGGAGCCGGGCAGAACCTCGGCGCGGGCGGCTCCGTCACGGCCCTCCGTCTGAGCGCTGCCGAGAGGTAACCGGCTCTCCGGTGCCCGCGTCCGGCCGGGCCGAGATCTCTCGGCAAACGGGCGTACGGCGACGAACGCAGAACGACCCCCGAACCGGCTGCACGCCACGGCGTTCGGGGGTCGTTCTGTTGGACGTCTCGCAGGATGGATGTAGCCGTGGGGAACCGACCAAGGGCCACGGCATCCAACCTTGCGCCGAGGAACACGGCAACGAGACGTCCAAGCGGGTGGGGCGCGGCGGCCCGTGAGGTCTGTTCCGACCACCGCCACGCCCCGGTCTATGGGGTCAGCCCGCGAGGTACCTGGCCAGGAACGCGGCCACGGTCGGGTTGAGCTTCAGGTCCTTGGCGGCCTCGGCCCGCACGGGCTCGAACCACTCGCGGAAGTCGTCCGCATCCCTGACCTGTTCCGGCATGCCGAGCGCCTCGCGGAAGTCGTTCCGGTGCGCCTTCCAGGCCAGGTCGAGCGCCTGTTCCACGGCGTCGCAGATGTGGTTCTGGACCGACTCGCTGATGGCGGCGTTGATGCCGGACGCGATGGCGTCGAGTTCGTTGCTCATGTCGCTCCTCACGCGTTCAGGTCGGCCTGGACACCGGCGAGGGCGGCTCGCCACGCGGCGTCGTGCGGGTTGGTGACGTCGCCCGGACCGTAGTTGTCGGGGTAGGCGGCCTTGCCGTTCTTGACGCGGAGCGCGTTCAGCAGCTCCATGCCGACGGGCGTGTTGTTGAGGGCGGACTCCACGAGCGTTTCGAGCTCGGTCGTCTCCAGGGCTACAGCGGCCATGGTGGCCTCCTTCGGTGCAGGGATGAGGAGTTGTCAGGCGTCCTGGTCCGCGCCGTTGCCGAGATAGCGCTTGACGCTGGCGGCCGTCTTGTGCGCGGCGGCGGATGCGGTGCTGGGGGTGCGAGAGCCCGGCGTCTTGGTGCTCACGAGAACGCGGGCCACGTAGTCACCGGCGCGCTCGCCTTCCTTGCGCGGCACGACGTTGGTGGCGGCGGTCCGGTGGCCGCCGGTCATGCGGGCTCGCTGCGCCTCTCGGGGCGTCATGGGGGTGTCGTCCTCGTCGCTGTCGTCCTCGGCGGGCTCGAACAGCTCGGGGTCTTCCTCGGCGAGTTCGGCGATCTGCGGGGCGAGCGGCTCCGAGAGGTCCAGGAGACGCCACGCGCTCTGAGCGGTGGCCTGGTCCATCCCGGCCTTGACGAGGGCGGAGATCGCCTTGTTGACGTCGTTCTTGCGAATAGCCATTGTCGTGGCCTTCCCGTGTGGGTGTGGGTGCGCAATTGCGCGTGTCTGGTCTTCGTTGTTATCCAGTCCCCCACACGGGGCTTCTAGCACATACATCCAGCAGATGCATATGTGCGACTCGATTCGTGCATTTGCCGGGCTAGTCAGCCTTGGGCAACGTATCTGGAGTTGTTTTGCCAGACTATCCAGGGTGCCATTCGGCATTGACCCGTGTTGTCTATGGGGCTCCGCTTGCGCGGTCCTCGCCAGTCAGCGAGTGAATTGTGGAGCTAGTGGATTCGGCCAGAATCCTCGGTTCTGCGAGCTGGCTGCTGCGCAGATCCGGGATAACCCTACCCTGCCGCTCAGTCGTCCGAATCCACGAGGAATCGAGAAGCCGGATTCTGTGGTGTCCGGCGACGGCCCTTGAAGTTGGACACGTCCAGTTCGGATTCGTCGGCGATTTGGACTGCCTCGGGCTGGACCTCGTGGGGTGCGAATGTGTTGTCCGTGGCGAACTCGTCGGACAGGGGCGAGGCGTTGCTCCCGTCATGGATCCTCTTCCATGCCGCCTTTTCCTGGGCCCTCTTCTCCAGGAACTCCGGCGAGAATGGGCGGCGAGAACGGGGCGGCATCGGCGTGCCCTCGGCCTGTGCCTGCTCGATCGCGGCGATCTCCTCGCGCTGCTTGGTGGCATCGCCGCCGCGCTGCTCGATGATCCCCTGGATCAGCCGCATCGCTGTCGAACGTTCCGTGTACTTGTCGGAGGGCTCGACCTCGACCTTGAATGCCGTGGCGCTGTCCAGGCCGAGCAGCTTGGCAATGCGCTCCTGAATGCGGACTGCATTCGCGATGGCCTTGGGGTCGCCGGACTCGATGGGCTTCCGCAGCGCACGCAGGTACATGTGGAGCGAGTCGATCTGGCGAGCTCGATATTCGTCCGCCTTGGGGTGAACGCGCTCCTTGATGTACAGCTCCAGCCGCCGCTGAACCGTGGCGAGCGAGACGCCCATCTCCTCGGCAATCTGGCGGTAGCTGAGTCCAGACAGGCTGAGTTCGTACGCCTCCTGCGCCTGCTTTGCGAAATGTGCTGCTGGCTTTCTCTTCGGCATTGCGCCTCCTTTCGTCCCGTAAACGATACGGTGAAAGCGAGTCGCTCAATGTGTAGGACCGATTCAAGGGGAATAGCGGCTTACGCGGAGGTGAATCGCTCGGTGGGCGTCTGCCGAGAGCTTTTCGGGGCGTTGGGCCGAGGGGCCGGAGACAGGGCGGCGTGTCGGGAGAACTCAGAGAGAATCGGTTGCCGGGTCGGTCTCGGGGGCGGGGCGGCTGCGGCGGAGGGAGCGGCCGACAACGCGGCTGAGCGCCCAGCCCTGTGCGCAGGAGTCGAGCGGAGTGCACTCGTCGCAGGCTTGGGTGTGGTTGAACAGGAGCGCCATGGCCGCGTCTGGAGTGAGACGGGCTGGTGCGCAGTCTGGACATGCGTAGACCGGGAAGGCGGGGCCGGACTGGCGCTCGATGGCGTACAGCAGGACGGGGGTCTCGGTGAGGGTGTGGCAGTCCAGGCACATGCGACGTGGGTGCATGTAGGGCACTATAGACATGTGGTGGGCACTGCGGAACCCTACGTGTGTCCTTGCAGGTCAGGGGCTGTCTAGTGTGCAGACATGAGCGAGCCGGAAGACATCCAGAACCTCGACAGGCGCGGGCCTGAGCTGGTCTACGCGGCCGTGGCCGACGCGGTAGCCGGGCAGATCGCCCGGGGAGAGCTGCGCCCTGGTGACCGGATCCCTGGCGAGCTGGAGATGGCAGCCACATACGGTGTGGCGCGCATGACCGTGGCCCGTGCTGTGCGGGAGCTGCGGGAACGTGGCCTGGTCCAGACCGTGCGGGGCAAGGGCACATTCGTTCTCTAGACCCCGACTGGACCTCGTGACAGGGCCATGTCAAGGGGCATCGCGAGGGGATGGCCGACCCCCGCAAGCCTCTCACCTGCGCAAACGCCCCGTTGACCCGCGTTCTCGTCGTACGTGATGAACAGCGCCGTCTTCGCCCAGACCTCCGGCGCCGAGGTGAGCGCGTCGAGGACCTGGGCGATGTACCAGGCGCCGTAATTGGCGGGCCAGTTGGGGTGCTCGGTGAAGGCCTCGGGGGCGACGACCCAGGAGATCTGGGGCAGCTTGCCGCCCTTGACATCGGCCCGCAGCTGGTCGAAGTAGCCCTCGCCCTTGGTGTGGTCGGTGCCGGTGCGAGCCTTGTCGTACAGCGGGTCGCCGGGCTGGGCGTTCCGGTACTGGTTGAAGTACAGCAGTGAGTTGTCGCCGTAGTTGCCACGGTAGGCGTCGTTGATCCAGCCCCACGAACCGGCCGCGTCGAGGCCGTCGCCGATGTCCTGGTAGATCTTCCAGGAGACGCCCGCCTGCTCCAGACGCTCGGGGTACGTCGTCCAGCCGTAGCCGACCTCGTCGTTGCCGAGGACGGGGCCGCCGCCCTTGCCGTCGTTGCCGGTGTAACCCGTCCACATGTAGTAGCGGTTGGGGTCGGTCGAGCCGATGAATGAGCAGTGGTAGGCGTCGCAGACGGTGAAGGAGTCGGCGAGCGCGTAGTGGAACGGGATGTCCTCACGCGTCAGGTAGGCCATCGTCGTGGAGCCCTTGGACGGCACCCACTTGTCGTACTTGCCGTTGTCGAAGGCCGCGTGGCCGTCGTTCCAGCCGTGCGGGAGGTCCTGGACGAACGCCATGCCCAGGTCGTCGTGGTCCGGGTGGAACGGCAGGATCTCCTTGCCGGCGCCGTCCTTCTGGTGCCAGACCGACCGGCCGTTCGCCTGCTTGACGGGTCGCGGGTCCCCGAAGCCGCGAACACCGCGCAGCGTGCCGAAGTAGTGGTCGAAGGAGCGGTTCTCCTGCATCAGGACGACGATGTGCTCGACGTCCTCGATCGATCCCGTGCGGTGGTTCGCCGGGAGCGCCGCGGCGCGCTGGATGCTGTTGGACAGGGCGGTGAACGCCGTGGTGGCGCCCGCTACTTGGAGGAATCTGCGCCGATTGACTTCGGGCATGGGTGAGTCTGCCTCTCATCCAGGGGTGCGGATGGCCGGAACGTGACGGAAGGTGCGCGCAGCGAGTGTTCCAAGAGCACCAAACGTCAGGGAAGGGTCTGGTGACGCTCATGTGAAAGTCGCCGGTACGCGAGGTGTTCGGGGCGGTCCGGAAGCCGTACGGGCTCGTACAACGTGAACGCCCCCCAGGGTCGCCTGGCCCTGGAACAGCGCCGGAGGCTGGCCGAGACCCTGACGGACGCGGTGCTGGTGCCCGAGGTCGGTCAGTTCGCGCCGCCCGCGCGGGCCGGGTTGCGCGCTCCTCGAAGATTTCCGTGAGCCAGTCGAAGACGGTGCTCCCGCGTCCCGCGCGCACGTAGGTCACCAGAGGTTCGCCGGAACATCGGGGCCCCCTTCTGAACAGGCCCTTCACAGGGCCCCTTCCGTGAGGCGGAAGCCGTATTGCGCCCCCGTGACGCCCTTCCCGACGATGTCGGCAACGCAGACAGACGGGAGCCGCAACGATGCCGCACACGACCGCCTTCGCCCGGAACCAGTGGTACGTCGCCGCCTACAGCCATGAGGTGGGGCGCGAGGAGTTGCTGGGCCGCACGATCCTCGGTGAACCGCTCGTCTTCTACCGGACGGAGGAGGACGGGACGCCGGTCGCGCTCGCCGACCGGTGTGTGCACCGCCGGTACCCGCTGCACGAGAAGCCCAGCCGGCTCGACGGCGACCGGCTCGTGTGCGGGTACCACGGATTCACGTACGACACGAGCGGCACCTGTGTGTACGTGCCGGGCCAGAAACGTGTTCCCCGTACGGCGCGGGTCGCCTCCTACCCGATCGTCGAGCAGGACTCGCTGATCTGGGTGTGGATCGGCGACCCGGCGCTCGCCGACGCCGGCACGATCCCGCGGGCCAGGCACCTCGACTCCCCCGGCTGGGTCACCGTGCGCGGCATGGAGCCCATCGACGCCGACTACGGCCTCCTCGTCGACAACCTCCTCGACCTCTCCCACGAGACGTATCTGCACGGCGGTTACATCGGGACGCCCGAGGTCGCCGAGACGCCCATCACGACCGAGGTGGACGAGGGTGCGGGGATCGTCAGGGTGAGCCGGCACATGGACGACGCCGAGTGCCCGCCGTTCTACGCCAGGTCGACCGGGATATCGGGGCGGATCACGCGCTGGCAGGACATCGAGTACCACACGCCCTGTCTGTATCTGCTGCACAGCCGGGTCGCGCCGGTCGGTGTGGTGCCCGAGGCGGACGGCAGCGACCCGGGCGGCTTCCACACCGAGGTCACCTACGCCATCACCCCGTCCGAGGACGGCAAGGTGTACGACTTCTGGGCCGTCTCGCGGGACTGGGCGACGGACGACGCCGAGGTCACCGAGTTCCTGCGGAGCAACAACCACACCGTCGTCATGCAGGACGTCGACGCGCTCAACCTGCTTCAGCGGACGCTCGGTTCGGAGCGGACGGGGTACCAGGAACTCAGCATCAACATCGACACCGGCGGCCTCGCCGCCCGCCGTATCCTCGCCCGTCTGGTCGAGGAGGGCGACAAGCCGGTGGAGAAGGCCCTGTGAGCAGCGGACCCACCGGGGAGATCTACCGCATCGACTGGCTGCCGGGCACCGACGTCCTGCACGGCACCTGTCACTGCGGCCGCGAGCACACCGCGCAGGACCCGATCGAGATGTGGGAGTGGATGCTCGCCCACCCGCAGGGACACGAGCCACGAGGGAACCGTTCATGAACGAGGTGTACGAGGCCGAACTCGTCGTCAGCGACCGGGCGTTCGCCGCCGACGGGGTAATCGCCCTCACCCTGTCCCACCCGCTCGGCGAGCCGCTCCCGGTCTGGGAGCCCGGCGCCCATGTCGACGTCGTGCTCGGTCCCGGCCTGGAGCGCCAGTACTCCCTGTGCGGGGACCCCTCCGACCGCACCGCCTGGCGGATAGCCGTGCTGCGCGAGCCGGACGGGCGCGGCGGATCGGCCCTGGTGCACGAGCAGTTGGGGCAGGGCGACAAGGTGCGGGTGCGCGGGCCCCGCAACCATTTCGCCCTCAGGCCCGCCGCCCGCTATCGCTTCATCGCGGGCGGCATCGGCATCACGCCGATCCTGCCGATGCTGGCGGCGGCGGAGGCGGCGGGTGCGGAGTGGACCCTGCTCTACGGCGGCCGGACGCGGCGATCCATGGCGTTCACGGAGGAGTTGAGCCGTTACGGCGATCGCGTCACCGTCGCTCCGCAGGACGAGACCGGTCTGCTGGACCTGCCCTCGGTGCTCGACGCCGTTCCCGAGGGCACGTTGGTCTACTGCTGCGGTCCCGGGCCGCTGCTCGACGCGGTGGAGGCCCGCTGCCCGGCCGGCTGCCTGCACATGGAGCGGTTCACGCCCAAGGAGCAACAGGGCGGCAAGAACACGGAGTTCGAGGTGGAGCTGGCGCGGAGCGGTGCGACCGTGACCGTGCCGGCCGATGTCTCGGTGCTCGACGCCGTGCGCGCCGCCGGTGTGGAGGTGCTGTTCTCCTGCACCGAGGGCACCTGCGGAACCTGTGAGACCGACGTCCTGGACGGCACCCCGGACCACCGGGACTCGGTGCTCACCGACGAGGAGCAGGAGGCCGGGGAGACGATGATGATCTGTGTGTCCCGGTGCCGGGGGCGCCGGCTGGTCCTC
Source organism: Streptomyces sp. NBC_00663 (assembly GCF_036226885.1). Taxonomy (NCBI): domain Bacteria; kingdom Bacillati; phylum Actinomycetota; class Actinomycetes; order Kitasatosporales; family Streptomycetaceae; genus Streptomyces; species Streptomyces sp. NBC_00663. Next base: position 1,546,178 of record NZ_CP109027.1, read on the forward strand.
GACCTGTAGCCGCGGCCCCCGTGGCCATCCGCAGGTCCGCCTCGATCCCGGCGACCGTGTCCAGGAGATGCGGCAGCAGGTCGCGGCGGACGGAGGCCACGGTGTTGCGGCTGGCGTGCACCGGGATGTTCACGGCCGCCACCACCTCGCCGTCCCGGTCGCGCACCGGGGCGGCGACCGAACGCAGCCCCTCCTCCAGCTCCTGGTCGACGACGGCGTATCCCTGGCCCCGCACCCGGTCGAGTTCGGCGCGCAGCAGTTCGGCGGAGACGATCGTGCGCGGGGTCAGCGCGCGCAGGTCGGCACGGGAGAGCGCCAACTCACGTTGCTCCTCCGCGAGATGGGCGAGAATCACCCGGCCCACCGATGTCACGTGGGCGGGGAAGCGGGTGCCGACCGTGATCGCCGCCGTCATGATGCGGCGGGCGGGCACCCTGGCGACGTACACGATCTCGTCGCCGTCGAGGACGCACAGGGACGACGACTCCCGGGTGCGCTCGACCAGTCGCTCCAAGTGCGGTTCGGCGATCTGCGCCAGGGAGAAGCCGGCGAGATAGGAGTAGCCGAGTTCCAGGACGCGCGGGGTGAGCCGGAAGGTGCGGCCGTCGGCGTGGACGTATCCGAGGTCGGCCAGGGTGAGCAGGAAGCGGCGGGCCGCCGCGCGGGTCAGTGCGCAGGCCCGGGCGACCTCGCTGAGCGTCAGTTCCGGGTGGTCGGCGTCGAACGCGCGGATGACGGCGAGGCCGCGTTCGAGGGAGCGGACGAAATGAGGTGCTCGGGCGGCAGGCATCGTCGCCTCCAGAGGACGCGCGAGAGCGCCGGGCCGCGCGGGCCGGACACACTCGTCACCAAGTGTCAACAATATTGTCAGCCAAGGGGATTGACCCCGGCGGCCAAAGACTCTACTTTCGCGCAGTGCACCACTGTGCGCCATGCGCACAACCTGTCGGAACAACGAAGTCTGCACAGGAGGAGCCATGCGTCGTCTGCTCGCCGCCGTCGCGGTCGGAGCATTCCTGGTCACCGTGACGGCCTGTGGCTCGTCCGATGGCTCGGATTCGTCGGACAGTTCGTCGTCCGGCGGCACCACCAAGGTCAAGCTCGGGGTCATCCCGATCGTCGATGTCGCCCCGCTGTATCTGGGCCAGAAGAAGGGCTTCTTCAAGAAGCAGGGCCTGGAACTGGAGATGACGCTCGCGCAGGGCGGCGCGGCCATCGTGCCCGCCGTCGCCAGCGGTCAGTACCAGTTCGGCTTCTCCAACTCGACCTCGCTGATGGTCGCCCAGTCCAACAACGTGCCCGTGAAGGTCGTCACCAACGGCATCGCCTCAACGGGCGTGCAGGGCAAGGACTTCGGTGCACTGGTCGTCAAGGGCGACAGCTCGCTGAAGACGGCCGACCAGCTGGAGGGCAAGAAGGTCGCGATCAACACCCTGAAGAACATCAACGAGACGGCGGTGCGCGCGTCGGTGCGCAAGGCGGGCGGTGACCCGGACAAGGTCAAGTTCGTCGAGCTGGCCTTCGACCAGATGCCGGCGGCCCTCGACAGCGGGCAGATCGACGCCGCGATGGTGGTGGAGCCTGCGCTGGCCACGGTGAAGAGCCAGGGCGGCCGGGAGATCGCTTCGCCGCTGGTCGACGTCGCCCCGAACCTGACGGTGGCGATGTACTTCACCTCCACGTCGTACGAGACCCAACACCCGGACGTGGTCAAGAAGTTCAGGGCCGCCGCGGCCGAGTCGCTCGCCTATGCCGACGCCCACCCGGACGAGGCCCGCGAGATCGTCACCACGTACACGAAGATCCCGGCGGCCGTGCTGGCGAAGGTGACCCTGCCGGCCTGGCCCGCCGACCCCGACCGTGCCTCGCTCGACGCGCTGGCGAAGCTCGGCCAGGCGGACGGCCTCTTCAAGACCGCCCCCGACCTGGACAAGCTGCTGCCGTGAAGGGACTGAACCTCGCACTCGGCGCCGCCGGGCTCGCGGTCTTCCTCGCCCTGGGCGAGGTCGTGCCGCGGCTCGGCCTCGTCAAGGAGGCCTACTTCCCGCCCGCCAGCCGTATCGCCGACGCCCTGGCCGACGAGTTCACCGACGACGCCTTCTGGACCGCGCTCGGCGACACCCTCACCGGCTGGGCGCTCGGTCTGCTGATCGCCTCCGGCGCCGGCATCGTGGCGGGCATCCTCATCTCGGTGGTCCCGTATCTGCGGGAGGCGACGGCGTCCACGATCGAGTTCCTGCGCCCGATCCCGTCGGTGGCGCTGATCCCGCTCGCCGTGCTGCTGTACGGCACCGAACTCACCTCGGTGCTCATCCTCGTCGTGTACGCCTCGTTCTGGCAGGTGCTGGTCCAGGTCCTGTACGGCGTCCAGGACGTCGACCCGGTCGCCGAGGAGACGGCGCGGTCGTACGGTCTCGGCACCTGGGCCCGGGTCCGCCATGTGCTGTGGCCGACCGCGCTGCCGTACATCATGACCGGCGTGCGGCTCGCGGCGGCGGTGGCCCTGATCCTCGCCGTGACCGCCGAACTCGTCATCGGGGCACCAGGGTTGGGGCAGCGGATCGCGGTCGCGCAGAACTCCCAGGCGGTACCGGAGATGTACGCTCTCGTCGTGGTCACCGGCCTGCTGGGCCTGCTCATCAACGTGGGTGCCCGCGCGGTTGAGCGGCGGGCGCTGGCCTGGCACCAGTCGGTGCGCGGGGAGGTGGCGGTGTGAGGCGCGTCCTGCTGAGAGTCGTCTTCGTCCTCGCGCTGCCCGTACTCCTCGTCGCCGTCTGGTGGTTGGCGTCGGACGGCAGCACGGACGTGTTCTGGCCGCCCCTGCGCACCATCGTGCGGACCTTCCCGGACGTCTGGACGGCCGACCGCCTCAAGGACGACGTCCTGCCCAGCCTGCTGCGTCTGACGGCCGGTTACGCGTCCGCCGCCGTCGTCGGCATCGCGCTCGGCACGGTCATCGGCTCGTACCGGCGCGTGCGCGCGTTCTGCGAACCGGTCCTGGAGTTCCTGCGCGCGGTACCGCCACCCGTACTGGTCCCGGTCATCATGCTGTTCGCCGGCATCGGCGACACCATGAAGATCGCCGTGATCGCGAGCGGCTGCGTCTGGCCGATCCTCCTCAACACCGTGGAGGGCGTGCGCGCGGTGGACCCGGTGATGGCGGAGACGGCGAAGTCGTACGGCATCTCCGGCGTCGCCCGCCTCAAGGACGTGGTGCTGCGCTCGGCGAGCCCGCAGATCTTCGCGGGGCTCCGGCAGGCCCTGTCGATCGGCATCATCCTGATGGTCATCAGCGAGATGTTCGCCGCCAGCAACGGCATCGGCTTCACGGTGGTGCAGTTCCAGCGGAGTTTCGCGATCCCCGACATGTGGACCGGCATCCTCGTCCTCGGTCTGCTCGGCTTCCTTCTCTCCGTCGTCTTCCAGGTGGTCGAGCGACGGGTGCTCGGCTGGTACCACGGACTGCGGGCCTCGACCCGGCGGTCCCCGTGACCTTCACGAAAGGGCGGTCCATGCTTGACGTACGCGGCCTGAAGAAGGTCTACGAGGGGTCAGGGCGCCGGGTGGAGGCGGTCCGCGACCTCACCTTCACCGTCGAGGCGGGCGAACTCGTCTGTCTCGTCGGCCCGTCGGGCTGCGGCAAGACGACCCTGCTGAAGTGCATGGGCGGCCTTCTCGCCCCGACGGCGGGCGAGGTGCGGCTGGCCGGGGAGAAGGTGAGCGGGCCGCCGCCCGGGATGGCGTTCGTCTTCCAGGAGTACGGACGCAGCCTGTTCCCCTGGATGCGGGTCGGCGACAACGTCGAACTCCCGCTGAAACAGAAGGGCTTGAGCAAGGCGCGACGCCGGGAGCTGGTCTCCGACGCGCTGGAGTCGGTCGGTCTCGCGGACGCCGCCGGGGCGTACCCCTGGCAGCTCTCGGGCGGCATGCAGCAGCGGGTCGCGATCGCCCGCGCGCTCGCGTACGAACCCCAGGTCCTGCTGATGGACGAGCCGTTCGCGGCCGTGGACGCCCAGACCCGGGCCGATCTGGAGGATCTCGTCCGGGGACTGTGGCGGGAGCGCGGAATCACGATTCTCTTCGTCACTCATGACATCGACGAGGCCGTGTACCTGGGCCAGCGGGTGATCGTGCTGTCCGCCTCCCCCACCGTCGTGCGGGAGCAGCTCAAGGTCGATCTGCCGGACGAGCGCGACCAGTTGCACACCCGGGTGGCCCCGCGCTTCGCCGAGCTGCGGACCCATGTGTACGAGCAGATCCAGTCGGCGAAGCGCGGAAGGACCGATGCCGCTCCCCCTGGGAAGTCGCTCACTTGACCCTCAGACCCGGCTGCCCGTCGCCGTGTCCGCCGACAGCCGCTGCGCCACGTAGATCGGGATCACCGACAGCAGCACCAGCACCGCCGCCACCACGTTGACCACCGGCGCCTGTTGCGGCCGGGTCATGTTGTTGAAGATCCAGATCGGCAGGGTCTCGACGCCCGGTCCCGCGGTGAACGTGGTCACCACGATCTCGTCGAAGGAGAGCGCGAAGGCGAGCAGTCCGCCGGCGAACAGTGCCGAGCGCACCAGCGGGAAGGTGACGTCGGCGAAGGCGCGGAAGGTGTTCGCGCCGAGGTCCATCGCCGCCTCCTCGAACGAGCCGGAGGTGCGGCGCAACCGGGCGACGACGTTGTTGAAGACGACGACGATGCAGAAGGTGGCGTGCCCGACGACCACGGTGAACAGTCCGAGCCCGACCCCCAGCGGCTCAAGTACCGTGCTGAAGGCCGAGTTGAGCGCGATGCCGGTGACGATGCCGGGCAGGGCGATCGGCAGGACGACCACGAACGAGATCGCGTTCCGGCCGAAGAACCGGTGCCGGGCGACAGCGAAGGCGATCAGCGTGCCCAGCGCCAGGGCGACGGGGTTGGCGCCGAGCCCCGCCTTCACGGACGTCCAAAGAGCTTCTCGGGCACCGGAGTTGTCCCAGGCCACCGACCACCAGTGCACGGTGAGTCCGGACGGCGGCCAGCTCGCGCTCCGGTCGGGGTTCAGGGAGTTGACGAGGACGAGCAGCAGCGGCACGTAGATCACCACGAAGCCGAACCCGGCGGCGACACGCAGGGCGATCCGCGCGGAGCGGGACAGTTGCACGGGGGCTCCTCTACAGACTGCTCAGGGCGCCCGTGCGCCGCATCGCCAGCAGGTACAGCACGATGACGACGACGGGGACCGTGCCGAGGGCGGCGGCCATGGGCAGGTTGAGTTCGATGTTGGAGTAGACGAGGTTGCCGATGAGCTGGGTCTTGCCGCCGACGATCTGCACGGTGATGTAGTCACCGAGGCTGAGGGAGAACGTGAAGACCGATCCCGCCGCCACCGACGGCAGTACCATCGGCAGCACGACCGACCGGAAGGTCCGCCAGCCCCGCGCTCCCAAGTCGGCTGAGGCGTCGAGGAGGTTGGCGGGCAGCTGCTCCAGCGCGGTGTGGATCGGCAGGATCATGTACGGCAGCCAGAGGTACGTCAGGGTGAGCACCGTGGCGGGCAGTCCGTACCCCGGTCCGCTCAGCCCGAACGGCTTCAGCATCCAGTCGGCGAGCCCGCCCTCGGAGAGGATGAGCCGCCAGGCGTACACCTTGACCAGGTAACTCGCCCACAGCGGGGTGAGGATGGCGACGACGAGCAAGGGCCGCCACCGGGGCTTGGCGACCCGGGCGGTGTAGAAGGCGAGCGGGAAGGCGATCACCGCGCACAGGACGGTGACGGCCAGGGCGACACCGATGCTCCGCAGGATCACCTGCCGGAACACCGGGACGGTGAACAGCTCATGGAAGTTGTCGGTCGACCAGACCTTCACGACCTCCGAGGTGAAGGAGTTCGTCGTCCAGAACGCGGAGACGAACAGCACGCTCAGCGAGCCGAGATAGAGCACCGCCAGCCACAGCAGCGGGGCGGTCAGCAGGAGTGTCAGCCGGAGGCGGGGGCGCCGGTGCAGCGCCCCCGCGGTCCGTGTGATCAGGGCCATGCGTCAGCCCTTGATCTCGGTCCAGGCCTGGACCCACTTCGCGTACGGCACGCACGTGACGTCGGTGCGGCCGTCGAGGCACTGCTCGATGGGCGTGTTCCAGAAGGCGATGTTCTTCCAGTAGCTCTCGTCGGCCGCGTGGTAGGTCGTGCAGAAGTTCTTGTCGCTGGTCAGGGCGCAGGCCTTGGAGTTGGCCGGTGCCTCGCCGAAGTACTCGGCGACCTGGGCGTTGACCTTCGGGGAGACGATCCAGTCCAGCCATTTGTAGGCGCAGTTGGGGTGCTTGGCCTTGGCGGACACCATCCAGGTGTCGGACCAGCCGGTGGAACCCTCCTTGGGCACGAAGGCCTTGACCTTGGCGCCCTCGTCGGTGGTGAGGTTGGCGATGACCTGCCAGGTGGTGCCGACGACGGAGTCACCGCTCTTGAAGGCGGAGATCTCCTTGAGGTAGTCGCTCCAGTACTCGCCGATGTCGGCGTTCTGCTGCTTGAGCAGGTCCACGGCGGCGTCGAACTGCTTCTGGTCCAGGGCGTACGGGTCCTTGATGCCGAGGTCGGGCTTGGTCGCCTTCAGATACAGGGCGGCGTCGGCGATGTAGATGGGCGAGTCGTACGCCGTGACGTGGCCCTTGTACTGGGCGGCGTCGTCGAAGACGGCGGACCAGGAGGTGGGTGCGGGCGTGACCTTCTCGGTGTTGTACATCAGCAGGTTGGCGCCGCGGCCGTGCGGGATGCCGTACATCTGCCCGTCGACGGAGTTCCAGTTGCCGTCCTTCAACCCGCTGTAGATGTCCTGGTAGTTGGGGACGAGGGCGGTGTTGACGGGGGCCGCGTCGCCGGAGGCGATGAGGCGCAGGGAGGCGTCGCCCGAGGCGGAGACGGCGTCGTACTCCCCCGTCTTCATCAGTTTGACCATCTCGTCGGAGCTGGCGGCGGTCTTGGAGTTGACCTGGCAGCCGGTCTGCTTCTCGAAGTCGCTGACCCAATCGACCTTGGGGTCGTTGGAGCCGTCCTCGACATAGCCCGCCCAGGCGATGAGGTTGACCTGGCCCTCGGTCTTGCCGAGTTTCGAAGGGGCCTTCAGGTCAGGGGGATTGAGGCCGGTGGCCGAGGAGCCGGTGCCGTCGTCGGAGGATCCGCAGGCGGTGGCGGCGAGGAGCAGTGCGGCGACGGCTGCCGCCGTCTTGAGGGTAGAGCGCACGACGTACTCCATAGGTGAGGGGACGAGCGGGGACGGTCAGTCGGGGACGGGCACGGCCACGGCGTGCCGTCGGTGCCATCGCAGGCGGACCCGGGTGCCGCGGTAGGCGGCGACGTCCTCGGAGGAGGTCTCCAGGTTCTGCTGGAGGGCGGTGAGCCGGCCGCCGGCGTCGAGGTCGACGAGGAAACGGGTCGCGTCCCCGAGGTAGACGACCTCGGCGACGGTACCGACGGCGGTGGAGTGCTCGGGCCGGTCGGCCTCGGCGGACTCCTTGAGGACGCGGATCTTCTCCGGGCGGATGCTGTAGGTGCCGGGGGCGCCGACGATGCGGTGGGCGGACTCGCCCTGAAGGAGGTTGGAGGTGCCGACGAAGGACGCCACGAACGGGGTCGCTGGGCGTTCGTAGACCTCGGCGGGGGTGCCGACCTGTTCGATGCGGCCCTGGTGGAAGACGGCGATGCGGTCGCTCATCGTCAGGGCCTCCTCCTGGTCGTGGGTGACGAAGACGAAGGTGATGCCGACCTCGCGCTGGAGCGCCTTGAGCTCGACCTGCATCTGCTCGCGCAGCTTGAGGTCGAGGGCGCCGAGGGGTTCGTCGAGCAGCAGGACGCGGGGGCGGCCGACGAGGGCGCGGGCGAGGGCGACGCGCTGTCGCTGGCCGCCGGAGAGCTGGGAGGGGCGCCGCTTGCCGAACCCCTCCAGGCGTACCTCCGTCAGCGCCTTGCGGGCTCGCACCAGCCGCTCCGGCTTGGGCACCTTGCGGACCTTGAGCGCGTAGGCGACGTTCTGCTCGACGGTCATGTGCGGGAACAGGGCGTAGTCCTGGAAGACGGTGTGCACGTCCCGCTCGAAGGGGGCGAGCCCGGTGACCTCCTGTCCGGCCAGCTCGATCCGGCCGCCGCTCGGGGCCTCGAACCCGGCGATCATGCGCAGGACGGTGGTCTTGCCGGAGCCGGAGGGGCCGAGCATCGAGAAGAACTCGCCGTCCCGGATCTCCAGATCGACCCCGGCCACGGCGGTCGTCTCCCCGAACGACTTCCGCAGGCCCTGTAGCCGGATCGCCATTCCCTCCATGGGCGGGAACCTTCCTGGTGCTCTCATGCGTTGACCTATTGACCGGAAACATATGAAGTCATAGTTCAAAGCTCAAGGCCCCCTTAGGGTAAAGCTTGAGTCAATGAGCAAGGTGGTGGCCGTGAAGCAGACGCAGATGACCGGCGGCGCCCGGAAAGCCGTCTTCGCCCCGGTCGACAGCCGGGCGCGGGTCGACGCCGTGGTGCGCCGGATCGGCGACGCCATCGAGCTCGGCCTGCTCGCCGACGGCGAGCAACTCCCTGGTGAGACCGAACTGGCAGGCCAGCTCGGTGTCTCCACGGTGACCCTGCGGGAGGCCCTCATGGCCCTGCGCCAGCAGGGTCTGGTCACCACCCGCCGGGGCCGCGGCGGCGGCTCCTTCGTCGCCCTCCCCGAAGCCCCCGGCGAGGAGCGCCTCAGAGTCCGGCTGCGCGGCTGGAGCACCGAGGAACTCCGCGACCTCGGCGACCACTGGGCGGCCCTGTCGGGCACGGCGGCCCGCCTCGCCGCCGACCGCACGGAACCCGAGGACCTGATCCAACTCCGCCGTACGGCCGAGGAGTTGACGCGGGCAGCCGACGCGGCGGCACGCAGCCGGATGTACGGCCGCTTCCACGTCGAACTCGCGGCGGCGTCGCAGTCGGCCCGCCTCACCCGGGAACAGGTGGCGCTCCAGACCGAAGTGGGGGCGCTGCTCTGCCTTGTGCTCGGCGACGACGAATATCGTGAAGAGGTCTCCGATCGACTCCGATTCGTCATCTCGGCCGTGCAGGATGGGGCCCACGAATTGGCCAGGGAACAGGCCGAGCGGTGCGTCCGGGAGTCGACGTCGCGGCTGATCGCCCTGCGTCTGACGCTGTAGCCGCACCGCTCGCGAGGTCCCCGTCCGCTGGAGGGCAGCCATGAGCCTCGCGACGGCAACGCGCGACAGGGCACCGGAGGAATCGGTCGCGGCCCGCGTCCGCTCGACGCTGGAGGCCGTGTTCGACGCGGTCGCCGCGACCCGCGCCGACACCGCGGCCCTGCTGGCCCGGGTGGCCGCCACGGGCCGCCGCCCGGCCACCGTGGACCTCGCGGCCCTGCGCCCCGGCCTGCACGGCCGGCTCGCCCGCGACGAGTTGGTGTCCGGCGTCGGCTTCGTGGCCGCGCCGGGCCTGCTGAGCGATGTACCGGCGTGGCTGGAGTGGTGGCAGACGGGCTCCGACGGAGACGTACGACCGCTGCTCCTCGACCTGGACCCCGAGCACTCGGCATACGCCGACTACACGCACTGGGACTGGTTCGCGCTGCCCCGCGACACCGGGGAGCGGGCGGTGGCGGGCCCGTACGTGGACTATCTCTGCTCGGACGAGTACAGCCTCACCCTGTCCGCACCGGTGCTGGTCGAGGGCCGGTTCGCCGGGGTGGCCGCCGCGGACGTGTATCTACGGCACTTCGAGACGGCCGTGATGCCGATGCTCCGCCGGCTGCCGGGCCCCGCGCGGCTGGTGAACGCCCGGGGCCGGGTGGCGGCGTCCACCGACCCGCACCATCTGGTCGGCTCGCTCGGCAAGGGCCCGGATTTCGCGCGGGTCCTGACGACCGGCCGGCCGGAACAGGCCGCCGGGGTGCGGCTGGTGCCGTGCGCCGGGGTGCCGCTGGTGCTGGTCAGCGCGGCACGGGGATGACCGGGTCCGCCCGCAATGCCGAGGAGGTCACTACTCTGCTGCGGGAACCACCCTCAGATGCGCGGTCGACCGGCGCGTCCCACGCGCGCGTGCCGGGGCGCGGCGGGCCTCGCGCAGGACCAGGGTCAGCCGGGTGTAGCCGAGTTCCCGGAGGGTGTCGGGCGTCTCGTCGACGACCCGGCACTCGGTGGCGCCCCAGCGCGGATCGGGGTGCAGCAGCGGCCGGACGGCCCCGTCGTGCGCGCAGGCACGTTCGCCGACGACCCTGATCCAGTGCGGCAGGCCGTGCCGGTAGGCGGCGTCCATGATCGGGTCCTGGGCGATGTCGCGGCGGATCGCCTGGAGTCCGTGGTCGTGGCCGTCCCGCTCCACCGCGGCGGCGAAGTGGGCCAGCATCGGCAGGCACCAGCTGGACTCGTGCTCACCGAGCACGGATCCGGCGTCCGGGTGGAAGAGCACGAATCTCAGGAAGTTGTCGTCCGGCATCGCGGTCGGATGCGGACCCACTCCGCCGAAAAGTGACGCGAAAGCAGCGTTCGACAGGACGACGTCCCATCGCCGGTCGAGGACGACCGAGGGGAAGGGAACCGCTTCCAGAAGGGTGGCGTAGTCCTGGAGATACGCCTGGGCCTCGGGACTCTCGGGGACGGGCCGCGGCTGCGGCCGCTGCCCTCCTGCCTGTTGTGCCATCGGGAGGTCACCCCTCTTGCCTATGCGGCCACGCGCGTGGCGCCCTGATCCTGCTGCCCTGACGCGAGCGGTGTCAACTATCGTGGCATTTCGTGCCTGTTGACGGCTGAAATTGGCCACAGTTGTGGCGAGACCTGGATGTGCGTTCGAACAACGGCTACTCTCCCCGGAGTTCACGGCAACCGCTTGTGTTGAGCTGCTTGTGAGAAGCCTGTGAGAGACGTAGGAGATCTGTCGGTGGCGGATGGCTTCGCGAGTCCGGGTGCCCCGGTGACGGCTGCGCTGTCGGCCGTCGTCGCTCGCGTCACCGCGCTCGCCGACCGGCTGGGCGTGCCGCACGCCGAGGTCTTCCACACCGGCCGTCTGTCGGTGGCCTGCGGCGTCCCCGAGTCCGTGGTCAAGGCCCTGCTGAGCGGCCGTCCGGCGGGCGAACCGGACATCCAGGCGCGTTTCCTCCAGCGCCTGGACCTGCTGCGCCGCACCCGGCTGAAGCCCAACGGGCGCAAGTACACCCAGCAGGAGATCGCCGACGGCGCCGCCATGTCCCGTCAGCAGGCGGGCGCCCTCATCAACGGCGACCGGCGTCCCACCATGGAGCACTGCGACGCCATCCAGCGCTTCTTCCGCGTCCACGCCGGTTTCCTCACGGCCGAGGACCCCGAGGCCCTGGCCGGCGCCCTTCAGCGCACCGAGCAGGATCTCCTGCAAAAACTGGCGGACCGCGAGAAGGAGGCGTCATCCACGGCGGGTGACCCACTGGAGCAGCTTCTCCAGGACCATGGCGTCCGCGGAATCGCCTGGCGGGCCGCGCAGCTGCCCACCGACCAGCACCGCGACAAGGTCGCCGAATGGCTGGACATGCTTCTGGAGAGCGTCAAACGGCCCGAGTCGTGAGCCGGGGGTTAACTGTGGGCATCGGTAGGGACATGCGCCGCCTGTGCGGCGAGCTGGTCGCGGAGCTGCCCTTCCCGGCGCCCGCCGCACATCCCACGGAGCTGTACACGGCGCTCTGCGACGCCATGAGCCGCCGTCGCGGCCGCCCGGTCCACTTCCGTACGGCCGCCTTCCCGGTCGGCACCGCGAGCGGTCTGTGGCTGGACATGGCCGACCAGGACCTGGTCGTGGTCGAGGAACGCACCGCTCCCAGCCATCAGTTGGTCATCCTCGGCCACGAGCTCTGGCACATGCAGGCCGGCCACAGCACCCATCATGTCGAGGGCGCCGCCGTGGCGGCCCGGATGCTCAGCGACGACGCGGACCTGAGGGCGGCCGTCCTCAAGGTCGCCGCCCGCAGCCGCTTCGACCAGGCCGACGAGAAGGAGGCCGAGCGCTTCGGCCTCCTCCTGGCCAGCAAGTGCCGTACCTGGCTGGACGGTTCCTCGGTGCGGGGTCCGGTGCAGCGGGACCGTCTGGCGGGCCGGATCGAGGCGTCGCTGGGCTATCTGGGCCCGCAGAGCTGAGCACACCTCACGTGGCGCTGCGTTCGCTCGCCTCCCGCAACTCCCGCCCCACGGCCCGCTCACGCAGGCCTCCCGGCCGCCCCTCCCGCAGCAGTTGCCGCCAGTGCTCCCGGCTCCAGTCCGCAGGCGCCGTGCCGCGAGTGAACTCCTCCACCAGCGCCACGAACCGTCCCGGGTCGGCGTGGAACGGGAAGTGCCCGGCGCCTTCGAAGATCTCCAACCGGCTCCCCGGCATGGCCTCGTGCGCCCCGAACGCGTGCCGCACCGGCACCACACTGTCCCGGTCGCCCCACAGCAGCATGGTCGGCATGCCCTGGGTGAGATAGCACCGGTCCAGCATCGTCACGACCTGCCCGCGCCAGTCCACCACGGCCCGCAGGGTCCGGATGAACGCGTTCCTGGACGTGTCGTCGGGCAACGCGTCGACGAGATGCAGCAGATCGGGCGCGTCCTGCCCGAGATCCGTGTCGAGGGCCTTCATCAGCCGTACGGCGAGCCCCACTTGGAGCCGGGCCCCGGGCAGCCGCAGCGCGGACAGCATCAGATGGGCGCCGGGCAGCGAGACCAGCCGCAGCACGGGATTGACCTCGCGCCCCACACCGCCCGCGCTGACCAGGATCAGCCGCTCGGTCCGCTCGGGGAACTGGTAGGCGAACTGCATCGCCACGCCCCCGCCGAGCGAGTGCCCCACCAGGGTCGCCGACTCGATGCCGAGGGTGGTGAGGAGATCCCGCACGCCGTTGGCGTAGGCGGCCACCGAGTAGTCGGCGCGGGGTTTGTCGGAGGCGCCGTGACCGAGCAGGTCGGGGGCGATGACGGTGTGCGTGCGCGCGAGGTCGGGGATCAGTTCGGCCCAGGTGGCCGAGGAGTCCCCGATGCCGTGGATGAGAACGAGGGCCGGCCCCTCGCCGGCCATCCGGAAGGCGCGCCGGTATCCGTGCACCATCCGGTACTGCAACTCGAGTTCGCCGTCACCCACCGGGCGCAGCCTCACGGTGCGCGCGGGGGGCCGATGCGGGACGTCGACCACGTACGTGCCTCCCGTTTCCCCAGCCGCCCGCCCCGCCCGTGTCCGGCCGGACAGGCGGCTGAAAGCCCTTCCACTCCAGCGTAGATCCCTGTTCCCACCGGCGGTTTCGATCAGGTTTCACCTCCGCTAAGCGGGCGAACGGACGTGTAGCGGGACCGGATTGTCAGTGCCGGTTGGCAAGCTGGAGTCGGGCCCTCACTGGCGGGGCCGACCGACGAGCCGACTTGGGGAGAGCCGACCGATGCCCACCGCCGTACTCACCGACCACGAGCGCACCGCCGTACAGGCCTACCTGCGGCTGCTGCACACCGTCAGGGCCGCGTTCGACGGTCCGCCGGACGGAAGGCGACCACCCGTCGTCCCGCCCTCCGTGCTCGCGGAGGCGGAGCAGGCGCTGGCAGACGCGGGTCTGGCGGGCAACGAGGAGGCCTTCTTCCGGCTGCTCCAGAACTGGTGCCCGCCGGGTCGGTAGCGAGCCGGTCGACGGGGCGACAAAGGCCCGGTCGACCGGTACCGGTCGTGCCGCACGCGCGCTCAGGTGTGCGGCACGACCACCGACGTGGCCACCAGCCCGTCCCGGGCCGTCCAGCGCCCTTCGAGGACATCACGCCGCCGGCCGCCCACGACCGGCCCCGGGACGAGCAGTTCGACGCGCAACCGGCCGCGCGAGGCCGCGCCGGGCTCGACGAGGATCTCGATGTCGGCCTCGGCGAAATCGAGCCAGCGGCCGGTGAGGGGGAACCACGCCTTGTACACGGACTCCTTGGCGCTGAACAGGAGCCGGTCCCAGTGGATGGCGGGGTGGGTCCCGGCGAGCCGGCGCAGCCTGGCCCGCTCCTCGGGCAGCGACACACTGGCGAGGACGCCGTCCGGGAGCGGTCCGTGCGGTTCGGCGTCGATACCGAGGGAGGCGAGGTCGGTGGAGCGGACGAGGGCGGCGGCGCAGTAGCCGTCGCAGTGGGTCATGCTGCCGGTGAGTCCGGCGGGCCACTGCGGGGCGCCGCGTTCGCCGGGCAGCACCGGCTGCGGGGGCACACCGAGCTTCTCCATCGCCCGCCGGGCGCACGCCCTGACGAGGGTGAACTCACGGCGGCGTTTGGCGACGGACCGCGCGACGAGGGCGGCCTCCTCGGGGTACAGCCTGATGTTCTCCGGCTCGCCCGGGCCGTAGGTCTCCACGGCCACCACCGGGTCCGGCAGCAGTTCCTCGATCACCGCGCGCCGACCTCCTCGGGCGCGATCACGCGCAGCCGCCCCGGTGGCTCCGCGCGCTTGCGCCACTCGCGCGGGTAGCCCACCGACACCTCCTCGAAGCGCACGCCGTCGTGCCAGGTGGTCCGCGGGATGTGCAGATGGCCGTAGACCATGGTCCGGACGCGGAAGCGGCGGTGCCAGTCGGCGGTCAGCGTGGTGCCGCACCACATGGCGAACTCGGGATGCCACAGGACGTCCGTGGGGTGCCGGTCCAGCGGGTAGTGGTTGACCAGGACGGTGGGCAGGTCGTCCGGCAGCGCTTCGAGCCGGCGCTCGGTGGCGGCGACCCGCGCGCGGCACCAGGCCTCGCGGGTGGGGTGGGGGTCGGGGTGCAGCAGGTACTCGTCGCTGCAGACGATGCCGGTGCCGTGCGCGTACTCCAGTCCCTGGTCCTTGGTCGTGCAGCCGGAGGGCAGGAAGGAGTAGTCGTACAGGAGGAAGAGCGGGGCGACGGCGACCGGGCCGCCAGGGCCCTCCCAGACCGGGTAGGGGTCCTCGGGGGTGGTGACGCCGATCTCGCGGCAGACCTCGACGAGGTGCTCATAGCGGGCGACTCCGCGCAGGGTGACGGGGTCGCTGGGGTGGGTCCACAGTTCGTGGTTGCCGGGGGCCCAGATCACCTTGCGGAAGCGGCTCGCGAGGGTTTCCAGCGCCCAGCGGACGGCATCGACGGTCTCCGCGACGTCACCGGCGACGAGCAGCCAGTCGTCGTCCGAGCCGGGGCGCATCTCCTCCACCAGGGCGCGGTTCTCGGGGTAGCCGATGTGCAGATCGCTGATCGCCAGCAGTTGTCCGGTGCCACCGGCCGTCGACGTCACTCTCGCCCCCTCCGCGCACCCGAACACGTCCACGACAGCATATTCAGGCGGCGCCGCGGAGAGTAGTTCAAGATCGAAAAATCCGTAACACGCACGTTGCACGCGAGGCCCTCGGCAGGCCGTATGATCGCCCCAACACCACCGCCATGAACTTCCCTTCTTACAGGGCGGTTTGGTGTCCCCTCTACCACCCTGGCCGGGCACGGCCTGCTTCGCCCTGCCCGAAAACCCCGAAAGGCGGCCTGCATGATCTCTCGCGTACGCGTCTGGCTCAACCGCACGTACGCGGAGAACGTGTTCTTCATGGATCAGCTGCGGAAGAATCCCAGCGATCGCGCCGTCGAGATCCATGCCACGCACGGCGACGCGGACTCCCCGGTACTGGCCGCCGCCGACACGGCGGATCTGGAGCCGGAGGGCCTGTCCCCGGCCGGGTACGTGGAGTACGCGCTCGACCAGTGCCAGCGCCGCGGCATCGACGTCTTCGTGCCCCGGCTGCACCAGTCGGCGATCGTGGCGCACCGGGCCGAGTTCGAGGCGGTCGGTACGGCGCTGCTGGCGCCGCCGCCGGAGGCCGTGGCCGTCTTCGAGGACAAGGTGATCGCCTACGAGGCCGTGCAGGCGATCGGGGTGCCCGTGCCGCCGTGGTTCCGGGTGCGGTCGGCGGACGAACTCGTCGCGGCGGTAGAGGAGTTGGAGGCGGGCGGCCACAAGGCGTGCTTCAAGCCGGCGTCCGGTGCGGGCGGGGTGGGCTTCCGTGTGATCACGCGCGCCCCCTTCTCACTCGCGCACCTCAACGGCTTCCCGAGCCCGTACGTCCCGCTGGATGTGGTCGTCGAGGCGCTGACCCAGGCCGAGGAGTCGGTGGACTGGCTGGTGATGCCGCGTCTTGAGCAGCCGGAGGTGTCGGTGGACTGCCTGACCGGGCCCGACAACCGCATCCGGCTGGCGGTGGGGCGGACGAAGAACGGGCGTCGGCGCGGGTTCACGCTGCACGAGCAGTGGCTGGAGCCGGCGCGGTTGATCGCCGAGGGTTTCGGGCTGCACTACCTCTCCAACATCCAGTTCCGGATGTTCGGCGACCGGCCCGTGCTCATGGATGTCAACACGCGTCCAGCTGGGGGCTTGCACCAGCTGTCGCTGTGCGGGGTCAACGCGCCCTGGGCGGCTGTGCAGTTGGCGCTGGGTGAGGACCCGGGGGAGATGGCTCCGCCGTTCCTGGGGCAGGACTACACGGTGGTGTCGGGGCTGCGGCCGTTGCGGGCGGTGTCGCTGCCGCAGCAGAGGTCTGTGGAGCCGTTGCCTGCGGTGCCGGCGCCTGTGATGGCTGAGCCGATTGCAACTGAGGCTGCGGCTTCTGTACTGCCCTTTTAGGGATCGTTGCCGCGTGCGGGTTGTGTGTGGTTGATCGCGCAGTTCCCCGCGCCCCTCAGGGACATCACCCTCACCGGTATGGACCAATTCTGTCGTTCATCTTGACAGCCGGATTGGTCCATACCAACTTTGTTGCGCACCCCCTGCACTCCCGAACACCCCCATTCCATCAGGGAGATCGCGTGCGCAACCCACTCAGCAACACAACGAGACGTCCCAGACGTCGGCTTCTCGCGCTGTTCGCCACCGCCGGGCTCGCGCTCGGCGGAGCTGTTGCTCTGCCCGGTACCGCTCAGGCGGCGAACATTCTGACCAATCCCGGCTTCGAGTCGGGCAGCGTCTCCCCCTGGTCCTGTACCGGGAACCTCGGCTCGGTCGTCTCCTCTCCCGTGCACGGGGGGCTCCAAGGCCCTTGCGGGGGCGGTGAGTTCGAGTGACAACGCCAAGTGCAGCCAGACCGTCGCCGTGAAGCCGAACACGGCGTACACGCTCAGCGGCTGGGTGCGCGGCAGCTACGTCTACCTCGGGGTGGACGGCGGCGCCTCCACCTGGACCACGTCCCCGTCGGCGTACGCCCAGCTCAGCGTCAGCTTCACCACCGGTGCCTCGCAGACCAGCGCCACCCTCTACACCCACGGCTGGTACGCGCAGGGCACGTACTACGCCGACGACATCAGCCTCGACGGGCCCGGTGGCAGTTCGGACACCCAGGCTCCGACGGCGCCCGCGAGCCTGCGCTCCACCGGGAAGACCTCGTCGAGCGTGTCGCTCGCGTGGAACGCCTCGACCGACAACGTCGGCGTCACCGCGTACGACATCTACAGCGGCTCCAACCAGGTGCTGAGTGTCTCCGGTACGACGGCCACCGTCAGCGGGCTCTCCGCCAGTACCGCCTACACCTTCACCGTGAAGGCCCGGGACGCGGCCGGGAACTCCTCGGCGGCTTCCAACTCGGTGAGCGTCACGACCGACGCGGGCGGCGGTGGCAGCACCGGCTTCAAGCAGGCCGCGCCCTATCTGTACGAGGGCTGGGGCGATCCGCCGAGCGTGTCGACCGTGATGAGCTCGACCGGCATCAAGTGGTTCACGATGGCGTTCATGCTGGACGGCGGCGGCTGCAACCCCATGTGGGACAGCGCCCGGCCGCTGACCGGCGGGGTCGACCAGACCGTCATCAACCAGATCCGCTCGGCGGGCGGGGATATCGTGCCCTCGTTCGGCGGCTGGCAGGGCAGCAAGCTCGGCGCCAACTGCTCCTCCGCCAGTGCGCTCGCCGCAGCGCTCCAGAAGGTGATCGACGCCTACTCGCTCAAGGCGATCGACATGGACATCGAGAACTCGGACGAGTTCGAGAACGAGGCCGTGCAGGCGAGGATCCTCACCGCACTGAAGACGGTCAAGGCCAACAACCCCGGCCTGAAGACCATCGTCACCTTCGGCACCTCGACCACCGGACCGACCTACTACGGCAACCGGCTGATCGAACAGGCCAAGTCCATCGGCGCCGACATCGACGTCTTCACCATCATGCCGTTCGACTTCGGCGGCGGCTCCGACATGTACGGCAACACCGTGAACGCGACGGAGGGCCTGAAGGCCAAGCTGAAGTCCACCTTCGGGTGGGACGACGCGACGGCCTACGCCCACATCGGCATCTCCGGCATGAACGGGCTCAGTGACCAGCAGGAACTGACGAGCCCCGCCATCTGGACGCAGATCCGCGACTGGGCGAACTCCCACCACATCGCCCGCCTCGCGTTCTGGTCGGTCAACCGCGACCGGCCGTGCGCGGGTGGCGGCGTGGTCAGCAACTGCTCCGGCATCAGCCAGAACAACTGGCAGTTCACCTCGATCACGGCCGGCTTCACCGGCTGACGCTCAACCGGACCGATACCCCCACGCCCGCGCCAACTCGGCCAGGCGTGGGGGTAGTTCGGTCTCCACGTTCGCCTGGCGCGCGGGCTGGATGCGGCCCGACCTGATGGTGCTGCTCCAGTCGCCGAGCTGGGGGCGGAAGGTGCCGTGGTCCTGGTCGCCGTAGTCGAGCATGGTGCTCTCCCAGGGGACACCGAGGTAGTCGCACAGACCGCGCGTGATCCGCTCGGGCTCGGCGGTCAGTTCCTCGTACGTCATCACATGGGCGTCCAGGGCCACGCGGGCCTCTTCCAGCTTCTCGGCGTAGTCGAGGACCTCGGCGCGGATCGCCGCGTGGTCGGGATCCGTACGGCGGTGGGTGAGCGAGGTGATCACCGCGCCCGGGTGGCGCAGCAGGACGATGAACTTCGCCTCGGGCCAACATCGGTGCAGCCGGGGCCAGATGAGGGCGTTTGCCGGGGTCTTGTCGACGATGACGTCCTTGCCGCTGCGGGCCAGCTCCAGGTGCAGGACCCGGTCCCACAGCACGTGTTCCAGTTCCTGCCGGTCCAGTTCGAGCGCCTTCATCGCCTCCGCGGTGAAGTCACGGCTCAACTCCACGTGCAGGGTGCGCAGATGCATCTCGTGCGGGGCGCGGATACGGCTGTGGCTGTTCAGCAGCACCCGCAGCAGGGTCGAGCCCGAGCGCACGGACGACAGCACGAACACCGGCGACTCCACGAGGCGCGGGGCGCACGGGGCGGTGTACCGGTCGGCGGCCGGCCTGGCCCGGGGTGTGGGTACGGCGTCCAGGTTCCGGCGCGGCGGGCTCACCGCCTCCTTCATCAGCCTCCCTCGACGCCTCAGTCCCTTGCCGATCGCTGACATGCGGGGGTCTCGCACGGGGCCACCTCTCTCTCGCGCCTCTGCGTTCCGCATCCCAGGGGTGGCGGGCGACGCGAAGGTGTCAGGCAGGGAAACGAAAGAGGTCACGGCGGGCCGAAAACCCGCCGTGACCTGGTCACTTACCGCTCTCTTAATTCTTGGTGGGAAACCCCCGAAGCCCGCCCTCAGAACCGTCCGGCGCCTCGGTACAGCTCCAGCTCCCCGTCCAGCTCCACCGCGAGCACCGTCGCGTAAGGGTCGAGGTCGGTCAGCGCGGGCGGGTCGATCCACAGCACGCCCACCGCGTCGTGCAGCCCGCCGACGACTCGATGGCCGAGCTCGGCCCCGGTACCGAGGACGGTGACCTTGCGGACCGGGGTGACGAGACCACGGACGCCGATCTCGGCGCGCGGGATGTCGAAGAGCGTGAGATAGAGCGTGCGGCGGTCGGCGGAGAGGGTGCTCGGGCCGTAGTGGTGACCGGCGGGCAGCCCACGCACCGTGCCGTACACGGCCTCGGAGTGCCGGGCGATCCACTCCCCCAGCCCTTCCAGGCGCTCCACCTGCGGCTGCGGGATGGTGCCGTCCTCCATGGGGCCGACGTCGAGCAGCAGATTGCCGCCGCCCCCGATGGTCTCGGTGAAGTAGCGGACCAGCTGAGTGAGTGACTTGTGGTGGTGGTCAGCGTGCTGGTAGCCCCACGAGTCGTTGATGGTGAGGCACAACTCCCAGGACCCGGTCGGGGGTTCGATGGGCGCGCCCTGCTCCGGGGTGGCGTAGTCGCCCTCGCTGAGCATGCGGGCGTTGAACACGACGTCCGGCACGTACGACCGTATGAGCGCCGCCAGTTCCGGGATGCGCCACTGTTCCTCGCTGCGGTCCCACTCGCCGTCGAACCACATCAGATCCGGGCGGTAGCGGGAGGCCAGTTCGCGGATCTGGCCGTCACGGTAGGCGAGGAACCTCTCCCACGCCGCCAGGTCCTCGTCCTTGGCCGCGCACTCGGAGTACGGGTTGTCCTCCAGCTCCGGCGGCCGGCCGGGCTTGCGGGTGGTGGCGTAGTCGGGGTGGTTCCAGTCGGAGTGGGAGTAGTAGAAGCCGACCTTGAGGTCCTTCTCCCGCAGGGCCTCGGCGTACGGGCCGAGATAGTCCCTGCCCAGGTTCAGCTCACCGAACTCCGTGTCCCACAGGGCCACTCCGTCATGGTGACGGGTCGTCAGCACCGCGTACCTGGCGCCCGCGCGGGCGAACAGGTCGGCCCACTCACGCGGGTCGTACCTGGCGCCGGTGAAGCGCTCCAGCTGGGACATGTACCGGTCGTGCGGGACGATGCCGTCGTAGAACGACCAGGACTCCTGGACGCCGTCGACGGCGTAGATGCCCCAGTGGACGAAGATCCCCAACTTGGCGTCGGTGAACCACGGTTGCATCGGCACGGGTCACCCCCTCCGGAGCCGCAGCGTCAGGATCTGGAAGGGCCGCAGCGCGACGGAGACGGCGCCGTCCGTGAGGTTCGCGGCCTCCAGGGGGCGCTCCAGCAGGTCGGTGACGTCGGCGCCGGTGAGCGGGAAACCGGTCCGCAGGACGCCCTGCGCACGGCCGCCCCGCGACTCGTACAGGCGCACCACCACGTCACCGGACCCGTCGTCGGCGAGCTTGACCGCCTCCACGGTGATGCCGTCGCCGTCGACCGAGACGACCGGGTCGGGCGCGCCCGCCGCATCCGCCACCCTGAGCGGCAGGTTGAGGGCGTACCCCTCGGCGACCGCGTCCTCGATGCTCGCGCCGGGCAGCAGCGCGTAGGTGAAGCGGTGCTTGCCCTGGTCGGCCTCCGGGTCCGGGATGCGCGGGGCGCGGACCAGGCTGAGGCTGACCTTGGTGGTCGTACCGCCGTCCTCGCGGACCGTGCGGGTGACGTCGTGGCCGTACGTCGAGTCGTTGATGACGGCGACGCCGTAGCCCGGCTCGCCGATGTGCACCCAGCGGTGGCCGGAGACCTCGAAGCGGGCCGCCTCCCAGCTGGTGTTGGTGTGGGTGGGGCGCTGGATGTGGCCGAACTGGATCTCGGCGGAGGAGTGCGCGGCGCGGACGTCCACCGGGAAGCCGGCCTTGAGGATCTTCTCGGCCTCGTGCCAGTCGATCTCGGTCTCGAAGTCGATGCGGGGGCTGCCGGCGCGCAGGGTGATGGTCTGGACGAGCTTCGAGCCCTTGCCGAAGTCGCGCGTGACGCGGACCGCACCGAGCAGCGGGTCGTCCGAGACGACCTCGACCGACGACGCCTCCAGCAGGTCCGTGTACCGGTTGCGGTAGTGCTTGTCGATGTCCCAGGCGTCCCAGTAGTTCGGGAGGTCGGTGTGCAGCCGGAGCAAGTTGCCCTGGTCCGCGAGGACTTCGCGCTGAGCACGCAGGTCGTACACGGAGGCGAGCGTGCCGTCCTGCGCGACCTCCACCCGCACGAGACCGTTGTCGAGGACCCGGCCCTCGACCGTCACCGGCCGGTCGGGCTCGGACGGCGTCGCGGCGGCGCTGCCGTTCGCGGGCACCGACACGTACGCCAGGGAACCCTCCGCCGTGCGGATCACCTCGGCGCGGTCGTACGGACTGGTGTTGAAGACCCGCGCACCGCCGCCGCCCAGCGCCGCGACCGCCTCCGCGGTCAGTGCCTCCAGCTCCTCGGCGACGCGGGCGTACTCGGCCTCCGCCTCGCGGTGCACCCAGGCGATCGAGGAGCCCGGCAGGATGTCGTGGAACTGGTGGAGCAGGACCGTCTTCCACAGGCGGTCGAGCTTGTCGTAGGGGTAGGCGTAGTCCGGCGCGTGCAGCGCGGCCGTCGTCGCCCACAACTCGGCCTCGCGCAGCTTGTGTTCGCTGCGGCGGTTGCCCTGCTTGGTGCGGGCCTGGGAGGTGTAGGTGGCGCGGTGGAGTTCGAGGTAGAGCTCGCCGTGCCAGACGGGGGCGTCCTCGTACTCGGCGCGGGCCTTGGCGAAGAACTCGTCGGGGTGCTCGACGACGACCTTGGGCGAGCCCTCCAGGTCCGCGAGCCTGCGCGCGCGTTCCATGATCTCGCGGGTGGGGCCGCCGCCGCCGTCGCCCCAGCCGAAGGGCGCGAGCGAGCGTGTTCCGGCGCCCTTCTCGGCGTAGTTGCGGACCGCGCGGTCCATCTCCTCGCCGCTGAAGCGGGCGTTGTAGGTGTCGACGGGCGGGAAATGGGTGAAGATGCGGGTGCCGTCGATGCCCTCCCACCAGAAGGTGTGGTGGGGGAACTTGTTGGTCTGGTTCCAGGAGATCTTCTGGGTGAGGAACCAGTCGTTGCCGGCGAGCTTGGCGAGCTGCGGGTAGGCGGCGTTGTAGCCGAAGGAGTCCGGCAGCCAGACGCCCTTGGTCTCGATGCCGAAGTGCTCGATGAAGAACCGCTTGCCGTGGACGAGCTGGCGGGCGATGGCCTCGCCGCCGGGCAGGTTGCCGTCGGACTCGACCCACATGCCGCCGACCGGCGCCCACTGGCCCTTCTTGACCGACTCCTGGATGCGGGCCCAGACGTGCGGGTAGTTGTCGCGGACCCACTCGTACTGCTGGGCCTGGGAGCAGGCGAAGATGAAGTCGTCGTACTCGTCGGCCAGGGCCGTCACGTTGGAGAAGGTGCGGGACGTCTTGCGCTTGGTCTCGCGGATGGGCCACAGCCAGGCGGAGTCGATGTGGGCGTGGCCGACGCCGGAGACCACGTGGGCGCTGGCGTGGGCGGGCTTGGCGAGGACGGGGGCGAGGATCTCGCGCACGGCCGCCGCGCTCCCGGAGATGTCGTCCAGGTCGAGGGCGTCCATGGCCCGGTCCAGGGCGTGCATGATCTCGTGGCGGCGTGGCTCGTGGTCGCCGAGGTGGGTCATGACGCCGAGCAGCACCTGGATGTCGAGGTCGAGGTGGAAGACCTCCTCGTCGAGGACGGCGATGTCGGCGCGCTGGAAGGTGTAGAGCGGCTTGTCGCCGGCCGTCAGCACATCGCCCAGCAGCGTGGGCTCGGAGAAGTTGTTCGCCAGGATGTCGGGGTTGGAGGCGGCCTCGACCAGGTAGTCGATCTGCTCGCCGCCGGTGGCCGGGTTGGCGATCGGGACGTACTGGTTGAGCGGGTTGACCGCCTTCAGGGGCCGGCCGTCGGACAGATGGACCAGGGCCTCGGCCTGGTTGCCGGGCCAGTCGCCGACGAAGCCCAGGTCGATGACCGCCTCCACGCGCCGCCCGGCGAACTCGGCGGGCACCTCGCCGCGCATCCGGAACCAGGTGGTCCCCCACGGCGGGCCCCACGGGGTGTTCATGGCGAAGGGCTCGTAGCGGGCGGCGGCGGCCTCCTCGAAGGAGACGGGCTCCCCGGGCGCCTGCCACGCCTCGACCTCGAAGGGGACGGTGGCCGCGTAGATCGCGGGCTTGATGCGCTGGGTGTGGAGGCGCTCTACGCGCTCCTCGATCCGTCGGCGTTCGTCGTGCATGGAGAGCTCCAGGGAGGAGGAAGAGAAGGGGTCGGCGGAGAAGGCGGGGGAAAGCGCTTACCAGCAGGTGTTCACCTAAGGTACGCCAGGCCCGGATGGACCTCGCGATAGCCCTCCACCAGTCGCCGGGCGACGTTCACGGAGTCGACGAGCGGGTGCAGCGCGAACGCCTTGACGGCCGTCGTGCGGGAGCCGGACTCGGCCGCGGCGAGCACCTCGCGCTCGACCGCCTTGACCGCGCAGACCAGGCCGGTGGCGTGGTCGGGCAGCGGGGCGACAGTGACGGGGTGGGCGCCGTTGGCGTCCACGAGGCACGGGACCTCGATCACGGCATCGTTGTCGAGCACGGACAGGGTGCTCCGGTTGCGGACGTTGAGGATCAGGGTGGTGCGCTCGTCGCGGGCGATGGCCCGCATCAGGGCGAGGGCGACCTTCTCGTAGCCGCCGGAGAGGTCGTCGGCGTCGCGCTCCCCGGCGCCGGCGGTCTCCCGGTTCTCGGACATGTAGGTGGCCTCGCGCTCGGCGCGCGTGCGGTCCCAGACGTCCAGTGCCTTCGCACCGGGGGCGCCGACCTCGTCGTAGAAGCGGGCCTGCTGGTCGTGGAGGAAGGCGCCGCGGGTCTTCTCGGCCTGCTGGTAGGCGCGGACGGCCTCGCGGTTGAAGTAGTAGTAGTGCAGGTACTCGTTGGGGATCGCGCCGAGGGACTGGAGCCAGTCGACGCCGAACAGCTTGCCCTCCTCGAAGGAGCCGAGGAGCTCGGGGTCGGCGAGCAGCCGCGGCAGCTCGTCCCGCCCCGCGACGCGCAGGCCGCGGACCCAGCCGAGGTGGTTGAGGCCGACGTAGTCGATCCAGGCCTCGCGCGGGTTCGCGCCGAGCACGCGCGCGATACGGCGGCCGAGGCCGACCGGTGAGTCGCAGATGCCGATGACGCGGTCGCCGAGGTGGCGGGACATGGCCTCGGTGACGAGACCGGCCGGGTTGGTGAAGTTGATGACCCAGGCGTCGGGGGCGAGGCGGGCCACCCGCCGGGCGATGTCGACGGCGACCGGGACGGTCCTGAGGCCGTAGGCGATACCGCCCGCGCCGACGGTCTCCTGACCGAGGACGCCCTCGGCGAGGGCCACCCGCTCGTCGTTCGCGCGGCCCTCCAGGCCGCCCACACGAATCGCGGAGAAGATGAAGTCGGCGCCGCGCAGGGCCTCGTCGAGGTCGGTGGTGGCGGTCACCACGGGGGCGTCCGGGACTGCCGCCGCCTGCTCGGCGAGGACCCGGGCCACCGCGGTGAGCCGGCCGGCGTCCAGGTCGTGCAGGACGACCTCGGTCACCCGGCCCTCGCCGCGGTCGCCCAGCAGCGCCCCGTACACGAGCGGCACCCGGAACCCGCCGCCGCCCAGAATCGTCAGCTTCACGCTTGAGCCTTTCCTGCCAGTGCCACCGCGACGCCCGCCTCCTCCAGGGAGGCCCGCGTCGCCGGGTCCACCGGCGCGTTCGTCACCACCACGTCCAGGTCCTCGGGACCGCAGACCTTCGCCATCCCCGTACCCGGGAACTTCGCCGTGTCGGCGAGCAGCACCACCTTGTCGCTCGCCTTGATCATGGCGCGCTTGACCGGCACCTCGACGACCGTCGTGTCCATCACCTGCCCGCCGGGGCGCACTCCACTGGTGCCGAGGAAGAGCCAGTCGGCGTGCAGCTGGCGCAGGTTGTCCTCGGTGAGGAAGCCGACCAGGGAGCGGTACTCGCGGCGGACCATGCCGCCGAGCAGGACCAGCTCGATGCCCTCGTCGTCGGCGAGCTCCTCGTAGACCACCAGGTTGCTGGTGATCACCGTGAGCCGGCGGCCGTGCAGCTGGCGGGCGAGGCGGTAGGCGGTGGTGCCGATGTCGAGCAGGACCGACTGGCCGTCCTTGACCATGGCCGCCGCATGAGCGGCTATCGCGTCCTTCTCGGCCACCCTGACCTCGGCGACCTCCGCGAAGGGCTGGTCGCCCTCCTCGGCGCGGGCGCCGCCGTGGACGCGGGTGAGCAGCCCGTCCTCCTCCAGTTTGACGAGGTCACGCCGGATGGTGGCGGGGCTCACACCGAGCTGCTCGGAGAGGTCGGTCACAGCCGCGGGGCCGCCCGAGCGCAGGGCCCGCAGGATGAGTTGATGTCGTCGTTCCGCCAGCATGCCGTGAACACTACTCGTCATCTTCAATCATTTCCATGCTCAGTTCTGCTCGGGTATTGACCAATCGTGCGGAGCGGCGCACGATTCCGGTCATCGAAATTGACGAGTTTTG
Source organism: Streptomyces sp. NBC_00663 (assembly GCF_036226885.1). NCBI lineage: Bacteria > Bacillati > Actinomycetota > Actinomycetes > Kitasatosporales > Streptomycetaceae > Streptomyces > Streptomyces sp. NBC_00663. Next base: position 1,572,256 of record NZ_CP109027.1, read on the forward strand.
ACGAGAGGTGCCGAGTGTGGATGACGACAGGCCCGACGTACTCCTGACCGGGCTGCTCTTCTACGACCTCGTCCTCACGGGGCTCGGAAAGCCGCCGACGCCCGGCGAGGAGATCTGGACCGGCGGCATGGGCTGCGGCCCCGGCGGCATCGCGAACCTCGCGGTGGCGGCCTCCCGGTTCGGTCTGCGCACCTCCCTGGCCACGGTCTTCGGCGACGACTTCTACGGCGAGTACTGCCGGGACGTGCTGTGCGACCAGGAGGACATCGACCTCTCGCTCTCCCGCACCGCGGACGGCTGGCCCACCCCCGTCACCGTCTCGCTGGCCCAGGGCCACGACCGCGCCCTGGTCACCCACGGCTCCGAGCCCCCTTTCTCGCAGGACGTGCTGATGGGCGACCCGCCCGAGGCGCGCACCGCCCTCGTGCACCTGGAGGCCGAGCCCCGCGAGTGGATCTCCAAGGCCGCCGCGAACGGCACTCACGTCTACGCCGACGTCGGCTGGGACCCCACCCAGCAGTGGTCCACCGACCTCCTGGACCAGCTGAAGCTGTGCCACGCCTTCCTCCCGAACGAGTCCGAGGCGATGGCCTACACCCGCACCGACAGCGCGGTCGCGGCACTCGGCACGCTCTCCGAGCTGGTGCCGGTGGTCGTCGTCACGCGCGGCGGGGACGGAGCCGTCGCGGTGGACCAGACGACGGGCGAGTACGCCGACGTCCCGGCCCTCGACATCGATGTCCTGGACGCGACCGGCGCCGGTGACGTGTTCGGCGCGAGCTTCGTCGCCGCCTCGCTCGGCGGCTGGCCGCTGGAGGAGCGGCTGCGGTTCGCCGTCCTCGCCGCCGGGCTCTCCGTCCAGCGGCCCGGCGGCGCGCTGGCGGCCCCCGGCTGGTACGGCGTCGACCGCTGGTGGCGCTCCCTGACCGACCCCGACCTGAAGTCGGCGTACGGCTTCCTGGCGGACCGGCTCCCGGACGATCCCGGGCCGCCCGTCGCGTACGCCCCCGTGACCCCACCCGCACGGCAGACCTGACTCCCCGAAGCAGAACTCCCCCCACGCCCCTTCCCTGCGAAGTTTCGAAAAGATCCGAAAGGCGGTGGGAGCTGTGCGGCTCTCACGAAGAGGCCTGCTGCGTGCGGGCCTGGCCGGTACGGCCGCCACGGCGCTCGGCGGCCTGGCGTCCGGCTGTGCCGTTCCGACCGGCTCGACCGGCCGGAACATGGTCCTGTGGTACTGGAGCGGCGGTCTGAGCGACACCGTCGTGAAGAACGCCAAGGCCCGCTACGACAGCTCGGTCGACCTCCAGGCCATCCAGATCGGCGGCCAGTACCGCTCCAAGCTGATCACCACCATCACCGGCCGCGCCCACATCCCCGACATCGCGGGGCTCAAGGGCGAGGACATGGCCGCGTACCTCCCCAACGCGGACCAGTTCATCGATCTGCGGACACTGGGCGCGGAGAAGTACAAGGACCAGTACCTGTCCTGGAAGTGGGACCAGGGCATCGCCGACGACGGCACGATGGTCGGCTTCCCGATCGACTGCGGGCCGGTCGCGCACTACTACCAGTACGACGTCTTCCGGAAGGCCGGACTGCCGTACGAGCCCGACGACGTGACGGACGGTCTGAACACCTGGGAGAAGTTCTTCGACGCCGGCGTCCAGCTCGGCAAGCGGGTCCCGGGCGCCAAGCTCCTCACCGACGTCAACTCCGTCTTCGAGAACGTCGTCCAGCAGGGCGCGCAGCGGTACGTGGACAAGGACCGCCACTTCATCGGCGACCAGGACCATGTGCGCCGGGCGTGGGCGCTGGCGGTGGAGGCCAAGCAGCGGAAGATCGTCTCGGACCTGGTCAGCGGCACCCCGGACCAGCTGTCGGCGATCCAGGACGGCAAGCTGCCGAGCCAGCTCAACGCCTCCTGGGCCTCCTTCGACATCAAGAACGGTGTGCCGAAGACCAAGGGCAGATGGCGGGTGGCGCAGATGCCGGTGCGGCCCGCCAACAACGGCGGCTCGTTCCTGTCGATCACCAAGGCGTGCCGGGAGCCCGAGCAGGCGTTCCAGATCATCACCTGGCTCCTCGACGCGAGGAACCAGGCGCAGGGTTACGTCGACGCGGGTCTCTTCCCGTCCACGCCCGCCTCCTACGACCTGAAGCAGATGCGGGAGCCGGACGAGTTCTTCGGCGGCCAGGTCACCACCGACGTCTTCGGACCGGCCGCGCAGAAGATCGTGGTCGCCTACAACAGCCCGTTCGACATCGCGCTCGGGCAGCCCCTCAAGGACGAGATCAAGAACGTCGGCGTCCTCGGCAAGGATCCCAAGAAGGCCTGGAGTGACGCCATGAGCAAGTGCCGTCGCATCGCGAAGCACCTGGGGGTGAGCTACTGATGGCCGTCCTGGAGCAGACGCCGCCCGCGGTGGCGCAACCGTCGACGACCAAGCCCCAGTCGGGCTTTCGCAAGTACTGGCATCTCTACGCCGCCATCTCCCCCTTCTATCTGATCTTCCTCGGCTTCGGTCTCTTCCCGGTCGGCTTCTCCCTCTATCTGTCCTTCCACCGCTGGGACGGCCTCGGCTCGATGGAGTGGGCCGGGCTCTCGCAGTACCAGTACCTGCTGAGCGACAGCGACTTCTGGAACTCGATCGGCAACACGGTCATCATCTGGGCCCTGGCCACCTTCCCCATGATCTTCCTGGCGATGGCCACGGCCGTGATGCTCAACTCCGCGGTCCGCTTCAAGGGCCTGTACCGCGTCGCCTACTTCCTCCCCAACGTCACCTCGGTCGTCGCCATCGCGATCGTCTTCGGCTCGATCTTCTCCACCAACGCCGGCATGGTGAACGCCGTCCTGCACGCGGTCGGGATCGACCAGGTGGCGTGGCTGAACACGCCCTGGGGCATCAAGGTCACCATCGCCGCGCTGATGACCTGGCAGTGGACCGGCTACAACGCGATCATCTTCCTCGCCGGCCTCCAGACCATCCCGAGCGACCTCTACGAGGCCGCCCGCATGGACGGCGCCGGTCCGATCCAGACCTTCTTCCGGATCACGCTGCCCCTGCTGCGGCCGACCCTGCTCTTCGTCCTGGTCGTCTCGACGGTCACCGGCCTACAGAGCTTCTCCGAACCGCAGGTCCTGCTCCAGACCTCCTCCAACGACTCGACGTTCGCGGGCGGTCCGGGCCACTCCGGCCAGACGATGGTCCTCTACTTCTTCCAACAGACCTTCGACAACAACGACTTCGGGTACGGCGCCGCCGTGGCGTGGGGCATCTTCCTCGTCGTCGTCCTCTTCTCGATCATCAACTGGCGCCTCGTGCAGCGCCGCGGCGACTAGGAAGGGCCCACCATGGCATCCATCAAGGGGTCCCGCCGCAGAGGGATCGCGCTGCACCTCCCGCTGATCATCGGCACGATCATCTCGGCCTTCCCGTTCTACTGGGCCGTGATCATGTCGACGCACAGCTCGACGGAGATCTTCTCCTACCCGCCGAAGCTGCTGCCGGGCACGCACTTCCTGGAGAACGTCCGCCATCTCTTCGACGCCATCGACTTCTTCGGGTCGATGTGGAACTCGCTGCTGGTCGCGGTGTCGGTGACCTTCCTGGTCCTGCTCTTCGACTCGCTGGCCGCGTTCGTCTTCGCCAAGTTCGAGTTCCCCGGCAAGAACATGCTGTTCGGGCTGCTCATGATCATCTTCATGGTGCCGGCGCAGCTTTCGGTCATCCCGCAGTTCGTCATCATGGCGAAGATCGGCTGGATCGGCTCGATGACCGCGCTGATCGTGCCGGCCGCGGCCAACGCGTTCGGCATCTTCTGGATGCGCCAGTACATGAAGAGCGCCATCCACGACGAACTCCTCGACGCCTCCAAGCTGGACGGCGCGAACTTCCTGCGCCAGTACTGGCATGTGGCGCTGCCGGTGGTCCGCCCCGGTCTCGCCTTCCTCGGCATCTTCACCTTCATGGGCCAGTGGAACGACTTCGCCTGGCCCCTGATCGCCCTCACCAACCCCGACAACGTGACCTTGCAGGTCGCGCTGTCCCAGCTCAACGGCACCCACGGCACCACCGACTACGGCATCGTGATGACGGGCGCGCTGCTCGCCCTCATCCCGCTGCTGATCGTGTTCGCGGTCGGCGCCAAGCAGATCATCGGCGACCTCGCGAAGGGAGCCGTCCGCGGATGAACCGCGATCCGCTCGATCCGCTCATCGCCCTGCGCCCCTGGGAGACACCCGAGGTGACCTCCTGGGGGCGGCTCCCCATGAACGCCGTCGACCGGCGCTCCGGATCACTCCCCCAGGACGGCGACTGGCGTTTTCGGTTGCTGCCCGTTCCGGACGCGCCGGTCGGCGGTCCCTGGTCGTCGGCCCATGTCCCCGGCGTCTGGACGATGCAGGGCACGGACGACCTGCCGCAGTACCTGAACATCCGTATGCCGTTCGCGGAGTTCCCGCCGTCCGTCCCTTCGGCGAACCCGACGGGGGTGTACGAGCGCGAGATCGACGTCCCCGCCGACTGGACCGGACGCCGGATCGTCCTCCAGGTCGGCGCCGCCGAGAGCGTGCTCCTCGTCCATGTCGACGGGCGGCCGGTGGGCCTCTCCAAGGACTCCCACCTGGCGGCCGAGTTCGACCTGACGGGCCTCGTCGCCCCCGGCTCGTCCAGCACGCTGCGCCTCACGGTCGTCAAATGGTCGGACGCCTCGCACATCGAGGACCAGGACCAGTGGTGGCACGGCGGGATCACCCGCCCGGTGCTGCTGTACGCCACGGATCCGCTGCACCTCGCGGACGTGACCGTACGGGCCGCGTACAGCGGCGAACTGCGCGTCGACTGCCAGGTGCGGGACAGGGGCGGGGCGCTGCCCGAGGGGTGGTACGTCAGCGGGGACCTCGACGGACAGCCGTTGACGCGGGACACGGAGTTCGACCGCCTGAACACCGAGGACGAGCGCGTCTCCGACTTCCTCGGCGAGGCCCGGATGCGGGCCACCGTCCCCGACGTGCGCACCTGGAACGCCGAGACACCCGAGCTGTACGGCCTGACGGTCCGACTGCACCGCGCGGACGGCACGGTCGCCGACACGTCGTACCACCGGATCGGCTTCCGTGACGTCGAGATCGCCGGCCGGGACCTGCTGGTCAACGGCGAGCGGGTCTACATCCGGGGCGTCAACCGGCACGACTTCCATCCGCTGACCGGGCGGACGGTGTCGTACGACGACATGCGCGCGGATCTGATCCTGCTCAAGCGCTTCGGCTTCAACGCGATCCGCACCGCCCACTACCCCAACGACCCCGGTCTGTACGGCCTCGCCGACGAGCTCGGTTTCTACGTCGTCGACGAGGCGGACATCGAGTCGCACGACCACGCCCATGAGATCTCGGACGACCCGCGCTATCTGAACGCCTTCGTGGACCGCGTCTCACGCATGGTGCTGCGCGACAAGAACCACCCCTCGGTGATCGTCTGGTCCCTCGGCAACGAGTCCGACTACGGGGCCAACCACGACGCCGCGGCCGGCTGGGTGCGCCGGCACGATCCGACGCGGCCGATCCAGTACGAGGGCGCCGCCAAACTGGGCTGGGCGGATCCGGGGGTGGCCTCCGACATCGCCTGTCCGATGTACGCGCCGCTGGAGGACTGCGTCGCGCACGCGCTCTCCGGCGAGCAGACCAAGCCGCTCATCCAGTGCGAGTACTCGCACGCCATGGGCAACAGCAACGGCACGCTGGCCGACCATTGGGCCGCCATCGAGTCCACCCCGGGTCTTCAGGGCGGGTTCATCTGGGAGTTCTGGGACCACGGCATCCTTCAGCGCGTGAGCGACGGAAGACCGGTCGGGCGTGGGGGCGCCGGGCTCTATGACAACGGTGTCGCCGCGCCCGGGTACCGCTGGGCGTACGGCGGTGACTTCGGCGAACGCCTACATGACGGGGCGTTCATCGCCGACGGCGTGGTGTTCCCGGACCGCACGCCCAAGCCGGTGATGTACGAACACCGGGAGATCGCGGCGCCGGTCCGGATCGAGGCCTACCGGCACGAGGGCATCATCCTCGGCAACCATCAGCATTTCCGGGGCCTGGACTGGCTGTCCGGTGAATGGGAGCTGTCCCTGGCCGACGGCCGGGTCCTGACCGCGCCGGCCGAGCTGCCTGACCTGCGGCCGGGTGAGACGGCGGCCGTGCCTCTCCCCTTCGGGCTGCCGGTGGACGGCGGGGAGGCGTGGCTGACGCTGCGGGTGACGACCGCGCGGGAGGAGGCGTGGGCGCCTCGGGGGACGGTGGTGTGTGTACCGCAGGTGCGGTTGCGTGAGGCTGCGGTGGCTGTGCTGGAGAACCGTTCCGGCGCGGTGGCCGTGGATTCGGAAAACCGTTCCGGCGCGGTGGCCGTGGATTCCGATGGCCTGCTTGTCCACCCCCTCCTCGCCGCCGCTCCCGCGCTCTCCCTGTGGCGGGCGCCCACCGACAACGACGAGCTGGGGGGCATGGCACTGCGTTGGCGGGCCTGGGGGCTGGACGCCCTGGTCCGCAAGGTCGTCGACGTGCGCCGGGACAGGGAGCAGGTCACCGTGCTGGCCGAGTACGCCGCCGAGGTGGGTGTCGTACGGCATGTGCAGGTGTTCACGCCCGTCGAGGGCGGGGTGCGGATCGAGGAGTCGGCCGAACTGCCGGACGCGCTCGCCGATGTGGCGCGGGTGGGCTCGGTGTTCGAGACGGTGCCCGGCCTCGACCTGATGGAGTGGTACGGGCCCGGGCCCTGGGAGTCGTATCCGGACCGTTCCGGCGGGGCTCCCGTGGGCCACCACTCGGTGCCGGTGGACGAGCTGTTCACCCCCTACTTGCGTCCGCAGGAGAGCGGCGGCCGACACGGCGTACGGCACTTCAGGCTGTCGGCGCCGGACGGGACCGGGCTCGCGGTCGCGCTCGACGAGCCGCGTCAGGTCTCCGTGACCCGCTACCGGGCCGAGGACCTCACCTCCGTCACCCACCACGACCAACTGGTCCCGCGTCCCGGGTGCGTGGTGCACATCGACGCGGCCCACCGGGGTCTCGGCACGGCGTCGTGCGGCCCCGACACGTTCCCTTCCTATCTCATCGCACCGGGTGTCCACCGCTGGAGCTGGACCCTGCGCGTTCTCTGAACTCCCCTGGTTTTCACCCCTTTTACGGAGCACACGTGTGCACTTCGCATGAGCACGGGACCGAGCATGCCCAGGCGGGCGCCGGACGACGCGGTTTCCTCCGGGCGACGGCCCTGCTGGGCGCGGCGGCCACGGCCGGGGTCGCGCTGCCGACCGTGGCCGAGGCCGCCCCCGCGTCACGCCGGCGCCCGGACACCGACAGCCGTCGCTTCACCCTCGCCGTCATGCCCGACACCCAGTACCTCTTCGACGGGCCGAGCATCGACAAGGCGCCGGTCGAGGCCTCGCTGCGCTATCTGCTGGAGCACGGCAAGGACGAGAACATCGTCTTCCTGTCCCACCTCGGGGACCTGACCCAGAACGGGGCCCCGGCCGAAGTCGCCGCGATCAGCGAGGCGTTCAAGGTGCTCGACCGGCGCGAGGTCGGCTACAGCGTCCTCGCCGGCAACCACGACGTGAAGTCGTCGACGACCGACCAGCGCGGGGCGACGCCCTATCTGGACGCGTTCGGCCCTGACCGGTTCAAGGGGAAGTCCACGTTCGGCGGGGCCTCCGCCGACGGCTACAACACCTTCCACCTCTTCCGGGCCGCGGGCCGGGAGTGGCTGGTCCTCGCACTGGACTGGCGGCTGTCGGACCAGGGTTACGCGTGGGCGAAGGACGTGCTGGCCGCCCACCCGAATACGCCGGTCATCCTCACCACGCACGAGCTGGTCGTCGAGGACGACACCCTGTCCGCGTACGGGCAGCAGCTGTGGGACCGGCTGGTGGCGGACCACGACCAGATCTTCCTCACCCTCAACGGCCACTACTGGCCCGCCGCCCGCGCAACGCGCGAGAACGCGGCCGGACATGACGTCCACCTCCATCTGACGAACTACCAGAACCGCTATTTCGGCGGGGCCGCGATGATCCGGCTCTACCGCTTCGACCTGGACCGGAACGTGATCGACGTCGAGACGGTCTCGCCGTGGATCCTGGGCCGGGCCGGGAAGGGGCTCAACGAGCTGGAGCGGCAGGAGATCGAACTCAGCGGTGACGCCGACCGGTTCACGGTGGACATCGACTTCGCCGACCGGTTCTCCGGCTTCGCGCCGGTGCCCGCCCGTCCGGCCCGCCCCGTGTCGCGAATGCTGATCCCGGGCACGGTGGCGTACTGGCGGTTCGACAGGGCGGTCGGCGACAAGGTGCGTGACCTGTCCGGCCGCGGCAACGACCTCGGTCTCGTGACCGTGGGCGGCGGCACGCTCGGCTGGTCGTCCGACCACCATCCCGACCAACCCGGCCACGGCAGCCTGGAGTTCCAGGGCTACAAGTCGCCGCTGAAGGGCGCGTATCTGCGCACGGTCGACGGCGCCCCGCTCAACTCGGCGACGTTCAAGGCCGGTTACACCATCGAGGCCTTCTATCGCCTCCCCGCCGACTGGGACCCCGACCACCATGCCTGGTCCGGCATCGTCAGCCGTACCGGCACGGGCGGCGCCGCCGGCCAGACCGCCGACGACCCCGACGAGCCGCTGGCCACGCTGTCCCTCTCCAACGACCGTGAGCCGCAGTGGGCGATGCGCCCGCTGAACCAGGAGGGCATCGCGACCAACTGGGGCCAGGAGACGCCGCTGGAGACCTGGTGGCACCTCGCGATCGTCAACGACGGCCGGCACACCACCCTCTACGTCGAGGGCTGCCCGGTCGTCCGCAACCCCAAGGCGACGTCGACCGGCATCGCCTCCGTCGGACTGCCGTGGCTGCTGGGCGGCTACGAGTACGGCGGGAAGATCGACCAGATCCTGCACGGACGCCTCGGCGACGTCCGCATCGTCGAACGGGCGCTGCCCGTCACGTCCTTCATGAACCACTGACCTGTCGAGGATCGTCATGACCGAACAGCAGCTGCCCTCCTGGGCCGACCCCTCCGTCTCCCCCGCCGACCTCGACCCGCAGGGCCTGTCGAGGCGTGGGCTCCTGCGCGGCGCCGGCCTGTTCGGCGCCGCCTTCGCCCTCGGCGGGGCGGCCGTGCCCGCCATGGCCGCCGAACAGCGTCTCGGCGGCGACGACCCGCGGCTCGCCTACCTCGTCGGCGACCACCACATCCACTCCGTCTACAGCCACGACGCCAAGTACACGTTCTCCCAGCAGGCCAAGGCCGCCGCCAAGTACGGCCTGGACTGGATGGTGTTCAACGAGCACTCCAACTTCGGACACGCCTCCTACGGCGCGAAGCTGGAGCACGAGGAGATCCTCAAGGCCCGCGCGGAGAACCCGCGCCAGCTGATCTTCCAGGGCCTGGAGTGGTACATCCCGGCCGCCGAGCACTGCACCGTCTTCGCCGCGCCCGGCCCCCACGAGACCGACCTGCTCACCCAGTTCGAGCTCGCCTACGACGGCAAGCTGCTCGGCTACACCGAGGGCGCGGCCGGCGCGACCGACACCGACCGCAACGAGGCGCATGCCGTCAAGGCCATCAAGTGGCTGGCGGAACAACGCCGTTCGGGCTATGTCGACGACGTCCTCGTCATCGCCAACCACCCCCTCCGCCTGGGCATCGACTCCCCGCACGAGATGCGCAACTGGCGGGACGCGGCCCCCGAGATCATGATCGGCATGGAGGGCGCACCGGGCGCCCAGGGCGCGGCGCTCCCCGGCTGGCGCGGGGCGACGTCCATCCGCGGGGAGTACGAGAACAAGCCGTCGGCGCAGTCCTGGGCGGGCTATCCGGCCGAGGCGTATGTGACGTACGGCGGCTTCGACTGGGCGACGGCGACCGTCGGCGGTCTGTGGGACGCGATGCTGGCCGAGGGCAGACTGTTCTCGATCACCACCAACTCCGACAACCACCGGACCGTCTTCGACACCTGGAAGAACGGCGACTGGCCGGCCGGCCAGAACTTCGACAACACCGGCAGGCTGCCCGACCCGGTGAACACCGACACCCCGCAGCCGGGCAGCGACTTCTGGCCGGGCGAGTTCAGCCGCACGCACGTCGGCGTCTCCCGCTACGGCTACCGCGCGGTGATGGCGGGTCTGCGCGCGGGCCGCGTCTGGCTGGACCACGGGCATCTGCTCGACGGCCTCGACGTCCGCCTGAAGCGGGACTGCGACGCGGGCCGGGGAGTCACGCTCGGCGGCCGGCTGCGCGTCCGCAAGGGCGAGAAGATCACCCTGTACGTGACGGTCACGACCGCGTCGCGGCCCAACCCCCAGGGAATTCTGCCGGAGTTGGCGCACGTGGACGTGATCCGGGGTGCGGTGCGCGGCCCGGTGACCGAGCGTGACTCCTGGCGGGCCCCCGACACGAGGGTCGTCCGGACGACGGACGTGAGCGGCCGGAAGGGGACGTACACCCTGCGCATCCCGCTGACCGCCGGGGACGAGTCCTTCTACGTCCGGCTGCGCGGCAGCGACGGCAACCGCCATGGTGCCGGCTACCTCGGCGCGTCCGTCGACCCCAACGGGCCGATCCCGCACACGCCCGGCGACGGTGACCCGTGGGCGGACACGTGGTTCTATTCGAACCCCGTCTTCGTCGACGTGACGGGTTCCTGAGGGAGCGTCGCCTCACGGTCGGCGCCGACGACGACGCGGGCGGCGGCGGGCTCGGCGCGGAGATGATTCCGCCGGGCGGGTGCGCGGTCGCCACCGCCGTGTCCTCGTACCGGCAGGTCACCGGCTGATGGGAGCGGGGTACGGTGGCCGCGTGACCACGGAAGAGTCGCTGCGGCCCCAGTCCCTCATGCTCACGTTCCTGGGCGACCAGGTGCTCGGGCGTGACGTCTGCGTGTACTCGGGCAGCGTCATCGACGTGTTCGCCCGCGTCGGCGTCGGCGAACAGGCGACGCGCTCGACACTGACCCGCATGGTGAACCGCGGCCTGCTGCGCCGGCAGCGCGAGGGCCGCCGCATGTACTTCGGTCTGACCGAGCACTCGGCGGCGGTCCTGCGGGACGGCGAACGCCGTATCTGGCAGACGGGCGCCGTGAACCGCCACTGGGACGGCACCTGGACCCTCCTCGGCTTCTCCCTCCCCGAGTCCTGGCAGCGCCAACGCCACGACCTGCGCTCCAAACTCACCTGGAGCGGCTTCGGCCCCCTGTTCAGCGGCCTGTGGATCGCCCCCGGCGAGGTCGACGTCGCCGAACTGGTCGCCGAGCTCGGCCTGTCCGCCCATGTGAAGGTCTTCCGCGCGCACGCCGACACCGGCATGGACATCGGCGCGATGATCGAGGAGACCTGGGAGCTGGCCGAACTCGCAGACCGCTACGAGGCGTTCGTACGCCGCTGGCAGCCCTGGGAGACGCGGGCACCGGAAGCCGACGAGGCCCTGGCCCAACGCCTCCTCCTCCAGGCCGAGTGGCTCCGGGTCATCCGGCGCGATCCCCGACTGCCGGTGAAGCATCTGCCGGACGACTGGCCGGCGGAGCAGGCGGAGAAGACGTTCCGCCGAGTACACGAACGGCTGACACCGCTGGCCAAGGAGGCGGCGGGACGCCTTCTGGACCTGGTGGCGGTGCGCGGCGGCACGGACGACGCGGGCTGACACGGTCCGTCACACGAGCTGCGGCTCCAGGTATCGCGCGCGCCGCTCAGGCCGTCCGGGGTGCCGTGTTCCACGACGACGCTCTCGCCGACCTCGACGATGCGCCGGGCCAGGTGCGGTACGGCCTTCTGGTAGTCGCGCCGGAACGCGTGGACCTTGGCCGGTCCGCACAGCCCGAACGTACGGTAACGGTCCCCGAGTTCGGGATGCACGCGGCTATGCGTAGAACCGCGAAAGGCTCTGCAACACCGCAGCCGGCTTCCCCCCGCCCTCGATCTCGATGACCCCGTCGACGGCGATCTGCACCCCGCCCGCGACGTCCTCGACATCCGTCAGCTTCCCCACCAGCCGGATTCGGGAGCCGACCTTCACCGGGGAGGGGAAACGGACCTTGTTGAGGCCGTAGTTGACCTTGGTCGTGACGCCCTGGACGTCCAGGAGTTCGGTGAACAGGGGGATGAAGAGCGAGAGGGTCAGGTAGCCGTGGGCTATCGGGGCGCCGAAGGGGCCCTCGGCGGCGCGTGCCGGGTCGACGTGGATCCACTGGTGGTCGCCCGTGGCGTCGGCGAAGGTGTTGATGCGGTCCTGGGTGACCTCGATCCACTCACTGGTGCCGAGGTCGCTTCCGGCGAGCTTCTTGAGTTCGTCGAGGCCGTTGACGGTGATGCTCATGGGGTTCCTTAGCTGTTGCCGTAGCGGGTACGGACGCGGGACTTGAGGAGTTTTCCGGAGGCGGTGCGCGGCAACTCGGCCGCGAGGACCACCGACTTGGGGATCTTGTACTTGGCGAGGCGGCCGGCCAGGGACGCCAGTACCGCGTCGGGGTCGAGGGTGGCGCCCTCGCGGGGGACGACGACCGCGCGTGGTACCTCGCCCCACTTGTCGTCGGGTACGCCGATGACCGCGCACTCGACGATGTCGGGGTGGGTGAGGAGCAGGTCCTCGATCTCGGCGGGGTAGATGTTCTCGCCGCCCGAGATGATCATGTCCTTGATGCGGTCGACGACGAAGACATAGCCGTCCTCGTCGACGCGGGCGGCGTCCCCGCTGCGGAACCAGCCGTCCGTGAAGGAGGCGGCCGTCTCTTCCGGCAACCCCCAGTAGCCGGGCATGACATGGGGGCCGCGGACGGCGATCTCGCCGGTCTCGCCGATGTCGACCGGCGCCATGTCCGGCCGTACGACCCGTACATCGCTGAAGAAGTGCGGTACGCCCGCCGAACCGGCCTTGGTGACCGCGTGTTCGGCGTCCAGGAAGAGCGTGCCGGGGGAGGCTTCCGTCATGCCGTAGCCCTGGAGGAAGGTCAGGTCCCGCTCTTGGTAGGCCGCGATCATCGCGGTCGGGACCGGTGAGCCGCCGCAGGTGAGGATGCGCAGGGAGGAGAGGTCCGCGTCCGGCCAGCGCGGGTGGCGGGCGATCTGTTCGAACATCGTCGGGACGCCGAACATGAAGGTGATGCGGTGGCGTTCGATGAGGTCGAAGGTGGTCTGCGGGTCGAAGGCCTCCACCAGGACGCAGGTGCCGCCCTTCAGCAGGACCGGCAGGGTCAGCATGTTCAGGCCCGCCGTGTGGAACAACGGGGCCGAGACCAGGGCGCGTTCGTCGGCGATCAGGTCGGTGTCGACGAGGACGTTGAGCGCGTTCCAGGTCAGGTTGGCGTGGGTGAGCATCGCGCCCTTGGGGCGGCCGGTCGTGCCCGAGGTGTACATGATGATGCAGGTGTCGTCGGGGGCGACCGGTTCGTCGATCGGCTCGTCCGTGGCCGCTTTCGCCAGTTCCTCCTCGTACACGGCGCCCACCTCGACGTACGCCCGCACGTCCGTGTCGCCCGGCAGGCCGGCGACCAGGCCCGCGTACTGGGGGCCGTAGACGAGTGCCTTGGTGCCGGAGTCGGTGAGCTGGTAGGCGATCTCCGGTCCCGCGAGGCGGATGTTGAGGGGGACGAAGACCGCGCCGAGGGTGCCCGCCGCGAACAATGTCTCCAGGTAGGAGGGGTGGTTGGGGCCGAGGTAGGCGATCCGGTCGCCGCGTCGGACGCCCCGGGCGCGCAGTGCGTGGGCGAGGCGGGTGGTGCGTTCGTGCAGTTGCGCGTACGTCCATGCCGTGTCGCCGTGCACCAGTGCGGTGCGGTGCGGGGTCTTGCGGGCCCGGCGTGCGGGCCATGACCCCAGTCCCTCGTTGCGCATCTACGGCCCCTTATGGCTTGGTCAGCCCGAGCAGACGGGCGGCGTTCTCCTTGAGGATCTTCGGCCTGACCTCGTCCTTGATCGGCAGCTTCGCGAAGTCGGCGAGCCAGCGGTCGGGGGTGAGGACGGGGAAGTCGGAACCGAAGAGCACCTTGTCCTTGAGCAGGGTGTTCGCGTACTGGACGAGTTGCGGCGGGAAGTACTTCGGGGACCAGCCGGAGAGGTCGATGTGGACGCCCGGCTTGTGCGTGGCGACCGCCAGGGCCTCGTCCTGCCAGGGGAAGGACGGATGGGCCAGGATGATCTTCAGATGGGGGAAGTCGGCGGCCACGTCGTCCACGTGGAGGGGGTTCGAGTACTTCAACCTGATCCCCCCGCCACCCGGGACCCCGGCGCCGATGCCCGTCTGACCCGTGTGGAACAGGGCGATCGTGCCGGTCTCCTCGATGACCTCGTACAGGTCGTACGCCACGGAGCGGTCGTTGGGGAAGAAGCCCTGGATGCTGGGGTGGAACTTGAAGCCCTTCACCCCGTACTCCTCGACCAGACGACGGGCCTGCCTGACGCCCGCCCTGCCGCGGAAGGGGTCGATGGAGGCGAAGGGGATGAGGACGTCGGAGTTGGCCGCGGCGGCTTCCGCGACCTCCTCGTTGGGGACCGGCGCTGTGCCGGTCGCGGACTCGGCGTCCACCGTGAAGATCACGGCGGCCATCTTCCGCTCGCGGTAGTAGGCGGCCGTCTCCTCCAGTGTCGGCTTCCGCTTGCCCTCGACCTTGAAGTAGGCGGAGGAGGCGTCGTGCAGGTCGTCGTCGAGGGAGGAGTGGCCCTTGGACGACACCTCCGCATGGGTGTGTACGTCGATGGCGACCAGCTCGCTGATGTCCATCACGCCTCCGGAAGCTTCGGCGCCGGGATGCCGACCGTCTGGAGCTCGGCGCCGACCGACGTGGGGAACGCGTCGGCCAGGGTGTCCGGGGTCCAGCCGCCGTCGGCGTACGCCGCCTTGATCTCCTGCGGATGCGACCAGAGTGCCACCTTGTCGCCGCCGATGCCGATGGCCTGGCCCGTGATGGAGCGGGCGGCCTCGGAGGCGAGGAAGGGGACGAGGGCCGCGCAGTCCTCGGGGGTGCCGAAGCCCTCGCCCTTGCGGAGGAAGTCCGGGAGCGGCTCGCCGTTCCTCATGGCCTCGATGTACGGGGCGAAGGCGGGGATCGTCTCGGTCATCGCGGTCGCGGCGACCGGCACGATCGCGTTGACGGTGATGTTCGCGCGGCCCAGCTCCATGGACCAGGTACGGGCGAAGGCGGCGATGCCGGCCTTGGCGGCGGCGTAGTTGGTCTGGCCGAAGTTGCCGCGCTGACCGGCCGGGGAGCCGACCAGGATCAGGGAGCCGCCCTCACCCTGCTCACGCATCCGCACCGCGGCGGCGCGGGCGCAGGTGAAGGTGCCCTTGAGGTGGGTGGTGATCACCGCGTCGAAGTCGTCGTCGGTCATCTTCCACAGCACCTTGTCGCGCAGGATGCCGGCGTTGGTGACCAGGATGTCGAGCCGCCCGAACTCCGCGACGGCTCGGTCGACCAGCCGTTGCGCGGCCTCGCTCGTCCCGACCGGGACGACCTCGGCGACGGCCGTGCCGCCGGCCTCGGTGAGGGACTTCACGGCCTGCTCGGCGACGGCCTCGTCGATGTCGTTGACGACCACGGAGGCGCCGTGGGCGGCGAGGGCGTGCGCATAGGCGAGGCCGAGGCCCCGGCCGCTGCCGGTGACGACGGCGACCTTGCCGGAGAGATCGATGGTGGGCACGGGTGAGGTCCCTTCACGAACTGATGCGGGGGACGCGCCGTCGAGACGCGTCGCTGCGACTTCGAGATCGAAGCTAAGAGCAATAATTGTTGACGTCAATAGTTGTTGGCGACCGACGGGTGCGTCATGCTGGAATCTGCCTGCCGTACCGCGACCCAGGGAGCCCGCCATCACACGCCAGCACGCCACCCCGAAGCCCATCGACGCGGACGAGCCGTGGATGCGCGGGCTGCACGCGGACACCGGCTACCTGCTCTACCGCCTGGGGCTGCGCTCCGGCCAGCTCTTCAACACGTTCCTCCAGGAGTCCGGGCTGCGGCTGCGCCACTACGCGGTGCTGCGCTATCTCGCCGGTTCCGCGGGCGCCCTCCAGCGGGAGCTGAGCACCCGGCTCGGCTACGACCCGAGCGCGATCGTCGGCCTGGTCGACGACCTGGAGAAACTCGGCCTCACCGAGCGCCGCCCCTCGCCCGACGACCGGCGCAGCAAGATCGTCGTCCTGACCGAGAAGGGCCTCGCCTTCCTCCGCGACACCGACGAGGCGGGGCGGCGGGTGACCAACGACCTGCTGGAACCGCTCGACGCCGGCGAGCGCGACGCGCTGCACGCACTGCTGCTGAGGATCGCCGACCAGCCATGACCGGCCAGTCGAGAGTCCGCTCACCCGGCGCCGCCACCGCGACCGACCGGCTGCTGTCCGTGCTCGGCGCGTTCGACCACGGGCACCCGGCCCTGAGCCTGACCGACATCAGCCGGCGGGCGGGCCTGAGCCTGACCACCGCGCACCGGCTGGTGGGCGCGCTCACCGAGTGGGGCGCCCTGGAGCGGGACGACTCCGGCGTCTATCACGTCGGGCTACGGCTGTGGGAGGTCGCGGCCCTCGCCCCGCGCGGTCTCGCCCTGCGGCAGATCGCGCTGCCGTACCTGGAGGACCTGTACGAAGCGACGCACGAGAACGTGCAGTTGGCGGTACGGGACGGCACCGAGGTCGTGTACATCGAGTGGCTGTCGGGGCGTTCGTCGGTCGGCGTGCACATCAGGGTCGGCGCCCGCTGGCCGCTGCACGCCACCGGCGTCGGGCTGGCGCTGCTGGCCCACGACACCCCGGACGCCCAGGAGCGCTACTGCGCGGGCCCCCTCGCCGCCTTCACCCCGTACACGATCACGGATCCGGCCCGGCTGCGCCGGGTCCTGGCCGAGACCCGGCGCACGGGGGTCGCGGTGAGCGACCGTCAGGTCACCGACGACGCCCTGTCGGTGGCCGCCCCCGTACGCGGACGGGGCGGCGCGGTGAGGGCCGCGGTGTCGATCGTGGTGCCCCAAGTCGACGCCCAGGTACCGGTGTTGATACCGGCGGTGCGGGTCGCCGCGCGCGGGATATCGCGGGCGCTCGGGTGGCGTCCGGAGAAGTAGAGGGATCCCGTACGGCACCCGTGCGACGCTCTGGCAGCCGGCGTACGACTTCCACCGCGGTGAAGGGGAGCCGTGAGGTTACGGAACCGTGAGTGAGCACCCGGATATCCCTCGCACCGGCGAGGCATCGCCCCCGAGCCCCTCGCGATACTGGGACGGCCCCTGCCCCGAGGAGCCGTCGATGTCCGCTCAGTTCTGGTTCGCGCCGCTGGTCGCGCGGCTGCGTACGGCGAATCCCTACGTCGTCGACACCGCGCTCGCCGCGCTCGTGCTGTTCGCCGCCTCGCTCCAGTGGATCTTCCCCGACGAGGGGGACGACCGGCTGACCTGGCAGGGCTGGCTGCTCGGCGCGGCGACCGCGGTCCCGCTGGTGTGGCGGCACCGCGCGCCGTTCGCGATGGCGTGCGCGGTGTCGGTGGCCACTCCCGCGCAGGCGCTGTACCACGCGCCGCCGCCGGACCTGATGTACGGCGGGTTCGTGGTCCTCTCCACCATGGCCGCCCGGGGCCTGCCGTGGCAGCGGCGCTTCATGCTGGTCGGCTGGGCGATCGGCGTCTCGCTCGTCATGCTGCACAAGGAGAGCCCGGAACCCTTCGAGTTCGCCTTCCAGCTGATGAGCGTGGCCTGCGCCTACGCGTTCGGTGTGCTGGCCCGCGTCCAGCGCGCCTACACCGCCGAACTGGAGGACCGGGCCCGGAGGTTGGAACGGGAGCGGGCCGCGGACACGGCGCGGGCGACGGCACAGGAGCGCGCCCGGATCGCCCGGGACATGCACGACATCCTGGCCCACGCGGTGAGCCTGATGGTGGTGCAGGCCGAGGCCGGGCCGGTCGTCGTCCGCAGCGATCCGGCGCGCGCGGAAGCCGCGTTCGAGGCGATCGCGGGGGCGGGACGGGACGCGATGGCGCAGCTGCGGCGCATCCTCGGCGTCCTCAAGGAGGAGCAGCGCAACGGGACTTCACCGCAGCCCGGCATCAGAGCCCTGCCCGCACTGGTCCGCCAGGTCGGTGAATCCACGGGCCTGCGAGTGGAGTTGAGCACCACGGGCGAGCCTCTCCCCCTCCCGCCGGACACCGACATCGCGGCCTACCGGGTGACCCAGGAGGCGCTCACCAACACGGTCAAGCACGCGTACGCTTCCTCCGCGACCGTCCAACTCGACTGGACGGAGGAGGGGTTGACGCTGACGGTGACGGACGACGGAGGCGGGCCCACGACGCCGGGCGGCGGGCACGGACTGATCGGCATCCGGGAGCGGGCCGCGGCCTGTGGTGGTGACGCGCACACCGGGCGCGGTCCGGACGGCGGTTTCCGGGTCGTCGTACGCCTTCCGGCCGGTGACCGGCAGGCGGCGCGGGGGTGAGCATCCGGGTGGTCGTCGCGGACGACCAGGAACTCGTCCGCAGCGGCTTCAGCATGATCCTGGAGGCGCAGGCGGACATCGAGGTCGTCGCCGAGGCCGGGGACGGCGCGGAGGCGGTCGCCGCGGTGCGGCGGCACACGCCGGACGTGCTGCTCCTCGACATCCGTATGCCGGTGATGGACGGCCTGGAGGCGGCCCGCCGGGTGTGCGGACAGTCCGCGTGCAAGGTCGTCATGCTGACCACGTTCGACCTGGACGAGTACGTCTACGAGGCCCTGTACGCGGGCGCCAGCGGCTTTCTGCTCAAGGACGTGCGCCGGGACGACCTGGTGCACGCCGTGCGGGTCGTCGCCGCCGGGGACTCGCTGCTCGCGCCCGCCGTGACCCGGCGGCTGGTCGCGGACATCGTGCGCCGCCGCCGGGAGGAGGCCACGGCGCAGGTCACCCCGGACCGGCTGGACGTCCTGACGGCCCGCGAGGTGGAGACGCTGCGGATGCTGGCGCGGGGGCTGTCGAACGCGGAGATCGCCACGACGCTGTTCGTGAGCGAGCACACCGTGAAGACCCATGTCAGCAATGTGCTGGGCAAGTTGGGGCTGCGGGACCGGGTGCAGGCGGTGATCTGCGCCTATGAGACGGGTCTGGTGGTGCCGGGGGCGTCCGGCGAGAACGACGGACCGTGATCACGACCGGTTCGCCGCGCGCGGTCAGCAAGTCGCCTCCCCCGCGCGAGTGAGCCGCCGCCCTCTTCTCCCCCGTACGACGGAGCCCCGGAAACCGCTCCCTCCGGCGATCCGGTACCACCGCCTTCCCCGCGAGCCTGAGGGCATGTCAACCGACGCCTCGCCGGGAGGGACCGTGCTCTCCACACTCGCCCGGACGGCCACACGCCGTCCGCTCACCGTCATCGCCCTGTGGGTGCTCTTCCTGCTGCTCGGCTTCGGGCTCGGCACGGGCGTGTTCGGACGTCTGTCGGACAACGTGCCCGAGGTGCCGGGCACCGAGTCGGAGGCGGCCGCGGAGTATCTCGACCGGGCCGACCCGTCCGGCGACTCGATCACCGCCGTCGTCGAGGGCACCGCCGTCACCGACCCCACACTGCGGGCCCAGGTCGAGCAGGCGGTCGCCGACGTACGCGGGATCGCCGGCGTGGCCGCCGTACCGGACCCGTACACGACGCCCGGTCTGACCGCCGAGGACGGGCGGGCGCTCCTCATCCCCGTGGCGCTGAAGGGCGGTCTCGGCGACGATGCCGAGGAACGGGCCGTCGACGACGCGGCCGACCGGATCAAGGAGATCGACGCGCCCGAAGTCCATGTCAGCGGCGGCCCGTTGCTGGGGCTCCAGATCGGCGAGAAGGCCCAGGAGGACGTGCGGAACGCGGAGTTGATCTCCCTGCCCGTGGTCCTCGCCCTGCTCCTCGTCGTCTTCGGCGGGCTGCGCTCGGCCGCGCTGCCCCTCGTCATCGCGGTGAGCGGCATCGCGGGCGCGTTCCTGGCGCTGTTCCTGTTCAGCTCGGTCACCGACATCTCCGTGTACGCGATCCAGGTGACCACGATGCTGGGCCTCGGACTGGCCGTGGACTACGCCCTGTTGATGCTGGTCCGCTTCCGGGAGGAGCGCCGGACCACCGAGGACGTGGTGGAGGCCGTGCACCGAACGGTCGCCGCGGCCGGGCGGACCGTGCTGTTCTCCGGGCTCACGGTGGCGGTCAGTCTGACCGGGCTGCTGGTCTTCCCGAGCGTCTTCCTGCGCAGCATGGGCCTGGCCGTGGCCGCCGTGGTCGTCGTCGACATGCTCGCCGCGGTCACGCTGCTGCCCGCGCTGCTCACCGTCTTCGGCCGGAGGATCCCGCCCGCGAAGGACCGGCCGGAGAGCGAGGAGGGCCGGGTCTTCGCCCGTCTGGCCCGCTTCTGCGCGCGCAACCGCATCGCCGTCCTGGCGGTGATCGTCCCGGCCCTGCTGGTGCTCGCCCTGCCCGTCACCGGCATGCGGATCAACCTCGGCGACGCCCAGCAGCTGCCGTCGAGCACCGAGGCACGGCAGTTGTACGACACCGTCGGCGCCCACTTCCCGCCGGGCACCGGTGTGGCCACGGTCACCGTCGTCCTCAGGCCCGGCACCGACGCGGCGACCGCCGACCGGATCCGCGCCCTGTCACCGCGCGCCGAGTCCCGGGACCTGCCGAACGGCACCACGGTCGTGGAGCTGCCGCCGTCCGGCAGTGTGGACGGGGACGCGGCCACCGGCCTGGTGGAGCGGGTCCGTGAGCTGCGCGGAACAGCGCCGGTCGAGGTGACCGGCCCGGCCGCCCGGCTCGTCGACTTCCGGGCGATGCTCGCCGACCGGGCGCCCTGGTCCGCGCTGACCGTGCTGGCCGGCATCTTCGTCCTGCTCTTCGCCTTCACCGGCTCGGTCCTGATCCCGCTGCGCACCATCGCGACGACCCTGCTCAGCCTCGGTGCCGCGCTCGGCGCGGTGGTGTGGGTGTTCCAGGACGGTCACCTGTCCGGGCTGCTGGGCGCCGAGGGCCTCGGGTCGCTGAGCCTGACGGCACCGCCGCTGATCATCGCCATCGCGTTCGGTCTGGCGATGGACTACGAGCTGTTCATCCTGGCCCGGATGCGGGAGGCCCGGCGGGCCGGCGGGGACGACCAGGAGGCCGTCGTGACCGGCCTGCGCCGCTCGGGCCGGGTGGTGACCTGCGCCGCGCTGCTCCTCGCGGTCGTCTTCGGCGCCTTCATGACGGGCGGCTTCTCCCCCATCCTCCAGATCGGGCTCGGGCTCACCCTCGCCGTGCTGATCGACGCCACCGTCGTCCGCATGCTGCTCGTCCCGGCGACGATGGCGCTGCTCGGGCGGCGCGCCTGGTGGGCGCCGAGGCCGCTGCGGCGGGTGCACGACCGGTTCGGGCTGAGCGAGGAGGCGCCGGCCGCGCCCCGGGTGCCGACGAACGTCTGACAGCGGTGCACGGGGCCCGGCTTTCACGCCGGGTCCCGTTTCCCTTGGGGCGGCTAGAGTTTTCGTCATGGGTGGGGACACGGGGGAACGGCCCACGCGGCCGTGCAAATGGTGCGGTGCGCCGGTCGAGCAGCCGCGCGGCCGGTGGCGGCGGCGGAGTTTTTGCAGCAAGTCCCACCGGCGCAGGAACCGGGTGATGGACGCCGTGTTCGAGTTCCTGGACTTCTGGTAGCGGCCTGCCCCGCGCGGGTCCTCACCGGAATCTCAGGGAGCGGCACGGTGATTCAAAGGATCACCACATCTGCGCGACGCAGGATGCCCACGCAAAGGCGGATATCTCAGGAAGGCCTGCCGTGGGCGTCTCGCACATATCGAACCGGTCCGACCAACCGTCGCAGAGGTGGTCGCGGCGCGGAGTGCTCACCGTGCTCGGCGTCGTCCCCGCCGCGGTGCTCACCGGGTGCAGCGGGTCGGCCGACGCCACGGAGGACACCGCGGCGACGGCATCGGCGAAGTCCGCCGCGACGAAGAAGCCGGTCGTCGCGGTCAGCCCCGCCGACGGCAGCAGGAAGGCCGCGTTCACCAGCCCTGTCGAGGTCACCGTGACCGACGGCACCCTCGCGTCCGTCGAGGTCAGCGGCAACGACGGCTCGACGCTGGAGGGCTCCTTCGACGAGGCGAGGACCACCTGGACGTCGAAGGAGAACCCGTACTCGGGGACGAAGTACACGGTGACCGCGAAGGCCGAGGGCGCCGACGCGGAGACCGCGACCTTCACCACCAGGTCACCCGGCGAGACCTTCGTCGGCTACTTCACCCCCGAGGCCGGTTCCACGTCCGGTGTCGGCATGCCGGTCTCGATCAACTTCACGCACGCCGTGGCCGACAAGGCCGCCGTCGAGAAGGCCATCACGGTGACCGCCGAACCGGCCGTCGAGGTGGTCGGCCACTGGTTCAGCGACACCCGCCTCGACTTCCGGCCCGAGACGTACTGGGCGGCCGGCACGACCATCACCCTCGGCCTGCGGCTCAAGGACGTGGAGGGCACGGACGGTGTCTACGGCGTCCAGTCCAAGGACGTCACCTTCCACATCGGCCGCGCGCAGATCAGCACCGTCGACCTGTCCGCCAAGGAGATGGTGGTCAAGCGGGACGGAGCGACGTACGCCACCTATCCCGTCTCCGGCGGCGACGCCGACCACACCACCTGGTCCGGGATCATGGTGATCAGCGAGCGGTTCAAGGAGACCCGGATGGAGTCCTCGACCGTCGGGCTCGGCGACGAGTACGACATCTCCGACGTCCCGCACGCCCAGCGCCTGACCACCTCCGGCACCTTCATCCACGGCAACTACTGGGCGTCCACCTCGGTGTTCGGCAGCCAGAACACCAGCCACGGCTGTGTCGGTCTGCACGACGCGAAGGGCGCGAACGACAGCTCGGTGCCGGGCTACCGGTTCTACAAGAGCTCGATGCTCGGCGATGTCGTCATCGTCAAGAACTCCGATGAGGAGACGGTCGATCCGGCGAACGGGCTCAACGGGTGGAACCTGTCGTGGGAGGACTGGAAGGCGGGCAGCGCGGTTTAGGACGTATGCGCCGTTCATGAGCTGAACTTGCCTGGAGCGAAAGGACTTTCCTTGCTTTAACTCTTGACGGCCTCTCTGCCGGAGAGCACATTGGGCCCACTTTGAGAGCGCTCTCAAAGGTTCTCAAAAGGTACCCGCGCACTCATCTCCGTACCCGAGAGGCACCCCCATGAGCGAATCCTCCGGCATACCCAGACGGCGACGGGCCCTTGTCGCCGTCCTCGCCACCCTCGGCCTGGCGGCGGCCGTGGCCTCGGCCGCGACCCTCCCCGCGAACGCCTCCGCGCCCACGCCCCCCTCGGGCTGGACGCAGGTGTTCCTCGACGACTTCAACGGTTCCGCCGGAACCGGCGTCAACACCTCCAACTGGCAGTACGCGACCGGCACTTCCTATCCCGGCGGCCCCGCCAACTGGGGCACCGGGGAGGTCGAGACGATGACGTCGAGCACCAGCAACGTCGCGCTCGACGGCAACGGCAATCTGCGCATCACCCCGCTGCGCGACTCCGCCGGCAAGTGGACGTCGGGCCGCATCGAGACCAACCGCACCGACTTCCAGCCCCCCTCCGGCGGAAAGCTGCGTGTCGAGGCGCGCATCCAGATGCCGAACGTCACCGGCACGGCGGCCGAGGGCTACTGGCCCGCCTTCTGGATGCTGGGCGCGCCCTACCGCGGCAATTACCAGAACTGGCCGAGCGTCGGCGAGCTGGACATCATGGAGAACGTCCAGGGCATGAACCGCGTGTGGGCCACCATGCACTGCGGCACCAACCCGGGCGGCCCGTGCAACGAGACGACGGGCATCGGCAACAACGTCGCCTGTCCGGGCTCGACCTGTCAGTCGGCCTTCCACACCTACACCATGGAGTGGGACCGCTCGGTGAGCCCCGAGACGATCCGGTTCCTGGTCGACGGCACCCAGTTCCACTCGGTCAACGCGAGCCAGATGGACGCGACGACCTGGGCCAACGCCACCAACCACGGCTTCTTCGTCATCCTGAACGTGGCGATGGGCGGCGCCTTCCCGGACGCGTTCGGCGGCGGCCTGGACAGCGGCACGCAGTCCGGTGTGCCGATGACCGTGGACTACGTCCAGGTGCTGTCGGCCAGTGGGAGCGGTACCACGCCGCCGCCCTCGGGCAGCCGGGACGCCTACAGCGCCATCCAGGCCGAGTCCTACAACAGCCAGTCGGGCACGATCACCGAGACCACCACCGACACCGGTGGCGGCCAGAACATCGGCGCGCTGGCCAACGGCGACTGGGCGCTCTTCCAGAACGTCAACTTCGGTTCCACCGCCGCCACTCAGTTCGTCGCCCGGGTGGCGAGCGGTGCCGGCGGCGGGGTCAGCGGCCTGGTCGAGGTACGTCTCGACAGCCGCTCCAACGCCCCCATCGGCAGCTTCGCCCTCGCCAACACCGGGGGCTGGCAGTCCTGGCGGACGGTACCGGCGAACATCTCGTCGGTGACGGGCACGCACGACGTGTATCTGACGTTCACGAGCGGCCAGCCGGCGGACTTCGTGAACGTGAACTGGTTCGACTTCGGGCACTGACGTCTCCGCGTCCGTGAGGGGTACCGCGCCCGCGGGCCCCTCACGGACGGACACACGGCCGGCCGCACCCGACCCCGGCCGACGACCCGGCGCGGCGCCCCGCACGCCGTGGCCGTGCCGGGCTCAGCGCAGTTCCGCGCGGAACGCCACCGGGGTCTGCCCCGCGTGGAGTTGGAAGAACTTCGAGAAGTTCGCCGCGTCCGCGAACCCCACCGCCGCCCCCACCCGCCCGATGGGCAGGTCGGTATGGGCCAGCAGGCGCTTCGCCTCCAGGACCACCCGCTTGTCGATGAACCCCTTCGGCGTCTCCCCCGTCGCGGCGCGCACCGCGCGGACGAGCGTCCGGCGGGAGTAGCCGAGGGCGTCGGCGTACGCGCTGACGCTGTGGTTCGTGGCGAAGCCCCGCTCCACCGCGTCCCGGAACAGGGTGAAGGTCGTGTCCGACTGCCCCCGCGCCGCCTCCTGCGAGCTGGCCGCGAGATGGGCGAGGCGGAGCAGGAACGCCGTGAGGGAGTGGCGCAGGACGGCCGTGTGCAGGCTCAGGGGGAGGGTCGCCGTGTCCTTGTACTCGCGGCGGAGCTGCGCGAGGGACGCCCCCAGTCCGGCCAACTGCGCCGCGTCGGGGTGCAGCAGCGGCGGCAGGTCGTAGCGGTACAGGCCGGTCGCCTCGACCGTCGCGCGGGGCAGGAAGCCCGGTTGCATGGTCAGGACCGTTCCGCGGTACCCGCTGAACTTCGAGAAGCGGTGGACCTGACCGGGGCGGATCCACAGCACGTCGCCGGCGTACGCCTCGTACTCGGCGAAGTCGATCATGTGGCGGACGGGGCCCTTGTCGAAGAGCATCACGACATGGAAGTCGATGCGGTGGACGCGGTGCAGCGGGGCGTCGGCGTGCCAGGTGCGGTGCGGGCCCATCGGACCGACCTGCATGCCGACGCCGCCCTCGCTCAGTTCGACCGGAAAGGGGAACGTTCTGATGCCGTCACCGTCCCCGCCTTGGGGTGTTCTGTCCGCCATGTCCTTCTCACGCCGCCCGATCAAGCCGTCCCGTGTCCCACTTTCACCACAGGCTGACACACCTCGACCTTCCCTCGTAAAAGTCTGACTTTTAGAGTCGAACGCGTCTCACCAGGAACGATGCACGAATCCATGAACTCTTGAAGAGGACTGGTCACAGATGAGCACGCAGACACCGGGCGGCGCGGACGGCTTCGCATGGACCGAACTCGACCGGCGTGCCGTCGACACCGCCCGCCTGCTGGCGGCGGACGCCGTGCAGAAGGTCGGGAACGGGCACCCGGGGACGGCCATGAGCCTCGCCCCCGCCGCGTACACGATCTTTCAGAAGCTGATGCGGCACGACCCCGCGGACCCGGAGTGGACCGGACGCGACCGCTTCGTCCTGTCCCCGGGCCACACCTCCCTCACGCTCTACACACAGCTGTTCCTCGCCGGGTACGAGCTGGAGCTCGATGACCTGAAGGCGTTCCGCACCCAGGGCTCCAAGACGCCCGGTCACCCCGAGTACGGGCACACCGCGGGGGTCGAGACCACGACGGGTCCCCTCGGGCAGGGCGTCGCCAACGCCGTCGGGATGGCCATGGCCGCCCGTTACGAGCGCGGCCTCTTCGACCCCGACACCGCGCAGGGCGAGTCCCCGTTCGACCACACCATCTGGGCCATCGTCTCCGACGGCGACCTGGAGGAGGGCGTCTCCGCCGAGGCCTCCTCCCTCGCCGGGCACCAGAAGCTCGGCAACCTGGTCTTCCTCTACGACGACAACCACATCTCCATCGAGGGCGACACCGCGACCGCCTTCTCCGAGGACGTCCTCAAGCGGTACGAGGCCTACGGCTGGCACACCCAGCGCGTCGAGCCCACCGGCGACGGCGACATCGACGTACCGACCCTGTACGCGGCGCTGAAGGCCGCGCGGGACGAGACCGAGCGGCCCTCCATCATCGCGATGCGCACGATCATCGCCTGGCCCGCCCCCAACGCCCAGAACACCGAGGCCTCGCACGGCTCGGCGCTCGGCGCGGACGAGATCGCGGCCACCAAGCGGGTGCTGGGCTTCGACCCGGAGCGGTCCTTCGAGGTCGCCGACGAGGTGCTCGCGCACAGCCGCCGCGCCCTCGACCGCGGCGCCGAGGCGCACGCCGCCTGGGACAAGCGGATCGCCGAGTGGCGCGCGGACCAGCCCGAGCGGGCCGCGCTCTTCGACCGGGTCGTCGCCGGTCAGCTCCCCGAGGGCTGGGAGGACGCGCTGCCCGTCTTCGAGGAGGGCAGGTCCGTCGCCACCCGCGCCGCCTCCGGCAAGGTCCTCCAGTCGCTGGGCGCGGTGCTCCCCGAGCTGTGGGGCGGCTCCGCCGACCTGGCCGGCTCGAACAACACCACCATCGACAAGACCTCCTCCTTCCTGCCGAAGGGCAACCCGCTCCCCGAAGCGGACCCCTACGGCCGTACGGTTCACTTCGGCATCCGCGAATTCTCGATGGCGGCCGAGATGAACGGCATCGCCCTGCACGGCAACACCCGCATCTACGGCGGCACCTTCCTGGTGTTCTCCGACTACATGCGCAACGCCGTCCGCATGGCGGCGCTCATGCAGCTGCCCGTCACCTACGTCTGGACCCATGACTCCATCGGGCTCGGCGAGGACGGCCCCACCCACCAGCCGGTCGAGCACCTCGCCTCGCTCCGCGCCATCCCGGGCCTGAACGTCGTCCGGCCCGCCGACGCCAACGAGACCGCGATCGCCTGGGCTGAGATCCTCCGGCGGCACAGCACCAAGCCCGCCCCGCACGGCCTCGCCCTCACCCGGCAGGGCGTGCCGACGTACGCCCCCAACCCGGACACGGCGAAGGGCGGTTACGTCCTGGCCGAGTCCTCCAAGGACGTCCCGGACGTCGTCCTCATCGCCACCGGCTCCGAGGTGCAGCTCGCCGTGGCCGCACGCGAGCAGCTGGAGGCCGAGGGGATCGGCGCCCGGGTGGTGTCGATGCCGTCCGTGGAGTGGTTCGAGGAGCAGTCGCGCGAGTACCGGGACAGCGTCCTTCCGCCGTCCGTGCGAGCCCGCGTCGCAATCGAGGCCGGGATCGGCCTGACGTGGTACCGGTTCACAGGTGACGCAGGACGCATCGTCTCTCTCGAACACTTCGGCGCCTCCGCCGATGCCCAGACCCTTTTCGCCGAGTACGGCTTCACCGCCGAGCACGTCGCCGCCGCCGCCAGGGAATCCCTCGCCGCCGCGCGTGGTTGATCCGACCGCCAGAAAGAAGATGATCACTGTGACCGAAGCAACCGCGACCGCGGGAGCACTCAAGCGCCTGTCCGACGAGGGCGTCTCCATCTGGCTGGACGACCTGTCGCGCAAGCGGATCGAGTCCGGGAACCTCGCCGCACTCGTCGAGAACAAGAACGTCGTCGGCGTCACCACCAACCCCTCCATCTTCCAGGCCGCCATCGGCTCCGGTGAGGGGTACGAGGAGCAGCTCACCGACCTCGCCGTGCGCGGCGTGACGGTCGACGAGGCCGTACGGATGATGACGACCGCCGACGTGCGCGCCGCCGCCGACGTGCTGCGCGGCGTGTACGACGCGACCGACGGCCGGGACGGCCGGGTCTCCATCGAGGTCGACCCCCGTCTGGCCCACGAGACGGCCGCCACCATCGCCGAGGCCAAGCAGCTGGCCTGGCTGGTGAACCGCCCCAACGTCATGATCAAGATCCCGGCGACGAAGGCCGGTCTCCCGGCGATCACCGAGGTCATCGGCCTCGGGATCAGCGTCAACGTCACGCTGATCTTCTCGCTGGAGCGTTACCGCGAGGTCATGGACGCCTACCTCGCCGGCCTGGAGAAGGCCGCCGCGAAGGGCCTCGACCTCTCCAGGATCCACTCCGTGGCCTCCTTCTTCGTCTCCCGCGTCGACGCCGAGATCGACAAGCGCCTGACGGTCCTCGGCTCGGAGACGGCCCTCGCCCTCAAGGGCAAGGCCGCCCTCGCCAACGCGCGGCTCGCCTACGAGGCGTACGAAGAGGTCTTCGCCGGCGAGCGCTGGACCGCCCTCACCGGTGCCCGCGCCAACAAGCAGCGTCCGCTGTGGGCCTCGACCGGCGTGAAGGACCCGGCGTACAAGGACACCCTGTACGTGGACGAGCTGGTCGCGCCCGGCACGGTCAACACCATGCCGGAGGCGACGCTGAACGCCACCGCCGACCACGGCGGGATCACCGGTGACACCGTCACCGGCGGCTACGCCCAGGCGCGCGCCGACCTGGCCGCCGTAGAGGCTCTGGGGATCTCCTACGACGAGGTCGTGCAGCAGCTGGAGGACGAGGGCGTCGCCAAGTTCGAGGTGGCCTGGAACGACCTGCTGGCCACCGTCTCGAAGTCGCTGGACAGCAAGGGGGGCGACGCGGAATGACCGAGAATCCCGCCATCGACGAGGTCTCGCAGGCCTTGGATCCCGACTGGGACAACCCCCTGCGCGACCCCCGCGACCGACGCCTCCCCCGCATCGCCGGTCCCTCCGGGCTCGTCATCTTCGGTGTCACCGGTGACCTGTCCCGCAAGAAGCTGATGCCGGCCGTGTACGACCTGGCCAACCGCGGCATGCTGCCGCCGGGCTTCTCGCTCGTCGGGTTCGCCCGGCGGGACTGGGAGGACCAGGACTTCGCGCAGGTCGTGCACGACTCGGTGCGCGAGCACGCGCGGACGGAGTTCCGCGAGGAGGTCTGGCAGCAGCTCGCCGAGGGCATGCGGTTCATCCCGGGCGACTTCGACGACGACCAGGCGTTCAAGCAACTGGCCGAGGCCGTCGAGGAGTTGGACGCCTCCCGGGGCACCAGCGGCAACTACGCCTTCTACCTCTCGGTACCGCCGAAGTTCTTCCCGAAGGTCGTCCAGCAGCTCAAGAAGCACGGGCTGGCGGACGCTCCGGAGGGTTCCTGGCGGCGCGCGGTCATCGAGAAGCCGTTCGGGCACGACCTCGCGAGCGCGCGCGAGCTGAACGCGCTCGTGCACGACGTGTTCGACCCGGAGCAGGTGTTCCGCATCGACCACTACCTCGGCAAGGAGACCGTCCAGAACATCCTGGCGCTCCGCTTCGCCAACCAGATGTACGAGCCCATCTGGAACCGGTCGTACGTCGACCACGTACAGATCACCATGGCGGAGGACATCGGCATCGGCGGTCGCGCCGGGTACTACGACGGCATCGGCGCCGCCCGTGACGTGATCCAGAACCACCTTCTCCAGCTGATGGCGCTCACCGCCATGGAGGAGCCGATCGCCTTCGACGCGGACGCGCTGCTCACCGAGAAGCTGAAGGTGCTGAAGTCGGTGCGGCTGCCGAAGGAGCTCGGCAAGCACACCGTGCGCGGGCAGTACGCGACCGGATGGCAGGGCGGCGCCAAGGTGGCCGGCTATCTGGAGGAGGACGGCATCGACCCCAAGTCGAAGACCGACACCTTCGCGGCCATCAAGCTGGAGATCGACAACCGGCGCTGGGCGGGCATCCCCTTCTATCTGCGCACCGGCAAGCGGCTCGGCCGCCGCGTCACCGAGATCGCGGTCGTCTTCAAGCGCGCCCCGCACTCCCCGTTCGACTCCACGGCCACCGAGGAGCTCGGGCAGAACGCCATCGTGATCCGCGTCCAGCCGGACGAGGGCATGACCGTGCGGTTCGGGTCGAAGGTGCCGGGCACCTCGATGGAGATCCGGGACGTGTCGATGGACTTCGCCTACGGCGAGTCGTTCACGGAGTCCTCGCCCGAGGCGTACGAGCGGCTCATCCTGGACGTCCTCCTCGGCGACGCCAACCTGTTCCCCCGCCACCAGGAAGTGGAAGAGTCCTGGAAGATCCTCGACCCGATCGAGGCGTACTGGGCACGGCACGGCAAGCCCGCGCAGTACGCGTCCGGCAGCTGGGGACCCAAGGAAGCCGACGAGATGCTCGCACGAGACGGACGGAGCTGGCGCAGGCCATGAAGATCGACCTGACCGACACCACGGCAAGCAAGATCAACAAGGCGCTGGTACAGGGGCGCCGCGCCATCGGCACCCCGGCCGTGGGCATGGTCCTGACGATGGTGATCGTCACGGACGAGGAGAACGCCTACGACTCGATCAAGGCGGCCGAGGAGGCCTCGCACGAGCACCCCTCGCGCACCCTGGTCGTCATCAAGCGGCACGCCCGCACCCCGCGCGACCGCCAGGCCTCCAGGCTGGACGCCGAGGTCCGGGTGGGCGCCGACGCCGGCACCGGCGAGACGGTGGTGCTGCGCACCTACGGCGAGGTGTCCGACCACGCCGACTCGGTCGTCCTGCCGCTGCTGCTGCCGGACGCGCCGGTCGTCGTGTGGTGGCCGGTGGACGCGCCGCAGAACCCGGCGAAGGACCCGCTGGGCGCGCTGGCCCAGCGCCGGATCACCGATCTGTACGCGGTGGAGAACCCCCTCGACGTCTTGGAGACCCGGGTCCGCTCCTACGCGCCCGGCGACACCGACCTCGCCTGGACCCGGCTCACCCCGTGGCGCTCCATGCTGGCCGCGGCCCTGGACCAGGCCCGCGCCAAGATCGTCTCGGGGGCGGTGGAGGCCGAGGCCGACAACCCGGCCGCCGAGCTGCTCGCGCGCTGGCTGGAGGCGCGGCTGAAGGTGAAGATCGACCGGATCGTCACCGCGGGCCCTGTCGTCACGGCCGTGCGCCTGGGCACCGCCGACGGCGAGGTCGTCATCGACCGCCCCGAGGGCCCGCTGGCCACGCTGTCCCTGCCGGGCCAGCCCCCGCGCACCCTTGCGCTCAAGGTCCGCACCACCTCCGAACTCATCGCCGAGGAGCTCAGGCGCCTCGACGCGGACGAGATGTACGCCGTCGCCCTGCGGGGCGAGGGCCGCGCCAAGGAGACCCCCGCCCATGTCTGACTCACCCCTGTTGACCCGTCGCCCCGAGTGGACGGCTCTGGAGGACCACCGCGCCGAAGGGCTCACGCAGCTGCGGGAGTTGTTCGCGGACGACCCCGGGCGCGCCGAGCGGTACGTCGTGCGCGTGGGCGATCTGCGCATCGACTACTCCAAGCACCTGATCACCGACGAGACGCTGGCCCTGCTCCAGGAACTGGCCACCGCCACCGGTGTGTTCGGCCTGCGGGACGCCATGTTCCGCGGCGAGAAGATCAACCTCACCGAGGGCCGGGCGGTCCTGCACACCGCGCTGCGTGCGGCGCGGGACGCGGTGGTCGAGGTCGACGGGGAGAACGTCGTCCCGCAGGTGCACGCCGTCCTCGACAAGATGAGCGCCTTCGCCGACCGGGTGCGCTCGGGCGAGTGGACCGGCCACACCGGCAAGCGCATCAGGAACGTCGTCAACATCGGCATCGGCGGCTCCGACCTCGGTCCGGCGATGGCCTACGAGGTGCTGCGGCCGTACACGGCACGGGATCTGACGCTCCGTTTCGTGTCGAACGTGGACGGCGCCGATCTGCACGAGGCCACCCGTGACCTGGACCCGGCGGAGACGCTGTTCATCGTCGCGTCCAAGACCTTCACCACGATCGAGACGATCACCAACGCCACCTCGGCCCGGTCCTGGCTCCTGGAGGGCCTGGGCGGTGACGACAAGGCGGTCGCCAAGCACTTCGTGGCGCTGTCGACCAACGCCGGCAAGGTCACCGAGTTCGGGATCGACCCGGACAACATGTTCGAGTTCTGGGACTGGGTCGGCGGCCGCTACTCCTTCGACTCGGCGATCGGCCTCTCCCTGATGATCGCCATCGGCCCGGACCGCTTCCGCGAGATGCTCGACGGCTTCCGCATCGTCGACGAGCACTTCCGCACCGCCCCCGCCGAGGCCAACGCCCCGCTGCTTCTTGGCCTGTTGGGCATCTGGTACGGCAACTTCCTCGGCGCCCAGTCGCACGCGGTGCTGCCGTACAGCCACTATCTGTCCAAGTTCACCGCCTACCTCCAGCAGCTGGACATGGAGTCCAACGGCAAGTCGGTGCAGCGCGACGGCCGCCCCGTGGACTGGCAGACCGGACCCGTGGTGTGGGGCACGCCCGGCACCAACGGGCAGCACGCGTACTACCAGTTGATCCACCAGGGCACGAAGGTGATCCCGGCGGACTTCATCGGCTTCGCGCGTCCCGTCGGCGAGCTGAGCGACGAACTCAAGGCGCAGCACGACCTGTTGATGGCCAACTTCTTCGCCCAGACGCAGGCGTTGGCCTTCGGCAAGACCCCGGACGAGGTGCGGGGCGAGGGGGTGCCGGAGGAGCTGGTCGTCCACAAGACGTTCAAGGGCAACCACCCGACGACGACGATCCTCGCCCGTGAGCTGACGCCGTCCGTGCTCGGCCAGTTGATCGCGCTGTACGAGCACAAGGTGTTCGTGCAGGGCGCCGTCTGGAACATCGACTCCTTCGACCAGTGGGGCGTCGAACTGGGCAAGGTGCTCGCCAAGCGGGTCGAACCCGCGCTGACCGAGGGCGCCGACGTCCCCGGTCTCGATGCCTCGACCGCCGCCTTGGTGGCGGCTTACCGTGAACTGAAGGAAGTGCACTGAAATGCAGCTCGGACTCATCGGCCTCGGCAAGATGGGCGGCAACATGCGCGAGCGGATCCGCCGCGCGGGCCACACCGTCATCGGCTACGACCGCAACCCCGAGGTCTCGGACGTGGCGAGCCTCGCCGAACTGGTCGACAAGCTCGAAGGCCCCCGCGTGGTCTGGGTGATGGTCCCGGCCGGCGGCCCGACCCAGTCGGTCGTCGACGAGCTCGGCGACCTCCTCTCCCCCGGTGACACGGTCGTCGACGGCGGCAACTCCCGCTGGACGGACGACGAGAAGCACGCGGCGGAGCTGGCCGACAAGGGCATCGGCTTCGTCGACGCGGGCGTCTCCGGCGGCGTCTGGGGTCTGAAGAACGGCTACGCGCTCATGGTCGGCGGCGACGCCGAGCACGTGGCGAAGGTGCAGCCGGTCTTCGACGCCCTCAAGCCCGAGGGCGACTTCGGCTTCGTCCACGCCGGCAAGGTGGGCGCCGGGCACTTCGCGAAGATGGTCCACAACGGCATCGAGTACGCGATGATGCAGGCCTACGCCGAGGGCTGGGAGCTCCTGGAGAAGGTCGACTCCGTCACCGACGTGCGCGAGGTCTTCCGGTCCTGGCAGGAGGGCACGGTCATCCGTTCCTGGCTGCTCGACCTGGCCGTCAACGCCCTGGACGACGACGAGCACCTGGACAAGCTGCGCGGCTACGCGGAGGACTCCGGCGAGGGCCGCTGGACCGTCGAGGCGGCCATCGACAACGCCGTGCCGCTGCCCGCGATCACGGCCTCCCTGTTCGCGCGGTTCGCGTCCCGTCAGGACGACTCCCCGCAGATGAAGATGATCGCGGCGCTGCGCAACCAGTTCGGTGGCCACGCGGTCGAGTCGAAGTAGGCGCACCGTGGGGGATCTCCTGCTGGTCCGCCACGGGGAGACGGAGTGGAGCGTGTCGGGCCAGCACACCAGCTGGACCGACCTGCCCCTCACCACCCATGGTGAGGAACAGGCCAAGGCGCTCGCTCCGCTCCTGTCCGGGCGGACCTTCTCGCTCGCGCTGACCAGCCCGCTGGGCCGCGCGATACGCACCGCCGAACTCGCGGGCGTCACCGGGGCGTTGCCCTACGACGACCTGCACGAATGGGACTACGGCGGCTACGAGGGCGTCACCACCGTCGACATCCACCGCACCCGCCCCGACTGGTACCTGTGGACGGACGGCGTGCCGCCCGGCCCCGAGGGCCACCCGGGCGAGTCACCGGCCGAGGTCGGGGCCCGCGCCGACCGGGTGCTGGCCCGCGTGGACACGGCCCTCCCGCAGGGGGACGTGATCCTCGTGG
The DNA here is from genome assembly GCF_036226885.1 of Streptomyces sp. NBC_00663. NCBI lineage: Bacteria > Bacillati > Actinomycetota > Actinomycetes > Kitasatosporales > Streptomycetaceae > Streptomyces > Streptomyces sp. NBC_00663. Next base: position 1,606,704 of record NZ_CP109027.1, read on the forward strand.
CGCACGCCCACTTCCTGCGGGTCCTCACGGCCCGCCGACTGGGCCTGGCTCCGGCGGACGGACGTCTGTTCCAGCTGGCGACCGGCACGGTGAGCCGGCTGTCCACGGAGCACGACCGTCCCGTGATCGCCGAGTGGAACACCCGCGTCTGAGGCTCACGGCCCGGGCCACCGCACATCACCACGACCCCGGTGGGGTGAGAGAGTTGATGCGGTGGCCCGGGTGAACGGGCGTACCCGGAGCGGTTAGAGTCCCGCGTGATGGACCTCAATGATCTGACGCCGGCCGAGCTGCGGGTGTGGGAGGCGTACCCGACGGGGGCGGCCGTGGACTTCCGCGGCGATGCCGAACAGGCCGTCCGGGCCTCCGTGTTGCGGGCGCTGATGCTCAACGGGCCCCGCCAGGACGGGGAGATACCCGGGCTGAAGGTGGCGGGCGCCAGGATCACCGGGGTGCTCGACATGCAGTACGGGGACGTCGCGACCTATGTGCGGCTGAGCCAGTGCCGGTTCGACGAGGTGCCGCGCCTGTACGGCTGCCGGTTCCGGCAGCTCAATCTGAGCGGGTCCGAACTGCCGGGGCTGGACGCGGCGACGCTGCGGGTGGAGGGCGTGCTGCGCCTGACGGGCTGCCGGTTCGCGGGGGCGGTGACGCTGGGTGGGGCCCAGGTCGCCGGGGCGCTGTTCATGGACCGAGCGGAGTTCGGCGTACCCGAGGGCAGCGCGGAGCCCGCACTGCGGCTCAACCACGCCGGTATCGGGGAGGACCTGGTGGCACCGGGGGTACGGGTCCGCGGGCGGATGGTGATCAACGACGCCTCCGTCGTCGCGTCCGTCAACCTCGACGACGCCCGGCTGGAGAACCCCGGCGGCACCGCCCTCGACGCCGAGACCCTGTCCGTCGGCACCGACCTCCACGCCATGCGCCTCACCGCCCTCGGCCGCGTCGACCTTCGGGGCGCCCGTGTGCCCGGCCAGCTCAACCTGGCGTACGCCCGCCTGGCCAACCCTGACGGCGTGGCCCTGCGGGCCAGCAGCGCGGTGGTCGGCGAGCTGTGGCTGCGTGCGGCCGAGCCCGTCGAGGGGACGGTCAATCTGCGCCGAGCCCAGATCGAACTCCTCCACGTGGCCCCGGAGACCCTTCCCTCCGAAGTCCGTCTGGACGGTCTGACGTACGGCTCGCTGGCCCCGCACGTGACCGCCGAGCGACGGCTCCCGCTCCTGGAGCGCGACCCGGACGGCTATGTCCCCTACGCCTACGAGCAGTTGACCGCCTCGTACCGCAGGGTCGGGGACGACTACGCGGCCCGCCTCGTCCAACTCGCCAAGCAGCGCCGCCTGCGCACCACCCGCGCCTGGCACGGTCGCCTCTGGGGCTACCTCCAGGACGTCACCGTCGGCTACGGCTTCCGCCCCCTGCGCGCCCTCGCCTGGCTACTCTCCCTCCTCGCCGTCGGCTCGATCGCGTACGCCCTGCACGAGCCGCCGCCGCTCAAGGCGTCCGAACACCCCGATTTCAACCCGGTGTTCTTCACTCTCGACCTGCTTCTGCCGGTGATCAGCTTCGGCCAGGACGGCGCCTTCGCCCCGAAGGGCGGGTACCAGGCGCTCTCCTACGCTCTGATCATCACGGGCTGGATCCTCACCACCACCGTGATCACCGGTATCACCCGCACCGTCAGCCGCCAGTGACGGCGTGCTGCGCGGCGAGGCGCACCGGCGCGTTCTGGGCGCCGTACCCGCGATAGCCGCCGTCCCGCTGGACGAGTTCGAAGAAGACGCGGCCGACCGTGCGGGTGTAGCAGTGCCGGAACTCGCCGTACGTGTCCCGGTCGTAGAGGATGCCGAGCTCGCGGTACGTCTCCAGCTCGCCGTCCGCGAACTCGAACCGGGCGGCCAGGTCGTCGTAGTAGTTCGCCGGGATCGGCAGCACGCGGCCGCCCGCCTCCCGGAAGCGACGGACCGCCGTCACCACGTCGTCCGTCGCCAGCGCGATGTGCTGGGCGTGCACGGTGTCGTCGGTCGGCGCCGCGCCCACGGACAGCGCGATCCGTACGCTGCCGTCGGCGTTGGTCACCGCGCGGCTGCGCATCAGCCCGTACGGGTCGGCGACGTCCACGCTCTCCTGTGCGTGCAGCCCGAGCACACTGCGGTGGAAGAGCGCCGCCTCGTCGAACTGATGCCAGGGCTGGGCCAGGGCGAGGTGGTCGATCCGTCGTACGCCACCGCCACCGGCACCGGCACCGGCACCGGTCTCATGCGGCACGTCCTCGAAGTCCGCCCGCCAGTTGGGCAGTTCGGGGCGGTCCGTCGCACAGAAGAACAGCTCCGTGCCGTCCGGCGCCGCCACCGCGTCCAGCGGAGCGTCCTGCGCCGCTCGCCTCCGCGGCAGCACCGGCGCGAGCAGCGCCTCCGCCCGCAGGGCCGCTCCCACCGGGTCCGGTGACTCCAGGCCGATCGCGGCGAGGCCGGTCCCGTCCCGGCGCCCGGCCGGCCCCGTGTTGACCAGCAGCCGCGCCTCGCCCTGCTCCCACAGATCGACCGGCTTGCTGCGGTGCCGTGCGGTACGCGCGAAGCCGAGCGCCCCGAGCAGCGCGGCGACCGGTTCGGCGTCCGGGGTGAGCAGTTCGGCGAAGGCCACGCCGGTGGGAACGACCGGCTCGGGCGGGGTGGTCACCCCGACCGTCTCCTGCAACAGCAGCAACGAACGGTGGGCGTCCACCGCCGTGGCGCCCGCCTCGGCCTGCCGGTAGACGTCGTTGAAGACCTCCAGCGACAAGGGCCCGGCGTACCCCGTGCGCAGGACGCTGCGGACCAGGTCCGCGACGTCGAAGCCGCCCTGGCCCGGGAAGCAGCGGTAGTGGCGGCTCCACTGAAGGACGTCCATCGCGAGCAGCGGGGCGTCCGCCAGCTGAAGGAAGAAGATCTTCTCGCCGGGGATGTCCTCGATGCCCTTGGGGTCGCTGCCGCGGGACAGGATGTGGAAGCTGTCCAGACAGGTGCCGAGCGCGGGGTGGTCCGCCGCCTCGACGATGTTCCAGGCGTGGTCGTAGGTGCTGACGTGCCGGCCCCAGGCCAGTGCCTCGTAGGCGACGCGCATGCCGAACTCCTCGGCCAGCGCGGCCAGTTCGCGCAGCTGCTCGGCGGCCAGCGCATCGTCGTCCACGGCCAGCGGGTGGACGCTGGAGCAGACGAGGACCGTGTCGGCGCCGAGCCGGCCCATCAGCTCGAACTTGTGCCGGGCCCGGCGCAGGTTCGCGGCGAACACCTCGCCCGGTACCGCCTCCATGTCCCGCATCGGCTGGTAGAGGTCGACGGTGAGCCCCAGGTCGGCGCAGCGTGCCCGGACCTCCTCCGGGGTGAGGGGGCTGGCAAGGAGGTCGTTCTCGAAGATCTCCACTCCGTCGAAGCCGGCCCGGGAGGCGGCCGTGAGCTTCTCGGTGAGGGAGCCGCTGAGGGAGACGGTGGCGATGGACGTACGCACGGTGGTACCTCTCTCTACTTCGGTGCGCTGACGGCACCCGCCAGTTCCCCGATGTCGGCGAGCATGCGCGCCGCGTCGGGTTCCCGGCCGGTGAAGAGACGGAAGGCGTCCACGGCCTGGAAGGCGGCCATTCCGCCGCCGTCCAGGATGGCGCAGCCGATCGCCCGGGCCGTGCGGAGCAGCTCCGTCTCCAGCGGGCGGTAGACCACCTCGGCCACCCAGAGCCCCGGGTGGAGGAGCTGGGCCGGGAAGGGCAGACCGGGGTGGGCGGCCATGCCGGTGGGGGTGGCGTGGACGATGCCGTCGGCGTCCGCGAGGAGGTCCGGCAGCCGGTCGGGGGTGGCGTGGGCGGCCCGGCCCGCGCCGAAGTGGCGGTTCAGGGAGGCGGCGAGGTCCGCAGCCCGGTCGGCCAGCGCGTCGACGACGGTGACCCGCTCGGCGCCGAGGGTGAGCGTGGCATGCGCGACGGCCGCCCCCGCCCCGCCCGCGCCGAGCTGGACGACCCGCTCCAGCGGTACGTCGGGAAGGCCGCGGGCGAAGGAGGCGGCGAAGCCGGTGACGTCGGTGTTGTGGCCGACGGCCCGGCCGTCCTCGAAGACGACGGTGTTGACCGCGCCGAGCGCCTCGGCCTGCGCGGACAGCGCGTCGAGGTGCTCGATGACCAGCTGCTTGCACGGGTGGGTGATGTTGAGCCCGTCGAAGCCCAGGTCGCGGGCGGACCGCACCAGGTCGCCGACCGCCTCCGGCGGGACACCGAGGACGTCGATGTCGATGAGCCGGTACACATAACGCAGGCCCTGACGGTCGGCCTCCCGCTCGTGCAGTGCCGGGCTGAGGGAGGGGCCGATGCCCGCGCCGATCAGTCCGACGAGATACGAGTCCTTGGCCACGCGGACCTCCTGAGCGGCTCACAATGTACGAACTAGTGAGTTAGTCATAACACCGAGAGCCTCCGCTTGGGAAGCCCTCGCCCGTCGCACGGGACCGGCTGCCTTCTAGAATCTGCGGCACGCGGCCCCACAGCCCCGCCCTACGCCCGAAGGAACCCGATGACCAGCGTCGAAGAACCGGCACGACCCAACGGGCGCATCCGTGACGCCGCGCGCACCAAGGCCGAGATCCTCGACGTGGCCACGCACGAGTTCGCCCGGGTCGGCTTCGCCGGCGCCCGCGTCGACGACATCGCGGCCCTCACCAGCACCACGAAGCGGATGATCTACTACTACTTCGGCGGCAAGGAACAGCTCTTCACGGCCGTCCTGGAGCGGGCGTACGGAGTGATCCGCGAGGCCGAGCAGGGGCTCGACGTCGAGCATCTGGACCCGGTCGCGGCCATCCGGCGCCTGGCGGAGCTGACCTTCGACCACCATGAGGCGCACCCGGACTTCATCCGCCTGGTGAGCATCGAGAACATCCACGAGGCCGAGCACATCGCCGCCTCCGAGGAACTCGGCAGGATCGGCTCGCCGGCCCTGGACGTGATCCGCCGGATCCTGGCCTCGGGGCAGGAGTCGGGGCTGTTCACGGCCGACGTGGACGCCGTCGACCTGCACGCGATGATCAGCTCGTTCTGCTTCTTCCGGGTCGCCAACCGGCACACCTTCGGCGCCCTCTTCGGCCGCGATCTGGTCGACCCCGCCCAGCGGGACCACTACCGGAACATGCTGGGCGACATGGTGATCGCGTATCTGACGGCGGACCGCGCCGGCGACTGAGTTCGGCGGACCCAACCTCTTGACAGCGGGGAAACGCGCGCGCAACATCCCTACCCACCGGGACTAACTATCCAGTGGGTTAATTAGCCGGGGTTCACGAGACCCGGCCCCTCTCCCTCCCCGCCGCTCACTCCGCTTACGTTGGAGTTCCCCAAAGGAGCCGCCGTGTCCGTCCCCTCCCCCGCCACCGCGCCACCCGGCCAGCCGAAGAAGGCCGCCACCGCCGCCTGGATCGGCAGCGCGCTGGAGTACTACGACTTCTTCATCTACGGGTCCGCGGCGGCGCTGATCTTCCCCAAGGTCTTCTTCGACGAGTCCGACCCGGCCACCGCGACCCTGCTGTCCCTGGCCACGTTCGGTGTCGCGTACGCCGCCCGTCCCGTCGGCGCGCTCTTCCTCGGCCACTTCGGCGACAAGGTCGGCCGCAAGAAGATCATGGTCTTCACGCTGATCCTGATGGGCCTGTCGACCTTCCTCATCGGCTGTCTGCCCACCCGCGCCCAGGTCGGCTCCCTCGCGCCGGTCCTGCTGGTGCTGTGCCGTGTCCTCCAGGGCATCTCGGCCGCCGGTGAGCAGGCCAGCGCCAACTCCATGACGCTGGAGCACGCGCCGCCGCATCGGCGCGGCTTCTTCACCAGCTTCACCCTCAGCGGCACCCAGGGCGGTCAGCTGCTGGCCACGCTGGCGTTCATCCCGATCGCCGCGCTGCCCGAGGACCAGCTGCTCTCCTGGGGCTGGCGGATCCCGTTCTTCCTGAGCATCGCCGTCGCGATCGTCGGCTACGTCATCCGCCGCAAGCTCCAGGAGACCCCGGCCTTCGAGCAGCAGACGGCGACCGAGGGCGTCGTCAAGATGCCGCTGGCGATCCTGCTGCGCCACCACTGGGCGGACGTCCTGCGGGTCATCGCGGGTGCGCTCATCGCCTCGGTCTCGACGATCTTCACGGTCTGGGCGCTGGCGTACGCGACGAGCGACTCGGTCGGCATGAGCCGCTCCTCCATGCTGTGGGTGGGCGCGCTGGCGAACGTGGTGGCGCTGGCCGCGATCCCGCTGTGGGCCACGCTGTCGGACCGCATCGGCCGCCGCCCCGTCTATCTGATCGGCGCGGTGGGCAGCGCGATCACGATGTTCCTCTACCTCTGGGCGATCTCCACGGGCAACTACCCGCTGATCCTGCTGCTCGGCATCATCGCCTTCGGTGTCGTCTACAGCGCCGCGAACGGTGTGTGGCCGTCGTTCTACGGCGAGATGTTCTCGACCCGCGTCCGGCTGTCCGGCATGGCCATCGGTACGCAGATCGGCTTCGCCGTGGCCGGTTTCGCGGTGACCTTCGCCGCGCAGATCGCCGGCTCCGACGGCGACGACTGGTCCTCGGTGGCCCTGTTCACCGCCGCCCTGTGCATCCCGCCGGTCATCGCCGCCCTGTCGGCCCGCGAGACCCACAAGGTCCCGACGGAACTGCTCGGCGAGCGCACCGCGGAGACGGCGCGGGAGCGGGCCACCGTGACGGCCTGATCCGCGCGAGGAACACCGGGTCCCCGGACGCCACCAAGGCTCCGGGGACCCGGTGTTCGTTCGCGGGAACACTCAGGTGTTGGACCAGGCCCGCTCGCACAGCACGAGCCGGTAGCCGTCCGGGTCCTCGACCGTGACGCCCCAGCGGTTCCAGTACGGGTTCGGCGAGGAGACCCGCTTGCCGCCGTGCTGTTCGAGCCGGGTGACCAGATCCTCGGGGACGGGCCCGTCGACGTAGATCACCAGGAGGTCCTCCTCCGTGGGCCGGGGTTCGACGGGGTCAGCGGTTTCGTGGACCAGCTCCAGGTGCCAGTCGGCGTCCGGCCAGCCGAGCATGAGGAGGTCGTGCTCGCCGGGCTCGGTACCGCCCTCGGCACGCCAGACGACGGCGAGGCCGAGCCCGCCCGCCCAGAAGCGCTCGGCCGCCACCAGGTCACGGGACGGACGGGCGACACGGATGTGGCTGCGGCCGTTGACGGGCATCGTGACCTCTTTCTCCGCTGCGGTGGGACCATCGGCAGCCTAGGCGCGGGCGGCATGCCGGACCATCGGTCCTACGTCCTGCGCCGAGGGGAGTAGGACCTCTTGGGCGCCGCCCCGTTGACAGGGGACGCCCGCGGCAAGACCATCGGCCGGTACGAGCTGTGCCGAACACCGCTGACCAGGCCCTCTCCGCACTTCGGTGGTGGGGCGGACGGCCCCCGTGCGTACCGGCCGATTTCAGGGGCGGCCGGTGCGCACGGTGCGGCGGTTGTCTATCGTGGCCCGATCACACGAGCGGGCGGCGAGAGGCGGGCGGGGGCGTGGCGGGGGCCGGGTGGATACGGGTGCCGGTCGGCGACGACGCGGCCCGCTGGGCGACCCGGGGGCGCGTCGAGCGGGTGCTCCTCGTCGTCCACAACGTCACCGCGGCGACCCGGCTCCTGGACGTACTGCCCCTGTTCCACGACGACTTGAGGGTGCAGCTGCTGGTGACGTGCCCGGGGTCGTCCGCGTTCGAGGCGGGCGTGACGGAGTTGCTCGCCGAGGTCGGTGTGCCCGTGGTGCCGTGGGAGCAGGCGATCGACACTCCGGTCGCACTCGTGCTCTCGGCGAGCTTCGGCGGTCAACTCCGTTCAGTTTCCGGTGTATTGGCCGTGTTGTCACACGGTGTCGGATACACTAAAAGGCTGGCGACACCCGACACCCGACGGCAGGCGGCTGGGACGCGGGGTCGGAACCGGTCTTCGGGATGTCACGGGAATGGCTGCTCGACGAGGACGGGAAACCGATCGCGGACGCCCTCGTGCTCTCCCACCCCGAGCAGTACGACCGACTCCGCCGCGTCTGCCCGGAAGCCACGCCCACGGCCGTCGTCGCGGGCGACCCCTGCTGGGACCGCATGCTGGCGGCCCGCCCCTACCGTGACCGCTTCCGCCGGGCCCTCGGCGTGCGCGAGGGGCAGCGGCTGATCGTCCTGAGCTCCACCTGGAACCCCGAGTCCCTGTTCGGCGACGGGGGCGGCGGCGCCGACGTCCTGCCCTCGCTGCTGCCGCGCCTGACCTCGGAGTTCCCGGCCGACGAGTACCGTCTCGCGGCCGTGCTGCATCCCAACGTCTGGCACGGTCACGGCCCCGGCCAGATCCGCGCCTGGCTCGACCGCGCCCGCCGCGCCGGTCTGGCCCTGATCGACCCCCTGCACGGCTGGCGCCAGGCCCTCGTCGCCGCCGACGCGGTGATCGGCGACCACGGCTCGGTGACCTACTACGCCGCCGCCCTCGGCACCCCGGTCCTGCTGGGCGCGGCCCCGCTCGCCGGCCTCGACCCCGAGGCCCCCGTCCACGAGTTCGTCAGGACGGCGCCCCGCCTGGACGTCACCCGGCCACTGCGCACTCAGGTCGACACCCTGATCGCCGAACCCGCCGTGAGACGCTCCGAGTTCATCAGCTCGGTACCCGGCGAGGCGGCACCTCGCCTGCGGCGCCTCTTCTACGACCTGATCGGCGTCCCCGAACCCGACTGGGCCGCCCGCCTCGAACCTCTTCCCCTGCCGCCGCACGAACCGGCGGCCCCCACCGTGCCCCTCCTCGCGCTGACCCGTCTCCTCGGCCCCGACGAGGTCCGGGTCACCCGGTACGCGGGCCCGCACCCCGCGTCACGGACCGACGCGGAGGCGCATCTCGCCGTACCGGAGGACACCCGGGAGACCGATCAACTCCCCCTGGCCGACGTGGTGTTCCGGTACGCCGCGGCCGATGATCCCCGCTTCGGCTCCCCCGCCGGCTGGACGGCGGAGGTGCTCGACCGGTATCCGCACTGCGCGCTCGCGGCGTATGTCACCGGCCCCGGTTCCTGTGTGGTGCGGGCGCGCGCGGGAGGCGTGTTCCGGCTGGAGACCGGGGCGGACCCGGCGGCAGCGGCCTCCGCGCTGCACGCGTGGCTGGCCGCGGGCAGGGCGCCCGCGGAGTTGGCCGCGGTCCGCACGGGAACGAACCTGAGCCCGGTGACGGTCACTCGGGCGTGACGCACCGCTCCCGCAGCACCCGCAGCCGGGCCACGTGGTACTCGGCGTGTTCCCGGGCGAGCGCCGCCAGCGCCTCGTCGATCAGTGGCAGCGCGGCGGCGGTGCTGCCGTCGTCGAGGTGGGTCTCGGCGAGGTCGGTGAGGGTGCGGGCGGTGTTGTAGGCCTCGCCCGTGTCGCGGAAGAAGCGCAGGGCGAGACCGAGGCGCTCGGCCGCCTCCTCCCGGCGCCCGAGGCCACGCAGGGCGCGTCCGCGGTGGCGTTCCAACAGGGCGCGGGCGCGCGGGAGATCGGCGGCGCCCTCGTCGTCGGGGCCGATGCCGTCGAGGATGCGGCAGGCCTCGTCGAAGCGGTCGTACGCCTCCTGGAAACGCCACTGCCGCAGCCTCAGCAGGCCGAGGAACTCGACGGCCGAGGCGTGGCCGCATATGTGGCCGGCGGCCCGTTCGGCGCGGGCGGCGGCCAGCGTCTCGGGCTCGGCCTCGTCCCAGCGCCGCAACTCGGTGAGAGTGTGCGCGAGTTGGGCGTGCAGGGCGCCCGCGACGCGGGTGTCGGGGAAGTGCTCGTCGGCGGTGCGGGCGCCGGTGCGCAGCGCGGGCAGCAGCATCTCGTGGTGGCCCGCCTTGAGTTGGAGGGGCCACAGCGCCTGGCAGAGCAGGACGACGGTGTCCTGGTCGCGGAACTCCTCGGCCGCGCGCACGGCCTGGACGAGGTTCGGGGCCTCGGCGACGAGGCCGGCGACGGCCGCGCCACGGTCCGGAAAGGTGACGGGCGAGTCGGCCAAGGGGGCGCGCCAGCTCTCCGGCAGCGCCGCCCGGGCCGCGCCCACCGCCAGGTCGCGGTAGCCCTCGACCGTCCTGGCGACGGCGGCCGAGCAGCCCGCCACTCCGTCGACGGCGGCGGCGGTGCGTTCGGCGTGGGCGCGGACGGCGGGCCGGTAGCGGTGACGGCCGCTGTCGGTGCGGTCGAGGAGGAGGGCGTCGGTGAGTTCGTCCAGGAGTCCGGCCGCCTCGGTCGGGTCGATGCCGGCGGCGCGGGCGGCCGCCGGTGCGTCGAGGGCGGGCCAGTCACGGAGACCGGCGAGGCGGTAGAGACGGGCCGCGGCGGGCGTGAGCAGCCGGTACGAGTCCTCGGCGGCGGTCTGGACGGGGTCGCTCTCCGACGTCGCGCCGGCCTGCGTCTCGGCCAGTCGCGGTGCCGCCGCCCGCAGCGCGTACGGCGAGCCCGCGCATCGCTCCAGCACCGTCGGCAGGGCCGTGCGGGCCTGGGCGAGGGCCGGTTTGCCGACCAGGTCGGTGAGCAGCCGTACGGCGTCCCGGCGCTCCAGCGGGCCGACCGGGACACGCAGGGCGTCCAGGCCGACGAGGGGCTGCCGGGTCACGACGATCGTGAACACGTCCGGCGCCGAGGTCAGCAGGGGCTGCACCTGTGCGGCGGACCGGGCGTGGTCGAGCACGACGAGCAGCCGCCGGTCGGCGAGGCAGCGCCGGAACAGGTCGGCGCGGTCGGCGACGGCCGGGGGTATCTCCCCGTCCGGCACGCCGAGACCGCGCAGCAGTGTGCCGAGGACCGCCTCGGGCGCGAGGGCGCGCAGGTCGGCGTAGAGCTGGCCGTCGGGGAAGCGGGCGGTCTGCCGCCAGCCCCAGTGCACGGCGAGGGCGCTGGTGCCGATGCCCTCGGGACCGTGCAGCAGGGCCCGGCGGGGGCGTCCGGCGAAGGCGCGGGACGCCTCCTTGTCGAGGAGTTTCAGGGCCTGGCGGCGGTCGGTGAAGAAGTGCGGCGCGGTGGGCAGAGTGGGGCGACGGTCGCGTGAACCGGTGCCGGGTGCGCGGACGCCGCGTGCGAACTGCGCCCAGGCCTGGGCGAGTTGCGGGTCGCCGTGCACCCGCTCGTGCACCAGCCGTGCCACGTCGTCGAGTTGACCGGGTGTCGTCGGGGCGGGCACCTCGCGTCCGGCGATGCGCCGGACCAGGCCGCCGGCCGACTCCCAGGCCCACTTGCCCGCTTCGTTCGCCATGCCCGATCCGACGGCTCCGAGCACCGCGCCGATGGCACCCAGCGAGATCGGATCCAGCATGCCGTGCACTCCCCCGTCGGTCGACGTCCGCAGTGGATCAACCCTAGCGTCAGAGCCGTGAGATGACTGGTCATCAGCCGGACCGCCCTTGAACCTGACACCGGTGTCAAGGCGGACCCTCCCCGCATGACGACCACTACGACACATCCCGGGAACACCACCCGCTCCCTCCCCCTCCCCGCCCTCCTCGCGCTCGCCACCGCCGTCTTCGTCACCAGCCTCACCGAGACGCTCCCGGCGGGCCTGCTGCCCGCGATGAGCGCGGATCTCGGGGTGAGCGAGTCGGCGGCCGGACAGGCGGTGACCGTGTACGCGGCCGGTACGGCGCTCACCGCGATTCCGCTGTCCGCGGCGACGGCGGCCTGGCGGCGCAAGCGGCTGCTGCTCGCGGCGATGGCGGGCTTCGCCGTGGCCAACACGGTCACGGCCGTCTCGGGGCACTACGCCCTCACCATGGCGGCCCGGTTCGTCGCCGGTGTGGCCGCCGGGCTCGCCTGGGCGCTGCTCGCCGGTTACGCGCGGCGGCTCGTGCCCGGCCCGATGCAGGGCCGGGCGGTCGCCGTCGTGATGACCGGTGTGCCGGTGGCGCTGTCGGTCGGGGTGCCCGCGGGCGCGTACCTCGGCGGGGCGCTGGGCTGGCGGTGGGCGTTCGCGCTGATGACCGCGGTCGCCGTGGTGCTGCTGGGCTGGATCGCGCTGGGGGTGCCGGACCGGCCGGGCCAGGAGCGCGCCGGCCGGGTGCCGATGGCACGGGTGCTGTCGGTGCCCGGGGTGGTACCGGTCCTGTTCGTCACGCTGGTCTTCGTGCTGGCGCACACAGTGCTCTACGCGTACATCGCCACGTTCCTCGACGCGTTCGGCCTCGGCGACTCGACCGACCTGGTGCTGCTGGTGTTCGGCGGCGCCTCGCTGCTGAGCATCTGGATCGTGGGCGCGTTCATCGACCGGCGGCTGCGGGCCCTGACGGTCGCGAGCACGGTGCTGGTGGGCGCGGCGGCGGCGCTGCTGGCGGTGTTCGCCGACAGCCCGGCGCTGGTGTATGTCGCCGCCTCCTTGTGGGGGCTCGGCTGGGGTGGTGCGCCGACCCTGTTGCAGACCGCGGTGGCCGACGCGGGCGGCGAACAGGCCGACGCCGCCCAGGCCATGCTCGTCACCCTGTGGAACGCGGCGATGGCGGGCGGCGGCGCGGTCGGCGGCCTCCTGCTCGGTCTGTTCGGCGCGACCGCGTTCCCGTGGAGCGTACTGGCGCTGCTGGTGCCGGTGGTCGCCGTGGTGGCGGGGGCGCGCACGCACGGCTTTCCGGTCCTGCGGGCCGGAGCGTGACGGGTCGTAGGCGACTCGGCGCCGGTGGCATGGGCAACACGGACGTGGGCGCGATCGCCCGGGCCGGGACGGACACCTGCACCGACTTCACCGCCTTCGACGACCTGGCCGTCACCACCCGCCTCGGCCCCGTCGTCGCGGTCTCGCCCGAGGACGGCTCGACGGCGTGGATGCTCCCGGCCGACGGCCGGGTCCAGGGGTCCACCGACCCGGCCGTCCACGACACGACGCTGTACGCCGTGGACGGCGACGGCACGCGATGAGGTCGACCGAGCGGGCTCCCCTGAGGACCGCCCGCCGAGCCGTGGCCACACGCCTGCCCTCCGGCCGCGGCACCCGCCTGTACATGGCCGGAGGGGACGGGCTCATGGCCCTCGACCTCCCGGACCAGGGCCTGTCCGGCGTATCAGGTCACAGGGAAGCAGCGGTGCCTCATCAACGCCGCAGGCCGGCGTGCCGGCCCCCGCGTCTGCGACATGATCCGCCGGACAGGCCCTGGCGGCGGTCAGCCCCTGTTGGCCGCCTCGGGGATGCCGTAGGCCCGCTCCACCCTCAGCCGCAGCACCAGTCGCCGGTCACGGACCATCGCGGCCCGGTAGTCGGCCCAGTCGGGGTGTTCGCCCTGGACGTCACGGTAGAGGCGGATGAGCTCCTCCACGGTGTCGTCGTACGGGTCCTTCGCCACCGGTGTGAGCTCGGCCGTGCCCTCGGCGACCGTGTAGGCCCGCCGGTCGGGGCTGGTGACGTGGTACGAGGCCCGTGGATCGCGGCGCAGATTGCGGGTCTTGGCACGGTCGTCGGTGATCGACACCCGGATGACGCCCTCGTCCGGGTAGTAGGCGTGGCTGACGTTCGACAGCTGGGGCCGGCCGTCCCGCTTGAGGGTGATCAGCACCCCGCCGTGTCCGGTGCCGAGCAACTGGAGCAGCGCGTTCTGAGTCATGCACGGATCAACCCCGCCACCCCCCGCCCCCATTCCGGGTAGACAGTGTCTACGTCTCCTTGGTAGACACTGTCTATGCATGAATCCGAGACCGGGCTGCGGGCCCGGCTGGTCGACGTCGGAGTGGAGCTGGTGGCCCGGGAGGGCGTGCAAGCCCTGACCCTGCGGGAGATCGCCCGCCGGGCAGGCGTCTCGCACGGGGCGCCGCGCCGGTATTTCCCGACCCACCTGGAGCTGCTGTCGGCCATCGCTCGCCGCGGCTTCGGCGAGCTGGCCGAGCGCGCGGTGACGGCCGTCGGTGACGGCACGGCGAGGCCGCGCGCCCAGCTCACCGAACTCGCCGGCGCCTACCTGGCGTTCGCGCTGGAGAACCCCGGCATGTACGAGCTGATGTTCCGTCACGACCTGCTGGAGAGCGGCCATCTGGGCCTACGGGACACCAGCCTTCCGCTCTTCGGACGCCTGGTGGAGCTGGTCGGCCGGGTCCGTCCCGATGTGGACGCCCGGTCGGTCGCGGGCGCGTTGTGGGCGAATCTGCACGGGATCGCCCAGCTGTGGGGCTGGGGCAGCCTCCAACTGGCCACCGGCGCCGACGACTTCGTACCCCTGCTGCGGTCGGCCCTCGACGCGCACCTCGGTGAGGAGGGCGAGTGAAACCGGGGCTCGCGCTCGCGAGCAGCGTGGTCGGAGCCGTGATCGTCGCCCTGGACGGCACCGTCCTCACCATCGCCCAGCCCACCCTGCAAAGGGACTTGGGGGCGTCCTTCGCGCAGGTCCAGTGGACCAGCACCGGATATCTCATCGCCGTGGCCGGGCTGTTGGTGTTCGCCGGGCGGCTCGGCGACCGGTACGGGCATCGGCGGCTCTACGCGATCGGCATGCTCGGGTTCGGGGCGGCTTCGGCGGGTATCGGGCTGGCGCCGGGGATCGGGTGGGTGGTCGGACTGCGGGTCGTGCAGGGAGTGTTCGGGGCGCTGCTGCAACCCGCCACCCTCGGCATGCTGCGGGCCGCGTACCCGCCGGACCGGCTGCGGACGCCGATCGCGGTGCGGACCGCCGCCATCGGGGTGTCGGCCGCGGTGGGGCCGCTGGTGGGCGGGGTGCTGGTGGCCGGGCCGGGCTGGCGGGCGGTGTTCTTCCTCAACGTCGTACCGGCGCTGGTGTTCGGGCTGCTCGCCCTGGCCGGCCGGGAGCCGGTGCGGGCGGCGCCGGTGCGGCTGGACGTGCCGGGTGCCGTGCTGCTGGCGGTGACCCTGGGGTGCCTGGTCCATGCGCTGGTCTCTCTGCGGTGGCTGGCGCTGGCCGCCTCCGTGGTCGCCGGTGCGGCCTTCCTGCGCCATGAACGCCGTACCGCGAGCCCGCTTCTCCCGCGGGCCGTCGCCGGACCGGCGCTCGGTGTCCTGGTCGCCGCGTCGGCCGCGTTGTCGGGCACCTTGTTCGTGAGCACGTACACCCTCCAGTACACGCTCGGCCTCGACCCGCTCCAAAGCGCCCTGCGGTGCCTGCCGTTGGCCGTGCTGATGGTGGGCGCGGCGCCGCTGTGCGCGGTCCTGCTGCGCCGGGTGGGGGCCCGGCGTACGGCGGTGACCGCGATGGCGGTCCTCGCGGCGGGGGTTCTGACGCTGGACAGAGCTGCCGGCACGTTGGCGCTGTGCGCCGGATTCGCCCTGCTGGGCGCCGGGTTCGGCACCGTGATGGTGGCCGCCACCCATGTCGTCGTACGGCACAGTCCCGTCGAGTCGGCCGGGGTGGCGGGCGGGCTCCAGCAGACGGCGATGAACGTCGGGCCGGCGTTGGGAGTGGCCGTCGCGACCCTGCTCATGGGCCACGGGGCGTTGGTGGTGCTCGCCGTCGTGGCGGTGGCCGGGGCGGCGGCGAGCGGAGTGCTGCCGGGGCGTCCGGTGTCCGCCACTTCCGCCGATCATGGCCGGGCGCAGGGCCGTTCACCGGTTGCTGAGCGACGATGAGGTCTGAGGGCGCTGCGGCTGGGTATGCCGGACCGCACCTCGAACGAACGTATTCGGAGGAGAGCGATGGCACAGCTGCGGCAAGAGGTGGACCCGGGCGAGGTCGGGCTGGACGCGAAGGCGCTGGACCGCCTCGACCAGCACGTCGCCCACTACGTCGACGAGGGGCGCCTGCCGGGCTTCCTCGTGGCCGTCGCCCGCGGCGGCCGGGTCGCGCACCTCACCGCGCACGGCCGGCGCGACCTGGCGGCCGGGCTGCCCGTCACGCCCGACACCCTGTGGCGGATCTACTCCATGACCAAGCCGGTCACCTCGGTCGCCGCGCTGCTCCTGATGGAGGAGGGGAAGCTGTCGCTGGACGATCCGGTGGCCCGGTATGTACCCGCCTTCGCCGACATGCGGGTCCACGAGAGCGGCTCCGGCGCCGACGTCAGGACCCGCCCCGCCGCACAGCCCGTGCTCATCCGGCATCTGATGACCCACACCGCCGGTCTGACCTTCGCCTCCTACCGCTCCCACCCGGTCGACGCCCTCTACCGCGAGGCCGACCTGGAGTCGTCCGTGGTGCCGGGCTCGACGCTGGCCGAGACGGTCGACGTGTACGCGAGTCTGCCGCTCCAGTTC
Organism: Streptomyces sp. NBC_00663; assembly: GCF_036226885.1. Lineage (NCBI taxonomy): Bacteria > Bacillati > Actinomycetota > Actinomycetes > Kitasatosporales > Streptomycetaceae > Streptomyces > Streptomyces sp. NBC_00663. The sequence continues at coordinate 1,622,851 of NZ_CP109027.1, forward strand.
GAGCCGGGCACGCAGTGGAACTACTCCGTCGCCACCAATGTGCTGGGCCGGGTCATCGAGGTGGTGTCCGGGCAGCCGCTGGACGCGTTCTTCGCCCAGCGGATCTTCGGGCCGCTCGGGATGCCCGACGCCGGATTCCACGTGAGCGACGAACAGGCGGGCAGACTCGCCGAGTTGTACGGGGACACCGAGGACGGCCGCATCGAGCCGATCGCCGGTCTGCCGCTGTTCGGGCGCCCCCGGTTCCTGTCCGGCAGCGGCGGCATGGTGGCGTCCGCGTACGACTACCACCGGTTCATGGAGCTGCTGCGGTGTCGCGGCGAACTCGACGGCGTCCGTCTGCTGTCCCCCGCCACGGTGGACCTGATGACCTCGAACCAGCTGCCGGGCGGCGCCGATCTGCGCGCCTTCGGCAGCCGTCCCGCACATGACGAGCCCGGCAACGACGGGCTCGGCTTCGGCCTCGGTGTCTCCGTGGTGATCGACCCGGAGCGTACGAAGGCCCCGACGAGCCTGGGCATGTTCGGCTGGAGCGGGGTGGCGACGACGACGTTCTGGGTCGACCCGCGCCGTGATCTGACGGTGCAGTTCATGACGCAGGTCCGGCCCAAGGGCTCGCACGCGCTCTACCCCGAGCTGAAGCGGCTGGTGCACGAGGCCGTGACGAATTGATCAGGAATCCACCCGCAGCGTGAAGTCGACCCCTTCCAGGGCGAGTTCACGCAGCCACTGCTCCGACCGTGCCGCCGTCTCGGCGGCGCGGTTCAGGCCGGGCGGCAGGGAGCCGTCGAGGATGTGGCGGACGCCGAGGGCGAGGGTGCGGGAGACACAGCGGGCCATCGCGCTCTCCTCCTCGCCCCCCGTCAGGTCGAGCAGATAGCTGCCCGACCACGCCTGTCCCGAGGGACCGGCCACGTCCAGCGACACGGCGAGGACGACCCGGTCCCGGTCGGCGTCCGTCGTGGGGTAAGCGGCGGCCAGCTCCTGGGCCAGGGCGGCGATCCGGGCGTCGTCCCCCGCCTTGAGCTCCTCGAACACGGCGCCCCAGGCCTCCAGCCAGCCCTCCAGGCGCAGGGTGCCCCGCACGAAGGTCTGCGGCTTCCAGGCGGGCGGCATGCCGTACTGCTCGACGAAGGGCACGCTGTCCCGGTTCGGGTAGACCTCGAAGGTCTCGCCGTCCACGAGGTGCGGCCGGGTCGCCTCCCAGGGCCGCGCGGCGGTGGTCTCGGCCCCGTCCCTGAGGTAACGGGCGGGCGAGCGCAGGGCGTTGAGGACGCCGAGGGGCGCCCAGCTGAAGCGGTACCTGAAGTCGTTCGGCACCGCGGGGATGCCGCCGCAGTACGAGGTGAGGCGGTACGAGGCCGCCGTGCCGTCGCCGATCGCCTCCCGGCCGCGGGCGACGAGGCTGTGCGCGAAGAGGTGGTCGATGCCCGGGTCGAGGCCCGCCTCGGTGAGGACGACCAGCCCGGCCGCGGCAGCCTCGGGGACCTGTTCGAGGACCGCGTCCGACACATAGCTGGAGCAGGCGAAGTGGGCGCGCGAGGCGACGCAGACCGCGAGGATCCCGGCGTGTTCGGGCGCGGGCAGCATCGACACGACGACGTCCCCGGGCGCCAGGGCCGCCGTCAGCCTGTCCAGGGTGTAGGCGCGGGGCTCGGCGCGTCCGGCCAGGCCCAGCCGGTCGAGGGCCTCGGCCGCGCGTTCCTCGGTGCGGTGCCAGACGCGCACCCGGCCGGCGCTCTCGCACAGTTTCGCCAGTCCGCTGCCCGTGGACAGGCCGGTGCCGATCCAGTGGACGGTGCCGCTCGCGGGAACCAGGTCGACCAGGTCAGACATGCGGCAACTCCCCTTCCTCGATGCCGTGTTCCCGGCATGCCTGATGGAAACGGTCCAGCGCGCGCCCCCAGGTGCCGCCGGCCTCGAAGCCGAGGAGCAGGGGCAGCAGCGAGGCGGAGAAGTCCTCGCTGGCCTCCTTCGGCAGCAGCGACGGCAGGTTGTCGATGGCGATCAGGTCGAGCGGGGGCTCCTTGCGCAGCCGTCGTACCGGGTCGGTCCACTCGGTGGTGCGGTCGTAGACCGGCAGGACGTTGAGCGGCGAGCCGACGTCGCAGGTGACGTCGGAGAGGGTGCGCAGCCGGCGGGCGGGGTCGTCCAGGTCCTCCTCGCGGAGGAAGGGCGGGATCGGGGTGGTGGCGAGGACGCAGTTGACCATCAGGTCGTGGGCCAGGAGGGCCGGGCGGTCCAGGTCCCGGGTCTCGTCCAGGTCCCAGCAGGTGGGCTCGGCACCGGCCGCCCGCAGGGCCACGCCGGCGCCGCGTCCGCTGCGGCCCAGGGCACCGATCACCAGCGCGGTGAAGTCCGCGTCCCCGGCGGCGGGTCGGAGGGTCTCGTCCAGCTCCTCCTTGGAGGTGGGCGCGAGCGGCGCGGTGAGGCGGCCCCGGTGCTGGAGCACGGCGAGGGCGGCGCCCAGATATCCGGCCCAGTACCCGAAGGCGGCGAGGCGGCGCCCGGTGTCGTCGACCAGGTACTCCAGGTCGAGGAGCTCTCCTCCCCCGGCGGTGAACCGGCGCAGCAGCTCCGCGGCGCCCGGCTGCCCCTTGTAGGCGTGCCCGAAGAAGATGTGCCGGTGCGTCAACCGGCCCGGTGAGTCCGGGAGTTCCTTGAGGCCCAGGATCACGGCCGCCGCCGGCGCCGACTCCCACGACCTCGCGGGCGCGACCCGGGCGCCGACCGCCTCGTACTCCTCGACCGGGAAGATCCGCTGCGGGGACTCCTCGACGGTCAACGTCACCCCGCTCTCGACGAGCCGCCGGGCGTCGGACGGCACGATCGGGGTGCGTCGCTCGGTGGGACGGACCTCGTGGCGCAGCCACAGATGGAGCTCGGTCATACGCGGTTGGCCTCCGGGCGCGGGGCGTCGGCCGCGAACCGGCCGGCGTTCAACGGGCTGACGTCCACGAAGGGTACGCGGCCCAGGACCAGGTCACGGACCACCTCGCCGACGGCCGGGCCCTGGAGGAAACCGTGGCCGGAGAAGCCGGTGGCGTACAGGAAGCGGGAGACCGAAGTGGCCTCCCCGATCAGCGCGTTGTGGTCCGGGGTGATCTCGTACAGGCCCGCCCAGCCGCCGGTGCGGCGCAGGTCCAGGAGGGCCGGGGCGCGGTGTTCCATGGCGGCGGCCAGCCGGGGGATCCACCGGTCGTGGGTGTCGGTGGCGAAGCCGGGGCGTTCGTCGGGGTCGGACATGCCGAGGAGGAGGCCGGGGCCCTCGCGGTGGAAGTAGAGGGTGGTGCTGAAGTCGATGGTCATGGGCAGGCCCGGCGGCAGGCCCGGGACCGGTTCGGTGACGGCGATCTGGCGGCGCAGTGGCTCCACCGGAAGGTCGACGCCGGCCATCCGGCCGACGGCCCGTGACCAGGGTCCGGCCGCGCAGATCACCGTGCCGGTGGCGATCCGGCCGAGGGTCGTGGACACGGCGGTGATCCGGTCGCCGTGGAGCTCGATGCCGGTGACCTCGGTGCGGCGCAGGACACGGGCGCCGAGGGCACGGGCCGCGGAGGCGTAGCCGTGGACCACTGCCTCGGGGGTGCAGTGGCCGTCGTCGGGCGAGTAGGCGGCGGCGAGGAGGCCCTCGGTACGGATCAGCGGGGAGAGCCTGCGGGCCTCCTTCGGGGTGAGCATGCGGCTGGGCACGCCGAGCGCGTTCTGTAGCCGTACGCCCGCCTCGAAGGTGGCTACGTCCTCGGGGGTCGACAGCAGGAAGAGGTAGCCGACGCGGTGCAGTCCGATGTCGTACCCGATCTCCTCCCGGAACCGGCCGAACGCGGCCAGACTGCGCGCCCCGAGCTGCACGTTGAGCTCGTCGGAGAACTGGGCCCGCACCCCGCCCGCCGCCTTCGAGGTGGAACCGGAGGCCAGTTCGTCCCGCTCGACCAGTACGACGTCGCGGACACCGGCGGCGGCGAGGTGGTAGGCGATGCTCGTGCCCATCACCCCGCCGCCGATCACGACGGCTTGTGCCTGCATCCTCACGGGCGAGCCTCCCAGGGGCGACGGGATCGGTCGGTCCCCTCTTCCTGTCCGGACTCCGGTCCCCGTAATCAGGAGAGGTGGGCCACCGCGTCCAGGTGCGGAAGATGGTGGTCGAGGCGCTCCCGCTTGGTGCGCAGGTAGGTGATGTTGCTCTCGCACGGCTGGATCAGCAGCGGCACCGTCTCGGTGACCTCGATGCCGTGCCGTACCAGCGCCTCGCGCTTGTCGGGGTTGTTGGACATCAGCCGGACGCTGTTCACACCGAGGTCGTGCAGCATGCCGGCGGCGACGCCGTAGTCGCGGGCGTCCACCGGCAGGCCGAGGGCGAGGTTGGCCTCGACGGTGTCCAGGCCCTCCGCCTGTAGGGCCATGGCGCGCAGCTTGGCGAGCAGTCCGATGCCGCGGCCCTCGTGGCCCCTCAAGTAGACGACGATGCCGCTGCCTTCGGCGACGACGGCCCGCAGCGCCGAGTCGAGCTGCTCGCCGCACTCGCAGTGCCGGGAGCCGAAGGCGTCACCGGTGAGGCACTCGGAGTGCAGCCGCACGAGGACGTCGTCCGTGCCGATCTCGCCGTGTACGAGCGCCACTTGTTCGTCGCCGCGGTCGTGGTCGAGATAGCCGACCGCGCGGAATTTCCCGTACACGGTGGGCAGCGGGGCATTCACTATGCGTTCCACGCCGGTGCGCTGCGGGGACTTCTTGCCGAGGACACCAATTTTGTCTGTCATGATTCTCGAGTTCCTAAGCAGAGACGAAAGGCCGTGAAAGAATGAGTGATTCGCAAGCGCGGTCGGCGGCATACGGTCCGTTGCCGGCGGACACCACGGAAGACGTACGGACGCGGGGCGCGAATGTCTCACGACAGGTCGCGGTGCTGCCTGTGGGGAGCTTCGAACAGCACGGCCCGTACCTGCCGTTGGCGACCGACACCCTCGTCGCCTGTGCCATCGCCCGGGAGATCGCCGCGGCGTACCCGGTGCACCTCCTTCCGCCGGTGACGATCTCCTGCTCGCACGAGCACGCGGCCTGGGCGGGGACCGTCAGCATCTCCTCGGTGACCCTTCACTCGGTGATACGGGACATAGCGGCTTCGCTCCGCCGTTCGGGGGTGGAGGCCCTCGTCGTGGTCAACGGACACGGCGGAAACTACGTACTGGGCAACGTCGTTCAGGAATCCTCCTCCCGCGGAGAGCGCATGGCACTGTTCCCGACCGCGGAGGACTGGGAGTCGGCGCGCGAGCGGGCGGGGGTGGTCACGTCGCTGCTCACCGACATGCACGCGGGGGAAATCGAGACCTCCATCCTTCTGCACGCTCATCCCGAATTCGTCCGACCCGGCTATGAGACCTCCGATTTCGTCGCGGACGACCGTCGGCATCTGCTCACCCTCGGTATGTCCGCCTATACCGACTCGGGTGTCATCGGCCGTCCCTCGCTGGGTTCGGCGGAAAAGGGCAAAGCACTGCTGGAGAGCCTGGCGAATTCGTTCGGGCCGTATGTGGCGCTGCTCACCTCCGACGAGGATTCCTCGGGCTCCGGTGATTCGGTGCGCGGGTAACGGGCGAGCAGGACGAACACCCCCGGCAGGCTGGCCACGAGGCTGAGCACCCCGTACACGACGGCGACGGCCAGCCCGCTGCTCGCCCCGAGGCCGGCCGCGCCGAACGCCCAGGCGGTGACGCCCTCACGGGGCCCCCAGCCGCCGACGTTGAGCGGCAGCCCCATCGCGACCAGCGCGAGCACGGCAATGGGAAGCAGTTCGGCGACGGAGGCGGCGGACCCCGCGACGCGGGCGGCGAGCACGAACATCCCGACGTGCCCGGCGAGGACGACGAGGGACGACAGGGCGACCCCGGGCCCGTTCCGCCGCGAGAGCAGCCCTGCGCGGACCTCGTTCAGCGCCCGGCCGCACCGCACCGGCGCCCGGTTCATCCGCAGAGCGAGTACGACGGCCAGCGCACCCACCAGGGCGAACAGCAGCACCGGCGCGAGATCACGGGCCTGGTTCAGCACCGGCGACGGCATGGTCAGCAGCACGCCGGCGCCGACGACCGCCAACGCGAGCTGCCCCGCGACCCGTTCGAGGACGACGGCCCGCACACAGCGCCCGAGGTCCCGGGTGCTCTGCCCGTGCCGTACCGCCCGGTGGACGTCGCCGAGCACACCGCCGGGGAGCGCCGCGTTGAGGAAGAGGGCACGGTAGTAGGCGGCGACGGCGGGCCCGAGCGGCAGCCGGATCTTCAGGCCCCGGGCCACCAACTGCCAGCGCCAGGCGCTGAACACGGTCGTGACGACACCGATCCCGAGCGAGGCGACCAGGGACCCGCCGTCGATCCGCCGCAGCCCGTCCAGGAACACCCCGGTACCGAGCCGCCACAGCAGCACGGCGAGGATCAGGACACCGACGACACTGCCCACGTGGGTGCGTACGGCGGGCGACTTGAGACGGGCCAGGGCGGTACGCCACCGGGGGGTGCGGGGGGTAGCGGCTTCTGGGCCGGCGGCGGCTTCCGGGCGGACAGCGGCGACGATCACGCCGATACGGGAGCCGGAGACGGCGACGTCCGGTGGGGGGACGGCCTTGACAGGCGGGACGAGGACGAGGCCGGCGGTGTGGGGAGTGGTACCGGTGGGGACGTGCGCCTCGGCAGCCTCCGCCGCCTCCGCAGAAACGTCCCTTCCTGTCACCTCCACCGGCCGGGTCCGCGCCCGCGCCCCGGCACGCCGCCCTTCGCGCTCGCCCGAAGGCCTGCGCACCACATACGCCCGTACCGTCTCCACGCTCATGCCGCCCCGCCCGTCGGCCGGGACAGCGCCAGCAGGTCGGTGTGGTGGACGAGGACGGTCAACTCGCCCGCCTCGCACGCCTCCAGCCGGTCGCGGAGATAGCGGTCGGCCGGCTCCTTCAGCTCCGGGCGCTGCTCCACGGCCGCGCCCACCCAGCCGCGCAGCCACTGCGCGGTGAGCGCGGCCTCGCCGGGGCCGAGCCGCCAGGGGCTGGGGTTCAGCCGTACCGTCGCGCCGCGTTCGGAGAAGGCCTCGCAGGCCGCGGTGACCGAGTCCGGGCCGAGGAGCCCGGAGCGTCGCTGGTGGGTGTTGAACGCCTCCATGATCTCCGCGTCCATCGGGTGGGACGGGGTGAGGTCGACGCGGCCGGCCACCGACAGGGTGAGCAGCGCCGGGCAGCCGGCCCCGGTGCAGGCCTCGGCGAGGGTGTCGATCTCCTCGCGGGTGAGGACGTCGAGGAGCGCGGAGGCGGTCACCAGGGAGGCGCCGGAGAGGGAGTCCGAGGTGAGCCGGGCGACATCGCCGCGGCGCGTCTCGACCGTGACCCGGCTGCCGTCGGCGGCGACGCGCGGGGAGGCCACGGCGGCGAAGTGCAGGAGATAGGGGTCGCGGTCGTGCAGGATCCAGTGCTGGGGGCCGTCGAGACGCGGGGCGAGCCAGCGGCCCATCGAGCCGGTACCGCAGCCCAGGTCGTGGATGACCAGACCGGCCTTGCCGGGCAGGTTCGCCAGCCGGATCCGCAGCGGGTCCAGCAGATCGTGCGCCCGCGCGGAGGCGTCGGCCGGCTCGCGCAGCTCCAGCCACTCGGGCGCGTACCGCGGCTGCTCCTCGGGCCCGTCCTCACGCAGCCGCACGGTGGGGCGCTCTCCCGGGCGTACGGCGGCGGGGCCCGCGCCGGGGATCACGGAGTCCGCGGAGGGGTCGGAAGCCGGGGACATCGGGGGCATGAGAGCCACCTCCGCACTCGCGCCTGTCGGGGGCAAGGGGGACACGGCCGCATTTCCGCCCACCGCAGCCAAGGGGGACACCGGCGCATTTCCGCCCACCGCAGGCACGGGAGACACCGCCGCACTTGCGCCCACCGCAGGCACGGCAGACACCACCGCACTTCCACCCACCGCAGGCACGGCAGACACCGCCGCACTTGCGCCCACCGCAGGCACGGCAGACACCACCGCACTTCCACCCACCGCAGGCACGGCAGACACCACCGCACTTCCGCCCACCGCAGGCTGGGAGGACACGTCCGCCCTCGCCCCCGCCGCCGGCAGGGAGGACACGTCCGCGTCGGTGCCCGTCGCCGCGGCCCGCGGCCCCGGCTGGGCCGGGATCCTGCCGCCGCGCTCCGTGGTAGCCGTCTTCCTCATGCCGCCCTCCTGGGTTCGTTCGGCAGTCGGCCCAGTACTCCGGCCAGGCTGCGGGCCGTGGTCGCCCAGCCGTCCAGGGCGGCCCGTCGGCCCCGGGCAGCGGCCTTCAGCCGGCGTCGTACGTCCGCCTCGTTGAACCAGCCGCGCAGTTCCGCGGCGAGGGCGGCGGGGTCCTCCGGCGGGACGAGGATGCCGGGCACTCCCCCGTCGGGGGCGCGTCCGACCGCCTCGGGGAGGCCGCCGACGTCGGTCGCGAGGACCGGGATGCCGCGGGCGAGGGCCTCGGTGACCGCCATGCCGTAGGTCTCGGCGTAGGAGGTGAGGACCATCAGGTCGGCGGCGGCGTAGCTGGCGTCCAGCTGGGCGCCGGCCTGCGGTCCCGCCAGTTCCAGCCGGTGCTCCAGGCCGTACTTGGCGATCAGGGACCGGAGTTGGCCGACGTACTCGGGGTCCTGGCCGAGGCCGCCGACGCAGACGCAGCTCCACGGCAGGTCCCGTACCGTCGCGAGCGCCTCGACCAGCCGGTGCTGGCCCTTGCGGGGCGTCACCGCGGCGACGCACAACAGGCGGGAGACGCCGTCGGTTCCGGAGGCGAGCGGGGCGATGTCGGCGCCGGGGGCGGCGACATGGACGCGGTCGGGGGCCAGGCCGTGGTGGGAGACGAGGCGGCGGACCGCCCAGTCGCTGGTGGCGATGACCGCGGGCACGGCACGCAGTACGGCACGCTCCTTGGCGTCCAGCTCGGCGGCCACCAAGGGATCCAGGCCGGTCTCGTCGCCGAGCGGAAGGTGGACGAGGACGGCGAGCCGCAGGCGTTCCGCCTCGGGGACGACGATCTCGGGGACACCGCAGGCGACCAGCCCGTCCAGCAGGACGACCGTGTCGTCCGGGAACTCCCTCAGGGTGCGGGCGAGTTCGGCGCGGGCGGCGGCACCCGGGCGGGGCCACTCGCCGTCCACGGCGTGCTTGTGGACCTGCCAGCCGAAGCCGGGCAGGTCCAGACTCACCCGCCGGTCATAGGCGTTGCCGCCGCTGGGGGTCGCCGGGTCGTCGACACCGCCCGGCAGGACGAAGTGCACGGAGCGCAGGGACATGGGGATGATGTCGGCGTTCTTGAGGGCGGAGTGCTGCACGGGAACGTAACCGAGCGACGGTGTCGCGGTCTTCTCCAGGGTCACGTCGGTCACAGCGCACGCTCGTAACTCGCCCATGCGACATGCGACTCGTGGAGCGTGACGCCGATGGCGGCGATACCCCGGGCCCCTTCGCCGAGCGCGCCCTTCTCGATGCGCTCGGCGAGCCGGTCGGCGATGACCTTGGCGAGGAACTCCGTCGAGGTGTTGATCCCGGCGAAGTCGGGCTCGTTGTCGAGGTTTCGGTAGTTCAGCTCGGCGACGACGGCGCCGAGCTCCTGGGTGGCCAGTCCGATGTCGACGACGATGTTGTCGTCGTCCAGCTGTTCCCGGCGGAAGGTGGCGTCCACGAGGAACGTCGCTCCGTGCAGGCGCTGTGCGGGTCCGAAGACCTCGCCGCGGAAGCTGTGGGCGATCATGATGTGATCGCGGACGGTGACACTGAACAACGGACGACCCTCCAGGTGCGGCGCGTCTGATCCCTTCGGCCTGATCGCCGCCGGGATGCCGTGTAGTACGGCTCTTCGCTTCCCCGTGTTCAGCCCTCTCTCACTCTTTTCTCAGGTCAGGCGCTCTTGTCGTACCTGACGCGGTGACAAAGGGCCGGAATCTCCCCCGCCGCGAGTTTCGGCATCACAACCGGCAACTCCTCGAACACGCTTTCCCCCGTGATGAGCGCGTCGAGTGACGGGTCGGCGAGCAGTTCGAGGGCGAGGGCGAGCCGGTCGGCGTAGGTGCGGCTGGCGCGGCGGGCCGGAGAGACGGTGCCGACCTGGCTGGAGCGGATGACGAGGCGACGCGAGTGGAAGGCCTCGCCGAGCGGGAGGCTGACCTGCCGGTCGCCGTACCAGCTCAGTTCGAGGACGGTGCCCTCGGCGGTGAGGAGTTCGAGCGCGCGGGTCAGCCCCTGCTCGGTGGCGCTGGCGTGCACGACGAGGTCGCACTCCCCGAGCGCGTCCGCCGGCAGCGCGAAGTCGACGCCGAGCGCCTCCGCGGTCCTGGCCCGGGCGGGATCGGCGTCGACCAACTGGACCCTGACGCCCGGGAAGCGGGCGAGCAGCGCGGCCACCGAGCAGCCGACCATCCCGCCGCCGACGACCGCGATCCGGTCACCGACCAAGGGCGCCGCGTCCCAGAGGGCGTTGACGGCGGTCTCCAGGGTGCCGGCGAGGACGGCCCGCTCGGCGGGCACGGAGTCCGGTACGACGGTGACGGCGGCGGCCGGAACGACGTACCGCGTCTGGTGCGGATAGAGGCAGAAGACCGTGCGCCCCACCAGCTCGGCCGGGCCCTCCTCCACCTCCCCGACACTGAGGTAGCCGTACTTCACGGGGGCGGGGAACTCACCCTCCTGGAAGGGTGCGCGCATGGCCGCGTGCTGGCTGGCGGGGACGCCGCCGCGGAAGACCAGGGTCTCGGTGCCGCGGCTGACGCCGGACCACAGGGCGCGCACCAGCACCTCGTCCTCGGCGGGGGCCGGAAGGGTGATCTCCCGTATCTCGCCGTCACCCGGGCTGTTGAGCCAGAACGCCCTCGCGGTGCGGTTCATCGGCATCCTCCTGAACGATCGGGAAGCAGTTCACGTACCGAGGTGTGCACAGGTCGCGCACAGTACGCGGCGTTGATCGACTCTGTCACACGGCCGGAGGATGTTCGGTGGCCCTGAACAACACGTACGAGGCAAGGCTGGTCCAGCAGGAGACCGCTGTCGGAGCGGGTGTCCAGATCCTGTTGCTGGCTCTGCTCGGCACCGCGATCGGCATGGGTCCGGCGGGCTGGCTGACCGGCCTCGCCTTCGCCGTGGCCACATGGGCGGTGCTCTCCCGGGCCCTGCACCGCACCCAGCCCCGCTCCTTCGGCCCGGCCAACCGGGTGACCCTCGGCCGCTCCATCCTGGTCGGCGGGGTGACCGCCCTGGTCGCCGACTCCTTCCAGAGCTCCCCGCCGGTCACGCTGTTCGTGGGCCTCACCGCGGTGGCCCTGATCCTGGACGGCGTGGACGGCAAGGTGGCCCGCCGCACCGGCACCTCGACCCCGCTCGGCGCGCGCTTCGACATGGAGGTCGACGCGTTCCTGATCCTGGTGCTCAGTGTCTACGTCTCGATGTCGCTGGGCCCGTGGGTCCTTCTCATCGGCGCCATGCGCTACGCCTTCGTGGCCGCCGCCCGTGTCTGGACCTGGCTCAACGCCCCGCTCCCGCCGAGCACCGCCCGCAAGACGGTCGCCGCGCTCCAGGGTGTGTTCCTGCTGCTCGCCGCGTCGGGGCTGCTGTCGTACGCCCTGGAGTTCGCGGTCGTGGCGACGGCGCTGGGGACGCTGGTGTGGTCGTTCGGACGGGATGTGCTGTGGCTGTCGCGGACCTCCCGGATCGAGGCGGTCGTGCGGGCGGACATGCGCGAGCTCGTCGCCGGATGAAGAGGGGCCGGCGCGAAAGCGGCCCGGCCGCCCCGCCCGAGCGCTACGCCCGGCGCGGCAGCGACCCGATCGCCGCGACCGGTACGGCGGCCAGGACCAGCCACACGACGGCCGCGGGCAGCCCGGTGTCGAGGAGGGTGCCCGTCGCCGAGCTGCCGATCAGGACGATGAGGCCGGACACCGAGGACAGCGCCCCGGTGTAGAGGCCGAGCCGGCCGTCCTCGGCGAGATCGGGGACCCAGGCGCGGGCGACGGGGGCGACGAGCATCTGGCCCAGGGTGAGCAGGACGACGAAACCGGCCGCGGGCAGCAGCCCGGCCGTACCCGTCCGGTCGGCGGGGCGGGCCAGGGCCACCACGGCGAACCCGGCGGAGATCAGCAGCAGTCCGGCCACCATCGAGCGACGCGGCTCCAGCCGGTCGCCCACCCAGCGGGTGACGGGCAGCTGGGCGGTCACCACCAGCAGCGACGACAGCGCGAACAGCCAGGCCAGAGGCGCCTGCGAACCGGTGGCCCGCTCCACCTCCGCCGGGAGGGCGAGATAGAGCTGGTTGTAGGCGAGGAGACAGGCGCCGTACGCGCAGCACAGCGCGAGGAAGCGCCGGTTGCGCAGCAACGGCCTCACGCCGCCCTTGAGTTGGACGCCTGTTCGGCCGGGGATGTGCTGGGGCAGCAGCCAGGCGTGCCCGGCGAGCACCAGGACGAAGACGCCGGCGCCCGCCAGGCACACGGTCCGGAAGTCCACCGACAGCAGCAACGCGCCGAGCAACGGCCCGGTGAACGCGCCCGCTTGGCCCGCCACCGTGAACAGCGCGAGGACGCGGGTGCGCGAGATGCCGGTGGCTTCCTCGTGGACCACCGCCTGCCGGGCGACCTCGGACTCGACCGCGGGTGAGAACAGCGCGGCGGCGAACCCGATCAGCAGGACGGCACCGATGACCGCCCAGGTGTCCGTCGCGTACCCGAGCCAGGCGAACCCGGCGATCCGCAGCGCGCAGCCGGCCAGGACGACGGGCCGGATGCCGTACCGGTCGGCCAGCGCCCCGCCCACCACGAACAGCCCCTGCTGGCTGAAGGTCCGCAGCCCCAGCACGAACCCGACCAGCCAGCCCGCCATGCCCACCGCCTGCCCGAGGTGCTCGGCGAGGAAGGGCAGCACGGCGAAGAAGCCGATGTTGAAGGCGAGTTGGGTGAGGATCAGCAGGCGCAGGAGAGGTGAGAGGCGGGCGGTGCGGTCCGGTGCCTTGCGGACACCGATCGACAGGCCGCTCATCGGGCTCCCGCCAGTGCCTTCGATTCCTTTGTACGAGGCTGCTGTTCAGGTACCGCCACCGGCCTGCGCGGCCTCCGCCGAGGCACCCGTACGCCACCCGCCGCGGTCACTGCCAGCGCGCCCAGCAGGGCGAGGGCCGCGGCCGGGGCGAGGACGGCCCAGGGGGCCCGCTCGGCGTAGGGCTGGTTCTCGGCGAGGAGCAGGCCCCACTCCGGGGCGGGCGGCTGGGCGCCCAGGCCGAGGAAGGCGAGCGAGGCGAGGGCGAGGGCGATGCCGGGGAGCCGCAGCAGGGCGTGGCGGGTGACGGCCGGCAGGACGGCGGGCAGGAGTTCGTGCCGCAGGAGATACCAGCGTCCGGCGCCCAGGCCGCGGGTGGCGGTGATGTGGAGGGCGGCGCGTTCCTGGCGCAGCAGTGCGCAGGTGTGGGCGGCCAGGGGTGCCCAGGCGACGGCGCCGACGGCGAGGGCGGGGGTGGCGGTTCCGCCGCCGACGACGGCGGTGACGAGGAGGGCGACGAGGACCGGGGGCAGGGCGACGATCGTGTCCACGAGGGGGCCTGACACGCGGGGCAGCAGGCCCAGCAGTACGCCGGTCAGCAGCGCGGCGGCGCTGATCGTGAGGGCGAGCAGCAGGGTGTCGAGGGCGCCGTGGCCGACGCGGGCCAGGACGTCCCGGCCGAGTCCGTCGGTGCCGAACGGGTGCTGGAGGGAGGGGGGTTGGAGGCGCTCGCCGGTGTCGAGGGCGAGCGGGTCGCGGGGCAGGCCGAGGGCGATGACGAGCGTGAGGAGCCCGCCGTACGCGAAGGGCTGCACGGTGCGGGCCGGGGGTTTCGGGCCATGCAGGGACGGCAGGGCGCCGTCGCGCAGGGCGGGGCCGATGAGGAGGCGGGTGGCGAGGGCGGCGAGGCCCGCCGCGGCCGCCGCGAGCAGGACGAGGGCGAGGGTGCCGGCCTGGAGGACGGGGAGGTCCTGGGCGAGGGCCGCCTGGAGGGTGGTGCGGCCGAGGCCGGGGATGTCGAAGATCTGCTCCACGGCGACCGCGCCACCTGTCAGGCCGACCGCGAACAGGCCGGTGTTGGGCAGGAGTCCGGGCAGACAGCGGCGGACGGCTTGGCGGGCGATGCCGCGGCCGGGCACTCCGCGGGCGGCGGCGGCCAGCGCCCAGGGTTCGGCGAAAGCGCCGGGCAGCAGGTCGTCGAGGAGCCGGCCGAGCACCGCGCCCGCGGGCAGGCCGAGGGCGAGGGCGGGCAGGATCGTCCACCGCGGCCCGTACCAGCCGAGGGCGGGCAGCCAGTGGAGTTGGACGCCTACGACGGTGGCGAGCACGGACGCGGTGAGGAACTCGGGCAGCGCGGCCAGGACCGCGGAGCCGCTGCCACCGGCACGGCGTCCGCCGAGCCGCCGGTGGGCGCCCAGCCACAGCGTGCGCGCACAGATCAGCGCGGTGGTGACGGCGGCGACCAGGAGGGCCACCGCCATCAGCAGCAGCGAGGCGCCCAGTGCCTGGAGCACGGCGGGGGTGACCGCGTCGCCGGAGATCCACGACCGTCCCGCGTCGCCGCGCCACAGCCCGCCCAGCCACTCTCCGAGGAGGCGGAACGGGCCGTCGTCCAGGCCGAGTTCGTCGCGGATGTCGGCGAGCACCGCGGGGTCGGGATCGCGTTCGGCCGAGCGTGCCTTGAGCACGGTCAGCGCCGGGTCGGTGCGGGTCAGCCAGGGCAGCAGGCCGATCGCGCACACCAGGGCGGCGGCGATCCCGGCCCGCCACAGCAGCGCGGCCGTTCGGTTCCGCATGCGTCAGCGCCGGGTGCCGATACCGACGAGCGTGCGCTCGTACGGGTCGAGGAGCGCGCCGCGCACGCCGGTGCCGACGCCGGTGATGATCTGCTGGTGGACCAGGGGGACGACGGCGTCGGTGCCCAGGATCCGCGCCTCTGCGGCCATGGCCGCGTCCTGCCGTTCGCCGGTGCCGGCGAGGCCCTCGGCCTTGGCGACGGCCTTGTCGACGTTCTTGTCGCAGAGTTGGGCGATGTTGTAGCCGCCGTCGCAGGAGTAGTCACTGGCCAGGACGGAGACGGGGTCGCCGGTGTCGACGAGGGTGTTGCGGGCGAGGACGAACGCGTCGAACTTCCCGTCCAGCGCGTCGGTTTCGAGCCGTGAGTACTCGCGCACCTCCAGATCGACCTTGAATCCCGCCTTCTCCAGTTGCTGCTTCAACACCTGGGCGACCTCGGGGAGTTCGGGCCGGTTGTCGTAGGTGGCGAGGGTGATCGTGGTCCCGTCTGCGTCGGTGGCCGGTGCGCGTCCGCTCGGCGCGGTCCGCTTGCCCTCGGCCCAGGTGACGGCGGGCCCGTAGATGCCGGTGCCGGCGTCCGCGTATCCCTCGTAGACGTCCTTGGCGAACACCGAGGTGTCGACGGCCCGGCGGGCGGCGGCCCTGAGACCGGCGTCCTTGAAGGGCCCCGACCCGGTGTTGAGCAGCAGGCTGGTGGTACGGGTCGTGGCGGTCGCCTTGCGCAGGCCCTTGTCGAGGGTGGCGGCCTGGGCGACGGGTATCGCCTCGGCGAGGTCGACCTGGCCGGTGCGCAGGGCGTTGGCGCGGGCGGTGCCGTCGGCGACGAACTTGACGTCGATCCCGGCGGCCTGGGCCCGGCCGCCCCAGTAGTCGGTGAAGCGGTCGAGGGTGGCGGCGGTGGCGCCCATGACCTTGGTGAGTTCGAAGGGTCCGGTGGCATGGCCGACCGGGTCGACGCCGTCCTCTTCGGCGTAGGCCTTCGCGGAGAGGACGGCGAGGTTCGGGCTGGACAGGCGCAGCGGCAGGACGGGGTCGGGGTCCTTCGTGGTGACCCGTACGCCCGTGCTTCCCTCGGTCTTCGCGGTGAGGGTGACGCCGGCGAGGGCGGCCGGGGCGGGCCGGGCCTCGGTGGCATGGGTGAGGGAGGCGGCGACGGCGGCCGGGGTGACCTCGGTGCCGTCCTGGAAGGTGGCCTCGCGCAGGGTGAAGAGCCAGGTGCGGTCGTTCTCGCGCCGCCAGGACGAGGCGAGCGCGGGGGCCGCGGCGCCGTTGGCGTCGAGGGCGGTCAGGCCCTCGGTGACGCCGAGGCGGCTGAGGATGGTGGCGTCGGCGCCGTACGGCGAGAGGTTCTCGGCGGGCGGGAAGGCGAGGGCGGCCCGCAGCCGGGAGCCGTTGTCCGTGTCGTCGGCCGAGCCGTCGGCCCCCTCGGAGGCGAAGCAGCCGCTCAGGACCGGGGTGAGCAGGAACGCGCAGAGCAGTCGGAGGCGGCGCATCGGCCGGTCACCGTCCCATCGGAAGTTCGAAGTGCAGGACGCCGTTGCCGCCGTCCGGGTCGTCGCGCTCGTCGTGCACGAGCTTGCCGAGCGACCGCCAGAACGCCTCGGCGCCGGGGACGGACGGATCGGTGTGCAGATATACGGCGCGGTAGGCGCCGTCGGCGGCGGCGAACGCCAGCAGTTCGGCGACCAGGCGCCGGGCGAGGCCGCGTCGGCGGTGCTCGGGGCGGACGTAGACCCGGCGCACCTGGGCGGTTTCCCCGGAGGGGTAGCGCTCGGCGACATGGCGGGGGTTCGGCGGGTGGGCCGGGCCGCGGGCGTCGAGGGCGCCGGTGGCGACGACCTCGCCGCCGTCCGGGTCGATCGCGACGAGGAGGGTGTGCCGCGCCGGGGCCAGATAGGCGGCGGCCGGGTCGATGATGTCGCCGTGCCAGCGGGGCACGTACCCGGTGCCGAAGTCGCGGTAGACGGTGTCGAGCATCACGGCCCGCACACCGTCCAGGTCGTCCGGGCCCGCGGCCCTGATGCTGTAGTCATGCACTTGCACATCATATGCATTAGCGGCAGAGCATGATCACGGGGTGATTTGACTGTGGTCGGGAGCACCCTCACAACTTACCGACATGACATCCATTTTCAAAAACGCGTGGCGCCGTCGCCGGAGTTCGCTATCTGGGCCCGGATGGAACCGTCGGTGATCTCGCTGTCCGCGGCCAGCAGCATCGCCTTGCTGAGGATCAGCGAGAGGCGGTCGTCCTCGAACGGCAGGAAGATCCTGGCGCGGATCCCGGCGCGGGACGGGACGATGCACAGGTAGGAGTCGTCGGGGTCCATCAGGATGTTGGCCGAGCCGAGGTGGATGCGGTACGTGCGCAGGTCGCCCCGGACGACGAGGAAGCGGTCGTGCAGGGTGCAGCGGTCGGCGATCTTCAGCCGCGGCAGGATGCGGGTGAGCGCGTCACGGCGGGCCTCGGCGGTCTCCGTGAGGTCGGCGAAACCGGCGCGCTCCCAGTAGGCGCGGGCCGGGCCCTGTTCGGTCCAGTCGGGGTCCGCGGCGATCGAGGTGACGCCGACGAAGAGGTCGACGTCGCGCATGGCCTCGCTGAAGACCAGCGAGGGCACCTCGGCCAGCGGCGCTTCCCGCCATCGGCCGTCCACCCGCCGGTCGAACCGGACCCGGTCCGTCGAGGCGACCGGGTCGTCGTCCGCCCAGTCCACGAAGGCATGGGAGAAGCGGGCCCGCCAACCGCCCGCGACCAGCGTCCGCGTCGCCTCGTCCCCGTCGCCGCCGTCCCACGGGCCCAGCAGGCGGCTCGTCCAGCCCCGCGCCCGGAACAGCCCGCGCATCCTGCGGTAGTGGACGAGGTGCGCGGCGAAACGGTTGGAGTGCAGGCGGGTCTCCTCCTCGGCCGGGGTGAGCCGGTAGATCTCCCGGAACGCCTGCTTGAACGGCTGGCGGAGCTCCCCGTCCACCAGCCGGTCCCGCCAGGCCCGTACGGTCTCGGCGTCGGCGCGGATCGGGTGCCACAGGCGGACGGAGGCGTCGTCGGGGGCGTCGGGGAGGTTCTCCGTCGCCGGCAGGAACGGCCGCCACGCACCGGGTGCCGTCTCGATCTCCCAGATCAGTCTGCCCACGACCGGCCGGGCGAGCGGGTGTTCGGCCAGTTCCGTGCGCCACCGGCCGAAGCGGTGGACGGTGTCGACCGGCAGACCGCCCTCCAGGGCCCGTGCCAGCGTGGCCAGTTGGATGTCCACGCGCTTGACCAGGTCCCGCAGCTCCTTCACCAGGTCCCCGTGGTCGCGGCGGACCGGTGCCGGGACACCACGCACCGGACGGCCGTCCTTCTCCCACGTCAGCCCGGCGGTCTCGGTGACCGTGACCACGGCCGTGCAGCCCTCGCCGGCCGGCCTGCGCAGGACACCCTCGTCGTCGAAGCCCAGCCTCGGCAGGCGCAGGGCCACCTGCGTGCGCTGGGCCAGCGCCGCCTCCACCTTCTTCAGCAGCTTGTCGAGCTGTTTGGGCACGCCCGCGTGCCGGGTGACCGAACGGGCGGTGCGGATCGCGGTGACCGCCTCCGGGGTGGGGAACTCCTTGGCCGCGCGGACCAGTTCGTACAGGAGCGCCTGCGACGGCACCGTCCTCGCCGCCGTCGGCGCGACCGCGACACCGGGCAGCAGTCGCTCGTACACGTCCGGAAGCCAGTCCTCGTCCCGCAGCAGTGCCACCCGCGCGGCCTGGCCGAGCACGGCGACCTCCCGGGCCGTGAACGCCTTGTCGGCGCGGTACGGGAGCTCGCCGGACCGGATCCCGTCGGCCCGGTCGGCCGCCGCTTCCAGCGCGCGCCGGGTGAAGTCGACGTAGGGCGGAAGGTCGGCCAGCTTCTGCCACACCTGTGGGGTGGACTCCGGCTCCTGGTAGGTGTTGACCAGGTCCAGTTCCGTCATCACCGTCCGCTCGGCCGGGGTGAGCCCGGTGAGGACGTCGAGCTCCGCCATGGCGATGGATCCCTCTCCGAGACGGTCCGCGACCGCGCGCAGTGTCGCCTCGTCCGCGAGAGTGGCGACCAGGAACAGCGAGTACGGGTGCGCCACACCCTGCTTCTCCAGCAGACTCTCCGTCAGGGCCCGTGCGGGCCCGGACAGGTCGGGCCAGTCGCCCGTGCAGCGCACCAGCGCCGCCACGCCCGGCACCAGGCTGACCCCGAACTCGCTGTGCCGGCTCTGCGCGACGAGCGCCTCGAACAGCCGGCGGCAGGCGTCGGGCGTGACGCGCGGTCGCCGTTCGTCCGCCGCGTTCCGAACCGCCAGGGCCGCCCGCCAGGTCGCGGGCGGGACCATGGCATGGTGCACCCGGTGGGCGTCCGGAAGCAGCTCACCGAGCTGCTCGTCGGTGAGCCCCGCCAGGTCGGCGGACCGGACGTCCAGCTCGAAGGCGGCATCGGTCAACGCCCGCGCCAAGTCGTCGTAGAGCATGCCCCGGATCATGGCAGGCAGCACTGACAACGGCCCCGCCCTCAGCCGTGCAGGAAGGCCTCCACGGTCCGCGCGAAGCTCCCCGCGTCGTCCAGCCATGGAAAGTGCGCCGCCCCGGCCTGGACCACCAGCTCCGCCTCCCCGAACAGCCTGGCGTACTCCGCCATCGCCCGTGGCGGCCCCGCCACGTCCGTCTCCCCCGCCAGTACGAGCACGGCCCCCGCGAACCGGGCCAGGGCCGCCCGCGTGGCCCCCGGGTCGAAGGCGCCCTCCGAGCCGTACGCGCCCGCCGCCTCGTCGTTGCGCTGCTCGGCCTCGGCGGCCCGCACGGCCCGCGCCTGCGCGTCCCAGCGCGCGAACCAGAACGGGGCGATGGCCTGCCAGTCGTCGCCCGTCGCGCGCCCCTCCGTCACCGCCTCCAGAGCCGAGTACGCCGGGCCGAACCACTCCTCGTCCCGGCGCGACCGCGCAGTGCGCAGCCGGTCCTCGGCGGTGATGTCGATACCGACCGCGTACACACTCGGCGTGACCAGGACCAGGCGCGCGACCCGGTCGGGGTGGCGGGCCGTGTAGAGGGCCGCGAGGTTCGCGCCGGCGCTGTGCGCGAGCAGGTCCACACGCTCCAGGCCCCGTTCCTTCCGCAGCGCCTCGACGTCGTCCACGAGTCGGTCGCAGCGGTACGACGCCGGGTCCGTCGGTGTCGCCGAGTCGCCCGTGCCTCGCAGGTCCAGTCGGATCAGGGTGCGGTGGGCGGTGAGGCCGCCCAGGTCGCCGAGGTACGCGGAAGCCTGCATGGGGCCGCCGGGAAGGCAGACCAGGGGCGGGCCGTCGCCGGTGGCGTGGTAGGCGAGGGCGGTTCCGTCGGGTGCGCTGAAGGTGGGCATGGCGTGAGCCTTTCAGCGGCTCTCACCTGCGGCAACGCAATAAGCGGCGCCGGGCGACCCTCCCAGTCAGGGTCCCGGGGCGCGGCCACGAACCACCCTAGGACCCCGGTGACCAGGTACTTCCGGCCCCGTCCGCTCCCCTATGCCGCGTGCCGCTCCCGCCCCCGGTGAGCCCGGATGATCTCCGCGTAGCGGTGCCCGGAGCCCTTGATCGTGCGGGTTTGGGTGCGGTAGTCGACGTGGACGAGCCCGAAGCGCTTGTCGTAGCCGTAGGCCCACTCGAAGTTGTCGAGCAGCGACCAGGCGAAATACCCCGCCAGCGGGGCGCCCTTGCGGGCGGCGGAGGCGCAGGCGGCGAGGTGCCGGGTCAGGTAGTCCTGCCGCTCGGGGTCGTCGACCGTGCCGTCGGGGCGTACGACGTCCGGGTAGGCGGAGCCGTTCTCGGTGACGTACAGCCGCTGTGCCCCGTACTCCTCGGTGAGGCGGAGGAGCAGGGTCTCGATGCCGCTCGCGTCGATCTCCCAGTCCATGCCGGTGCGGGGTACGCCGACACGGCGGACGGAACGGACGTGCGGGGCCGGGCCGCTGGGGTCGTCGGCGACGGTCTGCGGGAAGTAGTAGTTCAGGCCGAGCCAGTCGAGCGGGGCGGCGATGGTCTCCAGGTCGCCCGGCTTCAAGGGGAGTTCGACGCCGTACACCTCCTCCATGTCCGCCGGGAAGCCGCGGCCGTGGATCGGGTCCAGCCACCAGCGGTTGGTGTGGCCGTCCATACGGCGGGCGGCCCGCAGGTCCTCCGGGCGGTCGGTGGCGGGGTGCACCGTGGAGAGGTTGTTGACGATGCCGATCTGGGCGCCGGGGGCTGCCGCGCGGATGGCCTGTACGGCGAGGCCGTGGCCGAGGAGCAGATGGCAGGAGGCCCGGACCGCCGCCGTGAGGTCCGTCCAGCCGGGGGCCATCGTGCCTTCCAGGTGGCCGATCCACGCCGAGCACAGGGGCTCGTTGAGGGTGGTCCAGTGGTGCACCCGGTCACCCAGCCGCTCGGCCACGACCGAGGCGTACGCGGCGAAGTGCTCGGCGGTGTCCCGGGCCGGCCAGCCGCCGCGGTCCTGGAGGGCCTGGGGCAGGTCCCAGTGGTAGAGGGTGACGGACGGGGTGATGCCGGCCGCCAGCAGGCCGTCGATCAACTCGTCGTAGAAGGCGAGGCCCTTGGGGTTGACCGGGCCGTCGCCGCCGGGCACCACCCGCGGCCAGGCGATGGACAACCGGTAGGCGTCGGCGCCGAGTTGGCGCATCAGGCCGATGTCCTCGCGCCAGCGGTGGTAATGGTCGCAGGCGATGTCGCCGGTGTCGCCGCCCGCCACCTTTCCCGGGGTGTGCGAGAAGGTGTCCCAGATCGACGGCGCACGGCCGTCCTCGGCCACGGCTCCCTCGATCTGGTACGCGGCTGTGGCCGTGCCCCACAGGAAGTCGTGCGGGAGTGCGGCGAGATCGATGGTCACGTAAGTCCTTTCAGGAGTGGTCACTTGACGGCGCCCGCCGTCAGACCGGCGACGAGATAACGCTGGAGGAGCAGGAAGCCGGCCACCACCGGGACGCTCACGACCAGCGAGGCCGCCATGATCTGGTTCCAGTAGACGTCGTAGAGCGTGGAGTAGCCCTGGAGGCCGACGGCGAGGGTGCGGGTGGTGTCGTTGGTCATCACCGACGCGAACAGCACCTCGCCCCAGGCAGTCATGAACGCGTAGACGGTGACGGCGACGATCCCGGGGATCGCGGCGGGCACCACGACCCGGAAGAGCGCGCCGAGCGGGCCGCAGCCGTCCACCAGTGCCGCCTCGTCCAGGTCGCGCGGCACCGAGTCGAAGTACCCGATGAGCATCCAGATGGAGAACGGGAGGGAGAAGGTGAGGTACGTCAGGATCAGCCCGCCGCGCGAGCCGAACAGGGCGATGCCGGTGGCGTTGCCGATGTTGACGTAGATCAGGAACAGCGGGAGCAGGAAGAGGATGCCGGGGAACATCTGCGTCGACAGGACGGTGACCGTGAAGACGCGCTTGCCGCGGAAGTCGTAGCGGCTCACGGCGTAGGCCGAGAAGACGGCGATCACCACCGAGCAGACGGCTGCCGCGCTCGCCACGATCAGGGAGTTCACGAAGTACCGGGCGAGCGGGACCGTCGACCAGATGTCGATGTACGGCTGGAACGTCAACTCGCTCGGAATCCAGTGGAACTTGCCGGTGACGTCCGCGAGCGGCTTCAGCGAGCTGGAGATCATCACGTACACCGGCAGCAGGACGAAGCCGGCCAGCAGGGTGAGGAAGACACGCCGGGTCCACAGGAAGGACCGCGGGGGCGCCATCGGGGAGGACCGTGGTGGGGCCATCGGGGAGCTAGGCACGCGACGCCCTCCGTCCGCGTGAGGTGAGGGCGAGGTACACGCCCGTCACGAGAAGCAGGAACAGCAGCAGGAGCACGGACATGGCGGAGCCGGTGCCGAAGTTCCAGGTGACGAAGGAGGCTTGGTAGATGTGGACCGAGATGAGGTCCGCGGCCTCCGGCGCCGACTTGCCGAACAGCACGTACGGCGTGTTGAAGTCGTTGAACGTCCACAGGAACAGCACCAGGATCAGCACCTGGTTGACGGCGCTCAGCGACGGCAGGGTGATGCGGCGGATCTGCTGCCACATCCCGGCCCCGTCGAGGGCCGCCGCCTCGTACAACTCCCGTGGGATGTTCTGGAGTCCGGCCATGACGATGAGGAAGGCGAACGGCCAGCCCTTCCACACGGACACGACGAGCAGGGCGATGAAGCTGTTGTCGCCGATCAGCCAGAAGGACGGTTTGTCGGTGAGGCCGAGCTGGTCGTGCAGGACGTGGTTCACCAGGCCGTTGTCGTGCTGGAACATGAACACCCAGGTGATGACGGCCGCGTAGACCGGCAGGGCGTACGGCACCAGGAACAGGGCGCGCAGCAGGCCCCGGCCGCGGAAGGTGTCCTGCATGCAGATCGCGGCGGTCGTGCCGATCAGCCAGCACAGGCCGACCGACAGCAGAGTGAAGGCGATCGTGACGAAGAAGGAGTGCAGCAGGGCCTCGCCGACGGGGGCGTCGAAGTCCACCGACACACGGAAGTTGTCGAGGCCGGCCCAGGGGGCGGCGCCCCAGTCGCGGATGTAGAACTGCGTGAGTTCCTTGAAGCTCATCACGATGCCGATGACCATCGGCACGAGATGGACGAGGAGTTCGAGGATCAGGGCGGGCAGGAGGAGCAGATAGGGCAGTCCGACGCGGCGGATCCGGCCGGCGGCGCGGCGGCGCGGGCCACGCGCCGCCGTCTCACCCGACTCCCCCTTGTTCACCGGGAGTTCGACAGTGCTGGTCATCCGGGTCACGCCGCCGGCATCTGCGCCTGGGCCTTCTCCAGGGCCGCCTTCACCGACTCGGTGGTCACCGCGCGGCCGGCGGCCGCGTCGGCGAACAGGCCCTTGATGGCCGTACCGACCGCCGTCTCGAACTGGGACTCGTCGGCGACCTGCGGGGCCGCGACCGCGCTGGTGGCGAGGGTGTTCTTGAGGACACCGTTGGCGGCGGTGTTGAACGCCGCGTCGGACTGGGCGTCCTTCACCGGCGGGATGGAGCTGTAGGCGGTGTTGAGGATCTTCTGTTCGGCGTCGCTCGTCATGAACTTCACGAACTTCTTGGCGCCGTCGAGGTTGTCGGAGTTCTTGAAGACGGCCATGTTGATGCCCATCACCATCGAGTTGACGCCGGTGCCGGTGCCGGGGGTGCCGGACTGCACGGGCACCGGGGCGATACCGAAGGAGTCCTCGCTCATGCCCTGGGACTTGAGGTTCGCGGACGCCGACTGCCACAGCAGCATCGCCGTCTTGCCCTTGGCGAAGTCGCTCACCGACTGGTTCTGCGCGTACTCGGCGTTGCCCGGTGCGATGACCTTGTTCTTGGCCATCAGGTCGACGAACTCCTTGACGCCGGCGACCGCCCCGTCGTTGGTGAAGTCGGGTTTGCCGTCGGCGGTGAAGAAGTCGCCGCCGTGCTGCTTGGCGAAGACGACCGCGTGGTGGATGTTCTCCGAGGGGTTCGCGCCCTCCACGCCGAGGGCCCACTTGCCGCCCTTGGACAGCTTCTTGCCGTCCTCGACGAACTCGGCCCAGGTGGCGGGAGGTTGGGCGATGCCCGCGTCGGCGAACATCTTCTTGTTGTAGTAGAGCGCGTACGCCATCGAGTACAGCGGTACCGCGGCCGGGTCCTTGCCCTCGGCGCCCGTGGAGCCGAGCGCGGAGTCGACGAAGCGGTCCTTGCCGCCGATCGCCTCGAAGTTCTTCGCGTCCCACGGCAGCAGCGCACCGGTGGCCTGGAGGGAGGCGCTCCAGGTGTTGCCGATGTTGAGGACGTCGGGGCCCTGGCCCGACGTCGCCGCCGTGAGAATACGGTTGAGCAGGTCCGACCAGGGCACCACCTCCACCTTCACCTCGATGCCGGTCTGCTTCTTGAACTTGTCGAGTTCCGGCTGGAGGACCTTCTTGTCGATCTCGACGCTCGCCCCCTGGTTGGAGGCCCAGTAGGTGAGCGTCTTCGGCGAGTCGTTGGACCCGCCCTCGGTCGACGAACCGCCTCCGCAGGCCGAAGCGGCCAGGGCGAGAGACATGGTGACGGCGCCTACGGCCGCGGCTCGGATGCTGCGCATGGCTCCTGGTGTCCCTTCAGGGAATGGACTCACGGCTTAATTTAGGACGTGAGTTAAACGGCCCGCGTTCGGCGCGTCAAGGGTTTGAACAGCACTTGTTGAACTCGGCGGCACCTCTTGACGTCCGCGTTTGAACACTGAAGCATCCCTCGGCGAGAGAGCGCTCCCAACCCTTTTGTCGTTCACTTCCCGAACAAGGAGCCGCCCATGAGTTCGCCCTCGCTCAGCCGGAGAACCGTCCTCGGCGCCGCGGTCCCCACGGCCCTCGCACTGTCCGCGACCCCGTCCTGGGGCCGCCCGAACGCCCTCCCCGGAGGCGGTGACCTCGGCCCGAACGTCCTGGTCCTCGACCCGAACACCCCGGACATCCAGGCCAAGCTGGACGCGGTGTTCGCCCGGCAGGAGTCGGCCCAGTTCGGCACCGGCCGCTACGCACTGCTCTTCAAGCCCGGCACCTACCACGGGCTCAACGCCCAACTCGGCTTCTACACCTCGATCGCGGGCCTGGGCCTCTCCCCCGACGACACGACCATCAACGGGGACGTGACGGTCGACGCGGGCTGGTTCGGCGGCAACGCCACGCAGAACTTCTGGCGTTCGGCCGAGAACCTCGCGCTGGTCCCGGCGAACGGCACCAACCGCTGGGCGGTCGCCCAGGCCGCCCCGTTCCGCCGGATGCATGTCCGCGGCGGCCTCAACCTCTCCCCCACCGGCTATGGCTGGGCCAGCGGCGGCTACATCGCCGACAGCCGCATCGACGGCCAGATCGGCCCGTACTCCCAGCAGCAGTGGTACACCCGGGACAGCTCGGTCGGCAGCTGGCTCAACGGCGTCTGGAACATGGTGTTCTCGGGCGTCGAGGGCGCCCCCGCCCAGAGCTTCCCGAACCCGCCGTACACCACCCTCGACACCACGCCCGTCTCCCGCGAGAAGCCCTTCCTGTATCTCAGCGGCGGCGAGTACCGGGTCTTCCTGCCGTCCCTGCGCACCCGCGCACGCGGGGTGACCTGGGGCAACGGCACACCTCGCGGCAGCTCACTCCCCCTGTCGCGGTTCTACGTCGCCAAGCCGGGTGTCTCGGCGGCGACGCTGAACCAGGCCCTCGCCCAGGGACTGCACCTGCTGCTGACCCCCGGGATCTACCACGTCGACCGGGCGATCCAGGTCAACCGCCCCAACACCGTGGTCCTGGGCCTGGGTTACGCCACCCTCGTGCCGGACAACGGCGTCACCGCGCTGAAGGTCGCCGACGTCGACGGCGTGCGACTGGCCGGCTTCCTGATCGACGCCGGGCCGGTCAACTCCGCGTCCCTGCTGGAGGTCGGCCCGACCGGCGCGTGGCGGGATCACTCCGCCAACCCCACCACCGTGCAGGACGTGTTCATCCGCATCGGCGGCGCGGGCCCCGGCAAGGCCACGACCTCCATGGTCATCAACAACCGGCACACCATCGTCGACCACACCTGGGTCTGGCGCGCCGACCACGGCGAGGGCGTCGGCTGGGAGACCAACCGCGCGGACTACGGCGTGATCGTCAACGGCTCCGACGTCCTCGCCACCGGCCTGTTCGTGGAACACTTCAACAAGTACGACGTCCAATGGTTCGGCGAGCGCGGTCGCACGGTCTTCTTCCAGAACGAGAAGGCGTACGACGCCCCGAACCAGGCCGCGATCCAGAACGGCACGGTCAAGGGGTACGCGGCCTACCGCGTCGGCGACGCGGTGACCGCGCACGAGGGCTGGGGCCTCGGCAGTTACTGCTACTACAACGTCGACCCCACGATCGTGCAGCACCACGGCTTCGCCGCACCGAACCGGCCTGGAGTGCGCTTCCACGACCTGCTCGTCGTCTCACTCGGCGGCAACGGCCAGTACGAGCACGTCATCAACGAGACAGGGGCGGCGACATCGGGCACGTCGACCGTGCCGTCCACCGTGGTGTCGTATCCCTGACGCTTCTTGACGGTACGTCAGGTGCGGGCGGCCACCACGGCCTCCCGCACCGCCGGGGCGATCTCCTGCGCCCAGCGGCCGAGCGTGACGTCGGCCGGGGTGCCGTCGTCCACGCGGAAGTGGACGAACCCGTGAGCGCCGAACTCCAGGACGGCGCCGGTGAGTTCCTCGATCCACTGCGCCACCGAGCCGCCCCGCCACACCCCGTCGGCGTCGCGCGGGGCGGCGACGGAGGTGGCGGTGATGACGCCGGGGAGGTTGTAGACCGTGACGACGTCGGCGGGATCGCGGCCCGCCTTCAGCGCGGCCTCGTCGATGACGGGCCGGGAGTCGCGGTAGCGCGGACTCAGCCAGTCGGCGGCGTGGCCGGGGATCCAGCCGTCGGCCACCCTGCCGGTGGCGGCGAGCGACTTCGGCCCCACCGAGCCGGTCCACACCGGCGGCACCACGACCGCGGCCGGTTCGAGGCCGTGCACCTGGTAGAACTCCCCCTCGAACGTGACCGGTTCGCCGCCACCGCCGAGCAGCCGGATCAGGGTCACGGCCTCCTCGAAGGCCCGCACCGCGGCTCCGGGCCCGAGCCGCTCGACCCCCAGCCGGGCGATCTCGTCCCACAGTCCGCCCGCGCCCATGCCCAGCACCAGCCGGCCGCCGGTCAGCGCGGACAGCGAGGTGACCGTGCGCGCCAGCATCGGCGCGGGGCGGCTGGGCAGGTTGCTGACACTGACCAGGGCCGAGACCCGCTCGGTCCGGCCGAGGACGACGCCGATCTGGGCGTACGCGTCGAGCCTGGCCGCGTAGTAGGGGTGGTCGGAGACGGTGACCAGGTCGAGGCCCTGCCGGTCGGCCTGCACGGCGTGCCGGAGCGACTCCTCGATCTCACCGACAGCGGTGCTGATACCGGTACCGAACAACGGCTTGTGCAATGACATGGCGGATTCCGCCCTCTCCCCGTCGACTGTGTACCCCGTGCCGGAGCACCCTTTCAGTTCGCACCACGAACGTTATTTGTTCGTGGTGCGAACCGACAACGGGACCTGCGACCTAGGTCCGCAGCCCCAGGGCTACACAGCCGTCACTCCGGACGGCGCCGGAGCGTACCCCGTCGGCCGGGCCGTGAACGTGCCCCGGCCCTGGGTCCGGCTGCGCAACCGGGTCGCGTAGCCGAAGAGTTCGGCGAGCGGCACGGTGGCCGTGACGACCACGGAACCCCCGCGCGCCGCCGAGCCGGTGACCCGGCCGCGCCGTGCGGCCAGGTCACCGAGGACTCCGCCGACCGCGGCGTCCGGCACGGTGACCGTGACCTCGGCGACCGGTTCGAGGAGCACCATGGCGCAGGCGCGCAGGGCGTCCCGGAGCCCGAGCCGGCCGGCCGTACGGAAGGCCGTGTCGGAGGAGTCCTTCACATGGGTCGCCCCGTCGGTGAGGGTGACGCGCAGCCCGGTCACGGGGTGACCCGCGAGCGGCCCCTCGGCCAGGGCGTCCCGGCAGCCGGCCTCGACCGCCCGGACATACTCCTGCGGCACCCGTCCGCCGACGACGGCGGAGCGGAACTCGAACCCGGTGTCGCCGTCGCATGACTCCACGTCGAGGACGACATGCGCGAACTGCCCCGCTCCGCCGTCCTGTTTGACGTGCCGGAAGACGAACCCGGACACCCCGCGCCCGACGGTCTCCCGGTGCGCCACCCGCGGTCGCCCGGCGTTGACGTCCAGCCCCTGATCACGCCGTACCTTCTCCAGCGCGACCTCAAGGTGCAGTTCGCCCATGCCGGACAGCACCGTCTGCCCGGTCTCCGGATCGGTCCGCACGACGAGCGACGGGTCCTCCTCGGCGAGCCGGGCGAGCGCCTGGGTCAGCCGGTCGGTGTCGGTGGACCGCACGGCCTCGACCGCCACCGAGACGACCGGTTCGGCGACGCTCGGCGGTTCGAGGACGAGCGTCGCGTCCGGCGCGCACAGGGTCGACCCGGCGCGGGCCGCCTTCAGTCCGACGACCGCCACGATGTCCCCGGCGACCGCCCGCTCCAGCTGGGCGTGCCGGTCGGCCTGCACCCGCAGGATGCGCCCGATGCGCTCGGTACGCCGTACGCCCGAGTCCCACACCGTGTCTCCCTTCTCGATGGTTCCGGAGTAGACCCGCAGGTAGGTGAGCCGTCCGGTGGGGGTGGCGTTCACCTTGAACACCAGCCCCGCGAACGGCGCCGCCGGGTCGGCGGGCCGCTCCTGCCCGTCGCCCTCGCCGGTGCCGCGCACGGCGGGTACGTCGAGCGGGGACGGCAGATACGCCACCAGCGCGTCGAGCAGCGGTTCGACACCGCGGTTGCGGTAGGCCGAGCCGCACAGCACGACGACCCCGTCGCCGGAGCGCGTGAGATCGCGCAGCGCCTCGCCGAGCGTCCGGTCGTCCAGCGCCGAGCGGGCGCAGAACTCCTCCAGCGCCCCCGGATGCAGCTCGGCCACCGCTTCCTCCAGCAGCCGACGCCGCCGCGCCGCTTCCCCGGCAAGCGCCTGCGGGATCTCCCGTACGACCATGTCGTCGCCGTCGGCCCAGGTCAGCGCCCGCATCCGGACCAGGTCGACGACCCCGCGGAAGCCGTCCTCCGCCCCGATGGGCAGCTGCACGACCAGCGGTGCCGGATGCAGCCGCTCCCGGATGGAGGCGACGGCGGTGTCGAGGTCGGCGCCCGCGCGGTCCATCTTGTTGACGAACGCGATCCGCGGGACGCCGTACCGGTCGGCCTGCCGCCAGACGGACTCGCTCTGCGGTTCCACGCCCGCGACGGCGTCGAACACGGCGACCGCGCCGTCGAGCACCCGCAGCGAGCGCTCCACCTCGTCGGCGAAGTCGACATGGCCCGGGGTGTCGATCAGGTTGATGCGATGACCGTCCCAGGCACAGCTGATCGCCGCCGCGAAGATGGTGATGCCCCGGTCGCGCTCCTGGGGGTCGAAGTCGGTGACGGTCGTGCCGTCGTGGACCTCACCGCGCCGGTGCGTGGTGCCGGTGGCGAACAGGATCCGCTCGGTGACGGTGGTCTTGCCCGCGTCGACATGGGCGAGGATGCCCAGGTTGCGGACGGTGGTGAGAGGGTTGATGCGAGTACGCACGGCCCGAGGCCTTTCGAGGTGTTCCGGGAAAAGGGCAGCGCGATTCCCGTACGAGACACTCGACTTGACGGTGCGTCAGGAGTTCGTGACGGGCATCCGGTACCGGCCGCGCAGCAGGTACCGGGCGGCGGGAGACACGAGGATCACCTCGTAGCGGGCACGGGAGGCGACGGCAGCGGTGCGCTCACACACGGCCGGGCTCCCCTCACTCGTCATGGATCTCGTCGTACGGCACACCGAGCCCGGTCAGGGGCGGCGTGCGGTTCGTGGTGAGTGTAGGGAGCGGGCGGGCCGGTCGGCACGCGAATATTCGACCGCCCCCAGGGCATCGCAAAACAGCTTGTGCGGGCCGAGGCGAACCTCGACCCGCACAAGCTGCGGTTACTCTCTGTGTCCGAGGGGGGACTTGAACCCCCACGCCCGATAAAGGGCACTAGCACCTCAAGCTAGCGCGTCTGCCATTCCGCCACCCGGACTAGGTGTCTGCCGCCTGGCCGGGGTGTTCCCCGCGGCGACATGGACAACAATACCAAGCTTTCGGAGCGCCTTTCACCTGCATATCCGTGCACCGGGGAGCCGCTTCGCGCAGACTGCGGGGGCGGGTCGGCCGGGTCACCGTGCGCGACCCGGCGATTGCGCGCGGCGGCTCATTTCGCCCGCTCGTGGTACATCTTCCGCGTGTGCTCGGTGTGGGCCCGCATCGCCTCGGTCGCACGCTGTTCGTCGCGGTCCGCGATGGCCGCGATCAGTTCGCGGTGCTCGATCCAGGACTGCCGGCCGCGCTGCCGGGCGACCGGCGTGTAGTACCAGCGGACCCGCCGGTCGACCTGGGCGGCCAGCTCCGCGAGGACCGCGTTGCCGGCCAGCTCCATGATCTTCGCGTGCAGCCGGGCGTTCATCGCGACGGCGGCGTCCACGTCGTCGGCCGCGACGGCACGCTCACCCTCCGCGCACATCTCCTCCAGGACGGCGATGGCCGCGGTACCGGCGTTGGCCGCGGCGAGCCGGGCCGCCTCGGCCTCCAACAGCGTCCGTACGGTGAGGAGCTGGTCGGCCTCCTCCTCGGTCGGCTCATGCACGAACGCACCCTGCGCGGGCCGAAGATCGACCCACCCCTCGGTACTGAGCCGCTGCAACGCCTCCCGCACCGGCTGCCGCGAGACACCGAGATGCCCGGCGAGCTCACTCTCGACCAGATGCTGGCCGGGCTGGAGAGCACGCGTGGTGATGAGTTCGAGGAGCGCCTCATAGACACGGTCACGCAACGGGCCGGGGCGTTCGAGCTTGGGCACCGCACCCTGCGGCAGGCCAGTCGTCGACAACATCACGGCCCCTCCTCGTCAGCATCGTCGCTGTGTGCAGGAGCCAATTATGAATTGGCTTTCGCCTACAGTCTACGGCGCACAACGCGCCGGAGGACCGGGAGTTGTGGGGCACCGGAGCCGGACCGCGGAGTGGCCTAAGTCTTGCTGCGCTTCATTCCATCCTGTAGACAATATTTCGTCGACACAGTTCGACAGTTCCGCGGTACACCCTCGACCGAACGGAGCTCGCCCCGCATGAAAGTCGCAGTCCTCGGCGCCGGAGCCATCGGCGCCTACGTCGGCGCCGCCCTGCACCGCGCAGGCGCCGACGTACACCTCATCGCCCGTGGACCGCACCTCGCGGCCATGAGGCACCACGGCGTCCGCGTCCTCTCCCCCCGCGGCGACTTCACCGCACACACCCACGCCACCGACAACCCCGCCGACATCGGCCCCGTCGACTACGTCTTCCTCGGCCTCAAGGCCACCTCCTACGCGGCGTGCGGACCACTCATCCAACCCCTGCTGCACGCCGACACCGCCGTCATCGCCGCCCAGAACGGCATCCCCTGGTGGTACTTCCACGCCCACGGCGGCCCCCACAACGGCCACCGGCTCGAAAGCGTCGACCCCGGCGGAACCGTCAGCGCCGTCCTCGCCCCCCAACGCGCCATCGGCTGCGTCGTCTACGCCGCCACCGAACTCGAAGCCCCCGGCGTGGTCCGCCACCTCGAAGGCACCCGCTTCTCCATCGGCGAACCCGACCGCAGCCTCTCCCCCCGCTGCCTCGCCTTCAGCCAAGCCATGCAGGCCGGCGGGTTGAAATGCCCCGTCGAACCCGACCTGCGCAACGACATCTGGCTCAAACTCCTGGGCAACATCTCCTTCAACCCCATCAGCGCCCTCGCCCGCGCCACCATGCGCCAAATGTGCCACCACACCGCCACCCGCACCGTCATCCACACCATGATGGAAGAAACCCTCACCGTCGCCGCAGCCCTCGACTGCCACCCCGACATCACCATCGAACGCCGCCTCGCCGGCGCCGAAAAAGTCGGCGACCACCGCACCTCCACCCTCCAAGACCTCGAAGCCGGCAAACCCCTCGAACTCGACGTCCTCCTCACTGCCGTCATCGAACTCGCCACCCTCACCCACACCCCCGTCCCCACCCTCACCACCATCCACGCCCTCACCGACCTCCTCACCCATCGGGCGGGCACCCCCATGAACGTGCTCGTGGGAGCGGACCGCACAGCCCCTCGGGCCGCGGCCACCCAGGGCTGACCGGCCCCCCGCGACACGGCGGCGGGACCCTGAGCGGCGGGGAGCGCCCCCTGCGCCGCAGGGGTCCCGCCTCAGTCGTGTGTACGGCCCATGGCGCATGGATCTGGATCAGATATGGATCCTGTATACGATCGGCCGTATACTTTGTGCACCAACTGCCCCTACCCGGAGGCGACATGGAAGATCTGCATCCCGAGGTGGTCCTGGCAATGGCCGCCCAGGCGCCCGACGGCATCGTGATCATCGACGGCGAAGGACTCATCCGCTACTGGAACCAGGGCGCTGAGCGCATCTTCGGTTTCTCGGCGGCCGATGTGGACGGCCGGAGTCTGGACGTCATCATCCCCGAGAAGCACCAGAAGCGGCAC
The DNA here is from genome assembly GCF_036226885.1 of Streptomyces sp. NBC_00663. Classification (NCBI taxonomy): domain Bacteria; kingdom Bacillati; phylum Actinomycetota; class Actinomycetes; order Kitasatosporales; family Streptomycetaceae; genus Streptomyces; species Streptomyces sp. NBC_00663. The sequence continues at coordinate 1,655,732 of NZ_CP109027.1, forward strand.
TGGGACGGATTCCAGGAGGCCATGGACCGCGGGACCAGCAAGTACGGCGAAGCCGACCTGCTGAACGTCCCCGCGCTCGCGGCGGACGGGCGCAGGATCTCCATCGAGTTCAGCGTCGTCATGCTCCCCGCCGCCGACGGCGCCATGTACTGCGGAGCCGTCATCCGGGACGTGACCGCACGGCGTGAGCGGGAGCGGGAGTTGATGCGTCGGCGCGCCGAGGCGGCCGTCTGAATCGCTCCACGCGCAACTGAGTGGGGGCCGTTGCCCGAAGGCAACGGCCCCCACTCAGTTGTCCCTGCCTACACGATGACGCCGCTCTCCTTCAGGCGGCCGATGGTCTCCTCGTCGTAGCCGAGTTCGACCAGCACCTCGGAGCTGTGCTCGCCCAGCAGCGGGGCGCCGGTGATGTCGGGCTTGAAGGAGGAGAACTTCACCGGGCTGCCCACGGTGAGGTAGGTGCCGCGTTCCTTCTGCTCGACCTCGACGACCGTGCCGCTCTTGCGCAGGTCCTCGTCGTAGGCGATCTCCTTCATGCTCATCACGGGGGCGCAGGGCACCTCCCATTCGCGCAGGATGTCGACCGCCTCGTACTTGGTCTTGTCCGCGAGCCACTTCTCGATCTCACCGAAGATCTCGAAGATGTGCGACTGACGGGCGCGCGCGGTGGCGTACTCGGGGTCCTCGGCCCATTCGGGGTGGCCGATCACCTCGGCGGTGCGCTTCCAGTTCTGCTCCTGGACGGTGAAGTAGATGTAGGCGTTCGGGTCGGTCTCCCAGCCCTTGCACTTGAGCACCCAGCCGGGCTGGCCGCCGCCGCCCGCGTTGCCGCCGCGCGGGACGACGTCGGTGAACTCGCCGTTGGGGTACTGCGGGTACTCCTCCAGGTGGCCGACCCGCTCCAGGCGCTGCTGGTCGCGCAGCTTGACGCGGCAGAGGTTGAGGACGGCGTCCTGCATGGAGACGGAGACCTTCTGGCCCTTGCCGGTCTTGTTGCGGTCGATGATCGCGGTGAGGATGCCGATCGCCAGGTGCATACCGGTGTTGGTGTCGCCGAGGGCGGCGCCGGAGATGGTCGGGGGGCCGTCCCAGAAGCCGGTGGTGGAGGCGGCGCCGCCGGCGCACTGGGCGACGTTCTCGTAGACCTTGAGGTCGTTCCAGGACGACTGGTCGTTGAAGCCCTTCACCGAGCCGAAGATCAGGCGCGGGTTGAGTTCCTGGATACGCTCCCAGGTGAAGCCCATGCGGTCGAGGGCGCCCGGCGCGAAGTTCTCCACCAGGACGTCGGCGTCCTTGATGAGCTTCTCCAGGACCTCCTTGCCCTCGGCGGTCTTGGTGTTGATGGCGAGGGAGCGCTTGTTGCTGTTGAGCATGGTGAAGTAGAGGGCGTCGAGGTCCTCGATGTCCCTGAGTTGACGGCGTGTCACATCACCGCCGTTGGGGCGCTCGACCTTGAGCACGTCGGCGCCGAACCAGGCGAGCATCTGTGTGCAGGCGGGACCGGCCTGGACCCCGGTGAAGTCGATCACCTTGATTCCGGCGAGCGGCTTTTCACTCATGTCTGCTTCCTTTACGTGAAGTTACGTGGTCGAGGCGGTTGTCCGGGCGGTCACTTCTTGGCCGGCGTGATGTTGCCGACGGTGATGCCCTTGGGGTTGAGGTGTGAGATGTGGCCGCTCTCGGTGCCGGCCGAGGGGTCGATCACGCAGTCGATGAGCGCCGGGCCGCCGGAGGCGAGGGCCTCGGTGAGGGCGGCGGTGACCTCGGCGGGGGTGGTGGCGCGGTAGCCCTTGCCGCCGAACGCCTCGATGAGGAGGTCGTGGCGGGCCGCCGACATGAGGGTGGTGGGCGAGGGGGCGTCGTCGTACGGGTTGGTGTCGTCGCCTCGGTAGACGCCGCCGTTGTTCATGATCACGGTGACGACGGGGAGCCGGTAGCGGCAGATCGTCTCGATCTCGATGCCGCTGAACCCGAAGGCGCTGTCGCCCTCGACGGCCACGACCGGCTGTCCGCTCTCGACGGCGGCGGCTATGGCGTACCCCATGCCGATGCCCATGACGCCCCAGGTACCGCTGTCGAGGCGGTGGCGCGGTACGTGCATGTCGATGACGTTGCGCGCGATGTCCAGGGCGTTGGCGCCCTCGTTGACGAGGTAGGTCTCCGGGCGGGCGTGGATGACGTCGCGTACGGCCTTCAGGGCGCCCATGAACTGCATGGGGTGCGGGTCGGCCGCCAGGCGCTGGGCCATCTTGGCGACGTTCTGCGCGGAGCGCGCCCCCAGTTCGTCGCGCCAGGCCGAAGGGGCCTGGATCTGGCCGGGCTTGGTGCGTTCGGCGAGGGCGTCGAGCACCGACTCGATGTCGCCGACGAGCGGGGCGGCGATGGGCTGGTTGCTGTCCATCTCCTTGGGGTCGATGTCGATCTGGACGAACTTGGCGTCCGGGTTCCAGCCCGCCTGGCCGTGGCCGAGGAGCCAGTTGAGGCGGGCGCCGATCAGCATCACGACGTCGGCCTTCTTCAGCGCCAGGGAGCGGGCGGTGGCGGCCGACTGGGGGTGGTCGTCGGGCAGCAGGCCCTTCGCCATCGACATCGGTACGTACGGGATGCCCGTCGACTCGATGAACTCCCGTACCTTGTCGTCCGCCTGGGCGTAGGCCGCGCCCTTGCCGAGGACGACCAGCGGGCGCTCGGCGGAGGCCAGCAGCTCGATCGCGCGGTCCACCGCCTCCGGCGCGGGGAGCTGGCGCGGCGCGGGGTCGACGAGGCGGCTGAGGGTGCGGTCGCCCTCCGCCTTCGGCAGGATGGCGCCGAGCACGGCGGCAGGAATGTCGAGATAGACGCCGCCGGGGCGCCCGGAGATGGCGGTACGCAGGGCGCGGGCGATACCGCGGCCGATGTCCTCGACGCGGCTCACGCGGTAGGCGGCCTTGACGAACGGCTGCGCGGCGGCGAGCTGGTCCATCTCCTCGTAGTCGCCCTGCTTGAGGTCGACGAGGTGACGCTCGCTGGAGCCGGAGATCTGCACCATGGGGAAGCAGTTGGTGGTCGCGTTCGCCAGGGCGACCAGGCCGTTGAGGAAGCCCGGTGCCGACACCGTCAGGGCCACGCCCGGTTTCTTGGTGAGGTAGCCGGCGGCGGCCGCCGCGTGTCCGGCGTTGCTCTCGTGCCGGAAGCCGATGTAGCGGATGCCCTGGGCCTGGGCGAGACGGGCGAGGTCGGTGATCGGGATGCCGACGACCCCGTAGATGGTGTCGACGTCGTTCATCTTGAGCGCGTCGACGACCAGGTGGTACCCGTCGGTGAGCTCGGTCGGCACGTCGGCTGCTGCCGCGGTCTCCTGTGTCGAGGGGGCGGTCATGGTCCGGGGTCCTCCTTGGGCAGGTCCTGCCGGTGCGGCTACTCCTCTCACCATCCGCAGCGCGTGCGCGCCCGTCCAAGACCCATCGGCGACCAGCCGATAAGCAACTTCTATCGAGAGCCGTGGAAGGGGCTCGCAACTCCCTTGATAGAGGCCCGTTATCGACCGTTCGGCAGTGCGTATTGGACGCCCGCCGAAGGCCGCCGCAGGCTCGCAGAGGACTGTTCCGTCGGACCTGGCGCTAGGGGGTGGGGGCATGGCCGCTGTGATCGCGGCATCCGTGCGCGGCGCGGGCCGGTACCGGCCTCCGGCACTCACCGGTCTCGTCGACCTGCTCGACCGGCAGGTCCGGGAACGTCCCTACGCCCGTGCCCTCGTCGTCGGTGGCGGGCGGGTGCAGCTGTCCTACCGGGCGCTCGCCGGGCTGGCCGACGACCTGGCTGCCCGGCTCGGCGGGGCGGGGCTGGGGCGGGGTGACGCGGTCGGGGTGCTGTCCGCCAACACCGCGGAGTTCGTGGTGGCGTTGCTCGGTGCGGCGCGGGCGGGGCTGGTGGTCGCGCCGCTCGACCCGGCCCTGCCGGGGACACAACTGTCGGCGCGGATCGGGGCCTTGGGGGCGAGGGCGGTCCTCGCGGGGCCGCCGGTGAGCGATGTCCGGCCGCCCGTTCCTGTCTGGCCACTGCGGGTGGATGCCTCGCGAGCGGGTTCGGCGTCGGTCGCGCTGGCCCCCGGGCAGGCGCCGCGGGTGCTGGGCGCCTCGGCCGAGTTGTCGGGTGATGACGCCCTGGTTCTCTTCACCGCCGGGACCACCGCCCTCGCGAAGATGGTTCCGCTCACCCACGCGAACGTGACGGCGTCCGTGCAGAACATCTGCGCCACCTACGAGTTGGGGCCGGGTGACGCGACGGTCGCGGTGATGCCGTTCTTCCACGGGCACGGGCTGTTCGCGGCGCTGCTGTCGTCGCTGGCGAGCGGCGGCTGTGTGCTGCTGCCCGAGAGGGGGCGGTTCTCGGCGGGGACGTTCTGGGACGACATGCGGGCCGTGGCCGCCACGTGGTTCACCGCGGTGCCTGCCATTCACGAGATCCTGCTGGACCGCTCGGAGCAGGAGTACCCGGGGCCGCAGGCGCCGCCACTGAAGTTCGTCCGCAGTTGCAGCGCGCCGCTCAACACGGCGACGCAGCGGGCGTTGGAGCGAACGTTCGGCGCGCCCCTGCTCTGCGCGTACGGGATGACCGAGGCCTCCCATCAGGCGACCAGCGAACCCCTGCCGGGGCGGGGCGAGTTGCGGCAGGGGTCCGTCGGCCGGCCGACCGGGGTCGAGGTGCGCGTCGTCGACCGCGACGGACGCACCTGTCCCGTGGGCGTGGAGGGCGAGGTGTGGGTGCACGGTCCCACCGTCGCCCGTGGCTATCTCGCCGACCCGGACGAGTCGTCGTACAGCTTCGTCGACGGGTGGCTGCGCACGGGTGACCTCGGCACGCTGGACGAGGACGGGTATCTGTCGCTGACCGGGCGGATCAAGAACCTCATCAACCGGGGCGGGGAGAAGATCGCGCCCGAGCATGTCGAGGACATCCTCGCCGGGTGCCCGGGGGTGGCGGAGGCGGCCGTGTTCGCCGTACCGGACGGGACGTACGGGCAGCTGGTGGGTGCGGCCGTGGTGGTGCGGGACGGTGACGTCGGGGTCGCGGAGATCCTGCGGTACTGCCGGGACCGGCTCGCCGCGTTCGAGGTGCCCGACCGGGTCGAGGTGGTCGCCGCGCTGCCGTACACCGCCAAGGGAGGGCTGGACCGCAAGGCCGTACAGGCGCGGTATGCGCCGTGAGCGTCAGGGGACGGCCTGGACGAGGGGGGCGGTGGTCGGGAGGGGGCGGGCGAAGACGTCGTCCAGGGACAGGCCCGTCGCCGCGTCGACGAAGGCGCGGGCGGCGACCGAGCCGGGGGTGCCCGCGTGGATCGCCACCGAGACCTGGGCGCCGGCCGCCGGGTCCACGAGGGGCAGCGCCCGGGTCCGGCCCACGACCGGCAGCGCCCGCAGCCAGGTGTGCGGCACGATGCTCGCCCAGCCGCCACCGCCCACGTGTGCGTAGAGGGAGGCGATCGAGTCCGTCTCGATCTGCGGGGTCACCACGAACCCCTTCTCGGCGAAGACGGTGTCGACGATCTGCCGGATCCGCATGTCGGGCGTCAGCATCGCGAGCGGCAGCTGGGCCGCGTCCGCCCAGGAGACGGTGGCGGACTGGGCGACGGGCTGGTCGTGGGAGACCAGCAGCATGTACCGCTCCTGGTAGAGGGGGACGACCTGGAGTCCCTCCTGGTCGCCGGGGTCGAAGTGGGCGATCGCCACGTCGAGTTCGAAGTCCCTCAGCTGGCGGTGGAGTTCCTTCGTCGACAGCCGGGAGCGGACCTGCACCTTGGCCAGCGGGTGGGCGGCGCAGAACGCGGCGACGGGCAGCGCCAGGGTCGTGGACGCCGTGGGGTCGGTGCCGAGCCGCAGCGTGCCCGTGATGCCGGACTGGACGGCGGCGACCTCGGCCTTGAAGGCGTCCTGCTCGGCGAGGATCCGCTTGGCCCATACGACGAGACGCTCGCCCTCCGGGGTGAGGCCCTGGTAGGTGTGGCCTCGGTTGATCAGCGTGACGTTGAGCTCCCGCTCCAGCTTGGCGATCGCCGCCGAGAGCGCCGGCTGCGACACGAAGCAGGATTCGGCCGCCCGGGCGAAGTGCCGTTCCCTCGCCACCGCCACGAAGTACTCAAGCTGCCGGAACAGCATGAACGACTCCTCTCTCGCCGGGCAGGCCGGGACTGTAGACGGTCGACGCAGATACTGTATGCAGTATCCGTTCGACGTGTACAGCCCCGGACACGCCCCGCGTCAAGGTCGACGCCGCTCAGCGCAGGAGCTTCACCGCGGCGACCACCAAGGGGTCAAGACCCTCCGCCCCGGCATCGGCGTACTCGTACAGCCGGGCCCGCATCCGCGGGTCCCAGAACCGGCCGATGTGCCCCGCGATCTCCTCGGCGGCCCGCTCCTCGGGCAGATGCCGGAGGTTCCTGGCGATGTCGTTCGCCATCCGCTGCTCGGACGGCACGGTCGCTGTCATCTCAGGCCCCCACCGTCGCGAGGCCCACCTGCACGGCGGTCACCTTGTACTCCGGGCAGTTGGTCGCCCAGTCGGAGTTCTCGGTGGTCACGACGTTCGCACCGGTCACCGGGTGGTGGAAGGTCGTGTAGACGACCCCGGTCGGCATCCGGTCGGAGATCTCCGCCCGCAGGGTGGTCTGTCCCACCCGGCTGGCCAGGGTGACCATGTCACCGTTCTTGATGCCGCGGTCCTCCGCGTCATGCGGATGCAGCTCCAGGATGTCCTCGGCGTGCCAGGCGACGTTGCCGGTACGGCGGGTCTGCGCACCGACGTTGTACTGGCTGAGGATGCGGCCGGTCGTCAGGACCAACGGGAAGCGCCGGGTGCTGCGTTCGTTGGTCGGCACGTACGACGTGACCACGAACTTCCCCTTGCCGCGCACGAATTCGTCCACGTGCATGATGGGCGTACCCTCCGGGGACTCCTCATTGCACGGCCACTGGACGCTGCCCAGCTTGTCGAGCAGGTCGAAGGAGACACCGGTGAACGTCGGAGTGACGGCGGCGATCTCGTCCATGATCTGGCCCGGGTGGTCGTACGCCATCGGGTACCCCATGGCGGTGGCGATCTCGCTCACGATCTGCCACTCGTGCTTGCCCGTCTTGGGCTTCATCACCGCGCGGACACGGTTGATGCGGCGCTCGGCGTTGGTGAACGTGCCGTCCTTCTCCAGGAACGAGGCTCCCGGCAGGAAGACGTGCGCGAACTTGGCCGTCTCGTTGAGGAACAGGTCCTGGACGACGACGAGTTCCATCGCCTCCAGGGCGGCGGTGACATGCTTCAGGTTGGGGTCGGACTGGGCGATGTCCTCGCCGTGGACGAACAGGCCGCGGAAGGTGCCGTCGATGGCCGCGTCGAACATGTTGGGGATGCGAAGTCCCGGCTCGGCGAGGAGGGTTCCGCCCCAGAGGTTCTCGAAGACGGTGCGGACCGCGTCGTCCGAGACGTGGCGGTAGCCGGGGAGTTCGTGCGGGAAGGAGCCCATGTCGCAGGAGCCCTGGACGTTGTTCTGCCCCCGCAGCGGGTTCACTCCGACGCCGTCGCGGCCGATGTTGCCGCAGGCCATCGCGAGGTTGGCCATACCCATGACCATGGTCGAGCCCTGGCTGTGCTCGGTGACGCCGAGGCCGTAGTAGATGGCGCCGTTGGGGGCCGTCGCGTACAGCCGTGCGGCGGCGCGGAGTTCGGCGGCCGGTACGCCGGTGATCTCCTCGACCGCCTCGGGGCTGTTCTCCGTCCGCGCGACGAACTCGGCCCAGTCGTCGAAGCCTTCACAGCGGGCGGCCACGAAGTCCCGGTCGACCAGCCCCTCGGTGACGACCACGTGGGCCATGGCGTTGACCACCGCGACATTGGTGCTGGGCCGCAGCTGGAGGTGGTGCTCGGCCTCGATGTGCGGGGAGCGGACCAGGTCGATGCGGCGCGGGTCCACGACGATGAGCTTGGCGCCCTCGCGCAGCCGGCGCTTCATACGGGAGGCGAACACCGGGTGGCCGTCGGTGGGGTTGGCGCCGATGACCATGATGACGTCGGCCTGCGCCACGGAACGGAAGTCCTGGGTGCCCGCCGACTCGCCGAAGGTCTGCTTGAGGCCGTATCCCGTCGGGGAGTGGCAGACGCGGGCACAGGTGTCGACGTTGTTGTTGCCGAAGGCCGCGCGGACCATCTTCTGGACGACGTACACCTCCTCGTTGGTGCAGCGGGAGGAGGTGATGGCGCCGACCGCGCCCGAGCCGTGCCGGTCCTGGATCTCGCGCATACGGCGGGCGACCGTGCCGATCGCCTCGTCCCACTCGACCTCGCGCCACGGGTCGGTGATCCGGTCACGGACCATGGGCTTGAGTCGGCGGTCGGGGTGGGTGGCGTAGCCGAAGGCGAAGCGGCCCTTCACACAGGAGTGGCCCTCGTTGGCGCCGCCGTCCTTGTACGGGACCATGCGCACGAGTTCGTCGCCGCGCAGCTCGGCCTTGAAGGAGCAGCCGACACCGCAGTACGCGCAGGTGGTGACAACGGACCTGGTGGGCATGCCGAGTTCGACGACCGAGCGCTCCTGGAGCGTGGATGTCGGGCATGCCTGGACGCAGGCGCCGCAGGAGACGCACTCGGAGTCCATGAAGGACTCCCCCGCGCCCGGCGAGACCTTGGACTCAAAGCCGCGCCCCTCGATGGTGAGCGCGAACGTGCCCTGGACCTCACCGCAGGCGCGGACACAGCGGGAGCAGGCGATGCACTTGGCCGGGTCGAAGTCGAAGTAGGGGTTGGAGGTGTCCTTCTCGGCATCGAGGTGGTTGGCGCCCTCGTAGCCGTAGCGGACCTGCCTGAGGCCCACCACGCCTGCCATGTCCTGGAGTTCGCAGTCGCCGTTGGCGGGGCAGGTGAGGCAGTCGAGGGGGTGGTCGGAGATGTAGAGCTCCATGACGCCCTGGCGGAGTTTCTCCACCTTCGGCGTCTGGGTGCTCACCTGCATGCCGTCGGAGCAGGGGGTGGTGCAGGAGGCCGGGGTGCCGCGGCGGCCGTCGATCTCCACCACGCACAGACGGCAGGAGCCGAAGGCGTCCAGGCTGTCGGTGGCGCAGAGTTTGGGAATGTCGACCCCGGCCTCGGCGGCGGCGCGCATCACCGAGGTGCCTTCGGGCACCGTCACCGGCAGTCCGTCGATCTCGACGGACACCGTGGCCGGGCCCGGTCGCTCCGGTGTTCCGAAGTCGGGTTCCTTGAGGAGCGTCATACCGTGCCCTCCGTCCTCGTGTTCACGGGGTGGATGTCCAGGAGCCTGCGCCCGCCGAGGAAGTCGTCGGGGAAGTGGGCGAGCGCGCTGCGCACGGGCATCGGGGTCAGCCCGCCCATGGCGCAGAGCGAACCGTCGGTCATCAGGTCGCAGAGGTCTTCGAGCAGGGCGAGGTTCTCGTCGCGGTGCGTGCCGGCGACGATCTTGTCGATCACCTCGACACCGCGTACGGCCCCGACCCGGCAGGGGGTGCACTTGCCGCAGGACTCCTCCGCGCAGAACTCCATCGCGAACCGGGCCTGCGCGGCCATGTCCACGCTGTCGTCGAAGACGACGACACCGCCGTGCCCGAGCATCGCGCCGGCCTCGGCGAACGCCTCGTAGTCCATGGGCAGTTCGAACTGCGACTCCGGCAGATACGCGCCGAGCGGCCCGCCGACCTGAACCGTTCGCACCGGGCGTCCGGTGCGGGTGCCGCCGCCGTAGTCCTCGATCAGCTCGCGCAGCGTGATGCCGAACGCGGTCTCCACGATCCCGCCGCGCGCGATGTTGCCGCCGAGCTGGAAGACCTGGGTGCCGCGGGAGCGGCCGACGCCGAGGTCCTGGTAGGCCTGGGGGCCGTCGGCGAGGACGACGGGGACGGTGGTGAGGGTCAGGACGTTGTTCACCACGGTCGGCTTGCCGAACAGGCCCTCGATCGCCGGGATCGGCGGTTTCGCCCGGACCATGCCGCGCTTGCCCTCCAGGCTCTCCAGCATGGAGGTCTCCTCACCGCAGATGTACGCGCCGGCGCCGACGCGTACATGCAGGTCGAAGTCGAGCGTCGAACCGAGGATGCCCTGGCCCAACCAGCCCTGCTCGCGGGCGAGTTCGATGGCCTCGCGCATCGTGGCGATGGCGTCCGGGTATTCGGAGCGGATGTAGAGGTAGCCCTCGGTCGCGCCGACGGCGTGGGCGGCGATGGTCATGCCCTCGATCAGCAGGAACGGGTCGCCCTCCATGACCATCCGGTCGGCGAAGGTCCCGCTGTCGCCCTCGTCGGCGTTGCAGCAGACGAACTTCAGCTCGTCGGCGCAGTCCAGGACCGTCTTCCATTTGATGCCGGCCGGGAATCCGGCGCCGCCGCGACCGCGGAGTCCCGACTCGGTGACGGCGGCGACGACCTCGGAGGGGGCCATGTCGAGGGCGGCGCGGAGTCCCTTGAGCCCGCCGTGTTCGACATAGTCGGCCGGGGAGAGGGGGTCGGTGATGCCGACCCGGGCGAAGGTGACCCTCGTCTGCCGTGCCAGCCAAGGGAGTTCGTCGACGAGGCCGAGACGCAGCGGGTGGTCCGCGCCGTCGAGCAGGCCGGCGGCGAGAAGTCCGTCGACGTCCTCGGGGGCCACGGGGCCGTAGCCGACACGGCCCCGCGGGGTGACCACCTCGATCATCGGCTCCAGCCAGAGCATGCCGCGCGATCCGTTGCGTACGACGTCGATCGCGAAGTCGCCGCGTGTGGCGGCGCCTTGAAGAGCGGCGGCGACCTCGTCCGCGCCGACGGAGCGGGCCGCCGAGTCGCGGGGGACGTAGACCACGGCCGCGGAGTGGGAAGCGTCGCTCATCATCACACCGTCCCGTTGAGGATCGAGCCCAGGCGGGCCGGGCCCACCCTTCCGTACAGCCGACCGTTCGCCTCGACCGAGGGCCCCAGTGCACAGTTGCCCAGGCAGAAGACCTGCTCGACGGTGACCGTGCCGTCCGCCGTGGTCTCGCCGAGCGTCAGTCCGGCCTCGCGCGCATAGCTCACCAGACCGTCGGCGCCCAGCGCCTGGCAGGCCTCGGCCCGGCAGATGCGGACCGTGGTGCGGCCCGCGGGCTCGCGGCGGAAGTCGTGGTAGAAGGTCACCACTCCATGGACGTCCGCCCGGGAGAGGTTGAGTTCGTCGGCCAGGACCGGGATCGCCTCTTGTGGCACATGCCCCAACTCGGCCTGCACGGCGTGCAGTACGGGCAGCAGCGCGCCGCGTTGACCCCGGTGATCGGCCACCACCCTCCGGACCACGCTCTCGACCGTCACATCACTCCCGCTGGTCGTCATGATCGCTTCGCCTTCCGTCACACGGGTCCCCGGCGAGGGCTGAAGGAGACTGAGACAATACCTCATACAGGCTTCTGTATACAGACGACAGTCGCAGAAGACCGTGGCTCTCGGCAGGCGTCCCGCGCCGATGGTCTACAGGCCACGCCATGTTGCATACCAAAACCTGTATCCTGACGCCGTCGTCGGCAACGCCCGGCGGCTGACCCTCTCGACGGCAGAACAGGACGACCATGCGCGAGGCACTCACGGCTGCGGCGACCCGGCGCGTCACCCGCCCGGCACCACTGCGCCAGGCCGTGTACGACGCCCTGACCGAGCTGATCGTCAACGGCTCCCTCAAGCCCGGCCAGCACCTGGTCGAGGCCGAGCTCGCCGAGCACCTCGGGGTCAGCCGCCAGCCGGTGCGCGAGGCCCTCCAGCGCCTCCAGACCGCCGGCTGGGTCGATCTGCGGCCCGCCCAGGGCGCGTTCGTGCACTCCCCCACCGAGGAGGAGGCGGCCCAACTCCTCGGCGTCCGCGCGGTCCTGGAGACCTACTCGGCACAACTCGCCGCCCAGAACGCGAAGCCCGAGGACGTCGAGCGCCTCTGGGAGCTCCACCAGGAGGGCGTCGACGCGCTCGCCGAGGGTGACGTCGATCGGCTGGTCGCCGCCAACACGACCCTGCACTCCTTCATCACCTCCGTGGCCGCCAACGACGTCCTCGCCGAAATGCTCGGCCAGGTGGGCCAGAAGGTGCGCTGGTACTACACGCCCATCGCCAAGCCCCGCGGCAAGGAGGCCTGGAACGAGCACAGCCAGCTCATCAAGGCCGTCGCCAAGGGGGACGCGGACCGGGCGGGCGAGGTGATGCGCAAGCACGCCGAGCGCACGGCCGACTTCTACCGCAAGCAGTTCGCCGCAAAGACGGAGCGGGGCTGACACAACTCGTCGCCTTCCTAAGGGAGTTCCGGATTTCGGAGTCCCGAATGCCGGGAGTACCGGATGCCGGGAGTTCAGGCCGGCTTGGGTTCCGGACGGCGGGAGTTCCGGACGGGCGGGGGTTCAAGACGGCGGGGGTTCAAGACGGCGGGCGTTCAAGACGCCGGGCGTTCAAGACGGCGGGCGTTCAAGACGGCGGGCGTTCAAGACGGCGGGCGTTCAAGAGGGCGTCAAGGAGGCGGTCGGGCGGGAAGCGGTGACGCCGACCGCCTGCGGGGCCTGAACTCCCGTGCTCCCGGCGGCCCGTAGCTCGCGCAGCCACGGCAGGACCGTACGCCGCACGATGTCCTGCCCGGCACCGTCCGCGCCGAGCATCGCGTCGGCAGGGACGAGAACCGGGTCGGCGAACACCGTGGACGTCCCACTGCCGTACGGCCCCGCGCCGCCGGGCCGGGCCGGCACGAACAGGTCCGGGGCATGCGCCGGAACACCCCACAGCGTGAGACCGTCGGGCGTGGCGAGCGGACGGGAGGACCACACATAGCTGTCGGCCTCCCCGGCCGCCACCACCCGGTGCTTACGGGCCCGCAGCGCGACGACGCCACCGGACCGGACGGCACTGGAGTGCGGCGCGAGCAGGTCGTCCTCCCCTTGCGCCTCCGTCTCCGCGAGGGCGAGGCTGCTGAGATGGCGGCCGGCCGCGATCTCCGTACGCACCCACGAGCCGCCGTACGCCTCGATGACGGCGACCGCCGCGTAGTGGGACCCGAGGACGGCCGCCGTGGCCGGGCAGACGCGTGCGGTACGGGCCACCACCTCGGCGGCCTCCGGCAGCCCCTGTCCCCCGCCGCCGTACGACGTGGAGACGGTGAGCCCCAGCAGCCGGGCACGTCCGAGGGCCGTCACCGCGGCGCGGGGGAACCTGCCCCGCACGGCTGCCAGTTCGGCGGCCGGAGTGACGACACTGGTCAGGACTTCTGAGAGAGCGGTGCGGTAGGACACGGGGCGACCCCCTCGGGAGTGGCTGTTGGACCACTGTTGGACTACTGCCGATCGATGATTGCATACAGTATTCTGCATCCGTGTCCCGGCACCAGAGGTCGGGGCCGGGAAATTCCTTGCCACTTCCACGTCACGTCCACGAGGGAGAGAGGGCCCATGCCCGACACACCCGCAGTGACAGCCCACGGCCCCATCGCGCGACCCGCACCGCTCCGCCAGGCCGTCTACGACGCCCTCACCGAGCTGATCATCAACGGCTCCCTCAAGCCCGGCCAGCACCTCGTCGAGGCCGAGCTCGCCGAGGAACTCGGCGTCAGCCGCCAGCCGATCCGCGAGGCGCTGCAACGACTCCAGACCGCCGGCTGGGTCGATCTGCGCCCTTCCCAGGGGGCCTTCGTGCACTCCCCCACGACCGAGGAATGCGCCCAACTCCTCAGCGTCCGGGCCCTGCTGGAGACCCGCTCGGCGCGGGACGCCGCCCGGCACGCCACCGCGCGCGACGTCGCCCGGCTGTGGGAGCTCCAGCAGGCCGGCCTCACCGCCCTCGCGGCCGGGGACGCCCGCGCGATCGTGGAGGCCAACGCCGACCTCCACGGCCACATCACGCTCCTGTCCCGCAACGCGGTCCTCGCCGAGCTCATCCCGCAGGTCGACCGCCGCGTCCGCTGGTACTACATGCCGATCGCCAAGCCCCGCGGCCAGGACGCCTGGCACGAGCATGCCCTGATCATCCAGGCCATCGCCGACGGCGACCCCGACCTGGCCGAGGACCTCATGCGCCGGCACACGCGGAACACGACCGACTTCTACTGCGAGCAGATCGCGGCGGTGACCGGGTCAACGCGTCGGGTCGACCTCGTGTAGCCGACCCGTCTTCACGTCGAAGACGAAGCCGCGCACGTCGTCGGTGTGCAGCAGGAACGGGCTGGTGCGCACCCGCTGCATGGACTGCCGTACGTCCTGGTCGACGTCCCGGAAGGACTCCACGGCCCAGGCCGGGCGCTGGCCGACCTCCATCTCCAGCTCGGTGCGGAAGTCCTCGGTGATCGCCTCCAGACCGCAGCCGGTGTGGTGGATCAGGACGACGCTCCGGGTGCCCAGCTTGCGCTGGCTGATGGCGAGGGACCGGATCACGTCGTCGGTCACCACCCCGCCCGCGTTCCGGACGGTGTGACAATCACCGAGTTGCAGCCCCAACGCGGCGTGCAGATCGATGCGCGCGTCCATGCACGCCACGACGGCCACCCCCAGAACCGGGCGGGCGTCAATGCCTGGGTCGGTGAACCCGGTCGCGTAGTCCCGGTTGGACTTCACGAGCTGGTCGGTGACCGACATCAGATGACCCCCTGCGTCTTGAGCAGCGGCAACTCGTCCAGCGTCAGGCCGAGTTCACCGATGTAGATCTCCTCGTTGTGTTGGCCGAGGAGGGGTGAGGGGGTGATGTGGGTGGGTGAGTCGGAGAGTTTGAGGGGGTTGCCCACGGTGGTGTAGGCGCCGCGTTCGGGATGCTCGACGGTGACGATCATGTCGTTCGCGGCGAGTGAGGCATCCTCGATGATCTCCCTGGTCGACAGGATCGGCCCGCAGGGAATGTTGTGCGCGTTCAGCTGCTCCAGCACGGCCCACTTGGGCAGGGTGACCGTCCATTCCTCGATCAGCTGGAACATCTTCGCCAGCTTCGGCAACCGCGCCTGAGGAGTCGCCCACTCAGGATCCTCGGCCAGCTCCGGGCGGCCGATCAGCTCACTGAGGGGCTGCCAGCCGACCGGCTGGACGATGACATACACGTAGTCGTTGGGCCCGCCCGGAGCACACCGCACCGCCCACCCCGGCTGCCCGCCCCCCGAGGCATTGCCCGAACGCGGGACCTCGTCCCCGAAATCATCGTTCGGATACTCGGGCAGCGGCCCGTGGGCGAGACGCTGCTGGTCACGCAGTTTGACGCGGCACAGGTTCAACACCGCATGCTGCATCGCCACGTTCACCCGCTGACCCCGCCCGGTGTGCCGACGCTGCAACAGCGCCGCCAGAATCCCCGCCACCGCGTGGATGCCGGTCCCGGAGTCACCGATCTGCGCACCCGTCGCCATCGGCGGCCCGTCCGCGTCCCCGGTCGTCGCCATCGACCCGCCCATCGCCTGCGCCACCACCTCGTACGCCTTGAAACCGGTGTACGGGCCCTCACCGAAACCCTTGATCGACGCATACACGATCCGCGGATTGATCTCCCTGATCCGCTCCCACGTGAACCCCATCCGGTCCACCGCCCCCGGCCCGAAGTTCTCCACCAGCACATCCGACCCACGGATCAGCTCCGTCAGGATCTCCTTGCCCCGCTCCGTCTTCGTGTTCAGCGTGATGCTGCGCTTGTTGCAGTTGAGCATCGTGAAGTACAGCGAGTCGACACCCGGGACGTCCCGCAACTGCCCGCGCGTGATGTCCCCGCCCGGCGCCTCCACCTTCACCACATCCGCCCCCAGCCACGCCAGCAACTGCGTCGCCGACGGACCCGACTGCACATGCGTCATGTCCAGGACACGAACACCCTCAAGAGCCATTGTCATGCTCGCCACCCCATCCCTATTCGTTTTGCATATTGCATACCGGCAGAGAGTTGAGTTCGTCGCTGCCGGGCGGCGCCCTCGCGGGGCGCCGCCCGGGGCGTGCCTCACGGCATGAGCTGGTACTCCGGGAAGTTCCCGGGGAGGCGTTCGTCCGCAGGGCCCTGGGTCACCGCGCGCACCAGCAGCTCACCGCCGACGAACGCGCCGCGCCAAGAGGCGCCGAAGCCGCCGAACAGTTCGTCGCGGTCGCCGCGGGAGCGCGGCTTGCCGTGGCCGACCTTGAACGCGCGGATCTGGGGTGAGAGCCGGTCGAAGGTCGACTGGTCGTCCGTGGACAGGGTGGCGACCAGGGCGCCGTTGGAGGCGTTCATGGCGGCCAGCAGTTCGGCCTCCGTGTCGACCAGGACGATGGTGTCGACCGGGCCGAACGGTTCCGCGTGGTGCAGCGGGGAGGACGGGGGCGGGTTGAGCAGGGTGACGGGCTGGACGTAGGCCGAGGTGTCCTGCCCGGGCAGGAAGCGGGCCTCCTCGGGCGCGCCGCGGTGCAGCGGAACGGCGCCGCGGTTGATGGCTTCGGCGATCTGGTCGTGCAGTTCCTTGGCCTTGGCCGCGTTGATGACCGGGCCGAAGTCGAGGGCCGGGTAGGGGTCGTCGGCCTTCGCCACGGCCAGCGGGTGTCCGACGCTCAGTGAGCGCACGGCCGGGAGGTACGCCGTGAGGAACTCGTCGAACAGCTCGCGCTGGACGACGAAGCGCGGGTACGCGGTGCAGCGCTGCTTGCCGTAGTCGAAGAGCTTGGGGATGACCGCCGTGAGCGTGTCCCAGTCCGAGTAGTTCCAGATGCCCCAGGTGTTGAGTCCTTCCTGTTCGAGGATGTGCCGCTTGCCGAGGTCGGCGACGGCCGTGGCCACCGCGGCGCCGGTGTCGCGGCCGCCGACGAAGGAGACGCAGCCGATCTCGGGCGCCTTCACCAGCGCCTCCGACAATTCGCCGCCGCTGCCGCTGACGAGGGTGACGGGTATCCCCTCGCGGGCGGCGAGTGCGCAGGCCAGGGTGAGACAGGCGACGCCACCGTCGGTCGGGGTCTTGGCGATGACCGCGTTGCCCGCCAGTGCCTGGACCAGCAATGCGTGAACGAGCACGCTCATCGGGTAGTTCCAGCTCGCGATGTTGGACACCGGGCCGTCCAGCGATGCCCGGCCCTCGACCATCGGCTCGATGCCGTCGACGTACCAGCGCACCCCGTCGATGGCCCGGTCGACGTCGGCCTGGGCGAGCCGCCAGGGCTTGCCGATCTCCCAGACGAGGAGCAGGGCGAGGAGCTCGCGGTGCTGGGTGAGGGCGTCGAGGGTGGCCGCGACACGGGCCCGGCGCTCGGCGAGCGGGATGTGCCGCCAGGCCCGGTGCTGGTCGAGGGAGGCGCGGACGGCGTGGTGGGCGGCTTCCCGGTCGAGGCGGGGCGGGCCGGCGATGGGGCTGCCGTCGACGGGGCTGGTGGCGGGCAGCGCCCGGCCGTCCGCCTGCCAGGCGGAGTTCCAGAGGTTGAGGACGCGGTCGTCACGGAACGCCTCGGGGGCGACGGCGAGGCAGCGCTGCCAGGCGTCGTCCCAGGTCGTACCGGACTTCACCACGAGGGGGGTGGAGTTGAGGCTCGAGTTGAGGGTGGATGTCATGCGGTGTCTCCGCTCTCGGTGCACAGTCGGGGGCGGGGGGGGTGAGGTGTGCTGGGATTCCGTGTCGAGCAGGCCTGGTGTCAGCGGCCTGATTCCAGTCGGGCGAGCACCAGGCGGGCCGTCTCGGTCGGGGTGTCTCCGACCTGGACGCCGGCTGCCTCCAGGGCCGCCTTCTTCGCCTGCGCCGTGCCGGAGGAGCCGGACACGATGGCGCCCGCGTGGCCCATGGTCTTGCCCTCGGGCGCGGTGAAGCCGGCGATGTAACCGACGACCGGCTTGGTGACGTGGTCGCGGATGTAGGCGGCGGCGAGCTCCTCGGCGTCGCCGCCGATCTCCCCGATGAGCACCACGAGTTCGGTGTCGGGGTCGTCCTGGAAGGCGGCCAGGCAGTCGATGTGGGTGGTGCCGACGACGGGGTCGCCGCCGATGCCGACACAGGTCGAGAAGCCGATGTCGCGCAGCTCGTCCATGAGTTGGTAGGTGAGCGTGCCCGACTTGGACACCAGGCCGACGCGGCCGGACCTGGTGATGTCCGCGGGGATGATGCCCGCGTTGGACTGGCCCGGAGTGATCAGGCCAGGACAGTTGGGGCCGATGATCCGGGTGCCCTTCCCCTTCGCGTACGAGGTGAAGGCCACGGAGTCATGGACGGGGATGCCCTCGGTGATGACGACGGCCAGCCCGATGCCGGCGTCGGCGGCCTCGACGACGGCAGACTTGGCGAAGGCGGGCGGTACGAAGACGACGCTGACGTCGGCGCCGGTCGCCCGGATGCCCTCGGCGACCGATCCGAAGACAGGGACGGCTCGTTCGTCGAAGTCGACGCTCTGCCCGGCCTTGCGAGGGTTGACGCCGCCGACGATGTTCGTGCCGGCCGCGAGCATGCGCCGGGTGTGCTTCATGCCCTCGCCGCCCGTCATGCCCTGGACGAGGACCTTGGACTCCTTGGTGAGAAAGACGGCCATGCGCCGCTCCTTCAGCTGGTGTTGGCGAGTTGGGCGGCGCGGCGGGCGGCGCCGTCCATGGTGGTGGCCTGCTGCACCAGGGGGTGGGCACGGCCGTCGAGGATGGCGCGGCCCCGGGCGGCGTTGTTGCCGTCGAGCCGCACCACGAGCGGTTTGGTCAACTCGACCGCTTCCAGGGCCTGCACGATGCCGTCGGCGACGGCGTCGCAGGCCGTGATCCCGCCGAAGACGTTGACGAACACCGACTTCACGGCCGGGTCGGAGAGGATGACGGACAGGCCGTCGGCCATGATCCGGGCCGAGGCGCCGCCACCGATGTCGAGGAAGTTGGCAGGGCGGGCGCCGCAGCCGGCGACTACGTCGAGCGTCGACATGACCAGGCCCGCCCCGTTGCCGATGACGCCGACCTCGCCGTCCAGCTTGACGTAGTTGAGTCCCTTCGCGGCGGCCGCCGCCTCCAGCGGATCGTCGTGCGCGACACTCTCGTCACCCCAACGGGCCTGCCGGAAGCGGGCGTTGTCGTCCAGGGTCACCTTGCCGTCCAGGGCGAGGATCTGCCCCTGCCGGGTCCGCACGAGCGGGTTGACCTCGACGAGAACGGCGTCCTCGCGGACCAGCACCTGCCACAGCCGTACGAGGACGTCGACGGTCTGTGCCGGCAGCCCGGCCGCGTCGGCGATCTCCCCCGCCTTCGCGGAGGTGACACCCTCGACCGGGTCGACATGGATGCGCGCGACCGACTCCGGTCGGCTGGCGGCGACTTCCTCGATGTCCATACCGCCCTCGGCGGAGGCGATGGCGAGAAACCTGCCCGCCGCGCGATCGAGGACGTACGAGACATAGAACTCGGCCTCGATGTCCACGGGTTGGGCCAGCATGACCTGCCCGACCGTGTGTCCCTTGATGTCCATGCCGAGGATCTGACGTGCCGTCAGCTCCGCCGTGGGCGGATCGGCGGCGAGCCTCACACCGCCCGCCTTGCCCCGACCCCCGGTCTTCACCTGCGCCTTGACTACTGCACGGCCACCGAGCCTGCGGGCGATCTCGCGTGCTTCCGCCGGCGAGTCGGTGACCTCCGCACGCGGCACCGGGATGCCGTGTTCCTGGAAGAGCCTCCGGGCCTGGTGCTCGTAAAGGTCCATGATTCGGCTCCCGTCTTAAAAGTGGTGCACGACCCCTGGACATCACCCATCGGATGCGGGATAACAATCTTCATACAGTATTCGTCGACTGTATGCAATGTGCCAAGCGAGGTGACCATGACAGCGATGGCTCTTGAGGGTGTGCGTGTCCTGGACATGACGCATGTGCAGTCGGGTCCGTCGGCGACGCAGTTGCTGGCGTGGCTGGGGGCGGATGTGGTGAAGGTGGAGGCGCCGGGCGGGGACATCACGCGCGGGCAGTTGCGGGACGTCCCGGGTGTCGACTCGCTGTACTTCACGATGCTCAACTGCAACAAGCGCAGCATCACGCTGAACACGAAGACGGAGCGGGGCAAGGAGATCCTGACGGAGCTGATCCGTGGGTCGGATGTGCTGGTGGAGAACTTCGGGCCGGGGGCGGTGGACCGGATGGGGTTCACGTGGGAGCGGATCAGGGAGATCAATCCGCGGATCGTGTATGCGTCGATCAAGGGTTTCGGTGAGGGCCCGTACACCGGTTTCAAGGCGTACGAGGTGGTGGCGCAGGCGATGGGCGGGTCGATGGCGACGACCGGGGACGCGGAAGGGCCGCCGATGGCGACGGGTGCGCAGATCGGTGACTCCGGGACCGGCATCCACGCGGTGGCGGGGATTCTGGCGGCGCTGTTGCAGCGTCGGCACACCGGGCGGGGTCAGCGGGTGAACGTGGCGATGCAGCATGCGGTGTTGAACCTGTGCCGCGTCAAACTGCGTGACCAGCAGCGTCTCGCCCACGGGCCGCTGCCCGAGTATCCGAACGATGATTTCGGGGACGAGGTCCCGCGTTCGGGCAATGCCTCGGGGGGCGGGCAGCCGGGGTGGGCGGTGCGGTGTGCTCCGGGCGGGCCCAACGACTACGTGTATGTCATCGTCCAGCCGGTCGGCTGGCAGCCCCTCAGTGAGCTGATCGGCCGCCCGGAGCTGGCCGAGGATCCTGAGTGGGCGACTCCTCAGGCGCGGTTGCCGAAGCTGGCGAAGATGTTCCAGCTGATCGAGGAATGGACGGTCACCCTGCCCAAGTGGGCCGTGCTGGAGCAGCTGAACGCGCACAACATTCCCTGCGGGCCGATCCTGTCGACCAGGGAGATCATCGAGGATGCCTCACTCGCCGCGAACGACATGATCGTCACCGTCGAGCATCCCGAACGCGGCGCCTACACCACCGTGGGCAACCCCCTCAAACTCTCCGACTCACCCACCCACATCACCCCCTCACCCCTCCTCGGCCAGCACAACGAGGAGATCTACATCGGTGAACTCGGGCTGGGTGACGAGGAATTGCGGCTTCTCAAGACAAGCGGGGTGATCTGACGTGACCTGAGTGAGGGAGGGGCCGAGCGACGGTGCGCGTCGGCAAGGCCCCGGGACCCGTGTGCGCACGAAAGGCATTTGGACAGGGGGCGCTGGCCAGATCTTTCGACGCAAGGAGTGCTTGACCAAGATGACAACCATCGACTACTCGACGTCCGTCCCGTATCGGGAGGTGACGGACCACAATGGCCGCGTGTATCGCATCGGAGAGTCCGATGTCGACATCATGGGCCGCCGGCGCAGGTGGATGGTCCTCCTGCCGTGGGTGGGCATGATGGGCATCAGCTCCGCCGAGTACGCGTTCACGTCGGCGGAGGACACCCTCCACGATGCTCATCTGTGGAGCAGCGGACACATCTTCTGGCTGATGGGCGTCTGGGTGTTCTTCCAGGCGGCCGTGGCCTTCCCCGCCGGGCAGTTGCGCGAGAGCGGCAAACTGCCCGCCCGTACGGCGATGATGCTCGGCGCCGTGGGCACGATGCTCGGCTATCTGTCGCTGGCGTACGCGCCGAACGTGCTCGTGGCCTACTTCGGCTTCGGCATGTGCAGCGGTATCGGCGCCGGTCTCGTCTACGCGACCTGCGTCAACATGGTCGGCAAGTGGTATCCGGAGCGCAAGGGCGGCAAGACCGGCTTCGTCAACGGCGGGTTCGCCTACGGCTCGGTGCCCTTCGTGTTCCTGTTCACCTCGTACATGGACCTGAGCAACTACCAGACCGTGCTCGCCTGTGTGGGCATCGGCCTGTGCCTGGTCGTGGCGTCGGCCGGCTGGTTCTTCAAGGACCCGCCGAAGAACTGGTGGCCCGCGCACGTCGACCCGCTCAAGGTCACCGACGACCCGAAGATCCGCCGGGCGCTGGAGAAGAACCCGCCGTCGCCCAAGCAGTACACCCCCAAGGAGGCCTCTCGTCAGCCCGTTCTGTGGATGATGTGGTTCTGCCTGCTGTGCACGGCCGGCATCAATATCTTCGGCATCGCCTTCCAGGTGCCGTTCGGCAAGGACATGGGCTTCGCGGGCGGGATCGTGGCCACCGCGATGTCCCTGAAGGCCATCGTCAACGGCACCGGCCGTGGCGTCATCGGCTGGATATCCGACCGCTACGGACGCCGCAACACGCTGATCATCGTGTGTCTGGTGCTGGGCAGCGCGCAGTTCGGCGTGCTGGTCTCGGGCCAGATGGGCAGCATGCCGTTCTTCCTCTTCTGCTCCATGGTCTCCGGCTTCGGCGGCGGCGCGATCTTCCCGCTGTTCGCGGCCATGACAGCCGACTATTTCGGTGAGAACAACAACGCCTCCAACTACGGCATGGTCTACAGCTCGAAGCTCATCTCCGGTCTCGTGGGCTCCGGAATGGGTGCGATCGTCGTCGACGCATGGGACTACAAGGGCGCGTTCGTGCTGGCCGGCTCCATCGGCCTGTGTTCCGCCGTGCTCGCCGTGTTCCTGAAGGCGCCCGGCACGCCGAGGACCAGCCGCGGTATAGCCCCCAACCCCCAGCCGCTCGGCGAGGAAATGGCCTGACCCGCATCGTCTGAAACGTATGGCCTGACACGGAGGAATTGGCCTGCAATGACGGCAGATCCGATCGCAACGAACAGCTCCCCCGACGCCGCACACCGTCCCTACCGAGAAGTGACCGACGCACACGGCCGTGTCTTCCGCGTCGGCGAGACCGACCGGGACATCCTCGGTCACTCCCGCAAGCTCATGGTGTATCTGCCGTGGATCGCCATGATGGCCATCAGTGTCTTCGAGTACGCGTACGGCTCGGCGGAGGACACCCTGTCCCACGCCCATGGCTGGACGCAGAGCAACACCTTCTGGATCCTCAGCGTCTGGGTCTTCTTCCAGGCCGGTATCGCCTTCCCGGCGGGCTGGCTGCGGGAGAAGGGCCTGCTGACGGCCCGTCAGGCCATGTACGTCGGCTCAGGTCTGTGCGCCATCGGGTTCCTCGCCCTGTCGCACATGAGCAACGTATGGCCGGCGATCCTGGGCTTCGGCGTCGTCGGGGGCATCGGCGCCGGGCTCGTCTACGCGACCTGCATCAACATGGTCGGCAAGTGGTTCCCCGAACGCCGGGGAGCGCGAACGGGGTTCGTCAACGGCGGCTTCGCGTACGGGTCACTGCCGTTCATCTTCATCTTCAACTACGGCTTCGACACCGCCAACTACCACCGGGTCCTGGACCTGATCGGCTGCTACATCATGATCGTGGTCTTCGGGTCCGCGTTCTTCTTCAAGGATCCGCCGAAGAACTGGTGGCCCGCGGACATCGATCCGCTGACGTACGCGGGCAACGGCAAGAACGCGACAAGCCTCGCCAAGAACCCTCCGGCGGCGAAGCAGTACACGCCCAAGGAGGCCATCAGGACCGGCATGCTCCCCCTGATGTGGGTGTCCATCGTGATGACCGCGGGGGTGTCGATCTTCGGGATCTCCTTCCAGGTCGACTACGCGAAGGAGGTCGGCTTCGGCCCGCTGGTGGCGGCCTCCTCGATGGGTGTCATGGCGGTCATCAACGGCATCGGCCGCGGTGTCGTGGGCTGGCTGTCCGACAAGTGGGGCCGTAAGCCGACCCTGGTGTTCGTGATCGTCGTGCTGGGCCTGGCCCAGTTCGGCGTGATCTGGGCGGGCGACGTCAGGAGCGAGTCGCTGTTCCTGTTCTTCGCCTTCCTCTCCGGTTTCGGCGGCGGCGCCTTCTATCCGCTCTTCGCGGCGCTCACGCCGGACTACTTCGGGGAGAACTACAACGCCACCAACTACGGCCTGGTGTACAGCGGCAAGCTGATCAGCGGCCTGTTCGGCGGTGGTCTGGGCTCCATGGTGGTCGCGGCCTGGGGCTACGACGGGGCGTACGCCCTGGCCGGCGCCGTCTCCATGCTGGCGGCGGTGCTCGCCCTGCTGCTGCGGCAGCCGGGCCGGACGCCGGTGCCGAGGCCGGAGCCCGTGGCGTAACGGCACGCGCGCGTGAGGAGGCCCTCCCCGGGAGCAGTCGGCGGGGAGGGCCTCCTCACGTGGGTCTGTGAGCGCGGCCCGTCAGCACTTCTCGCGCAGGGAGTGCAGATAGGCGCTGGAACGGCGGGCGAACGTGAACGACTCGGTGGGCTGGTCGTGTTCGGCCTGCCAGTGGTGGGCCAGGCGTTCACCGCGCAGCCGGGTCACGGCGGAGAGGAAACGCTGGTAGTCGATGTCGCCGTCACCGACGTCGGTCATGCGGTAGCCGTAGGTGTCGGCCGGGTCGCTGACCCCGTCCTTGACATGGAACAGCGGGTAGCGGTGGGGCTGCCTGAGGACGTAGTCCAGCGGCTCGAAGGGGGCCGGGCTGCCGTCGGGGCGCTTGGAGAAGCGGAACTGGCCCGAGTACGCCCAGAAGATGTCCATCTCCAGGAACACCAGGTCAGGGTCGGTCTCGGCGAGCAGGACGTCGTAGAGGCGGACCTTGGGGTTGTCGGTGGCGAAGGAGAATTCCTCGGAGTGGTTGTGCTGGTAGAACTTCATGCCGCGGGCCTTGGCCGCCGCGCCGTAGGTGTTGAAGTCCTCGGCCGCTCGTTTCCAGGCGTCGACGGTCGAGCCGTAGCGGAACGGGCCGGAGGCGGTGCCGATGTGCCTCAGGCCGAGGGCCTGGGCGTCGTCGAGGACCTTGGTGAGGTTGTCCGCGAAGGTGTAGGCGTTGGGGTCGTCGGCGTAGTAGCCGACGTGGCTGCCGATCGGGTTCAGCCCGTGGTCCCTGGCCAGCCGTCTGAGCTGGGCGAGGGTGATGGGGCCGGCCGAGCCCTGGGTGTAGCCGGCGAACTCGACCTCGTCGTAGCCGTACTTCTCGAGTTCGGCGAAGACGGGGGCGAAGCCGAGGGTGGAGACCTTGTCGCGCAGGCTGTAGAGCTGGATGCCGAGGCGTCCGGGCGGCAGGACGGGCCGGCCGCGCCCGGCCGCCGTGGAGGTGGGCGCGGTGGCGGCGGTCGCCGGGGTGGCGGCGGCGCCCAGCAGAGCGGCGGCGGTGGCGCCGGCGGCCACGCCGAGCATGCCTCGTCTGCTGAGGCGGTGGGTGAGTTCGGGGTCGGGCTGGGAGAAGCGGCTCATGCGTGGAACTCCTCGGGGTCGGAGGGTGCTGTCAGTGGTGAGTGCTTCACTGGTGACAGGTCCGGAGAGACCGGCCGGTGGGGGCAGGAGTGCTTTCACATCGGTGGCCGCGACGCGGTCGCCGACAGCTCGGGGGCGGGTGGAGCAGTCGGGTGCGGCTGCTCATGGGAGTTCCTTCAGGCCGAGGTCGGTCAGCAGGTCGCGGGCGAGGGTGAGTTCGGCGGCGATGCCGTCGGCGAGCTGGGTTCTGGTGCGGGGGCGCAGCTTGGGTGGCAGGGCCTGCCAGGTGTAGGTCTCGACCTCCAGATGGCGGGTGAGCGGGTGCGGGCCGCCGACCAGCCGGGTCAGGGCCGCCTTGAGGACGGGGAGTGTGGAGGTGAGGGGTGCGGCGGGGGCCGCGTGCAGGGGGACGTGGAAGTGGGCGCGCCAGGGCGCCCCGTCGGGCAGGGACTCGCCGGCGAGTGCCTCGCCGAGGTCGTCGGTGCCGCGCAGGCCGGCGGCGGTGGCGGTACGGGTCTGGTGCAGGAAGCGGGGTTCGGCGAAGGCGGCGAGGGCGGAGCGGACCTCGGGGAGGTGGGGGTGCTCGGCGTGCAGGGCGGCGGACAGCTGGGACTTGACGACGGTGACGCCGGCCGTGGTGAGGGCGTCGATGGCGGTGTGCGGGTCTTCGAAGGAGGTGGCGAGGTGACAGGTGTCGACACAGATGCCGATGCGAGGGTGGGCGAGCGCGGTGAGCGGGGCGAGGGCGTCGCGGGTGGTCTCGACGATGCAGCCGGGCTCGGGTTCGAGGCCGACACGGACAGAGCGGCCGGTCAACTCCCGTAGTGCGTCGAGGCGTTCGGCCAGGGTGCGCAGGGCGTTCTCGGTGCGGTCGGCGTCGTGTGCGGTGCGCCAGGCGAGCGGCAGGGTGGAGATGCTGCCCTCGGTGACGTCGTCGGGGAGGAGTCCGGTCAGGACGCGGGCGAGGGCGGTGGTGTGCTCCAGGCGCTCGGGGTCGGCCCAGTCCGGTGTGTAGACGCGGTACTTGACCTCTTCGGCGCCGAAGCCTTCGTAGGGGAAGCCATTGAGGGTGACGACTTCCAGCCCGCGCCGGTCGAGTTCGCCGCGCAGGGTACGCAGGGCCCCCGGGTCGGAGTCGAGGGTGCGGGCGGCGTCGGCGGCCAGCCACAGACCGATGCCGAGGCGGTCACGGCCGAGGCGGCGGCGGACGGGTTCACAGTGGTCGCGGAGCTGCGCGAGCACGCCGTCCAGGGTTTCGGCGGGATGAACATTGGTGCAGTAGGCGAGATGGACGATGGAGCCGTCGGGATGGCGGAAGCGCATGCCCTACTCGCCTCCACGCAGGATGGAGCTGCCCACATGAGTAACGCCGGTGGCCGCGTTGTCGCCGGTGTCGAGGTCCTCGTAGTCGTCGGTGGTGCGGGGCCTCATATGGATGTGGGGGTCGCGGATGCGCATCGGGACTCCTCGCCGTCGGTGCCGCGCGGGCCGGGATCGGTGCCCCGTGCGGGTGGGGTGGCCGTGGGGTCGGTGGGGGCGAGGGTCCGGCGTCCCCCGCCCGTCGTCGCTCAGTCGCCCCGCGAGGTCTTCGCGGGCAGTTCCTTGATCCGGACGTTGCGGAAGGACACCTGGTCGTCGGCGCCGTGGTTCTGGATGCCGATGTGGCCCTCGCGCAGACTCCGGGCCGGATCGGTGTTGGTGAAGTCGTTGATCTTCACGCCGTTGAGCCAGACGCGGAGTCGTTCGCCCTCCACGCGGATCTCGTACGTGTTCCACTCCCCCGGCGGATTCAGGGCGCGGTCGCGCTTCTTCGTGTCGGCGGACCGGAAGCCGTAGACGGACCCCGTCGTCTTCTCGGGTTCGTCGGTGGCGTCGATCTGGATCTCGTAGCCGTTGTTCACCGCCGACCACGGATCGTCCGAGGGCGGGAAGCCCACGAACACACCGGAGTTGTCGTCCCCGTCGGGACCTGCCATCGTCCAGTCGAGTTTCAGGGAGTACGAGGCGAAGCCCGACGCGGCGTACCAGAGCATCCCCATGCCGCCGGACGAGGTGAGCGTGCCGTCGTCGGAGAGGGTGAAGGAGCCCGGGCCGGCCTGCCGCCAGCCGTCGAGCGAGGCGACCGTACCGTCGAAGAGGGGCCGGTAGCCGTTCTCCGGACGGCAGTCGGCGTGGGCGGCGCCGATCGCGTAGCGGATGCCGCCGGCCAGGTGCGCGCGGAACCGCGGGTCGGCGTACGACTCCTTCGTATGGCCGCCGCCCGTGTAGAAGGCGCGCCCGCCCTGGTAGTTCTGGCACCAGGCGATCGGATGGTCGCCGTTCATCGTGCCGCCGGTGTACGACGACTCGTCGAGGGAGGCGAGGACGTGGGCCCGTTCCCGGGGGTTGGAGCGGTAGTTGTACCACTCGTCGGTCCGGTTCCAGGAAGGCGCCAGCCCCGCGGTGGACGGGTGGGCGCGGTCCTCGACGGTCACCGTCGCCGGCTGGATCGCCGGATGCGACTGGAAGTAGGCGCCGGCGAGACCGCCGTAGAACTCCCAGTCGTACTCGGTGTCGGCGGCGGCGTGGATGCCGACGTAGCCACCGCCGTGCCGGATGTAGCCCTCGAAGGCCGTCTGCTGGGCGGCGTCCAGGACGTCGCCGGTCGTCGACAGGAAGACGACCGCGTCGTAGCGGCGGAGATTGCCGAAGGTGAAGGCGCCGGAGTCCTCGGTGGCGTCGACGGTGAAGCCGTTCGTGTCGCCGATCTCCTTCAGGGCCGCGACCCCGTCCGGGATGGAGTCGTGCCGGAAGCCGGCGGTCTTGGAGAAGACCAGCACCCGTGTGCCGTCGTCGCCGCCCTGTGAGGCGGCCGGTCCGGAGACGCAGCCCAGGAGCACCGCTGCTCCCGCGACTGCCGTTGCCATGCGGCTGGTTGTACGCATCGCGTATCGCACCTCTCAATTGGTCGCGGGGCCGGTCGTGAAGGTGAAGTCGTCCACGTCGAACAGGGCTCCGTCGCCGGTGCCGCCCTTGAAGACGAGGTAGAGGGTGGTCGTGCCTCTGGGCGCGCGGGACAGGCCGGCGGTGATGTCCTGGAAGTTCTCCCAACCGCCGGTCACGGGCACGGTCGCGTTGCCGAGAAGCGGGGCCGGTTGTACGGGCGGGTGCGGTACGAAGGGGTCAGTTGCCGAACGCGGCGTCGAACGAGGTCGACGGGGGCTCGAAGTCGAACCGCTTCAGATGGGCGAGTGCCTCGGGGGCGCCTTGGAGCCGGTCCATGCCGGCGTCCTCCCACTCGACGGAGATCGGGCCGTCGTAGCCGATGGAGCGGAGCATGCGGAAGACGTCTTCCCAGGGGACGTCGCCGTGACCGGCGGAGACGAAGTCCCAGCCGCGGCGTGGGTCGCCCCAGGGCAGATGGGAGCCGAGGCGGCCGTTGCGGCCGTCGAGGCGCTTGCGGGCTTCCTTGCAGTCGACGTGGTAGACGCGGTCACGGAAGTCGTAGAGGAAACCGACCGGGTCCAGGTCCTGCCACACGAAGTGGGAGGGGTCGAAGTTGAGGCCGAAGGCGGGCCGGTGGTCAACGGCCGCCAGCGCGCGCTGGGTTGTCCAGTAGTCGTAGGCGATCTCGCTGGGGTGGACCTCGTGCGCGAAGCGGACGCCCTGGGCGTCGAAGACGTCGAGGATCGGGTTCCAGCGGGTGGCGAAGTCCTCGTAACCGCGCTCGATCATCGCCTCGGGGGCGGGCGGGAACATGGCGACCAGGTGCCAGATGGCGGAGCCGGTGAAGCCGATGACGGTGTCGACGCCGAGGGCGGACGCGGCGCGCGCGGTGTCCTTCATCCGGGCCGCCGCCCGCTGCCGTACCCCTTCCGGGTCGCCGTCGCCCCATACCTCGCCCGGCAGGATCGCCTGGTGGCGTTCGTCGATGATGGCGTCGCAGACGGCCTGGCCGACGAGATGGTTGGAGATCGCCCAGCACTTCAGGCCGTATTTTTCCAGGAGTTGATGACGGGAGGGCACATAGCCGGGATCGGCGAGGGCCTTGTCGACCTCGAAGTGGTCGCCCCAGCAGGCGAGTTCGAGACCGTCGTAGCCGAAGTCCCGGGCCAGGCGGCAGACCTCCTCCAGGGGGAGGTCCGCCCACTGGCCGGTGAAGAGCGTGAACTGACGTGACATCTCGGAGACCCTCCTCAGACGACGACGGGCGTGTAGACGGAGTTCTTCTCGGCGCTCTCCTCCACCGCGGCCAGCACCCGCTGAACCTGGAGACCGTCGGCGAACGACGGGTCGGGGCGGCGGCCTTCGGCGACGGCCCGGACGAGGTCGCGGGCCTGGTGGACGAAGGTGTGCTCGTAGCCGAGGCCGTGTCCGGGCGGCCACCAGGCGTCCAGGTAGGGGTGGTCGGGTTCGGTGACGAGGATGCGGCGGAAACCGGCGTGCGTGCCGGGCTCGGTGCCGTCGTGGTACGAGAGTTCGTTGAGACGTTCCAGGTCGAAGGCCAACGAGCCGTGCTCCCCGTTGAGTTCGATACGCAGGGCGTTCTTGCGGCCGGTGGCGTAACGGGTCGCCTCGAAGGAGGCGAGGGCGCCGGAGGTGAAGCGGCCGGTGAACAGGGCGGCGTCATCGACGGTGACCGGGCCGGTGCCTGAGGCCGGGACGGCCGACAGGCCCTTCACCGCGCCCGCCGACAGGGGCCGTTCGCGGATGAAGGTCTCCGTCAGGGCGGACACCCCGGCCAGCCGCTCCCCCGCCAGGTACTGGGCGAGGTCGACGATGTGGGCACCGAGGTCGCCGAGCGCGCCCGAACCGGCAAGCTCCTTGCGCAGTCGCCAGGTGAGCGGGAACTCCGGGTCCACGAGCCAGTCCTGAAGGTACGTCACCCGCACATGCCGCAGGGTGCCGAGCCGGTCCTCGGCGACCATGTTCCGGGCGAGGGCGGTCGCGGGCACCCGGCGGTAGTTGAAGCCGACCATCGCCAACTGGCCGCGGCCGTAGGCCTCCTCGGCGGCCTCCGCCATCGCCGAGGCTTCCTCGACCGTGTTGGCGAGGGGCTTCTCGCACAGCACGTGCTTGCCCGCGGCCAGCGCGGCGATCGCGATCTCGGCATGGCTGTCGCCCGGGGTGCAGATGTCGACGAGGTCGACGTCGTCCCGGGCGATCAGCGCACGCCAGTCGGTCTCGGCCGCCGCCCAGCCGTGCCGGTCGGCCGCCGCCCGCACGGCGTCCGGGTCGCGCCCGCAGATCGCGGCCAGCACCGGCCGCCTGGGCAGGTCGAAGACGCGCCCCACGGTGCGCCAGCCCTGGGAGTGCGCGGCGCCCATGAAGGCGTAGCCGACCATGCCCACCCGGAGCGGCGGCTTCTCGCCCCCTTCTGACTGCTGCGGCTGTGCCATGCGCAATGTCCTCCTCGTCGTCGTGGCGCGGTGGGGGGGTGCGACCCGCCCGACGGGCCGGTGCGGCTCGTCGGGCAGGACGGCTCACTTGAAGCCGGTGGACATGTACTGGTCGACGTTGGTCTTGTCGACGACGGCCGAGTAGAGGGTGATCGAGGCCGGGATCTCGAACTCGGCGAGGCCGCCGACGCCCTTGCTCTGGCCGAGGGCGCGGGCCAGGTCGATCGCGGAGGCGGCCATGGTCGGCGGGTACAGGACGGTCGCCTTCAGGACACCGTCGTCCTGCTTGATGGCCTGGAACGCGGACAGGGCGCCTGCGCCGCCGACCATCAGGAAGTCGTCGCGCCCGGCCTGCTCGATGGCCCTGAGCGCGCCCACGCCCTGGTCGTCGTCGTGGTTCCACAGCGCGTCGAACTTCGACTGCGCCTGGAGGAGTTGGGCCATCTTGGCCTGCCCGGACTCCACGGTGAACTCGGCGGCCTGCCGGGCGACCTTCTTGATGTTGGGGTAGTTCTTCAGGGCGTCGTCGAAGCCCTTGGTGCGCTGCTGGGTCAGCTCCAGGTTGTCGAGACCGGCCAGCTCGATGACCCGGGCGTCGGACTTCCCCTTGAGCTTCTCGCCGATGTAGTGCCCGGCGTTGAGGCCCATGCCGTAGTTGTCGCCGCCGATCCAGCAGCGGTAGGCCTGCGGGGAGTTGAAGATCCGGTCGAGGTTGATGACCGGTATTCCGGCGCGCATCGCCTTGAGGCCGACCTGGGTGAGGGCCTTGCCGTCGGCGGGCAGCACCACCAGGACGTCGACCTTCTTGTTGATGAGGGTCTCGATCTGGCCGATCTGGGCGGCGGTGTCGTTGGAGCCCTCGGTGATCTCCAGGGTCACGTCCGAGTACTTCTTCCCCCGGCTCTTGGCGTTGTCGTTGATGGCGTTGAGCCAGCCGTGGTCGGCCTGCGGGCCGGCGAAGCCGATGGTGACCTGCTTGCCGGGCTTGTCGTCCGCGGCGGGCTGGTCGTTCGCGGACGGTTCGTCGTCGGAGTCGTTACTCGTGCAACCCGCGAGGACGGCACCCGCGGAAACGGCGGCGGCCCCGAAGAGCAGTCCTCTGCGTGTGGGGAGCTGTGTCATGGCGGTGAACCCTTTCCTCAGGTCGTGCTGAGCGGGAGCGGTACGACCCTCAGGTCGTGCTTGCGGTACGGCGCTGGACCAGCACGGCGGCGACGATGATCGCGCCCTTGGCGATCTGCTGGACGTCGCTCTGCAGGTTGTTCAGGGCGAAGATGTTGGTGATCGTGGTAAAGATCAGCACGCCGAGCACGGAGCCGGTGATGGTGCCCCGGCCGCCGCTGAGCAGCGTGCCGCCGATGATCGCGGCGGCGATCGCGTCCAGCTCGTAGAGGTTGCCGTTGGTGTTCTGGCCCGAGCCGGACAGGATGATCAGCAGGAAGGCGGCGATGCCGCAGCACAGCCCGGACAGCAGGTAGAGGTAGAGGCGCTGGCGGCGCACGTCGATGCCGGCGAGGCGGGCGGCCTCCGCGTTGCCGCCGACCGCGACCGTGCGGCGGCCGAAGGTGGTGCGGTTGAGGACCAGCCAGCCGATGACGGTGACGACGGCGAAGACCATGACGAGCGGCGGGACTCCGAGGACGTACGCGTCGCGCAGGCCGAGGTCGAGGACGCTGTCGACGGTGACGATCTGCGTCTTGCCGTCGGTGATCTGCAACGCGAGGCCCCGCGCCGAGGCGAGCATGGCGAGGGTGGCGATGAACGGGACCATCCCGCCGTACGCGATGAGCAGTCCGTTGACCAGGCCGCAGCCGAGGCCGACCAGCACCGCGGTCAGGAGGATGCCGCCGAAGCCGTACTCCTGGGTGGCGACGGTGGTCGCCCAGACGGAGGAGAGGGCGACGATCGCGCCGACGGACAGGTCGATCCCGCCCGACATGATCACGAAGGTCATGCCGACCGTGACGACACCGATCACGGAGGCCTGGGTGAGGACGAGTTGGAGGTTGCGGGTGTCGAGGAACTCGTCGGGTTTGGTGATTCCGCCGACCAGGATCAGCGCGGCGAGGACACCGAGCAGCGAGAGGGTGCGGACGTCGGCGTGCGCGAACAGGCCGCGCCACACGGGGGATTGACCGGCCGACGGCACCTTGTGGGTGTTGTCCCGCGGTGGGGAGGCATGCTGCGTCATGACGCCGGGCTTCCTTCCATGACGAGGTCGAGTACGCGGTGTTCGTCGAGTTCGCGGGCGGGCGCGGTGTGGATGACGCGCCCTTCACGGAGCACGAGGACGCGGTCGGCGAGACCGAGCACCTCGGGGACCTCGCTGGAGACCAGCAGCACGGCGAGGCCCTCGTCGGCGAGGCGGCGGATGACCGCGTACAGCTCGGCGCGGGCGCCGACGTCGACGCCGCGGGTCGGCTCGTCGAGCAGCAGTACCCGGCAGCCGCGCAGGAGCCAGCGGGCGAGGACGGCCTTCTGCTGGTTGCCGCCAGACAGGGTGCGGACCGGCGCGGAGGGGTTGTCGGGGCGCAGCGACAGTTCGCGCGTGGCCGCCCGGGCAGCGCCCCGCTCCGCGCTCCGGTCGAGCCAACCGCCGTGCGAGAAGCGGGATATGGAGGAGACGGAGACGTTGCGGGTGACGGACTCCAGCATGAGCAGTGCCTGCGCCTTGCGTTCCTCGGGGGCGAGCCCGAGTCCGGCCCGGACGGCGGCCCGCACGCTCCCGGTCCGCAACGGCCGTCCGTCGACGCTCACTTGACCGGCCGACGGCTTCCGGGCCCCGTAGATCGTCTCCAGGATCTCGGAGCGCCCCGAGCCGACCAGTCCGGCGAGCCCGACGATCTCCCCCGGGTGCACGGTGAGGTCGAGGGGCTCGAACTCGCCGTCCCGCGCGAGCCCCCGTACCTCCAGGACCGATGTGCCCTCGGGAGTCGAGACGGGCCGGTCCGGGAACACGTACTCGACGTTCCGCCCGGTCATCATCGCGACGACGTCACGCGTCGGCGTGGTCTTGGCGGGCAGCCCGCCGGCGACCGCCCGGCCGTCCTTCAGCACGGTCACCCGGTCGCCGATGCGCCGGATCTCCTCCAGCCGGTGGGAGATGTAGACGACGGCGACGCCGTCGGCGGTCAGATCGCCGACGATGCGGAAGAGGTTGTCGACCTCGTCCGGGTCGAGGGCGGCGGAGGGCTCGTCCATGACGATGAGCCGTACGTCGTGGGAGAGGGCCCGCGCCATCGACACGATCTGCTGCTGGGCCGCGGACAACTCGCCGACCAGGCGCGCCGGATCGATCTCCGGGTGCCCGAGTCGATTGAGCAGCTGGGCCGTTGAAGCCCGCGCGCTGCGCCGTCGTACGACAAAACCGGCAGCCGTCGGCTCGTGGCCGAGGTGGACGTTCTCGGCCACGGACAGATGCTCCACCAGATCGAGTTCCTGGTAGATGGTGGCGATGCCGAGGCGCATGGCGGCGATGGGCGAGCGCAGGGTGACCGGTTCACCGCGCCAGTTGATGACCCCGTCGTCGGGCTGGTGGGCGCCGGCGAGGACCTTGATGAGGGTGGACTTTCCGGCCCCGTTCTGGCCGAGCAGGCAGTGCACCTCACCGGCCTGGACCTCCAGGTCGACGCCGTCGAGGGCGCGGACGCCGGGGAACGACTTGGTGATTCCGGACATGCTGAGCAGCGGTGGTTCTGGTGCCATGAGGTCCCCTTGGCGGGCGTGCGGGCCGGTTTCAGGGCAGGGCGGGGCAGCGAGTGGCGGGGCAGGGTGGAGCAGTGGCTGGCGTGGCAATGGCTGTCGGGGCAGGGCGAGGCAGCGCGTCGTACCGAGAGGCGGCGAAGTGGATTACGCGGGCGAGAACAGGTGGTCGCTGATCAGTCGGGCCGCGCCGATGACTCCGGCGGTGGGACCCAACTCCCCCAGAACAATGGGCAGGTTGCCGGTCGCGAGAGGCAGCGACTGGCGGTAGACCTGGGTGCGGATCGCGGCGAGCAGGGTGTGGCCGAGACCGGTCACCCCACCGCCGATCACCACCAGGCCGGGGTTGAAGAAGCTGACCAGGCCGGCGATGACCTGGCCGGTGTGGTTGCCGCCCTCGCGGATCAGGTCGAGGGCGGTGGCGTCACCGGCGGCGGCCGCGGCGGCGACGTCGACGGCGCTGAGACCACCGTTCGCCGTCAGGCGGCTCGCCAGTTCGTCCGACAGCCCCTGCTGGGCCGCCTCGACGGCGTCCCGGGCGAGGGCCGCCCCGCTGAAGTGGGCTTCCAGACAGCCCCGGTTGCCGCAGGCGCACGGACGCCCGTCGGGTACGGCCTGGATGTGCCCGATGTCGCCGGCGCTGCCGGTGACACCGCGGTGGACGTTGCCGCCGACGACGATGCCGCAGCCGATACCGGTGCCGATCTTGACGCAGAGGAAGTCGCCCACGGAACGGGCGACGCCCGCGTGCTGCTCCCCCATCGCCATCAGGTTCACGTCGTTGTCGACCATCACCGGACAGCCGAGTTCCTGACTGAGCGCCTCCCGCACCGGAAAACCGTCCCAGCCCGGCATGATCGGCGGCGCCACCGGAACACCCTCGGGGAAACGGACCGGACCCGGAACACCGATCCCGGCACCGTCGAAACCCTCCGCGAGCCCCGTCGCCCGCAACTTGGCGGCCATCGCCAGCACCTGCTCGAAGACCGCGACCGGCCCCTCACGCACGTCCATCGGCTGGTTCAGATGGCCGAGGATCTCCAGTTCGGCGTTGGTGACGGCGACGTCGACCGAGGTCGCGCCGATGTCCACGCCGAGGAAGCGGAGCCCGGGGTTGAGCCGGATGTTGTGGGAGCGACGGCCACCGCGCGAGGCGGCGAGTCCGTCGGCCACGACCAGGCCCGTCTCCAGCAGCCGGTCCACCTCCACGGCCAGCTTGGACCGCGACAGGTCGACCTGATCGCCCAGCTGCGCACGGGAGTTGGGACCCCCGTCGCGCAACAGCTTGAGCAGCCGGGCCTGATGCGCGTTCGCGGGACGTGCCGTCATACGTCTCACATGCCCCTCCCCGCCTGGATCGGCCGCCAACTGTCGGGCTTTCGAGGGGAACGTAGCAGTGACCGCCGAACCTGGGAAGAAGCTGTGCACGAGTTACCGGCGACTTTTCCCACTCGCAGGACAAAGACCGGAGTCATGCCGCGCTCCCCATACGATCTGATCAACGTCGACACAGGGGGACCACATGAACTCGGCAGTGAGGGAACCGGTAGACGAACCGAGCCCGGAGCCGGACCGGGAGTCGCGCCGGGAGCCGGAGCGGGACCGGGAGCCGGACCGCAGGGTCACGACGCTCGAACTCTTCTTCGACCTCGTCTTTGTCTTCACCCTCACCCAGCTCACCGTGCTGCTCGCGGGCGATCTCTCCTTCGCCACGGCCGGCCGCGTCGCGCTCATCTTCCTCGTGCTCTTCTGGATGTACGGGGCGTACGCGCACCTCACCAACCAGGTCCCGCCGGACCGTCCGTCACGACGCCTTGGGCTCATGCTCGGCATGGGCGGGTTCATGGTCTGCGCGCTGGCGGTGCCGCGGGTCTTCGACGACTCCGGCGTCGTCTTCGGGCTCGGTTTCCTGCTCGTGGTCGTCGTGCACACCGCGCTCTACACCCGCAGCCACGGCCGGGACTCGATCTGGTACGGCGCCCCGAACGCGCTGGCCGGCCTCTCGGTGACGGTCGCCGGCCTGCTGGACGGCCTGGCCGCGGACGGGCTGTGGCTCCTGGCACTGGCCCTACAGTTCGTGACGCCGTACATAGCCGAACGGGGCCCGGGCCGGTCGGACGGCCGCGCTCCCGAGGCGCTGCGCGCCCAGCTCGGCAGCCTCAACCCCGCGCACCTCGTGGAGCGGCACGGGCTGCTGCTCATCGTCGCGTTCGGCGAGTCCGTCATCGCGATCGGCATCGGCATCGGCGATCTGCCGCTCACGGCGGGCCTGTTCGGCGGCGCGTTCCTCGCCCTCGCACTGGCGACGGCCCTGTGGTGGACGTACTTCGTCCGGGACGAGGAGCTGGCCGAGGAGGTCTTCCGCGCGACGCCCGCCCCGGCCCGGTTCCGGCTGGCGATGAACGCGTACTACTACGCCTTCCTGCCGATGCTGCTGGGCATCGCCTTCCTCGCCGCGGGCGTGAAGAAGACCCTCGGCCATCTCACCGAACACCTCCACACGGGCCCGGCGTTGGCCCTGGCGGGCGGGGTTGCCCTGTTCCTCACCGGAGACGTCGCCTTCCGCGCAACACTGCGCCTGCACCCCGTACGCTTCCGCGCCACGGCCGCACCGGTGGCCCTGGCGACCGCCCTACTGGGCCTACACACCTCGTCCGCCGCCGAACTCCTCGCACTGGTGGCGGTGTTGGTGACGATGCTGGCAGTGGAGGCACGGTGGTGCGGGAGAGACGCGGAGGCCCAGGACCTGGCGCGCGCGTGAGGCGAGAACCCGCACCGAGGCCCAGCACTTGGGGCGCGCGTGACACGAACGCCCCTGCCGGTACTGAGACTTAGGTCGCACGTGACGCAAAGGCCCACGCCGGCGCTCTGACTTGCAGCGCACGTGACACGAACGCCCCTGCCGGTACTGAGACTTAGGTCGCACGTGACGCAAAGGCCCACGCCGATGCTCGGACTTGCAGCGCGCGTGACACGAACGCCCCTGCCGGTGCTGAGACTTAGGTCGCACGTGCCGCAAAGGCCCGCGCCGGTGCTCGGACTTGGAGCGCACGTTACCCAAAGGCCCGCGCCGATGCTCAGACTTGGAGCGCACCTGACGCGCGGGCCCCCGCCCCCGCTCAGGACTTGGCACGCGCGTGATACGAACGCCTCGTGTGCTCCGTGTGTTCGCGCATGAGGCGGGTTGCCAGGGTCTCGTCGTGCGCCTCGATCGCCGCGATCAGGTCGCGGTGCTCGATCCAGGACTGGCGCCCGCGCTGCCGGGCGACCGGCGTGTAGTACCAGCGGACCCGCCGGTCGACCTGGGCGGCCAGCTCCGCGAGGACCGCGTTGCCGGCCAGCCGCATGACCGTGGCGTGGAAACGGGCGTTGAGGACGACGGCGGCGTCCACGTCGTCCGCGGCGACCGCCGCCAGGCCCTCCTCCAGTATCTCCCGCAGGGCCGCGAGTCCGCCGCCGTCCGCGTGCACCGCGGCGAGCCGGGCCGCCTCGGCCTCCAACAGCGTCCGTACGGTGAGGAGCTGGTCGGCCTCCTCCTCGGTCGGCTCATGCACGAACGCGCCCTGCGCGGGCCGAAGATCGACCCACCCCTCAGTGCTGAGCCGCTGCAACGCCTCCCGCACCGGCTGCCGCGAGACACCGAGGTGCCCGGCGAGCTCGCTCTCGACCAGATGCTGGCCGGGCTGGAGAGCACGCGTGGTGATGAGTTCGAGGAGCGCCTCATAGACACGGTCACGCAACGGGCCGGGGCGTTCGAGCTTGGGCACCGCACCCTGCGGCAGGCCAGTCGTCGACAACATGGTCCGTCCCCCTCCGGTCGGCGCGGGCGGTCGCAGCCGAAAGCCAGTATGAATTGGCTTTCGTCTACAGTCTACGGTGCCTGTCCCGCCATGGGCCCGTTCAGGGGCACCGCACGACCTGGCCCGCGTACGACAGGTTCCCACCGAACCCGAACAACAGCACCGGATCCCCGGAGGACAGCGCCCCCTGCTCCACCAGCTTGGAGAAGGCGAGCGGAATGCTGGCCGCCGACGTGTTGCCCGACTCGGCGACATCACGGGCCACGACCGCGTTGACGGCGCCGATCTTCTGGGCGAGCGGCTCGATGATCCGCAGGTTGGCCTGGTGCAGCACGACCCCGGCGAGATCCTCGGGCGCGAGCCCCGCCTTCTCGCAGGCCTTGCGGGCGATGGGCGGCAGCTGGGTGGTCGCCCACCGGTACACGCTCTGCCCCTCCTGGGCGAACCGCGCGGGCTGCCCCTCGATCCGCACCGCGTGCCCCATCTCGGGCACCGACCCCCACAGCACCGGCCCGATACCGGCTTCCTCACCCGGCGCGCAGGCCTCGACGACCGCGGCCCCCGCCCCGTCCCCGACGAGCACACAGGTGGTGCGGTCGGTCCAGTCGGTGACCTCGGACATCTTGTCGGCACCGATGACGAGCGCCCGGGCCGAGGCCCCGGCCCGCACGGCGTGGTCGGCGGTGGCGAGCGCGTGCGTGAAGCCCGCGCAGACCACGTTGACGTCCATCGCGGCCGGCGAGGGAATGCCGAGCCGGGCGGCGACCCGGGCGGCCATGTTCGGGGACCGGTCGACGGCGGTCGACGTGGCCACCAGCACCAGGTCGATGTCGCCGGGGGCGAGACCGGCCGCGGCCAGCGCCTTGGCGGCGGCATGCGCGGCCAGCTCGTCGACGGGCTCGTCGGGCCCGGCGATGTGCCGCGTACGGATACCCACCCGGCTCCTGATCCACTCGTCACTGGTGTCCACCAGGCCCGCCAGGTCCTCGTTGGTGAGTACCTTGGCGGGCTGGTAGTGGCCGACGGCGGCGATACGCGAGCCGTTCATTGGGTGGTCCCTCTCGTTGCCTTGGGTAGCGCGATCCACCAGTCTGATCAGTGACTCACGGGTACGACGTCAGGTAAGGCGACAGGAAACAGGCGCCGGGGTTGTCGGCTTCTGTCAGGCCCTCGGACGCCCGACCACCTGACGGTCGGACGCCCGAACACCTACCGAACAGTCACCCGGTGAACAGCTGAGTCGCCTTCTGTACGAGCTCGTACACCCCGTAGGCGAGCGGTGCACCCACCCACAGCCAGGCGAAGGCGATCAGCGGCCGCCGGTCAGGCGGACTCTGCGGACTGCTGTCGTTCTGCGACATCGGCGGCCTCCCTCGGTGCGGGGATGTGGTGACGGGAGTGGACGGGACGGACCAGTTCGTTGGCCACGAACCCGATCGCCAGCAGCCCGATCATGATGAACAGGGACAGGGTGTAGAGGGAGGAACCGCTCTTGCCCGCCTCCTCCTGCCGGTCGGCGATCCAGTTGACGATCAGCGGCCCGAGGACACCGGCCGTGGACCAGGCGGTGAGCAGCCGCCCGTGGATGGCGCCGACC
This sequence comes from Streptomyces sp. NBC_00663, assembly GCF_036226885.1. Lineage (NCBI taxonomy): Bacteria > Bacillati > Actinomycetota > Actinomycetes > Kitasatosporales > Streptomycetaceae > Streptomyces > Streptomyces sp. NBC_00663. The sequence continues at coordinate 1,695,218 of NZ_CP109027.1, forward strand.
TGGTAGGTCCCGAAGAGGTCCTTCAGATAGGCGGGGATGGTCGCGAAGCCGCCGCCGTAGAAGGAGAGGATCACCAGCGCGCAGAGGATGAACAGCGGCTTGGACGAGTCGCCGACCAGCGCGATGAGCAGGTACATCACGGCGCCCGCGCCCAGATAGAGGCGGTAGATGTTCTTGCGGCCGATCAGGTCCGAGGTGGACGACCAGCCGATCCGGCCCGCCATGTTGGCCGCCGACAGCAGCGCGACGAAACCGGCCGCCGCGGACGCTGACACCGTTGTCGAGCTGTTCTTGAAGAAGTCCGTGATCATCGGAGCGGCCTTCTCCAGGATGCCGATGCCCGCGGTCACGTTCATGCAGAGCACGACCCACAGACACCAGAACTGCGGGGTGCGCACCGCGCTGCGCGCGGAGACCTGCGGCCCCGAGGTGATGCTCGGCGCCCCCTCGACCGGCTTCTCGGTGCGCGGCACCCGCACGAGCAGCACGCCGAGCGTCATGAAGACGGCGTACGACAGCCCGTGCACGAGGAACGCCAGCGCGATCCCGGAGCTGTCGGAGCCGAACGACTCCAGCATCTGCGCCGACCAGGGCGAGGCGATCAGCGCACCGCCGCCGAAGCCCATGATGGCGATGCCGGTGGCCATGCCGGGCCGGTCCGGGAACCACTTGATCAGCGTGGAGACCGGCGAGATGTAGCCGATGCCGAGACCTATGCCGCCGACGAAGCCGTAGCCGAGGACGATCAGCCAGTACTGCTCGGTGGCCGCGCCCAGCGCGGAAAGCAGGAAGCCGGACGAGAAGCAGATCAGGGCGACGGTCATCGCCCACCGCGGCCCGTTGCGCTCGACGAGCGTGCCGCCGAAGGCGGCGGACAGGCCGAGCATGACGATGCCGAGCTGGAAGGGCAACGCGCTCTGGGTGCCGCTCAGACCGAGCGCGGACTCCAGGGGCGGCTTGAACACGGACCAGGCGTAGGCCTGGCCGATGGAGAGGTGGACCGAGAGGGCGGCGGGGGGAACGAGCCAGCGGCTCCAGCCGGCCGGTGCGACAGGGGGACTCATGATCCCGGACAGTAGGGAGATACACGGGAGTTGAGAAGGCGGCACGTCGACCGTATGCGATGAGCGGTACGCGGGGCGCGCCGAACGGTCAGACCACCCGGTTTCCCGACCTCCGCGGAACCGCACGGTGCCGTCCCGACCCTTGCCGCCTGATCTCACATACTGTAGACAATATGTCGTCGACACAGTTCGACAGTTCCGCGGTACACCCTCGACCGAACGGAGCTCGCCCCGCATGAAAGTCGCAGTCCTCGGCGCCGGAGCCATCGGCGCCTACGTCGGCGCCGCCCTGCACCGCGCAGGCGCCGACGTACACCTCATCGCCCGTGGACCGCACCTCGCGGCCATGAGGCACCACGGCGTCCGCGTCCTCTCCCCCCGCGGCGACTTCACCGCACACACCCACGCCACCGACAACCCCGCCGACATCGGCCCCGTCGACTACGTCTTCCTCGGCCTCAAGGCCACCTCCTACGCGGCGTGCGGACCACTCATCCAACCCCTGCTGCACGCCGACACCGCCGTCATCGCCGCCCAGAACGGCATCCCCTGGTGGTACTTCCACGCCCACGGCGGCCCCCACAACGGCCACCGGCTCGAAAGCGTCGACCCCGGCGGAACCGTCAGCGCCGTCCTCGCCCCCCAACGCGCCATCGGCTGCGTCGTCTACGCCGCCACCGAACTCGAAGCCCCCGGCGTGGTCCGCCACCTCGAAGGCACCCGCTTCTCCATCGGCGAACCCGACCGCAGCCTCTCCCCCCGCTGCCTCGCCTTCAGCCAAGCCATGCAGGCCGGCGGGTTGAAATGCCCCGTCGAACCCGACCTGCGCAACGACATCTGGCTCAAACTCCTGGGCAACATCTCCTTCAACCCCATCAGCGCCCTCGCCCGCGCCACCATGCGCCAAATGTGCCACCACACCGCCACCCGCACCGTCATCCACACCATGATGGAAGAAACCCTCACCGTCGCCGCAGCCCTCGACTGCCACCCCGACATCACCATCGAACGCCGCCTCGCCGGCGCCGAAAAAGTCGGCGACCACCGCACCTCCACCCTCCAAGACCTCGAAGCCGGCAAACCCCTCGAACTCGACGTCCTCCTCACTGCCGTCATCGAACTCGCCACCCTCACCCACACCCCCGTCCCCACCCTCACCACCATCCACGCCCTCACCGACCTCCTCACCCATCGGACCGCCGCATGAACCGCGACGCCCGAGGAGGCAACCCCAGGCTCACGCACCCGCTCGTGCGGGACGGGCGCGACGAGCCTTTGCGCAGGGCGAGTTGGGACGAGGCGCTGGACCGGGCCGCACGGGGACTTCGGCGCGGTCGCGGCGCGTTCGGGATGCTCGCCTGCGCCCGTGCGACCAACGAGACGAACTATCTGGCGCAGAAGTTCGCCCGGGTCGTGATGGGCACCAACAACGTCGACTCCGTCGACCGCAGGAGCCACGCGGCGAGCGTCGCGGGCCTGGCGGCGGTGTTCGGTTCGGGTGGCGGTACGTCGTCGTACGGCGAGGTCGAGCACACCGACGTCGTGGTGATGTGGGGTTCCAACGCCCGGGTTGCGCACCCGGTGTTCTTCCAGCGCGTACTGAAGGGCGTTCACGGTGGCGCCCGGCTGTACGCGGTCGACCCGCGGCGGGCGTCCACGGCGGAGTGGGCGGAGGGCTGGCTCGGGCTCAACGTCGGTACGGACATCGCGCTGGCACACGCGATCGGCCGGGAGATCATCCAGGCGGGTCTGGCCAACGAGGCGTTCGTGGAGCGTGCGACGAGCGGTTTCGAGGAGTACCGGGCGCTGGTCGAGCCGTGGACGCTGTCGCTCGCGCAGAAGGTGACCGGCGTACCGGCCCCGGCCATAAGGGAGTTGGCGCACGCGTACGCCAGGGCGGAGCGTGCCCAGATCTGCTGGACCCTGGGCGTCACCGATCACCACAACGGCACGGCCGTCGTGCGGGCGTTGATCGACCTGGCGTTGCTGACCGGCCATGTGGGCCGCGAGGGCTCGGGACTTCAGCCGCTGTGCGGGCGGAACAACGTCCAAGGCGCCGTCGACATGGGAGCCGTGCCGCACCGCCTGCCCGGCTTCCAGGACGTCCTCGATCCCGATGCCCGGCTGCGGTTCGAGTCCGCGTGGGACACCGCTTTGCCGCCGCACTACGGGCTGAACCTGGCCGAGATGTTCGAGGAGATGGAGACGGGCGGCGTGCGGGCCGTCCACTGCCTCGGCGAGAACCCGGCGCCCTCCGAGGCGCGGCGCCTCAAAGCCCTGGACTTCCTCGTCGTACAGGACATGTTCCGCACGAGCACGGCCGAGCTGGCGGACGTCGTCCTGCCCGCGACGGCCGGCTGGGCGGAGTCCGAGGGGACAACCACCAACAGTGAGCGGCGAGTTCAGCGGGTCCGCAAGGCGGTCGAGCCGCCCGGCGAGGCCCGCGACGACATCGACATCCTCTGCGACCTGGCCCGGCGCCTCGGGCATCCGTGGGAGTACGCCGGCGCCGAGGCCGTCTGGAACGAGGTGCGGTCGGTGTCGCCGGACCACTACGGGATGACGTACCGACGACTGGAGGCGGAGAAGGGACTTCAGTGGCCGTGTCCGACCACGGACACCGTCGAACCGCCCTATCTGCACGGCCGGTTGTGGGCGGACGACCCGGCGCTGCGGGGCCGGCGCGCACCCTTCGGGCTGGTGCGGCATGTCCCGCCGGTCGACCTCACCGACGAGCGGTTCCCGATCCGGCTGACCACAGGGCGACGGCTCGACTCCTCCAACTCGGCCGGACAGCAGGGTGGTTCCCCGCGTCGGGGCGAGTTCGTGGAGCTGTGCCCGGAGGACGCGGAACGCTACGGAGTCGTGGTCGGTGAGAAGGTGCAGATCACCTCACGGCACGGCTCGGTCGTCGTGTCCGTGTGGATCGACACCGCCCTGCGACCCGGGCTGGCCTTCACGACACTGCGCCTCCCGGACCACAACGACACCGACCAGCCGACCTCGGCCGCCCGTTGCCCGATCGCGGGGACGGCCGAGTACAAGGCGACGGCGATCCGGATCGACAAGCTCCCGCTCGTCACCTACGTGGGGTGACGGGATGGACCTGCGCTTCGGGGACAGCCAACCGACGGACGACGAACGCGCGGCCGTCGATGAGTTGTTGGGCCCTCCCGCGTCCTCGTGGGAGGGCGCGGAGCGGACCGCGGAGAACCTCAGGTACTCCCGGGGCGGACATGCGGCCCGGGATCGCCGCGACCTGCTGCTGCCGGGGCTGCACGCGCTCAACGACCGGATCGGCTGGATCAGCAGGGGCGCCCTCGCCCATCTGTGCCGAAGGCTCACCGTGCCGCCCGCGGAGGCCTACGGAGTCGCCACCTTCTACGCCCTGTTCTCGGTGTCCCCCCGCCCCACGACCGTGCTCCACGTCTGCACGGACCTGACCTGCACGGCCGCCGGAGCAGCCGCCCTGTGCGCCGGGCTCGAGTCCCGCCTGGAGGGCGACGACCGGGTCACGGTCCGCCGCGCCCCCTGCCTCGGCCTGTGCGAGCGCGCTCCGGCAGCCCTCACCATCAAAGCGGGCGATCCGGCGCGTACGGCGGTGTCGGCGCCGGCGACGGTCGAGGCCGCCGTCCTCGCCGCGACCGCCCCCGACTCGGCACCGGAGGAACCACCGACGGAGGCGGCGGCACCGCAAGCGGGCGATCGGAGGCAGACCGGCGCGCCCGCCCCGTCGTCGCCGCCGCAGAAACAAACGGGCCTGCCTGCCCCGCCGCCGCTGCCGCCGCAGAAACACACCGCCGTGCCTGCCCCGCCGCCGCTGCCGCCGCTGCCACTCCTGACGCGAGTCGGCGTCGTCGATCCGTCCTCGCTCGACGACTATCGCGCCCACGGCGGCTACACCGCGCTGCGCCGGGCCTTCGTGCTCGGTCCCGCCGCCGTCCTCCGCGAGATCGTCGACTCCGGCCTGGTCGGGCACGGCGACGCCGCCTTCCCCGGCGGCCCTGACCCGCGGGCCACCCCCATCGGCCTCGCATGGCGGGCCGCGGCGTCCCGGCCCGACCACCCGCACCACCTCGTGTGCAACGCGGGCGGATCCGGGCCGGGCGCCTTCACGGACCGCGTGCTCATGGAGGGCGACCCGTACGCACTGGTGGAGGCGATGACGATCGTGGCGTACGCCGTCGGCGCGCCCCACGGCTACCTCTACCTGCGCGGCGAGCACCCGCGGGCGGCACGGCGGATGCGCCGAGCCGTCGAGCGGGCACGCGCGCGTGGGCTGCTCGGCGACGACATCCTCGGCCGGGGCCACTCCTTCGACATCGAGATCCGGCGCGGCGCGGGCGCCTACGTCTGCGGCGAGGAGACCGCCGTGCTCCGTTCCATCGAGGGGTACCGCCCGGAGCCGCGTCCGACGCCGCCCTTCCCGACGCAGAAGGGTCTGTTCGGCCGACCGACGGTCGTCGCGGACGTCGAGACGCTGCTCGACGTACTGCCGATCCTCACCGGCGGGCCGGCCGCGTACAGGTCGAGGCTCGTCTCCGTGTCCGGCAGCGTGGAGCGGCCCGGTGTCTACGAGCTGCCGTCCGGGACGACCCTCGGCGAGCTGCTCGCCCGGGCCGGTGTACGGCCGGACCTGCGGGCGGTCCTGGTCGGCGGGGCCGCCGGCCGCTTCGTACGCCCCGACGAGGTGGACGTACCGCTCCGGTCCGGCGTCGTCATCGCCTTCGACGGCACCGTGCCGCTGCCCCGGCTGCTGCTGCGCGTCGCGGAGTTCTTCCGGGACGAGTCCTGCGGACAGTGCGTGCCGTGCCGGATCGGGACCGTGCGGCAGGAGGAGGCGCTGCGCCGGATCGTGGACCGCGCGGGCCCGGCCGCGGCCGACGATGTCGCGCTGCTCGGGGAGGTCGGCCGGGCGATGCGGGACGCCTCGCTGTGCGGGCTCGGGCGGAACGCGTGGAACGCCGTGGAGTCGGGTGTGGAGCGGCTGGGGGTGTACGGATGACCGTGACGTCTCTCGGCGTCCCCCGTCGGCTGCTCGACCTCACCCTCGACGGGGAGCCGGTGCGTGCCCCCGAGGGCACGACACTCCTGGACGCGTGCCGGGCGGCCGGCAAGGACCTCCCGGCCCTCTGCCACGTCGACGCCCGCACCCCGGCGTCCGCCTGCCGCCTCTGTGTCGTCGAGGTCGCGGGCTCCCGCGCCCTCGTGGCGGCCTGCTCCCGCGAGGCCGAACCCGGCATGGACGTACGGACCGACACTGAGCGCACCCGCCACAGCCGCCGGATCGTCCTCGAACTCCTCGCCTCCTCGGTCGACTTGTCGACCACACCCGGCATCGCGGAGTGGATCGAGGAGTACGGGGCCCGGCCGGACCGGTTCGGCACGGACGCGGCCCGCCTCGAACGGGAACCGATCATCGACAACGGTCTGCTCGTGCGCGAAGACGGCAAGTGCCTGCGCTGCGGCCAGTGTGTGCGGGCGTGCGGTGGCCAGGGACAGCACACCTTCGCCCTCTCCGTCTCCGGCCGCGGCTTCGGCTCCCGTGTCGGCGTCGAGTACGACGCTCCGCTCACCGACTCGGCCTGCGTGTTCTGCGGGGACTGCGTCGACGTGTGCCCAACGGGGGCGCTGTCGGTCAGGTCGGAGTTCGACCTGCGTACGGCGGGCACCTGGGACGAACCGGCACAGGCCGTCACGACCACGGTGTGCGGGCACTGCGGGGTGGGCTGCGAGCTGACCCTGCACGTGCAGGACAATGAGATCGTGAAGGTCACCTCCCCGCCCGACAGTCCGGTGGCCCACGGCAATCTCTGCATCAAGGGCCGCTTCGGCCACCAGTACATACAGAACCGGGACTGAGCAGCCATGGGACGAGTCACGGAACGACGCAAGGTGATCCGCATCCGGGACGGGGCGGTCTCCACCCGGCCCGACACCCTGGTCGCCGAGGAGCCACTGGAGATCCGGCTGAACGGCAAGCCGCTCGCGATCACCATGCGCACCCCCGGCGACGACTTCGCGCTGGCCGCGGGCTTCCTCGTCAGCGAGGGGGTGCTGGCCGAGCAGGGTGATCTCCAGAACATCGTGTACTGCGCGGGCGCCACGGTGGACGGCTCCAACACCTACAACGTGGTCGACGTGCGGACCGCGCCGGGTGTGCGGATCCCCGACATCACCCTCGAACGGAACGTCTACACGACCTCGTCCTGCGGCCTGTGCGGCAAGGCGAGCCTGGATGCGGTGCGGACCACGGCCCGCTGGCCCATCTCCGACACTCCCCCGGTCCGGGTCGAGCCCGAACTGCTCGCGAGCCTCCCCGACCGGCTGCGCGCGGCGCAGCGGGTCTTCGACCGGACCGGGGGCCTGCACGCCGCCGCGCTCTTCACCGAGGACGGGGAACTGGTGGACATACGAGAGGACGTGGGGCGGCACAACGCGGTCGACAAACTGGTGGGGCGAGCCCTCCAGAACGGCGCACTGCCGCTGTCGCGGACGATTCTGCTGGTGTCGGGGCGGGCGTCGTTCGAGCTGGCGCAGAAGGCCGTGATGGCGGGCATCCCGGTGCTGGCGGCCGTCTCGGCGCCGTCCTCGCTGGCCGTGGACCTGGCCGCGGAGACGGGCCTGACGCTGGTGGGGTTCCTGCGGGGCGCGTCCATGAACGTGTACGCGGGCGAGGAGCGCATCGCCCTCCAAGCGACGCCCGCCCCACGGTGAACAGGTCGCTCAGGGCGCCGCGAAGGCCTCTCAGCCCGCCGTGAAGTGCACCTCCGCCGCCCGCACGACCGTGCCGAGCCGCGGGAAGTCCAGCCGGACCGACGCGTCGTGCTCCGCCGCCGTGAGCGCCGCCATCGCGTCCTCGACGAAGACCAGGTCGTAGCCCAGGTCACCGGCGGCCCGGGCCGTGGACTCGACGCCCAGATTGGTGGCGATACCGCCGAACACGAGGGTGGTGACGCCGCGTTCGCGCAGGCACTCGTCCAGATCGGTGCCCTGGAAGCCTCCGATGGTGCGCTTGACGACCTCGACATCGCCGTCCTCGGCCAGGCCCGCCACCAGCCCGCTGCCGGGCGGCTGTTCGGGAACGCCGGGCCGCTCGACGCGGACGAGGACGACATGGGCGCCGGCCGCGCGGAACGCGCCCGCCAACTCCCGTGCGGTCGTGAGGACTTCGGCGCCCTTGCGGGGCTCCAGGGGCAGCGCGACGATCCGGTCCATCAGATCGACGAGCACGAGGGCGCTGCGCGCGGGGTCGAGCGCGAGGGGTGCGGTCATGACGGAACGTTATCCGCCGTCAGCCCTCCGTACCGGAAATCCGGATCAACAGGTCCATGAAACGGTCGCGTTCGGTCGGCGACAGCGGGGCCAGCAGCTCGTCGTTGGCCTTCCGGGCGGCCTTCTCGCAGCGCTTCAGCAACCGCGCGCCGGCCTCGGTGAGTGAGACCGCGTTCTTGCGGCGGTCGCGCGGATCGAGGTCGCGTACGACGAGTCCCTCGGCCTGGAGATCGTTGAGGACACCCACCAGGTCCTTGGGGTCAAGTCCGACACCGCGTCCGATGTCGGCCTGGGCCACGGGTTGGAGCTCCCGGACGGCGGAGAGGACGACGTGGTGCCACATCTTGACGCCCTCGGCCGCCAGCGCGTCGGCCACCAGGCCCCGCCCGCGCGCGGCGGCCCGGCCGAGCAGCCAGCTGGGGAGGGAACGGATCTCGGCGAGGGGGGCTTCGGACATGGGCGGAGCCTAGCAAGAAATCCATGGGCCCTCCCAATGAAAATTCATTGGACGCCCCCACGATCTCGCTCATATCATTGGGCCTCCCCACGATTTCTGGAGGTGCGATGCGCCGTATCCGGTACGAGTCCACCGGCGGCCCCCTGTTCCTGGAGCAGGTGGCCGTCCCCGAGCCCGGCCCCGCCGAACTCCTGGTCCGCTGCGAGGCGATCGGCGTCACGCTCCCCGTGGTCCGGAAGGTCACCGAGGCCGCCGAGCCGATATCGCTGGGCGGCGAGATCGCGGGCGAGGTCATCGCCGTCGGCGACGGTGTGACGGGCTTCCGTGTCGGGGACCGGGTGACCGGGCTCTGCTTCGGACACGGTTACGCCGACTTCGCGCTGCTGCACGAGGCCATGGCCTCGCCCGTGCCGGACACCGCCTCCGCCATCGACGCGGTCGCACTGGTCCGCAGCGGCCTCGTGGCGTACGGCGCCCTGGAGGCCGCCCGCCCCGTGCCCGGCGAGGCCGCCCTCGTCACCGCCGCCGCGAGCGGAGTCGGCCATCTGGCGGTGCAGCTGGCCCGCGCCCGGGGTGCCGGGCGGGTCGTGGCGGCCGTGTCGGCCGCGGCGAAGGCGGACTTCGTACGCTCCCTGGGCGCCGACGACATCGTCCTGTACGCCGACGACGGCTGGGGCGAGCCCGTCGACTACGTCCTCGACGGCGTCGGCGGCGATCTGCTCACCCCGGCCCTCGCCGCACTCGCCCCCGGCGGCCGGCTCGTGGCGTACAGCTCGGGCGGCGGCACCGTCCAGGCGTACGACCTGCTGGTCGGCGGCACGTCCGTGATCGGCTTCCAGATGGCGCGGATCGCCCGCGGGGAACCGGAGTTGTACGAGCGGTGGCGGCGGGAGCTGTGGCGGATGTTCGGGCAAGGGGTGCTGAAGCCCGCCGTGCACGCGGAGTTCGCGCTCACGGACGCGACCGCGGCGCACGCGGCGATCGAGACGCGGAGCAACCTCGGAAAGGTCGTACTCCGCCCGTGAGGGCCCGAGACTGTCCCGCCGTCTCCGAGGCCCCATGGACCCGGTGAGCGACAGCCACTAACGTCCCGGGCGTGCCCGACGACGTACGAGCACGACAGCGGACGGGAACGGGGCTCGGTCTGGTGCTGGCCCTGGTTCTCGGAGCCGTGCTGCTCACGGCCCTGCCCGAGGACGAGGACCGGGGCGACGCGGTCGGGTGTGGGCCGCGTTCCGTCGGGTCGTGGTCGGCGGACAAGGGGCTCACCTCCGAGTTCGCCCGGTACGGCGACGACGCGACCCGTGCGGACGACTGGACCGGCGGTGACGGCACGCATTCGGTGCGGCTGCCGGACGGGCGGGTGCTGTGGCTGTTCTCGGACACGTATCTCGGGCAGGTGTACGCGCCGCCCAACCCGGTCGGCGAGTCGTACGCCTGGCGCGACACGGCGGCGCCGCTGGTGCGTAACTCGGCGGTGGTGATGCGCGGCGGGCGGCTGGAGAGCACGCTCCCGGCGCCGCTGTTCCCCGATCCCGGACCGAATCAGTGGCGGTGGCCGGTGGCGGCACGGGTGGAGCCCCGGTCGCCGGGGTCGTCGGAGCAGGTCCTGCGGGTGGTGCTGTGGGTACGGACGGCGGCTGCCGCGCCCTGGATCTACGGGACGCCCACGGCCACCGAGGTGGCCACGCTCTCACTGCCCGGGCTACGCGTGGAGTCGATCGTCAAGGTGCTGGACCAGCAGCTGGTCCCCGATCCGTCCCGGCGGGTGCTGTTCGGTACGACGCTCGTCGAGCAGGGCGGATGGACCTACGTCTTCGGCGGCGACGACGGCCAGGCGGTTTCCCGGCCCGTGTCGTCGGCGTACGCGGCCCGCGTGCCGGACGGCAGGCTCGGGGAGCCGGGGGCCTGGCAGTTCTGGGACGGTTCCGACTGGCGGGCAGGGGCGAGTCCCGCCGCGGTCCTCGGGGACGAGAGCAGACGCACGGGCGTGGGCAGCGCGTTCTCGGTGGCGCGGGTGGACGGCACGTATGTGCTGTTCACGATGGCGGCGGGGACGGCGGGACTGACGACCGTCACCTCGTACTGGGCCTGCTCCCCGAGCGGCCCCTGGCACGGTCCGACGAAGGACTTCACCCCCGCGCTGCCGGAGGGACAGGTGGCGGCCTACAACCCGCAGGTGCACTCGGCGCTGGGCGGCGGCGGACGGCTGGTGCTCAGTTACGACGTGAACTGGCTGGAGCCGTCCGCCGCGGCGACGCAGCTCAACCGGAACGTGTCCCTGTACCGACCGCGATTCGTGACGCTGCGGCTGAAGCCGGGGACGTGACGCCGGGCTCGGGGTCGTGGGAGCGGCGCTTGGCGATGACCGCGCAGACCATCAGCTGCATCTGGTGGAAGAGCATCAGCGGCAGTACGGCGAGGGAGGCGTGCGCGCCGAACAGGACGCTGGCCATGGGCAGTCCGGAGGCGAGGGACTTCTTGGAGCCGGCGAACTGGATGGCGATACGGTCCTCCCGGCCGAAGCGCAGCGCCTTGGACCCGTACCAGGTCAGCGCGAGCATCACGGCGAGCAGCACGGCCTCCACGGCGAGCAGTCCGGCGAGCCGCAGCGCGCTGACCTGATGCCAGATGCCCTGGACCATGCCCTCGCTGAACGCGGTGTAGACGACCAGGAGGATCGAGCCGCGGTCGACGAGGCCGAGGACCTTCTTGTGCCGGGCGATGAAGCCGCCGATCCAGCGGCGCAGCAACTGCCCCGCGACGAACGGCACCAGCAGCTGGAGCACGATCTGCACCAGCGAGTCGGCGGAGAAGCCGCCCGCCCCGCTGCCGAGGAGGGCGGCGGCGAGGAGGGGGGTGATGACGATGCCGACGAGGGAGGAGAAGGAGCCGGCGCAGATCGCGGCGGGCACGTTGCCGCGGGCCATGGAGGTGAAGGCGATCGAGGACTGGATCGTCGAGGGGACGAGGGTGAGGAAGAGCAGCCCCTGGTAGAGGGGCTGGGTGAGGAGCACCGGGACGAGACCGCGGGCGGCCATGCCGAGCAGCGGGAAGACCAGGAACGTACAGGCGAGGACGGTGACGTGGAGCCGCCAGTGCTTGAGGCCGTCCAGGGCCTCGCGGGTGGACAGGCGGGCGCCGTACAGGAAGAAGAGGAAGGCGATGGCTGCCGTGGAGGCGCCGGAGGCCACGTCCGCACCCGTGCCGCCGGCCGGGAAGAGGGCAGCGAGGCCCACCGTCCCGAGGAGCAGCAGGATGTACGGGTCGATCGGCATCCAACTCGGCCAACGCAGGCGTTTCACGGTGCTCCACATACTCGTCGTGCTCTCGGCGGTACCGGGGCCGTGGGGTCCCCCCTCCATCGTCCTCCTCCGTCCCTCGATCGGGAATCCGGTATACCGCTCTGACTGTCATCACGTTCCGCGATAACGTGGAGTCCATGTACGACACGTCCCAGTTGCGTACGTTCCTGGCGGTGGCGCAGACCCTGAGCTTCACTCAGGCCGCCCGTCGGCTCGGGCTGCGCCAGTCGACCGTCAGCCAGCACGTACGGCGTCTTGAGGACGCGGCCGGGCGGCAGTTGTTCTCCCGGGACACCCACTCGGTGGAGCTGACGGAGGACGGCGAGGCGATGCTCGGCTTCGCGCGCCGCATCCTGGACGTGCACGAGCAGGCGTCGGCGTTCTTCACGGGTACCCGCCTTCGCGGCCGATTGCGCTTCGGGGCATCGGAGGACTTCGTGCTGACCCGGCTGCCGGAGATCCTGGAGCGCTTCCGCTACGACCACCCCGAGGTCGACCTGGAGCTGACGGTGGAGCTCTCGGGCACGCTGCACGAGCAGTTGGCGGCTGGGAAGCTGGACCTGGTCCTGGCCAAGCGCCGGCCGGAGGACCCGCGCGGCGAACTGGTCTGGCACGACCGGCTGGTGTGGATCGGCGCGGAGCGCCTGCGCCTGGACCCGGACCGCCCGGTACCCCTGATCGTCTATCCCCCGCCCGGCATCACCCGGGCGCTCGCCCTGGAGGCGCTGGAGCGGCAGGGCCGCGAGTGGCGGATCGTGTGCACGAGCGGCAGCCTCAACGGCCTGATCGCGGCGGCCCGCGCCGGGCTCGGTGTGATGGCCCACTCCCGCGGCCTGATCCCGCCCGGCCTGGTCCGCGTCCCGGACCGCTCGGGCCTGCCCGAACTCGGCCGCGTCGACTTCGTCCTGGTCCACGGCCATCGCCGCACTACCTCCCCGGGCGCGGCGGACGCCCTGGCCGCAGCAATCCTGACAAGCGGCGACCAACTGCACCGCAGCTAGGGCCGGACGTACGTCAGCTGCTTCACGCGGCGCAGGAACGGTGTCGCCTCCACGTGTTGGACTCCCTCCAGTCGGCCGAGGGGGCCGCTGAGGTAGGCGTAGAGGGCCGCCGTGTCGCGGACGACGGCGGTGACGACGAGGTTGGAGGGGCCGGCCGTGGCGCTGGCGAAGGCGACCTCGTCGTGGGTGGCCAGGGCCTGGCCCACGGAGTGCAGGGCGCCGGGGGCGGCGGTGATCCACAGGGCGGCGGCGCGGGGGAAGCCGACGGCCTCGGAGTAGTACTCGATGTCGATGTAGACGGCTCCGGAGGCGAGCAGCGCGGCCAGGCGGCGTTTGACCGCCGACTCGGAGCGGCCGGTGGCGCGCTGGAGTTCGGGGTAGCCGGCCCGTCCGTCGCGTTCGAGGACGGCGAGGAGGGGTTCGTCGTCCGGGTCGACGGCGACCGGTCCCGGTCGGGGCTCGGGGTGGGGGCGCAGGGCGGCGATCTGCTCGTCCGTGAGCGCGCGGAACTTCTGGGACCAGCCGGTCGGGCCGCCGTAGAAGCGGTGGATCAGCTGATGGGCGCGGATGTCCACGACGCCCGGGGTGCGGGGCAGTTTGCCGAGCAGGAGTTCGTCGTGGTCGCCGGGGCTGCGGGGCCGGGTCATGCAGACGATCTCGGTGCCTCCGGAGGCGAGGCCGATCCAGTTCGTGTCGGGCCGTTTGGCGAGGGCGTCCGAGATGGCCGGGGCGCTGTCCGGCGCGCAGCGGAAGCGCATCATCCACTGGTCCTGGCCGAGCCGGTAGCCGTCCCGGACCGCCACGACCCGCAGTCCCGCCTCGGCGCTCAGCCGGCGGAAGCGGCGCGCGACGGTCTGGTCGGAGGCTCCGAGCACGGTCCCGAGCCGGCTGTAGGAGGCCCGGCCGTTGACCTCCAGCGCCGACAGCAGCTGAAGGTCCAGCCGGTCGAGCGTGAGGGATTCCATCTCCAGCATGCCTACTCCTGTCGGGTTCCGGCGTTCTCAGGACAATTTCCGCCGCGATCGGCCGCGTCGGGCCCATCGTACGGAGTCCTGCGCATCCCACCGACAAGGAGTTGAGGACATGCGTGCTTGGGGGCCGCTGACCGCGGCGTGTCTGGCCACGTTCATGCTGCTGCTGGACGTGACCATCGCGATCGTCGCGCTGCCGGACATGGCGGCGGCGCTGAACGCGTCGCTGAGCGATCTGCAATGGGTGATGGACGCCTACGCGCTGGCGCTGGCCGCGCTGCTGCTGGGGGTGGGCGCCGCCGCGGACGTGCTCGGGCGACGGCGGGTGCATGTGGCGGGGGTCGTGGTGTTCGCCGGGGCCTCGCTGCTGTGCGGCCTGGCGTCCGGCCCGGCGATGCTGGTCGGGGCGCGGGCACTTCAGGGCGTCGGCGCGGCGGCGACGCTCGCCACGGCGCTGCCGCTGCTGGCGTCGGTCTACCAGGGGCGGCAGATGTCGGTGGCGCTCGGGGTGTGGGGCGCGACCGGCGGCGCGGCGGCCGCGGTGGGTCCGGTACTGGGCGGGCTGCTGACGGACGGTCCCGGTTGGCGGTGGATCTTCTACGTCAACCTGCCGGTGAGCGTGGTCGCGGTGTGGCTGACGCTACGGGCGGTGCCGGAGTCGCGGGGGCGGGCCGGACGCCGGATCGACTGGGCGGGGACCGTGACGTTCGCGGCCTTCGCGAGCGGCGTGACGTACGGAGCGGTGCGGGCCGGGTCGCACGGCTGGGGTGCGACGGGCACCCTCGCCTCCTTCGCGGGCGCGGCCCTCGCGCTGGTCTGCTTCCTGGTCGTGGAGCGGCGGGTCGCCGATCCGCTGATCGATCCGCGGCTGTTCCTGAAGCCCGCGTTCTCCGGGGTGATGGCGGGCGCGTTCACCTTCAACGCGGCGGCGTTCGGGGTCATGGCGTACACCTCGATCTGGTTGCAGACCGTGCTGGGGATGTCTCCGGTGCGCGGCGGGCTTGTGTTCCTGTGGCTGTCGCTGGCCGCGTTCGTGGTGGCGGCGGCCGGGGGACGGCTGCTGCACGGGGTGCCGGCCCGGTTCACCGTCGGGGGCGGGCTGCTGCTGATCGGCGCCGGACAGTTCTGCATGGCGTTCCTGGACGCCGGTTCGACGTCGACGGCGCTCATCGCGGGGCTGGTGCTGGTGGGGGTGGGTACGGGCCTGGTGGCGCCCTCGGTCGCGGGGGCCGCGCTGGCCACGGTGGAACGGGAGCGCTCGGGCATGGCCAGCGGCGCGGTCAACGCCTTCCGGCAGTTCGGGTACGCGCTCGGCCTCGCCTTCTTCGGCACGGTGCTGACCTCCCGTATGGCGGACTCGCTGCCGCGCGACGCGGCTCACGCGCTGGCGGGCGGCGGGGCGGGGGCGCTGCGTGGCTCCTTCCCCGAGCACACGTTGCGGGACGCGTTCGCCTCGGGGCTGAACACCGCGGCGATGGCGGCCGGCCTGGTGGCGGTGACCGGCGGTGCGCTGGTCCTCGCGCTGCTCAGGACGCCCGGCACGGCGCGGGTGGGTGTGACGGATCCGGGCGCGACGACGCTGACAGAGGAGACGGCAACGCAGCGGAACTGATCATTCCGACAGCTCGCGCACGGGTTGCTCGGGTCGTACAGATTCGGTGGAGATTAGGGGCCCGAAACTTACTCAACCGTCAGTTTTGTGTCCGACCCTTCCCACTGTGAGCGCATTTTCCGGCGCTGACCAGCCGCTACCTGAACATCGCCGGACACCGCACCCCCTCCCGCCCCGTCGACAGGTGGGGTAGCTTTCACGGCGCTGTGCGGAGCGTCGAACCAATGTCAGAGGGAGCGGGGAGCGGGGTTTGCGCGAGTTCACCAACCCTCCGTTGGCGTTGGCACCCCCGGTGGGCGGATTGGCCGACGTGGTGTTCGACCATGCCCAGGAGGACCCGCTGTGCGTGGCGCTGGGCCGCAAGGACGAGTCCGGACAGTGGCGGGATGTGACCTCGGCCGAGTTCCGCGACGAGGTGCTCGCCCTCGCCAAGGGACTGCTCGCCCGCGGCATCCGGTTCGGTGACCGGGTCGCGATCGTCTCCCGCACCCGCTACGAGTGGACCCTCTTCGACTTCGCCCTGTGGACGATCGGCGCCCAGGTGGTGCCGGTCTACCCCACCTCGTCGGCGGAGCAGTGTTTCTGGATGCTCTACGACGCCGAGTGCACGGCCGCGATCGTGGAGCACGAGGACCACGCGATGACCATCGCCACCGTCATCGACCGGCTGCCGCAACTGCGTGAGCTGTGGCAACTGGACGCGGGCTGTGTGCAGGAGCTCTACGACGCCGGCGCGCACCTCGACGACGACGTGGTGCACCGGCACCGGCAGGCGGTCACCCCCGACTCGGTCGCCACCATCATCTACACCTCCGGCACCACCGGCCGCCCCAAGGGCTGTGTCATCTCGCACGGCAACTTCATGTACGAGGCGGACACCGTCATCCGGCGCTGGGAGCCGGTGTTCCACTCCAAGAAGGGCGACGAGGCGGCGACCCTGCTCTTCCTGCCGCTCGCGCATGTCTTCGGGCGGATGGTGCAGGTCGCCGCGATCCGGGGCAAGGTCCGCTTCGGGCACCAGCCGCAGATGAACGCCGCCGCCCTGATGCCCGACCTCGCCGCGTTCAAGCCGACGTTCTTCCTCGGGGTGCCGTACATCTTCGAGAAGGTGTTCAACGCCTCGCGCCGCAAGGCGGAGAAGGAGGGCAAGGCGGGCGCCTTCGAGAAGGCCGTCGACATCGCGGTGAAGTACGCGGACGCCATGGAGGCGAAGGCCTGGGGCATCGGGCCCGGCCCTTCGGCGGGTCTACGCGTGCAGCACCAGCTCTTCGACAAGCTCGTCTACTCCAAGATGAGGGCCGCGATGGGCGGCCGCATCAAGCAGGCGATGACGGGCGGTTCGGCCATGGACCGCCGGCTCGGCCTGTTCTTCGCCGGCGCGGGCGTGCACATCTACGAGGGGTACGGCCTCACCGAGTCGACGGCCGCCGCCACCGCCAACCCGCCCGAGCGCACCCGCTACGGCACGGTCGGCCAGCCCATCCCGGGCATGACCGTGCACATCGCGGACGACGGCGAGATCTGGCTGCACGGTGACAACGTCTTCCAGGGCTATCTCAACAACCAGAAGGCCACCGACGCGACCCTGCACGACGGCTGGCTCGCCACCGGCGACCTGGGCTCCCTCGACGAGGACGGCTACCTCACCATCACCGGCCGCAAGAAGGAGATCCTGGTGACCTCCGGCGGCAAGAGCGTCTCCCCCGCCCAGTTGGAGGAGCGCGTCCGGGACCATCCGCTGGTCTCCCAGTGCATCGTCGTCGGCAACGACCGCCCCTACATCGCCGCCCTGGTCACCCTCGACCAGGAGGCCGTCGAGCACTGGCTGGCGATGCGCGGCAAACCGCAGCTGACGGCGGCCGAACTGGTCCGGGACGCCGACCTGGAGACAGAGGTGCGACGAGCCGTGGTCGCCGCCAACACCCTGGTCTCGCAGGCCGAGTCGATCCGCACGTTCCGCATCCTGGCGCAGCCGTTCACCGAGGAGCACGGGCTGCTCACGCCGTCGCTGAAGCTGAAGCGCAAGGCGATCGAGAACGCGTACGTGGGCGAGGTCGAGGCGTTGTACAGGGCCTGAGGCGCTTTCCGGCGGATTCTGTCCTATTCCGCCGTCAGGAATGCATCACCGCTCGTGATCGTTGACGATGGGAGTACCACCTGACGACAACCGTAAGGATCAAGAGCTCGTGAGCAGCAAGGTCCCCCCGATCATCCTGAACAACGGCGTCGAGATGCCCCAGCTGGGCTTCGGCGTCTGGCAGGTGCCGGACGACGAGGCGCAGCAGGCGGTCGCGACCGCCCTGGAGGCCGGGTACCGCAGCATCGACACAGCGGCGATCTACGGCAACGAAGAGGGCACCGGCAAGGCCATCACCTCCTCCGGCATCCGCCGCGAGGACGTTTTCGTCACCACCAAGCTGTGGAACGGCGACCAGGGGTACGACTCCACCCTGCGCGCGTTCGACACCTCCCTGGAGAAGCTCGGCCTGGACTACGTGGACCTGTACCTGATCCACTGGCCGCTGCCGGCCCGGGACAAGTACGTCGACACGTACAAGGCGTTCGAGAAGCTGCACGCCGACGGCCGCGTCCGGGCGATCGGCGTCTCCAACTTCTACCCGGAGCACCTTGAGCGGCTCATCGCCGAGACCTCGGTCATCCCGGCGGTCAACCAGATCGAGCTGCACCCGCATCTCCAGCAGCACGCGGGCCGCGCGTTCCACGCGGAGCAGGGCATCGCCACCGAGGCCTGGTCCCCGCTGGGCCAGGGCAAGGGCCTGCTGGAGGTCCCGGCGATCGTCGCCATCGCCCAGAAGCACGGCCGCACCCCGGCCCAGGTGGTGCTGCGCTGGCACCTCCAGCTCGGCAACGTGGTGATCCCGAAGTCCGTGACCCCGTCCCGGATCAAGGAGAACATCGAGGTCTTCGACTTCAGCCTGGACACCGAGGACCTGGCCGCGATCAGCGCCCTCAACGAGGACCGTCGTATCGGCCCGGACCCGGCGACCTTCGACATCGGCTGAGGCCGGACGAGCTGACGGGCCCGGGCGGGACCACCACCCGGGCCTTCGTCAGGTCCGGCTACGGCTCGTCACGGTGGCGTACGCGCTGACCAGGATCAGCGCGCACCCGCCCCACTGCGCGACGGTCGGCCGCTCCCCCAGCACCACCGCGCCCAGGATCAGCGCACCGACCGGTGTGAGCAGCAGCAGGACGGCGCCGATGTGGCTCGGCAGATGCGGGGAGTTGAGGGCGACCAGCAGCCAGCCGATCATGCCGCTGCTGACCGCCGCCACCGCGAGCCAGCCCAGGGCGGTGGCGGACGGGGTGAGGTCGAGGGCGCCCCAGGCCCAGCCGCCGAGGGCGGAGAAGACGGTGGCGGCCACCACGACGACGGTGTACGTCGTCACCACATGGCCCTCGAAGCCGCCGCGGCGCAGCAGGAACAGAAAGCCCGAGTAGCTCAGGGCGGCGAGCACGGCGTGGACGGTGCCCGACGCCGGGTCGCTGCCGCTCGCGCCCTGCTCGAACAGCCCGCCGGTGAGCACCACGCCGACGCACAGCACCGGCAGCCACCCCAGGAAGCGGCGCGGCACCCGCTCACGGTCCACCGCCCACGCCAGCAGCGGCACCAGCACGACCTGCACATTGACCAGCACGGTCGACAGCCCCGCGCCCACCTCGGTGATGGCCCGCGACCACAGCAGCATGTCCCCCGCGAACAGCGCCCCGCCGGCGACGCCGTACAGCAGCTGACGCCGGGGCGGTGGACCCTCGCGGCGATACTCCGGCAGGGACAGCAGCACCAGCACCGGGACGCAGAGCAGACAGCGGTACAGGGAGGCCGTACCGGCGTCCGCGCCGGACAGTTCGATGCAGACCGGCGACAGCGACAGCACCACCGCACCGACCGTCTGCCCGGCGCGCGGGCCGCCGGGGAGGCGGACCGTGAGCGGCTGTCGACCCCGGGTGGTGTCGGTCTCGGTGTCGGTGCGTGCCATGGTGCGGAGTCCTTCCCCCGGAAACCTCGGGTACGACGGACACGGTGATCGCCCGACTACCCGCGCACCCGGGGTCCATGCATCAGGCACCGACCGGCGGCGGACCTCAGTTGGGCTGCCCGATCGGCCGTACGACGACCGTGTTGACGTCGACTCCCTCGGGCTGCCTGATGGCCCACACGACGGAGTCGGCGAGTTGGTCGGCGGTGAGGAGATGGCCGGGCGGGAGGCTGCCGTAGCTGTCCCAGAACGGGGTCTCCACCCGGCCGGGCGCGATCAGGGTGACGCCGATGCCCCACTCGGTGACCTGCCGACGGGTGTTCTCGGCGAGGCCGGTGACCGCCCACTTGGTCGCCCCGTAGATGTTGCCGGGCGTGGGCACGAACCCGGCGACGCTGCCGACCAGGACGATCCGCCCCCGGGTCTCCTTGAGGGCGTCGACGGAGGCACGGATCAGCAGCGCCGGGCCGAGGACGTTCGTCAGCACCATCTCGGTCCAGCCGGCCGGGTCCCCGTCGGCGACCGAATCATGGGTGGCCGTACCGGCGTTGGAGACCACGGTGTCCAGCCGGCCGAACTCCTTGAGGGTGCGCTCGACCGCCGACCGCACACTCGCGTAGTCGGCGGCGTCGCCGACGAGCGTCAACAGGCCCTCGGGGTTGCCGAGTTCCTCGGCGAAGCCACGCAGCCGCTCCTCGCCACGGCCGGTGACGGTCACCCGGTGCCCGGCGTCGAGCAGTTGCCGTGCGACGGCGGCACCGATGCCGCTGCCGCCGCCGGTGATGAGCGCGACCGGAGAATCGGTCATGACTACCCCCTGTTTTCGGTGAACGCCGCGCAGTAGATCACTTGGAGCGTTCTCGAAGTCAAGGAGGTACGACAGCGAGGGGCGTCAGACCGGGCGGACCGCCGTGTGGACCGTGCGGGCCGCGAGGACGAACAGGTCGGGGCGGTGGTGAAGGCCGGCCCTGTCGTCGGGGTCGACGAGCCGGTCGAGGGTGGCGCGGTCGTCGGCGTCGAGGCGCTCGCCGAGGACGTCCCGCATCCGGGTGAAGGCGGTGACGGCACACCGGCGGGCCCGGTCGGCGGTCGGGGCGGGCACGTCCAGCAGGAAACTGCGGGTGCCGGTGGGCTTCAGCCCCACGGACGTCATCAGCGTCGGCCAGTCCTCGATCTCGTCGACCGAGCCGGGCAGCGCGGCCCGCATCTCGCCGAACCACTCCTCGTGCACCGCGTCGAGCCGGGCCTGGAGCCCCGGGCGGCCGATGCCGAAGTCGCGCGGCAGATAGCGGGTGGGCAGGCTGCCCTCCAGCAGGGCCAGCGTGCCGCCGGGCGCGAGCCGCGCGGCGAACGCGGCCAGGGCCGCCTTCTGGTCACCGAGGTGGTGCAGGCTCCAGCTCGCCCACAGCAGGTCGGCCGGATATTCCAACTCGTCGAGTGCGTCGGGCAGTTCACCCACGAGGGTGCCGAACCGGTCGGCGACGCCGAGCCGCCCGGCGCGCTCGCTGGCCCGTTCCAGGAGCGGCTCGGAGCCGTCGACGGCGACGACCCGGGCGCCGGGAAAGGTGTCGGCGAGCAGACAGGAGACGACACCTGGCCCGCTGCCCGCGTCGACGACCAGCCCCGGCTCGGTCTGCGGTTTCGCGAGCCACGCCATGGCCCGCTCGTACAGGGGCGTGTACAGCTCGGCCTGGTCCTCCAGCATCGGGGCCAGCTCGGCCCAGTCGATGTCGGTGTGGTCATGGTGAGCGTGCTCGTGCCCGTGTCCGTGCTCATGCTGATGGTGGTCGTGCGCCATGGTGGTCACCCTCTCGTCCGTGTGCGGCCAGCGTGCGCCGACGCACCGGGGAGAGGCCAGAGCCGTTGCCGGGACGGCAAAAAATGGGGTGCGGCGCGTGCGTGATCGCGCTCAGGATGGCCCGATGGACGACGAGACGGTGGAGCGGTTCCTCCAGGACGGGTTCGTGAAGATCGAGGGCGCCTTCCCGCCCCGCGTCGCCGAGCACTGCGCGCGCCTGCTGTGGCGGGAGACGGGGTACGCCGCCGAGGACCCGGCGACCTGGAAGGACCCGGTGGTGTGGGTCGCCGACATGGCCCAGGGCCCGTTCGCGGCGGCGGTCAACTCACCTGTGCTGCATGAGGCGTTCGACACCCTGGCCGGCAAGGACCGCTGGCAGTCCCGCTACTCGCTGGGCAGCTTCCCCCTCCGCTTCCCGCACGAGGAGGAACCGGACGACGCGGGCTGGCACATCGAGGCGAGCTACGTCCCCGAAGGCGCCGAGCTTCCCCACACCAACCTGCGCTCGCGTGACCGCGCCCTGCTGATGCTGTTCCTGTTCTCAGAGATCACCGAGGCCGACGCCCCGACCCGCATCAGGGTCGGCTCGCATCTGGACGTACCGCGGGTGCTGGCACCGTACGGCGAGCAGGGCGCCGACTTCCTGACCCTCGGCCCGCAGGTGGCGGAGGCCTCCGCGCACCGCCCGCTGGCCCACGCCACCGGCGTCCCCGGCGACGTCTACCTCTGCCACCCCTTCCTGGTCCACGCGGCCCAACCCCACCACGGCACCCGCCCCCGCTTCATGGCACAACCCCCGCTGATGTCGGCGACGCCCCACGAGCTGGAGCGCAAGGACGCCGACTACTCACCGGTGGAACGCGCGATCCGCCGAGGTCTGTCAGGGGAGGACTGACAGACCCCGGCGGCCATCAACGCCCTCAAGGGGCGCGGGGAACTGCGCGATCAACCACACTCGACCCGCAGTCGCCAGATCACCGTTACGGCAACGGCGGGTACGCGTTCTGCATCAGCTGCTGGAACTGCGCGGAGAACCAGTGGCCGGACAGCGGCGCGTTCGGCAGAGCTCCGGACATGTGGTTGTTGTTGCGCGGGTTGCCGGTGTAGGTCGGGTCGCACATTTGGTCGAAGCCCTTGCCCTCGTCGTTCGGGATGGCCGAGCTCGCACCGTCGGACTCCCCCGGCGGCTTGATCCAGACGTAGGCGTCGATCCCGGCCGCCGGGCTGGCCTGCGGACGCTCGCCGAGGCCGGCGCCGGACTGGTTGCACCAGTTGCCGGTGTTGAGGCGCCGGTCGATACGGCTGCCGTCGACGTAGGTGTTCACATCGGTCTTGGCGCCGGGACCGGTCGGCCGGGCGCTGCCGCCCCAGCCGTTGCGGGAGGTGTCGATGAGCATGCCGACGCCCGAGGGGAAGCCCTGGCTCACGGCCTCCTGGCGGAAGGCCTGGGCGTAGGAGAGCTCGTCGACGTACCGGTTCCAGTCGACCCACTTCGACTCGCGCACCGACGTGCCGTTCACGGAGTCGTTGATGGTGTAGTACGGCTCCTTCAACGCGCTGTAGTTGGCGGTGTTGGTGATGAAGCCGTGGACGTCGTTCACCGTGGCGCCCTCGGCTGTCGCCGCCTGCTTGATCGTCTGGACGGTCGTCGAGAAGTTGTCGTCCCAGCCGAGCCAGCCGTGGTGCCCGGCGTCCACGTAGTTGTAGACGTTGGGGACGTCACCGAGCTTGTTCAGCGCGTAGCCGACACCCTTGATGTAGTTGCCGTTGGCCTTCATCGTGTCGCAGTTGGGGGTGGCGGTGTTCCGGGGCGAGACGTTGGTGACGAGGTTCGGCAGGGAGTCGAGCTCGACCGTGGTGACGATCCGCAGCGAGGCGTACTTGGAATCGGCGAGGATCGCGGCGATCGGGTCGATGTACTGCGTCTTGTACTTGTCGATGTCCGTCGGACCGAACTCACCGTTGGAGGCGAGCGCGGCACAGTCGCGGCCCGGCAGGTCGTAGATCACCAGCTGGACGGCGAGCTCGCCGCTGCCCTTCTGCTTCAGGGCCTCGTCGAGGTGCGCCCGCAGGCCCATCTTCCCGCCGGCGCCGTTGATCGCGGCGACCCGGTCCAGCCACACACCGGTGGGCTGGTTTGCGATGCGGCTGCCGCCCGGCTCGGCGGCGGCATTGGCGGACCACTCCGGGTTCACGTACACCTTGGCGCCGCTGTACGGGTTGTCGACCTTGGTGCCGGTCCCGGGGTCGGTCGGGCCGGGCGGATCCGTCGGACCGGTGCCGCCGTCGACGTTGCAGGTCACGCCGTCGAGGGTGAACGTGGCCGGAATCGCGTTGGTGCCGCTGTAGGTGCCCTGGAAGCCGAAGCTGGTCGAACCGCCGGTGGCGAGCGTGCCGTTGTAGCTCTCGTTGGCGGCGGTGACGGCCGTCCCGCTCTGGGTGACCTTCGCGTTCCAGCCGCTGGTGACCTTCTGGTTCCCGGCGTACGACCACTTGACCGCCCAACTGCTCTTGGCGGCGCTGTTGTTGGTGATCGTCACGTTGGCGGTGAAGCCGGTGCCCCAGTCGTTCTGCACCTTGTAGTCGACGGTGCAGGGAATGGCGGAGATGCCGACATCTCCGGGGACCACGGCGAGGGCCGTCCCGGAGGCCCCGGCGACCAGCGCCAGGGCAGCGAGGAGCGCGGTTCTCGTACGACTCATGAGTGCGGGTTTCCTTCTCGGTTGCGGGTGTTAACCGTTCAGGGCGCGCAGATGATCACGCAGCCCGATACCGTACGACGTGGGGGTTCCGTCGTAGTTGGAGATCAGGGAGGGACCGGAGGAGCAGTCCCAGGTGTTCCAGGTCCAACCCAGATAGGACAGACCACGGTCGTCGAACCACTTCATGACCTGGTCGACGAAGGAGTGACCGCAGGTGTTCTCGCCGATCTCCCCGGCGACCAGCGGCACTTGGGCCGCCACCGGGGCGAGCGTGGAGTTCCAGCAGCTCTCGTTGGAGCAGGTGTTGAAGTTGTACACGTGCCAGGCGGCGGCGAGATTGCCCGCCGGGTCGGCCGGCTTGTACGTGAGCCACTGGCTGAGGTCGTTCGAGTACGCGATCCCGCCGGCCAGGATCAGGTTCTTCGCGCCCGTGCCGCGCACGGCGTCGACGAGGTCCTGCATGCCGGCGACCTCGTAGCCGATGCCGGAGCAGGTGCCGCCGTCCCGCCAGCACTGCCACGCTTGGGTGGTCGTGGCCGTGGCGCGGTCCGGGTAGGGCTCGTTGAACAGGTCGAAGACGACGGTCGGATCGTCCTTGAAGGTGCCGGCCACCGACTTCCAGAAGGACGGCGTGTACTGCATGTCAGGCATCGGCTTCTGGCAGCTGGCGTGCACGTCGGAGCAGCCGGCCGAGTTCCCGGTGTACTGCCCGTAGGTCCAGTGCAGTTCGACCAGCGGGGTCATGCCGTGCGCCTTCACCTTCGCCACCAGGTCCTTGACGGCGTTGATGTAGTTGGCGCCCGAGTACGCCGAGTTGATGTTGGACAGGCCGAGCCAGCACTCCTCGTTCAGCGGAATGCGCACGGTGTTGGCGTGCCAGTCGGCGATCGCCTTGACCGAGGCGTCGTCGACCGGTCCGTCCCAGATGCCGCGGCCCTGGACGCACATGAACTCGCCGCCGGAACGGTTGACGCCGAGCAGACGACGGGTGGTGCCGTCGGCGTCCACAAGCTTGTTCCCGGAGACCTTCAGGGCCGGTGGCGCGTCGGGGTCACCGGGGTCCGTCGGGTCGGTCGGCGTGGGTGTCGGCGTGGGCGAGGGGTCCGCGTCGACATTGCAGGTGGTGCCGTTGAGCTTGAACGCCGTCGGTACGGGGTTGCTCCCCGACCAGCTGCCGACGAAGCCGGCGCTGACGCTCGCGCCGGTGGCCAGCGAGCCGTTGTAGCTCTCGTTGACCGCCGTGACCGTCGTACCGGACTGGGACCATCTGGCGTTCCAGCCCTGACTGACCTTCTGGCCGCCCGCGAAGTCGAAACCGAGGCTCCAACTGCTCACGGCGGCCGTGTTGTTGGTGATGGTCACGGCCCCCTGGAAGCCGGTGCCCCACTGGCTGGTGACGGAGTACTCCACCGTGCACGCGGGGGTGGCTCCCGACGCCGTGACCACCGGCGCGACCGCGGTGCCCAACAGGGCGATCGCGGCTGCGCCGGCAAGTAAAAGACCTGAACGAGGTCCTGAACGCGGGGGGTGTCGCATGAGCGAGTCCTTGCAGATCTGGCGCGTCGTGACGGACGCGTCGACTGATGGAATCGCTCCCACTGGTGCCACCGAAGCTAGCGCCAAGTGACGTTAAAGAACAGAGGAGTCACTTGACTTTTCCTCAACCACATTCATCGAATCTTTTCGACTCTTCAAGCACCTTGACCCCTCACACCCTCGTCCTCACTATGGGAGCGCTCCCACTGGTTCAAGCCTTGACTTCTCCGAGCCGCAAGGAGGAACCAGCACATGCTCCCCAGAAGGAGACGCCGGCCCGTCCGGCGCTTGTGGACCGCCGTCTTGGCGGCCATGGCCCTTCCGCTCACCATGCTCAGTACGGCTTCAACTCCCGCGTCCGCAGCGGCACTTGCATGCAGTGTCGACTACAAGACCAATGACTGGGGCTCCGGTTTCACCACGGACGTGACGATCACCAACCGTGGCACGGACGCCATCAGCGGTTGGACACTGACCTACGCCTACACCGGTAACCAGAAGCTCTCGAACGGCTGGAACGGGACCTGGACCCAGTCCGGCCAGAACATCTCGGTGAAGGACGCCGGTTACAACGGGACCATCGCGGCCGGCGCCGCGGTCTCCACCGGCGCGCAGTTCAGCTACAGCGGCACCAATGCCGCACCCACGTCGTACGCGATCAACGGCACCACGTGCACCGGCGCCCACCAGCCGCCGATCACGGTGCTGACCAGCCCGGCCGCGGGCGCCGTCTACACCCAGGGCGACGCCGTCCCGCTCGCGGCGACCGCCGCGGCCGCGGACAACGCGACCATCAGCAAGGTGGAGTTCTACGACAACACCACCCTGCTGGGCACCGACACGACGTCTCCCTACTCTCTTTCCGCCTCAAGTTTGACCGTGGGCAGTCATTCGCTCCTCGCGAAGGCGTACGACAGCCTGGGCGCGTCGGCGGAGTCGACCCCGGTCGGCATCACGGTCGCCTCGGGTCCCGCCGTGGTGGCCTCGACGACCCAACTCGCCGTCCAGCAGGGCAAGACGGCCACCTACGACGTCAAGCTGTCGACCCAGCCGTCCGCCAACGTGACCGTCACGACGGCACGGGCGAGCGGCAACTCGGGCCTGTCCGTGACCGGCGGGGCTTCCCTGACCTTCACCCCGTCGAACTGGAACACGGCCCAGAAGGTGACCATCACCGCCGACTCCTCCGGCACCGGCGCGGCGACCTTCGAGTCGAGCGCCACGGGCCATGCGAAGGCGGCGGTGACGGTCACCCAGATCGCGGCCACGGGCACGTACAACGCCCGCTTCCTGGATCTGTACGGCAAGATCACCAACCCGGCGAACGGCTACTTCTCGCCCGAGGGCATCCCCTATCACTCGGTGGAGACCCTGATCGTCGAGGCCCCTGACCACGGCCACGAGACGACGTCGGAGGCCTACAGTTACCTGCTCTGGCTCCAGGCCATGTACGGCAAGGTGACGGGCGACTGGACCAAGTTCAACGGCGCTTGGGACATCATGGAGAAGTACATGATCCCCACCCACGCCGACCAGCCGACCAACTCCTTCTACAACGCCTCCAAGCCGGCCACGTACGCCCCCGAGCTGGACACGCCCAACGAGTATCCGGCGAAGCTCGACTCGTCGGTCTCGGTCGGGACGGACCCGATCGCGGGCGAGCTGAAGTCGGCGTACGGCACGGACGACGTCTACGGAATGCACTGGTTGCAGGATGTCGACAACGTCTACGGCTACGGCAACTCGCCGGGCAAGTGCGAGGCGGGGCCGACCGACACCGGTCCTTCGTACATCAACACCTTCCAGCGCGGTGCGCAGGAGTCGGTGTGGGAGACGGTGCCGCAGCCGACCTGCGACCAGTTCAAGTACGGCGGTACGAACGGATACTTGGACCTGTTCACGGGTGACGCCTCCTACGCCAAGCAGTGGAAGTTCACCAACGCCCCGGACGCCGACGCACGTGCCGTGCAGGCCGCGTACTGGGCGGACGTCTGGGCGAAGCAGCAGGGCAAGGGCAGTGACGTCTCCGCGACCGTGGGCAAGGCCGCGAAGATGGGCGACTATCTGCGCTACGCGATGTACGACAAGTACTTCAAGAAGATCGGCAACTGTGTCGGTCCGTCGACCTGCCCGGCCGGCACCGGCAAGAACTCCTCGGCGTACCTGCTGTCCTGGTACTACGCGTGGGGCGGCGCCACCGACACCTCGGCGGGCTGGGCCTGGCGCATCGGCTCCAGCCATGTGCACGGCGGCTACCAGAACCCTCTGGCGGCCTACGCGCTCAGCTCGTACGCCGATCTGAAGCCCAAGTCCTCGACCGGCGCGGCGGACTGGGGCACCTCGCTCACCCGGCAGCTGGAGTTCTACCGCTGGTTGCAGTCGAACGAGGGCGCCATCGCGGGCGGTGCGACCAACAGCTGGGCGGGCCGTTACGCGACCCCGCCGGCCGGTACGTCCACCTTCTACGGCATGTACTACGACCAGCAGCCCGTCTACCACGACCCGCCGTCCAACCAGTGGTTCGGTTTCCAGGCGTGGTCGATGGAGCGGGTGGCCGAGTACTACCAGCAGACGGGGAACGCGCAGGCCAAGGCGGTCCTCGACAAGTGGGTCGACTGGGCGCTGTCCAAGACCACGATCAACCCGGACGGCACCTACCAGATCCCCTCCACCCTCCAGTGGTCGGGCCAGCCCGACACCTGGAACGCGTCAAGTCCCGGCTCCAACAGCGGACTTCACGTGACCGTCGCCGACTACACCAACGACGTCGGGGTGGCCGCCGCGTACGCCAAGACCCTGACGTACTACGCGGACCGCTCCGGTGACACGGAGGCGGCGACGACGGCGAAGGCGCTCCTGGACGGCATGTGGGGCAACTACCAGGACAGCCTGGGCGTCGCGGTGCCGGAGAGCCGGGCGGACTACAACCGGTTCGACGACACGGTCTACATCCCGTCCGGCTGGACCGGCAAGATGCCGAACGGCGACGCGATCAGCTCCTCGTCCACCTTCGAGTCCATCAGGTCCTTCTACAAGAACGACCCGGCCTGGTCGAAGATCGAGGCCTACCTGAAGGGCGGCGCGGTCCCGTCGTTCACGTACCACCGTTTCTGGGCCCAGGCGGACATCGCCCTGGCCATGGGTTCGTACGCGGAGCTGCTCGAATAGCCCCCGCCAGGCGCTCCGCCTGAGGAGCCCCGCGTACCTGGTCCCGTCACCTGACGACGGGGCCGACCGGCCGGGTGGCCCCCTCCCGCACTGGGGGCCGCCCGGCACCTCTCGGACCCGATAGAAAGCGCTTACCCCACCCGTAAGGCGATCACCCGCACGTCCCCTCCCTCCCCCAGATCCCGGAAAGGACACCCCGTGCGAAGAACCCGCATCCTCACGGCCGTCCTCGCTCTCGCGGCCGGTCTCCTCGCGGGCACCCCGCCCGCGCTCGCGGCCGACAGCACCGCCAAAGTGACGCTCGCCGCCGACACGTACACCTGGAAGAACGCCCGGATCGACGGCGGCGGCTTCGTCCCCGGCATCGTCTTCAACCGCTCCGAGAAGAACCTCGCCTACGCCCGCACCGACATCGGCGGCGCCTACCGCTGGCAGGAGTCCGGCAAGACCTGGACGCCGCTGCTGGACTCGGTCGGCTGGGACGACTGGGGGCACACCGGTGTGGTCTCCCTGGCCTCGGACTCCGTCAACCCCGACAAGGTGTACGCGGCGGTCGGCACGTACACCAACGGCTGGGACCCGAAGAACGGTGCCGTGCTGCGCTCCTCGGACCGGGGCGCCAGCTGGCAGAAGGCCGACCTGCCGTTCAAGCTGGGCGGCAACATGCCGGGCCGCGGTATGGGCGAGCGGCTCGCCGTCGACCCGAACAAGAACAGCGTGCTGTATCTGGGCGCGCCGAGCGGGAAGGGCCTGTGGCGGTCCACGGACTCCGGCGCGAGCTGGTCGCAGGTGACCAACTTCCCCAACGTCGGCAACTACGTGCAGGACGCCGGCGACACCTCCGGCTACGCCAGTGACAACCAGGGCATCGTCTGGGTGACCTTCGACGAGAAGACGGGCACCTCGGGCAACGCGACACAGTCGATCTACGTCGGGGTCGCCGACCTTCAGAACTCGGTGTACCGCTCGACGGACGGCGGCGCCACCTGGTCGCGCCTCGCCGGTCAGCCGACGGGATACCTGGCCCACAAGGGTGTGCTGGACGCGACGAACGGCTATCTCTATCTCGCCTACAGCGACAAGGGCGGCCCGTACGACGGCGGCAAGGGCCAGCTGTGGCGGTACGCGACGGCGACGGGCACCTGGACGAACATCAGCCCGGTCGCGGAGGCGGACACCTACTACGGCTTCAGCGGCGTGACCGTCGACCGCCAGCATCCCGGCACGCTGATGGCCACGGCGTACAGCTCCTGGTGGCCCGACACACAGATCTTCCGTTCCACGGACAGCGGCGCGACGTGGACGAGGGCATGGGACTACACCTCCTACCCCACCCGCTCCAACCGCTACACGATGGACGTCTCCTCCTCCCCCTGGCTGACCTGGGGCGCGAACCCCTCTCCGCCCGAACAGGCCCCGAAACTGGGGTGGATGACGGAGTCGCTGGAGATCGACCCGTTCAACTCCAACCGGATGATGTACGGGACGGGTGCGACGATCTACGGCACGGAGAACCTCACCAACTGGGACTCCGGGAGCCAGTTCACCATCAAGCCGATGGTGCAGGGCCTGGAGGAGACGGCGGTCCTCGACCTCGCCGCTCCCCCGTCCGGCGGCGCCCAGCTCTTCAGCGCCCTGGGCGACATCGGCGGTTTCCGGCACACGGACCTCACCAAGGTGCCGGCGATGATGTACACCCAGCCGAACTTCACCACGACGACCAGCCTGGACTTCGCCGAGACGAACCCGAACACGGTGGTCCGGGTCGGCAATCTCGACTCGGGTCCGCACATCGCGTTCTCGACGGACAACGGCGCCAACTGGTTCGCCGGGAAGGACCCTTCGGGCGTCAGCGACGGCGGCACGGTCGCGGCGGCGTCGGACGGCAGCCGGTTCGTATGGAGCCCGGGCGGCACGGGCGTGCAGTACACGACGGGCTTCGGCTCGTCGTGGTCGGCGTCCTCCGGAATCCCGGCGGGCGCGATCGTCGAGTCCGACCGGGTCGACCCGAAGACCTTCTACGGCTTCAAGTCCGGGAAGTTCTACGTCAGTTCAGACGGTGGCGCGACCTTCACGGCATCGGCGGCTACCGGACTGCCGAGCGGAGACAGCGTGCGCTTCAAGGCGCTGCCCGGCACGAAGGGTGACGTGTGGCTGGCGGGCGGCGCGAGTGACGGCGCGTACGGCCTGTGGCACTCGACGAACGGCGGTACGAGCTTCACCAAGCTCTCCAACGTCGACCAGGCCGACACGATCGGCTTCGGAAAGGCGGCGACCGGGGCCTCGTACCAGACGCTCTACACCAGCGCGAAGATCGCCGGTGTGCGCGGCATCTTCCGCTCGACGGACAAGGGTGCGACCTGGACCCGCATCAACGACGACGCCCACCAGTGGGGTTGGACGGGCGGGGCCATCACCGGTGACCCGCGTGTCTACGGCCGGGTCTACATCTCGACGAACGGCCGGGGCGTCATCTACGGCGACAGCTCCGACACCGGCGACGGCGGTGGCGGCACCGACCCGACCCCCACCCCGACCGGCGCCTGCGCGGTGACCTACAAGATCACCAACCAGTGGTCGGGCGGCTTCCAGGCGGACGTCCAGCTCAGCAACACCGGCACCAGCGCCTGGTCCGGCTGGTCCCTCGCCTGGACCTTCCCCAACGCCCAGACGATCGGCCAGCTCTGGAACGCCGACTACACCCAGTCGGGTTCGGCGGTGACAGCGAAGAACGTCGGCTGGAACGGCAACGTGGCGGCGGGCTCGTCCGTGAGTTTCGGCTTCACGGGGAGCTGGTCGGGGACGAACGGGAAACCGGCCGCGTTCAAGGTGGGTGATCAGACCTGCACGGTGAGCTGAGAGCCGTCTGACGACGAGGCCCCGCCCGGGAAGTGCTCCGGGCGGGGCCTCCACGCGTCGTCCCTCAGGGGGTGTAGACCGTCGGCCTGGGTGCCGTGGCCATGCCGTTGCCGATGAAGAAGCTCGGGTGCGGGGGCTGGTTGTAGGCGGTGTTCTGCCAGGCCAGGCCCGTGCGGTACATCGTGTCGTGGAGGAGGGTGGTGATCTTTGTCGTTGTCTCGTACGGGGTCGAGTAGACGCGCAGCGCCGTGTTGTCCGTCGTCGGCCAGACGACCTCCTCGCGCCAGTCGCCGAAGATGTCGCCGGACAGGGACGGGGTCGCCTTGGTGCTGTTGTTGGAGTGGACCGAGGCGCCGGTCAGGAGGCGGGTGTCGGAGGAGGTGCCGTACTTGTCGATGTGGGTGCCGTCGAGGAGTTCACGGGTGGTGTCGCCGTCCCACCAGGACAGGAAGTTGAAGGAGGAGGGCTCCCGGCCCTTGGTCGCGCCCGCTTCGTCACGGATGGAGGAGTCGGAGGCCGACCAGACCTCGGCGCCGTCGTTGCCCGCCCAGATGTCGCCCGCCACGCCGCGGCCGTTGTCGCAGCACGCGGCCAGGCTCCAGTTGACCGTGCCGTTCGCCGGGTTGATGTAGAGCTCCGCCGGCTGGGAGGACGACTCCGAGACCTTGAAGTACTCCAGGCCCGCGTGCGAGGGGTCGAGGTCGCCCAGGTGCTGCGCGTCGCCGTGTCCCGTCTTCGTGGTCCACAGGCCGTTGCCGTTGTCGTCCACCGCCATCGCGCCGTAGACGATCTCGTCCTTGCCGTCGTTGTCGACGTCCCCGACGGACAGACTGTGCGAGCCCTGACCGTCGTATCCCTTGCCGGAGTTGGTGGAGGAGTTGGTGTCGAAGGTCCAGCGGCGGGTGAAGGCGCCGCCTCGCCAGTCCCAGGCCGCGATGACCGTACGGGTGTAGTAGCCGCGGGCCATGATCAGGGAGGGGCGGGCACCGTCCAGGTAGGCCGTACCGGCCAGGAAGCGGTCCACCCGGTTGCCGTACGAGTCACCCCACGACGACACCGTGCCGCGCGCCGGGACGTAGTCGACCGTCCCCATCGCCTTGCCGGTCTGGCCGTTGAACATGGTCAGGTACTCGGGGCCCGACAGGACATAGCCGCTGGAGTTGCGGTAGTCGGCCGAGGAGCTGCCGATGACCGCGCCCGTGCCGTCGACCGTGCCGTCCGCCG
This sequence comes from Streptomyces sp. NBC_00663, assembly GCF_036226885.1. Lineage (NCBI taxonomy): Bacteria > Bacillati > Actinomycetota > Actinomycetes > Kitasatosporales > Streptomycetaceae > Streptomyces > Streptomyces sp. NBC_00663. The sequence continues at coordinate 1,728,191 of NZ_CP109027.1, forward strand.
TCTTCATGGCGACCTCGGCCTTGCCGTCGCCGTCGTAGTCGTATGCCTGGAACTGCGTGTAGTGCGCGCCGGAGCGGATGTTGCGGCCCAGGTCGATGCGCCACAGCCGGGTGCCGTCGAGCTTGATCCCGTCGACGATCGTGTTGCCGGTGTAGCCGGACTGGGAGTTGTCCTTGGCGTTCGTCGGCTGCCACTTCAGTACGAAGTCCAGCGCCCCGTCGCCGTCGAGGTCGGCCACGGAGGCGTCGTTGGCCTCGTAGGTGTAGGCGACGCCGTCGGGGGTCGTGCCGCCCGCCGGTGGGCTGATCGGGACGTCCTTGTAGCCGGTGCGGAACTGGATCGCGTGCACCGAGTCGGCCTGCTCCACGCCGCCGACGATCGCGCGGACCGTGTAGTCGGCCTGGGAGGGGGCGCCGGAGTGGAAGTAGTTCGTGGAGCCGGTGATCGGCGTCGAGTTGACCTTCGTACCGGCCCGGTAGACGTTGAAGGAGACGTCGGTGGGGTCGGTGCCGAGCCAGCGCCAGCTGACCAGGTTGCCGGCGTCGGTGTGGACGCTGACGACGCCCCGGTCCAGCTTCTCCACCTGCCGGGCGGTCGCGGCCTCCGCCGTGCCGGGGGTGGCGAGTTGGGTGAGCCCGGCGGCGACGAGTGCGACGGTGGCGCCCAGTGCGGAGAGAACGGCCCTTCGTCTGCGGTGCTTGTGCGGATGCGGGTGCGGGTGCTGCACGAGACGTACCTCCCGGGAGGACGGACAGGTTCCACTCCTCCGTCGCCGCCGCGCACCGGAAGGTTGCCGCTCACACCCCGGCGTACCGCGCCCCCAACTCCCTTACGGTCGCCGCCAGTCGCTCGCGCAGCTCGGGCGGTTCCAGCACCTCGACGCCGGCGCCCATGGACAGAAACTCGCCCAGGGCGCGGTCGACGGACTCGATCGGCACCCGCGCCGAGGTCCAGCCGTCGGGCTGTTCCGGGCCGTACGCACTCGCTCTCGGGTGCGTGACCCCCGGCGCCAGCCGCACCACCGCCTCCTCCCGGTACAGACGTTCATGGAAGTCGCGCTGGTACGCCGCCCAGTACGCGGCCAGGTCGAAGTCGTCCGGGCGGCTGAACTCCTCGTCGGACGTGACGAGTTCGAGGACCTGGTCGACCCGGAAGGTGCGCGGCCCCGGCCCCGCGACCACATACCAGCGGCCCGCCTTCAGCACCAGCCCGTACGGCTCAAGGCGCCGCTCCACATCGGTCGGCCGGGCCCAGCGGCGGTACCGCACATGCAGCACCCGGCCGTTCCAGACCGCGTCCGCGACCGCCGGCAGATACGGGGTGGCGTCGGCCTCCGCGTACCAGCCGGGCGCGTCGAGATGGAAGCGGCCGCTGATCCGGTCGGCGTGGACGCGCAGCTCCGCCGGCAGCGCGGCACGCACCTTCAGCTGGGCGGCCGCCAGCACGGACCCCAGCCCCAGCTCGGCGGCCGGACCGGGGGCGCCCGCGAGGAAGAGGGCCTCCGCCTCGTCGGCGGTCAGGCCGGTCAGCCGGGTGCGGTAGCCGTCCAGCAGACGGTAGCCCCCGGCGTGGCCCGCGTCGCCGTACAGCGGGACACCGGCCGCGCCCAGCGCCTCCACGTCCCGGTACACCGTGCGCACCGAGACCTCCAGCTCCTCGGCGAGCTGGGCGGCGGTCATCCGGCCCCGGGTCTGGAGCAGCAGCAGGATCGAGACGAGTCGGCTGGACTTCACTGACACAGGATCCCAGAGATCCACCGACTTCACTGACAGAAGGTGTCAGTGAAGTCACCCTACCGTCCCGCCATGGGCTTCACCGAGAAACTGCTGACCGTGCCGCCACCGATCGAGATCGCGGGCCGGCACATCAAGCGCTACCACGTCACCACCGACCCGGCCGGCATCGCGCCCGACGTCGAGAAGGCGGCGTACGAGATCCTCCCGGAGCTGCTGCCGGAGCCGGACGGCACTGCGCCCGCGACCTTCGTCGTGCTGCACCGGGGCGGGGACACGGGCGCCTATCTCAACGCCTACAGCTGGGTCTGGGACAACGTGCTCCACTTCCGCGGCGCGGCGGCCGGTCAACCGGCGCTGTCGTGCCCGGACCTCGACCCGACCCACTTCATCAAGCCTGAACTGCCCTGGATCGGCTGCATCTGGGAGCTGCCGCCGATCCTGCACGAGCGGGACGCCTGGGTGCGGCATCTGCTCGCGCCCGAAGTCCCGGACCTCGACGCCTACTTGGCCGACTCCCTGGCCGAGGGAACCACAGGAGACCGCTCATGAGCAGCCCGCACGACTTCGACTTCTTCCACGGCGACTGGCAGGTGCTCAACCGCCGCCGCACCGACTTCCTGGACCCGGACAGCGGCTGGGAGGAGTTCCCCGCCACCAACCGCTGCTGGCCCCTGTTCGACGGCGCCGCGAACATCGACGAGATCGACATGCCGCATCTGGCCGCGAAGGGGGCGACCTTGCGGCTCTTCGACCGGGAGAGCGGGCAGTGGTCGCTCAACTGGGCGTCCAGCCGCACCGGGACCCTCTTCCCGCCCGTGTTCGGTCAATTCACGGACGGGCGAGGCGAGTTCTACGGCGACGACACGCACGACGGTAAGGACGTACGGGTGCGGTTCGTGTGGTCCGACGTGTCGGACACCGGCGCCCGCTGGGAGCAGGCGTTCTCGCTCGACGGCGGGGACACCTGGCTGGCCAACTGGGTCATGGAGTTCACCCGGGCTTCCTGAACGCGCGCAGCGCGAAGACGGGGTCGGCGCGGGGCCGGTCCTGGTCCGGCAGGGCCGCCATCCGCGCGGCGAGCTCCTCGGTGCGCGGGTCACCCGGCGGCAGCATGGTGAACCAGCCGCGCCGCAGGTCGGCGGCGGTGCCCCGGGGGCTGCGGCCCTGGCCGACGCCGGTGAAACGGGCCCGCCCGGCGGCGACCAGGCCCTGCGCAGCGGCGTACGACTCCACCCGGCGGGCGCCGTCCGGGGCGGGCCGGCGCGGGCGCGGGGCGAGGACCGCGTCGACGTCGCTGCCGACGTCGTGAGCGGCGGCCTTGTCGACGGTGGTGACGTACACCCCGCCGGGCCGCAGCACCCGGGCGCACTCGGCGACGATGCTGCGGGTGTCCTCGGGGTCGTGGATGAGGTGCAGCAGCCACACGCTGGTCACCGCGTCGAACACCCCGTCGGGGAAGGGCAGTCGGCGGCTGTCGCCGAGCACGATCGCCCCGGGCAGCCGCGCCGCCGCCACACGGGCCATGCCGTATGTCAGGTCGGCGCCCGTCACCCGCAGCGCGGGCCGGGCCGTCGCGAACCTGCGGGTGACGATGCCGGTGCCGCAGGCCACGTCGAGGAGGCGGCGGGCGTCCGGCGGGACCAGGCCGAGCACCGCGTCCGCGGCCGCGGCGGCCCGGGGTTCGCCGCCGCGGGTGATGTCGTAGGCGTCGGCTTCCTTGTCGTAGTCCAGCACGCGGTCACTGGGCTCCGTGGCCGGGGGCGAGCGCCGCCACCCGCTGGGCGAGCTCGAGGTCCTTCTCGGTCACGGCGCCGCCGACACTGTGGGTGTTCACGCTCAGGGCGACCGTGTTGTAGCCGAGGGTGAGATCGGAGTGGTGGTCGAGCTCCTCCTGGACCTGGGCGATGTGGACGACCATCGCGGTCGCCGCGAAGTGCGAGGACAGCTGGTAGGAGCAGGTGAGGTGGTCACCGTCGAGCGACCAGCCCGGCAGTTCCGCTAGCCGGTCCTCGATCTCCTTCTGCGACAGCGGTTGCACGGCCATGACGCCGCTCCTTCCTGGACTGCGGGTGAGCCGGGGGTACTGGGGGTGTGCTGAGGGTGAGCTGGGAGGGGTTCTGGGGGTGTTCTCTCAGCGTGCCACAGGGAGACCGTGGAAGCCCTGGTCAGCAGGGGCCGACGCGGCCGGCCGGCCCGGATTTCTCTTCGCGGGCGTCCACCGGCTTCGTCTACGGTCGTCGTATGACCACCACCACTGCCACCGACGGGGGCGTCGGCCCGCTGCTGCGGGCCTGGCGGGAGCAGCGCCGGGTCAGCCAGCTGGAGCTGGCGCTGCGGGCCGACTCCTCCGCGCGGCACATCAGCTTCATCGAGACGGGGCGTTCCCGGCCGAGCGAGGAGATGGTGCTGCGGCTGGCCGAGCATCTGGACGTCCCGGTGCGGGAGCGCAACGCGCTGCTGCTGGCGGCCGGTTACGCCCCGCACTACCCGGAGACCCCGCTGGACGCCCCGGCGCTCGACGCGCTGCGGGACGGGATCGAGCGGCTCATCCAGGGCTATGAGCCGTACCCGGCACTGGTGTTGGACGCCATGTACAACGTGGTCGCCGCCAACCACGGCATCCTGACCCTGCTCGACGGCATCCCGGAGACCCTGCTCGAACCCCCGCTCAACGCGATGCGGCTGACCCTGCACCCGGAGGGCATGGCACCCCGTATCCGCAACCTGCGGGCGTGGCGCGGGCATCTCCTGGAGCAGATGGAACGGCAGATCGCCCTGCGCCGTTCGGAGCCGCTGCGGGCGCTGTACGAGGAGGTGGCGGCGTATCCGCTCGCCCACGAGGACGAGGACGGCGGCGAAGAGCTGGAGGCGGCGGCGTACTTCGCGCTCCCGATGCGGATCGAGCACGAGGGCCGGGTGCTGTCGTTCATCTCGTCCATCTCCACCTTCAACACCCCCATGGACGTGACCGTCGCCGAGCTGGCCATCGAGACGTTCCTCCCGGCCGACCCGGCGACGGTCAAGTACCTTCAGGGGCTCATGTCCTGACGTGCCTTCAGGGTGATGTGCTGGAGCGCCGCGAACCCGGCGACGGTGAGGGCCTGGAGGACGGTCCACAGCGCTCCCGCGGTGCTCGGCGACAGCCACAGCGCCAGGGCGGCACAACTCAGCACCGCCCAGGCGAGGTTGGCCTCGACAACGGCTCGGACCGGCAGTGCGGCCGGGCGGGGCCGGGCGGCGAGCCACCCGACACCGGCCGCGTACACCACGAGGAACGCGCCGAGTTCGAGCAGCAGCGCCGAACCGACGCCGAGGAGGCGCCCGAGCGGCCCGGAGGCGGCGAGATAGGCGAGGCCGTTGACGCCGGTCACCACCGCGTCCAGGGCGAGGAAGCGGCGCAGCGCGGTCTGCGGGTCGGTGGTGCGGGCGAGGGCGGACAGCTGGGCTGCGGACATGACGAATCAGCCTCCGTCGAGGTCGAGTTGGAGCACGGAAGAGGGTGGGGCCGGGTTCCGGACCGGAGTGCGCCGCCCCGGAACCCGGTGACTCCACGATCCCGCGCCGCCCCGGTCCGGTCGATTACCCGCGGGGTAAGGGCACAGTCGGCTTCCCCACCGCCCCGCGTGGCGAGCGCCTCACCACCGATCACGTGAGACTGACAGCGGAACATGACACACTGCCCCGGATACTTCGGCGCGTAGGGGAGGCGTGGCGTGAGTGAGCGGCGGCCCGCGCCCACGGTCGGCCAGGTGGTGCTCGGCAAGCGGCTTCAGGAGCTGCGGGAGGCGGCCGGGCTCAAACGCGAGGAGGCCGCGAAGGTCCTGCGCGTGGCTCCGGCGACCGTGCGGCGCATGGAAATGGCCGAGGTCGCGCTGAAGATCCCGTACGTGCAGCTGCTGCTGTCGACGTACGGCGTCTCCGAGGAGGAGGCGGACGCGTTCGTCGCGCTGGCCGAGGAGGCGAACCAGCCGGGCTGGTGGCAGCGGTTCCACGACGTGCTGCCGGACTGGTTCAGCCTGTATGTGAGCCTGGAGGGCGCGGCCCGCATCATCCGCTCCTACGAGCCGCACTTCGTGCCGGGGCTGCTCCAGACCGAGGCGTACGCGCGCGCCGTCATGGAGGCGGGCACGATCGCGCAGGCCGGCCCGGACACCGTCGAGCGCCATGTGTCCCTGCGGATGGCCCGCCAGCAGCTCCTGGAGCGCCCCGACCCGCCCCACCTGTGGGTGATCATGGACGAGACGGTGCTGGCCCGGCCCGTCGGCCAGGGCGGCGCGGTGATGCGGGAGCAGTTGGACAAGCTGCTGGAGTTCGCCGAGCGCGACCGGATCACGTTGCAGATCGCCGAGTTCGCCGCGGGCCCGCACCCGGGGACGTACGCCCCCTTCTCCCTCTTCCGGTTCGCCGAGCCCGAACTGCCGGACATGGCGTTCACCGAGTATCTGACCGGCGCCCTGTATCTGGACTCCCGCAAGGAGGTCTCCCTGCATCTGGAGGTCCTGGACCACATGACGGCGCGCGCCGCGTCGGCCGAACGCACCAAGAAGATCCTGCGGGAGTGCCGCGCGACCTGTTGAACCTACTGAGGACCGAGGAGAAGACACCTCATGACCGGATCCGAAGCCGCGCCCACCATCATGGACACCACCCGGCCGCATCCGGCCCGTGTGTACGACTGGTGGCTGGGCGGCAAGGACAACTACCCGGTGGACGAGGAGCTGGCCCGCAGGATCCTCGCCACGGACGGCGCGGTCGTGCGCGGGGCGCGCGCCAACCGCCGGTTCATGCACCGGGCGGTACGGACGGCGGCCGCGGCGGGCATCCGTCAGTTCCTCGACATCGGCACGGGCATCCCCACCGAGCCCAACCTCCACCAGGTGGCCCAGGAGGTCGCTCCGGACGCGCGGGTCGTGTACGTCGACAACGACCCGATCGTCCTCCGGCACGCCCAGGCCCTGCTGCACAGCACCGCCGAGGGCGCCACGAACTACGTGCACGCCGATGTCCGCGACCCCGACACCATCCTGCGGACGGCCGCCGAGACCCTGGACTTCGCTCGGCCGGCCGCCCTGTCGCTGGTGGCGCTCACCCACTATCTGAGCGAGGAGCCGGACCAGGACGACGTGTACGGCCTGCTGGAACGGTACGTCGCCGAACTCGCCCCCGGCAGCTATGTGATCCTCTCCCAGGTCACCCCCGATCTGAGCCCGGAGGCCATCGGGAGGGCCGCCGAGCACTTCCGGGCGAGCGGTACGCCGTTCTATCCGCGCTCGCTGCCCGAGTTCTCGCGCTTCTTCGCCGGTCTGGAGCTGCTGGGCCCCGGGGTGATCCCGGTGACGGGCTGGCGGCCGGAGCCCGTCGACGTCGAGGCCCAGTCGGAGGGCATCGTGCCGGTGTACGCGGGGGTCGCCCGCAAGCCCTGACCCGTACGGGTGCCGTGAACAGGTGCGTTCCCGCCCTCGCCCCTAGCTTCGAAAGCACGGGCAAGCAAGGGAGCGCATGTGACCGACACCCAGACCCCGCCCACCGAGCCGGGCGCGGCGCTGCTGAAGGCGGGGCGCTTCTTCCGGCCCGGCACTCCCGCACCCGACCTGCACAGCATCGAACTGACCGGCGGTCGCGAGGCGGACGCCTTCTACCGGGACCGGTGGAGCCACGACAAGGTCGTGAACTCCACGCACGGCGTGAACTGCACGGGCTCCTGCCGGTGGAAGGTGTACGTCAAGGACGGCATCATCACCTGGGAGACCCAGCAGACCGACTACCCGAGCGTCGGTCCCGACCGGCCCGAGTACGAGCCGCGCGGCTGTCCCCGGGGCGCCGCGTTCTCCTGGTACACGTACTCCCCCACCCGGGTGCGCTACCCGTACGTCCGCGGTGTGCTGCTCGACCTCTACCGTGAGGCACTCGCGAGAACCGGCGACCCCGTTGTCGCCTGGGCGGACATCCAGAACGACCCCGAGCGCCGCCGCCGCTACCAGCAGGCCCGCGGCAAGGGCGGACTGGTCCGGGCGACCTGGGACGAGGCGGTGGAGATCGTCGCCGCCGCGCACGTCCACACGATCAAGACGTACGGTCCCGACCGCGTCGCCGGCTTCTCCCCGATCCCGGCGATGTCGATGGTGTCGCACGCGGCGGGCGCCCGTTTCCATTCGCTGATCGGCGCCCCGATGCTGTCGTTCTACGACTGGTACGCCGACCTGCCCGTGGCCTCCCCGCAGGTCTTCGGCGACCAGACGGACGTCCCCGAGTCCGGCGACTGGTGGGACGCCGCGTATCTGATGATGTGGGGCTCGAACGTCCCGGTGACCCGGACCCCGGACGCGCACTGGATGGCGGAGGCCCGCTACCGGGGCCAGAAGGTGGTCGTGGTCGCGCCCGACTACGCCGACAACGCCAAGTTCGCCGACGAATGGCTGCACCCGCACCCCGGCACGGACGGCGCGCTGGCCCTCGCCATGGGGCACGTGATCCTCAAGGAGTTCTTCGTCGACCGTGAGACACCGTTCTTCACGGACTACGTCAGGCAGTTCACCGACCTGCCGTTCCTGGTCACGCTCACCGAGAAGGACGGCGCCCACGTCCCCTCCAAGTTCCTGCGCGCCGCCGACCTCGGTCAGTCGGGCGAGGGCGCGGAGTGGAAGACGGTCGTGCTGGACGCGGCGAGCGGCCGGGCGGTCGTCCCCAACGGCTCCCTGGGCTTCCGCTGGACCGAGTCCGGCAAGGGCCGCTGGAACCTCGAACTGGGCGCGGTCGAGCCGACGTTGACCCTGCACGGACAGAACATCGCGAGCGGCGTCGAGGTCCTGCTCCCCCGCTTCGACACCGAGGGCGGCGAGCACGGCCAGGGCCGCGGCGACGTCGTACGCCGTGGCGTGCCGGCGACGCGCCTCGGCGGTCCGGACGGGCCGCTGGTGACGACGGTGTACGACCTGCTGCTCGCCCAGTACGGCATCCGACGCCCCGGCCTGCCGGGCAGCTGGCCCGCCTCCTACGAGGACGCCGAGGCGCCCGGCACACCGGCCTGGCAGGAGGTGCACACCTCCGTCCCGGCCGCCAAGTGCGTCAAGATCGCCCGGGAGTTCGCGCGGAGCGCCGAGCGTTCCAAGGGCCGCTGCATGATCCTGATGGGCGCCGGCACCAACCACTGGTTCCACTCCGAGACCATCTACCGCGCCTTCCTGGCCCTGCTCCAGCTCACCGGCTGCCAGGGCCGCAACGGCGGCGGCTGGGCGCATTACGTCGGCCAGGAGAAGTGCCGCCCCGCCACCGGCTGGGCGACGCTGGCCGCCGCCTCCGACTGGTCGCGGCCACCGCGGCAGATGATCGGTACCGCGTACTGGTTCCTCAACACCGACCAGTGGCGCTACGACCACTTCACCGCGGACGTGCTGGCGTCACCGCTCGGCGAGGGCCGCTTCAAGGGCATGACGGGCGCCGACTGCCTCGCCCTGTCGGCGCGTTCGGGCTGGATGCCGTCGTACCCGACCTTCGACCGCAATCCCCTGGAGCTGGGCGAGACCTTCGGCGACCCGGTGGCCAAGGCGGTGGCCGAACTCCGGGCGGGCACCCTGAACTTCGCCTGCGAGGACCCGGACGCCCCGGAGAACTGGCCGCGCGTGCTGACGCTGTGGCGGGCCAACCTGCTCGGCTCGTCGGCGAAGGGCGCCGAGTACTTCACCCGGCATCTGCTGGGCACGCACTCGTCGTTGAGCGCGAAGGAGGCCGAGTCGCACGAGCGGCCCCGGGACGTGACATGGCGGGAGGAGGCCCCCGAGGGCAAGCTCGACCTGCTGCTGTCCCTGGACTTCCGGCAGACCTCGTCGACACTGCTGTCGGACGTCGTCCTGCCCGCGGCGACCTGGTACGAGAAGCACGACCTGTCGTCCACCGACATGCACCCCTACGTGCACTCCTTCACCCCGGCCGTGGACCCGCCCTGGCAGGCCCGCACCGACTTCGACACCTTCAAGGCGCTGGCCGACCGGCTCAGCGAGATGGCGGTCCTGCATCTGGGCACCCGCAAGGACCTGGTGGCGACGCCGTTGCAGCACGACACCCCCGGCGAGACCGCCCAGCCCGGCGGGGTGGTCCTGGACTGGAAGCGCGGCGAGTGCGAGCCGGTCCCCGGAAGGACGATGCCGAACCTCACGGTCGTCGAACGCGACTACACCGCGATCGGCGCCAAGTTCCGGGCCCTCGGCCCCCTGGTCGAGAAGCTGGGCCTGCCCTGCAAGGGAATCGCCCTCAAGCCGGACGAAGAAGTGCGGCACCTGGCCGAGTTGAACGGCACCGGCTACCAGGGCCGCCCCTCGATCGACACCGCCGTGAAGGCCGCCAACACCATCCTCGCCCTGTCCGGCACCACCAACGGCCGCCTCGCCACCCAGGGCTTCCACACCCTGGAGGAGCGCACCGGGCAGGAGATGGCCCACCTCGCCGCCGAGCACGAGGGCAAGCGGATCACCTACGCCGACACCCAGGCGGCACCCGTCCCGGTCATCACCTCGCCGGAGTGGTCGGGCAGCGAGGCCGGTGGCCGCAGATACACGGCGTTCACACTCAACACCGAACACCTCAAGCCCTGGCACACCCTCACCGGCCGCCAGCACTTCTTCCTGGACCACGACTGGATCCACGAGCTCGGTGAGGCGCTCCCGGTCTACCGGCCGCCCCTCGACATGAACAAACTGTTCGGCGAACCACAGCTCGGCCCGGACGGACAACGGGAGGTGACGGTCCGATACCTCACCCCGCACAACAAGTGGTCCATCCACTCCGAGTACCAGGACAACCTGTTCATGCTCGCCCTCTCCCGCGGCGGCCAGTCCATCTGGATGTCCCCGCAGGACGCCGACGCGATCGGTGTGAAGGACGACGACTGGATCGAGGCGGTCAACCGCAACGGCGTGGTCGTGGCCCGCGCGGTCGTCTCGCACCGGATGCCGGCCGGCACGGTCTATATGCACCACGCGCAGGAACGCACGGTCAACGTGCCGAAGACCGAGGCCACCGGCAAACGCGGCGGCATCCACAACTCGCTCACCCGGCTGATCCTCAAGCCGTCCCATCTCATCGGCGGCTACGCCCAGTTGAGCTGGGCGTTCAACTACCTGGGCCCGACGGGCAACCAGCGCGACGAGGTGACGGTCATCCGCCGCCGCAGCCAGGAGGTGCAGTACTGATGCGAGTGATGGCTCAGATCGCGATGGTCATGAACCTCGACAAGTGCATCGGCTGCCACACCTGCTCGGTCACCTGCAAGCAGGCATGGACCAACCGGCAGGGCATGGAGTACGTCTGGTTCAACAACGTGGAGACCCGCCCCGGGCAGGGCTATCCGCGCCGCTACGAGGACCAGGAGAAGTGGCACGGCGGCTGGGAGCTGAACAAACGGGGCGCGCTGAAGCTCAAGGCGGGCGGCCGGTTCCAGAAGCTCCTCGGCATCTTCTCCAACCCCAAGCTCCCGGAGATCAAGGACTACTACGAGCCCTGGACCTACGACTACAAGAACCTCACCGACGCGCCGCTCGGCGACGACTTCCCGGTGGCCCGGCCGGTGTCGCAGATCGACGGCAAGCCGATGAAGATCGAGTGGTCGTCGAACTGGGACGACAACCTCGCCGGCGCCCCCGCCTACGGGGACCTCGACCCGATGGTCGAGCGCACCCGCCAACAGGCGGCGGACAAGGTGAAGTTCGAGTTCGAGCAGACCTTCATGTTCTATCTGCCGCGCATCTGCGAGCACTGCCTCAACCCGTCCTGCGTCGCCTCGTGTCCGTCGGGCGCGATGTACAAGCGGGCGGAGGACGGCATCGTCCTGGTCGACCAGGACCACTGCCGGGGCTGGCGGATGTGCGTGACCGGATGCCCGTACAAGAAGGTCTACTTCAACCACCGCACCGGCAAGGCCGAGAAGTGCACCATGTGCTACCCGCGCGTCGAGGTGGGCCTGCCGACGGTCTGCTCGGAGACCTGCGTGGGCCGCCTCCGCTATCTCGGCGTGATCCTCTACGACGCCGACAAGGTGACGGAAGCGGCCTCCACTCCCGACGAAACGGGCCTGTACGAGGCCCAGTTGGGCGTCTTTCTCGACCCGGACGATCCGGCCGTGCAGCGGGCCGCCGAGGAGGCGGGAATCTCGTACGACTGGATGGAGGCGGCCCGCCGCTCCCCCGTGCGCGCGCTGATCAGCACGTACAAGGTGGCGCTCCCGCTGCATCCCGAGTACCGCACCATGCCGATGGTCTGGTACATCCCGCCGCTCTCCCCGGTCGTGGACGCGCTCACCGAGACCGGGCACGACGGTGAGGACGCCCAGAACCTCTTCGGCGCGATCGACACGCTCCGCATCCCGCTGGAGTACCTCGCGGAGATCTTCACCGCGGGCGACACCGCGCCCGTGCGGGCGTGTCTGGAGAAGCTCGCCGCGATGCGCGCCCACATGCGGGCGATCAACCTCGGCGAGGACCCGGACCCGGCCGTCACCGAGGCGGTCGGTATGAAGCCCGAGGAGATCCAGGAGATGTACCGGCTGCTGGCCATCGCCAAGTACGACGACCGGTACGTGATCCCGACCGCCGCCGTCGGTGACGCCCGGCGCCTTGAGGAGTCGGCGCTCCCGGAGGGGTGCAGTCTCGAGTACGAGGGCGGTCCGGGCATGGGCGGCGACGGGCCGTTCGGCCAGGACTCCGGGCAGCGCAAGCTGCTGCCGGTGGTGTCCGTGGAGAACTTCCACGGCCTGCGCAAACGCCAGACGTCCGACGACCCCGCCGACGTCGAGGAGGTCTGATGCCGTCGTACGCCGTGCTGTACCAGGCAGCAGCGCTCTGTCTGACCTACCCCGACGACGACTTCCGGGCCCGGCTGCCGCTGCTGCGTGAAGCGGCGCCGCAGTTGCGGGAGTTCACGGACCACGCGGCGCTGACCGCGCCGCAGGAGCTGGCCGCGCACTACGTCCAGGTCTTCGACTTCAAGAACCGGCACAGTCTGTATCTGAGCTGGTGGCAGGACGGGGACACGCGGCGGCGTGGGATGTCGCTGGTCCGCTTCAAGGACGTCTACCGGGCCGCCGGCCTGGAGTTCACCGGTGAGGAGCTGCCCGACTTCCTGCCCGCGGTGCTTGAGTTCGCGGCGCGCACCGGGAACACCGACCTGCTCACCGAACACCGGGACGGCCTGGAGCAGTTGCGCTCCCGGCTCACCGCGTTCGGGACCCCGTACGCGTCCGTCCTGGACGCCGTATGCGCCACACTGCCCAACTGCACCGGGGTGCGCTGATGACCACACTCCTCTGGGGCGTGCTGCCGTACGTCGCCGTCGCCCTGCTCGTCGCCGGACTCGTCTGGCGCTACCGCTACGACAAGTTCGGCTGGACGACCCGCAGTTCGCAGGTCTACGAGTCGAAGCTGCTGAACATCGCCTCCCCGGCGTTCCACTACGGCATCCTCTTCGTGCTGGCCGGGCACATCGTCGGGCTGTTCATCCCGATGTCGTGGACGGACAAACTGGGGATCAGCGAGCACACGTACCACCTGTTCTCGCTCTACGGCGGCACCGCGGCCGGCGTCCTCACGGTCGCCGGGGTCGTGCTGCTGGTCTACCGGCGCCGGACGCGGGCGCCCGTCTTCCGTGCGACCACCGCCAACGACAAGCTCATGTACCTGGTGCTGCTCGGCGCGATCGCGATGGGCATGATCGCCAAGCTGACCCACGCCTCCGGCGACGGCTACAACTACCGTGAGTCCATCGCCCCTTGGGCGCGCAGCCTGTTCACCCTCCAGCCGGACCTCGACCGGATGCACGGGGTGCCGCTGCTGTACCGGATCCACGCGGTGATCGGGATGGCGCTGATCGCGTTCGTGCCGTACAGCAGGCTGGTCCATATGTTCAGCGCGCCGGTGCAGTATCTGTTCCGGCCCTACGTCGTCTACCGGGCACGCGACCCCAGGAGGCTGGGGCCGCGTCCGGAGCGGCGGGGCTGGGAGCGCGCGAAGTCCTAAGCCGCCCCGCCCTTCTGTTCCCGGTCCTCGTCGACGATCTCCGCGTCCACCACGCCCTCCTCCTCGGGGGGCGTGGTGGTCTGCTGTTCGGTGGGCTCCGACTGCTGCGCCTGCGCGTACATCGCCTGCCCCACCCGCTGGCTCACGGTGGCGAGGTTCTCGACGCCGTTGCGCAGGGCGTTCGTGTCGGCGTTCTGTTCCAGGAGCGTCTTGAGTTCCGTGATGGCCGACTCCACGTCCGCCTTGGTCTCGGCGGGGACACGTTCGTCGTTCTCCCGGAGGAACTTCTCGGTCTGGTAGACGAGTTGCTCGGCCTGGTTGCGGGTCTCGGCGGCCTCCCGGCGCCCCCGGTCCTCCTCCGCGTACTGTTCGGCGTCCCGCATCATGCGGTCGATGTCGTCCTTGGGCAGCGCCGAGCCGCCGGTGACGGTCATCTTCTGCTCGCGGCCGGTCGCGAGGTCCTTCGCGGAGACGTGCATGATCCCGTTGGCGTCGATGTCGAAGGCGACCTCGATCTGCGGGACGCCACGGGGCGCCGGCGGCAGGCCGGTGAGGTCGAAGACACCGAGCTTCTTGTTGTAGGCCGCGATCTCGCGTTCGCCCTGGTAGACCTGGATGCCGACCGAGGGCTGGTTGTCGGTGGCGGTGGTGAAGATCTCCGAACGCCGGGTCGGGATCGTGGTGTTGCGCTCGATGAGCTTGGTCATGATGCCGCCCTTGGTCTCGATGCCCAGGGACAGCGGGGTGACGTCGAGGAGGAGGACGTCCTTGACGTCGCCGCGGACGACACCCGCCTGAAGAGCGGCGCCGAGGGCGACGACCTCGTCCGGGTTGACGCCCTTGTGCGGGTCCTTGCCGGTGAGTTCCTTGACGAGGTCGGTGACGGCGGGCATCCGGGTCGAGCCCCCGACGAGGATGACGTGGTCGACCGCGGCGAGCTTGATGCCGGCGTCCTTGACGGCCTGGTGGAAGGGGGTCTTGCAGCGGTCGAGCAAGTCGGCGGTGAGCTCCTGGAACTGAGCGCGCGTCAGCTTCTCGTCGAGGTGCAGCGGACCTTCGGCGGAGGCGGTGATGTACGGGAGGTTGATCGTGGTCTCCGACGAGCTGGACAGCTCGATCTTGGCCTTCTCGGCGCCCTCGCGCAGCCGTTGCAGGGCCATCTTGTCCTTGCCGAGGTCGATGCCGTACTGCCCCTGGAACGTCTTCACCAGGTGCTCGACGACCCGCTGGTCCCAGTCGTCGCCGCCGAGATGCGTGTCGCCGTTGGTCGCCTTGACCTCGATGACACCGTCGCCGATCTCCAGCAGCGACACGTCGAAGGTGCCGCCGCCGAGGTCGAAGACGAGGACCGTCTGCTCCTCGCCCCGGTCCAGGCCGTAGGCGAGGGCGGCGGCGGTCGGCTCGTTGATGATCCGCAGCACCTTCAGGCCCGCGATCTCGCCGGCCTCCTTGGTGGCCTGCCGCTGGGCGTCATCGAAGTACGCCGGGACCGTGATCACCGCGTCGGTGACGTCCTCGCCGAGATAGGACTCGGCGTCCCGCTTCAGCTTCTGGAGCACCCGCGCCGACAGCTCCTGCGCCCGGTAGCGGGTGCCGTCGACCGAACCCTGCTCCGGGAACCGCCAGCCGCCGTCGCCCATGTACCGCTTCACGGACCGGGCCGTCCGCTCCACGTTCGTCACGGCCTGCCGCTTGGCGACCTCCCCGACGAGCACTTCCCCGTTCTTCGCGAAGGCCACGACCGACGGTGTGGTCCTGGCCCCCTCCGCATTGGCGACGACCGTGGGGTCGCCGCCCTCCAGGACGGCCACCACGGAGTTCGTGGTCCCCAGATCGATCCCGACCGCGCGTCCCATCACTGTCCCCTTCCGCCAGGGCACTTCCCGGACTCCAGCACAAAACTTGAGTGGGCTGTTGTCAATGCCGCGTCCCCCGGGTACCCCGAAATCAGCGGCGCCGCGCGTACGCCCGCTACGGAGACGGCCCGATGTGACCCTCCGCAGCCAGGTGAAGTTGTGCGGTACTGCCCGTATCCGCCTTGTTCCCTCCCCACGGCAGCCCTGAGCATGACGGGCACAGTCCTCGCACTCGCGCCGCGAGGAACACGGGGATTTCGGGGGATCTCAGAGGATCTCCGCGAATCCCGGGGGATCTCAGAGGATCTCGGGGGAGAGTGCCATGGAAGAGCTGTTCCGGTTCCTGATGACCA
Organism: Streptomyces sp. NBC_00663; assembly: GCF_036226885.1. Lineage (NCBI taxonomy): Bacteria > Bacillati > Actinomycetota > Actinomycetes > Kitasatosporales > Streptomycetaceae > Streptomyces > Streptomyces sp. NBC_00663. Next base: position 1,744,138 of record NZ_CP109027.1, read on the forward strand.
GGCCCGCTCAGCGGATGGACGCGACGAAGATCGTGCCGCTACGGCTCTCGCAGAGCTACGGCGCCCAGTTGCGCAAGGCGCTCCAGAGCGAGCAGCCCAGGGACGCCGTCCGCCGCGTGGCCCTGGCCCAGCGCAAGGCCGATCCGCTGCGCTCACCGGCCGACCTCGCACTCGGGGCACGGTGGCCACACTTCGCGACGGCGCTGGCGAACACCGAGCACACCAAGCTGCGCGACCTGCGCGCACTGGTGCTGGACAGCTTCGACGCCGAGGCCGAGGAAGTACGGGCGGGCGAGGCCTTCGCCCACGACCTCGAACGTCTCGGCGACCTGGTCGCGACGAGTGTCGTCCTCGGGCGCGAGGGCGGCCTGCGGATCGCGGACGCGGCCGTGCTGCTGCGTGCCGCCGCGATCCTGGAGCGGGTGGCCGACCGGGACCGCGCCCTGGAAGGTGCGGGCGCCGTGGCCGAGGCGCTGGAGCGCACCCTGCTCCTTCCCGAGGACGTCTTCCCCCTGCCCGCCCCCACCGAGCAGGGCACCGACCGCCGGCCGCCCCGGGAGACGGACGACGACGACCCGACGGACGCGCTCACCGCGGAACGCGACCGCCTCCTCAACGCCTACGAGACCCTCACCCGGCTGACACCGGAGCATCTGGCCCTGCCCACGGCCGGCGACCGAGCGGCCCCCCGCCCGGGCGCCGCCGCGCTCCCCCCGGTACCGGCCGCGGAACCCCGGGACGGGGACCCGGACGACCTGGCGCCCGCGCACGGCGGCGGGAGCGCGGACGTCCACACGGCCGGTCTGCCACTGCACCTCAAGTCCACGGTCTGGAAGGCGCTCCCGGCCGCGGTGCGGGACGTCCTCGACGAGCGCGGCCTCGATCTCACCCGGGTCGGCGTCCCCACCGCCGCCGACCGCCTCTCGCTCGAACTGCGCGAGCCGGAACTGCGGTTGGCCCGCTCCCTCCAGCTCGCCGACACCCGGATGGTGAAGCCCGGCGACACCTATCTGGAGCCGTGGGCCGCGGCCGTGGGACACCTTGAGCGGGGCGGCATGGCCGCCGTGACCGTGCCGACGACGTACGGAACGGTCGCCCCGGCCGGTATCGGCGACCTGTTGACGGTACGTCAGAATCTGAAACGGTACGAGGCCGGGGAGCTCGCGCACGTCGAGAACGTGCTCAAGGGCGAGTTCAAGGAGCGGGTCCACAAACGGGCCCGGACCACGGAGGAGACGGTCACGGTCGAGACCGAGACCCGGCGCGAGGAGGAACGCGACCAACAGAGCACCGAGCGCTTCGAGTTGAAGACCGAGGCGAGCACGGTCCAGAAGGAGGACGCGAGCCTCAAGGTCGGTCTCTCACTCACCGGGAAGTACGGTCCCGTGGTCGAGTTCAAGGCGTCCACCGACTTCTCGCTGGAGAAGTCGAAGGAGGAGTCCACCAAGGTCGCCACCGGCTACAGCAAGGACGTGACCCAGCGCGCGACCTCGAAGATCTTCGAGCGCCGCCGTGAGGAACGCGTCGTGAAGACCGTCGAGGTCTTCGAGGAGACCAACACTCACGGCATCGACAACAAGGCCGGGGACGGGCCGGTCGTCGGGCAGTACCAGTGGGTGGACAAGGTGTACGAGGCGCAGGTCTTCAACTACGGCAAGCGCGTGCTGTACGACATCATGCTCCCCGAGCCGGCCGCGTTCCTGCTGCACGCCACCACCAACGCGCCCAAGGCCGGTGCGGACCTGGTGAAGCCGGCCCCCTTCACGCTCCGGCCCACTGACCTCAGCGAGTGGAACTACAGCCTCTTCGTCCAGCAGTACCAGGTGGTCGGGGTGACGGCACCGCCCGCGCCGTTCGTCGCCGTCGCCCGGGCGCTGGAGGGCAAGGGCAAGGAGGACGACGGCGCCACCAAGGCCGCCGAGATCCCGGTCCCCGACGGCTACCAGGTCTTGGCCGCCCATGTCAGCGTCTGGTTCAACGCCTGGAGCGGCGGCCTGGTCGACGTGGCCCTCGGCAACAACCTGCACCGCTTCGAGGACAACGACGACTGGTGGGCGGCGACCGCCGACGAGACGGGGGCGCTCCCGCTGGCCCTGAAGACCTGGAAGGCCGAGGCCTTCGTGGTGGCCGTGGAGATCCAGTGCCGCCGCACCGAACGCGCCCTGGAGGACTGGAAACTGAAGACCCACGGGGCGATCCTCCAGGCGTATCTGAAGCTGCTGCGCGACTACGAGGACCGGCTGGCCGCCCTCCAGGTGCAGGCGGCCCAGCAGTTCCAGGGGAGCAACCCGGCACAGAACGCCCTGCTGATCCGGGGTGAGGTGAAGAAGGGCGCGATCGAGACGTTCACGGCCCAGCACTACGACCTGTTCGGGGCGATCGCCCTGAGCCCGGAGGGCTATCCGCAGCCGGACCTGCCGGAGGCGGCGGCCGAGGGACGCTACATCCGCTTCTTCGAGCAGGCATTCGAGTGGGAGCAGATGATGTTCCTGTTCTACCCCTACTTCTGGGGCCGGAAGGCGAACTGGACCCGGCGGCTGCTGATCCAGGACACCGACCCCGACCTCGCCGACTTCCTGCGGGCAGGTGCCGCCCGGGTCGTGGTGTCGGTGCGGCCCGGATTCGAGCAGGCGGTCGCGCACTTCCTGGAGTCCGGGGAGGTGTGGGACGGCGGGGATCTGCCGCCGATCGCCAGCCCGCTGTACGTGAACATCATCGAGGAGATCCGCGAACGCGACCGGGCGCCGGGCGCCGAGGTCCCGCAGGGCGAGCCCTGGGACGTACGGGTGCCGACCACCCTCGTGGTCCTGCGGGACGAGGCCTCCCTGCCGTCCTGGCGCAAGGACGAGAACGGCGACTGGGTTCCGGCCGACTGACACGGGGGGGGTGCGGCCGTGGCCGCTCGCAGGCGCTACAAGATCCACCCGGCGATCGGCATCGCCCGCCTGGGCGACGCCCCGACGTTCTTCATCGGCCCGGAGACCCCGGGCCTGCCGCCCACCGGCCAGCCGCCGGGCACCACGGTCCCGCCGTACAAGGACGGCGGCCGGATCAAACCGCAGGCGGCACGCTTCCGCGTCTTCGAGTACGTCGAGAAGGGCGGCCGGTACGAGGTGAGCCGCGAGGTGTCCATGGCGGACGCCGGAGTGACCATCACCTGGTCCGTGCACCTCGCCAACCGCAAGGCGTCCTTCTTCGAGTTCGACGGCATGGCCGGGGAGGACCGCTCCCCGGCCCCCCGCCGCAACGCCGGCCACCCCCCGCGCACCCTCGACATCGACCCGGGGCGCCGGGAGATCACCGGTCGCGGCGCGCGCCCGGTGCACTTCACCAGCCGGGGTCTCGGCAGCGAGCGCTGGCCGTCACCCGCACCGGTGCCACCGATCGACACCCTGGGCAGGCTGCTCACGGACGCCGAAGGTCGGCTCCTCGTCCTCGGCGGCCGGGGCGTCTCCACGAGCCGGCCCGGCGCCTCACCGGTCGACGACTACAGCAACAACGACGGCTGGTTCGACGACGTCTCCGACGGCCCGGTCACCGCGGTCCTCACCATCAAAGGCGTCCGATTCCCGGTCACCCCGGCCTGGGTGATCTGCGCTCCCCCCGACTTCGCCCCGGCCCTGACCGGCGTCGTCACGCTGTACGACCTGCTGTACGACATGGCGGCCAGACACCTGACCCTGCCGTCCGACGAGGCGGTCTACCGCACGGGCGCCCTCCAGCCGCTCGCGGCGGTCAACGCGGAGTTCAAGCGGGCCGGAAGACCCGTCCTGAGCAGGTACGAGCCGGACTTCACGACGGAGATCCACCCGCTCCTCTCCCGGGCCACGGCCACCGGCTTCCTGCTGAAGAGCGCCGTCGGCAAGCATCAGACCCTGGACGACTGGGCCGAGCTGACGGACCCGTCGCCGGCCCACGCGGCCGCGCGGGCGGCGATCCTCGGCTGGCTCCGGCCACCGGACGCCCGCGCCACCGACACCTGGCCGTACATGCCGAAACTCCTGGGCGACGAGCCGTATCCGCTGGCCGCCGGCGTCCACCACCAGCACATCCGGCTCACCGTCACGCCCACCCAGTACGCGCTGATGAGCCGCTGGGCCGACGGCCACTTCACCCGCCCGACGGGCACCTTCCCACCCGGACGTCCGGCGCCCTCCATCACCCCCGAGGGGCTGGACCGGGCGGCGCTGGAGAGCTGTGCGGGCGGTGCCTTCTTCCCGGGCATCGAGGTGGGCTGGCAGATCCGCCACCCCTCGCTGTACGAGGCCCCCTTCCGGATCCGGCACGGCGCCCCCACCACCTACCGCGGCGACCGAGGGGCGATACGGGCGGGGCACTTCACCCGTCAGCTGGCGCTGCCGTGGCAGGCGGACTTCCTGCGCTGCAAGACCGAGTCCTCCGTGGCCAACTCCCCGTTCCCGCCGAGCATGCTGTGGGGGTGGTGGCCCGCGCAGCGCCCCGAGTGGGTGTTCGACTTCGGCGTACGGCCGCCCGCGCAGGTCCCCTGGCACCGGGCCACGCGGAGCCGGATCGAGGTCCCTTGGCCGGTGGGCTTCTCCGGGGAACCGTCCACGCCCTCGTACGAGGAGATGCTCGCCAACTGGTGGAAGTTCGGCTTCGTGGTCGAGGTCCGCGGGGGCCTCTTCGGAGAGTCCGACCGGGCTCCCGACGTGCCATGACGGACGTCGTCGTGATCGGCGGAGGACCGGCCGGGGCGGTGTGCGCCACGCTGCTGGCGCGCGCCGGGGCACGGGTGCTGCTCGTCGACCGGGGACCGCGCCCGGGCGGCGGCGTCGAACTGGTCTCGGGCCGCGCGCTGCGCCTGCTCGCCGCCCACGACATCGGGGTCGGCGCGGAACGGACGATCACGGAGACGATCTCCCTCTGGGGCGACCGTACCCCCACGTCATGGCCCGCCCTGTACAACCCCTGGGGAAGTCCGGCGGCCGTGGAACGCGCCTGGTTCGACGCCCACCTGCGCCGTCAGGCACAGGCGGCGGGCGCGGTGCTCGTACACGGCACGGTGCGTGGCCTCCACCGTGCTCCGCCCTCCTGGCATGTCACGGTGACCTGTCATGGCGTACGACGGGACCTCACCGCCGGTTTCCTGGTCCTGGCGACCGGACGGCACGGCAACGCCCTGCGGCTGCGCCGACGAACGCCCTCCGGCCCGGCCCACGTGGCCCTCACCGCACGGGTCGCGCCGACGGATCCCGGGCAGTCCGCGCTGCTTCTGGAGGCGGTGCCGGGCGCCTGGTGGTACGGCCTGCCGGGCCCGCGCGGTGACCTGTTCCTGGCCCGCTGCGGTCCGCTGCCCCGCTCCTGCCCCCGCCCGGAGCGGCTGTGGGCCGCCGAACTTCCCCGCACCGGCCTGCTGTCCACCGCCCGCCGCCCCACGGCCGACTCACCGGCCCTCACGGTCCGCGCCCTCTCCCCCGGCGTCACGGACCCTCCCACGGGCCCCGACTGGCTGGCGGTGGGAGACGCCTCCGTCACCTTCGACCCCCTCAGCGGCCAGGGCATCGAGTTCGCCACGGCCTCCGCGGTCACCGCCGCCGGAGCCCTGACCGGAACCGGCGGCACGCTCGCGACCTACGCCGACTGGGTCCGCGCGACCGCGGCCGACCATGAACTGGCCCGTGCCCATCACTTCACGGCCCTGCGCGCGGAAGGGAGTTAGGCATGGCCCGCGGAATGCTTCTCGTGTGGTGCTGCACCTGATCCGCGCGGTCTCCGCCGCGATCGGCCTCAGTGAGGAGCGCCACCCGGCCCGCCGACGCGTGGGTGCCGGAGAGGGGTCCGGCACCCACGCGACACAGCTCAGGCCAGCTTCGCCGACAGAGTGATCGGTACGGCCTTGAGGGCCTGGCTGACGGGGCAGTGGACCTTGGCCTCCTCGGCCGCGGCGACGAACGCCTCCTCGCCGATGCCCGGCACGCTGCCCTCGACGGTGAGGCGGATGCCCGTGATGCCCTCTCCCGGCTGGAAGGTGACGTCGGCGGAGGTGGTGAGCTTGGTGGCCGGGGTGCCGGCGCCGGCCAGGGCGTGCGAGAACGCCATGGAGAAGCAGCTGGAGTGGGCGGCCGCGATCAGCTCTTCGGGACTGGTCTTGCCGTTCGCCTCCTGGGCGCGGGAAGCCCACGTCACCGGCTGCTGGGCGATGGCGCCGGAGGAGTCGAAGGAGACGACTCCGTTGCCCTCTAGCAGGTTGCCTTCCCAGACGGTGTGTGCGGAGCGCGTGGTAGCCACGGTTCTTCCTTTCAGACATGGGCCCAAGTAGGGGTTCCGTGTCCCATCCGATCACATTCGGGCGCACCGCACCCGCCTATGCCGCCCGCTGTTCGTCCTGACGTTGCGGCAGCGGCACCTGGGGACCGTCGGATTCACGCAGCCAGCGGCGCAGGACGCGGTGGACGTGTTCGGCGCCGACGAGTTCCTCATCGTCGTCGACCGGTGCGGACAGGGCGACCGGCGACAGCAGGAACGGCCTCCCCTGTGCCCCGCCGAGCCCGCCGTGCGAGCCGATCTGCTCCTCGAAGGCGAGGACCTCGCCGTCGCCCGGGTCGTACCAGGAGTTGACCATGATGTCGGCGGTGTGCGCGAAGCCGTGCGTACGGCGCACGGCGTCGGCGGCGCCCGGCCCGAACGCGGCCAACGGGCCCGGGTTGTCGTCCAGTTCGTCGACCGGGATCTCCGTGCCGAACGGCCCGAGCACCACCCCGCCGTGCTCCTCGCTGCGCACCAGGAGGAACCCGATGCCGGGATGGTTGGCGAGCGTGGTCAGCAGGGCGGGGTGGCGGGCGTCGATCTCCTCCTTGCTCATCCGGTGCGGCACGTCCGGGAAGGAGATCAGGCCGAGGTTGCCGGACGCCAGCACGAGCGGCTCCGAGCTGCGGCGCGACGGCCGGTACTCCTCCCGGCCCTCCTCGACCGGTCGGCGCAGGGCGGCGCGGACGGCCGCGCGGGCCTCGGCGCCGCTGTGGGTGCGCTGCGCCTTGCGCGGCACGGGCAGTCCGCAGCCGGCCCGCACCAGGTCGCCGAGGGTGAGGCCGTAGCGGGTCTGGAAGGTCTCACCGGGGCTCTGTCCGTGGTCGGACAGGACGACGACGCGGTACGGGCGCGGGGCGTGTTCGGCGACGTTCTCGATCAACGCCAGGGACCGGTCGAGGCGTTCGAGGACCTTCTCGGCGTCCCGGCTCATCGGCCCGGAGTGGTGGGCGACCTCGTCGTAGGCGACCAGGTCGGCGTAGACGGCGGTGCGTCCGGCGAGCATGTCGCCCATCACCGCGGCGACGACGACATCGCGTTCCACGACGGTGGCGAAGGCCCGGATGAAGGGGTAGAGGCCCCCGCGCCGGACGCGCGGCCGGACCCGGCGGACCCGGCCCCGGGTCGACTGGCCGATCTCCCGTCCCACTTCCGCGACGAAGGACAGCGCGGTGCGCACGGCGTTGGCCGGGTCGGAGAAGTACGCGAAGTAGCCCGCGCGGGACCGGGTCTCCCGGCTGCGCCTGCGGGTGGCGATGGACAGCACGAGCGCCTGTTCGTCGGCGCCCCCGCTGAAGAGGTTGCCGCGGCTGGCGCCGTCGGCGCCGAGCAGCCCGCCGTCCCCGGTGCGTTCGACCGCCCGGCGCTGGAGTTCGGCGGCGCTGGTGGGGCGGTTGCAGACCATCACCACCCGGCTGTCCTTCTCGTACCAGCGGAACGCCGGCACGTCCTCGTTGCTGCCGTGCAGGATGCCGAGCTGGCTGGCGCCGGTCTGGCTGGACCAGTCGGTGCGCCACGGGGTGAGCCGGTGGGTGCCGCTGTCCAGCCAGCGGGCGAGGGTGGGCATGACGCCGGTGCCGACGGCGACCCGCAGGACGTCGTGGCCCACGCCGTCCAGCTGGAGGAAGACCATGCCCGGCGCGGACGGGGCGATCGGGCCGCCCCTGCGGCGGCGGTCGGCGAGCCGGTAGAGCCGCCGCCGGTAGGCGTCGTCGTCCCGCACGGCGAGGGCCGCGCCGGTCGCGGAGGCGACGGCCGACATCACGGCGGCGACCACGACCGCGGTCTCCCACGCGGCGGCGCCCCGCTCGGTCGGGTTCAGGCGCAGCGCCAGCAGGAGCAGGAAGCCGTTGAGGACGAAGACCAGGAGCCCGAGCACCAGGGCGGGCACCAGCAGCAGGAGCCGTACGAGGAGCGGCCAGACCAGGGCCGACAGGACACCGAAGGCACCGGCGCCGAGGGCCGCGGTGACGGCGATGTCGGTGGCGCTGTCGCCGTCCGCGGACCTGAGCTGGAAGTCGGGCAGGATGCCCGCGAGGACGAGCATGGTGATCGTGGAGACCGCCCACACCCCGACGCTCCGCCCTGCCTGACTGGCGATCCGCCGCCAACGCCCGCCTCGCACGCCCCGTACACCTCACGTCCCCGGCCCGTCGTCGGCGCGGGCCTGGCCCCACCCTGTCACAACGGGCGGGAGTTCCCCCGGTGAAGCCGGGTGGCCGCTAGCGGCCGTCGTACCCGGCCGTCGGCATCGAGAGACGGCGGTGGATGCTGGCCTTCATCTGGGCGTCGTACGACGGTTCCGCCGATCCCACGGTCTCCACCCGCACCCCGCGGCGGGCGCACTCGGTGAGGAAGTCCTCCACGGAGGACAGGGCGCTCTCCAGGACCCGGCGGCTGGGCGCGACGAAGAGGTCGAGGCCGGGGCGGACGCCGTCCCACAGCACACAGTGGTCGGGACGCAGGCCCCGCACGAGGAGTTCCCTGCTGATGATGTAGCCCTGCTCGGCGGCCCAGCGGGCGCACATCGCGTGCTGACTGCGGGCGTCCACCAGGAAGGGGTCGGCCTCCAGCTCCTCCAGCGGCGTCAGACTCGCGATCGCCGTGACGCGAACCGGTCCCATGGCGTCCCCCTCACCTCCGGGTTTCGCCGCCGACCCTACTCCTGCCCGTAGGCTTCGGGGAGTCGCGCGAAGGAGGCAAAGAGGTGCCGGTGGAGATCACCTGGTGGGGTCACGCGACCTGCACGGTCGAGGACTCGGACGTCCGTGTGCTCACCGACCCGCTGTTCGCCCGCCGCCTCGCCCATCTGCGCCGCCGTCGGGGCGCGGTGCCACCGCCCGGCGCCTGGCGCGCGGACGTGGCGCTCGTCTCCCATCTGCACGCCGATCATCTGCACATTCCGTCGTTGGAGCGGCTGTCCCCGGGCACGCGCCTGCTCGTGCCCCGGGGCGCGCCCCGTGCCGTGCCCGGGCTCCGCCGGCTCGCCCATCTCCAGGTCAGTGAGGTGGCGCCGGGCGACGAGACGGTGATCGGGGACCTGGTCGTACGGACGGTGCCGGCCCGGCACGACGGACGACGGCTGCCCGTGGGACCGCACCGCTCCCCCGCGCTCGGCTATGTCGTCGAGGGGGAGGCCCGCACCTACTTCGCCGGGGACACCGGTCTGTTCGACGACATGGCGAAGGAGGTCGGGCCGGTCGACGTGGCGCTGCTGCCGGTCGGCGGCTGGGGGCCGTACCTCGGTGAGGGACATCTGGACGCGGGGCGGGCCGCCGAGGCGCTGGGCCGGCTGGGCCCGGTCAGCGCGGTGCCGGTGCACTACGGCACGTACTGGCCGATCGGGATGGACGCCGTGCGCCCCCATGAATTCCATGCCCCCGGCGCGGAGTTCGTGCGGCTCGCGGCCGAGCGTGCGCCGGGCGTGTCGGTGCATCGGCTCGCGCACGGGGAGAGTGTGCGCCCGGAGGTGGCCCGGTGACGGTGGCATGGCTGGCGGCGGCCGCCAGAACCGTGCCGCCCGAGTCGACGCAGCAGGCGCTCGGGTATCCGTCGCTGTTCCTGCTGGTGCTGATCGGGGCGCTGGTGCCGGTGGTGCCCACGGGGGCGCTGGTCAGTTCGGCTGCCGTGGTGGCGTTCCATCAGACGGCGCCGTTCTCGATGGCCTTGGTGTTCGTGACCGCCTCGCTGGCCGCGTTCCTCGGGGACATCGCGCTGTACTGGCTGGGGCGGCGCGGGATGCGGTCGAAGAACGGGTCGCGGTGGCTGGAGGCGATCCGGTCCCGGGCGCCCGAGGACCGGCTGACGCAGGCGCAGGAGAAGCTGGCCGAGCACGGGGTGGCGGTGCTGGTGCTGTCCCGGATGGTGCCGGCGGGCCGGATCCCGGTGATGCTGGCCTGTCTGATGGCGAAGTGGCCCCTGCGGCGGTTCGCGCGCGGGAACCTTCCGGCCTGCCTGGCGTGGGCGGTGACGTATCAGCTGATCGGGATCCTCGGCGGCTCCTTGTTCAGCGAGCCCTGGGAGGGCGTGGTGGCGGCGATCGTGCTGACGGTCGCGGTCAGCACGGCGCCGAGCGTGTGGCGCCGGGTACGCAGGACCGCGAAGGCTTAGCGCCGGTTCGCTCCGGCCGTGAGGAGGAGGTCGGCGGTCGCCGGGTGCGGGCCGTTGTGTGCCCACTCCAGCGGGGACCAGCCGGTTCCGCGGTCCTCACGGAGGTTGGGGTCGGCGCCGTGCGCCAGCAGTTCCCGTACCGCCTCGGTGTGCCCCCAGCAGGCGGCGGCGCAGAGCGGTGTGCCCTCGGAGCCGTCTCCCCCGCTCTCCGTGTCCGGGTGGGCCCCGGCCCGCAGGAGAAGGCGGGCGACCCCGGCTTCTCCCTGCACGGACGCGAGATAGAGGGGAGTGGACCCGTCGCCGTACGGTCGCCGGGGGTCCGCTCCCCGTCTCAGCAGCGCCGCCACGCGCGCGACGTCACCTGCGAGGGTCGCCTCGAAGAGCCGGCGCGAGAGCTTCTTCCGTCGTCGTCGGTTCATGGTGGGTGAGGCTAGCGATCATGAGGGCGGGGCGGCCATCGCATTGCGATGCGTCGAGGTGCGGCCCAACACCCTGGATCCGCCCACCGGCAGATCCCACAGGTCCCCCCGTTCGAGTCCCGCCTTCTCCCAGGCGGCCCGCACCCTGGTGAGCGGCTCCAGTACCGGCTCCGCCGACAGGACGAACGTGCCCCAGTGCATGGGGGCCATGCGTCTCGCCCCCAGATCCTGGGCCGCCCGGACCGCTTCCTCCGGATCGCAGTGGACGTCGCTGAGCCACCAGCGGGGGTCGTAGGCGCCGATGGGGAGGAGGGTCAGGTCGATGCCGGGGTAGCGTCGGCCGATGCGGGAGAACCAGTGGCCGTAACCGGTGTCTCCGGCGAAGTGGACGCGCCCGCCGTCCGGAGCCGTGAGGATCCAACCGCCCCACAGGCTGCGGCAGGTGTCGGTGAGGGTGCGCTTGGACCAGTGGTGGGCGGGGACGAAGTCGAAGCGGACGCCGTTCAGTTCGGCCGCCTCCCACCAGTCGAGCTCGGTGACCTGGGTGAACCGGCGGCGCCTGAACCAGGCGGCGAGGCCCGCGGGGACGAACACCGGGGTGTCGCGCGGGAGTCGGCGCAGGGTGGGGGCGTCCAGGTGGTCGTAGTGGTTGTGGCTGATGACGACGGCGTCGACGCGCGGCAGCGCGCTCCAGGCGATCCCGACCGGGGTGATCCGGGCCGGGGTGCCGAGGATACGACGCGACCAGACGGGGTCGGTGAGGACGGTCAGGCCGCCGATCTGCACCACCCAACTGGCGTGACCCGCCCAGGAGACGGCGATGGTGCGGGCGTCGACGCGGGGCGGCGGCCCCGGCTCGAAGGGCAGCCGGGGGATGTCGGCGAGGCCCTCGCGGCCGGGCCGCACGGAGCCCTCGCGGGCGAAGCGGGCCATGGCCTTGAGGCCGGGCAGGGGGGCGGTGAGCCGGTCGTGGAAGGTGCGCGGCCAGACCCGGCGCTCGCCGAGGGGGCGGGGTTCGGCGAGCGGCGGGAAGGGCGGCGCGGACGGTGCCGCGAGGGGTGACGCGGTAGCCGGATCGTCGGTCTCCCGGGTGCTCGTGCTCGTGCTCGAACCGGGCCTGCTGGAACCGGTCCTGCTCGAACCGGCCGTACTCGTGGACTGCTGCGTCATCGAGGAGGCTCCCATCGCTGAGCGTCGTCGCGGAGATCGTCGAATACCGACTGCAAAGTGATCAACGCACGGTGCACGTGTGGCAGTTCCAACGGTGTGGTCGAACTGAGGCATTCCTCGAGTTCCTCGTCCGTCCCGGCGAGCAGCGCGCCGGTCGACAGCCGGACCCGCAGGGCGCCCAGGTCGTCGCCGAAGCGGTGGCCGCCGGGGGCCGGCATGCCGAGCCGGGCGGTGAGGAACTCCTCCAGGTCCTGTGCGTCGCCGACGCCGTGCGCGCCGAGGGCGGTGCGCAGCGGGCCGAGGTCGGCGTAGAGGTGGCGGCCGGCCTGCGGGGGCCGGGCCAGGGCGCCGGCCGAGACGACGGCGGTGTGCGCGGCGGCGGCCACGCGCGCGTGCAGGCGTACGGCGGCGGCGAGACGGTCGGTCACCGGCTCGGGTTCGGCGAGCGCGTAGCAGGCCGCGGCGGCGACGGGGGCGGCCACGCGGGCGCCCAGCGCGGTCAGCACGTCGAGGACACGCGCGCGTAGGCCGTCGCCGACCTCCCCCTCGGGGAAGCGGGCGATCGCGGCGGGCCAGCCCGGTGGGAGCAGGGCGCCGGCCAGGTCGGTGACGACGGTGACGCGGTCGGGCAGCATCTCGGCCGGACTCAGCCACATGGTGTCGTGCGGGGCGTGCACGGTGTCGCGCCAGGTCTCGTCGCTGACCAGGTGCAGGCCCTCGCCCGCGGCGGCCTCCACGGCCTCGTGCAGCATCTCGGGCGGCGCCACGGTGGCGGTCGGGTCGTCGGCCACGGACAGCACGAGAAGCCGCGGGTCACCGCCCTCGTCCCGCACCCGGCGCACGGTCTCCAGCAGGGCGTACGGGTCCGGGACCCCGCCGCCCTCCGCCGGTGTCGCCACATGGAACACCGGTCTTCCCAACAGGCGCGCGTACGGCGCCCACCAGGCCGCGCACGGCCGCGGCACCAGGACGTCGCCGCCGAGGGCCGCGGTGAGCGCGAGCAGCAGGGAGGGAGCGCCGGGGGCGGCCACGACGCGATCGGGCCCGGCGGAGAGTCCACGCCGGGCCCAGTAGCCGCGCGTGGCGTCCGAGAGGGCGGTGCCGCCGCCGACGGGTTCGCTGCCGCCCCTGGCCGCCGCGGCGGCGAGCACCTCCGACAGTTCGGGCAGTACCGGCAGCCCGTCGTTCGGCAACGGCGGCCCGTAGCGGACCGGCCCGTGGCCTTCGGGGTCCGTGCGCCGCATCCGTACCTCCGGGTGGCTGCTGTGTCGCGGGGCCGTCGGGTGTCCGGTCCTTTCGCCGGCCCCGGCGGGGGCGTGCGCCCCCACGTTCCGCGTACCCAGGGTGGCGTGTGCCGATAGGGGGCCGCTCGCGTTGCGCCGGTCACAAGGCGGCCGGCCGGGCCGCGTCAGGACTGCGCGCGGGGCGACCGGCGCCGCACCCGGTACACGGCGCCGCCGAGCGCGCCCGCGATGAGCACACCGCCCGCGACCAGCGCTGGTACGGAGTCGGTGAAGGCCCCGCCGGCACCGGCGTGCACGCCTTGCTGGACCGGCGCACTGGGAGTCGGGCACGGCTCGACACGGGGCTCGGTGCAGCCCTGCCGGCCACCGCCACCGTCACCGCTGCCGCTGCCGCCGGCCACGTCGAACGTCGCGCTCCACGGCTTGCCCTGCGCCCCGGCCGCCCCCGGACACGTCCCGTCCACGGTCCATGCCGAGTCGTCCCCGTAGTCCCCCGCGGATCCCATCCGCGCGGTCCCCCGATAGGCGGCCCCGGTCACGGCACCGTCGTTCCCGGGCACCCGCTGCAACTGCACGGTCCCTTCGTCGAAGGCCTGCGAGGTGGCCTCGATGGTGGCGGGCGCGGCAGCGGTGACCGGGTCACACGAAACCGAGATGGTGACACTGCCGCCGGGTTCGACGCTGCCTGGGCTGACCTCAGCGGCCGGGTCCGCGAGAGCGGCCGATCCCCCGACGCCCACCACGGCACCGGCCAGAACGGCAACGGACAGGGCACGGACGGTGCGGCGCATGAACGAAACTCCTTAGACCGCGGACAGGTCACTACACCCATCACAGCCCGCACACGCGAAGGACGCGCGCGTTCAACGCCGACCGAGTGAAGCCCCTCAAGGGGCGCGGGGAACTGCGCGACCAGCCGCAACGAACCCGCACCCGGCACCGGACCCGCACCCCTACGGTCTACGCCGCGTCCCGCAGAACCTGCTCCCGCACCTTCCCGCAGCACCGGCTGATCAGCCGCGACACATGCATCTGCGAGATCCCCAGCTGCTCGGCGATCCGGCTCTGCGTCATGTCCCCGAAGAACCTCATGTACAAGATCGCCCGCTCCCGCTCAGGCAGCGCGGCGAGGCGCGGTGCGACCGACTCCCGGTCCACCACCGTGTCCAGCGCCGGATCCGCCGATCCCAGCGCGTCACTCAGCGAGTACCCGTCCTCGCTGCCGGGCAGCTCCGCGTCCAGCGACAGCGCGGTGAAGCTCTCCAGCGCCTCCAGGCCGACCAGCACGTCCTCCTCGCTCATCCGGGCGTGCTCGGCGATCTCCGCGACGGTGGGGCGGCGGCCGGGGATGGTCTGGGAGAGGTCCTGGCTCGCGAACCGCACCCGGTTCCTCAGGTCCTGCACCCGGCGGGGCACGTGCAGCGTCCACATGTGGTCGCGGAAGTGCCGCTTGATCTCGCCGGTGATGGTGGGCACGGCGTAGCTCTCGAAGGCGTTGCCGCGCTCGGGGTCGTAGCGGTCGACGGCCTTGACCAGGCCGAGGGCCGCGACCTGGCGCAGGTCGTCGAGGCTCTCGCCGCGGCTGCGGAACCGTCCCGCGAGCCGGTCGGCCATGGGCAGCCAGGCCTCGATGATCTCTCCGCGCAAGGTGTCGCGCTCGGGCCCCTCGGGCAGCTCGGCCAGTCGACGGAAGGCGGCCGCGGTGTCGGGGGCGTCGTCGTGCGGATGGTGCTTCGCGCTCGTACGCGTGGACATGATGCGTCGCAACTCCCTTGGTGGTCCGCTGGGTTGCACGGGCACCGTGGGAGGGCGGCCCGGACAGGCACAGCCGTGGCGGCGCGAGGGCCGCTCCCACGGACGTGCCTCCTGTCCGAAGCACTGACAGTGCGCCTGCCCCCGGCCCCTGTCCGCAAACCCGGGCGCAGGTTTTCCCGGCGCCGCCGGGGTGACTCGGAAGGCGCTGCCTGTGCATTTCCGACGTCCGGGAGGTTCCTCCATGAGCACCAAGGTCTCCGATCACATCCTTCAGCGCCTGCGTGAATGGGGTGTGGAGCAGGTGTTCGGCTATCCCGGCGACGGCATCAACGGCCTGCTCGCCGCGTGGGGCCGGGCCGAGAACCAGCCGCGGTTCGTGCAGTCGCGGCACGAGGAGATGTCGGCGTTCGAGGCGGTCGGTTACGCCAAGTTCAGCGGTCGCGTCGGTGTGTGCGCGGCGACGTCCGGGCCCGGCGCGATCCATCTCCTCAACGGTCTGTACGACGCCAAGCTGGACCATGTGCCGGTGCTGGCGATCGTCGGCCAGACGCACCGCACCGCGATGGGCGGCTCGTATCAGCAGGAGGTCGACCTGCACACCCTGTTCAAGGACGTCGCCTCGGACTTCGTGGAGACGGTGACGGTCCCCGAGCAGTTGCCGAACGTGCTGGACCGGGCGCTGCGCACCGCGTACGCCCGCCGCTCCCCCACGGCGATCATCGTGCCGGGTGATGTGCAGGAGCTCGACTACTCGCCGCCCACGCACGAGTTCAAGATGGTGCCGTCCAGTCTGGACCTCAGTTCGTGGACCGCGGTGCCGTCCGATGAGTCCCTGAACCGGGCCGCCGAGATCCTCAACTCCGGTGACAAGGTGGGGATTCTGATCGGTCAGGGCGCGGCGGGGGCGCGCGCGGAGGTGGAGCGGATCGCCGAGCTGCTCGGCGCGGGCGTGGCGAAGGCGCTGCTCGGCAAGGACGCGCTGAGCGACGAACTCCCTTACGTCACCGGCTCGATCGGTCTGCTGGGCACGCGTCCGTCGTACGAGCTGATGCGGGACTGCGACACCCTGCTGACCATCGGATCGTCGTTCCCCTACACGCAGTTCATGCCGGAGTTCGGCAAGGCGCGCGGGGTGCAGATCGACATCGACCCGCACATGGTCGGGATGCGCTATCCGTACGAGGTGAATCTCGTCGGCGACGCGAAGGCGACGCTGGAGCGGCTGATCCCGATGATCGACGGGGACCGTGGGCGTGAGTGGTACGACACGGTGTGCGACAACGTACGGCGCTGGCGCGAGGTGATGGGGCGGCGGGCGGAGCAGTCGGCCGACCCGATCAACCCGGAGTACGTGGCCGCCGCCCTGGACCCGCTGCTGCCCGAGAACGCGATCGTCTCCTCGGACTCGGGTTCGGCGGCCAACTGGTACGCCCGCCATCTGACGATGCGGCCCGGCATGCGCGGATCGCTGTCCGGCACGCTGGCGACGATGGGCTGCGGAGTGCCGTACGCGATCGGTGCGAAGTTCGCGCATCCGGACCGGCCGGCAATCGCGCTGGTCGGGGACGGGGCGATGCAGATGAACGGGATGGCGGAGCTGATCACGGCGGCGAAGTACAAGGATCTGTGGGAGGACCCGCGGCTGGTGGTCGCGGTGTGGAACAACCACGACCTCAACCAGGTGACGTGGGAGATGCGGGCCATGGAGGGCGCCCCGTCCTTCCTGCCCTCGCAGGAGCTCCCGGACGTCCAGTACGCCGCGTTCGCCCGCTCGCTCGGCCTGACCGGCATCCGGGTGGAGAAGCCCGAGGACGTCGAGGCGGGCTGGCGTGCGGGGCTTGAGGCGGACGGGCCCGCGGTGATCGAGTTCCTCACCGACCCCGCCGTACCGCCGATCCCGCCGCACGCCACCTGGGACCAGATGGAGGCCACGGCCGCGTCGATCCTCAAGGGCGACGCGGACCGCGGCTCGATGATCAAGCAGGGGCTGAAGGCGAAGGTGCAGGAGTTCCTGCCGGGGCGGGGCAAGAAGTGAGGCCTGGCCCCGGCTGAGTGAGCCCTGCCCTCGGCTAGGAGAACAGCGCCTGGATGTCGGGCTTCTTGTCGCCGAAGAGGCCGTCCTGTTCGCCGAGGGAGGCCAGCTTCTCCAAGGAGGCCGTGTCGACCTCGGCGGGCCAGGCCGGCAGGGTGAGCGTGTCCAGCAGATCCGCGCCGATCTTGGTGTACGTCGTGAGGATCTGCCGTGCCTCGTCCGGGTGTTGGGAGGCGTAGGTCAGCGACTCGGTCATCGCCTCGGTGAACTTCTTCACCAACTCGGGGTTCCGCTGGGTGATCTGGGTGGAGGTGAAGTACGTCGCCACGGTCAGCTTGGGGTCGGTCTCGGCGAACGGGGACGCCACGATCCGCGCGCCCTGCTGTTCGGCGAGGGACTTCGCCGGGTCACCCATCCAGGCGGCGTCGACGCGTCCGCCGTCGAGGGCGGCGGGCATCTGGTCGAAGGGGATCTCGACGAACTTGACCTTGTCGGGGTCGCCGCCCGCCTTGCGCACGGACTCGCGGACCGTCGTACTGCCGATGTTCTGGAGGGTGTTGACCGCGACCGTGCGCCCGGCCAGGTCCTTCGCCGACTTGACGGGGCTGTCCTTCTTGACCAGGACACCCGTGACGTCGGCGCCCACCTTGCCGTTGGAGGCGGCCCCGTTGACCACGGACTTGACGGGGACGCCCTTGGTCTGGGCGATCATCAGCGACGTGGTGTTGCTGAACCCGAACTGGAACTGTCCGCTCACCACGCCGGGGATGATCGCGGCGCCGCCCTGGGCGGTCACCATCTTCAGCTCGATGCCGCGGTCGGCGAAGAACCCCTTCTTCTGCCCGAGATACAGGGGGGCCACGTCGATGATCGGGATGATGCCCACCGTCACCTGCGTCGCCTTGCCCCCGCTCGCGGGCGATGCCGCGCCGCTGCCCGAGTCGGAGGAACCGCAGCCGGCGACGCCGGCGACGATCATCGCCGCTGCCGTGACCAGTCCGAGTGTGCGCCGCCGTTGCATGGGTCCCCCTGGAGACTCGGACGGTCGAACCACCAATGGTGCGCAGATTCTTGACGCCCGCAATCTACAGGCCCACCTTGGCCGTGTCAGTCCCCTGGACCGATGTGAACCGGCGGAGTTCAGCCTTTCCGTGGCTCGGTGAGCGGTACCAGCTCCGTCACCTCGCTCCGCTTCTCGGGCAGCAACAACTCCTCGTAACGGCCCAGCGCCAGCACCGCGCCGAGCATGAGGAGCGGGATGAGCACAGCGAGCATCGCCATGGCGGTTCCCTCCCCGGGATCGCGTGGGGGGCGTCCGCCGGGTCTCCCCGGATCCGGAAGGCAAACCCCCGTGTCGGCGGCCGGTCCCCGGGTACGCGGTGCCGTGCCCACCCCGAGGATCTGGAGAGAGCCATGCAGCGAGGCAGCGACCGGCTGAGCCGCCACCGCGACGACGAGATGAAGCACGAACTCCAGGGACTGCTCCGGTCCGGGCACCCCACCCGCACCGAGGAGTGGCACGACCCCGAGCCGACCGCCGACGACGACCCCCGCATCGCGGGCGGACCGGTGAGGCCGGGCGGCTCCGGGGCATCCCTGGACACGGTCCGTCACGAGCTGGCCCGGCATCTGACCCGCAGCGCGTTCCCCGCACCCCCACGCCACCTGGCCGGCACCCTGCGCCGCGCGTACGCGCCGGACACCCTGGTCGAGGCGGTGGAACAGCTCCCGCGCGAGCAGAGCTACGGAACCGTCCAGGAACTGGCCGAGGCGCTGGTACAGGAGCAGGAGTAGGGCATGACCGATCCGGTACGGAAGCAGGAGGAGCCATGACCGATCCGGTAAGGGAGCAGGAGTAGCCATGGCTGATCTGGTACGGGAGGTCATGACGCCGGGCGTGGTCGCGGTCCGCCCCGACGCCTCCCTCGTGGAGGCGGCGCAGCTGATGCGGGCGCA
Source organism: Streptomyces sp. NBC_00663 (assembly GCF_036226885.1). Taxonomy (NCBI): domain Bacteria; kingdom Bacillati; phylum Actinomycetota; class Actinomycetes; order Kitasatosporales; family Streptomycetaceae; genus Streptomyces; species Streptomyces sp. NBC_00663. The sequence continues at coordinate 1,763,091 of NZ_CP109027.1, forward strand.
GGACATCGGCGATGTGGTGGTGGCCGACGGCCAGGAGGTCGTCGGGATGCTCACCGACCGTGACATCACCGTGCGGGCGGTCGCCGAGGGCGCCGATCCGCTGGCCACGAGCGCCGGCTCCGTGTGCAGTACGCATCCGGTGCTGGTCGCCCCGGACGACCCGGTGGCGGCTGCGGCGGCGCTGATGCGGGCCCATGCCGTACGCCGGCTGCCGGTCGTCGAGGACGGGCTGCCGGTCGGCATGGTGAGCCTGGGCGACCTGGCCGAGGCTCAGGACCCCGATTCGGTGCTGGCCGGCATCAGCCGTGCCGAGCCGGACAGCAGGCCGGGGCAGTCCGACGGGCCCGGCAGCGAGCCGCGCGGCCGGGGCGGCGTATGAGCCGCGACCGGGCCGCCCGGATCAGCGGGCGCGCGGCGCAACGGAACAAGAAGCGCGCGACGAGCGACGAGGCTCACCGGCGTGCCATGAAGTGCCCTTCCAGGAAAGGACGTTGAGGCATCATGCGCATCGCATTCCTGACCGCCCCCGAGGGCGTCGAGCAGATCGAGCTCACCGACCCGTGGAAGGCCGCCGTGGACGCGGGCCACGAACCCGTGCTGGTGTCGACCGAGCCAGGAAAGATCCAGGCGTTCGACCACCTCGACAAGGCGGACACTTTCCCCGTTCAGGAGGTCGTGGGCGAGACGTCCGCCGACTCCTTCGGCGGGCTGGTGCTGCCGGGCGGGGTCGCCAACCCGGACTTCCTGCGGACCGACGAGAAGGCGGTCGCCTTCGTACGGGACTTCTTCGACCAGGGAAGGCCGGTCGCGGCGATCTGCCACGCCCCGTGGACCCTGGTCGAGGCGGACGTGGTCCGCGGCCGGGTGCTGACCTCCTGGCCGAGTCTGCGCACCGACATCCGGAACGCGGGGGGCAGTTGGGTCGACGAGCAGGTCAAGGTCTGCGACCACGGCCCGAACAAGCTGGTCACCAGCCGTAAGCCGGACGACCTGAAGGCGTTCTGCGAGACCTTCCTGGACGTCTTCACGAGGGAGGCGGGCTGATGACGGACCGCAAGCAGCAGCAGCGCGACGGCTTCCGGGCGGACGACCCGACGGCCGGCCCGCTCACCACCGACCAGGGCGTGGAGGTCGACCACACGGACGACTCGCTCGCCGCCGGGGAGCGCGGCCCGACCCTGATGGAGGACTTCCACTTCCGGGAGAAGCTCACCCGCTTCGACCACGAGCGGATCCCGGAGCGGGTGGTGCACGCGCGCGGCGCGGGCGCGTACGGCTGGTTCGAACCGTACGAGTCCTGCGCGGAGTTCACCCGTGCGGCCTTCCTCCAGGACCCGGCCGTGCGGACGCCCGTCTTCGTACGGTTCTCGACCGTGCAGGGCCCGAGGGGCTCCGCGGACACCGTGCGGGACGTGCGCGGCTTCGCCACCAAGTTCTATACGTCCGAGGGCAATTACGACCTGGTCGGCAACAACTTCCCGGTCTTCTTCATCCAGGACGGCATCAAGTTCCCCGACTTCGTGCACGCGGTGAAGCCGGAGCCGCACAACGACATCCCCACGGGCGCGTCCGCGCACGACACCCTGTGGGACTTCGTGTCCCTCCAGCCGGAGACGCTGCACGCGATCATGTGGCTGATGTCGGACCGGGCGATCCCGCGCAGCTACCGCATGATGCAGGGCTTCGGCGTGCACACCTTCCGGTTCGTGAACGCGGAGGGGCGCGGCACGTTCGTGAAGTTCCACTGGACGCCGAAGCTCGGCGCGCACTCGCTGGTGTGGGACGAGGCGCAGGAGTGCCAGGGCCGCAACCCGGACTTCAACCGGGGTGACCTGTGGGACGCGATCGAGGCGGGCGAGTACCCGGAGTGGGAGCTGGGCGTCCAACTCGTGCCGGAGGACGACGAGTTCGCCTTCGACTTCGATCTGCTCGACGCCACGAAGCTGATTCCCGAGGAGCAGGTGCCGGTGCGGCCGATCGGCCGGATGGTGCTGGACCGCAATCCGGAGAATTTCTTCGCCGAGACCGAGCAGGTGGCCTTCCACACGGCCAACGTGGTCCCCGGCATCGACTTCACCAACGATCCGCTGCTCCAGGCCCGCAACTTCTCCTATCTGGACACCCAGTTGATCCGGCTCGGCGGTCCCAACTTCGCCCAGCTGCCGGTGAACCGGCCGGTGGCCCCGGTACGGACGAACCAGCGTGACGGATACGGGCAGAGCAGGATCCACAGCGGGACGAACTACTTCCCGAACTCCCTCGGCGGCGGCTGCCCGGCGCACGCGGGCGCCGACGGTCACGCGTACACGCACTACGCGGAACGTGTCGACGGTGCCAAGATCCGCCGCCGCAGCCCGAGTTTCCAGGACCACTACAGCCAGCCCGCCCTGTTCTGGCACAGCATGGCGCCCTGGGAGCGGCAGCACATCGTGGACGCCTTCCGCTTCGAGCTCGGCAAGGTCGACGCGATGAGCGTACGGGTCCGTACCGTCGAACAACTGGCCCATGTCGACGGCGAGTTGGCGGCAGCGGTGGCCCAGGGCATCGGAGTTCCGGAGCCGTCCCCGGCCGAGGCGGGCCCGAACAAGGCGCTCTCCCCCGCGCTGAGCCTGGAGTCGCTGCGCGGCGACGGCTCGATCCGCACCCGGCAGATCGCGGTCCTGGTGGCCGACGGGGTGGACGGCGAGCAGGTGACGTCGGTGAAGGAGGCGCTGACCGCCGAGGGCGCGATCGTCGAGGCGCTGGCACCGCGGGACGGCAAGGTCACCGGTGCCGACGGGGAGAGCTGCGCGGTCGACCGCGCGCTGCCGACCGTCGCCTCCGTGCTGTACGACGCGGTGCTGCTGCCCGGCGGTCCGGTGGGCACCCCGCCGACCGTCTCCGACCAGGACGCGATGCGCTTCGTGCGGGACGCCTACCGGCACGGCAAGCCGGTGGGGGCGCTCGGCTCGGGTGTCGGGGTGGTGACGGCTCTGGAGCCTGAGGGCGTACGGCTGTCCACCGAGTTCCATCAGGTGGTCGACGACCACGGCGTCGTCACGGACACCTCTCCGGGTCCGGCGAGCGAGGAGTTCCTGCGCGCCTTCGTCGCCGCCGTGGCGGCCCACCGCCACTGGGACCGGCCGCCGGCCCGACACTGATCCGGGCCACCACCGGTGACCAGGTCAGACGCGGGGCTGCTCCGTGGCCCCGTGTCCCCGCTCCCGGGCGCCTGCCCGGGTGCGGCCCGTGGCGACCGGGCGCTGGGGGTTGCGGCGCAGGTACTCGCCCTCCAGCGCGGCCATCCGGCCGTTGTGGGCGCGCAGCGCGCCGCTCGAGCCGTACAGCAGGGTGTCGTGGCGCGTGCGGTGGATGGTCTCCAGCTCTTTCATGAGCTGCTGGTCGTCCAGGCGGCTGGGGTCGACTCCGGTCATGGCGGTGTCCCACTCTTCGTGTTCGTTCATGGGGTTCGGGTACCCGCCCGGTGAGCACTACTGAGCACTGCTTCCGAGCGGAATCCGGGAGAGAACCATGGATCTCGCCTATCTGCACCCACTCTACGAACATCCGGGCCCCTGGGCCTCCGTATACGTCGACACGTCCCGGCACGCGGAGGACACCGCCCACGCGCTGCATCTGACGGCCACCGCGATGGCCCGCGAGCTGGCCGGGCAGGGCGCGGACGACGCCACCTGCCGGGCGGTGGAGAGCGCGATCGAGGATCTGCGCCACTCCCCCGACCGGTACGGCAGGGCCCTCTTCGCCCGGGCGGGCGCAGTGGTGCTGGATCCCGCGCTGACCCGGACCCCGCCGGGCGGCAGCCTGGCCCACTGGGCTCCGCTGCCGCGTACGACACCGCTGCTCGACCTGGCCGGGGAGAACCCGGTGTGTGTCGTCGCCTACGTCAACCGCAGGGGCGCCGACTTCGAGCTGCGCAGCGCGCTGGAGCGGCGGCCGGCCGGCGCCGTGGCGGGCCGGCAGTGGCCGGTGCACCGTACGAGCAGCGCCGACTGGTCCGAGCGGCACTTCCAGCTGAAGGTGGAGAACACCTGGGAGCACAACGCCGCGGAGATCGCCGACGCGCTCACCGTCTGCCAGGAGGAGACCGGCGCCGACCTGCTGGTTCTCGTCGGTGATCCGCGCGAGCGGCGTGAGGTGCACGAGCGGCTGCCGCAGCGGATCAAGGACCTGGTGGCGCAGACCGAGCACGGCACCGGCAGCCGGCTCCTGGACGACGACGTCGAGCAGGTCCGCACCGACCATGTACGACGGCGGGCCGAGGCCGAGCTGGAGCGCTTCCTCGCGGCCCGCACCCCGGACGACGAGGGCCGCGCCCGGGCCGTGGAGAGCCTTCCCGAGCTGCTGGAGGCGGCCCGTGAGCACCGCATCGCGGAGCTCCTGGTCCGCCCGGGAGGCCCCGATCTGCACCGCGACGTGTGGATCGGCGAGGACGCCGACCAGCTGGCCGTGCGCCGGACGGAGCTGACGATCCTCGGCGAGCAGAACTCGTGGGCGGCCCGCGCGGACGACGCCCTGATGCGGGCGGCGGTCACGACGGACGCCACGGCGCTCGCCCTCACCGAGCCGGGCGACGGGGTCCTGCCCGGCGGCCTGGGCGCACTGCTGCGCCGGCAGTGAACGGCCTGGGCCGGGCGCGCTGCGGCACCGACGTGAGTGCCTGCCCGCGCGGGATCAGCGCACCCGCTCCACCCGCCGCTCGTCCCACACCGGCTCCGGTGTCTCGCGGACCCTGCCGTCGCTGCCGAAGACCAGGTAGCGGTCGAAGGAGCGGGCGAACCAGCGGTCGTGGGTGACCGCGAGAACCGTGCCGTCGAAGGCCTCCAGGCCCTCCTGGAGGGCCTCGGCGGACTCCAGATCGAGGTTGTCCGTGGGCTCGTCCAGCAGCAGGGCCGTGACGCCCTGGAGCTCCAGCAGAAGGATCTGGAAGCGGGCCTGCTGGCCGCCGGAGAGGCGGTCGAACGTCTGCTCGGCCTGCTGGGTGAGCTCGTAGCGGCGCAGCCTCGACATCGCCGCGCCCCGGTCCTGGGAGTGCTCGGCCCACAGGATGTCGAGGAGGGTGCGGCCCATCAGCTCGGGGTGCGCGTGCGTCTGGGCGAAGTGCCCGGGCACGACCCGCGCCCCGAGCTTCCACGCGCCCGTGTGGGCCACGGTCTCGCCGGCCAGCAGCCGCAGGAAGTGCGACTTGCCGGAACCGTTGGAGCCGAGGACGGCGACCCGCTCGCCGTAGAAGACCTCCAGGTCGAAGGGTTTCATCAGCCCGGTCAGCTCAAGTCCCGCGCAGGTGACGGCCCGTACGCCGGTACGGCCGCCCTTGATCCGCATCCTGATGTCCTGCTCGCGCGGCGGCTCGGGCGGCGGTCCGGCCTCCTCGAACTTGCGCAGCCTGGTCTGGGCGGCCTGGTAGCGGGAGGACAACTCATGGCTGATGGAAGCCGCCTGACGGAGGTTCAGCACCAGCTTCTTCAGCTGGGCGTGCTTCTCGTCCCAGCGGCGGCGCAACTCCTCGAAGCGGGCGAAGCGTTCGCGCCGGGCCTCGTGGTAGGTGGCGAAGCCACCGCCGTGCACCCAGGCGTCGGCGCCCGCGGGCGACGGCTCGACCGACACGATCTTCTCGGCGGCGCGGGACAGCAGCTCCCGGTCGTGGGAGACGAAGAGGACCGTCTTGCGGGTCTCCCTCAGCCGCTCCTCCAGCCAGCGCTTGCCGGGCACGTCGAGGTAGTTGTCCGGCTCGTCGAGCAGGAGTACCTCGTCGGTGCCGCGGAGGAGCGCCTCCAGGACGAGCCGCTTCTGCTCGCCGCCGGAGAGGGTGCGCACCTCCCGGAACTGCGCCTTGTCGTAGGGGACGCCCAGCGCGGCCATGGTGCACATGTCCCACAGCGTCTCGGCCTCGTACCCGTGCGCCTCGGCCCAGTCGGAGAGGGCCTGCGCGTACTGCATCTGCGCGGCCTCGTCGTCGACGGTCATGATCGCGTGCTCGGCTCGGTCGACGGCCTTGGCGACTTCCTGGATCCGCGGCGAGGACACCGACACCAGCAGGTCCCGTACGGTCGTCTCGTCGCGTACGGAGCCCACGAACTGGCGCATCACGCCGAGGCCGCCGGTGACGGTGACGGTCCCGCCGTGCGGTTTCAGCTCGCCGGAGATCAGGCGGAGCAGGGTGGTCTTGCCGGCGCCGTTGGGCCCGACGAGGGCCATGGCGGCCCCTTCGCCCACCCGGAACGACACGTCGCCGAGCAACGCCCTCCCGTCAGGGAGGTAGTACTCGAGGTGTGCGGCTTCCAGATGTCCCATGAGGCCGCATTGTGCGGGTCGGGGCGTGCGCCGGGCAAACCGTTATCCGGCCTCGCCCAGGACCGCCGTCCGGCTATTCGACCTCGTCGAGGGGCCTGCCCGTGGGTCCGGCCTCGGTGCCGGGCCCGGTGGCCGCCACGACGGCGCCCGCCCACGACAGGGCCTTCCAGCCGTCGGAGGGGGAGCCCTCCAGGACGACCACGCCGGTGTTGTCCAGGGGGCGGGCGGCGGCGAAGCCGACGTCCACGTTGTCGGCGCGGGCCGAGGTCCACATGCGGATCGCGGCGCCGTGGCTGACCAGGGCGACGGTTCCGGCGCCGCTCGCGGCGGCCTCGGCGATCACGGCGTCGTACCGGGCGAGGGCCTCGGCGCCGCTCTCGCCGCCCGGCATGCGCCGCGCGACGTCCCCGGCCGACCAGGCGAAGATCGTCTCCATGTAGGTGTGACCGGCCCGCGAGTGGCCGTCCAGCATCTCCAGGTCTCCGGCGCCGATCTCCCGGATGCCGTCGCGGACGAGGACGTCGAGGCCGCGGGCGGTGGCCAGCGGGGCGGCGGTGAGCTGGGTACGGACGAGGGTGGAGGCGTAGAGGGCCTCGATGTCCTCGTCGGCGAGGGCCTCGGGCAGGGCCGCCGCCTGCCGTTCGCCGAGGGGGGTCAGTCCGGGTCCGGGTATCGCCGTGTCGAGCAGGAAGGCGACGTTGGACGGGGTCTGGCCGTGGCGGACGAGGAGCAGTCGCATGCGGTGAGCCTCCGTTGTGGTGACCGCCCCCGGACAAGAAACGGCCACTTCAGGGTACCCGGCACGGCATGACCCCTGACGTGGACCTCACCGCCCCGAAGCCCGGTCGGCACGCCGTGCGCGACGCGCTGCTGGCCCTCGACTGCCGGCTCTTCGAGTTCGCCGCCGACCGGAACTGGCCGCTGGCCGAACCGGTGCTGCCGCGGCTGAGCCGGAGCGCGAACCACGGTGTGCTGTGGTTCGCGGCGGCCGCCGCGATGGCGGCGAGCCGTACCCCGCGGGCCCGCCGGGCCGCCGCCCGCGGTCTCGCCTCGCTGAGCCTGGCCTCGCTGACGATCAACACCCTGGGCAAGCGGTCGGTACGGCGTCCGCGGCCCGTCCTCGACCCGGTGCCGCTGGTGCGGCAGCTGAAGCGGCAGCCCATCACCACGTCGTTCCCGTCCGGGCACTCCGCCTCGGCCGCCGCGTTCGCGACGGGCGTGGCCCTGGAGTCGCCGGCCTGGGGCGCGGCGGTGGGCCCCGTCGCCTGGTCGGTGGCGCTGTCCCGGGTCTACACCGGGGTGCACTTCCCGAGCGATGTGCTGGCGGGCGCCCTGCTGGGGGCGGGTGCCGCGTTCGCCGTACGGGGCATGGTGCCCACCCGGGCGCAGCTCGGCACACCGCCCCGGCCCCGCGCCGAGGTGCCGGCGCTGCCCCAGGGCGAGGGCCTGGTGGTCGTGGCGAACAGCGCCGCGGGGACCTCGGAGCGGGTGCGCGCGCTACAGAACGCACTGCCACGGACCGAGCTGATCGAGTGCCAACCGGCGGACATACGGACCGAGTTGGAGAAGGCGGCCACCCATGCGCGCGTGCTCGGCGTGTGCGGCGGCGACGGCACGGTGAACGCTGCCGCCGAGATCGCCCTGCGCCACGATCTGCCCCTCGCGGTGCTGCCCGGCGGCACCCTCAACCACTTCGCCTACGACCTGGGCGTGGAGGACGTCCGCGATGTGAGCCGGGCCGTCCAGCAGGGCGAGGCGGTACGGGTGGACGTGGGCCGCATCGAGTGCGGCGGGCCACGGGGCATCTTCCTCAACACGTGCAGTCTGGGCGTGTATCCGGAGCTGGTGCGGGTCCGGGACCACTGGTCGCGCCGGATCGGCGGCTGGCCGGCCGGGGTGCTCGCGGCGCTGCGGGTGCTGCGCACCGACGGGCATCCGCTGGAGGCCGAGTTCCGCGGCCGGGCCCGCCCGCTGTGGCTGCTGTTCGTCGGCAACGGCACCTACCACCGGGTGGGCCTGGCACCGGGCCGCCGGCTCGACCTCGCGGACGGACAGTTCGACGTACGGGTCGTGCACGGTGGCCGGCGTCCCGCGACCCGGCTGCTGGCCGCCGCCCTCGCCGGACCGCTGACCCGCTCCCCCGCCCACGCGGCCGTCCAGGTGGGCCGGCTGCGCCTTGCGGGCGTGGCTCCGGGCACGCTCCTCGCCTACGACGGTGAAGTCACCGAGGTGGCGGGCGAGGTGACGCTGGAGAAGCTGCCCGAGGCGCTCACGGTGTACCGCCCGCTGCCCGGGGCCTGATGAGCCGTCAGTCCATATAGTAAAACGTGGGTCTCATCATTCGACATGCGCGCGTACGGTGACGCATACCGAGGAAGCCTCGGGAGCAGGCCGGAACAGGGGAGTTCAGCCATGTCGAAACCGCAGGAGACCGCCGTCTACACGCACGGGCACCACGAGTCGGTGCTGCGCTCGCACACCTGGCGCACCGCCGCCAACTCCGCGGCGTATCTGCTCGGTTCGCTGAAGCCCCACATGAGGATCCTGGACATCGGCTGCGGTCCGGGCACGATCACCGCCGACCTGGCGGAGCTGGTCCCCGACGGCCAGGTCACCGGCGCCGACCACGCTTCCGGGATCCTGGACCAGGCCCGCGCCACGGCCGCCGGACGCGGCCTGACCAACGTGGACTTCGCGGTCGCCGACGTGCACGCCCTGGACTGGCCGGACGACACGTTCTGCGTGGTCCACGCCCACCAGGTGCTCCAGCACGTCGGGGACCCGGTGCAGGCGCTGCGCGAGATGCGTCGGGTGACCAGGCCGGGCGGGTTCATCGCGGTCCGTGACTCGGACTACGCGGCCATGACCTGGTATCCGGCGTCCCCGGGGATGGACGACTGGCAGGACCTGTACCAGCGGGTGGCCCGCGCCAACGGCGGTGAGCCGGACGCCGGGCGCCGGCTGAAGTCATGGGCGCTGCGGGCGGGTCTGACGGACATCACGGCGACCTCGGGCACCTGGACCTACGCGACCGCGGAGGAGCGGGCGTGGTGGAGCGGTCTGTGGGCCGACCGCACCGTGGCGTCGGCGTACGCGGACCGGGCCGTCGCCGGCGGCCACGCGACGCCGGAGCAGCTGCGGGCGATCGCGGACGCCTGGCGGGAGTGGGGCCGGCAGGAGGACGGTTGGTTCAGTGTGCTGCACGGAGAAATTCTGTGCCGAAAGGACGTCTGAATCTCCATTTCCGGGAAACCCGGAATACAGGAGGTTCACATTATGGTTGCCATCCTTCTGGTACTGCTTCTGGTACTGATTCTGTTCGGTGCCGGATTCGCGGTGAAGATTCTCTGGTGGATTGCGCTCGCGGTACTGGTTCTCTGGCTGCTGGGATTCCTGATGCGGGGCACAACCGCAGGCGGAGGCCGGGGTCGCTGGTACAGGTGGTGAGTTAGTCCCGGGGCAGCAACGGTCCCAGCGGCCCGAGGTCCAGATTCAGGTCCTCGGGCCGCAGTCCGTAGCGCTCACGCAGTTCGGTCATGCGCTCGTCCAGCAGCATCAGGGTGAGCCCGATGCGTTCCTCCTGCTCCTCGGTCAGACCGCCGTCGTCGAAGCGGCGCAGCGCCTGGCGTTCCATGAGCTGGCGCAGCAGCTCGACGACGGTCAGCACGAGTTTGACGAGGTCGCGTTCGACGGTGTCCGGTTCGAGGTCGAGCCGGTTGCGGGCACGGGTCACGTCAACTCTCCCCACGGTGCGGGAACGTTCTCGTTCACGGAGCTGATCAGGGCGTTGAGGTCGATGCGGACGAGGTCGACGTCCGCGATGCGCAGGGTGATGTCGCCCGTGATGACGACCCCGCCGGCCAATAGCCGGTCGAGGAGGTCCACCAGGGCGATCTCTCGGCGTTCGACGACGGTCAAGGTTTCTCCCCCGCAAAGGAATAGGCGGCCCATGGGCCGGTGAGTTCCACGCGGAAATCAGCTGTCTCGTCCTTCGTCCGGTCGACGAGTTCCACGAATTCCTCGGACCTGGACCGCGGCACCAGATAGGCGGCATTCAGTACGTTGCGGCCCGCCGTGCCGGAAAGGGTCGCGTTCTGCGGGGGATGCAGCCGGGAATCCTCGGCGACGGCGGAGAGGGTTTCGTGCAGTCGGTTCGCGAATTCCTCGGCCCGCTGCCACTGCTCCTCGTGCGCCCGCACCCCGGCCCGGCGCTGCCGCAGATAGTCGCGGCCCGTCGCCGCCTTGGCGGCCGGCGCTCCGGTGTCAGCGGACGGGGTGTCGGCGTACAGCTTGACGCCCCATTCGACGCGTCCCTCCAGTCGGTCGAGGGTGCGCCGGAAGTCGGCCTCCCTGGCCTGGAGCATCGTGCGGACGCCGCTGTCGTCGCGGAAGACGGTGGCGAGCCGGAGCGGCAGCGGGGTGGTGACGACGGTGAGGGCGTCGATCACGCCCTGGTGGGCCCGGGCCGTCGCGGTCAGCCAGTCCAGATCCTCCAGACGGGACCGGAGCGGCTCCTCCGCGAAGTCCCGCTCCGGCACATGGCTGACGACGGCGACGAGGCCGTGGTGGGCGAGCAGTCTGGGCGGGTCACCGGCCACGCCCGTCAACTGGGCCTGCAACGGGGTGCCGAAGGGGCGGCAGACGGCGTACACATACCGCAGTCCGGTCATCAGGCCTCCTTCTCCTCGGCCCGCCCGGGCTCGAGTTGCGCGATCCGCTCGCGCAACTCGGCGTTCTCCCGGGCGAGTTCCTTGCGGCGGGCGCCGGAGGACAACGCGGGGTCGTCCTCCCACCAGTCGATGCCCATCTCCTTCGCCTTGTCGACGGACGCCACGATGAGCCGCAGCTTGATGGTGAGGAGTTCGATGTCGAGCAGGTTGATCCGGATGTCGCCGGCGATGACGATGCCCTTGTCGAGCACCCGCTCCAGGATGTCGGCGAGGTTCGCGCCACCGCCGTCACGGCCGTAGGGCTCGGGCAGTCGGCCGGCGGTGGTCATCGACGGCTCCCGCCCTCGGCGTACTCGTACTCCTCGTCCTCCGCGGCTTCGGCCTCGTCATCGGCCTCGTCCTCGTAGCCGTCCTCCGGCTCTTCCTCCTCCGCTTCCTCCTCCTCGTACTCGTCCTCGGGCTCCTCCTTGCCTTCCTCCATCTCGGCGTCGGGGCCCTCCTCCTCAGCTTCCTCTTCCTCGCCCTCGTATGCCTCCTCGGGCTCCTGGTCCTCCTCCTCGGCCACCGCGTCCTCGTGGCTGCGGACGACCTCGCCGTCGCGGATCTCGCCGCGCCAGCCGTCCTCGGCCTCGCCCTTGATGGTGACGAAGCGGACGTAGTTCTTGAGGTCGAGGCGGGCCCGGCGGCCCTGGGCGCGCCAGATGTTGCCGGTCTTCTCGAACAGTCCCTTCGGGTAGTACTCGATCACCAGCAGGACGCGAGTCAGGCTGTCGGCGAGCTCGTGGAAGGAGATGACACCCTTCGTGGTGCCCTTGGCACCCTCCGACGTCCAGGCGATGCGGTCGTCGGGTATCTGCTCGGTGGTGTGCGCCTTCCAGCTGCGGTTGGACCAGAAGACCTTCAGCTGCCAGTCGGAGGTCGTGTCGTCGGCGCGGTTCGCGCTCTTCACACCCTTGGCGAAGGTGGAGAAGTCCTGGAACTGCGTCCACTGGTCGTAGGCCGTGCGCAGGGGGACGCCGACATCGACGTACTCCATGATCACGGTGGGCTTCTTGCCCGCCCCGCCCTTGCGCTTGCCCTTGCCGCCCCCCAGGTTCTTCAGTGCGCCCATGACGTTCTCCTTGGCGCGGGAGGCGCCCACCTCCAGGGCGGAGCGCAGCGGGCCCTTGCCTTCGGCCAGCTTGCGGCCGCCGTCCAGGGCGAGCTTGGTGAAGCCGGGGCTGTTGCCCTCGGCGATGTCGTTCAGTTTCACGGTGGTCTCGCCCAGCTTGCGCCCGGCGCCGATCAGCAGGCGCTGGGCCTGGGCGGCGAGGTACTCCTGCACCTCGGCCTTGAGCCGGTCGACGGCCTCGCTCTGGGCGACCCCGCCGAGCGGGCCCGCCTTCGTGGCGCCGCGCGCGGCGGAGGCCGCGGATCCGACGGTGTCGGTCATCGGTCACCGCCTCCCTTCGACACGCGCGAGCGGGCACCGCGGGCGGCGCCGCCCGCCGAGGTGGACTTCTTGGCCGCCGTCTTGCGCGCGGTTGTCTTCTTCGCCGCGGTCTTCTTCGCCGCGGTCTTCTTGGCGGGAGCCTTCTGGGCGCTCTTCTTCGCGGGCGCCGTCTTCTTCGCAGCCGACTTCTTCGCGGCCGTCTTCTTGGCCGCGGCCTTCTTCCCGGGCGGCCCGGACTCCTCCCGCTCGGCCTCGGGCTCGTCGTCGTTCCCGTCGTCGTCCCGGGCCTCGTCGTCGCCGTTCTCCTCGTCCCTGGCCTCGTCGTTCTCCCTGTCCTCGTCGTCGTACTCCTCGGACTCCTCGTCGCTGTCGAAGCCCAGGTCCGAGGTGTCCGGCACGACGCCCGCCAGCTGGTCGCGCACCTCGGCGGTGCGGCCGTGCAGCCGGCCCGCGAGGGCGTCGATCTGGCGCTCGACCATGGCACCGGAGGCCGCCTTGCCGACGCCGCGCAGGTCCTGCCGCAGCTGGTCGCCGATCTCCTTGAACTGCGGGTTGTTCCGCAGCTGCCCGGAGACCAGGTCGGCGATGGCCCGCGGGCTCAGCTGCATCCGCTTGCCCGCGACCAGGGTTCCGACGGCGACGGCCATCTTCAGCTTCTTGGTACGCCCGAGGACGTATCCGGCCCCTACGGCGAGGCCCAGTCCCACTCGGTTCATCAACTCGTCCAGTCGTCGGTTCCCGCGCCTGGGTTCAGGCCCGTCTCCAGCCGGTCGAGGAGCTCGTCCTCCTGCCGGTCGAACTCGTCCTCGTCGATCTCGCCCGCCTCCAGCCGCTCTTCCAGCCGGGCGAGTTCGGCCCGTACCGTGGCCGGGTCGTAGTAGATGCGCTCCGCCTCGCTCAGCACCTGTCTGACGACCCAGGCGCTGCCGCGCACGGGCGCGAACGGCAGCAGGAGCACCTCTCCGATGAGACCCACGTCCTCACCTCACTCCCCGGAACTCTCGGCGCCGGCCGTACTGCCGGCGGGCTCGGCGGGGCCGGGCTCGACGAAGCTGTACGGCGGCAGCGGACCGTTGACGCGCAGTTCGAGGTGGGGATGGCTCTTGCGCACCTGCTCGACCGAGGCGAGGAACGTCTCGGCCGCGTCGCGCTCCACCAGGAACGACACATTGGCGATCCAGCCGGTGGACTCGGGCCCGGCGCTGACCGCCGCGGCGCTCGTCTCCAGGCCCTGCTGCACCTCGGCGGCATCCTCGGCCTCGCGAGCCTTGACGGCGGCGACCACCATCTCGCCGAGCCGCAGCTTCTCCTCGTAACTGCCGCCGCCCGCCTGCCGGTTGGCCTCGGTCAGGGACCGCAGCTCGGGGTTCTCGGCCATCACGCGGTGCAGCACGGCCTCCTCGTCATGAGTGGCCTTGACGTTGTACTCGACCTTGCCGTCCAGCGCCCGCAGGCGTTCCCGGTAGTGCTCGGCCCGCTCGGCGAGCACGCCGGTGACGGTCTCGTCGTCGGGTGCCACACTGCCGAACCGCATGGGCAGCACACAGCCGCCCGCGCCGGCCTCGGCGAGCACGTTCTGGTGGGCGAGCAGGTCCTTGCGCTTGGGCCGCAGCCCCTCGGGCGCGTCGCTGACGACGGCCGCCAGGCCGCCCTCCTTCAGGATGCGCACGGGCCGCTGCGGGTCACCCACGCCGCCCATGTCCTCGGGCAGCGAGGGCCGGGAGCCGTCGATGATGCCGTACACATACGTGCTCACTCCTGCTCCTCCTTCCTGCGTGAGGCCGTCGACTTACGGGCGCGTGGCCGTTGCTGCGGTTCGCTCTCGCCCTCCTCGCGCGCCTGCTTGAAGGCGTCGGAGATGGTCTGTGCGGCGCCGGACAGTGCGCCCTTGGACTTGCCACGGGCGCCGGACTCGGTCATCTCGCCGACGAGGTCGGGGAGGCCGGGGTTCTTGCGCGGCCCGGCTTCGAGGTCGAGGCGGTTGCACGCCTCGGCGAAGCGCAGGTACGTGTCCACGCTGGCCACGACGACCCGGACGTCGATCTTGAGGATCTCGATACCGACCAGGGAGACCCGCACGAACGCGTCGATGACGAGACCCCTGTCGAGGACTAGTTCCAGAACGTCGTAGAGGCCACTCGAGCCACCTCCGCCGCCGCTCTGCTGTGCCGGGACAACGGTCATGCCGACCGCGCCTCCTTCTCTGCCGTTTCGGATTGAGGACCGGGACGGCGGCCTACCTGCCGCCCGGCCTGTGTGCGTCGGAGCGCCCGCGTTCGTAGCGGCGGACGCGCCGGTAGCCCGTGAGCTGCCCTTCCGGGTCGAGGTCGACCTGGTAGCTCGCCATCAGGCTCATCGTGTCGGGCACGCGGGCGAGTTCGAGGACCTCGATCTCCAGCGACCAGCCGTCCTCCGTCTGCTCGAAGGACGACACCGTCTCGGCGGCCATGCCGGTCAGCTCCGCGAGCTGGGTCCGCGCCTCGCGCAGCACCTGCATGGGGCTCGGCCGGTCGTCCGCCGTGTCGCTTTCCGCCCGCTTGGGGGATTGTTGTGAATTCTGGGTGTCTGATGTGTTTTTTGTGTTCGACATGGCCACCTCTCGCTCCGGGTGGCCTCCTGCCCGCGGACCAAACCTTTGAGGTGCGCGGATGTCGACCAAGGTGTGCGGATGTCGACGAGATCGCCCCGGGCGTACGTCAGCCACGCATCGCGTCGAGCCTGCGCCGGGCCGGTCCGAGGGCGCGGCCCCTGCCCAGCACGCCGGCCCAGGGATTGGTGCGGGCCTGGTCGACGGCGTCCTCGATGGTCCAGCGGCGGGCGTCGAGGCCCGGGTCGTCCAGCTGGGTCCAGGACAGCGGGGTGGCCACGGGGGCGCCGGGCCTGGCGCGGACCGTGTAGGGAGCGACCACGGTCTGGGCGTAGGCGTTGCGCTGGATGTCGAGGTAGAGGCGGTCGCCGCGGTCCTTCTTGCGGGCGGCCGTGGTGAACCGGTCGGGGTGCCCGGCGACGAGGAGGTCGGCGACGTCCCTCGCGAACGCGCGCACCTCGTCGAAGTCGTCGTGGCCGTCGACCGGGACGACGACGTGCAGTCCCCGCGAGCCGGTGGTCATCACCGCGGACGGCAGCTTCAGCTCGTCGAGCAGCTCCGCCAGCAGCCAGGCCGCCGTATGCACGGGGGCGAAGTCGTCGCCCGAGGGGTCGAGGTCGAAGACCATCCGGTCGGGCCGCGTCAGGCGTCCGACCCGGGACAGCCAGCGGTGCAGGGTCACACATGCCTGGTCGGCGAGGTGCAGGAGGGTGGCGGAGTCGTCGCACACGGTGTGGCGGACGGTGCCGCCCTCCTTGGGCACCTCGACGCGGGTGATCCAGTCCGGATAGCTCTCCGGGGTGTTCTTCTGCATGAACCGGGGGCCGTCGACACCGTCCGGGTGCCGTTCCAGCATCAGGGGGCGGCCGCGCAGGTGCGGCAGCATGAAGGGGGCGACGGCCCGGTAGTAGTCGGCGAGCTCGCCCTTGGTGTACTCCTTCGTCTCCCCGCTCCCCGGGAAGAGCACCTTGCCGGGCCGGTGCACCTCGACCGTGCGGCGTCCGGCCCGCACCTTCCGCACCTCGTCGGTCACCGCACGATCGCCTCTTCCACCAGCAGCTTTCCGGCCGCCGCGATGCCGGCGGCGTCGATACCGACGAGGTGGAGCTGCTCCTCGGGGGACGCCGAGCCGGGCATCGTCCGCACACCGAGACGCACGAGCCGCGGCACGGGCCGTCCGTCCAGGAACGCGTCCAGGACGGCGTCACCGAGGCCGCCCTCCTCGTGGTGGTCCTCGACCGTCATCAGACAGCCGGTCTCCTCGGCGGCCCGGCGCAGGGTGAGCCGGTCGACGGGCTTGACGGAGTACAGGTCGACGACCCGGATCCGGATGCCGTCCGCCGCGAGGGTGTCGGCGGCGGCCAGCGCCTCGTGCACGGTCACGCCCGCGGCGACGACCGTCAGCCGGTCCTGGTCCGAGGAGCGCAGCACCTTGCTGCCGCCGACCGGGAACTCCTCGTCGGAGTTGTAGATCACCGGGCTCTTCCCGCGCGAGGTGCGCAGATACCGGATGCCGTCGAGCCCGGCCATGGCCGCGACGAGCTGCGCGGTCTGGTTCGCGTCGCACGGGTACAGCACGGTCGAGCCGTGCACGGCCCGCATCATCGCCAGGTCCTCAAGGCCCATCTGCGAGGGCCCGTCCTGCCCGATGGCGACCCCGGCGTGCGACCCGACGAGGTTGATCCCGGCGCCGCTGATGGACGCCATGCGGACGAAGTCGTGGGCCCGGGTGAGGAAGGCGGCGAAGGTGGCGGCGTACGGCACGAAGCCGCGCGCGGCCAGTCCCACCGCGGCGGCGACCATCTGCTGTTCGGCGATGTAGCACTCGAAGTAGCGGTCGGGATGTTCCTTGGCGAAGAGCTCGGCGCGCGTGGAGTCACCGACCTCGCCGTCCAGCGCCACGACATCACCGCGGGCGGTGCCAAGGGCGGCGAGGGCGTGCCCGTAGGCGTCGCGCGTGGCGATCTCCTCCCCGAGGTCCCAGGTGGGCAGGTCGAGGTGTCCGGCGCGTACGGCGTGCAGCATGCGGGCGGCGGGCGGCTCGTGCACACGGACCCGCAGGTCGCGGGGGCCGCCGAGTTCGGCGATCGCCTCCTCGGCGTCGGGCAGCGGCTTGCCGTGGAGTCCCTCGCGGTCCTGGACGGCCTCGACGCCCTTGCCCTTGAGGGTGCGGGCGAGGATCACGGTGGGCTGTCCGGTGGTGGACAGGGCCTCGCCGTATGCCCGGTCGACGGCGTCCACGTCGTGGCCGTCCACCTCCACGGTGTGCCAGCCGAAGGCCTGGAAGCGGCGGGCGTAGGCGTCCAGGTCGTGGCCGTGCCGGGTGGGGCCGCGCTGGCCGAGCCGGTTGACGTCGACGATCGCGGTGAGGTTGTCGAGGTGTTCGTGGGCGGCGTGCTCGGCGGCCTCCCACACCGAGCCCTCGGCGAGTTCGCTGTCGCCGCACAGCACCCACACCCGGTATCCGGCGCGCTCCAGCCGCTTGCCGGCCAGCGCGATGCCGACGCCGACCGGCAGCCCCTGTCCGAGCGACCCGGTGGCGGTCTCCACCCACGGCAGCCGCCGCGGCGTGGGGTGTCCTTCCAGCCGGCTGCCCGACTCCCGGAAGGTGAGCAGCTCGTCGTCGTCGAGGGCGCCGACGGCCTTGTAGGCGGCGTACAGCAGCGGTGAGGCGTGTCCCTTGGAGAGGACGAAGCGGTCGTTGCCGGGGTGGGCGGGGCGGTCGAAGTCATAGCGGAGGTGATGGGCGAGGAGTACGGCCATCAGGTCGGCGGCGGACATCGACGACGTCGGATGCCCCGACCCCGCGGCATCGGCCGCGCGCACACTGTCGACGCGCAACTGCTGACCCAGGTCGGTGAGTTCGGCGGACTTCATGAGTCTCCTTCCGCGGGGGTTTCGGAACGACGGTCGGGCATGTCGGCGCGCTTGACCGGGCCGGGGGCCTCGGTGTGCGCGTCGCCGGCCCGGCTCTCGGCGGCTTCACCACCAGGCTGATTCGCGGCCGGCTCACCACCAGGCTGATTCGCGGCCGGCTCACCACCAGGCTGATTCGCGGCCGGCTCACCGCCAGGCTGATTCGCGGCCGGCTCGCCACCGGGCTGATTCGCGGCCGGCTCACCGCCAGGCTGGTTCTTGGCCGGCTCGCCACCGGGCTGGTTCTTGGCCGGTTCACCACCGGGCTGATTCGCGGCCGGCTCACCACCAGGCTGATTCGCAGCCGGCTCACCACCAGGCTGATTCCTGGCCGGCCCACCACCAGGCTGATTCCTGGCCGGCCCACCACCAGGCTGATTCCTGGCCGGCCCACCACCAGGCTGATTCCTGGCCGGCTCACCACCAGGCTGATTCCTGGCCGGCTCACCACCAGGCTGATTCCTGGCCGGCTCACCACCGGGCTGGTTCCTGGCCGGCTCGCCACCGGGCTGGTTCTGGGCGGGTTCACCGCCGGGCCGGGTCTTCTCCGGTTCGGCGGCGGCGCGGCCCTGTGCCGGTCCGCCGCCCGTCCGGCCCTTCATGGGCTCCGCTGCTGCGTTCACTGTCTCGCTCCTCTTCTCCGGTCCCCCCGGCACCCGCGCCAGCTCCGGCGACGCCGTGTCCAGCGGGACCGACCAGGAGCGGACGAGTCCCAACTGGACGGTCTGGCGCGGCAGTACGGAATCCAGCAGCCAGTCGGCGGCGACCCGGACCCGGTTGCCGGGCATCGCCGCGAGGTGGTAGCCGCGGGTGACGAGTCCCGCGAGCGGCCCGGGCAGGGGCACGCCCAGCGGATTGGCCGCGGCCTTCGCGCCACCCAGGTCGACGACGAAGCCCAGGTCGCGATGGCGATAGGCGCGCCGCGTGCCGATGCCGAGCGAGGCGGCGACATTGCGGGCCGCGACGTCCCCGTGCCGCCAGGCGTGCTGCGCGGTCATCGGCGTGAAGGAACCAGGTGTGTTCAGGTCGGGCACGGCGGCCGCGTCCCCGCACGCGAACACCTCGGGCCGACCCGGCACCTGGAGGTACGGATCCACGATCAGCCGCCCCCGCTCCAGGGGTTGCCCGACCCCTTCGACAAGCGGATCGGGCCGTACGCCGACGCACCACACCAGCGTCCGCGTGTCCACGAACTCCCCGTCGCTCAGCAGGACCCCGCCGTGCGTGGCCTCCTTCACGGAGGTGCCCGTCCGGACGTCGACGCCGCGCTCGCGCAGCACCCGGTCGGCGGTGCGGGAGAGCCGTTCGTCCATCTCGGGCAGGACCCGCGGCGCGATGTCCAGGAGTATCCAGCGCGGCCGTACGCCGTCGCGCGGCGGCTGCCTGCGGGCCTGGGCGTCGGTGTACATCTGCCCGTGCGCGGCGACCTCGGTACCGGTGTAGCCGGCGCCGACCACCACGAAGGTGCGGCGGGCGGCGCAGCTCTTCGGGTCGTCGGCCGCGGCGGCGAGCTCCATCTGCCGGGTGACGTGATCGCGCAGGTACAGCGCCTCGGGCAGCCCGCGGAATCCGTGCGCGTGCTCGGCGACGCCGGGGATCGGCAGCAGTTTGTTGACGCTGCCGACGGCGATGACCAGCCGGTCGTAGGGCAGGACGCCGCTGACGCCCTCGGGGTCCGTGTACCGCACGGCGCGTTCGTCGAGGTCGATCCCGTCGGCCTCGCCGAGCACCAGCCGGACCCGGGGCAGGGTGCCGGAGAGGGAGACGGTGACCCGGCGTGGTTCCAGGAGTCCGGCGGCGACCTGGGGCAGCAGGGGCAGGTACAGGAAGTAGTCGGTCGGGTTCAGCAGGGTGATCTCGGCCTGGTGCCGGGTGAGCCGGGACAGCGTGCGGGCCGTCCGGTACCCGGCGAAACCGGCGCCGACGATCACGATGCGGGGTCGACTCACAGCGCGCCTCCGGGGCTGTCGCGTACCTCGGGAGCCTTCCGCGTCCCCCTGGCCAGGGTGACCAAACGTGCGCCGGTTTCTGTCGTCGCCGCCGGGTACCCGGAGCGTGCCCTCGTACAGCTGTCGTTGGAGGTCCCCCATGCCCGAGTACGGCTACTTCCTGTCCTGCGAGGAGTTCGGTCCCGCGGATCTCGTCGAGCAGGCACGCATGGCCGAGCAGGCCGGTTTCCGCGCTCTGTGGATCTCCGACCACTACCACCCGTGGAACGACGCGCAGGGCCAGAGCCCGTTCGTCTGGTCGGTGCTCGGAGCGCTCTCGGAGGCGGTGTCGCTGCCGGTGGAGACGGCGGTGACCTGCCCGACCGTACGCACGCATCCCGCGGTGATCGCCCAGGCCGCGGCGACCACGGCGGTCATGACCGAGGGCCGTTTCCGGCTCGGCGTGGGCAGCGGCGAGGCCCTCAACGAGCACATCGTGGGCCATGTCTGGCCGCCGGCGAGCGTACGCCTGGAGATGCTGGAGGAGTCGATCCAGATCATGCGCCGGCTGTTCACCGGCGAGGAGGTCAGCCACCACGGCACCCACTACACGGTGGAGAACGCCCGCCTCTACACGGTCCCCGACGAGCCCGTGCCCATCGACATCTCGGGCTTCGGCCCGGCGGCGACCGCGCTGGCGGCCCGGGTGGGCGACGGCTACATCACGATGATGCCGGAGGAGTCGATGGTGGAGCAGTTCCGCAAGGGCGGCGGGGGCGCGAAGCTCGTGAGCGGCGGGACGAAGGTCTGCTACGGCACGGACCGCGACGAGGCGGTACGCACCGTGCACCGTCTGTGGGCCAACCAGTTCCTGCCGGGCGAGCTGGCCCAGGTGCTGCCCTCGCCGAGCCACTTCGAGCAGGCGCAGACGCTGGTCACCGAGGACATGGTGCGCGACAAGGCGGTGTGCGGCGACGACGTCGACGAGCATGTGGCGGCCCTGTCGGCCTTCGCCGACGCGGGCTTCGACCGGGTCTACGTCAACCAGATCGGCCCCGACCAGCGCGGCTTCTTCGACTTCTACCGTACGAAGGTGCTGCCGCAGCTCCAGCAGGACTGACGATGAGGCTGCATCGTCCGGCGGTCTCGGTCTACACCGTGCCGACCGACGCACCCGAGGCCGACGGCACGCTGAGCTGGGACTCGACCACGATCGTGATCACCGAGGTGACGGCGGGCGACGCGACGGGCACCGGCTGGACGTACGGCCCGCAGGCGGTCGGCGACTTCCTGCGCGAGCACCTCGCCCCGCTGGTCGAGGACCGCAGTGCGCTGGACATCCCAGCGACCCATGAGGTCATGTGCCGGTCGGTGCGCAACGCGGGCCGCCAGGGCATCGCCGCGTGCGCGATCTCGGCCCTCGACATCGCGCTGTGGGACCTGAAGGCCCGCCTCCTGGAACTCCCTCTCGCCCACCTCCTGGGCACCGTCCGCGAACGGGTCCCGGTGTACGGCAGCGGCGGCTTCACGACGTACGACGACCGGCACCTGGCGGCCCAGTTGGGCGGCTGGGTGCATGGGCAGCAGATCCCGCGCGTGAAGATCAAGATCGGCGAGAGCTGGGGCCGTTCGGTCCCCCGGGATCTCGCCCGCGTCCGCGCGGCCCGTCAGGTCATCGGCTCCCAGGCCGAGTTGTACGTCGACGCGAACGGCGCGTACACCCGTAAGCAGGCGGTCCGCGTCGGCGGAACGCTCGCCGAGCTGGGCGTGGGCTGGTTCGAGGAGCCGGTGTCCTCGGACGATCTGCCGGGTCTCAGGCTGGTCCGGGACGCGCTCGCGTGTGACGTGACGGCGGGCGAGTACGGCTACGACCTGCCCTACTTCGCCCGCATGATCTCCGCCGGCGCGGTCGACTGCCTCCAGATCGACGCGACCCGTTGCGGCGGCCTCACGGAGTTCCTCCGGGCGGCGTCCCTCGCCCAGGCCCACGGCCTGGACGTCTCCACCCACTGCGCCCCGCACGCCCACGCGGCGGCCGCCGCGTCCCTGCCCAACCTGCGCCACATGGAGTGGTTCCACGACCACGTCCGCATCGAGGACATGCTCTTCGACGGAGCCCTGGACCCGACGGGCGGCACGATCCGCCCCACGGCGGGCATCGGCCACGGCCTGACCCTACGGGCGGAGGACGCACGGGAGTTCAGGGTGGCGTGACGGTGAACTCAGCGACGCCGACGCCACCGTGACGACGTACTCACCGACGCCGACGCCACACGGACCGGGCCGTCAGTGCCCCCGCGCCCATCACGAGCGCGGCCCCCGCCCGCCCCCGGTTGCGCGAGAGCCACTCCTGCTTGCTGGCCGGCAGTGACTCCTCGTCGAACCGCCCGTGCGCCCCGAAGTCCTGTCCATGGGGCCCGTCGGCAGGGCTCCACAGGTTGCCCACCCCGCCCTGAGCCGAGCCGTCCTGCTGTGCCTCGAAGGCGTTGCGTGCCAGGTACCGGTCCAGCAGGCCCGGGGCCACCGCGTTGGCCAGCAGCGTCGCCACCGTCGAGCCCCCGACCCAGTACTCCCGCCGCCGCCCGTGGGACGCGGCGTGCACGATCGCTCGTGCCGCCACTTCCGGCTGGTACACCGGTGCGACGGGCCGGGCCCGTCCCGGCATCCGGCTCAACACCCAGTCGAACTGGGGGGTGTTGACGGCGGGGAGCTGCACCATCGTGGTACGGACGCCGCTGCCGGCGTGCAACAGCTCGCAGCGCAGCGACTCGTTGAACCCCTGGATGGCGTGCTTCGCCCCGCAGTACGCGGACTGCAACGGGATCCCGCGGTACGCGAGCGCCGAACCGACCTGCACCACCGTCCCCCGGTCGCGGGGCAGCATGTGCCGCAGCGCCGCCCGGGTGCCGAACACACAGCCCAGATACGTCACTTCGGTCACCCGCCGGAACTCGTCCGCGGTGACCTCGGTGAACGGGGCGAAGACCCCGGCGAAGGCGTTGTTGACCCAGACGTCCACGCCGCCGAACGTGTCGGCGACCTTCTGCGCCGCGTCGTCGACGGCCTTGGCGTCGGACATGTCGACGGGGACGACGAGCGCCTCACCGCCGGCCCGCTGCACCTCGTCCGCCGCCGCGGCGAGTCCTTCGCGGCCCCGGGCCAGCAGGGCGACCCGGTCGCCCCGGGCGGCGAAGGCCAGGGCCGTGGCCCGTCCCACGCCGCCGCTGGCGCCGGTCACCACCACGACCCTGCCGTGCCGGGAGAGCGCGCCCCAAGGCCGCACCACGCCGCATCACGCCCGGTGGTGCGGCTGCTCGGGGTCGATGTCGTCGGGCCGCGGTGCCGCGCCGGGTGCCCCGGCCGCCGGCGTACCCGCACCGGGTGCGCCGGTCGCCCCGCCGACGCCACCGGGCGCGACGGGCGGCATCGGCGGATACGGCATGCCGAGCCCGCTCGGCGGCGCGCCGGGGGCCGTACCGCCCACGACCCGGTCACGGCCCGTGGCGAGTTCGGCCTCATGCTCCGACGTGGGTCGGGCCGCTGACGGCCGGGCCATGCCTCGCAGCACGAACGCGACGACACCGAGGACGGCCGCGGTGATCAGCGCCGCGGACCAGTCGGGCAGGCCGAGGGCGAGGGCCAGCCCCAGCGTGAGGGCCAGGGCCGCGCCCGCGTACAGGGCGACCGCGCCGGACGCGGCGTACAGCATGGCCGTGCGGCGCTGCTTGCGAGTCTGTTCGCGCAGTTCGTCGCGCACGGTCTCGCGCGCCACCTGCGCCAGCTCGTCGACGAGATGCTTGTCCAGGTGTTCCAGATGATCCAAGCGGTCCATGGCCGCCGGGTACCCGCACACCCGTACGCATAACGCGACCCGCCCGGGCCGCCGGCTCCCCATGGCCGGGGCGAGGAGATCACGTGAAACGATCTCCTCGCCCCGGCCGCCCCAACTAGGCTCGTCCGCATGGACATTCTGGGAGCCACGCTGCGCGTCTGCGTCGACGACCTGGAGACCGCGGTCCCCTTCTACGAACGCCTGGCGGGCGGCACCGCCCTGCGCTTCGAGCGCGGCGGCGTCCAGGTCGCCGCCGTCGGCTGCTTCCTCCTGATGAGCGGCCCCGCGGCGGAACTGGACATCCTCCGCAAGGTCGCGGCCACCATCGCCGTCAAGGACGTCGACGAAGCCCACCGGGTCCTGACCGAGCTGGGCGCGCGCATCATCGCGGGCCCGGTCGGCACACCGGCGGGCCGCAACCTGATCGCGATGCATCCGGACGGGGCGGTGTACGAGTACGTGGACCGGGGCGCGTAGTCACCGCATGCGGAAGTCGTAGCGCGCCGGGATCGGCTCGTCGCTGATCCGTTCCCACAGGCGCCCCACCGCCTCCGCGCCCTCCCGCAGGTCCGCGACCTCGAACCCCTCGTCGTAGACGGCGCGCGCCTCGTCCCGCCGTCCCTCGGCGAGCAGCAGCCCGGCCTCGATCAGCCGGAACCGCCCGCGGGCCCGGGTCGCGGGGTGCAGCCGCTCCCACACGGCCCGCGCCGCAGCCGTGCGCCGCACCGCGAGCAGCGCCTCGATCGCCTCGCGCCCCAGCGCGGCCGTGGCGGCGGTCCACCGCTCCCCCGCGTCCCGCCGCTCCCGGCACAGGTCGTCGAAGGCCTCGGCGTACCGGTCGGCGGCCCGCTCATGGTCGCCGATCTCCCGGTCGGCGACCGCGAGACAGCGCAGCAAGGGCCAGACGGACGGGGCGAGTGCGAGGGCCCGCTCCCAACTGCGCACCGCCTGTGCCCGGTCCCCGGCGTGCCACTGGGCGATGCCGAGGTGGTACTCGGTGTGCGGGGTGGCGGGCGCGGTCTCCAGCATGTCCCGCCACTGCGGGGCGACCAGCGTCTCGCCGGGCGGCCGCACCCGTCGCGGCTCCGGCAGCGCGCCGACCCGCAGCAGCCGCGACCACGGCTCCTGCTCCTCGCCGAGGGTGGTCTCGTCGAAGGGGGTGCCGGGCAGCTTCCAGTCGGCGCGCAGCACTTCGAGCGCGCCCCAGCCGGAACCGCCGGCGAGGATCTCGCCGGGTTCGGTGTCGGCGCACGGCTTCCAGCGGGCGTACGCGGCCTCGACGTCGGCACGCGGCAGCACGGCCTCCAGCCGCGCCTCCACCTCGTCGACCACGGGCGTGCAGCTCAGCGGCCCGTACGCCTCCAGCCACGCCACCTCGCTCTCCCCGTCCAGCCGCACATGCTCCAACTGGGTACGGGCCAGCCCCGCCTGGATCTCGCAGTAGCCGCCGGTGCCGGGCTCGGTCAGCCACTCCTGCCAGCGCCGCCCGCCCCGCCCCGCGCCCCAGATGAACAGCTTGCGCCCGCGCAGCACGTCGGTGGACGTCTGCACCAGCCCGTTCCCGTCGTCGTCGAGGGCGGCGATCCAGCGGCGGCGCTCTTCGGGGAGTTCGTAGAAGTAGTCGGCGGCGTACGGGTGTTGTCGTATCTCCTCGTACGACGGGACGGGTACCCGGCGCAGCCGGCGTTCGTACCCGAAGTGCCACGCCTCCTCCGCGGGAGCGAGCACCCGGCGCTCTTCCGGCACCGCGATGTTGGACCACCAGTAGGTCGGCACCGGCCGCTCGTGCGGATTGCGGACGCGGACCCCGACGTACAGGAAGTCGGAGTCCTCCGGCAGCCAGAGGTCGACCTGGAAGGGCAGGTCGCGCAGCCGTTCCCACTCCCACAGCCGCAGCATCTCGCCGCCGTCGGGGGCGGCGACCCGGGCGGCGTGCAAGGGCGCGCAGGCGAGGGTGGTGTGGCCGGTGGCACCGATGTTCCACTCGATGCCACCGGAGAACCAGGCGCCGTTGAGGGCGAAGTCGGCGGGCTGGAACACCGGGTTGCGGTAAAGGAGTTCACGGCCGGTCGACTTGTGGACGAGGGAGGCGATCCGGCCGCCGAGACCGGGCAGCACGGTGGCCCGCAGCCGGTCGTTCTCGATGACGAGCGTGTCGATCGCGCGCGGCTCACGCGCCCGCTCGTAGCCGTCCCGGACGCGCACGGGCAGCAGGCTGCGCAGCGGCTCGTACCCGATCTGCCGGGCCATCTCCCGCGGCAGTCCGTCCCGGTCCTCGACCCGGTGCAGCTCGTCCAGGGGCCGCAGCGGAGGCAGCGGGTTGTCGGGCCCCAACTCCGCTGCGGGCAGCGTCAGTACGTCACGTCGGATCGTCGTCACGATCACCATGGAAGCCGCTCCCCCGGGAGCTGAACAGGGGCGCTACCGGTCAGGATTGGGCAAAGGCGGACACGACGATGTCGGCGAGGAGGGCGCCCGCCGTGCCGTCCGGGTCGAGATCGGGGTCGTAGATGGTGACGTTGAGGCCGACGCAGTGCGCGGAAGCCAGCAACGGCCGGAGCAGGGAGATGAGTTCGTCCGGCATCAGCCCCTCCGCGTCCGGACTGTCCACCGCCGGCATCACGGACGGATCGAGGACATCGGCGTCCAAGTGGACCCAGAACCCGTCCAGTTCGGGAATCCCGAAGGCCTCGACGGTGGCCCGCGCCAACGCCTGCGCACCCCACTCCCGGATGTCGCCGACGGTGACGACCGGGATCTTCAGGGCGGCGAGTTCGGCGCGGTCGTCCTCGAACGCGTCCCGGTTGCCGAAGAGCCGTACGTCCTCGTCCCGCAGATAAGGCCTGAGCCCCTCCAGGTTCGTGAGGTCGTCCTGTCCGCGCCCGGTGCCGAGGGCCACCTCCTCGCCGCCCGCCGCCCCGACGCGGTCGGAGTTGCCGGGGTGCCGGAAGTCGGCGGAGGCGTCCACCGCGACCAGCCCGTAGCGGCCCAGCCGGCGCAGCGCGAGGGAGGCACCGAGCTGGATCGAGCAGTCACCGCCGAGCACCACCGGGAACTCCCCGGCCCGCACATGCCGCTCGACCCGGTCGGCGAGCTTCACGGTGTAGGCCGCCAGAGCGGCCGCGTTGAACACCCCGTCACCCTCCTGCCAGTCACCCCGGTCGTAGCGCGGCGGCACCACCACACCGCCCTCCAGCGCGCCCAGCCTCTGTACGATCCGCTGCTCGCGCAGGGCCCCGGCAAGCTTGTAGCAGCCGGGGACGGCACCGGGGGCGGGCGGGCGCAGCCCGAGGTTGGAGGGGGCGTCCAGGACCACACGGGTACGCATCGGCGCCGTCACCCCGCTTTCCGGGTCATCTCGGTGGTGATGGCCCACCGCTCGTGGTCCCGCCAGGCCCCGTCGATGTAGAGCATGTGCGGCGAGTAGCCCTCAAGACGGAAGCCGCAGGAGCGGGCGAGGGCGATGGAGGCGGCGTTGGCGGGCTGCACGTTGATCTCCAGCCGGTGCAGCCGCATCCCGCCGAAGGCGTACCGCACGACGAGCCCGAGCCCCTCCCGCATCAGCCCGCGCCCGGCGGCATGGGCGAAGGCCCCGTACCCGAGCGCCCCGCTGAGGAAGGCGCCCTCGACGATGTTGTTGATGTTGATGTACCCGGCGATGGCCCCGTCGCCCTGCTCGTCGCCCTGCTCGCCGGCCTTCTCGCACACCAGGAACCCGACCTTGGTCGGGTCCTCGATCAGCCGCCGCGCGAAGGCCGCGAACCCGCTCGCGCTGTCCGGCGGGAACAGCCACGGCTGATGCAGCTCCTTGCTCTCCCGGGCCCGGGCCGTGAACTCGGCACCGTCCTCGTACGTGATGTGGCGTATCCCCACGCGAGGACCCTCGACAAGGAAACGGGATGAGGTGTGCGGCATCCCGTCACCCTACGACGGGCTAGCTTCGGCGCTTCATGAAATAGGCCCCGCACAGCGCCCCGATGACGCCCGTGGCCAGCAGGGCCGTCCACAGCGGCATGGTCACCTCGGGGATCAGCAGTCTGATCTTGGTCTGGCCGGTGTTCTCGAAGATGAAGATCAGGGCGAGGACGGCGAGCAGCAGGACGACGATCCTCGCGGGCGTCACCGCACTGCTCTTGCCGCCGGCGCCACTGCCGCTCGCGGAGGTCTTCGGGCTCATGCGACCAGGGTGGTCCCGGAGCCCGGCACACGCGCGCGGGGCGCCGCCCCTCGGGTGACCGGGGCGGGGCTAGCCGCCCACCACCGGCAGCTCCAGCGCCCCCGGCTGCCCCGGCCCGCTCACCACCGTCACCGGCTTGATCCCCCGGTTCCCGAAGTAGGCGTCGTCACTCGCCGCGACCACGAACCGCAGCCGGTGCCCCTTCTCGTACCGGTGGACGATCCCCGGCAGCGTCACGGTGAAGCTCCGGGTGACGTCCGGCACCCGGACCGGTGCGACCAGCCGGTGCACCAGCGTCTGGGTGCCGTCGGGCGCGACGTCGTAGAGCTTGGCGAACAGGACGAGCTTGTCGGCGGCGTTCCCGGAGTTCTGCGTCCGCTCGGCCTTGGGCGAGACGACCTTGAGCGTGGCCTTCGGCGCGCCCACGACGTCGGTGGTGCGGGCGAGCGGCTCGCTGGTCCAGCCGAGGTAGGTGCCCTGGGTGTCGTAGGGCGCCGGGTCGGGCAGTCCGACGATCCCGGCCAGCGAGCTCTCGGAGTGGCTGGTCGGGACGAGCCCGTTGGTGTACGTCCGGCTGCCGCGCGTCACCTTGCCGCGGTTGTCGACGAGCTTGCCGTCGCCGGACAGGTACAGCTTCTGGCTGAGCACGGGGAGGCTGCCGGCGGTGGCGTAGGTACCGTTCGGGTCGGTGATCCAGTCGCGGTAGTAGGCGAAGGCCGGGCCGGTGTCGGTGCCCTTCTGCTTGCGCAGATAGCGGTCGAACCAGGCGAGGACGCGCTTGCCGACGTAGCTGGACTCCAGGTTGCCCTGGCTCAGGTCGAGTTCACCGGCGGCCTGGCCCCCGCTGTGGCCCCAGGACTGCCAGATCATCTTGGTGGTCGTGCCCTGCGCCTTGAGTTTCTTGTACGTCGCGGTCGCCTCGTTGAGGTTGAAGAGGCTGTCGGCCTGGCCCTGGACGAGGAGCGTGGGCGCCGTCACGCGGTCGAGGTAGGTGACCGGGGAGACGCTGCGGGCGTAGGAGAGCAGGTCGGCGGTCTCGGCGGCGGGGTAGCTGTCGGAGTTGAGGGTGCGGACGGTGTCGCAGGCGTCGGTGACGAAGTGCAGACAGCCGAGGGAGTTGATGCGGGACGGGTCCAGGTTCACCGTGGTCAGGGGCTGGCTCTCGCCGATGAGGTAGAAGCCGTTGGTCCACTGCCACTTGAAGGCGCCGGGCACCTCGCGCGCGGCGTTGTTCGGGTCCAGGGCGTACGCCAGGTCGTTCCAGGTGATCATCGGCACGAGCGCGTCCACCCGGTGGTCGACGGCGGCCGTCGCCAGTTGGACGGCGCCGCCGTAGGAGCCGCCGATCATGCCGACGCGCGGGTCGCCCTTGCCGTCGAGGGTGACGAAGTCGGCCTTGGTGCCGTCGTCGGCGGCCCGTTTCCCGGCGAGGAAGTCGATGAGCCGGGAGGCGGCGCGGCCGTCGATGGCCGGGTCGTCGAGCGAGATCAGACAGCCGGAGTCGCCGAAGCCGAGGCCCGAGTAGACGAGTGAGACATAGCCGCGCTCCGCGAAGGCCTTGCCGATCATGTCGGTGGAGCCGTCGGACTTGCTGCCGCCGAAGCCGTTGGTGGCGAGCACGGCGGGCGCCCGGTCGACACCGGTGGGACGGTACAGATCGGCGTCGATCGTGCACGCGCGACCGCCCGTCTGGACGGTGAACTTCAGGGCGGTGACGGTGTATTGGCCTGTGGCGGGGGCGGCTGTGGCGAGTGTGGCACCGAGCAGGAGAGCGAGCGGAACGCTGTAGCCGAGCACACGACGGGACACGAGACCTCCACGCTGAGGACAACCCGACCTACCAACCGGTACGTACCGGCCGGTAGTCATGGTGTGACACGTGTCAGGCGCGGTCAATCACCGAGACGAGGGTTTCTTGACGGAGATTCAGTGGAGAGCGGGCTCCATCAGGGTCAACGTGCCGCTGTCCGCGTCGAGTTCGGCCGCCACTCCGAACGGGATCGTCAACGCCCCGTCACAGTGGCCGAACCCGAACTCCTCCACGACCGGCACGCCGAGCCCGCCGAGCCGGTCGACGAGCAGCGCCCGCACCCGCTCATAGGGGTCACAGTCCTGCCAGGACCCGAGCAGCACCCCCCGCACCCCGTCCAGCCAGCCCGCGCGCAGGAGTTGGGTGACATAGCGGTCGATGCGGTACGTCTCCTCCCCCACGTCCTCCAGACACAGCAGCCCGCCGCGCGCGGAGGGCCGGGCGTGCGGGGTGCCCAGGTCGGCGGCGAGCAGACAGAGACACCCGCCCAGCGTGACGCCCCGGGCCCGGCCGGACACCAGCGGTGTGCCGCCGGAGGCGATCGTGCGGACCGTCTCCGGGGCGAACAGGGTGGCCTTCAGATGGTCCTGGGCCCGGGCGTTCTTGATGAAGTCGACCCCGGCCGCCATCGGCCCGTACAGCGTGGCGAGGCCGAGCCGGGTGGCGAACGCCTCGTGCAGCACGGTGATGTCGCTGAAGCCGACGAACACCTTGGGCCCGGCCGCCCGCATGGCGTCCCAGTCGAGCAGGTCGATCATCCGCTGGACGCCGTAGCCGCCGCGGGCGCACAGCACCGCGTCCACGGCCGGGTCGCACCAGGCGGCCTGGAGGTCGGCGGCGCGGTCCGCGTCGGTGCCCGCGAGGTAGGTGAACTCGCCGTGCCGGTCCAGCACATGGGGTGCCACCACCGGGTCGAGGTCCCAGCCGCGCAGCACGTCGAGCCCGGCCTGCAACCGCTCCTCGGGCACCGGACCGCTGGGCGCGACGACGGCGACCCGAGCGCCGGGGGCGAGGCGGGACGGCCGGACGAGTTCTGTCACTTGCTGAGCTCCAGGGTCGGGATGCCGGGCGGGTTGAGCACGAAGACCTGTGCGTAGAGGGAGAGTTCAGCCTCCAGGGCCCTGATCATGGTGTCCGCGCGCCGGAAGCCGTGTCCCTCCCCCTCGAAGGCGAGGTAGGCGTGCGGCACCCGGCGCCCCTCCATCCGGGCCAGGAACCGCTCGCACTGGGCGGGCGGGCAGATCACGTCGTCCAGGCCCTGGAGCAGCAGGAAGGGCGCGGTGATCCGGTCGGCGTGCTCGGTGGGCGAGCGTTCCGCGTAGCGTGCGGGCGCCTCGGCGAGCGGTCCGACGAGCGTCTCCAGGTACTGCGACTCGAAGTCGTGGGTCTCCCCCTCGGCCCAGCCGGCCAGGTCGAGGATGGGGTAGACGATGGTGCCGCAGGCGTAGACGTCGGTCGCGGTGAGCGAGGCTGCCGCGGTCCAGCCGCCGGCGCTGCCGCCGCGGATCGCCAGCCGGTCCCGGTCGGCGGTGCCCTCGTCGGCGAGGGCGAGCGCGACGGCCGCGCAGTCCTCGACGTCGACGACGCCCCACTGCTCGCGCAGCCGGTTGCGGTACTCCCGGCCGTGCCCGGTCGAGCCGCCGTAGTTGACCTCGGCGACGCCGATGCCACGGGAGGTGAAGTAGGCGATGGACAGGTCGAGGACGAGGGGCGCCCTGCTGGTCGGACCGCCGTGCGCCCACACCACGTACGGCGGAAGCCGGTCGCCGGGGGCGACACAACCGGGGTGGTGGGGCGGGTAGATGTGGGCGTGGATCTCGCGTCCGGCGGGCCCGGTGAAGGTGCGGATCTGCGGCTCGGGGTAGTACGCGGGGTCCACGGAGTCGTCGTGGCAGGCGCCGATCACCCTCGCGCGGCCGGTGCGGGTGTCCAGCTCCACCACCTCGTGGGCGCTGCGCGGACTGGCCCCGACGGCGACCACCCGCTCGCCGTGCACCGCGAGGGTGGGCGCGAACTCGGTCCAGGGGCCCGCGGCGTCGACGACCTCGGCGGTCTCCGGGTCCAGTATCCCGAGCGCGGTGGCGCCCCGGCCGTGGACGACGGCGATCAGCCCGCTCTCCAGCGGCGCGAACCAGCGCTGCCCCAGTTTCCACAGCGGCCCGCCGAACTCCTCCTCCCGCGGGCACAGTGGCTGGCCGTCGCGGTAGAGGTTCCACCAGCCGGTGCGGTCGCTCGCGTACAGCAGGGCCCCGTCGTGGGACCAGTCGACCTGGGCGATGGATTCGTCGGGTCCGCCGGCGACCGTGCGGGCGGCTTGCAGGGTGCCGTCCTCCCGTGTCTGGGCCAGGATCAGCTCCGTGCCGTCCCAGGGCATCCGCGGATGGTCCCAGCCGAGCCAGGCCACGTGCCGCCCGTCGGGTGAGATCCGCGGTCCGGTGACGAACCGGTGCCGGGCGTCGGTCAGTTCCCGTACGGCGTCCCGGTCCTGGGCGGCCGAGCCGTCCAGCGGCACGGCGGCGAGGACTCGGCGGAGGTCGGTGGGCCCGTCGCCGGTGAACTCCTCCAGGACGCACCACACTTCGCCCCGGTCGGGGCGCAGCACCGGGTCCGCCCAGCGCAGTCCGCCGCCCACCGGGGAGACGGGGGTGAGCGGACGCGGGTCGCCGCCGGTCTCGTACCGGTACAGGCGCTGGTCGGCGAAGTTCACGAAGACGACGAGGGGTCGGCCGTCCTGAACGACACCGGCCCAGGGCTGACCGCCGTACTCGATGACCCGGCTGCGGACGTTCCACGGCGCCGGGAGCACCGACTCCTCGCCGCCGTCGGCGTGGCGTCGCACCAGCGTGCGTCGGCCGCCCTCGGTGGGCCGTGGCTCGGTCCACCACGCCTCGTCGCCGACGAAGCCCACCCACTCGGGGTGCCCGTCGTGCGCGGCGGCGAGGGCCGCGTCGATGGGCGAGGGCCACGATCCGAAGGGCAAGGTCTGCACGTCGTCCCCCATGTGCCTAGGCGGTGCGCAGGAACCGGTCGAGGACGCGGACGCCGAAGTGCAGCGCCTCGACCGGGACCCGCTCGTCCACGCCGTGGAAGAGAGCCTGGTAGTCGAAGCCCTCGGGGAGCTTCAGCGGCGCGAATCCGTAGCCGGTGATGCCGAGGCGCGAGAACTGCTTGGCGTCGGTGCCGCCGGACATGCAGTACGGCACCACATGTCCTTCCGGTGCGAACTCCTCGACGGCCGCCCGCATGAGGGCGTACGTGGGTGAGTCCAGCGGTGCCTGGAGCGCGACCTCGCGGTGGTGGAACTCCCACTCGACGTCCGGTCCGGTCAGTTGGTCGAGGGTCGTGCGGAACTCGTCCTCGCCGCCCGGCAGATACCGTCCGTCGACATACGCGACGGCCTCCCCGGGAATCACGTTGAGCTTGTAACCGGCGTCCAGCATGGTCGGGTTGGCGCTGTTGCGCACGGTCGGCTCGACCAGCTTGGCGGCCGGTCCCAGCTTGTCCAGCAGGGTGTCCACGTCGGTGAGGTCGGGCTCGATGCCGTACAGGACGGCGAGTTCGGTGAGGGCGGCCCGTACGGTCGGGGTGAGCCGCAGCGGCCACTCGTGCTCTCCGATGCGGGTGACCGCTGCGGCCAGCCGGGTGACCGCGTTCTCCCGGTTCACCTTGGAGCCGTGTCCGGCCCGGCCGCGCGCGGTGAGCTTCAGCCAGCCCGTGCCGCGCTCACCGGCCGCGATGGGGTAGATCTGGCGCCCGGCGCCGTCGTGGAAGGTGAACGCCCCCGACTCGCTGACGCCCTCGGTGCAGCCCTCGAACAGCCCGGGATGCCGGTCGGCGAGGAACCCGGAGCCGTCCTCGGCGCTGGCCTCCTCGTCGGCGGTGAACGCGATCACGACGTCCCGCCGGGGCCGTACGCCCGCACGGGCCCAGGACCGGACCACGGCGAGGATCATCGCGTCCATGTTCTTCATGTCGACGGCGCCCCGGCCCCACACCACCCCGTCGCGGATCTCCCCGGAGAACGGGTGCACGCTCCAGTCCCCGGCCTCGGCCGGCACCACGTCCAGATGACCGTGGACGAGCAGCGCGTCCGCCGACGGGTCGGTGCCCTCGATCCGGGCGACGACGTTCGTACGGCCCTTGGCGCGTTCCAGCAGCACCGGTTCCAGGCCCGCCCCGGCGAGCCGCTCCGCCGCGTACTCGGCGGCCGGGCGCTCCTGGCAGTCGCCTCCGCCCCGGTTGGTGGTGTCGATGCGGATCAGGTCGGACGTGAACGTCACGACCTCGTCCAGCGCCTGCCCGTCAGCCATACTGCTCCTCCACCGCGGCCGAGACGATCGTGGTGACCGCCTTGAAGGCACGAATTCCCTCGTACATGGTGGCGCTGGTGTACGCCACCTTCCGCTCGCCGATCCGCCCCACGCCCGGCACGACGGTCGCCGCCTGGGCCAGATGCTCGGCGTCGAACTCCAGCGCGATCGTGAACGGCCCCGCGTCGACCGGTTCATGACGCACCGCCAGGGCCGCCGCCTCCTTGGCCGCCGCGCGGATGTCGGCGGCGGTCCTGGCCGGCGTACGGCACACGGCGGCGTACCGCGACACATGGTCCTTGACCGCGACCTTCAGCGCCCCGGGCGCGTACCCGAGCGCGTCCTCGCAGGCCACGTCGTCACCGGTGACCAGGACCACGGGTACCCCGTACTCGGCGACCACGCGCGCGTTGAGCAGTCCTTCACTGGCCCGTTCGTCGTTCACCCACACACCGGTGATGGAGTTGGCGAGATAGGTGTGCGCGAGGACGCCCTCCATGCCGGCGCCCGCGTGGTAGCCGACGAAGGCGATGCCGTCCACGTCCCCGTGCTGCACGCCCTCGACCATGGACAGCGCCTTGTGCCGTCCGGTGAGCATCTCGGCGCGGTCGTCGAGGTGCTCCAGGAGCAGGTTGCGCATGGTCCAGTGCGCCTCGTTGATCAGCACCTCGTCGGCGCCGCCGTCGAAGAAGCCCAGCACGGCGGCGTTCACGTCCGAGGTGAACATCGCCCGGCACCGCTCCCACTGAGGTGTCCCCGGCAGCACGTCGGCCGGCCAGGTCACACCGGTGGCGCCCTCCATGTCGGCGCTGATGAGGATCTTCATGGTGCTTCACGTTACGCGCCGCCTGTGCCTCAGGTCACCGTCCACACCCGCCTGATCTCTGTGGCGGCGGACCGGGCGGGGACGCAGAATCGATCCCGGAACAGCAGTTGAACCAAGGCAGGACCGATGGAAGAGGGACGACCGATGGTCGAGCAGGACGAACACTACGACGTCGTGGTTCTCGGGGCGGGGCCCGGTGGTTATGTCGCCGCCGTCCGGGCCGCCCAGCTGGGCAAGCGGGTCGCGGTCGTCGAGGAGAAGTACTGGGGCGGCGTCTGTCTGAACGTGGGCTGCATCCCCACCAAGGCCCTGCTGCGCAACGCCGAGCTGGCGCACCTCTTCACCCATGAGGCGAAGACCTTCGGCATCAAGGTCGACGGCCAGGTCTCCTTCGACTACGGCGAGGCCTTCCGCCGCAGCCGCAAGGTCGCGGACGGCCGGGTCAAGGGCGTCCACTACCTGATGAAGAAGAACAAGATCACCGAGGTGGACGGCCGCGGCACTTTCCTCGACCCGCACACCCTCCAGGTCACCAACTACGAGGGCAACACGCGGACCATCGGCTTCGAGCACTGCATCATCGCCACCGGCGCCACCCCCAAGCTGCTGCCCGGCACCAAGCGCAGCGCGCGCGTGGTGACCTTCGAGGAGCAGATCCTGGCCGACGACCTCCCGCAGTCCATCGTCGTCGCGGGCGCCGGCGCCATCGGCATCGAGTTCGCCTACGTCCTGCACAACTACGGGGTGAAGGTCACGATCGTCGAGTTCCTCGACCGCATGGCACCTCTGGAGGACGCCGAGGTCTCCGCCGAGCTCGCCCGCCAGTACCGCAAGCTGGGCATCGACGTCCTCACCTCCACCCGCGTCGACGCCATCGACGAGTCCGGCCCCCAGGTGCGCGTCACCGTCACCGGCAAGGACGGCGCGCAGCAGGTCCTGGAGGCCGACAAGGTGCTCCAGGCCATCGGCTTCGCCCCGAACATCTCCGGCTACGGCCTGGAGAACACCGGCGTCGCCCTCACCGAGCGCGGCGCGATCGACGTCGACGGCCGCTGCCGCACCTCCGTGCCGCACCTGTACGCCATCGGTGACGTCACCGCCAAGCTGATGCTCGCGCACACCGCCGAGGCCATGGGCATCATCGCCGCCGAGACCCTCGCCGACGCGGAGACCATGGAGCTCGACTACGCCATGATCCCGCGGGCCACCTTCTGCCAGCCCCAGATCGCCAGCTTCGGCTACACCGAGGCCCAGGCCCGTGAACTGGGCTACGACGTCAAGGTCGCCAAGTTCCCGTTCACCGCGAACGGCAAATCCCACGGCCTCGGTGACACCACCGGCTTCGTCAAGCTCATCAGCGACGCCAAGTACGGCGAGCTGATCGGCGGCCATCTGATCGGCCCCGACGTCACCGAGTTGCTGCCCGAACTGACGCTGGCCCAGCAGTGGGACCTCACCGTCCACGAGGTCGCCCGCAATGTGCACGCGCATCCGACGCTGAGCGAGGCCGTCAAGGAGGCCGTGCACGGACTGGCCGGCCACATGATCAACATGTGAGCCGGCCGGCCCGTCAAGCGTCCTCGTCAGGCCGTCCGGCCCACCACCTGCCACGTCGAGGGCAGTTCGATCCGGGCTCCGTCGGCCGTGTACTCCGTTGTGGTGAGCGGCAGTTCGCCGCTCGCCAGGACGGTGAGGCCGGCCGCCCGCAGATACTCCGGGACCGCCGCGTCGGAGACCTCGCCGGGCGCGATGCCGTGGCGGAAGATCGGGGCCAGCTTGGGCGGCGGCCCCGAGGCGCTCTGGGCCAGGCCCATCAGCACCGGCTTGGCGGACTCGGAGAGCTCGACGAGGAAGGCCCGGCCGCGCTCGCCGAGGAGTGCGGCAAGGGCGTCGACGAAGGGCTGCCGGTCGTCGGGCTCGCACTGGTGCAGCACGCCCCGCACATAGACGTTGGCGTCGCCGAGTTCCGCGTGCAGCGACTCCGCCTCGCCCTTCTCGGCGGCGTCGAGCACCCGGTAGCCGGCCTGTCCCGCGGGGTCGGCGTGCCGGGCGTGCTCGACGGCGGCCTCGGACAGGTCGACGCCGAGGACATGCGGGAAGCGGTCGGCGAGGAAGCGGGTCTGGGTTCCGTTGCCGCAGCCCAGGTCGACCAGGGGCAGCCCGGGGTCGGTCAACTGGGGTTCGAACAGGGCGAGATGGAGGCCGACCGTGAGCGCGGGCTCCGCGTCCCAGAACACCGCCCCCGGTTCCTCGGGGGCTTCCCGCCAGAAGCCCTCCCAGGCCTCCCGGTACCGACTCGTCACGCTCATGCCCAACTCCCCAGGATGCGAAGGCGGCCCGCCGCGCCTGACGGGCCAGTACGGTTTATCGCGCCCTGGTCACGGCGACAAGCGCCGAGCGCATTCCTTCACCCCTCGTACGAGCTGTGTACGCCCCCGGGCGCCCCGCGCGCCCCGGAAGGTCGTCACCGTCGCGGCAACGTCAGTTCGAACCAGACGGTCTTGCCCGCGCTGGTCCGGCTCGTGC
Source organism: Streptomyces sp. NBC_00663 (assembly GCF_036226885.1). NCBI lineage: Bacteria > Bacillati > Actinomycetota > Actinomycetes > Kitasatosporales > Streptomycetaceae > Streptomyces > Streptomyces sp. NBC_00663. The sequence continues at coordinate 1,800,396 of NZ_CP109027.1, forward strand.
CCCACTCCCGTGCCAGGGTGCTGACGATCCGCAGCCCGCGCCCGAACTCGTCGCCGGGACCGGCGTTGAGCAGCGTCGGCAGCTCGTGGTCGTCGTCGTCCACCTCGCACAGCAGTGTCTCGCCGCGCACCAGACGCAGCACGAGGGGGCGGCTGTGCGAGTGCCGTACGGCGTTGGTGACGAGCTCGCTCACCATGAGTTCGGTGGTGTCGGCCAGCCGCCCGATTCCCCACTCGTGCAGTTGTTCCCGCACGGTGGCCCGCGCCCGGCGGACCTCGATCGGGTCGAGGGCGAGCCGCCACTCGGCGACGTCCTTCGGCTCGATGCCGTTGAGCCGGGCCATCAGGAGGGCGACGTCGTCCTTGCGGCCGCCGCGCGTGTTGAGGGCGCGGATGATGGTGTCGCAGGCGTCGTCCATCGACGCGGCCGGGTGGGCGGCGGACTCGCACAGCGTGGCCAGTCCCACGCCGATGTCCTCGCCGCGCACCTCGACCAGTCCGTCGGTGCACATCACGAGCCGGTCGCCGGGCCGCACCGGCACCCGTACCGCCTCGAAAGGCACTCCGCCGACGCCGATGGGCGCGCCCGTGGGCAGGTCGAGGAGCTCGCTGCGGCCGTCGTCGGCGTGCACGATCACCGGCGGGATGTGGCCCGCGTTGGCGATCTGCACCTCGCCGGCGATCGGGTCGTACACGGCGTACAGACAGGTCGCCAGGTAGGTGTCGCCGAGCCGCTGGGCGAGGTCGTCGAGGTTGCGCAGCAACTGGGCGGGCGGCAGGTCCATGGCGGCCATGGTCTGCACGGCCGTACGCAACTGGCCCATCATCGCGGCCGAGTTGAGGCCGTGCCCCATGACGTCGCCGACGACGAGGGCGGTCCGGGCACCCGGCAGCTTCACGGAGTCGAACCAGTCGCCGCCGACACGTCCGAGCAGGGTGCCGGGCAGATAGCGGGTGGCGATGTCGCAGCCCGCCATGCGCGGCGGGATGTGCGGCAGCATGCTGTCCTGGAGGGTCTCGGCCACGCTCTCCTGGTAGGTGTACATGCGGGCGTTGTCGAGCACGAGGCCCGCGCGGGCGGCGAGTTCGGCGCCGGTGACCCGGTCCATGTCGTTGAACTCGACGCGCTCCGGGTGCCGCAGCAGGATCATGAAGCCGAGGACCACATTGCGGGCCTTGAGGGGTACGACGAGCATGGAGCGGCCGGTGATCAGCGGCCGGATGTCGCGCTTCTCGAACTGCGAGGCGATCATGTGCCCCATCTGCTCGCTGATGCGCGGCACCAGGACGGGCTGGCCGCTGGTCATGCACTGGAAGAACGGCGTGTGCGCGGGGAACGGCATGGCCTCGCCGACCGGCACGACGTCGTCCCAGCGGCCGGGTTCGTCGGTGTGCTCCAGGGCGACCCGGTGCCACATGGTGGTGGTGTCCGGCACGCCCTCGGGGAACCCCTCGCCGGCGACGACCTGTTCCCGCAGATAGGTGCCGGCGACATCGGTGAAGCGGGGCACGACGGCGCGGCTGACCTCGACGATGGTGCGCGACAGGTCGAGGGATGTGCCGATGCGCCCGCTGACCTCGTTGAGGAACTCCAGGCGCTCGCGCACGGCCGCGTACTCGAGGTCCTCGCCGTCGTCCTCCTCGATGTCCCGCGGGAGGGCCGACCCGTCGGCCGCGGCGCGTGCGGCCCGCTCCCGGCGCGCCTTGCGCTCGGTGCGCCGCGGGACCCCCCAGTCGGGGGTGACGGGCACCCGGTCGTTCTGGCTGAACTCCAGGACGGGATAGCCCAGTTCCAGAATCTGGGCGACGATCCGGGCGCCTTCCTCGACGCTCATGCTGGGCAGGATCTCGGGGAGCCGGCGGGCCAGTTCCTCGGCGCCGGGGAAGTCGGTGTGCAGGGCGAAGGCCGGGGCGATGCGTTCGACGGCCATCAGGTCGTCGGGGTCGTCGGACTTCAGGGCGTCCGCGTCGGCGGCCAGCACCAGCAGCCGCTCGTCTCCGGGGCCGATCAGGGGGTACGCCCACCACAGCACGTCGACCCGGCCCTGCTCGGCGACCGTGAGCCGGGCGCGGCCAGCGGCCGGGTAGAAGAGCCTGCCGTCGAGGGAGGACTCCAGATCGGGTCCGAGCCCGTCGTAGTCGGCGTACGCCCCGTAGGGCACGGTGTCTTCCTCGTCGGGCAGGGCTCCGGAGACCGGCAGCAGGTCGACCGCGGGGCGGCCGAGCGCCTCCTCCTTGGCGGCGCCGAACAGCCGTCGGGCACCGCGGCTCCAGTGGGACACCAGGCCGCCGCGGTCCACCACGACCACGGCCAGCGGAATGCGACCGGCCGCGGCGGTCTCCACCGCTCCGATCCCAGCTCCGCGGCTGGGAGGCGTGTCCCTCTCACTGCCACGGTCCATGGCCCAGGCCCTCTCTCCCACGGCTCCGCAAAGATCTGTGCCGACCGTTCCACCGTACGGCTGCGGCAGGTGGTGATGTGCGGCAATACGGGAATTGCCCCCGGCGGACCGGACACCGCGCGCCCCCCGCGCGCCCGCCCCGGACGGAAAGCGCCGGTTGGGGGCGCCGTGGGGTTACTGACGGGTTATCAACCCTGGCGTCCGGCTTTGCCGCAGCCCCCGCTCAGTCCTCGTGCCCCAGTTGCAGATCCCGCTCCGTGCGGCCGCCGCCCGCCATCTGGAGGACGGTGGCGACCGGCGGATAGCCCGCGGCGATGACCGTGTACTCGCCGGAGGACAGGTCGACGAACCGGAACGTTCCGTCCGGGCCGGTGGTGAGGGTGTCCACGACGTTGCCCGCGGCGTCCAGCAGCGTCACGCGCGCGTCCTCGACGGGACGGCCGCCGCTCGCCCGTACCGTGCCGCGCAGCACGGCCCCGCCGGCGAGTTCGATGTCCTGCCGGGTCTCCCGGGCGGCCTGGACGGTGACGGGGAGCGCGGCCGGGCGGAAGGCGGGGGCGCTGGCGGCGAGGGTGTACTCGCCGGCGACGAGTTCGGTCATCACGTACCCGCCCTCGCGCCCGCTGCGGGTGCTGGCGACGACCTCGCCGTGCACATTGGTGAGGGTGACGGTGGCGTCCCGTACGGTCGTGCCGTCCGCGGTCACCACGCTCCCGGCGAGGCGCCCGGCGCCGCCGAGGACGACGTCGAGCTCGACGGGCCGCTCACCGACGGTCACGGAGACGGCCTGCGGCTGGTGCCCGCCCGCCGCGGCGATCAGGACGTACGCCCCCGAGCCCGGAGTCGACAGCGCGTACCGTCCGTCCTCGCCGCTCGCGCCCCGGCCGATCTGCTGCCCGGCGACGTCGATCAGCGTGAGCGCCGCGCGCGGGACGACGGTTCCGTCGGGGTGCTGCACCGTGCCGCACACGGGGATTCCGGCGGCGTACGACGAACGGGCGTGCGGGATCGGTGTGTTCAGGGGGGCGGGCTCGGTTTCGGCGGTGTGGTGGGACACCAGTGGTTTCTCCTTGAGGAAGAAGGCGATGAGCAGTCCGAGGACGAGGACCGGCACGAGATAGAGGAAGATCCGCGGCATGGCGTCGGCGTACGCACGGATGTACGCCTCGCGCAGCTGGGGCGGCAGCGCGTGGACGAGCTGCGGGGTGATGGACTCGGCGTCGGGCAGTCCCGCCGCCGGGGGCAGCCGCTTCGCCAGGGAGTCGGACAGCCGGTCGGCGAAGAGCGTGCCGAAGATCGCCGCTCCGACCGAACCGCCGATCTGCCGGAAGTAGTTGTTGGCGCTGGTCGCCGTGCCGAGGTCGGCGGGGCGCACGGAGTTCTGCACGGCGAGGACGAGGACCGGCATCACCATGCCGATGCCGGCGCCGAGGACGGCCATCCAGATGCTGTAGTGCAGCCGGGGCGTGTCGACCTCCAGCCGGGACAGCAGCCACATGCCGAGCACGGAGAGCGCGCCGCCGAGGACCGGCCAGAGCTTGTACCGGCCGGTGTGGCTGATCAGCTGCCCGGCGACGACGGAGGCGCCGACGATGCCGCCCATCATGGGCAGCATCAGCAGCCCCGACTCGGTGGCGCTCGCCCCGTCGACCATCTGAAGGAAGGTCGGCAGATAGCTCGCGGCCCCGAAGAGGGCGACACCGATCACCAGGCCGACCAGCGCGGTGACGTTGAAGACGGAGTCCCTGAACAGCCGCAGCGGGATGAGGGGTTCGGGCGCGAAGTGCTCGGCGACGAGGAAGAGCACGGTGGCCGCCGCCGCGCCCGCGGCGAGTCCCAGGATGACGCGGGAGTCCCAGGCGTACTCGGTGCCGCCCCAACTGGTCAGCAGCACCAGGCAGGTGGACGCCGCGGCGAGGAGCAGCGTCCCGAGGACGTCGAGCCGGGCCCTGGTCCGCCGCTTGGGCAGTTTGAGGACGACGGTGACGACGGCGAGGGTCACGAGGCCGAAGGGGATGTTGATGTAGAAGCACCACCGCCAGGAGAGGTGGTCGGTGAAATAGCCGCCCAACAGGGGCCCCGCGACGGAGGCGAGGCCGAACGCGGCGCCGATGAGGCCCATGAACCGGCCGCGCTCCCGGGGCGGCACGATGTCGGCGATGATCGCCTGCACACCGATCATGAGCCCGCCCGCGCCGACGCCCTGCACCGCGCGGAAGGCGATCAACTGGTCCATCGTCTGCGCCCGTCCGGCGAGCGCGGAGCCGATGACGAAGACGACGATCGCGAACTGGAAGACGCCCTTGCGGCCCAGGAGGTCGCCGAGCTTGCCGTAGACCGGCAGTCCGATCGTGGAGGTGAGCAGATAGGCGGTGATGGCCCAGGACATCTTGTCGAGGCCGTGCAGCTCGCCGACGATCTTGGGGAGCGCCGTGGCGACGATCATCTGCTCCAGCGCGGCGAGGAGCAGCGCGAGCATCAGCCCGACGAAGACCAACCGGACTTGGCGCGGGCCGAGTTCGGCGGCCGTGGCGGGATCGGGGGCGGCGGGCCGCGGGGATTCGGGGACCGGTTCGTCCCGGAGGTCCTCCTGCACCAGAGTGGTCCCGCCCACGTGTCCGCTCCCCTCGCCGCGCCCACACAATTGCTGCCTAAAGCGACAACTACGAGCAAGCGCGACGAGTTACGGCAGACCGGCACCCGGTCGGGAGATCCACTCGATCCGGTGAGCGCGTCAACGCCCTCCGGACACGGGGGACTTACCTGGACAGGCGACTTACTTCTCGACCTCGGTGGCCAGGTTGGCGAGCACCAGGTCGTAGATCCGGCCGAGGCCCTTGGGCGCGAAGGTCTTCTCGAAGAAGCCGCCGATGCCGCCGGCGCCGTTCCAGACGGTGGTCACGACGACGCGGGACTTGCCCTCGCCGGCCGGGGTGACCCGCCAGGTGGTGACCATGGAGGAGTTGCGGTCCTTCTCGACCAGCTCGCCGTCGGTGGGCTCGCTCACCTCCAGGAGGCAGTCGCGCACGCGCTTGCTGGTGGCCTGGAGCTTCCAGTGGACGAGGGTGCCCTCGCCGTCGCCGCCCTCGCGCACCTCGTACTCGCTGAAGTGCTCGGGCAGCAGCTTCTGCCGGGTGCCGCTGTAGTCGGCGAGGGCGTCGAACACCTTCTCCGCGTCCGCCGCGACGACCCGCTCGGTAGTGGCCTCGACCTGCGCCATTGGAATCCTCCAGGAACTGGAATTCGGGGGTGGGGCCAAGCCAACCACCCCGGTCCCCGGCCGCCCAAATCGGGGGTGGCACGATCAAGGGAACATGTGTTCTATTGTGGGGGCAGGCGCTACCGAGGAGGCCTCATGCGCTGGGAGAACCTCACAGAGTCCGATGAGCACGGCCGGGCCGACGCCGCCCTGTTCGGCGCGGACGCGGTCACGAGCCGGACCATCGACACGCCCGAGTTCGCCGGCATCACCTTCCACGAGATCAGGGCTCGATCGATCATCAACCGGGTACCCGCCGTCTCCCGAATGTCCTTCCAGTGGACGGTCAACCCGTACCGGGGTTGTTCACACGCGTGCGTCTACTGCTTCGCCCGCAAGACGCACAGCTATCTGGACCTCGACACCGGACTCGGCTTCGACTCGCAGATCGTGGTCAAGACGAACGCCCCGGAGCTGCTGCGCCGCCAGCTCGGCTCGCGCCGCTGGCAGGGCGAGCACATAGCGATGGGCACGAACGTCGACTGCTACCAGCGCGCGGAGGGCCGCTACCGGCTGATGCCGGGCATCATCGGCGCCCTCACCGAGCACGCGAACCCGTTCTCGATCCTGACCAAGGGCACGCTGATCCTGCGCGACCTCGACCTGCTGAAGCGGGCGCACGCGGTGACGGACGTCGGCATCTCCGTCTCGGTCGGCTTCACGGACCCGGACCTGTGGCGCACGGTGGAGCCGGGCACGCCCGCGCCGGACCGCCGCCTGGACGTCGTGCGCACCCTGTCCGAGCACGGCATCGGCTGCGGCGTCCTGATGGCACCCGTCATCCCCTTCCTGAGCGACGAACCGGCCCAACTCCGCGCCACCGTGCGGGCGATCGCGGCGGCCGGGGCGACCTCCGTGACCCCACTGGTGCTGCATCTGCGCCCCGGCGCCCGGGAGTGGTTCATGTCCTGGCTGGCCCAGCACCACCCCTACCTCGTGCGCCGCTACGAGCGCCTGTACGCCCACGGCTCCTACGCGCCGAAGTGGTACCAGCGCCGGATCACCCGCCAAGTGCACGAACTGGCCCGGGAGTACGGCATCGGCCCCGCGGACACGGGTATGCCCCGCCGGATCACGCCAGTCCCCGAGCCCGAGCCGGATGTCCAGGAGCCGACCCAGCTGACACTGATCTGACCCACCGGACGGGCAGAATGGGCCCGTGAACGATGCCCTGCGCGCGGTGGTGTTCGACTTCTCGGGAACCCTGTTCGGGCGGTTGCCGGGCCATGACTGGCTCTTCTCCCCGCAGGCCGCGCCGACCCCGGAGCTGCGGGCTCGCGTCGTCCACGCGCTGCGCCATCCGGCCGAGTTCGTCGACCGTATGACACCGGCACAACTCCGCGACTGGGCGGACCGCGACCTCTCCCCCGAGGCCAACCACCGCGCCTACGGCACCCTGTTCCGGCTGGCCGGCCTAGACGAGGCGGACTTCGCACGGATCTACGACCGCCTGGGATCAGCGGCGAACTGGCACGCGTACGAGGACACGCTCCCGGCGCTGGAACGGCTGGCCCTCGCGGGCGTGCGCGTCGGGGTGCTCAGCAACATCTCCTGGGACATCCGCGAGGCCTTCACCCGGCACGGCTCGGACCGGTACGTCGCGCAGTACGTCCTCTCGTACGAGGAGGGCCGCGCCAAGCCCGACCTGGAGCTCTTCCACGTGGCCGCCCGGCGGCTCGGCGTGGCCCCCGAGGAGTGCCTGATGGTGGGCGACGACCCGGTGTGCGACGGGGCGGCTCCCCGGGTCGGCATGGCGTTCGCGGAGGTGGCGACGGGGCCGGTGGGGGTGCGAGGGCCGGTGTTGCTGGAGGCGTTGGCGCGGTACGGGTGGTGAGGGTCAGCGGGAGCGGAGGCGGGCTTCGGTGATGAGGGGGGTGATGTCGCCCATGGGCCCGCATTGGGGGCGGGTCAGGGCGTCGGAGATGTCCCAGGAGGAGAACTCTCCGGTCTGCGTCCCGGTGAGGGCGACGCGCCAGCCATCCAGCCAGAACACTTGTCGCACCGCAGCGCCCGGGTGGTGCAGCACCGTCACCCGGCCTCCCGCTGTCACGTCCCACAACTGCGCGGTCTCATCCAGGGAACCCGACAGGAGCAGTGCTCCATCGGGCGACCAGGCAAGGGCGAGCACGTCTTGACGGTGGCCCACCAGGGGACGCCGTGCGACGAACCCGTCCTCTCCACGATCGAGCACGAGGACGGTGCCGTCCGTGCAGCCGACGGCGAGGGCCGTGCCCTCGGGGTGCCAGGCGAGGGCGGTGAAGACCTTGTCGCCTCGGTACTCGGCCACCGTGGCGTCGAGCGTGTTGACGGTGACGAGGTTGTCCTGTCCGGCAACGGCGAACTCCGCGCGTCGCGGGTGCCAGGCGACCGCGCTCAGGAAGCTCGCGTGCCGCGTCCATCCCGGCGGCGCCGGGCGGAGAGTGCCTTTGCGGTCGTAGACGCGCGGCAGCCACGTCCGGTCACGGGAGACCACGGCCAGCCACTCCCCGTCGGCGGACCAGCGGGCGTCGGTGACGGCGTCGTGGGCGTCAGTCAGTACGGCGGTCCTGTACAAGCGATTGGGCTGGCCCCAACCTTCCGGCGGCTCCCAGACCGACACACGGCTGCCGCCGCCTTCCACCACTGCGCAACGGGCCCCGTCCCCGGACCAGTCCACGGCATCCGGGTCGTCCAGGCCCTCGGCCTCGACCAGGCTCTTGCTTCGGCCGACGAGCCGTATGGCGTCACGGTTGTCCAACTCGATCTCGGGGCTGATCCGCCAGATCCGTACGGTGCCGTCGTCCGAAGCGCTGGCGAGCCGATCCCCCCGGTGCGACCAGGCCACGTCGCACACTCCTTGGGCATGTCCCTGAAAGACGTCCAGTTCCCTGCTGCCGCGCACGTACCACGTCCGCACCGTCGCGTCGGCTCCAGCGCTCGCCAGGCGGGTGCCGGAGGGAGACCAGGCCACCCTCCTGACCTGTTCCGTGTGTCCGTCGAGGCGGCGATCGGAGTACCCCCCGTGCGAGGGCGCCATGCCCACGTACACCTGGTTGTTCTGGTCTCCGGACGCCAGCTTGGAGCCGTCCACCGGGCTGAAGCGCACGGTCCTGACCGGCTTCCGCCGCATCGGGTCCCCCCAGTCCAGGTGTTCCACGCCCGCGTCCGGCGAGTGAACCTCGATCACCCCGTCCTCACGAGCCGTAGCCACCCGCCCGTCACCGGCGATGTCCGCATCCCACAACCGAACCGGACGCCCCTCCCCGTCCACGCTCACGCACGTCCTGACCGGCTCCCGCCCCCTCCCCCGCGCCTCCCACACCCGCGCCGTCCCGTCCGCGCACGCGACCAGCACGTACCGCCCGTCAGGAGAGAACCGCACCGACCACGGCCGGTCGTCGAGCGGCACCACCCGCAGCTCGTCGCCCCCGGGCCAGGACCACAGCCGCAGCGTCTCGTCCGTCGCGACGGACGCGATCAGTTCGCCGTCGGGAGACCAGTCCACGGAACGCACCCACCCCGGCCCGTCCCCGCGCGCTTCCCTGGCGTGCCGGAACGTCGCCCGCACCTGGCCGGTGTCGGCGTCGAGCACGCGTACGCCACCGTCCTTGGACGCCGTGACGAGCAGGGTGTCGTCCGGTGACCAGGCCACGCCCCACAGACCCGCCTCCTGAGCCCGGAAGCAGCGCAGTTGAGGGTGAGCCGCCATCGCGCGCCGCAGCAAGTGCCGCCAGCCGTCGAGGTCGGGCGCGTAGAGCAGCAGTCCCAGCAGCAGGTCACCCTGCGCCGAGCCATCCCCCGCCAACAAGCGCAAAACAGCGCGGGGATCGCTCTCGACCAGCAGTTCACCCCGTCTGACCTCGTCGTCCGCCGTGCGCTGAAGAGACTGCGCAACCAGGTCGAGCGCCGCGCCCGACAGGTGCAGGTCGGTCAGGGTGCCGTACAGCTCCGGCCACGCGGCGGCGAACGCGTCCTCCATGCGCCCGGACAGGACCGACACCAGGCGCATCAGCCGCGAGGCCGGTATGAGTTGGTCCGGCTGTCGCCCGTACCTGGCCCAGTCGACGGCCGTCTCCTCGATCTCCCGGCGTGCGCGCAGGGCGTCGTGGTCGCGTTCCAGGTTCTCGCGCAGGCGGGGCCAGTGCACGAAGAGGCTCTCGTGGGCGACTTCGAAGGCATCCTCGGTGAGGTGGTCCCAGCCGGCGTCACCGGGCCGCACGCGCTCCACCGGGTGCCGGACCGTGGTGAGCACCCGGCACTCCACGAACGGCCGCAGCAGCCGCAGTTCACGTTCGGGGAGGTCGCGCAGGGCGACGGGACGCCGGGTGTACTTGCCCGACTCGTCGACCGACACCAGGCGCCCCAGTGCTTTGAGGACCGCCCGCTCGGCGTCCCGTACGGTGCTGCGCTCCCCGTCGGTGAGGAAGTCCCGGGCGAGCCGGAACGCCTCCTCGGCCTGGTCCGTGAGCACTTTCTGCACGCGTCCCGAGGCCTCGTACTCACCGCGGGTGATCTCCCGGGGCGGGCGCTTCCCCTCCGGATTGACCTTCTGCCAGAGCTGCTGGAGCGCGAAGGCCAGCAGCGGCAGGGCCTCTCCGGCGGCGTCCTCCTGGATGAGCCCGAGGGCCTGGTCGTCGAGCCGCCAGCCCAGGGTGGCCAGGGGCGCGTTGACGATCCGGGGCAGTTCGCTGCGGGCGAGCGGTTTCACGAGGTGGTGGTCGCGCAGCAACGGTTCGAACGCCTCGAACCGCATCAGCGCGTCCAGGAAGTCGGCCCGCACGGTGTACACCAGCCAGGTGTTCCGGCGTACCGCCTCGGCCAGGGCGGCGACCAGGATCGCCGCGTCGGTGTCGGCCTCGGGCAGCAGCAGTTCCTCGGTCTGGTCGACGATGACGAGGAGGCGTGCGTCCGGCACGCGCGCGGTGATGCCGTCGAGGGTCTCGGCGAGGCCTTGGGGGCGTTCCCGTATCCGCTGGAGCACGAGCGGTCCGGTGTCGGTGTCGAGCCCGAGATCCCGGCGTATCTCGGCGATGGCGTGTGCGAGGGCGGCGAGGCCGCCGCGGGCGGGGGTCACCGGGCCGAGGACGATCCAGAAGGGGGCGCTTCCGTCGGAAGCGGCCGGGCGCTCGCGCAAGGCCGGTACCAGGCCCGCGCGCACCAGTGAGGACTTGCCCGCGCCGGAGGGCCCGATGACGGCCAGGGCGCCGTTGCGGCGGCGGCCCAGCAGCGGGCGGCTGAGTGCCTCGATGTCCTCGTCGCGGCCGAAGAAGACCCGGGCGTGCTCCTCCTGAAAGGGGTTCAGTCCCGGGAAGATGGCGGTCAGGGCGGCTCCGCGGGAGACGCCGCCCTCGTCGAGCCGCTTCAGGATCGAGCGTTCGGCGTCGGCCATGGACCGCGGGTCGCCCGGCTCGACGTTCAGCGCCTGAAGGGTGTCGATGAGGGCCCGGCCCGGGGCTCCGTCGACCCGGCACTCCACGACGGGCGCGGTGGGTTTGCGCTCGCGGAAGACGGAGACCTCCCAGACACACCACTCGGCGGCGGAGCCCTCCGTGGTGACGACCACGAGTGCCTCCGCGGCCAGCAGGTTGCGCCGCAGTTCGTCGCGCCAGGGGTAGGAGGCGGCGATGCCGTGGCCGGGCAGCGCGTAGGCGAAGCAGTCCTCGTACCCGGCCGTGCGCAGGGCCTCGACGAGGCGATGGGCCGTGTCGGCACCGTCGTCGGCGTGATAGCTGATGAAGACCCGGCCCATGACGCTCCCCCACGGCACACTCGGACTGGCGCATCATGCCCGGTGACGACCTGTCGGCAACCTCATTCCCCTGAACTGCCCAGGAGGCGGTGTGAAGCAGGACCACTTCGACGACCCCGACGCCCCGGCGGCCAACCGGCTGTGGCCGGTCGTCGGCGCCGTGGTGCGCGACGAGCCGGGCGATCTGCTGCTGATCGAACGGTCGGACGACGGGTACTGGGCGCTGCCGGGCGGCCTGGTCGACGTCGGTGAGTCGTTCACCCAGGCCGTGGTGCGGGAGGTGCGCGAGGAGACCGGCCTGGACATCGCCGTCACCGGGCTGGTGGGTCTGTACTCCGATCCCGGGCACGTCACCTCGTACGACGACGGAACGGTGAGCCAGGAGTGCTCGCTGGTCTTCCACGGAGTGGTCACCGGCGGCCGGTTGCGGACCAGCGAGGAGTCGCGCACGGTGCGTTTCGTCCCGCTGCGGGAGCTCGGCGCGCTGCGTATGCACGCGTCCACGCGGATGAGAATCACCCATGCTCTCGAACGGCGGGACGGTCCGTATCTCGGCTGAGGCCGCTCAGCCATTTCGGTGCCGAAACAGTGAATTACCCGATGAATCCGTTCCTCCGTGCGTCCTTTCCGGAACGATGCGGCGTGGACCGTGACATCCGCGGTCCGCCAACCTCCGTCCTGGGAGGACTCCATGAGAAAACGCGCAGCCGTGCTGTGCGGCGCCGCCGTCGTCATGGCCGGGAGCTTCACCGCCCTGCCCGCCGACGCGAGCACTCCGCGCACCGCGGACACCGCTGCGGCCGCGAAGCTCACCTGGAAGAGCTGCGGCACCACGAACTACCCGACGCTCCAGTGCGCGTCCCTCAAGGTCCCACTCGACCACGACGATCCGCACGGGCGGCAGATCACGCTCGCGCTGTCCCGCGTCCCGCACACCGCGAAGAAGTCCCAGGGCCCACTGCTGGTCAACCCCGGCGGCCCCGGCGGCAGCGGTCTGACGCTGGCCGGCTTCGTCGCCGGCTCACTGCCCAAGGCGGTCACGGCGCAGTACGACGTCATCGGCTTCGACCCGCGCGGGGTGGGCAAGAGCAAGCCGGCTCTCGACTGCGAGCCCGGCCACTTCGACCCCGTACGCCCCGACTCCGTACCGAGCACACCCGCGATCGAGAGGGCCAACCTCCAGCGGGCCAAGTCCTTCGCCGCCGCCTGCGGCAAGAAGCACGCCGATCTGCTGCCGTACATCAACACGGTCCAGGCCGTGCAAGACATGGACTCGATCCGTGCCGCCCTGGGCGCGAAGAAGATCAATTACTTCGGTTACTCGTACGGCACCTATCTGGGCGCGGTCTACGCCAAGCTCTTCCCGGAGCGCGTACGGCGCCTGGTCCTGGACTCGATCGTCGACCCGACCGGTGTCTGGTACGACGACAACCTCGGCCAGGACTACGCCTTCAACGACCGTCACCTCGCGTTCACGTCCTGGGTCGCCAAGTACGACGCGACGTACAAGCTCGGCACCGATCCGGCGAAGATCGAGGCCAAGTGGTACAAGATGCGGGCCCAGTTGGCGAAGAAGCCCGCGGGCGGGAAGGTCGGCGCCTCGGAGTTCGAGGACACCTTCATCCCGGGCGGCTACTACAACGGCTACTGGCCCTATCTGGCGGAGGCGTTCGCGGCGTACGTGAACGACAAGAACGCCGACCCGCTGGTCGAGGCGTACGAGAACTTCGCCGCCGTCGACGCCTCGGGCGACAACGGCTACAGCGTCTACACCTCGGTGCAGTGCCGTGACGCCGACTGGCCGCGCGACTGGAGCCAGTGGCGCGACGACAACTGGGCGGTGTACAAGAAGGCGCCGTTCATGACCTGGAACAACGCCTGGTACAACGCGCCGTGCGCGTTCTGGCCGACCGGCTCGCAGGAGCCGGTGGACATCGCCAACGGCGACCTGCCGCCGGTGCTGCTCTTCCAGGCGACGAACGACGCGGCCACCCCGTACGAGGGCGGCGTGATGGTCCACCGTCTGCTGCACGGCTCCAGCCTGGTGGTCGAGCAGGGCGGCGGGAACCACGGCATCACGCTGAGCGGGAACGCCTGCCTGGACAAGCATCTGGCGGCGTATCTGACGGACGGCACGGTGCCGCGCAGCGGCGGCGAGGTCGACGCGGTGTGCGACGCGCTGCCCGACCCCAAGCCGCTCGGCTCGACGTCGTCGGCGTCGCGCGGCTCGACGCTGCACGGCATGCTCGGCTTCCGCGGCTGAGAACGCCCCACCGCCCGTCGGGGGCGTTGTCAGACCGATGGTCCACCATGGACGCATGAGTGAGCTGACCAGGATTCCCGCCCCCGACGGGCTCGCGCCCGCCGCCCAGTACTCCCATGTCGTCCTGGGCACCGGCACGTTCGTCGCGATCTCCGGCCAGCTCGCCCTGGACGAGGACGGAAAGATCGTCGGCGAGGGCGACGCCGCCGCCCAGGCCCGCCAGGTCTTCGAGAACCTCCGCCGCTGTCTGGCCGCGGCGGGCGCGACCTTCGAGGACGTCGTCAAGCTGACGTACTTCGTCACGGACATGGCGCACATGCCGGCGATCCGGGCGGCCCGCGCCGCGCACCTGCCCGACGACCGGCTGCCGGCCGCGTCGGCGGTCCAGGTCGCCGCTCTGGTGCGGCCCGAGTTCCTGATGGAGGTCGAGGCGTTCGCGGTGATCGCCCCGTGATCGAGGTCCGGGAGATGAGGCTCGCCGACTGCGAGCGCGTCGCCGAGATCCGCGTCCGCGGCTGGCAGACCGCGTACCGGGGGCTGATGCCGCAGCCGTATCTGGACGCCCTGAGTGTGGCCGAGGACGCCGAGCGCCGTCGCGCGCGCCTGCGGCAGTCCGACCCCAGCGTGGTGAACCTCGTCGCCGAGCAGCACGGCGAACTGCTGGGCTGGGCCGCGCACGGTCCGTACCGGGACGGTGAAGTGCGCACGGCGGACGCCGAGTTGTACGCGATCTACGTCGACACCGGCCGGTTCGGCGGCGGCCTCGGCCACGCCCTGCTCCAGGAGTCGGTCCGCCGGTGCACGGCCGCCGGACACCCGCGCATACGCCTCTGGGTCCTCCGGGGCAACGCGCGCGCCCGTGCCTTCTACGAGCGGGCGGGGTTCCGCCCCGACGGCGCCGAGGAGCCGTTCGAGGTGGACGGGGTGCCAGTGCCCGAGGTGCGGTACGTCAAGGGCCTCGTCGCGGGCTAGGGATCCGCGCCAGCGCGTGCACCGCCGCCTCCGCGAGCGAGGGATGCGCGAGGGCCTGGTTCAGTACGGGTCTGGCCCGGGTGTCACCGAGGGTGCCGAGGCCCTCGACGCAGGCGAGCGCGACGCGCCGGTAGGGGTCGTGCGGGCGCAGTCGTCGCTCCAGGGTGGTGATGAGGGCCGGCACGGACTCGGGCGCGCGCAGTTCGGCGAGGAGCCTGACGGGGTGCAGGGCGTAGGCGACCCGCAGTTCGTTGGTGGCCAGGGCCGCCGCCGCGCGGGCGGTGCGGGGGTCGCCGAGGCGGGCCAGGGCGTGGGCGGCGGAGGCGCAGCGCTGCGGGTCGCGGTGGTTGAGCAGCAGGACGAGCGACTCGAAGGCCCGGGAGTCTCCGGCGAGCCCGAGGCGGAACGCGGCCAGCTCCCTGGCCCACAGCGGCTGACCGGGTTCGGTGAGCACGGCCGCCAGTTCGTCGAGGTCCTCGGCCTCCACCAGCCGCTCGTACGCCGCCGACGCCCCGGACTCCCGCCGTAAGCGCTCCGTGAGTGATCGCAACTCTTCGTCCATGCAAGGCAGCCTAGGCGGGGTGCCGGGGCGAGGGACGTACATCACAAAGACCGGGGGCTGGCGCGCTCGTTACCGGCGGGTTAAGCTCAATCGAGCGAGTTACCCACTCGCGGAACTCCTTGCGGTGGCCTGGTGACGCAGCCATCACAAGAGCAGTCGGTTCGGTACCTCAGGTACCTCAGTACGACGCGGCTTGGGACAGGGCCGGTCGGCTTCACCGTTCTCCGGGCGTGTGCACGCCCGCGACGACGGACATCGCACCACCGGGCGTGTGCGCTTGACAGCCCGGCAACACCCGCATCTGCATCTCTCCACGCACCCGGTGCGCCCTTCGGCGCACCGGGTCGCGCTCCCAGTCGTCACCCTCATTCCTGGAGTCCCGCGATGGCCGCTCCCCTGTCCGACACCCCTCTGTCCCCGATCCAGACCGTCGCCGTCGTCGGCCTCGGCACCATGGGCACCGGCATCGCCGAGGTCCTCGCCAAGGCCGGCCGCACGGTCATCGGCATCGACATCAGCGAGGCCGCGACCGCCCAGGCCGTCGCCGCCCTGGAGACCTCCACCGGCCGCGCCGTGACCCGCGGCCGGCTGACCGAGGAGCAGCGGACGGACATCCTCGCCCGGGTCCGCACCTCCACCGACCTGCGCACCGCGGCCGACGCGGACCTGGTCATCGAGGTGGTCCCGGAGTCGTACGAGATCAAGCACCAGATCTTCCGTGAACTCGACGGCATCGTGCGGCCGGAGACGATCCTGGCGACCGGCACCAACGCCCTGTCCGTCACCCGGCTCGCGGCCGACTCGGCCCGCCCGGAGCGCGTGCTGGGCCTGCACTTCTTCAACCCGGCGCCCGCGATGAAGCTGGTCGAGGTGGTCTCCTCGGTGCTGACCGCGCCGAGCGCGGTCACCGCGGTCACCGATCTCGCGCTGGACCTCGGCAAGGAGCCCGTCGCGGTCGGCGACCGGCCCGGATTCGTCGCCGACGGGCTGCTGTTCGGCTATCTCAACCAGGCCGCCGCGATGTACGAGGCGAAGTACGCCTCCCGCGAGGACATCGACGCCGCGATGCGGCTCGGCTGCGGACTGCCGATGGGCCCGCTGGCCCTGCTCGACCTGATCGGCATCGACACCGCGCGCACCGTCCTGGACGCCATGTACTCCGAGTCCCACGACCGGCTGCACGCGCCCGCCCCGATCCTCAAGCAGCTCAGCGAGGCGGGCCTGACGGGCCGTAAGTCGGGCCGCGGCTTCTACTCCTACGAGGCCCCGGGCAGCGCGACGGTCGTGCCGGACACCCTGACGCCGGCCGAGGGCGGCTCCCAGGTCCAGGGCCGCACGGTCCGCTCCGTCGGTGTCGCCGGCTCGGGCACCATGGCGTCCGGCATCGCCGAGGTCTTCGCCAAGGCCGGCTACCAGGTCGTCCTCGCCGCCCGCAGCGAGGAGAAGGCGCAGGCCGCCAAGGCCCGTATCGGCAAGTCTCTTTCGCGCTCTGTCGACAAGGGCCGGATGACCGCCGAGTCCGCCGCGCAGACCCTGGACCTGATCACCCCGGCGGGTTCCTACGACGCCTTCGCCGACGTCGATCTGGCGCTGGAGGCCGTCGCCGAGGACCTGGAGGTCAAGCAGCAGCTGTTCCAGACGCTGGACAAGGTCTGCAAGCCGGGCGCGGTCCTGGCCACCACCACCTCCTCGCTCCCGGTCGTCGCCTGCGCCCGTGCCACCTCGCGTCCGCAGGACGTGATCGGCATGCACTTCTTCAACCCGGCGCCCGCCATGAAGCTGGTCGAGGTCGTGCGGACGGTGCTGACCGCCGAGGACGTCCACGCCACGGTCCGCGAGGTCTGCGCCAAGATCCGCAAGCACGCGGTCGACTGCGGTGACCGGGCCGGCTTCATCGTGAACGCCCTGCTGTTCCCCTACCTCAACAACGCCATCAAGATGGTCGAGGAGCACTACGCCTCCCTCGACGACATCGACGCCGCGATGAAGCTGGGCGGCGGCTACCCGATGGGCCCCTTCGAGCTCCTTGACGTCGTCGGACTCGATGTCTCCCTGGCCATCGAGAAGGTCCTGCACCGCGAGTTCCGGGACCCGGGCCTGGCCCCGGCCCCGCTCCTGGAGCACCTGGTGGCCGCGGGCTGCCTCGGCCGCAAGACGGGCCGCGGCTTCCGCGAATATGCCCGCCGCTGACACGTCCGGCGACTGGTCCAGAGCGAACGAGGACTGGGGCGGGCTGCTCGACCCCCACGGAAACCCCCCGCCCGCGGTGGGCGGGGGCTCCCTGGGACATGAGCGCCAACCTGCGCACATGCAGTACGTTCGGGTCATGTCCCAGCCCGCCAGGTCCTCACGTACACCAGCTACGCCCGACGCGCCGGAAAGTGCCGCAGGCAGTCGCGCGGCCGCCCAGCGGCTCAAGATGCGCCGAGAACTGGCGGCCGCGGCGATGGAGCTGTTCTCCACCAAGGGGTACGAGGCGACCACCGTCGACGAGATCGCGGCCGCGGCCGGAGTCGCGCGCCGTACGTTCTTCCGCCACTTCCGCTCCAAGGAAGAGGCGATCTTCCCCGATCACGACGACACCCTGATCCGTGCCGAGGCCGTGCTCAACGCGGCTCCCCCGCACGAGCATCCGCTCGACACGGTGTGCAACGGCATCAAGGAAGTCATGCGGATGTACGCGGCCCGGCCGGAGATCTCGGTCGCCCGCTACAAGCTCACGCGCGAGGTGCCCACCCTGCGCGAGGCGGAGATCGCGTCGGTGGCCCGCTACGAGCGCCTGTTCACCCGCTATCTGCTCGGCCACTTCGACGAGCACGCGCACGACGACGACGCCAACGACGACCCGCTGCTCGCGGAGGTCGCCGCGTCCGCCGTGGTCACCGCCCACAACCATGTGCTGCGGCGCTGGCTCCGGGCCGGCGGCCAGGGCGACGTGGAGGCCCAGCTGGACCACGCCTTCGCGATCGTACGGAAGACGTTCGGGACGGGCATCGGCGCCGGGCGCACCGGCACGACCCAGCCGTCCGCCGCGACGGTCTCCACGCACGGCGAGGTCCTGGTGACGGTCGCCCGCACCGACGCCCCTCTCGACCAGGTGATGCGGACCATCGAAGAGGCGCTGAAGGACCGCTGAGCCCCTTCCCTCCGCTGTGATGACGGCCACCCTTCGGGGTGGCCGTTTTGGCATGTCAGAGGCCCTTTTCGAGCAGATTTCAAGGCGCGTTCGATCGATCATCGCTCATTTGTTACGTAAAGATTTCACCTGAGAGCAGTTGCTGGCACTCAGTGCCTTGCCAGGTGACACGCGGTGTCATACGTTGAAGGAGTCCGGGCGGCCGGCGTGCAGAGACCATGCGTACGCCGGCTGTCCCAGCAAGTCATCGACCTGCCCGCCCGGACGCCTGCGTCACAGGCAACCTCCGCGCCACAAAGCGCTGCCGCACCTCCATACCGCCGAACCGACGGCACCGACGTAACCCTCAGCGTCCCTCCCTCAGGACGCGTATCGCCGGAGGCAACACCGTGACCACGAAGGACATCCTGGACGCGATCCAGTCGCCGGACTCGACGCCGGCCGACTTCGCCGCCCTGCCGCTCCCCGAGTCGTACCGCGCGATCACCGTGCACAAGGACGAGACGGAGATGTTCGCGGGCCTGGAGACCCGCGACAAGGACCCGCGCAAGTCGATCCACCTCGACGACGTTCCCGTGCCCGAGCTCGGCCCGGGCGAGGCCCTGGTCGCCGTCATGGCATCGAGCGTCAACTACAACTCGGTGTGGACCTCGATCTTCGAGCCCCTGTCGACGTTCGGCTTCCTGGAGCGCTACGGCAAGCTCAGCGAGCTCACCAAGCGCCACGACCTGCCGTACCACATCATCGGCTCCGACCTCGCGGGCGTCGTCCTGCGCACCGGCCCCGGCGTCAACGCCTGGAAGCCCGGTGACGAGGTCGTCGCACACTGTCTGTCCGTCGAGATGGAGTCGTCCGACGGCCACAACGACACGATGCTCGACCCCGAGCAGCGCATCTGGGGCTTCGAGACCAACTTCGGCGGCCTCGCCGAGATCGCGCTCGTGAAGTCCAACCAGCTGATGCCCAAGCCGGGTCATCTGTCGTGGGAGGAGGCGGCGGCCCCGGGCCTCGTCAACTCCACCGCCTACCGCCAGCTGGTCTCCCGCAACGGCGCCGGTATGAAGCAGGGCGACAACGTCCTGATCTGGGGCGCGAGCGGCGGACTCGGCTCGTACGCCACGCAGTTCGCGCTGGCCGGCGGCGCCAACCCGATCTGTGTCGTCTCCAGCGACCAGAAGGCGGACATCTGCCGCTCGATGGGCGCCGAGGCGATCATCGACCGCAACGCCGAGGGCTACAAGTTCTGGAAGGACGAGCAGACCCAGGACCCGAAGGAGTGGAAGCGCTTCGGCAAGCGCATCCGCGAGCTCACCGGCGGCGAGGACATCGACATCGTCTTCGAGCACCCCGGCCGCGAGACCTTCGGCGCCTCGGTGTTCGTCACCCGCAAGGGCGGCACCATCACCACCTGCGCCTCCACCTCGGGCTACATGCACGAGTACGACAACCGCTACCTGTGGATGTCGCTGAAGCGGATCATCGGATCGCACTTCGCCAACTACCGCGAGGCCTGGGAGGCCAACCGGCTCATCGCGAAGGGCAAGATCCACCCGACGCTGTCGAAGACCTACTCCCTGGAGGAGACCGGTCAGGCCGCGTACGACGTGCACCGCAACCTCCACCAGGGCAAGGTCGGGGTGCTCTGCCTCGCCCCCGAGGAAGGCCTCGGCGTGCGCGACGAGGAGATGCGCGCCCAGCACATCGACGCCATCAACCGCTTCCGCAACATCTGAGACACCCGGGGTCATAGATGACTGAGCGTCAGCCCGCCGAAGGCACGCGGGAGAAGGACCGGCCGTGGCTCATGCGCACGTACGCCGGCCACTCCACGGCCGAGGCGTCCAACGAGCTGTACCGGCGCAACCTCGCCAAGGGCCAGACCGGCCTGTCGGTCGCGTTCGACCTTCCGACGCAGACCGGCTACGACTCCGACCACATCCTCGCCCGCGGCGAGGTCGGCCGGGTCGGTGTGCCGATCGCGCACCTCGGTGACATGCGCCGGCTGTTCCAGGACATCCCCCTGGAGCAGATGAACACCTCGATGACGATCAACGCCACCGCCATGTGGCTGCTGGCGCTCTACCAGGTCGTCGCCGAGGAGCAGGGCGCCGACATCACCAAGCTCCAGGGCACGACCCAGAACGACATCGTCAAGGAGTACCTGTCCCGGGGAACGCACGTCTTCCCGCCGGTGCCCTCGCTCCGGCTGACGACGGACATGATCTGCTACACGGTCAACCACATTCCCAAGTGGAACCCGATCAACATCTGTAGCTACCACCTCCAGGAAGCGGGAGCCACCCCCGTCCAGGAGATCGCGTACGCGATGTCGACGGCGATCGCGGTCCTGGACGCCGTCCGGGACTCCGGTCAGGTGCCGGCCGAGAAGTTCGGTGACGTGGTCGCCCGGATCTCCTTCTTCGTGAACGCCGGCGTCCGCTTCATCGAGGAGATGTGCAAGATGCGCGCCTTCGGCCGCATCTGGGACAAGGTCACCCGTGAGCGGTACGGCATCGAGAACGCCAAGCAGCGCCGCTTCCGGTACGGCGTCCAGGTCAACTCCCTCGGGCTGACCGAGGCGCAGCCGGAGAACAACGTCCAGCGGATCGTCCTGGAGATGCTGGCCGTGACCCTCTCCAAGGACGCACGCGCGCGTGCCGTGCAGCTGCCCGCCTGGAACGAGGCGCTGGGTCTCCCCCGGCCCTGGGACCAGCAGTGGTCGCTGCGTATCCAGCAGGTGCTGGCGCACGAGAGCGATCTGCTGGAGTACGAGGACATCTTCGAGGGCTCGCACGTCATCGAGGCGAAGGTCGAACAGCTCGTCGAGGAGTCCCTCGCCGAGATCGACCGGATCCAGGAGATGGGCGGCGCGATGGCCGCCGTCGAGTCCGGCTACCTCAAGTCGCAGCTGGTCTCCTCGCACGCCGAGCGCCGGGCCCGGATCGAGTCCGGCCAGGAGAAGATCATCGGCGTCAACATCTTCGAGACGACCGAGCCCAACCCGCTGACGGCCGACCTGGACACCGCGATCCAGACGGTCGACCCGGCGGTCGAGGCCCGGGTCATCGCCGGCCTCCAGCACTGGCGGGACACCCGCTACCAGCCGCCCTTCAACCACCCGCGTCCGTGCAAGGCGCTGGAGAAGCTGAAGGAGGCCGCGAAGGGCACCGGCAACCTCATGGAGGCCACCCTGGAGTGCGCCCGCGCCGGTGTCACGACCGGCGAGTGGTCCGGGGCGCTGCGCGAGGTGTTCGGCGAGTTCCGGGCGCCGACCGGGGTCTCGTCGGCGCCGGTCGCGGTGCCCGCGGAGGAGGGCTCGGCCATGGCGGACGTGCGCCGCAAGGTCGACCTGACGGCCAAGGACATGGGCGTCGGCAAACTCCGTTTCCTGGTCGGCAAGCCGGGCCTGGACGGGCACTCCAACGGTGCCGAGCAGATCGCGGTGCGTGCGCGTGACGCCGGCTTCGAGGTGGTCTACCAGGGCATCCGGCTCACCCCGGAGCAGATCGTGGACGCGGCCCTCGCCGAGGACGTGCACGCGGTCGGCCTGTCCATCCTGTCCGGCTCGCACGCCCAGCTCGTGCCGGACGTGCTGGAGCGGCTCCATGTGGCCGGTGCCACAGATATCCCGGTGATCGCCGGTGGCATCATCCCGAATGGAGACGCCGAGCAGCTCAGGGCCGCCGGAGTGGCTGCCGTCTTCACCCCGAAGGACTTCGACATCACCGGAATCATCGGCCGCATCGTCGACGAGATCCGGAAAGCGAACAAGCTCGACCCCCTGGAGGTCCCCGCATGACCGTCAACCGTCTGCGTCCCCGCCGCTCGTGTCTCGCGGTGCCGGGAAGCAACCCCCGCTTCCTGGAGAAGGCGCAGGGCCTCCCGGCGGACCAGGTCTTCCTGGACCTGGAGGACGCGTGCGCCCCGCTCGCCAAGCCCGAGGCGCGGCACACGATCGTCAAGTTCCTCAACGAGGGCGACTGGACCGGCAAGACGCGGGTCGTGCGGGTCAACGACTGGACGACCGAGTGGACGTACCGCGATGTCGTGACCGTCGTCGAGGGGGCCGGCCAGAACCTCGACTGCATCATGCTGCCGAAGGTGCAGACGGCCGAGCAGATCGTCGCGCTCGACCTGCTGCTGACGCAGATCGAGAAGACCATGGGCTTCGAGGTCGGCAAGATCGGCATCGAGGCGCAGATCGAGAACGCGCAGGGTCTGAACAACGTCAACGAGATCGCGACGGCGTCCCAGCGCGTCGAGACGATCATCTTCGGCCCGGCCGACTTCATGGCGTCGATCAACATGAAGTCGCTGGTCGTCGGTGAGCAGCCGCCCGGCTACCCGGCGGACGCCTACCACTACATCCTGATGAAGATCCTGATGGCCGCCCGCGCCAACAACCTCCAGGCGATCGACGGCCCCTACCTCCAGATCCGCAACGTCGACGGCTACCGCGAGGTCGCCCAGCGCGCCGCCGCGCTCGGCTTCGACGGCAAGTGGGTGCTCCACCCGGGGCAGGTCGAGGCGTCGAACGAGATCTTCTCGCCCTCCCAGGAGGACTACGACCACGCCGAGCTGATCCTGGACGCGTACGAGTACTTCACGTCCGAGGCGGGCGGCAAGAAGGGCTCGGCGATGATCGGCGACGAGATGATCGACGAGGCCAGCCGCAAGATGGCGCTGGTCATCTCCGGCAAGGGCCGGGCCGCCGGCATGCAGCGCACCAGCAAGTTCGAGATTCCGGAGGCGTAGGGCCATGCAGTTCGGGCGCACCTACGAGGAGTTCGAGGTCGGGGCGACGTACAAGCACTGGCCGGGAAAGACGGTCACGGAGTACGACGACCACCTGTTCTGTCTCCTCACCATGAACCACCACCCGCTCCACATGGACACCAACTATGCGGAGAAGACGACGGACTTCGGCAAGAACGTCGTCGTCGGGAACTACATCTACTCCCTGCTGCTCGGCATGTCCGTCCCGGACATCTCCGGCAAGGCGATCGCCAACCTGGAGATCGAGTCGCTGAAGCATGTGGCGCCGACCTTCCACGGCGACACGATCTACGGCCAGACGACCGTGCTGGACAAGTGGCCGTCGAAGTCGAAGAACGACCGCGGCATCGTCTACGTCGAGACCAAGGGCTACAAGCAGGACGGCACGATGGTCTGCGTGTTCCGCCGCAAGGTCATGGTGCCGACCGAGACGTACATCAAGGAGCGCGGCGGCGAGCAGCCCGGCCGCCCGGAACTTCAGGAGGGCTGAGCCCGATGGCACGCCTCGCCCAGACCGCCGGTCTGACGGACATCCAGCAGGAAATCCTCTCCACCGTCCGCGACTTCGTGGACAAGGAGATCATCCCGGTCGCGACCGAGCTGGAGCACCGCGACGAGTACCCGCAAGCGATCGTCGACGGGCTCAAGGAGTTGGGCCTCTTCGGGCTCATGATCCCGGAGGAGTACGGCGGTCTGGGCGAGTCGCTCCTGACGTACGCGCTGTGCGTCGAGGAGATCGCCCGTGGGTGGATGTCGGTGTCCGGCATCATCAACACCCACTTCATCGTGGCCTACATGCTCAAGCAGCACGGCACGCAGGAGCAGAAGGACCACTTCCTGCCGCGCATGGCGGCCGGTGACATCCGTGGCGCGTTCTCGATGTCGGAGCCGGCCCTGGGTTCCGATGTGTCGGCCATCACCTCCAAGGCGGTCAAGGACGGCGACGAGTACGTCCTCAACGGCCAGAAGATGTGGCTGACGAACGGCGGAACGTCAAGTCTGGTCGCCGTTCTCGTCCGAAGTGATGAAGGACACCCCGAGGGCACCGCGCCCCACAAGTCGATGACGACCTTCCTCGTCGAGAAGGAGCCCGGCTTCGGAGAGGTCCGCCCCGGCCTCACCATCCCCGGGAAGATCGACAAGATGGGGTACAAGGGCGTCGACACCACCGAGCTGATCATGGATGGCCTGCGGATTCCGGCCAACCGTGTGCTCGGCGGCGAGACCGGCCGAGGTTTTTACCAAATGATGGACGGCGTCGAGGTCGGCCGCGTCAACGTGGCGGCGCGTGGCTGCGGTGTCGCTCAGCGTGCCTTCGAGCTGGGCGTCTCGTATGCCCAGCAGCGTCACACTTTCGGCAAGCCGATCGCCCAGCACCAGGCGATCCAGTTCAAGCTGGCCGAGATGGCTACCAAGGTCGAGGCCGCGCATGCGATGATGGTCAACGCGGCACGCAAAAAGGACTCCGGGGAGCGAAACGACCTCGAAGCAGGGATGGCGAAGTACCTCGCCTCCGAATACTGCAAAGAGGTCGTCGAAGACGCCTTCCGGATCCACGGCGGTTACGGCTTCTCCAAGGAGTACGAGATCGAGCGCCTCTACCGAGAGGCACCGATGCTGCTCATCGGTGAAGGTACCGCCGAGATCCAGAAAATGATCATCGGTCGCAGGCTGCTCGAAGAGTATCGATTCCAGGGCTAGATGTCCGGATACGGGGTGTTTTCTTGGAGAAGAAGGTCACACCCCGTCAACACTCTTCGGCCGCCGACTCCGCTTCCTGGCTTGCCCAGTTGTGGTCACCGACCGGTACGATCCCCGGAAAGCCGCCGTCCCCCGTCACAGCGCGGCATCATCCGCTACGAAGGTCATCCATGCCCCACAGCCAAACCTCTGCACCTCGCGACAGCCTCGCCGGCGTACGCCTTGCGCGCGGAGCATCGCCGTGGCTTCTCCCGACCGTCGCCACCGCAGCCCTCAGCCTGGTGCGCGCGCGCAAGTCCGGCGCCGCCAAGGCCGTCGCCGTGCCCGCCACCGCGCTCGCGGCGGGCATGCTGTGGTTCTTCCGCGACCCCGAGCGCGAGATCGCCACGGGCCGGGTCATCTCGCCCGCCGACGGTGTGGTGCAGAGCATCATGCCGTGGAAGGACGGCCGCACCCGCGTCGCGATCTTCATGAGCCCGCTCAACGTCCACGTCAACCGCGCGCCCCTCTCGGGCACGGTGACGTCGGTCGAGCACATCCCGGGTGGGTTCGTTCCGGCGTTCAACAAGGAGAGCGAGAACAACGAGCGCGTAGTCTGGCATTTCGACACTGAACTCGGTGACATCGAGATGATCCAGATCGCCGGCGCGGTGGCCCGTCGCATCGTTCCCTACATCCCGCAGGGCACGAAGGTCGAGCAGGGTGAGCGCATCGGTCTGATCCGCTTCGGTTCGCGCGTCGACATCTACCTGCCCGAGGGCGTGGATGTCGCGGTCGAGGTCGGTCAGAAGACCGTGGCTGGGGTGACTCGCATTGACCGTGATTGATCCTGAGACACAGGCGGGTTGGGTGCCCGAGGCCGATGAGGTGGACGACGAGGAGGAGATGCCTCTTTCTCTCCGCCTCTCAATAGCGGACACCCTCACCCTCGGCAACGCCACGTGCGGCTTCATGGCGGTGTACTTCACCACCACCGGCATCCTGATCCCGCACCTCACCGGCAGCCAGGAATCCGGCATGGCCCGCCACAGCGCGGCCACCGCGGTCATCCTGATGCTCTGCGCGGCGGTCTTCGACCTGTTCGACGGCCTGGTGGCGCGCAAGCTGCGCTCCTCCCCGATGGGCGCGGAGCTGGACAACCTCTCGGACCTGATCAGCTTCGGTCTGGCGCCGGCGTACTTCGTCCTCGTGTACGGCATGGTCGCGGACGACGCGCATCAGCGGGTGGCGGCGGTCGGGGCGATCGTGGTGCTCCTGGCCGTCGTCCTGCGTCTCGCGCGCTTCTCGTGCGTGACGCCGCCGAACGGGATGTTCCAGGGCATGCCCTCGCCGTTCGGCGCGCTGACGGTGGTCTCGATCGTGCTCCTGGAGCTGCCCTTCGTGGCGACGCTCCTGGCGATCCTGGGCACCGCCTGGCTGATGGTGAGCCGGGTCGAGTACCCGAAGCCGCGGGGCCGTCTCGCGGTCGCGATGCTCGCCTGGATCGTCGCGGCGATGGGTCTGCTGGCCGGCTGGGCCTTCGACGCCCCGAGCGGCCAGCTGCTCCTCCAGACGGGCTGCGCACTCCAGCTGGTCATGGGCGCGGTCATCCCGCTGTTCGCCACGGCCCGCCGGGTGAACAACTTCCGCGACAACCGCCGCGAGGCCCGTGCGGCCCAGCTGCCGTAGCGCTCCGCCGTACAGCTCCCGAGGGGGCCCGAACCATTGCGGTTCGGGCCCCCTCGCGTTGTCGCCTCACGGCGAACGGCGTAGGACCGCGCCGCCGCGCGCGGTGACCGTCCCATCGACGCGGTTGGCGCCGAGCGCGCCGGGTTCGCCGCCCGCCATGCCGTACGCCGTTGTCCGGCGACGCCGGCCGTCGGGCGTCTTCACCCACACGGCCCGTCCGACAGGGTCCGGGCCCCCGTCGACTCAGCCCCCAGGCGTGTACGCCTCCGCAACCTCCGAAGCCTGCGCCTCCCGTACGACCTTCATGCCACCCGTGACGCTCTTGTCCGGCTGAAGGATCACGCTTTCCCGGGAGGACGGGGACTTGGGGTCGGTGAAGTCCTGGACGGGGCCGAAGCCTAGGTCGAAGGCGTTGATCGTGAGCAGGGCCCGGTCGACGCCCTCGCGGGTGAGGTCCTTGTTCTTGCAGGCCTTCTTCAGGGCCTCGCCGAAGGCGGACGCGGCGGTCCAGCCGGCGACGATGCCGTTGTCGAGGGCGTCCTTCGGGTAGGCGGCCCGGTAGTCGGCGACGAGCTTCTTCGCCTCCGGGGTGTCCGCGCCGATGGGGAGCGAGGGCGAGGCCACGTAGTAGTTCTTCATCAGGGCGGGGCCCGCCTGGGTGGCGAGGAGCTGGGGGGCGAAGGCGGAGTTGTTGCCGATGACCGGCACGTCGAAGCCGCCCGCGGCGGCGACGCCGACGAGCGAGGCGGCCTGGCGGGGACCGGCGCTGATGACGATCGCCTTGACGCCGGCCTGCTTGAGGGCGGCGACCTGGGCGGTCATGTCGTTGTCGGTCGGTTTGATCTTCTGCTCGACGATGGTCAGCCCGGCGTCCTTCGCCATGTACTTGGAGCCGACCAGGGCGCTCTCGCCGTAGTCGCCCTCGAAGTAGACATGGCCGATCTTGTCGCCCTTCTTGATCCCCTTCTCCTTGATCAGGAAGTCGACGGCGTTGATGGTCTCGATGTCGTACGTGGAGCCGATGACGCGGATGTACGGGCTGCCGAGCAGCGCCGCCGACCAGGCCTGCGGCAGCACCAGGCCCTTGTCCTGGCCGTCGACGCGCTGCTTGACGGCGGCGACGAACGGGGAGCCGATGAACTGTGCGAAGCCCAGCACCTTCGGCTCCAGCTCGGTGTAGCCGGAGACGGCCTTCTGCGGGTCGTAGCCGTGGTCGCGGATGGTGAGGGCCACCTTGTAGCCGCAGACGCCGCCGGCGGCGTTCAGCTGCTTCACGTACAGCTGCTGGGCCTGGGTGACGCTCTTGCCGAGGGTGGCGTAGACGCCGGTCATGTCGGTGAGGACGCCGAGGTTGATCGTCTTGCCGGAGATGCCTTCGCCGGTCTTGATCCCGCCGGCGGACTGCTTGTCCGCGTCGTCGTCCTTGGCCTTGGAGCTGCATCCGGCCAGCAGGAGCAGCGCGGCGAGGGCACCGGCGGCGGTCCTGGTGGCGTACGTCGTCGTGGTCATCGTTCCTCCGTGAGGGTTCTGGTGCGACGCCGGGCGGCCACGCCGACCAGGCCGCCGGGCAGGAACAGCACCACCAGCACGACGGCGGCGCCGTAGAGGTACCGGGCTGCCTCGCCCGGTGCGATCCCGCCCGTGCCCGGGGCGGAGACCAGGGGCAGCGCGTCGCTGTAGCGGGTCAGCAGCTGCGGGAGCAGGGTGACGAACACGGCCCCGGCGATCGCGCCGGAGACCGAGCCGAGCCCGCCGACGACGATCATGGCGAGGTATTCGAGGGACAGGGTGATGCCGAAGTAGTCCGGCACGGTCCGCTGGAAGACCAGGGCGAGGACGACGCCCGCCAGGCCCGCGTACATCGACGACAGCACGAAGACGGCGGCCCGGTGGCGGGCCACCGGCACCCCGATCACCCCGGCCGCGATGCGGTGGTCGCGCAGGGCGTTCATGGCCCGGCCCGGACGGCCGCGCAGGACACCCCGGGCGAAGAGCGCGCCGGCCAGCAGGGCGAGCAGACCGGCGTACCAGAGTTTCTCCGCCGACCCGAACGGCACGTCGGCGACGAGGAGTTCACGGTCGTCGAAGGTGAGGCCGAAGAGGTTCAGGGGCGGTACGTCACGGCCGTTGGCGCCGCCGGTCAGGTCGTGGGCGTTGAACATCACGTGCTGGCCGATGAAGACGAGGGCGAGGGTGGCGATGCCGAGGTAGGCGCCGCTGAGGCGGCCGGAGATGGGGCTGAACAGGCCGCCCGCGATCCCCGCGACCAGCACCGCGAGCACGGCCGCGAGCCAGGTCGGCAGGCCGAGACCGGTCAGCCCGTCGCCTCCGTCGGCGGCGAAGACGCAGTAGGCGTAGGCGCCGACGGCGAGGAAGAAGGCGTGGCCCATGGAGAGTTGGCCCGTGGCGCCGGTGAGGAGGTTGATGCCGATCGCGCCGATGGCGGCGGCCATGGCGAAGAGGCCGGCCTGGAGCCAGAAGCGGTCGAGGTAGAAGGGGAGGGCGAGGAGGAGGACGGTCGCGGCGGTCCACAGGTACGTCCGCACACCGAGGAGCCGGAGCGGTCTCACCAGGGCTTCAGACACGGGCGAGCTCCTTCGTGCCGAACAGCCCGGCGGGCCGGACGAGCAGGATCGCGACCATGACCAGGTATGGCGCGAGGTCGCCCAACCCCCGTCCCAGGAAGGTCAGATCGCTCTGGTAGCCGGTCGCCAGCGACTCCGTGACGCCGACGAGCAGCCCGCCGACCAGGGCGCCGGTCGTGGAGTCCAGGCCGCCGAGGATGGCCGCCGGGAACGCCTTCAGCGCGGTCAGCGACGTGGCCCGTTCCAGGCCCGGCGTCGGGAAGACGGTGAGGAACAGCGCCGCTACGGCGGCCAGGCCCCCGGCCACGGCCCACGCACCGAGCGACACCCGCCCCAGCCGTACGCCCATCAGCGCGGCCGTCTCCGCGCTCTCCGCCGCCGCACGCATCGCCACGCCCCACGAGGTGTACCGGAAGACCAGCAGGAACGCGGTGATGAGCAGCGCCGCGGCCACGAACGCGGCGATCCGGGTGTGGGCGAGGGAGATCGGCCCGACCTTGAGGACCGCGTCGCCCCAGGGGTCGCCGAGCGCCAGGACGTCCGTGCCGATACGGCGGGTCAGTTCGGTGGTGAGCAGGATGTCGACGCCGATGGTGACGATGGCGAGGACGCTGTGGTCGGAGCCCCGGTAGCGGCGCATGACCAGGAACTCCACGGCCGCCCCGACACACGCGGCGCCCGCGATCCCGACCAGCAGCGCGGGCCAGAAGCCGAGGTCGTCGTGGAGGGTGGCGGTGACATAACCGCCCGCCAACAGCAGGGACGCATGGGCGAAGTTGACGACCTCCGTGGCCCGGAAGATCACCACGAAACCGAGGGCGATCAGCGCGTACACCGACCCCAACGAGAGCCCGTTCAGCAGGATTTCGGCGAAGGTGCTCATGATCCGGCCCCCAGGTAGGCCTGTACGACGGCCGGGTCGTTCTGTACGTCGGCGGGGGCGCCGTCGGCGATCCGGCGCCCGAAGTCCAGTACGGTCACCGCGTCCGCGAGCCGCATCACCACCCCCATGTCGTGTTCCACCAGCACGATCGAGATGCCCAGGCCGTCGCGAACGCCCGCGATCACGGCGGCCGTTCGGCGGCGTTCGTCGGCGGTCATCCCGGCGACGGGTTCGTCCAGGAGCAGCAGGCGTGGCTCCATGCACAGCGCGCGGGCGAGTTCGGCGAGCTTCTGCCGCCCGTACGGCAGGGAGCCCGCGGGCCGTGACAGACAGTCGGCGATGCCGACGAACTCGGCGATCTCGCGGACGCGTTCACGGTGGACGCGTTCCTCGCGGGCGGCCGAGGGCAGGCGAAGTCCGGCCGCCACGAAGCCGGTTCGGGTCAGCCGGTGGCGGCCGAGGAGCAGGCTGTCCTCGACCGTGGCGCGGGGTGGCAGGGCGAGGTTCTGGAAGATGCGGGCGATCCCGAGACCGGCGATGCGGTGCGGAGGCATGCCGGTGAGTTCGTGGTCGCCGAAGCGGACGCTGCCCGAGGTGGCGCGGTAGACGCCGGACAGAACGTTGAAGCAGGTTGACTTTCCCGCCCCGTTGGGGCCGATGAGGGCGTGGACGGTGCCGGGGCGGACGGTGAAGGAGACGTCGTCGAGGGCGGTGAGGCCCGCGAAACGGACGGTCAGGCCGCGTACGTCGAGGGTGTCCATCGGCTCACCCCTTCCATCGGGTCAGCGTGCGTCGTACGACCTGGTCGGCGTCGGCCGCCGCGTCCTCGTCCACGACGCCCAGGTAGCGGCGGCGTACCTCGTCGGAGGCGGCCAGGTCGGCGGCCGGGCCCTCCAGGGTCACCTCGCCGACTTCGAGGACGTACGCGTGCGTGGCGAGGCGCAGGGCGAGGGCGGCGTTCTGCTCCACGAGAAGGACCGCGGTGCCCTGTTCGTTGATCTCGCGGACGGTGTCGGCGATCCGCTCGGCCATGAGCGGGGCGAGGCCCAGGGAGGGTTCGTCCAGGAGGAGGACCTTCGGGGCGGCCATCAGGGCGCGGGCGACGGCGAGCATCTGCTGTTCGCCGCCGGAGAGCAACCCGGCGCGCTGGTGGGCGCGTTGGGCCAGCACGGGGAAAAGTTCGTGGACGCGGGCCAGGGACCCGGCGCGGCCCGCCCGGGCGCCGCCGAGGGCGCCCGCGCGCAGATTGTCGGCGACCGTCATACGGGCGAACACCCGGCGCCCCTCGGGGACTTGGCTGACCCCGGCGGCGACCACCCGGTCCGGCGGAAGCCGGTCCAGCCGTCGGCCGCCCAGGCTCACGTCGCCCTCGGTGACCGCGCCGCCCTGGAACGACAGGGTGCGGCTGATGGCCCGGAGCAGCGTCGACTTGCCCGCGCCGTTGGAGCCGAGGACCGTCACCACGCTTGCCTCGGGCACCTCCAGGGACACCCGGCGCAGGGCGCGCACGGGGCCGTAACCGACCGACAGGTCCCGCACCACGAGTCCGGATCCGACCATGGACTTCCCTTCTGTCCTCACTCTGTGTGGCGCTCACCCCAGCACCGGTGCGAGCGTGCGTCCACGGCCCGCGGCAATGTCGCTGCGGGTGCCCAGCGGCCCGGCGCCCGGGTTGTGCGCGCGCACAACACCGCGTGTCAGGGGCCTGTGCGCGGGCCCGTCCCGATGGCATCCTCCGGTCATGGGTGGGCGAAGGCTGCGGACCGGGCACGACTGGAAGCTGCTCGCGGAGTCCTGCACGGCGCTGCTGGACCGGGTGCCCGAGCTGGTCGACGAGCACATACGGCAACTCACCGAGCACTCCCCCGTCTACGCGGGAGTCCTCGCACCCGACCTCCAGTGGCGGGAGGCGGAGGAGGCGATCCGGATCGGCATCGAGACCCTTTCGGCGCCTCGGGAGTCGCCCCGCCGCGACCTGGAGCACGCCGAGGGCCTGGGCCGGCACCGGGCGCAGCAGGGGCTGCCGCTGGACCTGCTGGTGCACGCCTACCGCAACGCCGGCTATCTGGTGTGGGACGCGCTGGTGGAGGGCGCCGCCGGGCGGGAACCGGAGCGGCTGGCGGCGCTGATGCGGTCGGCGACGGTGGTCTGGTCGGCGGTGGACGCGCAGACCCAGACGGCGTCGGAGGCGTACCGCGCGACCGAGGCGGAGCTGCGACGACGTACCGACGAGCAGTTGCAGGCGCTGCTCGACGCCCTGCTTGAGGGGCAGGCGACGCCGGGCCTCGCGGCGCGGGCGGCCGCGGGGCTGGATCTGCCGGAGCACGGCCCTTACGCGGTGGTGGTGCTGCGGGCGGTGCGGCGGGACGCGCACGGGCAGCCGTTACGGGGAGCCGGGTTCCGGTTCATCTGGCGGATGCGGGCGGACTGTGAGATCGGGGTCGTCGCGCTCACGCCCGGTCAGGGCCTGGACGGGGTGGCCCAGGCGCTGGACGGGCGGTGCTCGGGGCCCGGCGGGATCAGCCCGGTGGTGCCCGGCCTCGCCGAGTTGGGGCGGGCCCGGCGGCTGGCCGAGCTGGCGCTGCGGACCTGTCCGCCGGACGGTACCGCCGTCGTACGCCTTGATCAGCGCATGCCGACGGCGCTCGTGGTGAGTCAGCCGGAGCTGGCCGACCGGCTGGTGTCGGATGTGTTCGGCGGGCTGCTGGAGCTGGAGCCCGCCGACCGGGCCGTGCTGCTGGAGACCCTGGATGTGTGGCTGACCTGCGAGGGTTCGGCGGGCCGGGCCGCCGGGCGGCTGTACTGCCACCGCAACACGGTCTTCAATCGGCTGCGGCGCCTGGAACAGCTGACGTCACGGTCGCTGGCCCGGCCGCGGGACCTGATCGAGATGACGCTGGCGTTGGACGCGTACCGGTTGTCCGGGACCCGCCGATGAGCCTTCCGGCTCGGCTCAACGGGTGAGTCCGATGCGGCCCGGCCGGTGAGTCCGATGCGG
Organism: Streptomyces sp. NBC_00663; assembly: GCF_036226885.1. NCBI lineage: Bacteria > Bacillati > Actinomycetota > Actinomycetes > Kitasatosporales > Streptomycetaceae > Streptomyces > Streptomyces sp. NBC_00663. The sequence goes on from NZ_CP109027.1 coordinate 1,833,328, forward strand.
CTCAGCTCAGGAAGTCCCGTGCGATCTGCTCCGCCACCCGCTCCAGGATCGGCCCGGCGTCGGCGATGCACTTCGCCACGTCCGGCTCGACCTCGGTGAGCGGGTACGCGCGCCGGATGCCGGCCCTGCCGAGCGCCTCCGGAGGCAGGGCGAGGCGCCCGCACACCGCGACGACCTCCTTGTTCGCGGCGCGGGCCGCGGCGGCGACGCCCGCGGGGGCCTTGCCGTGCAGGGTCTGCTCGTCGAGGGAGCCCTCGCCGGTGATGACCAGGGCCGCCTTCTCCAGCGCGGGTGCGAAGCCGAGGACGTCGAGCATGACCTCGATGCCGGCCCGGAACCGGGCGCCGATGAGGAGCGCGCCGTAGCCGATGCCGCCGGCCGCGCCCGCGCCCGGCGACGCGGCGTACTCGGCCGCCTTGGCGCCGACCGTGTCCTCCAGCACGCGCGCGTAGTGCGCGAGGGCGGCGTCCAGGGTCTCGACGTCGTCCGGGGAGGCGCCCTTCTGCGGGCCGTAGACCGCGGGTGCGCCCTTCGGGCCGGTGAGCGGGTTGTCGACGTCGCTGGCGAGGACCAGCTCCACGTCGGCGAAGCGCGGGTCGAGGCCCGACAGGTCGGCCGAGGCCAGTTCGGCGAGGCCGCCACCGCCCGGGGTGACCGGCTCGCCGTCCTTGTCGAGGAACCGGGCGCCGAGCGCGGTGAGCATGCCGGCGCCGCCGTCGGTGGTGGCGCTGCCGCCGACGCCGAAGACGATGGTGCGGGCGCCCGCGTCGAGGGCTGCCCGCAGCAGCTCGCCGGAGCCGTAGGTGGACGAGGTGAGGGGGGCGAAGACGCCCTTGGGGAGGCGCTGGAGACCGCTGGCCTCCGCCATCTCCACGACGGCGGTGTCGCCGCGCAGCGCGAAGGCGGCCGTGACCTCCTGGCCGAGGGGCCCGGCGACCTTGATCTCGTGCCGGTCGAAACCGGCCGCGACCGCCGCGTCCACGGTGCCGTCGCCGCCGTCGGCCACGGGCAGCGCGGCCACCTCGACGCCCGGCACGACCCGGCGCAGCCCGGCCGTCACCCGCTCGGCGACCTGCACGGCCGTCAGCGACCCCTTGAACTTGTCCGCGGCGATGAGCACCCCGTGGGCACCGTTGCCTACAGCGAAAGCCACCTTGCATTCCCCTTGCTCTCCGGGCCTCACGCATGTCAGGCCAGTCGCGCCGCTGCGACCATAACCGGAGGTGCCCCTCGCCGTCATGCCCCGCCCGGACCTTGAGAAGCCGCGGCGACCCCCCTGTGCGGGCCCCCGTAATCGGGTAAACCGGTCCTATGACCCCTGTGGGCAGTGAGCCAGAGCTCGCCGACCGCGTCCTCGGGGGCTGGCTGGGCCGGATCGCGGGCAACATGCTCGGCAAGCCGGTCGAGCAGGGCGACCTGTGGACGCGGGACCGGATCGACCGTTATCTGCGGCGGGCCGCCGCCCTGCCGCTGACCGACTATCTGCCGGAGCCGCCGAGCGAGAGCGACGGTTTCGAGCTGCGCCCCGAGTGGCGGAGCTGCGTGCGCGGCCGGATCCACGGCAGCTGTCGTGACGACGACGTGGACTACGCCATCCTCGGCCTGGACCTTCTGGAGACCCACGGCTTCGCCTTCAGCACCGAGCAGGTCGGTGATCTGTGGCTGCTGCGGCTGCCCTACCTCCAGACGTTCACCGCCGAGCGGGCCGCCTACCGCAATCTCGCCAACGGGCTGAAGCCGCCCCTGACAGCGACCTACGACAACCCGTACCAGGACTGGATCGGGGCGCTGATCCGCGCCGACATCTACGGCTGGACCTGCCCCGGCGCCCCACGCCGGGCGGCCTCGCTGGCCCGGCGGGACGCGGTGCTCTCGCACACCGGGAACGGGGTGTACGGGGCGATGTGGGCGGCGGCGCTGGTGTCGGCGGCGTTCACCGCGGCGACCGTGCGCCAGGCCCTGGACCAGGCGCTGGCCGTCGTACCGGCGAGCAGCCGGCTGGCCAGGACCGTGCGCCGGGTGATGTCCCTCCATGACACCCGGATGACCTGGGAGGACACGCTGACGACGGTGGCCGAGGAGACCGCCGGGCTCGGCTGGATCCACACCGTCCCGAACGCCGCGGTGCTCACCGCCGGGCTGCTGTACGGCGACGGCGACTTCACCCGGACCGTCACGCTGACGGTCCGGGGTGGTCTGGACACCGACTCCAACGGGGCCACGGCCGGCTCGGTGGCCGGGGTGCTGACCGGCGCGGAGGCGATTCCGGCGCAGTGGAAGGATCCGCTGGAGGACACGGTGCGCAGCGCGGTGTTCGGCTTCGACGGGGTACGGATCAGCGAGCTGGCGGAGCGGACGGTGCGGCTGATCGACGGTGAGTGATCGGGTCCGACGGCACTACCCTTCAGGGATGACCAGCGCTCAGGACTTCGCCACGTACCTCGCCGGCCTCCCCCGCATCATCGCCGGTGCCGCCGCCCTCTTCCGTGACAGCGACGGGCGGGTGCTGCTCGTCGAGCCCAACTACCGCGAGGGCTGGGCGCTTCCGGGCGGCACCATCGAGTCGGACGACGGCGAGACCCCCCGTCAGGGGGCGCGCCGCGAGACGCTGGAGGAGATCGGGCTCGACCGTGAACTCGGCCGGCTGCTCGCGGTGGACTGGGTGTACCGGCCGAGCATGCCGCCGCTGGTGGCCTACCTGTACGACGGCGGCGTCCTCGGCGAGGACGAGCTCAAGGCGATCCGGCTCCAGGAGGAGGAGTTGCTGTCGTGGCGGCTCGTGCCGCGCGAGGAGCTGGACGACTATCTGCTGGGCACCCTGGGGGGCCGGGTGCGGGCCGCGTTGGACGTTCTCGCGGAAGGCTCCGGGACAGCGGAGCTGGAGAACGGCCGACGGGTCTCCTGAACTCCCGCGGGATTCCTGACGCCTGTTGATTCAGGCGTCGGTTCCCGTCAATTCCCCCGTGAAATCCGGGCCTTGAAGCTACGCCCTTGCGCGTATGGACCCCCTGTATCCGCGCCAATAGCGTGCGAGTCCTCGCCTAGTGCGCAGGTACCGGTGGCGCGGGTATTCCCTGCCGCCGGATTCAATTACAGGGGGAACCATGCGGGTAATCGTTCAGATGCGCCCGGAACCCGATCTCGTCCAGGCGATCGTGGATCCGTCCGTCAGCACTCCGCCGGCCTCGGACGTCGCCGGCGCACTGCCCGGCCTCGCGCTGGACCCGGACTTCGTTCCGGTGCCGGTGCCGCAGCCCAAGCCGGTGTACGCCGACGGCGATCCGCTGTCGCTGGACCAGCCGCTCACCTTCTCGCTGGCACCCGAGGACGCGAGCGTCCTGGTGCGCGGCGAGATCCAGGACCGCGACGGCGCCGCGCGGCTGGCGATGCTGGGCGCCACGCGCCCCGACATCGTCGGGATCTCCGCCGACCCGGCCGTCGAGACAATGCCCACCTGCGGCAACACGCCCCCGGTCGGCGACTGGCACGACGTCCAGCGGTTCGTCACGGACGCGCTGAAGAGCGAGGGCCTTGACGGGACGGGCGTCCCGCTGGCGATCGTCGACACCGGCATCAACGTCGCGCACCTCGGCCAGATCCTCGGCTCGCCCGTCACGGTCGACGCGGCGCGCAGCTGGAAGCCGCCGGGGGTGGCCGGCACCTTCGGTCAGTTCCCGGTGAACCACGGCACGATGTGCGCGTTCGACTCGCTGATCGTGGCCCGCGAGGTGTCCCTCCTCGACATTCCCGTGCTGCTCTCGCAGCGGCAGGGCGCCACCGTGATGGAGGGCCTGCTCTCCGACGCGATCTCCGCGTACGCGCACCTGTGGGGGCTGCTGGAGCAGATGCCGCGCGAGCGGCGCCGGATGGTCATCAGCAACAGCTGGGGGTCGTTCAAGCCGACGTGGGACTTCCCGCCGGGGCACCCGGGCAACTACTCCGACAACCGGGCCCACCCGTTCAACCTCATCGTCGCCGCGCTGGAGGTGTCCGGCGCGGACATCCTGTTCGCCGCGGGCAACTGCGGTGTCGAGTGCCCCGACGGGCGCTGCGGCTTCCCGAGCCGGCCCATCAACGGGGCGAACTCGCACCCCAGCGTGCTGTCCGTGGCCGGGGTGGACACGCATGACGCCCGGGTCGGCTACTCGTCCCAGGGTCCGGGACGGCTCGCCGTGCGCAAGCCGGACATCGCCACGTACACGCACTTCAGCGGTTCGAAGGCGTTCGGCCAGAACAGCCCCGACTCGGGGACGTCGGCCGCCTGCCCGGTCGCGGCGGGTGTCGTCGCCGCGATACGCAGCAAGGTGTCGGTGAAGGACCTGTCGCCGTCCCGGATGCGTACGCTGATCCGCCGGTCCGCGCACGACGTGGGCGGTCACGGCTACGACTTCGACTACGGGTACGGCATCATCAACACCCCGTCGATCGTCGACGCGGTCCGCCGCCTCGGCAAGACCAACGCCCGTCTGTAGGAGACACATGGCTCCCGAGAGCCCCACCGTCCTCATCACCGTGACCCTGCCGCCGGGGTCGGCGCTGGAGGACGCCCGACGCCGTCTCGGCCTCACCGAGGACGAGGTCGACACGGCGTACGGCCTGGTCCCGGTGGACCCGGCGAACGGCACCTACGCACTGCTGGTGACCGCGGAGGCCGGCGCGCGGCTCCAGGGAGCACCCGAGGCGAGGGGGTCGTACCAGGGCCCCTTCGCCAACCCGAAGATCGAACCGTTCGGTCCGGTGCAGTCGAAGGACGACGGGGACGACGAGGGGGACGAGGACGGCGGGGGCGGCAAGGCCGACGGCTGACATAACCGTTGGCCCTCCCCGGCGCCGTCGATCTACCCTCGGCCGCATGAACAAGCCCCTCGTGGCCCTTCTCAGCGGCGCAGGAATTTCCACCGACTCCGGGATTCCGGACTATCGCGGCCCCAACGGTCTGTGGCGTCGGGATCCCGAGGCGGAAAAGCTCGTGACATACGACTACTACATGAACGATCCGGAGATCCGGCGGCGTTCATGGCTCATGCGGAAAGAGAACCAGGCGCTCACGGCACAGCCCAACGCCGCGCATTTCGCGGTGGCCGAGTTGGAGAAGTCCGGGGTGCCCGTGCGGGTGATCACACAGAATGTGGACGGGCTGCATCAGCTCGCCGGGATGCCGGCCCGCAAGGTGCTCGAACTGCACGGCACCGCACGGCAGGTGGTGTGCACGCAGTGTCATGCGCGCGGGCCAATGGAGGACGCGCTCGCGCGGATCGACGCCGGGGAGGACGACCCGGACTGTCCGGAGTGCGGCGGGATCCTGAAGTCCGCGACCGTGATGTTCGGCGAGCACCTCGACCCCGTGGTGCTCGGTGAGGCGGCCGCGATCACCAAGGCCTGCCAGGTGTTCGTCGCCGTCGGCAGCAGCCTCCAGGTACAGCCGGCCGCGGGCCTCGCCGGCGTCGCCGCCGACCACGGGGCCCGCCTGATCATCGTCAACGCCGAGCCGACCCCGTACGACGACCGCGCCGACGAGGTCATCCGAGAACCGATCGGCACCGCCCTGCCGGAACTGCTGCGCAGACTGCGGGACTAGTCACCGGTCAGAACAGCGCCGCCCCCTGCTCGAAGTCCAGCAGGCGCTGTTTGCGTTCCAGGCCGCCGCCGTAGCCGGTGAGGCTGCCGTCGGAGCCCACGACGCGGTGGCAGGGGACGATGATGCTGACCGGGTTCTTGCCGTTGGCCAGGCCGACCGCGCGGGAGGCGCCGGGGTTGCCGAGGGCTTCGGCGAGGTCGCCGTAGGAGCGGGTCTCGCCGTACGGGATGCGGAGGAGCTGTTCCCAGACGCTGCGCTGGAACGGGGTTCCGTGCAGGTTGAGTTCGAGGGTGAACTCCTTCAGCTCCGAGGCGAAATAGGCCTCCAGCTGGTCCACCACCTCGCCGAAGGGGCGGTCGTCGCGTGCGCCGAACGTCTCCTGGGCGGGGCGGTGGCGCTGGTCGGTCATGTAGAGGTTGCTCAGGGTGCCGTCCGTCGCGACCAGGGTCAGCGGGCCGTACGGGCTGTCGATCACGGTGTGTTGCTTCACAGCGGGAACAGAGGTCACGGAACGTCCTTATACCGGAAGGAAGTTGATCGGGTGGCTGTCGGTCGCCCACAGGTACTGGACCGCGTACGCCCGCCACGGCCGCCAGGCCGCCGCTCGCGCGGTCAGCGCCGCCGGGGTCGAGGGCAGGCCCAACTCCTGGGCGGCCTTGCGGATGCCGAGGTCGGTGGGGAGAAAGGCGTCGGGGTCGCCGAGGGCGCGCATCGCGATGACGTCGGCCGTCCAGGGGCCGAAGCCTGGCAGGGCGAGGAGACGGGCGCGGGTCTGCGTCCAGTCGCTCTCGACGCCCAGGTTCAGGGTTCCGTCCGCCAGTTGGCCCACCAGCCTGGTGAAGGTCGTGCGGCGGGTGCGGGGCATGGCGAGCGACTCGGGGTCCAGGGCCGCTAGTTGCTCCGGGGAGGGGAAGAGGTGGGTGAGGCCGCCCTCGGGGTCGTCCACCGGGTCGCCGTGGGCCGTCACCAGGCGGGCCGCGTGGGTGCGGGCGGCGGCGGTCGAGACCTGCTGGCCCAGGACCGCCCGGACCGCGAACTCCGCCTCGTCCACCGTGCGCGGCACCCGCCGCCCCGGCGCCTTGGCGACCAGCGGTGCCAGCACCGGGTCCGTGCGCAACTGGTCGTCGATCGCCACCGGATCGGCGTCCAGGTCGAGCATGCGGCGGCAGCGGCTGATGGCGACCGTCAGATCGCGCAGGTCGCTCAGGGTGAGGCGGCAGGCGATGTGGTCGGGGTTCGGGGTGAGCGCCACGATGCCGTGGCCGTACGGCAGTCGCAGTGTGCGGCGGTAGGCGCCGTCCCGCCACTCCTCCACCCCGGGCACGGCGGTCGCCGCGAGGTGGCCGAAGAGGTTGTCGGGGTTGAGGGGGGCGCGGAACGGCAGGCGGAGGGTGAGAACCCCGGGGGTCACCGCACCCACGTTCCTGCGCGGCACGCGCGACCGCAGCTCGCTCGGTGAGAGCGCGAAGACCTCGCGCACGGTGTCGTTGAAGGTGCGGATGGAGGAGAAGCCGGCGGCGAACGCGATCTCCGCCATCGGCAGGGCCGTGGTCTCGATCAACAGACGTGCCGTCTGGGCGCGTTGGGCGCGGGCCAGCGCGAGCGGGCCCGCGCCCAGTTCGGCGAGGAGCTGGCGTTCGACCTGCCGGGTGCTGTAGCCGAGCCGGACGGCCAGTCCCGGCACGCCCTCGCGGTCCACGACCCCGTCGGCGATCAGCCGCATCGCCCGGGCCACCAGGTCCGCGCGCTCGTTCCACTCGGGAGAGCCGGGGCTGGTGTCCGGACGGCACCGCTTGCAGGCCCGGAACCCGGCCTGCTGGCAGGCCGCCGCGCTCGCGTAGAACGTCATGTTCGCGGGCTTGGGCGGCACGGCCGGGCAACTGGGCCGGCAGTAGATCCGGGTCGTCAGGACCGCCGTGAAGAACCACCCGTCGAACCGGGCGTCCTTGGACTGGACGGCGCGCACGCAGCGCTCGGTGTCGGTGTGCATCCCCTTCTGCATACGCCCAGCATGGTGCAGCGGCGCAGGGTCGGCTGGCGGGAATCCGACATCAACGTCGCGCGGGCTGCGCCTGCCCGGATCGCCAGGCCGACTCCCGCAGCAGCCGCAGCCCGTTCAGGCCGACGAGGACGGTGGAGCCCTCGTGGCCCGCGACGCCGAGCGGCAGGGGCAGGTGTCCCACCAGGCCCCACACCACCAGGACGGTGATGAACGTCCCGGCGATGACGAGATTCTGCACGACCAGCGCGCGGGCGGCCTGGGACAGCCGTACGACCGCCGGTACGGCCGTCAGCTCGTCCCGCACCACGACGGCGTCGGCGGTCTCCAGCGCCAGGTCGGAGCCCACGCGGCCCATCGCGACCCCGGAGTGGGCGGCGGCGAGCGCGGGCGCGTCGTTGACGCCGTCCCCGACGAACAGCACCTTGCGGCCGGCGTCCTGCATCTCCCGTACGGCGTTCACCTTGCCCTCGGGGAGCAGGCCGGCACGGACGTCGGTGAGACCGGCGGCCTCGGCGACGCGGGCGGCGGCGCGGGCGTTGTCGCCGGTCAGGAGCGTGGGAGGAGTACCGGTCAGGGCGGTGAGGGCGGCGGTCGTGGCGGGGGCCGCGGGACGCAGGCGGTCGGTGAGGGTGAGGGTGCCGACGGGGACACCGTCACGGGTGACCTGGACGACGGTGGCGTCACTGTCGACGGACTCCGCCCGGCCGACGCTCACGGACCGCCCCTCGACGGTGGCGGAGACCCCCTGCCCCGGGACGGCGGTGAAGTCCTCGGCGCGTGCGATCCGCAGGTCCCTCGTCCGTGCCGCCGTCACGATCGCCCGGCCCAGCGGATGCTCACTGGGCAGTTCGGCCGCGGCGGCCAGCGCGAGCAGGGCGTCCGCATCGAGGCCGGAGTCCGGCGTCGGTCGTACCGCCGTCACCTCCGGCGCCCCCTCCGTCAGCGTCCCCGTCTTGTCGAGGGCCGCCACGTCGATCTCCCCCAACCGCTCCATCGCCACCGCCGACTTGACCAGCACTCCGTGCCGGCCGGCGTTGGCGATGGCGGACAGCAGGGGCGGCATCGTCGCGAGGACGACCGCGCACGGCGAGGCGACGATCATGAAGGTCATCGCGCGGAGCAGGGCACCGGTGAGGTCGGCGCCGAAGGCGAGCGGGACGGCGAAGACGGCGAGCGTGGCGGCCACGACCGCGACGGCGTACCGCTGCTCGATCCGCTCGATGAACAGCTGCGTCGGCGCCTTGGTGCGGGACGCCTCCTCGACCAGGGTCACGATGCGGGCGATGACGGAGTCGGCGGGGTCGCGCGCGACGCGGACGCGCAGCGCGCCGGTGCCGTTGAGGGTGCCGGCGAAGACCTCGTCGCCGGGGCGCTTGACCACGGGGAGGGGTTCACCGGTGATGGTCGCCTGGTCGGCCTCGCTGGCCCCGTCCAGGACGCGTCCGTCGGCGCCGATCCGCTCCCCCGGGCGGACCAACAGCACGTCGCCCACGGCGAGTTCGGCGGTCGGGACGACGGTCTCCGCGCCGGATTCGGACAGTCGGGTCGCGGTGGTGGGCGCGAGGTCGAGCAGGCCGCGCACGGAGTCGGCGGTGCGGGCGGTGGCCAGGGCCTCCAGGGCGCCGGAGGTGGCGAAGATGACGATCAGCAGCGCCCCGTCGAGGACCTGGCCGATGGCGGCGGCGCCGAGAGCCGCGACGATCATCAGCAGGTCGACGTCGAGCGTCTTCTCGCGCAGTGCCCGCAGCCCTTCGAGCGCGGGCTCCCAGCCGCCGGTGACATAGGCGATGGCGTACAGCGGCCCGTACGCCCAGGCGGGGGCGCCGGACAGGTCCAGGGCGAGGGCCACCAGGAACGCGGCCGTCGCGGCGAGCGCCCAGCGGGCCTCGGGGAGGGCGAGGACGCGGGTGCGGCGATGGGGCGCGGTGCGGGTGGGGGCAGGGGTGCGGGAGGGGGCAAGAGTCGCTGACACCCGGCCACCATACAGGAACACATGAAGACTCATTCATCTGTTCATGTACGGTGAGTAAGATACCCCGCATGGGTCATGGAGCCGTCACCAGCACCGCCGAGGAGCGCGTACGCCTCGACGCGGGCAATGTCGCGAAGGTCGCCACCACGCTCCAGGCCCTGTCGACGCCCTCCCGGCTGCTGATCCTGGCGCGGCTGCGCGAAGGACCGCTGCCCGCCACGGAGTTGGCGGCCGAGGTGGGGATGGAGCAGTCGGCGTGCTCGCACCAGCTGCGGCTGCTGCGCAACCTCGGTCTGGTGATCGGCGAGCGACGCGGCCGCTCGGTCGTCTACACGCTGCACGACCACCATGTCGCCGAACTCCTCGACCAGGCCGTCTACCACGTGGAGCACCTGCGGCTGGGCCTCAGTGACACCACCGACTGAGACGGCCGGGGCTCCTCGCCACCGCATGTGGCCGCTCTACGCGGCCGGTTTCACCACCGCCTTCGGCGCGCACGGCATCGCCGCGAACCTGGGCGCCGACACCGACGACGCCGTCACCTCCCTGCTCGTCCTGGGCGGGCTGCTGGCCCTGTACGACGGTGCCGAGGTTCTGCTGAAGCCGGTCTTCGGCACGATCGCCGACCGGATCGGGGCGCGGCCGGTGCTGCTGGGTGGGCTGGTGGCGTTCGCCGTGGCGTCCGCGCTGTACGCCCTCGCCGACAGCCCGGGGTGGCTGTGGGCCGCCCGGCTCGGTCAGGGCGCGGCCGCCTCCGCCTTCTCCCCCGCCGCGTCGGCGCTGGTGGCCCGGCTGAACCCGGCCGCCAAACACGGGCGGGCGTTCGGGAGTTACGGCTTCCACAAGTCCGTCGGCTACACGCTGGGCCCGCTGCTCGGCGGGGTGCTGGTGTGGGCGGGCGGGCTCCGCCTGCTGTTCACGGTGCTGGCGCTGCTGGGCGCGACGGTGGCGGTGTGGGCGCTGGTCGCCGTACCCGTCGTACCGCCGCTCCCCCGGGCCCGGCAGACGGTCCTCGACCTGGCGCGGCGGCTGGCCCTGCCCGCGTTCCTGGTGCCGACGGCCGCGCTGGCCGGGGCGACCGCCGCGCTGTCGGTGGGCGTCGGGTTCCTGCCGGTGTCGGGGGCGGTGGCCGGGTTGGGGACGGTGGCGACCGGGGCGGCGGTGTCGGTGCTGGCCGCGTGTGCGGCGGTCGTCCAGCCGCGGGCGGGGCGGGCGTTGGACGCGGGACGGATCACCGCTCGGGGCGGGCTGACCGTCGGGCTGCTGCTCGCGGCGGCGGGCCTGGCCTGCGCGACACTGCCGGGCCTCGCGGGCATTCTGCTCGCCGCCGCGCTCATCGGCGCGGGCACCGGTCTGATCACCCCGCTGGGCTTCGCCGCGCTCGCCTCGTCGACCCCGCGGGAACGGCTGGGGCAGACCATGGGCGCGGCCGAGCTGGGGCGTGAACTGGGCGACGCGGGCGGGCCGTTGCTGGTCGCGGGGGTGGCCGTGGCGGCGACGCTGACGTACGGGTACGCGGTGCTCGCGGTGCTGCTGGCCGCTCTGGGGCTGGGGCTGGGGCGGCGGGCGGCAGCTCAGCGGACCGGGACCTCCTGAACGCCCGCTCTCTGCACGTCGCGCGCCCGAGCCGCCAGCAGTGCGATGTCGTCGTGCACGGACCCCGTCGCCGCGTGCGCCAGGATGCCGTCGAGAATCTCGTCGAGGCCACCACCGGGCGGCAGGCGCAGGTCGGTCAGGCGCCTGAGGGACGTGTCGATGTCCTCGTCCCGGCGTTCCACCAGGCCGTCGGTGTAGAGGAGCAGGGTGCCGCCGGGCAGAGCGGGGCGGGTGACGGTCTCGTAGGCGCCCAGGCCCGTGCCGAGCGGGGGGCCCGCGGGGAGCGGGACCAGTTCCACCCGGCCCTCGGGGCTGATCCGCAGCGGGGGCAGATGGCCGGCGTTGGCGTAGCTGATGGTGTCGGTGGCCGGGTCGCCGAGGGCGAGCAGACAGGTGGCGACGCGGTCGAAGCCGGACGCCGCGATCATGCGGTCGGCGGCATAGAGCATCTCGTGGAGCGGCAGCCCTGAGGAGAAGGCGAGCGCTCTGAGCATGGACCGGTAGTGGCTCATCGCCACGGCGGCCTCCACACCGTGGCCCATCACATCGCCGATGACGAGCAGGTTCCGGCCCCGTGGGAGGGCCAGCGAGTCGTACCAGTCGCCGCCGACCACCGCGCTGTCGTCGGCGGGCAGATAGCGGGAGGCGGTCTCCAGGTCGGGATGCGGGAGGGTCGGCTCACTGAGCAGGGCCCGCTGGAGTTCCAGCGCCATCGTGTGCTCGCGGGCGTAGTGGCGGGCGCGTTCGAGGGCGCGGGAGGCGCGGCCGGCGAGTTCCTGGGCGACCACGCCGTCCTCCATGGTGAAGGCCGGCGAAGAGCCCGCCCGGACCATGGCGAGGACGCCCACGCTCCGGGAGTCGGTGGTCAGCGGCACGACCAGCCCGGAGTGGATGCCGGCGGCCCGGTACTCCACCAGCCGGTCGGCGTACGGCCCGCGCAGCCCCGGCGGCCGTCTGCCGGGCACGCTCGTCAGCAGCGGCCGGCCGCGTTCCAGGACGCGGCGCACAGGGGACGTGGGGCCGTGTTCGTTGACCTCGTCGAGGACGGGCGGGCGGCCGAGCCGCTCGGCCAGCTCCGGGCTTCTGCTGACGGCGGCGCGGCGCAGCCGGACGAAGCCGTGGGGCACGGGGTCGGCCGGGTCGTCCTCGGCCACCAGGTCGACGGAGGCCCCGTCCGCGAGGTCCAGCACCACGAAGTCGACGAGTTCCCGGCAGGTCGTCTCCAGGTCGAGCGTGGTGCCGATGCGCAGGGCGGCCGTGTGCAGCATGGCCATCCGGCCGTGAGCCCGCTCCAGCTCGGTGACGTAGCGGCGCGGCTCGGTGACCTCCACGGCGACGGCCACCAGGCCGACGACCTCACCCCGCGCGTCATGGCGCCGGTGGTAGGTGCAGTGCCACTCCCGGGGCGCGCGGCGGTCGCCGGTGCCCGTGCTGCCGGAGATGACGACGTCACGGGGGCGGCCGTCGCGCAGCACCGCCCACGGCACCTCGACGGGCCGCTCCGCGCCGGGCACGACCTCAGAGAGGGTGCGGCCCAGGTGCTCGCTCACCGGTACGCCGTTGATCCGGGCCATGTGAGGGTTGACGTACACGTAGCGCAGCCGGGTGTCGAGGACGGCGACGGCCGCCGACCCGCCCTCCACGACGTCCCGCAGCAACCGGTACTCCCGCCCCAGATCCGGGTCCGCGCCCGCCAGCAGCGCTTCGACGTCCGCGGACAGCAGGGTCCGCGGGAGCGGGGGGTCCGTCCCCAAGGGCACCTCCCGTTGTCCGGGACAGGGGGTTCCATGATCGGGCCGGTGCACACGGAGCGCATGTCGCGGGCCGCCTCACCGGAGGGATGTCCAGCCCTGGCGGTGGTGGACGACGCGGGTGTCGCCGGCGGTGAGGAGTTCGGCGAGGTACTCGACGAGGCTGCGGTGTACGGCTGCGCCCGCACCCTGACGGGCGAACGGACCGCCGGACCCGGATGGGCCTGCCTTCACGGCGAAACGGCCTGGTCAGGGTCGCCGCGCGGCGGGCGCGAGGGGAGATGTGGGCCACTTGATCGGTTTGCGGGGCACCTGCCCCGTTCTCACCGTGGGCGCAAGGACTGTAGTTCGAGCGCTTCGAAAGGATCTTCATGCGCGCCCTTGTCTCCCGCGGCCTTCTCGTGCCGCCCCTGGTCTGCGCCGCGCTGGTCTTCGGCCAGGCCGGCACCGCTGCCGCCGTCGGCGACGTGGGCCGGGATGTGCCGGGTCTGAGCGTCGCCGAGTCCGCCGCGCGGGCCGACGCCGAGACGGAAAGACTTCTGGATTCGCTGACAGCGGAGGGTACGAGGCTCGACCCGGCCGGGGCCACCTCGTACGCGGAGGAGCTCCGCGCCTGGAGCACCACCGTCCAGGAGCGTCTGCGGGCCGTGGAGGCCCCCGCGGACCGAGCGGTGTCGACCCAGGCCGCGGACCCCGTGGACGACCTCGTCGCCCAGGTCCAGTCCGCGGTCAGCGGCCTGCTCAGCTCGCTGACCTCGCTGGACCTCGGCGGAGTGCTGAGCACGGTGACGGGGCTTCTGTCACCGGTGCTCGACCTCGTCACGGGCCTGCTCGGCGGAGCGGTACCGACGCTGCCCGCCCCTCCGGCGGCGTGACCAGCCGCTGACCAGCTGGTCGGGCGGGTTGGTCCGGGCAGGCCGGGCGGTCCGGGCGGTCCGGGCGGTCCGGGCGGTCCGGGCGGTCCGGGCGGTCCGGGCAAGCTGAGCAGGCCGGGCAAGCCCGGTTGGTCCGGGCAGGCCGGGCGGGCCTCGCAGGCCGGTCGGGCCGGGCAGGCCCGGTTGGTCCGGGCAGGCCCGGTTGAGCCGAGCAGGCCGGGCGGTCGATCCGGACCGACCGGATCAGTCGTCGGTTCGCGCCGCGAACACCTCGTACGCCTGCTCGCCGAAGAGCACGAACCTGACCTCCGTCACCGAGGTCCGCGCGGCCCGCACCGTCTGTACGGCGATGCGGGCCGCGTCGTCCATCGGCCAGCCGTAGACGCCCGTGGAGATCGCCGGGAACGCGACCGTACGGGCGCCCAGTTCGTCGGCGACCTTCAGCGACTCCCGGTAGCAGGAGGCCAGCAGGTCGGAGCGGTCCTCGCTGCGGCTGAACACCGGGCCGACGGTGTGGATCACCCAGCGGGCGTCCAGCTCACCGGCCGTGGTGGCGACCGCCTGGCCGGTCGGCAGCCCCTTGCCGTACCGCGCGGCACGCAGCGCCCGGCACTCCTCCAGGATCGCCGGGCCGCCGCGCCGGTGGATGGCGCCGTCCACTCCTCCCCCGCCGAGGAGGGAGGAGTTCGCCGCGTTGACGATCGCGTCGACGCTCTCGCGCGTGATGTCGCCCTGGACGAGCGTGATCGTGGTCATGGGCCCACTCTGCCAGCCGGCCCGGCGTCTCGCGGGGCCTCACCAGGTCACGGGAAGCGCCCCCCAGCCCGGGACTGACCGACGCACTGGTGCAGGCCGTGCCCGAAGGCCAGCTGCCCGCTCGTGTCCCGACGCATGTCGAACCCGTCCGGGCCCCGTACACCGACGGGTCCCGGTCGGCCGCCTGAAGCGCCACGACCACACCCTCCCCCGCTCTGATCCGTACGCCGCCCAGCTCGACGTCCTCCGTCGCGCGAGGGGGGTGGACGACACCGAGAGCCGCGGCGGCGACCGGGGCGCCGGCCCGCAACGGAACGGTGTGCTTCCGCGTCCGCCGCATCGGGCTCACGCCTGCTGCTGCCGCAGCCGCCGCCAGACCGCCTTCGCCGCGTTGTGGCCGGACATGCCGTGCACACCGGGACCCGGCGGAGTGGCCGAGGAGCAGATGAAGACAGCCGGATGCGGGGTGCCGTACGGGGACAGGGAGAGCTTGGGGCGCAGCAGGATCTGGAGGCCGGTGACCGCGCCGGAGCCGATGTCGCCGCCGACGTAGTTGGCGTTGCGGGCGGCGAGTTCGGGCGGGCCGGCGGTGGCGCGGGCCAGCACGCGGTCGCGGAACCCCGGGGCGAAACGCTCCAGTTGGCGTTCGAGGGCATCGGTGAGGTCGCCGTCCCAGCCGCTGGGGACGTGGCCGTAGGCCCAGAACACCTGCTTGCCCTCGGGCGCCCGGGTCGGGTCGACCACACTCGGCTGCACGGTGATCATGAACGGCTTGTCGGGGGCCCGGCCCTCGCGGGACGCGGCCCGCAGGGCGGTGCCGATCTCCGCACTGCTCGCGCCGATCTGCACGGTCCCGGCGACACGGGCCTCCGGCGCGGTCCAGGGCACCGGGCCGTCGAGCGCGTAGTCGACCTTGAAGACGCCCGGGCCGTACCGGTAGCCGTCGTAGTAGCGGCCGAGGCCGGCGATCCGGGCCAGCGCGGTGGGCGAGGTGTCGAAGACGTACGCGCGCGCGGGCGGGAGGTCGTCGAGGCGCTTGACCTCGTAGTCCGTGTGGACGGCGCCGCCGAGGTCCTTGAGGTACGCGGCGAGCGCGTCGGAGATCGACTGGGAGCCGCCACGCGCGACGGGCCAGCCCCGGGCGTGCGCGGCGAGGGCGAAGACGAGGCCGATGGCGCCGGTGGCGAAGCCGGAGAGGGGTGCCATGACGTGGGCGACGAGGCCGGAGAACAGGGCCTTGGCCGGTTCGTCACGGAAGCGGCGCATCAGCCAGGTCGACGGCGGCAGCCCGACGAGCCCGAACCGGGCGAGGGTCACCGGGTCGCGGGGCAGGGCGGTCAGGGGCAGCGACATGAAGTCACGGGCCAGGGTGTCCCACTTGGGCAGGAACGGCTCGACCAGCCTGCGGTACGCCCCCGCGTCGCGTGCCCCGAACGAGGCGGCCGTCTCGGCGACCGACCGGGACAGCACGGCGGCGGTGCCGTCGGTGAAGGGATGGGCCATGGGCAGCTCGGGCTGGAGCCACTCCAGTCCGTACCGCTCCAGGGGCAGGGCGCGGAACGCCGGGGAGTTGATCCCCAGGGGGTGCGCCGCGCTGCACGGGTCGTGCCGGAAACCGGGGAGGGTGAGCTCCTCGGTGCGGGCTCCTCCGCCGACGGTGTCACGCGCCTCGAAAACGGCCACGGAGAAGCCGCGGCGCGCCAGCTCCACGGCAGCCGTCAGTCCGTTCGGCCCCGCACCCACCACGACCGCATCGAGCATCGACGGCACCTTCGGACCCCTTCGTCAGCCGATGGCCACTGGATCAGGATATGACGGGGCACTGACAGCGCCGGGCCGCGGGGGGAGGTCGACGGCCGCGGATGCCCACACGATCACCACCGGTCGACGGACGGGAGCCGGCCGCCGGTCCGTGACCTATGACCGATGACCGATGACCGACATCCGGCCAACGGCCAACGGCCACTGGTCGAATGTCCCCCGTCGTTGGCCGCTGGTCGACATCCGACCATGGGCCGCTGGTGCCCCGCTGGACTTCAGACGGTGCCGGCCAGCACCGCCGCTATGCGCCGCGCGGTCGCGGTGTCCCGGGCGGCGGTGAACGGCAGGGCGTTGCCGCCGGTGATGCGGAACGGCTCGCCGGAGCGGGTGAGGTGGGCGCCGCCCGCCTCCTCCACCAGGAGCAGACCCGCGGCGTGGTCCCAGGCGGCCTCCCAGGAGAAGGCGGTCGCGTCCAACTGTCCGCGGGCGACGGCCAGATACTCCAGTCCGGCCGAGCCGCAGGGACGCGGTGCGAGTCCGTCCGTCCACAGTCCGCGCAGGGCGCGCTTCTGCTCGTCCGTCGTGTAGTCCGGGTGGGAGGTGGCCACTTCGAGGTCGCGGCCGGGCTCGGGCGGCCCGGCGTACAGCCGCTCCCCGGCGAGGAAGGCGCCCTGGCCCCGTACCGCCGTGGCGAGTTGGTCGCGGGCGGCGGCGTATGTCCACGAGGCGCGCACGACGCCGCCCTGCGCCAGCGCGATCAGCGTGCAGAAGCCGGGGTCGCCGTGCACGAACTGCCGCGTCCCGTCGACGGGGTCGACGATCCACACCGGGGCGTCGCCCTGTATCGCCTCGTACGACGCCGGGTTGGCGTGCACCGCCTCCTCCCCGACCACCACTGATCCGGGCAGCAGCGCGCCCAGCGTCTCGGTCAGATACTGCTCGGCGAGCCGGTCGGCGTCGGTCACCAGGTCGTGCGGTCCGCTCTTCTCGTCGACCTCGTGGGCGGCGAGCCGGCGGAAGCGGGGCATGATCTCGGCCGCGGCGGCCTTGCGGACCGCCTCCTCCACGTCGGCCGAGTGGCGGGCGAGAAACTCCTCGATGGTTTCCGTGTCTTCGATCATGACCCCATGAGAGCACGCGCCACTGACAATCCCTACCCGGCGGGTGGATGCCGGGCGGAATCGGGATGAACTCGCGGAGGTGCGGCCCCGGGGCTCATCGGCCCACGGCGTACCCCTGCATCCCGCGCGGATTGGCGGCCGCCGACAGCACCCCGGTCCCCGGATCCCGGGCGACCGCGCACAGCCGCCCCTCGGACCAGGCATCACCGACGGTCACGTCATGCCCACGCTGCCGCAGCTCCTCCACCACGCCCGCGTCCATGCGCGCCTCGACCGTGACACTCCCCGGCCGCATCCCGCGCGGGTAGAAGGAGCCGGGAAAGCTGTCGTTGTGCCAGTTGGGAGCGTCGATGGCCCCTTGAAGATCAAGCCCGCCCCGCACCGCCGACCGCAGCGCGACGGCGAGGAAGAAGTGCAGCTGCCACTGATCCTGCTGATCGCCTCCAGGCGTACCGAAGGCCATCACAGGAACCCCGTCACGCAGCGCGACGGAGGGAGTGAGAGTGGTGCGAGGCCGCCGCCCCGGCGTGAGCGAGTTCGGGAGCCCCTCCTCCAGCCAGGTCATCTGGAGCCGGGTACCGAGCGGAAAGCCGAGCTCGGGCACGACGGGATTGGACTGGAGCCAGCCTCCACTGGGCGTGGCGGCGACCATGTTCCCCCACCGGTCGACGACGTCGAGATGACAGGTGTCGCCCCGAGTGGACCCATCGGCCCCGACGCCGGGCTCGCCCGGCACGGGTGACGTGGTCGGCTTCGCGACGGTCGGCTCGCCGACGCCCATGGGACCGACCCCGGGCTCGTCGGAGGCCACGACATACGCCTGCGCGCACAGTCGAGGAGCCCGCCCCCCAGGACTCCCGGGCCGCAGCTCGTATGACGCCTTCTCCCCCACGAGCCCCCGCCGCCCGGCGTTGTACCCGTCCGCCAGCAACTCCCCGAGCGGCACCTCATCGGCATCCCCGTACCAGGCCTCCCGATCGGCCATGGCGAGCTTGCACCCCTCGATGAGCAGATGCACGTACTCGGCGGACCCGTACACGGGCAGCTCGGCGGGCAACAGGGCCAGCTGCTGCAACAACACCGGTCCCTGACTCCAGGGCCCGGCCTTGCACAGCGTCCACCCGTTCCAGTCGTACGTCGCCGGCGCCTCGTAGGTGGCGGACCACTGGGCGAGATCGTCACCGGTGAGCGTCCCGGCATGCCGCTCCCCGCTGGTGTCCATGGTGGGCCGCTGCGCCTGCCGCACGAGCGCTTCGCCGATGAACCCGGTACGCCACACATCCCTCGCGGCCTCGATCTGCGCGCCCCGGTCCCCGGCGCCGTCGACCTCACCGAGGAGCCGCTTCCAGGTGGCGGCGAGAGCGGGGTTACGGAACAGCTCACCGACCCTCGGAGCCTTCCCACCCGGCAGATACACCTCCGCCGACGAGGTCCACTCCTTCTCGAACAACTCCCGCACGGTCTCGACGGTCGCCCCGACGTTCTCCACGGGCGCGTGCCCGTCTTCGGCGTACCCGATGGCGTACTTGAGCACGTCGGCGAGCGACTTGGTCCCGTAGTCCCGAAGCAGCACCATCCAGGCATCAAAGGCACCGGGAACGGCGGCGGCTAGGGGCCCGGTGCCGGGTACGAGGTCGAGCCCGAGCGACTTGTAATGCGCGACGGTGGCGCCGGCGGGAGCAACTCCCTGCCCGCACAACACGCGTACGTCCCCGTCAACGGGCGCCAACAGGATGGGCACCTCTCCCGCAGGCCCGTTGAGATGAGGCTCGACGACATGCAACACGAACGCCCCGGCCACGGCGGCGTCATAGGCGTTGCCACCGTCTTCCAGCACCGCCATCGCCGACTGCGAGGCCAGCCAGTGCGTGGAGGAGACCATTCCGAAGGTGCCCTGGAGGGTGGGGCGGGTGGTGAACACGGGGGTCCTCACTCAAGGGGAGTTGGTCAGCTCTGCGGTTCCGATGCTCTTCTGGCCGTACTGCTGTAACGGGCCAGCACCTTCAGGATTTTCGCAGCCAGCGACCTCAGCTCGGCGCTCGGGTCAGCGTTGGCCGCGTAGACGAACAGTCCGGCGGCACGCTCCAAGTAGGCGTCCTCGTCGTCGTCCGGCCAGTAGAGCCACTGAGCCGCATCATCGATATCATCGACAATCTCGTCTTCGCTCCGCTTGTCGTCCAACGAGAAGTAATCGGGATCCACACGGTAGCCGCCGCGATATACGCCGTAATATTCGAATGAGTCCTCGTTCAAAATATGAGCGAGGATCTTTCTCCTGGCACCCTCGTCCTCGACGGCGAATTGCTCCACCAGGAGCTTTCCCGACCAGGGAGAATCGCACACGGCAACGCGGAAGAGGATCTGCTGCCGTACCGAAGGATCATTTTCGCCGGAGAGGATTCGACGGGTCAGATCCTCTTGCTCCTGCGGCGGTGTCACATCGAAGAGCAGCATGAAAGCATGGGCACGGATTCGACCGTCCTCATCGTCGGCGACGCGCTCTTCCAGTACGGAGTCACGATTCCGAGTGTTTTTCGGTGTATTACTCCATGCGTTGATCAGTTCCACCCTGACATCGGCGTCGGGCTCCACGCGGAGACGCTGCTCGATCCATTCGAGCACGGCCGTGTCCCCGCCTGAAGCAGCCAGAGCCCTGACCATCCACCGCCGCACCCTGACGGCCAAGCCGACGTCCTCGATCTTGTCGAGCATCCAGGAAGCGGCCTCCGGGTCCGCGAGCAGGGAGGCGAACAGAGGAACGGCAAGCGCGTACGCGTCTCCAGGCCACGCGAACACCTCTTGCCAGGTGACGATCTCCCCGAGAATCCACTCCCTGGTGTCCGGGTCGTCCGACCAGCCGGCAGCGAGCGCTGCGAGAGCCGTCGCCACCGACTGCTTGACGTCGGTGCTGAGCCAGCGTGCTCGAAGGGTCGCGGCACAGTCGTCCCGTCCTCGCCATCCGTCGACCACGGCTCGCACGAAGGCATTTCGGACAGGGGCCGCGTCAATGTACGGATTCCGTACCCGTGCCTCCGCCCCGCAGAACGACAACAGAACGTTGAAAGCGCGCTCGTCCCCACCCCACCGCCGGGCCATATAGGAGACGAGGTCGATGATCACCGTGTACGCCGTCTCCGACTGCGCTCTGGCCCCGATCGCGTCCAGGATCTCCGGCGCGTGCGGCCAACTGCGGTCCAGCGCCTGCAAGGCGGACATCCGCACCCGGAATATCCGGTCGCTCCTGACCACGTCGGCCAGCGCCACCGCCACGTCCTGGCGCCCTGGCCACTCACGTTCGAGCGCCGCGATCGCGCCCCTGCGCACGGATTCCTGCGAATCGGTCAGGGACTCCAGAGCGAAGGCGCGACGCTCGTCCTTGGTACGCAAGGCCAGTTGAAGCTGGAAGCCGATCATCTTGCTGCGGATGGTTCTACCGACCGCGAGGCTGTCGATGACCTTGCGCGTCGTCTTCCGCAGGGTGACGGTCGAGGCCAGCACCGAGAAGGAACCGAGCGCGTCGTCGAGAAAGGCGTTGGCGGTGTGGGCGTCGGTCTGCTGTCGCGCCGTCGCACTGATCGCTTCCACGAGGTCGTGGACCAGTTGGCGGGACCACGCGTCATCGGTCGCCCCCACCTCGGCAAGGGCCCGTGCGGCGAAGCCCAGTTGCACCGGAAGCCCGGTCACCTCCTCGGCGCGCACATGCTCGATCACCTTGCGTACGGGGGAATCCTGCTCCTTCAGCATGGCGATCAACAGCAACAGCACCTCACGCCACTCACTCTTGCGCCAGTGCGCGCCGAAGAGTTCACGGGTGAGCCAGTCGTAGTCCGCCTCGCGACGGTTGAACTCCGCCTTGCAGTGCAGTGCCGCGAAGAACTCCATGAACGTGCGGTGGACGAAGCCGAAACGCTGCTCACCCACCTCCGCGATGACGTAGGTCCGCTCCCGGAGATGGTCCAGGATCTCGGAGGCCACCGCGCGCGCCTCACCTGGCGATTTGTGGTACTCGCTCTGTAGATAGGCGGCAATGATGCCGAGCAGCGGCTCCCGCGCGATGGCGTTCAGTTCACTCCCGACGCGCTGGTGTTCCAGCATGTACATGGAGACCTGCTGGAGCAGTTCCGCCTTCTGTTCCGCCACCATGGGGAAACCGAGCGGCAGTGACTCGTCCCGGGAGATCTTCTTGCGTTTGACCTCCCAGTCCTCCAACAGCACTTCGGTGCATCGCTTGTAGAGCTGGAGCCGCTTCTCCGGCAGGTCGTGGTGCTTGTAGATGACCGCCATCATGGTCAACAGGAGTGGGTTTCCCGCCAGTTCCAGCAGTCGGGGGCTCTCCGAGACGCGTCTGATCAGCCCTTGGGCGTCCCGCTCGTCCCCCTGCCAGGTGTAGTGCCTGTACCACTTGGGGACGAACTCCCGGACCTCCGGCATCCCGAAGCCGAGCACGGTGTAGTGGTGGAACTCGTCACGCTCGAGTTCCAGTGCCGAGTAGCCGGCGATACGGGACGTCACCACCAAACGGCATCCCGCGAAGGTGCGGGAGAACTGCCGGAACTCCTCGATCACTTGACTCTGGGTGTGCGGGTCGAACACCTCGTCCAGGCCGTCGAACATGACGACCACGCGGTCATGCTCGTTGAGCACCCCTCGCACATGCTCCGCGTCCACGTGCACGCCGTACCGGCGGCCGATGGTGGCGGCGATGTAGTCCACGAAGTTCGTCGCGGGATCGAGGACGTACTGCCGCAGTTCGATGAGGAAGGGAAGCGGGGCATGCCGGAGGTTGGCCGGCAACCGGTCCGGACCTCGTTCGGTGTCGCAGAGTTGCAGCAGGGCATCCAGCAGCAACGTGCTCTTGCCGCTTCCCGGCGCACCGAGGAAGACCTGCCGACGCTCACGTCCCAGCACGTCCCAGATCTGCTCGACAGGCGCGTCGCCCACTCCCGCGCCCACTCCGAGCGCGCCCTCGACGGCCTCGTCCGTCTCCGCCTCCTCAAGGCCGTCCCCCTGCGGGAACGTCACCTCGTACTCCGGCGAGCCGCCACGCACGGGCTGCGGTACGAACACGTCCGTGAGCGGGATTTCCGCGAACCGACGGTCCTGCTTCGCGCCGGCGATGACCGCCAGCTTCACCCAGCGGTGCGCCTCGAACATCGCGCGCCGATATGTCTCCCAGTCGGCGGACCCCTGGTGCCGTCCCTGTTGCCGCTCCCACCGGTGGATGGCCTCGCCGACCTTCTTGCTCAGGTCGACCTCGTCCATGAACTTGTCGCAGATCCTGTCGCGTTCCAACGTCGAGCGGAACTCGGCCAGCCTGCCCATGGCCTCGGGGCTGCGCTCGGCACGGTTCATGGGCCAAGGGGCCTCTTCGGACAACAGGAACAGCAACCTTGGTTTGTCCGAGGCGACGGCCCGCGCGTACTCGAGCTCGGTGATCGACCTGGTCTCGCCGTCGGGAACGAATCCGTAGCGCCAGGCAACCACGCAGATGTAGAGATCGCATGCGTCCACGTCGGCCAGGCACTTGTCGAGCGGACGTACGTCCTCGGCCCCGTAGTACTCCATGGCGACATCGGTGTGCTGCATCCGTCGGATGGTCTGGGACACCTGTCGGCGGGCTTCCTGGAGATCCTGGAAGGTCGAAGAGATGTACACGTTGGCCAAGGCGCCCCCTCGTTCGGCCCGGCCGGGCGCCCGCGCCAGCCGGGCATACATCGTCCCTGCCGCGCCACCGGACGGACAAGCCGTTCCGCCGGATCAAGCGGGGTTCAGTGCTGACGCGCAGTCACCAGCCCCGACTCGTACGCGAACACCACCAGTTGCGCCCGATCCCGCGCCCCCAACTTCGTCATCGCCCGGCTCACATGAGTCTTCGCCGTGAACGGGCTGATCACCATGTGCTCGGCGATCTCCTCGTTGCTGAGCCCGCGTGCGGCCAGTGCCGTGACCTCCAGTTCGCGGCGGGTGAGGCATTCCAGGCCGGGGGCGGTGGCGCGGTCGGGTGGGCGGGAGACGAACTCGCCGATGAGGGTGCGGGTGATGGACGGGGACAGCAGGGCTTCCCCCTTCGCCACCACCTCGATCGCCTGCAACAACTCCGCCGGTTCCGTGTCCTTGAGGAGGAAGCCGCTGGCCCCCGCCCGCAGCGCCTCGAAGACGTACTCGTCCACGCCGTAGTTGGTGAGGATCACGACCCGAACGGCCGCCAGCGACGGATCCGCCGCGATGCGGCGCGTCGCCTCGATGCCCGTCATCACCGGCATCTGTACGTCGATCAGCGCGATGTCCGGCACGTGCGTGCGGACCAGCTCCACGCCCCGCTCCCCGTCCGCCGCCTCCCCCACCACCTCGATGCCGTCCTCGGCGTCGAGCAGCGCCCGGAACCCGGCCCGCATCAGGGCCTGGTCGTCGACGAGGGCCACCCTGATCACGCGCTCACCTCCCACGGCAGCCCGGCAGACGGCGAGACACCGCGCACCTCCCTCACGCGGCCACCTCCACCGGCAGTTCAGCCCGCACGCGGAAGCCGCCCTCCGCGCGCGGGGCGGCGATCAGCGTGCCGCCCAGCGCCGTCACGCGTTCGTTCATGCCCCGCAGACCGATGCCGGGCGTGACGGGGCGCCTCGGGTCGGCGTTGCCGTCGTCCTCCACCGTGACCGTCACGCATCCCTCGCCGTACGCCAGCCGCACCCCCACCTTGGCCGGCCCCGCGTGTCGTGCCGCGTTCGTCAGGGCCTCCTGGACGATGCGGTAGACCGCCCGGTCGACCGTCGCCGCCAGCGGCTGTTCCTCGCCCGCCACCGTCAGCTCCACCGCGAGCCCCGCCGCCCGCGCCCGCTCCACCAGCAACGCCGGCGTGCCCGTGGGCTCGTCGGTGCGCAGTACCTCCAGCGTGGCCCGGAGTTCGCGCATGGCCTCACCGCTCGCCTCCTGGATGGCCAGCAGGGCGTCCGGCACCTCCTCGCCCCGTTTGCGGGCCAGGTGCACCGCCACGCCCGCCTGGAGCTTGACGATCGAGATGCTGTGGGTCAGGGAGTCGTGCAACTCCCTTGCTATACGCAGCCGTTCCTCGCCCGCCCGGCGCAACGCGACCTCCTCCCGGGTACGTTCCGCCTCCAGGGCGCGCTGTTCCGTCTGCCGGAGGTACGCCTGCCAGTTGCGGTCGGCGAGGCCGGTCACCACCGCGCACAGGAACCAGCCCATGAGCAGCGCGGCCTGCTCGACGATCTGCCGGGTCGTCGGGCCGGTCGCGAGATACGCCACCAGGAACACCCCGCCCGCCGCGGCCGCCCACGCGCGGTGCCCCACACGGGCCGCCACATGGCTCGCGGCGATGACGGGGAGAGCGGCCGGCGATCCCGGGTGGGCATGCAGGACGTACGCCGCACCGCTCGCCGTCGCCACGGCCAGCACCGCCCTGGGTGCCGTGCGGTACAGCGCCAGCACGGCCGACGCGACGGCGATCAGCGCGTAGTCGGCGACGGTCGTGTCCGTGTCGAAGGCCGCCGTGACCCCGACGAGAGCGCCGACGAGGACCGCGAGGACCACGTCGACGAGCCGCTCACGCGCGGCCACCCGCACACCCGCGCCCGACCCCGCCCCCGTCCCCATCCCCGTTGTCGCCCCTGCCCCCGCCCCCGAGGCCGTCCCGCCGACCGTCCCCACCCCCGCCCCCGTTGTCGCCCTCAACGCCGTCCCGTCGGCCGTCCCCGACGCCGTGCCTGCGGCCGTCCCGCCCTGGATCCCGCTCATGTCCGCACACTAGACCGCCGTACCGACCCCCGCGTCAGCCCTGTGGACAACTCCGCGGCTACTCCCGGCGTAGTAGTCCGGCACCCCCTCCCGCCCCGCCGGCGCAGGCCCAACTCCCTTCCGCCGTACGACGACCGAGGCCCCTCGCCCGGCGCACCCTGGCACCCATGTCCACTTCCTTCCGCTACACCGAGCCCCTGCCGCCCAAGGCGGCCACCGGACGCACCGCCGAGGTCTACCGGCAGCTGTCCCACGACTTCGGCATCGACGAGCCGCCCACCTTCGTGGTGCTCTCCGCCGCGCCGGAACTCCTCGCCGCCACCTGGGCGTTGATGCGCGAGTCCCTGATCGCCGGCCCCGGCGGCCGTACCGGCAAGGAACTCGCCGCACTCGGGGTGTCACTCGCCAACAAGTGCCCGTTCTGCGTGGACGCGCACACCGTGCTGCTGCACGCCACCGGCGACCACGCCCTGGCCGAGCGCGTCGCCCAAGGACACGAGCCGCGTGACGAGAAGGACGCGCGCGTGCTGGCCTGGGGCCGGCGCACCCGGGTGCCGGGCGCGGCCCTCGGCGACGGGCCGCTCCCCTTCCCGCGCGAGGACGCCCCGGGCTATCTCGGCACCGCGCTCGCCTTCCACTTCATCAACCGCGTCGTGTCCGCCCTGCTGACCGAGAAGATGCTGCCGTGCAACCTCCAGCGGTTCCGCGCGGTGCGCAGCATCGCGGGCCGTACCCTCGCGCGGGCCGTGCGCCGGGCCGCCGCGCCCGGTGAGAGCCTCACGCTGCTGGACCGTCCGGACGCCGGCGAGGCCCCCGCGTGGGCGGGCGGCACGGCCGTCGGTGACGCGTACGCGGCACTGCTCAGGGCGGCCATGGTGGGCGCCGACCTCCTCGACGCCGACGACCAGGACCTCGTGGAGGAGGTGTTGCAGGACTGGGACGGCGATCACCTCCCGCTCGGCCTCCCCGGCATCCCCGGCCGGGACGAGCAGCCGGGGGTACGGCTCGTGCTGCTGGCCGCGCTCGCGCCGTACCGCATCACGGACGAGGACGTGACCGCGTGGCGCGGCCCGCAGCACACCGACGGCGATCTGGTGCGACTCGTCTCCTACGGGGCGTTCCTCGCGGTCGACCGGATCGAATCGGCGTTCACCCGCGACCGAGTACAAACCTGAGGCGTCCACCCGCGACCCCGCGCGGACCTGACGGGAGGACGAACAGGGAGGACGAACAGGGAGGACATAACAGGGCACTCAACGCGTCAACCACGGGCCTCCGTCACCGCACATGCACGGAGCGAGTTGGCACTACCGCCCCACAGGGACTCGTGTGACACTGGCGTCCCGTCCACAGTGCGGACACCCTCCGCACCGACACCCCCGCGCCGTCCCCGTCCGCTGTGCGGACCACCTCCGCACCCATCCCCCACGAGAAGTGCGCCTGTGCGTTCCCTTCCCCTGTCGCTCGCCCTGACCGCGCGTCTGTCCCCGGTCGTCGTGCTCGCCGCCGCGGGCTGGACCCTGTCGTCCGGCCCCGCTCCGACCGTCGACCACGAGTCCGCGTCGAAGGGCGGCGGTGGCACCAAGTCCGCGTCGGCGCCCTCGACCGCGGCGGCCTCGAAGACGTACGCCTCCTCCCCCGCGCCCTGCGGCAGCGTCACCGTGAAGAACATCAAGTCGCTGGTTCCGGGCGCCAAGACGGCCGGCAAGGAGATTCCGTCCACGGACACGAAGCTCCGCCGCACCTGCTCCTGGAACGCGCTCAAGGGCTACGACTACCGCTGGCTCGACGTGTCCTTCGAGATCACGGACTCGGACGAATCAGCGCAGAAGACGTACAAGGAGCGCATCGGGGAGAAGAGCGGCGGAGGGGATGTTCCGGGCCTCGGGGACCAGGGCTACTCCGTCGTGAACCTCACCACGGAGGACAAGCAGCAGACGCGCGAGGGCACGGTGATCGTCCAGGCGTCCAACGCGCTGGTGGTCGTCACGTACAACGGCAGCGACTTCGAGTCGAAGAAGGCGCCCGACACCGACGTCATCAACAAGGGCGCCATCAAGGCCGCCAAGGACGCGGTGGCAGCGCTGGAGGGCGGCCGGTAATACCGGCCGCCCTCCAGCCGCATGACCGTCACACGCTCTCCTGCTCCCTCCCCAACGGCAGCATCAGCGCGACGTACAGCACCAGCGACGTTCCCAGGCCCACGGCCCAGCCGTAGTCCGCGAGAGGCTTGAGGAACGGGATCAGTCCGTCCGTCGGGAAGGGTCCCGTCTTGGACCCGTCGGCGCCGACGCCCGAGTACGAGCCGCCGACCGCGAGCAACCCGCCGACGACGAAGGCGAGGATCGCCCGCCAGTTCCAGCCGTTGGAGTACCAGTAGCGGCCACCGGGCGTGTAGAGGTCGGCCAGGTGCAGAACCGTACGGCGCACGATCCAGTAGTCGGCGATGAGGATGCCCGCGACCGTGCCGAGCAGACCGCCGACCACGCCGAGCCAGGTGAAGATGTAGAACTCGGGCGTCGAGATCAGCTTCCACGGGAAGATCAGGATGCCGACGACGCCCGTGATCAGCGCGCCCGTACGGAAGTTGATGAGCTTCGGGGCGAGGTTCGCGAGGTCGTACGCCGGTGAGACGACGTTCGCCGCGATGTTCACCGAGATGGTCGCGACCAGCACGATGATCAGCGCGAAGAGCAGCCCGAAGGTGTTGTCCGCCTTGGCGGCGAGGGTGACCGGGTCCCAGATCGCCTCGCCGTAGACGACCTCGGAACCGGAGGTGACCAGCACCGCGAGGACCGCGAAGAGCGTCATGGTCGTAGGCAGCCCAAGAGCCTGTCCCCAGGTCTGCGCCTTCTGGCTGGCGCCGAAGCGGGTGAAGTCGGGGATGTTCAGCGACAGGGTCGCCCAGAAGCCGATCATGCCCATCAGCGACGGGAAGAAGACCGGCCAGAAGTCAGGACCCCAGCCCAGCTTCGAGGGCTGGTCGAGCAGCGCGCCGAAACCGTCCGCCTTGACCGCGATCCACACCAGCAGCACGAGCGCGCCGACGATGACGAAGGGCGCGGCCCAGTTCTCGAAGTGCCGCAGGAAGTCCATGCCGCGGTAGATGATCGCGATCTGAAGCGCCCAGAAGAGCAGGAAGCACAGCCACAGCGGCCATGGGTTCCCGGCGATCTTCCCCGCGTTCTCCCAGTGCCCGCCGGTGAGTTTGGAGCCGAGGGCGAAGATTCCGCTGCCGCCGATCCAGGTCTGGATGCCGAACCAGCCACAGGCCACGGCCGCCCGGATCAGCGCCGGGATGTTGGCGCCGCGCAGTCCGAAGGAGGCGCGGGCCAGCACCGGGAAGGGGATGCCGTACTTGGGTCCGGCGTGCCCGGTCGCCAGCATCGGCAGCAGCACGATGATGTTGGCCAGGGCGATGGTGAAGACGGCCTGCTTCCAGTCCATCCCGAGCGCGACCAGGCCGGAGGCCAGGGTCCAGCTGGGAATGCAGTGGGCCATGGAGATCCACAGGGCCGCGAAGTTGTACGTCGTCCACTTGCGTTCGGAGACCGGTACGGGACGCAGGTCGTCGTTGGCGAAGGGACTGTC
This sequence comes from Streptomyces sp. NBC_00663, assembly GCF_036226885.1. Lineage (NCBI taxonomy): Bacteria > Bacillati > Actinomycetota > Actinomycetes > Kitasatosporales > Streptomycetaceae > Streptomyces > Streptomyces sp. NBC_00663. The sequence goes on from NZ_CP109027.1 coordinate 1,862,083, forward strand.
GGCGGGAAAGGCCTCGGGGCTGAGTTCGATGCGGCCGCCTGTGTCGGCGGACTGCGATATCGGCGACCCCGTGGGGACTGTGTCGGTCATGGGCAGGCCAATCAGTGAGCGGGACGGGAAAGGCCGTGCGGGGGCCTTGGGCCCTCCCTCCCCGGGACGGCGGGAAGGGAGGAGACAAGGTGTGGGGGGTCTCAGTGGTGCTGATCAGGCGTTGAGTGCGGGGATGACCTGCGCGCCGTACGCGTCGATGGTCGACTCCTGCGCGTCGTGCATGTCGTAGACGGCGAACTGGTCGACGCCCAGCTCGCGCAGGGCGTTGAGCTTCTCGATGTGCTTCTCGACGGGGCCGATGAGGCAGAACCGGTCGACGATCTCGTCCGGCACGAACGCGGTGTCCGGGTTGTCGGCCCGCCCGTGATGCGAATAGTCGTACCCCTCACGGGCCTTGATGTAGTCCGTGAGTTCGTCCGGTACGGCGGCCGAGTGCTCGCCGTACTTCGACACCAGGTCGGCCACGTGGTTGCCGACCATCCCGCCGAACCAGCGGCACTGTTCGCGCGCGTGGGCGAGCGCCTCGGGCGAGTCGTCCTCGGTGACGTAGGCGGGGGCGGCGACGCAGATCTTCACCTCGGAGGGGTCACGGCCGGCCGCGACCGCCGCGTCCTTCACCGCCTTGACCATGTACTCGGTCAGATACAGGTCGGCGAGCTGGAGGATGAACCCGTCGGCCTCCTCCCCCGTCATCTTCAGCGCCTTCGGGCCGTACGCCGCCATCCATACGGGGAGTTCGGCGTCCTCCTTGATCCAGGGGAACCTGATGACCGTGCCGCCGAGGTCGGCCTCCTGGCCGGAGCCGAGGGCGCGGATGACCTTCATCGCCTCGCTGATGCGGGCCAGCGTGTTCGGGGTGCGGCCCGCGACGCGCATCGCGGAGTCGCCGCGGCCGATGCCGCAGACGGTGCGGTTGCCGAACATGTCGTTGAGGGTGGCGAAGGTGGAGGCGGTGACCTCCCAGGTGCGGGTGCCCGGGTTGGTGACCATGGGACCGACCGTCAACTTCGTGGTGTTGGCGAGGATCTGACTGTAGATCACGAACGGTTCCTGCCACAGCACCGCGGAGTCGAAGGTCCAGCCGTAGGTGAAGCCGTTGCGCTCGGCGCGCTTCATCAGGCTGACGACCTTCGAGGCCGGCGGGTCGGTCTGCAGGACAAGTCCGAAGTCCATGGGCGCCACTCCTAGTTGAGGTACTGACAGGTGGAACGGGGGGTGTAGACGCCGTGCCCTGCGTGCCCGGTGTACTCCCGCTCGGTGATGACGAGTTCGCCGCGTGAGAGAACCGTCTCGACCCGGCCGGTGAGGCGCTTTCCTTCGTACGCCGAGTAGTCGACGTTCATGTGGTGCGTCTCGGCGGAGACGATCTGCTCGGCGTGCGGGTCGTAGATGACGACGTCGGCGTCGGCGCCGGGGGCGATGGTGCCCTTCTTCGGGTACATGCCGAACATCCGGGCCGGGGTGGCGCAGGCGATCTCGATCCAGCGGCGGCGGGTGATGTGCCCGTCGACGACGGCCTGGTGGAGCAGGTCCATGCGGTTCTCGACGCCGGGGAGACCGTTGGGGATCTTCGAGAAGTCGCCGCGGCCGAGTTCCTTCTGGCCGACGAAGCAGAAGGGGCAGTGGTCGGTGGAGACGACCTGGAGGTCGTTGGTCCTGAGGCCCTGCCAGAGCTTGGCCTGGTGCTCGCGCGGCCGGAGCGGTGTGCTGCACACGTACTTCGAGCCCTCGAAGTCCGGCTCGGCGAGATTGTCGGTCGACAGGAACAGGTACTGCGGGCAGGTCTCGCCGAAGACGTTGAGCCCCTCGTCGCGTGCCCGGGCCAGCTCGGCCACCGCCTCCATGGCCGAGACGTGCACGACGTACAGGGGCGCGCCGGCGACCTGTGCGAGCTTGATGGCGCGGTGGGTGGCCTCGGCCTCCAGCAGGGCCTTGCGCACCTCGCCGTGGTACCGGGGGTCGGTCTCGCCGCGGGCCAGCGCCTGCTCCACGAGGACGTCGATCGCGATGCCGTTCTCGGCGTGCATCATGATCAGGCCGCCGTTCTCGGCGGAGCGCTGCATGGCGCGCAGGATCTGGCCGTCGTCGGAGTAGAAGACGCCCGGGTAGGCCATGAACTGCTTGAAACTCGTCACCCCCTCCTCGACCAGCAGGTCCATCTCCTTGAGCGTCTCCTGGTTCACATCGGAGACGATCATGTGGAAGGCGTAGTCGATCGCGCAGTTGCCCTCCGCCTTCGCGTGCCAGGCGTCCAGGCCCTCGCGCAGGGAGTGGCCGACGCTCTGCACGGCGAAGTCGACGATCGTGGTCGTACCGCCCCAGGCGGCGGCCCGGGTGCCGGTCTCGAAGGTGTCGGAGGCGAAGGTGCCGCCGAAGGGCAGCTCCATGTGGGTGTGGGCGTCGACGCCACCGGGGATGACGTACTTCCCGGTGGCGTCGAGGGTCCGCTCGCCGGTGAACGCTTCGGCTGCGGACGTGCCCGAGGCGGCGAGGGCGGCGATGCGGCCGTCCTCGATCAGCACGTCGGCGTGGATCTCGTCGGACGCCGTGATGACGAGACCACCGCGGATGACGGTACGGCTGCTCATGGTCCCTCTCCTGCCGGGGTGGTGGGTTGGGTCAGGGTGCGGTCAGCGGCGGGTAGGCGTCCGGACGGCGGTCGCGGTAGAACTGCCAGCGGTCGCGGACCTCCCGCAGCTTGGCCAGGTCCAGGTCGCGGACGACGAGTTCGGTCTCCTTGTCGGAGGCGACCTCGCCCACGAACTGGGCCTCCGGGTCGACGAAGTAGGTCGTCCCGTAGAAGTCGTTGTCGCCCAGCTCCTCGACACCCACCCGGTTGATGGCGCCGACGAAGTACTCGTTGGCGACGGCGGCGGCCGGCTGCTCCAACTGCCAGAGGTAGGCGGAGAGTCCGCGCGAGGTGGCCGACGGGTTGAAGACGATCTCGGCACCCGCGAGGCCCAACGCCCGCCAGCCCTCCGGGAAGTGGCGGTCGTAGCAGATGTAGACGCCGATCTTCCCGACCTTGGTGTCGAAGATCGGCCAGCCGAGATTGCCGGGGCGGAAGTAGAACTTCTCCCAGAATCCAGGGACTTGGGGGATGTGGTGCTTGCGGTACTTGCCGAGGTAGGAGCCGTCGGCGTCGATCACGGCAGCCGTGTTGTAGAGGACGCCGGGCTGCTCCTCCTCGTACATCGGCAGGATCAGGACGATCCCCAACTCCTTGGCCAGCGCCTGGAATCGCTTGACGATCGGGCCGTCCGGGATCTGCTCGGCGTACTCGTAGAACGCCTTGTCCTGGACCTGGCAGAAGTACGGTCCGTAGAACAGCTCCTGGAAGCACAGGACCTGAGCACCCTGCGCGGCCGCGTCGCGGGCCGCCTGCTCGTGTACCTGGATCATCGATTCCTTGTCGCCCGTCCACGCGGTCTGGAAGAGGGCGGCACGGATCACTCTGCTCATCGGGACCTCCGGTCACTCGGTGTGCGAGCAATCTAGGAAGTCCGAAAGCGGGCTTTGAGTTGCAGCGTGTCACGTCTGCGGGCGTGCGGCGTGTCACGGTGTCACCCTTGCGCGATCCCATGTTTCACCGCCGTTTTCCCAGGTCATGGCATGTTTCAGCTCTGTTGCGCGTCATGCGCGAGGAGCGCGATGTGCACCGAGGCGGCCTGCTCGAAATCATCGAGGTCGACGCCGAGGCGGGTCTGTATCGCTTCGAGACGCCGGTACAGCGCGGGGCGCGAGACATGGTGGAGCTGGGCCGTGCGGGACTTGTTGCGGCCGGTGGCGAGATAGGTCCGCAGGACGGCGAGCAGCCCCTCCCCGACGCCCGATCCCGTGCCCGAGTCGCACAGCAGCCCGTCCAACTCCCGTTCCGCGAAGGACTGCACATGCGGGTCGTCCCGCAACAGCCGTATCAGCCCGCGCAGATGGACGTCCTTGAGCCGTACGACAGCCGGGAGGTCGAGTACCCCGGAGGCGACGGCGTCCGCCACATGCCGGGCCTCGCGCATCCCGGCGGGGACGTCGTCCCAGGATGTACGGGGGTCGGCCGCGGCCACGACCGTCTCCGTCAGCCGGGCCGCGAAGTTCGCCGTCAGGACCGCGGCGTCCTGGTCCCGGGCCAGGCTCAGCAGTACGGCGGTGACCCCGTCGGCGAGTTCGGCGACAAGGCCGGGCAACCCCAACAGGCGCAGCACCCGGTCGAGTTCGGCCGGATCACCGTCCCGTACGACCAGTGGCACGAACGTCCGCCGGTTGACGGGCAGCCCGGCGGCCCGCGCCCGCGGCAGCAGCTGCCGAGCCGGTACGACCCCGCTGACGAGGTCGGTGAGCAGGCTCTGCGCGGACTGCTCCTCCCAGGTGTGGGCCGAGGTGCCGCCGAGCATGCGGTGCAGGACGAGGGCCTCGGCGGCCCGGTCGGCCAGCAGCCGTCCGCTCGCGGTGTCCCCGCGGTAGCCGCAGAGCAGGATCTGCCCCCAGCGTTCCCCACGCCCGCCCAGTTCGGCGCGGATCCAGCCGTCGCCCTCGGTGCCGCCGGCCTGCCGGGAGATGCGCTCCCAGTCGCGCAGCACGTCGTCCACGGCCGGCCGCTCCCCCGCGGTGGCGAGGACGCGGTGGGCGAGGTTGGTGACGACGACCGGGCAGGCGCTGTGCTGGGCGACCTCGTCGAGCAGTCGCTGGAGCGGAGCGCCCGCGGTGATGAGGCCGGTGAGGGAGGTGCGGACGGCCTCGGAGAGGCTCACCGCCGCGAACTTCCGCCGGACCAGCCGGGACTGCACCTCCTCGGTCAACTCCGCGAAGGGGAAGGGCCGGTGGAGGACGACCATGGGCAGCCCGCACCGCTCGGCGGCCCGGCGCATCACGTCCGGCGGGGCCGGGAAGGCACGGCCGAGACCGAGGACCACGGCGGCGGCCTCGGCCCGGTGCAGCGACTGGATGTACTCGGCCTGCGCGCCCTCGTCCCCGGCCAGCAGCACCCCGGTGGTGAGGACCATCTCGCCGCCGGTGAGCATGACGCCGACGTCGGCGGCCTCGGCGACATGCACCCAGCGCACGGCCCGGTCGAGCTGGGCCGCGCCGGCCACCACCTCGGGCTCCCCGGCGAGCACCCGTTCCAGGGTGAGGACCTGGCGGACGGACAGGGCCGGTTCCAGATGGTCCAAGGCGGTGGTCATGGCGCGTGTTCCCTTGCTCTTCAAGCGTGTTGCTACTGGATGCTCCTCAGAGCCTTGTCGAGGATCGCGGCGCCCTCCTCGGCCTCCGCGACGGTGAGGGACAGCGGCGGGGCGACCCGCAGCGCGCTGGTGTTGTGGCCGCCGCCCTTGCCGATCAGCAGCCCGCCCGCGCGGCACGCCTCCAGCACGGCGCCCGCCGCGTCCGGGGCGGCCTGGTCGGTGCCGGGTTTGACCAGCTCGACGCCGAGCATCAGCCCGCGGCCTCGGACCTCGCGTACGCCGGGCACCTGGGCGGCGACGGCCCGGAGCCGTTCGACGAGGAGTCCGCCGACGCGCCGCGCGTTGCCCTGGAGGTCGTGTTCCAGCAGGTACGACAGGTTCGCGAGCCCCGCCGCCATGGTGATCTGGGTGCCGCCGAAGGTCGAGATGCTGTTGGCGTCCAGGCAGTTCATGATCTCGGCGCGGGCGACGACACCGCCGATGGACATGCCGTTGCCGATGCCCTTGGCGAAGGTGAGGAGGTCGGGCGGGCCGTTCTGCCCGTGTGCCTGCCAGCCCCAGAAGTTGTCGCCGGTGCGGCCCCAGCCGGTCTGGACCTCGTCGGCGATCCACAGGATGCCGTGCTCGCTGAGCACCTCGCGGAAGGCGGCGTACAGCCCGTCCGGCGGGGAGGTGAAGCCGCCGACGCCCTGGATCGGTTCGGCGATCAGCGCGGCGGGCGGCCGGGTGTGGCCGAGGAGATCCTTCAGGTCCTCGACGCAGGCCGCGATGAAGTCGTCGTCGCTCAAGGACGCGTAGGGGCCGCGGGTGCGGACGCCGCCATGGACGTACAGCGTCTGGAGCGGGGAGAGCGAGGTCGGGGACCAGCCGCGGTTGCCGGTGATGCCGACGGCGCTGAAGGAACGGCCGTGGTAGCTGTTGCGCATCGCGAGGATCGTGTTGCTGCGGCGGTACGTCGTCGCGAGCAGCAGGGCGGTGTCGTTGGCCTCGGTGCCGGAGGTGGTGAAGAAGACACGGGCGTCCGGGATGCCGGACAACTGGGCGATGCGCTCGGCGAGTTCGACCATGGGCCGGTTGAGGTAGAGCGTGGACGAGTGGATGATCCTCCCGGCCTGTTCGCTCACCGCCTTCGTCACCTCGGGCAGCGCATGCGCCGTCATCGTGGTGAGGATGCCGCCGAAGAAGTCCAGGTACTTGTTGCCCGCGGCGTCCCAGACGTACCGGCCCTCGCCGTGCGTGATCTCCAGCGGGTCGTCGTAGTAGAGGGCGAGCCAGTCGGGGAGGACGGAACGATGGCGTGCGAAGAGGTCGTTCACGGCTGCACCAGTCCCTCGTAGGCGTCGGGCCTGCGGTCCCGGTAGAAGGCCCACTGCTGCCGTACCTCTTCGATGAGGTCGAAGTCGAGGTCGCGGACGACGAGTTCCTCGGTCTTGTCACTGGCCGTGTCCCCGACGAACTGACCACGCGGGTCGACGAAGTACGACGTCCCGTAGAAGTCGTTGTCGCCGTACTCCTCGACGCCGACACGGTTGATCGCGGCGACGAAGTACTCGTTGGCGACGGCGGCGGCCGGCTGCTCAAGGCGCCAGAGGTGGCTGGAGAGGCCCCGGTGGGTGGCGGAGGGGTTGTAGACGAGCTGGGCGCCGTTGAGCCCGAGTTGGCGCCAGCCCTCCGGGAAGTGGCGGTCGTAGCAGATGTATACGCCGACCTTTCCCACGGCCGTGTCGAAGACGGGCCAGCCCACGTTGCCCGGCTTGAAGTAGTACTTCTCCCAGAAGCCCTTCACCTGCGGGATGTGGTGCTTGCGGTACTTGCCGAGGAAGGTGCCGTCGGCGTCGATCACGGCGGCGGTGTTGTAGTAGAAGCCGGACTGCTCCACCTCGAAGACGGGCACGACGATCACCATGCCGGTCTCGCGGGCGAGCTCCTGCATACGCCGCACGGTCGGCCCGTCGGGCACCGGCTCGGCCCACCGGTAGTGCTCCGGTTCCTGGACCTGGCAGAAATAGGGGGCGTTGAACACTTCCTGGAAGCCGATGATCCTCGCACCCTGGCGGGCCGCCTCGCGGGCGTGCTCCTCGTGCTTCGCCACCATGGACTCGGTGTCGCCGGTCCAGGTGGCCTGGACCAGTGCGGCACGAACGACGTTGGCCATGAGCTGCTCCTTCGACGGGACCTCAGAGCCTCTACGCCCGTAGATGAAGGCCGTAGAGGGTCGAAAGTAAGCCTCTCCAGCAGCCTTGCCAAGACCATCGTCGTTAACCCGCTGAGTCGATCACGTTTCACACTCACGTGGGTGAGCGGACGCGGGTCGGGCGGGCGCGCTCAGGTGGTGAAACCGGCGACGCGGAGCGCGTGCACGAGGTCCCAGTGGCGTTCCTCCGAGACCCCCTGGGCGGCCGCCAGCAGCAGCGGTACGAGGGTCTGCGGGCCGGGGGCGGCGCTCCGTGCGGCCTCTTCCGGGGTGCGGACGCGAACATACGCGTCGAGCAGCGCGCGCACCTCACGGCGGCGCCCTTCGCGGACGAGCCCGAGCACGGCCTCGCCGACCTCCTCGGCGGGCCGCACGACGCCCTGCCGCAGCACCTGCTCCCCGTCCGCACCACGCCCCGCCTCCACGAGCGCGTCCGCCGCGGCGACGAGCCGCTCCGCGGGCAGCGAGGCCGCTTCCCACAGCAGGGTCGCCCAGTCGGCGCCGAGCCCGGCGCGTTGCAGCTCGGCGGCGAGCAGCGGGAACCGGGCGGCGGGCCAGTACGCGGCGTCGACCAGCAGGGCGTGCGCCTCTCCGCTCCGCCCCTCCCCCCGCAGCCGTACGAGCTGCTCGACGGCCTGCGCCACCTCCCGCCGGGCCCCGCCGTCCAGCGGCTCGGCCTGCGCCCGCGCCGGCTCCACCGGTTCGGCGGCCCCGGCGAACCGGGCCCCTCGCGGGGTACGGCGACCGGTGGCGGCCGGGGTGGGCAGCGTCGGCACGGCGGCGGGAGGTACGACGACGGGTGCGGCGTCCTCCTCGACGATGCCGGCGAAGCGGGCGCTGCCTCGGCGCCGTTTGCGCTGCTTGGGGGTGGGGGCGGGGGTGCTTACGGGGCCCTCACCGCGGCCACCGGCCTCGGGCTCCTCGGGCCTTCCGGTGCCTCGAAGGTCATCGGGGCGTGCCGGGGAATCCTGGAGAGCGGACGGGGCGGCAGCGTCGACCTGGCCGGGGTCGGGCGTCCGGTCGCGATGCTGCCAGAGCTGACGGTCGGCGGAACCCTGGGCTCCGGCCGCGACACCACCGCCCCACCCCGTCCCACTCTCCTCCCCGACGGGGAAAACCCCACCGGCCGCCATCTGTCCGCCCCGCCGGATCGCCTGGGCCTGGCCGCCGGCCGAGCGGCGGTCCAAGTCGGCCATGCGGGCGCGGAGTTCGGCGCAGCGTGCGGTCGCGCGTTCGTGGTCGTCGCGGGCCCAGGCGAGGTCGAGGCGGATCGCGTCGGCGGCGTCGCGGGTGGTGGCGGTGGCGAGCAAATGACCCAGTTCCGCCTGGCGTTCGGCGGCGTATCGCTGCTCGCGGAGCATGACGTCGAGACGGTCGCCGAGGGCGTCACGGGCGCCCGGCCGGGCGTCGTACGCGGCGAGGGCCTCGGCGTGCAGGGCGCGGGCCCGCTCCACTTCGGGGGTGGCGACGGCGGGACCGTACTCGGTGGCGAGGTCCTGGAGGAGCGCCTCCACCACGTCCCAGGGCGGCACTTCACGCCCCTCGAGACAGGCCTGCATGCCCTCGGGGTCGCGCTGCCAGAACACCGCGCACCAGCCGCCGCTCTGATCCAGGCGAGCCAGCAGGCCGTCCAGGTGGTACACGAACTCCCGTATCTGCACCGGGAGTTGATCCACTGCCATCGCTCAACTCCCGCCAGACCGGAGCACTCCGGTCCGTAAGACAACACGAGCCGTGTTACGAACGCGCTACGGGGAGTTTTCGGACCGGCCGCAGAGTCCGCCGCACCTGCCGGAACGCGCCGTGCGGCAAGGTCACACGGGCGCGAGCGCGCACCTCTCCACGATCTCGTCCATCGACAGGCCGAGCGCCCGCGCCAGGGCCGCCACGGTGAAGAACGCCGGCGTGGGGGCCCGGCCGGTCTCGATCTTCCGCAGGGTCTCGGCCGACAGGCCCGCGCTCGCCGCGACGTCGGCCATGCTGCGGCCGCCGCGCGCCGCACGCAGCAGCCGGCCGAGCCGTTCGCCGCGTTCACGTTCTTCCGGGGTCAGTGGGGTGCGCACCATGCCCCCATACTAATACCGGTATAGTAATTGGAATGGTGGAGCTGAAGACAGACACATCGATCAACGCCATGTACGAGGCCGGCCAGGTCGTCGGGCGCGCTCTCACGGCCGTGCGCAAGGCCGCCGACGTGGGGGTTTCCCTGCTGGAGCTGGACGAGGTGGCGCATGAGGTGCTCCGGGAGGCGGGCGCGACCTCGCCCTTCCTCGGCTACCGGCCCTCCTTCGCGCCGACCCCGTTCCCGGCCGTCCTGTGCGCCTCGGTGAACGACGCGATCGTGCACGGCGTCCCGACCCGCTACCGGCTGCGCGACGGCGACCTCGTCTCGATGGACTTCGGCGCCGAACTCGGCGGCTGGGTCGGCGACTCGGCGATCAGCTTCACGGTCGGTACACCGCGCGAGGCGGACCTGCGTCTGGTCGAGGCGGCGGAGCGGGCCCTGGACGCCGGTATCGCGGCGGCCGTCGTCGGCAACCGCATCGGCGACATCGCGCACGCGATCGGCACGGTGTGCCGGTCGGCCGGTTACGGCATCCCGGACGGCTTCGGCGGGCACGGCATCGGCCGCCGTATGCACGAGGACCCGGGGGTCCCGAACGAGGGCCGCCCCGGCCGTGGCATGAAGCTGCGTCACGGCATGGTCCTGGCGATCGAGCCCATGGTGATCGGCGGCGGCACCGACGGCTACCACGCCGACGCCGACGGCTGGACGCTGCGCACGAACGACGGTTCGCGCGCGGCCCACGCCGAGCACACGGTGGCGATCACGGACACGGGCCCCCGCGTCCTCACCGCACGCACCGACTGACGTCGGTATGCGCGTCGGCTCGGGCGCCCCCGCCGACGCCGACCGGATCGCGACCCCGCACACGGCGAGCCGGCACAGGAGCAGCGGGAGAAGGGGCGGGCGCGGTCCCCGTCCGGACCGCGTGGGGACCGGCCCCGGCCGCCGCCTCCTGCGCGCCGGCCTCACCCGGGCGGCCACCCCGTGCCCTGGCCGGGGCGTCGTCCTGAAGGTGCTGCGGGGCAACGATCGTGCGATCGTGTTCTACGAGCGTGAAGGCGGCCTGCGCACGGCCGAGCGCCCGCTGCGGCGGGCCCCCGACCTCGTGGTGGGCGAGGTCGAGTACACCTGACCCGCCGCGCGGGTGGGTCGCCTGGCGAAGGAGTGGTCACAGGTGTAACGGGCCGCGGCCCGGGTTACCCGACTCCGGCACGTCGATCAGCGAGGGCGTCCCGGGCCCCGCAGGGACGCCGGATGGGAACGGCCATGACCAGCGGCTTCAGCGGACCGGAGGGCTACGACCCGTTCGGTGAGTTCCTCGCCCGTTTCTTCGGCGGGCCCCGCCCCGGCCCCCGGCAGATCAACATCGGCCAGCTCCTGAGCCAGCCCGCCCGGGAGTTGGTCCGGGGTGCCGCCCAGTACGCCGCCGAGCACGGCAGCCGGGATCTGGACACCCAGCATCTGCTGCGGGCGGCGCTCTCCGCCGAGCCGACCCGGAGTCTGCTGAGCCGGGCCGGCGCGGACCCCGACGAGCTGGCGACGGAGATCGACGAGCGGTCGGGCCCGGTGCTGCACCCGCCCGGTGAGGTCCCGCCGCCGACCTCGCTCTCCCTGACCCCGGCCGCCAAGCGCGCCCTGCTGGACGCGCACGACCTGGCCCGGTCCCGCGGCGCCGGTTACATCGGCCCCGAGCATGTCCTCAGCGCGCTGGCCGCCAACCCCGACTCGGCGGCGGGCCACATCCTCAACTCGGCCCACTTCGCGCCGACCGGCCTGCCGCCCGAGGCCGCCCCCGACGCCGGTACGGCCCGCACCGACGCGCCGCGCGACACCGGCACCCCGACCCTCGACAAGTACAGCCGCGATCTCACCGACCTGGCCCGCCGGGGCGGTATCGACCCGGTCATCGGGCGGGACGAGGAGATCGAGCAGACCATCGAGGTGCTGTCCCGGCGCGGGAAGAACAACCCGGTCCTCATCGGTGACGCGGGGGTCGGCAAGACCGCCATCGTGGAGGGCCTCGCCCAGCGGATCGCCGACGGTGACGTGCCGGACGTACTCACCGGGCGGCGGGTCGTCGCCCTCGATCTGACCGGCGTGGTCGCGGGCACCCGTTACCGGGGCGACTTCGAGGAGCGGCTCAACTCCATCGTCTCCGAGATCCGGGCCCACTCCGACCAGTTGATCGTCTTCATCGACGAACTGCACACCGTGGTCGGCGCGGGCGGGGGCGGCGAGGCCGCCTCCATGGACGCCGGCAACATCCTCAAGCCCGCCTTGGCGCGGGGCGAGTTGCACATCGTCGGCGCGACCACGCTGGAGGAGTTCCGGCGGATCGAGAAGGACGCGGCACTGGCCCGCCGCTTCCAGCCCATCCTGGTGCCCGAACCCTCCGTCGCGGACGCGCTGGAGATCCTGCGCGGGCTGCGCGACCGCTACGAGGCCCACCACCAGGTCCGCTACACCGACGAGGCGTTGACGGCGGCCGTCGAGCTGTCCGACCGTTACCTCCCCGACCGCCGGCTGCCCGACAAGGCGATCGACCTGATCGACCAGGCGGGCGCACGGGTACGGCTGCGGGCGCGCACCAAGGGCACGGACGTACGCGCTCTGGAGCGCGAGGTGGAGCAGCTCGTCCGGGACAAGGACCAGGCCGTCGCCGACGAGCAGTACGAGCAGGCCATGCAACTGCGCGACCGGATCACGGAGTTGAAGCAGCGGATCGCCGAGGCGTCCGGCGACGACACGGCCGACGAGGGCCAGCACCTGGAGGTGACGGCGGAGGCGATCGCCGAAGTGGTGTCCCGCCAGACGGGCATCCCGGTCGCCAGCCTCACCCAGGAGGAGAAGGACAGGCTGCTCGGCCTGGAGGAGCACCTGCACCAGCGGGTCGTGGGCCAGCAGGAGGCGGTCCGGGTCGTCGCCGACGCGGTACTGCGCTCCCGGGCCGGACTCGCCAGCCCCGACCGTCCGATCGGCAGCTTCCTGTTCCTCGGCCCGACCGGCGTCGGCAAGACCGAACTGGCCCGCGCCCTCGCCGAGGCCCTGTTCGGCAGCGAGGAACGCATGGTCCGCCTCGACATGAGCGAGTACCAGGAACGTCACACGGTCAGCCGCCTGATCGGCGCCCCGCCCGGATATGTCGGCCACGAGGAGGCGGGCCAGCTGACGGAGGTCGTCCGCAGGCACCCGTACTCCCTGCTCCTCCTCGACGAGGTGGAGAAGGCGCACCCGGACGTCTTCAACATCCTGCTCCAGGTCCTCGACGACGGACGGCTCACCGACTCCCAGGGCCGCACCGTCGACTTCACCAACACGGTCGTGGTGATGACCAGCAACCTCGGCTCCGAGGCGATCACCCGCCGCGGCGCCGGCATCGGCTTCGGCGCGGGCGGTGCGGAGGCCGACGAGGAGGCACGCCGGGAACAGATCCTGCGCCCGCTGCGCGAGCACTTCCGCCCCGAGTTCCTCAACCGCATCGACGAGATCGTCGTCTTCCGCCAGCTCACGGAGGAACAGCTCCGCCAGATCACCAACCTCCTCCTGGACCGCACCCGCCGCATGCTGCACGTCCAGGGCATCACGGTCACCTTCACGGAACCGGCCGTCGACTGGCTCTCCCGCCGCGGCTACCAGCCGGAGTACGGCGCCCGCCCGCTGCGCCGCACGATCCAGCGGGAGGTCGACAACCAGTTGTCGAGGCTGCTGCTGGACGGCCGGGTGAAGGAGGGCGGCAAGGTCACGGTGGACGTGCAGGGCGAGCAGCTCGCGTTCCGCACGGAGGACGAGCTGCCCGCCGCCGAGCTATGACGCCGGACGCACCACCATCGCCGAGCCACCGCCTCGCCGTACCTTCTCGGCGGCCGCCAGCCACCTGCCGTCCGGCAGCCGCTGCACGCCGGTCGCGGCACCGATCTCGGCATTGAGCCGGAAGCCGTGCCCGAGGGCCTCCAGCCTGGTCCTCAAGTCGCTGTTGTAGAGGGCTGGTTCGAGCTCGGTGGTGGTCTGGTTCCGCTGACTCGCCCGGGGCGCCGCGATGGCGTCGACCAGCGGCATCCGCTGGTCCAGGAACTGCGTCAGCGTCTGGAGCACGGTCGTGATGATCGTCGCCCCACCCGGTGAACCCAGCGCCACCACGGGCTTGTTGTGCTTGTCCAGCACGATCGTCGGCGAGATCGACGACCGCGGTCGCTTCCCCGGGCCCGGCAGGTTCGGGTCGTGCACAGCCGGGTTGGCGGGAGCGAAGGAGAAGTCCGTCAGCTCGTTGTTGAGGATGAACCCACGCCCCGGCACCGTGATCCCGCTGCCGCCGGTCTGCTCGATGGTGAGGGTGTAGGAGACGACGTTCCCCCACTTGTCGGCGACCGTGAGATGCGTCGTGTTCTCACCTTCGTACGTCGTCGGCGCCGCCGTCCCCGTCGACCCGGGGCTGTTCGGGTCGCCGGGCGCGACCGGGCTCGTGAGCACCGCGTCGTCCTTGATGAGCGCGGCCCGCTCATCGGCGTACCGCTGCGAGAGCAGCCCCTTCGTCGGTACGTCCTCGAAGGCGGGGTCGCCGACCCAGCGCCCGCGGTCCGCGAACGCGATCCGGCTCGCCTCGATGTAGCGGTGCAGGTACTGCACCTCGCTCGCCTTGGAGAGGTCGGTGTTCTCCAGGATGTTGAGGGCCTCGCCGACCGTGGTGCCGCCGGAGGAGGAGGGGGCGATGGAGTAGACGCCGAGGCCGCGGTAGGAGGTCCTGGTCGGCTTCTGGAGCTTGGCCTCGTACACGGCGAGGTCCTTCTCCGAGAGGTCGCCGGGGCGGGCGTTCCAGCCCGAAGCGGGGTCGACGGGAGGCTTGTTGACGGTGTCGAGGATGTCGTCGCCGAGGTCGCCGTGGTAGATGGCGCCGACGCCCTTCTTTGCCAACTCGGCGTAGGTGCGGGCGAGATCGGGGTTCTTGAAGGTGGAGCCGACGACCGGGAGGGCGCCGTTCGGCAGGAACAGCTTCGCCGTGTCCGGGAAGTAGCGGAAGCGGGTCTCGTTGAGGGCGGTCTGCGCACGGAAGGTGTCGTCGACGGTGAAGCCGTCGCGGGCGATCCTCTCGGCCGGCTTGAGAACCGTACCGAGTCCTCTGCTGCCCCATTCGTCGAGGGCGGTCGCCCAGGTGGCCGGGGTGCCGGGGGTGCCGACGCTCAGGCCGCTGGTCACCGCGTCGGCGAACGCGAGGGGCTGGCCGTTCTCCACGAAGAGATCGGAGCCGGCGGTGAGCGGGGCGGTCTCACGGCCGTCGATGGTGTGCACGGTACGGGACTTGGCGTCGTAGTAGACGAAGTAGCCGCCCCCGCCGATGCCGGAGGAGTAGGGCTCGGTGACACCGAGGGCTGCGGCCGTGGCGACGGCGGCGTCGACGGCGTTGCCGCCCTTCCTCAGCACCTCGATACCGGCCGCGGAGGCGTCCGCGTCGACGCTCGCCACGGCGCCGCCGTAGCCGACGGCGACGGGCACTTTCGGGGGTGTGGTCGTGGCCGTCGGCGGGGCCGCGGCCCCTACTGACACCACGGCGGCCGAGACCGCGAGCACCGACAGTTTCCGCGCGACAGGGCGACGCATGCGCACCTCCAGGCCAGGACCGTCCGCGCAGCGTAACCACAACACCGGGGGCTCGACAGCCCCATTCAGGGCAGCTGACATGAGATCGCCACACATCGAACACGGGTACGTACCAGCCATCCGGGCCCGCTAGCATGCGCGCCCATGAATGACGACGTGCGCAACATCGTCCTGGGCGTGCTGGCCGCCGGCATCAGTGCCACGCTCGGCTGGCTGGCCCGCACCTATCTGTGGAAGCGCAGACTCCGGCGCAAGCAGGCCTTCTTCGGGCTGCCCGACAACTCGGAGTCGGTGCTCGTCGTCAACCGGGACGCGGCCAGCCCCGACCTCGCGGTGCACCGCTACGACGTCTTCGCGCTCCTCGAACTCTCCGCGCTCATCAAGGACTGCGGCGCGCACGCCGATGTGATCACCCAGGACGCGGCGCGCCAGGGATTCGGGGAGCGGACGGAGTTCTGCGTGGGCGGGCCCGGGTCCAACCGCCGCATGGCGGCCCATATGCACGCCATGCTGCCCGGGGTCCGGGTCAACCTCGATCCGGAGCCGGGGCCCGACCGGCTGGCCTTCCAGATCGGCAGCGAGCGCTACCGGATGGAGAAGGGGCAGAGCGAACATGTGCTGCTGGCCCGGCTCACGGCCGGGCAGCCGGGCCAGAGCCGGCCGGTGTTCCTGTTCTGCGGCCAGACCGCCATCACCAACCAGGCCGCCACCCGCTATCTGGCCCGCAACCACGAGCGTCTGGCCCGCAGGCACGGGAACAACTCGTTCGTGCTGCTGCTGAAGGTGGTCAACTCACAGGCGTACGGCCCCGATGTCGCCGAGCTGGTCGCGGACGTGACCCGGGCGGCACAGGCGCCGCTGCCGACCCCTCCGGCTCCCCGCAACTCGCACCGCGCCTCCTGAATTCATTCACATGCCAACAATCGTTACTGCCACGTAACTTACCGACGGGTTACCTCGGGTAAACGGCCGAGGTTACCGTCTGGTCACTTTGCACTGACACGAGTGAGGAGTGACCCGTGGGACACCATCGCAAGGCCCTGCGCACGACCGCCGTGGGCGCCGTCTCCGCGACACTGATCGCCGGTAGCGCCCTCGGGTTCGCCCCGGCCGCCCAGGCCTCGACCGGCGGCGTACGGTTCGTCGACATCGCCGGTGACGGCGGCACCGTCCTCAAGGCGAACGTCATCACGCCGGCCGACGCGGACGGTTCGCGGCGCTATCCGCTGATCGTGTTCCCCACGAGCTGGGGCCTGCCCCAGGTCGAGTATCTCGCCCAGGCGCAGAAACTCGCGAACTCCGGCTACATCGTGGTCAGTTACAACGTGCGCGGCTTCTGGCAGTCGGGCGGACAGATAGAAGTGGCGGGCCCGCCCGACATAGCCGACGCCTCGAAGGTCATCGACTGGGCGCTCGCCAACACCCCCTCCGACGCGGCGCACATCGGCATGGGCGGCGTCTCCTACGGCGCCGGCATCAGCCTGCTCGCCGCCGCGCACGACAAGCGCGTCAAGGCGGTCGCCGCGCTCAGCGGCTGGGCCGATCTGATCGACTCGATCTACTCGGGCCGCACCCAACACGTCCAGGCGGCCGGGCTGCTGGACGGCGCGAGTGTCGTCACGGGCCGGCAGAGCGCCGAACTCCGGGAGATCTTCGACAACTTCTACGCCTCCAACCTGTCCAAGGAACAGGACATGCTCAACTGGGGGAAGAAACGTTCGGCCGCCACATATGTGGATCAGCTGAACAAGAACGGCGCGGCGGTCATGATGGCCAACGCCTGGGGCGACTCGGTCTTCCCGCCCAACCAGTACGCGGACTTCTACGAGCAGCTGACCGGCCCCAAGAGACTGGAGTTCCGCCCCGGCGACCACGCGACCGCCGAGCTGACGGGCCTGTTCGGGCTGCCCAACGACGTGTGGACCGACACCGAGCGCTGGTTCGACCGCTACCTCAAGGGCTCGGCGAACGGCATCGACAAAGAGCTGCCGGTCCAGCTCAAGACCCGTTCCACCGGCGGCTACGAGGGATACCCCGACTGGAAGTCGGTCGGCGCGACGACGAGGAAGCTCGCCCTGTCCGGCACGACCACGATCCACACGAACGTCGACTCCGGGGCCGACGGCGGAGTCGTCTTCCTCTCCAGCATCCTCGACCAGGTCGCCCAGCTCCCCCCGGTCGCCTCGATCCCCCTGCTCCCCCGGCGCTGGGCGGCCGTGTGGCAGTCGGAGAAGTACACGACGGCCCAACAGGTGCGCGGCACGGCCGAGTTGCACACGACGGTCACCCCGACGAAGGAGAGCGGCACCCTCGTCGCCTACCTCTACGACGTGGGGCCGCTCGGCCTCGGCAAGCTGGTCTCCCACGCGCCGTACACCTTCCACGGGCGGACGCCCGGCACGCCGTTCGGCCTCGACCTGGAGCTGTACTCCACGGCCTACGACGTCCCGGCGGGTCACCGTCTGGCGCTGGTCGTCGACACGGTCGACCCGCTCTACATCGAGCACAACCCGTCCGGCGCGCAGCTGACCTTCTCCTCGCCGGCGACCGACCCGTCGTACGTGTCGATCCCGCTGCGCGAGCAGTGATCTCCGGCCTACGCGCCGGGCGGGTATGGCTCTGGTGAGCTGCCACCCCCTACGGTCTCGGGGCCGTGGGGGGACCGGGGGGACCGCCCCCGGCTGGCAGCGAGACCGCCGTCATCAGCGATGAACGGCATATCGTAGTCGAGGTGCGAGGCGCGGCACTCCCCTGGTCAGTGCTTGAGGATCTTGGAGAGGAAGTCCTTGGCGCGGTCGCTCTCGGGGTGGGTGAAGAAGGCGTCGGGGGCACGGTCCTCGATGATGCGGCCGTCGGACATGAAGACGACGCGGTTGGCGGAGGCGCGGGCGAAGCCCATCTCATGGGTGACCACGACCATGGTCATGCCGTCGTGGGCGAGTTGCCGCATGACCTCCAGGACCTCGTTGATCATCTCCGGGTCGAGGGCCGAGGTCGGCTCGTCGAAGAGCAGGGCCTTCGGTTCCATGGCGAGGGCGCGGGCGATGGCCACGCGCTGCTGCTGGCCGCCGGAGAGCTGCGCCGGGTACTTGTCCGCCTGGTCGGCGAGGCCCACACGGTCCAGGAGTTGGCGCGAGCGCTTGTCGGCCTCGTCCTTCTTCCGTCTGCGGACCTTGACCTGGGCCAGCGAGATGTTCTGCAGGACCGTCTTGTGGGCGAAGAGGTTGAAGGACTGGAAGACCATGCCGACCTCGGCGCGGAGCTTGGCCAGGGCCTTGCCCTCCTCCGGCAGCGGCTGTCCCTCCAGCTGGATCTCGCCGGAGTGGATGGTCTCCAGCCGGTTGATCGTCCTGCACAGTGTCGACTTCCCCGACCCCGACGGGCCGATGACCACGACCACCTCCCCCTTGCCGACGGTGAGGTTGATGTCCTGTAGGACATGCAGCTCCCCGTAGTACTTGTTGACGTCACGCAGCTCGATCAACGGATCGACGGCCATGCCCAGCCCTACCCACTCTCAGCTGTGTCGCGATTGCCGAAAACTATCCAGGCGAGGCGGGCGCGAGTGCACGACACGCACTTTTCGGGCATTAGCCGTATTTACGCCCCGTTTATGTGCCCGCCGCATGCCCTACGCCTCCGCCACCTCGGCGTACAGCTGGGAGAGTTCGGGCACTCCGCTCGCCGCCCACTCATGACCGTCGGCGACGACGTCGAACTCCCGGCCGGAGGCGAGGCGGATCACGGGCTGACCGTCGGCGCGGATCCCCCACACGGCGCCCGGTACGGTCCGCACGATCACCGTCCCGAGATACAGCCCGGCGTCGTTGCCGAGCCACTCCAGCACCTCGGCGTCGTCCCGCCAGCGCGGCACCAGCTGATCGAGGGCCTCCAACGAGTCGGCACTGTCGTCGAGTTGGACTCCGGACCGGGCCGCCTGGCGGCGCAGCAGCTCGCACTCGGCGAGGAGTCCCGCGATGCCCTCGGCGTCGTGCGCCCCGGGTTCCTTGCGCCGGTTGCCCAGAAAAGGGATCTTCATATGCCCAGCGTGTCATTCGCACCCTCGTACGCACCACAGGCGCGCGGGCAGTCGATTCCGGGCGAGTTCACGCCGAGTTCGCGCATGGCGCGTTGACGGGTCACCCGGACCTCCTTAACTTCACCGTGCGTCACACGTCTCGTCCTGACCGGTCGTGAACGGGGGAACCAGGTGCGCCGAGGTGTCCGCATGTCCGTGCTCGCGCTCGCCCTGTCCACGGCGCTGACGCCGGCCGCTCCCGTAGAGGCCGCGCCGGTCCGGAGAGCCACGGAACCCCTGCCGCTGGAACGGCTCTTCGACAACACGGCGGTCAGTGACGACGCCCGCCCCGGTGAGGCGGACTTCGACGGCGCGGGCGCCTCCCTGTCGGCGCGGGACCTCACGGCGGCGGGCTGGACACCGGGCCGCACCCTGACCGTGCAGGGGGCACGGCTGACGTGGCCCCGCCGCGAGCCGGGCGAGCCGGACAACGTACGGGCCGCCGGGCAGTCGGTGCGCGTGACCGGCCACGGGGACGCGCTCGCCTTCCTGACCACGGCCACGGAGGGCACCGAGGTCACAGGCGCGGGGACGGTGTCGTACACGGACGGCACGGCCTCCTCGTACCGTCTGACCGCCCCCGACTGGCGGACCGGGCCGCTCGCCACCGAGGCCGTGGCGCTGCCGCACCTGAACTCGCCGGACGGTCAACTCGCCGAGAAGGCACGGCTGTACGTCGTGACCGTGCCGCTGGTGCGCGGTCGCCGGGTCGCGTCGGTGCGACTGCCCAACTCGCCGGGCCTGCATGTGTTCGCGGTGTCCGTGCGGGCCACCACGCCTGGCTGGACGGGGAGTTGGGCCGCCGCGACGGCCGGGTATCCGCAGGTGGGGCCGTGGAGCGACCGGACGCTGCGGCTCGTCGTGCACACCTCGGTGGGCGGGCCCCGGGTGCGGCTGCGGTTCGACAACACCTTCGCGGCGGCGCCGGTGCGGATCGGGAGCGTCACGGTGGCGGTCCAGGCGGCGGGCGCGGCGGCGCGCGACGTGCCGGTGGCGGTGGCCTTCCGGGGTGCAACGGGGGTCGAGGTGGCCGCCGGGGCGCAGGTGTTCAGCGATCCGCTCGACTTCGACGTGCCGGCGGACAGCAGTCTGCTGGTGAGCTTCCATCTGCCGGGAACGGTGACGGCGGCGCCGGTGCACCGGCTCGCGCGGCAGCGGTCGTACGTCAGCGAGGCGGGCGACCACACGTCGGACGTCCCGGCGACGGCGTACACCGCCGTTCTGACCAACTGGCCGCTGCTGACCGGGGTGGACGTCGGCGGCGGACCCGGATCGGTGGTGCTGCTCGGGGACTCGATCACCGACGGCGAGAAGTCCACGGCCGACGCCGACCGGCGCTGGCCGGACGTGCTCGCCGACCGACTGCTCGCCCAGGACGAGGTCCCGCACTACGGCGTGCTCAACCAGGGCATCTCCGCCAACCGCGTGGTCACCGACCGCTATCCCGGCGAGGGCGTCTCCACCGACACCGGCGGGGTGAGCGCCCTGCACCGCTTCGACCGGGACGTCCTCGCCCAGACCTCGGCCCGTACGGCGGTCGTCTTCCAGGGCGTCAACGACGTGCGGTGGGGCGCCACCGCCGGCGAGGTGATCGCCGGGCTGCGCGAGATCGCCGGCCGGGGGCATGAGCGGGGGCTGCGGATGCTGGCGGCGACGATCCTGCCCTGCGAGGGCGAGGCGCGCTGCACGGCCGCCGTCGACGCCGAGCGGGTCCGGGTCAACGCCTGGATCCGGGACGCCCGCGCGTTCGACGGCGTGCTTGATTTCGACGAGGTCGTACGCGACCCGGTCCACCCGGCGCGGATGCTGGCCGCCTACGACAGCGGGGACCATCTGCATCCGGGGGACGCGGGGCTGGCCGCCCTCGCGGGGGCGGTGGACCTGAAGCTGCTGTGACCTACGGGACGTCCAGGTCCACGACCACCGGCGCGTGGTCCGAGGCGCCCTTGCCCTTGCGCTCCTCGCGGTCCACGTAGGCGTCGGTGACGGCCTTGGCGAACGGCTCGTTGCCGTACACCAGGTCGATGCGCATGCCACGGTTCTTGGGGAAGCAGAGCTGGCGGTAGTCCCAGTACGTGAAGGGATGGTCGTACTTCAGGGGCCGCGGGACCACGTCCGACAGGCCGGCCTCGCGGAGGGCGGCGAGGGCCGCGCGCTCGGCCGGGGTGACATGGGTGAGGCCCTCGAAGGCGGCCACGTCGTAGACGTCGTCGTCCGTCGGCGCCACGTTGTAGTCGCCCAGGATCGCGAACGGCCTGCTGCCCGCCGCGTCACCGGCGACGGCCGCCTTGAGGGCCTCGAACCACTGGAGCTTGTAGGCGTAGTGCGGGTGGTCCACCTCGCGGCCGTTCGGCACGTACACCGACCAGACGCGGACGCCGCCGCAGGTCGCGGAGATCGCGCGGGGTTCGGGGGCGCCGTCGTAACCGGGGTCGCCGGGCAGGCCCTTGACGACGTCCTCCAGACCGACGCGGGAGATCACCGCCACGCCGTTCCACCTGCCGGTCGCGTGGACCGCCGCCTCGTAGCCCGCCTCGCGCAGCTGGTCGAACGGGAACTGCTCCTCGGCCAGCTTGGCCTCCTGGAGGCAGAGCACGTCCGTGCCGCTGCTCTCCAGCCAGGCCAGGAGCCTCGGCAGGCGGGCGGTGATCGAGTTCACGTTCCAGGTCGCGATGCGCATGCCTGACAACCTACCGGGCCCCACTGACACTCACAGAGACGCGCTCTCCCCGGGCGCCAGGCGCAGGTGCTCCGCGCCGCCGAGCGCACCGATCTGGTTGTCGTAGATCGGGCGGGCGAGGTCGGTGAGCAGGGCGTCATGGATGTCGTACGCCCGTTGCGGCTTGAGCTCACGGACGTAGTCGATCACCTCGGAGATCTTGCTCCAGGGCGCCATGACCGGCAGCATCAGCGTCTCCACCGCCTGGTCGGGGACGGTCAGGGCGTCGCCCGGGTGGAAGACACGGCCGCCGTCGATCAGGTAGCCGACGTTGGTGATGCGCGGGATGTCCGGGTGGATCACGGCGTGCAGCTCGCCGTGGACCTGGACGTCGAAGCCCGCGGCGGTGAACGTGTCACCCTGACCGACGGTGTGCACGCGGCCCGGGAAGGCGGCGGAGATCTTCTCGGCGACGGACCCCAGGGTCCAGATCTCGGTCGCCGGGTCGGCCTCCATGGCCGCGCGCAGCCGCTCCTCGCTGAAGTGGTCGGGGTGCTCGTGCGTGACGAGGATCGCCTCCGCGCCGAGCGCGGCGTCCTCCTCGCTGAACATGCCCGGGTCGAGGACGAGCGTGCGCCCGTCCTTCTCCAGGCGGACGCAGGCGTGCGACTTCTTCGTGAGCTTCATGGTCATGGCACCATCCTGCCCCCTGGAAGGGCGGCCGGGGCGGCTCAGCCTGGTGCTTCCACTGCCCGGCTGACACGCTCACTCCTCCGGCGTCGTCTCCTCGCGGATGACCTGCTGGGCCACCTTGAAGGCGCTGTTCGCCGCCGGTACACCGCAGTAGACGGCCGCCTGGAGCAGCACCTCCCTGATCTCGGCCGGGGTGAGGCCGTTGCGCAGGGCGGCCCGGACATGGAAGCCGAGCTCCTCCAGGTGGCCGCCCGCGACCAGCGCGGTGAGGGTGACACAGCTGCGGGAGCGGCGGTCGAGGCCGGGGCGGTCCCAGATCTCGCCCCAGGCGTAGCGGGTGATGAACTCCTGGAAGTCGCCGGAGAAGTCGTCGGCCTGCGCCAGCGCCCGGTTCACGTGCGCGTCGCCGAGCACCTCGCGGCGCACCTTGAGCCCGGCGTCGTACGGGTCGGGCCGGCCGCCCGTGACCAGGGGTGCCGGAGCGGCCGGGGCGATCTCGGCGATCGGCACGACCTGCGGCGGCGGCCCCGCGGCGGCCAGGACCGGCTTCACGGGGGCCGCGGGGATCGCCGTCTGGCCGGTCGTCGAGTCGTAGGCGGGCTGCCAGGCGGTGGAGAAGTGCCGGACCAGGAGGTCGGTGACGGCGGCGGGCTGTTCCACCGGTACGAGGTGCGAGGCGCCCGGTACGACGGCCAGGCGCGCGTCCGGGATCCCGGCGACCAGCGTGCGGGCCTCCGCGGGGCCGGTGACCTGGTCGTCGGAGCCGACGAGGACGAGGGTCGGCGCCCCGACACGGCCGAGGTCGGCCCGTACATCGAACGCGGCCAGGGCCTCGCAGGCCGCGATGTAGCAGCCGGGGTCGGTGGTGCGGACCATCTGCACGGCCCAGTCGGTGATCGCGGGCTGCGCGGCGGCGAACCCGCCGGTGAACCAGCGGTCGGGGGACGACCGGGCGATGGGGTCGAGCCCGTTGGTCCGCACGATCACGCCCCGCTGCCGGAACTCGTCCGGCGTCCCGAACCGGGGCGACGTCGCGATCAGCGCGAGGGACGCGATCCGCTCCGGGTGACGCAGCGCCAGCTCCATGCCGATCGCGCCGCCGAGCGCACAGCCCGCGTAGCCGAAGCGCTGCACACCGAGGCCGTCGAGGGTGGCGAGCAGCCGGGCGGTGATGTCGCCGACCGAGCCCGCGGGGTAGGCGGGTGCGCCGCCGTGGCCCGGCAGGTCGAACCGGAAGATGCGCCACTGCTTGGCCAGCTCGGGCACCTGCCGGTCCCACATGTGCCAGGTCGTGCCTAGGGACGGTCCCAGGATCAGCACGGGCGCCTGTTCTGGCCCGTCAAAGCGATATTGCAGGGTGTTCGTCGCACTCTCACTCACGTCCTGCACGCTCTCACATCTCACGACAGCCCCTATGAGCGGGGCGCTGGCTGTAGCTGTCTTACCAGGTGGAAGACCTCCCGGGCCGCGTCCTTAGGGACGGGGTGCTTGGCCGAGTGCCCGGCGCGGGCTGGGCGCGTGTGACCGGCGCGCCCGGAGGGGAACCCTGAGCACCAGCGAGCGGCAAGGAGTCACCGTGACCGTTTGCGGGCCCGACGGGACGGCGGGCCGGCCCATCGGACGCCGGAGAGCGGGGACGGCCGGGGCAGCGCGATGACCTTGGCGGGGACGCCGCGCGCATGCTCAAGGAGCATCTCGCCTCGCCCAACGGCCCCCAGGTTCCGCGGTGGTAGATGGCGCTCGTCGCGAACAGCAGCCAGGCGGTGACCGCGTACACGGCGCATGCCGGCACCCCTTGTCTTCACGGCGCCCTTCACGCGCTGCGACGACGTGACCGTATTCGACTTCAGCGGCGTCGCGGGCCACAGTTTCTCGTCCTGGCCCGGGCGTCTCCGGGCGGGGCTGGTTCGCCACCACGCGAACTCCTGCACGCTACCGCCAATTGGGCCTGCCGAAACCGAGTAGAACGGCTGGTCATGGGAACGATCAGGGCTTCCGAACGGGCATCTCCGCTCGCCTACCCGCAAGGATCGCCGATGCTTCCTGAGGTCCGCCCCCACGTATCCGCTGCCCTGGCCCACCAGTTGGAACATCAGCTGGCTCTGGCTTGGCGTCTCGAAGCCGGCCATCTCGATGTGGAGGGAGTCGCCGGCATCGCAGTCGTCGCGGCTGCCCACTCCGATGGCTATGCGGCCACCGGCCATCTCCTCGGGCTGCTGGCCTCGCTGCCCGCCCCCACCGAGGCAGGCGAACGCTTCTGGTCGGACCTGTGGAGGTCTTCGGGCACCGCGTACCTGCTCCCCGTCAACATCAAGGCCCTGGTGCTGCGTGCTCTGGAAGGAGAGGGAAGCGCCCTGGCCCGACAGATCCTCTCGGCCTTCGATGAGATGACCCCTCCCCAGCGCGTCGCGGCCGGGGAGGTGATCGGTCAAGTCCTCGCCGAGTCCGACCATTTGCCTGACCTCAAGACACAGGTCATCGGAGAGTTGTGGCTCCGAGATCTCGAACTCACCGCCTGGCGCGTTCTGCACGCAGACCGCAGATGGGACGATCCGGCCGGACGGCAGGCTTTCGTCGACGCCTGGACGGGCGCCTGACCGGCCCTGGGTGACGTCGAACGTCACGGTCCGGCCCTCCCGGAGCTCGCGGAGTTGATCGCGGAGTAGTGCGCGAAGACATCCGGGCCACCGCTGCACAGACGCCTCACGCCCACACACCGCGTCACCAGAGGAAAAGATCACGCCGCACACCGGGGCCGTGCGTGCGGTGCCCGTCGAGGCTGACGGGACGCTCGTCTCAAGCCGCTGCCGTCGGCTTCGCTGATTCGGCGGCGCGCCGGTATTCGGCGTTGATGCGCTGGGCTTCCGCGAGCTGGTCTTCGAGGATGACAATCCGGCAGGCGGCCTCGATGGGGGTGCCCCGGTCGACGAGTTCGCGAGCCCGGGCGGCGATGCGCAACTGGTAGCGGGAGTAGCGGCGGTGGCCGCCCGCGGAGCGGAGGGGGGTGATGAGGCGGGCCTCGCCGATGGCGCGGAGGAAGCCCTGTGTGGTGCCGAGCATCTCGGCGGCCCGGCCCATGGTGTAGGCGGGGTAATCGTCGTCGTCGAGACGGCCGAACGTGTCGTCTGCTGTCATTGCACCTCTCTGCGGAACGCGCGGAGGGGCCCTGGCACCGTACTGGCACCAGGGCCCCGAAGGAACTACTACACCATCTGCCGGCCCTGATACTGCACCGGCCCTGTGTGTCCGCGGACCCGACCGAGACGCTGTCGGGGACGCGGGGATCGCGGTTGCTTGACCGGAGACCACCTCACTATCGATGTCCTGCGGTACCCGGGTCCAAGACTTCCACCCGGGCGATCCTGATGGCGCTCGGCCCCTCCGTTCTCCCTCTTGATCAACTACTCACTCGAACTGCTGGTGGCCTCGAACAGCGCCACTCTTCTGCTCATGGCGGCCCCTGATCACTGCGGGCCACCCGGTCCGGTCGTCAGTCCCGTCGCCGTCCTGCAACCGCTCTGGCTTCGGAACTCCACCACCGCACCGTCCTGCGAACTGCAACTGCTGTACCACTGACCGGCAGTTCATGTCTGCCAGGTCTCGCTCGATCTCGACTACGAGAGAAACCTTAACTACACCGAAGGCCAATGTCTACTCTGGCCACTATAGATTTTCGCGCGCTCGAAGGCGAAGTAATTCGCCTCGACAGCGTGACGTCGCCGACCGCTCCGCGGCTACCGTCGGCGGGCACCGGCGTTGGGCAGGCACGGGCAGGGCGGGGACGGCCCAGAGACCGGGGGCTTCGGCCGGACCATGGTCAACCGCCTCGCCCAGACCACTACGGTCACCCGCCGGGCCTCGGGCCGGTCGGTGAATATAATCTGCGTCGTGTCGAAGCCTGACGAACTGCTGGTAGACCTCACCGCTCTGGTGGAGTCCGGCCAAAGCAATCAGATGTCCCTGACCGTGGTCACCGGTGGTGCTGTCATCACCGGTCGGCTGGCTCCGGAAGCAGTGTGGCGACAGAGGGTCTCGGAGGTACTGACGGATTCCGCCCACGTGGGCGAGTTCGCCGCTGTCTTCAACACCCCCGCGACGAACGGGCCGCCTACCCATCTGCACTTCCATGTCGCCCGGATCTTGCAGGGCGCTATGGGGATCCCGGAGACGGGCGGGATGTACCGGGTTGCCATCGAGGACGTCAGCGCCTGGACCGTGGGCGACTTCAGCTATTCCGACCACTGAGCGACGGCGAGGGGAACCCGCCGCACGCAGTGTGGGCCCGACCGGCGTACCGGTCGGGCCCACACTGCTGGTCAGATGTCGGCTTGTGCCTGTCTACCGGGTCAGACCGTGACGGGCGTGCCGAGCATCGCGGAGGCGTGCTGCATCGGGCTGAGAATGTCCAGGGGCGCTGTCTTCGGCAGGACGCGGCAGGTGAAGCCGAGCTGAGTCATGGCCCGGAGGACTTCGGCGGCGCTGAAGTCGCGGCGGTCCTGGCGGGTGACGACTTGGCCGACCTGCTTGACGGGGTAGTGGCGGCGGCCGATGATCACCGATTCTCCGGTGACCGGTTCGGGCTTGATGCCCTTCATCGATTCCAGCACTCCGCCCTTGGTGAGCTCGAAGGGGAAGCGGGCGATGACGCAGCGCATGTGGCCTCACAGGGAGAAGGGAAGAACGGTCCGACCAGGGGTGAGGCGGTTCAGCGGGAGAGGGCGAGGATGCCCGGGGTGCTGCCTTGCCCGCCTGCGAGCCGCAGGGCACCGAGCCGTCGGGAGCGCATCGCGCGCTCGGCTTCGCCCCTCGTGGTCACGGGGAAGGCGAACGGTGCGTGGTCGCCGAGGATGTCGCGCAGACGGACGCGGTCCGTGTGAACGCCGCTGTCGCGGACGGCGGTGAGGTCGGTTCGGGTCACCAGGCCGATGCGCTGGTCGTCCTGGTCGCAGACGACCAGTCGGCCCGTGCGTGCGGCGGCCATGACGGCCAGCGCCACCTCGACGCTCATGTCGTCACAGACCTGCGGTCCGGCCGCGTCCATGACCTCCTCCGCCGTCATGTCCATCGGGTCGGCGTCCGCCGGGCGGGGCTGTGTCTGAACCAGCGTCAAAAGGTGTCTCCTGGAGAGATGGGCCGGTTTCACGGTCACGAAGGTCCTAGGCCACCGCGCCGAGGACGGACTGGCGTACGGGGGTACACCGGGTGGCTGAGGAGGGGCGGCGCCGGCCTCGGGAGGAGGCGCTGCGCTTGGGGCGTTCGGCCACCGGGGCGGTGATGACGACCGGGGTGCCGGACGGGGTCTGGGCGCCGGTGATCTGCCTCAGGGCCTCGTCGCCCGAGCGGATCTGGGTGGTCGTCGGCCGGATTCCGGCGTCCGCCATGAGGCGGACCATGCCTCGGCGCTGGTTCGGTGTGACGAGGGTGACGACCCTGCCGGACTCGCCGGCGCGGGCGGTACGGCCGCCGCGGTGGAGGTAGTCCTTGTGGTCGGTCGGCGGATCGACGTTGACGACCAGGTCGAGGTTGTCGACGTGGATGCCGCGCGCCGCGACGTTGGTTGCCACCAGCACGGTGACGTGCCCCGTCTTGAACTGCGCCAGTGTGCGAGTGCGTTGCGGCTGCGACTTGCCGCCGTGCAGCGCCGCGGCGCGTACCCCGCAGTTGAGCAGGTCCTGGGTCAGCCGGTCGACGGCGTGCTTGGTGTCCAGGAACATGATCACGCGGCCGTCGCGGGCAGCGATCTCGGTCGTGGCGGCGTGCTTGTCGGCGCCGTGGACGTGCAGGACGTGGTGCTCCATCGTTGTGACCGCACCGGCCGACGGGTCGACCGAATGCACGACGGGGTCGGTCAGATAGCGGCGCACCAGCAGGTCGACGTTACGGTCCAAGGTGGCGGAGAAGAGCATGCGCTGCCCCTCCGGCTGCACCTGGTCGAGCAGCGAGGTGACCTGCGGCATGAAACCCATGTCAGCCATCTGGTCGGCCTCGTCCAGCACGGTGATGCCCACGTGGTTCAGCCTGCACTCGCCGCGGTCGATGAGGTCCTTGAGCCGTCCGGGCGTCGCGACGACGACCTCGGCCCCGCCGCGCAGTGCGCCGGCCTGCCGGCCGATCGACATCCCACCGACCACCGTGGCCAGCCGCAGCCTGACGGAGCGGGCGTACGGTGCGAGCGCGTCGGTCACCTGCTGCGCCAGCTCACGCGTCGGTACGAGAATCAACCCGAGCGGCTGGCGGGGCTCGGCACGCCGTCCAGCGGTGCGGGCGAGCAGGGCGAGGCCGAAGGCGAGGGTCTTGCCGGAACCGGTGCGCCCGCGGCCCAGTACGTCACGGCCCGCCAGGGAGTTCGGCAGCGTCGCTCCCTGGATGGGGAACGGTACGGTCACACCCTGCCTGCCGAGTTCGGCCAGGAGCTGTTCGGGCATGCCGAGCTCGGCGAACGCCTCGACGGCGGGCAGCGCGGGGGTGATCGTCCTGGGCAGCGCGAACTCGCCCTGCGCCGCGGCGGGCCGGCGGCCGTAACCGCCGGAACGGACAGGAGCGCCCGAACGGCGCGGTGCCGGTGAGCTGAAGCGACTGCCGCCCTTTCCGGCGTCGGCACGGCGGTCGCGGGAGCGGGCGGGGCGGTCGTTCGTGTACGTGCGGTTCATGCGGAACCTTCCTCGATGTGGCACATATCAAGGAATTCCCGCTGAATGAACGGCATGGAGAATTACAGGTATGGACCGGTGGAAATAGAAAGCAGATCTGGCTGGAGGAAACATCGGGCACAGATGCTGAAATGAGTGACGCGATGGGGACCTTGAGATCCGGGCGCCAGCTGCGATGCAACGCTTCAGAATGCGTCTGCGCCCTGAGGGAGGAACCGCTTGTGACGGTACTGCGGATTCCTCCGGGTCGCCCCGCGGGCGAAAGCCGCTGCGGGATACGCGTGCAGCTGGGGCCCGCACCCCGAGGGATGCGGGCCCCAGCTACGGATTGCGCGTGAGCGTCAGGCCGGAACGATGTTCTCGGCCGTCGGGCCCTTCTGGCCCTGCGCGATGTCGAAGGTGACCTTCTGGCCCTCGAGCAGCTCACGGAAGCCCTGCGCGGCGATGTTCGAGTAGTGGGCGAACACGTCAGCGCCGCCACCGTCCTGCTCGATGAAGCCGAAGCCCTTTTCCGCGTTGAACCACTTCACGGTACCAGCAGCCATGTCATATCTCCTTTGGGGCAGTGCGTCGGCGTCCGCACTGCGCGGACGCCGTGTCGCCGCGATGATTACCCCGCCCGGAAATGACCGGAAATACAAAAGTGCTCCCGACCGGCAGAAGCCTGGCGGGGGCACTTGGAGTTTTGGGAACCACAACTGCAACTGAGATGAACAGTAGCACGCCGGAACGGTCCGTGCACGTTGGATAATACCGCTCTGCTCTTCGCGACAAAAACTCCCGCTGCACGGCCGACCAAAAACTGATCCCGCGGGAACAGATATTGATTCACTCGGCGCTCAACGTCTCAGGAAGGGTGGTCGATCGGCACGCCGCGCGACGGCCGGGAAAGAGCCACTGCGCCATGGAAACGCAGCTGCGCCTCGCCTCGTGTCGCCTCGTGGCAGGGCCGCTGTCCCCCGGTCGCGGACGTGATCCGATCGTGCCGGGGCACCCGCTGCGGGTGCCCCGCTCCGCCGGGAAAGGGAGATCGCACAGGCAATGGATCACCCCGTCCCGCTCTCCGGGTACCGTCAGGGCATGAGTCATCCGCATCCCGAGCTGAAAGCCGCCCCGCCCCTTCCCGAAGGAGGGCTGCGGGTCATCGCCCTGGGCGGCCTGGGTGAGATCGGCCGCAACATGACCGTCTTCGAGCACGCGGGCAAGCTGCTCATCGTCGACTGCGGCGTGCTGTTCCCCGAGGAGACCCAGCCCGGCGTGGACGTGATCCTGCCGGACTTCACCTCGATCCGGGACCGGCTGGACGACATCGTGGCCGTCGTACTCACCCACGGCCACGAAGACCACATCGGCGGCGTGCCGTACCTGCTGCGCGAGCGGTCCGACATTCCCGTCGTCGGCTCCAAGCTGACGCTGGCGTTCCTGGAGGCCAAGCTCAAGGAACACGGCATCCGGCCGCGCACGGTGCGCGTGCGGGAGGGCGACCGGCGTGGCTTCGGGCCCTTCGACTGCGAGTTCGTGGCGGTCAACCACTCCATCCCCGACAGCCTCGCGGTCGCGATCCGCACCCGGGCCGGGATGGTGCTGCACACCGGCGACTTCAAGATGGACCAGTTCCCTCTCGACGACCGCATCACCGACCTGCGCGCCTTCGCGCGCCTCGGCGAGGAGGGCGTGGACCTGTTCCTCACCGACTCCACCAACGCCGAAGTACCCGGCTTCACCACCTCGGAGCGAGAGCTGAACCCGGCGATCGAGCAGGTGATGCGCACCGCGCCGCGCCGGGTCATCGTCTCCAGCTTCGCCAGCCACGTGCACCGCATCCAGCAGGTCCTGGACGCCGCCCACCAGCACGGCCGCAAGGTCGCCTTCGTCGGCCGGTCGATGGTCCGCAACATGGGCATCGCCCGCGACCTGGGCTATCTGAAGGTCCCCTCCGGTCTGGTCGTGAACACGAAGGAGCTGGAAAAGCTCCCGGACCACAAGATCACCCTGGTCTGCACCGGCTCCCAGGGCGAACCGATGGCCGCACTGTCACGGATGGCCAACCGCGACCACCTGATCCGCATCGGCAAGGGCGACACCGTCCTGCTCGCCAGCTCCCTCATCCCCGGCAACGAGAACGCCATCTACCGGGTGATCAACGGACTCACCCGGTGGGGCGCCCACGTGGTCCACAAGGGCAACGCCAAGGTGCACGTCTCCGGGCACGCCAGCGCCGGCGAACTCGTCTACTGCTACAACATCGTCAAACCCCGCAATGTCATGCCCGTGCACGGCGAATGGCGCCACCTGCGGGCCAACGCCGACCTCGCCATCCGCACCGGCGTCGACCCCGAACGCGTCGTCATCGCCGAAGACGGCGTCGTCGTCGACCTGGTCGACGGACGCGCGTCCATCACCGGCAAGGTCCCCGCCGGCAACGTCTACGTGGACGGCATGGAAGTCGGCGGCGCCACCGAAGCGTCCCTCAAGGACCGCCTCACCCTTGCCGCCGAAGGCGTGGTCACGGTGGTGGCGATCGTCGACGCGGACACCGGCGCCCTCACCGAGGCCCCCGACTTCCTGGCCCGGGGCTTCGTCCACGACGACGCCACCTTCGAACCGGTCATCCCCGTCATCGAGAAGACCCTGGCCACCGCAGCCGAGGAAGGCGTCGGGGACGCGCGCCAACTCGAACAACTCCTCGCCCGCGCCGTGGCGAACTGGGCCTTCCGCACCCACCGCCGCCGGCCCCTCGTCATCCCCGTCATCATCGACGCCTGAGCCACGGCCCGGCAGCACGGTCGCCGTTCCGGTCGCGGTCCCGCGAACATCGAGGTCGGGCCCGCCCGGACCGGACGATGGCGAAGCCGCCGGGCTCGACGAGGCGGATCGCCTCGCCGTGGTCGGCCGGCAGGTCCGCGAGGGAGTCGGTGCGGAGGGCGACCTCGCGGCTGAAGCCGCGGGAGGACCGGGTGACATGGCGGCGGTGCACCCCGCCCAGATGGTGCACCAGATCGGACAGCGTCCACTCGGGGCAGGTCGGGTCCGTGCACGCGTTGCGGGCGGGGCCTCAGGGAGCGTTGGTGTTCTTGGGTCGGGGACGCCGGGCCCGCCGTCGAGCGGGATCCCGGAGCGAGCCTTGGCGGCGGTGATCCGGTTCGGCTCCGCCTCGCCCGAGCACACCTTGGTGACGGTCGGCTCGAGGCCGGCCCCGGCCCGCCAGTACGAGCGTGACCACGCTGCCGGACCCACCGGCGCGGGCGGTGCGGCCCGCCCGGTACACATAGTCCCTGGCATCGGTGGGCGGGTCGACAGAGGAGACGGCACGCACGGAGTGCGCGGCGCACAGCGGCTCCTGCAAGCCGGCCACCATGCGGCGAAGCCGGTGCCCCGCCAACCGGCACGCAGCGTCATCCCGAAGTAATGCGAAACTCGAATTCGGGACGGTCCCACGGCACGGCGGGCGGGTTCGCGAACGCGGTCCCGGTCCGCACCGCACCGACGCGGTGGTAGAAGTCCTCGGCGGGAACGTGCGACACGACCTTGAGACGATCGATCCCGGCAGCACGGGCCTCGGACTGCATGTGCGCCACAAGCAGCCGTCCAATACCCCGCCCTTGCACATCGTCGGCGACGAACAGCAGGTCGAGCTCCGGCGGAGCAAGGACGAGCGAGTAGAACCCGAGGACCCGGCCTCCCTGCTCGTCGGCGCCGACGGCCACAAAGACGCGGTGGGCCTCGATGTAATCAGGACCGACCCGGTAGCCCGCGACTGCGGATGCGTACCTGCCCTCATAGGCGCCTGAGCCACGCACGAGCCGCGTGAGCCGTTTGGCATCCCGCGCGACCGCCCTCCGTATCGTGACCGGCTGGCTGATCGGGGAAGTGCGTGACCTCATCGGGAGAGTATTTCGCACCGGAAAGTACCTTCGTGCGGCGGGTCCGCCGCTCGCGCAGGCGCCCGCAGCTCGCTCTACTGGAGACTGGGCACCGGGGCGGGGGCCTGGCCGCGGACGGTCACGCCGAAGCGGGTCCGCATGCGGCGCAGTTCCCACAGGGCGACGGCGGTCACCGAGAGCGGGCCGCCCAGCAGGGAGCAGAGCTGAACGG
The DNA here is from genome assembly GCF_036226885.1 of Streptomyces sp. NBC_00663. Taxonomy (NCBI): domain Bacteria; kingdom Bacillati; phylum Actinomycetota; class Actinomycetes; order Kitasatosporales; family Streptomycetaceae; genus Streptomyces; species Streptomyces sp. NBC_00663. The sequence goes on from NZ_CP109027.1 coordinate 1,895,340, forward strand.
CGGGCGGGCCCTGCTCCGGCATCCCGCTGTCGATCACGTTGAAGAGCGCGAGCACCCACACCAGGGCCATCGTCACCACGGGCGGCAGCATCGGATGGACGTGGGCGGTGTTGAAGGCGCTGCGCGCGGAGTAGAGCGACGCCAGGAAGAAGAACGGCAGGCCCCAGGCGAGCGCGGCCAGGCCCACGAGCCCGACCGCGAACCCCTGCCAGCCGTGCAGGTCGGTCTTGGCCAGCTGGGCGACTCCGAAGAGGACTCCGCCGAGAACGGCCACGGTCAGCATGTACCAGCCGACCGCCTTCAGCGGGGCGCGGAGCCGGGAGCGCAGATGTGGCCGCAGGTGCGGGGGCGCGTAGTAGATGAAGCCGAGGATGACCAGCGGACCGCCGACGATCAGCAGGACCGGGGCGATGATCGCGTTGGCGACGCCACCGGCCGCCGCGTCCTGCCAGCCGTCCTTCTCCGTGCCGTAGACGAGGAACAGGACGACGGTGGCGACGACGCCGATGATCGTGCGGACCACCTGGACGCGGTCCACGGTGCGGTCCTCGATCCGGCCGTCGCCTTCCGCCACGAAGAGCCGGGTGGCGACGCGGTGCGCGGAGCGGATGACGGCGGCGGTGAGGTAGGGCAGGGAGAGGAACCACAGCCGGCTGCGACGGCGCGGCACTCGGCCGGGCGTCGGGGCGGGGGGCACGTAGGGGTACGGGTTCTGCGGCGGGTACGGGTGAGGCGGCGCCGGTGGTCCGTAGGGGCCGCCCTGGGGCGGGAGCCCGTAGGGGTTGTTCGTCGGCGGGCCGGGCGGTGGGCCCCAGCCCTGGCCGCCGTTCGGGTTGCCGCCGGGGTGTCCTGCTTGTCCCGGGCCCGTGCCGGGGCCCCATCCGCCCGTTGCCATCTCTGCTCCCCCGAGGTGTTCCGCTGTCAGTTCGCTGTGTCGCGCGGCGACATCGCGGCAGTGTAGTGGCTGAAGTGCCTGCTGCCGTCACATGGTTTGTGGCGTGATGGTGCGGAAAAGAGGTCAACTCTCCGCCGAGGCGCCCAGACCCGTCAGTGCTCCGACCGGGTCGAGGTCGGGCGTGCCGCGGGGCCACCAGTCGTCGGCGCCGGGATCGGACTCGTACGCGTACCACAACCCGTCGCGGCCGAGGCGGAGTTGGACATGGCCGCGGGGGTGGGTGAGGTGGTTGCGCCAGGGGCGGAAGGCCGGGAGGTCGGCGGCGAGGAGGAGCGGGCGGGCCCGGTCGAAGCGGCCGGCCGGCGGGTCCCAGGGTTCCTCCAGTACGGCGAGTCCCTCGTACCCGCCCTGCCGCCAGGCGGCGACCGCTCGGGCCAGGTCGGAGGGGGTGCGGTCGGCGGCGGAGGCGAGCGAGGCGTACAGCGAGCGGGTGGTGGCGGTGAGTCCGGAGCCGGGGCGGGCCGCGGCGAGCCGTACCGCGTCCTGCCACAGGGTCAGTTCCGCGACGGGGTCACGGCCGGTGCCGAGCAGGGCGTGGGCGCGGGCGGCGGCGTCGGTCGCCAGCTGGTCCAGCGCGAAGGGGTCGGGGCCACCCGGGGCCGCCGGGTAGACCGGAGGCTGCTCGGGGTGCGGAGGCACGGGCAACGGGGCCGGGAGCTGCGGGAGTCGGCGGGGCGCGAGGGCTTCGGTGGCGCGTACGCCGGACAGCGGCGCCGGTCCCTTCTCCTGGGCGGCGCGGGCCGCGCGGGCGGCGCTCAGCCGGGAGAGGGTGTCGAGCAGCTCGCGCTCGCCCCGGCCGCGCAGCAGGAGCAGTACGAAGGGGTCGGCGTCGAGGAGGCGGGCGGTCTGGTAGCAGAGGGCGGCGGCGTGCTTGCAGGGGTGACCGCGGTCCGGGCAGCTGCAATGCGGGTCGAGCTCACCGGGCCCGGGGAGCAGCCGCACCCCGCCCTCGGCGAGCGAATGCGGCATCTCCTTGTCGAGCAGCGCGGCGATGTGGCCCGGGCGCTCGGCGGCGGCGTCCAGGAACCATCCCCACTCCGCGTCGTCGAGTGTCCGCAGCCGCACCTGGACGCGGTAGGGGCGAGGACGGCTCCCCTGCACATAGGCGAGAACGAGGCCGGGCGTCACGGTGATGGCGTCGACGTTCCCCTGCTCGGCGTACCCCCGCCCGCGCGCCAGCCGCTTCGCGTCCAGCGCCCCCTCCTCCAACGCCGTGACCCACGCATTGCCCCACCAGGTCTCGGCGAAGCCGTGCTCCCCGTCCGAGGCGCGGGGGCCGAACGCCGCGAAGGTACGGCGAAGTTCACCGTCCCTGCCCGGGGCGGCCATGGAGCGGGGGTGGCGGGGAGTCGGGGCGGACGAGTCGGAGGGGGTGAGGGAGGAGCGGGGGTCGCTGTGGCCGCGGGGCGGAGTATGGGTGGCGGACGTCAGTGGAGTGGGGGTGTGTGCCACGGCCGGGTTCGGGGGGGCTGTGGGGGCGGGTGCCCACGTCGAGGCGTCACCGTGGTTGACACTCGGACCAGCCGAATCTCCGTGGGCCGCCTGGGCGTTGGCGTCGCCGGGCTCGGTCGGATCGTCCCCGTCGTCGGGCATACGGAAGGCGTCGCCGATCAGCGTCCGGAGGTCACGCGCGCGCGGGCCGCCACCTCGCCCGCCGGGCGGGGAGCTGGGTGCGAGGGGGGTCGCCCGCTGCGACGGGTGCCGCCGGCTCGGAGCAGCGTCACCCACGCCCTCCGCCCGGCCGGCACGCCGCGCTTCCGCCCTGGCAGCCCGCAACGCCTCACGCGCACGGTCGGCGGGCCGCACGGGCCTGTCCTCGCCGACGGCGCCCTCAACCACCTCCACCACACCTGCGGAGCCCTCTCCCCCGCCGGACCCGCTGCGGGGCGCCGCGGTCTGGGCACCCCCTCCTGCGGGCACGCCCTGCGCCTCCGCCTGCCCGAGGGCGCCCCCACCGGAGGCAGCCTGACTCTCCACCTGCCCAGCGCGCGTCACACCGGAGACACCCTGAGACTCCGGCCGGTCGACGGCCCCCGCAGCGGCGGTGTCCTCGGGCGCCGACTGATCGGCGGCTCCTACGCCGGAAGCACCCTGAGACTCCGGCCGGTCGACGGCTCCCGCAGCGGCGGTGTCCTCGGGCCCCGACTGATCGGCGGCTCCTACGCCGGAAGCACCCTGAGGCTCCCGCCGATCGACGGCTCCCGCGGCGGCGGTGTCCTCGGGCGCCGGCTGGTCCACGGTTCCTGCGCCGGAAGCACCCTCGGCCCCGGACCCGCCCGCCACTCCCACGCCGAAAGCACCCTCGGCCCCGGACCCGCCCGCCACTCCCACGCCGAAAGCACCCTCGGCCCCGGACCCGCCCGCCACTCCCACGCCGGAAGCACCCTCAGGACCCGCCTGCCCGGTACTCCCCATGCCAGAGGCGCCCTGAGACGCCCACCGATCGACCGTTCCCGCGCCGGCAGCGCCTTCAGACCCCGGCTGGTCCGCGGTTCCTGCGTCGGCTGAGCCGCCGGACTCCTGGTGTCTCGGCACGCCCGCGTCAAGCGGGCGTTCAGGATCCGGCTGCTTCAGGGCGCCTGGGCGGGGTGTGCCCCGTCGATGCGCCGGGTCCCCAACTGCCTTGTCCAGGGCGTCAGCAGTCTTCAGACGGCCCGTGGCTTCCTTGCCTTCTGTCCGGTCCCCAGGCTCCTTGCCCAGGCCGCCATCCGCCCCTGGCCGGCCCTCAACTCCCTTACCCAGGGCGCCCCTGTGTTCTGCCCGGCCCCCAACTCCCTCGGCCACGGCACCCTCCGCGGCAGCCGTACCGGCCTCCTCCGGCAGGCTGCCATGGCCACCCGCTCCCCCGCCCCGCCGCTCCGACATCGCACGCCGCAGCGCCGCTCGGGCGACATCGCCAGGCCGAGCCTCCGACTGCGCCCCCGCACCCTCAGCCGAAGGCCCTGCCGGTACCCCTACCCCTGCTCCTGCCCCTGCTTCCGCTGTGTCCTCGATGTCCGTTGTCTCTTCGGGCGCTCGCCCGGCGCTCGCCGACTCCCCCTCCGCCGACTCGCCACCCCCGACCGCATCCCGCACCGGAACGTCCTGCTCCGTCCCCGCCCCACCGGCCGCCGAGCCGGAGCTTCGTCGCGGGACCGTGCCGCCGCCCTCGCGTTCCGCCGTCTCCTCCTCCGCGGCTCTCCGCTGTCGAGCCTCGCGCGCCTCCCGCAGGGCGCGGCGGGCCTCGTCGGCCGGGCGCGCGGTCATGGCGTCCTCCGCAGGGAGACGAGGTCGGTCAGTTCACGGTCCGTCAGTTCCGTCAGGGCCGATTCCCCGGAGCCCAGGATCGCGTCGGCGAGAGCCCGCTTCGCTTCGAGCATCTCGGCGATGCGGTCCTCCACCGTGCCCTCGGTGATGAGGCGGTGGACCTGGACCGGCTGGGTCTGGCCGATGCGGTAGGCGCGGTCGGTGGCCTGTTCCTCGACGGCCGGGTTCCACCAGCGGTCGAAGTGGACGACATGGCCCGCGCGGGTGAGGTTCAGGCCGGTGCCCGCCGCCTTGAGGGAAAGGACGAGGACCGGTGTCGCGCCGGCCTGGAAGCGGTCCACCATGCGTTCGCGTTCCGGCACCGGTGTGCCTCCGTGCAGCAGGTCCACCGGGACCGCGCGGGCGCTGAGGTGGGCGGTGATCAGACGGGCCATGCCTACGTACTGGGTGAAGACGAGCGCCGAGCCGTCCTCCGCCAGGACGGTGTCCAACAGCTCGTCCAGCAGGGCGAGTTTGCCGGAGCGGAGTGCCAGCCGTTCGGCGCCACCGGCCTCCTCCTTCAAATACAGCGCCGGGTGGTCGCAGATCTGCTTCAGCGCGCCCAGCAGCTTCAGCACCAGTCCCCTGCGGGCGATGCCGTTCGCCGTCTCGATGACATGGAGCGACTCGCGTACCACCGCCTCGTAGAGGGAGGCCTGTTCGCGGGTGAGCGGGACCGGGTGGTCCGTCTCCGTCTTGGGGGGCAGTTCGGGGACGATGCCGGGGTCGGACTTCTTGCGGCGCAGGAGGAAGGGGCGGACCAGACGGGCCAGCCGTTCCACCGCCTCCGCGTCCTCGCCGTTCTCGACTGCGCGCGCGTGGCGGGCGCGGAAGGATTTGAGCGGGCCGAGGAGCCCTGGTGTCGTCCAGTCGAGGAGGGCCCAGAGTTCGGAGAGGTTGTTCTCCACGGGCGTGCCGGTGAGGGCCACGCGCGCGGGCGACGGGATGGTGCGCAGGGCCTTCGCCGTCGCAGAGTAGGGGTTCTTGACGTGTTGGGCCTCGTCCGCGACGACCATGCCCCAGTGCTGCTCGGCCAGCCGCGCGGCCGTCGACCGCATGGTGCCGTAGGTGGTCAGGACGAAGCCGCCGTCGAGGTCGTCGAGGGTACGGTCGGGGCCGTGGAAGCGGCGGACGGGGACACCCGGCGCGAAACGGGCGATCTCCCGCTGCCAGTTGCCGAGGAGCGAGGCCGGGCAGACCACGAGGGTGGGTTCGGTGCGGGCGCGTCGCAGGTGCAGCGCGATCACCGTGATCGTCTTGCCGAGGCCCATGTCGTCGGCGAGGCAGCCGCCGAGGCCGAGCGTGGTCATGAGGTCCAGCCAGGCCAGGCCCCGGAGTTGGTAGTCGCGCAGAGTGGCGTGCAGGCCCGCCGGAGGCTCCGCGGGCCGGATCCCCGCCGTCAGCCGGTCGCGCAGCGCGGCGAGCGCGCCGACCGGCACCGCCTCGACCGTTTCCCCGTCGACCTCCGTAGTGCCGGTGAGGGCGACGGAGAGCGCGTCGACCGGGTCGAGCAGGCCCAGTTCGCGCTTGCGGGCCTTGCGGACGAGCGCCGGGTCGACCAGCACCCACTGGTCGCGCAGCCGGACGACGGGCCGGTGGGCCTCGGCGAGCGTGTCCATCTCGGCCTCGGTGAGCGGGTCGCCGCCGAGCGCCAACTGCCAGCGGAACTGGAGGAGTTCCTCGCTCTCGAAGAAGCCGGTCCCGTCGGTCGCCGAACCCGGGGCGGGCCGGACCACGGCGGCGGCGCTGAGGTCGTGCGCCAGGTCCCGGGGCCAGTGCACGGCGACCCCGGCCGCCGCGAGCCGGGTCGCGGCGACGCCGAGCAGATCCCCCAACTCGTGCTGGGACAGGGCCAGTACGTCGGGGACGTCCTGCTCGGCGAGCCGGTCCAGGGGCGGCCAGACCCGGGCCGCGCGCCGCACGGCGAGGGCGGCGTCGACGCGCGCGCGGGGCCCGAAGACGGCGTCGGCCTCGCCCGCCCACAGGGCCGCCGCGTCGGCGACGAGGGTGGGGTCGGCGAGGCTGTGCACCTGGACGATGGCGGCACCGGCGCTGCGGACCTCGTCGCCGGCGTCGAACAGTTCGTAGGCCGACAGGTCGAGGCGGAGCGAGATCCGTACGCCCGCGTCCATGCCGGCGGCGACCTCCGCCGCCCAGTCGTACGCACCGGGCAGATACTGCGGGCGGCGGTCGGCGAAGGGCCTGCCGGAGGCGAAGGGGGCGGCCGGGGTGCGCGGGAGGGTGTCCGCGACGGCGTCCAGGAAGGCGCGCATCAGCGCTTCCGGCTCGGGCAGCCGCAGCGGGCCCGGGCCGGGCAGTGGGACGGCATGGCCTTCGTACGGCAGGGCGGCGGCGATGGCGCGCAGGTGCGCGATGTCGTCCGGGTCGAGGGGGCCGGCCCGCCAGGCGTCATGGCCGGTCACGGTCAGGCCGGGCAGCAGCCGGCCCCGCGCGGTGAGCCGCAGCGCGTGCAGCGCGGCGGCGCCCCAGCAGGCGGTGGCGGGATGGGCTGCCGGGTCGCGCCGGGCGCGCACCAGGAGGGGCAGGGCCTCGGCGAGGGGGACGGTGAGCGCGGGGGCCGTACGACGACGGACACCGGCGCCGTGTCGTCGTACGACAGTGAGGTCCGTGAGACCGTCGGCACCGTCGGGCAGGGGGCCGTCCTCGGGGTCCCAGAAGGCCATCCGGCCCTCGCGCGGGAGCGGGGCGGGGAGGAAGACGGCGGCGAGGCGGGCGGAGAGCGGCTGCGTCGCCCCGTCGGCCACCGCCGTGACCGTGTCACTCATACGTCCTGCCACCTCCCCACCCGTGTGTCGGATCAGACGTCTACGACTCTACGGGCGGGGTCTGACAATCGGCTCCGGCGACGGGCTGCGCCCCCTCTGCGGGCCCGCGGCTACGGCACCGTGCGGGAGACGACGTACACCATCGGGTTGGCCGGGTCGGCGGTGTTCACGACGATGTCCTGGGTCGGCGCCGGGTTCTTCTGTTTGTGGACCAGGCCCGCCCAGGGGCCGGGGCCGGTGAAGGACCAGCCGGTGATCTTCTGGTCACGGGCGCTGATGGTGATGTCGCCCTGCTTCAGGTCGTCGCGGCCGACGCCGACGCCCGCGAGGAAGGTGTCCAGGCCCGCGTTGGAGGTGCGGAACTGGACGTAGAGGCGGCTGGTCTTCCAGTTGTTGGTCTCGTAGTACGCGATCCTGTCCGCGGGGTGCGGGACCGGCACCTGGTACAGCCGGCGCTGGACCTTCGACGGGTACCCGGCGGTGAGGCCGGTCGCCGAGTACTTCGCCTCCTTGTCCTTGCCGCTGTTGCGGCTCTGGTTGGCGGAGATCACCAGATAGCCGGCCGGGACGCCGATGAGCAGCACGATGATGAGCAGCGTGAGCGCACGGCGGCGGTTGCGGTGGCGGCGGTCCTCGGTCGGCCGGGGCGGCTCGTCCGGGGAGTGGGCCGCCTGGCGTGGCAGCGAAGCCGTCACAGGGACTCCCGGGTCGTGCGGCGGGCCTCCGTGTACCGCGCGTAGCGCTCGTACCGCTCGACGCGGCGCCGGTTGGCGCGCCGGAAGCGGCGGGCGACCAGCCGCGCCAAGTCCGCCGCGCCGACCATGCCGGCCTCGGGGCCGAGCTGGGCTCGGACTATGCGCGCCTCGGGGCGGTAGCCGCGCCCGGTGAGCTGGCGCTTGAAGGCGTCCCGCGCGGGGCCGATCAGCAGCTCGTCGGCGGCCGAGACACCGCCGCCGATCACGAAGCAGGAGGGGTCCAGGGCGGCCGCCAGGTTGGCGATGCCGACGCCGAGCCACTGGCCGATGTCCTGGAGCAGCTCGATGCACATCGCGTCGCCCTCGCGGGCCAGCTCCGTGATCATCGGGCCGGAGATGTCGCCGATCTGGCCCTTGACGTGCTCGATGATGCCGTACGCCACCGGCGAGTCGGCGGCGGCCAGTTCCTTGGCCTCGCGCACCAGCGCGTTGCCGGAGCTGTACTGCTCCCAGCAGCCGCGGTTGCCGCACGGGCAGCGGTGGCCGCCGGGAACGACCTGCATATGACCGAACTCGCCGGCGACGCCGTACTTGCCGCGCTTGACCTGGCCGTCCTCCAGGATCGCGCCGCCGATGCCGGTGCCCAGCGTGATCATGACGAGGTGGTCCTCGTCCCGGCCCGCGCCGAAGCGCCACTCGGCCCAGGCCGCGGCGTTGGCGTCGTTGTCGACCAGGACGGGCACGGCGAGGCGGTCCGCGAGGCGGTCGCGCAGCGGTTCGTTGCGCCAGGACAGGTGCGGGGCGAACAGGACGCGGTTGCGGTCGGCGTCGACCCAGCCGGCCGCGCCGATGCCGACCGCGTGCACGTCGTGCCGGTCGGAGAGGTCCAGGACCAGCTCGCAGATGGTGTCCTCGACGACCTTCGGGCTCTTGGACTTGTCCGGGGTCTCGGTCCGGAGCTTCTCCAGGATGTTGCCGTCGGCGTCGACGACTCCCGCCATCACCTTGGTGCCCCCGATGTCGATGCCCACGGTGGGCACACGGGGTGCGGTCAGGTGTGAGCGGCGCTCGCGGGTGCCGACCGTACGCAGGGCCGGGGCGCGGCGGGAGCCGATCGGGGCGCTGAAGTTGCCGTAGGTGCTCATCGGCCTCGATTCTGCCTCACCGTCGGTAGGGGTGCCGTACGGGGAAACATAGACGAGGTTCAGGTCGGCCACTTTGTCCGGACATTGCGACCAAGTCGACCCGGCTCAAGCGGGCCTGTGGCGCCGGGTGAGGCTCTCCCCGGCGCACCCCTAGGGGCGCACGAGCAGCTGGAACTCGAAGGAGTAGCGGGTCGGCCGGTACGTGTGCGTGCCGAACTCGACGGCGCGGCCGGTGTCGTCGAAGGTCACACGCTGCATGGTGAGCAGCGGGGCGCCCGTCTCCTCGGCGAGCCGCTCGGCCTCGGCGGGGGTGGCGGCGCGGGCGCCGATGGACTGGCGGGCGCTGTGCAGGGTGATCCCCGCGGAGCGCATCAGCCGGTACAGGCCGGTGGCCTCCAGCTGGGCGGTGTCCAGGTCGAGCAGGCCGGGCGGGATGAAGTTGCACAGGTATGCCATCGGCTCGCCGTGTGCCAGGCGCAGCCGCTCGATGCGGTGCACGTCGCCGTCCTCGGCCACCCCGAGGGCGGCCGCGACCTCGGCGGAGGCGGGGACGAGGGTGTTGACGACGACCTTGGTCGCCGGGCGCTGTCCGGCGGTCTCCAGGTCGTCGTAGAGGCTGCTGAGCTCCAGCGGGCGCTTGACCTGGCTGTGCACGACCTGCGTGCCGACCCCGCGGCGGCGTACGAGCAGGCCCTTGTCGACGAGCGACTGGATGGCCTGGCGGACGGTCGGCCGGGACAGGCCGAGGCGCGCGGCGAGCTCGATCTCGTTGCCGAGCAGGCTGCCGGGGGTGAGCGCTCCGTGCTCGATCGCGGCTTCCAGCTGCTGGGACAGCTGGAAGTACAACGGCACCGGGCTGCTGCGGTCCACGCTGAGGTCGAGTGTCACGGTCGGGTCCACATCTGGTTTCGGCACGGGCCGAGCGTAGCCGCGTGGCCGGTTGACGGGAAGTTGTGTAGTCCGATTGTCCGGACATATGCATTGACAGCGGGGGGTCCGCGACCACATTTTGTTCACATGCGCATCGGGGTCATCGGTACCGGCCGGATCGGCACCATTCACGCGAGGACGCTCAGTCGTCATCGCGACGTCGGGTCCTTGATCCTCACGGACGCGGACGGCACACGGGCACAGGAGCTGGCCCACCGCTTAGGCGAGACGGCCGCCCCCGGGGTCGACGAGATCTTCCAGTGGGGCGTGGACGCGGTGGTGATCACCACGGCGACGTCGGCGCACGCCGAACTGATCGGTCGGGCAGCGCGCTCGGGGCTCCCGGTCTTCTGCGAGAAGCCGATAGCCCTCGACCTGCCCGGCACGCTGCACGCCATCGACGAGGTCGAGACGGCCGGGACGGTCCTCCAGATGGGCTTCCAGCGCCGCTTCGACACGGGCTACGCCGGCGCACGCGACGCGGTGCGATCGGGACGGCTCGGGCGGCTGCACACCGTGCGGGCGCTCACCTCCGACCAGGAGCCGCCGCCGGCCGCCTGGCTGCCGCTGTCCGGCGGGCTGTACCGGGACACCCTGATCCACGACTTCGACATGCTGCGCTGGGTGACCGGGCGGGAGGTGGCGGACGTGTACGCGGCCGGATCGGACGCGGGGCCCGCGATGTTCCGCGCGGCGGGCGATGTCGACACGGCCGCGGCCGTCCTCACCCTCGACGACGGCACGCTCGCCACGGCGACGGCGACCCGGCTGAACGGGGCGGGCTACGACGTCCGCATGGAGCTGGCCGGGGAGCTCGACCAGATCGTGGTCGGCCTCGACGACCGCACCCCGATCGCCTCCACCGAGCCGACGGGCCCCCCGGCCGCCGACAAGCCGTGGGAGGGATTCCTGGAGCGGTTCGGACCGGCCTACGAGGCCGAACTCAACGCGTTCGTCGAGGTGGTACGAGGTGAGCGCGCCAACCCCTGCGACGGGCGCGAGGCGTTGCAGGCGCTACGGATCGCCGAGGCGTGCGAGCTGTCACGGCGGGAGCGGCGGCCGGTGCGGCTGGGAGAGGTACTGGGCTGACGGCGCGGCCGGTGCGGCTGGGAGAGGTACCGGGCTGACGGGGGCGCCCCGAGTCACCAGCGGACCGGCAGGCTCCGCATCCCCCGCATCAGCATCCCCGGCAGCCACTCGCCGGTGGGGCCGTCGAGGGCGAGGTCCGGTGCTCGCTCCAGCAGCGTCCGGATCGCCGTACGGGCCTCCAGGCGGGCCAGGGGTGCGCCCAGGCAGTAGTGGATGCCGTGGCCGAAGGCGAGGTGGCCCCGGGTGTCGCGGCGGATGTCGAAGCGGTCGGGGGCGGGGTAGCGCGCTCCGTCGCGGTCGGCGGCGGTGAGGCCGACCATCACCGCGTCGCCCCGCTCAATCCGCGCCCCGCCGATCTCCAGAGGCTCGGCGGCGAACCGGAACGTGGCGTTCTCCACCGGCCCCTCCCAGCGGAGCGTCTCCTCGATCGCGCCGTCGAGCAGGCTCAAGTCGGAGCGTAGCGCGGTGAGTTGGTCCGGGTGGGTGAGCAGGGCGTGCACCCCGCTGGTGATGAGGTTGACCGTGGTCTCATGGCCCGCGATCAGCAGGATGAAGGCCATGCCCCGCAGTTCCTCCGGGGAGAGGCGGTCGCCGTCCTCGGCGGTGGTGCGGATGAGGTCGCCGAGCAGGTCGCCGTCGGGGCCGGCGGACGTCTTGGCCGCGATGAGCTCGGTGAGGTACTCGGCGAGCCGGACGAACGCGTCGTACTCGCTCTCGGCGCTGGTGGGGGCGACGGCCTCGCTGGTGATCTTCCGGAATTCCGTGCGGTCCATCTCGGGGACGCCGAGGAGTTCGCAGATGACGGTGAGGGGCAGCGGGTGGGCGAGGGAGTCCACGAGGTCGGCGCGGCCCCGCGCGAGCATCTCGTCCAGCAGGTCGTCGGTGATCTCCTGGATTCTGGGCCGCAGTTCCTCCACGCGGCGCATGGTGAAGGCGCGGGAGACCAGGGAGCGCAGCCGGGTGTGCTGGGGCGGGTCGGCGACCAGGAGGTACTTGCCGATCAGCTCCTCGTCGAGGAACGTCACGCCGATCTTGCGACCGTCCTTGGACAGGCGCGGGTCGGCGAGGGCCGCGCGTGCCTCCTCGTACCCCACGATCAGCCAGGTCTCGTGGTGGGCGTCGGGTGCCGGCAGCCGGACCCGGTGCACCGGTCCACGGGCGCGCAGTCGCGCGTACACCGGATGCGGGTCCGTGCGGAACGCCGCGCCGTACTCCCCCAGGTCGATCACTTCGGTCATCTCGATCCCCTCCCCGTTGCCCCCTCAACGCTCGGCAGCGCCCGCGAGTGCCCGCCAGTGCCTGTCCGGCGGATCAGGTCGCAGGGCAGCCGCGGTGCTTGATGTGGTGCCGGGGAGCGGGGTGATGGGGCCCCTCCCGCTCGAGCGAAGCCGAGAGTGGGGGAGCGTCGAGCTGCAAGGCGGAGGAGGACGGCGATGCGGAGCATCGGCAACCGACGACAACGCGGCAGATCGGCGTGCCAAACCCCGCGTCTGCGGCATGATCCGCCGGACAGGCCTAGTGCCCGTCCTCCCCCGTTTCCTCCAGAAGTCCCGCGTCGTAGGCGAGGAGGGCGATCTGTACGCGGTTGTTGAGGTCGAGCTTGGCGAGGACGCGGGAGACATGGGTCTTGACGGTGGCGACGCTCATGAAGAGCTCCGCGGCGATCTCGGCGTTGGACAGGCCCCGGCCGACGGCCACCGCCACCTCGCGCTCGCGGTCGTTGAGGGCGGCGATGCGCTCCCGCGCGCGCGTGCGACGCGTGTCGGCGGCGGCGCCCGCCGCGTGCCGCATCAACTGCCGGGTGACGGTGGGCGACAGGACGGGGTCGCCGGCCGCGACCCGGCGCACCGCGTCGACGATCTCGGCGGGCGGCGTGTCCTTCAGGACGAACCCGGCGGCGCCCGCGCGCAGGGCGCGCAGCACCTGGTCGTCGGCGTGGAAGGTGGTCAGGAGCACGACCTGCGGGGCGTCGGGGCGGGCGCGCAGCCGCTCGGTGGCGGTCAGGCCGTCCATGGCAGGCATCCGGATGTCCATGAGGACGACGTCCGGACGGGTGCGGTCGACGAGCGCCTCGACATCGCTTCCGTCGGCGGCCTCCCCGACGATCTCGATGCCGTCGGCACCACCGATCATCAGGGACAGGCCGGCCCGCACCAGCGGATCGTCGTCGACGAGGAGCAGTCTGATCGCGGTCATGGGGCTTACGTAATCACGGTTTCGAGGGGCGTACTTGTCATGTCGTCAGCCGCGCAGCCGCACTCCGTGCCGGGTCTGCAACCGGTGGACCTCCCACCAGGCCACCGCGCACACCGAGGCCGGGCCGCCGACGAACGCCAGGACCGAGACGAGGGGTGGTCCGGGCGGCCGTCCGCCCGCGACCAGGCTGATGATCGCGAACTCCCACACCAGGACGCCGGTGAGCAGGGCGGGCAGTGCCGCGTGCACCCCGGCGGAGTTGAAACCGCTGCGCACGGCGGGGCCGGTGGCGAACCCCAGGAAGAACAGCAGCCAGTACAGGGGCACCATGAGCACGGCGGCGAGCCAGGGCACGTCGTCGCTCAGCGCGAAGATGCCCGTGATCAGGGGAATCGCCGTCACCGCGCCGACGTACCACAGGGCGGCCTTGCCCGCGGCGCGCATCCGCTGCCCCATGTGCGGCCTGGCGTGCGGCGGCGCCCAGCGGTAGAGCACGGCGATCACCACAGGGGCACTGAGGAGCAGCAGCGGCGGGGTGACCACGAGCCGCATCAGGTACTGCTGCTGCACCTCGCCGAAGTCCTCCGGCTTGCCGTAGGCGATGAGCAGGGCGAGGGTCATGGCGGCGGCGCTCAGGGCTCGCGCCTTCTGAAGGCGTGTCACCTGCGGGTCGTGGTAGAGGCGGTGGGCGCGCGGTGGGAAGAGGCGGTGCGCCCGGACGCGGGCCGAGCGGGCGAACACGTACCCCGCCATCAGGAAGGGCACCACGAACCAGGTGCACGGCAACAGCAGGAACAGCCAGACACAGCCGTGCATCCGCTGCCGTCCGGCGCGCAACAGGTCCCGCAGGGGCGGCCATTCGGCGCCGCGCAGACCGCCCAGCAGGCCTCCCTGCGGGACGTACGGGCGCGGCTGCGGGACGTACGGCGGGTAGGGGTTGGGGTACGGATACGGCTGGGGCGGGACGTAGGGCCCGGTGTTCGGGGGTGGTGGAGGCGGGCTGTAAGGACCGGGGTTCGGCGGTGGCGGCTGGTACGGGTTCGTCGGTGGTGGCTGATACGGCGGCTGGTACGGATTGTTGGGTCCCCCGAAGCTCACGCTGCTGTTCCTTCCGGCGTTAGCGGTGCCGCGGCCGCGCGAGGCCGGCCGATCGGTAGGCTCCAGTCAACTCGCCTCACGCCGCCGGGTCATGGGGTTGCGCGGATCCCACCGGCACGCGCCCCGTGAACGCCCCGTATGCGCCCTGTCATTGCTGGCAAGATCGCCGTATGCGCACCGTGTACGCCCTGTTCGTGGGCATCGACGACTATCCGGGACGCCATCGGCTGCGGGGCTGTGTCAACGACGTGCGAGAAGCGGAGAGTTGGCTGCGGCGGCAAACCCGGACGCTGACACCTGTGGTCAAGACCCTGCACGACGGGGAGGCCTCCAGGGCGGCCGTGCCGGCGGCCGTGGAGCGGCATCCCGGGCAGTGCGGGCCGGACGACACCGCGCTGTTCTGGTTCAGCGGGCACGGCAGCGAGTACCGCACCGACGATCCACGCGAGGCGACCGGCTGGGCGCAGGCGCTGGTGTGCCAGGACAGTCTGGGGCCGGGCGGCCAGCCGATGCTCCAGGACAGCGAGCTCTGATCGGGCGACATTCGCGCCAGGCCGGACTCCATCTCTGCGATCCGCAGGGCGAGTTCGGCCTCGTCCTCACGTCGGGTGGCTTGGTGGGAGCGGTACCCGGCCAGTGGTACGGCCATGGCCAGGCTCTGCTGTTCGTGGGGAGCGCCGAAAGGCTCGTCGACAGGGCATCACCAGGGCGTGGTCAGGGCGGAGTCGAGGCGGGTCCAGGGGCGCGTGGGGCAAGGTCGGTGAGGGGCGGAGACGGGGCGGGGTGAAGCGGGGTGTCAGCCGCGGCAGCGGGCGGCGGACACCCCGCCCCACCGCGTCAACCGCAACAGCCGGTGGCGAGCACACCGCCCCCACCCCCACTCCGAGGCACTTACGCCCGCACCCCGAAACCGCCCCCAGCACACGCGCCACCCCCCAGGCACCCCCGCCGATGCCCCCTCACGCCACGGCAGCCAGCTCCGCACCGGAAAACCCCCGCCCACTCGCGCCCCACTCCCCAGGCACCCCCAGCCGACGCCCCCCAACTCACGCGCCGCCCTCCAGGCCCCCAGCCAACGCCACCCCTCACCCCCAGGGCAGCCAGGCCCGTACCCCGAAGCCCCCGTCCTCCTCCGGTCCGTGTTCCAGTCGGCCCCCGGCCAGGGTCGCCCGCTCGGTCAGGCCGATCAGCCCCTGCCCTGAGCCGGGTACGGGCGTCACCTCGCCCTCGGGTGCCGGGTTGCGGACCGTGACGGTGAGGCCCTCGCCCGGTGTGCCCTCGACGGAGACGGCGACCTCGGCGCCGGGGGCGTGTTTGCGGGCGTTGGTGAGGCCCTCCTGGGCGATGCGGTAGGCGGTGCGGCCGACGGAGGCGGGGACGGTGGCGGGGTCGCTGACGCGAAGGTCGAGGGTGACCTTCATGCCGGCTTCGCGGGACTCGGCGACCAGCGCGTCCAGGGCGGCGAGCGTGGGCTGCGGGCGGCCCGTGTCGTCGTGGTCGCCCGCCCGCAGGACGCCGATGATTTCGCGCAGGTCCTGGAGGGCCTCGTGGGCGCTCTCCCGGATGACGCCGGCCGCCCGGGCGACCTCCTCCTGGGGTGCGTCGGGCCGGAACTCCAGCGCTCCGGCGTGGACGCTGAGCAGGGTGAGCCGGTGGGCGAGGACGTCGTGCATCTCGCGGGCGATGGCCTCGCGGGCCAGCCGCTGGGCCTGCTCGGCGCGGAGCCGGGCCTCGTTCTCGGCGCGCCGGGCGCGGTCCCTGAGGCTCAGCATGAGCTGCCGTTTGGAGCGGACGACCAGGCCGCAGGCGATGACCACGGCGGTCATCAGCACGATGATGACCACCGCGGCGAGGTAGGGCAGATCCGGGTCGGGGCGCAGCCAGAAGTAGAACGGGATGAGTGCCATGTTGGCGCCGCCCACCCAGGCCACGTACCGGAAGGGCCGGTGCACGGCGAGCGTGAACAGGGCGATCATGCAGGCGCCGCCCGCGGTGTCGGAGGCGACCCCCACGGGGACCGTCGCCACGGCGAGCCCCAGCGGCCAGCGGCGGCGCAGCCAGACCGCGCCGCAGGCGACCGCGCCGATCAGCTGGTCGACGTGGGCGAGGCTGTCCGCTACATGGGGGTTGTCGGCGACGGACTCCGCGCCGACCAGGCCGATGATCACGGCCACCGCGAAGCAGCTGAAGTCGACGAGCCAGTCGCGCGCGGTGCGCCGGGGCCGCCGCCCGGAGCGGTCGGCGTCGGGGTCGAGTTCGTTCAGGACCGCCGAGGGCAGCAGCCAGCGCCGGCCCGCGAAGAACTGGGGTACCGCCGTCTGCTTGTCACCGCTCACGGTCGACAAATTTACGCACGGAAGCCCGGCGTCACCTCCGCGCGGACGGGATCGGCTACCAAAGTCGCGGTGCCGGCGACTTTCGGCGCTTCGGCCCCGCCGGGACCGGGAACTTCCGTCGGACAGGCCTCGCCCCGCGGCCGATGACTGTGGGGGGACCGCGGGGCGAGGGTCGTGCCATGAAGCAATTGCTGGAGCTGTTCGGATTTCTCGCCCTGGTGCAGGGCGTGGCCGGCCTGGTGCACGAGTTCACCGACTGGCACTGGGGACTCGTGCAGAAGGTCGGCTTCCTCGACGGCTACGAGCTGTACGCGAGCGTCGCACTTCTCGTGCTGGCGATCGCGCTGTTCGCCGCCGCGGAGAGCCGGAGGTCCGGCTGAACGCGGACCGGGCCTCCGGCCTGCCGCACTGTTCCTCGACGCCTCGGTGGGGGTTTCGACCTTCGAACCAGCAGCTCAGCAGCCGTAGTTGATCAGGTCGAACGTGGCGTAGTGGTCCGCGGTGTAGTAGTCCTCCCGGTTCTCCTCGCCCGTCACGACGCGGCGCGCGCCGCGCGTGGACGAGCCGGGCGTCTTGACCGTGTACTCGTGGTAGTACCCGGTCGACTGGCTGGGCAGGACGCCTTCCCGGTTCTGGAAGACGCTCCCGTCCTGCGAGTACGGGAAGGGCCCGCCGGACTCGATCAGCTCCAGCGTGTCGTACGCCTGCGAGGGC
This sequence comes from Streptomyces sp. NBC_00663, assembly GCF_036226885.1. Taxonomy (NCBI): domain Bacteria; kingdom Bacillati; phylum Actinomycetota; class Actinomycetes; order Kitasatosporales; family Streptomycetaceae; genus Streptomyces; species Streptomyces sp. NBC_00663. The sequence goes on from NZ_CP109027.1 coordinate 1,912,569, forward strand.
AGGTCGCTGTAGCAGATGCTGCCGACCGCGGCGGCCGCCGGGGTGGCGGTGACGGCGCCTCCGACAAGGAGGGCGGACAGGACAGCCGCCGCGGCGCCGATGCGGGTGATTCGTGGGGGGAATCTCATGCCTTCATGATGACGCGCGTAGACAGTGGCATGTCAATGACAACTCCGGAGATTTTCCCGTCAAGTCCGATGAGTTTTCCGGGAGTTAACTTGCGGCCCTGCGCCCCCACGCGGTCCCCACAAGCACCAGCGCACCGCCCGCCAGACCGAGCGCGCCGAGCCGTTCCCCGCCGAGCGCGATGCCCGCGAGGGCGGCCCACAGGGGCTCGGTGCCAAGCAGCAGGCTGACCCGGGACGGGGAGGTGCGGCGGACGGCCCACATCTGCACGAAGAACGCGAACAGCGTGCAGCACACGGACAGGAACAGCAGCCCGGCCCACTCCCGTGCCCCGAAGTCCGCGGCGGTCTCCCACGGCGTGGTCTCGGCGCCGGTGGACAGCAGTGCGAACACCGCGACGGCGGCGCCGAGTTGGACGGTGGTCAGGGACAGTGCGTCGGCGTCCCGCACCGCCTTGATCCGGGACATGGCGAGGACGTGGACGGTACGGGCCAGGGCAGCCAGCAGCATGAGCAGGTCGCCGAGGGAGGGCCGGGTGAAGCCGCCGCCCTGCGTGAGCAGGACGACGCCGAGCACGGAGAGGGCGGCGGCGCCGAGGAAGGCCCTCGGGGGGCGCCTGCGGGTCACGGCGGCCTCGCCGAACGGCGTGAAGATCATGGTCAGGCTGATGATGAGGCCGGCGTTGGTGGCCGAGGTGTGGACGACGCCGTACGTCTCCAGCAGGAAGATCCCGCTGAGGATCAGCCCGAGCACCCCGGCCCCGCGCCACTGGGCGCCGCTCAGGGCGCGCAGCGCGCGCCATCCTGCGGTGACCAGGACCGGCAGCACGATCGCGAAGCGCAGCACCAGGACCGCGAGCACGGTGCGCGCGGTGGTGATGTCCTTGGCGGCGAGATAGCTCGCGCCCCACACGAGGGCCACGAGCAGGACGGGCAGGTCGGTCAGCCAGGTGCGGCGGGGTGCGAGGGCGCCCGGTACGGCGATCGAGGACATCGGTGCGGCTCTCCCGGTCTCCATCAGGGGTGTGGAGACGACGGTGGCTCGCACGTGGAGCGATCACCGTACCCGTGCGGCTGACCTGGGGCTAGGCGTTTTCCGGGAGGTCGAAGGAGCCGTATTCCGGGCGTCCCGCCTTGTCGTACGTCTGGATGGAGACGCCCTTGGAGGTGATGAGGCCGCCGCGGTGCTCGAAGGCGGTCGGCAGGCTGCCCTCGGCGAAGAGGCGGCGGCCGGCGCCCAGCACGACCGGGACGGTGATCATGTGGAAGGTGTCGATCAGATCGAGGTTCAGCAGGGACTGTACGAGGGCTCCGCTGCCGTGGATCTGGAGCTCGCCGTCGGTGCGCTCCTTGAGGGCGGTGACCTCCTTGGCGAGGTCGCCGCCGATCACGCTGGTGTTGTTCCACTCGGGGTCGGTCAGGGTGGACGAGGGGACGTACTTGGGCAGGGCGTTGAGCTGCGCGGCGATGAGGTTGTCGGGGTCGGTCACCTTCGGCCAGTACGCGGCGAAGATGTCGTACGTACGGCGGCCCAGGAGGAACGCGCCGACCCGGCCGAAGACCTCGGTGACGAAGCGGCCGAAGTCCTCGTCGTCGTACGGGGCGGTCCAGCCGCCCTGCTCGAAGCCGCCCCTGGGGTCCTCCTCGGGGCCGCCGGGGGCCTGGTAGACGCCGTCGAGGCTGACGAAGATCTGGGAGACGAGCTTGCCCATGACGGGTGCCTTCTCTCGGGAGTGGGGTCTGTTGTCATCACCTCAGACCCCACCGGCGCCCGCAACTCATCGGCGCCCGCGCCGCCGGTCAGCCGGCGTGCGTGGAGAACAGGCCTCCCGTCGGGCCCTGCTTGTCGCCGCCCTGCGCCTTCTTCAGGGCGTTGGCGAGGCTCTCGATGGTCAGGGACTGGAGGATGACGCGTCCGTTGCCCTCCAGGGTGGCCAGCGAGAGGCCCTCGCCGCCGAAGACGGCGTTCATCAGGCCCTGCCGGTTGAGGCCGCCGACGCGTTGGACGCCGTACTGGATGCCGTCCTCGAAGGCGACGACGCAGCCGGTGTCGACCTCGATGCGGCCGCCGAAGTCGGCCGGGTTGAGGTCGATGAAGTTGCCGGCCCCGGCGATGATCACGGTGCCGCGGCCGGTGAACTTCTCCAGGACGAAGCCCTCGCCGCCGCTGCGGCCGGTCCTGCCGCCCTGGAAGGCGATGCCGAAGTCGACGGTGGACTCGGCGGCGACGAACGCGTCCTTCTCCGCGAACCACGCGCGCGTGCCGTCGAGCTCCAGGGCGCGCATCTCGCCGGGCAGGACGCCCGCGAAGCCGACGGTGCCCTCGCCGCCGGTCGAGGTGAAGTACTGGAACGCCAGGGACTCGCCCGCGAGGGCGCGCTAGCCGACCTGCATGGCGGTGCCCATGGCCTGGCGGAGCATGCCGCCCATGCCTCCGGCGCCGCCCTGCGGCTGCTGTCCGCCCGCGTTCGACGGGCCGCCGAGGCGGGTCTCCATGGTCACGTTCGTGGTCTTGAACAGGAACTTCCCGGCCTCGCAGTACACGGTCTGACCGGGCTGGAGGCTGACGACCGCCATCTGCATGGCGTTGCCGACGATGTCTTGCTGAAGGGTCACGTGGGGAGAACGCGGGAGGCGGAGGGAAGAGTTCCGGGACGGTGACATCGGTGTCCGTTCGCCGCCAGCACGCGCGGGTGCGCGCCGCTGAGATGGAGGCATGACAACGACTTACGGAACTCTGTACGGCAAGGTCGCACTCGTCACCGGCGGCAGCCGCGGCATCGGTGCGGCGACGGTCCTGCGGCTCGCGCGGGAGGGCGCGGACGTGGCGCTGACCTACGCGCACGACAAGGAGGCGGCGGCGGACGTCGTAGAGGCCGTCGAGGCGCTGGGGCGACGTGCGGTGGCGCTGCGGGCGGACTCCGCGGACCCGGCGGAGGCGGCGGGGGCCGTGGAGCGTGCGGCGGCGGCGCTGGGCGGCCTGGACGTGCTGGTGAACAACGTGGGCGTGGGGGTGCTGGGCCCGCTGGAGGGTCTGTCGCTCACGGAGGTGGACCGGGTGCTGGCGGTGAACGTGCGCGGGGTGTTCCTGGCCTCACAGGCCGCCGCCGCACGGATGGCGGCCGGTGGGCGGATCATCACGATCGGTACGTGCATGACCCAGCGGGTGCCCGGGCCCGGTGGCACGCTCTACGCGATGAGCAAGGCGGCGCTGGTCGGGCTGACGAAGGCGCTGGCCAGGGAGCTGGGCGGGCGGGGGATCACGGCGAACATCGTGCACCCCGGCCCGACGGACACCGACATGAATCCGGCCGACGGACCGTATGCGGCGGGGCAGGCCGCGATGACGGCGCTCGGACGGTTCGGGACGGCGGAGGAGGTGGCGGCGACGGTCGGGTATCTGGCGGGGGCCGCCTATGTGACGGGGGCCGAGTTCGCGGTGGACGGGGGACACGCGGCGTGAAACACGCGTGGGGCGCACCGGTGCTGTCGATCCGGTGCGCCCCACACGCGCGTACGTGTCAGCCGCCGAGCTCCTGGTGCCGCGCCGCCAGAGCCGCCGCTCCGGCCTCCGTCAGGGAACCGAACAGCCGCAGTCGGGAGATGCCGCCGTCCGGGAAGATGTCCACGCGCGCGTGGGTACCGACGGCCGGGGTCGGCAGCACGAAGCGGTGGTTGGTGTCGGGCTGGAGACGGGTGCGCGGGAGGATCTCCCGCCAGTCACCGGTCTCGCCGTCCTTCACCGACACCGACGCCCAGCCCGCGCTGTTGCCCTTCAGATACGCGGTGTCGATCTCGATCGCGCGGATCTGGGACTGGGCCACCAGCCGGTAGCGGATCCAGTCGTTGCCCTGGTCGCGACGGCGGCGCGTCTCCCAGCCGTCGTCCATCTTGCGCGAGCGGCCCGGCTGGATGGTGTTGGAGGCCGGGGAGTAGAAGAGGTTGGAGGCGTCCTCGGCCCGGCCGCCGTTCTCCAGCGCGACCACGTCGAAGGTGCCGAGGACCGACAGCCACCGCGGGTCCGGTACGACCTCGCCGTACACGCGCAGGCGCGCGATGCCGCCGTCGGGGTGCTGGTTGACGCGCAGGTGCGTGAAGCGCTGCTCCACGGAGATCTCGAAGCCGTTGGCGGCGTGGCCGCCCACCGGCGTGCGCGGGACCAGCGTCGTCCACTTCACGTCGTCGCCGAGGAGTTCCTCGGGGGACGGGGAGCCCGCCACCGACGTGCCCTCGACCGAGACCGCCTGCGGGTAGTTGCCGCGGAAGTGGGCCGTGTCGACGACGATCCCGCGGATCACGCCGGGCGCGCCGAGGCGGACCAGGGCCCAGTCGTGGTCCTCGGCGGTCGGCCACGGGTGGTCGGCGGACGCGCCACGGCGGCGGCGGGTCTCCCAGCCGTCCATGATCTTGCCCTTGTGCCCGAAGTGCTCGGGGTCGAACTCGGCGCGCTCGGGCAGGAGCAGGTTCTCGCGCTGGGCGAAGAACTCGTCGTTGGCGGCGATGACTCCGGCGCCGAGCTGCCGGGCGGCGAGGTCGGCGTACTGGGTGAAGGGGAAGTCGGCGGTGCGGTAGTCGGCGTACGGGTCACCGCCGCCGTAGGGGTTCGCGTCGCCGGTGAAGCTCGGAATCGCCGTCACGAAGAATGCCTTTCTGAAGGTCGGCCGCTGCGGGTGCGGTGGTGAAGGTCAGGGGGTGCGCGTGAGGAGTCGGCCCTTCGGGTCCGTGAACTCGCCGTCCGTGACGATGCGTTGGCCGCGCAGCCAGGTCGACTTCACGACGCCGTACAGGGTCTTGCCCGCGTACGCCGTCACACGGTTGCGGTGCTGGAGCTCGGCCGGGTCGACGGTGAAGGTCTCGTCGGGGGCGAGGATCGCGAAGTCGGCGTCGCGGCCGGTCTCGATGGCGCCCTTCTGGTCGAGGCCGACCAGCTGCGAGGTGCGGGTGGACATCCAGCGGACGACGTCTTCGAGGGAGTGGCCGCGCCTGCGGGCCTCCGTCCAGACCGCCGCGAGGCTCAGCTGGAGGCCGGAGATGCCGCCCCACGCGGTCGCGAAGTCGTCCGTCTTGAGGTCGGCCGTGGACGGCGAGTGGTCGGTGACCACGCAGTCGATGGTGCCGTCGGCCAGCGCCTGCCACAGCAGGTCCTGGTTGGCGGACTCGCGGATGGGCGGGCAGCACTTGAACTCGCTGGCGCCGTCCGGGACTTCCTCGGCGGTGAGCGTGAGGTAGTGCGGGCAGGTCTCGACCGTGATGCGGACGCCCTCGGCCTTGGCGGCGGCGATCAGCGGCAGCGCGTCGGACGACGAGAGGTGCAGGACGTGCACGCGCGCGTCCAACCGCTTCGCCTGGGTGATGAGTTGGGCGATCGCGGTGTCTTCTGCGTCCCGGGGGCGGGAGGCCAGGAAGTCTGCGTACTTGGGGCCGCCCTGCTGCGGGGCCGCCTCCAGGTGGTGCGGGTCCTCGGCGTGCACGATGAGAAGCCCGCCGAAGGAGGCGATCTCGGCCAGGGACTGGGCGAGTTGGTCCTGTCCGAGGTGCGGGAACTCGTCCACGCCGGACGGGGACAGGAACGCCTTGAAGCCGAAGACGCCGGACTCGTGCAGGGGACGCAGGTCCTTGACGTTGTCGGGCAGGGCGCCGCCCCAGAAGCCGACGTCGATGTGGGCCTTGTCGACGGCGACGTCCTTCTTGGTACGGAGGTTGTCGACCGTGGTGGTCGGCGGGAGGGAGTTGAGGGGCATGTCGACGAGGGTCGTGATGCCGCCGGCCGCCGCCGCGCGCGTGGCGGTCCAGAAGCCCTCCCACTCGGTGCGGCCGGGGTCGTTGACGTGCACATGGGTGTCGACCAGGCCGGGCAGGACGACGTGGTCGCCGACGTCCTCAAGGCGGGCGCCGGACGGTACTTCGACGTCGTACGGCAGTACGGCCGTGATCTTGCCGGCGGCGACCGCGACCGAGGCGGCGCGCGTTCCTTCCGGAGTGATGACGCGCGTCGAGCGCAGCACCAGTTCAGCGTCGGACACCCGAACCCCTCTCTGACACCGGTTTACTTCCGCGTAACGGAATTCAACTTTCTGTTGAAGGAGTCTTCACTCCCGTTCTCGCGCCGTCAAGGGCACACTTCGCTACAGCGGCCCTTGCGCCCACACTCTGGACGTTTCCATAAAGCGGAATTAGAATTCCGACAGGCAGAACGTAGCTACGCACAACCGGGGAGTCAACCGACCGCCGGGTAGGCTTCTGCCCTTCCTGCCAGGTCCCGAAAGGAACGCGCCGTGCCGACGTCCAGCGCCAGCACCACCGACTCCGCCAAGTCCGCCGGTGGCGGGGTCCAGTCCCTTGAGCGCGCCTTCGATCTGCTGGAGCGGATGGCGGACGCGGGCGGTGAGGTCGGCCTCAGCGAGCTGTCCGCGACCAGCGGCCTGCCGCTGCCCACCATCCACCGCCTGATGCGCACCCTCGTGGCCTGCGGATACGTCCGCCAGCAGACCAACCGCCGGTATGCGCTGGGCCCGCGTCTGATCCGCCTCGGCGAGTCCGCGTCCCGGCTGCTCGGCACCTGGGCCCGCCCCTACCTCGCCCGCCTGGTCGAGGAGACCGGCGAGACGGCGAACATGGCCCTGCTCGACGGCGACGAGATCGTCTATGTCGCCCAGGTGCCGTCCAAGCACTCGATGCGCATGTTCACCGAGGTCGGCCGCCGCGTCCTGCCGCACTCGACGGGCGTGGGCAAGGCGCTGCTCGCGAACACCCCGGACCACGAGGTGCGCGCGCTGCTCGCCCGTACCGGCATGCCGGCCGCGACGGAGAAGACGATCACCACGCCGGACGGCTTCCTCGCGGCCCTGGCCGATGTACGGCAGCTCGGTTACGCGGTCGACGACAACGAGCAGGAGATCGGCGTCCGCTGCCTCGCGGTGTCGGTGCCCAACTCGCCGACCGCCGCGGCCATTTCGATCTCCGGCCCGGCGGGCCGCGTCACCGAGTCGGCGACGGACAAGATCGTGCCGGTGCTCCAGCAGGTGGCGACGGAACTCTCGGAGGCGCTGGCCAGCCAGACCCCGGCGTGACGTCCGCCGAGGACCGGCTCGCTCTCGCCGAGTACGGGCTGCCGGACGACGTCGTCATGACGCCGTCGTTCCAGACCGACTCCGAGCTGACGCTCGTAGCAAACCTGGCGGTGCCGCGGAAGCGTGAACTGGCTGGTGCGGACGACCGGTTCTACGACCTGGGGTCGCGGGGCGGCCACGATCTGACGCCGAGGATGGGGGCGGTACGCGGCGACGGCCGGGTCATGGCCGTGCGCTCGGCGCCGCTCACCGCGGCGGACGGGGTTGCTGGACCCCGGGGGGCACCGTTCAGCCCCGGCCCGGCTCCCCGAACAGGTCCACCGCGTGCCGTACGTCCGACAGCCCCCGCGACAGTGCGCTGACCGACCCGATCGCCCCCGCGATCAGCAGCAGTGAGCGGCGCAGCCGTGGAATCTCCGGCGCCCCGTCGACCGTCATCGCGGCCAGCGCGGCGAGCTCGTCCTCGGCGATGACGCGGTCGGGGAACTCGGCCGGGTGCGCGGCGAGTTCGCGGCGCAGCCGGGACACCGCGGTCCGCAGTTCCGCCACCCTCGGATCCTCGTCGCTGCCGGTCACTGGCCTCTGTCCCAAGCTCCGCAACACAGCTCTCCCCCCAGCGCACTCCGTTGTGCGCCGCACCTCGTGATTCCGCCCGAAACAGCCCCGTGGCGCTGGTCGGGCACCGGGGGACGCGGGTCAGTAAACGCCACCCCGGCCGCGCCGCGCCACTGCGCGGACCGAAATTCAGCCCTTCGCAACCGGCCACTCGCCCCGACGTCGGGTATGCAGGACGCATGACGGACAAGGAAGACCAGGTCGCCGGAGTTCTCCTCGCCGCGGGCGGCGGGCGGCGACTCGGCGGGCGGCCCAAGGCCCTTCTGGATCATCGTGGCAGGCCACTGGTGGAGCACGCGGTGAGCGTCCTGCGCACGGCCGGCTGCACGCGCGTCCACGTGGTCCTCGGGGCCGCCGCCGACGTCGTACGACAGAAGGCCGAACTCGACGGGTGTGTGCTCGTCGAGAACCCGGAGTGGGCCGACGGCATGGGCTCCTCGCTTCGAGCCGGTCTTGAGTCGCTCTCCGGTACGGACGCGCGGGCGGCGCTGGTGTCGCTCGTGGACCAGCCCGGTATCGGGGCGGCGGCGTTCGCGCGCGTGCGCGGTGCCTACAGGTCCCCCGACTCCCTGGTCGCCGCCGCCTACGACGGCGTACGCGGGCATCCCGTGCTGTTCGGGTCGGCGCACTGGGCGGGGATCGCCGCGACTGCCACCGGGGACCGAGGGGCACGCGCGTATCTGAAGGAGCACGCGGCACAGCTGGAGCTCATCGAGTGCGGTGACATCGCCCGGCCCTATGACATCGACACCGTCGAGGATCTGCACCACCTTGAGTGAACGGGGTGGCACCGAGCGCCACCTTCCCTCGACTCAGAGAATCTCGACATCAACAAACCATTGAACTTCCACGATGAGGAAACTAGTATCCACTGATCAGAAGCGCCCTACGGCTCCGGGGGCGTTCCTCGCCGTACCCGGTTCGACTGGCACCCGGTGCCACGCTCGCTGAAGGAAGTGACAGCTCATGTCCGCACCAGCGCCGTCCCCGCTGGCCATCGTCGACGCCGAGCCCCTGCCGCGGCAGGAGGAGGTCCTCACCGACGCGGCCCTCGCCTTCGTGGCCGAGCTGCACCGCCGGTTCACGCCCCGGCGTGCGGAACTCCTCGCCCGCCGCGCCGAGCGCCGCGCCGAGATCGCCCGCACCTCCACGCTCGACTTCCTCCCGGAGACGGCCGCGATCCGCGCCGACGACTCCTGGAGGGTCGCCCCCTCCCCCGCCGCCCTGAACGACCGCCGCGTCGAGATCACCGGCCCCACCGACCGCAAGATGACCATCAACGCCCTCAACTCGGGCGCCAAGGTCTGGCTCGCGGACTTCGAGGACGCCTCGGCGCCGACCTGGGAGAACGTCGTCCTCGGCCAGGTCAACCTCGCCGACGCGTACACCCGGAACATCGACTTCACCGACGAGAAGACCGGCAAGTCGTACGCCCTGCGCCCGAACGAGGAGCTGGCGACGGTCGTCATGCGCCCGCGCGGCTGGCACCTCGACGAGCGCCACCTCGTCGACGCCGACGGCAACGCCGTGCCCGGCGCCTTCGTCGACTTCGGGCTGTACTTCTTCCACAACGCCCAGCGTCTGCTCGACCTCGGCAAGGGCCCGTACTTCTACCTCCCGAAGACCGAGTCGCACCTCGAAGCCCGGCTGTGGAACGACGTGTTCGTCTTCGCGCAGGACTACGTCGGCATCCCGCAGGGCACCGTCCGCGCCACCGTCCTGATCGAGACGATCACGGCGGCGTACGAGATGGAGGAGATTCTCTACGAACTCCGCGACCACGCCTCGGGACTGAACGCCGGCCGCTGGGACTACCTGTTCTCCATCGTCAAGAACTTCCGTGACGGCGGCGCCAAGTTCGTCCTCCCGGACCGCAACCTGGTGACGATGACGGCCCCGTTCATGCGGGCCTACACCGAACTCCTCGTCCGCACCTGCCACAAGCGCGGTGCGCACGCGATCGGCGGCATGGCGGCGTTCATCCCGTCCCGCCGGGACGCCGAGGTCAACAAGGTCGCCTTCGAGAAGGTCCGCGCCGACAAGGACCGCGAGGCCGGCGACGGCTTCGACGGCTCCTGGGTCGCCCACCCCGACCTGGTCCCGATCGCCCTGGAGTCCTTCGACAAGGTCCTCGGCGACAAGCCGAACCAGAAGGACCGGCTGCGCGAGGACGTCCACGTCGAGGCCGCCGACCTGATCGCGATCGACTCGCTGGACGCCAAGCCGACGTACAACGGACTGGTCAACGCCGTCCAGGTGGGCATCCGTTACATCGAGGCCTGGCTGCGCGGGCTCGGCGCGGTCGCCATCTTCAACCTGATGGAGGACGCGGCCACCGCCGAGATCTCCCGCTCACAGATCTGGCAGTGGATCAACGCCGGTGTCGAGTTCGAGAACGGCGAGAAGGCCACCCCGGAGCTGGCCCGCAAGGTCGCCGCCGAGGAACTCACCAACATCCGCGCCGAGTTGGGCGAGGAGGCGTTCGCGGCCGGCCACTGGCAGCAGGCCCACGACCTGCTGCTCGAAGTGTCGCTGGACGACAACTACGCGGACTTCCTGACGCTGCCCGCGTACGAGCAGCTCAGGGGCTGACCTACTCCGGCACCGCGTTGTCCGAGTGGCCCAGGGACTTTCCCGGGGCCACTCGGTCGCGTACGGCCCGCTTGACGGCCGTGGGCTCCGGGAAGCCCTGTTCGCGCCGGTCCCAGACCACCTCGTCGTCGACCCGCACCACGAACACGCCGCCCTTGCCGGGCTTCAGCGCCAGCTCGGTCAGCTCCGCCTCGAAGGTCGTGAGAAGCTCCTGCGCCAGCCAGGACGCCCGCGGCAGCCAGCGGCACTGGGTGCAGTACTCGATCTCGACACGGCCACTCATCCGAGGTGCACCGACCAATCCTGTTCGGCGGCCGGCTTGCCGTGCAGGTCGGGGACCCGCTTCAGCCAGTTCGGCCGGCCCTGCTGTGTCTTCGCCGCGCGGAGGGCCTCCTCGGCGGCGAGTTCCTCCCGGGTGGGGAAGTCCGTGGGCAGCCAGTCCGCCGACGCCTGCACGCGCGCGTGGAGGTACGCCACGTACGCCTCGCGTGCCTCGTCGGGGGTGGCGTGGTCCGTGAGCCAGGCGTCGGGAACGGCCGCGGTGACCTCGCGCAGCAGGTCGAGCGTCACCTTGGGGGCCAGTTCCGTGTCGGCGGCCCGGACGTCGGGGGCGGAGTGGCCGAGGGCGTGGTGCCGGAAGTCGTAGCGCTTGGCGGGGTCGGAGCCGTCCCAGCGGTGGTGGAAGACGAGCGCGGCACCGTGGTCGATCAGCCACAGCCGCGGCGGAGCGACACCGAGCGTGGGCCACACCATGAGGTTCGAGCTGTGCACCGTGCGGTCCACGTTGACGGTCAGCGCGTCGAGCCAGACGATCCGGCCCGCCTCCAGCGGGTCGACCGGGAACGCCTGGGCGACCTCCGGGGTGAAGTCCCGGGCGCCCGGCAGATAGTCCATGCCGAGGTTGAGGCCCGCGCTGGCGCCGTGCAGCTCCCGCACCTCCTGGTGGGGCTCGCTGTCGGCGATCGCCGGGTCGAAGTGGACCAGGACCAGCTCGGGGAAGCGCAGCCCGAGCGCGCGGGCCAGCTCACCGACGATCACCTCGGCGACCAGCGCCTTGCGGCCCTGCGCGGAGCCGGTGAACTTCACGACGTACGTCCCCAGGTCGTCGGCCTCGACGACCCCGGGCACGGAGCCGCCGGACCGCAGCGGGGTCACATATCGAACAGCAGTCACTTCGCGCAGCACACCCGCCAGGGTATGCCAGCGCTCACGGTGCCAGTGGGTTGGGCAGCGGCAGGTAGCGGGCGTCCGCGCCGTCCGCCTCCGTCCAGCGCAGCAGCAGGTTGGTCTTGCCGGGGAGGGTGGGCGAGGCGAGCAGGGCCGCGGCCTCGGGCAGATCGTGCCGGGCGAACTCGCGGCGTACGGCGGGCCAGGGGTCGAGGCCGGGACGCCGCTCGGCGAGGGCCGCGGCGACCTCCGTCAGATGGTTCACGACCAGGCAGTACACCAGCCGCTCCCACCCGGCCGCCCGCTCCACGTCCGTCAGCAGCTTCACGCCCTCGGCGTCCCGGAACAGGGCCTGCACGGGCATCCCGTCGGCGTCCACGGCGACCAGGGTGTTCTGCAAATGCGCTTCGAGTACGACGCCGTGGTCGGCGAAGGCCGCGAGGGCGGGCGGCACGACGGCGCGCAGATACGCCTCCCACCAGGCCGTACCGCCGGACGGGGCGCCCTCGAAGCCCTCCACCAGCCCGGCGGCGAGCAGCGGGGTCGTGCCGGGGCGGAGGCGGCCGTGGAAGCCGTCGCGGACGAGGACGGCGAGTTCCTCGAAGGCGAAGTCGGCGGTGCGGTAGCCGCGGTCCGAGAGCCAGGCGGCGGGGCCGTCGGCGAGCGCCTTCACGGCCGCCCGGTCGGTCCGCCGGAGTCTGAGCAGGTCGTGGCGCCACAGACGGCGGATGTCGTTGGTGATGCGCACGTCCAGGCTGAACTTCAGGAACAGGTCGCGCTCGGGGACGTACAGGGTGCGGATCGCCGCCGTGGGCCAGGCGTCGAAGCCGGTCGTGCCGAGCCGGATCAGCCGGCCGTCGGCGAAGGCGTCCGTGAGGTCCACCAGGTCGAGCTGCCAGGGGTGGGCGGGCAGCAGACGGTAGCCGGGCGGCGCCTCGCCCAGGGAGTCGAGGGCCGCGGTGTCGCCCTCCTCGACCACCGTGTCCTCGCGCACGCCGAGCAGGGTCAGCGGGAAGCGGGCGTGGGCCTCGGGCGCGTAGGGCAGCCAGCGGGCGACCGGGCCGCCGCCGCGGGCCTTGGGGGCGGGGTGGTACGGGTGGCCGGTGAGCAGGGACTGCTCGGAGCGCAGATACGGGTCCGTGGGCGGCGTCGCACGCGCGCGTGCCGTCAGGATCGCCGCGACCGCGTCCCGGCTGTCGATCATCTCGGCGGGGAGGTCGTGAGGGGACAGACCGGTGTGGAGGGTCAGCTCCTCGGCGACGAGCTTGACGAGTTCGGTGTGGCCGATGCGGCGCCAGGGGCCGCCGTCGGTCACCTCGGGTTCCCCTGGCCGCCGCGCACCGCGCACCCGCAGCAGCCGTCCGCTCGGCAGCCGGTGCACGCGCACCTCGCCGGAGCCCGGGAGCGCCTCCGCGACCTCGCGCAGCAGGCAGTTGAGCAGCGGCGCGGCAGCATAGGTGTCGGCGTCGGCGTCGGCCGGGGAGATGAGGTCCACGCGTTTCACTCGTTCTCTACGTGCGGGCGGAGACGATCAGTATCTCTGTCGCCGGCTTCCCGCCGTGCCACCTATTCGTACCCGAGGAGCCCACCCGTGCACCGTTCCCCCACCGCCGAGGCCGAGGTCGCCGAGGAGCTGGCCGAGGCGCGCCCCGACCTGGTGTCGCGGTACGCGGCCGAGCTGCCGGGCGCCCGAGCCGCCGTACTGACCCGGCTGTGGCGGGCGCTGGCGTACGAGCCGCTGCCCTGGATCACCGGCCGGGAGGGCCTCGCCCCGCGTCTGAAGGACGGACGGCGGCTCGACGGCCCGCCGGCCGACCCGTACGCGACCGCCGCGTACGTCACCGCCGTACGGCTCGACGGCAGGGCGTACGACGATCCCGCCCGGCTCATGACCGATCTCGGGGTGCCGCACGGCAGCGGCCTGGCGGCCGAACTCGGCCACAGCGTGGCGTCGTTGGCGCTGTCACGGGCCGGGCAGCCGACGCTCCGCCCGAAAGAGTGGCCCGTGGCCGACTGGGAGTGGGAGCAGCGGGTGGTGGACGGGCATCCGTTCCACCCCAACTGCCGTTCCCGGCCCGGCTTCTCGGTGGTGGAGCAGCTGGCGTACGGACCCGAGCACCGGCCCCTCGTCGGGCTGCGGACGGTCCCGGTCCCGGCGGCCGAGTGTCTGGTGTCGGGCGGGTGGCCGGACGGGATGCGGGACGGCGGACGGCTGTTGATCCCGGTGCATCCCTGGCAGGCGGCCCATGTGCTGAAGCGGGCGGGCGACGAGGGTCCGGCCGCGCATCCGCTGATGTCCCTGCGCACGCTGGCCCTGACCGGCGAAGGCCCCCATGTGAAGACCGCGTTGAGCGCCCGGCTGACCTCGTCGGTGCGGGACATCTCGGTGTACTCGATCGGCATGTCGGCGGCCCTGTCGGCCTTCGCGGAGTCGCTGGCGGCCCGCACGGACGGTCTGCTGCACTTCACCCGCACGCTGGGCGCGGTCACCGCCGACTCCCCCGACCTGGCCGCCGTGCTGCGCGAGTCCCCGCGGGTGTACGCCGGGAGCGGCGAGCGGGTCGTGCCGGTGGCCGCCCTCGCCACCACCGACCTGCCGTCGAACGCGGCCTGGCTCGCGGAGTTCACCCGGCTGGCACTGACCGTCGGGCTGCGGCTGCTGGACCTCGGGGTGGCGTTGGAGGCGCACGGCCAGAACCTCCTCGTCGTGCTCTCCGCGACGGGCGCGCCCCTGCGGCTCGTCTACCGCGACCTCGCCGACATCCGCGTCAGCCCGGCCCGGCTGGCCCGGCACGGCATCCCCGTACCGGAGTTGAGCGGCCGGGTCGTCACCGATGACGAAACGGCCCTGCGGCGCAAGCTGTTCGGGGCGCTGGTGGCGGGAGCGCTGGCGGGGACGGCGGGGTCGGGGGCGGCGTTGCGGGGGGCGCTGGACGCCGTCGTAGCGGATCTTCCGCGCACCCCGGATCTCGGGGCGCTCCTCGAAGGCCCGCTGCCCACCAAGGCGTTGACGCTGATGCGGCTGTCGCCGGGGACGCCCGGGGACCAGTGGGCCGAGCTGCCGAACCCGGCTCGTTTTGGAGGGTGAGACCTCCGGTCAATAGGATCCGCCGATGATCACAAGACAACGGCTGGCGGCAGGAGTGTGCGCCCTGCTCGCCGCCTTGACGGCCGGGATCGTCGTCCCGGTCGCGGCGGTCGCCGGTGAACCCACGGGCGGGACCGCGCCCCAGGTCGACCTCGTCCTCGACGTGAGCGGCTCCATGCGGACGGCGGACATCGACGGCGGCACCCGGATGGCGGCGGCGAAGCAGGCCTTCAACGAGGTGCTGGACGCGACCCCGGAGGAGGTCCAGCTCGGCATCCGGACCCTCGGCGCCAACTACCCCGGCGACAACCAGAAGACGGGCTGCAAGGACACCGCGCAGCTCTATCCGGTCAGCACGCTGGACCGCACCGAGGCCAAGACGCAGGTGGCGACCCTCTCGCCCACCGGCTGGACGCCGATCGGCCCGGCGCTGCTGAAGGCCGCCGACGACTTCACCGACAGCGCCTCCTCCAAGCGGATCGTGCTGATCAGCGACGGCGAGGACACCTGCGCCCCGCTCGACCCGTGCGAGGTGGCCCGGGAGATCGCGGCCAAGGGCATCGGCCTGACCATCGACACGCTCGGCCTGGTCCCGAACACCAAGATGCGGCAGCAGCTGAGCTGCATCGCCGAGGCGACCGGCGGTACGTACACCTCGGTGGAGCACACCGAGGAACTCTCCGACAAGGTCAACCAGTTGGTGGACCGTGCGGCCGACCCGGTGGTGACGCCGGTGGCCACCGAGGGTGCCGCGCAGTGCGCGAAGGCGCCCACGCTGAAGCCGGGTCTGTTCACCGACCGCGAGGAGCTCGGGCGGCAGCGCTGGTACCGGGTGGACGTCGAGCCCGGCCAGGAACTGCGCGCCTCGGTGAGCGTGGCGGCCGACCGGGCCGTCAACCCCTCCTACGGGGTGCTGCTGCGGGCGGTCACCGTGCACGGCCGCGAGATCGTACGCGGCGAGGCCTCGGGCAACGGCCGTACGGACGTGGTCTCGACGGGGCTGCGCTACCCGAAGGCGGACAGCGACGAGGACGATCCGGCCGCCGAGACCGTGTGTCTCCAGGTCACCAACTCCTTCTCGGTGGCCTCCGGTGTGAAGACCACGCCGGGTCTGCCGCTGGAGCTGACGGTGGACGTCGTGGACGCGCCGTCGGCGTCGAGCGATGTCGCCTCGTTCGGTCTGGGGCGCGGCTGGTGGCTGCTGGGCGCGCTGATCCTCACCGGCTTCCTCGCCGGTCTCGTCTGGGGCTGGCTCTCGCGCTGGCGCCTCGCGGTCTGGAGGACCAACTGATGCGGTTCACACGAGTGTTGGGTGCGGCGCTGCTGACGCTGGGGCTCTCCGTGGCACCGGCGGCGGCCGACTCCTCGCCGTCCCCGTCGGCCTCTTCGGACGGGGACGCTCCCACGTCGGCCGGTACGTCGTTCCGTACGGCGACCGAGTTCGAGCAGGGGCAGCGGGCCACCGCGAGCGGCTCCACCGGTGACTTCCTGTACTGGTCGTTCCCGGCGGACGCCGGACAGCGCCCCACCGTCGAGGCGACGGTGAAGCTGCCCGGGACGCATGCCGCGCAGACCTGGCAGGTCGACGTGTACGACGGTCTGCGGCGCCGCCAGGCCTGCCAGTACGGCGCGCAGAGCCGCACCGCGGCGGCCGGCGCGACGTCCGTGGAGCTGGCGTGCGTGCTGCGCACGGTCCGCGCCTGGTCGGAGCCGTGGGCCAACGACCCGCTGCCCGGCACGTACTACGTCCGGCTGACGGGAGTCGACCTCGCGACCGCCGACCTCGGCCAGCCGGTCGAGGCCTCGGTCGAGGTGAACTCCAAGGACATCGGCGGCGCGGCGGCGGTGGACGGCTCGCTGGCGAAGCCGTTGGTGCCGGGCATCTCGATGAAGACGGAGACCGACGCCTCCGAGGAGGATTCGTCGGCCTCGGCCGTGCTGTCCAGCATCGAGCCGGAGGACGGCTGGGCCGGCGGCTGGTGGTCCGACCGCTGGGTGTGGACCGCGGTGGGCGGCGTGCTGGCCGCGCTCGCGGGTGTCGGCGGGTACACGCTGACGCGCGGGACGGGTCGCCCGGGGCGGGTGCCGCCGGGCGCCTGACGTCTCTTCAGAAGGCCTAGCGCTGAAGCCCCTACAGAAGGCTCACCGCTGACGCCGCTCCAGAAGGCCCACCGCCGGTGGGCCTTCTGTCGTTTCACACCTCTCGCAGCGCCTTCGCCAACGTCCCGTCGCCGCCCACCTCGATACGGCCGTCCCGCACCGCGTCCGCGACACTCAGCTCCCCCCGCCCGATGGCCGTACAGGTGTCGACGTCCATGGAGAGCCGGGCGTCGGGCTCGCCGGGTGCGCGCCCGTGGCCGTGGACCGGTCCGTCCTCGGCGCCGACGTAGAGGTGGAAGTCCCCCTCGTCCAGCCGGACTTCGACGAGCCCCTCCCCCTCCAGCGCGCGCAGCAGCGGCAGCGCGAACCAGTGGGCCCGTAGGGCGTCGGTGGGCCGCCGCTCCCCCAGCTCCGCCTCGCCCCACGCGCCGAGCGCCTGGATGACGGGCAGCAACTCGCGCCCCCGGCGGGTGAGTTCGTAGACGTTGGCGGCGCCGGGCGGGGGCAGTCTGCGCCGGGTCGCGAGGCCGTCCCGCTCCATGTCCTTCAGCCGGGAGGCGAGTACGTCCGTACTGACGCCCGGCAGGTCCGCGTGCAGGTCCGTGTAGCGGCGCGGGCCGGCGAGCAGCTCACGGACGATCAGCAGGGTCCAGCGGTCACCGACGGTGTCCAGCGCACGGGCGGCGGAGCAGTACTGGTCGTAGCTTCGGCGAGATGGCATGCGTCGCAGTGTAGACAAGTCATTGGACTTTCCAAGCCGCCACTTGGTAAAACCAAGCAACACACGAAACCGGAGAGGCAGCAGAGCATGGAGTTCCGGCAGTCCAGCAAGCTCAGCGACGTCTGTTACGAGATCCGCGGCCCCGTCATCGAGCACGCCAACGCGCTTGAGGAGGCAGGCCACAGCGTGCTGCGCCTGAACACCGGCAACCCGGCGCTCTTCGGTTTCGAGGCGCCGGAGGAGATCGTCCAGGACATGATCCGGATGCTCCCGCAGGCCCACGGCTACACGGACTCCAAGGGCATCCTCTCCGCCCGCCGCGCCGTCGCCCAGCGGTACCAGACGCTCGGCCTTGAGGTCGACGTCGACGACGTCTTCCTCGGCAACGGTGTCTCCGAGCTGATCTCGATGGCCGTACAGGCGCTGGTCGAGGACGGCGACGAGATCCTCATCCCCGCCCCGGACTTCCCGCTGTGGACGGCGGTGACCACGCTGGCCGGCGGCAAGGCCGTGCACTACATCTGCGACGAACAGGCCGACTGGAACCCGGACCTGGCCGACATGGAGTCGAAGATCACGGACCGCACCAAGGCCGTCGTGATCATCAACCCGAACAACCCCACCGGCGCCGTCTACTCCAAGGAGATCGTCGAGGGCATCCTCGACCTCGCCCGCCGGCACGGCCTGATGGTCCTCGCCGACGAGATCTACGACCAGATCCTGTACGACGACGCCGTCCACCACTCGGCCGCCGCGCTCGCGCCCGATCTGGTCGTCCTGACGTTCTGCGGCCTGTCGAAGACGTACCGGGTGGCCGGCTTCCGCTCGGGCTGGCTGGTCGTCACGGGCCCGAAGCAGCACGCCAAGGACTATCTGGAGGGCCTGACCATGCTGGCCTCCATGCGGCTGTGCGCCAACGCCCCCGCCCAGTACGCCATCCAGGCCGCGCTCGGCGGCCGCCAGTCCATCCGCGACCTCACCCTGCCGGGCGGCAGGCTGCACGAACAGCGCAACGTGGCCTGGGAGAAGCTCAACGAGATCCCCGGCGTCTCGTGTGTGAAGCCGAAGGGTTCGCTGTACGCGTTCCCGCGCCTCGACCCCAAGGTCTACAAGATCCACGACGACGAGAAGTTCGTCCTGGACCTGCTCCTGCGCGAGAAGATCCAGGTCGTCCAGGGCACCGGCTTCAACTGGCCCGCCCCCGACCACTTCCGCATCCTCACCCTCCCCTACGCGGACGACCTGGAGGCAGCGATCGGCCGAATCGGCCGGTTCCTGAGCGGGTACCGGCAGTAGGGAACGCCCCCCACGCCCCAAGTGGTCTTCTACTGGCCCGAGTTCGCGGACCAGGCAAGGGCCGGCTCACGCCGCGGGAGCTGCTTGAGCCCCGGTGGGGGGTCGTCGGCGGCTTCGGCTACGAGGAGTCGGCTGACAACCAGCGGATCGCGGCCGGGCGGCAGCCGACCCGGTGCGCTTCGGCAGCGCGCCCGCCGCCCACGAGGGACTGCTCGGCTCCCGCGACCCCGGGGAGCAGGGTGGCGTACTCCTGCACGCGGCGCCGGAGAGCGGCCGTCTGGCGCAGTCCGGACTGCGGGGGGTCGGGGTGGCGTGACACGGTGGCGTGAGGCAGGGGATGGCGTGGCAGGAGGACGGCGTGGGTGACCTGTTTCTCGTCCGGCACGGTGAGACCGAGTGGTCGCGTTCCGGGCGGCACACCGGATCCACGGACGTCCCGCTGACCGAGCACGGGCGTGAGGAGGCGCGGCGGCTGGTGCCGCTGATCCGTTCGCACCGGATCGGGGCCGCGTTCGTCAGCCCGCTGCAACGCGCGCGGGAGACGGCCGAGCTGATCGGCGTGACGGACGCCCGGGTCGACGTCGACCTGCGGGAGTGGGACTACGGCGGCTACGAGGGGATCACCACCGTCGAGATCCAGCGCACCCGGCCCGGCTGGTTCCTGTTCACCGACGGGGTCGCGCCCGGCCCGCCGGACCACCCCGGGGAGACCCCGGAGCAGGTGGGCGAGCGGGCCGACCGAGTCCTGGCCAAGGCCGACGCGGCCCTCGCCAACACCGAGGGCGTGGTGCTGCTGGTCGCTCACGGGCACTTCCTGCGGGTGCTGACGGCCCGGCGGCTGGGGCTGCCGGCGGCGCAGGGGGCGCTGTTCCAGCTGGCCACGGGGACGGTGTGCCGACTGGGGACCGAGCACGGCCGGCCGGTGATCTCCGGGTGGAATGTCAGACCCCCGGCTTAGCCTTCGAATGAGGTGACCGTCAAACCGACGGACACCCGTTCGCCAGGCATGTCCACGGGGAGGAGCACGCCATGACCCGTCCGCCCACCGCCGCACAGCGCCGCGTCATCGACGCCGCCGACCCCGTCACCGGGCGGCTGAAAGGCCCGGACACGCAGCTCGCGTCCCTGGTCAGACACGGTCTGGCGTTCCGGCATCCGCGGCCTCCACACGACCACTTCCTCACCCCGGCCGGGCATCGTCTGCGGGAGGCCGAGCCGGTGCCGCCCGCACCGGAGACGCCCTCGGTGTCCGGTGTCTTCGCCGCCCGCATCGGCGGCGAGGAGGATCCGCCCGCCGCGGGCCCGGCCCGGGTTCGGGAGGTGCACAGTGCGTGGGAGGGGCTCATGGAGCTGCGCCGGATGACGAACCCGGACGGGGCCACGGACCGGCCGTGCGGCTGGGAGCGCGCGCATCTGGTGCAGGCCGCCGCGCTCGCCCTGGAGGCGGCCGGGCACACTCCCGCGCAGGCCGATACCGAGGGCGGCTATCGGGTGCGCGCGACCCCGCAGCCCGACGCGGTCGCCGTGCGCGCACCGGACGCCGCCGCGCTCACGGCCTGCGCGGCCACGCTCCAGAGGGCGGGCTGGCAGGTCGGCGAGTACACCGAGCCACGCACCCGGGCCCGCTATCTGCTGGCCTCGCCGAGACGCGTGTAACGGCCACATGCCAGGATCGGTCCATCAACTTCCGTGGTACGAGAGGGGATTGAGATGACCGAGCCGTTCGCCGTTCCGGTGACAGTCCGCGGGTACGAGACGGATGTCCAGGGCCATCTGAACCAGAGCGTCTACATCAACTACGCGGAGCACGCCCGCTGGTCGCTGCTGCGGGCCGCCGGGATCACCCAGGCCGGACTCATCGGCAGCGGCGTGGGGCCGGTGGCGCTGGAGACCACGATCCGTTACCGGCGGGAGCTGCTGGCGGGCGACGAGGTGGAGGTGAGCTGCGGCTTCGAGTGGGGCGAGGGGAAGACCTTCCGCATAGCGCAGACCATCCGCAAGAAGGACGGCACCGTGGCGGCCGAGATCACGGCCGTGGGCGGGCTGATGGACCTCGCCGAGCGCAGGCTGGTCGCGGAGCCGCGGAAGTACTTCAAGGAACTGGCGGCGGATCCGGCGCTGTTCGGCCTGTGAGCCGCCCGCGAGGAGCCGGCTACACGTCGACCAGCTCCGGCCGGTGCTCGGTGTCGTAGGCCGCGCGCGACTCCGCGATGTAGACCCTGTTGCGCTCGGCCCAGTCGGTCAGGCGTTGCAGGGTCTCGTGCAACTCCCTGGCCGCCCGCGTCAGTTCGTACTCGACCTTGGGCGGGACCGTCGGATGGACCGTGCGCGTCACCAGGCCGTCGCGCTCCAGGTTGCGCAGGGTCAGGGTCAGCATCCGGCGGCTGATGCCCTCGATGCCGCGCTCCAACTCGGTGAAGCGGATGGGCCCCTGAGCGGCGGCGACCAGGATCTGGACGCTCCATTTCCCGGAGACCCTGTCAAGAACTTCCCGCACCGGGCACGCGTGCGCGTTCACTGCCTCGACGGTTACACCGGTGTTCCTCTGTGACATCGAACTGCCTCCTTACGTCTCGCCTCATGGTCACTGACGATGCACCCAGTTACAAGTCGTGCACCTAAGGAGAGCGAAGCTCATGTCGACCACGATCGAGTCACCGGCGAAGGCGAAGCCTGGGACACCGCCCCGAACGTACTCCCGCTGGGCGTCCCTGGTCGTCCTGTGCGCGGGGACGTTGATGACGATCCTGGACGGCAACATCGTCACGGTCGCCATGCCGGCCGTCCAGAGCGACCTCGGCTTCTCGGCGACGGGCCTGGCCTGGGTGGTCAACGCCTATCTCATCCCCTTCGGCGGGCTGCTCCTGCTCGCCGGCCGGCTCGGCGATCTGGTGGGCCGCAAGCGGATGTTCACGGCGGGGCTCGCCGTGTTCACCGCGGCCTCCGTGCTGTGCGGGCTTGCGACCGGCCAGGGCGTGCTGATCGCGGCGCGTGCCCTCCAGGGCGTGGGCGGGGCGATGACCTCGGCGGTCGTGCTCGGCATGCTGGTGGCGCTCTTCCCCGAGCCGCGCGAACAGGCCCGTGCCATCGCGGTGTTCAGCGCGGTCGGCGCGGCGGGCGGGGCGCTCGGCACGTTTCTCGGCGGGGCGCTGACCGAGGCGTTGAACTGGCACTGGATCTTCCTGATCAACCTGCCGATCGGGATCGTGGCATGGCTCGCCGCCGTACGGGTGCTGGAGACGGACACCGGGGACGGACTCGGCAAGGGCGCCGACTACCCCGGCTCGGCCCTGGTCACCGGCGCCCTGATGCTCACGGTCTACGTCATCGTCGGCGCCGGCGACCGCGACCTGACCCGCACCCTCCTCCTCGCGGCGCTCGCTCTCGCGCTCTTCACGGCGTTCACCCTCCGCCAGGCGCGGACCGCCCGCCCGCTGCTGCGGCTGCGCCTGTTCCGCTCCCGGCTGCTGAGCGGCGCGAACGCCGTGCAGATCCTGATGATCGGGACGATGTACGGCTTCCAGTTCATCGGCGCGCTCTATCTCCAACGCGTCCTCGGTTACGGCGAGTTGCTGACCGGCACCGCGTTCCTGCCGGCGCCGATCGCGATCGGGCTGCTGATGCTCGGCCTCTCGGCCCGCACGATCGGCCGCTTCGGCGCCTACCGGGTGCTGCTCGCCGGGCTCGTCCTCATCGTCGCCGGGATGGCCCTGCTGGGCCGCGCCCCGGCCGACGGCTCCTACGTCACCGACGTACTCCCGCCGCTGCTGCTGCTCTCCGCCGGGTTCGCGGCGGTGATGCCCGCGCTGACCGGGCTGGCCATGTCGGGGGCGCGGGAGGAGGACGCGGGACTGGCGTCCGGGCTGTTCAACACCACGCAGGTGGTGGGAGGTTCACTCGGGCTCGCGGCGCTGTCGGTCCTGGCGGCGAGCCGGACCGAGGGGCTGCTCGACGGCGGCGGTACGACCCTGGTGGCGGCCACCGCCGAGGGGTACCAGCTGGCGTTCCGGGTGGGCGCCGGGATCGCGCTCACCGCGCTGGCCCTGGCGGCGGTCGTCCTGCGACCCCGGACCAGGTGAGACGGCGGCGGGACTCGGACAGCGCAGGGCGCCGAGCCGGACCGCACTCGGCGCCCGCGCCCGCCGCCGTGCGTCACACCTCGACGAACACCTGCCCGTGGTCCTCGGCCCACTCCCGGTAGGACCGCGCGGGCCGCCCCAACGCCTCCCGCACATCGTCCGTGACGGTGGAGTTGCCGCCCCGGCGGGCCAGGTCCAGACCGCCGAGCACCCCGTCCACCGCCTGCTCGCTCAACCCGGAGGCGGCCAGTTGCTCCCGCGTCTGTTCCGTGGACGGAGTGACGGTCGCGACCGGGCGGCCGATCACCTCGGCGAGCACCGCGGCCTGGTCGGGGACGCTGATCGCCTCGGGCCCGGTCAAGGTGTACGTCCGCCCCGCGTGCCCGCTGCCGGTCAGAGCCGCCACCGCCGCCTCGGCCACGTCGCGCGGGTCGACGACGCCCTGCCGCCCCTCCCCCGTCAGGTTCGGCACGGGCTGCCCCGCCCGCAGTGCCTGCGCCCAGCCGAGGGTGTTCGAGGCGAAGGACGAGGGCCGCAGGATCGTCCACTCCACCTCGCTCGCCCGCAGGGCCTGTTCACCGGGCAGGTGCCAGGTGCCGAACCGGCCGAACCCGGGCTCACCGGTGCCGATGGAGGAGAGCTTCACGATCCGCCGCACGCCCGCGGCCCGCGTCAGCCCGACCAGCCGCGCGTCCCGCCCGCCGTCCTCCGGCCCGAGCACCCCCACGAGGAACGCGGCGTCGGCCCCCGCCAGCGCCGCCTCCAGAGAGGCCTGGTCGAGGAAGTCCCCGCGCACCACCTCCACCCCGTCGGGCACCACCGCCCGCCCGGGGTCACGGGTCAGGGCCCGTACCTTCTCGCCCCGCGCCGTGAGCTGTCGTACGACTTCGCTTCCGATGGTGCCCGTGGCACCCGTCACCAGGATCATGGCCTCCACGCTGGCGGACGCACCGGCGGCGACTCTTGGAAATTCCGGCACGATCGACCACCCCGCCCGGCCGCACCGCCCGCTTACCGTGGAGGCGTGACGACCACGACCGGCGAGCCCACCCCGCCCGTGCCCGACGCCCTGCGCCCCTGGATCGCCGGCATCAGCACGGTGACGGGCGGTGAGTCGGTCGCACACGTGCCCGACACGGCGACCAAGCTGGTCCTGCGCGTCGAGGAGGACGGCCGGCGGGACGCGCTGGTCGTCGGCCCGCGGACCCGCGCCTCGTACCACCGGGCCGAGGGGGAACGCCTCTCGTCCTGCCTACAGCTGCACCTGACGCCGGGGACGACGCGTCCGCTGCTGGGCGTGGCGGCGGCCGACCTCGTCGGCCGGGTCGTACCCCTGCGTGAGCTGCCCGCCCCCGCGGCGCGACAACTGGCGTACGGGATAGGCGATGCGGACATGGACGACGTGCTCGCCCGGCTGGTCTCCGTGCTGCCACCGTCGCCGTCCCCTCAGGCCCGGAGCCGACTGCTGCGGGCCGCCGTGGAGGCGCTGTCGATCGGGTCCGGGCGGGTGGCGGGGCAGGTGAAGGACGTGGCCCGGGAACTCGCCGTCAGCGAACGGCAGTTGCGGAACCTCTTCGCCGAGGGTGTCGGTCTCTCCCCCAAGCACTACGCCCGCATCGACCGGGTCCGCGCGGTGCTGGCGCAGGCCCCGACCGCGAGGTGGGCCGATCTCGCCGCCACCACCGGCTACTACGACCAGGCGCACATGACGACCGACTTCCGCACCCTGATGGGCGTCCCGCCGCGCTCCTTCTTCACCGGCCGCCTCCCCGAGGCCCGCCCCTGCCAGGCCTTCGACCGGCCCCGAACGCGGTACGCGAACTCACAGTGACCTGCTAACGGCACCTCACGGCTTTCCCAAGTTGGCGCGCGACGCTCGACTGCCCTTCACAGCGCCTGCCTTGGAGATGAAGACGTGCCCCTGTTGTCCCGGAAAGCCGCTCGCCGCACCCTGCTCGCCGCCTTCGGCACGGCCGTGCTGAGCACCCAGTGGCCGTCCGCCGAGGCCGCGGCCACCACCGGGCTCGACGCCCCGGAGAAGAAGGACATCGCCATGCGGCTGGTGTCGAGCGCGGAGAACTCCTCGCTGGACTGGAAGGCGCAGTACGGGTACATCGAGGACATCGGGGACGGCCGCGGGTACACGGCCGGGATCATCGGCTTCTGCTCGGGGACGAGCGACATGCTCGCGCTGGTCGCGCTGTACACGGAACGGGATGCCGACAATCCGCTCACCGGCTATCTGCCCGCCCTGCGCGCGGTCGACGGCACCGATTCCCACGAGGGCCTCGACCCGGGCTTCCCCACCGCCTGGCGCAGGGCGGCGAAGACGGCCGCGTTCCGCGCGGCCCAGCGCGACGAGCGGGACCGCGTCTACTTCGACCCGGCCGTGGCGCGCGCCAAGAAGGACGGTCTCGGCACACTCGGCCAGTTCGTCTACTACGACGCGATGGTGATGCACGGCCCCGGCACCGACGCCGTCAGCTTCGGCGGCATCCGCAGACGGGCCCTGAAGCACGCCGACACCCCGGCCGCCGGCGGCGACGAGACGACGTATCTGCACGCCTACCTCGACGCGCGGGTGTGGGCGATGCGGCAGGAGGCCGCCCACAGTGACGTGAGCCGGGTCGAGACCGCCCAACGGGTGTTCCTGAAGAAGGGCAATCTCGACCTGGACACGCCGCTCAAGTGGAAGGTGTACGGGGACAGTTACACCCTCGGCTAATGCGCCGCGGCGATCTCCTCGCCCGCCTCCATCGGGTGCGTCACATCCTGTGCGTCGCGCTGCCTGCCCAGGTGGTTGAAGACCAGATTGAGCGCCACCGCGGCCACACAGCCCGTGGAGATCCCCGAGTCGAGCACGATCTTCGCCGTCTCGGGGAAGGCGTGGTAGAACTCCGGCGCGGTGATCGGGATGATCCCGACGGCCAGCGAGACGGCGACGATCAGGACGTTGTTGTCCTTGTCCAGGCCGGCCCGGACCAGGGTCTGGATGCCGCTGGCCGCGACCGACCCGAACAGGACGACGCCCGCGCCGCCGAGCACCGGGCGCGGTACGACCGCGATGAGCGAGGCGGCCATCGGGCACAGGCCCATCAGGACCAGGAAGGCGCCGCCGGTCGCGACGACGTACCGGCTGCGGATCCGTGTCATGGCGACCAGGCCGATGTTCTGGGCGAAGGCGCTGCACATGAAGCCGTTGAAGAACGGGCTGAGCGCGGAGCCGAGGGTGTCGGCGCGCAGGCCCGCCGCGATGGTCCGCTCGTCGGCCGGGCGGTCGACGATCTCGCCCAACGCCAGCATGTCCGCGGTCGATTCGGTCATCGAGACCACCATCACCACGCACATGGACACGATCGCGGCGACCTGGAACTGCGGGGCGCCGAAGTGGAACGGCGTCGGGAAGCCGATCACGTCCGCGTCCCCGACCGGGCTGAAGTCGGTGACGCCGAAGGGGATCGCGAGGAGGGTGCCGAGCACCAGGCCGAGCAGCACGGCGATCTGCTTGACGAATCCGCTGGTGAAGCGGCGCAGCAGCAGCACGATCACGAGCGTGGCGCCCGCCAGGCCCAGATAGGTGGTCGAACCGTAGTCGTCCGCCGCGGGGTTGGGGCCCTGCGCCCAGCCGAAGGCCACCGGCAGCAGGGACACGCCGATGAGCGTGATGACCGTTCCGGTGACGACGGGCGGGAAGAAGCGCACCGCCTTGCTGAAGAAGGGGGCGGCCAGGAAGCCGAGAAGACCGGCGACGATGACCGCGCCGAAGATGATCGGCAGGGCGTCGGACTTGTCGTCGGTGGAGGCGACGACCGCGGTCATCGGGGCCACGCCCGCGAAGGTGACGCCGTTGACGAAGGGAAGCCGGGCGCCGATCTTCCAGACGCCGAGCGTCTGGAGGAAGGTGGCGAGGCCCGCGGTGAACAGACAGGCGCCGGTCAGGAAGGTGAGTTCGGTGCCGGAGAGGCCGACGGCCGCCCCGACTATCAGGGGCGGGGCGACGACCCCCGCGTACATGGCGGCCACGTGTTGCAGGCCCGTGGTGGCCATTTTGACTGCGGGGAGTTTTTCGTCGACGGGGTGTATGTCGTCGGCTCGTTGGGCGGTCACGGCGGTTCCTCCGGGTCAGCTAACACGTCGGCTCTGACGTGGGTTTCTTGGAGGTGGTGCGCGGTCGTGCGGGACCGGAGGACGGGGAGGGGCGAGGAGACCGTTCCGGGGCGCACACGTGTGGCATACGCCCCGGAGACGGCCGCCATGAACCCCGCTCGGGTTCACGGCTACCGGCCGGGAGCCGTCCCTCCTGGCCGGAGTCAGATGCCGTACGTCAGTACTTCAACCTCAGTACCGCGGTACGGGGTTCAGTGCCCGGCGATCTTCGCCAGCCGCTGTGCCTGCTCGCGCGTGGAGCGGGCGATCGCGTCCTCGTCGGCGTGCAGCAGGCGGTTGTCCTCGACGATCTGGCGGCCGTTGACGAAGGACGCCGTGACCGGGGCCGCGGCACCGAAGACCAGCGCGGTCACCGGGTCGGCGATGGAGGCGTGGGCGAGCGTGTCCAGCTTCCACAGCACCAGGTCGGCGAGCTTGCCGGCCTCCAGGGAGCCGATCTCGGCGCCGCGGCCGAGGACCTGGGCGCCACCGTAGGTGCCGAGGCGCAGTGCCTGGCGGGCGTTCAGGGCGGCCTCGCGGTGGGCGCCGAGCCGGTTGATGAGGAGGGCGTTGCGCAGTTCGGTGTGGAGTTCGCCGGACTCGTTGGAGGCGGTGCCGTCCACGCCGAGGCCGACCGGGACGCCGGCCTTCAGCATGTCCGGGACCCGTGCGATACCGGCGGCGAGGCGGGCGTTCGACGAAGGACAGTGGGCGACACCCGTCTTGGTGCGGGCGAACGCGGCGATGTCGGAGTCGTTCATGTGGACGCAGTGCGCCATCCACACGTCCTCGCCGAGCCAGCCGGTGGACTCGAAGTAGTCGGTGGGGCCCATGCCGAACAGTTCCTTGCAGAACTGCTCCTCCTCGACGGTCTCCGAGCCGTGGGTGTGCAGCCGCACGCCGAGCCGGCGGGCCAACTCGGCGCCCTCCCGCAGGAGTTCGGTGGAGACGGAGAAGGGCGAGCAGGGGGCGACGGCCACCTGGGTCATGGCGTCGAAGGAGGAGTCGTGGTGCTCCTTGACGGTCGCCTCGGTCGCGGCGAGGGCGCCTTCGAGAGTCTCGACGGCGAAGTCCGGGGGCAGGCCGCCGTCCTTCTCGCTGCGGTCCATGGAGCCGCGGGCGAGGGTGAAGCGGACGCCCATCTCGCGGGCGGCGCGGATGATCGAGCCGGACAGGTCGCCGGAGCCCTGCGGGAAGACGTAGTGGTGGTCCATCGCGGTGGTGACACCGCCGCGGGCCATCATGGCCAGCGAGCCCTGCGCGGCCGAGTAGGTCATCTGCTCGTCGATGCGCGCCCAGGTCGGGTACAGCGCGACGAGCCAGTTGAAGAGGTTGTGGTCGGTGGCCAGACCCCGGGTGATCCACTGGTAGAAGTGGTGGTGGGTGTTGACCAGGCCGGGGGTCACGAGATGGCCGGTGGCGTCGATACGGCGTACGACGTTCTCCAGGCCCTCGGGAGCCCTGCCCGCGCCGAGCGACTCGATGCGGTTGCCGGCGATGACGACGTGGCCGCTCGCGTACTCCGTGTCGTGGGCGTCGACCGTCGCGATCGAACAGTTCTCGATGACGATGCGCTGGGCTGCTGCTGCCATGGTTTCGTCCTTTGCGCTTCGGTGGAGAGGGCACGGCAGGACCCGGAAGATTTGAGTGCCGCGGCCGGTTCGGATATCTCAGGAGACCTCACCGGCCGCGGGTGCCGCAAAAACGTGCAGTTGTTACAGGTTGGTGAGGTCCACCGGGATCTTCGGCTCGCAGCCGTCCCGCAGGATCGTCGCCTCGATCAGGCCGTAGGGCCGGTCCGCGGCGAAGTAGACCTCGTTGTCGTTCTTGAGCCCGAACGGCTCCAGGTCGACCAGGAAGTGGTGCTTGTTCGGGAGGGAGAAGCGGACCTCGTCGATCTCGCTGCGGTTGTTGATGATCCGCGAACCCATCTGGTAGAGGGTCTGCTGGAGCGAGAGCGAGTAGGTCTCGGCGAAGGCCTGGAGCATGTGCTTCTTCGTCTGCTCGTAGGACTTCTCCCAGTTGGGCATCCGCTGCTCGTCGTCGGTCCAGTTGAACCGCCAGCGGGCCGAGACCTGGGTGGCCAGGATGCGGTCGTACGCCTCCTGGAGCGTCGTGTACTTGTCCTTGACGTAGCCCCAGAACTCGGAGTTGGTCGAGTTCATCACGACGAGGTCCTTGAGGCCGGAGACGACCTCCCACTTCTCACCGTCGTAGGTGATCTGGGTGACCCGGGTCTCCTGGCCCTTGCGCACGAACGAGTGCTTGACCTCGTCCGCGCCGATGAACCGGGAGTTCGCGTCGGAGGCGGCGATGCGCTCCCACGCGTACTCCTCGATCCGGATCCGGGCGACCTTGATCGGCTCCTGCGAGGTCACGAAGTGCCGGGCGAGGTGGATGCCGAACTGCTCGGCCGACTCGATGCCGTGCTCCTTGGCGAACGCGTACACCGTGTTCTTGGTGGTGTCGGTCGGCAGGACGTTGGCGTTGGAGCCGGAGTAGTGGACCTCGTCCATGTCGCCGCTCAGCGCGACGGACACGTTCAGGTCCTTGATGTGGTGGGTGGCGCCGTCCCGCGTGATCTTTAC
Source organism: Streptomyces sp. NBC_00663 (assembly GCF_036226885.1). Lineage (NCBI taxonomy): Bacteria > Bacillati > Actinomycetota > Actinomycetes > Kitasatosporales > Streptomycetaceae > Streptomyces > Streptomyces sp. NBC_00663. The sequence continues at coordinate 1,942,156 of NZ_CP109027.1, forward strand.
GACTCGGTTCTCGGCCTTGCCGTACTGGTTCTGTCCCAGGATCGTGGGCATGTCTGCTAGCTCCCTCGGTAAACGGAGTAGCCGAACGGGTTGAGCAGCAGCGGTACGTGGTAGTGCTCGCCGGGCTTGACGGCGAAGGTGATCGCTACCTCTGGAAAAAACGCACCGCTGTCCCGATTCGCGGGGGCGTCCTGCTGCGCATCGGCTTGCTTCTTCTCGAAGTACGGTTCGACGGCGAAGTCGAGCCGTACGTGTGTGGTGCCCTCCGGCAGGGCCGGCAGGTCCTTGCACCGCCCGTCCGCGTCGGTCGCGCTGCCGCCGAGCGCCTGCCAGTCCGCACCCGGACCCGGGCGGGCGGACAGCTGGACGGCGACTGCCTCGGCGGGGCGGCCGATGCTGGTGTCCAGGATGTGGGTGGACACCGAGGCGGTGGTGCTGGTGCTCATGCTGCGTCAGTCCTCTTCGACGAGTCGGGCGAGCCGGATACGGTTGATCTTGCCCAGCTCGGTGCGGACGATCTCGCGCTCCTGCTCCGGCGCGTTCCCGATCCGCTCCTTGACCGCGTCGCGCATCTGCTCGCCGGTCCGGCCGGTGGCGCAGATGAGGAAGACATGGCCGAACTTCTCCTGGTAGGCGAGGTTCAGCTCCAGCATCTCCGCCTTGAGCTCCTCCGTCGCGCCGGCCATGCCGCGCTGTTCGCGGGCGGAGGTCGGGTCGCCGGGCTCGGGGCGGCCGATGGGCGGGTGTCCGGCCATCGCCTCGGCGAGGTCCTCGGCGGTCAGCTCGGCCGTCGCGGCGTCGCTGACGGCGTAGAGGTCGTCGCTGGTGGAATAGGGGCGGGCGGCGAGCAGCCGCCGCGCCCATGCCGTGGAGGCACACACCTCGTGGAGGGCGGCGAAGGCCGCGTGCTCCTCCAGGGCGTTGAACCGGGTCAGGCCCGGCGGCGTGGAAGTCGAAGTCACGGGAGCCTCCGTGGCCATGTTGCTGAACGGGCTGCCGATAGCTAACGCCCTTCGAAACACCACGTCAACACTTTGTTGAAAACTCGGGGTTACAAACCCCCGCCGGGACTTACAAGCCCTTGTCGCGGTTCAGGTAGTTGTAGACCGTGAAGCGGCTGACCCCGAGCGCGCTCGCCACGGTCTCCACGCCGTGCCGTACGGAGAAGGCGCCACGCGCCTCCAGTATCCGCACCACCTCCTGCTTGGCCTTCCGGTCCAGGTCGGCCAGCGGCTTGCCCTTCTTGCGCTCCATGGCGGCCAGGATGTGATCGAGGGAGTCCGCGAGCTGCGGCAGGCGTACGGCGACCACGTCGGCGCCCTCCCAGGCCAGCACGACGTCGTCGGGGCCGGCCTCGTCGGGCGGGACCAGCTCCCCGCCCATGGCGTCGACCAGCGGCTTCACCGCCGTGATGAAGGGTTCGTCCCCCGTGCCGGTCACTTCCCGCCCTCCCCGACCACGTTCTCCCCGATCACATTGACCTGGAGCGAGACCCGGGTGGCGCCGGCCGCCAGGGACCTGCGCAGCAGCGCGTCGACAGCGGTGAGCACGGCGTCGGCCCCGCCCTCCACGGTGTTGCCGAAGGGGCCGACATCCACCGCGTCCAGCTCGGCGCTCTCGACGACCTCACGGGCCGCGACCGCGTGCGCGGGCGCCTCGTCCAGATCGAAGGGCTCGGTCGTGAACTCCACTCTCAATCGCACGCGCTCAACCTAACGCGCGGCGTCGACTTCCGCCGAGCCCTCTTGACAAGCGACGAGACCCGACGGCAATCTTCCATTAAGCAGAAACGAACTTCCGCAATACGGAATCACTCGACACGGAAGGGAGCGCAGCGGCCCATGGGATTCGCAGACCAGCGCTTCAACGTCAACCTGTCGATCCTCTTCACGGAACTCCCGCTCCTGGAGCGCCCCGCGGCCGCCGCCGCGGCGGGCTTCACCGCGGTCGAGCTGTGGTGGCCCTGGGTCGACTCCCCCACCCCCGAGCAGTCCGAGCTCGACGCCCTGAAGAAGGCGATCGAGGACGCGGGCGTCCAGCTCACGGGCCTGAACTTCTACGCCGGCCGGCTGCCCGGCCCGGACCGCGGCGCCCTGTCGATCCCGGGCGAGGAGTCGGAGCGGTTCCGCGCCAACATCGACGTGGCCGCGGACTTCGCCCGGTCGCTCGGCTGCAAGGCGCTCAACGCCCTGTACGGCAACCGCGTCGACGGCGTGGACCCGGCCGCGCAGGACGCGCTCGCGCTGGAGAACCTGGTCCTCGCGGCCCGCGCGGCCGACCGGATCGGCGCGATCCTGCTGATCGAGACGCTGAACAAGCCCGAGTCGCCGCTGTACCCGCTGGTGTCGGCGCCGGCCGGGATCGGGATCGTCGACAAGGTCAACGAGGCGACGGGACTCGGCAACGCCAAGTTCCTCATGGACCTGTACCACCTGTCCATGAACGGCGAGGACCTGCCGGCGGTGATCGAGGAGTACGGCGCGAAGACCGGCCATGTGCAGATCGCCGACAACCCGGGCCGTGGCGCCCCCGGTACGGGCTCGCTGCCCCTCGAAGACCTCCTCGACCAGCTGAAGAAGGCGGGTTACGACGGCTGGGTCGGCCTCGAGTACAAGCCGGGCGACCGCCCGAGCGCCGAGGCCTTCGACTGGCTGTCCCGCTGACCCCCTTTACGTGAAAGGCACCCCCATCATGAGCAACCTCCCCAAGATCGCGTGGATAGGCCTCGGCATCATGGGCTCCCCCATGTCCGAGAACCTGATCAAGGCGGGTTACGACGTCACCGGCTTCACGCTGGAGCAGGACAAGCTGGACCGGCTGACCGCCGCCGGCGGCACGGCCGCCGCCTCGATCGCCGAGGCCGTCAAGGACGCCGACGTGGTCGTCACGATGGTGCCGGCCTCCCCGCACGTCGAGGCCATCGCCTACGGCCCCGACGGCATCCTGGAGAACGCGAAGTCCGGCGCCCTGCTGATCGACATGTCCTCGATCACCCCGCAGACCTCCGTCGACCTCGCGAAGGCCGCCAAGGACAAGGGTATCCGCGTCCTGGACGCCCCGGTGTCCGGCGGCGAGGCCGGCGCCATCGAGGCCGTGCTGTCGATCATGGTCGGCGGTGAGCAGGCCGACTTCGACACCGCCAAGCCGATCCTGGAGGCGCTCGGCAAGACCATCGTGCTGTGCGGTCCGCACGGCTCGGGGCAGACCGTGAAGGCCGCCAACCAGCTGATCGTCGCCGTGAACATCCAGGCGTGCGCCGAGGCCGTGGTCTTCCTGGAGAAGTCCGGCGTGGACCTGAAGGCCGCGCTCGACGTCCTCAACGGCGGCCTCGCGGGCTCGACCGTGCTGACGCGCAAGAAGGACAACTTCCTGAACCGCGACTTCAAGCCGGGCTTCCGTATCGACCTGCACCACAAGGACATGGGCATCGTCACCGACGCCGCCCGCAACGTCGGCGCGGCCCTGCCCGTCGGCGCCGTGGTCGCCCAGCTGGTCGCGTCGCTGCGCACCCAGGGCGACGGCGGCCTGGACCACTCCGCACTGCTGCGGGCCGTGGAGCGCCTCTCCGGCGCCCAGGTCTGACGAAGACCCCGGGCGGCGCCGCCGCTGACACCTGTCCTGTCGCGCCCAAGCGGCGGCGCCGCCCGGCATCAACTTCACCGAGATGCCGAGCATATTCAACAAAGTGTTGACGTCCAGATCGCCCCAAACCTAGGCTCCACAAAGCGGAAGTTCCTTTCCGAAGCCTCCGCTGACTCTCGTACGGAAGGTCCCCGATGTCGAAGCGCGTGCTGACGACCGAGTCCGGCGCCCCGGTCGCCGACAACCAGAATTCCGCCTCCGCCGGTGTCGGCGGTCCGCTCCTCCTCCAGGACCAGCACCTGCTGGAGAAGCTCGCCCGCTTCAACCGCGAGCGCATCCCGGAGCGCGTGGTGCACGCCCGCGGCAGCGGCGCGTACGGCTACTTCGAGGTGACCGACGACGTCACCGGGTTCACGTACGCCGACTTCCTGAGCAGCGTCGGCAAGCGCACCGAGGTCTTCCTGCGCTTCTCCACCGTGGCGGACTCGCTCGGCGGTGCGGACGCGGTACGTGACCCGCGGGGCTTCGCCGTGAAGTTCTACACCGAGGAGGGCAACTACGACCTCGTCGGCAACAACACCCCGGTGTTCTTCATCAAGGACCCGATCAAGTTCCCCGACTTCATCCACTCGCAGAAGCGCGACCCGTTCACGGGCCGTCAGGAGGCGGACAACGTCTGGGACTTCTGGGCGCACTCCCCCGAGGCCACGCACCAGATCACCTGGCTGATGGGCGACCGCGGCATCCCGGCGTCGTACCGCCACATGAACGGCTACGGCTCGCACACCTACCAGTGGACGAACGCCGAGGGCGAGGCCTTCTTCGTCAAGTACCACTTCAAGACCAACCAGGGTGTCCGCTCCCTGTCCGCCGAACAGGGCGCCGAGCTCGCGGGCAAGGACCCGAACTCGCACCAGACGGACCTGCTCCAGGCCATCGAGCGCGGAGTGAACCCGTCCTGGACGCTCTACGTGCAGGTCATGCCGGCGGCCGAGGCGGCGGACTACCGCTTCAACCCGTTCGACCTCACCAAGGTGTGGCCGCACAAGGACTACCCGCTCCAGCGCGTGGGCCGGCTGGTCCTCGACCGCAACCCGGACAACGTGTTCGCCGAGGTCGAGCAGGCCGCGTTCTCGCCGAACAACTTCGTGCCGGGCATCGGCCCCTCGCCGGACAAGATGCTCCAGGGCCGGCTGTTCGCCTACGCGGACGCGCACCGCTACCGCCTGGGCGTCAACCACACCCTGCTCGCGGTGAACGCCCCCAGGGCGACGACCGCGCACAACTACGGGCGTGACGGCCTCATGGCGTCCAACTCCCAGGGCCGCGCGGCGAAGAACTACGAGCCGAACTCCTACGACGGCCCGGCGGAGACCGGCCGCCCGCTCGCCGCCCCGCTGGCGGTCAGCGGCTGGACGGGCACGCACGAGGCCCCGCAGCACACCAAGGACGACGACTTCTTCCAGGCCGGTGAGCTGTACCGGCTGATGTCGGAGGACGAGAAGTCGCGCCTGGTCGCGAACATCGCCGGCGGCCTGTCCCAGGTCTCCCGCGACGACGTGATCGAGAAGAACCTGGCCCACTTCCACGCCGCCGACCCGGAGTACGGCAAGCGCGTGGAGGAGGCGGTCCGCGCCCTGCGCGAGGACTGACCTTCCCGGGACATGAGCTCCCTGTTCGTGCCCGAAACGCCGAACGACCCGGATGAGGGGTGGTCCCTCGGTACGGGGCACGGACAGGGTGATGGACCGCGGCGGCGTGCGAGCCAGTGCGGTGGTGAAGGACCGGAGATCCTCTTCTCGACCTGAGGGAAGGGCGTTTCGGGCTCCGTCGCTGCCGCCGCGGTCCCAGCAGTACGGCAAGACCCGAAGAGCACCGGATACGGACGGTCCCGTATCCGGTGCTCTTCTCCGTGTCCGGGGTGCGGACAGGGCTTCCGGGCGGGAGGCTGAGGTCATGGCACACGCACCGCACCATCCGCACGTCGTGGTGCACTCGCCGGGCCTGGACGGCTCCCGGCGCGTCACCGCGGACGACCACAACCTCGGCGTCGCCTCCCACCTGGACGATGTCGTGGAGCTGCTGCGCCTCGCGGATCTCGACCGGATCGAGGTCGAGGACGAGGACATCGTGGAGTGGCAGGGCGGCGGCCCGGACGACTGGCCGGGACTGTCCGAACACCATCAGCCGTGAGCCCGTCTACGCCCGGCGGCGTAGACGGGCTACGGAACCCTCAAATCAACCTCTGAACCCGCCCCCGGAGGCTTCAACCGCCCCCGGGGACGGGCACATTGTGGTCACGCGATGCCCGCCGGCACGGGGGCGGCGGGCACCGCGCCCCTGTTTTTGTGCGCTGCGCGCAACAAAAACAGGGCGGCCCATCCCCTCCGGATGGGCCGCCCCTCTGGTCGCCGCGGTGCGTCAGGCCTTCAGCGTCCTGATCGCCGTCGGGGCGTGCCCCGGCTCCGTCGCGAGCTCCTCGAACTCGGTGACGTCGCTGATGTCGGCGGTCTTGCTCATCGCGATGTTGGTGACCCGCTCCAGGATCGCCTCGACGACGACCGGCACCCGGTACTCGGCGGCCAGCTTCTTGGCCTCCTCGAAGGCCGGCAGCAGCTGGTCGGGCTCGGTGACGCGGATGGCCTTGCAGCCGAGGCCCTCGACGACCTTGAGGTGGTCGACGCCGTAGACGCCCAGCTCCGGGGAGTTGATGTTCTCGAACTCCAGGTTGACCTGGAAGTTGATGTCGAGACCGATCTGCGCCTGCCGGATCAGGCCCAGGTAGGCGTTGTTGACCAGGACATGGACGTACGGGATCTTGTGCTGCGCGCCGACGGCCAGCTCCTCCAGCATGAACTGGAAGTCGTAGTCGCCGGAGAGGGCGACGACGGGCGTCTCCGGGTCGGCCGTGGCGACACCCAGCGCGGCCGGGATGGTCCAGCCGAGCGGGCCGGCCTGACCGCAGTTGATCCAGTGCCGCGGCTTGTACACGTGCAGCATCTGCGCGCCCGCGATCTGCGAGAGGCCGATCGTGGTGACGTACCGGGTCTCGGGGCCGAAGGCCTTGTTCATCTCCTCGTAGACGCGCTGCGGCTTCATGGGCACGTTGTCGAAGTGCGTACGGCGCTGGAGGGTGGCCTTGCGCTCCAGGTGGGAGGCGACCCAGGCGGAGCGGTCGGGCAGCTTGCCCGCGGCCTTCAGCTCGCGCGCGATCTCGACGAAGAGCTCCAGGGCGGCCCTGGCGTCGGAGGCGATGCCGTAGTCCGGGGCGAAGATCCTGCCGATCTGGGTGGGCTCGATGTCGACGTGGACGAACTTGCGCTCGCCGCGGTAGACATCGAGCTTGTAGCCGGTGTGCCGGTTGGCCCAGCGGTTGCCGATGCCGAGGACGAAGTCCGACTCCAGGAACGTGGCGTTGCCGTAGCGGTGCGAGGTCTGGACGCCGACCATACCGGCGTTCAGCTCGTGGTCGTCCGGGATGGTGCCCCAGCCCATCAGGGTGGGGATGACCGGGGTGTCGGTGAGTTCCGCGAACTCGACGAGCAGGTCGGAGGCGTCCGCGTTGATGATGCCGCCGCCGGCGACGATCAGCGGGCGCTCGGACTCCAGCAGGAACCGGATCGCCTTCTCGGCCTGGGCGCGGGTCGCGACCGGCTTGTAGACGGGCAGCGGCTCGTAGGTCTCCGGGTCGAACTCGATCTCGGTGAGCTGGACGTCGATCGGCAGGTCGATGAGGACGGGGCCGGGACGGCCGGAGCGCATCAGATGGAAGGCCTGCTGGAAGACGCCGGGGACCTGGGCGGCCTCCAGGACGGTGGTCGCGGCCTTGGTGACCGGTTTGGCGATCGAGGCGATGTCGACGGCCTGGAAGTCCTCGGTGTGCAGTTTGGCGACCGGCGCCTGGCCGGTGATGCACAGGATCGGGATCGAGTCGGCGATCGCCGAATACAGGCCGGTGATCATGTCGGTACCGGCCGGGCCCGAGGTGCCGATGCAGACGCCGATGTTGCCCGGCCGGGTGCGGGTGTAGCCCTCGGCCATGTGGGAGGCGCCCTCGACATGCCGGGCGAGCGTGTGGTCGATGCCGCCGCCCTCCTTGAGGGCGCGGTAGAAGGGGTTGATCGCCGCGCCGGGCACACCGAACGCGTTGGTGACGCCCTCGCGCTTGAGGATCTCAACTGCCGCGCGGGCAGCGGTCATACGTGCCATCGAGTACTCCCTGCTTCGGCTGCCGGATTCGCACTCCCGTCGCGCCCCGCGGTGAGCACTTCCGTACTGGCTCCGTCTGAGGTCTCCGTCGTGCGCAATCTCAAAGCTCGAAATTCCACATTACGGAAACTAACTTCTACTATCTGGAATCAATGTAAGTGGAGGGGTGAAGGGCGTCAAGAGAGGGACAAGCGGGGGTTCGCTGGAGGACGATGGGAGCGCTGTCCCGACCTGGGGTCGTTCTGGAGTGGGCCATGTCCGAGAACGTGTCGGTGCGCTGCCCGGTCTGCCGGCGCGAGCACTTCTATGCGGCACCGTCCTATCCGTGTGCCTGCGGGGCGCCGGTGACACCGCCGCTGGACCGGCGGGCGCGGGCGACGACGGTCACCCACCGCTCCTGGGAGGACGACTGGGTGACGGTCCTCTGCGCGCGCTGCGGGCGCACGGGCGAGTGGCCGCACCCCGAGGTGGGCTGCCCGTGCGGAGCGGTCCTGCGCGTTCCGGTCACCCCGGAGGCGGTCGGCATCACCACGACCCGGCGCGTCGAGCAGACCCGCCGCCGCGCCTTCCAGCCGGTCACGATCCGCACGGCGCGCGACGCGGTGACGGCCGCGGCGCTGTATCTGCGCTGGCTCGGCTACCAGGACATCCGTCGCGCCGACCAACGCCCCCCGAACGGCATCGGCCTCGCCGCCCGAGGCCTCCTGGCCCAGGTCGACCCCACCGTCCGCCCGGCCTCACTCCGAGACGTCGAATGCCTGTGGCTCACAGCCATGACAGAGTCCGCGGACTGCGTCTACTTCTCCCTGGCGGGCTACGCCACCGAAGCCCGCGTGGTGGCCGACTCCCTGGGGGTGCCACTGTTCGTCCTCGACCTGACGGGCACACCGCAGCCGGTGAACGGCCTGGCGGACGAACTGGATTCCACCGGAGCGTAGGCTTCCGGCGGTGGGGTGGGGTGGGGTGGGGGCGGCGGGTGGGTCGATGCTCAGCGACTGGTGGCGCTCGGGTAATCGCCGGGCCCGGCCGGGGGTGCGTCAGCGGCGGTGCGTGCCGTGCGGCAGGGCCGACGCCGGTAATGGTGGGCCCCAAGGAGGCGGGCCGATGAGGCTGGGGCTCGGTCGATCTCGGGGCGCCCGCTGTCGTTGGAGGCGTGGCACTCGCGGTGGTCCCCGCCGCGGCCGTCGGAAAGCCGGTGCGGTCGGCCCCGGAGCCCGCCATACTCGCCCGATGCGTATCCGCCCCGCCACCCCCGACGAACTCCCCGCGCTCCAGGACATCGAGCGGGCCGCCTGTGCCCCCTTCCGTACCGTCGGCATGGCGGCGATCGCCGAGGACGAGCCGTTCGGGGTGGACGTCCTGGAGGGGTACCGCCGGGCGGGGCGGGCCTGGGTCGCGGCCGACGGGGAGGATCGACCCGTCGCCTACCTGATCTGCGAGCCCGTCGACGGCGCCCTGCACATCGAGCAGGTCTCGGTCCACCCGGACTTCGCCCGTCGCCGCATCGGCGAGTCCCTCCTCGCTCGCGCCGCCGACCGCGCCCGCGAAGAGGGCCTCACCGCCCTCACCCTGACCACCTTCACCGAGGTGCCCTGGAACGCCCCGTACTACGAGCGCCTCGGCTTCCGCGTCCTGGACGCGACCGAACTCACGCCGGGCCTGCGAAAGATCCGCGCCCACGAGGCGGACCTCGGCCTCGACCGGTGGCCCCGGGTCTGTATGCGCCGCGACTAACCCGCCGCGTACGTCTCCCGCAGCTCCACCTTGCGCACCTTCCCCGACACCGTCATCGGGAACGACTGAAGTACCTGGAGCCGGCTCGGCACCTTGTAGTGGGCCAGCCGTCCCTCGCAGAAGGCGCGCACCTCGTCCAGGGTCGGCGGGTCGGCCGGGTCGCGGGGGATGACGCAGGCGAGGACCTCCTCGCCGTAGCGCTCGTGGGGCACGCCGACGACCTGGACGTCCGCGATCTTCGGGTGGGCGTAGAGGAACTCCTCGATCTCGCGCGGGTAGATGTTCTCGCCGCCCCGGATGATCATGTCCTTGATGCGGCCGACGATCTCGACGTAGCCGTCCTCGCGCATCACGGCCAGGTCGCCGGTGTGCATCCAGCGGCCCGCGTCGATCGACTCGGCGGTCTTCTCGGGCTCGTTCCAGTAGCCGAGCATCACGCTGTAGCCGCGGGTGCACAACTCCCCCGCCTCACCCCGGGGTTGACTGACGCCGGTCACCGGGTCGACGACCTTGACCTCGATGTGGGGCAGGACGCGGCCGACCGTTGCGGTGCGGTGTTCCAGGTCGTCGTCCCGCCGCGTCTGGAGCGACACCGGGGACGTCTCCGTCATGCCGTAGCAGATGGAGACCTCCGCCATGTGCATCTCGGCGACCACCCGCTTCATCACCTCCACCGGACACGGCGAGCCCGCCATGATGCCGGTGCGCAGGGAGGAGAGGTCGTACTCCGCGAAGTCGGGGAGGTTCAACTCCGCGATGAACATGGTCGGTACGCCGTAGAGGGAGGTGCAGCGCTCCCGCTGGACGGCCTCCAGGGTGGCCTTCGGGTCGAAGGACGGGGCCGGGATCACCATGCAGGCGCCGTGCGAGGTGGCCGCCAGGTTGCCCATCACCATGCCGAAGCAGTGGTAGAAGGGGACGGGGACACAGATCCGGTCCTGTTCGGTGTACGCGATCAACTCGCCCACGAAGTAACCGTTGTTGAGAATGTTGTGGTGGGAGAGCGTGGCCCCTTTCGGGAAGCCCGTCGTGCCCGAGGTGTACTGGATGTTGATCGGGTCGTCGCAGGACAGCTCCGGGTACGCCGCCGGAGTCGCGCGGGCGAGGAGCCTGCCCCAGCTCGGGTCACCGATGAACACGGTCTCGCGCAACTGCGGGCAGCTGCCCCGCACTTGGTCGACCATCGCCCGGTAGTCGCTCGTCTTGTGGCTGAGGGACGCGAACAGCACCGAGATCCCGGCCTGCTTGAGCACGTACTCGACCTCGTGGGTGCGGTACGCCGGATTGATGTTCACCATGATCGCGCCGATGCGGGCGGTGGCGTACTGGACGAGCACCCACTCGGGGCAGTTGACCGCCCAGATGCCCACCCGGTCACCCTTGGCGACCCCGCTCGCCATCAGCGCGTACGCCAACTCCTCGACATCGGCGGCGAATTGACCGTAGGTCCAGCGCCGTCCGGACGGCACGTCGACCAATGCCTCGCGGTCCGGCCAGTTCGCCACCGCCCGGTCCAGGTTCGCGCCGATCGTGTCCCCGAGCAGTGAAGTCCCGCTCGTCCCATGGGTGTAGGAGCTCATCGGAAGTCCTCCTCGCGGTACTCGGCGGCCGAGCCGGCGGCCGTGGCCTCGCGCAGCTCGATGCGGCGGATCTTGCCGGAGACGGTCTTGGGCAGAGGCGCGAACTCCAGGCGGCGGATGCGCTTGTACGGTGCCAGGACGCCCCGCGAGTGCTCGAAGAGGACCTTCGCGGTGTCCGGTCCCGGCTCCCAGCCCTCCGCCAGCACCACGTACGCCTTCGGCACCGCGAGCCGCAGCTCGTCCGGCGCGGGCACGACGGCCGCCTCGGCGACCGCCTCGTGCTCCAGCAGCGCGCTCTCCAGCTCGAAGGGGCTGATCTTGTAGTCGCTCGCCTTGAAGACGTCGTCGCCGCGCCCGATGTAGGTGAGGTATCCGTCCGCGTCCCGCGACGCGACGTCCCCGGTGCGGTAGTAGCCGCCGGCCATCGCCTCCGCCGTACGGTCCGCGTCGCCGTGGTAGCCGGTCATCAGGCCGACCGGGCGGGCCGACAGGTCGAGTGCGATCTCGCCCTCCCGCGCGCCGGGCGCCCCCGTCACCGGGTCGAGCAGCTCCACCCGGTAGCCGGGGCTGGGCCGTCCCATCGAGCCGGTCTTCAGGGGCTGGCCGGGGCTGTTGGAGACCTGCACCGCCGTCTCCGTCTGGCCGAAACCGTCCCGGATCGTCACCCCCCACGCCCGCCGCACCTGCTCGATGACCTCGGGGTTCAGCGGCTCCCCGGCCGCCACCACCTCCCTCGGCGGGGTCCGCAGCTGGGTGAGGTCGGCCTGGATGAGCATGCGCCACACGGTGGGCGGCGCGCAGAAGGTGGTGACCCCCGCGCGGTCCATCTCCGCCATCAGACGGGCCGCGTCGAAGCGCGTGTAGTTGTGGATGAAGACGGTCGCTTCCGCGTTCCAGGGCGCGAACAGGTTCGACCAGGCGTGCTTGGCCCAGCCGGGCGAGGAGATGTTCAGATGCACGTCGCCGGGCTTGAGGCCGATCCAGTACATGGTGGCCAGGTGCCCGACCGGGTACGAGGTGTGGGTGTGCTCGACGAGCTTGGGGCGGGCGGTGGTGCCCGAGGTGAAGTAGAGCATCAGCGGGTCGTCGGCCCCGGTCGGGCCGTCCGCGGTGAAGTCGGGCGAGGCGGCGTAGGCGTCCTCGTAGCGCCGCCAGCCCTCGGGGGCGCCGCCGACCGCGATCCGGGTGTAGTCGCCGGGCACGTCGTCGAACTTGCCGGTGTCCTCCGACCGTACGAGCACCTGCCGCACCCGGCCGCGCTCGACGCGGTCGCGCAGGTCGGCGGGGCCGAGCAGCGGGGTGGCCGGGATGACGACGGCACGCAGCTTCATCGCGGCGAGGGCGGTCTCCCACAGCTCGGTCTGGTTGCCGAGCATCACCAGGACGCGGTCCTCGGCGCGCACTCCCTGGGCGCGCAGCCAGTTCGCGACCCGGTCGGAGCGCTCGGACAGCTCGGCGAAGGACAGCCTGACCTCGGCGCCGTCCTCCTCGACGATGTGCAGGGCGGTCCGGTCGTTGCCTTCGGCGATGACGTCGAACCAGTCGAGCGCCCAGTTGAAGCGCTCGGGCCGGGGCCAGGTGAAACCCTCGTAGGCCGTCGCGTAGTCCTCGCGGTGGGCGAGCAGGAAGTCCCGCGCTCCGCGGAACGACTCCGTCGTCATCTGTCCTCCTCAGGGCCGGACCATTGCCGGGCGGCTCTCTGTCATCGTTTACTCCGTGATGCAGGTCTCACTACCCCCGAACGGGGGTGTGCGCCGCGGCGAAAGGACGAACGGGTGACCACGGAGGCGGCGGAGATCCGCAACGCGCTGGTGCGGCTGCGGCGGACGACCGGGCTGCCGGTCGCCTTCGGCGGGCTCGTGGAGGCCGGCCGCCCGCAGATGCGGATCAGCGAACTGAGCGGCACCTCGACACTCGCGCTGCGCGCCCTGGCGGTGACCTCGGGCAGCGGCCTCGGCGGCAGGGCGGTCGCCCTCGCCCGCCCGTGCGCGGTGACGGACTACTCCGCCTCCCGGCAGATCAGCCACGAGTACGACGCCCCGGTCGCCACCGAGGGCCTGCGCTCGATCGTGGCGGTGCCCGTCGTCGTACGGCGCCGGGTGCGCGGTGTGCTGTACGGCGCGCTGCGCACCGTACAGCCGCTGGGTGACCGGGTGCTGGGCGCGGCGATGGAGGCCGCGCGGGACGTGGAGCAGGCGCTGGTGGTGCGCGAGGAGGCGAGGGAACTGGTGGCGTCGGCCGAGCCGGCCGGGGTGGACCCCGTGTCGCGGGAACAGGTCCGGGAGGCGCACGCGGCGCTGCGGGCGCTGGCGCCGCGGATCACCGACCCGGCGCTGCGGGCCGAGCTCCTCGACGCGTGCGGGCTGCTCACCCCGCGGCAGCCACCAGTCCGGACGGCCCTCGCCCCGCGTGAGCTGGACGTCCTGGCCTGTGTGGCCGAGGGGGCGACGAACGCGGCTGCCGCCGAACGGCTGGGGCTGCGTGCGGAGACGGTCAAGGGATATCTGCGCTCGGCCATGCGCAGGCTGGGCGCGCACACCCGCGGGGAGGCGGTGGCGGCGGCGCGCCGGGCAGGGCTGCTGCCCTAGAACATCACCCAACCATTCATTCGGCTGTGCTTTGAATTTCCTCATGCTGTGAGGTTGTTATGTGCCTCACCACGTCTCCCCTCCGGATTTCAAAGAATCGTTGCCTAGAATTTGGCCCGGACACGACACGAGGGGAGCGGCGACCGTGCAACGGGACTTCCAGGAGCCTGCGAGATGCCGCCCTGACCTGGTCATCGGCCGGGAGGAGGTGTTCGCCCAGGCCCGGGAGCAGCTTGCCCGGGGCGGCAGCGTGCTGCTGCACGGCCCCGCCGGAATAGGAAAGTCCACCGTCCTGCGGGCATTGGCCGCGGATAACGGCGGCTCGGCCCGCACCGTGTTGCGCTGCTCGGCGACCGAGTCCGAATCCCATCTCCCCTTCCTCGCCCTCGCCGACCTGCTCGGTCTGGTCCTCGACGAGGTGTCCGGGAAGCTGCCCGCCGCGCAGCGCACCGCGCTGGAGTCGGCGCTCACCGGCCGCGGCGAGTCCACTCTCCAGCGCGACGGCCTCGCCCTGCGGCTGGCGGTGCTGTCGGCGCTGCGCGCGCTCGCCGCCGAGGGCCCGGTGCTGATCGTCGCCGACGACGTGCAGTGGCTGGACTCCGCCAGCGCCGAACTCCTCGGCTTCGCCGCCCGCCGCCTAGGCGACACCCCGGTACGGATGCTGTGCGCGGTACGGACCGAGGGCCAGGAGTACGACCGTCACCTACGCGCGTCACCTCCCGACACCCTCGCCCTGCGCGTCAACCCGCTCTCCCGCACACAGGTCTCCGAACTCCTCGGCCACCGCGGCTACACCGGCCTGCCCCGCTCCACGGTCCGGGACATCCACCGCACCAGCGGCGGCAACCCGCTCTTCGCCCTGGAACTCGGCCGCGCCCTCAGCGAGAACCCCACCCCGCCCCGCCCCGGCGAGCCGCTCCCGGTGCCCACCTCGCTGCGCACCCTCGTGCTGAACCGCCTGGAGATGCTCTCCGACGAGGCCCGCCGCACCCTCCTCGTGGCCAGCGCCGGCGCCCGCCCCACCCCCGCCCTGCTGCGCGCGGCCGGCCGGGAGAACGCCGAGGCGGAGACCGCCCAGGCCGCCGCCCTCGGCCTGCTGGCCACCGAGCCCGAGGGCCCCGCCGTACGGTTCGCGCATCCGCTGATCTCGGCGGCGCTGTACGCGGAGGCTCCCGCGCACGAGAGACGGGCCGCGCACGCCGCGCTGTCGAAGGCCGCCTCCGACCCCATCGAGCGGGCCCGGCACCTCGCCCTGGCCACCACCGGCACCGACCCGGACACCGCCGACAGCCTCGCCGAGGCGGCCTCCCTCGCCCGGGACCGCGGCGCCCCCTCGGTCGCCGCCTCCCTCGGACTGCTCGCCGCCCGGCACACCCCCGCCGAGGGCGACCCCGACGCGCGGCGTCTCCAGGCCGCCGAGGACGCCATCACCGCCGGTGAGCTGGACCTCGCCCGGGACATCGCCCGGGACGTGCTGACCCGGGCGACCGTGCCCGCGGACCGGGTGCGGGCCTGGATCATCGTGATCGACACCGCGGGCCACGCCATGACGGAGGTCGACTCGGTCTTCCCGCAGGCCCTGGCCGACGCGGGCGACGACCCCCAGCTGCTCGCCCTGATCCACTACCAGCTGACCTGGCGCGCCGTCCTGGTGGACGGCGACTTCGACCAGGCCCGGGAGGAGGCGGCCCACTCGGCGGCGCTCGCCGCCCGGGCCGGCGACCGCTACAACGAGCTGATGGCGCTGGCCTTCCAGGCTCAGATCGAGACCCTGATGGGCCATCCGAACGCCCCCGCGACCATCAAGCGCGCCCTGAAGGAACCCCAGGACCCGCGGGTGTCGTGCCATCACAACGGCGCCGGCTACTCCCGGTTCCGCTGGCTGATCATGAGCGACCAGCTGGCCGAGGCCCGCGCGACGGTCACCGCACTGCTGCGCGAGGTCCAGCGCACCGGGGCCGTCGAGAGCGAGGTGCACTTCCTGCGCGGGGTGGCCGAGACCGAGCTGCGCTCCGGGCACTGCGGCCGGGCCCTCGACCTCGCCCGGGAGAGCCTGATGATGGCCCGGGACACCGGCATCGGCGAGGTCGCCTCCGCGGTCCTCACCTCGCTCGGCGAGGCCTCGGGCGGCGATGTGGAGCGAGCCCTGGAGCTGGCCAGGGAAGCGGTCGACCACGCCGAGGAGGACGGCGACCAGATGTACGTCTCCCGCGCGCTGACCGCCCTCGGCTACGCCCAGCTGGTCGCCGGGGACGCCGAGGGAACCGTCCGCTCGCTGCGCCGGGTGCGCGAGCTGGAGCAGGGGCTCGGCATCACCGACCCGGCCCGGGGCCGCTGGCAGGGCGATCTCGCCGAGGCGCTCGTCAGGACCGGCGAGCTGCGCGAGGCCAAGGACGTCATCGACGTCACCCGGGAACAGGCGCTGCGGCTCGGCCGGGAGAGTGTGCTCGCGGTGCTGGACCGCGCCGAGGGCCTGCTGCGCGCCGCACGCGGTGAACACGAGGCCGCCCTCGCCCAGTTGACGTCGGTGCAGGACCGGCTCGCCAAACTCGGGTACGGCCTGGAGGAGGCCCGCACCGCCTTCGCGCTGGCCCAGCTGCGCACCCGGCGCCCGGGTCCGACGTCGTACGACGAGGCGGCCCGCCTCTTCCGGCGCTGCCGGGCGCTGCCCTGGCTGCGGCAGGTCGACGCGGCGACGGTCGTACCGGCGGCCGAACCGGAACCGCCGGCCGCGCCCGCGCCGGCGGCCGACGCCCTCGAAGGGCTCGCGGCGATGGAGCGTCAGGTCGCCGCGCTCGTCATGGAGGGCGCGACCAACCGGGAGATCGCCGCGCGGCTGTTCATCAGCGTCAAGACGGTCGAGGCGACCCTGACCCGGGTCTACCGCAAGCTGGGGATCCGCTCGCGGGTGGACATCGTCCGACTGGCGGCGGGGCGCCGTACGAAGTGAGACAGCGCGGGCTTTACTGACCCGCGTGGTGTTTGGCTGCGGCCGACCGAGGGTTTTCCCTGCCCAACTCCCCTAGGGGGTTCCCTCATTGGGAAGGGGAACTCCCCGGTTCTAGGTTATGAACGTGCCGCTCGCCCGGGCATACGGGGGTCGGTCCCGCGACCCCCGTGCTCACCCCCCACACCCGCGCGTCCCCCCACCGGCAACCCCCACTGAGGAGACTCATGTTCGGGCTCAACCGCGCCAAGAGAACCGCGGCCGTCGTGGCGGCCACCGCTGCGGCCGCAGCGACCGCACTGCTCGGCGCCCCCTCCGCCGTAGCCGCTCCCCAGCCCATCGTCGGCGGTTCCACGACCACGACGACCTCGTACCCGTTCATGATGCAGATCACGGACTCGTCCCAGAACCAGTTCTGCGGCGGCACCCTGGTCTCCTCGACCAAGGTGGTGACGGCGGCTCACTGCATGGTCGGCGAGACCACGAGCAGCGTCCGTGTCGTCGGTGGCCGGACCTACCTCAACGGCACCAACGGTACGGTCAGCCGGGTCAGCAAGATCTGGATCAACCCCAGCTACACGGACGCCACCAACGGCGACGACGTGGCCGTCCTGACCCTCTCGACGGCGATGTCGTACACCCCGGCGTCGTACGTCTCCTCGTCCCAGACCAGCGTGTACGCGGCCGGCACCACCGCCCGCATCCTCGGCTGGGGCACCACCTCGGAGAACGGCAGCTCCTCCAACCAGCTGCGGACCGCGACCGTCCCGATCGTGTCCGACACCAGCTGTGCGAGCTCCTACGGTTCGGACTTCGTCAAGTCCGACATGGTTTGCGCCGGATACACCTCCGGCGGCACAGACACCTGCCAGGGCGACAGCGGCGGTCCCCTGCTCATCGGGGGCGTCCTGGCAGGGATCACTTCTTGGGGCGAGGGCTGCGCGGAGGCCGGTTACCCGGGTGTCTACACCCGGCTGACCACCTTCTCCAGCCTGGTGACCGCACAGGTCAACTCGTAGGTCCCAGAAGTTCTCCTGAGCACCCCTCAGGTGAAGTACCAGGGGGCGTTGCGGGCCTCCACGAGCGGCCCGCAGCGCCCCCTATCCATGCGCCCTACCTGTCGGCGGTGAGCTTCCCCGCCGCGCCCCAGCTGTCCGTGGGCACCTCGTGGATCCAGACCTGGACGGTCTCGGCGGGGATCTTGTACGCGTCCACGAACGCGTCGGTGATCCGCTTGACGAGGTCCCGCTTGAGCTCGGTGTCGCGCGGACCCTGCTGGACGGTGACGATCGGCATGACTGGACTCCCTTGAGCGGTGTGCCTGTTCGGTGACTCCAGTCCATCGCCTCCGGCGTCCGTGACCAAGGGGCAGCCCGCGACCGCAGCGATCAGTTCTCGTGATCGCCGCAGGCCAGGAGCAGTTCCTCCAGATACGGCGGGGGCGTCGACGCCCGCACGGCCAGTCCTGTCGACAGGGCGAGCCCGGGCGCGCGGAACGGTACGAAGGCCACCCTCGGGGTGTGCAGCACGCGCGCGTGGGACGCGTAGACGACCGTCCACAGCGGGCGGGTGCCGATGGTGGCGAGGGTGTCCTGGAGGGAGCCGTTCACCGGTCCGGGCGGCGGCTCGAACCCGGCCTCGTGGCAGGCGCCGACGACGAGGTCGACGAGGGCGGGGTTGGTGCGCCGCTCGGTGAGGGCGAGTGGCAGCCCGGCGAGTTCCTCGACGCCGATCTCGGGGCGGGCGGCGAGCGGATGCCCTGCGGGGAGCGCGGCCACCAGCGGATCGGCCCACAACGGCACCACCTTGACGCCCGGCACGGGCTCGACGGCCCGTACGAACGCGGCGTCCAACTGCCCGCCCGCGACCCTCGCGAGCCGCTCGGCGGCGGGCAGGGACACCAGCTCGACCGGCACGTCCGGTGCCCGGCGGGCGAACGCGGCGAGCACCCGGTCCAGATGCTCACCGAGCCCGGTGCTGGTACCGATCCGGAGGCCGGGCGGCGGTGCGACGGCCGCCCGCGCCCGCTCGGCGGCGGCCAGTACGGCCCGCGCCTCGGGCAGCAGCCGCTCCCCGGCCGCCGTCAGCCGCACCCGCCGGGGCGAACGGTCGAACAGGTCGGCCCCCAGCTCCCGCTCCAGCCGCTGGATCTGCTGACTGACCGCCGACTGCACGATGTGCAGCCGCTCGGCGGCCCGCCCGAAGTGCAGTTCCTCGGCGACGGTCACGAAGTAGGCGAGCTGGCGCAGTTCCATGGGGTGGACTCTAGGACGGGCGTACGACGGTCCCGAACCGGATGTCGTACGAGGTCCCGGGGTGCATGGTGGCGAGCATGCGCGCCCCCTCCTGGGTGACCTCGTCCCGCTGGGCCTTGGTCAGCTTGCCGTAGGGCTCGATGACGAGGGCGTGGGTGTCGGGGGCGTGGGTGTCGGGGGCGTTCCCCTCCAGCTTCCACACGCCCGCGAGGAAGCCGTCGACGAGGAAGGTGGCGTACGCCGTGTTCCCCACCCAGCTGCGGCCCCAGTACGCGGCCGGGATCACCCGGGTGCGGTCGGCGTGGGAGAGGAGGAGGTTGTCGAACTCCGGGAGGAAGCGGGGCGGGGCCGGGGTGTCGGCGGCGGGGCGCGGGGCGTCGGGGAGGTCGAAGAGTTCGGCGCCGTGCTCGTCGCGGAAGGTCAGGAGCTGCGGGCGCAGGCGCTCGAAGGCTTCGCGCAGGCGGGTCAGGCCGGCCCAGGTCTGCATGTCCTTGACGGAGGCGGGGCCGAAGGCGGCGAGGTAGCGCAGGACGGTGGCGTCGGGCGCGGGGGCGGGTTCGGTGGGGCGGCCGAGCCAGTGCTCGGCCGTCGTGAGGGCCACCTGGCCGCTCTGTCCCCACAGTCCGCGCGGGGTGACCTGGACGAGAGGGAGCCGGCAGCGGGCGGCGATCGCCAGGGACTGCGGATCGGCGTCGGGCCACTGTTCGAGCAGCGCCTCGCGCAACTGCTTCATGGTGCGCGGCTCGGTCTCGACGAGGTCGCGGGCGAGGGCGGCGAGCCGGTCCAGGTCGACGCCGGCGAGTCCCTTGCGGAAGATGGTGAGTTCGCGGTCGCGGGCGGCCTGGACGAGCGGGCGCAGGGTGAGGGCGTCGGCGGCGGTGTGGGTGTGGATGGTCGAGCGCATGGTGACGATCCGGACGACCTCGCGGTCCGCCATGAGGCCGGACAGCTCCTCGGGGGCGAAGCCGTCCAGGCGGGCGGCGAGCGCGTAGTAGGGCGGTTTGACGTTCTGCGCCTGGAGGCCGAGCAGATGCTCCACCGCCGCCTTCGCCGTCAGCGGCGAACGGCCGAGCAGCAGCTGCCGGTCGAGGGTCGCTCGGTTGAGGGCGCGGGGGTCGAGCACGGGGGCCGTCTTCGTCATACCGCGCACGCTAACGGTCGTTGCGGACACCCTCTGTCCGCAACGCACATCGCTGCCCGCGCCGCCCGGACCCCGCGGTCGCCGTGCCGCGTATATCCTGCTCGCTGATCACGCAGCCGGTGACTCGACCCGAGAGGCAGCCGTGATGTCCGAGCGACGCGCCCGTCCGACCGCGAGGGGCCGAGGGAAGTCCGCCTGGCTCCGCGCCCTGGCCCCGGCCACCACTCCCCCTCCGTCGGAGAAGCTACCCGCCGACCGGTCCGACCCGGCGGCCCCCGAGGCGGAACCGCCGAGCATCGTCCAGGCTGCCCTGTACCGCGACGGCGTCCGGGTCGCCGCCCCGGCGACCCTCGCCGAGACGTTCCGTGAGCTGCGCGAGCAGCGGTCCGGCATGGCGTGGATCGGGCTCGCCCGTCCGACCGAGGCGGAACTCCTCTCCCTGGCGGCCGAGTTCGATCTGCATCCGCTCGCGGTCGAGGACGCGATGGAGGCCCATCAGCGGCCCAAGCTCGAACGCTACGGCGAGACCCTCTTCGTCGTCCTGCGGGCCGCCCGCTATCTGGACGCCCCGGAGGAGGTCGACTTCGGTGAGCTGCACGTCTTCGTGGGCCCCGACTTCGTGATCACGGTCCGGCACGGCGCGGCCCCCGACCTCTCGGCGGTCCGCAGCCGCATGGAGGCCTCGCCCGACCTGCTGAAGCTCGGCCCGGAGGCGGTGCTGTACGCGATCCTGGACGCGGTGGTCGACGGCTATGTCCCGGTCGTGGCCGGCGTCCAGAACGACATCGACGAGATCGAGACGGAGGTCTTCCGGGGCGACCCGGAGGTCTCCCGCCGGATCTACGAACTCTCCCGCGAGATGGTCGAGTTCCAGCGCGCCACCCGTCCCCTGGTCGGCATGCTGCACGGCCTGATGGCCGGCTTCTCCAAGTACGGCACCGACGACGAACTCCAGCGCTACCTCCGGGACGTCGCCGACCACGTCACCCACACCAGCGAACGCGTCGACGGCTTCCGCCAGGCCCTCACCGAGATCCTCACCGTGAACGCGACGCTGGTCACCCAGCAGCAGAACGCCGAGATGCGGGCGTTGGCGGAGGCGGGGTTCGAACAGAACGAGGAGATCAAGAAGATCTCCTCGTGGGCCGCCATCCTCTTCGCGCCCACCCTCGTCGGCACCATCTACGGAATGAACTTCGATCACATGCCGGAGTTGCACTGGGGGGCCGGATATCCCTTTGCGATCGGCCTGATGGCCGTCGTGTGCACCAGTCTGTACGTCATTTTCAAACGGCGGGACTGGCTCTGAGAATCGCCCGGGCGGCGCGGCGGCCGGTCTCCCCGCCGCCCGTGTCCGACTCTCGGGTCTCAGGCGCCGTCGGCGCCCACCAGTCCGGCGTTGATCGCGATGACCACAGCGGTCGTCCGGTTGGGGGCGCCCAGTTTCAGCAGGACGGCCCCCACCAGCCGCTTCGCACCATGGGTGGAGATCTTGAGGGCGCGGGCGATCTGCTTGTTGCTGAGTCCGTCGGCAAGCAGGGCGAGCGTCTCACTCTCCCGTTCGGTGAGCACGATGTGCTGCTTCTCGACACGGCTCGCCCTCGGGCGGCCCCCGGACAGTAACTGTCTGGCGAGGGACGCCGGCATCGGCATCTCACCGGCCGCGATCCGCCGGAACGTCTCCGCTAGCGACTGGGCGGAGAGGTCGGACAGCGCGAGGAAGCCGTCTGTGGGCAGGTCGTTGTAGCGGCTGATGTCCGCGTGCCGGATCTCGTCCCCGATGACGAGAATCCTGGGCAGTTCCTCCCGGTCCTCCCTGGACAGCTCGCTCCACTCCCCGAAGAGCGGCCACTGGTCGAACGCCACCACGACAATGCGGGAGCCCGCACTTGACGGGCGCGGGGGCCAGAACGTCGAGGTCAGCCGGTCCAGCAGCACCTCACGGGGCGTTGTCGGCCCGATGAATCTGGCGCAGTCGATCTGCTGGATGGTCGCTTCGAGCCCTCTGGACAGGACTTCGTTGCCCACGCACAGTGCGACGTCGACAAGGACATTGTCGGCAGGGACGCCGCACTCCTCCTCGAACATCACGAGACTCTGTTCCCACATGACGCCTCCTCCATCCCGTACAAGAGTCGTCCCCCCGCTGCTGAATCGATTCACCAGGCGACGTCACGGCACGGTGCCCAGCAATCCGGCACACGAACCCCTATGCGACACCCCCGTCGGCACCCCACCCGGCTCAGGGTTGGCGAAAAACCGCACATAACCCCGTCGAAGCGCTTCGACAAGTCTGGCTATGGCCCTCTGTAGTGTCAAGCGGATATACCCGTCGGTGCACATGGAAAAGATATAGGGAGAATGTCCAGTTTTATCATTCTTCCTCCACCGCCCCTGCATTCCAATTCCTTCGACTTTCGTCGATGCGCTTCGATATTTCGAAACTTTCGCTTTATGCTCCGCCCTGGCATACCCGAACGGGGGACTCTAGGTGCGCCCCTGTGCGGCTTGCCTGCCGCCGCACCTCGCTCCGACCCTGAGAGTTCAGGCCGGGTCGCACGCCGGAAGCGAGCCGCTGCACGATGCGGAGGAACAGGTGACCTCGCTCGAAGCCGTTTCGAGCTTCATTCCGTCGGATCGCGTACCCGTGTCCGAGTGCCTCGGCGCACAGGGAGTCAACGCGGCACGGATCAAGGTCTACGAGCACTACTTCGGCTTCCGTGACATCCGGATGGACCAGGGGCGAGGACCCGCCGAGCTGCTGCTGGCCGCCACCGCCGGCCTCGCGGAACTGCGCGGACGGGAACAGGACGTCCGCTATGTGGTCCACGCCCGGACCATGCCCCTGGTCGCGCCCTACCCCCGCAGTCCGGTGCGCGAGGTGAGCCGGGCGCTGGGGCTGGACCACGCCAACACGTTCTGCCTTTCCCAGCACGCCTGCGCCTCGGCGTTGCTCGCCGTGGAACTGATGGGGCGGACGCTGACCGCCGAGGGCGACGAGGACGGCCTCGCACTGGTACTCGCCGGCGAGAAGGCCTTCACCTCCTCCGCCCAGGTCATCACCGACACCGGAGTGATGGGAGAGGGTGCCGTCGCCGTGCTGGTGCGCGCGGGCGGTGCGCGCAACCGGCTGCTCGGGTACGCCACCCACACACTGGGCGAGTTCCACGGCGGTCCGTGGATGACGGCCGAGCGGGCCGCGGAGTTCCAGGAGGTTTATCCCCAGGCTCTCGCCGAGGTGATGAGGAATGCCGTGAAGGCGGCCGGCCTGGACCTCGACGACATCACTCTGATACTTCCGCACAATGTCAACAGGATGTCCTGGGCAAAGGTGCTGAAGAACTTGGCCGTCCGGGGGACGGAAAGACTTTTCCTGGAGAATCTGGCCGTTATGGGCCATTGTTTCGGGGCGGATGCGTTCATCAATTACCAGACAGCCGAGGAAATGGGGCGCCTGAAGCCGGGCGACCACTATCTGATGACAGCGGTGGGTCTGGGTGCAACCTTTTCCGCCATGGTGTTCCGGCGCTGACCGGGCAGACGACGAATCAGGCAGATGGTCACTTACACAGCGACAGGCCACGCGGAACCGCACCAGGCGAACGGGCCCACCGGTTCCCTTCCCCTTCAGGTCCCTCTCGCGTTCATCGACCACCATGAGTCGACGGGGGCCGAAGGCTCCCGCGGGTACATAGGCGACCTCAGTACGTACCACTCCGATCTGCTGACGTACTACTCCGATCTGATGGCCGCCGCCGGGCAGTCGTACGCGCCCGAGCGTTTCGCGGCACCCCGAGTCACCCACACCGACCTGTTGGAGGCCCTGCTGGCCCGCGCCGGGTCCCGGGCCGACCACTTCGATGTGGCGGTCCTCGCCAGTGCCGCGCCCGACTCCGAACCGGGGTTCCCCGGCGGGTACCTCAGCCAGGCGGTGCCCGGCGCCGGACTGGTGTTCGCCGTGTCCGACCAGGGCGTCAGTGCTCCCTTCACCGCGCTGCGCCTGATCGCCCGCACGATGCCCGAGGGTGGGGACGGCCGGGCCCTGTTGTTCCTGCTGGACCAGAGCTCCGTGCTGCACGACGGGCCGGTCCGGCCGCAGCTGAGAGTGGAGTACGACGCCGCGTCCGTGCTCGTGCTGGACCGGTCCGGGGGCCTCGGGCGGATCCGGCTCGACAGCGCCGTGACCATCGCCCCGGAGAACGTCGCGGAGCATCTGGAGAGCCGGTTGCGCACCGTACCGGCATCGGGGGCGCCGCCGGCCCTCCTCGGCGGGTACGCGCTGGACGGCCTGCTGCCCGACGCGCCCGGCCGCGACATCGAGTGCGCCGCCCCGGGCCGTCCCGCCTCCGGCCTGTGGCGGTTGCTGGGGACGCGGCTGCCGCAGTGGCTGCCGACCGGGCGGCAGGTCGTACTCGCCGACTACGACGAGGAGTCGGCCCGCCTCGACACCTGTGTGATCGACATACCGGCCCGCTCCTGTCAGGGAGGACCCTCCGCATGACCTCGTCCCTGGTTCCGCCGCAGGCGTCCGCCGCCGGGTCTCCCGCGCTGGTCCACGATCTCGCGCGCCGCCGGGAGCTCGGTCCCGCGCTGGCGGCATGGCACGACGTGCCCGGCCCCGGGACTCTGGTCTGCGGACCGCGCGGGCACGTGCTGGCACCCGAGCACACCCTGCGCGACGCCACCCGGGTCCGGTGGGCCGCAGGCTGGTCCGACCGTGCGTCGCTGACCGAGACGGAGTGCACCCCGGTGGCCGTCGCCGGAGCCGGTGTCCATGCCCTTCGGCTCACGGGGCCCATGCCCGAGGAACCACCGGGGGCGTCCGCCCGGGAGGATCACGCCGCCGTGGCGGAGGGACTGCTGTGGCTCCGGCTCGGCCTGTCCAGGGCCTTGCTGGACAGCTGCCTGACCTACCTGGAGGGCCGTACCACCGGCGGAGTCCCGCTGCTGCGCCAGCAGTTGGTGCGGGGCGCCGTCGCGGACGGGCTGATGGAGCAGCTGGAGATCGAGAGCGCCCTGCTGGCATGGGCACCGGAACCCGGCTGCCGGGAAACGGCCGAGGCCGCCCTGCACGACCAGCTCACCAGGGCCGACCGGGGCCTGGTGCGGCTGCTCGGAGCCGGCGGTTTCACCTGCGACGAGGCGGGGCGTACGGCGTACGTCTCGGAACTGCTCGCCGACGCCTACAGCGGCGCGACGGCGGAGCCCTTGGCGGCGGAACGGGGAGGAGACAGCGCATGACGGAACTCGACGACCGGCTCGCACTGCTCGCGGGCCAGGCCCATGAGTGGGCCGCCGAACTGCGTACGCACGCTCTGGAGGTCGACGCCGATCCCTCGGCCGTCCAGCGGCTGACGCACCTCGACACACTGCGGTGGGCCGGGTCCCTGCAAGTACCGCCCGAGTACAACCCGCACCCCCTCGTCATCCGCGGTCACCGCTTCCATGTGATGAGCGCGCTCGAACGCGTCGTCTTCGTGGAGGAGGGGGCATGGGGCGACGCCGGTCTGACACTGGGCGCGCCCGGCGCCCCGATGGCGGGAGTCCTGGTGAACACCCTGGGCTCCGCCGAGCAGAAGGAGTGGTTCTTCAGCCGGGTGCTGGAGCGGCCGACGTGGACGTTCTTCGCGCTCACCGAACCCGGCCACGGGTCCGACCCGGGGCGGATGGAGACCACGGTCACCGGAGCGTCGCAGGAGGGTCCGATGACGCTGACCGGCGCCAAACGGTTCGTGGGCAACGCCGCCCGCGGCGACATCGGGGTGGTCTTCGCCCGCACGGGTCCCGGTCCGCTCGGTCTGGCCGCGGTCCTCGCGGAATCGGGCACGGCCGGCTTCCGGGCCGAGCCCATCGAGACGACCGGTCTGCGTGGCGCGCAGCTGGGGGCCATCACGCTGGACTCCGTGGAGATCCCCGCGGACCGGATGCTCGGGCGGCATCTCAAGCCGGTGCAGCGGGGGATGCGCGGCTGGCTGCGCACCTTCAACGTCGTACGGCCCACGGTGGCCGCCATCGGGCTGGGCCTGTCGCGTGCCGCGGTGGAGTACGTCCGTACGCACCGGCGCTCGTTGCGCGCGACGGAACGCGATCGGCTGGACGCCATGGAGCGGCGGATCCGGGCCGTGCGCGCGCTGACCCACCGGGCGGCCGCCGCCGTGGACCACGACCCCGACCAGGGGCACCTCGCGTCCGCGGCGAAGGTGAGCTCGGGGCGGATGGCCGAGGAGGTGACGCTCGCGGCCCGTGAGTTCTTCCCCGCCGGAGCACGCCTCGACCACCCGCTGCTGGACAAGCTGATCAGGGATGCCCGGGGGCTGGAGTTCATGGAGGGCACCCGCGACATCCAGCGGCTCAACCTCTTCAACGCCATGTCCCGTGGCGCCTTCGGCCCGACCGGGGCCGCGGTGTCACGGTGACAGGACGACCTTGAGGGCGGCTCGCCCGTCGAAGAGCGCGTAGGCCTCGGCCGCCCGGGACAGCGGCAGCCGGTGCGTCACGACGGCCGACGGGTCGAGCAGCCCCTGCGTGATCAGGGGCAGCACGTCCTCGCGCAGGGCGATCGGGTCGCCGACCGTGAACCGGAGCGTGAGTTCACGGCCGAATGCGAGCCCGGTCGGGAAGGGCATGGCGGCGGAGTGGTGCGCTCCGGCGGCCACGACGGTGGACCGGGGGCCCGCCGCCTCCACGGCGGCGCGCAGTGCCGCGTCGGTGCCCACGGCCTCGATCACCGCCGCGGCTCCCCGCGTCCCGGCGGCTTCCCGCAGCACCGTGCCCAACTCCCCGGGCACGACGGCCTGGAGACCCAGGGACTCGGCGGCCGTCCGGCGCTCGGGAGCCGGGTCGCACACGATCACCCGGCCGGCCCCGGCGATCGCCGCGCAGCAGCCCGCCAGCAGGCCGACCGGCCCGGCTCCCACCACCCCCACCGTGTCGCCGGGTGTGAGCGCCGCCGCCCGCACCGCCGTGTACGCCGTCGTGAGCACGTCCGAGACGAACAGCGCCTGCTCGTCGGAGACGCCCTCCGGCACGCTTCTGAGCACGACATCGGCGAACGGCACCCGGACGTACTCCGCCTGGCCGCCGGACAACGGCTTGCCGACGACGTCCGCGTAGCCGAAGAGGGTCGCCTCGGGGCACTGGTAGTGCCAGCCGCGGGCGCACAGCGCGCACCGTCCGCAGGCGACCACATCGGAGGCGAACACCCGCTCCCCCACCGTCACATGGGCGTCGGGTCCGGCCTCCACGACCACCCCCGCGAACTCATGGCCGAGTACCGTGCCCGGTGCGAAGTCGGGCAACTCGCCCCGGAAAGGGTGCAGATCGGTCCCGCAGATCCCGGACCTGGTGACGCGGACGACGGCGTCGCGGCGCTCCTCGACCCGAGGCTCGGGAACGTTCGAGACGACGATGTCGCCCGGGCCCTGATAGACGACGGCCTTCATCGCGGCGCTCCTTCAGCTTCCCCTGGTGCGATCACTGTCCACTCCTTGGCCGCCAGCTCGGTCAACCGCCCCGGCTCGTCGCCGTGTTCGAGCCGTACCGGGTGCCGGCCGTGGTTGATCAGTACGGTCCGGGGGCCGCCCCGGCCCGTCCCGCTGACGATCTCGACGTCCGGCGGGAGGCCGTCGAGGAGCGGTGCCACGCCTGCCCTACGGGCGAGCCGCCGGTGGAACTCCTCCCACGGGGCGCCGGTCAGGGCGCCGGGGCGAGCGCTCTGCTGCTCCGTCGGCGCGTTGCTGAACAGCACCTTTCCGGCACCGACCCGGTGTTCCAGCAGGGCCGGGGAGTTGTCGGGATAGGTCGCGAGAACGCGGGCCGTGGTGGCCCGCAGCGTCGTGGGCCGTACCGTCGCCGTGGTCCAGTCGAGCGGCCAGGTCCCGCCGTCCCAGCGCAGTTCGGACTTGCCGACCGGGTCGAGCTCGTAGTCGACGAGTTCGGCGCCGACGAACTCCGGCCCGGGGAAGGCGTGCAGATGGTCGCCGAGCGAGAGGTAGACGGTGCCGCCGCGGTCCGCGAACGCCGTGAGGCGCTCGATGTCGGTCAGGGTGAGACGGGTCGGTGCGGGACAGACCAGATAGGCCCGCTCCGGCGGTTCCCCGGTGACCAGGTCGAAGTCCAGGTGTGCCCGCTTCAGCATGAGGTACGCCTGGAAGGTCGCGGGTACGCTGCCCGGCCCGTCCAGGTAGGAGTGTCCCCGGCCGCGGACCCGTTCGGGCAGGTACAGAAGGGTGGACGCGGGGGCTCGGCGCAGAGCGAGATCGTCGGCGGCCCGGACGACCTTCCGCAAGGTGTGCATCGCGGGCTTCGGAGTGCCGTCGAGGTGGTGCAGGCCGGCGTGGCGCTCCTGCGGTCGCTCCCGGTAGGGCTCGTCGCGCGAGGCCAGGTCCTGCCAGCACCAGACCAGGGCTCCGGCGGCTCCGCCCGCCAGGAGTGATGCCGCGGTCGCGCCCAGGTACGCGGCCGCTGTCCGCTCGTCCACTCCGTAGCTGCCGAGTTCGTCGACCATCGCCGTGCCGTGGGCCGACGCGAACCGGGCGAGGAAGGGCACCAGGTTCGTCGCCTCGTACGACATCGTCGACGGTATCGGTACGGGGGCCCAGGGCGGGAAGCCGTGCACGCCCACGAGGTCGAGCGCCGCGCCGTTGTCGCTGCCATAGGGTTCCGGGCCGAAGACACCGGAGGCGTCGTCGGCCTGTGTCACGAGGGTGCCGGGAGCCTCCTGGCGGATGGCGTCGGCGAGGCGGCGCTGCCAGACGGCGACGTCGTCGCGGCTCAGCCTCCGGGCCTCGGCCATGTCGATGTTCCACAGTTCGTCGCCGAGATCGAGGGCGAGGACGTTGTCGTGGGGACGCACGACACGGGCCACGGCACGGACGTACATCTCCTCGGCCCGCAGGAGTTCGGGGTCCCGCCACGGGCTGCGGTCGGCGCGCCAGGGCACCTCCAGCAGTTGCCCGTTCATCCAGATGGTCAGCAGCGACAGGACGCAGGCCAGGCCCGCCTCGTCGGCGGCCGCGACGGCCCACTCGAGTCGGGACAGCGCCTCCTCGTCGACGTCATCGGGGCGCGGCATGAAGTCACGCCAGAACAGGAAGAGCCGTACGGTGTTCAGACCGTCGGCCGCCATCCGGCGGAAGTCCTCCTTGACGACCTGCGGATTCCACTCCGACCACAGCCGGCAACCCGCCTGCGAGGGGTGGTAGTTCACGCCCAGCGCGGTGAACGGGGCCCCGTCCCGCAGGACGCGTCCTTGGTGCACGGTGAAGGCCACGGGGGTCAGCTCCGCTCCGCGGCGGGTGCCAGGGCCGCCGCCAGTTCCTCGGTCACCAGGTCCGCGTCCGTGTCGGACATGCGGCTGTGCAGCGGCAGGGTGAGCAGCCGTTTGGCCACGCTCTCCGTGACCGGCAGGTGTTCCCGGGGGGAGGCGTCGCGCCGCAGGCCGTCGGGATCGTCCCGGTAGTAGGAGAGCAGGTGGCTGGGCGGGTAGTGCACCGACGTCTGCACCCCGCGGTCCAACAGCGCGCCGCGCACCGCGGACCGGTCGCTGCCGGGCGGCAGCAGCACGGTCATGAGGTGGTGGGCCAAGTCCTCGGTGCGATCCGCGAAGGGCACGGTGACTCCGGGCAGAGCGGCGAGCCCTTCGCGGTACCGCCGCACGAGCCGGCCGCGGTGGGCACGGTCGGCCGCGAGACGGGACAGCTGGGCCTGTCCCAGCGCCGACGAGATCTCGGTGGGCCGGTAGTTGAGGCCCACGCCGAGCACGTCGTAGGGGGTGGTCCCGGGCTTCGTACCGTCCGAGGGGGTGGCTTCGACGCAGTGCG
Organism: Streptomyces sp. NBC_00663; assembly: GCF_036226885.1. Lineage (NCBI taxonomy): Bacteria > Bacillati > Actinomycetota > Actinomycetes > Kitasatosporales > Streptomycetaceae > Streptomyces > Streptomyces sp. NBC_00663. The sequence goes on from NZ_CP109027.1 coordinate 1,972,013, forward strand.
ACCGCAGGCGGCGCACCCGGTCGAGCAGGGCGGGGTCGCGAGCGGTGACCATGCCGCCCTCGCCCGTGGTCATGTTCTTCGTGGCGTGGAAGCTGAAGCAGCCGATGTCCCCGAAGGTGCCGAGCATCCGCCCGTCCAGCGGGACGAGCGGCGCGTGCGCCACGTCCTCGACGACCGCGATGCCCGCGGCGCGCGCGATCCGCGTCGTGCGGCGGACCTGGGCCGGGTGGCCGCCGTAGTGCATCACCACGACGGCCTTGGTGCGCTCGCCGATGAGCCGCTCGACCTCCTCGGGCGCGAGGGTGAGGTCGGTCGGCGACCGTACGTCGGCGAAGACGGGCACACCTCCGTGCAGGGCGACGACCGCCGCGGACGCGACGAAGCTGAGCGACGGGACGATCACCTCGTCGCCCGCGCGCAGGCCCAGGGCGAGCATCGCGAGGTGGAGCGCGGCCGTGCCGCTGCTCACGGCGACGCATCCGGGTGCCCCGAGCCGCCGGCCGAACTCGTCCTCGAACTCCCGGGTGACCTCGCCCGCGGTGAGCCATCGGGAGTCGAGTACGTCCCTGACGGCCTCGATCTCCCGCCGGCCCACGGTGTTGTCCGCGAGCGCGACCCGGACCCGGCCCGAAACCGTATCCGTCATCGGGTTCCTCTCTTCATGTCGATCGCCCCGTCCCCGGCCGGCAGCCCCGCCTCCACGGCGGCTGCCACGGCATCCCAGGTCATGCCCCGGCGCACCCGGCCCCGGCCCGCGTCGCCGAGCGCCGTCCGTCTCGCGTCGTCGGTCAGCAGGCCCAGCAGGGCGTCGGCCACGTCGGCGGGGCGTACCGGGGTGACGAGGGCGTCGACTCCGTCGTGGACGACTTCGTGCACGCCGGGGAAGTCGCCGGTCACCACGGCCTTGCCGCACGCCCATGCCTCGGCGAAGACCAGCGGGAAGACGTCGGCGCTGCTCGGCAGACAGACGATGTCGCAGGCTGCCAGGGCGTCGTGCTTGGTCTGTTCGTCCAGCAGCCCCACGTCGCGCACCCGTGCGTCGGGGTGGGTACGGATCGCTTCGGCGACCGGGGCCTCGGTGTCGGGTCCGGCGAACAGGAACACGGTGTCCGGAGCCGTACGCCACACCAGGGGTGCGGCGTCCAGCAGGACACCGCACCCTTTGGTCCGGGTCTTGCGGCCGAGGAAGAGGACGACGCGGCCGCCCAGTCGGTGGCGCTGCCGGAAGGCCGCCGGCCTCGGGTCTCCCACGAGATCGGGGGCCTGTGGAAGGGGACGTATCCGCTCGGGGGCCGCTCCGAAGGAGCGGACCGCGTCCGCCTCCGCCGCCGTGAGGGTGTAGAGGGCCCGCGCCGCGCGACAGGCGCTGCGGCCCAGTCCGAGGTCGGGCCAGAGCCGCGGTTCGGAGGCCGGGGTGAGGACAAAGGGCGCCTCCCACTTGTCGGCGAGCCGCAACGCCGTCGCCACCTGCTCCGGTCGCGCCAGGTCGTAGGCGTGGACCACGTCCGGGCGCTCCCCCGCCCGGATCACCTCGTCCTCGGTGCGGAACAGGCGATACTCCCGGTGCAGGGTTTCTTCCGGGGCCTCGGCGTCGGTGAGTACCCGCACCTGGTGCCCGCGCAGGCGCAGTGCCTCGGTGGTGCGCCATCCCATCCGTTCCGCACCCGATGTGCCGCCCTTGCCGTATCCGCCGAACACCACGAGGAAGCGGCTCACCGCGAGGCCTCGGGGGACGGGGTGGCGAGGGGGACTCCGTACCAGTCGAGCATCGCCCGGAGCCCCGAGTCCAGGGCCATCGGCCGCCAGTCCGGCAACAGCCGGCGCAGGGTGGTGAGGTCGGGCAGTCGCCGCGCCGGTGAGTTCTCCGGCGCGTCCCGGACATCGAGTTCCGGAGGTGCCCCGGCCAGCGCCAGCAGACGCCGGGCGAGCTCGGTCATCGCCAGCTCCTCCTGGTCGTTGCCGATGTTCACCACGAGCGGCGCGTCCGTGGGCAGCCGCATGAGCCGGACCGTGGCGTCCACCGCGTCGTCCACGTAGCAGAAGGCCCGGGTCTGGTCGCCGCCGTAGACGGTGAAGGGGTGGACCCCCTTGACGACGCGCTCGATGAACTGGGGGATCACATGGGCGTTGCCCATGCGCGGGCCGTAGATGTTGTAGTACCGCCCGATGCGCACCCGTGTGCTGCTCGCGCGCTGGAGCAGCATCAGTTCGGCCACGGCCTTGCTGAGCGCGTACGAGGAGCGGGCGGAGTGCGGCCGGGTGAGGACGAACGGCGCGTTCTCCGGGGTCGGCAGAGGTGCGGCGCCCAGTTGGGCGGCACCGTCCGCGAACTCGCTCGTGGAGCTGAGGAACACGGCTCCGGGGCCTGTCCTGTCACACCAGTCGAGCAGATGTGTTGCGGCCAGGATGTTGGTCCGCAGGACGTGACCGGGATCCCGGGTGACCTGCTGCACCCCGACCGCCGCGGCCAGGTGGTACACCGCGTCGAAGTCCCCCGGCAGCAGCCCGTCCGGGATCTGCCGGGTGAGGTCGTGGCGGACGACCTCGACCTCGGCCTCGATGTCGCGCAGCGCGTCGTCCCTGCGTCCTCGGGAGAAGTCGTCGACCAGAGTGATCCGCGCGCCCTCGGCGAGCAGTCGGCGCGTCAGATGCAGCCCGATGAAGCCCGCACCTCCGGTGATCAGGACGCGCTCAGCCACGGCCCAGCCTCAGGTAGGTGAGGCCGGCGAGGTCCGCCAGCTCGTTCTGGAGGAGCCCCCACATGTCGAAGACCACCGGGTCGGGGCGCATCTGCTCCAGGAGGTTCTCCGCTCGCAGTGTTCCGTAGTCCGGGTGGTCGGTCAGCACGATCACCGCGTCGGCGTCCCGCAGCCCTTCCGTCAGGTTCACGGGCCGGAACCCGATCTCCGCGATCCGGTCACGGCCGACCGTGAAGTCGTGGCCCGCCAGCGTGCCCACCCGTGGGCCCAGTTCCTGGGCGAGCTGGACGGCCGCCGATCCGCGGGTGTCGTCCGTCGCGGGCCGGCCCTTGTACGCGATGCCGCACACCAGCACCTTGGTGTCGGCCGAGTCCTTGCCGGCTGCGGCGAGCGCCTTGGTGACCCGGTCGACGAGCCGGCCGGGCAGGCTCTCGTTGACGGCCCGGGCGGCGGCGACCATGGGCATCTGATGGCCGGTCTCGTGACCGCTGTGCATCAGCAGGTACGGGTCCTTGACCAGGCAGCTGCCGCCGACGAACCCGGGCCGGCTCAGGTCGGGCCGGGGGTAGCGGAGGTTGGCGGAGGCGATGAGTTCGTCCGCGTCGAGTCCGAGCCGTTCCGCGAGGAGCGCCACCTCGTTGCCGAAGCCGTAGATGAGGTCGGTGTGCGCGTTGCAGATCAGCTTGATCATCTCTGCGGCCTCGAGGGACGACACCACCACCTGGTCCGTGGCGCAGGTCGCCATGAGCCGCCCGGCGCTGAGCACCGACCGCTCGTCGAGTCCCCCGACGATCTGCGGCAGCGAGCGCAGTTCCTCCATGGCCCGGCCCTGGATGGTGCGCTCCGGGCAGAAGGCGAGAAGCGGTTCGCGGACCCGCTTGCGCAGCAGCGGCAGGACGGTGTTGCGGCAGGTGCCGACGGGCACGGTGCTGCGGACGACGACGAGCGTGCGGTCGGTGACGCGGTCGGCGACCTCCGTGACCGCCGCGACGAGGTGCCGCAGGTCGGGCCGCTGGTTGTCCGCGTGTACGGCGGTGCCCACACAGACGACGACGGCGTCCGGGGCCGCGTCGGGCAGGTGCTCCTCGACGGTGAGCGCTCCCGGGGGCAGTGCGCGCAGTTGCTCGGGCAGGCCCGGCTCGTGGAACCGGGGTGTGCCGGCTCGCACCGCGGCCCGTACGCCCGGGTCGGTGTCCACGCCCACCACCCGATGCCCGCCGGCCGCGAGCGACACGGCGAGGGGCAGGCCTATGTACCCGAGCCCGATCACCGCCACATAGCCGGTGGTGTCCGCGGGTTTCACCGTTGTTCTCGCCTGAGTCACTGTCAGTCCTCGACTTCGCTGATCGGAACATGCGGATGTGCGATGGGTTCATGGCCCGGCGGTGGCGCGGCGGGTGCCGTGCTCCGAGTGGCCAGGACACTCGCCCGCAGAGTCGGCAGATCGACCTTGCCCAGCGCCGTTCTCGGCAGCCGCGGCAGCAGATGCAGCCGGTGCGGTACCTCGTACGGCAGCAGCCGGGATCTGAGGTACGTGTGCAGCGCCGCCGTGGGCGCTCTGCCGGGCGTGCCCCGTGGTGCGAGCACGACGGCCGCGTGGACGGCCTCCTCCCCGCCGGCGTCCTCGGCGCCGAAGACGTGCACCTCGCGCACGGCGTCGTGGCCGGCGACGATCCGCTCGACGCGCCGGGGGTTCACCTTGCGTCCGCCGACGTTGATGAAGGTGTCCTTCCTGGCCAGCAGGGTGAACCTGCCGGAGCTGTCGACGCGGGCCACGTCACCCGTGTCGTACCAGGCGTCGGCGGGACGCGGCAGTGCGCCCGTGGGGCCGAGCCGGCCGGTGAACATCGTGGAGGTGCGCACGTGCAGCACTCCGCTGTCAGGCTCGGGCGACAGCCGTTCGTCGTGCTCCAGGCGCCACTCGACTCCCGGTGCCACGGCCCCCACCGAGTCCGGGGGTCCCGCGTCGGGGCCGCGCTGGCAGGCGATCAGACCCGTTTCGGTGCTCCCGTACACCTGGTGGACCGTCAGGCCCAGGTCCTTCGTGGCCAGTTGCCGGGTCTCTTCCGGCAGCGGTCCTCCCGAGGAGAGGGCGACGCGGACGGCCGCGACCGCCGCTCGCTCCGGGCGGGAGGAGGCGAGCAGCCGGTAGAAGAGCGGGCTGCCCAGGAGTACGGTCGCGCCGGCGCCGAGCGCGTCGTGACAGGCGCTGAGGGAGAACTTCGGCAGCAGCATCAGTTCGGCCCGCGCCATGATCGCGGCCGCCATGCCCCCGACCATGCCGAAGGAGTGCGCGAGCGGCAGGGGGAGGAACACCCGGTCGGCGGAGGTGTATTCGTGGATGTCGCGGTAGAGCGCGCCGCCGCGTCCGACGGTGGCCAGGGTCTGACGCACCGCCGTGGGCTCGCCGGTGGACCCCGAGGTCAGCTGGTGGACCGCCGGATCCTCGCGGGGCTCCGCCCAGGGGCCGCCGCCGTGTGCGGGGCCGGTGAGCAGCCGCTCGTACGTGAGTGCCGGACGCGGGGCGGACGGCAGGCCGTCGGGGACCTGCCGGGTGATCAGCCCGGACACCGGGACGCGGTACAGCACCGAGTGGGGATCGGTCAGTTGGGAGGTCTCGGGCTCCGTGCACAGGACGTCGACTCCGGCCAGGGCCAGGCCGAGGAGCACGGCGACGCCGTCCGTGCTGTTCTCCAGGGCCACCACCACGGGCCCCTGTCCGGCGGGCAGTCGGCCGGCGTTGTGGGCGACGGTCCGCACGCGGGACAGGAGTTGGGACCATGTCGTCGTGAGCCAGTCGGCCCCGGTGTGCTCACGGACGGCCACGGTGTCACCGAACTGCCGCGCGTGGTCGCGCAGCTGCCCGAGGAGCGACCGCTCCGGCGGAGCCGTCACCGGGGTGCGCCGTGCAGCGCGGTGCCGCGGTCCACGCCGGCGGTCGCCGACCGTGGGCCGAGGTAGTGGGAGGGGGACGCCAGGAAGGCCTTCTTGGCGTCCTCGTAGTTCTCCGGGGTTCCGATGTCGTACCAGGAATCCTCGAACTCATGCGCCCTCACCGGCTGTTCCTCGTCGATGAGCGCGGTGATCAGATCCGGCATGTCCATCGCCTGTCCCTCGGGGATGAACTTCCGTACGGCGGGATCGGCCACGTGGATGCCCGTCGAGACGTCGACGGTCAGCACCGGTTTCTCCCGGATCCCCAGGACGTCGCCGCCATCGGCCAGGTCCAGTACACCGAGTTGCAGCGGTATCTCCCGTTTCCGGCAGGCGACGGTCAGCACACCGCCCCCCTCCTGGTGGCGGCGGTAGAGGTCGGCGAAGTCGAGCGAGGTGAGGACATCGCAGTTCAGGACGACCGCCGGGGTCTCCCAGTCCGCCACGTCCAACAGCGGAGCCGCGGTGCCCAGCGGAGTCTCGTCCCAGGTGTAGTCGATGCTCAGGCCGTACCGCCGCCCCTCCGAGAAGCGCTCCTGGATCATCTCGCCCAGATGATGGAGGCACAGGGTCACCCGGGTGGCACCCGCGGTGCGCAGTTGACGGACGATGATCTCCAGAATCGAGTGGTCACCGAACTCCACGAGTGCCTTGGGACGATGGGCCGCATAGGGACGCAGACGACTGCCCTTTCCACCGGCAAGCACGATCGCGTGCATGATTCTCCCCGTTCTCGGAGCGCTGGCTCCAGGAAATTTCCCCCGTCCGCTCCCCGCAGGCAAACTGCCACCGTCCGCGCCATCGCCCTGGCTGAACTGCTATACCCGAAGCGGCCGATTGCTCTCTCCCGCCGACACCTCGTAGTTTTCCGTGCCAGACCGTCGAGGCGTCACGACGATTGTTTCCTTCGCGATCGGATACCGATTTCATGCGGGAAGAACAGCCCGGCTTCATCACGCGGCTCAAATCGGCCCTGTGTCTCGCCCCTGGAACGCCGCTCGTCTTTCTCGGGAATTTCGAGGTGGAAACCCGCTGGGGCCGGGACGTGATCGGGCTCCCGGTGTTCTCGCGCGCCGCCGCCGGCGCCATGGTCAACCGGATGGACGAGTTCGCCCTGCTGCTGGCGGGCCCCGACGACCTGGTCGTGCTCAAGGAGCCGCCCGACCCGGGCTATCTGGCCCAGCTGTCGGAGCTGGGCCTGCGGTTGCCCCGTGTCCTCGTACCGGAGCAGACCGACCCGGCGCGGACGGTCACGGAGGACGCCCTGCACGCACCCGCCCTGGTCGAGGAGCTGTCCCGGCTGGCCGGCTCCGGGGCCGCGCTGCTGCCGCACGGGGTGTCCGAGGCCGAGGAGGCGCTCGCCGTGGCCTCAGGACTGCCGTTGGCGGCGCCGCCCGCCGCCGTCTGCGAGGCCGTCAACAGCAAGGTGTACAGCCGCCGCCTCACGGAACGTCTGGACCTGCGACGACCGCGCGGCTGGGCCTGCGACTCGCTCGCCGACTGGTCGACAGCGCTCGGGCATGCCCGTGAACTGCTGCGCGAGGGCCGGACGATCGGGGTCAAGGACGCCTTCGGCGTCTCCGGCAAGGGCATCGTCCAGGTCGAGGACGAGCGGCGGCTGAACGCCCTGGACCGGATGGTCACCACCAGGGCACGGCGGGCGGGCACCGAGCGCATCGGGCTGGTGGTCGAGGAATGGGTGGCCAAATCCGCCGACCTCAACTACCAGTTCACGCTCGGCCGGGACGGAAGCCTCCACTTCGACTTCGTGAAGGAGGCCGTCACCGAGCGCGGGGTGCACAAGGGACATCGCATCCCGGCACGGCTCAACGCCGAGCAGCACTCGGAGCTCGTCTCGACCGCCCGGCTGCTGGGCCGGCAGCTGTCCGACGACGGCTACTTCGGTGTGGTGGGGGTGGACGCCATGGTCGACCCCGACGGCGGGCTGTACCCGGTGGTCGAGATCAACGCCCGCAACAACATGTCGACCTACCAGTTGCCCCTCCAGGAGGAGTTCGTGGCGGCCGGCCGCAGCGCGCTGGCCCGGCACTACACGCTGCACCTGGGGGGCGAGCTGGACTTCGCGACGGTCCGTCACGCGCTCGGGGAGCGACTGTTCAGCCGCGGGAGCGGCTCGGGGCTGCTGGTGAACAACTTCGCCACCGTCAACGCCGCACGCGCCACTCGGGAAGAGGGCGGAACGACCGAGGGCCGGCTCTACGGTCTGGTCGTCGGCGAGGACTTCGACGCCGTCTCCCGCATCGACGCCGAGGTGGAACGGGAGCTGGCCTCATACGCCACACATTCGGAAGGGGCGCGGCCTTGACCGCTGACCACCGCATACAAGGCATCTCGACGGCCGAGCTGGCCGCACAGCACGGAACGCCGCTGTACGTCTACGACGCCGACCTGTTGCGCGACCAGTACCGAACCCTGCGGGAGGTGCTCCACCCCGCGGTGGAGATCTTCTACTCCCTCAAGGCCAACCCGAACGTCGCGATCTGCGCGGAGCTGAGGAAGCTGGGCAGCGGGGCCGAGGTCTCGTCCCTGGTGGAACTGGCCACCGCCCGGCGGGCCGGCGTGGACGACGCGCGGATCATCTTCCTGGGGCCCGGGAAGAGCCGCGAGGAGCTGGCCGAGGCGCTGTCGGAGGACGGCTGCACCGTGGTCTGCGAGTCGTTCGGCGAACTCGATCTCTGCGAGGAGCTGGCCCGCGAACACGCCCTGTCCCCCCGGGTGATGCTCCGGGTGAACCCGGCGTTCGAGGTGCGCGGTGCGGGCCTGTCCATGGGCGGCAAGCCGCGGCAGTTCGGCATGGACGAGGAGCAGCTCCTCGCGGTGGACGAGCCGGCCGCCCGCTGGCCGAGTCTGCGGATCGTCGGCGTCCACGCCTATATGGGGACGCGCATCCTCAGCGAGGACACCGTCGTCAGGAACACCGAGGGCATCCTCGAACTCGCGGAGCGGATCTCGTCCCGCCTCGGTTTCCCGCTCGACGTCGTCGACATCGGTGGCGGCCTGGGCGTCGCCTACTTCGACAACGAGAGCGACCTGGACCCCAAGAGTCTGACCCAGCGGCTGAACCCTGTCGTCGAGACCTTCCACGCCAGACGGCCCGGGACCCGCGTCATCATGGAACTCGGCCGCTATCTGACCGCCCCGGCCGGCACCTACGTCATGCGCGTGCGGTACACGAAGACGTCCCGCGGCGAGCGGTTCGCGATCACGGACGGCGGCACGCACCACCACATGGCCGCCGTCGGTATCGGTTCGTTCGTCAAACGGAACTTCCCCGCCACGGCCCTCGGCCGTTCCGCGGACACCGAGACCGAGCCGTGGAACGTCTGCGGCCCGCTGTGCACACCGGGCGACACCCTGCTGAAAAAGGCGTCGTTGCCCGATCTGCGCCCAGGGGACCTCATCGCGATCGAGCGCTCGGGAGCATACGGCCCGTCCGCGTCCCCCGTGTTCTTCCTCAGCCACGGCCATCCGGCCGAGGTCCTGGTCGCCGATGGCCGGGCGCACCTCGTGCGGCGCCGGGACACCCTGGACGACCTGCTGGGGAAGCAGGTTCCTGTCGATCCCGAGAGCTGAGGAAAGGACACCGAGGACATCGTGGAGCAGTCAACCGGCGAACAGCTGTCCCCCGCGCGGGAGGAGACTCTTGAGGAGTTCCGCCGCGGAGTGGTGAAGGCCCTGGAGAACACACTGAAGAAGGAGCTCCCGAACGCCACCTGGGAGACCAGGCTCTTCGACGATCTGAGCCTGGACTCCACGGCGGTCCTGGAGGTGCTCATGGAGTTGGAGGAGCAGTTCGGGATCGTCTTCGACCCGGACGACCTCGAACTGGAGCATCTGTCGACCGTGCGAGCGCTGGCCGAGTTCGTCCGCGACGCGCAGGATGCGCCGGTGGACGGCTGACGACGCGTGACGATCACCCGCCGGGACGCTCCGCACGGGGCGCGCCCGGCCCTCACGCCGGACGACATCCATGTCTGGACCGTGGGGCTGGGCGCCTCGCGTGAAGCGCTCCCGGGTCTCGCCGGCGGGCTCGACGAGACGGAGCGCGCCCGGCTCGCCCGGCTCACCAGTGCGACGGACCGGCGCCGCTTCACCGTGGCGCATGCCGCCCTGCGGGCCGTCCTGTCGCGCTATGTGCCCACGGAGCCACGGGAGTTGCGCTTCGAGATCGGGCGCTGGGGGCGACCGGAGATCGCGGGGGACCACCGCCACGTCCGGTTCAGCCTCACCCACTGCGAGGACCTCGCCCTGGTCGCCGTCGCCGTCGGACGCGGGGTCGGGGTGGACGTGGAGCGGGCCCGCCCGGCGCTCGCGGCGGTGGCCGCCCGGTTCTTCCCCGCCGGGGACGCCGCGCATGTGGCGTCCGTCGCCGGGCACCGCCGGGCCCAGGCCGGCGCCCGTCTGCTGACGCGCAAGGAGGCCTGTGCCAAGGCGGTGGGGGAACGGCTGCTCCCGTTCGGGCTGGCCCTGCCCGTCTTCAGCCCCGGCGACCGCACGGTGGTCGCCCACCCGGTCGGGGGCCGGCCCGCCCACTGGTACGTGCGGGATCTGTCGGCCCCGCCGGGTTTCGCGGCCGCCGTGGCCCGCCCGGGCGCGCGTCCCCCTCGTCTGTGGTTCTTCCGCTGGGGTGGGCCGGAAGGCTCACCCGACGGCGGGCCGGACCGGATCGGGGCGGCCCAGCCCGGGCAGCAGCCCGCTCAGTGACCGGGCGACGGCCAGCGTCGTGCGGTCCTCCAGATACGGACCGCAGACCGCGACACCGATGGGCACCCCGCGAGAGTCACGGCTCACCGGTACGACGGTCGTGGGCAGATGGCAGATGCCGGTCAGCGAGGTCCAGACCAACTGGTCCCAGTACGGCCGCTCGACTCCGTCGACCGTGATGCGCCTTTGGTGGTAGGGCCGGTCGTCGTGTTCCGGGGCGAGGTTCGGTACGACCGGCAGGAGTATCGCGTCGTACCGTGTGAAGAACTGCTGCCACTTGATCCGCATCCGCTCGCGACGCACATGGGCGTCCATCCAGGTCCGGTAGCTCTGGGCGACGAATTCCGCTCCCAGCTCCGCCCCCACGGGCTGCGAACCGGCGGTGACGCGCTCGATCCGCTCGCGTGAGTAGTGCAGCATCCCCACCTCGGCCAGCAGGTGGCGGGCGGTCCGGTCGGCGGCCTGGAGGGTGATTCCGGCGGGTCTGGCGTGCTCCACCGGTGTCCCGGCCGCGGTCAGCGCTTCGGCCGCGCGACGCAGTGCGCCGCGTACCTCGTGGTCGACCGGGCAGTACGGGTCGTCGTCCCACAGCGCCACCCGGCGCGGCACCCGGGCCGACGGCAGCTGGAGCCGCCAGGCGACCCGGTCCGGCGCGGCGGGCGCCGTGATCACGTCGAGGAGGAGTTCCAGGTCGTCCACGTCTCTCGCGAAGGGGCCCGCCACCGCCATGTCCGGCCGGGTGGGCTGGTAGGGCGGGATGTGACCGGCCAGCGGAACGACTCCGTGGCTGGGGCGGTGTCCGAACACTCCGCAGTGGGACGCCGGTACGCGGATCGACCCCGCGATGTCCGAGCCGAGTTCGACGGGTGTGAAGCCCGCGGCCACAGCCCCGGCGGAGCCCCCGGACGAACCGCCTGTCGTGACCTCGGGGTTCCAGGGATTGCGGGACACCCCGAACACGCTGTTGGCCGACTGGAGGTCGGCGCAGTTCTCGGCGAGGTTCGTCTTGCCGAAGACGACCGCCCCGGCGTGTCTGAGCCGGGACACCGCGTCGGCGTCCGCCGTGGGGACATGGGAGGCCAGGTCCGCGGTGCCCGCGGTGGTGCGCAGTCCCCGGGTCGCGAAGCTGTCCTTCACGGTCATCGGTATGCCGTGCAGCGGGCCGCGCGACTCACCGCGCACCGTCGCCTCGTCCGCTCGGGCCGCATCGTCCGCGGCACGTTCGTCGAGGGTCACCACCAGCCCCAGAGCGGGGTTGTGGGTGTCGATACGCCGACGCAGCACGTCGAGGTACTCGCGGGCGGAGATCTCTCGGGCGGCGATGGCGCGGGCCGCCCGGCGTACGGACCACCAGGCCGCGTGGTCGTCGGAGCCCGCGCCTGTCGTCGGAGTCGTCATCGCCCGCGTCAGCGCCGATGGCGCTCGATGACCGCGGCGAGCGCCTGCGGGGTGGCGTCGTCGAAGATCGCCACGAGGAGTGCCGAGCCGAGCACGTTCTCCTCGCCCCCCTGCGCCGGCCGGTACCGGTCGGTGAGCCGGGTGATCAGCTCGACCGCCCGCAGGGAGTCGCCGCCGCTGATGAAGAAGTCGTCGGTGACGGCCACGGGTTCGCCCGCGAGGATGTCCGTCATCTCGCCGGCCACGGTCGCTGCGATGTCATTCGTTTCGACAAGCAAGGCCATTCCGTTCTCGCGTGGGTGAACTGGGTGGGGTGAACAGGTGCGGCCGGGCGCCGTCAGTCCTCCTCGACCGCTTCGACGACCGTCCGTTCGAAGTCGCGCAGCAGACCGGTCACCTGCTCGACGCGGTAGCGCGTGGAGTCCGCGATGAGGCTCATGGAGGCGTAGTCGCCCAGGCCCCAGACGGCGAACATGGCCTCGGCCGGGCGGCTTTCATGGCCTTCGAGCTGCCAGATCTTCGTATTCCGGGCCTGTTCGCGCAGGGGAACCGTCTCGCGCAGGGCTGCCGCGCGCCGTTTCGCCGTCTCCGTGCTCTCCCCGTCGAGGAGTCTGGCGCCGTCCGCGATGCGGAGGCTGACGGACCAGCCGAAGTCGGCGGACCGGCCGTTGGCCTTGGTGCTCTCCGCGATGGCGTCTCGCTGCTCGCGCGGGTCGAAGTACCCGTACTTGTAGGCGGCGAGGCTGACTTTCGCGGCCTGGTGGACGAGGTCGCGGAAGCCGCCGTCGCCGATCTTCAGACACAGCGGCGAGTCCTGGAAGACGTTGGCGACCATGCCGCGCATCTTGGGATGGAAACGGTTGGAGGAGGCGAGGGTCACCGCGCCGGTGTCGTGGCCGTCGAGGCGGGCCCGCACCAGGCACACGGTGGCCAGCAGGACCATCTCCTCGGTGACTCCGTAGCGCTGCGCCAGAATGCGGGTTCCGTTACTGATCGCCGTCGAGTCGCAGGCGACCTCGAAGAAGCGTGGTGTGAGCGGTTGGTGTCCGTGGCTTCCGGCAGCGGGACGGAGCGGAGCCTGTTCCAGCTGACGGCGCTGATAGGCGCCGGCCGCCCGGGCGTGCCGACGGCCCCGTTCGCTGTCCTGGAAGTCGAGCAGGTCCCGGGTCTGCCAGAGGTCCGGCAGCGGGACGTCCGGGTCCTGCGCGAGACGGCGCAGTTCCTCACCGAGGACGGCGGAGCCGATGCCGTCGACCGACATGTGCTGGATCCAGGCCACCAGGGCGTGCGCCTTGCCGTGTCGTACGAGCACGGCGAACCGGACCGGGGTGTCGGCGCGGCCCAGCGGACGCCGGCCGAGCACGTCCAGGGCGTCGCTCATGGCCTCTTCCAGCTGCTGCCTGCCGTCCGCCGCCGTCTCGACGAGGAGCACCTCGCACCGGACCGTGTCCCGGATCTCCTGCTCCGCCTCCCCGGCCTCCCCCGCCTCTCCCGTCGCGACCGGGTAGACGGTGCGCAGCGTGTCGTGGCGCAGGACGGCGGCCCGTACGGCATCCAGTGCGGCGTCGAGTGCCACGGGCCGGTCCAGGACGAGCCGGAGCGGTACGTTCAGCCGCGGCGCGGTGAACATGCGCTCGCCGAGGATCTCGTAGAGCCAGCGCTGTGACCAGGTGAGGCCGCAGCGGTACGCGCGGCCTCCTTCGACGGCCACGTTCATCTGTCGTTGTGGTTCAGTCACGTTCGGCTGCCACCAGATGGCTGCGCGGCAGGTCCGGCAGGTCGGGCACCGAGGCGTTCCGGGGCCACCTGCCGTAATTGGCGTCAGGGCGCCCCGCCTCGGTGACGACGAGAGGACGCCAGCCGGCCTCCGCCACGAAGGATCCCGGGTCGTCCGTGGCGGACTGCCAGGGGCTGCCGGCGCGTTCGAGCTTGTCCAGCCATTCCCGCATGTACGGGAAGCGGTAGATCCCGGTACCGATCAGGTCGACCGCGAGGCGGCTCCCCGGGGCCGACAACCCGGCCGCCACGTCGAGGGTGCGGCGGGCCAGGGACTCGGGCAGATAGAAGAGCACGCCCTCCGCGAACCACGCCGTCCGCGCCGACGGGTCGAAACCGGCGTCCAGAAGCTTCGCGCCCCAGTCGTCGCCGAGCTCGGTCCCCACGGCACGGCGTCCGCACCGCGGTTCGGCCCCGGCCTCGGCGAGAACCTTGTCCTTGTAGGTCAGCACCGGCTGCTGGTCGACTTCGAAGACGCGGGTGTCCTCGGGCCAGGAGAGCCGGAAGGAACGGGTGTCGAGACCGGCTCCGATGCCCACGATCTGCCGGACGCCGTCCGCCGTGCTCCGCGCCAGGAAGTCGTCGAACCATCGCGTGCGTATGGGAAGAAAGGGATTGCCCTCGTCCGATGCGCGTGCGGTGTGGAAATACTTGAGCAGCTGTTCCCCGTCTTCTCCGGCGAGCAACTCGGAGAGCGGATCGTCGAATAGCCGATCAGGTCTCCTGCTTTCCCTGGCGCGCGCCGCAGCGGTCCACCGAGCTGTCTGCGCAACACCCTCCAAAGTACCTTTGGAAATCCCATTCTTGGTCATGTTCAGGGAGCTTAGTGGAATCCCCGGAAAGCGGAACATAGCCATAGGAGTATGGCCGTTGAGGCGCCTCGATTGCGGTTTCTTGACATTCTCCGAAGAATCACTCGACGATGATGCGCCATGAGGGATCGACGACTGTTACTCGGCACCTTGCGTGCCGCTCCGCGGACCGTGGTGTCGGCGCTGGTGTGCCTGCGGCTGCTCGCCGGCGCGTTACCCGCCGCCGTGGCCTACACGGTCGCGGCCCTGGTCGACCGGATCGACGCCGCCCCGGCGGCGGATGCGCTGCGGGTCGCCGCCGCTCCCCTCACCGTCTTCGGCGCGGCACTGCTGCTGGGCCACGCCGCCGACTGCGCCATCGCTCCCCTGGAGTTCGTCACGAAGGGGTGGATCGACGGGGCGCACCGCGCCGAGGTGGCGCGGATCACCGCGAGCAGCCGCACGATCGGGGTGCTCGAACAGCCCCGCGCCCAGCAGTTGATACGCAATGCGCGCGCCGATCCCCGGTCGTGGACCGAGCGGACACCGGGGGACGGGGCGGTCGACCAGATCAAGCTGGTCTCCGTGCTGTTCGGGGTGGCGGCCGCCTGCGCGGTGCTCGTGCCGCACGGCTGGTGGCTCGCTCCGCTGCTGGCGGTGCCCGCCCTGCTGAATGCCGCCGTGCGCAGCCGACGGCAGGAGGCCTTCACCAGGTTCTGGGTCTCCCAGGCGGACCACGGGCTGCACGCACGCGTCTGGGAGGAGGCCACCGTCTCCGCCGGTGAGGCGAAGGACATACGGGTCTTCGGCCTCGGCGAGTGGGTGGTCCAGCGCATCTCGCTGCACGTCCGGGCCATGTTCGAGCCGGTCTGGGCGGCTCAGGCGAAGTACGCGCGTCGGCAGTGGCTGCCGTTGCTGCTCGTCGCCGTGCCCCTGACCGTGGCGTACCTCACGGTCACCCGGCAGACTCTGCGGGGCGAAACGGGAGCCGGTGCGCTGACGGCCGTACTCACCGCCGGCTGGGCGGTGTTCGAGGCGGCGAAGACGATCGATCCGCGCAACACCCATGGGGCGATCGAGGCCCTCAAGGCCCGTGAGGAACTACGGGAGTTGCTGGCCGCCGACGACGGGAGCCCCGGGGTCTCAGCGGCGGACCGCGCGCCGTCGGTCCGCCCGACGGCCCCGCCCCTGGTCCGTTTCGAGCAGGTGTCCTTCCGTTATCCGGGCACGGACCGTGCGGTCCTGGACTCGGTGGACCTGGAGATCCGGCCGGGCGAACTGCTGGCGGTGGTGGGACTCAACGGCGCCGGCAAGTCGACGCTCATCAAACTGCTCTGCGGCCTGTACGACCCGTCGGGGGGCCGTATCACCGCCGACGGCCGGGACATCGCCGCACTCGGTGTCCGGGAGTGGCGCGGCCAGGTCGCCGCGGTCTTCCAGGACTTCATCCGTTACCAGCTGAGCGCGGCCGACAACGTGGCACTGGACCGGGCGTCGGTGCCGCGCGACGAGCGGGCGCTGGCGGCCGCCGCGCGGGACGCCGGCCTCGCTCCTGTCGTGGAACGACTGCCGGACGGCTGGGACACCCCGCTCTCCCGCACGCTCACCGGAGGCGTGGACCTTTCCGGCGGCCAGTGGCAGCAGGTCGCCCTGGCCCGCGCCCTGTACGCGGTGCGGACCGGCGCCCGGGTGCTCGTCCTCGACGAGCCCACCGCGCACCTGGACGTACGGACCGAGTTCGACTTCTTCCGCAGGATCAGCGAACTGCGCGGGGATTTCAGCACCGTGCTCATCTCGCACCGGCTTGCCACGGTCAGGCAGGCGGACCGGATCGTCCTCCTCGCCGACGGCCGCGTCGCCGAGTCCGGCAGCCACGAGCAACTGCTGCGGCGCGGTGGGGCGTATGCGGACATGTTCAAGATCCAGGCCGACCGGTTCCGCCGCGGGTACGAGGACCGGTTCGAGGAGGGAGACGTACGGTGAGGCGTCATCTGAGCTTGTGGGCGGAACTGCTGGCACTGTCCTGGCGGCGGATACCGGGCCTGACGAGTGTGATGTTCGCCCTGTCCACGCTCCTGGTGGTCAGCGTCGCCACCCTCGCCCTCATCCTGAAGACGGTGGTCGACGCCGCCCAGAGCGGGCGGACCGGCGTCGCCCTCATGGCCGCGGCCGGTGCGGCGGCCGCGTACGCCGTCATGGCGGTGCTGCGTGAGGTCACCGACAGTCTCGCCATCCTCGCCGTCGAGCGCGTGGGGCTCACCGATCTCCATGAGCGGATCCACCGTGACATCGCCACGCTGGAGGGGACCGAGCATCTGGAGCGCACCGACTTCCTCGACCGGGTCACCGTGGTGCGGGGCTCCGCGTGGGGGCTGATGGCAGCCATGTGGACGACGCTCGCGGTGGTCTTCGCGGTGTTGCAGCTGGGGGTCTCACTCGTGCTGCTGGGTTCGGTCAGTCCCTGGATGTTGCTGCTGACCGGCTTCGCGGCCGCTCCCCTGTGGTGCGACCAGCGAGGTCAGCGGGCCGTGGCCGCGGCCGAGACCGGTACGGCCGAACAGTTCCGGCTCCAGCGGCACTTGTTCGACCTGTGCGTGGCGGCCGATCACGGCAAGGAGACCCGGGTGCTGGGCGCGGGGCCCGAGCTCGCCCGCCGTCAGGCCGCTGCCTGGCAGGAGGTGCTGCGCGGCAGGGCGCGGGCCCAGGCGGTGGCGACCGGGTGGCGGATGTGCGGGTGGACGCTGTTCACCGCCGGGTTCGTGGCCGCCCTCGTACTCGTCGTGCGGCTGCGCACCGAAGGGCGAACGACCCCCGGTGACCTGGTGCTCGCCGTCACGGTGACCACCACGCTGCGCCAGTCGCTGCAACTGACGGTCTCGCATGCCGCGCAGGCTTTCGAGGCCCGCAAACTCGTCGAGCCCTACCTGTGGCTGCGCGACTACGTGGCGCGCCATCGCCGGGAGCCGGACGGCCCGCCGCCGGTGCCGGTGCCGCGGCGGCTGACCTCCGGCATCGAGCTGGACGGCGTGTCCTACACCTATCCGGGCACGGACCGCAGGGCCCTGGACGACGTCAGCGTGCGCCTGCCGGCCGGGACCGTGGTGGCGGTCGTCGGCGAGTACGGCTCGGGGAAGACCACTCTGGTCAAGCTGCTCGCCAGGTTCCACCGGCCGACGGAGGGGGCGATACGGGTGGACGGCATCGACCTGGGACGGCTGTCCGCGGACGAGTGGAGAGGGCGCTCCAGCGCCGCGTTCCAGGACTTCGGCCGTTTCCGTACGCGCTTCTTCGAGACCGTGGGCATCGGTGACCTGCCGTATGTCGAGGACCGCCGAAGGATCGGGGAGGCCGTCCGTGCCGCGGAGGCACAGCAGTTGGTGGCCCGGTTGCCGCAGGGGATGGAGACCCAGCTGGGCCGCATGCTGAACGGTGCCGAACTCTCCGAGGGACAGTGGCAGAAGGCCGCGCTCGCCCGTGCGGTGATGCGTCGCGAGCCGCTGATGTTCGTCCTCGACGAACCCACGGCCTCACTCGACGCGCCCAGCGAGGAGGAGATCTTCCAGCGGCACATCGCCCACGCCCGCGCGACGGCCCGGCGCACCGGCGCGGTCACGGTGATCGTCTCCCATCGTTTCTCCACCGTCAGCGAGGCGGACCTGACGCTCGTCATGGACAAGGGACGGCTGGTCGAATCCGGCAGCCATGACGAACTGCTGGCCGCCGAAGGGCGCTACGCCGAGCTGTACAACCTCCAGGCCACCGCCTACACGGCGGCCGATGACAGCCGTCCGTGACACCTCAAGGGTCAGGGAGCCGAGGCGGCCCGGCGTACCCGGGCGGCGTAGCGGACGGCGACGACCACGACGCTCACGCCGAGGAAGTTGCAGACGGCGACGGTGTCGTAGAGGTCCTGGGGGGCTCCGCCCGCCTCGACCGCGAGCTTGCCCGCGACGACGATCAGCGTGAAATACACCGTGTTGAGCGCGATGGCGAGGTATCCGCCGCCGATCTGTTCCATGAGCGTGAGCGCGGTGAGCACGGGCCCCTGCACGGCGTAGGTCAGTGCCACGGTGCCCAGGTACCGGGACGCCTCGACGC
Source organism: Streptomyces sp. NBC_00663 (assembly GCF_036226885.1). NCBI lineage: Bacteria > Bacillati > Actinomycetota > Actinomycetes > Kitasatosporales > Streptomycetaceae > Streptomyces > Streptomyces sp. NBC_00663. Next base: position 1,990,434 of record NZ_CP109027.1, read on the forward strand.
CGATGTCCGGACTTCCCGTGATCCACTCGGCGACCGGTTCCCTGATCAGCCAGGTGAGGCCGCCCAGGACGACGTAGAGCCCGGCGGACATCCACAGTCCGGTGCGCACCACGGGTTCCAGGGTGTCCAGACTGCCGGCCCCGCGCCGTTGGTTGATGACGACGGCGGTCGCGGCTCCCAGGGCGAGGCCCGGCAGCATGACGAGGTTCTGTAGGGCGGAGGCGACCGAGTACCCGGCGACGACCTCCGGCCCGAATCCGCTCAGGGCCCAGAGCATGGCCGCCCCGTAGCCGGCGACGAGCAGCATCGTGGCGGTGACGGGGAGACCGACCCCGGTCAGCAGGCTCCGCACCTGGGGGTTCCAGGTGCGCAGGGCGTGCGGATGCCAGAGCTCGGTCCTGCGCACAAGGGCCAGCCCGAGGACGAGGCCGATCAGCCCCGCCGAGGCGGCGCCGACGGGGACGCTCCACATGCCGAGGCCGGTCCCCAGGCCGAGGCCGGCGACGCAGGAGATACGGACGACGGCCACCGTCAGGGTGATCGCGGTGGCCGACCTGATGCGGCCGTAGCCACGCAGCGACGAGGCGCACAGGAGCGAGGCGATGACGAGCAGTTCCGCGGCGAGGGTCCAGCGCAGGAACGCCACGAAACTGCCCCGGACCGGGCCGGGCACGCCGAAGAGGTCCGCCAGCTCGGGGGCGCTCACCGCCAGCGCGAGGATCACCACTCCGCCGGCCGCCGCCCACACCCGTGCCATTCCCGCGGCGACGGCCATGACGTCCTGCGGCCGGTTGCGCCCGCGGCTGATCGACGCCGCCACCTGGTTGCTGATGACGAATCCGGCGGTGACCGCGATGAGGGCACCGCCGACGGGCTGGTACAGCGATCTGACGTAGAGCGCGTCCCCCTCCATGCGCCCCATGAGAGCGACGACGCCCAGCAGCACCAGGAAGTCGACGACCTCGACCAGCGCCATGGGTCCCGCGAGGCGCCCGATGGCCGTCCACTCCGGGGGGCTCGACTCCCCCGGCCCCTGCTTGGACTCCTCGTGGGTGGCCTCGCTCACGGCGTCACCGCCCCGGTGACCGTGCGCTCCACTTCCCAGAGGCAGGACTCGATCTCGCTGATCGGGTAGTAGAGGGTGTCCGCGTACATGGCGATGCGGTCGGGTGCGAAGAAGTCGACGAACCGCAGGCGCTCCATGTCGGTGTCGGTCTTCCGCGTCCACACGAACGCACGCGTGGTGCCGCCGAGTTCGGCCCGTTCGTGGTCGTGCCACAGCGGCTCGATGGCGTTGAAGGTGGTGTGCACGTCCAGCGGACCCTTTCGCCGGCGAGCGGCCCCTGCTGTCAACTCCCGTGCCGCGGTGGGGTCGTACATGCCGAAGCGGTACGAGTTCAGCGCCGCCACGTGCGTCCTGCGGACCACTTCGTCGAAGGTTCCGCGGAGGTCCACGGCCACCAGGACGCGCTGGGGAAGGTTCATGACGGAGTCCTTGAGTTCCGCGGTGTGCCGATTGCTGCACATGGTGCCGACGGCATAGCGGTCGCGGCCCGCCCGTCGGCCGAGCACCACCGTGACGGCGGCCAGCAGCACCGAGTAGACGCTGGTTCCCGTCCGGCGTGCGATGACGGGGGCGGCCTCGGCCACCGCGTCGGACATGAGCATGCCCTGCCAGAAGCGGGGTTGTTCGGGCACGAGCGCGGGACGGTCGAAGAGGGGGAACTCCTCGAGTTGGCGTTGCCAGTGGTCGAGGGCTCGTCGAGCGCGCCGCTCCCCCTCCGAAGACCGCTCATGGGCGGCCTGGTCGAGCGGCTGACGGCAGGTGAGGTCGATGTCTGGCGCGTCCTGACCTCCGTCGAGCAGGCTCGTCAGGTGCCGCCTGAGGAGCCGTGCGCCCGAGGCATCGGTGGCCAGGTGGGAGACGGTCAGGACGAGCCAGCGAGGCCGCCCCGCGACGCAGAGCACTCCCGCCCGGATCGGCCACTCGTGAGCGTGGTCGAACCCGGCGCCTTGCAGGATCCGGCGTGCCTCCGCGGCGTCGGGCGGCCGCTCCCCGTCTGCTTCGACGATGTCGAGCGGAAGGACACCGTCCCCGGCGACACTCTGTTCCGGGAGCCCGGTGCCCGCGGGACACAGGGTCGTCCGCAGCGATTCGTGCGCCGCCAGCAGTCGCGCCAGAGCCGTGGTGACATCGGCGCGGTCCACGGGTTCGCTGAGCGGAAAGCTCATGACGAGGTTGTGCTGGTCCTCAAGTGCCAGACCCCTGATGGAATTCCAGATGTAGGCCTGTCCGTAGGTGAGCGGCCCCGTGCGCTCGCGGCAGCCGGACACCGTGATCGGCAGCTGTTCACTCCGGACGGTCAAGGAAGACCTCGCTGACGCTCTCCCACACGTCGTCCGTGTGGCGGCTCGATCTGAGCGGCCCCGACCGTACCGGGAGATTTCCGCCCCGATCAACGGAGCATTGTGGCTATGCCGACCGGGTCAGGGCGATGGCGCGGTCTTACGCGGTTGTCCCTGCGGCTCCGGACCCAGCACGTTGTTCCTTGCGCCGGCTCAGAGGCGAGCGGCGGTGCAGAGGAGACGAACGGGGGAGCGCCGGCATGCCGCAGCGGGGACGAGGAATCCATCAACTCGTGGGGGAACGCGCCCGTACGACGCCATCGGCCGCGGCGGTCACCGACGGGGACGGGACGACGTACACGTACGCGGAGCTGGACCTGCTGAGCGCGCGGCTCGCGCGGACCCTGCTGGCCCACGGGATCGCCCCCGACGACCGGGTCTGTCTGCTGCTGCCGAAGTCCGCGGTGGCCGTCTCGGCGATGCTGGCCGTGCTCAGGTGCGGTGCCGTGTACGTGCCGCTCGACCCGAGGAGTCCCACCGCCAGACTGCGCACCGTGCTGCGCCGCTGCGCACCCCGGTGGATCATCGCCGATCCCGTGTACGCCGCCGTGCTGGAGGAGTGCCGGGACCCGGACGGATCGGGCGGTCCGAGGGTGCTGTGGTCGAGGGCCGCCGACGAGCAGGGTCGCAGGCCCGGGGACGTGCCGTGGGAGGAGGCCGCGGGTGCCGATGACGGCCCGTGTCCCGAGCTGTCGGCGCCGAGCGGACTGGCGTACATCATGTTCACCTCCGGCTCCACCGGTGTCCCCAAAGGGGTGCCCATCACGCACGACAGCGTCGCGCACTTCGCCCGATGGCTCGCCGGACACTTCGACATCGGCGCCGGCGACCGGTTGTCCGGGCATCCCGCGTTCCATTTCGACCTGTCCGTGCTGGACGTGTACACGGCGCTGACCAGCGGGGCCGAACTCCGGCTCGTCCCGGACTCCGCGACCTTCATGCCGGAACGCCTGGCCGGCTTCATCCGGGACGCACGGCTCACGCAGTGGTGCTCGGTGCCCTCCGTGCTGGTGGCGATGCGCGCCCGGGACGTCGTCGGTCAGGACGACTTCCCCGAGCTGCGCCGGGTCATGTGGTGCGGAGACGAACTGCCCGCCGACACCCTCGGATACTGGATGCGGCGGCTGCCGCATGTGCGGTTCACCAACCTCTACGGTCCCACCGAGGCGACGGTGGCCAGCGCGTTCCACACCGTCACCGCCGTGCCGGACGACCGGGAGCAGATTCCGATCGGCAGGGCGATCCCGGGTGAGGGGCTGGCCGTCTTCACCTCTGAGGGGCGGTTGGCCGAGGCGGGAGTCACGGGTGACTTGTGCATCAGCGGCGCCGGCCTCACTCCCGGGTACTGGCGGGATCCGGACGGCACGGCCCGGTCGTTCTTCGAGTTCCCGGCCGGCTCCGGTACCCGGTGGTACCGCACGGGTGACCTCGCCCGCACCGACTCCTCAGGCCTCTTGTCCTTCCGGGGCCGCCAGGACCGGCAGATCAAGTCCCTCGGGTACCGGATCGAACTGGACGAGGTGGCGCTCGCCGTGAACTCGCTGGCGGGGGTCGACCAGGCCGCCGTCGTCGCCGTACCCACCCCGGGTTTCGAGGGCCGCCAGATCTGCGCCGCCTGTACGACGGACTCGGGCACCGAGCGGGACCCGGCCCTGCTGCGCGCGGAGCTGCTGCGGATCCTTCCCGCCTACATGGTGCCGACGCGCTGGCTGTGGCTGCCCCGGATCCCGGTGAACGCCAACGGGAAGACCGACCATCGCGCGCTGGAACGCCGGTTCGCGGCGTCCGAGATGACCACCGACGCGAGGAGCACGCTGTGAGTGAATCTGCCCTGTGGGACGAGCGGTTCGAGCAACTGCTCCGTTCCGGACTGCCGCTGCTGCCGCACGGCGCCACGATCCCCGCGGACCGCCCGCTCATCGATCTGGGCCTGGACTCGGTGGGTGTCGTGGCGCTCGTCACGGGGATCGAGGACACCTATGACGTGACGTTCGGGGACGAGATCCTGGACGTGGAACTGTTCTCCTCCGCCCTCTACCTCTGGCAGACGCTGCGGCGCCTGGCGGGTGACCGAACCGGTCCCGGTGATGTCAGCCCGTCACCGTGTGGAGCACCTTGATGCGGGTGTACTCCAGCAGGCCCCAGTACCCGTACTCGACACCGACGCCGGAGCTGCGGAAGCCTCCGAAGGGCACGTCGTGCCGCAGATCGCCGTGGGTGTTGATCCACACCGTTCCGCAGTCCAGGCCGGCCGCCACCTGCCGTGCCCGCTCCTCGTCGCCCCACACCGATCCGCCCAGCCCGAACTCGCTGGAGTTGGCTCGCAGCACGGCTTCGGCGGGCTCCCTGTACGACAGAACCGGCAGCACCGGCCCGAACTGCTCCACCAGCTCCAGCCGGGTGCCGGACGGCAGGTCGGTGACGACCGTGGGCGGGTAGAAGTGACCGGGTCGATCGAGCGGTGCGCCACCGGTGACGACCCGGGCCCCGCCCTGCCGTGCCTCGGTGACCAGGTCGTGCACCCGCTCCCGTTGGGACCGTGAGGCGAGCGGGCCGAGGTCGGTTGCCGGGTCCGTGCCGTCGCCGGTCCGGGTCGCCCGCGCCAGTGCGCCGAACGCCTCGGCGAGTTCGTGCTGCCGGGCGTGGTCGACGTAGACCCGTTTCACGGCGGCGCAGAACTGGCCGCTGTTGTCCATCGCCTTCTGGAAGATCTGACCGGCCACCACGTCGAGGTCGGCGTCCGGCAGCACGATGCAGGCGTCGTTTCCGCCGAGTTCGAGCACCAGGTGCTTGAAGTCCGCCGCGGCGGCTCCGGCGATGGCGCGGCCCGTCTCGACCGACCCGGTGAACGACACGAGGCGTGTCGCGGGATGACCGCTCAGCGCGGCGCCCAGCCGGGCACCCCCCACGACCACCTGGAGCACCCCGGAAGGCAGTACCCCGGACAGCAGCTCGACCATCCGTACGGTGGACAGTGGGGTGATCTCGGAGGGTTTGACCACCACCGTGTTCCCCGCCATGAGGGCGGGTGCGATCTTCGCGACCGAGAGGATGAGGGGAAAGTTCGACGGAGCGATCGCGGCCACGATTCCGTGGGGCACGCGCCGTGCCGTCACGGACCGTTCCGCCGTGTCGACCAACTTCTCGTCGGGAAGCGCGAGTTCAGCGGTGTGGCGGAACCAGTCGGCGGCCAGTCGTGCCTCCGTCAGCGCGCTCCGCAGCGGCTTTCCCTGTTCCCTGGTGAGTGTTTCGGCAAGCTCCTGGCTGTGTGCGGACAGCACCTCGGCGCACTCCAGCAGGCACGCCCGTCGCCGTTCCCACGGCCACCCGGACCAGGGCAGGTACGCGTCGGAGGCGGCGGCCAGCACCCGGTCGAGGTCGGCGGTGGAGCAGGCGGCGACCGAGGCGAACACCCTGCCCGTCGCCGGGTTCTCCACCGGCAGTTCACCCGGCTCCGCCGTGGTGGACGACCGCCCGGTGCCGCTCAGGACGTCAGCCATGCGTCTCCCTTTTCCCGATGTCTGCGATTCCCCGGCCTTTCGACGCCTCAGTGTGCCTCCCATGCGACGGGGCATCACCCTCCTCTTGCGACTATGCCTGTTCCGCCAGGTTCAGGGTGCGCCCAGGAGTATCTGGCGCCGTGCGGTGCGCCGGCGCACCCTTCGGACGGTGAAGGCTGTCTTCGATGAGGAAATAGCGCGGACCATAGGGTGTCTCGACCGAGTGCCGGCCAGATATCGGCGCTTCTCGGAGCATTCCGACAAGGCGCTGCGTTTCCACCGGATTCCCGAGTCGGTCCTGGAGCGCCTGCTGGACGGAGGAATGCCGCATGCGAAGAGCGCCGGCGCGATCATGTTCGATGTCAACGATCTGAAGACCGTCGTCCTGCGGCTCGGCATCGCCTCACCCCAGCACACGGCGCTCAAGGCCATGGCGGACGCCCTGAAGCGGGCGGCGCGGCAGAAGGAGACGCGTTGCACGGTCAACATCCTCGGCCGGTGCGTCGGTCCGACCCATGACGGACCGTGCGCGTACGGTCTCTCCGGCCGGGTCCGTGAGAGCCCGTACGTCCAGGAGTTGCGGGAACTGGCGCCGCAGCACTTCGAGGCGACCGTCCGGCTGCCGGCCGGCGACCCGTTCCACTTCGACCTCTCACCGGCCGGACGCCGGCTCGTCACGGAGGTCCTCAGTTTCGAGTTCCACCACATCCCCGACGCGCTGACCCGTGACCTGACTTTTCTCGCGGACGCCGGAATCAGTGACTGCCGCCTGGCGACGCACTTTTTGTACACCCGTGGAAAAGAATTGGGTCTTGACATCAGGAAGGCCGCTGGAATCTTCCTTTCCCGCCCTTTTTCCAATACGCACTGCTGGATCGAGTTCAAGGCGTCCGGGGAATGGCGCCCGGCCGATCCGTTCTTCCTCACCGCGCTCAGCCGCTGGGGAATTCTGGACCCGGCGGAATGGCCCGTGCACCGCTCCCCCGAGGGGGCCTACTGGAAACTGAGCACGGAGTTGGAAAGCTATGTCACGCATCAGGGCGTGGGGCAGCTTCCCTCTTTTCTGACCAGGTAGAAGGAGATGCGACATGGGGACCGTGTACGACTGGCTGGCCGCTTCGCTCGTGGAGCGATTGAAGGTCGATCCGGATCTCATCAGACCCGGGGAGTTGTTCCGCGACATCGGTCTGGATTCGCTGTCCCAGTTGGAGGTCCTCATCTGGGCGAGCGACGCGTACGACGTGGACCTGGATCCGAACGACCTGCCGGACACCGTCGGCGGGTTGGCCGAGAAGATCGAGGAGCTGCGCAGCTGATGCCGGCCTCGTATGCGTCCGGAGTCTCCGTCACGGGCATGGGTGTGATCAGCTCGGCCGGCGTCGGCCTGACGGACAACTGGAAAACCCTGTGCGAAGGGCGGTCCCGGGCCGCCGCCGACCCGCTCCTCGGGAACGCACCGTCCAGCATGTCGTGCCGCGTTCCGCCGTTCGACGAACGGGCCCTGCTCCCTGACGACGTGGTGTGGCGTACGGATCGCTTCATCCATCTCGCCCTCGTGGCGGCTCGGGAAGCCGTGGCGGACGCGGCGATCGACCGCGACGGCTGGGATCCGGCGCGCATCGCCGTGGTGATGGGTGTGGTCACATCCAGTACGGAGCACTTCGCCACGCACTACGCGGCCCTCGCCGCGGGCCGGGAACGCCGCATCTCCCCGCTCTCCATGCCGCGCAGTCTGCCGAACATGGCCGCCGCCGAGATCTCCCGGGATTTCGGGACCCACGGCCCCACCTTCTGCGTCTCCACCGCCTGCGCCTCGGGCTCCACCGCCATCTCGACAGCCGCCCTGCTGCTCGGCGCGGGACTGGCCGATGTGGTGATCGCGGGAGGTGCCGAGGCCGCCTCGGACCGTATGGTCCACGCGATGTTCGCGCAGATGCGCACGCTCTCCCAGCGCGGTGAGGACCCGGCGGCCGCGTCCCGCCCGTTCGACCGGGACCGTGACGGCTTCGTCCTGGGCGAGGGGGCCGCAGTGATGGTCCTGGAGCGCACGGAGGACGCCCGTCGGCGCGGGGCGAGAGTCCGTGCCCGTCTCACCGGACACGGGAGTTCCAGCGACGCCCATCACAGTACGGGCCCGCATCCCGACGGTGTCGGCGCGGAACTCGCGATCCGCAACGCCCTCGACATGGCGGGCAACGGCACTGCCGACATCGACCACATCAACGCTCACGGCACATCGACCAGGGCGAACGACCTCATGGAAGGCAGGGTCCTGGACCGTCTTTTCCCCCAGGCGCCGCCGGTGACCGCGAACAAGGGGGTGATCGGCCACTGTCTCGGAGCCGGCGGCGCGATCGAGGCCGTCTTCACCGTGCTCTCCCTGGAGCATCAGCTCATCCCGCCGACCGCCAACCACCTGGGGCAGGACCCCGGCCTTTCCCTCGACATGGTGACCGGATCACCGCGGACCGCCTCCCTGGAGCGGGCCCTCAGTACGTCCTTCGGTTTCGGCGGACAGAACTGTGCCCTGTTGTTCGAGAGGAACGCTCCGTAGCGCAGCCGAGAAAGGCGGATCACTCCTACGACGGCACGGCGGCCGGAGCCGGCCCGACCAGCTCGGTCAGTACGTCCTCCATCGTCACGAACCCGAGGACGGCCCCCTTCTCCCCGGTCACGGCGGCCAGATGGCTGCCGTCGGCGCGCAGGGCGGTGAGGGTGTCGTCCAGCGGGGTGTCGATGCGGACCCGGGTGACCGGGTGCAGGGCGGTGCGCGGGAAGGGACGGTCGCGGTCGGCGTTGCCGAGGGTGTCCTTGATGTGCAGGTAGCCGAGGAGGGTGCCCTGCGGGCCGGTGACCGGGAAGCGGGAGTAGCCCGCCTCGGCGGCCACCCGCTCCAGCCGGGCCGGGGTGACCGAGGCGTCGACGGTGCGCATCCGCTGAACCGGGACGAGGATCTCGCCGACCGGGCGGGTGCCCAGCTCCAGGGCGTCCCGCAGCCGTTCGCCGTCGGCCGGCGAGAGCAGTCCGGCCTCGCTCGCGTCGAGGACCATCCGGGCCAGCTGGTCGTCGGTGAAGACGGACTCCACCTCGTCCTTCGGTTCGACCCGCAGCAGCTTCAGCAGGGTGTTGGCGAAGGCGTTGATGCCGAACACGACCGGCCGCAGCAGCCGGGTGAGCGCCACCAGCGGCGGGCCGAGCACCAGCGCGGTCGCCACGGGGGCCGCCAGCGCGATGTTCTTCGGGACCATCTCGCCGATCAGCATGTGCAGATAGGTCGCCAGCGCCAGCGCGATCACGAACGCGATCGGGTGCACCAGGCCGTGCGGGATGTGGGCCGCCTCGAAGCCGGGCTCCAGCAGCTGGGCGATGGCGGGTTCGGCGACCGCGCCGAGCACCAGGGAGGAGACGGTGATGCCGAGCTGGGCGGTCGCCATCATCGCGGAGAGGTGCTCCAGGCCCCACAGGGTCATCCGGGCCCGCTTGTCGCCCTCCTTCGCGCGCGGCTCGATCTGGCTGCGGCGCACGGAGATCAGGGCGAACTCGCCGCCCACGAAGAACGCGTTGGTCAGCAGCGTCAGGGCGCCGATGAGAAGTTGCAGGACGGTCATCGGGACTCCTCCACCACCTGGACCGGCACCTGGACCGGTGCGGTGATGCGGACACGGTCGGCGCGATGGTGCTCGACGTCGAGGACGTCGAGCTCCCAGCCGTCGAGCGCGACGACGTCGCCCTTGACGGGGATACGGGCCAGTCGGGTGGCGACAAGGCCGGCGACGGTCTCGTACGGGCCGTCGGGCGCGGCGAGTCCTATCCCCTCCAGCTCGTCGAGCCGGACGGAGCCTTCCGCCTCCCAGGCGCCGGCGCCGACGGGCTGGAGGTCCGGCGCCTCGACGGGGTCGTGCTCGTCACGGACCTCGCCGACGACCTCCTCGACGATGTCCTCCACCGTCGCGACGCCCGCCGTACCGCCGTACTCGTCGATGACCACGGCCATGGTGCGGGTCGCGCGCAGCCGCTCGAGCAGCCGGTCCGCGGGCAGGCTGTCCGGCACCAGCAGGGGCTCGGTGGCCAGTTCGGTGACCGGGGTGACAGCCCGCTTCTCCGGCTCCAGGGCCAGCACGTCACGGATGTGGACGGTGCCGATCACCTCGTCGAGGCTGTCGCGGTAGACCGGGAAGCGGGACAGGCCGGTGGCGTACGTCAGGTTGGCCGCGTCGGCGGCCGTGGCGTGTGCCTCCAGGGCCTGGACGTCGACGCGCGGGGTCATCACGTTCTGCGCGGTCAGCTCGCCCAGGTGCAGGGTGCGCACGAACAGTTCGGCGGAGTCCGCCTCCAGGGCGCCCTCGGCCGCCGAGTGCTGGGCGAGCGCGACGAGTTCCTCGGGGCTGCGGGCGGAGGCCAGCTCCTCGGCGGGCTCCAGGCCGAGACGTCGTACGACCCGGTTCGCGGTGTTGTTGAGATGGCCGATGAACGGGCCGAACGCGGCCGTGAAGCCGCGCTGCGGTCCGGCCACCACCTTCGCGACCGCCAGCGGCCGGGAGATCGCCCAGTTCTTCGGCACCAGCTCGCCGATCACCATCAGCACGACCGTGGACAGCGCCACGCCCAGGACGGTCGCCACCGTCGGGGCGGCCCCGCCCAGACCGGCGGCCTCCAGCGGGCCCCGCAGCAGCGCGGCCAGCGACGGCTCGGCGAGCATGCCGATCACCAGCGAGGTGACGGTGATGCCGAGCTGGGCGCCGGAGAGCTGGACCGTCAGCCGGCGTACGGCCTTCAGGGCGCCCTCGGCTCCGCGCTCGCCGGCCTCGGCGGCGCGCTCCAGCTCACCGCGCTCGACGGTGGTCAGGGAGAACTCGGCCGCGACGAACACGGCGCAGGCCAGTGTGAGCAGGAGGGCCAGCAGGAGCAGCAGGACCTCGGTCACCGCGCCACCCCCGGTCCCTCGAACGGGCGGGAGTCGGCGCGGTCGGTACTGGGAGGCTCACCCATCGCGGGCTCTTGTCTCCTTCTCGGGTCGGTGGATCGGGATCGTCTGCGCACCCCCATGGTAAAGGACACGCAAAGCACGCTGGTCAAGTGCACAACGCTCGGGACTTCCCCGTTGTTCCGCCGATGGGTGGTTTACCTCGCCCGGTCTCGGCAAGGCGGACAGGATGCCGCGCTCTGCCACCACAGCCGTAACTCCGGTAAGACCCGTCACCCGCCCCACCGGTTCCCCAGGTTCCACAGCGGCGAGAGCGACGGCCGAGCGGCCGCGACAGCGGGACGCGTTCTTCGACAACGCCAAGTACCTGGCGATCGTGCTGGTGGCGATGGGGCACGCCTGGGAGCCACTGCGCTCCGACAGCCGCGCGGTCACCGCGCTCTACATGGTCGTCTACGCCTTCCACATGCCCGCGTTCATCGTGATCTCCGGCTACTTCTCGCGGAACTTCGACGCGAGCCCGGCGAAGATCAGGCGGCTCGTCACGGGGGTCGTGGTCCCCTATGTCGTCTTCGAGACGGCGTACACCTACTTCACCCGCTGGTCCGACGGCGAACCCGACCGTGCGGTCAGTCTGCTGGACCCGCTGTATCTGACCTGGTTCCTGGCTGCGCTGTTCATCTGGCGGCTGACCACACCGATCTGGCGGGCGGTGCGGTGGCCGATGCCGATCGCGCTCGCCGTCGCGGCGCTGGCCACGCTCACGCCGTCCATCGGCAAGGACCTCGACCTCCAGCGCACGCTTCAGTTCCTGCCGTACTTCGTGCTCGGTCTGTGTCTGCGGCCCGCGCACTTCAGTCTGGTCCGGCAGTGGCGGGTGCGGATCGCGGCGGTGCCGGTCATGGCGGCCACGCTCGTGTTCGCGTACTGGGCGGCGCCGCGCATGGACTACGCCTGGTTCTTCCACAAGGACGCCGCCGAGGACTTCGCCGTGCCCGACTGGTACGGACCCCTCATGACCCTGACCCTGTTCGGCTGTTCGCTGGTCCTGGTCGCCTGCTTCCTCTCCTGGGTGCCGGGGCGCCGGATGTGGTTCACCGCGCTGGGCGCGGGCACGCTCTACGGCTATCTGCTGCACGGGTTCGTCATCCAGGCCGCCAACCACTGGCACTGGTCCCACGTCGAGTGGTTCCATCAGCCGCTCGGCAAGGTCACCGTCTCCGTCGTCGCCGCCGCGGTGGTGACGGTGTTGTGCACGGCGCCGGTGCGGCGGGTGTTCCAGCGTGTGATGGAGCCGCGGATGAACTGGGCCTTCCGCAGGGAGGCCTGAGGTCGGCTCGAACGGGCACTCGTATTGTCACCAACGACTGAGGGGTGGCAGACCGCTCATGGAGATTTCCGGCGTCATCAGCGCCATCGTCATCGGCATCGTGATCGGTGTCCTCGGCCGGCTCGTCGTCCCCGGTCGGCAGCGCATCGGCATTCTGTGGACGATCGTGATCGGCATCGTCGCCGCGTTCATCGGAACCGGCATCGCCGCCGGCCTGGACGTGGCCGACACCAAGGGTGTCGACTGGGTCGAGTGGCTCATCCAGATCGCCCTCGCCGCCCTTGGCGTGGTCGCGATCAGCAAGGTCAAACTGCGTCGATGAGGGGTGCCGGCCGGCCCGTGCGCCAGGTCACATTCCGAGCGAGAACAAGGTCACAGGCCTGCACTCTGCTGGAACTTCAGTGATCTGCCCTAGCATCCGAGCATGACGGTCCTGCCTGACGACGGGCTCGCGCTGGCCGCCGAGTTCCCTGACGCGACACACGAACAATGGCGACACCTCGTAGCCGGGGTGCTGCGCAAGTCGGGCAAGGAGGTCTCGGACGGTGCGGCGGAGGATGCTCTGGCCACCGTGCTCGAGGACGGGCTCGGCGCCCGCCCCCTGTACACCGCGCGCGACGCCGCACCCGACCCCGGCCTCCCCGGCTTCGCCCCGTTCGTCCGTGGCGGCCGGGCCGCGGGCAACACCGCCGGCGGCTGGGACGTGCGCCAGCGGCACGCGGCGGCCGACGGCCAGGCGGTCCTGACCGACCTGGAGAACGGCGTCACCTCGGTGTGGCTGCCGCTCGGCGAGGGCAGCGGCATCCAGGTGTCCGAGCTGGGCCGGGTGCTCGACGGCGTCTACCTCGACCTCGCCCCCGTCGTCCTCGACGCGGGCGCCGAGACCGAGGCCGCCGCACAGGGGCTGCTGAAGCTGTACGAGGAGCGCGGCGTCGCCCCCGACGCGGCCCGCGGCAACCTGGGCGCCGACCCGCTGGGCTTCGAGGCGCGCACCGGGCGGTCGTACGACATCGCACCGGTGCTGAAGCTCGCCCAGCGCTACCCCGGACTGCGCGCCCTGACCGTGGACGCGCTGCCGTACCACGAGGCCGGCGGTTCGGCCGCGCAGGAGCTGGGTGCCTCACTGGCGACCGGCGTCGCGTATCTGCGCACGCTCACCGAGGCCGGACTGAGTGCCGAACAGGCCTGCGCCCAGCTGGAGTTCCGCTACGCGGCGACCGCCGACCAGTTCCTGACCATCGCCAAGCTACGCGCGGCGCGCCGGCTGTGGGCGCGGGTGGCCGAGGTGTGCGGGGTGCCGAAGGCGGGCGCCCAGGTGCAGCACGCGGTGACCTCGCCGGTGATGATGACGCGCCGCGACCCGTGGGTGAACATGCTGCGGGCCACGATCGCCACGCTGGCCGCCGGTGCCGGTGGCGCCGACGCCGTGACCGTGCTCCCCTTCGACCAGGAGCTCGGGCTGCCGGACGCGTTCGCCCGTCGTATCGCCCGCAACACCTCCACGATCCTCATCGAGGAGTCCCATCTGTCCCGGGTGATCGACCCGGCGGGCGGCTCCTGGTACGTGGAGCGGCTGACCGACGAACTCGCCCACGCGGGCTGGGAGTTCTTCCGGACGATCGAGCGGGACGGCGGCCAGGCGGCCGTCCTGCGCTCGGGCCGGCTGCGCACCGACCTCGCGACGACCTGGGCGGAACGCTCGAAGAAGCTCGCCAAGCGACGCGAACCCATCACCGGGGTCAGCGAGTTCCCGCACCTGGCCGAGAAGCCGGTGGTCCGCGAGCCCGCGCCCGAGCCGCTGACCGGCGGGCTGCCCCGGGTGCGCCGCGACGAGGCCTACGAGGAACTCCGCGCTCGCTCCGACGCCCACCTGTCCGCCACCGGCGCCCGCCCCCGCGTCTACCTCGCCGCCCTCGGCCCGGCCGCCGCGCACACCGCGCGGCTGACCTTCGCCGCCAACCTCTTCCAGGCGGGCGGCATCGAGGCCGTCACCGAGGGCACGTTCGCGCAGAGCGGTGCCACCGAGGTCTGCCTGTGCTCCAGTGACGCGCTGTACGCGGAGCAGGCCGAGGCCACGGCCCAGGAGCTGCGCGCGGCGGGTGCCACGCACATCTCCCTCGCCGGCCGACCGGCGGAGTACGCGGGTGTGGACTCCTACGTCTTCGCCGGCTGTGACGCCGTCTCCGTACTGACCGACGCTCTCGACCGCTTGGGGGTCTCCCGATGACCGTCCCCGACTTCTCCGGGATCGATCTCGGAACCCCGGACGCCACCGGCACCGCCGACGACTGGCAGGCGGCCGTCAAGAAGGCCGGTGACGGCGACGACCTGCTCTGGGAGACCCCGGAGGGCATCCCGGTCAAGCCGCTCTACACCGGACAGGACCTGGAGGGCCTGGACTTCCTGGACACGCGTCCGGGTGTGGCGCCGTATCTGCGCGGCCCGTACCCGACGATGTACGTCAACCAGCCCTGGACGATCCGCCAGTACGCGGGTTTCTCCACGGCCGAGGAGTCCAACGCCTTCTACCGCCGCAATCTCGCGGCCGGCCAGAAGGGTCTGTCGATCGCCTTCGACCTGCCCACCCACCGCGGTTACGACAGCGACCACCCGCGCGTGACGGGTGACGTCGGCATGGCGGGCGTGGCCATCGACTCCATCTACGACATGCGGCAGTTGTTCGACGGCATCCCGCTGGACAAGATGACCGTGTCGATGACGATGAACGGCGCCGTACTGCCGGTGCTCGCGCTCTACATCGTCGCCGCGGAGGAACAGGGCGTACCGCCCGAGAAGTTGGCCGGGACCATCCAGAACGACATCCTCAAGGAGTTCATGGTCCGCAACACCTACATCTATCCGCCGTCGCCGTCGATGCGGATCATCTCCGACATCTTCGCGTACACCTCGCAGCGGATGCCGCGCTACAACTCCATCTCCATCTCCGGCTATCACATCCAGGAGGCCGGTGCGACGGCCGACCTGGAGCTGGCGTACACCCTCGCCGACGGGGTCGAGTACATCCGCGCGGGACGTGAAGCGGGCCTGGACGTCGACGCGTTCGCGCCCCGGCTGTCGTTCTTCTGGGCGATCGGCATGAACTTCTTCATGGAGGTCGCCAAGCTGCGCGCGGCACGCCTGCTGTGGGCGAAGCTGGTGAAGCAGTTCGACCCGAAGAACACCAAGTCCCTTTCCCTGCGCACCCATTCGCAGACCTCGGGCTGGTCGCTGACCGCGCAGGACGTCTTCAACAACGTGACGCGCACCTGCGTGGAGGCGATGGCGGCGACGCAGGGCCACACCCAGTCGCTGCACACCAACGCCCTCGACGAGGCGCTCGCGCTGCCCACCGACTTCTCCGCGCGCATCGCCCGCAACACCCAGCTGCTGCTCCAGCAGGAGTCGGGCACGACCCGGGTCATCGACCCGTGGGGCGGCAGCGCGTATGTGGAGAAGCTGACGTACGACCTCGCGCGCAAGGCCTGGCAGCACATCCAGGAGGTCGAGGCGGCGGGCGGCATGGCCAAGGCCATCGACGCCGGTATCCCGAAGCTGCGCATCGAGGAGGCCGCGGCCCGCACCCAGGCCCGCATCGACTCCGGCCGGCAGCCGGTGATCGGCGTGAACAAGTACCGGGTGGCGAGCGACGAGGCGATCGACGTCCTCAAGGTCGACAACTCCTCCGTGCGCACCCAGCAGATCGAGAAGCTGCGCCGGCTGCGCGCCGAGCGTGACGAGCGGGCCTGCCAGGACGCTCTCGACGCGCTGACCCGGGCGGCGGGCGGCGAGGGCAACCTGCTGGAGCTGGCTGTGCACGCGGCCCGCGCCAAGGCGACCGTCGGCGAGATCTCGGATGCCCTGGAGAAGGTGTACGGCCGGCACGCGAGCCAGATCCGTACGATCTCCGGCGTGTACCGCAACGAAGCAGGGGAGTCCCCGTCCGTGGACCGCACCCGCGCCCTGGTCGACGCCTTCGAGGAGGCGGAGGGCCGGCGCCCGCGCATCCTGGTCGCCAAGATGGGCCAGGACGGCCATGACCGCGGCCAGAAGGTCATCGCCACCGCCTTCGCCGACCTCGGCTTCGACGTCGACGTCGGCCCGCTGTTCCAGACCCCGGCCGAGGTGGCCCGGCAGGCCGTCGAGGCGGACGTGCACATCGTCGGGGTGTCGTCGCTGGCGGCCGGTCACCTCACCCTCGTCCCGGCGCTCAAGGAGCAGCTGGCCGAGGAGGGGCGCGAGGACATCATGATCGTGGTCGGCGGGGTGATCCCGCCGCAGGATGTGCCGACCCTGCTGGAGATGGGCGCCGCGGCCGTGTTCCCGCCCGGGACGGTGATCCCGGACGCCGCCCACGACCTGGTGGAGCGGCTGTCGTCCGACCTCGGGCACGACCTGTGATCGATGTCGACGCGTATGTGAAGGGCGTGCTCGACGGGAAGCGGGCGATCATCGCGCGCGCCATCACGCTCGTCGAGTCCACCCGGCCCCAACACCGGGTGCTGGCACAGGAGTTGCTCACCGAGCTGCTCCCGCACAGCGGCCGGTCGCGGCGGATCGGGATCAGCGGGGTGCCCGGCGTCGGCAAGTCCACCTTCATCGACGCCTTCGGCACCCTGCTGACCTCGCTGGGGTACCGGGTCGCGGTCCTCGCGGTGGACCCGTCCTCCACCCGGACCGGCGGCTCGATCCTCGGCGACAAGACCCGCATGGAGCGCCTGGCCGTCGACCCGGCCGCCTTCGTGCGCCCCTCGCCCACCGCCGGCACGCTGGGCGGCGTGGCCAAGGCGACCCGTGAGTCGATCGTGGTGATGGAGGCCGCGGGCTACGACGTGATCCTGGTGGAGACCGTCGGCGTCGGCCAGTCCGAGACCACGGTCGCCAACATGGTCGACACCTTCCTGCTGCTGACCCTGGCCCGCACCGGCGACCAGCTCCAGGGCATCAAGAAGGGCGTCCTGGAGCTGGCCGACGTGATCGCCGTCAACAAGGCGGACGGCCCGCACGAACGCGACGCGCAAACGGCCGCACGTGAGCTGGCCGGCGCGCTGCGCCTCATGCACGGCAAGGACGCCTTCTGGGCGCCGCCGGTGCTCAGTTGCAGCGCCCGCGAGTCGACCGGCCTGGACACCGTCTGGGAGCGGATCGAACAGCACCGCACCCTGCTGGACTCCACCGGCCGCCTCACCGCCAAGCGCCGCGACCAGCAGATCGACTGGACCTGGAGCATGGTCCGCGACGAGCTCCTGGACCGGCTGACCGCCGACCCGGAGGTGCGCGCCCTCGCTCCCGGCCTCGAACAACAGGTCAGGGCAGGCGAGTTGACGGCGACACTGGCCGCCGAGCGCATCCTGAAGGCCTTCGGGAACGGCCCGGCCGCCGAGGACTGAGGGCCCGCTCCCGTGGCCGGCGCCCGCACCGGCGCCGTCGCGGAACCTCACCGGCGCCGTCGTGGGACCTGCGCCGGTCCGCGCAACGCGCGGGCGCGCGCTTCTTCTTCCGGCTGGTGAATCCGGAACGGACTGACGGGCCGGCCACGGTCCGTTGGGAGGCCAGGTCACCGCGCCGGCAGGCGTACCCCGAGTTCGTCGGCCGCCGAGCGCAGCACCGGCACCATCGCGATCATGTCGTCCATGCTGCGGCGGAAGGCCGGGGCGGCCGTGGAGAGGGCGGCGAAGACCGTGCCGTCGGGGCGCAGGACGGGGACGGCGACGGCGCGAAGGCCCGCGTGGTGTTCCTCGTCGGCCGTGGCGTAACCGCGTCCCGCGGCGCGGGCGACCTCCTCGCGCAGGACATCGCGATCGGTGATGCTCCGGGGGCCGTGCGGGGTGAGTTCGACGCGGTCGAGGAGGTCCTCGCGGACGTCGTCGGGCGCGAAGGCCATGAGGACCTTGCCCATGGAGGTGCAGTGCAGCGGGCCGTGACGGCCGGGGTCGCTGCGGACGCCGACCGGCAGGGGGCCGTCCACGTAGTGCACGTACAGATGGCGGGTGCCGTCGAGGACGGACATGAGGGTGGCTTCCTCGGTCTGCCGCGTCACCCGCTGCATCACGGGC
The DNA here is from genome assembly GCF_036226885.1 of Streptomyces sp. NBC_00663. Classification (NCBI taxonomy): domain Bacteria; kingdom Bacillati; phylum Actinomycetota; class Actinomycetes; order Kitasatosporales; family Streptomycetaceae; genus Streptomyces; species Streptomyces sp. NBC_00663. The sequence goes on from NZ_CP109027.1 coordinate 2,008,647, forward strand.
AGTGCGGTGCCGGCGAATCCGTAGACCTGGCCCGCCCGCTGGCCGAGCTGGAACAGCCGGAGCCCCGGCTTGTAGCGCTTGCCCGCGGCCTCGAACTCCACCAGGCCCTCCCGGCACAGGGAGTTGACCAGCCGGTGCGCGGTGCTGACGGCGACGCCGCTGGCCCGGGACAGCTCGGAGAGCGTGATGCCGTGCGGATGCTCGCCGACCAGGACGAGCAGCCGGATCGCCCGGCCCACGACATCGGCGGGCACAGCGGAGGGCAGGGCGTCCGGCGCCTCACTGGTGGCACTCATACTCCGCAGATTACCATTGAGTGGATAAGTTTTCCACTGAATGGAAAAACAGCGATGAGTCATCCTCTCTTCGACGTCACCGGCAAGGTGGCCCTGGTCACCGGTTCCAGCCGTGGGATCGGCCGGGCCCTGGCCACGGGCCTGCTGGAGGCGGGCTGCACGGTCGTCCTGAACGGCCGTGACGCCGTGGCCCTGGAGGCCGCCCGCAAGGAGCTGGCCGGGTCGTTCGGCGACCGCGTCCGGACCGAGGCCTTCGACGTCACCGACTCCGCCGCGGTCGCGGACGCCGTCGCCCGCGTCGAGGACCGCGCCGGACCGATCGACATCCTGGTGAACAACACCGGCGCCCAACGCCGCGCCCCGTTCCTCGACTTCACCGACGAGGACTGGCACGGCCTGCTGGACACCAACCTCACCAGCGCCTTCCTCGTCGGCCGCGAGGTCGCCCGGCGCATGGTGCCGCGCGGCCACGGCAAGATCGTCAACATCTGCTCGCTCCAGAGCGAGGCGGTCCGCCCCGGTATCGCGCCGTACTCCGCCACCAAGGGCGGCCTGAAGATGCTCACCAAGGGCATGTGCGCCGACCTCGGCCCGCACGGCATCCAGGTCAACGGCATCGGCCCCGGCTACTTCGACACCGAGCTGACCTCCGCCCTGGTCGCCGACGAGGAGTTCAGCGCCTGGGTCCGCGGCCGGACCCCGGCCGGCCGCTGGGGCAAGGTCGAGGACCTCGTCGGCGCCCTGCTCTTCCTCTCCTCCCCCGCCTCCGACTTCGTCAACGGACAGCTCGTGTACGTCGACGGCGGCATGCTCTCCGTCCTGTAACCCCCGAAGGAGCACTCATGCACGCCTGTGTCGTCCACGGAGCCGGTGATCTCCGGGTCGAGGAACGGCCGTACGACGGTCCCGGCGCCGGTGAGATCGCGGTCACCGTCGCCCTCGGCGGGATCTGCGGCAGCGACCTGCACTACTACCACCAGGGCCGGGTGGGGGACTTCGCCCTGCGCGAGCCCATGGTGCTGGGCCACGAGGTGGTCGGCCATGTCGCCGCCCTCGGTCCCGGCACCGACGGCCCGGCGCCCGGCACGCCCGTCGCGGTCCACCCGGCCACACCCTGCGGCAGCTGCGCCGAGTGCACCGGCGGCCGGCGCAACATCTGCGCCCGCACCCGCTACCTCGGCAGCGCCGCCCATTCCCCGCACGTCCAGGGCGGGTTCGCCCAGACCATCACCGTGCCCGCCGAGCAGATCCGGGCGCTGCCGCCGGGCCTGGCCCTGCGGCGGGCCGTCCTCGCCGAGCCGCTGTCGGTGGCGCTGCACGCCGTCAACCGGGCGGGCGAGGTGCGCGGCAGGCGGGTCCTCGTGACCGGCGCCGGGCCGATCGGCTGTCTGGTCGTGGCCGCGCTGCGGCGACGGGGCGCCGCCGAAGTGGTCGTCAGCGACCTGTTCGACGAGCCGCTGCGCCTCGCGACCGCCGTGGGCGCCACGGCGACGGCTCGGGCGGACCGGCCCGAAGACCCGGCCTGGGCGGGCGACTTCGACCTCGCGATCGAGGCGTCCGGTGCCCCGGCGGGGCTGCGGACCTGCGTGGAGCGCGTCCACCGCGGCGGCACGGTCGTCCTGCTCGGGCTGCTCCCGCCTGGCGAGATCGGCCTGTTGGGCAATGTCGCGGTCACCCGCGAACTCGAACTGCGGGGCGCCTTCCGCTTCGACACCGAGTTCGACGAGGCGCTCGCCCTGCTGGCCGAGGGCCTGCCCGTGGACCCGGTCGTGACGCACACCTTCCCGCTGGCCGAGTCCGTCACCGCGTTCGCCACCGCGCAGGACCGGACGGTCGCCTCCAAGGTGCTGCTCGACCTGTCGGGGGCCTGACCGTCCGAAGAGCCGCTCACTGTCGAGCAGTTGGGGCGGGTACGTTCGCTCACATGCGCATACGGACGATGGTCATAGGCGGCGGAATCGGCGGTACGGCGACGGCGTTGGCCCTGCACAAGGCGGGCGCCGACGTCGTCGTGCACGAGGCGCATCCCGACTCGGCAGAAGACCTGGGCGCGTTCCTCACCCTGGCGAGCAACGGCATGCGGGCGCTGGCCCAGTTGGACGCCGGTGCCGCCGTCCGCGCGGTCGGGTTCCCGCTGCGGTCGATGCGGGTGCTCGACGCGACGGGCGCGGAGGTGGGACGGGGGCCGCTGGGCGAGGCCGACGATCCGCTGCTGCGGTTTAGGTGCGTGCGCCGCGGCGACCTCAACGCGGCGCTCCAGACGGAGGCGGCGCGCCGGGGCATCGACGTGCGGCACGGGGTGCGGCTGACCTCCGTCGAGGAGGGCCCCGACGGTGTCACCGCCCGCTTCTCGGACGGCGGCAGCACGACGGCCGACCTGCTCGTCGGCGCCGACGGCCTCCACTCCACCGTCCGGGAGGCGATCGCCCCGGGCGTGCGTCCGCGCTACGCCGGGCAGCGCGTCTTCTACGGCTATACCGGCGCCGCCCGCCCGTCCGGCGCCGCCGAGCAGATCACGATGGTGCGCGGCGGCCGGGCCGCGTTCGGGTACGCGGTGTCGCCCGACGGGGAGACGTACTGGTTCGCGCGCGTGGCGGACGTACCGCCGAAGGTGCCCGGCGGCTGGCGGGAGCCGCTCGTGGAGCTGCTGCGCGCGGACACCGGCCCGGCCGCGGACATCGTCGCGGCCACCCACGACGACGTCCTCGTCACCGACGCCGCCGAGATCCCCGTCGGCACCCCGTGGCGCTCCGCCCGGACGCTGCTCGTCGGCGACGCGGCCCACGCGGCGTCCCCCGCGACCGGCCAGGGGGCGTCGATGGCGCTGGAGGACGCGGTCGTGCTCGCCAAGTCCCTGCGGGACACCCCGGATCTCGACGTCGCGCTCGCCCGCTACGAGGCGCTCCGCCGCCCGCGTGTGGAACACAACATCGCGGTCAGCGGCGCCCTCTCCCGCGGCGACCGCCCCACCGGGGCGCCCCGCCCCGGCGAGGACGACCTCGTACAACTGCTGGACTGGAACAGTGAGTTGGCGGCCTGAGCCATGGTGTCGATCAGATCCAGCCGTCCAGGGACTTCATGAACCCCTCGAAGTCGTCCCGGTGGATGGTGTGGCCCGCCCCGGCGACCGTACGCACCTCGAAGCCGCTCGCCCGCAGCCGCGTCACGTCCTCCGCCCCCACGAGGAAGCTGGGCTCGGCGAGTTGGACCAGGGAGGGCACGGCCGGGCGGTCGGGGACGAAGCCGGTGAGCGGGCGGCCGTCGAGGAAGTACGAGGTGTCCGCGTCCCAGTCGGCCAGCGTGGCCACCTCGACGTCCACGTCCTCGGGGGCCCAGCGCGGGTTCGACCGGGCTATGTGCTCCCGTGTGACGTTCTTGCCGGACGCGAAGGTCTCGGGGTCCAGGGGCTGTTCGGGGTCGGGTGAGGACCAGGCCGGATCGGAGTAGACGGCGCGCAGCGGGCGCAGCCGCTCCACCGCGAGGGAGAGGGCGAGTCCGCCGAGGGAGTGGCCGATGATCACGTCGGCGGACGGCGGCAGGGTGTCCACGAGGTCGTCGGCGAAGTCCCGCGGGGTGTACTCGCCGCGCGGCGAACGGCCGTGGCCGCGCAGGTCGACCGCGAGCACCCGGTAGCCCCGTTCCGCGAGGGCCGGTCCGACGCGGCGCCAGGTGCGGGAGTCGGACATGATGCCGTGGACGAGCAGGGCCGTCCGGTCGCCGGTGCCCCATTCACGGGTGTGGAGTTGCACGGAATGCCTTTCGCTCCGGTGAGTGTGCCGCAGTCAGTGTGCGGCCTCACCCGGACGGCCCTCCCTGCGGGCAGGCCGAGCGGGGGCTTCTTAGCGTGGCGGGTATGTTCCGGCCGCCGGTACCGAGGTGACCATGCGCAAGTCCTCCGACCCTCCGCCCGCCTCCTCGCCCTCCGCTCAACCGCCGCTGTGCAAGGGACAGTTCGCCGGTTCCGACGAAGGGCGGACGTGCACCGCGCGGGCCCGTTTCGAGATCGGCCGGTATGTCGACTTCCCGCTGCCAGTGTGCCCGGAACATCTCGGGCCGTCCCTGCTGCGGGCGCGCAACGTGCTGTGGCCGCCGGAGATCAGACTGATCGGCTGACCGTCCGCAGCGCCATGGCCAGAGGCCGGCGAGCACACCGGCCCGAGCGTCGCGCGCTCAGCGGCGGGCGCGGCGGAGTTCCGGGCGGGGCGGGTCGATGAACTGGAGGGTGAGGGTGGCCGGGGGTTCGGCCAGGCCGGGGCCGCCGGCCGCCACCCAGTCCAGTACGTCGTCCGTGCAGGCGTCGTCGCCGGACCAGCCGATCCAGGTCGCCCGGCCGCCCCGGCGCCGCCCCTCGCCGGAGGGCTGTACGACGAGGACGTTCGCCTGGTCGCAGGGGCCGAGACAGTCGGTCGTACGGACCGCGAGCCGGCCGCCGGACTCCGCGGCGGCGGCCCGCAACCGGTCGAGCTGCCACTGATGGTCGACACCGGGGTGCTTGCGCGCGTCGCCGCAGCAGCACCCCCGGCAGAGCACGAGGGTGCACGGCCTGGCACCGGCGGCCCCGAACACGGCCCGGCTTCTCGGCACGCTCACGCCATCCCCTCCCGGTGACCCATCGACTTCCAAGATCGTACGTACTTGTACGGCGCACCCAGACCGCGGCCGACCAAACCGTTGACGGAGACATGCCTCATCCCTATCTTCTGATCGGAATCACGAACTACGTTCGAAATTACGGACAGGGACGGTCTCGTATGCCTCGGACTCACCTCGGCAGGCACCGCGGAGCGCTGCTCGCCTGTGTGCTCGGCCTGCTCCTCGCGCTCGTGGCGGCGACCCCGCCGGCACAGGCCGCGGAGGGCCGCCCGTACACCAATCCGCTCAAGTCCTACAAGGGCGCCGACCCCTGGCTGGAGTACTACGACGGCAACTACTACCTGATCACCACGACGTTCACCGGCATCCTCGGCATCCGGAAGTCGCCGACGCTGGCGGGCCTCGCCACCGCGCCCAACGTGCAGGTGTGGTCGGACACCACGTCGACCCGCAACACCAACATCTGGGCGCCGGAGATGCACTTCTTCGACGGGCACTGGTACGTCTACTACTCCGCCGGACAGAGCGGGGTGGCCTGCTGCGACTCGCAGCGCACGCATGTCCTGGAGAGCGCCGGGACCGACCCGATGGGCCCGTACACCTACAAGAACACGCTCACCGGGTCCAACCTCAGCCCGAACGGCTGGCTGATCGACGCGAGCGTGCTGGAGCACGGCGGCAGCCTCTACCTCGTCGGCAGCGGCTTCGTCAACGGCAGTGCACAGAGCCTGGTCATCGCGCCGATGAGCAATCCGTACACGCTGGCCGGCGGTACCTTCACCGTCATCTCCAGCCCGACGGCGAGTTGGGAGACCTCCGGCTCCCCCGTCAACGAAGGCCCCGAGCCGCTCTATCACAACGGCCGCACGTTCCTGACCTTCTCGGCGAGCTCCTGTCAGACGGCCGACTACAAGCTCGGCATGCTGGAGCTGACCGGCTCCGATCCGCTCAAGGCGGCCTCCTGGACGAAGAGTCCGTCGCCCGTGTTCCAGCGCAGTGACGCCAACGGCGTGTACGCGCCCGGCCACAACGGCTTCTTCTCCTCGCCCGACGGCACCGAGAACTGGATCGTCTACCACGCCAACTCGTCCTCCTCCGGCGGCTGCGGCAACGGACGGACCACCCGTGCCCAGAAGTTCACCTGGAACGCCGACGGCACCCCAAACTTCGGCACCCCCGTCGCCCTCGGCACCTCCCTGCCCGGCCCCTCCGGCGAGAGTGCGGCGACCCCGACGTCGTACACCCTCGTCAACCGCAACAGCGGCAAGTGCCTGGACGTGAACGGCGGCAACACCGCCGACGGCACCAACATCTTCCAGTGGACCTGCAACGGCGGGACCAACCAGAAGTGGAGGATCGAGGACCTCGGCGACGACACCAACCGGCTGGTGAACGTGGCGACCGGCAAGGTGGCCGACATCGCGGACTGCTCCGCCTCGGACGGCGCCGACATCCGCCAGTGGTCCTGGCTCAACAACAAGTGCCAGCGCTTCCGTCTGGTGTTCACCGCCACCGGCGACTACGTCCGGATCGTCAACGAGTCCACCGGCAAGGTCGCCGACGTCGCCGACTGCGGCACCACGAACGGCTCCGACGTACGGCAGTGGACCTGGCTGAACAACAACTGCCAGCAGTGGCGCCTCGTTCCGACGACCTGACCCTCCCCCTCTGCTCGCGCATCTGGAGAACTCCCTTGAGACGCAACGCCGTTCGTCTGCTACTGGCTCTGCTGGTGGCACTCACCGCATGCCTGGGCACCGCCCCGGCCCAGGCCGCCGTACCCGACTCCCCCGCCGTGACCTACACCAACCCGATCGCCGAGAAGCGGGCCGACCCGCACATCTTCAAACACACCGACGGCTACTACTACTTCACCGCGACCGTCCCCGAGTACGACCGCATCGTGCTGCGCCGGGCCACCACCATCCAGGGCCTCAACACGGCCTCGGAGGTGACCATCTGGACCAAGCACAGCAGCGGTGCGATGGGCGCGCACATCTGGGCGCCGGAGATCCACTACATCGACGGCAAGTGGTACGTGTACTTCGCCGCCGGCTCGACCAGTGACGTGTGGGCGATCCGCATGTACGTCCTGGAGGGCACCGGCGCCAACCCGCTGACCGCGACCTGGACCGAGAAGGGCCAGATCACCACCACGTGGGAGAGCTTCTCGCTGGACGCGACGACGTTCGTCGTGAACGGTGTGCGGTATCTGGCGTGGGCGCAGCGCAACCCGTCGGAGAACAACAACACCAGCCTGTTCCTGGCGAAGATGGCCAACCCCTGGACGATCAGCGGGACTCCGGTCGAGCTGTCGCAGCCGACACTGTCGTGGGAGACGGTCGGCTACAAGGTCAACGAGGGGCCGGCCGTGATCCAGCACGGCGGCAAGGTCTTCATGACGTACTCGGCCTCGGCCACCGACGCCAACTACTGCCTGGGGATGCTGACCGCGTCGGCGACGGCCGACCTGACCAACGCGGCGTCCTGGACGAAGAGTTCGACGCCGGTGTTCCAGACCAACGCCGCGACCTCGCAGTACGGGCCGGGCCACAACTCCTTCACCACCTCCGAGGACGGCAAGTCGGACATCCTCGTCTACCACGACCGCAGCTACAAGGACATCAGCGGCGACCCGCTGAACGACCCCAACCGCCGCACCCGGGTGCAGAAGGTCTACTGGAAGGCGGACGGCACCCCGGACTTCGGCATCCCGGTCGCCGACGGTGTCACCCCGAAGCGCTTCTCCTCGTACAACTTCGCGGACCGGTTCATCCGCCACTGGGAGTACCGGGCGAAGATCGAGGCGAACGTCTCGCCGCTCGCCGACTCTCAGTTCCGGGTGGTCACCGGCCTCGCGGGCACCGGCACGGTCTCGCTGGAGTCGGCGAACCTCCCCGGCTACTACCTGCGGCACAAGAACTTCGAGGTGTGGCTGGAGAAGAACGACGGCACGTCCGGCTTCGCCTCCGACGCGAGCTTCTACCAGCGGTCCGGGCTGGCCGACTCGGCGGGGGTCTCGTACGAGTCGTACAACTACGCGGGCCGGTACATACGGCACTACAACTACCTGCTGTATGTGCAGACGCCCGCCACGGCGACGGACCGGGGGGATGCCACGTTCTACGCGCAATAGCCGGTCCGGAAGCCGCTTGAAGGCATGATCAAACAGACTATAAACCGCGTGTATAATCGCTGTGTATAGTCTGGACATGCCATCTCTGACCAACCAGATGCACAAAACGGGGACCAGGTTCCGAGCGGCGCTGATGTCGGCGGCGGCAGCGTGTCTCGCGCTGTCGCTGACCGGCTGCGCGAAGGTCGACACGACCGCGCCCAGCGCCGCCCGGGCCGAGGCCGCGCCGGCCACCGCGCAGGCCCGGTTCGGAACCGTCGACTGCCGTCACACCAAGTGCATCGCGCTCACCTTCGACGCCGGACCGAGCGAGCACTCCGCGCAGCTCCTCGACATCCTCAAGGAGAAACAGGTCCCGGCGACCTTCTTCCTCCTCGGCAAGCGGCACATCGAGAAGTACCCGGAGCTCGTCAAGCGCATGGCGGACGAGGGCCACGAGGTGGCCAGCCACACCTGGGACCACAAGATCCTGACCCGGCTGAAGCCGGACGGGATACGCGAGGAGCTGGAGCGCCCGAACCGGGAGATAGAGCGCCTCACCGGGAAGCGTCCCACCCTCATGCGCCCGCCACAGGGCCGTACGGACACCGACGTCCACGACATCTGCAAGGAACTGGGCATGTCGGAGGTGCTGTGGACGGTCACCGCCAAGGACTACACGACGACCGACTCGGCGCTGATCCAGGAACGGGTCCTCGCGCAGGCGTCCCGCGACGGGATCATCCTGCTGCACGACCTCTACGACGGGACGGTGCCGGCCGTGCCCGGCATCATCGACGCGCTCAAGGCGCGCGGGTATGTGTTCGTGACCGTGCCGCAGTTGCTGGCACCGGGGAAGGCGGAGCCGGGGAAGGTGTACCGCTGACCCGGCTGACGCCGGTCACCAGGCGAGGTGAGGGCGGTACGGCGAGCGATGGATCATCGTCGGCCGCATCTCGACGGCTGCACCCTCCGCAAGCCGCAGCCGGCGGCACCGAATGCCACGAACACCGCTGCCCCGGCCGGAAGTTCCGTCCCCGCCAGGGTGACGGGCCGGGTGGTGACCCTTCGGAACCCCTGTAGCGCGCTGTCGTAACGGGTCGACGAGTTCGGCGACGCGCTGAGCGACGTACGGCACCGGTCAGGCGTCCAGTTCCGCGAGATGGGTCAGCCCGTCGTCGCGCCGTGCCCGCTCGTGGAGCGGAAGGGCTCAGAAGACGACGGACCAGCCCTCCCGGGCGGCCTGTTCCTTGGTGTAGGAGACGCCGTGGACCTTCAGCGTCCGGGCGTCGAAGAGAGTGATCTCCCCGCCATGGTTGCCGAGTTGGGCCCCGTCTCCGGCGAGCGGTACGGCGAGACAGGCACCGGCGGCGAGCGTCCCGGCGGGCACCGCGGACTTCTGCCCCAGACGGTCGCCGATGCGCCAGCCGGTGAGGTCGACGGGGTCGGGCGAGGCGTTGAGCAGCGTGACCGTCTCCGCCTCGGGCGCCGGGCCGGGCGGGTTGACCAGCGCGGCGACGATGCGCACGGGGACGGTGTCCGGAGCGGGCAGGTCACCGTCGACATCGTCCAGGGCGTGCCCGGTGACATCGTCGGTGTGCCAGGCCTGGCTCTGGAAGGCGAGGAAGATCCCCACCCACCGCTCCTGGCCCGGGAAGTGAATCAGCATCCCCCCGTCCTGCCACACCCCGTCGTCACCGCGGAAGCGGCGGCTGTTGCCCTGGTTCATGTGGAGGTCGTGGATCCCGTTGCCCGGCAGAAAGCCGAACACCTTGTCCTTGACGCCGGGTTCGGGACCGAAGCGCTCGCCGAAGAGATACAGCCGGGCGTCGGGATCGGCGACGGCCCGTCGTACCCAGTGGTCGAGGATGTCGGCGAGGTCGTTGCCGTCGCCGGGGAGGTCCGGGGGCAGGGTGCGCATCGTCGCCGGGTCGAAGAGGTTGCCGCGCACGAAGTCGAGGTTGGGCCCGCCGGGCCCGGGCGGCAGTGTGTTCCACCCGCCGGCCAGCCCCGCCAGCCGGGCGGTGACCGGGTGCCGGAAGTCCTCGTCGACGAGGTAGAGCAGCTCGGAGGGCCGCTCCTGGGACAGCACGTTGACGGCGGCGCGGTAGTGGACGCCCTGGTCGTCGGTGAGATGGACCTGATAGTGCGGGGTGTCGACGGCGCCCTCGCGGCGGGTGTCGACGGCCCGGGTGATCAGTACGCCGTAGGCCTTCAGTGGCATGGCGATCAACTCCCCCTGTCGATGGGCGGAATGCCCATCAGTGAGGGAAATCGTAGAGCGCGCGTGCGGTGCGGGGAGGCGCGATCCGCCCGGCGTACGCCCGTCGGCCGACAGGTGTCTGCACCAACTCTGTGAGCCGGCTATGAATATGCCGCTGAGCTGCCCGGACTCCCTAAGATCGTTACGTGGTCACCTTCTTCCTCGAACGCACGGCCCCCCTGCCGCGGGCCGAAACCTGGCGCCGCCTGACGGAGTGGCCCCGCCACGGTGAGGTCGTCCCACTGACCCGCGTGAAGGTCGAGACGGCCGGCCCTACCGGCGTGGGCACGGTGTTCGTGGCCCGGACCGGCGTGGGGCCGGTGGCCTTCGACGACCGCATGGAGGTCACGGTGTGGCACCCACCGACGGATTCCGACCCCGGGTTGTGCCGGCTGGAGAAGCGGGGGCGGGTCGTCACCGGGTGGGCGGAGATCGAGGTGGGGCCGGGACCGGGGGGACGGAGCCGGGTGGTGTGGCGGGAGGAGCTGGGGTTTTGGTTTCTGCCGGGGGTGGTGGATCCAGTGACGCGGAGGGTGGCTCGGTATGTGTTCGGGCGGGCGGTCAATCGGTTGTTGAGGATGGGGTGAGGGTCATCGGTGGTCGGAGACACGGCCCGGTACGAGTCGCCGTAGAGCCTCCTGAGTCTCCGGGTCGGTGGAGAAGAGGACGACGCCTGTTCTGCTGCGGGTGAGGAGGACGCGGTAGGCGTTTCTGATCACCGGGTCGGCGCTCTCGTCGCTCATCGGGATCGCCCGGAGGCGGGGGTCGGCGTTCGCCTCCCGCACAGTGATCCACCGCCCGTCGCGGTAGAGCAGGTCCGGCCCCAGGATCACTCCGCACCAGTCGTACTCGTAGCCCTGGACGGTCTGCGGGGTGCCGATCCGGTCGAGACGCGCCGTGGGGTGCGTCGGCTTCTGCCAGAGACGGTGCCACTCCCCCACGCGTACACCTGAACCCTCGGCCCCGGCCGATGTCCAGCACGCTCCCGCCGCCAGCCGTACCGTGGAGCCCTCCTCCTGGCGCGCTTTCAGGAAGGTCTCCATCTCTTCCGGACCGTCGGCCGTGAGTACGACATGACGGTCGTCCGGGATCCAGGGTGCGGCGTCCTCTTCGGGGGCGAGCAGCTTCGAGACCCAGAGCGGGTAGACGCCGCTTCCGCCGAAGCGCAGGGGATCGTCGAGGGTCAGGACATCGACGGGCAGGCCACGCTCCTGCGCGGTGGCGAGGATCACGTCGGCGCTCGCTTCTCCTTCGGGCCGCAGGGTGGCGCCCTCGTCCAGGAGGAAGACGCACACGTCCGCGGAGTCGAGCAGTTCGCCGATCCGCCGGTCCGGGGACCATGGAGTGCCCCAGGTGTTCAACGCGGACCGCCCGATCTGCCCGCAGTCGAATACCAGCAGGTCGAATTCATGACGCCCGGACGGCCCGCTCGTCACGCCGCCGGGGATGCCGTCGGCGGGCTCGCCCGCTCGGCCGGTCTCACGTCGGACGACCTCGTCGACCGCGTGCCCCACGCTCTCCCCGAAGGGGGTCCAGCCGGTGACGTAGACCGCTGTGGCCCCGAGCTGCCGCACCTCCAGGAATAGCCTCACCGCCGCTGCCGTCTTTCCCGTACCCGCTGCCCCTCTCACCAGCAGGACCCGCTTCTCCCGCCGACTCACCGCGGCCATGGCCAGGCCCACCACGAGTGTCTGCGCACGCAGCGGGTGGAAGGGCAGGGGCGACTCGTGGTTTCCGAGGGCGGTCAGCACTCCTGGCAAGGGGACGTGCGCGCCCGCCAGCAGCAGGTCCGCCGCGTCCGTCCCGGAACCGGCGGCGATACGGTTGCGCAGCCAGTCCGTGAACAGTGCCCGGTCGTCGGCGAGGAAGAGCCGATCGGAGCCTGCCGTGCTCCGGCCGGTCGTGTTGTACAGAAAGGCCGCCACGTCGACCGTCCGGGAGCGACGCCTCAACGGCGCGTTCGTGTCGTACAGGTGGGCCCTGCGGGCACGCGCGCGCTCCAAGGGATTGACTCCGTTGCCGTGGTCGCCGAACCGGACGAGACGAGGTTCGTCAGGGTCCACGCCCAGCACCGGCCAGGGTCTCAACTCGACGCACACGTAGGCGGGTTCGCCGGTCGCGGGGTCCCAGCCCGCCAGCGTGACGTCCGCCGGTCCGTCGGCCGGCCCGCCGAGTTCGCCCAGCAACACCGTGACCGCTTCGAGGCCGGCATCGAGCAGGACCGCCGCCAGCGCGGCGAAGTCACCGCGCAACTCGTCCAGCCTGCTGGGGTCGGCCGACGTTCGCGGATGTTTGCGGACTTCCGCCTGCCACACGTCCGTCGCGACCTCGGAGACGGTCGCGGCCAGCGCTCCGGCGGACGTACGCAGGAGGAACGAGCCGTTGCGCGGATGCCGCTGCCGAAGTGCTCCCGGCTCCGGTTCACCCGGCTCTGCCGCCCCATCGAGCGCACCGGCACCGTCCGCCTCCGCCCCGGCCGCCGGCCCCACCTCGTAGACGTCCCCCCGCGGCGTCCGCAGCCGAACCGGCCCGCCCCCCACAGGAACGGACCGGGTCTCCCCGGGCGGAACCGTCACCGTGCGCGGGACGGCCCCGTCGCTCAGCACTTCGACGACCCGGGGATACGTGTCCGGCACGACAATCGCCGTGTCCTGGGAGGTGGCCCGTTCGGCGCCCAGCGTCAGCGAGAAGCCGGACCGGGACACCGTCAGCAGGGCGTCACCGACCGCGTCCCCGATGACGGCCACGTCGTCGGCGGTCACCCCGGGCGGGGCCGGCCGGTGCTCCAGGGCGACGTCGGGCACCCGATACACGGCGGCCGTCACCAGCTGCCAGGCTGCCGTGCTCGCGCGTACCGACTCGGGCAGCCGGGGCCAGGCACCGGCCAGCCAGTCGGCGATGCCCTCACGGTGTTCCTCGACGAGCGCGCGGAGCGCGGGGAGCAGCAGGGCGTCGACGGTCGCCGAACCGTCCTCGACGGTCAGCCCTCCGCTCACATCGAGCCAATTGAGCCGCTCCTCGACGCGCAGCGCGGGTGAGATGTGGACGTGGACCTGCTCCAGGACGTTGCCGAGCTGCCAGAGGGGGTCGTCCGGGGCGCTTGCCGCGAGCAGTTCCGCCAGTTCGGCCCGCAGGGCCGGCAACAGCTCCGTGCGAAGCGCCATCGCTTGTGGTGTCTGGGCCGCCGTCCAGGGGCTGAACCAGAGGTCCGCCTCGTCGCCCGCGTCCAGGAGGGGGAACACGCGCAGGCGGACGGCCCGGATCAGCTCCGGTTCGATGCGGGTCGCGACGCTGAGGGCCACGGCCAGCCGACGGGCGCCGGGCGGGGGTTCGGGAAGGCCGGCGGGTATCGCCAGGAGGGCGGGCCGGCGGGGCGGTGGTGCAAAGCGGCGGGCGAGCGCTTCGGCTTCCGGGCCCGGGATCCGCTCAAGCAGTTCCAGGAAGGCGTCGGTCTCGTCCTGAGGGACCTGGGCCGGGTGCGGGAGCACTTCGAGGACCGTCGCGCCGAGCAGGGCGAACGCGGCTGTCTCGGTGGCGGTTCGGGGTGGGAGGTGGCCGGCGACGCGGTCCCTCACGGCTTGGGCCACACGCGGTTCGAGTTCGGGCGCCTCGGCGAGCCCGGCCGCGACCAGCAGATGGATGCGCACGGCGTCGGACCGCTCCGGTGCCGCATCTCCGCGTTCGAGGGCGAGTTGGAGCAGCATCGAGCGTTCGCGGGGCCTCGCCAGCCCTACGGCGCAGAGGAAGATGTCCCGCCAGCGGTCGTCGTGGGCGTGCTCGGCCAGCAGCCCGAAGTCACCGTTCTCGACCAGCGAGTAGGCCGTCAGATAGTCCATGAACGGGCGGTGGACGAAGTCGATGTCTCCGTCGGGCAGCGACCGCAGCACGCCCGAGCGGTTGAGGAGAAAGGCCAGCGCCTCCTCCGGAGTGGGCACCTGGGTCAACCGTGCTCTGCTGTCGTCGATCACCAGGCATGCCCGGTTGTACGACACCGCGTTCTGCCAGTTGCGGACCATCCAGTACGCGAGGTCGCCGAGCAGCCTCACCTGCACTGCCTGCGTAAGCGTCCCTCGGACGTCCAGGGCGACACCCCGCTCGGCGTCCCTCCTGCCGAGCATCATCTCCAGAAGGCCGGCGTACAGGGCGGCACGTGTCCCCGGCAGCTGTCCGTCACGCTCGTCGTGAACCGCGCACAGGACCGCGCACATCAAGGGAGTGGTGGCGATCTCCGCCAGGTCGGCCCGCTCCCGCAGCAGCGACAGCAGTGCTTCCGCCCGTGCGGCGGCCACCGCACTCCCGTAACGCGCCCGGTACCAGCGCCGTACGGCGCGTCGCACGTCCGCAGCCGAGAAGGGGAGGAGCTGCACATCAACGAAATGGAGGTCGCCGAGCCAGCTCTCGCCGACGGCCTTGGTGCGGCAGCTGACGACCCATCGGTTCAGTGGGTAGGCGGCGCACAGCTCTCCCACCCAATGGCGCACATGGGCACGTTCGGCTTCCGGGAGTTCGTCCACGCCGTCGACGAGGAGAAGGCCGCGTCCCTGTGCCAGGACCCGCCGCGCCCAGGCCGGGGGCGCGGACAGCGGACAGCCCCCGGTCGACAGGAGGCCCGACGGCCCCGGCAGGAGGCCTTCTCGGATCAAGCCGCGTACCGGCAGGAAGAACGGTACGAGGGCGGGCTGGTCGTACGGTTGCGACCCGAGGTCTGCTGCGGCCCGTACCGCGAGCCACTGCAAGGCCGTCGTCTTGCCCGCCCCCGCCGTGCCGCGCAGCACGAGCCGGGGGTTCTCGAGAGAGACCTCCTCGAACGACCGCGGCTGCGCGTCGAAGTCCGAAGCGCGGCGGATCACGACCGGCGGCACATAGGTCGGGGCGAGCTCGGTCACGGGGCCGACGCCGGAGGGCGCACCGAAGAGGCGTGTGCTGCCGTACTTCGCTGTGACGTACTCCCGGTACCTGCGTTCGAACTCGATGTCGCTCGTATCGGGGGTCCGTACGAAGTCGAGCACCAGACGGCAGACGGCCGTCACCAGGCGCCGCGCCTCCTGTTGCTGCCGCGCCGACAGTCCTTGGCGCTGAATCTCGTCCAACAGCCGTTCGGCCAGGCGGACATGTGTCGCATCCCAGTTCCGGAGGTCCGCCGGCGCCCAGCGGACCAGCAGCCGTACCGCCCCGCGCACCACTTTGAGGACGTCGGACAACTCCTCCTCGGACAGGTCGACGACAGCGGCGTACCCGACCGTTCGCCGTACCACCGCCGGCACGAACTCTGCGATGACAGGCTCCAGTTCAGCCCTGTCGGCAGACGTCGGCTCGTGCCCGAACAGCTGCCCGAGCATGGGCAGCACGGCCTCGGACAACCCGGGTTCGACGAAATCCCCCTCCACAGTGCCGAGTATCTCCGACTCCTTTGCCCCCGACCACGCCCCTCCGTCAGAATCGGCCTGTGAACACGCTCGGGGGAAGCACACTGATACGCCGTCACATGGGCGCCACGGAAGTGCAATGCCCATGATCAACGTGTTCGTCAGCCACAGCTTCGGAGGCGATCCGCTGGCCGAGCGGATCACCCTGCGTGTCTTCGAAGGGCTCAGGACCGCGGCGCGGAACTACGACGTGAAGCTGGACAAGGTCCGGCTGCGGCCCGGCAGCGAGTGGTATCCGCAACTGATGTCATGGATAGCGGAGTGCGACGTCGCCGTGGTCTTTCTGAACGCGGCCGCCCTGGAGTCCACTTGGGTGCGTCGCGAGGTCAACATCCTGATGTGGCGGCGATCCCTGTGTCCGTCGCTGCGGGTCCTGCCGGTACTGATCGGTGAGGTGACGGCCGAACAGCTGCGGCAGAGCGGCTTCGAAGAACTTCTGCCCCTGCAGTACGACAAGGTCCCTTACAGCGCGGCCGACCGCTCGTACGCGGACCGGCTCGTCGAGGAGGTGCTCGGCCAGTTCGCCGAGCTGCCCGACGTACGGCACGAGACCGACCACATGCGGTGCTGGATCGAGGACGTGGCGAGACTGCTGAACACGATCCACGACCAGAGGGCTCTGACGGCCACCGGCCGCGCCCTCGGCATCAGGGAAGAAGACCTGCCTCAGATAGCGGCGTTCGCGGGTGGCGCCGAGTTCCTCGCGCAC
This sequence comes from Streptomyces sp. NBC_00663, assembly GCF_036226885.1. Taxonomy (NCBI): domain Bacteria; kingdom Bacillati; phylum Actinomycetota; class Actinomycetes; order Kitasatosporales; family Streptomycetaceae; genus Streptomyces; species Streptomyces sp. NBC_00663. The sequence goes on from NZ_CP109027.1 coordinate 2,025,049, forward strand.
CACATGCTCGCCGCGGCGACGGTCGCGGGGCTCCGGGACGCCGTCCACGAGATCGCGCGGAGCATGAGCGGCAGCCCGCTGACGGACCTCATCGCTCTTCTCACACCCACCTGGATCGATGCGGCGGCGGCCCGTCGGCTGCTCCCTCCGAAGGGGCTCGCGTCGAAACGCCTCGTGGCTCTCAACGCCCGGGAGACCGAGACCGCAGGACAGTACGTGGACCGTGCCATGTGCCGGCGGATCAAGTTCTACCGGTACCAGACCGCGGGCGGCATCCCAGTGGGCGAGGACGCGCTCGACGACTTCGTGACGCAATGCGTCGAGGCCGTGCGCCGAGTGCTCTACCTCTCCGCCAGAAAGAAGCCCCAGGACTTCCGTCCGCGCAAGGACTATCTGCACTGTCTCATCCTCGACGTCCACGAGGTCCGGCCCCGGCTCGTCGAGCGGATCGTGGCCCGTGTGCACGACCTGTTCCCCTGGCTGGTCATCGTGTTGCTCGCCGACGCGTCCGATCCGGCCCGTACACGACTGTCGCCCCGGCTGGCGGATCTCGTGATCCTGCCGGCGCTCGCCGAGGAGGACGAGGATCTCGGGTACCAGCTCACCCAGGAACTCATGGACCTGCCCAATCGCCGCCACGGCCAGGAGGTAAGCGCATGACCGGTGAAGGCCTCCCTCAGCCCGTCACGCCCCACTGGGACGCTCCGGACCGCCACGACGGCCGCGTCTACCTCATGCACCAGCGGATCAAGCTGGCCGTCGACGTCGCCCTGGCCACCGGCCGACCACTGCTGCTGCGCGGGGAACCGGGTTCGGGCAAGTCGTCGCTCGCCGCGCACATCGCCTTCACCAGGCGGTGGCGGTACTACGAGCAGGTGGTCACCTCGCGGACCCAGGGCCGGGACCTGCTGTGGACGTACGACCATGTGCGCCGCCTCGGTGACGCGCAGATCCGCCGTCCGGGAACCGAACTCGACGACGCGGCGTACGTGACACCGGGCCCGTTGTGGTGGGCGTTCAACCCGCTCTCAGCGGGCGGCGACCGGGAGACCAAGCGCGTCGACCCCCGGGAGGAGGTCAACCGGGGGCGCGAGCAGCACAGCGCCGTCGTCCTCATCGACGAGATCGACAAGGCCGACCCCGACATGCCCAACAGCCTGCTCGTGCCGCTCGGTTCACATCGGTTCACAGTGCAGGAGACAGGCGAGGAAGTCGGCAAACACGTCCCGTCCGAGGGCGAGGAGCCCGGTCGTCACTTGGTGATCATCACGACCAACGAGGAAAGGGAGCTGCCCCAGGCCTTCCTGCGCCGCTGTGTCGTCCTCATGCTTGAGGAACCGGACCAAACCCGTCTGGTGAAGATCGCCGAGAAGCACTTCCAGACCGCCGTCGGCGCCTTCACCGCCGCCGACCGGGCACTCGCCGAGGAACTCGCCGACGCGCTGGTGGAGACGCGGACGTATGCCAAGCAGCAGGGACTGCGGCCGCCCAGCACCGCGGAGTTCCTCGACGCGCTGCGTGCCTGCAAGGAGTTGATGATCGACACCGAGCACCCCGACTGGGGCGAGCTGAAGAAGCTCACCCTGCTCAAACCGCAGCAGCCGGAAGCCTGACCATGACGTCGTCGGGCATCTGGCTGGGTGATGTGGCCCGTGCCATGGCCGCCCTGGGGGGCGGGGACCCGGAGACCGTGCGGGCCGTGCGCGAGTTGCTCGGTGTCGAGACGAGCGCCGACGCCGAGGCCGTACGTCCTCTCCCGGTACCGGACGGCGACCCACTACCCCAAGTTCCGGACGCCGCACCCGAGTTCCGTGCCCCCACCGCCGCTCCGGGACCGGCACTGCCGCCACCGGCTCCCGCCAAGGTCTCCGTCCCCGCACCCGGTGACGGACCGACGCTGCTCACCCCCCTGGTGCGGGCGGGCCGACCGCGCGTCGCCTGGACCACGCCCGCCCTGGCCACCGCCTCGCGCACCGGGCGTCCACCGGTGCGCGAGCCGCTGCTCGCGCCCAAGTCGACGTCCGCCATCATCCAGGCCGCCGTCTCCCGCCGGGAGCCCGACGGCGAAGTGGACATCCACCGCGCGGTGGGAAGGCTGGCCAAGGGGCTGCCCTTGAGTACGCTGCCACGTCGCCCGGCCCCGACGCTGCGGTTCGGCGTCCAGGTGCTGGTCGACCGGGGAACCGGCATGCAGCCGTTCCACCGGGATCAGGACGAGTTGATCGCGCACATCCGCAAGACGGTCGGCCAGGACACCACCGACATCCTCCATTTCGAGGATTCTCCCGGCAACGGGGCCGGTCCGGCGGACCGTTGGCCGTGGCAACCGTACGATCCGCCCGCCTCCGGCACCCGGGTCCTCGTTCTCACCGACTTGGGCCTCGGCGGCCCTCCCCGCCATCGGCGAGCGGGGCAGGCCGACTGGGAACGCTTCCTCGACCGGCTCGGCCGAGCAGGCTGTACGCCCGTCGTCTTCCTCCCCTACCCCCGCCACCGCTGGCCCTCCTGGGCCACCGACCGCGTTCGCATGGTCCCCTGGGACCGCAGGACCACGGTCGGCTGGGTCCGTATGCACGACGGCTGAAACAGCGGCTCTCAGGCCACCGACCCGATCCGCCCCGCCGGCGCGGACAGCGACGTCACGTCATGGTGGATCGGCGTGTGCGCCCCCGTGAGCGAGACCCCGCTCCCCCCACGCCTGTTGGCGACAATCTCCGCCCCGATCGACAACGCCGTCTCCTCCGGCGTACGTGCCCCGAGGTCCAGCCCGATCGGCGACCTCAGGCGCGCCAGCTCCAGCTCGGTCACGCCGACTTCGCGCAGGCGCTCGTTCCGGTCCAGGTGGGTCCGGCGGGAGCCCATCGCGCCCACGTACGCCACCGGAAGCCGCAACGCCAGCCGCAGCAGCGGTATGTCGAACTTCGCGTCGTGGGTCAGGACGCACAGGACCGTACGGGCGTCGACCTCCGTCCGCTCCAGGTACTTGTGCGGCCACTCCACCACGATCTCGTCCGCCTCGGGGAAGCGGGCCTTCGTGGCGAAGACGGGCCGGGCGTCGCACACCGTGACGTGGTAGCCGAGGAACTTGCCCACCCGCACCAGCGCCGACGCGAAGTCGATCGCACCGAAGACGATCATCCGGGGGGCCGGGACCGAGGACTCCACCAACACAGAGAGCGGTGCTCCGCAACGCGAGCCCTGCTCTCCGATCTCCAGGGTGCCCGTGCGGCCGGCGTCCAGGAACGCGCCCGCTTCCGCCGCGACCGTGCGGTCCAGTTCGGGGTGGGCGCCGAAGCCGCCGTCGTAGGCGCCGTCGGGGCGGACCAGCAGCGCCCGGCCCATCAGCTCCGCCGGGCCCGAGACCACCCGAGCCACCGCCGCCGCCTCGCCCGTCGCCGCGGCGGCGAGGCCCGCGGTGATCACCTCGCGGACCGGGTCTCCCACCCGTACCGGCGTCACCAGGATGTCGATGATGCCGCCGCAGGTCAGGCCTACCGCGAAGGCGTCGTCGTCGCTGTAGCCGAAGCGTTCCAGGACCGTCTCGCCGTCCTGCAACGCCTGTTGGCACAGCTCGTACACCGCGCCCTCCACACAGCCGCCGGAGACCGAGCCGATCGCCGTGCCGTCGGCGTCGACCGCGAGGGCGGCGCCGGGCTGGCGAGGGGCGCTGCCGCCGACCGCCACCACGGTGGCCACGGCGAAGTCGCGTCCCTGCTCGACCCACCGGTGCAGCTCTTCGGCGATGTCCAGCATCTCTCGGTCTCCTAACGGAAGTTGTGTGCAGCGACTACAGCAGGGCGCTAGTGCACGCCCATCCAGCTCTCAAGGGGATTGAGGGCGAAATAGACGAAGAAGATCACTGTCAGGGCCCACATGAACGCCCCGATCTCCCGCGCCTTGCCCTGGGCGACCTTGATGGCGACGTACGAGATGACACCCGCGGCGACGCCCGCCGTGATCGAGTACGTGAACGGCATGATGACGACGGTCAGGAAGACCGGGATCGCCGTCGCGCGGTCCGCCCAGTCCACGTGCCGGGCGTTCATCATCATCATGGCGCCGATCACGACCAGGGCCGCCGCCGCCACCTCGCCCGGCACTATCGCCGTCAGCGGGGTGAAGAAGAGGCACGCCGCGAAGAACAGGCCCGTCACCACCGACGACAGACCCGTGCGGGCGCCCTCGCCGACACCCGTCGCCGACTCCACGAACACCGTCTGGCCGGACGCTCCGGCCACGCCGCCGATCGCGCCGCCCGCACCGTCGATGAAGAGGGCCTTCGAGAGGCCCGGCATGCGGCCCTGCTCGTCGGCCAGCTTGGCCTCCGTGCCGACGCCGATGATCGTCGCCATCGCGTCGAAGAAGCCCGCCAGGACCAGAGTGAAGACGATCATGCCGACCGTCATCGCTCCCACCTCGCCCCAGCCGCCGAACTCGACGTCGCCGAAGATCGAGAAGTCCGGCATCGAGACCGCGCTGCCGTGGAGTTCGGGGGCGCCGCTCGCCCACTGCCCGGGGTCGATCACGTCGAGGGCGTTGAGGATCACCGCCAGGACCGTGCCGCCGACGATGCCGATCAGGATCGCGCCGGGGACGCCGCGGGCCTGGAGCATGAAGATGGCGAGCAGGGTGGCGGCGAAGAGCAGGACCGGCCAGCCCGCGAGTTCACCCGTGGGACCCAGGGTCACCGGGGTCGCCTTGCCCTGATGGACGAAGCCGGCCTTGTAGAAGCCGATCAGGGCGACGAACAGGCCGATGCCCATGGTGATCGCGTGCTTGAGGGCCAGCGGGATGGCGTTCATGATCATCTCGCGCAGGCCGGTGACGACCAGCAGCATGATGATGACGCCGTACATCACGCACATGCCCATGGCCTGCGGCCAGGTCATCTGCGGGGCGACCTGTGAGGACAGGACGCCGGAGACGGAGAGGCCGGCGGCGAGGGCGAGCGGCACCTTGCCGAAGAAGCCCATCAGCAGTGTGGTGAAGGCCGCCGCGAACGCGGTCGCGGTGATGAGGGCATTCTGGCCGAGGGTGTCCCCCGCCGCGTCCTTGCCGGACAGGATCAGGGGGTTGAGCAGGAGGATGTACGCCATCGCCATGAAGGTCGTGACGCCGCCGCGCACCTCGCGCGCGACCGTGGATCCTCTCCTGGATATGTGAAAGTACCGGTCGAGCCAGGACCGTCCGGCCGGGACGCGGGTGCCTTCTCCCGCGTCGTCGGCAACGGTCTCCGGCTCCAGTGACTGCTGGGTCATGTGGGCCTACTCCCAAGGTTCACAGGGGCCCCCGTCAACCGCCTGTGCGGCTGCGGGATTTGGGAAGGTGCTTCGGCCGCACGACCCGGGGGACGGCCCGAGACGAACGAACAGATGTGGTACAGGGACATGCTCAAGTACCGCGAGCGGTGCGGGACTTGGTGCTCCGGGCGGCGCGATGGAGGTTGTGACGTTCCCTGCGCCGCCCGGAGAGCTTCAACTGGGCGGTTACGCCGTGCCCGTGAGGTGTTCGGGCCTGACCGGCGTCCTGTTGAGTTCCAGCCCGGTCGCGTTCCGGATCGCCGCGAGGACGGCCGGGGTGGACGACAGGGTGGGGGCCTCGCCGATGCCACGGAGCCCGTACGGGGCGTGGTCGTCGGCGAGTTCGAGCACATCGACGGGGATGGTCGGCGTGTCGAGGATGGTGGGGATCAGGTAGTCCGTGAAGGAGGGGTTCCTGACCTTGGCCGTCTTGGGGTCGACGATGATCTCTTCCATCACCGCGACACCGAGGCCCTGGGTGGTGCCGCCCTGGATCTGGCCGATGACGGACAGCGGGTTGAGCGCCTTGCCGACGTCCTGGGCGCAGGCCAGCTCGATGACCTTGACCAGGCCGAGTTCGGTGTCCACCTCGACGACCGCGCGGTGCGCGGCGAAGGAGTACTGGACGTGGCCGAAGCCCTGGCCGGTCCGGAGGTCGAAGGCCTCGGTCGGGCGGTGCCGCCACTCGGCCTCCACCTCGACGCTCTCGCCCTCCAGCACCTCGGCCAGGTCCGCGAGGACCTCGCCGCCGTCGGTGACGACCTTGCCGCCCTCCAGGAGGAGTTCGGCGGTGGCCCACGCCGGGTGGTACGAGCCGAACTTGCGGCGGCCGAGCTCCAGGACCTTCTCGCGGACCAGCTCGCAGGAGTTCTTGACCGCGCCGCCGGTGACGTACGTCTGCCGGGAGGCCGAGGTCGAACCGGCGCTGCCCACCTGTGTGTCGGCCGGGTGGATGGTCACCTGCGTGACGCCCAGCTCGGTGCGGGCGATCTGCGCGTGGACGGTGACGCCGCCCTGGCCGACCTCTGCCATCGCCGTGTGGACGGTGGCCACCGGCTCGCCGCCGACGACCTCCATACGGACCTTGGCGGTGGAGTAGTCGTCGAAGCCCTCGGAGAAGCCGACATTCTTGATGCCGACCGCGTAGCCGACACCGCGGACGACACCCTCGCCGTGCGTGGTGTTGGACAGACCGCCGGGCAGCTGTCGTACGTCGGCCTCCTCGCCGGCCGCGAGCCACTGCTGCTCCGGCGGGAGCGGCATCGCCTTGACGCGGCGCAGGAGTTCGGCGACCGGGGCCGGCGAGTCGACCGGCTGGCCGGTCGGCATGATCGTGCCCTGCTCCATCGCGTTGAGCTGACGGAAGGCGACCCGGTCCATGCCCACCTGGTCGGCGAGCTTGTCCATCTGCGCCTCGTAGGCGAAGCACGCCTGCACCGCGCCGAAGCCGCGCATGGCGCCGCAGGGCGGGTTGTTGGTGTAGAGGGCGATGGCCTCGATGTCGACGTCGTCGACCACGTACGGGCCGATCGAGAGGGAGGAGGCGTTGCCGACGACCGCGGGGGACGCGGAGGCGTACGCGCCGCCGTCCAGGACGATCCGGCACTTGACGTGCGTGAGCTTGCCGTCCTTGGTCGCGCCGTGCTCGTAGTAGAGCTTCGCCGGGTGGCGGTGCACGTGGCCGAAGAAGGACTCGAAGCGGTTGTAGACGATCTTGACCGGCTTGCCGGTGCGCAGCGCCAGCAGACAGGCGTGGATCTGCATCGAGATGTCCTCGCGGCCGCCGAAGGCACCGCCGACGCCGGACAGCGTCATACGGACCTTGCTCTCGGGCAGTCCGAGGACCGGGGCGATCTGCTTGAGGTCGCTGTGCAGCCACTGGGTGGCGATGTAGAGGTGGACGCCGCCGTCCTCGTCCGGCACCGCGAGACCCGACTCGGGACCGAGGAAGGCCTGGTCCTGCATGCCGAAGGTGTACTCGCCCTTGACGACGAAGTCGGCGCGCCGGGCGGCCTCTTCGGCGTCGCCGCGGATGATCGGCTGACGGTGCACGATGTTGGGGTGCGGGACATGACCGATGTGGTGGTCATCGCGGCCCTCGTGGACCAGGATCGCGTCCGGCGCCGTCGCGGAGGCCTCGTCGGTGATGACGGGCAGCTCGCGGTAGTCGACCTTGATCTTGGCGGCCGCGCGGCGCGCGGTCTCCGGGTGGTCGGCGGCGACGATCGCGACCGGCTCGCCGTGGTGGCGTACCTTGCCGTGCGCGAGGACCGGGGTGTCCTGGATCTCCAGGCCGTAGTTCTTCACGTCCGTGGGCAGGTCGTCGTACGTCATGACGGCGTAGACGCCCGGCAGGGCGAGGGCCTCGCTGGTGTCGATGGACACGATCTCGGCGTGCGCGACCGTGGAGCGCAGGATCTGGCCCCAGAGCATGTCCTCGTGCCACATGTCGGACGAGTACGCGAACTCGCCGGTGACCTTGAGGGTGCCGTCCGGGCGGAGCGTGGACTCGCCGATGCCGCCCTTGGTCTGCGAACCCTGGGTGATCTTGGTGGGCGCGCCGCTGGTGGGTTTCGTGGGCATGGTCAGACCGCCTCTCCCTGCCGGGCGGCCGCGAGGCGGACCGCGTCCATGATCTTCTCGTAGCCGGTGCAGCGGCACAGGTTGCCCGACAGCGCCTCGCGGATGTCCGCGTCGGTGGGGTTCGGGTTGCGCTCCAGCATCTCGTCGGCGGCGACCAGCAGACCCGGGGTGCAGAAGCCGCACTGGACGGCGCCGGCGTCGATGAACGCCTGCTGGATCGGGGAGAGTTCGGTGCCCTCGCCGGTCTGCGAGTCCTGGCCCTTGGCCGCCCACTGCTGGGCGTCCTGCATGGACGTACCGCAGGCACCGCTCGCACAACCGCCGTGCTCGGCGCGCTGCTTGGCGAAGTCCGCGAGGCCCTCGACCGTGACGACGTCACGGCCCTCGACCTGACCGGCCGCGACCAGACACGAACAGACCGGCACACCGTCCAGGCGGACCGTGCAGGAACCGCACTCGCCCTGCTCGCAGGCGTTCTTGGAGCCGGGCAGGCCCATGCGCTCACGCAGGACGTAGAGCAGGCTCTCGCCCTCCCAGACGTCGTCGGCCTCCTGCGGACGGCCGTTGACCGTGAAATTGACGCGCATTACGCGACTCCCTCCGTGCGAGCGGCGGTGCCGCGGTACGACTCCCAGGTCCAGGTCAGCGTGCGGCGGGCCATGATGCCGACCGCGTGGCGGCGGTAGCTCGCCGTGCCCCGGACGTCGTCGATCGGGTTGCAGGCGGCGGAGCACAGGTCCGCGAACTGCTTGGCGACCGACGGGGTGATGATCTTTCCGTTGTCCCAGAAGCCGCCCTCTTCGAGCGCGGCGTTCAGGAACTCCTCCGCGGCCTTCGCCCGGACCGGGGTGGGGGCCGCCGAACCGATGCCGGTGCGGACCGTGCGGGTCTCGGGGTGCAGGGCCAGACCGAAGGCGCAGACCGCGATGACCATCGCGTTGCGGGTGCCGACCTTGGAGTACTGCTGCGGGCCGTCGGCCTTCTTGATGTGGACCGCGCGGATCAGCTCGTCGGGCGCGAGCGCGTTGCGCTTGACTCCGGTGTAGAAGTCGTCGATCGGGATCAGGCGCGAGCCGCGCACCGACTCGACCTCGACCTCGGCGCCGGCCGCGAGGAGCGCGGGGTGGGCGTCGCCGGCCGGGGAGGCGGTGCCGAGGTTGCCGCCGACGCCGCCGCGGTTGCGGATCTGCGGGGAGGCGACCGTGTGCGAGGCCAGGGCGAGGCCCGGCAGCTCGGCACGGAGGTTCTCCATGATGCCGGTGTACGGGACGGAGGCGCCGAGCCGCACCGAGTCCTGGCCGACCTCCCACTCGGTGAGGTCGGTGACCCGGTTCAGGTCGAGCAGGTACTCGGGCCGCCGGTGGTCGAAGTTGATCTCGACCATCACATCGGTGCCGCCCGCAATGGGCACAGCGGTGGGGTGCTCAGCCTTGGCGGCGAGCGCCTCCTCCCAGCTGGCGGGGCGAAGGAAGTCCATGACCGGCTCTCTTCTGCGTCTCGTGGGTGGTACGGATCGAGCCAGATCGTGTGCGGCGGGCCCGGCTCGTTCATGAGTTGTTCACGCGGAGTGGGGCCAGTACACAGCGACGTGCTCCGACGGGGTCAGTCACGGAAACTCTGAAGGAGTTGGCTGGTCGGGGCGGGCATCTTGTAGATTCGTATGAACGGAGGGCCTCAGTAACCTCCATGTTTTCCTGTGGAAACGCGCGACACACTGGGCGTGACCTGGGACACAGCCCGAGGGGCGGTGCGCGGAGCACACCGGCCCCACCGGACAGGCGCCTCCCGCACAGGGGCCTCACTGTTCATCGTAGATTTCGAGACAAAGATCGGCGGCGACGAGAATGCGGCTGCGCGCACTGCTGGACACCGACGCGCTGGGCCTGCGGCTGCTCGGCGGCGAGGACGAGCTGGACCGCACCGTACGCGGTGTGATGACCACGGACCTGCGGGATCCGAGCCGCTATCTGTCGGGCGGCGAGCTGGTGCTCACGGGGCTGGCGTGGCGAAGGGACGCCGCCGACTCCGACGCGTTCGTGCGGATCCTGGTGCAGGCCGGGGTGGCGGCGCTGGCGGCGGGCGAGGCGGAGCTCGGCGATGTGCCGGACGACCTGGTGCAGGCCTGTACGCGCAACCGGCTGCCGCTGTTCGCGGTGCACGAGTCGGTGGCGTTCGCGACGATCACCGAGCATGTCGTACGGCAGGTCAGCGGCGAGCGGGCCGGTGACCTGGCGGCCGTGGTGGACCGGCACCGCCGGATGATGACCTCGGGCCCGGCGGGCGGCGGCCCGGACGTCGTCCTGGACCTGCTCGGCTCCGACCTGGATCTGCGGGCCTGGGTGCTGTCGCCGACCGGGCGGCTGATCGCGGGCTCCAAGACCACGGGCCCGGCGCTGCCCGCCGACATCTGCGCGAAGCTCGCGGCGGAGCATCTCGCGGCCGCCCGCACAGGCCGGCGCGGCCCGCACCGGCTGACGCTCGGCTCGACGACGTACTCGCTGTTCCCGGTCCGCAGCAGCGGACGCTCCCCGCAGGCCTCGCGGGACGTGCGCGAGACGGTGCTGTCGGACTGGCTGCTGGCCGTCGAGGCGGACGCCGGGGACTGGCCGGAGGAGCGGCTCGACCTGCTCCAGGGCGTCACCCAGCTGATCGCGGTCGAGCGGGACCGCAGGGACGCCGCCCGCACGGTGCGGCGGCGGCTCGCCCAGGAGATCCTGGAGCTGGTCCAGACGGGCGCGGCGCCCGCCGAGATCGCCGCGCGTCTGCGCGTCGCCGCGCCGGTCCTGCTGCCCGGTCTGGGGGCGGCACCGCACTGGCAGGTCGTCGTGGCCCGCGTCGAGTGGGACGGCGGGGACATCGAGGGCGGTGTGGTCGCCCAGTCGCTGCTGGAGGAGATCCTGGTGGACCCGCTGGCCGGCGGCACCGAGCCGTCCGACCGGATCGCGGTCGCCCACACCGGCGACGAGGCCATCGCGCTGGTCCCGCTGCCCGCGATGTCGACCGAGCACGACGGCTCCGAGACGGGCATCCTCGCCGACGTCCTGCTGGAGTCCGTACGGGACCCGCTCGCCGCCGGGCTCGACGACGACGGCCGGGTCACGCTGGGCGTCAGCGCGGCCGTGCACTCGGCGGAGGGGCTGCGCGGCGCGCTGGAGGAGGCCCGGCACGCCCGCCGGGTGGCGGCGGCCCGGCCCGGCCGGGTGTGCGCGGCGGGCCACCAGGAGCTGGCCTCGCACGTCCTGCTGCTGCCCTTCGTCCCGGACGACGTCCGCCGGGCGTTCACGGCCCGTCTTCTGGACCCCCTGCGGGACTACGACCGTCGGCACCGCGCGGAGCTGATCCCGACCCTGGAGGCGTTCCTCGACTGCGACGGCTCCTGGACCCGCTGCGCGACCCGGCTCCACCTGCACGTCAACACACTGCGCTACCGGGTGGGGCGAATCGAGCAGTTGACGAGTCGTGACCTTTCCCGGCTGGAGGACAAGCTGGATTTCTTCCTGGCGTTGAGGATGAGCTGACATCCGGCGCCGCCGGGGATCCCACGACTTTGTGAAATCCTTCACCCACCCTCTTGGCCGGGCCCCGGAATTCGTGCTGAGATGCGGCCACCACTCAACAGCTCAATGGTGTGCCGGGGAGGGCGAGGTGGCGTATACCGCCATGTCTGGTAACGGAACGACCCCTGACGATCCACTCCAGACCGCGGTATGGCGGCTGCGCTCACGCGCCTGCTGGGCCGACGCGGCAGCCCTGCTCCAGCCGGTGGGCGCGGACGCGGCGTTGCAGCGGGCCGCGCTGCTGGTCGAACGGTGTCTCTACACCGAGCAGGGCTGGGAGGAGGCCGAGGACGCGCTGCGCACGGCCGAGGCGCTGGCCCACACCGACGACGAGCGGGGCGCCGCCGCTTGTGAAAGAGGGCAACTTGCGTACGCGGCCACGCTGCACCAGGTCCGCGACCGGGCCGACGAGGCGCGGGCCGCGCTCGGGCGGGCGGCGGCGCTGATCGCTCCGGGGGCGCCGGGGCGGGCCCTGCTGGACTTCCGGCGCGGGCTCCTCGCCGAGAACCTCACCCGCTCGCCGCAGGCCGCGCGGGCGGCGTACCGGCGGGCGCACGCGGGAGCGGTGGCCCACGCCGATCCCCTTCTGCTGTCCTTCACTTGGCGCCATCTCGCCGGACTCGCCCTGCGGGACGGGGAGTTGGCGGAGGCGCGGCACGGCTTCAGCGAATCGCTGCGGATCCGGGAGGAGTTGGGCTACCTGGTCGGCACCGCTCCGGCGCTGGCCTCGCTGGCCGACGCGGAGGTGGAGCCGGAGGCGTCCCGCCTCCGGGAGGAGGCACGGCGGCTGTTCCGCCTGCTGGGCGGCGTACCGACGTGGCTGTCACGCCAGTTGGCACCACTGCCACCGGCAGCGGGGGCGGCAACGGCCTGAGCGGTGCGGGCGGGATGCGCCACTCGGCTCAGCCCGCCACCCGCGAAGTGCTCCCCCGCTCGACTCAGCCCACCCCCGTGAAGTGCTCCCCCACCAGCGCTCGCACCACGTCGGGAATTCCGGCGATCAACGCGTCCAGCAGGGCGGTGTGTTCCGCCGCGTCCGCGACCAGTTCGGCTCGGCCGCGTGCGGCCGGGCCGCCGGTCAGGGGCCACTGGGCGCGGCGGTGGAGGTCGTCGGCGATCTGGACCAGCTGTTCGTTGCCGGCGAGGGCGAGGACCGCGCGGTGGAAGGCGCGGTCCGACTCGGCGTACGTCGCCCGGCAGCCGGTCGACGCGGCCCGCACCGTGGCCTCGGCGACCGGTCGCAGTTCCGCCCAGCGCTCGGCCGGCACCGTACGCGCCAGCCGCAGTACGACCGGCACCTCGATCAGGGCGCGGACCTCGGCCAGTTCCGCCAGCTCCCGGGCGCCCCGCTCGACGACCCTGAAGCCGCGGTTGGGGACGACCTCGACGGCGCCCTCCAGCGCGAGCTGCTGCATGGCCTCACGGACGGGCGTCGCGGAGACGCCGAAGCGCTCGCCGAGGACGGGCGCCGAGTAGACCTCGCCGGGGATCAGCTCGCCGGTCACCAGCGCGGTGCGCAGGGCGTCGACGATCTGTCCGCGCACGGAGGCCCGCTGGACGAGGGGCCGGGCGCGGTGTTCGGCGGACACGGAGGGCGGCGACACCGGCGGCTGCTCTGCGGGGACCACGGAGGACGGCGTCGGCAAGGGGTGCTCGGCGGGCGGGCGCCCGCCCCGGGCCTTCGGTACGGCGTCGGCGGCGCGGGTGCGTTCGACCTGGGGCTCCGGCAGCGCGCCGTGGGCACGCGCCTGCGACGGCACCCGTACCGGCCCGGTGATCTCCGTCCCGGTGGAGCCCTGTGTGCCCTGCTTCACAAGGAGCCTCCTCCGGACGTGTCGGTACTTGGGGTCATTACGACGGGTTGCTACTCACCCGTCAAGCACCTTAGGCGCAGAAGCCGATGGTTCAAAGCGTGATGATCTTGGGTAAGGTTAGCCTTACCTTTAGAACGTCTGTGCAACGCGGTCGCACAACTGTCCTGGATTGGTGGCCCCACATGCCCGCTCCCGGCTCGGCCCTCACAGACGCCTACAACCGTCTGACCGAGGTCTTTCCGGGCATGACGGTGCGCGAGCTGGGGCCGGCGGAGCCGGCACCCCGGGGCGGGGGATGGGTCGGAGCCCACGCGCTCGCGGCGGGCGGGGACGGCCTCGACGCCTTCCTGGTGTGGGACGACGCACAGGTCCGGCGCGATCACGGACGCCCCGGCCGGCCGGACGTCATCGCGAGCTTCGGACTGCACCGGTACGCCTGGCCCGCGTGTCTGCTGATCACCCTGCCCTGGTTCCTGCACCGCCGGGTGCCGCGCTTCCCCGTGACGCGGGTGTCGTACGACCGGACCCGGGGCCCGATGGACTTCGCCGTACGGGCCGGCGCCTTCGCCTGTCTGCCGGGTGATCCGGCCGCGGCGCTGCCCGGTGCCCGGGTGATCCCGGACGAGGAGGCGCTGCGTGCCGAGGTGCGGGACGCCGTCGCCGAGCACATGGAGCCGCTGCTCGCCGGGTTCGGACCGCGGATGCGGCGACGCGGGCGGGCCCTGTGGGGCATGGTGACCGACGAGGTGGTCGAGGGACTCTGGTACGTCGCCGGACTGCTCGGCGAGCACGAGCGGCGGCGGGCGGAGCGCGAGCTGGAGCTGCTCCTGCCGGGCACGACCAAGCCGTACGTCGGCTCGGCGGCCTTCCGTGAGCTGAGCGGACCGGCCGGCGAGCCGCTGCCCACCCGGGACCGGATCAGCTGCTGCATGTACTACACCCTCGAACCGCAGGACACGTGCGCCACCTGCCCGCGCACCTGCGACGCCGACCGGGTCGTCAAACTGCTGGCGGCGGCAGCCAGTTGAGGGACCCCGCGGAACGGTCGCATCCACCGGTCCCGTAAGATCATCCGTGAACAGGACTCCCGTACGACTCCCGGCCGGTTACAGGGGATTCACAATTTCCTCACCTGCCGCAGGAACTTTCCGTGGAACCACCCGTACGGGTAGTCTTATTCGAACTCAACTCCCGCCCCTCACGCGGCAGTTCGAGCAGAACGCCGCCCTGGGCAATCCCTTGCACCTCCTTGGCGGCCTCTTGCCCCGAAACCCCCTGAGGGCCGGTGGGATTGGGCCACTATGGCGGGCGTTACGCCCTATCCCAATGCAAGGGACCCCAGATGAGACTGACCGACATATCGCTGAACTGGCTGCTTCCGGGCGCCGTACTGCTCCTGGGCATGTTGGCGGCGATGGCGGTGCTGGCGCGGAGCAAGCGGTCCAGCGGGGAGCACGCTAAGGACGACTCGTGGGAGCGCAGCGAGGAGCGCCGCAGGCGCAAGGAAGCCATATACGGCACCGCCTCCTATGTCCTCCTCTTCTGCTGTGCGGCGGTCGCCGCCGCCCTCTCCTTCCATGGCCTGGTCGGCTTCGGCCAGCAGAACCTGAACCTGTCCGGCGGCTGGGAGTACCTGGTCCCCTTCGGCCTGGACGGCGCGGCGATGTTCTGCTCGGTGCTCGCGGTGCGTGAGGCCAGCCACGGTGACGCGGCGCTCGGCTCCCGGATACTGGTGTGGACGTTCGCGGGTGCCGCGGCCTGGTTCAACTGGGTGCACGCGCCCAGGGGCCTGGGCCACGACGGCGCGCCGCAGTTCTTCTCCGGCATGTCCCTTTCCGCGGCCGTCCTGTTCGACCGCGCGCTGAAGCAGACCCGCCGGGCGGCGCTGCGCGAGCAGGGCCTGGTGCCCCGTCCGCTGCCGCAGATCCGCGTGGTCCGCTGGCTGCGGGCGCCGCGTGAGACGTACAAGGCCTGGTCGCTCATGCTCCTGGAGAACGTGCGCAGCCTCGATGAGGCGGTCGACGAGGTCCGCGAGGACCAGCGCCAGAAGGAGACGAACCGGCTGCGCCGCCGCGAGGCGGACCGTCTGGAGCGGGCCCAGCTCAAGGCCATCAGCCGGGGGCACCGCGGATTCATCGGCCGCGGCGGCGGCCGGCAGGTCGAGACCCAGGCCCTGGAGCGGGGCGGCGACCGAGCCACCGCGGAGCCTGCCATATCTACGACGCCGGAACAGCTGCCCGTGCGCTCGCGTCCGTCCCTTCAGCCGGTCCGTCAAGGCACTGAGCCGATCACCGTCGACCTCACCGCGGAGGACGACACCATGGCCCTGCCGCGGCTCGACTCCCTGGAGCGCAAGCTCAAGGACCTTGAGCAGCAGTTCGGTTAAGGCCTTCGGGAACCACGCGAGGGGGGTACGGCCGGGTGGCCGTACCCCCCTCGCGTCGTGTCGGTCACGCGGCGCCCGCGTCGAGTTCGAACCACACCGCCTTCCCCACCCCGTGCGCCCGTACGCCCCACGCGTCGGCGAGGGACTGGACGAGGAACAGGCCCCGGCCGTGCGTACCGTCGTCGGCGTTCGGTACGCGCAGTCTGGGCCTGCGAGCCACGAAGTCCCGTACCTCCACCCGTAGTCCACGGGGTCCGACGGTGGCCGTCAGGACCGCGTCGTGGTCGGTGTGGACGAGTGCGTTGGTGACGAGTTCACTCGTGAGCAGCTCCGCTATCTCCGATCGTCCGGGCCTCCCCCATGGCCCCAGCAACTCGCGCAGTGCGCGGCGTACTTCAGGTACCGCCCGCAGATCCGCCCGCCCGAGTCTGCGCCGTAGCGATACGGCCGGCGCCGGTTCTCCGACGCTCACGGCCCTGTCCTCCACCGTCTCCACCGAGAAGGCCCCGATCGCCGTGGGACCGCCTCCTCGTGCCTGCCTCTTCATGACCCCCGCCCGCGTGCCGATGTCGGTTCCCCTCCTGCTCGAACACGTTCACGGGGATCCATGCCCCCGTCGTTCACGCCGCAGTCATGTCGAATCGTCAACGACCAGGTGTTCGGCCACGGTTCACGGCTTCGACACCCACCGCTCAGCACCCGCTGCACCGCCTTTCGATCCGGCTTCGAGGGGCCGTGCGGCACGTCCGGACCGCGGTGGCGACGGGGCCGGGGCGGGTGCCGGGAGGGGCCGTGCACGGGGGCCGGCGCGGGGCGGGCGTGCCGGTGGTTCCCCCGGTTGGCATGTGCCGCGCGGGCCGCGGGCCGGGGCGAGGGCCTGCGCGGGCGGCGGGTGGCGGGGAAAGGGCTGGTCGACGGGGCCGTTCCGGTTGGCGCCGGCACAGAGTCCGGTGCCTGCCGCGGGACGGACGGGACACCGGGGCCGGCCCGGGTTCCCGGTACGGACATCGTTCTACGACACGGTAGGCGTCCGGCTCGACGACGTACCGTGCGGAACCGGCGCCCGACGGTGAGCGCGGCCGGGGCCGTGCATCCGGCCTTGGTCGCGGCCGGCCGACCCGGCGGTCCGGCGGGGCTTCGGGCCTACGCACGCGGGAGACACCCTGACCGGCGGGCCTCGGACGAACTGCCCATGCGCGTCTGCCCGGGCGGCCGTACCCGGCCGGGGACACGCACCCGCGGACAGAACCCGTCAGGCCGCTCCGGCTGCTGTTTTACCCGGCGTTGAAACTGGCCTGAATTCGCCCGCCCCGCACCGGGCTTGCCGCGGAGGCCGCCCTCCCGACCCCCGTGGCGAGAGGGCGGCTCCGCTTCTTTCGGTTGGCCTCGGTGAAGCGGTCGGCCTCAGTAGAGCTTGTCGACGGCCTTGGTCGTCGTCTTGCGGAACGCCTTCACCGGTGCGTCGGCGAAGTCGCCCAGCTGTGCCCACTCCACGACGGTGACGGTTCCGCCGTCCCGGCCGACGGAGAGCAGATGGATGTCGGAGGAGCCCCAGGAGCCCTCGATGTGCAGACCGTGCACGCGGGCGCCCTCCTCGACCGGCAGCGCGCCGTAGTTCCGGTGTGTGGCCTCGATCTCCGGGTCGGCCTGCTCCAACTGCGTGGCGCAGGTCCTGATGTCCTTGTTCAGGCGGGTGGCGAGGGCCTTGGCCTTGCCGTTGTCGCCGACGACGATCGTCAGTTGCAGGGCACCGGTGTCGAGGTCGGTGCGGAAGGCGCGGTACCGGGAGTCGTAGCCGGGCAGCGTCTCCCGGAGGCAGGACAACAGGTTGTCCGGGACGCCGTCGGTGACCTTGCCGGCCGTCCAGGAGGACGAGGGGTGCGGCGGCAGCTCGGACGCCGCCAGGAACTTCGGAGCGGGCTTCGGAGCGGCGTCCGCGGGTGAGGCGAGCGTCGCGCCGAGGGCGAGTCCGGTGGCGGCGACGGCGAGGAGCGCGCCGGCTCGGGTGCGCATGGGCATGGGTGTCCCCCGTGTACGAGTGAGTGCGAGAAGCATGTGGACATGCGTGCGAGTAAGTAGCGTGTCGCTCCGGGGTGGTTGGTCGGTCCGTCCCGCTCGGTGCGACACCAAGAGCATCAGCGGTCACAGGCGTCCGGCGCAACAGCTGACGGCCGTTGTGTGCCGGTGGAACCATCCCAGGCCATGTGACGTGCAGGTATGTGAGTGCCTGGGACAAGCGACGGGGGGCGGGACAACGGTGTCGGAACAGGAGGACGCAGCCTCGGTGGCGGCGTTCGCGGCGCTGCTCACGCGGCTGAAGGAACGCACGGACCGCAGCTACGGGCAGTTGGCCCGCCGGCTGGCCATGAACACCTCGACGCTGCACCGCTACTGCGCCGGGGAGACGGTCCCGCTGGACTTCGCCCCCGTGGAGCGGTTCGCGGCGCTGTGCGGGGCGACGCCGGAGGAACGGCACGAACTCCACCGGCGCTGGCTGCTCGCGGTGGCGGCACGGCAGCGAACGCGTCCGCAGGAGCCCACGCCGACGCCGACGGCGCCCCCGGTCGAACCGGCCGTCGAGGCGAACGAGGCCGATCCGGTCACCGTCGTCCGGGCCCCCGAGCCGCCCCGCCCCTGGTACCGCCGACGGCGGGTCCTCGTGGCGTCGGCCGTGGCGGTCGCGCTGATCGCCACGCTCGGCAGTCTGTCCGCCCTGTCGGACGACCGCTCCTCCGCGGCCGACTCCGTGCGCCCCACCGATCCGGCCCTGTCCACCTCGGCCGCCCCCGCGTCACCCGGCCCCACCTCGTCCAGGAAGAAGCCGAGTGCGTCCGCCTCCCCGAGCCGGGGGACCCCGTCGCCGTCCGGCTCCGGCACGGGCCGGCCGCGTCCCGGCACGTCCGCCAAGGGCGGCGGCAGCCCCACCGGCGGCGCCGCCCCGGGGGCCGCGGTGCCGCTGTCCTGGACCGTCAACTCCCATGTCTGGAACGCGGGCTGCGGCCATCACTACGTCATCGACAAGCCGTCGGCGCAGGTGCCACCGCCGCCGGTCGCGCAGGACGCCGCGACCTGGGCGGCGGCACAGGGCGCGCTGCACGGCGGCGAGACGATGGTGCAGGTCTCCGTGCAGGGGCGGAGTTCCACGGCCGTGGTCCTGGAGGCGCTCCGCGTGCGGGTGGTCGGACGTTCGGCCCCGGCCCAGGGCAACTCGTACGCCATGGACAACGGCTGCGGCGGCGCGCTCACGCCGCGACAGTTCTCCGTCGACCTCGACGCGGACCGGCCGATCGCCCGCTCGGAGGCCGGCAACGACGGCGAGAACGAGATCCCGGCGATCCGGATGCCCTACCGCGTCTCCGCCGAGGACCCCGAGATCCTGCTGGTCACCGCGCGGACCGTCACCTGCGACTGCGGCTGGTACCTCGAACTGGACTGGTCCTCCCAGGGCCGCACCGGCACCGCCCGCATCGACGACCACGGCACCCCGTTCCGCACGACGGGCTACAAGAAGCTGCCGCAGTACTCGTACGACTACTCGAACCGGAAGTGGGTCTCGGAAGACTAGGGCCGGGGCACGTTGCGCAGGTTGGAGCGGGCCATCTGGAGCATGCGGCCCACGCCGCCGTCGAGCACGATCTTCGAGGCGGAGAGGGCGAAGCCGGTGACCATCTCGGTGCTGACCTTCGGTGGGATGGAGAGGGCGTTGGGGTCGGTGACGACGTCGACGAGGGCCGGGCCCTTGTGTTTGAAGGCGTCCTTCAACGCCCCGGCGAGCTGCTTGGGCTTCTCGACGCGGACACCGTAGGCACCGCAGGCGCGGGCGACGGCGGCGAAGTCGGGGTTCGTGTTCGTGGTGCCGTACGACGGGAGTCCGGCGACCAGCATCTCCAACTCGACCATGGACAGGGAGGAGTTGTTGAAGAGTACGACCTTCACGGGAAGGTCGTACTGCACCAGGGTCAGGAAGTCGCCCATCAGCATGGAGAACCCGCCGTCGCCGGACATCGACACGACCTGGCGCTTGCGGTCGGTGAACTGGGCGCCGATCGCCATCGGCAGCGCGTTGGCCATGGAGCCGTGCGAGAAGGAGCCGATGATGCGGCGGCGGCCGTTCGGTGAGATGTAGCGGGCGGCCCAGACATTGCACATGCCGGTGTCGACCGTGAACACGGCGTCGTCGTCGGCGAGTTCATCGAGGACGGAGGCCACGTACTCGGGGTGGATCGGGACGTGCTTCTCGACCTTGCGGGTGTAGGCCTTGACCACGCCTTCCAGAGCGTCGGCGTGCTTCTTGAGCATCTTGTCGAGGAAGCGTCGGTTCTGCTTCTCCTTCACCCGCGGGGTCAGACACCGCAGGGTCTCCTTCACATCGCCCCACACCGCGAGGTCGAGCTTGGAGCGGCGGCCCAGGTGCTCGGGGCGGACATCGACCTGGGCGATCTTGACGTCGTCGGGCAGGAACGCGTTGTACGGGAAGTCGGTGCCGAGCAGGATCAGCAGATCGCACTCGTGGGTGGCCTCGTAGGCGGCGCCGTAGCCGAGCAGACCGCTCATGCCGACGTCGTACGGATTGTCGTACTGGATCCACTCCTTGCCCCGCAGGGCGTGTCCCACCGGGGACTTGATCTTCCCGGCGAACTCCATGACCTCGGCGTGCGCGCCGGCCGTGCCGCTGCCGCAGAAGAGGGTGACCCGGCCGGCCTTGTCGATCATCTCGACGAGCTTGTCGATCTCGGTGTCGCCGGGACGGACCGTGGGCCGGGTGGTGACGAGAGCCGTCTCCAGCGGCTTGTCCGGGGCGGGGTCGTCGGCGATGTCACCCGGGAGGGACACCACGCTGACGCCGCTGCGGCCGACCGCGTGCTGGATCGCCGTCTGCAACAGCCTCGGCATCTGCTTCGGGCTGGAGATCAGCTCGCTGTAGTGGCTGCACTCACGGAACAGCTGGTCGGGGTGGGTCTCCTGGAAGTAGCCCAGGCCGATCTCGCTGGACGGGATCTGGGACGCGAGGGCGAGGACGGGCGCCATGGAGCGGTGGGCGTCGTAGAGACCGTTGATGAGGTGCAGGTTCCCCGGGCCGCAGGAACCGGCACAGGCGGTGAGTCGGCCGGTGATCTGGGCCTCGGCGCCCGCGGCGAAGGCGGCGGTCTCCTCGTGCCGAACGTGCACCCAGTCGATGCCCGCGTTGCGGCGCACGGCGTCGACGACCGGGTTCAGGCTGTCGCCGACGACGCCGTAGAGGCGCTTCACACCGGCGCGGACGAGGATGTCTACGAACTGTTCGGCGACGTTCTGCTTGGCCATGAGTCCATGTATCCACACCCCCCGCGGTTACGCCTCCCACACGGCGGCGGCCGTACGGTCGTCGGCGTAGCCCTTCACCCGGACCTGGGTGTCGGCGAGGAACGCGGCGAGGCCCGGCGGGGTGGGTCCTGCCCAGCGTCCCGTGAGGTACTCGCACAGCTCCGGCTCACCGCGCAGGGGCTCCGCGAGGCCGCCGCTGCACATCAGCAGCGTGTCACCCGGGCGGGCTACCGAGGCGCGGAAGCGGAACGGTTCACGGGGTGGCTCGGGGGCGGGCTCGTAGGGGCTCGGCGGGGTGGGGATGCCGAGGTCCATGGTGAGGCGGTCGCCCTCGGGGGTCTCGGAGGGCAGCGAGCCGAAGCCGATCACCGGTTCGCCGGTCACGTCCACGACGCGCGGTTCGATGTCCTGCCACTCGCCGTCCCTCAGCCGGAACAGGCCACCCGCGCCCACGCCGAAGAAGACACGGGTACGGCAGTCGGTGTCGGCGGGCAGGAGCAGACAGCGCAGGGTCGCGGAGTACTCCTCCGGGTCGATGCCCTGCTCGGCGGCGCTGGCGCGGAGTTTGCCGAGGCTGCGGTCGGTGAGCCGGTGCAGCCCTGATTTGAGGTCGCCGCGGCGGGCGGCCCTGAGGTCCTCCGCGAGACGGGCGTGACTGCGGCCGACCGCACGGCCGATCCAGTGGCAGGCCTCGGCGGCGGCTCGGTGGGCGCCGGGGGTGGCGCGGGCGCCGGTCGCCATCGCGACGAGGACCAGAGCGTGGTCGCCGGTGCCGAAGCGGGCGGTGAGGAGGGAGTCACGGCGGGGTTCGCCGCGGAAGCGGGCGGAGTCGCCGCGGACGGAGGCGGCGCGGAGGGTGCAGGAGCCGTAGTGGGCACCGTCGAGGACGGTGTCGGCGACGAGGTCGTCCAGGTCGTCGGGGTCCGCGGGTGGGAGGGCGGTGGGTTCGGCTTCGTAGGTGGGCGGGCCTGAGCCCAGGTAGGTGACGGGGGGTGGGGGGAGGGTGGGGAGGTCCAGGCGGGTTGCGGTGCGGACGGGGGTTTCGGTGGGCGGGGCTCCTGGGTCGTCCGGCGTCGGTGCCGGGGGGTGGGTCTCGCTCGCCCGCGCCGGCGGGGTGCCGCCGCGCCCACCCGTGCCGCCCTGCGGCACGACTGCCCGCAACGGCGGCGGCGCTTGGGGTGACGGCGGCGCTTGCGGCGGCGCCTGCGATTGCTGCGGCGCTTGCGGTGGCAGTGGCGGTGGCGATTGCGGCGGCGCCTCCGGTGACAGTGGCGACGGCGGCGGCGATTGCTGCGGCGGCGGTGGCGATTGCGGCGGCGCTGGCGAAGACGGCGGCGTCTCCGGTGACAGTGGCGATGGCTGCGGCGCTGGCGAAGACGGCGGCGCTTGCGGTGGCAGTGGCGACGGCCCCGGCGATTGCGGCGGCGGCGGTGGCGATCCGGGGTCGGCTGCCGGGGTGGGCTCCGCCCCGACAGCGCGACTGTCCGTGGGCTGTGGTTCCGCCCCGACAGCGCGACTGTCCGTGGGCTGCGGCTCCGCCCCGGCAGCGCGACTGTCCGTGGGCTGTGGCTCCGCCCCGGCGGCGCGGCTGCCTGTGGGCTGCGCGGGGATGTCGGGTCCCTCCGCGTCCCCGTTCACCGTGCCCGCCGCCGACTCGAATCTGTCGTCCAGCGAGTCGGGGGCCGACGTGGGCCCCGCGTCCGGTGTCTTGTCGTCGTACAGCTGTGCCCACCAGTCGTCCTCGTGGCCGGTGGGCCTTCCCCCCTGATGGCTCATGCCCCTAATTGTCCACCGCTCGGGCCGGATGAAAACGGGGCAACCGGAAAATCAGCAGGTCGTGCGAAACAAGGTCGCCGGGCGGTCCCACCCCCCACGGGAGAACCGCCCGGCGACGTCCGGGTGACCTGCGCCCTTGACCCCCTGACGCGCTAGCGCACGTCGTAGGCCCGGGTCACGATCTGGGCGACCGAGTTGCCGTTGGCGTCGGTCAGGTCGGCCCTGAGTGTGACCTGCTTGCCTGTCGCGGAGCTGTGGTCGACCAGCGCCGACCACACGCCGTCCCGCCGCTCGGTCCGCGCCTGCGTCCAGGTCTCGCCGCCGTCGTAGGAGTAGGCGAGCTTCACCGCGGTCAACACGCCCGGGTGGTAGCCGGCGTGGCCGGTCGCCGTGAGGGTGATGCGCTGCCCGTCCTTCGCGGGGAGCGTCTTGAGGCCGTCCTCGGGAAGGGCGTAGTGCGGGAACAGGAGCGGGATGCCCTGAGAAGCGGCGCTCTCGTCGAGTGCCGAGCGGAAGGACCACGTGGTGGTCGTCTGCGTCGTCCTGTTCCAGACGCGGGCCGGCTGGCCGAACTTGGCCGTGTTCAGGGTGAGTTCGTACGACGACTCCCCCTCCGGCACCGTGAACACCCCGAACGGGTAAGGGCTGTCGCCGATGGTCTCGCCGTTCCGCTTGAGCGACATGCCGCCCAGGTCACCGAAGCTGCCCTGGACGCCCACGTGTTGGCCATCGCCGTAGAACGCGGGGGCGACGCCGATGAGGTTGCCCTGGCGTTCCGCGGCCAGCGCCTCGCCGCCGGTGTCGTCGACGGGGCCGGTCGGCGCGAGGACACCGCCGTACCACTCCTCCTGACGACGCTCGCCCTTCTCGTACGTCCGCACCGGGTCGATCATGAACTCACCCCACGGGAAGCTGCTGGACAGCTGGTGCCCCCAGCCGGTCGTGCCTGGGGTGAGGTACTCGGTGCGGGTGAAGGGCGCGGGGACGGTCTCGATGTCGCCGAAGAAGCCGGACAGCCCGTTCGGGCGGGTCATCGTCTGGAGGTCGATGTGGTCGGTGGCACCGCCCGACATCGACTTGTACGTCGCCCTCGTCGCCGCCAAGTCCTTGTCACGGGCGCGGTAGACGCGCTCGCTCCGGATCTGTCCCGTCTCCGGGTGGGCGAGGTTGTAGAGGTACGGGCTCCTCGCCGTGGCCGTCCAGCGCAGGGTCGCGTCGCTCCCGGCCGCGAGGAGCGCCTGTGCCTCCTCCGTCGGGATGCCGAGGATCGGCAGCGTCCCGCCGGTGAAACCGGCCGACGGGTACCAGCGGCCCGGTGCCTCGCGGTAGCCGAGGACGGCGACCGCGCCGGCCGCCTTCGCGCGGTTGGCGATCTGATACGCGTTGCCGCTGTCCGGCAGCCTGACGAGTGCGATGCTGCCCTTCGCGCCCGAAAGCTCTTCCTCCGTACCGGACTTGGCGTCGTAGAGCGGTGCCCGGCCCTTGCCGTCGAGGTTGACGGAGCTGCTGGAGGCGGTCACCGGGTGGAGCTTCAGCCCGCCCACGACGGCGAGTTCGGTGATCTGCGGGGCCGCCGCGCGCCAGAAGCTGTCGAACTCGAAGGTGCCGTCGGTGGCCTTGCCGCTGACGGAGGCGTAGTAGCCGCGCAGGGAACGGCCGCCCGCCGCGGTGCCGCCGTGCAGCCAGGTGTCGTCCCACGAGCGGGCGAAACCGAGCGTGGCGCCCCGGAGTTCGGTCGGCTGGTCCGTCCGGACGCTGAGGCGGTGGGCCTTGCGGGCATCCAGGACGACCGTGGTGTCCCCGCGGATCTCCAGCTGCGGACGGGCCAGGTAGGAGAGGGAGTTGTAGAGCGTGCCCTCGGTCTCGGGGGTGGTGATGAAGCTGGAGATGAAGTAGCCGCCGGGGCGGATCGCGTACGTCTGGTCGCCGGCGCCGTCGTTGAACCGGCGTTCGCCGGTGGCGTCGTCGGTGCCGATGACGTCGACGGAGGAGGCGCCGGTGGCGGGGTTGCCGAGGCGGTCGATGAGCTTGACGCGCAGGGTGACGGTCTCGGGCTGGACGTAGAGGGAGAAGGGGGTGGAGACGGTGACGCCGTCGGCCTTCGCGAGAACGCGGCCGGTGATGTCGCCGTACTGGGCGCGCCTGAGCGTGGCCGTCGGGTCGATGCGCAGCGGGACCTCGACCGTCTTTCCGGCGGGGACGGTGACCGACGCGGCGCCCAGGTGGGCCACGGGTGAGCGGACGGTGGAGCCGTCGTTGCCGGTGACCCCCGCCACCGACAGCTTCAACTCCACCGCCCTGTCTGTGGTGTTGGTGTACGGCACGGAGACCGTCGCGCGGTCGGTCGCGTCCTGCGGCCAGTTGTAGGTGCCGGCCTGGACGGCGGGCGCGCCGAGGACCGTCTGGTCGACGGCCGCCTTGACGTCGAGGCGGCCGCCGCCGGTCTCCCGCACGTCGCCGGGGATGCCGGCGTCGGCCGAGGAGACCAGGGCCGCCTTGATCCGGGCGGCGCTCCAGTCGGGGTGGGCCTGCTTGACGAGGGCGGCGGCGCCCGCGACATGCGGGGTCGCCATCGACGTACCGCTCATGGACTGGTAGGCGTACACACCCCGCCCGCCCGCGTTGGCAGCGGAGATGGCGACGCCCGGGGCGGTGATCTCGGGCTTGAGGGAGTGGGAGCCGTACGCCGGGCCGCGGCTGGAGAAGTTCGCCGTGGAGTCGTCGCGGTCGACGGCGCCGACGGTGAGGACGCTCGGGGCACAACCGGGCGAGGAGACCGTGTTGTTGCCGGGGCCGGAGTTGCCGGCCGCGATGACGAAGAGGGTGTTCGTGCTGGAGCGGGCCAGTTCCTCGGTGGCCTGGGCCATGGGGTCGGTGCAGTCGGTCCGCTCCGGGTTGCCGAGGCTCATGGAGACCACGTCGGCGCCCTGGTCGACGGCCCACTGCATACCGGCGATGATCCACGAAGTCTCGCCGTAGCCGCCGTCGTTGAGGACCTTGCCGTTGAGGAGTTCGGCGCCGGGGGCCACGCCCTTCTTCCTGCCGTCGCTCGCGGCGCCCGTGCCGCCGACGGTGGAGGTGGTGTGGGTGCCGTGGCCCTGGTGGTCGTCGGCGTCGGCGGAGTCGGTGAAGTTCTTCGCCGCGCTGATCCGGCCCTTCAGGTCGGGGTGGTCGGCGTCGGCCCCGGTGTCCAGGACGGCGACCTTGGTGCCCTTGCCGTCGTAGCCGGCGGCCCAGGCCTCCGGGGCGTGGACCTGCCTGGTCGACCGGTCGAGGGTGGCCGACACCTTGGCGTCCAGCCACAGCTTCTTGAGCGAACCCTGGTTGACGTCGTCCCAGAAGGCGTCGGCCTTCTCCTTGTCCGCGTCCAGCGCCACCCCGTCGATCGAAGCGAGCACACGGTCGCGGGCGGCGCCGCGCGGGGTCTTCGGGACGCTGCGGGCGGTGACGGCGCGGTCGTACGTCGCGATCAGCGGCAGCGTGTCGGTGTGGGCGTCGTCGTAGCCCTGCCGGACCAGGCCGGTGACGTTGAACAGCTCCTCGTCCACGCGTCCGGCGGCCAGCGCCTCGGTCGCGCCCTCGGGGTAGACGTACAGGTCGTCGCCGTCCTGGCGGGTCTGGGTGAAGGGGGTCGTGCCGTCCTCGCCGGGCAGGGCGAGCGCCCCGTCCTCGGTGACGAGGACCCGGTCGCCGGTGACGAGGGTGACGACGGCGCCGGAGCCGGGGGTGGCCCGGCTGCCGGTCAGTGTGCTCGACGGGCCCGGGTCCCCGGCCGCGTGCGTGGGCGCGGCGGTCGTGACGGCCAGCACGACGGCGGTCGCCGCCCCCATGGCCGTACGGCGTATCGCTCTCGCCAAGATCGCTCTCCTGCCGTGTCGCCGCATGCCCGCGTACGCGAAACGCGCAGGCCGAAGAGGCCCAAGTCGGGCATTGCGGACGGTGGTTGATGCTGCGGTGGCGCCACGATGGCAGAGGGGCGGGTGGTGCGGCGATGATGTGCCGAGGCGGGTTTGCGCCGTGGCCGGTTCCCGCCACGGCGCCCTTGAGGCCGCTCGGGAGGGGCGTTGATGCTGGGTGTGCTGGGGCTGGACGAGACACACGAGTCGGCGTACCGGGCGCTGGTGTCCGTGGGCGCGGCCGACGTGCCCGATCTCGCGCGGCGGCTGACGCTCGCGGAGCACGACACCGAGCGGGCCCTGCGCCGCCTGGAACGGCACGGACTCGCGGCCCAGTCCTCCGCCCGGCCCGGCCGCTGGGTCGCCGCTCCCCCGGGCGTGGCGCTGGGCGCGCTGCTCACCCAGCAGCGGCACGAGCTGGACAAGGCGGAGCTTGCGGCGGCGCTGCTCGCGGAGGAGTACCGGGCGGCGGCGGCCGAACCGGCCGTGCACGATCTGGTCGAGGTGGTGATCGGCGCGGGGGCGGTGGCGCAGAGGTTCCTCCAGTTGCAGCTGGCGGCGACCGAGGAGGTGTGCGCCCTGGTCACCGGCGACCCGGCCGTGGTCTCCGGCGGGGACAACGACGCCGAGGAGCAGGCGGCCGGGCGCGGGGTGCGCTACCGGGTGGTCGTCGAGCGGTCGGTCCTGGATCTGCCGGACGGCATCGGCGAGCTGTCCGCAGCGCTGGGCCGGGACGAGGAGGTACGGGTGGTGGACCGGGTGCCGACGAAGCTGGTGGTCGCCGACCGCTGCCAGGCCCTTGTACCGCTGACCTCGCACTCGGCGGAACCGGCCGCGCTGGTGGTGCACGCGAGCGGGCTGCTGGAGCTGCTGTCGGGACTGTTCGAGTCGGTGTGGCGGGAGGCGCTGCCGCTGCGCCTGGGCGCCGCCGGGGTGACGGAGGAGGAGGCCGACGCCCCCGACGGGACGGACCTGGAGGTGCTGTCCCTCCTGCTCGCCGGGATGACCGACGCGAGCGTGGCCAAACAGCTGGACCTGGGGCTGCGGACCGTGCAGCGCCGGGTGAAGCGGCTGATGGAACTGGCGGGGGTGACGACCCGGCTACAGCTGGGCTGGCATGCGTACGAGAGGGGCTGGGTGGCCCGGAAGTGAGCTGAGGGCACCTCCCTGACCTGCGGCGTCTCCCGTTGTCCGGCACCCTGGACAGATGGGAGTGTGGGACCTCGTGCTGGTCGGCCTGGTTCTGCTGCTCGGCCTGTGCGGAGTACTGGTGCCCGGGGTGCCGGGGTCGTGGCTGGTGTGGGCCGCGGTCCTGTGGTGGGCGCTGAAGGATCCCCGGCCGCTCGCCTGGGGCGTGCTGCTGGGGGCCACCGTCGTGCTGTTCCTGTCCCAGGTGGTGCGCTGGACGCTGCCCCCGCGCCGGCTGCGCACGAGCGGCGCGACCCCCCGGATGGCGGTGTACGCCGGGGTGGGCGCGTTGCTCGGCTTCGTCCTGGTCCCGGTCGTGGGCGCGATCCCCGGCTTCATGGGCGGCATCTACCTGTACGAACGGCTCCGCCTCGGCCGCCACAAAGAGGCGCGGGCGGCGCTGCGCACGGTGATGCGGCAGGGCGGTTCCAGCGTGCTGGCGGAGCTGTTCACCTGCCTGCTGATCGCGGGCGCGTGGCTGGGGGCGGTGATCTGGGGCTGAGGGGCGGACTCGGGTGCCCGGCCTCATCGACTGGGGTCGCGCCTAGGGCCGCGGCCCTAGGTCGCGTCTGGGCCGAGGAACCGATGCGCCGCGCGGGATCGGCGTGTTTGGCTGGCGGCATGACCGAATTCAGCGAGGCCGAGCGGGCGTATCTGAAGTCGCAGCGGCTGGGGCGGCTCGCCACCGTCGATCCCCAGGGGCAGCCGCAGGCGAACCCGGTCGGCTTCTTCCCGCAGGACGACGGCACGATCCTGATCGGCGGCTACCAGATGGGCCGCAGCAAGAAGTGGCGCAACCTCCAGCGGAACCCGAAGGTCGCCCTCGTCGTGGACGACATCGTGAGCCTGCGCCCCTGGAAGGTGCGCGGGGTCGACAT
Source organism: Streptomyces sp. NBC_00663 (assembly GCF_036226885.1). NCBI lineage: Bacteria > Bacillati > Actinomycetota > Actinomycetes > Kitasatosporales > Streptomycetaceae > Streptomyces > Streptomyces sp. NBC_00663. Next base: position 2,053,731 of record NZ_CP109027.1, read on the forward strand.
CCGCGGCGAGGCCGAACTCCTGGTCGGCCGACATGAGTTGGGTCCGCATTTCAGCGAGGAGGTGATCCGGGTCCATCCGCGGCGGATCCACAGCTGGGGTCTAGAGGACGCCCTCGACGGTTAGCAGCGCGGTCTTGCACTCCAGCCCGCCGGCGTAACCCGTCATCGACCCGTTCGCGCCGATCACCCGATGGCAGGGCCGGACAATGAGCAGCGGGTTGGCGCCGACCGCCCCGCCGACGGCCCGTACGGCGGCCCTTGAGGCCCCGGCACGGGCCGCGATCTCGCCGTAGGTGACCGTCGCACCGTAAGGAACGTCGTCGAGGGCGGCCCAGACCCGCTCCCGGAACTCGGTGCCCTGGGCGTGGAACTCCAGCCGGAACTCCTTGAGTTCCCCGGCGAAGTAGGCGGCGAGCTGCTCCTCGGCGTCCCGGAAGGGCCCGGGGTCGCGCCGCCAACTCTCCTGCACGACCCGTCCGTTCTTCTGCCCGGGAACGGACAGGGAGGTCAGCGCGCCGCCCGGGTCGGCGGTGAGGAGGAGCGGACCGACGGGGCTTTCGAAGGTCGTCCAGCGGATGGTCATCGGGACTCCAACTCCCCTGCGGTGCGCAGGTGTTGCAGGGCGTACGAGCGCCAGGGGCGCCAGCTGTCGGGGAGGTCGAGGCCGGCCGGGGCCACGTCCGGGTCGCCCAGGGCGCGGGTGCGGATGACGGCGACCGTACGGGCGTCGATGCCGGGCAGGGCGAGCAGCGCGGCCTGCGCGTCCTCGCGGTCGGCGCCCGGGTCGAGGCGCAGGGCGCCGTCGGCGAGGGCGGCGGCGAGGGTCGCGACGGGGCCGTCGGCCTGGGCGAGGGCGGCGGCCTCCGGGAAGAGATGGGTGAGGCTGCCGCAGGGGGCGTCGAGGGCCTTGCCGTACCGGCGTACGAGCCGCTCGGCCTCCTCCGTCCCCACGAGCGCCCGCACCGCGAGCTCCTCGGGATCGGCCGTCCCGGGTGACCGCAGCCCGGGCCGGGCGGCGACGAGCGGGGCGAGCCTCGGATCGGCGCCGAGCCGCTCGTCGACGGCGTAGGGATCGGCGTCGAGGTCGAGGAGCCGCCGCAGCCGGCCGACGGCGGTGGTCAGATCGCGCAGGTCGGTGAGGTGCAGCCGGGCGTCGAGCCAGCCCCGGGGCCGCTCGTCGACGGCGACGATCCCGGTGCCGTACGGCAGCCGGAGGGTCCGCCGGTAGATCCGCCTCCCGGGAGTCCCGCTGACCTCCTCGACACCGGGCACGGCCTCGGCGGCCAGCACGTCGAAGACGGCGGAGGACTGGTAGACGCCCCGGTAGGCGAGCCGCAGGGGAACGCCGGCCGCCGGGGTGGCCGTGCGCCGCGATCCGGGGGCGGCGGCCCGCAGCTCGCTCGGGGTGGAGGCGTACACGGTCCGGATCGTGTCGTTGAACTGCCGCACACTGGCGAATCCGGCGGCGAACGCGATCTGGGTGACCGGCAGCTCGGTGGTCTGGAGCAGGACCCGTGCGGTGTGCGAGCGCTGGGCCCGGGCGAGGGCGACGGGCCCGGCGCCGAGCTCGGCGGTGAGCTGCCGCTGGACCTGCCGGGCGCTGTACCCCAGCCGCCCGGCGAGCCCCGCGACGCCCTCCCGGTCGACGACTCCGTCGCCGATCAGCCGCATCGCCCGCCCCACCACGTCGGCCCGCACGTTCCACTCCGCCGACCCCGGCACCGCGTCCGGCCGGCACCGCCGACAGGCCCGGAAGCCCGAGCCCTGAGCGGCGGCGGCGGTCGCGAAGAACCGCACGTTCCGCCGCCTCGGGGTGACGGCCGGGCAGCTGGGCCGGCAGTAGATGCCGGTGGTGGAGACGGCGAAGAAGAACTCCCCGTCGAACCGCCCGTCCCGGCTCCGCACAGCTTCGTACCTGGTGTCTTCGTCCATCACACGGTCCAGTGTGCGTCCTGGACGAAACGGAGGCTGGCGGATTTCGGACACGGCGCTGGAGACGCCCCCAGGGGCGCGGGGAACTGCGCGGTCAACCACAGCCCACCCGCACCCGCCGCTCAGCACATCCCGGCACCCCCTTGGGCGCTACGCCCACCGCCCCCGCTTCACCTCCATCGCGGCCTTCCCCTCGGCCCCCCGCTTCTTCCACTCCCGCCGAAGCTCCGCACGGACCCGCGCATCGGTCTTGGCGACGATCCGCTGGTTCTCCCGCATCAGCTTTCGATAGCTGTCCAGCCGCCGCTCCCCCAGCTCACCGGAGTCGATCGCGGCCAGCACCGCGCACCCCGGCTCACTCTCGTGCGCACAGTCATGGAACCGGCACGCACCGGCGAGCTCCTCGATCTCGGAGAACACCTGCCCGACCCCGATCTCGGCGTCGAAGAGCCCGACGCCCCGAAGCCCGGGCGTGTCGATGAGGACACCCCCGCCCGGCAGCGCGAGCAGGTTGCGGGTGGTGGTCGTGTGCCGCCCCTTCCCGTCGACGTCACGAGCCGCCTGGACGGTCATGACCTCGGTCCCGACCAGCGCGTTCGCGAGGGTCGACTTGCCGGCGCCGGACTGCCCGAGCAGTACGGACGTACCGCCGGAGGCGACCGCCGCGAGGACGTCGAGCCCGTCCCCGTCGAGCGCGCTGACGGTCAGCACCGGCACGCCCGGCGCCGTCGCCTCCACGTCCTCGACGAGATGCGCGAGCGTCACGGCGTCCGGGACGAGGTCGGCCTTGGTGAGGACGACGACGGGCTGCGCCCCACTCTCCCAGGCGAGGGCGAGGAACCGCTCGATGCGGCCGAGGTCGAGTTCGACGGCCAGCGACACGGCGACGATGGCGTGGTCGACGTTGGCGGCGAGGATCTGCCCCTCGGACCGCTTGGAGGAGGTGGAGCGCACGAAGGCGGTACGGCGCGGCAGATACGTCCGTACGTAACGCGGGTTGCCGCCGGGTTCGACGGCGACCCAGTCGCCGGTGCACACGACCCGCATCGGGTCGTGCGGGGTGACGAAGGCGGTGTCGGCGCGCAGCGTCCCGTCGGCGGTGATGACGTCGCACTGCCCGCGGTCGACACGGACGACCCGCCCGGCGAGCAGTCCTTCGGTCTCGTAGGGGGCGAACGCGTCCGCCCATGCGTCGTCCCAGCCGTAGGGGGCGAGCGCGGAGAAAACAGGGGAGGTGGAGCGGGACGAGCTGGAGGAAGTCAAGGGTGACCCTTCACAGGGCGGCCCCGGCAAGGAAGTTGAGTGAGGTCAGCCGGCGGCCACGGAGGTGGACGTGATGATCTGGATGCGGGTGGCGCTCATCGCAATGACAGCCATCGGTCGACACCTCCTTGGAAAAACTCACTCGGCCAGCCCGTCCGGCTGGAACGTCCACACCGTATCCGGGACCCCCGCGGGCCCGTCAACCGAATTAATCAGGCGCGTCCATCAGGACTTGGTGCAGGGCCGCCCGTTCAGCGTGACGTCGTACCCCGGCGCGTTCGTCCCCTGCCAGGAGGCGAGGAAGCCGAAGGCGAGGCTGTCGCCCGCCGCGACGGTCTTGTTGTAGTCGGCGGCGGTGGCGGAGACGCGGGAGCCGCTCTGGCTGAAGTTCGCGTCCCACATCTGGCCGACCTTCTGGCCGTCCTTGAAGGTCCAGGCGACCCGCCAGTCGTCGAGGGCCTGGCCGGTGGTGACGGTGATGGTGGCCTGGAAGCCGTCGGGCCACTGGTTGACGAGGGTGTACGCGTAGGTGCAGGCGGCCGGTCCGGTCGGGGCGGGGGCCGGTTTGCCGTCGTCGTGGGCGGCGGAGGACGTGGTGCCCTGGGGTTCGGGGTCGGGGTTCTCCCGGGTGGGCGAGCCCTGGGTGTCGCTCGCGGTGGGGGTCGGCGAGCCCGACGGGCTCGTGGTGGCGGAGGGCGGCGTGGTGCCGGGGTCGGCCGCGACCGGCTGGCGGTCGGCGGAGTCGCCGGGGCTCGCGGAGCCGTCGTCCATGCCGCCGTTGCCGAACGGCATCATCGAGACGCCGAGCGCCAGCAGCGACACCAGTACGGCGGTGACGAGGAGGCCGTTGCGCACCACGCGCGCCTTGTGCGCGCCCGGGTTCGGCGGCCCGGCGTCGGCCGACTCCGGGCGTCCGGCGCCCAGCCGCACCTCGGCGGCCCGGCGGCGGCGCTCCAGATAGGCGAGGCCGCCCCAGCCGATCACCCCGCCCGCGAGCGCCGCGGGCAGCCCGCCTCCGTGCAGCCGCAGACAGGCCGCGGCCTCCGCGCACTGGACGCAGGTGGCGAGGTGACGGGAGAGGTCCTCGGGGGTGCCGGCGCCGGAGGAGCGGGTGACCGCGTCGAGGAGGCGGGCGTAGCTGCGGCACTGCGCCGCCATCGGGGTGTCGAGGTGGTTGCGGTGGCTGCGGTCCCTGAACAGGCCGCGCACCTGGGCGAGTTCCTCGGACACGTTGGCCGGGTCGAGGCCGAGCCGACGGGCCACCACGGGCAGCGGCAGCGCCTCCACCTCGGCCAGCCAGAGCAGGTCCGCGTCGTGTTCCTGCATGTCGCGCAGGCCGCGCAGGGCGAGCGGGCGCTGCAACGGCGGGCCGGTGTAGCGTTCGGCCTTGTCCGAGTTGAGCCACAGCCGCAGATCGGGGTCGAGTTTGTGGCCCTGGCCGTCGGACTCCCAGCCGGCCGCGGTGGTCCGTACGGCGGTCAGCAGCAGCGGGATCACGGGCAGCCGGGGCGCTCGCCGGCCGGCGCCGCGGCCCGGGCCGGTGTCGGCGGACCTGGCCTCGCGCATGCCGAGCGCGAAGGCCTCCGCGGCCAGCTGGTTCGCCGCGGCGGACCCGGACGTGCACAGGTCGGCATAGGAGAGGACCGCGTCCCAGCACTCCGAGAACAGCGCGGCCTCGGTGGCGTCTTGGGGGGTCGGCAGGTCGGGCATCGGTCTCCTGCATCCAGAGCGAGGTCAACTCACCTTATTGGCAACGGAGTTGTGGGGAACCTCGCGACAGTGCACGAGCTTTTCACGGGCTCCACACAACTGACAAGCGGGCTATTCATATCTGGTTACCGGGAGTTGGAGGGCGCCCACGCCGCGTTGCCCTTGTTGTGCCTGTTGCGCCTGTTCCTTCTGGTGTCGCTTCTGGATACATACGCAGAGAAGGCCCGGACGTCTCGATCCGGGCCTTCTCGATGTCTCTGGAGCCGATTACGCCTCGACGGGCTCCTGCGCCGGCAGACTGTCCATGAAGGAGCTCACGGAGAAGACCGCGCGGCCGGCGCCGGGCTCGCCGTAGCCGGGGGGCGAGGAGAGGCCGAACTCCTCCATCGTCTGGCGATAGGCCTGGAGCAGCCGGATGTGGTACTCCAGCGGCGCACCCTGCGGGTTGGCCTTGCCGAGGGGGGTCGTCGGCTCGGGGCACCAGGTGGTGAAGCGGGGCGTGATGCCCTGCGACATGAAGAAGCGCAGGCCCTCCGTGGTCGACGCGATCGCCTCGTCGACCGTCTTGAAGCCGAAGGGCTCGGCCATCTCCACACCGGCGACGAAGTTGGGGATCACGTTGCGCGCGCCGAAGATCTCCGCCGAGTCGAGGATGCGCTTGTGCCACTCGTCGCGGCCGACGTAGCGCTCCTTGCCCGGGCAGTACATCTTGAACAGGTACTCGTCCCACACCTCGTAATTGGGGTGGTAGATCTGCACGCCGTAGTCCTTGAACCGCTGCACGTCGTCCCTGGGCAGCGCCTGGGCGACGACCTTGCCGATCCAGCGGCCCGGGAAGCGCTCCTCGATGGCCTTGGCGTAGTGGCCGTAGAAGTCGGCCTCGTCGCGCCCGGAGACGGTCTTGGTGATCGCGCCGCCGGTGAGGGTGTAGGCGGTGGACGCCTTCTGGGTGTCGTACCGGTCGATGATCTCCAGGGCTTCGAGGACCTCCTCGACGTCCTTCACGCCCGTGTACGGCCGGCCCGCCGCCTTGTGCTGGCGCCAGTTGTGGTTGATGTCGCAGTACTGGCACTCCTCCTTGGCGCCGAAGTACTGGCACACCCGGAAGACCGTGAGATAGATGAGGTAGCCCCACTGGATGGTCGGGGCGACCTCCATCACGGACTTCCCGTTGGCGAGCTTGTGCTTGTAGTACTCCGGCATCGGGGGCACGCCGACGTCGGCGATCCGCTTGCCGTCGAGGTAGAGGCCGAGCACGCCCTCGTCGTCGGCGGCGACGCGGTACGGCGAGGCCGGGTTCACCCGCACGGAGACGACGGTGCGGCGCAGGTCGTACGGCCCGCCGGTGAGGATGATCTCCTCCGGCGGGCGGCGCAGCGCGGCCTCGCCGAGTTCGGGGAGGGTGCCGTGGTCGAAGGAGAAGATGAAGTACGACTTCGGCTTGACCTCACCGCCCTCGTTGTCGCTGAGGGCGGAAGGGTCGAAGGCCACCCCGCCCCGGAGCAGATCCTCCTTGAAGACGGCCTCCCGCGGTACATGCGGGAACCTCTCCATCAGATCTTCGACCAGCGCGGTACGGCTGCCCATCCGTCATCTCCTCCCGGGTCAGGCGTTCAACTCCTCACGGTATGCCCCCGCCCGCCCGTCACGCGTACCGGGTCCCCTCGCGCCGAGCGATATGTTCTGATACGGGGGTTTCGGCGGCCGACACGGGGCCGGTCTCCTAGTCGATCGGCACCTCGACGGCCCACCTGGTGCCGCTGAACGGGGGCTGGACGCCGGGCGCGAGGCCCACCGTTCCGTCCTGGGTGTGACCGTCGAGGAACCTGTTGCCCTCGATGTCTCCCAGGCACTTGATGGTGGTGATGTTGTCGCTGCTCTTGGTGGCCTTCCACCTGGTGCCCGTGAACGGCGCGCTGGTGTCGGGCGCGAGGCCCACGGTTCCGTCCTGGGTGTGACCGTCGAGGAACCTGTTGCCCTCCACGTCTCCCAGGCAGCGGAAGACGAACTCGTCCTGTGTTCCCTGGATCTTCCGCATGTCCCACCGGGTGCCGCTGAAGGGGGCCCCGGTGTTGGGCGCGAGGCCCACGGTTCCGTCCTGCGTGTGTCCGTCGAGGAAACGGTTGCCCGGAAGCTCCCCTCGACACCTGAGAAAGACAGTGGTCATAGCAGGCTTCCTTCTCGTTCAGCGGGCGAAGTGCTCGGCACGTCCCCCGCATGCCCCGCCCACCGGTCTTCCCCCTCCGTCCAGCCTGCGCCTGTCGGCAACGGGTCGCCACTTGCGCCACTCAAGCCACTTGCACGACTCAGGCCTCGTGCTCCAACGCCGCCCACTCCACCGGATACGCCGCCCCCTCACCCCGCCCCAGCCGCGCCGCCTCCTGAGCCACCGTCGCGCCCAGGCGGGCCAGCTCGTTGCCCTGGGAGCCGGCGAGGTGCGGGGTGACGAACGCGTTGGGGAGGTCGTAGAGCGGGGAGTCGGCGGGGAGCGGCTCGGGGTCGGTGACGTCGAGGATCGCGTGGAGGCGGCCGGTGCGCAGTTCGGCGATCAGCGCGTCGTGGTCGACGAGGCCGCCGCGCGCGGTGTTGATCAGGGTGGCCCCGTCGGGCATCAGGGCCAGCTCGCGGCGGCCGACGAGGTGATGCGTCTCCGGGGTCTCGGGGGCGTGGATCGTGACGATGTCCGAGGTGCGCAGGAGGTCGTCCAGCTCCAGCAGGGGTACGCCCAGTTCGGCCGCCCGGGCCGCGTCGACGTACGGGTCGGCGAGGGCGGGACGCAGCTCGAAGGGGCGCAGCAGTTCCAGGACCCGGCGGCCGATGCGGGAGGCGCCGATGACGCCGACGCGGCGGCCCAGGTTGCCGATGCCGGGGACGACTCCCCAGCCGGGGTGGGCGCGGGTGCCGCGCAGGCGTTCCCGGGCGGTGAGGAGATCCTTCCCGGCGAGGAGGATCATGGCGAGGGTGTACTCGGCGACCGGCAACGCGTTGGCGACGGCCGCCGAGGAGACGGTGAGGCCGCGCCGCCAGACCTCGGGGGTCGCGAAGCCCTTCACCGAGCCCGCCGAGTGCAGGACGGCCCGGAGTTCGGGGGCCGCGTCCAGGACGGCCGCGTCCAGGCGGGGGCAGCCCCAGCCGGTGACGAGGATCTCGGTGCGGGCCAGCACCCGCCGGACGCCGGGGTCGGTGAAGTCCTCGGCGATCAGCTCCGCGTCGATGTCCACCGACTCCCGCAGCCGCGCCAGCACGTCGGGCGGGAAGACGAGCGGGAGGTTGGCGGCGGTCATGGCGAACAGGGCCTGGGGGCGCTCGGACAACGAAGGGCCTTCCCGCTGGGCGTCTTGGATAGCAAACGGTTTCCAACGTAGGCGGCGGCGAATGAGAGGGTCAATGCACACGCACTCATGTGGAGGACGGCAGGTATGACGGAGACGGTCACCAACTGGGCGGGCAACATCACCTACACCGCGAAGGAGCTGCACCGGCCGTACTCGCTCGACGCGCTCGCGGCACTGGTGGCCGGGAGCGGGCGGGTGCGGGTGCTGGGCAGCGGGCACTCCTTCAACGAGATCGCCGAGCCGGGCGCCGAGGGGGTGCTGCTGTCGATCGCCGGGTTCCCGCCGGTGATCGACGTGGACTCGGCGGCGCGGACCGTGCGGGTGGGAGGCGGCGTGCGGTACGCGGAACTGGCCCGCATCGTCTACGCGCACGGGCTCGCGCTGCCCAACATGGCGTCCCTGCCGCACATTTCGGTCGCCGGGTCGGTCGCGACCGGGACGCACGGCTCGGGTGTGGGCAACGGTCCGCTGGCGAGCGCGGTGCGTGAGGTGGAGCTGGTCGTGGCCGACGGGTCGACGGTCACGATCGGTCGGGGCGACGCTCGGTTCGCCGGTGCGGTGACCTCGCTGGGCGCGCTCGGGGTCGTGACCGCGCTCACCCTGGACCTGGAGCCGTCGTACGACGTCGAGCAGCATCTGTTCACCGAACTCCCGTTGGAGAACCTGGATTTCGAGACGGTGATGGCGGCGGCGTACAGCGTCAGCCTCTTCACCGACTGGCGCGAGCCCGGCTTCCGGCAGGTGTGGCTCAAGCGGCGCACGGACCAGCCGCTCGCCGCCTTCCCCTGGGCCGCGCCCGCCACCGAGAAGCTGCACCCGGTGCCGGGGATGCCCGCGGTCAACTGCACCGAGCAGTTCGGGGTGCCGGGCCCCTGGCACGAGCGACTGCCGCACTTCCGGGCCGAGTTCACCCCGAGCAGCGGGGCGGAGCTCCAGTCGGAGTACCTGCTGCCGCGCCGGTACGCCGTCGAGGCGCTGCGCGCGGTGGACGGTGTCCGGGAGACGGTCGCCGGGGTGCTCCAGACCTGTGAGGTGCGCACGGTCGCCGCCGACGAGCAGTGGCTGAGCCCGGCGTACGGGCGGGACACCGTGGCCCTGCACTTCACCTGGATCGAGGACACCGCCGCCGTCCTGCCCGTCGCACGGCGGCTGGAGGAGGCGCTCGACGGATTCGAGGCGCGACCGCACTGGGGGAAGGTGTTCACCACGCCGGGCGCGGCCCTGCGCGAGCGCTATCCGCGGCTCGACGACTTCCGGGCGCTTGCGCGCGACCTCGATCCGAGCGGTAAATTCGCCAATGGCTTCGTGCGGGACGTACTCGCCGACTGACTTTATAAAGCCCCTTTCCTAACCCCTTGTCGAAAGCCCTCGACGGTCATAGCCTTGCGGCGCGCCGGAGCCGTCGTCGTCCCGGCACGAGCCGAAAGGACAGGCCGCCCGGTGAAGCGCACCTCACGTGACATCCGCACCGCGAACCGCTACGAGGTACTGCGCCAGATCATCGCCGAGTCGCCCACCTCCCGGCAGGAGCTGGCGGCCGCCACCGGGCTCAGCCTCGCCACGGTCGCCACGCTCGTCGGTGAGCTGCTGGACCTCCGCATGATCACGGAGGTCGGGTTCGAGGACTCGGCGGGCGGCCGCCCCCGGGGTCTCGTCGCGGTCAACGCGTCGGGGGGCGCGTTGATCGGCGTCGACATCGCGGAGACATACGTCCATGTCGAGCTGTTCGACCTCGGGCTGAACGTGCTGGCCCGGGCCGAGGAGGACGTCCGGCCGAGCGAGAGCCGGCCCGAGCAGGTGGTCGGGCATGTGGCCGCGGTCGTCGGCTCGGTGGTCGCGCAGGCCGGGATCGAGGGGGCGCGGGTCCTGGGTGTCGGGGTGAGCGTGCCGGGCCAGGTGGACCGGGCCACCGGCATCTCGGAGTACGCGCCCAACTGGGACTGGCACGACGTGCCCTTGCTCGACCTGCTGACCGAGCACATCGCCTACCCCCTCTATCTGGACAACCCGCTGCGCGCCTCGGCGGTGGCCGAGCTGTGGTTCGGGGCGGCGCGTGGGCGCGGGGACGCCGTGGTGATCAACCTCGGGACCGGTGTGGGCTCCGGGCTGATCCTCGGCGGCGGACTGCACCGGGGCGTCAGCAACAGCGCCGGCGAGTGGGGCCACACGACGATCGTGCTGGACGGCCGGCTGTGCCGCTGCGGCAAGAACGGGTGCGTGGAGGCGTATGTCGGCGCGTCCGGGATCATGCTGACCCTGCGCGAGTCCAGCGCCGGCAGTGCGCTGCTGCACCCGGAGGACCAGACGGCGACGATCGCCGCGCTGGCCCGGGGGCTGGCCGAGCGGGACCCGGTGGCGGTCAAGGTGGTCCGCGACACGGTCCGTTATCTCGGCGCCGGCATCGCCGACCTGGTCAATCTGTTCAACCCCGAGGTGGTCGTGCTCAGCAGCTGGGTCGCGGCCGCCCTGGGCGAGCCCCTGGTCGCGGAGGTGCGCGAGGCCGTCGCCCGGCACGCGCTGCCGCGGCCGAACGCCGCCACCGAGATCGTCCTCTCCCCGATCCCCACCGACCCGGTGTGCCTGGGCGCGGCGACGTTCGCGCTCGAAGGGGCACTTCAGTCGGTCGGGCAGAGGCAGCCCAAACGCTCCGCTCCGGCGCGAGCCAAAGCACAGCACCGACAGTAACTCCGCACCCCGGAAAGGGGACCGCGGGCCGCCGGGACGGCGGTCCGCACCCAGTGACGTCCGGTATCCCGAACGTCACGCAACGCTTCGAACAGGCTTCGTCCAACCCCTTGCCGAAGCCTTAGCCGAAGGTTAACGTCCCGCACCGCAACTCCTTTTGAGCCATTGGCGCTGAGCCGCAGCCGTACTCGAGACAAGGACGTCAGCATGTCGGCATTGAGCAACAACAACTGGTCCCGCCGGTCCCTCTTCCGGGCCGCGGCGGGCATGGCCGCCGCCGGCACGCTGGCGGCCTGCGGCAGCAACAACGGCCGTAGCGGCGGGGGTTCGGGCGACAGCCTCACGCAGTACTTCCACGCGTACGGCGAGGCGGGCACCGAGCAGGCCATCAAGCGCTACGCCAAGGCCTACAAGGACGCCAACGTCACGACCCAGTGGATCACCGGCAGCAACTTCGAGAACAAGCTGTTCCCGGCCCTGCTCACCAAGAACGCGCCCGACGTCTTCGAGTTCCACCCGCAGCTTCAGCTGGTGACGAGCGGCCAGGTCGCCGACCTGTCCGACATCATCAATCCGGTCAAGGACGACTTCAACCCGGCCGACATCGCCTCCCACACGGTCGACGGGAAGATATACGGCGTCCGGATGATCGACGACCCGCAGTTCTTCTACTACCGCCCCTCGCTGTTCGAGAAGGCCAAGGTCGAGGTCCCCCAGACGCTGGAGGAGCTGATCGAGGCCGTCAACAAGCTGACGACCGACAAGGTCAAGGGCGCCTTCCTCGGCAACGACATCACGCCCGTCCAGAACCCGCTGATCTGGTCGGCCGGCGCGGACACCCTGAACGCCAAGAACGAGATCGCCTATCACACGGACGCGGTGGCGGAGGGCCTCGGCCAGCTGCGCAAGCTGTTCACCAGCGGCAACCTGCTGCTCGACGCCCCCGCCGACTGGTGGGACCCGTCCGCCTTCACGCAGGGCCTGACCGCGATCCAGTGGTGCGGCATGTGGGCCATGCCGGTCATCCAGAAGGCGCTCGGCGACGACGTCGGCATCTTCCCGTTCCCGAAGGTCGGCTCCGCCGGCAAGTTCTCGGTCACCAACGGCGGCTGGTCGATGTTCGTCAACGCCAAGGGCGACAACGTCGACGCGGCCAAGGAGTACGTCAAGTGGCTGTGGATCGACCAGAAGGAGTACCAGGAGGACTGGGCGCTCTCCTACGGCTTCCACATCCCGCCGCGCACCTCCATCGCGCAGTCGGCCTCCAAGCTCAAGTCGGGTCTGCCGGCCGAGGGCGTCAAGCTCTTCAGCGAGTACGGCCACTTCGACAACATCGGCTGGACGCAGGCCATGATCGCCTCGGTGAACGACGTGATCGCCAACTCGGTGCGCAAGGGCGGCAGTCCGGAGGCCGCGCTGGACGCCTGTGACAAGAAGGTCAACGCCGAGCTCAAGAAGCTCTTCGGATAGACCGGCGGACGGACCCCGACATGTCGACCACCACCGAGATCGACCTCGCGAACCCCGCCCCGGCCAAGCCTGAGAAGGCGCGGCCGCGGCGGGGCCTGCGGGCCAACGCCACACTCAACTTCTGGCTCTTCACCAGTCCCTTCCTCATCGGCCTGATCGTCTTCGTGTTCGTGCCGATGGGCTGGAGCATCTACCTCAGCTTCTTCGAGGCCCGCTTCACCGTCTCGCCGAGCAGCTTCATCGGCTTCGACAACTACCGGGCGATCCTCGACAACCCCGACTTCACCGGGGCCCTGGTCACCTTCACCGTCTTCGCCGCGTTCATCGTGCCCACCACCTGGGCACTCTCGCTGGGCCTGGCGCTGCTGGTGCACCGCATCCGGTTCATGAAGGCGTTCTTCCGGTCGGTGTTCTTCCTGCCGACCGCCGTGTCCTACGTGGCCGCCGCGCTGATCTGGAAGATGTCCATCTTCAACGGCGTCCGCTTCGGTATGGCGAACACCGTCATCGGCTGGTTCGGCTTCGAGAACGTCGCCTGGCTCGCCAACCCCGACCCGCCCTGGTACTGGCTGGTCATCGTGACGCTGCGGCTGTGGTTGCAGGCCGGCTTCTACATGATCCTGTTCCTGGCCGCGCTTCAGAACATCCCGGCCGAGCTGTACGAGGCCGCGGCCATCGACGGCGCCAAGCCCGGCTGGCAGACCTTCCGCTACATCACGCTGCCCCAGCTGCGCGCCACCTCCACCGCGGTGATCCTGCTGCTGCTGATCGCCGCCTACCAGGCCTTCGACGAGTTCTGGAACCTGCTGAGCAAGGCGACCTGGGGCCAGCCGCCGCTCGTCGAGCTGTACAAGACGGCACTGGGCGAGAACCAGGACTACGGCCAGGGCAGCGCGGGCGCGGTCATCCTGACCCTGCTCATCCTGGTCATCACACTGTTCCAGGGCAAGATCATGGGCTTCGGAAGGGGTGAGGAGGCCAAGTGACCACCACCGCACCTGACATCACGAAGACTCCCGCGAAGAACGCGAAGAAGAAGCGCGGCGGAGGGGTCCTCGGCAACACCGGCCTCTACATCGCCACCGGCGTCGCCGCCCTGCTCTTCCTGATCCCCTTCTATCTGATCGTCCGCAACGCGCTGATGACGGACCCGGAGATCACCGGCGAGAACTGGAAGTGGTTCCCCACCGACATCCAGTGGGGCAACCTCACCGAGCCGTTCAAGGACGAGACCGTCGACTTCAGCCGCGCGCTGTGGAACTCGTGGGTCGTCGCGATCCTGCACACCAGCGGCATCCTGCTGATCTGCTCGCTGGCGGGCTACGGTCTGGCCCGGATCCCGTACAAGCACGCCAACAAGGTCTTCTACGGCGTCCTGGTCACCCTGATGATCCCGACCGCCGTGACCTTCGTGCCCAGCTTCGTGCTGGTCTCGTCACTCGGCTGGGTGGACACCTACCGCGGTCTGATCATCCCGGGCCTGTTCAGTGGTTTCACCTGCTTCCTCTTCCGGCAGTACTTCCTGGGGTTCCCCAAGGAGCTGGAGGAGGCGGCGCGCGTGGACGGACTCTCGTACTGGGGGGCGTACTGGCGGGTCGTCGTGCCCAACTCGCTGAACTTCTTCGCGGCGATGGCCACGATCACGTTCATCAGCGGCTGGAACTCCTTCCTGTGGCCCCTGGTCATCGGCCAGGACCCCAGCGCCTGGACCATCCAGGTCGCGCTGTCCGCGTACATGACCAACCAGACCGTGAACTACCACCTGATCTTCATGTCCACGGCCATCTCCATCCTGCCCCTGGTCCTGGTGTTCCTCTTCCTCCAGCGCTGGCTGGTGCAGGGAATCGCGCAGACCGGCATCAAGGGCTGACGCCCCCGACACCCCCGTCACCCCGCTATACATGACCTGGAGACCGATGTCCTTCCGCACCATCGACGTCGACTACGTAGAGGACGTATCACCCGGCAGCGGGGCCCTCCCGCCCCGCGCCTGGTACGCGTCCTCGGACGCCACGTCCCTTTCCCTGAACGGCAGCTGGCGGCTGAGGGTGTCGCCGACCGCCGACGCCGAGGACGACTCGTTCGCCGAGGACGGTTACGACGCCGGGGACTGGGCCGAGGTCACGGTCCCCGGGCACTGGGCCCTCCAGGGCGACGGGGCCTTCGGGAAGCCCATCTACACCAACCACCTGTATCCCTTCCCGGTGGACCCGCCGCATGTGCCGACGGAGAACCCGACCGGCGACCACCTGCGGTACTTCGATCTGCCGCAGGAGTGGCCCGCCCTTGACGAGGGCGGTGCCGTCCTGCGCTTCGACGGCGTCGAGTCCTGCGCCCGGGTCTGGCTCAACGGCACGGACATCGGCGAGTTCAAGGGCTCGCGCCTCGCGCACGAGTTCGCGGTCGGACATCTGCTGAAGCCCCGCGGGAACGTCCTCGCGGTCCGCGTCCACCAGTGGTCGGCCGGCTCCTACCTGGAGGACCAGGACCAGTGGTGGCTGCCCGGCATCTTCCGGGACGTCACCCTGCTGCACCGCCCGGCCGGCGGCGTCCTCGACTTCTTCGTGCACGCCGACTACGACCACCGCACCGGCGAGGGCACCCTGCGCGTCGACTCCGACGTCGACGGGCGGGTGCTCGTGCCCGCCCTGGACATCGATGTCGCGACCGGAGAGCCGGTGACGGTGCACGTCGAGCCGTGGAGCGCCGAGACGCCGAGGCTGTACGACGGTGAGCTGGTCACCGAGGGCGAGCGGGTGCCCCTGCGGATCGGCTTCCGCACGGTCGTCCTGGAGGACGGCCTCATCAAGGTCAACGGGCAGGCGATCCTCTTCAAGGGCGTCAACCGGCACGAGTGGCACCCGGAGACGGGCCGCGCCCTCGACCTCGCGACCATGCGCGAGGACGTGCTGCTGATGAAGCGGCACAACCTCAACGCGGTCCGCACCTCGCACTACCCGCCGCACCCGGCCTTCCTGGACCTGTGCGACGAGTACGGCCTGTGGGTCATCGACGAGTGCGACCTGGAGACCCACGGTTTCACCGAGCAGGACTGGCGGGACAACCCCGTCGACGACGACCGCTGGACCCCCGCCCTCCTGGACCGCGCCGCCCGCATGGTCGAGCGCGACAAGAACCACCCCTCGATCGTGTTCTGGTCGCTGGGCAACGAGGCCGGCACCGGACGCGGCCTCACCGCCATGGCCGAGTGGATCCACGGCCGGGACACCTCGCGTCTCGTGCACTACGAGGGCGACTGGAACTGCCGTGACACGGACGTCTATTCACGGATGTACGCCGACCACGCCGAGGTCGAGTCGATCGGCAAGGAGCTGGACGGCGGCACCCTCAAGCGGCGGCGACTCCCCTTCATCCAGTGCGAGTACGGGCACGCCATGGGCAACGGCCCGGGCGGCATCGCCGACTACCAGGAGCTGTTCGAGAAGTACGACCGGATCCAGGGCGGCTTCATCTGGGAGTGGATCGACCACGGCATCACCCACGCCGAGCTGGGCTACGCCTACGGCGGCGACTTCGGTGAGGAGCTGCACGACGGCAACTTCGTCTGCGACGGCCTGATCTTCCCCGACCGCACCCCTTCCCCCGGGCTCGCCGAGTACAAGAAGGTCATCGAGCCGGTCCGCATCGAGGGCGACGGCGCCGACGGCACCGTACGGGTGACGAACAAGTACGACTTCGCCGATCTGTCGGCGCTCGCCTTCACCTGGTCGTACGAGGTCGAGGGCGAGACGGTGGAGTCCGGCTCACTGTCGGTGCCCGCGCTGAGGCCGGGCGAGTCCGCCGAGGTGAAGCTGCCGGAGCCGCCCGCTCACACCGGCTCCTCGGAGACCGGGTGGACCGTGCGGGCGACGCTCGCCGCCGACACGGCGTGGGGCGAGCGCGGGCACGAGGTGGCGTGGGGTCAGTTCCCGGGCGCCGCACGGGCGTTGCCGTCCGTGGCCGCCACCGACGGGCCCGTGCGCGACGGGCGGCGGATCACGCTCGGTCCGGCCGCCTTCGACGCCCGCACCGGCGCGCTGCGGTCGATCGGCGGGGTGTCCGTCGAGGGGCTGCGGCTTGATGTGTGGCGGGCGCCCACGGACAACGACGAGGGCACCGAGTGGAAGTCGGGCATCCAGTACTCGTCGCTGTGGCGGACGCTGGGCCTGCACCGGATGCAGCACCGCCTCGACGCGGTCGAGCTCACCGACGACGCGCTGACGGTGCGGACCCGGGTGGCCCCGGCCGCCCGTGAGGTGGGCCTGGCCACCGTGTACCGGTGGACCTGTGACGGCAGCCGGCTGAAGCTGACGGTATCGGTGGCGCCCGAGGGCGACTGGCAGGTGCCGCTGCCGCGCCTCGGTGTCCGGCTCGGGCTCGCCGAGGCCGACGCGGTGACGTGGTTCGGCGGCGGACCCGGCGAGGCGTACCCCGACACCCGGGCGGCGTCGAGGGTCGGCCGGTGGACATCGACCGTGGACGGCCTCCAGACGCCGTACCTGCGTCCGCAGGAGAACGGCGCCCGGGGCGACGTCCGTTGGGCGGAGCTCGGCGGCCTGCGGATCGAGGGCGACCCGGAGTTCGCGTTCAGCGCCCGCCGCTGGACGAACGAGCAGCTGGAGGCGGCCTCGCACCTGACCGACCTCAAGGCCGGGGACACCGTGTGGGTCAACCTCGACCACGGTCAGCAGGGCGTCGGTACGCAGTCGTGCGGTCCCGGCCCGCTGCCGCGGTATCAACTGACTGCCGCGCCCGCGGAGTTCTCGTTCGTGTTCTCGACCACCCAGTGAGACCGGCGAGTAAGAAGGTCATTAATCGATTGACTGATTGATCGACTTTCCGACACCGTCGGAGTGTAGTCCGCGGCCGATCGGCGCTTCTGCCGGTCGGCCGCAACTTCGTTGTGCCCCAGAGGAGTTGATGCCACTTGGATGCCAGCATCGAGGTCCGCGGGCTGTCCCGCACCTTCCACACCGCCGTCCGCCGCCCGGGCTTCACGGGAGCGGTCCGTTCCCTGGTCAACCCGGAGCGGGTCGCCAAGCACGCCGTCACCGACATCAGCTTCGACGTCGCCCCCGGCGAACTCCTGGCCCTGCTCGGCCCGAACGGCGCCGGCAAGTCCACCACCATCAAGATGCTCACCGGCATCCTCACCCCCACGTCCGGCCGGGCCCGGGTCGCGGGCGTGGTCCCGTACGAGGAACGGGAGCGCAACGCCCGTAACATCGGCGCGGTGTTCGGGCAGCGCACCCAGCTGTGGTGGGACCTTCCGGTGCGCGAGTCGTTCGCGATCCTGCGGGACATCTACGACGTGCCGAAGGCCGAACACGCCGCCCGGCTCAAGGAGTTCGACGAACTTCTCGATCTGTCCTCCTTCTGGGACACCCGGGTGCGCCACCTCTCCCTGGGCCAGCGGGTACGCAGCGATCTGGCCGCCGCCCTGCTGCACGATCCGCCGGTCGTCTTCCTCGACGAGCCCACCATCGGCATGGACGTGGTCGTGAAGGAGCAGGTGCGGGAGTTCCTGCGCCACCAGGTGACCGAGCGCGGCCGTACGGTCCTGCTCACCACCCATGACATGACCGAGGTCGAGCGGCTGGCCGAGCGGGTCGTCCTGGTCAACCACGGGCGGCTCGTCCTCGACGGCACCCTCGACGAGATCCGCCGCAGGTTCGGCTCGACCTGGCAGGTGCGGGCGACGCTCGCCGACGCGCACACCGACGTCCGGGCGCTGCCGGGCATCGAGGTGCTGCGGCACCACGGCCCCGAGGTGGTCTTCGGGCCCTCGGGCCCCGACTCCCCGACCGTGCACCAGGCGTTGAAGGCGGTCATCGAGCGGTACGAGGTGACGGGCGTCGCCATCGACGAGGCCGACCTCGAGGACGTGATGCGGGCCGCGTACATCGACGCCGAGGTGGCCTGATGGCCGTGCTCCACGCCTGGCGCGCCGCCCGCGTCACCCCGCTCGGCGAGCTGCACACCCCGCCCCGGATGACCGCCGTCCTGCTCCGCCTCACCGTGCAGGTGGTGCTGGTGGCATCGCTGTGGCACGGCCTGTACGCGAACACCGGCACCACCGCCGGGATCAGCCGCGACCAGGCGGTGACGTATGCCGTGCTGGCCGTACTCGCCTCCCGTATGCGGGAGTTGGACCAGTTCGCGGGCCGGGACACCGTGCTCCAGCACATGCACTTCGGCACGATCGTCTACTGGTACCTGCGCCCGTTGCCGCCGCAGCGCTACCACGCCCTGCGCGCGTGCGGCGAGAAGCTGTACGGGTTCGCCTGGGCGCTGGCCGGATACGTGGTGTGTCTCGCGGCGGGGGTGGTCGATCCGCCCAGGTCGGCGGCGACGGCCGGGGTGTTCGTGCTCAGCCTGCTGCTCGGCCAGCTGGTGCTGTACTACGTCCTGCTCGTTCTCGACCAGCTGTGTTTCTGGACGGTCCGCAACAACGCGGCGATGCTGATCCTGATCTTCGCGCAGAACCTGCTGTCCGGGGTGTACGCGCCCCTGTGGTTCTTCCCCGACTGGTTCGTGACGCTGAGCGCGTTCCTGCCCTTCCAGGCGACGCTCAACGTGCCGCTGTCGCTGTACATCGGCCGTATCCCCCTGGCGGACGCGGGCTTCCAACTCGCCGTGCAGGCCGCGTGGGTGGTGGCGCTGCATCTGTTCACCCGGTTCCTGTGGCGGCGAGCCGCCCTGCGCGTCATGTCCCAGGGAGGCTGAGGACGGTGCATTCCCTACGGATCATGTGGCGGATCACGCTGCTCAACTTCCGTGCCCAGCTGGAGTACCGCACCGAGTTCCTGCTGATGGTCGCGATCGGCGCGATCTGGCAGGTGTCGGTGATCGTGTTCGCGACCGTGCTGCTGGCCCGGTTCACCGGGATGGGCGGCTGGGACAGCTCGGAGGTCCTGCTGATCCCGGCGACCCGGATGCTGGCGCACGGCCTGTTCGTCCTCTTCCTGGGCCGGATCCACGGCGCCGGACGGCAGATCCAGGAAGGCAGGATCGACACCTATCTGCTGCGCCCGATGCCGGTGCACCGCCAGCTCCAGCTGGCCTTCTTCCCCACCAACGCGATCGGCGACCTGACGGTGGCGGTGGGCCTGATGATCGGCGCCCTCAGCCGCAGCGAGCTGGACTGGACGCCGGGCCGGATCGGCTATCTGATCGCCGCGGTCATCGGCGGCCTGTTCCTGGAGGCCGCCCTCTTCACGGCGGTGGCGAGCGCGTCGCTGCGTTTCCCGGCCGCCGACTACTGGAGCTACTGGCTGGAGGAGCTCCTCGGCACGTTCGGCAGCTATCCGCTCAACGTCCTCCCCCAGGCGGTGGGCGGCTTCCTGACGTACGGTCTGCCGCTCGCGTTCGTCGCGTACTTCCCGGTCGCCGTTCTGACCGGCCACGGCCATGACACCGGCGCCCCTTACTGGCTGGCGGCGGCGTCCCCGTTGCTGGGGGTGCTGGCGTATCTGGGGGCGCGGTGGCTGTGGCGGTGGAGCCTCAGGCACTACTCCGGGGTCAACGGCTGATGTCGGGGCCGGGCGGCCACCGCGAGGCGGCCGCCCGGCCAGGGGCGTGGTGATCCCTGAGCTCCCTAGGGACAGCTGAGGCGGGTGTCGCCGGTGTCCGTCGTGCAGGTGTCGGTGCCGTAGCCGCCGTTGGCGGTGTCGTTGCCGGAGACGCTGTCGACGGTGTTGAGGCGGTCGTTGCCGTAGTTGCCGATCAGGTTGTCGTTGCCGGGGCCGCCGTTGAGGGTGTCGTCGTTGAAGCCGCCGTCCACCCGGTCGTTGCCGAAGTTGCCGTACGCGGTGTCGGTGCCGTAGCTCGCGTTGATGGTGTCGTCGCCGCCGAGGCCGCAGATCACGTCGGTGCCGTAGGTCCCGGTGATCGTGTCGTTGCCGCTGGTGCCGATGCGGGTGCAGCCGCGGGCGTTGTTGACGGTGGTGGTCACCGTGGCGGTGTTGTTCGCGATCGCCGGGTCGGTCTGGGTCGCGGTGACCATGGCCTTCTCGGTGAGCGTGCCGGTGGCCCGGGGCTCGGCGACGACGGTCACGGTGGCCTTGGCGCCCGGGGCGAGGGTGCCGAGGGCGCAGGAGACGGCGGTCGTGCAGGTGCCCTGGGAGGGCGTGGCCGAGATGACGGTGTCGGCGGGGCCGGTGAGGGTGTCGGTGAGAGTCACGCCGGTGGCGCTGGTGGTGGTGCTGGTGTTGGTGACGGTCACGGTGTAGGTGGCGCGGTCACCGATGCTCACCGTGGTGGTGCCGGTCTTGGTGACCGACAGGTCGACGCCGGGCGGGGGCGGGGTGGCGGTGCCGCCGAGATAGCGGGCGAGGGCGCCGGCGTCGCCCCAGTTGCCGTACGCGACGATCTTGCCGTCGGGCTGGAGGGCGACGGCGTGGGCCTCGTCGAAGTAGCCGAAGCCCATGTCGGTGGTGGTCTTCCCGCCGGTGCCGAAGCCGGTGTCCAGGGCGCCGCCGGTGGTGTAGCGGGCGAGCGCGAAGTCGGCGTTGGCCTGGCCGACGGCGACGATCCTGCCGTCGCTCTGGAGGGCGAGGTCGAAGGCGCCGTCCGCGCCGCCGTTGAAGTCGGTGGTCACGATGCCGTCGGTGTCGAAGGCCGGATCGAGGCCGCCGCCCGCGGTGTAGCGGACGAGGGCGAAGTCGTAGGCGCTGTACCCGGCGGCGACGATCTTGCCGTCGGGCTGTACGGCCACGCCGCGGGCGGAGTCGTCGCCGGCGAAGCCGGACGCGGAGCTGAGGACGGTCGTGACCGTGCCGCCGGTGCCGAACGTGCCGTCGAGGGTGCCGTTGCTGTTGTAGCGGGCCAGCGCGAAGTCGTTGGGGCCCGAGGGTCCGCCCGTGTCGCCGGCCACGACGATCCTGCCGTCGGACTGGAGCGCGAGGTCGTAGCCGGAGCCGCCGCCCGGGAAGGGCGTGAGGACGGATCCGCCGGTGCCGAACGTGGTGTCCGGGCTGCCGTCGCTGTTGTACCGGACGACCGCGAACCGGAGGTCGCCCGTCCCCGCGGCGCCCTGTCCGGCGGCGACGATCTTGCCGTCGGGCTGGACGGCGATCGCCCGGGCGACGCCCCCGTTGCCGGGGAGGCCGAAGTCGGTGACGACCCGGCCGCCGGTGCCGAACGTGGTGTCGAGGGCGCCTGCTGCGGTGTAGCGGGCGACCGTGAACGAGCAGCAGCCGCCCTCCGACAGGCCGGACTCCCCCGCCACCACGATCTTGCCGTCGGGCTGGAGCGCGACGCCGTGCGCCCGGTCCTCACCGCCGGCGAAGTCGGTGAGCGTGGTGCCGCCGTCGCCGAAGGCCGTGTCGAGGCTGCCGTCGGCCTTGTGCCGCATCAGGGAGAAGTCGGTGGACAGGTACTCGGCCTGGCGGCTGGAGCCGACGGTGATGATCCCGCCGTCGGGCTGGAGGGCGAGGTCCTGCCCCTCCGCCCAGTAGCCGGAGTCGGCGGGGACCCGGCCGCCGGTGCCGAACGTGGTGTCCAGGTCACCGGGTGCGGCGAGAGCGCTGCCGGGCAGGGCCACGACGAGCGCGAGCGCCGCGGCGCCCCGCAGGAGCGCCGTGCGCAGAGATCCCCGTAGGGAGGAGACAAGGGTGGACATGCGCCCAGCTTCCGGACGTCCGTACGACATGGTGGTGTGGCTGGCCGGTGCCTGGTCCCACTGGGCCGCACACTTCCACTCCCCGGGGTGACCGGACCGACAATCGTCCCGCGCGGCACGGGGCGGCATAAGGTCGGGCTCGATGAGCGAACGACGGGAACGGGAACGGGCCTACGCCGCCGAGGGGGTCGTGTGGTCGCGGCTGGCCGGGCTGCTGCCGGGCGCCGAGGACGTGGCCGAGATCCAGGGGTGCTGGGACATCGGTGAGCAGGAGGCCGGTCTGTTCCGGCTGGTGGACCGGCTGTTCGAACTGGGGCTGTCCGTGGACGACCGGACGCGGGCCGAACTCGCGGTGATGGCCCAGCAGTGGGGGGTGTGGGACCAACTGGCCACGGACATCGTCGATCTGCCCGGATTCGAGCGGAAGCTGCGGGTGGTCGAGGGCCTGGAGCCGGTCGACCGGGCCGGCGGGCTGGCTCTGGTGCCGTGGATGAGATGCGAGCCGTGCGGTCGCATCCTCGCCCTGGAGCACCGGCACGAGTCGTGGGGCGCCCTGTCGTTCTCGCCGGTGTCGTACGTCGTGTCCGTCCCGGACGGCTCGGGCACCCAGATCGTGCTCGACGCCGAGGGAACCGGCGCGGTGTGGCGGGCGCTCGACAGGCTGACGGAATCCTGCCGGGAGGCGGCGAAGATCGACGGCAACCTGTGGGGAGTCGGCGGCGACTGAAGAGGGACCCACCCGCAGCCCCAGGAGCAGCCGTGCACCGTCGCCGACGACGTCTCTTCCGTCCCCTCCCGCTCGCGACCGCGGCCGCCCTGGTCGCCGTCGCGGCCGTCGCCGTCCCCCAGCTCACCCCCGGCGCCTCGGCCGCGACCACTCTGCGCGGTTACGCCGACGGGCGCGGCGTGCGGATCGGCGCGGCCGTCGGGGACACCCCGCTCACCTCGGACTCGTCGTATGTCTCCGTCCTGGACCGGGAGTTCAACTCGGTGACGGCGGAGAACGCGATGAAGTGGGACGCGCTGGAGCCGAGCCGGGGCACCTACAACTGGGCCGCGGCGGACCGGCTGGTCAACCACGCCGTCGCGCACGACCAGGGGGTACGGGGGCACACGCTCGTCTGGTACTCACAGTTGCCGTCCTGGCTGAAGAACGGGAACTTCTCCGCGTCCCAGCTGAACACGCTGCTGAAGAAGCACATCGACACGACCGTCGGCCGCTACCGGGGCAAGGTCTACGCGTGGGACGTGGTCAACGAGGCGTTCAACGAGGACGGTTCGATGCGCGGTTCGCTGTGGCAGACCGAGCTGGGCACCGGTTACATCGCCAACGCCCTGAGGTGGGCCCACGCGGCCGATCCCGCCGCCAAGCTGTACATCAACGACTACAACATCGAGGCGGACAACGCCAAGAGCGACGCCCTGTACGCGCTCGCCAGGCAACTCCTCGCCCAGGGCGTGCCGTTGCACGGCATCGGCTTCCAGTCGCACTTCGTGGTGGGCCAGGTACCGGCGTCGATGAAGGCCAACCTCAAGCGGTTCTCCGACCTCGGTCTGGAGGTCTCCGTCACCGAGCTCGACATCCGCGTCCCGCTGCCCGCCTCCGCCGCCGAACTCGCCCGGCAGTCCGCCGACTACAAGCTGGCGAGCGAGAACTGCCTCGGGGTGAAGCGCTGCGCGGGCGTGACCGTGTGGGGCGTCAGCGACACGTACTCGTGGGTGCCGGGGACGTTCGCCGGATACGGGGCGGCCCTCCCGTACACCGAACATTACGCGGCGAAGCCCGCCTACACCGGGCTGTCGAACGGGGTCAATCCGAAGGCCTGAGCCGGCGCCGCAGGTCGCGCGCGGTCAGCCCGTACTGCTCCTTGAGCCCACGCCCGATGTGGCGCGGGTCGTGGATGCCCCAGCGGGCGGCCACCGAGGCGATGGTGCGGCCGTCGTGGGCGGGGTCCCGCAGATCGCGGTGGATGCGGGCGAGCCGTTCATGGCGGAGCCAGGCCCAGAAGGGGATGCCGGCGCGCTGGAACAGCCGGTGCAGCTGGCGGTCGGAGATGCCGTGGGCGGCGGCGACCGAGGCGACGCACAGGGCGGGATCAGAAATGTTGGCCAGGGCGTAGACCCGGATGCGGTCGACGAGTTCGGTGGCGGTGTCCATGCGGCCCGGGGCGCGTTCGGTGAACGCCGCGATCAGCAGGGACACCAGCGCGTCCGCCATGTAGGCGTCGGCGGGTCCCGTCAGTTCGTGGAGATGGCGGCCGAGGCCGTCCAGGAACGCGGCGAGGACCGCCTGGGCGCCGGTGTCCGCGGACAGTCGGCGGGCCGCCTGCCGGACGACGGTGTCGGCGTGGCGGCCCAGTTCCCCGCGGGGAATGCCGACCGCCAGCACGTCACAGCCGTCGACGACCTCGAGCCGGTAGGGCCGGCTCATGTCGAACACCACGAAGTCGCCGCTCTCCGCGCGGCTCTGGTGGCCGCCCTGGTCCGCGAGCGCGGGCCGGGACCGGTGCAGCGTCAGCTTGAGCAGCTCCGGGTCGGTGGAGGTGATCGCCCGCGCCGTGCGGGTGACGAGGTGTCCGGAGCCGCGGACCCGCGCCAGCGCGAGACGCCCCAGCACCGCCGCGTCGATGGACGCCTGGAAGGCGCCCGCTCCGGGCGCGGTCACGGCGAGCGGCGCGAGGACCGTGGAGGCCGCGAGTTGCAGCTCCCCGACACCCACCCCATGAGCGTGGACCACCCCTGACGCCCCGTCACCCACCCCGCGGCCCGCCAACTCGCCACCGCCCGCCCCGCGGCCCGGTAACTCGCCCTCACCCGCCCCGCGGCCGGATAACTTGCCGCCACCCACCCCGCGGCCCGATGACGCAGGCTCGCCGAGCCGGCGTTCCGGTAACGCACCTTCGCCGACTCCACCGTCCTGTAACGCACCCTCGCTCACGAATCCGTCCCCCTCACCGGCCGGGCGCCGTCACCCCTGCGTCTGCCCTGACGTAACGAGGAACCACCCCTTCCGGCAGCCGGCGGACCACCGGTCAGTCGTACAGCGCCGAGCGGACGAAGGCGGCGAGCGCGTCGTCGACGGCATGGGGCTGGGGCCGGCCCGAGGAGTCGAGCCTGTTCCACCGCTGCAAGTTCACCGCGACCGTCATCCGGCGGCGGCCGGCGGCCCGGATCATGGCCGTCGTGCCGCCGCCCCAGACCGTGCCGCCGTGGCCCACGTCGCCCGTGACGTCCGCCCGTTCGGAACGGACCGCCGTGCGGTGTTCGAAGAACTCCTCGCCATCCAGCTCGCGCATGTCGAGTCCTCGATCCGCCCGAGCGGCCCCGGCCCGGCCGCCGGGTGACTTCGTCGGCGATCGGCGACGCCCCGGGCGGGATTCGGTGACTCGTCCGGTCGTCCGGTGTCTACCGTGGTTCCACGGGGGAGCAACGCCGACCGGGACCTTCACCACAGTTCCGGTCGGCTGCCCCGAACAGCCGGCCGGGGTCACGCGGGTACGGGTTCCGGCAGGTGCTCCGGCTCCAGTGAGCGGATGCCCGGTATCGGCGAAGGCAACAGCCACAGCAGCGCCAGCATCCCGCCGACGGCCGCCACGACGAAGGTCGGCCGGAGTCCGACGCCGGTGGCGAGGGCCCCTCCGGTGAGGGCGCCGAGGGGGCGGACCCCGTAGTTGACGGTGCTGTAGGCGCCGGTGACGAGGCTGCGGACGCCGTCCGGGACGACCGCGGTCATCAGCGAGTTGAGGTTGACGTCGAAGAGCATGACGCCGAGGCCGATGAGGAACTGGGCCACGCCCAGCACCCCGGCCCGCGCCCAGGTCGGGCCGTCGGCGACGACCGTGAGGGCGAAGGGCGCCGGGAACAGGACCGTCCCGACGGCGACGGCACGGCCGAGGCCGATCCGCCGGGACACCCAGGGGGCGACCAGCGCACCGACGAGCGAGCCGGTCGCGCCGATGCCGAGGGTCAACCCGATGACGCCGGGCGGGAGTTGGAGCTCCCGGTCGGCGAACAGCACGACCATGCCGCTGCCGGTGAGGAAGGTGAAGAAGTTGATGGTCGTCGTACAGCCGAGGCTCGCCCGCAGCACCGGATGACGCAGGACGAACACCAGCCCCTCCCGGGCACCGTGCCACACCCCCTGCCGGTCCCGGCGTTCCGGCACCGGCTCGGTCACCCGCACCGGGCGCAGCAGCAGCGCCGACGCCAGGAACGACACCGCGTCCACGGCGACCGCGACGGGCGCGGTGAGCGCCTGCACGATCCCGCCGCCCAGCGCGGGCCCCGCGATGAAGGACGCCGAACGGGCCGCGCTGAACTTGCTGTTGGCGTCGACGTACGACGACCGCGGCACGAGCAGGGCGAACAGCGGTGTGAACGCGCAGTCGGCGAGCACACCCGCGACGCCGCACAGCAGGACGGCGGCGTAGAGGTGTGCCGTCGTCAGCGTGCCCCACAGGTAGACAGCCGGCAGGGTCAGCAGCACGACCGCCCGGAACAGGTCACACCCGATGATCAGCCGCCGCTTCCCCGGCCGGCCGTCGACCCACGCCCCCAGCAGCACCCCGAGCAGGTTCGGCGCCCAGGCCAGCGCGGTCAGCCAGGCGACCTGCCCGGCGGAGGCGTCCAGCACCGTGACCGCGATCAGCGGCACGGCCACCTCGGAGACCCGGTCGCCCACCTGCGAGATCGCGCTGCTGCTCCAGGTGAGCAGGAAGGGCCGGTCACGCCAGAGGGACTGCCGGTCACGCCATCGGGACCACCGGCGGGGGGTCACTCGCCCTCGCCCGCCTCCGGCAGGGCGTACCGCAGCAGTCGTACGCCCCGGGTGCCCGGCGGGCGGTCCGCCGCGTCCCGGGTGACATAGGGCGCGAGTACGGCCTCCACGGCGTCCTCGATCACGGCGAGTTCCTCGGCGGACACCACGACCCGGGTGTTGGCCAGCCGGGCGACGCGACGCCACGCGGGCTCGAGGTCGGGCTCGGTCTCGGCTGCCCAGCGCTCGATCTGCTCCGCGCCCCGGGCGAACATCTCCATGCCCAGCGCCCGCGCCGCCGAGACCCCGTCCTCGTCGTCGGGCATCTCGAAGCGGAACCCGCGGGCCACCGCCGCCCACCGCCGCTCCCGCCGGTCGGCGCTCCCCTCGGCGTCCCGCACCAGCCCGAAGCCGGCGAGGTGGCGCAGGTGCCAGCTGGTCACGGAGGGGGTCGCGCCGACGTGCGGGGACAACTGCGTGGCGGTGGCGGGCCCGTGGCGCTGGAGCCGCTCCAGGACGGCCAGCCGTACGGGATGCGCGAGCGCCCGCATGGCCTTCGGGTCGGTGATCTCGATGTCGCCGAGTCGGTTGCCGGACGTGCCGTGAGGACGATCGTCGGAAGCCATGACGTGAGAGTCTCCTCTCACAAAGTATGAGAGTCAACTCTCACGTCACCTATGAATGTTGAACAGTTTTCTCAACTACTCTTTTTAATCCCTTCCGTTGACATGAACATGGGCCCATGAGACGACTCCTCGGCACCCTCGCAGCCGCCGCCCTGGCCCTCACCGGTCTCGCCGCCACCGGGTCGACGCCCGCCGCGGCGGCCACCACCGGCACCTTCAACGTGCTGACGTACAACGTCGCCGGGCTCCCCGAGGGCCTGAGTTCGGGCCACCCGGAGACCAATACCCCGTTGATCTCACCGCGGTTGGCGCCGTACGACATCGTCAACGTCCAGGAGGACTTCAACTACCACGCGGCCCTGTACGCCGGCGACAACCACCCGTACCGCACCGCGACCAGCGGCGGCGTGCCCTTCGGGGACGGTCTCAACACCCTCTCGGACCACGCCTTCGACGACTTCGAGCGGGTGAAGTGGAACGACTGCACCGGCACCAACTGCCTGACCCCGAAGGGCTTCTCGCTGGCGCGGGTGCGACTCGCCGAGGGCGTCTTCGTGGACCTGTACAACGTCCACACCAACGCGGACGACACCGACGACGCGCTCGCCGCCCGGCGGGCCAACATCGAGCAGCTCTCCGACTTCATCCAGGCGAACTCCGCGGGCAACGCCGTGATCGTCATGGGTGACACGAACACCCGGTACACGCGCTCCGGCGACAACATCCGCACGCTGGCCGACGAGAACGGACTCACGGACGCGTGGGTGCAGCTGGTGAAGGGCGGGGTGCGGCCGACGCAGGGCGCGGACGCGCTGCTGTGCCCGACGACGGCACCCACCAACGGCTGCGAGGTCGTGGACAAGGTCCTGTACCGGGGCAGCAAGCTCTTCTCGCTGACGGCCACCCGCTACAACGACGAGTGGGCGGCGTTCCTCGACTCCTCGGGCGGCAACCTCTCCGACCACTTCCCGCACACGGTCGACTTCTCCTACACCCTCAACTCGTCCCTGAAGGCGAGTGACTTCTTCGGCGGTCCGCACGGCACGGCCTTCAACGACGCCGACGACCTCCCGTCCGCCGTCTCCCCGCGCACCCTCACCCTGCGCGGCGGCACCCGCCTGGACGCGCTCTCGCTGACCCACGACGGCGGTACGACGCTCACCCACGGCGGTACGGGCGGCACGGCGACCTCGCTGACCCTGGCGTCCGGCGAGCACCTCACGTCCGTGAAGCTGACCGAGGGACAGAAGGACGGCCGGACCAGGATCTTCTCGGCGGCGTTCACGACGGACAAGGGCCGCTCCCTGGCGTCCGGTACGGCCACCTCGGACACGAAGACCTTCACGGCACCCTCGGGTTGGCAGATCGCCGGCTTCACGGGCCGCGCGGGCGACGAGATCGACAAGCTGGGCGTGGTGTACACGCCGATCGGCTGACGGTCGCGGCACCGCCCGAGTTGATGTTCCCGGGGTCCGGCCTGTACCTAAGGAGTGATCAGGACACGCTGGAGGGGGACCGGTGACACCGGAGGCTCTTGGACCGTTCAACCGCCGGGTTCGCCTGGTCGTCGAGGTCCGCGACGACCAGGACGAACGGGAGCTGGCCGAGGGCCTGTTCAGGGCCCAGGGATGGGGGGTGCGGCCGGTCCGGGACGGTGACGCGGTCACCCCCGACGACGGGTACGCGGCGTTCGTCGTCGAGATACCCGTGCACGGCTCGCGCTGGACGGCCCGCGGGGCCGCCGTCGAGCGGCTGACCTCGCTCGCGGACCGGCGGAAGGTCGACGTGTGGGTGCGGGAGACCAAGCTGGTCCCGCTCAAGTCGGCGACTCCGCACACGACTTACCACGTCCATCACAAGGTGCCCGAGGGCGCGGGCCCGGTCCTGCGCCGGCTCGCCGAGCAGTGGATCGCCGTGGGCGGCTGGGACGTACGGCACACGCTGCATCTGCGCGGGGAGCAGACCGAGGACCAACGCGAGCGGGCGCTGGCCGAGTTGGAGGCGCGCAACATCGGCGGCCGGCCGTTCGACCGCGAGCTGCACGACGTCCGGGTGGCGATGGGGCCCGCGGGCGGCGACGGTTCGGCGGATCCGCGACGGCAGGCGATCACGACCGCGGCGATGATCGCCGTCATCCTGCTCTGCCTGGCCTGCGGCTTCACGCTCGGCGCCGTCACCAGCCCGTGGCGCTGGACGGCCCTCCTGCCTCCCGCCGGGCTCGCCTGGCCGGTAGGCGCCTGGCTGACCTCCAACGCGCCCCGGCCGTGGCCGGTCAGGCTGGGCTTCGGTGTCGTGTTCATCGGGGCGCTGACCTGCGCCGGATACTTCTGGGCGGGCTCCCAGGAGACAAGCCTGTCCCAGCAGTTCGCCTGGCTCCTCGTCACCCTGGGCATCGGTTTCGTCGCCTTCGGCCTCTGGTACGCGCTCAGCGCCTCGTGGTTCAGCCGCAACGTGCAGTGGTTCCTGCCGGTGCTGGCCGCGCCGCTGCCGTTCGTCATCCCATGGGTCGGGGCGTTCCTGCACGCGGTCTACCTGGAGGACATGTTCGGCATCCCGGCGGACGCCGTGCACGTCGGCTTCTACTGGCAGTACGCCGTCGCGCTGAAGCCGCTGGGGGTGGCGGTGGTGTGCGTCCTCACCGCGCTCGCGGTGGGCGGCTGGGCGCGGCACTTCAACGTGGCCGCGTCCGTCGGCGGCTTCTTCCGTCTGATGCTGGTGCTGGCCGGGCTCGTCGCGGTGCTGACGACGGTGACCCTCTCCCTGGACGCGACCGAGAAGGCCGCAGACCGGGCGATGGACGCGGCAGCCGAGGGCCGCCGTCCCCCCGCCTACTACGGCCTCCAGGGCGACCTGGTCTGCGTCCGCCCCCTCTCCGGCCGGATCCCGGTCATCAACGGCCCCCTCCCCACGACCCGCCCCCTGATCTCCTTCCAGCCGAACGGCGACACGCTCTGGCTCTGGGACCCCTCCCGCTCCCGCGGCGAGGACACCACCCGGCACGCACTGCGCGTGCGAGCGGAGGACGTGTCCCTGAGCGCGGCACACGGCACACACTGCTGACGCCTTTATGCACTAGCATGAAACCTAGACACCCTAGGTTATCGGAGACAGCCCCATGGCCCGCGCAGGAATCACCGCCGAACGGCTCACCGAGGCCGCCGCGGATCTCGCCGACGAGGTCGGGTTCGACAAGGTCACCGTGTCCGCGCTGGCCCGGCACTTCGGCGTCAAGGACGCGAGTCTGTACTCGCACGTCAAGAACCTCCAGGAGCTGCGCACCCGCGTCGCGCTGCTCGCCGGCGCGGAGATGATCGACCGGATCGCCGTGGCCGTGGCGGGCCGGGCCGGCAAGGACGCGCTGGCCGCGTTCGCCGGCGCCTATCGGGAGTACGCCCTGGAGCGGCCCGGCCGCTACGCCGCCACCCAGATCCGTATCGACCAGGCACTCATCGCCGACTCCCCCGGCTTCCACCGCACCGCCGAGATCACCTACGGCATGCTCCGCGCCTACGGCCTGGAGGAACCCGACCTCACCGACGCCGTCCGCCTGCTGCGCAGCACCTTCCACGGCTACTGCGCCCTGGAGTCCACGGGAGGCTTCGGCGCCTCCCGTGACGTACAGAAGTCCTGGGACCGCGCGATCGACGCCCTGCACGTCCTGCTGGAGAACTGGCCCCGTGAGGAGCGTTCAGGGTCGTCCGAGGGCCGCGATCTCGTCGTACGAGGGGGCAGCGCCCCGCGGTGAACGGCCTTCCGCGATCTCCGTGACCGTCTCCAGCATCGCCCCCAACGCCCGCCGGTACAGCAGCGAGCCGAGGCTGACGCGGCGGACGCCGAGGTCGGCCAGGTGGTGGACGGTGGGGCCGGTGGGCGCGTACAGGATGTTGAGGGGGGCGTCGAGCCGGTCGACGAGGGCGCCGATGGCCGCCGGGTCACTGAGGCCCGGCACGAACACGCCGTCGGCGCCCGCCTGTTGGTAGGCGTCGAGACGGCGGAGGGTGTCCTCACCATCGCGTTCGCCTTCGCCTTCGCCGAGCCAGTACGTGTCCGTGCGGGCGTTCACGAAGAGGTCCGGTGCCGCCGACTTGACCGCGGCGATCTTCGCGGCGTGCAGGTCGGCCGGACCGAGTCCGTCCTCCAGGTTGATACCGACGGCACCGACCGCCGCCAACTCCCGTGCGAACTCCCCCACTTCGTCCGGGTCGTCACTGAAGCCGCCCTCCGCGTCCACCGACAGCAGGAAGGGCGCGGAGCCCAGCGTCAGCGCCAGCCGCAGGGTCTCGTCCCGGGTCGCCGCCGCCCCGTCGGGCAGCCCGGCCGCCGCCGCGACACCGAGACTCGTGGTGCCGACGGCCGGGAAACCCCGGGCTGCGAGTGCCGCGGCCGAGGCGTGGTCCCAGGCGTTGGGCAGCAGGAGGGGGGTGTCGCCGTGGTGGAGGGCGGCGAAGGCGGTCACGACAGCTCACCCACCGCGTCGGCGTAGTACGTCGATCCCTTGAGGTGACGGGCGAGTTCACGGAAGCTCCAGCCCTCGCCGGGAGAGGCGTCGAGCTGGTCGTCGGAGAGTGCCTCCAGACGGTTGGCCCAGATCCGGGCGAGCCGGGTGAGCCGGCTGCGGGCCTCGTCGAGGTCCTTCTGGGTGAAGGGCGCGAGGTCCGCCTCGGTGGTCACGGCGGACGCGTGCCAGTGATCCGCCTGCGGCGCCTCGCCCGCCAACCGCGCCTCCAGCTCGGCCAGATGATCGACCAGGTGATCGGCGACGCGCCGGATCGCCTTGTGCGGGGTGTAGACCCGGTCGTCGATCTCGAAGGGCTTGCCGTCCCAGCGGGTCCAGGTCGCGGCCAGGGCGAGAACGTGATCGACCATGCCGGTGACGGCCGGGGCCGGGTTTTCGTGCGGGTGCTCGGTCATGGACGGCACGCTAGAGCCGTAACCGTTCGGTGCCCGCCGAAGTGTCGTCGGCGGGCGCATGGGGGATTGGTCGACGGGACCCGGAGAGTCGCCGACGGGCGGCCGCCGCGGGCCTGTACGGCCTCGCGTTCCCGGCCGACGTCGGTGGCGCCGGGCTGGCGCACCTCGCGACCGCCACCGCGGCCGCGATCGAGGAGCTGGCCTACTTCTCCAGCAGCGTCGCGGCCGTCTTCGACGTCCACTGCATCCTCGCCGGTAACGCCCTCAATCAGAGGTCGTCGCATACCTGCCGGGGGAATCCGTCGGTGCGCTCGTCGCCGTTGGCGATCGCCGCGGCGTGCGGGGCGACGGCCTTCTCGGCGAGCGCCCGTACGCGCCGCGGTGCGCCACTCCCGCTGCTCGCGCTACTCCCCTCGCTCCCCCGCACTGCGCTCCACACAGAACTCGTTCCCCTCCGGATCGGCCATCACGACCCACCCGGTGCCGTCCGGCCGGCGCTGGTCGGAGAAGACGGTCGCGCCGAGGGCGAGGAGGCGTTCGACCTCCTCGTCGCGGGTGCGGTCCTGGGGCTGGAGGTCGAGGTGGATGCGGTTCTTGACCGCCTTGGTGTCGGGGACGGTCACGAAGAGCACGCCCGCGGCCTCGATCAGGGCCATGGGGTCGCCGGGCTGGTCCTCCTCGTGCAGGGGCTGGTCGAGGACCTGGGACCAGAACGTCGCGAGAGCGTAGGCGTCGGCGCAGTCGATCGTCACATGGCGGATCAAGGAGGTCATGTGAGCGATCTTTGTGCACTGCTGTGAAATGAGGCAACCAAAGTGGCAACCTTCCTGCCCTCGGCGGCCACATGAAGGCATGACATCGGCTCAACTCCCCACCTCCCACCGCCGCGTCCGTGGCGCCCGCAAGCCCCTGATCGCGGGGCTCGCCGCCACCGCCGCCCTTGTCGGGGCCTGGTACGCGACGGCGGGGGCCAGCACCACCGCCGCGTCCGGTCTCACCGTGTCCGCCACCTCGGTGACCCTGCCGGCCAAGTTCCCGTACGTGTCCGCCGGTTACAACAACTCCCGCGAATGGACGCGCACGGCGACGGCGGCCGCCCCGAACGGCACTCTGCGGGTGGCCTGGCCCGCCTCGGACGGCGTCCATGTCACGCCGCTGACCGCCGCCGGCAAGCGCTCGGGTGCCGACACGATCGTCAAGGGTGCCAAGGAGGTCGGCGGGCTGGTCGCGCACAACGACGGCTTCGCGCTGCTCACCCGGGTCTTTGACACCAACAAGTGGAAGGAGACGGCGGCCGCGATCGTCCGCTACACCAACGGCGAGAAGACCTTCCAGACCAAGCTCACCGGCACCGCCACCAACGACACCTCGCCGACGCTGGACGGCCAGTTGGTCTGGAACGGCACCAAGTACGGCGCGTACTTCGTGGTGCACGGCGCGGGCGGGTTCGCCGACGGGCACTTCGGCGACAAGATGCAGTACGTCACCGCGAAGGGCAAGAAGGCGAGCGGCGGCTGGAGTTGGGGGTGCAGCCACAACGAGGGCATCGCCCTGCACGCCGAGACCTCCGGCGCGTTCACCTCGCTCTGCTTCGACGACTGGCGCTCCGGTCTGTTCGTGTCGACCGGCATCGGCGCCCCCGACACGGCCCCGGTGGTGCAGCGCGAGCAGTGCTGGGCGGGCTACTGCGGCGGTACGTTCGCCGGTCGTACCGGTGATCTCGTGAAGTCCGCCTCCGGCCGCTACGCCACCGCCTTCGCCTCCCGCGGCGCCGCGTCGGCCAAGAAGAACCCCGACGACTCCAGCGGGCGCGGCTGGACGGTCACCCCGAAGACCAGTACCCACCAGGTCGCCGTCGCGTTCCTCAAGAACCGCAGCACCCCCGCCGCGACCAAGGCGATCCGCCTGTCCACCACCACGGGCACCGAACACGTCAACGTCCGTCTCGCCCCGTACGGCAAGGACAAGCTCCTGCTCTCCTGGGAGTCGCTGAAGGACGCCAAGTGCAAGGACGGCACATGCACCGGCACCTTCGCGGGCACGCATCTGCGGCTCATCGACTGGAACGGCGCCTTCCAGAGCGCGGACAAGGTGATCGCGACCCGGATCACCGGTGACATAGCGGTCGCCACGAACGGCACCCTGACCTGGGCCTCCGTCCCCGTCACCCCGTCGTACGCGACCGCCCTCACCGGTGCGTCGCCGACCACGAAGACCCTGAAGATCACCCAGCTGACCCCCTGACGCCTCAGGTCAGCCCTGTACCACCACCTCCCCTGTCCTGCGCGACGCGGACGGGGGAGGTGGGCCAGGCCCGCACCCGGGTGTCACTCCCTCAGTGGGCCGCCGTCTCGCCGTCCACCACCGCGTCGACCATCCGCCGCACGACGTGGACCGGCAGCCCCGGGTTCCGTGCCGCCGTCTCCACCCCACCCCCGCGCAACAGTCCGGCCAGCAGCCGGGCCGGCATCCTCGGGTGCAGTGCCGCGGCCTGACGTACGTGGTCGTACGGGTCCTCCAGCAACCGCGCCGCGGCGGTCGCCGACAGCCGTGGGTCGGTCGCGGCGCGGTACCGCACCTCCTCACTGACGTCCCGGCTGAGCCGATCGACCAGTTCGGGTGCCGACTCGGGGTCGTCCAGGGCGAGTTGACGCATCCGCGGGTTCGGGTCGTCGGCGTACCGGACGAGGTCGTGGCGGGGGAAGTTCGGGTGGCCGCGGGGGCGGTCGGGGGTGGTGAGGCTGCCGTCCCACCACTGCCACACCCGCAGCAGCATGTCGGCGGGCGCGTCGTCGCAGGACTCGGCGAGGAAGAGCTGGACGATCCGGTCCTCGTCCTGGGCGAGGCGTTCGACGACGTCCGGGGGCAGGCGCCGGGCCCTGGCCACGCATCGGCGCACCAGGAAGTGGGAGGAGGCGGCCAGGCGGCGCATGGCGTCCTCGTCCGTGTGCAGGGCCTTGACCCAGTCCAGCTCGAAGTAGCGGGTGACCGGGTCGAGTTCGACCGGGATGGCGGCCCGCTGCTCCTCGGTGAGGTCGGGCCGCGTGGACACCCGGAAACGGACCCCGTCGTCGGGGTCCTCGGCGAGGAGGGCGACCAGGTCCGGGTCCAGGCGCGGGTTGGCGGCGAGCGCCCAGCGCTGCGACCGTTCCCCGTGGCGAACCAGGTGCTCGGCGAGGTCGCGTTCCAGGAAGCAGGTCTCCAGCGCCAGCACGTCGGCGCCCTCGACGTCCTCGGCGTCGAAGACCGACCGGGGCATCGGGTGGTCCTGGTGGTACAGCACGCGCACTCTGGCCCGCACGATGGCGTGCGGGTCGGTGAGGAGCGCCTCCCGGCCCGCCGCGTCGAGATGGGGCCAGGCGGTCCGGCAGGCCACGGCACGCACCCCGTCGTCCGGATCGGCGGCCAGCGCGACGGCCACGGAGGCGGGCAGCCCCTTGAGGCGAGCGGCTTCGGACCGCACCCGCGCGGACGGATCCTTGGCGAGGACCCGGCAGGCGTCCTCGGCGACGAGGGCCTGGTATTCCCCCGCCGTCATGGCAAGAAGCCACCGCTGTCGCTCGTCCCGCTCGGCGAGAATCACCCGGCCCCACTGCTCGGGGGTGATGCCCGGCTGGGCGCCGGCCGCCCTGAACCGGACCTCCCACTCAGGGTCGGTCAGCAGCGCGTCCACGACCTCGGTCGGCATGACGCCGTACAGGGCGTAGGAGGGCCGTTTCAGCAGCAGCGGCCGCAGCTCGGCGGGCGTGGCCGGGTTGAGCGAGAGCCCGCTCGCCCAGGAATCCAGCACCCCCTCCGGGCACTTGGGCCCCTGGAACAACGTCTCCCAGGCAGCCGCCCGCTCCTCCGGGGTCTCCCGCCCCGCCACCCGGGCGGCCTCCTCCCGCCGCTCCCGGACCCGGTCGACGGCGACGAGCCGCACCGCCTGCTCCTCGGTCGTGGCCCCCACCAGGGCGTCCCCGTCCAGCGCCATGGTGATGAACTCCGGCTGCCCGGGCCGTTCGCCGAGCACACCGGCGAGGTCCCACTCGTCGCGCAGCCGCACCCTCACCCAGCCGTCGGTGAGCCTGCCGGGGAAGTCGACCAGGAACACCCCGTCCGCGCCGAGGATCCCGGTCTCGGACGCCAACCGATGCCACTCGGCGTTGAGTTGACCGACGAGGTCAGGGCGGTCCGAGGCGACGGCCACCGTCGGCTCGGCCTCCCGCCCCGCCACATACCGCCAGGCGAACGGAAACGGCAGCACCTCCTCGACCCGCCGCTCCCCGACGGCTTCGAGCCCGGCCCGTTCCAGCATTTCTACGAGTTCGTCTCCCCCACGCATGATCCCCATACTGCCCGAGCCGGCTCAGCGCACGACGGCGACCGCCACCCCGGTGCCGTCCACCCGCGCCTCGATCTCCCGCCCGTCGCTCCGACGCACGTGCACCACCCCGGAGTTGTCGATCCACACGGTCACCGCATCCTCCAGGGGCACGGTCTCCGCCTCGCCGCTGAGCCGGGCCACGGCGACGAACAGGGTGTCCCCGTCCCCGGTCGCACCGGACAGCTCGGGGTCCAACCCGGCAACAGGCAGGATCTGAGCCCGCACCCCCTCGCCACCGGCCCAGCCCGTGACCCGCACCGGTGTCCCCGGTTCCGCCCCCGCCACCAGATGGGCCCGCACCTCCACGGCCCCGTCCGCGAGCACCAGGCTCGTCACCCGCGCACCCCCGCCCGCCAGATGCCGTGAGGCCACCCAGCCGTCCCCCACACCCAGCGGCTCGATCGAGGTACGGCTCGGATCGCCCCCGACGATCACGCTGTTGTCGTACGAGAGTGAAGGCGCCGTCACCGTGGAGTAGGCGAGGCGTGTGTAGTACGGGTCGTAGCGGACGTCCTCGCTGCCGTGGTTGTGGAGCCGGACGAGCCCGTCCGAACGCGTGGCCTGGATGAGCCAGTTGGGGGCACTGATCGGCCGCACCACGTCCGCACGCTCCGCGGGGCCGGGTTCCTCGACGGCCGTCCACACCTCGTGCTCCGGCGGCAGGAGCAGCCCGAGGAAGGCTTTGCTGGCCCAGTACGGGGAGGCCGGGCCGGAGTACCCCTGGAGCACGGCCTCATCAGGCCCGTGCCAGCCCAGCGTCAACAGCCCTTCGGAGTTCACCGCACCCCGGTCCAGGAAGTACTTCAGCGCCCCCGAGGCGAGCCGCCGCGTCTCCCCCGGCGCCAGCGGCGTACGACCGGTCAGGGCACCGAGCCACAGCGGGGCGGTGGTCGCGAAGCGGTAGGTGAGGGAGCGGCCCTGGTGCAGGGGGGCGCCGTCGCCGCCGAAGAGGTGGGCGTAGTCGGCGAGATGGGCTTCGAGACGGTCGCCGTACAGGCTCAGCAGCCGGCTGTCGTCGGCCAGCCAGGCGTGCAGCACCGGGTAGAGGTGCATCGCCCAGCCGTTGTAGTAGTCGTACTTGCGGCCGTCGCCGTCGGTGTACCAGCCGCCGCCGACGTACCACTCCTCGATGCGTTCCAGACCGCGGTCGATCGCCTTGCCGGACGCCTCGGTCTCGTACCCGATCTCCTTCAGGAAGCCGCCGACGGTGACGGGGAACAGCTCCCAGTTGCAGGGCCATGCCTCGGCACTGAGCGCGTCACCGAGCCAGGCGCTCGCCCGCTGCCGCACCCCGTCGTCCAGCCGGTCCCACAACAGCGGCCGGGTCAGCCGCAGAGCGAGAGCGATCGACGCGGCCTCAACGAGCGGCTGACTACGGTCCTCAATACGCGGCCACACCCCAAAGACCCCGGCCGCCAACCCGTCGGCGTACCGCTCAAGCGCGGTCTCATCACGCCGGAAGGCGGCCAGCAGCAACGTCCGGGCATACCCTTCCAGCCCATCGGAAAGCCGCCCGGACCAGCTCGTGTGCGTACCCGGGAACTGGTAGAGAGCCCCACCTTCGACGGCGTACGACTCGGTGGCGGCGAGCAGCGCATCGGCAGCGGCTTCCCAGTGGGCGCGGGTGTAGCCGGTGAACGGGCTCAGGATGCGGTCTTCGGAGGGAAGGTGCATGGTCTCTCTTTCAAACGTGCCGAGGTACAACCCACCCAGGGGCGCGGGGAACTGCGCGCTCAGCCCCCACCGGCCCGCAGCCAGAACAACGACCCCACCCCACAAACGCGCCGCAGGCCTGAGGCGCCCCGGTTCCGGTCGGGGCGCCCCAGGGGCTCATTCCGCCCGCACCCGGCCTTCCGGCACCAGATGCTGGGCAAGCAGTTCGTCGCGGACGAGCCCGGCGTACACCGTGGCCCCATGCACGGATGTGTGCGTGTTGTCGCGCTTCTCGTTGTAGAGGTACAGCGCCTTGGACCCCTCCGTACCGAGGGACTCCACGAGCGCCTTGGTCCTCGCGGTCAGGTCGATCAGCGGGACGCCGTTGTCTGCCGCGACCGAGCGGATGACGGCGGGGTGGTCGACGCCGAGGCCGTTGACCAGGAGTGCGGTGTTGTTGTTCAGGGTGCCGTCGGAGTTGAACCAGCGTCGCACGATCGGCGTCACGAGGACAGGCTCCCCGCCCTTTTCGCGGATCCCGGCGACCAGAGTCTCCAGGTTCGCCCGGTACGTCGCCTCGTCGGTCGTCTTGTCGTTGTGGGCGAGCTGGACCAGGACGAGGTCGCCGGGGCGGATCAGCGGCTGGACGGTGCCCCAGAGCTGGGCGCTCGCGAGGTAGCTGACCGTGCTCTCGCCGGAGTCGGCGTAGTTGGCGACGGAGACGCCCTTGCGCAGGTACTGGGGCAGCTGCTGGCCCCAGCCGGAGTAGGGGTCGCCGGGCTGGTCGCAGACCGTGGAGTCGCCGACCAGGAAGATCTGGCGGGCATGGCGGGCCGGGGTGACCTTGATGTCGGCGAGCGCGGGGGCGGTGCCGCCGATGACGAGGTCGAGGCCGGGGGTGCCGTCCACGCCGGTGGGCTCGCCCTCGGGGGTGCGGACGTTCACGGTGAAGCTGCGGGCGACCCGTTCACCGGCGGGCGCGGCGGTCTCCGGCAGCAGGGAGCGCCGGGTCTCGCCGCTGATCGCGGTGGCGGACTCGGTGTCGCCGCCGAGGAGGACCTTCACGTCGTACGTGCCCGCCGGGACGTCGAAGTGACAGGCGCCGGCGGCGCAGTTCTCGATGCCGAGCGGTGCCCGCCCTCCGTGCGCTTGGGCGGCCGGTACGGCGGTCAGTCCGGCGCCCAGGGTGAGCGCCGCCAGCACGGCGAGGTTGAAACGTCTCATTCGCTGCTCCTCCGACACATGGCAAGACCTGGCGGCTGGACCGTACCGCCATCGGCAAGCGCTTTCTAGACCTCGGGTCGATTTCACAAGATTGCCAACCTCCTGCAAGCGAAAGCCCTTTCGCGAAATCGATTCAACTGTCACTCTGCGAGACACCCGCACTCCCCCACATGTCTCTCGAAGGAGGCACCCCCATGTCCGGAGCCGCATCCAGCAGAGCGCTCGGCCGCCGTACCTTCGTGCTCGGCAGCGCCGCCGCGGCCGGTTCCGCCGCGCTCGCCGGGCCGCTCGCCCAGTCGGCGTCCGCCGCTGCCTTCGGCTACACCGACGACGGCTCGAACTACGTCGTCGACACCGGCGCCAGCCTCGTCTTCAAGGTCAGCAAGACCAACGGCGACCTGACCTCGCTGGTCTACAAGGGCACCGAGTACCAGGGCTACGGCGGCAAGAACTCGCACATCGAGTCGGGCCTCGGCACCTCGACCGTCACGATCAAGCAGTCCGGGACGACGATCCTGATCTCGGTCGCCCACGGCACGCTCAGGCACTACTACGCGGCCCGCAGCGGCGAGAACAACGTCTACCTGTGGACCAACCGCGCCGACACCTCGGTGGCGTCGACCCGCTTCATCCTGCGTGTCAAGGCGGGCC
Organism: Streptomyces sp. NBC_00663; assembly: GCF_036226885.1. Classification (NCBI taxonomy): domain Bacteria; kingdom Bacillati; phylum Actinomycetota; class Actinomycetes; order Kitasatosporales; family Streptomycetaceae; genus Streptomyces; species Streptomyces sp. NBC_00663. The sequence goes on from NZ_CP109027.1 coordinate 2,093,935, forward strand.
TGTTCCTCAACGACGAGCCCGATTCCTACACTTACGCGCCCACCACCATCGAGGCCTCGGACGTCTTCGCGAAGTCCGACGGCCAGACCCGCTCGAAGCACTACTCGAAGCTGCGGGTGATGGACTACAACTACATCGGCTGGAAGACGGGCAGCGTCGGCCTGTGGATCGTCCGCTCCAACCACGAGAAGGCCTCCGGCGGCCCCTTCTACCGCTCCCTCCTGCGCCACCAGAGCGCGGACGGCGGCGGTCTGTACGAGATCCTGCACTACGCCCAGAACCAGACCGAGGACGAGCGCTTCGGCCTCCAGGGCCCCTACGTCATCGCCCTCACCGACGGCGGCGCCCCCTCCTCCTCGCTCTACCCGGGCACCCTGACCACCTCGTGGGCGGACTCGCTCGGCATCTCCGGGTACGTGGCCTCGGGCGGTCGGGGCCGGGTCGCGGGCGTCGGGATCACCGGCCGCGACACGGCGTACGCGTACACGGTCGGGCTCGCCAACTCAGCCGCCCAGTACTGGGGTTCGGCCCGCTCCTCGGACGGCTACTTCTCGATCGGCGGAGTGCTGCCGGGGACGTACACGCTCACCGTCTTCAAGGGCGAACTCGCCGTGTACACCACCTCGGTGACGGTGACCGCGGGCGGCACGACCACCCTCAACTCCCTCGCGATCCCGTCCTCGAACGACCCGAGCAACGCGAGCGCGATCTGGCGCATCAACGACTGGAACGGCACGCCCAGCGGCTTCAAGAACGCCGACCTGATGACGTACGCCCACCCGTCCGACGTCCGGGCCTCGGCCTGGACCGGCAACGTGGTCATCGGCAGCGGCACCGAGACCTCGGCCTTCCCCTGCTACCTCTGGAAGGACGTCAACAGCGGTCTGCTGGTGTACTTCAAGCTGACCGCGGCCCAGGCCGCCGCCGCGCACACCCTGCGCATCGGCGTGACGACGGCCTACGCCAACGGACGGCCGCAGGTCGTCGTCAACGACACCTGGACGTCGGCGATCCCCTCCCCGCCCACCCAGCCGAGCACCCGGTCACTGACCAACGGCTCCTACCGGGGCAACAACTACACGTTCACCTACAGCGTTCCGGCGAGCGCCTGGCTCACGGACACCAGCCAGTACAACATCCTGAAGATCAACGTGGTGAGCGGTTCGGGGACAACGGCCTATCTCAGCGCCGGCACGTCGATCGACGCGATCGACCTGCTGGCCTGATCCGACGTCAGGTTCCGCGCGTCCACTGCTGATTGGTCGCTCCGTTGCAGGTGTAGGTGATGATCGCGGCGGAGTTGGCGGTGGACGCGCCGTTCACGTCGAGGCACTCGCCGGTGGCGCGGGCCTTGATGCTGACGTAGGAGCCCGAGGTGACCACCGACCACTGCTGGCTGGTCGTACCGGAGTTGCAGTTCTCCTGGGTGACGTTGGTGGAGTTCTCCTGGAGACACAGGGAGCTGCCGCGGCCGACCAGCTGGTAGTAACCGGTGCCCAGGTCCTTGAACCACCACTTCTGGTTGCCGCCGCTGTTGCAGGTGTACTGGTTGACGGCGACGCCCTGCCACAGCGACTGGCTGGGCACGTCCGCGCACTTGGAACTGTGGCGGGCGATCAGCGTGTTGTACGTGGCGCTCGTCCCGCTGACCGTGCCGGCCGCCGTGTCCACCCTGACCTCGGGGTACCAGGACATGGACATCGTGGTGGAGCTCGGGAAGGTCAGCGGCAGCCACACGTACCGGGAGTCGTTGACGGTCCCGCCGAAGGAGTTGCCCCAGCGGTCGCCCATGTAGAGGTACGAGGTGCCGGAGCTCCCGGTGACCGGAAGGACGTACGCGGTCTGGGAGTTGTACGTCGTGGAGTCGCCGACGTTCGCCATCGAGGACCACGGTCCGGCGAGGGAGGTGGCGGTGGCGTACTGCTGCTGGTTGGCGTTCCAGCCGGTGGCGGCCGAGGTCAGCATGAAGTACACGCCGCCCCGCTTGAACAGCGCCGGGGCCTCGCGGTGGCCACCCGGCCAGGGGTTGGCGACCAGGCTGTCGATGCCGGTGTAGGAGGCGTTGAGCTTGTAGATGTGCAGGTCGTAGTTCTCGTTGGCGGCCGAGACCATGTAGCCGGTGCCGTCGGTGTCGACGTACGTCGTGATGTCCCGGGACATGTGCTGGCCGAGCGGGCGGAAGCTGCCCTGGTAGGTGTAGCTGCCGTCGACGGTGTCGGAGACGGCGACGGCCGCGCGGGCCTCGCTGTAGTCGGTGCCGTTCTCCTTGTGCATCCACATCACGAACTTGCCGGTGGACGCGTTGTACATGACCTTGGGCCGCTCGATGTAGGCGGTGCCCAGCTCGGCGGCGGAGGACTGGGTCAGGACGTGGTTCCTGAACTCCCAGTTCTTGAGGTCCGTGGAGCGGTAGGCGTCCACGTACCGGAAGGTGTTGTCGGCGTTGCGGTCCTCGCCGAACCAGTAGTAGTACGAGCCGACCTTGATGACGCCGCCGCCGTGGGCGTGCAGGGCGTTGCCCGAAGTGTCCGTGAACTGGACGCCGTTGGGGATGCTGAGGGCCGCCGCCTGGGCGGGGCCCGCGGTGACGAGGGCGCCGGCGAGCGCCAGGCAGAGGGCGAGCAGTACCGCGTACGCACGTCTCATGACGCGACCTCCATGTCCGTGACGGTGGTGTCCGCCACCGGGATGCCGAAATCGGGGGTGCCGTCCGCATGCCAGCCGAGCCGCTGGATGCGGGTGTGCCGGTTGGGGTCGTTCAGCGGGTCGCCGACGATGTCCTTGTACTGGCGTGCGTGGTAGACGAGGACGTCACTGCGGCCGTCCTCCGCGACGGTGAAGCAGTTGTGGCCCGGGCCGTACTGCCGGGTGGTGTCGTTGGTGGTGAAGACCGGCGTCGGCGACTTGGACCAGTTCGCGGGGTCCATGAGGTCGGCGTCCGCGTCGACGGTCAGCAGGCCCATGCAGTAGTTGAAGTCGGTGGCGCCGGCCGAGTACGACATGAAGAGCCGGCCGTTGCGGGCGATGACGGACGGGCCCTCGTTGACCTTGTAGCCGATGCACTCCCAGTCGTACTCAGGTGTGGACAGCCGCACTTGAGGACCCGTCAGCGTCCACGGGTTCGCCATCTTCGAGAGCCACAGGGCGGTGTTGTTGCCCATGTCGGGCTCGTGCTGGGCCCAGGCGAGGTAGCGGGTGCCGCGGTGGGTGAAGGTGGTGGCGTCGAGGGAGAAGGTCTCCCAGGCGGTCCTGATCTGGCCGCGCTCGGTCCAAGTGCCCGTGAACGGGTCGTGGTTGGCGTTCTCCAGGACCCATATCCGGATGTCCCAGACGCTCTCGGCGGGCGCGGAGGCGAAGTAGATGTACCACTTGCCGCCGATGCGGTGGATCTCCGGCGCCCAGATGTGCGCGCCCATGGGGCCGGTGGCGTGCTTGGTCCAGATGATCGACTCGGCGGCGCTCGCGAGGCCGTTCAGGGTGCGGGAGCGGCGCAGGATGATCCGGTCGTACTCGGGGGCGGTGGCCGTGAAGTAGTAGGTGCCGTCGGAGTGCCGGTGGATGTGCGGGTCGGCGCGGTTGCGGACGAGCGGGTTCACGAGCGGTGCGGCCTTCTTCGGGGCGGGGGCGGCTGCGGCGACGGTGGGGGTCGCGGCCAGGGCGCCCGCGGCCAGCGCGCCCTTCAGCAGCAGTCGTCGGTCGGGGACGGGGGGAACGCGGCTCATACGGGCTGCCTCTCGGGTGGGGGTGTCCTGAGAGTGATGTTCGATATTGAGAACATCTGTTGTTTTTGCGAACAGCCGAAAGGTACGGCGGGCAACAGGGGAGGTCAACGGGTTGGACGCGATAAGAGAAGGCGCTTTCTGCGAGCGCTTTCTCCTCGCCCGCTCCTGGGCCGATTTTTTTGTTATCGCCCGCCGCCCCGCCGCGTCTCCTCTTCCGTGCGCAGCCATACCCACAAGACAGCAGCGGCCGCCGGCGCCCTCGCGGCGGTCGCCGCCCTCCTCGCCACCGCTCCCCCGGCCCTGGCCGCAGGCGCCCGGGACGTCACCGCCGACGTGCTCGCGGGCCGGGACGTCACGCTCAGCGGCGACACCGTCGTCACCGTGCCGTCCGGGACGACGACGTACGACGGGGTGTTCCGCGGCGAGGGCACGCTGACCGTGCGCGGCAGCGGGACGTTGATCCTGACCAAGGACAGCGACTTCACGCTCCCGAAGGCACGGCAGCGGCAGAAGGTGTCGGTCCAGGGCGGCAACCACCCCTACGTCACCACCGCCACCCCCGACCCGCCCGCGATCACGGTCGAGCGCGGCGCCACCCTCCAGTACGGGGACGGCGGCTCGACCGGGGTCATCGGGCACTACCCGTACAACACCCCGGCCTTCCGCCTCAACCAGGACAACATCCGGGTCGACGGCACCCTGCGTCTCTCACTCAAGAACGTCGGCTACAACCTGGGCACCATCAGCGGCTCCGGCCTGATCACCCAGCCGCGCTTCCTGTGGGCCACCTGGGACGTGACGTCCGGCCCGTTCTCCGGGGTCATCGACAACGGCACACAGGCGAACGCCGGACGGCCGGAGTACGCGACCTCGCTCCCGGGGATGCGCAAGGTCCTCAACCAGGGCACCTGGACCGTGGACACCCCGCTCGGCCAGACGGTGACCATGGGCATGGACTTCTACCAGCGCGAGTACGGCAGCGACATCAACATCCAGTCCCGGCCCGGCAGCAAGGTGATCCTCAGGGGCCAGTACAGCTGGTCGGACCAGGGCGGCGACACCGACCCCTCGCTCAGCGACCCGGCCCTGAACTGGACGCCCGCCCGCAAGAACGTCAACAAGCGCGGCACCAACATCAAGGGCGCGAACGTCCAGTGGGGCGACGGCACGACACACCGGATCTTCATGCCGGGCACGGCGGAGACCGTCTACATCAACCTCCTCGCCGCCCGCTCCCGCTCCCTCCTCACCTTCGACTACAACGGCCCGGTGACCCTGGGCGCGCCCATCGGTGGCGGCAAGTTCCACGACACGCTGGCGGCGCCCGGCGCCGGGGACATCGTCATCGCGGGGACGCGCGGCAACGACGTCACCTTCGCGGCCGTCCAGTACTACGACGGCTCGACGACCGTCGAGAAGGGGGCGGTGCTGCGCCTGGGCAGCGGCAAGTCCGGCGGCGACGGCGGGCTGTACACCAAGGGCGGCCTCTACAAGGTCGTCGACAACGGCTCGCTGGTCCTGAACAACGTGCGCAAGCCCCTGACCCTGCCCCGGATCAGCGGCAGCGGCTCCCTCACCCAGGCGGGCGCCGCGACGACGACACTGACCGGGAGCGCGGTGACGTACACCGGGACGACGACCGTCAAGAAGGGCACGCTCGCCCTGCGGAACGGGGCAACTCTCCGCAACAGCAAGGCGATCCGGCTCTCGTCGGCGGGCGCGCGCCTCGACGCCGGTACGGCGGGACTGCGGGTGGCGACCTCGCTGAGCGGCAAGGGCACGGTGAAGGGGGCGGTGACGAACGACGGTGTGGTGAAGGGCGGCCTCACGGTCTCCGGCGCTTACACGCAGAGCGCGAAGGGCGAACTCGTCCTGGGTACCAAGCCGTTGAAGGTGACCGGCGCGGTCCGGCTGGCCGGTGACCTCGACCTCGCCGCGGCCGGGTCCGACCCCGCGAAGAAGATCACCGTGCTCGACCACAAGGGGGCCGCGAAGACCAAGGGCGCCTTCACGGGCCTGAAGGAGGGCACGAAGATCAAGCTCGCCGACACCACCTACCGGATCACCTACAAGGGCGGCGACGGCAACGACGTCGTCCTCACGGCCGCCACCCCGAAGGCGACCAAGTCCCCGACAACTGACGAGGGTTCGACCGCCGCAGCCGACGTGACCCGCACCGCGGGCGCCGCACAGGACGACAGTCTCGGCTGGTGGCCGTACGCCCTCGCCCTCGGCCTCCTCGGCGGCCTCGCGGTCCCGGCGGCCAGACACCGACGCGGACGCCGAGGGGGCGGCCGGCACGCCGCGCACTGAGAGGCGGGGCAACGGCCGCCAGGCGTCTCCGGAAACCCCGGCCGCGGCGCCGGCACCCGCGCGCCCGGGCAGCCGCTCGGGAGGCGGACCATGTCCCCGCACAGCCCCTCGGGGAAGCGGTCCGGGACGAGCCGCCGACGCCAGGCCTCGTCGTCGAGGAGCTCCTCGACGAGCGCGTCGCCGGTGACGTACTGGCGGAGGAAGCGGTGCGGCACCTCGGGTACGTCGGCTGCGTGCGGGATTCCTGGCGCGGCGCTCGGCATGCACGACACGGGTGTCACCATCCACTCCCCAAGGCCAAACCCCCAGAGGCCCGGGGAACTGCACGCCCAGCCACCCCCACCACCCGCACCCCACGGGCGTCACCCTCCACTCCCCCAGGCCAAACCCCCAAAGGCGCGAGGAACTGCACGCCCAGCCACCCCCACCACCCGCACCCCACAGGCGTCACCCTCCACTCCCCCAGGCCAAACCCCCAAAGGCGCGGGAAACTGCACGCCCAGCCACCCCCACCACCCGCACCCCACAGGCGTCACCCTCCACTCCCCAAGGGCCAAACCCCCAAAGGCGCGGGAAACTGCACGCCCAGCCACCCCCACCACCCGCACCCCACGGGCGTCACCCTCCACTCCCCAAGGGCCAAACCCCCAGGGGCGCGGGGAACTGCGCGCCCAGCCACCCCACCACCCGCACCCGGCCCCCGACATCACGAGGCACCCCCCTGGCCGCAACGACTACTGTCGACCCCATGACCAGCACCTCCACCCTCGCCCAGGCGCTAGCCACCCGCACCGTCGTCCTGGACGGCGGCATGTCCAACCAGCTCGAGTCCGCCGGACACGACCTGAGCGACGAGCTGTGGTCGGCCCGTCTCCTCGCCGAGCGCCCCGAGGCGATCACCGAGGCTCACCTCGCCTATTTCGAGGCGGGTGCGGACGTCGCGATCACCTCCAGCTACCAGGCCACCTTCGAAGGCTTCGAAAAGCGCGGCATCAGCCCCGACCGCGCCACCGAGCTGCTGTCCCTCAGCGTGGAGCTGGCCCGCGAGGCGGCCCGGCAGGCGCAGGCGAAGGGCGTCACCCGCCCGCTGTACGTCGCCGCCTCCGTCGGCCCCTACGGGGCGATGCTCGCGGACGGTTCCGAGTACCGCGGCCGCTACGGGCTGAGCGTGGCCGAGCTGGAGGCCTTCCACCGCCCCCGCCTGGAGGTGCTCGCCGCGGCCGGACCTGACGTGCTGGCCCTCGAAACCGTGCCGGACGCCGACGAGGCGGAGGCGCTGCTGCGGGCGCTGCGCAGACTGGAGACGCCCGCCTGGCTGTCGTACTCGATCGCGGGCGAGCGCACCCGGGCCGGCCAGCCCCTGGAGGACGCCTTCGCCCTGGCCGCCGACGCGGACGAGGTGATCGCGGTCGGGGTGAACTGCTGCGCGCCTCAGGACGTGGACGCGGCGGTCGAGATCGCGGCCCGGGTGACCGGGAAGCCGGTCGTGGTCTACCCGAACAGCGGCGAGGCCTGGGACGCCGAGGCCCGTGCCTGGAACGGCCGCTCCAGCTTCGCGCCGGATCAGGTGCTGGCCTGGGAGGGCTCCGGGGCGCGGCTGATCGGCGGCTGCTGCCGGGTGGGGCCGGCGGCGATCGCGTCCATCGCGGGCACGCTGTCGCCGGACGCGTAGTCCACACAGGTCCTTTCCAAGGCCCTCCCCCTCCCCCTCCTCCCCACCCGTACCAGGAAGAGCGAGGACACCAGCCGGAGCACGATCCGGGACGTGGCGGCCCGTGCGGGGGTGTCCGCGTCGACCGTGTCGCGGGTGCTCGGCGGGGTCTGCCCGGTGAGCGCGACGACCCGGACGCGCGTGCTAGGACCACATACCGGTGCGCGAGGCCACGTCCGTCGCCGGGCACGCCGTACGGCAGCTGTATCTGCCGGCGGCCGTGACGGACCTGGCCATCGAGAACGGCGACGATGAACTGCGGGCGGTGGCCGAGCGGTTGTGGGACGCCATGGTCTCGGCGAAGACGTATCTGACGGGCGGGCTCGGGGCCCGGCACGAGGGCGAGGCGTTCGGGGAGCCGTACGAACTGCCGCCGGACCGCGCCTACGCCAAGACCTGTGCGGCGATCGCGTCGATCCAGTGGTCGTGGCGGATGGCGCTGCTGACCGGCGACGCGAAGTACTCCGACCTCGTGGAGCGCACCCTCTGCAACGGTTTCCTGGCCGGTGCCGGTCTCGACGGCGACAGCTGGCTGTACGTCAACCCGCTCCAGGTCCGGGAGGAGTACGAGGGCGGCTTCGAGCCGGACAAGACGGCCCGCCGCACCCCGTGGTTCCGCTGCACCTGCTGCCCGCCGAACGTCATGCGGCTGCTGGCCTCACTGCCCCACTACATGGCCGGCGGGGATGCCGAGGGGCTTCAGCTGCACCAGTACGCGACGGGGGTGTGCGAGGCCGGCGGCGGCCGGGTCCGGGTGGAGACCGCCTATCCGTGGCAGGGGCGGATCACGGTCACCGTCGAGGAGGCGCCCGCCGAAACCCACCCGGGCTGGCTGCGGCTGCGCCGCCGCTGGTCCCCCGGCGACACCCTCACCCTCGACCTGGCGTGGGAGACCCGGCTGACCCGTCCCGACCCCTACGTGGACGCCGTACGGGGCTGTGCGGCCATCGAGCGCGGACCGCTGGTGCACTGTCTGAAGGCCGTTGACCAGCCGCCCGGCCTCCGCTTCGAGGACCTCACCCTCCCGCACGGCACCCGCGTCACCGGGGTCACGGTGGTCACGGCCGACGGACGGACCCGGGGAGCCGAAGACGTCGTACCACTGACCGCAGTTCCGTACTACGCGTGGGCCAACCGGCGGCCGGGAGCGATGCGGGTGTGGATTCCTCGGGAGTGACGTCGGCGGCCCACAGGGCCAGCTCGGCGTCGAGCGGGCCGTGCGCGGTGTGCGGCTCGCCGTCCCCGAAGATCCGCACCGGGTGCGTGGCGTCCCACGCCGGCCACCCAGGGTTCCCGTCCACCGCGAACCGCACCCACGCCCCGTGCATGGCGTCGCTCAGCTCCTGCGGAGCGCCGTCGCCCGCCAGCTTCGCCGACTCGGGGCTCTCCCCGGTGTCGAAGACGAAGCCGAGCTCCAGGGCGTGGCAGGAGCCGAGGTCGGGGAGGCCCGAGGGCCAGGCGAACTCGTAGACGTACGACGTGCCGGGGCGGGCGTCGGCCAGACGGTGCAGCGGCAGGCGCAGCAGGTGGTCGGTGACCATCTGGCCGACGATCTCGGCGGTCCCGGCGTCCGGGTGCAGGGCGCGGTAGCCGCGCGGCACCTCGTGACCGGCGTGGCAGCGGGCCATGGCGCCGGCCAGGGCGACCGCGCCGAGGCGGTCGACGCGTTCCAGCAGACCGCCGGGGACCAGCCAGAGCCGGTACTCGTCCCGGGTCCAGCCGGTCATCAGCTCGACGTCACGGGCCGCGTCGCCCTCGACCAGGGCGTCCAGGGGGTCGCGCGGGACGAGGTCGCCGTCGACGACGATGCCGAAGGCGGGCCCGCCGAGCACCGGGCTGCTGAGCCTGCCCACCTCGGCCTGGGTGCGCAGCAGCAGCTCACGGTCGACCTCGGCGAAGGCCGCGGCGGTGGCGGGGATCTTCAGCCGGGTCGCCATCCGGCGCACCATGCGCCGCACCTTGTCCCGGTCGGACGCCTCGGGCGGCCCGCTCTGCAGCACGGCGCGCCGGACCAGGCCCTGGGCCTGCGGCGCGGCGAGCAGGGCGCCGGTGCTGATCGCGCCGGCCGACTGGCCGGCCAGGGTGATGCGGTCGGGGTCGCCGCCGAAGGCCTCGATCGACCGGTGCACCCACTGGAGGGCGGCGAGCTGGTCGCGCAGGCCCGCGTTGGCGGGGGCGTCCGGGAAGAGGCCGTAGCCCTCGACGCCCAGCCGGTAGTTGGCGGAGACGAACACGACGCCGTCCCGGGCGAAGGCATGCCCGTCGTAGACCGGTACGGCCGAGGATCCCCTGGTCAGGGCGCCGCCGTGCAGCCACACCAGAACCGGGAGCCGGGCCCCGCGGCCCGGCTCCGGTGTCCATACGTTGAGGTTGAGACAGTCGTCGCCGGGCACGACCGGGTCGGACAGGTACTGCGCGAAGGCCTCGGAGTACGGCGGTTTCGGCGCCGTCGGCCCGAAGGCGACGGCGTCCCGCACCCCGTCCCAGGGCTCGGGCGGCAGGGGCGGCCGGAACCGGCGGGGGCCGAAGGGCGGAGCCCCGTAGGGGATGCCCCGGAACACCGCCACACCCCGCTCGTACCGGCCGCGGACGGCCCCGTAGTCCGTCCTGACCACGGGGTTCGCCTGGTCTGCCGTCATGCGCCCACCAGCCCTTCGCCGCGCTCGTGCACCAGTAATACAAGAGCATCACAGCCTCTGCTCGTATTCCGGTGCACAAGCGCTGACCTGAGCTATTTGGCGTACATCAGGGTGCCGAAGCCGAGCTGGTCGAAGCCTCCGCTGGTGGTGCCGTAGTCACCGCCGCCGCCCTCGGGGGCGACGAGGTCGTAGTACATCTGCGAGATGTACTTGTCGTCCAGGGACAGGCGACGGTTGTAGTGGAAGTGGAGTTGTGCCCAGACGGGACGGATCTGGCCGCGGCTGCCGGAGCCGATCACGGTCTGCGACTGCTGGGAGCAGTTCGTGCCGCTGCCCCAGGTGTAGGTGGTGTAGGGGACGTCGCTGCCCAGGTTGTACTTCGCCACGTACTGGGCGGCCTTCATGAAGCGCCGGCTGTCGTAGGAGTAGAGGTCGTCGCCCTGGTTCCAGGCCATCTCGCAGAGGGCGCCCATCTGGCCCATGCCCATGACGGCGTGCCCCTGGTCGCGGCCGGACTCCTGCCACTGGCCGAGCGCGTAGCCGTCGGAGTCGGTGTACAGATACGGCACCGCGTGGGCGATCGAGCCGTTTCCGGCACCGGACTTGAAGTAGGTGACGGCCTGGTCGTACTTGACGGAGTCCTCGTTGAGGATGCCGATGGCCATGACGGAGGCCATGTTGCACAGGTCCCAGTTGGCCCAGTAGTTGGTGATGCAGGCCCCGTTGTGCTGGGTGAGGAACTGGTTGTTGAGCGGGTAGAAGACCGTGGCCAGCATCTCCTGGGCGGCGGCGAGGTCGAATCCGCTGTAGCCGCGCATGAGTTCGCAGGCGTTGGCGAACTGCCAGCCGTAGATTCCGGCGGCGAGGAACCGGTCCGCGTTGCCGGTGACCGTGGTGAGCGTCCGCGACCAGGCGTTGAGGATGTTCGCCGCGCAGACGGCGTTCGCCTCGGTGCCGCCCACCTTCCAGCGCAGGGCGTTCTGGTAGGCGGCGGCGATGTCGTTGTAGAGGAGGGTGTAGTTCTCGCCGGTGCCGCCGCGGACGACGGTGGCGGTGGCCCGGTTCGTCCAGGTGGACCGGGAGTGGGAGTTGGCGGTCAGCCGGTTCCAGCCGGACAGCCAGGGGTCCGTGCCCGCGGCGACCCTGACCTTGGCCCGGTTGATGTCCCCGGCGTTGTGCAGCATGCCGGGGTGGGTCCAGGTCGACGGGGCGGCGTCCGCGGTGCCGATCGCGGCCGTGCCCGCGATGGCGAGTCCGGCGGCGAGACCGCCGGCGGTCCTGAGCAGACCGCGGCGGCTCAACTCGCTTTCGTGGAGGAGATGGTGGGGGGAGGTGCGGCTCATGCGGCTCATGAGAGCGGGTCTCCAATCCGTGGGGGGATCTAGAACGAGGTGACGATCACCTCTTCGAACTGTGTGGTGCAGCGGACCAGCGGGCTGCGGGAGCAGACCACGAGGCCCACGTGGAAGGGGGCGTCACCGAAGCCAGGGATCTCGCCGGCGGCGAGGTCCGTCCAGGTGGCGCCGTCATCGGTGGACACTGCTGCGGCGAAGGCGGTCCCGGTGCGCTTCAGCCGCAGCAGCAGGGGCAGTTGGATCGTGGCCGTGCCGGAGAAGGCGGAGGCTCCGGCGACGGTCCTGCGCAGCATCAGCTGTGCGGTGGTGCCGCCGCTGACGATCGCCCCGGCCGCCTGGTCGAACGGCGACAGGGACTTGGCCATCAGCAGTCCGACCCGGTCGGCGGTGGCGCCGCCGCGGGAGACGAGCCGGGCGGTGACCTCGCAGTCGCCGGTGACGGGCCTCCGTACGAACTGGCCGGTCATGCCTTGGTTGTTGACGGTGAGGTCGGTGCCCGCGCCTCGCACGGTGAAGGTCCCCAAGGCGTGTGAGGTGCTGCCGGGGGTCACGACCGCCGCCACACCGAGGGTGCCGAAGGTGCGGTCGTCGAGGACCGGGTCGCCCAGGTCGCCGTAGGTCCAGGGGGCGGGCGGGGGTGTGCCGACGGTCAGGGCGAGGGTGCCGGTGCCGACGCCCGAGGCGTTGCCGGCGGTGGTGGTGACCGTGAACTCGCCCGTCTCCGTGGGGGTTCCGTGGATCAGGCCGGTGCGCTTGTCCAGGCGCAGGCCGTCCGGGAGGCCGTCGGCGGTGAACCGTACGGGATCGTGCGAGCCGCGCAGGAGGTGTCGGAAGGCGTCCCCCTTGTTGGCGAAGGCGGTGTCGGCTGAGGTGAGTTGAGGGACGGACGGGGTGGGCATCGACGCGGCGGCGGACTCCGACAGGGGGCCGCGGCCCGCGCTGTTGGTCTTCGCGACGACGTAGTGGTACGTCGTCCCCGGGGTGCCGGTGGCGTCCGTGTGGCGCAGGCGGGCACCGAAGCCGACCGGGGCGACACAGGTGGCGATCGTCTCGAAGGGGCCGTCGGCCGCGGTGGCGCGGAGCACCTTGTAGCGGGCCGAGAGATCCGGGTCGGTCCAGGTCAGCAGGACGGCGTCGGCACCGGTGGCGGCCCGCAGATCGGCGGCGGTACGCCCGGGGCGGGGCGCGGACCACACCTCTCCAGCCGTCCGGGAGACGACGGTGACGTGGTCGAAGGCGCCGGTGCCGGTCTCGGCGTACTCCGCGTCGACGCCGAGACAGGAGGTGAGGGCGAGGCCCGCGTACGCGGTGCGGCCCAACTCGACCTCGGTGGAACCGACGTCGGTCCAGCGGATGCCGTCCGGGGAGATCGACCCGGTGCAGCTGCGGCCCTTGCGGGTCACCCGCACCCAGTAGGGGGCCCGCAGCCGGTAGCCGTCGCCCGCGCCCTCGACGTACGGCGCCTCCAGGGGGGTCGCCGACTCGGGCAGGGTGCCAAGGCTGGAGATCGGGAAGGACGCGTTGACGGTGAGGGCGTCCTGCTGGGAGGGCGGCACGGGGGTGCTGCCGGTCGCCGAGATCGGCGCTCCCGCCCGGGGCCGTACGCTCCACACCCCGCTCCAGGTGTGCAGCGGCAGCCCCTGGATGAGCATCGAGGCGTGCGCGGCGCCCGCGTCGAGGGAGGCGCGCAGGGTGACGCCGATCTTGGAGTACTGGGAGCTGAGCGGGAACACGACCCGCGCGGTGACCGTGCCGTCCCCCGGCAGCGGGAGGTGGGCGAGCCGGTAGGTGTCGGCGGTGCCGGACGCCTCCAGCAGGAACCGTTCGCCGTCGAAGGCGGCGGCGCCGGGGATCCTCACCTCGCCGACGTCCCGCGTGGACCAGGGCTCGGGCAGTCCGGCGGAAGCCGCGGTGAGAGGCGAATCGGGGCTGGCACCCTGGGAGTTGGCGGCGATGACGGTGTAGTAGTAGACCCGTCCGCCGTGCGCGTCGTCGTCCTTGTAGGTCGTCCCCTCGACGGCCGCCGCGATCTCCTCGTACGGTCCTTCGGGGCGGCTCGCCCGGCGAACGCTGTACGCCGTCGCCCACGCGGACGGCAGCCAGGAGACGGTGACGCTCTTGCCGTCGCCCAGCGCCGTGACGCCCGCCGGTGCCGTCGGCACGGTCGGGGACGGGGCCTCGGTGCCCGCGTAGGCGAAGGTCCCGAAGCTCGGCAGGTCGTCGTTGCTGCCCTCGACGACGCGGGCGCCACCCGTGCCGCGGAAGACGGCCGCCTCGGTGTACGGGGCGTCCAGGCCGCGGACGCCGGCGTAGTGGGCGTAGTACATATCGTAGATCGGCGGCAGCGTGCCGCGGACCTTGTCGGAGACGGTCGTCTTGATGTACTTGCCGGTGCGGTCGAGGTCGGGGGTGAAGGGGATATCGCCGCCGAGGTTGTACCGCGCGGCGTACTCGGCGTTGGCGAGGAGGCGATGGCCGGCGAAGCCCCACAGGTCGACGCCCTGGTTCCAGGCGACCTGGGCGGCGTCGCCCATCAGGCCGACGGCGAGCTGCTCGTGGCCCTGGTCGCGGCCGGACTCCTGCCCCTGCCCCGCGTCGGTGACGACCCGGTTGCGGACACTGCCGTTGCCTGCACCGGCCGCGACGAACCGCAGGGCGTCCTCGAAGAGGGTGGGTTCCTCGCAGAACACACCGATGGCCAGGATGGACTGAATGGACGTCAGATCCCAGTTGCCGTTGGCGTAGAGCATGTAGCCGGAGATCGCCGGATACCAGACGTCGAGGAAGGACGCCTCGCAGCGCGCGATGTCCGCCGCGCTCCAGCCGTCGTAGCCGGTGTGGCGCAGCAGTTCGGCCGCGTTGACGAACTTGAAGGCCTGAAGTCCCGCGCCGAGCGGGCCGTCGGCGCCGGTGACCATGGTCAGGGAGGCCGACCAGGCGTTGAGGATGTCCCGGGCCTTGTCCGCGTTGGCCCGGTTTCCGGTGACGGCCCACATGAGGGCGTTCTGGTAGGCGGCGGCCGAGTCGGCGACGGCCTGGTTCTGGAAGTTGGTGGGACCACGGCCCCAGGAGGTGATCTGGCCGGTGTTCTGGACCGTGTACGTCGACTTCGAGCGGGCGTGCGCGGAGAACACCAGGTAGCCGTCGTGGATCGGGGTTTCCTGGGCGGCGATCGCGGCCTTCATCCGGGCGAGGTCGGCGGCGCTGTGCAGCAGTCCGGGGTGGGTGAAGGCGCGGGACGTGAGGTCGGTGTCCTGGGCCCAGGCCGCCGCGGCGGAGGCGGACAGCAGTCCGCCGCCGGCCGCGGCCACGAGGCCCGCCGCACCGAGGAAGTTCCGTCGGCTGAGAGGAAGCACGGGTGACTCCATGGTTCTACGGGTACTGGGGGTGCCGGCGGTGCCGGGTCACGCGTGCTCGACGGTGAACGTGACGGTCTGCGTGGCGGTGCCCACGCTGTTGGTCGCGGAGACGGTGGCGGAGCAACTGCCCACGTTGTCCTGGGCCTTGCCGGAGATCAGACCGGTGGCCGTGTCGATCGACAGGCCCTTCGGCAGCCCCTCCGCGGCGAAGGAGGTGGGCAGGTTGTCGGCCGTGATCAGGTAGGTGAAGACCTGGTTCTTGGTCGCGGTGGCCTTCTCGGGGCTGGTGATCGCGGGCTTGTCGGTGGAGGTGGCCTCGTTGGAGTTCAGGAACCGGGTGTTCACCACGTGCTCGTTGGCGTACGCCGGCATCATGTCCTCGAACCGGTACCAGCCCGGCTTCTTCATCCCGTTGGCGATGGCCTTGCCGTTGATGACCAGGTTCTGGAAGGTCACGTTCTTGATCGCGTGGTCCGCGTCGTAGCCGACCATGATCGACGGGTTGGCGTGGGTGCCGTTGTACGACAGGTTCTTGATGAACACCCCGTCGATACCGCGGCCGATCGAGGTGTTGTACTTGGTGTTGTACATGACCCGCATGTTGATCAGCTGGCCCCAGCGGAAGTCCTCCACCCGGATGTCCTGGAAGCGGGCGTTCCTGAGCAGGTTGCTGTCGCCGGGGTTGAGGGCGATGCAGCCCTGGTAGTCCATCTGCGGTTCACGGTGGTCGAGGATGTCGATGTTGCTGAAGACCAGGTTCTCGATGGTCTCGGGGGCGTCGGTGTTGCCGTGCGTGCCGACGTTGACCGGGTGGGCGACGTCCGCCCAGAGGGTGGAGTTGCGGACGGTGATGTTGCGGACGTCGCCGTAGTAGTCCCAGCGGTGGGTGTAGATCGCGATGCAGTCGTCGGAGTTGCGCATCCACACGCCGTCGATGAGGACGTCCTCGCTGGAGAAGATGTCGATGCCGTCGCCCCACTGCCCGGCGCTGTAGGAGTGCAGGTCGCGGATGGTGACCTGCTTCGACTGGCCGACCGTGACCGAGTAACCGCTGCTCGGGTTGAGGACGAGGATGCCGTCGATCTCGATGTTCTTCGAGTACTCCACCAGCACACCGCTGGGCGAGTTGTAGAGCACGCCGCGCCCGATCAGCCGCGAGTTCTCCGCGTTGACGAACTCCACCCGGGAGGTCAGCACCGCGCCTCCGGCCAGGTAGACCGTCTTGCCGCTGGGCACCTTCAGCACGTTGTCCGTGGTGGTGTGCAGACCGGGGCCGAAGTAGATGACGTCGGGGTCGTCCGCGTCGGGGACATGCGTCTCGATCGGGTTGGCGTGCAGCTGGAGGTTGTCGAAGATCTCGCCGTTGATCTCGATGGAGAGGTTGCGCGGCGCGGTGAGGGTGAAGGTCACCGTGTCGCCGGACACCGTGTACTGGGTGTCGTACGACAGTGGGCGCACCTTCGCCGAGGCGATGGTGCCCTTGGACGAGGTGACCGCGACCTCGACGGTGCCCTTGAAGTCGAAGGTGGCGACGGAGGAGTTGTAGACCGGGCCGCTGCCGGTGTCCGCGTTGATCCACTTCGCGCGGGCGCGGTAGACCGGGATCGTCTGCCAGTCGCCGCCCGCCGTACGGGCCTTGACGCTGAAGCCGGCGTTGGTCGGGACCCCGCTCGGGATGGGATACGTCACGATCTTGTCGGCGGAGGCGGGCGTCGCCTCGTCCGCTCTCGCCGTGCCGGCCGTGGCGCCGATCAGGGAGTACGCGGCGGCGGTGGCGCCGGCGGCCTGGAGGACGGTGCGTCGGGACAGACCGGTGCTCTGGGTGTCGTTCATGGAGAAGTTCCTTCAGTAAGCGGGGAGATGAGGGATACGGAAGGTCACTTGAGGCCGCTGGTGGACATGCCGGAGACGAAGCCGCGCTGGGCGACGAGGAAGATCAGCAGGATCGGCACGACGTACATCACCGAGGCGGCGGCCTGGAGTTCGGGCACGGGCGTGCCGCCCTCGTTGACATAGGCGGTCATCACGGCGACGGCGAGCGTGGTGCGGTCGGTCGACAGCAGCAGCTGCGGCGCGATGTAGTCGCCCCAGGTCCAGGTGAAGGCGATGATGAAGCTCGCGGAGAGCACGGGCCACGACTGCGGCAGGAAGATCCGCCAGAAGATCGAGGTGTAGCCGCAGCCGTCGACGATGGCCGCCTCCTCCAGTTCGCGCGGCATGCCCGCGAAGAACTGCCGGAAGAGGAAGACCAGATACGGTGCCGCGGACAGTCCCCACAGCACCCACGGCCAGTAGGTGTCGACCATGCCGAGCTTGGCGAAGATCAGGTAGGTGGGCAGCAGGGTGACCATCTGAGGCAGCATCATCGAGCCGAGCAGCACCCCGAACAGCACCTTCTTGCCGGGCGCGTCGAGGCGGGCGAAGCCGAAGCCGACCCAGGCGGAGCTGAGGGTGACGAGGGTGGCGTAGAGGAGGGCGATGACCAGGGAGTTGCGGGCGTAGCCGAGGAAGTCGATCTGGTCGAAGGCGTCGGCGAAGTTGTGCCACTGGAACGCGTCGGGGAGCCAGTGCACCGGTGAGGCCGCCAACTCCCCCTGTGTCTTCAGGCCGGAGAGGATCAGCCAGCCGAACGGGCCGAGGAACAGCCCGGTGACGGAGACCAGGACCGTGTAGAGGGCCAGGCGCTTGGCCCGCACCCGGACCCGCGCACCGGACGGGGTGGACGCGGCCGAAGGGGAGGACGTGGACTCGGACGTGGGCGGCAGGGTGGTGGCGGTCACTTCTTCTTCGCCTCCGGGTCGACGGTGTAGAACACGGCGCCGGACGTGAACTTGAAGATGAGTCCGGTCACGACGAGGATCAGGACGAAGAGCACCCACAGCAGCGCGGAGGCGTAGCCGTAGCGGCCGAGCGCGAAGTACTGCGCGAACACATGCATCATGTAGAGGTAGTTGGACTGCGGGACCGTGGTGATGCCGCTCGTGTCACCCAGCGGCGCCAGCAGCAGCGGCATGATGGTCTGCACCGAGGCGATCATCCCGGTCACCGTCTGGAACAGCAGGACCGGCGACAGCAGCGGCACGGTGACGCTGCGGAAGGTCCGCCAGGAACTCGCCCCGTCGATCCGGGCCGCCTCGTGGAGTTCCCTGGGTACGTCCTGGAGCCCGGCGAGCGAGATGATCATGACGTTTCCGGCGGCCCACAGCACCGTCATCAGCAGCACGTACCGGGCGTACGGGTCGGCGAGCCAGGGCACGGCGTCGGTGCCGAAGAAGGTCAACACCCCGTTGGAGGCACCGGAGTTCTGGTCGAAGAGCAGCTTGAAGGCGAGACCCGCGCCGACCGGCGGCACCACGGCGGGCAGATAGAGCAGCGTGCGGAACAGCCCGCGCGCCTTGAGGGGCCGGTTGACCAGGACGGCGAGACCGAGGCCCGCGAGGATCGACAGCGGCACCGACGTCACCGCGAACAGCCCGGCGCGGCCCAGCGAGTCCCAGGTGACCGGATCGTTCAGCAGCTCGCGGTAGTTGCCGAGTCCGACGTACTTCCAGTTGGGCGAGATGCCGTCGAACGTGGTGAAGCTCAGCCACAGCGCGTACGCCATCGGCGTCACGGTCAGCAGCAGGAAGCCGATGATCCAGGGCGAGGTGAACAGATAGAACGCGCGGTGCCGGCGCGTCGTCATGGAGGTGCGGGGGCGGGCGCCAGTGGCACGAGCACGTCCGGCCGCGGGCCGGTCCGTACGGGAGGGGAGTTGGTCGACCGTCATCCCACCTGCTCCTTACCGCGCTTGAGCTGCTCGTTGATGGCCGAGTTCAGGCGCCCGGCGAGGGTGTCGACGGACATCTGGCCGTTCATCGCGGCGGGGGCGATCTGGTTGAAGAGGGCGTCGATCGCGTCCGCCCGGGAGAAGGGGGTGAACGAGACCACCGAGAAATGCTTCAGCTCCTCCTCCTGCGCCCTCAACACACGTTTCTGATAGGACTCCTGAGCGGGCATCAGGGGACGCAGAGACTTCAGCGTCGGGATGCCCCAGCCGCCGGAGGCGCGCGCCTTGGCCGGTTCCTCGCCGAAGAACCACTCGAAGACACGCCAGGCGGCGTCCTTGTTCTTCGCGCCGCGCGGCATCCACAGACCGGTGCCGCCCTGGCAGGCGCTGATCCGCCGGCCGCCCGCGAAGAGCGGGGCGGGCGCCAGCCGGGACACCTGCGCCAGCTTCTTGTCGGGGTAGATCATGCCGCCCATCCAGTAGCCGGAGTTCGACATGGCCATCCGGCCGGCCTGGTAGGTGGGACCGTCCCAGCCGTTGGGGTCGGGCTGGATGAGGCTCGGCCCCACCTTGGTCTTGGCGTACTCCACGTACCAGGTCAGAGCCTTGCGGGCCTCGGGGGTGGTGAAGTCGACCCGGGAGAAGTCGTCGTTGAAGAGGCTGCCGCCGGCGGACGCGGTCATGGTCGCCAGGAGCGTGGCCCGGGTCAGGCCGTTGAAACTGCCACCGAACACGGTGGTCTGGCCGCTCTTGCGCTGCACGAGGCGTCTGGCGTCGTCCAGCCACTCCTCGTACGTGACCGGCTCGGTCTCCGACGGGTAGTCGACACCGCCCTTGTCGAGGGCCGCGGTGTTGTACCAGTACATGGAGTCCTGCGAGAAGTCCTTCGCCATGCCGTAGCGCGGGCCCTTGCCCTGGGTACGGCCGTCGTACCGCCACAGGTCGTTGACGGGGTCGAGGTCGTCGAGCTTGAGGACACTGCTGCGGGCGAAGTACGGGTCCAGGTTCTCGGCCACGTCGCGCGCCGCGAAGAACGGCAGGTCCACGGCGCCCACACCGCGCACCAGGTCCGGTGGGTTGCCGCTGGTCAGCATCGCGATCAGCTTGGTGATGTCGTACTTCACCAGGACGATCCTGATACCGAGGGCCTTCTTCGCCAGCTGGAGCTGCTCCGGGAGGATGTCGCCGGAGTTGACCATCACCGTGACGGTCTCCCCCGCGCCGCTGACACCGCTCGACACCTGCATCGCGCAGCCGCTCAACGCCGCCGCACCGGCCATGGCACCGCCCGCCGACAGGGCGAGGAAGCGGCGACGATCCAACGGAACACCGGCCCGGGTGGCATCGGTGTGCATGAACTACCCACTCTCTTCTTCGAGGGGACGAGGAGGTGCGCACGCTCCGGGGAGGGGTGAGGCGCGGCGTGCGAAGTTTCGGCAACCGGTTTCTATGGCGGTGCTGGGAGCTTCGACCCGGACGCACGGCACGTCAAGGGGCATGACGAACTTTCGAAAACAGTGAGGGCGGGGGGCGAGGCGGGCCGGCGGGCCTACGATCCGAGACGGCCGAGGCAACCGGTTGTCGTGGCGCTGACGGGCACGGGCTTCCCCACCAGGGGTTTCTTCGACAGAGGCCGACAGGAGCGGGAAGGCACGGAAACCGACTTCGACGGGGCGCGGTGTCTGAGGGTGCATCGAGGGCGACTGACGCTCCAGGTCAGCGCGGATCAAGTCAGGGACCAGCGACTCCACCCCAACGATTGACCACCGCTTCTCGGCAGATCTACGGTAGAAGGCGCTTTCTGAAACTGTTTCCACTCAGCGTGTCAGGAGACTCATGCCCAGCCCCCAGCTGCCGCGGGCCGTGTTCGCGATGGATCCGGTACACCTCCCCCTGCTGTTCCCCCCGCCGCTCATGCACCGGCTCCACCGGGCCGCCGACCTCGACCCCGCCCTCGTCGTCCAGGACTTCACCGACCCGGTGGCCGTCGACGCGCTGGCCCGGGCCGAGGTCCTTATCACCGGCTGGGGCTGCCCGCCCCTCGACGCCGACGTCCTCGCCGCCGCCCCCCGGCTGCGCACCGTCCTGCACGCCGCCGGCTCCGTGCGCTCACTCGTCGGCGACGCCGTATGGGAACGCGGGATCACCGTTTCCAGCGCCGTCACCGGCAACGCCCTCCCCGTCGCCGAGTACACCCTCGCGATGATCCTGCTCGCCGGGAAGGACACCTTCACCCACCGCGAGCGGTTCAGAACCACCCACGCGTACCCGACCCCGACCGAGACCGCCCACACCGGGAACGTGGGTCGCCGGATCGGAGTCATCGGGGCCTCCCGGGTGGGGCGGCGACTGCTGGAGTTGCTACGGCCGTTCGACTTCACGGTGCTGCTGCACGACCCGTATGTCAGCGCCGGGGACGCCGCGGCGCTCGGCGCTCAACTCGTGTCGCTGGAAGACCTGTTGAGGCACAGCGACATCGTGAGCCTGCACGCGCCGGACATTCCGGAGACATATCGGATGCTGGACGGGGAGCGGCTGGCGCTGATCCGGGACGGCGGGGTGCTCATCAACACCTCCCGGGGGGCGCTGGTGGATCCGGACGCGCTGGCGGACGAGCTGGTCTCGGGGCGGCTGCACGCGGTGCTCGACGTGACCGAACCCGAGCCACTGCCTGCGGGGTCGCCGCTGTACCGGCTGCCGAACGTCTTCCTCACCCCGCACATCGCCGGGTCGCTCGGGAACGAACTGGAGCGGCTCGGGCGGATCGTGGTGGAGGAGCTGGAGCGGCTGGGGGCGGGGGTGGCGGTGGCGCATGAGGTGCGGCGGGCGGATCTGGCTCGGGTGGCTTGAACGGAGGGCAGGGGCGGGGCGTGGGCGGGGGCGCCTGGCCAGGCACAACGCTCATGTCACGGCGTTTGCCGGTTTTACCCCACAGCCGGCGTGCTGAATATCTGGCCCTTTCGCCTACGGGGCGCTTTCTGCCGGTGGCCCGCAGACAGGGGACGTGGGTGGGCCCGTGCCGCGAGTCCGGGGGGGGGCCGTGCCGTGGGTTTTTGGGGCCTGGCACACCGTTGGGAAACAAGTGGAAACCATGGGATACGGTTTTCCGTACCGGTGCTCGACAGGGGCCGGCCAGGCAGGCTTTACGGGAACGACGAAGGAGCCGCAGGGTGAGTCAGCGCAAGGCGTCCGGGGACGCCGGACGGGCCACCATCCGTGACGTCGCGGAGCGCGCGGGTGTTTCCGTGGCCAGCGTGTCGCGTGTGCTGTCGGGCAACTATCCGGTGTCGGAGGATCTGCGGCGCCGGGTGATGAAGGTGGTCCAGGACCTGGACTACGTCACCAACGCTCATGCGCGGTCCCTGGCGGGCGGGGGCACCCCGACCGTGGCGATCCTCATCAACAACATCACCGGTGCCGCCTTCGCCCATGTGGCCAAGGGAGTTGAGGGCGCCGCCACGTTGCGGGGCTGGCTGTCGCTGGTGGGGACCACCGGGGACGATCCCGAGCGGGAGCTCGCGCTGGTCAACCTCATGCGCCAGCAGGGGGTGGCGGCTGTGGTGCTGCTCGGTGGCGCTTATGACTACGACGAGTACCAGCTGCGGATGGCCCGGTTCGCCCGGTCGCTGGACGCGGCCGGGTCGCATCTGGTGCTGGTGGGGCGGCCTCCGCTGGAGGGGGACGTCCCGGCCACCACGGTCGACTACGACAACGAGGGTGGCGCCTATGCCATGGCCAGCCATCTGTTGTCCGCCGGGCACCGGAGGGTGCTCGTGCTGCCGGGACATGCCGAACTGACCACCGCTCAGGGGCGGTTGGAGGGTGCGCGGCGGGCGTTCGAGGCGTACGGGGTCGAGTTCGATCCGGGGCTCGTTCGGCATGGGCCGTACGACTACGAGCACGGGTACGAGGCCGTCGAGACCGCGCTGCACGAGACGCCGGACTTCACCGCCGTTCTCGCGGGCACGGACGTGGTCGCCGCCGGCGCCATGCAGGCGTTGCGTGCTGCGGGGCTGCGGGTGCCGGAGGACGTGTCGATCGTGGGGTACGACGACATTCCGCTGGCCTCCCAGCTGACCCCTCAACTCACCACCGTGCATGTGCCGTACGAGGAGATGGGGCGGGTCGCGCTGCGGGCCGTCGCCGATCGGCGGGAGGGTGGTTCGGGGCGCCGCAAGGGCAGCGACGGCGATCATCTGGTGCTGGGCACCCATGTCGTCGTACGGAACTCGGTTCGGCCGCCCTCGCCTCGCACCTGACAGAGGTGACAGAAGAAGCATTCGTTTCGTAAGCGTTTTCTCAAGGTTTTTTCGTGGCAGGGTCAGGCCGTCCCAAGGGGCGGCCTGATGTCGTTCAGCGACCTAGCCTCACTGTCTGACCTGGTCGTTTGGCCGTCCCAGGCGCTCCGAGGTCACCTTGGGTCCGGCTAACGCAACAGACAGACCGGCGTAACAAATTTCCGCGCACCTCTTGCTATGGACAGACGCCTCGTCCTACCGTCCCAGCAACCGCTTACTACATCTTCCGCTTGGCCGACCCCCCGCAACCGCGAGCCGACGGATTTCCGGCCGCCGTTCCCGGCCCGCACCGAGCCGCCGTCCTCGTTCCGAGACGCCCTACTTTCCGAAGGAACACGGTCAGATGAACTTCACCAGCCCCCGGAGAAGGTTCGCCCACGTCGCTGTCGCGGGTGTCGCCCTGACAGGTCTGCTCGCCGCGTGTGGCGGGTCGGACTCCGGAGACGACGGGTCCTCAGGGGCGTCGGGTCCGGTCACCCTCCCCTTCTGGGGATGGGCCAACGGCCAGGACGCGGTCGTCAAGGCGTTCAACGCCTCGCACAAGGACATCAAGCTCAAGTACACGAAGGTCACCGACCAGCTGACCATGCAGAAGCAGCTGACGAACGCGGTGAAGGCCGGGAACGCGCCGTGCCTGGTGCAGAACACCGCCGAGTACGTGACCAGCTGGGTCTCGCAGGACGCGCTCGCGGACATCTCGCAGTACGTCGACTCCGAGAAGGGGAAGTTCAACGCCGGGGCCTGGGCCAGTGCGCAGGTGCAGGGCAAGTCGTACGGGGTGCCGACCAGCTCCGCGCCGAACTTCACGGTCTACCGGACCGACGTCTTCGACAAGTACGGGCTGAAGGCACCGACGACATGGGACGAGTTCATCGCCGCGGGCAAGGTGCTCAAGAAGCACGGCGTGAAGATCACCAACTATGCGGGGGAAGACCCCAGCACGCTTGAGGTGCTGGCCATGCAGGCCGGTGCGCACTGGTACGCCATCGACGGGAACTCCTGGAAGGTGGACTTCCAGGACGCGGGGACGCTGAAGGCCGCGAAGGTCATTCAGGAGATCATCGACAACGATCTGAACTCCAAGCTGTCGTTCGCGGACTACGCCGCCGTGCAGCGCAACTACGACAACGGCGGTACCGCCACTCGGCAGATCTCCACCTGGCAGCAGGCGGGCATGGTGCAGAACTTCACCAAGTCCTTCGGGAAGTGGGCGCTCGCGCCGTGGCCGACGTTCGCCGGTGAGGCCGCCAAGACGCCCGCCGGCACCAATCTGACCGGCAGCGTGACGCTGGTGACCAAGAGTTGCGAGAACCAGAAGCAGGCCGCCGAGGCCGCGCTGTGGATGTCCACCGATCCCGGTGCCGTGAAGACCATGGCCAGTCCTGAAACCGGTAACGGGGTGTTCCCGGCGCTCAAGGACAGTGACTCCTATGTCGCCGAGGCGACCTCCGAGAAACTGCTCGGGAAGAACTACGACGCCGCGCAGACCGTCGTGAAGGACAGCCTCTCCACCATCACCACCGACTGGACCTTCGGGCCGAACTGGACCGCCATGTTCACGGAGATGCAGGCCGGCTGGGCCAAGGTGGTCAGCAAGGAGCAGACGGTGACCGACCTCCTCGCCCACATGCAGGAGTGGACGGTCAAGGACCTGAAGTCCCGCGGTATCAGCGTCAAGGGCTGAGGCACCGATCCATGATTCGCTCACAGCGCTGGAAGGGTGCCGCGTTCACGGTGCCCTTCCAGCTCGGCTTCGTGTTTCTGTATCTGCTCCCCATCGGGTACGCCGTCTATCAGTCGCTCTATCACGAGCAGCAGTCGGGGCTGGGGCTCGGCGGCGCCACCGAGAAGTTCGTCGGTCTCGACAACTACAAGGAGGGGCTGACCGATTCGGCGTTCATGGGGTCCGTGCTGCGGGTGGTGCTCTTCGCCTGCGTGCAGATTCCCGTGATGCTGCTCATCAGCCTGGTGCTGGCACTGCTCCTGGACGCGGTCACCGCCAAGGTCGCCGGCCGGTTCCGGATTCTGCTGCTGGTGCCGTACATGATCCCGGGTGTGGTCGCCGCGCTCGTGTGGATCAACCTGTACAGCCCGGACGTCGGTCCGTTGACGCCGCTCGGTGACTTCTTCGGGTTCCACTGGAACTTCTTCTCGCCGTCCATGGTGTGGCCGTCCATCGGCAACCTGCTGACCTGGCACGGCATCGGCTACAACATGGTGATCATCTACTCCGCGCTGCAAGGCGTGCCGCGTGAGCTCTTCGAGGCGGCGCGGCTGGACGGCGCCTCGGAGTGGCGGATCGCGCGCAGTATCAAGGTGCCGTTCGTGCGGGGCGCGTTGGTGCTGACCGGCATGCTGTCGATCATCCAGATGCTACAGATCTTCAACGAGCCGGCGCTGTTCCGGAACATCACTCCGCAGACCGTCGACGACAGCTTCACCCCGATCATGATCATCTACAACCAGGCGTTCAACGCCGGCAATTACCACTACGCCGCGACCCTGTCGGTGCTGCTCGCACTGATCCTCGGTGTCGGCTCCTTCCTCTTCTACCGGCTCACTTCGAGGGAGGTCGACTGATGACCATGACCGAAGAGCGCGCTGCGACGACCGGCAAGGTGCGCCGGCTCAACCGGCCCGATCCCGCCGCTCGTTCACGGGGCGGGCAGCGGTTCCTGCTGGTCGGGCTGGCGCTCGCGAGCATGTACAGCCTGTTCCCGGTGTGGTGGCTGATCGTCGCCTCGACCAAGGACCGTACCGGGCTCTATCAGAGCAACGGGCTGTGGTTCTCGGATGGTTGGCATCTGTGGGACAACCTGCGTCAGCTGTTCACGTACAACGACGGCATCTTCCTGCGCTGGACCGCCAACTCCCTTCTGTACGCGGGGGTCGGCTCGCTGGGCGGGACGCTGCTGGCGCTGGCGACGGGGTACGGGCTGGCCCGGTTCCAGTTCCCGGGCCGGAATCTGGTGTTCGCGTGCGTGGTCGGGTCGTTCCTGATCCCGATCGCGCTGCTCACGCTGCCGCTGTATCTGCTGTTCTCGGAGATCGGGCTGGTCGACACGCCCTGGGCGATGCTCATCCCCTGTCTGATCAATCCGTTCAGCGTCTATCTGGCGAAGGTCTACACCGAGGCGACCATCCCGTACGAGCTGCTGGAGGCGGCCCGGATCGACGGCGCCGGCGAGCTGCGGATCTTCTTCAGCATCGTGCTGCGGATGATGACGACCGGCGGGGCGACCGTGTTCCTGCTGGCCTTCGTCAACACCTGGAACGCCTTCTTCCTGCCGCTGACCGTGCTGCGCGGCGAGGAGAACTGGACCCTGAACCTGGGCCTGTACAACTGGTCCGGCAAACGC
The DNA here is from genome assembly GCF_036226885.1 of Streptomyces sp. NBC_00663. Classification (NCBI taxonomy): domain Bacteria; kingdom Bacillati; phylum Actinomycetota; class Actinomycetes; order Kitasatosporales; family Streptomycetaceae; genus Streptomyces; species Streptomyces sp. NBC_00663. The sequence goes on from NZ_CP109027.1 coordinate 2,120,460, forward strand.
CTGGAGTCCGGCGTCGACCTGACGAGTCTGGTGCTGACCGGCGCGCTGCTGTCCATCGTGCCGATGGCGATCATGATGGTCGCGATGCGCCGCTACTGGCGGTCCGGCGTGACCCTGGGGGCCCTGAAGTGACCGTGCTGCGCAACCCGGTCATCCGGGGGTTCGCCCCCGATCCCTCGCTGGTACGAGTCGGTGACTGGCACTACGTGGCGACCAGTTCCTTCGAGTGGTTCCCGACCTTGCCGATCCACCGTTCCCGCGATCTCGCGCACTGGGAGTACGCCGGGCACGTCCGGGGCGCGGTCCCGGGCGGCTCGCTCGCCGGGGTGCCCGACTCCGGTGGCGTCTGGGCGCCCTCGCTGAGCTGGGACGGCGAGCGGTTCTGGGTCGTGTACTCGGTGGTGCGTTCGGTCGGGACGCCGTACTTCGATCTGGACACCTATGTGAGTACGGCGCCGGCGGCGGACGGGCCCTGGACCGCTCCCCGCCGGGTCGCGAGCCATGGCTTCGACCCGGCGCTCTTCCATGGCGAGGACGGCCGGCTGTGGCTGCTGAACATGCAGAGCGACCATCGGCCGGGCGGGCGGCGGTTCGCCGGGATCGTGCTGACCGAGCTGGACCGCGAGACGCTGGTCCCGGTGGGTGAGACGCGGCTGCTGCTCCAGCACGAGCGGCTCGTGGAGGGGCCGAAGCTGCTGAAGCGCGGGGACTGGTACTACCTCGTCCTCGCGGAGGGCGGCACCGGTTTCGAGCACGGGGTGCTCGTCGCCCGCAGCCGCGCCCTGACCGGGCCGTACGAACTCGACGGCCGGCCCCTGCTGACGACGCGCGACGACCCGGCCGTGCCGCTACAGAAGGCCGGGCACGCCGAGCTGGTGGAGACGCCGGACGGCGAGTGGTTCCTCAGTCATCTGGCGGCGCGTCCGCTGCGCACGCCCGCCGGACCGCGCTGCCCGCTGGGGCGGGAGACGGCCGTCCAGGCGGTCGTATGGGACGAGGACGGATGGCCCAGGCTGCGGCACGGCGGGCATCATCCGGCGGTCGAGGTCGACGTACCGACAAAAGAACATGTCGTCCAAGGCGAGCCTGTCGAAGGGAGCTTGGGCTGGCCGTGGAGTGCTCTGCGCGAGGCCGTCGACCCGTCGTGGGCGGACGCCGAGGCCCGGCCGGGGTGGATCCGGCTGCGTGGGCGGCACGGTCCGGAGTCCCGTTGGGCGCACAGTCTGCTCGGCCGGCGGATCACCGAGCACCGCGCGGAGGCCGAGGTCACCGTCGAGGCCCGGCCGCGCAGCTTCACCGAGGCGGCGGGGCTGGTCCTCTGGTACAACACCGAGGCCTACCTGGCGCTGGACCTGACCTGGGCCGAGCCCGAGGGTGAGGGGCAGCGTGGGCAGCAGTGGCGAGGGGCGGGGCGTACGGTGCTCAGCCTCGTGGAGCGGGACGAGGACGGCATCCGGCAGGTGGCCCTGGCCGAGGTCGACGCCGACCGGCCCATCACGCTGGGGGTGAGCGTCGAGGACGGGGCCGCGCGCTTCTGGTACGTCACGGAGACGGAGCGGACACGGATCGGACCGCCGCTCGACTTCACCAAGCTCTCCGACGACCACGGATCGAGACTGCGCTTCACCGGCGCGATGGCCGGCATCCATGCGGTGGACCTGGTGCACGGGGCGTTCACGGCCGACTTCGGCGGGTTCCGGCTCAGCTGCCACGGACAGTAAGCGCGTTCGGTCTTTCGAAAGTCACGGATCACACAGGGATGCCGGCACTGGCCAACTCTGACCTCAGCCCGACCTCTTTCGGACTCCGCGGGGTCAACTTAGGGTAGGAAGCGCTTACTGTTTTCCGCGCTGGTCGAAACTTTCCAGGGCCCTCGGGCGGGCCGGAGAGGTGGTTCCCGATGGTCCGTACGGGAGGTACGAGCGTGGCGGCCGGGCCGACCCTCGCGGTCGTGGCCCGGGAGGCGGGGGTGTCCGTGCCCACCGCCTCCAAGGTCGTCAACGGTCGTGAGGACGTCGCGCCCGAGACACGGCGCCGGGTCACGGAGGCCCTGGACCGGCTGGGATACGTCCGCCGGCCCCGGTTCGACGCGGCGAAGCCGCCGGGCCTGGTCGACCTCGTCGTGCACTCGCTGGAGACCTCCTGGTCGGGTGCGGTGCTGCACGGGGTGGAGGAGGCGGCCCACGACGCGGGTCTTGAGGTGGTCGTCTCGGCGGGGCTCACCCGCAGCCGGGGCGACCGCCCGGAGCGGGGCTGGCTGGACAAGCTCATCGCCCGTGGCTCCTCGGGGGTGTTGTTCAACCTGGCGGAGCTGACACCGTCGCAGTACGCGTGGCTGGAGCAGCACCGCATCCCGTTCGTGATGATCGACCCGGTGCTCGAACCGCCGCCGGGCGTGGTGTCGGTGGGTGCGGCGAACTGGCAGGGCGGGGTGACCGCGACCGAGCATCTGCTGGCGCTCGGCCATGAGCGGATCGCGATCGTCGCCGGACACCGGCGCAGGATGTGCAGCACCGCCCGGATGGCCGGCTACCGCTCGGCACTCGCCACCGCCGGGGTCCGCCAGCGCCCCGAGTATGTGCGGTACGCCGGTTTCGACGAGGCCGAGGCCCGCCACCGCATGCTGGAGCTCCTCGACCTGCCGGAGCCGCCGACGGCCGTCTTCGTCTGCTCGGACCGGATGGCGCTCGGGGTCTACGAGGCGCTCGCCGCCCGGGGTCTGCGGGTGCCGGACGACATGAGCGTCGTCGGCTTCGACGACCTCCCCGAGTCCCGCTGGCTCGCCCCGGCCCTGACCACGATCCGCCAGCCCCTGTCGGAGATGTCGGCGACGGCCCTGCGGCTCCTGGTCCGCATGATGGACGGCAAACGCCCCGAGGGCACGCGCACGGAGCTGTCGACGCGCCTGGTGGAACGCACGAGCACGGGGCGCCCGCGCGACCAGGGGAACGCGGGGAGCGGCGGCTAGTCGAGCCCGGCCGCCCAGGTGATGCCGCCCAGCAGATGGGCGCGGAAGTCCGGGTCCTCGTAGGCCTCGGGGGCGTGGCCGAGGGCCGTGTAGAAGACCCGGCCCGCGCCCTGCTCGCGGCACCACACCAGCGGGTGGTCGGCGCCCATGCCGCCGCCGTCGTACGAGGACTCGTCGGCGGACGCCAACACCCGTACCGCGTCACGCGGGTTGGTGCGGAAGTCGTACCACTCGTCGGTGAACTCCCAGACGGCGGGCAGCTGCCGGGTGGCGGGGTGGGTACGGTCCTCGATCAGCACCTTGCCGGGCTGGTGGGCGGGGTGACGGTCGAACCGGGCGCCCAGCATCTCGCCGTAGTAGGGCCAGTCGTACTCGGTGCAGGCCGCCGCGTGGATGCCGACGAAGCCGCCGCCCGACTCCAGATAGGCGGCGAGGCGCGCGCGGCCGGGGGCGGTGAGGACCTCGCCGCTGGTGGAGAGGAAGACGACGGCGGCGTACCCGTCCAGGGGCGTTTCCAGGGCGGCGGGGTCCTCGGTCGCGTCCACCGCGAAGTCGCCGAGGGCGCGTACGGCGGCGATGCCGGCCGGGATGGAGTCGTGCCGGTAGTCGGTGGTGCGGGTGTAGAGGAGGAGCCGGGGAGCCATGTGATCAAGCCTAGGTGAGGGTGGGGCGGTGTCCCAGGGCGCCAGGAGCTGCGAAATTTTCGGGGTGACCGCACAGGTGTTCCCCTGCTCGCGCGGCGTTGCGTAGCCTCGGCGGGGATGAACACAATTCCTGCACGACTGGACCACCTGGTTCTGGCGACCCCCGATCTCATGGCGACGGTCGCCGACTTCACCCGGCGCACCGGGGTGGCCCCGGCGCCCGGCGGGGTGCATGTCGGGCTCGGTACCCGCAACTTCCTGGTGGCGCTCGGCGGTTCGGGCTATCTGGAGATCATCGGCCCCGATCCCGAGCAGCCGGCGCCCGAGGGGCCGCGCCCCTTCAGCGTGGACGCGCTGAGCGTGCCGCGCACGGTGACCTGGGCGATCAGCCCGCCCGACCTGGACGCGGCGGTGGCGACCGCCCGGACCCGGGGCTATGACCCCGGCGACATCCACCCCATGAGCCGCCGTACCCCTGACGGCACCCTGCTGGAGTGGCGGCTGACGGACGGCGACACCCAACACCCCTCCGGCCTGGTGCCGTTCCTCATCGACTGGGGCACCGCACGCCACCCGTCCGCCTCCGGCCTGCCCGCCACTCCCCTGCTCGCGCTCTCGGCGACGGCCCCCGACCCCGACGAGATCCGCCACCTGCTCGCGGCCCTCGACACCGAACTCCCGGTCACCGAGGGCCCGTTGGGGCTGACCTTCACGGTGGACACGCCACGGGGCCCGGTCACCTTCACCTGACCGGGGCCGGTCACCTTCACCTGACCGGGCCGCCCGGTCGGTCGGCCTCACACGACCGCACGCACCGCCATCAACAGCCCGCTCGCCCAGTCCAGCCGCACGGTACGGAACTCCTCGCGTGCCTCCAGATCGGCCAACAGCCGTACGACGGAGGCCGCGTGACCCTCGGGCCAGCCGGGCTGCGGGTCGAGGTCGTCGATCAGATAGGTGCCGCCGGGGGCGACGGGTCACCTTCACCCGACCGCGGCCGATCACCTTCACCTGACCGGGCCGCCCGGTCGGTCGGCCTCACACGACCGCACGCACCGCCATCAACAGCCCGCTCGCCCAGTCCAGCCGCACGGTACGGAACTCCTCGCGTGCCTCCAGATCGGCCAACAGCCGTACCACGGAGGCCGCGTGACCCTCGGGCCAGCCGGGCTGCGGGTCGAGGTCGTCGATCAGATAGGTGCCGCCGGGGGCGACGAGTTCCAGAGCCCGGTCCAGGTGGGTGAACTTGCCCGGCCAGGTGTCCGCGAAGACGAGGTCGAAGGGCGCGCCGTCGTAGCCCTCCAGCCATGTCCCGCCGTCGCCGCCGACGAAGGTGACACGCGGATCGTCCCCCAACTCGGCCTGGGCGACGGCCTGGTACCCGGCGTCGAGTTCGACGCTGACCAGCCGGGCGTCCGGGTCCATCCCGCTCAGCAGCCAGGCGGTGCCCTCCCCCACCCCGGTGCCGAGTTCGAGGATGCGGCCACCGGGGCGGCTCGCCGCGAGCACGGCGAGGAGGCTTCCCGTGCGCTCCTCGCAGGACATGGTGAAGCCCGCGTCACGGGCGCGGGCGCGGAGGGCGGCCAGGGCGGCGGGCAGGTGGCGGGGAGTGTCGTCCATCGGCCCATGATGGGAGGGGTACGGGGGCGCGGGCAACGAAGATTTGCGGCTCCCCCGAGCGGTGTCCGATTCCTTCAAGACCACGGGCGCAGGACCTGCCTACGGTGGCCGCATGACTCCACGATTCGACGCCATCGGCCTCGTAGTCTCCGACATGGCCGCCTCGGTCGCCTTCTACCGCAGGCTCGGTCTCACCTTCCCCGAGAACGCGGCGGACGAGCCGCATGTAGAGGCCCAACTCCCGGGCGGTCTGCGCCTGTTGCTGGACACCGAGGCGACCGTCCGCTCCTTCCACGCGGACTGGCGGCCACCGACCGGGGGCGGCAGCCGCACCGGCCTCGCCCTGCGCTGCGACAGCCCCGCCGAGGTGGACACGGTGTACGCGGAGATGGTCGACGCCGGTCACCATGGCGAGCTCAAGCCCTGGGACGCCTTCTGGGGCCAGCGGTACGCGACCCTGCACGACCCGGACGGCAACGGCGTCGACCTGTTCGCCCCGCTACCGACGGCCCAGTAGCTCACCGAGCGGCAGCCCCGCCAACTCCCTTACGTCCCGGGCGAGATGGGCCTGATCGGCGTACCCGGCACAGGCCGCCGTCTCTGCGTACGGCATCCCGCGCCGAGCGAGCCGCAGCGCCCGCTGGAGCCGCAGCACCCGGCCCAGCGTCTTGGGCCCGTACCCGAACGCACCGAGGCACCGCCGGTGCAGTTGGCGGGCGCCGAGCTCCAGCCGGTCGGCGGTGGCGGCGACGGTGCGCCCCGCGTCGAGGGCGTCCACGACCTCCCCGAGCAAGGGATCGGGGGCGCCGGCATCGGCCGCGAGACCGAGCGCCACCTCTTCGAGCCCGCGCGCAGGATCGGCGGCGGCGTTCACGCGTGCGGTGAGCCGGCGGACCCGGCCGGCGGACCAGAGATCGGCAAGTTCGACCCGCCGGTCAAGCACTTCGCGGGCGGGGACCCCGAGGAACGTGGGCGCGGTGCCGGGAAAGAACCGAATACCGGCCCAACCACTCCGCTCACCCCCGGTGACGAACGCGCGCGTATCGGGCCCGGCAACAAGCAACCGCCCGTCGTGCCAGAGCAGATCCATGCACCCGTCGGGAAGGACACGGCCGGGCTGGAACAGGGGCGGGGTGCTGGTCCACACAACGGACCCGGGAAGCCGCCCAGCTCTCTCCGCGTACATACGAACAAGGCTACGGGTCACCCCCTAGGGGCGCGGGGCTGTGTCGATCCGCGGCTCCGCCGCGTGGGCGCGACCAGCCCCCACACACCCGCACCCGCACCCGCACCCGCACCCGCACCCGCCAGCGACCCCTACACCCCCCCTCCCCCGATGCTCCTGAGGACTCACCCCGTACACCCTCTTGAACGCACTCGACAGGGCGAACGCACTCCCGTACCCCACCTCCCGGGCGATCGCCTCCAACGTCGCGTCCCCCTCCCGCAGCCGGTCCGCCGCGAGCGCCAGCCGCCACCCCGTCAGATATGTCATCGGCGGCTCCCCCACCAGCTCGGTGAACCGTCGCCCCAGCGCCGCCCGGGAAACCCCCGCCTTCGCCGCGAGCGACGCCACCGTCCACGGATGTGCGGGATCGTCCTGGACGAGCCGCAGCACCCGGCCCACCACCGGGTCGGCGAGCGCCCGGTACCAGCCGGGTGCCTCCCCCTCGGGGCGGGCGAACCAGGCGCGCAGGGCGGCGATGACGAGCAGGTCGAGGAGGCGGTCGAGGACCACTTCCTGTCCGGGTTCGTCGCGGACGATCTCCTCCATGAGGAGCGGCGTGAGCGGGCAGTCCCACACCTCGGGGGTGAGCGTCAGCAGTGGCGGCAGCGCGTCCAGCAGGCGCCCGCTGACCTCGCCCTGCCACAGATATGTGCCGATCAGCATCACGGCCGACCCGTCGACCCGGTCGCCCCACGTCCGTACGCCGAGGTCCATGACGCCGTTGAGGGAGCGCCCGTCGGGGTAGCGGCACTCCCCGCCCGGCAGTATCAGTGCCTGCGGCTCGGTGCCAGGGTCGTCGGCGCAGGTGTAGGGGTCGGGGCCGCGGGCGATGGCGAGGTCGCCGGCGCGCAGTCGTACGCTCCCCCAGCCTTCGGCCGGGACTCCCATCTCGCTTCGCTCGCCCGCGTCCGGCATGATCCATGCCTCGCCGCGGACCATGAGCATGACGGTGAGCGGGGCGCGGTCCTCGACGCGCACGCTCCAGGGCGGATCGAAGCACGCCCGGATCATGAAGGCGCCCCGCGCGCGGGGCCCTTCGAGAAGGCCTGCGAGAGCGTCCATGGCGTCAGCGTAGACGCCCGCGCATGGGAATGAGCCGTTCAGCGATGGGGTCTTGGGGTGCGTGGGCGTTGACTCGGGGGCATGACGGAGAACACGCAGCGGAACATGACGGTGGTGGTGACCGGCGCCTCGGGTCGTACGGGCAGCCGGGTGGCGGAGTCGGTGCGGGCGGCCGGGTTCGAGGTGCGGGCCGCGTCCCGGGCGCGGGGCTTCGACTGGGAGGACCCGACGACCTGGGCGGAAACCCTGCGGGACGCGGACGCCGCGTACCTCGTGTACCCCTCCGACGTGGGCGCCCCGGCGGCGACCGAGGGGGTGGGGGCGCTCGCCCGGGAGGCCGTGGGGCTCGGGGTGCGGCGGCTGGTGCTGCTGTCCGCGCGGGGTGAGGAGCAGGCGCGGGCGACCGAGGAGGCGCTCAAGACGTCGGGGGCGGACTGGACCCTCGTACAGGCGTCGTGGTTCTCGCAGAACTTCAGCGAGGGTCCGCTGGTGGAGGAGGTGCGGCACGGCGGGCTGACGTTCCCGGCGGGTGAGGTGCGGGAGCCGTTCATCGATGTGCGGGACATCGCGGACGTGGTGGCGGCGGTGCTGTCGTCCGGGGAGCGGTACACGGGGCGGACCGTGGAGGTGACCGGGCCGCGGTTGCTGTCGTTCCGGGAGGCGGTCGGGGAGATCTCCGAGGCGACCGGGAAGAAGCTGACGTACACGCCGGTTCCCCCGCGCGCCTACGGGGAGGCGCTCACCAGGTTCGGGGTGCCCGCGGAGGAGGCGGAGTTCCTGGTGGAGGTGTTCGAGGGGCTGCTCGACGGGCGGAACGCGCGGGTGACGGACGGCGTACGTCAGGTGCTGGGACGGGAGCCCCGGGACTTCGCGGAGTTCGTCCGCGAGTCCACGGCGGCCTGGACGTAGCGGCTAGGAGCCGTCGTTCGACTTGTGCGGGGGATGCGGGCTCTTCACATGGGTGCGCAGTCTCGACGTCACGTCCTCCGGCGGGAGGAAGCGCGACCAGCGCTCCGGGAACTCGGACGGCATGTCCGGGTCGTCCGGGTCGTCGGGGTCGTCGGGGGCGATCTCCCGGTGGGCGGCGGCGCGGGCGACGTACTCGGCGACCTGCGCCTCCCGGATCCGCTCGTTCGCGGCGCGGGCCGCGGCCGTGGCGGCGGCCGGCCAGACGCGGTCGATGGCGGCGTTGACGGCGGCGCCGACGAGGACGGCGAAGGCGGAGACGCCGATCCAGAGCATGACCGCGACGGCGGCGGCGAGCGAGCCGTAGATCGAGGCGCCCTCGATGGTGTTGGTGAGGTAGATGCGCAGCAGGAAGCTGCCCAGCACCCACATGGCGAGGGCGACGAGGGAGCCGGGGACGTCCTCGATCCAGGGGGACCGGACGGGGACCGAGACGTGGTAGAGCGTGGTCAGGAAGGCGATGGACAGCACGATCACCACGGGCCAGTACAGGACCTGGACGACCGTCTCCGACCACGGCACGATCCGGACGACGGCGTCGGGGCCCGCGACCATCAGGGGCAGTGCGATCGAGCCGATGACCAGGGCGGCGAGGAAGAGCAGGAACGCCACCACGCGGGTCTTGACGATGCCGCGGACGCCGTCGAGGCCGTACATGACGGTGATGGTGTCGATGAAGACGTTCACCGCGCGGGAGCCGGACCACAGGGCGAAGAGGAAGCCTATGGAGATGACGTCGGGGCGGCCGCCCTTCATGACGTCGTCGAGGATCGGCTGGGCGATCTGCCGGACGCCCTTGTCGGACAGGATGGTGCGGGAGGCCTCCAGGAGGTTGGCCTCCAGGCTGCTGATGGAGTCGGTGCCGGTCCAGTCGTCGACGTAGCCGAGCAGGCCGATCATGCTGAGCAGCAGCGGCGGCACGGACAGGAGGGTGAAGAAGGCGGCCTCGGCGGCGAGGCCGAGGATGCGGTACTCCATGCAGGAATTGACGGTGTCCTTGAGCAGCAGCCAGGCGGTCCTGCGCTTGGAGACGTTCCGGTAGAGGGCACGCGCCCGGTGGAGACGGCCGGAGGGGGGCCGCTGGGGGGATTCACTTGCTGGCTGCACGACCTAAAGGTATCCGCCGTACGAGGCGGCACTCATCCCCCACGGGGCCGCGCCCGGGACGATTCGGGCCATTTTGCTGTCATGTCCGCGATGGCCGATTGATTCGGTCACACATGTGAACAGCCTGTTCGGGAATTCGGCGGCGCCCGGAAATCGCCAATGCCCGAAATTGCCTTGAATGAGTCATGAATCCCCGGAATCGTTCGGGATCGCATACGTTGCCTGGGCCAGCCTCCCCCCCCTGCCCACCCGAAGTGGAGAGGTGAGGCCATGAGCACGATCCCCAGCGGGACCCGCGACCCCGGGCCCGGCACCGCGGAGTACGAGGTGCCGGCCGCCCCGGTCCGGCACAGCCGGCGGTCCGAGGCCCAACTCCGACACCGGCCGGCCGAGTTGGCGGGCCCGTACCGGGAGCTGCCCGACCGGCGGGTGCACGAGCTGTTCGAGGAGCGGGCGGCCCGGCACCCGGATGCCGTGGCCGTGGTCTCGGCGGACGGGCAGCGGACGTACGGCGAGATCAACTCCCGGGCCAACCGCATCGGGCGGGCGCTGCTGGCCCACGGGCTGCGGCCCGAGGGGGTGGTCGCCGTGCTCCTGGATCGGAACCTCGACTGGCCGGCCGCTGTCCTCGGCATCCTCAAGGCGGGCGGGGCGTGTCTGCCGATCGGGCCGCATCTTCCGGTGGGGCAGGTGCGGATGATGCTCAACCGCGCGGACTACAGCCTCCTCCTCGGCCCGGACTCCGTGGCCGCCGCCTACGCCGAGGACCACGCGGACACCGACCTGGGCGTCCCGGTGGCCGCCGGCCGGCCGGCCGCCCTTCACTTCACGTCCGGCTCCAGCGGCGAGTCCAAGGGCACGGTGGGTGAGCACGCCGGCTTCGCCAACCACGTCCTCGCCAAGGTCGACGACCTGGGCCTCGGCGCCGCCGACGTGGTCGCGCAGACCGCGCCCCCGTGCCGCGCCGGCTCCCTCTGGCAGCTGATGTCCCCCCTCCTGGCGGGTGGACAGACGCTGCTGGTCGGACCGGAGACGGTCCGGGACGTGCCGCGGTTCGTGGACACGATCGAGCACGGGCGGGTCTCCGTGATGCAGGTGAGTCCGTCGTATCTGGAGTCGATGCTCACCGAGTTGGCGCGGCGCCCCCGTGAACTCCCGCACCTGCGCCGGGTGATGGTGAGCGGCGAGCCCCTGCGGACGGACCTGGTACGGCGCTGGTTCGCGGCCCTGCCGTCCGTCCCGTTGGTCAACTCCTTCGGCCTGCCGGAGACTTCGGGCGACACCCATCACGAGATCCTGTACGACGTACCGGCCGGCCACTGGGTACCGCTCGGGCGGCCGATCGCCAACGTACGGGTGTACGTCGTCGACGAGCGGCTGGCGCCCGTGCCGCTCGGCGCTCCGGGCGAGCTCGTGTTCTCGGGCGTCTGTGTGGGCCGCGGCTATGTCAACGACCCCGAGCGGACGCGAGCGGCGTTCACCGAGGACCCGTACCGGCCGGGCGAGCGGCTGTACCGCGGCGGCGACCGGGGACGCCGGCTGCCCGACGGGAAGCTGGAACTCCTCGGGACTGCGCGATGACCCGGCCGCCCGGGGTCCCGGCCGGCCGCACGGCCTGGGAGGAACCGCCCTGACACCGCTCTCCACGCGCCCGGGGCTGTATTAAGTTCGCACCATGGCAGGCAGCACGCACAAGGTGACCAACCAGCCCCCGCCCTTGACCGGCCACGACGTCTTCACCACGGACAGAGCCCTGGTCGCGGCCGTGGAACGGCATGTGACACCGGAGTGCCGCGACGAGGTCGTGGACGAACTCGCGGCCCTCGGGCGCACCTCCGGCTCCGCCCAGGTCCAGGAATGGGGCGTGCAGGCGAACGAGAACCCGCCCCGTCTCAGGACCCACGACCGCTACGGCCACCGCGCCGACGAGGTCGACTTCCACCCCGCCTGGCACCGCCTCCTCGGCAAGGGCGTCTCCGCCGGCCTCACCGCCGCCTGGAACCGCCCGGCCGGCCATGTGCGCCGCGCGGCCGCGTTCCTGGTGTGGACGCAGGTCGACGCAGGCAACCTCTGCCCGCTGTCGATGACGCACGCGGCCGTACCCGCCCTCCGCACGGAGCCCGCATTGGCGCAGGAGTGGGAACCCCGGCTCACGTCGATGATCTACGACCGTGAACCGCGCCCCGCGCACCGGAAGGCCGGCGCCCTGTTCGGGATGGCCATGACGGAGAAGCAGGGCGGCAGCGACGTACGGGCGAACACGACGTCCGCGACGCCGCTCGCGGACGAGGGAGCGTACGCGCTGACCGGGCACAAGTGGTTCTGCTCGGCGCCCATGTCCGACGGCTTCCTGGTCCTGGCCCAGGCCCCGGAGGGCCTCACGTGCTTCCTCCTCCCCCGCGTCCTGGAGGACGGCACCCGCAACACGTTCCGCATCCAGCGGCTCAAGGACAAGCTGGGCAACCGCTCCAACGCCTCGGCGGAGGTGGAGTTCGACGGGACGTGGGCACGCCGGGTCGGCGAGGAGGGGCGCGGGGTACGGACCATCATCGAGATGGTCACGGCGACCCGGCTCGACTGTGTCCTCGGTTCGGCGGGCCTGATGCGGCAGGCGGTGGCCCAGGCGATCCACCACTGCACGCACCGGGAGGCGTTCGGCGGAAAGCTGGTCGACAAGCCACTGATGCGCGCTGTGCTGGCCGACCTCGCGGTGGAGTCGGAGGCGGCGACCACGCTCGCGCTCCGGCTGGCCGCCGCCTACGACGACGGTGGTGAACAGGAGCGGGCGTTCCTGCGGATCGCGGTCCCGGCCGCCAAGTACTGGGTGACGAAACGCTGCGCCCCGCTGGTCGTGGAGGCCGCCGAGTGCCTGGGCGGCAACGGCTACGTGGAGGACTCAGGCCTGCCCCGCCTGGTCCGCGAGTCCCCGCTGAACTCCATCTGGGAGGGCGCGGGCAACGTCCAGGCCCTGGACGTCCTGCGCGCCCTGCAACGCGAGCCGATGGCCTTCAACGCCTACCTCCAGGAGGTGGGCAAGGCCCGAGGTGCCGACCACCGCCTGGACGCGGCGATCAAGAACCTGCTGACGGACCTGGCGGACCTGGACGGCATCGAGGCGAGGGCGAGGCGCCTGACGGAGAGGCTGGCCCTGGTACTCCAGGGCTCCCTGTTGGTCCGTTTCGCACCACCGGAGGTGGCGGACGCGTTCTGCGCTTCCAGGCTGGGCCAGGACGCCGGCGCAACCTTCGGAACCTTGCCGTCGACACTGGACCTGACGTCAGTGGTGAACCGGGCCCGGCCTCTCAACTGACCCAGGGCCGACGTACCCGGGGGCGCGGGGAACTGCGCGACCGGCCACAACGAGACCCGCGCACGCCGACGCACCTCAAGAGGCACCCCAGATGGCGAAAAGCCGCCGGACGGCAGGGGTGGTGCTGCGCCGACACGGCACCACCCCGCCTTGGCCCGTTCGAGGCCGCGAACGCCGCTCGGGACGGCGTCGCTCAAGTTTCAACCAGCCACGCCCGGGTCCACCAGGGTTGCAGGGGGTTGCAACTTGCTGCTGTCTGTGGCCGGACTGTGTCCCTCCGCGAGGGACGGACGGCACCATGAGACGAACAGTCAGGACGGACACCGGCCCATGGCCGAAAGCCGACGGAAACCGGTTGTCCACAGCCCCTCCGGGAGGACCAGTGGCGCTCTCTCCGACGGACGTCGCCCAACTGGCCGCCGTGGACACGGCGCGTGCGGCGCGGGTGCTGAGCGACGTCCGCTCCGCCACGCTCTCCGGCCGGCGGGCGCCGGTCGCCCCGCGGCCGGTGATCGAGCAGTCGTGGGACCGGATGCTGCGCGGCGGTGTCGATCCCGACCACGACTTCCGTACGGGGCTGCTGCCCCGCGAGGAGGTGCAGCGGCGCCGGGAGTCCTCGGAGCTGAGGCATGTCCTGCCGGTGCTGCGCGAGGGGCTGCTGTCGGTCGCGGACATCGCCCACCACATCATGGTGGTCGCCGACGAGGACGGCCGGGTGCTGTGGCGGGAGGGCAGCTCGCCGGTGCTGCGCAAGGCCGACGGGACCGGGTTCGAACTGGGGGCCGACTGGCGGGAGGGCGTGATCGGCACCAACGGCATCGGCACCCCGGTGGTGGCGCGGCGGCCGGTGCAGGTCTTCGCCTCGGAGCACTTCGTCCGCTCGCAGACCTCCTGGACCTGTACCGGGGCGCCGATCATCGACCCGCGGGACGGCCGGCTGATCGGCGTGGTGGACGTGAGCGGTCCGCTGGAGACGATGCATCCGGCGACGCTCTCCTGGGTCGACTCGGTGGCCAAACTGGCCGAGGCCCGGCTGCGCGAACTGCACCAGTCCACGCTGGAGCAGCTGCGCGCGACGGCGGCGCCGGTGCTGGCGCGGCTCGGCGGGCGGGCGGTGGCGGTGGACCGGGACGGCTGGACGGCGGCGGTGACCGGGATGCCGTACCAGAGCCGGGTCGGGCTGCCCAAGTCGCTGTCGGCGGGGCAGCGGTGGCTGCCGGCGCTGGGGCTGTGCACGGTGGAGCCGCTGGCGGGGGGCTGGTTGATCCGGGCGGCGGAGCCGGGGCCGCGGGGTGCGACGCGGATCGTGCTGGATCTGTCGCAGCCGCGCCGCTGGTCGATGACGGTGTCCGGGGGTGCCGGCACCTGGAGTCACGAACTGAGCCCGCGGCATGCCGAGTTGCTGTACCTGCTGGCCCTGCACCGCAGCGGGCGCAGCGCGGCGGAGCTGGCCGACGACCTGTTCGGCGATCTGGGCCGCACGGTGACGGTGCGGGCCGAGATGTCGCGGGTACGGCGCTATCTCGGGGGGTTTCTGGAGCATCGGCCGTATCGTTTCTGCGAGGACGCGGAGGTCGAGGTGCTGCTCCCCGACGACCCGCGCGACCTGCTGCCGCACTCCACGGCCCCGGCAGTGGCCGGGAAACGACTGTCCCGCCAGGCACCTTGAGGCCCCCCGGACCCACGAAATCGCCCGCCGGAACACCCAAGAAGCGGCATCTTCCGCATATTTGCAGGGTCTTCGTCCCCGGCACGCCCGGACTGCCGTAGCATCCCTCTACGGGCCACCCCACCTGCTCCTTGGTCAACGCACGGATCACCAGGTGCAGTTGGCCCGCCTCGGGAGGTACGAGATGATGCAGCGCGGCAGACACCGCAGGCGGAAGCGGGGCAAAGCGCTGCGCGCGTTCCTGGCCGGAACCGCCCTCGCGCTCACCGCCGCGGCCACCATGATCAGCGCCTCACAGGCCACCGTCGCGGCAGATCCCGGGGCCCTGAAGCCGCTGGCCACCGCCGCCGAGACCGACGCGCTGCGGCTGCACGAGCAGCTGGAACCGCGGTCCACCCTCGACACGCTCGCCGCCGCGATGGGCAAGCCGGAGGGCGTGAGCGCCGTCCTCGCCGACGCCGACCACTCCCTGCGCGGCTCGGCCGACTGCACGGCGGCCGAGCGCAGGGCGCTGCCCGTCGAACCGGCGGCCACCCGCGCCTACTGCTGGGACGCCGCCGACACCCGCTCCTGGCGCCCCGGCGCGGTCACCACCTCGGGCGACGCCGACGACGACGGCCTGTGGGGGCAGAACCGGGTGATCCTCTCCGCCTGGAGCCAGGGCGCCCATGATCTGGCCCGGGTCGCGTTCATCGACGCGAACGACCTCGACCGCCTCACCTACTCCTGGGTGCTGCTCGCCGTCCCGGTCGACGAGGGCCGCGACTACCGCGCGCTCGACTCCCAGGTCTCCGGCATGGTCTGGTACCAGGACAAGCTGCTGGTCACCGCCGCCGACGGGCTGTACGTGTACGACATGAACCGCGTCCAGCGCGCCACCACGGACGCCCCCGCGGTCGGCCGTGTGAACGGCGGCTGGGCGGCGCACGGCAACCGTTGGGTGCTGCCCGCCGTCGGCATCTACCGCGCCGGCACCACGCACCCCGACTATCTCTCCCTCGACCGCAGCACCTCCCCCGACAGCCTGGTCGCGAGCAACTGGGTGTCCAAGGACAGCGACCGGAACGTACGGCTGTGGCGCTACGACCTCAGCGCGTCCTCCGACCGCGCCGGGCTGCTCACCACCGACGCGGCCGGGTTCACGCCCGTGGACGAGGCGTACGAGACCCGGGCACCCGGCACCGGGGCCGTCCTCTCGTACCGCTCCGAGTGGTATCTGGGCCGCACCACCCAGGACCAGGACGGCCGCGGCACGCTGTGGCGGCAGAACGCGACCGGCGCCCACGCCACCCGCTGCGGCACCGACGAGACGAACCGCTGCTGGAGCGGCCAGGCGGAGTCCCTGTCGTACTGGGAGGCGACCGGCGAGGTCTGGTCCCAGTCGGGACAGACGCTGTTTTCGCTCCCACTGAACACGATCGACAGATCCCTGACCTAGATGGTTGCCTGGGGGGCATGCCCAACATCCCCGTGACCACCTGGTCCCTCGAGCAGACCGCCCCGACCGACCTCCTCCCGGCCGCCGCGCCGGAGGGCGACGTGCGGATCGTCCGCTCCGAGGTCCCCTCCCCCGAGTTCAGCCGTTTCCTCTACGCCTCCGTCGGCGGCGACATCCGCTGGATCGACCGGCTCGGCTGGACGTACGCCCAGTGGGAGGAGCACCTGAACCGGCCGGGCGTGGAGACATGGGTGGCGTACGACCGGGGCACACCCGCGGGGTACGTGGAGCTGGAGCCGCAGGACGACGGGGTCGTGGAGATCGTCTACTTCGGACTGATCCCGGGCTTCCGCGGCCGGCGCATCGGCGGCTGGCTGCTGTCGTACGGCGCCGCGCGCGCCTGGGACCTCGCGGACCGCTGGCCGGGGCTGACGGACACCAAGCGGGTGTGGCTGCACACGTGCAGCCTGGACGGCGAACACGCGATGACGAACTACCAACGCCG
The DNA here is from genome assembly GCF_036226885.1 of Streptomyces sp. NBC_00663. Classification (NCBI taxonomy): domain Bacteria; kingdom Bacillati; phylum Actinomycetota; class Actinomycetes; order Kitasatosporales; family Streptomycetaceae; genus Streptomyces; species Streptomyces sp. NBC_00663. Next base: position 2,136,977 of record NZ_CP109027.1, read on the forward strand.
GGGCTTCACCCTCTTCGACACCAAGGTCGAGGAGCAGCCGGAGGTGGCCGCGACCGGCCCCTGGACGGGGGCGCACCCCGCCTGACCTCGGACGTCCGGCCTCGGGCATAGCGCGGCCGACCTGCGCCGACAAGACCTCCCGCGACGCATGTGATCGACGCCACCCTTGTCTCGGCCTTCGAGACAAGGGTGTCCGCATGATGGACGAAGCTGGACTGTGTCCAGATCGCCGTGACACGCTTCCGTCATGTCTGGAACTGGAATTGCCTTGGTGAGTCGGCGGCACGTCGACCTCGGCCGCATGTCCAGCGCCATCTGTCCGGCGCGCTAGCGAGCCGCAGCCGCCCGACATCTTTTGACTCCCCGCTTTCCCCTGCGCAAAGACGCGCACGTCTACCCATGCGCCCGCGCGCGCAGGTCAGAGCCGCTTTCCGCCTGTCCCGAAGGACGTAACAACCATGGCCGCCACCCCGCAGAACCCTGCTGCCGCGACTCCCCGCCGCAAGGTGAGCCGTCACCGCGGTGAGGGTCAGTGGGCCGCGGGGCACCACACCCCGCTGAACGGCAACGAGCAGTTCAAGAAGGACGACGACGGTCTCAATGTGCGGACACGCATTGAGACGATCTACTCCAAGCGCGGGTTCGACTCGATCGACCCCAACGATCTGCGTGGACGCATGCGCTGGTGGGGCCTCTACACCCAGCGCAAGCCCGGGATCGACGGCGGCAAGACCGCGATCCTGGAGCCCGAGGAGCTGGACGACAAGTACTTCATGCTGCGCGTCCGTATCGACGGCGGCCGACTCAGCACGCAGCAGCTGCGCGTGATCGGTGAGATCTCGCAGGAGTTCGCGCGGGGCAGCGCGGACATCACCGACCGGCAGAACATCCAGCTGCACTGGATCCGCATCGAGGACGTCCCGGAGATCTGGAACCGCCTGGAGGCGGTCGGTCTGTCGACGACCGAGGCCTGCGGTGACTGCCCCCGTGTCGTCATCGGCTCGCCGGTCGCCGGTATCGCCGAGGACGAGATCATCGACGGCACCTGGGCGATCGACGAGATCCACGAGCGCTACATCGGCAGCCACGAGTTCTCCAACCTGCCGCGCAAGTTCAAGACGGCGATCTCCGGCTCCCCGCTGCTGGACGTGGTCCACGAGATCAACGACATCGCCTTCGTCGGTGTCGAGCACCCCGAGCACGGCCCCGGCTTCGACCTCTGGGTCGGCGGCGGCCTCTCCACCAACCCCAAGCTCGGCGTCCGGCTCGGCGCGTGGGTGCCGTTGGAGGAGGTCCCGGAGGTGTGGGCCGGTGTGGCCGGCATCTTCCGCGACTGGGGCTACCGCCGGCTGCGCACCCGCGCCCGGCTGAAGTTCCTCGTCGCCGACTGGGGCCCGGAGAAGTTCCGCCAGGTCCTGGAGGACGACTACCTCAAGCGCAAGCTGGTCGACGGTCCGGCGCCCGCCGAGCCCTCGGGCCGCTGGCGTGACCACGTCGGTGTGCACAGGCAGAACGACGGCCGCTACTACGTCGGTTTCGCGCCGCGCGTCGGCCGGGTCGACGGCGCCACCCTCACGAAGATCGCCGAGGTCGCCGAGGCCCACGGTTCGGGCCGGGTGCGGACCACCGTCGAGCAGAAGATGATCATCCTCGATGTCGAGGAGGCGCAGGTCGAGGCGCTGGTCGAGGCGCTCGGGGCGCTGGATCTGACGGCCAAGCCGTCCCCGTTCCGGCGCGGCACCATGGCCTGCACCGGCATCGAGTACTGCAAGCTCGCCATCGTCGAGACCAAGGCGCGCGGCTCCCAGCTGATCGACGAGCTGGAGCGCCGGATCCCGGACTTCGACGAGCCGCTCACCATCAACCTCAACGGCTGCCCCAACGCCTGCGCCCGTATCCAGGTGGCGGACATCGGTCTCAAGGGCCAGCTGGTCCTCAACGACCAGGGCGAGCAGGTCGAGGGCTACCAGGTGCACCTCGGCGGCGCGCTGGGCCTGGAGGCCGGTTTCGGCCGCAAGGTCCGTGGCCTGAAGGTCACCTCCGAGGAGCTGCCCGACTACGTCGAGCGGGTCCTGAAGCGGTTCCAGGCCGAGCGCGAGGAGGGCGAGCGCTTCGCCGCCTGGGCCACGCGCGCCTCGGAGGAGGCACTGTCGTGAGCGTCAGCGAACGGCAGCGAAAGGAGGGGCCATGAGCGAGCGGGCCGCCCCCTTCTACTGCCCCTACTGCGGCGACGAGGACCTGCGTCCGAGCGAGCAGGGTCACGGCGCGTGGGAATGCGCGGCGTGCAACCGCGCATTCCAGTTGAAGTTCCTCGGGCTGCTCGCCCGGGGCCTTCAGCACAACGACGCAGGGGGAGAAGAGATATGACCGCAGTTCAGGACGAACGCACGACCGACGACCTCAAGGCCCTCGCCGAGCAGGCGGGCCGTGACCTGGAGGACGCCTCCGCCCTGGAGATCCTCCAGTGGGCGGTCGACACCTTCGGCAAGCGCTTCTGCGTGACCTCCTCGATGGAGGACGCGGTCGTCGCCCATCTCGCGTCCCGCGCGATGAAGGGCGTGGACGTCGTGTTCCTCGACACCGGCTACCACTTCGAGGAGACGATCGGCACCCGGGACGCGGTCGAGGCCGTGATGGACGTCAACGTCATCACGCTGTCACCGACGCGGACGGTCGCCGAGCAGGACGCTGAGTTCGGCCCGAAGCTGCACGACCGCGACCCCGACCTGTGCTGCAAGATGCGCAAGGTCGAGCCGCTGGAGCGGGGCCTGACGAACTACCTGGCCTGGGCGACCGGCCTGCGCCGCGACGAGTCCCCGACCCGGGCGAACACCCCGGTCGTCGGCTGGGACGAGAAGCGGCGAAAGGTCAAGATCTCCCCGATCGCCCGCTGGACCCAGGACGACGTGGACGCGTACGTCGCCGAGCACGGCGTCCTCACCAACCCGCTGCTGATGGACGGTTACGCCTCCGTCGGCTGCGCCCCCTGCACCCGCCGGGTGCTGGAGGGCGAGGACGCGCGCGCCGGCCGCTGGGCGGGCCGCGGCAAGACCGAATGCGGGCTGCACGAATGACCACCACCGACAAGGAGTTGCACGTGACGACCGGAGCCACCGTCTGGCTCACGGGTCTGCCGAGTGCCGGCAAGACCACCATCGCGTACGAGCTGGCCGGCCGGCTGCGCGAGGAGGGCCACCTCGTCGAGGTGCTCGACGGCGACGAGATCCGCGAGTTCATCTCCGCGGGCCTCGGCTTCAGCCGCGAGGACCGGCACACCAACGTGCAGCGCATCGGCTTCCTCGCCGAGTTGCTCGCCCGCAACGGCGTCAAGGCACTCGTCCCGGTGATCGCGCCGTACGCGGACAGCCGTGAGGCGGTGCGCAAGCGCCACCAGGAGGGCGGCGCCGCGTATGTCGAGGTGCATGTGGCGACTCCGGTCGAGGTGTGCTCCGTACGCGATGTGAAGGGTCTGTACGCCAAGCAGGCCGCGGGCGAGCTGACCGGGCTGACCGGGGTCGACGACCCGTACGAGGCGCCCGAGTCGCCCGATCTGCGCATCGAGTCGCAGAACCAGACCGTCCAGGAGTCCGCGGCCGCGGTACACGCGCTGCTCACCGAGAGGGGACTGGCATGACGACGACCGTCGCGGCGGTGACGGAGGGCACGCAAGCTCCGTACGCCCTCTCGCACTTGGACTCGCTGGAGTCCGAGGCCGTGCACATCTTCCGTGAGGTGGCGGGTGAGTTCGAGCGGCCGGTGATTCTCTTCTCCGGCGGCAAGGACTCCATCGTCATGCTGCATCTGGCGCTGAAGGCGTTCGCCCCGGCGGCGGTCCCCTTCACGCTGCTGCACGTGGACACCGGGCACAACTTCCCCGAGGTCCTTGAGTACCGGGACCGTACGGTCGCCGAGCACGGGCTGCGGCTGCATGTCGCGTCCGTACAGGACTACATCGACCGCGGTGTGCTCAAGGAGCGTCCGGACGGGACCCGTAACCCGCTCCAGACCCTGCCGCTGACGGAGAAGATCCAGGCGGAGAAGTTCGACGCGGTCTTCGGCGGTGGCCGGCGCGACGAGGAGAAGGCCCGGGCCAAGGAGCGGGTGTTCTCGCTGCGGGACGAGTTCTCGCAGTGGGACCCGCGCCGCCAGCGGCCCGAGCTGTGGAACCTCTACAACGGACGGCACGCTCCCGGCGAGCACGTCCGCGTGTTCCCGCTCAGCAACTGGACCGAGCTGGACGTGTGGCAGTACATCGCCCGCGAGGGCATCGAGCTGCCGGAGATCTACTTCGCGCACGAGCGTGAGGTGTTCCAGCGGGCCGGCATGTGGCTGACGGCCGGCGAGTGGGGCGGCCCGAAGGAGAGCGAGACCGTCGAGAAGCGCCTCGTGCGCTACCGCACCGTCGGCGACATGTCCTGCACCGGTGCCGTGGACTCCGACGCCGTGACGCTGGAGCAGGTCATCACGGAGATCGCCGCGTCCCGGCTCACCGAGCGCGGCGCGACCCGCGCCGACGACAAGATGTCCGAGGCCGCGATGGAAGACCGCAAGCGCGAGGGGTACTTCTAAGCATGAGCACGACTACTTCCGAGGCGCTCTCGGAGACGACCCTGCTGCGGTTCGCGACCGCGGGCTCCGTCGACGACGGCAAGTCCACCCTCGTCGGCCGACTGCTGCACGACTCCAAGTCGGTCCTCACCGACCAGCTGGAGGCCGTGGAGCGTGCCTCCGCGTCACGCGGCCAGGAAGGCCCGGACCTCGCACTCCTCACGGACGGCCTGCGCGCCGAGCGCGAGCAGGGCATCACCATCGACGTGGCCTACCGCTACTTCGCCACCGCCAAGCGCCGGTTCATCCTCGCGGACACCCCGGGGCACGTGCAGTACACCCGCAACATGGTGACGGGTGCCTCCACAGCCGAGCTGACGGTGATCCTCATCGACGCCCGCAACGGCGTCGTCGAGCAGACCCGGCGCCACGCCGCCCTCGCGGCGCTGCTGCGCGTGCCGCACGTGGTGCTCGCGGTCAACAAGATGGACCTCGTCGACTACAAGGAGTCCGTGTTCGCCGCGATCGCCGAGGAGTTCACGGCGTACGCGCTCGAACTGGGCGTCCCGGAGGTCACCGCGATCCCGATCTCGGCGCTCGCCGGTGACAACGTCGTGGAGCCGTCCGCCAATATGGACTGGTACGGCGGCCCGACCGTCCTCGAACACCTGGAGACGGTCCCGGTCACCCACGACCTGAGCCACTGCCACGCGCGCCTGCCCGTGCAGTTCGTGATCCGCCCGCAGACCGCCGAGCACCCCGACTACCGGGGATACGCCGGTCAGATCGCCGCCGGTTCCTTCCGCGTCGGTGAGGCGGTCACCGTGCTCCCCTCGGGCCACGCCTCCAAGATCGCCGCCATCGACCTGCTCGGCGAGCCCGTCGACATCGCCTGGACCACCCAGTCGGTGACCGTCCTGCTGGAGGACGACATCGACATCTCGCGCGGCGACCTGATCGTGCCCAGCAAGGACGCGCCGCCGACCACCCAGGACATCGAGGCGACCGTCTGCCACGTCGCCGATGCCCCGCTGACCGTCGGCCACCGGGTGCTGCTCAAGCACGGCACCCGCACGGTCAAGGCGATCGTCAAGGACATCCCCTCCCGTCTCACGCTCGACGACCTGTCCCTGCACCCGCACCCGGGACAGCTCGTCGCCAACGACATCGGCCGCGTGAAGATCCGCACCGCGGAGCCGCTGCCGGTGGACTCCTACGCCGACTCCCGTCGCACCGGCTCGTTCATCCTGATCGACCCGAACGACGGCACCACGCTCACCGCGGGCATGGTCGGCGAGTCGTTCGCGTCCCCCGAGCCCGTCAAGGACGCGGCCGAGGACGACGGGTGGGACTTCTGACATGACCTTCCCCGACTACTTCTCGACGTTCGCGAAGGAGGGCGGCCGCGTAGGCAGCGGTGCGCTCGGCAGCGGGCAGGGCGGAGTGGCGCGATGTGTGCGCTGACGTACGCGCACCGCTTGCGCGCCCTCACCCCCCACCGCCGTAAACGCAGACCTGCCGACCTCCCGGCCACGACCTGAGAGACCGTGACCGCCGGGCCTCCGAGAGGAACACCTCCCGTGCCTGCTCCATCTGCTCTTCGCCGCACCTTCGCGGTCATAGCCGCGCTGCCGCTGCTCACCCTCGCCGCCTGCGGCTACGGCTCCGAGGCCAACGACGAAGGCACCGCCAAGGTCGCCGCCGGAGCGAAGAAGATCGACGGACTGGACTCCGTCAAGATCGGCTACTTCGGCAACCTCACCCACGCCACCGCGCTGGTCGCCAACCAGAAGGGCTTCTTCCAGAAGGAGCTCGGTGCCACGAAGGCCTCGTACGCGACCTTCAACGCCGGTCCGTCCGAGATCGAGGCGCTCAACTCCGGCTCCATCGACATCGGCTGGATCGGCCCGTCCCCGGCGATCAACGGCTACACCAAGTCCAAGGGCACCAACCTGCGCATCATCGGCGGTTCGGCGTCCGGCGGCGTGAAGCTCGTCGTCAACCCCAAGAAGATCAAGTCCCTGAAGGACGTCAAGGGCAAGAAGATCGCCACCCCGCAGCTCGGCAACACCCAGGACGTGGCGTTCCTCAACTGGATCTCGGAGCAGGGCTGGAAGGTCGACGCCGAGAGCGGCGCGGGTGACGTGTCGGTCGTCCGCACCGACAACAAGGTGACCCCGGACGCCTACAAGTCCGGCTCCATCGACGGCGCCTGGGTGCCGGAGCCGACCGCGTCGAAGCTGGTCGCCGAAGGCGGCAAGGTACTGCTCGACGAGGCCGACCTGTGGCCCGACAAGAAGTTCGTGATCACGAACATCATCGTGTCGCAGAAGTTCCTCAAGGAGCACCCGAAGGCCGTCGAGGCGGTCCTGAAGGCCTCGGTCGAGTCCAACAAGTGGATCAACGCGAACCCGGACGAGGCCAAGGCCGCGGCGAACAAGCAGCTGGAGGCCGACTCGGGCAAGGCGCTCCCTGCGGACGTCCTGGATCCGGCGTGGAAGTCCATCCAGTTCACCAACGACCCGCTGGCCGCCACCCTCAACACCGAGGCCAAGCACGCGGTCAAGGCCGGTCTGCTGGAGGACCCGCTGCTGGACGGCATCTATGACCTGACGCTCCTGAACAAGGTCCTGAAGGCCGACGGCGAGAGCACGGTCGACGACGCCGGACTCGGCGTCAAGTAAGCCCTGATCCCGAGAGTCTCCAGGAGGTGACGACCATGGCCACCGCGGTTGCCAAGGCCGAGCAGGCCGAGTCAGTCGAGTACGCCGCCCGCATCGAGCACGTCTCGAAGTCCTTCGGCGGGCCCGCCGGGCAGCAGCTCGTCCTCGACGACATCACCCTCGATGTCGCGCCGGGCGAGTTCGTCACCCTCCTGGGGGCCTCGGGCTGTGGCAAGTCCACGCTGCTCAACCTGGTCGCGGGTCTCGACGACCCGAGCGCCGGCAGCATCAAGACCGACGGGCGCCCCGCTCTGATGTTCCAGGAGCACGCCCTGTTCCCGTGGCTGACCGCGGGCAAGAACATCGAACTCGCCCTGAAGCTCGGCGGAGTCGCGAAGAACGACCGGCGCGACCGCGCCGAGGAACTGCTCGAACTGGTCCGGCTGAAGGGCTCGTACGGCAAGCGGGTGCACGAGCTGTCCGGCGGTATGCGCCAGCGTGTGGCGCTCGCCCGGGCGCTGGCCCAGGAGAGCCGGCTGCTACTCATGGACGAGCCGTTCGCGGCGCTCGACGCGATCACACGTGACGTCCTGCACGACGAACTGACCAGGATCTGGGCGGAGACGGGACTGTCCGTCCTGTTCGTCACACACAACGTGCGCGAGGCGGTGCGGCTGGCCGAGCGGGTCGTCCTGCTGTCGTCGCGGCCGGGCCGGATCGCGCGCGAGTGGACGGTGGACATCCCGCAGCCGCGCCGTATCGAGGACGCCCCCGTGGCCGAACTGTCCCTTGAGATCACCGAAGAACTGCGTGGGGAGATCCGCCGCCATGGCCAGCAGTGACACCAGGTCGGGCCTGACCGACACACGCCAGGCGCGGGCCGACGGCAACCACCAGATCGCCGGCCTGGAGGCCGGCCTGGACGCGCTGGAGATCGTCGCCACCGCGCGGACGCCGTTCACGGTGACCGCCCGCACCAAGATCCTCCCGCCGCTCGTCGCGACCGCCGTGGTGCTGGTGATCTGGCAGGCGCTGATCACCTTCGACATCGTCACCGACCCGACCAAGCTGCCCTCCCCCGGCGACGTGGCGACCGAGTTCAAGGACGCCTGGCTGGAGGGCAAGCTCCTCGGCTACATCTGGACCAGCGTCGAGCGCGGTCTGCTCGGCTTCCTGCTGGCCCTGGCGATCGGCACCCCGCTGGGGCTGATCGTGGCCCGGGTGAAGTTCGTCCGCGCGGCCATCGGCCCGGTCCTGTCGGGTCTCCAGTCGCTGCCGTCGGTGGCGTGGGTGCCGCCGGCCGTGCTGTGGCTGGGCCTGAACAACTCGATGATGTACGCGGTGATCCTGCTCGGCGCGGTCCCGTCCATCGCCAACGGTCTCGTCTCCGGCATCGACCAGGTGCCGCCGCTGTTCCTGCGGGCGGGCCGCACGATGGGCGCGACCGGCTGGCGGGGTGCCCTGCACATCGTGCTGCCGGCCGCGCTGCCCGGCTATCTCGCCGGTCTGAAGCAGGGCTGGGCGTTCTCCTGGCGCTCCCTGATGGCGGCGGAGATCATCGCCTCCTCGCCCGACCTGGGCATCGGTCTCGGCGCGCTCCTGGAGAACGGCCGCAACGCCAGCTCCATGCCGATGATCTTCGAGGCGATCTTCCTGATCCTGTTCGTCGGCATCGCCGTCGACCTGCTGGTCTTCAGCCCGCTGGAGCGGCGGGTGCTGCGCAGCCGCGGCCTGCTGGTGAAGGGGTAAGTCCTTTGCTGAGGAAGCCTGTTCTTCTCGTCATCGCCCACGGCAGCCGCGATCCGCGGCACGCCGCGACGGTGCACGCCCTCGTCCGCCGGGTGCGCTCGCTGCGCCCGGACGTACGGGTGGAGACGGGCTTCCTCGACTTCAACATCCCGTCCGTGCAGGGGGTGTTGGAGTCGTTGGCCGCGGAGGGCGTACGTGACGTGGTGGCCCTGCCGCTGCTCCTGACCCGCGCGTTCCACGCCAAGGCGGACATCCCGGCGGTCCTGCGGGACGCGCCGCCGCAGCTGCGGATCCGGCAGGCCGAGGTGCTCGGCCCGTCACCGCTGCTGCTGTCCGCACTCGAACGGCGGCTGTACGAGGCCGGGTTGACGCCCGCCGACAAGTCCTCGACCGGGGTCGTACTGGCCTCGGCGGGGTCCACGGACCCGGAGGCGATCGCAGTGATCGCAGAAATCGCGCGGGAGTGGCGGCACACCGGTTGGTGCGCCGTGCGGCCTGCGTTCGCCTCCGCCGCACTGCCCCGCACGGAGAACGCGGTGCGGGAGCTGAGGGCGTTGGGGTGTTCCCGGGTGGCCGTCGCGCCGTATGTCCTCGCGCCGGGGTTTCTGCCGGACCGGATTGCGCGGGGCGCGGCGGAGGCGGATGTGCTGGGGGACGTGCTCGGGGCTTCGGCTGAGGTGGCCCGGGTTTTGTTGGAGCGGTACGACGAAGCGCGGGTGCCTTTGCCGGCGGTCGTGGGCGCGTAGTCGTCCGTGAGGCGGTGGGGGCTGGTCGCGCGGTTCCCCTCGCCCCTTGGGTCTCTAACGGCAGAGTTCGTTTCCGAGTGCCGTCCGTCCGTACCTCACGACCCTTCCGTTGCGCGTCTTGCTGAGCAGTCCCGCGTCGTAGAGCACCGCCAGGTGCTGGCTCACCGCGCCCGGCGTCACGTTCAGGCGGTGGGCCAGTTCTGTTGTCGAGGCGGGTTCTGCCAGGAGCAGCAGGAGTCTGGCTCTGGGGCGGCCCAGGAGGCGGACCAGGGCGTCGCCGGTGACCGGGGGTGGTTCCTCCGAGAGGGTGGCCCTGCCGCGGGCCGGATAGATGATCGTGGGCGGCCGGGTGGGGTCGATCAGCGGCTGGGCGCCACGGGCGAACAGCGAGGGCAGCAGGACCAGTCCGCGGCCGGCGATGCTCATGTCGGTCCACGGCGCCTGGAGCATGAAGTCGTCGGTGGACAGGCGCAGATGGCCGTCCACCCAGCTGAGCCGCCGGTCGAGCCCCGCGAACATCGCACCGGCGCCCTGCTCGGCGAGCACCCGCGCCTGATGGGCGAGGTCGGCCGCCATGATGCTCTGCACGCGCGGCCACCAGTCCGGGGCCAGACAGACGTGCCAGTAGGCGTCGAGGGCCTCGACGATCCGCTGGAGGAACGCGGCGGGCTCGGCCAGGCCCCGGGCGACGACGGGTGGCAGCGCGTCCCGCGTGCGGTAGGCGGCCCGGAAGTCGGCGTCGAGGAGGTCCGGCGGGGTGGCGCCGAGCCGCACCAGTTCCTCGGTGAAGACGGGACGGGCCCGTTCGGGACGAGGCGTCAGACAGTCCGGCACCCACAGCCAGGGGGTGGTCAGCGCGCTGAGCAGCTCGTGGTCGAGGGCCTCCAGACGGGGGCGGATGCGCCGCAGCCACGGCCGGTGATGGGGGTGGCGGGCCGGGTCGTGCAGACAGCGCAGCGAGAACACGGCCTCCTGGAGTGGGGAGTACGCGAAGGAGGTGGTGGCCAGGTCGCCGACGTCGAAGCGGAACTCGATCATTGAGTGCCACGCTAAATCATTGTCGGCGCGGCACCGCCGCCGGGTGAGATGTCCGCATGACCACGACACCCGTCACCACGCCTGTCGATCCCGGGCTGCGCCCCTCCCGGCTCCCCACCGACCCCACCCTGCGCCGCGCCACCCTGCTGACCGCCGCGAACTCCCTGGGCAACGGTCTCTACTTCCCGCTCGGCGTCCTGTACTTCACCCGCATCGTCGGCCTCGACGCGACCTCGGTCGGCCTCGGTATGACGGGCGCGGGGCTGGTCGGCGTGGCGGCCGGGGTACCGGCGGGCCGGGCCGCCGACCGGTGGGGCGCCCGGCGCGTGGGCGCGCTGCTGTGGGCCGGGACGGGCGTGGCGACGGCGGCGTACGTGTTCGTGCACTCCTACGTCGGTTTCCTCGTCGCGGTGGTCTGTGCGACCGGGCTCCAGATGGCGAGCCGGGGGGTACAGGGCGCGATCTACGCCGATGTGCTGCCGGCCGCGACGCGGGTGGAGGCGCGGGCGTATCTGCGGATGGTCACCAACGTCTTCATGGGGGTGGGCGGCCTCTTCGGTGCGATCGCCCTCCAACTCGACACGCGGGGCGCGTATGTGACGGTCATTCTGGTCAACGCGGTGTCGTTCGCGGGCCCCGCGCTGCTGCTCCCCCGGCTGCCGCTCGCGCCCCACGCCCTGGAACGCGGGGCGCCCGAGGCCGGCGCCCCGGCGGCCGACCGCTGGCGTGCGGTGCGTGATCTGCCGTTCCTCGCGGTGACCGTGCTGAACGCGATCCTCGTCGTGCAGTACACGCTGTCGGAGGTCGGCCTGCCGCTGTGGATCGTGGAGCGCACGGAGGCGCCGCGCTGGACGGCGGCCCTGCTGATGATCCTCAACTGTGTGCTGGTGGCGCTGCTCCAGGTGCGGGTGGCCCGGCGCGCCTCCCAAGTGCCCAGCGCGGTAAGGGCGATGGGCTGGTCGGGGCTGCTCCTCGCGGCGGCCTGCGCGGTGTACGCCGTGTCGGCGGGCCTGTCGCCGGTGTGGGCGGTGCTGGCGCTGGCGGTCGGCGCGATCGTGCAGGTCTTCTCGGAGGTGCTGTCGGCCGCGGGCGGCTGGACCCTCGGCTACGAACTCGCCGACGCCCGCGCCCACGGCGTGTACCAGGGCGTGTTCGGCGCGGGCATGTCGGCCGGCATGATGGCGGGCCCCGCCCTGGTCACGGTCACCGCGATCCAGCACGGCACGGCGGGCTGGGCGGTCCTCGGCGTGGTGTTCGCCGGCGCGGGCCTCGCGGTGAGCCCGGCGGTGCGCTGGGCTCTGCGGAACGGGGAGTGGCGGGGGGACAAGGTCTAGTCGAAGCTCAGTCCGCCGGTGCGGGTGCGCTTCAGCTCGAAGAAGTCCGGGTCGGTGGCCAACACCCGGAAACTGTCGAAGAGTTGCGCCGCCCTCGCTCCTCGCGGGATGGCCCGCAGCACCGGCCCGAACCACACTGTCCCGTCGACATGGATCGTGGGCGTGCCCACATAGCCGCCCGAGTCGGGTTCGGCGCCGGACGTGTGACTGCGGCGGACGGCCTCGTCGTACGACGTGTCGTGCGCGGCGGCGGCGAGGTCCGCCGGGAGGCCGAGTTCCGCCAGGGACTCGGCGATCACCGCGTCGAAGTCCTCGGCCTTCCGTTCGTGGATACGACTGCCGAAGGCGGTGTAGAGGTCACGCAGGACCTTCTCGCCGTGCGCCTCGGCCGCGGCCACGGCGACGCGCACCGGGCCGATGGACTTGTCGACCAACTCCCGGTACCACTGCGGCAGTTCGTTTCCTGCATTGTGCAGGTACAGGCTCATCGCGTGGAAGCGGAGGTCGAGCGGGCGGTGCCGTTCGACCTCCAGCAGCCAGCGGGAGGTGATCCAGGCGAAGGGGCAGGCGGGGTCGAACCAGAAGTCGACGCGGGTGGGTTCTGCGGTGGTCATGACGTCGACGGTAATCCCTCATTGGCCCAGCATTGTGGTCCAATCAGGCACTGATTCAATGGTCCATTCCGGTCAACCGCACCAGCTCCCCCACCGCCATCGACCCCGGGGCCCTGCGCTCCCGTGCGAAGGCGTTGGCCAGGCGCTGCAAGAGGTCGTTGAGCGGGGTCGGTACGCCGTGCAGCCTGCCCAGCAGTGCGATCTCCCCGTTGAGGTAGTCGGCCTCGATGGTGCCGGTGCCGCGGTTCAGGGACTGCCAGGAGGAGCCGCCGCCGCGCGGGGTGCCGTGCAGAGGGGCGAGGAAGACCTTGTCGCCGCGTACGGCCCGCTGCTCCTCGGCGCCCGTGTACGGGATGCCGGCGGCGGCGAGGACGGCGGCGCCCTCGGCCTTCAGCCGTTCGAAGAGCGCCACGGCCTCCTCGCTCTCCATCGGCCCCGTCACGGCCTCCAGCGCGTTGCCGAGGTTGGCGAGCAGCTTGGCGTACTGCCAGCGGGTCACGTCCGGTACGACCGGTGCCTCGAAGCGGGACTTCTCCAGGTCGGCGGCGATCAGCCGGGCGGTCTCGTCGGTGCCGTACGGGTAGCGGCCGAGATGGAGGATGCCGGTGAGCGGGGCGCCTGCGGCGCTGACGACGCCGGGTTCGACGAGCGTGCAGGGCAGCCACACGCACACGCCGTACACGGTGCGGAACGTGCGCAGGGCCAGTCGCTGGCTCTCCACGCCGTTCTGCGCACAGACCAGCGGCAGCCGCTCGGCCGCCGTGCCCCCGCCCGCGACCGGCGCCGGTCCCCAGGTCCGCAGCGCTGTCACGCTGTCCTGGGTCTTGACCGCGAGGACGAGGACGTCGTCGGCGCGCAGCTCGCCGAGCTCGGCCGGGTCCTCGACGACGGGCAGCCGATGGACGAACTCGCCGTCGGGAACGCGGAGTCGAAGCCCGTGCTCGCGCAGCGCCGCCCGGTGCGTGCCCCGTGCGACGAGGACGACCTCGCTCCCCGCCTCCGCGAGCCGCCCGCCGACGACGCCTCCGACCGCCCCTGCCCCGATGATGATGTAGCGCATGGACCGAGCCTCGCACAGTTGACCTTGCCCCTGGGCAAAGGACGAGGGTCGCCGGCATGGTGGACCATCTGCGGCACGAGGACGCCGAGGCGCGGTACGTCACCGAGATCCTGCGCGATCGCCGGGCGGCGCCGCTCACCGAGTACCGGCTGCCGGACGGGAGTTGGCGGCTGGTCGACCCACAGGTACTGCATCCTTCGTACAAGGTGCCGTTCGATCCGCTGGACGTGCCGCGGGACCGGTTCCTGGTGGCGGCGGACGTCTGGCGGGCCTGCCGGGAGGGGCGGACAACGCGAGTCTCACCGCCGGGGACCTGGCCCGCACGGACGCGCCGGCGCGGGACGGCGGGCCGGTGTCCGTGCCGGACACGATCATCTCGTACACCACCTGCACCGGCGTACGGCAGATCACTCCGCGGCGGTCATCTCCACCAGCTTGACCACGGTGTTCCAGTTCCGGCTCGTGGCGATCAGTCCCTTGTTCACGCGCGGCTTGGCGAGCTGTTCGGCGAGCTTGGAGCGGCCCAGGCCGTCGGGGACGTACAGGTACAGGGCACGGTCGCCGAGGCGGAACTCCTCGGGGAGGAAGGCGGGTTGGTCGATGGCGGCGAAGCGGTCCGCGTCGACGGCGGCGGAGAAGTAGGTGACGTGCAGCTGCTTGCCCTCCAGTTCGGCGGCCGGGAAGGGGCAGTCGTCGACGATCGCGGCGAGGTAGGCGTGGTCGCGGACGATGACGTCGACCGCGAAGCCGAAGTGTTTCTCGATCGCGGCGGTGAGCTCGGCCGCGAGGGTTTCCTCGTCGCCGTGGTCAGTGGTGAACACCGCCTGGCCGCTCTGGAGGTAGGTGCGCACCCCTGAGTGGCCGAGCCCCTCCATCAGGGTCCGCAGTTCGGCCATCGGGACCTTCTTGGCACCGCCCACGTTGATCCCGCGCAGCAGCGCCGCATACGTCGTCGTCATGCGCTCACCATAGGACGACAGCGTGTTGTTGTAGGGGGCACACTCCTCCCCAGTGCGGAGACGGTCCTGGTCCGCGAGGACTAGTCGCTCACCCGCACTTCACCGGGCAGCACGACGTGACGGGTTTATCCGGCCCATACCTTCGAAACGAAAGGTGGCGGCAGGGGGCCGCGACCGCAGTCAAGGGGGCAAGCCCGTCATGGCGAACGGAGAAACAAGGGTGCGGGGCCTGGCGGCCCGGGCCGGCGGCTGGAGTGCCCGGCACCGCTGGGCCGCGGTCGGCATCTGGGTGCTGTTCGTGGTCCTGGCCATGGGACTCGGTTCGGCGGCGGGCCGGGTCGACGTCGACGAGAGCGAGGGCCTGAAGGGGGAGACCCATACCGCCGCGCGGATCGTCAAGGACGCCGGCATCGAGGAGCCCGCCGGTGAGACGGTCCTGGTACAGGCGAAGGACGGCCGGCTCAAGGCGACGGACGCGCAGTTCCGCGCCGCGGTCAACGCCGTCGTCCAGGCGGTCGACGCCACCGGCAAGGTCACGGACGTCACCTCGCCGTACGACACGGACACCGTCTCCAAGGACGGCCGCAGCGCGCTGGTGCAGTTCGACATGAAGGGCGACGCGGAGACGGCCGGTGAGCGGGTCGAGCCCGTGCTGGACGCCGTGGCGAAGGTCCAGAAGGACCATGCGGACCTGCGGATCGAGGAGATCGGCGGCGCCAGCATGCAGAAGACGTTCGACGACGCGTTCGGCGACGACTTCCAGAAGGCCGAGTACTCGGCCGTGCCCGTGGCCCTCGGCATCCTGCTGATCGCGTTCGGCGCGCTGGTCGCGGCGCTGCTGCCGGTGGCCCTGGCGCTCACCGCGATCATGGCGACGATGGGCCTGATGGGCGTCATCAGCCATGTCATGCCGATGGGCGATGTCGCCAACTCCGTGATGCTGCTGGTCGGTCTGGCCGTCGGCGTCGACTACTGCCTGTTCTATCTGCGCCGGGAGCGCGAGGAGCGCGAGGCCGGCAGGGACGCCCAGACCGCGCTGCGGATCGCCGCCGCCACCAGTGGCCGCGCGATCATCGTCTCCGGTGTCACGGTGTGTGTGGCGATGGCGGGCATGCTGTTCACCGGGATCGCCGACTTCGAGGCGATGGGCCTGGCGTCGCTGATCGTCGTGGCCGTCGCCATGATCGGCTCCATCACCGTGCTGCCCGCGCTGCTCTCCCTGCTGGGCGAGCGGGTCGAGAAGGGCCGTATCCCGTTCCTGCGGCGCCGCAAGCGCAACGGCAACGGTGAGAGCCGGCTCTGGACGGCCATCCTGGGCGCGGTGCTGAAGAAGCCGATGGTCTCCGTCGTCGTGGCGGCCGGTGCGCTGCTCGCGATCGCGGCGCCGGCGGTCGGCATGAAGACCCAGAACCTCACGCTGGACCAGGAGTTCGGCGACTCGCTGCCCATCGTGCAGACCTACGACCGCGTCAACACGGCCTTCCCCGGCGGCTCCGAGCCGGCCGAGGTGATCGTCAAGGCGGACAACATCGACTCCGCGGAGGTGCAGAACGCGCTCGCCGACTTCAAGGAGCAGGCGGTCGCCTCGGGTGCCTCACGCGGCCCGGTCGAGATCAAGCTGCACCAGAAGCAGAACCTCGCCTTCGTGTACGTCCCGCTGGTCGGCGGCTCCGACCTCGACAAGGCGGGCGCGAGCCTGGAGAAGCTGCGCGACGAGGTGCGGCCCGCGACGCTCGGCAAGGTCGACGGCCTTGAGGCGCCGATCAGCGGTCAGGTCGCCGGTTCGAAGGACTTCAACGACCAGCTGACCGGCGCGGTCGTCCCGGTCTTCGCCTTCGTCGTGGTCTTCGCCTTCCTGCTGATGCTGCTCTCCTTCCGCTCGCTGACGATCGCGATCACCTCGATCGTGCTGAACCTGCTGTCGGTGGGGGCGGCGTACGGCATCCTCGTCGCCGTCTTCCAGCACGGCTGGGGCGCGTCCCTGGTCGGCGCGGAGGGCGTCGGCGCGATCATCTCCTGGCTGCCGCTGTTCCTCTTCGTGATCCTGTTCGGCCTGTCGATGGACTACCACGTGTTCGTGGTCTCGCGGATCCGTGAGGCGCGGCTGAAGGGCCGTACGACCAAGGACGCGATCCAGCACGGTGTGGTCACCACGGCCGGTGTCGTCACCAGCGCCGCGGTCATCATGGTCGCCGTGTTCGCGATCTTCGGGACGCTGTCGATGCAGTCCATGAAGCAGATGGGCGTGGGCCTGGCGACGGCGGTGCTCGTCGACGCGACGATCATCCGGGGTGTGCTGCTCCCGGCGGTCATGGCGCTGCTCGGTGAGCGCAACTGGTATCTGCCGAAGTGGCTGAACCGCCTGCCCGACCTCACGCACGACGAGGCGGCGGAGGTCGTGGCCCACGAGGTGGAGGAACCTGCCCGGGTGTAACCGCTCACGGCACGGCGCAGGGCCCGTTGGTCACCGGGGAGCCAACGGGCCCTGCGTGTTGTGCGGTCGCCGAGGCCGGTAGGCGGTGGCCAGCACGGAGACGGTGACCCGTTCGGGCAGGAGGCCGTCATCGTTCAGCGCCGCCGCGCTCATGTGGCGTGCGCTCGGCGTCATCGCCACCAGGTCCAGCACATCCGCCCTGGTCAAGGTCGCCGGATACTCCACCTGTTCGGTGACGGTGGCCTCGAAGAAGGGCGCGAGCGCCCGGTGCAGGCGCTGTTCCTTGGCCGGGTCGACCGTGACCATCCCGGGGAGTCGGCGGCGCAGCTCGGCCAGGTGCCGCCCGGTGGGCCGGACCACGATCAGCCGGCCGGTCGGGCGCAGCACGCGGTGGAACTCGGCCGGGTTGCGCGGGGCGAACACGTCCAGCACGACATCCGCCACCCCGTCGTCGAGCGGGAAGGGCCGGAAGACGTCCCAGGCGACGGCGGCGGCTCGGTCATGGGCACGGGCGGCCGAGCGCAGCGCACGCACCGAGGAGTCCAGCCCCAGACCACGGGCGCCGGGCAACCGGTCGAGTACGCCGGCCAGGTAGTAGCCCGTGCCACACCCCACATCCACCACCGTGGCCCGCTCGGGCACGGCGCCCACCGCGAGGCGGGCCCCGGCCTCACGAATCGGCGCGTAGGCACCGGTGGCCAGGAACCGGTCCCTGGCCCGGACCATGTCCGCGTCGTCACCGCTGGTGGCCCGAGCGCCCGTCAGCAGGCCGGCGTAGCCGTGACGGGCGATGTCGAAGGCGTGCCCCACCGGGCACCGGAGCGCGCCGCGGTCGAGATGCAGGTGCCCCACCCGGCAGGTCGGACAGCGCAACAGGTCGACACAGCCTCCGAGGGCAGGGGACAACGACACGCTCACTGGGCACTCCTGGCGGGGTTGGGGGGCATAAACCGAACGGCCCCTGATCACGCCTCCCGGCGTGCGGTGTTCCGTCGCGTCGGCCGGGGCGTGGGCAGTTCCCTCTCGATGAGGTCCGCCGCTCGTCGGGTGCCGCCTTCCTGGGCCATCTCGGCCTGGAGGGCCTTCAGCCGGCGGGCGGTCTCGGGGTCGTCGACAAGGGCGAGGGCGGTGGCCCGCAGGGTCTCGGCGGTGGCCTCCTCCATGGGGACGTGCCGGGCGACGCCGAGGCCCTGGAGCATGTCCGCGTTGCCGAACTGGTCCACGGCCTGCGGTACGGCGATCATCGGCGTGCCCGTGGCCAGCCCCTCCTGGCTGCCGCCGGCGCCGGCGTGGGTGACGAACAGGTCGGCCTGGTGCAGCACCGCCAACTGCGGTACCCACGACCGCACTTCGACACCGGCCGGGATGTCCCCCAGCTCGGCCGGGTCCACGTTCTCGCCGATCTGGAGCACCAGATGCCAGCCCGGCAGCTCGCCGAAGGCCCGTACGCACTCCCGGTAGAAGCCGGGCTGCTTGGTGAAGGTCGACCCGAGCGACACGAGGACGACCTTCTCCGCACCGGCGGGCCGCTGCCACTGCCCTTCGGCGCCGCGGTCGCCCTGGCAGGCGCCGACGAAGGAGTACACCTTCTCGTCGACCCGGTCGGCGTTGGGCTGTAGCGCCCTGGGGATCAGGACGATCGACCGGGCGGGCCGGCCGGCGAAGTCATCGGGGTGCAGGGTGATCCCGTTCTCCTCCAGCCAGCCCCGGAAGCGGGCGTAGTACGCCTGCCCCCGCTCGGTCTTCCTCGGCTCCGCCCACATCGGCTCGGCGATCTCCTCCTCGTAGCCCTCCCAGGCCACGAGGTTGGGTGAGAGCGAGACCGCCGGGACGCGCCAGCGATGGGCGAGGACCCGGGCCGGGTAGGAGGTGATGTCGTGCAGGACGAGATCCGGTTCGTCCCCCTCGTACGCCTCGATCAGCTGGGGCAGCGCTTGGATCGCGTCGGCGAGGAAGGGTTCGACGTTGTCGAGCAGGGTGCTGCCCCATGCCTCCGGGTCGGCGCCGGGCCCGGGCAGGGTGGAGTTCCAGAGCTTGGGCTCGGCGCCGGTCGCGGCGACCTTCTCCGCGAACACCGGCGGGATCGCGTACGTCACCCGGTGACCACGTGCGACGAGCTCGCGGATGACTTCCAGGCTCGGGTTCACATGGCCGTGGGCGGCGACGGAGAACATGGCGATGTGTGCGGGAGTGGTCATGCCGTCGAGGCTAGACGAGACGATACGTCTCGTACAACTTATTGAGAGTGCCTCGCTTCAGCCGTCGGGGCTCGCTCGCTTCAGCCGCTGAGGCTCCCTCTCTTCAGCGCTGGTAGCGGGCCAGGACCAGGTTGCCGTCCTTCTCCAGGCGTGCGCGCAGTTCGTCGAGGCCGATCGCCCCGCTGTAGTACTCCTGGAACGCCGGGGTCGCGACCTTGTCCTTCCACTCGGGGTAGCCGCGCACGGACTGGGCGGGCGCCGAGCGGAGGTGGGCGGCGAGGGCGGTGCCGGTGGCCCAGCCGTTCTCGGTGGTGTGCAGGGCGGGGGCCTTCAGCGCCTGCGTGCCGGTGGGCAGCATCCAGTCGCCGAGCGCGAGGCGCACCATGTTCTTCGGCTGGAGCAGGTAGTCGATGAACTCGACGGCCTCCTTCTTGTGGGGGCTGTCCTCGGCGACGGACAGCGTCTGCGGGCTGACGCCCTGGCTGAGCCCGTCGGCACCGGCCGGGGCGGGCAGCACCTGCCAGTCGAAGCCCTTCGGGGCCTGCTGCACGATCTGCTGGCGGTAGGAGAAGCCGAGCGGCACCATCGCGTACTTGCCGCCGAAGAAGCCGGGCAGGGTGTCGGAGCCGCTGCTGCCCAGGGTGGTGGGCGAGGCGCTGTGGTCGGTGTTCGCCTGGTCGTGGACGGTGCGCGGGACGACCTCGTCGCCCTTCTCGAAGCGGATGGTCACCTTGCCGTCGGCGCTCCGGTGGAAGAGCTGTCCGCCCGCGGACAGGGACAGGTTGAGCGTGGCCGAGACGGGCTCCTTGAGGGGCCAGGCGATGCCGTACGTCCCGTCGCCGCCGAGTTCCCCGGTGATCCGCCGGAATTCGGTCCAGCTCCAGGGCTTGTCGGGCGTCGGAATGCGCACTCCCGACTCCTTCAGCCACGTGGCGTTGGCGATGAGGACCCTCGGCTCCTGGAGGAAGGGCACGCCGTAGATGCCGTCCCCGAAGGTCGCCGTCTCCCAACTGCGCTGCGGGATGTCCGACTTGAGCCGCGCGGGCAGCAGGTCGGTCAGGTCGGCGAGATAGCCGCCGTAGGCGAAGTCCGCGAGGTCGTCGGAGGCGTCGTGGATGATGTCGGGCGCCTCGCCGCCCTCGAAGGAGGTGAGGAGCTGGTCGTGGACGCTGTCCCAACTGCCCTGGACGTATTCGACCTTGACGTCCGGGTGGGTCGCGTTCCACTCCTTCACCAGCTGCTGGTTGGCGGCGACGGACTCCTCCTGCCAGGCCAGGGACTGGAAGCGGAGGGTGACAGAGCCGTCGTTCTTCCCGCTGTCACTGCCGGTGCAGCCCGTGAGGAGCAGGGCCAGCACCAGCCCGATGAGCCATTTCGTCCGCATCAGCTCTTCACCGCCCCGGCCAGCATGCCGCTCGTGATCCGCCGTTGGATGAGGGCGAAGACGACCAGTGAGGGCAGCGTCGCGAGGAACGCCGCCGCGGCCAGCGGTCCCAGGTCGGCGACGCCCTCCGCGCCGATGAAGTGGGTGAGGACGACCGGCAGTGTCTGTTTCTCCGGGGTCTTCAGCAGGACCAGCGCGAAGAAGAACTCGTTCCACGCGGTGATGAACGCGAACAGCGCCGTCGCCACGATCCCCGGCGCCAGCAGCGGCGCGGTCACCGACACCAGCGTCCGCAGCCGCCCGGCACCGTCGACGGCCGCCGCCTCCTCCAACTCCTCGGGCACCGCCCGCACATAGCCGACCAGCATCCACAGCGCGAACGGCAGCGCCCACACCACGTACACCAGCACCAGCCCGAACAGCGAGTTGATCAGCCGCAGGTTCTTCAGCACCAGGAACAGCGGGATGATCACCAGCACCAGCGGGAACGCCTGGCTGACCACCACCCATCCCGTCGCCGCCCGCGCGAGCAGGGTGCGGCGCCGGGCCATCACATACGCGAGCGGTGTCGCGATCAGTACGGCGATCACGGCGGCGCCGAGCGCGGCCAGCAGGGAGTTGCCCGCGGCGCGCAGGAGCGGCTGTTCGTCGAAGGCCTGCCGGAAGTTGTCGAGGGTGGGGTCCCGTGGGATCCAGGTGGGGTGCAGACTGCCCAGTTCCCGGGGCGACTTGAACGCGATGGAGATCAGCCACAGGAACGGGAAGGCGAGGAAGACGAGATACGCGAGCAGGGCGACGTACTGTCCGACGCGGCCCGTGGTGCTGGTCCTCATGCCTCGTCACCTCCCCTCAGCCGGCCGACGAGGAAGACGGCGAGCAGCACCGAGATCACGGCGACCATCACACAGCCCATGGCCGCCGCGTAGCCGAACTGGCCGTAACGGAAGGCCTCTTCGTAGGCGAAGAGCATCGGCAGGCGGGTACGGCCGCCGGGTCCGCCGCTGGTCAGGACGTAGACCAGGGCGAAGGAGTTGAAGTTCCAGATGAAGTTGAGCGCGGTGATCGACAGGGCGACCGGCCGCAGGGCGGGCCAGGTGACCGTCAGGAAGCGGCGCCAGGCGCCCGCGCCGTCCATCGCCGCCGCCTCGTGCAGTTCGCGCGGGGTGTTCTGGAGGCCGGCGAGCAGGGCGACCGTGGTCTGCGGCATCCCGGCCCACACGCCGACGACGATGACGGCGGGCAGGGCGGTGGACAGCCCCGCGAGCCAGTCTCGGCCGTCACCGAGGCCGAGGTCGCGCAGGGTCTCGTTGAGGACGCCCGCGTCGGGGTTGTAGACGAGCCGCCACATGACACCGACGACGACCTCGGGCATGGCCCACGGGATGATCGCCAGGGCGCGGGCCAGCCAGCGCAGTCTGAGGTCCTGGTTGAGCAGCAGGGCGAGGCCGAGCCCCAGCAGGAACTGCGGCACGGTCACCCCGACGGCCCACACCAGGCCGATCCGGAACGACTCCCAGAACAGCGTGTCGTGCAGCAGGTCCTGGAAGTTGAGGCCGCCGATCCACTGGGTGGACCGGGTGCGCCCCGACTGGGCGTCGGTGAACGCCAGGAGGATGCCGTAGAGCAGCGGTCCGACGCTCAGCACGAGGATCGGGATCAGCGCGGGCAGCACCAGGAACCAGGCGCCGCGGTCCACTGCCCTGCGGCCCCCGTCGGCGCGTGGCGCACCCCGCGTCGACCGCTTCGTCGCGGTCAGCGATGTCACGTGATCGGCTCCTCACCACGGCTCGGGACACTCCGGACCGGCGGGCCCCGGTCATGGTCGTGAAGGGGGTATGCGCCGTCAAGGCATCGCGCACACCGTCCGACCTGTACGAATGCGAGACTGGGCGCCGGATGGCGGGAACTCGACGCCCTGTGCGCGCTGTGCGCACGCGCGGCGGCAGGAACGGGACACGGAGGCGGACGATGGACGAGGCACGGGCGCGGGAGGTACTGGCCGAGGCGGGGGTGCTCCCCGGGGCGGCCGGGGAGGCGCGGCTGCTCGCGCTCGGTGAGAACGCCGTGTTCGCCGCCGGTGACCTGGTCGTCAAGGTGGGCCGGGACGCCGAACTCCTGGACCGGGCGCGCCGGGAGCTGGACATCGCGCTGTGGCTCGCCGAGGCCGAGGTGCCCGCGGTGCGGGCCGCCGAGCCCAAGCCGCTGCTCGTCGCGGGGCACCCGGTGACGGTGTGGCACCGGATGCCCGATGCCGTACGGCCCGCAGAGCCCCGGGATTTGGCCGAACTGCTACGGGTGGTCCACGCGCTGCCCCTCCCCTCCTTCGAGCTGCCGCCCCGCGAGCTGCTGGGCGGTGTGGAACGCTGGCTGCGGCTGGCCGGCGAGGCGATCGACCCCGCGGACGCGGCGTATCTGCGCGAGCGCCGCGACGGCTTCGCTGCGGCCGCCGCAGCGCTCACCCCGCACCTTCCCCGCGGCCCCATCCACGGAGACGCCCTCCCCCGCAATGTGCACGTGGGCCCGGGCGGCCCGGTCCTGGTCGACCTGGAGACCTTCTCCGCGGACCTGCGTGAACACGACCTGGTGGTGATGGCGCTGTCGCACGACCGGTACGGACTGCCGACGCCGGCCTACGACAACTTCACCCGGGCGTACGGCTGGGACGTCCGGGAGTGGGAGGGTTGCTCGGTACTCCGGGGCGCCCGGGAGACGGCAAGCTGCGCCTGGGTGGCCCAGCACGCACCGAGCAATCCACAGGCGCTGGCGGAGTTCGAGCGACGGGTGAAGTCCTTGCGGGACGGGGATGAGACGGTGCGGTGGTATCCGTTCTGAGAGGGTGACCGGTGGCCGACTTCTTATGCCCCATGCGCGGCGCGGGCCCACGCGTCTTCGTCTCATACAGCTACGCCGACCAGACCGCCGCACAGCAGGTCGCGGATCACCTCGCTGACTGCGGCATGCAGGTCCGCAAGGAGGATGAGTCCAGCCTCCTCGGGCAGCCCCTGGAGGAGGTACTGCCCGCCCGTATCGCCGACTGCGAGGTCTTCGTCCAGTTGGTGACCAGGACGTCCGCCGTATCGGCCTGGGTGCGGAGGGAATTCGAGTGGGCGACCAGGGCACGGGCGAAGCGGCCGGTCGTCCTGCCTCTCGTCTTCGGCGACACCGTGCCACCGGATCAGGTCTCCGCGTGGGGCTATCTTCCGGTGCGTGATCCTCTCGATCCCTCCACCCTTTCGGTGATCCGGAAGACGGCCATGCAGGCCGTGGCGACGCTACAGGTGAACCCGCTCGCGCCCTACGAGTTGGAGCAGAGTCCCGTACGGGTGGTTGCTACGGGCGAGCCACTGTCGCGGCGACTTCTGATCGATCCCGAGAACGTGATCCTGGGTGCCGCCGAGGCGACCGTGCACTACGCGGCCGGAACGGATGCGGAATATCGCGACCAGATGATGGCGCAGCAGCAGCGCACGGTGGGACGTCTGGCCGAGAGCATCGCCAAGCACGATGTCTTCCTGCCGCTTTTCATCGACCGGGCACGCCCTCTCGTCCAGCAGCACTGGAGCCCCGAAGACGCTCTCGAGCATCTTGTCGAGATCGTGCAGCGGCTCTTCCGGCTCACTCTGGGATCGGAACTGCTGAAACTCACACGTGACTGGCGTACGGCCGTGAGCCCCGCGCTGGGTGACGGGGCGTCGGCGTGTGCCGAAGCCGGCGAGATGGCAGACCGGCTGCAAGCCACCGCTCCGGGAATCCACGAACGTGGATTCAGACTGTGGGCACTGCGTTCGACGACCGCATCAACGTGGCTCGAACTCGGTTTTGACGCCCCCGGATCGAAGGACAGCACGGTCGCGCTGTTCCCGGCCGACAGATTCAGCGACTCCTCCAAGCAGTTGCTGCGCTACGGACTGGCCACTCCGCAGGTGGAGATCGGGGAGACGGACTGGCTGCTGTACGGCCTTCCGCAATTGGCGGCACGGATCGTATGGAACACTCGCACGCCCGACGAGATCGTCGCCTCGGTGGAGTACGCGGGCTGGAGCCTGGCCGACTACCGCAACGTCGGTCACCACTGACAGAGCGGCGCCGCCCAGGGCGTCAGACCGTCTCGTCGGCCGCCGTCAGCTCGCGCAGGGGCCAGGTGCCGTCCACCACCGCGTCCGTCTCGCCCTTGCCGCGCAGGAACTTCTGGAAGTCCGCCGCCCAGTCCGCGTACCACTCGATCTGGCGGCGGTGCAGTTCCGCCGGGCCGAGGGCCGCGATCTTGGGGTGGCGGTCGGCTATCGCGCCGGCGAGGCGGGCCGCGGCGAGGGCGTCGGCCGAGGCGTCGTGGGCGGAGTCGAGCGGGACTCCGTACTCCCCGCAGACCGCTTCGAGGTTGCGCTTGCCGCGGCGGTAGCGGTCGACGGCGCGGTCGATGGTGTACGGGTCGACGACCGGGGCCGGGTCGAGGCCGCCCAGGCGGTCCCGGAGGGAGGGGAGGTCGTGGCGGTGGAGTTCCGCGGAGAGCAGGGTCAGGTCGAAGGCCGCGTTGTAGGCGACGACCGGGACGCCCGTCTTCCAGTACGACACCAGTACGTCCGCGATGGCGTCGGCGACCTGGTCGGCCGGCCTGCCCTCGGCGGTCGCGCGTTCGTTGCTGATCCCGTGGACCGCGACCGCGTCCGCCGGGATCTCCACGCCCGGGTCCGCGAGCCACTCGCGGTGTCCCATGACCTGCCCGGCCCTCACCTCGATCACGGCTCCCGTGACGATGCGCGCCTCGCGCGGATCGGTGCCGGTCGTCTCCAGGTCGAAGCCGATCAGCAGCTCCCGGTGCCAGCCCATGGGCGGTCCCCCTTCTTGGTGGTGCTTTCCCCCAGTGGTCTCCACGATCCCATGCGCCACTGACAATCAGAGGACCGCGTTCCGCTTGGCGCCCCGCCGGCGACTTTCTTCACCGCCCCGCCGGGGACTTTCACGACACCGGTCGCGAATCCACCCAAGCCGTCTCGAACTCCTCGCGATACGTCGGGAAGAGACCGCTCTCGTCCATTTCGCCCGGCTTGACGACCTTGTTCCCGTGGCGCAGCACCAGCACCGGCGCCTCCATGCCTCGCGAGCGCCGCAGATAGGACTGCACGACGGCGATCCCGTCCGTGCCGTCGCCGTCCACGAGGTAGGCGGCGTGGCGCGGGGTCTCGTCGTAGACCTGGATCTCGAAGGCGCCCGGGTCGCGGAGCTTGGACCGCACCCGGCGCATGTGCAGGATGTTCATCTCGACGGCCCGGCTCAACTCGCCCCGCCTCATACCGAGTTCCCGCTCGCGCCGCTTGACCGCGCTGGAGGCGGGGTTGAGGAAGAGCAGCCGCACCCGGCAGCCCGCCTCGGCGAGCCGGACCAGGCGCCGGCCGGAGAAGTTCTGGACGAGGAGGTTGAGGCCGATGCCGACCGCGTCGAGGCGGCGGGCGCCGCCGAAGATGTCCTCGGCGGGGAACTGCCGCAGCAGCCGCACCCGGTCGGGGTGCACGGCGACCACGTCCGCGTACCGGTCGCCGACGAGGTCCTCGACCGCGTCCACCGGCAGCCGGCGCGCGGAGGGCACGTCACCGCCCGCGCCGAGTATCTCAAGCAGCCGCGCCGAGGCCCGTTCGGCCTGGCCGAGGACGGCCTCGGACAGGGCCCGGTTGCGGGAGACGACGTTGCGGGTCACTTCCAGTTCGTCCAGGGCGAGTTCGACGTCCCGGCGCTCGTCGAAGTAGGGCTCGAAGCACGGCCAGTGCTGCACCATCAGCTCGCGCAGCTGCGGCAGGGTGAGGAAGCTGAGGACGTTGTCGTCGGCCGGGTCGAGCAAGTAGCCCTTGCGGCGGCTGACTTCACGTACGGCGACCGCGCGCTGCACCCATTCCTGGCCGGCCGGTCCGGCGGCGGCCACGACCCAGTCGTCGCCGTGGACGGGTTCGTAGATGGGACGCAGAACAGCGGCCACGACCGCGCGCAACCGCTGTTCGACGAGGTTCAGCCAGATGTAGGCCCGGCCGGCTCGCTGGGCGCGCGTACGCACCTCGCGCCAGGCGTCGGCGTCCCAGTCCAGCTCCGGCCCGATGGAACCGGCGGCGTCCATGGGCCGGGCCAGCGACACCGTGCCGGGCGGGACGTCTGCGGAGTTCCCCTCGTGACCCTCGTCACCAGGGGGCAACTCCAGCCCTCCCGAGCCCACCCGCGCACCGCCTTCCGCTCCCCCGAGCTCTCCCCGTCCCAACGATCAAGGAAGGGTACTCCGGGACCGGTCGGCGGTGCAGCCGGATGGACAGGGTCGTTTCTCAACTACCGCCCAAGTAGTTGCCGTTCTGCCCGGCGAGCTCCGCCGGAGTGAGCGGATTCATAGCGGTGACGTCACGCGGGGCGATCGAGAAGCCCTGCCAGTGGACCGGCATCGGCTGCTGGTCCTCGTCCCGGGCGATGTGGTGGAAGCCGACGTTGACCCAGGCCACGGGGTGCGTGAGGGTCTGGCCGTTGACCCACTTGTCGACCGACTTGGGGTGAGCGCTGTCGCAGCGCGGGTTGTTGCTGGAGAACAGTTCGCACTTGTTGTACTGGGTGAAGTAGATGTCGTGCTTGGTGTAACTGCGGCCCGGGTAGCGGGTGGTGGGGCCGGGGACGAACTCGTACGAGCGCGCGTGGTTGTCCTTGTTCTTGCCGGTCGCACTGACCACCCGCCACCAGCGGTACGTCTTGGCGTCGCCCGCGAGTTCCTTGGTGACCTTGGTGCGGGTGGTCTTGGTGGTCGGGGTGTCCGCGCCGCGCGGGGTGACCGTCGAGTCGTACTGCTCGACCCGGTTCTTGGTGGAGCCGTCGAGGGCGAAGTCCAGGCGCCAGAAGACGTTGTGGCTGTGGCTGGTGGCCTTGTCCTTGGCGGCGCCCTTGCCGATGGGCCAGCCCTTGCCGTCACCCGCGTCGTAGTCGAACGGCGAGAGGGTGCCGGTCGCGCCGACGTTCATGTTGATGGTGCCGTCGTCCTGGAAGCGCCACTCGGTCATGTACTCGTACCAGCCGACCTGGTTGACCGTGTAGACGAGGAGGTCCTTGCCCTGGGCCTGGAAGACCTTGTTCGCGGTGTCGCCCTGCATACGGTAGGCGTGGCCGCGGGAGCGGGTGGTGGTGCACAGACCCTTGACGTTGGGGTTCTGCTCCGGGTAGGGGTCCGGGATCTTGACGGTCTTGATGGTGCCGCCCGGGCACTCGGCGGGCGCCAGGTTCATCAGGTCCTTGGCGAAGTCCTGGCCCGTCAGGTCGTCGTACTCGTTGCCGCCGTCGTCGTAGGGGACGTGGATCTGGCCGAGGCGGGCGCTGTTGAGGACCTTGATCGGAGCGGCCTCTCCCTTGGGCTGGTAGGAGATGTCGTCCAGGACGAGGCCGGCCTTGCTGTCGTAGCGCCAGCACATCCGCCAGGTGGTGCCGCTGGAGAGCTTCTGCTCGATGCGGAAGGCGGCGCTACAGTCGGGCGCCGCCGCGGCGGCGCTCTGCGGCTGGGCGGTGGCCGGTCCGGCCCCGGTCGTCAGACCGGCGGCCAGCGCGGCGACGGCGAGGCCGAGGGCCGCCGTCCGGCCGCGGGCAGGGCTGATTCTGGTGACGCGCATGAAGAAGTGACTCCCTTGCAGGAGGTGCGAGTTCGAAAACTGGACGGAGTTGGGCTCAGCAGCCGAGTGGTCAGCTCAGCGCTTGAGCTCGCCCACCTTGTGGGCGCTCAGGTCGATCACCAGGGACGTGGTGTCGATCCACGGCCCGTTCTTGACCTTCGTGAACAGCCGCACGCAGCGGTGCTCGCCGCACTGGTCGAGTACGGCGGACTGAGCGCCGGGCGTGGCCCGGTAGACGCCACCGCTCAGCCGCAGCTGGTCCGCAGAGGTGAGCTCCTTGCCCATGGCGTCCTTGTAGTCGGCCTTGAGGCCGGCCCCGAGCGGGTCGGCGATCAGCAGGGCCGCCGCCTCACTGCTCTCGGCGCGGCTCAGCGGCGGCTGGACGCCCTGCTGCTCGGCGGAGTCCACGACCTTGCCGGTGTCCAGGTCGACGGTCTTGGTGACGAGGGTGTCGTCCCGGTAGTCGTAGTACGACACGTCGGCGCGCCGGGACGTGTCCGTGCCGCCGGCCTCCTGTTCGGCGAGGTCGACGGTCAGCTGCTGCGGACCGCGCTCACCCGCCGCGTTCTCGCTCGCGGCGAACGTCTGCCGGTTCACGGCGAGTTTCTGGGCCCGCGCGATCTCGTCGTCGGTCAGCGGGTCGCCGCCCTTGCCCTTGTCCCCTTCGTCCGGGGCCGCCTGGACGACGCCCGGCGCGACGGGCGCGCCCTGCTCGTCCTGCCCCAGCTGCTGGGCTGCGGCCGCTGTGCCGTCGCCCTTGGTCCCGCCCGTTTCGTCGGCACCCGCCGTCCCCGGCAGCGTGATGCCGACCATCACGGCGGTCGAGGCCACCGCAATGGCCGCACCGGCCACCACCTTGCCCAGGTGGCGGCGCACTATCTCGCGCACATCTTCCCCCTACTCCCCCTTCGATCCCGGGAGTACGTGTTTGCCCCACACTTTTCGGCATACCTCGTATGCACTGGTCGATCGGTAAGAGGGACGTAAGTCATAGGAGGTTCCATCACTTTCGGGGAGACTCGTGGTCAAGGAGCCCCGGCGGCGGCGACGAGCTGAAAGAGTCGTGTCCATGCAGGTCTGGCCTGGAGAGGCATATCCACTCGGTGCCACGTACGACGGCGCCGGCACGAACTTCGCGGTCTTCACCGAGGCCGCGAACCGAGTTGAGCTGTGTCTGCTGCACGACGACGGCTCGGAGACGGCGGTGGAACTGCGCGAGTCCGACGCGTTCGTACGGCACGCGTATCTGCCCGGCGTGATGCCGGGACAGCGTTATGGATTCCGGGTGCACGGGCCGTACGCCCCGGAGCGCGGACTGCGCTGCAACTCGGCGAAGCTGCTGCTCGATCCGTACGCGCGCGCGATCAGCGGTTCGATCCAGTGGGGCGAGGAGGTCTACGGCTACCACTTCGACGCGCCCGAGAAACGCAATGACCTGGACTCCGCCCCGCACACCATGAGCTCGGTCGTGGTCAACCCGTACTTCGACTGGGGCGACGACCGCCGTCCGCGCACCGACTACCACCACACGGTGATCTACGAGGCCCATGTGAAGGGCCTCACCATGCGCCACCCGGGTCTGCCCGAGGAGCTGCGCGGCACCTACGCCGCCCTCGCGCATCCGGCGATCCTGGAGCATCTGACGGAGCTGGGCGTGACGGCGCTGGAGCTGATGCCGGTCCATCAGTTCGTCAACGACCACCGGCTGGTCGACATGGGGCTGAACAACTACTGGGGCTACAACACGATCGGTTTCTTCGCCCCGCACAACGCGTACGCCTCCTGGGGCGACCGCGGCCAGCAGGTCCTGGAGTTCAAGTCGGCGGTCCGGGCACTGCACGAGGCCGGGATCGAGGTCATTCTCGACGTGGTCTACAACCACACCGCCGAGGGCAACCACCTGGGTCCGACGCTGTCCTTCCGGGGCCTGGACAACCCGTCGTACTACCGCCTCACCGACGATCCCCGCTACTACATGGACACCACGGGCACCGGCAACTCCCTGCTGATGCGCTCCCCGCACGTCCTCCAGCTGATCATGGACTCGCTCAGGTACTGGGTCACCGAGATGCATGTCGACGGCTTCCGCTTCGACCTCGCGGCGACCCTGGCCCGGCAGTTCCACGAGGTGGACCGGCTGTCGTCGTTCTTCGACCTGGTGCAGCAGGACCCGGTGGTCTCCCAGGTGAAGCTGATCGCCGAGCCGTGGGACGTCGGCGAGGGCGGCTACCAGGTGGGCAACTTCCCGCCGTTGTGGACCGAGTGGAACGGCAAGTACCGGGATACCGTGCGCGACCTGTGGCGCGGTGAGCGGCGCGCGGTCGCGGAGTTCGCGTCCCGGCTGACCGGCTCCTCGGATCTCTACCAGGACGACGGCCGGCGCCCGCTCGCCTCCATCAACTTCGTGACCTGTCACGACGGTTTCACGCTGCACGACCTCGTCGCGTACAACGACAAGCACAACATGGCCAACGGCGAGGAGAACCGGGACGGCGAGAGCCACAACCGGTCCTGGAACTGCGGGGCCGAGGGCGCCACCGACGACCCGCACGTCCTGGAGCTGCGCGCCCGCCAGATGCGCAACTTCGTGGCGACGCTGATGCTGTCCCAGGGCGTGCCGATGCTCAGTCACGGCGACGAGTTCGCCCGCACCCAGCGCGGCAACAACAACGCCTACTGCCAGGACAGCGAGCTGGCGTGGGTGGACTGGCCGGAGGAGGGCGGCGAGGTCTTCGGCGATCTGCTGGCCTTCACGCGCGCGATGGTGTGGCTGCGCCGGGACCATCCGGTCTTCCGCAGGCGGCGCTTCTTCCACGGCCGGCCCGTGGAGGGGACCCACGACGAGCTGTCGGACATCGCCTGGTTCACCCATGAGGGCGAGGAGATGACCCAGCGGGACTGGGACCGGGCCAAGGCGTCGGCCATCTCGGTGTTCCTCAACGGCAACGCGATCTCCGAGCCCGGCCCGCGCGGGGAGCGCATCGGCGACGACTCGTTCCTGCTGATGTTCAACGCCTCGCACAAGACGCTGGACTTCGTGGTGCCGGTCAACCACGGCCGCCAGTGGCAGGTCGTGGTCGACACCGCCCGCGCGGACGGCATCCCACCCGAGGCGGGCCCGAAGGTACGGGCCGGGGACCGGCTGACGCTGGTGGACCGGAGCATGACGGTGTTGCAGCGGCCGGTCTAACGACGGCTGGTGGGTGCGCGCGTGGCGGGTGCCCTCGCCGTCGTACGGCGTCGGCCGCGCCGTCAGTGCGGTCGCGCAGGCGAGTGCGGCCGCCAGGCTCGCCGTACCGAAGGCCGCGACGGGGCCGTACGTCTCGGCGAGGCGGCCGGTGCCGGCCAGCGCGAGGGCCTGGCCGGCGACGAGGGCGCTGGTCGCGGACGCCATCGACTCGGCGAGCCGTGGGGGCGGCACCGCGCGCTCGGTGAGCCCGAACACCGTGATGAGGTGCGGGGCGTAGGCGACGCCGAGGACGGTGACGGCCGCGTACAGGGCGCCCAGGCCGTCGGTCCACAGGAGCGGCAGGGAGAGCGCGAAGGCGGCCGCGGTGGCCGCCCGCCAGCGCGTCCCGAGCCCCACGCGCGCGGGGACGGCCGCCATGGACAGGCCCGCGACGGCGCTCATCACTCCCATGGCGGCGTAGACGAGCCCCGCCTGGTCGGGCTGCCCGAGCCGCTCGGTGAGCGCGGTGATGCCGGCCTGGCAGGCGCCGAACATGGCGCCCTGGAGGGCGAGGGCGGCGCGGAGGGCGTGCACGGAACGGGGCATGCGGGGGCGGGCGGTGCGGCCGGTGTGCGGCTTCGCGGCGCGGCCCGTCGCCGTCGGGTGCAGGGCGAAGGCGCTGCCGCATCCGGCGACCAGTACGGCGGCTCCGGCGAGGGCGTAGGCGGGGTGGGCCAGGACCGCGGCGACGCCGACCAGGGCCGGGCCGAGGACGAAGGAGATCTCGTCGAGGGTGCTCTCGAAGGAGAGGGCGGTCGACACGGTGCTGTCGGGGGCGTGCGCGCGGCGGGCCAGAGCCACCAGGCGGGCGCGGCCGAGCGGGCCGATCAGCGGTACGGTCGCGCCGGTCGCCGCGCCGAGGAGGGCGAGGGCGGGCACAGGCAGCCGGGTGAGCGCGCCGGCCACGAGGGCGACCAGGGCGAGCGCGTTGCCGAGGGAGAAGGCGAGGACGACCGTGCGCTGGCCGTGCCGGTCGGCGAGCCGGCCGACCAGCGGGCCGCAGGCCACCTGGCCGAGTGCGAGCGCGCCGCCGGTCAGCCCGGCGGCGGTCAGGGAGCCGCTGGTGCGGGCGACGAGCAGGACGCTGCCGAACTGGACGGTGGCCGTGGGCAGTCGGGCCAGGAAGGACACCACCGGCAGCAGGGGCCCGGTCAGGCCGATGACCTCGCGGTAGGTGCGTCCCATGGTCGTCATCGCTCGAAACTAGCCACGCGTGCGTGGGGACGTGCAGGGGCCGATGACACGAAAGGCGGTGGGGCGGGTACGTAGGTTTGCATGACATCTGCGCGACCCGACCCGGCGGTGCCGACGGCCACCTACCGGCTTCAGCTACAGCCCGAGTTCCCCTTCGACGCCGCCGCGGCGGCCGTACCGTACCTCGCCTCGCTCGGCGTCTCGCACCTGCACCTGTCCCCCGTACTGGAGGCCGTCCCGGGCTCCCCGCACGGCTACGACGTCGTCGACCACGCGCGCGTGCGCGGCGAACTTGGCGGCGAGGAGGGACTGCGCGCGCTCGCGCGGACCGCGCGGGAGCATGGTCTGGGGCTGGTGGTGGACATCGTGCCGAACCACATGGCCATGGCGCCGCGCCACAACCGGGCCCTGTGGGAGGTGCTGCGGGAGGGCCCCAAGTCCCCGTACGCGCGCTGGTTCGACATCGACTGGGAGGCGCAGGGCGGTCAGGTGCTGCTGCCGGTCCTCGGCGGGCCGCTGGGCGCGCAGCTGGAGCAGCTGGTCGTCGAGGGCGACGTCCTGCGCTACTACGACCATGTCTTCCCGCTCCGCGAGGGCACGCGGGACCTGCCGCTGCCGCAGCTGCTCGACGCGCAGTGGTATCGCCTGGCCTGGTGGCGGCTGGCCCGTACTGAGCTCAACTACCGGCGTTTCTTCAGCATCTCGGAGCTGATCGGGGTGCGGGTGGAGGAGCCGGAGGTGTTCGAGGCGACCCACGCCAAGATCCTCCAGCTGCTGCACGAGGGGGTGGTCGACGGGCTGCGGATCGACCATCCCGACGGTCTCGCCGACCCGGACGCGTACCTGCTGCGGCTGCACGAGGCGACCGGCGGGCGCTGGACGGTCGTGGAGAAGATCCTCGCGGACGGCGAGCCGTTGCCGGCCGCCTGGCCCGTCGCGGGGACCACCGGCTATGACGCGCTGCGGCACGTGGACGGGGTGTTCACGGACCCGGCGGGGTTCGGGGAACTCCTCGGCCAGTACCGGCGGTTCGCGGCGCCGCAGACCGATCGGGGCGGGCACTGGGAGGCGACGGTGCGGCGGGCTGCGTACAAGGTGCTCACGCACGAGCTGGCCGCCGAGACCGAGCGGCTCACGCGGGTGGCGGTCCGGCTGTGCGCCACCTCCCCGGAGCCCGCGCTGCGCGACCGTGCGCCCTGGGCGCTGCGTACCGCGCTCCAGGAGCTGCTGGTGCGGCTGGAGGTCTACCGTCCGTACGCCTCGGTCGACGCCGCGTCCGTCGTGACCGAGGAGGCCGCCGAGGAGGCCCGGCAGGCGTTCGTGGTCCCGGAGGAGGCGGGCGCGGTGGACGTCGTACGGGATCTGGTGCTCGGGCGGGTGGGAGAGGGGCCGGAGCACACGGAGTTCCGGGCCCGGTTCGCGCAGACGTCGTCGGCGCTGCGCGCCAAGTCCGTGGAGGACACGGCGTTCTACCGCTATGTGCCGCTGCTGTCGGCGACCGAGGTGGGCGGGAACCCCGGCGCTCCCGCGGTGTCCCCGGAGGAGTTCCACGCCTACTGCGCGCGCGTGCAGCGGGACTGGCCGGCGACCGGGACCGTGGTGTCCACCCATGACACCAAGCGCAGCGCGGACGTGCGGGCCGCGCTGGCGGTGCTCACGGAGTGTCCGGAGCGCTGGGCCGACGTCCTGGCCGAGGTGACCCGTACCGGTGAAGGCGTCCCGGACGCCCAGCTGGCGTGGGCGGCCTGGCAGACGGTGTTCGGGCTGGGGCCGGCGAGCGTGGAGCGGGTGCGGGGGGCGCTGCTGAAGCATGTGCGCGAGGCCGGGCTCTACACCAGCTGGACCGAGCAGGAACCGCCCTACGAGGAGGCGGTGGCGGCCTTCGTGGCGGCGGGACCGTGCGGGGCGCCGGGCGAGCGGGTGGCGGCCTTCCGCGACGCCCTGGAGCCGTCGGTGCGGGCGAACGTGCTCGGCACGGCGCTGGTCCAGCTGACGATGCCGGGGGTGCCCGACGTCTACCAGGGCACGGAGGCCGAGTACCGGGCGCTGGTCGACCCGGACAACCGTCGGCCCGTTGCGTTCCCGCCGGAAGAGCCCGGTGAGAAGGGGGCGTTGACCGCGGCGGCCCTGCGGCTGCGCGCCCGGCGGCCGGCCGTCTTCGGTGAATCGGCGACGTACGCGCCACTGGCCGCCGAGGGTGTGGCGGCGGCCCACTGTCTGGCGTTCGCCCGCTCCAAGGAGGTCGTCACCGCGGTCACCCGGCTGTCGCTGCGGCTGGCGGAGGCGGGCGGCTGGGGCGAGACCCGGTTGCCGCTGCCGCCCGGGCGGTGGGCCGATGTGCTCGCTCCGGAGCGGGAGTTCACGGGGCACGCACGCGTGGCGGAGCTCTTCGAGGGGCTGCCGGTGGCTCTGTTGGAGAGGGTCGGCTGAGAGCGGCAGGGCGTGCGCGCTTTCAGCGTGCGCCCTGGTCTCGTCCCGGCGACCGGCTCGCGCCCGCGCGTGCTCCCGGGGCCTGTTCCGGACGACCGGCGCGTGGTGACGATCGGCAGCACACGGCTCACGCCCGGGTCGGCGGCGTCCGTACCGGTGCGCGACGACGCGGTACGCGCGCGTATACGCGCGTCGTGTCGAGCGCCGGGGCCCGCGACCCCGCTCCACCGGGATCCGGGGCTCCCGTCGGCACTCACGGGCCTTCCTGTCGGCGCTCAATGCATCTGGGCGCCCCCAGGAGCCTCCCCCGGTGCGTCCTTGACAGTCCACGGAGACCGTGGGGTACTGCGGATTGCGAAGCCGGGCGGATGTTTCGGGGGTGAGTCTCCTGCCGGAGCTGCGCTACCCCACAGAGACCGAAGTCGTCGCGTCGGCACGGGCGTTGACCGCTCATCGGCCCGCCCTGTGCACCCTGCGGCAGGTCGGCCGGTCACGGGCGGGCAGGCCCCTGCTGCTGCTGTCCGTGGGCCGGGCGGAACGTGCCGTGCTCGTCGTCGCCGGCGCCCACGCCAACGAACCCACCGGCGGCGCCACCCTTCTCGACGTCGCCGAACGGGTCATCCGGGAGCGGGAGTTGCGGGCGGACACGTCCTGGCATTTCCTGCTGTGCGCGGACCCCGACGGAGCCAGCCTGCATGTGACGCCGGCGCCGCGCAGTCTGTTCGACTACCACCGCGGCTTCTTCCGGCCCGCGGGGCAGGAGCAGCCGGAGTGGTCGCCCGCGGTGCTGCCGCCCGACCGGCTGCCGCCCGAGACGCGTGCGCTGACCGGGGTCATCGACGAGCTGCGCCCCTACCTCCAGGTGACGCTGCACGGCACCGACCTGGGCGGCAGCTGGGTGCAGCTGACCAAGGACATACCGGGGCTCGCCGAGCCGTTCGCGAAGTCCGCGGCGGAGCTCAACATCCCGGTGGAGACAGGCGCGTCGGACGCCGCGGGCTGGCCCGCGTCCGGGCCCGGCGTGCATGTGATGCCCTCGCCGGGTGCCGGGGCGGCGTACCCGAGCATGCCGGACGACGCCCGCAACAGCACCTGGTACCACGCTCATCGGTACGGCGGTCTGACGGCGATCGTCGAGGTGCCGATGTGGGCGAGCGACTTGGTCGACGACCCGGTGCCGCATCCGGCTCCGGCGGTGGCGCTGCGCCGGCTGGCGGGGCGGCTGTTGCAGGACACGCTCCAGGTGGAGCGGGTGCTGGCCGACGCGCTGCCCCGGCTGCCCGGCGTCGACGGACCGCTGCTGCGGGCCGCGAAGTGGGGGCTGGAGCTGGTGCCGGGACTGGCCGCGGACTGGATGCACACGGCTCCGGCCGACAACACGCGCGCGTACGTGGGCAGTGTGGACGCGTTCGCTCGGCGGCTGCCACTGCGGGCGGCGTCGATGCTGCTGCGGGTGCTGACGGAGCACGACGACCGTGCGGCGCCGCGGCTGGAGCGGCTCGTGGCGATGTGGAGCGAGGCCTTCGCGGAGCGGTTCCGGGCCCGCTGGGTGCCGTTGGAGCACCAGATCGAGCACCAGTCCCGCACGGTGGTGGCGGCGGCGCGGCACGCGCGCGACCGGGCCGCGTGAGCGCCGCCCGCCGCGTCACCTCGCGCGCGGGGTCAGCTGTCGAGGGCGAACACCGATCCCGTGCGCCCTGCCATCACACATCCGTTGGAGAAGGTCTCGGTGTACTCGACGGGCCGTCCGTTCCACTCCCCACGCGCGTGTGCGGTCACCGGGGCGTAGATCATCGAGCAGTAGCCGTCCTTCGGCGGGAGGGCCGCGATGTCGCCGTCGACCGCCGCCAGGTCCGCGCAGGCCTCGGCGGCGTGTCCGTGCCCCTGGGGCGGGTCGCACAGCAGGAGGGTGCCGCGGGTGTCGCTGGAGCGGGCGTCGCCCTTGGTGACCGTGAGGTAGAGCCAGTCGCCGGCGCGGGTGTCCCGCGCGGTCGCCTGGGCGGGGGCCGTGCCGGTGACGAGGAGGGCGGCCGCGGCGAGCAGAGCGCCCCGGGCCGCCTTCGATGCAGTGCAGTTCTTCATTCCAGATGCATCGGCACGGCCGTCTGGGAACCCCACCCCGACTCACCCGAACGAGAGCCCACGCGCGCGTGCCGCCCGGCCGCCAGTTCGAACGCGGCCTGCACCACGCGCGCCTGGTACTCCACCTGACGGGCGACGGGGATCCAGCGCGCCCCACAGCCGTCGAGGTAGTCGGCGCACCACATGTCGATGAGCCGGTCCAGTTCGGGCAGGACGCCGGCCGGGTCGGTGCCCGCGGCCGTGACGAGCTGGTGCAGCAGTCCCGCCGTGCGCAGTGCGAGGCGCCGGCCGGAGATGCGCAGGGTGGCCAGATGGGCGGTGCTCAGCGGCGGCAGCGGGTGGCCGCCGTCGGCGCCGGCGACATCGGGGTCCCAGGCGTCCGCGAGACCGGGGCAGACCAGTAAATAGTCGTCCACCGGGGCGAGCAGCCGTTCCGCGTCCGGTACGGCGGCGATGTGCGGGCGGATGCGGGCGAGGAGGCGCTCCAGGAGCCCGGTGTCGTGCCGCAGCGTACGGCTGACGAGGCGCAGGACGGCGTCGACGTCGACGGGCGGGGTGCCGTCCTCGACGGCGGTCACGCCCCACATGGGGGCCTCGACGACCGCGGTCACGGTGCCGTGCCGGTAGGGGTGGAACCAGGTGGACTCGACGGCTGCCTCGGTGATGGCCGCGGCCAGGTCGCCGCGGCGCGGGGGCGGGATGCGGTAGACGGCGGGGCCGAGACCGGGCCAGTACAGGGTGTCGTACGGGCCGAGTTCGCGCGGGATGCCGAGGCGGCCCGCGATGCGGGCGACGCGCCCGGCGAGGCCGGGCAGGTCGTGGGTGAGCTCGACGAAGCCGCCGCCGACGTCGACGCCGTGCAGGGAGCACTGGAGGAAGGGCCGCAGCTCGTCCTGGAGGTCGAGCAGGGCGCGGGTCTCGGGCAGGGTGACCGCGGCGGCGCCGTCGGGCAGCCACTCGGGCTGTTCCAGGAAGCCGGGCCTGAAGAAGTGCCGGAAGTAGCGGCCGAGGGTGTACGGGCCGTGCAGCCAGCGCTCGTTGCGGCGCAGTCCGTCGGGGTCGAGGCAGAGGAGCAGGTTCCAGGTGGCGTCGGCTGCCTCGGTGAGCGTGGGGTCGGCGAGGGCGCTCTCGGCCAGGTGCAGGACGGTGGCGCCGCCCACGGGTTCGTTGGCGTGCGGGCCCGCGACGACGAGGGCCTGCCGGGCGCCGTGGCCCACGGAGAGCAGCCACAGGGGTGTGCCCGCGCGGGAGGTGCCGACGGGGCGGAGCCTGGCGTCGCGTGGATGGCGGGCGACGAGTGCGACGGCACGGGCGCCGAGTTCGTCGACGGACGGGTAGCGGAGGAGGGGCGTCAGGGCACACCTCCACGATGTGGTGCCGTCGGTTCACCTGATGTGCATGGTGGACGTACAGTCAGTCACGACTTATGAGGTACGTCAACACCGCGGCAGGCAAAGGGAATTGAGCGTTCTACAGCGAGCAAATCCCAGGCCAGAGCTAAGGTTCGCCTCAATCGGCACCGTCGGGATGCGGCTCAGTCCGCGGCGAGCCGGAACCACATCCGCCCGAAGCCGACCTGGTCGCCCTCGCGGACGACGGCCGCCCCGATGACGCGCCGTCCGTTCACCGTCGTGCCGTTGGTGGAGCCGAGGTCGCGCAGCACCCACATGCCGCCCTGGCGGCTCAGTTCGGCGTGCACGCGCGAGACCGTCTCGTGGCTCAGGCGGAGGCCGTTGGCGGGGTCGCGGCCGATGCGCAGCGGGTGACCGCCCACGGGGTGGGGCAGCAGCAGCTTGGGCAGCCGCTCGGCCTGCCAGGCGCGGCGCAGTCGCTGGGTGAAGCCGGAGACCGCCTCGACGGAGCCGAAGACCACACGGGAGAGGCGGCTCTCCGAGGGCAGGTCCGCGGTGAGCGCGGCGAGCTCGTCCGAGCGGCGGGCGGAGAGCGCGAGTTCCATCCGCCGGATGAAGGTGTCGTGCGACAGCCGTCCCATGGCGACGCCGTCGCGGAGCACCTTCAGCGCCTTGTCGCGCTCCGCGTCGGAGAGCCGCGCGGGGTACGTGTTGAACTCGAAGGACGACGTCACGCTCGTGATTGTCGGGCAGTGGACGCCGGGTGTCCAGAAAACGCGGGATCGGCCGCCACGCGCGCGAACTGATCGCGTTTGAAGCACCATGGACGGGCTACATCACGGTGAGCAGACGAAGGGGAACCGTCCGTGCAGTTCGAGGTGTGGGCACCGCAGGCAGACCGTGTGACGCTCCAGTGCGACGGCGCCACGCGCGCGTTGGAGCGCGATCCCGAACGCGCGGGGTGGTGGCGCGGCGAGGCCGAGGCGGCGGACGGCAGTCGCTACGGCTTCGCGCTCGACGACGGCCCCGTGCTGCCGGACCCGCGCTCGCGGCGCCAGCCGAACGGCCCGGACGGGCTGAGCGCGGTCGTCGACCATGGGCGTCACGTGTGGCGTACGGAGTGGGCGGGGCGCCCCCTGCCGGGCGCGGTCCTGTACGAGCTGCACGTGGGCACGTACACCCGCGAGGGCACCCTGGACGCGGCTGCGGACCGTCTTGAGCACCTGGTGGAACTGGGCGTCACCCATGTCGAGTTGATGCCGCTGTGCCCCTTCCCCGGGCGGCACGGCTGGGGTTACGAGGGCGTGTCGCTGTGGGCCGTGCACGAGCCGTACGGCGGCCCCGAGGCGCTGAAGCGGTTCGTGGACCGGGCGCACGAACTCGGGCTCGGCGTCGTCCTGGACGTCGTGCACAACCACCTGGGCCCGTCCGGCAATTACCTGCCCGCGTTCGGCCCGTACTTCACCGACACCCACCACACGCCGTGGGGTTCCGCGGTGAACCTGGACGCGCCGGGTTCCGACGAGGTGCGCGCGTATCTGACGGGCAGTGCGCTGGCGTGGCTGCGGGACTACCGGCTGGACGGGCTGCGCCTGGACGCGGTGCACGCGCTGGCGGACACGCGCGCGTGTCACTTCCTGGAGGAGCTGTCGACGGCGGTGGACGCCCTCGCCGCCGACCTGGGCCGGCCGCTCTTCCTGATCGCCGAGTCCGATCTGAACGACCCACGGCTGGTCACGTCCCGCGCGGAGGGCGGCCTCGGGCTGCACGCCCAGTGGAACGACGACTTCCATCACTGTCTGCACACCGCGCTGACCGGCGAGTCCCAGGGCTACTACGCCGACTTCGGCAAGGCACCCCTCGCGGCGCTGGCCAAGACACTGGCCGACGGGTACTTCCACGACGGCACCTACTCCAGCTTCCGCGGGCGGCACCACGGACGCCCGCTGGACCGCAACCGCGTGGCCGCGCACCGGCTGCTCGGCTACAGCCAGACCCACGACCAGGTCGGCAACCGCGCCCAGGGCGACCGGCTTTCGGCCTCCCTCTCCCCCGGCCTGCTGGCCTGCGCCGCCGCCCTGACGCTCACCGCGCCCTTCACGCCGATGCTGTTCATGGGCGAGGAGTGGGCGGCGGGGACGCCCTGGCAGTTCTTCACCGACCACACCGACCCGGAGCTCGCCGAGGCCGTACGGCGGGGCAGGCGGCGGGAGTTCGCGGCGCACGGCTGGGCCGAGGAGGACGTGCCCGACCCGCAGGACCCGGCGACCCGCGAGCGCTCCTGCCTGGACTGGTCCGAGCCGCAGGACGAGCCCCACGCGCGCGTGCTCGCCTGGTACCGCCTGCTCATCGCGTTGCGCCACGAACAGCCCGACCTCACCGACCCGGACCTGGCCGACACCAAGGTGGCCTACGACGAGCGGCGGCGCTGGCTGGCCTTCCGGCGCGGTGACGTACGGGTGGCGGTGAATCTGGCCAAGGAGACCGCCGCGATCCCTCTGGGGCCCCGTCAGGCGCGTGTGCTGGCGGCGTGGGAGCCGGTGGCGGCGCCTGGGGCGGACGGCGTGCTGGAGGTGCCCGGGGAGTCGTGCGTGGTGCTGCTCCAGGAGTGAGCATCCCCGAGCGCCCTCAGAGATCCTCCCCCTCGCCCTCCCGCAGCTCCGTCACCCGTTCCAGCAGGATCGCCTCCCAGGCGTGGCTGAGCCGGAGGCGCAGTTCGGGCAGTGGGGTGGCGTCGCGGCCCTGGAGGCGGGTGGCGAGGCCGACGACCGCGTCGCAGCGGGCGAGCCACAGGCCGCGCAGGCAGGGTCGGGCGCCGTAGCCCGCGAGGGTGGCGGCGCGCACGGCGGCGGGCGCACCGACGGTGAGCGCGAGCCCGGCGATGTCCTCCGCGGGGTCACCGAGCACCGCGTCGGCCCAGCCGAGCACGCCACGCACCCTGCCGTCGGCGCTGACGACGAGGTGGTCGCCGGTGAGGCCGTGGTGGACGAGGACGGCGGTGCCGGGCTGCGCGGCGAGCTGCACGGCGGCCGGCTGGGTCAGCTGATGGAGGCGCACGGGGTCGAACTCGTCGGCGGCGGCGAGGAGTTCGGCGGCGCGTTCGGCACCGCGGCGCAGCGCCTCCAGGGAGCGCGGGGCGATGCGTGGCACGCCCAGGGTCTCGGCCTGCCGGGCGGGCACCTCGCGCAGCCCGGTGAGCAACGCGGCCAGGTCGGCCTCGCCGACGGCGGACACGTCGTGCTCGCGCGCGGAGCCGCCGGGCAGCTTGCTGTCGAGCGTGTACGTCAGGCCCGGCGCCCACTCGCCGTGGGCGATCCCGGTCGGGACGGAGACCGGGACATGGGCGCGGACCAGGTCACGCAGGCGCAGTTCGCGGCGCTGGCGCACGGTGGCCTCGCGGTCGGGGGCCAGGCGCAGCACATGCCGGTCGCCGACCCACCAGGTGGCGGGCTCGGCGCTCTCGGTGACCGGCCGGACGTCCGGCCCGGCCGTGTCGGAGGCGTCCTTGAGGAGGGAACGGACCAGCCGGCGGACGGTGTCCGCGGTGGGTGTCGGTGCCTGGGTCATGGTCGCGCCGTTGTCACTCGGGGTCGGGGCTCCTGAACACTGCTCAGTCCACTATGACCATCTCGCGGCTGGTGTCGTTGAGGCGACGGCCGCCGTCCTCGGTGACCGTGACGATGTCCTCGATGCGGACGCCGAAGCGGCCGGGCAGATAGACGCCGGGTTCCACGGAGAAGCACATGCCGGGCACGAGGGGCTGCTCCTCGCCCTC
Organism: Streptomyces sp. NBC_00663; assembly: GCF_036226885.1. Taxonomy (NCBI): domain Bacteria; kingdom Bacillati; phylum Actinomycetota; class Actinomycetes; order Kitasatosporales; family Streptomycetaceae; genus Streptomyces; species Streptomyces sp. NBC_00663. Next base: position 2,179,385 of record NZ_CP109027.1, read on the forward strand.
GATCATGTACGGCGGTTCGTGCGTGGTGACGCCGATGCCGTGGCCGGTGCGGTGGATGAAGTACTCGCCGTAGCCGGCGTCGGTGATGACCTTGCGGGCGGCCCGGTCGACCTCCTGGCAGGCGACCCCGGGGCGCACGGCTCGGAAGCCCGCCTCCTGGGCCTCGCGGACGAGGTCGTGCACACGCCGCTCCTCGTCGGTGGGCTCGCCCACGTGGACGGTGCGGGAGGTGTCGGAGCCGTAGCCGTCCTTGAGGCCGCCGAAGTCGAGGACGACCATGTCGCCGCGTTCGATGACGCGGTCGCCGACCTCGTGGTGCGGGTTGGCGCCGTTGGGGCCCGAGGCGACGATGGTGAAGTCGACCTGGGAGTGCCCGAACCGGCGCAGCAGGTCGGCGAGGTCGGCGCCGACCTCGGACTCGCGGCGACCGCCGAAGGGAACCTTCCGGATCTCCTCGAACGTTGCGTCGGCAGCCGCGCCCGCGGCTGCCAGGAGCTCCAGTTCGGCCGCGTCCTTGACGGCCCGGAGCATCGGCAGGGCGTCGGTGAGGGCGGCGTAGGAGGTGTTCGGCAGGGTCTTCTGGAGACCGAGCAGGTGCATCGCCCAGGCGTTGTCGCTGATGCCGAACCGGCCGCCGGAGTCGAGAAGGGTCGCCGTGGCGGCGTAGGGGTCCTTGCCGTCGGTCCAGTCGCGCAGGGTCAGCGCGGGCGCGCCCACGGCGTGGGCGGCGTCGGGGGCCTCCAGGGTGGGGACGACGAGGACGGGGTCCTGGCCGGGGGCGAGGACCAGCAGGGTGAGCCGTTCGGTGATCGCGGTGGGGGCGTAGCCGGTGAGCCAGACCAGGTCGGGCCCTGGGGCCACGAGCAGTCCGGCGAGTCCGGCGTCGGCGGCGGCCCGGGCGGCGCGCTCCATGCGGGCCCGGTAGTCGTCGGCGGTGAAGGGCGCGGGCGTGCTCCCGGTCATCCGGGCCTCCCTGGGCTGACAGAGGGACAACAGGTACTACGGGCAGCATCCTGCCCGGTCGGCGGGGGCGGCGCGAGCCGGTTCACGGGGCCCGCCGCACCGCGGCTCCGCAGCGACCAGACCTTTTCCCTCACTTAATGGTTATGGATTGCTCAAGCATTAGAGCTAATGCTTGAATCGCCGTACACCATTAAGGCCATCAGGGGAGGCGTACGACCGTGCTCGTACTCGCGCACATCAGCGATCCGCATCTGGACGGAAGCGAACGGGCCACCACGCGCGCGAGGCGGGTGCGCGACCACTTGTGGGGGCTTCCGGGGCGGGTGGACGCGCTGCTGGTGACCGGCGACATCGCGGACCACGGCGCGGAGGCGGAGTACGAGGAGGCCGCGCGCCTGCTGAGCGACGCGCCGTTCCCCGTGCTGACCTGCCCGGGCAACCACGACTGCCGCGCCCCGTACCGCAAGGCGCTGCTCGGGCTGCCGGCGGCCGACGGGCCGGTCAACAGCGTGCGCGTCTTCGACGACGCGGCGGTGCTGATGTGCGACTCCAGCATTCCGGGCAGCGACGAAGGCGCCCTGGACGAGGAGACGTACGACTGGATCGAGGCGACGCTCGACGGGCTCGGCGGGAACCGGCGTGCGCTGCTCGCCTTCCATCACCCGCCGGTGGCGCTGCATCACCCGTTGCCGGACGCCTACCAGTTGCGGGACGCCGACCGGCTGGCCGCGCTGCTCGACCGCCGCCCCGAGATCGCGGGCCTGATCACGGGGCACGCCCACACCCCGGCGGCGAGCGTCTTCGCCGGGCGGCCGCTGGTCGTCGGGCCGGGGGTGACCTGGACGCTGCGGCTGCCGTGGGAGGGCGAACAGGTGGCCGACCGGGACGCGCCCGTGGGGCTGGCGTTCCACGTCCTGGACGACGCGGGGCGGCTCACGAGCCACTTCCGGGTGGTGACGTGACGATGCCGGGTGCGACGGCAGGCCGTCATGTGACGATGCCCGGTACGGCCGTCAACTGCTGGTATCCGCCGCTCTGATGACGGACCGTCAAGATGACCGCCTTGCCGGGGCGGGCGGAGGCGACGGCGCGCGCGAGGTCGGCCGCCGAGTCGACCCGCGCCTTGCCGACCTGTAGGAGCACATCGCCCCGGACCAGGCCCGCCGTGTAGCCGGGCCCCGGCACATGGACGCCGACGAGCAGTGCGCCCACCTTCTCCGCGTCCACCGCCTCCACACCGAGCGTCGCGGCGATCCGAGTCGATACGGACGGGCTGGGCGTCAGGGACGGCGAGGGGGCCGGGCGAGCGGGGGCCGCCGGGCCGGGCCGGGCCGAGCCGCCCAGCTCCCGCTGCATCTGCGCGAGTTTGCTCATGCCGATCACCGTGGCCCCCACGGTGCCGAGGCCGACGCCGGACAGGACCAGTACCGTGCCGACGAACAGCGCGAGGAGCACGGTGCGCAGCCGTCGGCCGCGCCTGCGGGCGGCGTGCGGGCGCCGGGCGGGGCCCGGCCTGGAGCCGCCGCCGGGCTCCTGGCCGGGCATCGGCTTGGGGCGCAACGCGGTCTGTTCCATGGCTCGCCTCCGGCGGACGCGGGTCGCCTCCGGCGGATACGGAGCGGTCCCGGCTGGTGCTCTACCCGTCACACCGGCGCCCGACGTGCCACGAACGAGTGAGACTGACCGGCGGTCAACAGAGGGAAGCCATAGGCGTCGTGGTCCTTCGCGGTGCGGGTTCGCTCATCCCGTCAGCAGGTCCCTCACCCCGTCAGTACGTCCCTCATCCCGTCAGGATGTCCACCAGCCTCGCCGCCGCGCCGCGCGGTGCCCCCGTGTGCACCAGTTCCGTCCGGTGCACGACCCGGGGTGCGGTGAGCGGGACGGCGGTCGCGTTCGGGACGCCGGTGGCGACCGAGCGGGGCAGCAGCGTCAGGCCACGGCCCGCCGCGGCGAGGGAGGTGAGGGTGTGGAGGTCGGTGCCGTCGTAGCGCAGGGCGGTGCGGAAGCCCTGGCCACCGTTGGCCGCGCGGAGGTGGGCCAGCGGCAGTCCGGCGTCGGGGGCGTCCAGCCAGCGGGCGTCGGCCAGATCACCGAGGCGCAGCCCGGGGCGCCGGGCCAGCGGATGGCCGGCGGGCAGCAGTACGCACACGGGCTCCTCGCCCGCGCCGCGTGTGGTCAGCGGTGCGACGTCGGGCAGCCGCAGCGGGTCGCTGGGGGCGGCGAGGCCGTCGACCAGACCGAGGTCGGCGGTGCCGGTCGCGACGGCCACGGCGATGGCGTCGCGGGCCAGCACCCGCAAGGTCACCCCGGCGGCCGGAAGCGCCGCGAGGACCCGGGCGGCGAGCGCGGTCGGCGCGGCGGCGAGCGTGAGTCCGTGTTCCGGCGCGGACGCCATGCGGACGACGTCCGCGCGCGCCGCGTCCAGCCGCAGCAGCAGCGGGCCCGCGTGCTCCAGGAGCCGCTCGCCGGCCGCCGTGGGCGCGACGGGGCGGCGGGTCAGCAGCGGTGCGCCGAGGTCCAGTTCGAGGGCCTGGATGTGCTGGGACACCGCGGACTGGGTGTAGCCCAGCTCGCGCGCGGCCTCGGAGAAGGAGGCCAGCCGGGCGACGGTGACGTACGTGCGCAGGAGGTGCGGGTCCATACCGACAGCGTCTCATCAGCATCGCTTATCGAGCATGCAGAAATCATCGTTGGACGCGATCCAGCGGGCGCGCCCAGGATGAGGGCATGACGAACGCAGCAGAGCGCACCGCGCGGATCGCCCTGGTCGGCGACCGCTCCCCCGACGTCGCCTCCCACGCCCGCATCCCGCTCCTCCTCGACGCCCTCGCCGAACGCGACCGGCTCGTCCTGGACGCCTACTGGATCCCCTCCGAGGAGGCCGCGGCCGAGGACGCCGTGTCCGGCTTCGACGCGGTGTGGGTGCTGCCGGGCAGCCCCTACCGCAGCGAGGAGGGGGTGCTCGCGGCGATCCGCACCGCGCGCGTGACGGGCATTCCGTTCCTGGGCACATGCGGCGGGTTCCAGCACGCGCTCCTGGAGTACGCCCGCGACGTGTGCGGCCTCGCGCGCGTGGCGCACGCCGAGAACGACCCCGACGCCGACGACTTCCTCATCGAGCCGCTGGCGTGTTCGCTGGTCGGCCACGAGGGCGTGGTCACGATCGAGCCGGGCTCGCTCGCCCAGTCCGTGATCGGTTCGGAGCGCACGGTCGAGCGCTACTTCTGCGCGTACGGCCCCTCCCGCCATCTCGACACCCTGCGCGCGCACGGTCTGCGCTTCTCCGGGTACGACGAGGACGGCCACGTCCGTATCGTCGAGCTGCCGGAGCATCCGTTCTTCCTGGCCTCGCTGTTCCAGCCCGAGCTGTCCGGCGACGGCTCGCGCCCGCACCCGATGGTCCGGGCGCTGGCGCGGGCCGCCGTGGCACAGGCGGCGCGGCGGGAGCCTCAGCCCGCCGGGTGACCTCCGTGGTGGCCGCCGCCGTGGTCGAACTTCAGCGCCTCGGCGGGCATCACCACGAAGGGCCGCATCATGCCCATGTCCTCGTGCTCCAGGAAGTGGCAGTGGTACATGAACCGGCCGTACGCGCCGTCGAACTTCCCCATGATGCGCAGCATCTGGCCGCCGGGCACCCGGTAGACGTCCTTGTACCCGAGCTCGTTGGGCGCGAGCGGGACGGTGACGTCCGGGTTGAACGCGATCGGTGTGCGGGTCCCGCCGACCGCCTGGTCGAAGCCGCTCACGACGTACGGGTCGCGTCCGAGCGCCTGGAAGTCGGCCAGGTGGATGTGCATCGGGTGGGTGATCGGCGCGAGGTTGAGGAAGCTCCACTGTTCGTGGCTGCCCTCGGCGATGGTGAAGCCCAGGCCGTCGTTGAAGGTCCGTGCCGTGCGCCGGTAGGTCCTGGTGGTGCCGTCGGGACCGGTCACCTGGATGATCCCCTCCGCCGGGAACACGATGCCGCTCGGGTCCTCGACCTCGGCCATCTCCCAGATCTCGGGGTGCCCGCCGGCGCCCTTGGTGCCGGGCGGGGTGAGCACGATCAGCCGGTGGCCGTGCGCCACGTCGTGGGTGATCCTGCGGAAGGACCCGGAGAGCACCTCGGGCAGTTCGAAGGTGTCGTCGTCGCACCCCTCGCGGACGCGGAACTCCATGACCGCCGGGTAGCGCACGCCGCCCACCGGGTCGGGCACGCCCGCGGGCTGTCCAGGACCCTTGTTGACCAGGCGGAGCCTGCGGCCCGCGAGGCCGCGGAAGTCGACCAGCAGGTCGAAGCGTTCGGCCGGGGCGGCGGTCAGGGTGGGCAGCGCGCCGTCGAAGTCGATCGCCACCGGGCGTGGCAGCAGGCCGCCGTCGCTGCCGATCTGGTGCACGATGCCGGACACCGGTTGGTCGTCCTCGTCGAGGAGGACCAGTTCGTAGATCCGCGCGTTGGACGCGTTCACCAGGCGGAAGCGGTACCAGCCGTCCTCCACGTCGGCGTACGGCCAGATGCGGCCGTTGACGGTGGTGTACGGGCCCGCGAAGGGCAGGGTCACCGGCTTGCCCGTCTCCGGGTTCGCGGGGTCCACCACGATCGTCTTGTGCAGCAGCCGTCCGTTGAGCCGGCCGTCCTCGTCGGTGTCGAGGTTGCGGTCGGCGAGGAGCAGCGGGATCTCCCGCTCCCCGTAAGGGAGATGGAGCGCTTCCTCCTCCTCGTCGCGGACGAGGTAGGTGCCGTAGAGGCCCGCCATCACGTTCCACCGGGTGATGTTCATGGCGTGGTCGTGGTACCACCACTGGACCGCCTGGTGGTCGTTCGGGTACTCGGAGAGCTGGGCGTCGCCGGAGCCGACCGCGTTGTCCGCCCAGCCGTCGTTGCCGCCGCCCGTCTGCGCTCCGTGCAGATGGGTCACCGACCAGGCGGGCAGCGCGGCCACGTCCTCGTTGGGCTTGACGCCGCCCCGGCCCGGTTCGGTGGTGGCGGGCGGGACGCCGGGCGGCCGGGCCGGCACCTCCACCGCGGTGACCGGGTACTCGCTGCCTTTGGGAATGCGGTTGGTCCAGGCGATGCGGATGCGCTGCCCGCGCCGCACCTCGATGGTCGGACCGGGCACCAGTCCCTCGTAACCCCACATCAGCGTCGGCGGCAGCTGCGGGTGCATCCGCACCCAGGTCGGGTGCAGGACGATCTCCGTCTCGCGCAGTACGTTGCCCGAGTCCGGGCGCAGGACCGGCGGGACGGGTAACGACGCCACGTACGGCGTCAGTTCACCCGGGGCCGGCGTCCGCTCCTTCGGGTCCCCTTCGGTGATCCTCTCGATGATCTCGGTCAAGGCCGAACACCCCCGTGCGTTCTGTCGTCTGTTCCCCTCACCTCACAAGACCCCGGGTTCATCGGCGAAGTTGCCTGAACGCCTGGCTCCGTGCGAAAACTTTCGGGAAACATAATCGGAATCATCAAATCCTGTTGTCGGCGGCGGCTGTTACGTTCTGCGGCATGAACGATCACGCCCTGCGGCTCCTCCTCCAGGACGCCCGCCTCGCCGAACTCGCCGCGTACCCCTTCGACTTCGACGTCGAGCGGGCCGGGTACGGCCATGTGGAGCCGGTCCGCCTCGCCTCGGGCGGCCCGCTGCGGATCGTCGCGGGCGACGCCGGGGGCGGTACGTACTTCGTGTGCGAGGACGGCTCGGTGCTGTACGCCGACTCCGAGGGCTCGGCCGGGATCGTCGGCGCCAGTGTCGACGAGGCGCTGGAGATCATGATCGGCCTGGCGGACGAGGAGGACTACGCGGACGCGGACGACGAGGAGGACGTCAGTCTGGAGCGGGCGCGGACCGAGTTGCGCACCGCGCTGGGCTTCCCGGAGCGCCCCCGCGCTGAGCTGGAGGCCCTGCTGGACGCCGCGCTGGCCCGCACCGAACCCGACTTCCTGCTGCTCAACGCGGAGGAGGGCCGCGCCTATGACCTCATCGGCCCGCCCCCGCCGCCGCTCTGGGAGCCCGTCCTCGCCGCCGGCCGCGCCGATCTGGCCGCGCTGCGGGCGACGGACCGCGCGGTGTGGGACGCGGTGGCCGAGGATCCCGTACGACGCCGACTCGCGCTGCGGGCCGCACAGTTCGACCGCGCGGAGGGCGACCTCGGCCTGCTGAGGCATCTGCTGCGGCATGAGGCGGGGTCGTCGATGACGGACGAACTCCGGCTCGCCGCCGTGCTGGTGGGGCTGTACGGCGGTGCCGAGGACCTGCCGCTGCTGGACAAGGTGCGGCGGACGGACTTCGACACGGCGTGCGGACTGAGCGAGCTTCCCGGCCCCGACGCCGACCCGGCCGAACTGCCCCGGTGGGCCCGGGAGATGGACGACCTGCTGTTCGGCACGGACCCCGCCGACGAGCCGCTGTACACCTGGACCGACCTGGCCGTGGACCAGGGCATGACGCACCACGCCCGGTGCGCGCTGATCCGCCGGTTCGACGCGATCGAGCTGGACCAGGGCCTGCTGCGCCGCCCCGACGACCCCACCCGCCTCGACACCGCCGAACTGTCCTCCTTGGTCGACGACTTCGAGCGGATCGGTGAGCCGGGCCAGGCGCTGCGCGTCCAGCGCCTGCACACGGCGCTCCAGGAGACGGCGTGCGACCGGGTCTCGGCCCGGCTGACCCAGGCCCGCCTGGAGCGGGAGGCGGGGCTGCTCCCCTCGGCCGACCGCACGCTGGCCGCGCTCCGGGACACCCTGGCGAAACCGGGCGACGACTCGCTGGGCTTCTGGCGGGGCACAAGTCTTGGCCGGTACCTCGCCGAGGAGCACTTCGAGCTCACCCTCGCCCTGGCCGACGCCGGCTCCGCCGAGGAGGCCCGCGCGGTGCTGGGCGCCGCCGAGGCGATACGCGGCGAGCTCTCGGAGTCCGCCGCGCGGGGCGTCCGGGAGCTCGCCGAGCGGGCCGCCGGACGGGTGCGCGGGCTCAGCTGACCAGGGGCAGCGACAGGGGTAGCGGCGGCTGCGGTGCCGGGGACCGGTCCGGGAGGAAACCGTGGGCGCGCCGGGCCAGGAAGTCGGGCTTGTAGCGGTCGACCGTCCGATGCCAGTGCAGGATGCCCGCCATCCAGTGCTGGAGATCGACGACGTAGTTCCGCATCACCTCGCGCGCCTCCTCCGACAGCTTGAAGTCGTCGTACACGACCGGTAATTCGTGGGCGGCGACATGCTGGAACTGCCGCATGCGTTGGGTGGTGAGGTCGTGGACGACCTTGAGGGCGGCCGGGTAGTCGATGCCGAAGAAGTTCTGCACGACGAGGATCGCGTTGTGGATCTCGCCCTCGTACTCGATCTCCTTCTGGTACGAGAAGATGTCGTTGAGCAGGCACGCGTAGTCGATGGCGGCGTTCTCCAGCGAGCGGACGGGACCGCTGCGCTGGACCTCCGGCGGAACGGCGGGGCCGTGGCCGTTCCGGCACAGGTTCAGGGTGAGGTCGGAGCCGAAGGTGGCGCGGCGCATCTCCAGGTAGTCGACCGGGTCGGGGATGCGGTTCTGGATCTGGTTGGAGAGCTCCCAGACCCAGCTCTCGGTCATCACGTTCACGGCGTCCTTCAGCGTGCGCCGCGCGTCGGGGGTCATCCCTGCCGTGGTGCGGGCCCACAGGTCGACGAGGCCGCGCTCCAGGCCGTTGACCGGGGCGGGGATCTGCTCGCCGTCGACGGGCATGCAGTCCGCCAGGCGCCGGGTGGCGGTCCGGGCGCCGGCCAGGTCGCGGCGGTGGCCGAAGACGAGCGGGTAGTAGTCGTCGGCGTACGTCCCCCAGGCCAGCCACCGCGCGCTGAGGTCGAGGTCCTCGGGTGTCGCGTCCGGGTCGAGGCCCGCCGAGCAGAGCGCGAGGTCGGCGGCGACGAGCCGGTCCTCGTCCCAGACGCCCTCCTGGAGCATGCCCATGCGGTGCATCCACGCGGTGAGGCGGGGGCGGGCGGCGTCCAGATGGGGGCTCAGCTCGACCTGGAAGGGCATGTGGAAGTCGGGCAGCAGGGACGGGCCGACCTTCTGGTACGGCACGTGCGTGTACGCGCGCAGGCGTTCCGCGCCGGCCGAGGCGAGCAGGGCGCCGACGTCGGCGGCGGAGGTGCCGGGGCCGGTGAGGCCGTGCCAGGGCGAGGTGGAGCGGGCGCCCTCGTTCATGTAGCGGCTGGAGCGCAGATGCCATTCGTGGCCGCCGGACTGCCAGTCCTGAAGTCCCTTGGCGTAGGCGGCGACCGCGGCGGTCTCGGGCGCGGTGAGGCCCTTCTCCAGGGCGAGTGCGGGCACTTCGGTCAGGGCGGTGTGCTCGAACTGGTGGAGGCGGGAGGTCAGGACGTCGTTGACGGTGTCGGCGGCCTCCTGTGTCGTACAGCCGAAGAAGGTCTCCAGGACCAGCACGCCGTTGCTGTTCTCGCCCTCGTCCTCGACCTCGCGCTGGTAGGAGAACAGGTCGTTGCGCAGGTGCACCGCGTCGGAGAACGTCTCCATGAGGACCCTCAGCGGCCTCGACTCCGCGACGGGCGCGGGGACTTCGGCGGTCGCGTACTCCACGAGCCCCGCCGACCAGGGGGCGCCGCCCACCTTGCGGCGCATCTCGATGTACTCGACGGGGTTGGCGACCCGGCCCTCGTCGATGTTGGACAGCTCCCACAGCGACTCGTTGAGCAGGTGCTCGGTGGCCACCGCGAAGCGGCTCCGCCAGTCCGCCGACATGGCGGGCACGGTCCGCGTCCACAGGTCGGCGAGCCCCGCCTCGACCGGGTTGCGCGGCTCGGGCACCGGGGTCTGGGGGTCCATCGGCATGAACAGCGGCAGCCGGTCCAGGTGCGCCTTGCCGGCGGCGCGGTCCGGGGTGCGTTTGAACATGTCCAGGAAGTGGTCGTCGAAGAAGAAGACCCACACGTACCAGTCGGTGATCAGGGAGAGGGCGGGGCCGTCGCAGTCGGGGTGGGTGTAGGCGCAGAGCAGTCCGTAGTCGTGCGCGTCGAGGTCGGACTGCTCCCAGATCCCGGACCCTTCCAGCATGCCCATCTCGCGCGCCCACGCCGTCGAGTGGGCACGGGCCTCGTCGAGGTGCGGGTTCAGCCGAGCGGGATACGGCATGTAGAAGTGCGGGAGTTCGAAGGGCTGCTGCGTCATGGCCCGGGCTCTACCCATGCCCTTCGGGGGACATCCGCGGCGCGGCACATGATCACACCATCGCGTGAATCCGGGCTGAACTGGGCGAACTCGGCCGGGACTTGTGGAGACTGACGGGACCTGTGGAGACCACGGACCGTCCACCCCGACAAAAGCTGCGGAGACCCGGGTCAGCCGCCCCGCACCGCCCGGCCCACCTCCGCCCGTAGCGCCACGAACTCCGGCAGCCCGCGGGTGGCGATCTGTTCCCGCTTGCCCGGGAGTTGGACCGGCAGGTCGAGGACGATGCGGGAGCCGGGGCCCGGGGACAGGACGACGACGCGGTCGCCGACGTAGACGCTCTCGTCGATGTCGTGGGTGACGAACACGATGGTCGTGCCGTCGGTGCGGTGGACCTCCAGGAGGAGGTCCTCCAGGTCCTCGCGGGTCTGGGCGTCCAGGGAGCCGAAGGGTTCGTCCATGAGCAGCAGCTGGGGGCGGCAGACCAGGGCGCGGGCGATGGCGACGCGCTGCTGCATACCGCCGGAGAGCTGCCAGGGGTGGCGGCGGGCGGTGCCGTCGAGGCCGACGCGGTCCAGGATGCGCTCGGCCTCCGTACGGCGCTCGGCGCGGCCGAGGCCCTGGCGGCGCAGCGGGAGGGCGACGTTGTCGCGGACCGTGAGCCAGGGGTAGAGGGAGCGGCCGTAGTCCTGGAAGACGACCGCGAGGCGGTCGGGGACGCCGGTGACGGGGGTGTCGTCGAGGGTGACCTCGCCCTCGCGGGCGGGCAGCAGTCCGGCGACGGTCCGCAGGAGGGTGGACTTGCCGCAGCCGGACGGGCCGACCACGCACAGGAGTTGGCCGTCGGGAACGGTGAGGGTGAGGTCGTGGAGGACCGGGTGGTCGCCGTAGTACTGGCCGACCGCGTCGAGGTGGAGCGTCATACGGTCGCCCTTCCCTTGCCGACGAGGCGCTTCTCGACCGCCAGCAGACCGGTGTTGAGCAGATGTCCGAGGGTGCCGAGCAGAACGAGGGCCGCCCAGACGGTCAGCAGGTCGGAGCGGGTCTGGGCGTCGGTGAGGGTGAAGCCGATGCCGTTGGCGGTGCCCGGCAGCAGTTCGGAGAACACCATGAGGACGAGGGAGAGGGAAAGGCTCAGCCGCAGGCCCGCGAAGATGCGGGGCAGGGCGGACGGGAGGATCAGCAACAGGAGTCTCTCGACGGGACCCAGGCGGAGCACGGCGGCCACGTCGAGGCGCAGTGGGTCGGTGGCTCGGGCGCCCTCCGCGGTGTTGATCAGCACCGGCCAGACGGCGCTGAACACGATCGACGCGATCTGCATGGGCGTACCGAAGTCGAGGACCACGACGAACACCGGGACCAGGGCGGGCGGCGGGACGGCCCGCGCGAACTGTAGGACGGGGTTGCAGACGGCGTACGCGCGCCGCGAGCGGCCGACGGCGACGCCGAGCGCGATCCCGGCGACGGCGGCGAGCGCGAACCCCGCGGCCATCCGCCCGAGGCTCGGCAGGATGTCGGCGACGGCGGCCCGGGTGAGGAACATGGTCCGGACGGGTCCCGAGAACCACAGGTCGTACATGTGGCGTGCGATGCGTACGGGTGGCGGGAAGTAGACGCTCCTGTGCGCGCGGGCGGCTGTCTCCCAGACGGCCACGGCCAGGGCGAGGACGACCCAGCGGAGGAGGGCGTGCCGGAGGCCGGCGGGGAGGCGTGCCCCCGGCCGCTTCCCCTGGCCGCTCACCTGCCCACCCCGGCCTCTTGCTCCTGCTCCCCCGCCGTCCACGGGAACAGCAGCCGCTCGCCCCGGACCAGCACCCCGTTGATGACCAGCCCCAGCACCCCCGCCCACACCACTCCCGCGAGGACGTCCCGGGTGCCGTCCGTGGCCAGGCCCGACTGGGCGATGAAGATGCCGAGACCCTCGCCGAAGCCGGAGAGGATCTCGGTGGCGACGGCCAGGATGAGGGCGACGGCGGCGGAGATGCGGATGCCTGCGGCGATGAAGGGGGCGGTGTGGGGCAGTTCGACGCGGAGCAGGACCGACAGACGGCCGAAGCCGAAGGCGCGGAGGGTGTCCTTGGCGAGGGGGTCGGTCTCGCCGAGGCCGTAGACGGTGTTGAAGAGGATCGGCCACACGGACGCGTAGGTGACGAGCGCGACCTTCGTCTCCGTGCCCGAGCCGAGCAGCAGGGAGACCAGCGGGATCAGCGCCACGGACGGAAGGGGCCGCAGGAACTCCACGACGGCGCGAGCGGCGGCGTCGACGACCGGGACGCTGCCCAGCAGCAGGCCGAGCGGAACGGCGAGGACGACGGCCAGCAGGAGACCGAGCGCCCAGGCGAGCAGGGTGGCGCCGACTCCGTCGAGGAACGCGCTGTCGCCCGCCAACTCCACCGCGCGGGCCAGGACTTCGGAGGCCGGGGGGAGGTAGCTGCGACGGACGATCCCGGCCCGGCTCACCGCCTCACACACCCCGAAGGCGAGCAGCACGCCGAGCGCCCCGAGCCCCAGCTCCTGCCGCCGCCTCACCGCACGCCTCCCGGGACCTCTCTCACTTCACCAGCAGCGTCGCCGGATCTATCGGCTTGTCCAGCATCCCCTGTTTCTTCATCAGGTCGGTGAGCCGGGCGAGTTGGGTGGCGTCCATGGTCGGCGGGAAGACCGGCAGGTCGATCTTCTTCGCCTGCCGCGCGGTCACCTTGGTGTAGGTCGGCAGGATGTCCCGTACGGCGTCCGGGTCCGCGGCGGCGATCGCGACGGCGCCCCTGATGGCCCGCTGGAAGGCGGCGAGCGCCTTGGCGTGCCCGGTCGCGTAGCGTTCCGTCGTGAGGTAGCCGCTGAGCGGGATGGACTGCACCGGCGCGGACGCCCCGTCGACCAGTACCCGCGCCCCCAACTCGTCCTGGATGGCGCTGTCGAAGGGCTCGACCGCGTGCACGGCGTCGACCTGCCCCTTGTCGAGGGCGGCACCCATCTGCGGGAACGGGATCTGCCGGTAGACGGGCTTGCCTGCGCCCTGTTCCGCGACGATCTCGTTGAAGGTCAGCGACTGGACGTTGTTGAGGACGTTGACGGCAAGTTCGCGGCCCGTGAGGTCGGCCACGGACTTGATGTCCGAGTCCTTGGGGACCAGCACGTCCATCATGTGCGGCGCGGCCCGGATCGCCTCGGCGACGATGCGGAGGTCGAGGGTGCCCTTCTCCTGGGCCTGGAAGTAGGTGACGTAGTTGGCGCTCGCCACCATGTCGATCTGCCCCTTGGAGAGCGCGGGGAGCGCCTGGAGGCTCTGCTGGATCTGCTGGATGCGGACGTCCAGCCCTTCCTTCTCGAACAGGCCGCGGTCCTGGGCGATGTAGAGCATGGCGCAGTCGACCAGGGGCAGCGCGGCCACGGTGACCTTCGTCCGGCCGCCGTCCGCCGCGCCTGAGTCATCGTCGTCGCCGCAGGCCGTCAGCGTCAGCGCGAGAGCCACCGCCAGCGCCGCCGCCGTTCCTCTTCCCGCACACCACCGACGTAACGCCATGGCCGCATGATGACCCTCCGCTTGGCATGATCACTACATACATGCCAGCCGAATCGACGTTCTTGGAAAAACACGAGACGTCGGTCACCGTGGTCACATGACCCCTACGGCGCCCATGGCCCCGCCGGTCCCCGATGTGTTCGATCCTCGCCGGTACGCGGCCGGAGTGCCGTACGACGACTACCGCGTCCTGCGCGACCACCATCCGGTGGCCCGGCAGGAGGAGCCCGAGGTGCTGGGCTGGCCCGCCGGTCCCGGGTTCTGGGCGGTGACCCGGCACGCGGACGTGGTGCGCGTGCTCAGGGACGCGGCGACCTACTCGTCGCATCTCGGCGCGACCCAGATCCGCGATCCCGACCCGGCCGATCTGCCGTTCATCCGGCGCATGATGCTCAATCAGGATCCGCCCGGACACGGGAGGTTGAGACGGCTGGTCAGCCGGGCGTTCACCCCGGGACGTATCGCCCGCTTCACCGAGGCCGTCGAGGAGCGGGCCCGCACACTGTTCGCCGACGCCCTGGCGACGGCCCGCGCCGCGGACGGCACCGTCGACCTGGTCACCGCGGTCACCGACGACTACGCCCTGCTCAACCTGGCCGACCTGCTCGGTGTCCCGGAGCGGGACCGCGGCCTGCTGCTGCACTGGACGCGGCGGGTCATCGGCTACCAGGACCCCGACGAGGCCGGCACCCCGGCGCTGGACGAGGCGGGCAAGCCGGTCGACCCACGCTCCCCCGCGATGCTCCAGGACATGTTCGCGTACGCCCGCCAACTGGCCGCGCACAAGCGCCGCCACCCCGCCGACGACGTCATGACCAGCCTGGCCCACGACCCCGAACTCGCCGACGCGGAACTGGAGATGTTCTTCTTCCTGCTCACCGTCGCGGGCAACGACACCGTGCGCAGCGCTGCCCCGGGCGGACTGCTGGCACTGGCGGAGCACCCGCGGTCGTACGAGCGACTTCGCACCGGCGGCGTCGAACTCACCGCCGCCGTCAACGAGTTGCTGCGGTGGCACCCGCCGGTCCTCACCTTCCGCCGGACCGCCGTGCGCGACACCGAGCTGGCGGGGCGGCGGATCGGGGCCGGGGACAAGGTGGTCGTCTTCCACGCCTCCGCCAACCGGGACGAGCGGGTCTTCGACGCCCCGGACCGGCTGGATCTGTCCCGTGCGCCGAACCCGCACGTGTCCTTCGGCGACGGCCCGCACATCTGCCTGGGCGCTCACTTCGCCCGGCTTCAGCTGCGGGCGCTGTACGCGGAGGCGTTGCGCGCGCTGCCGGTGCTGCGGCCGGCGGGACCGGCCCGGCGGCTGGTGTCGAACTTCATCAACGGGCTCAAGTCGCTTCCGGCACAGGTTGTTTGAGAGCCTTCACCGCTGCCGCACCTGGATGAGCGCGTGTGTCCCCCCGGTGCGCCAGCGCTGTCCCTCCGCCGCCACCAGGGCGGCCTCCGTGGCGGGCGTGAGGCCCGTGATCACGTCGGACTTCAGGGTGCGCAGCGCCGCCACCGGGCCGGGGAAGTAAGCGGTGACATCGGCGAAGGGGGTGGTCGGCGGCCAGCGCCGGTCGCCCACCAGACGACGGTAGTTGAGGTCCCCCTTGAGGACGGTCAGCGTGCCGTCGGCGAGTTCGGCGCGCAGGTCGTCGGGCATGTCCTCGTACGGCAGCGGGGCGCAGGAGAAGGGGTGGGCGCGGACGGTGAGGCGGCCGTCGGCCATCGCCGACCACAGCGTGTGTCCGTGGTCGGCGGCGGCGCCCTGGGAGCGGGTCAGTCGGCGCAGGGCGTCGACCACGTCGGCGGTCGTGGCGTCGGAGACGTAGTACGGGTACGGCTTGACGTGCAGGACGGCCCGGCGGATCCGGCCGTGGGTGAGGAGATGGGCGATCAGGAGCAGGTCGGGGACGAGTTCACGGCCCGCGTTGTCGGCGACGAGGCACAGGGTGTCCGCGCCGTCGAGGAGCGACCGGAGTGCGGCGCTGTCGTCGGCGACCAGGCCGGGGACGGCGGCGCGGGCCTCGGCGTGCTCGTCCGACAGCCGGAAGCCGAGGTCGGCACGGTTGCCCCACAGGGAGCCGTGCAGCAGGGCCGCGGCCTGTTCGTCGGCCGGCCGGTCCGCGAGGTCGTCGAGGGCGGCCAGTTCCTCGTCGGTCTCCGGGGCGTCGAGTTCGGCGAGCTTGAAGGGGCGGAAGGGGTCCACGCCCTGCCAGGGGCCGGGGCCGAAGTAGCCGACCGCGTCGAGGAGTCGGCGGTAGAACCAGCTCTCGGACCAGAGCCAGGGGAGGTCGAACCAGGACCGCCCGATGTACTCGTCCGCTCCCCAGGCCGCCCAGCGGTCACGGTCCGGCGCGTCGGCGGGCAGCGGCTCGATGACACCCTTGGTGCAGTTCTCCACCAGGGCGTCGAGGGCGCGGTGCTGGTCCGGGCCGTAGGGGAAGGCCTCGCGCACCTGCCGCACGATCGCGGGGTGCCGTTCGGCGAGCACGCTGTACGGGAACGAGCCGGGTTCGTCGCTGTGGAGCACGGGCGGGGTGTGGGGCATGCGCGCCACCGTACCGCCCGGGTCAGGGGATTCTGATCTCCCGCTCCAGCTGGGTGGCGAGGCTCAGATAGCGGGCGCGGCGGGGTACCGGCACCAGGCCGCGGATCAGGATGTGCCACATCTCGGCCAGCCGGCGCGGCTGTCGGGTGACGGGTTCCAGGGAGCGGCCCACGACACGGGTGCCGACGAGGGAACAGACAAGGGAGTGAGCTGCGGCTTCGACATCGATGTCCGGGTGGAGGTCGGCGTCCGTGACCGCGCCGAAGAGTTTGCCGGTGGTGATGTCCAGCCATTCCTCGAAGGGATGGGACAGCGGCGGCGGCACTGGGAGACCCTCGGTGGCAAGGCGGAGGCCGGCCCTGGGGACGGGGCCCTCGACGGCGAGCCGGGCGATCCCGAACGTGGTGCGGATCAGGGCCTCCAGATGGGAGAGGCCGCGGTCGTCCATGTCGGCGGCCAGCCGGCGCAGGGTTCTGGACTGGAGTTCCATGATGGCGTGCGCGAGATCCTGCTTCGCCGCGAAGTGGAAGTAGAGGGCGCCCTTGGTGACTTGGGCGTGATCGACGATGTCACTCAGGCTGGTCGACTCGTAACCGTGCCGGTCGAACAGGTCCGCGGCGGCCGCGATGATCGCCGCTCGGGTCTGCTCGGCGCGTAACTGCCTAGCCATCGATGGGACTCTCCTGGGGGCGAGAGAGCAGGACCCGAAAAGAACAGGCCATGCCGTTTGTTTCTTACTCCCCGTACACGATATCTCACGGTGCGACGGCTATCCGAGGGCACCCCAACTCCCTTCAGTCTTCAGACCTCCCACAACTTATTCACCACTCGCGTGTAAGGCGCAATGGGTCTTGAAGAAAACCGGTCGCTCAGTACAGAAATGTGCAACAAAAAAGCGGGCCGACCGGTGCTCCATCCGCACCGGTCGGCCCGCTTGTCCAACGGGATCAGCTATGACTCAGAAAGTCAGCTTCCAGCTGTTGAGCGTGCCCGTGTCCTGCGCCGCGGTGTCCTGGACGCGCAGCTTCCAGGTGCCGTTGGCCGTCTCGCTCGAAGCGTCCACGGTGTAGGTGGTGTTGACGTTGTCCGCGGAGTCCGAGGAGCTGGCGGACTTCAGGGTGTAGACCGTGCCGTCCGGGGCGACGAGGCTGATCACCAGGTCACCGCGGTAGGTGTGGGTGATGTCGACGGCGACCTTGAGGGCCGAAGGGGCGTTGCCGGTACGGCCGCTGACCGCGATGGAGGACTCGATCGCCGAGCTGTTGTCCGGGATGGCGACCGCGGAGGTGCTGGAGTACGTCGTCCCCGTCGTCGTACCGCCACCGCTGACGGCGGCCACGGTCTTCGCGGCGTCCGCGAGACCGGCGCCGCAGCCGCCCGAGCAAGCGCCGGGCAGGGCACGGGCGTTGGCCTTGATGGCCGACTCGATCTGGGCCGGGGTCAGCGAGGAGTTGGCCGACTTCAGCAGCGCGACGAGGCCCGCGATGTGCGGGGTGGCCATGCTGGTGCCCTGGTAGTAGGCGTAGTTCTCGGTCGACGCCGTCTTGGTGCCGGAGTTCAGCGTGGACAGGATGCCGTTGGCGGTGCCGGTGCTGGTCTGGCCGCCGGGGGCCGAGATATCCACCAGGGAGCCGTAGTTGGAGTACGAGGCCTTGGCGCCGGTGCGGTTGGTGGCGGCCACGGATATGACGTTGTTGCAGTTGCCCGGCGAGTGGTTCGCGACGTTGTCGTTGTCGTTGCCCGCGGCGACGGCGATCGTGGTGCCGCGGTTCACGGCGGCGGTGATGGCGCTCTGGGTCGCGCTGGTGCAGGCACCGTCGCCGCCCAGGCTCATGTTGATGACCTTGGCGACGTTGGTGTTGGCGGGCACGCCGGAGACGGTGCCGCCGGACGCCCAGGTGATGGCGTCGATGATGTCGGAGTCGTAGCCGCCGCACTTGCCGAGCACGCGCAGCGGGGAGATCTTCGCGCCGTAGGCGATGCCCGCGATGCCCTTGCTGTTGTTGGTGACCGCGGCGATGGTGCCGGCCACGTGGGTGCCGTGCCAGGAGGAGTTGGACGCCGGGATACCGGAACCGCACTCGTTGGCGGCGTAGTAGTCGCCCGGGTCCGCCGGGTTGCTGTCGCGGCCGTCGCCGTCCACCGAGACGGCGGTGTCGGAGATGAAGTCGTAGCCGCCGACGATGTTCGCGGCGAGGTCGGTGTGGGCGACATAGCCGGTGTCGATGACGGCGACGGTCACGCCGGAGCCGGTCGCGGTGGACCAGGCGCCGGGGACGTTCATGCCGGCCGTGGCCTCGAACAGGTCCCACTGCTTGGCGTACTCGGTGTCGTTCGGGTCGGCCTGCGGCTTGTTCAGGCGGTCCGGTACGACGTAGGCGACCTGCGGGTCGGCCTTGTACTCGGCGACGACATCGGCGACGTCCGCACGGGAGGCGTCGGCGCCCAGGTCGACGAGGGCGGCACCGGTGCCGAGGCGGCGCTGGAAGTCGACGTCCTCACCGGCCCCCTTGCCCTTGGCGACGGCGTCCGCCTCGGCGGCCGAGTTCGACTTCGCCTCGGTCGCGCCGGACTTGTAGCCGACGATGAGCC
This sequence comes from Streptomyces sp. NBC_00663, assembly GCF_036226885.1. Lineage (NCBI taxonomy): Bacteria > Bacillati > Actinomycetota > Actinomycetes > Kitasatosporales > Streptomycetaceae > Streptomyces > Streptomyces sp. NBC_00663. Next base: position 2,198,136 of record NZ_CP109027.1, read on the forward strand.
GCTCGGCGGTGACGCCGGGGGCGGCCTCGGTCTGCGCGGCGGGCACGGCGGCTGCCTTAGGGGCGGCGGCTTCCTGGGCCGTGGCCACCGTGGCGGTGGCCGCCGTGAACAGCGCGGCCGAGACCGCGGCGACGGAGACCATCTTCCGTCGGAGGGAGGGCGAAGTACGCAAGGGCTTTGCCTTTCGTGGCCGTACTCCGGGCAGCGCGGAGCAGCGGTGGGTTCGCTTCGTCGGTGAAGCGGCGGGGGGTGGGTCGAAAAGCGGCGCGAGACCGGCCGAGCGCCAGCGACCAGGGAGGGGGTTACCTGTGGGTCAGCTGTGGCCTGAACGATAGGCAAAGGGAAGGTCATGTGAATACAGGGGAAACCCTCGATCCGGCCGGAAACCCACCCTCGCTGTCCGGGAGTTGGGGGGCCGATGCACCCTTTTACGGCTGATGTCCCCCGCCTTTGCGGCCGATGTCCGGCGGTGAACGCGCCGGGCCCGGTTTCCGTACTGCACGGGAGCAAACCGTTCCCGCGCCGGCCGAGGAGACGTTCCGGATGTCCCGGATGACCGCATACCGCACCGCCGCCCTGGCGGTCGTAGCACCGCTCCTGACCACCGTCTGGGCGGCCGCCCCGGCACAGGCGCACGGCGCGCCGACCGATCCGGTGAGCCGGGTGTACGCCTGCTCACCCGAGGGTGGCGACCGGGCGCGGTCCGCGGCCTGCCGGGCGGCCGTCGCCGCCAATGGCACGCCCTTCACCGCCTGGGACAACCTGCGGATCGCGAACGTGAACGGACGCGACCGCCAGACCGTCCGCGACGGCGAGCTGTGCAGCGGCGGTCTGCCCGCCTACAAGGGCCTCGACCTGGCCCGCGCCGACTGGCCGTCGACGCATCTGACGCCGGGCGCGACGCTGACGATGAAGTACGCCTCGACGATCCCCCACACGGGAAGCTTCAAGCTCTATCTCACCAAGCCCGGCTACGACCCGACGAAGCCGCTCACCTGGTCCGACCTTCCCGAGCAGCCGTTCGCCACGGTCAAGGACCCGGCGCTGACGGACGGCGCGTACCGCATCCGCGCGACGCTCCCCTCGGACCGTACGGGCCGCCATGTCCTGTACACGATCTGGCAGAACACCAGCACGCCGGACACCTACTACTCCTGCTCGGACGTGGTGTTCCCGGCGGCGAAGGGCAAGGCCGAGCAGACCGCCGAGCCGACATCCCCGCCCTCGTCCTCACCTCCGGCCTCGGCTTCCGTTTCGGCCTCGGCCTCGGGCGCCGCGAAGGCCCGTACAGCCCCGAGCACGACGCCGAGCGCCGAGCCCCGTACGACGGCCCCGCGCACCGACACCACGCCGGTGGCGGCCACCGACACCACCGGCTCGGGCCCCTCGGCCCCTCTGGTGGCGGGCGGCGCCGCCGCGGTGCTGGTCCTCACCGGGGGTGCCGCTCTGGCGCTGCGCCTGCGGCGGAGGTGAGCGGAATCTCGGGGCCGGCGGGAGGCACGTACGCCGACGACCGGCAGGAACACACCGGTCGTCGGCGAACTCAGGCGGCCTCAGGCGGCCTCAGGCGGCCTCTGGCGGCTTCAAGCGGCCTCAGGCGAACTCGGCCTGTGGTCGCGTCAGTTGGTGTAGACCGCCGCGCCGTCGGAGGTGGCGACCGGGGCGTACTTCGCGGTCCAGTAGCCGCTGCTCGGGCAGAGCGAGGAGCCGGAGCTCCTGGTGAACTGCTGGTTGGTGAACTGGATGCTGTTGTCGGCGTTGGCGGCCGTGCCCGCGAGGCTGCCGTTCGTCGCCTGGTAGACACAGGTGACGCTGCCCAGCAGGGTCTTGAGCACGACGGTGGTCTGGATGGCCCCGGCGCTCCCCGGGGTCACGGCGACGGTGCCGTCGGAGGCCACGGTGGTGGTGTACGCCAGGTTGTTGACCGTGACGCTGGTGACACCGGTGACGCCCACGTTGTTCGAGGTGCAGTTGCTGAAGGTGTGCCCGGTGAGCGTCTCGGAGGCGGTGCCGGGAGCGGACGGGTTGCTGTCGACCGTCGCGTTGAACTGCGAGGTGGTGCAGGTGATGCCCGTGGTGCCGGTCGCGCTCGAGTAGAGGGTCGCGGTGGTGCCGCCGGCCAGGGACGCGGAGACCGCGGTGCCGGTGGCGACGGCGTCGCCGCCCGCGGAACCGGTGGTGAGGACGTTGTCGGCGGCCGACGCGGGGCTGACGGCAGACAGGGCGAAGCCGGCGACGGCGGCGGTGAGGGTGAGCAGGGAACGCGTACGCATGCGGGATGCCTCTTTCCGAGGTGAGGGGGGTTGAGGGGGGTAGGGGGCCCCGGGGGTCCCGGTGGGGGGCGGGGAGTGAGGGGTGGAGGTGAGGGGGTGGGGGGTGAAGGGGGTGAGGGTGGACGCGGCGCGGTGTCCGTCGGCGCCGGTCCGTGACGCCTTCTCCGTACGTCACGGACCGACGACGGCAGCCGTCCGGGCACCGGCCGGGGATCGTGGGGTGATCCCCGGCCGGGCCGGGCGGGAAGCGGCGACCCGGCACGGACCAGGGGGGAAGTGACCGTGCGGGTGCCAGAGGGGAGGAGACGGGCACAGATGTGCCCGGTGACGGACAGGACGTCCGGGAGGCGCGGGCAGTGCCGCGCAGCGGATCCGGCGCCACGGATCCGGGTCGAGCCAGGGCAAGTTGTAGACCTGATGGTCAGTCAACGTCAAGGCACCGAAAGGCAGTTGACGCACAGTCAAATAGCTTTGCCGGGTCCCGGCCCAGGCTTGACCCACAGGCAGGGCACAACCGACACCCTTTTTTCACAACTCCCTTGACCCTTAAATGTAACCACCGGTAACTTCCTCGGCGGCTACTGCGGAGTACGAGAAAGCCCTTGCGTCCGCCGGGAGTTGCGAGGAGTCGCACGCCGCATGCGCTGTCCGCGCCAGGACAACGTGCCATTTGATGCCAGACCGCACTGTCTATGCCCTGGGAGCACACATGGCCTCGTCTTCGGACGCCACTTCGGCCGCCGACAACACAACGGAGAACCCGGAAAGCGGTTCCTCGCCGGACCCCGCCAGACGCGGGCGGGTCCGGGCACGCCGGGCCGCCGTGATGGCCGTGCCGGCCACGCTGGTCGCCGCCACGCTGGCGGTGCTGACCGCGGAGGGCGCGCTGGGCGTGCAGTTCGCGATCTCCGGCATGCCGTTCACGGTCACCGCGAAGGAGCTGAACGGCACCGGCTTCGAGCAGTTCGGCGGCCTCGACAACATGGCGGACAACAGCCCGAACGCGGGTGACACCGGGGGCCAGGTGCTGGTGGTCACCTCCGCGATCAAGAACGCGACGCTGGACAGCCTCTGCCAGAGCGTCGACCTCGGCGGGACCAACCTGCTCATCAAGGCGGGCAGCGGGTCGCAGAAAGTGTCGGCGACCAACCTCACCACCGACTCCACCGAGCTGACAGGCGACGCCGACTTCAACAACATCGAGATCGGCAACGACGCCAGCACACTCACCAAGGCCGGGGTCAAGGGTCCGATCGGTGTCTTCAGCCAGCAGGCCGACACCGTGCACATCGCGAACCTGCGGCAGACCAACTACGCGACCACGGCCGCGGTGTTCAAGCTGCCGGGGCTCAAGCTCAGCTTCAGCGACTCGGGTTGCTGATGTCGGACACGAACACCCCGCGTCGGGGAGTGCGGTCGGCCTTCCGTGAGTGGCGGGCCGACCGTCCGTTCTGGGGCGGGCTGCTGCTCACGCTGGGCGGGGCGGAGATCCTGCTCACCGAGAAGGCGTCGCTCAAGGTCGTCCTGCACATCGGGATGCAGGGCCTGGCCGGCTATCTCCTGCCGGGACTGATGGTGATCCTGGGGCTGCTGATCCTGTTCAACCCCACCCAGCGGCTCTTCTACTCGATCACCGGCGTCCTGCTCGCCCTGGGCACCTGGCTGACCTCGAACCTCGGCGGCTTCTTCATCGGCCTCCTCCTCGGCGTCGTGGGCAGTTGCCTGGCCTTCGGCTGGCTCCCGGACCAGGAACCGAGAATCAGCCGCAGAAAGCGCCGCAGGGCGGCTCGCGCCGCGAAGACGGCAGCGGCGGGCCTGGGCCCGGTCGCCACGATGGGCCCGGAGGCCGGGAAACCGGCGTGACGGCGGAGGTCGGCAGCCGGCCGACGTCCGGTGAGCCTTCCGGCAGACCCCCGGCGGGCCTGCCTGCCGGTGAGCCTCGGGCAGACCCTGGTGAGCCTACCGGCGAGCCTCCGACCGACCTCTGATGGGCCTGCCGGTGAGCCTCCCGCCGACCTCAGGTGAACCTTCCGGCAAACCTCCGGTGAGCCGTCGGCCGACCTCCTCTGGGTGAGCCTTGCGGCCGACCCTCCAGCAGACCTCCGGCGGGCCTCGACCAGACCACCTCAGGTGAGCTGCCGGTGAGCCGCCGGCCGCCCCTCTGGGTGAGCCTTCCGGCCGACCTTCCGGCAGACCTCCAGTGGGCCTGCCGGTGAGCCTCCCGCCGACCTCAGGTGAACCTTGCGGCCGACCTTCCGGCAAACCTCCGGTGAGCCGTCGGCCGACCTCTGGGTGAGCCTTCCGGCCGACCCTCCAGCAGACCCCCGGTGGGCCTTGACCAGACCTCAGGTGAGCTGCCGGTGAGCCGCCGGCCGCCCATCTGGGTGAGCCTTCCGGCCGACCTCCCGGCAGACCTCCAGTGGGCCTGCCAGCGAGCCTCGGCCCAGACCCTGGTGAGCCTCCCACCGACCCCAGATGAGCCTCCCGGCAGATCTCCGGTGGGCCTGCCGTTGAGCCTCCGGCCGGCCTGCTGGTGAGCCCTGAGGCGGGGATCGCGCGAACCGGCCCAGTAGGCGGGACCGCGCGAGTCGGCCCCGTCGCGGGTAGCAGGTGGGGGCCGCCGCCCGCCTCGGCCCTCCTCCTTCCCCCTCTCCTTCTCCCCCCTCTTCCCCCACACCCCCCACCACCCCCCCACCACCACCCCCACCCACCCGTTTCCGGCCAGAGCCCCCGTGCGCTCTCGCGCGGCCCGGGTTCGGGCACCTAGCGTGAGCGTGTTGTGTTGCCCGGGAGGCCGTGGGACAGGGGGAGTTCGATGGAGTTCAAGGATCCGGTAGTGATCGATCCGACCGGGCGGGACATCCACGGTGAAGCCGCGCGGATCAGGGAGCGTGGTCCCGTCGCGCCCGTCGAGTTGCCGCACGGCGTCCCCGCCTGGGCGGTCAGCAGCCCCGCGCTGCTGCGGCGGCTGCTCGCCGATCCGAGGGTGTCGAAGGATGCCCGGCGGCACTGGCCGCGCTGGATCGAGGGTGAGGTCTCCCCGGACTGGCCGCTGTTCACCTGGGTCGCCGTGCAGAACATGTTCACGGCCTACGGCGACGACCACAAACGGCTGCGCGGCCTCGTGGCGAAGGCGTTCACCGCACGCCGCACCGCCGCGATGCGACCCCGCGTGGAGGCCATCACCGGGGCGCTGCTGGACCGTGTCGCCGAGGCCGGCGCAGACGGCCAAGTCGTCGATCTGCGGGAGGAGTTCTGCTATCCGCTGCCCATCCAGGTCATCGGTGAGCTGCTCGGACTCCCGGAGGAACAGGGGCCGGAGCTACGGGCCGTCGTGGACGGCGTCTTCCACACCTCGGCCGATCCCGCGGAAGTCGCCGACACCTACGCCCGTTTCTACGCGGCCATGCATCAACTCGTCGCCACGAAGCGGGCGTCGCCCGGCGACGATCTCACCTCCGCGCTGATCGGCGCCCACGAGGACGACGGCTCCCACCTCAGCGAGCAGGAGCTGCTCGACACGCTCGTGCTGATGATCAGCGCCGGTCACGAGACCACCGTCAACCTGCTCGACAACGCGGTCCACGCCCTGCTGACCCACCCCGACCAGCTCGCCCTGGTCCGCGCCGGGCAGGCCTCCTGGGACGACGTGATCGAGGAGACCCTGCGCGTCGAGGCACCGGTGGCGAGCCTGCCGCTGCGCTATGCCGTGACGGACCTGGAGCTGGGTGAGCTGGGCGGTCCCGAGGGCGCCGTGATCCACGCGGGCGAGGCGATCCTCGCGGCGTACGCAGCCGCCGGACGCGACCCGGAGCACCACGGGGCCGACGCGGACGTCTTCGACGTCACCCGGCCCGGCATGGACCATCTCGCCTTCGGATACGGCGCCCATCACTGCCTGGGCGCCCCGCTGGGACGGCTGGAGGCCCGCGTCGCGCTGCCCGCGCTCTTCGACCGCTTCCCGGGACTCGCGCTCGCCGCGGCGCCGGGAGATCTGGAGCCCGTGGACTCGTTCATCTCCCACGGGCACGTCTCCCTGCCGGTCCGCCTGGGCTGACCCGTCTCAGCCCGCGGCGGCGGGCGGCTCCACAGGTGCCGTCGTCGGCGGCGGTGTCTGCCGTACCGGCTCCGGCACCGCCGGGTCGTCCTTCATCGCCTGCGCCTCGCTCTTGAGGATGCGCATGGACCTGCCGAGCGCCCGCGCGGTGTCGGGCAGCTTCTTCGAGCCGAACAGCACGATCACGACGATCGCCACTATCAGCAGGTGCCAGGGTTCCAGTCCGTTACGGAGCACAGCCCCGCCCTCCCTCTCGCCAGGGTTCTCAACTCGCTCTTACGTCGGTCGCGCACACTTGCCGCGGCGACCGCCCGTCGGATGACGGTTGCTGTCGTGCGCAACTGTACAACCGGGACTTAGGCGACAAATCCCAGCAATTTGCAAAAAGGGCGCGGATGACGATCACCAGTGCAGGGAGGCCGGCACCGCCGCGGCACCGGCAGGAGCGGCCGGGCGGGCGTCGCCGGGCGGGACGCCGCCGGGGGCACCGGATACGTGTCGCGCTGGTCGTCTGCCTCTCGGTACTGGTCCTCGCGACCGCGGGCGCGGGCTGGCTGTATCTGAAGCTGGACGGAAACATCAGCACCTTCGACTCGGGTGGCGTCTCCGACGACCGGCCCCGGGCGGGCTCCTCGAAGGGCGAGAACGTCCTGCTCATCGGCTCCGACGCGCGCACCGACGGCAACGCGGCGCTCGGCGGCGGGAACAAGGACGACATAGGACGCTCGGACACCACGCTCCTGCTGCACGTCTACGCCGACCACCGGCACGCGCTCGCGGTCTCCATCCCCCGCGACACCCTGGTCACGATCCCGCCCTGCAAGCTGCCCGACGGCAGCTGGACGAAGACGCTGACCGCGACCATGTTCAACGCGGCCTACTCGGTGGGCGAGACCGCCAAGGGCAATCCGGCCTGCACCCAGAACACCGTCGAGCACCTCACCGGTCTGCGCGTGGACCACACGGTCGTAGTCGACTTCAAGGGCTTCGCCCGGCTCACCGAGGTGGTGGGCGGGGTGAAGGTGTGTCTGCCGCAGGACGTCTACGAGAACGACCTCAACCCGCACCGGACCACCCCGGGCAAGCTGCTGTTCAGGAAGGGGGTGCAGACCGTCGCCGGGCAGCGGGCCCTGGACTACGTCCGCATCCGGCACGGCATCGGCGACGGCTCCGACATCGGCCGCATCAAGCGTCAACAGGCCTTCGTGGCCAGCCTGTTGAAGGAGGTGAAGAGCAAGGGCCTCACCCCGTCCCACCTCCTGCCGCTGGCCGACGCGGCCACGAAGTCCCTCACCGTCGACACCGGACTGGGCTCCGCCGACAAGCTCATCTCCTTCGCGATGTCGCTGAAGGATGTAGACCTGCACAACACCAAGTTCGTCACCCTCCCTTGGCGGTACGACGGTTCACGCGTCGCGATCGTCGAGCCGGACGCCGACGCCCTGTGGGCGGCCCTGAAGGCCGACCGCACGATGGACGGCAAGAGCGCCACGGGCAAGCGGAAGACACCCACGGCCTCCCCCACCCCCGTGTCCGGCACCGGCATCGACGTCGGCGTCTACAACGGCACCGCGGTCACCGGTCTCGCCGCCCGTGCCGCCGCCACGCTCACCTCCGACGGCTTCAGGGTCACCGGCACGGCGACCGCGAGCAGCCAGGACCACACCACGACCCTCGTCGAGTACGGCCCCGGCGAGGAGTCCGGGGCCCGCACGGTCGCCGCGGCCTTCCCGGGCGCCACGCTGGAGTCCGTCACGGGCGCCGGGATCAGCGTCGTACTGGGGCAGTCGTACGCGAGCACACCCACCGCGTCCCCGACGGCCGTTCCCCGCACGGTCGCGGACGGCGCGCGGTCGGCCGACGAGAACCCGTGCGCGAACCTGACCTACGGCTGAGAACGCCACCGGCCACCACCACCAGCCACTACCACCGGTCGTCACCGACCATCACGATGCGGCACCGAGAAGTCACTACAAGCGGCTGATCACTTGACTACCGGCGGTCACACACGGTTGGCTCCGGACCAGTGAAAGTTCAACAGGTCGATGCACACCCGCGTTTCGGCCTCGCTTTCGCGTTCCACCTGCTCGGCCGCACAGTGAGGTGCCGCACCCTCATGATCACCACTCCCCCACCTCAGGCCTCCTCCGGATCCGCCGTGTCCGTGCGCGTCGCCCTCGCGACCGCGGGCGTCCTCCTGCTGCTCACCGGCTGTTCCGGCTCCTCAGCCCCGGGGGACGCGCGGCTCGACACGGGGGCCGGCGCGGCGAAGGCGTCGATGAAGGTCGCGCTGATCACCCATGGCGGGGAGGGCGACGCCTTCTGGGAGCTGGTGCGCAAGGGGGCGCAGGACGCCGCCGCGAAGGACGGGGTCGAGCTGACGTACGCGAACGACTCCGACCCGGTCCGGCAGGCGCAGTTGGTGCGGGACGCGATCGAGGACCGGGTCGACGGGATCGCGGTGACGCTGGCCAAGCCGAACGCGATGAAGGCGCCGGTCGCCGAGGCCAGAGCGGCGGGCATTCCCGTCGTCGGGCTCAACTCCGGTATCGACGCCTGGAAGGCGCAGGGGCTGCTCCAGTACTTCGGCCAGGACGAGAGCGTCGCGGGCGCCGCCGTCGGGGACCGGCTCGACGGGCTCAAGGCCAAGCACGCGCTGTGTGTCATCCACGAGCGGGGCAATGTCGCCCTGGAGGCACGCTGTGCCGGGCTGAAGAAGACGTTCGGCGGCGAGACCGAGAACCTGTACGTGGAGGGCACCGACACCAAGGCCGTGGACGCCGTCCTGACGGCCCGGCTGCGACAGGACCCCGGCATCGACGAAGTCGTCACGATGGGCGCCCAGTTCGCGCTGGACGCGGTCGACTCGGTGAAGTCGGCGGGCAGCCGGGCCCGGGTCGCCACGTTCGACCTCAGCAAGGAGCTGACCCGGGCCGTACAACGCGGTGACGTGCAGTTCGCGGTCGATCAGCAGCCCTATCTCCAGGGCTATCTCGCGGTCGACTCGCTGTGGCTCTACCGGACCAACGGCAATGTCAGCGGCGGCGGGGTGGCACCCGTACTGACCGGCCCCGCCTTCGTGACCCGGAGCAATGTCGCGGCCGTGGCCGGGTTCGCCGCCGCCGGAACCCGCTGAGCGCCCCCCGCCTCCGCTCGAACTCCCCACCTCCCCCTCCCTGCTGATCGCCCAAGGACGACCATGTCTGAACGGACAGGCCCCCGGCGCCGGCGCCGTCTCGGCTCCATACGTCTCTCCCTGATCCTGCTGGCGCTGGTGCCCAGCGTCACCCTCGCCGCCATGTGGGGTGTGACGACGACCCAGATGTTCTCCGAGGGACTCACGCTGCGCTCGCAGACGGAGCTGAGCCGGTCGACCGGTGCGATGGGCACCGAGGCCACCCTGGCCCTCCAGGGCGAACGCGCCCTGTCCGCGGCCTGGCTGGCGAGGGTGCCCGGTTCGCGGGCGGCCCTGGAACGGCAGCGCGCCGAGACGGACCGGGCGGTCGCGAAGCTGGTCGGCCGGTCGGCGGAGATCCAGCGGGCGCCCGACCGGGTCGCGGAGCGGCTGTACTCGGTGGTCGCCTCGCTGGGCAGCCTGGAGTACTACCGCGACCAGGTGGACGACCCCGCCGACATCCCCGCCGAGCAGGTGCTCGACCAGTACACCTCGATCGTCGACGGCCAGATCCACGCATTCCAGGAGCTCTCCCAGGTCGACGACGGCGACCTCACCTCGCAGGCCGGCCCCCTCGTCGCCCTCGAACACGCGGCGGAGCTGACCTCCCAGGAGGACGCGCAGCTCACCCTGGCCTGGCCGGACGGCCATCTGGACGAGAAGACCTGGCCGAAGTTCGTGCAGCTGGTCAACGCCCGCCGCTGGCTGGTCGAGGACCAGATCGTGCCCGCGCTGACCGGCGAGGCGAAGGCGGAGACCGAGCGGATCCTGGCGAGCAAGGAGTGGCAGACCCTGCTCTCCGTCGAGGACCAGGTGCTCGCCGCCCGCCCCACCGACGGCACCGGCCGGGTCGCGCTGCCCGACGCGCGCAAGCGGTGGACGGCCGCGATGGACAAGGTGTCCGCCCGCTACTCGGTCCTCATCCAGCAGCAGACCTCGGGCCTGCTCACCCGCAGCGCCGACGAGGCCGACGACCTGCTGCTGACCGCCGCCTCGCTCAGCGCCGGCGGCCTGGTCGCGCTGCTGGTGTGCGTGGGCATGTCCTGGCGGATCACCCGTTCCCTGTCCCGGCGGCTGCGCGGTCTCAGGGTCGCGACCCTCAGCCTCGCCCACGAGCGGCTGCCCGACGTGGTCGCCCGCCTCGACCGGGGCGAGAAGGTCGACGTGGACCGGGCCGCGCCCGAGCTGGACTACGGCGCCGACGAACTCGGCGCGGTGGCAAGGGCGTTCAACACCGCGCAGCGGACGGCCGTGGAGACCGCCGTGGAACTCGCCGACACCCGGCGCGGGTTCCAGAAGGTCATCCTCGGCATCGCACGGCAGAGCCAGAACCTGGTCAACCTCCAGCTGAGCCGCCTCGACACCCTCGAACGCCAGCACCAGGACCCCGACATCCTCGCCGGTCTGTACGAACTCGACTCCACGGCCAGCCAGTTGCGGCGGTACGAGGAGAATCTCGTCATCATCAGCGGCGGCCGGCCCCGGCGCAGCTGGACCGAGCCCGTCGCACTGATCGACATCCTGCGCAGCGCGGTCGGGGAGGTCGCCGAGTACCAGCGGGTGGAGGTGCACACCGACGAGGAGCTGTCGCTGGCGCCGCCCGCCGTCGCCGACGTGATCCATCTGCTGGCCGAACTCATCGAGAACGCCACGCTGTACTCCCCGGCGCCGAGTCCGGTCGGGGTGCGGGCGGCGGTCGTCGCCAAGGGTCTGGCCGTCGAGATCGAGGACCGCGGCCTCGGTCTGTCGGAGGAGGACTACGCCTCGTTCAACGCCCAGTTGGCCGAGGCCCCCAAGTTCGACGTGGTGGCCCTCGCCGACGACCTGAGGCTCGGCATGTTCGTGATCGCCCAGCTCGCCGACCGGCACGGCATCACGGTGACGCTGCGCCCGTCACCGTACGGCGGGACGACGGCGATCGTGCTGATCCCGCACGAGGTGCTGGTGCGGGAGGAGGACGAGGGTGGTGTCGTGGCGGCGGAACCCGACCGTGCGGCGGAGGCCCCCGAGCCCCCCTCCGAGCCCTCCCGAACTGCCGCGCCCTCACCCGCTCCCTCGCCCGCGCCCGCGCCCGCGCCCGCGCCCGTCGCAGCCTCCGGGTCCGCCGCCCCCGCCCCCCTCCCCCGGCGGGTCCCGCAGACCAGTCTGGCCGTGGAGCTGCGCGAGGAGGCGACGCGCGTCGTCGACGACGACCCCGACGGCTTCACCGCGGAGCACGCCGCTTCCTCGCTCGCCGGGTTCCAGCGCGGCACCCTCCAGGCCCGGGACGCGGTCGACTCCGCCCCCGCCCCCACTCCCCACACCGATCGCTCATGAAGGACATCGCCATGACACGCCCCACCCCCGCCACGCACACCGCGCTGGACCAGTTGCTGACCGGACTCGTAGACCGGGTCGCGGACGTGACCCAGGCCGTGGTGCTCTCCGAGGACGGGCTGGTGGTCAGCAAGTCCACCGGGTTCCTGCGCGACGACGCCGAGCGGCTGGCGGCGACCGCGTCCGGGCTGATGAGCCTCAGCAAGGGCGTCAGCATGGACTTCCGGGGCGGCCCGGTACGGCAGGCTCTCATCGAGATGGCCAACAGCTTCCTGATCCTGACCTCGGCCGGGCCCGGCGCCCATCTCGTGGTGCTGACCGGGCCGAACGCCGACGTCGGCGTGGTGGCGTACCAGATGAACATGCTGGTGAAGAAGATCGGCGAGCACCTCAGCGCGGCACCGCGGACCGGCCTCGGGCCGACCGGCGAGTGAGGTGAGCGAAAGCGACGCGGCGGCGGGCCGGCTGGTCCGGCCCTTCGCGCTGACCGGCGGACGGACCCGGCCCAGCCGCGCCTGCTTCACCCTCATCGCCATGGTGACGGCGGTGGACCCGCCGCCGGAGCGAGCGCCCCGGCCGCAGCCCGAACAGGCGCGCATCCTGCGCCGGTGCCCCCGCCCGGTCGCGGTCGCGGAGCTGGCGGCGCTGCTCGACCTGCCGGTGAGCGTGGTCGTCATCATGCTCTGCGATCTGCTGGAGGCGGGCCTGATCACCGTCCATCCGCCGACCCCCGTCTCACCCCGCACCCTGGACCTGGACCTGTTGCAGAAAGTGAGGGACGGCCTTGGCCGGCTCTGAAGCGCATGGCGCCGAGACCCCCGTGGCGCCGGACGCCGTCAAGATCCTGATCGCCGGGGGGTTCGGCGTCGGCAAGACCACGATGGTCGGGTCGGTGAGCGAGATCGTGCCGCTGCGCACGGAGGAGCCGCTGACGGTGGCCGGGCTCGGGATCGACGATCTCGTCGGCATCGAGCGGAAGAAGGCCACCACCGTGGCCCTGGACTTCGGCCGGATCACCGTCAACGACCGGCTGGTGCTGTATCTGTTCGGCACCCCGGGGCAGCAGCGGTTCTGGTTCATGTGGAACGACCTGGCCGTGGGCGCGCTCGGCGCGGTGGTCCTGATCGACGTGCGGCGGCCGGAGTCGAGCTTCGCCGCCGTCGACTTCTTCGAGCGCCGCGGGATCCCGTTCGTGGTGGGCGTCAACGGCTTCGACGGCCACCATCCGTACCCGCCCGAGGAGATCCGGGACGCCCTCGCCCTGCCGGTGGGGGTGCCGGTGCTGCTGTGCGACGCGCGGGAGCGGGAGTCGTCGCGGGATGTGCTGATCGCCCTGCTCGATCTGCTGATCGCATCGGCCGCCCGGGGCACAGCTTCCTCATAGGCCGTCGGCGGAAATCCGCCATCCGTGCCGGAATGATTGACGGGTCACTCCCGTCCCTCTACTTTCCATTCGCCTCATCGAACCAAGTTCGATATTTCGACCATCTGGAGAGCTCCATGCCCGCAGAGCCGCCCCCCGCTCCCCTCCCCTCCAGCCCCCACCTCTCCCGTCGCCGCCTCCTCGGCATGGCGGCAGCCGCGCCGCTCGCCGCGACCGGTGCGCTGGCGCTCGGCGCCGGGACCGCGCACGCCGCCGACTCGGCGTACGTCATGGGGTACTTCACCGAGTCCCCGGACATGCTGGCCGCCAACTACGGCCTGCACCTGGCCGTCAGCACCGACGGTCTGCAATGGACCCCGCTCAACCAGAACGCCCCCGTCGCCACCCCGACCGCCGGCTCCAAGGGACTGCGCGACCCCTTCATCCTGCGCAAGCAGGACGGCACCTTCGTCGTCCTCGCCACCGACCTGTACGGCACCGACTGGACGTACGTCAGCCAGTACATCCACGTCTGGGACTCCACCGACCTGCGCAGCTTCACCGGCTACCGGCGGATCAAGCTGCACGACATGAACACCCACAGCTGGGCGCCGGAGGCGTTCTGGGACGCGGGGCGGGGGCAGTACGCGGTCATCTACTCGGCCGTCAACTCCAGTGGCCACAACGTCATCATGGTGAACTACACCAGCGACTTCGTGACCGCGGGCAGCCCCCAGGTCTTCTTCGACCCCGGCTACGACGTCATCGACGGCGACATGGCGGTCGGCGTGGGCGGCTACAACTACCTGTACTTCAAGAAGAACTCCACGCTGGTGGGCGCCCGTTCGACCTCACTGAACCCGGGCAGCTTCACCGAGTTCAGCACGGCGGTCTCGCACGGCGGCACCGAGGCGCCGACGCTGGTCAAGTCCCTGACGTCCAGCTCGACTTGGTACCTCTGGGGCGACACCTGGTCCCCGAACGGCGTCTTCTACGCCTGGCAGACCAGCAGTCTGGCCGCCGGCACCTGGACCGCCCTCGACCAGAAGCTCTACACCCAGCCGCTCAACTCCAAGCACCTGACGATCCACCCGATCACCTCGACCGAGTACTCCAACCTGGTCGCCAAGTGGGGCACGCCGGCCTGGAACCGGCTCAAGTCCTACAACCACCCGGACCGTTACGTCCGGCACTCCAACTACGTCGGCCGGATCGACGCGTACGCCTTCGACCCGTACCCGGACTCCCAGTGGAAGCTGGTGCCGGGCCTCGCCGACTCGTCCGGGGTGTCCTTCCAGTCGGTGAACTACCCGAGCCGGTATCTGCGCCACTACAACTACGCGTTGCAGCTGGACGCCAACGACGGCACGTCCACGTTCGCCGGCGACGCGACGTTCTACCGGACCGCGGGCCTCGCCAACTCCTCCTGGTCGTCGTTCCGTTCGTACAACAACCCGACCCGCTACCTCCGGCACTCCAACTACCTGCTGCGCATCGACCCGATCTCCACCAGCACCGACCAGCAGGACGCGACGTTCTACGTCGGCTACTGAGCATCCCCCCACGGCATCCCCCCACAGCAACGGTCCGGCCGCTGACGCGAAGTGCGCGTCAGCGGCCGGGTGTCGATCGGTGCGTGTCGATCGGTGCGTCAGGAGGCCAGTCCGGCCGTCTTCAGCCAGGCCTTCGCGACGTCCAGCGGGTCCTTGTTGTCCAGCTGGACCTGGGAGTCCAGGTCGAGGAGCGTCTTGGTGTCCAGCTTCGCCGAGACCGCGTTGAGCGCGTCCACGCCCTCCTGGGAGAGCCCGCTCTTGTAGACCAGCGGGGTCACGTTAGCGAACCCGAAGAGGTTCTCCGGGTCCTGGAGGGCCACGAACTTCTCCTTGGTGATGTTCGGGTCCGTGGTGAAGATGTCCGCTGCCTGCACGGTGTTCTTCTTGAGCGCCGCCACGGTCAGCGGGCCGCCCGCGTCGAGCGCCTTGAAGGACTTGAACTTCAGGCCGTACACCGACTCCAGGCCCTTGAGGCCCTGCTGCCGGGTCTGGAACTCGGGCGAGCCGCCGATCACCAGGTCCGGGGCGGCGTCCTTGAGGTCCGCGAGGGTGGACTCGCCGGTGAGGCTGTACTTCTTGGCGGTCTCCGCGTTGATGCTGACGGAGTCCTTGTCCTCGGCGGGCGACGACTCCAGCAGCGTCAGCTTGCTGTCGAGCTTGGTCTTGACGGTCGCGTTGACCCCGTCGGCCGACTTCTGCTCCGCCTTGGCGTCCAGGTACGCCAGCAGCGAGCCGTTGTACTCGGGCAGGACCGTGATGGAGCCGTTCTTCAGCAGCCCGTAGGTCACCTCCCGGGAGCCGACGTTGGGCTTGTAGGTGACCTTGATGCCCTTGGCCTTCAGGGCCTCGCCGTAGATGTCGGCGAGCAGGATGCTCTCGGCGAAGTTGTTGGAGCCGACGACGACGGTGTCGCCGCTCGCCGCCTTGCCGGTGTCCTCGGCCAGAGGGTCTGAACCGTCGTCGGAGCCACATCCGGCCAGCAGGGCCGCCGAGGCGGCGAGCGCGATGGCCATCGCGCCGGGATGCTTCCGGAGGGACCTGCTGCGTGGGGCGTTGGAAGTCACGATTGCCGTTCCGGGCTGTGTGGGCTGATGGGCACAGGCAGTTGGTGCGGGACAAATACGTGTACTGATCCAATCCAGCCAGTTCTTGATCAGTCAAGAGCAGCCTGGTCACCAATTGGCGTCGATGCATTGCCCGTTGTGAACACCGAGTAAATCAATCCGCAAGGCGGCACGCCCGGCTTGTAATGGATTCTTGACTTACGGTTACATGATCCACATCCCCAAGAGGCGATAGTCTCCGCCCGGAAGCGATCAGAATCGGACATGAAGGAGGCCTGTTGTCCATACGGGATGCCGCCGACCGCTGGACGTTCAGGCGCAAGCTCAACCTCCTCGTCGGTGTGCCGCTGACCGTGGTCGCGATCCTGCTCGCCTACCTGATCAGCGACCAGGTCGGCCGGTCCTCCGAAGCGGCGGACGCCGCCCGGCTCGTCCGCGACAGCACCGAGGTCGCGACCCTGGTGGACCGCCTGGAGGCCGAGCACCAACAGGCCATCCTGCTCTCGGTGCGGCACGAGTCCACCAATGACGGCGGCACGCCCTCGCAGGACGCCTACCGCGACGCCCAGCTCGCGGTGGACCAGCAGGTCGAGAAGGTCGGCAGAACCTTCGGCGGCCGGCTGCCGGCCGAAGAGGCCCAGGCACTCAAGGAGATCAACGGCCTGGAGAGCCTGCGCGACACCGTCGAGCAGGCCTATCTGCCCGCCGACAACATCGACCCGGCCTACACCAGCGCCGCCAAGGGTGTCATCGACGGCCTCGGCCTGGACCGCAACTCCGCGCTCTCGGCCACCTTCACCGGCAACCTCCTCGACTCGCTGCTGCGCGCCGACGCCGCCCACAGCGCCTTCGAGACCGGCGTCTTCTCCGCGACCACCGGCGACTCCAACGCGCTGATCGAGTTCATCGGCGCCGTCGGCTCCCACGACGAGTACACCCACCAGACCGACCGCTTCGCCCGGTTCGCCACCGAGGAGCAGACCGAGCAGCTCGCGGGGATCGCGCACAACAGCGCCCAGGGCGTCATCGACCGGCAGTACGCCGAGCTCCAGATCGACCCGAGCTCCTTGCAGGCCGACTCGCCCGCCGCGGTGCGCGAGGCCTTCCAGAAGGCGCTCGACTCCTACCCGTCGTACCGCAAGCAGGCGAGCATCCGGCTCGGCATCACCGCGAGCCTCATCGACCAGATCGCCGACCGCGCCGACCGCGCCTCCGACGAGGCCCTGCGCAACGCGGTCCTGCTGCTGGGCCTCGCGCTGCTCGGGTTCGTGCTGTGGTTCGCCTTCTCGGTGGCCGTACGGCGCTCCGTGGTCCGCCCGGTGCAGGCGCTGACCGGCGCCGCCCAGCAGGTCGCCCACGTCGCCGAGCGCGAGCTGGCCCGGGTGGCGGACGACGACACCGAGGACGACGCGCCGCCGCGCCTCGGTGCGATACCGGTCACCGCGCGCGACGAGATCGGCGAGCTCGCCGAGGCCTTCAACCATGTGCAGACCACCGCGGTCGCCCTGCTTCAGCGCCAGGTGCTCAGCCGCCGCAACGTCGCCGAGATGTTCGGCAACGTCGGCCGCCGGGTCAGCAACCTGACCTCCCGGCAGCTGGCGCTGATCGACGCCGTGGAGCGCGGCGAGACCGACCCCGAGCTGCTCGAACGCCTCTACAGCATCGACCACATCGCGGTCCGCCTGCGCCGCAACGCCGACAGCCTGATGCTGCTCGCCGGCATCCGCGAGACCGGCCTCGGCTCGGGGCCGGCCGCGCTCACCAACGTCGTACGGGCCGCGCTGGGGCAGATCGAGGGCTTCCGGCGGGTGCAGTTGCAGGCCCGCAGCGAGGTCCTGGTCGAGCCGGACGTCATCGGCGACCTGACCCTGATGGTGGCCGAACTCGTCGAGAACGCGGTGTCGTTCTCGCCCGAGGGCAGCCCGGTCGAGGTGACCGTGCAGAACGCGGCCGACGGCGCGGTGATCGTGGTCGCCGACCACGGCCTGGGCATGAGCGCCGACCGGCTCGCCGAGGAGAACACCCGTCTGGTGCGCCGCGAACGCCTCGACCTCGTGCCGACGAAGGTGCTCGGTCTGTTCGTGGTCGGCACGCTGGCCCGGCGCTGGGAGATCTCCGTCGCCCTGACCCGCACCGCGGGCGGCGGTGTCACCGCCGAGGTGACCCTGCCGTCGTCGCTGCTGCTGCCGGCGGCCGTCGTGGAGGCTCCGACGCCGACGACACCGGCCGCCGAGCACACCGACGCCGGTCCGCGGCCCGCGGCCGACGACCCCACGGGGCCGCTGCCCCGCCGGATCCCCCGCCGGGAGGCCACCGAGCAGGCCGTCCTCATCCCCAAGGCCCGCAGCGGCGAACCGATCGCCGCGCAGACCCCCGACTCGCCCGACTCCCCCGACTCCCCCGGCACCTCCCGTCCCCTGCGCCGCCGCGTCCGCGGTGCCACCCTCCACGCCACCACCACCGGCCCGGCCGCCCAGCCGGTCGTACGCCAGGAGGCCCGTCCCGCCGACGCGGAGGCCGTCCGCTCCGCCCTCGACGAGTTCGAGGCGGCCGTGGAACGCGCCCACCGCGACACCAGCGACGACACGGGATCCACCCCCTACCCGACCCCCCGCAAGCAAGACCAGAACCACCTCCCGGAAGGAGCGGAGCAGTGAGTGAGCCGACCCCGGCCGAACTGCAGGCCGCCGCAGCCGACTTCACCTGGCTGTTGAATCGTTTCGCCACCGAGACCGCGGGTGTCGTCGACGCCATCGCCGTCTCCTCGGACGGGCTGCTCATCGCGGTCTCCCAACTGCGTGAGCACGCCGACTCCGAGCGCCTCGCCGCGATCGTCTCCGGCATCACCAGCCTGGCGGCGGGTGCCTCCGGCAACTACGGTCTCGGCGGCCTCAACAAGGTCATCATCGACCTGGAGGGCGGCCATGTCCTGGTCTCCGCGATCGGCAGCGGCGCCGTCCTCGGCGTGGTCACCGACAAGGAGGCCAAGCTCGGCAACATCGCCTACGAGATGACGGTGTTCGCCAACCGGGCGGGGACCGCGCTCAGCCCTCAGCTGGTGCTCGCGCTGAAGAACAGCGTCGGCTCCCCGTCGGCCCTGTAGCCCCGGACGGACGGACACCCCATGGCGGACGGCTCACCAGCCCCGGGCACCCCGGCCGCGGGCTCCCCGGCCCCGGGCTCCCCGGCCCCGGGCGACCCGGTCGGTCCCGCCCCCGCCGTGCGGCCGTTCCTGGTCACCGCGGGCCGGGTGGCCGCCGGTCCGACCGGGCGGGCGATGCCCGTCGAGACCCAGGTGGTGGCCACCGTCGAAGGGCTCGGCGCGCTCGACGGGCTCTCCTTCGAGCAGCACGACATCGTCGCCGCCTGCCGCCGGCCGCAGTCCATCGCGGAACTCGCGGCCCGGCTGCGGCTGCATCTCAACGTGGTCCGGGTCCTCGCCGAGGACCTGCGCGAAGAGGGGCGGCTGACGGTGCACGTGCCCGACTCCGACGCCACGCACGACGCTTCCGTCCTGCGCAGACTGATCGATGGCCTGCGCGCCATCCCCGACTCCGGGAAGGTACTCCGTGACAACGGCGACAACGGCTGAACCGGTCGGCGTACGACCGCCGCTGCCGGTCAAGATGGTGATCGCGGGCGGCTTCGGCGTCGGCAAGACCACCGCCGTCGGCTCGATCTCCGAGATCGAGCCGCTGACCACCGAGGCCGCCATCACCGAGGTCGCGGCGGGGGTGGACGATCTCTCGCTCACCCCGCACAAGACCACGACCACGGTCGCGATGGACTTCGGCTGCATCACCATCGACCCGACCCTGAAGCTGTATCTGTTCGGTACTCCCGGGCAGGAGCGGTTCGGGTTCATGTGGGACGACATCGTCGAGGGCGCGGTCGGCGGTCTGGTCATCGTCGACACCCGCCGCCTGGACGACTGCTACGCCGCCGTCGACTACTTCGAGCACAGGCGGATCCCGTTCGCGGTCGCCGCCAACGCCTTCGACGGAAAGGTCGAGCACACCCTCGACGAGGTCCGCTGGGCGCTCGACGTCGCCGACCATGTGCCCGTCGTCGTCTTCGACGCGCGGGAGACCGGCTCGGTGCGGGACGCGCTGCTCGTCGTACTGGAACTGGCGCTGGCCCGCAGCGAGGGCTGAGCGGGCTCAGCGGCTCACCGTCGTCTCCCGGTCCAGGCGGGACAGCTTCTCGGGGTTGCGCACGGCGTAGAGGCCGGTGATCAGGCCGTCGTCGACACGCACCGCCAGAACGCTGTGGAGGGCGCCGTCCTGGCGGAGGGTGAGCGCGGGGTAGCCGTTGATCCGGGTCGGCGCGAGCGACAGCAGGCCCTTGACCCGGCCCAGTACCTCGGCCACCCGCTCGGCACCGACGATGGGTGCCGGCGCGGCCTGGACAACTCCGCCGCCGTCGGCGAGCAGGACGACGTCCGGCGCGATCAGGTCGAGGAGCCCTTGGAGGTCGCCCGTCTCGACGGCCCCGCGGAACGCGTCCAGGACGCCCCGGGTCTCGGCCGGGGAGACGACCTCGCGGGGCCGGCGGGCGGCGACGCGGGCGCGGGCCCGGTGCGCGATCTGCCGGACGGCGGCGGGGTTCTTCTCGACGGCCTCGGCGATGTCGTCGTATCCCAGGTCGAACACCTCGCGCAGGACGAACACCGCCCGCTCGGTCGGTGTCAGGGTCTCCAGGACCAGCAGCATCGCCATCGAGACGCTGTCGGCCAGCTCGACGTCCTCGGCGACATCGGGCGCGGTGAGCAGGGGTTCGGGCAGCCAGGGGCCGACGTAGGTCTCCTTGCGGCGGCGCAGGGTGCGCAGCCGGGTCAGGGCCTGGCGGGTGGTCGTACGGACCAGGTAGGCGCGCGGCTCACGGACCGCCGTGTGGTCCACGTCCGCCCAGCGCAGCCACGTCTCCTGGAGGACGTCCTCGGCGTCGGCGGCGGAGCCGAGCATCTCGTAGGCGACGGTGAAGAGCAGGTTCCGATGGGCGACGAAGGCATCGGTGGCGTCCTGGGTGTCCATACGCACAAGACGCCGCTCTCGGCGCACCTGTGACATCCGCTGCCAGTGGCCTGCGTCACAACTCTCCGCTGTCACAAGGTCCGTGCGGCCGGCATCTCGTGGTCGTCAAACGCATCCGACCGTGAGGACGACGTCATGGAACCCCGCTTCAACCTGTTCGACAGCCCGACCGCCGCGAAGATCGCCAAGCGCTTCTACAACGTCTCCCTGGCCCTGGAGGAGTCCACGCTGCCCAAGAGCCTGCGGGAGCTGGTGGAACTGCGGGTCGGCCAGATCAACGGCTGCGGCTTCTGCGTGGACATCCACATGAAGGAGGCGGCCGCGGCGGGCGAGAGCGTGCTGCGCCTCGGTCTCGTCTCCGCCTGGCGGCACAGCACCGTGTTCACGGAGGCCGAACGGGCCGCGCTGGCGCTCGCCGAGGAGGGCACGCGGCTGGCCGACTCGGCCCAGGGCGTCACGGACGAGACCTGGGCCGAGGTGCGCGAGCACTTCGACGACGACGAGGTGGGCGCGCTGGTCTGCGTCATCTCCCTGATCAACGCGGCCACCCGGATGAACGTGATCGTGCACAAGCAGGGCGGGGACTACGAGCCCGGAATGTTCACGTCCTTGTCGAACTGACCGACGGCGGCGCGGCGTTCAGCCGCTGCGCCGCACCCCCGCCGACACCGCGAACCGGCCGACCGCCCAGAACAGGGCGAGCGTGGCCAGCGCCATCCCGGCGACAAGCGTTGCGCCGCCCACGACCTTCTCGTAGTCGCGCTGGTAGAGCCCGT
The DNA here is from genome assembly GCF_036226885.1 of Streptomyces sp. NBC_00663. Lineage (NCBI taxonomy): Bacteria > Bacillati > Actinomycetota > Actinomycetes > Kitasatosporales > Streptomycetaceae > Streptomyces > Streptomyces sp. NBC_00663. The sequence continues at coordinate 2,219,746 of NZ_CP109027.1, forward strand.
CGATGATGAACCGCCCGAGCCCACCGAGACCGACGTACGCGGCGATCGTGGCCGTCGAGACGATCTGGATGGCCCCCGACCGGATCCCGCTGAGCACCAGCGGGAGCGCGGCGGGCAGTTCGACCTGGAACAGCACCCCGGCCTCGCTCATACCCATGCCCCGCGCCGCGTCCACCGGCGAGGGATCGACGGAGCGCATCGCCTCGTACGTCGTGACGAGGATGGGCGGCACGGCGAGGACGACGAGCGGCACCATGACGTTCACCAGCCCGAACCCGTACAGCAGGGTCAGCAGCACCAGCAGACCGAAGGTGGGCAGCGCCCGCCACGCGGTGGCGACGAGGGACAGGGCGTTGCCGCCGCGGCCGTAGTGGCCGGTGACCAGCCCGACCGGCAGACCGATCAGGACGGCGAGGCCCAGCGCCTCCAGGGTGTAGCCGAGGTGTTCGGCGAGGCGGGTGGGGATGCCGTCGTAGCCGTGCCAGTGCGCGCCGTCGCTGAAGAACGCGTCGATGAAGTGGAACAAGTTCACCAGACTTCCTTCGTCATCGTCCTCGAACTCGTCTTCGTCTTCGCACGCGTCACCCGGCGCGGCATCCATGGCGTCAGCACCAGTCGTACGACGACCAGGGCGCCGTCGGCGAGGAGTGCGAGCAGCGCCATGCTGAGCACGGCGTTCACGGCGAGCTCGGGCCGGTTGTAGATGTTGGCGTCGTTGATGAGATTGCCGAGGGCGCCCTGGTTGCCGATGATGCTGCCGATGCTGACCAGGCTGATGCTGGACACGGTGGCGACCCGAAGCCCCGCGATGATGGCGGGCACCGCGATCGGCAACTGAACCTGGACGTAACGGCGTACGGGTCCCAGGCCCATGGCGGTCGCGGCGGCGAGGGTCTCCTGCGGGACCGAGCGGACTCCGTCGACGATCGCCGGGACCAGCACGACGAGGCTGTAGACGGTGAGCGGGATCATCACGGTCAGCTCGGTCTGGCCGGTGTAGTCGATGAGCAGGACGAAGAAGGCCAGCGAGGGGATGGCGTAGAGGATGGTGGTCACCCACAGCACCGGCGGGTACAACCAGCGGAAGCGCACGCAGAGTTGGGCGAGCGGGAGCGAGATCAGCAGCCCGGCGAGCACGGGCAGGAGGGCCTCGCGCAGATGCAGGCCGACCAGGCCCAGCCAGCTGTGCTGGAGGTCGCTGGGGATGTCGAAGAGGCGGTCCCAGTTCATCCGGTGACCTTCGCGTCCGTTCGGCCCTCGGCGTGGGCGCCCCTGATCGCCCGGGCGATCGTCTGCTGGGACACCACGCCGGTCACCTTGCCGTCCGCGTCCACGGCCACGGCCCATCCGGTGGGCGAGAGCACCGCGCAGTCCAGCGCGGCCCGCAGCGAGTCGCTGCCGGCGACGAACGGGCGTCCGTAGGACAGCAGTTGGCCGTCCGCGGCAGCGAGGTCCTTCGGCCTGGTCCAGCCGAGCGGCCTGCCCTCGGCGTCCGTCACCAGGAGGAACTCGGCGCCGGTGTCCGCCCCCTCGGTGCCGCCGCCCGCGGTGACGACGGGTGCCATGGTCAGTTCCAGCTCTGTGGACGGGAAGAAGGAGAGCCGCCGGACGCCCCGGTCCGCGCCCAGGAAGTCCTCCACGAACTCGTCCGCCGGGTGCGACAGCAGCTCCGCGGGCGGTGCGAACTGGGCGAGCTTGCCGCCGGTGCGCAGCACGGCGACCATCGTGCCGAGCTTGACGGCCTCGTCGATGTCGTGGGTGACGAAGACGATGGTCTTGCCCAACTCACCCTGGATCCGCAGGAGTTCGTCCTGAAGCCCCTTGCGCACCACGGGGTCGACGGCGGAGAACGGCTCGTCCATGAGGAGGACGGGCGGGTCGGCGGCGAGCGCCCGGGCGACGCCGACGCGCTGCTGCTGACCGCCGGAGAGTTGGTACGGGTACCGCTTGGCGAGCGAGCCGTCGAGCCCGACCCGGTCCATGAGCTCCCGGGCGCGCTCGCGGGCCTTGTCCTTCTTCCAGCCGAGCAGCCGGGGCACGGTCGCGATGTTGTCGATGATGGTGCGGTGCTGGAAGAGGCCGGCGTTCTGGATGACGTACCCCATGGACCGGCGCAGGGTGTTGACCGGCTGCTGCCGGCTGTCCTGGCCGTCGATGAGGATCGTGCCCTCGCTGGGCTCGATCATCCGGTTGATCATGCGCAGGGTGGTGGTCTTGCCGCAGCCCGAGGGTCCGACGAGGACGGTGATGGCGCGGTCGGGTATCTCCAACGAGAGCCGGTCGACCGCCACCGTGCCGTCCGGGTACCGCTTGGTGACTGAATCTATCCGTATCAAAACGCCGAATACCCTTCGGGTCTGGCAGGAGTTGCCCGCTTTCGGCCCCGTCGGGACCGGCCGTTCCGGTGAGTCTAGACCCGTCGTGTTTCGGACCTGCGAAGACGCCGTGCTCGCTGTGCGTGATCTGTGAGTCCGCTGATTCTCACCCTTCCCTCAGGACCGGCTCAGCGTTCCCCCAGAGACGGCCCGGATCGTCACCGCCATGACGACCCTCGCCCCACCGTCGGCCCGAGAGCGCGGACACCGCGCCGCTCCCCCGGCCCGCAGCGACCGCCTGCGCCGTGTGTTCACCGGCGCGCCCGACGACCCCCGCTGGGCCCGCCCCGCCCTCTGGGCGGTCCTGGTCCTGGCGACGGCCCTGTACGCCTGGAACCTGTCCTCCGTCACCGGCAACTCCTTCTACGACGCGGCCGTCTACTCCGGCACGAAGAGCTGGAAGGCGTTCTTCTTCGGGGCGTTGGACGCGGGCAGTTTCATCACGGTGGACAAACCCCCGTTCGCGCTGTGGGTGATGGGCCTGTCGGCTCGCGTACTCGGTTACGGCACCTGGCAGTTGGCGCTGCCGATGGTGGCCGTGGGGGTGGGCTCGGTGGCGCTGCTGTACCGCATGGTCAAGCGGGACTTCGGCGTGGTGGCGGCGACGATCGCCGCGCTGGCGCTCACCCTGACCCCCATCACGGTGGCCATCAACCGCGACACCAACCCCGACCCGATCCTCGTCTTCCTGATGCTCCTGGGCGCGGCGGCCCTGCTGAAGGCCGTGCGCACGGGCCGGCTGATGCCGCTGGTCTGGTCCGGTGTGGCGATCGGGTTCGCGTTCAACACGAAGATGATGCAGGCGTACGTGGTGCTGCCGGCGTTCTTCCTGGTGTACCTGTGGGCGGCGCGCGGCTCGCTCGGCCGGCGTATCCGCAACCTGGCGGTCGGCACGGTGGCGTTGGTGGTGTCGAGCGCGTGGTGGATGGTCGTCGTGGACCTCATCCCGGCCTCCTCCCGCCCCTACATCGGCGGCTCGACCGACAACACGGTGTGGGACCTGGTCATCGGCTACAACGGCTTCGGCCGGATCTTCGGGGCGAGTTCGTCGGTGGGCTCGCAGGGCAACGGGGCGAGCTTCGGCGGCGAGGCGGGCCTGTACCGGCTGTTCAACAGCATCATGGGCGGCCAGATCTCATGGCTGATCCCGTTCGCGCTGGTGGCGCTGGTGGCCGGCCTGGTACTGCGCGGCCGGGCCCCGCGCACGGACGCCAGGCGGGCGGCGCTGCTGCTGTGGGGCGGCTGGTTCGTCCTCCACTACGTGACCTTCGCACTGGCCGAGGGCACCTTCCACCCGTACTACGTCACGGCGATGGCACCGGGCATCGCGGCGCTGGCCGGGATCGGGAGCGTGATGCTCTACCGGGCGTTCGTTGAGGGTTCGGCGGCGAAGTGGGGCTGGGTGCTGCCGGGGGCGATCGCGGTCAGCGCGGTCTGGGCGGTCGTCCTGCTCCAGCGGGTGTCGGGCTCCGGGACGCTGTACACGGTGGCGGAGGTCGTCGCCGGGGTCTCGGGTGCGGCGGCGGTGTTGGGCCTGCTCCTTGGCCGCTTCATGAGGCGGCAGCGGTTGATGGGCTTCGCGGCGCTGGCCGCGGTCGTCGCCCTGCTGGCGGGTCCCGCCGCGTACTCGGTGTCGGCGGCGACGACCGCGAGCGCGAACGGCACGAATCCGACGGCGGGTCCGAACACGGGCGGTGGGATGGGTGGCGGGGGCGGTATGGGTGGCGACGGCGGTGAACGGCCGAGCGGAGAGGCTCCGACCGGTACGACCGGCTCCGACGGCCAGCCTCCGTCGGGCAGCGCCTCGTCGTCCTCCTCCTCGTCCACCGAGTCCGATGCGCAGGGCGAGCGGAGTGGCAACGCCGGTGGCGGCATGGGCGGCGGAGGCACCCAGGTCTCGTCGGCGATGATCACGTACCTGAAGAAGAACCAGGACGGAGCGACGTGGCTGGTCGCGGTCGCCACCGACCAGACGGCGTCCTCGATCATCCTGGAGTCCGGCCAGCCGGTCATCTCCATGGGCGGCTGGTCCGGCAGCGACGACGCGATGACTCTCGCGAAGCTGAAGAGCCTGGTGAAGGCCGGCAAGCTCCACTACATCGTGATCAGCGACAGCGGCCAGGGTTCGTCGAACTCCGAGATCTCGACGTGGGTGAAGAAGAACGGGACGGCGGTGTCGGACTACAGCGGGCTGTATCGGCTGGACGCTTCGGACGTCGGCTGACTTGCCTCGCACACCGAGGGCGGGCTGCGATTCGCAGCCCGCCCTCGGTGTTTTCCAGTAGTGTCACGCCACCGGACGGGCATCGACGGCAAGTGAGGTCAGGTGCGGTTCTTCTTCAGCTACGCGCGTGCCGATCTAGTGGACCCGTTCCTCGACCGCTTCTACGAGGATCTGTGCCTCGATGTGTCCACCAAGGGCGGCGTGCCTCTCGACTCGGTGGGTTTCATCGACCGGGAGCAGCCGAGCGGGGGGCCGTGGGCCGGCATGCTGAGTGAGGCCCTTGCGCAGTGCGAGGTCTTCGTGCCGGTCTACTCACCGCACTACTTCATCAGCGAGGTGAGCGGCAAGGAGTGGTCCGCCTTCGCCGCCCGCGTGGCAGCGCACGAACAGGCGACCGGCGTCCGCACGAAGAGCATCGTTCCGGTGTGGTGGCTGCCCTCTCGTGCCGAACTTCCGCCCGTGGCCGGTGGTTTGCATGACCCCCGGGACGCGTTCGGCGCGGACTACAAGAAGTACGGGCTCAGGACCCTGGTCCGGCGACCCAAGTACAAGGACCAGTATCTCGAATTCCGCGATCGCTACACCGACATGATCCTCAAGGCGGCGGAGACGCCCCCGGCGCCGCACCAGGTCCCCGACCTCCTCGCCCTGCCCAACGCGTTCGCCATGGCCGAGCGACCTGCCCCGGCTGCCGGGCAGATCCCCGCCGCGCGCGCCGGAGGAGGCGCCAGAAAGGTGGTGTTCGTCGTGGCGGTCGGCCGACGGGACGACATGCTGAATGTCGAGCATGCCGAACTCGACCTGTACGGCGAGGAGTTGGTGGACTGGCGGCCGTATCATCCGGCCTTCTCCGGCAGCATCGTCGTACGGGCCCAGGGCGTGGCCTTCACCCGGGACATGGAATCTCAGGTACTGCCCGCCGACGACTCCCTGTTCACACTCCTCGAAGGACCCGCGGAACGCAGCTGTCTGGTCGTGCTCATCGTCGATTCCCGGGCGGTCGAACTGAACGCGTACCAGGAGCTGTTCGCCAGACTGGACCGGACCCGGTCCCGCAACTCGATCGTGCTGGTGCCCTCGGACCTGGACGAGCTGAGCAAGGGGCCGCGGGGCAGTGACCTCTACAACCGGCTCTATGCCAGTCTGGGCAACTGGATGGACGCGGGGGGCGGCGCCTTCCGCGGCGACATGCCGTCGATGCAGGACTTCGAGCGGGTCCTCGGCCAGGTGCTCATCGAGATCCAGGGGCGCATCATGCGCATGGCCGACGTCGTACGCCGCGTCAACGAGACCGGGCCGCAGTTCCGTCCGGTCCTCACCGGACCGGGAGGCCTGGGACGTTGAGGGCCGGGGCATCGAGGGCGCGGATCATCACGTTCTACTCCTACAAGGGCGGCACCGGGCGCACCATGGCCCTGGCCAACGCCGCCTGGATCCTGGCTTCACGGGGCAAGCGGGTCCTGATCGTGGACTGGGACCTCGAAGCGCCGGGTCTGCACCGCTACTTCCATCCGTTCCTCCCGGACAAGGAGCTGCTCTCCTCACCCGGAGTCATGGACCTGGTGTGGGAGTTCGCGACGGCCGCAACGGACCCGGCCACCCCGGACGAGCCCGACTGGCACGAAACACTCGCCGAGATCGAGCCGTACGCCTTGTCCGTGGAGCACGACTTCCCCGAGCGAGGGGCCATCGATCTGATCCCGGCGGGCCGCCAGGACCATCTGTACTCGTCGCTCGTCACCACCTTCGACTGGAACAACTTCTACGAACGCCTCGGCGGCGGCGGCTTCATCGAGGCCCTCAAGCGCACCATGCGGGAGCACTACGACTTCATCCTGATCGACAGCCGCACGGGCCTCAGTGACACCGCGGGCATCTGTACCGTCCAGTTCCCCGACATCCTGGTCAACTGTTTCACCCTGAGCAACCAGGCGATCGACGGCGCGGAGGCCGTTGCCGCGTCGGTGGACCGGCAGCGCGCGGGCGATCAGCTGCGCATGTTCCCGGTGCCGATGCGGGTCGAGAACGGCGAGGCCGACCGACTGGAGCACGGCCGCCGTTATGCGCAGTCGACGTTCGGCCGCTATCTGAGCCATGTCGACGACCCCGAGCGCTACTGGGGTGACGTCGAGGTGCCCTACCGCCCCATCTACGCGTACGAGGAGGTCCTCGCGGCCGTCAGGGACCAGCCGGGGCACCCCGGCAGCCTGCTGGCGGCCTCGGAGCGCCTCGTCTCGTATCTCACGGACGGGGATGTCCCCGAGAGCGAGCCGCTGGAGGAGTCCGTACGACAGGATCTCCTGCGCCAGTTCACCCGCAACATGCCCCTGGAGCCGGCGGCGCTGACGGGGCTGAGGTACTCCGATGAACGCGGCAAACGGGTGTTCATCACCTACGCCTTCGACTCCCCCGCCCACTTTGAGGCCGTACGGGAACTGTGGTACCTCCTGCGCGACCGAGGCATCGACGCCCGGCTGGATCTGCCGCCCGGCCAGCGTCAGGAGGACTGGCCGCAGTGGCAGCGGGAGCAACTCCTGAGAGCGGAGCTGGTGTTGCCCGTAGCGTCGGCCGAGTACGGTCGTCTGCCGGACGACGAGGTCATCCAGCTCCGGGACGTGTACTACACGTATCCGGCCCGCTTCCTGCCCGTCGTCCTGCCGAACGGCTCGACCGACGGCCTGCCCGGGTTCCTGGTGCCGTCGACCCGTAAGGCGCAGGTCACCGGAGTGACGGCGGAGGGCGTGGCACCCGTGGCCGAGCTGATCAGCAGGCGCGCGCCTGCCGAGGCGGCCACACAGCATGATCTGGGCGACTCGGGGCGGGGCTGGGACCCGCTGTTCCTCGAATCGGAATTCGCCGAGGCGAGGGACATGCTGGCCGAGGAGGTGTACTGGCAACTGAACGAGGAACTGAACCTCCGCAGGGCCGACGGCCCCGATCTCCTCCCGCTCCGCTGGACCCTCAGCCGCAGGCTGGTGTCCAGGGCCGACCCCGGACGCATGGCCATGGCCTCCGGCGATCTTTTGACCGATCCCGGCGGCCTCTTCGCGTCCGTGCCGAACGGGCGCCTCGTGCTGCTCGGGGCGGCGGGATCGGGCAAGACGACAGCCGCGTACCGGCTCGCACTCGCCCTGCTGGTGATGAGAAGGAAGAACCACCACCTCCCGGTACCGGTCATGCTGCCGATGGCTTCATGGGACCCCAATGTCCTGACACTCACCGACTGGATCGTCGACTGTCTGCGGCGCGATCACCCGGGGCTCCTCCGCACGCTCGAACGAGATGGCTTGGAACGCCTGGTGGCGGGGGGCGGGGTCCTGCCGTTCCTGGACGGGCTCGACGAACTGCCCCGCAATAGCCACACCATGGCGATCAAAGCTCTGAACCGCTCCATGGCAGGCACCTATGTCCTGACCTCACGCACCGCCGCGTACGAGTCCGCCGTCCGTCAGATCGGCCTCCGACTGGGACAGGCCACGGTCGTGGAACTCGAACCGCTGGAGGCAGACGACGCGCTCCGCTACCTCTCGCAAGGCCTTCTGGAGGGCGACGGCCGGTGGGGGCCGGTCTTCAGCTCTCTCCGTACTCAGTCTTCCCGCCCCCTGGCACAGGTCCTGAAGACACCCTTCATGCTCCAGCTGGCAGCGGAGGTCTATCGGGAGCCTTCGACCGATCCCGCGGAGCTCCTGGTGTTCCCGGACTCCGGACAGATCGAGACGCACCTGCTCGACGCCCTCATCTCCACCGCCTACCGCGGCGACCATCCTTTCGACGCCCCACCGGAGAAGGGACGGCGTTGGCTGTCGTACCTCGCGGCGCATATGGACCGTCTGGGGACGGTCGACTTCGCCTGGTGGGAACTACACCGAGCGCTCAGCCCCTGGGGCATGAGACTGCTGCTCTGGTACGCGAGTCTGCTGTTCGCGATCCCCCTCGTGGCGCTGGACTACTTCGCTCGCGGCGGGATCCACATCGATGTCATCGCAACCCTCTGTCTGACCACCGTCCTGATGCTCAGTGCCCCGCAGTCGCCGTTGCCGGGCAGCGTTTTTTTCGCGCCGTCCCGACTTGCTCCGAAGTCGGCCAGTCCGCGGGCAAGCCTGCGGTCGGATCGGCGGAGGGCGCTGTTCGCTCTGCTCGGGGCCGGAACGAGCGGCACCGCCATCTCGCTCGCCTTGTCACTGGCAACCTCGTTCTCGCTCATCTCAAGCGTGGTCGTCCCCCTGTTCCTGACCCTCCTGCTGGGGACGACTTTCGTGTTGCACAGCAGCGCGGCGGCAAGATACGCCGTGACCGTCTACTGGCTGGCGGCCTGCCGACGAACGCCCTTGAGACTGATGAGGTTTCTCGAAGACGCTCATGTACGCGGAGTGCTACGACGCAGCGGAGCCGTCTACCGATTCCCCCACGTACGCCTTCAACGGGAACTGGCCAAGGAAGCCGGCCAACCCAACCCCTGAAGCCACTACGCGCCCCTCTCTGCCCCCGCCGTCGGAAACCCCGCCGTCCGCACCACCTTCCGCTCCGCGTCCACCGCGAACACCTCGACGCCCGGCAGAGAGGCCGCCCAGTCGACGCCCTCCGCCCCCATCGCGAACGCCGCCGTAGCCACCGCGTCCGCCTCCGTCAGGGAGGCGGCGACGACCGTCAGGCTCAGCAACCCCGTCGCCGGACGCCCGGTGCGCCCGTCGATGATGTGGTCCCCCCGCTCGTAGCGCGCGGACGTCGCCACCGCCCCGTCCGTCAGCGACAGCACCGTGCACAGCTTGTCGGCGTGTTCGGGGTGCCGTACGCCCACGCGCCACGGCCCGCCAGCGGCGACCACGTCGCCACCGGCGTTGAGGACGAAGCGGCGCGCGCCCGCCGATGCGAGCAGCTCCGCCGCACGCTGCACCGACCAGCCCTTGACCACCGCACAGGGGTCGAGGTCCCGGCCCGGCAGACGGACATCGAACGCGCCGCCCGTCGCCGTCCGGTAGTGCTCGCACAGGTCGAGGACCAGACGGAGGTCGTCGCTCACGTCCGGCTCCGCCAGCTCGCCTCGGCCCAGCCGGGACACCTCGCTGTCCGGCTTGAACGGGCTGAAGCGGGCGTCGACCTCGCGCAGCCAGGCGAAGACGGCGTCGCCGGCCTGCTCGAAGTCGCCCTCGTCGTCGACGCGCAGCGACACCGGGAAGCCCATGACGTGCTCGACCCTGTGCATGAATCAGCCCTTCGCGTCGATCGCGGCCTGGAGGGACTCCTTGTAGGCCTCGCTCGTGATCGTCGCACCGGACACCGTGTCGATGTCCGCGCTCTGCGCCTCCAGCGTCTCGGCCACCAGCTTCGGCACCGCCGCCGTGGTCTGCGGATGGTTCGGCTGCTGGAGCATCTTCACGGCGGTGATCTTCTCGCCCTCGAAGGTCACCTGGACCTGGACGGGGCCCTTCTCCGTGTTCAGCGCGGAGCCGTCGATCGTCTGGAAGGCGGAAGCTTCAGAGGCCGTGGGGGACGGGGACGCTGCCGACGCCGACTTCGCGTTCTTGTCGATCGCCGCCTGCAACGACTCCTTGTACGCCTCGCTCGTGATCGTCGCCCCGGACACCGTGTCGATGTCCGCGCTCTGCGCCTCCAGCGTCTGCGCGACCAGCTTCGGCACCGCGGCCGTGGTCTGCGGATGGTTCGGCTGCTGGAGCAGTTTGACGGCCGTGATCTTCTCGCCGGCGAAGGTCACCTGGACCTCCACCGGGCCCTTCTCGGTGTTCACGGTCGTGCCCTTGACGACCGTGCCCGACGAGGAGCCTCCGGAGGACGAGGACGACGCGGAGGGGGTCGGGGCCGCCTCCGTCGTCGTACCGCCGCCCAGGGACGGTTCGTAGCGCCAGACCGGGACCAGGCCCGCGATGCTGAGGACGACTACAGGTATGGCTCGCTTCACGATCTCTTCCTCATCCCGCCAGGCTGAAGCGCTCGAAATGGGTCTGCGCCTTGGGCACGTTCAGCTCGCGCAGACTGCGCAGCACCGCGTTCATCATGGGCGGCGGCCCGCACAGGAAGACGTCGCGGTCGGCGATGTCCGGGACCAGGCGCAGCAGCTCGCTCGGCGCCAGCTTGTCGGGGGTCACCGGGCCGCTCACCAGGTACAGCTCGGCCCCCTTGGCGGCCGCCAGCTCGCGCAGCTCGTCGTAGAGGACCGCGTCGCGGTCGTTCGCGACGCGGTAGATGACGACCGCGTGGCCGTGCAGCTCCTCCAGCAGCGCGCGGATGGGGGTGACGCCGACGCCGCCGGCGATCAGGACCGACTCCGGGCGGGTGCGGTGCAGCGCGGTGAAGGCGCCGTAGGGGCCCTCGGCGAAGACCCGGGTGCCGGGCTTGAGGTGGCGCAGGGCGGCGCTGCCGGCGCCGGCGGCCTTCGCGGTGAGGCGGAGGGTGCGGCCGTCGGGGGCGGCCGACAGGGAGAAGGGGTTCGCCTGCCACCAGCGGTCCTTGGTCAGGAACCGCCAGAGGAAGAACTGGCCGGCGCGAGCGGGCAGTTTGTCCAGGTCACGGCCGGTGATGTAGATCGAGACGACGGTGTCGGACTCGGGGACGACCGCCTCGACCCGGAACTGGTGGCGCAGGTTCCGCCACAGCGGCAGCACCGCGCGGCCCAGGACGACCGCGCCGAGGGCGACGGTCCACACGCCGTACCAGTAGGTCCTCGCGACGGAGGACGAGGTGAACGTCGTACCGGCCGCGATCTGGTGGGTGATGGCGAGCACCACGGCCACGTATGTGTAGAAGTGGATGAAGTGCCACGTCTCGTACGCGAGCCGGCGCCGGGCCCAGCGGCCCGAGACCGCGCCGACGACGATGATGATCCCCAGCGCGACGATCGCCCGGAGCACGCCCTCGGTGGTCTCGGCGAGGTCGACGACCGTGCCGATCGGGCCCATGGCGGTGCCCTCGGCGTAGCCGAAGGCGATGAAGACGGCGTGCGCGAGGAGCGTCCACAGGATGCTGAAGCCGGTCCAGCGGTGCCAGGACGTGAGCCGGTCCATGCCGATCCGGCGGTCGAGCCAGGGCAGCCGGGCCACCAGCAGCAGCTGGAAGGCCATGAAGAGGGCGCCGTAGAGGCCGAAGAGGCGGCCGAGCACGATCAGCGCGTTGGAGGCGAAGCCGGCTTGGGCGAAGAAGACGGCCACCACGGCCACGTTCGCGGCGATCAGGCCGTACAGGCCCGTGCGGGCCACCACTTTGGGCCGTATCGCCGTGGGGGGCGCGGTGGGCGGTTTGACGGTCGTCGTCACGGAACGGAGCTCCTTGATCGGGGCCTGGGACTCGAGCTTCGCTTGAGCGACCTGTCGATCAGCTGTCGTACAACTTTCAAGTGGTTATCGATGTGGCCTCGGGGAGGATACGGCTCTGGTCTGTGGGGCCGCGTGCCGCACTATGAACGGGTGGAAAAAGTACGCCTCCTCGTCGTGGACGACGACCCGCCGATCGCCGACCTCGTGGCGACGGTCGCCCGCTACGAGGGCTGGGAGGCGGTCACCGCGAACTCCGGCGAGGAGGCGCTGAGCCGTGCCGCGGAGTTCCACCCGGACATCGTGGTGCTCGACCTGATGCTGCCCGACCTCGACGGGTTCGGGGTCCTGGACCGGCTGCGCCGCTCGGGCACGATGGTGCCGGTGGTGTTCCTCACCGCCCGGGACGCGGTCGCCGACCGGGTCGCGGGGCTGACCCGGGGCGGGGACGACTACCTGGTCAAGCCGTTCGCGGTGGAGGAGCTGATGGCCCGGCTGCGGACGGTGCTGCGGCGCGCCGCGGGCCCCGGCTTCCAGCGCTCGGTGCTGCGGGTCGCGGATCTGACGATGGACGAGGACACCCGCGAGGTGCGGCGCGGCGGAAAGCTGCTCACGCTCACCCCGACCGAGTACGAGGTGCTGCGCTACCTCATGCGCAAGTCGCCGACCGTGCTGACCAAGGCGCAGATCCTCGACCATGTGTGGGAGTACGGCTTCGGGGGCCGCTCGAACGTCGTCGAGCTGGTCGTCAGCCGGCTGCGCCGCAAGCTGGACGAGACCGGTGACGATCCGCTGATCCAGACCGTACGGGGCTTCGGGTACGTCATCCGGCAGGCCGCGGAGTGATCGGGCGGCTGCGCTCGGCGTACCGGCGGATGCGGCTCGGGACCCGGCTCGCGCTGGGTCTCGGCGCGCTGGCCCTGGTCGTGTTCGGTGTCGTGGGCACGGTCCTGACGACGTACATGCGCGACTACCTGTCGAACCAGCTGAACGAACAGCTGTCGATCGCCCAGGTCGCCCAGTCCAAGAGCATCGCGGAGTCCGGCAGTCTCGCGGGCAAGAAGTACTGGCGCTGGTACTACGCGGTGTACGACGTGAAGGACGGGGCCCCGGTGCTGCGCACGCCCGAGGACCCGACCGACCTGCCGAAGGACGTCGACGAGTTCACGGCGGTCGCCGAGGTCAAGACCACCGCCGCCGGCGGCAGGGACGTGACCCGCACCGAGCATCTGGCGGGCGCGGGCGAGTACCGGCTGCGCGCCTGCGAGGTCGAACCCGGGGTGATCCTGGTCAGCGCGGCGCCCATGGACGACATCGACGACACCGTGGGCCAGCTGATCACGGTCCAGGTCATCGCCTTCGGCCTTGCCCTGCTGGCCCTCGTGTTGTTCGGCCGGAAGGTGCTGCGGCGCGGACTGAAGCCGCTGAGCGACATGGCGTCCACCGCCCACGGCATCGCCTCGCACGATCTGACCGAGTCGGCGGCCCGGCTGCCGCTGCGCGCCGACCGCAAGGGCGGTGGCCCGGAGGTCGAGGAGCTGCGCACCGCGTTCAACTCGATGCTGGAGCACATCGACCGCTCGCTCGCGGTGCGTTCGGAGGCCGAGCAGCGGCTCCGCCGGTTCGTCGCCGACGCCTCGCACGAACTGCGCACGCCGTTGATGTCGGTACGGGGCTACGCGGACCTCTTCCAGTACGCCGCCGCCAACGCCCCCGAGGAACGGGACAAGCACCTGGCCCGGCTGCGGGCCGAGGCGGCCCGCATGGGTGTCCTCCTCGACGACCTGCTGCTGCTCGCGCGTCTGGACGCGGCGGAGGTGGAGACCCCGCTGCGGCCGGCCGACACGGATCTGGTGACGCTGGTCCACGACGCGGCGGACGCGTTCCGCGCGGCCCACCCGGACCGGCCGCTGACGGTGGCGGACGGCCCGGAGTCGGTGGCGCTACGGGTGGACCCGCACCGCATCCGCCAGGTCCTGGACAACCTCCTCACCAACGCGGCCATCCACACCCCGGCCGCGACCCCGGTGTGCCTGACGGTGTCCGAGGCCGGCGGGCAGGCGCGGGTCGAGGTCATGGACGCGGGTCCGGGCATCCCGCCCGCCGACCGCGAGCGCGTCTTCGACCGCTTCTACCGTGTCGACAAGGCCCGCAGCCGGGACCGCGGCGGCAGCGGCCTGGGCCTGGCCGTGGCCCGCTCACTGGTACGGGCGCACGGCGGCACCGTGGAGGTCAGCAGCGAACCGGGCAGGACCGTCTTCACGGTGACACTGCCGCGGGGCGGGGCGGGCCGGTGACCCTGACGCTGTGCGGGGCGACGGCGAAATGAGTCACCGCCGTCTCGGCAACGGCATCTCCGTCCAGATGGTCTTGCCCTCCGGGGTGTAGCGGGTCCCCCAGCGTTCGGTGAGCTGGGCGACCAGGAAGAGGCCGCGACCGCCCTCGTCCTCGTTCCTCGCGCGCCGCAGTCGGGGGGAGGTGCTGCTGCCGTCGAAGACCTCGCAGATCAGGGCGCGGTCGCGGAGCAGGCGGAGTTGGACCGGGCCGGTCGCGTGGCGGATGGCGTTGGTGACCAGTTCGCTGGCGACGAGTTCGGCGGTGAAGGAGAGGTCCTCCAGGCCCCAGGCGGCGAGTTGCTCCGTGACGGCGGCGCGGTAGCGGGAGACGGCCGACGGGTCGCTGGGCACGTCCCACTGGGCGACCCGGTCGGAGTCCAGGGCGTGGGTGCGGGCGACCAGCAGGGCCACGTCGTCGCTGGGCCGGGCCGGCAACAGCGCGTCCAGGACCGCCTCGCAGGTCTCCTCCGGCGGGCGCCCGGCGCGGCCGAGGACGGTGCGGAGCTGCTCCAGGCCGGTGTCGATGTCACGGTGCCGGTCCTCGACCAATCCGTCGGTGTAGAGGACGAGTTGGCTGCCCTCGGCCAGCTCCAGCTCGACCGTCTCGAAGGGCATCCCGCCGAGTCCGAGGGGCGGCGCGGACGGCAGGTCGACGAAGGTCACCGTGCCGTCGGGGGCGACGACCGCGGGCAGCGGGTGCCCGGCGCGGGTGAGGGTGCAGCGCCGGGACACCGGGTCGTAGACGGCGTACAGACAGGTCGCGCCGACGATCCCGGAGTCGGGGCTGTTCTCCGCCGCCCAGCCCTCGCCGCGGTCGAGCCGGCCGACGAGGTCGTCGAGGTGGGTGAGGAGGTCGTCGGGCGGCAGGTCGAGGGAGCAGAAGTTGTGGACGGCGGTGCGCAGCCGCCCCATGGTCGCGGCGGCGTGCAGCCCGTGTCCGACGACGTCCCCGACGACCAGCGCGACGCGGGCCCCGGACAGCGGGATGACGTCGAACCAGTCGCCGCCGACCCCGGCCTGCGCGGGCAGATAGCGGCAGGCGACCTCGACGGCGCTCTGCTCGGAGCGCCCGCGTGGCAGCAGGCTCCGCTGGAGGGCGAGCGCGGTGTTGTGCTCGCGGGTGTAGCGGCGGGCGTTGTCGATGCAGATGGCGGCCCGGCCGGCGAGTTCCTGGGCGAGGGCGAGGTCGTCGTCCTCGAAGGGCGCGGTCTGGTCGGCGCGGTGGAAGCCGACGACGCCGAGCGTGGCGCCGCGGGCCCGCAGCGGCACGGTGATCAGCGAGTGCACGCCGGCCCCGAGGATCCGCTCACCGCGCGCCGGGTCCTGGGCGAACCACCCGCTGCCCGCGACCGGCACGGCCTCCAGCATGGACTGCCGGGCGTCCAGACTCCGGGCCTGCGGGGTCGCCGCGGCGTACCGCACGGTGTCCCCTACGGCATGCAGATGCGATTCCTCGTGTACGGCGCCCAGGGCGACCCGCCGCAGCGGGGTGTCCGCGCCGAGCGGCCCCGGCTCCTCGCCCCGCAGCACCGCGTCCGGCAGATCGACGGCGACGAAGTCGGCGAACCGCAGGACGGTGACCTCGGTGAGTTCTTCGGCGGTGCGGGTGACGTCGAGGGTGGTGCCGATCCGCACCCCGGCGTCATGCAGCAACTCAAGCCGCCGCCGCGCCAACACGGCGAGCCGCCCGACGCCGGGTTCGCCGACGAGGAGGAGACGGGCGTCGGCGCGTGGTTCGGCGAGCGAAGGCGCCGGACCGGCTGACGGGGCCGCAGCGCCGGTCGCCCGCACGCCGTCCCCGCCCGGCGGCCGTACGACCGTACGCAGCGTGCCGCCGCGCGGAGCGGCCTGTGCCGGTGCGGATGCCTGGGCCGGCGTCGGCGAGGGGGCCGGCGTCGGCATGGGTGCGACCGCGACCGGTAGCGCCTGCACGGACACCGGCCGGGTGGTGACGGTGACCTGGCGCAGCCGGGGGCTGCCGAGGATGCGGGCCTCGACGACGACGCCCGTCTCGCCCGCCGCGCCCTGAACCTGACGGCGCAGCAGGGTGGCGGTACGGCCGCCGGACAGGGTGACCTCTTCGAGGGTGCGGTGCGGCGAGGCGAGGAGTTCCTCGGCCTTCTCGCGCAGCACGGCCCGGTCGACGCGGCCCAGTTCGTCGCCGTCGGTGTCGGTGCCCCACGCGGGCTGCCGCCACTGCGTCGAGGGCCCGGCCGCCCGCCGGTACGCGGCGAGCAGCGCCCGTTCGCGTTCGGTGGCCTGGTCCAGCAGCCGGGCCTCGATGGCGTGCGCGGCCTCGCGGACCAGCCGCAGCATGGCCGGGTCGCCCTCGTCGCGCAGACAGGTCAGGTCGAGGACGGCCTCGATGCGTCCGCTGAGCGGGTTGCGGACGGGAGCGCCGGCGCAGGCGAAGGGCTGGAGGCAGTCGGCGAAGTGCTCCCGGCCGACGACGTAGACGGGGCCGCGTTCGGCGAGGGCGGTGCCGACGCCGTTGGTGCCGACGACCTGTTCGGAGGCGTCGAACCCAGGGGCGAACCGCACTTCGTCGAGCCGGTCGCACAGCCGCCGCCCGCCGCCGAGCCGCTGGATCATCCGGCCCAGTCCGTCACACAAGGCGATGGTCGTGCCGGCGTCGGTGAGCGAGACGGCCAGGTCGGCGAGGACCGGGTCGGCGGCGTGCAGGAAGGCGTCGTCGAGGGTGAGGTCGGGGGCGTAGGGCACCAGCAGCCGGTCCGGTTCGAGCCCCGCGGAGCGGCACCGCTTCCAGGAGTCCAGGACCGAGTCCCGGACGTCCGCGTCGACCCGCGCACCGGCCAGGAACCGTTCGTGGGCGTCGACGAGCCCACCGATGTCGTCCCAGGAGACGGACAACAGAATCACTTCCCTCACCCGGAGGTGGGCCAGGTGGCGTGCCTCCGTTCGGCTCGCCCCCGGCGGAGTCCTCCCAGCCATTTCACGGTAGCCCTTTTGTGACGCCGATCACAACAAAGTCCTGAGACGCCCCGGGGGTATCTTCCGCCCCCGCGTGCGGCACCTCACACCCGCGTTCGACCGAGACCCTTTTCCCACCCTCGAACGGGTGGTCGCCGTGACGGACCGACCGTCAGCCGCGCCCCGGCCGCCCGGTGCTGCGCCGCACGACGAGCTCGACGGGGATCATCGACTCGCCCCCTGTGTCGGCCTCGGCCCGCCCGTCGATCCGGTCGAGCAGCAGCCGCAGCAGCCGGGTCCCGATCTCGGCGAAGTCCGTCCGCACGGTGGTCAGCGGGGGCAGGAAGTGGGCGGCCTCGGGGATGTCGTCGTAGCCGACGACGCTGATGTCGTCGGGGACCCGGCGGCCCGCCTCATGGAGGGCGTGCAGCAGCCCGAGGGCCATCTGGTCGTTGGAGGCGAACACGGCGGTGACATCCGTGCGCCGGGCCAGCTCCCGGCCCAGTTCGTACCCGGAGCCGGCGCTCCAGTCGCCGGGGAGCGGCGGGGGGATCTCGGCGCCGGCCGCCTTGAGGGTGTCCTGCCAGCTGGCCACCCGCTGGTCGGCGGAGGTCCAGCCGGCCGGCCCCGCGATGTGCCACACGGTGGCGTGCCCGAGGGTCAGCAGATGCTCGGTGGCCTTGTGGGCGCCGCCCCGGGAGTCGGCGGTGGCGAGCGGGGTGCCGCCCCTGATCTCGTTCTCCATGACCACCAGCGGGGTGCCGAGCCGGGTGTCGGCGAGCGCCTGCCCCACCTGGTACTGCGGGGCGATGGCGATCACCCCGTCGGCGCCCTCGGCGGACAGCCGCTGCACGGCCTCGGCGACGGTGGCGTGGTCGGCGGTGTCGTCGAGGGCGATGGAGCTGAGCAGATAACCGGCGTCCTGGGCGGCGGTGTTGATGGCGGTGAGGATGCTGGCGGGCCCGTAGCGGGCGGCGTCGAAGGAGATCACCCCGACCATCCGGGTCCGCCCGCTGGCCAGCGACCGGGCACTGGCACTGGGCCGGTACCCGAGCACCCGCATCGCCTCCCGCACCGCCTCCCGGGTCTCGTCCCGCACCGCGGGATGATCATTGAGCACCCGGGAAACGGTCTGCTTCGACACCCCGGCCATCCGGGCCACGTCATCCATGACGGGCCGGGCCCCCGCGAAGTTACGTCGACTGCGGCCCTTGGGCGCGGGAGAGTCGGCGGAACGAGGGCTCATCGGAGTACTTCCTCTGGAGAGGGCCGGGGGAGCCCTCAGCATACGGCCGTACAACGCCGCTCCAGGGGCGCGGGGAACTGCGCGACCAGCCACATCGCACCCGCACCCGCCACCTCACCCCACAGCCCAACGGCGAATGGTCACGAGTTCCACCCGCTCGATGAACGCCGCACTCCGACCCCCCTCCGCCACATACACACCACCGTCCCCCCCAACCCCCGGCAGGATCCGCACCCGCAGCTCCCCCACCGGCACCCGATCCAGCCCGATGTCCCACACCCGCCCGGAAAAGAACTGGTCAGCGACAAGGACGTCCCCCACATACGCCCGCCCCACATCCCCGGCCCAGTGAATCCGCAACAAGGTCCCGCTCGGCACCTCGTCCGGCAGCGACACGACATACTCGGCCGCCACCGTCTCGAACCACTTGTCCTCCGGTGCACTCGCCCGCCCCATGACGCCGGTCACCGGCTCAGGCGCGGGCCCGGCGGCCCTGACAAGACGGACGGACGCCTCCCCGGCCGCACGCCGCTCTCCCAGCACGAACCGCGTGAACACCCCGTCCCGCACCCCACCGGACTTCGGCGAAGGAAACACGGCGTACGACGGCCGCTCGACGGCACTGTGCACCCGCATCTCGTCCTGGTCGAAGACGACCCCGCCGTCGGCCAGCACCAGCCGCTCGGCGCCCCACAGCACACCCCGGTAGGCGGTACGGGCCGTAGCAGCGTCCAGCACCAGCAGCCCCACCCGCTCTCCACCCACGGTCTGCGCCTCGACGAGTGCGTCCGTCCCGGCCCGCACCCCGGTGACCAGCACCCGCCCGTCCCCGTGCGAGACCTCCCCGGACGGAGCCGAGACGGAAGCCGCGCCACTCAGGGCAAGTTCAGGAGCGATACCGTCAACGGCGGCCAGCACCAGCACGGTTCGGCCGTCGTCCTCCACCGTGCAGACCGGCTGAGCCGTCGCCCACTCCACCCGCACCCCGCCCACGTCAAGGCGCAGCGGCCAGCAGAACGAGGCACCGGACGGCACGGTCACCGGCACGGACGGGAAGCTCAACTCCCCCTCCTCAAAGGCAACACTGAACGACGTCCCCGGATGGTCCGGCAACGGCTCGTGCGGCTGGTGGTTGTTGACGAACAGGAACCCCGACGAACCATCCCCGCGCACCGCCCACCGCAAGGTCTCCCGGTCGTCCTGCCCCCGCGGCCGCTCGGCCGGCAGCACGCTCGCCATCGGCGCGATCAGCCGCCCGAAGTCCGCCAACATCAGGTGCTGGAGCCGGAGTTCGTCGTACACCGGCCGGTACTGCCCGTACTCGCCGAGCGGGGCCTGGAAGTCGTACGTCAGCACGGGCAGGTCATTGGGATAGCCCGTGGCGTGGGACTCCTGAAGGGTCGTCAGCTCGCCCAGCGGGTTCGTGCCGCCGTGGAACATGTAGTAGCCCTGCCACACCGAACCGCACCCGATCTTGGTGAGCCCGAGCGCGGCGACGTCGGCGGCGTCCACCCGCGGGCGCCGGTGGTAGGAGCCCGCCATGCCGCCGCCCAACTCGCAGGTGGCCCAGGGGAATCGGTCCGCGAAGGCGTCCGGGGCGCTGCCGCGGACGGCGGTCACCGGCCGCAGGTCCGCACCGATGCCCTCGTCGTCGCGCTGGTGGGTGAAGAAGAAGTGCTTGCGGCAGGTGTCGGGCCAGCCGCCGTCGGCCTCGGTCCAGAAGGTCTCGGTGTAACCGCCGTACAGGGGCAGCAGTTCGTCGGGCGGGAGCTGGACGCCGCCCCAGGCGGTCGACGTCCACAGGGGGGCGCTGAGGCCCGCCTCCTGGGCCATGCGTTTCAGGGTGAGCAGATGGCCGGGCTGGTCGTAGAGCTCGTTCTCGATCTGGATCGCCACGATCGGGCCGCCGTGGGCGCGGTCGAGGCCGCGGAGTTGTTCGGCGATCGCCGCGTACCAGGGGCGTACGGCGTCCAGGTAGGCCGGGTCGTCGGTGCGTGGGACGCAGTCGCGGGCCAGGACCCAGTCGGGCAGGCCGCCGTTGCGGACCTCGGCGTGCACCCAGGGCCCGATCCTCGGGATGAAGTCCAGGCCGTGGCGGGCGCAGAGTTCGGCGAAGCGGCGCAGGTCGCGGTCGCCGTCGAAGCGGATACGGCCCTCGGTCTCCTCGTGGTGGATCCAGATGAGGTAACTGGCGACGACCGTCACGCCGGCCGCCTTCATCTTCAGCAGTTCCTCCTCCCACTCGGCGGCCGGGTAGCGGGTGTAGTGGAACTCGCCGGAGACCGGGAACCAGGGGTGGCCGCCGCGGGTGAGATAGCGGCTGGTGACCTCGATCGGGTCGGGTACGCCGGGTGCGTCGGTGAAGGGCAGATGGCCGGTGAGCGGGGGTGCGGGCGCCGCGGGGACGCGCAGGCGGTGGTGGGGCATCAGGGGTTCACCGGTCCAAGGTCGGGGGTGTCGGTCAGCTGGGCGCGGGTGGCGGTGGTGGCGTGCAGTTCGAGCAGGATCAGCTCGTTGCCGCCGGCGCGCAGGACCGGGCCGGGGACGTACAAGGTGTGCTGGGGGCCGCGGTTCCAGTAGCGGCCGAGGTGGAAGCCGTTGATCCAGGCCTGGCCCTTGGTCCAGCCGGGCAGGGACAGGAAGGTGTCGGCGGGGTCGGTGACCTCGAAGGTGCCCCGGTGGAAGGCCGGTTCGAAGGCGGTGGCCGCGTCGGACGGCGCGAACGGCACGGCGGCGAGGTCGTCGAGGGCCAGCGGGTGGCAGTCCCAGCCGTGCAGGGCGGCGCCGTTGAGGGTGACGGGGCCGAGCAGTCCCTTGGGGGTGCCGATGCGGGGGCCGTAGTTGACGCCGCCCATGTTCTCGACGAGCACCTCCAGGGTGGCACCGGTGCGGGGCACACGGACCGCGAGGGTCTCGTCGTGGCGTTCGCGTTCGAGGACGCCGACGGGTGCGCCGTCCACGAAGACCTGGGCGCGGTCGCCGACGCCGCCCGCGAAGTGCAGCAGGCCGGGACCGGCCGTGGGAAGGACGGCACGGTAGAGGGCGTAGCCGGAGGCGAGGCCGAGTTCGTCCATCATCGCCGGGGACTCGGTGCGCAGGGGCGCGGCGAGGGTGGCGGCGTGCGGGAGCAGCGGGGCGCGCTGGTCCAACTCGACGGTGAGCGGGGCGAGTTTGACGGACGGCGCCGGGACCGGCTCGTCCGGTACGGGGACATGGCGGGCGATGACCTCGCGGAAGGCGTGGTACTTGGGGCCGGGGTCGCCGGACTCGGTGAGCGGGGCGTCGTAGTCGTAGGACGTGACGGTGGGCTCGTAGGTGTGGTGGTGGTTGGCGCCGTTGTGGAAGCCGAAGTTGGTGCCGCCGTGGAACATGTAGATGTTGACGGAGGCGCCCGCGGACAGCAGCCGGTCCAGGTCGGCGGCGGCGTCGGCGGCGCTGCGGGTGTGGTGCGGGCCGCCCCAGTGGTCGAACCAGCCGACCCAGAACTCCGCGCACATCAGGGGGCCTTCGGGCCGGTGGGTGCGCAGCTCCGCGAGGGCGGAGTCGATCTTGCCGCCGAAGGTGCCGGTGGTGAGGACGCCGGGCAGGCTGCCGGCGGTGAGGTGTTCCTGGTTGACCTGGTCGCAGGTGAAGAGGAGTTCCTCGACGCCCCGGTCCCGGAAGCCCTGTTCGAGGTGCTTGAGGTAGGCGGTGTCGTCGCCGTAGGCGCCGTACTCGTTCTCCACCTGGACGGCGATGACGGCGCCGCCGTTCGCGGCCATGTGCGGGAGCAGCGGGGGCAGCAGCTGGTCGAGGTAGCGGTCGATGGCGGCGGTGAAGCGGGGGTCGGAGCTGCGCAGCGCGATGTCGGTGTCCGAGGTGAGCCAGCCGGGCAGGCCGCCGCCGTCCCACTCGGCGCAGATGAACGGGCCGGGCCGGAGCAGGACGTTGAGGCCCTCCTCGCGGGCGAGGGCCAGATAGCGGGGCAGATCGAGGATGCCGTCGAGGACCAACTCGCCCTCGGGGTCCGGCTGGTGGGCGTTCCACGGAACGTACGTCTCCACCGTGTTCAGGCCCATCAGGCGGGCCTTGCGCAGCCGGTCGGCCCACTGGTCGGGGTGGACGCGGAAGTAGTGCATGGCGCCGGAGACGATGCGGAACGGCTCGCCGTGCAGCAGGAATCCGTCGGACGTGGTGGTGAGTGCGGACATGCGGGGCTTCCCTTCAGTGCGCGGAGGTTCGGGTACTGCGGATGAGCCAGAGGGTCGCGGCCAGGCACAGCGCCGAGACACCCCCGAGAAGCAGCGGTACGGCCTCGACGCCGGACCACTCGATGGCCTTGCCGAGCGCCGGTCCGGCCACCACTCCGCCGGCCATGGAGGCGGCGATGACCAGAGCACCGGCACGCCGGGCGCGCGGGGCGGCCCGATGCAGCCAGGGCAGGCCGGTGGGGAAGATCGGCGCGATGAAGAGACCGACACCGGCATAGGCGTAAGGCGCCAACTCACTTACGGATGCAAGGATCAGACAGACCGTCATCCCGGCGCAGGAGACGGTGATGATGGCCTGGGGCGAGTAGCGCAGGGCGATCGGGGCGACCAGGAACCGGCCCACGGTCATCATCAGCCAGTACACGGAGGTGGCGGTGGCGGCGACCCCGGCGCCGTAGCCGACGGTCTCCAGATGGGTGGGCTCCCAGCCGCCGACGCCCGCCTCGATACCGACGTGCAGGACGTAGAGGGCGACGAACACGCCGAGCACGGAGGCGAGGCTCCGGCCGAGGGCGCCGCCGGAGTCGTACGCCCCCTCGGACGGCTGCGGCGCCCGGTCCCGTACGCCCTTCAGGCACCACAGCAGGGGCAGGTTGGCCAGCGCGAAGCCGGCGAACACCGCCGGGTAGTGCTCGGCGCCGACCGTGCCGATGAGGGCCGGGCCGAGGATCGCGCCGATGCCGAAGTGGGCGTTGAGGATGTTCAGCATGGCGGTGGAGCGGTGGCCGAAGCCGATGGCGAACAGCTGGTTGAGGCCGTAGTCGATGCCGCCGAAGCCGAGCCCGGCGAGCAGGGCGGCGGCGAGGGCGACGGGCCAGTTCGGCGCGAGGGCGAAGAGTGCGGCGCCGGCCGCCATGAGGAGGTACGCGCCGCCGAGGATCCGCCGGTTGCCGATCCGCCCGTAGAGCCGGTCGCACAGCAGCACCCCGCCCACCCCACCGACGAAGTGCGCGCTCAGCCCGAGCCCCGCACCGGACGGGGACAGCCCGAACTCCGCGCGCAACGCGGGGATCGCCGGGCCGTACAGCGCCTGCAACGCCCCGATGAGGACGAAGCCGACACAGGAGGCGACGACGGCGGCCGGGCTGAACACGGGGGCTTGGACAACGCGGGTCTCTCTCAGCACGACAGGAAATGTTACCGGTAACATTCCGCCCGTCAAGATTGCGGACGACCCCACCATTGAATGATGCAATCAACATTCATAGACTCACTCGGTGGATGAATTCACCTTTCGTAGACGCTCGATGAGATCAGCGAGGGTGGCCGCCGTGCTGCTGATGGCCGCCGGTCTCACCACCACTCCGTCCCTGACCGCCACCGCGTCCGCCGCCCCGCCCCAGCCCGTGGTGTGGCCACAGCCTCAGACCATGCAGACCGGACCCGGCCGGTTCACGGTCCCCGACCGGGTCGTGGAGGTCGTCGGCCCGGACACGGACCCCGCGGCCCGCAAGGTCGTCGACTCCGCCCTGCGCGCCGCCGGCGCCGACCACATCGTGCCGGTCGGCGAACCGCCCACGTCGGCCGCCTTCACGGTCTACCTGGACGGCCCCGGCACCACCGAGGCCCTGAAACACCTGGGCGCCCGCTCCCCGAACGGCCTCCCCTCCGGCGGCTACACCCTCGCCTCCGGCCGCACCCACGGCCGCACTCTCCTCGCCCTGGCCGGCTCCGACGCCACGGGCACCTTCTACGCGGCCCAGACCCTGCGCCAACTCCTCGCCGGGCAGGGCAAGTTGCCGCAGGTCGTGATTCGCGACTGGCCCACCGCCGCCCTGCGCGGCGTCATCGAGGGCTTCTACGGCACCCCGTGGACCCACGCCGAGCGCCTCCGCCAACTCGACTTCTACGGCCGCACCAAGCAGAACGTGTACGTCTACTCCCCCAAGGACGACCCGTATCTGCGCGCCCAGTGGCGCGACGAATACCCGGCGGCTGAACTCGCCCAGCTGAAGGAACTGGTCGACCGCGCCGCCGCCAACCACGTCCGCTTCACCTACGCCCTCTCCCCCGGCCTGTCGGTCTGCTACTCCTCCGCCGCCGACATCAGCGCCCTCACCCGCAAGTTCGACTCGCTGTACGCCATCGGGGTGCGCTCCTTCGCGGTCCCGCTGGACGACATCAGCTACACCAAGTGGAACTGCCCCGAGGACGAGGCGAAGTTCGGCACAGGCGGCGACGCGGCAGGCACAGCCCAGGCCCACCTTCTCAACACCGCGTGGGACAGCTTCTCGGCCGGCCATCCAGGCCTTGAGCCCCTGGAGATGGTCCCCACCGAGTACTCCGACCTCGCCGACTCCCCCTACAAGACGGCCCTGCGCGAGAAGCTCGACCCGTCCGTGGTCGTGGAGTGGACCGGCGCAGGCGTGATCGCGCCGACCATCACCACCGCCCAAGTCACCGAGGCCCGCGAGGTGTTCGGCCACCCGATCCTGATCTGGGACAACTATCCGGTCAACGATTACGTGACCAGCCGTCTCCTCCTCGGCCCCTACACCGGCCGCGAACCGGGCGTGGCGAGCACAGCCACCGGCGTGACCGCCAATCCGATGGTCCAGGGCGAGGCGAGCAAGCTGGCCCTGTTCACGTCGGCGGCGTATCTGTGGAATCCGGAGTCCTACGACCCCCGGGCAGCCTTCCTCGCCTCGGTACAGGATCTGGCGGGCCCCGGCGGTGCGGCGAAATGGCTGCGGATCTTCGCCGAGAACAACTACTCCTCCCTGTTGGACGCGACCGAGTCCCCCACCCTGAGCAGGCTCATCGCCGCGTTCCGTAAGGCGTACGACGAGGACAGCGGTCTCGACCGGGCCGCCGCCGCGCTCCGCGCATACTTCACCGACATGGCGGCAACCCCAGCGCAACTGCGCGTCCGCCTCGCCAACCCCGGTTTCCTGACCGAGACTTCGGCCTGGCTGGACAAGCTGGGCAGGTACGGCACGGCGGGGCAGACCGCGGTTGATCTGCTGCTGGCCCACAAGGCGGGCGACAGCGACGCGGTGTCGACGTACTGGAATCAACTGCGCGCCCAGCGAAAGGAGTTGGACGCGATACCGGAGCAGGTCTCGCCGAGCGTGATGGATCAGTTCCTCTACATCACGATGCTGGAGAACGCGCCCGACCCCGGTGTGGACGCCGCCTTCTCCCCCGCCTCCCTCTCCCTGAAGCCGGGCGCCTCCGAGACGGTCACGCTGCGGTTCTCGGACACGTCCGCGAAGACGGTGAGCTGGAAGCTCGACGTCCCGGACGGCGTCACCGCGTCTCCGACCGAGGGCACGGCGACGGTCCCGGCCTGGGGCAGCACCTCGGCGACTGTCACCCTGACCGGAGTGAGCGAGGGCGTGCACTCGGTGGTCGTGTCGGGGACGGGCATACTCGACCGGGCCATCCCGGTCCAGGTCACCGACGGTGAGGGCTCACTCAGGGCGCTGACCGCCAACTTCAGTGGCGCGTCGGTCAGTTCGATCGACCTGGACTCCGGTACGACGAAGAACATCGCCGTCGGCGCCAACCCGGGTGAGGTCGTGGTCAGCACGGACGGACGGACCGCCTATGCCGCCAACCAGGGTTCCAACACCGTCAGCGTGATCGACGTGGCGAGCGGCACCGTCACCGCCACGGTCGCCGTGGGGCGGATCCCCGCCGGGCTGGCGCTGACGCCGGACGGCCGGACGCTGTGGGTCGCCAACTACACGGACGGCACGGTGCAGCCGGTGAACACCGGCACGCTCACGGCGGGGTCGCCTGTCGCGGTGGGCGACGGTCCGGAGAACATGGCGATCACACCGGACGGCGGGACCCTGTACGTGGCCAACATCCACGACAACACGGTCAGCCCGGTGAATCTCGCCACCAAGAAGGCCGGCACCGCGATTCCGGTCGGCCCTCGGCCCTTCAACGTGGTCGCCGCGCCGGACGGGAGAAGGGTGTACGTGTCCAACTCGGGCGGCTCGACGGTGACTCCGATCGACACGGCGACCAACGACACCGAGCCGACCCTCCTCGTCACCGGCCAGGCGTACGGGCTCGGTCTGTCGCCGGACGGCCGAACGCTGTGGGTGAGCCCCAGCACCGGGGACTACGTCACGCCGGTGGACACGGTGACGGGCGCGCCGGGGGCGAAGGTGACGGTGGGGAGGTCGGCGTTCGACGTCGGCCTGGACTGGAGCGGCGACACGGCGTACGTGACGACGGCCGACGGCAACGCGGTGGTGCCGGTCGACACCGGAACAGGCGACACCGGTGCACCCTTCACCACCGGCGCCTATCCGCTTGCGGTTGCCCTGACGCCAGTGCCGGTGAAGTGACGCCGGGGCAATTCCTTTAGGGGCGCGGGGAACTGCGCGACCAGCCCCCACCAACTCGCGGACAATCCACGACGCCCCCTAACTGGCGGTACGCCGAACCCGCCCGGCGTACCGCTTCTCCAACTCCAGGTTCCCCTCAAAGCCACCCGGCACATTGGCGGACACATACACCGGCGGCCGCTCCCCCGCAGCCAGCATCAACGCAGACGCCTCCGCCACCGCCATCTGCACCAGCATCACCCCGGTCAGCGTCGACAACGCGCACACCGCACCCCCGCCCGGCAACTCCAACAACGCATCCCCGCGCGGCGCCGCGTTGTCGAGGACCACGTCCGCGAGGTCGACCAGCTTCTTACCGCTCGCGTGACCGGCCGGGACCGCGTGGGTGTGGGTGAGGGAGGTGATCGCCAGGATCTTGTGGCCCCGCTCCTTGGCGTGGAGGGCCATCTCGACGATGACGTTGTTGACGCCGGAGTTGGAGACGATGACGAAGAGGTCCTCGGGGCGGGGCGCCGCGAGGTCGTAGAGGCGGGCGGCGACACCGGGGCTGCGCTCCAGGAGGGGGTCGTCGAGGACGCCGGGGGCGTCACCGCCGAAAAGGACGAGGTCGGCGATCTGGATACGGTTGGTGGGGACCAACCCGCCCGCCCGGCCCGCGACTTCGAGGACCATGGCCTGGGAGTGGCCGGTGCCGAAGGCCTGGATCACGCCGTCCGAGCGGACGCAGTCGGCGATCAGCCGCGCGGCCCGCGCCACGTCGGCACGGCCGGACTCGGTGATCTGCTGGAGGACGGCAAGGCTCTGCTGGGCGAAGCCCTGGGCGCTGACGGACTCGACGGACACGTGACACTCACTCCCCACTGATGGATTGAACCACCCTATACATCTCCATCGGTGAATCAATAAATCATGGAACGGTGGCCCCGTTCAATGGCCGTTCAGTGGCCCCCTGATCCGGTCCTGGTATTCAAGGTGGGGTTCAGGCGGTGGCTGGTACCTTCTCCCCATGCCCCCGACGGACGTCACCACACTGATCCGCACCGAGCTGCCCCGGCTGGCCGGTTCCCTGCGCAAGGTCGGCGAGCTGATCCTGGAGGATCCGGCCGCCGTGACCCACTGTTCGGCCGCCGAGCTGGGACGCCGCACCGGCACCTCCCAGGCCACCGTGACCCGCTTCTGCCGGGCCATCGGGCTCGACTCCTACCAGCATCTGCTGATCGAACTGGCCCAGGAGCGCGGCCGGGGCCAGGCCTCGGACTGGGGCACCGCCGAGATCGGCCCGGACATCTCCCCCGACGACTCGCTGGAGCGGGTCGTGCAGGTCGTGGGCAACGCGGACCTGCGCGCGGTGCAGCAGACCATCGACCGGATCGACCTCGACGCGATCGAGCGCGCCGCGCAGGCGGTGGCGCGCGCCCGGCGCATCGACGTGTACGGGGTCGGCGGCAGCGGGGCCGTGGCGCAGGAGACGGAGACGCGGCTGTTCCGGATCGGCTGCGCGGTGCGCGGCTGGACCGAGGTGCACGGGGCCACCACCTCCGCCGCGCTGCTCACCCCGGCGGACGTGGCCGTCGGCATCTCGCACTCCGGGGCGACCCGGGAGACGGTCGAGCCGTTCGAGCTGGCCAAGGAGCGGGGCGCGACGACCGTGGCGATCACGTCGGACCCGCGCTCGTCACTCGCCAAGTCCGCCGACATCCGGCTGATCTCGTCCGCCTCGGAGACCAACTTCCTCACCGGCATCGGCGGCCGGCACTCGGTCCTGGTACTGCTGGACTGCCTCTACGTCCGGGTCGCCCAGCTCTCCTACCAGCGGGCGAGCACCTCGCTGGCGCTGACCGACCACATCATTCCGCAGCACGCGGTGAAGGGGCGGCGGGGCCGCTGACCCCGTCGAACCAAGCCGGTTTTGCATGGATGAACCACCAGAGATAACTGAAGATGGTTGTTTGAATCATCCTCGCGATGCCAGGATGGGGCTCCGCCGAGCATCCTCGTAGGAGACCCATGCGCGTCACCTCTGTCGAGCCGACCGAGCTTTTCGTCGGCACCGCCGAGCAGCCGTACCAGGTGGTGGTCGCCGAGATCGAGCACGTCCCGGGCCGCCAGGTCCGCCTCACGGCCGAGGGCCCGGGCGTGCGGGGTGTCGGGGAGATCCTGGCCACCGTCGGCGAGGACGGCACCGCACGCGCCGAGATACCCGTGACCGGCGACGGCGAGCACGTCACGGTGACCGCGACCGACGGCACGGACATCGCCCGGCGCACCGCCCCCTTCACCGCCGCCGAACCCGGCTGGACCATGTTCATGGTCAGCCACTTCCACTACGACCCCGTCTGGTGGAACACCCAGGCCGCCTACACCGAGACCTGGGACGTCGCCGACGACCCGGCCTCGACCGGTCTTCCGGCCCGTACCTTCGACTCGCGCGGCCAGTCGGGCATGAGCCTGGTGCGGGCGCACTGCGATCTCGCCCGGCGCGACCCGGCGTACACCTTCGTGCTCGCGGAGGTCGACTACCTCAAGCCGTACTGGGACTCCTTCCCCGAGGAGCGCGCCTTCCTGCGTGAGCTGATCCGCACCGGCCGCGTCGAGATCATGGGCGGCACCTACAACGAGCCGAACACCAATCTCACCGGCGCCGAGGCGACCGTACGCAACGCGCTGTACGGCGACGGATACCAGCGCGGGATCATGGGGTCGTCCCCCGAGACCGCCTGGCAGTTGGACGCGTTCGGGCACGATCCGCAGTTCCCGGGGCTGATGGCGGACGCCGGGATCACGTCGAGCTCGTGGGCGCGCGGGCCGTTCCACCAGTGGGGTCCGACCCTCTCCGTCTTCGGCGAGGAGCCGCGCGATCCCCGACGCATGCAGTTCCCGGCGGAGTTCGACTGGATCGCCCCCTCGGGGCGCGGGATCCTCACCGCCTACATGGTCAACCACTACGGCGCTGGTTGGGCCATCGACAACGCTCCCACCCTGCCGGAAGCAGAACAGGCCGCCTTCAAGCTGTTCCGGGGTCTGAAGAAGGTCGCGCTCACGCGCAATGTGCTGCTTCCGGTGGGTGGGGACTACGCGCCGCCGTGCCGGTGGGTGATGGGCATCCACCGGGACTGGAACGAGCGGTACGTCTGGCCGCGGTTCGTCAGCGCGATCCCGCGCGACTTCTTCGCCGCGGTGCGGGCCGAGTTGGAGACGGAGGGGCGCAGGGCCTCGCCGCAGACCCGGGACATGAACCCGGTCTACACCGGCAAGGACGTCTCCTACATCGACACCAAGCAGGCCCAGCGGTACGGCGAGACGCTCCTCGCCGACGCGGAGGCCTGGGCCACCCTCGCCTCCCTCGTCGCCGGGCACCCCTACCCGGACGCGGCGCTGGACAAGGCGTGGCGGCAGCTGATCTACGGTGCCCATCACGACGCGATCACCGGCTCCGAGTCGGACCAGGTGTACATCGACCTGCTCACCGGCTGGCGGGAGTTGTACGACCTGGCGCGGGCGGTGCACGCCGACGCGACGGACGCGTTGGCCCGGCGGGTCGCTCAACTCCCGGGTTCCGCCGCCGACTTGGTGGTCTTCAACGCGGCCACCCGCGAGCGCCGGGACGTACTCGCCGTCCCCGACCCCGGGTTGGTCCCGCTCGACGACACCGGTCTGCCGCTGCCCGCCGTGCGGGAGGAGGACGGCGAACTCCGGGTCGTCGTACCGGAGGTGCCGGGCCTCGGCCTCAAAGCCCTGCCGCTCGCCGAGGGTTCGGTGGCCGGGTGGGCGCCCGGGGAGGGGACGACGATCCGCAACGAGTTCTACGAGGTGACCGTCGACCCATCGCGCGGCGGCGGCGTCAGCAGTCTGCGCCAGGACGGCCGCGAGCTGCTGCGCCCCGGTGACCTCGGTAACGAACTCGTCGTCCAGGAGGAGTACTCCAGGCATCCGCGCTTCGGCGAGGGCCCCTGGCACCTCACCCCGACCGGCGTCACCGCCGCGCGGAGCAGGGACGTCACGGCTGACATCGATGTCGAGCACTCGGCGGCGGGACAGCGCATCACCGTCCGCGCCGACCTCGGCCTCTTCCGCTACACCCAGCAACTGACCCTGTGGAAGGGCGTCGACCGGCTCGACGTCTCCACCACCGTCGACGGCTACGACGGCGCCGACCGGCTGATCCGGGTGCGCTGGCCGTCCGACGTGCGCGGCGGGCTGCCGGTGCACGAGGTGGCAGACGCGGTGATCGGGCGCGGGTTCGGGTTCGTGGAGGTCGACAGCGAACAGTTCCCGTGGACGCTCGACAACCCGGCCAACACCTGGTTCGGCCTGGGCTCGACCGCGAGGGTTGCCGTGCACGACGACTCGGGCAGGCTGCTCGGTCAACGGTCGGTGGGCGTGGCGGAGTTGGTGTACGTCGACTGGGACGCGGCCGGCGAGCTGGGCGCGCCCCTCGCGGCGGCCCTCGTGCGCGCCGGGGTGACCGCGACCTCGACCATCGCCGGCGGTCCCCGCTACGGCGACCTGGAGGTCGACTCCAACCTCCCCGACCTCCGCATCGCCGTCGGTGGCCCCGACCACAACTCGGTGGTCGCCGAGGCCCTCGCCATGGACCCGGCCGCCGGACGTGAACTCCGGCGCCAGCTCGCCGAGTCGGGGGTGGCGGCCGTATGGGTCGCGCCGCGTGCCTCGCTGCGCGAGGAATGGATACCGGGCGCCGATCTGCGGGACCTGGAACGGCTGCCGCTGCTGGTGGTCGCGGACACCGGGGACGGCGCCAAGGCGGTCGACGCGCTGATCGCCGACCTCGACGACTTCACGGTGACGGCCACGGCGGCGGGCGGCGGCGAGGCCCTTCCGCCGGGCGACGCCTGGGACGGCCGAAGCTTCGCCGTGCTCAACCGGGGCACGCCCGGATGCGTCGTCACCACCTCCGGCGACCTCTACATGTCCCTCATGCGCTCCTGCACCGGCTGGCCCTCCGGCATCTGGGTCGACCCGCCCCGGCGCACGACCCCCGACGGCTCGGGGTTCCAGCTCCAACGCTGGTCCCACACCTTCGAGTACGCCGTCGTGGCGGGCGAGGGCGACTGGCGCGACGGCGAACTCCCGGCCCGGGGGCATGAGTTCAACCACCCCCTGACCGCGCGTCTGCGCACTGCCGCCGAGGCCCCCGTACTGCCCCGCAGGGGCGCGCTGCTGGAACTGGAGCCCGCGGGCGAGGTCCTCCTCGACGCCCTCAAGCCGGCCGGTTCACCGCTCGCCCGGGGCAGCGTGCAGCGGGCGGACCCCGGACGCGGGATCGTGATCCGGATGCACGAGGTGAACGGACGGGAGGTGCGGGCACGCGTGCGCGGGCCCCTCGGCTGGACCGAGGGCGCCCGGACCGACGTACTGGAGACACCCGGGGAACCGCTGGCGCCGGACGCGAACGGCGTCCTGGACGTCGCCCTCAACGGCTTCGAAGTGGCGACGGTCCTGGCCACGCCCACCGAAGCGGCACCCGCGTCACCGGATCAGGGCATCGCCGCCCACGAGCCCGCCCAGCCGATCCACACCCGCTACTGGCTCCACAACTCAGGTCCCGCGCCGCGCGGCAACATGCCGGTGACCGTGTACGCCTCCCCCACCGCCCTCACCGTCTCCGGGCCCGTCACGGCAACGGTCCGCATCGCCTCGGAACTCACCGACGCCCCCGTGTCGGGCACGGTGACCTTCGAGGTCCCGCCCGGCTGGCTGGCCGAACCCGCGGAACTCCCGTACGCGCTGGGCCCCGGCGGCTTCTCCCTCGCCGAGGTCACGGTGACCCCGCCCCCGGACGCCGAGCCCGGCAGACACCGGCTCGCGGCCCGGCTGACGTATGGCGGGCAGACGTACGAGGACGTCGTGGCCCTGGATGTGCCGGGCGGGCCTCCGGCGGGGCCGACGCTGGTGTGTGACTTGGGAGTTGAGCGGGTTTCCGTGAGGCGGGGCGAGCGCGTCCTCGTACCGGTGAGACTGCGCAACACCACGCTCGGCGCGATCAGCGGCCAGCTGTGGGCGGTGTCTTCGTGGGGCACCTGGGCGGGGGTCCGACCCGGCCTCCAGGGGTTCACCGTGGCGGCGGGGCAGGAGCTGGAGTGCGTGATCGAGGTGGACGGCTCGGCGGTGCCACCGGGTTCGTACTGGCTGATGGCAAAGGTCGGATGGGACGGCTGTGTCGCCTATACGGAGGCGGTGGAGCTGGAGGTGACGCGGTGACGGAGCATGATGCCGCTGTAGTACATGGCGAGCCGATCCCAGAGGCACGCATAGAGGCCTTCCTGAAAAGCGCCGGCTGGGCCACGTCCGTAAGGGGCGCGGGGCTGTATCAATGTGCGGCTCCGCCGCGGGGCGCGACCGGCCACGACGAAGTCGCACACACCCACCGGCACACCGCGGCACCTCCCTCCGACCGCCGAGCCCGCGACGAAAGACAACGCCGCCGCTGGGCCACCCAGGTGGTCGTCACCGACGAACTCGCCCGCAGGGCCTGCGCCGCCCGAGGCCTCGAACCCCCACCCGAGGCCTCACCAACCCTCGTCGCCGAGTCCGACGTGGCCGACCTGGGCAGCATCGTCGCCACGGCCCTCGCTCACTCCCCCGCCGCCCGCACCCTCCTGGCCGAGCTGGAGCGCGAGCAACCCGTCCCCGAGGAGGCGGCCTGGGAGTACTACACCCGCAACCGGGACCGCTACCTCACCCCGGACGCCCTCAGGCGCGGTGTGAACCCCTTCCACGGGGCCACGGACGCGGACTTCGTACCGTACGAGCGCGCCCGCGACGGCATCACCGCGGAGCTGCGCCGCGCCGCAGGCCAACGCGCCTTCTTCGACTGGCTCGACCGGGCCCGGGCCAAAGTGACGTACGCGCCGGGACACGAGCACCCGGGCGACCCGTCCCACCCCGATCACGAGCACCGGCACTGAGCCGGCCTCGAGAACGGCATCCAAACGCAACACGGCAAACCATTGACCTCCGATGAATTCTGGTCCACCTTTTCATCAATCAGAGTCCAAGTTGGTGATTTGAACCAGCCGAGAGGACAGTTCATGCGTGCGAAGAGACTGACCGGATCCCTTGCCTGTCTCGCGGTCCTGACGCTGACGGCCGCCGGGTGCGGCCTGTCGGGCGGGGGTTCCGGGGACGGGGACGCCACGGCGGGCGGTTGCAAGGTCGACAAGGGCAACGTCGGGTCGGGGAAGCTGACCGGGGACGTCAAGGGCACGATCACCTTCCAGACCACCAACTTGAAGAAAGACTTCGGGGACTTCTTCAACGGAGTGATCGCCGACTTCGAGAAGGCCCACGCCGACACCAAGGTCAAGTGGATCGACGACCCCGGCGACAACACCTTCACCAGCCGCACGGTCGCCGACGCCCAGGCCTGCACGCTGGCGGACGTCATCAACGTCAACGCGCCGACGGCGACGGCCCTCACCAAGGCCGGCTACCTGCTCGACGTCGGCACCAAGGACCCGGACGCGTCCAAGCCCTTCGTCCCGTCGTTCTGGAAGTCCGGCACCTTCAAGAACGCCGACGGCAAGGCCATCCACACCACGCTGCCCTGGTACACCGGCGGCGTCGTCCTGACGTACAACAAGGACCTGCTGGAGAAGGCCGGCGTCGACCCGGCGAAGCCGCCGACCACGCTGTTCGGGCTGTTCGCCGACTACGAGAAGGTCGCCAAGGCGGGCGACGGCAAGTTCTACGCCACCATGGCCAACCCGATCTGGCGCATCCCGTCCGACTTCGACCAGATGGGCATCAAGGTCCTGTCCAGCGACGGCAAGTCCGCCGTGTTCGGGGACGATCCGCGCACCACCCAGTGGGTCGCGTGGATGGCGAAGCTGTACAAGGCGGGCGCGATGCCGAAGGACTCGCTGTCCTCCAGCAACGACCCGTCCACGCTCTACAGCCAGGGCAAGGTGGCCTACGGTTCGACGAACCCGAGCTTCGTGCGGTTCGTGAAGCAGAACAGCCCGTCGGTGTACGACAAGACGGCCGTCGGCCAGCAGCCCTACGACGCGCTCGGCCGTGCCTCCGCCGGCGCCCCGCAGTACATATCGGTCGCCGCGACCAGCAAGAACGCGCCCACGGCACTGTCGTTCGCGGAGTTCCTCACCAACGCCGAGAACCAGACGGCCTGGTGCAAGGACCCGGCCGTGGTGATCTTCCCGACCACCACCGAGTCGCTCAACGACCCGTTCTTCCAGAACGTCACCGGCAGCGACCCGTTCTCCCAGGCCCGCAAGCTCGTCGCCGACCAGCTCAAGACGGCCAGCACCAACCAGACCAACCTCTCCCCGGCCGTGCAGAACGCGATCGTGTCGCAGGTGCAGCTGGCCATGCAGGGCAAGAAGAGCGCGGCCGACGCCGTCAAGGACGCCCAGGAGAAGGCCAACGAGCTGCTGAAGCAGGCGGGTTGACGGTGACGGTTCAGATCACGAAGCCGGTTCCGGTGCCCGGTACAAAGCCATCTGTGCCGGGCCCGGCCCCCTCCCGCCTCCGGGCGTTGCTGCCCGGCCCGGCCGCCGGGGCCAACGGGGCGGCGATGTACCGGCGTTGGTGGCTGCCCTGGCTGTGGACGGCACCCGCGATCGGGTGCGCGGTGGTCTTCGGGGTCTTCCCGTTCCTCAACACCGTGCTGCTGTCGTTCACGGACGCCAAGCCGCTGGGCGGCGCCGCGAGCTTCGTCGGACTCGACAACTACACACGGATGCTGGACGACTCCGACTTCTGGCTGGCGACCCGCAACAGCGTCCTGTACGCCGTCATCGTCGTCCCGCTGATGGTACTGCTGCCGCTGCTGCTCGCCGTGCTGGTGGAGAAGAACCTCCCCGGCATCGGCTTCTTCCGCTCCGCCTTCTACACGCCGGTGCTCGCCTCCAGCGTGGTCGTGGGCCTGAGCTGGCAGTGGCTGCTGGCGGACGACGGGCTGGTGAACACCTGGCTCGAGAAAGCCCACTTGATCAGGTCGGCCATCCCGTTCCTGTCCGACTCCTGGCTGATCCTGCTGTCCGCCATGGGCCTGACCCTGTGGAAGGGCCTCGGCTGGTACATGGTCTTCTACCTGGCCGCCCTCGGCAACGTGCCCAAGGAACTGCACGAGGCGGCCCAGATGGACGGCGCCGGCGCGGTCCGCCGCTTCTGGCACATCACGATCCCCGGTGTACGCCAGGCCATGATGCTCGTCGGCACCCTCACCGGCATCGGCTCGCTCCGCGTCTTCACCGAGATCTACATGCTCGGCAGCTCCACCGGAGGCCCCGGCGGCGCCGACCGCACCCTGCCGTTCTACATCCGGGACGTCGGCCTGGACCCCATCACGGGCAACGCCGGTTACGGCTCGGCCGTCAGCGTGGCCCTGTTCGCGCTGACGCTGGGGCTCACCCTGCTGGCGCAGCGCCTGACGAAGGAGGACGAGTCGTGACGACGGCCGTGGAGAAGCGCCGCCGGCTGCTGCCCCGCTGGGGCGACTACGGCAGACCGCGCGAACTCGTCGTCCGCTACCTGCTGTTGTTCCTCGTCCTCGGCCTCACGGTCGGCCCGCTGGTCTGGCAGCTGCTGGCCTCCCTGAAGAGCACGAGCGAGGACGTCTTCGGCGCGGACGCCACCCTGCTCCCGCACCACCCGACCCTGCGCGCCTACCGCACGGTCTTCGACCAGGTGCCGGTGTGGTCGTACATCAGGAACAGCCTGATCGTGGTCGCCCTGTCGATCACCAGTCAGCTGGTCTTCTCCACCACGGCCGGCTACATGCTCTCCAAGCCCGGCTGGAAGGGCCGCAAGGCGGTCTGGGTGGTCCTCATCGCCTCGATGATGTTCCCCTTCGAGTCGATCATGGTGTCGCTGTTCCTGAGCATCCGCGACCTGGGCCTGGTCGACAGCCTGGCGGGCGTGTGGCTGCCCGGTTTCGTGGGCGCCATCAACGTCCTCCTCATGCGCGGCGCGTTCCTCGCGGTCCCGCGCGAGATCGAGGACTCGGCGATGCTCGACGGCGCCAACGAATGGCAGCGCTTCCGCCACCTCTATCTGCCCTCCGCCTGGGGCGCGATCATGGTGGTCGTCATCAACACCTTCATCAGCGCCTGGGACGACTTCCTGTGGCCACTGATCGTGCTGCGCTCGGAAGGCAACATGACGCTGACACTGGGCCTTTCACGACTCCAGTCGTCGTCGTTCGGCTACGACCAGCGGATGGTGATGGCCGGTTCGGTGATCTCCGTGATCCCGGTGCTGGTGCTGTTCGTGATCACGCAGCGGTGGTTCTACAAGGGTGTCTCGTCGGGAGCCGTCAAGATCTGAGGTCGACTCGGACGGGCACGGCGGTGAGCGCCGCCCGCGCCGACTCGGCGACGCGGACCTCGACCAGGCCGGTCAGTTCACCGTCGAGCGTCAGCGTGACCGTACGACGCTCACCCGCCTCCAGGCCGACACCCTCGAACGCACACAGTTCGAGGGTGCGCGGCCAGGTGGCGGCGATCAGGCGCCGCAGATAGACCTGAACGACCGAACGCCCGTACCGCTCCCCGGTGTTGGTGACGTCCAGGGTGACGGTACGGCCGGACACACTCGGCACCCCGTACGCGAAGCTCGTGTACGACAGCCCGTGCCCGAAGGAGTACCGCGGCTCGGCGTCGACGTCCACGTAGCCGCCGTACTCGGTGTCCTTGTGGTTGTAGTAGACGGGGAGTTGGGCCGCCGAGCGCGGGACGGAGACAGGGAGCCGGCCGCCGGGTTCCGCGAGTCCGAGGAGCACCTCGGCGATCGCCTCGCCGCCCCAGGGGCCCGGATACCAGGCGGTGAGGAGCGCGCCGGCCGTGTCGGGTACGACATGCGGGCGGCCCTGGACCAGCACGACCGCCGTGGGGGTGCCCGTCGCGACGACGGCGTCCAGCAGCGCGTACTGAGCAGCACCCAGCCGCAGCTCCGCGAGGTCGACGCCCTCGCCGCAGGTCATCTCCGAAACGGCGTTCAGGGCCGCCCCGTTGGCGGCGAAGTCGGTCTCCGGTGTACGGGCGCTGCTGCCGCCCAGCACGAGCACGGCCAGGTCGGAGGCGGCGGCCGCGGCGACCGCCTCGGGGATGCCGGAGCGGTCGTCGCCGGTGAGGGCGCAGCCACGGGCGTGCCGGATGTCGACGCCGGGCGGGGCGAGGCGGTGCAGGGCGTCGAGGACGCTGCTTCCGGTGCCGGGGCGTTGGGGGGCGGTGTAGTCACCCGACTGGTGGGCTGTGGTGGCCGACTGGGGGCCGAGGACCGCGATACGGGAGACGTGGGTGCCGACGGGGAGGGTGCCGTCGTTGGCCAGGAGGGTGACGGCGGCGCGGGCGAGGTGGGCGCTGAGGGTCCTGCCGCCGGTGGGCGGCGGGGGCGTCGGCCGCTGCCGATCGAACAGTCCCAGGCGGAACTTGAGGCGCAGGACGCGGGCGACGGCGGCATCGAGGGTCGCTTCCTTGACCAGCCCCCGCTCCACGGCCTCCTCCAGATGCGTGAACCCCTCGTCCCAAAGGCTGAGATCCACACCGGAGTTGAGCGCGAGCGCACCCGCGGAGACCTTGTCGCCGGTGATGCGGGCGAGCCGGTCGACGGCCAGTCCGTCCGCCATGACCAGCCCCTCGAACCCCCACTTCGCCCGGAGGAGTTCGGTGAGCAGGGCGTGGTTGCCGGAGCAGGGCATGCCGTCGACCTCGTTGTAGGCGGCCATGACCGCGGCCGCTCCGGCACGGACGCCTGCGCGGGCGGCGGGGAGGTGGATCTCGTGGAGTTCACGGAGCCCGAGTTCGGACTCGGCGGAGTTGCGACCGCCGACGGTGGCGCCCTGTCCGGCGAAGTGCTTGAGGACGACGGGGGCCTTGTCCGGAGCGAAGAGTCCGCCTTCGCCCTGTCCCTTCCCCTGCATCCCGTGCACCAGCGCCTCTGTCAGGCGGGCGGCCAGGTAGGGGTCCTCGCCGAAGCACTCCTCGGTACGGCCCCAGCGGGGGTCACGGGCGATGTCCAGAGCGGAGACGAGGGCGACATGGCCGCCACGGGCGCGCAGTTCGGCGGCGGCGTGGGCGGCGGCGCGCTCGTACAGCGCCGGGTCCCAGGTGGCGCCGACGGCCAGGTTGACGGGGAGGACCGTGCCGTCCAGGGCCATGAGGCCGTGCGGGACCTCCTCGACGAACAGCGCGGGAATGCCGAGGCGGCTGCTCTCGACGACGTGGCGCTGGACGAGGTCGGCGAGGGCGGCGGCGTCCTCGGCGCCGGGTCCGTTGCCGTGGTCGACGCCGGACCAGGCGTCGGCGCGCTGGAGGCCGTACAGGGCGCCGAGGCCCGCGAAGCGGTCGGTCTCGGCGCGGAGGGCGTCGGTGAGTTCGAAGCGGCCGTCGGGGGTGCGGCGGTAGGCGTCCCAGCCGTACATGCGCTGGTTGAGCTGGCCGACCTTCTCGCGCGGGGTCATGCGGGCGAGAAGGTCGTGGACACGGGCGTCGAGGGGGGCGGCGGGGTCGCGGTACGTGGTGGTCACAGGTGATGTCCGTGGTCGAGCCGGGCGAGGGCCACGGCTCCCTGGCAGCCGTCCGGGACCCAGTCGAGGGTGGGTACGAGGGTGTTCAGGCGGGAGGTCAGGGGGCCGGCGGGGCCGAGGAGACCGCCGGTGGCGACGATCCGTTCGTCCGGTTGGGGTTTCAACGCCCGTACAGCGTCGGCGAGATGGGCCGCGGCCTCGTCGAGGATCGTCAGCGCGACGACGTCCTTCTCCCGTGCCGCCTCGGCCACCAGCGGGGCGAACCGGGCCAGCCGGATGGGGGGTTCGGCCATGACGGCGGGCAGGAGGTGCATGCGGTAGGCCTCGCGCTCTTCCCGGCTCCAGGCGTCGTACGGCAGACACGCACCCGGCAGCCCCAGCGCCCGCCCGACGCTGTGCGCGAGCAGCGTCGCCGGGCCCCGGCCGTCCGCCATGCGCAACGCGGCCCGTACCGCGCCGCGTCCGATCCAGAAGCCGCTGCCCTCGTCGCCGAGGAGCCAGCCGTCGCCGTCGACGGTGGTCGTGGCGCGGCGGCCGGTGACCCGCATCGCGACCGCGCCGGTGCCGCCGACCAGGGCGAGGCCGTCGGCGGGGGTGCCGGGGGCGGAGGCGAAGGCCGCCTCGATGTCGCTCCAGATGCCGAGGTGCCCGGCCGGGATGCCGAGGCGGTCCAGTGCGGCGGTGAGGGCGGTGCGGGCGCGGACGGAACCGGGGTCGTCGGGTGAGGCGGAGGTGGCGCCCGCGAAGCCTCCGGCGACCGCGACGACCCTGTCGCGCGCGGACGCGGGCACAGCGGCGGCGAGCGCCTCGGCGAGGTGCTCGACGAGCCGCGCCGGCGGCACGGTCAGGGCGTTGCCCGGCCCGCCCGCGCCCTCGCCCAGCACGCGCCCGCCCTCGGCGCCGGGGGCACGTGCGGGGGCGAGCAGCGCGCGGGTACGGGTGCCGCCGGCGTCGAGGCCGACGACCAGCTCCTCGTCCCGCACCGGTCCCTGCTCCCGCACCGATTCCCCTTTCGATTCCTGGTTCAAATCATTACCCATCGACGACTATGGTGATTGATACATTCGCGCAGGACAAGGCCCCGGCCCGAGGAGGATCCCATCCGTACGCTCCGCTTCGGCGTCAACTACACGCCCCGCCACGGCTGGTTCCACGCGTGGTACGACTTCGATCCGGGCCGCGCCCGCGAGGACCTGGCACAGATAGCCAGCCTCGGGCTCGACCACGTCCGGGTCTTCCATCTGTGGCCGCTGCTCCAGCCCAACCGCACCCACATCCGCACCTCGGCCGTCGACCAGCTCGTACGCCTCGTCGACCTGGCCGGCGAGGCCGGGCTCGACGTCCTGGTGGACGGCGTGCAGGGCCATCTGTCGAGCTTCGACTTCTACCCGGAGTGGACCCGCAGCTGGCACCACCGCAACGTCTTCACCGACCCGGACGCCATCACGGCCCAGGCGGACCTGCTGCGCACCCTCGGCCGCGCCCTCACCGGCCGCCCCCACCTCATCGGCCTCCAGCTCGGCAACGAGCTGAACAACCTGGTCGAGCACAACCCGGTGACAGCGGCCGAGGTCAACCACTACCTGGACACGCTCCTGGCCGCCGCCCGCGACGGACTCGGCCCGCACGGACTGGTCACCCACTCCGCCTACGACGCCGCCTGGTACGGCGACGACCACCCCTTCACCCCCGAGGCCTCGGCCCGCAAGGGCGATCTGACCACCGTCCACCCCTGGGTGTTCTCCGGCGACTGCGCCCGCCGCTACGGGCCGCGCTCCCCTCAGGTGCACCATCTCGCCGAGTACGGAACGGAGTTGGCGAAGGCGTACGCCACCGATCCGGCCCGCCCGGTGTGGGTCCAGGAGACGGGCGCGCCCGAACCGCACATCCCGGCGTCCGACGCCCCGGAGTTCGCGCGGGCGACCGTGCGCAACGCGGCCGAGTGCGCGGGGCTGTGGGGCGTGACCTGGTGGTGCTCCCACGACGTGGACCGCTCGCTCGCGGACTTCCCCGAACTCGAGTACACGCTGGGCCTGTTCGACGCGGCTGGCCGCCCGAAGCCGATCGCCGAGGCCCTCGCGGAGGCCGTCACCGAGCCCCACACCGCCCAACCCCGTGACACCGCCCTGGTGTTGGACTGCACGCCGGGGACCCGGTCGGTGTCCGGGCCGGGTGGGGAGTACTTCGAGGCGTGGATGCGGATGCGGGCGGAGGACGGGGTGCGTCCGGCGGTGGTACTGGCCGAACGAGCCGAGGACGAGGGGTATTTGGCCGCGCGGGGCATCAAGGAAGTCGTACGACTGTCCTGATCGGTCAGGAGCCGGTGAGCGCCTCCGCGACCGCCCTCAGGTTCACCCGTCCCCGGCCGTACGAGCAGAGGTCGCCGCCCTCCGGCAGCCCGGTGTCGATGCGGATCGCGTCGGGGCGCCGGGCCAGGAGGGCGTCGCGGAGCCGGGCCTGCCAGGGGTGCAGGCCGGCGTCGCAGGTGGCGAGGACGAGGGGCCGGTCGCCGCTCAGGATGCCGTCCACCAGGGCGGCGGGGTCGGCCGGTTCGCCGGTGACGGCCGTACCGGCGGCCGTGGGGTCGAGGGCGAGGACCGGGGTCAACAGGTCCTCGCCGCCCCAGTTGAGAGCGGGGTGCGGCGGCGGGAACAGGTCGACGACATGGGCGCCGCGGACCGCGGACGGCACATCCCGGCCGCTCACGCAGCGCCGTACGGCGCGGCGTGCGGCGTCCAGGCCCGCCTCCGCGTCCCAGGCGGCGACCGCACCCGCCGGGGTGGCGTACCGCTCGGCGAGCCGCCGCACCCGTTCCGCCGCCTCCCGCACCCGGTCCTCGGGCAGCACCCCGGAGCCCAGCGCGTCGAGGACCGCGTCCCGGCACGCGAGCGTCACCTCCAGATCCGGTACGGCGACGATGACCTGGTCCGCTCCGGCGGCGAGCGCGATCCGCGCCCCGGCCGCCTCGCCGTACTGATCGGCGATCGCCTTCATCTCCAACGCGTCGCTGACCAGGACGCCGTCGAAGCCGAGGTCGTGCCGGAGCAGGTCGCCGAGGATGCGGCGGCTGAGGGTGGCGGGGCGGTTGGCGTCCAGGGCGGGGTAGACGACGTGCGCGCTCATCAGCATCGGCACGCCCGCGGCGACGGCGGCGCGGAACGGTTCGAGGTCGACGAGGAGTTCGTCGTACGGCCGCGGGTCGACGGCCATGCCGTGGTGGCTGTCGGTCTCGGTGCCGCCGTGGCCGGGGAAGTGCTTGGCGCAGGAGGCGATGCCGCGCCCCTCGGTGGCGGTGATCCAGGCGCGCAGATGACGGCCGGCGGCCTCGGGGCCGGCGCCGAAGGAGCGGGTGCGCACGATCGGGTTGTCCGGCCGGTGCTGGAGGTCGGCGACGGGGGCGTACGAGGCGGTGATGCCGAGGGTGGCCAGATGACCGGCGAGGGCGTCGGCGCAGCGGGCGGTGAGGTTGGGGTCGTCGGCGACACCGAGGGCGTAGGAGCCGGGGACCTCGGGCGCGCCCGCCGCCACCAGGTGTCCGATGCCGCCGCCCTCGTTGTCGATGGCGACCAGCAGATCCGGCCGGATCGCCCGCAGCGCGTCGGTGAGCTCACGGACCTGCTCGGCGTCGCGCACGTTGCGGGTGAACAGGATGACCCCGCCGAGACCCCGGTCGATCAGCCGTTTGAGGGTGTCGGGGAAGGTCGTGGTGCCGTCGAACCCGGCGACGAGACAGCGGTGGGCCGCCTCGTCCAGGTCGGACGGGAGGAGGGGGCCTTCGGGCGTGTGCGCTGCGTGGGTCACCTTCGCGATTCTTCTGGTTGGTTCAGCCGGAAGTCAACATGGGTATGGATTGTTTGATTCATCCCCGGTCATTCGGCTCTCGGACACCCGGGGGTCACGCGGTCGGGGCACGTTTCGCTCGTCCCCGTACCGCACCTGTGTGTCTCCGTACTCCGCTCCACCCCCGCTCCCCTCCCCCGCCCGTTCCCCCGCGGGCGCGACGCGGAAGGACGACGTGTGCCGTGACCCTGCTCCCGCTCGAAGAGCTGCCCCGCCCGCTGCCCACCGCCGCCCCCAGACCCGTTCCCGCCCGCCTCCTGCGAACTGCGCTCAGCCTGCTGCCACTGCTGCTGATCGCCGCGTGGGCCGCTGTCGACTGGCGTTCCCTGTCCGACGGCACCGCCCGGCTGGCCTCGGCCGACCCCTGGTGGCTGCTGGCCGGGGTCGCCTTCACCCTCCTCACCTGGGTGTCCGCCGCCTGTGTACGGCAGGGCGCCCTGCCGGAGCGGCTGCCGCCCGGGCTGCTGCTGGCGTCCCAGTTCGCCGCCGGCGCCGCCAACCACGTCCTCCCGGCGAGCATCGGCGCCCACGCGGTCACCCTGCGCTTTCTGCAACGCCAGGGCGTCCCGCTGCCCCGCGCGACCGCTTCGCTCGCCCTGTACTCGCTGGTCAGACCGGTGGCCAAGACCCTGGTGCTCATCGCCTTCGTCGTCCTGTCCCCGGGTCTGCTGCGGCTGGGCGACCTGGTCCCCGACCGGCGAACGCTGCTGGTGCCGGTGGCGGCCGTGGGTCTCGTACTGCTCGCGGCAGGCACGCTGCTGGTCTTCGTCCGTCCGGTGCGCGGTCTCGTCCGCACCGCCCTGACCGACGTACGGCAGCTGCACACCCGCCCGTCCCGGGCCCTCGCCCTGTGGGGC
This sequence comes from Streptomyces sp. NBC_00663, assembly GCF_036226885.1. Taxonomy (NCBI): domain Bacteria; kingdom Bacillati; phylum Actinomycetota; class Actinomycetes; order Kitasatosporales; family Streptomycetaceae; genus Streptomyces; species Streptomyces sp. NBC_00663. Next base: position 2,263,882 of record NZ_CP109027.1, read on the forward strand.
GGCGCGGCGGCGGCCCCGCTGCTCCAGGCCGGGGTGATCTTCTCGGTCGGCGCGGCGCTCGGCCTGCCCCTGTCCTGGACGCAGGTGGCCTTCGCCTTCCTCGCGGCGAGCACGGCGGTCGGTGCGGTGCCCGCGCCGGGCGGCATCGGGCCGGTGGACGCGGCGCTGGTGTTCGCGCTGGTGGGGTTCGGCGCGCCCACGGGGCTGGCGACGGCGACGGTCGTGGGCTACCGGGTGCTGACGGTGTGGGCGCCCTTGCTGCCGGGGGCGCTGGTGTTGTCGGCGTTGGTGCAGCGGAAGGTGTTGTAGGCGAGGTCACACGGTGCGGTGCGGTGCGTGCGGCCGGTGGGGTACGACGGCTGATCGACCGCCGTCGCCTCACGCCACCCGCTCCTTCTCCCGCCCGGCGTCCCGCATCCGCCCGTACGCGTACACGCACCCGGCGAGCGCCAGGTCGGACAGCAGCATGAACCCGATCGAGTAGGAGTCCTTGGCGCTGTAGACGGCGCCCATGACCAGCGGCGGCACGAATCCGCCCAGGCCGCCGACCGCGCCGACGATGCCGGTCACGCTGCCGACCTGCGGTTGCGGGGTGACCCGGGCGACCAGGGCGAACACCGCGCCGCTGGTCGCGCCGAGAGCGGCGGCCATCACCAGCAGGCAGATCGTGGCGGTCGGCACCAGTTTCGGGTCGAAGGCCTGGACGACGGCGAGGAGGGCCACCACGCCCAGGGAGACGGACGTGACGACGGCCGGGTGGATCCGGTCCGAGAGCCAGCCGCCGATGGGCCGGAACACCACCGCGACCAGGGCGAACCCGGCGGCCCTGGTGCCCGCGTCGGTGGCGTCGAGGTCGTACCAGGTCTTGAGGTAGGTCGGCAGATAGACGCCGAACGCGACGATGCCGCCGAACCCGATGGCGTACAGGGCGGACAGCTCCCAGGTCACCCGGAGCCGGCCGGCCTGGCGGAGCCGGGTGGTGAGCGGGGTGCTGGGGACGGGGCGCCCGGGCCGGTCGTTGATGAACAGATAGGCCAGGACCGCGTACACGGCGAGGGCGATGGCGAGCACGAGGAAGGGCAGGTTCTCGCTGTGCTTGTACATCCGGGGCGTGAAGTACCCGGACAGCGCGACACCGCCCATGCCCATGCCGAAGATGCCGAGGGCCGCGCCCCGCTGCTTGGGCGGGAACCACGAGTTGACCAGCGGGACGCCGATGGCGAAGGTGGTGCCGCCGAGGCCGAGGACGAAGCCCACCAGTACCAGCGCCAGATAGGACGTGTGGGCCGGGATGAGCAGCAGCACCGGAATGATCGTCAGTGCGCTGACCAGCGGGAACATCAGCCGGGCGCCGTAGCGGTCGGTGAGCGCGCCGACCGGGACGCGGCCCAGCGAGCCGACCAGCACGGGAACGGCGACCAGCTCCGACTGCGCGAAGGACGACATGTGCAGGTCGTCGTCGAACTGGCTGGCCAGCGGTGCGATCAGGTTCCAGGCCCAGAAGGTGAGCGTGAACCCGAGCGTGGCCACGACCAGGTTCCGCCAGGCCGCGGCGGAGGGCCGCTCACCGTCGCCCGGGTCGGGGGCCACCTTTTCCTTGCCGGCCGTCGACACACTGCCCATGAACTCGCTCCCGGACTCCGCACACGGATATTCACGGATGTTCGCCGAGGGCTCCGGGCGCTCAGGATCAGCGGAGCCGACGCCTCTCCATGAGGTCATGGGGTCGGCGGACCGGCAACTCAGGCACCGGCGACCGGGTGCGGGGTGTGCTTGTTCTTGTTTTGTCGGTCGTCGCGCGCGGGGTATTCCTCGACACGGCGCTATGTGACATATTACTGCTGTGAGCATGCGACTGACCTGCGATGTCGTGGTCGTCGGGGCAGGGATGGTGGGCGCGGCCTGTGCCCTGTACGCGTCCCGGGCGGGCCTGGACGTCACGGTGGTCGACCGTGGCCCGGTGGCCGGCGGGACGACCGGGGCCGGGGAGGGCAATCTGCTGGTCTCCGACAAGGAGCCGGGCCCCGAGCTCGAACTCGCCCTGCTGTCAGGCCGGTTGTGGGCCGAGCTGGCGGCCGGGGCGGGGCTCGGGGCGGCGTTCGAGTACGAGCCCAAGGGCGGCCTCGTCGTCGCCTCCACCCCCGAAGGGCTCGCCGCACTGGAGGAGTTCGCGGCCGGACAGCGGGCCGCCGGGGTGGACGCGCTGAGCGTGCCCGCAGACCAACTCCACTCCTACGAACCGTACTTGGCCCCCGCCATGGCCGGCGGCGTGTACTACCCCCAGGACGCCCAGGTCATGCCCACCCTGGCCGCCGCCCATCTCGTACGGGCCTCGGGCGCCCGTCTGTTGACCGGCCGGACGGTGACCGAGGTGCTGCGCGGCGCCGACGGTGCCGTACGCGGTGTCCGTACCGACCACGGCGACCTGCACGCCCCGGCCGTCGTCAGCGCGGCCGGCACCTGGGGCGGCGAACTGGCCGCGCTCGCGGGCGTCCACCTCCCCGTCCTCCCCCGGCGCGGCTTCGTACTGGTCACCGAGCCGCTGCCGCGCAGGGTGCGGCACAAGGTGTACGCCGCCGACTATGTGGCCGACGTGGCCAGCGACTCGGCCGCGTTGCAGACCTCACCGGTGGTGGAGGGCACGGCCGCGGGTCCGGTCCTGATCGGCGCGAGCCGGGAGCGGGTCGGCTTCGACCGGTCCTTCTCGCTGCCCGCCGTACGGGCCTTGGCGGCGGGCGCGACGAGGCTGTTCCCGTTCCTGGCGGACGTCCGGGCGATGCGCACCTACCTGGGCTTCCGCCCGTACATGCCCGATCACCTGCCCGCGATCGGCCCCGACCCCCGGGTCCCCGGCCTCTTCCACGCCTGCGGGCACGAGGGCGCGGGCATCGGACTCGCCACCGGTACCGGGCAGTTGATCGCGCAGGCGTTGACCGCGAAGACACCCGACCTGGATCTGACGCCGTTCCGTCCCGACCGTTTTCCCCGCGCCGAGGAGGCGTCGTGAATCCGCTGGAGCTCACGCGGGCCCGCCCCGGCCCCGCGTTCACGATCACGCTCGACGGGCGCGAAGTCGAGGCGCTGCCCGGCCAGACGGTCGCCGCCGCACTGTGGGCGGCCGGGGTCACCTCCTGGCGTACCACCCGGGGAGAGGGGCGACCGCGAGGCGTGTTCTGCGGGATCGGGGTCTGCTTCGACTGCCTGGTCACCGTCAACGACCGCCCCAATCAACGGGCTTGCCTGGTCGCGCTGCGGCCGGGCGACACCGTCCGCACGCAGGAGGGGACCGGTCACGATGGCTGACGCGGGCCGAGAGACTTCACAGCGACCGCATCTGGCCGTGATCGGCGCCGGTCCCGCGGGCCTCACCGCCGCGCTGACCGCCGCCCGGCACGGTGTGCGGGTCACCCTCGTCGACGCGGCGCCCGAGGCGGGCGGCCAGTTCTACCGGCAGCCCGCGCGCGAACTCGGGGCCCGGCACCCCGAGGCGCTGCATCACCAGTGGCGCACCTGGGAGCGGCTGCGCGAGGGACTGCGCGGGCAGGAACAGGCGGGCTCGCTACGGCACTTGCCGGAGCATCATGTCTGGCTGGTGGAGCGGCGCACCGACGGCTTCTCCGTGCACGCCCTGCTCGGTCCGGAGCAGGAACGGCCCGCCGAGGTACGGGCGGACGCCGTCCTCCTCGCCACCGGCGGCTACGAGAAGGTGCTGCCCTTCCCCGGCTGGACGCTCCCCGGAGTCGTCACGGCGGGCGGCGCGCAGGCCATGCTCAAAGGCACCCTCGCCGTGCCCGGACACACCGCCGTCGTCGCCGGGACCGGACCGCTGCTCCTGCCCGTCGCGACCGGGCTCGCGGCGGCGGGCGTCCGGGTGGCGGCGCTGGTGGAGTCCGCCGATCCCGGAGGATTCGTACGGCGGTCCCGCGCACTGTCCGCCCAGCCCGCCAAGCTGGCCGAGGCCGCCGAGTACGCGGCCCGATTGCTGCGGCACCGGGTGCGCACCCTGGTCCATCACACCGTGGTCGAGGCGCACGGCACCGGCCGGCTGGAGGCGGTCACGGTCGCCGCCCTCGACGGGGACGGGCGGGTCAGGCCCGGCACCGGGCGCCGTATCGCCTGCGACACGCTCGCCGTCGGCCACGGCATGGTGCCGCACACCGATCTCGCCCAGGGCCTGGGCTGCCGGATCGACGGGGTCGCGGTGCACGTGGACGACGAGCAGCGCACGGACGTGCCGGGCGTGTGGGCTGCGGGCGAGGCCACCGGGATCGGCGGCGCGACGCTGTCCCTCGCCGAGGGCCACATCGCCGGACGCTCGGCCGCGGCCCGCCTGACCGGGGCGGTACCGGACCCGCGCGACTGGGCGGGGGCCGCCCGGGCCCGTGCGGCGCTGCGGAGGTTCTTCGCCGCGCTGGACGACGTGTACGCGCCGCCCGCCCACTGGGCCGAGCAGGTCGGCGACGACACGGTGGTGTGCCGCTGCGAGGAGGTCACCGGCGGGGCGATCCGTGAGGCCGTCGCGGGGCTGGGGGCCGGGGATCTACGGACGGTGAAGCTGCTGACGCGGGCCGGGATGGGCTGGTGCCAGGGGCGGATGTGCGAGTCCGGGGTCGCGGGGGTCGCCGGCTGCCCGGACACGCCCGCCCGCCGGCTGCTCGCCCGGCCGGTACCGCTCGGCGTGCTCGCGCGGGCCGGGGAGACGGACGCCCCGCACGGCACATAGAACCCCTCATCGATCTCAACATCCAGTGCTATGTCACACACCATCTCGACCCGTACGGAGGAACCCCGATGACCACCACCCCCCAGTCGCCCCGCCCCTGGCGCGGCGTCCTCGTCGCCACCGCGCTCCCCCTCCACGACGACCTGTCCGTCGACTACGACACCTACGCCGCCCACTGCGCCTGGCTGGTCGAGAACGGCTGTGACGGCGTCGTACCGAACGGCTCGCTCGGCGAGTACCAGGTGCTCACCCCCGAGGAGCGGGCCAGGGTCGTCGAGACGGCCGTGGCCGCCATCGGGGGCGAGCGGGTGATGCCCGGTGTCGCCGCCTACGGCTCGACGGAGGCCCGCCGCTGGGCCGAGCAGGCGCGCGACGCCGGCTGCGCCTCGGTGATGCTGCTGCCGCCCAACGCCTACCGCGCCGACGAGCGTTCGGTGCTCGCGCACTACGCCGAGGTCGCGAAGGCGGGCGTGCCGGTGGTGGCGTACAACAACCCCATCGACACCAAGGTCGACCTGGTGCCCGAACTCCTCGCCGAACTCCACGCCGAGGGGTACATCCACGCGGTGAAGGAGTTCTCCGGCGATGTGCGCCGCGCCTACCGGATCGCCGAACTCGCCCCGGAACTGGACCTGTTGATCGGAGCCGACGACGTCCTGCTGGAGCTGGCGATCGCGGGCGCCAAGGGCTGGGTGGCCGGCTACCCGAACGCGCTGCCGCGCGCGACCGTCGAGCTGTACCGGGCGGCCGTCGCCGGTGATCTCGGCACCGCCAAGAAGCTGTACGAGCAGCTGCACCCGTTGCTGCGCTGGGACTCGAAGGTCGAGTTCGTGCAGGCCATCAAGTTGTCCATGGACATCGTCGGTCGGCCCGGTGGCGCCTGCCGTCCGCCGCGACAGCCCCTGCTGCCGGAGCAGGAGGCCGCGGTCCGCGACGCCACCGAGAAGGCCGTCGCCGCTGGACTCGCGTAACCCCCGCGTCTCACTGAGGAGTTCGGACCATGCGCAGCAAACTCGTCCTGCACGCCGTCGACTCGCACACCGAGGGCATGCCCACCCGGGTGATCACCGGCGGCATCGGCACCATCCCCGGCGCGACGATGAACGAGCGGCGGCTGTACTTCCGTGAACACCGCGACGACATCAAGCAGTTGCTGATGAACGAGCCGCGCGGACACTCAGCGATGAGCGGCGCGATCCTCCAGCCGCCGACCCGCCCCGACTGCGACTGGGGTGTGGTCTACATCGAGGTCTCCGGATACCTCCCCATGTGCGGGCACGGCACGATCGGTGTGGCGACGGTGCTCGTGGAGACCGGCATGGTCGAGGTCGTCGAGCCGGTCACCACCATCCGGCTCGACACCCCGGCGGGTCTCGTCGTCGCCGAGGTCGAGGTGGCCAACGGGGCGGCGAAGTCGGTCACCTTGCAGAACGTGCCGTCCTTCTCCGTCGCCCTCGACCGCAAGGCCACGCTCTCCGACGGGCGGACGGTGACCTACGACCTGGCGTACGGCGGAAACTTCTACGCCATCCTGCCGCTGGACCAGTTCGGACTGCCCTTCGACCGTGCCCGCAAGGACGACATCCTCGCCGCCGGGCTGTCGCTCATGGAGGCGATCAACGCCGAGGAGGAGCCCGTCCACCCCGAGGACCCGTCCATCCGCGGCTGCCATCACGTCCATCTGATCGCGCCGGGTGCCACCGCCCGCCACTCCCGGCACGCGATGGCCATCCACCCCGGCTGGTTCGACCGCTCCCCCTGCGGCACCGGCACCAGTGCCCGCATGGCCCAGCTGCACGCGCGCGGTGAACTCCCGCTGCACACCGAGTTCGTGAACGAGTCCTTCATCGGGACGAGCTTCACCGGCCGTCTCCTCGGCACCACCGAGGTCGCCGGCCGCCCGGCCGTCCTGCCCAGCTTCACCGGCCGCGCGTGGATCACGGGCACGGCCCAGTACCTGCTCGACCCGAGCGATCCGTTCCCGGCCGGGTTCGTCCTCTAGAGCACCACTCCCCTGGCCGCGTAGATACTGGTGGCGCGTGACATTGCACCCGCTCTACGGGGCTGCCACCGCCGCGCGACGTACCCCAGCCCGCACGAGGAGACCCCGACCATGCCCACCGCCCGGCCCAGCAGCTCCCCCGCATCGGCAACCGCAACGGCATCCGCATCCGCCCCCGCCCTGCCCTCGCTCGGCGGCAAGCGGAGCAGCTACCGCGAGCGGGTCGCCGACGCCCTGCGGGCCGCGCTGATCGCCGGTGAGCTGCTGCCCGGCGCGGTGTACTCCGCGCCGGCCCTCGCCGCCCGCTTCGGCGTCTCGGCGACCCCGGTGCGCGAGGCCATGCTGGACCTGGCCAAGGAGGGCCTGGTCGACACCGTCCCCAACAAGGGGTTCCGGGTCACCGAGGTGTCCGAGCAGCAGCTCGACGAGTACACCCACATCCGCGCCCTCGTCGAGATCCCCACGGTGGTGGAGCTGGCCGCCACCGCCGCGCCGGTCTCCCTGGAGGCGCTGCGCCCGGCCGCCCGCGAGATCGTCCAGGCCGCCGCGGCCGGCGACCTCGTCGCCTACGTCGAGGCGGACACCCGCTTCCATCTCGGCCTGCTCGCCCTGGCCGGCAACGCCCACCTCGTCGAGGTCGTCGGCGACCTGCGCAAGCGATCCCGCCTCTACGGCCTGACCGCCCTCGTCGAGGCGGGCCGCCTGCTGGCCTCCGCCGAGGAGCACCTGGAACTCCTCGACGCGCTCATCGCCCGCGACGACAAGGCCGTGCGCGAGGTCATGACCCGCCACATCGGCCACGTCCGGGGCCTGTGGGCGGCGCGTCGGCCGGGCGGACCGCACGAGACCGTCTGACGATCGCCGCCTCCCTCCCCTGGCGGCCCTACTCCCGTTCCGAGGCGACCGTCGTCGACCGACGACGCACCGACGGTCTACGGCATCTCCGGGGCCGCCGGAGCATCCGCCGGGGTCGGGGCGGGCCGCTGGAAAAGAACGGCGCGGGCCACAGGCGGGGCGAACAGGGCGGTGACGGGCGCGGCGAGGTGGAGCACGGCGCGGAACGCGTCCCCCACGACCGGGTCGCCCGGCGACCTCTCCTGGACCCGGCGCAGATACCAGTCGGTGACGCCGTCGGTGGGCCGGCCGCCGAGCGCGTTACCGACCGCGCCCGGCATCTTGCGGTCGGCCCCGGCGGAGATGTCCCAGGCCAACCGGGACGCCCCGAGCAGCGCCCGCTGCACGCGCCGTGTCGTGGGCGTCCGGCGCCGGTCGGCCAGCGCGTCGCGCAGGGCTACGGCGCTCATCGCGGCGACGGCCATGCCCTGCCCGTAGATCGGGTTGAAGGTGCACAGGGCGTCGCCGGTGGCGAGGAACCCGGCGGGGTGGCCGGGCAGGTCGTAGCGGCGTCGGATGTTGGCGGTGCGCCGGTAGCCGAAGGCCGGGGAGAGCGGCTCGGCGTCCTCCAGCCAGCGGTCCAGGAGCGGATGCGCCAGCCGCTTGGTGTACGCCGTGAACTCGTCGTCGTCCGTGGGCGGTTCGTCGCCGCGCAGACCGGAGACGATCACCAGATGGGTGCCGTCCTCCAGCGGCAGCGCGCCTCCGCCGTGGAGCTGTTCGGTACCGGGATAGACGTAGTAGCCGACGGTGTCGCCGTCGAGGACGCCCGCCTTGCCGCGGTAGACGCGGGAGGCGTAGGCGAGGCCGGTGTCGATGGTCTCCTCGTACGGGCGCGTGGCGCCGATCCCGGCGAGCCACCGCGCGGCCTTGGTGCCGCCGCCTGAGGCGTCGACGACCAGGTCGGCCGCCACGGTCCGGGGTTCGGCGCGGGCCTCACCGGAACGCTCCCGCACCAGCACCCCGCGCACCCGAGAGGCGTCACCGACCAGCCCGACAGCCTCGGCCCCCTCCACCACGCTGATCGCCGGATTGGCGAGAACCCGCCGCCGTACCAGCGCTTCGAGCTGAGCGCGGGAGCCGGTGTAGATGTGCACGGACGCGGCCAGCCGGCGGAACCAGCGGCCGCTCTGCCACAGCACCATGTCCGACGGCATGCCCACCAGGGGCGCCCCCGCCTCCCGCAACTCCGCGAGAAAGCCCGGCAGCAGCGACTCCATGGCGGTCTGCCCGCCCTGGAGCAGCACATGCGGATGCCGTCCCTGCGGTACGCCGGGACGTGCCGCGCCGTCGTCCGGGAACCGGTCCCGCTCGACGACGGTCACCCGGTCGACATGCCCGGCGAGGACATGCGCCGCGAGCAGCCCCGCGAGGCTCCCACCCACAACGACCGCATGCCGCCCACCCAACCCGCCACCCGCGCCCCGACGGCCCGTCTCCCCGGCAGAGTTCACCGCTGCGCTCCCCTGGTCGCCCATGTCTGGAAAGACACAAGTATCCCGTCCCGAACGGCGGGCCGGCCGAGTTCCGGTCAGGCAGGGCCGCCGTCGGAGGACAGGGTGCGCTCGGGTGCGACGAGGACGGTGCCCGGGGCTGGGCGGGGATCAGCCCTCGTCCGCAGTCAGCCGCAACGAGATGCTGTTGATGCAGTACCGCTGATCGGTCGGCGTCCCATACCCCTCGCCCTCGAACACATGCCCGAGATGCGAGCCGCATCGCGCACACCGCACCTCCGTCCGCACCATCCCGTGCGACCGGTCCTCGATCAGTTCGACCGCGTCGGTGTCCTTCGGGTCGTAGAAGGAGGGCCAGCCGCAGTGGGACTCGAACTTCGTGGTGGAGGTGAAGAGTTCGGCGCCGCAGGCGCGGCAGGAGTAGACACCCTGCGTCTTGGTGTCGGTGTACTCGCCGGTGAAGGCGGGCTCCGTGCCGGCCTGGCGCAGGACGGCGTACTCGGCCGGAGTCAGCTCCGTGCGCCACTGCTCTTCCGGCTTTTCGACGTCGTACGACATGAAACTCAGCCCCTCACTTCGACAGGCGGTCCAGGATCTGCGGGCCGAGGTCCGTCACGTCACCCGCGCCCATGGTGAGAACGAGATCACCCGGCTTCGCCATTCCCGCGACGACCGAGGGGACGTCCGCCTTGTCGTGCACCGGCGTCACGTCCGCGTCCGCCGCGCGGGCCGCCTTGATGATCAGCTCGCTGGTGATGCCCGGGATCGGGTCCTCGCGGGCCGGGTAGATGTCCAGGACCAGCGAGGCGTCCGCGAGGGACAGGGACTGGCCCATCTCCTTGCCCAGCTCCTGGGTGCGGGAGAAGAGGTGGGGCTGGAACACGACCAGGATGCGCGCGTCGCCCGCCGCCGACCGCATCGCCTCAAGGTCCGCCGTCATCTCGGTCGGGTGGTGGGCGTAGGAGTCGATGACCTGGACGCCCGCCGCCTCGCCCTTCAGCTGGAGGCGGCGCTTGACGCCGGTGTACGCCGCGAGCGCGGGCGCGAGGTCCGTGGCCGGGATGCCGAGCGCCACGCCCGCCGCGAGGGCGGCGACCGCGTTGTGCGCGTAGTGGCGGCCGGGGACAGAGACCGTGAAGACCAGTTCACGGCCGTCCAGGACGACCGTGACCTCGCTCTTCAGGCCCTGCGGTACGACCGCCAGGACCCGTACGTCGGCGTCCTCCGCCTCGCCGTACGTCACCGTCCTCACCGAGCCCGCCAGGCGCCGGGTCAGCTCCCGCGCGCCCTCGTGGTCGGCGTTGATCACCAGCGTGCCGCCGGGGACGATCTTCCCGGCGAAGGTCTCGAAGGACTCGTAGATCTCGTCCATCGACGCGTAGTTCGCGTGGTGGTCGAGCTCCACGTTGAGGACGATCGCGACCTCGGGGTCGTACTTGTGGAAGCTGCGGTCCGATTCATCCGCCTCGGCGACGAAGATCTCGCCCTCGCCGTGCAGCGCGTTCGAGCCGGGGGCGTCGAGGTCGCCGCCGATGGCGTACGACGGGTTCAGGCCCAGCTCGGTCAGGGAGACCGCCAGCATCGACGTCGTGGTCGTCTTGCCGTGCGTGCCCGCGACCGCGATCGGGCGCAGGCCCTCCATCAGGGCCGCGAGGGCGTCCGAACGGTGCACCACCGGGATGCCCAGCTGGGCCGCGCGGGCCAGCTCGGGGTTGTCCTGGCGGATCGCCGACGACACGACCACACAGCTCGCGTCGTCGGCGAGGTGCTCCGCCGCGTGCCCGATGTGCACGGTCGCGCCCAGGGCCCGCAGCGCCTCGGCGGTCGCGGACTCCTTGGCGTCGCTGCCCGCCACCTTCGCCCCGCGCTGCGCGAGGATCTTCGCGATCCCCGACATCCCGGCGCCGCCGATGCCGATGAAGTGCGGTCGGTCCATGGCGGTGGGAAGGGTGCCGGGTGCCACGTGATGTCTCCCTGTGCGTACAGATACGGCGGACGTTCAGGCGCCCCAGCCTATCCACTGCCTCGCGATGCCCTACGCGGCACAGTGGACGGCGCTCACGCCTTGCTGTGCGAGAACAGCTTCAGCACCGGCACCCCCACCTTGTGCCGCGCCCGCGACGCCCAGTCCCGGTGGAAGAACTCCTCCACGTAGTGCGGATCGGTCAGCACGATCACCTCGTCGGCCTTGATCTCGTCCACCACGACCTTCAGCGCGTCCAGCGGGTGGTCCTCGATCAACCGCCCCTCCGCCGGGCTCCCGGAGCCCCGCAGCGCCTGGAGGGAGACCTCCAGCGCCCGCTCCCCGAAGTCCTTCGCCGCGGCGCCTTCGGGAACCTCCCGTTCCCGCGCCGCCTCGTCCAGTTCGCCCAGCGCCACGTCATCGATGGCCCTCAGCAGCCGGTCGGCCTGATCGCCTCGCGGCTGGAGAAGCACGTGGAAGGAGACCTGCTCGTCCCCGTGCAAGGTGGTGACGAACTCCACGTCGGCGGAGGTCAGGGCCTTCTCGATCATCAAAACGCTTGTGAACACCGCGCGCGCCCCTTCTGCGGAAACCATCCTGCCCCGCGATCTCACGGGGACTGCGAGATTCAGTGTGCCCGCCGGAAGCTAAACGGAACGGTTGATTCCGCCGTTTTCGGGACCAGCGGTACCACTGATCGATTTTCAAGTCCGCTGGTAGCGGCCGAAGAGAAACCCCTCCTCCTCCAGTAGGGACACCAGTGCGAACCGTTGCGGAACCGCGACGGAAGGACCGCCCGCGATCCGCTGGGCGTCGCCCACGGTGAGCATCGGGGCGACGGTCAGACAGAGCTCGTCCAGTACCCCGGCGGCCACGAACTGTCCCAAGAGGCGTGGACCGCCCTCGGTCAGCAGCCGGGTGAAGCCGAGGTCGGCCAGCGCCTGCACGGCCCGGTCGGGCTCCACCCCCATCCCGTCACCGGCGATGACCACCCGGGCACCGGCCTTCTCGGCGGCGGCCTTCCGGTCGGGCGCGGCGGCCGCGCCGGTCAGGATCAGGGTGGGGACGAGAGGGGAGGTGAAGAGCGGAAGCGAGAAGTCGAGGTCGAGGCTCGCGCTGACGATCGCGATCGCCGGTGCCGCCGCCTGCCCGGCCGCCTCCCTGGCCTCCGCGAACTCCGCACGCGCGCGTGCGGGCCGGTATCCCTCCTGGCGTACCGTTTCCGCACCTACGACGACCACGTCGGCCAGCCCCCGCAGGGTGCCGAAGATCCGCATGTCGGCAGCGGTGGAGATGGGCTGTGACTTCCCGTCGTGCTGGGCGGCCCCGTCGAGCGTGGACACCATGTTGCCGCGCAGCCAGGGCACCCGGGGGCCCGTGGCGGGGGCGGCGACGGAGTCGGGGTAGGCATAGGCGGCGGCCAGCTGCGCGAGGCTCCACTCACCGCCGACGGGCTCGCCGCCCGGAGCGGCCTCACCACCGGCCCCCGCCTCAGAAACCCCAGAAGCCCCCGGAGCCCCAGAAGCCCCAGAAGTATCGGCACCCCCCGCCCCCACCTCCCCGGCCCCACCGCCGGAGGCCGTCGTCGCTGTCTGGTCGGTCACAGGGAACAGGCGTCGCATGTCGTGCAGTCTGGCACGCGGCCGGGGCCTGTCCGAGGGACCGGACCGGCAGGTCGCCGGGTCCGGTGCGCCCACCTGCGGCGTTGCCGTCGAGCCCCGGCGCTCCGCGTCGGCTCCCTCCTCCGCCCCGCCCCCGGACGCACCGGACCCCGCCGGTCGGCATCAAGGAGCACCGCGGGCCCGGACCGGCCTGGTCCGCCGGACAGGCCCTAGCATGGGGAACCGTGTCGTCCTCCACCACCGCCTCCGGGATCAGCCCGATAGCAGACGCGGCCCCCGTGTCCCTGTGCGCCCGCGAGCCGCACGTCCCCGCCGACCGTCTGGTCGCCGAGATGGTGCCGCCGCCGCGCTTCGACTCGGTCCGCTTCAGCACGTACCTGCCGGACCCGAACCAGCCCAGCCAGTTCGAGGCCGTCAAGGTGCTCGAGGGCTTCGCGGGCGGGCTCGGCGGGGCGCACGCCGTCACCGGCGGCAAGCGCGGCTTCTTCGGATTCGGCAAGGGCAAGGACAAGGCGAAGGCCAAGACACCCGCCGGCCCGCGCGGCGTCTACCTCGACGGCGGCTACGGCGTCGGCAAGACCCACCTCCTGGCCTCCCTGTGGCACGCCACCCCGGCGGAGCCCTCCCTCAAGGCCTTCGGCACGTTCGTCGAGCTGACCAATCTCGTGGGCGCCCTCGGTTTCCCGCAGACGGTCCAGACGCTCTCGAACCACCGACTGCTCTGCATCGACGAGTTCGAGCTGGACGACCCGGGCGACACCGTCCTGATCTCCTCCCTCCTCGCCCGGCTGGTCGAGGCGGGTGTCGCCCTCGCCGCCACCTCCAACACCCTGCCCGGCAAGCTCGGCGAGGGCCGCTTCGCGGCGGTCGACTTCCTGCGCGAGATCCAGGGCCTGAGCTCCCACTTCCGCACCCTGCGCATCGACGGCGAGGACTACCGCCACCGCGGCCTGCCCGAGGCACCGGCGCCCTTCTCGGAAGAGCAGGTCACGAAGACGGCGTACGCCACGCCGGGCGCCGCGCTCGACGACTTCCCACAGCTCCTCGACCACCTCGCCCGGGTCCACCCCAGCCGTTACGGCGCGTTGACCGATGGCCTGAAGGCGGTGTGTCTGACCGATGTGCAGCCGGTCCCGGACCAGTCCACCGCGCTGCGGCTCGTCGTCCTCGCGGACCGGCTCTACGACCGTGAGGTCCCGGTCCTGGCCTCCGGGCTGCCGTTCGACAAGCTGTTCAGCGAGGACATGCTCAAGGGCGGTTACCGCAAGAAGTACTTCCGGGCGATCTCCCGGCTCACCGCGCTGGCCCGCGACGGCAAGCGGCTCGTCGAGTCCGCCTAGCCTCGCGAAACCCCCCAGGTCAAGGGCCAGTTCGCGCCACGCCACCCGCGCTTTTCAGGCTCTCTTCAGCTCGAAACGCTAAGTTAACCCTGCAAACAACTTTGCAGGGTTACCGTGTTTCTTGACCAGCCATTGACCAAGGCTTGGTCTGCGCGTGAGCTATGAACCGTCGGAAGGGGGGCGCATGTTTCGAGGCACGAGAGCACCGACCGTGCTTCCGCCTCGCACCACCGCCCAGGTCACCCCTCCGCCGTTCACTCCCACGGATCCGTTCGCAACCGCGCACACGATCCGTGATGCTCAACCCAAAGCCCATCCCGAAGCTCGGCCCGAATCTCATCGCGGGTCGAGAGCCTAGGCGGCCCGTTCCCGGCGACCTTTCAGAGCTTCCGCTCACCCGTCGCCGCGCAACCAGGAACCGGCCGCCCTGCCCCACACCCGGAACAAACCCCCACATCTGTCATGTACGTCCGACGCGCCGCCGTGCGCGCCAGGAGGAGTCACCACATGCAGCCCCTCATCGACAACGCCCGCCTGTTCGGACAGCGCCCTGAGGAGTTCGCCAAGCTCGCAGAAGGCCAATCCCCGCAGGTCCTGTTCATCACCTGCTCCGACTCCAGGGTCGTGCCGGCCCTGATCACGGGCGCCCGTCCCGGCGAGCTCTTCGAGCTGCGCACCGCGGGCAACATCGTTCCCCCGTACGCCTCCGAGCACCCCACCAGCGAGGCGGCCACCATCGAGTACGCCGTCGAGGTCCTCGGCGTCAGCGACATCGTGGTCTGCGGCCACTCGCACTGCGGCGCCGTCGGCGCCCTGGTGCGCGGCGACGACCTCGACGCCGTACCCGCCGTACGCGACTGGCTCACCCGCGCCGAGCCGCGCCCGGCGGGTGCGGCCGAGGACCCCGCGGTCGCCGAGGGCGTGCAGAGCCATGTCCTGGCCCAGGTCCTGCGACTGCGCTCCTACCCGTGCATCGAGCAGAAGCTGACGTCCCGTCAACTCACCCTGCGGGCCTGGTACTACGAGGTTCACACCGGCGCCGTCCGTGAACACCGCGCGGACACCGACGCGTTCGAGGCACTGTGACCGGCATGATGACCAAATACCCTCACCTGCGGCGTGACTTCACCGCCTCCCTGGTCGTCTTCCTGGTCGCGCTGCCGCTGTGCGTGGGCGTGGCCGTCGCCTCCGGTGTCCCGGCCGAGATCGGCCTGGTCACCGGCATCGTGGGCGGCATCGCCACCGGTCTCATGCGCGGCAGCAGCCTTCAGGTCTCCGGCCCCGCGGCCGGTCTGACCGTGCTGGTCTTCGAGGCGGTGCAGGAGTTCGGACTGCCCGTCCTCGGCGTGATCGTGCTGGCCACCGGTGTCCTCCAGATCCTCATGGGCACCCTGAAGCTGGGCCGTTGGTTCCGGGCCATCTCGGTCTCCGTCGTCGAGGGCATGCTGGCCGGCATCGGGCTCGTCCTGATCGCCGGGCAGCTGTACGCGATGGCGGACGCCAAGGCGCCCGCCTCGGGCGTGGGCAAGATAGCCGGGCTGCCCGGCGCGCTCGTGGACGCCGTCGGGAACACCGCGGCGCTGGCCTCGCTCGGCCTCGGCGCCGGCACCGTCGCCGTCCTGGTGCTGTGGAAGCGGATGCCGGCGGCGGTGCGTACCGTGCCCGGCCCGCTCGCCGCGGTCGGTCTGGCCACGCTGGCGGCCCTGGCGTTCTCGATGCCGGTGGCCACCGTCGAGGTGCAGGGGCTGCTGGGGTCCATCCAGCCGCCGTCCTTCAGCGCCTTCGGCGAACTGGCGAACATCGGCGTCCTCGCCACGATCCTCGCGTTCACCCTCATCGCGTCCGCCGAGTCGCTGTTCAGCGCGGCGGCCGTGGACCGGCTGCACAGCGGGCCGCGCACCGAGTACGACAAGGAGCTCGTCGCGCAGGGCGCGGGCAACGCGCTGTGCGGTGTGCTCGGCGCGCTGCCGATGACCGCGGTGATCGTGCGCAGCGCGGCCAACGTGCAGGCGGGCGCCCGCACGAAGGCGTCCCGCGTGATGCACGGCGTATGGCTGCTGCTGTTCGCGGCGCTGCTGCCGGGCGTTCTCGCCTACATCCCGATCCCGGCGCTGGCGGGCATCCTCGTCTACTCCGGCGCCAAGCTGATCCCCGTACGGGAGATCGTGTCGCTGTGGCGCGAGCATCGCGGTGAGGCACTGATCCTCATGGTCACGGCCGTGTCGATCGTCGCGGTCAGCATGTTCGAGGGCGTGCTCATCGGTCTCGCCCTGGCGGTCGCCAAGACCGCCTGGGAGGCCTCGCACCTGAAGTTGGAGGTGGTGGACAAGGGCGCGGGCCCGGTCCAGGCGTATCTGTCGGGCAACGCGACCTTCCTGCGGCTGCCGAAGATCCTCGACAGCCTGGAGGCGCTGCCCCAGGACCGCCCGGTGGAGCTGGACCTCTCCGGTCTGCACCACCTCGACCACGCCTGCCGCACCGCCCTGGAGAACTGGGCAGAGCGGCACAGCGCGGTCGGCACCGAGCCGGTGCGGGTGACCGCGCCCTAGCGTGAACCCCGGGTGACCGCGCCCTGGCGTGAACCCCGGTGCCTGGTCCGTAGCCTCGGGCCAGGCACCGGGCATATCGTTGCAGGAGCAGACAAAAGCCCTCCGGAAGAGGGGGTGGATCATGCTCCAGGAGCTGCTCACCTTGGCCGCGGCGGCCGGTGCCGCCGGGGTGGTCTACGTCGCTGCCGGGGCCCGGGTCGTCAAGCAGTACGAGCGCGGGGTGGTCTTCCGGCTCGGGCGGCTGCTGAGCGAGGTACGGGATCCCGGGTTCGCGATGGTGGTCCCGATGGTGGATCGGATGCACAAGGTCAACATGCAGATCGTCACGCTGCCGGTCCCCGCCCAGGAGGGCATCACCCGGGACAACGTGACGGTGCGCGTGGACGCGGTCGTCTACTTCCGGGTGATCGACGCGGCGAGCGCGCTGGTGAAGGTCGAGGACTACAGGTTCGCGGTCTCCCAGATGGCGCAGACCTCACTGAGGTCGATCATCGGCAAGAGCGAGCTGGACGATCTGCTGTCCAACCGCGAGAAGCTCAACGAGGGCCTGGAACTGATGATCGACAGTCCGGCCGTCGGCTGGGGTGTGCAGGTCGACCGGGTCGAGATCAAGGACGTGTCGCTGCCGGACGCGATGAAGCGTTCCATGGCACGGCAGGCGGAGGCGGACCGCGAGCGCCGCGCCCGCATCATCAACGCCGACGCCGAGCTCCAGGCGTCGAGGAAGCTCGCCGAGGCCGCCAAGGAGATGTCCGAGCAGCCCGCCGCACTCCAGCTGCGGCTGCTCCAGACGGTGGTGGCGGTGGCCGCGGAGAAGAACTCCACCCTTGTCCTGCCCTTCCCGGTGGAGCTGCTGCGCTTCCTGGAGAGGGCGCAGCAGGGGCCGGCCGACAAGTGACACGTGCTACGCGCGTGGTTCCCGCGGCCGGACCCAGGTGATAGACACAGCGGCGTCACATCCTGTCCGCCAGCAGGAAGGTTGCTGCTCGATGTCCGCAACACGACGTCAGATCCTTGCCCGCTCCGGTGCCTTGGGGGCGGGCATCGCCTTCACCGGCGCCCTCTCCGAGCTCTTCGCCGGCACCGCCGCCGCGAGCCAGAACCTCGGCCACACGGGCTACGGTCCGCTCGTCCCCGATCCGGACGGCCTGCTCGATCTGCCGGAAGGTTTCCGCTACCGGGTCCTCTCCCGCGAGGGCGACCAGCTCCGTTCCGGCGAGGGGAAGGTCCCCTCCAACCACGACGGCATGTCGGCCTTCTCCGGCAGACACGGCCGTACCCACCTGGTCCGCAACCACGAGAACCGGGTCACCGCGGCCCTCGCGGTCCCGACGATCGACGGTCTCACCTACGACCCGATGGGCAAGGGCGGCTGTACGGCGCTGACACTCGACGCCCATGGCGACGTCCTGTCGGAGCGCGTCGCCATCGCCGGTACGGCCGTCAACTGCGCGGGCGGGCCCACCCCTTGGGGCACCTGGCTGACCTGCGAGGAGACCGAGGACAGGGCCGGCACCAACGGCTACACCAAGGACCACGGCTTCATCTTCGAGGTCGACGGCGCCGACCCGCGCCGCTCGGGCGCGGTCCCGCTGACCGCGATGGGCCGCTTCCAGCACGAGGCGATCGCCGTCGACCCCAAGCGCGGCATCGTCTACGAGACCGAGGACGCCTTCCTCAAGCCCTTCGGCCTCTTCTACCGCTTCCTCCCGGAGAAGCCGCTGGGCGGCCTCGGTTCCCTGCGCGCGGGCGGCCGGCTCCAGGCGATGCGTGTGCCCGGCGTACCCGACCTGTCCTCCATCCAGGAGACGGGCGCCTGCTTCGAGGGCATCGAGTGGGTCGACGTACCGGACCCGCTGGCCGCCCAGACCCCCGTCCGCCTCCAGGACTTCGGCCCGAAGGGCATCACGCACGCGCAGAAGCTGGAGGGCTGCTACTGGGGCGGCCGGTGCGTGTACTTCGTCTCCTCCTTCGCGCACAGCGCGGAGGGCTCGGCGGCCGACCACTACGGGCAGATCTGGCGGTACGACCCCTCGGCCCGCCGTCTCACCCTGGTGATCGTGTTCGGCCCGGACACCGACGTCCAGCTGCCCGGCGAGTCCCCGGACAACATCTGCCTCGCCCCCAGCGGCGGGCTCATGGTCTGCGAGGACGGCAACGGCGCCCAGCATGTGTTCGGCGTGACGCGCCGCGGCGAGGTGTATGCGATGGCCCGCAACGCCCAGAACATCGGAACGCCGCAAGCGCCCGAGTGGGGCGAGTTCGCGGGGGTCACCTTCTCCCCGGACGGCGAGACGATGTTCGTCAACTGCTACACGCCGGGGACCACGTTCGCCGTGCGGGGACCCTGGCGGAGGTAGGGCGACGGTTCGCCGGGCGTCCGGGGAAGCGGTCCTCCGCGTTCCCCGGACGCTCCGGCCGCCGCCAGTGGGCGCCTGATCGGGGCATCGGCGGGGCCCTTTGTGCAGCGGTCCGATAATCGCCCGATTCACCCCGTTATGTTCGTACGGTGATCATTCGAGTACGACAAGTCGCCGCCGTCTGCGCACTCGGCGCCGCCCTCACCGCCTGCGCCACCACCCCCGAGCCGCCCCGCACCAGGGCCGCCCGTCCGGCCCCCTCCGCCGCCCCCTCACGGCCCCCGACCCTCGCCCCCGGCCCCTCCGGTCTCACCCCCGTCTTCAAGCACGGCCCCCGCACCCCGGACAAGGCCGTCGCCCTCACCTTCGACGCCGACATGACCGCCGACCAGGGGGCGCGGGCGGCGGCGGGCGAGCACTTCGACAACCCGTCGCTGATCGCCGCGCTGCGGACGCTGAAGGTGCCGGCGACCGTGTTCATGACCGGCCGATGGGCCGAGGAGTACCCGGCCGAGGCCCGCTCGATCGGGCGGGACCCCCTCTTCGAGGTCGCGAACCACTCGTACAGCCACTACGCCTTCACCGGCGACTGCTACGGCCTGCCGCGCGTGTCCGAGGACCGGATGCGCTCCGACGTCGAGCGCGCCTACACCGCCTTCCGCGAGGTCGGGGTGCCGGACGCGATGCCGTACTTCCGCTTCCCCGGCGGCTGCTACGACCGCACGGCCCTCAAGGCGCTCACCCCCGCAGGAGTCACCGCCGTGCAGTGGGACGTGGTGAGCGGGGACGCCTTCGCGACCGACGCCGACGCCGTGGCCCGGCAGGTCCTCGACGGCGTGCGGCCGGGTTCCGTCGTCGTCATGCACTGCACGCGCAGCGCGGCGCCGACGACCGAGCGGGCGGTGCGGCGGATCGTGCCGGAGCTGCGGGCCCAGGGGTACCGGTTCGTGAAGGTGTCCGAGCTGATCGGGGCGAAGGGCGGACCGTCCTAGGCTGGAGGCATGAGCGAGGACTACTGCACGATCCGCGAGGTCCCGAAGCCGCCGCTCGCGGAGGGGCCGCCGTACGCCGAGTGCGTGCTGTGCCGGAAGCCGACGGAGTACCCGGAGTCGTACAAGGGGATCACGCTGTGCCCCGTGTGTGAGTGGCAGGAGGCACAGCGGACCGCCTGTTCAGGGTGACCGGCGGGAGGCCCGCACGCAGGCGACGGCCAGCGCCACGGCCGTGACCGCGGCCGCCGCCATGAGGGGCAGCAGCGGCAGCGGGACCGTCCCCTTCTGCGAGCCCGTGACCAGACCGCTGACCGCCGCCTGGGCCGGGGAGCCGGTCACCACGACCGACAGCAGGGCCGCGAGCAGCATCGTCGGCACCGCCCGGCCCGGCGAGCGCAGCAGCGGCCAGGCGGTCAGCGCCCCGACGGCCGTGCCGAGCAGGGCGCAGGCCAGCACCGCGAGCAGCCCGGACCCACCGGCCGGGAACCTCGGCACCCGGATCTGATGGTCGGAACTGACCGGATCACTGATCAGCGTCACGAGCACGGTGGCGACCGTACCGACCGCCGCCGCGGCACCCAACGCCACGAGCAGCGAGGCGAGATGCGCGCGGGCGGGCCCGACCGCGGCGGCGACACACGCCCGGGCGGCGGGCGGCTCGCCGGAGACACAGATCCGCACCAGCCAGGCGGCGACCGGCAGCAGCGCGGCGGCGGCATAGCCCAGCGAGTCGAGGATCGGCTGCCCGCTCTGCACACCGACGCCGAGGAACACGGCGTACAGGATGAACGGCGGCAGCCAGCGCTGCGAGCGCACGAGCAGGGCGGTCTGATAGCGGAGCAGCGCGGTCATCGGCCGCCTTCCTGGGTCGCGTGGCGCACGCTCACCACATGCCATGGCGGGCGGGCCGTCAGCAGGGTGCGCAGCAGCACGTCCGAGTGGGACGCGGGGACGGTGAGCCGGTAGGCGCCGGGTTCCGTCTCCGCGGCGGCGACCGTCGTGCGGTACGCCTCCTCGGGCAGCCGTCCGCCGGCCGGGCCCTGGACCTCGACGACGACCTGCGGGCCGGTGGGCGGTGCGGTGGCCGCCGTACGGGCCGTACGGGCTTCCAGAGCACCTTCCCGTACGACGTACGCGGCGTCGGCCGCCTCCGCCAGGCGCCGCGGGTCGTGGTCGACGAACACCACCGCTCCCCCGGCCGCAGTGCGCTCGGCGACGGCCCGCTCCAGCTCGGCCCGGGCGCCGGTGTCGAGGCCGGTCCACGCCTCGTCCAGGACGAGCAGCTCCGGTTCGGCGAGCAGGGCCTGCGCCACGGCGACCTTCTGGCTGCTGCCCTTGGAGAGCTGGGCCATGGGGGTGCGGGCGTGGGCGGCGGCGCCGAAGCGGTCCAGCCAGTCGCCTGCGGCGCGCTTGGCGGACGGTTCGGCCAGGCCGTGGATCTTGCCGAGGTGGGTGAGATAGCCGTGCGGGGTGAAGGGGAGGGCGGCGGGGAAGCGTTCGGGGACGTAGGCGGTGCGGGGTCGGCCCCTGACCTTGCCCTCGGAGGGGGTGTCGAGGCGGGCGAGGAGGCGCAGGAGGGTCGATTTGCCGGTGCCGTTCTCTCCTTCCACGCGGGTCAGGGTGCCCGGGGCGAGGGTGAGGTGGATGCCCCGTAAGACCCAGGGGCCGCGCAGGCCGTAGCGGCGGCCCACGTTGTCCAGCTGCAGAGCGCGTTCCATGGGCAAATGATGTCCCCTTAGGGTGGCCGGGTGAACGCCAGTCCTTTCCAGTCAGAAGTCAATGTGCGCGACCAGGCTCCTCAGTTCGTGCTGCCTCTGGTCGTACGCATCGAGCGTGCCGCTCCTCCCGCCCGTACCGATGCCCTGGAGACCGCCGCGCGGGCCGTTCTCCTCATCCTCAGTGATGAGCGGGCCCTCGGGGACGGGGAGTGGGCTGAGGTCATGCGGGACTGGCAGGACGCCCGGATTCGGAAGGTCGTGCGGCGGGCGCGTGGGGCGGAGTGGCGGAAGGCCGAGGCGCTGCCCGGGATCACCGCCACGGGAAAGTCGGCCGAGGTGCGGGTGTTTCCGCCGGTGCCGCTCGACGGGTGGCCGAAGGAGCTGGCCAAGCTTCAGGTGTCCGGGACCGATCTCGACGACCCGGAGACCCCGGTGGACGCCGATCCGGGGGCGCCGGTGCTGTGGCTGAGCCCGGATCTGGACATGTCGGCCGGCAAGGCGATGGCGCAGGCCGGGCACGGGGCCCAACTCGCCTGGTGGGAACTGTCGGACGAGCAGCGCGACGCCTGGCGCGAGGCCGGGTTCCCGCTGGCCGTGCGGACCGCGCCGCCCGAGCGGTGGCGTGAACTGACGTCCAGCGGGCTGCCGTTGGTGCGGGACGCGGGGTTCACGGAGATCGCGCCCGGTTCCTGCACCGTCGTCGCCGACCATCCGGCGCTGCGGTGACCCGGCTCGACGGTCGGGTCGAACGGGGCAACCGCACCCGGGAGTCGGTGCTGCGCCGTACCGTCGAGATCGCTTCCGTCGAGGGCCTTGAAGCACTGTCGGTGGGGCGGCTCGCGACGGAGCTGGGGTTGAGCAAGAGCGGGGTGTTCGCGCTGTTCGGCTCCAAGCAGGAGCTGCAACTGGCGACCGTACGAGAGGCCTCGCGGGTGTTCGTCGGCGAGGTCGTGGAGCCCGCCGCGGCGGTTCCGGCGGGGATCGGGCGGCTGTGGCGGCTGTGTGAGGCGTGGCTGGACTATTCGGAACGGCGGGTCTTTCCCGGCGGCTGCTTCTTCTACGGCGTGCTCGCGGAGTTCGACGCCCGGGAAGGCGCCGTGCACGATGCGCTCGTCGAGACCCAGCGCTACTGGACCGGGCATGTCGAGGAGCGGATCGCGGAGGCGCGGACGGCCGGTGAGCTGCGGGCGGACACGGATGCCGGGCAGCTGGCCTTCGAGTTGATCGCCCTGATGGAGTCGGCGAACGCCCTGTCCGTGCTGCACGGGGAGACGGCCGTCTATCGCCGGGCCCGGGTGGGGATCGCGGCGCGGTTGCGGGCGGTGGCGGTGGACGGGGAGTCGGTTCCGCGGGGGTTCGGCGAAAACTAATAGCACGACCGTTCGCTTACTTTTAGGGTGAGGGTCTGCCCCGATCGCCGAGGAGTGCGCATGGACGTCGTGAGGCTCGACCGGATCGCCGTGGAGGAAGCCGTGCGGGTGGTGGGACTCGCGCGGGACGAGGACGAGGCCGGCGCCGGGGACTGGGAGCGGGACAGCCCTTGTGCCGGGTGGTCGTTGCGACGGCTCGTGGCGCACATGGCCGCGCAGCATCGCGGGTTCGCGGCGGCGGCGCGGGGCGTGGGCGGTGAACCGGCGCACTGGAGGGAGCCGGAGGACCTGGGCGCGCCCGCCGAGGTGCATCGGGCAGCCGCGGCGGATGTGCTCGACGCCTTCGCCGAACCGGGCGTCGAGGGGCGGGAGTTCACGCTCCCGGAGCTCGGGCTGACCGTTCCGGGGCGGCCGGCGATCGGCTTCCACCTCGTGGACTACGTCGTGCACGCCTGGGACGTGGCCGCCACCCTCGGCGTACGTCTGGAACTGCCGGACGACGTCCTCGCCGCGGCCCTGGCCGTGGCCCGGCGTGTTCCGGCGGACCCGGGCAGCCGTGGGGACGGGTTCGCGTTCGCGCCCGCGTCGCTGGTACCGGAGGGGGCCGGGGCCCTGGAGGAGACACTGCGGCTGCTGGGGCGGAAGCCCGAACCTCAAATGTTGCTCTGAAGACGCCCCGGAGGTGATTCGGCTCCCGGCGCCGGGGCCATACCCCCGTCACACAGGAACAGCGGGGCGTCGAAGGAGACGACACGGCGAGCACGTGAGCAAGCCACTCGACGGGGAAACGGGGACGGGGACATGGAGCGACTGGGCACGGGGATCGGCTGGCGGCCGGAGATCGCGGACGCCGTGGAGCGCATGCCGGGCATCGACTGGGTCGAGGTCGTGGCCGAGAACACGTGCCCCGGCCATCTGCCCGAATCGCTGCGGCGGCTGCGGGAGCGCGGGGTGACCGTGGTCCCGCACGGCGTCTCGCTCGGCCTCGGCGGCGCCGACCGCCCCGACGAGGGGCGACTGACGGCCCTCGCCGAGCGCGCCGAGGCGCTGGGCTCGCCCCTGGTCACCGAGCACATCGCGTTCGTGCGGGCGGGCGGCCCCCTGACGGCCTCCCCGCGCCTGGAGGCCGGCCATCTGCTGCCCGTGCCGCGCACCCGTGACGCCCTCGACGTGCTCTGCGAGAACATCCGCGTCGCCCAGGCCGCGCTGCCCGTGCCGCTCGCCGTCGAGAACATCGCCGCGCTGATCTCCTGGCCGGGCGAGGAGCTGACCGAGGGGCAGTTCCTGTACGAGCTGGCCGACCGCACCGGCGTACGGCTGCTCATCGACGTCGCCAACCTCCACACCAACCACGTCAATCGCGGCGAGGACCCGGCCGAGGCCCTCACCGACCTCCCGCTGGAGGCGATCGCCTACGTCCATGTCGCGGGCGGCTTCGAGCGGGACGGCGTCTGGCACGACAGCCACGCCCACCCGGTCCCGCGCCCGGTCCTCGACATCCTGACCGACCTGGCCTCCCGGGTGACCCCGCCGGGGGTCCTGCTGGAGCGCGACGAGAACTTCCCCGAACCGGCCGAGCTGGAGGGGGAGTTGACGGCGATCCGGGGGGCGCTGGAGAAGGGACGGGAGCAGAGCCAGGGCGAGGGGCAGGGCCAGGGGCAGGGGCATGCTCCGGTCACGGAAGCCACCCGCGCCGCCACACCCGCTCCCGCCTCCGACCCCGCCGCCACACCCGCTCCCGCCTCCGACCCCGCCCCCACTCCCACTCCAACTCCCGCTCCCGCTCCCGCTCCCGCTCCCGCTCCCGCCCGTCAGCGTCTCGCCCTCGCGCAGACCGCGCTGCTGTCCGCCCTCGTCGCCGGGACGCCCGTGCCCGAGGGGTTCGACCGGGTGCGGCTCGGGGTGCAGGCGCGGGCCCTCGCCGGGAAGCGGGCGGATGCCGTGGCGAAGGTCGCGCCCGAGCTGCCGGGGATCCTGGGCGCGGGGTACCGGACCGCGTTCCTCGGGTACGCCCACGGGCACCCGATGACCGGCGGGTACCGCAGGGACGCGCTGGACTTCGCCGGGTATCTGCTGGCGGCGGGGGCGGTCCGGGACGAGCGGACACTGGGTGAGCTGCGGGAGTGGTGGCTGGAGCGGTCGGGGTCACGGCCCCGCTCGCACCGGCCGGGCGTGCGCCTCGCGCGGGCGACGCGGCGGGTGCTGCTGCGCCGCTGAGCGGGCGGTCGGCAGTGGGGCGCGGACCGCGCAGTAACATGCCAACTGCGCACCCGAAACGCACTGGCGTGCGGTGCCGCAAGCAGGAGGCACCATGCGACCCCGACCCCCCGTCCAAGGCCGAGGCATCTTCAGTGGCACCGGGCTCATCATCACCGGCCTGGCGGCGACCCTGGCGGCCCTGGTGTTCCCGGTCTGGTCGTACGCCGACCGGTCCGGCACCGGGGTCGACGTACTGAACGCCCAGACCGTGTCGACGAGGTACGGTCCGCTGTCGGCGCTCGACCGGGAGTTCGTCACCAAGGTCCGCCTCGCCGGGCTGTGGGAGCTGCCCGCCGGGCAGCAGGCCCTCCAGAAGGGCACGACGCAGGCCGTCCGCACGGCGGGCCAGCATCTGGTCGAGGGGCACACGTTCCTGGACGAGCGGGTGCGCGAGGTCGCCTCACAGCTCGGCCTCGAACTCCCCAACGAGCCCAACGACCAGCAGAAGCAGTGGCTGGCCACCCTGAGTTCGGCCCAAGGCACGGAGTACGACCGCCAGTTCGCCAACATCCTGCGCCTCGCGCACGGCAGGGTCTTCTCGGTCGTCGCCCAGGTGCGGGCCACCACCCGCAACTCCCTGGTCCGCGCCCTCGCCGACGACGCGAACACCACCGTCCTCGACCACATCAAGATCCTGGAGGCCACCGGGTACGTCGACTGGGACGCCCTGGCCCAGGACATGGCCTCCGGCAACACTCCCCCGATCACCCGCACCCCCGGCCCGCCCGGTCCGACGACCGACCCGAGCCCGGCCGTCCCGGTGACCCCGTCGGCGTCCCCGACGTACACGCTGCCGCCCCCGGCCAGCAGTCCGCCGCCGGACAACCAGTGATCGAGCCCTGAGCGGCCCCAAAAGGAACATCACGTACCGGCAACGCTCCGTCCGGATTGTGAACAAGGCATGGCGCCCTCACGACCGATTCGCATAGAACAGCGTCATGTTCTGGGTCCTTCTCCTCCTGCTGGCCTGGGCCGCCGCCGGTACCGCGTGTACCCGGCTGTGCCTGGCCGCCGTACGTGCTGCGGCCGTGGACACGGAAGAAGTGGCCGCGGGCCGTGGGCACGATCTGACGCTGTACGAGGCGGCGTTCCTGTCCGGCGGTCCCCGACGGGTCGCCGACCTCACCATGGTCTCGATGGCGCGCCAGCGCCGACTGCTCCTCGCGCACACCGGCTGGGCGACCGTCGTCGACCCGCGCGGCCGGGACGAGATCGAACGCTCCGTCATCGGGGCCATAGGTCCGGAGGGTCAGTCCCGCATCACCCCGGCGCGGGACGCCGCGGCCGGCGCGGCCCCGGTGCGCGGCCTCGCCGACCGTCTCGTCCGCGCGGGTCTCGCCGTGCCGGACGGGGCCCGTACGACGGTGGCGGCGGCGGTCCGCCAGGTGCAGTTCGCCGCGCTCGTGGTCCTCGCGCTGGGCGCGACCGCGCTGTTGACGCCCGCCCCGTCGGAGATGCCGCGCCAGCTCATCGCCCTGTGGTTCGCGCTGCCGCTCGCCCTCACGCTGAGCTGCCTGGCCATCGCCCGGGTCGAGGTCCACCCGTACTCGCGCTGGGCCTCCCCCGCCGGCCAGCGCCTGCTCGGCGCCCTGGCCCGCCGTACCGGAGGCGGTGACGACCGCACCTACCTCACCTCGGTCGCCGTACGGGGTATCCGCGCGGTCGGTGAACCGGACCTGCGCGCGGCCTTCGCCGAGCGCGAGCAGCACTGGCGCGACGGGCACACCAGGGGCGCATAGGGGGCATTGGCGCCGACACCGGCCGGACGGTGCTTGCCTTCACCAACAACCGAACGAAACATCCCTTTTGTTGCTGCCGTGCACCGAAGGGATACGCCATGAGAGCCCCCGCCCTCTACTCGGCCGCCGGGACCTTGATCCTGACCACACTCGCGGCCGCCCCGGCCGGCAGCACCTCGCCCGGAGTCCCGGGCGGCCTGCCGGGCGCGGTCGAGCTGCGGGGCACCGCGACGGCCGCCGCACGGGCCCAGGCGGCCGGGATCGCCTTCGGCAGGTGTCCCGACGCGGAGGACCTGCCGGCCGCGATGCGGTGCGGCACGGTGACCGTCCCGCTCGACTACGCGCACCCCGACGGCAAACAGATCAAACTCACCGTCAGCCGGGTCCGGGCCACCCACAAGGACCCCCACAACAGCAAGCACAAGGTCCCCGGGCAGGGTTCCCTGGTCTACAACCCGGGCGGACCCGGCGCCTCCGGCATGTACTTCCCGCTCATCGGCTACCTGCCCGAGTGGAAGCCGCTCGCGGCGGCGTACGACCTCGTCGGCTACGCCCCGCGCGGCGTCGGCCGCTCCGCGCCGCTGTCCTGCGAGGACCCCAAGCACTTCCTCAAGGCGCCCTCACCGGCGCCGGTGCACCCCTCGGAGTCGTACAAGCGGGAGCGCATCGCCGAGGCGAAGGCGTACGCGCGCGGCTGCGCCAAGCGGGCGGGCAGCGCGCTGCGGCACTACACCTCGCTCAACAACGCCCGTGACCTGGACGTCCTGCGCGCCGCGCTCGGCGAGGACCGGCTGACGTTCATGGGGGCGTCGTACGGCACCTACTTCGGGGCGCTGTACGCGACGCTGTTCCCCTCGCATGTGCGGCGGATGGTGTTCGACGCGGCGGTGAACCCGGACCCGGAGCAGATCTGGTACCGCAACAACCTCGACCAGTCGGCCGCGTTCGAGGGCCGCTGGGCGGACTTCCGCGAGTGGGTCGCCAAGCACGACAAGGTGTACGGGCTCGGTGACACGGCCGAGAAGGTGCAGCGCAGCTACGACAAGGCGGCGGCGCAGCTGGCGGCGGAACCGGCCGGCGGGAAGGTCGGGCCCGGGCAGTTGCAGGGGGCGTTCCTGACCGCCGGGTACTACGACGACTTCTGGCCGCACCGGGCGCAGGCGCTGTCCGCCTATCTCAAGGGCGATCCCAAGCCACTGATCCAGCAGGCGGGGCCGCATCCGGAGGCGGCGAAGGAGGCCGAGAACTCCAGCGCGGTGTACACGGCCGTCGAGTGCAACGACGCGGCCTGGCCCACGGAGTGGGCGGTGTGGGACCGGGACAACACACGGCTGGCGCGGGTGGCGCCGTTCGAGACATGGGACAACGTGTGGATGAACCTGCCGTGCGCGTACTGGCAGGCGCCGCGTCAGCAGGTCGTCGATGTGCGGACGGGGCCTGGGGAGTTGCCGCCCGTCCTGATTCTGGCCGCTGAGCGGGATGCTGCCGCGCCTTATCAGGGGGCGTTGGAGATGCATCGGCGGTTGTCGGGGTCGGTGCTGGTGACCGAGCGGGATGCCGGGACGCACGGGATCGGGGGTGGGCCGAATCGGTGCGTGAACGGGTATCTGGACGCGTATTTGTTGGAGGGGCGGCTTCCGGTGCGGCGCGCTGCGTGTGCGCCGCATCCGGAGCCGAAACCGCGGGCTGCCAAGTAAGGCCTTCGGGATGCTGCGGGCCGGTTGTGGCTGGTCGCGCCCGCGCGGCGGTAGCCGCAGATTGATACAGCCCCGCGCCCCTACAAGCAAAAAGCCTCAGGCCAGGCCTGCCACCAGTTCCGCGACCGACTTCCTGCGGCCCGTGTAGAACGGGACCTCTTCGCGGACGTGCATGCGGGCCTCCGAGGCGCGCAGGTGGCGCATGAGGTCGACGATGCGGTAGAGCTCGTCGGCCTCGAAGGCCAGGAGCCACTCGTAGTCGCCGAGGGAGAAGGAGGCGACCGTGTTGGCGCGGACGTCCGGGTAGCCGCGGGCCATCTTGCCGTGGTCGGCGAGCATGCGGCGGCGGTCCTCGTCGGGCAGGAGGTACCAGTCGTAGGACCGCACGAAGGGGTAGACGCTGACGTAGTTGCGGGGCGTCTCGTCGGCGAGGAACGCCGGGATGTGCGAGCGGTTGAACTCGGCGGGGCGGTGCAGCGCCATGTTCGACCAGACCGGCTCCAGCGCGCGGCCCAGCCTGGTGCGGCGGAAGAGGTTGTACGCCTCCTGGAGCTGGTCGGCGGTCTCGGCGTGCCACCAGATCATGAGGTCGGCGTCGGCGCGCAGTCCGGACACGTCGTAGGTGCCGCGGATCGTGACGTCCTTGGCGGCGAGCTGGTCGAACAGCTCCTGGACCTCGTCGGCGTAGCCCGCGCGGTCCTCGGGGAGGACGTCCTTCAGTTTGAAGACGGACCAGAGCGTGTATCGGATGACCTCGTTGAGGTCCTTGGCCAGCTTGCCCTTGTTCGGGATCCGGCCGGCCTCGGGGGTGGTGGCATCGTTGGTCATGGTCCTTATTCTCCTGCTCCTCCGTGCAGACTCTGCACCGGGTGGGCGGTGAGCTCCTGCACACCGCGCTCGTCTCCGTGGATCTCGTCGACCGCCGCGTACGCGCTCGCGACGCAGGCCGGGATGCCGACTCCGTCGTACTGGGCACCGCAGACGGCCAGGCCCGGGAGCTTCGCGAGGTGCTCGCGGACGCGGGCCACGCGCGCGTGGTGGCCGACGGGGTACTGGGGCAGACCGTCGGTCCAGCGGGTGACGCGGGTTTCGAGGGGGCTCGCGTCGAGGCCGGTGGCCTCGCGCAGATCGTGGCGGGAGACGTCGACGAGGTCTGCGTCGTCGCGGTCCAGGATCGCCGTCTCGCCGTAGCGGCCGACCGAGGTGCGCAGGACCACGACGTCCGGGTTCTCGTCGGCGATCCAGCCCCACTTCTGGGAGGCGAACGTGGCCGCCTTGATCGTGCGGCCGTCGACGGGCGGGACGAGGAAGCCGCTGCCCGCCGGGAGATCGGTGTCCGCGCGGCGGTAGGCGAGGGTGACCAGGGCCATGGAGGCGTACTCGACGGCGGCCAGTTCGGCGGCGGCCTCGGGGGCTTCCGGCCGCAGCAGGCGGGCGGCGGCGGGGGCGGGTACGGCGACGACCACGGAATCGGCGTGCAGGACGCGGTCCCCGGCCGCGACCCGCCAGCCCTCCGCGCCCTCGCGCCGCAGTTCGGTCACGGGCGCGCCGGTGATGATCTCGCCGCCTCGCGCGCGGACCGAGTCGGCGACGGCGAGCGGGAGGCTGCCGACGCCGCCCGCGAGGCCCATGAAGACCGGGCCGGTCTGCTGGTTGGCCGCCGCCTTGGCCTGGATCTCGCGGACCGCCTCCGTCAGGGAGGTGTGGGTCCGCGCGGCCTGGAAGAGCTGCGGGACCGCCGAGCGCATCGACAGGCGGTAGGCGTCGCCCGCGTACACGCCGCCGAGCAGGGGCTCGATCAGCCGGTCGACGACCTCGCGGCCGAGCCGCGCGGCGACGTACTCACCGACCGCCACGTCGTCGCCGACCTCGGTGCGCGGCAGGTCGGCGTCGCGCTCGATGCGGGCCAGGCCCTCGTCGGAGAGGACGCCTTCGAGAGCGGACGCGGTGCCGGGGACGCCCATGACATGGCCCTTGGGCATCGGGCGCAGGGCGCCGCGGGTCCAGATCGAGGCGGTGGCGGTGACGGGGGGCTGAAGGCGGTCGGTCAGGCCCACCTCGCGGGCCAGGGCGACGGCCTCCGGTCTGCGCGCCAGCATCGACTCCGCGCCGAGGTCCACCCGCGCGCCGGCGATCTCGCCGGGCAGCAGCTTGCCGCCGACGCGGCCGGACGCCTCCAGCACGGTCACCCGCGCCCCGCGCCCCAGCAGCCGGTGAGCCGCGGCCAGTCCCGCGATCCCGGCCCCGATGACGACGACGTGCCCCGTCGTACCTGATCCGCTCATGGCTCCACCTTCTCAGACGCCACCGACAGTGACGCCAGGGACCTTTGTCCCTTCGTACGTCCCTTCCGAGTCCCGACCGTGACCCCTTCGGAACCGCCCCGCCCCAACGTTGCGGGGCGCCCGCGCGTCGAAGGAGCGTCAGTCGTCACGACCCTCGGGGGCACGCCCATGCGCACACAACGTTCCGTACGACCCGTCCAGGCCCTGGCGGGCATCCTGCTGGCCGCCGCACTGGCTCTGTCCGGCTGCTCCGGCTCCGGATCCTCCGACAGCGGCTCCGGCAGCGACAGCGCCGCGCTGTCGGACGGGAAGGAGGCCGGCCCGGGCGGCGCCGCCGACAGCGGCGGCAGGCAGGCGAGCACCGCTCCCAAGCTCCCCACCAGCCACATCATCCGTACCGCCGAACTCACCGTGCAGGTCAAGGACGTACCGAAGGCGCTGGAGGCGGCCCGCACCACCACCGAGAACGCCGGCGGCTACATCGGCAAGGAGTCCACCTCCCGCGACGAGGAGGGCGCGGAGGAGACGCGGGTGACGCTGCGGGTGCCCGTCGACGCGTACGAGGAGGTGCTGACCGAGCTGGAGGGCTCGGGCAGGCTCATCGAGCGCACCGCGAAGGCGCAGGACGTCACCGACCAGGTCGTCGACGTGGAGAGCCGCATCACGTCGCAGCGCGCGAGCGTGGCCCGCATCCGCGAGCTGATGGACCGGGCCACCAAGCTGAGCGACGTCGTGACCCTGGAGGGCGAACTGAGCAGCCGTCAGGCCGACCTGGAAGCACTGCTCGCCCGGCAGGCCTCCCTGAAGGACCGCACGAGCCTGGCCACCATCACCCTGTCCCTGTCCGAGAAGCCGGCCGTGAAGGCCGCCGAGGACGACGATCCGGGGATCGTGGACGCGCTGGCGGGCGGCTGGGACGCGTTCGTGACGATGCTGCGCTGGATCGTGGTGGCGCTGGCGGCTGTCCTGCCGTTCGCCGCGGTCCTGGCCCTGCTCGTGCTGGCGTGGCTGCGCCTGCTCCGGCCCCGGCGCTCGCGCCGCCCGGTCCCGGAGCCCCTCCCGGTGACCGTCGAGGAGCGGGGCGGCGGGCAGCACTGAAATGCCCGCCCCACGTAGCGTGTTCGCATGAACATGAACGCTGCGAGGGAACGACTGGTCGTGATCGGCGGCGACGCCGCGGGGATGTCCGCGGCGTCGCAGGCCCGCCGGCTGAAGGGGCCCGAGGAACTGGAGATCGTGGCGTTCGAGCGGGGCCACTTCACGTCCTACTCGGCCTGCGGCATCCCGTACTGGGTGGGCGGTGACGTCGAGGAGCGGGACGAACTGATCGCCCGCACGCCCGAGGAGCACCGGGCCCGTGACATCGACCTGCGCATGCGCACGGAGGTCACGGAGATCGACGTCGAAGGGCGGCGGGTACGCGCGCGTGACCTCGATTCCGGGGCGGAGTCCTGGACGTCGTACGACAAACTCGTGATCGCGACCGGCGCCCGCCCCGTCCGCCCGGACATGCCGGGCGTCGACGCGCCGGGCGTCCACGGGGTGCAGACCCTCGACGACGGGCAGGCGCTGATCGACACGCTGGCACGCACGCGTGGGCGGCGGGCGGTGGTGGTCGGCGCGGGGTACATCGGCGTCGAGATGGCCGAGGCGCTCATCAACCGCGGCTACGAGGTGACGGTCGTCAACCGCGGCAGCGAGCCCATGTCGACGCTCGACCCGGACATGGGGCGGCTGGTGCACGAGGCGTTGGAGGGCCTGGGCATCACCATGGTCGACGACGCCGTGGTCACCAAGGTCCTGACCGGCGAGGACGGGCGGGTGCGGGCGGTGGCCACGGAGGACGCCGAGTACCCGGCGGACGTCGTGGTGCTGGGTATCGGGGTGCGCCCGGAGACCTCGCTGGCCAAGGCGGCGGGGTTGCCCGTGGGCCGTCATGACGGGCTGCTGACCGATCTCGGCATGCGGGTGCGCGGGCACGAGAACATCTGGGCGGGCGGCGACTGCGTGGAGGTCCTCGACCTGGTCTCCGGCCAGGAACGCCACATCGCGCTCGGCACCCACGCCAACAAGCACGGCCAGGTCATCGGCGCCAATGTCGGCGGCGGTTACGCGACCTTCCCGGGTGTGGTCGGTACGGCGGTCAGCAAGGTCTGCGACCTGGAGATCGCACGCACGGGACTGCGCGAGAAGGACGCGCACAGGGTGGGCCTGCGGTTCGTGTCCGTCACCATCGAGTCGACGTCCCGCGCGGGCTACTACCCCGGCGCCTCCCCCATGACGGTCAAGATGCTCGCCGAGCGCCGCACAGGGCGGCTGCTCGGCGTGCAGATCGTCGGGAGGGAGGGCGCCGGGAAGCGCGTGGACATCGCGGCGGTGGCGCTGACGGCCGGGATGACGGTGGAGCAGATGACGGCCCTGGACCTGGGCTACGCACCGCCGTTCAGCCCGGTGTGGGACCCGGTGCTGGTGGCCGCCCGCAAGGCTGCAAAGGCGGTAGGTCAGCCGACCTAGAGGTGCGGGGAACTGCGCGACCAGCCCCGACGAGCCCGCACTCGCCGTGTTGCAGCACCCGATGACGGCTAGGCGGTTGTCCCGTTGATCCGCTCGATCGCCTGCCGTGCCTGCTCCGCCGGAGGCCTGGGCAGCGATGACACGGACGCGCTCGCGGGGACGGCGGCCGGCATGGCGGCGGGCTGCTCGCCCGCGGGCTTGGCGTGGGCGGCGGAGGCCCGGGACGACCGCAGCCGGTGGCTCACCGCCTCGTCCAGCGTCACCGGCCGCTGCATCTGCGAGGCCAGCCGCCCCGCCTCCTGGCCCAGTCGGGCGACGTCCTCCCAGGGCAGTCGCAGCACGACGGCGAGCTCGGCCTCACCGTCGGGCAGCGCGTGGATGGGAGGAGTAACTCGGTCGTTCATCGCCTGTTCCTCACGTCGGTTGAGAACACATACGCACGCGCGCGTGCGGCTGTTCACCGGTTCACGCCCCGTATTGCGGGCACATTTCCCTTGTGGTCATCCCCGTCCATGACGTGAACCCGGTGCGCCGCACCCCTGTGGTGACGTACGCGCTCATCGCCGCGAACGTGCTGGTCTTCCTGTACACGCCCGGCCTCGCCGGCTCCGTGGCGGGCGACAGCAGCCTGTCCCAGCTGTGTCATCTACAGGCGTTCCTGGACCACTACTCGGCCGTGCCGCAGGAGCTGATCCACCATCAGCTGCCGCGGCTGGTCCCCACCGGTGAGGTGGGTCCGGGCGGCCGGGGCTGTGTGGTCGGCCCGCCGACCTACGACAAGTCCCCCGCGCTGTCCGTGTTCTCCGCGATGTTCCTGCACGGCGGCTGGCTGCATCTGCTGGGCAACATGCTGTTCCTGCTGATCTTCGGCAACAACGTCGAGGACCGCATGGGCCATGTGCGCTTCGCGCTGTTCTACGTCGTCTGCGGCTACGCGGCGTCGTACGGCTTCGCGCTCCTCAACGACGACTCCGGCGACCCGCTGATCGGCGCGTCCGGGGCCATCGCGGGGGTGCTGGGCGCCTATCTGGTGCTGTATCCGAAGGCCAGGGTGTGGGTCCTGGTCCCGTTCCTGGTCTTCCTGCCGCTCAGACTGCCGGCCTGGCTGGTGCTGGGGTTCTGGTTCGTGCTCCAGGCCTTCTACTCGTCCGGCGAGGGTGTCTCCGACGCGGGCACGGTGGCGTACGCGGCGCATGTCGTGGGCTTCCTCGTCGGCATGCTGCTGGCCTGGCCGCTCAAGGCGGGCACGACCCCGCCGCCGGAACCGCGCGGCCTGCTGTTCGGCAGGAGGGCGCGGCCCCGGCACACCTGGTAGGTCAGCGGGCGGTCCGCGTGTGGACGTACTCCACGAGCCGGGTCAGCGCGTCCGGGTCGGTGGAGGGCATGACGCCGTGGCCGAGGTTGAAGACGTGGCCCTCCAGGTCCTTCGCCGTCTCCAGCACCTCGCGGGTCTTGGCCTCGACGGCCTCGGTGCCGGCGAACAGGACGGTCGGGTCGAGGTTGCCCTGGAGCGCCTTGCCGGGGCCGACGCGGCGGGCGGCCTCGTCGAGCGACACCCGGTAGTCGACGCCGACGACATCCGCGCCGGCCTCGCCCATGAGGCCCAGCAACTCGCCGGTGCCGACGCCGAAGTGGATGCGCGGGACGCCGTATCCGGCGACGGCGTCGAGCACCTTGGCGGAGGCGGCCATCACCGAGCGGCGGTAGTCGACGGGGGCGAGCGCGCCGGCCCAGGAGTCGAAGAGCTGGACGGCGGAGGCGCCGGCCTCGATCTGTACCTTCAGGAACGCGGCCGTGATGTCGGCGAGGCGGTCCAGCAGGTCGGCCCAGAGCTCCGGGTCGCCGTACATCATCGCCTTGGCGTTCTCGTACGTGCGCGACGGACCGCCCTCGACGAGGTAACTCGCGAGGGTGAAAGGCGCGCCGGCGAAACCGATGAGCGGGGTGGCGCCGAGTTCGGCGGTCAGCAGGCCGATGGCCTCGGTGACGTAGGAGACGTCCCCGGGGGTGAGGTCGCGCAGCTGGGCCAGGTCGGCGCGGGTGCGGATCGGCTTCTCGACGACCGGGCCGACGCCGGGCTTGATGTCGAGGTCGATGCCGATGGCCTTGAGCGGGACGACGATGTCGCTGAAGTAGATCGCCGCGTCCACGTGGTGCCGGCGCACCGGCTGGAGGGTGATCTCGGTGACCAGCTCGGGCCGCATGCAGGACTCGAGCATGGGGACGCCCTCGCGGACCTTGCGGTACTCCGGCAGTGAGCGCCCGGCCTGCCGCATGAACCACACCGGGGTGTGCGGCACGGGCTCGCGCCGGCAGGCCTTGAGGAAGGCGGAGTCGTACGTGGCGGACGGCGGCGTCTGATTAGCACTCACGTCGGCAAGTCTCGCACGGCGTCCCGAGTGCCAGGTGCCCGGCGTCGGTGTCGCGTCGCCGGTGACCTGGCGCCCGTTGTCCGGGTGTCTAGGGCGGCACCGGGCCCCGCTTCCCTTTAATCTTCCGGCATGGCTGCGGCTCAAGGACGACTGTCGGACGGCACTGGCGGAATGGACGACGCGAAGGAGGGGGACCGGGATACGAGCAGCGACGCTCCGTTGCCCTTCCGGGCCGCCGTCGACGCGCTGAGGGCCACGCGGCTCAGGCCGCAGATCGAGGTGGAGCCGACGCGCGCCCCGCAGCGGCTGGCGCCGTTCGCGTACGCGCTGGAGGCGACGGTCGTCGACGGCGACCAGGACCTGGCCGACGGCCGGCTGGTGCTGCTGCACGACCCGGACGGGCATGACGCCTGGCGGGGTTCGTTCCGGCTGGTGACGCTGGTGCGCGCGGAGCTGGAGGCGGAGATGGCGGCCGATCCGCTGCTGCCCGACGTGTGCTGGTCGTGGCTGACCGGTGCGCTCCAGGCCCGTGGTCTGGCGTGCGGGGAGCCCAGCGGCACGGTCACCCGGGCCAGCTCCCACTACTTCGGCGGTCTCGCCGAGCGTCCGTCGGCCTCGCAGATCGAGATCCGTGCCTCCTGGACGCCTCGCGAGGGGCTGGGCGGGGCGCCGGACACGGCAGGTCATCTGGCGGCCTGGTGCGATCTGCTGGCGCAGGTCGCGGGGCTGCCGCCGGCCGGTCCTGGCGACGCGTCCGTGGTGACGCTGCCGCAGCGGCGCGGTCCGCAGTCACGCTGACGTCACCCTCGGGGTCACCTTTTCGGGCGCGGGAATTTTGTCGTCACTTTGTCGATACGGCCACTTTCAGTCGAGAGTGATACCTCGAACGAACTGAATCGTTCACCGAACGATCGACCACACGTCCGAATTGCACTAATTGTTACTCACTAGATCGTGATCATTTCCTAAAGGACTCGTGGTTCGGTGCCGAAGACGTCTGTGACCTTCCAAGTCGTCCCCGCACCCCAGGAGGCCTGGTGTCCGTTCTCCTCGAGCAGCCCGCAAGCCTGGTCGCCTACCGCCCGAACAAGCCCACCGCGATGGTGGTCGTGGCCGACCCGCGCGTCCGCTCCACCGTCACCCGCCACTTGTGGGCGCTCGGTGTACGCGACGTCATCGAGGCCTCGTCCGTCGCGGAGGCTCGTCCCCGCATCGGCAACCCCCGCGACATCTGCGTCGCCGACGTCCACCTGCCCGACGGCTCCGGCCTGACCCTTCTGTCGGAGACCCGAGCGGCAGGCTGGCCCAACGGCCTCGCCCTCTCCGCCGCCGACGACATCGGCGCCGTTCGCAACGCCCTCGCGGGCGGAGTGAAGGGCTACGTCGTCACCGGCACCCGCACCAACGTCGGGCTCCCCACCCGACCGGGCGCCGCCCCCATCGGCTCCCGCGCCGCCGGAATGCACCGTCGCCCCCCGGGTGCCCCGAGCCACCCGGGCGGCTACCGCGAACTGTCCGGCCGTGAGGTCGAGGTACTGCGGCTGGTGGCGGAGGGCCAGTCGAACAAGGCCATCGGCGTCTCGATGGGCCTGTCCGCACTGACCGTCAAGAGCCACCTCGCCCGTATCGCCCGCAAGCTCGGCACGGGCGACCGTGCCGGAATGGTGGCGGTGGCACTGCGCACCGGCATCATCCACTGAGATTCCCGCCGAGGGTTCCCCGCCCTCATCGTTCACGGACGTGAACCAGACCTTTCGCGGTACTGACTGGTTTACGACCCTCAGGCGCCCGTCGACGGAACGTTCCGTCGGCGGGCGCTGTCCATACACAGATACCCTTGACAGGTGACCGACGCCCAAGACACCGCAGCAGACAGCTCACTGCGAACCACCGGAGGCGCCCCTCCGGACGACGGCGGATCTTCTGTTACGGGGGCGCCGAACCCTGAACCGGGACCCGAAGCCGGTCCCGAACCCGGTCCTGAGCCGATTCCGCTCCTGGAACCGCGCGAGGGCATCCCGCCGGTCGTCGCCGACGAGACCGCGCTCGCCGAGGTCATCGCCGCGTTCGCCGCCGGGACCGGCCCCGTCGCCGTCGACGCCGAACGCGCGTCCGGCTACCGCTACGGACAGCGCGCCTACCTCGTCCAGCTGCGCCGCGAAGGCGCCGGGACCGCGCTGATCGACCCCGTGGGCTGCCCCGATCTGTCAGGACTCGGCGAGGCCCTCTCCGGTGTGGAGTGGGTGCTGCACGCCGCCACCCAGGACCTCCCCTGCCTCCGCGAGATAGGTATGGTGCCGACCTCGCTGTTCGACACCGAGCTGGCCGGACGGCTCGCCGGGTTCCCCCGGGTCGGGCTCGGCGCGATGGTCGAGGGCGTCCTGGGCTTCGTACTGGAAAAGGGCCACTCCGCCGTCGACTGGTCGACCCGGCCGCTGCCCGAGCCGTGGCTGCGCTACGCCGCGCTGGACGTGGAACTCCTGGTCGATCTGCGGGACGCCCTGGAGAAGGAGCTGGACCGGCAGGGGAAGCTGGAGTGGGCGCGGCAGGAGTTCGACGCGATCGCGGCGGCGCCGCCCGCCGAGCCGCGCAAGGATCCCTGGCGGCGGACGTCCGGGATGCACAAGGTGCGGCGGCGTCGGCAGCTGGCCGTCGTACGGGAGCTGTGGCAGACGCGGGACCGGATCGCGCAGCGGCGGGACGTGTCGCCGGGCAAGGTGCTGTCCGACGCGGCGATCGTGGAGGCCGCGCTGTCCCTGCCGACCTCCGTGCAGGTGCTGGCCGGGCTCAACGGGTTCGGGCAGCGGATGGGGCGACGGCAGCTGGAGCAGTGGCAGGCGGCCGTGGATCGGGCCAAGGCGCTGCCCGAGGCGCAGTTGCCTGCGCCTGGGCAGCCGGTGACGGGGCCGCCGCCGCCGCGCGCGTGGGCCGACAAGGATCCGGCGGCCGCGGCTCGCTTGTCGGCGGCTCGGGCGGGCGTGTCCGCCTTGGCCGAGCGGCTCAATATGCCTCAGGAGAACCTGATCACTCCGGATACCGTTCGGCGGGTCTGCTGGGAGCCGCCGAAGGTGGTGGACCTGGGGTCCGTCGGGGATGCGTTGGGCGGGCACGGGGCTCGGCCGTGGCAGGTTGAGCTTGTGGCGCCGGTTCTGGTGAGTGCGTTGTCCGCCTAGACGCCGTAGGGGAACTGTTGCGTTGCGAGTGACGGTTCGTTGTGGCTTGTCGCGCAGTTCCCCGCGCCCCTGAAAGCCTCTATCTGGTCGCGCCCCTCGTGAAGCCGTTGTAGATGTAGCGCTGTAGCGCCAGGAAGACGATCAACGTGGGCAGGATGACGACTATCGCTCCTGCCGAGATCGTCTCCCAGTGGGCGCCGTACGGGCCCTTGAAGCGGAACAGGGACGTCGAGATCACGCCAAGATCCTGGGACGGCATGTAGAGGAACGGGATGTAGAAGTCGTTGTAGACGGTGATCCCCTTCACGATCACGACCGTGGCGATGGCCGGTTTCAGGAGGGGGAAGATGATCTTTCGGTAGATCGTGAAGGCGTTGGCGCCGTCCAGGCGGGCGGACTCGTCCAGGGAGACCGGGATCGAGCGCACGAACTGCAAGAAGATGTAGATCGAGACGATGTCGGTGCCCATGTAGAGGGCGATGGGCGCCCAGAGCGTGTCGAACATGCCGAAGCCGTTGACGATCTGGAAGGTCGCGACCTGGGTCGTGACGCCGGGGACCAGGGCCGCCAGCAGGAACAGCGCCACGACCAGTTTCTTGAAGCGGAACGTGAAGCGGTCGATCGCGTACGCCGTCATCGAACCGATCAGGACCGTGCCGGCGATGGCGAACACCAGGATGAAGGCCGTGTGGCCGAAGGCCGAGAGCATCCGGCCGTCCTGGAACGCGGTCACGTAGTTGTGGAAGTTCAACGGGTCGTCGGGGAAGGTCAGAGCCCCGCTGCCGCCCGTCATCTCCTTGTCCGTCTTCAGGGACGTCAGGAAGACCACGCCCAGCGGGAGCAGGACGATGATCGTTGCCAGGATCAGCGAGGTGTAGACGCCGGTGCGGGCCAGGGCTCGGCGGGTCGTACCTCGGCTGGTCATACGAGGTCCACCTTGTCGTCGGGGACGAGCCTGCGCTGGAGCCAGGTCACCAGCAGGATGATCAGCAGCAGGACCAGGGCGGCGGCCGAGGCCAGGCCCGTCTTGTTGAACTGGAAGGCCAGCTTCACCGTCTGGATCACGAAGGTCTCCGTGCCGGTCGCGCCGCCCGTCATGATGTACGGGATCTCGAAGGCGGACAGCGAGCCCGAGACCGAGAGGATGACGGTCAGGGTCAGGACCGGCTTGATGCCCGGCGCGATGATGTGGCGGAACTGGTGCCAGCGGTTCGCCCCGTCCAGCTCGGACGCCTCGTACAACTCCCCGGGGATCGACTGGATCGCGCCGAGGAACAGGACGAAGTTCAGGCCCAGATAGCGCCAGATGGAGACCGCGGCCAGCGAGGAGTTGGCGGAGAACGGGGTGCCCAGCCAGGCGTGGTCGGAGTGGTAGCCGAACAGCGCGAGGACCGAGTCGAGGGTGCCGCCGTCCTGGAAGAAGTAGAGGAAGACGAAGCCGATCGCCACCCCGTTGATCAGGTACGGGAAGAAGAGCACGCCCTTGAAGAAGTTCCGGAAGCGGACGTTGAAGCTCAGGACCGTCGCGAAGTACAGGGCCGCGACGATCTGGATCGCCGAGGCGACCAGGTAGTAGCCGCTGACGAAGAAGACCTCGAACAGCTCGGAGCGGGTGAACAGTTCGGTGTAGTTCTCCAGCCCCGTGTAGTGCAGCTCGGGGCTCACACCGTCCCAGTCGGTGAAGCTGTACGCGATCATGTTGACGATCGGCGCGTAGGTGAAGGTGATCAGGAGGGCGAGCGGGGCGATCAGGAAGATCCAGGGGGTCAGACGGCGCCAGACGCGGGCCCGGCGGGGGGCCGGAGCCGGTACCGGGGTGTCCCGTGCCGGCTCCTTCGTGACGGACACCCTCGCGGTGGTGTCCGTCATCAGGACCCCATGTTCTTCTGGGTCTCGGTCCATTTCTGGCCCAGGCTCTTCAGATAGTCGTCGAGCGTGCCCTTCTTCGCGCCGCGCGCCAGGTCGACCAACTCCTGCCGGTAGTCCGGGGTGTTGATGCCGACCTCGGACTCGGTGTCGATCGCCTTGACCTCGGCGCCCTTGCTGTCGTCCAGCTCGATGAGCTTGACGCCCTGCTCCTCGTACGGCTTCAGGACGGTCGGCATGGGCGCGTCCTTGAGCGGCGAGATGGCCAGGTTGTCGTCGGCGTAGCCGGACTTGTCGGTGAACCAGTCGAGCCAGGCGCGGGCGGCTTCCTTGTGCTCGGAGTGGACGTTGATGCCCTGGTTGTAGTCCGGGCCCACGGTGGCGCAGAACTTGCCGTCGGTCTGGGCCGGGAAGGGCATGAAGCCGATGTCGTCCGGGTTCACACCGGCCTTCTTCGCGGCGTCCTGGAACTGGATGATCGCCCAGGTGCCCAGCCACTGCGTGGCGATCTGCCCCTTGGCCAACTGCCCCTTGGACGCTTCCCAGTTGGAGGTGGTCGGGTCCTTCTCGACGAGGCCCTCGTGGACGATGTCGTACAGGAGCGTGTCGCCCACGCGCAGGTCGGAGCCCTCGGCCCAGGGGTTGCCCTCGGCGATCTTGGTGGTGGCCTGGGGATCGCAGTGGACCGTGCCGTTGACGAAGGTCCAGGAGGTCAGGGTCCAGCCGGCCGCGAAGTTGGTGTAGTACGGAGTCGCGTCGGTCTTGGACTTGATGGCCTTGAGGGCGGTCACGAACTCGTCCGGGGTGGTGGGCCAGTCGGTGACGCCGGCCTCCTGCCAGACCCGCTTGTTGTAGACGAAGCCCGGCATCACGCCGTCGGCGGTCTGGCCGTAGACCTTGCCGTCGACCGCGGTGTAGTCGGTGAACCGGTACTTCTTGCTGCGCTCCGCGACCGTGCCGAGCGAGGCGAAGAACTTGGGGTAGTCGCTCTTCTTGATCACCCCGGGGATCATCAGGACGTCGCCGTAGTTCTCCGTGTTCATCCGGATCTTGACCTCGGCCTCGTAGTTCGTGAGGGCCTCGAACTTGACCTTGACCTTCGGGTAGATCTTGTTGAACTCGGCGGCGTACTTGTCCATCGTGCCGTCCTGCACCAGGTCGGTGCGCACGGTGAGGACCTTGATGGTGCCGGTGACCTTGGCGGGGTCGTCGGGCGCCTTGGCGTCGGCGCCTTTCGAGGTGCCTCCGGTACCGGTGCAGCCGGCGGCCAGGACGGCGGATCCCACGGCCAGGGCCAGGATGTGACGGCGGTTCATGTGCATCAGCTCCGTTCTCGGGCGTTCACGGGACGGACGAGCACGTGCGTGTGGCGCTGCATGGTCTTGCGGTTGGCTGGTTCGGTACTCTGACAACGTTTTCTTAACCGGTAAAGTCCGTATCTCGCCAACGATGCCAAAAAGTGTTCCCAGTACTGGACTTGATCGGTTTAGGGAGTGCGTACATGCTTCAGGCCACACCGCTCACCGAGGGATGGATCCTGCGGACCTTCGACGGCACGGCGGACGCGCTCCCCGCCTCCGTGCCGGGCTGCGTCCACACCGATCTGCTGGCGGCCGGGGTGATCCCGGACCCCTTTCTCGGGCGGAACGAGGCTGAAGTGGCGTGGGTGGGGCGGCGGGACTGGACCTATGAGACCGACCTGCGCGCCGGATCGGGCCACGAGCAGACCGACCTCGTCTTCGAGGGGCTCGACACGGTCGCCGAAGTCCTCCTGGACGGGCGGCTGTTGGGCCGCACCAGGAACATGCACCGCTCCTACCGCTTCGACGTGACCGGCCTGTCGGGGCGGCTGTCGGTGCGGTTCCTGTCGGCGTACGCCGAGGCCGAGGCGGTGCGCGGCAAGCTCGGTGAGCGGCCCGCCGCCTATGACGAACCCTTCCAGTACGTCCGCAAGATGGCCTGCT
This sequence comes from Streptomyces sp. NBC_00663, assembly GCF_036226885.1. NCBI lineage: Bacteria > Bacillati > Actinomycetota > Actinomycetes > Kitasatosporales > Streptomycetaceae > Streptomyces > Streptomyces sp. NBC_00663. The sequence goes on from NZ_CP109027.1 coordinate 2,306,738, forward strand.
CCTTCGGCTGGGACTGGGGGCCGACCCTGGTGACGGCCGGGATGTGGCGGCCGGTGCGCCTCGAGCAGTGGTCGACGGCCCGGATCTCCCGGGTGCGACCGCTGGTGACGGTCGAACAGGGTCTGGGTGTCGTGGAGTTGGCGGTCGATGTCGAGCGGACCCGGGTCGAGGCTCCGCTGACCGTCGAGGCGACGGTCGCCGGGGAGCGGGTGCGCGCCTCGGTCGACGGCACACGGGGGGTCGTACGGCTCGAAGTGCCCTCCCCGCGGCTGTGGTGGCCTCGCGGCTACGGCGAACAGCCGCTGTATGACGTGGAGTTGACGCTGCTGCACGGCAACTCGCCGTTGGACGTGTGGCGGCGGCGCATCGGGTTCCGCAGTGTCGAGCTGGACCGGTCGGCGGACGAGCACGGCACCGGGTTCACGTTCGTCGTGAACGGGGAGCGGCTCTTCGCGCGCGGTGTCAACTGGATCCCGGACGACGTCTTCCCGTCCCGGATCACCCGCGCGCGGTACCGGGAGCGGCTCGGGCAGGCCGCCGACGCGGGCGTGGACCTCGTGCGGATCTGGGGCGGCGGCATCTACGAGAGCGCCGACTTCTACGACGCCTGCGACGAATTGGGGCTGCTGGTCTGGCAGGACTTTCCGTTCGCGTGCGCGGCCTATCCGGAGGAACAGCCGCTGCGGGGCGAGGTGGAGGCCGAGGCGCGGGAGAACGTCGTACGGCTGATGCCGCATCCCTCGCTCGTGCTGTGGAACGGCAACAACGAGAACCTGTGGGGGTTCCGGGACTGGCAGTGGGAGGAGCGGCTGGCCGGGGAGTCGTGGGGCGAGGGGTACTACCTGGGCGTACTGCCGCGTGTGGTGGCCGAGTTGGATCCCACGCGGCCTTATACGGCGGGCAGCCCCTGGTCCGGTTCGTGGGATCACCATCCGAACGATCCGGCGCACGGGACGCACCACTCGTGGGAGGTGTGGAACCGGGAGGACTACGCGGAGTACCGGCGTGAAGTGCCCCGGTTCATGGCCGAGTTCGGCTGGCAGGCGCCGCCCGCCTACGCGACGCTGCGACGGGCGCTTCCTGGGGAGGAACTGGCGGCGGACTCCCCCGGGATGCTGCACCACCAGAAGGCGGAGGACGGGAACGGAAAGCTGCGGCGGGGGCTTGAGCGCCATTTCGATTGTCCCGAAGGGGACTTCGACCGGTGGCACTACCTCACCCAGGTCAACCAGGCGCGGGCCGTGGCCACCGGGATCGAGCACTGGCGGTCGAACTGGCCGGTGTGTGCGGGCACGGTCGTCTGGCAGCTCAACGACTGCTGGCCGGTGACGAGTTGGGCCGCGATCGACGGGGACGGGCGGGAGAAGCCGCTCTACCACGAGCTGCGGCGGCTCTACGCCGATCGGCTGCTGACGGTCCAGGGCCGGGTGCTGGCCGTGGTCAACCAGGCGGCGGAGGCGTGGGCGGGGGCGGTGTGGCTGCGGCGGATGTCCGTGGCGGGGGCGCTGATCGGCGAGGCGGAGGTGGAGTTCGCCGCCGGGGCGCGGGCGGTGGCGCGGGTCGACGTACCGGAGGAGCTGGTGCCTGGCGGGCCCAAGGAGTTCCTCGTCGCGGACGCGGAGGGGTTGCGGGCGGTTCACTTCCCTGTCGCTGATCGCGACATCCCTTATCCGAGGCCCGAGTTCGAGGTGTCCGTCACGTCGGAGGGCTCGGTGACGGTCGCGGCTCGTAGTCTCGTACGGGATCTGCTGCTGCAAGCCGACCGACTCGACCCGGACGCGCGGGCCGACCGCGGGCTCGTGACGCTGCTGCCCGGCGAACGGGTGACCATCGGGGTCAGCGGCTGGAAGACTCCCGACGCGGACGCCGCCCGCTCCGCCCTGTACTGCATGGAGCCCTCACGATGACAGCCCAGCCGGCCGCCCGCGTCACCATCAAGGACGTCGCCGCGCGCGCCGGGGTGTCCAAGGGTGCCGTGTCACTCGCCTTCAACCACAAGCCGGGGCTGTCGGAGGCGACCCGGGACCGGATCTTCCGGGCCGCGCGGGAGCTGGGCTGGGCACCGAACCTCACCGCGCGCACCCTCGCCGGGTCACGGGTGGATGTGGTGGGCCTCGCCATCTGCCGGCCGGCGCGGCTGCTGGGGCTGGAGCCTTTCTACATGGAGTTCATCTCCGGGGTGGAGAGCGTGCTGACCGAGCACTCGTGCTCGCTGCTGCTGCGGCTCGTGCGGAACGTGGAGGAAGAGGTCGGGCTACAGGAGACCTGGTGGCGGGGGCGGCAGATCGGCGGAGCGATCCTCGTCGACTTCCGGCCCGACGATCCCCGGGTGGCGGCGGCCGAGCGGCTCGGGATGCCGGTGGTCGCCGTAGGGCATCCCTCGCTCACGGGGGGACTGACGTCCGTGTGGACCGATGACGCGACGGCTGTCACGGAGGCGGTGCGGTATCTCGCGGCGCTCGGGCATCGGCGGATCGCGCGGGTGGGCGGGGCGGCGGCGCTCGGGCACACGGCGGCGCGGGGCACCGCGTTCGCTGAGGCGGCGAGGGTGTTGGAGTTGGCCGGAGCGTGGCAGGTGACCACGGACTACTCCGGGGAGGCCGGGGCTCGGGCGACCCGGTCGCTGCTGACGGCTGCGGCGGCTGATCGGCCCACGGCGATCGTGTACGACAACGACATCATGGCGGTGGCGGGGCTTTCGGTGGCCGCGGAGATGGGGTTGCGGGTGCCGGACGAGGTGTCGTTGCTGGCGTGGGACGACTCCCAGTTGTGTCGGCTGACGCATCCGACCTTGTCCGCGATGAGTCATGACGTGCATGGGTTCGGGGTCGAAGCGGCTCGGACCTTGTTCGGGGTGATCATGGGGGAAGGGCCTGGGTCGCATCCCGTGCCTACTCCGGTGCTGACTCCTCGGGGGTCCACCGCGCCGCCTCGGTGACGGTTGTACGGGGACCGCGGGTCGCCTTGGGTTGCTCGCGCAGTTCCCCGCGCCCCTTGAGGGGCGCTCCCCCTACCCCCTCCAGCAATGTGACCTTCGCCGCTCCCGCCTCCAGGACTGTGCAGCTACGTTACCCATAAGTAGCATGGGGCTGAGCGCGCGCTCAGTGGTTGTGCTTGGGCCGTGCAGCAGTGCCATCCCGCATCTGGAGGAGAGCCATCGTGCCTCGTACCGTCAGGGACGTCGTCTTCGTCGACGGCGTCCGCACCCCGTTCGGCAAGGCGGGCCCGAAGGGCATCTACCACGAGACCCGCGCCGACGACCTGGTCGTGAAGGCGATCCGGGAGCTGCTGCGCCGCAACCCGGGTCTGGACCCGAAGAAGATCGACGAGGTCGCCATCGCCGCGACCACGCAGATCGGTGACCAGGGTCTGACCATCGGCCGTACCGCGGGCATCCTCGCCGGTCTGCCGCAGTCCGTTCCCGGCTACTCCATCGACCGCATGTGCGCCGGCGCGCTGACCGCCGTCACCTCGGTCGCCGGTTCGGTCGCCTTCGGGGCGTACGACATCGCCATCGCCGGCGGTGTCGAGCACATGGGCCGCCACCCCATGGGTGAGGGCGTGGACCCGAACCCGCGGTTCGTGAGCGAGAAGCTCGTCGACGAGTCGGCGCTGTTCATGGGCATGACCGCCGAGAACCTGCACGACCGCTACCCGACGATCACCAAGCAGCGCGCCGACGAGTACGCCGTGCGTTCGCAGGAGAAGGCCGCCAAGGCGTACGCCAACGGCAAGATCCAGCAGGACCTGGTGCCGATCTCGGTGCGCCGCACCACCCCGGAGGCCGGTGAGACCGGCTGGGGTCTGGTCACCGCCGACGAGCCGATGCGCCCGGGCACCACCATCGAGAACCTGACCGGTCTGAAGACGCCGTTCCGCGTCCACGGCCGGGTCACCGCCGGTAACGCGGCCGGTCTGAACGACGGCGCCACCGCCTCCCTCATCGCCTCCGAGGACTTCGCCCGGGAGAACAACCTCCCGGTGAAGATGCGCCTCGTCTCCTACTCCTTCGCGGGTGTGGAGCCGGAGGTCATGGGCTACGGCCCGATCCCGGCCACCGAGAAGGCGCTCGCCCAGGCGGGGCTGTCCATCGACGACATCGGCCTGTTCGAGATCAACGAGGCCTTCGCCGTCCAGGTCCTGGCCTTCCTTGAGCACTACGGCATCGCCGACGACGACGCGCGCGTCAACCAGTACGGCGGCGCCATCGCCTTCGGTCACCCGCTGGCCTCCTCGGGCGTGCGTCTGATGACGCAGCTCGCCCGTCAGTTCGAGGAGCAGCCGGAGGTCCGCTACGGCCTGACCACCATGTGCGTCGGCTTCGGCATGGGCGCGACGGTCATCTGGGAGAACCCGCACCACAAGGACGCCGGAGGCGACAAGTGAGCACCACCGCTGAGCTTCTGAAGGGCGCGGCCGAGCTGTTCCCCGACGAGGTCGTGACGTCCGCGCACGTACGCCACCTCGACCTGCCGTTCGGTGCCGGGCGCTTCGCGCTCATCACCCTCGACAACGGCTTCGACCACACCAAGCCGACCACCTTCGGCCCGCAGTCGCTGGCGAACCTGGACGCCGCCATCGACCAGGTCGAGGCGGAGGCCGCGGCCGGCGACATCGTCGGCGTCGGCATCACCGGCAAGCCGTTCATCTTCGCGGTCGGCGCCGACCTCAAGGGTGTCGAGCTCCTCAAGGAGCACAAGGACGCGCTCGCCATCGGCAAGGGCGGCCACGAGGTCTTCAAGCGCCTCGCCGGTATCGCGGTCCCGACCTTCGCGTACTACAACGGTGCCGCGATGGGCGGTGGCGTCGAGGTCGGTCTGCACTGCGAGTACCGGACCGTTTCGAAGGCGCTCCCGGCGTTCTCGCTCCCCGAGGTCTTCCTGGGCCTGGTCCCGGGCTGGGGCGGCTGCACGATCCTGCCGAACCTGATCGGTGCCGACAAGGCCGTCTCGGTGATCATCGAGAACAGCCTGAACCAGAACAAGCAGCTCAAGGGCCAGCAGGTCTTCGACCTGGGCATCGCCGACGCTCTCTTCGAGGGCGCGGACTTCCTGGAGCAGTCGCTGATCTGGACGGCGAACGTCCTCAAGGGTGACGTCAAGGTCGAGCGTCCGGTCATCGACCGCGGCGAGGCCTGGGACCAGGCCGTCGCGCGCGGCCGGTTCATCGCCGACTCCAAGGTGCACGGTGCGGCCCCGGCCGCCTACCGCGCCCTGGACATCATCGCCGCCGCCAAGAACGGCGACCTCCAGCAGGGCTACGACGCCGAGGATGTCGCCCTCGCCGACCTGATCATGGGTGGCGAACTGCGCTCCGGCATCTACGCCTTCAACCTGGTGCAGAAGCGCGGCAAGCGTCCCGCCGGTGCGCCGGACAAGTCGCTGGCCCGCCCGGTCACCAAGGTCGGTGTCGTCGGCGCCGGTCTGATGGCCTCCCAGCTCGCGCTGCTCTTCCTGCGCCGCCTGGAGGTCCCGGTCGTCCTCACGGACATCGACCAGGAGCGCGTCGACAAGGGTGTGGGCTATGTCCACGCCGAGATCGAGAAGCTGCTCGGCAAGGGCCGTATCAACCAGGACAAGGCCAACCGCCTCAAGGCCCTGGTCACCGGTGTGCTGGACAAGGCCGAGGGCTTCTCCGACGCCGACTTCATCATCGAGGCCGTCTTCGAGGAGATCGGCGTCAAGCAGACGGTGTTCGCGGAGGTCGAGGCGGTCGCCCCGGCGCACGCGATCCTCGCGACGAACACGTCCTCGCTGTCGGTGACCGAGATGGCGTCGAAGCTCAAGAACCCCGAGCGGGTCGTGGGCTTCCACTTCTTCAACCCGGTCGCGATCCTGCCGCTCCTGGAGATCGTGCGCGGCGAGCAGACCGACGACGCCTCGCTGGCGACCGCCTTCGCGGTGGCCAAGAAGCTGAAGAAGACCGCGGTGCTGGTGAAGGACGCCCCGGCGTTCGTCGTGAACCGCATCCTCACCCGCTTCATGGGCGAGATCCAGAACGTCATCGACGAGGGCACGCCGGTCGAGGTCGCGGAGAAGGCGGTCGAGCCGCTGGGTCTGCCGATGTCGCCGCTGGTGCTCCTTGAGCTGGTCGGCCCCGCGATCGGTCTGCATGTCTCGGAGACCCTCAACCGGGCCTTCCCGGACCGCTTCACCGTCTCCCCGAACCTCGCGGCCGTCGTCAAGGCCGGCAAGCGCGGCTTCTACGTCTACGACTCCGGCAAGCCGGAGCTGGACCCCGAGGTCGCCGCGCTCCTCAAGCAGGGCGATGTCGTCCTGACCGAGGAGCAGGTGCGGGACCGGGTCCTCGACGCCGTCGCCCAGGAGATCGGGCTCATGCTCGACGAGGGTGTCGTCGCCGAGGCGCAGGACATCGACCTCTGCCTGATCACGGGCGCGGGCTGGCCCTTCCACCTGGGCGGCATCACGCCGTACCTGGACCGCGAGGGTGTCTCCGAGCGCGTGAACGGCAAGAAGTTCCTGGCGCCGGGCGTGGCGAGCGTCCCGGCGTAACCGCTCCGCTGTGAACGGCGGTGCCCCGCAGGCCGGTTGGCTTGCGGGGCACCGGTGTTTTCGGGGGTGGGCCCGCTGACCGGGTCGTTTCAGCGGGCGGGGCCTGTGGATTGCCTCAGCGGGCCTGCCCTCGGGATTGCCTCAGCGCGCGGGCCCTCGGGATTTCCTCAGCGGGCGTCCTCGACATGTACGACCTGGAGGTCCGTGCCGTCGCGGTGGCGCTTGCTGCGGCCGTGGAGGCCGACGGTGAGGTTCGAGGCGTCGGCGGGCTCGTCGGAGCCGACGTAGGTGACGACGTCCGGGTGATGGCCGGTGACCAGCCAGCCGGTACCGTCCTTGAGCGCCTGAGTACCGAAGTCACCGGCGGGGCCACCGGCGCGCACCGGGCCGTACTGCCGGAGGATCTCCAGGGCCAGCCCGGCGAGTTCGCCGTCGGGCTCCTTGAGCATCACGCACGTGCCGTTCTCGAACAGCACCCAGGAGACCCCGGACGGCTCCAGGATGCGCTGCCAGACCTCGACGAGGTGTTCGGTGTCCATGCGGTCATGTTGACGCAGCCGCACTCGAACGGTCGCGTCAATTACGCCGGTTCAGCACTCCCGCCAGGCCTCCAGCGCGAGCCCCGGTTCGTCCTTGCGCCGGGTGAGCAGGAGTTGGCCGGTCGAGGGGGACAACGTTGCCGCCACGACCCGCCCGTCCTCGTCGGTCGCGAGTGACACCCGGGCGTCCGCCGGGAGTTGAGGTCCCGACTCCGTCCACCACGCCCCCGCGGCCTCCTGTTCCGTCGGGTACGCGGCGAAGGCGACCCGGCCGCTCGACGAACGCTGGGCGAACAACGTGCAGTCGTGGCCGTCGAGTTCGCAGCGGACCGCGGAGACCGGGCCGGGGCCGGACGAGGCGAGGAGGGCGACGGGTTTGCCTCCCGCGCGCCAGGCGCACAGATCGCCGGCGTCGTCGGTGTAGAACAGGGTGGTGCGGTCGGCAGAGGTGGCCAGGGCGTGGAGGGTGCCCGGGCGTACGGGAGTCTCGACCGCCTCCTCCAGGACCGGCTGGGCGCCGGGATCCCGCTGGCGCCAGTGCAGGAGGCCGTCGGGGACGGCCGCGTACAGCTCGACACAGCCCGACTCGCCGGTCACCGCCGCCAAGTCCTCGTGTACGTCACTGCCCTTGAGGTCCCGCCACGGCTCCCAGCCGCCCTTCTCCTTCTGCGCGACCATGCTCACGCCGCCGCTCCTGTTGCGGACGAAGACATGGGCACGCCCCTGGGCATCGACGGCGACGGCCGGGGTGCCGGTGCGGTCGCCGGTCTTGTCGGGGTGGCCGATCGGGGCCCAGTCGAGGGCGGCGAGCCGGGGGCGGAAGTGCGTGGAGTGCACGAGCCCGGCCTCGCCGGGTTTGGTGGGCCGCCAGGAGACCAGATGGGCGTAGCGGTCGGCGCCCTGACCGAGCGCGATCCCCGGGCGGAGCTTCTGGTCGCCGCCCACCTTGCGCGGGGCCGCTTCCCAGGGGCCGTCGGGCCCCTGCTCGGCCCGGCAGAGGACGTCCTCACCGGACGGCAGATAGACACTGAGCCGGCCGTCACGGCCGCGGAGGAGCCAGTCGCCGTTCACCGGTTCACTCTATGCGGCGTCTTTCGAGGCCCGTTCGGTCGCCCCCCGCGTCTACCGTGGACGGTATGACCGACAAGCTCACCGTCACCGTCCTGGGCACCGGCATCATGGGCGCCGCCATGGCCCGCAACATCGCCGGCGCCGGGCACACCGTCCGCGCCTGGAACCGTACCCGTGCCAAGGCCGAGCCCCTCACCGCCGACGGCATCCGGGTCACCGACTCCCCCGCCGAGGCGGTGGAGGACACCGACGTCGTCCTGACCATGCTGTACGACGGTCCCGCCGCCCTGGGGGTGATGGAGGAGGCGCTGCCGGCGCTGCGGCCGGGCGTGGTGTGGGCGCAGTCGACGACGGCCGGCCTGGAGGGGCTCGCCGAACTCGCCGCCTTCGCCGCGGCGCACGGCCTGGTCTTCTACGACGCCCCGGTACTCGGCACCCGGCAGCCCGCGGAGGCCGGTCAGCTCACCGTGCTGGCGGGCGGCCCCGAGGCCCACCGCTACTCCATTGCCCCCGTCTTCGACGCGGTGGGGGCGCGCACGGTGTGGACCGGGGAAGCGGGCAGCGCGACCCGGCTGAAGCTGGTCGCCAACAGCTGGGTGCTGGCCGCGACCGCGGCGGCCGGGGAGGTGCTGGCGCTGTCCGAGGCGCTCGGCGTGGACCCGCGGGACTTCTTCGCCCTGATCGAGGGTGGTCCGCTGGACATGGGCTATCTGCGCGCCAAGGCGGGGCTGGTGCTCGACGGCAAGCTGTCCCCCGCCCAGTTCGCTGTCGAGACCGCCGCGAAGGACGCCCGCCTGATCGTGCAGGCGGGCGAGGAGAACGGCGTACGTCTGGACGTGGCCGCGGCGAGCGCGGCGCGGCTGGAACGGGCCGCGGCGCAGGGGCATGGGGACGAGGACATGGCTGCGGCGTACTACGCGAGTTTCGAGGCGGAGGAGAGGGAGGAGAGGGACGGGGGCTGACGCCGGAGTGCGTGAGGCCCGGAACCCCGGGAGCTGACACCCTGAGCTCATGAACGCCGTAGCCCCCCTTCTCGTAATAGTCGATGCCGCCAACGTCGTCGGGTCGGTGCCCGACGGCTGGTGGCGTGACCGGCGCGGGGCCGCGGAGCGGCTGCGGGACCGGTTGGCGGCGGACGGCTTGCCGGGGCACGAGGGTCCCGTGGAGCTCGTCCTCGTCGTGGAGGGCGCGGCCCGGGGCGTGGAGTCCGTGCCGGAGGTCAGGGTCGAGGCGGCGAGAGGGAGCGGGGACGATCGGATGGTGGAGCTGGTGGCCGGGGCGGTCGGGCGTGATGTCCTGGTCATCACGGCGGATCGGGAACTGCGCCGGCGGGTGACGGAGCTGGGCGCGGACGTCGCGGGGCCGCGGACGGTGCGTGGCTAGAAGGCGTCTGGAGGCAGCCTGGAGACCGGAGCGCAATGACCCGCTTGTCCCGATATAGGGGCCGTCCAACCTCGGCCGAATCAGCAAAATAGGCATAAGCTAGCCGGGTTCGGTCATGATTTCGACATTCTGGTCACTTTCCAGTGACGGAATGACGCCGACGCGAGACGCTGGCTCGGTGGTGCCCGTCGTTCTGATCTGAGAGGATTCCGGCACCCTTGACGGCCGGTGGACGGGAGGCAGGAGTGGCGCGTGCCGCTCACAGCAGAGACGGGCGCGAGCTCGTTTTCGATACGTGGGGTGATCCTCAAGGGCATCCCGTCTTTCTGCTGCACGGAACTCCCGGCAGTCATCAGGGGCCACGCCCGCGGTCGATGGTGCTCTATCAGCTCGGCATCCATCTGATCGCCTATGACCGTCCCGGGTACGGCGGTTCGACCCGCAAACTGGGCCGCACGGTGGTCGACGCCGCCGAGGACGTCGAGGACATCGCCGACGAACTCGGACTCGACGAGTTCTCCGTCGTCGGCCGGTCCGGCGGCGGTCCGCACGCGCTCGCCTGCGCCGCGAAGCTGCCGAAGCGGGTGCAGGGCGCGGCCGTGCTGGTGAGTCTCGCCCCGTGGGACGCGGAAGGGCTGGACTGGTTCGAGGGGATGACGGACTCCAACGTCCGCGAGTACCGCAACGCCCGCGAGAACCAGCAGGTGTTGCAGAGCACCCTCGTGCAGAACGCGGACGCCATGCGGGACAACCCGATGGCCGTACTGAACGACCTCGACGACGAGATGCCCGAGGTGGACCGGCAGATCGTGGCCGACGCCGGCATCCGCCGGATGCTGCACAAGAACTTCGAGGCCGCGATCGCGAATACCGCGTACGGCTGGATCGACGACGCCCTCGCCTTCAGCAGGGGCTGGGGCTTCGATCCGAACGAGATCACCGTGCCCACCCTGCTCTGGCACGGCGAGAAGGACGTGTTCTCCCCCGTCGAGCACTTCAACTGGCTCGCTCGCAGGATCAAGGACGCCACCGTGGTGCTCCAGCCCTCGGCGGCGCACTTCGCGGCCGTCCCGGTGCTGCCCCAGGTGCTCGGCTGGCTGCGGGACCAGACGGAGGCCGACGCCGCCGCGACCACGACGGCGTGACCTGCGGTCCCGCCTCCGTCAGATCGGGTGCGGGTCGAGCTCCAGTCCCACCCGCCGGCCGTTGCGGAGCCTGACCACCTTCGAGTGCTTCGCGCCGAGCTTGGCGCCTAGCACGTCCAGGGAGTCCCGGGCCAGCTGCTCGGCCTCGGCCGTGCGGCCGATCTCCTTCAGCAGGACCGAGAGATTGCCCCGGCAGGTGAGGGCGGTCGGATGGTCGGAGCCGAGCCGGTCGCACAACTCCCGGTACGCCTGGCGGTAGTTGCGCTCTGCCTGCGTCGCCTCACCGAGGGCCGCCTCCGCGTTCGCCAGGTTCATCTGGCAGTTCATGCTGAACGGGTGTTCCGGGCCGAGGGTGGTCCGCAGCGCGGACCGGGCCTGCTCGCACACCTCGCGGGCCTCGGCGAACCTGTCCGTCGACAGGAGGTTGATGCCGTGGTTGACCGCGCACGCCAGCGTGTTCGGATGGCTCTCCCCGAGCGCGGTGCGGAACCGCTCCAGCAGGTCGGCGGTCTCCTCGCAAGCCTCCTCGTGGCGCTCGGCGGCCGCGAGATGACCGGCGTGGCCGAGCCGCACCACCAGCGTCTCCGGCGAGTCCTCGCCCAGCCGCCGACGGCAGATGTCCAGCACCTGCCGGCTGATGTCCATGGCCTCGTCCAGCCGGTCGAGCCGACGCAGAGTGATGGCGAGGGCCTTGGCCGCCTCCAGCGCGGGCGGCTGCTCCGGGCCGAGCTCCACGGCCGTCTCGTAGACACCGCGCAGCGTCGCCTCCGAGGCCTCGTACTCACCGCACGAGCGCTGGTCGCGGCCGAGGTTGATCTGGGAGAACAGGGTGTAGGGGTGACTTGGTCCCAGGGTCAGCGCGCGCTGCTCGCAGTTCTCCTTGTCGACGCTCTGAGCCTCGTAACAGTCGCCGGCCATCCTCATCGACACGGCCAGGTTGTTCGCCGCGAACAGGGTCCGGGCGTGGTCCTCGCCGAGGAGGTCGACGGACCGTTCGTAGGTCTCCCGGTCGATCTCCAGGGCTCTGCCGACCTGTCCGACGGCCCGCAGGTCCGCGGTCAGGCCACCCGCCGTCATCAGCGCGTGGTCGTCGTCGTCCCCCAGGGCCTCGCGCTGCCGCTCGTACACGTCCTGGTCGATCTCCAGCGCTCTGCTGTACCAGCCCTGGAAACGCAGCACGTTGGCCATCTCGAAGCGCAGATGCAGGGTCCAGCGGTCGTTGGGTCCCGCCTCCTTCTGCCAGATGACCAGCAGCTCCTCGGCGAGCGACATGGCCTCCGCGTACTCGCCGCGGGCCCGCAGATACCGCAGCCACTCCGTCATCAGCTTGCGGATCCGGTCGTCCAGCGAGTATCTGGTCCACGGGGTCTTCAGGTGGGGCCAGATGGTGTTGTACCGCTCCCAGTTCTCCGGCCGTTCCACGTCGCCCTCGGAGGGGCGGGCGCCGGAGAGCACATTGCGGACGGCGCGCAGGGCCGCCTCCTGCTCGTCGGTGGACATCGACGAACGCACCGCGGCCTGCACGAGTCGGTGCACCTGGAGGCTCTTGGTCTTGCGGTCGACCTTGGCCAGGGAGTAGCGGTGCAGCTGCTGGATGGCCCGGGAGACCAGGGCCGTGCCACCGCTGTTCGGGTGGACCTCGCGCAGGGCCTCGCCCATCTCCTTGCCGTGCACCAGGTCGAAGGAGATCGGGTCGGCCCCGAAGTGGGCGCACAGCTCCAACAGCCGCCGGGCGACCGGTGAGTTGAGTTGCTGGATGGAGATGTTCCAGGTCGCGCCGACCTGGGGCGGGTACGCCGGGGCGTCGGAGACGGGCTCCAGCGTCGCCAGCTGCGTTTCCAGCAGCTCCAGGTAGTCGGAGGCGTCCTGGCCCGTCTCGTTGAGCCAGGCGGCGGCGTGGTCGACGGCGAGCGGCAGGTCGCCGAGGGCGTCCGCGACCCGGTCGGCGTCCTCCGTGCTGATGGCGGAGACCCGGCGCAGCAGGTGTTCGACGCTCTCGTTACGGTCGAACACGTCGACCTCGACCCGCTCTCCGACCTGGGACCAGCCCTCGTTGCGGGTGGTGATCAGGACGTGGCCGGTGGGGCTGTTGACCAGCAGCCGCTCGATGGACTCCGGGGTGGTGGCGTTGTCGAAGACCAGCAGCCACCGGTCGTACTGGGTGCCGCGGCGCAGCGCGTCCCGGACCCCTTCGGCCGTGGCGGTGATGCTGTCCCGCTCCTCCACGCCCAGGTGCGGGGCGAGTTCGGAGTACTGGCGCAGGGCGAGGTCGCCGAACTCCGCCTCGATCCACCAGACGACGTCGTAGTTGCCCCGGTACCGGTGCGCGTACTCGGTCGCCAGCTGGGTCTTGCCGACGCCGCCCATGCCGTGCAGCAGCGTGGCGGTGCCGGTGTCCGTGAGCCGCTCCCGCAGGTCCTCCAGCAGTTCGGAGCGTCCGGTGAAGGCCGCGTTGCGTCCGGGCACGGACCACACGGGAGGCTCCGCGCCGGGGAAGCGGGGCCCGCCGGTCCCGGCGTCCGCGGGATGTTCGCCCTGGACCGGCTGGGCGTCCAGGGCCCGCAGGAGGGCGCTCTTGGCCTGGCTCTCGTTCATGCCGCTCAGATGGACGGGCATCCGGTCCGAGAAGGGGTGGGCCAGCCGTGCGTCACTGACCCGTACCGGAACGAGGGTGCGGCGCGAGCCCATCGGGTCGGCGGCGGCCACGGCCTCCCAGACCGCCCTGGCCTCCGGGGACTTCTGGTAGTCGGCGGAGAGCACGGCCACGGTGCGGGCGGCGCCGCGCACCTTGCTGTCGGTGTCGTCACGCAGCGGGACGCCGGCCGCGGAGCCGTCCTCGGAGCGGGCGTCGGCCACGGTGAAGCCGGCCTCGCCGAGGACCCGTCCGATCCACTCGGCCCACATCCGGTCCTGGTGGACATAGCTGAGGAACACATGGGTGGGGTCCGGTGGCCTGCGACGGACGACGGCCTTGAGGTAGTTCTGGCGTTCCTCGTCGGTCATCGGGACGAGGGACCTCACCTCACCCTCGGTGATGAACGACGTCAGCCGTTCACAGGCGGCGAGCAGCGAGGCGGGGGTCTCCGGCTCGTCGCGGAAGGTCGCCAGCATCTCCTCGTACGCGTAGGGGGACTTGAACGGCACTTCCACGCTGCCCCAGTAGCTGCGCGGATCGATGTTGCGGGTGCGGACCAGCAACTGGTCGAAGGAGAGCCGGACCTTGGCGCGCGCCGCCTCCAGCCGGTCCGCCTCGGAGTCCACGACCCGCATGGGCACCGGCAGGATGCGGATGCGCCGCTGGCCCCTGGTGTCCTGCACCCGGCGGGCGACGGCCGCCGCGCCCTCGATGCTCTGGTCGTTGTGGGTGAAGCAGTTCACCAGCACATCGGGGAAGTGCAGGGTGCAGATGTCGGAGATGTCGCTGAGGCCGGTGCGGCTGTCGACGAGGACGTAGTCGTAGCCCTGCCGGAACTGGTCGCACAGGGCGTCCAGGAACTGGCCGCCGTACTGCTCGTCGTAGAAGCGGTTCCAGTTGAACTGGGAGAAGATCGAGGAGTAGTTGCGGTCCTGGCGGCCCGCGGAGATGTAGTCCAGCCGGCCGTCGCCGCGGAAGTTCCACTGCAACGGGTTCACCGCCCGGCCGATGTCGGCCTGTTCGACGATCCAGTCGGTCTTGATCTTGGTGTCGTGCAGGTGGTCGACCTTGAGCACGTAGTCGTTGATGAGTTCCAGCACTCCGGGGAGGTCCCGTAGGGCGCTGGGCTCCAGGAACGGGTGGAGGAAGCGGTCGAGGCCGGGTGCTTCCAGGTCCCAGTCGACCACCAGGACCCGACGGCCCTGGGAGGCCATGATCCAGGCGGTGTTGGCCAGCGCCATGGTGCGCCCGCTGCCGCCCTTGTAGCTGTAGAACGTGACGATCTTGCCGCCGTCGGGGCGGGGGTGCACGCCGGTCACGGTTGGGCCTCCTGGTCACCCTGCGAATCGGCCGACGCCGAGGGGCTGGTCGAGGATCGTAGCGGACGGTTGAGATACTGCTGGGCCGCGCTGTCGGCCAGTTCGACGAACCGGGAGTTGAACGCCTCGGAGTGGTCGAGACCGGTACCGGCGACCGCCCAGCGCTGGATGGCCCGGCCGCGGCTGAGCCTGCGGGGCAGCGCCGACTCGAGCAGCTCACCGAGCCGCTCGCGGGCCCGCAGGGTCTGCGGATCATCGGCGAACGCGGTCAGCACCGTCACCCACGGCAGGTCCAGTGCGTCGAAGTTCCGCAGCCGCTCCACGGCACCGCGGTCGTGCAGGATCCAGGGGTCGATGATGAGGACCCAGGGGCTGTCGGCGTCGCTCCGGCCGAGGAAGACGGCCTCGGCCTCGTCGTAGGTGCGGATCTCGGGGGCGAAGCCGAGATTGCGGGCGAGTTCGGCGGTGCGTTCGACCAGCGGAATGCTCAGGCCGTCACTGAAAGGCTGCCAGTCCCGGGGCTCATGACCGTACTTGGTGTCGCTGCGGCCCGGTGGCAGGTGGTTCATGTCCGGGGCGAGCACGGCGATGCCCAGCCGATGCCAGGAGGCGGTGGCGAACGCGTCCGGCACGTTGAGATCGGCGAACTCGGCCTCGCCAGGGGCGGGTTCGGGTGTTCGATGGGCGGCCTGGACGATGCACTGGGCGATCCTGCGGACGCACTGGTCGTAGTAGTCCGAGCCCCCGGGGTACTGCCGCAGGCCGTACAGACCACCCTCGGTGTAGCGGCGCAGCGCCTCGGCCTCGACCTGCATCGGTGCCACCGGTCGGCCGGGCTCCGGCAGGTCCAGGTCGACGGGGAGCGGGAGCGCGGTGGTGGGGACGGGTGCCCACAACACCGGGATGCTGGTGCCGCGGCGGGAGCGGGTCTCGAAGGCAGTCCACTGGCGGCCGCAGTATCCGTCGGTGAAGTAGCGGGGGGTGATCAGCGGTACGAAGCAGTGGCTGCGCTGGAGGGCCCGGGCCATGTCGGGGCCGCCACGGTCGGTGGCGTCGAGATAGCCGAGGGAGGAGGGCACGAGGGAACCGCTCAGCCCCGCGACCGCCCTGATCAGATCGGAGTGGAACTCCTCCACGTCCTTGTCCGGCTCAAGGTCCTCGGCCTCCGCGTCACCGCTTGTCACGGGCGCGGGGGCATAACTCACAAAGAAGTAGAACGCCTTGCTGCGCACGCGACGTGCGGAACGGCCGTCATGCATCGTGTTCCTCCCCAGCCGAGCCGTTCATGGAGTCGAAGAGGTCGTCGAAGAGGCCAGGGTCGCAGGGTTCCAGACGGGCCATGACCGCCACGCGGGCTATTGTCTGCGCCAGTTGGAAGGCGATCCCGTTGGCGGTCGTGTGCCGTCCGAGGCTGTACAGGCCGAGCAGCCCCAACCGCTGGTAGTCGGCGTGGAAGTCCCGGTGGGTGTACTGCACCTCGGAGTAGGGCGGGGGGATCTCGTCGGGTCGCAGCGGAGCCCACAGCACGGGGACGATGGCGTCGCGGATGAACGTCCCCCGGTCACGCTGGAGTTGCTGTCTGCGTTCGAAGCACTCCCATTCCAGGGCGCACCACTTGCTGCTGAACAACCGTGGGGACAGGGCCGGTACGAGGACCTGGCAGCGGGCGAGCCGGTCCTTCAGCACGTCCTTCCACGCGGAGCCGACCGGGATCTCCTTGTCGAGGTAGACCGCGTCGATCCCCGCGCGCAGGTCGGTGAGCTCCCTCAGATGTCTGGACAGTCTGCCGCGGAAGCGCACCAGCAGCTCGTCCGGCGGCTCGTGGCTCTCCGGTGACTCGGGGTTGCGGCCATAGCTCAGGAAGCCGTAGGGCTCCTGGACCATGGCGCGGGGCTGGTGATCAGGCACGGTCGGCCTCCGCGGGGAGGTTCCCGGACCGGGTGTGGCCCTCGGACCGGGTATGGCCCTCGGACCGGGTGCGGTTCTCGGCCAGCCAGTCCCTGGCCGCGTCCACCGCCCACCGCAGCGGAAACAGCCTGCTGTCCGCGGTGCCGATCCGCCCGCGGGCGATCGGGGCGTCCGTGGAGGTCTCCAGGCACCGGCCGAGCGTGCCGAAGTCGCTGTCGTCCAGGTCGACGTCGACGTAGCACCGCCAGCGCGGGCCGTCGTCCGTCAGCACCCGGCAGTCGTAGCGCCGGCGGGGCGGACGGGGTCGGCGGTACTCGGCGAGATGGAAGGCCGAGCAGGTCTCGTAGCCGACGCCCAGCAGCAGGACGTACGCCTCCTCCTCGTACAGCCTGCCCAGCGGGGAGCGCTCGCCGAGCAGACAGTCCAGGGCGTGGCCGCTCGTGATCCGGGCGGACCCGGGTCCGAGCGCGGCGAAGGACGCCTGCGGGTGTGTGCTGCGCATGGCTCCCGGAGTGACCCGCACCTGCTCCGCCAGCCGTCCCATGCCCTGCGAGGGCGTAGAAGCCGCGCAGAAGGGCTCCATGTGTTCACGGTAGGACAGAAGTTGATGTCGCGTCAGGTCTCGCGTCATGTGGAGATAAGCCCGTGATGTCAGCGAATTTCCCTCGGTGAACGTGGGCACCACCAGCGTGCCTTCGGGGCCGAGCGTGTCGAGGAGGGCGCGCAGTACCGTCCGGCCGCCGCCGCGCACCGGCCCGACGGACCGCAAGGAGGCGTGCAGCAGCAGCGTCATGCCCTTCTCGACGCCGAGTTCACGGAGTTCGGCACTGAGCAGTGAGGCAGTTCTCATCCGCCGTCAGCCGCGCAGCCTGTCGGCCATCCGGCGGCCGGCCGCGGTGAGGCCGTCGTGCGGGATCGCCCGGGCCGGGAGGCGGTCCAGGTACGCGGACCGCAGCCCCTCCTTGGTCTCGTCGTCGCCGGCGAGGTCGAAGAGGTCCGCCAGGGCGTTGAACTTCATCTGCTGCACTCCCTCCACGATGAGGCCGGCCAGCGCCACGGCGGTGTCCGGCAGCGCCACTCCCAGGGCGCCGAAGGCGTGCGGGTCGGCGGCGACCTGCCCGTGGGGGCCGGTGCTCCGTAACGGGGTGCACGCGGTGAACAGGGCGCGCACTCCGGGGCCCCGGCCCGCGTTGCGGGCGCGCAGGTGCACGGCGGCCTCGGTGAACTGACGGAGCCAGCGCGTGTGTTCGGCCTCGTCGAGCGCGGGTGCGGGGGTGGGAGAGGCGGGCAGGGGGTCACCGCCCAGGCCGCCGGAGAATCCGTCGCGGTAGCGGTCGGTGTCTTCCACGAGGACGCTGAACTCCCGTGTGGCCAGGCGTCGTACGGCGCGCCAGGCGAAGCCGGAGTCGGCCGCGTCGGTGAGGGGGCGGGGCGGTTCGTCCGGGCGGGCGGCGACCAGGAGGCCACCGGCACGCGCGAGCAGGGCGACCGGTCCGTGGCCTGCCGGAAAGGCCAGGTGTCCGATCCCCGGCAGGTGGGCCTGGTCGGCCTCCTCCGGCAGGTCGACGCTCAGTTCGATGCCGGTTTTGAGCGCCGCCGCCAGCGCGATCTCGCCGAGCCGCTGCCGTACGGCGGCCGCCGGCAGCCGCCCTTCGATGCCGCGCACCGCCCAGGTGCCGAGATACGGGTGGCGTACGGTCCGCGCGGTCTGCCCGGGCCACTGCCGGTCGAGGTGGGCCAGGGCGCTCGCCTCTGGGCCGGGGTAGCGGGCGCACAGGGCGGTGAGGAGCATCCGGCGGACGCTGGCCTCGGCGTCGGTGAGGGCGCGCAGGGCGGCGGTGTCGCCGTCGCCCGCCGCGAGGGAGTCGAAGCCGTGGGCGGTCAGCGTGTGCGTCCGGCGCGCCGGACGGGGGCGGGGGGCACGCAGCACATGGCCGATCAGCCGGAAGAGGTCCTCGCAGTAGACGGAGGGGTTGTCGAAGCCGTTGGCGGCGCGGTGGCGGTGACCGTACAGTCCGCCTCCGCAGATCCGGACCACGGAGCACTCCCGGCACTGGCGGCTCAGCGTCTCCGCTCCCCCGCCCTGGGCCAGGAAGCCGGGGTGTGCGGCGGCCTCGTCGAAGGAGTTCCGCAGCACATGGAACCCGGTGGCGGGCGCTCCGGGCCCCGCGGTCTTGAGCCAGTCGGCCTGTTCGATCTCGCCGTCGGTCTCGACGACGACCAGGTCCGGGCTGCCGAGCCCGAGCGCCTCGGTGAAGGACTCCCGACCGTCCCGGCCGGCCTCGATCGAGTCGAAGAGGCGGACCGGGAAGGGCCTGCCGTCGGCAGTCCAGCGGTCATGGACGGTGATCAGCCAGCGGGCGTGGGCGGCGGGGCGGGCGGGGTCCGCCGGCGGTGGCCGGTCCCAGGTGGCGTGCGGAAGCAGGAAGTCCACCCGCGGCGGATCGAGCGCGGCGAGGGCCTCGTACACGGCGACCGGGTCGTTCTGTACGTCGATGGTGCACAGCAGCCCGGCGAAGGCGCCGCGGTGCTCGGGCGAGCCGAGGAGGCGTACGGCCCTGACGACGGCGTCGTAGGACCCGGCGCCGTTCGCCCGCTTGCGGTGGCGGTCGTTGGAGGCGCGGTCGCCGTCGAGGGAGATGCCGGTGCTGATCCGCTCGCGGACCAGCATGCGGCATGTCGCCTCGTCCAGGAGCAGGCCGTTGGTCTGCATGCGCAGGTCCAGGTCGCACACGCCGTCCAGTGCGGCGCGCAGGTCCTGTGCCGTGCGGGCCAGTCGGTCGGGTCCGGCGAGCAGGGGTTCGCCGCCGTGCAGGATGACGTGCACGCGCGGGAGTTCGGGGTGGGCCCTGGCGTGTTCGGCGATGCGTGACACCATCGCCGCCGCCACCTCGTCCGGGACGACCTGCGGCCGGCGCCGCCAGCTCTGGTCGGCGTGGCGGTAGACGTAGCAGTGATCGCAGGCCAGGTCGCATCTGCTGTGCATCTTCAGGACGAACTGGCGGAATGCTCTTGTCCCTGCGGTCATCGGCCCTTGGCGTCCGTGACGGTCAGATGCTGGAGTTGAAACCGGAGTCGGACTGCCCGCCGGACGGCAGCAGCCTGTTCAGCAGGTGCCGGTCGATCTCACCGGAGTCGTCCAGGGCTACGTCGCCCCAGTCGGGGACCTCCGTGGCCAGCGGCGGGGTCACCGCTCCTAACTCGTCCAGAAGTGCGCCGGACGCCTCTCCGCCGTTCGTCATTGCGGTCTCCTTCGCCGGTCCGCGCATCGCGCCGGTCGGATCGTCACCGAGTGGAATTCGCACTGAGCAGTCGCGAGGTGGCTCGTCGTCACCACTCCCCCATCATCGTGGCCGCTTCCGGTCGGACACAAGGGCGGTAAAGGTACCTTACGAGCCAGCTTCTCCAAGGCAAGAGTCAATTCCGGTCAGCATGAGGCAGGTTGCGAACATGACGCGGCCCCGTACGGGGCGCCGGGGCGCTTCGCACGGGGCCGGGACGGGCGGTTACTCCGCGCTGCCGTTCGGCGGTTTCGGCTTCACCACCTGCCCCACCGGCGTCTCCTTCCCCTTCGCCAGCCGGCTGTGCGAGCGGCCGTACAGGAAGTACACGACGAAGCCGAGGACCATCCAGATCGCGAACCGCAGCCACGTCTCCGTCGGCAGATTCAGCATCAGCCACAGGGAGGCGAGGACGGAGAGGATGGGGAGGACCGGGACCCACGGGGTGCGGAAGGAGCGGTGCAGGTCGGGGCGGGTGCGGCGGAGGATGATGACGCCGATCGCGACGACCACGAACGCGAACAGGGTGCCGATGTTGACCAGTTCGGCGAGTTCGCTGAGCGGGGTGAAGCCGGCGACGATCGCGATGATCACGCCGAGCAGGATGGTCGGGCGGTGCGGTGTCTTGAACCGGGGGTGGACCTGGGAGAAGAAGCGGGGCAGCAGACCGTCGCGGCTCATGGCGAAGAAGACGCGGGTCTGGCCGAGGAGGAGGATCATGCAGACCGTCGTCAGGCCCACCGCCGCGCCGAAGCTGATGAAGCCCGCGTACCAGGGGTGTCCGATGGCCTTGAAGGCGTCGGCGAGCGGGGCGGTCACGGACAGCTCGGTGTAGTGCTGCATACCGGTCACGACGATCGACACGGCCACGTACAGGGTGGTGCAGATGATCAGCGAGCCGAGGATGCCTCTGGGCATGTCCCGCTGCGGGTTCTTCGTCTCCTCGGCCGCCGTCGCCACGACGTCGAAGCCGATGAAGGCGAAGAACACCACGGACGCCGCCGTGAAGATGCCCATGACGCCGAAGTTGGAGGGCGCCCAGCCGAACATCAGCTGGATGAGGGGCGCCTGGAGGTCACCGCCCGCATCCACCGGCTGGGACTTGGGGATGAACGGGTCGTAGTTGTCGCCCTTGATGAAGAAGGCGCCCGCGATGATGACGACGAGGACCACCGTCACCTTGATGGCCACGACGATCGACGTCACGCGCGCGGACAGCTTCGTGCCCAGGACCAGGATGCCGGTCAACACGAGGACGAGCGCCGCCGCGAGGATGTCGAAGCCGAAGCCGTCGGCGCCGTCCCGGCCGCTGAGCGCCTCCGGCAGATGCCAGCCCGCGTTGTCGAGGAGCGAGGCGATGTAGCCGGACCAGCCGACGGCGACCACCGCCGTGCCGAGCGCGAACTCCAGGACCAGGTCCCAGCCGATGATCCAGGCGGGCAGTTCGCCGAGGGAGGCGTAACTGAAGGTGTAGGCCGAGCCGGCCACCGGGACGGTGGAGGCGAACTCGGCGTAGCAGAGCGCGGCCAGCGCGCAGACGACGCCGGCGACGACGAAGGCCAGGGCGACCGCCGGTCCCGCGTTGTTCTTGGCGACCGTGCCGGTCAGGACGAAGATGCCGGTGCCGATGATGACACCGACGCCGAAGACGGTCAGATCCAGCGCGGAGAGGGATTTCTTCAGCGCGTGCTCTGGTTCCTCGGTGTCGAGAATGGACTGCTCGACTCTCTTCGTCCGGAAGAGTGTGCTGCTCACGGGCGTACCTCCCACGCTGTGTCGTCCTCGACATGATCGAGAGGGGGCGTACTGCGTATGCCCCGGCGCGTGGGGATTCACGCAAATGGGCCGGTCCTACCACCCTTCGCGGTGGTACGACCGGCCCATTCAGGCGTGTCAGTCGCGTGCGGGCTCCGGCTCCTCGGCCGCCGCCGCGCTGCTGTACCTGCCGTCCAGCTTCGAGACCAGGCCGGTGACCTGCCGGGCGATGTCCGGCGCGGTCAGCCCGATCTCCGCCATCACCTCGGCGCGCGAGGCGTGGTCGAGGAAGCGGGGCGGGATGCCGAAGTCGCGCAGGGGTACGTCGACGCCGGCGTCGCGCAGGGCCTGGGCGATCGCGGAGCCGACGCCGCCGACGCGGGAGTTGTCCTCGACGGTGACGACCACGCGGTGCCGCTCGGCCAGCGGGGCCATCGCCTCGTCCACCGGCTTGACCCAGCGCGGGTCGACGACGGTGGTGGTGATGCCCTGCTTGTCGAGGAGCGAGGCGATCTCCAGGCACATGGGGGCGAGGGCGCCCACGGAGACCAGGAGCACGTCCGGGGTGTCCGTGCCGGGCTCGCGCAGTACGTCCATGCCGCCGACGCGTCCCACGGCGGGGACGGCGGGGCCCACGGCGCCCTTCGAGAACCGTACGACCGTCGGCGCGTCGTCGACCTGGACGGCCTCGCGGAGCTGCGCGCGGACCTGGTCGGCGTCGCGCGGGGCGGCGAGTCTGAGGCCCGGGACGACCTGGAGGATCGACATGTCCCACATGCCGTTGTGGGAGGCGCCGTCGGTGCCGGTGACACCGGCGCGGTCGAGCACGAAGGTCACGCCGCACTTGTGCAGGGCGACGTCCATGAGGACCTGGTCGAAGGCGCGGTTGAGGAACGTGGCGTAGACGGCGAAGACCGGGTGCAGTCCGCCGGTGGCCAGGCCCGCGGCCGACACCGCGCCGTGCTGCTCGGCGATACCGACGTCGTAGATCCGGTCCGGGAAGGTGTCGGCGAACTTCTTCAGGCCGACCGGCTGGAGCATCGCGGCCGTGATGGCGACGATGTCCTGGCGCTCCTTGCCGAGCCGCACCATCTCGTCGCCGAAGACGGAGGTCCAGTCGGCGCCCGAGGCCTTGACCGGCAGGCCGGTGTCGGGGTGGATGGGGCCGATGCCGTGGAAGCGGTCGGCCTCGTCCTGGAGGGCGGGCTGGTAGCCGCGGCCCTTCTCGGTGAGGACGTGGACGATCACCGGGCCGCCGAAGCGCTTGGCGCGGGCGAGCGCGGACTCCATGGCCTCGATGTCGTGGCCGTCGATGGGGCCGACGTACTTCAGGCCGAGGTCCTCGAACATGCCCTGCGGGGCGATGAAGTCCTTGAGGCCCTTCTTGGCGCCGTGGAGGGTCTCGTAGAGCGGCTTGCCGACGACCGGGGTGCGCTCCAGGAGGTCCTTGCCGCGGGCCAGGAAGCGCTCGTAGCCGTCGGTGGTGCGCAGGGTCGCGAGGTGGTTGGCGAGGCCGCCGATGGTCGGCGCGTAGGAGCGCTCGTTGTCGTTGACGACGATGACCAGCGGGCGGTCCTTGGCGTCGGCGATGTTGTTCAGCGCCTCCCAGGCCATACCGCCGGTGAGGGCGCCGTCACCGATCACGGCGACCACGTGGTCGTCACGTTTCTGGATCTGGTTGGCCTTCGCGAGGCCGTCGGCCCAGCCGAGGACCGTGGACGCGTGGCTGTTCTCGATGACGTCGTGCTCGGACTCCGCCTGCGAGGGGTAGCCGGACAGGCCGCCCTTCATCTTCAGCCTGGAGAAGTCCTGGCGGCCGGTGAGCAGCTTGTGGACGTAGGACTGGTGTCCGGTGTCCCAGAGCACCTTGTCCTTCGGTGAGTCGAAGACACGGTGCAGGGCGATGGTGAGCTCGACCACGCCGAGGTTCGGGCCGAGGTGGCCGCCGGTCTTGGAGACGGCGTCGACGAGGAAGGTCCGGATCTCCTCTGCCAGCTGGTCCAGCTGCTCCAGGCTGAGCCGGTCCAGATCGCGCGGTCCCCTGATGCGGGTCAGCAGCGGCACCCGTGCCTCCTTGCAGTAGAGCTGTTGCCGGGCTTGTCGAGTCTAATGTTCCGCCTTTGCGGACGGCGCCCGGGAGGTGCGTCATACATCACGCGATCGGCTGTACCCACGATCCATCGTTCGTACGACATGAGAACGGCCCGGCGCTGTGTTTCCAGCGCCGGGCCGTTCTCGGGCGAGCTAGCCGCGTCCCGCTGCCTTCTGGGACTTACGCGAGACCGAGTCGATGACCACGGCGCCGAGGAGGACGCCACCGGTGATCATGTACTGGATCGACGTGTTCATGTTCAGCAGGTCGAGGCCGGTCTGGATGGACTGGATGACCAGCATGCCCAGCAGGGCCGACCACACGTTGCCGCGACCGCCGAACAGCGACGTACCACCGATGACGGCCGCCGCGATGGCGAGCATCAGCGTGTTGCCGCCACCGGCGTTCAGCGTCGCCGACGCCGTCTGACCGGCGAAGAACATACCGCCGATCGCCGCGAAGCCACCGGAGATCGCGAAGACGCTGATCCGGACCATCGGCACGTTGATGCCCGCACGACGGGCCGCCTCGATGCCGCCGCCGACCGCGAAGACCTTGCGGCCGTACGTCGTACGACGCAGCACGAAGTCCACGATCACCAGCGAGGCGAGGAAGATCACCAGCGCGTTGGAGACACCGGCGGAGTTGTTCAGCACGACCGCGGCGGCGAAGGCCGCGACCGCGAGCGCCCCGACGCGGATCAGGATCTCGCTGGTCGCCCGGAAGGGCACACCCGCGGCCTTGCGGCGGCGCTGGTCCATCAGGGAGCCGATCAGCATGGACGCGACGGCGAGGCCGGCCAGGAGGTAGGCGCCGACGATGGCCTGGTCCATGAAGAACGAGCTCTGGCCGAGCAGCTGGATCGGGCCGCTGTCGGACGGGATGTTGATCGTGCCGCTGTCGCCGAGCAGCCACAGCATCAGACCGTTCCAGCCGAGGAAGCCGGCCAGCGTCACGACGAACGCCGGAACGCCGATCTTGGCGAAGAACCAGCCGTGCAGGGCGCCGATGGCGACACCGGTCACGACGGCCAGGATCAGGGCGAGCCACTGGCCCATGCCGTGGTTGACCACGAACACCGCGAAGATCGTGGACGCCAGACCGCTGACCGAGCCGACCGACAGGTCGATCTCACCGAGCAGCAGCACGAACACCAGGCCGATGGAGAGCATGCCGGTGGCGGCCATGAAGTAGCTGATGTTGGACAGGTTGTCCGCGCTCAGGAACAGGTCGTTCTTCAGCTGGAAGATCGTCCAGATGACGATCAGGCCGACCACGACCGGCAGCGAGCCCAGCTCGCCGCCCTTGACCTTGCGCTTGAACTCGGTCAGGTAGCCCTTGAGACCCTCTTCACGGATCAGCAGGCGCGGGTCGACGACCGTGACCGGGGCGGCCGTGGGGTCGTCGGCGGGGGCCACGGTGGACTGGTCCGCCACGACTCCGTCCGTCTTCTCTACCTTCGACGTGTCGCTCACTTTGCCGCCTCCGTGCTGCGACGCCCCGCACGACGGGTCACGGCGTTGTCCGTGGCACCCGTGATGGCGGCGATGATCTCTTCGTGGGTGGTGTCCTTCACGGAGAAGGAACCGTTGTTCTTACCCAGGCGCAGCACGGCGACGGTGTCGGCGACAGCCTTCACGTCGGCCATGTTGTGGCTGATGAGGATGACGCCGAGGTTGCGCTCGCGCAGCCGCTCGACGAGGTCGAGGACCTGCGCGGTCTGCTCGACGCCGAGGGCGGCGGTGGGCTCGTCCAGGATGACGACCTTGGGGTCACCGATCAGGGCGCGCGCGATGGCGACGACCTGACGCTGACCACCGGAGAGGCTCGCGATCGGGATGCGGACGCTCGGGATGCGGATGGAGAGCGTCGACAGCAGCTCGCGGGCCTTCTGCTCCATCGTGACCTCGTCGATGACGCCGCGGTGCAGCAGCTCGCGTCCGAGGTAGAGGTTGCCGACGACATCGAGGTTGTCGCACAGCGCGAGGTCCTGGTAGACCGTCGCGACGCCGAGTCCCTGGGCGTCGTGCGGCTTGTTGATGCTGACCGGCTTGCCGTCCCACTCGATGACGCCCTCATCGATGGGGTGGACACCGGCGATCGTCTTGACCAGCGTGGACTTTCCTGCGCCGTTGTCGCCGACCAGGGCGACCACTTCTCCGGCGTGGACCTCCAACTCGACGTCGGTGAGTGCCTGCACCGCACCGAATCGCTTGGAGACTCCGCGCAACGCCAGCACGGGCGTAGCGGACACGTGAACCATCTCCTTCGCCGCCTGACCGGCGGGGATGCCGCGCTTGGGGTAGGCGCGGAGAGTTGTGCTCGAAGCACGATTTACCAGATGAACTTGCGCGCAGCCCGGCCGAGTTGGCAACGGGCGCGTACGCGATGCTTCCGTCCGGCGCCCGCCCCGCAGCGGGGTATGTGGGCGGGGCGGGCGCCGGAGGGGCTTTGAGTACCTGCCGACGGGGCGTGCCGTGGCTCAGGCACGCCCCCGAAGGCGGGTGGTTACTGGAGGCCGGCCTTCTTGCACGCGGCGGCGTAGGCCGAGGTGCAGATCTGGTCGACGGTGTACAGCTTGTCCTTGATCACCGTGTCCTTGATGTTGTCGACGGTGACGGAGACCGGGGTCAGCAGCTGCGACGGGACCTTGTTGCCGGAGCCGTTGGTCATGGTCGTGGTGGCGAGGTCGTCGATGCTCTTGCCCTCGACCAGGTTGACCGCGAGCTGGGCGGCGGCGTCGGCCTCCGGCTTGAAGGCCTTGTAGACCGTGCTGGACTGGGTGCCGGCGACGATGCGCTGGATACCGGCGAGCTCGGCGTCCTGGCCCGTCAGCGGGATACCGGAGATGCCGGAGCCCTTGAGGGTGTTGGCGATACCGCCGGCCATGCCGTCGTTGGCGGCGTAGACGCCCGCGATGTTCTTGGCGCCCAGCTGGGTGATGGCCGCCTTCATCTTCTGCGCGGCGACCGAGTCCTTCCAGAGGCCGGACTGCTCGTAGGCGATCTTGACCTTGCCGTCGAGGACGCTGTGGGCGCCCTTCTTGAACAGCGCGGCGTTCGGGTCGGCGTCGTCACCGTTGATCATGACGACGTTGGCCTTGGGGGTCGCCTTGGAGCCGAGCGAGTCGAGCAGGGCCTGGCCCTGGAGCTGGCCGACCTTCTCGTTGTCGAAGGAGACGTACGCGGAGACCGGGCCCTGGGCCAGACGGTCGTACGCGATGACCTTGACGCCCTTCTTGACCGCGGCCTCGATCGAGGACTTGATGGCGGCCGAGTCCTGGGCGGAGACCGCGATGACCTTGACGCCCTTGGTCACCATGGTGCTGACCTGCTGGGCCTGCTTGGCGGCGTCGGCTCCGGCGTTGGCGTAGGAGACGGTGCAGTCGTCGCACAGCTCCTTGACCTTGGCCTCGAACAGCGGCTTGTCGAACTGCTCGTAGCGCGTGGTGACGCTGTCGGGCAGGAGCAGACCGATCGACTTGTTGCCCGAGCCGGCGCTGCTGCCGCTGTCGGAGTCGTTGTCGTCGCCGGCCTTGCCGCACGCGGCGGCCGTGAGGGCGAGGGCCGAGACCAGAACGGGTACAGCCGCACGACGCATAAGCGTGTTCACTTCAGAAACCTCCCTGACGAGGCCGCGTCGTTGCGGCCGAGGTGGCTGGAAGTCAACTCGGCCACACGTGCGACGTCAAGAAGTAAATACTTAACGGGTTGGCAACGGCGGGTTTCGTTCTCTAAGTGAAGGCAGGAGCCGCTGCGTGCAGCGTGCCGTCCAAAAGGGTCGAATCGCCCATCTCGCTGAGTGCGAGAGCAAGCGCTCCGAGCACCTCCGCACGGCCTCCAAGTGCCCCGGGGAGAACGGTGAGTTGACGTGCCGCGCTGGGAATGGCGTAGCGGCTGACGGACTCCCTTATGGGCCCGAGGACCAGCTCGCCGGCCTCCGCGAGATCACCGCCGAGGACCACCCTGCTCGGGTTCAGGAGATTGCAGAGATTGGCGACTCCACTGCCGATGTGTCGGCCGACGTCGGCGATCACCCGACGGCAGCCAGGATCTCCGTCCCTGGCCAGCCGCACGACGCCTTCCATCGTCAGGTCCGTGCCGTGACTGGACTGGAGGAGCGGCAGCACATAGCGCGCGGCCGCGAAGGTCTCCAGGCAGCCGCGGTTTCCACAGCGGCAGACCGGGCCGGATTCATCAAGAGTAATATGCCCGATTTCTCCCGCTGTGCCACCCGGGCCCCGGTAGATCTTGCCGTCGATGACCAGACCGGCGCCGACACCGCTGGCGACCTTGATGTACGCCAGGTCCCTGACGCCCCTGCCGCTGCCCCAGACCATCTCGCCGAGGGCACCCAGGTTGGCGTCGTTGTCGACGTGCACAGGGACGCCCAGACGGCCGCGCAGCTCCTCCGCGGGCTTGGTGCCGATCCAGCCCGGCAGGATCGCCGAGGAGCCCAGGGAGCCGGATTCCACGTCGATCGGGCCCGGGACGCCGAGGCCCACTCCGGCGATCTTCGAGCGGTCGACGCCGGTTGCCGCGATCAGGCGGTTGACCAGCTCTTCCGCCCGGTCGAAGCCCTGTGTGGAGGAGGCGTCCACGTCCAGTGGCTCGGACTCCTCGGCCAGCACCTGGTGGGCCAGATTGCCGACCGCCACCCTCAGGTGCGTATGGCCGAAGTCGACACCGATCACGATGCCGGCGTCGCCGCTGAGCGAGACGCTGCGGGCCCGCCTGCCGCCCGCGGACGTGGGCGTGACCTCGACGGTCCCGCCGTCCTTCAGCTCCCGGACGATGTTGGAGACGGTGGCCGCGGACAGACCCGTGGTCCGTGCGATCTCCGCCTGGGTGAGCGACCCGGCCAGCCGGACGGCCCGGACGACCCGTTCCAGGTTGGCTCGGTGCAGCGACGACTGCGACCCCGGAGTCTCCACGACGACCTCCTGCGCGCGGGACCGCATCGACGAGGCCCCGTTCATGTCCAACTAGTGAACTCTAAGCTGAGCCGTTCGGGTCGCCTCCCGTCAAGAGGTTGAACAGTATCCGGGACTCCGCGCACGCCTCGGCGCACCGTCACCTGGGGCGGGGACGGTGCGCTCACGGGCGCTCTCGGAGCGCTACTTCAAGGTCGCGGACGTAAGGCCCGCCTGCAC
Source organism: Streptomyces sp. NBC_00663 (assembly GCF_036226885.1). Taxonomy (NCBI): domain Bacteria; kingdom Bacillati; phylum Actinomycetota; class Actinomycetes; order Kitasatosporales; family Streptomycetaceae; genus Streptomyces; species Streptomyces sp. NBC_00663. Next base: position 2,335,530 of record NZ_CP109027.1, read on the forward strand.
CTGGCGCTGGAAGGACAGATAGACGACCAGCATCGGGATCATCGCGATGGTCACGCCCGCGAAGAGCACCGGAAGGTCGGAGGCGTACCCCTGTTGCTGCTGGAGCTGGATGAGCCCCTGGGTGAGGACGTAGCGCTCGGGATCGTCACCGCTCTGCGGCTGCATGAGGACCGTCGGCAGGATGAACTGGTTCCACTGGCCGAGGGTGTTGAAGATGCCGACGCTGACCAGTCCGGGCTTCGCCATCGGCAGCATCACCTGGAAGAAGGTGCGGCTGTGCGAGGCCCCGTCGAGGATCGCCGCCTCGAAGACCGCCGTGGGCAGGGTCCGGAAGAAGGCGTGCATGAAGAAGACGGTGAACGGCATCGAGTAGGCGACGTACACCAGGATCAGCCCCTGGTAGGTGTTCAGCATGTCCAGCCGTTTGACCATGAAGAACAGCGGGACCAGGGCCAGGAACACCGGGAACATCGCGCCGGCCACGAAGAAGTAGTACAGGAAACGGTTGCCCCAGAACTCGTAGCGGGCCAGCACGTACGCCGCCATCGAGCCGAACAGCATCGTCAGCGGCACGGAGAAGACCAGCACGATGACGGTGTTCAGGAAGTAGTCGCCGATGCCCTTGTCCCAGGCCCGGCCGAAGACGTCCAGCGACCAGTTCTGCGGCCAGCCGAACGCCGAGCCGCCGATCTGGCCGTCGGTCTTGAAGGAGCTCAGGACCAGCCAGAGCAGAGGCAGGATGATCAGCAGGGCCCACAGGGCGAGGAAGCCGTGCGAGAAGACGTTCAGCACGACGCCTTCGCTGCGGTCGTCGCCGGGGCGGACCGGGGTCTTGGCCACGGGGCGCCGCACGGGGGCGTCCGCGGTCTCCTTGATGGGGGCGCTCATCGTCGTATCTCTCCCGCTCAGAACTCGACGCGGTCGCGGCGGGTGGCACGCAGCATGACCACGGACAGGACCAGGGTGAGCAGCAGCATGACGACGCCCATCGCGCAGGCGTATCCGCTCTTGCCGAAGTACTGGAAGTTGCGCATCATCACGGTCGACATCACGTCGCTCTTGTGATCGGGACCGCCGCCGTAGGCGCCCATGTTCTGGGTCATCGAGGAGACGAGGACGAACATGTCCATCGCGACGATGCCCAGGTACACCCAGGCGGTCTGCACGCTCTCCCAGAGCAGCGGCAGGGTGATGCGGAAGAAGGACTGGTTGCGGCCGGCGCCGTCGATCAGGGCTGCCTCGTAGATGTCCCTGGGGATGGACTGCATCGCGGCCGAGAACAGCACCAGATAGAAGCCGACGCCGTGCCAGACGACGGCGATCATCAGCATCCACAGCACCAGGTTCGGCTCGTTCAGCCATTCCATCGGATTCTGGGCGTCGACCAGTCCGAGTTTGATCAGGAAGCCGTTGAGGAGACCGCCGCCGTCACTGCGGTACACCGCGTTGAAGAGGACGGCCACGATCGCCAGTGACAGTACCTGCGGAAAGAAGTAGACGATTTTGTAGAACGCCGATCCGGCGACGCCCGAGACCCCGCCGGCCCGGCTGCGTCCGCCCGCGTTCAGCATGAACGCGAAGAACAGGGCGAGCAGGATCGTGATGGCCGGGATGAAGATCAGGAACAGGATGTTGTGCCAGATGGCCTGTATGAAGACGTCGTCGTCGAAGAGCGCCTTGTAGTTGTCCAGGCCGACGAACTTGAAGGTCTGCGACTGTCCCTTCCAGTCGGTCAGCGAATAGCCGAACGTCTGGATGTACGGCCAGATCACGAAGATCAGATAGAGCGCCACGGGAACGAACAGAAATCCCGCGACGAACCTGTACTGCCCTTTGCGCATTGGCGTTTCCTGCCCCTGGTGTCCTCCCCCGGGCCGGAGCGGTTCCGGCCCGGGAAACGGCGTCGGTCAGTCCCGGTGGTTCTTCTTGGAGTTCGGGTCCTTGGCCTGCTTGTCGACCGCGGCCTGGGCGCGCTTCAGCCATTCCTTGGGCTGGATGCGCTTGGCCATCAGCTCGTTGGACGCGGCCTCGATGGCCGCCCCCATCTCGCTGTACCAGTCGACGTACAGGTAGCGGAAGGTGTTGTCACCCGCCGCCTTGGACGCCTCCACCGTGGACTGGGTCCCCGGGCGCAGCTGGACGCCGCTGTCCACACCGTCCTTGAGGATGGTCAGCGAGTTCGCCTCCTTGGCGAACTGCGTGGACCACTCCTTGGAGAGCATGCGCCGCATGAACTCCTTGGCCCCGGCGAGGTTCTTCGCCTTCACCGGGATGATGAAGGGCTCGCCGGCGCCGGCCCGGATCGCCTCGAAGGGCAGCTTGCTGTCGGGCAGCAGCGGCATCGGCAGGAACTTCATGTCGAAGTCCGCCGGCGTCGTCTTGAGCTGCTCGTTCTCCAGCCAGGAGCCGCTGGTGATGAACGCGGCCTTGTACTGGTTCCAGCGGGTCTGCGACTCGGTGTGGGTCAGGCCGTTGGTGCCGGGCATCAACAGGCCCTTCTCCACGACCTCGTAGATCGCCTCGACGCCCGCCTGGGCCGCGTCGGAGCCGACGAACGCCTTGGGGTCGAGGTTGTCGATCGCCTTCATGGCGTCCAGGCCGCCGGTCTTGGCGATCAGGTCCATGATGGCGACGTTGATGTAGTACGGGTACTTGCCCTGGTGGGCCAGGCCCCCGATGCCCTGCTTCTTGGCGTCCGTGCAGACGGCGACGAAGTCGTCCCAGGTCTTGGGCTCCTCCCAGCCCTTCTCCTTGAAGAGCTTGCCCGAGTACCACAGGCCCCAGACCGTGTAGATGTAGTTGAGGGCGACGACCTTGCCCTCGAAGGTGCCCGGGTCGAGGGTGCCGGTGATGAGGGTGTCGCGGACCTTCTTGGAGGGGTCGTCGACCGACGGGGCGTCCAGCACCTCGGCGAGATCGAGGAGCTGGCCGTTCTTGTTGAGGACGTCGACCTTGATCTGCTGGGCGCCGGAGTCGTCCACGATGTCCGGCGGGTTGCCCGCGTTGAAGCGGGGCTGGAGCTTGCCGGTGATCTCCTGCGTGCCGGTGTGGGTGGAGGTGATGCCGAGCTTCTTCTGGAAGTCGGCCTCCCACACCTTCGCGTAGTTGTCGCCGTAGCCGCCCTTGAAGATGACGACGTCGAGCTTGCTGCCCTTCTCGGCGCCGAAGGGGTTCTCCTTGGTCGTCTTGCCCTTGGGGGTGTCGTTGCCGGAGTCGTCGTCCCCGCCACCACTGGCACACGCGGACAGAAAACTCATCGTGGGTACGGTGATCAGACCGAGTGCGGCGGACCGCTTGATCACATCACGGCGGCCGACGGAGCCTTTGTCGTTCTCGGCGGAAGTGGATCCCATGCTCAAGTCCTCGCCTTCTCCAGGACTCAGGCGGTGAACCGGATCCTCGCCGGCACCGCGATCGGGTCACGCTGGGTCGTGCAGGAAGTGCGAACGTGCGGTTGAACGGATCGGTGAATCGCCGACAGGTATAGTCCACTTCCCGCCAGCGGAGCAAGATCGAATGCAAGGTTGGCCATGGGTCTTTTCCGAGTTGAGACCTCCCGGAAATATGTGCGGCCTGTGTACCGGCGGACGGAAATATGCCCGCCATTACGCCCGAATGCCACACCCAACACCCTTGACATCACTGTGCACTTGGGCCCCTACTGATCCTTGCGCATCGAAGCTGACAACGTTGTCCGCGATGGCAGGGAGGCACTGCTGCATGTGGCTCAGGACTCGGCACAGACATGGTCCGGCGGTCGTCCTGACGGCCGCCTTCGCATGGGTGGTGGCCTCCCAGGGGGCCGCGGTCGCCCTGCCGGAGGCGCCCGCCGCCGACCGGGAGTTCACGTCCTCCTTCGAGACGGACGACCCCGCACCCGACTGGCTGAGCACCCCCGAGCGCGCCTCGGGCGTCGACGGCGGCTACAGCAGCGGCATCCCCGGCAATGTCACCGACCATGTCACGGACGTCCGCGCGAGCGCCGAGAACACGGCCGGCGGCGAGGTGAAGGAGAACCTCGCGGACGGCGAGGCCGGCACCAAGTGGCTGGCCTTCGCGACCTCCGGCTGGGCCGAGTTCGACCTGGACAAGCCCTACCGAATCGCCACATATGCCCTCACCTCGGCCAATGACCACGCCGAACGCGACCCCAAGGACTGGACGCTCCAGGGCTCGGCCGACGGCAAGGACTGGAAGACCCTCGACACCCGCTCCGGCGAGACGTTCACCGAACGGTTCCGGACAAAGTCGTACGACATCGCGGAGCCGGCCGACTACCAGCACTTCCGTCTCGACGTGACCGCCAACAACGGCGCCGAGGGCATCCTCCAGCTCGCCGACCTACAGCTCTCCACGGGCGGCGGCGGTGGCCCGGTCCCCGCGGACATGCTGACGCTGGTCGACCGCGGGCCGAGCGGCTCGCCGACCGCCAAGGCGCGCGCCGGGTTCACCGGCGAGCGGGCACTGCGGTACGCCGGACGGCACACGGCGGACGGGCGGGCGTACTCGTACAACAAGGTCTACGACGTGGATCTCGCCGTCGGCCGGAACACACGGCTGTCCTACCGCGTCTTCCCGGCGATGGCGGACGGCGACCGGGACTACGACGCCACGAACGTGGCGGTCGACCTGGCCTTCACCGACGGCACCTATCTGAGCGGCCTCGGGGCGCGGGACCAGCACGGGTTCGGGCTGTCGCCGCGGGCCCAGGGGGCCGCGAAGGTGCTGTACGTCAACCAGTGGAACAGCGTGGCCTCGCGGATCGGCACCGTGGCGGCCGGGAAGACGGTCGACCGGATCCTGGTGGCGTACGACTCCCCGCGCGGCCCGGCGCGATTCCGTGGCTGGCTCGACGATCTGCGCATCGAGACCGTGGCGCCGGAGAAGCCGAGGGCGCATCTGTCGGACTACGCGCTGACGACCCGCGGCACCCAGTCCAGCGGTGGCTTCTCGCGCGGCAACAACTTCCCGGCGACGGCCGTGCCCCATGGCTTCAACTTCTGGACGCCGGTCACCAACGCGGGCTCGCTGAGCTGGCTGTACGACTACGCGCGGGGCAACAACGACGACAACCTGCCGACGATCCAGGCGTTCAGCGCGAGCCATGAGCCGAGCCCCTGGATGGGCGACCGGCAGACCTTCCAGGTGATGCCGTCGGCGGCCTCCGACGTCCCGGACACCGGTCGTGAGGCGCGGGAGCTGGCCTTCCGGCACGAGAACGAGACCGCGCGGCCCTCCTACTACGGGGTCAGGTTCGAGAACGGCGTGAAGGCGGAGATGGCGCCGACCGACCACGCGGCGATGCTCCGCTTCAGCTACCCGGGCGACGACGCGAGCGTCCTCTTCGACAACGTCACCGATCAGGCGGGGCTGACTCTCGACAAGGCGGCAGGGGTCGTCACCGGCTACTCGGACGTGAAGTCCGGGCTGTCGACCGGCGCGACGCGGCTCTTCGTCTACGGCGTCTTCGACCAGCCGGTGACGGACGGCGGCTCGGAGGGGGTGAAGGGATATCTGCGCTTCGACGCCCCGACCGTCACCCTGCGGCTCGCCACCTCGCTGATCAGCCTGGACCAAGCGAAGGACAACCTGCGGCAGGAGATCCCGGACGGCACCGGCTTCGACACCGTACGGAACCGCGCCCAGCGCCAGTGGGACCGGCTGCTCGGCAAGGTTGAGGTCGAGGGCGCGACACCGGACCAGCTGACGACCCTGTACTCCAGCCTGTACCGGCTGTATCTGTACCCCAACTCCGGTTTCGAGAAGGTGGGTTCTCAGTACAAGTACGCGTCCCCCTTCTCCCCCATGCCCGGACCCGACACCCCGACGCACACCGGCGCGAAGATCGTCGACGGCAAGGTGTACGTCAACAACGGCTTCTGGGACACCTATCGGACCACCTGGCCGGCGTACTCATTGCTGACGCCAAGTCAGGCGGGCGAGCTGGTCGACGGGTTCGTGCAGCAGTACAAGGACGGCGGCTGGACCTCGCGCTGGTCCTCCCCCGGCTACGCCGACCTGATGACCGGCACCTCCTCGGACGTCGCGTTCGCCGACGCCTATGTCAAGGGCGTCGACTTCGACGCCGGGGCGGCGTACGACGCGGCCGTGAAGAACGCGACGGTCGTACCGCCGATGTCGGGCGTGGGCCGCAAGGGCATGGAGACCTCCCCCTTCCTCGGCTACACGAGCACCGAGACCCACGAGGGCCTGTCCTGGGCGCTGGAGGGCTACCTCAACGACTACGGCATCGCGCGGATGGGGCGGGCGCTGTACGAGCGGACGGGTGAGAAACGGTACGCGGAGGAGTCCGAGTACTTCCTCAACCGGGCCCGGGAGTACGTGAACCTGTTCGACGCGAAGGCGGGCTTCTTCCAGGGGCGGAACCTGGCCGGTGACTGGCGGGTGGAGTCCTCGACGTACGACCCGCGGGTCTGGGGGTACGACTACACCGAGACCAACGGCTGGGGGTACGCGTTCACCGCCCCGCAGGATTCGCGCGGCCTCGCCAACCTGTACGGCGGACGGGCCGGCCTCGCGGAGAAGCTCGACACCTACTTCGCCACGCCGGAGACCGCCTCCCCCGACCTGGTCGGCTCCTACGGCGGGGTCATCCACGAGATGACCGAGGCACGGGACGTGCGGATGGGCATGTACGGGCACTCCAACCAGGTCGCCCACCATGTGAACTACATGTACGACGCGGCCGGTCAGCCGTGGAAGACCCAGCGGGGCGTCCGCGAGGTGCTGTCCCGGCTGTACGTCGGCAGCGACATCGGGCAGGGCTACCACGGCGACGAGGACAACGGCGAGCAGTCGGCCTGGTACCTGTTCTCCGCACTGGGCTTCTATCCGCTGGTCATGGGGAGCGGCGAGTACGCCGTCGGCTCACCCCTGTTCACCAAGGCGACCGTCCATCTGGAGAACGGCGAGGACCTGGTCGTCCGGGCGCCGAAGAACAGTTCCCGCAATGTGTACGTCCAAGGGCTCAAGGTCAACGGGCGTTCCTGGAACTCGACTTCACTCCCCCACTCGCTGCTCGCGAAGGGCGCGGTGCTGGACTTCGACATGGGTCCGCGGCCGTCGGCCTGGGGCAAGGATTCGGCACCCACGTCGATCACTCGGGACGACGAGGTGCCGACGCCACGGGCGGACGTGCTGAAGGGGGACGGGACGCTGTTCGACGACACCTCGGCGACGGAGGCGCCCGTGGCCTCGGTGGACCTTCCGGTGCCGGGGCCGGTCAAGGGCGTTCAGTACACGGTGACTTCGGGCGGGGACCACACGAAGGCGCCGACCGGCTGGACGCTCCAGGGCTCGGCCGACGGGACCACTTGGCAGACCCTCGACCGGCGCTCCGGGGAGTCCTTCGCCTGGGACCGGCAGACACGGGCGTTCACCGTGGGGTCTCCGGGTACGTACGGGAGGTACCGCCTGGTGATCGACGGCGAGGCGGTGGTCTCGGAACTCGAACTGCTCGGCTGAGCAGGGGTGATGGAGGGGTCTCATGCGAGGTGTCGATCCGGCCTGGCTGGCGGACGAGGTGTTCCGGCCGATCGGCACCCGGCGGACACTGATCCGCGGCTCGGGTCCCCTGGTGGACACGGTGTACGGGGAGGTGGCGGCGGCCTGCGCACGGTACGGGGGCGATGTCACGCGTGAACCCGAGGCGTACGACCTCCTGTTGGAGCTCGACGGCACCGGCGACTCCGAGGGGTTCACCTACGAGCGCGGTGCCGGACGCACCACCGTCACCGCGTCCGGCGCGCGCGGGCTGCTGTACGGCTTCTTCCATGTCGTCCGGCTCGGGGAGGACGCGTTCCTCCCCGAGCCGACGCGGGAGACGCATGAGCCGGCTGTGGGACGGCGCATGCTGGACCACTGGGACAACGTGGCCGTGCACCCGGTCATGGGCCAGGTGGAACGGGGTTACGCGGGCGGCTCGCTGTTCTGGGAGGACGGGCGGGCGCGCGGGGATCTGGAGCGGGTGGCGGCGTACGCCAGGCTGCTGGCGTCCTGCGGGATCAACGCGATCGCCCTGAACAACGTCAACGTGCACACGGAAGAGGCCCGGCTGCTGACCGACCGGATCGGTGAAGTCGCCGAACTGGCGGGGGTGTTCAGGGCCTACGGCGTCCGGACGCATCTGTCCGTCACCTTCGCGGCGCCGGTGGTGCTCGGCGGACTGTCCACGGCCGACCCGCTCGACCCGGCCGTGCGGGCATGGTGGGCGGCGGCGACCGCGCGGGTCTACGAGGCGATACCGGACTTCGGCGGCTATGTGGTGAAGGCCGACTCGGAGGGGCAGCCCGGCCCGTTCGCGTACGGCCGCAGTCACGCCGACGGGGCGAACCTGCTGGCCGCCGCGCTGGAGCCGTACGGCGGCACGGTCCACTGGCGGGCCTTCGTCTACAACCACCACCAGGACTGGCGGGACCGTACGACCGACCGGGCGCGTGCCGCGTACGACCACTTCACGCCGCTGGACGGGGAGTTCGCGGCGAACGCCGTGCTCCAGGTGAAGCACGGGCCGATGGACTTCCAGGTACGGGAACCGGTCTCGCCGCTGATCGGCGCGATGCCGGGGACCCGGCTCGCGGTGGAGCTCCAGGCCACGCAGGAGTACACCGGGCAGCAGCGGCATGTGTGCTGGCTCGGGCCGATGTGGAGCGAGGTGCTGCGCTTCGGGCAGGAAGAGGGGCTGACCGTGGGCGAGTTGGCGCGCGGCGGGCTCGTCGCCGTGTCGAACGTCGGCGACGACCCCTTCTGGACCGGGCATCCGCTCGCCCAGGCCAACCTCTACACCTTCGGGCGGCTGGCCTGGCGGCCGGACGCGGACGCGCCGGAGATCCTCGACGAGTGGATCCGGCTCACCTTCGGGACCGCTCCGGCGGCGGGGGTGCGCGCGGTGCTGGCGGGGTCGTGGCGGACGTACGAGAAGTACACCGCGCCGCTCGGGGTCGGTTTCATGGTGCAGCCGGGGCATCACTACGGGCCGAGCGTGGACGGGTACGAGTACAGCCCGTGGGGGACCTATCACTTCGCCGACCGGGACGGGGTGGGCGTGGACCGCAGTGTGGCGTCCGGTACCGGGTTCGCGGGGCAGTACGGCAAGCGGTGGGCCGAGGTGTACGAGACGGTCGCGTCCTGTCCCGACGAGCTGCTGCTGTTCTTCCATCATGTGCCGTACGGGCAGGAGTTGAAGAGCGGCAAGACCGTGATCCAGCACATCTACGACACGCACTTCGAGGGCGTGGACGAGGTGGCGCAGGCGCGGCGGGTGTGGGACTCGCTGGCCGGGCTCGTCGATCCGGTGCGGCATGCGCGGGTGGCCGAGTTGTTCGAGGAGCAGCTGCGCGGTGCAGGTGAGTGGCGGGACCAGATCAACAGCTACTTCTTCCGGAAGTCGGGGGTCCCGGACGAGCGCGGGCGGATTATTCACTGACAGATCGTGTCCGGGGTGCTTATGATGCCGCCGATGAAGAACTTCTCCTCGTTTGGATTGGGGGACTCGTTCGCTACAGGTGAGTGCTGATGGCAGCCCACCTCGCGAACGGGATTCCGACCCGCCTGTTGATGTGGCAGCGCGTACGTGAGTACGCCGTGCCACTGTCCATGATCGAGACCTCGACGGCACGGCGTACCGCCGGTGACTGGGCGGGCGCCTGCGCCGCCGCCCGGGTCGACGTCGATCTCGATCTGCGCGCCGTACGTGATCGTCACGGCACTGAAGTCACTGCCCGGCTCCGGGCTGATCTGCGCCGGCTGGCGCCGGATCTGCTGCGCTGGCACATGCCCAGGATCGCCCCCGACGGGCGGCTCCGGCCGGGCATGACGCTCTCCCTGGCCCGTTACCGGGGTGACGCTCCGCTGCATCTGGTGGTGCGGACGCCGCCGGCCTGGGCGGACGCCGGGCAGCGGATGGCGCTCGCGCTGTGGGAGGAGTCCGGGGACAGCGACCCCGGGCACCATCCGCACCCGCACCCCGACCGGCGTTTCCGGCTCGATCTGCATCGGCACCTGTGGGACGTGGAGCGCAGTGGCGAGCTCGCCCGGCGCTGCGCCGACGACCCCGACTCGTCGTGGGCCAGGGCGCGTTGGGCCGCCGAGGCGGAGGTGATGTTCCGGGCCGACGGCCGGTCCCGGGGCGCCTTCACCGTGCGGCTCGATGCGCGCAGTCGTGCCGTGCTGGAACTCGTGGCGCCCGACGACAGTCACGCGCCGACGTTCCGGCCGGTGCGGGAGGAGCCGCCACCGCAGGAGGTCGCGGCGCTTCCGGTGCTGCCGGAGGCGGCGGCCCGGGTGCTTGTGGACCTGGAGCTGCTGCGGGCCGGGCTGGTCTCGGTCGAGGGGCTGCATCCGCTGGTCGGCGCCGCGTTGACGGCCCACGGCTCGGCGTCGCCGGCGACGGCACGTCCGGTCGCCGAAGTACGCGATCCGCACCGCGTGGAGTGCCGGGGCGAGGTCCATCGGATCGCGCTGCGGGACGGGGTGCTGACGGCGATCGACCACGAACCCGCCCAACTGCGCCGCGAGGACCTGCTGGTGGCGCTCGGCGGGCCACCGCTGCCCTGTCTGCGCGCGATCGACGCCGTGCACCGCAATCCGGAGGAGCTGCCCGCGGTCCGGGAGCGGCTCCGGCACGGTGACGTCGTCGGGGCGCTGACCGTGGTCGAGGGGCTGCTCGGCCCCGGTGCCGTGCTGCGGGACGGGCCGCTCCGGGAGGAGCTGGAGTCGGCCGCGGCCCGCCGCCTCGACCACGGCCTCTACCGGTCGGGCCTGGTCCCCGAGCACCCCGCCGCCGGTGCGGTGGGGAGTCCGGCGCGGCCCGAGGCGGGTCACCGCCCGCGGCTCGACCGCCGGACGCCTCATGAGATGCGCCGCAAACGGAACGGTCGGGCCCGCCCGCGCACCGGTCTGACCGTCTGACCCCGACTTCCCCTTTCCGGGCTCCCGTTCGGGACCCCCTCACACCCCTCAGGTGATGCCCATGACGTCCCATGCCCTGCTGCCCACGAACCCCCAGCTCGCCCTCGCCGACGACCTCCTGACGCTGCTCCGGACCACCGACACCGAGCCCCGCCCCGACGACCAGCTCGAAGCGCTCACCCTGGCCGTCGCGGCGGACCTGCCCGTGCTGCTGTGGGGCGAGCCGGGCATCGGCAAGACCGCGGCGCTGACGCAGCTCGCCGACTCGCTCGACCTGCCGCTGACGACCGTGATCGCCAGCGTCCACGAGCCGACCGACTTCTCCGGACTGCCCATCGTGGGCGAGGACCCCGCGGTGCAGGGGGTGCCGATGGCACCGCCGCAGTGGGCCGTCGAGCTGGTACGCGCCGGGCGGGGACTGCTCTTCCTCGACGAACTCTCCACCGCCACCCCGGCCGTGCAGGCCGCACTGCTGCGGGTCGTGCTGGAGCGCAGGGTCGGCGCGCTCCAACTGCCGCCGGGGGTAAGGATCGTGGCCGCCGCCAACCCGCGGGCGTCGGCGGCGGACGGGTGGGAGCTGAGCCCGCCGCTGGCCAACCGGTTCGTGCACCTGTACTGGGTGCACGACCGGGACGTGGTGGTGCGGGGGCTCGGCGGGGTGTGGCCCCGGGCCGAGCTGCCCCGGCTGGAGCCCGAGCGGCTGGCGGATGCGGTGGCGTTCGCCCGGCGCGCGGTCTGCGGCTTCCTGCACGCCCGGCCGACGCTGATCCACCGGCTGCCGAGCACGGAGACGCGGCGCGGCGGAGCCTGGCCCTCCCCGCGCAGCTGGGAGACGGCCCTGACGCTGCTCGCCTTCGCCACGGCGGCCTCCGTCTCCCAGGAGGTGCTGGCGCTCCTCGTGCGGGGCGCGGTGGGCGACGGGCCGGGCCTGGAACTGCTCGCCCATCTCGACCGGATGGACCTCCCGGACCCGGAGTCGCTGCTGGCCGACCCGCCCACCGCCGAGCTGCCGGAGCGCGGCGATCTGCGGCAGGCGGCGCTGGAGGCGGTGGTCGCGGCTGTCGGGGCACGGCCGGAACGGGACCGGTGGGAGGCGGGCTGGGCGGTGCTGGTGCGGGCGATGGAGACCGGAGCCCCGGATCTGCTGGTCGCCCCGGCCAAGGCGCTGGCCGCGCTGCGGCGCGACGACTGGGAGGTTCCGGCGACGGTGGAACGGCTGGCCAAGGTCGTCGGCATCGCCGCCCGGGCGGAACGGTCGGTGGAGCGGGCGGCGGCCGGGATCGGGGTGAGCCGATGACAAGGTCCGCGCCGCGCCCCGTACCGCGCCCCATGCCCCCGTCTCCCCCACCGCGCCCGGTGCGGGCCGCGCTGCCGCAACCGCCCAGCAGCCCGGACGCGGATGGCCAACTCCCCCTGGACATGGAGAAGTTGCTGGCCGCCCGGCTGCACGCCGTCAAGGTCCGCCCGTATCTCGCCGTGGCCCTCTTCGCGCTGCACATCGTCGAGGACCGGTCGGTGCCGACGATGGCGGTCGACGCGCACTGGCGCTGCTATGTCTCACCCGCCTTCGTGGCGCGCATGCCGGTGGAGGAGCTGGCGGGTGTCTGGGTGCACGAGGTGTCCCATCTCCTTAGGGACCACCACGGACGGGGCGAGCGCTATGCGCGGGAGAACGAGGAGTACGGCCCCGGGGAGCGGCTGCGGCGGAACATCGCGGCCGACTTCGAGATCAACGACGACATCTACGGTGACGGTCTGCCCCGGCCCACCGGGGCCGTTCTGCCCTCTCTGCTGGGGCTGAGCGACGGCCGGCTGATGGAGGAGTACCTGCGGACGTCGTCCATGTCCGGGCTCGCCGCCGACCTGGCCTGGGTGGACTGCGGCAGCGGCGCCGACGGACAGGCGCGGCCCTGGGAGCTGGGCGCCGAGGGGGCGAACGGGCTGACCCGGCAGCAGCGGGACGCGGTGCGCTTCCGGGTCGCCGAGGGGATCAAGGGCAAGCCGGGTGACACCCCGGACGGCTGGCGGCGCTGGGCGGACGAGACGTTCCATCCGCCGCAGCCGTGGCGGCAGTTGCTGGGCGCGGCGATCCGCGCGGCGGCCGGTGCGCCAGGGGTGGGCGAGAACCACACCTACCGGCGTCCCTCCCGGCGCTCGGCCGCCGTTCCCGGGGTGCTGCTGCCGAGTCTGCGCCGGACCCCGCCCCGGGTGTGCGTGGTGATCGACACCTCCGGGTCGGTGAGCGACGCCGAGCTGGGCAGTGCGCTGCTGGAGGTGGCGGCGATCGCGCGGGCCGTGGGCGGGCGGCGCGATCTGGTGTCGGTGATCTCCTGCGACGCGGCGGCGGGGCTCGCCGCCCCGCTCTGCCGCGCCGAGGACATCGAACTGATCGGCGGTGGCGGAACGGACCTGCGTTCCGGCTTCGCCCGGGCGCTGCGCTCCCGGCCTCGCCCGGACGTGGTCGTCGCCCTCACGGACGGCCAGACGCCCTGGCCGTCGGAGCCGCCGCCCTGCCGGACCGTCGTCGGGCTCTTCCCGCGTCCCACCCGTAACGGGAAGGAACGCGATCCGGACTACGTCCCCGACACGCCGCCGTCGTGGGCCCGTGTCGTCACCATCAACTGAGCGGACGCAGTACGGCGACGCCGAGCGGGTCGAGGGACAGGGGTTCGCCCTGCTCGATCCGCTTTCCGGTGAGGAGGTCGGTGGCGGTGGTGAGGGCGGTCAAGTGGGCCGGTTCCGGGGCGTGGTTGAGGACGAAGAGGAGGCGGGTGCCGTCGGGGGCGACGCGGGTGGCGGTCTCGACGGCGGGGTGGTCGGCGTACGGGCCGAGCAGGTCGTGGCGGGCGAGGATGCGGCGGATCACCTGGTCTACGCCGGGCTGGTCGAGGGCGGTGGCGACGTACCAGCCCTCGCCTTTCCCGAAGGCGTTGCGGGTCACCGCCGGGGTGCCCGCGTAGAAGTCGCTGCCGTACGTGGCGACCGGCTCGGCGCCGCGCGGCTGGACGATCTCGAAGACCAGGCGGGCCTCGGTCCCCAACTCCGGTATCGGCTGGGTCACTTCCGGTGGCCGGGCGTCCCACTCGTCGACGCGGACGCCCATGAGCGGGGCGAGCGGGCCGGGGACGTCGGCGAGGAAGGCCCGGTCGTGTGCGTCGGCGCGGCCGGAGAGGAAGGTCGTCAGGACGGTGCCGCCGCGTGCGGCGACGGCTTCGAGGCGGCCGGCGAGGTCGCCCTTGACCAGGTGGAGGACGGGGGCGAGGACCACGTCGTACGCGGTGAGGTCGGCGCTCTGCGGTACGACGTCCACGTCGGCGCCGGCCTCGCGGGCGGCCCGGTAGTAGGCGTGCACGACCTCCTGGTACTTCACCAGCCGGGAGGGGCCGTCGGAGATCTCCAGGGCCCACCAGCTGTCCCAGTCGAAGAGGAGGGCGGTGCGGGCGGGGGTGCGGGCGCCCAGGGTCGCGTCGCCGAGGAGATGCAACTCCCGCCCCAGGTCGGCCACTTCGCGGAAGACGCGGGTGTCGTCGCGTCCGGCGTGGCCGATGACCGCCCCGTGGTACTTCTCGCAGGCCCCGCGGGAGGCGCGCAGCTGGAAGTAGAGGGCGGCGTCGGCGCCGTGGGCGAGGGCCTGGAAGGTGGCGAGGCGAAGCTCCCCCGGCCTGCGCAGGGGGTTCACGTCCCGGCAGGCCGTGGTCGACGGGGTCTGTTCCATCACCCAGAAGGGGGCGCCGTCCTTGAGGCCGCGCATCAGGTCGTGGGCCAGGGCGGGCCAGGTCGGCGGGGCGTCGAGGGGCGGGTAGCTGTCCCAGGACGCGAAGTCGAGGTGGGGTGCCCAGCGGTGGTAGTCGAGGGGGCGAAACATGCCCATGAAGTTGGTGGTGACGGGGGTCTCGGGGTCGTGGCTGCGGATCGCCTCCTTCTCGGCGAGGAAGCAGCCGAGCAGCGCGTCGGTGGTGAAGCGGAAGTAGTCGAGGGTGATGCCCTGGAAGGCGGTGTGGTCGGGGCCCCGCCAGTGCTCGGTGAGGGCGCTCGGCGGCTCGCTCTCGGCCCAGTCGGTGTAGCGGTGGGACCAGAAGGTCGTCCACCAGGCGTCGTTGAGGGCGTCGAGGGTGCCGTACTGGTCGCGGAGCCAGTTGCGGAAGGCGTCCGCGCACAGCCCGCAGTAACAGACGCCGCCGTACTCGTTGTTGATGTGCCAGGCGAGCAACGCCGGGTGGTCGGCGTAGCGTTCGGCGAGGTGTCCGGACATCGCGGTGGAGAGCCTGCGGTACGCCGGTGAGCTGGGGCAGAAGTTGTGCCGCTGGCCGTAGCGGTGCCGGCGGCCCTCGAAGTCGGTGCGGTTGACCTCGGGGTACTTCCTGGCGAGCCAGGGCGGGAGGGCGGCGGTGCCGGTGGCCAGGCAGACCTGGCGGCCCTCGGCGGCGGCACGGTCGAGGATACGGTCGAGGACCGTGAAGTCGTAGGTCTCCTCGGCGGGTTGGGTGAGGGACCAGGAGAAGACGCCGACGGTGAGGGTGTCGATGCCGGCCTGGCCGAAGAGGCGGTGGTCCTCGTCCCAGACGTCCTGCGGCCACTGTTCGGGGTTGTAGTCGCCGCCGTACGGAATCCTGCCGGTCATGCGGTGAAGTCCCTCTCGGTCTCGGCGATCACCGCACGGCTGCCGTGCAACAGGGACAGCAGCAGCGGGGCTGCCAGCAGGGCGGGCAGGGCCTCGGTCAGCAGGGCGGTCCCCGCGGCGGTCAGGACGAGCAGCGAGGCGGCCGCGAGGGTGGCACGGCCGTGCCGGAACAGGAAGTACGCGGCGAGCCGGGCGGTGTCGCGGGTGCGGAAGCTGAACAGGGAGGTCAGGACGAGTGCGTGGGCGCCCCACAGGAGGGAGCCGAGGCCGACCGCCCCGAGCAGTACCGCCCACCAGCCGGGCAGCCCGGTTGCGGAGAAGTGGGTGAGCGTGAAGGCGATGACCGTGAGCCAGGCCAGCAGCGGCGCCCACAGCCGCAGCGCCGGAAGCGCGTTGAGACGCCAGCCGCGCCGGTAGGCGCGGGCCGGGTGGAGGTCGGTGAGGTCGCGGTCGCGGTGGTGGAGGGCGTAGAGGGCGGCGGAGGCGGCGGGGCCGAGCGGGAGGAGGCATACGGCGGCCAGAGGGAGGTTCGACGGGTCGGCGCCCAGCAGGAGGAGGCCGGCGAGACCCGGGCTCGCGGCGGCCAGCAGGAGGGCGCCGACCGTGAGGAGGGTGTGGATGAGGGCGACGGCGCGGGAGAGGGAACCGCCGCCGAAGGAGACGGCGGGTGCGCTCATCGTGGGTCCCTTCGTGGGTCCCGTCCTGGATCCCTGCGCGGTTCCCTGCGTGGATCCCTTCCTGGATCCCTTCGTGGGGTCATCGTGGCTCCCTGCCGAGCAGTCGGCGTTCGTCCGTCCAGGGCGGTGCCTCCTCCACGACCCCGCTGACCTCGACGAGTGTCACCTCATGGCGGCTCAGCGTCAGATCCAGCTCCACCCGGCCGTCCGCCACCGGCAGCCGCAGATGCCGTCGCGCGGGTTCGGCCGCCTCATGGAGTACGCCGAGCTGGGCCGGCCGGGGTGAGCGGGGGCTGCCCATCCGCTGCCAGGCCGTGCGGGCGTTGCCGTACTCCTCGTCCACACTGGACCGTCGTACGAACGCCTCCCCCGCGGCCTCCAGCGGCACGGACAGGCGCACCCGGTGCTGGGACGGCCCCGGCGTCTCCCCGCTCGCGTCGACCGGCGCCCAAGCGAGGACGGTGACCCGGCCATCGGGGTGCCGGGTGACCAGGTGGTCGTCGCCGCGCCCCAGCAGCTGCTCCCCCATCCGCGCCATGAACGCGTACAGGTGGTACGTCGGCTTCTTCACCTGTCGGTGGGTGAGCAGTCCGAAGCCGCCGTGGAAGAGGGCGGTCGGCGGACCGGCCTCCTCGAACATGTCGCTGAAGGTCCAGTAGGAGAAGGAGTCGACGTGGTCGCCGCCGTGCGCGAGGACGGGTGCGAGGTAGGCGGCGTTGAAGGCGGTGTCGTGGACGGGGTTGTCGGGGCAGTAGGAGGAGTTGAACTCCGTGATGTGGACAGGGAGTTCGGCCAGCGCGGTGCCCTTCAGGAGGTCCCGAGGGGTGGCGAACTGGTCGAGGAGGTGCTGGGCCGGTTCCAGCGTCTGGTAGGAGCCGAAGGGCACGTGCTGGGCCGGGCCCGAGGTGTAGGCGTGCTTCGACACGAAGTCGACGGGCACGTCACGGCGTGCGACGAACTCGGCGAACCGGCCCAGCCATTCGTCCGAGCCGGGCGAGATCGCCGGGCCGCCGACCTGGAGGGAGGCATCCACCTCCTTCACCGCGGACGCCGTCACCTCGTACAGCTTGTGATACTCCTGTTCGTCCGCGTTCTCCCAGAAGTCCGCCAGGTTGGGCTCGTTCCACACCTCGATGGGCCAGGTGCGCACCTCGTCCAGGCCGTAGCGGTCGACGAGGTGGGCGACGGTCGCGCGGACCAGGTCCGCCCACTCCTGGTACGACCGGGGCGGGGTGACATGGCCCCGCCACCAGAAGACCGTCTGCTTCCCGGACGCCAACTCCTCGGGCATGAAGCCGAGTTCGACGAAGGGCCGGATACCGAGGTCGAGGTAGGCGTCGACGATCTGGTCGAGGTAGGTGAAGGAGTGGTGGACGCGCCGGGTGCCCTCCCATTCGTACGGGCGGTGGACCGCCATGCCGTCGCTCAGCAGGCCGTGCCCTCGGATGTACCGGAAGCCGATGTCGTCCTGGAGGAGCTTCAGGGAGTCCTGGTAGTCGCGGCGCAGGGCGAGTTCGATACGGCCGGTGCCGACACAGTGGCGCCAGGCCTCGGAGAGCCGTCCGATCGGCTCGGCGGGGACGCGGATCACCCGTTCTCCTTCTTGAACCGGTCGTACGCCTTGTTGTGCAGGTCGAGGAGCTGCTGCATGTTCTTCGCCTTCAACTCGGTGATGTAGTCGTCCCATTCGGACATCGGGCGCTTGCCGAGGACGAACTTGAGGGTGTTCTGGATGGCGTGGTCCTTGAGGGGCGTGTCGAGGAGCGTCGCCTGTTCCTGCTCCACGGACTGGAGGGGGTGGGCGGGGTCGATGGGCGTCTGTTCGCGCTGGGACATCGCGTCCTGGAACTTCTTCTCGTCCGGGCTGAAGTTGGAGGAGACCAGCTCCCAGCTGCCGCCGTAGGTGAAGACACCGTTGAAGAAGCCGAAGTCCTTCTGGAGGTCCTTCGGGGCGTCCGGGTCGGAGCCCATCAGGGTGATGCCGGGCTCCAGCTTGTAGGCGCCGCCGGACTCGGTGTAAGTGACGCCCTTGACTCCCCATTTGCACAGTTTCTGGCCCTCGTCCGAGTACCAGAGCCAGTCCACGAACTGCATCATCGCGACGAAGCTGTCACTCTTGAGCGCCTTGCTGGAGACCATGATCCCGTTCTCCAGCCGGACCCCGCCGAGGACGATCGGCCCGGCCGGTCCGAGCGGCACCGGGACCATCTCGATCTTCGCGCCCCTGACCTGATTCTCCAGGTTGTAGCGGTAGTTCTGGACCAGCTCCTGCGGGTTGGCGCTGATGACGTACGACTTCTCGGCCAGCAGCTTCTGTATCGCCTGGTCGTCCTGCTGGGTGAAGCTCTCCGGGTCGAGCAGCTTCTCGGCGACGATCTTTCTCAAGTACTCGATCATCGCCCGGTAGTTGTCCTGGGCGGCGGTGAACACGAACTTCTGGGACGTGGTGTCGAAGCTGATGTTGTCGTACGTCCAGCCCGCCTTCACCCCGTAGGCCTGGCCGAGGTAGCTGAACAACGCCCCGCAGGGGAACGGGGTGTTGATGCTCCAGCGGTCGGTCCACGGGTACTTGTCGGGGTACTCGGACCTGAGCGCCTTCAGGACGGTGTACACCTCGTCCCAGCTGGTGGGCAGGGTCAGGCCGAGCTTGTCGAGGACGTCCGTGCGGAAGGAGAGGGAGTAGCCGGCCTTGGGCTTCTCGTGCAGGCCGGGCAGCAGGTAGTACTTGCCGTCGGACTGGCGTATGGAGTCGAGCTCGGGTTCGAGCTTCCACCGCTTCACCTTGTCCCGGTAGTTGGGCATCAGGTGCACGTACTCGCTGACCGGGAGGATCGCCCCCGAGGAGACGAAGGCGACCTCGCCCGGGTGGTACGTCTTGGGGATCAGGAAGGGGGCGTCGCCCGCGCCGATGAGGACGCTGCGCTTCTTCTCGTAGTCGGCGAGCGGGATGTCGACGGGCTTCAGGGTGATGCCGGTGCGCTTGGTGACCTCCTTCCAGAACAGCCAGCTGCTCTTGTAGGGGTAGACCGGGTTGTTGTTGTGCAGCATCGAGAAGGACAGCGGCTTGGCGGCCTTGAACTGCTGTCCGGCGCGGTACTCCTTCATCGCGCCGTTCTGCTTCTTGGAGAGGTCCTTGCCGTCGCCGCCGTCGTCGCCGCTGCCGCAGCCGGTGAGGGTGGCGAGACCGATGAAGCCGGCGGCGGCCAGGATCTGACGCCGCGACAGCTCTCCTGCGTTCTTCACGGGAACTCCCTTGTTCCGTAAGCCGATGGGTGGGCTGTCAGCCCTTGACCGCGCCGAGCATCACGCCCGAGACGAAGTAGCGCTGGACGAACGGGTACACGCAGAGGATCGGCAGCGAGGTGAGCACGATGGTCACCGCCTGGATGTTCGCGCCGACCTGGCTGAGCTGCTCGGTGCCGGCGCCCGCGTTGGAGCCGCCGGTGGCGCCCAGGATCATGTTCCGCAGATAGACGGTGACCGGCATCAGGTCCGAGCTGTCCATGTAGAGGAACGCGCTGAACCAGGAGTTCCAGAAGGACACCGAGTAGAAGAGGACCATCGTCGCGACGACCGCCTTGGACAGCGGCAGCACGATCCTGAGCAGGGTGCCGTAGGTGCTCAGCCCGTCGATCTGCGCGGCCTCCTCCAGCTCGACCGGCAGACTCTCGAAGAAGGCCTTCATCACCAGCAGGTTGAAGACGCTGATCGCGTTGGGCAGGGCGATCGCCCACACGCTGTTCTTCAGGCCGAGGGTGGTGATCAGCACGTAGTTGGGGATCAGACCGCCGGTGAAGAACATGGTGAACACCGCGATACCGATGAGCGCGGTACGGCCCTTGAGGTGCCTCTTCGACAGGACGTACGCGTAACAGGTCGTCAGGATCATGGCGACGGCGGTGGAGACGACCGTGTAGAACACGGTGTTGCCGTAGTTGCGCCAGAACATCGAGTCCTGGAACACGATCTTGTACGTGGTGAGGTTGAACCCCTTGGGCCACAGCGTCACGTCACCGGCGCGGATCTGGCGCTCCCCGCTGAAGGACCGGGCGATGATGTTGACGAAGGGGTAGAGGGTCACGACCACGACGAGGCTGAGGATCACCCCGTTGACGCCCTGGAACACCCGGTAGGAACGGCTCGGCTTCACCACAGGCTGGTCCCCACTGTGCGGCGCGAGAGCTGGTTGGCGGACGTGATCAGGACCAGGCCGATGACCGCCTCGAACAGGCCGATGGCGGCGGCGTAGCTGAAGCTGTTGGACTCGACGCCGGTCCGGTAGACGTACGTGGAGATCACGTCGGAGGTCTGGTAGGTCAGCGGGTTGTAGAGCAGCAGGACCTTCTCGAAGCCGACCGCCATGAACGTGCCGATGTTGAGGATCAGCAGCGTGACCATGGTGGGGCGGATGCCGGGCAGGGTGACGTGCCAGGTCTGCCGCCAGCGGCCGGCGCCGTCGATGCGGGCGGCCTCGTACAGGTCCTCGTCGATGGTGGTGAGCGCGGCGAGGTAGAGGATCGTGCCCCAGCCGGCGGTCTGCCAGATCTCGGAGCCGACGTAGATCGTGCGGAACCACTCGGGTTCCTGGATGAACCGGATCTCGTCGTGGCCGAGCCAGCCCAGGACGTGGTTGACCGGGCCGTCGGTGGCCAGGATCTGCATGGTGATGCCCGCGACGATCACGATCGACAGGAAGTGCGGCAGATACGACACCGACTGCACGAACCGCTTCAGGGCCCGTCTGCGCACCTCGTTCAGCAGCAGGGCCAGCACGATCGGGATCGGGAAGCAGAAGACGAGGGTCAGTCCGCCGAGCCACAGCGTGTTCCGGAAGACCTGCCAGAAGGTCGGGTCGCTGAGGAACATCTCGACATAGCGCAGTCCGACCCACTGCTCGCCGAACATCGAGCCGCCCGGTTCGAAGCGCCGGAAGGCGATCACATTGCCGAGCATCGGCAGATAGCGGAAGACCACGAAGAACAGCAGCGGCAGCAGTGCCAGCGAGTACAGCTGCCAGTCGCGGCGCAGCGCCCGCCGCCAGGTGACGCGGACGGAGGGCTTCGGCGGTGGAGCGGGTGCGGGTGGGTCCTGGACGCCGGGCGGAGAGGCCGACTTGGTGGACGTGCTCATGCTCGGTCCTCTCAGGAGGGGCGGAGCTGAACCGAAAGTTTCGAGGTCTTACCGGTAACTTCGCGGCAACTTAAGGGCAGTCAGAAAGCGCTGTCAATGGGTGTAGCAGCGGCCTTTTGAGGTGTGGGTGGAGAGTTGAAGTCGCTTGCGCCCGGGGTAGAACGGGGATGCCAGACGCAGTGAACTCCGCAAGTTTCCCTCTGTCGTCCGACTCCTGCGAGGTGCCCCGTGCCCGCGTTCGACCTGCCGCTGACGGAACTCGTGCACCACCGTCCGCTGCCCGAAGAGCCCGCCGACTTCGACGAGTTCTGGCGCGCCACCCTCAAGGACGCCGCCCAGACGGACCCGTTGGTGAGCGTGCGTCCGGTGGAGACCGGGCTACGGCTGACGGAGACCTGGGACGTGACCTTCCGGGGCTTCGCGGGCGACCCGGTACGCGCCTGGTTCTCCCGCCCCGCCGGGGTGTCGCGACCGCTCCCCGCGGTCGTCGAGTACGCGGGCTACGGCCGTGGCCGCGGCCTCCCGCACGAGCGCCTGACCTGGGTGAACGCCGGTTATGCCGTGCTGCTCATGGACAACCGCGGCCAGGGCGACCAGTACGGCTGCGGCGGCGACACCCCCGACCCGCACGCCCAGGCGCCCGGCGGCCCCGGCCCCATGACCCGCGGTCTGCTCGACCCCCGTGACTATCACTACCGCCGCCTCATCACCGACGCCGTCCGCGCGGTCACCGCGGTCCGCGCCCTCCCCGGCGTAGACGGCTCCCGCACGGTCGCGGCCGGCAACAGCCAGGGCGGCGGCCTCGCCCTGGCTGTTGCCGGACTCGTCCCCGACCTGGCCGCGGCCCTGGTCACCGCCCCGCTCCTGTGCGGCGTCCGCCGCGCCCTCGACCTCACCGACGCCCACCCCTACGGCGAGATCGGCACCTACCTCTCCGTGCACCGGGGCGCGGCGGAGGCCGCCTACCGCACCCTGTCCTACGTCGAGGGCATCTCCTTCGCCCGCCGCGCCCACGCCCCCGCCCACTTCGGCGTCGGCCTGCGCGACACCGTCTGCCCGCCGAGCGGCGCGTACGCCGCCTTCAACCGCTACGCCGAACTGTCCGGCACCGCCCCGCGCACGGAGATCCACGCCTACCCGTACAACGGTCACGAGGGCGGCGACGCGGTCCAGGTGCGCCGCCAACTCGACTGGCTGGCCGGACTGTTCAGCGGGTCGCCAGCGTGAACAGACGCAGGTCCGGGTTGCGGGGCAGCCGCACACCCACGATGCCCTTCCCCTCCGGCGCACTGAACGGCTCGGTGGCGAACACGTACGTGGCGACCGGATCCCGGCCCCCGCCCGCGATGTTCCGGTACGCGGTCCTCGCGACGACCTCATTGCCGTACTGGACGCTGCCGCCGCCCCCGCCGAGCGTCCAGTCGGTGAAGGAGAGGTCCAGGGTGCCGGTGCTACCGTCCGTGTAGGTCACGGTCGCGCGGTCCTGTCGCCCCCCGTTGACCGCACTGCCGACGAAGGCCAACTGACGTACGGGTTCGGCGAGTTCAATCGTCTGCCCTGCTGCGGAGGCGTTGTCCGGCCGCCCGTCCGGCGAGGCGGGCCAGCTGAAGGCGAGCCCGCCCCGCACCTCCCCGTCACCGCCCGGGCTCAGCCCCGCCGCGGCAAGGGCCTGCCGTGAGTAGCTCCAGCCGCCTCCGTCGAAGTCGGCCTCGTCATGCTCGCCGGCGTCGTCCGAGATCCCGACGGAGTCATAGGCGGCGAGGAGGCTGCCGTGCGCGGCGACGGTGAGGAACACGGGCTGCTCGTACGAGTCCACGCTGATCCTCACGTCGTAGAAGCCCTGGGTGGCACCGTCGCCGGCCCTCAGGGTGATCTCTCCGGCCCCCTCAACAACACGTCCCTCCACGGGGGTTGCCGTGATGCCGTCCGGGGTCTCGACACGGAAGCGGACCTCGGGACCCGCCCCGCCGCTCAGCGCGAGCGCGCGGACGCCGACCTTCACGCTGCCGCCCGGGGCGAGCGTCGCGGCGGTGGGGCCGATGCCGACCTGGTACGGCTGCTCGCCGGCCCGGAAGGACGGCGGGGCGGCGTCGGCGGCGGCACCCCACGCGGGGTCGGGCGTGCCGGAGAGCTTGTAGCTGAGGCTGCCACCGTCCCGCACGAAGGAGGCGGGCAGCCAAGGCCGGTCACCGGCCCGCCCGTCGACCCGCAGGGAGCGGATGTACGGCGTGTCCGCGGCCGCACCCTCCGCGTTGATGGAGATGTCGTTGCCGCCCGGCCTGCTGATCTCGATGCGCGGGAACAGCGGTGAGGCGAGGACGAGTTCGGCCCGGGAGGGAACCTGCGGATACATGCCGAGCGCGGCGAAGACGTACCAGGAGGACATCGCCCCGAGGTCGTCGTTGCCCGGGATGCCACCCGGCCGGGTCGACCACAGCTGCCGCAGGGCGGCCCGGACGGTCTCCTGCGTCTTGTAGGGGGCGCCCGCGTAGTCGTACAGATAAGGCACGTTGATCGACGGCTCGTTGTCCAGCTCGGACTTCTCGCCGCCGCTCCCGGTGAAGGCCCAACTCCCGTCACTCTTGTGGAAGAAGGAGTCGAGCCGCTCAAGGGCCTTGTCCTTCCCGCCCATCGCGGCGAAGAGGCCGGCCGGATTGTGCGGGACCATCCAGGTGTACTGCGCCGCCGTCCCCTCCACGAAGCCGTTGCCGGTGGCCGGGGTGAACCCGGTGACCCAACTGCCGTCTGCCTTGCGGTTGGCGATGTGGCCGCCGATCGGATCGGCGGCGATGTCGAAGTTGTTCTGCCACCACTGCGCGCGCCGGGTGAAGTCGGCGGCGATGCCCTTCTCCCCCGCCGCCGAGGCGAGCCGCGAGAGGGCGAAGTCGGCGCCTGACATCTCCAGCGTCTCGGCGGCACCGCCCCAGGCGTGGGAGACGGACGGCATGTAGTGATGCTTCAAGTACAGGTCCAGCGACGGCCGTTGACCGACCGAGAGGACGGGCCGCCCGGCGGCGGACAGGTCCTTCGCGGTCGGTACGGTCGCCGCCCGGACCAGCGAGCGCAGCGCCCCGGGCAGGTCGAAGTCGGTGCCGCCGAAGGCGTGGATGCCGGCCAGGGCGACGGCCGAGGGGTCGCCGTTCATGACGTGCGTCCCGCTCGCCCCGTGCAGCCAGCGGTCCCAGATCCCGCCGTTCTGCTCGGCGAGTTCGTACAGCGACTGGGCGATGTCCGAGCCGGTGCGCGGCTGGAGGAGCGTGAGCAACTGGACCTGGTCGCGGTAGACGTCCCAGCCGGAGAAGGTGCCGTACTGGGCCCGCCGACCGGTCCTGTGCACCTCGCCGTCAGGGCCGCGGTACCTGCCGTCGGCGTCGCTGATGACGTTCGGGTGGAGGAGGCAGTGGTACAACGCCGTGTAGAAGGTGGTGCGTTCGGCGTCCGTGCCGCCGCCCACCCGGATGGCGGAGAGGTCGTCGCGCCAGGCGCCGCGCGCCGCCTCCCGCACCTCGTCGAAGGTGCGGTACGGCGGGTTCTCCGCCGCCAGGTTCGCCTCGGCGCCGGCCCGGCTGACGTACGAGATGCCGACCTTGACGTTCACCGGCCCGGCTCCCGGCGCGAACTCCACGTATCCGCCGGCGCCCTTGCCGGTCACCGGCCGCCCCCTGTCGGCGAAGCCGCCGGTGCCGCCGCTCGCCCGCAGGGACCCGGGGTCGAGCCGGTCGTCCTGCCAGGTACCGGTGGCCTGGAAGGCGCGGTCGAAGCGGGCGGTGAAGTGCAGGGTGTAGTAGGCGCGTCGGCCCTCGGGGTCGAGGTGGCCGCAGAAGTTGCCGGAGGTGACGGAGCCGGAGACGGTACGGGAGCCGGGGTCGATCTCGACCGTCGAATCGGTGGAGCCGACCTCGGAGTTGGCGGTACGGATCAGCAACGAGGCGGGCCGGTCGGCCGGGTAGGTGAAGCGGGCCGAGCCGGTGCGGGTGGTGGCCGCGAGGTCTGCGGTGACGCCGGACGCGAGGGCGACCTTGTAGTGGCCGGGCTCGGCGGTCTCGTCGGCGTGCCGGAAGTCGGCGGCGTACACCGTGTCCCCGGTGTCGCTCGCGGGCGAGGAGGTGACCTGTCCGGCGTACGGGAAGAAGGGAATGTCGCCGCTGCCGCCTGCACACCCCGTGCCGGACATGTGGGTGAGGCTGAAGCCCCGGATGCGGGGGGCGTCGTAGTGGTAGCCGCCGGGAGCCGCCGCGAGGGTGGCGTCGCCCCGGGTGTTCTCGGGACTCCAGGAGAGCATGCCGAACGGGGTGACCGCGCCGGGAAAGACATTGCCGCCGTTCCTGGTGCCGATCAGGGGATCCACGTAGGGGGTGGGGTCGTCGACGAGATCGGGGGGTGCGGGGGGCGCGGCGGGCGCGAGGCCGGCACCGGCGAACACCAGGGCCAGGGCCAGAGCGGCGGCGAGCATCAGGGACTTCACACGCGCCAGCCGTACCACGGGCTGTCCCGGACACGTGTCCGGCGGCACCGAGGAGCCACTCGGACGGGTCAACCCAACTCGCTTGACGTCGCGGTTCATTGACGAGGTAGAGTGAGGTTTAGACCACTCGACAACGTTGTCCGACCCACACGCTGTCGCCGTCTTCAGCCACTCCACACCCGGGCAGGGACTCCCCCTCACCTGCCCGGCTCGCGGACCCGGTGGGGGTGTCCACCGGGTCCGCCCTGGAGCAACGCCAGGCTGATGCCGGACGCCCGGAGTTCCTCTGGGCTCAAGGCCCTCACCCCTGTGCGGCGACGACCTCCGCGACCACCCGCTCCGCCCGCTCCACCGGCACGCCGATCCGCCCCCCTCTGCATCGCACCCGCGCGTCAGCGGCGGCGCCTGCGTGACAGTGGCTCTCTCGGGTCGGGGAGCGGCTCCTCCCGGCCGCCTGCCAGGCGGCGGCGCCACCACAGGTCGCTCTGCCACTGGCCTTCGGCGGCGAAGGGGTCGGGGAGGGTGCGGCGCAGGTACGTGGCGTCCAAGTCGGCTACCAGGCGCGCGAGTTCGGCGCGTGGACGGGGCGGCAGCCGGGCCAGGGTCTCGTCCAGTACGTCGCGGGCGTGCCGGACGTCGTCGAAGGAGCAGCCGCGGCACGCACACTCCGCGTCCTGCGGATAGCGGGGGCGCCGGCCCTCGGGTTGCAGGAACTGCCGATAGCGTCGGAGGGCTCGGTCGGTGGCGCCAAGGTAGACGTGATAGTCGTCCGGGAGCCCTTCAACGCGGGCTATGGCCAGGCTGGTTCGGGCGGAGAGGCCCTGGATGCGGGCCGGGGGAAGATCCCATCGGGCAGCGCGAGGGAGTCGAGCGGCGCGCAGCGCGCCGGGGCGCCTACGCGGCATCGTCCTTTCGGGACGCGGCCAGGAAGGTGTTGCGGGTCAGGAGCGTCATGCACGTCATCATGTCATCGCCGACGGGCCCGGTGAACGGCGTTTCGTCGTCCACCGGGCCCGCCCATCAGCCGGGTGTCAACCGACCCGGCAGGGCAACGTGGTCGCCGTATCACCGCCGGAGCCGGTCACGACGTACCCGAACGTCGCGCTCTGTCCTGGGCTCAACGACCCGTTCCAGTCGGCGTTGTGGACCATCACGTTCTGGCCGGTGTAGGTCGCGTTGCCGTTCCATAGGCTGTCGACCTTCTGGCCGCTCGGGAGGGTCCAGTCGACCATCCAGCCGAGCATCGGGACGTCGCCGGAGTTGGTGACGGTCACCTCGGACTGGTAGCCGCCGGACCAACTGCCGGTCGTCTTGCGGGTGGCGCTGCACGTGCCGGGGACCGGGTCGGTCGGGTTGCCCGGGTCGTGGATGCCGGTCACCTCGCCGTTGCCGCCGTCGAAGACGACGTCGGAGCAGGAGTAGAAGGTCTCCGAGCTGTCCGAGCGCTGCCAGACCATGTAAATGATGTGGCGGCCCGACTTGTTCGCCGGAAGCTGCCCGGTCCAGGAGTAGTTGGCCTCGACCGTGCCCGGGGAACCGTTGAGCGGCGGGTGGTCGACGGAGAGGAAGGGCCGGTCCTCCATGTCGTTCCAGGTGAGGGTCTTGGTCGGGTCGAAGCCGTCCTTGGTGACGTAGACGTAGAACCAACCCGGGTGCGCGGCCCAGGCGTTGTAGGAGAAGTCGACGGTCGCGCCCGAGGTGAGGTGGGTCAACGGCCAGTCGCTGCGGGCGGCGTTGAAGCCGGTGAAGTTGGTGTTGCCGCCGCTGCACAGCTCGCCGTCCGGGACGAAGCCGCGGGTGCGGCCCGCGCCGTCCGAGCGGAGCACCGAGAACCAGTTGTAGAACGGCGTGGTGCCGCTGACCGCCTGGGCGTTCTTGCAGGCCGGGTTGACCGGCTTGATCTCGCCGGTGTCGGTCAGACCGTCCTGCCAGCACAGGAAGGTGCGGCTGGCGGGCTTCATCGGGGTGCCGTGGGCCTCCGCCGGTCCGCCGGTCGTCATGACCAGGGCGACGGCGGGGACGGTGGCGAGCAGGGAGACCAGGACGAGGAAGAGGGCTCTGGTGCGGGTGGCGAGCGCTAATCGGCGACCTGGGGACGCCGCTGATTTTGTCAGGATCATGACAGTCCAGTCCGTTCCTTGAGGTACGGGCCGTGCGGATGCGTGTGCGGATGAGCGGGGTGGGGTGGCTCCCTTCGGGCAGGTTCCGGTCCACCCGCATGGGAGCGCTCCCACCCCGCCTGTGGCGGAAGGTAGCGCGAACGGGGGCGGGTGTAAACGGTTGGCGCGCGAGGGTTGGCCGCCAACGGCGCGCCATGGCCTCGTCAGTTCGGGTGGCGGTACCGTCGTACGTACGATCACGCCGCGCATCGGCGTCCACACTGGCGTCCATGGGAGCAGTGATGACGACACCCCAGCGGGGACAGGCCACCGAGGACACCTGGATGTTCCCGCCGACCGACGGCTGGACCTTCGACCAGGTCAAAGACTTGGAGCTGCCCTTCGACTGGGAACTCGTGGACGGACGGATCGTAGTTCGAGGACAGACCAAGTTCTGGCACAACCAGGTACGGGACGGCGTGCTTGGCGCCTTGAGGACCGCGCACACCGAGCCGTACAAGGTCGTGGCCGAGCAGTGCGTGATGGTCGACGCCCAGAACACGCCCAAGCCCGATGTGATCGTCTTCGACCCCCGAGAGCTGGACTTCTTCGAGCTCGAATGTGTCCCGGTGGGAAAGGTCGCCCTCGTCGTGGAGGTCGTCTCTCCCGGCTCCCGCCAGGACGACCGCGTACGCAAACCCGCGCTCTTCGCCACCCACAAGGTCCCGTACTACTGGCGCGTGGAACTGGACCGCGATCAGAAGCTCGCGGTCCACGAGTACTGGCTCAACGCGGACACCCTCACGTACTTCCCCGCGCCGTCGCACCCCGTGCACCACGACAAGCTCGTCACTGAACTTCCGTTCCCCGTCGAGATCGACCTCGACGGGCTCCTCGGCTTCTGATCCGCGTGGGCGACCCGCTCACACCGGATACGCCCCCTGAAAGGCGAGCCGCTCCTCCGCCCCCTCCCCCACGTCCGTCAGCAGGTCGTCGAGGTCGAGGAACTCCTCCCACGCCGTCCGTCCGCTCGCCTCGGCCAGCGCGCCGACCACCAGGTCCTCCAGCTCCGGTACCCGTTTGTTCTTCCATGCCTTGTCGGCCAGGCTGACCAGCAGATCCTCGATGGTCACGGCCGGCGCGGTCCAGCTCGCGTGGGTGGCGGCGAACCGGGCCAGATGCGGGGCGACGCCGTGGGCCAGCAGCAGTTCCCGCCCGGCCGCCTCGTGCGCCGAACCGGGGCCGGACAGTTCGGCGGTGTGCACGGACTTGCCTATGTCGTGCGTGGCCGCGCCGAACAGCACGGCCTCGCGGTCCAGCGGGAGTTGAGGGTGCTGTCGCGCCAGCCACTCCACGAGCCCGTACGCCACGTCGTGCACCGCCCTCAGGTGCGCGGCCAGCCGGGGCGGCGCGTCCAGCGCGCGCAGGAGCTCCGCCGCCCGGTCCGGCAGCGGGCGCAGGGGTGGGTCGCCGGGGTCGTGCAGGGCGCGGTGGAGGGGGTCGCGGGAGGTCACGCGGAAAGGGTACGGCTATGGCGGGGGCCGCCAGCTCCGGTCTCAGGGCCAGGTGTTGGCGTGTGCCGCGAAGGTCTCGGGGTCGCTGTGCACCGGGATCACGCAGACCAGGTGTCCGCCGGGTGCGCGCAGCACATGGCACTCCAGCCACTGGGACACCTCGACCGCGCCGAGGGACAACAGACGGGCGGTCTCGGCCGCTACGTCGTCCGTCTCGATGTCGATGTGGAGCCGCGGCGCGTCATCGACGGCCTGAACCGCGGTGACCAGACCCGGCAGAGCGCCGTGCAGGACCGTGAACTGCGGTTCGGCGACATCCTGTTGTGCCGGGACACCGAGCGCGGCGGACCAGAAGGCGGAGGCGGCCTCGGGCTCGGGGGTGTCGATGATGGCGGCGTAGACGCGGCTGCGATGCATGAGCGGCACGGTAGCCGAGGTAACCGGGTCGGCGATCTCAACGGCCGGGTGGATGCCCGGGGTTCCGCGCCGCACACCGCCTACCGGCGCCAACTCCCTGCCCCCGTCAAGCCCGGGGCTCCCCACGCCACGCAGCCCTCCCGCCCCACCGAGGCCAACTCCCCTCCCTGCCAAGCCAACCCCCTGGCCCTCCGAAGCCGACCAGCCGCACCAAGCCCACTCCCCGACCCACCGAGCCGACCACCCAACCCGTCGAGGCCGACTCCCCGCCCCGCCCCCAAGCCGACCACCCAACCCGCCAGACTGCCCCCACCCATCAAGCCCACCACCCAACCCCGACCCGCCGAGGCCCCCCCGGCGCCGTCACCCCGGAGTTCCCCGTCCCCCTCCCCTCCCCGCCCCCGCGCCACCACCAGCGCCCGCTCCCTCACACCACCTGCCCCGCCCGTGCCCCCTCCCCCGAGCGCGTCGCCGGTGTCGGTGTCGGTGTCGGTGTCGGGGCTTCCTGTGTCAGGGGCAGTCGTACCGTGAACTCTGTTCGTCCCGGCATGCTCTCCACGTCGATGCGGCCGGCGTGCGCTGTTGTGATCGCCGCGACGATGGCGAGGCCCAGGCCCGAGCCTCCGGATCTGGGGTCCACGCGGGTGCGGGAGGCGTCGGCGCGGGTGAAGCGTTCGAAGACCGTCGGGAGGAGGGCGGGCGGGATGCCGGGGCCGTTGTCGTGGATGCGTACCAGGCAGTGGGCGGCCCTCGTCTCCACGACCGCGACGACCCTCGTGCCCGGGGGCGTGTGCACGCGCGCGTTGGCCAGCAGGTTGGCCACCACCTGGTGCAGGCGGGCCTCGTCGCCGATGACCAACGGGGCCGCGTCGAGGCGGAGTTCGAGCTGCCAGTCATGGCTGTCCCCGGCGGCCCGCGCGTCCCACACCGCCTCGGCGACCAGCGCGGCGACATCGACCTCGGTGGAGTGCAGCGGGCGGCCCTCGTCGAGCCGGGCCAGCAGGAGCAGGTCCTCGACGAGGCCGGTCATGCGCGCCGACTCGGCCGAGACACGGCGCCAGGCCGTGCCCGGTTCGATGCGGTCGGTGCCGCGGTTCATGAGTTCCGCGTAGCCCGCGATCGAGGCGAGCGGGGTGCGGAGTTCATGGCTGGCGTCGGACAGGAAGCGGCGCATCCGTTCCTCCGTGCGCTGGCGTTCCGTGAGCGACGACTCCACGTGGTCGATCATGCGGTTCAGCGCCGCGCCGACCTGACCGGCCTCGCTGTCGGGGTCGGTGTCGCGTTCGGGGACACGGGTCAGCCCGCCCACCTCGCCACTGCCGAGCGGGGCGCGGGAGACCTCGACGGCGGTGCCGGCGACCCGGCCGAGGGGTCGCAGCTGGCGTCGGATGACGACCGCGCACACACAGCCGGCGGCGGTGAGCCCGACGCCCGCGATGGCCACCTCGGCGATGAGCATGCCGCGGATCATCCGCTGCACGTCGTCCATCGGGATGCCTACGAGGACCCGTACGCCGTCCTTGTCGACCGCGGTGATCCGGTACGTGCCGAGCCCGGGGAGGGTCCGGGTGTGCATCGATCCGTCGGCCTCGATGCCCGCGAGGGCGGCGCGCTGGTCGGCGGTGAGCTGCTGGGTCGTGTACGCGCGGGCCACGACCGCGGCGCTGAGGATGTCGCCGTCGTCGTCGAGCCTGGCGGCGATCATGCCGGTCGGGTGGCCCTGTTCGTGCAGGAAGCCGAGGTCGGCCTGGAGTTGGGGCTGCAACGCGGCACCGCCCAGACAGCGCGCGACGGAGTTCTCGACGTGGTCGTCCAAGTTGCCGTACAGATAGGCACGTTGGACGAACACGGTGGTGAGTGCCATGGCCGCGCAGACGGCGACCAGGGCGAGAGAGATGAACAGGAGCAGGCGCGAGCGCATCGAGCGCAGTCGCCGTCGGGCGGTCATCTCCCGTCCTCCACCGGCCGGATGGCATAGCCGAGACCGCGCACGGTGTGGATCATCGGCGCCCGGCCGCGGTCGATCTTGCGGCGCAGGCTGGAGATGTAGACCTCGACGAGATTGCCGCCGCCGTCGAAGGAGGTGCTCCAGACGTGGTCGACGATCTGTGCCTTGCTCAGTACCTGGCGCGGGTGGTCCATCATCAGGCTGAGCAGGTCGAACTCCTTGGCGGTGAGCTGGATGAGGTGGCCCGCGCGGTGCACCTCGCGGGTCTCCTCGGTGAGGACCAGGTCGCCGAGGACGCGTACGGATTCGTCGGACCGCGCGTGTTCGGCTCCCGCCCGGCGCAGCAGCCCGCGCAGCCGCAGCACGACCTCCTCCAGGGAGAAGGGCTTGGTGACGTAGTCGTCGGCGCCGGCGCCGAGTCCGTCGAGCCGGTGTTCCAGGGCGTCGCGCGCGGTGAGCATGAGGACGGGCAGCTTCGGGTTCTCGTACCGCAGGCGCCGCAGGACCTGGAGGCCGTCGAGGTCGGGCAGCATCCCGTCGAGGACGACGGCGTGCGGGGCGCAGCCGCGGGCGACCTTCAGCGCGCTCTGGCCGTCCAGCGCCGGATAGGCCCGCCAGCCCGCCTCCTCGACGGCCACGGAGAGCACGTCGGTGAGCGCGGGCTCGTCGTCGACGATGAGCACGCGGACGCGGCCGTTTCGGTAGCGAGCACTGCCAGTCATGTCCCGATCGTGTCCCGGTCCGCTGAGGGAATCCTGTGTTCCACCTGAGGATGCGTGATGACCTGGGATTTCCGCGGGCGGAGACGCTTCGGGTACGGGGAAGGGCCATGCCCCCGTCACCGGGAACACGGCCCTCACAAGCCCCTGGGGACTAGCCGCGGATCAGGCTGCGCAGCACGTACTGCATGATGCCGCCGTTGCGGTAGTAGTCGGCCTCACCGGGGGTGTCGATGCGGACGACCGCGTCGAACTCGACGCCCGTGTCGGTGGTGACCTTGACCGTGCTCGGGGTGGTGCCGTCGTTCAGCTCGGTCACGCCGGTGATGGAGAAGGTCTCCTCGCCGGTCAGGCCGAGCGTGTCGGCGGACTGGCCGGCCGGGAACTGCAACGGGAGGACGCCCATGCCGATGAGGTTCGAGCGGTGGATGCGCTCGTACGACTCGGTGATGACGGCCTTGACGCCGAGGAGCGCGGTGCCCTTGGCGGCCCAGTCGCGGGACGAGCCGGAGCCGTACTCCTTGCCGCCCAGGATGACCAGCGGGGTGCCGGCGGCCTGGTAGTTCTGCGAGGCGTCGTAGATGAATGACACCGGGGCGTCGGCCTGGGTGAAGTCGCGGGTGTAGCCGCCCTCGGTGCCCGGCGCGATCTGGTTGCGCAGGCGGATGTTGGCGAACGTACCGCGGATCATGACCTCGTGGTTGCCTCGGCGGGAGCCGTAGGAGTTGAAGTCACGACGCTCCACACCGTGCTCGGTGAGGTACTTGCCGGCCGGGGTGTCGGCCTTGATGGCGCCGGCGGGCGAGATGTGGTCGGTGGTGACCGAGTCGCCGAGCTTGGCCAGGACGCGGGCGCCCGTGATGTCGGAGACCGGGGTGGTCTCCATCTTCATGCCGTCGAAGTACGGGGGCTTGCGGACGTACGTCGACTCGGCGTCCCACTCGAAGGTGTCGCCGGTCGGGATCGACAGGGCCTGCCACTGGGCGTCGCCCGCGAAGACGTCCTGGTAGGACTTGGAGAACATGTCCTCGCCGATGGCGTTGGCGACGACGTCGTTGACCTCGGCCTCGGACGGCCAGATGTCGGCCAGGTAGACCGGCTTGCCGTCCTGGTCGACGCCGAGGGCGTCCTTGGTGATGTCCACCTTCATGGAGCCCGCGAGGGCGTACGCGACGACCAGCGGCGGGGAGGCCAGGTAGTTCATCTTGACGTCGGGGTTGATCCGGCCCTCGAAGTTGCGGTTGCCCGAGAGGACCGAGGTCACGGCCAGGTCATGGTCGTTGACGGCCTTGGAGACCTCCTCCGGCAGCGGGCCGGAGTTGCCGATGCAGGTGGTGCAGCCGTAGCCGACGAGGTTGAAGCCGACCTTGTCCAGGTACGGGGTCAGACCGGCCTTGTCGAAGTAGTCGGTGACGACCTTCGAACCCGGGGCGAGGGTGGTCTTGACCCACGGCTTGCGGGTGAGGCCCTTCTCCACGGCCTTCTTCGCGACGAGCGCGGCGGCGACCATGACGTACGGGTTCGAGGTGTTGGTGCAGGAGGTGATGGCCGCGACCGTCACCGCACCGTGGTCGATCTCGTAGGTCGAGCCGTCGGGGGCCTGGACGGTGACCGGGTTGGACGGGACGCCGTTGGTGGTGGCCGGGGCGTCGGAGGCCGGGAAGGACTCCTTGCCCGCCTCGTCGGCGGTGTCCACGTAGTTGCGGACGTCCTGCTTGAACTGCTCGGCGGCGTTGGCGAGAACGATCCGGTCCTGCGGACGCTTCGGGCCGGCGATGGACGGGACGACCGTGGAGAGGTCCAGCTCCAGCTTCTCGGAGAAGTCGGGCTCGGCGGCCGGGTCCAGCCAGAGGCCCTGCTCCTTGGCGTACGCCTCGACGAGCGCGACCTGCTGGGCGTCACGGCCGGTCAGGCGCAGGTAGTTCAGGGTCTCGTCGTCGATCGGGAAGATCGCGGCGGTGGAACCGAACTCCGGCGACATGTTGCCGATGGTGGCGCGGTTGGCCAGCGAGGTGGCGGCGACGCCCTCGCCGTAGAACTCGACGAACTTGCCGACGACGCCGTGCTTGCGCAGCATCTCGGTGATGGTGAGGACGAGGTCCGTGGCGGTGGTGCCCGGGGTCAGCTCACCGGTCAGCTTGAAGCCGACGACGCGCGGGATGAGCATCGAGACCGGCTGGCCGAGCATCGCGGCCTCGGCCTCGATGCCGCCGACGCCCCAGCCAAGCACACCGAGGCCGTTGACCATGGTGGTGTGCGAGTCGGTGCCGACGAGGGTGTCGGGGTACGCCTGCCCGTTGCGGGTCATGACGGTGCGGGCCAGGTGCTCGATGTTGACCTGGTGGACGATGCCGGTGCCCGGGGGGACGACCTTGAAGTCGTCGAAGGCGGTCTGGCCCCAGCGCAGGAACTGGTAGCGCTCCTTGTTGCGGCCGTACTCCAGGTCGACGTTCTGCTTGAAGGCGTCGTTGGTGCCGAACTTGTCGGCGATGACGGAGTGGTCGATGACCATCTCGGCCGGGGAGAGCGGGTTGACCTTGGCCGGGTCGCCGCCGAGGGCCTTGACGGCCTCACGCATGGTGGCGAGGTCGACGACACAGGGCACGCCGGTGAAGTCCTGCATGATCACGCGGGCGGGCGTGAACTGGATCTCCTGGGACGGCTGGGCCTGGGAGTCCCAGTTGCCGAGGGCACGGATGTGGTCGGCGGTGATGTTCGCGCCGTCCTCGGTGCGCAGGAGGTTCTCCAGCAGCACCTTCAGGCTGTACGGAAGGCGAGCCGAGCCTTCCACCTTGTCCAGCCGGAAGATCTCGTACGACGCGTCGCCCACGTTCAGCGTGGCACGGGCGTCGAAGCTGTTCGCCGACACGACAGTCTCCTTCATTGATGTGCGCGTACTCACCGCGATCCTGCCGCCACGCCATCTTGGCCAATCCGCTAAGGTAAGGCTAAGTTAGGTAACCCTTACTGCCGAAGAGGCAATACGGGCGGCTGCGGTGCGCCTGGGCAGATATCTCGATGTCGAGATAACTCTAGTACACGGGGGCTGGATGGTCATGCCCCGCCTCCGTTTGTGACGTCCCACACGGCCAGGGTCACCCGGCGATTATCAGACGGAACGGGACCATCGGCGCGGGAAGCGGCCGAGCCCCCTCGGCGCCGGTCATCCACGAAGCGTGCGTCGCGTCGGCCATCAGTACGCCAAGTCGGGGTAACCGACAGGTACGTTCCGCGACTCCGACGGGAGGCAAGATGCCCCTCACGTTCCGCAAGAGTTTCCGGATCCTTCCCGGCGTACGGCTGAACATCAACCGGCGCTCCTGGTCCATCACCACCGGTGGCGGCAGCCACGGACCGAAGCACACCCACAGCAGCACCGGACGTCGTACGACATCGGTGGATTTGCCCGGACCCTTCGGCTGGCGCCGCACCCGTAATGCCAGGCGGCATTGACGCACCATCAGGTCCGTCACCCGAACGGCCCCCACGGAATGCGCCATCTCATATCTGAGATAGCCTCAACCCCATGGCAGACGATTACCTCGTACGCATCGGCAAGCTCATCCGTGACGCCCGGCAACACCGTGGCTGGACACAGTCGCAACTCGCGGAGGCTCTCGGCACCAGCCAGAGCGCCGTGAACCGCATCGAGCGGGGCAACCAGAACATCAGCCTTGAGATGATCGCTCGAATCGGTGAAGCCCTGGAGAGCGAGATCGTCTCTCTGGGCTACGCGGGCCCGATGCATCTGCGAGTCGTCGGCGGGCGCCGGCTCTCCGGCGCCATCGACGTCAAGACCAGCAAGAACGCGTGCGTGGCCCTGCTGTGCGCCTCACTGCTCAACAAGGGGCGCACGGTGCTGCGCCGGGTCGCCCGCATCGAGGAGGTCTACCGCCTTCTGGAGGTGCTCAACTCCATCGGCGTACGCACCCGCTGGATCAACGAGGGCGTCGACCTGGAGATCGTGCCGCCGGCCGCGCTGGACATGGACGCGATCGACGCGGACGCGGCCCGCCGCACCCGCTCGATCATCATGTTCCTCGGCCCGCTGCTGCACCGCATGGACGGCTTCAAACTGCCGTACGCCGGCGGCTGCGACCTCGGTACGAGGACCATCGAGCCGCACATGATCGCGCTGCGCCGGTTCGGCCTGGACATCGCGGCGACCGAGGGCCTCTACCACGCACGGGTGGACCGCTCGATCTCCCCCGACCGCCCGATCGTCCTGACCGAGCGCGGCGACACGGTGACCGAGAACGCGCTCCTGGCCGCCGCCCGGCACGACGGCGTGACCCTCATCCGCAACGCGTCCTCCAACTACATGGTCCAGGACCTCTGTTTCTTCCTGGAGGCGCTCGGCGTCAAGGTGGAGGGCATCGGCACCACGACCCTCACCGTGCACGGGGTGCCGACCATCGACGTCGACGTCGACTACTCCCCCTCCGAGGACCCGGTCGAGGCGATGAGCCTGCTGGCCGCCGCGGTGGTCACGGAGTCGGAGCTGACGGTCCGCCGGGTGCCCATCGAGTTCCTGGAGATCGAGCTGGCGGTCCTGGAGGAGATGGGCCTCGACCACGACCGCACGCCGGAGTACTTCGCCGACAACGGCCGCACCCGCCTGGTGGACCTCACCGTCCGCCCGAGCAAGCTCGAAGCCCCGATCGACAAGATCCACCCGATGCCGTTCCCGGGCCTCAACATCGACAACGTCCCGTTCTTCGCGGCCATCGCGGCCTCCGCGCAGGGCCAGACGCTGATCCACGACTGGGTCTACGACAACCGCGCGATCTACCTCACGGACCTCAACCGCCTCGGCGGCCGGCTCCAACTCCTCGACCCGCACCGGGTACTGGTCGAGGGCCCGACCCGCTGGCGCGCCGCCGAGATGATGTGCCCGCCGGCGCTGCGCCCCGCGGTGGTCGTCCTGCTGGCGATGATGGCGGCGGAGGGCACGTCGGTGCTGCGCAACGTCTACGTCATCAACCGCGGTTACGAGGACCTCGCCGAGCGCCTCAACACCATCGGAGCGCAGATCGAGATCTTCCGGGACATCTGACAAACCTCCCAAGAAGCGCCGTCGCACCCCGCTTGACCTGCACTGATGCAGGTCAGGAAGGGGTGCGGCGGCGTTTCTGCGCCCTGCCCCTTCTTTGGTAATTGACAGGGTACGAACGTACCTCTTAACGTACCCAAAGATGACGGGGCAACGCCGCCAGCTCAACGAGGAGCGCCGATGCAGCACGTTTACGACATAGACGTCCGGATTCCGATGCGTGACCGTGTGGCCCTGGCGGCCAACGTGTGGCATCCGGCGGAGGGGCAGGCTCCGACGCTGCTCGTGCGCCTGCCGTACGGCAAGGACGCGGGCCTCGCCACCGCGGGCGGGGTCATGCCCGACCTCCTGGCTTTGCTGGAGGCCGGTTACGCGCTGGTGGTGCAGGACTGCCGGGGCACCCACCGCTCGGAAGGCGAGTTCGTTCCGCATATGGCCGACCGGGCCGACGGCGAGGACACCGTCGCCTGGATCACTGACCAGCCGTGGTCGGACGGCACGGTGGGCATGTACGGGCCGTCCTACCTCGGCATGGTTCAGTGGGAAACCGCCGTGACCGGCGCCCCCGGCCTCAAGGCGATCGCGCCGGCCTTCACCTCGATCGACAACTACGAGGCGCCCTGGTACGGCCCGGGCGGCGCGCTCTCACTGAGCCTGGTCACGCTGTGGAACGCCATGATGTACGCGGCCGACGCCCAGCGGTCCCTGGCGGCCGGCGAGGGCTCCGTGGACCAGCTGCAACAGCTCGGCCAGGCGCTGCTGTCCGCCGAGGCCCTCAACGAGGTGCTGCCGACGGCCGAGGTCCCGGTCCTGGCGGCGTACGGGAAGTGGTGGGACGACTGGATGGCCCACCCCGCCCACGACGAGTACTGGGACGCCATGGAGCTCACGCCCGAGCTCAAGAACGTCACCGCCCCGGCGCTCAACATCGGCGGCTGGTACGACCTGTACATCGGGCAGACCGTGCGCACCTACACCACCGCCCGCCAGCAGGCAGGCAGTGCGCAGGCACGTGACGGCCAGCGGCTGATCATCGGCCCGTGGGACCACGCCTCCTCGACCGGCGTCTATCCCGACCGCTCCTTCGGCCCGCTGGCCAGTGCGCAGATGATGGGCATGACCGGCCTGCATGTGAAGTTCTTCGACCGCTGGCTGCGGGGCGACACCAGTGCTCTGGACGACGTGGCACCCGTGAAGATCTTCGTGATGGGCATCGACCAGTGGCGCGACGAGCAGGAGTGGCCGCTGCCCGACACGCGGTGGACCGACTACCACCTCACCAGCGCCGGCCACGCCAACACAGCGGACGGCGACGGCGCGTTGACGACCGAGCCGCCGACCAGCGTCGAGCACGACACCTACCTCTACGACCCACGCCGCCCGGTCCCCACGGCCGGCGGGGCGTCCATGCCGGTGACGCTGGAACTCTGCGGCCCGGTCGACCAGCGGACCGTCGCCGCCCGCGAGGACGTCCTGTGTTTCGCCAGCCCGGTGCTGGAGGAGGCTGTCGAGGTCACCGGTCCGGTCAGCCTGACCCTGTTCGTGTCCTCGTCGGCGGTGGACACCGACTTCACCGCCAAGCTCGTCGACGTCTTCCCCGACGGCAAGGCCATCAACCTGTGCGACGGGATCCTGCGCGCCCGCTACCGGGGCGGTCTCGCCACGGAAGAACTCATGGACCCCGGCACGGTCTACGAGATCACCATCGACATGACCGCCACGTCCAACGTGTTCCTGCCCGGTCACCGCATCCGCGTGGACGTCTCCAGCAGCAACTTCCCCCGCTACGACCGCAACACCAACACCGGCGGCGTCATCGCCCGGGAGACCGAGGAGCAGATGATTCCCGCGGTCAACCACATCCACCACGGACCGAACCACCCCAGCCGTCTGGTCCTGCCGATCATCGACCGCAAGGACCAGCGATGAGCGCCGCCGACCGGGTCGCCGAACTGACCGCGACGTTCGCGGGTCCCTCCCTCGACGTGGCCTGGCTGCTGTGCGACCGACACCCCGCCGACCGTGTGGCATTCACTGTTGTCGACGGCACTGGTGGAGCTTCCACGCTCACCTACGGCGAGCTCGCCGCGGACTCGCACCGCTACGCCCAGGCGCTGCAAGGGCTCGGTGTCGGTTCGGGTGACCGAGTGGCGACCCTGATGGGCAAGGGCACCGATCTGGTCACCGTCGTCCTGGCGATCTGGCGGCTGGGTGCGGTCCACGTCCCGCTGTTCACCGCGTTCGCGCCGCAGGCCATCGCCCTGCGCCTGGAAGGCTCGGGTGCGCACGTGGTGGTCGTCGACCCGGACCAGCGTCACAAACTCGACCCGGGCCCGGACATGCCGGACGATCCTCAGCGCCGTGTCGTGGTCACCGGAACCGGCACGTCGGGCGGTGACGTGTCGCTGGCCGACCTCGTCGCGGCCGCGTCGCCGGAACCGGTGCCCGCCGTCACCACCACCGGGGACGGGCCGCTGGTGCACATGTTCACCTCCGGCACCACCGGCAAGCCCAAGGGCGTCATCCACCCCGTCTCCTACATCGCCGGATGGCAGGTCTACCTGGAGTACGGCCTGGGTGTCACCCGGGACAGTAGCTACTGGTGCGCGGCCGACCCCGGCTGGGCCTACGGGCTGTACGCGGCCATCGTCGCCCCGATGGCCGCCGGCATCCCCAGCCTCCTGCTGTCCGGCGGGTTCTCGGCCGAGACGACCTGGCGCACCCTCGTCGACCACCAGGTCACCGACTTCACCGCCGCCCCCACCGTCTACCGGGGGCTGCGCTCCTCGACGGCGCCGGTACCGCAAGGGCTGCGGCTGCAACGGGCGTCCAGCGCGGGCGAGCCCCTGACTCCTGAGGTCAACGAGTGGGCCGGCGCCGCGCTGGGCCTGGCCGTGCACGACCACTTCGGCCAGACCGAGGTCGGCATGCCCCTGGCCAACCCCCACCATCGCGACCTCGCCCGCCCTCTCAAGCCCGGATCGATGGGCCGACCGCTGCCCGGCTGGAGCCTCACCGTCCTGGCCAACGACAAGGACGAGCCCGCCGGACCAGACGTGCTCGGCCGGGTCGCGATCGACGTCGCAGCGAGCCCGCTGATGACCTTCCGCGACTACCAGATCCCAGGCCAGAGCGACGCCAAGTTCACCGCCGGCGGCCGCTATTACCTCACCGGCGACGCCGGGCGCCTCGACGCCGACGGCGACTTCTTCTTCTCCTCCCGCGACGACGACGTCATCATCATGGCCGGCTACCGGATCGGGCCGTTCGAGATCGAGAGCGTCCTCGCCCAGCACCCCGCGGTCGCCGAGTGCAGCGTCATCGGCGCACCCGACGCCGTCCGCGGCGAGGTCATCGAGGCGTACGTCGTCCTGCGCGACGGCAACGAAGCCTCACCGGAACTGGCCGCCGAACTCCAGCAGTTGGTCAAGACCCGCTACGCCGCCCACGCCTACCCGCGCACGATCCACTTCATCGACACCCTGCCCAAGACCCCCAGCGGCAAGACCCAGCGCTACCTGCTGCGCAGCCGCCGACGCACCGAACTCGCCACCCGAGAGACACAGTGACCGACACCGACCCCCTCCTCGTCGAGCAACGCGGCCCCGTCAGGTGGCTGCGGCTCAACCGACCCGAGCGGCGCAACGCCCTCGACATCACCCTCGTCGAGGCCCTGGACAAGCAGATCACCAGCGCCGAGGCCGACCCCGGCACCGCGGTCATCGCCGTGGCGGGCAACGGGCCGAGCTTCTGCGCCGGCGGGGACTTCCACCAGTTCCTGAAGCTGCACGAGCGCGGTCAGAACCCGGTCGACTTCCTGGCCGACGTGTCCGCCTGCTTCAGCCGTATCGCGGCCAGCCCGAAACCCTGGGTCGCCGTCCTGCACGGCCACGCCGTCGCCGGCGGCCTCGAACTCGCGCTGGCCTGCGATGTCGTCGTCGCCGCCGACACCACCCTCATCGGCGACGGCCACCTACAGCGGCGGCTGGTACCGGCCGGCGGGTCAAGCGTCCGCCTCCCCGGCGCGGTCGGACGCGGACTGTCCCGCTGGCTCCTGCTCACCGGCGAACTGCTGCCCGCCACCGAGTTCGAGCACACCGGCTGGATCCGGGCGATCGTGCCCGAGACCGACCTCGACGCCACCGCCACCCGCGTCTGCCGTCAACTGGCCGACCGCCACAGCCCCGCCCAGCAACGTCTCAAGACGCTGCTGCACCGCATCGACGGCATCGCCCCCGAGCCTGCCCTGCGCGAGGAACTGGCCACCTTCGCCGACAACTGGCAGGCCAGCTCGGTGGCCGACGCCCTACGGGACTTCCTCGCCCCCCGAACCACGAAAGCAGACACTCCGTGAACCGCTACCCAGGACGCGTCGTCGCCATCACCGGCGCCGCACAAGGTCTCGGCCTCGCCATGGCGACCCGGTTCGCCGCCGAGGGCGCCACCGTCGCGCTGGCCGACGTCAACGAACAGGCCCTCACCGAAGCCGCCGGGACCATCACCGACGCCCATGACGCCACTCTCCGCACCGACGTCGTGGACGTGACCGACTCCGCCCAGGTCAACGACTGGATCACCGGCGTCACCGCCGATCTCGGCCGCCTCGACGTGCTCGTCAACAACGCCGGCATCATCCGCGACAACCGCGTCGAGGACATCACCGACGACGACTGGCACGCGGTCATCGGCGTCAGCCTCACCGGCGGCTTCCACTGCGCCCGCGCCGCCTTCGGCCCCATGAAACGCCAGGGCTACGGACGTATCGTCAGCTTCTCCTCCATGTCCTGGCGCGGGAACTTCGGCCAGACCAACTACGTGGCCGCCAAGGCCGGCATCGTCGGCATGACCCGCACCCTCGCACTCGAAGGCGCCCGCCACGGCATCACCGCCAACGCCATCGCCCCCGGCCTCATCGAGACTCCGATGCTCGCCTCCATGAACGGCCCGGCACGGGAGAAGCTCACGAACAAGGTCCCGATGCGCCACACCGGCAAGCCCGAGGACATCGCGGAAGCCGCGGCCTTCCTCGCCAGCGAAGCCGCCGGCTACATCACCGGCATCGTCCTCGACGTGGACGGCGGCATCTCCATCGGATCCTCCATCCGCTGACCGTCGGTCGATGGTCCCTGGGACTTGGAGGTACTGATGCAGGGTGCGCTCGTCACCGCGTTCGAGGGTCCTGATGCCCTGGTCATAGGAGAGCTTCCGGAGCCGGAGGCCCAAGAGGGTCAGGTCCTCATCGACGTCGAATGGGCCGGCGTGGTCTTCCCGGACGTCCTACAGACTCGCGGGGAGTACCAGACACGTCCCGAACTGCCGTTCGTCCCCGGCTGGGAGTTGTCCGGAACGGTCCGCACGGACGCTGCCGGATTCCGTGCCGGTGACCGCGTGGCAGCCCTGCCGGTCACCGGTGGCTTCGCCCAGACGGCCGCTGTCGACGCATCGATGGTCTTTCCTCTCCCGGACAACATCGACACCCGCCGTGGTGCGGCCCTGCCGCTGAACTACCTGACCGCGCATTTCGCGCTCGCCCACCGGGGTGCTCTCCGCCCCGGCGAGGTCGTCCTCGTCCACGGAGCCGCGGGCGGAGTGGGGAGCGCGGCCTGCCAGCTGGCCGCGGCACACGGCGCGCGCGTCATCGCGGTCGTATCCACCAAGGAGAAGGCCGATCTGGCCAGGTCCGTAGGGGCACATGAGGTCGTAGGTGTCGGCGGCTTCCTTGAGGAGGTCAAGGCCCTCACCGACGGCCGGGGCGTCGACCTCGTGGTCGACCCGGTCGGCGGGGATCGCTTCCCGGACTCGCTTCGCGCGCTGCGGCACGGAGGAGGGCGGCTCCTCGTCCTGGGCTTCGCGGGCCGGGGCATTCCCACGGTCAAGGTGAATCGTCTGCTGCTGACCAACACCTCCGTGCTCGGAGTGGGGATGGACGAGTACTGGCGGCAGGATCCGGGCGCCGCTCGTGCCTATTGGCGCGAACTGTGGCCCTTGCTGCGGTCGGGCCGGCTGGACCCGCCGATCTCGTCCGTCTTCCCCCTGGAACAGGCGTCGGCCGCGCTGAAGCACCTGGACCAGCGAAGGGGCCTCGGCCGCACCCTGCTTCGGATCGGCGCCTGACGACGCCCCCTTGTCCGAGCGTCGCTCACGGGGAACTCCCCATGGGTACGTTAAGAGGTACGCTGGTACCCATGAGCAAGGGCCGATCTTCCGGCCCGGATGACCACTCGCCGCTTCGGGCGGAGATCCTCATGGGAGACTGCTGCGGTGACGGCCCAAACTGACTCGCGTGACCGACGCCCGCGCCGAACGGCCCGCAGACGGGTCGTCGACA
Organism: Streptomyces sp. NBC_00663; assembly: GCF_036226885.1. Lineage (NCBI taxonomy): Bacteria > Bacillati > Actinomycetota > Actinomycetes > Kitasatosporales > Streptomycetaceae > Streptomyces > Streptomyces sp. NBC_00663. Next base: position 2,379,430 of record NZ_CP109027.1, read on the forward strand.
CTGGTCGGCGGGAGGAACTGCTGCGCCAGGCCGAGGCGATCATCCTGGCCGAGGGCTTCACCGCGGTGACCATGGACGAGCTGGCCCAACGGCTCGAGTGCTCCAAGGCGACGCTGTACAGCCTCGCCTCCACCAAGGAACAGCTGGTGCTTGCGGTCACCCGCGCCTTCTTCCGGGATGCGACAGCCCAGATCGAACAGGCCGTCCAGGCCGAGCCCAACCCCCGGCAGCGCATCCGCGTGTACCTCACCGGCGTCGGCACGGCCATGCGCCGGCACTCCCACGCCTTCTACGACGACATGGTCGGCTACGAACCGACCGCACAGATCTACCGCAAGAACTCCGCCGCCGCGGCGCACCGAGTCCACGAGCTGATCGAGGAGGGCGTCCAGGCCGGCGTTTTCCGCGCGCTCAACGGGCACTTCGCCGCCCAGGTCGTGGCAGTCACCATCGACGCGGTCCAGTCGGGAGTCCTCCTGGAGAGGACCGGCCTGACCGCCGGCGACGCCTTCTCCGAGCTCGGCGACCTCCTGCTGAACGGGCTCAGCTCAGGGCAGGACACAGTCGAGCCCGGTGCCGCGGCTGTCAGCTCGCCCGAGGACCAGGTCTCGGCACCCAGGTAGAGGCCAACGGAGGGGTCACACCTCCCGGATCCCTGCCAGGGCGCGCCCTCACACGCACAACGACGTCCATTGTCATGGCGTCCGATCCGATGCAGCCCAGTCACGCGTTGATCAGCCGCCAAGAAAGGTAAGTGGATCGACTTGCCTCTCGGGTGGCGGGTGGGTTACGTTTCCAGAGGTGAGTCCATCGACTTACCTCACCTCTCGGCAAGGAACAGGCACATGAATCGTCTTGCGGGCAAGCGCGCCCTCATCACCGGCGGCACGAGCGGGATCGGTCTGGAGACCGCGAAGCGATTCGTCGCGGAAGGGGCTCAGGTGCTGGTCACGGGGGTCACCCCGGCCAGCATCGAGAAGGCGCGGCAGATCCTCGGGGACGAGGTGCCGGTGGTGCAGGCCGATGCGCGCGATCTCGATGCGCAGCGTGACCTGGCGGAGCGGGTGCGTCAGCATTTCGGCGGGCTGGACGTGGCGTTCCTGAACGCCGGCGTCTCGGACTGGCGGCCCTTCGAGGACCACACGGAGGACAGCTACGACCGGCTCTTCGACATCAACGTCAAGAGCGTCTTCTTCCTCACCCAGGCCCTGGTGCCCCTGCTCACCAACCCGTCCTCGGTCATTCTCAACGCGTCCAACAGCGCGCACGGCGGCTACGCGCACTCGAACGCCTACGCCGCGACCAAGGCGGCCGTCGGCTCCCTGATGCGGTCGTGGAACGCGGACCTGCTCACCTCGCACGGCATCCGGTTCAACGCGATCAGCCCCGGCCCGGTGGACACCCCGCTGTACCGCAAGCTGGGCATCGAGGACCCCGAGCAGCAGGCGGCGGTTCTGGAGGCGATCAGCTCCGGCATCCCGCTGGGTCGTATGGGCAAGCCCGAGGAGATCACGGAGGCCGTCGTGTACCTGGCTTCCGATGCCTCCGCCTTCACGGTCGGCCAGGACCTTATCCTGGACGGCGGCCAGACCATCTTCTGACAGGTGAGGGTGCGGCCGAGAGACGGGAAGAGGGGCGTGGCCATGACGGCGGTGGACCGTGACCGAGCGGCAACCGGTGACGACGCGTGCCAGGCCGGGTATCACGCGCAGATCAAGGCGGAGAACCGCGCCCGCATCATCCGCGCCGCCCGTGACCTCTTCCTCGCCCGGGGATACGACAAGACCTCTCTGGCCCAGATCGCCAGGGAGGCCCATGTCTCCACCGGCACCCTGTTCAAGCGCTACCCCTCCAAGGCTGCGTTGTTCGCAGCCGTCACCTCCGAGCAGTGGCAGCTGGATGTGCAGTACGTCGAACCGCCCCCGCCCGGCGATCCCGGATACGGCCTGACCCACATCGGCCGCGACTACGCCTGCCTGGTCTCGCGGCCCGGTACGGCGGCGCTGTGCCGCCTCGTCATCACCGAACTTCCGCAGATGCCGGAACTCGCCGAGATCGTCGGCACCGGCTTCGCCATCGATCGCGGACCGTTCTTCGACCGGCTCCGCAACTACCTGGAGGCCGAGGAGGAGGCCGGCACCCTCGCCTTCCCTTCGACCGACGGACAGGTACAGCCGGCATCCGCGGTGGCCGAACAGTTCCTCGGCATGATCTGCGGTCAGCTCCTGTGGCCCCAACTCGTACGGACCGACTTCGTCCCGCCCGTCGACCCCGTCGACAGCACGGTCGTGGACGAAGCCGTCGCCCTCATGCTCACCCGCTATCGCGCCGGATCCTGACACCCGCACTGCGAGTTCACGCTCCCTGTACCACCGACGTCGCGGCCGGTGCCGCGACCACCGACAGGTGATCGCCGAAACCTCCAGCGCGTACCGCGGCCGCGCATGCTCGTGTTCGGCGCCATCGACTTCGCCACAGCGCTGGTACGCGTCGGCAAGTTCCTCGGCTACCACGGCACCGGGCGCGATGGGGTCCCGCCGCACCCACGAGGACCGCGACCGCAGACTTCGCGAGACCGGCCTCACCGAAGCCGAACTGGCACGCCTCCACTCACCCATCGGCCTCGACCTCGGCGCCCGCACCCCCGAGGAGACCGCCCTGTCCATCGCCGCCGAGATCGTCGCGGCTCGGCAGGGTGGAACGGGTCTGCCGCTGAGCGGTTCGCACACACCGATCCACCGTGACACGGTACGGCGGTGAAGGCCCACGACCGGGTCGGCGGCTTCCAGGCCTTGTCGCGTCCCGCGGTCAGTTCTCAGTCGTTCAGGACGACGACGTGCTTGCCCGGCGTGGTGCCGGATTCGAGGTCGGCCTGGGCGTCCCGGACCTGTTCCAGGCCGTGGTACGCCTTGGCGACCGGGACATTGAGGCGTCCTTCGGCGATGGCCTGGAGCTGGTGGGCCAGGACGTCGGCCGGGAGGTCGGCGGCCTGACCGTCGTAGGAGGTCAGGCGTACTCCGCCCGGGATCATGAACGGGCTGAAGTCGGGGATCGTCCACTGGCCCGCGAGGGCTCCGGTGAAGCAGACCGTGCCGTGCCGGCGGACGGTGCGCAGGGTGTCGGGGAGGGCCGAGCAGCCCACCAGTTCCAGGGCGGCGTCGACGCCGTCCGGGAACAGCTCGCGTACCTGGTCGGCGAGGGTGCCGTTGTCGACGAGGGGGTGATCGACGCCCGCCGCCCGTAGTTCCCCGGACCGGTCCAGGCTGCGGGTGGTGGAGATGACGGTGGCGCCGAGGTCCTTCGCGATCGCCGCCGCGCTCAGCCCGACGGTGGAGGTGCCACCGCGGATGAGCAGCGTCTGCCCGGCTTTGAGGTCCAGGCCGCGGGTCAGGGATCCGTAGGCGGTCTGGAACATCTCCGGCAGCGCACCGACCACGTCCCACGGCAGGGTGGTCTCGAAGGGGATGACCTGCCCGGCGGGGACGGTGACGTACTGGGCGTACGCGCCGTCGTACGAGCGGCCCATGCCGCCCATCATGGTGGCCACCTGCTGGCCCGGCCGCAGCCCGCTGTCCTCGTCGGCGTCATCGACGATCCCGACGCCCTCGATGCCGGGCACCCGCGGGTAGGTGACCTCGGAGTCCGACTCGCCTTTGCGGGTGGTGACTTCGGACTCGTTGACGCCGAACGCCTTCACCGTGATCCGCACCCAGCCGGGTTTGCGGACCGGCACCGGGACGTCCTTGATCTCCAGTGCGTCCAGGCCGCCGGGCCGGGTGACGACGACGGCCCTCATCGTCGCCGGTGCGGCGTCACCGCCGGTTGCTGCTGTCGGTTGGCTCATGCCGAGTTCCTCACTCTGTTCGCCCCCTTGGTGTGCTGTTCCCGTCAGGGGCGGTCGATGCCTTCCCACAGGTCGAGGGCGGCCTGGTAGTGGGCGGTGCCCTCGAAGGGAGAATTGCCGACGGTTTCCGAGGTGGGCTTGTCCGTGACGGCGGGCCACAGGCAGGTGTGCTCGCCGGTGGCGAAGTCGAGGACGATGTCGCGGATCCGCGCGTCACGCTCGGCCTGCTCGGCGCTGCGGCCCGGCTGTTCCTGGCCGACCAGGGCGTACATCTCGGTGCCGTGCACGGCGGGCGCGCCCTCGGCGGGGCCGATCACCAGGAGGTGGGCGTTGCCGCCGGCGGCGGCGTGGGCCAGGGCGCCGCGGGCGGCGGGGATCGCGAAGAGGTAGTCCGCCATGACCGCGGCACGGACCTCGGCCGGGGTACGGCCGTCCCGGTCGTAGGCGTCGACGATCTTCTGCGCACGGGAGCGGGAGATACGCCACCCCGCGACCTCGTCGACAACGCGGTCGACGGTGCCCGGGTCGAACCGGTCCAGGTCGTTCGCCACCCACCAGCCCATGTCGTCACTGGCCATGCTCAGCAGGATGTCGACATCCCGGTGCGCGCCCGAGGCGAGGACGTCCATGGGGTGGGCGTGCACCACCGCGCCGGGCTGCCCGATGTCCAGGACGACACCGGTGGCCTTGTTGTCCACCCCGCCGCGGACTCCGAGGTCCGTCGGGAGGACCTTGCGCAGGGCGTCCCGCAGGGAGAGCGGGTCGAGGTCGAGCAGCTTCTCCGGGTTGTCCGCGACGCCGAGTTCGGTGACGAACCGGTGCGCGAGCTCCTCGGCCCACCAGGCCGGGACGGAGCGGGCGGGCCCGCCGGAGAACCCGGCCAGCCTCCGGTACAGGCCGTCGGCGGAGGAGGCGCCGAGCAGCCCGAAGGTGGAGTAGGCGCCGCCGCTGTGGCCGTAGACGGTGACGTTGTCGGGGTCTCCGCCGAAGTGGGCGATGTTCCGCCGGATCCAGGTGAGCGCGGCGATGATGTCCTGGAGGAAGAGGTTGCTGGCCTCGGCGAGCTTCCCGCCGTACTGCGAGAGCGAGAGCGGGCCCAGGGCGCCGAGCCGGTAGTTGAGGGACACGCCCACCACGCGCCCCGTCGCGGCGAGAGGGGCGGCGTTCGAGGTGATCTGCGTGTTCGCGCCGTACTCGAATCCGCCGCCGTGGATGTACACGGTCACCGGCAGCGCTTTGCCGGCCGGCTGCTCGGGGGCCCACACGTTCAGGTTCAGGCAGTCCTCGCCCATCCCGCTGTCCGCCTCCAGCCAGTCACCGCTGTCGGGCTGGATCGAGACCACGCCCTTGCGGTCGTAGGGGAGGCCTGGATCGAAGTCCGCGACCACGGGGCGGCGGTACCGCTCGGCCGTGGCGTACGGGATCCCCCACCAGGACCGCACCCCGGGTGCGGTCGGGGCCTTGGGAGTGGAGGCAGTCATGACGTGTCCTTCCAGCGCGGTCCGGATGCTTCGCGCAGTGCTTTGGTTGCTGACTTCTGGTTGCTGGTTGCTCGCGGTGACGTCTCCCCATCGTTGCCCGGGATCCGACGAAACGCCTGGCGGGCAGCGGTCACCTGGTGGTCAGCAGGTGACACTTCCGGAAGCCGGCCGAGCAGGCACCGCGTGGCGCGGCGGCTCCGGCGAGCCGCCGTCGAGGTCGGGCCTCAGTGGTGCGGCAAACGGCTTACGGGCCGGACTCGGTGGGCCGGGCTGGAGGGCAGAGGGACGTGCGCGGTCAGGGGCGCTCGGGCCGCCGCCGTGCTCCGCTCACGGCTGGGGCGTGGCCTCGCCGGCCGCGAAGGCGGCCGGGGTGAGGCCAGTGCGTTCGCGGAAGAAGCGGCCGAAGTTCGCGGGGTCGCTGAAACCGAGGTGGACGGCCACGGCCCGCGCGTCCCACCCGGCACCTCCCAGCAGGCGCCGGGCTTCGAGGAGGCGCCGCTCGTCGATGAGTTCACGCACCCCCTTGCCGGTGGCGTCCCGGGCGGCACGGCTCAGGGTGCGGACCGAGCAGCCGAGCAGTTCGGCGTAGTCCGCGGCTTGATGCAGCTCACGGAAGTGCAGTTCCAGGGCGTCCAGGAAGCGCCCGTACCTGTCGGCGCGGCCCGTGCCGGCGGTGACGGCCGTCTCGGCCGTGACGGCGGGGGCGATGCCCGGGGAGTTGGCCAGGCGCAGCAGCAGCGATTCGAGCAGGCTGCGGCGCAGGGCGTGATGGATGTCGAGGGGGCGGCGTCCCAGTGCGCGGTGTTCGTCCAGGAGCTGGAGTGCCGTCTGGTGGAGCCAGGCGGTGTCGTCGGGGTGGGGGCTCAGTACGGCCGGGGCCTCGTGCGCGGTGAGCGGGGCCAGGAGGCGGGCGATGTCGGGCCGCAGCACATCCGGTTCGAACAGGATGAACGGGCCGCGGGCGGTGCCGGGCGGGTGCCAGCACTGCGCGTGCCCGGGACGCACCCACAGCCACTGGCCGGGGGTGACGGTCCGGGTGACGTGGTCGACGTCGTGGCGCAGCTCGCCCTCGGTGACCGCGATGAGGTAGTGGAAGGTGGCCCGGGCGGGGCGGGGCGGGTTCCACGGCCAGTCGTCGTGCTGGGCGAAGAAGCCCTCGACGGTACTCACCTCAAGGCCGTAGGGGGTACCGACGGGGGGCTGGAAACCGTACAGCGGAACCGCAGTCGGTCCCGCCTGCCCGCTCGGCCCGGGCTGTCGCTTGTCGACCATCACGTGTCCGCAGCCTACCGTCCTCTTTGTCGGCTTCGGGGGAAGGATGGGATGTGCCGTCACGACCACCCCCTGAGGAGCGCCACCGCCCATGAACGGACTGGCCCTGCACAAGACCGCCGCCGACTGCGCGGAAGAACTCCCCGGAACTCAGCTGGTGCATCCCTTCGGCCCCGACTGGGAGGTCTTCAAGGTGCGCGGCAAGGTGTTCATGCTGATGACCGAGGTCCCGGGGCGTCCCGTCGTGATCCTCAAGGCGGAGCCCGGCGAGGCGCACGCCCTGCGGGAGCAGTACAGCCACATCACCCCCGGCTACCACATGAACAAGAAGCACTGGATCACCCTGGAGAGCGGAGAAGGCGTCGAGCAGGAGCTCGTCAGGGAGCTCGTCACCGACTCCTACCGGCTCGTCGTCGCCCGCCTGCCCAGGGCCGAGCGGCCCGTCGACCCGCACACCTACGGCACCGGCACACGGGAAACCCGATGAGCGCGGCCGGCGACCGGCTCCAGGACACCGCCCGCCGGGCGGCTCTCGCCCTCCCCGACGTCAGCCACGGATACCCCTTCACCCCGGGACTCGACGTGTACAAGGTCGCGGGCAAGGTGTTCCTCATCGTCACCGACGACCCGGACGAACAGATCATCACGGTCAAGTGCGAACCCGAACACGCCCGCGCGTACGTGCACGACCATGCCTCGATCACACCGGGCCGCTACCTCGACAAACGCCACTGGATCTCCCTCGGGGCAGGTCCCGGCATCACCGAGCGGCTGGTCACCGACGCGGTCGAGGACTCCTACGACCTGGCCGTCGAGCGACTGCCGCGACGCGACCGCCCCCGGGCTCGATGAGCACCGCGAACTTCCCCGCGAGCGGCTGAGCCGACGCCTGTCAGTGCCGCGTGCAAGGCTCGTCATGTCCGCACACGTCCGCCCTCCGCCCCCGCACCCGCCCGCCCGCGATCCGAGAGACCGATGGAACCGACCGAAGCGACCCTGCCGCTCTTCGGCGAGGAGCCCGCCCGGCCCCTCGCCGACCGCCTGCGCCCCACCCGGCTGGAAGACGTCGTCGGACAGGACCACCTCCTGGCCCCGGACGCCCCGCTGGGCCGCATGGTCGCCCAGCAGCGCCTCAGCTCCGCCGTCCTGTGGGGCCCGCCCGGAGTCGGCAAGACGACCATCGCGCGACTCCTCGCGGACGCCGGCGACCTGGCCTTCGAACCGGTGTCGGCCACCTTCTCCGGCGTGGCCGAGCTGCGCAAGGTGTTCGCCGCCGCACGAAGCCGACGCGGCATCGGCCAGGGCACCCTGCTGTTCGTGGACGAGATCCACCGCTTCAACCGCGCCCAGCAGGACAGTTTCCTGCCCTACGTCGAGGACGGCACCGTCACCCTGATCGGCGCCACCACGGAGAACCCGAGCTTCGAACTCAACGGCGCCCTCCTCTCCCGCACCCAGGTCCTCGTCCTCAAACGCCTGGACGAAGCCGCGCTGTCCACGCTCCTCGACCGCGCCGAACAGCTCACCGGCCACCACCTGCCCCTGGACGACGACGCCCGCCGCGCCCTGATCGCCATGGCGGACGGCGACGGCCGCTACCTCCTCAACATGGCCGAACAGCTCCAGGACCTCCCGGACGCCGGGACCCCCCTGGACACCGCCGGGCTCGCCCATCACATCCAGCAGCGCGCCCCGCTGTACGACAAGGCGCAGGAGGGTCACTACAACCTGATCTCCGCCCTCCACAAGTCGATGCGCGGCTCCGATGCGGACGCGGCCCTGTACTGGCTCGCCCGCATGCTGGACGGCGGCGAGGACCCGCTGTTCGTGGCCCGCCGCCTGGTCCGCTTCGCGAACGAGGACATCGGCATGGCCGACCCGCACGCCGTCCAGCAGGCGCTCGCCGCCTGGGACGTGTACGAGCGGCTCGGCTCCCCCGAGGGCGAGTTGGCGATCGCCCAGGCCGTCGTCTACCTCGCCACCGCCCCCAAGTCCATCGCCGTCTACCGCGGCCTCAACGCCGCCCGGCGATCCGCCCGGCAGACCGGCTCACTCATGCCACCCGCCCACATCCTCAACGCCCCGACCCGGCTGATGAAGAACCTCGGCTACGGCAAGGACTACCAGTACGACCCGGACACGGCCGACGGCTTCTCCGGCGCCGACTACTTCCCCGACGACATGGACCGCGAGACGTACTACCAGCCCACCCGCAACGGCTACGAGTCCCAGATCACCGAACGCCTACGCCACTGGTCCGCTCTGCGTGCCCGCAGGCAACGCGACTGACCGGCCGACGCAACCTCTTCCAGCAGGGCTACGGTCATGGCCTCCGGGGCGGCGCTCAGGATGGCGGGCGGCAGATGGGCGTGGAAGACACCGTCCCGCTCCCCCCGCTCCACGATGACCGTGACCTCGACGCGGGCGGGTTCGAGGAGGGCCGCGACCCGCTCCGTACCGAGGTTCCGCAGGGCGAGGAGCATCCGGTAGCGGTCACCCACCGGCCAGATCGCCAACGAGAAGTGCGCGAGCGCCCCTTCGGCCGGCCTCGCTCCGGCCGCCACGGCCGCCCGCAAGAACCTGCCTCGCCCGGACCCACCCGGCGCGAACCTGCCCCGCGCAGACCCACCCTGCCCCGGCCCACCTCGCACGGACCCCCTTTGGCACGTGCCCCCTCCCCGCGCCCGGCCCTTCGCCGGGCCGGGTCTCAGCGGGCCGCCACCTCGTGCTCGGCCTGCTGCTCCGTCTCGGAGGCCACCCGCCCGGGCAGCTTCGCCCCCTCGATGTCGACGTCCGGGGTGACGCGGTCCAGCCAGGCCGGCAACCCCCAGGCGCGGCGGCCGAGGAGGGCCATGACCGCCGGTACGAGGGTCATGCGGACCACGAACGCGTCGACGAACACACCGAAGGCCAGGGCGAAGCCGATGGACTTGATGATCGGGTCGTGGTTGAAGACGAACCCGCCGAAGACCGCGACCATGATGAGCGCGGCGGCGCTGACGACCCGCCCGCTGCGGGCGAACCCCTGGGTGACGGCCTCGGCGGCGTCGCCCGTGTGCTCGTAGTGCTCGCGCATCCGGCTGACGAGGAACACCTCGTAGTCCATGGCCAGTCCGAACAGGACGCCGATGAGCAGCACCGGAAGGAAGCTGGTGACCGGGCCCGCGGAGGGGATGTCGAGGACGCCGTTCAGGTGGCCGTTCTGGAAGACCCAGACCGTGGCGCCGAGCGAGGCGGCGACGGACAGCAGGAAGCCGAGGGCCGCCTTGACCGGGACGAGCAGGGACCGGAAGGCGATGGTGAGCAGGATCAGGGCCAGGATCACGATGATCGCGATGAACAGCGGCAGCGCGTCGGACAGTTTCCCGGCCACGTCGATCGCCGCGGCGGTCTGTCCGGCGATGTAGAGGGTGCCGCCCGCCTTCTCGACGCTGGTCGCGTTGGCCCGCAGCCGGTGCACGAGGTCGGTGGTGGCCTGGGCGTCGGGGCCGGTCTTCGGGATGACGGCGAGGACGGCGAGGGTGGAGTCGGCGTTGGCGACCGGCGCGGCGGCGACGGCCACGCCGCGGTCGCCCGCGAGGGCGGTCCGCAGGTCGGTCACGGTCGCCGTACGGTCGGCGGCGGGGACGCCGTCGAGGTCGACCACGGCGGTCAGGGTGGCGTTGAAGCCGGGGCCGAAGCCGTCCGTCAGCAGGTCGTAGCTCTTGTGCTGGGTGCTGTCGACCGGCTGTGAGGCGTTGCTGGGCAGGCCGAGCCGCAGGTCGCGGGCCGGGAGGGCCAGCGCGAGCAGCCCGATGACACCGGCGAGGAGGACGAGCAGGGGCTTGCGGGTCACCGCCCGCGCCCAGGCCAACCCCCAGGCGCCGGGCGCGCGTTCGGTCGTACGGCTGTTTCGGCCGCGTGGGCGCAGCCGCTCTCCGAAGAAGCCCAGGGCGGCCGGTACGAGGGTGACGGCGATCAGCACCGCGACCGCGACGGTGGCCGCGGCGGCCAGGCCCATCACGGTCAGGAAGGGGATGCCGGTGACCGCGAGCGCGGCGAGCGCGATGATGACGGTCGCCCCGGCGAAGACGACCGCGCTTCCGGCGGTGGCGACCGCGCGGGCGATCGAGTCCTCCACGTCCTGTTCGGGGTCGGCGAGTTGCTCGCGGTGGCGGGAGATGATGAAGAGGGCGTAGTCGATGCCCACGGCCAGCCCGATCATCAGGGCGAGCACGGTGGCGGTGGAGGTCATCTCGACGTACCGGCTGACGAACTCGACGCCCAGGACGCCGATCGCGACGCCGACGAGGGCGGTGAGCAGCGGCAGTCCGGCGGCCACGAGGGAGCCGAGGGCGAGGGCCAGGACGGCGAAGGCGACGACCACGCCGACGATCTCGGCGGGTCCGCCGACCTCGGTCTTGGGCTCCATCGCGGAGCCGCCGAACTCGACCTCCAGACCGGCGTCGCGGGCCTGGTCCATCGCCTTCGAGAGGGCGTCCTTGGCCTCCTGCGAGACGTCACTGGCCTGCTGTCCGAAGCGGACGTCCGCGTAGCCGATCCGCTGGTCCGCCGAGACCGTCCGGGACGCGAGCGGGTCGGAGACGTCCACGACGCCGGAGACCTGCGCGGCCTTCTTGAGGCTCGCCTCCAGGGCCGCCGAGGTCTTCGGCCCGGTGAGCTTCTCGCCCTCGGGCGCCGCGAGGACGACCCGCGCGACGCCGCCCGCCGCCTCCGGGAACTTCTCCTTGAGCAGGTCCTGTGCCTGCTGCGACTCGATCCCCGGCACCGAGAACTCGGTCGTCACCTTGCCGTGCAGTGTGATCCCGAGGCCGCCGACGACGGCGAGCAGCAGCAGCCAGACCGCGACGACCCGGCCGCGTCGGCGTACCGCCCAGCGCGCCCAGTTGTACAGGCGTGACGCCATGTTCTTGCTTCCTCTCGCTCGCTTCACACCGCCTTCGTTACACCGTACGGCATTTTTGCAGTTGACTGTAAAATCGCCGTCGCTGGTAAAGTGCCGGTCATGAAGAGCGAGGGTCTGCGGGAACGTTCCAAGGCGCGGCGCAGAGAAGCGATCCTCCGGGCGGCGTACGAACTGTTCGCCGACCACGGCTTCGAGGCGACGACGATCGCCGACATCGCGGCGGCGGCGGAGGTCTCCCCGCGTACCGTCACGCTCTACTTCCCGTCGAAGCTGGAACTGGCGACCTCCCACTTCGACGCCGCCGCGGACCGGCTGGCGACCGCGTTGCGCGAACGGCCGGACGGGCAGACGACCGTGGACGCGCTGGAGCGGTGGCTGCGCGCCGAGGCCGCCGACCCCGACCCCCTCGAAGACCTCCATGACCGGATGCTCGACCTGAACCCGCAGCTCAGGGCCGTCACCAACCTCCGCCTCACCGAGGTCATCCAGGAGGGCGCCCGTATCCTCGCCGAGGAACGCGGCGACGACCCGGACGACGTCGGCCCCCGGATGGCGGCGGCAGCGGCGGCGGCCGTCGTCAGCGAGGTCTGCCACCACGCCCAGGAGGCCGAGATCGACCGGGCGATGGCCTTCCTGCGCGCGGGACTCGCGACGCTCGACGCCGAGCCCGGACGCGGTTGACGGAGCGGGACCCGGCCGGGCCGCCACCTGATCACCATTGACGTACCGGCTGCCGCCGCCTTCCCCGCCTGCCGCCCCGAGAAGAGACACCCGCCGAGGAAGGTGCCCTCCAGGGAGCGGTTAGCCGTGGACTCCGCCGCCGCCGAAGCCGGCGACCTCCCCGGCCGCGTACAGGCCCGGTATGGGGTTGCCCGCCGGAGGGGGAGTTGGCTCGGCGGGGCTGCGCCCCAACGCCGCCGGTCTGCACCACTGTCCGGCCGCCGACCCGGCGGACCCGGCCGCGCCGCCCGCCCCGCGCGCGGCGACCGCGGTGGTCGAGGGGCGTCTGGCCGGGCTGTGCGTCAGGGAGTTGGGCATCGGGCGGCACCAGGGCCGGGAGGGGCTGTACGACCTCACCGACTTCGCCGACCTCGCCGCCGAGATCGCCCTGGCCGAACAGCCGCTCCTCGGCGCCCTGGTGAGCCGGCGGATGCCGGCGGGCCTCGACGCGGCGGACGGCTTCCACCGTCAGCTCGCGCTGACCGCGCTGACGTATCTGGACAGCGGCGGCCCTGTTCACCCACCCCAACACCGGGCCGGGCTCCAGCGGCTCACCGCCGGGTCGCTCACCGACCTGCCGCCGCTACCACCTGGCTGGAGGTCAGCCCCCGGGCGTCAACGTGACGTCCTGCTGCTGCGCCGCGTGGAACCGGGGCAGCGGCAGCCCGCCCCGCGGGTCCAGCTCCATCACGGTCGCCTCGACGTGCGCCGCCCCGGGCTTCAGGGCGCCGGCGTCGACCTTGCCGGTGTTCTCCCAGCGGTGCTCGGCACCGTCGCACACGGCACGGGTGCCGCCGATGCCGTGGCGGACGGACGGCGACCGCTGTCCCACGGAGGAACTCACGAAGGCCGGGCCGGTGTTGCCGAGGCAGCGGTAGGTGCCGGAGAGGGTGACGGTGCCGTCCTCGGCGAGGGTGCCGGTCGGGTCGACGGTCACGCTCTCGAAGGGGTCGGCCGCGACGGCGGTGGCGACGGGGGCGGCGGCCAGCAGGAGCAGCGTGGCGGCGGCGAGGGCGGGGCGCAGGAACATGACGGTCTCCCGGGTGGGGTGGAGTACGGGACTCCACTGGTACCGGTCGGGCGCGTCGAGGGGCGTGATCGTCACTCCTTCGGTGGCGAGTCCGCAGCGGTCTTCGTGGGTCGGTCCGGGTGTTGTCCGCGTGTTGTCACGGTTGGCGTCCGGCTGTTCCGATGAGTTCGCGGCAGGAGCATGGTCTGTCCATAGGGACGGCCCGTACGGATCGTCCTCCCGATGTGGAGGTGCGTCATGTGTTCTCGTCAGCCTTCGTGCTCTGCCTCCGACGCCCACGTTGTTGCTGCGCATCCTGAGCAGGGGTGGAGCTTGCTGTGTGACGGGTCGATCGTGTTTGACGACTCGGGTGAGTTGCTGGCGGACGGGCGTGTCGTTGCGCCTCATCGGGTGGCGGCTGAGCTGGCTATTGCGGCTTGAGCGCCGGTGGGGGCTGAGCGCGCAGTTCCCCGCGCCCCTTTAGGGCGTTACAGCGAAGCCGTCTAGTTCTACCAACGCCTGCTCGTCCCAGAGCCGGACCACCTCCACCACCGCCATCGCCGGGTAGTCCCTCCCGGCCAACTTCCGCCAAATACGGCCGAGTTCCGGTGCCCTCTCCCGGTACTCGGCGACATCCGTGACGTAGACCGTGACCCGGGCCAGGTCGGCAGGGGTGCCGCCCGCTGCTCGCAGAGCCGAGAACAGGTTGGTGAGAGCCAGCTCGAACTGCTCGGGGAGCGTCTCCCCCACCACGTTCCCCTCCGCGTCCAGCGCCGTCTGCCCCGCCAGGAACACCATCCGCGACCCCGTCGCCACCACCGCGTGCGAGAAGCCGGTCGCCGGAGACAGCTCGGGCGGGTTGATGCGCTCGGTGCTCACTGGGACGCCTCCCTCGCCGAGTGGAGCTCCTTGTACAACTCCTTCGCGATGATGCCCCGTTGCACCTCGCTCGCCCCCTCGTAGATCCGTGGCGCCCGCACCTCCCGGTACAGGTGCTCCAGCAGATGCCCGCGCCGCAGTGCCCGCGCGCCGTGCAGCTGGACGGCCTTGTCGACGACATGCTGCGCGGTCTCGGTGGCGAGCAGTTTCGCCATCGCCGCGCGCTTGGGGACGTCCGGGGCGCCCTCGTCGTACGCCGTCGCCGCCGCGTACACCATGAGGCGGGCCGCGTCGGTGCGCAGGGCGAGTTCGGCGACCTCGTGGGCGACCGACTGGAGGTCCTTCAACTTGCCGCCGAACGCGTCCCGTTGGGCGGTGTGGGCGAGGGTCGCGTCCAGGGCCGCCTGGGCCATGCCCACCGCGAACGCGCCGACGCTGGGCCGGAAGAGGTTCAGCGTGCCCATGGCGACCCGAAAGCCCCGGTCCACCTCGCCGAGCACGTCGTCCGCGGTGACGGGTACGGCGTCGAAGGCGAGGGTGCCGATGGGGTGCGGGGAGAGCATGTCGAGGGCGGCGCCGGTGAGGCCCGGGCGGTCGGCGGGGACCAGGAAGGCGGTCACGCCGCGGGCGCCCGCCGAGCCGCCGGTCCGGGCGAAGACGGTGTAGAAGTCGGCCTCGGGGGCGTTGGAGATCCAGCACTTCTCACCGGTGAGGCGCCAGCGGTCGGGGCCGTCGGGCTCGGCGGACAGGGCGAGCGCCGCCGCGTCCGACCCGGCGCCCGGCTCGCTGAGCGCGAACGCCGCCACCACGCTCCCCTCGCTCACCCGTGGCAGCCAGCGGGCCCGCTGGGCCGGGGTGCCGTGCGCGTGGACCGGGTGGGCGCCGAGGCCTTGCAGGGCGAGGGCCGTCTCCGCCTCGGTGCACGCGTAGGCGAGGGACTCCCGCATCAGGCACAGGTCGAGGGCGCCGCAGCGGAACAGGCGCTCCAGCAGACCGAGGCGGCCGAGTGCGGCGACCAGGGGGCGGTTGACGTGCCCCGGCTCGCCCTTCTCGGCGAGCGGGCGCAGCCGTTCCGCCGCCGTCGCCCGCAGCTCCGCACACCAGGCGGTCTGTACCGGATCGAGCGAGAATGCGGGCATTGCCGGTCCCCTCTCTCCACTGGACCTCTCGACGATATCGCGTCCCATTGACTGTCGTCACCAACGCGATACGCTCCTTCAGCGAGCCCACCCACGACGCCCACAAGGCAGGCCACCAGGCAAGGGGGCGAACCGCCATGAACGTCTCGGCGCACGTCGACACCTTCGCGCGCGACCATCTCCCGCCCCCCGACCAGTGGCCCGAGCTTCTGTTCGAACTCCCCGAGCTGCGGTACCCCGATCGGCTGAACTGTGCCGCCGAGCTGCTGACCGGCCCTCCCGACGACCACCCGGTGTTCCACACCCCGTCCGGCGACAGCTGGACGTACGGCACCCTGCGCGCCCGCGTCGACCGCCTCGCCCATCTGCTCACCGGCGACCTCGGCGTCGTACCCGGCAACCGCGTCCTCCTGCGGGGCCCCACCACACCGTGGCTCGCGGCCTGCTGGCTGGCCGTGCTGAAGGCGGGGGCGGTCGCCGTGACGGTCCTGGCGCAGCAGCGGCCGCACGAGCTGGCCACGATGTGCGAGATCGCGCGGATCAGCCACGCCCTGTGCGACATCCGCGCCGTGGACGACCTCGCCAAGGCCGAGATACCGGGGCTGCGGATCACGACCTACGGCGGTGACGCCCCCGACGACCTGCTGCACCGTACGGCGCCGGACGCCCCGTACCCGGCCGTGGCGACCGCGGCCGACGACGTGGCGCTGATCGCCTTCACCTCCGGCACCACCGGCCGCCCCAAGGGGTGCATGCACTTCCACCGGGACGTGCTCGCGATAGCCGACACCTTCTCGAAGCATGTGCTGCGACCCCACGCGGACGACGTCTTCACCGGCAGTCCCCCGCTCGGATTCACCTTCGGGCTCGGCGGCCTGGTCGTCTTCCCGATGCGGGCGGGCGCGAGCGCCCTCCTCCTCGAACAGGCCGGTCCCAGACAGCTGTTGCCCGCGATCGCCGAGCACCGGGTGTCGGTGCTGTTCACCGCGCCGACGGCGTACCGCGCGATGCTCGACGAGCTGGACGCCTACGACACCTCCTCGCTGCGCCGCTGTGTCTCCGCCGGCGAGAACCTGCCCGCCGCCACCTGGCAGGCGTGGCACGAGCGGACCGGGCTGCGGATCATCAACGGCATCGGCGCGACCGAGCTGCTGCACATCTTCGTCTCCGCCGCCGACGAGCGGATCCGGCCGGGGACGACCGGGGTGCCGGTACCCGGCTGGCACGCGCGCGTGGTCGACGAGGAGGGCCGGGACCGGCCCGACGGGGAGCCGGGGCTGCTCGCCGTGCGGGGGCCGGTCGGGTGCCGCTATCTCGCCGATCCGCGGCAGGCCGAGTACGTCCGCTTCGGCTGGAACATCACCGGTGACACCTACGTCCGCGAGAGCGACGGCTACTTCCGGTACGTGGCCCGCGCGGACGACATGATCATCTCGGCCGGGTACAACATCGCGGGCCCGGAGGTCGAGGACGCGCTGCTGCGGCACCCGGACGTGGTGGAGGCCGCGGTCGTCGGGCGGTCCGACGAGGCGCGCGGGCAGATCGTGGTGGCGTACGCCGTCGTCAAGGAGGGCGCCGAGCGGGATGCCGAGGCGCTGCGGGCGTATCTGAAGTCGGAGCTGGCGCCGTACAAGTGTCCGCGCGAGATCGTCTTCCTGGACGCGCTGCCGCGCACCGCGACCGGCAAACTCCAGCGGTTCAGACTGCGTACCGAGGGTGACCAGCAGTGATACCGACGACCTAAGATGATCAACGTGTCCGACCAGCATGCACCACGGTCTCTCATCGTCACGCTCTACGGCGCCTACGGCCGCTTCGTGCCCGGCCCGGTACCGGTCGCCGAGCTGATCCGGCTGCTCGCCGCGGTCGGCGTGGACGCGCCCTCCGTCAGATCCTCCGTGTCCCGGCTCAAACGCCGCGGACTGCTCGTGCCGGCCCGTACCGCACAGGGCGCGGCGGGGTACGAACTCTCCCCCGACGCCCGTCAGTTGCTGGAGGACGGCGACCGGCGCATCTACGCCGTCGCGCCGCCCGAGGACGAGGGCTGGGTGCTCGCCGTGTTCTCCGTCCCGGAGTCGGAGCGGCAGAAGCGGCACGTGCTGCGCTCGCGGCTGGCCGGGCTGGGATTCGGGACCGCGGCACCGGGTGTGTGGCTCGCGCCCGCACGGCTGTACGAGGAGGCCCGGCACACCCTGGAGCGGCTGCGCCTCGATCCGTACGTCGACTTCTTCCGCGGCGACCACCTCGGCTTCGCCGCCACCGCCGACGCGGTCGCCCGCTGGTGGGACCTGGCGGCCATCGCCAAGGAGCACGAGGCGTTCCTCGACCGCCACGCGCGCGTGCTGGACGCCTGGGAGGCCCGCGAGGACACCCCGCCCGAGGAGGCCTACCGGGACTATCTCCTCGCCCTGGACTCCTGGCGCCACCTGCCCTACACCGACCCCGGCCTGCCCGCCCGGCTGCTCCCCGAGGACTGGCCGGGCAGCCGCTCGGCGGCGGTGTTCCGGGGACTCCACGCGCGATTGCGGGACGCCGGGGCGGCGTTCGTCGGCGTGTGATGCCCTGGCCGCTCCCGTGTGACCTCACACACAACACAGGTCGCTAAGGGAACCCTCAGGTTCCTCTGTCCCTCTTCTCAAGTTTCTTACCTACCGTCCCTCGGGTCGTCTATAGGTAAGTGAAGAGGACTGTTGCGCATGACCACCACGGCAAGGGCCTGTCGTCCGGCTCAGGGAGCCACCGTCTGGCTCACGGGGCTGCCGAGCGCGGGCAAGACCACGATCGCCCGGCACCTCGGTGAGCGGCTGAGGGCCGAGGGACATCGCGTGGAGGTCCTCGACGGCGACGAGATACGCCGCTTCCTCTCCGCGGGCCTCGGCTTCTCCCGCGAGGACCGCAACACCAACGTGCAGCGCATCGGCCTGGTCTCCGAGGTCCTGGCCCGCAACGGCGTCCTGTCCGTGGTCCCGGTCATCGCGCCCTACGCCGACAGTCGCGAGGCGGTCCGCAAACGGCACGAGGCGAGCGGCACGCCGTACATCGAGGTGCATGTCGCCACTCCGGTCGAGGTGTGCAGCGAGCGGGACGTGAAGGGCCTGTACGCCAGACAGGCCGCGGGCGAGCTGTCGGGGCTGACCGGCATCGACGACCCCTACGAGACGCCGGTTAACGCGGCGCTGGTCCTGGAGACCCAGTCGCAGACCCCGCAGCAGTCGGCCGACGCGGTGTACGCCGTACTGGCGGAGCGGGGGCTCGTGTGAGCGGCTTCAGCCTGTCCCATCTGGACGCCCTCGAATCGGAGGCCGTGCACATCTTCCGTGAGGTGGCGGGCGAGTTCGAGCGGCCGGTGATCCTCTTCTCCGGCGGCAAGGACTCCATCGTCATGCTGCATCTGGCGCTGAAGGCGTTCGCCCCGGCGGCGGTCCCCTTCACGCTGCTGCACGTGGACACCGGGCACAACTTCCCCGAGGTCCTTGAGTACCGCGACCGGACCGTGGGCCGGCACGGTCTGCGCCTCCATGTGGCCTCCGTACAGGACTACATCGACCGCGGTGTGCTGCGCGAACGTCCCGACGGGACCCGTAACCCGCTCCAGACCCTGCCGCTGACGGAGAAGATCCAGGCGGAGAAGTTCGACGCGGTCTTCGGCGGTGGCCGCCGGGACGAGGAGAAGGCCCGGGCCAAGGAACGCGTCTTCTCGCTGCGCGACGAGTTCTCGCAGTGGGACCCGCGACGGCAGCGCCCCGAGCTGTGGAACCTCTACAACGGACGGCACGCTCCCGGCGAACACGTCCGCGTGTTCCCGCTGTCCAACTGGACCGAGCTGGACGTCTGGCAGTACATCGCCCGGGAGCAGATCGAACTCCCTGAGATCTACTACGCCCACCAGCGTGAGGTCTTCCGGCGCGGCGGGATGTGGCTGACCGCCGGTGAGTGGGGCGGACCCAAGGCCGACGAGACCGTCGAGAAGCGGCAGGTCCGCTATCGCACGGTCGGCGACATGTCCTGCACCGGCGCGGTGGACTCCGACGCCGACACCATCGAGAAGGTGATCGCCGAGATCGCCGCGTCCCGGCTCACCGAGCGCGGCGCGACCCGCGCCGACGACAAGATGTCCGAGGCCGCGATGGAAGACCGCAAGCGCGAAGGGTATTTCTAGACATGACCGTCAACACGACCGTTGACACGCTTCGGTTCGCCACCGCCGGTTCCGTCGACGACGGCAAGTCCACCCTCGTCGGCCGACTGCTGCACGACTCCAAGTCGGTCCTCACCGACCAGCTGGAGGCCGTGGAACGCGCCTCCGCGTCACGCGGCCAGGAAGGCCCCGACCTCGCACTCCTCACGGACGGCCTGCGCGCCGAGCGCGAGCAGGGCATCACCATCGACGTGGCCTACCGCTACTTCGCCACCGCCAAGCGCCGGTTCATCCTCGCCGACACCCCCGGCCATGTGCAGTACACCCGCAACATGGTCACCGGCGCCTCCACCGCCGAACTGACGATCATCCTGGTCGACGCCCGCAACGGCGTGGTCGAGCAGACCCTCCGCCACGCGGCCATCGCCGCACTGCTGCGCGTCCCGCACGTGGTCCTCGCCGTCAACAAGATGGACCTGGTCGGATACGAGGAGAAGGACTTCCAGCGGATCGTCGAGGACTTCGCCGGTCACGCCGCCGAGTTGGGGCTGCCCTCCTTCACACCGGTCCCGGTCTCCGCGCTCGTCGGTGACAACGTGGTGGACCGTTCGACACACATGGACTGGTACGAGGGTCCGGCGCTCCTGGAGTTCCTGGAGAACGTGTCCGTCGGCGTCGAGGCCACGGACGCGCCCGCCCGCTTCCCCGTCCAGTACGTCATCTGGGACGGCGAAGTCCGCCACTACGCGGGCCAGTTGGCGTCGGGCGCGCTGCGCGTCGGCGACCGGGTCACCGTCCACCCGTCCGGCGAGACCTCCGAGATCGCCGGCATCGATGTGCTCGGCGTCCCGGCGGAGGTGGCGTACGCGCCGCAGTCCGTCGGGGTGCGCCTCGCCGACCAGCGGGACGTGTCGCGCGGCGACATGATCACGGTCGGGGTCGATGTGCCGACGCTCACCCGGGACGTCCGGGCGGCCGTCTGCCATCTGGCCGACCGTCCGCTGCGGGTCGGCGACCGCGTCCTGGTCCGGCACACCACGCGGACCGTCAAGGCGATCGTCCAGGACCTGGGCGAGGCAGCCGAGTTGAACGCGAACGACCTGGGCCGCGTGGTGCTGCGCACCGCCGAGCCGCTGGCCCTGGACGACTACGCGGTCTCCCGGCGCACCGGCGCGTTCATCCTGGTCGACCCGGCGGACGGGGCGACACTGACGGCCGGAATGGTCGAGCTTTCCTGATCCCCCTTCACGGGAACGCCCTTAAGTCCCCAGCGTCAGCCGGGGCTTGGGGGCGTCCGTGCGTCCGGTCTGCGGGCGCCGGCTGCCCGCCCGGTACGGGGCCGGCCAGACGACGCCAGGTCCGTCGTATCCCTGCTCGGCGGCGGCGTGCAGGGTCCAGTGCGGGTCGTAGAGGTGAGGGCGGGCCAGGGCGCACAGGTCGGTGCGCCCGGCCAGGATCAGGGAGTTGACGTCGTCCCAGGAGGAGATCGCGCCGACCGCGATCACCGGGATGCCGGTCTCGTGGCGGA
This sequence comes from Streptomyces sp. NBC_00663, assembly GCF_036226885.1. Lineage (NCBI taxonomy): Bacteria > Bacillati > Actinomycetota > Actinomycetes > Kitasatosporales > Streptomycetaceae > Streptomyces > Streptomyces sp. NBC_00663. The sequence goes on from NZ_CP109027.1 coordinate 2,400,346, forward strand.
TGCGGTCCGCGAAGGGCGTCTGGTACGACCGCCCGAACTCCGGCCGCTCCTCGGCCACGACCTGGCCGGTCGACACGTCGATCGCGTCGGCGCCGTGCGCGGCGAAGGCGCGGGCGATCTCGACGGCGTCCTCGGCCGAGGTGCCGCCGTCGGCCCAGTCGGTGGCGGAGATCCGGACGGTCATGGGCCGTTCCTCCGGCCAGACGCCCCTGATGGCGTCGAAGACCTCCAGGGGGAAGCGGAGGCGCTCGGCGAGCGTGCCGCCGTAGGCGTCGGTGCGCCGGTTGGTGAGCGGGGAGAGGAAGCCCGAGAGCAAGTATCCGTGCGCGCAGTGGAGTTCGAGGAGGTCGAAGCCGGCGCGGGCGGCCCGCCAGGCGGCGGCCGTGAACTGCTCACGGATGTCGGTGAGTTGGGCGCGACTGAGCTGGCGCGGGGTCTGGTTGCCGGGCTTGTACGGGAGCGGGGACGCGGCCACGAGGGGCCAGTTGCCGTCGGGCAGCGGCTCGTCCATGCCCTCCCACATCAGCTGGGTCGAGCCCTTGCGGCCGGCGTGGCCCAGCTGCACGCCGATCGCGGTGCCGGGCGCCTGGGAGTGCACGAAGTCGGTGATCCGCTTCCACGCCTCGGCCTGCTTGCCGTTGTAGAGGCCGGTGCAGCCGGGGGTGATCCGTCCCTCCTCGCTCACGCACACCATCTCGGTCATCACCAGCGCCGCCCCGCCGAGCGCCCGCGCGCCCAGGTGGACGAGGTGGAAGTCGCCGGGGAGACCGTCGGTGGCGGAGTACATGTCCATGGGCGACACCACGACCCGGTTGCGCAGGGTCAGTCCGCGCAGCCGGAAGGGGGTGAACATCGGGGGCGTACCGGGCGGGCAGCCGAACTCGCGCTCCACCGCGCCGGTGAAGTGGGCGTCCCGCAGGCGCAGGTTGTCGTGGGTGACGCGGCGGCTGCGGGTGAGGAGGTTGAACGCGAACTGGTGGGGCGGCTGGTCGAGATAGCGGCCGAGGTTCTCGAACCACTCCAGGCTGGCGCGGGCCGCACGCTGGGTGGAGGCCACGACGGGTTTGCGTTCGTCCTCGTATGCCTGGAGTGCCGTGGGCAGGTCCGGTTGCTCCTCCAGACAGGCGGCGAGGGCGAGGGCGTCCTCGACGGCGAGCTTGGTGCCGGAGCCGATGGAGAAGTGGGCGGTGTGGGCGGCGTCGCCGAGCAGCACGGTGGTGCCGTGGGACCAGTGCTCGTTGACGACCGTGCGGAAGGTGGTCCAGGCCGAGTTGTTGGAGCGCAGGGGCCGGCCGCCGAGTGCGTCCGTGAAGATCTTGGCGCAGCGGTCGAGGGACTCCTGGGGGTCGAGCTCCGCGAAGCCGGCCGCCTGCCACACCTCTTCGCGCATCTCGACGATCACGGTGGAGGCGTCGGACGCGTAGGGGTAGCCGTGCAGTTGCATCACGCCGTGTTCGGTCTCGGCGATCTCGAAGCGGAAGGCGTCGAAGGCGAAGTCGGCGGCGAGCCAGATGTAGCGGCAGCGGTGGGTGGTGAGGTGAGGGCGGAAGGCTTGCCGGTACGTCTCGCGGGTGGTGCTGTTGACTCCGTCGGCGGCGATGACGAGGTCGTGTGTGTCGGCGAGGTCGGGTGGGGCCTCGGTGCGGAAGCGGAGGTCGACGCCCAGGTCGCGGCAGCGGGCGTGGAGGATCTCCAGGAGGCGTTTGCGGCCCAGGGCTGCGAACCCGTGTCCTCCGGAGGTGTGGCGGGTTCCTCGGTGGACGATGTCGATGTCGTCCCAGCGGATGAAGTCCTGTTGGAGGGCCTCGTAGACCACGGGGTCGGCGTGTTCTATGCCGCCGAGGGTTTCGTCGGAGAGGACCACTCCGAAGCCGAAGGTGTCGTCGGGGGCGTTGCGTTCCCAGACGGTGACTTCGCGGGCCGGGTCGAGGCGTTTGAGCAGGGCGGCGGAGTAAAGGCCACCGGGGCCGCCGCCGATGATCGCGATTCGTGGGGGGTGGCTGAGCGAGGAGGGCGACCGCAGACCGTCTGTGGCTGGTCGCGCAGTTCCCCGCGCCCCTGAGGGGGTCACCGTTACCGTCCCTGCCATTTTGGAGGGCGCTTTTCCTTGAAGGCCTTGTGGAACTCCGCGTAGTCCTCGCCGTTCATCAGCAGCGCCTGGGTTGACGCGTCCAGTTCCACCGACGCCGCCAGGGGCATGTCCAGCTCCGCTGTGAGCAGGGCCTTTGTCTGGGCGTAGGCCAGGGCGGGGCCGTCTGCCAGGCGGCGGGCCAGGGACTGGGCTGCCTCGTCCACCGCGCCCTCGTCCGTGAGCTCGCTGATCAGGCCGATGCGTTCCGCTTCCGGGGCCCTCACCGGCTCGCCCAGCATCAGCAGGCGGGTCGCGTGGCCGAGGCCGACCACCCGCGGGAGCAGGTACGCCGCGCCCATGTCGCCGCCGGACAGGCCCACCCGCGTGAACAGGAAGGCGAACCGGGCCGTGGGGTCGGCCACCCGGAAGTCCGCGGCGAGGGCGAGGACCGCCCCCGCCCCGGCCGCCACGCCGTGCACCGCTGCGATCACCGGGAACGGGCACTCCCGTACGGCCCGCACGACCTGCCCCGTCATCCGGTTGAAGTCGAGCAGCTCGGCCGTGTCCATCGACAGGGTCGCGCCGATGATCTCGTCGACGTCACCGCCGGAGCAGAAGCCGCGCCCCTCACCGGCCAGGACGAGGGCCCGTACCGAGCGCTCCCGGGAGAGCTCGGCGAGGAGGTCGCGCAGGTCGGCGTAGGCGCCGAAGGTGAGCGCGTTGAGTTTGTCGGGGCGGGCGAGTGTGACGGTGGCGACGCCCGCGGTGAGGTCCACCCGTAGATGCTCCCAATGAGCGGTTCGGGCGGCGGAGCCGGTGAAGGGACTCATGCGTGCGGCCTCCCCAGGTGAGGTGCGCTCTGTCCTTCGAAGTTATCACTCATCTTTGACTGTCGTCACGAGTGCGCAATAGAGCGATCCGCTCTGACCTGAACACGTCCCGTCCGTCACGAGTCGTCGACAGCGCCGTAACGGCGGGAGCAGCCGTGCGAGGCGGGGCGTTGTCGGGGGTAAGCCGCCCGGTAGCGGGGTCGAAGGTCCCGCACGGTGCCCGTCGGACGCCTCTGCCGGGCGGCGCCGTACCATTCATAAGGTTGAAAGCAGGACAGCCTGCTCATGAACGGAACCGCCTTGCAAGAACGCCCCTCAGCCTCCGCCTCCTGGCGCATCGCGCTGCCGCACTCCGCCGCTGCGGTGCCCGTGGCGCGTGCCCTGGTGCGGACGGCGCTCGCCGATCTGGAGCACGGGGCCGACTGTGACACCGCTGAACTGCTGACGGCCGAGCTGGTCGCGAACGCCGTCGAGCACACCGCCGGGGACTCCCCGATAGAGCTGGTCGTGGAGCTGCTGCCGAGCGGCTGCCAGGTGGAGGTGCACGACCCGGACCCGGCGCCGCCGGGTGATCTCACCCGCCCGCGCGGCGGGGAGCCCGACCCCTGGCAGGAGCACGGGCGTGGCCTGCTGCTGATCCGCGCCCTCAGCTCATCCTGCGGGCACCGCCCCACCGAGTCCGGCAAGGCAGTGTGGTTCAGGCTGCCGGTGGTCCCGCCGCAGTGGCGTCCGGCGTGACGCGCGCGGCCTGACCGCAGGCACAGGGCCCGTTCAGGCCAGCGTCGCCACGGGGAGCCCGACCCCTGGCAGGAGCACGGGCGTGGCCTGCTGCTGATCCGCGCCCTCAGCTCGTCCTGCGGGCACCGCCCCACCGAGTCCGGCAAGGCGGTGTGGTTCAGGCTGCCGGTGGTCCCGCCGCAGTGGCGTCCGGCGTGACGCGCGCGGCCTGACCGCAGGCACAGGGCCCGTTCAGGCCAGCGTCGCCACCAGGATCGCCTTGATGGTGTGCAGCCGGTTCTCCGCCTCGTCGAAGACGACCGAGTGCGCGGACTCGAACACCTCGTCGGTCACCTCGAGAGAGTCCAGGCCATGGCTGTCGAAGATGTCCTGCCCGACCTTGGTGCCCAGGTCGTGGAAGGCCGGCAGGCAGTGCAGGAACTTCACGTCCGGGTTGCCGGTGGCGCGCAGCACGTCCATCGTGACGGCGTACGGCTTCAGCGCGGCGATCCGGTCGTCCCAGACCGTCTTGGGCTCGCCCATGGAGACCCAGACGTCGGTGGCGACGAAATCGGCGCCGCGCACGCCCTCCTCGACGGACTCGGTGAGCGTGATGGCCGCCCCGCTGTCCACGGCGAGCTGACGCGCCCGCTCCACGACGTCCTGGTCGGGCCAGTAGGACTTCGGGGCGACGATCCGGACGTCCATGCCGAGCAGGGCGCCGGTGATCAGGTAGGAGTTGCCCATGTTGAAGCGGGCGTCGCCGAGGTAGGCGAAGACGAAACCGTCGTTGACCAGGTCCTTGCCGCTGTGCTCGGTCATCGTCAGCACGTCGGCGAGCATCTGGGTGGGGTGCCAGTCGTCGGTGAGACCGTTGTAGACGGGGACACCGGCGTACGCGGCCAGCTCCTCGACCTTCCGCTGGCTGTCCCCGCGGTACTCGATGCCGTCGAACATCCGGCCGAGCACACGCGCGGTGTCCCGTACGGACTCCTTGTGGCCGATCTGCGAGCCCGAGGGGTCGAGGTAGGTCGTGGAGGCGCCCTGGTCGGCGGCGGCGACCTCGAACGCGCAGCGGGTGCGCGTCGAGGTCTTCTCGAAGATCAGCGCGATGTTCTTGCCCTGGAGGTACCGCGTCTCGGTCCCGGCCTTCTTCGCGGCCTTCAGCTCCGCGGCCAGCTCGACCAGCCCGAGGAACTCCTCCTGGGTGAAGTCGAGCTCCTTGAGGAAGTGACGCCCGGCGAGGGCAGTGGGGACGATCGCCATGGGGCGCTCCAGAGATACGGGGGGACACGAACTCCTGGAAGTCTATACGACGCCCAGCATTTATATACAGCTCCTTGTGTGACTATACGGCTGACCGTTATACGGCCGACCGTTCGACCGGACAGCTCATACAGCGCGGCCCACCCCTCCCCCGCCCCAGCTCGCTGCCCGGGATCTCGATGACCTCGATGCCCTGCTTGCGGAGGTGGGTGTTGGTGGTGGCGTTGCGTTCATAGGCGACGACCACGCCCGGTTCGACGGCCAGCACGTTGCAGCCGTCGTCCCACTGCTCCCGCTCGGCCGCGTGCACGTCCTGTGTGGCGGTCAGCACCCGGATCTCGTTCAGCCCGAGCGCGGCGGCGATCGCGCGGTGCATGTGCTCCGGCGGATGGTCGGTGACCTTCAACTCCTTGTCGCCGACGCCCGGTTCGATGGTGTACGAGCGGAGCATGCCGAGCCCGGCGTACTGGGTGAAGGTGTCGCCGTCGACCATGGTCATCACGGTGTCGAGATGCATGAAGGCACGCCGCTTGGGCATGTCGAGGGCCACGATCGTCTGCGCCGAACCGGCCGCGAACAGCTTGTGCGCGAGCATCTCGACGGCCTGCGGGGTGGTGCGCTCGCTCATGCCGATGAGGACGGCGCCGTTGCCGATGACCAGGACGTCCCCGCCCTCGATGGTGGAGGGGTAGTCGGCCTGGCCCTCGCTCCAGATGCGGAACGTCTCGTCGCGGAAGAGCGGGTGGTGCCGGTAGATCGCCTCGAAGTGGACCGTCTCGCGCTGCCGGGCCGGCCAGCGCATGGCGTTGACGGAGACACCGTCATAGATCCAGGCGGAGGTGTCACGGGTGAAGAGGTGGTTGGGCAGGGGGGCGAGCAGGAAGTCGTCCAGGTCCATGACATGGAAGCGGACGGAGACCGGCTCCTCGTGCGCGTCGAGGAACTCCCGCTTGGTCATGCCGCCGACCAGCGCCTCGGCCAGCTCGGGCGCGGGGAGGGTCTCGAAGGCGGCGCGGAGATGGTCGGTGGCGAGGACGCCGTACTCCTTCTCGTCGAAGACCCGGTCCAGGACGAGCGTGCGGGCCGCCGGGGTCGCCAGGGCCTCGATGAGCAGGTCGCCGAACAGGTGGACGGTGACGCCCCGGTCGCGGAGCACGTCCGCGAACCCGTCGTGCTCGGCGCGCGCCCGGCGCACCCAGAGCACGTCGTCGAAGAGGAGGGCGTCCTTGTTGCTGGGGGTGAGCCTTTTGAGCTCGAGATCCGGCCGGTGCAGGATGACGCGGCGCAGCCGCCCGGCCTCGGAGTCGACATGGAATCCCATGCCTCCATCCTGACCACCGGCGACCGTATTCACCCCCCGCTTGACCACTTCCCTTTCTCGTCTTCTTGACGATAAACACGACCCCGGTTTATCGTCGTCCAGACGACAAGGGGGGCTCTCGTGGCCGACATCACCCGGCGCCTGGGCTGGCGCCATCTCCGTGGCGCACCGACCGCGCACATCCGGCACCACCGCGGCGGAAAGCTGCTGCACGACGGGCCCGGACTGAGCTTCTGGTTCCGTGCGCTGACCGCCGCGCTCTCCGAAGTGCCGGTCGACGACCGGGAGTTGGCGATGACCTTCCACGCCCGTACGTCCGACTTCCAGGACGTGACGGTGCAGGCGACAGTGACCTACCGGATCAGCGACCCGGCCCTCGCCGCCGGCCGCCTGGACTTCTCGGTCGACCCGGACACGGGCGCCTGGCGCGGCACCCCGTTGGAACAGCTCGGCACCCTGCTGACGGAGACGGCACAGCAGCACGCGCTGGACGTCCTCGCCCGTACGTCGCTGTCGGCGGCGCTGGTGGACGGGGTGACGGCGGTACGGGAGCGGGTCGCGGCGGGCCTGGCCGCCGAGCCACGGCTGCCTGCCACCGGCATCGAGGTGGTGGCGGTGCGCGTGGTGGCCCTGCGCCCCGAGCCGGAGGTGGAGCGGGCCCTGCGCACCCCCGCCCGTGAGCAGATCCAGCAGGAGGCCGACCGGGCGACGTACGAACGGCGGGCGGTGGCGGTCGAGCGGGAACGGACGATCGCCGAGAACGAACTGGCCAGCCAGATCGAACTCGCCCGGCGTGAGGAGCAGTTGGTCGAGCAGCGCGGCACGAACGCCCGCCGCGAGGCCGAGGAACACGCGGCGGCGGACGCGGTACGGGCCGGGGCGGAGGCGGCCCGCTCGGTGAAGCTCGCGGAGGCGGAGGCCGCGCGGTCGGTGAAGCTGGCCCACGCCGAGGCCGAGGGCGCGCGTGCGGTGGGCGAGGCGAAGGCTCAGGCGCAGGCTGCGTGGCTCCAGGTGCACACCGACGTGGACGTGGCGGTCCTGCACGCGCTCACCGGGACCCGGCTGGCGGAGAACCTGCCGAGGATCGACAGCGTCACCCTCTCCCCCGACGTCCTCACCGGCCTGCTGGCCAAACTGAGCACACGGGACCCCGCGTGAGCCTCGCCCCGAGGGTCGTGCTGGTCCACCGCACCACGGAGTACGAGGAGTTGGTGGCCCACCACGGCACCCACGGCCAGGCCGCGTTCTTCCTCTCCTCCCGCGGCCGGGACATCGAGGAACTGGCGGACCGCCACCGCCGGACCCGCGCCGCGTTGGCGGAGGTGACGGCGGCGATCCCGCTGACCTGGCGGCAGAGCCGGGTGGAGCGGCGGGATCTGGACCGTTTCCTGTTCGCGCCGGAGGACGTCGTGGTCGTGGTCGGCCAGGACGGCCTGGTCGCCAACGTCGCCAAGTACCTCGCCGGGCAGCCGGTGCTGGGCGTGGACACCGACCCCGGCCGCAACCCCGGTGTGCTGGTACGGCACCGGCCGTCGGAGGCGGCCCGGCTGCTGCCGGTCGCGGACCGGGAGGTCGACGAGCTGACGATGGTGGAGGCCGTGGCCGACGACACCCAGCGGCTGCTCGCCCTCAACGAGATCTATCTGGGCGCCCCCGGTCACCAGACCGCCCGCTACCGCCTGGGCCTCGACGACGACGGGGGTGTCGTCGAGGCCCAGGCCTCCTCCGGGGTGCTGGTGGGCACCGGGACGGGCGCGACCGGCTGGCTGCGGTCGGTGTGGCGGGAGCGGGGCGCGGAGCAGCGACTCCCGGGACCCACGGAGGAACGCCTGCTGTGGTTCGTACGCGAGGCATGGCCCTCGCCCGCCACCGGTACGTCCCTGGTGGCGGGCGAGCTGACGGCCTCCGCCCGCCTCCGGCTCACGGTCGAGTCCGAGCGGCTGATCGCGTTCGGGGACGGGATGGAGGGCGACGCGCTGGAGCTGACGTGGGGGCAGTCGGTACGGGTGGGGGTGTGCCGGGAGCGGCTGCGGCTGGTGGGGTGACCGGGCCCCCGAGGGGCCCGGTCACGTCACAGGCGCGGGTCCACCGGCTCCGACTCCAGGGCCAGCACCCCGAAGACCGCCTCGTGCACCCGCCACAGCGGCTCGCCCTCGGCCAGCCGGTCGAGCGCCTCCAGACCGAGCGCGTACTCGCGGATCGCGAGCGAGCGCTTGTGGTTCAGGAAGCGTCCCCGCAGACGGGCGAGGTTCTCCGGCCGCGTGTACTCCGGGCCGTAGATGATCCGCAGGTACTCACGGCCCCGGCACTTGATGCCGGGCTGCACCAGCCGCCCCTCGCCGCTGCGCACCACCGCGCCCAGCGGCTTGACGACCATGCCCTCGCCGCCGCGGCCGGTCATCTCCAGCCACCAGTCGACGCCCGCCCGGACCGACTCGAGGTCGGCCGTGTCTACGTACAGGCGTCGGGTGGTCTGGAGCAGGCCCGTGCCGTCGTGCTCCACCAGCCGGTCGAGGAGGGCGAGTTGCTCGTCGTGCGGCAGGCCCGTCAGGCTGCGGCCCTGGACCGCCAGGATCTGGAACGGCGCCAGGCGGACGCCTTCCAGGCCGTCCGTGGTCCAGCAGTAGCGGCGGTACGCCTCCGTGAACGCGGCCGCGTCCGAGGCCCTCGCGCGCTGCCGGTCAAGGAGTTCACCGACCTCGACGCCCCGCGCCGCCGCCCCTTCCAGCGCGGCCAGCGCACCCGGGAACACCGCCCCGGACGCGGCGCCGACCGCGGCGTACTGCGAGCGCAGCAGCCCCGACGCCTTCAGCGACCACGGCATCAGCTCGGCGTCCAACAGCAGCCAGTCGGTGTCGAGTTCGGCCCACAGCCCGGCCTCGTCGAGCGCCGCGCGCACCCGCCCGAGGATCTCCTCCGTCACCGACTCGTCGTCGAAGAACGGACGGCCGGTGCGGGTGTACAGCGAGCCCGTCGGGCCGTCCACGCCGAAGCGCTTGCGTGCCGCCTCCGCGTCCCGGCACACCAGCGCCACCGCCCGCGACCCCATGTGCTTCTCCTCGCACACGACGCGCGCGACCCCGTCCGCCGCGTACTGCGCGAACGCCTCGGCCGGGTGCTCCAGGTAACCGTCGGCCCGCGAGGTCGCCGTCGGGGCCATGGTCGGCGGGAGGTACGGGAGCAGCCGCGGGTCCACCGCGAACCGGCTCATGACCTCCAGGGCCGCCGCCGCGTTCTCCTCGCGGATCGCGACCCGTCCCTGGTGCCGGGTCTCCACGACCCGCCGTCCGTGCACGTCCGCCAGGTCCAGCGGCCGCCCGTCGTGCCCGCCGGGCGCCTCCGACTTCAGCGGCTTCGTCGGCTCGTACCAGACCCGCTCCGCCGGTACGTCGACCAGCTCGCGCTCCGGCCAGCGCAGCGCGGTGAGCTTGCCGCCGAAGACGGCGCCGGTGTCCAGGCAGATGGTGTTGTTGAGCCAGGTGGCCTCCGGGACCGGGGTGTGGCCGTAGACCACCGCGGCCCGGCCCCGGTAGTCCTCCGCCCACGGGTAGCGCACCGGCAGCCCGAACTCGTCGGTCTCGCCGGTGGTGTCGCCGTAGAGGGCGTGCGAGCGGACCCGGCCGGAGGTGCGGCCGTGGTACTTCTCCGGCAGACCGGCGTGGCAGACCACCAGCCGGCCGCCGTCGAGGACGTAGTGGCTGACGAGGCCGTCGATGAACTCCCGTACCTCGGCCCGGAACTCGTCCGACTCGGTCTCCATCTGGCCGATGGTCTCGGCGAGGCCGTGGGTGTGCTGGACGTTGCGGCCCTTCAGGTAACGCCCGTACTTGTTCTCGTGGTTGCCGGGCACGCACAGGGCGTTGCCCGACTTCACCATCGACATCACACGGCGCAGCACACCCGGGCTGTCCGGGCCGCGGTCGACGAGGTCACCGACGAAGACCGCGGTACGGCCCTGCGGGTGCACACCGTCGGCATAGCCCAACTTGCCGAGCAGCGACTCCAGTTCGCCGGCGCAGCCGTGGATGTCGCCGACGATGTCGAAGGGGCCGGTGAGGTGGGTCAGGTCGTTGAACCGCTTCTCGGTGACGACGCCGGCGTGCTCGACCTCCTCGACACCGCGCAGGACGTGCACCTTGCGGAAGCCCTCGCGCTCCAAGTGACGCAGGGAGCGCCGGAGTTCGCGGATGTGCCGCTTGATGACCCGCACCGGCATGTCCGCCCGGTCGGTGCGGCCCGCGTTGCGCTCGGCGCACACCTCCTCCGGCACGTCCAGCACGATGGCGATGGGCAGCACGTCGTGCTGCTTGGCCAGGGCGATCAGCTGCTTCCGGGCGTCCGACTGCACGCTGGTGGCGTCCACGACCGTACGGCGACCGGCGGCGAGCCGCTTGCCGGCGATGTAGTGGAGCACGTCGAAGGCGTCCTTCGTCGCGCTCTGGTCGTTCTCGTCGTCGGAGACCAGACCCCGGCAGAAGTCGGAGGAGATCACCTCGGTGGGCTTGAAGTTCCTGCGGGCGAAGGTCGACTTGCCGGAGCCGGAGGCGCCGACGAGGACGACGAGGGAGAGGTCGGTGACGGGCAGGACCCGTCCCTGGGTCTGGGTCTCGGTCATGCGGCCTTCGCCTCCTTCTCCTTGCGTACGGTGAACACAGCCATCTGGGTGGGCGGACCCACCTCGGGGTCGTCCGGGCCCACCGGCACGAACTCCACCTCGTACCCGTGCCGTTCGGCCACCGCCGCGGCCCACGCCCGGAACTCCTCCCGCGTCCACTCGAAGCGGTGGTCGCCGTGCCGGACATGGCCGGCCGGGAGGGACTCCCAGCGGACGTTGTACTCGACGTTCGGGGTCGTCACCAGGACGGTCCGCGGGCGCGCGGCGCCGAACACCGCGTACTCCAGGGCGGGCAGCCGGGGCAGGTCGAGGTGCTCGATGACCTCGCTGAGCACGGCGGCGTCGTACCCCTTGAGCCGCTTGTCGGTGTAGGCCAGGGAGCCCTGGACGAGCCTGACGCGCGAGGCCTGCCGCTCCCCCATGCGGTCCAGCTTCAGCCGCCGGGACGCGATGGTGAGCGCGCGCACCGACACATCGACGCCCACGATCTCGGTGAACCGCGGGTCCTTGAGCAGCGCCTGCACCAACTGCCCCTGTCCGCACCCGAGGTCGAGCACGCGCGCGGCCCCGGACGCCTGGAGCGCGGTGATGATCGCGTCCCGCCGCTGCACGGCGAGCGGCGTCGGCTTCGTCTCCTCCTCGGTCTCGGCCTCGACGGCGTTGTCGATCTCCTCGACCTCGCTGTCGTCGGCCTCGGCGAGGCGCACCAGTTCCAGCCGCTCCATGGCCTGCCGGGTCAGCGACCAGCGGCGCGAGAGATAGCGGCTGGTGATGAGCTTCTGCTCCGGGTGCTCGGACAGCCAGCCCTCACCGGCGCGCAGCAGCTTGTCGACCTCGTCCTCGGAGACCCAGTAGTGCTTGGCGTCGTCGAGGACCGGGAGGAGGACGTACAGATGCCGCAGCGCCTGCGCGAGGGTCAGCGCACTGGACTCCAGTTCGAGCCGCACGTACCGCGAGTCGCCCCACTCGGGGAACTGCGCGTCCAGCGCGACGGGTTCGACGGTGACCGCCCAGCCGAGCGGTTCGAAGAGCTGTCGTACGAGCCCCGGACCGCCCCTGGCCGGCAGCGCGGGCACCTCGACGCGCAGCGGCAGCGGCTGCGCGGCCCGCTCGGGACGGGCGTTGCACACCCCGCGCATGGCGCTGGAGAAGACACCGCTGAGCGCCACGGCGAGCAGCGAAGAGGCCGCGTAGGGACGGTCGTTGACGTACTGCGCGAGCGCCGCGTCGGGGGCGCCGCCGCGGCCCTTGCTCTTGCCCTTCCGGACCAGCGCCACCGCGTCGACCTCCAGCAGCAGGGCCGCCGTGCAGCGTTCGGGCCGCGCCTCGGGGTAGAGGACATGGGCCCTGCCGTAGGAGGTGGAGAACGCCTGCGCCTTCCCGGGATGCTTGTGGAGCAGGTAGCCGAGGTCGGTGGCGGGGCGTCCCAGGGTGCCGGTGGTGGTGATCGAAAGGAACACGGGCGGGCCTCAAGTAGGGTCTGAACTGCTGATATGCACACCGTACAGACCGGACATCGGCAACACTCGGGAATTATTCGCCTGGAGGCCCCACGTGACGGACACCGGATCGGGCGCTCACCCCATGGACACGAGCAAGCCCCACTCGGCGCGTATGTACGACTACTTCCTCGGCGGCAAGGACAACTACCCCGTCGACGTGGCCGCGGCCGAGCAGGTGACCTCCCTCTTCCCCGCCGTCAGCGCGATGGCGCGGACCAACCGCGCGTTCATGCACCGCGCTTCCCGGCTGCTCGCCGAGCGGGGTGTCCGCCAGTTCCTCGACATCGGCACCGGCATCCCGACCCGGCCGAACCTCCACCAGATCGTCCAGGGGATCGCCCCCGAGGCCCGGGTGGTGTACGCGGACAACGACCCGATCGTCCTGCGCCACGCCGAGGCGCTGCTGCACAGCACGCCGGAGGGGCGGACGGCGTACGTCCAGGGCGATGTGAGGGAGCCGGGGAAGATCATCGCCGCCGCGCGGGAGACGCTGGACTTCACCCAGCCGATCGCGCTGTCGCTGGTGGCGCTGCTGCACCTGGTGGGGGACGAGGACACACCGGGCATGATCGTGCGCCGGCTGCTGCGACCGCTGCCGCCCGGGAGTTATGTGACGCTCTCCCACGCGACCGGCGACTTCGATCCGGAGACCTGGGAGCGGGTGGTGGAGGTGTACCGCAAGGGCGGCACCGCGGCCCAGGTGCGCTCCCGCGCGGAGTTCTCCGCCTTCTTCAAGGGCCTCGAACTGCTCGACCCCGGCGTGGTACTGGCCGCCGAGTGGCATCCCGAGCTCGGGGAACGGCAGGGCGGTACGGAGATTCCGCTGTATGTGGGGATCGGCCGCAAGCCGTGACGTGGGGCCGTCCGGTGGGTGACCTGGTCCACCGGAGGGCCCCACGACAACTCAGCCCAGCTGGGACTGCACCTGCGAGGAGATGAGCTCCAGGTGCTCCAGGTCGTCGAGGTCGAGGACCTGGAGATAGAGGCGCTGCGAGCCGACCTCCTGGTACCGGCCGATCTTGTCGACGACCTCGCTCGGGGAGCCCGCCAGGCCGTTGGCCTTCAGCTCGGGCACCTCGCGGCCGATCGCGGCGGCGCGGCGGGCGACCTCCTGGTCGTCCTTGCCGACGCAGACGACGAGGGCGTTGGAGTAGACGAGGCTGTCGGCCCCGCGGCCCGCTTCCTCGACGGCGGCGCGGACGCGGCCGAACTGGCGCTCGCTGTCCTCGACGGAGGCGAACGGCATGTTGAACTCGTCGGCGTACTGCGCGGCGAGGCGGGGGGTGCGGGTCGGGCCGTGGCCGCCGACGAGGACCGGGATCTTCGCCTGGGCGGGCTTGGGCAGGGCCGGGGAGCCGGTCAGGTCGTAGTACGTGCCGTGGAAGTCGAAGGTGTCGCCGAGCCCGGTCTCCCACAGGCCGGTGACGATGGCCAGCTGCTCCTCCAGGCGGCCGAACTTCTCCTTCGGGAAGGGGATGCCGTACGCCTGGTGCTCCTCCTCGAACCAGCCCGCGCCGAGGCCGAGTTCGACCCGGCCGCCGGACATCTGGTCGACCTGCGCGACCTGGATGGCGAGGACGCCGGGGAGCCGGAAGGTGCCGGCGGTCATCAGGGTGCCGAGGCGGATGCGCTTCGTCTCGCGGGCGATTCCGGCGAGGGTGATCCAGGCGTCGGTGGGGCCGGGAAGGCCGTCACCCGAGCCCATCTTCAGGTAGTGATCGCTGCGGAAGAAGGCGTCGAAGCCGAGATCCTCGGTGGCCTTGGCAACGGAGAGAAGGGTGTCGTAGGTCGCCCCCTGCTGGGGCTCGGTGAAAATGCGAAGATCCATACCTCCATCCTGCACGCTCCGGCCCCGGTCAACCCCACTGGTCCCGTCGGCCCCACGCCGCCCCGGTCGGGTGAAAATCCGTCAACGCGGCACACGGGCGCTGCCCGGGCCAGTGACCCGGCGGAGGTGATGATCGTTGCTGGGGCGGAGCCGGACCGACCGGCGCCCGCGCCGGCCGGTCAGCGCCGGGCGTCAAGGTGTCGGCCTCCCGTGGGGGCCTGGGCCGAGGAGGCCGTCATGTCCGAAGAATCCGTCCCACAGCAAGGTGGCGAGGCCGGCCGACCGAAGGGCTTGCTCCAGCAGATGGAGGAGCTGATGGCGGCCCTCAACGCGGACCTGTCCGCCCTGGACGCAGACCTCCAGTCGGCGGGACGGGGGGCGAAGGACACCGAGGCCAAGTAAGGCCCCGCCCCAACTCCCCTCACCCCGCCTCCCGTTCCGGTATCACCGGATCGCTCTCCGCCAGCTTGCGCAGCATGTCGCGGACGCGGTCCCTGGATTCGTCCGCCGCGTCGATGGCCTCCATGCACTGCCAGTAGGTGCCCTCGTCGTCCGCCGCGCAGGCGAGGCCCACCAGGGCGATGCCCACCTCGCCGAGGAGGCCGCCGAGGTAGAGGAGGGCCTGGCGGGCGTCGCCGAGTTCGGTGAGCTGGGCGGCGCGCAGGTCGGCGGTGTCGAGGTGGGGGCGGTCCAGGACTCCGCAGCCCCGGCCCGCCAGCTCCGTCAACCCCAGTGCCTCGCCCCGCAGTTGGGGCGGTCCGTAGACCGCGAGTCTGCTTCCTATGGCCTGCGCCAGCGCTTGGGCCTGCCAGACCTCGGTCATGATCTGCGGCGTGTCGCCGCTCCCCGCGAGGGCCCGCCTGCTCGTCACGATGAGCCGCACCGCGTCCATGGCTGCCCCCGTTCACCCGAACTCCGTTGTCCACTACCCAGAGTGAGGGTCCACGGGACGAAAAGCCAGAGGAAGGCGGAAATCTGCGGACAACGAATCGATTTCAGACCGGATTTCGACTGCGGAGAGTGAAAACGGATCGTACGGCTCCCCGGACTCCCACGGCTCCTCGCGGTCAAGGGAGTTCTACGGCGCCGGAAACCTCCGCTCATTGCGGTCGATCTTCGCGTCCAGCGCCGCCAGCGGGTCGATCCCCAGCACCTCGCACAGCTGGAGCAGATACGCGAGCACATCGGCGACCTCGTCCGTGACCCGGTGCGCGGAATCGGCGTCGTCCATGACCCGTGCCGACTCCTCCGGCGTCAACCACTGGAAGATCTCCACCAGTTCGGAGGCCTCCACACTGAGCGCGGCGACCAGGTTCTTGGGGGTGTGGTACGGCTGCCAGTTCCGGGCTGCCGCGAACTCGGCCAACCTGCGCTGAAGCCCCGCCACATCGAGATGCTCTGTCACGGCTCCAGGTGTACCACCGTGATCCCGTCCGTCCCCGCGGCCCAGGACGCGTCGGTGGTCGTACCGAGCAACCGGATGTGCCCCGGTCGCACATCAGGGCCGCGAGCCGCAGCAGTTCGCCGCGTTGGCGCGGGTCCAGTCGGCGGTCGATGTCGTCGGCGAGGACCGTCAGCGCCTGCATCGCCGCCGGCACCTCACCGGCCGGGTCGACCTCCAGCACCCCGGGCCCGGTGAACAGCACGAGGGCGAGCGCGATGTACCGCAGCTCGCCGTCGCCCAGCCGCCCGAGCGCCGTACGCGGACCGGCACCGCGGTCGAGCACCGCCCGGACCGTCCCGTCCCCGAGGGGCTCGGCCAGCACGTCCGTCACCGGCCCCGCACACCCGGCGCGCACGGCCGTGACGAACTGCGCGTGCCGTCGGCCGCATTCCGCGCGGGTCCGCCCCAGCACGTCGGCGAGGTTGTCGCAGCCACCGAGCAGCCGCCCGGAGCCGACGGGGACGGGCAGCCGCATCCGGTCGGGGCGCGGATCGCAGGCGAACACCGACCGCAGGGCGACCACCATCTGTTCGGCGGCGGCGAGCACCCGGCGCTGTCCGTCGGTCTTGCCCGCCACGCGTAACGGGAGCAGCGCGGTACCGAGCCGGTCGTCCGGCAGCGGAGCACGGGTCACCGGCGTGGCCCCGGCGGTGTGCCAGGCGGCCTGCACGGCGCGACGCGAGGGGTCGCGCAGCGCCGTCTCCAGCAGGACGAGGCCGCCGGACGTCAGCCGCTCCCCCACGATCCGCAGGTCGGGCTCGGCCTGTACGGCGACGTCGAGCCGGATCGGACCCTCGGGTCCGTCGGCCGTGCAGCCGATCCGGAAGCCGCGCCGCCGCTGGGCATCGGGCCGGGCGCGCTCCGGCACGCACGCGTGCGGATCGACGAACACCTCCCCGAGTTCGGCGCCGCCCCCGAGCCGGGCCAGTGCTTCGTACGCCCGCAGCGCGCTCGTCTTGCCGCAGCCGCTGGGCCCGGAGAACAGGGTGAGCGGCCCGAGCGGGAACCCGGCGCCCCGGTGGGAGGCGAACGCGGACAGCCGCAGCTCGGTGAGGTGGGGGCGGCGGGAGCGGTGGTCACCGGGTGCGGGAAGCACCGAAGAGGTCTCCGCGGCCCGGGGCCGCCCTTGCGACGGCACCACGGGCTCGGCAGAGACTGCCGACGTCGACAACGCTGAGGACACAGCCATATCCGGACCGTAGGACTCCGCCACCGGCCGAACCGTTCCTCCGGGGCAGCCTTCCTACGATCGAGCGACACCGCACCTCAACGGCCCGGCGGCGTCACCCGCTGTGTGTCCCCGCGGCCCCCTCCATCAACCCGCTCACCTCGGTCCCGGGCGGCGTCAGCAGGAACACATTGCGGTCGACCCGGTGCATCCCGCTGTTCAGCCCGAAGACCACGCCCGTGCTGAAGTCGAGGACGCGCTTGGCGACGTCGCCCTCCGCGCCGGTCAGATCGAGCAGCACCGGTATGCCCGCCATCAGCGTCTCGGCGACCTCGCGGGCGTCCCCGAACACATTGACGCGGAGGACGACGAACCGGCGGCGCCGCTCCGTGACCGCCTCCGGCATCGCCCGATGGCCCACCGAGGACGGCCAGGCGTCCCGGCCACGCAAAGGAACGACCTGGGCGAGCCCTTCCCACTGTTCATCGGTGACGTCGTGGCTGTTCACCGGCTCCCCCCGAAATCGCTCGCCTTCATTGCCTGCACCAGCCAATTCTTACGCCAAGTCACCCGTTCGGCCCAACAGCGACACGGACCGCCACCGTCACACCCCCTCACATCGGGCCGTCGAGCGCTGTGTGGCCGACGTAACTCCTCATGATCAAGCCATGTGACATCGACGTAATGGGCGATTCGTACGCTCTCGACCAGGAGCCGGCCGTCAGGAAAGAGCAGCGTGTGACCCCCACCACCCCCACGTCCCAGGTGCGCTCGGTCTGCTCCTACTGCGGGGTGGGCTGCGGGATCGTGCTGGACATCGGGAGGGGGCCGGACGGCCGCCGTACCGTCCTGAAGGCCGGCGGCGACAAGGCGCACCCGGCGAACGCGGGGCGGCTGTGCACCAAGGGCGCGACCACGGCCGAGATGCTCGCCGCACCCGGCCGGCTGACCACCGCGCTGGTCAGGGACGACCGGGGCGAGGAGCCCGTGCCCGCCCCGATGGCGGACGCGATCTCCGAGACGGCTCGCAGGCTCCGCCGGATCATCGACACGTACGGGCCGGACGCGCTCGCCTTCTACGTCTCCGGGCAGATGAGCCTGGAGGCCCAGTACCTGGCGAACAAGCTCGCCAAGGGGTTCGTACGGACGAACCAGATCGAGTCGAACTCCCGGCTGTGCATGGCGAGCGCCGGGGCCGGTTACAAGCTGTCGCTGGGCGCCGACGGGCCGCCGGGATCGTACGAGGACTTCGAGAAGGCCGATGCCTTCTTCGTCATCGGCTCGAACATGGCCGACTGCCACCCGATCCTCTTCCTGCGGATGATGGAGCGGGTCAAGGCGGGCGCCAAGCTGATCGTCGTCGATCCGAGGCGTACCGCGACGGCCGCGAAGGCGGACCTGTTCCTCCAGATCAAGCCCGGTACCGATCTCGCCCTCCTCAACGGCCTGCTCCACCTCCTCCTCGCCGACGGCCGCACCGACCCCGACTTCATCGCCGCGCACACCGAGGGCTGGGAGGCGATGCCCGAGTTCCTCGCCGACTACACGCCGGCGGCCGTCGCGGGGCTCACGGGGCTGGCCGAGGAGGACCTGCGCACGGCAGCGCGGCTGATCGGCGAGGCCGGTGAGTGGATGAGCCTGTGGACCATGGGCCTCAACCAGTCCACGCACGGCACCTGGAACACCAACGCCCTGGTCAACCTGCACCTCGCGACCGGCGCCATCTGCCGCCCCGGCTCCGGCCCCTTCTCCCTCACCGGCCAGCCGAACGCCATGGGCGGCCGGGAGATGGGCTACATGGGCCCGGGCCTGCCCGGCCAGCGGTCCGTCCTCGTCGACGCCGAGCGCGCGTTCATCGAGGACCTCTGGGAGCTGCCGCCCGGCACCGTCCGCAAGGACGGCGTCGGCAAGGGCACGATCGAGATGTTCCAGAAGATGGCCGACGGCGAGATCAAGGCCTGCTGGATCATCTGCACCAACCCGGTCGCCTCGGTCGCCAACCGCCGTACCGTCATCGAGGGCCTGGAAGCCGCCGAGTTCGTCGTCGCCCAGGACGTGTTCACCGACACGGAGACCAACGCGTACGCCGACGTCGTCCTGCCCGGCGCGATGTGGACCGAGGGCGAGGGCGTCTTCGTCAACAGCGAGCGCAACCTCACCCTGACCGCCCCTGTCGCCGACCCGCCGGGCGAGGCGATGGCGGACTGGCGGATCATCGCGGCCGTCGCCCGCGAGATGGGGTACGAGACGGGCTTCTCGTACGACAGCGCCGAGGAGGTCTTCGAGGAGATCCGCCGCGCCTGGAACCCCGTCACGGGCTGGGATCTGCGCGGGGTGACCTACGAGCGGCTGCGCTCCACTCCCGTGCAGTGGCCGGCCGCCGCCGAGGACGGTCCCGCCCGCAACCCGATCCGGTACGTCGAGGGCGGCACCCTGCGCTTCCCGACGCCGACCGGCCGGGCCGTCTTCCACCCCCGGCCGCATCTGCCGGCCGCCGAGCTGCCGGACGACGACTTCCCCTTCGTGCTGAACACCGGGCGGGTGCAGCACCAGTGGCACACGCTGACCAAGACCGGGAAGGTCGCCAAGCTCAACAAGCTGAACCCCGGGCCGTTCGTGGAGCTGCACCCCGAGGACGCGCGGGCGCTCGGGATCGGTGACGGCGACGGGGTGGAGGTGGCCTCGCGGCGCGGCCGGGCGGTGCTGCCGGCGGTGGTCACCGACCGGGTACGGCCGGGGTGCGTGTTCGCGCCGTTCCACTGGAACGACCTGTTCGGCGAGTATCTGAGCGTCAACGCCGTGACCAGCGACGCCGTCGACCCGATCTCCTTCCAGCCCGAGTTCAAGGTGTGTGCGGTGTCGCTGGCGAAGGTCCACGAGCCGAAGGTCGCGGTCCCTTCGGAGGTCATCGTCCCGACCTCCGTCACCCCGGGCGCCGACCCCTTCGGCCTCGCGACCGCCCCGCCGCCCGTCCTCAGCGCGCAGGAGCGGCTCTACCTCACCGGCTTCCTCGCGGGCATCGACTCGGGCGCGCCCGGCGTCCCGGTGCTGCCGCCGAACGCGCCCTTCAGCCCGGAGCACGCGCTGTGGGTGAACGGTGTCCTCGCCGGCATGTACTCGCGTTCCGCGGCGGCGCCGCAGGAGCGCCCCGGCCGCGAGATCGTCGTGCTGTGGGCCTCCCAGACGGGCAACGCGGAGGACTTCGCCGGCGCGGTCGCCGACCGCCTGTCCGAGAGCGGGCATCGCGCGAGCCTGCTCGGCATGGACGACACCGACCCCGGCACCCTCCCGAAGGGCGCCGACCTGCTGCTGGTCACCAGCACCTTCGGCGACGGCGACGCCCCCGACAACGGGTCCGGCTTCTGGGAGCTGCTGGCCGCCGAGCAGGCCCCGCGCCTGGACGGGGTCCGGTACTCGGTGCTGGCGTTCGGCGACTCGTCGTACGACGACTTCTGCGGCCACGGCCGCCGGCTGGACGCCCGCCTCGACGAGCTGGGCGCGGTCCGGCTCGCCCCGCGCACGGACTGCGAACCGGACTACGAGCCGACCGCGGACGCCTGGCTGGACCAGGTGCTGTCCGCGCTGGGCGACACCGAGACACCACGCCAGGCGCCACAGAAACCGAAGGCACGCGCCCCCAGGCCCGCCCCCATCACCGCCCGGCTCGTCGGCAACCGGCTGCTGAGCCGGCCCGGCGCGGGCAAGGAGGTGCGCCGGTTCACCTTCGACACGAGCGGCACTCCCCTGACCTATGAGGCGGGCGACGCGCTCGGCGTCCGCCCGGTCAACTCCCCGTCCCTGGTGGCGGAGTGGCTGGCGGCGACCGGCGTGGACGGCTCGACGGCCGTGTCCGTGGCGGGAGTCGACGAGGTCCCCTTCGCCGAGGCCCTGCACCGCCACCTCGACATCACCCGCATCACCCCCGACTTCCTCCGCTTCGTCGCCGAACACACCCGCGACGACCGGGAGTTGCGCCGACTGCTGCGTCCTGACAACAAGGACGGCCTGGCAAAGTGGAGTTGGGGACGCCAGGCGGTCGACGTCCTCGCCGAACACCCGGTCCGGGCGGGCGCGGCCGACTGGGCGACCGTGCTCAAGAAGCTGCAACCCCGCCTGTACTCCATATCGTCGAGCCCGCTGGCCGACCCGCACCGGGTCTCTCTCACGGTCTCCGTGGTCCGGTACGAGAACCTGCACGGCAGGCCGCGCGGCGGGGTCTGCTCGCCGTTCCTCGCGGACGCGGACACCGGCACCGAGGTGCCGGTCTTCGTGCAGTCCTCCCCGCACTTCCGCCCGCCCGCCGACGCGACCACACCCATGATCATGGTGGGCCCCGGCACCGGAGTCGCCCCGTTCGTGGGCTTCCTCCAGGAGCGGCGCGCACTCGGCCACCGGGCGCCGAACTGGCTGTTCTTCGGCGAGCAGCACCAGGCCAGCGACTTCTACTACGAGGAGGAGCTGACCGAGCTCCTCGCCGAGGGCACCCTCGCCCGTCTCGACACCGCCTTCTCCCGCGACCAGCGGCAGAAGGTCTACGTCCAGGACCGGATGCGCGAACACGGCCCCGAGCTGTGGCGCTGGCTCCAGGACGGCGCCCACTTCTACGTCTGCGGCGACGCCTCCCGCATGGCGAAGGACGTGGACCGGGCCCTCAGGGACATCGCGGTCACGCACGGCGGTCTGACGGAGGACGAGGCGACGGCGTACGTGAAGCAGCTGGCGACGGCGAAGCGATATGTACGGGATGTGTACTGACCATACTTTTTTACCGGTCTCACACCGGACTCTTCACCTCCGTCACCGCCCCGCTCACCGGGCCCGATTACGGTCCGTGCCGTGCACTTGGCAGACATGACGCCGGTGGCACCCGGCCGGCGGACGCAGCCGGCGGTGTCCGCCGCCCCGGAACGCCCCGCCTCGGAACCTCCCGCGCAGTGGCACCGGGTCCTCACCCTCCTCGCCGACATCAGCCTCTTCATCGGCACGCGCGCGGTGTGGACGCGGGCGGCGGCGCACCGGCCGGCGGTGGCCGCGGTCATCTCCCTCTGTTACGTCTCGATCCTGGCGTGCGGGGTGCTGGCCCTGACGGTCCGCCGCCGCCGCTCCCTGGCCCGCCTCGACCTGCTGATCCTGCTGACGGCCGTGACGCTGACGGTGTGCGCCTGGGTGCTGCTCCACCAGGGCAGCGACGAGGCCCAGCTGACGACCCAGGCGGCGAAGGAGCTGGCCGCGGGCCATCCGATGTACGGCAGGCCATGGCCCTGGCTGTTCGGCCGGACCGTGGCCCTCACCCCCACGGTCACCGGCACCTACGACCTCACCTACGGCTATCCCCCACTGGCCCCGCTGCTGACCGCGCCCCTCCTCTGGCTGGGCCACGGGGCCGCCCCGGCGACGGCGGTGAGCACGGCCGCGCTGATCGTCGGCGCCATCGCCCTGTGGCGGATGCTGCCCGCCCCCTGGCGCCCGACGGCGACCATGGTCTTCCTCGGCTTCGGCATCCTGCCCCAGTACGCCCGGCTCGGTTACCCGGCGATCGTGGGCCTGGCCCTGCTGGTCCCCGTGGTCGTCGGCTGGCCGCGCATCGGAAGGGGCGGCCGCCTGGGTGCGCCCGGCATGGCACGTGCCGCCTGCCTCGGCGCGGCCTGCGCCGCACAGCAACTCCCGTGGTTCCTGGCCCCGTTCCTCCTGGCCGGCCTCTACGCCGTACGCCGAGGCGAACTGGGCGCCCGTCCGGCGGCCCTGCTCGTGCTCCGGTTCACCGGGGTCGCGGCCACCGTATGGCTGCTGATCAACACGTACTTCGTCGTGAGCGAACCGACGGCCTGGCTGGACGGCATCGCCCTGCCGCTCACCCAGGGGGCGGTGCTGCACGGCCAGGGCCTGGTGGACGTGTCCCTGTACCTCACGAACGGCAGCGACCGGCTCGACTGGTACTCCCACGCGAGCCTGCTGCTGGCGGCGGGCCTGTTCCTGGTCTTCGTGCTCTTCGTACGCCGGCTCGGCCCCGCGGCGACGGTCCTGCCCTGGTGCGCCTTCTTCCTGGCGACCCGCTCGCAGGACGGCTACTACCTGATGATGACGCCGCTGTGGCTGGCGACGGCGGTCACGGCACCGGCGTCGGAGTTCGCGGGCGCGTGGCAGCCACGCCTGGGCACCCACCGCACCCGGGTCGCCGTAGCCGCGCTGGCCCTGGTCCCGGCCCTCCTGGCGGCCACCCTCGCCGCAACGGGCGAACCGCCCCTCCACCTGCACGTCACGGCACTGCACCGCTCCCGTCCGGTCACGGCGTCCCGGCTCGCCCTCACGGTCACGAACACCTCCGGCACCACGCTCACGCCCCACTTCATGCTGACCGCGGGCCAGGGCATGAGCCGGTACTGGCGGATCGTGCGCGGCCCGAAGTCCCTCCCGGCCCACACCACGGCGAGCTACGAGCTCGGGCCGCCCGCCGAGCCGTACGGCGGGCGGTACGTCATCCCCAGGGCCGGCGCGCACCTGCGGCTGCGGGTCTTCACGGCCGCACCCCAGACCCTGTCGACCACCTACGTCAGGCTGCCGTCCGGGTGAACCGCAGTGTGGCGGTGACCGTGGTGAGGCCGCGGATCATGCCCAGCTGGTTCCAGCCCATGCCGAACTGCGCGCGGTCCACGGAGAACTCGGTGTCCAGGGTGACCGAGTCGGCGTCCGCGCCGACGAGCCGGGCGGTGAAGGACTGCGGACGGCTGATGCCGCGCACGGTCAGCTGACCGATCACATGAACCTTCTCCCCGTCGCGCAGCTCGGCGCTGCGCACCGCGAAGGTGATCTCGGGGTGGTTGTCGGCGTCGAAGAAGTCGGCGGACCTCAGGTGCGTGTCCCGCTTGGCGTTCTTGGTGTCCAGGGAGGCCACGTCCAGGGTCAGGGTGCCCACGGCCGACCCGTCGGTCCGTACCTCGCCCTGACCGTTGACGGCGCCGAAGGTGCCCTTCACGGTGACCAGGTTCCACATCGTCCTGTGTTTGATCCCCACGGTCGTGGCGGCGGTGTCGAGCTGCCAGGTCCCGGTTTCGACGGCGACGGTCATGGTTCTCACTCCTGCGAGGCTGTAGTCCAAATTTGGATGATGCGATACGACCCACCGTAGCCTCTAATCCAAATTTGAACAACAGATACACTGGAACCCATGGCCGCCGACTCCCACCACCCCGACCACTCCGACTGCCCCGCGTCCGCGAGTGACGGGCTGCTCCCCGCGGAACTGCACGCCTGGATGCTGATGCTGGCCGCGACCGGGGCCGTCGAGCAGGAGCTGCGCTCCGTGGTCAAGGAGCGGCTGGACGTCTCCCACGACGAGTTCCTGATCCTGTGCCTGCTGGCCGGACACTCCGGCGAGGCGCTGCGCATGACCCGCGTCGCCGAACTCCTCGGCCGCCCCAAGACTCGCCTCACCTACCAGATCGCCTGCCTCCAGCACGCGGGCCTGATCACCCGCCAGTCCGTCTGCGGCGACAAACGAGGCGTAGAGGTGGCCCTCACCGAAAAGGCCCGAGGCCTGCTCAAAGACGCCTCCGCAACCCTCGCCGAGACGGTCACTGAGGGCCTGTCCCGCGTCATGGGCCCGGCCCAGTGCGAGGCGCTGCGCGCGCTGATACCGGAGGCGACGACGGAGCCCGTCGACCCGTAAATCTGGGTACCCGGCGTCCATGCCCACCCTGGAATCAGCCCTCCGTCACCGCGTGGACGGCGAGGTCCGCTTCGATGCCGGGTCCCGTGCCGCCTACTCCACCGATGCCTCCAACTTCCGGCAGACCCCGATCGGCGTGGT
Organism: Streptomyces sp. NBC_00663; assembly: GCF_036226885.1. NCBI lineage: Bacteria > Bacillati > Actinomycetota > Actinomycetes > Kitasatosporales > Streptomycetaceae > Streptomyces > Streptomyces sp. NBC_00663. The sequence continues at coordinate 2,424,915 of NZ_CP109027.1, forward strand.
CGTGCCGCGTACCCCCGAGGCCGCGGCCGAGGCCGTGGCGGTCGCCCGGGAGTACGACGCCCCCGTGCTGTCCCGGGGTGGCGGTACCAGCCTCGCCGGTCAGTGCACCAACACCGCGGTGGTGATCGACTGGTCGAAGTACTGCGGTCGTCTCGAATCCGTGGACGCCGACGCCCGTACCTGCGTCGTCCAGCCCGGCATCGTCCTGGACGACCTCAACCGCCGGCTCGCCCCCACCGGGCTCAGGTTCGGCCCGGAACCGGCCACGCACGCCAACTGCACGCTCGGCGGCATGATCGGCAACAACTCCTGCGGCGCCACCGCCCAGGCGTACGGCAAGGTCGTGGACAACATCGCGCGCCTGGAGGTGCTCCTCTACGACGGCACCCGGTTCTGGTGCGGCCCCACCAGTGACGAGGAGTACGCCGCGATCGAACGGCAGGGCGACCTGCGCGCCACCCTCTACCGCCATCTGCGCGCCCTCCGTGACACCCACGCCGACGAGATCCGCCACCGCTTCCCGGACATCCCCCGCCGGGTCTCCGGCTACAACCTCGACTCCCTCCTGCCCGAGCACGGCTTCGACGTCGCCGGCCTGCTCGTCGGCAGCGAGTCGACGCTGGTGACCGTCCTGCGCGCCGAACTGAAGCTGGTGCCGGTGGTGAAGGAGCAGACGCTGGTCGTCCTCGGCTTCCCGGACATCGACACGGCCGCCGACGCCGTACCCGCGATCCTGCCGTACGAGCCGATCGCGCTCGAAGGCGTCGACTCACGGCTGATCCGGGACGAGCGGATCAAGCGTCTCAATCCGAAGGCGCGCGCCCAACTCCCCGAGGGAAACGCCTATTTGATGGTGCAGTTCGGCGGTGACACCGTCGAGGAGTCCGATGAGCACGCGCACCGGATGCTGGACGCACTGCACGAGTCCGAGCACGATGCCACGGTCGCCTTCCTCGACGACCCGTCCCACGAGGCGGAGTTGTGGCAGGTCCGCGAGGCCGGCCTCGGCGCCACCGCGCACATCCCGGGCCGGCCCGACACCTTCGAGGGCTGGGAGGACTCGGCGGTACCGCCCGAGCGGCTCGGCGACTATCTGCGCCGACTGCGGCACCTGTACGACGAGTTCGGGTATCTCAGCGACACCGGGCCCAGCCTGTACGGCCACTTCGGTCAGGGGTGCGTGCACACCCGGATCCCCTTCGACCTGTACTCGGCCGACGGGGTCGCCGCGTACCGGCGGTTCATGGAGCGGGCGGCCGATCTGGTCGCCGAGTTCGGCGGCTCGTTCTCCGGTGAGCACGGCGACGGGCAGAGCCGGGGCGAGCTGCTGCCGCGAATGTTCGGGGAGCAACTGGTCGCCGCGTTCGAGGAGTTGAAGGGTGCCTTCGACCCGCTCAACCGGATGAACCCCGGGAAGGTCGTGACGCCGTACCGCCTCGACGAGAACCTCAGGCTCGGCGGTGACTGGGCCCCGTACGCCCCGAAGGACCTGCATTTCCAGTTCCCGGACGACGGCGGCTCCTTCGCCGATGCCGCCAACCGCTGTGTGGGCGTGGGCAAATGCCGGCAGCTGACCAGCGAGGGGTCGGTGATGTGCCCGTCGTACCAGGTCACCCGGGAGGAGGAGCACTCCACGCGGGGCCGGGCGCGGCTGCTGTTCGAGATGCTCGACGGTCATGGCGACAGCGCGATCCAGGACGGTTGGCGGTCACGGGCGGTGCACGACGCGCTCGATCTGTGTCTGGCCTGCAAGGGCTGCAAGAGCGACTGTCCGGCCGACGTCGACATGGCGACGTACAAGGCGGAGTTCCTCTCCCATCACTACGAGGGCCGCTGGTGGCGCAGGCCCCGCGCGCACCTGTCGATGGGCTGGCTGCCGCTGGTGGCGCAGGCCGTGGGCCGCTCCCGGCTCGGCCCGGCCGTGAACGCGCTCACCCACACCCCGGTCCTGTCGAGGGCGGCCGTGGCCGCCGCCGGGGTGGAGAACCGGGAGATTCCGCTGTTCGCCGGGGAGACGCTGCAACAGTGGTTCGCCCGCCATGAGCCGTACGGCGACGGTTCGCGCGGCAGTGTCCTGCTGTGGCCGGACACCTTCACCAACCACTTCCATCCGCACGTCGGCCGGGCCGCCGTGGCCCTGCTGGAGCACGCGGGCTGGCGGGTGGAGCTGCCGACCGAGCCGCTGTGCTGCGGGCTGACCTGGATCTCCACCGGGCAACTGGGCGTCGCCGAGCGGGTGTTGGGCCGTACCGTACGACGTCTCGCGCCGCATGTGCGGGACGACGGGCTGGTGGTCACGCTGGAGCCGAGCTGCTCGGCGGTGTTCCGCTCCGACGCGGGCGACCTGTTCCCCGGCGACCGGGACGTACGACGGCTGCGCGACCGGACGGTGACGCTCGCGGAGCTGCTCACCGAGCACTCCCCCGGCTATGTACCCCCACAGGTCCCGGAGCGGTCCGCGCGCGCCCTGGCCCAGGTGCACTGCCATCAGCACGCGGTCCTCGGCTGGGACGCCGACGCCGCGCTGCTGCGGCGGGCCGGTGTCGACGCCGAGCGCCTGGACTCCGGGTGCTGCGGGCTGGCCGGGAACTTCGGCTTCGAGCCGGGCCATCTGGACGTGAGCGAGGCCTGCGCGGAGCGCGTCCTGCTGCCGAGGCTGCGGGAGGCCGCGCCGGAGACGGTGGTCCTGGCCGACGGTTTCAGCTGCCGTACCCAGATCGCCGAGTTCGACAGCGGCGGCCATGAGGCGGTCCATCTGGCGGAGCTGCTGGCGGTGGGGCTGCCGGACGGCAGCGCTCCGGGCAGCGCGTACGGGGTGGCCCCGGGCGTCCGCCCGGCGCCTCCGGGACGGCGGGCCCAGGCGCTCGCGCTGGCGGGGAGCGGGGCGGCGGCGGGTGCCGCGATCGGGGCGGCGATCGGGGCGGCGCGGCTGCTACGACGGTGATCCCGCGCGCCCCCTCCCCGGATCCCCGGGGGTTCTCTTCCGGTCAAGATGCGCGTCACCAAACTGGGAGGATTCCTTTTCTTGAACTATTCGTGTTTAGCGCGGTAGGTTGTCCGCATGACCGCACCCCGGACCCCGACCCCCGCCGATGAGCTGCGCGGTGCCGGCCTGCGGGTGACAGCCGCCCGGGTCGCCCTGCTGGAGACCGTCCGCGCCGGGGACCACCTCGGCGTCGAGATGATCGCCGAGGGTGTGCGCGACCGGGTCGGTCACATATCGCTCCAGGCCGTGTACGACGCCCTCCACGCGCTGACCACGGCCGGGCTGGTGCGCCGTATCGAGCCGCCGGGCAGCCCCGCCCGCTTCGAAGGCCGTGTCGGCGACAACCACCACCACCTGGTGTGCCGGTCGTGCGGCGTCGTCGTCGACGTCGACTGCGCGGTCGGTCATGCCCCCTGTCTGACCGCAGCGGACGACCGCGGCTTCACCGTCGACGAGGCCGAGGTCATCTACTGGGGCCTGTGCCCCGCCTGCTCGTCCACCAGCAGTTCCTGAGCCCCACCAGCACCACCAGCACCACCAGCAGTTCCTGCGCTTCAACGATCCGCCCCGTCCGGAAGGATTCCCCCATGTCCGAGAGCAACGCCGCCCCCGAGGGCAAGTGCCCCGTGGCGCACGACCGCGCCCTGCACCCCACCCAGGGTGGCGGCAACCGCCAGTGGTGGCCGGAGCGACTGAACCTGAAGATCCTCGCCAAGAACCCCGCCGTGGCGAACCCGCTCGGTGAGGAGTTCGACTACGCGGCCGCGTTCCAGGCCCTGGACCTGGCGGCCGTGAAACAGGACATCGCCGAGGTACTGACGGACTCCAAGGACTGGTGGCCGGCCGACTTCGGGCACTACGGCCCCTTCATGATCCGGATGGCCTGGCACAGCGCCGGCACCTACCGCATCAGCGACGGCCGCGGCGGCGCCGGCGCCGGCCAGCAGCGCTTCGCCCCGCTGAACAGCTGGCCGGACAACGGCAACCTGGACAAGGCCCGCCGACTCCTGTGGCCGGTGAAGAAGAAGTACGGCCAGAGCCTGTCCTGGGCCGACCTGATGATCCTCGCCGGCAACGTGGCCCTTGAGTCCATGGGCTTCGAGACCTTCGGCTTCGGCGGCGGCCGCGAGGACGTCTGGGAGTCGGAGGAGGACGTCTACTGGGGTCCCGAGAAGGTCTGGCTCGACGACCAGCGCTACACGGGCGACCGTGAGCTGGAGAGCCCGCTCGGCGCGGTCCAGATGGGTCTGATCTACGTCAACCCCGAGGGCCCCAACGGCAACCCGGACCCGATCGCCGCGGCCCGCGACATCCGTGAGACCTTCCGCCGGATGGCGATGAACGACGAGGAGACCGTCGCCCTCATCGCCGGTGGCCACACCTTCGGCAAGACCCACGGCGCCGGCCCGGCCGACAACGTCGGCGCCGACCCCGAGGCCGCCCCGATCGAGGCGCAGGGCCTCGGCTGGGCCAGCACCTACGGCTCCGGCAAGGGCGGCGACGCGATCACCTCCGGCCTGGAGGTCACCTGGACCGCCACGCCGACCCAGTGGAGCAACGGGTTCTTCAAGAACCTCTTCGAGTACGAGTACGAGCTGTCGGCGAGCCCGGCCGGCGCCCACCAGTGGGTCGCCAAGAACGCCGAGGCGATCATCCCCGACGCCCACGACGCGTCGAAGAAGAAGCTCCCGACGATGCTCACCACCGACCTGTCGCTGCGCTTCGACCCGGTCTACGAGCAGATCTCGCGTCGCTTCTACGAGAACCCCGACCAGTTCGCGGACGCCTTCGCCCGCGCCTGGTACAAGCTGACCCACCGTGACATGGGCCCGAAGTCGCTGTACCTCGGCTCCGAGGTCCCGGCGGAGACCCTGCTGTGGCAGGACCCGCTGCCGGAGGCCGAGGGCGAGGCCATCGACGCCGCCGACGTCGCGGCGCTCAAGGCCAAGCTGCTCGAGTCCGGCCTGTCGGTCGCGCAGCTGGTGTCCACCGCGTGGGCGTCGGCCTCGACGTACCGCAACAGCGACAAGCGCGGCGGTGCCAACGGCGCCCGTATCCGCCTCCAGCCGCAGGCCGGCTGGGAGGTCAACGAGCCCGACCAGCTGGCCCAGGTGCTGCGCGTCCTCGAAGGGATCCAGGCCGGGTTCAACACCGGCGCCAAGAAGGTCTCGATCGCCGACCTGATCGTCCTCGGTGGTGCCGCCGGTGTCGAGAAGGCCGCCAAGGACGCCGGTCACGACATCGAGGTGCCCTTCACCCCGGGTCGTGTGGACGCCACGGAGGAGCACACGGACGCGGAGTCCTTCGCCGCGCTGGAGCCCACCGCCGACGGCTTCCGCAACTACCTCGGCAAGGGCAACCGGCTGCCGGCCGAGTTCCTGCTGCTCGACAAGGCGAACCTGCTGGGCCTGAGCGCCCCCGAGCTGACCGTCCTCGTCGGCGGTCTGCGCGTCCTGGGCGCCAACTACCAGAACACCGCGCACGGCGTCCTCACGAAGACCCCGGGCAAGCTGACGAACGACTTCTTCGTCAACCTGCTCGACCTGGGCCAGACCTGGACCGCCGTCTCCGAGGACCAGACGGTCTTCGAGTCCCGCGACGACGCCACCGGCGAGGTCAAGTGGACCGGCACCCGTGCCGACCTGGTCTTCGGCTCGAACTCCGAGCTGCGGGCGCTGGCCGAGGTGTACGCGGGCGACGACGCGAAGGAGAAGTTCGTGAAGGACTTCGTCGCGGCATGGGTCAAGGTCTCGAACGCGGACCGCTTCGACCTGGTCTGATCGCTTGATCCGTTGATGTGGGGCGGCCCGTACGGGTCGCCCCACACGCATGCCCGGGCCGATCACCTATGTTGACATAGGTATTACGGGATACTTATCCTTCCCCCATGCGCCAGGACATCGACCACGTGGCCGCAGGCCTCGCGGCGTGCCTGCCCGCCCTCTACCGCGCCCTGGACCGCCAGGTCGGCCAGGACTTCCCGCACCCCAAGCCGCCCGAGGCCCAGCTGGCCCTGCTGCGCCATGTCGAGGCACACGAGGGCGTGACCGTGCGCGAGACCGCGGACGCCCTGCTGATGAAGCCGAACAACGTGAGCGCGCTGGTCACACAGATGACCGAGCTGGGACTGCTGGAACGCCGGCCGGACCCCGCCGACAAGCGGGTCGCGCATCTGCATCTCACCCCGACCTCCCGGCAACGTCTCGCCGAGGTCAACCAGCTCAAGGGCGCCCATCTCGCGCGCGCCCTGCGCGCCCTCACCGACGGCGAACTGGACGCCCTCGGCTCGGCGTTGGGAGCACTCGAGTCGCTCAGCGGACACCTCCACACCCACGCCCGCTGATCACTCACGCCCTCACCGGACCCTCGGCGGTCCGGTGCGCGCACGTGTTCTCCCCTACGCCTCACGAAGGACCGGCACAGCCATGCCCTCCGCCACCCTGACCACCCCTACGGACGCCACCGCGACACCCCGCGGCCCGCGCGCCAACCCCTGGCTGACCCTTGTGGCCGTCGCCTTCGGCCTCTTCATGGTCGGCCTCGACGGCTCGGTCGTCTCGATCGCCAACCCGGAGATCGGCCGGGACCTCCACGCCTCCACCGCCGACCTCCAGTGGGTCACCAACGCCTATCTGCTCGCCCTCGCCGCCGCCCTGATCCTCGGCGGCAAGCTCGGCGACCGCTTCGGCCGCCGTACCTTCTATCTGATCGGCGTCGCGGGCTTCACCGCCGCGTCCGTCGCCATCGGCCTGTCCGGCTCGATCACCGGCGTCATCGTCTTCCGCGCGGTGCAGGGCTTCTTCGGCGCACTGCTGATGCCGAACACCCTGGGCATGCTGCGCGCGGTGTTCCCGCCGAAGAAGTTCGGGATGGCGGTCGGCATCTGGGCGATGGTCTCGTCGGTGTCGACGGCCCTCGGCCCCATAGTCGGCGGCCTGTTGGTGCAGCACGTCAACTGGGAGTCCGTCTTCTACATCAACGCCCCGATCGGCGTCGTGGCGATCGTCTTCAGCGCGGCAGTCCTGCCGCAGAGCAGGAACACGGCCGCGGCGGAAGAGAAGTTCGACATCGCCGGTGTCGCTCTCCTCGCGCTCGGCCTGCTCGCCGTCGTCCTCGGAGTGGTCAAGGGCGAGACGTGGGGCTGGACTTCGGGCGGCACGCTGGGCGCGATCACGGCGGGCGTACTGATCCTGGTGCTCTTCGGCCGGTACGAGACCCGGGTGGCTTCCCCGCTCCTGCCGATGCGCCTGTTCCGCAACCCGGCGCTGACGATCGGCACGGTCATCACCGCGCTGAACTTCTTCGTGCTGCTCGGCGTGATCTTCTTTGTCATGCTGTACCTGCAGAACGTGCGCGGCTTCTCCCCCGTCGAGGCCGGTGTCCGCACCCTGCCGCTGAGCCTGGCCTCGGTCGTGGCCTCCCCGCTGGGCGCCGCGCTCACGGACCGCTTCGGCCCGCGCCTGACGATGCCGCTCGGCATGGCGCTCCAGGCCATCGCCTGCTTCACCATGCTGAGTTGGAGCGCGGACTCCTCGTACACCACCATGTGGCCGCCGTTCATCGCCCTCGGTCTGGGCGTCGGCATGGTGATGGCGTCCTCCTCCGACGCGATCGTCGGCAACGCGCCGGTGAAGGACGGCGGAGTGGCGGGCGGTCTCCAGGCCACCGCGCTCCAGATCGGCGGCGCGCTCGGTACGTCCGTGCTGGTCTCCCTCATCACGAGCCGCGTCGGCGCCACCCTCACCGACGAGTTGATTTCCGCCGGCGTCCCCGCCGGGACGTCGACCGCGCTGGCCGAGGCGAAGGACGCGGTGGCCATGGGTGCCGCCCCCGTCTCCGCGGAGATGCCGGAGCGGCTGAGGTCGGCGGTCGTCGAGGGCAGCCACCAGGCCTTCATGAACGGCGTACACACGGCGGTGCTGGTCGCGGGGGCGCTGTGCGTACTGGGGGCGGTGGTGGCGGCGACGGGGGTACGTCGGGCGCCCGGACGCTAGGGCCTTCCGGCGGATCAGGTCGCAGGGAAGCAGCGGTGTCGCATCGACGCTGGTGAGCGGGGGCTGGTGCGTCGGAATGCAAGGCGGAGGAGGGCGGCGACGCGGTGGGGGTCCCCCCGCTCGAGCGCAGTCGAGAGTGGGGGTCCGCCGGACAGGCCCTATCTAGGCCGTGCCTTTCAGGTCAGCGTGCGCACAGGGCTGCCGTCGAGGTAGGCGGCGATGTCCTCGACCGCTTCCCGGTAGTACGTGCGGTAGTTGTGCTCGGTGACATAGCCGAGGTGCGGGGTGGCCAGCACGTTCGGCAGGGTGCGCAGGGGGTCGTCGGCGGGCAGGGGCTCGGTGTCGAAGACGTCGAGACCGGCGCCGGCGATCCAGCCCTCGCGCAGGGCACGCAGCAGCGCCTCCTGGTCGACGATGGCGGCGCGGGAGGTGTTGACCAGGAAGGCGTGCGGGCGCATGGCGCGCAGTTCCGGCTCGCCGAGCAGCCCGCGGGTGCGGTCGGACAGCACGAGGTGGACCGAGACGAAGTCGCTGCGGCGCAGCAAGTCCTCCTTGCTGTCGGCGAGTTGGACCCCCTCTTCCGCCGCCCGCTCGGCGGTGAGGTGCTGACTCCACGCCAGGACCTCCATGCCGAAGGCGGCGGCGACCCTGGCCACCCGCGTACCGATCTTCCCGAGGCCGAGCAGGCCCAGGGTGCGACCGTGCAGGTCCTGCCCGACGGTGGACTGCCACGGCCCGCCCTCGCGCATCGCCCGGCTCTCGACGGTGACCTGCCGGGCGAGGCCGAGCAGCAGCGCCCAGGTCAGCTCGACGGGCGGGGTGGAGCTGCTGGCCGTACCGCACACGGTCACCCCCTGGGCTGCCGCCGCGGCGAGGTCGATGGAGGCGTTGCGCATCCCCCTGGTCACCAGGAGCCGCAGCCGGGGCAGCCGACTCAGCAGATCGGCGTCGAAGGGCGTGCGCTCTCGCATGGCCACGACGATCTCGCAGTCGGCCAGTTCGGCGGCCAGCTTGTCCCGGTCGGCGATGTGTTCACGGAACGCACGCACCTCGACCCGGCCCTCGAGGCCACTCCAGTCCGCCAGGGCCAGGGCGGCGCCCTGGTAGTCGTCCAGCACAGCGCAGTAAACGGTCATACGGGCATTCTGCCTGTCCGCTGTGGCAGGCCGCCCTTGGAGGTCACTCGGCGACATCGACGCCGTAACCGCGAGCGAGGTCGGCCAGTCCATGGTCGTACCCCTGCCCGACGGCACGCAGCCGCCATCCGTCGCCCCTGCGGTAGAGCTCGGCGAGGATCAGGGTGCGCTCGGTGGTGGCGGCGTCGAGGGTGGCCCGGGCGGCCGGGGCCGCGCCGACCCCGCGGGTGACGGTGATCTCGACGGCCCCGACGTCGGCGAAGGTCGCGGCACCGTCGATCGCGGCGGCGACGACGACCCGGTGGACTTCCAGGGGCAGCCGCTCCGGATCGACGGTGACGGCCTGCTCGGTCGGACCGTCCGTGGCGAGCCGTACGGTGCCGTCCGGGTGCTCGGGGGCACCGTAGAAGACGAAGTCCTCGTCCCCCGCCACCTGTTCCCGCGCATCGACCGCGAAGGCGACGACATCCACGTCGCACACGGTCTGCTGACGCCAGGTGGCGGCCACCGTCCAGGCCGTGCCGGTGTCGGAGAGGTCGAGGACGGCACCGCGGACCAGTATCGCCGCCGTGTCCGACACTTCCCCGGCCGTGCCCGGCGCCGCAGCCGGGGCGGGCGCGAGAAGCCAGTCGGCGTCGTGCACCCGCAGACCGAGGGTGGCGATGCGCCCCATCCGTCGGTCCGCTTCCCCGCCGGGGAGTACGACGACGTCGGTCACGCTCGCCGACAGGTTCACCGCGGCCGAGGCACCGAGAGCGACGGCACGCGCCCGTGCTTCCGCGGCCGCGTCGTGGGTGCCGCCCAGGACGAGAACCCGGCGGCCGCCGAGCGACGGGGCGGCGGTGCGCTGGGTCGGAAGGCCAGGTACCGGCACGGGTTCGGCCGCAGGTCGTACGGCCTTCGCCTCAGTGGGCGTTCCCTCGGCACGCCGCTGCCGGGCCACGCCCTTGGCCTGCCCGGGCCGCACGTTCTCCAGCAACCGCAGATACGTCGCCTCGTCCACCGACCCGACCCCCGCCTCCGCGGCACGACGCAGCTTCCCGGACCCGGCGCCGGGGTCGTTGGTGACGACGACGCTGGTCTGGCCGCTGACCGAGGTCATCACATTCAGCCCGGCCGCCACCGAACGGGCGACGAGTTCCTCACGGGCGATCCGCGTGTCCCCTGTGATCGCGACCTTCATGCCCTGCACCAGCACCCCGCCCGGCTCCAGCCGCCCCGGATTGCGGTACGCACAGGGCGTCTTGGGCACGTACGGCTTGTAGTCCTGGCGAGGCGGACACTCCAGCAGCGGCAGGGACAACCCCAGCCGCTCGGCCGCGCCCAGCGAGCCGCGCAGGATGCCGGAGAGCACGCGTACGTCGTCCCGCGCGTCGTGGGCCTTCTCCTGCCGCACCCCGTAGTGCGCGGCGAGCGTGCCCAGCTTGAGGTCGGGCGTCGCGGGCCCGACGAGACGGTTGAGGGCCAGCGTGCACAACCGCCTGCTGACCGGCACCCAGGACCGAACATGGGCGAACTCGTGGGCCAGGAAGTCGTAGTCGAACTGCGCGTTGTGCGCGACCAGGACCCGACCGCTGAGCAGGGCCCCCACCTGAGGCGCGATCTCCTCGAAGGTGGGCGCACCGGCGAGACGCTCGGAAGTGAGACCGTGGATGTGCACAGGGCCGGGGTCGCAGCCCGGGTCGAGGAGGGTGGCGTACTCCCCCGTCTGCCGCCCCTGCGGGTCCAGCGTGACGATGGCGAGGGACAGCACCCGGTCCCGGCCGGGCCGCAGCCCCGAGGTCTCCACGTCCACGAGCGCCCAGTCGTGGAAGTACTCGGACTGGGTAGGCCACTTGAGCTCGGACGACAACAGGACCATAGGGCGCTTTCCCTCCCCCGGTGCGGCGAGCGGAGAGCCACTGCTCAGACCCTCTCGACCCGTCGGCGACGATCAACCAGGTGGGATTTTCGCACGCGAGGTGCGTGATACGTGAAGCCCCCGTGAAGGTCCCCGTGAAGACCCCCGCCCACAACTCACTGCCGCGTGCTGCCCATTTCGGCGGCGAAGAGCACGGGATCGCTGTCGTACCCCCGCACCATCCCGCGGAACCGCCACGCCCCGGACGCATCCCTGGTGAACTCCGCGACGGTCGCGGCGGTGGCGTCTGCGACACCCGCGAAGTCGTCCGCCAGCAACGGCCGGTACCCGTCGAGGACGACCACGCCGGCGTTGGCTATCTCCCCGAACGTACGAGGCCCGGTGTCCTGATGAATGGCCACCCCGACCACCACCCGCTCATAGGCGGACGACACCCGGTCGAACTCCAGCACCATCGCCTCGACGAACCCGTACCCCATACCGGTCTCGCTGTGCCGCGTCATGTTGATCGTGCCGTCCGGCGACCGGCTCTCGTAGTGCACGACATACACCGGCCGCCCGTGGGGATCGTCGACCGAGTAGGTCGCGGCGATGATGTCGAGATGCCGAGGCGGCTCCCCGTACGGGCTCGGATCCCATCGAAGCTTCACTTCGACCTTGCCCAGCCCGTCCCCGACCCCACTCACCCTGCCACTCCCCCTCATGCCGGGGCTAGACGCCCCCGTAACGTGAAGTATGCGTCGTGGCCAGCACTTTGATGCCTCGTCAACGGTCCCAGAATTCGGTCAAGATTTCTCCGGCCGGGTGCAAGCCGTTCCTCATGTCCCCATATGCCAGCGGGACTCGGCCGGCCCCAGCGCCACGTCCACGATCATGTCCTCCTGGCCGCCGACGAGCCTCTCGCGGTCGACGCGTACCGGGCGGTCCTGAAGCGGACGCGGGTGATGGTCCTGCGGGCCCGGCGTTCCAGCGGTCCGCGCAGCACCGACTCGCGGACGTCGGCGGGCGCGTGGGCCTGCTGACGTCCGCCCGTCTTGGCCACGTAGACCACTTCGGTGCCTTCGTGGATGCCGAGGTGGACCAGTTCGTGCGTGCGCTCGTACAGACACGGCGAGTGCCTTTGTCCGCCTCTCCGAGAGCCTCGTGCGTCATACGCGCGCCCATGCCGATCGATGCCCCGACCAGAGGCTGCGTGGTGACAGGCCATGCCCCTGGGACTGTGCGAGTCGGCGATCACGGAGACGTCACAAGGATGACCGAGAAGGCGCTTCGTCGGCCGTATCCCGGCGGACACACCGGGACGGCAGCGTCGGCACAGCACATTCCGGCAACAAGGCGCTTTCGGGGTGGATCAGGTCGGGGCGGCACCCCGTACGTTCTGCCGAACTTCGGAGGGCGGATCGAGGAGTGTGCGCGTGTTCAACCAGAACCGAGTCCTGCGAGGAGTGGCTGCTGTCGTGTCCATATCACTGGTGGCAGGATGCGGCGTATTCTCCAGCAGCGCAGAGGCCGGCGGACCCATAGTCGTCGGGACGACCAGCGCCCCCAGCACCCTCGATCCCGCCGGGTCCTGGGACGGCTCCTGGGAACTGTTCCGGAACATCTACCAGACGCTGCTCGCCTACCCCGACGGCGCCACCACCCCCCAGCCCGACGCCGCCAAGAGCTGCGCCTTCACGGACTCAGGCAACCGCACCTACCACTGTGAACTGCGCTCCGGCCTGAAGTTCACCGATGGCGACACACTCGACGCACGGGCCGTCAAGTACTCCGTCGACCGGATCCGGACCATCAACGCGCCCAGTGGCCCGGCCGGACTGCTCGGCAGCCTCGACCAGGTGCAGGTGATCAATGACCGCGAGGTGGTCTTCCACCTCAACAAGGCCGACGCCACCTTTCCGTTCGTGCTCGCCACCCCGGCCATGTCGATCGTCGACCCCGAGGACTACCCCGCCAAGTCGCTGCGCAGGGACGAGTCGGCACAGGGCTCCGGGCCGTACGCGCTCAAGTCCTACGACGACGGCGAGAAGGCCGAACTCGTCCGCAACAACGACTACCAGGGCTTCGCCGACCGGCAGAACGACGCGGTGACCCTCCGCTACTTCCATGATTCAGCCACGATGGTCGAAGCCCTGCGGTCCGGGGCGATCGATGTCACCTACCGTGGCATTGCCGCGTCCGACATCGTTGCCCTGCAGTCGTACAACTCCTCCGACCTGCAACTGATCGATGGCTCCGGTATCGACATCAACTATCTGGTGTTCAACCCCAAGGACCCATGGGCCAGGATTCCGGCCGTACGCAAGGCCGTTGCCCAGGTCGTAGACCGCCCGGCCATCGCCTTCCGGGTCTACCGGGGCACCGTCGACCCGCTCTACTCCATGGTCCCGGCCGGGCTGACCGGCCACACCCCCGGCTATTTCGACACCTATGGCGACCCCAGTACCTCCAAGGCCCGCAAGATCCTTGCTGCCGCCGGCATCACCCAGCGGGTTCCGCTCACTGTCTGGTACACCACGGACCGCTACGGCTCGGGGACCACGAAGGAGTTCCAGGAGCTCAAGCGGCAACTGGACGGCTCGGGCCTGTTCACCATCACCCTCAAGGGCCGGCCGTGGAAGGAGTTCGTCTCCGGTTACCAGAAGGGTGAGTACCCGGTGTTCGGGCGCGGCTGGTTCCCCGACTTCCCCGACCCCGACTGCTTCATCACCCCCTTCGTCGGTGACCACAACGCCCTCGGCACGCCTTATCCGTCACCCGTGATCACCGGCAAACTGCTGCCGGACTCCCGCAGCGAGAGCGACCGCGGCGAGGTCGTCGAGGACTTCGAGAGGGCCCAGCAGATCCTCGTCGACGACGCCCGCCTGATCCCGCTCTGGCAGGGGCGGCAGTACATCGCGGCCAGCGACGACATCTCCGGCGGCGAAGAGGCGCTCGACCCCTCGACGATCATGAAGATGTGGGAGCTGCACCGCAAGACCAGTTGGTGAATCGGCCGTCCGGCGCTGCTCGTCGGTACACACGCCACGAGCAGGCCCGGTGTGCAGTACGCCGGATCCGTTCTTGAGGCAGCAGGCCCGGCCGTCCTCGCGGTCCGGGCGACCGTTTCGGGCGGCGACTGTCACCGGTACGGCCGCCGGTCGGCGCCGTCCTCGGTGATGGCCGCGTGGGCACCGAGGATCTGGCGGTGGCCGTCGACGTTGACGCGGACCTCGATCAGCGCGTGCCCGACGAGGGTGCGGCACCGTCCCACGTGGCAAGGAGGCCGGCGGGGAAGCCGACGGTACGGGTCCTTCTTCCGTCGACGGACAGCCCATAGCGCAGCACGGATGACATCTCCGTCCCTGTCGTCGTCGCGGTGAGGGTCCAGAACTCGACCCGCATCGGCGCCGGTTCGCACAACGGCCGGGCATCGCCCTCACGCCGTGCCCCTGTCACGACCGCCGCGTCCTGGGAGGGCGACCCGCTCCCGTCGGTCGCCTCGTGGAAGGTCACCACGGACCGCAGCCCGCAACCAGCAGCGCGAGAGCCATCGCGCACCCTGTCCAAGCCCCGGGGCTCAGCCGGCGGCGGGTCCTGTCCGTGTTCGCCCTCGATCGGATCGTGCGGCCCGCGGGCATCTCGTGGCCCGGGCGGCGAGCGGTCTGTCCGGACCCCGCCCACGGCGGGGTCGTTCGACCGGCCGCTGTGTCCGTGCCGTGACCGGGAAGGCGCTCCGATGGCCGATGCGTGGCGTGCCGTGCGTCTCGTACCGCGTGCTCCGGAGGGCCTCGCGGGAGACGGTCTGCCGATCCGGTGGGCCGGCCCTGGCGATCCGTCGCCGAATTCGCCAAAGGGTTGAGCGCTTGTCGTCTCCTCTTCACGATGTGCCTGTCAAGTGCCCGACGGCAGGACCTCGGGCCCCAGCGCTGCAGAAGCGAGTCCAGCATGGTGCGTGTCCGTGCGTCTTTGTCTCAACTGCCCGCCTACGTCCCGGGCCGCAAACTGCCCGGAGCCATCGTTCTGGCCAGCAACGAATCGCCCCACGGACTGCTGCCCGGGGTGGCCGGCACGCTCGCGGAGGCGGCGGGCGGAGTGTCGCGGTATCCCGACCTGGATGCCACCGACCTGGTCCAGGCCCTGGCCGCGCACCACGAAGTCGATCCGGAGCGGATCGCGGTGGGCGCAGGCTCCTCCGAGGTCTGCGGACAGTTGCTGCACACGGTCGTCAGCCCCGCCGACGAGGTCGTCTTCGGCTGGCGCTCCTTCGAGGCGTACCCGATCCTCACCGCGGTCGCGGGCGGAACAGCGGTGAAGGTGCCCCTGCGTGAACACACTCTCGACCTCGACGCCATGGCCAAGGCGATCACCGACCGGACCCGGCTGGTGTTCGTGTGCAACCCCAACAACCCCACCTCCACCGCGCTCGGAGAGCGGGAGCTGCTCGACTTCGCCGACCGGGTGCCACGGGACGTGCTGATCGTCGTCGACGAGGCGTACCGGGAGTACGCCGATCCCTCCCTGGTCCCCGACGCCCTCGCCCTCCTCGGCGACCGGCCGAACGTGGTGGTGCTGCGGACCTTCTCGAAGGCGTACGGCCTGGCGGGGCTGCGCGTCGGCTACTGCATCGCACAGCCCGGTCTCGTCTCCCAGGTGCGCAAGACCCAGGTGCCGTTCAGTGTCAGCGCCCTCGCCCAGCGGGCAGCCGTCCTCGCCCTTGGCGAAGGCGCGGAGGTCGCCCGGCGGGCCGCGCTCACGGTCGCCGAACGGGACCGTGTCACCCGGCGGTTGCGTGAGCTGGGCCACGATGTCCCCGACTCCCACTCCAACTTCGTCTGGCTGCCGCTCGCCGACGACAGCGCGGACTTCGCCGCGCACTGCCTCGACGGGAGGGTCGTGGTCCGCCCGTTCCTCGGTGAGGGCGTCCGGGTGACGATCGGTCTGCCGGAGGAGAACGACGCCCTGCTCGCACTCGCCACGGCGTGGAGAGGCTGAAGGCGATGCGCCCCAGCGCGTACGAACGGCATCGCGAGCTGCTCCAGAGCGTCGCTCGGGGCCTCGCCGCCGGTGAGCGCCGCCGTCCCTTCACCGAGGCGACCGGCCAGGACGCGGCCGAGGCGGGGATGAGATCGACACGCACCGCCGGGAAGGTGTTCGACTCCCTGCTGGGGAAGCCCTTCGAACTGGGCCAGCCCGGCGAAGTCGGCCGCGTGGGCACCGAGTCCTCGCCGTACTTCGGCGATCTGGGTATCGCCTACCCACGCTGTGACCCGTCGGAGCTGGTCGCGGCGGCTGCGCGGGCCGCGGCAGGCTGGCGGGCCGCGGGGCCGTACCAGCGCGCGGGACTCGCCGTGGAGATCCTGCGTCGGCTGAACACCCGCAGTCACGAGCTGGCCCTTGCGGTACACCACACCACCGGCCAGCCGCTGTCGGCCGCGCTGCGCGCCGCCGGGCCGCGCGCCCAGGACCGCGCGCTGGAAGCCGTGGCCCAGGCGTTCACCGAGTCGGAGCGTGTCCCGGCCGACCTGCGGTGGGAGAGCGCCGTACGGGGCGGGCGGCCGCTGGCGATGCAGGGCGGCTGCGCCCTGGTGCCCCGCGGGGTGTCGCTGCTCGTGGGCTGTCCGGACTTCCCGCTGTGGAACGGGTATCCAGGCCTGTTCGCCAGCCTGGTGACCGGCAACCCCGTCATCGTCGCCCCGCATCCGCGCTCGGTGCTCCCGTTGGCGATCACGGTGCGGGTCGCCCGGCAGGTGCTCGCGGAAGCCGGTCATCTCCCGGATGTCGTGACCCTGGCGGTGGCGGAACCGGAGCGGAGGGTGCACCAGCGGCTGGCCACGGACCCGGAGGTGCGCATCGTCGACTTCACCGGCTCCGCGCGATTCGCCGACTGGCTGGAAGTGCACGCCCGTCAGGCCGTCGTGTTCGCCGACCGGAGCGGGCTGAACACCATGGTCGTGGACTCGACCGAGGACTACCGGGGCCTGGTGCGGGGCCTCGCCCTCGCCATGTGCCTGTGCAACGGCACGGTGCGCACCACGCCGCAGAACATCCTGGTGCCCGAGCGGGGCTTCGGTACCGACGAGGGCCACAAGACCCTCCGGGATCTCGGGGCCGACCTCGGCGAGGCCGTGGACCGTCTGCTCGGGCATCCCACACGCGTGGCTCGGGTGCTGGGCGCGATCACCTGCGACGAGGTGCGCGGCGCCCTCGCCGGGGCCTCGCGGCACGGCCCGGTCCTGCACGCCTCCGCTCCCGTGCCCCACCCGGATCATCCGCACGCCGATGTGCGCAGCCCGCTGCTCGTGCGGCTGCGGGCCTCGGACGAACGCGTCTACACACGCGAATGGCCCGGACCGGTCTCCTTCCTGGTGGGGACCGAATCGACCTCGCACAGTCTGGCGCTCCTGCGGCGTGCGGCGGCGCGGCACGGCGCGCTCCACGCGTCGGTGCACTCCACCGATCCGCTGGTGCTGGCGGCCGCCGAGACGGCGGCGCTGGGCGCCGGGGCTCATCTGACGGTGAACCTCGCCGACCTGCCGGCCGACCCTTCCTCGGCCCTCGCCGACCCGCCGGGCAGCGCCGCCCATTTCGTCACCGGACGGTTCCGTGTCGTGCGTTCCCGGTGGCCGGTACCGCAGGCCGCTGCCCGGCCGGCCCAGGCGGCGGAACAGCCGGCTGCCCGCGTGCCGGAGCCCGCCTCGGTCGCCGTCCCGGACTCCGGCCCGGCCGCCGAACTGATCGACGTGTGAGCGGGCCGGTCCTCACGCGGTCCAGACGGCGCCGCGCCCACGTACCTCGTCGAAGACCAGCCAGGTGCGGGTCGAGCGCACTCCCGGCACCGCCTGGATGCTCTCCAGCACGACCTGGCGCAGGACCATGTTGTCCGGTGCGCGCACCAGCACCAGCACATCGAAGTCGCCTGTGACGAGCGCGACATGCTCTACGTACGGGATCTCGCGCAGAGCGCGGGAGATGTCACGCCAGGCGTTCTGGTCGATGCTCATCGTGACGTAGGCGCTGGTACCGAGGCCGGCCCGCTGTGCGTTCAGCTGTGCCGTGAAGCCCGTGATGACGTCCTCGGCCACCAGTCTGCCGATGCGCGTGTAGGCGTTGGCCCGGGAGATGTGGACCTGCTCGGCGAGCGCACGGACCGAGATCCGGCCGTCGCCGAGGAGCCTGCTGAGGATCTGACGGTCGATGTCGTCGAGCGGGACGGCACTTTGTCCCACCACCGAGCCTGCCGGTGCGTTTTCCTCAGACACATTGTTCTCCCGATTCGCTCAATTCGGCAGTTCATCGCCAGTTCGGCCGAGCTATTGAACACATATTCCGTGGTCGCGACCATTCTCCTGTCAAGTGTCCAGAGAAAGTGAGTGCCCTCCATGTCTGTGAAGAGCCTCCGCCAGACGGTCCAGGGCCTCCTGCCGTCACTGACGCCCGTGCGATTCGTGGCCGAGGACGGCACGCCGGTCGCCAGGCAGCCGGCCGACTACGCCGAGCCCTCGCTGGAGGTCCTGCGCGAGGCCTTCCGGCAGATGGTCCTGGGACGCCGGTTCGACACCCAGGCGACCGCGCTCACCAAGCAGGGCCGGCTCGCGGTCTACCCGTCCAGCCGGGGCCAGGAGGCCTGCCAGATCGGCGCCGTGCTCGCACTGCGCCCGGACGACTGGCTGTTCCCCACCTACCGCGACTCGGTGGCCCTGGTGTCCCGCGGCATCGACCCGATCGAGGTGCTGACGCTGCTGCGCGGCGACTGGCATTGCGGTTACGACCCCGCCGCCACCCGTGTCGCCCCGCAGTGCACCCCGCTGGCCACACAGGTGCTGCACGCGACCGGTATGGCCGAGTCCCTGCGCCGCGCGGGCCACGACGGCGTGGCGATGGCCCTCGTCGGCGACGGTGCCACCAGTGAGGGCGACTTCCACGAGGCGCTGAACTTCGCGGCCGTCTTCCGCGCGCCGGTCGTCTTCTTCGTCCAGAACAACAAGTACGCGATCTCCGTACCGCTGGCCCGGCAGACCGCGGCGCCCGCGCTCGCGTACAAGGGCATCGGCTACGGCGTGCGCTCCGAGCAGGTCGACGGCAACGACCTGGTCGCCGTGCTGGCGGTGCTGACCACGGCCGTCGAGCACGCGCGCGCCGGAGGTGGTCCCGTCCTGGTCGAGGCGCACACCTACCGCATGGACGCGCACACCAACGCCGACGACGCCACCCGCTACCGGGAGGACGACGAGGTCGAACAGTGGCGGGGTGCCGACCCGGTCGACCGGCTTGAGGCGTTCCTGCGCTCGCGGAACGCGCTCACCGACGAGGACGTGGCTGCGCTGCGGGAGGAGGCCGAGGACCTGGCCGCGCGGGTGCGCGCGGGCATGAACGCGGACCCCGAGCTGGACCCACTGGAGCTGTTCGCCCACGTCTACGCCGAGCCGACGCCTCAACTGCTCGAACAGCGGGCGCAGTTGGCGGCCGAGCTGGCGGAGGCCGACGCCGCCCCCGCACCGCACGAGCAGGAGGACTGAACACGATGGCCAAGGTCACGATGGCGCAGGCGCTGAACACCGCCCTGCGCGACGCTCTGCGCGAGGACGAGCGGGTGCTCGTCTTCGGCGAGGACGTCGGTCCGCTCGGCGGGGTGTTCCGCATCACCGACGGGCTGACGCGCGACTTCGGAGAGCAGCGCTGCTTCGACACCCCGCTGGCCGAGGCCGGCATCGTCGGTCTGGCGGTCGGCATGGCGATGGGCGGGTTCCGGCCCGTGGTGGAGATGCAGTTCGACGCCTTCGCGTACCCGGCGTTCGAGCAGGTCGCCTCCCACGTCGCCAAGTTCCGCAACCGCACCCGCGGGCGGATCGGCCTGCCGATGGTCATCCGCATCCCGTACGCGGGCGGGATCGGCGGAGTGGAGCACCACTGCGACTCCAGTGAGGCCTACTACGCGCACACCCCGGGACTGAAGGTCGTCACCCCGGCAACGGCCGAGGACGCGTACTGGCTGCTGCGCGACGCGGTGGCCGACCCCGACCCCGTGATCTTCCTGGAGCCGAAGAAGCTGTACTGGTCACGTGAGGAGGCCGACCTGGAGGCGCGGGAGGCACCGCCGTTCGGCCGGGCGGCGATCCGCAGGGCAGGGCGCGACGCCACGCTGATCGCCTACGGACCGTCGGTCCCGGTGGCCCTGGCGGCGGCCGAGGCTGCCGCCGAGGACGGGATCGACCTGGAAGTCGTGGACCTGCGGACCCTGGTGCCCTTCGACGACGAGACCGTCACGGAGTCGGTCCGCAGGACCGGGCGGTGCGTGGTCGTGCAGGAGGCCCAGGGCTTCGCGGGAGTCGGCGCGGAGATCGCCGCGCGGGTCCAGGAGCGCTGTTTCCACTCCCTGGCCGCGCCCGTGCTGCGGGTCTCCGGCTTCGACATCCCCTATCCGCCGCCGAAGCTGGAGTATGCGCACCTGCCCGGCGTCGACCGGATCCGCGACGCCGTCGACCGGCTGCAGTTCGGCGACGAGCCGGACACCCGCCACCTCGTGAAGGGAGCGGTCGCATGACCACCGCAACACTGCACGAGCAGCTGTTCCGGCTGCCCGACCTCGGCGAGGGACTGACCGAGGCGGAGATCATCGACTGGAAGGTCGCCGTCGGCGACACGGTGACGATCGACCAGATAGTGGTCGAGGTGGAGACCGCCAAGGCCGCGGTCGAGGTGCCGGTCCCGTACGCCGGCACCGTGCTGCGGCTGCACGCCGAGGCGGGCACGGCGCTGGGGGTGGGCGAACCGTTGATCACGGTGGGGTCGGGTGTCCCCGCCGGGGCCGACGGCACCGGCGGACGTCCGGGTGAGGATGCCGCCGAGCGCTACCGCGAGGAGGAGCAGGCCGGCTCCGGGAACGTGCTGATCGGCTACGGCACCGGCCACGAACCTGCGCCGCGCCGTCGCCGACGACGAGGCGCCCCGACCGCCACGGCTTCCGCGACTTCCGCGACTTCCGCGATCGATTCGACGGCCGCGGCAGGCCCGGCGGCCGTGGTTGTGCCGGCGGCCGACTCGGCGTTCGCGGCCGACTCGACGTCCACGGCCGGTCCCACGCCCACGGCAGGCCCAGCGACGGCGGCAGGCCCAGCGGCCGCAGTTGTGCCGCACGCCCCCCGGGCCATCTCGCCCCTCGTGCGGAGAATGGCCCGGGAACACGGAATCGATCTCACCGCGCTGGCGCCTTCCGGTCCCGCCGGAGTGGTCCTTCGACGCGATGTGGAGCAGGCCGTCGCCCAGGGCACGCGCCCCCCGGCGGAGCCCGCCCCCAGTGTGGAGCCCGTCTCCAACGGTCCCGTGCGTATCCCGCTGCGCGGTGTCCGCCGGGCCGTGGCGGACAAGCTCTCGCGCAGCCGGACCGAGATCCCCGACGCCACCACCTGGGTCGACGTGGACGCCACCGGACTGCTCCAGGCCAAGAAGGCACTGGAGGCCGCCGAACCGGGCCGTCGCGTCGGACTGCTCGCACTGCTGGCCCGGATCTGCGTCGCCGGTCTGCGCCGCTACCCCGAGTTGAACTCGGCAGTCGACACCGAACGGCGGGAGATCCTGCGCTTCGAGGAGGTGCACCTCGGCTTCGCCGCCCAGACCGACCGCGGGCTGGTCGTCCCCGTCGTACGCGACGCCCATCGGCTGACGACCGTACAACTGGCCGCCGAACTCGCCCGGTTGACCGAACTGGCCCGGACCGGAAGCCTGCCGCCCGACAGGCTGACCGGCGGGACCTTCACCCTCAACAATTACGGGGTGTTCGGTGTCGACGGCTCGACGCCCATCATCAACCACCCCGAGGCGGCGCTCCTCGGTGTGGGCCGCATCGTCGACAAACCCTGGGTGGTCGACGGCGCGCTCGCCGTGCGCAAGGTCACGCAGCTCTCGTTCAGCTTCGACCACCGGGTCTGCGACGGCGGTGTGGCCGGCGGCTTCCTCCGCTTCGTGGCCGACTGCGTGGAGCGCCCGGCGACCCTGCTCGCCGACGTCTGATCCCACGCGTCTTCTCTTGTTCTCTCCGCCTGGGCACACCGCACTCATCCACCTACCGAACGTTCGGCCTGGAGCCTCATGTCCACCACCGATCAGCATCCCGACTTCTTCGCCCGCCACGCGGCCCTGCTCCACAAGGCCGCGGAACGTACCGCCGACCGCGGCTACTGGACGCCCCACCCGGAGACACCGAGCACCTCCGCCTACGGAGCCGACGCGGCCGCACAGGGCGAGGCCGCCTTCCGCGACCTCCTCGACGGCCGCTTCCCGCTCGACGGACACCCCACCACCGGCACCGTGCCCGCCGCGGAGGTGTCGCCCTACGGCTTTCCCCTCGGCGTCAGCTACCCCCAGCTGGTGCCCGAGTTGGCCGTGGCCACCGCCAAGGCGGCGGCCACGGCCTGGCGTGCCGCGAGCCCCGACACCAGGGCCGGCGTCGCCGCCGAGATCCTGGCCCGGCTCAACGCGGCCAGTTTCGAGATCGCGCACGCCGTCCAGCACACCACCGGTCAGCCCTTCGTGATGGCGTTCCAGGCCGGCGGACCGCACGCCCAGGACCGCGGGCTGGAAGCGGTCGCGTACGCCTGGGAGGCACAGCGGCGCCATCCGGCCACCGCGCGCTGGACGAAGCCCCGGCGCCGGGGCGGACCGCTGGTCATGGACAAGACGTACACGCCGGTCGGCCGGGGTGTCGCGGTGCTCGTCGCCTGCAACACCTTCCCCACCTGGAACGGCTATCCGGGGCTCTTCGCGAGCCTGGTCACCGGTAACCCTGTCGTCGTCAAGCCGCACCGAGGGGCCGTGCTGCCGCTGGCGATCACCGTGCGGATCGCGCGTGAGGTGCTGGCGGAGGCGGGTTTCGACCCGGATGTCGTCCTGCTGGCCGCCTCGCGTCCCGAGGAGCGCATCGCCACCGACCTGGCCACCCATCCCGACGTGCGGATCGTGGACTTCACCGGTTCCAGCGAGTTCGGCGACTGGCTGGAGGCCAACGCCCGCCAGGCCGTCGTACACACCGAGAAGGCGGGGCTGAACACCGTCGTCGTGGACTCCGCGGACGACTACGCGGGGCTGCTGCGCAACCTGGCGTTCTCGCTGGCGCTCTACAGCGGCCAGATGTGCACCACGCCGCAGAACATCCTGGTGCCCCGCGACGGTTTCCCCACCGACCAAGGGCCGCGTACGGCCGACGAGTTCGCCGCCGATCTGGGCTCCGCGCTGGACGACCTGCTCGGCGATCCGGCCCGCGCCGCCGCCACCCTCGGCGCGATCGTGAACGGCGGAGTCCTCGCGCGGCTGGAGGAGGCGGCAGCCCTGGGCCGTACCGCCCATCCGTCGCGGACCGTGGAGCACCCGGACCACCCGGACGCCGTCGTGCGCACCCCGCTGGTGGCCCTGCTCGACGCCGAGGCCGACGAGAAGACATACACGAGCGAGTGGTTCGGGCCGGTCTCCTTCGTCATCGCCACCGACGACACCGCGCACTCCCTGCGCGTCCTGCACGACACCGTACGGCGCCACGGCGCGCTCACCGCCTGCGTGTACGCGACGGACGAGGGCGTGCTGGCGGCGACGCGTGCGACGGCCCTGGAAGCCGGGGTGCATCTCTCGGAGAACCTGACCGGGGACGTGTTCCCCAACCAGTCCGCCGCCTTCAGCGACTTCCACGGCACCTCGGCCAACCCGGCCGCCAACGCGACCCTGACCGACCCGGCGTTCGTCCACAGCCGGTTCTCGGTCCTCCAGTCCCGCCGTCACGCCACCACGGAGGAGCAGGCCCATGTCCGATGAGGTCTATCTGGTCGACGGGGCCCGCACCCCGCAGGGCCGCTACCGCGGGGCTCTGGCCTCCGTACGCCCCGACGACCTGGCCGCCCTCGTCGTCGGCGAGGCGGTGCGGCGCTCCGGCATCCCGGCCGAGGCCGTCGACGAGGTGATCCTCGGCGCCGCTAACCAGGCCGGCGAGGACAACCGCAACGTGGCCCGGATGGCCGCCCTGCTCGCAGGTCTGCCGCACACCGTGCCCGGATACACCGTCAACCGGCTGTGCGCCTCCGGGCTGACGGCCGTGGCGTCCGCGGCCCAGACGATACGAGCGGGCGAGGCCGACATCGTCGTGGCGGGCGGAGCGGAGTCGATGACCCGCGGTCCCTGGGTGATGGCCAAGCCGGGCACGCCCTGGGCCCGGCCCACCGAGGTGCACGACACCCCCCTCGGCTGGCGGTTCACCAACCCGCGTTTCCCTGCCGAGACCACCGTGTCGATGGGTGAGACCGCCGAGGAGGTCGCCGCCCTGGACGGCATCACCCGCCTGGAGGCCGACGCCTTCGCGCTGCGCAGCCACCGGCGGGCCGTGGCCGCCCAGCAGGCGGGCCGGTTCGACCGGGAGATCGTCCCGGTGCCGGTGAAGGACGGCGAGGTCACCCAGGACGAGGGGCCCCGGCCGGCCACCACGCTGGAGAAGCTGGGCGCGCTGCGCACCTCCTTCCGCAGCGACGGGATCGTCACCGCGGGCAACTCCTCCCCGCTGTCCGACGGGGCGGCCGCCCTGGTGGTGGCGAGCGCGGCGGCGGTCGAACGGTACGGGTTGACTCCCCGCGCCCGTGTCGTCACCGCCGCCTCGGCCGGGGTCGAGCCCCGCCTCATGGGGCTGGGCCCCGTGCCGGCCACCACGAAGGCGCTGGACCGGGTGGGCTGGAACGCCGACGACCTCGACGCGGTCGAGCTGAACGAGGCGTTCTCCTCCCAGTCGCTCGCGGTGATCCGCAGGCTGAAGCTCGACGAGGACCGGGTCAACGCCGACGGCGGAGCCATCGCGCTGGGCCACCCGCTGGGCTGCTCCGGCGCCCGCATCGTGCTCACCCTGCTCGGCCGGTTGGAACGCGAGGACGGCCGCCGGGGCCTGGCGAGCATGTGCGTGGGCGTCGGGATGGGTGTGTCGATGCTGGTGGAGCGCGTATGAGCACGACCGTCGACACCGCGTACGACACCCTGCTCGTCGAGCGGCGCGCGGACCGCGTCGTCGTGACCCTGCACCGCCCCGAGTCCCGCAATGCCATCAACGGCCGCATGATCGCCGAACTGCACGGTGTGTGCGAGGAGTTGGAACGCGACCCCAAGCTGCTGCTGCTCACCGGGCACGGCGGGGTGTTCGCCGGGGGCGCCGACATCGCCGAACTGCGCGAACGCGGGCGGGAGGAGGCGCTGCAAGGCATCAACAGCCGTCTGTTCGAGCGGGTCCGCAGACTGCCCATGCCCACCGTGGCCGCTGTACCCGGCTGGGCACTGGGCGGCGGCGCCGAGCTGGCGTACGCCTGCGACATCCGGATCGCCGGGCCGGACGCGGTCTTCGGCAACCCCGAGCCGGGGCTGGGCATCCTCGCCGCCGCCGGCGCGTGCCGGCGGCTGCCGGAACTGGTCGGCGAGTCGGTGGCCAAACAGGTTCTGCTCGCCGGTCGCACGCTCGACGCCCGGGCCGCGCTCGCCTGCGGCCTGGTCATGGACGTCGTACCGGCGGACCGGCTGATCGTCGAGGCCCATGCCCTGCTGGACCGCATGGCCCGCTCCTCGGCGCTCGCCCTGCGGCTCACCAAGCTCGTCACGGACGCCCCGGGGGTCCATCCCGTGGCCGACGACCTTGCTCAGGCCGTGCTCTTCGAGAGCCCGGACAAGGAGGAGCGCATGACGCGCTTCCTGGAGAAGAAGGGAGGCCGGGCATGATCCCGGCATCAGCACCGCCCGCCGTCGTGGGGGTGATCGGCGGCGGCCGCATGGGCGCCGCGATCGCCCAGTCGTTCGCGGCCGCCGGGTCACGCGTGGTCGTCGTGGAGCGCGACGGGGCCGCAGCGGCCGCCGCTGTGGACCGGATCGTCAAGGGACTTCACCAGGCGACCGAGCGGGGGACGCTCGCAGGACCGCCGGACCTTGACGTGCCGGACCGGGTCACCGTCGTCTCCTCGGTCGGAGAACTGCCCCACGACGCGGACCTGGTCGTCGAGGCCGTCCATGAAGACGCCTCGCTCAAGGTCGGGTTGCTGACCGCTGCCGAGGATGTCGTCCGCGACGGGTGCGTGCTGGCCAGCAACACGAGTTCCCTGTCCATCACCGAACTCGCGGCGGCCGTGAGGCTTCCCGGGCGGTTCCTGGGGATGCACTTCTTCAATCCGGTGCCTGTGTCCGCCCTCGTGGAACTGGTCCTGGCCCCCGACACCACCGCGTCGACCCGGGCCGCGGCGGTCCGCTGGACGCACGCGCTCGGCAAACAGGATGTCGTCGTCAAGGACTCCCCCGGGTTCGCCAGCAGCCGACTCGGCCTCGCCCTCGGTCTTGAGGCGATCCGCATGGTGGAGGAAGGGGTCGCCGACCCGGAGGCCGTCGACAAGGCCATGCATCTGGGCTACCGGCACCCGATGGGGCCGCTGCGCCTGACCGACGTGGTGGGACTCGACGTACGGCTCGCCATCGCCGAACACCTGCACAAGACGCTCGGGGATCGGTTCGCCCCGCCCCGGCTCCTGCGCGAGAAGGTCACCCGCGGAGAACTGGGCCGCAAGACCGGTCAGGGGTTCTACCGATGGTGAACCACGACGGCACGACCGCGCAGGCGGACCGCGTGTACGGGGTGACGTACGAGGTCACCGACGGCGTCGCGGTCCTCGAACTGAGCGGCTCCGGCAGCGGCAACCCGCTCGACGCGCACCTGCGCGGCTCGCTCCTCCAGGCCGCGCGCCGCCTGACGACGGACACCGCACGCGGTGTCCGGGCGGCCCTGCTCACCGCCCGCGGCAAGCACTTCTCGGTCGGACAGGACCTCCGCGAGCATGCCCGACTGCTCGAAACGGCGCCGGCGAAGGCCTTCGCGAACCTGCCCACCCATTTCAACCCGCTGGTGACGGAACTGAGCGCGCTGCGGGTGCCGCTCGTCGTGGCCGTCGAGGGCGCCTGCGTGGGTGCGGGCCTCGGCATCGCACTCTGCGGCGACGTGCGCGTGGCCGCGGAGAGCGCCCGGTTCGCGACCGCCTTCGGCAACCTCGCGCTGGCCTCCGACTCCGGAGTCGCCCGCGCCCTGGTACGCCAGCTCGGCCCGTCCCGGACCAGCGGGCTCATGCTGCTCGGCGACCGGTTCTCCGCACGGGAGGCCGCGGAGTGGGGACTGGTGCACCGCGTGGTGCCGGACGGCTCCGCCGCGGCCGCAGGACTGGCCCTCGCCCGTCGCCTCGCCGACGGCCCCACCGCCGGGTACCGGGAGACCAAGGCACTGCTGCGGTCGGCGGGGACCTCGACACTGCCGGCCACGCTGGAGCGCGAGGCGGTCGTCCAACGCCGGCTCGGCGCCACCGACGACCACCACGAGGCCGTCACCGCCTTCCTGGAGCGCCGCGCTCCCCTCTTCCGCGGTCACTGACCCCTCCCGCCCGCCACCGACCACGACAGGACATCACCATCATGAGCAACCCCACCGCAGCGCCCCCGGGGGCAGACGACCCCGAGGCCGCCTTCGAGAGCACCATCGCCCGGGACCAGCGCATCGAACCCCGCGACTGGATGCCCGACTCCTACCGGGCCACGCTCGTCCGGCAGATCGCCCAGCACGCCCACTCCGAGATCATCGGCATGCAGCCGGAGGGCGAGTGGATCACCCGGGCGCCCTCGTTGCGCCGCAAGGCGATCCTCTTCGCCAAGGTGCAGGACGAGGCGGGGCACGGGCTGTACCTCTACTCGGCGGCCGAGACGCTCGGCGCCGACCGCACGGAGCTGACGGAGCGGCTGGTCGACGGCCGCCAGAAGTACTCCTCGATCTTCAACTACCCCACCCGCACCTTCGCCGACGTCGGGGTGATCGGCTGGTTCGTGGACGGGGCCGCCATCTGCAACCAGGTCCCGCTGTGCCGCACCTCGTACGGCCCCTACGGCCGTGCCATGGTCCGCATCTGCAAGGAGGAGTCCTTCCACCAGCGACAGGGCTACGAACTGCTGCTGACCATGATGCGCGGCACCGACGAACAGCGTGCCATAGCGCAGGACGCCGTCGACCGCTGGTGGTGGCCGTCCCTGATGATGTTCGGCCCGCCCGACGACGACTCCCCCAACTCGGCGCGGTCCATGGCCTGGGGGATCAAGCGGCACTCCAACGACGCCCTGCGGCAGCGCTTCGTCGACATGACCGTCCCGCAGGCCCGGAAACTGGGTGTCACGCTGCCCGACCCGGACCTGCGCTGGAACGAGCAGCGCGGTCACCACGACTTCTCCGCCCCGGACTGGGACGAGCTGAAGCGGGTCGTCTCCGGCGACGGACCGTGCAACACCGAGCGCGTCGCCCGTCGCAGGGCCGCGCACGAGGAGGGTGCCTGGGTACGGCGGGCCGCCGCGGCGCACGCCGCCAGGCGGGCCGACCGGCAGCGGGAAGGAGCGGCGGCATGACCTCCGAGAAGCAGGCATGGCCGTTGTACGAGGTGTTCGTACGCGGCAAGCGCGGGCTCAACCACGTCCACGTCGGCTCCCTGCGCGCCGCCGACGACGAGATGGCCCTCCTGCACGCCCGCGACCTGTACACCCGGCGCAACGAAGGCGTCAGCATCTGGGCGGTGCGCTCGGACACCATCGCCGCCACCGCGCCCGACGAGAAGGACCCCTTCTTCGCACCGAGCGGCGACAAGGTCTACCGGCACCCCACCTTCTACGCCATCCCCGACGACGTGCCCCACATCTAGTGCCGCGTCCGGCAACACCCAGGAACATCTAGGAGCAGCACATGACCGACGAGGATCTGTACGTCGACGGCGACAGCGCGCGGTGGGCGTTCGGCACCGGTTTCACCGACCCCCTGCACGGCGTCGACCAGGCCGTGCCCGACGGTGTCGACGCGGGTGATCTGGCTGCCTGCTGCCTGGCCCTGGGCGACGATGCCCTGGTCTCCGCCCAGCGGCTGGCCGAGTGGTGCACCCGCGCCCCGGAGCTGGAGGAGGAGCTGGCGCTGGCCAACATCGGCCTGGACCTGCTGGGCCAGGCCCGCCTGCTGTACGCGAGAGCCGGCCGGGCCGACGGCACCGGCCGGGACGAGGACGCGTACGCCTACTTCCGCGACCCGGCGGACTTCCGCAACGTACGGCTCGCCGAACTGCCGGGCGGCGACTTCGCGTTCACGATCGTCCGCCTGCTGGTGCTGTCGGCCTGGAGACTGGCCCTGTGCGAGGCACTGACCGCCGCGCCCGACTCGGTGCTGGCCGCCATCGCCGCGAAGAGCGTCAAGGAGCTGGCCTATCACCTGCGCTACGCCGTGGACTGGACCCTCCGACTCGGTGACGGCACCGTGGAGTCCCGCACCCGCATGGCAACTGCCGTGGAGGGCATCGCCCCCTGCCTGGACGAGTTGTGGGCGGACCACGCCGCGGCGCGGCTCGGCGTCGATCCCGCCGCCGTCGCCGACCGGACCCGGCTCGAACTGTCCGCCGTGCTGGCGGAGGCCGGTCTGAACCGATCCGGGATCGTAGC
The DNA here is from genome assembly GCF_036226885.1 of Streptomyces sp. NBC_00663. Lineage (NCBI taxonomy): Bacteria > Bacillati > Actinomycetota > Actinomycetes > Kitasatosporales > Streptomycetaceae > Streptomyces > Streptomyces sp. NBC_00663. The sequence continues at coordinate 2,454,372 of NZ_CP109027.1, forward strand.
CTCGCGCGACCCGTCGGCGGCCGCTCTTGCGGGCTCCGGCCGCGACGGAGACCACACCCGGCACCTGGCACCTCTCCTGGCGGAACTGCAGAGCATCGCCCGTGCCCACCCGGACGCGTCGTGGTGACGGCGTCGCCCGAGCACGCCGGGCACCGCGGGGAACGGGCGGAACACGCACGACGGGTGGCCGCCGGGGTCCCCGACCCCGAACTGCCGATGCTGACGCTGGCCGACCTCGGGGTGCTGCGCGCCGTCGAGGTCGGGCCGGACGGAACCGTGGTCGCGCGGATCACCCCGACGTACGCGGGCTGCCCCGCCGTGGCCGAGATGCGTGCCGAGGTCGCGTCCCGGCTGCGCGCCGCCGGCTTTCCCGACGTGCGGGTGGTCACGGTGCTCGACCCGCCGTGGACCACCGACCGGATCAGCGAGGAGGGCCGGCGCAAGCTGGCGGAGCACGGCATCGCACCGCCCGGCTCACGGAATGCGCCGCACCCGGCACCGGGCCGTACCTGGCTCACCCTGACCCGCGCCCCGGCCGCCGTGCCCTGCCCGCGCTGTGCCTCGGCCGACACCGAGGAGATCTCGCACTTCGCCGCCACCCCCTGCACGGCGCTTCGGCGCTGCCGCGCCTGTCTGGAGCCCTTCCCGCACGTCAAGGACCTGCCATGACCCTCCCCGCACCTTCTGTGCCCCTGCCGTCCCGGCGCCGTCCGGTGTTCCACGCCCTGCGTGTGGCCGACGTAGAGCCGCTGTGCGCCGACGCCGCGGCGCTCACCCTGGAGATCCCCGACCGCCTCGCCGACGAGTTCGCCTTCCGTCCCGGTCAGAGTCTCACCGTGCGCCGCGAGATCGATGGCCGCGACGAGCGGCGCTCCTACTCCATCTGCTCACCGGCCGGTACGGCACCGCGTATCGGCGTCCGAGTCGTACCGGGCGGGCTGTTCTCCTCCTGGCTCGTGCACGGCGTACGGCCCGGGGACGTCCTGCACGTCATGGCACCGGCCGGAGCGTTCAGCCCCGATCTCGGCGACGGCGGCCACCTCGGTCACCATGTGCTCGTCGCCGCCGGGTCGGGTATCACGCCGATGCTGTCGATCGCCGCATCCGTCCTGGCCGCGGACGAGACCTCACGCATCACGCTCCTGTACGGCAATCGCCGCTCCGGCTCCGTGATGTTCGCCGACGAGCTCGCCGACCTGAAGGACCGGTACCCGGCCCGCTTCCAGCTCGCCCACGTCCTGTCCCGCGAGCCGCGGGAGGCCGACCTGCTCTCCGGCCGTCTCGACACCGAACGGCTCACCGCGCTGCTCGACGCGCTCGTCGAGGTCCGCGAGGTCGACCACTGGTGGCTGTGCGGCCCGCACGGCATGGTCCGCGACGCCCGCACGCTCCTCGCCGGGCTCGGCGTCCCGGCCGGCCGCGTCCACCAGGAACTGTTCCACGCGGACGAGGAACCGCCCGCGACACCCACCGCCGACCACGACGACGCCACCGACCGCGGCCCGACGAGCGAGGTCACCGTGGTCCTCGACGGCAGGGCCACCACGTTCTCGGCCCCGCGTCATCGCACCGTCCTCGACGGCGCCCAACAGACCCGCCCCGATCTGCCGTTCGCGTGCAAGGGGGGCGTCTGCGGAACCTGCCGCGCACTCGTCACCCACGGCCGGGCCGACATGCGCCGCAACTACGCGCTCGAACCGGAGGAGGTCTCCGCGGGTTACGTCCTCACCTGCCAGACCTTCGCCGCCTCCGACACCCTCACGATCGACTTCGACAGTTGAGGCATGTCGCGAACATCATCTCGGCCGACGGCAACGTGCTGGCGGACATCGGCGCCCGTGGTTCGTGCCGCAGACGTCCGACAGCGCTGCCAGGGCGCACAGCTCACGGGACGTCGGGCGGTTTCATCTGTTCCCACACCACGAAGCAGGTCGAGCCGACCAACCAAATCGAAGAATGGCAGGTCAACGGCTCTTTTCGGCAGGCTCCAGAATCGCCACGCACTCCACATGATGAGTCATCGGAAACAGGTCGAACACCCGCAGCATCCGCACCCGATACCCCCCGTCCCGGAAGTACCCGAGATCCCGAGCCAACGCCGCCGGATCGCACGCCACATACGCGATCCGCCGCGCCCCCAGCCCCGCCAGATGCTCCACCGTCTTCCGCCCGGCCCCCGCCCGCGGCGGATCCAGGACGATCAGGTCGACCTCTGTGATCCCGGTGCGCGGCAGGACCGACTCCACCTTGCCCTGTTCGATGCGGACGCGGTCGAAGTCGGCGAGGTTGTGCCGGGCGTCCTCGACGGCCCGCTTGCCGGACTCGATGCCGAGGACCGCGCCCTTGTCGCCGAGGCGGTCGGCGAGCGCGCCCGCGAAGAGGCCGACCCCGCAGTACAGGTCGAGCGCCATGTCGCCCTTGCGCGGCAGCAGCCCCTGCATGACCGCCTTCACCAGCGTGTCGGCCGCCATCGGGTGGACCTGCCAGAAGCCGCCGCTGCCCACGCGGTGAGTACGCCCGTCGGCCCGCTCGCGCACGAACGCGCGGCCGTGGACGCGGTGGATGCCGCCGTCCTTCTCGTCGACGCGCATGACGGAGACGGGCTTGTCGAGTTCCACAAGGGGGAGGCGGGCGCCCGGCCGGGGCTCCAGGATGACCATGCGGTCCTGCGAACCCGTCGCCGCGATCGCGTCCACCGACGCCATCCCGGACCAGTCCCGCGCCTCGATGCCCAGCTCGCTGACGCCCGGCGCCGCGATCATGCAGTGGTCGATCGGCTCGACCTCGTGCGAGCGGTGCCGGCGCAGACCGGCATTGCCGTCCGCGTCCACCGCGTACTGCACGCGCGTCCGCCACGCGGGCACCTCACCGGCCGGCAGCTTGTCCCCCTCGGCCGGCATCACCGTGCCGTCCCAGCCGACCTCCTCCGGCGTGAGCCCGGCGAGGCGCTGCAACTGCTCGGCGACGACCTCGCCCTTGAGCCGCCGCTGCGCACCCGGCTTGGCGTGCTGCCAGTCGCAGCCGCCGCAGCGGCCGGGACCGGCGAAGGGACAGGGCGCCTCGATACGGTCCTTGGACGCGTCCAGGATCTCCACGGCGTCCGCCCGCAGGAACCGCGCCCCCTCCTCGCCCTCGGTCACCCGCGCCACGACCCGCTCGCCGGGCAGCGTGTGCCGGACGAAGAGGACCTGGCCGTCGGCGGTCCGGGCGATGCAGTGCCCGCCATGGGCCACCGGGCCGACCTCGACCTCGAAGTCCACCCCTACCAGCGATTTCTTCGGTTCTGCCTGCATGGCGGGGTGACTCCACAACGTCAAGGGAAAGGGGCCGGGCATCGTCCGGGGGCAAACGCCTCCCGGACAACAGCCCACCAGTCTACGTCTGCGAGGACGTCTCCTTCGCCCGCTCGTGCGGACCACGCCGCACCGCACCCGGCGCGTTCCACTCCTGCCGCTTGCGGGCCCGGTTCTTCGCGGCCTCGGAGGACTGCAACTGGTAGGGCACCGAGGTGACCATGACGCCCGGCGTGAACAGCAGCCGGCCCTTCAGCCGCAGCGCGCTCTGGTTGTGCAGCAGGTGCTCGTACCAGTGGCCGACCACGTACTCGGGGATGATCACGGACACCGCGTCGCGCGGCGACTCCTTGCGCAGGCTCTTCACGTACTCGATGACCGGCCGGGTGATCTCGCGGTACGGAGAGTCGAGGACCTTCAGCGGTACGTCGATCCCGCGCCGCTCCCACTCCTCGCGCAGCGCCTTGGTCTCGGCCGGGTCGACGTTGACGCTGAGCGCCTCCAGGGTGTCCGAGCGCAGCAGCTTGGCGTACGCCAGGGCCCTGAGCGTCGGCCGGTGGATCTTGGAGATCAGCACCACGGAATGCACCCGGGACGGGCGGACGCTGTCGTCGCTCGGCCCCTCGGGGGCCGCGATCTCGTCGGCGACGCGGTCGTAGTGCTTACGGATGGCCGACATCGTCGCGTAGAAGATCACCATGCCGAGCAGCGCGACCCAGGCGCCGTGCGTGAACTTGGTGACGAGGACGACCACCAGCACCAGGCCGGTGAAGAAGGCGCCGAAGGCGTTGATCGCCCGCGAGCGGACCATGTGGCTGCGCTTCGCGGCGTCCTTCTCGGCGGCCAGATGGCGGTTCCAGTGCCGGACCATGCCGGTCTGGCTGAGTGTGAAGGAGACGAACACACCGACGATGTACAGCTGGATCAGCCGGGTGGAGTCGGCGCCGTAGATCCAGACCAGCAGGCCGGCCGCGCCCGCCAGGAGCACGATGCCGTTGGAGAAGGCGAGGCGGTCGCCGCGCGTGTGCAGCTGGCGCGGGAGGTAGCGGTCCTGGGCGAGGATCGAGCCGAGCAGCGGGAAGCCGTTGTAGGCCGTGTTGGCGGCCAGGAACAGCACCAGCGCGGTGGCGGCGGCCAGCACGATGAACAGGAAGCTGCCCTTGCCGAAGACGGCCTCCGCGACCTGCGAGATCACCGGGTTCTGGACGTAGTCGGAGCCGATCGCGACGCCGTCCTTCAGCAGGTCCTCGGCCGGGTTCTCGGCCATGCGGACCTTGGTCGTCATGGCCAGCGCGATGATGCCGCAGAACATCGTCACGGCCAGCAGGCCCATCGCCGCCAGCGTGGTCGCCGCGTTCTTGGACTTCGGCTTGCGGAACGCCGGAACACCGTTGGAGATGGCCTCGACACCGGTCAGCGCGGCACAGCCGGAGGAGAAGGCCCGCAGGAGGAGGAAGACGAGGGCGAAACCGGCCAGGCCCTGGTGCTCGGCCTTGATCTCGTAGCCGGCCGTCGGCGCCCGCATGGTCTCGTCGAGGACCAGCCCGCGGAACGCGCCCCACGCGATCATGATGAAGACGCCCGCGACGAAGACGTACGTCGGGATCGCGAACAGCGAGCCGGACTCCCTCACGCCCCGCAGGTTCATCAGCGTGAGCAGCACGATCACCGCGATCGCGCAGAGCACCTTGTGCTCGACGACGAACGGGACGGCGGAGCCGAGGTTCTCGATGCCGGAGGCGATGGACACGGCGACGGTGAGGACGTAGTCGACGAGCAGGGCGCTGGCGACGGTGAGCCCGGCCCGCGGGCCGAGGTTGGTGTTGGCCACCTCGTAGTCGCCACCGCCGCTCGGATACGCGTGCACGTTCTGGCGGTAGGAGGCGACCACCGTGAACATCAGCACGACGACCGCTACGGCGATCCAGGGGCTGAAGTGGTACGCCGACACGCCCGCGATGGACAGGACCAGCAGCACCTCGCCGGGCGCGTACGCCACGGAGGAGAGGGGGTCGGAGGCGAAGACGGGGAGGGCGATGCGCTTCGGCAGGAGCGTTTCCCCGAGCCGGTCACTGCGCAGTGCGCGCCCGATCAGGATCCGTTTGGGCACGTCGGTCAGTTTGGACACAACAGAGAAGCCTAAGCGTTCGAACGGGTGCGCAACCACCCGCCACCCCACATCGGCCCCGATCTGCCCTCCGAGTGAAATCGGCCAATCGCCCGGCAACGGATTCCGCACGCGTTCGCGTCCTCATGCCTATATGACAAGACCCCCCGCCCGCACCGCCCCCGGAGGTCCCATGCACGCCAGCGCAGAGCTGATCGGCGCCGCCGCCGCTCTCCTCGGCCTCGGAATCCTGACTCTTGTGAGCCTGCGCAGCATCAGCCGCCGCTGATCGCCCCGGGCTCTGCACAGGGGTGCCCCGCACGGACCGCGCGTGTGTAGCTTGGTGGCCGGTCTGAGACCCTGTTAAGGCCAAGTCAACGACTCTTGACACTTGTCATTCGGAAGGACGGTCGTGCACATCGTCATCATGGGCTGCGGGCGAGTGGGTTCCGCTCTCGCCCAGACCCTGGAGCAACAGGGGCACACGGTCGCCGTGATCGACCAGGACCCCACCGCCTTCCGTCGACTGGGCTCGGGATTCGGCGGCCGCCGGGTCACCGGCGTCGGCTTCGACCAGGACACCCTGCGCGAGGCCGGCATCGAGGAGGCGGGCGCGTTCGCCGCCGTCTCCAGCGGTGACAACTCGAACATCATCGCGGCCCGGGTGGCCCGCGAGATGTTCGGCATCGAGAACGTCGCGGCCCGTATCTACGACCCGCGCCGCGCCGAGGTCTACCAGCGCCTGGGCATCCCGACGGTCGCCACGGTCCGCTGGACCGCCGACCAGATGCTCCGCCGGCTGCTCCCCTCGGGCGCCGAGCCGCTGTGGCGCGACCCCACCGGCGGCGTCCAGCTCGCCGAGGTGCACGCCTCCGCCGCCTGGGTCGGCCACAAGATCAGCAGGCTTCAGGAGGAGACGGGCGTCCGCGTGGCGTTCCTGACCCGCCTCGGCGAGGCGATCCTGCCCAGCTCGCAGACGGTGCTGCAAGAGGGCGACCTGGTGCACGTGATGATGCGCACCGACGAGGTCGACAAGGTCGAGGCGTCCTTCGCCAAGGGTCCCGAAGAGGAGGGCGGTCACTGATGAGGGTCGCCATTGCCGGTGCCGGCGCGGTCGGCCGCTCGATCGCGGGCGAGCTGCTGGAGAACGGCCACGAGGTCCTTCTCATCGACAAGGCGCCGACCGCCATCTCGGTCGAGCGCGTGCCCCAGGCGGAGTGGCTGCTGGCCGACGCCTGCGAGATCACCTCCCTGGACGAGGCCGCGCTCCAGCGCTGCAACGTCGTGATCGCCGCGACGGGCGACGACAAGGTGAACCTGGTCGTCTCGCTCCTGGCCAAGACGGAGTACGGCGTCCCGCGTGTCGTCGCCCGGGTGAACAACCCGAAGAACGAGTGGATCTTCAACGAGTCCTGGGGCGTCGACGTCGCCGTCTCGACGCCCCGCCTGATGTCGGCCCTGGTCGAGGAGGCGGTCTCGGTCGGTGACCTGGTCCGCCTCCTCCGCTTCAGCCACGGCGACGCGAACCTGGTCGAGCTGACCCTGCCGGAGGAGTCGGCCCTGGCCGGCACGCAGGTGGGCGACGTGGAATGGCCGGAGGACACGTCCCTGGTCACGATCATCCGCGGCACCCGCGTCCTGACGCCGACCCGCGAGGACTCCCTGGAGGCGGGCGACGAACTCCTGTTCGTGGCCGCCCAGGCCCGCGAGGAACAGCTGGAGGACCTGCTGTCGGTGCGTCGCGAGGACGCCTCCTAGGCGGTACGACGACGAAGGGGCGCCCTGAACTCTCAGGGCGCCCCTTCGTCGTCGTACCGAGAACTACGCCTCGCGCCGGTGCCGCGCCCCGGTCGACTCGCCGTGCTCGGCGGCCGGGGCGGCCTTGCGCTCCTCCTCCGCCTTCTCGGCGGCTTCCATCTCCGCGAAGACGTCGATCGGCGCCGGTGCCTTCGCCAGGAAGACCCACGTCAGCCATACGGCGAGCAGGAACGGCGGGATCTTCAGCGCGACCAGCACCCAGCCCAGCTGAGCCGTGTTGGCCCACCAGTACAGCGGGAAGAGGATCGCGCACTTGGCCAGCAGGATCGCGCCCCAGGCGTAACTCGCCTTGGCGTACGCCTTCTTGCGGCCGGGGTTGCGGGTGCGCCAGGAGAGGTTCTCCTTGAACACCGGCCCGAGGATGAGGCCGATCAGCGGGACGCCGCACAGCGTCGTGATGATGTACGCGAGCCCCAGCCCGAGTGTGTACAGCATGCCCGGCAGATAGAAGTCCTTGGCGTTGCCGGTCATCATCGCGAAGACCACACCGAAGGCCACGCCGAAGACGCCACTGAAGGCGTGCTTGACGGTGTCCCGCATCACCAGCCGGACCACGACCAGGACCAGCGACACCGCGAGCGCGGCGATCGCGGACATGTGCAGGTCCTTGTTGATCGTGTAGATCGTGACGAAGAGCAGGCCGGGCAGCACCGTCTCGACCATGCCCCGCAGGCCTCCGAAGGCCTCGAACAGCGCGGCCTCGGTCACCGCCCGGGCGTCGTGCTGATCGGTCTCTTCGGTCGGCTTGTCGAGCGACGTCACCGGCTACTCCCTACCCAGGGGTCTCAGTTCGTACTTCGGGTTGAACAGCACCCGGCGGCCCCGGCTCATCGAGATCCGGCCCGATGCGATCAGCTTGCGCCCCGGCTCGATCCCCACGATGGAGCGCCGGCCGAGCCACACCACGTCCAGCGCGGCGGAACCGTCGAACAGCTCGGCCTCCAGCGCCGGGACACCGGCTCTGGGACGCAGCGTGACCGTGCGCAAGGTACCAGTAACCGTCACGATCTGTCGGTCGTGGCAGTCACCGATGCGGACACAGCCGGCGGTCTCGGTATCCTCCCGCAGCTCCTCCGACTCCAGGTCCTCCTGGGACGAGGAAAGCCGGTCGAGCATGCGCCGGAACCGGCCCACCGGCTTCTCGGAACGCGGAACAGCACTCATATGTGAAGCGTACCGGGGTGCGCTGACACCTTCGTACCCGCGGTGCTAGCCCTCGAACCGGTAGCCCATACCGGGCTCGGTGACGAAGTGCTTGGGGTGCGAGGGGTCCGCCTCCAGCTTCCGCCGCAGTTGCGCCATGTAGACACGCAGATAGTTGGTCTCCGTCCCGTACGACGGCCCCCACACCTCCTGGAGCAGCTGCTTCTGGCTGACCAGACGGCCGGTGTTGCGCACCAGCACCTCCAGCAGATGCCACTCTGTGGGGGTCAGGCGTACGTCCTTGCCACCCCGGTTGACCTTCTTCGCGGCGAGGTCGACGGTGAACTCCGCGGTCTCCACGGTGGTCACGTCGCCCTCCCCCGGGCCGACCGGCTCCGCCCGGCGCACGGCGGCCCGCAGCCGGGCCAGCAGCTCGTCCATGCCGAAGGGCTTGGTGACGTAGTCGTCGGCGCCCGCGTCCAGGGCCTCGACCTTCTCGTCGGAGGAGTGCCGGGCGGACAGCACCAGGATCGGCACCCGGGTCCAGCCGCGCAGTCCGCGGATCACCTCGACGCCGTCCATGTCGGGCAGGCCCAGGTCGAGGACGACCACGTCGGGGTGGCGGGCGGCGGCGAGCCGGAGGGCGGTGGCGCCGTCGTGGGCCGCGTCGACCTCGTACTTGCGCGCCCTGAGGTTGATCACGAGGGCACGCACGATCTGCGGCTCGTCCTCGATCACGAGCACCCGGGTCATGTGATCTGCCTTTCGGGTTGTACGACCATGAGGGATTCACGGCCCGCTTCCGCCGCCCTGAGCGTCAGCACCATGGTGAGGCCGCCGCCCGGCGTGTCCTCGGCGTCGAGGGTGCCGCCCATGGCCTCGGCGAAGCCGCGGGCGACGGCGAGGCCGAGTCCGACACCGGCCCCGCGCGGGGCGTCGCCGTAGCGCTGGAAGGGCGCGAAGATGCGCTCCTTGGCCTCGTCGGGGACGCCGGGGCCCCGGTCGACCACCCGGACCTCGACGCGGTCGGCGATGGCGCTGGCGGACACCAGCACCGGCTCGTCCTGACGGCTGTACTTGACGGCGTTCTCCACCAGGTTGGCCACCGACCGCTCCAGCAGCCCGGCGTCCACGGCGACCATGGGCAGCGTCTCCGGGATGTCCAGCTCCACGCTGTCCTCGGGCACCCCGCCGAGCGCCATCGGCACCACCTCGTCGAGGTCGATCTCCCGGATCAGCGGCGTGACCGTGCCGGTCTGGAGCCTGGACATGTCCAGCAGGTTGCCCACCAGGTGATCGAGCCGGTCGGCGCCCTCCTCGATGCCCTCCAGCAGCTCGGCCCGGTCCTCCTCGGACCACGCCACGTCGTCGGAGCGCAGGGACGACACCGCGGCCTTGATCCCGGCCAGCGGGGTGCGCAGATCGTGGCTCACGGCGGCCAGCAGGGCGGTGCGGATCCGGTTTCCCTCGGCCAGCGTGCGGGCCTGGTCGGCCTCCTCCCGCAAGCGCCGCCGGTCCAGCGCGACCGCGGCCTGCGCGGCGAACGCGGCGAGCACCCGGCGGTCCTCGGCGGGCAGCACCCGGCCGGTCAGCGCGAGGGCCATGTGGTCCCCGACGGGCATGTCGACGTCGGCTTCCTCCGGACGCGCCACGGGGCGGCCGAGTCCGGCACGGCCCGCGCAGGTCCATGGCTCGACGTCGCTCGCCCGTTCCAGCAGGGCCGCCGACTCCATCCCGAAGGTCTCCCGGACCCGCTCCAGGAGCTCCTCCAGGCTGGTCTCGCCGCGCAGCACGTTCCCGGCGAGGAAGGAGAGGATCTCCGACTCGGCCCGCAGCCGGGCCGCCTGATGGGTGCGCCGGGCGGCCAGGTCGACGACCGAGGCCACCGAGACACCGACCCCGACGAAGATCACGATGGCGACGATGTTCTTCGGGTCGGCGATGGTCCAGTGGTGCAGGGGCGGTGTGTAGAAGTAGTTCAGCAGCAGGGAGCCGACCGCGGCCGAGGCCAGCGCGGGCAGCAGTCCGCCGAGCAGCGCGGCGGCCACCGTCAGCGTCAGGAACAGCAGCATGTCGTTGGCGAGGCCGAGGTGGACGGTGTTGAGCAGCACGGCCAGGACGGCGGGGCCGGCCACGCCGACCGCCCAGCCCCAGATGATCCGCGCCCTGCCGAGCCGTGCGCCACGGGCGACCGGCAGTCCCCGGCCCTTGGCGACCTCGTCGTGGGTGACGATGTGGACGTCGAGGTCGGGCCCTGACTCCCGGGCGACCGTCGCGCCGACGCCGGGTCCGAAGACGTACTGCCAGGTCTTGCGGCGCGAGGACCCGAGCACGATCTGGGTGGCGTTGACGCCCCGGGCGAAGTCGAGCAGCGCCGCGGGTATGTCGTCGCCGATCACATGGTGGAAGGTGCCGCCGAGGTCCTCGACGAGGGTCCGCTGCACCGCGAGTTCCTTGGGCGAGGCCGAGGTCAGGCCGTCACTGCGGGCTATGTAGAGGGCGAGCACCTCGCCGCCCGCGCCCTTCTCGGCGAGCCGCGCGGCCCGGCGGATCAGGGTCCGTCCCTCGGGTCCGCCGGTCAGCCCGACGACGATCCGCTCGCGCGAGCCCCAGATCTTCGAGACCCGGTGGTCGCTGCGGTACTGCTTGAGGTACTCGTCGACCCGGTCCGCCACCCACAGCAGCGCGAGTTCCCGCAGGGCCGTGAGGTTGCCGGGCCGGAAGTAGTTCGACAGGGCCGCGTCGACCTTGTCCGGCCGGTAGATGTTGCCGTGCGCCATCCGGCGGCGCAGCGCCTGCGGCGACATGTCGACCAGCTCGATCTGGTCGGCCCGCCGCACCACCTCGTCGGGCACGGTCTCCCGCTGTCGTACGCCGGTGATGGACTCCACGACGTCGCCCAGGGACTCCAGGTGCTGGATGTTGACCGTCGACACGACGTCGATCCCGGCCGTGAGCAGCTCCTCCACGTCCTGCCAGCGTTTGGCGTTGCGGGAGCCCGGGATGTTGGTGTGGGCGAGTTCGTCCACCAGGGCGACGGCGGGGGCGCGCCGCAGCACCGCGTCGACGTCCATCTCCTGGAAGACGGTCCCGCGGTACTCCAGTTCCCGGGGGGCGATCCGCTCCAGGCCGTGGAGCATCACCTCGGTACGCGGCCGGCCGTGGTGCTCGACGTGGGCCACGGCGCAGTCGGTACCGCGCTCGACGCGCCGGTGCGCCTCGGAGAGCATCGCGTACGTCTTGCCGACGCCCGGTGCCGCACCGAGGTAGATCCGAAGCCTGCCGCGTCCCATGGGTCCCATTGTCTTCCGGTCACTGCTGCCTACGCAGCGTCGACCTTACGGCCAGCAATTGCGGCAAAAGGGGTCGAGGGCCCCTCGGAGGCCCGTCTTTGACGCAACCCTGACGGCACACACGGCACACACGGCACGCATGCGCCGGCTCAGGCCTCGACGATCTCCCCGTCTCCCAGCTCCAGGACCCGGTCGGCCAGATCCAGCAGGGTCGCGTCGTGCGTGGCGACGAGGGCGGTGACGTTCTCGCTGCGTACGACGGCGCGCAGCAGCTCCATCACGGCGTGCCCGGTCTCCGCGTCGAGCTGGCCCGTGGGCTCGTCGGCGATGAGCAGTGAGGGGCTGTTGGCGAGGGCGCGGGCGATGGCGACGCGCTGCTGCTGGCCGCCGGAGAGTTCGGTCGGCCGCTGGGCGGCGTGGTCGGCGAGGCCGACCAGGGACAGCAGCAGCTCGACGCGCTCCTCACGCGCGCGTGCGTCGGCCCGGCGCAGCCGCAGGGGGACGCCGACGTTCTCGGCGGCGGTGAGGATCGGGATGAGCCCGAAGGACTGGAAGACGAACCCGACGTGATCGCGGCGCAGGGCGAGCAGCCCGTCCTCGTCCAGTTCGGCGAGGTCGCGCCCGCCGACCTCGACCCGCCCCTCGTCCGGTGCGTCGAGCCCGCCGACGATGTTGAGGAGGGTGGTCTTCCCGGACCCCGACCGCCCCTTGAGGGCGACGAGTTCCCCGCGCGGCACCGCCAGCGAGACCCCGCGAAGGGCGTGGACGACGCCGGCGCCACGGCCGTAGGACTTGTGGACGTTCTCGACCCGGACCATGGTCTCGGTGACCACCTGGCTCATGTGCCCTCCCCCGTGAAGACCGGGCGCCAGTATCCCCACCGGGCGCCCGGCTGTTCAACGGTCGGTCAGCTCGGATTGTCCCCGTGGGTGAGGGTCTCCCAGGCCACGAAGAGGTTGTTGGAACCGGCCGGGCGGTTCCGCTCGGTCAGGGTCTGGGTGTTGGTCATGGCGATGCCCAGGCGGTTGTGCAGGGCGTTGTAGCCCACCTCGGTGACCGGTCCGAGCCCGAGCTTCAGCGATCCGCCGCACAGCCAGCTGGGCACGGCGGTCCCCAGCTCGTACTTCGCCTGGAACCCGAGCGCCTGCCGCAGCCTCTCGCCGACGTCGGTGCCGTACAGGTCCTGCCCCTGGATGCGGCTGGTCTCGGCGATGTGGGAGATGGCCGAGACGCCGTAGCCGGTGTGTGTGAGGTCGCGGCAGGTCTCCTGGGTGAGGCCGGTGACGAAGGTGGACTGCCCCTGCCAGTACGCGACGATCTTCGCCGTGGTGTCGAGGTTCTGGCTCGGCACGGTCTTCGGCACGGAGCCGTCGGTGGCGAGGTACACGTAGGCGGCCGTGCGCGTGCGGAACTTCGCCATGGCCTTGTCGTACGACGTCTTGTCCTCCAGGAAGACGGAGATGCCGACGGCGGCCTCCATCATCGACAGTTCCCAATTGCCGTTGGAGTTGGAGCCGTTGATGATCTCGGGGAGGTAGACGGTGCGGAGCATGGTCGCGAAGCGCCCGGAGCCCGCCCAGCCGCCGGTGTACGTGTACTTGATGATCTCGGCGGCCTTGGGCCAGGAGGAGCCGGCCCAGCCGGTCTGCAGGGGCGCGTTGCTGTTGGTGTGGTCCGTGAGGGTCGCGGACCAGGCGTCCATGAGCTGGATGGCCTTCTTGGCGTACCGGTCGTCGCGGGTGAGGTACCAGGCGAGGGCGTCGGTGTACGCGGCGATCGCGTCCTCGCGCTCGTCGGTGCAGCCGTAGTTGGGGTTGGAGTAGGAGCCGCATTCGACGACCGCGCGGGGCTTGGGCGTGCGGTTCAGATCGGCGTACTTGCTCGCCAGCAGCTGGTCGAAGGCGCCCTTCCAGGGCTGGGCGCCGGCGTTGACCTTGGTGCGGGCGAAGTCCAACTGGCTTTGGGAGACGGTGACTCCGGGGTGGGCGAAGGCGGTGGGGGCGGCCGGGGCGGCGGTGGGCCAGGCCAGGGCGCCGGCGACGAGGGCGGCCACGGCCGTGAGGAGAGCGGTTCTGCGCATAGGTGGGGGGCCTTCCGTTCTCGTATATGAACGTGAAGCGCCTTTGTGAACAGACGCGTTGGGCCGAGACGGTAGGTACAGACCAATGCGCCGTCAAGGGTCCGCGCAGGACCTCCGTGCATGACAAAGGGCCGCACCCCGCGACGGGGTACGGCCCTTGATGCCTTCTGCCTACCGGACCTCGGTGATCTCCGGGCCGCGCTGGAGCTGGCCCATGCCGCCGGAGAAGCGGGAGCCCTCCTGGTCCTGCTGCTGAACGCCCTCGGGGACCATCTGCGCGTCGTTCGGCAGCTTGAGGACGATCGGGTCGCGGGGCGCCATGGGGCCCTCGCCGCGGACCACGACCGTGTCCCGGAAGATCTGCTCCAGCAGACCGGCCGCCTGCGGCTGCACCGCGCCCTGCCCCGAGATCACACCGCGCAGGAACCAGCGCGGACCGTCCACCCCGACGAACCGCACGACCTGGAAACCGCCCGTGCCGTCCGGCAGCTGCACCGGCACCTGGGCCCGCAGCTCCCAGCCCAGCGGGCCCTCGACCTCGTCGACGATGCCGCCCTGCTGGGTGATGCCGGTCGCGATCTCCTCGCGCACCTCGCCCCAGATGCCCTCACGCTTGGGAGCGGCGAAGGCCTGCAACTGGACGGCGCTGTCGCGCAGCACCACGGTCGCCGCGACGATCGCGTCACCCGCGACCTCGACCCGCAGCTCCATGCCGTCGACGCCGGGCACGAAGATGCCGCCCAGGTCCACCCGGCCCTCGCCCGGTTCGCTCACCTCGGAGTCGTCCCAGGGCCCGTCGGGCCGCGGCTCGGGCTCGAGCCTCACCCGCTCGCGCTCGCCGTCTTCGTCGTCCGCCTCAGTGTCGACACTGTCGACGACCTGCTCGGCCTCGCCGGCCGCGCCCTCGGCGGCATCCTTCTTCTTGCGACGTCCGAACACGTCACTGTCCTTCCCGGTCGGATACGACCGACGCGTATCGATTCCCACCCGTTGCGCCGCCGACGGCGGCCTGACCGCTTGTGCTGTTCGTACCGGCCACCGCGGCATGGCCTCCGGTGGACCCGAAGCCCCCTTCGGCCCGCACCGAGTCGGGCAGCTCCGCGACCTCCTGGAAGCTGACCCGCTCGACCTGCTGGACGACCAGTTGGGCGATCCGGTCGAAGCGCTCGAACCGCACCGCCTCGCGCGGGTCGAGATTCACCACGATCACCTTGATCTCCCCACGGTACCCGGCATCAACCGTCCCCGGGGCATTCACGAGAGCGACACCGCAGCGGGCGGCGAGACCGGATCGCGGGTGCACGAAGGCCGCGTACCCCTCCGGCAGCGCGACAGACACCCCGGTGGGCAGCACGGCCCGCTCACCCGGCTTCAGCTCACAGCTCTCGGTGGTGCGCAGATCGGCTCCCGCGTCACCGGGGTGCGCGTACGACGGAAGCGGTACGTCGGGGTCGACGCGCCGGATCAGCACGCTCACGGGTTCACGGGTCACGGGTTCACCTCGAAGGCACGGGCACGCCGGAGCTGGTCCGGGTCGTCCATGGCGGCCCGGATCTCCTCGGGGCGGCCGTTGTCGATGAAGTGGTCGACCTTCACCTCGACGAAGAGCGCGTCCGCGCGGACGGCGACGGGCCCCTCGGGGCCTCCGATCCGCCCGGTCGCGGTCGAGTAGATCTTGCGCCCGGCGACGGCCGTGACCTGGGCCTCCAGATACAGCACCGTGCCCACGGGAACGGGTCGCGCGAAGTCGGTCTCCAGGCGTCCCGTCACCGCGATCGTGCGCAGCAGCCAGTTCAGGGAGCCGAGCGTCTCGTCGAGGGCGGTCGCCAGCACACCGCCGTGCGCGAGGCCGGGAGCGCCCTGGTGGGCGGGGCGCACGGTGAACTCGGCGGTGACCGAGACGCCTTCGCCCGCGCGGGCCGCCAGATGCAGGCCGTGGGCCTGCCCGTCACCGCAGCCGAAGCACTCGCCGTAGTGCGCGCCCAGGAGCTCGCCGGGCGCGGGCGCGTCGGGATGACGCACCGGCGGCGCGGCGTCGGCCGGAGGCTGAAGAGCTGCGGAAGTACCACTCACAGCCGCAGACCTTACCCGCGCGTCGGCCGTGTGCTCACACCGTGCCAAGCTTGGATTCATGCAGCTCTCCGCGACCCCGTACGAAGAACGTCTCACCGCCCCCCGTTCCTGGTGGCTGATCTCGTTCCTGGTGGGGGTCTCCTTCGCCCTCATCCTGCTGCCGTTCGGCACCCTGCCGCTGCTCGGCGGCCTGGTCGGCGGCACCGCTGCGGCCGCGGTCGTCGCCAGCTCCTACGGCTCGCAGCGCATCCGGATCGTGGGCGACTCGCTGATCGCCGGAGAGGCGAAGATCCCGGTCACGGCGCTGGGCGAGACGGAGATCCTGGACGCCGAGGAGGCGCGCGCCTGGCGCACGTACAAGGCCGACACCCGCGCTTTCCTGCTGCTGCGCGCCTACATCCCCACCGCGCTGCGCGTGATGGTCACCGACCCCGAGGACCCGACGCCGTACCTGTACCTGTCGACGCGCGAGCCGGAGCGGCTGGCGGAGGCGATCCGGCAGGCGCGCGAAGCCGCGTAGAACATTCGCGCCAGTAGTCACCCGCCGTCGCGGCCACGGGAACCTCCGGGAATCACACGGAACTCTTACCGGCCGCGTGGGCCCTCGCCGTGCCCGCGCCCGAGTTCCTTCGCGACGT
This sequence comes from Streptomyces sp. NBC_00663, assembly GCF_036226885.1. Classification (NCBI taxonomy): domain Bacteria; kingdom Bacillati; phylum Actinomycetota; class Actinomycetes; order Kitasatosporales; family Streptomycetaceae; genus Streptomyces; species Streptomyces sp. NBC_00663. Next base: position 2,470,817 of record NZ_CP109027.1, read on the forward strand.
CCCCCACCGTCAGGGGATCCGCCGGTGCCTCCAGCCGCGGAAGCTCGGGCAGCGCGTCCCAGGGCACCTGGATCTTCCGCAGGTCAGCGCGGATACGGCCCGCGAGCCTTCTGGTGTCCCGGCGGTTCATGACCGCGCCCACGGCGGCGCCGACCATGAACGGCATCAGGTTCGGCAGGTCCCGGACCATGCGCTTCATGATCTGCTGGCGCAGCCGCTGTTTCATCGGGCCGCTGATGGCGGAGTTGATGCTCGACGGCTTGGTCACGTCGATGCCGCGCTCACCCGACCAGGAGTTCAGGTACGCGGTGCTGCGGTCCTTGAGATTGCCCGGCGGCCGCACGCCGTAGACCTCGTGGAGCTCGGCGATCAGCTTGAGCTCGATCGCCGCGACCCCGGTGATCTCCGCGGCCAGCTCCGTGGGCATCGCGGGCGGTACGGGCAGCATCGCCGCCGCACCGACACCGGCACCGACCGTCGCGGTGGCCGCCGCGGCGCCCGCCACGAGCTTGTCGGCGAGCTGCTCGGGCCCGAGTCCGGGGAACTGCCTGCGCAGCGCCTGGAGGTCGCGTACGGGGATTCTGGGGGCGTTGTCGATGATCCGGTCGGCGAGGTACGCCAGGCCTGCCCTGGCGCGGCTGCCGCCCTTGCGGACGCCTTCCCCGACCTTGTCCCGGATCACCGCGACCCGTCGCTTGGCGACGGGCGCGGGATACCGCTCCGCGGGGGCCGGGAGGTCACCCCGGCCGGCCGCGGGTTCGAGCGAGGCCGATCCCGTACGGGAGGTTCCTGGATCGGAAGCTCCCGTACCGGATGAGCCCCGCTCGTCGTCACGCGCGCCGTGAGGGCCGTCGGACGGCCCTTGGTCCGCTCCCGGCAGGTGGGAGCGGCGCTTCCAGGGAGGGGTCGAGCCAGTCACGGCCGACCCGTCCTCAGTCGCAGTCGCGGCAGATCGGCTGACCGTTCTTCTCGCGGGCCAGCTGGCTGCGGTGGTGCACCAGGAAGCAGCTCATGCATGTGAACTCGTCCTGCTGCTTGGGCAGCACCCGGACGGCCAGCTCCTCGTTCGAGAGGTCCGCGCCGGGCAGCTCCAGGCCTTCGGCGGCCTCGAACTCGTCGACGTCCACTGCGGAAGTCGACTTGTCGTTCCTCCTGGCCTTCAGCTCTTCAAGGCTGTCCGAGTCGACGTCGTCGTCGGTCTTGCGTGGGGTGTCGTAATCCGTTGCCATGTCGCTCTCCCCCTCTGGGTGTCTGCGGTGTCTCCAGCGCACGTAACGCGTGAGAGGCCGGACTTGTGCCCGACCCGAGGCGGAGATTTTGCCTCACATCAAGGTCTGTTACTCAATCGACACCCAACCGGACTCCTCTTGAGTGATCGGCTGGGATGGCGATGGGGACCGTACACGGTCCGAATGCCGCACTTCAAAGGCGTCTCACCGTGTACTTCCCGTGATCAAGGCCCCCGAAAACCCGGACTTTCCCGGCTTTCCGACCGCCTTCTTGATCACTGTCAGTAGATGGCCAGAAATTCGCCCTTGTGATCGATCACACACGGGACGGCTCGACGAGTGCCCAGAAAATTCCGCGCAAAGCGAACATCCCCGTGTGTCGGCGACATGGTCTCAGATCGGAAGGGTGACCCGCATCACGAGCCCTCCTCCCTCGCGCGGCTGTGCGTAGATGTGCCCGCCGTGCGCCCGGGCGACCGAGCGGACGATGGACAGACCGAGCCCGACGCCCTTGTCACTGCCGGTCCGGTCGGCCCCTCTGAGCCGCTTGAACGGCTCGAAGAGATTGTCGATCTCGTACGCCGGCACGACCGGCCCCGTGTTCGACACGACCAGCAGCGCCTGACCGTGCTGCACCTCGGTGGTGACCTCGACCCAGCCGTCCTCCGCCACGTTGTACCGCACGGCGTTCTGGACGAGGTTCAGCGCGATCCGCTCCAGCAGCACTCCGTTGCCCTGGACGACCGCGGGCTTCTGCTCCCCGCGGATCGTCACGCCCTTGGCCTGCGCCTCCGCGTGCACCTGGTCGACGGCCTGCTCGGCCACCTCGGCGAGGTCCACGGGCTTGCGCTCGACGATCTGGTTGTCGCTGCGGGCGAGCAGCAGCAGCCCCTCCACGAGCTGCTCACTGCGCTCGTTGGTGGCCAGCAGCGTCTTGCCGAGCTGCTGGAGCTCCATGGGCGCGCCCGGGTCGGAGAGGTGCACCTCGAGCAGCGTGCGGTTGATGGCGAGGGGGGTGCGGAGTTCGTGCGAGGCGTTGCCGACAAAGCGCTGCTGGGCCGTGAAGGCTCTCTGGAGCCGCTCCAGCATGTCGTCGAAGGTGTCGGCCAGTTCCTTCAGCTCGTCGTCCGGGCCGTCCAGCTCGATCCGCCGCGACAGGTCCGAGCCCGCCACCGCGCGGGCGGTACGGGTGATCCGGCCCAACGGGGACAGGACCCGGCCGGCCATGGCGTAGCCGAAGGCGAAGGCGATGATCGCGAGGCCGAGGAGGGCGAGGAGGGAGCGGCTGAGGAGGTTGTCGAGGGCGTGCTGACGTTGTTCGTTGACGCAGTCGTTCATCGCCCTGTTGAACACGTCGGGCGAGGCCTGGGTCGGCAGGTCGCAGACCGAGCTGGTGACCTTGCCCTCGGTGATCTTGAAAGGCAGCAGGCTGCCGACGTTGAGCGCCTGTGCGGCGAGGAGATAGATGATCGACAGCAGCAGGATGCCCGCGATCAGGAACATCCCGCCGTACAGCAGGGTCAGCCTTATGCGGATGGTGGGACGCAGCCAGGGGAACGGAGGCTCCGGCCTGCGGGGGTCCCAGGTGGGTTTCGGAGGCGCCTCGGGCGGCGCGGGAGCGGCGGCCATGGCGGATCAGATCCGGTAGCCGGAACCGGGCACGGTGACAATGACCGGAGGCTCGCCCAACTTCCGGCGCAGGGTCATGACCGTCACGCGCACGACGTTCGTGAACGGGTCCGTGTTCTCGTCCCAGGCCTTCTCCAGGAGCTGCTCGGCGGAGACGACCGTGCCCTCGGAGCGCATCAGCACCTCCAGGACCGCGAACTCCTTGGGCGCGAGCTGGACTTCCTTGCCGTCGCGGAAGACCTCGCGGCGGTTCGGGTCGAGCTTGATGCCGGCGCGCTCCAGGACCGGCGGCAGCGGCATGCTGGTGCGCCGGCCGAGGGCACGCACACGTGCGGTGAGCTCACTGAACGCGAACGGCTTGGGCAGATAGTCGTCGGCGCCGATCTCCAGGCCCTCGACCCGGTCGCTGACGTCGCCGGACGCGGTGAGCATCAGCACGCGCGTGGGCATGCCGAGCTCGACGATCTTGCGACAGACGTCGTCTCCGTGGACGAGGGGGAGGTCACGGTCGAGGACGACCACGTCGTAGTCGTTGACGCCGATGCGTTCCAGGGCGGCCGCACCGTCGTACACGACGTCGACGGCCATGGCCTCCCGGCGCAGTCCGGTGGCCACCGCATCGGCGAGCAGCTGCTCGTCCTCGACGACGAGTACGCGCACGTCGCTTGTCCTTCCTGTGTCCACCCGTGTCCACTCGCGTAGCGCTTTACGGGCACACGGGCAGGGGTGTCAGTGAGTGTGTTGACCTCCATCCTGCCCTTTTCGGCCATAAGTCGGCTGTAAGGCGGGTGAGCACCGTCTGAACGACAGGTATGAAGCCCGGGAATGCGAGATTTTCTCCTTCGGTTGAGGTTTCCGTGGAAGGGAGCGGGGGGAGGACGGCTTTACACCCCGCGATCACGCTCTGCATGTGCCGCAGCACCATGCGGTACACCGCAATCCGCTTTCCGCAGAGTGGGCGTGGGTGTCCGGCGCCGTCGCCGCCCGGCAGGGCAGCGCTGGGCATCTGCAAGAGACGTGATCGCCCCTTCCGAACGGCACACCCCCGTGCCACCGACCCACGACCCAGGACGAGGGGGCGCAGCATGGACGCATTCACCGCAGGACTTCTGCAGCGCATAAGGACGACCGAGTCCGACCTGACGCGGGCTCGCGACGAGGGCGACGACTTCCTCGTCGAGGTGGAACAGGCCGAGCTCGACGACCTGCGCCGCCTGGCTTACGAGCACGGTGTGGAGGTCGGCGCGTAGCGTCTGATCGATACCTCGGTACGACAGGGGCCCCGGTGAATCCAGCACCGGGGCCCTTGTCGTGCGTGGCGTCGGAGGACGTCAGTCGTGCCAGGCGCCGAAGTCCTCCAGGAGGCGCTGGAGGGGCTCGAAGACGCCCGGGGTGGCAGCGATCGCCAGCTGGTGTGCGGGGCGCTCTCCGGGGCGTCCACCGGTCAGGGCGCCCGCTTCCCGGGCGATCAGGTCGCCCGCGGCCAGGTCCCAAGGGTGGAGGCCGCGTTCGTAGTAGCCGTCCAGGCGTCCTGCCGCCACGTCGCAGAGGTCCACCGCGGCCGACCCGCTGCGGCGGATGTCACGGAGCAGCGGGATCAGCCGCTGGGCCACCTCGGCCTGGTGGGTGCGGACCTCCAGGACGTAGTTGAAGCCCGTCGAGACCAGGGCCTGGGCGAGAGGCGGGGCGGGACGGCAGCCGAGCGCGCGGCCGCCGGACCAGGTGGGGCCCGTCGCCCAGGCGCCCTCGCCCCGCACCGCGTGGTACGTCTCGCCCCGCATGGGGGCGGCCACCACGCCGACGACCGTCTCTCCGTCGTGCTCGGCGGCGATGGAGACCGCCCAAGTGGGCAGTCCGTAGAGGTAGTTGACCGTGCCGTCGAGGGGGTCGATCACCCATCGGACGCCGGTCGTGCCCTCGTTGGACGCGCCCTCCTCGCCCAGGAAGCCGTCGTCCGGGCGGTGCGAGGAGATCAGGTCCGTGATCAGCTTCTCCGCCGCGATGTCCATCTCCGTGACCACGTCGATGGGGCTCGACTTGGTCCGGGCGACCTCCAGGTCGGCCGGGCGGCCGTCCCGGAGGAGTTCGCCGGCGCGGCGGGCCGCCTCCTGGGCGAGCTTGAGCAGTTCGGTGTGGAAGGGGTCGGTCACCGGGGTCCTCACGCGTAGGGGCTGTCGGCGCCCGCGGCGGCCGGGCGGGGGGCTCGGGCGGGGCAGCAGCCCACCGGGCAGAGGTTGTGGCTCGCGCCGAGCGCGCCCAGCGCGCACGGGGTGACCTCCTGGCCGCGTTCCGTCGCCGCCCGCTCCAGGACCAGGTCGCGGACGGCCGCCGCGAAGCGCGGGTCGGCGCCGACCGTGGCCGAGCGCCGCATCGGCAGGCCCAGCTCCTCCGCCTTCGCCTTGGCTTCCGTGTCGAGGTCGTAGAGGACCTCCATGTGGTCGGAGACGAAGCCGATGGGGGCGATCACGACCGCCGGAACGCCGGACGCGTGGCGCTCCTCCAGGTGGTCGCAGATGTCCGGCTCCAGCCACGGAATGTGCGGGGCTCCGGAGCGGGACTGGTAGACGAGCTGCCAGGGGTGGTCCACGCCGGTGCGCTCGCGGACCGCGTCGGCGATCAGCCGCGCGACCTCCAGGTGCTGCTTCACGTACGCACCACCCTCACCGTGCTCCTCCACCGGGCCCGAGGTGTCCGCCGAGGCGTTCGGGACGGAGTGGGTCGAGAAGGCGATGTGGGCGCCGTCGCGGACCTCTTCGGGGAGGTCGGCGAGGGAGGCGAGCACGCCCTCGATCATGGGCTCAAGGAAGCCCTCGTGGTTGAAGTAGTGGCGGAGCTTGTCGACCTTCGGCAGCTCCAGGCCTTCGGCCTCCAGGGCCGCGAGGGAGTCGGCGAGGTTCTCGCGGTACTGGCGGCAGCCCGAGTACGACGCGTAGGCGCTGGTGGCGAGGACCAGGACGCGGCGGCGGCCGTCGGCGACCATCTCGCGCAGGGTGTCCGTCAGATACGGGGCCCAGTTGCGGTTGCCCCAGTAGATCGGCAGGTCCAGGCCGTGGTCGGCGAAGTCCTTGCGCAGGGCGTCGAGCAGGGCGCGGTTCTGGTCGTTGATCGGGCTGACGCCGCCGAACAGGAAGTAGTGCTGCCCGACTTCCTTGAGGCGTTCCTTGGGGATGCCTCGCCCGCGCGTCACGTTCTCCAGGAACGGGACCACGTCGTCCGGGCCCTCGGGGCCGCCGAACGAGAGCAGGAGCAGGGCGTCGTAGGGGGTGGCATCGCGCGCGTCTGGCATGGGTCGATCCTGTCATCCGGTACTGACAGCCGGGAAACGGTGTGGTGACGGACGGGGTTCCCGGGCCGTCCGCGCGGGTGCGTTAGGGTCGCCTTACTCGTAAGCTGTATCAGCTGCGTTCGCGCCTTACTGGGCTGCTGAACGCCGACATCGCTGAGCCGCTTCACTTCCCTTGACCGGAGACCCCCGTGCCGAGCCCCTACCGCGCCCTGTTCGCCGCCCCCGGCTCCAAGGGCTTCTCCGCCGCGGGGTTCCTCGGCCGGATGCCGCTGTCGATGATGGGCATCGGCGTGGTGACCATGGTGTCCCAGCTGACGGGGCGTTACGGCCTCGCCGGGGCGCTGTCGGCCACCATGGCGCTGGCCGCGGCGGTGGCGGGGCCGCAGGTGTCGCGGCTCGTCGACCAGCACGGGCAGCGGCGGGTGCTGCGTCCGGCGACGCTCATCGCGCTCGTCGCGGCGGCCGGGCTGCTGTTCGCGGCGCACTACAGGTGGGCCGACTGGACGCTGTACGTGTTCAGCGCGGGGATCGGCTGTGTGCCGAGCATCGGCGCCATGATCCGCGCGCGGTGGGCCGCCCTGTACCGGGACACCCCGCAACTGCACACGGCGTACTCCTTCGAGTCGGTCGTCGACGAGGTGTGCTTCATCTTCGGGCCGATCATCTCCATCGGGCTGTCCACGGCCTGGTTCCCCGAGGCCGGGCCGCTGCTGGCCGCCTGCTTCCTCGCGGTCGGTGTCTTCTGGCTGACCTCGCAGCGGGCCACCGAGCCCGCGCCGCACCCGCGCGAGCGCGACGGACGGGGCGGCAGCGCCCTGCGCTCCCCCGGCCTCCAGGTGCTGGTGGCCACCTTCGTGGCGACCGGGGCGATCTTCGGGGCGGTGGACGTGGTCACCGTGGCGTTCGCCGACGAACAGGGGCACAAGGGGGCCGCGAGCGTGGTGCTCGCCCTGTATGCGGCGGGATCGTGCGTGGCGGGCCTGGTGTTCGGGCTGCTGCACTTCAAGGGAGCCCCGGAACCTCGCTGGCTGCTGGGCGTATGCGCGATGGCCGTGAGTATGATCCCCCTCCTACTGGTCGGAAACTTGCCGTTTCTGGCCGTGGCGCTGTTCGTGGCGGGCCTGTCCATCGCACCGACGATGATCACGACGATGTCCCTCATCGAGCAGCACGTACCACGCGCGCAACTGACCGAGGGCATGACCTGGATCAGCACTGGGCTCGCGGTCGGGGTCGCGCTCGGCTCCTCCGCGGCCGGCTGGGTCATCGACGCGGCCGGGGCGCAGGCCGGGTACGGGGTTCCGGCGGTGTCCGGAGCCGTCGCGGTCGCGGTCGGTTTCCTGGGGTATCGCCGGCTCAAGCGGCCGGTTCCGCGTCGGGGAGGCACCGTTGAGCACCACAGTGAGCGGGAAGAACGGCACGTGGCGTAACTGGGGCGGCAATGTCGCCGCCCGTCCCGCGCGGGAGGTCACTCCGGCCTCCGTGGAGGAGCTGGCGGATGCCGTCCGGAAGGCCGCCGAGGACGGGCTGAAGGTCAAGCCCGTCGGCACCGGGCACTCCTTCACGTCCATCGCGGCGACCGACGGTGTCTTGATCCGCCCTCAACTGTTGAGCGGCATACGCAACATCGACCGGGACGCCATGACCGTCACGGTCGGGGCGGGCACCCAGCTCAAGAGGCTCAACCTCGCTCTCGCGCGCGAGGGGCTCTCGCTCCGGAACATGGGCGACATCATGGAGCAGACCGTCTCCGGCGCCACCAGCACCGGTACGCACGGCACCGGGCGGGAGTCGGGGTCGATCGCCGCCCAGATCAAGGGGCTTGAGCTGGTCACCGCCGACGGGACGGTGCTCACCTGCTCCGAGAAGGAGAACCCCGAGGTCTTCGCGGCGGCCCGGATCGGACTGGGCGCGCTGGGCATCGTCACCGCCATCACGTTCGCGGTGGAGCCGGTCTTCCTGCTCACCGCGCGCGAGGAGCCGATGCCGTTCGACAGGGTGCTCGCCGACTTCGACGAGCTGTGGGCCGAGAACGAGCACTTCGAGTTCTACTGGTTCCCGCACACCGGCAGCACCAACACCAAGCGCAACAACCGCAGCGCGGGCCCGGAGAAGCCGGTGCCGCAGCTCCAGGGCTGGATCGAGGACGAGTTCCTCTCCAACGGCGTCTTCCAGGTGGCCCAGTGGGTCGGCCGCGCGGCGCCCGGCACGATCCCCACGATCGCCCGGATCTCCAGCAAGGCCCTGTCCGCGCGGACCTACACCGACATCCCGTACAAGGTCTTCACATCGCCGCGCCGGGTGCGGTTCGTGGAGATGGAGTACGCCGTCCCGCGCGAGGCCGCGGTGACGGTCCTGCGTGAACTGCGCACCATGGTCGACCGTTCCGGGATGAAGGTCAGCTTCCCCGTCGAGGTCCGCACCGCGCCCGCCGACGACATCACGCTGTCCACGGCGTCGGGGCGCGACAGCGCCTACATCGCCGTCCACATGGTCAAGGGCACGCCGTACCAGGCGTACTTCACCGCCGCCGAGCGCATCTTCACCGCGCACGAGGGGCGCCCGCACTGGGGCAAGGTGCACACGCGCGACGCCGAGTACTTCTCCGGCGTCTACCCGCGCTTCGGCGAGTTCACTGCGTTGCGGGATCGGCTTGATCCTGATCGCCGGTTCCAGAACGACTACTTGCGGCGGGTGCTGGGCTCGTAGTCGCCGACTCGGAAGCGGCGCACACGCCATCTCTTTGGTTCCGTTTCTGGTGATTCCGTGAAGTACGCCACGTTCAAGATCCGCAAATCCTTGCCAGGGACGGCCAAGTCCCATCCCCCGCAGGAAGTTGAGCGGCGCGCCAATCCACGCACGTGGTCCGAATGGAGTACTGTTGCGAGCCCTGGGTCCGGTCTCCCGCCTGGGCGTCCGTGGCCTTCAAGGACCGCCGGGAGGGGGCTAGTTGCACAGGGTGACGGAGTTGGTCACTTAGCGTTGCGAATAGGTAACCGTGCCATAACGGCGGCTCAGGGCCCGTGCCCGACACGCCGGGCAACTCGGCAAGGTTGTGGCAGGCTGCACCCGGGCAGGCCACACTCGACTAGCGGAAGCAGCGACGCACGTGACGTCGGCAGGCACCACCCGGGAGGTCCCCATGCCCGAACTGCGTGTCGTGGCCGTCTCGAATGACGGCACACGGCTGGTGCTGAAGGCTGCGGACAGCACGGAGTACACGCTTCCGATTGACGAGCGTCTGCGCGCCGCCGTACGCGGCGACCGTCCCCGCCTCGGCCAGATCGAGATCGAGGTGGAGAGTCATCTCCGCCCCCGCGACATTCAGGCACGTATACGCGCCGGTGCGACGGCCGAAGAGGTCGCGCAGATGGCCGGCATCCCCGTCGACCGGGTCCGTCGCTTCGAGGGCCCCGTGCTCGCGGAGCGCGCGTTCATGGCCGAGCGGGCTCGCAAGACCCCCGTCCGCCGGCCCGGCGAGAACGCCGGACCGCAACTCGGCGAGGCCGTCCAGGAGCGACTGCTGCTGCGCGGCGCCGACAAAGACACCGTCCAGTGGGACTCCTGGCGCCGCGACGACGGCACCTGGGAGGTCCTGCTGGTCTATCTGGTCGCGGGCGAACCGCACTCGGCGAGCTGGACGTACGACCCGCCCCGGCGGCTCGTCCAGGCCGTCGACGACGAGGCGCGCTCGCTGATCGGCGAGTCCGACGACCTCGCGGCCTCGCCGGAGCCCAGCTTTCCCTTCGTACCGCGCATCGCCCGGCTGCCCCGTGACCGGCCGCTGGACCGTTCCCTCGACCGGGAGCGCCTCGGCCTGCCCGCGCCGCCGCCCGATCCGGTCGAGGAGGAGAGCGCGAGCGAACGCGACTCGCTGACAAGCCTGTTGGAGGCGGTGCCCAGCTTCCGGGGCGACCTCGTGGTCCCGGAGCGCCCGTCGGAGACCCCCGCTCCGGAGGAGGAGCCCGCCGACGAACCCGCGGCGGAGGAACCTCCGGCGCCCGCCGCCTCGGCCGGTTCCGCCTACGCGGACGTCCTCATGCCCCGCTCGGTCGGCGCCCACCGCGACCGTCTCGTCGGTGCCACCGACCGCCAGGCCGAGGCGGACGGCGTCCGCCCGGGCCGCCGGGCGGCGGTCCCGAGCTGGGACGAGATCGTGTTCGGGACACGACGGAAGAAACAGGACTAGTCGGTCGTACGACGTCCATGAGGGCCCGCCCCAGGTGGCGCGGGCCCTCATGCCGCTGCCTACGTCTACTGCGGGTCCGGCCCCACGGCGACCGGCCGCGACGGGTCCGAGGACCACTCCGACCAGGACCCCACGTACAGCGCAGCGGGGATGCCCGCGACCGCCAGCGCCAGCACCTCGTGCGCACCGGAGACGCCGGAACCGCAGTACACGCCGACGGGGGTGTCGTCCGAGACGCCGAGGGCCTTGAAGCGGGCGTGCAGCTCCTCGGCGGGCAGGAAGCGTCCGTCCCCGGCGACGTTCTCGTTGGTGGGCGCGGACACGGCGCCCGGGATGTGCCCGCCGACCCGGTCGATGGGCTCCACCTCGCCCCGGTACCGCTCCCCCGCGCGGGCGTCGAACAGCACTCCGGAGCGGGCCAGAGCCGCGGCCCCGTCGGCGTCGAGGAGTTCCACCGCGCCCGGCGCCGGCACGAAGTCACCCTCCGGCGGGGTCGGCGCGGACGTCGCCAGGGGCCCCTCCCAGGACGGCAACCCGCCGTCGAGGACCCGCACGTCCGGGTGACCCGTCCAGCGCAGCATCCACCACGCGCGGGCGGCCGCCCAGCCCTGTCCGCCGTCGTAGACGATCACCGGCGTCCCGGCCGAGACGCCCGCCCGGCGCATCACGGCGCCGAAGTCGGCGACGTCGGGCAGCGGGTGCCGGCCGCGCGCGCCGGGGGTCGCGGCGAGCTCCCGGTCCAGGTCAACGAAGACCGCGCCCGGAATGTGCCCGGCCGCGTACGCGGCGTGACCGTCGAAAGGCGGCTCTCCGGCCGCCTTGGCCATGCTCAGCTGCCAGCGGACGTCGAGCAGCACGGGCGGGTTCGGGCCGGCCAGGTCGCTCGCGAGTTCGGATGCGGAGATGATGGCGTTCATGGCCACCATCCTTACGTACGGGGTGGCCGCATCGTCCATGTCCGGCTACTCTGCTCCGCCGGGCAGGCCCGATCACGAGGCGTACGGGATCGGGCACATGCTGTACAGCCGATCGACATCCGTCAGCAAGCGCGCAGAAACGGGCGGGGAACCGCGCACCGGGCATTCTGCGGGAAGGGTACGGAGCGGCGGCGCGCCCGGGCGCGCGGCACCACGGGTGGTGCGAGCATCGGCACGGGGTTCCGGAGCACGGCGGCGACACGGCCGCCGCAAGGGGTCGAGGAGAGAGTGACGATGACCGAGGCACATGGGTCGGCCGGCCCGAACGGCACGCCCTGCTGGGTGAGTCTGATGGTGCACGGGCTGACCCCGACCCAGGAGTTCTACGCCGAGCTGTTCGGCTGGGAATTCCAACCCGGCCCGCAGCAGCTGGGCCCGTACGTTCGCGCCCTGCTGGACGGCCAGGAAGTCGCCGGCATCGGCCAGCTCCCGCCCGACCGTCACCTCCCCGTCGCCTGGACGCCCTACCTCGCCTCGGACGATGTGGACCTGACGGCGGAGACGGTGCGGCTGTGCGGCGGCACGGTGGGCGTGGGGCCGCTGGACGCGGGAGACGCCGGACGGCTGGCGATCGGCTCCGATCCCTCCGGTGCGGTGTTCGGCGTGTGGCAGGCGGGAGCGCACCGCGGCACCGGCATCGCGGGGGTCGCGGGCACCCCGGCCTGGCACGAGTTGCTGACCTTCGAGACGGCGAGCGTCACCAAGTTCTACGAAACGGTCTTCGGCTACGACGAGGAGCCGGTCGTCTCCGCCGACGTCGACTACGTCACCCTCCGCCTCGCCGACCACCCGGTCGCCGGCATCCACGGCGTCGGCAACTCCCTCCCCCGCGACCGGGGCCCCCACTGGATGACGTACTTCCAGGTGGCCGACGCGGACGACACCCTGAACCTCCTCACCGCCCTGGGCGGCCACATCCTCAAACGCCCCCACGAAACCCCGCACGGCCGCGTGGCCACGGTCTCCGACCCGGAGGGGGCACGCTTCTCGGTGGTGGAGGCGGCGCGGTGAGGCTCCTCAGACCGAGTTGACCGGCAGCACGTCCGGGGACAACGCCGCCGCTCTTGCCGTCGCCGCTGTCATCCGGCGGCGGTGGTGGCGACGGCACAGGACCTCGTAGCCGATGGCTTCTGCCTGGTTGACGTCACCCACCACGACCTGAGCGCCTTCCACCACCATCTCGCCCCCTATCGTGCGGGCGTTGTGGGTGGCTCGGGCGCCGCACCAGCAGAGGGCCTCGACCTGGAGGACCTCGACGCGGTCGGCGAGTTCCACGAGGCGTTGGGAGCCCGGGAAGAGCTTGGAGCGGAAGTCCGTGGTGATGCCGAAGGCGTAGACGTCCAGGCCCAGGTCGTCGACCACGCGGGCGAGTTGGTCGATCTGTCCCGGCGCCAGGAACTGGGCCTCGTCGGCGATGACGTAGTCCGCGCGGCCGCCCTGCGAGAGGTGGTCGACGAGGTAGGCGTACAGGTCCTGGCCGTCCTCGACCTCCACCGCGTCCGTGACCAGACCGAGGCGGGAGGAGAGCTTGCCCTCGCCCGCGCGGTCGTCCCGCGTGAAGATCATGCCCTGGAGGCCGCGGGCCGAGCGGTTGTGCTCGATCTGGAGAGCCAGGGTCGACTTCCCGCAGTCCATCGTTCCGGAGAAGAACACCAGCTCGGGCATGGGAAGTCGAGGACCTTTCGGCAGGGGTGGGTGCTAGGCGGAGCCAAGCGGGTCTGGGGGTTTCAGGAGCGTACTTCGAGCAGCGGGACCAGCTGCTCGGCAGGGGTCATCGAACCGTGGTTGCCGACCATCGCCGACTCCTTCGGCTCCCGCTCGGACGCGATGATCAGGACGTCGTCCCGCGCGGCCGCGACCACGTCACCGAGACGCGCGTACACACGGTCGTCGATGTGCGGGCCGAACCAGCCCGCCGCGATGGCCTCATCGCGCGAGGCGACCCAGAACTGCTCGCCGAGCACCTCGCGCCAGCAGGTCAGGACGTCGTTCGCGGCGCCGGGGACGGCGTAGACGTGGCGGGCGCGGCCCTCGCCGCCGAGCAGGGCGACCCCGGCCCGCAGCTCCCAGTCCTCGTCGAAGTCGATGCGGTGCTGCTCGTCGAAGGGGATGTCGACCATGCCGTGGTCGGCGGTGACGTAGAGCGCGCTGTTCGGCGGGAGTTGTTCCGCCAGCCGCTGGACCAGGCGGTCCACGTGCATGAGCTGGCCGCGCCAGGTGTCGGAGTCGACGCCGAAGCGGTGGCCCGCGCCGTCGAGTTCGGCGTAGTACGTGTAGACCAGCGCGCGGTCGGCGGCGGCCAGTTGCTCGGCCGCGAGGTCCATACGGTCCTCGCCGGACAGGCGGCCGAGGAACTTGCCGCCGCTCAACGCCACCTTGGTCAGCGGTGTGTTCTCGAACGTGGGCGACGACACCTGGGCGGCGTGCACCCCCGCGTCGTGGGCCAGTTGGAAGATCGTGGGGTACGGCTGCCACGCGCGCGGCTGCGTCCACGGCTGCCAGCGCAGCTGGTTCATCAGCTCGCCGGTGTCCGGGTTGCGCACGGTGTAGCCGGGCAGTCCGTGCGCGCCCGGCGGCAGTCCGGTGCCGACGGAGGCGAGGGAGGTCGCGGTCGTCGCCGGGTAGCCGGCGGTCAGCGGACGGCCGGTGCCGCCGCGGGAGCTGTCGAGGAGCGCGGCCATGAACGGCGCGTCCTCGGGGTGCGCCCGCAGCTGCTCCCAGCCGAGGCCGTCGATCAGGAACACGCAGTTCCGGTCGGCGGGGGCCAGCTCCGTGATCGTCGCGGTCGTCCCGGGCACGCCCATGCCCGCGGCCAGCGTGGGCAGGAGGTCGGCGAGGGAGCCACTGCCGTACTGGGGCAGGGGCGCGGAGTCTACGGCCAGCGGTTCCGGGTGCGGGTCCCAGGCGGTGGGCTGCGCCATCAGCGGGTGATGTCCGCGGTCGCCTCGGAGAGGGACTGCGCGAAGGCGAGGGCCTGGCGCACCGTCTCCGGGCCGTCCCCGGCCTCGCTGACGCGCAGGCTGAGGTCGTCCGCCGTCGAGTTGCCCGTGTAGCCGTGGTCCGCCTCGCAGTTGGGGTCGCCGCAGGCGGCGGGCTCCAGGTCGATGCGGGAGACGGCGCCCCAGCCGATGGTCAGGACGACCTCGCGGGGCAGGGTGCCCGGCTGGTACTGCTCCGGGTTGGCGACCACGCGGCTGAGCACGACCGACGAGATCCGGCCGAGCTTGACCGACTCGGTGGAGGTGGTCGCGTACGGCGTCGGGGACGTGGTGTCGGCGGCCTGCTCGTCGGTGTGGCTGACGATGAAGCGCTGCTCGGTGAGGACGAGCACGGTCACGTGCCGTCGCACCTCGTTCTGGTCGAACGTCGTCTCTTGATGGACCAGGTACGACCGGATGGGCTCGCCGCCCACGGCGGCCTCCACCGCCTCGGCCACGAGGGCCGGGTAGTAGCCGCTGCGCTCGATCGCCGCGCGCAGCCCCTGGGTCGTCGTACTGGTCTTGGCCATGACGTCCATCCTACGGGGGTGCACTGACTGCGAGGCACCGCTCACGAAGGTCTCAGTACGCCGGCAGCGTCCGTGGGCCCAGGTCGTCGCGGGCGGGCGGAGGTGCCAGCCGGACGGACGCGCCGAGGACGCTCAGGCCGTGCGGGGCGACAACGACGGGCTCCAGGGTGACCGCGACGACCTCGGGGTGATCGTCCACGAGACGGGACACCCGCAGCAGCAGTTCCTCCAGGGCGGCCGTGTCGACCGGTGCCGAGCCGCGCCAGCCGAACAGGAGCGGTGCCGTCCGGATGGACCGCACCAGGGTGGCCGCCTCCCGGTCGGTGACCGGGATCAGCCGGTGCGCGGTGTCGCCGAGCAGCTGGGAGGCGGCTCCGGCGAGCCCGAAGGAGAGCACCGCGCCGGCCGCCGGGTCGATGACGGCCCGTACGACGGTGTCCACGCCGCGCGGGGCCATCCCCTGCACGACCGGCCGCAGCTCCTCGGGCGCGCCGAACAGCTCGGTCAACTCGGCGTACGCGCGCCGCAGTTGTTCCTCGTCGGCGAGGTCGAGCCGGACGCCGCCCAGGTCGGCGCGGTGGCGCAGGTGGGGGGCGGTGGCCTTGAGGGCGACGGGGTAGCCAAGGGTGCGGGCGGCGGCGGCCGCGTCGTCGGGGGTGGGCGCGGCGAGGGCGCGGTGGACGGGGATGCCGTACTTGCCGAGGAGGTCGCAGGTCTCGTCGGCGCCGAGCGTGAGGCCCTGCCCGCGCGCGAGGAGGCCGTCGATGAGCCGGGCGGCGCCCTTCTCGTCGATGGCCGCGTCGATGGACTCCGGCACCTTGCCGGGGTCGGCCGCCTCGCGCCGCCACTGCGCGTACTTCACGGCTTCGCCGAGAGCGCGGACCGCGCGTTCGGCGGCGGGGTAGGCGGGGATGAGGCGGGAGCCGGTCCGGGGCGTCTTCTCGGGGTCCTTGGCGGCGAGGCGGTCCAGGGCGCGGAAGGGGTGGGAGGCGCTCGGCGTCGCGGCCTGCGGTGCCGTGCTGGTCGCGGCCGACAGGGCCTCGGCCAGTCCGCCCAGCTCCACGTGGACGACGAGGACGGGCTTGCCGGGTACCCGCTCGGCCGCCGACCGCAGCGCCTCCGCGAGCGCGGCATCGCCTGCGGCGCCCTCCCCGACCGCCGGTATCGCGGTCACGACGACCGCGTCGCACGTGTCGTCCGCGAGCGCGCGCGAGAGCGCGGCGTGGAAGTCCTGCGCCGAGGCGGCCGTCGTCAGGTCCAGCGGGGGCAGCGGCTTGAGCCCCTCGGAGAGGCAGGCGTCGTAGGTGAGGAGTCCGAGCGACTCGGAGTTGCCGAGGATCGCCACGCGCGGGCCGCGCGGCAGGGGCTGACGGGCGAGGAGCAGACCGGTGTCGACCAGCTCGGTGATGGTGTTCACGCGGATGACGCCGGCCTGCCGCAGCAGCGCGGACACGGTCGCGTGCGGCAGCCGCGTGGCCCGTACGGCGTGCCCCTGAGGGGCGGAGCCGGCGCCCTGGACCACGACCAACGGCTTCGCCGCCGCCGTACGGCGGGCGAGGCGGGTGAACTTGCGGGGGTTGCCGATGGACTCCAGGTACATGAGGACGACGTCGGTGTCCGGGTCGTCGTACCAGTACTGGAGGACGTCGTTGCCGGAGACGTCCGCGCGGTTGCCGGAGGAGACGAAGGTGGAGACGCCGGTGACCCCCGTGACGCCGCCGCCGCGTCGGTGCAGCCGGGAGAGCAGGGCGATGCCGATGGCGCCGGACTGGGCGAACATCCCGATGCGGCCGGGGCGCGGGGTCTCGTTGGCGAGGGAGGCGTTGAGCCGGACGTCCGGGGAGGTGTTGATGACGCCGAAGGCGTTGGGGCCGATGATCCGCATGCCGAACGCGCGTGCGTGCCGGACGAGTTCGCGCTGGCGCTCGCGTCCCTCGGGGCCGCTCTCCGCGTACCCGGCGGAGATCACGACGAGGCCCTGCACGCCGTGTTCGCCGCACTCGGTGACGACCTCGGGGACGTGTTCGGCGGGCACGGCGACGACCGCGAGGTCGACGGGGCCCTCGATGTCGCGCACGGAGCGGTGCGCCGGGATCCCGTCGAGCTCCTTGTCGGTGAAGGCCTTGTTCACGGCGTACAGGCGGCCGGTGAAGCCGGCCTCCCGGATGTTGTCGAGGATGCTGCGGCCCACCCCGCCGGGGGTGCGGCCGACACCGACCACCGCGACCGAGCCGGGCTTGAGCAGCCGCTCCACGGACCGCCCCTCCGCGCGCTGTTCGCGCGCGTACTGCACGGCCATCGAGCGGTCGGTGGGTTCGAGGTCGAACTCCAGGCGTACGACGCCGTCCTCGAAGCTGCGCTTCTGGGTGTACCCGGCGTCCATGAACACCTTGATCATCTTGGTGTTGGCGGGCAGCACCTCGGCGGCGAAGCGGCGGATGCCGCGCTCGCGGGCGACGGCACCGATGTGTTCGAGGAGGGCGGAGGCGACACCGCGTCCCTGGTGGGCGTCCTGGACCAGGAAGGCGACCTCGGCCTCGTCGGAGGGAGCGGTCGCGGGCATTCCGTCGGCGCCGATGCGGTCGTAGCGTACGGTGGCGATGAACTCGCCGCCGACCGTGGCGGCGAGCCCCACCCGGTCCACAAAGTCGTGGTGCGTGAAGCGGTGGACGTCCTTTGCGGACAGGCGCGGGTAGGGCGCGAAGAAGCGGTAGTACTTCGACTCGTCCGAGACCTGCTCGTAGAAGCTGACCAGGCGCTCGGCGTCATCAACGGTGATGGGGCGGATGCGCGCGGTGCCGCCGTCGCGCAGCACCACGTCGGCCTCCCAGTGGGAGGGGTACTCGTGCCGGTCCGACGAGGTCTGCATGGGCCCCAGAGTACGGCTCGCGTACGACAACGGCGCGAGGCAGTCTGTGGAGAGCGCAAGAGGATCGCAAGAGGACGGAAGTCGGACCGAGGCCGCGGTCCGACGACTCACCCCGGACGGGACGAAGGTCCGCTCCGGAGGTACTTCACGTGTGGGAAACTGGTCTAGACAACCCTGAACACCGAAGGGCAGCATCACATGGCTGAGCGCCGCGTCAACGTCGGCTGGGCCGAGGGCCTCCACGCCCGCCCCGCTTCCATCTTCGTCCGGGCCACCACGGCCTCCGGTATCCCCGTGACGATCGCCAAGGCCGACGGCAACCCCGTCAACGCGGCCTCCATGCTGGCGGTCCTGGGCCTGGGCGCCCAGGGCGGCGAGGAGATCGTCCTCGCGTCGGACGCCGAGGGTGCGGACGCCGCCCTCGACCGTCTGGCGAAGCTGGTCTCCGAGGGGCTCGAGGAGCTTCCCGAGACCGTCTGATTTATCGGGGCCGACTGAATCACGGCACCACTGAAGGGCTCGTCCGAGTTTATCGGGCGGGCCCTTTGCATTTCCCTCGGACGGGCAGCAGAAATAATCCCCGCGAATTACTTCCTCTTTGTATACGGCCCTCGTGTTAATGCCGCAGGCTCGTCATGTTTACGGGATGTTGCGAGTTCCTCACACGATCGGGCCGATCTCCCGCGGCGCGGAATCGGAGCCGGTGCACGGCGGTCGAGCGCTCGGTGTGCAGCGCGGTGACCGCACGCGCGCGTTCCCCGTCGCCGCGTGCCACGGCGTCGACGATCGCGCCGTGCTCGGCCCAGGACTCGGCGGGGTTGGCGGGCGCGTCCACCGTGTACATCCAGGAGATCTTGTGGCGCAGCTGGGTCAGCATCGAGGTCAGCGCGGGGCTGCCGGAGGCCTGCGCGAGCGTCTCGTGGAACCAGCCGCCCAGGGAGCGCAGATCCTCGCTGTTGCCCCGCCTGGCCCGCTCCTGCCCCAGCCTGACCAGGCCGCGCAGGACCTTGAGGTGCGCCTCGGTGCGGCGCTGGGCGGCCCGGGAGGCGCCCAGCGGCTCCAGGAGCATCCGCATCTCCAGCAGGTCGGCGGCCTCCTGCTCGGTCGGTTCGGCGACGCACGCGCCCGCGTGCCGCCGCGTCACCACGAAGCCCTCGGCCTCCAGCGTGCGCAGGGCCTCCCGGACGGGGACACGGGAGACGCCGTAGCGGCGGGCGAGGAGTTCCTCGGTGAGGCGGCTGCCGCGCTCGTGGACACCGGAGACGATGTCGTCCCTGATCGCGGTGCATACCGAGTGCGCCGGAATACGCATGACCGACCTCCGTCTTAATCCCCGTGAAACGTCGATGATTGACGTGTGTTCAGTGACTCTATTGCAAAGAGCGGGAATTTCCGATGGCGGACCGGAATCCATGGATATTTTTTGGACAGCCGGGTACCGAAAACGGCGAAACCCCGGCTCGGGTGAGCCGGGGTTCCGGGAGATCCTGCGATCCGTCGTCAGACGTTCACACCGCGTGTCAGACGTTCACACCGTGCGAGCGCAGGTAGGCGACGGGGTCGATGTCCGAGCCGTACTCGGCGGTCGTCCTGGCCTCGAAGTGCAGGTGCGGGCCGGTGACGTTGCCGGTCGCGCCGGACAGGCCGATCTGCTGGCCCGGGGTGACCGTCTGGCCGACCGAGACACCGATGGACGACAGATGGCCGTACTGGGTGTACGTGCCGTCGTTCATCTTGATCACGATGTTGTTGCCGTACGACCCGCCCCAGCCGGCCTCGACGACGGTGCCGGAGCCGACCGCGTGGACGGAGGTGCCGCTGGCGGCGTGGAAGTCGACCCCGGTGTGGCTGCCGGAGGACCAGACGGCGCCGCCGGCCTTGTAGCCGGTGGAGATGTACGAGCCAGAGATCGGGGCGACGTAGGAGCTGAGGCGCTTGCGCTCGGCGGCGGCGCGGGCGGCGCGCTCCTTGGCCTCGCGCTCCTTCTTGGCCTTGGCGGCGGCCTTCTTGCGCGCCAGCTCCTCGGCCTTCTGCTGAGCGGCCTCCTCGGCGGCCTGCTGCTGGGCCTCGGCCTGGGCGTCGATCTGGTCGGCGACCGAGTCGCCGATGGTGACGACCGGGATGAGGCCGGTCTGCTCGGCCGCGGGCTCCGCGGCGAGGGCCGGGGCGGCGAGGGTGCCGATGACGCCGGTGGTGGTGAGAGCCGCGATCCCCGCCGCACGGGCGGTGGTGCGCTTCATCCGGCTCGGGGCACGGTGCTTCCCGGTGGCGCGCGTGAACGCCATGTAGTGGCTGATCCTTTCCTTCCCTCTCGCCTACCGGGTTAGCTGACGGGTTCGGAGCAGGAAGGTCTCCTACGGACCCCCTCGCTGACGCGCGGGCATCCGATTCACCCCAGGGACTGCATGGGTCCCCGGCTCCCCTGGCTCGCGCCGTACGGGGACTCGGCGATGACTGTCCGGTGCCGCGGATGCGGCGCACTGCGTGACGAACAGCCCGGACGACGCTAAGGGGGGCCACTTTCAATCCCCAAACGGATCAGGAAGTTTGTAGCGCATCCCACAGGGCAAACGGGCAACCAACCTTCAATTCGGACATCAAAGGGCCCTGGTGACGCATCAGTCGCCAGGGCCCCTTCACGCGCGCGTGCTCTACTCGGCCGACACCACGGTCACTTCACCGATGCCGAGGGCCTCCACGGGCTCCTTGATGGCCGCCGCGTCGCCGACCAGGATCGTCACCAGACGGTCCACCGGGAAGGCGTTGACGGCCGCCGCGGTGGCCTCGACCGTGCCGGTCGCGGCGAGCTGCCGGTACAGCGTGGCCTGGTAGTCGTCGGGCAGGTACTGCTCGACCTGGTCCGCCAGCGTGCTCGCCACGGCCGCCGCGGTCTCGTACTTGAGCGGTGCCACACCGACGAGGTTCTGCACGGCGACGTCACGCTCGGCGTCGGTGAGCCCCTCCGCGGCGAGGGTGCGCAGCACCGTCCACAGGTCGTCGAGGGCGGGGCCGGTGTTCGGGGTGTCGACGGAGCCGCTGATGGCCAGCATCGCGGCACCGGTGCCGTCCGGGGCGGACCTGAGGACCTGCCCGAACGCGCGCACGCCGTAGGTGTAGCCCTTCTCCTCGCGCAGGACGCGGTCCAGGCGGGAGGTGAGGGTGCCGCCGAGGCAGTAGGTGCCGAGCACCTGCGCGGGCCACACGCGGTCGTGCCGGTCGGCGCCGATACGGCCGATCAGCAGCTGCGTCTGGACGGCGCCGGGGCGGTCCACGATGACGACCCGGCCGGTGTCGTCGGCGGTGATGGCCGGTACCGGGCGCGGCTCGGCCGCGGAGCCGGTCCACGAGCCGAGGGTGTCGCCGAGCAGCGCGTCCAGGTCGACGTCCGTGAGGTCGCCGACGACCACGACGGTGCCGGTGGCGGGGCGGACATGCTTCTCGTAGAAGGCGCGTACGGCCGCCGAGTCGATGTTCTGGACGGTCTCCTCGGTGCCCTGGCGGGGGCGGGACATGCGCAGGTCCGCCGGGAACAGCGTCCGGGAGAGCTCCTTGGCGGCCCGGCGCGAGGGGTTGGCCAGCTCGTGCGGAATCTCGTCGAGGCGGTTGGTGACCAGGCGCTCGACCTCGTCGTCCGCGAACGCGGGCGCCCTGAGGGCGTCGGCGAGCAGCCCGAGCGCCTTGGGCAGCCGGGAGACCGGGACTTCGAGGCTCAGGCGGACGCCGGGGTGGTCGGCGTGCGCGTCGAGGGTGGCGCCGCAGCGCTCCAGCTCGGCGGCGAACTCCTCGGCGGAGTGCTTGTCGGTGCCCTCGGAGAAGGCGCGCGCCATGATCGTGGCGACGCCGTCCAGGCCCGCCGGTTCGGCGTCCAGGGGGGCGTCGAGAAGGACCTCGACGGCGACGACCTGCTGGCCGGGGCGGTGGCAGCGCAGCACGGTGAGGCCGTTGTGGAGCGTCCCGCGCGTGGGGGCCGGGAACGCCCAGGGCTTGGCCTCGCCCGCCTGGGGCTGGGGCTGGAACTCCATCGTGGCGAGCTCGGTCACTTGGCCGCCTCCTCGTTCTTGTCACCGGCTTCGACGGTGGCTTCGGCCTCGGGGTCCTCGGGCGGGTCCGCGTCCTCGGCGGTCTCCCCGGAGACGGGTTCGTAGACGAGCACCGCGCGGTTGTCGGGGCGCAGGCGGGCCTTGGCGACCTCCTGGACCTCCGCCGCGGTCACCTCCAGGACGCGGTTGACCGCGGTGAGGGCGAGCTGCGGGTCGCCGAACAGGACTGCGTAGCGGCACAGTTCGTCGGCGCGGCCCGCGACGGTGCCGAGCCGGTCCAGCCACTCGCGCTCCAACTGGGCCTGGGCGCGCTCCATTTCCTCGTCCGTGGGGCCCTCCGCGGCGAACCGGGCGAGCTCCTCGTCGATGGCGGTCTCGATGACCGGCACCTCGACGTCACCGGACGTCTTCACGTCCAGCCAGCCCAGGGAGGGCGCTCCGGCCAGCCGCAGCAGACCGAAGCCGGCCGCGACGGCCGTACGGTCGCGGCGGACGAGCCGGTTGTAGAGGCGGGAGGACTCGCCGCCGCCGAGGACGGTGAGGGCCAGGTCGGCCGCGTCGGCCTCGCGCGTGCCGTCGTGCGGCAGCCGGTAGGCGGCCATCAACGCGCGCGCGGGGACCTCCTCCTCGACGACCTCGCGCAGCTGCTCGCCGATGACCTCGGGCAGCGAGCCGTCGCGCGGGGCGGGCTTGCCGTCGTGGGACGCGATCGAGCCGAAGTACTTCTCGACCCAGGCGAGCGTCTGCTCGGGGTCGATGTCGCCGACGATGGACAGCACCGCGTTGTTCGGCGCGTAGTACGTCCGGAAGAACGCGCGGGCGTCCTCCAGGGTGGCCGCGTCCAGGTCGGCCATCGAGCCGATCGGGGTGTGGTGGTAGGGGTGGCCCTCCGGGTAGGCGAGGGCGGTGAGCTTCTCGAACGCCGTGCCGTAGGGGACGTTGTCGTAGCGCTGGCGGCGCTCGTTCTTCACCACGTCCCGCTGGTTCTCCATCGACTCGTCGTCGAGGGCGGCGAGCAGCGAGCCCATGCGGTCGGCCTCCAGCCAGAGCGCGAGCTCCAGCTGGTGGGCGGGCATGGTCTCGAAGTAGTTGGTGCGCTCGAAGCTGGTGGTGCCGTTGAGCGAGCCGCCGGCGCCCTGGACGAGCTCGAAGTGGCCGTTGCCCTTGACCTGGCCGGAGCCCTGGAACATCAGATGCTCGAAGAGGTGAGCCAGTCCGGTACGCCCCTTGACCTCGTGGCGCGAGCCGACGTCGTACCAGAGGCACACCGCCGCGACCGGGGTCAGGTGGTCCTCGGAGAGCACCACGCGCAGCCCGTTGGCCAGGCGGTGCTCGGTCGCTGTCAGGCCCCCGGTGCCTGCCTGGTCTGTGGCCGTGTGACCCATGGGCATGTACGTCCCTTCGATCGCGGTGCGGTTGCCGTAACCGCGTTTTTCTGCCGGTCCTGCCACTGTATGCAAGCGTGCGGACCACCGGTGAAGTTCCCGGTGGTCGTACGCCGACAGCGAGATCCCGTAGCCTGCGGACGGGCCGCCGTGCGGCGCGGGTGAACTTCCGGCGGGAGAGCTGACGTCGGGTCGTCGTCCGCGTTGTCAGTGCCGGGGTCCACAATGGTCCGCGTCAGATCCCGTTCACGCTTGAGCAAGAGTGAGCCGAAGGGGCGCGAGCGACCCATAGGCGAGCGACCAGAAAAGAGGAGCCGGCAGCGATGGCCCGCCGCAGCACGAAGACCCCGCCGCCCGACGACTCGTACGAGGAGAAGATCCTCGACATCGACGTCGTCGACGAGATGCAGGGCTCCTTCCTCGAGTACGCGTACTCGGTCATCTACTCCCGAGCCCTGCCGGACGCCCGCGACGGCCTCAAGCCGGTGCACCGGCGCATCGTCTACCAGATGAACGAGATGGGGCTGCGCCCCGACCGCGGCTATGTGAAGTGCGCGCGCGTGGTCGGCGAGGTGATGGGTAAGTTGCACCCGCACGGCGACTCGTCGATCTACGACGCCCTGGTGCGCATGGCCCAGCCTTTCTCGATGCGGGTGCCGCTGGTCGACGGCCACGGCAACTTCGGCTCGCTGGGCAACGACGACCCGCCGGCCGCCATGCGGTACACCGAGTGCCGGCAGGCGCAGGCGACGAGCCTGATGACCGAGTCGATCGACGAGGACACGGTCGACTTCGCGCCGAACTACGACGGCCAGGAGCAGGAGCCGGTGGCCCTGCCCGCCGCGTTCCCGAACCTGCTGGTGAACGGCTCGTCCGGCATCGCGGTCGGCATGGCCACGAACATGCCGCCGCACAACCTCTCCGAGGTCATCGCCGCCGCCCGCCATCTGATCCGCTACCCGAACGCGGATCTGGACACCCTGATGAAGTACGTCCCGGGCCCCGACCTGCCCACGGGCGGCCGGATCGTCGGTCTGGCCGGCATCCGGGACGCGTACGAGACGGGCCGCGGCACCTTCAAGATCCGCGCCACGGTGTCGGTGGAGACGGTGACGGCCCGCCGCAAGGGCCTGGTCATCACCGAGCTGCCCTTCGCGGTCGGCCCGGAGAAGGTCATCGCCAAGATCAAGGACATGGTCGGCTCGAAGAAGATCCAGGGCATCGCCGACGTCAAGGACCTCACCGACCGAGCGCACGGCCTGCGTCTGGTCATCGAGATCAAGAACGGCTTCGTGCCCGAGGCGGTCCTGGAGCAGCTCTACAAGCTGACGCCGATGGAGGAGTCCTTCGGCATCAACAACGTCGCGCTGGTCGACGGCCAGCCGCTGACGCTGGGGCTGAAGGAGCTCCTGGAGGTCTACCTCGACCACCGCTTCGAGGTCGTCCGCCGCCGCAGCGAGTTCCGCCGCACCAAGCGCCGCGACCGGCTTCACCTGGTCGAGGGCCTGCTGACGGCCCTGATCGACATCGACGAGGTCATCCGCCTCATCCGGCAGAGCGAGAACTCCGCGCAGGCGAAGCAGCGCCTCATGGAGCGCTTCTCCCTGTCGGAGATCCAGACGCAGTACATCCTGGACACCCCGCTGCGCCGTCTCACCAAGTTCGACCGCATCGAGCTGGAGGCGGAGAAGGAGCGGCTCAACACGGAGATCGAGCAGCTGACCGCGATCCTCGACTCGGACGCGGAGCTGCGCAAGCTGGTCTCCACCGAACTGGCCGCGGTGGCCAAGCAGTTCGGCACCGACCGGCGTACGGTCCTGCTGGAGTCGGCGGGCGCCCCCGCGTCCGCCGTGCCGCTCCAGGTGGCGGACGACCCGTGCCGGGTGCTGCTGTCCTCGACGGGCCTGCTGGCGCGTACGGCCAACGGCGAGCCCTTCCCGGCGGACGCCGACGCCAAGCGCGTCAAGCACGACGTGATCATCTCGGCGGTCCCGGCGACCGCGCGCGGCGAGATCGGCGCGGTGACCTCGGAGGGCCGCCTGCTGCGGATCAACGTCGTGGACCTGCCACAACTGCCGGAGACGGCGTCGGCCCCGAACCTCTCCGGCGGAGCCCCCCTGTCGGAGTTCGTCTCCCTGACCGACGGCGAGACGGTGGTCTGCCTGATCACCCTCGACGAGTCGTCGCCGGGCCTGGCTCTCGGCACGGAACAGGGCGTCGTGAAGCGTGTCGTCCCCGACTACCCCTCGAACAAGGAGGAGTTGGAGGTCATCACGCTCAAGGACGGCGACCGGATCGTCGGCGCGGTCGAGCTGCGCACGGGCGACGAGGACCTGGTCTTCGTCACGGACGACGCGCAGCTGCTGCGCTACCAGGCCGCACAGGTCCGCCCCCAGGGCCGCCCCGCCGGCGGCATGGCGGGCATCAAGCTCACGGACGGCGCGAAGGTCATCTCCTTCACGGCGGTGGACCCGGCGGCCGACGCGGTGGTCTTCACGGTCGCGGGCTCGCGCGGCACGCTGGACGACTCCGTCCAGACGACGGCCAAGCTGACCCCGTTCGACCAGTACCCGCGCAAGGGCCGTGCCACCGGTGGCGTCCGCTGCCAGCGCTTCCTGAAGGGCGAGGACTGTCTGTCCTTCGCCTGGGCGGGCGCCGTACCGGCGAAGGCGGCCCAGAAGAACGGCACACCGGCCGACCTCCCGGAGATGGACCCGCGCCGCGACGGTTCGGGCGTGTCGCTGGCGAAGACGGTGTCGGTGGTGGCGGGACCGGTCTAGATCCCGGGTTCCTGAAGGTCGTCTTCGGGACCCTGTACGTAGCGCAGGACGCCCCACATACCGTGCTCGTCGGCGGTGTGCGGGGCGTCGCTCTTGCACGCCTCCAGTTCCTTGCCGAGCGCGGGGGCGTCGATGCTGGAGCCGATGAGGACGAGCTGGGTGAGGCGCTCGTCGGCGGCGGGCCAGGGCTCGGGATAGAACCGCAGGAACCGCCCGACGGCGTGCACGGCATACCGGTTGAGGATGTCGTACGGCCCGAAGTCGACGTACCCCTTGATCCGGTACAGCCCCTCGGACCGCCCGTCGAGGAACTGCATCAACCGGCGCGGATCGAGCGGCACTTCGGAGACGAAGGAGAGGCTGTCGTAGGCGGTGTGCAGATGCCCGGTGTGGTCCTCGGTCTCGTGCCCGTGGTGGAGGTCGTCGAAGGACAGCTGCCCGACGCGCTCCTCGCTGGGCCGGCAGTCGAAGAGGAACTCGGGGTCGATACGGCCGTAGGTGGCGGGTACGACGGCAGCGCGGTCGGTGAGGTCGCGGACCAGCCCGAGGACACGGTCGCCGTCGGCGGCGCGGTCGAGCTTGTTGACGACGACGAGGTCGGCGAGGGCGAGATGCCGGTCGATCTCGGGGTGCCGGGCGCGGGTGTCGTCGAACTCGGCGGCGTCGACGACCTCGACGAGTCCGCCGTACACGATGCCCGGATGCTCGCTGGCGAGCAGCATGCGCACGAGTTCCTGAGGCTCGGCGAGACCGCTGGCCTCGATGACGACGACGTCGATGCCGGTGTCGGGGCGGGCGAGGCGTTCGAGGTAGACGTCCAGCTCACTGGCGTCCACGGCACAGCACAGGCAGCCGTTGCCCAGCGACACGGTCGAGTCGCCGAGGGCGCCGGCGACGGCCATGGCGTCGATCTCGATGGCACCGAAGTCGTTGACGATCGCGCCGATGCGGCTGCCGCCGCTGCGGTGGAGGAGGTGGTTGAGAAGGGTGGTCTTGCCGGAACCCAGGAATCCGGCGAGGACGACGACCGGGATCTGCCGCTGACCGGGGCTCGGCTGACGCAACGTACGACCCTCTTTCACGCTGGTGCGCGCACCGGATCGCGGTTCCGGCGCACGTACGAGGTTGGAATGCCGAACCAGGATACGAGCCGGAAGAATCACCGCGAAGTGAACGATTGTTAGCAGCACTTGCGGGGCAGACGTTGGGCATGGCGCCGGTTCGTGCGACCCTCACTTCCCTCCGTGCGCCTCCTCTCCGCCTCCCCCGCCGATCAGAGCCGCTCGGCACCCTGGGAGACGGCAAGCGCCGCCCTCCGCTCGCCGGTCCCTCTGTCGACCCGCACCGACGACCGGCGGACGGCCGCCTGATCCGGGGGTTGACATGGCCACAGTTAGGCACTTCGCGGGGAGGCTGAGGTCCGCCACGTTTGCGCTCGTGGCTGCCACCGCCACAGCGACGATGGCAGTGCGTCAACGGCGCCTGGCCGAGACACGGCTGCACGAGAGGCAACTGGAACTCGACGCATTGCAGGTTCGACGCAACGGCTACGCACATCAGCAGCGCATGCACTGGGAACTGTTGTCCAGGGCGATCGACGATCCCACTCTCTTCGCGGTGATCGACACCTACGACAAGAGCATCCCGGCGGCGAAGCGTCGCCAGTTCCTCTACGCCAACGCGTGGTACGCCTACCTGTTCCATCTGTTCCGAGCCGAGGTCCTGGACCAGGAGGAACTCTACATAGCCATGCGCGAGTTGCTCCAGAATCCGTTGTTCCGCGAGTACTGGGAAGCGTCGAAGGCCCAGCGGGCGAACCTGAAGCAGTCGTCGGACGAGGCGAGTGTCGGGCGCATGATCGACGGGCTGGTACGGGACCTCGACGAGGCGGACACGGAAGAGTGGTGGGTGGTGGGTACCCCTCCGTCCGAGTGATCCTCGCTCGCCCGCATCGCCTCAGGCCGCACCGTCACACCTACAACACGAGTCAGCGACTTTTGACGGCGTGACCGCGCAGCCCTCACCAACCGAAGTACGGTTCTGCCCAGCACTGTGCCCATACACATGCGAAGGACCGATACCCTTTGAAAATCCTGCGCCGCATCGGTGTGCCTCCAAGCGCCCGAGGCTCCAACACGGGCGCCAGCTGCCCGGACGTGTTCGAGCTGAGCGACGGCAACTTCGCCGTCATCGGAACCGAAGCCACCGAGGCGCTTGAGCGTGAACTCCCCGCCGATGCCTCCCGCGCCGCCTACGAGCGCATCGTCATCGTGAGCCGGGAGACCCTGATCCGCGCCAAAGCGGACATCCCCGACGTCTGAAGCACAGGCACGCGTCCAGACCGGACTCGTCACCTGTAAGAGCCCTGCCCGGCCGCACGCAACCACGAAGCATCCCGGGCACCCACCGGCGAGCAGCCCGTCACCCCGTCCCTGCTCGATCTCCACCGATGAGGCCTGGCGCCAGAACGGCACCAGGCCGCACGCGTATCAGGCGGCTCTTTCTGCGCTGGGCACCGCCACCGGCGCCCCCGGCCCCACATACCGCGCCACCGGCCGAATGATCTTCGAGTCCTCCGCCTGCTCCAGGATGTTGGCGCTCCATCCCACCACCCGCCCCGCCGCGAACGTCGGCGTGAACATCTCTCGGGGCAGGCCGCAGAGTTCCATGACCACGCCCGCGTAGAACTCGACGTTGGTGTGGAGTTCGCGGCCGGGCTTCAGTTCCGCGAGGATCGCCTCCACCCGGCGTTCGACCTCGACGGCGAAGGCGACGCGGGGGCCGCCGAAACCTTCCGCGATCTGACGGAGCATGCGCGAGCGCGGGTCTTCGGTTCGGTAGATCGCGTGGCCGAAACCCATGATTCGCTCCCCCGCAAGCACGCGTGCGCGGATCCAGGGGTCGATACGGTCCGGTGTGCCGATGGCATCGAGGGTGTCCAGCGCCCGGCTGGGCGCCCCGCCGTGCAAGGGCCCCGACAGCGCTCCTACGGCGCCGATCAGACAGGCGGCGACATCCGCCCCCGTCGAGGTGATGACACGGGCCGCGAAGGTTGATGCATTGAAGCCGTGATCAATGGTTGAGATCAAGTATTGCTCGATCGCCCTCGCCTGTCGCGGCTCCGGCTCCGAACCCGTCAGCATGTAGAGGTAGTTGGCCGCGTACGACAGGTCCTCGCGCGGCTCGACCGGTTCCAGCCCCTGCCCCAGCCTGTGCAGGGCCGTGAGCAGCGTCGGCACGGCCGCCGTCGCCACGATCGTGTCCCGGCGCCGCCGGTCCGCGTCGATGTCGTACACCGGCCGGAAGCCCTTCGCCGCTCCCAGCAGCGACAACGCCGTACGCATCCCGGCCAGCGGACCGGAGGCCGCACCTGCCGCCGCGATGGCCGGCAGCGCGGCACGGACGCCCTCCGGCAACCGGCGCAGCGCCGCGGTCTCGGCGGTGAAGGCGGCGCTCCGGGCGGCGTCCGGCAGTTCGCCGTGGACCAGGAGATGCCAGACGTCCTCGAAGCTGCGGGTCTGCGCGAGCTCGACGGCCGAGTACTGGCGGTAGTGGTAGAAGCCCTCGATCCCTCGGACGTCACCGATCTCGGTGTCGGTGACGACGACGCCCGCGAGTCCTCGCGGCACGTCGACAAGGGTGGCTGCGGCCCTGTTGACGGACATGTTTCCTCCCTGGACTTGATTCGACTGTCCGTGATTGACTCATTCACTGTCAATATTGATTGGATCAATATGTAGTCCATACGGATACGGTGAGGCCCATGCGCGATCACGAACCCGCCCCCACCCCTCACGGCGACCGGCGGCTGAGCACCAAAGAGGCGGCCGAACTGCTGGGCGTGAAGCCCGAGACCGTGTACGCCTATGTGAGCCGGGGGCAGCTCAGCAGCCGACGCTTGCCGGGCGGCCGCGGCAGCACCTTCGACGCCCGAGAGGTGGAGACCCTCGCCCGGCGCAACAAGCGCGAGGGCGGCGGGAGTTCAGGCTCCGGCGGGGAACTGGCGGTACGGACCCGCATCACGCTCATCGACGCGGACAGGTACTACTTCCGAGGTGTGGACGCGACCCAGTTGGCCGCACGCCACTCCTACGAGGAGATCGCCGAGTGGCTCTGGACCGGGCGGATGCAGCCCGGCATGGCGTTCACCGCGCCCGACGCCTCCGTCGCGGTCGCCCGCCGTGCCGTCGACGCCCTGCCCGAACACGCCTCGCCCACCGACCGGTTGCGGGTCGCGGCCATCGCCGCCGCGGCCTCGGACCCGCTGCGCTTCGACCTGTCCGAGGACGCCGTCCTGGGCACCGCGCGCGTCCTCATCCCCACCCTCGTCGCCGCCCTGCCTCCGGTGCGGGCCGGCCACCGCGACGAGGGCTCGCTGGCCCGGCGCCTGTGGGCGCGCCTCAGCGGGCGCGCCGCCGACGAGGCGTCCCTGCGCGTCCTGGACACCGCTCTGGGGCTGCTCGTCGACCACGACCTGGCCGCCTCCACGCTCGCGGTGCGTGTTGCGGCCTCGGCCCGGGCGCACGCCTACGCGGCCGTCTCCGCCGGGCTCGGCGTGCTGGAGGGCCCGCTGCACGGTGCGGCCAGCGGCCTCGCCCACCGGCTGCTGAACGACGTACTGGAACAGGGCGACGCCGGCCCCGTGATCGCGGACGAACTACGGGCCGGGCGCCGTATCCCCGGGCTCGGCCACCGGCTCTACCGCGGCGAGGACCCACGCGCGCGTGCCCTGTTCGAGCTTCTGGAGGAGATCCCCCGCGCCGAGCCCGCCCTCCTCGCGGCCCGCGACGTCGTGGCCACCACGGCCCGCCACACCCCGCTGCACGCCAACGTCGACCTGGCGCTCGCGGTCCTCACCTCCTCCGCCGGGATGCCCGCCACCGCCGGAGAGACGATCTTCGCCGTCGCCCGGACGGCGGGCTGGATCGCCCACGCCCTGGAGGAGTACGGGGAACGCCCACTGCGCATGCGGCCGAGCGGGCTCTATATCGGCGCCAAGCCCCCTCAGCCGCTCCCCGAGTAGCGCACCAGCGCGCGGCCGGAAGCCGCCGTCGGGCAAGTCAGGTTAGGCTCACCTCTGTGAGTACGTGTTCAACCGTCTCCCGGGACCTCGACGAGCCCATCGCGGGCACCGCGGCCACCGCCAGGACCTGGCTGCTCCTGGAACAGCCCGGCCCCTGGGGCGCCCACGCGCTCACGTCGAGCCATCTGGACCCCGTGCTGGGCCGCGCCCTGGAGCGGGCGGCCAAGGGCACAGGCGTCCGCGTCGCCCTCATCCGCCGCCCCGGACGGCACGCGGACTGCCACACCCCCTCCGCGCGCCGGGTGTACGTGTCCCACACCGCCCCCGGAAACGTCTGGCTGCGCAGCGCCACGATCCACGATCCACGGCGCCTGCTCGACCTGGACCTCGCCGCGCTCGGCACCGGCGACCACCGCAGCTTCGACGCGGCGCTGGACGGGCGGGCCCACACCGGCGCCCCGCTCGCCCTCGTCTGCACCAACGGCAAGCGCGACCGCTGCTGCGCCCTCCTGGGGCGGCCGCTCGCGGCCGAGTTGTCCGCCTCCGGGGTCGAGGGCGTCTGGGAGGTCACCCATCTGGGTGGACATCGCTTCTCGCCGACGATGCTCGTGCTGCCGTACGGCTACGCGTACGGCCGGGTCGGGGCCCCCGCCGTCAAGGAGATCCTCCACAGCGCCCAGGACGGCCGGATCGTTCTGGAGGGGTGCCGCGGGAGCTCGGCCTGGGAGCGGCCCGGGCAGGCGGCCGAGCTGGCCGTGCGTGCGGCGGCGGACGAGTACGGGGCGGACGCTCTGATCGTCGTACGGACGGAGGGCGCGGCACCCCGGTGGGAGGTGACCGTCGCGCACGTGGACGGCCGCCACTGGCGGGTCGTGGTGGCCCAGGGCGCGTCCCTGCCGCCCCGCGCGGAGAGCTGCGGGACGTCGGTGCTCGGTTCGCCCGCGCGGATGGACGTGACGGCGGTGCGGGAGTTGACGCCGTCCTCGGCCCTGGCGAGCTGAACAAGCCGAACAAGGTGGTCAAGGGCCTCGTCCACCGATCAAGTGGGTCATCCGCTGATCAAGTGGGTTGATCAAGAGATCCACGCCACACCCCTGCGGCAGCCCGTACCCCTCCGCGTACCGTCATGGGTATGAGCCGCCCCACTCCCCCCGTACGACGCCTCCGCCTCGGGCTGCCGCGGCGGATGTTCTCGCAGGTGCTGCTGATGCAGCTCGCGATCGCCGCGGGAGTCACGGTGCTCGCGACCGGGCTGTTCCTCGCACCGCTCAGCAACCAGCTGGACGACCAGGCGATGCGACGCGCCCTCGCCATCGCCCAGACGACCGCGCAGCAGCCGCAGATCGCCAGGGATCTGCAGACCACGCCCTACTCGGTCGACGGGCCGGTGCAGAAGGAGGCGGAGCGGATCCGCAAGGCCACCCAGGCCGAGTACGTCGTGATCATGAACAACCAGGGCATCCGCTGGTCCCACACCGACCCGAAGGAGATCGGCGGAAAGGTCTCGACCGACCCCGCGCGGGCGCTCGCGGGCGAGGAGGTCATGGAGATCGACGAGGGCACCCTGGGCCGCTCGGCCCGCGGCAAGGTGCCCCTGCGCGACAGCGACGGAACCATCATCGGGGCGGTCTCGGTCGGCATCGCGTACGACAGCGTCCGGGCCCGGCTGATCCACGCCATCCCGGGACTGCTCGCCTACGCCGGCGGCGCCCTGGCCGTCGGTGCGCTCGCCGCCTGGCTGATCTCCCGGCGGGTCCAGCGGCAGACCCGGGACCTGGCCTTCTCCGACATCTCGGCGCTGCTCGCGGAGCGCGAGGCGATGCTGCACGGCATCAGGGAGGGCGTCGTCGCCCTGGACCGGGCCGGCCGGGTCCGCCTCCTCAACGACGAGGCGCAGCGGCTGCTGAGCATCGGCGACGAGGCCGTGGGCCGCTCCCCCGACGAGGCGCTCGGCGAGGGCCGCACGGCCGACGTGCTGGCCGGGCGCGTGACCGGCACCGACCTGCTCACCGTCCGCGGCCAGCGGGTCCTGATCGCCAACCGCATGCCCACGGACGACGGCGGCGCCGTCGCGACCCTGCGCGACCGTACGGAGCTGGAGCAGCTGGGCCGCGAACTCGACTCCACGCGCGGACTGATCGACGCCCTGCGCGCCCAGGACCACGAGCACGCCAACCGCATGCACACGCTGCTCGGACTGCTCGAACTGGAGATGTTCGACGACGCCGTGGAGTTCGTCGGAGAGGTGGTCGGCGACCACCGTGCCACCGCGGAGCAGGTCACCGAGAAGATCAAGGATCCGCTGCTCGCCGCCCTGCTGGTCGGCAAGGCGACCGTCGCCGCGGAGCGCGGGGTCGCGCTGTGGATCTCGGACCGGACCTGGCTCCCCGACCGGCTGATCGACCCCCGGGGGATCGTCACGGTCGTCGGCAATCTGGTCGACAACGCGCTGGACGCCGTAGGGGGAAAGCCGCACGCGCGCGTGGAGGTCGAATTGCGTGCGGAGGGACGTACCGCCGTCCTCAGGGTGCGGGACACGGGGCCCGGCATTCCGGCGGAGCATCGTGAACTGGTCTTCACCGAGGGGTGGTCCACGAAGCAGCCGCCCGCGCACGGAAAGCGTGGCATCGGGCTCTCCCTGGTGCGCCGCCTGGCCGAACGGCAGGGTGGCAGCGCCGGCGTGACCGAGGCCGACGGAGGGGGCGCGGAGTTCACCGTCGTCCTGCCCGAGGCGCTGGCCGGTGACGACCTAGAACCGGCACTGACTGTTCCCGCCGCCCCCGAGGAGGAGTCGTGATGATCGAGGTTCTGGTCGTGGACGACGACACGCGGGTCGCGCGGGTCAACGCCGCCTACGTCGAGAAGGTGCCGGGCTTCCATGTGGCGGGCGAGGCCCACAACGCGGCCGAGGCGCTGCGTCAGGTGGAGCTGCTGCCCCGCGTCGACCTGGTCCTCATGGACCACTACCTGCCCGACGAGACGGGCCTTTCGGTCGTTCAGGAGATGCGTCGCCGGGGCCACCAGACCGACGTGATCATGGTGACGGCCGCGCGGGACGTCACGACCGTGCAGGCCGCGATGCGGCACGGCGCGCTTCAGTACCTGGTCAAGCCGTTCGCCTTCGCGGGTCTGCGCGCCAAGCTGGAGGCGTACGCCGAGCTGCGCCGCACGCTCGACGGCGGCGGCGAGGCCGAACAGGCCGAGGTGGACCGTATCTTCGGCGCCCTGTCCGCGCCGTCGGAGCCCGATCTGCCCAAGGGGCACTCCCCCACGACCGCGGAGCTCGTACGGCAGTCCCTGATGAACGCGGAGGGGCCGCTGTCGGCCCAGGAGATCGCCGACCGGACAGGGGTGAGCCGGCAGACCGCCCAGCGCTATCTGAAGCTTCTGGAGCGCACCGGACGGGCCCGGCTCACGCTCAAGTACGGCGACGCGGGCCGCCCGGAACACCGTTACGTGTGGGCGACCCGCGCCTGAGGGCACGGCCCGTGGGGGCGGGGGAAGGAACCGTGCCCTCCCCTCTATACGGATGCCGTCGTCATAGGCGTCAGTCCGTCACCTTGTCCACGAACTCGGTCGTGTACGTCTTGTCGAGATCGACGTCGGCCTTCTGGACGGCGGGGTTGAACGCCTTGAGCACCTTCTCGACGGTCTCGGGGCCGTTCTTCGGCATCACCCCGTCGTCCGTGAACATCGGCAAGGTGCTCTCAATGGCCGACGCGTAGAGGATGTTGTTGCCCTGGGAGTAGTCGGCGGGCATCTTCTCGGCGATCTCCAGGGCACTGTGTGTGGACATCCACTTGAGCGTCTTGACGAATGCATTGACCATCTTCTGGACGGTGTCCTTGTGTCCATTCACCCAGTCCGTCTGCATGTACAGACTTGACGAGGGATACGGACCGCCGAGCGCCGCCTGGGACCCCGCGGGCGTGCGCATGTCGAGGAGGACCTTGCCCGCCTTCTTGTCCAGGATCGTCGCGACGGTCGGGTCGGTCGTCATGCCGCCGTCGATCGCTCCCTGCTGGAGCGCCGAGATGAAGGTCGGTCCGGCGCCGACGGCGACCGGCGTGAACTCGCTGACCTTCACGCCGTTCTTGACGGCGAGGTACTTGGTGAGGAAGTCGGTCGACGAGCCGAGACCCGTGATGCCGAGCTTCTTCCCCTTGAAGTCCTTGGGCGAGGTGATGTCGTCCGCCTGCTTCGTGGACACGATCTCCACCTCACCGGGCGCGTGCGAGAACTGCACCACGGACTCGACGTGCTTGCCCTTCACCTGAAGGTCGAGCGTGTGGTCGTAGAAGCCGACGGCGCCCTGGACCTGGCCGGAGACGAGCGCGGTCTCGGCCTGGACACCGGCGGGTTCGCTGAGCAGCTCCACGTCGAGGCCCTCGGCGTCGAAGTAGCCGAGCCGCTGGGTGAGCATCGCGGGCAGGTAGATGACCTTGTCGAGGCCGCCGACCATGATCTTGACCTTCGTCCCCTTGCCGTCGCCCTTGCTGCCGGAGGAGGCGGTACTGGCCGCGTCATTGGCGCAGGCGGTGAGCGAGGAGAGGGCGAGCAGGCCGGCGGCGGCCAGGGCGGAGTATCTGGCGGTCTTGCGCATGGGGTTCACGTCCTTGTGAAGGGGAGGAGGCGGAGGGAGGAGAAGAAAGGAGGGGAGGGGAGAGGCGGGAGAGGCGGGGATGCGCTCGGGTCAGCTGTCCGAACCCGTCGGCTTCCAGCGGAAGATGCGGCGCTCCGCGAAGGTGAGCAGCCCTTCGGCGACGAGCGCGACGACGGCGAGGATGACCATCGCGGCGTACACACCGGCCGCGTTGAAGGTGCCCTGCGACTGCGCGACAAGCAGGCCGATGCCCTTCGTCGCGCCGATGTACTCGCCGACGATCGCGCCGATGAGGGCGAAGCCGAAGCTGACGTGGAGGCTCGTGAAGATCCACGAGGTCGCGGACGGGATGACCACCTGAAGCGTCACCCGGCGGTCGCTCGCCCCGAGGATGCGGGCGTTGGCGACCAGGTTGCGGTCGACCTCACGGGCGCCCTGGAAGGCGTTGAAGAACACCGGGAAGAAGACGAGCACGACCGCGGACGCGACCTTGGAGGCGGGCCCGAGGCCGAACCAGATCACGAAGATGGGTGCGAGGACGATTCTGGGTATGGAGTTGAGCACCTTGATGTATGGACCAAGGACATCGGCGAGAAAGGTGATCCGTCCCAGAGCGATACCGAACACCACACCGGCGGCCACGCCGAAGACCCAGCCGAGCAGCGCCTCGTGGAGCGTGTACCAGATCTGTTCGCCCAAGGATCCGAGCGCGGTCCCGTGCGTCACCCAGGTCCAGATCTGGTCCCAGATCTTGGTGGGCATCGAGAAGTTGAACGGATCGATGACCTCGGCGCGGGCGAGGATCTCCCACAGGCCGAGCACCAGTACCAGGAGCAGCGCCCGGCAGGCCGCGACGACGATCTTGCGTCTACGGGCGGCACGCGCGCGTGAATGAGCGCGGTCCGGTGGGGTCTTGGCCGTGTCGACGACCGGTGTGCTGATGACCTCAGGCGACATGGGCGGCACCTCTCTCGCGCGTGATGCGGACCTCTTCGCCGAGGGACTCCCAGATCTCGCGGTAGATCTCGATGAACCGCGGTTCCAGGCGCACCGACTCGACCTTGCGCGGGCGGGGCAGGTCAATGTCGAAGACGTGTTTGACGGTGGCCGGGCCGGCCGTCATCACGACGACCCGGTCGGCCAGCGCGATGGACTCCTCCAGGTCGTGGGTGACGAACACGACGGAGGCGCCGGAGCCCTCCCACAGCTCCAGCAGCTCGTCCGACATCAGGGCCCGGGTCTGCACGTCGAGCGCCGAGAACGGCTCGTCCATCAGCAGGATCTCGGGGTCGTTGACGAAGGTCGCGGCGAGCGCGACACGCTTGCGCTGTCCGCCGGACAACTGGTGCGGATAGCGGTCCTCGAAGGCCGAGAGCCCGACCCGGGCCAGCCACTCACGCGCCTTCGCCTTCGCCTCCGTCTTCGGCACACCACGAAAACGCGGGCCCGCCATGACATTGGACAGGAC
Organism: Streptomyces sp. NBC_00663; assembly: GCF_036226885.1. Classification (NCBI taxonomy): domain Bacteria; kingdom Bacillati; phylum Actinomycetota; class Actinomycetes; order Kitasatosporales; family Streptomycetaceae; genus Streptomyces; species Streptomyces sp. NBC_00663. Next base: position 2,507,803 of record NZ_CP109027.1, read on the forward strand.
CGTGCGCCAGGGGAAGGTGGCGTCCTGCTGGAAGACGAACCCGACCTTGTCCCCCACGCCGCGAACCGGCTCTCCGGCGACCACGACCTCGCCATCGGAGGGCTCTTCGAGGCCGCTGACCAGGGTCAACGTGGTCGACTTTCCGCAACCGGTGGGCCCGACGACGGCCACGAACTCCCCACGCCGGACCGTGAGATCAAGTCCCCGGACCGCCGTGTGCAGGGCCCCTGACGGGGTCCTGAACGTCTTGCTCGCGCCCCGCAGCTCGATGGCGGGGCTGGTGTCTGCGCTCATGGCCGGGGACGGTAGGCGCGACCCGGGTGACGGCAGCAGCCTTCTGAGCGCATGCCGTTCTTTTGCCTGCAACAGCCTGTTGTGCTCGTTTTGCTCGCGCTACAACAACGGAGCCGAAGCACGGGCGCACCGCTCGCCCGGCCGCCACGGAGAGAGGCCCGATGATTGACGTCCTGGTCGTGGACGACGACTTCCGTGTCGCCGAGATCAACGCCAAGTACGTGGGAAAGGTTCCCGGTTTCCGGGTCGCCGCCCGCGCCCACACCGCCGCGCAGGCCCTGGCGACCGTTCAGCGCGGCACCATCGACCTGGTCCTGCTCGACCACTACCTGCCCGACCAGACAGGCCTCGACCTCGTCCACCGCATGCGGGAGCAGGGCCACGGCACCGACGTCATCATGATCACCGCCGCCGGCGACGTCACGACCATCCAGACCGCGATGCGCCTCGGCGCCCTGCACTATCTGGTCAAGCCGTTCACCTTCGCCGCGCTGCGCTCCCGCCTCGACTCCTACGCCGCCCTGCGCCGCACCGTCGACCGCGTCGGCGGCCGCGGCATCGCCGGCCAGGAACAGGTCGACCGCATGTTCGGCGCGCTGCGCACCACCCCCGCGCCACCGTCACCGGGCCTGCCGAGCGGCCACTCGGAACCGACGACCGACCTCATCTGCCGCGTCCTGCACCACGCCGACCACCCTCTGTCGGCCCACGAGGTCGCCGCCGAGACCGGCCTGAGCCGCTCCACCGCCCAGCGCTACCTCCGCCACCTGGAACAGGCGGGCCGCCTCCGCCTCTCCCTCAAATACGGCGACACGGGCCGCCCCGAACACCGCTACGCGTGGGTGGCGCCCTAACGGCAGGGCTGCGGCAGGGCTGCGGCTGCGGCAGTCGTACGACGATGAAGGCGCCGTACGACGAAGCAGGCATTGCCGACGAAGGCGCTGTACGCCGGTGCAAGCGCTGTACGCCGGTGAAGGCGCCGCCTCCTACGCGGCCCCCGCCCCCGTCAGCGACCGCACCTCGGTCTCCGCGTGCTTGGCCTCGTCGGCCACCTCCGCCGAGGTGACCGTGCCGAGCCAGCCGGCGACGAAGCCCAGCGGGATCGAGACGAGCCCGGGGTTCTGGAGCGGGAAGTACTGGAAGTCGACGCCCGGGAACAGTGATTCGGGGCTGCCCGACACCACGGGCGACAGCAGCACGAGCACCATGGCCGGGATGAGCCCGCCGTACACCGCCCACACCGCCCCGCGCGTGGTGAAGCCGCGCCAGAACAGCGAGTAGAGCAGCACCGGCAGATTGGCGGACGCGGCGACAGCGAAGGCGAGGCCCACCAGGAAGGCCACGTTGAGATCCCGGGCCAGCAGACCCAGGGCGATCGCGACCACGCCGATACCGACGGCAGCGACACGTGCCACGGCGACCTCACTGCGGGGCTTGCTGTCTCGCCGCCGCAGGGACACGTACAGGTCGTGGGCCACGGACGCGGAGGAGGCCAGGGTGATGCCGGCGACCACGGCCAGGATCGTGGCGAAGGCTACGGCGGCGACGATCGCGAACAGAACCGTTCCGCCGGTCGAGTCGGCGCCGCCGCCCAGGTCGAGGGCCAGCAGCGGAACGGCCGTGTTCCCGGCCGCGTTGGATCCCCGCACCGCCTCCGGCCCCACGATCGCGGCCGCCCCGAACCCGAGGACAATCGTCATCAGATAGAAGCCACCGATGAGCCCGATCGACCAGACCACGGAACGGCGCGCCGCCCGTGCCGTCGGCACGGTGTAGAAGCGCGACAGGATGTGCGGCAGCCCCGCGGTGCCCAGGACCAGCGCCAGCCCCAGGCTGATGAAGTCGAAGCGCGCGGTCCAGTCCCCGCCGTACTTCAGCCCGGGCGCCAGGAACTTCTCGCCGTGTCCACTGCGTTCGGCCGCGCTGAGCAGCAGTTGGTCGAAGTCTCCGTGAAAGCGCACCAGGACGAGCACGGTCAGGGCGATGGTGCCGCCGAGAAGCATGACGGCCTTCACGATCTGAATCCACGTGGTGGCCCGCATCCCTCCCAACGACACATAGATCACCATCAGCGCACCGACCCCGATGACGGTCCAGGTCTGCGCCGCCTCACCGGTGCCTCCGAGCAGCAGCGCCACCAGGCTCCCCGCACCCACCATCTGCGCCACCAGATACAGAACGGACACGGTGACCGAGGAGGTTCCCGCCGCGATCCGCACCGGCCGCTCATTCATCCGCGCGGCCACCACGTCGGCCAGCGTGAACCGTCCGCAGTTACGCACCAGTTCGGCGACGAGGAACAGCACGACCAGCCATGCCACCAGGAATCCCACCGAGTACAGCATCCCGTCGTACCCGAAGAGCGCGATGAGCCCGGAGATCCCCAGGAACGACGCCGCCGACATGTAGTCGCCCGCGATGGCAAAACCATTCTCCATCGGCGAGAACAACCGCCCACCCGCGTAGAACTCCTCCGCCGAACCATGGCGGTTACGGCTCACCCACGTCGTGATCGCCAGGGTGACCGCGACGAACGCGCTGAACAGCAGCAATGCCAGCGTCTGATGATCACCCGTCACGACACACCACCCCGGATCCCGCGCGTCAGCTCCTGGGTGTCCCAGCGCAGCTCCAACGCCGCCCGATCCCTACGCAGCCGCGCATGCCGGGCGTACGCCCAGGTCAGCAGAAAGGTGGTGAGGAACTGGCCCAGTCCCGCGACCATCGCCACGTTCACCGCGCCCGCCACCGGCCGGGCCATCAGCCCTGGCGCGGTCGTCGCGGTCACGACGTACCCCACGTACCAGCCGAAGAACCCGATGAACGCCGGCACGACAAACCGTCGGTACCGACTGCGCACCTCCTGGAACGCCGCGCTGCGCTGCACCTGGAGATACACCTCCGCAGCCGCGTCCTCGCGCTCCGTACGCCCGGTCTCGGCGACGGACCGCGGGACCGCCGCGCCGACGTCGCTCAACTCCCCCCAACCTGACGCGAGTGCGTCGTACCAGGGGTCGTCGTACCTCACGGCTGTGGGCGTCTCGGAGAGAGCCGGGTCGAACCCGTCGTGGCTTTCGGTCGCACTTTCGGGATCACCCCCGCCGCCGCGGGGACGACCGTTGCTTGACTGCATGCCCCAGGATGGACAGAACGGGAAGATCCCCGACTCTTCTTCCCCTCACGCTTCACCCCATCAGGTGATTCAACCCGCGGGAGGCCGCACAAGTCCCTTCGCATAGGCGTAACGCACCGCCTGTGCCCGGTCCTTGAGACCGGTCTTGGAGAACATGTTGTTGATGTGGGTCTTCACGGTCGCCGTGGAGACATGCAGCCTGCGGGCGATCTCCTGGTTGCTGAGGCCCTCGGCGATCAGAAGCAGCACCTCCGTCTCCCGCCCGGTGAGCCCGTCCGGGGGCTCCGCGGGCTCGGCCGCCCGGGGTTCGGGTTCCGACAGCCGCTCCAGGAGACGCCGTTGGATGCTTGGCGACAGGCCCGCGTCCCCGGACAGCACACTGTGCACCGCCCGCACGATCTCGTCGCCGCCCGCGTCCTTGGTGAGATAGCCGCGCGCTCCCGCCTTCAGGGCCGGGAACAGCGACTCGTCGTCCCCGAACGTCGTGAGCACCACCACCTGCGTCCCGGGGTGCTCGGTGCGGATCCGCCGGGTCGCCTCCACGCCGTCGCAGCGGGGCATGCGCAGGTCCATCAGCACCGCGTCCGGTGCGAGTTCGGCGACGAGCCGCACCGCCTCGTCCCCGTCTCCGGCGGCTCCGACGACCTCGACCCCCGGCAGCAGCCCGAGCAGCATCACGATGCCCTCCCGGACGACGGTCTGATCGTCCGCGACCACCACCCGAGCGACCTTGCCGCCGAGCTCCTCCGTCATACGGGCACCTTCAGCGTCACCGCGAATCCCTCCTCCTCCGGCCCTGCGTCCAGCGATCCGCCGAGCAGCTCGGCACGCTCCCGCATGCCCAGCAGACCGTACCCGGCTCCCGCGGCGGTGAGTTCGCCCGGCGAGCCTCCCGAGTCCCGTACGTCAAGGGTCACTTGATGCTGCCCGTAGTCCAGCCGGAGCCGCACCTTGGCGCCCGGCGCGTGTTTGCGGACGTTGGTCAGAGCCTCCTGCGCGACCCTCCGCACCGCCTGCGAGGCCTCGGCCGGCAGCGCTCTGCGCTCACCCGTAATGGTGACCTCGGCCTCCACGGTCGTGCCCACGAGCTGGGCGAGAAAGTCCTCCAACGGGGTCAGCTCACCGCGCAGGGCCGAGAGTGCCTGTCTCGTCTCGGTGAGACCGTCTCGCGCCATCCCCCGCGCCGCCACGACCCGTTCGAGGATCTGGTCCCGGTCCGCCCCCCTCTCGATCAGCAGCCGGGCGGCCTCCAAGTGCACGAGCTGTGCCGAGAGGCTGTGAGCCAGCACGTCATGGATCTCCCGGGCGATACGGGCCCGCTCGGCGAGCGCCGCCGACTCCGCCTCGGCCGCCCGCGCGGCCCGCTCCTGGGCTAGCAGCCGCTGGGCATTGCCCCGGGCTTCGGCGTCGAGGCGCAGCGTGTACCCGGCGAGAGCCAGCCCCAGGCAGGTGACCACGGTCGTCAGCACATCGTCGTCGTTGAGGGCCCCGTAGGCACCGAGCGCCACCGCCGTGACCGGCACGGCGGCGGTCAGAGGCAGCCGTTCCAGTGCGGCGACAGCGGACGCGCACCAGATGACGAGGGCCGGCACCGACAGCCCGGACACCTGGGCCACGATCGCGACGCCCTGGAGGAGACCCCATGACAGCAGCGAGAGCCAGAGCCGATGCTGGAGCGTGGCGCGGTAGAAGGCCCAGGCCAACAAGGCGGCCACGGCGAACCCCCCGGCACCCGCGGCGATTCTCCAGCCGTGGGAGGAACTGCTTGTCAGGGCACCCCACAACAGCAGGGAGAGGAGCAGCAGCCTCACCGCCCAGGCGAGCAGGCGTCGGGGCCTTGAGATTCCCTCACGCCCCAGCGCCTCCCGGGACGGCCAGCGTGTCCAGGCGTTCTCCTTCACACACGCTCCTTCCAGGCGCGCCGGGGCATGTCGTCACCGTACGCCGCGCCTCGGACGGGAGCCGTGCGGGACGACGAGGACTGAGCACGCCAGGCGAGGATTCCCGAGCGGACAAGCAGCGTGGCAGCCAGGGCGAGGAGCAGAGCGGACGATTCCTGGTGGATGCCGAGCGCGGCGCCGAAGGCGTAGAGACCGACGCGCAGGGCTATGCCGATGAGCCAGACCAGCCCGCTCGCCTTGGTGCTCTTGCTCCACACTGCACCGTCAGGCTCCGTCCATATGCGTGAGGTCCAGGCCCAGGCCGCTCCGATGGTGAGACCGATGAGGAGCTCGACCGTGAGCAGGGCGACCGATGCGGTGTGGTGGTGGGCATCTATGAGGCCGGGTTCCCTCAGCGCGACGAAGCCGAGCACGACCGGCAGCAGCCACCAGCGCCGTTCCGTGTCGATCCGCTGCGCGCGGAACTGGCGTGCGACCACCACGACGACAACGGCCGCGATCAGGAATCCGTCGACCAGCCCGGACATCAGAGCCTCCGTGAGCGAAGAGGGACGCTGCCGACAGCGAGCGCTGCCGACGCCTTCGACGCTACGGAAATTCGCTGGTCAGGGGATCGGAGCAGGGGTGGATCGTGGGTGGACGCACCAGCCCGTTCGGGCTCCACCCACGGGTGGAGAGCCTGGAGGAACGGCTGGTTCGAGCAGGCCTCGCAGTGGAGCGATCCCCTGGGCGCGCCAAAGAGCTGGACCGACGCGGGGCCTGCCCGGGGGAACCAGCACCGCGCCTACCTGGGAGGGCGGGGCCCAGGGCCTTGGTATCAGGCGAGCGGTCGAGCCTCAGGCCAGGGGTTGAGCACGGGTGGGGCAATTGAGCATGGGCGGGGCAATTGAGCACCGGGCCAGGGGCCAGTGCCCGCCTCAGGTCCGAGCCCGGCTCGGATCCAAGCCCAGCCCAGATCCAAGGCACGCACAGGTCCAAGCCAAGCCCAGCACCCACCCGGGCCCAGCACCTATCCACGCCCAGGACCAAACCGAGCCCGGAACCAGGCCATGCCCACAGCCAACCCGGGCCTGGCCCAGAACCAAGCCGCGCAACCCGGGCCTGGCCCAGAACCAAGCCGCGCCCGCAACCAACCCGGGCCCGGCTCGCAACCCGGGCCTGGCCCAGAACCAAGCCGCGCCCGCAACCAACCCGGGCCCGGCCCAGAACCCACACCCCGTCCCAGCCAAGCGCAGCGCTACGCGTCGATACGCGACCGATCCAGCGTCGCAGCCGAGCTGGAGATGAACTCCTTGCGCGGCGCCACATCGTTGCCCATCAGCAGGTCGAAGACCTGCTCAGCGGCCTCCAGGTCGGAGAGGTTCACCCGGCGCAGAGTGCGGTGGCGCGGGTCCATGGTCGTCTCCGCCAGCTGGTCGGCGTCCATCTCGCCGAGACCCTTGTAGCGCTGGATGGAGTCCTTGTACCGGACGCCCTTGCTCTGGAACTCCATGAGCTTGTCGCGCAGCTCACGGTCCGAGTACGTGTAGACGTACTTGTCCTGTCCCTTCTTGGGCTGGACCAACTCGATGCGGTGCAACGGCGGCACCGCCGCGAAGACACGCCCCGCCTCGATCATCGGCCGCATGTAGCGCTGGAACAGCGTCAGCAGCAGCGTCCGGATGTGGGAGCCGTCCACGTCGGCGTCGGTCATCATGATGATCTTGCCGTAGCGGGCCGCGTCGATGTCGAAGGTCCGGCCCGACCCTGCTCCTATGACCTGGATGATCGCGCCGCACTCGGCGTTCTTGAGCATGTCGGTCACGGACGACTTCTGGACATTGAGGATCTTGCCGCGGATCGGCAGCAGCGCCTGGAACTCGGAGTTCCGGGCCAGCTTCGCCGTACCGAGCGCGGAGTCTCCCTCGACGATGAACAGCTCGCTGCGGTCGACGTCGTCACTGCGGCAGTCGGCCAGCTTGGCGGGCAGCGACGAGGACTCCAGGGCCGTCTTCCGGCGCTGGGCGTCCTTGTGCTGACGGGCCGCGATGCGCGTCCGAGCGGCGGCGACGACCTTCTCCATGACGACCCGGGCCTGCGCCGCGGCGTCCCGCTTGGTGGAGGTCAGGAACGCCTTGAGTTCCTTGGAGACCACGGTGTTCACGATGCGCCGGGCCGCGGACGTACCGAGGACTTCCTTGGTCTGGCCTTCGAACTGCGGCTCGGCCAGGCGGACCGTCACGACCGCCGTGAGGCCTTCCAGGGCGTCGTCCTTGGCGATGTCGTCCTCGGCGACACGCAGCAGCTTCTTTGCGCGCAGCACCTCGAGCATGGTGCTCGTCACCGCGGTCTCGAAGCCCGCGACATGGGTGCCGCCCTTGGGCGTGGCGATGATGTTCACGAACGACTTCAGGGTCGTGTCGTATCCCGTGCCCCAGCGCAGCGCGACGTCGACGTCGAGCACCCGGGTGACCTGGGTCGGCGTCATCTGGCCGTGCTCGTCGAGGACGGGGACGGTCTCCCTGAACGTGCCCTGGCCGGAGAAGCGGAGGATGTCGCAGACCGGCTTGTCGGTGGCCAGGTACTCGCAGAACTCGCTGATACCGCCGTCGAAGCGGAAGGACTCCTCGCCCTTGCTGCCGCCCTGGCCGAGACCGAACTCGTCGCGTACGACGATGGTGAGGCCCGGGACGAGGAACGCGGTCTGGCGGGCGCGCTGGTGGAGGTTCTCCAGGGAGAGCTTGGCGTCCTTGAGGAAGATCTGCCGGTCGGCCCAGTACCGCACGCGTGTGCCGGTGCGGGTCTTGGGGATCTTCTTGGCCTTGCGCAGACCACTCGTGGCGTCGAACTTCGCGTCCGCCCCGGCGCCGGCGAAGGCGCCGGGGACACCGCGCCGGAAGCTGACCGCGTGGGTGTGCCCACTGCGGTCGACCTCGACGTCCAGTCGCGCGGACAGGGCGTTCACCACGGAGGCGCCCACGCCGTGCAGACCGCCGGAGGCCGCATAGGAGCCGCCTCCGAACTTGCCGCCGGCGTGCAGCTTGGTCATGACGACCTCGACGCCGGACAGGCCGGTCTTGGGTTCGACGTCGACCGGGATGCCCCGGCCGTTGTCCCTGACCTCCACCGACCCGTCGTCGTGGAGGATGACCTCGATGTGGTCGCAGTAGCCCCCGAGGGCCTCGTCCACGGAGTTGTCGATGATTTCCCACAGGCAGTGCATCAGGCCACGACTGTCAGTCGAGCCGATGTACATGCCCGGGCGCTTACGCACGGCCTCGAGCCCCTCAAGGACGAGCAGGTGCCGCGCGGTGTAGTTGGAACCGTCCCGGTCTGCTCCTGCCAGCAGCGCTGTGGACGGCACGGACGTCTCGGCGGTCACGCGGTTCGCTCCTCGCTGAATTTCAGGTGTGGCCCTAGTGGGTAAAGGCGCGGCTTCAGCCGCCGCCAAGAGGGTACCGAGGCCTGGTAGAGCCGTTGTAACGCCACCCTCGTCTGAACTCACACTAGTCCAGAGTCGCATGCATGTTCGATCCCTCGTTGGAGTGAAGTACATATCACGTTCCCTTCGGGGCATGAACCATTTAGGCTCCGGGCACGTCCTCATGAACAACCGGCAACCCAGCCGGGAGGACAGACATCGACAAACAGCGCGAACCCGTAAGACACATAGACACGCAATACGGCACATTCGCCGCCAACCGGCAGCAGACGGCCGGCCTCGAAAGATTTTTTCGAGGAGAAGCCCCGAGCGGGAACGTTTTAGGGCTGGTTGGATGTTGACCCTGGTACGACAGCTCGTCGAGCTAGAGAAGAGGCGACGTGACTACTGTTCTGACCCCTGCGAGCCCGTTGACGGCCGCCGATCGCTGCGACCGCTGCGGCGCCCAGGCATACCTGCGCGTCGTCTTGCTCAGCGGCGGTGAACTGCTCTTCTGCGCCCACCACGGTCGCAAGTTCGAGCCGGAACTCAAGAAGATCGCCGCTGAGATACAGGACGAGACGGAGCGGCTGACGACCGCTCCGGTAACGGGTCCCGAAGAAGAGCGCTGATACCTCGCACCCACGACGAGCCAGCATCGGCATCAGGCCGACATGCGGACGGCCGCCCCTGAAACCTAGGGCGGCCGTCCGTGCTCATACCGACGATCGCTGCCGGAGTCCCCACAGGTTCCGAGCAGCCATCGATCTCAAAACCTCACAAGGCCCGACCCGTCGGCCCTCATAAGCTCCACCGGACAGGCACTCTCAGGGCTCCAACCTGCCGCCGCGCCCATGGCGCCCGGGAAGCCGGGTGGGACCACTGAACCTGCCAGGCAACCGCTCTCGGCCCCGTCAGGGCCCCGGGTGCGCTTCGCCGGCCCTGCCGACGCCCCACCCGAGCGTCCGTACGATGTCGGACACCCGCGTGTACACCCCAGGGCTGCCCGGCAGCCCGCAGCCGCTCCCCCAGGACACCAGCCCGACGAGTCTGCCCTGCGCGACCAGCGGCCCCCCGCTGTCGCCCTGACAGGCGTCGCGACCGCCCTGCTCCTCGCCGGCGCACAGCATCGAGTCGGCGCGATAGGTGCCGTCCGCGTTCCCCGGGTAGGCCTGCTGGCAGAGGCCGTCGGAGAGGACGTGCAGGCGCGCGGCCCGCAGGCTGTGCGCGTAATCGCCGCTGCCCGAGATATCACCCCACCCGTACACCGTCGCGTCCGTGCCCGGTTCGTACGCCGTGTCGCCGTCGGCCGCCATTGTGATGACGGAGTCACGCGGCAGCGGCTTGGCGAGGCTGAGCACCGCGAAGTCCCCGGCGTTGGTGGCGGGGTCGTAGCCCGGGTTCACCCACGTGGCACGTACGCGGATCTCCTGGCCCTGATCCGAGAGCAGATCGGTACGCCCCGTGATGGCCTTGAGGTCGCGCACCTGGTTCGGCGGGGCCCCCAGGACGTCCTCGCCCATGCAGTGGGCCGCGGTGAGCACCGTGGTCCGGCCGACGGCCACGCCGCCGCAGAACTGCCCTGCGCGCGTACCCCCGAACCGGTCACGGCTGGACAGCGCCACGGTCCACGGGCCGTCCGAGATGTCGACGGGGAAACCGCCCACGACGATGCTGTCGGCGGCCACAGGGGCCGCTGACGCCAGCGGTATGGCACCCGCCACGGCCGCCAGGACCAGCGACCGGTTCAGCGCCCGGGAAAAGGGACGACGCATGCGCGTTCCTCACTCTGGGGTGGACTTGGGAAACCCAGAGTGATTCACCACGCCGCCGCGCGCACCCGCGCGCCCGACGCCACGGCCGGCCCCCACCCGCTCCCGCCCAGCACGAAGGCCCGGCTTCCTCGCGGGGAAACCGGGCCTTCGACGTCGTACGACCGCGTCCTAGTCGAGGTAGTCGCGCAGCACCTGCGAGCGCGACGGGTGGCGCAGCTTCGACATGGTCTTGGACTCGATCTGGCGGATGCGCTCACGCGTCACGCCGTACACCTTGCCGATCTCGTCGAGGGTCTTCGGCTGACCGTCGGTGAGACCGAAGCGCATCGAGACGACGCCCGCCTCGCGCTCGGACAGGGTGTCGAGGACGGAGTGCAGCTGCTCCTGGAGGAGCGTGAAGCTGACCGCGTCGGCCGGGACGACGGCCTCGGAGTCCTCGATGAGGTCACCGAACTCGCTGTCGCCGTCCTCGCCCAGGGGGGTGTGCAGGGAGATGGGCTCGCGGCCGTACTTCTGGACCTCGATGACCTTCTCGGGGGTCATGTCGAGTTCCTTGGCCAGCTCCTCCGGGGTGGGCTCGCGGCCCAGGTCCTGGAGCATCTGGCGCTGCACGCGCGCGAGCTTGTTGATGACCTCGACCATGTGCACCGGGATACGGATGGTGCGGGCCTGGTCGGCCATGGCGCGGGTGATCGCCTGACGGATCCACCAGGTGGCGTACGTGGAGAACTTGTAGCCCTTGGTGTAGTCGAACTTCTCGACCGCGCGGATCAGACCGAGGTTGCCCTCCTGGATGAGGTCCAGGAAGAGCATGCCGCGGCCGGTGTAGCGCTTGGCCAGGGAGACCACCAGACGGAGGTTGGCCTCCAGGAGGTGGTTCTTGGCGCGGCGGCCGTCCTCGGCGATGATCTCCAGCTCGCGCTTGAGCTTGGGGGCGAGCTTGTCGGCGTTGGCCAGCTTGTCCTCGGCGAACAGACCGGCCTCGATGCGCTTGGCGAGCTCGACCTCCTGCTCGGCGTTGAGCAGCGGGACCTTGCCGATCTGCTTCAGGTAGTCCTTGACGGGGTCGGCGGTGGCACCGGCCACGGCCACCTGCTGGGCAGGCGCGTCGTCCTCGTCGTCGTCGGAGAGGACGAAGCCCTTGCTCTCGCCGCCCTCCTCTTCCTCTTCACCGGGCTTGATGTCCTCAAGGACCTCGTCCTCGACGACCTCGGCATCGTCCTTGCCGCCGGCGGTCTTCTTCGCCGCCGTCTTCTTGGCGACGGTCTTCTTCGCGACGGCCTTCTTGGCGGTCGTCGCCTTCTTGGCGGCGGCCTTCTTCACGGGCGCCTCGTCCTCGGCGGAGGCTTCGGCTACGGGCGCCGCGGGGGTGGCGGTGGCGGTGGCCTTCTTGGTGGTCACCGTCTTCGCCGCGACCGTCTTGGTGGCGGTGCGCTTGGCCGGACTCTTCGCTGCGACGCTCTTTCGGGTGCGCTTGGGCTCCGCGGCACTGACCATCAGCGTCACACCCTCTTCCTCGAGGATCTGGTTGAGGCTGCGCAGTACGTTCTTCCACTGAGTGGCCGGAATCTGGTCAGCTTCGAAGGCCCGACGCACGTCGTCGCCGGCGATCTGCCCCTCAGCCTTTCCCCGCTCAATCAGAGCCATGACAGAGACGGACTCGGCGATCTCCGGCGGGAGCGTACGGGATGTGCTGGCCGACACGAACAACCTCTCGGAACGTTGGAAAACGGCTTCCGGCCCCGTCCGGGATGGACAGGAACCGACCACCGGCCGTGGAGATGGGCCGACGGTGCGGGCGGGGGCCGGGAAGATGCACAGCGCCATTCATGGCGTCCGTATTCCCTCCGCGGCTGTCACCTCTTAGGTCATCGCGTTGTTTCCACGAGCGTTACGCCCAATCTGCGTGGCCCGAGTCACACCCCGTAAGCGCTCAAAAACGGTCAGACACGGGCAGAAGAGGTCACCTGCGGGCGCCGGGAGGAAAAAACATCTTGCGAACCAGCTCGCGAACCACCTAGCCCGCGCCGTCGGACCCCGCAGGATTCCGAAGGATCCTGCGGGGTCCGACGGGAGGCGGCCCTTCGGCCGAACGGTGCCCAGGAGGGGGGAGGCACCCTCCGGCCGTGCCGCCTGCGGTGCGTGGTCAGTGCTCGCGCGGCGCCGGCACCACGCGCTCCACCTCCGGGTGGACGGTCAGCAACTGGCGCATCGCCGTCTCGGCCGCCGTGCCGTCGCCGGCGGCGAGGGCGTCGGCGATCCTGCCGTGCTGCGCCAGCGAGGCCTCATTCGGCCGCTCACACCCGATGACCGGGCCGCCGGACACCTGGAGCGCGGCCGACACGATCCCGGAGAGGTGCTCCAGCATCCGGTTGCCGGCGAGCTGGATGAGCAGGGAGTGGAACTCGGCATCCGCGCGGGAGAACGTCAGCGCGTCGCCCTGCGCCATGGCGTGCCCCATGATCTCCACCATGTCGGTGAGCCGCTGCTGCACATCCTCGCGCCCATGACCGGCGGCGAGGCGCGCGGCGAGCGGCTCGATCGTCCAGCGCAGCTCGCTCAGCTCGCGACGCTGGTCGTCGCGCTGCGGCCCGAAGGCGCGCCATTCGATGATGTCCGGGTCGAGGAGGTTCCAGTCGCTGACGGGGCGCACGCGCGTGCCGACGTTCGGCCGGGCGCTGACCAGGCCCTTGGCCTCCAGGACACGGAGGGACTCGCGGACGACGGTGCGGGAGACCTCAAAACGCTGGCCGATCTCCTCGGGCACCAGGGGCCGGTCGGCGCCCAGGTCGCCGGAGACGATCATCTGGCCCAGCTGCTGGACGAGTTGGCCGTGCAGTCCGCGTCCACGGCTGCCCGCGGTCCGTCGGCCCACGCGGCCCAGCTCGGGTTCCGCGGTGTCCCAGGCGGAGGTCCCGATGCGGTCTGCGGCGGGCGCATCCGTGTAGGGGTAGCGGTCGAGTTCGCCCGGGCCGGCGAGACCGGAGTCTGCGGAGCGGGCGGCGGTCATCATGGTGTGCGCAAGGGTACTCACGGATCCTTTGTCGGCGCCGTCCCCAACTCCCTTGAGGTCTTTGGTGAAAAGCACACGAAAGGGTGATCGCTCACCCCGTCGCAATTGACGCCTTATCGGAAAGAAATGTGCTTTCCGTGGGGAGTTGTGCACAGAGCGGGACCGGAAGGTCGCGGACGGTCGTCATCGGACCCTGCTGCGCAGGCCCGTGAGCAGATATGCGCAGAGCAGAGCCATCAACGACAACGTCAGCGCCCCACCAACCGGTTGGGCGATCACACGCGCCACGGCGGACAGATAGCGCTCTCCGCCGAAGGGCCATTGCAGCAGAAACGTCTCGCGAAGCCGCAGCGGAAATCCCGCGGCCGTCCGCACAGCCGGTCCTTCCAAGGCTTTTTGTACGAGGGGTACGACGACGACGGGTACGGCGACCACGGCGGCCAGCCCGGCCGTGGTGGACCGGAAGATGCCCGCGGCCAGCACGCCCGCCCAAGCACAGCCCACGACGAGCCCCATCCAACTCGCGCTCAGTGAAAGCCACTCGCTGGGAACTCGCGCGAGCTCCCGTCCGTACACGAGATAGAGCACTTCGGCGTCGCAGCCCACCGTGAGAAAAGCCAGCAGCAGCGCGGTGGCGGCGGAGACGACGAGCTTGGCCGTGAGCAGCCCCAGCCGCCGGGGCACGGTGCCGCGGTCCGCCGCCAGGGCGGGGTGGCGGAACTCGTCCCCGAAGGCGAACGCCCCGAGCAGTCCCGCGCCGAGCGCCGCGGGCGGCAGCGGCAATTCCTGCGGCCACGCGGCCAGCAGACGGTACTGCGGGGTGTGGCCGATGCGGGCGAGCAGTACGGCGGTGAGGGCGGACACGACGAGCACGGCGGCCCCGGTGAGAAACCCGGTACCGACCCCCGCGGCACGGCGCAGCTCGTACCGCAGTGGGCGCAGGGGGCTGGGGGCGGGGCGGACCGAGATGGGGGGTGGAAGTTCGGACAGGGCGTCGAGCGTGGTGACCGTCGAGGGGCGGGAGCCCCGGGCGGGGGTGGACGTCGCCTCGGACGTGGCGGGATGTGAGGCGTCTTGGGCGGAATGCGCTGACGGTGGGTCCGGCAGCGGCCGCGATCGTGACGGTGACTCCGACCGCGGTACGTCATCGGATCCCTGGCGTGGGCCGGCTGCCGTCAGTTCACGGGCGGGGCTGCTGGAGCCGTGGGGGATGTCGGCTTCGTCTGGTGGGGTGATGTCGGCCAGGGGCGCTGAAGGGATGCCGGCCTTCTCCGCTGGGCCCGCTTCTCTCGGCACGGTGGTGGCGAGCAGGTCGGCTGACGGTGTGCCGGTCTGCTCCGAAGCATCTGACTCACCGGGCACGGTGGTCGTACCTGATCCGGCAGACGCGTCGCCGCACGTCAGCGGGGTCTCGGCATCGAGGCCATCGCCCCTCGGAGCCGTTCCCGCGCCGGGGCCCATGTCGCCGATCTCGTCCGCGAGTTGGTGGACGAGGACGCCGTGACGGAAGGCGGCCTCACCGACGTCGGCGCAGGTGCTGCCGTACACGGAGAGACGGTTGCCGCCCTCGCGGACGACCTCGACGGAACGGTGTCTGGTGCGGGCTTCCTTAGCGAGGAGGGCCGCGAGGCGGGTGGCGTGCGGGGTCCGGACGGCGACGCGGGGCCGCAGCCGGGTGCGGGCGAATTCATCGGCCTCCTGGTCGGCGACGAGTCTGCCTTCGTCGAGCGTGACGACCCGGTCGGCAGTGCGGGCGGCCTCCTTGGGGTCGGCGGTGGTGATCAGCACCGTGCCACCCTGGCCCGCGTGGGCGCGCAGCATGCCGTACAGCCAGCGGCTCTCACGGGCGGAGAGTCCGTCGGCGGCGTCGTCCAGGACGAGCGTGTGCGGGTCGGACAGGAGGGCGCAGGCCAGGCCGAGGCGTCGGTCCATGCCGCGCGACAGGGTGCCGAGGCGTTCCTCACGCAGGCTGACGAGCCCGACGACCTCCAGGACCTCGTCGGCCCGCCGCACCGGAACCCCCGCGGCGGCGCACAGCATGCGCAGATGCCCGCGGACGGTGCGGGAGGGATGGCCCGGTACGTCGCCGAGGAGCACGCCGACCTCGCGTGACGGGTGCGCGATCCGGTGCAGGGGGCGGCCTCTGAAGTAGGTGACACCACGGCCCTGTTGGAGTTCGAGCATGAGTCTGAGCGCCGTCGTCTTGCCCGCCCCCGGCGCGCCGAGCAGCGCGGTCACGCGGCCTGCCCGGGCTTCGAAGGAGACGTCGTCGACGGCGGGCGGAAGCTCCTTGCGGGGGTTGCTGGTCAGTCCGAAGGCCTGGATCACCCGAAGCAAGATAGCGCGCTATGTCCGTTTTTTCGGTCATCGCACGGCCCGCTCCGCAGGCGGTAGTCAGGCCGCTCGTACCGGTGTTCGCCGCCGTGTCGCCCCTGTCGCCATCGCCAGGTGCCCCAGCTCCCGCCGCGGCGACGGAGGTTGGGCCGACCTCACACTTCGGGGCGCAGCATCGGCGGGTTGAGCAGCGTGGCGCCACCGGCCCGGAAGAGCTGGGCGGGGCGGCCACCTTGGCGCGTGGTCGTCCCACCGGTGGGCACGAGGAAGCCCGGCGTACCGGTCACCTTGCGGTGGAAATTGCGTGGGTCCAGGGCCACCCCCCACACCGCTTCGTAGACCCGGCGCAGCTCTCCCACGGTGAACTCGGTGGGGCAGAACGCCGTGGCCAGTGACGAGTACTCGATCTTGGAGCGGGCTCGCTCCACACCGTCGGACAGGATCTGCGCGTGGTCGAAGGCGAGCGGAGCCACCGGTTCGCCGTCGCGCCCGTACCCGCTCTGCTGGAGCAGTTCCTCGACCGGCGCCCAGCGTGCGTTGCTGGCGTCGCCGCCCGCCCGGGGTGCGGGCAGGTCGGGGGCGAGCGCGAGGTGCGCGACACTGACGACCCGCATGCGAGGGTCCCGCTTGGGGTCACCGTAGGTCGCGAGCTGCTCCAGGTGAGCGCCGTTGTCCTGCGCCGGGGCCGCCGGCTCATGGGCGCGCAGCCCGGTCTCCTCGGCGAGTTCACGGGCCGCCGCCTGCGACAGGTCCTCGTCGGCCCGCACGAAACCGCCGGGAAGCGCCCAGCGCCCCTGGAAGGGCGGTTCGCCCCTGCGCACCGCCAGCGCGCACAGAGCATGGCGGCGCACGGTCAGCACGACCAGATCCACGGTGACGGCGAAGGGCGGAAACGCTGACGGGTCGTAGGGCATGCGGCGATCATAGTCGTCTGCCTGACGATAAACACTCCCTTCGTCGGCCGCATCGGTGGCTGATCCACTTCGGTCCGGGACCCGCCCACCGCCCGCGGCGGCTCGGCCCGGCAGCGCGTCGTATGAGGTCACGCTCCCAATTGCAGTCCGTCGGCCGCCTCCTCGACCATGGCCAGACCGAGCCGGCCGACCCGCACGGAGAACGGGCCGCCCGCGATCCGCAGCCCGGTCAGGACGATCTCGCCCAGCGGCGCACCGCGTAGGGGACGCAGTGTGACCGTCCCGGCGGGGGCGTCGGGTCGGATCCCCGCCAGCGTGGTCAGCAGCAGCACCCCGGCGGCCGCGGCAGTGGCCGCGGGCCGACACGCAGCCGGGTGTGGGACAGGAGCGCTTCCGTCCGTGCGTTGCTCCCCCGCGAACATCTCGGGCAGCCGGTGGCCGAACGTCTCGGCCGCCGCCAGCACGCCCCGGAGAAGCGACGTCGCCTCCTTCTCGTACCCGGCAGCGGCCAGACCCGCGACGGCAACCGCCGTCTCGTGCGTTCTGACGGCACCCCCACGGTGACCGAAGGGGTTGTAACCCACCTCCTTCGCACCCAGCCCTCGCAGCCCCCAGCCCGAGTCCATGGCGGGGCCGCCGAGCAGCCGGGCGAGTTGTTCGGTCTGCACCTTGTCGAGCAGCCCGGGAGCCAGTTCGCCCGCGCCCAACAGACCGGTGTCGAGGAGGTGGACGGCCGCCGCGCCCAGGTGCGGGACGGGCCGACCGTCCGGGGCACGGGCCACCACGGGTCGGCCGCCCCCCAGGTCGTCGATCCAGAAGTCGTCCCGGAAGGCGGCCCGCATCTGTTGCGCCCATTGCTTCAGCCCGGCGCCGCCCGGTCTGCCGCAGCTGTCGAGCAGGTCGGCGCCGAGCAGGGCCGCGCGATGGGCATGGGCCTGTGTCTCCACGCGCAGTGGGCCCCCGGGCTGCGGGTCGCACAGATAGGGGGCGTCGCCGACTGTGGTCCGCAGCCAGGTCAGGCAGCTCTCGGCGGTGGGAAGGAGCTCCTCCGTCTCGGCGTCGGGTAGTCCCCAGCGACGGGCTTCGGCGAGCAGCACCGGGAAGAGCAGGGTGGCTTCCGTGCCGGTGCAACTCGGAGGCAGGTGTGGGCCCGCGTCGCGTCTGGGACCGGGGATCATGCCGGATTGTGGTCCAGGGACCTGGAGTTGGGTGCGGGCGAGGGTGCGCAGGGTGCCCGCGGCGAGGCGGGTGCCGAGGGACAGGGTCATGCGGGCCGCGGTAAGCGCGTCGACCGGGGCAAGACCGCAGCGCCAGGGCGCGCCGGCGGCCAGGTGGATGTCGGTGGGGTGGGCGGGGTCGCGCAGGAGCAGGGCCTGGAGGTCCTCGATGCTCGTCCGCAGCAGGTGCTGCGCCCTGGGGTCGTCGCCCATCGCCCGGGCGGGAGCGAGAGGGCTTGTCGCCGCCCGGCCCACGGCCCGGACGGGTCCCGCACCGTCCGGACGCACGCGCAGCTCCACGCTCGCGCTGCCGCCCGGCGGCAGGACGAACTCCCAGCGCAGCAGCCCTGCCGAGGCCAGCGCGTCGGCGGGCGGCGGGTCGGCCGTGACCGACGCGTTCCCTGTAGGGGACGCCCAGCGCAGGCCGGAGTCGTGGACGCTGGCGGGCAGTTCCGGTGCCGGGGCGCCGCCCGCAATGGCCCCCAGGTCGGCCAGATCGGTACCGAGAGCAACCTCGACCGGCAGCCTCAGTGGCCGAACCGCCGCGCTGTACAAGGTGATCCGCTCCGTACCGTCCGCGTACCGGATGCGTTCGACGACCACGTCCGGGTCCGGGCCCACATGCGATGAGGTTCGGACGGTGCCCAGGAAGCGGGCACTGTCTGCCGCGGTCATCCGCGCCTGGACCGCGAGCGGTTCACGCCCTGCCACCCGGAGCAGACAGCGGGAGAGCACACGCCGGCCCGCCCGGTAGAACCCCTCCAGACCTTGACCGGTCAGCTGCCCTTGTTCCGTGGAGATGGCGAGGCCGGGGAGAGCGACACAGATGAAGGTGGTGTGGGTAGGCGGGAGGTCGGCGGGACGGCGGGGCGGTGGAAGCCGGCCGCCCTGAGCGGGTGAAGCCGGGGGGCGGCCTGCCTTCCCGACGGCGTGCGGTGATGTCGAGGCATGAGGCGTGGGCCGGACTGTCGTCGGCCGGCTCGAGGAACGCGGCCGGTCTGCCGCTGCGACGGAGGGCGGCCCGTCGACCTCGATCGCGTCCGGCACCCCTAAGTCCAGCGCGAGATGACCTCTCGTCCGGCTGAGACGTTCCGCTGGATCGGCCTCCCAGGAAGGGGGCGAGGCCGGGGATCCGGGAGAGCTGCTCCGCTCACCTGGATCGTCGCGCCGTCCGGCGCTGTTCGCCAATGAGGGCAGGTCGAGGCGCTCCGAGGGCAAGGCGGCGGAGCGGTTGTCGTCGGCGGTGGAGTGCGGAGTCGGCTGATTCATGGGCGGCTTCTTCTGCGCTCGGTGCGCCTCGGGCGGGTACGACGTCGGCGGGGCGGGGCTCTGGACCGTGGCGGGACTGTGAACGGAGGCACGACGGCAGGCCCGTCCAGCCGCTCCGCCACTCAGGTGAACGGAGCGGAGCTCCCCGGGGTCACGCCTCTGCCCGCCCGAGCCGACCGGATGGCGGCGGGGCCGTGCCCATGCGGGCCTATGGGTGTCACACCCGACCCACGCACCCCACGCACCCCGGGTGGATCCGCGGATGACGGATGCGACCCACGCCACCCATGCCGCTGAGGCCACCGACACCGCCCGAGCTGGCCACGCCAGTGGAATCGCCCGAGCCGACCAAGCCACGGAAAACGCCGGAGCCCACCAAACCAGCCGAGCTGCGAACCAGCCCAGGCCGACCGACCCGCCCGGGGCAATCCAAAGCCCCCTACCTGCCCGCCCCATCAAGGCGCCCCCGTCCAAGCCGTCCAAGCCGTCGAGTCGGCCCTGTCCGCCCTGCGTGCCGTCATGTGGTCCCGGTATCCCCGGTATCCCCCACGTCCCCGGCTCGGGCACCGCCCTCGCGCACCCCCGGGCCGCTGCCGTCGACGCCCTTGCGCGTGCGCCCCGTGCGCGCGGCGCCAGGACGCGTGCCTCCCGCCACAGAGGCGCGAGGACGTGGCGCACTCGCCCCCGGCCCGCGCCCCTCCCTCTTCCCGGAACGGGCGCCGCTCGCAGCCGCATCGACGGACCGCGTCCGGCGTCGTCGGCCGGAACCCGTCGCCGGTGCCGGAGACGGCACGGACTCGGCGGACTCGCCGTGTCCTGCGGCCCCACCGCTCCTGGTGGACTCGCCACAGCCTGTGGAGTCGCCATGCCGCGCCGCCGCACCGGGCGTTACGGCTTCATCGCATCCCGCCGCATCGGCGTCCGCGTCGCCTTCGAGGCTTCCCGACACCGGCCAACCCCACTCCCCACCGGCCACAGAGTCACCGGCTTCCGGAGCTTCCGGCCGCCCCCTGTCTCCACGTTCCGCCCGCAGACAGCGCCGGATCGACTCCGGGTCCAGACCCTCGTTGCAGGCTTGATGGAGCAGGCGTGCGAAGAGGTAGTCGGGGTCCGCGCCCAGCGCCATGGCCAGGGCTTCCCTGGCCTCCAGTTGGTCGCCGGTCGACCAGGCGACCCAGCCGGCGAGGGTGAGAGGCGCCGCGGCATGTTCGCCGTACGGCCCGACGCAGCGACGTGCCAGGGCGCGCCAGAGTCGCAGGGCCGGCCCTGCCACGTCCCCTTCCATCCACTCGGCCGCGCGGTCGCGGGTCGTACGGTCCTGGAGGCCGAGGATCAGGGAGGCGGCTTCGTCGTGCCCCAGCAGTTGATCGTCACGGAGATCCGCGGTGAGAATGCCGGACACCGCTGGAGCCTGCGCGAAGCGCCGCATGACCAGCTCGGCCAGTTCCAGGGTCTCGGCGGCCACACCGCTGCGACCGGCCCCGTCGAGGATCCTCGGGACGATCGCCATCCCCGCCGTGTCCAGGGCGATCTCCTGGGCCAGCACGGCAGCGTTCTCCCAGGGCATCAGCCTGGCCCGCAACTCCCTGAGAGTGCCACGCACTTGGAGACCGGCGTAGGTGGCCGCGGCCGCCAGGACCGAGGTGCCCGGCAGGCCCATCGACTGTCCCTCGGGCGGACAGCACGCCTCGCTGACGCAGCAGTACGACCAGAAGCGACCGTCGGAGATGCACAACGCCTCGATCACCGGCACGTCGCGGGAGCCGCACTCGATCCGCAGTTGCTGAGCGAGGGGTCGCAGCCGTTCCATCACCTGTCGTCCGGATTCGCCCTGCCCGGGTTCCTGGCAGAGGTAGGCGACCATCTGGTCGGGACGGGCTCCCCTGCGCTCACTGCCGGTAACCAGCCCATGGGCCAACTGCCGGGCCACGGCGGGCCAGTCGTCGGAGCTCGCGGGGATGCCGAGCCTGGCCCGGCCCCCGAAGCGGCCTCGTCCGTCCTTGTCGCGGAGGGCCACCAGGACGATGCTGTCCTCCGGCCGGTAACCGAGCAGATAGGGCAGTGCGTCGGCCAGTTCGGCCGGGGTGCGCAGTGTCACCTGGTCGTCGCCATGGCCGTCGTACTCGATGGAGTCGACGCGTGCCGCCTGTCCCGGGCGCTCGTCACGCGCGCCGAGAGTTGCCCGTGCGCCGCTTCCCTCCGCCGCACCCCTTCGCTCCGCCTCGCCCCTTCCCTCTGCCTTGCCGCTTCCCTGTGCCTCGCCGCTTTCGAAAGCTGTGAGGCTTTCCTCAGCAGATGCCGCACTTTCGGCAGATCCAGAGCTTTCGGGGGATCCAGTCGTTTCGCCGTGATTCGTCATGCCCTGACGATCTCGCGAATCGCGAAGTCCCGCTTCGGCCTGTGGATAACTCCGGCCGCGGACACGTCAATTCGGTTCCCGCCACGCCGCTGCCCCACGCCGCCCCGCCACGCGCCGCCCCGCCACGCGCTGTGCCGCTCAGCCCGCCGCCGCAAGCACCAGAGGAAGCACCTGCTCGCTTCCCGCCCGCAGCAGCAGACGCGCGGCGACGGCCAGTGTCCAACCGGAGTCGGTGTAGTCGTCCACGAGCAGGACGGGGCCGGGAGTGCGAGCCAGCGCTTCGGCGAGCTCGTCGGAGACGCCGAAGCTGCCGGACAGAGCCCTGAGCCGCTGGGCGGAGTTGCTGCGCCGCGCCGCGTGCGCGCCGCCGGGGCCCGTGTACGTCAAGGTGCCCAGCAGCGGGAGACGACCGATACCCGCGATGCCCTCGGCGAGGGAACCCACGAGCCGGGGACGGGCCAAAGACGGCACGGCGACGACGCCCACCGGCCGGGCTGCGGCATCCGGCGTGTTAGACGCCCAGCCACCGGGCGAGCGCGCCCAGTCGGCGAGGACCGACACCGCGGCCCGCAGCACGTCGTCGGGGACCGGACCGTCGGGAGCGCCCTCGGCCAGCAGGGGGCGCAGCCGGTTGCCCCAGCCGATGTCGGAGAGCCTCCCCAGCGCGCGCCCGGTGGAGCACTGCTCCTTGGCCGGGATACGGCCCTTGAGATCGATCCCCAGCGCGGGCATTCCGGTCGGCCACATCCTGCGTGGTTCGACCTCGACGCCCGGGCGGTCAAGTTCCTTCGTCGCCGCGGTCAGCGTTTCCGCCGAGACGGAGGTGTCGGCCCAGGGACCCGCGCAGTTGTCACAACGGCCGCACGGGGCCGCTCCCTCGTCGTCGAGCTGGCGGCGCAGGAACTCCATCCGGCATCCGGTCGTGCTCACGTAGTCGCGCATGGCCTGCTGTTCGGCCGCGCGCTGCCGTGCCACCCAGGCGTACCGCTCGGCGTCGTAGACCCAGGGCTCGCCGGTGGCGATCCAGCCGCCCTTGACCCGTTTGACGGCCCCGTCCACGTCGAGGACCTTGAGCATGGTCTCCAGGCGGGTGCGCCGGAGGTCCACGACTGCCTCCAGGGCGGGCACGGACAACGGCCGGCCCGCGTCGGCCAGTGCCGCGAGGGTCTGGCGGACCTGATCCTCGGGCGGGAAGGCGGTGTCCGCGAAGTAGCGCCAGATGGCCTCGTCCTCCTTGCCCGGCAGCAGCAGCACATCCGCGTGTGCCACGCCCCGTCCCGCGCGGCCGACCTGCTGGTAATAGGCGATGGGCGAGGACGGTGAGCCAAGATGGATGACGAAGCCCAGGTCAGGCTTGTCGAAGCCCATGCCGAGGGCCGAGGTCGCGACCAGTGCCTTGACCCGGTTGGCGAGCAGGTCGGTCTCGGCCTGGAGACGGTCGGCGTTCTCCGTGCGCCCCGTGTAGGAGGCGACCTGGTGGCCGCGCTGCCGCAGATGGGCGGTGGCCTCCTCGGCGGCGGCGACCGTCAGCGTGTAGATGATTCCGGAGCCCAGCAGCTCGTCCAGATGCTCGGCGAGCCAGGCCAGGCGGTGTGCGGCGTCCGGCAGTTGGACGACGCCGAGGCGCAGGCTCTCGCGCTCCAGCGGGCCGCGCAGCACCAGCGCCTCTCCGGCACCGGTGCCGAGCTGCTCGGCCACGTCCGCGGTGACGCGCGCGTTGGCGGTCGCCGTGGTCGCCAGGACCGGAACTCCGGGAGCGAGCTCGGTGAGCATCGCCCGCAGGCGTCGGTAGTCAGGCCGGAAGTCGTGCCCCCAGTCGGAGATGCAGTGCGCCTCGTCGACCACCAGCAGGCCGGTCGTGGCCGCCAGCTTGGGCAGCAACTGGTCGCGGAAGTCCACCGAGTTGAGGCGTTCCGGACTGACCAGGAGCACATCGGTCTCGCCCCGCTCCACCTCCTCGTGGATGGTGTCCCACTCCTCGGGGTTGGCCGAGTTGATGGTGCGCGCCCGGATACCGGCCCGCGCCGCCGACTCGACCTGGTTGCGCATCAGGGCCAGGAGCGGAGAGACGATCACGGTCGGACCGGCTCCCCGGCGGCGCAGCAGCGCGGTGGCTACGAAGTACACCGCGGACTTGCCCCAGCCGGTGCGCTGCACGACCAGCGCGCGTCGGCGGTCCTCGACCAGCGCCGACACCGCCTGCCACTGGTCCTCGCGCAATCGCGCGGATCCCTCAGGGGCCCCGACCAGCTCGGCGAGGACGGCATCGGCTTCGGCACGCAGCTCCAGGTTGGCCATGTCTCCATGCAACCCCATGGCACTGACAATCGGCCACTTCACACCGCGTGACACCAGGCATCCCGTCCGTCAGGCACGCGCGCTTGTCTGGCGTCGCGCAGTGAAACAGCGGGTAGGGATATAAACCACACACCGCCAGATACCGGTCGGTGGCCCCAATTGCTCGTTGCCGCATCCAAGTTCGACAGGAAGAATTGAACTCCGCTCCCCGCACGGCTCGTCCGTGGTCCGGTAGGGCTCTGCTGCGGTGTGCGCTCCCCCGAATCCGACCCCCGCCCGCAGTGTGGGCGCGTAGCCGAAGGGAGGACCGTGACCTTCGGATTCGCTCCGTCCTCGGCGGCATCCACGTCGACGTCTGCCGACCTGTCCGCCGCATCCAACCCGCTGACCCGTCTGCTCGAACCCGCGGAGTGGGCCGCAGCCGGGATTCCCCTGCTGCGCAATCCCCGCGAGGTCGTCAGCGGACTGCACTCCCGGCACCGTCCGACGACCGCGACGGCGATCGTGGCCGTCCTCGATCCGGACGAACGGCTGAGTGCGAGCGCGTCGTTCACCCGCCGCCCGGCACCGGCCGACGGGTGGATGTTCCGCAACGCGCTGCTCTCACAGCTGCGCCGGGTCATCCCGCACGACCTGCGCCGCCGCACACCGGTACGCACGGCGGTGCTGCTGTACTGCCGTGACGGCGACGCGCGTTGGACGGAGGAGGACGGCGCGTGGATGTGGGGACTGCGCGACGCCTGCACGCTGCACGGGCTGCGCTGCGGCGCCTACATCACGCTGACCCGTGACGGCTGGCAGGTCCTCGGTGAGGGTCGCGGCGGACGCCGCCCCAACTCCACGTCGGCACCAGAGCCCTTCGCCCTGTCGGAGGCCCCGCCCCCGCTGCCCCGCACCGGCGGTGCGGCGTCAGAGGTGTTGCGCCGCGCGGCGGCCCGCTGAGACTCCGGGGGGGTGCCTCAAGGCGCCTTCCGGGACATCGGCCGGGCCGAGCCGGGCTCCGGGACACCGGCCGGGCCGGGCCGATCCTGCTTCGGAAGCCCCCCCCCCGCGTCCGCCACACGACGAAGTCGTACGGCATGAGCGATGGGCTCGCGCTCGCCGAGCAGCCATCAGACCACCGTGTTCACGGCGGCGGCCGACGGCGAGACTCCCCTGGCCTCCGGCCCATCACCAGAGGGCAGGCCGGAGCGCACTCGGGCGAGGGCACGCGCACGGATCACCCCAGGCGTCCGCGCACGACAAGCCCCCCACCGTGCTGGAGCCGCCGCGACGGCTCCTTCGTCACCCCGGTGTCCCCCCGGACGTACCGGAACGGGCTCAGACGCCCGTGCCCAGCACCGCGTTGATCTGCTGCGGGTCGCCGCAGACGATCAGCAGAGCGCCGGCCCGGCTGTGGGCCAGGGGCAGAACGGTGGCGGCGACCGCGTCGGAACCGCCGTTGACGGCGACCACGACGACCGGGCGCGCGGCGGCACGGCCCGCGGCGTCGGCATGCAGGTAGAAGACGTCGTCACCCGCGTCGTGCTGAGCCCAGTAGGAGGCTTCGCCGAAGGACAGCTCGTGGGCGGCCCACGGATGCGGCTCGCCGGTGGTGACCACCAGCACGTCACCGGGGGCACGGCCCGACTCCAGGAGCAGATCAACAGCTTCCTCGGCGGCGTCGAGCGCGCCGTCGGCGGAGGCCGGGATCAGCTGGAGCTGCGGGGTCGCCGGAACCGGGGCGGCGGCGTGGGGCGCCGGGCCCGAAGGTCCCGGCTTGGCGGCCACGTCGTGCGGTGCGCGCTGCACCGGAGGCGTGGGCCGGAGGGGGCCGGGACGGCCGGGACGCGGGTGCGCCGCGGGCCTGGGGCCGGGTACGGGACGGGGGGTCGGCGCGGTGCGGCCAGTGGCCGAAGTGGCGCGGGGACCCTGGGCACTCTCGTGAATCTGAGGCTCCTCGGGAAGGAGAGGCATGAGCTGACTTTTATCAAACATTGGTGCGGCTCGCGTAGGCGGGTGGCACATAAGTGCGAGCGGAACAGTCAGAAGTCGAAGCCGAGCTGGCCCTCGATCTCCGGAACGCGTCCGTCCGCCCAGCTGCGGACCTTCTTGAGGTGCCGCCACTGGGGCAGCGCATCAAGATACGCCCACGACAGCCGGTGGTGCGGGGTGGGTCCCCGCTCCTCCAGCGCGGCCTTGTGCACGGGTGACGGATACCCGGCATTGGCCGCGAAACCGAAGTCTGCATGGTCGATACCCAGTTCGGCCATCATTTTGTCGCGGTGGACCTTGGCGATCACCGAGGCAGCCGCGACCGCCACGCACGACTGGTCGCCCTTGATCACCGTACGGACCCTCCACGGCACCCCGAGATAGTCGTGCTTGCCGTCGAGGATCACCGCCTCGGGACGCACCGGCAGGGCCTCTAGGGCGCGGACCGCCGCCAGCCGCAGGGCAGCGGTCATGCCCAGTTCGTCGATCTCCTCCGGGGAGGCGTGCCCCAGGGCGTACGACGTCACCCACTTCCGGAGCTCCACGTCCAGCACGGCGCGTCGTTTGACGGTGAGCAGCTTGGAGTCGGTGAGGCCTTCGGGGGGTCGGCGCAGTCCGGTGACCGCCGCGCAGACGGTGACGGGGCCGGCCCACGCACCGCGCCCCACCTCGTCGACACCGGCAATGACCTTCGCTCCGGTCGTGGCGCGGAGGGAGCGCTCGACGGTGTGTGTGGGTGGTTCGTACGGCATGGCGTCCTTAGCGTACGCCGCCTGGATCACCCGGCGACACCCCGGCTTCCCGAGTGGTGTCACGGCCGGGTCGAAACCCCTCCTCAGTCGCCGCTCGGCCGCAGCAGGGGGACCATGAACTGGTCGATCATCTCCTGTAGCTCCTGATCGCTCCATTCGCTTCCGCTCATCTTGGAGCGGTACATCATCATGGCCGGCATGGCATCGAAGACATAACTGTTCGCGGCATCGCCACGGACCTCTCCCCGCTCGATTCCACGGGTGATGACCTCGCCGAGCAGCCTGAGCGTCGGCTCCACGACCCCTCCGAAGATCACGCCATGGAAGCGCTCCGCCTGCGTGTCATCGCATTCGTGAATCACTGCGCGAAGGGCGAAGCCCGGGCGTGAGTACATCGCGTCGCGCGCCTGTCGGCAGAGCGCGAGGAGGTCCTCGCGCAGCCCGCCCAGGTCGGGTGCCTCGTCGATCAGCGGCAGCCCTGCCTTGAGCGCGTCCGCGACGAGATCCTCCTTGGAGGGCCACCGCCGGTACACCGCCGCCTTGCCGGTCTGCGCGCCCGCGGCGACGCCCTCCATCGTGAGGCCCTTCCAGCCGACGGTACTCAGCTGATCCAGTGCGGCGTCGAGGATCGCGCGTTCGAGTACGGCGCCGCGCCGACGGAGGGAGGACGCCTGAGCGGGGGCGGCCGTCCAGCGCGAGGTAACCATCTGAGTTTCTCCAGCGAGCAAGGGGAGTGGGGGTTTTGGGGAGAGCGGAAAGACGCGGGGCGACATCGGGGGAAAACGCCACACGACCACAATCTAAGTGAACGCTTGCGTTCACTATGGAGGACTCACTACCGTGGACGCGCCAGTGAACGCGAGCGTTCACTAACGCACTTGTGGGGGACCCATAGTGACAACCTCTCAGTTGATCAAGGATCAGAAGCCAGGTGCGGCCCGCCGGGAAGGACGTCCCGGCCTCGCGCTCACCGTCATCGCAGCCTGCCAACTCATGGTGGTACTCGACGCGACGATTGTGAACATCGCACTCCCGCACATTCAAGACGCTCTGAAGTTCAGCACCACCGACCTCACCTGGGTCGTCAGCAGTTACACACTCACCTTCGGCGGACTGCTGCTCCTGGGCGGCCGCGCCGGCGACATCCTCGGCCGGCGGCGGGTGTTCACCGCCGGCATCCTGCTGTTCACCCTGGCCTCGCTGCTCGGCGGACTCGCCCAGGAACCCTGGCAGTTGCTCGCGGCGCGTGTGCTTCAGGGCGTGGGAGGCGCGATCGCGTCGCCCACCTCGCTGGCCCTCATCACCACCACCTTCCCCGAAGGCCCGGAACGGAACCGGGCCTTCGGAGTCTTCGCCGCGGTCTCGGCGGGCGGTGGCGCCATCGGCCTGCTCGCGGGCGGCATGCTCACCGAATGGCTGGACTGGCGGTGGGTGCTCTTCGTCAATGTGCCGATCGGTGTCCTGATCGCCGTCCTCACCCCGCTGTACATCAGCGAGTCCGAACGGCACACCGGCCGCTTCGACATCGCGGGGGCGCTGACCTCGACGGCGGGCATGGCCTCCCTCGTCTACGGCTTCATCCGCGCGGCGGACGAGGGCTGGCGGGACAGCCTGACGATCGGGTCCTTCGCCGCCGCGGTCGTCCTGCTGCTGTCCTTCGCGTTCATCGAGACCCGCGCGAAGGAGCCGATCACCCCGCTGAGGATGTTCGCCGACCGCAACCGCTCCGGCACGTACGTGATCATGCTGAGTCTGGCCGCCGCGATGTTCGGCATGTTCTTCTACATCGTGCTGTTCGTGCAGAACGTGCTGGACTACACCCCGATCGAGGCGGGCCTCGCCTTCCTGCCCGTGACGGTCGTGATCGCCCTCGGCGCGGGGTTGTCGCAGCGGTTCCTGCCGGTGCTCGGCCCCAAGCCGTTCATGCTCGCGGGCTCGGCTCTCGCCGTGCTCGGCCTGTTCTGGCAGACCCTGCTCAACTCCGACAGTTCGTACGTCGGCGGTATCCTCGGTCCGATGCTGGTCTTCGGCTTCGGCATGGGCCTGAACTTCGTCACGCTGACGATCACGGCGGTCTCCGGTGTCGCCCAGCACGAGGCGGGCGCGGCGTCCGGACTGCTGAACGCCACTCAGCAGGTGGGCGGGTCGCTCGGCCTGTCCATCCTGACCACTGTGTTCGGCTCGGCCAGCAAGGACGAGGCGGAGAAGCAGCTGCCGCAGTTCATGGCCGACGGCACGGCGGAACAGAAGGCGGAGTTCGCCAAGACGCATCAGTTGCCCGCGCCGTGGGGGCACGAGGTGCTTGCCCAGGGCATCTCCACCGGATTCGTCGCGGCGGCCTCGATGGCGGTACTCGCCCTGGTCACCGCCTGGCTGGTCATCCGGGTCCGCAAGAGCGACCTGGAGGCGCTCGCGGGCACGGCGGGCCCCGGCCTCGGCTGACCGGAGCAGGCTCGCACAGCGCGGTGGATGGCCGGACGTGAATCTCGCCCCTGGGACGGAAGGCGAGGACGCCGGTCCGGTCATCCACGCAGCGAGGGCCGACAGGCCCAGCAGAACCCACATCCAGTACATGCCACCCCCTCCGTCCCTCGCACGTCATCTGGCCGCGCCGACCGCGGTTCCCCATGGATCACACAGCGGATACCACGACAACGCTTGGATGATTACGCAGAGTTCCCATCGGGCACGGAGAGTTTTCGCATGCGGGAGGTGATCACACAGCTGACCACACAGCCCACTGGTGCTAAGGACCGGCAGCTGGCCCTGGTGCTGGGTGCCGGCAGCCGCGACGGCGCGGGGCGCCGGTTCAGCCGGCCGCCGTCAGCCACTCCGGCAGCGCCTCGGTCCGTCTCGCCCACTCGGCAGGAGGCGCTCCCGCCTTTCCAGAGGCGATGACCCCGCCCACGATGGCGCAGGTCGTGTCGACATCGCCGCCCACCTGGGCGGTCGACCAGAACGCCTCCTCGTAGTCGCCGAGGGACCGGGCGGCCGACCAGATCGCGAACGGCACCGTGTCATGAGCCGTCGTACGCCGTCCGCAGCCCAGCAC
Organism: Streptomyces sp. NBC_00663; assembly: GCF_036226885.1. Classification (NCBI taxonomy): domain Bacteria; kingdom Bacillati; phylum Actinomycetota; class Actinomycetes; order Kitasatosporales; family Streptomycetaceae; genus Streptomyces; species Streptomyces sp. NBC_00663. The sequence goes on from NZ_CP109027.1 coordinate 2,537,488, forward strand.
GGCCGCGACGGTGCTCGTGTCGCCGTAGTCGAGCATGTCCCTGGCCCGGCGCAGGCCCGCTCCGACGGCGCTCTTCGGGACGAGCGCGATGACACCGTCCAGGAGTTCCTCGGCGCTGGGCGGGCCGCCGGGAGCCGCGACCAGCGAGGCCGCCGCGGCGACCGCCATGGCCCCGACCACGGCCTCGCGGTGCTGGTGCGTGGGGTAGGCGGAGATCTCCGCCTGGTGCGTCGCCTGCTCCGGGTCGTCCGCGTACCAGGCACCGAGCGGGGCGATCCGCATCGCTGCGCCGTTGCCCCAGGACCCCTGCCCGTTGAACAGTCCGGCGGCGAGTTCGCGCCAGTCGCCGCCCTCGCGGACCAGCCGCAGCAGGCGGTTGACCGCGGGACCGTAGCCGCGGTCGAAGTCGTGATGGTGGGCGAAGGACTGGGACAGCGCGTCCTGGTCGATGCGGTGGTGGGCGGCCAGGACGGCCACCACGGAGCACGCCATCTCGGTGTCGTCCGTCCACTGCCAGGGCTCGGACGGCAGCTCGCGGCGCTTGAGCAGCGGGTAGTTCACCGGCACGAAGAACTGCGAACCGAGCGCGTCCCCCACCGCGAGTCCGCGCAGGCTGGACAGGGCGCGGTCCAGGCGCCCGTCGGGAGAGGAGTCAGCGGTCATCGCTCTGCCACTCTATCCGGTGATCCCGTACGGTTCCGGATCTCGCCAGCGGTCGAAGGGCCGGTCAAGGGCGTACCGGCCGTCGTCACCGAGAACGAGCATCCGCATCTCCGCGTTCCCGGGATTCGACAGCGACTCGAATTCCGCGACGCTCCAGTGGAACCAGCGCATGCAGAACAGCCGCATGGCGAGCCCATGCGTCACCAGCAGCACGTTGGGTGGGTGGTCGGGCGCCTCGAAACTGCGGAACAGGCTCTCCAGGAAGCCGCCGACCCGGTCGTAGACATCGGCACCGGACTCGCCCTGGGCGAAGCGGTAGAAGAAGTGGCCGTACGCGTCCCGGTAGGCCTTCTGCAGCCGTACGTCGTCGCGGTCCTGCCAGTTCCCCCAGTCCTGCTCGCGCAGCCGGGGCTCCTCGCGCACGCGTACCTGCTCGGGGTCGAGATGGAAGGCGCGGAAGGTCTCGTGGGTACGGCGGTACGGCGACACGTACACGCTGACGCGCTCGCGGCCGAATACCTCCCGCAGCCGTTTACCCGTCTCCTCCGCCTGCTGCCAACCCTGCTCGGTCAGCGCCAGCGCGTGGTCCGGCTCGCGCTCGTACACGGTGTCATCAACATTGCCCGTTGACTCGCCGTGCCGGACAAGGACGATGCGCCGTGGTCGTGCCATGCCAAAACCCTAGATCGGGTGACGGCCCATCGAGCACCCGTACGGCCTCCATACGGCGTAGGTCACACATTTTCTGCACCACAGGCCTCACAAAGCGCACCTGTACCGGGTCCGGATGTCAAACCGTCCAGGTCGGCTCGAGCGCCACGATGTCCCCCGTGAGAGCGGCCACGTCCGCCTCGATCTGGGCCCGCAGGGCAAGTCGCTCGACCCGTTCCGTGCGGTACTTGCCGTGCTCGGCGGCCGACTGCCACATCGACAGGACGAGGAACTCATGACCCGGCGCCTCGCCGAACAGACCGCGGATCATCCCGGGCGAGCCGGCCATCGCCGGGTTCCAGACCTTCTCCTGCATCAGCGTGAAGTGCTCGGCGCGGTCCTCGTGGACCCGGCAGTGCGCGACCCGTACCAGGTCGGCGTCGGTGAAACGCGGCTCGAAACCGGTCTTCACGTCGAAGCGATAGTCGAACAGTCTGACCTGCGCGTCCTTGAACGTGCCCGACTGCGCGGACGCCAGACGATCATGGGAACGGGCCATGAAGGAGTCGTAGAACGAACGGCTCTCCCAGAAGGAGAAGATGTGCGCCACTCCGGTCCGCCCCCGGCTCCAGCCTCCGCCCTGTCCCCGAAACCCCGGCTCACCGAGTAGCCCCGCCCACTTTCGCTGCCCCCGCTCGAAGCCGCGGCGGTCCACCACGGTGCAGCGAATCCACTTGACCAGCACCGCGCCATCGTAAGGCCACGCAGCGTGGCGTCGGTCACGCTCCGGCAGAGATCTCTTCCCCGGAGGATGCCGCGCGCGTGGCAGGATGGACAACCGGCCCTGACCTCATGGCAGTTCGGGCCGTGGAACACGGGGAAGGGGAAGCCTGGTGAACGGCCTCAACAAGGGGATCCGCAAGGTCGAAGTCGCGCTGAAGTGGGACCCGAGTCCCGTGAGCGAAGCGCCCACCGATCTCGACATCGTGGCCGCGCCCTACCTGGCGAGCGATCCGTACGGCGATCCCAGCTACGTGGTGCACTTCGACAGCCGCTCCCCCGACGGCACCATGTACCTCAACCGGGACAGCAAGGACGGCAAGGGCTTCGGCTGGGACGAGGTCATGACGCTGGAACTCGACCGGCTCGACAGCCGCTACGCGCGCGTGGTCGTCGGTATCGTCATCCAACAGCGCTCCGCGGAGCGCACGTTCGTCGGCGTGACCAACCCGGCACTGCGCATACGTGAGGGTTACACGGTCCTGACCGAGGACGACTTCGGCACGGTCCTCGGGTCCACGGCGGCGACCGTCGCGGAGTTCGTCCGGGACGGCGCCGGCACCTGGGAGTTCCGTCCCGGCATCCACGGCTTCGAGGACGACCCGGCGGAGTTCACCCGCGTCATGGGGACGGCACACCAGCCCTGACCGGGCGAGCGGCGCTACGGCGAGCCGCTCGTCCGCTGACGTGCGCTCGGTTCCGTCGATCAAGCCTGGCAACGCGGCGCGAGGGCAAGCAGGAGGCGGTGGAGCCGGAACCGGCCCCACCGCCTCACAGATCACTCACACGCGCGGTCAGCTGCAACCGCTGGTCGAACCGCAGCCCTCGCAGATGTAGCAGGAACCCGCCCGCTGCATCTTCGTACCGCAGGAGAAGCAGAGCGGGGCGTCGGCCTGGATGCCCAGCTGCATCTCCACCAGCTCGGCGCTGGTGTGGGCCTGCTTCGGAGCGGGCTTGGCCGCCTCGACCTCGACCTTCGGGGTGACGACGGCCTTGAGCTCCTGGGCGCGCGGCGCCGACTGGGCCAGCCCCTCGACGTCGACCTCGTCGTCGGACGGCTCGTACGAACCGGTCTCCAGGTGGCGCTGACGCTCGTCCGCGGAGTGGATACCGAGCGCGGAACGCGTCTCGAAGGGCAGGAAGTCGAGCGCCAGACGACGGAAGATGTAGTCGACGATCGACTGCGCCATACGGACATCGGGGTCGTCCGTCATACCCGCCGGCTCGAAGCGCATGTTGGTGAACTTCGAGACGTACGTCTCCAGCGGCACGCCGTACTGGAGGCCGACGGAGACCGCGATGGAGAAGGCATCCATCATGCCCGCGAGGGTGGAGCCCTGCTTGGACATCTTCAGGAAGACCTCGCCGAGACCGTCGTCCGGGTAGGAGTTGGCGGTCATGTAGCCCTCGGCGCCGCCGACCGTGAAGGAGGTCGTGATGCCGGGACGGCCCTTGGGCAGGCGCTTGCGGACCGGGCGGTACTCGACGACCTTCTCGACGGCCTTGCGGATCTCGGCCTCGGCCTTCTCGGTGACCTCGGTCTTCTCCTTCTCCTTGGTCTTCGCGGAGAGGGGCTGACCGACCTTGCAGTTGTCGCGGTAGATGGCGAGCGCCTTGACGCCCATCTTCCACGCCTCGAAGTAGACCTCTTCGACGTCCTCGACGGTCGCCGTCTCCGGCAGGTTGACCGTCTTGGAGAGCGCGCCGGAGATCCAGGGCTGGATCGCGGCCATCATGCGGACGTGGCCCATCGCGGAGATGGAGCGCTCGCCCATGGCGCAGTCGAAGACCTCGTAGTGCTCGTGCTTGAGGCCAGGGGCGTCGATCACATTGCCGTTCTCGGCGATGTGGGCGACGATCGCCTCGATCTGCTCCTCCTGGTAGCCCAGGCGGCGCAGGGCCTGCGGGACGGTGCCGTTGACGATCTGCATCGAGCCGCCGCCGACCAGCTTCTTGAACTTGACCAGCGCGAGGTCGGGCTCAAGGCCAGTGGTGTCGCAGGACATCGCGAGTCCGATGGTGCCGGTCGGGGCGATGACCGACGCCTGGGCGTTACGGAAACCGTTCTTCTCACCGAGACGCAGCACGTCCTGCCAGGCCTCCGTGGCGGCGGCCCAGATCGGCGTGTCCAGGTCGTCCATGCGGACGGCCTTGGTGTTCTCGTCCGCGTGCTGCTTCATGACCCGCAGATGCGGCTGCGCGTTACGGGCGTAGCCGTCGTACGGGCCGACGACCGAGGCGAGTTCGGCGGAACGCTTGTACGACGTGCCGGTCATCAGGGAGGTGATGGCGCCGGCGAGGGCGCGACCGCCGTCCGAGTCGTACGCGTGGCCGGTCGCCATCAGCAGGGCGCCGAGGTTGGCGTAGCCGATGCCGAGCTGGCGGAACGCGCGCGTGTTCTCACCGATCTTCTGCGTCGGGAAGTCCGCGAAGCAGATGGAGATGTCCATCGCGGTGATGACGAGCTCGACGACCTGGGCGAAGCGCTCGACCTCGAAGGACTGACGGCCCTTGCCGTCGTCCTTGAGGAACTTCATCAGGTTCAGCGAGGCGAGGTTGCAGGACGTGTTGTCCAGGTGCATGTACTCGCTGCACGGGTTCGAGCCGTTGATACGGCCGGACTCCGGGCACGTGTGCCAGTGGTTGATGGTGTCGTCGTACTGGATGCCCGGGTCGGCGCACGCCCACGCGGCCTCGGCCATCTTGCGGAACAGCGCCTTGGCGTCGACCTCTTCGATGACCTCGCCGGTCATACGGGAGGTCAGGCCGAACTTGCCGCCCGTCTCGACGGCCTTCATGAACGTGTCGTTCACGCGGACCGAGTTGTTGGCGTTCTGGTACTGGACGGACGTGATGTCGTCGCCGCCCAGGTCCATGTCGAAGCCCGCGTCACGCAGGGCGCGGATCTTCTCCTCTTCCTTCACCTTGGTCTCGATGAAGTCCTCGATGTCGGGGTGGTCGACGTCGAGGATGACCATCTTGGCCGCGCGGCGGGTGGCGCCACCGGACTTGATGGTGCCCGCGGAGGCGTCGGCGCCGCGCATGAAGGAGACGGGACCCGAGGCGTTGCCGCCGGAGGACAGCAGTTCCTTGGAGGAGCGGATGCGGGAGAGGTTCAGGCCGGCACCGGAGCCGCCCTTGAAGATCATGCCCTCTTCCTTGTACCAGTCGAGGATCGACTCCATGGAGTCGTCGACGGCCAGGATGAAGCAGGCGGACACCTGCTGCGGCTGGGGCGTACCGACGTTGAACCAGACGGGGCTGTTGAAGCTGAAGATCTGATGCAGGAGGGCGTACGCCAGCTCGTGCTCGAAGATCTCGGCGTCAGCGGGCGAGGCGAAGTACTTGTAGTCCTCGCCGGCCTTCCGGTACGTCTTCACGATGCGGTCGATCAGCTGCTTGAGGCCGGTCTCGCGCTGCGGGGTGCCGACGGCACCGCGGAAGTACTTGCTGGTGACGATGTTGACCGCGTTCACCGACCAGAAGTCGGGGAACTCGACGCCACGCTGCTCGAAGTTGACCGAGCCGTCGCGCCAGTTGGTCATGACGACGTCACGACGCTCCCACTGGACCTCGTCGTACGGGTGCACGCCGGGGGTGGTGTGGATGCGCTCGATACGCAGCCCCTTGGTGGCCTTGGCGCCCTTGGCTCGGGAACCTCGTGCCGGACCGCTCGCCGTCTCTGTCATGCCGCCTCCCTGTACGGGCGAAAACGCCCTGAAGTGCCCCGATGTTCCCGTGGCACGGTGTTCTGTCTTGGTATTGCGGGCACCCACTCGCTACCGCCCGCAACAGGTCCTCATCGCCGCCGTGCGGCCGCCCCGGTGTCTCCGACCGGACCGGGCCGCAGATCAGTCGGCGGCACCCGCGGGCTCGGGGACCTGAACGGTCTCTCCCGCCCCGCGGTCGTCTTCCTGGCTCCCCACGTCCGCGTCCACGTCGGGACGCCCCGTCGCCTCCCTCAGTTCCGCGATCGCGGCCTCGAAGTCGTCGAGCGAGTCGAACGCCCGGTAGACGGAGGCGAATCGCAGATAGGCGACCAGATCGAGCTCCTGCAACGGACCGAGTATGGCCAGCCCCACGTCATGGGTGGTCAGCTCGGCGCTTCCGGTGGCCCGCACCGCCTCCTCGACCCGCTGGCCGAGTTGGGCGAGTGCGTCCTCGGTGACTGGCCGCCCCTGGCATGCCTTGCGCACACCATTGATGACCTTGGTACGGCTGAAAGGCTCGGTGACTCCGGACCTCTTGACCACCATGAGCGAACACGTCTCCACGGTCGTGAAACGACGGGAGCAGTCCGGACACTGGCGGCGCCTGCGGATCGACGTGCCGTCGTCGGTCGTACGACTGTCGACGACGCGGCTGTCGGGGTGCCGGCAGAAGGGGCAGTGCATGAACTCCCAACCCTCCTCACAGCAGACTCAATAGCCTCGCTGAGCCCCATGGGCCCCTCGAAGCAGCCCCAAGCATAGGCGATCTCAGAGGCTCCGAAGACCCGGGGGACCACAACTTCTGGGCTGCTGTAGCAATCCAAGCACTAGATGTAGGGATCGTCACCGCAAACACGCCGTACACGCGTGTCGCACCCGTATTGGCATGTGCCGCATGACAGCGCCGCCACGCGGGACATGACCGTGCCCAGGCGTACCGCTGCGGCGCATGCGGAGATACCGTGGTCGCCACACGGAGAGCGCGTGGGACTCCCGCGTAGATGAGGGCCGGATCCCGGCTGACGGGACGCTGGATGGCAGACTGGGTCAGCAGCCCGCGAGGTCGTCACCCGGCGGTGAACAGTACAACAACGGGCCCTTTTGTCCGCCAGGCGCCGCGTTAGCCATACACCCAGACACATGATCACGTCAGGTGAAACAGACTTTTTCACTCGAACGTGTGTTTGGCGCAACCTTTCGAAAGCAACTACCGTTGTCCAGCAGGGAGACCATCGAGAGGGGCCGACGTGACCACCACCGCAGACAGCGCCACCATCACTGCCCAGGACCGCTCCCAGGGCCGACTCGAGCCGGTGCATGCGATGAATGAAGCCGTGAATCCCGAGGGGCACAAGCGCTCCCTACCGGGCCGACCTCCAGGCATCCGGGCCGACAGCTCTGGGCTCACCGATCGGCAGCGCCGGGTGATCGAGGTCATCAGGGACTCCGTGCAGCGGCGCGGCTACCCGCCGTCCATGCGGGAGATCGGACAGGCGGTCGGCCTCTCCAGCACGTCCTCCGTCGCACACCAGCTCATGGCACTGGAACGCAAGGGCTTCCTGCGCCGCGACCCGCACCGCCCGCGCGCGTACGAGGTCCGCGGCTCCGACCAGGCCGCCTCCGTGCAGCCCACGGACACCGCGGGCAAGCCCGCCGCGTCGTACGTCCCGCTCGTCGGCCGTATCGCCGCCGGTGGCCCGATCCTCGCGGAGGAGTCCGTCGAGGACGTCTTCCCGCTCCCCCGCCAGCTCGTGGGCGACGGTGAGCTGTTCGTCCTCAAGGTGGTCGGCGACTCGATGATCGAGGCCGCGATCTGCGACGGCGACTGGGTCACCGTCCGCCGCCAGCCGGTCGCCGAGAACGGCGACATCGTCGCCGCCATGCTCGACGGCGAGGCCACCGTCAAGCGCTTCAAGCGCGAGGACGGCCACGTCTGGCTCCTCCCGCACAACGCCGCGTACGAGCCGATCCCCGGCGATGACGCGACGATCCTCGGCAAGGTGGTGGCGGTGCTGCGCCGCGTGTGACGGTGCGGCGGGCGGACCCCACCGAGGTCCGCCCTCTGACCGGGCCCCGGGACCCCTGCGCCGGTTCCGGGGCCCAGTGCTGTGCGGGTGCCCGCGGACGCCCTGGGTGTGGGGTGGCCTGGCCGGTGACGGTCAGGCCACCCCACACCCTTCACTCCTCCGACTGCTTCGCCACCGCGTCGATCGCGGCCAGTGACTTGCGGACCTGGTTGCGGTCCGTCGTGAACCAGAAGTCCGGCAGGGATGCCTTCAGATAGCCCCCGTACCGCGCGGTTGCGAGCCGCTGATCCAGTACGGCCACCACACCACGGTCCCCCGATGCCCGTACGAGACGGCCGGCACCCTGAGCCATGAGCAGCGCCGCGTGTGTGGCGGCGACCGCCATGAAGCCGTTGCCGCCGGCGTCCTCCACCGCCTTCTGGCGGGCGCTCATCAGCGGGTCGTCGGGGCGCGGGAACGGGATCTTGTCCATGACGACCAGCTGACAGCTGGGGCCGGGGACATCCACGCCCTGCCAGAGCGAGAGCGTGCCGAAGAGGCACGTCTTGGGGTCGGCCGCGAAGTTCTTGATCAGCTCACCGAGGGTCTCCTCGCCCTGGAGAAGGATCGGGAACTCGGGGATACGGGAGCGCAGTTCCTCGGCGGCGAGCTGCGCGGCCCGCATCGAGGAGAACAGACCCAGAGTGCGGCCACCGGCTGCCTGGATCAGCTCGGTCAGTTCGTCCAGCATGTCCGCGCGGTCGCCGTCCCGCGCGGGGCGCGCGAGGTGCTTGGCGATGTACAGGATGCCCTGCTTCGGATAGTCGAAGGGCGAGCCGACGTCGACGCCCTTCCACTGCGGGATGTCATCTCCCTCGGTGCCCTCCGGGGCGAGGCCCAGGGATGCGCCGACTCCGTTGAAGTCACCGCCCAGCTTCAGGGTCGCCGAGGTCAGAACCACGGAACGGTCCGCGAAGAGCTTCTCCCGAAGCAGGCCCGACACGGACATGGGAGCCACCCGCAGGGACGCCCCGAAACGGTCATGGCGCTCATACCAGACGACGTCCCACTCGGAGCCGTTCGTGATCCGCTCCGCCACGTCGTGCACGGTCTCCACCGAGGCCAGCGCCTGCTTGCGGACGGCGTCCTCGTCCTGGACGGATTTGTCGCGGGTGGCACCGATCGCGGAGATGACGGTCCGGGCCGCGTCACGCAACGCCATGAGGGCGTACGCGAGATCCTCCGGGATCTCCTCCAGGCGGCCCGGAAGGGCGAGCTCCATCAGCCGCTCGAAGCCCTCGGCGGCGGTCTGGAGCTGGTCGGCGGCCTTCTCGTTGACGAGCTTCGCCGCCCGCCGCACCGCCCGGTTGACCTGTCCGGGCGTGAGCTCACCGGTGGCGACTCCGGTGACTCGGGACACCAGCTCGTGCGCCTCGTCGACGATCAGCACCTCGTGCTGCGGGAGGACCGGGGCGCCCTCGATGGCGTCGATGGCGAGCAGCGCGTGGTTGGTGACGACGACCTCGGCGAGCTTGGCGCGCTCGCGGGCGTTCTCGGCGAAGCACTCGGCACCGTAGGCGCACTTCGTGGCCCCCAGGCACTCTCGCGAGGAGACCGACACCTGGGCCCAGGCCCGGTCGGAGACACCGGGAGTCAGGTTGTCCCGGTCGCCGGTCTCCGTCTCGTCCGACCACTCACGCAGCCGCAGCAGGTCCTGACCCAGCTTGCTGGTGGGGGCGGCCGCCTCGAACTGGTCGAAGAGGCCCTCCTCCTCGTCCTGCGGCACGCCCTCGTGCAGGCGGTGCAGACACAGATAGTTCGATCTGCCCTTGAGCATCGCGAACTCCGGACGACGGCGCAGCAGGGGATGCAACGAGTCCACCGTGCGCGGCAGGTCCCGCTCCACCAGCTGGCGCTGGAGGGCCAGGGTGGCGGTCGCGACGACGACTCTCTCCCCGTGCGCGAGCGCGGGCACGAGATAGCCCAGCGACTTTCCGGTGCCGGTGCCGGCCTGGACCAGCAGATGGGAACCGTCGTCGATCGCCTCGGCGACGGCTTCGGCCATGGTCACCTGACCGGGGCGCTCCGTGCCGCCGACGGCAGTGACGGCAGCATGCAGGAGTTCAGGGAGTGAGGGCTTCGTCATAGCGCGACAACCCTACGGCCCCGCACTGACAAACGAGTGGTCACGGGGGAGCCGAGGGGTTGGATCAAGACCCGACGACTTCGATACGGCGATCGGATGAGGTCGCTCAGGGGCGGCGGAGGTCGGGATCGGTCGGTTGCGGTCAACACCGGACGGCCGTGTCGGCCTATGCCTGGTTTCGGCGAAATCCACTCGGCTGGAAATGAGTGTGGCGGGAGTGGGAACCAGTTCGGCGCGAGCGGTGTACCAAAAGTGACGACGATGTGACGCGACGTGACATGACATGAGGTGACACGACATGAGCCGCTGCGACGTGGTTGGCGTGGGACGTGATGCGGCGCTGGATGACGCGCGGCATGAGCTGGCACGGCCTGGCATGGCATCGCGTCACATCAGATCGCGCAGGGACCGGTCGCGGATCATGAGGGCTGCCCGCTTGTCCGGCAGATCGATCTCGGCGGAGAACCGGAATCCGGCGCTCAGAAAGGCGGAGACGGAGGGGGCGTTGCGAACGTCGGGTTCGGCGATGACACGCGCACAGGCGGGCCGCTTGTCGAGCGCGAGGTCGGCGACGCTTCTGAGCAACGCGCTGCCGAGCCCTCGCCCACGGTCGGCGGCGGCGCCGATGAGGAGGTGGATTCCGGTGTCATGGGGTCGGGCGGGATAGTGGCGGGCCACGGGATCGAGATCGGCCCGGTAGATCTCCCAGTAGCTCATCGGCACGCCGTCCAGCACTCCGAGACAGGGCACGCACCGCCCGTCTCCGGCCAGTTGGGCCCGCACATGATCCTCGGTCCGGTTCTGGGGTCCGTCCAGTTCCCAGTACTCCGCGACAGCGGGGGCGTTCATCCAGCCGCCGATGAGCGGAAGATCCCGCTCGGGACGCACGGGTACGAGGTGGAACAGACCCACAGGTGTGGCCACCGGCCCCCAGTCGGCGACTGTGTCCAGGAGGTCGTCGCGGGCTGAGCCGTCCACGCCGACAGCCTGAGCCGGGTTGCCCGCGCCGGCCTGAGTCCTGCTCGCTACGCCGCTTTGCTGCGCAGCGGCGCCGACGGTCTCGTTGGCGATGAGCGCGAGGAATTCGTCAGGCAGGCGGAGGTCAAGGGTGTCCTCGCAATCCGTGCCCGGCACCTCGGCAGGACCACGGGCTGTACAGGCGTCGGCATCGGTAGCGGTAGCGGTAGCGGCGTTGGCGCTCGCGTCGGTGGGAGGCACGGCGACGCTCCTCTCAGGAGACGGGTCGGGGCATGTTCCTCGGGACTGAACGGACAGAAATGACACGACTGACAGGACTGACAGGACTGACAGGTACGGCCTGAGTGGCCAGGTGGCCGGTATGAGCAATCAGCTGTGAAGGGGGTTGGCGATGGTGACGTAGACGGACTGGGTGTCGACGGGGCCGACGAGTTCGTCGAGGCCGTGCAGCCCGGTCAGCAGGTTGGCCTTGCAGCGCAGGACGGGTGAGTCCAGCAGACGGGCCGGCAGCGAGGTACGCAGACGAGCGGGTCCGGAGGCGATGTCGCCCAGGAAGCGGCGGAAGGCGGCGAGCAACAGCCCTTCGTCGGCCAGGCGTTGGGAGCCGAAGGCACCGATGAGTCCGAGCACGTTGTTGATGGCGAGGTAGTACGCGAAGCGTTCGTCGGTGACCTCGTCGGACACGAACGTGTCGCTGTGCTCGCCGATGCCGGGAAGGCGAGCGTCCAGGTCCGCACGGCGGGATTCGCGGAAGTAGTAGCCCTGGTTGTCCCGGTAGCGGCCGCCGACGGGCCAGCCGTCACCGTCCAGCAGGACCAGCGTGTTCTGCTGATGCGCCTCCAGGGCGATGCCCGCCTCCGCGTCGAACCACAGCACCGGTCGGACCACCTGCTCCAGATAGCGCAGGAACCACTCGGCAGCGACGGCGCCCAGGGGACGACCGGTCCGGTCGGCGAGGAGAGTGACGACCTCGGTCAGCCGGGACCGCATGGCCGGCTGGTCCCCGGCTGGCCAGCCGGCGCCGGTAGGCCGCGGGGAGGGCTTGGGTGCGACGAGTCCGGCGATGCAGGAAACGTCGTCCGCGGCGGTGAACGGGTTGTGCCGGATCATCACGTCGAGCCCTGGCACGGCCTTGCCGTCCGGCCCGTCGACGGCCAGCCAGGCCGGGTCGCGGACGATGTCGAAGCCGGGGTGCGCGGCCTGCCACTGCTTGGCCAGTCCGCTGCGCAGCAGGCGGTGGACCTCGACACCGCGGTGGAGTTCTTTGCGGAGGTTCTGACGACAGGAGTTGGTGATGCGCAGGCCGAGCGACAGTTTGAGCATGGCGGGCGCGCCGGACCGGTGGACGGTGCGTACGGAGGAGGTGGGGTGCCAAGGGGCGCCGTGCGCTCCGAGGTCGCGGAGCAGGTCGGCGTCGAAGAGAGCCGCGGTCGCGGGGTCGTGCCGGACCTCTCGCAACTGCCAAGGGTGCAGGGGCAGGGCCGCGTGCTCTTCGGGGAGCGGGAGTTCGGTTCCGGCGAGGCGTGTGGTGAGTTGAGCCGCGGGAATGAGCCGTCCGCGCTCGGTCCAGGCCGAGTCGGTGGCGAGGAGGGAGGGAGCGACAGCGATCCAGTGCAAGGGGAAGGAGCCGTGCAACTCGGGTGAGTACAGCCGCGCTTCGGTCTCGGTCAGGCCCTCACGGCTCTTCGGTGTGGGGTGCAGTGGATGGCCGAGCACAAGAGCCTGTTCGGCGGCGAGGAACAGGTCGGGCTCGTCCGAAGGCCGCTCCCTGCGCTCACGGATGAAGGTGGCGGTGTGGCGTACGGAGTCGGCGACGCGGGCGACGAGGTCGGTGCCGTCTGTGGCGGTGGCAGTGGTGGTGCGGGGCGCCTGAGAGACAACCTCGGTCGAGGCGGGGGCCGAGGGTGTGGCGTCGGGATCCTCGGACCCGTCGGGAGTGCTGTCCCTTGAGGGCTCTCTGGCCAGGAGTGCCGCGAGGGTGACGGCGTCGAGGGGCGGGGACTGTTCAGGGGCGTCGGCCAGATACGCGGCGCCGAAGCGGTGCCAGCCGGTCGGAGACCAGTAGTGGACGGCGGCCAGCAGGGCGGTGCCGCTGGCGGGAAGCGGGATACGGAGGGTTTCGTCAACGGGGGCGAGGAGGCTGCCGGCTTCGCGTACCCAGCAGCGGAGTAGGTTCTCGACGGCTGCGGACCTGGCGGCGGTGTGCGGGTCGGGATGCTCCAGAGGGTCGACGGTGGCCTCGCGCAGCCACTCGGCGTTCGGGCGGGAGGCCAAGGGACTTTGTTCCCTCTCCCTTTCCCGCTGCCCGTCTCGATCCCTCCCCCGCCCTTGCTCCGGAACCCGCTCTCGCGAACGGCCACCGAAGTCCCCCGTCGGTCCGGAACCCGGCTCCGACTCGTACTCGGACTCGGACTGCCGGGGAGGTTCCATCGTGCCGTGGGTTGATGACGGCGTGCGGCCGGGGGTCTCGGGGGTCGGGGTGGTGTTCAAGGCTGTTCCTTGTGAGCGGGTCAAGAAGGGGTGCGGAGAAGGAGGTGAGTGCGGCGATCTGTGATGCGGGGGCGTTTCGGGTTCTTGGAGGTTCGGGTTCTTGGAGGTTCGGGTTCGTGCGGGGGGGGTGGCATGTCATTCGGAAGCAGCAGTTGCTCGGCATCTGCTGGTGGGGCCGCTAGCGAGCCCACGCTGCGGGCAGGAGGGCAGACGGCGCGAGGGTGGGCGCTGTGGTGCCTCCGTCCGCTGGGCTCAACCCGCGCGTGCGGCGTACTGCGGTTGCTGTTTCTCGCCGTGCGCGGCGTGATCGCGGGCTGCCGCCTCCACCGCGTCGGACAGGCGGTCGAGCACCGCCTCCGCCTGCTCGTCGCTGATGGTCAGGGGCGGAAGGAGGCGGATGACATTCGCCCTAGGACCGCCGAGGTCGACGATCAGGCCGCGTCGCAGGCACTCCCGTTGGACAGCGGCGGCAAGTTCGGGAGCGGCGGAGGAAGGAGCAACGGTCGGGGAGGGCGCCTCGGCGAAACGGTCCGCAGTCACTCCCAGATCGCCCCCGAGCGGCGAGCAAGTTACCGCAACCTCGCCTCCGCCCCCACCCGCCCCGCCACTCACAGCCGCCCCACCCTCGAACTCCGGGTGCACCAGCTCCACCCCCAGCATCAGCCCCCGCCCGCGTACATCCCCGACGCAGTCGAACTGCCCTTGCAGGGAGCGGAGATGAGCAAGCATTCGGGCGCCCAGGATCGAGGCCCGTTCCGCGAGACGGTGTCGGCGGACGTGGGCGAGGGTGGCCGTTCCTGCGGCCATGGCCAGTTGGTTGCCGCGGAACGCACTTGCGGGGGCGGCGGGTTCGGCGATGTCGAGGTCGTCTCGGTAGACCACGACGGAGAGAGGCAGGCTGCCGCCGATGGCCTTGGACAGCACCATCACGTCGGGAGTGATCCCGCTGTGCTCCACGGCCCAGAAAGCGCCGGTGCGGCCCACTCCTGTCTCTGTCTCGTCGACGATGAGCGGGATGGACCGGTCGGCAGTGAGCTGTCGCAGGCGCCGCAACCAGGCGTCCGGCGCCGGGACCACACCCCCCTCACCCTGGACGACCTCAACGATCATCCCGGCGACACCCCCCGCACCCGGCGCGGTGAAGGCCCCGTTGGACACACCATCACGGGCGCCCTCAAAAGCCACACCATCGACACCATCCAGACCGCCCACGCCATCCGGACCACCCACGCCACCCACGCCACAACAAGCGTCCCCGAAAGCCTCCTCGCCCAGCCCCTCGCCCATCCCCTGCCAGGCATCCGCAAACGCAAGCACCCCGGTCCGCCCCGTTGCCTCCCGTACAAGCCCGAGCGCCGCTTCCACCGCGTCCGTGCCGCCCGGGCCGCAGAACTGCACGCGCGCGTGGTCGGCCAGACCGGGCGGCAGGCTACGGAACAGCTCGGCGAGGAAGGCATCCTCGACAGGGGTCGCGAGGCCCAGGGCGTGCAGGGGCGCACCGGAGTCGAGGACCTCGCGGATCGCCTCCAGCACCACGGGGTGGTTGTGACCGAGGGCCAGAGTCCCGGCACCGGAGAGGCAGTCCAGGTAGCGGCGCCCGTCCGCCCCCTCGACGGTCAGCCCACGGGCCCGCACGGGCACGATCGGCAAGGCACGCGCGTAGGTGCGGGCCGCTGTCGGCTCCCTTGTCGACTGGCGTCGCGGGTTCCCCTCGGACGCACATCCGCCGTACGAAGCCTCGGCCACGTCTGTCCGCCCTCCCGCTGTCGTCCGACGCCCCAGCCGAGCCGAACTCCCGCCAAGGGCACGGGGGACCGCACCCGGACAGCAGGCCCCCCACCGCTACCAACCCCGGATGCCGCACCGGGTTACGGGTTGCCTCAAGATCCTTGCCGTGACGGAACCGTTGCCGGTCCCACACATGCCCAGGCCCAGTGCACTTTGACATCCAATGACGACATCAGCCAGGTTCCGCCAATAATGGTCCACCCATGCGATTGCGTTCCACGGTCGCCAGCAGCGCGTCAGGGGGATGGAACGTGCAGCTCAAAGCAGCTGCCGGGCAGGTGGGTCAGGCGCCTTCCAAGAGGACGGTTCGTGAGCCTTTGAATGGTTCTGTCGTCGCCTGATGGTGTAGTACGGGTGAAATTCGGTGGTCCGCAGCTTCTGGTCATTGGGGGCGCAGATGGGCCATGAGCACGGCGCCGACCGGTTTTGCCCCCAGCAGGGCCGTGCGGATTGGTAACGTGCCGGGCATGACCGAGAGTTCGGGTGCCGATGTCGAGGGGTTGCTCGGTGAGGAGATCGTCGCTCTCGCCGCCAGTACGTTCGTAGTGGTGTTCGCAGGCGTCGGGCTGGGACGTGAGCAGGCCCGGAACCGGGTGGACAAAGAGCTGTACCGCCGGTTCGGAAAGCCTCGTGGAGGCGACGCCCACCATGCCTACCAGGCGGTCATCCTGCAGATCGTCCTGCTCTGGGAACGGGCGGGGGTCGCGGCACGGGCTGTTGCTTCAGGCCAGCTGGTTCTGCTCCCGGGCGGCGCTCGCCTGCTCAATGCCACCGACGCGGCCCGCGAACTGCGCACCTTGCTCTGAGCGGGCGGTTCGTGCGGCGATGTCCGCTTCTGGCTGAGGTGGGAGCATGGCCGCTGTCTGTCGGCTATTGCTTCCTGGCGAAGTTGCCAGTGCCGGCCTCGGTGAGAATCCCGAGTTTGACCAGGCGCTTCAGCTTGGCGCGGGTGCCTTCGACGTTCTTCGGCAGCAGTACATGGCCGAGGGCTTCGCAGACGTCCTTGGCCCGTAGCGGTGCGGTCGCGTGGTTGAAGGCGTCGAGGATGCGGGGGTAGTCCGGGTGCTCGGGCAGGTCCGGCGCGACGGCCGGGAGCCGGTCGGCGAGGCCAGTGACGATCTTGCGGGTGATCGCGAGGTGCTCCAGGTGCGTCTCGGCCTCCCGTAACCGGGTCTGCAGGTCGTTGATCTGTGCGCGGAGGCCGTTGGCCAGGGGGGCCGGATGTTCACGTTGCCGCCGCCTGTGCCTGGCGCCAGGTGGGGGCGGCGCCCCCGCCGATACGACCGGCAAGGATGTGGCGAAAAGGGCTCGATGAAGCCGTGCGCCTCGGGCGGTGGGCGGTTGAGGCGGCCCAAGGGGACAATCCCGATCTGGCATTGTGTCGGTCCAACCTCGGGCTCACGCTGCATACCCGCTACGAACGCCTGGGAGTTGCTCAGAATCTGACAGAATCCGTGCACCTGTGCCGCATGGCCGTCGATGCCGCAGCTTCCGGAGACCCCAGCCTGCCTGTGTACATGACCAATCTCGGTGTCGCCTTGCATGCTGCCGCCGATGCGGGCCGCGACGCGGAGGCGGACACTGCTCTGGCCTCGTACCGGGACGCGGTGCAACGGTTACGGCCCCACCATTGACGCCGTGGCCGGCAGCCTGCCGAGCCTCGGCGACATCCTGCGGACACGTTTCATCCGGCACGGAGATTTTGATGACCTCCGGCAGGCGATCGAGGTCGGCCGGGAGGCGGTGCGGTCGGCAGCAGACCATCCGCGCCGCGCAGCCCACCTGTCCAACCTTCCGAGACGTCCGCCAAAGCAGAGTGGTCTGGCTTGTCCGGGATGACGACGGAAGTCCGGCTCCCCTCTTCGCGGGCGGCACGCGAAGCCTTCCCTCCTGGTCTACCTCGGCCCGCGCCCAGAGGGCAGCGAAGATCTGGGGGCATGGGCTACGCGTTGCGTCCATGCCCTTGGCCATTCGGTCCCACGGCTCTTGAGTGAACCCTCGGCCTGCCGGTTCAGGGGCGGGGTGGGGTTCCCAGGAACCGGTGGAGGGAGGTCGTCATGCTGGTGACGAATGTGTCGCGGGTCGGGTCATCGAGGTGGTCCAGGGACAGGTAGGGGTTGAGGTCCTCCAACTCGACCAGGAGCAGGTCACCCTCCTGGGTACGGCAGGCGTCCACGCGCTGGATGCCGTGATCGAGGGTGTTCCAGTCGATGAAGCGGCGCGCGAAGTCGAGGTCGGCTTCGGTGGGCTGGAAGGGCTCAAGGACCCAGCGCCGTTCGGGGTCGGGGGCGTGCAGGGCGTACTGGAAGGCATCGTCGACGTAGTAGAACGACACCTCGTAGCGAAAGTCGATGCGGGGCTGGACGAGGATGTCGCCGTAGGTGAGGTCAGCCAGCTGCTCCTGAGGCACGAAGCTGAGGCCGATGGAGTCCGCCCCCGCCTTCGGCTTGACCACGTACTGGTCGGCCGCGGGCAGGCGGCCGAGGTCCTGGGGCCGGTCGATGGTGGGGATGACCGGGTATCCGGCCGCGGTCAGGTCCAGCAGGTATTGCTTGCCGGCCATGTCGGCCCGGCCGGACAGCGGGTTGTAGACCCGGGTGCCGCGCGCTGCGGCCTGGTCGCGGAAGGCGTCGTATTCCTTCTGGTAGTGCAGCACGGGGCCGCTGTTGCGGACCACGACCGCGTCAAAGGCGTCCATCAGAGCCGCAGCGTCCAGCGGATGGCACAAAGCGACGTCGAAGTCGTTCCGCAGCCGCGACGACAGGAAGATGTCCTCGTCGCAGTAGCGCCGCCCCCGGGCCTCGTAGGCGAGATCGGTCACGAACAGAACGCTGGGGCGGTCGGACACGGGGTAGCTCCTGGGTCGGTGGCCACCAACCTACCCAAACCGCCGGGCACCCCCAGCACCGGACGGTCCTGCCTATAGCCAATCACTCTCAGTAGCCGACACACCCACGGTGGAGACCTTCGGCGGCATCAGGCAGCGTCGAAGACGATGCCTGCCTCACGCGGGGCCATGTCCGTCAGCAGGCTCTGAATCGTCTTGTGGTGGAGTCCGAAGCTGAACAAGGTCCCAGGGCGACGGCGAGTCCGCCCCCGGACCGGGCAATTGCGTCAGGACTAGGTCGGTCCGTACTGATCGTCGGTGAGGGCGCACGCGGTGCGCAGGCCCAGGTGGCCGCGCTCGCGGAACGGCTCAACGCCCCCGTGCTCACCACCTTCCGCGCCAAGGGTCTGGTGCCCGACACACCCCCTGGGCGCGGGCGTCCTGGGCCGTTCCGGTACCCCCGTCGCCTCCTGGCTGATGACCGAAGCCGACCTACTGCCCTGCTCGTCGTCGGCGCCTCGTTCTCCAATCACACCGGCATCGCCCCGTACAAGCCGATCATCCAGATCGACGACTCCCCGGAGGCGATCGGACGGTTCACCCGCGTCGACATCGGCCTCCTCGGTGACGCCACCGTCACCCTCACCGCGCTCCTCGATCGGTTCGGCCCGCTCGGCCCCGAGGTGAAGGCCGTCGACCAGCGCCACGACACGGCCGCCCGCTGGGGCATCTGGCGGCCCGAGAAGGCACGCCGGGCCGCCGACGACCGCGGCCAAGGACTGTCCTCGGCCGCCGTGTTCGCCGCCCTGACCCGGCACTGCCCCACCGAGGCCGTGATGACCGTGGACGTCGGCGACCACGCCTACTCCTTCGGCCGCTACTTCGAAAGCGCCGGCCAGCCCGTTCTGATGTCCGGCTACCTCGGCTCCATCGGCTTCGGCTACCCCGCCGCCATGGGCGCCTGGGCCGCCGACCCCAACCGGCCCGTCGTCGCGGTCACCGGCGACGGCGGATTCGGCCAATACCTCGCCGAACTGACCACCGCCGTCAAACACGGCATGCCCATCAAGCACGTCCTGCTCGACAACGGCTCCCTCGGCAAAATCAGCAAGGAACAGCTCGCCGGACACCTCCCCGTGTGGCAGACCTCCCTGGTCAACCCCAACTTCGCCGACTTCGCCCGCTCCTGCGGCGCCACCGGGCTCACCGCCCGCCCCCCGGACGAACTCGACCATGCCATGCGCGAACTCTTCGCCACCGACGGCCCCGCCCTCCTCCACCTGCACACCGACCCCACGCTGGTATGACCTCTGAACCCCGTGATCTGCTGATCACGGAGCTGACATGTTCGCCCTTCCCGCAAACGACGGCTTCCAGGTCAGGGCTCAGGCCGTTACCTTCCACGGCCTGGCCGAAGGCAAGGAGCGTCTCCCGCTCATCCTCGGCGCCCCGGCGACAGACGAATGCCTGCCGGGCGGGCACAGTGCAAGGACCCCTAAGCCGGCGGCGACGAGCGTTGGGAGGAGCGGAAGGCGAGGGGGGTGCGGCCGGTGTGGCGTTGGAAGAACTTGCCGAAGTGGGTGGCGCTGGTGAAGCCGAGGTGGGCTGCGATGGTGGCGGCGGGTTCGGTTCCGTGGGCGAGGAGACGCTTGGCCTCCAGGGCGAGGCGCTGGTCGAGGTAGTCCTTGGCGCTCAGGCCCGCCGCGGTCTGGGTGGCGCGGGTGAGGGTGCGGGTGGAGTAGCCGAGTTCGCGGGCGTAGTCGTCGATGCGGTGGGTGCGGGAGAAGTCCCGTTCGACGGCGTCGCGAAAGCGCAGGAAGGGCTCGGGGGCGGATTCCGCGCCCTGGCCGTGCTGCTGCAGGTGGGCCAGACGCAGGAGTACGACGTCGAGCAGGCGGTGCAGCAGCGCGGTGTGCACCGGCGGCGGATGGCGGTCCGACTGGGCGAATTCCGCGGCCAGTTGCTCGGCCGCGGCCGCCAGAGCGGGGGCCTCCGAAGGATCGGGGCTACACAAGGGCATCGGGGCGGTGGTGGCGCCGAGGCCGGCCAGTTCGGCGGTCTCAGGGGCCACGAAGTCCTCCTGGAAGAGGATCATGATGGCCTCGGCCTGGTCGGGGTTCTGCCACTGGTGCACCTGGCCGGGCCGGATCCACAGCCAGGAGTCGGGCGGCAGTACGTACCCGGTGAAGTCGACGCGGTGGCGCAGGGTGCCGGAGGTGACCAGCAGCAGGGCGTGGAAGTCCTGCCGGTGCGGGGTGGCGATGTGCCAGGGCCAGTCACGGGTGCGGTCGCGGAAGTCGGCCAGGGCCATCACCTCCAGGCCCGCCGGGGTTCCGGCCGGAGGCTGGAAGACCACCTTCGGCAGTCCCGTCTCCCGCCGACCAGGCTTCTGCCGCGCTTGTCGCCTGTGGACCACCACGAGACCGCAGCGTACCTCGCCGGTCGTCGGGTTCCGTCGCAGTATGGAGTCGTTCCAGGGGCGGCAAGCCGAAGGCGCGCGGAAGTCAGCCGTTGTCCGTTGCGGTCGATGGTCGGTCGTGAGCCGGCCACCCACCATCCGCCCCTTTCGCCATCTCCTCACCCACGTCGACAGGAGCACAGCCATGCACGGAACCCTCACGGTCATCGACAAGGGACCGGTCCGTATTCACAGCTACAGCGCGCCCGAGGACGGTCTGGACGTCAACACCCAGCTGATCGAGACGCCGTCGCGGATCATCGCCGTCGACGCGCAGTTCGTCCTCGCCTACGCCGACGAGGTCGTCGCCTATGCCAGGAGCCTCGGCAAGCCGCTCGACCGCCTTGTCGTCAGCCATGCGCACCCCGACCACTACCAGGGCGCGGCCCGCTTCGGCGTTCCCGTGCACGCGCTGGCGGAGACCACCGCGGAGATCGTCGCCACGGGCGCCAAGACCGACCTGCCCACCGGCGCCCCGATCCCACTCGCCGACATGACCCCGACCGTGGAGATCACCCCGGGCACCGAGGTCATCGACGGCATCCCCTTCGAGTTCGAGAAGGTCACCGGCGGCGAGATCCACACCACCCTCGTGATCAAGCTGCCCGAGCAGGGGGTCCTGGTCGCCCAGGACGTCGTCTACAACCGCACCCACCTGTGGTTCCTGGACAAGGACTTCGACGGCTGGCAGGCCAACATCGACCGCTTCGCCGCCCAGCCCGAGTACGACACCATCCTGCCCGGCCACGGCGAGCCGACCACCCCGGCCATCTGGGCCGAGCTCACGGAGTACGTCAACGCCGGCCGCGAACTGCTCGGCGACGACGGCGACGCCTACAAGAAGGCCATCACCGAGCGCTACCCCACCTACCAGGGCGCCGCCCTCATCGACGTCTCCAACGCCTACATGTTCGGCCCCAAGAGCTGACACGTCTCCCGGCCCGCGACGCCCCGGCCCGCGCCGGCCGGCGGCGCCACCGGCGAGGCTCCCTTCGACGCCACGCACCTCCGGCCGGCCGACAGGAAACGGACGGCCGCGGTGTCACCTCAGGACCAGGCCAGGCGCGTGGTCGCGGCCATGGCCTCGTCCAGTCGCGGCAATCGCGCCGTCGACCATCTCTCGCCCGAACGGCACCACACCCGCTCCAGTTCCACGACGACCACGTCACCATGCCTCTGAGGGGATCAACGCCTGTGCCGGAGACGACGTCACCGGGTCAGCGGACGGTGAGGACGATCTTGCCCGTCGTACGTCCCGTCTCACCCAGCGCGTGTGCCTCGGCGGCCCGGGCGAGCGGGAACGTGGCCTCGATGTGGGCCCGGAGCCTGCCCGAGCCGGCCAGGTCTGCGATGGCGCGCATGCCCGCGTGGTCGGCCTCCACGAGCAGCACCTCGAGCCGCACACCGAGTTCCGCGGCCTTCTCGGCCTCCTCCGGCGTGCCACCGCCGAGGAGCGACACCAGGGTTCCGCCCTTGCGCAGTACGTCCAGAGAGCGGGTACGGGTTTCGCCCGCGAGGGGGTCGAGGACCACGTCCACGTCGCTGACGGCCTCGGTGAAGTCGACGCTCCGGTAGTCGATCACCTCGTCGGCGCCCAGCTCACGCAGGAACGCGTGCTTGCCCGCGCTCGCCGTGCCGATGACGTACGCGCCACGGGCCTTGGCGATCTGTACGGCGAGATGGCCGACCCCGCCCGCGGCCGCGTGGACCAGGACGCGCTGTCCCGGGCGGACGTCGGCGGTGTCGACGAGAGCCTGCCAGGCGGTGAGGGCGGCGAGCGGGAGGGCGCCCGCCTGGATGTGGTCGACGGAGGCGGGCTTGGGCACGAAACACCGGGTGGGGGCGGTGACGTACTCGGCGTGGGAGCCCGCGCCGTGCGGGTAGGGCAGCATGCCGAAGACCTCGTCGCCCGGCTTGAACAGGGTGACGCCGAAGCCGACCGCCTCGACAACTCCGGACACGTCCCAGCCGAGGACGAACGGCGGCTCGCCGACGAACGCGCCACCGGCCCGGTGTTTCCAGTCGGTGGGGTTGACACCTGCCGCGTGGACGGCGACAAGGATCTCGCTCACGCCGGGCGCCGGGCGCGGAACTTCGATCTCCTTCACTACTTCGGGGCCGCCGTGGACGTCCTGGCCCATCGCGCGCATCGAGGCATTCGCATCAGTCATAGGTCAAGGCTGCGGCAGCGACTACCACCCCGCAATGGCAAGATTGCCAGTATTCGATAGGATCTGGCCATGGGGCATGAGGAGATTCATCGGCGTCATCCTGTTCAGCTTCTGGGGCACCGCCCTCATCGCGTGGTCGTGCTGGCACTCGAAGGCGTCTACCCCTTCGAACTCGGCATCCCGAACCGGGTCTTCGCCTACGCCGACGGACGGTACGACGTGCGAACCTGCACCGTCGACGGGCGCCCGGTACGCACCAGCGCCGACTTCACGGTGACCGTCGAGCACGGCCCCGAGGCGCTGGAGAGCGCCGACACAGTGGTCATCCCACCGTTCGACCACACCATCGTCTCGGACCGGCTGACGGAACCACTGGCGGCCGCGGTCGCCCGGATCCGGCCGGGCACGCGGATCGTGTCCATCTGCACCGGCGCCTTCCTGCTCGCGGCCGCCGGGCTGCTCGACGGACGGCCCGCGACCACCCACTGGGTGCTGGCCGACGCCTTCCGCCGGCTCTTCCCGAAAGTCGCGCTGGACGCAGAGGTGCTGTTCGTGGACGACGGCGACATCCTCACCTCGGCCGGGGCCGCGTCCGGCCTGGACGTCTGCCTCCATGTCGTACGCAAGGACCACGGCAGCGCGCTCGCCAACCGCGTGGCGCGGCGCTGCGTCGTACCGCCGTGGCGGGAGGGCGGCCAGGCGCAGTACATCGAGCAGCCCGTCCCCGACCCGTCCTCGGCGGGAACGGCGGCGACCCGGCAGTGGGCCCTGGAGCACCTGGACGAGCCGCTGACGCTCGCGGACCTGGCCGGACACGCGCGGATGAGCGCACGGACCTTCGCGCGCCGCTTCCAGGAGGAGACCGGCACCAGCCCCGGACGCTGGTTCATTCAGCAACGGGTCCACCGGGCACGGCAGTTGCTCGAGTCCAGCGATCTGTCCGTGGACCAGATCGCCGGCGAGGTGGGCTTCGCGACGGGAGCCTCGCTGCGGCAGCATCTGCACGCGGCGATCGGGGTGTCCCCGCTGGCCTACCGGCGTACGTTCCGTACGGCGCCGACGGGCCTGGGCCCCCTATGAGCCAGGCCCCCTAACGAGTCCGCTGAAGGGGCACGTCGATGAGGCGCGTTCCGGGAATTCTCGCGGGCAGGGACCCTCATGGTGGGGTGAGTCCACCGTGTGGACCCAACGTGGCCGGGCGGCAAGGGCGTTGGTGTTGTCGGCGACCGACGGCGGGCTGGACGTGGGCGAGGCTCAGTCGTGCGGTCCGGCGCCGTGCAGGAGTGTGTCGATGACGAGGGTGGCCAGGGCGTCCGGGTCCTGGCCGTCCGGGTCCTGGGCGGCGTCGGGCCGGTTGATGGCCTCGCTGAGGAGGCCGATGTACACCTGCCGCGTCCACTTGAGGTCCGCGTCCGGGGCGATCAGTCCCTCGCTCTGCGCTCTGCCGAGGAGGCGGAGGGTGCGGGCATTGATGTCGTCCCAGAGGGCGGCTGCGGTTTCGGTGTGGGGTGTGGCGTGGCTGAGGGTGTACGGCCATGAGGTCTTGACCTTCAGGACGTTGGCGGTCACCCGGTGGAGGGCGACGAGGGCGGGGGCGGCGTCGGGCCGGGCGTCCTCGATGGCGTCGATGAGCTGCTGCTTCGCGGAGACGGCCAGCGCCTCCAGGAGTGCCTGCCGGTTGGCGAACCGCCGGTGCACGGTGATACGTGTCAGTCCCGCCGCCTCGGCGATCTGCTCCGTGGAGGCGCCGGCGTCCTCGGCCAGTACCCGCTCGGCCGCCTCCAGAATCGCGCGCACACTGCGCTCGGCATCTGCCCGCAGTGCTCGGCCCATGTCTGTCTCCTGTCGCGTCGTCGGTTCCTGACTTCTCGTAGAGGATACGCGAAAGCTACGAATCCCCCATTAACAGATTCTTACTTGTTTCCGTTTTCACATTAATTGATACAGAGGTGAAACTGATCAGGGATCATGTCGGTCCTGGGATCGAGAGCTCAAGACCTGCGAGAGCGGCCTGGTTCGTCCTGGCAGATGACCCGGTCGGGCGGCCAGGAGGACTCGTGACGACACAGCCGATACCTAGCTTCGAGGCATGTCGATCATGCGGGAGTTCCTTCGCCGGACCCGGCTTACCGGTGCCGCCGCTCCCAGCTCCCCCACACTCGCGCAGGCCATGACCGCCGGTCTGGGCCTTGAACGTGCCGACGCCGTGGTGGAGCTGGGGCCCGGCACCGGCGCGATCACCGGTGCGTTACCGCGGCGGCCGGCTCCGTGGGCGCCGCCGTCGAGGTGGTCCACGGCTGCGCCGAGGAGCTGGCGACGATCGTCCCGCACCCGGTCGATGTCATCGTGTCCGGGCTGCCGTGGATCGTCATGCCGCAGGGGCGGCAACACCGGATCCCCGACGCGGCGGCCGAGGCACTCAACGCGAGCGGCCGGTTCAGCACCTTCGCGTACGTCCACGCGACGTGGACACCGCACGCCCGACGGTTCGCCGCCGAGCTGACCGCACGCTTCTCCACCGTCGAGCGCAGCCGGGTGGTGTGGCCGAACGTCTTGCCGGCGTACATCCACCGCGCCGCCATACCCATTCACAAGAGGTCACCGGCGACAGCCTCCGGAGACACCTTGACGATGCCCCCTTTACCGCCGACAGCGATACCGGCCGCGCCTACGGCTCGCCAAGGCGAAGGAATCCCCCCGCGAATTTATCCATATCAGCACTTCAGTACGGGAACACACTATGACTCAGCACAGCATGTTCAGCATCGAGACCGTGGCGCCGAAGATCCGCAAGGTCACCTTCTCAAATCCTCCCGTGAACGTCGTCGGCGCGGACACCGTCACTCAACTGGTCGACGTCGTCGATGAGCTGAGCCGGGACGAGCAGGCTCAGGTCGTCATTTTCGACAGCGGTATCCCCGGGTACTTCTTCAACCATGCCGATCTCGGCCAGGTGCCCGACCTTCTGGCGCTGAACAGCGCTGACGGGACTCCGACGTGGGTCGACCTGGTCACGAGCCTGACCAGTGCCCCGTTCGTCAGCATCGCCTCCATCCGCGGGCGCACGCGGGGCGGCGGGGACGAGATCACCCTGGCCTTCGACCTGCGCTACGCCAGCCGCGAGGAAGCGTTCTTCTGCCAGCCCGAGGTCGCGATCGGTATCGTCCCCGGCGGTGGCGGCAGCGACCGTCTGGCCCGGCTGCTCGGGCGGGACCGCGCGCTCGAAGCGATCCTCACCAGCCAGGACTTCAACGCCGATACGGCCGAGCGGTACGGATGGGTGACCCGCGCTCTGCCCGACGCCGAACTCGACGACTTCGTGAGCGGCGTGGCAGCGCGCATCGCCTCCTTCGACAAGCAGTCCGTCCTGGCCGCCAAGGCGCAGATCAACCGGTCGACTCTGCCGCCGGTGGCCGATCTGCGAGCGTCCTGGGCGGAGTTCGCGGAATCGGTCAACTGGCCGGGATTCCAGGCGCGCATCCCGCAGCTTGGAAAGGCCATCGCTGAAATCGGGCTTGAGGAGATCGAGCGAAACCTGGGCCATTACGCCAGCCTCATCAACGAACAGGCATAAGCGCGTCCCACGGTGCGGGCCCTGCTGGTGCTGACGAACCGGGAAGTCGCCCGCTGATGGATGATCTTTTCGCTGGACTACTTCCTCGGACCTGCCCGAGCCTCCCGACGCCTACGCACACCAGGCCATCAGACGTGCACTTTCACGATGCACCGTGCGCAACTGTGTCAGGCGTTGTTAGGAGCCGTGCCACAGCGCAGGAATAGACATAGTTGGCTTTCATTCCCATTCCCCCGCTCCATGTGAATTTTCCCCACTGGCCGTGATGGATCCAGACGCATTCCGGATCAAAGCTGTAATCGACCTGCACGGTCGCGTAGATGGGGCGGTGACAGTCGTTCAGAACATACGCCCGCCAGGCGTGACTGACCGGGGAGTAGTGCTCGCTGGTGATGGCAGCACAGTTGAGCCGCGTCTCCGCCGTGGAACTCGGGCCGGGAGGCGGCGAGGACTCAGCCGCAGCAGGGCAGGCCCCGATAAACGACAGCGCCAGGCTGATAGCTAGCACGGATGCCGAAACCCGCATGATCACCTTCCTTCGTCCGTGCCCGACACCTCGCCAGGTAGTGGGGATACTGCCCCGGGGACCGCAGCCAATTGCTACTCAAGCGGGTGAATCTGTTGAATGTGCGTCGCTTCGCGCCGTTACTGACCGGTGCAGGCTTGCGGGATGTACGGCTCCGCCTGGCTCTCGAATGCGCGACGTCGACCGGCCCCGTCGAGCCCCCCTGCCGGCAGGGGGCGATGCGCGGGCGCCATACCCAGCGTCCATCATGACCAGGACCTCCGGCGCCCACCTGCCACTCGCCAGCGGGACTGGTGGGCGGTGTGGAGACGACCATGCATGTCCATCGGATCAGTACGCGTAAGCAGCGGCCGACGCGTCCGCACCGGGATAGTCGTAGGCCCGGACGGAGCACGAGTTGCGTACCCAGCCGGTATCGACATGGACACGGCCGTGGGAGGCAATGCAGCGGGACCAGTTCGTTGGGCAATTCCAGCTCTTCGCACTCGACTCGGCCCCCGTCCGTACGTCCGCTCGATACTGGAATTGGCACCCGTCATCATCTCCGGCGAAGGCGGGTGCTGCTGCGGTAGGCCCGGCTAGCGCACCGGCTACCAAAATCACCGCCGACAGCGCAGTGCTTGTCCGCTTGCGGGCAAATAAATTCGCCATGGAGCATCCTCAAAGTTCGCAGTGTCAGATTTGAACTCGTACTCACGACTGCCAACTATCCGTGCTGATTCCCCACCACTGCAGCAGTACGGTCCTCCGTTCACCCGGAGGAGGTATCCAGTAGGCGGGAGCGCCTCCATCGAACCGAGCATGCATCACGCCTGGCGGTCGGGGTTCATGAAGTGCTCCTGAGCCTGAGCACTGGGCACCATGACCTTCAGGTAGGGGTCCCAGTACCAGGACCGTTCGGAAGCCGTCCAGGACTCGAACGAGTGCCCCTTGTAGTCGATCGTCTCGCTGCCCGTTTCCCCGTCACATTCCCAGTCCAGGTGCAGCCGCCAGGTTGTTTCATAACCTTCACTCAGGTTCAGCACCTGCAACATCTTCTTCTCGCCCTTGCTCACCTTGAGGGATCGCCGACGCAGTTCTGGGAGAGGCTTAAAGTCCATCGCGGTTGGCTTGCATACGACTCGAGCGCCTGGGGCGAGAGGAACCCCGAGGTCCAAGGCGAAGTAGTCGTCCGTGGGGCCTGATCCCTTGCCATAGGTGGGGAGCAGGCACGGCACACCAGAAGGGCGACGCTTCTGTGAGGCGACCTCTGCCCAAAGGTTGCTGATCAACACGTCCTTATCCGAGCCCGCTGTCACGGCGAGTCCGATGACCATGGGGCTGGGAAAGGAACCGATCGAGATGAGGGCAGTGGACTCACTCTGCGGCGGATCGTGGCGGGAAGCCTTGAGGAGGGCCGCCGTTGCCTTCGGCAAGGACTTCTCTCCCTCGGGCAGCTTCCAAGGGCTCGGCCAGAGCGTGATGTCTGGAACGGCGACTTCAATCAGAGGATTTGGCTCTTCTTTAGCCATGGTCTTGTCTTTCAGGAAGCTCATGGAGCTGTGGAAGCCGTCGGTCAGGAGATCGACGCATGCCGTGGCCAGACCGGCGCCAAGTGTTCCGAGGAAAGCGGCGGTCACGAATCGGCGCCGAGCAATTCGGGAGCGTTCTTCATCTGACAGGCCGCGAGAGGAAGATTGTTGAGGCGGCGTGGTCGGCGACGTTGTGGTACTCCCAGCCCTGGCCGCAGGAACGTTGTCGGGCCTTGCCTCGGTGGTTGCGCGTGCGCCATCGCGATCGTTCATGTGCTGATAACGCCTCCAGTGAAAGCGGAGTACCGTGACGAACTGGCGCGTAGGTGCACAGGGGGCGGGCGATGGGCGCAAGTAAGCACGGTGCATCGTGAAGAGTGCACGTCTGATGGGGGTCCCTGAGCACGCTGTCGAGTTGCCGGGGCTGGTGCCGGCGGGTCAGTCCGATAGGACCTCTTCGGGGATGGCCTGTTCTGGCTGGGGCGACTGTGGCGGCGGGAACATGTGATCTTCTAGCGCGGCCAGCGCGGACACCATGAGGAACAGCATCACCGGGATGAGAAGGGCTATCAGGATCACGATGCCTCCCCCGCAGAGCAGTGATCACAGCTGTTGCCTGGCAGCCTGGTCACGCTCACCGTGCCGCCGAACGGGGTACGCCGCACACCAGAGCGAGGCTGGCGTAGGCCGATTGGGTGACTACCACGACGTTGGCATGTAGCAGCTGCACCGAGATGCCGCATTCGGGTGAACATGTTTACCTGAAAGAGGAGGAGATCACTGATCGGCGAACCCGTACCGTCGAGAAATCGAGGCACGAAGGAGCAGGTCGAATGCGTCGTCGCCTTACGAAAACTGCGCTGTCCGGAGCGGCGCATCTTGGGATCGGTTGAGACCTCGTCACGGTACCTGGCCGAAACACGGGTCAGAGCCGCGTAGTAACGGCTGCGGTGCGTGACCAGCCTGGGTGTCCCGGTGGTTCCGCCGGTGTAGAGCAGTGTCGCGGCATGGCGGCCGTCGGCTGCCTCGTGCGGCACGAGGTCGGTATGGTCCGGGGCCACAGCAAGGAAGTCCGTCGCCAGTGCCGACCGGCTGAGACCGAAGACGTGGGGGACATCGACCCGTCCAGTGATCTGCCGGGCCCGTTCCTCGAGGCCGGGATCGAAGAAGAGGGCCTTGACCTGGGCGCGTTGGACGAACGCCGCCAGCTCGCTGTTGCCGGGCTCGGGCGGTACGAAGACCAGCCGGCAGCCCGCGAAATGCACGGCCAGCATCAGCAGGAGAGCTTCGGGCGAGTTCTCCACGAAGAGGGCGACCCCGTCGCCGTTCCCCAACCGGGTGTCTCTCAGGACTGCGACGTACCGGAGAACCATTCTCAGAGCCTCCGTGCCGCTGATCCGCCGCGTCCCGGAGACGATCGCGTCTCGACTGCCGGTCGCCTTCAGCCGGGCCAGCACGTTGACGGTGTAGTTCTCGATGGAATTCATTGCCCTGTTCTGTCGCGAGAGGACGAGAAGAGACGGCTGGTCCGGCCGGCCAAGGTGTCACGGCATGTTCCGCGTTGACAGCGCCGAGACCGGCACCGGCACCTCGCCTCGGATCCGGTCGGAGCCCGGCAACGCTCCGCCGTGTGGCCGTACCCCGCCGGGCTCCGTGCCAGGCGGGGTACGGCCCGGTCGGCGGTCACCGTGCCCGTCGGCGTGGGCGTTGGCGACCGTCTCGCGGCGGATGTGCTGTCAGCGGTCGAGGAAGGTGTTCACCTCGGTGCCGAACTTGACGGCGTACTGGTAGAGGAAGCCGTGGCCGGCGTCCGGGTAGATGTGCAGCTGGGCGTTGGGGAGGTACTTGGCCAGCAGGTGGGAGTTCTCGGCGGGCATCAGGATGTCGCTCTCGCCGTCGGCGACCAGGACCGGCTGGAAGAGGGACTTCAGGCGGACCATCTTGGACTTGTCGGTGATGCCCCATTCGGACCACGCGGTGAGCTGGTGGTCGCGGGTGGCGAGGCTTGTGGGGGCGTCGGGGTCGGTGGTGCGCTGCCCGAGGCGTTGCAGGAATTGTGTGCCCGCGGCCTGGCTGGTGGGGGTGTTCTTGAAGAACAGGAAGAGGTAGTCCTCGGGGCCGGGATTGTCCTTCAGGCTGTGCTGCAGGATGTTGGGGTCGGAAGCGCGCTGGTTCACTCCGCCCTGGGGGCCGGTGGCGGCCAGGACGACGCGGCGGACCTGCCAGGGGCGGCGCAGGGCGACCTCCTGGGCGACCTCGCCGCCGAGGGAGAAGCCGAGCAGGTCGTAGCGGGGCAGCTTGAGGGCGTCGATGAAGTCGATGGCGTCCAGGGCCATCTGCTGGTTCGTGCTGGGGGTGGTGCCGGTGGAGCCGCCGACGCCGACGTTGTCCACGAGGATGACCTCGCGCTTGGCGGCGATGGTGTCGATGAGCTTGGGGTCCCAGCTGTCGAGGTTGCCGCGGAAGTGCTGGAGGAAGACCAGGGGCACGCTGCCCGCGCTGGGGTGGCCGAAGCGGCGGTACTGGTAGGTGACGCCGTTGGCGGCCTTGACGCGCAAGTTGGGGGCGGTGCTGGCGCTTACCGCGTTCTGCGTCTGGGTGACCGCGTGCCCCGTGCCGCTGGAGCTGCTGCTCACGGCGTTGGCCATGCTCGGTGCCGTGGCGGCGACGGCCGCGACGACCGACATGGTGACCAGCGCCATCGCGGTGCGCCGGGAGATACGGGTACGTCGGTTGGTTGAGGACATGCGATTTCCTTGAGTCGGGCCGGAGGTCTTCCCCGGCGCGTTGAACTGGCCGTGCGCTGCGCGTACGGGTGTCTGCGGGGCGCACGGATCGTGAAGCTGTTTCTGACCCGGCGACCTCGTCAAGCCGGGCCCGTCGCCGTAGGGTCTGAAGGCCCCGATGGATCCTGTGAGCGGTCGCAGGGCGCACCGGAGGTCATGGTCTGCGCGGGGAGCTGGGAGCGACGACGCCGGTGAGCCGGGGGCGGCGCAGGAACTCCCGCATGATCGACATGCCCAGAAACTAGGGAGCGGCTGTGTCGTCGGGCGTCATCCCGGGCGCCCGGCAGGGTCATCCGCCAGGCCGACACCGAGTCATCCGCCGGGGCGGACCAGTCCGCTCTCGTAGGCCAGGACGACGGCCTGGATCCGGTCGCGGATGTGCAGTTTGGCGAGGATGCGGGCCACGTGGGTCTTGACCGTGGTCTCGCCGAGGAACAACTTCCCGGCGATCTCCGCGTTGTTCAGCCCGCGACCGACCAAACCCAGCACCTCACGCTCACGGTCGGTCAGTACATCGAGGCGTGCATCGGCAACCGGAGCGACGACGCCCGTGACATACCGGTCGATCAGCCGCCGCGTCACCGACGGGGACACCATCGTGTCGCCGCGCAGCACGCCACGTACCGCGACGAGCATCTCGGCGGCCGGAGCGTCCTTGACGAGGAAGCCACTCGCTCCCGCACGGAGCGCCGCGTAGGCGTACTCGTCGCGGTCGCAGGCGGTGAGGACAAGCACCCGCGTCTCGGGCAGTGCGGCACGCACTTTGGCGGTGGCCGAGATGCCGTCCAGGCGCGGCAGCCGCGCCTCCATGAGGACGAGGTCCGGACGCAGCGTGAGTGCCTGGGCCACGGCCGTCTCGCCGTCCCCGGCCTCGCCGACGACCGTCAGGTCCGTCTGGCTCCCCACCACCATGCGCAATCCGGCCCGCATCAACTCCTGGGCGTCGCAGATCAGTACGCCGATCTCCGCCGTGGTGCCCCCGCCCTCCGAGCGTGCGCCGGTCAGCCCGTGCCCGGACGGCGTCTGGTCGGCGTTGCGTGCACCGGTGTGGACGGCGGCGCCACGGCTGAACGGCTCAACAGCGAGTGCCCAGCCAAGGTCCCGGTCTGTTCCGCTGACGAGGACGGTACTGGCGGACATGCCCATGAAATCCTCCTGGCGAACGGGGTAACGCGGTCAACGGGGTCCGGGTGAATGAGAAGTCGCACGCTGATCTCACCGAAAGGCTTGTCGATGCTCTGTGCCCACGGGTGGGCCGGCCACAGGCGCGGTAGGTCAGATGTTCCTGTCAGCGACCTGGGGGCCTGATGGGATCGGCCTCGCACGCGCGTCACCGGCCGGACGGCGTGCTTCGAACACGGCCAGTGCGACGACGATCGCGGCGGCGACGACCGCCGCCAGGTACGCCGGGGCCATGGGCGTGACCGTGCCTGCGACGATCAGAGCGAACAGCGCGAGCAGCCGTGACGAGAGCAGGTCGTCGAACAGGGTTGCCCCGTGCCACACCTGTGGGACGAGGTAGAGGGCCGGCCCGCCGAAGAGCAGCAGGTTGGTGACGATGCCTGCGTGGTCGACGGGGTGGACGATGACACGTTCGTCGGCCACGGCGGCGGCGATCAACCCGGCGACCGTGGCCATGAGGCTGATGACGCCGGTGCGCCCGGCGCGCATGGGGTCCTCGGTCCGCTGGAAATGGCGCACGACGCGCTCGGAACGGCTGAAGTACAGCCAGAACAGCGCGACCGTGCCGGTGAGCGCGACACTGCCGGTGAGCAGGGTCATCGGCTCGTACGGTGCCGCCGTGAGCGCCGTGCCGGTGGTCATGACCGTCTCACCCAACGCGATGATCACGAACAGGCGGCCGCGTTCCAGCAGGTGCCCGCCGGCGAAGGTGACCTGCCGGGACTCCAGCCTGCGGCCGGGCAGCGGGTGCGCCGTCCACGTGCCCGCCAACTCGATCAGCAGCGCCGCGGCCCACCACGCCAGCCGCGCGCCGCCGGTGACCGCCGCGCCGGTCAGCCACAGGGGTGCGGCCGCCACGAACCAGACCAGAACACGGCGGAAGTGCTCCTGGTTGACCGCATCGAGGCCGACGGTCAGCAGCCATACCGTCCGGCCGATGTGGATCAGCAGGAAGGTGGCGGCGAAGAGCCACCCGGCGTCGCTGAAGGCTCGCGGGATCGCGGCGTTCATGAACAGCCCGGCGAGCATGACCGCCAGCAGCATCCGGCGGGTCCGCGGGTCCTCGGCCGGGACGAGGGTGACCGCCCAGGTGGTGTACGCCCACGCCGCGTAGACGGCGAGGTAGAGCACGAGGGTCTGGGCGGCGCCGGTCCACGTCGGGTGGGCCAGCAGCTGATGCGACAACTGGCCGATCGCGAAGACGTAGACCAGGTCGAAGAACAGTTCCAGCGGCGTGACCTCCCGGCGCGCCGGATCGCTGGTCGACTCCACGATGGGTCTCCTCGTTCGGGGAGGCGTTCCGACTCCCGTGTTGTCGGGCTTCGTTGAGTGGTCAGTCGGCGAGGAAGGCCGTCACCTGGGCGGCGAAGTCCTTCGCGTGCTGGAAGAGGAAGGCGTGGCCGGCGTCGCTGTAGGCGACGAGGGTGGCGTCGGTGAGGTGCTGGACGGCGGTGTAGGAGGCCAGGGGGGTGATCATCGCGTCCTGCATGCCGGTGGCGTAGAGAACGGGCTGGTCGATGCTCGCCAGGTCCGCCCGCACCTGCTCGAAGGGGATCGCCGCATCCTTCGCGATCGCGGTGATCTGGCCCATGGCCGCCACCTCGGATACGTCGGGAAGCCCCGTGGCCAGCCGGGTGGCCACCCTGGCGAGGTGCGCGTGCCCGGCGGCGCGCCCGGTGTCCGTCTCGGGGAAGAACAGGTAGACCCAGTCGTCCCCGGTGAGCTCGGGCTTGGTCATGGTGGCCCGTATCTTGGGGTTCGGGTCGGGTGCGCCGGGCACTGTTCCGCCGGGGTTGGCGGCCGCGACGACCAGCTTGCGGACCAGGCCGGGCCGGGTGCGGGCGATGTGCTGGGCGACGGTGCCGCCCAGCGTCCAGCCGAGCAGGTCGACCTGCGTCAGGCCGAGGGCTTCGATGAACTCGACGGCGCCGTCGGCGAGTCCCTCGACGGAGTCGGCCGGGGTACCGGTGGTGTAGCCGGTGCCGAGGTAGTCGAACACGATCACGTCGTGGTCAGCGGCCAGGTGGTCGAGCAGCTCCGGGTCCCACCAGTCGAGGGTGCCCCGGACCCGGTTCAGCAGGACCAGCGGGGTGCCGCCGCGCGGGCCGAGGCGCCGGTAGGTGAAAGTCGCGGAGGGGCCCTCGACGGTGCGGTTCTCGGCCGCGTCTGCCAGGTAGTCGCTCATGACGAACTTCGCTTTCCGTTGCGGGGATTGGGCGTCAGGCGGCGGGCAGACGATTGAGCTTGCGCAGCTGCTGGTCGAACACGCGGGACGGGACCATACGGCGCATCGTGCGAACGCGGCCGGTGAGGGCGCCAGCGGTGTAGCGCAGCTTGGGCTTGGCATCGGTGGCCGCCGCGACGATCTCCTTGGCGACGACGGAGGGGTCGTCGCCGTCCTTGACCGCCTGGGCCATGTACTCCTCGAAGACGTGCCGCTGGGGTGCGTAGACGTCCAGGGGCTGGTCGGGGCGGACGCTGGCCGCGTCGAAGGCGGTGTTGGTCCAGGCCGGTTCGACGAGCAGGACCCGCACCCCGTACTCGCGGACCTCGTGGTCGACGGACTCGGAGTAGCCCTCGACGGCGTGCTTGGAAGCGGCGTAGACGGCCATGTAGGGCTGCGGCATGAAGCCGACGATGGACGAGATGTTGATGACGCGTCCGCTGCGCGCCGCGCGCATGTGGGGCAGGACGGCGTTCGTCATGCGGATGACGCCGAAGACGTTGATGTCGAACAGACCCTGCGCCTGCGCGGCGGAGCTCTCCTCGGCGGCGCCCGCCGAGCCGATGCCGGCGTTGTTGACCAGGACGTCGATACGCCCGAACTTCTCGATCACCTCACCGACCGCCGCGGTCACCGAGGCGTCGCTTGTGACGTCGAGGTCGAGGAAGGTCACGCCCGTGAGCGGGGTGACGTGCACGGTGTCGCGGCTGGTGCCGACCACCTCGTAGCCCGCCGCCACCAGCGCGAGGGCGGCCGCTTTTCCGATACCGGAGGACGCACCCGTCACGAGGGCTACCGGCTGTGTTGTCGCCATCTTGGACTCCTGATTCGAGCATCGGGACGACTCCCCGATCGGTTTCATCAATGTATCAGCTTTAAAGTAAAGAGCAACACAAGAGCATCAATTAATGATGAATCCGTAGCGCCCATGCATCCTTTACGGAGAGCGAGGCGGGAGGCGTCCAAGTGGGTCCTCGCCGGGTCGACGGGGCTGCCCTGCAGCCGTACACCGGCGGTGAACATCCGCAGCGTCGAGCAGGACGCGGCAGGCTAACGGCCGTGCGAGCAGCCGATCAGGGTCGTCCGGGCCACACCAAGAGCACGAGGACGGTCCAGGCGGGCTGTGTCGGTGTTGCGGTGCACGCCGAGTGGCAGCGGACGCCGTGTCGACATCCAGGAGACCGCGAGCGTCCGTAGCAGTGTTCGATCGCGGTCGGCGTCCAGTGGAGGTGGGAGCAGCATTTCGGCCGGCGTACCGGGCACTGCCACACTCGCGGCGGCGCACACGCGGGTGAACGGCCGCTCGAGGCCGGCGAAGCCGGCTCCAGGAGCGGCGATACAAAAGCGACTGCGGCAGGTGTCGCAGACGACCTTGCGTCATCCTTCTGTTCGGGCATCGCGGGTGCGCATGCGGCAGGGTGCGCCGCAGTACTCACAGACGTGGTCTGCAACTGCCTCATGTCAGTGGGGTACTGGACACTGGTTGTGCGTGCGGCTGTGAGACCCAGGGGGAACGACGTGAGTAACGATGCCGTCCAGCTCGAGAAGCGTATCCGCTTCGCTTTGAGCACCCTCGGCGAGAGCAACAGCCACCACGAGTTCGAGGCCCTGTGCCTGGGCCTGGCCCGCCGTCGGATCGCCAGCAATCTGCTGCCCGCGACCGGCCCCGTCAGCAGTGGCGGGGACCAGGGCCGGGACGCCGAAAGCCACTGGAGCAACATTCCCCGGGAGCTGCCCGGCACGTCCCTGTTCGCGTCGCTGGCCTCCACCCAGCGGGTGGTGATGGCCTGCACCATCCAGGCCGCCGACATCCCCGGCAAGATCCGAAGAGACCTGGCATCGATCTGCGGGCAGGGCACCCCCGTTGACCGCGTCATCTACTTCACGGTGACTGCGTGCCCACCAGGAAGCGGCACGACCTGATCGACGAAGCCACCCGGGCGCACCAGGTCGAACTGGAGATCTGGGACGCGGCCGCCCTCGCCCTCCACCTCGCCGACTACGACCTGTTCTACCTCGCCGTCCAGTACCTCCACCTGCCCTCCGACCTCACACCACCGCGCCCGGACGGAGCCGGTGAACTTCCCGACTGGTATGTCGAAGCCCGCCGGCGATGGCAGGCCAACGACGAGCCAGCCCGCACCCTGGGCGACCTCGTGGACCTGCGGGGCCCGCTGCGCCACGCCACCTTCCACGAGGAGGCCCGGGCCGATCTGCCGGAATGGATCGGCCACACACGTGCCCTGCTGACCGCCGCAGCGGGAGAGCACACCGCCCTGCGGGCCCGCTACGAGATTGTCGTGGCCACCCTGCGCGGTCTTGGCGACATGCGCCCCACGGACCAATTGGCCCGCGACTTCTTCGACACGGTCACCGTCAACGACACCCTCACCGACCCCGGAATTCTCGAGGACGCCGTTGTGCTCCTCGGATACGGATTCGGGGCGTTGGTGCGCCGCCTCACCGCGCTGACCGTAGAGGACCTGTGCAGCTGGCAGCACCTGCTGGCAGACAAGATCGACCGCCTGCTGGCTGCAGAGCCGCCCCCCAACGCCATGGCCCATCTCCTGGCCATGCGGGCTCGCCTGGCCCTGCATGCCGACATGACGACCGCTGACCTCGAATCCGTGCCCGAGGACCTGCCGACCGTCGCAGAGGTCACCGCATCGGTCCGCGAAGCGGTAGAAGCCGGCGAGCCAATCCCTGCCTTGCACTCGGAGCCGCCGCTCACGGACCTCGACACCGGCATGCGTATCCTTCTCCGGCTGGGCCACCACCTGGACAACGCGCCGCTGTTCCCCATCGAGCACACTGCCGACCTCTTCGACTACCTCACCCCTCTACTGGTGGGCCACCCCCTGTACCGGGAGGTCCGTGACCTACTCGATCAGGCCACCGACCGGGTAACTGGCCAGAGTGCACGCGGCGAACGCGCACAGTCACGGGGCCACGCTTTGATCAAGAGCGGCCGCATCCCGCAAGCGCTCCAGGAGATCCACGAAGCCAAGGCCAACTGGCTGCGGGGCGACACCCTCGAGGGCGGCCTGATCATGCTGCTGCTGTGCGCGCGCCTCTACAGCGAACTCGGCCTGCCCATCGCTGCCAAGCAGTACGCGCTCGCAGCAGCCACCGCCGCGAAGTCCTCACTCGCCCTGGAGCTCAACCGCTTCGTCCCCCGCGGGATCATCCTCGCCGCCCAGTACGACCGCCAAGCCGGAAACTGGATCACCGCCACCCGCCTGTTCTGCATCGGCCTCATGGCGCAGAACGCCTACTGCGACGAGCCGTACCACAACGAACGCTATCCCTATGTCTGGGACATGATGGGCAATCAGGCGCTCACCCTGCGCGTAGCCGACGCGGTGAGACCCGGCGTCGTCCCCCTGCTCCGCACGATCACCGCCCCGGCGGGCATCGACACCATCATCGACGAGATGCTCGCCACGACCGCCGACGTCCCCACGGCATCCGGAGAGGCGTACGCCGAGGAGGCCGATGCACACGGTGTGGGACGGCCCTTCAGTGACGCCGGTCCCACACGCTGCTACGCCTGGAACGCGCTCGGCGTCGACTGGGAGATCACCTGCCCGAACGACCGGCTCTCGGTGCTGGCCGCGGAACGCTACACGGCAGCACTTCAGGTGTTCCTCGGTGAACTCGCCGTAGCAGACCCGCTGTTCCTGCCCGGACGCCTGAGCGTCGAGATTCGCGCAGACGCCACCCTGCCCCACGACCTACCCGCTGTCTGCGACCAGAGCACCGACCGTGACACCAACCGATGGAGGCTGCGCCTGCCCACAACCGCCCCCGCAGACCTGGAAACAGAACCGTCCCGCCTGCTCACTGCCCTGGTCAAGGTGGTGCTCTCGCAGTCGCTTCTCTCCGACGAGGCATTCATGAACCTCGTCGAGCAGGCGCTCGCCGACGGCCTCTGGCACAAGCTCTTCGTCGGCCGCCCCTACGACGAACTGGCCGACTTCCTGAGAGCCGACGACTACAAGACGATGGCCGTGCTCGCCGACCCAGCCGTCGGAGCAAGTACGCCGCGCAGCCCGGCGAAATCGGCTGCTCTGCCGGCCCGGACCGGGCCCGGACCCGGCTACGAGCACGAGACAGCCCTCAACACCGTCCGCAACCGCTATGCAAACCTGCTCCCCATCGTCCGCTACACCCTTCCCCGCCTGGCCGCAGACCCTGGCTTCCGATGTATGGCCATGCGGTTGAGGCGCGAAGGGTGGCGCGACTGGCACCTGCTGACCGCCATCGCCAACGCGATCGGAAACCATCGCGCCCACGAGCAGGGCCTGCGCCCCTCCCCGGGCGATTCCCCAGAACACCTGGCTCGCATCCTCGCCGCCATGCAGGCCCCCGAGCGGCCCGACGACCCACCTGTTCCCGCAGAGGCATTCACCGAACATGCCCTGCGCTCGCACCTCTCCGTGGCTGCGGTGAGCACCGCGCACGGCTTCGGCCTCTCCATCCGCCCCGGTCCGCTCGACTCTCAGGCACTGCTGTCGGTGCTTGGTGAGCGGTACGGCTACTGGACGGACGACATCGAGCACACGGACCCGTTCGGCTGGTCGATCGCGCAGGACGACACGATCTGACCGGCCAGTGCGTGGGCGCAGGGATCACCTTGAGACGCTGGTGCTGTTGTTCTCCAAAGCCTAGGGGCAGGAAGCCTCGAACGGTGCTTCATGAGGCGATACCGCACGTCATCGACAGGGTTCGGAGGCCGTTCCCTTCGGACGCTCGGTCGCATGCCCCTGGGCCAGCCGTTAAGAGCTCGTGACAAGATCATGAGGGCGCCTTCAGCAGCCGCCTCCAGCAGATGAGGCGGCAGGCCAACGAGCGACAGAGGTGGTGGAGTTGAGCCGTTGCTCCCAGCGGACAGTATGGTGCTTGAACTGGTGGAACAGGTCGAAGGTCTGCTCCGCTACATAGCGGAGCTTGCCCAGACACTTGATGGTCGGGGAGCCCTTGCGCGAGATCACCGGAGACCGGACGAAGCTCAGCGGCGTCTCTCTTACGGTCAGCGATGAGGAGGCCGATGACGAACGATCCGCAACGCCGGGGGCGAGTGCGCCTGGCGCAGCGCAGGCCGTCGCCTCACCGCGTCCGCCCACGAAGGGGATCCGTTCGGGGTGGACTGCGACGCTTACGGCGGTTGCCGTGGACCACGATCGGGACGGGCATTGGGGCAGTGGCCGCGATCGGCGGCCTCATCTTCACCGGCGTGGCTACCTACTACGCAGCCGTCGTCTCCAGGCAGCAGCTGGACCAGGTCAAGGAGGACCGAGAGCAGGAAAGCCGCGAGCAGGCGTCCCGCATCACCCTGTGGGCAGACCCTTACGGCAAGGAAGGCGGAGGACTGCACATCGCAAACCGGTCACCTGACGCCGCTACAGGCGCAAGTGTTGTCGTCGCGGGTAAGCGCCCGCCGAAGCCGCCATCGCATGAAGTTGCGGTTTACGTCATTGAGGGCCTGACGCTCCCGCCGTGCTCCGAACTTGCCCTGAAGGCAACGGACATCAAGACCACCCAAAGGGAAGGACACCAGTACTCCCTTGCTGACGAAGGGATGTTCGTGGACTCCCTGCTGTTCACTGACGCCTCTGGCCAGCAGTGGAGGCGAACACGCGATCAGCTTGAAAAGATGACGCCGGCGGTGACGGTCTCTGCGGGAGGTCTCGGAAGGACTGTCGACAAGGTGCTCCCGAAGTTCAAGGTGACAGCCCTCGACGGCGACTGCGCATACAGGTGAGCTGCCAAACTTCGCTACAGCCGAAGGGCATTGCTGCGATCATCGGCCTGTTCCCGGTGTAGCTGAGCGAAGCCAGGAAAGCGTGGTCAAAGCAGCTCGGCGCCCCAGGCCCCGTCTCATGCTGCGGCCAGCCTCTACATAGCCGCCGGGGTATCTCCGCCGATGTGGAGCCAACCACACGATGGCGTCTGCGATGTAGCGAGGGTTCGGGGCACCTCCGCGGACACGGGCAGGAGTCAGCCTTTAACAGACCGAAACTGGACCGGCCGCATGACCCCTTCCGACGCGGCGGTGGTTCGGAGGGATACGACGTCTTCAGCACGGTCATCCTGTGGCCTGTCGTTGTGCAGGGTGCAGGTTCAAGACTCACCCTCTACCGCCAGGACAAGCCCGTTTACCACGGCTTCCCCGATTACCGAAACCGGGGAAGCCACGCACCATTGGAAATCCACCGCCACTCCCTGACCGCCCCACAGAAAGGACATCCCCAAGCCCCGAACCAGAACTTCAGCCCCCGGCGCCCGCGACCACCCCACGCGGCTTGGCCTTCTTGCCCTCCACCGCACCGTGCTGGACCGCGGTGCCACCAGCGTGCTGCCACACGTACGCCCCCAGGACGGCCCACCGCAATGAGCGGAGGAGCCGCCCCGTCGCACAGGTCGCAGTTCCCGAAGGCTCGCGCGGCTACCGAGCTTGCACACCAGGCCGCACCGACGGTCCTTCTTCCGCCCAAGCCATGCCCCCGCTAGTCGACTACCCGCCACCATCCCCGATCACTCGAACGCCCCCGAACAGTCAGGGACTCAGAGGCTGATGTCAACGCAGGAGCTGACATCAGTCGTTGACAGCAACGGGGGCTGACACCCCCCGACGGGACCGGACACAGCAGGACGTCAAATCACCAGCTCTCTGGACGAATGACCAGGCCAGCAAGCCCGTAGCGAAACCGTTGCCGTTCCGTGGGAAGTCCCCCACAGCGAGCGCATAGTGTGTGATGCCGTTCCAACAGGCCGTGGGAACACCCGAGAGCAACGCGGGATCAGCGCGGGACAAACGCGGGATCAGACGCCGGATCAGACGCAACCGGCGTGCGATCACGCCGCGTTCGACGTGGGCTCATGGCCGCCGCACCTAGTTCGTTCACCTCAGGGGGAGTCAGATCATGCGATCCACAAGGCCGTCGTTCACCGTCCGCAGGGAAAGGGGCGCGCGCCGCAGAACCTCCCCCGTGCTGGCCGCCGTGGCCCTGGCGTCGGCGCTCGCGCTCACCGCCACCGCGTGCGAGTCGGGCGACGACCAGGCCGGTGGCGGCGCCTCGGCCTCGGCTTCCTCGGACGGGAAGATCACGATCCCGGACGACATCAAGGACCGGCTCAAGGAGCACGGGATCGATGTCGACAAGTGGAAGGACGGCGCCTGGAAGGACTGGAGCAAGGACGACTGGCTCCGCGAGGCCCAGGACTTCGTCAACCCGATCATCGAGGGTCTGTGGGACCCGGACCGGATGCGGGGCGCCGAGGACCCCGAGCAGGGCAAGGGTGTCGACGACAGCGACATCTCCGGGGACCAGGGCGTGACCGACCCGGAACCGGCGCCGGTGGACGCGAAGGCCGTGCCGGCTACGTACCACGACAGCGTTCCCGAAGCGGGCAAGGTGTTCTTCGACTCCCCCGAAGGCACGATGGTCTGCTCGGCGACGGTCGTGCAGGACCCGGCCCACCCCGGCAAGTCCAACATGGTGTGGACGGCGGGCCATTGTGTGCACGCCGGCAAGAAGGGCGGCTGGTACCGCAACATCGCGTTCGTGCCGTCGTACAACAACGACGCCCTGTCGACAGCGGAGTTGGAGAAGGCATCCCGCGAGGAGGTCGCTCCGTACGGTGTCTGGTGGGGTGACTGGGCGCAGACCTCGGACCAGTGGATCGAGCAGGGCGGTGCGACGGGCGGCGACGGTGCCTCGTACGACTTCGCGGTCATCCATGTGACGCCGGAGAAGGGTGGCTCGGGCAAGTCCCTGGAGGAGATCGTCGGTTCGGCGCTGCCGGTGGACTTCAAGGCCCCGGCGGCTGCGAAGATCCAGAGCATGACGGCGACGGGGTATCCGGCGGCGGCGCCGTTCGACGGCGAGACGATGTACCAGTGCCAGGACAAGCCGGGACGGCTGTCGCTCAACGCTTCGGACCCGACGATGTACCGCGTCGGCTGCACCATGACGGGCGGTTCGTCGGGTGGCGGCTGGGTCGCGACCGGTTCCGACGGCAAGCCGGCGCTGGTGTCCAACACCTCCATCGGCCCGGTGACGGCGGGCTGGCTGGCCGGACCGCGACTCGGTGACGTGGCCAAGGGTGTGTACGACTCGGTCAGCGAGAAGTTCGCCGGCCAGTGAGGCGATCGGCGGTCGGGGCGGGCCCAAGAAATCTTCACCGCCCCGCCGCCGTTCGCCCTCAACTGCACGGGCATAGTGGGGTGTCGCGCCCGAGGACGTCTGTCCCGGCAGCCACTCCTCACCATGACGCGCGCATGACATAGCAGCACTACAACAGTTTCCACGGGGGTCAACGCACCATGCGTTCCACACGTACGTCCCGTACGTCTTCCAGGCGGCACCGCACCATGCTCGCCGCCACCGGTCTGGTCGCCGCCCTGGCGCTGACCGCAACTGCCTGCAACGGCTCGGACGAGGCCAGCGACAAGCCCGGGGCCACCACCTCCCAGGCGGCCGACAGCGGCAACGACAAGATCCAGATCCCGGCCGACATCGCCGACAAGCTCAAGAAGCACGGCATCGACGTCGATGACTGGAAGGACGGCGGCTGGAAGAACTGGGACAAGGACAAGTGGCTCAGTGAGGCCAAGGACTTCGTCAACCCGGTCATCGACGGTCTGTGGAAGCCGGAGCGGATGAAGTCCGCCAAGGAGGCCAACAAGACGTACTCGACGAAGGACGCGGCGGCCGACACGGGCGTCACCGACCCGGACCCGCTGCCCGTCGAGGCGTCCGCGGAGAAGACGCCGTACCACGAGAACGCGGCCCCGGTCGGCAAGATCTTCTTCGACACCCCCGAGGGCCATGCCGTCTGTTCGGGCACGGTCGTCAAGGACGTGAACCACCCGGGCAAGTCCAACCTCGTGTGGACGGCGGGCCACTGCGTGCACGCGGGCAACGGCGGCGGCTGGTACCGCAACATCATGTTCGTCCCGGCCTACAACGACTACGGCAAGTCCGAGGCACAGCTGACCAACTCCAACCCCGTGGAGATCGCCCCGTACGGCCAGTGGTGGGCCGACTGGGCCTCCACGTCGAACGAGTGGATCGCGGGCGGCTCGGAGACCGGCGGCGACGGGGCGGCGTACGACTACTCGGTGCTGCATGTGAAGCCGGAGTCCGGCGCCAAGTCCCTTGAGGAGACGGTCGGCGCCGCGCTGGACATCGACTTCTCCGCCCCGTCCGCGACCGAGGTCGCCAAGATGGGCGCCTGGGGCTACCCGCAGGCGGCGCCCTACAACGGACTGAAGATGTTCAAGTGCATCGACCAGCCGGGCCGCCTCTCGCTCAGCACGACGCTGCCGACGATGTACCGCATCGGCTGCTCCATGACCGGCGGTTCGTCCGGCGGCGGCTGGTTCCGGGTGGTGGACGGTGAGACCAAGCTGGTCTCGAACACGTCGATCGGCCCGGCCGACAACACCTGGCTGGCGGGCCCGCAGCTGGGCAGGACCGCCGAGGCGATCTACCAGAACATGAGCAAGACCTACGGCGGTAAGTAGGACGTACGGCGGTCAGTGACGCCGGTACGCGCGGGAAGGCCCGCCCCTCGCATCGAGGGGCGGGCCTTCCCGTAGGGGCTGTTATGCCGCCGGTGCCGGAACGTACGGCGCGAGATCCGCCGCCAGTTCCTCGTGCACCCGCACCTTGAGCAGGGTGCCCTCCGGGGTGTGCTCCTCGGAGATCACCTCGCCCTCGTCGTGGGCGCGGGCGACGAGCTTGCCGAGTGTGTACGGCACCAGTGCCTCGACCTCGACCGAGGGCCGCGGCAGCTCGTTGTCGATGAGGGCGAGCAGTTCCTTGATGCCCTGGCCGGTGCGGGCCGAGACCGCGATGGAACGCTTCTCGATCCGCATCAGCCGCTGAAGCGTCAGCGGGTCCGCCGCGTCGGCCTTGTTGATCACCACGATCTCGGGCACGCGCGTGGCGCCCACGTCCGTGATCACCTCGCGTACGGCGGCCAGCTGCTCCTCCGGGTTCGGGTGCGAGCCGTCCACCACGTGAAGGATCAGGTCGGACTCGCCGACCTCCTCCATGGTGGAGCGGAACGCCTCGACCAGGTGGTGCGGCAGATGCCGTACGAAGCCGACGGTGTCCGCCAGCGTGTACAGGCGTCCGCTGGGCGTCTCGGCCCGCCGGACGGTCGGGTCCAGGGTCGCGAACAGGGCGTTCTCGACCAGGACACCGGCACCGGTCAGACGGTTGAGCAGCGAGGACTTTCCGGCGTTGGTGTAGCCCGCGATGGCGACGGACGGCACCTTGTTGCGCTTGCGCTCCTGGCGCTTGATCTCGCGGCCGGTCTTCATCTCCGCGATCTCCCGGCGCATCTTCGCCATCTTCTCGCGGATCCGGCGCCGGTCCGTCTCGATCTTGGTCTCACCGGGACCACGGGTG
This sequence comes from Streptomyces sp. NBC_00663, assembly GCF_036226885.1. NCBI lineage: Bacteria > Bacillati > Actinomycetota > Actinomycetes > Kitasatosporales > Streptomycetaceae > Streptomyces > Streptomyces sp. NBC_00663. Next base: position 2,582,383 of record NZ_CP109027.1, read on the forward strand.
GCGAGGCCGCCGCCCTTGCCGCCGCCCATCTGACGGGACAGCGACTGACCCCAGCCGCGGAGCCTCGGCAGCATGTACTGCATCTGCGCGAGCGCGACCTGCGCCTTGCCCTCTCGGGACTTGGCGTGCTGGGCGAAGATGTCGAGGATCAGGGCCGTACGGTCGATGACCTTGACCTTGACGACGTCTTCGAGATGGATGAGCTGGCCGGGGCTGAGCTCACCGTCGCAGATGACGGTGTCCGCGCCTGTCTCGAGGACGATGTCCCGCAGCTCGGTGGCCTTGCCGGAGCCGATGTAGGTGGCCGCGTCGGGCTTGTCGCGGCGCTGGATGACGCCGTCGAGCACCAGTGCGCCCGCGGTCTCCGCGAGGGCGGCGAGCTCCGCGAGGGAGTTGTCCGCGTCCTGCGCGGTCCCCGTGGTCCAGACGCCGACGAGCACGACCCGCTCCAGGCGGAGCTGTCGGTACTCGACCTCGGTGACGTCCTCGAGCTCGGTGGAGAGGCCCGCCACGCGGCGCAGAGCCGCGCGCTCGGAGCGGTCGAACTGGTCGCCGTCCCGATCTCCGTCGATCTCGTGGCTCCAGGCGACGTCCTCTTCCATCAGGGCATCGGCCCGAAGACCGTCGGGGTATGTGTGCGCGAAGCGCTGCGTGTCCTGGGAAGGGGATGAAGAGGAGGTCATTGGGTCCTTACGTCGTTGGGGATGCCGATTCGGCGGTGGTGACTGCGTCATCCGTCACAACGCACGAGTACCCCGGGAGATTCCCGTGTCCCGTGCCGCGCCGACCGGAAGATGGTCGCACGGGACGAGGCGTCTCGTCATTGCCTTATTCGACCGGTGCGACATCGATTACTTGCCCGGTGCGACGGACTTCCACTCGGGGTGCCCCGGCATCGGCGGGGTCTTCTCGCCGTACAGCCACTCCTGGAAGAAGCCGCCGAGATCGCGTCCGGACAGTCCCGAGGCCAGGCGCACGAAATCGTCCGTCGTCGCCGTGCCGTCGGCGTGCCGGCTCACCCAGACCCGTTCCAGACGCTCGAAGGTCTCGCGGCCGATCTCCTGGCGCAGCGCGTAGAGGGCGAGCGCGGCGCCGTCGTAGACGTTGGGCCGGAAGATGCTGATCTTCTGGCCGGGGTCGGGGGCCTTGGGTGCGGCGGGCGGGCCGCCGGCCGCGCGCCAGCGGTCGGAGGCGCCGTACGCCGCCTTCATCCGGGCTTCCATGGACTTGCCGGCCTTCTCCTCGGCGTACAGGGCCTCGTACCAGGTGGCGTGCCCCTCATTGAGCCACAGGTCGGACCAGGCGGCCGGGGCGACGCTGTCGCCGAACCACTGGTGGGCCAGCTCATGCACCATGATCGACTCGACGTACCACTTGGGGTACGCGGGCTCGGTGAAGAGCTCTCTCTCGAAGAGAGAGAGCGTCTGCGTCTCGAGTTCGAAGCCGGTGTCGGCGTCGGCCATGAGCAGGCCGTACGTCTCGAAGGGGTAGCGGCCAACCTTGCTCTCCATCCAGGAGATCTGGTCCGGGGTCTTCTCCAGCCAGGGCTCGAGCGCCTCGCGGTGCTTGGTGGGCACGACGTCACGCAGCGGCAGCCCGTGCGGGCCGGTGCGGTGCAGCACCGTGGAGCGCCCGATGGAGACCTGGGCGAGTTCGGTGGCCATGGGGTGCTGCGTGCGGTACGTCCAGGTGGTCGCCCCGGCGGCCCGGTCCACGCCGGTCGGCAGGCCGTTGGCGACGGCGGTGTAGCCGTCGGGCGCGGTGATCCGGATGGTGAACATCGCCTTGTCGGAGGGGTGGTCGTTGCAGGGGAAGACCAGGTGGGCGGCGTCGGCCTGGTTGGCCATGGCAAGCCCGTCCTTGGTCCGCACCCAGCCGCCGTCGCGGTCGTCGGAGGACACGGGATCGCTGGTGTGCTTCACGGTGATCCGCATCCAGCTGCCGCTGGGCAGCTCTTCCTCGGGCGTGACCACCAGGTCCTCGTCGGCACCGGCGAACGTGGCGGGCTTCCCGTCGACCTCCACCGACTCGACCTTGCCGTGCGCGAAGTCGAGGTTGACGCGGTCGAGGGAGGTGGTCGTCCAGGCGTCGATGGTCGTGACGGCCTGGAGCGGCTCAGTGTTGGAGCCGGGATAGGTGAAGGAGAGGTCGTACGACGCCACGTCGTATCCGGGGTTGCCGAGGTGCGGGAAGAGGCGGTCGCCGACCCCCAGCGGGGCGGCGGGGGCGCTCGCGGCGACAAGGCAGACGGAGACCGCGGAGGCGAGCAGGGCGGCCGCCTTCAGCCGGCGGGGCGTCCTGGCGTGGGGGGTGAGCAGCATGCACCACCGCTACCAGCGCGCGCGTGCCGTGTGGCGACGACTCGCGTCCGGCCCACCCGAACGAGTAACGGCCTGGTTGGATGCGGACATGGACGCGCATGCGGAGTCGGGGCTGGAGAAGGGCGTCTGGAGTGACGCGGACTTCGAGCGGATGGGGTGGCACGACGTCACGATCCACGCGCTCTCCGTGGAGCGGACGGACGCGGTGCTGCCCCGCCTGCTGTTCGACCTGGACTATGTCGTCCGCTGGGTCCATCCCACCCCGCCGGAGACGTATTTCAGCTTCTGGGTGGCTCCCGCGACGCTCGTCTTCGAAGACGTCTGGGACCTCGAAGGGGATCTCGACTTCTCGGGCCAGTCCCTGGACATGGAGATCGACGCCTTGCACCGGCTGCCGCCGAAGGACGACAGGCCCGTGGGGAGCGAGGTGCCGCTCTGGCACATCGAGGGCCACGCGTTCGACCTCAGGTTCCGCGCCACCGGCTTCCGCCAGTTCATCCGGCAGCCGCCTCGGCTCGGGCGCCGTCGGGTCCTGGGGTACGCCGAACGCGGTGGCGCCTCCTTCGCGGAGATGCCCTTCATGTGACCTACCGGGCCCACCGGCGCATCCGCGGGGCCTCAGGCGCTCGTCGTCTGCGCCCTGCCCACGTCGTACACCCCGGGAACGTTGCGCATGGCCCGCATGAGCGCGGGCAGCAGGGCCGCGTCCGGCAGCTCGACCGTGTAGCTGTGGCGGACCCGCTGCTGGCTGGGGGGTTCGACGGTCGCCGAGACGATCTCGGCGCCTTCGAGGGCCATGGCCTCGGTGAGGTCGGCGAGCAGATGGGGGCGGCCGAACGATTCAGCGAACAGCGTGACCCGGCACCCGGCGGTCTCGCCCCAGCGCACTCCGACCTCCGTGCGCCCCGCCTGCGTCATGCGCGCCACCGCCGCACACTCGACCCGGTGCACGGTGACCACTCCCCCGCGCACGGCGAAGCCGGTGATGTCGTCGGGCGGTACGGGTGTGCAGCAGCCGGCCAGCCGGGCGGTCGCGCCCGGCTGGTCGACCAGGACCTCGGCGCCACCGGGGCGCAGGGCCGGACCGTCGGCGACCTGGGCCTCGGCGGCCGCGCGCGGCGCGACTTCACGCTCCGCGGTCTCGTCGGCCTCCCGCGGCTGCTCGTGCGAGGGATGCGTCGCGATCCACCGCTGGATGGCGATCCGCGCGGCCGGTGTGTGCGCGTGCTCCAGCCACTCCCTGGAGGGCTCGGAGGCCGGGTCCTGCCCCATGAGGAGCTGGACGGTGTCGCCGTCCCGCAGAACGGTGCTCAGGGTCGCCAGCCGGCCGTTGACGCGGGCGCCGATGCAGGCGTGCGCGTCCTCGCCGTACTGCGCGTACGCGGCGTCCACGCAGGTCGCGCCGTCGGGCAGGCCCAGGGTGCCGCCGTCGGGGCGGAAGACGGTGATCTCGCGGTCCTGGGCGAGGTCCTCGCGCAGCGTCGACCAGAACGTGTCGGGGTCGGGCGCGGCCTCCTGCCAGTCGAGGAGCCGGGAGAGCCAGCCGGGCCGGGTCGGGTCCTCGCGCTCGCCGTCGACGGGCTCCTCCGAAGGAGGAGCGTAGGGATTGCCGAGCGCGATGACGCCGGCCTCGGCGACCTTGTGCATCTGGTGGGTGCGGATGAGGACTTCGGCCACCTGCCCGTCGGGGCGGGCGACGGCGGTGTGCAGGGACTGGTACAGGTTGAACTTCGGTACGGCGATGAAGTCCTTGAACTCCGAGACGACGGGCGTCAGACAGGTGTGCAGTTCGCCGAGTACGCCGTAACAGTCCGCGTCCTCGTTGACGAGTACGAGCAGCCGGCCGAAGTCGGCGCCGCGCAACTGGCCGCGCTTGCGGGCGGCGCGGTGCACCGAGACGAAGTGCCGCGGTCGGATGACGACTTCGGCCTGGATGTCGGCGTCGCGCAACACCGCGCGTACCTCGTCGGCGACCTCGGCGAGCGGGTCGTCCGCGCGGGAGGCGTTGTCGACGATCAACTCCCGCGTGTGCTCGTACTCCTCGGGGTGCAGGATCGCGAAGACCAGGTCTTCCAGTTCGGTCTTGAGGGCCTGCACACCGAGCCGTTCGGCGAGCGGGATGAGGACGTCGCGGGTGACCTTGGCGATGCGTGCCTGCTTCTCCGGGCGCATGACGCCGAGGGTGCGCATGTTGTGCAGCCGGTCGGCGAGTTTGATCGACATCACGCGGACGTCGCTGCCGGTGGCTTTCAGCATCTTGCGGAAGGTCTCCGGTTCGGCGGCGGCGCCGTAGTCGACCTTCTCCAACTTCGTGACGCCGTCGACGAGATAGCGCACCTCGGCGCCGAACTCCTCGCCGACCTGATCGAGCGTGACGTCGGTGTCCTCGACGGTGTCGTGGAGCAGCGAGGCGGTCAAGGTCGTGGTCTCGGCGCCGAGTTCGGCGAGGATCAGGGTGACCGCGAGCGGGTGCGTGATGTACGGCTCGCCGCTCTTGCGCATCTGGCCGCGGTGCGAGGACTCGGCCAGCACCCAGGCGCGGCGCAGAGGTTCGAGGTCGGCGTCGGGGTGGTGGGCGCGGTGGGCCTCGGCGACATGGCCGATGGCGTCGGGCAGCCGGTCGCGGGCGGCCGGGCCGAGCAGGGCGGCGCGGCCCAGGCGGCGCAGGTCGATCCGCGCCCGCCAGCGCGCCGCGGGCCCCGTTACCGGACCTGGGGTCGCGGGGTTCGTGGCCTCCGCACTCATGGGCACCTCCGGCTGCATTGACCGGCGGACGGGGTGCCCCAGGGCGGACACGGCACAGGGGATGGCATCAATCCCCCGTCCGGGCCGGTGCTTGATGCTACCGAGCCCATCACGCGCGGCTGACCGCCTCTCGTCGAGCGTGAAACGGATCACCCATTCGAGCGACGGTTTTCAGGTTTACGGTTTCGCGCCACCCGACCTGCGGTTCTCCGTCGTTTTGTAGCACCGGGGCCGGGTGGGGCCGCGGATCCCAGCGTTCCAAGCCGTCGGAACCCGCGTTTCACTCGATCAACGCGCCGCGCTTTCCAGCCATTCCCGGTCGATCTCGCCCTCGGCGACGATCACGGCAGGGCCGGTCATCTCGATCTCTCCGTCGGGCCGCTCGGTGATCACGAGGGTGCCGCCGGGCACGTCGACGGTGTACGTCGCCGGGGTTCCGGTCACGGCCGGGTCGACGCCGTCCCGGCGGGCGGTGGCCACGGCGACGGCGCACGCGCCCGTGCCGCACGAGCGGGTCTCGCCGGAGCCGCGCTCGTGCACACGCAGGGCCACGTGTCGCGGACCGCGGTCGACGACGAACTCCACGTTGACCCCGTCCGGGTAGGCGGAGGCGGGGCTGAAGGGCGGCGCTTCGTACAGGTTGCCCGCGTGGGCGAGGTCCTCCACGAAGGCCACGGCGTGCGGGTTGCCCATGTTCACGTTGCGCGCGGGCCAGCTGCGCTCGCCCACGCTCACCTGGACGTCCCCTTCGGGAAGACGGGCGCTGCCCATGCCGACGGTGACGTCACCGTCCTTGGCGAGGTGCACGGTCTTCACGCCGCCGCGCGTGGCCACGGCCAGGTCGCCCTCGGTCACATGCCCCGCATGCTGGAGGTAGCGGGCGAAGACGCGGACGCCGTTGCCGCACATCTCGGCGATCGAGCCGTCGCCGTTGCGGTAGTCCATGAACCACTCCGCCTCGGCCGCCATGCCCTTGGCCTCGGGGTGCGCGGCGGATCGCACGACATGGAGCAGTCCGTCACCGCCGATGCCGGCCCGGCGGTCGCACAGGGCGGCGACGGTGGCCGGGGACAGGTCGATGGCGTTCTCGGGGTCCGGCACGATCACGAAGTCGTTCTCGGTGCCGTGGCCCTTGAGGAAGGCGATCCGCGTGCTCATGGTTCGATCCTACGTGCCGGCCGGTGGGGGCCGGTCGCGCCCGAGCGGCGGGGCCGCCCGGGGGAACAGCCCGCGCCCCGAAAGCCTCGTCAGCGCAGCCGCGCCACGCGGAGCACGGCCAGTGCGACCACCGCGGCCACGAGCACGACGTACAACAGCACCACGCGCCAGTCCGCCCGCCGACCGGAACCCCGCTGCGGCAGCCCCGGCCAGGTGTAACCGACCCGGCGGGCGGCCATCATGCCCCAGCCCGCCGCGCACGAGCAGATCAGCAGCCCCAGCATGGCGATCACGGCCCCGCTGTCGCCGAAGTCGAAGGCGAGCGGGAAGGCGAACATCAGGGAGCCGAGCGCGGCCAGGGAGACGATGGGGGCGAGCTGCCAGATGCGCATCCGGCGCTGGGGACGCAGCTCGACCTCGACCTCGGGGCCGTCGGCGAACATCTCCTCGGGCTCGGGGCCGTCGGCGATCACACCGCCCTGTGTCTCGTCGGGCCCGTCGGGGCTCAGACTGTCGCCGTCCTGCTCCGGTTCACCGTCGTCTGCGGTGCGGGGCTCGGTGCTTCGTGCGGTGTCGCGAGGGCCGGCCTCCATCGCCACGCGCCCTCCCAACTCGGACTCCACTTGGTCGATCGAAGCTCGATGATGGCACGGCGCCGACGGGCCCGATGACGGCCTGAGCGTCCCGATGCCAGGACGTGATCAGGCTGTGACCGGTCGTTCGACCAACGCCAGTGCGAGCTCCGGAAGTTCTGTGAGATCCGCCGCAGCCCCACTGAGCCAGTGCACCCGTGGGTCGCGCCTGAACCATGAATCCTGACGGCGCGCGAAGCGCTTGGTGGCACGTACGGTCTCGGCCCGCGCCTCCTCCTGCGTGCACTCCCCGGAGAGCGCCGCGAGCACCTGCTGGTACCCGAGCGCGCGCGACGCCGTGCGCCCCTCGCGCAGCCCCTGCGCCTCCAGGACTGCCACCTCGTCCACCAGTCCGGCGTCCCACATCCGGTCGACGCGGCGCGCGATGCGTTCGTCGAGCTCGGGGCGCGCCACGTCGACGCCGATCTGGACGGTGTCGTAGACCGAGTCGTGGCCGGGGAGGTTGGCGGTGAAGGGCCGGCCGGTGATCTCGATGACCTCCAGGGCGCGGACGATACGGCGGCCGTTGCTGGGCAGGATCGCCTGCGCGGCCTCGGGGTCGGCGGCGGCCAGACGGGCGTGCAGGGCGCCGGAGCCGCGGAGCGTGAGCTCGTCCTCCAGGCGGGCCCTGACCTCGGGGTCGGTGCCGGGGAACTCGAGGTTGTCGACGGCGCCACGGACGTAGAGGCCGGAGCCGCCGACCAGGATCGGCCAGCGTCCGTCGGCGAGCAGGGCATCGATCCGCTCGCGGGCGAGGCGCTGGTACTCGGCGACGGACGCCGTGACGGTCACGTCCCAGATGTCGAGGAGGTGGTGCGGGACGCCGCCGCGCTCCTCGGGCGTCAGTTTGGCGGTGCCGATGTCCATCCCTCGATAGAGCTGCATGGAGTCGGCGTTGACGACCTCGCCGCCGAGACGCTGGGCCAGGAAGACGCCCAGATCGGACTTTCCGGCCGCGGTCGGTCCGACGACGGCGATGACTCGGGGGGCGGGGGGTGCGCTGCTCACCGCCCCAGTCTCGCAAACGTCGCGGCGTGGCCTCGAACGAGTTACGTGACGGCACGGGCCGGGGGTCGTTGCCTGTTGCGAGGTTTTCGCCGCCGGTTCGCGGAGGCGGCACCCCGGCCGACGCAAATGGGCGCACCGGGCAACGCGGGATTTCGCCCGCACGAGTACCGTATGGAGCGTATATGGGTGTTTTCGCACGACTTCTCCGGAGGTCGAAGGCTGCGGAGGAGACGTCAACGGTCGAGGCGGCGGCCGCCACACTGACGGCCGACCCCGAGACGGAAGAGGCGGCCGAGACGGCGGCGGCGAAGGAGTCGGCCGAGGCGCAGACCGAGGCCGGGGCCGGGACCGAGGAAGCGGCCGCGTCGACGGAGACGGCGACGGAGCCCGGCGAGGCCGGTGCCGCCGAGAGCGTCGAGGGTGTCGACATCCCCCAGCAGCAGTCCGCCGAGCGGCAGTCCGCACAAGAGGCGGCCGACAGTGAGGCCGGCGAGAGCGCCCGCACGTAACTGCCCCCGCGCGGGAAGGTGAACGATGGGTCTCCTGGACAATTTGAAGGCCAAGCTCAACCCGGCCAAGGACAAGGTCTCCGGTCTCGCACAGCAGCACGGCGACAAGATCCAGCACGGTCTCGACAAGGCCGCGAAGGTCGTCGACGAGAAGACCAAGGGCAAGTACAGCGACAAGATCCAGACGGGCACGGGCAAGGCCAAGGACGCCATGGACCGACTCGCGCACAAGGACGACGGCGGCACGGGCGGCACGACCACGCCCCCGTCCTCACCGCCGCCCGCTTCCTGAACGGCAGCCACACACCGCTGGACCGGCGATCGCCGCGACGGCACATCGACGGACGGCCGCGGAGCACACGCTCCCGGCCGTCCGCCGTTTCATGAGCGGGTACGCCCTGAGACGCGCGGCGCGTCAGGACCAGGCCGCGACCACGTACCCCACGCCGTACGGCGCGTCCTCGTACAGCAGCTCCCCGCCGAGCCCCGCCCCCTCGGCCGCGCCCGCGAGGACCTGCCAGGGGGCCCGCCCTGACGCCTTGAGCTCGTACGCCAGCTCGGTGTCCAGCGCTTCCAGGGCCGCCACGTCCGCCGCGCCCAGCGCCCGCGCGACCTCCGCGTCGAAGGGCGCCGCGCGCTCGTCCAGGTAGCCGGGTGCCTTGAGGGTGCGGCAGGCGCTGGCGTCGCCCATCACCAGCAGCGCCACGCGCTCGGCCCGCGCGGCGATGTCCCTTCCGACTTCAATACACCGCTCGGCCGCGAGTGGTTCCCCCACACCGAGTCCCTCGATCGGGGCGTACGACCACGCGGTCCTCTCCAGCAGCCATGCGGCCACTGCGAGCGAGGGCGGCAGCGTGCCCGGGGCCGGGGCACCGGTGTCCCGGCCCAGCCGTACGTCGACGTCCACGCCGAAGCCCCGGAACGAACCCCGCGCGCCCTCCGCGTGCACGCCCCGGCCGCTGGGCTCGGCGGGCCCGACCACCACGAGCCGGTCCGGCCGGGCGGCGGCGAGCACACCGAGCGCGTCCGTGCAGGCGGCACGCGCGGCATCCAGCTCGGGCGCGGCGCCCGCGGCGACCTCGGGCACGAGGAGGGGCGGACAGGGACAGACAGCGGCGGCGACAAGCATGATCGGCAGCGTAACGCCGTCCGGCACCCGCGCGTCACTCCGCGATGAGCACGTCCGTGGGACCGGCGCCGGGCTCCGCCGTCCCTCAGTGCGCCGCGCACCCTCCCGTAGCCGCCGGCAGCGGCTCCGGTACGCCGATCTTCGGGAGGCCCAGCAGCACGCCCGTCGGCTTGGCCGCCTCGGCGGCGTTGCGCTTCTCCCAGGCGTCCCCCGCGCGCGTGCGGCGCACGTTCAGGACGTCGCCCTCGGCGAGGAGGTGGTGCGGGGCGGCGTAGGTGATCTCGACCGTCACGACGTCACCGGGGCGGACTTCCTCGTCCGGCTTGGTGAAGTGGACCAGGCGGTTGTCGGGGGCGCGGCCGGAGAGGCGGTGGGTGGTGCCGTCCTTGCGGCCCTCGCCCTCGGCGACCATCAGCTCCAGCGTGCGGCCGACCTGCTTCTTGTTCTCGTCCCAGGAGATCTCCTCCTGGAGGGCGACGAGACGCTCGTAGCGCGCCTGGACGACCTCCTTGGGGATCTGGCCCTCCATGGTCGCGGCCGGGGTCCCGGGGCGCTTGGAGTACTGGAAGGTGAAGGCGTTGGTGAAGCGCGCCTCGCGGACCGTGTGCAGGGTCTGCTCGAAGTCCTCCTCGGTCTCGCCGGGGAAGCCCACGATGATGTCGGTCGAGATCGCGGCGTCCGGCATCGCGGCACGCACCTTCTCGATGATCCCGAGGAAACGCTCCTGCCGGTACGAGCGGCGCATCGCCTTCAGGACCGTGTCCGAGCCGGACTGGAGCGGCATGTGCAGCTGCGGCATCACGTTCGGGGTCTCCGCCATCGCCGCGATCACGTCGTCGGTGAAGTCGCGCGGGTGCGGGGAGGTGAAGCGGACCCGCTCCAGGCCCTCGATCTTCCCGCAGGCCCGCAGCAGCTTGCTGAAGGCCTCGCGGTCGCCGATGTCGGAGCCGTATGCGTTGACGTTCTGGCCGAGCAGGGTGATCTCGGAGACGCCCTCGCCGACCAGGGCCTCGATCTCGGCGAGGATGTCGCCGGTGCGGCGGTCCTTCTCCTTGCCGCGCAGCGCCGGGACGATGCAGAAGGTGCAGGTGTTGTTGCAGCCGACGGAGATCGACACCCAGGCCGCGTACGCGCTCTCGCGGCGGGTCGGCAGGGTCGACGGGAACGCCTCCAGGCTCTCGGCGATCTCGACCTGCGCCTCCTCCTGCACGCGCGCGCGTTCCAGCAGCACCGGCAGCTTGCCGATGTTGTGCGTGCCGAAGACGACGTCCACCCAGGGCGCCTTCTGCACGATGGTGTCGCGGTCCTTCTGCGCGAGACAACCGCCGACGGCGATCTGCATGCCGGGGCGCTTGGTCTTCATCGGCGCGAGGTGGCCGAGGTTGCCGTACAGCTTGTTGTCGGCGTTCTCACGGACCGCGCAGGTGTTGAAGACGACCACGTCGGCGTCGCCGTTGGAGCCCTCGGGGGCACGGACGTAACCGGCGTCCTCCAGCAGTCCGGACAATCGCTCGGAGTCGTGGACGTTCATCTGGCACCCGTAGGTACGGACTTCGTAGGTCTTGGGCACTGAGACGTCCACTGCCGGGCTCCGGTCGCTGCTGATGGTCATCCCTCAAGAGTAGGCGGTCCCGGGAACGCCTCGTGCAGCCCTGCGGGGGCCCGGGGTGCGGCATCCGCGGGGCGAGATCACCATGAGGAGCAGGTGGCCCATGGAACCCGTGACCCCGCGCAGGGTGCTGCGCGTCCTCGCCTTCGCCACGGCCGTGCTCTGCACGCTGATCGTCGCCGTGGCGGCCACCGCGCGTGCCACGGTCGTGTCGGAGGGGTTCTACCAGTCGGTGCTGGACGAGGAGTCCGCGTACGACCGGCTTTACGACCAGGTCCTGGTCGATCCGAAGGCCGCGGCCGTGGCCCGGAACCTGCTGGCCGGGCTGCCGGTGCCGGAGGCCGTGGTGACCTCCAACATCAAGCTGGTGCTGCCTCCGGAGACGGTCCGGGAGCTCACGCACGAGCAGATCGGCAACGTCGTCGGATACCTCCGCGGCGACCGGGACCCCCTCGACCTGTCCGTCGATCTGCGCCCGGTGCTGGACAACATCAACGACCTGGCGCAGATCTACTCCGGCGATCTCGTCGCCTCCGTGCAGAACCGGACCGAGCCAGACTTCGACGCGTTCTCGGCGGACCTGTCGACGACCCTGGAGGACGTCCTCGCCGGACGCGCCCCCGCCTCGCTGCCCGCCCTCCCCCTCACTGAGGAACAGGCCGCCAAGGCCGCCGAGCACGTCCTCGCCGCCCTGCCCGAGGAGCGGCGCGAGGCGTTGCGGGCGGATGTCGAAGTGGCCCTGGGCGACGGGGACATCGGCACCGTGCTCGCCACGGTGGCACCCGCGCTGGTGTCCGAGCGCACCCATGCCTCGGTCGCCCGGCTGCGGACGCTCGCCGGGGGCGACGACTGGAACCTCGACCGGTCCCTCGACCTGACGGGCCTGCACCGGATCCATCCCTACACGGCGGTCGGGCTCGGGATCGTGGAGGCCGTCGCCGCCGCGCTGCTGGTCATCGCCCTGGTGGCGCTGTGGCTCACCGGGTCCCCCGCGCCCGGCCGCAGACCGATGCTGCTGGGCTGGGCGCTGGCCTCCGGTGGCCTGCTCACCGCGCTGTTCGTCGTCCTCGTACGCCTCCTCGGCGGTGGCCGGCTCGTCGATCCGTCGACCGACCGGCCGAGCGGTCTCACCCGCCTCCTCGACGACCTCCAGGACACGGCCCTCGACGACATGACGGTCGCCGCCCTGGGCAGCGCGCTGGTCCCGCTGGTGGCGGGGGCCCTGCTCGCCGGATTCGGGTGGGCGGTGCAGGTACGGCCCCGGCCGCGGACGGCGACCGCGTACGTCCGTCCGCTGGCGACCGGCGCGAGCGCCCTCGCTCTCGCCGGTCTCGTGCTGGTGCCGCTCGCCGCGCCCTCCGCGCCCCGCCGGTGCGAAGGCAGCGTGCGGTTGTGCGACCGGCCGTACGACGAGGTGGCCTTTCTGACCTCGCACAACGCCATGTCGACCACCCTCGACCGGTTCATCGGTCCGCTCCAGGACCCGGCCATCACCACACAGCTGGACGACGGCGTGCGCGGCCTCCAGATCGACACCTACCGCTGGGAGCGGCCCGACGAGATCACCGCGCGGCTGAACGACTCCGACTTCTCGGCCGAGCAGCGGACGCTGATCGCCAACGTCGTCAACCGGGTCAACCCGCCCCGGGAGGGGCTGTGGCTGTGTCATGCCGTGTGCCGGGCCGGGGCGATCGAACTGGTGCCGGAGCTGCGCGAGATCGGTGACTGGATGCGCGACCATCCGACCGAGGTGCTGACCCTGATCGTGCAGGACGCGATCTCGGGCGAGGAGACCGCGGAGGCGTTCGCGCGGGCCGGGCTGACCGACCTCGTCTTCACGCCGGACGAGGATCCGGCGGCGAGCTGGCCGACGCTGGGCGAGATGATCGACAGCGGCCGGCGGCTGGTCGTCTTCGCCGAGCAGGCCGACGGCCCGGCCGCGTGGTACCGCAACTTCTACCGCTACGGCATGGAGACACCGTTCTCCTTCCAGCGCCCCGACCAGATGAGCTGTGTGCCCCATCGGGGCGGCACCGGCAAACGTCTGTTCCTGCTCAACCACTTCATCACCGCGGGCGGCGGCAGCCGGCTGGACGCGGGCGAGGTCAACGCCCGTGACTTCGTCCTCGACCGGGTCGACCAGTGCGAGCGGGCGCGGGGCCGGCCGGTGAACTTCGTCGCCGTCGACTACACGACGATCGGGGACGCGCGCGGGGCCGTGGACGCGCTCAACGCCAACCGGTAGCGCGAGCCATTAGGGCCTGCCGAAGTGGCCGGGCCGTCCGGTCGCCCGCAGGATGGGAACGAATCGTGACAACTGCCGCCGAGAGGACCTCATGTCACATCCCACCCAACGGCGTCGGACCGCGACCGCCATCGCCGGAGTCGTCCTGGCGGCGCTGAGCGCGGCGTCGCTCGTCTCGTGCAGTTCGGACAGCGACGACGGCTCCACGTCCAGCGCTTCCGCGGTCGACACGGCGTCCTTCTCCGGGTCCGCCCCGTCCGCCCTCGACTCCGTCAAGGAGTCCGTCAAGGAGTCGGTCTCGGCGGCGGCCTCCTCCGCCTCCGCGCGGGCCTCCGCACGGGCCTCGGAATGGCTGGCCTCGGTGGACGCGGAGACCGAACGCGCCAACGAGGCGGCCAAGGACGCGCTCAAGGACGTCGACGGCAAGGGCAACGCCACCGCCGACGTGTCCCTCACCGGGAAGCCCCGCTCCGAGACCGCCGGTCTGCTCGCCCTGGTCGTGAACATCACCAACAGCACGGACAAGACCGCTTCCTATGCCGTCCAGGTCGAGTTCCGCGACCCCGACGGCAAGGTCGTCCAGACCCGGTACGTCGGCGCGGAGGACCTCAAGCCGGGCGGCAAGGCCCAGCCGCTCGCCATCAGCACCGCGCCGGACGAGCCGCAGTTGACGGCCGTGGTCGCGAAGGCACAGCGCTACTGACCCTCCGGGTCAGGGTTCGATCAGCCCCGCGCGGATCGCGTACCGGGTCAGCTCCAGCCGGTCCCGCATGCCGAGCTTGGCCAGCAGGTTCGCGCGGTGCCGCTCGACCGTCTTCGTGCTGATGAACAGCAGCTCGCCGATCTCCTTCGACGTGTGCCCCTCGGCGACGAGCTTGAGGATCTCCTCCTCGCGCTCGGTGACGGCCCGCGCGGGCAGCGCGTCGCCCCGGTGCAGACGGTCCAGATACGACCGTACAAGAGCGCGTTCCGCGCCCGGGTAGACGAACGGCTCGTCGCGCACGGCACTCCGGCAGGCCGCGACCAGGTCCCGGTCCGCGACGGACTTGAGCACATAACCGCTGGCCCCGGCCTTGAGCGCCTCGAAGAAGTACTGCTCGTTGTCGTACATGGTGAGGATCAGGATCCGCAGGTCGGGCAGCCTCCGCGACAGCTCCCGGGCCGCCTGGAGCCCGGTCATCCGGGGCATGGCGATGTCGAGGACGGCCAGATCCACGTCACGCGCGCGTGCCAGCTCGACGGCCTCGGCCCCGTCCCCGGCCTCCGCCACGACCGTCAGATCCTCCTCGCCGTCGAGGATCAGCCGCACGCCCCGCCGTACGAGGGTGTGGTCGTCGGCGAGCAGCACCCGAACGGGGGTCATCGGTTCCCCCGGACGAGCAGTCGTACGTCCGTTCCCCCACCCGGCGCCCCCGCCAGACTCAGCTCCGCCCCGATCAGCAGCGCCCGCTCCCGCATCCCCCGTAGCCCGGCCCCTTCGGTGGCGTCTCCCAGCCCCTTGCCGTTGTCCCGTACGAGGAGTTCGACAGCGTCCCCGACCGGCTGGAGCCGGAGCTCGGCGCGGTCGGCTGCGGAGTGCCGGGCGGTGTTGGTGAGGCCCTCCTGGGCCACCCGGTAGAGCACGAGTTCGGACTCCTCGGTCAGGGGCGGCAGTCCGCCGGGGACGTGGTGACGCACCGTCAGGCCGTGCACGCTGAACTCACCGGCCAGCGAGCGCAGGGCGCTGGCCAGGCCGAGTTCCTCCAGCACACCGGGGCGCAGGCGGCGGGCGATGCGGCGGATCTCGTCGAGGCCCGCGCGGGTGGCCTCCTGGGCCTGGCCGACCTCCTCGCGCAGCTCCTCCGGAGCCCGGTCGGCGACGCGTTTGAGCTGGAGGAGGACGGCGGTCAGGGTCTGGCCGACCTCGTCGTGCAGCTCGCGCGCGATGCGATGGCGTTCGCGCTCCTGCGCGGACAGGGCCCGGCCGGCTCCGGCGGCGCGCTCGGCCTCCAGCCGGTCGAGCATCGTGTTGTACGTCGTGATGAGCTCGGTCGCCTCCGCGGGACCGGCGACGGTCGCGCGGGCCCCGGGCCGCAGCAGGTCGGCGGCGGCCATGGCGCCGCCCAGCCGCTTCAGCGGGGCGAGGCCGATGCGCAGGACCAGCGCGTTGGCGGCCAGCAGCAGGGCGAGGCCGACGACCACGACCACCGCCTCGGCCGCGGTCACAGGGGTCGACACGGTGACCGGGCCCAGCAGCAGCGCGGCGGCCACGATCAGGCCGGCGGCGTTGAGCGAGAAGATCCGCCAGAACAGCGACACGTTCCTGTTCCCGCCCCTCTCCGCTGATGTCGGCCATACCAGCTTCGGCCTGTCTCCCCGCTCGCGTATATCCGTGACGCCACCCATGTCGCCACCGTACGGGGCGATGGCAGCATGCCAATCCGGCACCCGCGATCACCGACCGTGAGGGGAAGAAACGTGTCTGCACCGCGCCTGAGGGCGACGCCGCTGCCGGGAATCGGGGTCCAGTACGACCTCGTGACCCGGGAACACCGCCATCTGTCCGTGGTGGCGCACCGCGACGGCGCCCGGACGGTGAGCGTGTACCAGGCCGACGACCCGGACTCCTGCGCCCAGTCGCTGCGGCTGACCGGCGCGGAGGCGGGCTCGCTGATCGACGCGCTCATGCCCTCCCACCACAGCGCGAGCCTGCTCTACACCACCGACCTGGGCCTGGTCGCCGAGCGCATCGAGGTCGCGGCGGCCTCGCACTGGAACGGGCGGCTGCTCGGCGAGACGCGGATGCGCACCGACACGGGCGCGTCGATCGTCGCCGTGCTGCGGCGGGCCGAGGCGATCCCGTCCCCGGCGCCGGACTTCCGGCTGGCGGGCGGGGACACGGTCATCGTCGTCGGCACCCGTGAGGGCGTCGACGCCGCCGCCGCGATACTCGGGCGGGAGTGAGTGAACAGGTGCACTCCGCGGTCCTGTTGATCGAGTTCGGTTCCATCATCCTCGGCCTCGGCCTGCTAGGCCGGTTCGCCGCCCGCTTCCAACTCTCCCCCATCCCCCTGTACTTGCTGGCCGGGCTGGCCTTCGGCGAGGGCGGACTGCTGCCGCTCGGCGCGAGCGAGGAGTTCGTCGCGACCGGCGCCGAGATCGGCGTCATCCTGCTCCTGCTGATGCTCGGCCTGGAGTACTCGGCCGGCGACCTGGTCACGAACCTCAAGGCGCACTACCCGTCGGGGCTGGTCGACGCGGCCCTGAACGCCCTGCCGGGAGCGGCGGCCGCCCTGCTGCTGGGCTGGGGCCCGGTGGCCGCCGTCGTGCTGGCGGGCGTCACCTGGATCTCGTCGTCCGGCGTCATCGCGAAGGTCCTCGGCGACCTGGGACGGGTCGGCAACCGCGAAACCCCGGTGATCCTCAGTGTGCTGGTCCTGGAGGACCTGGCGATGGCGGTCTACCTGCCGATCGTCACCGCGCTGGTGGCGGGCGCCGGGCTGCTCGCCGGGAGCCTGACGCTGGCCATCGCGCTGGGAGCGGCGGGCCTGGTGCTGTTCGTGGCGGTCCGCTACGGCCGGCTGATCTCGCGGTTCGTGTCGAGCGACGACCCCGAGAAGCTGCTCCTGGTGGTGCTGGGGCTGACGATCCTGGTGGCGGGCGTCGCCCAGCAGCTCCAGGTGTCGGCGGCCGTCGGTGCCTTCCTGGTCGGCATCGCGCTGTCCGGCGAGGTGGCCGAGGGGGCGCACACCCTGCTCAGCCCGTTGCGGGACCTGTTCGCCGCGGTCTTCTTCGTCTTCTTCGGCCTGCACACGGACCCGGCGAGCATTCCGCCGGTCCTTCTTCCCGCCCTCGCGCTGGCCCTGGTCACCGCCGCGACGAAGATCGCCACCGGCTACTGGGCGGCCCGGCGGGCCGGCATCTCCGAGAAGGGCCGCTGGCGGGCCGGCGGGGCGCTGGTGGCCCGCGGCGAGTTCTCCATCGTCATCGCGGGCCTCGCGGTCGGCGCCGGCATCGAACCGTCCCTGGGCCCGCTCGCCACGGCGTACGTCCTGATCCTGGTCGTCCTCGGGCCCCTCACCGCGCGCTACACGGAACCACTGGCGTCGCGGTGGTCCGGGCGTCTGCGTGAGCGCCGGCACACCCGCGAGGACGAGCCCGCGGTGAAGGAGGCGTCGGTGGTGGACTGAGGGGCGACGGGGAAAGAGGCGAGGAGCCGAGCGCGGGGGGCGGCACGAGCCGCACCGGGCAGCACCGGCCGGCCCAGGCGGCGCGAGCCGGGGCAGGCGGCGCGAGCCGGACCACACGGCGCAAGCCCGACCACACGGCGCAAGCCCGACCACACGGCGCAAGCCCGACCACACGGCGCAAGCCCGACCAGGCTGGTGGTCAGGCCAGTCCCTCCGACCCCACCCCGGCGATCCCCTCCGGCGCCCACCCCTGACGCCGCAGCACCTCGGCCACGTCCGGCGCCTCGTAGTGGTCCCCCTTGAGGACCTTGCCGTCGGCCCGGCGGGCCACGCGTCCGTCGGGCCCCAGCTTGGTCATGTTGGAGCGGTGGATCTCGGCGATGACCGCGTCGAGGTCGATGCCGTGCACCAGGGCGGTGCCGTACGCGACGTAGACGACGTCGGCGAGTTCGTGCGCCAGCCGGTCCAGGGGGCCCGCCACGGACACCTCCGCCACCTCCGCGGCCTCCTCGGCGAGCAACTCGCCCCGGTGGGCGGCCAGCCCCGGCGACACCGCGGTCGGCGTACTGCGGGCGTCGAGCCCCATGGCCAGGTGGAACGCACGGACGAGGTCGGCGGGCGAAGAACTCATGCGACGACCCTAGCGGCCACCACTGACACCGTCGGGCGCCCGCGTCACACCCTGCCGTCCCGCTTCCCGAGCCGGTCCCACCGCGCCTGTCTGTGACTCCCCTGTCCTGCTCCTTACGCCCCTCCCGGCACCCCCTGTGACCCTCGCCCTGGCCAGCACCGCGTCCGGCCTGGCAGGATCGCGCGCATGTCCAGCATGTTCCCCCGCATCAGCAGGAGCCGGGCGCTTCAGGGCGCGGCCGCCGGTTTCGTCGCCTTCGGGCTGCTGCTGTGGTGGCTGCTCCCGCTGGGCGAGGAGCCTCCGGGCGGCACGATCAGGTTCAGCACGGGCTCGCGCGGCGGCGTCTACGCGGAGTACGGCAACCAGCTCAGCGACGCATTCGCCAAGGACATGCCCGATCTGAAGGTGGAGCTCCAGACCAGCGCCGGCTCCCAGGACAACGTCGCGCGCGTGGCGTCCGGCGAGGCCGACTTCGCCATCGCGGCGGCCGACGCGGTGGAGACGTACGCGCTCGACCACCCGACCGAGGCCGGCAGACTGCGCGGTGTCGCGCGTCTGTACGACGACTATGTGCAGCTGATCGTCCCGCAGGGCTCGGACATCCGGTCGGTCGCCGACCTGGAGGGCAAGCGGGTGGCCGTGGGGCTGCCCAAGTCGGGGGTTCGGCTGATCGCCGACCGGGTGCTGGAGGCGGCCGGCATCGACCCGGACAAGGACATCACGGCGCTGCCGTACGGCATCAACGACGCCTCGCAGCTCGGCCGTACGTTCGACGCGTTCTTCTGGTCCGGCGGGCTGCCGACCAGCGGGCTGAAGACGCTCGCGGAGAACGAGTCCTTCAAGTTCGTGCCGATCGACAGCAGCCTGATCACCAAGCTGCACACCCAGGGCGCGGCCATGCGCTACTACCGCCCCACCAACATCCCGGAGTCGACCTACGACGTCCAGGAGGGGTACTCGGTCCCGACGATCGCGGTCTCCAACCTGCTGATCACCCGCAAGGACCTGGACCCCCGGCTCACCGAGTGGCTGACCCGTACCGTCCTGCGCAGCCGGGACAAGATCGGCGCCGAGGTGCACTCGGCCCAGCTGGTCGACCTGCGTACGGCGATCTACACCTCCCCGCTCCAGCTCCACGAGGGCGCGCGAAACTACTACCGCTCGGTCAAGCCGTAGTAACCCGGCCCGGCCCTCAGGCGACGCTGCGCGGCACCGTCACCGTCACCTTCAGGCCGTGCGGTTCATGGTGCTCGTACGAGATCGCGCCCCCGCCCGCGGCCAGCAGCGCGCGGGAGATGGACAGGCCGAGGCCGGAGCCCTTGATGTTCTGATGGCGGCCACTGCGCCAGAAACGGTCGCCGACGCGCGCGAGTTCCTCGTCCGTGAGGCCGGGGCCCAGGTCGGTGACCACGACGGTGGCGGTCTCGCCGTTGGAGGAGACCGCCACCTCGACGCACTCGTCCTCGGGCGTGAACTTCACGGCGTTGTCGATGACCGCGTCCAGCGCGCTGGACAGGGTGACCGGGTCGGCCCAGGCGGTGGTCGGCGGACAGTCGCCGAGCAGTCGTACGCCCTTCGCCTCGGCGGTCGGCGCCCAGGCCGCGACGCGTTCGGCGGTCAGCGCGCCGATGTCGGTGATGCGCAGGTCCGCGTCGGTGTGCTCGGCCAGGGCCAGGTCGAGCAGGTCGTCCAGGACCTGTGCGAGGCGCTTGCCCTCCATCTGGACCGAGGCGATCTCCTTGTTGCCCTCCGGGAGTTCGAAGGCGAGCAGTTCGATGCGCAGCAGCAACGCGGCGAGCGGGTTGCGCAGTTGGTGGGAGGCGTCGGCGACGAAGGCGCGCTGTTGCTCCAGGACGTCCTCGACGTTGTCCGCCATCTCGTTGAACGAATGGGCCAGGCGCCGGAGTTCCGGCGGTCCGCCGGCGGCGGCGACCCGGGACTTCAGGCTGCCGCTGGCGATCGCGTGCGTGGTGGCGTCCAGGACGCGTACGGGCCGCAGCACCCAGCCGGTGAGCCGCAGCGCGGCACCGACGGCCAGCAGCATCGCGGCCATCAGACCCGCGCCGATCACCAGCCAGTTGTGCAGGATCCGCGAACGCATCTCCCCGGTCGGCGAGTCGGTGACGACGACCGCGACGACGTCACCGTCCCGGATGACCGGGGAGGCGACGACGAGCCGGGTGCGCTCCCAGGGCCAGACCTGGTGCGGGTTCTGGCTGCGCCGGCTGAGCCGCGCCTCCTCGAACGCCTCGCGCACCTCGCCCGTCTCGGGGAGGAACCAGGTCGTCGGCGCGTTGGCCATGGGTACATCAGTGCGGTAGAAGACTCCGACACGGATGTCGTAGACCTCGTAGTAGCTCTCGAGTTCGCTCTCCAGCGTGTCCTGGCGTTCGTCGTCGGGACCGGTCACGTATTGGGCGAGGGCCGCGAAGTGCGCGGTGTCGTCGATCCGGTCGACGACCACTTTCTGCTGCTGGGCCGAGGCCATGCCGATGCCGAGCGGAATGCCCAGCGCCAGCAGCATGGCCGCCATCAGGACGATGAGCAGCGGGAGGAGTCGTGTGCGCACCCGGGCCCGCTACGAGGACGGGGCGACGAGTCGGTAGCCGACGCCGCGTACGGTCTCGATGAGGGCCGGCATGCGCAACTTGGCGCGCAGGGAGGCGACATGGACCTCCAGGGTGCGCCCGGTCCCCTCCCAGCTGGTGCGCCACACCTCGCTGATGATCTGCTCCCGGCGGAAGACGACACCGGGGCGCTGGGCCAGCAGGGCGAGCAGGTCGAACTCCTTGCGGGTCAGCTGGACGACGGAACCGTCCACGCTGACCTGACGGGTCGGCAGTTCGATGTGGACCGACCCGAGGACCAGCGCGGTGTCGGCGCCGCCCGGGGCGTCCTCGTGTGTGGTGCGGCGGCTGACGGCGTGGATCCGGGCCAGCAGTTCTCCGGTGTCGTACGGCTTCACCACGTAGTCGTCGGCCCCGAGGTTGAGGCCGTGGATGCGGGAGCGGACGTCGGAGCGGGCGGTGACCATGATCACCGGGGTGCTGGTGCGCTTGCGGATCTTGCCGCAGACCTCGTAACCGTCCTGGTCAGGCAGCCCCAGGTCGAGCAGGACGACGCCGAAGCCGTCGCTTTCCGGGACGAGGGCCTGGAGAGCTTCCTCCCCGCTTCGGGCGTGCGTCACGTCGAACCCGTGGCGGGCCAGGACCGCGGACAGGGCGGCGGCGACGTGATTGTCGTCCTCGACGAGGAGCAGTCTCATCCGGCCCTCCTTCGCTTCATCAGCCGTACGATCGAGATGTACGAAAACGCGTGCACGCGCGCGCGTGCACGTTGCAGTCACGCTGATGGAAGAGGACGGCGTCAAGTGGGTTCCGGTTGCGGACCGCTTCCGTTACCCGGCCGATATGCGGCCTGCTCACAACTGCTACGACACGTGTCCGATTGCTATCGGATCGTGATGCTCAGATTCCCCTCAAAGGTAATGACGCAGGTCGCGTGGGGTCACTACTGTCCTCCGAAACCGAGGAGGACGGAGCCCTAGAGCGATGACCGAAGTATCGGTGGCCAAGGAAGACGTGGCCGCAACCGGCGAACTGGTCGTCCTGAAGAGCGTCAACAAGCACTTCGGCGCGTTGCATGTTCTCCAGGACATCGATCTGACGATCGCCCGCGGCGAGGTCGTCGTCGTCATCGGACCCTCCGGGTCCGGTAAGTCGACCCTGTGTCGCACCATCAACCGCCTGGAGACGATCGACTCCGGCACCATCGCCATCGACGGCAAGCCCCTGCCCGCGGAGGGCAAGGAGCTGGCGCGGCTGCGGGCCGACGTCGGGATGGTCTTCCAGTCCTTCAACCTCTTCGCGCACAAGACCGTGCTCGAGAACGTGATGCTCGGCCAGATCAAGGTCCGCAAGGCGGACAAGAAGTCGGCCGAGGAGAAGGCCCGGTCCCTGCTCGACCGGGTCGGTGTGGGCAGCCAGGCCGACAAGTACCCCGCACAGCTCTCCGGTGGCCAGCAGCAGCGTGTCGCCATCGCCCGGGCGCTGGCCATGGACCCCAAGGTCATGCTCTTCGACGAGCCCACGTCGGCGCTCGACCCGGAGATGATCAACGAGGTCCTCGAAGTCATGCAGCAGCTCGCCCGGGACGGCATGACCATGATCGTCGTCACCCACGAGATGGGGTTCGCCCGTTCGGCGGCGAACCGAGTGGTCTTCATGGCGGACGGCCGCATCGTCGAGGAAGCTGTGCCCGACCAGTTCTTCAGCGCTCCGCGCAGCGACCGCGCCAAGGACTTCCTGTCCAAGATCCTGCACCACTGACAGCGCGTCAGACCCGCGTCACCGCCTCGACGGCCCGCATCTCATCACACAAAGGATGTTCACCATGAAGCTCCGCAAGGCCACCGCGGCGGCCGCCGCAGCGCTCGTCCTCTCGCTGACCGCGACCGCCTGCGGCGGCGACGACAAGGACGACAGCGGCTCCGGTTCCGGCGGCGGCGACAAGATCAAGGTCGGCATCAAGTTCGACCAGCCCGGTCTCGGCCTCAAGCAGCCCGACGGCTCCTTCTCCGGCTTCGACGTGGACGTGGCGACGTACGTGGCCAAGCAGCTCGGCTACGACGCCGACAAGATCGAGTTCGTCGAGACCAAGAGCGCCGACCGTGAGAACGCGCTGGCCCGTGGCGACGTGAAGTTCATCGCCGCGACCTACTCGATCAACGACGAGCGCAAGCAGAAGGTCGACTTCGCCGGCCCGTACCTGCTGGCCCACCAGGACCTGCTGGTCAAGACGGACTCGGACATCTCCAAGGGCACCGACCTCAACGGCAAGAACCTGTGCTCGGTGACCGGTTCGACCTCGGCGCAGAACGTCCACGACACCATCGCCCCGAAGGCCAACCTCAAGGAGTACAGCGGCTACTCCGAGTGCATCGCGGCCCTCCAGAGCGGCACCGTCGACGCCGTCACCACCGACGACTCGATCCTCGCGGGCTTTGCCGCCCAGTCCCAGTACAAGGGCAAGTTCAAGCTCGCCGGCCTCAAGCTGAGCAACGAGAACTACGGCATCGGTGTGAAGAAGGGCGACACCGCGACCGTCGACAAGATCAACAAGGCCCTCGAGAAGATGGTCAGCGACGGCAGCTGGGACAAGGCCGTCAAGGACAACTTCGGCCCCGCGAACTACCAGAACGAGCCCGCCCCGAAGATCGGCGTGATCGTCAAGTAACAGCGCAACGGTCCCTCGGCGTGCCGCCGTCCACCGCGATGTCGGCGGCGGCGCGCCGTGCCGTCCACGTACGCCACCCACCCGGAAGCGCGGGACATCGTGTTCGACTTCATCTCCGACTATGACAACCCGACCCTGCTCGGCGCCTTCTGGATGACGGTGAAGCTCACCTTCTTCTCCGGCATCGGCTCCCTGGTCTGGGGCACCCTGCTGGCCGCGATGCGGGTCAGCCCGGTCCCGCTCATGCGGGGCTTCGGCACGGCCTACGTGAACATCGTCCGGAACATCCCCCTGACCGTCATCATCCTGTTCTGCTCGCTGGGTCTCGCGGACATCTTCCACGTGACGATGGGTGCCTCGGACTTCAAGGTCCAGGGCTTCCGGCTGGCGATCCTCGGCTTCACCGCCTACACCGCGGCCTTCGTCTGCGAGGCAGTGCGCTCCGGCATCAACACGGTGCCGATGGGCCAGGCCGAGGCGGCCCGCGCGATCGGCCTGAACTTCACCCAGACCCTGCGGCTCATCGTGCTGCCGCAGGCCTTCCGCGCGGTGATCGGCCCGCTGGCCAACGTGCTGATCGCACTGACGAAGAACACCACCGTGGCCGCCGCGATCGGCGTCGCCGAGGCCGCGTACCTGATGAAGCAAATGATCGAGAACGAGGCTGCGACGCTGCTCATCGGCGCGATCTTCGCCTTCGGTTTCGTGGTACTGACCCTGCCCACCGGCCTCATCCTCGGCTGGCTGAGCAAGCGACTGGCGGTGAAGCGATGAGCTCGGTCCTGTACGACACTCCGGGCCCCCGCGCCAAGCGGCGCAATGTGATCCTCTCGGTGGTCTTCGTCGTCCTGCTCCTGCTCCTGGCGTGGTGGGTCTGGACGGCACTGGACGACAAGGGCCAGCTGGAGTGGTCCCTGTGGAAGCCGTTCACCCAGTCGGATACATGGACGACCTACCTCCTGCCGGGCCTCGGCGAGACCCTCAAGGCGGCGGCGCTCGCCATGGTGATCGCCCTCCCGCTGGGCGCGGTCTTCGGCATCGCCCGCCTGTCCGACCACCGCTGGGTGCGGGGCGTGGCCGGCACGGTGGTCGAGTTCTTCCGCGCCATCCCGGTCCTGCTGCTGATGCTGTTCGCCAACGAGGTCTACGCCCGCTCGACGGACGTCGGCACCGAGAACCGGCCGCTGTACGCGGTCGTCACCGGCCTCGTGCTGTACAACGCCGCGGTCCTCGCCGAGGTCGTCCGGGCCGGCATCCTCGCGCTGCCCAAGGGACAGACGGAGGCGGCCCAGGCGGTCGGCCTGCGCAAGGGCCAGACGATGAGGCTGATCCTGCTCCCGCAGGCCGTCACCGCGATGCTCCCGGCCATCGTCAGCCAGCTCGTCGTCATCGTGAAGGACACCGCGCTCGGCGGCGTCATGATCGGCTTCACCGAGCTGCTCAGCGAGCGCGCGACCCTGGCGGCGAACTACGCCAACGTCATCCAGAGCTTCGTCATCGTGGCGATCATCTACATCGTCGTGAACTTCATCCTGACCAGCTTCGCGAGCTGGCTGGAGAAGCGGCTGCGGCGGAGCAAGAAGAGCACCGGTGCGGTGCTCGGCGTGGACGACATCGACGACATCAACGCCGGTGAGGTCGGCGGCGGCTTCGCGACCGGGGCGTCCGCCTGACGTTGCGTCAACAAGGTGACTGACGTTCCGTCAAGTGACAGGGACGACACGGAGGGCAGTGGCTTGATCGCCACTGCCCTCCGTCACTTGACGCAAGCACCGGCAATGGGTTGCATACGTTCTGTGATCGTGCACCCTGCTCCAACCCTCTGTTCACCCACGTCCCCCGGGACGCCGCCGCGGGCAGGGGGCGCCTCGCCGTGGACCCGGTGATCATCGTCGGAGCGGGGCCCGTCGGGCTCACGCTCGCCCTGGCTCTGGCCCGCCAGGACGTACCGTCCGTCGTCCTCGACGAGGGCCCCGGCAAGGACGAACCCCGCCCCGCCCGCACGGTCGTGCTGCGCGAGGACACCGCCGCCCTGATGGAGCGGCTGACCGGCGTCGCGCTCGACGGAGTGGGCTGCCACTGGGCCGGATGGCGGTCGTTGCGCCGCAAGCAGGTGATGCGCGAGGTCTCCTTCGAGGACGCCTCGGAGCCCGGTCCGCTGCACATCGCCCAGCACGTCCTGACCGGCCTGCTCCGCGAGGCCGCCGCCCATGAATCGCTCGTCAAGATCGCCGTCGACAGCCGTCTCGACACCGTCGAGCAGGAGAAGTCCGGCGTCACCGCACACACGCGCGGCCCCAAGGGCACGTGGTGGCGCGGCAGTTACCTGGTCGGCTGCGACGGCCCCCGCTCCACGGTCCGCAAACTCCAGGACATCCGCTTCCCCGGCCGTACGGCGGTGGAGCGACACGCCGTCGCCGCGCTGCGCACGGAACTTCCGTGGGAGGGCGAGGCGTTGCTCCATCGGATGCCGCCGTGGCGGATGTCCGGACCTTCGGCCGGGGAGGTCACCGGACGCCCGTTGCCGGACGGGGTGTGGCGCCTGGACTGGCTGCTCCCGCCGGGCAAGGACCTGGTCACGCCCGAACTGCTGGTGTCCCGCGTCCGGGAGACCCTCGCGGGCTGGACAGGGGGCCCCACACCGCCGTACGACCTCCTCGACACCGGTGTGCACACCGTCCACCACCGACTCGCGCGCCGCTGGCGGGTCGGCCGGGTGTTCCTCGCCGGGGACGCGGCGCATCTGCTCGGCGCGCTCGGTACCCAGGGGTTGGACGAGGGGCTCAGGGACGCCGACAACCTCGCCTGGAAGCTGACCCTCGCCTGGCACCACGGTCCGCACGAGGCGCTGCTCGACAGCTACCAGGCCGAGCGGCGTGGCGTCGTCGCCGCCCGGCTGCGCGCCGCCGACCAGGCCCTGCCGCTGCTGCGCGGCGGTGGCGGACTGCGCGCCTACGTCCCGGGCTCGGCCCGAGGTCACGACGCGCTGCTCGCCGACGGCCACCTGGGGCGCGGCGCGCTCGGTGCGCCGGGGGCGTACACCGGCTCGCCGCTGGCGCCCCGGCACCTGGAGGCCGAGGTCGCGGTCGACACGGCTCCGGGGGCGCCGGTCGCCGATGTACGGGTCACGGCCGAGGACGGCTCGTTCGTACGACTCCGGGACCGGCTCGGTCGCGGGACGCTGCTCGTCGTACTCATCGCGCCGGGCACGGGCGTGTGGGAGCGCAAGCACTGGGTGACCGCCGGGGTCATGCCCCGGCTGGCCGCCGCCGTCACCGCACTGCCGCACACCGCCGAGCTGCTGGTCGCCGAGAGCTATCCGGGGGCAGCGGCGCACAGCGTCCTGCTGGTGCGTCCCGACGGCCACCTCGTGACCGCGCTGAGCGGAGTCCGTCCCGCCGACCTGTACGCGGCGGCGGAGGCGACGCTGGGCGGGCCGACGAGGGCGGAGGCGGAGGCCGGAGCGGGGTCGCGCTGAGGTGGGGGTGCCGCTCCCCGGTGGGGGCGTCGCTCCCGGGTGGGGACGGCATTCGCACGGGCGTACGTTCCACATAGTGACGGTGAGTTGACCGTTCTGCACCGTCATGCTGTACTCCGCACCATGACCGACACCTGTGTGCGCCTGTGGCGGAGGGTCCATATGGACCTCGTCCGCTATGCGGGCTGCGTGTGTCGTCCGTCCTGCTGATTCGCACCCCTCTCCTCCCGCGCGTGCCGTGCCCGTGATGCCGTCGCGCGCGTTCCGCGAACGCTTTTCAGGACGGTGTCCGTGTCTCTCTCCCCCTCCCCCTCTTCCGTCTCCACGCCCGTGTCTGCCGCCATGCCGGCGGCTCCGACGCAGGCGGACCTTCTCGACTTCGTACGGCGTACGGCCGCCGACGCCGAGCTGATCGCCTCACTGCCGCTCGACCCCGAGGGCCGCACCTGGGTGCGCCTGGAGGGGCCCGGCGGGAGTGAGGCCTGGCTGATCGGCTGGCCGCCCGGCACGGGCACCGGCTGGCACGACCACGCCGAGTCCGTCGGGGCTTTCGTCGCGGCCTCCGGCGAGCTCAAGGAGAACGCGCTGGCCGCCCGCCTGCCCGCGGACGGCTGGAAGACCCTGGAACTCACCGAGGGCGTCGACCGGGAACGGCGACTGCCGGCCGGCAAGGGGCGCTCCTTCGGACAGCACCACGTCCACGAGGTGCTCAACGAGTCCCCGGACGAGCACGCGATCTCGGTCCACGCCTACTACCCGCCCCTGCCGCAGATCCGCCGCTACAGCCGGACGGGGCAGATCCTGCGTCTGGAGCAGGTGGAGCGCCCGGAGGACTGGCAGTGAGCGGAGCGGACGAACGGCAGAGCGCGCAGTCGGCCCAACAGCCCGTCGGTATCGACGAGTTGCTGGAGCGGGTGCGCGAGCGCTACGACCGGATCGAGCCCCAGGAGGCGTACGACGCCGCCCAGCGCGGCGAGGCGCTGCTGGTGGACATCCGCTACGCCGCCCTGCGCGACCGGGACGGGGTGATCCCCGGCGCCCTCGTCGTCGAGCGCAACGAACTGGAGTGGCGCCTCGATCCGCGCGGCAGCCATCGCGCCCCCGAGGCCACGAGCCACGATCTGCGGGTCGTGGTGATCTGCAACGAGGGCTACGCCTCCAGCCTGGCGGCCGCCTCCCTGCACCAACTGGGGTTGCACCGGGCCACGGACCTGGTGGGCGGGTTCCAGGCGTGGCGGGCATCGGGGCTGCCGGTCACGTCGGCGTAGGCGTGGCGGTGGCGTCGCCAGGGTGTCCCGGTCGGTGTCCGGGGCTCAGTCGACGTCGGGGTCTCAGTCGGCGTCGGGATCGGGGTTGCAGTAGAGCGGGGCCGTGTCTGCGGTGCCCTTGGTCACCAGACGGACCCGGGTGGTGACGACCTTGTCCACATCGCCCTCGGCACGGAGCAGCGCGAGGGCGTTGGTCACCGCCAACTCACCGGTGTCGGCCGCCGAGTTGGCGACCGTGGCCGCGAAACGTCCGTCCTTCAGCGCGGCCAGCCCCTCGTCGGTGCCGTTGACGGTCACGATCTTCACGGCCTTCGCGCCGGCCGCGTCGAAGGCCTCACGGACGGCGAAGGCCATCTCCTCACTGGCGACGAACACGTAGTCGAGGTCGGGATGGGCCTCGAGCATGCCCGCGGCGACCGTCCGCGCCTTGGCCGGGCTGAACATGCCGGGCTTGTTGGCCACCACCGTGGCGTTGGCCGGCAGGGCGCCCTTGAAGCCGCCGACGAGCAGGTCGGAGGCCGCGCCTGGCGCACCGGCGACGACACCGACGTTCACCTTCTGCCCGGCGGCGTCCTTCTCGATCCAGCCCGCGTCGAGGGCGCCCACCTGCTTCAGGTCGACGACGACGGCCCCGAGGATGTCGGTGGTGTCGTCGGTGACGACCGAGGTGAGGAAGATGGGGACGCCGGCCTTCTTGGCCTTGGCGATGTCCTTCTGGAGGGCGTCGACGTCGACGGTCTGCACGATGAGCGCGTCCACGTGCCTGGCGATCATGTCCTGGATGTTGGCCAGCTCGGTCGCGGCGTCCTGCCGGGACTCGGCGGTGTGGATCCGGGCGCTGTTGTTGAGCGCCGTGTCCACGACGGCCGCCTCGAGACACTCATGGAACCGGGTGGACCCTCCATTGACGAACCCCAGAGTGACGGGTCCGTCGACCGTCGGTGCCGCATCCGCCGCGAGAAGCCCGCATCCACTCAGCACCAGGCAGCCGCAGCTCCCGAGGACCGACGCGACCAACGCTCTGTGGGAGCGGGCGGATCTGGACATGGCGGGGCCGCCTTTCAGGACGTGCTGTGCTGAGGCACGGTGCGGGGGAACGCGGCGGTCGAGCTGTCCGGACGCGGCTCACCAACCGTCAGCGGTGAGCCGACGGCACGATGGGGTCCACGGCCTCAGACGCCGAGCGACGGTGGCCGACGGTACCGGCGGACGGGGGAGGCTCACCCTCCACGGGACGCAAGGTAAGGGTGCGCCACCCGACATCCCCCTCGCAGGAGGGACCTGGGCGACGTGGACCTGCGTGACATGGGCCTGCGTGACGTGGGCCTGCCCTACGCCCCCGCCCACCCCGACTGCCCCCGCCCGCCCCCGGCCAAGGCTCACGGACCCCAGCCCGGTCCGTCCTCAGCCAAGTCGCCCGGGCCGCCGGGCCGCAACCCTCCCCGCCCCTCAGTCAAGGCGCACGAACCGCACCTCTCCCCGGCGCCCTCGACGGACTCGCGTCTCCCCCATGCCACGCCACCTTCCCCCCTGCCCCCGCCCCCCTCGGGCCCGCATCTCGGGCCCCGCATCTCACGCAGCCCGCCTCAGAACCCCTCCCCCTCGAAGAGTTCCGCCTCCTCGCCCTCCTCCGCGAGCGCCTGCCGCACCACCCGCAGGGCCATGCCCTCGGAGTAGCCCTTGCGAGCGAGCATCCCCGCGAGGCGGCGCAGGCGCTTGTCCCGGTCGAGGCCACGGGTGGAACGCAGCTTGCGGTCGACGAGCTCACGCGCGGTCGCTTCCTCCTGCTCGGAGTCGAGCTGGGAGACGGCCGCCTCGATGAGCGTGGAGTCCACGCCCTTGGTCCGCAGTTCCTGGGCGAGCGCGCGCCGGGCGAGCCCCCGGCCGTGGTGCCGGGACTCCACCCAGGCGTCGGCGAACGCGCTGTCGTTGATCAGCCCGACCTCCTCGAACCGCGACAGCACCTCCTCCGCCGCCTCGTCGGGAATCCCCTTCTTGCTCAGGGCGTCCGCGAGTTGCTTGCGTGTGCGCGGGGTCCCGGTGAGCAGGCGCAGACAGATCCCCCGTGCCCGCTCCACCGGGTCCCCTGAAGACTCCCCCTTCTCGGCCCTCGACGAGGAGGGGACGTCTCCGTCCTCACCGGACGGCTCTCCATCCGACTCGCCGTGCGGTTCCCCGAAGCCGCGCCGACGGCGCCCACGTCCCCCACGTGAGCCCCCTTCGCCGCGCGCTCGTCGGCCGCCCCGGCGCGAGCCGTCGCCGCCCGAGTCGGCTCCGTAGGCGGTGCCGCCCTCCGGCCACTCCCCCTCGGTCGGCGCCCCCTCGTACAGCGCGCCGTCGCCCGGCGCGCCGCCGCCGTACTCCCCGTCCATGCCGTACGACGCCCTGCCATGCCCCCCGTGACTGCCCTGGGCCGCCTCGGCGCCACCGGCGCCCCTCCCCGGCTCGCGC
Source organism: Streptomyces sp. NBC_00663 (assembly GCF_036226885.1). Taxonomy (NCBI): domain Bacteria; kingdom Bacillati; phylum Actinomycetota; class Actinomycetes; order Kitasatosporales; family Streptomycetaceae; genus Streptomyces; species Streptomyces sp. NBC_00663. Next base: position 2,612,971 of record NZ_CP109027.1, read on the forward strand.
GGAGCGTCCGGGTAGGCGTACTCGGCCCAGTCGGTTCGCCGAGTCACCGCATCAGCTCTTGGCTGCCGCGGCCTTGGTCTTGGCCGTCTTGGCCGCCGCCGGTGCGGGGACCGTCTTCGCGGCGTCGTCCGCGGGGGCGGCGACCGCAGCGTCCGCGCCCGGCTCGGCGGTGGGCTCCTCGGGACGAACGCCGACGCCCAGCTTCTCCTTGATCTTCTTCTCGATCTCGTTGGCCAGGTCGGGGTTGTCCTTCAGGAAGTTGCGCGCGTTCTCCTTGCCCTGGCCGAGCTGGTCGCCCTCGTACGTGTACCAGGCGCCGGCCTTGCGGACGAAGCCGTTCTCCACGCCCATGTCGATCAGGCCGCCCTCGCGGCTGATGCCCTGGCCGTAGAGGATGTCGAACTCGGCCTGCTTGAAGGGCGGCGCGACCTTGTTCTTGACGACCTTGACGCGGGTGCGGTTGCCGACCGCGTCCGTGCCGTCCTTCAGGGTTTCGATGCGGCGGATGTCCATGCGCACCGAGGCGTAGAACTTCAGCGCCCGGCCACCGGTCGTGGTCTCCGGGGAGCCGAACATCACGCCGATCTTCTCGCGGAGCTGGTTGATGAAGATCGCGGTGGTCTTGGACTGGTTGAGCGCGCTGGTGATCTTCCGCAGCGCCTGGCTCATCAGACGGGCCTGCAGACCGACGTGGCTGTCGCCCATCTCGCCCTCGATCTCCGCGCGCGGGACGAGCGCGGCGACGGAGTCGATGACGATCAGGTCGAGGGCACCGGAGCGGACCAGCATGTCCACGATCTCCAGGGCCTGCTCGCCGTTGTCCGGCTGGGACAGGATCAGGTTGTCGATGTCGACGCCGAGCTTCTTCGCGTACTCGGGGTCGAGGGCGTGCTCCGCGTCGATGAAGGCGACCTGGCCGCCCGCCTTCTGCGCGTTCGCCACCGCGTGCAGCGTCAGGGTCGTCTTGCCGGAGGACTCCGGGCCGTACACCTCCACCACGCGGCCTCGCGGGATGCCGCCGACGCCGAGCGCGACGTCGAGTGCGGTCGACCCGGTGGGGATGACCTCGATGGGCTCGTTCGGCCGCTCGCCCATGCGCATGACTGCGCCCTTGCCGAATTGCCGTTCAATCTGTGCGAGCGCGGCGTCGAGCGCCTTCTCGCGGTCGGTTCCTGCCATGGGTTCCACCCGGTTTGCTTGAGTCGATCGCTTCACGTGAAAGACGCTAACGCCTGCCACTGACAATGGGCCCCGACGCCCGTCCGGCCTGTGGATAACTCGGGCACTTTCCTACCCAAATCATCCCGAAGTACCCACCGCGAGCCCCTCTTGAGTCGTGCCGGAGCTCCCATAAGAATGGATGTTCGATTTTGGTGTCAAGCGCACCACGCGGCACTGCCGAGCCCGTGTCTCCGGTTCCCGCGAAGGGCTGACAGAGGGATGAAACGGGCACCGGGCTCCGCATGCCGGATCACGTCGGACATGGTCGCGGCGTCGGGCGCCGGATGCGGTACGCCAGGCCGGCGGATCCCCACGCCCCCTAGGAACCGGTCCCGTCCCCGGGCTCCCGCTCCCCCGACCGCCGCCCCCAGAGATCACGCGCGCGCCTGAACAGCCCCTCCGACACCCGGCGCCGGTGGCCGTGCACCCGGGGGTCGTCCGTGACGTCGTACCGCTTCACGTACGCCCCCAGGAACGCCTGGAGCGTGGCGACCGCCGGGATGGCGATCAGCGCGCCGACGGCCCCGAGGAGGGCGGTGCCGGCGATGACCGAGCCGAAGGCCACGGCCGGGTGGACGTCGACGGTCTTCGAGGTCAGCTTCGGCTGGAGCACATAGTTCTCGAACTGCTGGTAGACCACGACGAAGATCAGCACCCACAGCGCGTACCAGGGATCGACCGTGAACGCGATCAGCATGGGCAGAGCGCCCGCGAGATACGTGCCGATCGTCGGGATGAACTGCGAGACCAGGCCCACCCACACGGCGAGCACGGGCGCGTTGGGCACTGCCAGCGCCTGGAGCAGGATGTAGTGGGCGACGCCGGAGATCAGCGCCATCACACCGCGCGAGTACAGATAGCCGCCGGTCTTGTCGACCGCGATCTCCCAGGCGCGCAGCACCTCGGCCTGCTTGGCGGGCGGTAGGACGGAGCAGAGCGCGCGGCGCAGTCGCGGGCCGTCCGCGGCGAAGTAGAACGAGAACAGAGTGATCGTCAGCAGCTGGAAGAGTCCCCCAATGACCTGGGCGGACAGGTCCAGGACACCGGTGGCGCTGTTCTGCACGTAGTTGCGCAGCCAGTCGGACTTGAGCAGCCCCTCCTGGACGTCGATCCGCTTCAGATCGGTGTGGAAATGCGTGTTGATCCAGCTGATGACGGAGTCGATGTAGTCGGGGAAGTCCTCGACGATCTTGATGATCTGCCCCGCGAGCATCGACCCGAGCAGGGTGATGAACCCGGCGGACACGATCATCACGGCGAGGAAGACGAGGAAGGTGCCGACCCCCCGGCGTATCCCGCGCGAGGCCATCCAGCTCACCGCGGGCTCGATGGCCAGCGCCAGGAAGAACGCGATGAGGATGTTGATCAGCAGCCCGGTGAGCTGGTGGAAGGCCCATGTGCTCAGCTGGAAGGCGGCGTAGAGGCCGAGCGTGAGCACCACGGCACGCGGCAGCCAGCGCGGCATGCGCGCGTCCGCCCCGGCACCGCCGTCGGCCGGAGGCCGGGCGGGCGGTGTCGTGCCGAACGGGGAGGCGTGCTGGGGGAACTCGTCGGTCTCGTCAGTGGGTGCCACGGTGCAAGTTTCGCCTACGCCGCTGACAATGCGCTGCCCCCCTGCGATCTTCGTGACCGGTCAGCGCTTCTCTTGTGGCACGTTCATGACCCCGCACACCACGCGCCACACGTCCTTGGCGTCCCAGCCCGCGTCGAGGGCCTCGTACACCGTGCGCCCGCCGAGCTCCGTCATGACGTGGTCGCGCGCGAAGGTGTCGTCGTACCCGGGACCGAAATGGTCCGCCATCCGCTGCCAGAAGACCGTCAACCGCATGACCCCAGTATCCCGCCCCTGAGAGTGGGCCTCGGCCGGGACCGCTTGCCGAGACCGCTTTCCGTCCTACGGTCTGACGCATGGCCGAAACAGGAGCTTCCCCACTCCCCCCGACGCCCCCGGCGCACTCCCCGCTCTTCCGCGCCGAGCACTTCGTCTGGCTCACCGCGCGCGTGCTGGAACAACGCCTCTTCGCCCACCACTTCCTGAACGGCGACGCCGACCCGGTGGAGACCGCGCTGGACGCGTACCGCAACGAGGACGGCGGTTACGGCCACGCCCTGGAGCCCGATCTGCGCGGCCCGGTCAGCCAGCCCCTGCACGCCGGGCACGCTCTCCGCGTCCTGGACGCCATCGGACGCTGCGGCGGCCAGCGGGTGGAACGTGTGTGCCGCTATCTGACGTCGGTCTCCACCGCGGACGGCGCCCTGCCGGCGATCCACCCCAGCCAGCGCGGCTACCCCACGGCTCCCTTCATCCCGATCGTGGACGACCCGCCCAGCGAACTCCTCGCCACCGGCCCGGTCGTCGGCCTGCTGCACCGCAACGAGGTGTGGCACGCCTGGCTGTTCCGCGCCACGGACTTCTGCTGGCACGCGGTCGAGTCCCTGCGGCAGTCGCATCCGTACGAGGTCCAGGCGGCCGTGGCCTTCCTGGACTCCGCTCCCGACCGCCCGCGCGCGGAGGCGGCCGCGGACCGGCTGGGCCGCCTGGTGCGCGAGACCCGCCTCGCGGTCCTGGAGCCGGAGCGCCTCGACACCCACCCGGTCTCTCCCGGCTACGCCCCGGGCGAGCACCACTTCCCGCACGACTACGCCAGGACGCCGTACTCGCTCGCGCGCGCGTGGTTCACGGACGAGGAGATGGAGCGCTCCCTGGACTTCCTGGCGGCCGCCCAACAGGAGGACGGCGGCTGGCCCGTCCGCTGGCGCCAATGGGCGCCAGGCTCCGCTCTGGAAGCCCGCCCGGTGGTCACGATCGAGGCACTGCGCACCCTCAGGGCGTACGGCCGCTCGATCGGCTAGGCGCTCACCCGCCCATGGCCCGCACGCCGGCCGTCACCACCACGGCCGCCGCGACGACGAGCAGGAACGGCGCACGCAGCACAAGCGCCACCGCCGCCGCGGCCACCCCCGCGAGCCTGGCGTCCAGGACCAGCTCACGCCCGTCGGCGAAGGTCTGCTGGGCCGTGAGAGCGGCCAGCAAGGCAACCGGCAGCAGCGCGGCCAGCCGCTTCACCAGCGGCCGCTCCAGAGCACCCGCGGGAACAAGCAGCCCGACCAGCTTGACGACGTAACAGCCCACGGCCGTGACACCGATCGCGATCCAGACGTTCATCGCTCCCCCCGCCGACCCTGCCGACGGCCCTCGGCCCACAACACCACGGGAGCCGCGAGAGCGGCCGCCAGCACCGGCACCCCGGCGGGCAGCACGGGCAGCAGCCCGAGCCCCAGCAGCACGGCGAGCCCGGCGACGGCACGCTCGGTGCCGCTCTTCAGCATCGGCGCGAGCAATGCCAGGAAAACAGCGGGCCCGGCGGCATCAAGCCCCCAGGCATCGGTGTCCCCGATGGCCTCGGCCCCCAGCGCGCCCAGCAAAGTAGTGAGATTCCACAGCACATAGAGACTCAGCCCCGTGACCGCGAACCCGATCCGCACGCTCCGCCGCCCCCGCTGAGCCAAGGCGACAGCCGCCGTCTCGTCGATGACCCACTGAGCGGCAAACGGCCGCACCGCGCGCGGCAGAGCCAGCAACTGCGACAGACGAAGCCCGTAGAAGGCGTTGCGCACACCGAGGAAGAACGCCCCCGCGGCCGCGGTCAGCGGATTGCCCCCGGCGGCCAGCGCCCCCACAAGGGCGAACTGAGAGGCCCCGGTGAACACCAGAAGGCTGAGCGCACACGTCTGCATCACCGTGAGCCCACTGCCCGCCGAGGTCACCCCGAAGGCGAACCCGGACAGTCCCACGGCGACCCCGACTCCGAGGGCGTCCCGTACGACGGCGGCGTCCGCCTTCCGCCCGCCACCGGCGGGTATGTCTACGAAAGCTGTCTGTTCTCCCACACGTCGGACGCTAGACGAGGCCCCGTCCGGACGTCTTGTACGTTCTTGCGCTCACGCTGGTACGCCCCGGGCGGCACCCCGACGATCCGAGCGAAATGCCGATTCAGATGCGGCTGATCACTGAACCCCACGGCGACGGCGGCCTCCCCCGGCGACGTACCACCGTCCAGCAACAGCCGGGCCCGCCGCACGCGCGCGTCGGTGAGCCAGGCGTGCGGCGGCATCCCGTACACATCCCGAAAGGCCCGCAACAACGCGAACGACCCGACCCCGAGCTCGTGGGCCAAGCCCTCCAGGCTCGGCGGCTCGACCATCCGCTCCTCCAGCAGGGCACGCGCGCGAACAGCCACCCGAGCCCCCGCCGACCGCACCTCCCGCCGCGGCAGGACCCCACCGTTGAGCCGCAGCAACCGGGTCACGGCAACCCGGAGCAAGGTATCGGCGGCCAGCGCATTGCCCTCATCAGCGGCCCGCAACACCTGGTGCACGAGCCCGACGGCGTACGGATCATCGAGTACGGGATCGACGAACCCAGGGGTCCCCCGAATCGAAGTGGTCTCGGCGGCAATCCCGGCCACCACCTCCACGGACGGATACACGGCCCCGTACCGCCACCCCTCCGGCACCCCCGCCCGCCCGGTGTGCGGCGTCTCGGGATTGACCAGCGCAAGCGCCCCGGCCCCCGCGTACCGATCAGCGCCCCGATAGTGAAAGACCTCGACCCCGTCCGCGATGGCGGCGATCACGAAGCTCTCATGCGTGTGCCGCACAAAGTTCTTCCGCACATACCGCGCCCGCAGCAGATCGACCCCAGGCAACTCGGCATACCGCCAGTGCCGCGCCCGCTCACCCGAACCTGCCATACGCCCCATTCTCCGCCACCCACGGATCCGCACCCCCGCGGACCCGCAGCGCGCGACGGCGGCAAGGGGACGTGTCGGGGGGCCCACGCGAACCTCATGCAGCCGCACAGCCGCAGCGAACCCCAGCTCAGCGGCCATTGTCAGTCCCCGGGTGCAGGATGGACGCATGGTCAGCTCCACACGCCGAGCCCTCGACGGCTTCTCCCCCGCGACCCGCGGCTGGTTCACGGGCGCCTTCGACGCGCCCACCGCGGCTCAGGCAGGCGCTTGGACCGCCATCAAAGAGGGCTCGGACGTCCTGGTCGTCGCCCCCACCGGCTCCGGCAAAACCCTCGCCGCCTTCCTGGCCGCCCTGGACGACCTGGCCTCCACACCCCCACCCGCCGACCCCAGGAAACGCTGCCGGGTCCTGTACGTCTCCCCCCTCAAGGCCCTCGCGGTGGACGTGGAACGCAACCTCCGCAGCCCCCTCACCGGCATCCGCCAGGAATCCGTACGCCTGGGCCTGCCCGAGCCCGAGGTGAAGGTCGGCATCCGCTCCGGAGACACCCCGGCGGCCGAGCGCCGCGCGCTGTCCACGCGCCCCCCGGACATCCTGATCACCACCCCGGAATCTCTGTTCCTGATGCTGACGTCGGCCACGCGCGACGCGCTGACCGGCATCGACACCGTCATCCTCGACGAGGTCCACGCGGTGGCCGGCACCAAGCGAGGCGCCCACCTCGCCCTCTCCCTGGAGCGCCTGGACGAGCTCCTGGCGAAGCCGGCCCGCCGCATCGGCCTCTCCGCGACCGTCCGCCCCGTCGACGAGATCGCCCGCTACCTCTCCCCCCAGCGCAAGGTGGAGATCGTCCAGCCGAAATCAGGCAAGGAGTTCGACCTCTCCGTGGTCGTCCCCGTCGAGGACCTGGGCGAACTGGGCGGCTCCCCCGTGGCCGACGGCTCCGAGGGAGCGGAACGCCCCTCGATCTGGCCCCACGTCGAGGAGCGCATCACCGACCTCGTCCAGGCCCACCGCTCCACGATCGTCTTCGCCAACTCCCGCCGCCTCGCGGAACGCCTCTGCAACCGCCTCAACGAGATCGCGTACGAACGCGCGACCGGCGAGCCGCTGGCCGATCACCACGCCCCCGCCGAGCTGATGGGCGGCTCAGGAGCAGCCCAGGGCGCACCCCCGGTCATCGCCCGAGCTCACCACGGCTCGGTCTCCAAGGAACAACGGGCCCTGGTCGAAGAAGATCTCAAGGCAGGCCGCCTCCCCGCGGTGGTCGCGACCTCCAGCCTCGAACTCGGCATCGACATGGGCGCGGTGGACCTGGTGGTCCAGGTCGAATCACCCCCCTCCGTGGCCTCCGGCCTGCAACGCGTGGGCCGCGCGGGCCACCAGGTCGGCGCGGTCTCCACCGGCGTGGTCTTCCCGAAGTACCGCGGCGACCTGGTCCAGGCCGCGGTCGTCACCGAACGGATGCGCACGGGCTCCATCGAGTCCCTCAAGGTCCCCGCCAACCCCCTGGACGTCCTGGCCCAGCAACTGGTCGCCATGACGGCGCTGGACACCTGGCAGCTCGACGACCTGCTCGCCACGGTCCGCCGGGCGGCACCCTTCGCCTCGCTCCCCGAATCGGCGTTCACCGCGGTCCTCGACATGCTCGCGGGCCGCTATCCCTCCGACGCCTTCGCGGAACTCCGCCCCCGCGTCGTCTGGGACCGGGTCGCCGGAACCATCACCGGCCGCCCCGGCGCCCAGCGCCTCGCGGTCACCTCCGGCGGCACGATCCCGGACCGCGGCCTCTTCGGCGTCTTCCTCGCCGGCGCCGACCCCAAGAAGGGCGGTGGAAGGGTCGGCGAGCTGGACGAGGAGATGGTCTACGAGTCGCGCGTGGGTGACGTCTTCACACTCGGCACCAGCTCCTGGCGGATCGAGGACATCACCCGCGACCGTGTCCTGGTCTCCCCGGCCCCCGGCGTCCCGGGCCGGCTGCCGTTCTGGAAGGGCGACCAGCTGGGCCGGCCGCTCGAACTCGGCCGCGCGGTCGGCGCGTTCCTCCGGGAAGTCGGCTCGATGCCCAAGGAGAAGTCCCGCCCACGCCTGCTCGCGGCGGGCCTGGACACCTGGGCGGCCGACAACGTCCTCACCTACCTCGACGAACAACGCGAGGCCTGCGGCCACATCCCGGACGATCGCACCATCGTCGTGGAGCGCTTCCGTGACGAACTCGGCGACTGGCGCGTCGTCGTCCACTCCCCCTTCGGCGCCCAGGTGCACGCCCCCTGGGCCCTCGCCCTGGGCGCCAAGCTCTCCGAGCGCTACGGCATGGACGCCCAGGTGATGCACGCGGACGACGGCATCGTCCTGCGCCTCCCCGACGCCGACCTGATGGGCCTTGACCTGCTGGACCAGGAACCGATGAAGCTCGGCACGGAGTACGACGCCGACCAGGCCCCGGTGGGCGCGGCGGACGTGGTCTTCGACAAGGGCGAGGTCGACCAGATCGTCACCGACCAGGTCGGCGGCTCGGCACTGTTCGCCTCCCGGTTCCGCGAATGCGCCGCTCGAGCCCTACTGCTCCCCCGGCGCAACCCCGGCAAGCGCACCCCGCTGTGGCAGCAGCGCCAGCGCGCCTCGCAACTCCTTGAGGTGGCCAGCGAGTTCGGTTCGTTCCCGATCGTCCTGGAGGCGGTCCGCGAGTGCCTCCAGGACGTCTTCGACGTCCCCGGCCTGGTCGAGCTGATGGGCGACCTGGAGTCCCGCAAGGTCCGCCTCGTCGAGGTCACCACCGCCGAGCCCTCCCCCTTCGCCCGCTCGCTCCTCTTCGGTTATGTCGCCCAGTTCCTGTACGAGGGAGACTCCCCGCTCGCCGAGCGCCGTGCCGCGGCCCTGTCCCTCGACTCCCGTCTGCTGGCGGAGCTGCTCGGCCAGGCGGAGCTGCGCGAGCTGCTCGACGCCGAGGTCCTGGCGGAGCTGGAGCGGGAACTTCAGTGGCTCACCGAGGACCGCCGCGCGAAGGACGCGGAGAGCGTCGCGGACCTCCTCCGCCTCCTCGGCCCGCTCACGGACGCGGAGTTGACGGAACGAGGCGCGGAACCGCAGTGGGCGCAGGACCTCGCCAAGGCCCGCCGCGCCATCCGGGTCCGCATCTCCGGCACCGACCACTGGGCGGCGATCGAGGACGCGGGCCGGCTGCGCGACGCACTGGGCACCGCACTGCCGGTCGGCGTCCCCGAGGCCTTCACCGAGCCGGTCAAGGACCCGCTGGGCGACCTCCTCGCGCGCTACGCCCGCACCCACGGCCCGTTCACCTCGGCGACCGCGGCGGCCCGCTTCGGTCTGGGCGTGGCGGTCACGGAGGGCGCGTTGCAGCGCCTCGCCGCGAACGGCCGTGTCGTACAAGGGGAGTTCCATCCGGCGGGCATCGGCCAGGAGTGGTGCGACGCGGCCGTGCTCCGCCGCCTCCGCCGCCGCTCCCTGGCCGCCCTGCGCCATGAACTCGAACCGGTGCCGCCGCCCGCGCTCGCGCAGTTCCTCCCCCAGTGGCAGCACATCGGCAAGGGCCACGGCCTGCGCGGCATCGACGGCCTGGTGCGTGCCATAGAGCAGTTGCAGGGCGCGTCGGTCCCCGCCTCCGCCCTGGAGAAGCTGGTCCTGCCCTCCCGCGTGGCGAACTACACCCCGGCGATGCTCGACGAACTCACCTCCGCCGGCGAGGTGGTGTGGGCCGGGGCCGGTTCCCTGCCCGGCAAGGACGGCTGGGTGTCCCTCTACGTCGCGGACGCGGCCCCCCTCCTCCTGCCGCCCCCGCATCCCCTGGAGCTGACGGCTCTCCACGACTCCGTCCTCACCGCCCTCTCCGGCGGCTACGGCCTGTTCTTCCGCCAGATCGCCGACCAGGTCCGCGCGACCACCCACCCCGACGCCACCGACCCCCAGCTCGCCGACGCCGTCTGGGACCTGGCCTGGTCCGGCCGCCTCACCAACGACACCCTCACGCCCATGCGCTCCCTGCTGGGCTCGGGCCGCACGGCCGGCTCGACGGCCCACCGCGCCAAGCGCACGATGCCGCGCGGCCGTTATGGCTCCCTCACCGCCGCCGCCCGCCCGGCGTCCCGCACCGGCCCGCCCACCGTCGCCGGCCGCTGGTCCCTGCTGCCCGACCGCGAGCCCGACGCCACCGTGCGCGCCCACGCCCTCGCCCGCACCCTCCTCGACCGGCACGGCGTGGTGACCCGGGGCGCGGTCGCCGCGGAGGGCGTCGAGGGCGGCTTCTCGGCGACGTACCGCATCCTGTCCGCGTTCGAGGAGACCGGCCAGGCCCGCCGCGGCTATGTGGTGGAGGGCCTCGGCGCCGCCCAGTTCGCGATGGACGGCGCGGTGGACCGCCTCCGCGCGGCGGCGAACGCCCGCGAACGCGGCCAGGGCGACGCCGCCGCCCCGGCGACCGACGACTTCACCGCGTACGCCGACTTCAGCACTCCAGACGCCGGCACCGACTTCTGGCAGACCAACGGAGACCAGGCCCCCCTGGGCCTCGACGACACGTACGACCCTCTACCCCCGGCCCAGGCCCCCACCTCAGGCGACCACTACGTCTCCCCCCGCGACCACCGCGCCCCCGCACCGCACCGCCGCGACCGCCCCTCCCCCGACACCCGAGCCGTCGTCCTGGCCGCCGCCGACCCGGCGAACGCCTACGGCGCCGCCCTGCCCTGGCCCGAGCCCCCCACCGGCGCCGGGCACAAGGCCGGCCGCAAGGCGGGCTCCCTGGTGGTCCTGGTCGACGGTGAGCTGACGCTCTACATGGAGCGCGGCGGCAAGACCCTCCTGGCCTGGCCCGAGGACCCGAACACCAAACCCACCGAGGACCCCCGCCTCCAGATGGCAGCCGACGCCCTGGCGGCAGCCGCCCGCGCGGGATCCCTGGGTACGGTCACGGTAGAACGCGTCAACGGCGCCTCAGCCCTGACCTCACCCCTCGGCACCCTCCTGGAATCAGCAGGCTTCATCGCCACCCCACGAGGCCTTCGGCTAAGGGCCTGACACACCCCACCGACCCTTCTGCGCCGACGGCAGCCCACACCCACCCAGGGGCGCGGGGAACTGCCCGACAAGCCACCCACACGCCGCACCCGCCACACCACAGCAGCCCCCCGCCCACTGGGCGCCGGCCTCCCACCCCATGCCACCCTTGACCCATGCCCGAAGGAGACACCGTCTGGCAGACAGCGACCCGCCTCCACACCGCCCTCGCCGGCCAGCCACTCACCCGCAGCGACCTGCGCGTCCCCAAGTTCGCCACGGCCGACCTCACCGGCCGCACCGTCCTGGACGTCACCCCGCGCGGCAAGCACCTCCTGACCCGCATCGAGGGCGGCCTGACCCTCCACTCGCACCTCAAGATGGACGGCTCCTGGAAGGTGTACGCCAACGGCCGACGCTGGACCGGCGGCCCCGCCCACCAGATCCGCGCGATCCTCGGCAACGCCGACCGGACGGCCGTCGGCTACCGCCTCCCCGTCCTGGAACTCCTCCGCACCAGCGACGAGGAACGCGTCGTAGGCCACCTCGGCCCCGACCTCCTGGGCCCGGACTGGAACCCCGACCGCGTCCTCGCCAACCTCCTGAGCGACCCCGCCCGCCCCCTCGGCGAGGCCCTCCTCGACCAGCGCAACCTCGCCGGAATCGGCAATGTCTACAAGAGCGAGCTCTGCTTCCTCCTGGGCGTGACCCCCTGGCTCCCCGTCGGCGCGCTCCCCGCCGACCGCGCCGCCAAGCTCCCCGCGCTGGCCAAGAAGCTCCTGGAGGCCAACCGCGACCGCCCGGTCCGCACCACCACGGGCCGCCACGGCCAGGACCTCTTCGTCTACGGCCGCGCCCGCATCCCCTGCCTGCGCTGCCACACCCCCGTCCGGCTGGCCAACCAGGGCGACGGCTCCCGCGAACGCCCCACCTACTGGTGCCCGACGTGCCAGAGGGGACCCGCCCCGGGGACCACCCCGCACCCCGCAACCCCACACCGTACGACTAATTGACGACCCGTCAGAAACCCTCGTACCGTCCCCTCATGACCGTCAGCGCGTACGACCTGACCGGACGCACCGCCTTCGTCACCGGCGCCGCCGGCGGTATCGGCCGCGCCTGTGCGGTCCTGCTCGCCGAAGCGGGCGCCACCGTGCACTGCGCCGACCGCGACCCGCAGGGCCTGCACGAGACGGCGACCCTCATCAAGGACGCGGGCGGCACCGCCCACACCCACCACCTCGACGTGACGGACCGCAACCGGCTCCGCGAGGCCATCGCCTCCTGCGAGCACCTGGACGTGCTGGCCGCGATCGCCGGGATCATGCACAGCAGCCCCGTCCTGGAGACCGCGGACGCGGATCTCGACCGCGTCCTGAACGTCAACTTCAAGGGCGTGCTGTACGCCTCCCAGGAGGCGGCCCGCCTGATGATCGCCCGGCAGACCCGGGGCAGCATCGTCACCATGGCCTCGGGCGCCGTCGACACCGGCGGTCCCGGCCTGCTCGCCTACGGCGCGGCCAAGGCGGCCGTCGTGCAGCTGACGAAGACCCTGGCGACCGAGGTCGGCCGGCACGGCATCCGGGTCAACGCCGTCGCCCCGGGCTGGATCCGTACGCCGATGACCGACCGCCACGGTGAGGCCCAGGAGCGGACCGAGGCCCTGATGGCCCGCATGTCACCGCTGGGCCGGGTAGGCCGATCCCACGAGGTGGCTCACGCCGTGCTGTACCTGGCGTCCGACGCCGCGTCCTTCACGACGGGCCAGATCCTGCGCCCGAACGGCGGCGTGGCGATGCCGTGGTGACGGTGTTCCCGGGCGCCGACGTCGTCGTACCCCGCCAGCGCCCCACGGCCAGCGCCCCGGCCGCCCGCGCCCTCGGCACACAGTGCACCGGCAGCAGGCTCAGCCCCCACCCTCCGGCCGCGACGGCACCCTCCAGCACCCCCGCACCGGGGGCCAGCGCCAGTCGCAGCACAGCCCACCACCACAGCGCCCCCAGCGTGAGAGCCGCCCCCCACCGCACTATCGGACGGACCACGACCCCACCTCCAGCCCGCAGAACCCGAAGCCCTCAGGGCACCCGGCAAGACCACGGAAACCGACGCTAGGCCCGGGCCCCGACCGCCGACAGGGCGCACCAAGGGCACACCGAGGCACCATTGGCCCCCGCTTCACCCGTTCTCGGCCTGGAACATCCAGTGATGCTTCTCCAGATCCGCCGTGATCCCGATGAAGAGGTCCTGGCTGACGGGGTCGGCGTCACCGGTGGCCGCCACCCGCTCCCGCATCCGCCCGATCACCGCGCCCAGCGCGTCCACCAGCGTCCCCACCGCGTCCGCGTCCTTCACCCATCCCTCGGACACCGCGCCGATGCCGCTGCCCGCCGCCACGGTCGCCGCACGCCCGTCCGGCGGGACGCCCAGCGCGGAGGCCCGCTCGGCGACGGTGTCGGAGTGGGTGCGCGCGATGTCCACGACCTCGTCGAGTTGCAGATGCACGGACCGGAACCGCGGCCCGACCACGTTCCAGTGGATCTGCTTCGCCACGAGGGCGAGGTCCACCAGATCGACGAGCGCCCCTTGCAGAGCCTCGGCCACGGTCTTCAGGTCCGTGTCGGACAACGGGCTCTTCACGACGTACATGCGCATGCTCCGATTCCTGTGCACAGCCCCGAGCCCAGCGGTTCCACGATGCGGTTCCACAACGCTTTTCACGATGCGGTTCCACAACGCTGTTCCACGATGCACGAAAGCCCCGGCCGACGCCTCTCCAGATGTTCCGGAGAGACCCGGCCGGGGCCTCGCGCACTTCGCAGAGTGCTTTGCACTTCTCAGCGCATCGTCAGCCCGTCCTCGAGCGGAACCCGAGGGCGTACGCGCGTGGCGCTCAGGCGGCGACGACGTCCACTGCCTCGGCGGGCGCCTTGATGGTCACCCGTTCCGGTGGCACACCGGTCACCGAGACGGCACCCAGCATCGGACGACGTACCGGCGTGGGCACGGTCTCGCTGGGGGTGGCCGCAGCGGACTGGGCCAGCTCGGCGAGGGCGAGCTCGTCGCTCACTTCCCGCATCAGTTCGGACATCCGTACGTCCAGCGCGTCGCAGATGGCGGAGAGCAGCTCGGAGGAAGCCTCCTTCTGCCCCCGCTCCACCTCGGAGAGATAGCCGAGTGAAACTCGGGCGGACGAGGAGACTTCGCGCAGAGTACGGCCCTGGCGTTGGCGCTGCCGACGCAGCACGTCACCCAGCAGGCGACGGAGCAGAATCATCGGTGGCTCCCTCCTCGGACCGCGTAGCCGCATCCTTCACGCCCCACCGTACCGCCTTGCGCCGCGGCCGTGCGGGGAGCGATGTCGTGTTCACTCAGGGCTGCAAACATCAAAACCCCCCGTTCCGTTCCGTATCCTGTGCCCGCTCATTCCCGGTCTGTTCGCCCGCAAGCTCCTGAAGGAGCAGTGCGAGTACGCTCCGTACACTCTCCATACGAATTTCCGCGCGGTCGCCGTTCAACCGCAGCGACGCCACTTTCCCGCCATCGGAGAGCTCCGAGGCCGGGCCGTCGACCGCCACGTAGACCGTCCCGACGGGCTTTCCGTCCTGTTCTTCCGGTCCTGCGACGCCCGTGGTCGCAATGCCCCAGTCAGCGCCGAGCACCTTGCGTACGCCGGCCGCCATCTGGGCCGCGACCTGCGGGTCCACCGCGCCGCGCGCCGCCAGCAGGGCGGCGTCGACACCGAGCACTTCGTGCTTCAGTTCGGTGGCGTAGGCCGTCACCGAACCGCGGAAGGCCTGCGAGGCCCCGGGAGCCGCTGTGATTTCCGCCGCAACCAATCCACCGGTGAGCGACTCGGCGACCGCGAGGGTCTCGCCCTTCACCGCCAGTAGTCGCACCACTTCAGTGGCCGGGGAACTCACGCTTCCGTCTCCTCCAACGCCGCTTCGCGCTCGGCGATTCCCTGCCTGCGCAGCACAATGGCTTGTCTCACATAGTCGAGGCCGGTCGCCACGGTCAGGACGACCGCCACGGCCATCACCCAGAACCTCGCAGTGGCCAGCCACCCCGTCAGCGCCAGGATGTACATCCCGACCGCGATGCCCTGGGCGAGGGTCTTGAGCTTGCCGCCGCGGCTCGCCGGGATGACGCCGTACCGGATGACGATGAAACGCAGCAGCGTGATCCCGAGTTCCCGGCCGAGAATGACCGCGGTCACCCACCACGGCAGATCGCCGAGGCCGGACAGACAGATCAGCGCCGCCCCCATGATCGCCTTGTCGGCGATGGGGTCGGCGATCTTCCCGAAGTCGGTGACGAGGTTGTAGGTGCGCGCCAGATGACCGTCGAAGAGGTCGGTGATCATGGCGATCGAGAAGGCGGCCCAGGCGAACGAGCGCCACGCGGGGTCGTGTCCGCCGTCGGCCAGCATCAGCGCGACGAAGCCCGGCACCAGCAGCAGCCGGATCATCGTCAGGATGTTGGCGATGTTCCAGAGGCTGGCCTGGTCGACGGCCGCGGCCGCGATCTTCCCGCCGCGCGCGGACTTGCCACCGTTGTCGGCACCGGCCGCACCCATCTGGGCAGTGCCCGCCTTGGAGGGGCCGCCCGCGGCGGATGCCGGTACTCCGGTCATCTGCCCGCCTCCTCACTACACGCGAGTGAGCCCGTCACCGGCTCGGCCACCAGATCGACACCCTCGGTACCGACCACCTTCGCCTCGACGATACGGCCGACACTCAGCTCCTCGCCGCTCGTGAGCAGCACCTGGCCGTCCGTCTCCGGCGCCTGGTGCGCACCGCGCCCGTACACGCCCTCGTCGTCCACGGACTCCACCAGCACGTGCACGGTCTCGCCCACGCGCTCCTCGGCCCGCTGCGAGACCAGCTCCTCGGCGAGCCGGGAGACACGTGCCAGCCGCTCGGCGACGACGTCCTCGTCCAGCTTGTTCTCGTACGTGGCCGCTTCGGTGCCCTCCTCGTCGGAGTAGCCGAAGACGCCGATCGCGTCCAGCCTCGCACCATTGAGGAACCGCTCCAGCTCGGCCAGATCGGCCTCGCTCTCACCGGGGAAGCCGACGATGAAGTTGGAGCGCACACCCGCCTGCGGGGCCTTGCTCCGGATGGTGTCGAGCAGCTCCAGGAAGCGGTCGGTGTCACCGAAGCGGCGCATGGAGCGCAGCACGTCGGGCGCGGAGTGCTGGAAGGACAGGTCGAAGTAGGGCACGACCTTGGGCGTGGACGTCAGCACGTCGATGAGGCCGGGCCGCATCTCGGCGGGCTGGAGGTAGCTGACGCGCACCCGCTCGATGCCGTCGACCTCGGCGAGCTCGGGCAGCAGGGACTCCAGCAGACGGATGTCGCCCAGGTCCTTGCCGTAGGAGGTGTTGTTCTCGGAGACCAGCATGATCTCCTTGACGCCCTGCTCGCCCAGCCAGCGCGCCTCGTTCAGCACGTCCGAGGGCCGCCGGGAGATGAACGAGCCGCGGAAGGACGGGATGGCGCAGAACGTGCAGCGCCGGTCGCAGCCGGAGGCAAGCTTCACCGAGGCGACCGGGGAGCCGTCCAGACGGCGGCGCAGGGGCGCGCGCGGGCCGGAGGACGGAGCGAGCCCCTCCGGGAGGTCCACGGGGCCGTGCCCGGGCAGCGCCACCTCGGCCGCCGACTCCTGGCGCTCGGCCGGGCTGATCGGCAGCAGCTTGCGGCGGTCGCGCGGGGTGTGCGAGGCGTGGATGCCGCCGTTCAGGATGGTCTGGAGGCGGTCGGAGATGTCGGCGTAGTCGTCGAAGCCGAGCACGCCGTCGGCTTCGGGGAGGGCCTCGGCGAGGTCCTTTCCGTACCGCTCGGCCATGCAGCCCACCGCCACGACGGCCTGGGTTCTGCCATGTCCCTTGAGGTCGTTGGCCTCCAGGAGGGCGTCGACGGAGTCCTTCTTGGCGGCGTCGACGAAGCCGCAGGTGTTGACGACGGCGACATCCGCGTCCGCGGCGTCCTTCACGAGGTCCCAGCCGTCCGCCTCCAAGCGGCCTGCGAGCTCCTCCGAGTCCACCTCGTTACGGGCGCAGCCAAGAGTGACGAGTGCGACGGTACGGCGTTCAGGCATGGGCTCAAGACTACTTTGTCCCACCGACAACAAACGTCGACGGGGTTGGTGAAGATCACCAACCCCGTCGAGCACGCGCCGAGCCTCAGCCGACCTGCGGGTCGCCCTTGGTGTACGTCAGGCGCTCCACGGCGCCGGGCGCCCAGTCGTCGTCGATCTTCTTGCCGTTCACATACAGCTGGATCGCCCCGGCGTCACCGAGGACGAGGTTGATCTTCTCGCTGTCCTGGAAGGTCTTCGACTCGCCCTGCTGAAGCAGACCGTCGAAGAGCAGCCGGCCGTTGTGGTCCTTGGCGGAGATCCAGCTCTTGCCGTCAGGGGCGCTCACCCGGACGGTCACCTTGTCCTGCGGAGCCGCCGCGATGGCGCTGTCGGACGGGTCCGGCTTCGGCGACTCGGGCTTCTCGCTCTTCGGAGTGGGCGTGGCGGACTTGCCGGCCGTGGGCGTGGAGCCGTCGGCGACCTGTGCCTTGCCGCCCTCGTCGTCGCCCTTGAACGCGGTGAACCCGACGAATCCGATCACGGCGACGATCGCGGCGACCATGGCCGCGGTCCAGTTGGGCCCGCGACGCTCGGGACGGATGCGTTCCGCCTCGAACAGCGGGGCCGCCGGGGTCGGCGCGGGACGGCCGCCGTGGTCGGCGTCGTACTGGGCGAGGAGGGGGGCCGGGTCGAGGCGTACGGCCTTGGCCAGGGTCCGGATGTGGCCTCGGGCGTAGACGTCACCGCCGCAGGGGGTGAAGTCGTCCGCTTCGATGGCATGCACGATGGCGATACGGACCCGGGTGGCGTTGCTGACGTCGTCGACGGTCAGCCCGGCCGCGATACGTGCCTGCTGGAGGGCACGGCCGACGGAGATTCGGGCTTCCTCGCGGTCGTCTTCGAACGGACGCTCGTCTTCAGGGGAGTTGCCGATGGACACGGGGGCGCCTTTCGAGCGTTTAAGCCACCTGTGCTGAGGGTTCAGTCTAGGGGGGGTGCGAAAGGGTGGGGCAACCGGGCGGTGGGACTTTGTACGCCATCGGTATGGCCGGACACGCCGATGGTGGGGCAGCAGCTTTTCGCTTCCCTCAACTTGACGTACGCCGAAGGGAAACGGTTGCTCAATGATCCCTTACGGGTGAGTCACGATCGAACACCCATCAGTGGCCCACCCGTCCGCAAGATGACCCTTGCGCCCCGTTTCCGGAGGTGACGTCCTCCTAAGCCTCCCCGCGGATCACCGCGAGCACGCCATCCAGCTCATCAGCCTTCACAAGAACGTCACGTGCCTTGGATCCCTCGCTCGGCCCGACGATCCCGCGCGACTCCATCAGGTCCATCAGACGACCCGCCTTGGCGAACCCGACGCGCAGCTTGCGCTGGAGCATGGACGTCGAGCCGAACTGCGTGGAGACGACCAGCTCGGCCGCCTGGCACAGCAGGTCCAGGTCGTCGCCGATCTCCTCGTCGATCTCCTTCTTCTGCTTGGTGCCCACGGTGACGTCGTCCCGGAAGACCGGCGCCATCTGGTCCTTGCAGTGCTGGACGACGGCCGCGACCTCGTCCTCGGTGACGAAGGCGCCCTGCATACGGGTGGGCTTGTTCGCCCCCATCGGCAGAAACAGCCCGTCGCCCTTGCCGATCAGCTTCTCGGCACCGGGCTGGTCGAGGATGACCCGGGAGTCGGCCAGGGACGAGGTGGCGAAGGCGAGCCGCGAGGGCACGTTGGCCTTGATCAGACCGGTGACGACGTCGACCGACGGCCGCTGCGTGGCGAGCACCAGGTGGATGCCGGCCGCGCGCGCGAGCTGCGTGATGCGCACGATCGAGTCCTCGACGTCACGCGGCGCGACCATCATCAGGTCGGCGAGCTCGTCGACGATCACCAGCAGATACGGGTACGTCTTGAGTTCCCGCTCGCTGCCCTCGGGCGTCTTGAGCTTGCCGTCGCGGATCGCCTGGTTGAAGTCGTCGATGTGCCGGTACCCGAACGCCGCCAGGTCGTCGTAGCGCAGGTCCATTTCCCGTACGACCCACTGGAGCGCCTCGGCGGCCCGCTTCGGGTTGGTGATGATCGGCGTGATCAGGTGCGGAATGCCCTCGTACGCCGTCAGCTCGACGCGCTTGGGGTCCACCAGGACCATCCGCACGTCCTCCGGGGTCGCGCGGACCATGATGGAAGTGATCAAGCAGTTAATGCACGACGACTTACCGGAACCGGTGGCTCCGGCGACGAGCACGTGCGGCATCTTCGCGAGGTTGGCCATCACATAGCCGCCCTCGACGTCCTTGCCGAGCGCTACCAGCATCGGGTGGTCGTCCTCCGCAGCGGCGGCCAGTCGCAGCACGTCACCGAGGTTGACCATCTCCCGGTCGGTGTTCGGGATCTCGATACCGACCGCGGACTTGCCGGGGATCGGCGAGATGATCCGTACGTCGGGACTGGCGACGGCGTACGCGATGTTCTTGGTCAGCGCGGTGATCCGCTCCACCTTCACGGCGGGGCCGAGTTCGACCTCGTAGCGCGTGACCGTCGGCCCGCGCGTGAAGCCGGTGACGGCCGCGTCGACCTTGAACTCCATGAAGACGTTCTGGAGCGAGGCGACGACCGCGTCGTTGGCGGCGCTGCGCGTCTTGCCGGGTCCGCCGCGCTCCAGGAGGTCGAGCGAGGGCAGCGAGTAGGTGATGTCGCCCGACAGCTGGAGCTGCTCGGCGCGCGGCGGCAGCTCGCTCGGGGCCTCGGGTGCCGGCTTGGTGAGGTCGGCGACCTCGACCTTCAGCTTCTCCTGCCTGGGCCGCGCAGCCGGCACGGGCTTGGAGGCCGGGACCGGCGTCGGGGTGGTCTCCTCCCGGTCCCCCACGCTCACCCCCTGGGTGAGGTCGGCGACGATCGGCGACGGCGGCATCCCGTGCAGCACGGCGCCGTCGAGCGCGGCTGCGGCGGCCGCGGCGACGTCCACGGCGTCCATCTGCCGGTCCATGTCGGGCTGCGGCACGGCGGAGCGCCTGGGGCGCCCACGACGCCGCGAGAGGGCCTCCTGCTCGGCGCCCTCGGGGTCGTACGTCTCGGGCGTCTGAGCGCGCTTGCGCGCGCGTGCGGGCAACGCCTCACGCCACTGCTCGTCGTAGCGCTCGTCGTCGGAGAACTCGTCGAACTCGTCCGCCCCCGGATCGTGCAGCACCCCCAGCCGCACCCCGAGCTCCCGCAGCCGCCGCGGGATGGCGTTGACCGGCGTGGCCGTGACGACGAGCAGCCCGAAGACGGTGAGCAGCACGAGCAGCGGTACGGCGAGGACCTCGCCCATGGCGTACGTCAGCGGAGTCGCCGCACCCCAGCCGATGAGCCCGCCGGCGTCCCTTATGGCCTGCATGCCGTCGCTGCGGGCGGGCGCGCCGCACGCGATGTGGACCTGCCCGAGCACTCCGATGACGAGCGCCGAGAGGCCGATGACGATCCGGCCGTTGGCCTCGGGCTTCTCGGGGTGCCGGATGAACCGTGCGGCGATGACCGCGAGCAGTATCGGCACGAGCAGGTCGAGGCGCCCGAAGGCGCCGGTCACGATGATCTCCACGAGGTCGCCGACCGGACCGCGCAGGTTCGACCAGGTGCCGGCCGCGCAGATCAGCGCGAGGCCGAGCAGCAGCAGCGCGACGCCGTCCTTGCGGTGCGCCGGGTCGAGGTTCTTGGCACCGTTCCCTATGCCGCGGAACACCGCGCCCACGGCGTGCGCCAGGCCCAGCCAGACGGCGCGTACCAGCCTGTAGATGCCGCCGGTCGGGTTCGGCGCCGGCTTCGGAGGCGGCGCGGCCTTCTTCGCCGCGGCCTTCTTGGCGGGCGCCTTCTTCGCAGGAGCCTTCTTCGCGGCGGCCTTCTTCGCCGGAGCCGCCGCCTTCTTCGCGGGCTGCTTCTTGGCAGCGGAGGGACGTGAGGCCATAGGTGTGAGGTTACCGGTGGAGACGACAAGGGACACGCGTGCCCACTGCTTCACCCGTTCGTGTCGCCCTTGCGGGGACTGGAAACTGACGTGTGCTCACGCACAACTGGGCCGCGCCCGGGCATCAGTTCTGGGAGGGCACCGCCGACGTGCTTCCGGCGCCCGGTTCGAGGGCGTCCAGCGCCCGCCGCAAACCGGTGAGTTTGCGTTCGAGATGCGCCGCCGTGGCGACCGCCGCCGCGTCCGCCGACTCGTCGTCGAGCTGCTTGGACAGCGCCTCGGCCTGCTCCTCGACCGCCGCGAGCCGCGCCGACAGCTCGGCGAGCAGCCCCGCCGGCTCCTTCGCCTCGCCGGCCGCCGGTGCCTTGCCGCCGGTGCCACCCTCCAACTGGAGCCGCAGCAGCGCCGCCTGCTCCCGCAGCTGGCAGTTCTTCATGTAGAGCTCGACGAAAACGGAGACCTTCGCGCGCAACACCCACGGGTCGAACGGCTTGGAGATGTAGTCGACCGCGCCGGCCGCGTACCCACGGAACGTGTGGTGCGGGCCGTGGTTGATCGCGGTGAGGAAGATGATCGGGATGTCCCGGGTGCGCTCCCGCCGCTTGATGTGCGCGGCGGTCTCGAAGCCGTCCATGCCCGGCATCTGGACGTCCAGCAGAATGACCGCGAAATCGTCAGTGAGCAGCGCTTTGAGCGCTTCCTCCCCGCTCGATGCCCGCACCAGTGTCTGATCGAGCGCGGAGAGGATGGCCTCCAGCGCCAGCAGATTCTCCGGCCGGTCATCGACCAGGAGGATCTTGGCCTTCTGCACCATGGCCCGCCCTCCTCGCCCCGGATGTGCACCGGGCGCCGCCCCTGGGGACGACTCCCTTTCGCCGCCCAACCTTGTGCCGGTCATGGTAGCCGCACCCCGCCCGTCGCCACACCCTGTCACCGCGATGTCACTGTGCACGTAGCAGAAACGCAAGCGGAGACCAGAAGGTTCCCCGAATCCCGTACTTCTACACGGCTGCGAGCACACTGAGTCAGCAACTCCGCGTGAACACAGAAGGTTCCCGCAGCATCCACGCGAAGCCTGCCCCGTCCGGTCACGCGACCCTCACGCCGTACCGTCACGCACCCCTCACGATTCCCGCACCGGTTCCCCGCCACGGCGACCCGCCCGCTTCCCGCGCGGGTCCGGTGACGCGGCCCCGCACGCTCCGCGCACCGGTCCCGTCACGCGCCCCGCATCCACTGCTCCATGACCGTGAGCAGATGATCGGGATCGACCGGCTTGGTGACGTAGTCGGAGGCGCCCGACTCGATCGCCTTCTCCCGGTCGCCCTTCATCGCCTTCGCGGTCAGCGCGATGATCGGCAGGCCCGCGAACTGCGGCATCCTGCGGATCGCCGTCGTCGTCGCGTACCCGTCCATCTCCGGCATCATGATGTCCATCAGCACGACCGTCACGTCGTCGTGCTGCTCCAGGACCTCGATGCCCTCGCGGCCGTTCTCGGCGTACAGCACGGACAGCCCGTGCTGCTCCAGGACGCTGGTCAGCGCGAAGACGTTACGGATGTCGTCGTCGACGATGAGCACCTTCTCGCCGCCGAACCGGATCCCGGGCCGCGCCTCCGTGACCGGGTTCTGCTCCGTCGCCGACCACCGCTCCTGAGGCGGCTGTTCGGCCTCCGGCAGGGCCCGGCGGCGGCGCCGGAACAGGGCCGCGGCACCGTTCTGCGTCTCCTGGTACGACCGCACCTCGGCCGGTGTCTCGACCTCCACCTCGGACAGCCCGTTGTTCTCCGAGGCGAGCAGCTCACCGGCCTCCAGGGCGGGCATGGGCTGCTGATAGCCCTGCGGCGGCAGTTCGCTCGGGTGCAGCGGCAAATAGAGCGTGAAGGTCGACCCGCGCCCCGGCTCGCTCTGGGCGTGGATCTCACCGCCCAGCAGCTGGGCGATCTCCCGCGAGATGGACAGCCCGAGGCCCGTACCGCCGTACTTGCGGCTGGTGGTGCCGTCGGCCTGCTTGAACGCCTCGAAGATCACCCGCATCTTGCTGGCCGCGATCCCGATCCCGGTGTCGGTGACGGAGAACGCGATCAGATCGGCGTCCGGGTCCCGCAGCGAACCGGTCTCCAGGAGCTGCTCGCGGATCTGCACCGGCACGTCCGCGTTGGCCGGCCGGATCACCAGCTCCACCGCTCCGGAGTCGGTGAACTTCACCGCGTTGGAGAGCAGGTTGCGCAGCACCTGGAGCAGCCGCTGCTCGTCGGTGTGCAGCGTGGCGGGCAGCTCGGGCGAGACCCGTACGGACAGGTCCAGGCCCTTCTCCGCGGTCAGCGGCCGGAAGGTGGCCTCCACGTAGTCGACGAGCTGGACGAGCGCGATGCGCGTCGGGGAGACGTCCATCTTGCCCGCCTCGACCTTCGACAGGTCGAGGATGTCGTTGATGAGCTGGAGCAGGTCGGAGCCGGCCCCGTGGATGGTCTCGGCGAACTCGACCTGCTTGGGGGTGAGGTTGGCGTCCGCGTTGTCGGCGAGCAGCTTGGCCAGGATCAGCAGCGAGTTGAGCGGCGTCCGCAGCTCGTGCGACATATTGGCGAGGAACTCGCTCTTGTAGCGCATCGACACGGCGAGTTGCTCGGCGCGCTCCTCCAGGACCTGCCGCGCCTCCTCGATCTCGGTGTTCTTCACCTCGATGTCGCGGTTCTGCCGGGCCAGCAGCTCGGCCTTCTCCTCCAGTTCGGCGTTGGACGCCTGGAGGGCCTTCTGCCGGTTCTCCAACTCGGCCGAGCGCTCCCTGAGTTGCTCGGTCAGCTCCTGCGACTGCTTCAGCAGCACCTCGGTCTTGGTGTTGACGGAGATGGTGTTGACGCTGGTCGCGATCATCTCGGCGATCTGGTTGAGGAAGTCCTTCTGGATCTGCGTAAAGGGAGTGAAGGAGGCCAGCTCGATGACGCCGAGCACCTGGCCCTCGAACAGCACGGGAAGGACGATCACTTGCGCCGGAGGCGCCTCGCCGAGCCCGGAGGAGATCTTCAGATACCCGCTGGGCGCGTTCTCCACGAGGATCGTCCGCTTCTCCTGCGCGGCCGTCCCGATGAGCGCCTCACCCGGCCGGAACGACGTCGGCATGGAGCCCATCGAGTAGCCGTACGACCCGAGCATGCGCAGTTCGTACGAGTCCTCCTGGCCGGCGCTGACGTCCTTGCCGTCGACGAGAGGCATCGCCAGGAAGAACGCGCCGTGTTGCGCGGACACCACCGGCGTCAGCTCGCTCATGATCAGCGAGGCCACGTCCGCGAGATCGCGGCGGCCCTGCATCAGCGCGGAGATACGGGCCAGGTTGCCCTTGAGCCAGTCCTGCTCCTTGTTGGCGATCGTGGTGTCGCGCAGGTTGGCGATCATCTTGTTGATGTAGTCCTGGAGTTCCTGGATCTCCCCGGACGCGTCCACGTCGATCTTCAGGTTCAGGTCACCACGGGTCACCGCGGTCGCCACGCGCGCGATGGCACGCACCTGCCGGGTCAGGTTCCCGGCCATCTCGTTCACGGACTCGGTGAGGTCCCGCCAGGTGCCGTCCACGTCACGCACGCGTGCCTGGCCGCCGAGCTGCCCCTCCGTGCCCACCTCGCGGGCGACCCGGGTGACCTCCTCGGCGAAGGAGGACAGCTGGTCGACCATCGTGTTGATGGTCGTCTTCAGCTCCAGGATCTCGCCGCGCGCGTCGATGTCGATCTTCTTCGTCAGGTCACCCTTGGCGATGGCCGTGGTCACCATGGCGATGTTCCGCACCTGACCGGTCAGGTTGGACGCCATCTGGTTCACCGACTCGGTGAGGTCCTTCCACGTACCCGCCACACCCGGCACCCGCGCCTGTCCGCCGAGGATGCCGTCCGTACCCACCTCGCGGGCCACCTTGGTGACCTGGTCGGCGAACGAACTCAGCGTCTTCACCATGGTGTTGAAGGTGTCGGCGAGCTGCGCGACCTCACCGCGCGCCTCGATCGTCACCGTCCGCGTCAGGTCGCCGTTGGCGACCGCGGACGCGACCTGGGAGATGTTCCGCACCTGCATGGTCAGGTTGTTGGCCATGAGGTTCACGTTGTCGCTGAGGTCCTTCCAGATGCCGACAACGCCCGGCACATGGGCCTGCCCGCCCAGGATGCCCTCGGTGCCCACCTCACGGGCCACCCGGGTCACCTGCTCGGCGAAGGACGACAGCTGGTCCACCATCGTGTTGACCGTGCTGACCAGCTCGAGGATCTCGCCCTTGGCGTCGACGGTGATCTTCTTCGACAGGTCACCCTTGGCGACCGCGGTCGTGACCTCGGCGATGTTGCGGACCTGGATGGTCAGGTTGTTCGCCATGAAGTTCACGGACTGCGTGAGGTCCTTCCAGGTGCCGGAGACCCCCTGCACCTCGGCCTGACCACCGAGGATGCCCTCGGTACCCACCTCGCGGGCCACACGGGTGACCTCTTCGGCGAACGACGACAGCTGGTCGACCATCGTGTTCAGGGTGTTCTTCAGCTCCAGGATCTCGCCGCGCGCGTCCACGGTGATCTTCTGGGACAGGTCACCCCGGGCCACCGCGGTCGCGACCTGCGCGATGTTGCGCACCTGACCGGTCAGGTTGGACGCCATGCCGTTCACGGAGTCGGTGAGGTCGCGCCACACACCCGCGACGCCGGGCACCTGAGCCTGACCGCCCAGCCGCCCCTCAGTCCCCACCTCGCGGGCCACCCGGGTCACCTGGTCCGCGAAGGCGGAGAGCTGGTCGACCATCGTGTTGATGGTGTTCTTCAGCTCCAGGATCTCGCCGCGCGCGTCGACGTCGATCTTCTGGGACAGGTCACCCCGGGCCACCGCGGTCGTCACCTGGGCGATCTGCCGCACCTGCGAGGTGAGGTTGCCACCCATGAAGTTGACGGAGTCGGTGAGCTCCTTCCACGTACCGGAAACCCCCGGTACGACGGCCTGACCGCCCAGCCGGCCCTCGGTGCCCACGTCCCGGGCCATCCGCGTCACCTGGTCCGCGAACGCCGACAGCTGGTCCACCATCGTGTTCACGGTGTTCTTCAGCTGAAGCATCTCGCCGGACACATCGACGGTGACCTTCTGCGACAGGTCACCGTTGGCCACCGCCGTCGTCACCTGCGCGATGTTCCTCACCTGTCCGGTGAGGTTCCGGAACGCCGTGTTGACGGAGTCGGTGAGGTCCTTCCAGGTACCGGCCGCGCCCGACACCTGCGCCTGTCCGCCCAGCTCACCCTCGACACCGACCTCGCGCGCCACACGCGTGACCTCGGCACCGAACGCCGACAGCTGGTCCACCATCCCGTTGACGGTGTTCTTCAGCTCCAGCATCTCGCCGGCCACGTCGACGGTGACCTTCTGCGACAGGTCACCGTTGGCCACCGCCGTCGTCACCTGCGCGATGTCCCGCACCTGAATGGTCAGGTTCCGGAAGACGGTGTTGACCGAGTCCGTGAGGTCCTTCCACGTGCCCGCCGCACCCGGCACGTTCGCCTGCCCACCGAGCTGCCCCTCGGCACCGACCTCGTTGGCCACGCGCGTGACCTCGTCCGCGAAGATCCGCAGCGTCTCGGTCATCTGGTTGATCGTGTCCGCGAGCTGGGCGACCTCGCCCCGCGCCGACACGGTCACCTTCTGCGACAGATCACCACTGGCGACCGCGGTCGTCACCTGAGCGATCCCGCGCACCTGAGCCGTCAGATTGCCGGCCATCAGGTTCACCGAATCGGTGAGGTCCTTCCACACACCCGCCACACCGGGCACCTGCGCCTGCCCGCCCAGCTCGCCCTCGACGCCCACCTCGCGCGCGACGCGGGTCACCTCGGAGGAGAAGGACGACAGCTGGTCCACCATCGTGTTGACGGTGTTCTTCAGTTCGAGCATCTCTCCGGCCACGTGAACCGTGACCTTCCGGGACAGATCACCCTTGGCCACAGCCGTGGTCACCAGCGCGATGTCCCGCACCTGGGCCGTCAGCCGGTACGCCATGGTGTTGACCGAATCCGTCAGGTCCTTCCACGAACCCGACATCCCGCGCACCTTGGCCTGCCCGCCCAGCTTGCCCTCGGTGCCCACCTCGCTGGCCACACGCGTGACCTCGTCGGTGAACGTCGAGAGCTGGTCGACCAGATTGTTGACGGTCCGCCCGACCTTCAGGAACTCACCGCGCAGCGGATGCCCGCTCCCGTCCGGCGCCTGCGTCCGCAGCTCCATGCGCGGCGACAGATCACCCTCCGCGACCGCGGAGAGCACCCGCCCGACCTCAGAAACAGGTCGTACGAGATCGTCGACCAGGGCGTTGGAGGCGTCGATGGCGGTCAGCCATGAACCCTCACAGGCGCCGATTTCCAGCCGTTCCGTGAGCTTTCCCTCACGCCCGACCATCCGCCGGACCCGGGACAACTCACCGGTCAGATGCAGATTCCGGTCGGCGACCTCGTTATAGACCGCCGCGATCTCGGACATCACGCCATCGCCCGAGACGGTGAGCCGCTTACGGAAGTTCCCGTCCCGCATCGACACCAGAGCCGCCAGCAGTCGGTTCAGGGCAGCCGTGTCCACCGCGGTGGTGCCGCCGCGTGGTTTGCGCTGGTTGTTCAGGGACTGTCCGCCTTTCGCGCGCGTCTTAGTGCCCCGCGTCGCTGCGCCAGACTCCACTGTGTCCCTCCCGCAGGGGTCGACCGTTACTGCTGAGCTCCGGTACTAGTGCTCGGCGTACCAGTTAATGCTGTGCGTCGGTGCCGGATATACCAGGCCGCATCACGGGCTGCTGCCCGCTGTGGACAGAAGACACCCGGCCTGCCCGGACCTTCACAAGAAGCTTGCCCAGTGTTTCACCCTGGCTGAACCCGGCCATAACAGTTCGGCAGCTTCGCACACGGTCCGCACACCCTCCGGACGGAAACACTGGTGACCGGCATCCGCATGGACGGGGAAGGTAAGTAACCTTGCATGCGGCTGTCCAGCCGCGCCGGTCCGTCCGGCCTGGGCGGTGGCACGAGCACGAGCGGGCATCGGAGGGGCGGCCGCACAACATGACCACCGGACTGATCCCCGGGGGACCTCCCCCGGACCGCCGGCCGACGGACGGCCTGCCGCAACAGCGGCACGAGCCGGTCGGCCACGGAGCCCTGCACGCCGACAACCGGACGAGGAGTTCAGTGATCACCGCGCGCGCGGCCGCCAGCTTCGAGCCCGTCGGGCGATCGGTCGCGAGCGCCCGCTCCTTCGTCCGCGACACACTCCAGGGCTGGGGCTTCGCCGACATCGTCGACGACGCGGTGGTGCTCACCAGCGAACTGGTGACGAACGCCGTGGTCCACGCGGGCACCTCCGCGGACGTCCTGTGCCTACGCAGCGACGACGGCGTACGCATCGAGGTCGCCGACCACTATCCGGAACGCGAGATCCCGCTCCAGGGCCACCCCGCCACCATGGGCAGCCCCGACCGCGAGGGCGGCCGCGGCCTCCAGCTGTGCGCGGCCCTGGCCAGCCGCTGGGGCGTGGACTACACACCCACGCACAAGCAGGTCTGGTTCCGGCTCGACCTCCCCGAACGCTCGGTGGGCACCCGCGCCGCCGGCCCGTCCCTCCCCGCGGACCTCCTGCCGCTGGCCGACGGCCGCGTCCGCGTGGCCGTCATCCAGATCGACCGTACGTCGGCCATCTCGGCCTGGAACGAGGACGCCGAGGAACTCTTCGGCTACCCGGCCGAACAGGTCACCGGCAAGCCCCTGACCGACCTCGCCGCCTGGCCGCACACCCCGGGCACCAGCACCGGCATCGCCGAGGCCCTCCAGCTCTCGCGCTGGGAAGGCAGTTACGGCATCCGCGCCGCCAGCGGCCGCGTCACGCCCGTGTACGCCTCCCATCTCCGCGTCCGCGACACCGGCGGCGAGCCCTCCACGGTCTGCCTCCTCGTCCGCGACCACGAACGCGCGGTCCTCCAGACCCCGTTGCGCATCCCGGCCTCCGACAGCTCCTCCGGCGGTGACGGCCAGAGCACCGACCCCTTCGAGGTCTTCATCGGCTCCCCGGCCCCGGACGACCTCGACGGCCTCCTCCAGCGCACGGTGGAACGCGCCCGCGACATGCTCGACGCCGACTCGGCCTTTCTGCTCCTCGCGACCGACGACGAGACGGAGTTGGAGGTCCGCGCCTCCACCGGCCTGCCGTCCGCCCGCCAGCGCTTCGCGCGCGTGCCCGTCGAAGCCGGCCCCGGCCGCTACGGCTCGGCCCGCATGCCGGCCGTCCATGACGACCTGTCGGCCGTCCCGGGCGCGGTCCCCCTGCTGAGCGGCACGGGCATGCGCTCGGTCGTCACGGTCCCGCTGAAGGTCGAGGGCCGCCTCACCGGCTCCCTCGGCGTCGCCGCCGAAGCCCCCGCCAGATACTCCAACGAAGAGGCCCTCCGCCTCCAATTCGCCGCGGACCGCATCGCGTTGGCGGTGGAATCGGCCCGCCTGGGCGAACTGGAACGCCTGCGCCGAGGCTCCCTGAGCTTCCTGGTCGAGGCCTCCGACCTCCTGGCAGGCACCCTGGACCGCGACCAGACCCTGGCGCTGATGGCCCAGATGACGGTCCCCACCCTCGCCACCTGGTGCGCGGTCTACACGATCGCCGACCAGGCCTCGGAGCCGTACCTGTCGTACGTCCTGCACGAGGACGAGGAACTCATCGACGGCATCAAGTCGTTGCTGTCGAAGATCTCCCCGCCCGACCCTGTCCCCACCCCGGGCGCCCGCGTCTGGTCGGCCCCCGCCGAGGCGGCCCACCAGGCGGCCCTGCGCACCTCCATGCGCAGCCTGGGCCTGGGCGAGCCCATCGGCCGCATCAGCTCGGGCATCGGCCCCACCCTGGCCACGGCATCTGCGGTGGGTGGCGAAACAGTGGTCCTCCCGCTGGTCGCCCGCAACCGCGTCATCGGCATGCTGACCCTCGGCAAGCCCACCGACGAACACTTCCGCCAGGAAATCCTGGAACTGGCCGAGGACTTGAGCCGCCGGGCCGCCCTGGCCCTCGACAACGCCCGCCTCTACTCCGAGCGCACGGCCATCAGCCAGTCCCTCCAGCGCAGCCTCCTGCCCCCTGAGCAGCCCGCGATCGAGGGCATCGAGGTCGAGGTCATCTACCGCGCGGCCGGCGAGGGCAACGAGGTCGGCGGTGACTTCTACGACGTCTTCCCCATCCGCGACGGCGTCTACGGCTTCGCCATCGGCGACGTCTGCGGTACGGGCCCGCACGCGGCGGCGGTGACGGGCCTGGCCCGGCATGCCCTGCGCCTGCTCGCCAGGGAGGGCCTCAGCGGCCCGGCGGTCCTGGAGCGCCTCAACTCCGCGATCCTCGACGAGGGCGCCCGCAGCCGCTTCCTGACCCTCCTGTACGGCGAGATGCGTCCCCAGGACGACGGCAGCGCGGAAATGAAGGTCGTCTGCGCCGGCCACCCTCTCCCGCTCCGCCTCCGCCAGGACGGCACGGTCGAACCGGCCGCGGAACCCCAGCCCCTCCTGGGCGTCATCGAGGACCTGGAGCTGTACGAGCAGTCGGTCACCCTTGACCCCGGTGACGTCCTCCTCTGCGTCACGGACGGCGTCACCGAACGCCGCGAGGGCACCCGCATGCTGGGCGACGACGGCCTCGCCGACGTGCTCACCACCTGCACGGGCCTGACGGCCGGCGCGGTCGCGGCCCGCGTCATGCGCGCGGTGGAGCGTTTCGCCTCGGACGCCCCGTCCGACGACATGGCGATCCTGGCGATGCGAGTCCCTGGCCTCCACAACGACTGAGCGCCCGGAGAACACGGGGATATGCGAAAGGCCCCCGCCCATAAGGGCGGAGGCCTTTTCTGCTGGAGCCCCCTAACGGAATCGAACCGTTGACCTTCTCCTTACCATGGAGACGCTCTGCCGACTGAGCTAAGGGGGCCTGTCGCTTTTCCGAGGTTTCCCTCGCGGCGACGGAATAGATCATACCCCGAACAGACCCGTGCTCCCAACCTCGCTCAGAAAGCGGCCTGAAGCAGCCCGCCCAGCGCATTACAGGCACCCACGACCCGCTGCATGTCCCGCTTGGTGAGCGCGGCATCGACGGGCAACGCCAGCGTCTCGTCAGCGGCCAACTCGGTCTCCCGCAGTGCCACACACCGCCGGAACTCGGGCAGCCTGTGCACCGGTGTCTTCACCGGCACCCGGCACTCAACTCCCCGACCGCGCAAGGCGCGAGCAAAGGCGTCCCGATCGGGCCGCCCGTTCCCGGGCACGCGCACGACGTACTGCTGATAGGTGTGCCCGTCCCCACCATCAGGGGTCCACACCCCCTTCAACTTCCCGTCCAGATAGGCGGCCCGCTCCCGCCGCTGGGCAACCTCGTCGTACGGCGCCTCGGACTCCCCCTGCTCCAGCACGAGCAGCCCATGCCGCTGCCCCACACCGTGCAGCCCCGCTATGTCGGCCCGCCGCCCAAACCGGTGCACGACAACCACAGCCGCCGTCCGATGAGTTACGGCCGCCTCGACGGCGGTCACATCGAGGCAGTACGTGGCTGGATCTATGTCGGCGAACACCGGCAGCGCACCGGTCAGCACGACCGCCTCGGCCACTTCGACGTTCCCGAAGGCCGGTACGACGACCTCGTCACCGACTCCGACGCCGGCGGCCCTGAGCATTGCAGCAGTACCCATGCTTCGGATGCTGCTTGCGCAACGTGAACTTCAAGTGACGCAGAACAAAAAAGGGTTGGACCCCGAACCGAAGTTCAGGATCCAACCCTTTGAAGAATTGTTCGGCGGCGTCCTACTCTCCCACAGGGTCCCCCCTGCAGTACCATCGGCGCTGTAAGGCTTAGCTTCCGGGTTCGGAATGTAACCGGGCGTTTCCCTCACGCTATGACCACCGAAACACTATGAAACTGTCAAACATGCCGCACCACACCCGTGACCATGGGCATGGGGCCGTTCGTGGTTTCAGAACCAACACAGTGGACGCGAGCAACTGAGGACAAGCCCTCGGCCTATTAGTACCGGTCACCTCCACCCATTACTGGGCTTCCAGATCCGGCCTATCAACCCAGTCGTCTACTGGGAGCCTTACCCCATCAAGTGGGTGGGAATACTCATCTCGAAGCAGGCTTCCCGCTTAGATGCTTTCAGCGGTTATCCCTCCCGAACGTAGCCAACCAGCCATGCCCTTGGCAGAACAACTGGCACACCAGAGGTTCGTCCGTCCCGGTCCTCTCGTACTAGGGACAGCCCTTCTCAATATTCCTGCGCGCGCAGCGGATAGGGACCGAACTGTCTCACGACGTTCTAAACCCAGCTCGCGTACCGCTTTAATGGGCGAACAGCCCAACCCTTGGGACCGACTCCAGCCCCAGGATGCGACGAGCCGACATCGAGGTGCCAAACCATCCCGTCGATATGGACTCTTGGGGAAGATCAGCCTGTTATCCCCGGGGTACCTTTTATCCGTTGAGCGACGGCGCTTCCACAAGCCACCGCCGGATCACTAGTCCCGACTTTCGTCCCTGCTCGACCCGTCGGTCTCACAGTCAAGCTCCCTTGTGCACTTACACTCAACACCTGATTGCCAACCAGGCTGAGGGAACCTTTGGGCGCCTCCGTTACTCTTTAGGAGGCAACCGCCCCAGTTAAACTACCCATCAGACACTGTCCCTGATCCGGATCACGGACCCAGGTTAGACATCCAGCACGACCAGACTGGTATTTCAACGACGACTCCACAACCACTGGCGTGGCCGCTTCAAAGTCTCCCAGCTATCCTACACAAGCCGAACCGAACACCAATATCAAACTGTAGTAAAGGTCCCGGGGTCTTTCCGTCCTGCTGCGCGAAACGAGCATCTTTACTCGTAGTGCAATTTCACCGGGCCTATGGTTGAGACAGTCGAGAAGTCGTTACGCCATTCGTGCAGGTCGGAACTTACCCGACAAGGAATTTCGCTACCTTAGGATGGTTATAGTTACCACCGCCGTTTACTGGCGCTTAAGTTCTCAGCTTCGCACGCCCGAAAGCGCACTAACCGGTCCCCTTAACGTTCCAGCACCGGGCAGGCGTCAGTCCGTATACATCGCCTTACGGCTTCGCACGGACCTGTGTTTTTAGTAAACAGTCGCTTCTCGCTGGTCTCTGCGGCCACCCCCAGCTCGGAGAGCAAGTCCCCTCACCAGTGATGGCCCCCCTTCTCCCGAAGTTACGGGGGCATTTTGCCGAGTTCCTTAACCATAGTTCACCCGAACGCCTCGGTATTCTCTACCTGACCACCTGAGTCGGTTTAGGGTACGGGCCGCCATGAAACTCGCTAGAGGCTTTTCTCGACAGCATAGGATCATCCACTTCACCACAATCGGCTCGGCATCAGGTCTCAGCCTTAATGAGCGGCGGATTTGCCTACCACTCGGCCTACACCCTTACCCCGGGACAACCACCGCCCGGGATGGACTACCTTCCTGCGTCACCCCATCACTCACCTACTACCACCTTGGTTCGGCGGCTCCACCACTTTCCTTTCCCCGAAGGGTCCGGAACGGCTTCACGGCCTTAGCATTAATGGGTTCGATGTTTGACGCTTCACAGCGGGTACCGGAATATCAACCGGTTATCCATCGACTACGCCTGTCGGCCTCGCCTTAGGTCCCGACTTACCCTGGGCAGATCAGCTTGACCCAGGAACCCTTAGTCAATCGGCGCACACGTTTCTCACGTGTGTATCGCTACTCATGCCTGCATTCTCACTCGTGAACCGTCCACCACTAGCTTCCGCTGCGGCTTCACCCGGCACACGACGCTCCCCTACCCATCCATACAGGCGTTGGCCCTATTGTATGAATGACACGACTTCGGCGGTACGCTTGAGCCCCGCTACATTGTCGGCGCGGAATCACTAGACCAGTGAGCTATTACGCACTCTTTCAAGGGTGGCTGCTTCTAAGCCAACCTCCTGGTTGTCTGTGCGACTCCACATCCTTTCCCACTTAGCGTACGCTTAGGGGCCTTAGTCGATGCTCTGGGCTGTTTCCCTCTCGACCATGGAGCTTATCCCCCACAGTCTCACTGCCGCGCTCTCACTTACCGGCATTCGGAGTTTGGCTAAGGTCAGTAACCCGGTAGGGCCCATCGCCTATCCAGTGCTCTACCTCCGGCAAGAAACACACGACGCTGCACCTAAATGCATTTCGGGGAGAACCAGCTATCACGGAGTTTGATTGGCCTTTCACCCCTAACCACAGGTCATCCCCCAGGTTTTCAACCCTGGTGGGTTCGGTCCTCCACGAAGTCTTACCTCCGCTTCAACCTGCCCATGGCTAGATCACTCCGCTTCGGGTCTTGAGCGCGCTACTCTATCGCCCTATTCGGACTCGCTTTCGCTACGGCTTCCCCACACGGGTTAACCTCGCAACACACCGCAAACTCGCAGGCTCATTCTTCAAAAGGCACGCAGTCACGAGATATGTGCAAGCACATATCCGACGCTCCCACGGCTTGTAGGCACACGGTTTCAGGTACTATTTCACTCCGCTCCCGCGGTACTTTTCACCATTCCCTCACGGTACTATCCGCTATCGGTCACCAGGGAATATTTAGGCTTAGCGGGTGGTCCCGCCAGATTCACACGGGATTTCTCGGGCCCCGTGCTACTTGGGTGTCTCTCAAACGAGCCGTACAGATTTCGACTACGGGGGTCTTACCCTCTACGCCGGACCTTTCGCATGTCCTTCGCCTATCCATACGGTTTCTGACTCGTCTCACAGCCGGCAGACTGTGAAAGAGAGATCCCACAACCCCGTATACGCAACCCCTGCCGGGTCTCACACGCATACGGTTTGGCCTCATCCGGTTTCGCTCGCCACTACTCCCGGAATCACGGTTGTTTTCTCTTCCTGCGGGTACTGAGATGTTTCACTTCCCCGCGTTCCCTCCACATACCCTATGTGTTCAGGTATGGGTGACAGCCCATGACGACTGCCGGGTTTCCCCATTCGGAAACCCCCGGATCAAAGCCTGGTTGACGACTCCCCGGGGACTATCGTGGCCTCCCACGTCCTTCATCGGTTCCTGGTGCCAAGGCATCCACCGTGCGCCCTTAAAAACTTGGCCACAGATGCTCGCGTCCACTGTGCAGTTCTCAAACAACGACCAGCCACCCGTCACACACCGCTCACGCGATGCTTCACCGGGGCCGGCATCGAGGGGGTTCATTCCCTCAGACACCCAACAGCGTGCCCGACACCCTCGCCACTCATGATCAGCTTTCCACGCTCCGAAGAGCAGTACTGGCAGCCCGAGATGACTGAAAGTGCCGAATAATCAACGTTCCACCCATGAGCAACCAGTGCGAGACATTCGCTCGCATGCTGGCCTCTGGACAACCTTGCGGCTGCCTAGAAGTGCTCCTTAGAAAGGAGGTGATCCAGCCGCACCTTCCGGTACGGCTACCTTGTTACGACTTCGTCCCAATCGCTGGTCCCACCTTCGACAGCTCCCTCCCACAAGGGGTTGGGCCACCGGCTTCGGGTGTTACCGACTTTCGTGACGTGACGGGCGGTGTGTACAAGGCCCGGGAACGTATTCACCGCAGCAATGCTGATCTGCGATTACTAGCAACTCCGACTTCATGGGGTCGAGTTGCAGACCCCAATCCGAACTGAGACAGGCTTTTTGAGATTCGCTCCACCTCACGGTTTCGCAGCTCATTGTACCTGCCATTGTAGCACGTGTGCAGCCCAAGACATAAGGGGCATGATGACTTGACGTCGTCCCCACCTTCCTCCGAGTTGACCCCGGCGGTCTCCTGTGAGTCCCCATCACCCCGAAGGGCATGCTGGCAACACAGGACAAGGGTTGCGCTCGTTGCGGGACTTAACCCAACATCTCACGACACGAGCTGACGACAGCCATGCACCACCTGTACACCGACCACAAGGGGGGCACTATCTCTAATGCTTTCCGGTGTATGTCAAGCCTTGGTAAGGTTCTTCGCGTTGCGTCGAATTAAGCCACATGCTCCGCTGCTTGTGCGGGCCCCCGTCAATTCCTTTGAGTTTTAGCCTTGCGGCCGTACTCCCCAGGCGGGGAACTTAATGCGTTAGCTGCGGCACCGACGACGTGGAATGTCGCCAACACCTAGTTCCCACCGTTTACGGCGTGGACTACCAGGGTATCTAATCCTGTTCGCTCCCCACGCTTTCGCTCCTCAGCGTCAGTAATGGCCCAGAGATCCGCCTTCGCCACCGGTGTTCCTCCTGATATCTGCGCATTTCACCGCTACACCAGGAATTCCGATCTCCCCTACCACACTCTAGCTAGCCCGTATCGAATGCAGACCCGGGGTTAAGCCCCGGGCTTTCACACCCGACGTGACAAGCCGCCTACGAGCTCTTTACGCCCAATAATTCCGGACAACGCTTGCGCCCTACGTATTACCGCGGCTGCTGGCACGTAGTTAGCCGGCGCTTCTTCTGCAGGTACCGTCACTTTCGCTTCTTCCCTGCTGAAAGAGGTTTACAACCCGAAGGCCGTCATCCCTCACGCGGCGTCGCTGCATCAGGCTTTCGCCCATTGTGCAATATTCCCCACTGCTGCCTCCCGTAGGAGTCTGGGCCGTGTCTCAGTCCCAGTGTGGCCGGTCGCCCTCTCAGGCCGGCTACCCGTCGTCGCCTTGGTGAGCCATTACCTCACCAACAAGCTGATAGGCCGCGGGCTCATCCTTCACCGCCGGAGCTTTCAACCACCACAGATGCCTGCGGTAGTGGTATCCGGTATTAGACCCCGTTTCCAGGGCTTGTCCCAGAGTGAAGGGCAGATTGCCCACGTGTTACTCACCCGTTCGCCACTAATCCCCACCGAAGTGGTTCATCGTTCGACTTGCATGTGTTAAGCACGCCGCCAGCGTTCGTCCTGAGCCAGGATCAAACTCTCCGTGAATGTTTACCGGTAATCCGGTTCGCATACACGAGAGCGGAACCACCGGAGGAATAATCCGGTGGTTCACAGCGTCCTCGCTGTATGTTTCTTCAAAGGAACCTCGCCCCAACCGAAACCGGTCGGAGACGGGGTATCAACTAAATCTGGCGTTGATTTTTGGCACGCTGTTGAGTTCTCAAGGAACGGACGCTTCCTTTGTACTCACCCGAGAGACTCTCTCAGGCTTTCCTCCGGGCTTTTTCCCTTCGGTCTTGCGTTTCCGACTCTATCAGACCGTTTCCGGTTCCGATTTCCTCGGTGCTTTCCAGGTTTCCGCTTTCGCGTTTCCCTTTCCGGCGGCTCCGACTTTATCAGAGATTCTGAGTCGGAATTCCCACCGCTTCGGGGAGTGGTTCCGGCGCACGAGGTGGCCGGGTTCCCGTTGAGGTGGAGCCGTAAACGTACTGGAGCGGGGCGCCTCGATGCAAATCGAGGCGCCCCGCTCCTGGTTCACGCGTACGAGGGCTGACGGGACGTCAGACCTCTACCACCACCGGGAGGATCATCGGCCTGCGGCGATACGTGTCGGAGACCCACTTGCCGAGGGTCCGCCGCACCAGCTGCTGGAGCTGATGGGGCTCGACGACGCCGTCCTGGGCGGAGCGCTCGAGGACCTCCTTGACCTTCGGGATGACGTCGGCGAACGCCGAGTCCTCGATACCCGAGCCACGGGCGTGGATATGCGGGCCACCCGTGATCTTGCCGCTCGATGAGTCGATGACCACGAAGACCGAGATGATGCCCTCGTCGCCGAGGATCTTGCGGTCCTTCAGGGCCGGCTCACCCACATCGCCGACCGAGAGGCCGTCGACGTACACATAGCCCGCCTGGACCTTGCCGGAGATCTTGGCCTTGCCCGCGACGAGGTCGACGACGACGCCGTCCTCGGCGATGACGATCCGGTCGTGCGGGACGCCGGTCATGGCGCCCAGCTCGGCGTTGGCCCGCAGATGGCGCCATTCGCCGTGGACCGGCATCAGGTTCTTCGGGCGGCAGATGTTGTAGAAGTACAGCAGCTCGCCGGCCGAGGCATGGCCCGAGACGTGGACCTTGGCGTTGCCCTTGTGGACGACGTTGGCGCCCCAGCGGGTCAGGCCGTTGATCACGCGGTAGACCGCGTTCTCGTTGCCCGGGATCAGGGACGACGCCAGGATCACCGTGTCGCCGGAGACGATGCGGATCTGGTGGTCCCGGTTGGCCATGCGGGACAGGGCCGCCATCGGCTCACCCTGCGAACCCGTACAGACCAGGACGACCTCGCGGTCGGGAAGGTCGTCGAGCGTCTTGACGTCGACCACCAGGCCCGGCGGGACCTTCAGATAGCCCAGGTCCCTCGCGATGCCCATGTTGCGGACCATCGAGCGGCCGACGAAGGCGACCCTGCGGCCGTACTCGTTGGCCGCGTCCAGGATCTGCTGGATGCGGTGGATGTGGCTGGCGAAGCTGGCCACGATGATCCGCTTGCGGGCGTTCCCGAAGACCTGGTGCAGGACGTTGGAGATGTCCCGCTCGGGCGGGACGAAGCCCGGTACCTCGGCGTTCGTCGAGTCGGAGAGAAGGAGGTCGATGCCTTCCTCGCTCAGACGTGCGAACGCGTGGAGGTCCGTCAGACGGTTGTCCAGCGGAAGCTGGTCCATCTTGAAGTCGCCGGTGTGGACCACCATGCCGGCAGGGGTGCGGATGGCGACCGCCAGGGCGTCCGGGATGGAGTGGTTGACCGCGACGAACTCACAGTCGAAGGGGCCGATGCGTTCGCGGTTCCCCTCCACCACCTCAAGGGTGTACGGACGGATGCGGTGCTCCTGGAGCTTCGCCTCGATCAGCGCGAGGGTCAGCTTGGAGCCGATCAGCGGGATGTCCGGCTTCTCGCGGAGCAGGAACGGGACGGCACCGATGTGGTCCTCGTGGCCGTGCGTGAGCACGATGCCCTCGATGTCGTCGAGGCGGTCCCTGATGGACGAGAAGTCCGGCAGGATCAGGTCGATTCCGGGCTGCTCCTCCTCGGGGAAGAGCACGCCGCAGTCGACGATCAGCAGACGGCCGCCGTACTCGAAGACCGTCATGTTTCGGCCGATCTCACCGAGACCGCCGAGCGGGGTGACGCGCAGGCCGCCTTCGGGAAGCGGCGGGGGCGGGCCGAGTTCAGGATGCGGATGACTCAAAAGACTCTCCTCACCACGCACGCCACGTACCGGTAGGGCACGTGGCGCGCATGACGTTCGTGCGTGTAGCAGTTGTCGTTGTGGATTGCGGGCACCGGTGGCCCGCTTATTCAGTTGTGAAGTCTGTTGCGCGCCGGGGGCGCGCGAAGTCTGATGTCAGAGCTGTACCCCGCCGGCAGCAAGATCGATCTTGAGCTGCTCGATCTCTTCAGGAGTGAGTTCGACCATCGGTGCGCGCAGCGGTCCGGCGGGCAGACCCTGGAGGGCGAGCGCGGCCTTCGTCGTCATGACGCCCTGGGTGCGGAACATGCCGGTGTAGACGGGGAGCAGCTTCTGGTGGATCTCCGTGGCCTTCTGTACGTCGCCCGAGACGAAGGCGTCCACGAGGGCGCGCAGGTCCGGCGTGACCACATGGCCGACGACCGAGACGAAGCCGACCGCGCCCACGGAGAGCAGGGGCAGGTTCAGCATGTCGTCGCCGGAGTACCAGGCGAGGCCGGAGCGGGCGATGGCCCAGCTGGCGCGGCCGAGGTCGCCCTTGGCGTCCTTGTTGGCGACGATGCGCGGGTGCTCGGCGAGCCGGACCAGTGTCTCGGTGTTGATCGGGACGCCGCTGCGGCCGGGGATGTCGTAGAGCATGACCGGCAGCTCGGTGGCGTCGGCGATGGCCTTGAAGTGCCGGTACAGGCCCTCCTGCGGGGGCTTGTTGTAGTACGGCGTGACCACCAGGAGGCCGTGCGCGCCGGTCTGTTCGGCGGCCTTGGCGAGCTCCAGGCTGTGGTGGGTGTCGTTGGTGCCGACGCCCGCGACGACGTGGACACGGTCGCCGACCGCCTCCAGTACCGCTCGTACGAGGTCCGTTTTCTCCGCGTCGCTGGTGGTGGGCGACTCACCGGTGGTGCCGTTGATGATCAGGCCGTCGTTGCCTGCGTCCACCAGGTGGGTAGCGAGCCGCTGCGCGCCGTCGAGGTCGAGTGCGCCGTCCGCCGTGAAGGGCGTGACCATGGCGGTGAGGACCCTCCCGAAGGGGGTCTGCGGAGTGGAGGTCGGAGCCATGGGTAACACGCTACTCGCTGCTCAAGACGTGGTCTGCCCTCGGGGGGCGCGAAAAGTCATGACAAAGATGGAGCCCGGCACTGCCTGCTCGGGGGTTCAAGCAGTGCCGGGTCCGTTTGATCAGGCTAGATGAACTTCTCCAAATGCCGCAATACGGACACCTCGCACGGCTGATCCGTACATCTGTCCCTGATCGGGGAACGCGGGTGCGTTACGGGGCCACACGGCCGTTCGCATTGAAGGCGGCGTACGTGAGCGGCATGAGCTTGGCCCACTCGGCCTCCATCTTCTCGCCGACCATCTCGATCTCCCGCTGCGGGAAGGACGGAACCTTCGCCAGTTCGTGCTGGGTGCGCAGGCCGAGGAAGTGCATCAGCGAGCGGGCGTTGCAGGTGGCGTACATAGAGGAGAAGAGACCGACGGGGAGAACCGCGCGGGCGACCTCGCGGGCGACGCCGGCGGCGAGCATCTCCTGGTAGGCCTCGTACGCCTGACGGTAGGAGTCCTCCATCGTGCGGGACACCAGCTGCTGCTGGGCCTCGGTGCCCTCGACGAAGACGTACTTGCCGGGGCGGCCCTCCTGGACGAGCTTGCGGTCCGCGCCGGGGACGTAGAAGACCGGTTCGAGCTCCCGGTAGCGGCCCGACTCCTCGTTGTACGACCAGCCCACGCGGTGCCGCATGAACTCGCGGAAGACGAAGATGGGGGCGCTGATGAAGAAGGTCATCGAGTTGTGCTCGAACGGGCTGCCGTGCCGGTCGCGCATCAGGTAGTTGATGAGGCCCTTGGACCGCTCGGGGTCCTTCTTCAGCTCGTCCAGGGACTGCTCGCCCGCGGTGGAGACACGGGCGGCCCACAGCACGTCGGAGTCGGCCGCGCTGTGCTTCACCAGCTCGACACTGACATCGCTGCGGAAGCTGGGCTTGAGGTCGTCGACGGGGGTGTCGGTCACGGCTCGCAGGGTCCTTCCATCACTTCGCTCGAACGGCGCCCACTCTACGGCCCGGCACTGACATCGGGGCGTTCGGTACCGGGACGCGACATCTTCGGTGAAGTTCTGTGAATTCGGGGCATCAGGGCACCTTTTCGGGCACTCGTGCGTCTGTATCAACAACAGCCACTCGTTCGACCTTGAGAGGAGTGTCTCCCCGATGTTCCGTCGGCGTGAGCCCGTCCCGTTCGCCTTCGTCGCCGAGGCCGACAGGTTCCGCAGCAATGTCGCTCCCCCGCCCCCGGAGAAGTCCTCCGCAACTGAGATAGCCGGGCGTTGGCTCCTGGGCGTCACCATCATTGCCGCGCTGGTGGGGTCCCTGGTGCTCGGGATGCCGGCGCTGACCCTCGATCACTCCGCCACGGACACCCAGCAGTCACAGGCGTCCCAGGGACACTGACTCATCCGGGCCCCCCAAGGTGGCTCGCGACGGCAGCGGCGGATAGCCTCACCGGGCACAGCCCACGCAGGCACTGAGTGAGGACAAGCCGTGCCCCTGCCCTTCCTGACGGCCGACC
The DNA here is from genome assembly GCF_036226885.1 of Streptomyces sp. NBC_00663. Taxonomy (NCBI): domain Bacteria; kingdom Bacillati; phylum Actinomycetota; class Actinomycetes; order Kitasatosporales; family Streptomycetaceae; genus Streptomyces; species Streptomyces sp. NBC_00663. The sequence continues at coordinate 2,654,704 of NZ_CP109027.1, forward strand.
GCGCCTTCGAGACAGCCGACGACATCGCGCTGCCCTTCGACGACCGCGACCACTGGCGGCGCCCCTACCGCCCCGGCCCCTGGCGGGTGGGCTCGGCGGCGCTTCTGCTGCTGCTCGCGTCGTACGTGCTGTTCGCGGCGGTCATCATCGCCCTCACCGGCTCCGCCTCAGAAGGCGGTGTGGTGTTCGGTGGCGCGCTGGCCATCATCGCCGTCGCGCTGCGGCTGCTGCGCATGGGCGTGTGGGTGAGCGCCCGCGGGGTGCGGCATGTGGGCTTCTTCCTGACACGTACGGCGCGCTGGGAGAAGGTCGTCGCGGTGCGGACGGTGCAGCAGCCGGTGCGCTGGCTGGGGCTGCCGCGCACGGTACAGGGGCAGGCCCTGACCCTCGTACTCACCGACCGTGCGGCCGAGGACGCTTCGCCGCTGCTGAGCACGCACGGTGCGGACTTCCTGGGCCGGCCCGACGCGTTCGACCGGGCCGCGGACTCGGTGGAGGCCTGGGGCGCGGAGTACCAGCGGGGCTGACCTGCCCAGTGACCTCACGAGTGACATCGAAAGGGGCCGGCCGCCGTGAAGGCGGCCGGCCCCTTTCGTGTCATTCAGGCCTGGACGGGCTTGCCGTCGTGCAGGGCGATCGCCCGTTGCATCGCCTTGCGGGCACGCGGGGTGTCACGGGCGTCGTGGTAGGCGACGGCGAGGCGGAACCAGCTGCGCCAGTCGTGCGGCGCGTCCTCCGTCGCGGCCTTGCGCCTGGCGAAGACCTCGTCGGCCGAGTCGCGGTCGATACGGCCGCTGGGCAGCCGCCTCAACTCGTCGACCGGCAGGCCGCCCTCGGCCTCCAGTTCGGCGGCGAGCCGGTTGGCCTTGCGGACGAACTCGGTGTTCTTCCACAGGAACCACAGGCCGATGACCGGCAGGATCAGCACCGCCACGCCGAAGGTGACGGTGATGAGGGTGCCGGACTGGATGAGCATGACGCCGCGGCTGCCGACCAGGACGAAGTAGAAGACCAGGACGGCGGCCGTTATGGCGTAGGACAGCTTGGCGCGCATGGTGTCGTCAGCCCAGGTCCAGGAAGTTTTCCAGGCCGAAGGTCAGGCCCGGGGTCGTGACCACCTTGCGGGCGCCCAGCAGGATGCCCGGCATGAAGCTGCTGTGGTGGAGCGAGTCATGGCGGATCGTCAGGGTCTCGCCCTCGCCGCCCAGCAGGACCTCCTGGTGGGCCAGCAGGCCGCGGAGGCGGACGGAGTGGACGGGGACGCCGTCGACGTCGGCGCCGCGCGCGCCGTCCAGGGCCGTCTCCGTGGCGTCCGGTGCCGGGGCCGTGCCCGCCGCGGCGCGGGCCGAGGCGATGAGCTGGGCCGTGCGGGTCGCCGTACCGCTCGGGGCGTCGACCTTCTTCGGGTGGTGGAGCTCGACGACCTCCACCGACTCGAAGTAGGGGGCCGCGATCTGCGCGAACTTCATGTTCAGGACGGCGCCGATGGAGAAGTTGGGCGCGATGAGGACGCCCGTCTCCGGGGAGGCGGCCAGCCAGCCGTTCAGCTGCGCGAGGCGCTCGTCGGTCCAGCCCGTCGTACCGACGACGGCGTGGATGCCGTGGCCGACGCAGTACTCGAGGTTGTCCATCACCGAGGCCGGCGTGGTCAGTTCGACGGCGACCTGGGCGCCCGTCTCGGCCAGGGTCTCCAGCTTGTCGCCCCGGCTCAGGGCGGCGACCAGCTCCATGTCCTCGGCGGCCTCGACGGCCCTGACCGCCTCGGAGCCGATCCGGCCCTTGGCACCGAGGACCGCCACGCGCAGCTTGCTCATCTTCTTGGTTTCCTTCGGGAGGGTGCTTACGCGACCGCTTCGTGCAGTCGGGACGCCTGCTTGTCCTTCAGCGGGCCGATGACCGACAGCGAGGGCCGCTGTCCCAGGATCTCGCGGGCGACCGCGCGGACGTCGTCCGGGGTGACCGACGCTATCCGGGTCAGCATGTCGTCGACGGACATCTGCTCGCCCCAGCACAGCTCGCTCTTGCCGATGCGGTTCATCAGCGCACCGGTGTCCTCCAGACCGAGGACGGTGGAGCCGCGGAGCTGGCCGACGGCGCGGGCGATCTCGTCGTCCGTCAGGCCGTGCTCGGCGACGTGGTCGAGTTCGTCGCGGCAGATCTTCAGCACGTCGTGGACCTGCGAGGGCCGGCAGCCGGCGTAGACGCCGAAGAGGCCGCAGTCGGCGAAGCCCGAGGTGTACGAGTACACGCTGTAGGCCAGGCCGCGCTTCTCGCGGACCTCCTGGAACAGGCGGGAGGACATGCCGCCGCCCAGGGCCGTGTTCAGCACGCCCAGCGCCCAGCGGCGCTCGTCGGTACGGGCCAGGCCCGGCATACCCAGGACGACATGGGCCTGCTCGGTCTTGCGGCCGAGGAGTTCGACGCGGCCCGAGGTGCGGATCGTACGGCGGCCGTCGCGCGGGGCGATGGGGGCCGCCTCGGCGTTCTTGAAGGCGCCCGCCTTCTCGAAGGCCGCGCGGACCTGTCGTACGACCTTGTTGTGGTCGATGTTGCCCGCGGCGGCCACGACCAGGTGGGTCGGGTCGTAGTGCTTCTTGTAGAAGCGGCGGATGCGGTCGGCGGTGAGGGCGTTGACCGTGTCGACCGTGCCGAGGACCGGGCGGCCGAGAGGGTTGTCGCCGAACATGGTGTGCGCGAACAGGTCGTGCACGCAGTCGCCCGGGTCGTCCTCGGTCATGGCGATCTCTTCGAGGATCGCGCCCCGCTCGACGTTGACGTCCTCTTCCAGGATCAGCGAGCCCGTGAGCATGTCGCAGACGACGTCGATGGCGAGCGGCAGGTCGGTGTCGAGCACGCGTGCGTAGTAGCACGTGTACTCCTTCGCCGTGAACGCGTTCATCTCGCCGCCGACCGCGTCGAGCGCCGAGGAGATGTCCAGGGCGGAGCGCCGCGTCGTGCCCTTGAAGAGCAGGTGCTCCAGGTAGTGCGTGGCACCGTTCAGGGACGGCGTCTCGTCGCGGGAGCCGACGTGGGCCCAGATGCCGAAGGTCGCGGAGCGGACCGAGGGCAGCGTCTCGGTGACGATGCGCAGGCCGCCCGGGAGGGTGGTCTTGCGGACCGTGCCGATGCCGTTGGTGCCCTTGATGAGCGTTTGGGTACGGGCGACGGCCCGCGCCTCCGAGGAGGTGCGGGCCGTCGCCGTGGAGCTGCTCGACGTCACTTGTCGGTGTCGTCCTTCGTGTCGTCGCCCTCTTCGCCCTCGATCACGGGGATGAGGGAGAGCTTGCCGCGGGAGTCGATCTCGGCGATCTCGACCTGGACCTTGGCGCCCACGCCGAGCACGTCCTCGACGTTCTCCACGCGCTTGCCACCGGCGAGCTTGCGGATCTGCGAGATGTGCAGCAGACCGTCCTTGCCCGGGAGCAGCGACACGAACGCACCGAAGGTGGTGGTCTTGACGACCGTACCCAGGTAGCGCTCGCCGACCTCCGGCATGGTCGGGTTGGCGATCGAGTTGATCGTGGTGCGGGCGGCCTCGGCGGAGGGGCCGTCGACAGCACCGATGTAGATGGTGCCGTCGTCCTCGATCGTGATGTCGGCGCCGGTGTCCTCCTGGATCTGGTTGATCATCTTGCCCTTGGGGCCGATGACCTCACCGATCTTGTCCACGGGGATCTTGACGGTGATGATCCGCGGGGCGTTGGGGGACATCTCGTCCGGCGTGTCGATCGCTTCCATCATCACGTCGAGGATGTGGAGGCGGGCGTCACGGGCCTGCTTCAGAGCGGCGGCCAGGACGGAGGCCGGGATGCCGTCCAGCTTGGTGTCGAGCTGGAGGGCGGTCACGAACTCCTTGGTACCGGCGACCTTGAAGTCCATGTCGCCGAAGGCGTCCTCCGCACCGAGGATGTCGGTGAGGGTGACGTAGTGCGTCTCGCCCTCGATCTCCTGGGAGATCAGACCCATGGCGATACCGGCGACGGGGGCCTTGAGCGGCACACCGGCGTTCAGCAGCGACATGGTGGAGGCGCAGACCGAGCCCATGGACGTCGAGCCGTTGGAGCTCAGCGCCTCGGAGACCTGGCGGATCGCGTAGGGGAACTCCTCGCGGGTCGGCAGGACCGGGACCAGGGCGCGCTCGGCGAGGGCGCCGTGGCCGATCTCGCGGCGCTTCGGGGAGCCGACGCGGCCGGTCTCGCCGGTGGAGTACGGCGGGAAGTTGTAGTTGTGCATGTAGCGCTTGCGGGTCACCGGGGAGAGGGTGTCCAGCTGCTGCTCCATGCGGAGCATGTTGAGGGTGGTGACGCCCAGGATCTGGGTCTCGCCACGCTCGAACACCGCGGAGCCGTGCACGCGCGGGATGGCCTCCACCTCGGCGGCGAGCGTACGGATGTCCGTGACGCCACGGCCGTCGATGCGCTTCTTCTCCTTGATCACGCGCTCGCGGACGAGCTGCTTGGTCAGGGAGCGGTACGCGGCGGAGATCTCCTTCTCGCGGCCCTCGAACTCCGGCAGGAGCTTCTCGGCGGCGAGCGCCTTGACGCGGTCCAGCTCGGCCTCGCGCTCCTGCTTGCCGGCGATGGTCAGCGCGGAGGCGAGCTCCGGGCGGACGGCGGCGGAGAGCGCCTCCAGGATGTCGTCCTGGTAGTCGAGGAAGATCGGGAACTCGCCGGTCGGCTTGGCGGCCTTGGAGGCGAGGTCGGCCTGGGCCTTGCAGAGGACCTTGATGAAGGGCTTCGCGGCTTCCAGACCGGCGGCGACGACCTCCTCGGTCGGGGCCTCGGCGCCGCCCTTGACCAGCTGGATGGTCTTCTCGGTGGCCTCGGCCTCGACCATCATGATCGCGACGTCGCCGTCCTCCAGGGTGCGGCCCGCGACGACCATGTCGAAGACGGCGTCCTCGAGCTCGGTGTGCGTCGGGAACGCGACCCACTGGCCGTTGATCAGCGCGACGCGGACGCCGCCGATCGGGCCGGAGAAGGGCAGACCGGCCAGCTGCGTGGACGCGGAGGCGGCGTTGATCGCCACGACGTCGTACAGGTGGTCGGGGTTGAGCGCCATGATCGTGGCGACGACCTGGATCTCGTTGCGCAGGCCCTTCTTGAAGGACGGGCGCAGCGGGCGGTCGATCAGGCGGCAGGTGAGGATGGCGTCCTCGGAGGGGCGGCCCTCGCGGCGGAAGAAGCTGCCGGGGATCTTGCCGGCGGCGTACATCCGCTCCTCGACGTCCACCGTGAGGGGGAAGAAGTCGAGCTGGTCCTTGGGGTTCTTGGAGGCGGTGGTGGCCGACAGCACCATGGTGTCGTCGTCCAGGTACGCCACGGCGGAGCCGGCGGCCTGCTTGGCCAGGCGGCCCGTCTCGAAGCGGATGGTGCGGGTGCCGAAGGTGCCGTTGTCGATGACGGCCTCGGCGTAGTGGGTCTCGTTCTCCACTAGCGGTTTCTCCGTTACTTTCGTCTGCGTTCGTCTTTTGTCCCATCCACCCGTGTGGTGGGGGGACGTGGGGCGGAGAAGCGCGCCGTCTGGTGCGGGCCGGTCTTCGATCGAAGCACCCGGGTTCACAATCCCCGGGGGCCACTACCGAGGACCGGCGGCGGCGAGGTGCGCTCCTCCTCGTGATACTGCGTGGTGTTGCGTCGTGCTACCACACTACAAAGCGCGTGTGACACTCCGCACGTTGCCATACATACGCAAAGGGAGCGGCCCCCGATCGCTTCGGGAACCGCCCCCTTCACGGCGTCTTACTTGGCGCCCGCCGCACCACGGCGGATGCCGAGGCGGTCGACCAGCGCACGGAAGCGCTGGATGTCCTTCTTCGCCAGGTACTGGAGAAGGCGGCGACGCTGACCCACCAGGATCAGCAGACCACGACGGGAGTGGTGGTCGTGCTTGTGGGTCTTGAGGTGCTCGGTCAGGTCCGAGATCCGGCGCGACAGCATGGCGACCTGGACCTCGGGGGAGCCGGTGTCGCCCTCCTTCTGACCGAACTCGCTGATGAGCTGCTTCTTCGTAGCGGCGTCGAGCGGCACGCGTACTCCTCGTAGTCTTTGAAATGGCCACCGAGTGCCCCCGGTCTTTGTCTCGGGGGAGCTTCCGTTACTCGGGAGGCGGGGATCCGCTGGGCGCGGCCTCCAGGGTCCTGCGAGGGACTCCGGGGGTGCGTACACAAACGGCCGTCATTCAGGTTACCAGGCCCAGGTGGGCACCTTCGCCGCGGTTTCCGAACCACCCCGGTGGGGCGGAGGGGGCTACTAGGGTGAGCTCGGATCGTAGGCACGTCGGGAAGGGGTCGCCGGGACATGGCGGAGACGGCAGAGGAGATCAAGGCGCGCAAGGAGCGGGAGCGGGACGAGCTCTACTCCCTCGACATCTCCGGCGTCGAGTGGCACTGCGCGCCGGGTACGGAGGAGCACGAGGAGCGGGTGGAGATCGCCTACCTGCCCGAGGGTGCCGTGGCCATGCGGTCCTCGCTCGACCCGGACACCGTGCTGCGCTACACGGAGGCGGAGTGGACGGCCTTCGTGCTCGGCGCGCGGGACGGGGAGTTCGATTTGCAGCCGGCGCCGGAGGAGTCCGCGCAGTGACAGCGGAGTGAGTGGAAAGGGGCGGCACGCGCGCGTGCCGCCCCTTTCGTCGTCGTACAGGCGTCTCTCAGTGCTTCAGTCCCGCGCTCCCGATCGCCACGGCCATCAGCACCGGGTCGGTGGGGTACTTGTCGTCGTGGACCAGTTCCCGCTTGCCGAAGAAGGCGCGGCCCTGCTGGTAGAGGATGTCGGACTGTTCCGGGTCGCTGAGCTCGGAGTCGTCGTCCTCGGGGAGCGTGAAGAGCAGGAGCGGGGTCTCCCGGTCCGTGCGCGGGTTCCAGCGGACCACGGCCGCCGGGGCCACGGCGCCCGCGCCGGGGCGGTAGATCAGCAGGTCGTCGCCGCTCATCCGGAGGGGGTAGACCTTCTGGAGCTCACGGCCCTCGAACTTGCCCGCGGTCTTGCCCGTCCCGAGGTCGAACGCCACGATCCAGTCGGAGGGCTCGCCGTTGGCGATGTTCTCCTCGCTCAGGATGTACGCCTGGGTCCGGCCCACGACGATGCCGTCGCAGTTCTCGTACTCGCCGAACAAGGACAGCCCGAAGTAGCGCTCGCCGCACTTCGCGTCGTAGCCGTCGAGGGGAATGGTGGTGCGGTACTTGCCCCGGTCGTCGAGGGTGATCACGTCGGTGACCGTGCTGTCGCCCGCTGCGACGGCGAGGACCGGCGGGTCGGAGGAGGGCAGGTAGACGGTCTGGATACCGCTGGAGACGCGGTACGTCCACACGGGCTTGCCGGTGCGCGGGTCGACCTTCTGCACCTGGAACCTGACGTCGGGCACGGAGCCGCAGCTGAGCAGGGACAGCAGCTGGCGGCCGCCGACGAAGGCCTTGTCCTGGCACTCGTCGCCGAGCGTGCTGTTCCACAGCTTCGCGCCGGTCTTCATGTCGTACGCCACCGAGCCCTGCCCCCAGGCGACGGCGACGACGCCCTTGGTCAGGGTGAGGTTGGTGTTGGTGACGAAGGCGGAGTTCGCGGCCGGCATCTGCTTCTGCCACAGCTTCTTGCCGGTGTTCAGGTCGACGAACACCACCTGGTCGCAGACGCCGTCCTTCTCCGAGCCCTTGGGCTGCGGGGGCTGGATGACGACGGCGGTACGGCCGTCCGCGGTGATGTGCCGGCTGGTGGCGCAGAGGTGGCCGTCCAGCTTGAGGGTCCAGGCCTTCTCATCGGCGTCGAGGGCGATGTTGTAGCCCTCCAGGCGGTCGGCGACGCCCTTGACCATGACCTTGTCGGTGGCCCAGGTGCCGGGCGCGTAGCGGGGGCTGGCGTCGTTGGTCTTGGCGAGGTTCTCCTCGTCGTGCTCGATCATCAGCTGCCCCTCGGGCGAGCCGGGGACCTTCTCGGTCGTCTCCCTGACCTCGTCGGGGCTCTGCGCGACCGGCCCTTTGGCGTCGACGGGAGCGGCGTCGTCGCCGGAGGCGAGGAACCAGCCGCCGCCGGCCAGCATGAGGAGGGCCACGACGACCGCCGTCGCGCCCAGCAGCTTCGTCCGGCGGCGCTTGCGCGCGGTGTCCGCCGCGAGTGCGGATTGGGTGTAGATCGAGGGAGGCGGGCCGAAGCTCACGCGGAAGCGCCCTTTCTGTTCGTGACCTGAGAAGGGCCCACTATGCCCGTCAGCCGGCCGCGGTCCGGGAGCGGGGTGGATCACCGATCCGGCCAACGGCCGTGCGGGGCAAGGAGCTTCGGGAGGGGGCACGCTCGCCCGACGTCACCTTCCGTTTATGTTCGGGGTATTCACGGACATCGCCCCTTTTCCTCACTGATGTGAAAGCTGTGTACGGCACTTCTGGGCAGGTTGTGACGCAGCGGACGGTCGCTCGGGGGTGGACGGGCCTGCCGGGGCGGGGCTTGTGGTGATTAGGCTGGTACCGGGCGCGACGCCAGAACCCGTGGACCGGGCGTCGGCGTCTGAGGGGGAGAGTCCGGTGGATCGGACGACCTCGAACGACTTCGGACGACGAGAAGACGACAAGAACAGGTCGCCCCTAGCACGGTATGAGGGTGCTCGACCACACCAGGAGGAATTGTGAGCAGCGATCGGGACGGGATCCGCGGGGGCTGGGCCACACCCGGCGATGACCAGCCCGACGCGGAGTCCGCCAGCGAGATGACGGGCGAGTTCACCATCGACTACGCACCGCCTGCCTGGTACACGCAGAACGCGTCGGGGGGATCCAACGACGGGGGGGATTCGGGCGGTTCGGGTAGTTCGGGTAGTGCTGGGGATTCTGCCGGTTCGGGGGCTTCGGGTGCTTCTTCGGGTGCGGGGGCTTCTTCGGGTACGGCGGGGTCGGCGGCCGGGGGTGCGCCTGTCGGCGTTCCGTCTCCGACCAACTGGTCCGCTTCCTCGCTGCCGGGGTTGACTCCGCCGGCCCACTCGCGTCCCCAGGGGGCGTCTTCGGGACCGGCTTCCGTCCCGGCTCCGGTGCCCAGCTCTCCGTTCACGCCGCCGGCGTCAGGTCCGGCGACGGGTCCGGCGGCGGGTCCGGGAGCGCCTTTCACTCCCCCGGCGCCGCCCTCTTCCGGGCCTGGGGCTCCGTTCACGCCGCCCGCGCCGCCGGCCTCGGGGCCGGGTGCGCCGTTCACACCGCCCGCGCCAGCTCCCGGTACGCCCTTCACGCCGCCCGCGCCGCCCAACGCCGGGCCGGTGGCGGTGCCGCGGCTTCCGGTGGGGAGTGGCTTCGAGCCGCAGCCTTCGCAGACTTCACAGCCGCCGCAGGACGAGGCCCGGGGTGAGGCTCCTGCCGCGGACCCCGCCTCGCCTACGGCCGTACCGAACATTCCGGGGACGCAGGGGCCGTGGGGCACTCCGGCTTCGGCTCCCGCCTCGTCTCCGACGAGTTTCAGCTTGCCTGCGCCCGCAGCGGCGCCTGCGCCTGAGGTGCCCTCTGTCATGCCGGATGTCGAAGAGCCGGAGGAGTCCGGGAGCGGCGACCTGGAGAGTGGCGCCACGATGCGGTTCTCCGCTGTCGCCCTGAAGCGTGAGATCGCGGAGCGCGCCGCGGCGGTCGAGGAGACCGACGGGGAGGACGACGTCGAGGCCGAGGACACCGAGGTGGCCGCGGAGAGTGACGCGGATGCCGACGGTTCGGTCGGCGAGGGCGACGACACCGACGAGGACAACGGTCTCGACGCGGACTCCTTCAACGACGTTCCGCTGTCCGAGGACGCCGACGACGAAGATGCCGAGGACGCCGAAGACACCGAAGACCTTGAGGCCGCCGCGCCTTCGGTGACCGAAGCGGAGGGTGCTGCGGCAGACGAGGAGTTGACGGACGCGGACCTGCCGGAGGCGCAGTCGACCGATGCCGATGCCGATGCCGATGCCGACGCCGACGCCGACGCCGACTCGACGGTGGACCCGGAGCTCGCCGAAGTAGAGCCCGTGGACGCGGAGTCGACGGACGCGGAGCCGGTGGACGCCGTGACCGCTGACGTGGAGCCCGCGGACGCGGACCTCGCCGACTCGGCACCCACGGACGCCGTACCGGCCGACGCAGTGGCTGACGCGGAACCCGCGGACACCGCACCGTCCGACACCACCGAGGAAGCCGCGCCCCAGGACCTCACACCTCAGGACAGCGCACCCGAAGACGCCGTCCCGCAGGACGCGCCCCCCGCCGACGCACCCCCGGCCGACGCGCCCCCCGCCTGGACTCCCGCACCGGCGCCGCAGCCCGGGATGCCGCCGCTGCCGCCGTCGTACCAGCCCGCCGCGCCCGCACCCGCGACGCAGTGGCCCGCGCAGCCGCAGCCGCAGCCCCAGCCCGCGCCTCCGCAGCCGATCCCGGCAGCACCCGCGCAGCCGCAGCCTGCGGTCGCTCAGGACCAGCCGTCCGTGCCGCAGCAGCAGCCTCAGCAGCCGCCCTTCCAGCCGCAGGCACCGCAGCCCGCACCCGCCGCCTGGACCCCGCAGGCCACGCAGCCGCCCGCCGGCCCGGCCCCGGCAGCCCCGGCCCCGCAGGGCGCGTACGGCTTCCCGCAGCCCGGCGCCCCGACTCCGATGCCCAACGCCCAGAGCGGTTACGGCTTCCCACAGCCCGGCGCCCCCGCGCCCAACGCGCAGCCCTCCCCCGGCCAGCAGGCCGGCTACGGCTTCCCCCACCCCGGCGCCCCCGCCACCCCACAAGGCCAGCCGGGCGTACCTCAGACACCCCCGCAGGGCCAGCCGGGCGTCCCCCAGCCTCACCCGCAGGCCGACGCTCAGCCACCGGCCCCCCAGGCACCCGCCCCCGGACCCCAGGCCACGCAGCCCCCCACTCCCCCGGCCCCCCAGAGCGGCTACGGCTTCCCCCACCCCGGCGGAGCCCCCGCCCCCGACCCGCAGAGCGGCTACGGCTTCCCGCAGCCCGGCGCCCCGGCCACCACCCCCAACGCCCAGGCCGGCTACGGCTTCCCGCACCCCGGCGCCCCCGCCACCCCGAACGCCCAGCCCTCCCCCGACCAGCAGGGCGGCTACGGCTTCCCCCAACACCCCGCCCAGCAGAGCCAGCCGGGCCACCCGGGCCAGCCGGGCGTACCCCAGCCGCACCCGCAAGCCGACGCACAGCCCCCGGCCTCAGCCCAGGCACCTTCAGCCCAGGCGCCTTCAGCCCAGCCACCGCACGCCCAAGTCCCCGCCCCCCAGGCGCCGCAGGCCCCGGCCGCGCCCCCCGTCGACCCCCGCACCGGCACCGCCTGGCCGCAGCCGATGCAGCACGATCAGCGGCAGATGACCAACCCCGGTGCCGCGCCCCTCGGTTACACCGCTGCCGTGGAGCTGTCCTCCGACCGGCTGCTCAACAACAAGAGGCAGAAGGCGAAGAGCAGCCGTCCGGCCGCCCAGCCCTCCCGCTTCAAGATCGGCGGCAAGAAGGAAGAGGCCGAGCGGCAGCGGAAGTTGGAGTTGATCCGGACGCCGGTGCTGTCCTGCTACCGGATCGCCGTCATCAGCCTGAAGGGCGGCGTCGGCAAGACCACGACCACCACCGCCCTCGGGTCCACCCTCGCCACCGAGCGGCAGGACAAGATCCTCGCCATCGACGCCAACCCGGACGCCGGTACGCTCGGCCGCCGCGTCCGGCGCGAGACCGGGGCCACCATCCGTGACCTCGTCCAGGCGATCCCGTACCTCAACTCGTACATGGACATCCGGCGGTTCACCTCCCAGGCGCCGTCCGGGCTGGAGATCATCGCCAACGACGTCGACCCGGCCGTGTCCACGACCTTCAACGACGAGGACTACCGGCGCGCCATCGACGTGCTGGGCAAGCAGTACCCGGTGATCCTGACGGACTCCGGTACCGGTCTGCTCTACTCCGCGATGCGCGGCGTGCTCGACCTCGCCGACCAGCTGATCATCATCTCCACCCCGTCCGTCGACGGTGCGAGCAGCGCCAGCACGACCTTGGACTGGCTGTCCGCGCACGGGTACGCGGATCTCGTGTCGCGTTCCCTCACCGTCATCTCCGGTGTCCGCGAGACCGGCAAGATGATCAAGGTGGAGGACATCGTCAGCCACTTCGAGACGCGCTGCCGTGGCGTGGTCGTCGTGCCCTTCGACGAGCATCTCGCCGCCGGTGCCGAGGTGGACCTCGACATGATGCGGCCGAAGGTCCGGGAGTCGTACTTCAACCTCGCGGCGATGGTCGCCGAGGACTTCGTACGCCACCAGCAGATGCACGGCCTGTGGACCAGCGACGGCAACCCTCCCCCGGTGGCGGCCCCGCCGATGCCTGGCCAGCAGTACGCTCCGGGACAGCCGGTGCCCGGCCAGCCCGCGCCCGGTCAGCCGTACCCGCCGCAGGGCTACCCCCAGCCCGGCCAGCCGTACGCCCCGCAGCCGGGTCAGCCGTACCCGCCGCAGCAGCCGTATCCCCAGCAGGGTCAGCAGGGTCAGCCGGCGCAGCAGCCGTATCCGCAGCCGGGACACCCCCAGCAGCACCAGGCTCCGCAGCCCGGGCAGCCCTACCCGCCCGCGCCTCCGCAGCAGTAGCGCGTACGACCGAAGGGCGGCCGGTGCCCATCAGCACCGGCCGCCCTTCGGCGTCGTAAAGGAAGCAGGAAGTAGGAAGTAGGAAGCAACGCCAGCGGAAAACTACGGCTGCTCGGCCGCCGCGATCAGCTCGCGGCACCGCTTGACGTCCTCCGCGATCTGCTCCAGCAGGGCCTCCAGCGACTCGAACTTCGCCTGGCCGCGGACGAAGGCCAGGAAGTCGACGGCCACGTGCAGGCCGTAGAGGTCGAGGCCCACGCGGTCGATGGCGTACGCCTCCACCGTGCGCTCGGTGCCGTCGAACTGCGGGTTGGTGCCGACGGAGATCGCGGCAGGCATCGCCTCGCCCTGGACGTGCAGCCAGCCGGCGTACACGCCGTCGGCGGGGATGGCGGTGTGCGGGAGGGTCTCGACGTTGGCCGTCGGGAAGCCCATCTCGCGGCCTCGCTGGGCGCCTCGGACGACCACGCCCTCCACCCGGTGCGGGCGGCCCAGGATCTCGCCGGCGCCCTCCAGGTCGCCCTCGGCGATCAGGCGGCGGGTGAGGGTGGACGAGAACGGCTCGCCGCCGCCCGCGTCCCCGCAGACGAACAGGTCGACGACCTCGACCTCGAAGTCGTACACCTTGCCCTGCTCGGCGAGGAACTCCACGTTCCCCGCGGCCTTGTGGCCGAAGCGGAAGTTGGGGCCCTCGACGACCGCCTTGGCGTGCAGCTTGTCGACCAGGACCTTGACGACGAACTCGGCCGGCGAGAGCTTCGAGAACTCCGTGGTGAAGGGGAGGATCAGGACCGCGTCCACGCCCAGGTCCGCCATGAGTTCGGCGCGGCGGTGGTGCGGGGCCAGCAGCGGCGGGTGGCTGCCGGGGCGGACGACCTCGCTTGGGTGCGGGTCGAAGGTGACGACGACCGCGGGAACTCCCAGCTCACGGGCGCGATCCACGGCATGCCGGATGATCAGCTGGTGTCCGCGGTGGACTCCGTCGTAGGAGCCGATGGTGACGACGCTGCGCCCCCAGTCCTGGGGGATGTCCTCCAAGCCACGCCAGCGCTGCACTGTGACCGCTCCTCGTCGAACCTGTGTCCGTATGTACGGCTTACCTCTTACGCAGGTCTAAGGGTGCCATGCCGCGTCCGTCCGGCCCGCATCGGCATGGACGCTGTGACTCGACCCACGTGGGTCAGGCGGGCACCCTGACCCCTGCCAGGTTCTCGATCATGCGGCGGGTGCTGGGACCGACGACGGCCGCCCACGGCTGCGGGGTGTCGGTCAGCCAGCCCGCCACGCGCGCGGCGAAGCCGGGGGCCCGACGGGCCAGATCGACGAGGGCGCGGTCGAAACGAGCAGCTCCCTCCGGGGTACGGACGAGGAGGAGACCGATGCGATGGACAAGGTCACGGAAGCCGTCCCCGTCCCCGTCTCCGTCGTCGTCTCCGTTTCCGTAGCCGTCTCCGTTTCCGTAGCCGTAGCCGTCTCCGCCTTCTTCGTCGGCATGGCGGGATGCCTCGCGCAGGAGCGTGTCCAGTACGGCCGGCGCCCGCTCGTGGTCCAGCAGGTGTGCGAGCAGTTCCCGACGCAGGGGGCGCGAGGCCGGGGCTCCGGGGGTGGCCAGTACGGCGGCCAGCGCCGACCGGACCTCCTCAGGGCCGCCCTCCAGCAACCCTGTGACCAGCGGGAACAGCACGGCCCGCGTGCCCGGCCCCTGGTCGAGGCGGCGGTCGACGTACGTGGCCACGTCCGCCGCGGTCTCCGGGCGCTGCTCCACTGCCTCCCGCACGAGGGCGGCGATCCGGCGGGCCGGCGTGGGCAGGGTGACGTCGGCGAGGGTGCGCAGCGCCTCTCCGGCGCCGGGACGGCGCAGCCGGGCCCGGAAGGCGTCGAGCACCGGCTCCGGGTGGGTGGTGAGGGCGGCGACGAGGGCGCTCGGCGGGAAGCGCGGGTCGCCGGCCGCGAAGTGGCCCAGGGCCTGCGGGAGATGACGGGCACGCGTGCGTGGATCGCGGACGAGGAGTGCGAGCGCGCCGCCGTGCAGGGTGCAGTCGGCGGGGCGGGCCAGGAGGGTGAGGGCGGCGTAGCGGAGCAGTTCGCGGTCGGCCTCGGTGGTCACGTGCGGGGCGGCGCGCAGGCCGTACGCCACCGCCGCGACCCGTCGGTCGGGCCGCTCGTCGTGCGCCCACCGGTCCACCGCCCGGCACACCGCCGACGGCTCGTCCTCCGCGAGCACCGCCAGCAGTTCGTCGGCCCTCCGGTGGGCGCTGTCGACCAGCACCTCCGTCAGATCGTCCAGGGCCAGACGCCGGTGGGTGTGCAACAACGCCTGTGCCGCCTTCGCGACGGTCGCGTGCGGGGTCGCGGGCAACGGGCGCTCGTCGTCGAACCAGCGGGTGAGATGCGGCTGTACGGCGGTGGGGGCGTCGGCGAGCAGCCGCGAGGCCGCGTCCAGGAAGCGGGGGGCGGTGTCCTGCGCGGGGCCGTCGGCGAGGACGAGCCGGCGGAGCAGGTCGAAGAGGGTCACCGGGGGGAGGGCGAGGGCCAGCCAGAAGGTGGGCGGGAAGTGCGTGGAGGCGGGCCGCCCGTCCGTGTGGGGGGTTTCCGTCTCCGTGTCGTCGCCCCCGCGCTCCCGGCCGCGCCAGTCGACGACCCGGTCCGCCAGGAGCCGCAACACCCCCGTGTACGGGGTCGCGTCGGGCACCCGGAGCAGAGACTCGGTGAGCAGCCGGGCCGCCCACCAGGAGTGCGGGTCGGCGTCCAGCGCCTGGATCAGCTCCTCCAGCCGGAGGGCGAGGCCCGGGGTGCCCTGCTGTCGGGCGAGGAGGAGCAGGGCCTGGACGACCGGGCCGATGCGGTGGTGCGGGACGGGGAGCGGGTGGTGGTCGGTCGGGTGGGTACGGCGGCGGTGGACGAGGGCGCGCAGTGCCTCGTCCAGGTCGAGGTGGACGCCCTGGATCCAGTCGGCGAGTTCCTCGTGGGGGAAGCGGTAGCCGCTGCCGGCGGGGACGAGGAGGCCTTCGGTGAGGACGGCGGAGGCCCAGCCGGTGCCGCCGCCGAGTCCGGCCGGGGCGGGACCCCACGGGAACACCGCCTCGAACGACTCCCGGTCCAGTTCGCCCTGGCCGGGGCCGAGGCTGCGGCGGGCGGCCTCGTGCACCTGGCCGGAGACCTTGGCCGCGAGTCGGCGTACGGCGGTGCCGCGCAGGCCGTTCTCGGCGGCCAGGCGCACGGCGATGCGCAGGCACATCAGGTCGAGGTAGGCCGAGAAGACGTCGTCGCGGTCCACGCGCGCGTGCGGGGCGTCGGCGCCGGGGAGGGCGGTGCGGACCTCGGCGAGGAGACGGAGGGTGAGGGGGTGGCGGGCGTCGGGGGTGCGCAGGGTGCCGTCGGGGATGCGGTAGCGCGCGCGTGCCGTGCGGGCCTCGGCGTCCTGAAGGTCGCTCAGACGGACGCAGGGGGTCTCGCCCCCGCCCGTACCTTCATCCGGAGGCTCGCTCAGCCCTTCGACGCCCCCGTGCCCAGCACTCCCGTACAGCATCTCCTCCGGAAACTCCGCCCCCGCCGCCTCCCAGTACTCCGCCCGGCACGCCACCACCAACCGTGCGCCCGACTCCCGTAGCCACCGTGCGGTGCCGGCGGTCCACTCGGGGAGGCGGTGGGCCAGGACGGGCGGCATCTCCTCGGGGCCGTCGAGGAGCAGGAGCAGGGGGCGGCCCGCGGCCCGGGACAGCCGGGCGAGCCGGGTGGGGTTGAGGTCGCCCAGGTCGGTGACGTGCGCGGAGCGGGAGGCGGCGACGATCCGCGCCGCGCGGGTCAGCGCCCGGCTCGCGGCGTCCGCCACCGACGTGTCCTCGTCCCTCAGGTCGGCGCCGCGCAGCCAGAGGGTCGGCGCGGGGCGGGCGCCCCGGTCACGGCGGGCGGCGAGGGAGGCCAGTTCCGTCGTACGACCGCTGCCGGGCGGCCCGACGAGCGCGAGGACGGCGGCGTCGCCCTCGGCGAAGGCTTCGAACTCCGCCGCCGTGGCCGCCCGTTGGACGGGTTCCACCGCGCCGGGGCCGGGTGGGCCGACGGGGTCGGCCGCCGCCCCGCCGACGTATCCGGCCAGTGTGCCGGGCGGCCCGTCCTGGCCCACCGAGGTGGCCGTCAGTTCCAGGACGCCCGCCAGGTTGAGGTCGGTGCCGTACGCCGGGACGGTCGCCGCGTTCTCGGCGAGAAGGGCGGCGAGGGGGCCGTCCGGGGGTGGGAACAGGGGTACCGCGAAGCCCACCTCGCGCCGGCCGCTGTGCAGCGCGGTGCCCAGTACACCGACCACCGCACCGGTCGCGGCGTCCAGCACGGGTCCCCCGGCCGCCCCACCGCCGAGCCGCAGCGCGTCCTGGCCTGCCGTGCCGATCGCCAACTCCAGTACGCCGTCCAGGAGATGGAAGCGATCTGTCGCCGTGTACGTCACGGAGGCCGTCCCGAGCACCCGTGCCTCGCGCCAGCGGCCGGCGGCGATCCGCACATAGGCGCCGGTCTCCACCCCGTCCCGCCCACCGACCGGCAGCGGGTCGACGCCCAGGCCCTCGGTGCGCACGAGCGCCAGGTTCAGCTCGGGCAGGGCGGTCACCGCGTCGGCGGTCACCACGCAGTGACGGTCCTCGGCTGCGTAGAGCAGCAGCCTCGGCAGTCCGTCGACGGTCTCATGACTGGTGATCACCGTGCCGTGGTGGTCGGCGACGAAGCCCGTACCGCGCGGGCGTCCGGCGAGGTCGTGCACACGGACGAGCGCGTGCACGGGACCGCGGTCCGCCTCTGCGTCACGGGTGGCGTCCGAACTCGAGTCGTATGCCTGGTCCTGGCCGAAGGGCGGACCAGGCGTGCCGCTCGGGGTCGGACGTGAGCGGGCGCCTGCGGTCCGCGAGCCCCGTCCCGCCATGGTCGAACCTCCCCGCCGTGCCCCTGCCCGTGCCGCGGGACTGCCTCTCGGCCAGCCGGATCCGTCTGGTCCGTGGGACAGGCCCGTCTTCGACGGTAGGCACCGGCTGATCGGCGGGACAGATCGCGCGGTGAACGCGCCCCCTTCCGCTCCCCCGGTTCACTCCGAGCGCCTGCCCGGACGGGTGAATGGGCGGGGTCGGTTGGATACACCCTAGGGGTGGGGGAACCGAGGGGGGACCGTGGAGCGGCGGAGTACTCCGTGACCGCCGCTCCACGGGTGGAGCGCATCTCAGCCCCGAGCGGGGCCGCTCAGCCGAAGACGGCGAGGCTCTTGGCCTTGCCCTTCTGTTCCTCGACGAGGGCGAGGAACCGGCCCTCGGGGTCGAAGACGGCGACCGCGCCGCGGCCCGCGTACTCGTCGGGCATCTCCAGGCGTACGCCGTTCAGCAGCAGCCGGGCCCGCTTGGCGTCCACGTTCCAGCGTGGGAACGCGGCCGTGGCGGCCTCGGCGATCGGCATGACCGCCAGCTCCTGCTGGAGCTGGTCCAGGGTCTTGGCCGCGTCCAGCTTGTACGGGCCGACGCGGGTGCGGCGCAGCGCGGTGAGGTGGCCGCCCACGCCCAGGTCCGCGCCCAGGTCACGGGCCAGCGCCCGGATATAGGTGCCGGACGAGCAGACCACCGACACCACCAGGTCCATCACCGGTGTGCCGTTCTCGGCGACGGCGTCGCGGACGTCGTAGACCGCGAAGGACGAGATCCTGACCGGCCGGGCGGGGATCTCGAACTCCTCGCCCTCGCGCGCCCGCTTGTAGGAGCGCACGCCGTCGATCTTGATGGCGCTGACCTTGGACGGCACCTGCATGATGTCGCCGCTCAGCTTGGCGATCCCGGCGTCGACGGCCTCGCGGGTGACCTTCGAGGCGTCGGTCGACCCCGTGATCTCGCCCTCTGCGTCGTCGGTCAGGGTCGTCTGGCCGAGCCGGATCGTGCCCAGGTACTCCTTCTCCGTGAGGGCGAGATGCCCCAGGAGCTTCGTCGCCTTCTCGACACCGAGGACGAGCACGCCCGTCGCCATGGGGTCGAGGGTGCCGGCGTGGCCGACGCGGCGGGTCCTGGCGATCCCGCGCATCTTGGCGACCACGTCGTGCGAAGTGAAGCCCGACGGCTTGTCGACGATGACAAGGCCGTCGGGCGTGGTGCTCTTCCGGTTCATTCGGAGGTGTCGTCCTCGTCCTCGTCCGGCTTGCGGTACGGGTCGGCCTCACCGGCGTAGGTGGCGCCGGCCGAGACCTCGCGCACCTTCTCGTCGGACTGGCGGGCCTTGTCGAGGAGGTCCTCGATGGTCTTGGCGTTGTCCGGCAGGGCGTCGGCCACGAAGGTGAGCGTCGGGGTGAACTTCACGCCCGCCGCCGCGCCGACCGCGGAGCGGAGCACGCCCTTGGCGCTCTCCAGTCCGGCCGCCGCCGCCGCCCGCTCCTCGTCGTCCCCGTACACCGTGTAGAAGACGGTCGCCTCCCGGAGGTCGCCCGTGACCCTGGTGTCCGTGATGGTGACGTGGGTGCCGAGCCGCGGGTCCTTGATCCCGCGTTGCAGCTTCTGGGCCACCACCTCCCGGATGAGGTCCGCCAGCCTCTTCGCCCGCGCGTTGTCGGCCACTGGTCCGTCTCCTTAAGTACTTATCTCTTGCTTCTGCTTCAGTCTTCGTCGCTGTGGAGCCTGCGTCGAACCGAGAGCAGTTCCACCTCGGGCCGCCCGGCGACCAGCCGCTCGCAGCGGTCCAGTACCTCGCTGAGGTGGCCCGTGTCCCCCGAGACCACCGCGAGCCCGATCTCGGCCCGGCGATGGAGGTCCTGATTGCCCGTCTCCGCCGCACTCACCGCGTACTTGCGCTGGAGTTCGGCCACGATCGGACGGACGAGTGAGCGTTTCTCCTTCAGCGAGTGAACGTCGCCGAGGAGCAGATCGAAGGACAGAGTCCCCACGTACATATGTGTCCGGATGCCCGCCGGTTCGGGGTACGGGCGCCGCTCTTGGACGCCGATACGGGAACCGTACACGCAACGGCCGGGGCCGATCGACGGATATTACGTCCGCCGATCGGCCCCGATCGCGTGCTACGACAATCAGCCGCGCGGCTTCTCGCGCATCTCGTACGTCGCGATGACGTCGTCGATCTTGATGTCGTTGAAGTTGCCGAGGTTGATACCGCCCTCGAACCCTTCGCGGAGCTCGGTGACGTCGTCCTTGAAGCGACGCAGACCGGAGATGTTGAGGTTCTCCGCGATGACCTTGCCGTCGCGGACGAGTCGAGCCTTCGTGTTGCGCTTGACCTCGCCCGAGCGGACCAGGACACCGGCGATGTTGCCCAGCTTGGACGACTTGAAGACCTCGCGGATCTCCGCCGTGCCGAGCTCGACCTCCTCGTACTCCGGCTTGAGCATGCCCTTGAGGGCCGCCTCGATCTCCTCGATGGCCTGGTAGATCACCGAGTAGTACCGGACGTCGACGCCCTCGCGCTCCGCCATCTGCGCCGCGCGGCCCGCAGCGCGGACGTTGAAGCCGATGACGATGGCGTCGGAGCCGGTCGCCAGGTTGATGTCCGACTCGGTGACCGCACCCACACCGCGGTGCAGGATGCGGATGTCGACCTCGTCGCCGACGTCGAGCTGGAGCAGCGAGGACTCGAGAGCCTCCACCGAACCGGACGCGTCGCCCTTGATGATGAGGTTGAGTTCCTGCACCAGACCGGCCTTGAGGGCCTCGTCCAGGTTCTCCAGGGAGAACCGGACACCCCGGCGGGCGAAGTTGGCGTTGCGCTCACGCGCCGCGCGCTTCTCGGCGATCTGACGGGCCGTGCGGTCCTCGTCGACGACGAGGAAGTTGTCGCCGGCGCCCGGGACGTTGGTGAGACCGAGGACGAGGACCGGGGTCGAGGGACCCGCCTCTTCCACGTTCTCGCCCTTGTCGTCGAGCATCGCGCGGACACGGCCGTACGCGTCGCCGACCACCATGGTGTCGCCGACCCGCAGGGTGCCTCGCTGGACCAGGACGGTCGCGACGGCGCCGCGGCCACGGTCCAGGTGGGACTCGATCGCGATGCCCTGCGCGTCCTGCTCCGGGTTGGCCCGCAGGTCGAGCGAGGCGTCCGCGGTGAGGACCACGGCCTCCAGCAGGCTCTCGATGTTGAGGCCCTGCTTGGCGGAGATGTCGACGAACATGGTGTCGCCGCCGTACTCCTCGGCCACCAGGCCGTACTCGGTCAGCTGACCGCGCACCTTGGTCGGGTCCGCGCCCTCGACGTCGATCTTGTTGACCGCGACGACGATCGGGACGTCGGCCGCCTTGGCGTGGTTGAGCGCCTCGACCGTCTGCGGCATGACGCCGTCGTTGGCCGCGACGACCAGGATCGCGATGTCGGTCGACTTCGCACCACGGGCACGCATGGCGGTGAACGCCTCGTGACCCGGGGTGTCGATGAAGGTGATCTTGCGCTCTTCGTCGTTGACCGAGGTCGTGACCTGGTAGGCACCGATGTGCTGGGTGATGCCACCGGCCTCGCCCGCGACGACGTTCGTCTTGCGGATGGTGTCGAGCAGGCGGGTCTTACCGTGGTCGACGTGACCCATGACGGTCACGACCGGCGGACGCGCGACGAGGAACTCCTCGCCACCCTCGTCCTCGCCGAACTCGATGTCGAAGGACTCGAGCAGCTCGCGGTCCTCCTCCTCCGGGCTGACGATCTCGACGACGTAGTTCATCTCGCCGGCGAGCAGCTGGAGGGTCTCGTCGGAGACGGACTGCGTGGCAGTGACCATCTCGCCGAGGTTCATCATCACGGCGACGAGCGACGCCGGGTTGGCGCCGATCTTCTCGGCGAAGTCGGTGAGGGACGCACCGCGCGACAGGCGGACGGACTGTCCGTTGCCGCGAGGCAGCATCACGCCGCCGACCGACGGGGCCTGCATGGCCTCGTACTCCTGGCGCCTCTGCCGCTTCGACTTGCGACCACGACGCGCCGGACCGCCGGGACGGCCGAACGCACCCTGCGTGCCACCACGGCCACCGGGACCACCCGGACGACCGCCGAAGCCGGGACGGCCACCGCCGCCGGGACCACCGGGACCGCCGGGACGACCGGCGAAGCCGCCGCCACCGCCACCGCCGGGACCGCCGGGACGACCGGCGAAGCCACCGCCACCGCCACCGGGACGACCGGCGAAGCCGCCGCCGCCACCGGGACGACCGCCGCCACCGGCACCGCCGGGACGACCGCCACCACCGGGACCACGGCCACCGGGGCCACCGCCGCCGGGACGCGGGCCGGCAGCAGGACGCTGCGGCATCATGCCGGGGTTGGGACGCGGGCCGCCGGGGCCGCCGCCGGGACGGGGACCGCCCTGCGGACGGGGCATGCCGCCCGGGCTCGGACGAGCGCCACCCGGGGACTGCGGACGGGGACCGCCCGCCGCGCCCTGGGGACGGGGACCGCCCTGACCCTGACCCTGCGGACGCGGGGCGCGCTCGGGACGCTCACCGGGGGCACCGGGGCCACCGGGTCGCGGGGCACCGCCGGGACGGGGCGCCTGCGGGCGCGCCATGCCGGTGGAGCCACCAGAGGTGAAGGGGTTGTTGCCCGGACGGGGACCGGCCGGACGGGCACCGGGACGCGGGGCCTGGCCACCCGGACGCGGAGCGCCGGGACGGTCGCCACGGTCACCACGGCCCTGGCCGCCCTGGCCGGGACCGCCGGCGGGACGCTGGGCACCCGGACGCGGAGCCTGCTGGCCGGCCGGACGCGGGGCGCCCGGACGCGGGGCGGAGCCCTGCGCGGGAGCCGGCGCGGCGGGAGCCGACGGGGGCGCCGTGAACTCGGGCGTGGTCGGGGCCGGAGACGCCGGCGCCGGGCGCGGCGCGGGCTTCGGGCCCGGACGGGGGCCGGGAGCCGTCGGTGCGGCGGGAGCCGCGGGCGTCTCGGCGGCGGCCGGCTTGGGAGCCGGCGGGCGCGGGGCGGCCGGACGGGCAGCCTGCGCCGGAGAGGGGGCGCCCGGCTTGGCCGGGGCAGCCTTGCGCGGGGCGGGCTTGCCGCCCCCGTTGCCCTGCTGGAGGGCGTCCGTCAACTTACGGACGACGGGCGCTTCGATGGTCGAAGACGCCGAACGGACGAATTCACCGAGTTCCTGGAGCTTGGCCATGACGACCTTGCTCTCAACTCCGAACTCCTTGGCGAGTTCGTATACCCGGACCTTAGCCACTTCGCTCCTTTTAGGTCCGGGTTGCGTCCGGACCGTCGCTACTTCATGGGCGTACTCATCGCGTGCTCATCGAGTGCTCATCGCAATCTCGACCTACTTCCAACTCGCGGGGTACCAGGGCCGCACGGGGGTTCCGTACGACGCTCCTTGCGGTGTTGCCTGCTCAGCAACTGTCTGTCTGCTCGACGTACTGGCGCAACGCCTTTACGTCGAGCGCTCCCGGGGCGCGAAGCGCCCGCATGAACGCCCGGCGGCGTACCGCCTGGTCGAGACAGACCAGGGCGGGGTGCACATAGGCGCCCCGGCCGGGCAGCGTACCGCTTGGATCGGGGACGCATGCGTCCTTGATCGCCACGGTACGCAGCAGATCGGTCTTGGCCGCTCGCTGCCTGCACCCCACACAGGTGCGTTCAGGGCATGCGCGGGCGTGCGTCCGGCCAGACACTGCTAAGTCTACCTCCCCGTACCGACCTCACCCCTTTGGGGCAGGAATCGAACGGTTGTTGTCGTGATCTAAGCCAAGCTCGGCTTGGATCTATTCCCCGGCTTATTCCCCGGGCTGCTCGGTGTCGGGCCGGATGTCGATGCGCCAGCCGGTCAGACGGGCCGCGAGGCGGGCGTTCTGCCCTTCCTTGCCGATCGCCAGGGACAGCTGGTAGTCCGGCACGGTCACGCGCGCGGAGCGGGCCGCGAGGTCCACGACCTCCACCTTGGAGACACGGGCCGGGGAGAGCGCGTTCGCCACCATCTCGGCCGGGTCGTCCGACCAGTCGACGATGTCGATCTTCTCGCCGTTCAGCTCGCCCATGACGTTGCGCACCCGGCCGCCCATGGGGCCGATGCAGGCGCCCTTGGCGTTCAGTCCGGAACGGGTGGACCGCACCGCGATCTTCGTACGGTGACCGGCCTCACGCGCGATGGCGGCGATCTCCACCGAACCGTCGGCGATCTCCGGCACCTCAAGGGCGAACAGCTTCTTCACCAGATTGGGATGCGTGCGCGAGAGGGTGACGGACGGACCGCGCACGCCCTTCGCCACCCGGACGACGTACGACCGCAGCCGCATGCCGTGCTGGTAGCTCTCACCGGGCACCTGCTCCTGCACCGGCAGCATGGCCTCCATCTTGCCGATGTCCACGAGCACGTTCTTCGGGTCGCGGCCCTGCTGCACCACACCGGTGACGATGTCGCCCTCACGCCCGGCGTACTCGCCGAGCGTCGCGTCGTCCTCGGCGTCGCGCAGCCGCTGCAAGATGACCTGCTTGGCGGTGGTGGCGGCGATACGGCCGAAGTCCGACGGGGTGTCGTCGAACTCGCGGGGCTCCTGGCCCTCTTCGAGCTCCTCGGGGTCTTCCTTCGCCCACACGACCACATGGCCGGATTCCCGGTCGAGGCGCACGCGCGCGTGGCGGTGGCTTCCCTCGGTGCGGTGGTAGGCGATGAGGAGGGCCGACTCGATCGCCTCGACCAACAGGTCGAAGGAGATCTCCTTCTCCCGTACCAAGCCCCGCAGGGCACTCATGTCGATGTCCACGGCTACGCCTCCTCTTCCTTCTTGTCCTTGCGGTTGAACTCGACCTGGACGCGCGCCTTGTCGATCTCGGCGAAGCCGAGCCTGCGGCCGGTGGCCTTGCGGCCCTTCACTCCGGGCACCTCGACGTCCAGGCCGTCGTCGTCGACCGTGAGGATCCGGGCCACCAGTTCCCCGCCCTCGGCCAGTTGGAACTTCACCAGCCGGCCGACGGCACGGGTGTAGTGCCGGTGCTCGATGAGGAGGCGCTCCGCGCCCGGGGTGCCGACCTCGAGGGTGTACTCGCCCTCGCCCATCGCGTCCGTCTCGTCGAGCTTCGCCGAGAGCGCGCGGCTCACATCGGCGATGGCGTCCAGATCGGCGCCCTGGTCGGAGTCGACGACGACACGAAGTACACGCTTTCGTCCGACGGAGTCCACTTCGATCTCTTCGAGATCCAGTCCCTGAGAGGTGACGAGCGGTTCCAGGAGCTCTCGCAGCCTCTCGCTCTGGGTGGTGCTCATCCGGGTGACTCCTCGGCCGCGTGTGCTGTTGTGGGAAGGTCGCGTGTCTGGTCAAAGGGTATCCGGTCCGAAGGACTGTTGCCGTCCATCGTGCGCCCCGCGGGGCCCGCGGACGGTGCCGATGAGTGGTTGCGGACCGGCGCGCGGGTACCGTGATCACCGGCGGGGCCGCCCTTCCCGCCCGTGTGTTCGTACGAGCCCCCGAGGACGTCTGCCGTGCCGTACCCCCCGCCGCCGCGCACCCCCTCGGGGCCGCGCAGAAGAACCCTCCTCGCCTCGGCCGCCGGAGCCGCCCTGCTGGTGGGCTGCTCCTCCGGATCCGGTGACTCCGACTCCGAGGAGAGCACCGGAGGCAGCCCCTCGGTCGCCGAGCGGGCACGCACGCGTGCGGCGCGGGACAGCAGGGGGATCGTCGAGCGGTACGACGCCGTCCTCGCCGCCCATCCGACGCTCACGGACC
The DNA here is from genome assembly GCF_036226885.1 of Streptomyces sp. NBC_00663. Classification (NCBI taxonomy): domain Bacteria; kingdom Bacillati; phylum Actinomycetota; class Actinomycetes; order Kitasatosporales; family Streptomycetaceae; genus Streptomyces; species Streptomyces sp. NBC_00663. Next base: position 2,679,924 of record NZ_CP109027.1, read on the forward strand.
GCCTGGCACCGCTGCGGGCGGAGGCCGTACGGCATGTGGAGGCGTTCGGCGGAACCGGGACGGCGGGCGCGGCAGCGTCTCCCACGGTGTCCGCGTCGGCGAGCGGTTCGGCGGCGCCGTCGCCGGCCGTCGCCGTGCCGGTGAACGAGAAGGACGCCCTGGTCGAGCTCGCCACCGCGGAGCGGGTGCTCGCGGACGCGCGGGCGAAGGCGCTGGGCGACATGCCGGGCGAGCTGGCCCGGCTGCTGGCCTCGGTGGCCGCGGCCGGGGCGGCGCACGCGTATCTGCTGACGGAGGGGGCCAAGTGAGCGACGAGACCAAGAAGCGGGCACTGACCGCGCTCCAGGCGGCCCTGGCGGCCGAGCACGCCGCCGTGTACGGCTACGGCGTCGTCGGCGGCCGGATCCGCGAGGGCCGGCGCACCGAGGCCCGGTCCGCCTACGACGCCCATCGCGCCCGGCGTGACGTGCTGGTGCGGGAGGTGCGGGACCTGGGCGGGACGCCGGTCGCGGCGGCGGCCGGGTACGCGCTGCCGTTCCCGGTGCCGGACTCGGAGGCGGCCGTACGGCTGGCCGCCGAACTGGAGGACCGGGTCGCCGGGGTGTATTCCGACCTTGTGCGGGCAGCCGTGGGCGAGCGGCGCATGCTGGCCACGGAGGCGCTGCGGGAGGCGGCGGTGCGGGCGGTGCGCTGGCGCGGGGAGAGCGTAGCCTTCCCTGGTCTCGCCGAGCGGGCGGCGACGGTCACGGCCTCGGCTTCAGCCACGACCACGGCCGCGCCGACTCCTACGGCGTAACGCGTACGGGAAGGGAAGAACTCGGGTATGGCTTTCGAACCGCCGCAGCGTCTGGTGAGGGCGCTCGGTGAGACGGCACCTGACGGTGACGACTGGTTGGAGAAGCTGCCCGAGGCGGCTCAACAGGCCGTCGCGCTACGCGAGTTGAGCGTGGAGCGGGTGCAGGTGCCGGGCGGTCGCAGCAGCCTGGTGGTCCTGGTCCGGCGCGCCGACGGCACGCCCGCCGTGCTGAAGCTGGCCCCGCCGCGGTTCCGGCCGGAGGCGGAGCGGACGGCGCTGGCGCACTGGGACGGGCTGGGTGCCGTACAGCTGCTGGAGCCCTTCGCGGGGGAGGGCGTGCTGCTGCTGGAGCGGTTGCATCCCGATGTGTCGGTGCGCTCGTTGCCCGAGGCGAAGGCGTTGCTGGAGGCGGCCGGTACCCTGCGGCGGCTCTGGGTCGAACCGCCTGCCGGGCACGCGTTCGAGACGGTGGCCGAGCGGACGGGGCGGCAGGCGGAGGCGATGCGGGCGACCGCGTCGGGCTTGGCCGAGGTCGGTCCGCTGGTCGACGCGGCTCTTGCCGCTCGTGCGGAGTTGCTGGCCTCGCCGCCTGAGGAGCGGTTGCTGCACGGGACGTTTCGGCAGAGCAAGGTGCTGGCCGGGGAGCGGATGCCGTGGCTGGCGGTGGGACCGGATCCGGTGGTGGGTGAGTGCGCGTTCGATCTCGCGCGGTTGGTGCGGGATCGGGTGGAGGATCTGATCGCCTCGCCGTCGGGGGCTTCGATCACCCGGCGGCGGGTCAAGCGGCTCGCGGAGTCGTTGGATGTGGATCAGGAGCGGTTGCGGAGGTGGACGCTGTTCCGGGCGGTGGAGTCCGGGGTGCGGGCGCGGCGGGTCGGGCGGGCTCGGGATGCTGAGTTGTTGCTGGAATTCGCTGGGTGGCTTTAGGGGTTGTGGGCCTGGTGCGGGTGGGTGGGGGCTCGTCGCGCCCGCGCGGCGGAGCCGCACATCGATACGGCCCCGCGCCCCTAGGGACGCCGGGCAGCCCTTAGTTTCAGAGCCAGCGCCGGGCAGTCTGTGGCTGCTCTGCGGGCCCGTTTGAGGGTGCGGGTGGGGAGTGGTTTGTCGTCCACCAGGGGGTAGCCCCACTCGTCCAAGGTGATGTGTTCCGGCAGGAGTTCCGCGCACAGGCCGTGCGCCTTGCAACTCGTCCAGTCGACCTCGATGTGCTGGTCCATGTCAGTGGTCCTCCGTGCAGAAGCCCCTTGCGTGGGCGTCGAGTTCGAGGGCGAAGGTCGTCAGGGCACTGCGGGCCAGGCGGACGGTCCCGTCGGGGTGATGGCAGGCACCTCGGCCCTCGGCCAGGCCCGCCCAACGCGCGAGGTCGGTGCGGGTGGTGCCCTGGGGGCCCGGGGTGGCGAGGGCCGTGAAGGCGGCCGAGATGCGGGGCAGGCCGTTGCGGCAGGGGCCGCACTGGCCGGCCGACTGCGCCGCGAGGTAGCGCAGGATTCCGGCCGTCTCCCGCAAGCCGCAGCGGTCGGCCGGGAGTCCGATCAGGATGCCGGCGCCCATGGTCGTCGCGTCCAGCGTCCGGGACACCGCTTCCGTCGCCGGGATCCAGGTGCCGTGATAGCCGCCGAGCAGCACCGCTGAGATGCCGTTCAAGGGCAGGAGCCGGTGCAAGGGGGTGCCGAACGGGGCTTCCGCCACATGGGGTTCGCCTCCCGGGGGGTGGATCGTGCAGAGCGCGCTGCCGGGCTGGGCCGCGGTGCCCGCCGTGCGGAACCAGTCGGCGCCGAAGCGGGCGATCAGGGCCAGGTGGGCGAGGGTCTCCACGTTCTGGACGAGGGTCGGGGCACGGTGGACGCCCTGTTCGCGGATCGGGCGGTTCGTGTACGTCGGGAGCGCGGCGCCCCCGCCGACGTACCGGGCGAGCGCCGAGGACTGGCCGGAGAGGAAGCGCTTGGGGAGGCGTACGACCTTGACGGGGACGGGGTCGCGGCGGTGGGTCAGGGCCGATTCGAGGTCGCCGGCGCCTTCCTCGACGGCGAGGTGGGCCTCCCGCGCGCCCGTCGCCGCGGCGGCCACCTGGATGCCGTCCAGGACGAGGTGGGGCGACCGGCGCAGCAGGGTCTTGTCCTTGCGGCTGGCGGGTTCGCCCTCGGCGCCGTTGGCGATGACGACCGGGGTACGTCCGGTGCGGCGGCCTGCGGTGGCGACCGAGAGGAGCTTGCGGTGGACGGGGAAAGCGGCGCCGCCCCGGCCGGTGAGGCCCGATGCGGCGACCAGACGGAGGAGGTCGTCCGCGGCGGCCGGCGGGAGGGGGCCGTAGCGGTCCTCGTGCGTCCGCAGGTCCGCCGGGGCGCCGCCGGGGGCCAGCAGGCGCGGGGACATGTGGAGGTCGGGGAAGGTCGCGGTCACGGATGGGCTCCTTCACGAGTGCGGATGCGGGTGCCTGCGGCGGCCAGGACCGTGGCTGCGCAGACGATCGTCAGCCATGTCATCCAGTCGGTGCCGGTGTCCGTGCCGATTCCTGCGCCGTGGATCAGGGCGAACGGCCAGGAGGCGTACGCCAGCCAGTGCGTGGCGCGCCAGGCGCGGTGGCCCATGCGGTGGCGGAGGAGGCTGGTGAGGACGACCGCCAGCATGAGGTCGAAGGCGACGGTGCCCAGGCCCAGCCACAGCGGTTGGTAGTCGGAGACGAAGGGGACCAGGACGTCCACGAACGTGATGTTGACGTAGCTGTCGACGATCGCCGTGGTGATGTGCAGGGCCAGGAAGGCGGTGGCCGAGAGGGAGAGGGTGCGGTGGAGACGGATGGTGCCGAAGCGGGGGAGGCCGGGGAGGCGGGTGCGTAGTCGGACGGCTATGCCGAGCAGGACGACGACGGTGAAGAGGATGAGGCAGACGGCACCTGTGGCTCGGTTGGCGTACCAGAGGGTTTCGGAGGTCATGCGGCTGCCGGCCGGTGGGAGCTGGTCGCGCAGTTCCCCGCGCCCCTTGGGTTCGTCGGCCAGCCCGGGGTTGTGATGACCAGGCCCTCTTGGCTTACCAGGCGGGCCGGTAGGGCCATCCTCGTCAGCCAGCGCTCCGCCCCCGCGCCCTTCACCAACGCGGCTGTGCTCGCCGCGTTCGCTTCGGCGCAGCTGCCTGCTGCCACGGAGACCGTGCGCCACGGGGTGCGGACCGGGAGGCCGGTGCGGGGGTCGACTATGTGGTGGAGGTTCTGGTCGCCGCGGCGCCAGCGGCGGGCGGAGGTGCCGGAGGTGGCGAGGCCGCCGCCGTGCAGGCCCACACAGTCGTACGAGCCGTGGGCGGGCGTCTCGTCGACCGGGCCCGTGATGTCCTGGACGCGGATCTGCCAGCCGCCCGCCGGGGGTTCGCCCGCCACGGCCGTGTCGCCGCCGAGGGCCACGAGGACACCGCAGCCCGCCGCTTCGGCCAGCAGGGTCGCGGCCCGGTCGGCGGCCCACGCCTTGGCCGTGGCGCCCAGGTCGAGGCGGACGCCGGGCGGCACGGTGACCGTGCCGGTCGCGCGGTCGAGGTGGACGGTGCGCCAGCCCGGGGTGCGCTGGACGGTGAGGCGGACCGGGCGGTCGTCCTCCTGGACGAGGGTGAAGTCGCGGTCGTAGCCGAGGGCGTCCATCGCCGAGCCGACCGTCGGGTCCACGGCGCCGTCGGTCGCCTCGGCCGCGTGCAGGGCGACCGACAGGGCCTCCGCGAGAAGCGGGCTGACCTGGACGGGGCGGCCCGCCGTGGTGTCGAGGGCGGCGAGTTCCGAGTCCTGGCGGAAGCGGGAGCAGGCCGCGTCGACCTCGGCGAGGTGGCGGGCGAGGAGCAGGTTGCAGGAGTCCAGCAGGGCCGGGTCGGTGACGACGAGGCGGACACCGGTGCCGAGGGCACGCCAGTCGGCGGCGGCCGTGGTGCGTTGCGTGGGGCGGTGCTTGAGGGAGACGGCCATCACGACGCCCCCGAGGTGGAGTCGGCGGAGCCGCTGCCGGAGGTGAGGCCGGAGGAGGACGAGGAGGAGGAAGTCCCGTTGTCCGTAGAGGAGTTGGCCGAGGTGTCCGACGACGAGGTGGACGAGTCCGCGGAACTGCTGGAGCTGCTGGAGCTGGAGCTGGAGTTCGTGCCGCTGCTCGCCGTGGTGTTCGCGTCCGCCTGCATCGTGCCGACCAGGGCGAAGACCCCGGCCGCCGCGGCGAGCGTGACGGCGGCGGCGAGGGAGGCCGTCCGCCGGGCGCCCCTGCGGACCGCGGCGGCGGCACCTCGTTCCGTGGTTCTCATGACCGTTCCCCTCCGTAGTGACGTTCTGTCACGTCCTACGGTCGGGGAACGGCCTGAGAGAAGTCTGTGAGTCCCCTTTAGGGTCCCAGAGACGTTTCTGAGGAGTTTCTTTACGCGGGTTACGCGGGTTACGCGCTGAGGCGGGCGATCGCCTCGTCCACCGTCAGCTCCTCGCGCTCACCGGTCTTGCGGTCCTTCAGCTCCAGGACGCCCTCGGCCGAGCGGCGGCCCGCGACGAGGATCTTCGGTACGCCGATGAGCTCGGCGTCCGTGAACTTCACGCCCGGGGAGACGCCGGCGCGGTCGTCGACCAGGACGCGCAGACCCGCGGCGCGCAGCTTCTCGGAGACCTCCAGGGCCAGCTCGGTCTGGAGGGCCTTGCCCGCGGCGACCACATGGACGTCGGCCGGGGCGACCTCGGCCGGCCAGCACAGGCCCTGCTCGTCGGCGGTCTGCTCGGCGAGGGCGGCGACGGCGCGGGAGACGCCGATGCCGTAGGAGCCCATGGTCACGCGGACCGGCTTGCCGTGCTGGCCGAGGACGTCGAGCTTGAGGGCGTCGGCGTACTTGCGGCCCAGCTGGAAGATGTGGCCGATCTCGATGGCGCGGTCCAGCTTGAGGCCGGTGCCGCAGTTCGGGCACGGGTCGCCCTCCTGCACGACCACGACGTCGACGTACTCGCCGACCTCGAAGTCACGGCCCGCGACGACGTTCTTGGCGTGCGTGTCGGGCTTGTTGGCGCCGGTGATCCAGGCGGTGCCGGGGGCCACGCGCGGGTCGGCGATGTACTTGACCTTCTCCCCCAGGCCCTGCGGGCCGACATAGCCGCGGACCAGGTCCGGGCGGCCCGCGAAGTCCGCCTCGGTGACCATCTCGACGACGGCCGGGGCGAAGTGCGCCTCGACCTTGTCCATGTCGACCTCACGGTCGCCCGGGACGCCGACGGCGACGATCTCGCCGTCGACCTTCACGAGGAGGTTCTTGAGGGTGTCGGAGGCCTGGACGCCGAGGGAGGCGGCGAGGGTCTCGATGGTGGGGGTGTCGGGGGTGGGGATGTCCTCGGCGGCGGGGACGGCGGAGGCGTCCCGCTCCTTCAGCTCGTACGTGATCGCCTCGGTGTTGGCCGCGAAGTCGCAGTTGGGGCAGTCGGCGAAGGTGTCCTCGCCGGCGCCGGCCGGGGCGAGGAACTCCTCGGACTTCGAGCCGCCCATCGCGCCCGCGGTCGCGGCGCAGATGCGGTAGTCGAGGCCGAGGCGCTCGAAGACGCGCTGGTAGGCCTCGCGGTGCAGGGCGTAGGACTGGGCCAGGCCCTCGTCCTCGGTGTCGAAGGAGTAGGAGTCCTTCATCAGGAACTCGCGGCCGCGCAGGACGCCGGCGCGGGGGCGGGCCTCGTCGCGGTACTTGTTCTGGATCTGGTAGAGGATGACCGGCAGATCCTTGTAGGAGGACGCCTGGTCCTTCACCAGCAGGGTGAAGATCTCCTCGTGGGTCGGGCCGAGGAGGTAGTCGCCGCCCTTGCGGTCCTGGAGGCGGAACAACTCGGGGCCGTACTCCTGCCAGCGGCCCGTCGCCTCGTAGGGCTCGCGCGGCAGGATGGCGGGGAGCAGCACCTCCTGGGCGCCGATCGCGTCCATCTCCTCACGGACGATGCGCTCGACGTTGGCCAGCACCTTCTTGCCGAGGGGCAGCCAGGACCAGATGCCGGCCGCGGTGCGACGGACGTAGCCGGCGCGGACGAGGAGCTTGTGGCTGAGGACCTCGGCGTCCGCCGGGTCGTCGCGCAGCGTCTTCGCCATCAACTGGGACATGCGCTGGACCGGTGCGTTGGCCATGGTTCTCGTACTCCTGCCGGGAAAGGGTGGTGGCTGGGGGTGCCTGACGCATTCCCGTCGTCCGCCCGCAGGGCGGGCCTGGCGGCGTCTGGTGCGTGCGATCGCAAGGCGCCGGAGCGCCCGCGTGGCGGAGCCACGTGGGCGTTTCGGCAACGCGGCGAGCGCGCGTGCCAGACGCCGCCAGGCAGGCGGGAATGCGTCAGGCACCCCCAGGGAGGTTAGCCGGGCGGCCGGTTGTGGCGGAAATCGGTTAACGGTGGCGCAACGGCAGGGGGGCGCCCATCACGGCGTACGGCTTCGGGGCGCTCGGGAAGAGGACCTGGCGGGCCAGGTCCTGGTAGCCGAGGGAGTGGTAGAGGCCGCGGGCCGGGCTGTCCGTGTCGATCGCGGAGAGGATCGAGCGGGGTTCGGTGGCGCCGTCGGTGATCGTGGTGATCAGGGAGCGGCCGACTCCGCGGTTCTGGTAGTGCGGGTGGACGTGCAGCTCCGTGATCACGAAGGAGTCGTCCAGCCAGGCCTCGTGTCCCTGGGCGCGGAGGTACGGTTCCACGACCGTGGACCACCAGTGGGCGCGGTCGTTGGGCATGCCGTAGACGAAGCCGACGAGACGGTCCGCGACGGTGGCGCCGAGCGCCCTCGCGCCGGGGTACGTCATATGGCGCAGGACGATCTGGCGGCGTACGGCGACCTCGTCCGCGCCGAGTCCGAAGGCGATGGCCTGGACGGCGAGGGCCTCGTCGACGCGGGCGGAGAGGTCCAGGGGGCCGATCAGGAGGTCGTCGTCGGGGTGGCGGCGGTGTCCGTGACCGGGGAATCGCATGTGGGGAGCGTACAGGGCGCTTCGCTGGATGACGCGGGGTCCGGCGGCTGTCCTACGGCTGCGGGTTGTGGGGGCTGATCGCGCAGTTCCCCGCGCCCCTGAGGGCGCTGCCCTGAAGGGCGTGCGGACCTCAAGACCTTCAGAACAGGACGCTCATGAACGCGCCGACCTCTTCGAAGCCCACGCGTCGGTACGTGCGCCGCGCCGCCGTGTTGAAGTCGTTGACGTAGAGGCTGACCACGGGGGCGACGTCCGCGAGGGCGTAGCGCAGGACCGCCGACATGCCGGGGGCCGCGTAGCCCTGGCCGCGGTACTCGGGGGCCACCCAGACTCCCTGGATCTGGCAGGCGCGGTCGGTCGCGGCGCCGATCTCCGCCTTGAAGACGACCTTGCCGTCCGCGTCGAGGCGGGCGAACGAGCGGCCGGCGCCCACGAGTTCGGCGACCCGGGCCTGGTAGAGGAGGCCACCGTCGCCGGCCAGCGGGGAGACGCCCACCTCCTCGGTGAACATCGCCACGCACGCCGGCATGATCGTCTCCATCTCGTCCTTGCGGATGCGGCGGACGTAGGGATCCGGGGCGATGTCGGTGGACAGCCGGTCGGTGACCATCAGGGGCTGATGGGAGCGGATCTCGCGGGCGGGGCCCCAGCTGGGTTCGAGGAGACGCCACAGCTCCGAGGTGGCTTCGACGGGGCCGACGATGGAGGAGCAGCGCCGACCCGCCCGGCGGGCCCGGTCGGCGAAGGCGCGCACGGCTCTCGGGGTGGCGCAGATGGGGACGAGGTTGGCGCCGGCGTAGCAGAGGGAGGTCAGCAGGCCGTCCTCGTACCAGCCCCACATCTCGCCGCCGAGCCGCCAGGGGTCGAGGCCGGCGACCTTTACGCGGGACGTCACGAAGGCGTTCACGACCGGCTCGCGGTCGAGGACGGCGAGCGCGGCGTCCAGGTCGCTCGGTTCGAGGACCCGGGAGGTCGTCTGGGTCAACACGGGCGGGGCCTCACACTGGGGACTGCGCTGATCTCCGCACTGTACCTGCGGAAGCTGAGCAGCGTCGCCCTGTGTTGAGGCCGCTTGTGATGAGGCGCCTGGCGTTTCGGTGCCCTCGCCTATGAGCTCGGGTGGCCATCGCTCGTTCGCGACTGCGGGTGCGTGGGGGCTTGTCGCGCGGTTCCCCGCGCCCCTTGAGGGCGGCCCGCGGCCTCCTCAAGGGGCAAAGACCTCAGCCCGCCACTGCCACCGACGGCTCGCCCGAGGCCACGCCGTCCGCCTCCATCTGTTCGGCCAGCTTCATGGCCTCCTCGATGAGGGTCTCGACGATCTTGGACTCGGGGACCGTCTTGATGACCTCGCCCTTGACGAAGATCTGGCCCTTGCCGTTGCCGGAGGCGACGCCGAGGTCTGCCTCGCGGGCCTCGCCGGGGCCGTTCACCACGCAGCCCATGACGGCGACGCGGAGGGGGACCTCCATGCCGGTGAGGCCGGCCGTGACCTCTTCGGCCAGCTTGTAGACGTCGACCTGGGCGCGGCCGCAGGACGGGCAGGAGACGATCTCCAGGCCGCGCTGCTTGAGGTTGAGGGACTCCAGGATCTGGTTGCCGACCTTGACCTCCTCCACGGGGGGCGCGCTCAGCGACACGCGGATCGTGTCGCCGATGCCCTGGGAGAGGAGGGCGCCGAAGGCCACCGCGCTCTTGATCGTGCCCTGGAACGCCGGGCCCGCCTCGGTGACGCCGAGGTGGAGGGGGTAGTCGCACTGGGCGGCGAGCTGCTTGTACGCCTCGATCATGACGACCGGGTCGTTGTGCTTGACCGAGATCTTGATGTCCCGGAAGTCGTGCTCCTCGAAGAGCGACGCCTCCCAGAGGGCGGACTCGACGAGGGCTTCGGGGGTCGCCTTGCCGTACTTCTGGAGCAGGCGGCGGTCGAGAGAGCCCGCGTTGACGCCGATGCGGATCGGGGTGCCGTGGTCGCGCGCGGCCTTCGCGATCTCCTTGACCTTGTCGTCGAACTGCTTGATGTTGCCGGGGTTCACGCGGACCGCGGCGCAGCCGGCCTCGATGGCGGCGAAGACGTACTTCGGCTGGAAGTGGATGTCCGCGATGACGGGGATCTGGGACTTCTTGGCGATCGTCGACAGGGCGTCCGCGTCGTCCTGGGTCGGGCACGCCACGCGCACGATCTGGCAGCCGGACGCCGTCAGCTCGGCGATCTGCTGGAGGGTCGCGCCGATGTCGGACGTACGGGTCGTGGTCATCGACTGGACGGAGACCGGGGCGTCGCCGCCGACCGCGACGGTGCCGACCTGGATCTGCCGGCTCTGGCGGCGCTCGGCAACCCTGGTCGGAACGGACGGCATGCCGAGAGAAATCGCAGTCATCTGCTGTGCAACCCCAAGTCGTGGATCAAGGTCCGGCGCCAACGGAACAGTGGGCTCCAGGCTTCGAGATTACGGCACGGGCCCAGGCTCGGGCACATCCGTCCCGCGGACCCACCCGAACGATGACGGCCCGGCACAGAGCGTGCCGGGCCGTGACCAACGCCGTGTGGCTAGGAGATTCTCACCGGGTTAACCACGTCCGCGATCAGGACCAGGATCGTGAAGCAGACAAAGATTCCCGCCACGACGTAGGCGACCGGCATCAGCTTCGCCACGTCGAACGGGCCCGGGTCGGGGCGGCGGAAGAGCCTGGCCAGGTTGCGGCGCAGGGCCTCCCACAGGGCGCCCGCGATGTGGCCGCCGTCCAGCGGCAGCAGCGGGAGCATGTTGAAGAGGAACAGGGAGAGGTTGAAGCCGGCCAGCAGCATCACGAACATCGCCAGCTGCTGCGACGCGGGGATGTCGAGGGTGGCGATCTCGCCGCCGACCCTGGCCGCGCCGACCACGCCCATCGGGGAGTCGGGTTCGCGGGGGCCGTCGCCGAAGGCCGCGTCCCACAGGGCCGGGATCTTGGAGGGCAGGGCGGCGAGGGAGTCGATCGCGTCGCCGACGCGGTCCGTCATCCAGGTCACCGACTCGCCGAAGTCCTGTTTGACGACGCCGGTGGCGGCGCTGAAGCCGAGGAAGCCGGCCTTGACGTACTCGCCCTGGACGTAGGCCCCGCTGGAGTCCTTCTTCGCCACGAGGTTGGTGGCGATCTTCGCCTGGAGGGAGACCTGCTTGCCGTCGCGGTCGACGACGATCGGGACCGTCTTGCCGGCGCTGTCGCGGATGAGGTCGGAGAGCGTGTTCCAGTCGTCCGTCTTCACCCCGGCGAAGGAGACGATCTTGTCGCCCTTCTTCATGCCGGCCGCCGCGGCGGGGGACGCCTTGTCGGTCTTCTTGCAGGTGTCGCGGTTCTCGCTCTGGGAGATCACGCACGGGGAGACCGAGGCGACGTCGGTGGTCTGCTGCTGGATGCCGAAGCCCATCAGGACCGTCAGGAACAGGCCGATCGCGAGGATCAGGTTCATGAACGGGCCCGCGAACATCACGATGACCCGCTTCCACGGCTTGCGCGTGTAGAAGAGGCGGTCCTCGTCGCCGGGCTGGAGCTCCTCGAAGGCGGCCGAGCGGGCGTCCTCGATCATGCCGCGCCACGGTGAGGTGGAGCGGGCTTCCAGGCGGCCGTCCGGGCCGGGCGGGAACATGCCGATCATGCGGATGTAGCCGCCGAACGGGATGGCCTTGAACCCGTACTCGGTGTCGCCCTTCTTCCTCGAGTAGATGGTCGGGCCGAAGCCGACCATGTACTGGGGCACGCGGATGCCGAAGAGCTTGGCCGTGGAGAGGTGGCCGAGCTCGTGCCACGCGATCGAGACGAGGAGTCCGAGCGCGAAGACCGCTATGCCGAGGATGAACATCAGGGTCGTCATGCACGGGCCTCCGCCGTCTGTGCCGCCAGTTCCCGGGCCCGGGTGCGGGCCCAGGTCTCCGCTTCGAGGACGTCCGACACGGTGAGTGAGGTTCCCGTGGCCGGCGTGCCGTGTTCCTGCACGACGCGTGTCACGGTCTCCATGATCCCGTTGAAGGGCAGTGCGCCGACCCTAAACGCCTCCACGCACTCCTCGTTGGCGGCATTGAACACCGCCGGGGCCGTGCCCGCGAGCTCCCCCACGTGCCTCGCAAGGTTGACCGAAGGAAACGCGTCGTTGTCGAGCGGGAAGAACTCCCACGTCGACGCCTTGCTCCAGTCGAAGGCGGGGGCCGCGTCGGGGACGCGCTCGGGCCAGCCGAGGCCGATGGCGATGGGCCCGCGCATGTCAGGGGGCGTCGCCTGGGCGATTGTCGATCCGTCCGTGAACTCAACCATCGAGTGGACATACGACTGGGGATGCACGACGACCTCAATGCGGTCGAAGGGAATGTCGTAGAGGAGGTGTGCCTCGATGACTTCCAGGCCCTTGTTGACGAGGGTCGCGGAGTTGATGGTGATGACCGGCCCCATGGCCCAGGTGGGGTGGGCGAGGGCGTCCTCGACGCTGACGTGCGCCAGTTCTTCCTTGGTACGGCCGCGGAACGGGCCGCCGGACGCCGTGACGACCAGTTTCCGCACGTCGGCCCGCGTCCCGGACGCCAGCGCCTGGAACAGCGCCGCGTGCTCGGAGTCGACCGGGATGATCTGCCCGGGCTCGGCGAGCGCCTTGACCAGCGGGCCGCCGACGATGAGCGACTCCTTGTTGGCGAGCGCGAGGGTGCGGCCCGCCTCCAGGGCGGCGAGGGTCGGGGCGAGGCCGATCGAGCCGGTGATGCCGTTGAGGACGGTGTGGCAGTCGGAGGCGGCGACCTGGGTGGCCGCGTCGGGGCCGGCCAGGATCTCGGGTAGCGGTTCGCCGGTGCCGTACCGGGCCTGGAGGGACTCCCGCAGCGCCGGTACGACGTCCTCGCGGGCGACCGCGACGGTCCGCACCCGGAGCCGGTGGGCCTGCTCGGCGAGCAGGGAGACCCGGCCGCCGTTGGCGGACAGCGCGGTGACCCGGAAGCGGTCCGGGTTGCGCAGCACGAGATCGATGGCCTGCGTGCCGATCGAGCCGGTGGAACCGAGGATCACCACGTCCTTGGGACCGTCACCCGCCACGGGGTCGTAGACAAGGTGGGGGTCGGCGAGGACGCGTGCATGGCGTCGCGGGGCAGACGGGGCTTCCGGCCCGCGCCCTCGAGGGGCTGGACTGTCACTCATCCCCCCATTGTTGCCGTAAGGACGGTGTGTGCGGACAGCGCGTCCCCCGAAGGGGGTTCCCCCGGGGGACGCGCTGTCATGGGCCGGTCAGCTGATCGGGCGGTGGACGTTCTCCTTCTCGCTGGGGCCCGGTGTGGCGTCGGCGATCCAGGGGCCCTCGCCCGAGGGGTCGACGATGCCGTCCTCCAGCCATACGTAGGTGCCGGACATGACGCCCTTGACGACCTTGCGGTCCAGGTCGTCGGTGTTGGTCCACAGGCGGCCGAAGAGTTCCTCGATCCGGATGCGGGACTGGTGGCAGAAGGTGTCCGCGAGTTGGTAGGCCTCGCGGCCGTGGTCCTCGGTGGTGCGCAGGAGTTCGGCCCGGACGCAGACGGCGCTCATCGCGAACAGTTCCGCGCCGATGTCGACGATCCGGCCGAGGAAGCCCTGCTTGGTCTCCATGCGGCCCTGCCAGCGGGACATGGCGTAGAAGGTGGAGCGGGCGAGTTTGCGGGCCGTGCGTTCGACGTAGCGGAGGTGGTGGGAGAGGTCGACCTCTCGCTTGAACTCGCCGTAGGAGTAGGGGAGCTGCCCCTGGCCCGCGACCAGCTTCGGGAGCCACTTGGCGTAAAACACGCCCGCGTTGGCACCGGCCTTGGCCTTGTCGGTGAGGGACTTCTCCGGGTCGATCAGGTCGCCGGCGACCGAGAGGTGGGCGTCGACCGCCTCGCGGGCGATCAGCAGGTGCATGATCTCGGTCGAGCCCTCGAAGATGCGGTTGATGCGGAGGTCGCGGAGGACTTGTTCCGCCGGGACCGCGCGTTCGCCGCGGGCGGCCAGGGACGCGGCCGTCTCGAAGCCTCGGCCGCCGCGGATCTGGACGAGTTCGTCGGCCATCAGCCACGCCTGTTCCGAGGCGAACAGCTTGGCCAGGGCGCCCTCGATGCGGATGTCGTTGCGGTCCTCGTCGGCCATCTGGCTGGCGAGGTCGGTGACCGCCTCCAGGGCGAAGGTGGTGGCCGCGATGAAGCTGATCTTCGAGCCGACGGCTTCGTGGTGAGCGAGGGGCTTGCCCCACTGCTCGCGGGCCGCCGACCACTCACGGGCGATCTTCAGGCACCACTTGCCGGCCGCCACACAGGAGGCGGGGAGGGAGAGCCGGCCGGTGTTGAGGGTGGTGAGCGCGATCTTCAACCCCGCGCCCTCGGGGCCGATGCGGTTGGCCGCGGGGACGCGGACCTGGTGGAAGCGGGTGACGCCGTTCTCGATGCCGCGCAGGCCCATGAAGGCGTTGCGGTTCTCGACGGTGATACCGGGCGAGTTGGTCTCGACGACGAACGCGGTGATGCCGCCTCTGTGGTCCTCGGACTTCGGCACCCGGGCCATGACGACGAGGAGGTCGGCGACCACGCCGTTGGTCGTCCACAGCTTCACTCCGTCGAGGACGTAGTCGTCGCCGTCCGGTACGGCGGACGTGGCCAGCCGGGCCGGGTCGGAGCCGACGTCCGGCTCGGTGAGGAGGAAGGCACTGATGTCGGTGCGGGCGCACCGGGGCAGGAACGCCTCCTTCTGCTCGGCCGTGCCGAACAGCTTCAGCGGCTGGGGTACGCCGATCGACTGATGGGCGGAGAGCAGCACGCCGATCGCCGGGGAGGCGGAGCCTGCCAGCGCCAGCGCCTTGTTGTAGTACACCTGGGTGAGGCCCAGCCCGCCGTACTTGGTGTCGATCTTCATGCCGAGCGCGCCGAGTTCCTTGAGGCCGTTGATCACCTCGTCGGGGATGCGGGCCTCGCGCTCGATGAGGGCGCCGTCCACCTTGGTCTCGCAGAAGTCGCGGAGTTTGGCGAGGAACTCCTCGCCGCGCTGGGCGGCCTCCGTGGAGGGCATGGGGTGCGGATGGACCAGGTCGAGCCGGAAGCGGCCCAGGAACAGTTCCTTGGCGAAGCTGGGCTTGCGCCATTCCTGTTCCCGGGCCGCCTCCGCGACCTCGCGGGCCTCGCGTTCGGAGACGGTGGGTTTGCTGGATGGGGCGGACATGAGGGTCACCTCGCCGCGAATCGGGATCTTGGACCGTTATCGTTACCGACCGGTGCTACTCGATCGTATGTACCCGATCCCGGGCGACCCCACCACCCCTGGGACGCGCCCGTTCAGCCGATGTTGACGGAGTAGGACTTCGTGTCCAGGCGTCCGGTGCCCTTGAACACCTCGGTGCCGGACTCGATGCCGGAGACGTACTTGTCGTTGCTGAGCAGCTTGCGCCGGACGAGTGCCTGGGTGAAGTCGTCCAGGTTGAGGGAGGCCTTGGTGGTGTTGGTCCGGCGGACGAAGGAGTACACCTTCCAGCCGATGTCGCCCTGGTAGATGTCCCACATGGAGCCGCCGAGGCTGACGCTGCCGTACTTGGTGCCGAGCGGTCCGGCGCCGCCCTGACGGTTGAGCCAGATCATGATCTCGTCGGTGGGCTGGTCCTGCCAGTCGGCGGTGCTCTTGTTGTGCAGCCACAGGTCGTACGCGACGTTCATGGTGCCGGGGTCGGCGCTGACCGTGAACTCCCAGCTGGTCCTCACCGGCTTGCGGTCGCCGACCCGGACGGGCAGCTGGGTCGCGGCCTTGTCGGTCTTCCAGCCCCAGTGCCAGCCGAGCACGGTGGAGGCGTACGACTTCACGTCGTAGTCCCGGCCCGTGGCGCTGTTGGCGAGGCTGTAGTTCGTGCCCCATGAAATGGTCGACCCAGACTGGGAGTTGGACCACACGCACTGGGATCCGGTGTACTTCCCCTCGTTCCAGAGGTTGTTGTTCACGTAGTACTTGCCGAGCGTGATCGTGTCGAACGCCGTGCACTTCTTGCTCGACTCGTCAGCCTGCGCGACGGTGACGCCGACGGCTGCGGCGAGCGCGACCGTGCCGGAGAGCAGGGTCTTCGCCTTCTTGGAGAAGCGGGGGCGGCGGTGCTGCATGGGGGTCCTTCCGGGGGGTCCTGTTACGTCCGTTCAGTGGCCGCCGCCGTTCGAAAGGTTGCCGTCGCTCCGGTCCGTCATGATGGGAACCGGAGGGCCTTGTGACACCCCGTCCCCAACTCTCTATCGAAGCGCTTCGACAGCCTATGGACACCCACCCCGGGTGAAGCTACTGTCGAACCACCCTCACCCGCCCTTATTCACCCCGCGCACTGTCGAAGCGCTTCACAAAGCTTGGAGAGCTGGATGGTCACCCTCGCCGAGGTCGCCCAGCACGCCGGAGTGTCGGCGAGCACGGTGAGCTATGTCCTCAGTGGCAAGCGGTCCATCTCCACGACCACCCGGCAGCGGGTCGAGCAGAGCATCCGTGAACTCGGCTACCACCCGAACGCGGGCGCCCGCGCCCTGGCCAGCAGCAGGTCCAACATCATCGCGCTGATGGTGCCGCTGCGTACGGACATGTACGTGCCGGTGATGATGGAGATCGCCATCGCGGTCGCCACCACCGCCCGGACGCACGGGTACGACGTCCTGCTGCTCACGGGTGAGGAGGGACCGGACGCGGTGCGCCGCGTCACCGGCAGCGGGCTCGCCGACGCGATGATCCTGATGGACGTCGAACTCGACGACGAGCGGCTGCCGTTGCTGCGCGGCACCGACCAGCCCGCCGTGCTCATCGGCCTCCCCGCCGACACCTCCGGGCTGACCTGCGTCGACCTCGACTTCCGGGCGACCGGCGCGCTGTGTGTCGAGCACCTCGCGATGCTCGGCCACCGCGACATCGCTGTCATCGGCGAGGCCCCCGCGGTCTACGAACGGCACACCGGTTTCGCCGAGCGCACACTGGACGGACTGCGCACCCGGGCCCAGGAGTTGGGCGTACGACTGCTGCACCGGCCGTGCGAGGGCGGGTACGACGCGATGGCCGTCACGCTCGCCCGCATCCTCGACGAGCGCCCCGGCACCACGGGGTTCGTCGTGCAGAACGAGTCGGCGGTCGAGCCGTTGCTCGCCCTGCTGCGCCAGCAGGGCCGCGCGGTGCCCGAGGACGTCTCGGTCGTCGCGGTCTGCCCCGACCAGGTGGCCACTCAGGCCTCGGTGCGGCTGACCTCGGTCGCCATCCCCGCACAGGAGATGGGCCGCCATGCGGTGGAGCGTCTGGTGGCCAAGCTGGACGGCCGCGGCAGCGACGAAGTCGTGCTGATCTCCCCCGAGTTGACGGTCCGGGCGAGCACAGGCCCCGTACCGGCGTAACAGCCCACCACCGGCGTAACAGCCGACGCGTCCGCCCCTGCCGGGGCACCCCCATGTCTGCAACTCCGCCAGGAGTATCGGAGCCCAGGAGCGCCTCAAGTGACCCAGCATGCCGAGAACCAGCCCCCGACCGGCGCGGTGAGCCTCGCGCAGTCGTCCCCGACCGTCGGTACGTTCCGTGAGCGGGACGGCGCGCTGGAGTGGAGCGGCCGGCAGGAGACCGTACGGATCGAGCCCTGGGGTCCGGACGCGGTCCGGGTCCGGGCACGGCTCGGCGGGCCGATCCTGGAGGGGCTGCCGGGTGCGCTCCTCGACGACGCGCCCGCCACCTCCTCCACCGTCAAGATCGAGGACGGGCAGGCGCAGTTGACCGTCGGCGCGCTCACCGTCGAGGTCAGCGCCGAGGGCCTGGTGCGGTTCCTGCGGACGGACGACTCCAGCGAGCTGCTCGCGGAGGCCCGCGCCCACTTCTGGTGGCCCGGCTCGCGCCTCTACACGGCCGTCGGCAACGGTCACCACCGCCTTGAGCAGCGGTTCGCCGCCTACGACGACGAGAAGCTGTACGGCCTCGGCCAGCACCAGCACGGCCGGTTCGACCAGAAGGGCCTGGTCCTGGACCTGGTCCAGCGCAACGCCGAGGTCGGCATCCCGGTGCTGACGTCCAGCCGTGGCTACACCGTGCTGTGGAACAACCCGGCGATCGGCCGCGTCGAGCTGGCCCACAACGGCACGCGCTGGGTGGCCGACTCGGCCCGCCAGATCGACTACTGGATCACGGCCGGCTCCCCCGCCGACGGGCAGCGCCGCTACTCCGCCGTCACCGGCCGGACGCCGATGATGCCGGAGTGGGCGGCGGGCTTCTGGCAGTGCAAGCTGCGCTACCGCACCCAGGACGAACTCCTGGAGGTGGCCCGGGAGTACAAGCGCCGCGGGCTGCCCCTCTCGGCGATCGTGTGCGACTTCTTCCACTGGACGCACCTCGGTGAGTGGAAGTTCGACCCGGCGGAGTGGCCCGACCCGTCCGCGATGGTGCGGGAGTTGGAAGAGCTGGGCATCAAACTCGTCGTCTCCGTCTGGCCGTCGGTGTCGCCGCTGAGCGAGAACCACCCGGTGATGGAGCAGCGCGGCTACTTCATCGGCACCCAGTACGGGCCGATGGCGCACGCGGACTGGCCGGACAAGGGGGTGGCGTCGACGGTGCAGGTGGCCTTCTACGACGCCACCAACCCGGAGGCGCGCCAGTTCGTGTGGTCGAAGATCAAGGAGAACTATCTCGACCCGTACGGCATCACGGCCTTCTGGCTGGACGCCTGCGAGCCGGAGCTGAAGCCCGGTTTCCCGGAGAACCTGCGCTACTGGTCGGGGCCCGGCCTGGAGGTCGGCAACATCTACCCGGCGGACAACGCCCGCACCTTCCACGAGGGGCTGAGCGCCGAGGGCGAGGAGGTCATCACCCTCAACCGCTCGGCGTGGGCGGGCAGTCAGCGTTACGGCGCGGCCCTGTGGTCGGGTGACATCGGCACCGACTTCCCGACCCTGCGCCGCCAGATAGCGGCCGGTCTCAACACCGGACTGTCCGGCATCCCCTGGTGGAACACCGACATCGGCGGCTTCCACGGCGGCGACCCGACCGACCCGGCGTACCAGGAGGTCATGGTCCGCTGGTTCCAGTTCGGCGCCCTGTCCCCGCTGATGCGGCTGCACGGCTTCCGCGACCCGGGCATGCCGCTGGGCCCGGACATGACCGGCGGGCCCAACGAGGTGTGGTCGTACGGCGAGGCGGCCGGGGCCGTCCTGGAGAAGTACCTGCGGCTGCGCGAGCGGCTGAGGCCGTACGTCCTGGACGTCATGCGCGAGGCGCACGAGGAGGGGCTGCCGCCCATGCGGCCGCTGTTCCTGGAGTTCCCGGACGACCACGCGGCCTGGTCGGTGGACGACGCGTATCTCTTCGGCGCGGACCTGCTGGTGGCCCCGGTGCTGACGGCGGGCGCGACGGCCCGCACAACGTATCTCCCGGCGGGCGCGACCTGGACGGACGCGTGGACCGGTGAGTCGTACGAGGGCGGCAGGACCGTGACGGTCGAGGCGCCGCTGGACCGTATCCCGCTGTTCCTGCGGGACGGGGCGCGGCTGCCGGTGGCGGAGTAGCCACGACATGACGTGCGGCCGGTCCCTCCCCTAGGGGGACCGGCCGCACGCGTTCATGGGTCAGCTCATCAACTGCTGCTGACCGTCAGGTTGTTGGTGGTGAAGTCCAGACCGCCGGACGAGGACGTGATCTCGTAGCCGAACTGGACGTCCCCGATGGTCTCGCTGCTGGACATCCAGCCCTTGGTGCCCGAGATCCAGGTGAGGATCGACTTGATGTTCACGGTGCCGGAGCTGGAGTCCGAGGTGCGCAGGAACGAGAACACCTGGTTGGCGCCGTTGCTGCCCTTGTAGACGGTCCAGGTGTGGCCGCCGAGGGTGACGTTGCCCTGCGAGGTGCCGAGCGGGCCGACGGCCCCGTTGTAGTTGACCCAGAGCATGATCTCGTAGTCGTAGTCGGTGTCCCAGATGTCGTACGAGGTGTTGTACGCGCCGGACGACGGGACGGTGACGTTGTAGCTGCTGGACAGCGAACCGAGGGAGGAGATGGTCTTGTTGACCACCTTCTTCGCGTTCGGGTACGACTTGATGCCGCCGGTGTTGGGGTGGTTGGCCCAGACGCCCCAGTTGGTGCCGGAGTTGGCCCAGATGCACTGGCTGCCGGCGCCGGAGCCCCAGATGTTGTTGTAGAGCGTGTAGCCGTTCAGGCTGGTGTTGCCCCACTGGTCGCAGGAGTTCCACACGGCCGCCGAGGCGGGTGCGGAGGCGAGTCCGACGGTGGCGCCGAGGGCCATCGCGGGGGCCAGTACGGCCATGGTGATCTTGCGCAGCTTGCTGTTCGTGCTCTTTGCCATGGTGTCCCTTCCATGGGTGGGGGGATTGCGGGGGTGGTTACCACGCCTCCAGACGCAGGACGTGGTCTTCTCCGGCGACGAGGTCGAGCGGCTCGGTGCCGGAGGAAGTCCTCAGTTCGACACGGTGGCTGCGCGTGGGGCGCAGGACCGCGGTCGCTTGCCGTGGGGTCCAGATGAGGTCGAGTTCGGCGCCGAACCGGGTGCGGACGCCGAGGAGTCGGCCCTGGGGGTACCGGTCGGGCAGGGCGGGCAGCAGGACCAGCCGGTCGGGCGTCGACTGCACGAGCATCTCGACGAGCACGGCCGGGAGGGTGTGGGCGGCGTCGGCGTTGTAGACGTCCCGGTTCGGGTAGTGCGCGCTCATCAGCGAGTTGTGGAAGAAGTCGCCCTTGAGGACCTGTCCGAGGGCGTGCGCGACCCGTTCGCCGTCGCGCAGCCGGGCCGCGATCAGGGCGTGGTGGAGGTGGCCGTGGGCCGAGTCGTTCTCGGCGCCGCGCAGTTCCAGGGCGCGATGAGCGGCGTCGGCGAGGCCGGGGGTGTCGTACGGGTTGATCTCGTCGAGCGGCCAGACGCCGTACAGATGGCTGAGATGCCGGTGGTCGTAGGTGTCCTCAAGGCCCGGCCAGGCCCACTCGGCGATCGCCCCGTCGTCGTTGATCCGGTGCGGCGGGAGGCGGTCGGCGAGGGCGAGGAACCGGGCCGCGTCCTTCGGGTGGTACGCGGCGGCCGTGAGCAGGGCGTGCCGGGCCGCCGAGAGGTCCATCGCCGCGTTGATCGCGCCCCAACTGGCGTTGGCGGGGCGGTTCTCGGGCGAGTAGGAGGGGACCACGACGAGCCGGCCGTCGGCGTCGGTGCGGGTGAGGAAGTCCTCGTAGAACTGGGCGACTTCGGCGAGCGCGGCGGCGGTGCGGGGGTCGCGGGTGCCGGTGGTCTCGTCGTGGTCGACGAGCGGCTTGAGCAGCCAGTCGGCGCCGGCCGTCCACAGGTGCAGCGGGTACTCACGGCTGAAGTGGTACGTCAGCCCGGACTCGCCGTCGCTGTGCGGCGGGGCGACGATCCCGCGGGCGCCGAAGATCGCGCGGGCGTTCTCCCGCCAGTCGTCCAGTTGCCCGTGGACGAGGGACGCGAGCGCCTCGGTCACCTCGGGGAGGGCGGCTGCCGCGGCGGACGCGGTCTGGAGGTTGACGTTGGCGTCGTTGGTGAAGGCCCCGGCCCAGGCGGTGTCCCAGTCGCCGGTCCACAGGCCGGTGAGGCGGGGCGGGAAGAGGCCGCTCGCGGAGAGCAGGTGATAGCGGCCGGCGGCGAAGAGGCGCTCCATGAGGGCGGGGCTGTCAGGGCGTTCCAGCAACTCCGAGCCGGGCAGGGCGCGTTCGGCGGGGTCCGCGTCCAGGTCGAGGGTGACACGGGTGTAGGCGGTGCGGTGCAGGGCGGTGTGCCGGTCGAGGAGGGCCGCATGATCGAGGGGAAGGTCGCGCAGGGCGCGCGCCTCCTCCATGACGTCCAGTTCGCCGGTGTGCCGGACGACGCGGGTCAGCAGCAGCACCGACTCGGCGCCGCTGATCCGCAGGCCGGGCGGCGTGAGGGTGGCGGTGCCGCCGGTGAGCTGGACGAGGGTGACGCCGGTGCAGGCGCGGTCGCTGCCGGGGTAGCGGGCGCGCAGGGTGAGCAGGGCGCCCTCGGGAGTGAGCACGGCACCCTGGCCGACGCCCAGGTCCTTCGGGGCGCCCGGCAGCCGGTGGTCCAGGGAGACCTCCAGGTCGGCCGCGGTGACCCGGTGGACGATGACGTCGTCGGCGCGGGAGACGAAGACCTCGCTGTCCCAGCCCTGGTGCCAGGTGCGGGTGACGCCGGTGGTGAAGTCGACGGACCGGTGGTAGCCGGGGGCGTCACCGGTCGTGCCGCGCAGCCGGATCTGGAAGGCCGGGTGGAAGGGCTGCACCCACTGGAGCTCCCGGTGGTCCGTGAAGCTCTCGGCCGCGACGAGTTCTCCGGCGAGCAACCGGTCCTGGAGCGCGGGGAGTTCGGCGGCCAGCCGCGGCGGGCGGGCCTGGTCGGCGCCGTTGGGGCGGACCAGGGTGTGATGGGTGACGACGACCCGCTCGTCGTTCGGTTCGCCGAACATGAGGGCGCCGTGATGGCCGTTGCCGCTGAGGAAGCCGTCCTCCCAGCGGGCGGCGGGGCGGGGCTCCCAGGTGCCGTGCACCACGCTCATGGCTTCAGCACCGCCACTCCGTAGCGGTCGAGGGTGAGTTCGTCCGTGACGTTCATGCCGGTCAGCACATCATGGAAAGCGCCCGGAACGCGCAGGTCCACGGAGTCGCGACCGTGGTTGAGCACGAAGAGCAACTCACCCCGCCGTACCGCTTCGACGCCCGCCGGAAGCCCGTCCAGCACCGGCCGGACCCCCGCCTCGGCCGCGGACTCGGCGAGCAGCGCGCGCAGGTGGTCCGGCTCGGGAAGCGTGGCGAGATAGCGGGCCCGCCCTTTGCGCAACGCGGCGGGAAATCCGTCGAGTTCACCGCCCTTGAAGCAGGCCTCCACGACCGCTTCCCCGTCCGTCTCGATCTCCTCCGACCAGAGCACCCCGCGGAACCCGTCGCATTCGACGGCCTCCCCGGCGTCCAGCGGCCACCACTCGTGCAGGGTGCGGATGCCGAACAGCTCGCGCAGGCGGGCGTCCATCCCGCCGGGCCGGACCCGGTCGTCCTCGTCGGCGATGCCGGTGAGGAAGCCGCAGACGAGGGTGCCGCCCTGGCGGACGTAGCCGAGGAGGTTCTCGATCGCCGCGTCCGTGAGGGCGTACAGCTGTGGGACGACGACGAGCTTGTAGGCGCTCAGGTCGTGTTCGGGGTGGGCGAAGTCGGTGGCGAGGTGGGCCTCCCAGAGGGCCCGGTGCCAGGCGCCGAGGACCTGCGGATAGTCGACCTCGCTGGAGAGCCGGCCCTCGTGGGCGCCGGCCCACCAGGAGTGCCAGTCGTGCAGGACGGCGATCTCGTGGGGCGTGTGGCTGCCGGCGACCTCCCCGCCGATCCGGGCCAGTTCCGCGCCGAGCCGTTTGACCTCCTGGTACGTCCGTCCCCGCTCCCCCGCGTGGCTGACCATCCCGGAGTGGAACTTCTCCGCGCCCTGCCGGGACTGCCTCCACTGGAAGTAGCAGACGGCGTCGGCGCCACGGGCGACGGCCTGGAGGGACCAGAGCCGGTTCAGGCCGCGCGGCTTGGGGTGGTTGACGCCCCGCCAGTTGACGGGCCCGGCCGCCTGCTCCATCAGCATCCAGGGGCCGCGGGCCTGCGAGCGGGTCATGTCCTGGATCAGCGCCCCTTGTTGGGCGCCGAGCGGATCCCGCGGATCGGGGTACAGGTCGACGGAGACGACGTCCTCCTCCTCGGCCCACCGCCAGGCGTCCTGTCCCGTCCACAGCGGCATGAAGTTGGTGGTGACCGGGAGGTGCGGGGTGTGCCGCCGCACGATGTCCCGTTCGGCGAGGTAGCACTCCAGGAGCATGTCGGAGGTGAACCGCTTGAAGTCGAGGACCTGGGCCGGGTTCTTCAGATAGTGGGCGTGGCGCGGCGTGTGCACCTCGGCCCAGTCGCCGTAGCCCTGGCTCCAGAAGGCGGTGCCCCAGGCGGAGTTGAGGGCGTCGAGCGTGCCGTACCGCTGCCGCAGCCAGTCCCTGAACCGGGCGGCGGCCTCGTCGCCCCAGTCGAAGGTGCAGTACTCGTTGTTGATGTGCCACATCGTGAGGGCCGGGTGGCCGCCGTAGCGGGCGGCGAGGGCCTCGGTGATGGCGGCGGCGTGGTGCCGGTAGACGGCGCTGGAGTGCGAGAAGTGCTGTCGGCCGCCCCACCACTCGGTGCGGCCGTCCTGGTCGACGGGCAGGGTCTCGGGGTACAGATGGCCCAGCCAGGGCGGCGGCGAGGAGGTCGGGGTGGCGAGGACGACCCCGATGCCGTGCTCGTGCATCAGGTCCATGAGCCGGTCGAGCCAGCCGAAGTCCCGCTCCCCCGGCCGGGGTTCGAGCTTCGCCCAGGAGAAGACGCCGAGCGTGACGGAGTTGACGCCGGCGTCCTTCATCAGCCGGACGTCCTCCTGCCAGGTCTCCTCGGGCCACTGCTCGGGGTTGTAGTCACCGCCGAAGAGGAGGCGACCGCGGGTGGCGTCGGCGAGCTCGGGCATCAGGCGGGCTCCCCGTACTGGATGCCACGCCCGTTGGTGGCGAGATACACGCGCCCGTGGACCCGCGGGTCACCGGTGATGACCTCACCGGTCCAGCCCCACTGGTGCTGGTCGTCGTTGATCCGCACCCAGCTCTTCGCCTCGTCGTCGGAGCGGTACACGGCGGTGATCGACTCGGTGGAGCCGACCAGGTAGACCGCCGGGTAGTCGGCGCCGTCGGCGGCCTTGCCGAAGCCGAGGGTGTACGAGGCCCAGCAACTGGCGACCTTCGCGAAGCTCCGGCCTCCGTCGGTGGACCTGTACAGCCCGTTCCATTTGACGCTCAGCCACAGGTCGCCGGAGCGCCCGGGTGCCGCGACGAGCTCGAACTGACTGTCCCCGGAGGGCAGTCCGGACGCCCGCGCGGTGAAGGTGACACCACCGTCCGTGCTGGCGAACAGCGTTCCGGTGTCGGTGTCGTACGCGTAGAACAGCGCCGGGTCGGCGGGGTCGGCGAGCGGCGTGGCGCCCTTCGGGAAGGAGGAGACCTCGGTCCAGGTGGCCCCGTTGTCCGTGGAGCGGTGGGCCGGGTACTTGGTGCCGTCCCAGTGCACGAAGACCCACAGCAGCACTCCGCCGTCGGCGCTGACGGCGATCGGCCCCGGTGCGTCCTTGGCGAGGGAGGGCTGGGCCGCGAAGGGCGCCCAGGTCCGTCCGCCGTCGTTCGAGTACGCCCCGTTGCCGTGGTCGCCCCATCCGGTGCGCACGACGTACGCCGGCTTCGCCACGGCCT
Source organism: Streptomyces sp. NBC_00663 (assembly GCF_036226885.1). Taxonomy (NCBI): domain Bacteria; kingdom Bacillati; phylum Actinomycetota; class Actinomycetes; order Kitasatosporales; family Streptomycetaceae; genus Streptomyces; species Streptomyces sp. NBC_00663. Next base: position 2,704,881 of record NZ_CP109027.1, read on the forward strand.
GCGCGAGTCCCGTCGCCGTCCCGAACAGGGGGTTGGACGCCATGCCGCGCGAGGGGGACGCCGTGAGCTTCTCGTGGTACATCACGCCGATGTCCCCGGACCCGCTGATCAGCCGCGCCTCCCCGGCCGGGGGCGAGATCAGCTGCCGTACGGACGCCTCTTCGAGCCCACGGATCTGCGGGGCCCAGTGCTTCAGATCCCTGGTGCCGTAGAGGGTGGCTCCGGTGCCGTACACCAGGTGCTTGGAGTCGTACGGGTCGAGCGCGAGCGCCTGGATCCACCAGCCGAACTTGGGGGCGTCCGCACCCCACTTGAGGAAGGGGGTCTCGGACACGTCGAAAACGGCGGAGTCCTTGAGCGAGGTCCAGGAGCGACCGCCGTCGGTGGACCGGAAGACGGTGTCGACCAGGGCCCACCGGTTGTTGGTGGAGACGACGAGGGTGCCCGGCCGCCGGGCGTCCACGGCGACCCCGCCGTACCCGAAGGAGTCGGTACCGCCGTCGTCGGTCGTCCCGCCCGGCTTCACCGGCGTGACCTCGCGCCACTTCCCGTTGGCGGTGCACAGGGCGTGCACACTGCCGTCGGACTGTCCGTTGGGCCCGGGGGCGTCGGCGTACGTCAGATACAGCTCACGGGTGTTCCTGTCGTACGCGCCCCGGATCGGCACCTTGGCGGCGGCACCGGAGGGCTGCCCGGGTACGGCCTCCCAGGAGGTCCCGTCGGCGGTGCGATACAGGTTGGCGGCACCGCCGTCGGAGTCCCCCCACCCGGCGTACAGGGTGCGCCCGGCGGCGACGAGCAGGGTGACACCCTGGCCGGAGGCGCTCGGTGTGCCCGGGAACCCGGTGGCGGCCGCCCAGGTGGCGCCTCTGTCCGTGGACCTGAGCAGCCCGTCGTGCCTGGTCCCGAGCCACAGCGTGTCACTGTCCCGGGGATCGACGAGCAGCCGCTCTCCGCACCCCCGCCCGTCCTCGTTGGCCCCGAGCCGCACGGCGAGATCGGTACGGGCCCAGGTCGCCCCCCGGTCGTCGGACCGCAGAACGGCCCCGTTGGAGGCCCAGGACTGCGCGTACGTACCGAGGGCGAGATAGACCCGGTTCGGATGAGCGGGGTCGACCGCCATCGCCTCGACCCCGAGGAGGTTCCAGTCGTCCCACCCGAGGTGATCGGTGAGCGGCGTCCAGCGCGCGGCGGAGTCGTCCCAGCGGTAGGCCCCGCCGATGTCGGTACGGGCGTAGGCGAGGCCGCGGACGGAGGGGTGGAAGAGCACGCCGGTGACGAATCCGGTGCCGCCTTGGACGACGTTGCGCCAGCGGTAGGTGGTGGAGGCGGCATACGCCCGCCCTTGGATAGAGGGGAGGCCAGTGAGCGCAACGGCGGCGGCAGTCCCGGCAAGAACGGTACGACGGCTCACGCTGGACGCATGCATGACACATACCTCGCTATTCGAGAAAGGGGAAGGGGACATACCTGAGGGGCGCGGGGCTGTATTGAATCCGCGGCTACCGCCGCGCGGGCGCGGCCAGCCACAAGAAACCCGCAGCCGCCAATGATCAGAAGCACCCCACTGAGTAGGCGCGGTTCAACCCTTGACCGCGCCCGTCAACATGCCCTTCTTGAAATGCCGCTGCACGAACGGCGAAAGCACAGCCACCGGAAGCAGAGCCATCACCATCACAGCCATCTGAACGGCCAGCCCCGACAACTGCCCGGTCTTGATCGCCTGCCCCAACCCCACCGGCGCCTCCTGCTTCTGCACCAGCTGGATCATGACGTTCTGCAACGGCATCATGTCCTGGTCGTTCAGGTACAGGGACGCGTTGAACCAGGCGCTCCAGTACCCCACCGCGTAGAACAACGTGATCACGGCGATCACGGCCCGGGACAGAGGCATCACGATCTGCCAGAGGATCCGGAAGTCCCCGGCCCCGTCGATGCGCGCACTGTCGGTCAGCTCCGACGAGATCCCCATGAAGAACCCGCGCAGCACCAGGATGTTGAAGACACTGATCGCGCTCGGCAGGATCAGCGCGAGATAGCTGTCCGTCAGTCCGAGGGTCTGCACCAGCAGATACGTCGGGATGAGCCCGGCGCTGAAGAACATCGTCGCCAGCAGGACCATCAGGATCCACCGGTGCCCGAGCGAGTCGGTCCGCGACAGCCCGTACGCGCAGAGCACGGAGACGGTCATCGAGAACGCCGTACCCACCAGTGTGACCAGCACGCTGATGATCGCCGCCCGGGTGACCTGCCCTCCGCTGAGCAGCTCCTGGTAGGCCACGAAGGTGATGCTCTTCGGCACCATCACCAGGCCGCCGGCCTCGTCGATGGTCTTGCGTGACGAGAGGCTCGTGACCACCACGATCCACAGCGGGAAGAGAATCGCCAGGCACGCGATGCCGAGCACGAGCCCCTTGCTCGCCAGCCCCGCCCTGGAGGGAGGCTCCTCCCAGACCGGCCGGGGCGGCGCGGCCCACCAGCCGGGTTCGCGGGGCGGGTTGTCGATGCCGGGCTTGTCGATGACGGCGCTCACTTCTTGTACACCCCCTGCTCGCCCATGAGATGGGCCACCTTGTTCGCGGCCAGGACGAGACCGATGCTGATGACGCCCTTGACGAGTCCTGCGGCGGCCGCGTAGCCGAAGTCCTGGTTGCGGACGCCGTTCCACCACACGAAGGTGTCGAGCACTTCCGCCGCGCCCGGTCCCACCGCGTTTCTCTGCAACAGGATCTGTTCGAAGCCGACGGTCAGCGCGTCGCCGACCCTGAGCACCAGCAGCAGCGCGATCACCGGCCGCAGCGCGGGCAGGGTGACATGCCACATGCGGCGCCACCGTGAAGCCCCGTCCATGGCGGCGGCCTCGTACAGGTCCGGGCTCACGGACGCCAGCGCGGCGAGGAAGACGATGATCCCCCAGCCGGCGTCCTTCCACACCGACTGCGCGGTGACGAGGAACTTGAAGGTGTTCGGGTCGGTCATGATGTCGAGGCCGTCGTAGCCGTGGTCGCGGAGCAGCGTCGACAACAGTCCGGCGCCGCCGAGCAGTTGCTGGAAGACCGCGATCACCAGCACCCACGAGAAGAAGTGCGGCAGATAGAGAACGGCCTGGGCGATGGCCCGTACCCGGGGCCTGACCACGCTGTTGATGAGCAGCGCGAGCAGGATCGGGATCGGGAAGAACAGCAGGAGCTGGAGGAAGAACAGCACCAGCGTGTTCTGGACCGCCGACCAGAAGGACGAGTCGGCGAAGATCCGCTGGAAGTTCTCCAGCCCCACCCAGGGGCTGTGCAGCATGGACACGACGCCGTTGTCGCTGATGTAGGGGTCGTAGTCCTGGAAGGCCACCACGTTGCCGAGGATCGGCACGTAGTTGAAGAGCAGTACCAGGACGACGGCCGGCAGCGTCATCAGGAGCAGGACGCGGTCGCGTCTGATCCTGAGCCGCAGACTCAGCCTTCCCTGGCGGCGCTTCCTGCTGGAACCGGTGGCGCCGCCGGACGCCACCGGGGTCTTCGCCGTCGTGTCGGCCTCGGTCCTGCTCCGAGGCACCGTGCTGTGGGACACGGCCGTTCTCCTTGCCTCGGTACCTGGTCAGCCGGCCGCGGAGCCGTTCTCGTCGAGGATCTGCTTGTACCAGTCGCGCAGTTTGTCGCCGCCCTTGCTCTTCCAGTCGGAGACCGCCTGCTGCATGTCGCTGATCTTCTTGCGGCCGCGGACGATGTCGTCCTCCAGCTGCTCGAAGTCGTTGGCGAGGTTGGTGTAGCGGTTGGGCTCGGTGATCTGCATGCCCCAGAAGGCGGACTTCTTGGTGAAGGCGCCCATCCGCTGCTCCCACTCGACCTGGCCCTTGGCGACCGCGGGGAAGTCGGGGTGCGCGATCGTCGCGGCGGGGCTCGCGACCATGACGTAGGCGTTCATCACGTCGAGGTTGCCCTGGTCGGTCTTGGTGGGCACGCCGTCCTTGACGGTGTAATGGGTGCCCTCCACACCGTAGTTGGTCATCATGTACTCCTTGGTGCCGTACGGCGCCGCGGTGGTGTTGGCGACGGCGAGGACGTCACGGATGACCGACTCGGAGGCCTTCTTGTTGACGAAGGCGAAGATGCCGGCGGGCTGCTCGGCGTAGATGGTGGGGTTGCCGCCGTCGTGGCCCCAGACGTCCATGCCCCAGATCTTGAAGTCCGGGTTCTGGGTGGCCTGTTCGGCGGTGCGGCTCCACCACTGGGAGATGTTGTTGGGGTAGATCAGGAACTCGCCCGCCGCGAACTTGGGCCCGGGGTCGGGGGCGTTCTTGCCCATCTTGGAGTCGGGGTGGACGACGCCCGCCTCGAACAGCTTGCGGGACCATTCGATCGCCTCGAGGTACTGGTCGGTCTCGATGCGGTTGACCAGCTTGCCGTCGACCATGTCCCACCACAGCGGCTTCTCGCTGCCGGAGAAGACACCGAAGGCCTGCCAGGCGGTCCACTTCATGTCCAGGCACGCCCAGCGCTTGGCCTTGGCGTTGGTGATCTCCTTGGCCAGCGCCATGAACTCGTCGCAGGACTTGGGTATTTCGTACCCTTCCTTCTCGAAGATGTCCTGGCGGTACAGCGGGACGATGCTGGGGGCCCACGGCGCCGGCATCGGCAGTCCGCGCAGCTTGCCGCCGAAGATGGAGCGCTGCCAGGCACCCGTCGGGATCGCGGCGAGGTTCGGGTAGTCCTTGACCGCGTCGCCGGACAGGTACGGGCCGAGGTCGGCGAACTTGCTGATGATGGCGGTGGGGATCTTGCCGTTCATGTTCCAGCCGGGGACGACCACCACGTCCGGGACGTCGCTGGAGGCGAGGACCGCGCCGAGCTTCTGCTCGTAGGTGTTTCCGTCCTGGTTCTGCCACTGGACGTCGACGCCGATCAGGTCGTTCATCGCCTTGTAGTAGGCGTTGTCGCTCTTGGGCGGGGAGCCCCAGAACGGCGACATGACGGTGACCTTGCCGCCCTTGCCGAGCTTCTTCTCCACCGACGTCTTCAGCGTGGCGAGGTCCAGCTTGCTGGTGAAGCCGATCGCGGAGCCGTTCTTGGCGGGGATGTCGGGCGTCACCACGTTGCTGGCCACATAGGCCGGAAGGATCTTCTTGGCGTCCTTGTCCGACGTGGTGCCGTCGCGCGATCCGCTGTCCGAGCCGCCGCAGGCGGCGAGGAGCGGCATCCCTCCGGCCACCGCGGCGGTGGCTACCGCCGTGGAGGCGAGGAAGCTTCTCCGGCTGGGCCCGGAGGAGGCGGAAGCGGCGTTCGGCGTCATTGCGTCAACCCTTCATGGCGCACCAGGACACCCGGCGGTGGGCCGTCGGCTGCGGTGTCTTCAGTGGAACTGGCTGAGCCGAAGCGTTCCTTCGACTTCTACGGTCGATGCGTAGTCGAAGTGGGCGAAGTAGTCGAAGCGCTTCGATGTTGCTGTGAGGTTAAGTGAAGCCCTGTGGGTGCACAAGGGTCGCTCCCAATATTCCTCGGAGGCCTGGGAGGTGACCTTTTCTTATGCACCGCTTGAAGTGATGGCGCTGCTCCCTTGACACCCGCCCTGGTGTCGAATGAGCATCGAAGCGCTTCGAAAGAGCTTCACCGCTCCACTCCAAGGGGAACCCCACGTGACCGCACAGCCGACGCCCACACCGCCCTTCCGCGATCCGCAGCTGCCCTTCGCGAAGCGCATCGACGATCTGCTGTCGCGGCTCACCCTCGACGAGAAGACCGCGTTCCTGCACCAGTTCGCGCCGGCCGTGGAGCGCCTCGGCATCGCCGCGTTCCGCACCGGCCAGGAGGCACTGCACGGCGTGGCCTGGATGGGCCCGGCGACGGTGTTCCCGCAGGCCGTCGGTCTCGCCGCGACCTGGAACACGGATCTCGTACGACGGGTCGGCGACGCGGTGTCGAAGGAGGTCCGCGCGATGCGGGCGCGCGACGACCGCGTGGGCCTCAACGTCTGGTCGCCGACCGTCAACCTCCTGCGCCACCCGCTGTGGGGCCGCAACGAGGAGGGCTACTCGGAGGACCCGAAACTGACGTCCGCGATCGCCACCGCGTACACCCACGGACTGCGCGGCGACCACCCGACCTACTGGCGCACCGCCCCCGTCCTCAAGCACTGGCTGGCCCACAACAACGAGACGGACCGGGCCACTTCGTCCAGCTCGGTGCGCCCGCGCGTGCTGCACGAGTACGACCTTCGCGCCTTCCGCGAGACCGTCGAGGCGGGTGCGGTGGCCGGGGTGATGCCCTCGTACAACCTGGTCAACGGCCGTCCCAACCACGTCAGTCCGTATCTGCGCGAGCACCTTCGCACCTGGACGGACGAGGACCTGCTGGTCTGCTCGGACGCGGGCGCGCCCTCCAACCTGGTCGACTTCGAGCACTACTTCGACACCCACGAGGAGGCCACGGCCGCCTCGCTGCTGGCCGGCGTCGACAGCTTCACCGACCACGGCACGGACAACTCGCTGATCGTCGGGCGGCTCAAGAGGGCCTACGAGCAGGGCCTGCTGAGCGAGGCCGACATCGACACGGCGGTCCGCCGTCAGCTCTCGGTCCGGTTCCGGCTCGGCGAGTTCGACGGCTACGACGAGCCGGGCGCCTACGACACCCCCGAGCACCGGGCCCTCGCCCAGGAGGCGGCCGAGCAGGCGGTCGTCCTGCTGCGCAACGACGGGGTGCTGCCGCTCGCGCCGGACACCCGGCTCGCCGTGGTCGGTCTGCTCGCCGACGAGTGCAAGCTCGACTGGTACAGCGGCACCCTGATCCACCGGTCCACCCCGCTGGAGGGCCTGTACGAGCGGTTCGGCGCCGAGCGCGTGGAGTTCGCGGAGGGCGTGGACCGCGTCCGCCTGCGGACCTCGACCGGCGCCTTCCTCCACGTACCGGCCGCGGACGCCGACGACGAGGTGCGCGGCGTCGAGGGCGCCCTGGACCCGGCGCTGCTCGCGGGCCGCACCGACCTGCCGCCGCTGACCACGGACCCGGCCGGCACCGAACTCGCGCTCGTCGACTGGGGCGAGGGGCTGCTGACGCTGCGCGCCCCCGACGGCCGCTATCTCTCGGTCGCCGGGGACGGCTATGTCCGCGCCTCCGCCGACCAGCCCGGAGGGTGGGTCGTCCAGGAGACGTTCCGGCTCGAACCCCATGAGAACGGACACCTCCTCAGGCACGTCGGTACGGGTCGCCACATCTCTGTCGCCGCCGACGGAGTAAAGGTTGCCGACGAGAATCCGGAAATCTCCGGGGACCCGGAGATCTTCGAGCTGATCATCGCCGAGCACGGCAGGGACGCGGTGGCCCGGGTCGCCGCAGAGGCGGACGTGGTCCTGGTGGTCGCGGGCAACGACCCGCATCTGGGCGGCCGTGAGACCGAGGACCGTACGACCCTCGCGCTCCCCGCGCACCAGGAGCGGCTGCTGCGTGCCGCCCGTACGGCCAACCCGAACACGGTGCTGGCCCTGGTCTCCGCCTACCCGTACGCGGTCGAGCCCGGACCGCTGCGCGCCGTGCTCTGGACGGCGCACGGCGGCCAGGCCGCGGGCACCGCCCTGGCCCGGGTCCTGGCCGGGGACGTCTCCCCCGCGGGCCGCCTCCCGCAGACCTGGTACACGGACGACGCCGGCCTGCCCGACCTGCTCGACTACGACGTGATCGGCGGCCGGCAGACGTACCTCTACTACGAGGGCACGCCGCTGTTCCCGTTCGGCCATGGCCTGTCGTACGCGTCGTTCGCGTACGCGGACCTGAACTCCCGGGTCGAGGAAGGGACGTTGCGCGTCTCCTTCACGGTCACCAACACCGGCGACGTGACGGCCGACGAGGTCGCCCAGCTCTACACGCGGGCCGTCGACCCGTCGGTGCCGCGCCCGCGCCGCCAGTTGCTCGCGCACCGCCGGGTCACCCTGACGCCGGGCGAGAAGACGGGCGTGGACTTCGAGGTCCCGCTGCCGGAACTGGAGTTCTGGGACGTGGCACAGGGCCGCGCACGTCTCGAACCGGGTCCCTACGACGTACTGGTGGGCGCCTCCAGCGAGGACGTCCGGCTACGCACGACGATCGTCCTGGACGGCGAGCCGGGCACCCCGCGTCCGGTGGCCGGACGCGGCCTGGACGGGGCGGACTTCGACGAGCAGAGCGGTGCCGAGATCGTCGACCGCACGAGGACCACGGGCGACGCGGTGACGCCGGCGCCGGACCGGACGGCCGAACTGCTCTACCGTGCCTGCGACTTCGGGCCGGGCGTCACGGAGGTGACGGTGACCGTGGCGGGCGAGGGCACGGTGGAGGTGTCGCTGGACGGCGGCACGGCGGCGGCCGCGCTCTCACCGCGAACGCCCACGTCGGGACCGTACGACTACGTCACCCTCGCGGCGGAGCTGGCGGTCTCCGGTGTGCACGACGTCCACCTCAGACTGCGCGGCCCGCTGCGGCTCGCGCACGTCGGCTTCTCCGGTTGAGGGTCCGGAGGAGACGGCACAGAGAAGGGGCCCGGCACCGGAAGGCAGCGGTGCCGGGCCCCTTTTCGGAAGCCTAGCTGAAAATGGTTCCCATTAGCTAGATCTCACCGGCTGGAGAAGGAGTCTCAGAGAGCGAGCCCCGTCAGGACCAGCACCCGCTCGTAGGTGTAGTCGTCCATCGCGAACTTCACGCCCTCGCGGCCCACACCGGACTGCTTGGCGCCGCCGTACGGCATCTGGTCGGCGCGGTAGGAGGGCACGTCACCGACGACGACGCCGCCGACCTCAAGGGCGCGGTGGGCGCGGAAGGCGGCCTGGAGGTCGTGGGTGAACACGCCCGCCTGGAGGCCGTACTTGGAGTCGTTGACGGCCTCGAAGGCCGCGTCCTCGCCGTCGACCTTCTGCACGGTGAGGACGGGTCCGAAGACCTCCTCGCAGGAGATCGTCGTGGTCGCCGGTACGTCGGTGAGGACGGTCGGCGCGTAGGAGGCGCCATCGCGGTCGCCGCCGGTGAGAAGGGTGGCGCCGGCCTCGACGGCCTCCTTCACCCACGCCTCGACGCGCTTGGCCGCGTCCTCGCTGACCAGCGGGCCGACGTCGGTCTTGTCGTCGCTCGGGTCACCGGTGACCTGGGCCTCGACGGCGGCGACGATGCGCGGCAGCAGCCGGTCGTACACGGACGCGTCGGCGATGACCCGCTGCACGGAGATGCAGGACTGGCCGCCCTGGTAGTTGGAGAAGGTGGCGATGCGGGTGGCGGCCCAGTCGAGGTCCGCGTCGCTCGCGAAGTCGCCGAGGACGACGGCCGCGCCGTTGCCGCCCAGCTCCAGGGTGCAGTGCTTGCGCGGCACCGAGTCCATGATCGCGTAGCCGACCTTCTCGGAACCGGTGAAGGAGATGACCGGCAGGCGCTCGTCCTGGACGAGGGCGGGCATCCGGTCGTTCGGCACCGGGAGGATGCTCCAGGAGCCGGCCGGCAGCTCGGTCTCGGCGAGGAGGTCGCCGATGATCAGGCCGGAGAGCGGGGTGGCGGGCGCCGGCTTGAGGATGATGGGCGCCCCTGCCGCGATCGCCGGGGCGATCTTGTGGGCGCACAGGTTCAGCGGGAAGTTGAAGGGCGCGATGCCGAGGACGACGCCCTTCGGGAAGCGCCGGGTGAGGGCGAGCCGGCCCTGGCCGCCGAGGTCGGTGTCGAGGCGCTGGGCCTCGCCGCTGTTGAAGCGCCGCGCCTCCTCCGCTGCGAACCGGAACACGGAGACGGCCCGGCCGACCTCGCCGCGGGCCCACTTGATCGGCTTGCCGTTCTCGGCGGAGATGAGCTGCGCGATCTCCTCGGTGCGCTCGACGAGACGCCGGCTGACGTGGTCGAGGGCGGCGGCACGGACGTGGGCCGGGGTGGCGGCGAACTCGTCCCGCACGGCGTGGGCGGCGGCGACGGCCTCCTCGGTCTGCGCGTCGCTCGGCACGCTCACCTTGCCGACCACCCGGCCGTCCCAGGGCGAGGTGACGTCGAAGCTGTCCTCGCCGGTGACCTGGCGGCCGGCGAGCCAGAAGGCGTGGGTGGAAGTCATGTCCCGGCCCTTCCGCGTAGGGGGTGTGCGTTGGCTTTCGGGGTCCACGGTAGGGGTGGGGAGGCCAGGGGGTGTTTGTCCGGGGTGGAGTGGTGGGGGGCGGGGGTGTGCCGGTTTGGTGGAGTGAACGGACGGGACGTGCCGCTGCCACCCTCCGACAGGCGGTGAACGGACCGGACACGCCGCTGCCCGCCCACCGGCAGGCGGTGAGCGGGCAGGCGGAATGTCAGTTGCCCGCCTCAGGGAGGCGGCGGGATCAGGCTCGCTTGAGGTGGACGGCGACCGTCTCGCTGACGGTCACCGGCTGGGCGTAGTCCGGGTCCGTCGCCGTCGCCCGGGTCTCGACCTCGACGTCACCGCGCTGGAAGGGGACGTCTCCGGTGGGTACGGCCGTCGCGGTCCAGGCCACCGGGGCGCCCGGCGTGCAGGACACGGACGTGCTGAAGGAGCCGCGGATGAGCTTCTGGCTCTTCACCTGGGTGATGTCGCCCGCCACCTCCACCCGCACCGGCTTGTTGCAGCTCACCGTCCCGTGCACGGTGGCCTTGCCGTTCAGGGTGCTCGCGGTGCCGTCCACGGCCACGGCGAGGCCGAGGTCGAGCTGCGCGGGCGGGGCCGGGTTGGCGATGTGGACCTCGCCGCGGGCCGCGGTGCTGCCTCCCTCACAGTGCTGCACGAAGCTGGCGTCGAGCTTCTCGACATAGCCCTGCGGGCCGAACTCCACGTCGGTGATGGTGAACTCGCCGGTGAGCGTGTTGCAGCCGCGCCCGTTGCCGCTGAGGTCAAGGCCCGGCTCGGTCGGCTCGTTGAACGGGTAGCGGGTGGCTCCGGTGTAGGTCCCCGGCGCCAGGGTCTGGCCGGACGGCGCCGTGAGATCCAGGTACCACCAGTCGCCGTTCGCCCCGTCGACGGAGAGGTGGACACCGTTGTCGGTGCTGTCGGCGGAGATGTTCAGACGGTCCTGGGACGCAGTCGAGTAGGCGTAGGACTGGCCGCCGCTGACCCAGTCGCCCTCGTCGCCGCTGAAGGCGAACGACCCGTCGGTGACGGGCAGGGCGTGAGCCTCGGTGCCGGTCAGCAGGCCGGTCGTGCCGGCGGCCATGCTCAGGGTCAGTGCGAGGACGGCCGCGGCTCGGGCGAGGACGCGTGCGGGCGCGCTGGTTCTCATGAATTTTCCCCCCTGCGGATGAAGTGCCCCGTCGCCGGTGGGAGCGCTTTCCCCGTACCGGCGCAGCGAGTCTGCCCTTCGGTGGGATGCATGACAACTGTGTTTCAGGAGACGGCAGTTGTGGTTTCGGCCAACACCTGGGACCGGCCTACTCCGACGCCGTCGCCTTCAGCGCCAGCCACAGCTCCATCCGTACGTCCGGATCGTCCAGGGACCGTCCGAGGATCTCCTCCACCCGCCGCATCCGGTACCGCAGGGTGTGCCGGTGTACGCCCAGGTCCGCGGCGGCCGCGTCCCACTGGCCGTGCCGGGAGAGCCAGGCCCGCAGAGAGGCCACCAGGTCTCCCCGGCCGGTCGCGTCGTGTTCGTACAGGGGCCGGAGCAGCCCGTCCGCGAAGGCCCTGACCGCGTCGTCGGCGAGGAGCGGCACCACCGAGCCCGCCGCCAGCTGCTCGTGCTCCACCCACAGCCGTCCCCGGCGCCGGGCGACGGACAGCGCCTGCTCGGCCTGCTTGTAGGCCGCGCCCGCGGCGGTCGGGCCGGCCGGCGCGGAGACCCCGACGACGAGTCCCGCGGCCTCGCCCTGCTCTCCCGCACGGGCGGCCTCCAGTACGGCCGTGTGCTCCCCGCAGGCGCCGGCCGCCGCGCCGCCGTCCGCGGCCAGCACCACCAGCCGCTCCCCCTCGGGCACGACCAGCACGGCCTCCCCGGCCCGGGCCGCCGCCGACTCCACGGTCTCGGTGAGGGCTCCCAGCGGATCACCGTCGGCGGCGCCGTCCACGACTCCCCGCACCGTCGACTCCAATTCGGCGACGATCACCCGGAACGGGGCGTCCAGCAGGGCGCCGTACAGATCACCGGCCACGGCCCGCGCATGGTCCGGCTCGCCCGCCAGCAGCATCCGCAGCACCGCCGCCCCGATCCGCTGCTCGGCCGCGTACAGCGACCGGGACCGCTCGGTCGTGAGCGTCAGCAGCGCGATCGCGGAGTGCACGGCGTAGCGCTCCGCCGTGCCGAGCGCCGCGGCGGTCCCCACCGCGAGCGCGGCCCGGGGCCGCCGGCCCGTCCCGAGGGAGTGCAGCTCGACCCGGTCCTCGCCCTCCGGACCGCCGACCACCGACGACGCCGGCGCGGCCCGCTCCCGCAGCCGCTCCACGTCCGCGGTCAGCCGCGCGGCCCGCCGCCCGGCCCACTCCGGCGCGGTGGCGACGACGGCACCCGAGGCGTCGTACAACGCCGCCCAGCCGTCGACCTGTGAGGCGAGGGCGGACAGCAGCCCCTCCGGGCCCTCCGCGAGCGCCTGCCGGGTCAGCTCGCGCTGGGCCGCGAACCCCGCCGTCACCGACCGGTACTGGTCGGCGGCGATGGCGGCGGACACGGCCTTGCTGATGGCGAGGAAGGGGGTGCGCCGGGGCACCTCCAGCAGGGGCAGTCCCTCGGCCTGCGCGGCGGTCACGAGCGCCTCGGGGATGTCCTCGTAGTTGACCCCGACGGCGAAGCCGAGCCCGACGACCCCGGCACCGACCAGCCGCTTCACATAGCGCCGCATCGCCTCCGGGTCCTCCGCGTCCAGCTTCAGCGCGGTGATCAGGAGCAGCTCCCCGCCCTCCATGTACGGCACGGGGTCGGCGAGCTCGCTGACGTGTGCCCAGCGCACGGGGACGTCGAGGCGGTCCTCGCCCGCGCGCACGGTCAGCTTGAGCGCGGAGTGGTGGACGAGCGAGGAGAGGGTGGGCGGCATGAGGCCTTCAGATCAGAGTGGTGGGGCCGAGGTGATCATTTGGCCGCCGTGTATGACCGGCCTGTGCCGATTCTGCCTCACCGTACGGTCCCGCTCAGCCCCTCAGCCCCTCAGCCCCTCAGCCCCTCAGCCCCTCAGCCTCTGAGGTCGACCAGCAGGGGCGGAGTGTGCTCCCCCTTGACGTCGGTCAGCGACAGCACCGCGTGCCCGGGCGGCACCGCGTGCGCCAGCTCGGACGCTGACCAGCGCTCCCGCTCGACCTGGCGCACGGTCACGGCCTCCGTGGTGACGGCCTTGCCGGTGACCAGCTTGCGCAGGGCGTGCATGACCCGGGTCATCGGCTGGTCGGCGAAGACGGTGTGCTGGGCGACGTCCTTGGTCTCCACCCACTCCGTGCCCCAGGCCTCGGCGAAGCGGCCGCCGTCCCAGGTCGTCACCCCGGACAGGGCCATCCGGCAGCCGACGGCCCCGTACAGCGGCCCGTGCAGGGCCTCGGGGACGTCGGAGACCGAGCGCAGCGCCAGCACGACTCCGGCGTTCCGCGAGCGCAGCCGCTGGATCCGGCGCAGCGACCCGGGGGTGACGGTGCCGGTGGCGTCGTCGAGGACGAGGCCCACGAAGTGGTCGCGGGTGCCTTCGCCTTCCTCGGCGACCCGCGCGAACTGGGCCAGCACCAGCCGGGCGATCAGCCGCGCGGCCTCCTCGTGGCCGTGCCGGGGCAGGTCGATACGGACCCGCAGTGGGTGGTGAGCGACGGCACGAAGAGAGAACGGACGGATGTCGCCACCCGAGCCGTCACCCGAGCGACTGCCCGAACCAGTCCCCGAACCGCTGCCCGAGCCGAAGAAGCCGTCGAACGCGGGCCGGTCGAGCAGGGCGAGCCGGTCGGCGAGCGCCGGGCCCGGGTCGCCGGGGGCGCCGGCCTGCCGGACGCGGGCGTCGAGCTCGCGGCGCATCGCCGTGTGGCGGTCCCCGGCCAGCCGTTCGCGCACGTCGGCGAGGGTGGCCGGGTCGCCCTCCAGCAGCTCCCGCAGGACGGGCAGGCTCGGGAAGCGGCCGTACGCCGCCCGGTAGGGGCCCAGCAGCTGGGCGAGCGGCCGTACGGCGCGCTCGGCGCCCATGGTGTCGAGGTCGCCGGCCAGCGCCTCGGCGAGGAACCCGGCCGCCTCGTCGGGATCGTCGACCTCGGCGTAGGGGTCGAGGTCGTGCACGGAGGCGGGGTCGCCGACGCGGACGACCACGTCGTAGGCGGTGTCGGGCCCGAGCGGGGTGCCGGCGCCGCTCACCACGACGACGGCGCAGCTCCCGGTGAGGGCCTGGAGGGCCAGGGTCTCGGTGACCGGGGCGATCACCTGCCGGGTCTTGCCGGCGCCGGACGGGCCGACGACCAGGAGCGAGGTGCGCAGGGTCTCCGGGCCGAGGGCGGCGCCGACCCCGCCGTACGCCAGGGGGGTCCGCTCGGCCTCGGTCCACCGGCCGATGCGGACCTGTCCGGTGAGCAGGTCGTGGCGGGCGGCGCGGTGGGTGAGGTCGCGGGCGCCCGAGGGGTGGGTGAAGGCGGCGGCGCCCTGCCTCAGGACCGTGTCCGTGAAGTCGGCGAGCCGGCCCAGCCGTCGGGCCCGGGTCCAGCCGCGTTCGATGCGGGCGCAGTCCACGTCGTTCATCCGCCCGGCGAGCAGTTCGGCGGCGAGCAGCTCGGCGGCCTGGTGCTGACCGGCCTCGCGCAGCTCGGGCCAGCGGGCGCGGGGCTGTTCGGTCACCCCGGCCGGGTCCTGGCCGTGCGCGGCGCGGCGCCGGTCGGCGAGCCAGGTCCGGGCCAGGGGGAGCCAGGCGCCGAGGCGGGCGAAGGGCCACAGGACGAGGAGGACGACGACCGTGTCGAGGAGTTGCTTGGACGGCGACTCGTAGACCCCGTACCCGTCGGTGATCAGCACGAGCAGGGAGAACAGCGGGGTGACGACGGGTACCGGGTCCCAGCCGACGCCGGGGAAGGCGCCCGGGAAGACGAGGCTGAGCGCGATGAGCGCGATCAGGGCGGCGATGAGGGCCCGCGCGGGCTGCGCCTTGCGGCCGACGAAGTGCCGGGCGACGACGGCCCAGCCTCCGAGCCGGATCACCACGTAGACGAGCACGGCGAAGGAGATACCGCTGTAGACCTCCAGCGCCTCCACACCCGGATAGGGCACCGCCTCCCCCGCCAGCTGCTTGGGCGAGGCCAGGGTGCCGCCCCACCACCAGTCGTCCGGCGTGAACAGCCTGAGCACCGTGAACTCGTACGGCACCTCGCCCCGCCGCCAGAAGGACCAGACCACGAGGCCGACGACGAGGGGGATCAGCATGCCCGCGACGGTCACCGGGGAGAGCCGCTCCGCCTTCCGGGCCGCCTTCGGCCGCTGGTACCCGAACCGCCAGATACCGGGCTCCGCCGCGGGCCGCTTCTCGTTCAGCCAGTTGGCCACCAGCGTGCCCGGGCTCTGCCCCGGCTGCGGCGGCACCCGCGGCGCGTCCGGTGGCCCCGCCGGACGCGGCACCGGGTTCGCATGCGTACCCCGAGCGTCCTGCGTCCCGTCGCTGTCCATCGCCCCTGCTCCCTGACCAGCCGTTCCGTCCACCGTCAGCGGCCAATCTAACGCCCCCACAAGGGGAGTTCACCGCTTACGCGGCCGCTACGGCCTTTGCCCGGCGCCCGGCGGTGCGAAGCCCGCCCGCGGCTCCGCTATGTCCACCACGGACAACCCGTGCCCCTGACACCGCCCACATGGAGCATGCCCACCCTCCGCTCCCCGCCCTAGCCTGCGAGAAAAGACAAGAAAGCATCCGCAATACCCCCAGGAGCCCCTCATGAGCGCACTTCCGCAGGAGCGCCGGATCGTCACCGCCATCCCCGGCCCGAAGTCGCAGGAGTTGCAGGCCCGCCGTCTCGAAGCGGTCGCGCAGGGCGTGGGCTCGGTGCTGCCCGTGTTCACCGCGCGGGCGGGCGGCGGCATCATCGAGGACGTCGACGGCAACCGGCTCATCGACTTCGGCTCCGGCATCGCGGTGACCAGCGTCGGCGCCTCCGCCGAGGCCGTCGTACGCCGTGCGAGCGCCCAGCTCGCCGACTTCACCCACACCTGTTTCATGGTGACGCCGTACGAGGGGTACGTGGAGGTCGCCGAGGCTCTCGCCGAGCTGACCCCCGGTGACCACGCCAAGAAGAGCGCCCTGTTCAACTCCGGCGCCGAGGCCGTCGAGAACGCCGTCAAGATCGCGCGTTCGTACACCAAGCGGCAGGCCGTCGTCGTGTTCGACCACGGGTACCACGGGCGTACGAATCTCACCATGGCGCTGACGGCGAAGAACATGCCGTACAAGCACGGCTTCGGGCCGTTCGCCCCCGAGGTGTACCGCGTGCCGGTCGCCTACGGCTACCGCTGGCCGACCGGTGCCGAGAACGCCGGCCCCGAGGCCGCCGCGCAGGCCATCGACCAGATCACCAAGCAGGTCGGCCCGGACAACGTCGCCGCGATCATCATCGAGCCGGTGCTCGGCGAGGGCGGCTTCATCGAGCCCGCGAAGGGCTTCCTGCCGGCCATCCGCCAGTTCGCCGCCGACAACGGCATCGTCTTCGTCGCCGACGAGATCCAGAGCGGTTTCTGCCGTACGGGGCAGTGGTTCGCGTGTGAGGACGAGGGCATCGTCCCGGACCTGATCACCACCGCCAAGGGCATCGCGGGCGGCCTGCCGCTCGCCGCCGTCACCGGCCGCGCCGAGATCATGGACGCCGCGCACTCCGGTGGGCTCGGCGGTACGTACGGCGGCAACCCCGTCGCCTGCGCCGGTGCGCTCGGCTCCATCGAGACGATGAAGGAGCTCGACCTCAACGCCAGGGCGAAGAACATCGAGGCGATCATGAAGGCCCGCCTCGGGGCCATGGCCGAGAAGTTCGACATCATCGGTGACGTCCGCGGCCGTGGCGCGATGATCGCCATCGAGCTGGTGAAGGACCGCGCCACCAAGGAGCCGAACGCGGAGGCCACCGCCGCCCTCGCCAAGGCCTGCCACCAGGAGGGCCTGCTGGTCCTCACCTGTGGCACCTACGGCAACGTGCTGCGCTTCCTGCCCCCGCTGGTCATCGGCGAGGACCTCCTCAACGAGGGCCTCGACATCATCGAGCAGGCCTTCACCCGCATCTGAGGCGACCAGCTCAGGCGAGCAGCTCAGGCGACCAGCCGAGGCGAAACCCCTCTTTTCACAGCCGTCCCCGGCGTGAACGCACAGCGGATTCCGGGTCTGGGGCGGCCGACGGCAGAGGGTGTGAAGAAGGTGTGCGGGGTGCATGGCAGGAGCCGATTCCGGCTGTCGTACCCCCACTCGCTGCCGTAGGTTCTACCCAGATGAGAGATACACCCCGCCCACAGGGGACTGTGGGCGACATCAGGCCGGGGCCTCCCCAGCTTCGACCTGGTCGTGCCCTCGCGCACACAACCGGAGCCTCCGGCTCCGGATCTCCTCACCGATCGGACGGTCACGCGCCCCAAACCCCCCGGGGCGCGCGACGATCCGGTCCGGACGGCCGCCCCGGAACCACCCCCCCTGTTCCGGGGCGGCCGACCTCCTTTCTTGGGTCCTCCCTCCTTCTCGGGCTTCCGGCCCTCCTCTTCGCGCTGATCACCTGGCAGGTCGTGGCCGACGGCCCCCTGCTCCGCCTGGACGAGCGCGTCAGCCGCGCCCTCCTCCACCCGGACCGCGCCTGCGAACTCCTCTCCGACCTGGGCAACATCCAGGTGGCGGTGCCGGTCCTCGCCGTCGTCCTGGTGTACGCGGCTCTGCGCGCCCGGCGTACCGGCACGGACCGCTGGTGGGTACCGGCCACCGCCGCGGCCGTTCTGATGGCCCTGGTCCCGGCGCTGATCATCCCGCTCAAGGAACTCACCGCCCGCCACGGCACCCACGTCGTGCCGCCCGGCGACGGCTACTACCCCTCGGGCCACACCGCCACGGCAGCCGTCGCCTACGGCTCCGCGACGCTGCTGCTCCTGCCGTGGCTCCGAACAGCGTGGGCCCGCCGCACCCTCGTCGCGCTCTGCGCCCTCGTCGTGCTCGGCGTCTCCTTCGGGCTGGTCCGCCGGGGCTACCACTGGCCGCTGGACGTCGTCGCCAGCTGGTTCCTGTGCGCGGTGCTGCTCGGGTCGCTGTGGCTCTTCCTCAGTCGGTGGGGCCCCGACCGGCAGCCACCACCCAGCCCTTCCGCGGAACGGCCCTGACCAGCCCGCGTTCCCTGAGGACCTGGTAGGCGCGCTCGCCGACCCACACCGCGACGCCCTCCGACGCGGCGAGCCTCCTCGGGCTCGGCAGCCGTTCGCCCGGGAGCATCCGGCCCGCCGTGATGTCGGCGCGGAGACGGTCGGCCAGCCGGGTCCAGAGCTCCTCGGGGCGGCCGTTGTACGTGTCGTTGTGGCGGGGCCGCTCGGACCGGATGGCGTGCCGCTCGGCCTCCTCCGCGTCGGCCGGGTACTCGATCCTGATGCCGATGACATCGGGACCCCACGGCTTGTCGCGCAGATGGGTGCGGACACGGGTGAGCGGACAGGTGGAGATGCCGACGTACAGCAGGCCCTCGACGCCGTAGAGGCGGTACAGCGCCGTCCCGCGCCCCGCGTACAGGCTGCCTTCCTCGTCGAACAGGCCGCGCAGGAACTGGCTGTCTATGTCGGTCATACGGCCCGGCTCCTTCGCGTCGTCAGGATTCCGGCCGTATCAAGGTAGTCGTCCCGAGGCAGTCGGAGACCGCCTCTTCGGGCGGTTGTCCGCGTCGGCCGCACGGGCGGCCGACGAGATGTCGGACGAAGGACGCGTGAAGAGGCGTCACGGTGTCACGGTGTGCTGTCGGGAAGGGGGAATGTGACAGCCCGCGTGACAGTGCGCCCCTCGGGCGGGGTCAGCCTCAGTCGTCCGTGGCCAGCCCCGCCGCCGCCTCGTGCATCGCCAGTTCGAGGAGCGCCGGATCGGTCAGGGTGCCTGAGCCGTCGGGCGGGACCAGCCAGCGGACCCCGCCGGTGGAGCGTCCGGGATACGGCACGACGATCCAGGTGCCCGCACCGGCCGTGCGGATGCCCGTGCCGACCCAGCGCGCGGCCGTGCCGGGCGGCACGAGGAACCCCATCCGCGCGTCACCGAAGTCGACCAGCACCGGACCGGGCTGGTCGATGATGCGGGTGAGGACGTCGAGCGTGGGGTAGCCGAGCTCGCCCGGCAGGATGAGCACGTCCCAGGCCTTGCCGGCGGGCAGCAGCGCGACCCCGAGGGGGTTGCGTTCCCACTCCCACCGGCAGGCCTCGGGATCCGGAGCCACGGATGCCAGCCACTCGACCGCCGTCTTCGCCCCAGTCATGAGGGGACCTCCCTTTTCCTCCGTGGACGCGGAGCGCGTCCACGAGGGAGAGGGAGGTCCGGGCCTGGCATTACGCGGGTTTCGGCACCTTGTTGGAGTGAACTGGATCACACGCCGAATGCGCCCCCGGCACCGCCGAACGCGCCCCCGAAGAACGGGGCTCAGCTGTCGAAGCCCAGTCCCAGCCGGTCCATGGTCTTCAGCCACAGGTTGCGCCGCCCGCCGTGCGAGTCCGCGCGCGCGAGCGACCACTTGGTCAGCGCGATGCCGGTCCAGGCGAACGGCTCGGGCGGGAAGGGCAGCGGCTTCTTGCGGACCATCTCCAGGGAGGTCCGTTCGGTGACCTCACCGTCCAGCAGGTCCAGCATGACGTCCGCGCCGAACCGGGTCGCGCCGACACCGAGGCCCGTATAGCCCGCCGCGTAGGCGACGTTGCCGTGGTGGGCGGTGCCGAAGAACGCCGAGAAGCGCGAGCAGGTGTCGATCGCGCCGCCCCACGCGTGCGTGAAGCGGACGCCCTCCAGCTGCGGGAAGCAGGTGAAGAAGTGGTCGGCGAGCTTGGCGTAGGTCTCCGGCCGGTCGTCGTACTCGGCGCGGACACGACCGCCGTACTGGTAGACGGCGTCGTAACCGCCCCACAGGATCCGGTTGTCGGCGGAGAGCCGGAAGTAGTGGAACTGGTTGGCCGAGTCCCCGAGGCCCTGTCTGTTCTTCCAGCCGATCTCCTTGAGCCGCTCGTCGCTCAGCGGCTCGGTCATCAGCGCGTAGTCGTAGACCGGGACGGTGTACGACCGCACACGCTTGACCAGGTTGGGGAAGATGTTGGTGCCGAGCGCGACCTTGCGGGCGCGGACCGACCCGTAGGGGGTGCGTACGGCCATGCCGGCGCCGTACGGCCTGAGTGTCAGGGCCGGGGTGTGCTCGTACACGCGGACGCCGAGTTGCGCACAGGCCCGCTTCAGACCCCAGGCGAGCTTCGCCGGGTTGAGCATGGCGACGCCTCGGCGGTCGTACAGTCCCGCCTGGAACGTCGGTGAGTCGACCTGCTCCCGCACCGCCTCCGCGTCCAGGAACTCCACGCCGTCGGCGAGACCCTCGCGCTGCATCTCCTCGTACCAGTCGCGCAGTTCCCACGCCTGGTACGTCTCGGTGGCGACGTCGATCTCGCCGGTGCGCTCGAAGTCGCAGTCCAGGGAGTAGCGGGCGACCGCCTTCTCGATCTCGTCGAGGTTGCGGGCGCCCAGCTCCTCCAGCCGGTGGATCTCGTCCGGCCAGCGGGTCAGCCCGTTGCCCAGACCGTGGGTGAGGGAGGCGGCGCAGAAGCCGCCGTTGCGGCCCGAGGCGGCCCAGCCCACCTCACGGCCTTCCAGCAGGACCACGTCCCGCTGCGGGTCGCGCTCTTTGGCGAGGAGCGCGGTCCACAGTCCGCTGTAGCCACCGCCGACGACCAGGAGGTCGCAGGTCTCGGGGCCGGTGAGCGCGGGCTCGGGGTGGGGCTTGCCGGGGTCGTCCAGCCAGTACGGGACCGGCTGGGCTTCAGAAAGTGCCTTGATCGAATGACTGCCACGGCTCATGGCGCTTGGGGCCATGATTTCAACTCCCTACAGAGCGCTACGCAGTAAAGGCCTATGCCTTTTGCTTGTTGCGGCGATTGCTGATGACCATAGAGGTCAGGACGAGCAGTACGGCGACCAGGAACATGGCCGTACCGATCACATTGATCTGAACGGGTGTGCCGCGCTGTGCCGAGCCCCAGACGAACATGGGGAAGGTGACGGTCGAGCCCGCGTTGAAATTGGTGATGATGAAATCGTCGAAGGAGAGCGCGAAGGCGAGCAGCGCGCCCGCCGCGATTCCGGGGGCGGCGATCGGCAGGGTGACCCTGACGAAGGTCTGGAACGGGCCCGCGTAGAGGTCCTGGGCCGCCTGTTCGAGGCGCGGGTCCATCGACATCACGCGTGCCTTCACCGCCGTCACGACGAAGCTGAGGCAGAACATGATGTGGGCGATGAGGATCGTCCAGAAGCCCAGCTGGGCGCCCATGTTGAGGAACAGGGTGAGCAGCGAGGCGGCCATGACGACCTCGGGCATCGCCATCGGCAGGAAGATCAGCGAGTTCACGGCGCCGCGGGCGCGGAAGCGGTAGCGGACCAGGGCGAAGGCGATCATCGTGCCGAGGATGGTGGCGCCGATCGTCGCGAGGGCCGCGATCTGGAGGCTGATCGACAGCGAGCCGCACATGTCGGCGACGCCGCACGGGTCCTTCCAGGCGTCCGTGGAGAACTGCTGCCATTCGTAGTTGAAGCGCCCCTTCGGTTTGTTGAAGGAGAACACCGTGACGACGACGTTCGGCAGCAGGAGATATCCGAGTGTCAGCAGTCCCGCGATAACGACGAGATGGCGCTTGAACCAGTTGACGAAGGCCATTTAAACCAGATCCTCCGTCCCGGACTTGCGGATGTAGAGCGTGACCATCGCGAGAATCGCGGCCATCAGGATGAACGAGAGCGCCGCCGCCGTCGGGTAGTCCAGGATCCGCAGGAACTGGGACTGGATGACGTTGCCGACCATGCGGGTGTCGGTCGAGCCGAGCAGGTCCGCGTTGACGTAGTCACCGGCCGCCGGGATGAACGTCAGCAGCGTGCCGGAGACGACGCCCGGCATCGACAGCGGGAAGGTCACCCTGCGGAACGTGGTGACCGGCTTGGCGTAGAGGTCACCGGCGGCCTCGTGGAGCCGGGTGTCGATGCGCTCCAGCGAGGTGTACAGCGGCAGGATCATGAACGGCAGGAAGTTGTACGTCAGACCGCAGACCACCGCCAGTGGCGTGGCCAGCACTCGGTCGCCGGTGGTCCAGCCGAGCCAGCTGGTGACGTCCAGGACGTGCAGGGTGTTGAGCGCCCCGACGACCGGGCCGCCGTCCGCGAGGATCGTCTTCCAGGCGAGGGTGCGGATCAGGAAGCTGGTGAAGAACGGCGCGATCACCAGGATCATGATCAGGTTCCGCCAGCGGCCCGCCCGGAAGGCGATGAGGTACGCGAGCGGGTAGCCGAGGATCAGGCAGAGGATCGTCGCCGAGCCCGCGTAGAGGATCGAGCGCAGGTACTGCGGCCAGTACTCGGACAGGGCGTCCCAGTAGGTGGCGAAGTGCCAGGTGACCTTGTAGCCCTCCTCCAGGGAGCCCGTCTGCACGGACGTGGAGGCCTGGTAGACCATCGGCAGCGCGAAGAAGACGACCAGCCACAGCATGCCGGGCAGCAGCAGCCAGTACGGCACGAGCCGGCCGCGCTTGCGCGGGGGCTTCTGCTCCGGTGCCGTCGGGGAGAGAGGCGGGGGCGCCTCGGTGAGGGTCGCCATCAGGCCGCCGCCCCTTCTTCGACACCGGCGTCGATGTCCTGAGCGGCGTCGAGGCCGAAGGTGTGGGCCGGGCTCCAGTGCAGGACGACGTCGGCGCCCGGGGTCAGCCGGGAGTCGCGCTCGATGTTCTGGACGTAGACCTCGAACTCGGGGCAGACCGCGCTGTCGATGACGTACTGCGTGGAGACGCCGATGAAACTGCTGTGGGCGATCTTGCCGGTGATGCGGTTGCGGCCCTCGGGGATCTCGCCCGCGTCGTCGGCGTGGGTGAGGGAGATCTTCTCCGGGCGGACGCCGACCAGCACCTTGCCGCCGGTCGTCGTGGGCGCGGAGCAGCGCGCCTCGGGCAGGACGAGCTTGCCGCCGCCGGCCTTCAGGACGATGTCGTCGCCGTTCTTGGTGTCGACCTCGGCCTCGATCAGGTTCGAGGTGCCGAGGAAGTTGGCGACGAAGGTCGTGTTCGGGTTCTCGTAGAGGTCGCTCGGCGAGCCGAGCTGCTCGACGCGGCCCGCGTTCATCACGGCGACCGTGTCGGCCATGGTCATGGCCTCCTCCTGGTCGTGCGTGACATGCACGAAGGTGATGCCGACCTCGGTCTGGATGCGCTTGAGCTCCAGCTGCATCTGACGGCGCAGCTTGAGGTCGAGGGCGCCGAGGGGCTCGTCGAGGAGGAGCACCTTGGGGTGGTTGATGAGGGCGCGGGCGACGGCGACGCGCTGCTGCTGGCCGCCGGAGAGCTGGTGCGGCTTCTTGCGGGCCTGCTCGCCGAGCTGGACGAGCTCCAGCATGTCCTCGACCTGCTTCTTCACGCTCTTGATGCCGCGCCGGCGCAGACCGAAGGCGACGTTCTCGAAGATGTCGAGGTGCGGGAAGAGAGCGTACGACTGGAAGACGGTGTTCACCGGCCGCTTGTAGGGCGGCAGGTTGGTGACCTCCTGGTCGCCGAGGAACACGGTGCCGGTCGTCGGCTCCTCCAGGCCCGCGATCATCCGCAGGGTGGTGGTCTTGCCGCAGCCCGAGGCGCCGAGCAGGGCGAAGAAGGAGCCCTGCGGCACGGTCAGATCGAGCGGCTGCACGGCGGTGAAGCCGTTGTCGTACGTCTTGCTGATGCCCGAGAGGCGGACGTCCCCGCCGGTTTCGTTCTTGTTCGTCACGGTGGTCACGCCCCAGTCAGCTTCGCGAACTTCTCTTCGAACTCGGTCTCTTCCTTCGAGCTCAGCGAGCGGAAGGCGTGGGACTTCGCGGCCATGGCCTTGTCCGGGATGATCAGCGGGTTGTTCGCCGCATCCGGGTCGAGCTTCTCCAGCTCGGTCTTCACCCCGTCGACCGGCGTCACGTAGTTGATGTACGCGGCGAGTTCGGCGGCCGGCTTCGGCTCGTAGTAGAAGTCGATGAGCCGCTCGGCGTTCGTCTTGTGCCGGGCCTTGTTGGGGATCAGGAAGTTGTCGGTCGACGTCATGTATCCGCTGTCCGGGATGATGAAGTCGATGTCCGGGCTGTCGGCCTTCAGCTGCACGACGTCACCGGCCCAGGCGATACAGGCCGCGAAGTCGCCGCTGGTCAGGTCCGAGGTGTAGTCGTTGCCGGTGAAGCGGCGGATCTGGCCCTTGTCGACGGCCTTCTGCATCCGGGCGATCGCCGCGTCGTAGTCGTCGGTGGTGAAGTTCGCGGGGTCTTTGCCCATGTCGAGCAGGGTCATGCCGACGCTGTCGCGCATCTCGGAGAGGAAGCCGACGCGCCCCTTGAGCTTGGCGTTGTCGAGCAGGTCGGAGACCGACTTCACCTCCACACCGTCCAGCGCCTTCTTGTTGTAGGCGATGACGGTCGAGATGCCCTGCCATACGTAGCTGTAGGCACGTCCCGGGTCCCAGTCGGGGTCGCGGAACTGGGCCGACAGGTTGGCGTAGGCGTGCGGGAGGTTCGACGCGTCCAGCTTCTGGACCCAGCCGAGGCGGATCAGCCGGGCCGCGAGCCAGTCGGTGAGGACGATGATGTCGCGCCCGGTGTCCTGGCCCGCCGCCAGCTGCGGCTTGATCTTGCCGAAGAACTCGACGTTGTCGTTGATGTCCTCGGTGTACTTGACCGAGATTCCGGTCCGCTGCTTGAACTGGTCGAGCGTGGGGTGGTGCTTCTCGCTCTCGTCCACGTCGATGTACTCGGTCCAGTTGGAGAAGTTGACGACCTTCTCCTTGGCCGAGTGGTCCTCTGCGGAGACGCCGCCCTGGGTGTTGCCGGCCGCGGGGATGCCGCAGCCGGTCAGCGCCCCGAGGCCGCCGACCGCGAGCGCGCCGCCCGCGGAGGCGCGCAGCAGGGACCGCCGGGTCATGGCGGCCCGGCCATTGCGGAAGCTGCGCCGCATGGCGGCCACTTGGGCCGGGCTCAGGCGGTCGGGCTCGTACTGCTCCATGCGCGTGGTGCCCTTTCGGAGGGTCGGCCGCGGGTCGGGCGGCCTGGTTCAGCTAACGGTCCCCGAAGATCGTGCGGTGCCAGTCCTTCCTGGCGACCGCCGTATTGTCGAACATGACGTGCTTGATCTGGGTGTACTCCTCGAACGAGTACGAGGACATGTCCTTGCCGAAGCCGGACGCCTTGTATCCGCCGTGGGGCATCTCGCTGATGATCGGGATGTGGTCGTTGACCCACACACACCCGGCCTTGATCTCGCGCGTGGCCCGGTTGGCCCGGTAGACGTCCCGGCTCCAGGCGGAGGCGGCGAGGCCGTACGGGGTGTCGTTGGCGAGCGCGATCCCCTCGTCGTCGCTGTCGAAGGGGAGGACGACAAGGACCGGCCCGAACAGCTCGGACTGGACGATCTCGCTGTCCTGGGCGGCGTCGGCCACGAGGGTGGGCCGGTAGTAGGCGCCCTTGGCGAGCTCCCCTTCCGGCGCCTCACCGCCGGTGACCACGCGCGCGTAGGCACGCGCACGGTCGACGAAGGCGGCGACCCGGTCCCGCTGGACGTGCGAGATGAGCGGGCCGAGGTCGGTGCCGGCGGCGAAGGGATCACCCAGCCGCACGGTCTCCATGAGGGCGGCCGTCCGCTCGACGAACGCGTCATAGAGCGGCCTCTGCACATACGCGCGCGTGGCGGCCGTGCAGTCCTGGCCGGTGTTGATGAGCGCGCCCGCGACGGCGCCGTTGACGGCGGCGTCGAGGTCGGCGTCGTCGAAGACGAGGAAGGGAGCCTTGCCGCCCAGCTCCAGATGGATCCGCTTGACGGTGGCCGTGGCGATCTCGGCGACGCGCTTGCCGACGGCGGTGGACCCGGTGAACGAGGTCATCGCGACGTCGGGATGCCCGACCAGATGCTCCCCGGCCTCCTTGCCCGTCCCGGTGACGATGTTGATGACACCGTCGGGGAGACCGGCGTCGGTGGCGGCCTGCGCGAACAGCAGCGAGGTCAGGGGCGTGAGCTCGGCGGGCTTGAGCACGATGGTGTTACCGGCGGCGATGGCCGGAAGAATCTTCCAGGCGGCCATTTGCAGCGGATAGTT
Source organism: Streptomyces sp. NBC_00663 (assembly GCF_036226885.1). NCBI lineage: Bacteria > Bacillati > Actinomycetota > Actinomycetes > Kitasatosporales > Streptomycetaceae > Streptomyces > Streptomyces sp. NBC_00663. Next base: position 2,731,052 of record NZ_CP109027.1, read on the forward strand.
CCAGGGCGCGATGGACCCGACGACGCCGATGGGTTCACGGCGGACGTAGGACGTGTGGTCACCGGAGTACTCCCCGGCGGACTGCCCCTGGAGATGCCGTGCGGCACCGGCGAAGAAGGCGGTGTTGTCGATCGTCCCCGGGACGTCGAACTCACGCGTCAGCTTGAGCGGCTTGCCGCACTGGAGCGACTCCGCACGGGCGAACTCCTCAGCCCGCTCGGCGAGCACGGCGGCGAATCGATGGAGTGCGTCCGAGCGCTCGCCGGGGGTCGTGGCGGCCCAGCCGGGGAACGCCGCGCGGGCGGCGGCGACGGCCGCGTCCACGTCCGCCGGGCCGGCCAGCTCGTAGGTGTACACCTCCTCGCCGGTCGCCGGGTCGACGACCGCGTGTGTACGACCGGAGGTCCCCTTGGTCAGCCGGCCCGCGATGAACTGCGCGCCGTCCGCCAGGCGCTCCTGCGCGGGGAAACGCTCCGAAGGGTGCGGGGTGACACTGGCCGGGTTGTGCATGTCGCTCTCCTCCGCCGCCGGCCCGTGTTCACAGGCGGTGGGCGTAGCTCCAGCTCGATTTGAGTGCCGATCCTGACAGAGCAAGTGTCGTCCAACAAGTGATTCCGTTGTTGCCTTTTGGTTACGCGACGGAATCTGTCGACCAGGTGTCGAGCGAGAACGGAAAAGGAAGGACGGAGTGTCAGTGGCGCCTGCCAGACTCGCATGCATGACGAAGATCGATTCTCGGGACGCGCTGGTCAGGGCGTTGGACGCGGGGGCGAGGGTCAAGTACCTGCACTTCTGGGGCCACCGCCCCTTGCCCGACGGCCGGATCGGCGCGAGCTGTCTGAGCCAGTGGTGGCCGTCACCGTTCGTAGTGGACGGAGTGACGTATGCGACCGCCGAGCATTGGATGATGGCCGGCAAGGCCCGGCTCTTCGGCGACGCGGAGGCGGAGCGGCGGATCCTGGCGGCCGGGCATCCTTCCGTGGCGAAGAAGGAGGGGCGGCTGGTGCGCGGCTTCGACGACGCGGCCTGGGAGCGCGAGCGCTTCGGGATCGTCGTCGAGGGCAGCGTGCACAAGTTCGCCTCGGACGCGCGGCTGCGGGAGTTCCTGCTGAACACCGGCGAGCGGGTCCTGGTCGAGGCCAGCCCCGTGGACCGGGTGTGGGGCATCGGCCTCGCGGCGACGGACGAGGGCGCGTTGGACCCGAGGCGGTGGCGGGGGCCCAACCTGCTGGGGTTCGCGCTGATGGAGGCGCGGGGGCGGCTGCGGGCCGACGCGGTCGGCGACTGAGGTAGCCGTGCTTCGGCTGTGCCTCAGGTGACTGCCAGCAGGACGAGCATCCCGACGCCCAGCACGATCCCCACGGCTCCGCAGATGATCCCGGCCAGGGCCTGACCGGGGTTCGTGGCCGTGCCCTTGCTCGCCTTGCCGCGGCCGATCGAGCCGAAGATCACGCCCAGGATGCCCAGGACGATGGCCAACGGCCACAGACAGAAGACGATCGCCGAGAGGATGCCGAGCACAAGCCCGGCGGTGCCCATGCCGTTGGCGGGCAGGGGCTGCATGCCGGGCCAGCCGTAGTACCCCTGGGGCTGGCCGGGGTAGCCCTGGGCTTGCGCCGGGTAACCCTGCGGCTGGCCGGGGTAGCCGTAGCCACCGCCCGGATAGCCGTAGGGCAGCTGTCCGGGGCCGTCGGGGGCGATGGGCGGCGGGGGGACGGACGCCGGGTCGTGGGGGTAGGGGGCGGGGCCGACAGGCGCGGGGCCGACGGGAGCGGCGAAGGGGTTCGGCGTCGGCCCGGTGTGCGGCGGGGCGAAGGGGTTGGCGGGGCCATGGGTGGGGCCGGTCGCTGGACCGCCCGGCGCGGCGAAGGGGTTGGCCCAGGGCTGCGGCGCGGGTGTTCCGCTGTCAGGCGTCGACGTGGAGGCGGCACCCGGGGTCGACGGGGTCGCCCCGTCCGCCCCCGGCATCGACGTGACCGTCCGCTGGTCGTGCACGGAAGGAGGCGGCCAGGAGAGAGGCTCGTTGGAGACGACGGTGCCACCAGGCCCACCCGGACCACCGGAGCCCCCCGACCCGCCTGACCCACCCGCACCACTCGCCCCACTCGGCGAAGCGGAACCCTCCCCCGACAGCGGCACCTCCTCCGCGGACACCGTGGGCATCGCCCCCGCGTCACCGGCCGGCGGCGCCCACGGGTCCCGCTCGACCGGCGTCCCCGCGACGGACGCCCCAGCGGCGGTCTCCCCGGCCCCGTCCGACTTCCCCAGCCCCACCTTGGGGGCCGTCGGCGGAGTCGACCGGTCCCGGATCGGGTCCGGTGTCTGCGCCTCGTCGGACATGCGTGCGATCCCCTCGGTTCGGATGTCCCGTCATGCTACGGCCGGCGACTCCCCGACGCGGGGGCGGCCTACGATGATCCCGAGTCACCGATCAGCCGATCACCCGCGCCCGCCGCACGCCGGCCGAGGGCGCCGTTCCGGGGAGGAACCTTGACCGACCGCCTTGTCGACCCCAGCATCCCGCGCGACCTGCACGCCTTCATCGCGTCGCTGCCCAAGGCCGAACTGCACGTCCACCACGTGGGCTCCGCCTCCCCCCGCATCGTCTCGGAACTGGCCGCCCGGCACACCGACTCCAGGGTCCCCAGCGATCTGGAGGCCCTGGCCGACTACTTCACCTTCACGGACTTCGCCCACTTCATCGAGGTGTACCTGTCCGTCGTCGACCTCATCCGCACACCGGAGGACGTACGTCTGCTGACGTACGAGGTGGCGCGTGATCTGGCCCGGCAGCAGGTGCGCTACGCCGAGCTGACCATCACGCCGTTCTCCTCGACCCGCCGCGGCATCGACGAGAAGGCGTTCATGGACGCGATCGAGGACGCCCGCAAGGCGGCCGAGGCCGAGTTCGGGACCGTGCTGCGCTGGTGCTTCGACATCCCCGGCGAGGCGGGCCTCGTCTCCGCCGAGGAGACCGCACGGCTGGCCACCGACGACCGGCTGCGCCCCGAGGGCCTCGTCTCCTTCGGGCTCGGCGGCCCCGAGATCGGCGTACCGCGCCCGCAGTTCAAGCCGTACTTCGACCAGGCGATCGCGGCCGGCCTGCACTCCGTCCCGCACGCCGGTGAGACGACCGGTCCGGAGACGGTCTGGGACGCCCTCACCCACCTGCGCGCCGAGCGCATCGGGCACGGCACGAACTCCTTCCTGGACCCGAAGCTCCTCACCCATCTCGCCGAGGAGCGGATCCCGCTGGAGGTGTGCCCGACCTCGAACATCGCCACGCGCGCGGTGCGCACCCTCGACGAACACCCGATCAAGGAGTTCGTGAAGGCCGGGATCGTCGTCACCATCAACTCCGACGACCCGCCCATGTTCGGCACCGACCTCAACAACGAGTACGCGGTCGCCGCCCGCCTCCTCGACCTCGACGAGCGGGGTCTGGCCGAGCTCGCCAAGAACGCGGTCGACGCCTCCTTCCTGGACGCACCGGGCAAGGCCCGCATCAAGGAGGAGATCGACACGTACACGCAGGCATGGCTCGCGCCCTGAGCGATCAGCCGACCACACTGCCCCCGCCCTACTCCGCCTAGCCCCACCCCGCCCACCACAATGGACGCATGCAGAAGCTGACCGCAGTGGCCCACCGGGGCGACCCCTACCGCGTCCGTGAGAACACGCTCGACTCCCTGCGTTCCGCGCTCGACCTGGGCGCGGACGCCGTCGAGGTCGACGTACGCCTCACCAGGGACGGCGTCCCCGTACTGCTGCACGACGCGACGCTGAAGCGGCTGTGGGAGCACGACCGGCCGCTGCTGTCCCTGTCCTCGGACGAGGTCCGCGGCCTCACCGACGGCGGGGTGCCCACCCTGGCGGAGGCGCTGGCGGCGGCCGACGGGGCCCGGCTGATGCTCGACCTGCCGGGCACGCCGGACGTGCGGGCGGCCCGCCGGGTGGTGGACGTCGTACGGGAGGCCGGGGCCGAGGACCGCGTGTACTACTGCGCGGGCGCCCCCGCCATGCTCGCCGTACGCGCCGCGGACCCGGCCGCGGAGATCGCGCTGACCTGGACGTCCCTGGCCCCGCCGCGCCCCGTGCTGCTGGACGCGGTACGCCCCCGCTGGCTCAACTACCGTTTCCCGCTGGCCGACAAGGCCCTCGCCGACCGCGTCCACCGCGACGGCCACCTGCTCTCCGTGTGGACGCCCGACACCGTCCGCTCGATGCGCCGACTCGTCGCCGCCGGCGTCGACTCGATCACCTCGAACCGCGTCGACGCCCTCTGTGCCCTGCGCGACCTACAGGCGTGAGCGCTGGGCCACCGTCGCCGGATCGGCGGGGGTCGCGCGGGTGACGTACTGCGGTACCGGCGCCGTGTCCTCGCCGTTGTCGCGGACCAGGCCGTAGCGGATCGCGCCTTGCGGGGGGCCGTAGTTGATGTCCTTGTCCGCCGCCTCCCAGCTGGAGGGGAAGACGGTCAGGCCGTAGGAGGCGCCGCGTTCGTTCACGGTCAGGTCGACGCTGCCGTCGAGGTAGAAGTACTCGTTCTGCCACATCTGCTGGGTGCCGGCGGGCAGCACCGTGAATCCGGTGTCCGGGCCGCCCATGCCGGTGGTGCCGGGCCCGGTGGCGTCGTCCATACGACGGCCGCCGGCCGACGCGACATGGAAGAGCTTGCCCTTGAGGGCGGTCCAGGTGGGCATGGCCAGGCTGCCCGACCGGTCCTGCGGGGCGATCTGCCAGCGCACCAGGACGTACCCCTGCCCGCTGAGCGTCACCGTCTCCCCGCGGTGCTGCATGACCGCCTTCGCGCCCCAGCTGCTGGTGACACCGGCCTCGGGCCGGTGCGGCAGCACCGCCGGCTCGGCGTCCGGGTCGGGAGCCGCGTCGACGGCGTCGACGACCGTGCCGTACAGCTCGACCTTCCGCTGCGTCGGCGACGGGGACGGTGTCGCCGAGGGCGACGGCGAGGGGACGGCCGGGGGGCGGGCCGTGCTGGCGGCCGTGGGGCTGGAGACCGCGCGCGGGGGCGGGTCTTCAGGGGTCTGTACGACGACGTAGGCGCCGCCCGCCACGATCGTGGCGCCCGCGGTCACCGCGACGGCGGGCTGGGTGAGCGCGGCCATCACCTTGGCGGACCAGCCCACCGAGGCGGCCCCCGCGGCCCCCGCCGCCGCTGCCGCCGTCTTGCCGCCGAGGGCCAGCGAGAGGGTGAAGCCGACGGGGAGCGGCACGAGGGCGATGCCGACGAGGAGACGTTCGGCCGGTACGACGGTCTCGCGGGTGTCGCCGCAGTAGCCGCAGCCGCGGATGTGCCGGGCGAGGCGTTTTCGCCAGACGGAGTCGGGGCGGCCGTCCCAGCGCCCGGTGAGTTCGCGCAGGTCGGGGCAGGCGCCATCGAGGGCGCGGACGATGCCGCGCGCGGTCTCCACCCGCTCCTTGAGCCGCTGGACGCGCACGGCCGCGTGCTGTCGGCTGATCCCGGCCGCCGCCGCCAGCTCGCGCCGGCTCAGCTCGCCCGCGACCTCCAGCCACCACAGCGACAGCAACTGCCGGTCCTCGTCGTCGAGCCAGCGCACCGCCTCCGCGACCTCGCGCCGCTGTCCCTCCAACTGGAGCCGCAGCACGGTGAGTTCGGCGAAGTCGGCGGCGTCCTGCGCGGTGGCCTCGGCCAGCGGGGCGGGCGCGGTCCGGCGCCGGGCCCGGTCCCGTATCTGGCGCATGGCGATCGCGACGAGCCAGGACCGGAAACTGTCCGGGTCGCGCAGCGAACCCAGGTTGCCGACGGCCCGCAGCATGGTCTCCTGCACGACGTCGTCGACGTCGGCATGACCGTTCAGGGCGCGGCCGACGATGTTGTAGACGAGCGGCAGCCAGCCCTCGACCAGCTCGTCCAGCGCCTGCCGGTCACCGGCCTGCGCCGCCGCGATGGTGTCGCGCCACTCCCGCGTGTTCACGTCGTCCTTCCGGGTCCGAGATCGGTCCACCCTCTCATCCCTTGGGTGGAACACTCCCGGGTGGAGACGGAACACGGGACTCCCCGATAACACTTTTCCGCCCCCTTAGGGGAACACCCTCTCAACTCCCCTATTTGCAGGCGCTGTTGCTCGCAAAGCCGTCGGATCCTGACACCCTCACCACATGTCCCTCCCCCGCAGAACCCTCCTGACCGCCGCCCTCGCCCTGAGCGCCGGCGCCCTGACCAGCCCGGCCTCCGCCTCCACGCAAAGGACCTCTCCACGCAATGCCCCCGACGCCGAGGCATTGCGCGCCGCCATCGCCGGGCTCCCCGACGGGGACTCGACCTTCGCCCTCGTGCGGATCGGCGGCAGCGACGGCCACTGGCGGGGCGGTGCCGGTGTGCACGACCTGGAGAGCGGTCGGGCGGCCGACCCGAGGGCCTGCTTCCGGGCCGGGTCCACGACGAAGGTCGTCACCGCGGCCACCGTCCTGCACCTGGCCGCCGAGCGCCGTCTCGACCTCGACACCCCGGTCCAGCGCTACCTTCCGGGCCTGTTCACCCCCGCCTTCGACCCGATCTCCGTACGCCAGTTGCTCAACCACACGAGCGGCATCAAGCCGGGCGACGGCTTCGACGACCCGTACGCCCACCGCTTCGACACGCTGCCCCCGCAGCAGGTCGTGGCGTCGGCGATCGCGAAGGGGCCGGCCTTCACACCGGGGACGCGGCAGCAGTACCTCAACATCAGCTACACGGTCCTCGGCCTGCTGATCGAGAAGGTGACGGGCCACTCGTACGCCACCGAGGCCACGCGGCGTGTCCTGCGCCCGGCCGGCCTGCACGACACGTACTTCCCCGGCACCGACCCCCGCATCCACGGCCCGCACAACCGCGGCTACCAGCGGATGACGGCGGCCGACGGGACGACGACCCTCGTCGACGTCACCGAGTGGAACCAGGCGGACCGCTGGGCGGCCGGCGACATGATCTCGACGACCGCCGACCTGGAACGGCTGCTGCACGCGCTGTTCCGGGGCCGGATCCTGCCGGGACCGCAACTGAAGGAGATGTTCACGGTCCCGGCCGGCATCGACGGGGCGACCTTCAGCGCCGGGCTGCAACGCATGGCGGTGGGTGGCCGGGTCTACTGGTGCAAGACGGGGGCGCGCTACGGCTACAGCACCGCGCTCGCCGCGACCCGCGATCTGCGCCGGACCGTCGTCTACTCGGTGGGCGACACCGACGCCAAGGACGAGGCGTCGAACCCGGTCATCGACCGGATCGTCGCGGCGGCAGTCAAGTAGCGAGCGCGGGCGCGGCCTCCCAAGTCACGGCGGTCATCGCCTCCAGCCGCTTGATCTTCCTCCGTACGACATACAGCGGTACGACCCCGAACACCCCGAACGCCATGTCGATCACGCTCCACCAGAACGGGATCCCGCGGACCGGCCCGCAGATCAACGCCAGCGGGACGATGCCGGCGCAGGCGATCATCCCGAACTCGACGACCCAGATGTTGCGGACCGGATCGCGGTAGGGGCCGTAGAAGGCGACCGCGATGACAAGGTGCGCGAAGGCCAGCCAGTCGGTGCCGTAGAGGAGGAAGGGGTAGTCGGCGTCGGCGGTGTCGAGGCCCTGCCGGACCCGGGTGATCCAGTCCGTCAGGGCGTCGGGCGCGGGCAGATGGCTCAGCAGCTCCTCGGTCCAGCGCAGTTCGTGGACGAGGGGGAAGGCCGTGGCGCCGCTGAGCACCAGGCAGATGACGAAGAGGACCAACCAGGCACGGATGCCCTTGAGCAGGGCGGCTCTGTCGCTCATGGGAGGAGCGTACGCCTGGAGTTGAACATGTTCAAAAAGAGGTCGGGGGCATCGAGGGGGCGACGGTCGGCACGGTCGTCTCGATGTGCGAGGGCGCCGCGCTGGGCGAGGGGTCGGGGGTCGCGACCGGTTCCGACGGCACCGGCGTCGGCGTCGCGGAATCGCGCGCGGGACTGCTCGCGGGCGGCGGCGCGAGCGGGACGGTGGGAGACGCGGGGGCGTCGGAGGCCGCCAGCCGCAACGGCAGTACGACGAGAGCGGCGGCGGCGCAGACCAGTCCCGCCCCGGCGGCGGCGCGCAGCAGCTTGCGCCGGGCGGCGCCACGCCGGATCGCCTCGTAGCTCCCGGCCGGCGGACCGAGATACTCGGCCGGCGGACGCAGCATGACGACAAGCGGGTCGTCGGAGCCGAAGCCTTCGGAGGCCTCGGAACGGAAGCCCTCGAAGCCGTAGCCCTCGGGGCCGAGGTCGAAGTCCGGGCCGTCGTCAGCGGGTGTGGTCAAGACTCCTCCTCAGATGGGCGCGGAGCAGTTCGCGGGCCGCGTGGAGGTCCGCCTTGACGGTTCCTTCCTTGCGTCCGGTCAGCATCGCCACCTCCCGGATCGGCATGTCGGCGTAGTAGTGCAGGAGGATCGGGACGCGCAGCCTTTCCGGCAGCGACTGGACGAGCAACCGTACCGAGGGGTCCGCCTGTTCGGGCCGGGCGCTGAGCTCCGCCTCCGTGGTCGCCCGACGTACGGCCCGGCGCTCGCGCTCCAGCTTGCGCCAGTGGTCGCGGACGAGGTTCGCCGTGGTGACGTAGAGAAAGCCCTGGGGTTCGTCCACCGCCGTCCAGCGCGCCCACAGCCGGGTGAACGCCTCCGAGGCGATCTCGTGGGCCGTCTCGTCGTCGTCGACCAGCCGACGGCACCAGCCGGCGAGGCGTGGATAGAGGGCGGCGAACAGCTCGGACGCTGCCTTCTCACGGGACCGTTTCAACGTTCTCCAGGAATGGGGGGTTCACGGGCTCACTGGCTCACTGGCTCACTGGTCAAGACCCCGAACCGTCGGCACGCGTTCCGACGGGGCGGGATCTCGGCGTCAGGACGTCGTGGGGCTCGACGCGGCGAAGACGATCACGTTGTCGAGGTATCCGTCACCGGTCCGCGGGCCACCGCAGGTGATGAGCCGCAGCTCCGGCCGGTCGACGTCGCCGTACACCTCGTCGGACGGGAAGTCGGCCTTGGCGACGGTCCGTACGGCGGTGACGGCGAACCCGGCCTCGGTCCCGTCCGCCAGACGCGCCGTGATCCGGTCGCCGCGCCGCAGCGCCGCGAGACGCCGGAAGACGCCGTCGCCGTAGGAACCGACCGTGACATGGCCGAGGATCACCGACGGTCCGGTCCGTCCCGGCACCGGCGAGTGCTCGTACCAGCCGGCCCGGTCGTGGGCCGTGATCGGCGGCACCTGCACGCTGCCGTCCGGGGCGAGGCCCAGCCGGATGACGGGAGTGTCGACCCCGATCGCCGGGATCCGCAGCCGGACCGGTACCGAACTCCCCTCCCCCGCCCCCGACTTGGCGGCCGGAGAATCGGCGACGGTCGGCGGCGCGGCAGAAGCGCCGCTCCCCGCCCCGGCCCCCGGCCCCCCGCAGCCCGCCAGCAGCGCCGCCGGAGCCGCGAGGGCGAAGGCCCGCCGCGAGAGCGGACTCATGCCCCGTGCGCCCGCCGACGCCGTACGAGCACGGCGGCACCGCCACCCAGTACGACCGCCGCGGCGGCGCCCCCGCCGACGAGCGCGCCCCCGCCGCCGCCCGAGGACTGCGCGCTCACCCCGGTGTCCGGCGCCCCGCTGGGCACGACGGAGACCTGCCCCGGGGACGGCGCCAGGGTCGGCTCGGCACTCGGCTCAGTACTGGGCGCCTCACTCGGAGCGGCAGTCGGCTCGGCACTCGGTTCGGCGCTCGGCGCGGTCGTGGCGCTCGGGACGGGGCTCGGCGTCGCGGTTCCCCCGTCCGCGAAGGCGGGCGCCACGCCGGTCAGCACGGCGGCACAGGCAAGTGCCGCGACGCCCAGGACAGTTGTACGCATGGATGACTCCCTTGCTCGGTCCGTCCGCCCGTCGGTCGGGCGGGGTGACGGATCGAGCGGAGAGACGACGCGGCCCCGACGCGGGTTGCAAAGAGATGGTAAAGCCGTCGAGGCGTGCCTACAGCCCCACGATCGCGTTCCACCGCTTGGAGAACTCCACCCGCTCACCGGACGTGATGTCCCGTGCGATGACGAGCCGTTGACGCATCTCGTCGTCCGGGAAGATCAGCGTGTTCTCGGCCAGCGCGGCCGTCTCCTCGTCCTTGGCGGAGGCGAGGACGTCCTTCGCGGCCGGCACCGGGCAGACGTAGTTCACCCACCCGGCCAGCTCCGCGGCGACCTCGGGGTCGTAGTAGTAGTCGACGAGCCGCTCGGCGTTGGTCTTGTGGCTCGCGAGGTCGGGGATCATCAGCGAGTCCGACCAGAGCTCGGCGCCCTCCTCGGGGACGACGAAGCGGATGTCTGGGTTGTCGGCCTGGAGCTGGATGACATCGCCGGAGTAGGCCTGGCAGGCGAGGACGTCACCGCTGACCAGGTCCTTGGTGTAGTCGTTGCCGGTGAAGCGGCGGATCTGGCCGCTGTGCACATACTTCTCGACCTGGTCGCAGACCTGGTGGAAGTCGTCGGCGGTCCACGTCCTGATGTCCACGCCGTTGCCCTGCATCAGCAGCGCGAACGCCTCGTCGAGGCCGGACAGCAGGGTCACCCGGCCCTTGAGGCCGCTGTCCCACAGCTCGGAGACGTGCCGTATCTCGCGTCCGAGGCGGCGGTGGTCGTAGGCGATGCCCGTGATGCCCGACTGCCAGGGGACGGTGTGCTTGCGGCCCGGGTCGAAGGCGGGTGAACGGAGCAGTGGATCCAGGTACTTGGTGACGTTCGGCTGGTTCGCCCGGTCCATCGCCTGGACCCAGCCGAGGCGGACGAAGCGCGCGCACATCCAGTCGCTCATGACGATCAGATCGCGGTCCGTCGACTGGTGGTTCATCAGTGCGGGGCTGATCTTGCCGAAGAACTCGTCGTTGTCGTTGATCTCCTCCACATAGTCGACGGAGATCCCGGTCCGCTTCTCGAACGCCTCCAGCGTCGGCCGCTTGGTGGTGTCGTCGTCGTCCGTGTCGATGTAGAGCGGCCAGTTCGCCCAGGCCAGCCGCTTGTCACCGGCGGAGAGATCGGCACCGGCCCGGTCACCCGGTGCCACATAGGCGGCGGGCACCCCGCACCCGGCGAGACCGCCGAGCACCGCCCCACCGCCGAGGACACGCAACAGGGTCCGACGGGAAAGGGACTTCGACGTGAGGGACATGCACGGCAGCATGCCCCTCACGTCCACGGCCGGACAATCGACGCTGCGTCGATCCGCGGGCGACACACCAGACACCTTGTCGCCCCCGACCACGCAGGTCGGCCGTGACGCCGCTCAAGGCAGAGAATTACGCGTCCAACGAAGTCATCACGTGCTTGATCCGCGTGTAGTCCTCGAACCCGTAGCCCGAAAGGTCCTTGCCGTACCCGGACTTCTTGAACCCGCCGTGCGGCATCTCGGCGACCAGCGGAATGTGCGTGTTGATCCACACGCACCCGAAGTCCAGCTTCTTGGACATCCGCATCGCACGCCCGTGGTCCTTGGTCCACACGGAGGAGGCCAGCGCGTAGTCGACCCCGTTGGCCCACTCCACGGCCTGGTCCTCGTCCGAGAAGGACTGGACGGTGATGACCGGCCCGAACACCTCGTTCTGGATGATCTCGTCGTCCTGCTTCAGCCCGGAGACCACGGTCGGCGCGTAGAAGTACCCCTTCTCACCGACCTGGTGACCGCCGGCCTCGACCTTGGCGTGGGCCGGCAGCCGCTCGATGAACCCGGCGACCTGCTTGAGCTGGTTCGGGTTGTTGAGCGGGCCGAACAGCACGTCCTCGTCGTCCGGCTGCCCGGTCTTGGTGTCGGCGGCGGCCTTGGCCAACGCGGCCACGAACTCGTCGTGGATGGACGACTGCACCAGCACGCGCGTGGCCGCCGTACAGTCCTGTCCCGCGTTGAAGAAGCCGGCCACGGAGATGTCCTCGACGGCCTTGGCGATGTCGGAGTCCTCGAAGACGACGACCGGCGCCTTGCCGCCCAGCTCCAGGTGGACCCGCTTGAGGTCCTTGGACGCGGACTCGGCGACCGACATACCGGCGCGCACGGACCCGGTGATGGAGGCCATGGCGGGGGTCGGGTGCTCGACCATGAGCCGCCCGGTGTCACGGTCGCCCGTGACGACGTTGAAGACACCCTTGGGCAGGATCGACCCGATGATCTCGGCGATCAGGACCGTGGAGGCCGGAGTGGTGTCCGACGGCTTCAGCACGACCGTGTTGCCCGCGGCGAGAGCCGGCGCGAACTTCCACACGGCCATCATCATCGGGTAGTTCCAGGGTGCGACCTGGGCGCACACACCCACCGGCTCGCGGCGGATGATGGAGGTCATGCCCTCCATGTACTCGCCGGCCGAGCGGCCCTCCAGCATCCGCGCGGCGCCCGCGAAGAACCGGATCTGGTCCACCATCGGCGGGATCTCCTCGGACCGCGTGAGCCCGATCGGCTTGCCGGTGTTCTCCACCTCGGCGGCGATGAGGTCCTCGGCACGCTCCTCGAACGCGTCCGCGATCTTCAGGAGGGCCTTCTGCCGCTCGGCGGGCGTCGTGTCGCGCCATGCGGGGAAGGCGCGCGCGGCGGCCTCCATCGCGGCGTCGACGTCCGACTGCCCGGACAGCGGCGCGGTCGCGTACGCCTCGCCCGTCGCGGGGTTGACCACGTCCGTGGTCCGTCCGTCGGCGGCGTCCCGGAACTCACCGTCGATGTAGTTGCGCAGACGACGCAGCTCGGTGCTCACTGCCGGCCTCCTGTGTCGGGTCGAACTGTCCATTGGTTGAGACACCCACCCTAATCGCCCGGCCCACGTTTTCAACACCCCCGCTCCCGCCGATGCTGCGAAATCCGCAGGTCTCAGTCACGTAAACAACGAATTTCATCGGTACGGCCTTGCGGAAGTGTCGAGACGTCGTGCACAGTGAGCTCGTGGCCAGTCGAAGCACAGACCCCAGGGACTCGCGGATCACCCGAGAGTCCAGGAACGGCACCCCGCACCTGGATGCCGTCTCCCTCGCCATCATCGAACAGCTCCAGGAGGACGGCCGTCGGCCGTACGCCGCGATCGGCAAGGCCGTCGGCCTCTCCGAGGCGGCCGTGCGCCAGCGCGTCCAGAAGCTGCTCGACCAGGGCGTGATGCAGATCGTCGCCGTCACGGACCCGCTCACCGTGGGCTTCCGCCGGCAGGCGATGGTCGGCATCCATGTCGAGGGCGACGTCGAGTCCGTGGCCGACGCGCTGACCTCCATGGCCGAGTGCGAGTACGTGGTGATGACCGCGGGCTCCTTCGACCTGATGGTGGAGATCGTCTGCGAGGACGACGACCACCTGCTGGAGGTCATCAACCGACGTATCCGCGCCATCCCCGGCGTGCGCTCCACCGAGAGTTTCGTTTACCTGAAGCTCAAGAAGCAGACCTACATGTGGGGAACCCGATAACCGTGAGGACCCGATAACCGTGAGCTCCAAGGACCTCAGCCAGACCGCGTACGACCACCTGTGGATGCACTTCACCCGCATGTCCTCGTACGAGAAGTCGCCCGTCCCCACCATCGTCCGGGGCGAGGGCACCCACATCTACGACGACAAGGGCAAGCGCTACCTGGACGGTCTCGCGGGCCTGTTCGTGGTCCAGGCCGGACACGGCCGTGTCGAGCTCGCCGAGGCCGCCTTCAAGCAGGCCCAGGAGCTCGCGTTCTTCCCGGTGTGGTCCTACGCCCACCCGAAGGCCGTCGAGCTGGCGGAGCGGCTGGCCCACCACGCACCGGGCGACCTCAACAAGGTCTTCTTCACCACCGGTGGCGGCGAGGCCGTCGAGACCGCCTGGAAGCTGGCGAAGCAGTACTTCAAGCTCACCGGCAAGCCGACCAAGTACAAGGTCATCTCCCGCGCGGTCGCCTACCACGGCACCCCGCAGGGCGCCCTGTCCATCACCGGCCTGCCCGCTCTGAAGGCCCCCTTCGAGCCGCTGGTCCCGGGCGCGCACAAGGTCCCGAACACCAACATCTACCGCGCCCCGATCCACGGCGACGACCCCGAGGCCTACGGCCGCTGGGCCGCCGACCAGATCGAGCAGCAGATCCTCTTCGAGGGCCCCGACACGGTCGCCGCGGTCTTCCTGGAGCCGGTCCAGAACGCGGGCGGCTGCTTCCCGCCCCCGCCCGGCTACTTCCAGCGGGTCCGCGAGATCTGCGACCAGTACGACGTGCTCCTCGTGTCGGACGAGGTCATCTGCGCCTTCGGCCGCCTCGGCACGATGTTCGCCTGTGACAAGTTCGACTACGTCCCGGACATGATCACCTGCGCCAAGGGCATGACCTCGGGCTACTCCCCGATCGGCGCCTGCATCATCTCCGACCGCCTGGCCGAGCCGTTCTACAAGGGCGACAACACCTTCCTGCACGGCTACACCTTCGGCGGCCACCCGGTGTCGGCCGCGGTGGGTCTGGCCAACCTCGACCTGTTCGAGCGCGAGAACCTCAACCAGCACGTCCTCGACAACGAGGGCGCGTTCCGCTCGACCCTGGAGAAGCTCCACGACCTGCCGATCGTCGGCGACGTCCGCGGCAACGGCTTCTTCTACGGCATCGAGCTGGTGAAGGACAAGGCCACGAAGGAGTCCTTCAACGACGAGGAGACCGAGCGCGTGCTCTACGGCTTCCTCTCCAAGGCCCTCTACGACAACGGCCTGTACTGCCGCGCCGACGACCGTGGCGACCCGGTCGTCCAGCTCGCCCCGCCGCTGATCTCCAACCAGGAGACCTTCGACGAGATCGAGCAGATCCTGCGCGCCACGCTGACGGAGGCGTGGACGAAGCTGTAAAGCCGTTCGGCCGCAGCCCGGGGTGCACCCGTCCGAGTGACAGGGCGCACCCCGGGCCGCGTGCTGTCCGGGGTTCCGGCCCCGGCTCCCTAGCGTGCCCTGTAACCGATCGGCCCTGTCTTCGTTCCCCCGCTCGGGGGATCAACGGCCGGGAAAACGGATCAGATACGAGGTGTACGCCCATGGAGGCCCCGCCCGACAACGACGTGCTCTGGGCCCGCGCCCTGCACTTCACGCACCCCGACGGCTCACCCGCGCTCGGCGGCGTGTCGCTCGGCGTCCGCGAGGGCGAGATCCTCGCGGTGAACGGCCCGCGCGGCAGCGGCAAGACGACGCTGCTCAGCTGTCTGTCGGGGCTGGTCCCGGCGCAACGCGGCGAGGTCTGGTTCAACAGCGCCCCGGTCCACACCATGGGCCCGATGACCCGCGAGCGCCTGCGCCGCGACCGTTTCGGCTGGATCGACCCGGCCCCGGTCCTGGTCCCCGAGCTGAACGTATGGGAGAACGCCGCCCTCCCCCTGATGCTGCGCGGCACCAGCCGCCGCCGGGCCAAGGTGGCCGCCCTGGAGTGGCTGGAGCGCCTCGACATCGGCGACAGATCCCGCAGCCGCCCCCATGAACTCACCCAGCCGGAACGCCAGCGCGCCTGCATCGCGAGGGCTCTCGCTCCCGCCCCGACGGTCCTGTTCGCTGACGAGCCGACGGCCCCCCTGCACCGCGCGGACCGCGCCCACGTCCTCCGCACCCTCACCACCGCGGCCCGCTCCCACGGCATCACGGTCGTCCTGGCGACCCACGACGCCGAGACGGCCGCGCTCGCCGACCGCACGGTCTCGCTGCTGGACGGCCGCCGCGTGAACACAGTCCACCTTCCCCCGGTCCACGAATCGGAACCGGCAGGCCAGGGGGCCGCGTGCTCGCTCTCCGTCTGACCCGCGGCGCCCACCCGGCCGTCCACCTGCGGCGCCTCCTGGTGTCGACGGCCGCGGCCGGTACGGGCTTCCTCCTCCTCTGCACCCTCGGCTACGCCATGGCCCACCAGGACGACCCACGCGGCTCCCTGCTCCGCCTGGCCTGGTGCCTGACCCCGCTGGCCGCCACGGTCTACTTCGCCCTGGCGGTCGCCCGCACCGACCCCGGCACCCGCCCCCGCCCCGGCCTGGCGGCGATCGGCCTGGGCCCGGCCCGCCTGATGGCCGTCTCGGCGGCGACAACAGCCCTGTCCTGCCTGCTCGGTTCGATGGTGGCGCTGCTGTTCTTCCTCCACCTGAGGGGCGACCTGACGGGGATGCCCTTCGACGGCGCGGGCGCGGGCTTCCTGGCCCCGGAGAAACCACTGCCCCTGCCGGCTGCCCTGACCCTGCTGGGGTTGGTACCGGTGATCGCATCGGTGACCGTCGCCTGGGCAATGCGCCCAAAAGACGACAGACCGAAGGGGACGACGAGGTCGTACGGCAGGTTCGGCGCGTACGGCACAACGGGAACGAGGGAGACGTTCGGCTCGTACGCCCGCTTCGGCTCCCGCCTCCGGCCGGCCCCGCCCGCCACGGGCACTCGATCCGCTCAGCCTGCGGGCAGTCGTGCCGCTGGGGCGGCACCCGGCCCAAAGAAAGGCGGCACCCCGCAAGCGCGGGCAAGCGAAACGCTCCCCACCGCAACCCCCACCGAGAGCACCCCGCCCGACAACCTGGACCCCACCACCCTCCCCCCAACCCCCCAAGAGTCCCCAAAGGGCCTCCCCTGGGGCATCGCCGTACTCGCGGCAGGCCTCGCCGTAGAGGCGTACGCAGGCAGACAGGACACCACCCCCCTCCCAGGCGGCCTCACCGGCGGAGCCCCCGGCACGCTCATCGGCTGGCTCCTCACAGCCGTAGGCCTCGCGCTCGCCGGCCCCGGCCTCACCCACCTCTGTGGCCGCCTCCTCCAGTCCGCCCGCCCCGGCGCCCTCCGCCTCCTGGCCGGCCGCGTCCTCATGGCGGAAGCCACCCGCATCGGCCGCCCCCTCGGCGTGGTCTGCGCGGTCGCGTCCGGCACGTACGCCATGACCACCCTCCACGGCACGGCGACCACTCCGGAGATCGGCCCGCTCACCACCCTCGGCCTGCTCCTGGTCACCGGCTGCACCCTCGCCACGCTCGCCACCGCGGCCGTGGAGGCGAAGCACGCCCGGGCCGACACCACCGCCGCACTCCTCCGTCTCGGCGCCCCCGCGACGATGCTCCGCAGCGCCGCCGCCCTGCGCGCGGGCGCGGTGCTGGCGCTGTTCGGCCCGCTCACCCTGGTCGTGGCGGAACTGGCGGCGCTCCCCCTGACCCACTGAGCACACGCCCACCAAGAACTCGTACGAAAAAGATCCCCGGGCGCCGATGAGTTCCTGATCCGCCCCCGGTCTACCCACCGAACAGCACGCACCCCGATGGGAGAGACCACGATGACCGCGACGCCCTACCAGCAGATGATCTTCATCAACCTGCCCGTGAACGACCTCGACGCGTCGAAGAAGTTCTTCACGGAGCTGGGCTACTCGATCAACCCCCAGTTCAGCGACGAGAACGCGGCTTCCGTCGTGATCAGCGACACGATCGTCGCGATGCTGCTGACCAAGCCCTTCTACGCCACCTTCACCGACAAGGAGATCGTGGACGCGACGAAGAGCAGCGAGATGCTGGTCTGTCTGAGCGCCGAGAGCCGCGAGAAGGTGGATGAGCTGGTGGAGAAGGCCGTCGCCGCGGGCGGTACCGCCTCGGCGAAGATCCAGGACATGGGCTTCATGTACGGCCGTGCCTTCGACGACCTCGACGGCCACACCTGGGAGGTCGTGTGGATGGACCCGGCCGCGGTGCAGGGCTGAACCACCCCCGAAGGAGCCGGAGAAGGCCGTGTCTAGCATGGGCGGGTGCAGACGATGCCCGCCCATGCGGCCCACCACGACGACCGTGAAATCGAGACCCTCGACGACTTCGACGCGAAGGTCTCGGCCCGCGGCACCCTCGCCGGCTTCCGCGTCCAGGCCGTCGATCTGAGGGACCGTACAAGGGAGTTGCTCGCCACGGACACCGCGGGCGCGGTCTTCCTCGGCTGCCCCATGCGCGAGGACGCGGCGGCCAAGGTCCGCGCGGACGGCGCGATGGTCTTCCCGCCCGTCCCTGATCTTCCGTTCGACCCCTACCGCGGTCTGCTCTACTCCCCGGACGAGCTGTTCGCCCATCTCACCAAGGGGTACGAGGAGACGCCGGACGCCCGCGCGTACGCCTGGTTCCAGCGAACCAAGGCCGACGGCGACATATTCGCCTCGATGCTCCGCTCGATCCACGACGACGCCGTCTCGGACGCCCTCGACGAACTCCTGTGCGGGACCCGGGTGGTGGGCGTCATGGGCGGCCACGCGATGGGCCGCGGCACGGAGGCGTACGCCGGTGCCGCCCGGCTCGGCCGGGAGCTGACCCGGGCCGGCCTCACCGTCGCCACCGGGGGCGGCCCCGGCGCGATGGAGGCGGCGAACCTCGGTGCGTACGCCGCCCCGTACGACGACGCGATGCTCACCGAGGCGCTCCGACTCCTCGCCGGGGCACCGAAGTTCACCCCGTCGGTCACCGACTGGGCCGCCGCCGCCTTCGAGGTGCGATCGCGCTGGCCGAAGGGCGGCTCGTCCGTGGGCATCCCGACCTGGTTCTACGGCCATGAGCCGCCGAACCCCTTCGCCTCGCACATCGCCAAGTACTTCGCCAACGCCACCCGCGAGGACGGCCTGTTGGCCCGCTCGACCGCGGGGGTGGTGTTCCTGCCGGGCGCCGCCGGGACCGTACAGGAGATCTTCGACAACGCGACGCCCAACTACTACGAGTCGCGGGGCGAGCCGACCCCGATGGTGCTCGTCGACCGGGCGCACTGGACCGAGCGGCTGCCGACCTGGCCCCTGCTCACGGCACTTGCGCGGGAACGTTCGATGGAGTCGCGAATCGCCCTTGTTGACCGAATCGAGGAGGCTCCGGCGGCGTTGAAACGTCTCGGTGGTTAATAAGCAGGCAAAGCCAATGCCTGTGATGCGCTTACGCGTTGACACTACTTACGCCACACTTATAAACCTGTGAGCCTCTTGGGAATGGTGTTGTCGCATCTCGTGATGCTCCCTCACCACTCCTCCCACCCCCCGCAATTGCGCATCCCGTAAAGGACAAACGTGGCAGTTCTGTCCATATCCCGCCGCACCGTCGCCCGTTCCGTGCGTGTCCTCGGTGTCGCCTCCGCTTCGGCCGCGCTCGCGCTCGGTGTCGCCGGCAACGCGCTGGCGTGCAACATCAACGAATTCTCCGCCGAAGCCAAGTGCGACGGCGACAAGGGCATCATCAACGTCACCGACGTGGACAAGTCCGGCGTCGAAGCCACCGTCTCCGTGTACCTGGTGGAGAACAACGCCGACGTCCGCAAGGTCGGCGAGCAGACGGTCAAGGGCTCCAAGGACGGCACGACGATCACCTTCGAGGAGGCCTGGAAGCCCAACGCGGAGTACCGCGTCCACGTGGTCGCCGAGCCCTACATCAAGGGTGAGGACGTCAGCCCGAACCTGACGACCCCGGCCACGGCCTGCAAGACCGACGACGAGACCCCGACTCCGACGGCCACCCCGTCGCCGTCGGCGTCCGAGTCCACCCCGGCCGAGGAGGAGTCCGACAGCCCGACCCCGTCGGCCTCCGAGAGCAGCACCGCCCCGGCCGAGTCCACCCCGAGCAGCGCCCCGTCGGCGGCCGGTGAGTCCAACCTCGCCGAGACCGGCGCCAACTCGAACACCGGCATGATCGCGGGCATCGCGGTCGCCCTGGTCGCCATCGGTGGCGGCGCGGTCTTCTTCGGCCTGCGTCGTCGCGGAGCGAACAGCAGCCGCTGAGCACGACACGCACACCGGTGTGGCCCGCCTCCATCAGGAGACGGGCCACACCCATGTCACCCCATCGCGTCCCGCCCCAGCTGCGGGCAGTCGTGCCGCTGGGGCGGCACGGGTGGGCGCAGCGGCACCCGCAAGCGCGGGCAAGCGAAACCCCGCCCACCGCAACCCCCACCCAGCCGCACCCAATCAGCGGCCCAGCACCACAACCTCACCCGCATCGAACTCCACGCCCACCACGTCCCCCACCTCCGGCGCCTCCCGCAACGCACACGCCGCCTCCAGCACCGGCGCGTCCCCCTCCGGCCGCAACCGCACCGCGACATGCGTGCCCTTGAACGTGCGCGCGACCACGGAGCAGCGCAACCCCGCGTCCACGAGCCGCACCCCCGCCGGCCGCACCAGCACCCTCCGCACCCCCTGCGAGGCCCCCTCAGGCACCGGCACCTTCCCCCACGGCGTGTCCGCGGCCTCACCGCTCACCGTGCCCTCGACGACGTTCTCGAAGCCGAGGAACCGCGCCACGAACTCGTCGGCGGGCCGCTGCCACACCTCAAGCGGCGTACCGGACTGGGCGATCCGCCCGTCCCGCATCACCACCACCCGGTCGGCGAGCGCGAACGCCTCCCCCTGGTCGTGCGTGACCGCGAGCACGGTCGTGCCCAACCGCCCGAACAACTCGCGCAGTTCGACGACCAGCCGCTCCCGCAGCGAACGGTCCAGCTGCCCGAGCGGCTCGTCCAGCATCAGCAGCCGAGGCCGGGGCGCGAGCGCCCGCGCGAGCGCCACCCGCTGCTGCTCACCCCCGGAGAGGGCGGAGACGGCGCGCGGGGCGGCCCCGGGCAGCCCGACCAGGTCCAGCAACTCCCCGACCCGTCCGGCCTGTTCGCCCTTCGGGCTTCCGTGCATGCGCAGCCCGAACGCCACGTTCCCGCCCACGTCCCGCTGCGGGAACAGCTGATGGTCCTGGAACATCAGCCCGACTCCGCGCTTGTGCGCGGCCACTCCCGCCTGGTCCCGCCCGTCCAGCAACACCCGGCCGCCGTCCAGGTGTTGCAGCCCGGCCACCACCCGCAGCAGCGTCGACTTGCCGCTCCCGCTCGGCCCGAGCACACACACGATCTCGTGCTCGGCGACCGACAGGTCGACCCCGTCCAGGACGGCCCGTCCGCCGAGGCGGACCGTCGCCTCCTCCAGCGCAAGCAGCATCAGAACTCACCCGTCCGGTCGGTCCGCAGCCGCTCAAGGACCAGCAGCGCCACCGCGCACACCACCATCAGAATCGTCGAGAGGGCCATGGCCTGGCCGTAGTTGAGGTCTCCGGCCCGCCCCAGCAGCCGTGCCACCGCGACCGGCAGTGTCGGGTTGTCGGGCCGTGCGATGAACACGGTCGCCCCGAACTCCCCCAGCGACACGGCGAACGCGAACCCGGCCGCGATCAGCAAGGCCCGCCGCACCAGCGGCAGATCGACCTCCCGCCACACCCGCCACGGCGACGCCCCGAGCACGGCCGCCGCCTCCCGCAGCCGCTGGTCCACGGCCCGCAGCACCGGCAGCATGGTCCGTACGACGAAGGGAACGCCGACCAGCGCCTGCGCGAGGGGCACCAGGATCCAGGACGCCCGCAGATCCAGCGGAGGCTCGTCGAGGGCGATCAGGAACCCGAACCCGACGGTCACCGCGGACACGCCCAGCGGCAGCATCAGCAGGGCGTCGAAGCCCCGTACGAACCGCCCCGCGTCCCGCCGCGTGAGCGCCGCCGCGGCGAGCCCCCCGATCAGCACCGCGATGGCGGTGGCGGCGACGGCGTACTCCAGGGAGTTACCGATCGCCTCGATCGGCGGCACCAGGAACACGCCCCCGTCGGCCGAGGTCAGCGCCCGGTAGTAGCCGAAGTCCGGTGCGTCGAGCGACCGTTGGACGAGGACCGCGAGCGGCAGCACCAGCAGCACGGCGATCGTGACCAGCACCCCGGCAAGGAGCGCCCACTGTCCGACCCGGCGCGGCCGGCGGGCGGTCGTCCCCGGGGCGACCAGGCGCAGCACGCTCTCCCGGCGCCGTACCGTCCACGCGTGCACGGCGAGGATCCCGCCCACCGCCACGAACTGCACCAGCGTCAGGACCGCGGCCGTACCGAGATCGAAGATCTCCGAGGTCTGCCGGTAGATCTCCACTTCGAGCGTCGAGAAGGTCGGCCCGCCGAGGATCTGCACCACCCCGAAGGAGGTGAAGGTGAAGAGGAAGACCATGAGCGCGGCGGCGGCCACGGCCGGCGCGAGCGCGGGCAGCGTGACCTTCCGCCAGGCCCGCCACGAGGAGGCGCCCAGCATCCGCGCGGCCTCCTCCTGCCGCGGGTCGAGCTGCCCCCACAGCCCGCCCACCGTCCGTACGACGACGGCATAGTTGAAGAAGACGTGCGCGAGCAGGATCGCCCACACGGTGGTGTCCAGGCGTACGCCCCACAGCTCGTCCAGCAGCCCACCGCGCCCCACCAGTGCCAGGAACGCCGTGCCGACGACCACCGTCGGGAGCACGAACGGCACGGTGACGACGGCCCGCAGGATCTGCTTGCCGGGGAAGTCGTAGCGGGCGAACACATACGCGCCCGGGAGAGCGACCGCGAGCGTCAGCGCGGTGGAGGCGAGCGCCTGCCAGGTCGTGAACCACAGGACGTGCCGGATGTCGGACTGCGCGAGCACGTCCGCGATCCGCCCGAACTGCCAGCTCCCGTCCGCCTTGAGCCCCCGCGCGACGATCGCGGCGACGGGCCAGGCGAAGAAGAGCGCGAAGAACGCGACGGGCACGGCCATGAGGCCGAGCCGGGCCGCAGCGCCCTTCTTCGAAGGAGGGCCGCTTACTTCAGTACGAGCGAGGTCCACGACTTGACCCAGTCGTCACGGTTGTCGGCGATCTTCGCCGGGTCCATGGTCTCGGGGTCCTTGGCGGCGGGACCGTACTGGGTGAACTCGGCGGGCACGGCCGCGCCCTCGACCACCGGGTAGACGAACATGTTGAGCGGCATGTCCTCCTGGAACTTCTTGGTCAGCAGGAAGTCCAGAAGCGCCTTGCCGCCCTCGCTGTTCTTCGCGTTGTTCAGCAGTCCCGCGTACTCGACCTGCCGGAAGCAGGTGCCGTCGACGACGCCGGTCGGCGCGGTCGAGGGCTTCGGGTCGGCGTAGATGACCTCGGCGGGCGGCGAGGAGGCGTACGAGACGACGAGCGGCCGGTCGGCCTTCGCCTTCTTGCCCCCGGCGGACCCGGAGAACTCCTCGTTGTAGGCCTGCTCCCAGCCGTCGACGACCTTGACGCCGTTGGCCTTGAGCTTGGTCCAGTAGTCCTGCCAGCCGTCGTCGCCGTACTTCGCGGCGGTACCGAGCAGGAAGCCAAGACCCGGCGAGGAGGTGGAGGCGTTCTCGGTGACGAGGAGGTTCTTGTAGGCGGGCTTGATCAGATCGTCGTACGACGTCGGCGGCTTGAGCTTGTGCTCGGTGAACCAGGCCTTGTCGTAGTTGAGGCAGATGTCGCCGGTGTCGATGGGCGTGACCTTGTCCCCGTCGACCCGGTACCCGGCCTTGATCGTGCCGGCGCCCTTCGCCTCGTACGACTGGAAGAGCCCGTTGTCGAGCGCCCGGGACAGCAGGGTGTTGTCGACGCCGAAGAAGACGTCGCCCTGCGGGTTGTCCTTGGTCAGGATCGCCTTGTTGACGGCCTGCCCGGCGTCGCCGTCCTCCAGGACCTTGACCTTGTAGCCGGACTCCTTCTCGAAGGCCGCGAGGACGCTCTTGGAGACGGCCCACGAGTTGTGGCTGACGAGCGTGACGGTCTTGGACTCGCTCTTGGAGCCCTCGTCGGACGACCCGCACGCGGACAGCGTGACCAGGCCGAGGCCGACGACGGCAGCGAGAAACTTCTTGTTGTTCACGGTGATGACCGAACTTCCTACCCAGAATGACCTGGGCGAGGTTCAGAGGGTCTGCGGCCCGATCGCCGCACTCTCAGCGCTGTCGCGCTCCCCTGTCGGATATGAAGATGTACGTACGGGCCAAAGACTACCGTTCGGTGGCCGCCAGCTGACCACAGGCCCCGTCGATCTCCTGCCCACGGGTGTCCCGAACGGTGACGGGCACGCCGTGCGCGGCGATCGCCTCGACGAAGGCCTTCTCGTCCTCGGGCCGCGAGGCGGTCCACTTGGAGCCGGGGGTGGGGTTCAGCGGAATGAGATTGACGTGCACGGGCTTGCCGCGCAGCAGCCGCCCGAGCCGGTCCCCACGCCAGGCCTGGTCGTTGATGTCCCGGATCAGCGCGTACTCGATGGACAGCCGACGCCCCGACCTCTCGACGTACTCGAACCCGGCGTCGAGCACCTCGCGCACCTTCCACCGCGTGTTCACGGGGACGAGGGTGTCGCGCAGCTCGTCGTCGGGCGCGTGCAGCGAGATGGCGAGCCGGCACTTGAAGCCCTCGTCGGCGAACCGGTGGATGGCGGGCACGAGCCCCACGGTCGAGACAGTGATCCCACGCTGCGAGAGCCCGAGCCCGTCCGGAGCGGGGTCGGTGAGCGCCCGGATCGACTGGGCGACCCGCTTGTAGTTGGCGAGCGGCTCACCCATCCCCATGAAGACGATGTTGGAGAGCCGCGCGGGCCCGCCGGGCACTTCCCCGTCCCGAAGCGCCCGCATCCCATCGACAATCTGATGAACGATCTCGGCGGTGGACAGATTCCTGTCCAGACCCGCCTGCCCGGTGGCACAGAAGGGACAGTTCATCCCACACCCGGCCTGCGAGGAGATACACATGGTGACCCGGTCCGGGTACCGCATCAGCACCGACTCGACGAGCGTCCCGTCGAACAGCCGCCACAGCGTCTTGCGCGTGGTCCCCTCGTCGGTCGACAGATGCCGTACGACGGTCATCAGCTCGGGAAGCAGCGCCTCCCGCAGCTTGCCGCGAGCGCTGGCCGGAATGTCCGTCCACTGCTCCGGATCGTGCGCGTACCGCGCGAAGTAGTGCTGCGAGAGCTGCTTGGCACGAAACGGCTTCTCACCGATCTCGGCCACGGCGTCCTTGCGCTCGGCGGGAGTGAGATCGGCAAGGTGCCGCGGCGGCTTCTTGGCTCCGCGCGGGGCGACGAATGTAAGTTCTCCGGGCTTAGGCATGGCTAGACCAGTGTCGCAGATCGAATCATGTGACCTGCGCTGCGAGCCGTGCGAGGTGGTCATTGTTGGTCGCTCCTGGTCGTCGTGGGGCACCCTCGGACGGCCCACAGACGGCCCGGATCTCGGTCCACTACGAGCACATAGGTGCAGGTCGCGGGCCGGATACCTGCGGTCGGGACGCGCGGGGCCGGTAGGCCCACCCCTCAATGCAGAGTGCGACCCGTCACCGCTCGCCAAGGAAATCGAACACATGATTGAATTTGACCATGCGATCGTTCCCCGACGACCTCGTCCAGGCACAGCAGGAGTGGGCGGCTGTCTACCGTCAGCTCGCCAAAAGACCTGGTGACACCGGCCTTCGACGTCGCCTCTACCAGCTGTCGACCGCAGTGTTGTTCCACTCGCACTGGCAGGAGCGCGGGGGCCGGACGCCCGAAGCCTTGCGGGAGCTGCGGAGCCTCGGGCAGGGAGAAGGGGGCTGGAGGTGACGGGCCTCAACGCGGCCGGCGGTACGGACGATGTCCGCCCTACCGCCTGACGTCCCTCGCCTCCGAGCGATCCTGCGGCACCTGGAACAGCAGATCGCCGAGAACGAGACCGTGGGCGTGTACCTGCGTCTTCAGCGCGAGGCTGTTGCTGAGGCGCTGGCCCATACAGAAGGCAATGCAGCACAGCAGCCATCTTCAGTGCGCGCGCAGCAGCCAGCTGCCCTGACCGGCTTCACGAGCAACGCCCGCGGCTCCAAGGCGACTGGCTTCGCCGTGGAGCGACAGCGGAGGGCGATCGGACCAGAACCCGCCCGCATCCACACCGACGACTGCGGGAACGCCGGCCCCACGCACCCGGTGACCGCACAGGACGCCCGCGCGGCACTGCTCGACCCCATGGTGGAGGCTTGCCCGTTCTGCCGCCCAGACACCGAGCTAGGGATCGATGTGGACTGAGCCCCGCGGGAAAAACGCGGCGAAGCCGATCCAGCGGTCCAACCGGTCTCGATAGGGCGGCCACTCTGGAACAGCCCGAGAGTCAGCACTTGTACCGGCCTGATCATGCACCGTCAGGCCGGTACACACAAACGGCCACCTTTGCCAGGGCCCTTGCCGCAGAGGAAATCTGCCCCTTGGTCCAGCCGTCCCATCCTACAATTAGCGCATGCGCCCCATTGCGCAGATGTTCTGCATTCTCAATATCCTGCGGCCAGAGATCCAAACGCACATCTAAGTTTACATCTTGGATATCCTTGACCGTGACTTCCCACACCGAGTCATCACTTTTGACGATCACTGCCGCAGCATCGAGGTCCATCTCATGCAGCAGGCCACGCACGTATACCGAAGTTCCATCTTCGTGCGGCTTAGGCTTGAAAGCCGCGCTGGTAGGACGCTCCTCTTCAGTGACCGTGTCTCGCCGCATCATATGTGGATTCGTTACGCTCACCCTCCGCCATAGCGATTCCTCCCCCGGAACATCCTGCTCTTCGTGCATCCCCACCCCGACGATCCAGAATGAAAATTAGCTGCGAGTCGCTAGAGCATGGCGCGACAGCCCTGAAAGAATGGCACGCAGTTCAATTAGGGAGTCCTCAATCCCCGAAAGACTATACTCCGAATCAAACACTACGTCTCCTTCAGAATTCTCGGAAACGGCATAACCATCCTGCCCGTTCGCAGAAATTTCGATTTCAATCGAATTCCCTGCGACATGCCACTCCATTTGAATACCTCCGTCAGGAAGGGGAAATACCTGAGGCGGCAGAGTATCGTTGCTCATCACCCGCATCAAGATGCGAAGACTAGCAATAGCGGCATCCGGCGAAACCTTCTCTTCACGCCCGCCATCCCATCCCCGGGGGAGCGCAAGGAGTTTATTCAGCCGTTGCACCACATCATGGAGCACCTGCATGGACGGCGCTCGGCTCTCACCGCCACCCACACCTACCAGAGCTCGCCCTTTTCGACTCACGTGAGAATGAGACACCGTTTCTGCCGCGACCGGCAACGAATGGGCTCGATGCATGGTAAGCCCGGTCACTACCGGACGTTCCATCCCTACGATCACGGTCATGAGCGCTTCCCCCATCGCTTGTGAGCCGAATCAGTGGTGATTTCTGCGAAGCTAGCTACAAGGTGCTCATGCGCTTCCTCGATGGCAGCGACCGCCCCGCTTGAACCAGTGGAGCCAGGACGCCCCTGGACGGTCATCGTGAGGAAATTTCCCGCCTGTCCAGTGAGCAGGCTTCCAGATTCAATCGCCGCACGCAAAAAGAAATTTCGCCCGCTCTGAAACTCCTCGATTGGGAAGTCAAAAACGATTTGCGAATTTACAGGCTTTCCAAGGTGGTGCAGAGCGAAGTCCGGCCACGTATGGAACACATCGTGAGGATCCAGAGGGTCTCCGGACTCACCAGCGAGAGCGTTGACGTAGCTTAGCTCGGCATGAATAACCTCTAGCTTTGCACCGAAAGCGCGATCAACAAAATTAGCCAACTCGTCAAGACGCTTCTTAAGTTTGGAAAGTACATAACCGAAGCGTGGATACGGAGTACCGTCCCCAACGTCACGCCAATTTACAATCAGCCTGTCTTGCTGGAGTTGAACCAAGTCCCTCCCGGAGTCGTCAAGAAACCAGTATCGCGCGGCCGGCAACGACGCAAGATCCAGCTTGATCTTCGGCCCCGGCCCGACGTTTGGTTCCATACCAGGAAGTGGTGGATGCTCCTCTACATTGGGTAGCTCGGCCCTCCACGTTTCGTATAGCGGCGTCAACTTCAGGCCATGGATTCCGGTGATCCGCCGGAATTGCAGACCACACGCCACCTCCACAACAGGCGGACGCGCAAAGTCTGGCAGTTCCCTCACGTCGGCCTCCCTGATGCGGGAAGAGGACCCAGCAATACGCTCGCCCCCCTCCCCTTGAGCCTGCCCGCTTTCAGTGCGGCAGCACCCTTCGCCTACTACTTGGCTGAAGAGTATGGGCTGGGGCGGTCACTGTCGACGCGAACATGTGATTTGAGTCACTCGAAGTGACTAACCGGCCACATTATTGATCACCCACATCTCGGATCCGTTCACGTGTTCGACCCAGACGGCACCTTCCGAAGTCGCCGGGGCGCGGTCGGCCCGCCACGCTTCGACTCGCGCCCATCCGCGGCCGAACGGGGGGCGTGGCGCTACACAGCGTCATTATCTGATCTTTATAGGCGCGATCGTTATAGTCAGATTTTTTTCCTGACGTTGAGTCAATAGGCTTACTGCCAGCCCGTTTAGACGTTCGTTCGACACCCTCCGGACGCGCTGTGTGTGAGTCACAGCACGTAGCGGCTCTCCCATTGGATTTACTCGTCTTTGAGGTGGAGGATCTCCCATCACAAGCCCTCACTGACGTAGGTGAGGCCGCCCAGGCGGACGCTGAGTCCTGCCGCTGCCTGGACGCCGAGTTCCGTACACATGGAGCGCGGCAGGAGTGGGGGACCCAGCAACACCGGGCGCCGGAGCAAACCTCCGGGCAGCCCTTGGGGTGAAGCTGCGGCAACGCAGCCGGGCATCTTCGCCAGCCCGAATCCGACAGGTCATCCTTCACAGGCGGCTTAAATGAAGGGTGAAGGCAGTCATGTCTGCGTTGCCGAACAACCCGCCCGTCCCCAGGGCGTCTTACGCTCCGGGGTTTGAGGCAGTGTTCGCAGTCATGTTTTCGATCATCGCGGGCCTCTACGCCAGCATCATCCATCACGTGCCGATGGACTTGTGGCTGGTCAAAGCCCTGGAGTTCGGGATGAATGCCGGGTGCGGCACGATCGTGATGGCATTCATCATCCTGACGTACGCGTGGAACGAGCAGTGATACGAACCTCGTAGCCGTATCCATGAGGCTCTGCCCTTAGCTCCGGAGCGTTTGGCCTGGGGCCCTCAGCGATCCTGAGATGAGCTTCGCTTGTGCCCAGATGAGAGACCGCCCACAAGAGCGGGCTCATCTGGGCATCACGTTACGCCTGAGCCAGATAGGGATCATCTAGCGTGTAGGTGCTCAACAGGAGGGCCCGGACACTCTGTCCGGGCCCTTTGCGTTGGCTGCCTCCAGACTCGTTCCGGTCTCGCAGCACGCGGGGCCAACTACCCGCCCCACCACCGGCTCTGTACCGTGAAAACCGGCCCCCACCATCCAGCAGGAGGCAACACGCAATGCGTGGTCTTGGAGATCACCTCAGCATCGGTGAACGCATCGCGTTCTACCGGAAGCGTCGCGGCTACACGCAAGAGGTGCTCGCTGGCCTGGTTGGCCGTAGCACTGACTGGTTGGCAAAGATCGAGACAGGGCGCCGGAAGCCCCCTCGCATCGACATGCTCGCTGAGCTGGCTCGCATCCTGCGCGTTCCCCTCGGAGACCTGCTCGGTCAGACCGTGCTCATGGAGGACGAGAAGCAGCAGGACGACGTACCGGCCGTACGCGACGCGCTCATGAGCCCGCGTCGGCTTTCTCGTCTGCTCTTCGGGCCCGAGGCTGAGGTGCAGCTCCCCACGCCGGCACCCGTGGCTGTACGTGTGGAGCAAGCATGGAACGACTACCAGCGTGGTCGACTCGGCGGCGTCATATCTGCGCTCCCCGCGCTCCTTCAGACTGCGCAAGAGTTGGAGGAGCGAGCCGCACGGCGCGGCGAGGACCGTAGCGACTGCTGGGCAGTGTCAGCCCGTACCCATCACCTCGCAGCTACGACACTCGCGAAGATCGGCGAATCGGACATCTCGTGGCTCGCCGCAGAGCGCGCGATGCGTGCCGCTGACGAGTCTGACGACCCGCTCGTGTTGGCGTCCGCGGCACGGTCCGGCACTCACGCCCTTCTGGCTAACGGCCGGTACGACGACGCGTTGGAGCTGGGTAACACGGCCGCAGCGTGGCTGTCGTCCCAGGTGACCGACAACAACCCCGCGGCACTCAGCTTGCTGGGGATGATCCACCTACGTGCCGCCGTGGCAGCGGCGCGCCACCAGGACCGGCCCACTGCAACCGGTCTTCTGGACCGAGCCGAGGCACTCGCGGAGGATCTCGGCTCAGATGAGAACTATTGGCAGACAGGCTTCGGACCCACGAACGTCCTGCTTCACCGCCTGTCCGTCGAGCTGGACCTCGACAACGTCTCGTACGTGGTGGAACACGGCCGGATCAACGTCGACCACATGCCACAGGAACGCAGCGTGTCGCACCGCATCGACTTCGCGCGTGCCCTGTCGCTCAACGGACAGGGCGATGAGGCATTCACGGAACTCCGCACGGCTGAGCGCACATCGCCACAGCTCGTGCGCAACAATCCCAGGGTGCGCGAGACACTGCGGGATCTGATCAAACAATCACCGGTCACCGGCGGCTCGCGATCGTCTGAGGTGTTCGTGATGGCTCAACGGTGCAGGGCGGTGCAGTGAGTTCAGGCAAGCGCGGGGTGCTCGGAGTCGTCGGGTCCGCGGCCGGAGGCGTGGAGGTGCTGCGCACTGGCCTGGTTGAGCCTGCGATGGAGCGCGGATGGCAGGTGGCCGTCACACTCACGCCGACCGCAGGTCAGTGGCTGCGATTGAGCGGCGAGGTGGAGCAGTTGGAGAAGCTGACCGGACTGCCTGTGCGCGATGAGCCGCGCTTGCCCGGCGAGGCCCGACGTCATCCGCCGGTTGACTGCTATGTGGTCGCTCCCGCGTCGGCAAACATGGTGGCGAAGCTCGCCATGGGCCTGATGGATAACCAGGCTCTGACACAAGTGGGCGAGGCGATCGGCACCCTCGGATTGCCCGTGGTCGTCTTCCCTCGGGTGAACGCGGCTCACTCCCGTCACCCGGCATGGCAGCACCACATCGACACCCTCCTGGCGGGGGACGTGCGTATCGTCGGCGGGCCGGACGTCTGGCCGCTGCACGAGCCGCGCGAAGCGCCGGCGGGGCGCGAACTCCCGTGGGGGGCAGTGCTGGATGCTGTGGACGACGTTACGAGGTGACGAGTCGTCAACCCGTGTGACCTGCAAGGAAAGTGGACCCGGACAGTCTGTCCGGGTCCACTGCCGTTCCCGGCTACATGCTCATTGGCATGTCAGGGATCACGGAGCGAAGCGGCGAGTGGGAAGGCATGACTCCTGCTGAACTCGCTTGGATCAAAGCGAGTTTGAGCGAGGCGCGCGTCAAGGTCGAACGACTGCTGAGGCGGGCGGACGAACTCACGGTGAAGGTGGAGTCTCGCTTCCCACAAGCCGCTCAAGCCGGTCGAGCCGCTCCCCGAGCAACCGGAGAGCGTCATGAATCGTGCTGAGCTCTGCGGCCAGAGCCGAGAATGCAGGGCTGCTGCCCGGCTCGGTACCAAGGGGTACCGCAGGGTCACGGACGAACGTCCCACGTCCCTGCTGGGTGAGGACCAGTCCCTCGTCACGGAGTTGACCGTAGGCACTCTGAACGGTCATGAGCTGTACGCCAAGTTCCTTGGCAAGAGCACGAGCAGCCGGGAGCCGCTCCCCCGCGTCGTACTCGCGATCGGGGCCCGTGATCCTCTCGCGGAACTGCGCCGCAATCTCCTTGGCCGTCGGCGTGGGCTTGGGCACCTCAGGGCTCTGATCCATACCCCCGAGAGTAACCGGACCTAGGTCAATCTCAGGCTCTTCTACCGCACCTCCTTGACAGACAGATTGACCTAGGTCAATCTGAAGTCACACCGGAGCGCGGGGCCCGAAAGGGCTTCAGTATCCGGGCTCGTAAGTGCTTGACCTGCACGAATGCATAGGGCGGGGACGCTGCAATCCCGCTAAAGGCCAGGTGGAACAGGGTTTCGGCCCGTACTGGCGAGGTGGCCCGGTGACCGCGAGCAACGGCCGGCGTGTGGGGACTTCGGTCCCCCTTGCAGTGCACATCCCCTGTTCAGCGGTCTGAAGGAGTCTCAGTGATTCGACGAAAGCGATGGGCGCGGCCGTGATCGACCGGCACGGCGGCGCCATTCCATCCCTGGTCCGCAAGCACCTCGAAGTGCTGCGGACGACCGGTCACCTTCCACCGAATCGCGGCGGCTAGCGCCGCGCCGGCTGCCTCCCTCGCCCGTGCCAGCGCTCTACGGAGCGGCTCGTACGGGCGGGGTCGTAGGGAACCGGAGCCCCGGTGTCCACCACATACGAGGGGGAACCATGCTGCTCGCCATCGGTGACGTCGTGCGCGTCCGCAGTGACAAGTCCCTGGGCACGGTGGCCGGCGTCGCCGCCCACCGCTCCGGCAACGTGGTCGACGTCCAGCTGAACGGCAACACCCTGCGTCCGGTGCGCCCGGCCGAGATCGAGCTGGTCGCCCGCGCCACCAAACCGATGACCACCGGCCGCGCGCTCGCCACCCTGCTGTTCCTGGTGCTCGGCATCGCCGCCGCCGTCGCCAACGGTCACTACCTCCGCGACCTGGGCGCGAACTTGGCCACGGTCGGTTTCGTGGCGTTCACCTCGGTCATCAGCGTCACCGGTGGCCTGATCAACGCCTTCAACCGGCCCCGCCGGGTCCGCGTCTGAACTTCCCTTCTTCCGCCACAGGGCGGGCGCCGTCTCACCAAACGCCTGCGCCCGCCCTGGCGGTCTCTTCCGTCCCTCCACCGTCAGGAGTCCTGTCATGCGTTCCTACATCGGCCATCACCAGGCCGTGTCCACCGATGAGTTCGTGGAACTGGCGCTCGGTACCCCGGTTCAGCTCTGGCTCGGAGTCGAGGGGGAGAATGAAGAGGAGCGCGCGGCCCGTCTGGACGCGGCCCGCGACATCCTCGCCGACACCCCGCACCTCGCCGACGACATCTCCCGCATCGCGGCCGAACTCATCGAGCTGCACCCCGAGTTGGTCAACGTCGTCCCCCTCGCCCGCCCGTCCGGGCGGCGCCGGGCTTCCCGGAAGGGAGCGGCGGCATGAGCGAGGGCACGAACTTCGACGACCGCATGTTCCTGGAGAGTGAGGCGGTCTATCAGCGCATCCTCGACGGCCAGGTCACCGACGTGCAGGCAGAGCTGATGGACGCACAACTGCGGGCATCCGAGGCGGGTGACCAGGGATGACCACCGCCGAGACCACATCCACCGTGGAACTCCCGGCTGTGCCGCCGCTCACCCGCCCGGAAATGGGGCTCGCCGGCATCGGCGCGCTCGCCGCGGCCGGGGTCGGTGCGCTCGGTCTGATCTCTTCCTTCGACGCCGTCTCCGCTGCCGCGCTGCGCTGGGGTTTCGGCGAGCCGTGGATGCTTCCGGTCGGTATCGACGTGGCTATCCCGGTGTTCACCGTGGCCAACCTGCTGTTGATCCGGATGGATATGGCGCTGGCGTGGGTGCGGTTCGTGCCCTGGGTGCTCACGCTGATCACGTGCGGGCTGAACATCGCGGCCGGGCACTCCCTGTCGGCCAAGGTCGCGCACGGCACCATGCCCTTGCTGTGGGTGGTGTTCTCCGAGATCGGCGCGCACATCTACGCCGTCCGCATCGGCGCTGCCACCGGCCGCCGTATGGAGAAGATCCGGTTCTCCCGCTGGCTGCTCGCCTTCCCCTCCACCTTCCTGCTGTGGCGCCGCATGACGCTGTGGGAGATCACCTCCTACAGCGAGGCGCTGGCGCGGGAGAAGGAGCGGCAGTTGGCCCGCGCGGACCTGCGCGAGCGCTACGGCCGCGGCTGGCGCCGTGAGACCCCGCGGCGCGAGCGCGTGATGTTGCGCATGGGCGAACTCGCTCCCACCGACGCGCTGCCCCTCGACCCCGAGCCGGAGCCGGAGCAGGCCCCGCAGGAGCCGCAGAACGAGACGCCCAAGACGCAGCGCAAGCGGCCCGCCAAGAGCAAGCCCAAGACGCAGCGCACCTTCGAAGAGCTACTGACCGAGGCGCGCGAGGTCACCGAGGACTGGTCGGACGCGGAGCTGACCGCGGACCGTATCCGCACCACGCTGCACGTCTCGCAGGCCAACGCCCGCACCCTGCGCGACACCCTCAAGGGCGAGCGATCCGAGGGCCGCCCGCTGCACGCGGTCGACACCCCCGTCACCGACGCGGGCCCGTCTCACGACGACTCGGCTGAGGCGGCGTGATGACCGCGTACGCCAAGTGCTACGACCCCGCCGGTGCACGGTTCGGCGTGCCCACGTTCCCGTGGCACTTCGCCCCGGACGGCTACGCCACCCGCCGCCAGTTACGCGAGCGCGGGTTACGGCCGGGCGGTCAGCCGGTGGCGGCGCAGGTGATGCGCCAGCACCGGGGCCGCAAGGCGGGTGTGCAAGTCGCGTACCTGTACCGCGAGGACCTGGCCAAGCCGGTCCGGCCGATGACGTCGCGCAAGTGGGGCGCGCTCGCTCTGGCGATGCTCGCCCGCCGCACCTGCCCCGTCTGCCGGATCACCTACAGCTACTGCCTGCCGACCTCGCTCGGCTGCTGCCTGCTGTGCGCCTACCCCGACACCACCCCTGCTGCCGTCCACGAGACCGTGAGGAGTGCCTGACCATGGGCCAGCCCAACACCCGCCGCCTGGACCGCGAAATCCAGTACGCGGAGCGCAAGCTCGCAGCGGCCCGCAAGGGCGAGCTGTGGCCGCTGACCGGAGCCGAGAAGCGGGCCGTCACCCGCGCCCTGATCGGCGGCTCCTACAAGGTCGTCCGGGGCAAGAGCACCGGCCGCGCCGAACGCAAGCTGGACAACCTGACGACCTCGATCCTGACCCGGCTGAGCGGGGAACTGACCGCCCTCCAGACCGAGCGGCAGAAGATCGTGAACGCGACCGCCACCGCCAAGGCCACCAAGAAGTCATCGGCGTGGTGGTGACCATGGCCCGCACACAGACGCCTCCCGGCGAGTGCCCGCAGTGCTGGCAGCACGCCAACGACCGGCGCGCACACCGCCACCTCCGCCCCCGCGAGGACTGCCCGCAGTGCGTGGACCACATGCTCAACGGCCACCCCTACATCGTCCCCAAGCAGACGACCCGCCGCCGGTGACAGCCCCTCGAAGGAGGCGTTCGGGCATGCGCCTGAAACGGATCACTCATCTGTTCCGCAGGTCGGGTGGCTCGCTCGGTCGGCCGCTGACCGCCGACTCGGCACGGTTCGTGTGCCTCTCGGGCAGCAACTTCGGCGTGCACGGCGTGATCCCGGCGTCCTACGCCCGCTTCACGGTCAGTCGGCGCCGGACATGGGGGCACGACGTCCGCGCCTATCCGACCACCGGTCGCGACGGCACCCCGCTGACCGTCGTCTACACCCGCGTTGCCTACGCCGACGACCCCGGCTTGGAAGTCCTGGTCACGGTCTTCGAATTCCCTGCCGGCAGCGCGCTTCCGCACGGCATGTAAGCCGACGGGCCCGGCCGCCCACCTCCTACAGCGACGGCCGGGCCCACCCTCCCGCAACCCGTTTGGAAGGAACTCTCAGTGAAGCACCCCGACGACGACAACGAACTCTTCAACCGGCTCGAAGCCGAGATGGCCGCCGACTCGCACCCCGACCCCGGGGGCGAGGTGGTCGACCTCGACAAGGCGCGATCGGCCCGTGCCGAGTCGGCCGACCCGACCAGCCGACCCGACGCCGACCCGTCGGCCGACCCCGAGCGAGGTGGGTCGGGTGCCGAGTCGGGCGACCCGACCGCCCGTCCGATGGTCGACCAGTCGACGCCGACTGCGACCGGTCCGGGCTATCTCGGTCGGCTCGCCGGAGCGCGCCGCCGTGCGGTCGTTCCGGTGTGGTTGCGCTCGCTCGCGGAGCTGCGCACGGCATCGGCGTGGGTGGCCCGCCACTACGCGCATGCCGCCGGGTATCACGCGCTGCGCTCGCCGGTCTACGCCGCCCGCCTCACCTTCCAAGCCCCCGTCGGCGCCGCTCGGTTGGTGGGCGGCACGATGCGGTGGGTGGCCGACCGCGAGGGTGAGCCGGTCCGACTCGCCGCCGTACGCCGCGAGGACGCGGCGGAGTATCTGAAGCTGTCGCGGCAGCGCGATGGCCGGGTCCGCCTGCGCACCCTCGTGACCGTGCTCGCGATGTTCGTCGGGCTCGGTCTGGCGCTCGCTCTGTACGTCCTCGCTCCCGACTGGCTGCAAGCCGTCTCGGTCGGTGCGGTCGTCCTCGCCCTGGGGGCGGCCGGCCGCAAGGCGGACGCCCCGGTCATCCACCGGGCGGTGGAACTGCCCAAGGCCGTCAAGCTCACGTCGGACATCGTGCTGCGCGCGCTCGGGGCGCTCGGCATCCCCGCCATCAACCAGGCGCAGTCCAAGGGCCGGGACGGGTTCGAGTTCACCGCCCCGATCACCCGCGACGGCCCCGGTTGGCGTGCGGAGGGCAACCTCCCCTACGGCGTCACCGTGACCGACGTCATCGAGCGCCGCGACCGGCTCGCCTCGGGGCTGCGCCGCCCGCTCGGGTGCGTGTGGCCCGAGGCGGTCCCGGATGAGCACACTGGCCACTTGGTGCTGTGGGTGGGCGATCAGGACATGAACAAGGCCAAGAAGCCTGCATGGCCGCTGCTCAAGTCGGGGTCGGTGGACCTGTTCAAGCCGGTCGCCTATGGCACCGACCAGCGCGGACGCTGGATCGAGGTCACGCTCATGTACATCGCGGGCATCATCGGCGCCATCCCGCGCATGGGCAAGACGTTCCTGCTCCGTCTGCTGCTGCTGATTGCCGCCCTGGACCCGCGCGCCGAACTGCACACCTACGACATGAAGGGCACCGGCGACCTGGACCCGGTCGGCAACGCCGTCTCCCACCGGCACGCCGCCGGGGACGACGACGAAGCGATCCTGTACGCGCTCAACGACTGGCGCGCACTGCGCGAGGAACTGCGCCGCCGCACCAAGGTGATCCGCTCGCTGCCGCGGGACATCTGCCCCGAGTCGAAGGTGACCAGCCAGCTTGCCGACAAGCGCTCCCTGGGACTGCATCCGATCGTGATCGGTGTGGATGAGTGCCAGGTGCTGTTCGAACACCCCGAGCATGGCAAGGAGTTCGAGGAGATCGGCACTGACCTGGTCAAGCGGGGGCCTGCCACCGGGATCGTGCTGCTGCTCGCCACCCAGCGCCCGGACGCCAAGGCACTGCCCACCGGCATCTCGGCGAACGCGTCGGCGCGCTGGTGCCTGAAGGTCATGGGCCAGCTGGAGAACGACATGGTCCTGGGTACCTCCGCGTACAAGCGCGGGGTGCGGGCGACCATGTTCGCCTGGGGCGACAAGGGCATCCACTACTTCGTCGGGGAAGGCTCCGACGCCCGCATCGTCTCCTCCGTCTACGTGGACGCCCCCGGCGCCGACACCATCGCCGCCCGCGCCCGCCGCACCCGCGACAAGGCCGGACTCCTGTCCGGCTACGCGCTGGGGGAGGCACCCGAGCCGGTCGCGTCCGGCTACGACCTGCTCGCCGACATCCTCGCCGTCGTCCCCGCCGACGAGCCCAAGGTGTGGTCCGAAACCGTCGTCGCCCGCCTCGCGGAACTGCGCGAGGACGTCTACAGCGGCTGGGACCCCGAAGGCCTCGCCGCCGCCCTCAAGCCGCACGGTGTCTCCACCATCCAGGTGGGGCGCCGGGTCAAGGGCAAGGTCGTCAACCGGCGCGGTATCGACCGCTCCCACATCGTCGCCGCGATTGCGGAGCGTGACGGAAACCGGGACGCGGGCTGACGCTCCGGGGCCGCTAACGATAGCGGCACACCCCGCTAACGTTAGCGGCCCCGCTAGCGCCCCAAACCTGCTCTGATCAGGCCGCTAGCGGATAGCGGCCCACCTGCGGAAACCCCTGGAAACCGCCTGGAAGGGCCTTTCATGCCCCTGATCCCGCTCGCTATCACCCTACTCATCGGCATCACACTGTGTTATGTCGCCGTGTGTGCTGCCTCGCCGTTCGGCGACTGCCGCAAGTGCCACGGCATGGGCCACAAAC
The DNA here is from genome assembly GCF_036226885.1 of Streptomyces sp. NBC_00663. Lineage (NCBI taxonomy): Bacteria > Bacillati > Actinomycetota > Actinomycetes > Kitasatosporales > Streptomycetaceae > Streptomyces > Streptomyces sp. NBC_00663. The sequence continues at coordinate 2,768,769 of NZ_CP109027.1, forward strand.
TCAAGGCTGACCGCAAGGGGCGGCTCAAGCGCGGCAAGGACTGCCGCCGCTGCCACGCCACCGGCAAGCGCATACGCCTCGGCCGCTGGCTCTACAACCGCTTCGCCCGCATCTACCGCGCCGGCACCGACACCCCGACCTCGGGGGTGACCCGATGACCCTCACCCTGTCCGCGGTGCTGCTGTTCGGCGCCGCCTCCGCCGTCGCCATCAAGACCCGCACGACCGGCCCGGGCAGCGCGCTCCTGCTGTTCCTGTTCGGCTTCTTCGCCGCCGGAACCGGCGCCTACGGGCCCATCCGCGACCTGGTGTCCTCCTTCGCCGACTTCCTGGCCTCCGTCAACTGACAGGAGAACCGCCATGAACGACCCCACGAACGACCGCCATTGGGCGGTGTCCGCGCTGCCCAAGGCGGCGCCCGCCATCGCCACCACGACCGTGCTCGCATTAGCCCGGATCTGGAACGCCAACGGCGCCGAACACAGCGTCGGCAACGCCGCGCTGATGACCACCCTGTCTCTTGGTGCCGCCGCTGCGGGCGTCGTCGCGGGCAACGCAACCGGAGATTCCGTGCTCGTCGGGACCGCGTTCGCCGCCTCCGGTGCCCTCGCTTTCGCCGGGGTGGCCGGATACGCCGACGGGCTTCCGCTGCCGCTGCTGCTGTGGTCGCTCGCCACCGCCGGCGCCTACGGACTCGCCGCCCGCTACTGGCGCACCGACCGCCGCGAAACGGTGGCCTACCAGCGCGAGACGAGCGAGCGGCGCGAGGAGTACGCCCACATCGAGCGCGTCGAAACCCTCCGCGCCACCACACAGATCGAGGTGGCCCGCACCGGCGCCGCCTACGTCGAACAGCTCGCCCAGGCACTCGTCACCCGCGCTGCCCTGCCCGGCTTCGACCCCGTCGCGCTGGAACGCGCGGGCCTGCCGTCGCTGCCCGCCTTCGACAGCGGCGACGACGACCAGTAGCTACGCCCGAGGCGGGCGCCGTCTCACCACAAGCCTGCGCCCGCCCCGGTTCTCCAGTCCCTCCAAGAGAGCAGGAGACCCCAAGCATGACCCAACCCACCGACATCCGGCGAGCCCCGGCCGTGTCCCGACCCCTCAGGGTTGTGAACACGCCCTCGACCACGAGCGTCCCTGACCACATCGTCGAACTGTTCCGTGGGCCCGGCGGCTGGGCCGAGGGCCTGCGCCTACTCGGCCTTGCCGACGTCGGGTTGGAATGGGATGCGGCGGCGTGCCGGACCGCGCACGCCGCCGGTCACGCGACCATTCAGACCGACGTGGCCGTCTACCCGACCGCCCCGTTCAAGGACCGCGTCACCGGGCTGATCGCGTCGCCGCCGTGCCAGGCCTGGTCCCGCGCCGGCAAGCGCGGCGGGCTCACCGATCAAGGGCTCGTGCACCAGGCCGTTCACGACCTGGCCCACGGCCGCGACACCCGCGCCGAACTCCTCGACCGCTGCAAGGACGCGCGCAGCCTGCTGGCCGCGGAGCCGATGCGCTGGCTGTACGACCTGCGCCCCGAGTGGGTGTGCCTGGAGGAAGTCCCCGACGTCCTCCCGCTGTTCCAGCAGTACGCCAGCATCCTGCGCGCCTGGGGCTACAGCGTGTGGGTCGGCATCCTCAACGCCGCCGACTACGGCGTGCCCCAGACCCGCCGGCGCGCCATCCTCATCGCCTCCCGCACCCGCCCCATCACCGCCCCGCCCCCGACCCACAGCCGGCACGACCACGGCGACGTCCTGTTCGGCGAACGCCTTCAGCCCTGGGTGTCCATGGCCCAAGCCCTCGACTGGGCGGACGGCCTCACCGTCAACACCCGCGGAGACCGCAAGAGCGCCGGCGGCAACGAGTTCCCCGCCGACCGGCCGTCCTGGGCACTCACCGAGAAGACCCGCTCATGGGTGCTCCACACCAACCGCAACCAGAAGCCCGACGGCAGCAGGCAGACCGCCGACCCCTACGCCGGGCCCGCCCCCACCTTCACCGTCAAAGCCGGCGGGCAGTGGGTGCTGCGCCACAACAGCCAGCAGAACGCCACCGTGAGGCCGACCACTGAGCCCGCCGGGACGCTGTTCTTCGGCCACCACTGCAACAACGTGTCGTGGGAGAACGAAGACGCGGAATCCGTCCGCATCACCGTCCAGGAAGCCGCCGTTCTCCAGTCCTTCCGGCCCGACTACCCCTTCCACGGCACCAAGACCAAACAGTTCGAACAGATAGGCAACGCCGTCCCGCCGCTGCTCGCCGCGCACATCGTCTCCGTGCCCACCGGCATCCCGGTTCTTCCAGCCCTGGGGGTGGCGGCGTGAGCGAGCACCTGTCCACCGCGCTTCGCCTCGCGTCCGGCGGTCTGCCCGTGCTGCCGCTGCGGGCGGGGAAGCTGCCGTTCGGGAACTGCCCGATCTGCGCCCGCAACGCGTGCGGAGGCCGGCCGAACATGCGGACCCCCGGCCGCTGCGCCTGCCCCGCCCCGTGCCACGGCTGGGCCGCCGCCACCACCGACCCCCACGTCATCGACTCCGCCCCGTGGGCGCGGGCGTGGCGGGAAGCGGCGGCCGTCGCCTACCACCCCGGCGGCGCCGGACTCACCGTCGTGGATCTCGACAGCACGGAAGCCATTGCGTGGGCCCGGAAGATCCTGCCCGCCACCCTGACCGTGCGCACAACCAGGGGTGAGCACTGGCTCTACCAGGGCGCTATGCAGTCCGCCAACGCCGTACGCCCCGACGTGGACGTCAAGTCGTCCATGCAGTACGCCCGTTGGATGGGCACCGGCACCGGCACCATGACCGCCCTGCCGGACATCGTGCGCGCGCTGACCGTGAAAGAACCGATCACGGTCCGGACGGCGACCGTCACTGTGCCCGTACTGGCCGGGGGCGGGGAGTGCCGCCACCGCACGCCCGCCTACCTGGAGCGTGGCATCGCCATGGCCGAGCAGCGCATCACTCAGGCCCGTAGCGCGGTCCACACGACCGTGTACCGCACGTTCCTCGCGGTGCTGTCGGCCCACGGCCAGTGCGGCTGCCTCACCGACGCCCACATCGGGCGGTTGTTCACTGCCGCGCAGGCCAAGGGCGAATCACCGCGCCACTGCACCGACGCATGGACCAACGCCCGCACCAGGCTGGGACTGTGACCATGTCCGACGACGAGAAGAACCCCGCCCGCGAAGTCATCGCCGACTATGCGCAGGCCCACTTCCGCTACTTCCGCACCGCCGACGGAACCGTGTACGCGCAGCGCAACGGCCACCCCGTAGCCCGGCCGATGCGCTCCCAGGGCACCACCGGCAGCCACCGCCAAGAACTCATCGTCGGCATGTACCGGGACGGGGTCGGCGTGTTCAACGGGACCGCGCTCAAGGAGGCACTGGACTTGATCGAAGCACTTGCGCTCTACGAGGACACACACGCCGTGAACATCCGCGTGGCCCCCGGGTTCGACGGGGCGACGTGGCTGGACCTGGGCCGCGACGACGGGCAATCCGTCCGCATCCACCCCACCGGCTGGGACATCCTCACCCCCGACCCGCGCGAAGTCTGCTGGCGGCGCACCCAGCTCACCGGGGAACTGCCCCTGCCGGCCAAGGACACCAACGGCAAGGGCATCGACCGGCTGATGCGGCTGTGCAACTTTGCCACCGCGGAAACCGAGTGCCTGGCCATCGCCTGGCTGATCGGCTGCCTCGGACCGGCCGTGCCTGTCCCCGCCCCCTTCCTCACCGGCCCTCAGGGCGCAGGCAAGTCCACCGGCGGGCGCATGCTCGTGCGCATCATCGAAGGGATGAGCGGTGACCTGCGCCGCGCACCCAAGGACGAGGAGAACCTGATTGCGGCGGTGGCAGCGGGATGGGTCACTGCTCTGGACAACCTCTCCCACATGACGCCGGACCTGTCCGACGCCATGTGCTGCATCGTGACCGGAGCCGAGAGCGTCAAGCGGGCCCTGTTCACCGACGGGGACGTCTTCCGCGTCGGCTACCGCCGCCCGCTGCTGTTGACCGGTATCGACGTGGGAGTCATCCGGCCCGACCTCGCGGAACGGCTCCTGCCGCTACGGCTGGAACGCCCCCGCGTCCGGCGCACCGAGGCGGAACTGTGGGCGGAGTACGCGGAAGCGCTGCCTATCGTCCTCGGGTCTCTCCTGGACCTCACGGTCAAAGTCCGCGCGGTGGACGCGGAGACCCCCACCGACCTGCGCATGGCGGACTTCGCGCACCTGTGCGCGCAACTCGACGCGGCAACCGGCCTCGGGGCGCTCACCGCCTACCGGGCCAGTCTGGACGACCTGAACGACGACGTGATCGAGGGTGATCTCCTCGCGCAGACCGTCCTTCAGCATGCCGAGACGATCGAGCCGGGGGCGGCGCAGCGGATGACCTCCACGGAGTGGCTGCACTGCCTCAGCCGCCTCTACGCCGACGAGGACTGCCGTCCGCTGCCCAAGGGGTGGCCGAGCACGGGAAAGGTCCTCTCCGACCGGCTCAAGCGCCTCCAGCCGACGCTTGCCGCGCGGGGTGTGCTCATCGACTCGGGACGCACCAGCGAGGGCCGCTACCTCGAAATGGCCCGCCTGGCCACACCGCCCCCACACGAACACGAGCCGATGTTCTGACCGGCGCTCGCGCGCTCGCGCGGACAAGCAAGAAGAGCACCACGCGCCAAGCAACGCGTGCTCCTCTTGCTGTTCGGCGTCACGCGCCGCCCCATAAGACGTGCCGCGCAGCGGCTCCTTCTTCACGCTGTGAGGCGCACCGAACTACAACAGACACCCCCTCTTTTGTCCTAAGAGGGAAGACGCTGCGTCATCTGCGTCATGCGAGCCGAAAAATGGCCCCTGACCTGCGGGGATGACCATGACGCAGACGGCCATCGCTGCGTCATCCTGCGTCATCTGCGTCATGGGCTGCGTCACCGATGACGCAGCCCATGACGCACCGATGACGCACCCTCAAACCAGTGCGTCACACAAAACAGCAGGTCAGAGACCTAAATGACGCTGATGACGCAATGACGCAGAAATCCGCACCTCGGACAGACGCTGGCCCCGTGCCCAGCCTGCATGCAACCCGCAGCACCCGAATCCACCGACGACCGAGGAGCCGCCGAATGGCCCGCCCCAAGACGCTCAAGCTCTTCCAACTCGCTGGGGCCCCTGACGAATCCGATCCCCGCGCCATCCTCCGAGACGGCCTCCCTGACCGATACCTCGACGCCGACGACATAGCCGCGATCTTCGACGTGCCAAAGGAGACCGTCTACCAGTGGCGCAAGAAGCGGACCGGCCCACCTGGATTCCGCATCGGCAAGCACGTCCGCTACGACCCTGCTGACGTGCGCGACTACGTCGCCCAACGCAAAAGGGCCGACATCGGCGCCGCATAGCACGGCCACACACCGCACCACCCAACTCCCAGGGGAGGGCCACGACGTGGCCCTCCCCTGCTGTCGACACCCGCCCGAAAAAGGGGAGCCCTAGGCCCGTGGCCATCCACCTCCAAGACCAGTGGTACCGGAGATCCCAATCCACCGGCGCCATCGTCCGCACTGCCCATTACGGCCAACGCCCCCGCTACCGAGGCCACTTCTCCGGCGACGGGACGCGCAAGACCAAGACCTTTCATGACCGCAGCGAAGCAGAGCGCTGGCTCGTCATGACCGAAGTCGCCTATCTCCTGAAGGGGGACGCCTGACCGTGGCAGGCCACATCCAAGACCGCTGGTACAAGACCGAAACCGGCGTCGATGGCAAAGCCATCAAGGTTAAGACCGACCGTCACGGTATGGGTCTTCGATACCGCGCCCGGTACGTCGGTCCGGACGGCTCCGAGAAGTCGAAGAGCTTCCCCGACAGGCAGAAACGTCTCGCCGAAGAGTGGCTCACCAACACTGCATCGGACATGTCACGCGGCCAGTACATCGACCCACGCGCCGCCCGAATCACCTTCAAGGCCTACGCCGAGGGATGGTTCAAGACTCACGTCGTCGACCCGGCCAGTGAGCCAGTGATCGAACAACGGTTGCGCCTGCACGCGTTCCGACTGATCGGCTCACGACCGCTCGACTCGTTTCGCCCGGAGCACATCCGCGGATTGGTGAGCGCGCTGGAGAACGACCCAGCCATAAGCGGCGGATACGCGCGAAACATCTACGGGGACGTACGAGCCGTTCTCAGCGCCGCTGTGGACGATGGACTGTTGCCCCGAAACCCATGCTCAGCGAAGTCAGTCCGCCCGCCCGCCGTCGAGGCACGCCGCGTCTTTCCCTGGCTTCCCGCCCAGGTGCAAGCCGTGCGCGCCGCGCTCCCTGAGCGCTACAAAACGATGGTGGATACAGGAGCAGGATGCGGACTTCGGCAGGGAGAGATCGTGGGCCTTGCTGAGGATGGGATCGACCTGGAGGCCGGCATCCTTCGAGTGGTGCGGCAGGTGAAAATCATCCGGGGTAAGGCCGTGTTCGCTCCGCCCAAGTGCAACAAGGAGCGCGACGTACCGCTGCCGTCCTCGGTTGCTGAAGCACTGCGCATCCACATGGACGCCTTCAAGCCGGTTGAGATCACGCTGCCTTGGCGGAAGCCAGATGGTCCGAAGACGACAGCCCGTCTCCTGTTCACGAACAGGGCGGGCGGGATCGTGTGGCGCAGCAACTTCAACCTCCAGGAGTGGAAGCCTGCGCTTGCAGCGGCCGGACTGATCCCGGAACCCAATGCGGACGGCAAGTACGAGTCCGCGCGCGAGCACGGCATGCACGCGCTGAGACACTTCTACGCGTCTCTACTGCTAGACGCCGGCGAGAGCATCAAGGCAGTCAGCCAGTACCTGGGACACACCGACCCTGCGCTGACGCTGCGGGTGTATGCACACCTCATGCCCGACAGTCGCGAACGAACACAGCGGGCCATCGACGCTGTGCTCGCTCGATAAAGTGCTCCCCACCCTGTAGCAGGACGTTTCAGTTCTGCCACAGGGTGCCCGGCACGACACTGCGACGAAGCGCCGCAGGTTATGACTCTTGCATGATGAAGTGGGGCATCCGACTCGCCATTGCAAGTGCCGGTTTGGTGTTGCTGGCCTTGACCTTCGTTCTGCTCTGGAAAGGGCCATGGATTTTTGATGGCTCTCATCTTCGCAAGAAAGATCTCCAACCGGCTGATGGCGTTGTCATCACCGGGTTCCGCACAATGGTAGTGGCGATCCTGGCGTCAATATTCGCTGGCCTCGGCTTGGCATACACGCACGTGACTCTTCAGCACACTCGCGAAAAGGATAGGGAACAAGCAGCTCTTACACGCGAAGGTCAGATGACCGACCGCTACGCCACAGCTATAGAGCTACTTGCATCACAAGAACTAACCAAACGACTTGGCGGCATCTACGCGCTAGAGCGAATAATGCGAGATTCCCCGAAAGATCACGAGAGCATTGTAGAAGTACTCGCCGCCTTCGTGCGTGAGCACGCACCTCGTCCAGAGCAAGATGACAGCGTCGAATCCGAACGCGAGCAGGCGAGCATGCATGAACACGTTCAGGCCGCACTGACCGTCCTCGGGCGCAGGCCAGAGCGCCGTGAATCGTTCGCAATCAACCTTCGCCACACCGACCTTCGCGGTGCCCAATTGGCGTCGGCGGACCTACGTTCAGTGAATCTCCAAGGATCCTTCCTCGAATACGCCGAGCTCAAGAATGCAGATCTCTTGGAGGCAAACATGGAGGCATGCCACCTGGAACACTGCAACCTCACCGGAGCAGATCTAACGAGCTCAAATCTAGAGAGAGCGTATATATGCGAAGCAACGTTGGATGATGCTCGACTCGATCACGCTAGATTGAACTATGCCTTGGTGAAGGGCAGCAGCCTTGTAAAGACGAGCCTAGTAAAGGCTAATCTGCAAGGAGCTCGCTTCATCGGAGCAGTCCTCGATGACGCCGATCTTACGAGCTCCAGAATGATGGTCGCGAAGTTCACGGGCACGTATACGAAAGGCGCAAAGCTCGATGGCGCGCTCCTGCATGCAGCCGACCTGAGCGAAGCGGATGACCTTACCGTGGAACAGATGCTGAGCGCTCGGATCGAGTACAGCACCAAGGTGCCTAACCACCTCGATGGCAACCCGGACGTGATGGCACGCCTTGAAGCGGCAGAGGCCCGTGCGCGGGAGAGGGCTCGGCAGAGCACGGGAACGCCACTGGGTCCCCAGCCGTAGTGGTCGCTACAAACCGCCCCACGGCCCAGGGACGGCCCAAGAACGGTTGCAAGGGTCGTCTCACCTTCGAACTACCAGGTCAGAGCCCGGCAGCTCGGTCAGTGTGTCAGTTCTCCGGGCTTAGGCATGGCTGTACCAGTGTCGCAGATCGAATGGAGTGACCCGGGCCCCCGCCCGTCACCGAGGGTGACCGATGAGTTCCCGGCGCGGGAAGGGTCCTCCTGCCATACGCCAGCGTCTCCCCGATACCGGAAGTGATGACGATGCCCTACGCCAAGGTCAACGGCCTGGAGATGTACTACGAGATCCATGGCGCCGCCCACGACGACGACCGCCCGCTGGTGCTGCTGCACGGCGGCGCCACCACCATCGGGCTGTCCTTCGACGCCGTGCTGCCCGCCCTGTCCGCCGGCCGGCAGGTCATCGCCCCCGAGTTCCAGGGGCACGGCCACACCGCCGACACGGACCGCGACCTGACCGTCCCGCACCTCGCCTCCGACGTCGTCGCCCTGCTCGACGAGCTCGGCATCCCCAGGCCGACTTCCTCGGCTACAGCCTCGGCGGGCTGACCGCGCTGGAGATCGCGGTACGGCATCCGGACCGCGTCGGCCGTCTGGTGCTGGTCTCCGCCCCGTACACCCAGGACGGTATGCGGGACGAGATCCGCACCCCCGACTACACCTCACCGCTGCTGCCCACGCAGGCCGACTTCCAGGACATGGCCGCCGCGTACGCCGCCGTCGCCCCGCACCCCGAGCACTTCGAGACCTTCCTCGGCAAGGTCTCATCGGCGGCCCACGCCCCGCTGCCCTGGACCGCGGACGACCTGCGCGGTCTGATGTCACCGGTGCTTCTGCTCATCGGCGACTCCGACTTCGTACGCGTCGAACACGCGGCCGAGATGCAGTCACTGATCCCCGACGCCCGGCTGGCCGTCCTGCCCGGCACCACACATATGACGGTCCTGCGGCGGACGCCCGTGGTGCTGCCGCTGCTGGAGGAGTTCCTCAGCGACCAGGCGACGGTGTAGCCCGCTCCCCCTGCGATACGGGTGACCGCTCCCTCGTGACGGCCGTCGTACGCCGGAATCGTGGACAGCACAGGGCGCAACGCCTGCGCCGTCCAGGAGGGGACCGTTCCATGACCGCAGCCAACCGTCGAGGCCGTTTCACCACCATCGCCATCACCGCAGCCGCCGTCGCGCTGACCGCCGGGCTCGTCACCGGCTGCGAGGACTCCGACGCCCGGGACTGCCTCGGCAACGCCGACAGGATCACCGAGAGCCTGAAGGCGATCCACGACGGCGAATTCATCGACACCGTCGAGAAGAACCTCGGCACCATCGACGACGGGACGGACGACGGCAAGGTCGACCAGGCCGTCAAGGACCTCAAGAAGGCGGTCGAGGACTACAACGAGGCCGTCCTGAACGGCGACACCGACCCGGACAGCAGCCGGATCGACGCCGCCGCGAAGGCACTGACGGACGTCTGCGCGCCCTAGGTGGTCGGCCGCTCCAGGCGCTCCTTGAGCAACTGCTCGTCCCGCGGAAGCTCCTTGCGGACCTGTGGGCGGACCACGAGGGGGATCAGAGCCTTGCCCAGGCCGTGCCCCTCGAGGTCGATCTCCATCGTCACGCGGGACCTCCGCCCGTCGTCGAGCGGTTCGATCTCGCCGCGGGTACGGGGTCGGACAGGCCCCGAGATCCCGTGCAGATGCCAGCTGTGCGGGGGGTCGAGCTCGTCGAACTCGACGGTCATCGGAATCTCACGGTTCCCGATCCGCCGGGTGACCCGGACCCGGGAGCCGACGTGGAGCGGCCCCTCGTCGAGCGGTTCCGCCTTCACGGCGCTCAGCTGCCATTCCGGCAGATGAGAGGGGTCGGTGATGTACGCGTAGACGTCTTCGGGACTGCAGTCGACGTCGATCACTTCACGGATGGCGGGCATGACGCCCTCCTTCCAGGGCGATCCCCTTCGAGGGCTTACAGGGAAATCGTCCCACCAGAAGCCCGGGTACGACAGAAGGAGCCTCCCGCCGAAGCGGAAGGCTCCTCATGTGTCTGTACGACGATCAGCCGGAGCCGACGAACAGCACCAGCAGCAGCCACACCACCGGCGCGGTCGGCAGCAGCGAGTCCAGTCGGTCCATGATGCCGCCATGCCCCGGCAGCAGCGTGCCCATGTCCTTGATGCCCAGGTCGCGCTTGATCATCGACTCGCCGAGGTCACCGAGCGTCGCGCTCGCCGCCACCGCGAGACCCAGCAGCAGACCCTGCCACCAGGTGCCGTCGTCGATCAGGAAGTGCATGCACAGCGCGCCCGCCACCATCGCGAACGACACCGCTCCGAGCAGGCCCTCACGGGTCTTGCCGGGGCTGATGCGCGGCGCGAGCTTGTGCTTGCCGAAGCGCCAGCCGACGGCGTACGCCCCGGTGTCGCTGACGACGGTGAGGAGCAGGAACGTCAGCACCCGCTGCGCGCCGTCGTCGGCGGTGAGCATCATCGCGACGAACGTGGCCAGGAACGGGACGTAGAAGGCCGCGAAGACACCCGCGGTGACGTCCTTGAGGTAGCCCTCCGGCGGTTCCGTCATCCGCCAGACCAGCACCGCGAGCGCGGTGAGCGCCATCGCCACCCACGCGCCCTCGGCCTCCCGGACGTACCCGGCGACGACCATGGCCGCACCGCCGACCGCCAGCGGCACGAGGGGCGCCTTGATGCCCTTGCGCTCCTCCAGCCGCGAGGTCAGCTCCCACAGCCCGACGACCACGGCGACCGCTATCACGCCGATGAAGACGGCCTTGACGACGAAGAGCGAGGCGACGATCACCGCACCGAGCCCGACCCCGACGCCTATGGCCGCGCCCAGGTCACGCCCCGCGTTCTTCTTCTGCGGCGCGGAAGCCGGCTGCGGGGCGTCGGGCATGGGCTCCGGATTCTGCGTCTGCGGCGCCGCCGCTCGGGGCTGCGCCGACGTGGTCTCGTCGCGGAACGTCTCGTCCCGGAACGTCTCGTCCCGGAACAGGGGACCACTCAGCCGAGCGGCCCCCGGGTCGTCATCCTGGTCTCCGCCATACGCGGGTACGTCGGGCACGATGGGCATGGGGCGAGTGTGCTGCGCCTCAGGCGCATCGTACGCGGGACCCGCCGGGGCAGCCCCCTGGACAGGCCCCTGGTCGGTGGGCCCCCAGTACCCGGCGTGCGGCGCGGCCCCTGGCGGAGAGCCCCAGGAAGAGTCGTTCATCAGACTTCGAGAAGCTCCGCTTCCTTGTGCTTGAGGAGCTCGTCCACCTGGGCGACGTACTTGTGCGTCGCGTCGTCGAGCTCCTTCTCCGCACGGCGGCCCTCGTCCTCGCCGACCTCGCCGTCCTTGACGAGCTTGTCGATGGCGTCCTTGGCCTTGCGGCGGACCGAGCGGATGGACACGCGGGAGTCCTCCGCCTTGGCCTTGGCGACCTTGATGTAGTCGCGGCGGCGCTCCTCGGTGAGCTCGGGGAACACCACTCGGATGATGTTGCCGTCGTTGCTCGGGTTGACGCCCAGGTCGGAGTCGCGGATCGCCTGCTCGATGTTGCGCAGCGCGGTCTTGTCGAACGGGGTCACCACGGCCATGCGCGGCTCCGGCACGGAGAACGAAGCCAGCTGGTTGATCGGCGTCGGCGCGCCGTAGTAGTCGGCCACGATCTTGTTGAACATCGCCGGGTGCGCACGGCCGGTGCGGATCGCGGCGAAGTCCTCCTTGGCGACCACGACGGCCTTCTCCATCTTCTCCTCGGCCTCGAGGAGGGTCTCTTCGATCACCACTTGCTCCTGCGTGTCTTGAAGTAGGCCCGGCTGCGGTTCCATGTGCGTGGGGCGGCGGCCGGCTGCGTCGCGTCTTCTTCCTGCACGGTTCCCGACCGGCAGGACATTGTCCATCCCCCGGTCAGGGACCGGGTCCAACTGGGGTCAGTCCCGGCTGTCCTGGTCACCCACAAGCGTGCCGATCTTCTCACCCTTGACGGCGCGCGCGATATTGCCCTCCGTCAGCAGCTCGAAGACCACGATCGGGAGCTTGTTGTCGCGGCACAGCGTGACGGCGGTGGCGTCGGCGACCTTGAGGTCGCGGGTGATGACCTCGCCGTAGCCGAGGGAGTCGAACTTGACCGCGTCCGGGTTGCGCTTCGGGTCGGAGTCGTAGACCCCGTCCACGCCGTTCTTGCCCATCAGCAGCGCCTCGGCGTCGATCTCCAGGGCGCGCTGGGCGGCGGTGGTGTCGGTGGAGAAGTACGGCATGCCCATACCGGCGCCGAAGATGACCACACGGCCCTTCTCCAGGTGGCGCACGGCGCGCAGCGGGATGTACGGCTCGGCGACCTGGCCCATAGTGATGGCGGTCTGCACGCGGGAGTCGATGCCCTCCTTCTCCAGGAAGTCCTGGAGGGCGAGGCAGTTCATCACGGTGCCGAGCATGCCCATGTAGTCGGAGCGGGCGCGGTCCATGCCGCGCTGCTGGAGTTCGGCACCACGGAAGAAGTTGCCGCCGCCGATGACGACCGCGATCTCCGCTCCGTCGCGCACGACGGCTGCGATCTCGCGGGCGATCTTGTGCACCACGTCCGGGTCCACGCCCAGGCCCCCACCACCGGAGAAGGCCTCTCCGGACAGCTTCAGCAGAAACCGGCCGCTCACGTTGCCGTCGTCGCTCTTCTGGGCCTTGGTGGTCATCGGATTCTCCTCATGGTGCACATACGAAGAAGGCCATTGCCGATGGGAACTGGTTCGCATCCCATGCGCGGCAATGGCCTCCTCGTCAGATCTGCTGTCGTCCGCCACGCGCGTGCGTGGCGGCGTACCGGACGACTGCCTACGACCCTATCGGGGTCCGGCGTCGTACGCGGTACGGACTCAGATGCCGACCTTGATGCGCGTGAAGCGCTTCAGGGTGACACCGGCCTCGTCCAGAACCTTCTGGACCGACTTCTTGTTGTCCAGCGCGTACGGCTGGCCGAGCAGCGTGGCGTCCTTGAAGAAGCCGTTGACGCGACCCTCGACGATCTTCGGGAGGGCGGCCTCGGGCTTGCCCTCGGCGCGGGTGGTCTCCTCGGCGACGCGGCGCTCGGACTCGACGACCTCGGCCGGCACGTCGTCCTTGGAGAGCCACTTCGGCGCGAAGGCGGCGATGTGCTGGGCGACACCCTTGGCGAGGTCGGCGTCGGCCTTGTCCAGCTCGACCAGGACACCGATCTGCGGGGGCAGGTCGGGCATGGTGCGGTGCATGTAGGCGAAGACGAAGCCGTCGGCGAACTGCGCGAAGCGGTCCAGGACGATCTTCTCGCCGAGGTTGGCGTTGGCCTCGTCCACGAACGCCTGGACGGTCTTGCCGGCCTCGATCTCGGAGGCGAGCAGGGCCTCGAGGTCGGCCGGGGAGGTCGCGGCGACGTGCTCGGCGATCTGGTTGGCGACGGCCTGGAACTTGTCACCCTTGGCGACGAAGTCCGTCTCGCACTTCAGCTCGACCAGGACACCGGAGGTGTTGTCGTCGGCGATGAGGGAGACCACGGCGCCGTTCTCGGCGGAGCGGCCCTCGCGCTTGGCGACGCCCTTCTGGCCCTTGATGCGGAGCGCCTCGACGGCCTTGTCGACGTTGCCCTCGGCCTCGTCCAGCGCCTTCTTGCAGTCCATCATGCCGGCGCCGGTGAGCTCACGGAGCTTCTTGACGTCGGCGGCGGTGTAGTTCGCCATGATTCCTGGAATCTCTCTCGAAGTCTGAAGATCTACGGGCCGAACGGCGGGGGCTGGTGGGCCCCCGCCGTCAGAAGGACCCGAAGGGGTGAGGGGTCAGGCCTGCTCGGCCTCGGCGGCCGGAGCCTCAGCAGCGGCCTCGGCCGGAGCCTCAGCCTCAGCCTCGGCGGCGGAGGCCTCAGCGGCAGGCGTCTCGGCCTCAGCGGCGGCGGGAGCCTCAGCCTCGGCGGCGGGAGCCTCGGCGGCCGGGGCCTCCTCGGCCTTCTTCTCGCCCTCGAGCAGGTCGCGCTCCCACGCGGCGAGCGGCTCGCCCGCGCCCTTGTCACCCTTGTCGCCGGTGGCGACGCCGGAGCGGGCGATGAGGCCCTCGGCGACGGCGTCGGCGATCACGCGGGTGAGCAGGGTGACGGAGCGGATCGCGTCGTCGTTGCCCGGGATCTTGTAGTCGACCTCGTCGGGGTCGCAGTTGGTGTCGAGGATGGCGACGACCGGGATGTTGAGCTTCCGGGCCTCACCGACCGCGATGTGCTCCTTCTTGGTGTCCACGATCCAGACGGCGCTGGGAACCTTGGACATCTCGCGGATACCACCGAGGGTCTTCTCCAGCTTGGCCTTCTCGCGCGAGAGCACGAGAAGCTCCTTCTTGGTCAGACCGGACGCGGCGACGTCCTCGAAGTCGATCTGCTCGAGCTCCTTGAGGCGCTGCAGACGCTTGTAGACGGTCGAGAAGTTGGTGAGCATGCCGCCCAGCCAGCGCTGGTTGACGTAGGGCATGCCGACGCGGGTGGCCTGCTCGGCGATGGCCTCCTGCGCCTGCTTCTTCGTGCCGACGAACATGACCGTGCCGCCGTGGGCGACGGTCTCCTTGACGAACTCGTAGGCGCGGTCGATGTACGACAGCGACTGGAGCAGGTCGATGATGTAGATGCCGTTGCGCTCCGTGAAGATGAAGCGCTTCATCTTCGGGTTCCAACGACGGGTCTGGTGACCGAAGTGGACGCCGCTTTCCAGCAGCTCCCGCATCGTGACGACGGCCATGGCCGTTCTCCTTGGTTTCTCGGTTATGTCCTGACGCCCGACACGCGCCGTGCCACGTACACATGTGCGTACGGGACCGAAAGGCGCTGACATCGATGGCCACGAGAGCCCGATGTCGGGGCGTGCGAAGTCGACCCGGTGACCCGGATCGCCAGAAGAAGTGTACGGGACCCGCGGGGTACCGGGTGACGCCGCTGTCCACAACCGGGGCACGGTCCACAGGTCCCGGTCATGATCACGCCTGGTAGGGCACGGTTTCCGCCATGCGACGCCTGCACAGCGCACTGCTGCCGTTACTCCTGACCCTGCTCCTGACACCCCTGCCGCCGGCCGCGGGCGACCCGGCTCCGCCGCCGCCCGGGCCGCCTGTCACCACGGTCCCGGCCGTCGCCCGCACCTGGCCGGTAGGTGTACGCCCGCCTGTCCTCCGCACCTGGGAACCCCCACCCACGGCCTACGCCCGAGGCCACCGAGGCGTCGACCTCGCGGCAGCCCCGGGCACACCTGTACGAGCGGTGGCGGCCGGCCGGGTCTCCTTCGCGGGCCGAGTGGCCGGAAAGGGCGTGGTCTCGGTCGAGCTCACGGGCACGGATCTGCGAACGACGTATGAACCGGTACGGGCGACGGTGAAGAAGGGCGAGGAGGTGACGCCGGGCGAGGTGGTGGGAACGGTGGAGCCGACGGGCTCCCACTGCACGACGGCATGCGTCCACTGGGGCCTACGGAGGGGGGCCACCTACCTGGACCCACTGTCCCTACTGCCACCGTGGCTACTGCGACGAGGCCCGTCCAGGCTGTTGCCGGTTCTGGGCATCCCCTTGCCATGACGGCGGGCCGCACCGTGCCGCAGGCGACGCCCACCCAGGCAGCGGCACCCAGATCGCTACACAGCTGCGGGCGGTCGTGCCGCTGGGGCGGCACGGGTGGGCGCAGCGGCATCCCGCGAGCGCGGGCAAGCGAAACGCCCCGCCGGCACCCCCACCCGCCTCAGCCCCGCACACCCCGCAGCGCCATGCTCACCGCAGCCTCAGTGATCGCCGCAGGATCCTCCGCCGCCCCCAGCTCGATCCTCCGCACCGCCGCGTCCACGACCCCCTGCAACAACATCGCCGCCAGCCGAGGTTCCGTATGCCCCATCTCCCCCAGCGCCTCGCCGATCATCGCGACCAGCCCCCCATGCGCGGCCCGGATCTTCTCCCGCGCCCCCGCATCGAGCTCACTCGCGGAAATGGCGACGACGGCCCGATGCCGCCGGTCCCCGACCAGCGCCAACTGCTGCCGCACATACGCCTCGACCTTGGCCTCGGCCCCCTCCGCCGCCCCCATCGCCGCGGCGACCTCCGCGGCCCAGACCGGGAAGTCGACCTCGCACAGCTCCTCGACGACCGCGGCCCGCGACCGGAAGTACTCGTAGACCGACGAGCGCGCCAACCCCGTCCGCTCGGCGAGAGCCGGAAACGTCAGCGCCTCCGTCCCACCCTCGGACAGCAACGAACGAGCCGCGTCCAGCAGGGCGGCTCGCTGCATCGACCGGTGCTCGGCCACGGAGGCCGCTCGAATCCTTGGCACGTCCACCACTTTACGGACGCGCCGCCCCGGACGGGAGTCACTCGCCCCCACCTCGGTCCATCCAGCCAGGTCAACGGCCGAAGCTGGCCAGTTTCGCCCGCAATTGCAGCACCGACTTGGTGTGGATCTGACTGACCCGGCTCTCGGTCACACCCAGCACGTTCCCGATCTCCGCGAGGGTCAGCCCCTCGTAGTAGTAGAGCGTGACCACGGTCTTCTCCCGCTCGGGCAGCGTGTTGATCGCCCGTGCCAGGAACCTCCGCAGCTCCCGGTCCTCGGCCACCTCCACGGGATTGTCGGCGGCGGTGTCCTCCAGCGTGTCCATCAGACTCAGCCGGTCCCCGCCCTCACCCCCGACATGCAGCAGCTCCTCCAGCGCCACCACGTTCGCCAGCGACAACTGGCTGAAGACCGCGTGGAGTTCGTCGACGGCGATCCCCATCTCGGTCGCCACCTCACCCTCGCTCGGCGTCCGCCGCAGCCGCGCCTCCAGCGTCGCGTACGCCCGCTCGACGTTGCGCGCCTTCTGCCGCACCGACCGCGGGATCCAGTCCAGCGCCCGCAGCTCGTCGATCATCGCGCCCCGGATCCGGGTGATCGCGTATGTCTCGAACTTGATCTCCCGGTCGATGTCGAACTTCTCGATCGCGTCGATGAGCCCGAAGACCCCCGAGGACACGAAGTCGGCCTGCTCGACATTGGGCGGCAGACCGACGCTCACCCGTCCCGCCACGTACTTCACCAGCGGTGAGTAGTGCAGGATCAGCTGCTCCCGCAGCCGCTCGTCCGCCGTCGCCTTGTACGACCGCCACAACTCGTCGAGTGTCGAGGGAGCGGGCGGCCGCACGCTGCCACCGTCGCGGGCGGCTGGGGGGACCGCCGCCCGGTCGGACCCAGAGGTGTGCTGGGGCATTCGTCGCCTTGTGCCGTTCTGCCGTGAAGTGGGGATGGCTGGGTGACCTGTCGGTCTGATGCGGATCTGAAAGCTCTGGTGCGGATCTGGAGTCTCTGATGTGGATCTGTGGTCGAGTTGCCGTTCCGTGCCGGAATCCCCGTGAGCGTAGCGTGACTGGAGTGTCGCGGTGCGCGAAGGGCGAGCCCGGAGCCGTGCGCAGATACGTTCCTCTTGCCGCCCCGCAGGGTCACGCCGACAACTCAGCGTGACCGCGCTCCCCGTCTCAACTGCGGGAATTCCCAAGGCTGTAGGGGTTCCCCCGGACGGCCGAACACGCTCGGTCAACTCGGACTCCGACCACCACGGACGGAGATCATTGCCTGGCGTGTCAACTTCCAGCCGTCGCCGTGTCGTTCGACGTAACCAAGTGATCGGAGCTCGTACAGTCTCGCGACCGCCTCGTCCTGCGTCGTCTGCGCTCCCCGCCCGACCTCGACCGCGGTCGCCGCACGGCGTGACGGCAGGGCGTCGAGGACTCTTCGGGCGCCGGGTTCGAGCAGATCGCGGGGCAGCACGGGCCCTCTCCGCTCCGGCGCGAGCTCTCCCATCTCACCGACCACCTCGACGACTTCCGCGGCGTCGGTGACGAGTTCGGCGTCACCGCGCAGCAGTTCGTGGACGCCGGCGGAGAGGCCGCTGGTCGCCGGGCCGGGCACGCCCATGGTGTGCCGCCCGAGCCGTTGCGCCGCGCGCGCGGTGACCAGCGAGCCGCTCCGATACGCCGCCTCGACGACCACGGTCCCTCTGGTCAGGGCGGCGATGACGCGGTTGCGCAGCACGAACCTGCTCGGCGTCGGATGGTCACCTGGCGGCAACTCCCCGATGACCAGCCCCTGTTCGGCGATCCTGGTGATCAACTCGGTGTGCCCGCGCGGGTAGGGCCGATCGACCCCGCAGGCCAGCACGGCGACGGTGGCGCCGCCTGCGCCGAGCGCCCCGCGATGAGCGGCCCCGTCGACGCCGTACGCACCCCCGGACACGACGACCCACCCGCGCTCGGCGAGCCCGGCGGCGAGGTCGGCGGCCATATGGGCGCCGTACTCGGTGCACGCCCGGGCCCCCACCACGGCGACCGACCTCAACGCCCACATCCGCAGACTGGGCCGCCCCCGGACCCACAAACCAAGCGGCCTCGCATCCCCCAGGTCATCCAACTGTCCGGGCCACTCACCGTCCCCCGGACAGACGAACCGCACCCCGGCCTCAGCCGCGACCGCGAGATCCCCCCGAGGCTCGGCCCGAGCCGCCCGAGCCACCAGCCCGGCCCACCGCTTCCCACTCACCCCGGGCAACACCTCCCGCCCGCCCCGCAACCGCCGGACCACTTCCCCCACCCCGAACTCCCGCACCCATCGCCCGGCAACCTCGTCCCCGGGCTCGACGACACGGGTGAGAAAGACACGGGCGAGCAGTTCGCGGCCCGGATCGTCGCCTCCGTTCACGTGAACGCTCCGATGGCCATGGGCACACCCCTGGGGACCCCGGTGCGCAGTTGCAGCGCCAGGGCGACGTCGACGGCGTCGGGCCGGTCGTGCCCCACGAGGTCGGCGACGGTCCAGGCGACGCGCAGTACACGGTCGAGCCCACGGGCCGTCAGCACACCGCGTTCGAGGCTGCGCTCGGCCTCGTCCATCGCCCCGGGGACCGCGTGCCAGCGACTGCGCAGCTCACGGCCGGGCACCTCACTGTTGGTCCGCCACGGGGTGCCGACGAGGCGAGCCGCCGTACGTTCCCTGGCGGCCCGCACCCGATCGGCGACCACCGCCGTCGACTCGCCCCGGGCATCACGTTGGGCCAGCTGCGCCCGCGTGACGCGGTCCACCTCCACCCGCAGGTCGACCCGGTCGAGGAGCGGGCCAGAGAGGCGGGCCTGGTACCGGCGGATCGCGGAGGGCGGGCATTCGCAGAAGTCGTCGGTCAGGGAGAAGCGCCCACAGGGGCACGGGTTGGCCGCGAGCACCATCAGGAACTTCGCCGGGAAACGCACCACACCCGCGCTGCGGGCGATCACCACGTGCCCCGCCTCCAGGGGCTGGCGGAGCGCGTCCAGGGCCTGGCTGTTGAACTCCGGGGTCTCGTCCAGAAAGAGCACCCCTCGATGCGAGAGCGACACCGCTCCGGGCCGGGCGATGCCGGGGCCGCCGCCCACGAGCGCCTGCATGGTGGCCGAGTGATGCGGAGCGCAGTAGGGAGCGACGTCGATGAGGGGTTTGCCCGCGGGCAGCAGGCCGGACACCGAGTGCACCGCCGTGACCTCAAGCGACTCCTGCCGGGTCAGCCGCGGCAGCACCGCGGGCAGTCGTTCCGCCAGCATCGTCTTGCCGGCGCCCGGCGGCCCCTCAAGGAAGAGGTGATGACCGCCGGCAGCGGCGACCTCCACCGCCGTGCGTGCCGAGAGCTGGCCCACGACGTCGGCCAGGTCATGGCCGTGGTCCTGCTGCGCGGCGCCCAGGCTGTGCATGCCGGTGGCCGCGCCCGTGCCCGGCATCCGCAGCCCGGCGAGCAGGGGGTCGGGGCGGCCTTCCTCCTCCGGTTCCTCGTCCGGCACGGGCTCGTCCGCCAGCACGGCGATCAGCTGGCGCAGGCTGCGGATGCCCAGGACGGAGACGCCGGGCACCAGCGAGGCCTCGGCGGCGGCACACTCCGGCACCACCACCTGCTCGTACCCCGCGTCCGCGGCCGCGATCACCGCCGGCAAGATGCCCCGCACGGGCCGCACCCGCCCGTCCAGCCCCAGCTCCCCGATCATCACGATGTCCGCCAGCACCCGCGGATCGATCCGTTCGGCCGCTCCCAGTACCGCCGCGGCCACCGCGAGATCGAACCCGCTGCCGCTCTTCGGTACCGACGCCGGGCTCAAGCCCACCGTGAGCTTCTTCGCCGGCCATGCGGCGCCCGAGTTGACCACCGCGGCCCGCACCCGGTCCTTGCTCTCGGTCAGGCTCTTGTCCGGCAGCCCCACCAGCGTGAACGCCGCGACCCCGGGCTCCAGGTCGGCCTGGACCTCCACCACCACGCCCTCGACGCCCACCAGCGCCACCGAGCACGTACGCGCGAACCCCATCTCAGGCCACCCCCCGCGCATGCTCGACGACGGGGGCGCCACGCTCCGGCAGGAGGACGCCGACCAGGTCGATGCGGACGCCGCCCGGCGGTGCTCCTCCATGGGCATGGATCCAGCATTCGGCGAGGCCGCGCAGGCGCTCCGCCTTCTCGGGGGTCACCGCGGCCATCGGGTGCTCGAAGGCACCCGCCCGCCGTGTCTTGACCTCGCAGACGACCAGGACCTCTCCGTCCCGCGCCACGATGTCGATCTCACCGGTCCTGCCACAGCGCCAGTTGCGCTCCAGGACGGTCATCCCGGCCTCCGCCAGCCGCCTCGCGGCCAGCGTCTCGCCGTACTTGCCGAGTGCACTGCGTGCGTTCATGTCGGCACCACCTCCGGCGCCAACGATCACGCAGCCGAGCCACCCTTGTTGATCTTGGTGGACCACCCGGCCGTTGTGGAAAACTCAGCCACCCACACGAGCGGCCCCACTACGCCTCTCACCCGCCCGGCAGCTCCAGGTCGCTCTTGTTGAGCTCCTCGATGTTCACGTCCTTGAACGTGAGCACCCGCACCTGCTTCACGAACCGAGCCGGCCGGTACATGTCCCAAACCCATGCATCGGCCATCGAGACCTCGAAGAACACCTCGCCCTGGACCGAGTGCACCTGCATCTCATAGTCATTGGTGAGATAGAAACGCCGCTCGGTCTCGATCACGTACTTGAACAGACCGACGACATCGCGGTACTCCCGATAGAGCTTCAGCTCCATCTCGGTCTCGTACTTCTCGAGGTCCTCGGCGCTCATGGCATGTTCCCCTTCAGCCGTGCGATCCCCCCATTGTGCGCCAGTCCCGTCAGCCCCTAGACGATTTCGGTGTCGAGGGTCACGGGCCCGGCCGGGGGACCTTCGTCGAGCAGCCTGCGGAGCAGCTCGGCGAGTCTGGTCGGATACACCGTCTCATGTGCCCGGGTCAGTTCCTGACAGGTCCACCAGCGCGCTCCGGCGACGCTGCGCCGTTCCAGATCGGTGAGCGCCGTCGCCGCCGTCGCCGTCTGGGTCGTCCGGGCCAGGAAGTACCACTCGTCCTGGTCCCAGCGGCGCCCCGCGAAGGGGAAGGAGCACATCCGCCGCCACAGCACCGGACCGAGCTCGACCTCGGTGATCCCGGTCTCCTCGACGAGTTCCCGCAGAGCGGCCTCTTCACGAGTCTCGTCGCCCTCGACTCCGCCGCCGGGCGTGAACCACCAGTCGTCGCTCGGATCGTCCGGCTCATGGCCGTGCAGGAGCAGGATGCGGTCGTCGGGGTCGAGCAGCACCACCCTGGCGACCTTGCGCAGTCCGCCCTCATAGGTGTCCGCCGCGGCCTCAGCGCGCACCCACGGGCTCCGTCCGGGCAGGGGCGCCGCGACGCCTGCCGAGCCGCTGGGCGATCGGACCGTAGGCCCCGCCGCCGAGCACGAGCACCGCGCCGCCGATGATCAGGGCGGTGATCGTCCGCAGCGGACCCGGTGAGGACAGCGCACCGAGTTCCTTGAAGCCGCTCGGCTCCTTCAACATGCCGTCCATGGGCCAGACCACGGCGTCGACGCGGGCGGTGACTGCACTGACCGCGACCGTGCCGCTGGCCGCGTCCGTGAGGTGCGCGGAGGAGTCGAGCGAGCCCTGCCGCTCGTCACCGAGCAGGAACAGCCGGCCCTTGGGGACGGTCACCTCGGGGATGTTCTTCCACTCGGCCAGGCTGTCCTTGGGCAGATACGGTTCGTCGATCTGCTTGCCGTTGACGGTCAGCTTGCCCTTCGTGCAGCAGGAGACGGTGTCCCCGCCGACCGCGACCACGCGCTTGACCACCGGGGCGTTGCTCACCCAGCTCTTGTCGGTGAAGACGACGACGTCGCCCCGGTGGATGTCGCCGGCGTCGATGCGCTGCGCGAGCACCCGGTCACCGGCGTCGATGGTGGGCGCCATCGAGCTGGTGGGCACGGTGTACGGCCGGTAGACCACCGCTCCCCAGGCGAACCCGCCCAGGAACAGCACCAGGCCCAGCGCGACGGCCAGTCCGGACAGTCGCTGTCCGGTCCGGCTGCCCACCGGGCCTGTATTGGTGCCACCGCTGCGCGGGGCCGTACGTGTCGTGCTCTCGCCACCCATGGGTCCGCACCCTACCCGGCGGTACCGGAAGCGGTCAGCCCCTCTTCGGAGACCTGGGTCACGGCCTCCGTAAAGGTTTCACAAGGTCAACCGCGGGGGGTGATCAGCGCGTCTCGACCGGGGCGGTCTTCCGCCGCCGCCAGAGCACCACCGGCACCGCGCCCGCGAGCGCCAGCCCCTGCGGGGCCACGGTCAGGGCGGTGGACGCCGAGGACTGGGTGTTCAGGCCGTCCTGGTCGAAGGTGTCGGGGACCGGCAGGGTGCCCCAGCGGTTGATCGGCCAGGCCTTCACGACGGCGCGCCCGACGACATCGTCGACCGGGACCATGCCGTGGTGCTTGTCGGTCTGGTTGTAACGGGAGTCGCGCGAGTTCTGGCGGTGGTCGCCCATGACCCAGATGTAGCCCTTGGGGACCTTCACGGTGAACTGGCCGCCCTGGTCGTCCTGGCTGCACGGGGTGTTGCCCGCGTAGACGTAGTCCGCCTCGTTCAGCGCCTTGCCGTTGACCTTCAGCGGGCCGGTGCCCTTGCAGGACACGGTGTCGCCGCCGACGCCGATGACCCGCTTGATGAGGTCCTTCTCCTCGGCGGACGGCATCAGACCGATCCAACTGAGGAACGTCTGGATGGCGTTGGGGTCGGTCGTCGGCTCGCCCGCCAGCCAGTTGTCGGGGTCGTGGAAGACGACGACCTCACCGCGCTCGGGCTCGGAGCCGAACCAGGGCGTCAGCTTGTCGACCAGGACGCGGTCACCCTGCTGGAGGGTGTTCTGCATCGAGTCGGACGGGATCGAGAACGCCTGCACCAGGAAGGTCTTGATCAGCAGCGCCAGGACGAGCGCGATACCGATCAGGATGGGCAGCTCCTTCCAGAAGGAACGCTGCTTCTTCGGCGCGGGCTTGGACTCCTCCTGGCCCTGGTCCGTCCTGGTCCCGTCCCCGTCTCCGCCGGAGCCATCGCTCGAGGTCACGACGCTGTCCGCGGCCGGGTCGGCCGGGTCCACGGGGCGTCCGCGGTGCTCCTCGCCGTCGTGTCCGGACCGTGCGCCAACCGCCACATCCCCCACGCCAACTCCTTACTCTGTGCCGCCGCCTGCCCCATGCACGGCGCAGGCCCACCACTCCCATAACGAGCGGGAGTTCCGCAGGGGTCGGGAGTTGGACAGGTCCATTCGGATCGTCGGAGGCAACCCTATGCGACAGCGGGGGAGCAGCGGTCGACCCGGTCGCCGAGTCGGTCACGGAAGCGTAGGTTTTCGGCTCCTTCAACATGTTCCAGTGGCCCAGGGGCCAGGCGATGACCATCGCCCGTCCCACCACCGAGTCCTCGGAGACCGTGCCGCCGTAGTCGGTGTCCTGGTGCACGCGGGAGTCCGCGGAGTTGGCCCGGTGGTCGCCCATCACCCACAACCGCCCCTGGGGGACGGTGATGTCGAACTGCTGCGTGGAGGGAGCGTTGCCGGGATAGAGGTAGTCCTCGCTGAGCGGGACCCCGTTGACGGTGACCCGCCCTTGGGAGTCACAGCACTTGACCCGGTCGCCGCCGACGCCGACGACCCGCTTGATGAGGTCCTTCTCGTTGTCGGACGGCAGCAGACCGATGAAGGTGAGCCCTTCCTTGATCTGCTTGACGACGACGGGGTCCTCCTTCTTCGTCGTCGTCTGCTCGTCCTTGAGCCAGCCGCCGGGGTCCTTGAAGACGACGACGTCCCCGCGCTGCGGCTTGGAGCCGAACCACGGGGTGAACTTGTCGACCAGGACGCGGTCGCCGATCTGGATCGTCTGCTCCATGGAGCCGGACGGGATCACGAAGGCCTGCACGAGGAAGGTCTTCAGCACCAGGGCTATGAGCACGGCGACACCGACGAGGAGCGGTATCTCCTTGACGGCGGAGCGCCTTCGGCGCCGCTTGACCTTGCGCTGGAGCTTGCGGCGCTCCGCTCGCGAGCGCCCGCCGGCGGGGCTGGCGGCGCGCCGGACGCCGGTGGGCAGAAGGTTGTCGGCGGCGTCACCGGACACCCCGCGCGGTTTGCCGCGGTTACCCATGCGCACCGCCCTCGGCGGGCACGCGCGCGTAGGCGTCGGAAGGCCCCAGCCGGGTCCAGTGGGCGGTCGGCCATACGATCCAGTCGGCGCGGCCGATCACCTGGCCGACCGGGATCATGCCGCCGCCGGGCGAACCCAGGTGGTCGCGGGAGTCGCTGGAGTGACTGCGGTGGTCACCGAGAACGAAGAGAGTGCCGTCGGGCACGACGACGTCGAAGGGAACCGTCGACGGGCTGTCACCGGGGTACAGGAAAGTCGACTCGTCGACCGAGCGGCCGTTCACCTCGATCCTCCCCTTCTTGTCGCAGCAGACCACGTGGTCTCCCCCCACCCCCACAACGCGCTTGATGTAGTCCGCGTCCCCGAAATACCCGGATCCGTCGAACACGACCATCTCTCCGCGCCGCGGCTCGGCACCGAAACGGTACGCCAACTTGTTTACGAGAACGCGGTCCCCGATCCTCAATCCGTTTTCCATGGATCCGCTGGGAATCTGGAAGGGTTGAGCCACGAAAACGTTGAGAAGCAGCAAAAACAGCAGGCAGAACAGCACACTCAGGGTGATCCGCCCACCGGGGAGCCACTCGGTGATCCGCGACACGAACGCGAAACGCGACCGCCCCTCCTGACCCTCAGTGTCCGAGATCTCCTCGGAGTCGGAAGGGCGGGAGGAGCGGTCGCGCTCCGTCTGCTGTGCTTCGGTGTCCATCGGAGCCAGATGTTATCCGGCCCCGATAAGAACACCCGCGCGAGCTCAGCTGTCGCGCTTCTCCTTGATCTTCGCGGCCTTACCGCGCAGCTCGCGCAGGTAGTAGAGCTTGGCGCGACGCACGTCACCGCGGGTGACGAGCTCGATCTTCTCGACGATCGGGGTGTGCACCGGGAAGGTGCGCTCGACGCCGACGGAGAAGGAGACCTTGCGGACCGTGAAGGTCTCGCGGACACCGGCGCCCTGGCGACGGATGACTACGCCCTTGAACTGCTGCACACGGGAGCGGTTGCCCTCGATGACGCGGACGTGGACGTTGACGGTGTCACCCGGGCGGAAGGCCGGGATGTCGCTGCGCAGCGACGCGCTGTCGACGGAGTCGAGCAGGTGAGACATTTCGTCTGCTTTCTTCGCCCATGCCACAGGTCATAAGCGGGAGATAGGTGTTTCATGAGGAGCTGTCCGTGTCGGGGCGGGCGTCGTGTCCCCCTGTGGCAGGGGCGCACGCCGGACGACGCACAACAGCGACCTATTCTTCCACGCCGTCGACCCGACGCCAAAATCGGCCGTACGGCTCCCCCTCCGGGTCGGGCACCCAGCCCAGGATGGAGAGCATCTCGCGGTCCTTCTTGTCGAAGGCCTTGGGCTCGCAGCGCTCGATGAGGTCGGGCCGGTGGGCGGTGGTGCGCTTGAGGGCCTCGTCGCGCCGCCAGCGGGCGATCCTGCCGTGGTGGCCGCTGAGCAGCGTCTCCGGGATCTCCCGGCCGCGCCAGGCGGGCGGCTTGGTGTAGACGGGGCCTTCGAGGAGGTTCGCCATGGCGCCGGGCGCGAAGGAGTCGTCCCGGTGCGACTCGGCGTTGCCGAGAACGCCGGGCAGCAGTCGTGCCACGGCCTCGGTGACGACCAGTACGGCCGCCTCGCCGCCGGCGAGGACGTAGTCGCCGATGGAGACCTCGTAGACCGGCATCCGGGTCGCGTACTCGTCGATGACCCGGCGGTCGATGCCCTCGTAGCGGGCGGGCGTGAAGACCAGCCAGGGCCGCTCGGAGAGCTCGACGGCGAGTTCCTGGGTGAAGGGGCGTCCGCTGGGCGTCGGGACGATGAGAGCGGGCGCGTGGGAGCCCGCCTCATAACCGTCGGCCAGCACGGAGTCCAGCGCGTCCCCCCAGGGCCCGGTCTTCATAACCATGCCGGGGCCACCGCCGTACGGAGTGTCGTCGACGGTGTTGTGGCGGTCGTAGGTCCACTCGCGCAGGTCGTGCACCTGGACGTCGAGCTGCCCACGCGCGCGTGCCTTGCCGACGAGGGACACGTTCAGGGGTTCGAGGTACTCGGGAAAGATCGTGACGACGTCCAGCCTCATGCGCCGTCTTCCTTCGAGGACGCGATCTCGGCCTGGTCGTCGATCAGTCCGGGAGGCGGGTCGATGATCGCCCGCTGCTCCTCCAGGTCGATCTCCGTGACGATCTCCTGCACGAACGGGATCATCACCTCACTGCCGTCGGGCCGCTCGACGATGAAGAGGTCCTGGGACGGCAGGTGCGAGATCTCGGTGATCCGGCCGACCTCCGCACCGTCCTTGGTGACCACGTCCAGGTCCATCAACTGGTGGTCGTAGTACTCGTCCTCCTCCTCCGGCAGCTCCTCCGGGTCGATCTCGGCGATCAGGAGGGTGTTGCGCAGGGCCTCGGCGCCGGTGCGGTCCTTGACGCCCTCGAAGCGCAGGAGGAGACGGCCGCTGTGGACCCGGCCGGTCTCGATGGTGAGGGGGCCGGTGGCGGCGGGGTCCGTGAGCAGTACGGCACCGGGCCCGAGCCTGAGCTCCGGCTCGTCGGTGCGGACCTCGACGGTGACCTCGCCCTTGATGCCATGGGCACGGCCGATGCGAGCGACTACGAGCTGCACTTTTCGAAGATCTCCTGTCATGCGACTGGCCGTACGGCCATACGACTACGGGCCGGGGACGGCCCTTAGGCCCTCCCCGGCCCGAGCCGGTGCTGCGTTTGGCGTCAGCGGACGTGGTCCACGTCGACGAGGTCGACGCGGACACCGCGACCGCCGATGGCGCCCACGACGGTGCGCAGAGCGCGTGCGGTGCGGCCGTTGCGGCCGATCACCTTGCCGAGGTCATCGGGGTGCACCCGGACCTCGAGCACGCGTCCGCGGCGCAGGTTGCGCGAGGCGACCTGCACATCGTCAGGGTTGTCGACGATGCCCTTCACGAGGTGCTCGAGAGCCTCCTCGAGCATGCTCAGGCCTCGGTCGACTCGGACTCGGCGGCAGCCTCGTCCTTCTTCTCAGCCTTCTTCTTCTGGGTGATGGCCTCACCCTTGCCCTCGTCGTCGCCACCAAGGGCCTCGAACGACGGGCGCGCGGCCTTCGGAGCGGCCACGAGCAGCGGAGCCGGGGCGGGCTCGCCCTTGAACTTCTGCCAGTCGCCGGTCTTCTTCAGAATGGCGAGCACGGGCTCGGTCGGCTGCGCGCCGACACCCAGCCAGTAGGCGACGCGCTCGGCGTCGACCTCGATGCGCGACGGGTTCTGCACCGGGTGGTACAGACCGATCTCCTCGATCGCACGGCCGTCACGACGGGTGCGGGAGTCGGCGACGACGATGCGGTAGTGAGGCGAACGGATCTTGCCCAGACGCTTCAGCTTGATCTTGACTGCCACGGGAGTGGGTTCTCCTGGTTTTGACGTGATTGGGCACGGCGAGATTGCCGCGTGGGGTTGCGGTACCCGAGTGCCCGATGGACGCGTCAGCCGGAGGAGAGAGGGGTCCTGTGCGACTGTCGAGTACAGCTAGCCATTGTGCCACACCCCGCGGGTCACCTCGGACCGAGGCTGTCGTGGGGCATGCCTGACGGGCACCCGGCGCATCGGGTGCCCGTCAGGCATGCGCACCACGACACCGGTCCCGGCACCCACGAGACGCCGGCACCGCGCGTGGCTACGCCGCGCCGACGACCTCCGGGATACGGAACGGCTTTCCGCAGCCGCCGCACACGATCGGCGCCTGCGCCAGCACCGACGGGACGACCCGTACGTTGCGGCCGCAGTCGCAGACCGCCTTCACCCGCACGCCGCCCCCGGAGGAGCCGTGCCGGGCGGCGGGGCCGCGGAAGGTGCGGGAGGTGTCGGCGGAGGTGGCCGCCGTGTGCGCCTTCAGGGCGCGCTGGAGGCGGTCGATCGTCGGCCGGTAGCGGCGCTTCGCCTCGGGGTTGAGGGTGACCAGCGAGAAGCCGCTGCTCGGGTGCGGTTCCTCGGGGTGGTCCAGGCCCAGCTCCTCGGCGATCGCGAGGAATCTGCGGTTGTGGTAGCGGCCGGCGCGGGAGGTGTCACGGACGCCGCGGGCGGCGGCGATCCCATGGACTGCCTCATGGAGCAGTCGCTCGAAGGAGAGTTCGTGTCCGCACGCGGACGACGACTCCCCGATCAGGGACTCTGGCGCGGCGAGGTCGGGCAGCTCGGGGTGGTACCGCTGAATGTCGGCCCACGCCTGTGCCAGCTCGGCGGCGAGAACAGGTGGTGTCTGTGTCGTGCTCACGTAATGACAACGAGCGTGAGGGCCCGTGTGTTCCTATTCCGGGCCATCCCAAATAATTTGCACGTACCCGTCAGTTGCCGCTGATGCGTCCTGACGAGGGCGGGTGCGCTGATCTGCGGATAAGCCTCACAGCTCGCACTAAGCCGGTACGTAGTCCGATATACGACCCGGCCTGTAGACGGTGTCCGCGCGCCGGGGCGAGTGAGGTCCGCGGATGCGCAAGAGGCGTTTCGGCCGCTCTCCCGCCGGAAGGCCGCTACCCCAGTAAGCGTGTGCGGCCACCGCGACGTTACCCGGCGCCGAGTCGCCGTCCGGCACCGGCCCGTCCTCGGCGACCCGACGGCGATCGGGATCATACGGGCCCACGTTGCCGATATGTGAAATCTCGCCACTCGCACACTCAACCCACAAGCAGGGCCCTACGACCCCTGGACGCCGGGACGGACGCGGAGTTTGCTGGCATACGGAAAGACATACGGGGGGAACTGCGAGCGCACGTCACGGGGGCCACGGAAACGGGCACAAGGACCACTCTCGGCGGATTGGGGCGCTTTGATGACACCTACGCTCGTGCGGCAGCACCTGACTCACACGGGAGAGGCATCCCCCGTGGACCCAGGGGCACGCGCGCGTGACTGGTCCGAGATACAGGAGCGGATGCTGGTCCCGCTCTACGAGGCCGTCTACGAGCGACTCGATGTGGGGCACGGCACCCGGCTCCTCGGCCTCGGCTGCGGCAGCGGGCTCGCCCTTCTGATGGCCGTCTCCAGAGGGGCCGCGGTCACCGGCGTCGACGCCTCCTGCCCCGAACGGCTCGCCCTGGCCCGGGAGCGGCTGCGTCCCGAGGCGTGGGGCCCACGCGCGCGTGTGGACACGCGGCTGGTCGACGGCTCACCACAGGACGCGGCCGACGCGGAGACGCCCGCGTACACCCTGGTGACCGCTTTCGAGCCCATCGGGTGTCTCGCGGGGGACTCGGAGGGGCTCGGCGAGCTGTTGCGGGCGGCGACACCGCTCGCCGCGCGCGGGGCGCCCGTGGTGCTCGCCGGCTGGGGTCCGCCGGAGCGGTGCGCCACGTCGTCCGTGCTGCGGGTGGCCACGAAACTGGCCGATCCCCTGCGCAGCTCGGGCAGTTGGCGCCCCGCGCTGCGTGACGACCTGGAGGAGGTCGCCCAGCGGGCGGGACTGAAGCTGGACGGCTCCGGACGGGTCGCGTGCCCCTTCGGGTACGCCGGCCTGGACAGCGCCGTCAAGGGCCTGCTGTCGACCGGCCTCTTCGACCCGGCGATCTCCGCGACGGACCAGGCGCAGGTCGACAAGGAGTTGGCAGAGGCACTCCATCCGCACCTGCGGCGGGACGGCACCGTGTGGATGCCGAACGTGTTCCGCTACCTCATCGCGCGCGTGCCCTGAACATCGCGCACGCGGTGAACATGGCCTGATCCAGGCGCTGCGGCGCGCGGCCCGCTTCGTTGCACAGGGTCCGTTTCCCCTGTGCACAGGAGCTGTTGTGCCGTACCGCAAGACCGCGCTGCCCGTCGCCGTCCTCGCCGTCCTCCTCACCGCCGGCTGTGGTGCCGGCGGCGATGACGGCGGCGACGGCGTCGACGCGAAGAGCCCGGCGAAAGCGTCACCCTCCCAGGACGCCTCGCTCGCGCCCGGCGAGAGCGCCACGGGCAAGGTCGCCGAGGACCCCGGCACCGTCACCTACGCGATCGCCGCCCAGAAGGTCGACGTCGGCACCGAGGCCGAGGCGCGGAAGGCGGTCTCGGAGCCGGAGAAGGCCAAGGGCCTGGTCCTGGCCACCGCTCACGTCACCTACACCCACCGGGGCGGCCCGGCCCTCACCGACTCCCCCGAGGTCGGCGACGGCACCACGGTGTTCGCGGACGGGCGGCGCGGCGCGATCCTCATCGGCGCGGCCGAGGACGCCCAGGGCTGCGAGGACCCGTACGACGTGGAGAGCTGGAAGGAGGGCGAGCGCCACACGTTCTGCGAGACGTACCTGATCCCGGCGAACTCCCGGAACGTGGAGGTCCATTGGGCCGAGGAGGACGGCGAGCCGTACGTCTGGAAATTCGCCCGGAGTTAGGACGCCTCCTTCGTCAGCCGGGTGATCCCCGCGATCCGGTACGCGTCCGCCTCCTCCAGGGTCTCGTTCTCCAGCAGTGCCTGGGCGAGGGCGTCCAACTGGCCGCGATGGTCGCGGAGTTTGCGGCAGGCCTCGTCGTAGCAGTCGTCCACGATCCGGCGCATCTCGTGCTCGATCACGTCCAGGGTCTGCGGGGCCGCCGAGAGACCGTAGGCCTGCTGAGCGTCACTGGGCAGCGCGGACAGTCGGCCCACGCGCTCGCTCATCCCCCACCGTGCGACCATGCCGCGCGCGATGTTGGTGACCTGTTCGAGGTCGTTCTCCGCACCGGTGGTGATGGCGTCGTAGACGACGTGCTCCGCGGCCATGCCGCCGAGGGCGCCGATGATGCGGCCGCGCAAGTACTCCTCGGTGTACGCGTACTTGTCGGCGTCCGGCGTCGACAGCGTCACCCCGAGCGCCCGGCCGCGCGGCACGATGGTGATCTTGCGGACGGGGTCGGCGCCCGGCTCCAGCATGCCGAGGAGGGCGTGTCCGCTCTCGTGGTACGCGGTGCGGCGGCGCTCCTCCTCGGGCATCACCAGCGGGCGTTCGGCGCCCAGTTGGACCTTCTCCAGCGCCTCCGAGAGGTCGCTCTGCGTCACCCTCTCCTGCTTGCGCTTGACGGCGAGCAGGGCGGCCTCGTTGGCGAGGTTGGCCAGTTCCGCGCCGGTCATGCCGGGGGTCGTCCGGGCGACCTGGGCGAGGTCCACGCCGTCGGCCATCGGGATGTCACGGGTGTGGATCTCCAGGATCGCCTCACGGCCGCCCCGGTCCGGGGGCGAGACCATGACCACCCGGTCGAAACGGCCGGGGCGGGTCAGGGCCGGGTCCAGGACGTCGGCGCGGTTGGTCGCCGCGATGACGATGACGCCCTCCGAGCCGGAGAAGCCGTCCATCTCGGTGAGGATCTGGTTGAGGGTCTGCTCGCGCTCGTCGTGGCCGCCCATCCCGGAGCCGCCGCCGCGGGCCCGGCCGATGGTGTCGATCTCGTCGATGAAGATGATCGACGGGGCCACCTTGCGGGCCTCGGCGAACAGTTCGCGCACGCGTGAGGCGCCGACGCCGACGATCATCTCGATGAACTCGGAGGCCGAGGCGGAGAAGAAGGGCACCCCCGCCTCACCGGCGACGGCCCGCGCGAGCAGGGTCTTCCCGGTGCCGGGAGGCCCCGCGAGGAGCACACCGCGTGGCATCTTGGCGCCCATCCTCCGATAGGCGTCCGGGTTCTTCAGGAAGTCGACGACGTCGTTGAGCTCGCCCTCGACCTCGTCGATGCCCGCCACGTCCTCGAAGGTCGTGCGCTTCTGCCCCGACTCCAGCTCGACCGGCTTGGGCGGGGCCTTGCGGCCGAGCATCCCGCCCGCGCCGCCCATCGCCCCTCGCATCCGCCGCGCGATGAAGATCCACAGCACGATCAGCAGCAGCATCGGCGCCAGCGAGATCAGCAGGTTGGCCAGGAAGCTGCGGTGCTGCACGACCGGCTCGGCCGTGACCGTGACGTTGTGCTTGGTCAGGTCCTCCCAGAGCTGGTCGTCCGCGAAGGTCGGCCGCTCGGTGTTGAACTTGGTGTACTTCCCGTCGCCCTCCGGGTTGTCCTGCTCCTTCTTGAGCTGGCCCTGGATCGCGTCGCCCTTGGCGTAGATCTTGCTGACGTTGCCGGCGTCGACCTGCTTGCTGAACTCGGTGTACGAGATCGTCGGCTCGTCACCCTCGTTGAAGAAGGACAGCACGAGGTTGGCGATCAGATAGACGACCAGCGCGGTGACGATCAGACTCCACCAGCCGCCACGCGGCCTGCGCCCACCGGGGGACGGCTTCTGCGGCTCCTCCGGGGTGCCCTCGGTACGCCAGAGCTGGTCCGGCGACTTGCGGGGCGGCGTGGGGTTGCTCATATCCGGACGTTACGACAGGAAAGCCACGCCAGCATGCGCGCATACGACGCCGGGGGCACCCCCTGAAACAGGGAGCGCCCCCGGCGTCGTACGAGAAAGAACCGTCAGCCCATGAACTTCTCGGACTCGTCAGCCCATGAACTTCTAGCCCATGAACTTCTTGAACTCGTCCGGCAGCTCGAAGTCCTGCGGGGCCTGCTGGCCCGGGACGCCGAAGGCGTTGCCGCCCTGAGCGGCGGCGGCCCTGCGCTCGGCCTCCTCCTGCTCCTGCTGCTTGCGCTTCATCGGGTTGCCGGAGCGCTGCTTGCCCTTGGCCTTCTTGGGCTGCTTCTTGGCGCGACCGGGGCCGCCGCCCATGCCCGGCATCCCCGGCATGCCCGGCATTCCGCCGCCCTGGGCCATGCGGGACATCATCTTGCGGGCCTCGAAGAACCGCTCGACCAGGCCCTTGACCGCGCTGACCTCGACACCTGAACCCTTGGCGATGCGGGCGCGGCGCGAGCCGTTGATGATCGTCGGCTCCTGGCGCTCGGCCGGGGTCATCGACTTGATGATCGCGGCCGTGCGGTCGACGTCCCGCTCGTCGAGGTTGTTGATCTGGTCCTTGATCTGCCCCATGCCGGGCAGCATCCCGAGCAGCTTGCTGATGCTGCCCATCTTCCTGACCTGCTCCATCTGGGCCAGGAAGTCGTCCAGGGTGAAGTCCTGGCCCTTCTTGGACGCCAGCTTGGAGGCCATCTTCTCGGCCTCTTCCTGACTGAACGTCTTCTCCGCCTGCTCGATCAGGGTGAGCAGGTCACCCATGTCGAGGATGCGGGAGGCCATCCGGTCAGGGTGGAAGGCGTCGAAGTCGTCGAGCTTCTCGCCGTTCGACGCGAACATGATCGGCTTGCCGGTGATCTGCCGGATCGACAGGGCGGCACCACCGCGGGCGTCACCGTCGAGCTTGGAGAGCACCACGCCGTCGAAGCCGACGCCGTCACGGAAGGCCTCGGCGGTGTTGACCGCGTCCTGGCCGATCATCGCGTCGACGACGAAGAGGATCTCGTCGGGAGAGACGGCGTCACGGATGTCCGCGGCCTGCTTCATCATCTCCTGGTCGATACCGAGGCGGCCCGCGGTGTCGACGATGACGATGTCGTGGACCTTGGTCTTCGCGTGCTCGATGGAGTCCTTGGCGACCTTGACCGGGTCACCGACGCCGTTGCCCGGCTCCGGCGCGTAGACGGCCACGCCGGCGCGGTCGGCGACCACGCTCAGCTGGTTCACGGCGTTCGGGCGCTGGAGGTCGGCGGCGACCAGCAGCGGGGAGTGGCCCTGGCTCTTGAGCCAGTGGCCGAGCTTGCCCGCGAGGGTCGTCTTACCGGCACCCTGGAGACCGGCCAGCATGATGACGGTCGGCGGCTGCTTGGCGAAGCGCAGGCGCCGGGTCTCGCCGCCGAGGATCGTGACGAGCTCGTCGTTGACGATCTTCAGGACCTGCTGGGCGGGGTTCAGCGCCTTGGAGACGTCGGCGCCCATCGCGCGTTCCTTGACGTTCTTGATGAACGTCCGCACGACCGGGAGGGCCACGTCGGCTTCCAGCAGCGCGATACGGATCTCGCGCGCGGTGGCGTCGATGTCCGCCTCGCTCAGACGCCCCTTGCCGCGCAGATTCTTGAAGGTCGCTGAGAGGCGGTCGGAGAGAGTATCGAACACGGCGGCGTCGGTCCTCGGAGTCGGGGGCAGTATGAGCGTCTTCCAGGGTATCCCGGCCCGGCAGCTCGCCGGGATCCCCCGTCAGCCCCGCAATGTCTCCTCCAGCTTCCGCGTCACCGAAGCCGCCTCGTCGCCCGGCAGCGGGGCGCCCTCGGGGCCGGTGACGTAGAAGGCGTCGACGGCGTTCGCGCCGAGGGTGCTCACATGCGCACTGCGCATCCGCACCCCCGCGTCCTCCAGCGCCCGCCCGATCCGGAACAGCAGCCCCGGGGCGTCCTGGGCGCGGACCTCGATCACCGTGGCCAGCCGGGAGGCGGCCGGGGCGACCGTCACACGCGGCGGCGGGGCGACGACACCCCGGCGGCGCGGATACGCCGCGTCCCGCTCGGCGAGGCGCCCCGCGATGTCCAGCGACCCGTCCAGCGCCCGCACCAGATCCGCCCGCAGCCGGGCGGCCTGCGGCAGGGAGCCGTACTCCGCCGCCACCCGCCAGTTCAGGAGCAGCACCGAGCCCTCGACACCGTGCGGCAGGTCGAGCGCGCGCAGCTCCGCCGTGCGGACCGTCAGGCGGTGCATGGCCAGCACGCCGGCCACCGCCGGGAGCACCCTCGGCTGGTCGGGCACCGCGATCAGCAGTTCCACACCCAGCGGCTCGGGGTCCCCGGAGGGCTCCTCCCCCGTCGGCGGTTCGGTCTGGGCCCGTAGCGACAGCACCGGGCTGCCGGTCGCGACCGCCTCGATCGCCAGCCGTTCCTGCTCCGCCGTCGGCGCGGCTGCCTCGGGTTCCTCCAGGTCGTCCCCGGCGAGCACGGCCGCGACCCGCTTCACCAGGTCGGCGACGAGCGAGCCCCGCCAGGACGACCAGGCCGCCGGCCCGGTGGCCAGCGCGTCCGCCTCGGTCAGGGCGTGCAGCAGCTCCAGCGTGGACTGCGTGCCGACCGCCTCCGCGACCGACCGGACCGTCTCCGGGTCCTCCAGGTCACGCCGGGTGGCGGTGTCGACGAGGAGCAGGTGGTGCCGTACGAGAGAGGCCAGTACGGCCACGTCCTCGCGGTCGAAGCCGATCCGGGCGGCCACGTCCTTCGCGATGATCTCGCCGGCCACCGAGTGGTCGCCGGGCCAGCCCTTGCCGATGTCGTGCAGCAGCGCGGCGACCAACAACAAGTCCGGCCTGTGCACCCGCCGCGTGAACTCCGAGGCGCGGACCGCCGTCTCGATCAGGTGCCGGTCGACGGTCCAGATGTGCACGGCGTTGCGCTGTGGGCGGCAGCGCACCCGCTCCCAGTCGGGGAGCAGCCGTGTGATCAGGCCCTCCGCCTCCAGCGCCTCCCAGACATCGATCGTCGGCCGGCCGGAGCCGAGCAGGGTCACGAGCTGCTCGCGCGCCTCGGCGGGCCAGGGCGTGGGCAGCGGGCGGGCGTGGGCGGCCATGCGGCGTACGGCGTGCAGCGAGAGCGGCAGTCCGGCCTGCGCGGCGGCTGCCGCGGCGCGCAGCGGCAGGACGGGGTCGCGTTCGGGGCGCGCGGCGCGGGCGAGCACCACCTCGCCGTCCATCTCGACGACGCCCTCGGCCAGCGGCGACCGCTCCGCCACCGGCTTCCCGCCGCCCAGCATGGCGCGCAGCCGCGGTCGCACGGACCGCGACCTGAGCACGCGCCCGACCTCGCGCCAGGTGACGTCACTGGCGTACGACACGACGCGCGCCGCCTCGTACACCTGCCGCAGCAGCGTGTCCGCGTCGAGCAGGCCGAGCTCGGCGGCGACCTGGTCCTGTTCCTGGAGGGCGAGCCGGTCGGTGGCGCGCCCGGTGGCGAGGTGCAGGGCGTCACGGACGTCGAGGAGCCGGCGCCGGGCGTCGTCGAGTCCCTCGCGCGGGGCGTCGGCCAGCCAGGAGGCGGCGACGGCGCGCAGGGCGGTGGCGTCCCTGAGGCCGCCGCGGGCCTCCTTCAGGTCCGGTTCCAGCAGGTACTGCAACTCGCCCTGGCGTTCGGCGCGTTCGGCGCAGAGTTCCTGGAGTTCGGGGAGGCGTTTGGGCGCCTGGTTGCGCCAGTCGGCGAGGACCGCGGTGCGCAGCCCGGCGGTCAGGCCGAGGTCACCGGCGAGGTGCCGGGCGTCGAGGAGGCCGAGCTGGACCTTCAGGTCCTCCCCGGCGGTCTTGCGGGCCTCGGCCGGTGTCCGCACGGAGTGGTCGAGGGCGAGGCCCAGGTCCCAGACGGGGTACCAGATGCGGTCGGCCAGGGCGGCGACCGCGCCGGGGTCGCTGCCGTCGTGCAGCAGGAGGAGGTCCAGGTCGCTGCGCGGGGACAGCTCGCCGCGGCCGTAGCCGCCGACGGCGACCAGGGAGGCGCCGCGCAGTCCTGCGGAGCCCGCGCCGAACAGGCCGGTCAGCCAGTCGTCCGTCAGTTCGGCCAGGGCCGAACGGCGCGGCGGCCCGGACTGCGCCCCCTCGTTGAGGAGACGCAGCCGGGCCGCCGCATAGCCGCTGGGTCCGGAGTCCTCTGCTTCTTTTCGCACGTCCGTACTCGACACCCAGCAGCTCCTGTTCGTTTTCGCTCAGAGCGCGTCGGGACCGCGCTCGCCGGTCCGGACCCGTACGGCCGTCTCGACCGGCAGGGACCAGACCTTGCCGTCACCGATCTTGCCGGTGCGGGCGGCCTTGACGATGACGTCGATCAGCTGCTCGGCGTCGTCGTCCTCGGCGAGGACCTCGATGCGGATCTTCGGGACCAGGTCGACGGTGTACTCGGCACCGCGGTAGACCTCGGTGTGGCCCCGCTGACGACCGTAACCGCTCGCCTCGGTGACCGTCAGGCCGTGCACCCCGAAGGCCTGGAGGGCTTCCTTGATCTCGTCGAGCCGGTGGGGCTTGACGACTGCGGTGATGAGCTTCATGCGTCCACCTTCTTGCTCGCGGCGGCGGCCGGGGCGGCGACGGTGGCCTTGGCGGAACCGCCACCCGCGCCGCTGAAGTCGTATGCGGTCTCGGCGTGCTCGGCCTGGTCGATGCCGGAGATCTCCTCGTCCTCGTCGACCCGCATACCGATGGTCTTGTCGAGGAGGAAGGCGAGCACCGCGGAGGCGATCAGGGAGTAGGCGAGGACGGCGAAGACACCCGCGCACTGCTTCCAGAACTGGTCGAGGCCACCGCCGTAGAAGAGGCCCTCGACGTCGGACTGGCCCTTGCCGCTGGCGAAGAAGCCGATCAGCAGGGAGCCGACGACACCGCCGACCATGTGGACGCCGACGACGTCGAGCGAGTCGTCGTAGCCGAACTTGTACTTCAGGCCCACGGCCATGGCGCACAGGACACCGGCGATGACGCCGACCGCGATCGCGCCGATCGGGGTGACCGCGCCGCCGGACGGGGTGATGGCGACCAGACCGGCGACCGCGCCGGAGGCGGCACCGAGGGTGGTGAACGCGCCGTGGCGGATCTTCTCGTAGCCGAGCCAGGCCAGCATGGCGGCGGCGGTGGCGATCTGGGTGTTGACGAACATCAGGGAGCCGACGCCGTCGTCGTTGCCGAGCCACGAGCCGGCGTTGAAGCCGAACCAGCCGAACCACAGCAGACCGGCACCGAGCATGACCAGCGGGAGGCTGTGCGGGCGCATCGGGTCCTTCTTGAAGCCGACGCGCTTGCCGATGACCAGGATGACGCCGAGCGCCGCGGCACCCGCGTTGATGTGGACCGCCGTACCACCGGCGAAGTCGATCACTCCGAGCTCGAAGGCCCAGCCGCCGGTGCCCCAGACCCAGTGGGCGACCGGGAAGTACACGATCGTGGCCCACAGGAAGACGAAGAGCGCCCACGCGGAGAACTTCACGCGGTCGGCGATGGCGCCGCTTATCAGGGCCGGCGTGATGATCGCGAACATCATCTGGAAGACGGCGAAGGCGAAGACGGGAATCGTGTAGCCGGACCAGATGTCCGCCTTGTCGATACCGGTCCAGCCGACGAAGTCGGACTCCCAGCCGATGAGCGAACCGTGATCCGTCCCGAACGCCATGGAGAAGCCGTACAGCACCCACAGGATGGTGACGATCCCCATGCTGATGAAGCTCATCATCAGCATGTTGAGGGTGCTCTTGACGCGGACCATGCCTCCGTAGAAGAAGGCGAGGCCCGGGGTCATGATCAGCACCAGGGCGGAACAGATGAGCATGAAACCTGTGTTGGCCACCGACAGCTTGTCTGCGGCGAGCGTGATGGCTGGTGCCATCGGCGTCTCCTCGTCGTTGGTACGGCCCCGTGCGGGCGAAGCCTGAGCGGATTGAGGGGTGGGCCGGTTATGCGCCATGAGATTGGCGCAGCGCGGTTTCGGTGGAAGCCCCTCGTTGTTTCGCCGCCGTGACGAAGGCGCCTTGCGTGTTACGCGTCGATGAACTGGCGGATATGGGCCGCGTCGATCGTTATCGTGGCGCAACCTTCGATGAAGGGAAAAGAACCGGCCGCGGCGGTCTTCCGATGACCTGGCATGGGGGAGCCGAGTCGGGCAGTTCGGGAGGGCCGCCGCGGCCGGGGTTCAGGGAATTCAGACGGCCTCGGCCGTCTCCGGCAGCTCGATGGCGAGCTTGTCCGTGAGATCCACTACCTCGGCGAGATCACCGAAATCGCGTACGGCCGTGTCGACCGTCTTTCGGATACGAGTGTTCACGCGCTCGGAGCGGACCTTCTTGGCGATGACCATGGCCTCCTCGGCCAGCACCGCGCTGCGCTCGGGTTCCCGCTGGAGCAGGTGCACGGTGGCCATGCCGATCAGGTTGAGTGCGTACGACCGCTGGTGCTCCTGGTCCTGGGCGAAGAGCTCCACGGCCCGCCGCATCAGGGGCTCGGCCAGGGAGGCGTACGTCGGGCTGCGGCCGGCGACGTAGGCGAGGTCGCGGTAGGAGTGGGAGTTCTCGCCGTACAGCTCGGCCTCGGAGAAGAAGCGGATCCAGTCGGGGTCCGGCTCGTCCCACTCGTCGACGTCGGAGAAGGTGTCCTCGGCCATCCGGACGGCACGCTTGCACTTGCCGGGCTGTCCCATATTGGCGTACGCGCGGGCCTCCATCGCATACAGCATCGACTGGGTCCGCGGGCTCGCGCAGTCGCGGCTGCCGTACTGCGCGAGGTGGACCAGTTCCAGGGCGTCGTCGGGCCGGCCGAGATGGATCATCTGGCGGCTCATGCTGGAGAGGATGTACGAGCCGAGCGGCTTGTCGCCCGCTTCCTTGGCGGCGTGCAGCGCGAGGACGAAGTACTTCTGCGCGGTGGGCTGGAGTCCCACGTCGTACGACATCCAGCCCGCGAGCTCGGCCAGCTCGGCGGCGACCTTGAACAGCTTGCGGGCGGTGGACTCGGGCTGGGGCTCCTGGAGGAGGTCGGTCACCTCGTGCAGCTGTCCGACGACCGCCTTGCGGCGCAGGCCGCCGCCGCACTGGGCGTCCCACTGCCGGAACATCACGGTGGTGGACTCAAGGAGGTCCAGCTCGGGCTTGGAGAGCCGGCCGCCGCGCCGGGCCGCGGACTCGGGCTCGTGGTGCGCGGTGGACGGGGTGGGGACGAGCCAGCGCTGCATGGGCTCGATGAGGGACGGGCCCGCGGAGAGGGCCAGCGAGGTCCCGAGGAAGCCGCGCCGCGCCAGCATGAGGTCGCTGCGCGAGAACTCGCTGAGCAGGGCCACGGTCTGCGGGCCCGTCCAGGGCAGGTCGACCCCGGTCGCGGAGGGTGACTGGCGGGCGGCGCGCAGGCCAAGGTCCTCGACCGAGACGACACAGCCGAACCGCTCGGAGAACAGCTCCGACAGGATCCTGGGGATCGGCTCACGGGGGTTCTCGCCGTCCAGCCAGCGGCGGACGCGCGAGGTGTCGGTGGAGATGTGGTTGGCGCCCAACTGGCGGGCCCGGCGGTTGACTTGGCGGGCGAGTTCACCCTTCGACCAGCCGCTGCGCACGAACCAGGAGCCGAGCAGCTCATTGGGGCGCTTGTCGCCGTTCGCCGCGCTGCCGGCGCCCGTTCCACTTCCGCCGTTGCCGCTCACTGGAACGCCCCCATCCCTGAGACCACTTGTCGCTGAGTGCGCCAAGCCCTATCAGAATGCCGGTAAATACGGCTTCCTGTCCGACAGTTGTCACCCTTCGAACGGGATATCGGCTTGCCTCCGGCATACCCACGAGTGGATGTGCCCCCAGGACTCGTGCACTCACAGTAATCCTACGATCACCCCTCCAGCCATGGCGATCCTGGAAACGCCACCATTCGCCACCCCTTCGAATGAACTCACGGTCGCCCGTACACGATTCACTTGACATAGGACGGCCGGGAGTGGGCGGAGCGGTGCACTCAGGGGCGCGCGTGACCGGGCGCACCACCCGGGGCACATCCGGGCGCCGAGTGGACGTGCGCGGCACCGCTCAGGTCACTTTCCGTGCGCGTCTCGTAACCACCGGTGCGCTGGACCCGTTGGAGGGGGCATGGGCTTCACGATCGGCAGCAGTCGGGGGATCCGCGACATCCGGTCCTCCTCGCGTCGCCGCGGCCGCTCGTCGGAGTGCACCGCCGTGGCCGAGTTCACCGGCCTGTGGGGCTGGGACGTGGTCCCGGGCGCCCGGGCCGCCGCGGGCGCGTGCTCCTGCGGGCACTCCGACTGCCGGGCACCGGGCGCGCATCCGCTGGACTTCGCGCCGGAGGTGCCCGCGGGCGCGACACTGGACGAAGTGACCGGCGCCTGGGCCGAGTTCCCGGGCGCCGCGGTGATGCTGCCGGTCGGCCGCGCCTTCGACGTGATCGAGGTGGCCGAGCCCGCCGGGCACCGCGCCCTGGTCCGCCTGGAGCGCATGGGCCTCCCCCTCGGCCCGGTGGCCGCCACCCCGGACGGCCGCGCCCACTTCTTCGTCGCCCCCGGCGCCGCCGCCGAACTCCCGGAACTCCTCTACCGCATGGGCTGGGACGACCCGACCTCGCTCGATCTGCGGGGCCTCGGTCCGGGCACGCACATCACGGCACCCCCTTCGGACCGGGGCGGCCTGGGCCCGGTGCGCTGGCTACGGCCACCCGCCCTGGACTCGGCGACCAAGCCACCGGCGGCGAGGCTGCTGCTGGGGACGCTGGCTTACGTGGCACACCGGTCGCGCGCATAGCCGTACAGAGCGAAGTGCCCCGCTCCCAACTGCACCTTGGGGGCGGGGCACTTCTTCACGCACGGTTCGACAACGCGCCCAAGGGGCGCGGGGAACTGCGCGACAAGCCACAACGGCGCCGCAGACGATCACCGGCCTGTCACGGCTCTCCCAGCGGAGCGTTCAGTCGCCGATCAGCGCGTCCACGAACGCCTCCGGCTCGAAGGGCGCCAAGTCATCCGCACCCTCGCCAAGCCCCACCAGCTTCACCGGCACCCCCAGCTCCCGCTGGACCGCGACGACGATGCCGCCCTTGGCCGTGCCGTCGAGCTTGGTGAGGACGATGCCGGTGATGTCGACGACCTCGGCGAACACGCGGGCCTGCACCAGACCGTTCTGCCCGGTGGTCGCGTCCAGCACCAGCAGCACCTCGTCCAGCGGCGCCTGCTTCTCGATGACCCGCTTGACCTTGCCGAGCTCGTCCATGAGCCCGGTCTTGGTGTGGAGGCGCCCGGCGGTGTCGATCAGCACGACATCCGCACCGATCTCCTTGCCCTCCTTGACCGCGTCGAAGGCGATGGAGGCGGGGTCGCCGCCCTCGGGACCGCGCACGGTGTGGGCGCCGACGCGCTCACCCCAGGTCTGGAGCTGGTCGGCGGCGGCGGCACGGAAGGTGTCCGCGGCGCCGAGCACCACACTCCGGCCGTCGGCCACCAGGACCCGGGCGAGCTTGCCGGTGGTCGTGGTCTTGCCGGTGCCGTTGACGCCGACGACCATGACGATGCCGGGCTTGCTGGTCTCGGGCTCGGTCCTGACCGTGCGGTCGAAGTCGGTGCCGACCAGCTTCAGGAGTTCCTCGCGCAGCAGGCCGCGCAAGTCCTCGGGGGTACGGGTGCCGAGCACCTTCACGCGCTCGCGCAGGCCCTCGACCAGTTCCTGGGTGGGGGCGACGCCGACGTCGGCGGTGAGCAGGGTGTCCTCGATCTCCTCCCAGGTGTCGTCGTCGAGGTGCTCGCGGGACAGCAGGGTCAGCAGGCCCTTGCCGAGCGCGTTCTGCGAGCGGGAGAGACGGGAGCGCAGCCGCACCAGGCGGCCGGCGGTGGGCTCCGGGACCTCGATCTGGGTCGGCGGGAGCTCTTCGACGACGGGCGGTTCCTCGACGGCGGCCGGAGCGGTGCCGTCGGGCAGGTCCACCTCCTCTATCGTCCGGCGCGGTTCGTCGCGGGGCGTCTCGGCCTCGTCGCCGATGTGCGGCTCGGCCGGAGGGGCGGTGAGGTCGGGGGCTGCGGGAGGCGGCGGAGGCAGCGGCTTCTTACGTCGGCTGCCGACGACGAGCCCGCCGAGCACACCGAGCACGACCACGGCGATGACTACAGCAAGGATGACGGTTTCCATAACCCGTCCAGTATCAGTCATGGAGTCCTGCGACACCGCTCTGGATGTCTGACACACCGTCAGCTAACGTCCCCCTCCACACCCCGCCCGGTGAAGGGAGACCCCCATGCCCGTCTCCGTCGTCCGTTTCAACCTCGTCGAGCCCGCCGCCACCCCCGCCTCCCTCCGCGCCCGCTACCAGGCCGCCCTGGAGATGGCCGCGTACGCCGACGAACACGGCGTCACCACCGTGCAGACGGAGGAGCACCACGGCGTCGCGAACAACTGGCTCCCCTCCCCCTTCGCCTTCGCGGGAGCCGTCTTCGGCGCCACCCGCCGCATCGCGGTCACCGTCTCCGCGGTCATCGGCCCGCTCCACGACCCGCTGCGGCTGGCCGAGGAGATCGCCGTACTGGACCTGCTGAGCGGCGGACGCCTGGTCACGGTCGCCGGGATCGGCTACCGGCCCGAGGAGTACGCCCTCTTCGACGTGGAGTGGAAGCGGCGCGGCAAACTCCAGGACGAACTGCTGGAGACGCTGCTGAAGGCGTGGACCGGCGAGGAGTTCGCGTACCGGGGCCGTACGGTACGGGTCACCCCGCGCCCGTTCACCGACCCGCACCCCCTTCTCCTGGTCGGCGGCGCCTCGAAGGCCGCCGCCCGCCGCGCCGCCCGGCTCGGGCTGCCGTTCTTCCCCAGCGCGCATCTGCCGGAGCTGGAGGCGTACTACAAGGAGCGGCTCGTCGAGTACGGGACGGAGGGCTGGACGATGATGCCGGCCGCCGAGACCCCGTTGCTGCACATCGCCGAGGACCCGGAGGCGGTGTGGGCCGCGCACGGGGAGCACTTCCTGCACGAGGCCCGGACGTACGCCTCCTGGCAGTCCGGGGACATCCGGTCGGCGGTGAGGTCGGCGGCGACGAGTGTGGAGGAGCTGCGCGCCGAGGGCGTGTACCGGATTCTGACGCCGGACGAGTGTGTGACGCAGGGCCTCGACAACCTCGTACTGCATCCGCTGGCGGGCGGGATGCCGGTCGCGGAGGGGTGGCGGAGTCTGCGGCTGTTCTGCGAGGAGGTCCTGCCGGGGCTCGGCGGCTGACCTCCATGACACGACACCGCCGCCCCGGCTCGGGCAGTGG
This sequence comes from Streptomyces sp. NBC_00663, assembly GCF_036226885.1. Taxonomy (NCBI): domain Bacteria; kingdom Bacillati; phylum Actinomycetota; class Actinomycetes; order Kitasatosporales; family Streptomycetaceae; genus Streptomyces; species Streptomyces sp. NBC_00663. The sequence continues at coordinate 2,813,102 of NZ_CP109027.1, forward strand.
CTGAGCCGGGACGGCGGTGACGGTCACGGGGAGACGGGCGGCGGGGTTGGGCCCGTCTCCCCGGGTTCGTGCGGGCCGCTCAGCCCATCTCCTCCAGCGCCTTGCCCTTCGTCTCCTTGACGTACTTGAGAACGAAGGGGATGGAGAGCGCGGCGAAGACCGTGTAGATCACGTAGGTCGCGGAGAGGTTCCAGTCGGCCAGCGACGGGAAGCTCGCGGTGATGGCCCAGTTGGCGATCCACTGCGCGGAGGCGGCGACGCCCAGGGCGGCGGCACGGATCCGGTTCGGGAACATCTCGCCGAGGAAGACCCAGACGACGACACCCCAGGACAGGGCGAAGAAGAGGACGAAGACGTGGGCCGCGATGAGGGCGGTCCAGCCCTGGGCGGCCGGGAGCTTGCCGTCGACCAGGTCGAAGGAGAACGCCCAGGCCTCCAGGCCGAGACCGATCACCATGCCGACGGAGCCGATGAGGGCCAGCGGCTTACGGCCGACGCGGTCGACGAAGATCATGGCGATCACGGTGCCGACGATGTTGATGATCGACGTCGTGAAGGAGTAGAAGAACGAGTCCGTCGGGTCGACGCCGACCGACTGCCACAGCGTCGAGGAGTAGTAGAACGCGACGTTGATGCCGACGAACTGCTGGAAGACCGACAGCCCGATACCGACCCAGACGATCGGCTTGAAGAAGAAGCCGCCGCCGAGCAGGTCCTTGAAGGTGGACCTGTGCTCGCTGCTCATGGCGTGCTCGATCTCGGCCACCCGGGCGTCGAGGTTCACCTTGTCGCCCTCGACCTCCTTGAGGATCTCGCGGGCGCGCTCGTGCTTGCCGACGGAGATGAGGAAGCGCGGGGACTCGGGGATGGCGAAGGAGAGCAGGCCGTAGAGGACGGCCGGGATCACCATGACGCCGAGCATGACCTGCCAGGCCTCCAGGCCCATCAGCTCGCCGCGCTGGTCGCCGCCGGCCGCGTTGAGCAGGCCCCAGTTGACCAGCTGCGAGATGGCGATGCCGATGACGATCGCGGCCTGCTGGAAGGAACCGAGACGGCCGCGGTAGGCCGGCGGGGCGACCTCGGCGATGTAGGCGGGGCCGATCACGGAGGCCATACCGATGGCGAAGCCGCCGACGATGCGCCAGAAGGCGAGGTCCCAGAGCGCGAAGGGCAGCGCCGAACCCACGGCGCTCACCGTGAAGAGCACGGCCGAGATCTGCATACAGCGGATGCGGCCGATGCGGTCGGCGATACGGCCCGCGGTCGCGGCGCCGATGGCGCAGCCGATCAGGGCGATGGCGATGACCTGCGCCAGCGCCGCCGAGCCGATGTCGTAGCGGCCCCGGATGGCCTCGACAGCGCCGTTGATCACGGAACTGTCGTAGCCGAAGAGGAAACCGCCCATCGCGGCCGCCGCCGCGATGAAGATGACGTGCCCGAGATGATCGGGATGAGCCGTCCTGGCTCCTGACTTGGGTGGCTGCGCAGTGCTGGTCACGTTCAACTCCTAAGGCCATCGGCAACGCTGCCTGAAGGCAAGAACAACGATGCAGACCTTATGCCTTCAAGTTGTGAAGTCAACAGACGAAGTGATGTGAGAAAACAGGCACCAGTGAGGAGGTTGGGTTTAAAGATTGAAGAAGTGAAGACCGGGTAGACGAGATCAGCGCAGCCGCTGGCTGATGACCTTCGAGACGCCGTCGCCCTGCATGGAGACGCCGTACAGCGCGTCGGCGACCTCCATCGTCCGCTTCTGGTGCGTGATCACGATGAGCTGCGAGGCCTCCTGCAACTCCTGCATGATCCGGATCAGTCGCTGAAGATTGGTGTCGTCGAGCGCGGCCTCGACCTCGTCCATCACATAGAACGGGCTCGGCCGGGCCTTGAAGATCGACACGAGCAACGCTACGGCCGTGAGGGAACGCTCGCCACCGGACAGCAGACTGAGCCGCTTGACCTTCTTGCCCGGCGGACGCGCCTCGACGTCCACGCCCGTGGTGAGCATGTTGTCGGGATCGGTCAGGATCAACCGCCCCTCACCGCCCGGGAACAGCCGGCTGAAGACACCCTCGAACTCCCGGGCCGTGTCCCGGTACGCCTCGGTGAAGACCTGCTCGACGCGCTCGTCGACCTCCTTCACCACCTGGAGGAGATCGGCCCGGGTCTTCCTCAGGTCCTCCAGCTGCTCGCTGAGGAACTTGTGCCGCTCCTCCAACGCCGCGAACTCCTCAAGCGCCAGCGGATTGACCTTGCCAAGCTGCTGGTAGGCCCGCTCAGCCGCCTTGAGCCGCCGCTCCTGCTCCGCCCGGTGGAACTGCTTCGGCTGGTTGCGCGGATGCTCCGGGTCCTCCGGCAGCTCCTCGCCCTCGGCGGGCGGAGAGGGCGGTACGAGCTGATGCGGGCCGTACTCGGAGACCAGCCCCGCGGGCTCGACCCCCAGCTCCTCCAGCGCCTTGGTCTCCAGCTGCTCGATCCGCATCCGCTTCTCGGCGCCGAGGACCTCGCCGCGGTGGACGAAGTCGGTGAGCTTGTCGAGCTCGGCCTTGAGATCACGGCCGGCGGAACGAGCGGCGGTGAGCTCCTGCTCCCGGCGGGCCTTGGCGGCGTCGGCGGCGGTCCGCTCGGCATCCGCGCGGCCGAGCGACATCTCGACGTACGTCAGCAACTGCCGGGCACCCGAGGCGACCGCCTCCGCCACCGCGGCCTCGTGCCGCAGCCGCGCCCGCCGCTGCTCCGCACGCGCGCGTGCGTCGCGCTCCGCGCGGGCGGCACGGTCGAGGGAGTCGGCGCGGCCGGCGAGACCCTTGACGCGCTCCTCGTGCGTACGGACCTGGAGACGGGCCTCCATCTCGGTCTGCCGCGCATTGGCGCCGTCGGCGGCGAGCCGGTCCCGTACGGCGGTGTCCGGCTCCTCCTCGACGGGCATCTCCTCGGCGACGGCGAGGCGTTCGGCGAGTTCCTCGACGTCCTGGAGCGCCTTGTCGAGTGCGTCCTGGGCCCGGGCGGCGGCCGCGGTGGACCGCTCGGCCTCCCCCGCGGCGCCCTTCGCCTGCCCGGCGAGCCGGCCGAGCTGCTGGGCGACGGCGGACTTCTCCCGGTCCGCGGCCCGGCGGCGCTCCGCGAGCTCCTCGACGAGGGCGGTGCTTTCCTTACGCCGGTCCGCTGCCGTGTGCTGTGCCTCGGTGAGCGCCTCGCACTGGACGGCCAGCTCTTCCAGCTCCGCGGCCGCCTCGTCGACGGAGGCCTGTACTTCGAGAAGGCTGGGGGCGCCCGCGGAGCCGCCGTGGGCGAAGTGGGCGCTGAGCAGGTCGCCTTCGGCGGTGACCGCGGTGAGGTGGGGGTTGGCGTAGACGAGGTCTTCGGCGTCTTCGAGGGTGCTGACGACGACGATGCCGTGGAGGAGGCGTTGTACCGCCGGCATGAGGTCGGAAGGGCCGCGGACGAAATCGGATGCGTTGGGTTGTGTGGCGGGTGCGGGTTCGTTGTGGCTGGTCGCGCCGTTCCCCGCGCCCCCAGGGGGCGCTTCAGGGGACCCGGCGAGCAGCAGTGACGCTCGTCCGCCGTCCTGTTTGCGCAGCAGGCGGATGGCGTCCGCCGCCGCTGACGGGGACGTGACCGCCAGTGCGTCCGCTGCCGCGCCGAATGCCGCCGCCAGCGCCACCTCATGGCCCGGTGTCACCGTCAACAGCTCCGCCGCCGGTCCCAGCAGACCGGTGAGGCGGTCCTTCGCGCCCAGCAGTATGCCCGTCCCGTCCTTCCTGCGCAGGCCCAGCGCCAGCGCCTCGTGCCGGGCCTGTGTCGCCGCGCGCCTGCGCTCCGCCGCCGTCGCCGCTTCGCGCGCGGCCGTCAGAGTGGCCTCCGCCTCGGCCAGTGCCGCCTTCGCCGCGTCATGCTGTTCCGCGAGCTCCGCGTCGCCCGCATCGAGCCCGTCGACCTCGGCCTTGAGCGTCTCGTACTCCTCCTGCGCGGCGAAGGCCCGTTCCTGGGCCTCGTCCCGTGCCGCGGCCAGGCGGTCGATCTCGGCCTGGGCGGAGGCGGCGCGTGAACGGGCCGCGTTGACCTGGCCGTTCAGGCGGGCCAGGCCCTCACGGCGGTCGGCGATGGCACGGGCCACGTCCTTCAGACGCCGTTCCTCGTCGGCCAGCGCGCGTTCCAGCTCGGCGCGGTGGGCGACCGTGTCCTCCAGGGCCCGCTCGGCCGCCTCCAGGGCAGCCTCCAGCTCGGCCTCCTGCTCGCGGATGCGGGCGGCCTCGCGCTCCATGTCCTCGGGGTCGCGGCCCCGGCGTTCCTCGGGCGGGGCGGAGGTCGCGCTCTTCACGCGCGCGTCGGCGAGCGAGATGGTGCCGCGCACCCGCTCGGCGAGCTGGGAGAGCTCGTACCAGGTCTGCTGGGCGCGCTGGAGGCGTGGCGTGAGCTGCCGTACCTCGTCCTCCAGGAGTGCCTCGCGCTGGAGCGCCTTCTTCAGCTCCTGTTCGGCGGCCTCCTTGCGCTCCTTCAGGGCGGCCTCGTCGGCGACCTCGGTCTTGAGCGCCTCGCGCAGTCGTACGAGGTCGTCCGCGAGCAACCGCAGTCGCGCGTCCCGGAGATCGGCCTGGATGACGGCGGCCCTTCTGGCGACCGCCGCCTGGCGGCCCAGCGGCTTGAGCTGCCTTCGGAGTTCGTCCGTGAGGTCCTGCACGCGCGCGAGGTTGGCCTGCATCGCGTCCAGCTTGCGGAGGGCCTTCTCCTTGCGCTTGCGGTGTTTGAGGACTCCGGCCGCCTCCTCGATGAAGGCGCGGCGGCCCATCGGGTCGGCGTGCAGCACGGAGTCGAGCTGGCCCTGGCCGACGATGACGTGCATCTCGCGGCCGATGCCGGAGTCGGAGAGAAGGTCCTGGATGTCGAGGAGGCGGCAGGTGTCGCCGTTGATCTGGTACTCGCTGCCGCCGTTGCGGAACATGATCCGCGTGATGGTGACCTCGGCGTACTCGATGGGCAGCGCCCCGTCGGAGTTGTCGATGGTCAGGGACACCTCGGCGCGGCCCAGCGGCGGACGCCCGGTGGTGCCGGCGAAGATGACGTCCTCCATCTTGCCGCCGCGCAGCGACTTGGCACCCTGCTCGCCCATGACCCAGCTGAGGGCGTCGACGACGTTGGACTTGCCCGAGCCGTTCGGTCCCACGACACACGTGATGCCCGGCTCGAACCGGAGCGTGGTCGCCGAGGCGAACGACTTGAACCCACGGAGGGTCAGGGCCTTGAGGTGCACGCCGCTGGACTCTACCCGCCGGGGTTGTCTCACTCCATGAACGTGCTGTTTCCCGCGGTTTCACCCATGAACGTGCAGGGCACATCAGACGTTAAAGAGAGTGAGGGAAGTGCGGGGGAAAGAAAGAAGGGACGCCGAAGCGTCCCTTGCAACTCTGACAACTTAGCGGTTGATACAGGCAGCCCAACCACTGCTTGTCGTGATGCGATGCAGTGATCAGGTGAGCGCAGGCTCCGCCTGGTGTGCGTCGATGCTCTCCAGAAGCGAGTCGTGAGAAGCGGCAGCCGCGAGCGCGTCGTTCTCGGCCTGAATCCGTACGAGCTCGGATTCGAGGTCCTGTACGCGCTGCTGGAGCCGTCGCATCTCGGCGATGAGTCGCGGGTCGGAGCCGCCGACGTAACCGAGAAGCGCCTTTGCCATGATGGATGGTCCTCCACACTGAGTGACCGACCGAAGCGGTGTGGGTCGTGAGGGATTCGCACCCGCGATGCTTGACACTGTTGAGTTTCTGTTGCCGTTCAACCATGCCAAACAGCTAAGGTGCGCGGGGTGACTTCAGCGTCTCACCAAAAAGTTTGACGGTCAACACGATCACGCCCCGTATTGGCGGCAACCGGGGGTGCGCGGCCGGGAAACGGCAGCGCAGCGACTCCTGCGGGGCCCTCGGGGCGTAGCGATCATCCTTAAGTGCGGAGCCTCCCAGGAAAAGCCGTTCTTGGCAACCACCAGGGCCTTTCTGCTTCGGGCAGCTGCCGGTGGCATGTCCCTCCGCTTCCACCAGGCGTGGTTTACAGAATCGGTTCAACGGATGGCGAAGCCGTCGTAACCCCCGCGGGGTGTGTCCCAGATCTCGGTGACGCCGTCCACGCGTCCGGGCGTGTCGTCACCCAGAAGCCACTGGAGGAGTCCCTCGCACCCTTCGCGCGGGCCCTCGGCGACCACCTGGACCCGTCCGTCCCCCAAATTGAGAGCAAAACCACTCAGCCCACCGAGCTCCAGGGCCTTGGCCCGCGTGAACCAGCGGAAACCCACACCTTGGACGCGTCCCCGCACCCAGGCGACCAGTCGTACATCCTCGCTCATGAGTGCAACCTAACCAACCAATGTCTCTCCGGGCGCTCCCTCCCCTGGCGCCATGCGGTACCGTCCCCTGCCAATGAATCTCATACGAAACTCACTCGATCGTGTGAGTTTTGTGAGTTCGGTCCGACCGCCGGGGACGAGTCGGCCACAAAGGACGAGGAAGGCCAGGACACATGGGACGCCACCGACGCTCCGCCGCCGGCCGCGCCGCCACGGGCCGCGCCACGGGGGTCACGGAAACAGACGGCTCGTACACGAGCGGCTACGACCCGCAGAACTCGTACAGCAATGACCAGCAGGACTCGTACGGCATCGACCAGCAGCACGCGTACGGCATCGACCGGCAGTTCTCGTACGACTTCGAGGCCGACGCCCGGGGTCCGCACACGGGCGAGCACCCCACCATGGGCATCGCGCCCTACTTGAACCCCGAGGCGCACTCCCGCAGCGAGGCCTACCTCTTCGCGACGAACGACGACTACGCCCACACCAGCGGCACCGCCATGTTCCCGAGCGAGGGCTTCTCGCCGGACGACGGGCCGCGGCGCGGGGGCTCGCGACGCCGGCGCAAGAAGCGGGTCGTGACGCCGGTCAAGACCGGTCTGCTCGGGGTCTCCGCCGCGGTCGCCATCGGCACCGTCGCGGTCGCCACCGGTGTGGTGCCCGGCCTCGACAACTACAAGCTCGGCGGCGGCAGCGGCGCCGACAAGGTGCAGGCCGCGGACACCCCGACCAACTCCGCGACCGAGCAGGGCGGCACGTCCGGCAGCGCCGACGACGGCCGGGAGGACGAGGCGGCCAGCCGCGACGGCGACCGCACGGCCTCGCCGACCCCGTCCGCCTCGGCCTCGACGGCGGCGCCGACCAAGACGCCGACCGAGAAGCCGACGAAGACGCCGAGCAAGGAGCCGAAGGCGACTCCTTCGCGGACGGCCACCAAGGCGCCGCAGAACACCACCGCTCCGGGCATCACGGTGTCGGCCGAGGCGCAGGCCGAGGCCGAGGTGCTGAAGCTGGTGAACGAGGAGCGGGCGAAGGTGGGCTGCACCGCGGTGTCCGCGAACAGCGCGCTGGGCAAGCTCGCCGAGGACTTCAGCGACGCCATGGCGGCCGAGGGCTTCTTCGACCACACCGACCCCAGCGGCAAGACCCCCTGGGACCGGGCCGAGGCGGCCGGCATCAGCAGCCTCGGCGGCGAGAACATAGCCCGGGGCCAGGCCGACGCGGCAGCGGTGATGGAGGCCTGGATGAACAGCCCCGGCCACAAGGCGAACATCCTGAACTGCGATTTCAAGACGCTGGGCGTGGGTGTTCACTTCGGCTCCGGCGGCCCTTGGTGGACGCAGGACTTCGGCTACTGAGCAGCGCGCACGACGAGGGGCTCCCGTCCGGTGACCGGATGGGAGCCCCTTCGTGTTGCGTCGGTGCTTACGCGGCGACGGCGGTGCGCCCGTGCGCGAACACCTTCGCCGTCTCGGCAAGCCTGCGCCCGAGGTGCTCGGCCGTCGCCACGTCGGCCTTGTGGACGGCGTCCGGGCCCTCGTCGACGTTGGTCTGCGCGGCAGCGCCCGCGAAGACGCCGAGGCGGTTGAGGTCGTGCTCGGAGCCCTCGCTGTTGTTCCAGCCCGGGTGCAGACCGAGGTTGATCCAGTGCATGCCGTGCTGGGCGGCGAGGATCTGGAAGAACTGGAGGGTGTGCAGCTTGTCGCCGCTCTTGGAACCGGAGTTGGTGAAGCCGGCGGCCAGCTTGTCCTTCCAGTCCTGTCCGAACCAGCGCTTCGAGGTCGCCTCGGCGAAGACATGGAAGGGGCCGGACGCGGTGCCCATGTAGGTCGGCGAGCCGAAGACGATCGCGTCGGAGCCATCGAGGACGGTCCACTGCTCCTCGGTGATCTCGGCGACGTTGATCAGATGCACCTCCGCTCCGGCCTCCAGCGCACCGGCGCGGACGGCCTCGGCGAGGACGGCGGTGTGGCCGTAGCCGGAGTGATAGGCGATGGAGACAACAGGGGTGGTCACGATGCGTACTCCTGAGATGCGCAGGTCACTGACAATGAAGAAAGGAAAGCACTAACTTCTAGTTAGTGCAACCTACCGGTTAGCGCTGCGTTCGAGTACGCTTGAGGTATGGACATCACGCAGGAGCGCACACCGGAGCAGGACCAGGACCTGGCTTTCGACGTGTTCGCCAAGGCCTGCCCGTCACGGGGCACGCTGGAGCACATCACCGGCCGCTGGGGCGCGCTCACGCTCGGCGCGCTGCACGAGGGCTCCCTGCGCTTCAACGAACTGCGCCGTCGCGTCGACGGCGTGAGCGAGAAGATGCTGTCCCAGACCCTGCACGCGCTGGAGCGCGACGGCCTGGTGCACCGCGAGGCCCAGCCGACCAACCCGCCCCGCGTGGACTACGAACTGACGCCGCTGGGCCAGGAGATGGCCAAGCGACTGCTCGGCCTCATCCACTTCCTGGAGGGCCGGATGGACGACGTGCTCGACGCTCGCCAGCGCTACGACGAGACGCGCGGCGCCCTCTGACACTTCGGGCAGAAGTAGCTCGACCGGTTCATCCACGGCCGTCGGCGCATCGGCGTACCGCACCGCTTGCAGGGCAGGCCTTCACGGCCGTACGCGTCGAGCGAGCGGTCGAAGTAGCCGGACTCTCCATTGACGTTGACGTACAGGCTGTCGAAGCTGGTGCCGCCGACCGAGAGGGCCGCGTTCATCACATCCCTTACGTGGCCCAGGAGTTCGGCCGTGCGCGGGCGGGTGAAGCCGGCGGTCGGACGCTCGTAGTGGACGCGGGAGCGCCAAAGTGCCTCGTCCGCGTAGATGTTGCCGACTCCGCTGATCAACGACTGGTCCAGCAGGGCCCGTTTGATGGTCGTGCGCTTGCGGCGCAGGTTCTGGTGAAAGGCCTCGTCGTCGAAGAGCGGGTCGAGGGGGTCGCGGGCGATGTGCGCGATGACGTCGGGCAGGCCGTCCTCGGTGTTGTCGTGCAACGACAGCCCACCGAAGGTGCGTTGGTCGACGAAACGGAGTTCGGTGCCGAGACCGTCGGCGAAGCGGACGCGGATGCGCAGATGCTTCTCGTCCGGTGACTCGTGCGGCTGGACCAGGAGCTGGCCGCTCATGCCGAGATGCGCCAGGACCGACTGGTTGGTGTCCTCCAGCGGCAGCCACAGGTACTTGCCGCGGCGGCTGGGGACGCCGATGCGGTGGCCCTTGAGGCGGTGCGTGAAGTCGTCGGCACCGGCGATGTGGCGGCGTACCGCACGCGGGTGCAGTACCTCGGCCTCGGCGACCGCGCGATGGGCGACCCACCGCTCCAGACCGCGTCGTACGACCTCGACCTCGGGCAACTCGGGCATGGGATCCCCCGTGACAAGCCGGTGTATGAACCGAGCGCCCGCCCCGGTGTGGGACGGGCGCTCGGCGTACTGCTCTGTTCGGTCAGGCGGAGGCGGACGCCTCATCGGCACCCGCGTCGGCCTCGGCGGCCTTCGCAGCAGCCTTGGCGCGCTCGTCCGCCGCGGCCCGGATGGACCGCCAGGCGGACTCGGCGGCCTGCTGCTCCGCCTCCTTCTTGCTGCGGCCGGTGCCGGTGCCGTACGAGACGCCTCCGACGCGGGCGGCAGCAGTGAAGGTCTTCTCGTGGTCGGGGCCGGTCTCCGAGACCTGGTACTCGGGCACGCCGAGTCCTTCGGTCGCGGTGAGCTCCTGGAGACTGGTCTTCCAGTCCAGGCCGGCACCGAGGTTGGAGGACTTCTCGATCAGCGGGTCGAAGAGCCGGTGGACGAGTTCGCCCGCCGCGTCCAGACCCTGGTCGAGATAGACCGCGCCGATCACCGCTTCGAGGGTGTCGGCGAGGATGGATGCCTTGTCCCGGCCACCCGTGCCCTCTTCACCGCGGCCGAGCCGGATGAAGGAGCCAAGGTCGAGCCCACGGCCCACCTCCGCCAGCGCACGAGAGTTGACCACCGCGGCCCGCAACTTGGCCAGCTGGCCTTCGGGCAGGTCGGGGTGGGTGCGGTACAGCGTGTCCGTGACCACGAGGCCGAGCACGGAGTCCCCGAGGAACTCCAGCCGCTCGTTGGTCGGCAGACCGCCGTTCTCGTACGCGTAGGACCGGTGGGTCAGCGCACGCACCAGAAGGGCGGACTCGAGCTTGTACCCGAGCCGCCCTTCCAACAGCGTGTGGGACGAGGCCGTGGTCTCCGCAGAGTTCTTCTTCGGCGTGGACACAGTGCCTCTCACCAGCCGCTCAGACCTCGAGGACCTGGCGCTTGTTGTAGGTGCCGCAAGACGGGCACGCGATGTGCTGCATCTTGGGCTCGTGGCAGCGCTCGCACGCAACCAGGGTGGGGACCGCAGCCTTCCACTGCGACCGGCGGTGGCGCGTGTTGCTGCGCGACATCTTCCGCTTCGGAACAGCCACGGCTACTTCTCCTGCTTCTCGTCGGCGTGCGCTGATGGAAGCGCGCCGCCGCTCATCTCGTCCTTCTCGCCATCTTCGAGTGAACCGGCGAGTCCCTGCAATGCCGCCCAACGGATGTCGACGGCGTCATGGTGGTGGTCCGGGTCGTCCGTGAGCCGCGCTCCGCACTCGGAGCACAGGCCCAGACAGTCGTCCTGGCACACCGGCTGCATCGGCAGGGCAAGCACCACCGCGTCACGCAGCACGGGTTCGAGGTCGAACAGGCCGTCCTCGAGATAGAGCCTGTCCTCGTCGTCCTCGGCGTCGTCGTCGGGCTCCGTCGCTTTCGCGCGGCCCCGCTCATCGGCGTCAGGGTACGAGAACATCTCCTGGAAGTCCGCTTCGAGGGTGAGCTCGAGCGGCTCCAGACACCTTACGCACTCCCCCTTGGCCTGTGCACGGGCGGTGCCTGTGACAAGCACCCCTTCCATGACCGACTCAAGGCGGAGTTCAAGCTCCATCGGGGCGCCTTCCGGCACTCCGATGACTCCCTGGATCCCGAGATCCTTGGGGGCGTCGATCTCACGGGTCAGGCGCTGCAACGCACCAGGACGCCGCCCCAGCTCGCGCGTATCGAACACGAGAGGGTTGCGGTGGTCGAGGCGGGCGTTCAGAGCCATTCCTGCTTTCGATCTTCGAACTCATGGGGACGCCGCCCTTCGGTGTTCCCGGGCAGCGTTGATCGCGGACGTACACGCGACCGAAGAGCCAGGATACTGGACCTTTCGCTCACGGCCCAATCCGGTGGCCGGCGACCGGTCTCCGACCGGTCCTTACTGGCCGCGACCCTGCTCGTACGCCCTCAGCTGCTCCGGCGTGATCATGCCGGTGTCGAAGAGGCTGGTCTCGTCGAGCGCGTACGACTGCTGGGCCTGCGCGGCCTGCTGGGCCTGCTGGGCCTGTCCGGCGTCGTAGGAGGCCTGCTGGGCGTCGTAGCCCTGGTAGGCGTAGGGATCGGCCTGCTGGTAGCCGTAGGCGTCCTGCTGCTGGGCGTAGGCCTGCTGCGGGTAGCCGCCGTAGGTGTCCGTCTGCTGATAGCCGTAGGCCGGCTGCTGGGCGTACTCCGGCTGCTCGGCCGGGGCCGCCGGGGTGTCCTGCTCGGCGAGGGCCGCGAGGTCGGCGAGGTAGTCGGCGTCGCTGGAGTGCTGGACGGTGGAGAGGTCGTCGGCGAGGGCGCCGAGGTCGTCGGTGGCGATCCGGCCGTGCAGCTTGGCGCGGCCCTTGCCGACGGCGTCCAGGGTCTTGGCGAGGACCGCCTCGAAGGCGCCGAGCTTGGAGTCGACGTAGGCGTCGGCGTCGCGGCGCAGGGTCTCGGGGTCGTGGCTGCGCTCGGGGGCGTCCTCGTCCTCGTAGCCCTGCTCGTCCAGGCCCGGTCCGGTGCCGAGGAGCTTCTCGCGGCCGCGGCCGACCGAGCCGAGGGTCTTGGTGAGGACGACCTCGAAGTTGGCGAGCTTGGAGTCGACGTAGTCGTCGGCCTCGGCGCGGACCTCCTCGGCCTCCCTGCGGGCCTCGTTCAGGATCCGGTCGGCCTCGGCCTGCGAGCGGCGGGCCACCTCGGTGTCGGAGATCAGCGAGCCGCGCTCGGCGTGCGCGCCGGAGATGATCCGCTCGGCCTCCTGGCGGGCCTGCTCGACCATCGACTCACGGTCGCCGATCAGCACCTGTGCCTGGGCGAGGGAGTCGGGCAGTGCCGCCCGGACCTCCTCCAGCATCGCGAGCAGTTCGGCGCGGTTGACCACGCACGAGGCCGACATGGGCATCGACCGGGCGCCGGAGACCGAGGCGACGATCTCGTCGAGCTTCTTCTGCACGTCCACCTGTGCTCGCCACTCTCTACAGCTGTGTTGGAGACGGACGGGACGACTGTAGCCCCATCAGTCCCTGTGCAGGCGCTCGTTGAGGGCCTCCAGGACGACCGGCGGCACCAGGTGGGCGATGTCGCCGCCCCAGGTCGCGACCTCCTTGACGAGGGAGGAGGACAGGAAGCTGTAGGTGGGGTTGGTGGGAACGAACAGGGTCTCCACGCCCGAGAGGCCGTTGTTCATCTGGGCCATCTGCAACTCGTAGTCGAAGTCGCTGACCGCGCGCAGGCCCTTGACGATCGCGGGGATGTCGCGCTGCTTGCAGTAGTCGACGAGAAGTCCGTGGAAGGCCTCGACCTTCACGTTGCCGTACTCGGCGGTGACCTGGCGGATCAGATCGATCCGCTCGTCGATCTCGAACAGGCCCTTCTTGGACTTGTTGATCATGACCGCGACGTAGACCTCGTCGTACAGACGGGAGGCGCGGGAAATGATGTCGAGATGTCCGTTGGTGATCGGGTCGAACGACCCGGGACAGACGGCGCGGCGCACTTGAGTTCCCTCGCTCTCCGGTCCGGTCATCGTGCGTCTTCGCACGTAGAGGCGGCGCGACCGTACCAAAACGTTCCCTCGCCGTAGCGACGGGACCGGAGTGCTGCAAAACCCTCCGGCCATCCGAATTCACCGCCTCTGGTGCTGCGCTCCACGGTGACGAGCGCGTCCGCCGCGAGCCAGCCCCCCGAGCGGAGTGTGAGGAGAATCTCCCGAAGATCGTGATCTGTGACTCGGTACGGCGGGTCCAGGAAGACGATGTCGTACGGCTCGGTCGGCGCCGGTTGCTGGATGATCTGCTCCGCTTTGCCCGCCCGGACCTCGGCGCCGGGGAGGCCGAGGTTCTTGACGTTCTCGCGGATGGTGCGGGCGGCTCGGGCGTCGGCCTCGACGAGGAGGGTGTGGCTCGCGCCGCGGGAGAGGGCTTCTAGGCCGACGGCGCCCGATCCGGCGTAGAGGTCGAGGACGCGCTCGCCGTCCAGGGGGCCGCCCAGGAGGGACTGCCAGGTGGAGAGGAGACCCTCGCGTGCGCGGTCGGAGGTGGGGCGGGTGCCGTTTCCCGGCGGTACTGCCAGGCGACGTCCGCCGGCCTTGCCGGCGATCACGCGAGTCATCTTCGGTCCTTGTTCGGGGGAGGTGGCGGATTCATTTTCTCAGCCCTTTTCCAGGTACTGCTCTCTCTCCTCGTCCAAGAGGGCGTCGAGCGCCGTGCGCAGACCCGGGAGGTTCTCCAGTTCCGGGTCCGCCTCCACCACCGCCACCGCTTCCTCCCGCGCCTGCGCGATGACCTCCTCGTCCTCGATGACGGCGAGGACCTTCAGGGAGGTGCGGGCGCCGGACTGGGCCTGGCCGAGGACGTCGCCCTCGCGGCGTTGTTCGAGGTCGATGCGGGAGAGTTCGAAGCCGTCCTGGGTCGAGGCCACCGCGGTCAGGCGCTGGCGGGCGGCGCTGGCCTCCGGCATCTCGGTGACCAGGAGGCAGAGGCCGGCCGCCGAGCCTCGGCCCACCCGGCCGCGGAGCTGGTGGAGCTGGGAGACGCCGAAGCGGTCCGCGTCCATGATCACCATGGCGGTGGCGTTGGGGACGTTGACGCCGACCTCGATGACCGTGGTGGCGACCAGGACATGGGTCTCGCCGGCGGCGAAGCGGCGCATGACCGCGTCCTTGTCGTCGGGGTGCATACGGCCGTGCAGGACCTCGACCCTGAGGCCGTTCAGCGGGCCCTTGGCGAGCTGGTCGGCGACCTCCAGGACGGCCATCGGCGGGCGCTTCTCGGCCTCGTCCTCGGCGGACTTGCGGGCCTTCTTGGGGTCGTCCTCGTCGTCGCCGATGCGGGGGCAGACGACGTACGCCTGATGGCCGTTCTCCACCTCCTCGCGCACCCGCTCCCAGGCGCGGGCCAGGAAGTGGGGCTTGTCGGCGGCGGGGACGACATGGCTGGCGATCGGGGAACGGCCCGCCGGGAGCTGGTCCAGGACCGAGGTCTCCAGGTCGCCGAAGACCGTCATCGCGACCGTGCGCGGGATGGGCGTGGCCGTCATGACGAGGAGGTGCGGGGGCTGTTTGCCCTTGCCGCGCAGGGCGTCGCGCTGCTCGACGCCGAAGCGGTGCTGTTCGTCCACCACGACCAGGCCGAGGTCGTGGAACTGGACCTTGTCCTCGATCAGCGCGTGCGTGCCGATGACGATGCCCGCCTCGCCGGTGACAAGGTCGAGCAGGGCCTGCCGGCGAGCCGCCGTCCCCATGGAGCCGGTCAGCAGCACCACCTTCGTGGCGTGCTCGGAGCCGCCCAGCATGCCGCCCTCGGCCAGCTCGCCCATCATCTCGACGACCGAGCGGTGGTGCTGCTGGGCGAGGACCTCGGTGGGCGCGAGCATGGCCGCCTGGCCGCCCGCGTCGACGGTGGCGAGCATGGCGCGCAGGGCGACCATCGTCTTTCCCGAACCCACTTCTCCTTGCAGCAGCCTGTGCATCGGGTGTTCCGTCGCCAGGTCGTCGAAGATCTCCTTGGAGACCTTCTGCTGGCCCTCGGTGAGGGTGAAGGGGAGGCGGTCGTCGAAGGCCGAGAGGAGGCCGTCCGGCTTGGGTTTGCGGGCGACCGCGGGGAGTTGGGCGTCGGCGTGGCGGCGGCGGGCGAGGGCTACCTGGAGGACGAAGGCCTCGTCCCATTTGAGGCGGGTGCGGGCGTCGTCGATGTCGGCCTTGGTGTGCGGGCGGTGGATCTTGAGAAGGGCCTCGGGGAGGGAGACCAGGCCGCGGCCCTCGCGCAGGGAGTCCGGGAGGGGGTCGACCGCCTCCTGGGCGCTGGGCAGGACCAGCTGGATCGCCTTGCCGATCTTCCAGGACTCCAGTTTCGCCGTGGCGGGGTAGAGGGGGATGAGGGCGCCGGCCCAGGTCTCGACCGTCTCTTCCGCGTCACCGCGCAGCAACTCGTACGCCGGATGCGCCAGTTGGAGGCGGCGGTTGAAGACGGAGACCTTGCCCGCGAACAACGCCCGGGTGCCCGGCAGGAGTTCCTTGTGCGGCTTGTGGACGCCGTTGCCGAAGAAGACCAGCTGGAGGCGGCCGTTGCCGTCCGTGATGGTGACTTCGAGGCGCTGGCCCTTGCCTCGCGGCGCCTTGCTGGAGGCGAAGGTGTGCAGACGGGCGTCGGCGACCATCGCCACCACCGTGACGTGCTCGTCCATCGGGAGGTCGGCCAGGTGGGTGAGCTGGCCCCGCTCCTCGTATCTGCGCGGGTAGTGGTGCAGGAGGTCGCCGACGGTGTGCAGGCCGAGATGCTCGGCCATCACCTTCGCGGTGGGTGGACCGAGCACCTTTTTCAGTGGTTCTTCGAGCGCGGGCACGAGATCCATTGCACACCACCCCACTGACAAAGCCGTATACGTCTTGCGAAACCCCTGGTCAGGCGGGCTGTTCCGGCTCTAGGATGACGCGCCTCCGGCCATCCCTCCGCGGTCACCGCCCCACCGGGACCGCCCGACCCCGCGCCGTCGACCGTCCCCCGCCCACGGCGCCGTTGCGATGGACTCCCAGACCTCACCGTCATCCCAGGCCTCCCCGTCACCGCACACGTTCCAGGTCGACCTGCGTGGTCTGGTGGACCTGCTCTCCCATCACCTCTACTCCAGTCCGAAGGTCTATCTGCGCGAGCTGCTGCAGAACGCCGTGGACGCCATCACCGCCCGGCGGGCCGAACAGCCGGGCGCCCCGGCGACGGTGCGGCTGTACGCGGCGGGCGGCGCCCTGCGGGTCGAGGACTCCGGCGTGGGGCTCACCGAGGCCGACGTGCACGACCTGCTGGCGACCATCGGCCGCAGTTCGAAGCGGGCGGACGGCATCCAGGAGGTGCGCTCCGAGTTCCTCGGGCAGTTCGGCATCGGGCTGCTGGCCTGTTTCGTGGTGGCCGAGCGGATCCGGGTGGTCAGCCGCAGCGCCCGTACGCCGGACGCGGCACCGGTGGAGTGGACGGCGAGCGACGACGGTTCGTACACCGTGCGGACGCTGGCGTCCGACGCCCGGCCCGAGCCCGGTACCACCGTGCACCTGACGGCACGGGCGGGGGCCGGGGAGTGGCTGGCCCCGGAGAAGGTCCGCGCGCTGGCCCGGGACTTCGGCGCGCTGCTGCCGTACGACGTGCGCGTGGACGGCGAGGCGGTCACCGATCTGCCGGCGCCCTGGGACCGGCCGTACCCCTCCCCCGCCGCCCGCCGGGTGGCCCTGGCGCGGCACTGCCATGACCTGTTCGGGTTCACCCCGCTGGACTCGGTCGGCCTTGACGTGCCGCTCGCCGGGATCCGCGGGGTGGCGTACGTGCTGCCGTCGGCGGTCAGTCCGGCGCAGCGGGCCACGCATCGCGTCCATCTCAAGGGCATGCTGCTGACCGAGCGGGCCGAACAGCTGCTGCCCGACTGGGCGTTCTTCGTGCGGTGCGTGCTCGACACCGACAGTCTGCGGCCCACCGCGTCGCGCGAGGCGCTGTACGAGGACGAGACGCTGGCCGCCGTACGGGAGGCGCTGGGCGAAAGGATTCGGTCCTGGCTGACGGGTCTGGCCGCGGGCGATCCGGAACGGCTGGCGGCGTTCCTGGCGGTGCACCACCTGGGTGTGAAGGCGCTGGCGCGGCACGACGCGGAGATGCTGCGCACGATGCTGCCGTGGCTGCCCTTCGAGACGACGGACGGGCAGGTCTCCCTGGAGGAGTTCGCACGGCGGCACCCGGTCGTGCACTTCACCCGGACCGTCGAGGAGTACCGGCAGGTCGCGCCGATCGCGTCGGCGCAGGGCATCGGCGTCGTCAACGGCGGTTACACGTACGACAGCGACCTGGTCCAGGCGCTGCCGTCGGTGCGGCCGGGGACGGTGGTCGCGGAGCTGGACGCGGAGACCGTGACCGCGCATCTGGACACCGTCGACCCGGCCGAGGAGCTGGCTCTCGCGGGCTTCCTGGGGGTCGCGCGGGCCACCCTCGACCCCCTGGGCTGTGACGTCGTCCTGCGCGCCTTCCACCCGCTCACCGTGCCCGCGCTGCACCTGGACGACCGCGCGGCCCGGCACGAGCAGGCGCGTGCCGACGCACAGGCGCGGGCGGACGACCTGTGGGCGGGCATCCTGGGCTCGCTGCGCGGCACCGCCCCGCGCGCGCGGCTGGTGCTCAACCACCTCAACCCGCTGATCCGGCGGATCAGTTCGCTGCGCGGACCGGAACTGATCGGCACCGCCACGGAGTCCCTGTACGGGCAGGCGCTGCTGATGGCGCAACGACCGCTCAGGCCCGCGGACTCGGCGCTGCTGAACCGGTCCTTCATCGGTCTGCTGGAGTGGGCCACGAACGGCGAGGAGGGGCACTGATGGGGGAGATCACGGACTTCGACGCACTGCGCCGGGCGATGGCGGAGAACGGCGAGCAGCCGGAGGGCCCCGCCCGCAACGCGCGCGCGGAGCAGCTGCTGGCCGAGGCCGAGAAGCTGAACATCCCGCTCGCCGTCATCGAGGCGCTCGGCCACCAGCTGAAGGTCTACAACTACAGCTCCGAGAAGGACAAGATGTTCGTCCCCTTCGCGCGTCTGCTGCGCCTGTGGGACGAGCGGCCCGAGGACTTCGACGAGTACGAGACGCACACGCTGCACTGGGTCTTCAAGTGGATGTCGTCCGGGATGCTCGACCAGCCGCACATCCCGCTCGCCTCGATAGAGAAGTGGCTCGGCGAGATGGAGCACCGCTACCGGCTCGCCGGGCACTCCGAACGGGCGGTGCGCAGCGTCGAGTTCAACATCGCCGCGCATGTCGGTGACACCGCGCGCGCGGAGCGGGCGTTCACCGCCTGGCTGGCCGCCGACCGGGACCGGATGGCCGACTGTCACGCGTGCGAGCTGGACGGGCAGGGCTGGTGGCGGGCGGAGCAGGGCCGGGACGCGGAGGCGCTGGAGTTGTGGGCGCCGGTCCTGACGGGCGAGTTCACCTGCGCGCACGAGCCGCACACGGTCCTCGCGTCCTCCCTGGTCCCGCTGCTGCGGCTGGGCCGCCTGGACGAGGCGCGCGCCCACCATCTGCGGGGCTTCCGGCTGGTGCGGGCCATGGAGAGCATGCGGTCCGCGTACGCCGATCATGTGGAGTTCTGCGCGCTGACCGGCAACGAGGCCCGCGGCCTAGAGCTGCTGGCGGAGCGCCCGGCGTACTTCACGGACACCGGTCATCCGCGCGGCAAGCTGGAGTTCCTGAGCGTGGTCACGCTGCTCATGGACCGGCTGACCGCCCTCGGCCTGGGCGACCGGCAGGTGCCGGGACCGGCCGACCGGACGTGGACCGCCCGCGAACTCGCCGCACACGCGCGTGCGGGGGCCCTGGACCTGGCCGGCCAGTTCGACCGGCGCAACGGCACGACACACGTCAGCGACCGGGTACGCGCGCGTATGGCGCGGGAACCGTGGGTGGAGCGGCTGCCGTTGGGCGTGCGCTCGGCCCGCCCGGCCACCGCGCCGACCGCACCGCCGCCGCCCGCCGCACCGGAGCCCGACCGCACCGACCTCACTGACCTCACCGCCCTGATCGCCGAGGCCCGCCGCCTCGCGGACGGCCTCCAGCCGAACGCCGTCGAGGCGTGGGCGGCGGTCGCCCGCGCCGCGGAGGGCGTCGAGCTCGACCCGCGCGACCAGGCGGAGATCGTCGACCACCGGGCGATGGACCTCGGCCCCGAGGGCGTCGAGCTGTTCGAGCGCGCCGCCGAGCTGTACGCGGCGGCGGGCGACCCCGGAGAGGCGCTGGCGGCACGCACGCGTGGCGCGTTCATGCGGGCCCTCGCCGGAGACGTGGACGGGGCGCTGGCGGCGGTCGCGGGACCGTACGACGAGGCGTTGGCCCTGTACGCCGACGACGGCACCGGCGTACGGCAGACGGCGTCGGTGCTGATGGGGCGGGCGCGGATCCTGATGCGGCGGGTGCAGACCGCCGAGGAGGAGGGCGCCCTGGAGACCCGGGTCCTCGCCGACGCGGAGGCCGCCGTACGGGAGGTGCTCGCGCTCGTCGGCGGGCGGGCCGGGGACGACGTACGGCTCGGTTCCCGGGCCGCGGAGGCGCGGGCGATGCTCGCCGAGCTGGCGGCGCACGCCGGGGACCTGTCGAAGGCGGCCGAGCTGTTCGCGCGGGCCGCGGAGGGGTTCGTGGCGGCGGGGCTGCCGTGGTTCGCGGTGGAGTACCAGGGCCGGCTGGCCGGGCTCGCCCACCATCTCGGCGACATGGCGCAGGCCGAGCGGGCGCTACGGGCCGCCCTGAACCACGGCGGGCCGTACCTGGAGGCCACGGGACGGGCCCAGCTGCACCTCCAGCTCGCCGAGGTGCTCGGCGGCACCGGACAGGCCGAGGAGGCAGCGGAACAGGCCCTGGAGGCCGCGCACTGGGCCGACGCTGCCGGGGCGGGGCCCACGCTCGGCGCGTGGGCGCGGCATCTGCTCGGCGGGTTCCTGCTGCGGCAGGGCCGGTGGGCCGAGGCGGCGGAGGTGCTGGAGTCGGCGCTGCCCGACCTGAGCGTCGAGACGCACGGCGACGGGGCAGTCGTCCAGACGCAGTGGTGGCTCGGCGACTGTCTGAGCGAGCTCGGCGAACACCGCGAGGCCGCCGCACGCCGTCTCCAGGCCGCCGAGCTCGCCCGCCAGTGGCCCGAGCAGCAGGACCACGCGACGCTGGCCCATCTCGCCGCCGAGTCGCTCGGCCAGGCGGGCCTGTCCGACGAGGCCGACCGTGCGTACACGCGCGCGGGTGAGCTGTGGCGCTCGCTCGGTGACGTGCACGGTCTGGTCCGTGCCCTGCGTGCCCGCGCGTGGCTGGCGCTGGGCGCGGAGGGCGGGCAGGACGAGGCACGGGAGCTGATGGAAGCGGCGGTGCGGGAGTGCGCGGAGGCGCTGGGCCCGGACTCCGTCGACGACGAGGCCCGCCGACGGCTGGTCGCCGAACTCGGGCACACCCACCGGCAGTACGGCGACCTGCTCGCCCGCTCGGCCGCGGAGGACGCCGAGGACGAGACGATCCAGGCCGCCCTGGAGGACGCCCTCGCCCAGATCACCGAGGCGATCGTGGTGTTCGCCTCCCTCGGCGACGCCGCCCTGCACAGCCGCACCGGCGCCGAACTCGCCGCCGGCTGGCTGGAGGCCGACCTCAGCCGCCCCGACCGCGCGGCCGCACGCGCACGTGCGGTGCTGGCGGCGTACGACGCGTATGAGGCGTACGAGGGCCGTGAGGCGTACGAGGGCCGTGAGGCGTACGACAGGAGCGGGACGGACGGGACGGACCGGGTGGACCGGATGGACGACGCCGACGACACCGACGACACGGTTCAGGCCCGCCGCGCGGAGGCCCAGCAGATGCTCGAGGTGCTGGAGGACTAGCGAGGCGGGGCAGCCGAAGTCACCGTCACTCGACGCCGATGAGGAGCAGCGCGCCCTGCCGTCCGCCCCGGTACACCACGGTGTCGACGGCGAGGTACGCCTCACGCACGCGTGCTTCGAGGTGGTCGGCGATGGACTCGGGGGCATCGTCGCCGAGGACGAGCGTCACGAGCTCGCCGCCCGCCGACAGCATGCGGTCCAGGACGGTCTCGGCGGCGGCGGTGACGTCGGAACCGATCACGGCCACGTCGCCGTCGATGAGGCCGAGGATGTCGCCCGCCTCACAGATGCCGGCGAGGGTCCAGGACTGGCGCTCGGCGACGGCCACCTCGGCGTAGCGGGTCGCGCCGGCCGCCGAGGTCATCGAGACGACGTCCTCGTCGAAGCGCCGCTCGGGTTCGTGCACGGCGAGCGCGGCGATGCCCTGGACCGCGGAGCGGGTGGGGATCAGGGCGACCCGGATGCCCTCCGTGCGGGCCTGCTCGGCCGCGGCGGCCGCGGTGTGCCGCAGCTCGGCGTCGTTGGGCAGCAGCACGACCTCGCGCGCGTGGGCCCGTCGTACGGCCTCGACGATCTCCCCGCTCGCGGGCGGCTCCCCGGGGCGCGCGAGCACGGTGGTGGCGCCGGCGTCCGTGTAGAGCCCGGCAAGGCCCTCGCCGGGCACGACGGCGACGACGGCCCGCTGCACCCGCTCCCTGGGCGGTCGCTCGCCCCCGCGCGTGTGGACGTCGCCGAGCCCGAAGTGGGTGATCCGGATCCGGTAGGGCCGCCCGGCCTCGACGCCCGCCTCCACGGCCGCGCCCGCGTCGTCGACGTGCACGTGGACGTTCCACAGCCCGTCGCCGCCGACGACGACGAGGGAGTCCCCGAGGGCGTCCAGGCGGGTCCTCAGCCGCATCACGGCCGCGTCCTCGGCCTCCAGGAGGTAGATCACCTCGAAGGCGGGGCCATCGGCTTGCGCGGGCCCGTCGGCGCACTCGTCGGCGGTCCCCGCAGGTGCCGTATCCGCCGTATCTGCCCTATCGAAAACGGCGTCCACGCGCGCGTGGACAGAAGAAACAGAAGCAGCAGAAGCACCGGAAGAGGCAGCAGCACCGGAAGAGACCGCCACCGCGCGCGGCGCCTCCCCGGTGAACGTCTCCACCAGCGCCCCGAGCACCGCCACCAGCCCCCGCCCGCCCGCGTCTACCACCCCGGCCCGCTCCAGGACCACGAGCTGCCCGGGCGTCGCCGCCAGGGCCACCCGCGCCCCCTCGTAGGCGGCCCGCGCCACGGCCCCGCAGTCGCCCTCGCCCGTGCTCCGCTCGGCCGCGTCGGCCGCGGCCGAGGCGACGGACAGGACCGTGCCCTCGACCGGGTGGGCCACGGCCTGGCGGGCGGAGTCGGCCGCGCGCCGCAGGGCGAGGCGGAGCCCGGAACCGTCGGTGTGAGACGCCTCACCGGCCTCGGCGAGGACCTGGGCCATGCCACGCAGCAGCTGGGCGAGGATCGTCCCGGAGTTCCCGCGGGCCCCTATGAGGGCGCCGTGCGCCATCGCGCGCGCCGCGTCGGCCAGGGAGGGCCTGCCGCCCTCGTCGTAGGCGGTGAACACGGCCTCGACGGCCGCCGCCGCGGACTCCGCCGTCAGATACAGGTTCGTCCCGGTGTCGCCGTCGGCCACCGGATAGACATTGATCGCGTCGATCTCCTCGCGCGCCCGCCCGAGCGCCTCCAGCGCGAGACCGCACCAGGTGCGCACCGCGAGAGCATCGAAGAATGTCTGCGGCACCTGCGCCACCTGCGCCTCCTTGGACTGCTGGACGTGGACGCAGCGTAGACCCCGCAATGGCGTCCGCCGGAAGAGGGCTGGGAGCAGGGCCCTGAGCAGGCATGGTAGTTTCGTTCTACTGGCGCAGTCGTTGTATGCTGCTCCGGTTGCCCGATCCCATCGGGCCATCCCCCTGGCAGCGCCACCAAGATCTCTGATCCTACGATCTCGATCCCGGCTTGCCGGGATCCAACCGTAAGTGCATCTGAAGTCTTTGGAGTGACCCGTGGCTGCCAACTGCGACGTCTGCGGCAAGGGGCCGGGCTTCGGCAACAACATCTCGCACTCGCACCGCCGTACGTCCCGTCGCTGGAACCCCAACATCCAGCGCGTCCGTACCGTGGTCGGCGGGACGCCGAAGCGCGTGAACGCTTGCACCTCGTGCATCAAGGCCGGCAAGGTCTCGCGCTGACGCACAGCTAAGCGCGCGGCCACTGCTGGTTGCTGCACAGAGCCGGTCCACCGAGAGGTGGGCCGGCTTTTTGCCGTGCCTACGCCCTGAGCCGTGCCTACGCCCTGAGCCGTGCCTACGCCCTGAGCCGCCAGGCATGATCAACGGGCCCGATCCCGCCCCCCAGCGCGAACCCGGCCTTGATCGCCCCGGTGACGTACTCCTTGGCCGCCGTCACCGCCTCCGGCACGGACCACCCCCGGGCGAGGCCCGAGGCGATCGCCGAGGCGAGGGTGCAGCCCGTCCCGTGCGTGTGCCGGTTGTCGTACCGCGGCGACCGCAGCCAGTGCTCCTCGGACCCGTCGGTCAGCAGATCGACGGCGTCCCCCGTGAGGTGGCCGCCCTTGATCAGCACCCACGTCGGCCCGTACGACAAAACGGCCTCGGCGGCCCGCCGCAGATCCTCCTCGGACTCGACGTGGACGCCCGCCAGCTGGGCCACCTCGTCGAGGTTCGGGGTCGCCACGGTCGCCACCGGAAGCAGCCGCTCACGCACCGACTCCAGCGCGGACGCGGCCAGCAGCGAGTCCCCGTGCTTCGACACCCCGACCGGGTCGACGACCGCCGGGGCGTCCGTCCCGGCGAGCAACTCGGCCACCGTCTCGACCAGTTCGGCCGAGGCCAGCATCCCGGTCTTCACGGCCTGTACGCCGATGTCGTCGACGACGCTGCGGTACTGGGCCCGCACGGTCTCCACGGGCAGCGGCCAAGCCCCTTGCACGCCCAGGGAGTTCTGCGCGGTGACAGCCGTGACGACGCTCATGCCGTGCACGCCGAGTGCCAGCATCGTCTTCAAGTCGGCCTGGATCCCGGCGCCTCCGCCGGAGTCGGAGCCGGCCACCGTGAGGACCCTGGGCGGAGCGGTCACGACTCGATGTCCCCGAAGTGGTCCCAGCCGCCCTTGCTCGTCCACGGCGCCCCGTCGACCGTCACCTGGGGCAGCGCCGAGGGGTTGAGGACCTCGCCGATGACCTTCCAGCGGGCGGGGAGCTTCACGTCCGACGGGAAGGTCGCCACGATCGCGTGGTCCTCTCCCCCGGTCAGCACCCACTGCATGGGGTCGACGCCGACGGCCTGACCGATGTCGTTCATCTGGGACGGGATGTCGATCGCGCCGGAACGGATGTCGATGCGGACCTTGCTGGCCTCGGCGATGTGCCCGAGGTCGGCGATCAGCCCGTCGCTCACGTCGCACATGGCGGTCGCGCCCAGCCCCGCCGCCGCCGGTCCCGCGTGATACGGCGGCTCGGGACGCCGGTGCGCCTCCACGAAGGCCCGCGGCGAGCGGAAACCGCGCGACAGCACCGCGTACCCGGCCGCGGACCAGCCCAGCCAGCCGGTCACGGCGACGAGGTCGCCGGGCTGTGCGCCGCCGCGTGTCACGGGCTCCTGGTTGCGCAGATCGCCGAGCGCGGTGATGGAGACCATGATCGTGTCCCCGCGTACGACATCTCCGCCGACCACCGAGGCGCCCGCGACCTGGCACTCGTCGCGCAGGCCGTCCATGAGCTCGCTGGGCCAGGTCACCGGGAGTTCGGCCGGGACGACCAGACCGAGCAGCAGGGCCGTCGGTACGGCGCCCATGGCGGCGATGTCCGCGAGGTTCTGTGCGGCGGCCTTGCGGCCCACGTCGTAGGCCGTGGACCAGTCCCGGCGGAAGTGCCGCCCCTCCAGGAGGATGTCGGTGCTGGCCACGACCCGGCGGTCGGGAGCGGCCACCACCGCGGCGTCGTCGCCGGGGCCGACCCGGACCGCCGGGGTGGTGGTGAGACGGGAGGTGAGCTCCCTGATGAGCCCGAACTCCCCGAGCTCACCAACAGTGCCCTTCATTGCCCTTCGCCCCTTCTGTCCCTTGCCGTGCCCGGTCGCGCGTGACCAGTGTCCTCGATACGGTCGAAGTGACCGTCAACTTCTGTCATGCCGGCACCCCGGCGCGGGCGTCCGCGCCCCCGCGGGTCTCCCCGCGACGAGCGACGACGCGATACCGTGGCGTTCCTTTTCCCCACATGATCCTCGTGGCCGCCCTGGAGGTTCCGTGGTACAGGCGTACATCCTGATCCAGACGGAGGTCGGCAAAGCGTCGACCGTCGCCGAGACGATCAGCAAGATTCCTGGGGTGATCCAGGCCGAGGACGTGACAGGACCTTATGACGTGATCGTGCGGGCCCAGGCGGACACCGTCGACGACCTCGGTCGGATGGTGGTCGCGAAGGTCCAGCAAGTGGACGGCATCACCCGCACCCTGACCTGCCCGGTCGTACATCTGTAGCCCCCGTCTACCCTTGGCCGGTGAACTCTTTCCGTCACCGGCTCATCGGTCTGCCCGCGCTCGCCGTGCTGATCATCACCACAGGTTGCTCATCAGCAGACGACAGCGACTCGGTGGCGGTTCCCAGCCCGGGTGCGAAGGTCACGAAGCTGTGCCGAAACCTGGACGCTGTCCTGCCGGACAAGGTCGACGGTCTCGACCGGAACGATCCCGAGCCCGCCTCCGCGCTGACCGCGGGCTGGGGAAACCCGGAGATCATACTGCGCTGCGGTGTCACCCGGCCGCCCAAGATGGTCGACCCGAAGGTGGCGACCGGGAGCGACCCGGACGCGATCGCCGGCGAGGTGAACGGCGTGGAATGGCTCATGGAGAAGCAGGACGACGGATCGACCCGCTTCACCACGGCCAATCGCAAGGTGTACGTCGAGGTGACGGTCCCGAAGGGGCGGGACACCGCGGGGATGCTGACCGACATGGCCTCGTCGATCAAGAAGGCGATCCCCTACGGCAAATGACCGCCACGGCTCCTAACGGAGCCCCGTGGAGCGCCTCAGCGCCGCCTGGATCAGCCGGTCCACCAGCTCCGCGTAGCCGATCCCGCTCGCCTGCCACATCTGCGGGTACATCGAGATCGGCGTGAAGCCCGGCATCGTGTTGATCTCGTTGATCACGAACTCGCCGTCCTCGGTGAGGAAGAAGTCCGCGCGGACCAGCCCCTCGCAGGAGGCCGCGTCGAAGGCGTCCACGGCGAGCCGCTGCACCTCGGCCGTCTCCTCCGGCGTCAGCGGCGCCGGCACGATCCCCGGGGTCGAGTCGATGTACTTGGCCTCGAAGTCGTAGTACGCGTGCGCGTCCGGCGGCGGGATCTCGGCGGGCACCGAGGCACGCGGGCCGTCCTCGAACTCCAGGACACCGCACTCGATCTCCCGGCCGCGCAGGGCCGCCTCGACGAGGATCTTCGGGTCGTGCCGCTGGGCCTCCTCGATCGCCTCGTCGAGCCCCGACAGATCGTCGACCTTGGTGATGCCGATCGACGACCCCGCGCGCGCGGGCTTCACGAACAGCGGCCAGCCGTGCTCGCCGGCGAAGTCGACGATCTTCTTGCGGGCCCCGGACGGGTCCTGCCCCCACTCGCGCGGCCGGATCACCACGTACGGGCCGACCTTGAGCCCGAAGGAGGTGAACACCCGCTTCATGTACTCCTTGTCCTGGCCGACGGCCGAGGCGAGCACGCCCGCGCCGACGTAGGGGACACCGGAGAGCTCCAGCAGGCCCTGAAGGGTGCCGTCCTCGCCGTAGGGGCCGTGCAGGACGGGGAAGACGACGTCGACCTCACCGAGCGCCTTGGGCACCGATCCCGGTTCGCTGTAGACGACTTCACGGTTCGCGGGGTCGACGGGGAGCACCACGCCGCCCTCGTGCGACTCGGCCAGTTCGTCGACGTTGGGCGTACGGCGCTCGGTGATCGCCATGCGGTCCGGTTCGTCGGCGGTGAGCGCCCAACGGCCGTCCTGGGTGATGCCGATCGGCAGGACGTCGTACTTGGTCCGGTCGATGGCCTTGAGGACGGCGCCCGCGGTGACCACGGAGATCCCGTGTTCGGAGCTGCGCCCGCCGAACACGACGGCCACGCGCGGCTTGCGAGACGGCTGCTCAGGGCTCTGGGGGAGGTTCTCGGTGCTCATATCGCGTTGAGAGTACCCGTTGGTAGAGCCCCGATACAGCGTGCCTCAACAGGCGTCGCTCAGCGTCGTTCCGGCTTCGCGCTGCGCGACATCAGCTCCTTGACGGCGACCACCGGGGGCTTGCCCTCGTGCACGATGGCGACGACCGTCTCGGTGATGGGCATGTCGACGCCGTGCCTGCGGGCCAGATCCAGCACGGACTCACAGGACTTGACGCCCTCGGCGGTCTGCTTGGTGACCGCGATGGTCTCCTGGAGGGTCATGCCCTTGCCGAGGTTGGTGCCGAAGGTGTGGTTGCGCGAGAGCGGCGAAGAGCAGGTCGCCACCAGGTCGCCGAGACCGGCGAGTCCGGCGAAGGTGAGCGGGTCGGCGCCGAGCGCGACACCGAGCCGCGCGGTCTCCGCGAGGCCGCGCGTGATGAGCGAGCCCTTGGCGTTGTCGCCGAGCCCCATGCCGTCCGCGATACCGACGGCGAGGCCGATGACGTTCTTCACCGCGCCGCCGAGCTCGCAACCGACCACGTCCGTCTCGGTGTACGGCCTGAAGTAGGGCGTGTGGCAAGCGGACTGGAGTTTCTGCGCGACTGCCTCGTCCGTGCACGCGACCACCGCGGCGGCCGGCATCCGGGCGGCGATCTCGCGCGCGAGGTTGGGTCCGGTGACCACGGCGATACGGTCCTGCCCGACCTTGGCGACGTCCTCGATCACCTCGCTCATCCGCATGGCGGAGCCGAGTTCGACGCCCTTCATCAGCGACACGAGGACGGTGTTCGGCGCGAGCAGCGGCACCCACTCGGCGAGGTTGCCGCGCAACGTCTGCGAGGGAACGGCGAGAACGGTGAAGTCGGCGTCGCGCGCGGCCTGGGCGGCGTCCGTCGTCGCCCGCAGGTTCACCGGGAGTTCGACGCCGGGAAGGTAGTCCGGGTTCGTACGCGTGGAGTTGACCGCGTCCGCGAGTTCGGCGCGACGGCCCCACAGGGTGACCTCGCAGCCCGCGTCCGCGAG
This sequence comes from Streptomyces sp. NBC_00663, assembly GCF_036226885.1. Classification (NCBI taxonomy): domain Bacteria; kingdom Bacillati; phylum Actinomycetota; class Actinomycetes; order Kitasatosporales; family Streptomycetaceae; genus Streptomyces; species Streptomyces sp. NBC_00663. The sequence goes on from NZ_CP109027.1 coordinate 2,841,357, forward strand.
GACCATGCCGAAGGCGGTGCCCCAGGAACCGGTACCGAAGACAGCCGCCTTGACGGGCTTGCTCACTTGGCGCTCTCCTCCTCGTGGCCGGTCTCGGCCTGACTCCGTCGGCGCTGCTCGATCCGCTCCCGGCGCGGGTCGTAGGGCGTGGCGGGCGCCTTCTCGCCGCGGATCTGCTCCAGCTGGCGGGTGACGGCGGCCATGATGACCTCGGTGGCGTCCTTGAGGAGGTCCGGGGTCATCTCCTTGTCGTAGAACGGCGTCAGGTCCACCGGCGGGCCCGCGAGGACCTTCGAGGTCTTGCGCGGACGGAGGTTGAGCTTCTTGGCGTACGGCGGCAGCACCTCGTTGGCGCCCCACTGCGCGACCGGGATCACCGGGCACTTGGTCTGCAAGGCCACCCGCGCGGCGCCGGTCTTGCCGGTCATGGGCCACTGGTCGGGGTCCCGGGTGATGGTGCCCTCGGGGTAGAACGCGACGCACTCACCGCGTTCCACGGCGTCGATCGCGGCGCGGAAGGCGCTCAGCGCGTCCGTGGTCTCGCGGTAGACGGGGATCTGTCCGGTGCCGCGCATGAAGGCACCGACGAATCCCTTCTTGAAAAGACCGCTCTTCGCGAGGAATCGCGGAACGCGGCCGGTGTTGTACTGAAAGTGCGCGTAGGCGAAGGGATCGATGTGCGAATTGTGGTTCACCGCGGTGATAAATCCGCCGTCGGCCGGAATGTTCTCCATTCCGCGCCAGTCCCGCTTGATCAGAACAACCAGCGGCGGTTTGGCGATCACCGCTGCCAAGCGGTACCAGAAGCCGATTCTGCGGCGGGGCACGCGGACACCTTCCTCTAGGGCCTTCAGGGCCGGACAAGTGTCGCCCCAGGCCGCCGGTCTGTCGAGAACACCGTACGCCTCGCCGCGACGACCGCCAGATGGCCCAGGTGACGGCTGAGTGACAATGATCGCGACAAGGGAGGGACGGAACGCTCGTGCAGTGGACCTTGGTCATACCCCTGAAGCCCCTGGAGCGGGCCAAGAGCAGGCTCTCGGACACCGCAGGCGACGGGCTGCGCCCGGGTCTCGCCCTCGCCTTCGCGCAGGACACGGTGGCAGCGGCGCTGGCCTCCCCCTCGGTCGGCGATGTGGCAGTCGTCACGGACGATCCCCTGGCCGCCCGTGAGCTGGCCGCTCTGGGCGCCCGAATCGTCCCCGACGAGCCACAAGGCGGCCTGAACGCGGCGCTGGCGTACGGGGCGGGGGTCGTCAGGGCATCGCACCCGGAAACCCCTCTGGCGGCCGTGAACGCGGATCTGCCGGCCCTGCGCCCTTTGGAATTGGCCCGGGTACTGGACGCGGCAACGGAATTCCCCCGCGCTTTCCTGCCGGATGCGGCAGGAATCGGTACGACGTTGCTGGCGATCCGCGCGGGCCAGGAATTGCGCCCGGCATTCGGCACGGATTCCCGGTCCAGGCATCGCGCCTCGGGGGCGGTGGAACTGTCCCTCACGGGCGTCGACTCGGTACGCCAGGACGTGGACACCGGCGAGGACCTGCGGGCGGCGCTGGCACTGGGGGTGGGCCCCCGGACCGCGACCGTCGCGGCGGGCCTGCTGATTCCGGGCCCCCAAGGGCTACGCTGACAACCATGCAGGCCACCGCATACACCTACGACGCCGAGACCCGCACCGGCAGCGTGCTGCTGGACGACGGCACCCCCGTCCCCTTCGACGCCCCGGCGTTCGACGCGGGCGGTCTGAGGCTGCTGCGGCCCGGACAGCGGGTGCGGATCGAACGGGACGGCACCAAGGTCACCCTGGTGACCTTGCAGACCTTCTGAACCCCCAGAACGCGCCGCGGGCCGGACTCCACAACGGAGTCCGGCCCGGCGCGTGAGTACGCTGCGCCCCTACCTCTTGCGGGCGGTGGCCTTCTTGGCGGTGGTCGTGCGAGCCGTCGACTTCTTGGCGGGGGCCTTCTTGGCCGTCGCCTTCTTCGCCGGGGCCTTCTTGGCCGTCGCCTTCTTGGCGGTGGTCTTCTTCGCGGCGGAGGTCTTGGCGGCGCCCGTGGTCTTCTTCGCCGTCGTCTTCTTCGCCGTGGTCTTCTTCGCGGTCGCCGTGGTCTTCTTGGCGGTCGTCTTCTTCGCCGTGGTCTTCTTCGCGGCGGCGGCCGTCGCCTTCTTCGCCGGGGCGGCCTTCTTCGCGGCGGCCTTCTTGACCGTCGCCGAAGCCCCGCCGGTCAGGCTGCCCTTGGGGGCCTTCTTGACCGCGACGTCGTTCTTCGGGAGCTTCTTCGTGCCGCTCACCAGGTCCTTGAAGCCCTGGCCCGCGCGGAAGCGCGGAACGGAGGTCTTCTTGACCCGAACCCGCTCGCCCGTCTGGGGGTTGCGGGCGTACCGGGCCGGGCGGTCGACCTTCTCGAACGAACCGAAGCCGGTGACCGAGACCCGGTCCCCCGCCACGGTCGCGCGGACGATGGCGTCCAGGACCGCGTCGACCGCGTCGGCGGCCTGCTGACGGCCACCGACCTTGTCGGCAATCGCTTCTACGAGCTGCGCCTTGTTCACGTCTTCCCCTTCGGAGACATCGCCCGAACGAAACTGTTCAGGCTTTTTCGCACGTTAGGCAGATATATACCGCAAATCAAACACGAAACGGGCTTATCACCCTTGTGCCGCAACGGGTTCGACAGTCTTGGACTTGTTCAGCGTTCCTCTTCGGGGAATCGACCCGCGTCGAGGTCCGCCGTGAAGGCCTCCAGACGCCTTGCCGCATCGGCGAGATCGTGCTTGGCCGCGGCCGTAATGACCAGCAGCTTCCGGGTCAGCGCCATCCGTACGCCCTCCGGGACTTGCAGTGCGCGCACTGTTGTGTGCGCTTCCTTGAGTTGGTCCGCGACCGCCGCATAGAGCTCGAGTTGGCCGTCGTGTTCCATGCACAGATTGTGCCATCTGGGGCGAGTTGTCGCCCGCTCAGGGTGCAACTGCCGCCCAGAACGGCCTTCCCGGCGCCGGTGGAAGCCGCGCCTTCCACCCTCGCGTACCCCTGCAACACCCCCTCTAACGTGGGAAGTTGGGGAGCACCCCGGGCGCACGCAGGGCCGTTCGGGTGCAGACACGGCTGTACCCCCGATCGGGCTGATCGGGGGTACGGCGGGGGGTGTTCGGTGGCCGAAACTCGACCTGTTCAGTTGCGCTGCGAGGGGCTCGCGGTCAGACCTCGAGCGTCCGCGGCTTGAACGAGGGCCGCTTGGCCTCGTACGCGGCGATGTCGGCCTCGTTCTGGAGGGTGATGGAGATGTCGTCCAGCCCGTTCAGCAGCCGCCAGCGGGAGTTCTCGTCCAGTTCGAAGCTCGCGGTGACGCCCTCGGCGCGCACCTCGCGGGCCTCCAGGTCGACCGTGATCTCGGCCTCGGGGTCGTTCTCGCTCAGCTCCTGGAGCGATTCCACGATCTTCTGGTCCAGAACGACCGTGAGCAGGCCGTTCTTGAGCGAGTTGCCGCGGAAGATGTCGGCGAACCGGGAGGAGATGACGGCCTTGAAGCCGTAGTTCTGCAGCGCCCACACGGCGTGCTCACGGGAGGAGCCGGTGCCGAAGTCGGGGCCGGCGACCAGGACGGTCGCGCCCTTGCGCTCGGGCTGGTTGAGGATGAACGTCTCGTCCTTGCGCCAGGCCTCGAACAGCCCGTCCTCGAACCCGTCCCGCGTGACCTTCTTGAGCCAGTGAGCAGGGATGATCTGGTCGGTGTCGACGTTGGAGCGGCGCAGCGGGACGGCCCGGCCGGTGTGCGTGGTGAATGCTTCCATGACTCTCAGACTCCAGCGGCGACAGGGGCGTCGGACAGGTCGGCGGGCGAGCCCAGGTGGCCCAGCACGGCGGTCGCGGCGGCGACCTGCGGCGAGACCAGGTGCGTACGGCCGCCCTTGCCCTGCCTGCCCTCGAAGTTGCGGTTGGAGGTGGACGCGGAGCGCTCACCCGGGGCCAGCTGGTCCGGGTTCATGCCCAGACACATCGAGCAGCCCGCGTGCCGCCATTCGGCGCCGGCGTCCTTGAAGACGACGTCCAGGCCCTCGGAGACGGCCTGGAGACCGACCCGCGCGGAGCCGGGAACGACCAGCATCCGTACGCCGTCGGCGACTTTGCGGCCCTTGAGGAGCTCGGCGGCGGCGCGCAGGTCCTCGATCCGACCGTTGGTGCACGAACCTACGAAGACGGTGTCCACCTTGATGGAGCGCAGCGGCTGTCCGGCCTCCAACCCCATGTATTCCAGGGCCTTTTCGGCGGCGTGGCGCTCCGAAGCGTCTTCGTACGAAGCGGGATCGGGGACGTCCGCCGAAAGCGGCGCGCCCTGGCCGGGGTTGGTGCCCCAGGTCACGAACGGCGACAGTTCGGCGGCCTCGATGACGACCTCGGCGTCGAACTCGGCGTCCTCGTCCGTCTTCAGCGTCTTCCAGTACGCGACGGCCGCGTCCCAGTCCTCGCCCTTGGGGGCGTGCACCCGGCCCTCGAGGTAGTCGAAGGTGGTCTGGTCGGGGGCGATCATGCCCGCGCGGGCACCGGCCTCGATCGACATGTTGCAGATGGTCATGCGGGCTTCCATCGAGAGTTTCTCGATGGCGGAGCCGCGGTATTCCAGGACGTAGCCCTGACCGCCGCCCGTACCGATCCTGGCGATGATCGCCAGGATCAGGTCCTTGGCGGTGACGCCCTCGGGCAGTTCGCCGTTGACCGTGATGGCCATGGTCTTCGGACGGACCAGCGGCAGCGTCTGGGTGGCCAGCACATGCTCGACCTGGGAGGTGCCGATGCCGAACGCCAGGCCGCCGAAGGCGCCGTGGGTGGAGGTGTGGGAGTCGCCGCAGACGACGGTCATGCCCGGCTGGGTCAGACCCAGCTGCGGGCCGACGACGTGCACGACGCCCTGCTCGACGTCGCCCAGCGGGTGCAGGCGCACGCCGAAGTCGGCGGCGTTCTTGCGCAGCGTCTCCAGCTGGACCCGGGAGACCGGGTCGGCGATGGGCTTGTCGATGTCGAGGGTCGGGGTGTTGTGGTCCTCGGTCGCGATGGTGAGGTCGAGGCGGCGCACCGGGCGACCGGTCTTGCGGAGGCCGTCGAAGGCCTGCGGGCTGGTCACCTCGTGCAGCAGATGCAGATCGATGAAGAGGAGGTCGGGCTCGCCCTCGGCGCGCCGGACGACGTGGTCGTCCCAGACCTTCTCCGCGAGTGTCCTACCCATCGCTTTCCCTCCGGCCGGCAAAGGTGCGCCGGCCCAACTAGAGATCTTCCGGAAGCAGCGCCCGCACCCCTGGATTCCCGGGCAGCCGCCGCCAGGCCCGTTTGGTCCGCGGGCCGCTGTGCATCCAAGGGTTGCGCGTCTCACGAAAAAAGGAACTTGCGTTTCACAGAGTGAGACGTGAGTATCGTTTCATGGACAACAGTAGCGGCGTCGGCGTTCTGGACAAGGCAGCCCTTGTCCTCAGCGCCCTGGAGTCCGGTCCGGCCACCCTCGCGGGGCTTGTGGCGGCCACCGGACTTGCACGGCCCACGGCTCACCGACTGGCCGTGGCTCTGGAACACCACCGTATGGTGGCGCGCGACATGCAGGGCCGTTTCATTCTCGGCCCGCGCCTCGCGGAACTGGCCGCGGCCGCGGGTGAGGACCGCCTCCTCGCCACCGCCGGCCCGGTGCTCACGCATCTCCGTGACATCACGGGCGAGAGCGCGCAGCTCTATCGCCGCCAGGGCGACATGCGTATCTGCGTCGCCGCGGCGGAGCGCCTGTCCGGCCTGCGGGACACGGTCCCGGTCGGCTCGACGCTCACCATGAAGGCCGGCTCCTCGGCCCAGATCCTGATGGCCTGGGAGGAGCCCGAGCGCCTGCACCGCGGCCTCCAGGGTGCCCGCTTCACGGCGACGGCCCTGTCGGGCGTACGGCGCCGCGGCTGGGCCCAGTCGATCGGCGAGCGCGAGCCGGGCGTCGCGTCCGTCTCCGCTCCCGTACGCGGCCCCTCCAACCGCGTCGTGGCCGCCGTGTCGGTCTCCGGCCCCATCGAGCGCCTGACCCGCCACCCGGGCCGGATGCACGCCCAGGCGGTCATCGACGCCGCCGCCCGCCTCTCCGAGGCCCTGCGCCGCACCGGCTGACGTTCCCCCCGGGACAACGCCGAGGAGGGCCTGCCTCAACGCCGCGGCAGGCCCTCCTCGCTCCCCCGATCCCCCCGTCACCCGGCTTCTTCGGCCACCTCGGCCCTCGCCTGCGACCGGTGCGCGAACCGGTCCTTCGCGTACCGCCCCCGCTTCTCCAGCGGCACCTGCCCGTGCGCCGCCGCGAGTCCGAACGCCGGCATGTCCCCGTAGACCGCCTCGTAGGACCCCTCGGGCACCACATAGGCCTCGTGCCAGATCCCCACGTGCCCCTTCACCGCGCCGTCCCGCTCCTTGCGGTTGAGCAGGGCCCAGATGCGGTGGTGCAGCATCTCCGGCGAGTGCGCGTAGGCGTAGAGCTTCTCCTTGGACTCCCAGTACTGGACGATGTAGTACGTCCGCGGCGACGCCGTCAGCATCACCTTTCCCAGCAGCCCGCGGCTCGGGTCCTTCCCCAGTTCGGCCAGCATGCGGAACATCGAGATCATCACCAGCCCCCACTGGTGCACCGCCCAGAAGTGGTTGACGCGCATCCCGATGAGCAGGACGACCACATCCCCCTCGGCATCGGCGGTCGTACGCCCCAGCACCGGTTTCGCGAACACGGCTCCCCCATGACATCTCGTCGGACAGCGGCACTATCCTCCTCGGTGGTGCTTGGATAGTGGCACTCCCCAATGAAGGGCGCAAGACATGCGGCTGGCCGAACTGAGCGAGCGCAGCGGGGTGTCCACCGCGACGATCAAGTACTACCTGCGCGAAGGGCTGTTGGCGCCCGGCCGCCAGATCAACACGACCACGGCCGAGTACGACGAGGAGCATCTGCGCCGGCTGAAGCTGATCCGCGCGATGATCCAGGTCGGCCGGGTGCCGGTCGCGACGGTGCGGGAGGTGCTGAGCCACGTCGACGACGACTCCCTGCCCCGCGCGATGCGCCTCGGCGCGGCCGTCTGGGCCCTGCCCCAGGTGCCGGAGCCGGACGCGGACGACGAGTTCGTCCAGGGCGCACGGGTCGCGATGGAGGAGCTGCTCAGGACGCTGGGGTGGTCCAACGCCCAGGCCATGACGACCGTCTCGCCGTCCTTCCGCTCCCTCGTGGTGGCGACGGCGGCACTGCGCCGGCTCGGCTACGACTGGAACCCGGAGACCCTCGTGCCGTACGCCCGGCTGATGCGCCAAGTCGCCGAGCTGGACATGGAGTTCATGGAGTCACATGTCTCGGAGGCGGAGAAGGCGGAGGTCGCGGTGCTGGGTGTGGTGCTCGTCGAGCCGATGCTTCAGGCGCTGCACCGGCTGGCCCAGGAGGAGGAGTCGACGCGGCGGTACGGCTTCGAGTAGGGCGGCGGGGCCGGCCCACGGGAACGGCGAAGGCCCCCCACCGAAGTGGAGGGCCTTCCTCTACGTACCCCCGACCGGATTCGAACCGGCGCTACCGCCTTGAGAGGGCGGCGTGCTAGGCCGCTACACAACGGGGGCGTGGAGCCTGCTGGCGTCAGTACTGCACCGCCGCAGGTCCGAGCTGGTCTACCTGGACTCGAACCAAGACTAACTGAACCAGAATCAGTCGTGCTGCCAATTACACCATAGACCAATGTGGTTTAGACCAGTCAGTACCCCCGACCGGATTCGAACCGGCGCTACCGCCTTGAGAGGGCGGCGTGCTAGGCCGCTACACAACGGGGGCCCTAGCGATCCTGCATCGATGGTGGTGGGAGCTACCCGAGCCACCTTCGCGGGAAGGATCTGTACCCCCGACCGGATTCGAACCGGCGCTACTGCCTTGAGAGGGCAGCGTGCTAGGCCGCTACACAACGGGGGCTTTGCAGATGAGCTCTGCGAGCTGGCCTACCTGGACTCGAACCAAGACTAACTGAACCAGAATCAGTCGTGCTGCCAATTACACCATAGGCCACTGGAACGCAAGCCCCGAGGGGGATTTTGTTCTAGTTGTACGCTCCGGGTTTCCGGCCTCTCGGCCTGCTCCCCTCGGCGCAGGAAGAACATTACCCGAAGGTGGACGGGGCTCCAAAACGGGTATCCGCGCCGAGGAGCGCGGGGAGTTCGGCGAGGGTGGCGATCCGGTGGAGGCCGACCGGCGCGTCGGTGGCGGCGTACACGCCGTCACGGTCGATCCAGAACGAGCGCAGTCCGGCCTCGGCGGCACCGCGGCCGTCGATCTCCGGATGATCGCCGACGTACGCGACCTGCTCCGGGGCGAGTTCCAGTGCCGCGCAGGCCGCGTGGAAGGCGCCGGCCTCGGGTTTGGAGACGCCGAGTTCCGCGGCGCACAGGATCGCCTCGAAGCGGTCGTGGACACCGAGGCTGCGCAGCTTGTGGTCCTGGACATGGATGCTGGAGTTGGACAGCACCGCGTGCCGGTGGCTGCCGGCGAGGGCGTCGAGGGCCGGCAGGACGTCCGGGAAGAGGGCCCAGACGGTCTCGTAGTGGGCGACGTACCGCTGGAACCAGGCGTCGGCCTCCGCGTCGCTCAGCTCCTCGCCCAGGAACACCCGCACCCGGTCCCGGCGCTGCCCCTGGAAGTCGACCTCCCCGGCCGCGAAGCGCGCCCACTGGGCGTCGGTGATCCGCCGCCAGCGCACGATGGCCTGCTCGACGCTCTCGTACCCGTCCAGCAGCCCCTCGGCCGTCAGATGCAGCCGCATTCCGGCACGGTCGGCACCGGAGTAGTCGAAGAGGGTGTCGTCGACGTCCCAGACCACGGCCAGAATGCTCATGATCCGACGGTAACCCGGCAGTTGCCGCCCTGTCCGGGGTACGACGAAGGGGCGGCAGCCGGTGGTCCGGATGCCGCCCCTTCACGCGCGTGTGCGTTACGCCGCCAGCTTCGCCAGGGCTGCGTCGATGCGGGCCAGCGTCGTCTCCTTGCCCAGGACCTCCAGGGACTCGAAGAGAGGCAGGCCGACGGTGCGGCCGGTGACGGCGACACGGACCGGGGCCTGCGCCTTGCCGAGCTTGAGGCCATGGGCCTCGCCGGCGGCCAGGACGGCTTCCTTGAGGGACTCCGGGGAGGTCCAGTCGGCCGACTCCAGCTTTTCGCGGGCCGTGGTCAGCAGGGCGTCCGAGCCCTCCTTCATCGCCTTCGTCCAGGACGGCTCGTCGAAGACCGGCTCCGGCAGGAACAGGAAGTCGACGTTGTCGGTGATCTCCGACAGGACCTTCAGGCGGGTCTGGGCGTGCGGGGCGATCGCCTGCCACTTCGACTCGTCGAAGTCCTCCGGGGACCACGGGGCGAAGGGGGCCTTCAGCCACGGGGCGCAGCGCTCCGTGAAGTCCTTCACGTCCAGCAGCCGGATGTGGTCGCCGTTGATCGACTCGCACTTCTTCAGGTCGAAGCGGGCCGGGTTGGGCTGCACGTCCTTGATGTCGAAGGCCGCGACCATCTCCTCGATCGAGAAGATGTCCTGGTCCGCCGAGAGCGACCAGCCCAGCAGGGAGAGGTAGTTGAGCAGACCCTCGGGGAGGAAGCCGCGCTCGCGGTAGAGGTTGAGCGAGGACTCGGGGTCGCGCTTGGAGAGCTTCTTGTTGCCCTCGCCCATGACGTACGGCAGGTGGCCGAACTGCGGGGTGCCCTTGGCGATGCCCAGCTCCGACAGCGCCTTGTAGAGCGCGATCTGCCGCGGCGTCGAGGAGAGCAGGTCCTCGCCGCGCAGGACGTGGGTGATCTCCATCAGGGCGTCGTCGACGGGGTTCACGAGCGTGTAGAGGGGCGCCCCGTTGGCTCGCACGATCCCGTAGTCCGGCACGTTCTCCGGGGTGAACGTCAGCTCGCCGCGGACCAGGTCCGTGAAGGTGATCGTCTCGTCGGGCATGCGGAAGCGGACGATGGGCTCGCGGCCCTCGGCCCGGTAGGCCTCCACCTGCTCGGCGCTCAGCTCGCGGCAGTGGCCGTCGTAGCCGGAGGGCTTGCCGGCGGCGCGGGCGGCCTCGCGGCGCTCGTCCAGTTCCGCCTGGGAGCAGTAGCACCGGTAGGCGTGGCCGGCGTCCAGGAGCTTGGCGGCGACGTCCTTGTAGAGGTCCATGCGCTGCGACTGGCGGTACGGCGCGTGCGGGCCGCCGACCTCGGGGCCCTCGTCCCAGTCGAAGCCCAGCCAGCGCATCGAGTCGAGCAGCTGGTTGTAGGACTCCTCGGAGTCGCGGGCCGCGTCGGTGTCCTCGATGCGGAAGACGAGCGTGCCCTGGTGGTGCTTGGCGAACGCCCAGTTGAACAGGGCGGTGCGGACCAGGCCCACGTGGGGGTTACCGGTGGGCGAGGGGCAGAAACGTACGCGGACGGGTGCGCTAGCCACGCTTGACAACCTTGTTGGTGAGAGTGCCGATGCCTTCGATGGTGACGGCGACCTCGTCGCCGACGGTGAGCGGCCCGACGCCTGCCGGGGTGCCCGTGAGGATCACGTCGCCGGGGAGCAGCGTCATGGCCTCGGAGATGTTGACGATCAGATCCTCGATCGGGTGGATCATCTCGCTGGTGCGGCCGAGCTGGCGCTGCTGGCCGTTGACCGTGAGCTGGATGGTGAGGTCGCTCGGGTCGAGGTCCGTCTCCACCCAGGGGCCGAGCGGGCAGGAGGTGTCGAAGCCCTTGGCCCGGGCCCACTGCTTCTCGCGCTTCTGGACGTCACGGGCGGTGATGTCGTTGGCGCAGGTGTAGCCGAGGATGACGTCCTTGACGCGCTCGCGCGGGACCTCGCGGCACATGCGGCCGATGACCACGGCCAGCTCGGCCTCGTGGTGGACGTCAGCGGAGAAGGCGGGGTACTGGATCGCGTCGCCGGGGCCGATCACCGAGGTGGACGGCTTGAAGAAGGCGAAGGGGGCGTCGGGGACCTCGTTGCCGAGTTCGCGCGCGTGCTCCGCGTAGTTGCGGCCGTAGGCCACGACCTTGTTGGGGAGCACCGGCGGCAGCAGCCTGACCTTGCTCAGCGGGACCTTCGTGCCGGAGAGCTCGAAGTCGGCGAACGGGATGCCCTTGATGATGTCGAGGACTAGCTCGTCCGGCTTGTCGCCCTCGACCGCGCCGAAGGCGACGTTCCCGTCGATGGAGAATCTGGCGATGCGCACGGGATCCTGGCGCCCCTCACTGAGCTGGCTGGAGTCTGACGCTCCAGGCTAACGCGGGGAGGGGCGGCGCCTCGCGCATTACTGCGGGGGGCGCCCCGACGGTCGTACGACTTGTAGCGTCGTGATCTACTCGGCGGCGGCGGTGACCGGGACGTCCATCAGGATCGTGCGGCGCGGGTTGGCCGTCTGGGCCGGGAGGTCGACGGAGTGCTCCGGGAGCTCCTGGGTCAGCAGGTCGTCGGCGTCCTCGAGGTGCGCCAGCGTCGTGCGCCGCGGGTTGGCTATGTTGCGGAACATCATCGTCGTCTTCACGGTTGTAGTGGGCCCTGTCGTGAGTGAGTTGGCAGTTTCCTACGTGTTGTAAAGCGCCAGGCTAAACATGCAATTCCCCTCCGAAGACGCGAAGACCCCATGATCCGCGTGTGAGTTTGCTCACGACCCGAGGGGCAAAGCGGTCAATCCGGGCCCACAACTCACCCCTACGAAACGGACATTGACCCCCTGAAGCCATCATTCCGCTCCTGATCATGGCGACTGGGACACCTGCCCCGCGTCAACGTTCCGTAGGCATACGTCCGTTATCGTCCGGATCACTTTCTACGACCGGTAACTCAGCCCTCACGTGCTGTCACGTAGGTCACGGCCTGACCCACGGCCCTTGTTGGAGATCCGGCACTGTGCTGGAATCTCACGGAACCGCCGCAGGAACGAGCCGGCGCACAGGGGGCGCACCGCGCGCCTAGTGGCGGCGAGAAGGGGGAACCAGCGCCGGTCACTCACGACCATCGGGGGGCGTAATTCAGGGCGCCCCTCAGTACGCCGACACCGTGCCCTTCCGTTCACGCGGAGGGGTGCCTGGTCCAGAGGTTGCGACGCTAGTGCAGGGACGTTTCAAGAGGGATGGCAGTGCTTCGGCGGAGCCGGAGCCGCACGGCGGGACTGCCCCCAGCAATGGCAGCTCCTCGCCCCAGCACGCCCAGAACCCGGGCCAGGCGGCGTCCGGCGACGGAGGCACGCGCCCCGGCGCGACGCCCTCCGGCAGCGCCAAATCCGCCACCCCGGCGGCCAAGCCGTCGAAGAGCCCGACCGGGCCCGGTTCGCGAATAGCGCTGCGCAACTGGCGTATCTCCACGCGTCTGGTGTCGCTGCTCGCGCTGCCCGTGGTCGCGGCCACCTCGCTGGGCGCGCTGCGCATCAGCGACAACGTGGACGACATCCAGCAGCTCGAGAACATGAAGCTGCTGACCGACATGACCAAGCAGGCGACGGCCCTGGCCGAGGCGCTGCAGAACGAGCGTGACCAGTCGGCCGGCCCGCTGGCGCACGGCTCCAGCGCGAGCGACTACACGATCAAGGGTCTGCGGGACAAGACCGACCGCGCGCGCGACGACTTCATCGACTCGTCCGAGGAGATCGACGACCAGGGCAGCGGCCTCCAGGGCATCCGCGACAACGTGGTGCTCCTGGTCGAGAACCTGCGCTCGGTCGACAAGGTCCGCAACGACGCCTACGAGGCCCAGGGCAACTCCACCCAGACCGTGGAGGCCTACCACCGGATCATCACGCAGCTGCTGGACCTCTCGCAGGACATGGCGCAGGCCACCAGCAACCCCGACATGATCCAGCGGACGCGTTCCCTGGCGGCCTTCTCCGCCGCCAAGGAGTACGCCTCGATCCAGCGCGCCGTCCTCGCCGCGGCCCTGCCCGCGAACAAGACGTCCCTGGGTGACCTCTCCGAGAACGACCGGCTGTACGCCCAGTCGGCGTTGCAGAGCCAGGACGCCGAACTCCGGAGCTTCCAGTCCATCTACGGCCAGACCGCGGCCGTGGAGCTGCTGGAGCCCATCAGCGACAACAACACGACCATCCAGTCCTCCGACACCTACGCCAGCCGGGCCCTGGACTCCACCAACGGTCTGGAGAACCTGGACAAGCGGTCGTACAAGGACTGGCTGGACGACAGCTCGACCAAGATCGACCAGATGGGCAAGATCGAGAGCACGCTGCTCGAGCAGATGGAGCAGAAGGCCCGCGAGCTGCGCAACGAGTCGGAGAGTGAGGCGATCCTCTCCGGTGCGCTGATCCTGCTCGTGCTCGGTATCTCGCTCGTCGGCGCCTTCGTGGTGGCCCGCTCCATGATCCGCTCGCTGCGGCGCCTGGAGGAGACCGCGACCAAGGTCGCCACCGACCGGCTGCCCGAGCTGGTCAAGCAGCTGTCCGAGTCCGACCCGCAGGACGTCGACACGTCCGTGGAGTCGGTCGGTGTGCACTCGCGCGACGAGATCGGCAAGGTGGCCGCGGCCTTCGACGACGTGCACCGCGAGGCGGTCCGGCTCGCCGCCGAGCAGGCCCTGCTGCGGGGCAACGTCAACGCGATGTTCACCAACCTCTCGCGCCGCTCCCAGGGTCTTATCCAGCGCCAGCTGTCGCTGATCTCCGAGCTCGAGTCCCGTGAGGCCGACCCGGACCAGCTGTCCTCGCTGTTCAAGCTCGACCACCTCGCGACCCGTATGCGCCGTAACGGTGAGAACCTCCTCGTCCTCGCCGGTGAAGAGCCCGGCCGGCGCTGGACCCGTCCGGTCCCGCTGGTCGACGTGCTCCGCGCCGCCGCCTCCGAGGTGGAGCAGTACGAGCGCATCGAGCTGGCCTCGGTGCCGACCACCGAAGTCGCCGGCCGTGTGGTCAACGACCTCGTGCACCTCCTCGCCGAGCTGCTCGAGAACGCGACCTCGTTCTCCTCTCCGCAGACCAAGGTCAAGGTCACCGGTCACGCGCTGCCCGACGGCCGCGTGCTGATCGAGATCCACGACACCGGCATCGGCCTCTCCCCCGAGGACCTCGCGGCGATCAACGAGCGGCTGGCCTCGCCGCCCACCGTGGACGTCTCGGTCTCCCGCCGCATGGGTCTGTTCGTGGTCGGTCGTCTGTCGCAGCGTCACGGCATCCGTATCCAGCTGCGCCCGTCCGACTCCGGTGGTACGACCGCGCTGGTCATGCTGCCCGTCGATGTCGCCCAGGGCGGCAAGAAGCCGCAGCCCAAGCCCGGTCAGGGTGCGGGTGGCGGTGCGCCGTCCGCCGCGCAGGCGGCCGCCGGGGTGGCCGCGGCCCGTCGGGGCCCGCAGGGCGGCTCTCTCGGCGCGGGCGCGCCCGCCGGTGGCGGTGCCCTCGGCGCCGGTCCGCAGCCGGGCGGTCTGCTCGGTGCCGGTCAGGGGCCACGGGCCGCGCTGCCCGGCACGGGCAACGTCGGTCGTCCGGGTGGTCCGCGTGGTCCCCAGTCCCCGTCCGCTCCTCCGCAGGGCCGGCCCGCTCCGGCCGGTGCGGGTGCCGGCTTCGGTGGTCAGGCGCCCGGTGCCCCGCAGGGTCTCCAGGCCGCCGGTACCGGTGGTCCGCAGGACGCCTTCGGTGGCGGCCGGCCGCAGCAGTCCGCGCCGTCGGGTGAGCAGGGCGGCGGTCGTCGTGGCCGTCAGCTTCCTGGCCGCGGTGGTCCGCGGGCCGAGCTGCCGGGCGGCAACCCGCAGCAGTCGCGGCCCAGCTGGAGCGACGAGAACGCACAGCCGCAGATCTCGCACGCCTCGCTCGACGCCCCGCGCGGCCATGACGAGCAGGACCCGTCGCAGACCTCGCGCATGCCGCGGATCGACGACCGGCAGGGCCCGGGCAGCACGTCCGAGTTCCCCCGCCCGGACTTCGACGCCCCCATGCCGGGCACCGGCGGCCCGCAGAACACCGGCCAGTACCCCCGCCCGAGCGCGGTGCCCGGTGCACAGGGCTCCGGCCAGTTCGCCCGTCCCGGCACCTCGCAGGACTCCGGCCAGTTCGCGTCGGCGGACTTCGGCGGCCCGCAGAGCACCGGCCAGTTCGAGCGGCCTGACTTCGACGCCCCGCAGAACACGGGCCAGTTCGCCCAGCCGGGCGGCAACGCCCAGCAGAGCGGCACCGGTTCCTTCGTCCGCCCGGACGTCTTCGGCACCCCGGCCGCGACCGGCCCGTCCGCGACCGGTCAGTTCCCGGTCCCGCAGGGGTACGACAACGGCTCCACGGGCCAGTTCCCGGCGCCGGGCCACGACAGCAGCTCGACCGGCCAGCACGCGCTGCCGGGCCGCCAGTCCCCCACCGGACCGGCGAACCCGCAGCAGACCGGCCAGTTCGAGCGGCCGCAGCAGGGTGCCGGACGCAGTCCCGCCGACTTCGGCGCCCCGCAGCGTCCGCAGGCGCAGCGGCCCGTACGCCAGGAGCCCGAGGCGCTGCCCCCGGCGGCAGGACCCGGTGACGGACGTACGCCGCTGTACGACACCCTGGAGACCAACTGGTTCCACGGTGCACCGGGTCAGCCGGGCCAGCCGGGCCAGCCGGGTCAGCCCGCGAACGGCAACGGCGCGGCCCCGGCCGCCCCGGCCCAGACCCCCCAGCAGTCGCAGGCTCCGGCCGCTCCCCAGCGTCCCGCCTCCGCCGCCTGGCGCAGCTCGCCGAACGACGATCTCGTCCGGCAGGCCGAGCGCGTGCGGCAGCCCGCCGCGGGCGGTGTCACCACCTCCGGCCTGCCGCGCCGGGTGCCCCGGGCGAACCTCGTCCCGGGCACGGCTCAGCAGCAACAGCACCAAGCCGGTCCGGCGGTCTCCCGTGCGCCTGATGACGTACGCGGCCGTCTGACCAATCTCCGTCGGGGTATCGCACAAGGTCGTCAGGTCGGCGGTAACGGCCAGACGGGCAGCTTCCCGAACCCCACTCACCAGCAGGAGCGTTAGTTGAGCCCGATGAGCCAGGCGGCACAGAACCTCAACTGGTTGATCACCAACTTCGTGGACAACACCCCAGGGGTGTCCCACACCGTCGTCGTGTCCGCCGACGGTCTTCTGCTGGCGATGTCCGAGGGCTTCCCGCGGGACCGTGCCGACCAGCTGGCGGCCGTCGCGTCGGGCCTGACCTCGCTCACGGCCGGCGCCTCCCGGATCTTCGAGGGCGGCAACGTGGCACAGACGGTCGTCGAGATGGAACGGGGCTTCCTGTTCCTGATGTCCGTCTCGGACGGCTCGTCGCTGGCCGTGCTCGCACACCCCGAGTGCGACATCGGCCTCGTCGGCTACGAGATGGCCCTGCTCGTCGACCGCGCGGGTGCGGTGCTCACGCCCGATCTCCGCGCGGAACTACAAGGCAGTCTGCTTCACTGAACCGCCTCGATCCACCCGCCTCACGAAATCACCGTCGGCCGACACAATCCCCCCACCGGCCTCACCAAGACGGCACGACTGACCGGAAGTTTGCTGTCCCGCCCGGAGGATCAATGACCCCGCCCACCGCCTCTCATGATCCGTACGCGGAGCCGTACGAGGATGAGGGCGACCAGCCGCTGGTACGTCCGTACGCGATGACCGGCGGCCGGACCCGGCCGCGCTACCAGCTCGCCATAGAGGCCCTGATCAGCACCACGGCCGACCCGGCGGCACTGATGGGCCTGCTCCCCGAGCATCAGCGCATCTGCCACCTGTGCCGTGAGGTGAAGTCGGTGGCCGAGGTGTCGGCGCTCCTGGCCATGCCGCTCGGCGTGGCCCGCATCCTCGTCGCGGACCTCGCCGAGGCAGGTCTCGTCGCCATTCACCAGCCGGGCGGCGACGAGAGCACCGGCGCTCCGGACGTGACACTGCTCGAAAGGGTGCTCAGTGGACTTCGCAAGCTCTGACGGAGGCCGGGCGACCACCTCCGCGAAGATCGTGGTGGCCGGCGGCTTCGGCGTCGGCAAGACCACGTTCGTGGGCGCCGTCTCCGAGATCAACCCGCTGCGCACCGAGGCCGTCATGACGTCCGCGTCGGCGGGCATCGACGACCTCACCCACACCGGGGACAAGACCACCACCACGGTGGCCATGGACTTCGGCCGTATCACCCTGGACCAGGACCTGATCCTGTACCTCTTCGGTACGCCCGGTCAGGACCGCTTCTGGTTCATGTGGGACGACCTGGTGCGCGGCGCGATCGGCGCGGTGGTCCTGGTGGACACCCGGCGCCTGGCCGACTGCTTCCCCGCGGTCGACTACTTCGAGAACAGCGGGCTGCCGTTCGTCGTGGCCCTCAACGGTTTCGACGGGCACCAGCCCTACGCACCCGAGGAGGTGCGCGAGGCGCTTCAGATCGGTCCGGACACCCCGATCATCACGACGGACGCCCGGCACCGCTCGGATGCGAAGAGTGCCCTGATCACACTGGTTGAGCACGCCCTCATGGCACGTCTGCGATAGCACTCAAATCGTCCGCGCCATACGGCAGTTGTCGTAGATGCACCGGAGCCGACTGTGTCCTTTGACACGGTCGGCCCCGGTGTTCATAACGTTTCGGCAGAGGAATCGGGTGGTATGGCCACGCGTCGCGGTCAACCGGTGTCGCTGCGTCCACAAAGGCCCCGTCTTTTGACGGGGCTCGCTCTTTATGACCGTTTTATCTAGGGCTTACATCACTCGGTATCCCCGCACTCCCATGTTTGGACGAGCGCAGGACCACGTGCTGGAATGCCTGAACTGCCCAATAGTCAAAGACGTACTCATCAGTCGAAGGCGAACTGGGCTCTGAGAGACTGCGGCACAACGTAGGTGCCGACCCCTCCGAGAGGTTGTTGGTCGAGTGAGGCGAAGCAAGAACGGTCCCGAGCCGTCGGCCCGGGGCAACTTCACCCCGCCGCCGCGCGGAGCGGCGCCCGCCCCTGTGCCCGGATCCGAACCAACGGCTGCTCCGGCGCCGAGCGGTGGTCGGCTGTCCCCCCGTAACTGGCGGGTGCCCACCAGGCTGAACGCGATCCTGCTCATACCCGTGCTGGTCGGCCTCGTCATGGGCGGCTTCCAGGTGAAGAGCTCGATCGACACCTGGACGGAGGCCGAGAACGCCGAGAAGACCGCGCGCCTGGTCCAGGCCGCGCTCACCTACGGCGACGCCCTCTACACCGAGCGGGACAGCACCGCCGCCCCGCTCCTGGAGGGCAAGGGCGAGGACGACAAGACGGTCGTCGCCGCCCGCAAGGCCACGGACAACGCCGCCGACGCCTTCGACGAGGCCGCCCAGAACATGCCGCAGACGGCGGGTCTCCAGCGCCGCCTCCAGCTGTTCCGCGACAGCGAGGCGGGCCTCCAGGCCCTGCGCACGAACGCCTACACGAGCCGGCTCAAAGGCGTGCAGACCGAAGAGGGCTATGTAGCGGTCGCGCACCCCCTGATGGAGTTCGCCAACGAGCTCGGTCTGGGCACCGGAAACATCACCAGCTACGGCCGTACCGTCTACGCGATCGCGCTCACCAAGGCGTCTCTGTCCCTGGAGCGCGCCATCGGTATGCACCTGCTGATCGCCCCGGGCCCCAAGCCCGCGGACCTGGCCGCCCAGCGCACCGCGCTCACCTCGTACGCCTACCTCGAGGGCATCGCCATCGAGGAGTACATCGGCGGCGGCACCGAGGCCGATGCCGCGAAGCTGAAGTCGCTCCAGGCGCAGGCCCTCACCGAGGGCAAGACGATGGCCCAGGACGCCGCGAAGCAGAACCCGAACTATGTGCCGGCGCCGACGACCGACACGGCCGAGTTCGTCAAGTACGTGGGCAGTATCAGCTCCACGGACGAGACCGAGCGCCAGACGCTCGCCGCCAAGGGCGTCACGGCCAACAACTGGTGGGCGTTCAACACCCTCAAGTACAAGACCTACCGGACCATCGAGTCCGACATGGCCGACAAGGCGGTGAGCGAGGCCGCGAGCATCGCCGACGAGGCCAAGCGTGACGCCTTCATCACCGGTGCCGCCGTGGTCGTCGCCCTGCTCGCCGCGTTCATCCTGGCCGGCATGGTGGCCCGCCAGATGTCCCGCGCCATGCGCCAGCTGCGCAACGCCGCCTTCGGCATCGCCGAGCAGCGGCTGCCGATGCTGGTCGACCAGCTCTCGCGTACCGACCCCGGCCGCGTCGACACCCGGGTGCAGGCCATCCCGATCAACTCGACCGACGAGATCGGCGAGGTCGCCCGCGCCTTCGACCAGGTCCACCGCGAGGCCGTCCGGCTCGCCGCCGAGCAGGCGCTGCTGCGGGGCAACATCAACGCGATCTTCACCAACCTGTCGCGCCGCAACCAGTCGCTGATCGAGGGCCAGCTGACCCTGATCACCGAACTGGAGAACAACGAGGCCGACCCGGACCAGCTGGAGAACCTCTTCCGCCTGGACCACCTCGCGACCCGTATGCGCCGCAACGGCGAGAACCTCCTGGTCCTCGCCGGCGAGGAGCCCGGCCGCCGCTGGGACCAGCCGGTCCCGCTGGTCGACGTGCTCCGCGCCGCCTCCTCCGAGGTGGAGCAGTACGAGCGCATCGAGCTCTCCGGCGTCCCGGAGGCCGAGATCCACGGCCGCGCCGTGACCGACCTCGTGCACCTGCTGGCCGAGCTGCTGGAGAACGCCACCACGTTCTCCTCCCCGCAGACCAAGGTCCGCGTCACCGCGACCCGCCTCCCCGACGGCCGCGTGATGATCGAGATCCACGACAAGGGCATCGGCCTCACCGCCGAGGACTTCGCGGACATCAACCACAAGCTGGCCAACCCGCCGACCGTGGACGCCGCGATCTCCCAGCGCATGGGCCTGTTCGTGGTCGGCCGACTGTCCGACCGGCACGGCATCCGCGTCCAGCTCCGCCCCTCCGGCGAGCAGGCCGGCACCACCTCGCTGGTCATGCTGCCCGACGCGATCACCCACGGTGGCGGTGGCGAGCAGCAGGCGCCGGTCGACGAGTTCACCGTCTCGCAGATCATCCCGGAGCAGCAGCAGTACCACGGCGAGGACTTCAACAACGGTCTGCCCATGCGGACCGCCGCCGAGCTGGGCTTCGACGACAGCCGCTACAACCCCGAGATCCCCGACGACATCCGTGAGCTGGACCCGGTGGGCCGCTCCCTGATGCGCGAGGAGCGCCGCGCGGCCCTGGAGGCCCAGGCGCACCCCACGGAGCCCGGCCAGGAAACGCCCGCGGCCCCGTCGTACGGCAACGAGTTCGACGGCCGTCCGGCCGCGTACGACAACGGCCAGAACAGCCAGAGCGGCTACCAGGAGCCCGCCTCGTACGAGGAGCAGCAGCAGTCGGCGTACGCCGACCCGCAGCGCGCCGCGTACGAGGAGCAGCAGCAGCCGTCGTACGACGGGCAGTACTACGCGCCGAACGGCGGCCTGCCGCAGAACGACACCTTCTCGTCGAACGGCGGCGGCTACCCCGAGCCCTCGTATGCGGAACCGGTCCAGGAGGAGTCCCCGGCCGGCCACGCCTCCGCCCCGGAGTCCTTCCCGGCCTTCGAGGAGCGCCGCTACCAGGACGACTGGCCGCAGCAGGACAGCTACCAGAACGGTTACCAGGACCAGTACGCTCCCGAAGCGGAATCCACGCAGGCCGCTGACGTGAGTGAGCGCGACCACGTAGGCTTCGACCGTCCCGGTCCGGGCCCGTCGGCCGCGCACGAGCTGACCGACGCCGGCCTTCCCCGTCGCGGATCAGGCGCCGGCGGAGCGAACGGCACGAGCAGCGCGAACGGCACGGGCGCCGGCACCACCGACATGTTCGGCGCGCGGACCGTGAACCCGCAGCCGACGCCCTCCGCACCGGAGAGCAACGGCAACGGCAGCAGCAACGGAACCGGCAACGGTGACTGGCGCTCGGCCAACGACGCGCGCTGGCAGCAGGCTTCGGCGCTCAAGAAGCCCAAGGCGGGCGGGGTCACCTCCTCCGGTCTGCCGAGGCGGGTACCCAAGGCCAACCTGGTCGAGGGTGCCGCCGAAACCACCCCCCAGGGGGGCCCACAGGTCTCCCGCGCTCCCGAGGACGTCCGGGGCAGGCTGAGCAACCTGCGCCGCGGGGTCCAGCGGGGTCGAAGCGCAGGAAGTGAAACGAACGGCCAGGGCCTCGGTCCTGACAGCACCTACAACCAGGAGCGTTAGTGTGAGCCCGATGAGCCAGGCGGCACAGAACCTGAACTGGTTGATCACCAACTTCGTGGACAACACCCCCGGGGTGTCTCACACGGTGGTGGTCTCCGCCGACGGACTCCTTCTGGCGATGTCCGAAGGGTTTCCGCGCGACCGCGCCGACCAGCTTGCGGCCGTCGCGTCCGGTCTGACCTCGTTGACCGCGGGTGCGTCCCGCATCTTCGAGGGCGGCGCCGTGAACCAGACGGTTGTGGAGATGGAGCGGGGATTCCTCTTCATCATGTCCGTATCCGACGGTTCCTCGCTCGCGGTCCTGGCCCACCCGGAGGCGGACATCGGCCTCATTGGGTACGAGATGGCCCTTCTGGTGGACCGTGCCGGTACGGTCCTGACGCCCGATCTGCGTGCGGAGCTCCAAGGGAGCCTGCTCAACTAACAGACAGACGGTGCGTTTTGGCGTCCCGGGGCCGTAAGGTTTCGGGACGCGGCTCCACAGTGATGCGGTGCCCGGCACGGTCGGAGGAGGAGAGAAAGTGGCAACACCCCCAGGCGGTTCATCGTCGGGCAATTGGTCGTACGGCCCCGGACAGGGTCAGAACGACGGTGCCCAGAACCCGAACCGTTACAACTTCCCCTCCGCACCCAGCCAGCGGCAGCCGTACGCGCCCCAGCACCCCCAGGGTCCCGGACCGTCGCCGTACGATCAGCCGCCGGCGCCGCGCATCCAGCCGGTGCAGCCGCAGCGACGCGCCCCTGAGCCCGCGCCCGCAGGGGCGTCGAACAACCCCTTGGTGCGCCCGTACGCCATGACCGGCGGCCGGACGCGCCCCCGCTACCAGCTCGCCATCGAGGCGCTGGTGCACACCACCGCGCAGCCGCACCAGATGCAGGGCCAGTTGCCCGAGCATCAGCGGATCTGCAACCTCTGCCGGGAGATCAAGTCGGTAGCCGAGGTCTCGGCTCTGCTGACCATCCCTCTCGGAGTGGCCAGGATCCTCGTCGCCGACTTGGCGGAGGCGGGCCTGGTCGCGATCCATCAGCCCGGCGGCGACGAGAACGCCGGCGGCCAGCCAGACGTGACACTGCTCGAAAGGGTGCTCAGTGGACTTCGCAAGCTCTAGCGGCGGTCCTTCCCGCTCCACCACCTCGGCGAAGATCGTGGTGGCGGGTGGCTTCGGCGTGGGCAAGACCACGTTCGTCGGGGCCGTTTCGGAGATCAACCCGCTGCGCACCGAGGCCGTCATGACGTCCGCGTCGGCGGGCATCGACGACCTCACCCACACCGGGGACAAGACCACCACCACGGTGGCCATGGACTTCGGCCGTATCACCCTGGACCAGGACCTGATCCTGTACCTCTTCGGTACGCCCGGTCAGGACCGCTTCTGGTTCATGTGGGACGACCTGGTGCGCGGCGCGATCGGCGCGATCGTGCTGGTGGACACCCGTCGTCTCGCCGACTGCTTCCCCGCGGTCGACTACTTCGAGAACTCGGGTCTCCCCTTCGTCATCGCGCTCAACGGCTTCGACGGCAACCAGCCGTACAACCCGGACGAGGTCCGCGAGGCGCTTCAGATCGGCCCCGACACCCCGATCATCACGACGGACGCCCGCCACCGCGCGGACGCGAAGTCGGCGCTGATCACGCTGGTGGAGCACGCGCTGATGGCGCGCCTGCGGTAGGAACTCCGACGCGTACGACGCACAACGGCCCCTGAGCCTCTCCAAGGAGGCTCAGGGGCCGTTGTGTTGGCCGGGAGCTACCAGAGCCCGACGGGGTCGTGTTCGGCCGCCCTGAGGAGGATGCCGCGGACGGATCCCATCCCGTACTTGTCCTCGGTACTGGAGAGTTCGGCGACCTCCAGCAGGAGCGGGCGGATATCGACGCCTGCCTCGCGGGCCTCCGCGCAGATGTCGTTGAGCCAGACCATCTCGTCCCGGGTGTCACGGCCTTGGTCCCGCGCGGACAGCAGGAGCAGCTGCCGCCGGAAGGCGTGGGGGGCGCGGCCTCGTGGCACGCCCGTGGCCCAGGTGAACCTGTCGCAGCGGCTGAGGAGTGCCCGCACCTCGATCCGTGCCTGCTCATCGCGTTCGTAGAGCTTCAACAGCTCGCGCAGCGCCCCCTCGGCCTCCACCCGGACATTCGCCCTGTCCAGCGGCTTCGACCCCGGTTCCAGCTTCAAGAGCCCGTCGATCAGCTCGACCTCGGCCACCAACTCGCCCGGTACGCCCACCGGTTCCCCCTCCGCGCAGACAACAGAAGACCCCGCCCGCCCATGATGGACGGTCGGGGCCCGCTGTGTCGCTGTGGGGCTCAGTGCCAGCTGTGTGGGGCGCGGAAGCCGCCCTCGCGCTCCAGGCGGCGCCAGCCGGCCTTGGGGCGGCGACGGTCCGGGGTCTCGGCGGGCTGGGCGGCGGCGCGGGCGAGGAGGACGGCCGTGATGGCGGCGACTTCCTCGGGCTCGGCGTGGCCCTTCTCGACGCGGATGTCAGGGGTGCTCATAGGTCACAGTCTCCGTGAGAGAGGTTTCCGCAGCGGTACCTGTGGGTTACTGCGGGGGGTTGCCGTGCTTGCGGGACGGCAGGTCGGCGTGCTTGGTCTGGAGCATCGCCAGGGACTTGATGAGGACCTCGCGGGTCTGCGCCGGGTCGATGACGTCGTCGACCAGGCCGCGCTCGGCCGCGTAGTACGGGTGCATCAGCTCGGACTTGTACTCCTTGACCATCTTCTGCCGCATGGCCTCGGGGTCCTCGGCCTCGGCGATCTGACGGCGGAAGATCACGTTGGCCGCGCCCTCGGCGCCCATCACGGCGATCTCGTTCGTCGGCCACGCGTAGGTGAGGTCGGCGCCGATGGACTGGCTGTCCATGACGATGTACGCACCGCCGTACGCCTTGCGCAGGATCAGCGAGATCCGCGGCACGGTCGCGTTGCAGTAGGCGTAAAGGAGCTTCGCGCCGTGGCGGATGATGCCGCCGTGCTCCTGGTCGACACCCGGAAGGAACCCGGGAACGTCCAGGAAGGTGACGATCGGAATGTTAAAAGCGTCACACATCTGGACAAAGCGCGCAGCTTTTTCCGATGCCTCGATGTCCAGGACGCCCGCGAGGGACTGCGGCTGGTTCGCCACGATGCCGACGACCTGGCCGTCGAGGCGGGCGAGCGCGCAGATGATGTTGCGGGCCCAGCGCTCGTGGACCTCCAGGTAGTCGCCGTCGTCGACGATCTCCTCGATGACCTTGGCCATGTCGTACGGCCGGTTGCCGTCGGCCGGGACCAGGTCGAGCAGGACGTCGCCGCGGCGGTCCGGCGCGTCCGTGGCCTCCGCGCGCGGCGGGTTCTCGCGGTTGTTCTGCGGGAGGAGGGAGAGGAGGTAGCGCACCTCCGCGATGCAGGTCTCCTCGTCGTCGTAGGCGAAGTGGCAGACGCCCGACGTCTCGGCGTGCACATCCGCACCGCCCAGGCCGTTCTGGGTGATCTCCTCGCCCGTCACCGCCTTGACCACGTCCGGGCCGGTGATGAACATCTGGGACGTCTCGCGGACCATGAACACGAAGTCCGTCAGCGCCGGGCTGTAGGCCGCGCCACCCGCGCACGGGCCGAGCATCACGCTGATCTGCGGGATGACACCGGACGCCTTGGTGTTGCGCTGGAAGATGCCGCCGTACCCGGCGAGGGCGGAGACGCCCTCCTGGATACGGGCGCCGGCGCCGTCGTTCAGCGACACCAGCGGCGCACCGGCCGCGATGGCCATGTCCATGATCTTGTGGATCTTGGTGGCGTGGGCCTCGCCCAGCGCGCCGCCGAAGATCCGGAAGTCATGGGCGTAGACGAAGACCGTGCGGCCCTCCACCGTGCCCCAGCCGGTGATGACACCGTCGCTGTACGGTTTCTTGGCCTCCAGACCGAACCCGACCGCGCGGTGTCGGCGCAGCTGCTCGACCTCCTGGAAGGACCCCGGGTCGAGAAGCAGTTCGATGCGCTCCCGTGCGGTCAGCTTGCCCTTGGCGTGCTGCGCCTCGGTCGCCTTCTCACTCGGTCCGGCCAGTGCCTGCGCACGGATCTCGTGCAGCTCGGCCACCCGCCCACGTGCGTCCGTCGGCTCACTCGGCGCGTCATCCAAAACGGTCATGTAGTGACCTTACGAAGCATCGCAAGGAAACCGGGCCGTCGACTCCGTACAGTCTCCGGCCCGTTTTCCTGGTAGCCCTGAACAGAACCTGAGCGGCATGCAGCCATTCCGACTGCTCAGAGGGCATCGGGCTTGTAGGGGTCAGACAAAGCCGTCAGGCGAGAGCCACCTCACATTCATGCGTGGCGCATGCCCTCCCTGGGGTGACACGGAGGCGCAGACGGCGGCCCGTGGCGAGGATCTCGACCGAGTCGTCGGCCCTCAGGACGGTGCGTACCGGGTGGTCCCAGATGATCTCCAGCGGCTCGCCCGTGCGCGGCGGCTCGCTCACACAGAGGGTGGCAGCGCGGCCCCGGCGCCGGACCAGCACGCTCGCGCCCGCGGAGGCGGTGAGCGGCCCTGCCGTCCCGGCCTGCCAGAAGTTGACGGCTGTCAGGCCGAGGGAGGGGACCCTGACCCCCTGCCGGGTGGCGTCGTTGGCGAGGACCGACATCCGGTGGCGGTCGACGGCCCGGGCGGCGGTCTCGTGACGGGTGGCGCCGGGCAGCAGGACATAGACGTACGAGGCGTCGGCCGGGTCGGTGCCGTGGTCGAACCAGAGGGTCTGCCAGCGGCGGGTGGCCCGTTCCGTCGTGCTGGTGGCGTTGATGTCGGACCAGGCACCGGTGCGGTCCTCGCGGAGGGTGCGGAGTGCGCCGTACGGCACCAGGTAGCCGCCGTGGCCTTCGAGGTGGGCCCAGCCGTGGCCGCGTACGAAGGTCTGGGTGCCGTTCTCCCCCAGGTTGCGGTTGTCGACCACCGTCTCGACCGGGACGCCGTCGGCGCAGGTGATGCCGGCGCCCAGGCAGATCACCGTGTCGTCGGCGCAGAACCATGACTTGCGGGCCTGGAGGGTGGAGCCGAGGCCCTTGAGGTGCTGGCCGATCGCCGCGTACTCGCCGTCGGTCACGCCTCCGACCCACCGCACGTCGGGCTTGGGCTCGCCCCACTCGCCGCCGGCCTTGTCGGGCAGGCGGCGCGTGGAGACGGTCGTACCGGGGAGGCGGTACCAGTCGACCGTCGGCCAGTACCAGTCCGTGTACTGATCGCCGTTCCCCTCGGCCCACCAGGAGAGCATTCCGGCGCCGGTGTGCCAGCCTCGCGGGTTCTCGCCGTTGCCGCACTCGTAGTGCGCGATGCGGTCGCTCGCCATGGCGAGGTTCGCGACGAAGCGGGGGCGTCGGTGGACGGCGCGGTCCATGGCGGCGAAGAGGTGGTGACCGAGCGGGGCGGGGACCGCGGGTTCCGGTGCTTCGGCCACGGCCTGGAGTCTGGCGAGGTCGGCGACCCCGAACTGACGTGCCGTCAAGATCGGTGTGACCGTGTCCCGTTCGATCCAGTCCTTGATACGGCCGTACCAGCGCTGTCGCTCCGCCGGGCTCGCGCCGGCCGCGAGGAGGGCGATGGCGGCGATGATGCCCTGGCCGTGGAAGTGGTCGCTGCGCATGACGTGCCGGTCGTCGCTCTTGAGGTAACCCCGGCTGATGGCACGCCCGTTGACGCTGTCCATCATCAACCCGTCGTGGATCAGGGGCGCGTAGGCGTGCTCGACGCTGTCGAGGACGATCTGCCGGACGGGGTCGGTGACTTCCCACTCCGATCCCGCGAGGAGGGCGAAGAGGCGGCCCAGGCCGTCGAGCAGGACCTGGCCGTACGTCCCCGAGTAGGCGACCCAGGTGTGCTGCACGAAGGAGCCGTCGGCGTAGAGGCCGTCGCCCTGGGTGACGTACGGGAAGACCGGGGAGAGCGCGTCGCGGGCGAGGGCGATGCGGTCGGGTGCACGGCCGAGGATGCCGCGCAGGGCGACGGAGCGGCACAGGTCGACGCGGTTGGCGCCGGTGGAGGTGCCGAAGTAGTCGGTGAGCATCGTGTCGGGGATGAAGTGGTCGACGGCGGCGCAGGCCTGCTGCCGCTGGGTGTCCGTGAGGTGGTCGTGGAGGGCGGCCACCAGGTCCATGAGCAGGCGGGGGCTGCCTATCTGCCACTCCCACCAGTTGCCGTAACGGGTGGTGGAGGGGTTGTAGACCGTGGCGGAGAGGTGGTCGAGGCCGCGCAGTACGTCCGCGAGGAGGGTGTCGTCGCCGGTGGAGCCGGTGCCGGGCTGGACCCAGGCCTGAGCCATGGTCCACAGGCGGCTGTAGCTCTGGGTGATGCCGGAGGGCGGGTCGTAGGGGCGGTCGGGCCACAGGGAGGCGGGGGCGGGGGACATGGCGGCCCGGAAGGCGCGGGCCAGTTCGCCGGTCTCGGCGAGGCGGGAGGCGTAGGGCTCGGCGGTGGGGTCGTAGCCGTCACCGAGGGAGAGGCCGAGCCAGCGGTGGCGGAGGTCGGCGTAGGGGTCGGGGTCGGCGGCTCGACTCACCGAGGTGCTGGTGGCGACGAGGGTCGCCGCGAGTAACAGGGCCCTGCGGGTGAGTCTCAGGGAAGTGCCGTGACGTGGGTTCATGCCTTGGGCATCTACCACCTCAGGGTATTCGCGCCAACACGTTGCGGATGATGTTGAAACTTGAATGGAATAGGTCTACCGTCGTCCGTGTTGGATAGTTCAACGTTCAACTTACTCACTCCGAAGGAGCACACCATGGCGAACACCGACCTGACCGCCCTGACCGGTGACTACACGATCGACACGGCCCACTCCACGATCGGCTTCACCGTCCGTCACGCCATGGTCACCAACGTCAAGGGGAAGTTCCTCGACTTCAGCGGCTCGCTGCACCTGGACGGCGGCGACCCGTCCGCGTCGTCGGCCTCCATCGACGTCAAGATGGAGAGCATCGACACCGGCTCCGCCGACCGCGACGCTCACCTCAAGAGCGCGGACTTCTTCAAGATCGAGGAGTTCCCGACCATGACCTTCCGCTCCACCAAGGCGGAGTCCCTGGGCGGCGAGGACTACCGGATCACCGGTGACCTGACCATCCTCGGCACCACCAAGCCGCTCAGCATCGACCTGGAGTTCAACGGCGCCGCGAAGGACCCGTTCGGCAACGAGCGCGTCGGCTTCGAGGGCAAGGCGGAGATCCTGCGCTCGGAGTGGGGCCTGACGTGGAACGCCGCGCTGGAGACGGGCGGGGTGCTGGTCTCCGACAAGATCAAGCTGAACTTCGACATCTCGGCGATCAAGAACGCGTGAGCCATCGGCGAGGGCGCCGGTGAGCTGCTCGTGGCTCACCGGCGCTTCGGCGCCATGGCGGCACCGTCGGCCCTGCGGACGGTGCAGACGACGTAGTGCGCTCCGGATTCCCAGGAGAGCTCGCTCACCCAGGAGCCCGCCGAGTAGGCCGACGAGGCGTAGCCGTGCTCGGCCGGCGGCACAGCGATCTCGCAGTAGCGGCCCGGGTCCCCCTTGATCTGGCCGAACGTCATGTCGGAGCCGAACCGGGCGAACCCGAGCACTTCCTCGTCGTGCGGTTGGGAGCAGGAGGCCAGGCGGGCGCTCCGGCTCGACACCACGTCGAGGCAGTCGCCCTTCTGCATGTTGGCCGTGCCGAGGAAGCTGTACCCGGGCTTCCGGAAGGCGTCGAGCGGTCCGTACACGGGGCCGTGCGCGCCCAGCACCAGGCACGACGTGACGCGGCCCGCGCCCTGGAACGTGGCCCGCGTCGGGACCACGGCGAAGCTGCGGACGTCGGGGAGCTTCGCACGCGCCTTCCTGGTGCGCTGTTCGCACTTCACGGGCCCCTCCCGGCGCGCCTCGGCAGCACTCTCGGCAGGGACGACCGCGAGCACCTGGCCGTCGGGGTACGTGGTGCAGGTGGACTCCTCCGTCAGCCGTGGCACCCCGTCGAAGCGAACGCCCCCCGGCCACGCCGCGACGACACAGTCACCGACGGCGAGTGGTGTGCCGACCTCCACCACCGCCCCCGGGCCGGTCAACTCCGCTTCACCGGACCGCCATTGCATCAGTCCCAGCGCCACCCCGCCGACCGCGGCGACGCCCACGGCACCCGCCAGCACCGCCCGCACGAGTCCGCCGCCTCGGCGCTTCCGTTCAGGGCCGGCGGACAGAACCAGCGCGGGCAACTCGGCCACCATGCACGGCTCGTGCGCGTCGGCCACCTCGGCCGCGGTGAACGGCACCCGCGTACCCGCGGACGGCAGCGGTACCCCCAACAGCCCCGCCACCACCCGCCGTTGCAGCGGATACTCCCCGAACCGCGGCGCCGGCAGCTCCTCCCGGACCCCGTCCCCCGGCGCTGCCCCGAAGAACATCATCAGCACCCGCCGCCACAGTGGCGCCCTCACTGACCGCTCCCGGGACCGGCCGTCTCCAGGGAACTCTCGGCCTGGGCCGGCGTCCCCGCGACCAGGCTCGCCACCTGGGGGACCGCCCCCAGCGTGGCCAGTACCGCGGGGGCGCAGACGCCGAGGGCCACCGCCGCGTACGCCCCGCTGATCTGGCCGCTCGCTCCGAAGAGGAGGGCTGTTGTCGCGCCGATGGCAGCACGGAGGACGGCGAGGCAGGTGTGGGCGGCCAGGTCCAGGTACTGCCGTAGGGGTGGGGGCTTCGCGCGGCGGCGGCCCGTGGAGGTGCGGCGCGCGGCCTGCCATTGCGCGCAGCCCCGGAAGACGGCCAGGAGCTCGACGCTCAGGCCTCCCCCGGCGCCCAGCACGCCGAACTGCCACCAGGTCATCGCGTCCCCCGTCGCTGCCAGTGGTCGTCCAGCATTCCGACTCGGCGCGGGGAAGGGGAGCGGACTACGGACGACGCGGGACAAATACGTTACAGAGTGCGACGGTTGCAGTAGTCGACGTACGGCGTCGTTAATCCCTGCGCGGGACCGGGTCGAACGAGTAGCCTGCCCGCGTGTCCAGCCCCGAGGCGTCCAGACTCCGGCCACCGGCTCTCCGGTGGCTGCTCGTGACGTCGGGCTGACAGGCCCCGCTCCGCGCTGCCCGGACGGCCGGTACTTCGTGCCGTGTACGACTTCTTCTGCTTCGGGTTGCGGAGTTCCTTCATGCCGTTCGCTTTGTTCCTGCTGGGCGTCGCCGTGTTCGCCCAGGGGACGTCCGAGTTCATGCTGTCCGGGCTGCTGCCGGACATCGCCCGTGAGCTGCGTGTGTCCGTCACGGACGCGGGCTCGCTCACCTCTGCCTTCGCCGTGGGGATGGTGGTCGGCGCGCCCCTGATGGCCGGGCTCGCCCGGCGCTGGTCACGGCGGGGGGCGCTGCTGGGGTTTCTGGTCGCCTTCCTCTGCGCTCACGTGGTCGGCGCGATGACGGGGAGTTTCGAAGTGCTGCTCGCCACGCGGGTCGTGGGGGCGCTGGCCAACGCCGGGTTCCTGGCCGTCGCCCTGGTCGCGGCCGTCGAGATGGTGCCGCCGGACGCCAAGGGGCGGGCGACCTCGACGCTGCTGGGCGGGGTCACGCTGGCCTGTGTCGTAGGGGTGCCCGCCGGGGCGCTGCTGGGCCAACTGTGGGGCTGGCGTGCGGCGTTCTGGGCGGTGGCGCTCGTGGCCGTGCCGGCCGTGGTGGCCGTGGCCCGGTCCGTACCCCGCAGTCCCGCCGGGCAAGCTCCCGCGCTGGGCGGTGAGTTGAGGTCGCTCCGCTCTCCCCGGCTGCTCGCTCTGCTCCTGCTCGGCGCGCTCGTGAACGGGGCGACCTTCTGCTCGTTCACCTATCTCGCGCCCCTCGCCACCGAAGTCACCGGGCTGGGCGACGGATGGGTACCGGTCGTGCTCGCGCTGTTCGGCCTCGGGGCGTTCGTCGGAGTACGGGTCGGCGGTCACCTCGCCGACCGGCGGCCGGTGACGGTCGTGGGCGGTGGTGGTGTCGCCCTGTGCGTGGGCTGGGTCGCGCTCGCGCTCGGCGCCAACGACCCGGCCGTGGCGCTCGGGCTCGTGCTCGTGCAGGGGGCGCTCTCCTTCGGCGTCGGGTCCGCGCTGATCTCCCGGGCGCTGTACGCGGCACCGGGCGCCCCGACGCTGGCCGGTGGCTTCGCCACGGCCGCCTTCAACGTGGGGGCCGCTTGCGGACCTTGGCTCGGCGGTGCGGCGATCGGCGACGGCGCTTATCGGGCGCCGTTGTGGGTGAGCGCGGGGCTGGTGGCGCTGGCCCTGGTGACGGGAGCCGGCGCCCTGGCCGGCGTACGGCGGAAAGAGGGCGCGGAGCAGGAGCCTCGTCCCGCACCATGAGCCGTATGACCGCTGCCGCTCCCGCACCCGCACCGCATGCCACCTGGGTTCTCGTCGCCTCGTACGAGAACGTCGCCGGATGTCCCCGCCCCCTGGCCGCCGTTCGCGCTTGACTGCGTGAGCGCGGCATCGACTGGATGCCGTTCGTCGGTGAGGAGATCCGGTGGGATCTCGCGTGCGGGCCCGGTGCGGACGGGCGGTGGCACGGGTGGTTCGCGGTGTATGTCGACGGCGAGGCGTTGCGGCGGCTCGGGCTGCATCCGAGCCAGTCGGCCTCCGTCGTCGACGGGCCCTCGCCGCCCGCGTGGTGGCATGCCGCCGGGGAGCGGTACGGGCGGCGGTGGCCGGTCTCGCCCCGGCGCCGCGCCTGAACCGGCCCGGCACATGTGAGGATCCGTCGATTACGGCCACCGCGCCGGCCGCGGCTCGCTACCTTCCCGGAATCATGGAACGTGAAGTGGCGGACACCGGTGTCCGGGGGCAACGGCAGGTCGGCGCCGTGGGCTGTGGGGCCCGCGGTACGGGGTGTTTCTTACGCGTCGCCGGGTTCTTCGCGGCGATGGGCGGGGCCGGGCATCTGCGGGCCCCCTCGGTCTACGACTACGGCAATCCCGGGAACGCGATCTGGACGGGACTGCTGATGATCGCCGGGGGAATGGCGGCGGTCGTCGCGGGGTCGCGGCTCGCCCGGCACGGGCGTCGGCACACCGCCCGGGTGCTGGAGCGGCCGGAGGAGTTGCCGGACCGGAGGTTCACGCTGTATCTGCGCCCCTTCGACGTGGACCACGCGTTGAACAGGGTGATGCAGGCGCCCAGGGCCAGTCTGCGCGAGCGGGTCACCCACACCAGTGGGCGGACGTTCGAGGAGGCGCTGGCGCGCGGACTGCGGCGCCGGTTCGGGCGGGTCGTGGCGGTCGGGAAGCCGGGCGAGCGGCTGCCGTTGCCCGGCGCCGACCGCTTCTATCTGCCGCTGGCCGAGTGGCAGGCGCCGGTCAGCGCGCTGATCGGGCGGGCCCGTGTCGTCGCGCTCGTGACCGGTTCGAGCGCCGGCACGCTGTGGGAACTCACCGAGTGCATGCGGCTGTTGCCGCCGGAACGGCTGCTGCTCCTCGTCTTCTCGGACGAGGTGGAGTACGAGGAGTTCCGCGCGGCCGTTCCCGCGGCCTTCGAGGAGCGGTCGCGGGAGCTGGTCGGCGAGGGTTCGGTGGGTGAGGGTTCGGTGCCCTTGCGGACGCCCGTCTTCCCGGCGTATCCGCCGCTGCACAATCCTCAATCCCTCGTCCGCGGAACGGGACTTCAGGGGCTCATTCACTTCGACGCCGCCTGGCAGCCGACGTTCACACGCTGCGACTACACCCGTTTCTGGACGCTCACACTCATGGGGCGGCAGATGAAGATGGAGCGGCGCATGGTGCGGCCGGTGCTCCGGCGGCTGGCCGAGGCGACGGTCGAGGGGGCGGCCGAGGGAGCGGCCGAGGGAGCGGACGGGCGTGGCCGAATCGCGCCCCTTGCCTGAGGTCTCACAGCGTTCTCATAATCCACGGACAGATTTGACTTGCTCATGCCATCCGATGGGCACTTCTTTGCCGTGCCGACCGGTATCGACCTGCATGCGCGCGTCACGTCTGTGAAGCAAGTGATCCGAGCACTTCCACCCCCCACGGAAGGCATCACGTTGAAGAGACTCCTCACGGCCCTCAAGAGATGTGCGGCCCTCGGCGCCGCCGCCCTCGCGATCGCCAGTCTCCAGCCCCTCTCGACCGCGCAGGCGGCTCCCGCGCCCGTCGTCGGCGGGACCCGGGCCGCGCAGGGCGAGTTCCCGTTCATGGTCCGGCTCTCCATGGGCTGTGGCGGGGCGCTCTACACCCAGCAGCTCGTGCTCACCGCGGCGCACTGTGTGAGCGGGTCCGGCAACAACACGAGCATCACCGCGACCGCCGGGGTCGTCGACCTCCAGTCCACCAGCGGGCGCGTCCAGGTCCGTTCCACCAAGGTCCTCCAGGCGCCGGGTTACAACGGCACCGGCAAGGACTGGGCGCTCATCAAACTGGCCCAGCCCATCAACCTGCCGACGCTGAAGGTCGCGACCAACTCGCAGTACAACACCGGTGACTTCACCGTCGCCGGATGGGGTGCGGCGCGTGAGGGCGGGGCTCAGCAGCGGTATCTCCTCAAGGCCACGGTGCCGTTCGTCAGTGACGCCACGTGCCGGTCGTACGGCGGGTCCTACTCGGGGCTGGTCGCGAACGAGGAGATCTGCGCCGGGTTCGCCTCCGGCGGGGTCGACACCTGCCAGGGGGACTCCGGTGGGCCGATGTTCCGGAAGGACAGCGCCGGGGCCTGGATTCAGGTCGGGATCGTCAGTTGGGGTGAGGGGTGCGCTCGGCCGAACGCGCCTGGTGTGTACACCGAGGTGTCCACATTCGCCTCGGCGATAGCGTCGGCGGCGTCGACTCTCTGACGACGGTCGTCACCCGTCCCATCCCTGGGGGCTGCCGCCCCCAGACCCCCGCTTCGGCCCCGAAAGGGCCTCGTCCTCAAACGCCGGACGGGCTGGGTTTCTCAGCCCCTCCGGCGTTTGAGGAGCGGGGGTCCAGGGGGCAGAGCCCCCTGGGAGCGGGGTGGAAGGGGCGGCAGCCCCTGGGGATGGGACGGGTAGGGGCGGCGGGGGCGAAGAGAAGTCTGTGTGAGCCCGGCCCCTCAGAACCCGCCCCCTCAGAACCCGCCCCCGAAGTCCCCTCCCCCACCGAAGTCGCCGCCCCCGTCCCCTCCCCCGAACCCCCCACTGAAGTCGTCCGAGTCGAAGTCCGCGCCCGAGACGTCGCCGCCCTCGTAGCCTCCGGGACCACCGAAGTCGCCGTAGCCGCTGCCGTAGTCGGACGCGTACGCCGGGGTCGCCATCATGCTGCCCAGGACCGTGCCGACGAGGAGGCCGGGGAGGATGCCGCCACCGAAGTAGCCGCCTGCCCAGGGGCCGTAGGCCGGGCCCGCGTCCCAGTAGGGGCGGCGGCCCGCGTCCGTGTCGACCTCGCGCATGACCGGATCGCGGCCGTCGGCGAGCCGGGTCGCGTCGGCGGCGCAGACCGGGACCTCGCGCGGGGCGCCGGAGGGGGGTGTCCAGGTGGCGTCGGTGACCGAGGGGCCGTGGCGGGGGTCGAAGAAGCAGGGGGCCCGGCGTTCCGGCAGGGGCCCGCCCTCTCTACGAGCCGCCAGCTGGGCCAGGGAGAAGCGGCCTTCCTCCAGGGTTTGAGTGACCGCTCGTACCTCTTCCGGCTTCCGTACCTCCGCCATCAGGGTCTTCGCCTGCTCGTAGGCGTCCAGCGCGCGCTCGTAGTCCGCGCGCATCGCGTCGTCCGCGCCCTGTTCGGCGGGGTGGAAGTCGAGGCGGTCCAGTTCCTCGCCGAAGGCGGTGATGTCCTCGTCGACCACCACCCGCAGCTTCTCCAGCGCGGCCCGCTGCTCCTCCTCGTGGCGCCGCCGGTTGCGGCGGACCAGGGCGTAGCCGCCCGCCCCGCCGGCCACCAGCACCGCGCCCACCGTGATCAGCGCGCCCGTCGGGACGCCGCCGCCGTCCGAGGACGAGTTCCAGCTCGCCGGGGCCGAGCCCCCCATGTTCGTCAGCGCGCTGTTCGTGAAGTCGCTCAGCTGGGCCCGGGTGTCCTCGCCCTCGACCGTGGTGACGAGGTTCCGTACGGCCGCGCGCGGCAGCACCGCGGCGTCGGCGCGGGCGTCGAACGCGTCGCCCAGGCGGATCGCGTAGAGGCCGGTGACACCGGTCGCCGTGCGCAGCTTGGTGAACAGGTTCTGGGTGGGGTAGCCGGCCGGCAGAACCGCGATGAAGAGCGGTTTGTCGGCGTTCTTGATCTGGTCGGCCAGGGTGGTCGCGTCGGAGGCGGACAGCTGGTCCGATGCTGCCGGGTCCACATAGACGGGGGTGTCGCGGAGCGCCTCGGCGATCGTCGAGACACTCGTGACGGTCGTGACGGTCGTGGCGGCGGCCGTGGGCGGCGCGGGGGCCACCCACAGCACGGTCAGGGCCGCGAGCGCCAGGGCCGCCGCCAGTCTTGAGAGGCCTCGGGTCCGTGGAGCGGACTTCATACTCCGACGCTACCCGAAGCCTCCCAAACCGGACATCGACGCAGGTCAGCCCGAGTCAGTCGGCCCGATAGGCCGCCAGCAGGCTCTCCACCGCCTTTCCGTACCTGCCGGTCAGCAGCAGGTGGTCCGCCTCCGCGAACGGCTTCGCCAGCGCCGCCGCCATCGGACGCTGCTGGACGATCAGCCTCGCCTTGGTCACCAGGGCGCGGCCCGTCTCGTCCGCCCCGGTCCGCTCGGCCACCGCCGCCGCGACGGCGAGCGCCTTCAGGGTCGTGGCGCCGCCCTCGGGGACCTTGGTCAGCGTCGCGAGGCCCCAGCCGTACGGGAATTGCGGGTCGTACGTCGGGTCGCCGACGTTGATCGGGAGCTGGGCCTCCGACTTCGGCCAGGTGACGGGGAGTTGGCCGGTGAAGGGCCGCTTGCCGTAGAGCACGTCGGCGACTCCGGCGCCCTCGGTGCCCGGCAGCCAGGAGGCGACGAGGGAGTCGATCTCGCCCAGTCGGTCGCCGATCAACTGCGGGCGCCCGGAGACGATCAGCACCGCGCATTTCATGGCCGCGCACACCGTGTCGACGGCTGCCTTGTCGGCCGCGGACAGCTCCAGGTCGTTGCCATTGCCGACGTCTCCGACGCCCTCGGCGTAGGGGGTCTCCCCGACGACGACCACGCCGACGTCATAGCCGGTCGTGGGCGCGGAGGCGTCCTTGGAGTACGTCACCTGGGAGGCGTCCTGACGCATGGCCTCCAGGATCGTCGTACCAGGGACGATGTCTCCCGACGCGCCCTGCCAGGTGACCGTCCAGCCGCCGGTCTGGTTGCCGATGTCATCGGCGTTGGAGCCGGCGACGTACACCTTCTGGGACTTCTTCAGCGGCAGTACGCCGCCCGCGTTCTTCAGCAGCACCTGCGACTCGGCCGCCGCCTGCCGGGCCACGGCACGGTGTTCCGCGGAACCGATCCTCGCCGCGCCGCTGGTGTCGGCGTACGGCTTCTCGAAGAGCCCGAGCTTGAACTTCTGCGTGAGGATGCGGGACACGGCGTCGTTGATGCGTGCCTCGCTGACGCGTCCCGCCTCGGCCTCCGCCACCAGGCCGGTGCGGAAGTCCTTGTAGGCGTACGGGGCCATCACCATGTCCACGCCCGCGTTCACCGACGTACGGATGTCGCTCGGGTAGTCGCCGGGGATCTGGTTGATGCCGTCCCAGTCGCTGATGACGAAGCCGTCGAAGCCCATCCGGCCCTTCAGGACGCCGTTGATCATGTCGGCGCGGGCGTGCATCTTGACCGGGCCCTGTCCGTCGCCGATGACGTCCAGGGAGGAGTACGACGGCATGACCGTGCCGACGCCGCGGTCGACGGCCGTCTCGTACGGGGCGAGGTGGACCGCCTCCAGCTGCTGCCGGGTGACCGTGGTGACGCCCTGGTCGATGGTGTAGGTGCCGGTGGTGGAGGAGCCGTAGGCGGTGCCGCCGTCGCCGACGAAGTGCTTGGCGGTGGCGAGGACCTTGTCGTCGTCCTTCAGGTCCTTGCCGTTCGCGGCGCCTTGGAGGCCCTGGATGATCGTCTCCATGGACTCGACGAGGGCCGGGTCCTCGCCGAAGGACTCGTAGGAGCGGCCCCAGCGTTCGTCGCGGGTCACGCAGAGGCAGGGTGCGAAGTCCCAGGGGATGCCGGTGGCACGGACCTCGGCGGCGGTCACCGCCCCGGTGCGCTGGGCGAGTTGGGGGTCGCGGGTGGCGCCGAGGCCGATGTTGTGGGGCATGACGGTGGCGCCGACCAGGTTGTTGTGGCCGTGGACGGCGTCGACGCCGTAGATCAGGGGGATCTGGAACCTGGTCGCCTGGGCCCGGAGTTGGAAGGAGTCGATCATCTTCGCCCAGGCTTCGGGGGTGTTGGGCGTGGGGGTGGAGCCGCCGCCGGAGAGAAGGGAGCCGAGGGCGTACGTGGCGATGTCGCCGCCCGCCCCGACGGCGCCGCGCTCGGCCTGCGTCATCTGACCCGCCTTCTCCGCGAGGGACATCCGCGAGAGGAGGTCGGCGACGCGCTTCTTCACGGACAACTTGGCGTCCAGATACGGCAGTCCGTGCGCGTCGACGACGATCTGCGGGGTCTCGGCGGGGGCCTTGGCGCCGGTGACGGCGAGCTTGAGGGGGATGGTTTCCGCTGCCTCGGCGGACTTGTCCTTCAGGGTCGGGACCTCGACGGTCCGCGTGGCGCCGGACGTCGTACCCGCCGGGAAGGTGAGGGTGCCGGAGACGGGCGGGTAGTCCTTTCCGGGCTCGGCGGTGCCGCCCGTGGTCTCGTAGGTGACCGTCACGGGCTCGTCGAGGGGCGCGGAGCCGGTGGTGGCGACGGTGACGGCGACGGCGGCCGTCGCACCCTCCTTCACCGGGTAGACGGCGGCGTCGGTGAGGACGTTCACGCGCCGGGATTGATCGGCCTTGCCGTACAACTCGACGCCGTCCATGGCGAATTGCCCGGGTGCGCCGACGGGGAGCGTGACCGCGTACCCCCAGGTCTCGGTGAGGCCGAGGACGTGGTCGATGCCGCCGACGGGCTGGTAGTCGGTGCGGTAGGCGAAGTCGGTGAAGGGGATCTCGATCTGTCTCCAGCCGCTGAAGTCGTCCGTGAAGGACGTGGTCCACAGCTCGGAGGCCTCGCCGTGGGCGCCACCGTCCTTGAGCTCGAAGGCGATCTTCTTGGCATTGTTCTGCCCGTCCCACCAGAAGCGGATGCCCTTGTGGGCGGACCAGTCGTGGGCGGGTTCGGTGGCGGCGAAGTCGTGGGTGAAGCCGCCGTAGCCGCTGATGTCATAGGTCCCGGAGAGGACCTTGGCGCCCTCGGGGGCGTCGGCGCGGTCGGCGAAGGAGAGTTGCGGCGGGTCGTCGTTGTCGCTGCCCCAGGTGAAGATGCCGTCGGCGGGCTGGGCCGCGAACGGCACCTCACCCTCGAAGCGGTCGACGGGCGTCGGGGCGGGGTCGGCGGCGGCCCGGGAGACGGTCGGGGACAGCAGAGCGGTGAGCAAGGCGGCTGAGACGAGCAGAGCGGTTCTTGGCATAGACCATTCCTCGACTCTCTGGTTCACTCATGACTTAGATCACACCGTGAGTTAACTAACGGCCCACACGTCCGTCAAGACGCCACGTCAGAGATTCGGGTACCCACATCAGACATTTCAGGAAGGGCGACCAGCATGAGGAGAACCCCCCGCGCGATCCGGCTGCTGCTGGCCGGACTGCTCTCCACGGCCGGCATCACCGCGGCCACCGTCCCCGCACAGGCCGCGGGTGAGCAGGTCACCGCCTATCTCACCACCACCGACGACTCCGGCGGCCGCCATGTCACCCGCGGCCTCCAGGCGCAGACACCGTTCGCCTTCCAGTCCGGTTCGGGCGGCAGTGGCGAGAACATCACCGTCGACGAGAACACCCGCTATCAGACCTTCACCGGCGGCGGCGCGTCCTTCACGGACACCGCGGCCTGGCTGATGAACAGCAGTGGGGCGCTGTCCGCGGCGACCCGGAACGCGACCATGACCAAGCTGTTCTCACCGACGGACGGCATCGGCCTTTCGTTCCTGCGCAATCCGATGGGCGCCTCCGACCTGGCGCGGTTCGGCTACTCGTACGACGACGTGCCGGCCGGGCAGACCGACCCGAACCTCAACTCCTTCTCGATCGCGCACGACCTCGCCGACGTCGTGCCGCTCACCAAGCAGGCGGTCAGCCTCAACCCCTCTCTGACTGTCATGGCCTCGCCATGGACGGCGCCGGC
This sequence comes from Streptomyces sp. NBC_00663, assembly GCF_036226885.1. Classification (NCBI taxonomy): domain Bacteria; kingdom Bacillati; phylum Actinomycetota; class Actinomycetes; order Kitasatosporales; family Streptomycetaceae; genus Streptomyces; species Streptomyces sp. NBC_00663. The sequence continues at coordinate 2,880,674 of NZ_CP109027.1, forward strand.
CTGGATGAAGGACAGCGGCTCGCTCAACGGCGGCTGGCTCAAGTCCGAGGACTACGGGGCGTACGCCAACTACTTCGTGAAGTACCTCCAGGCGTACAAGGCTCAGGGCGTCAACGTCTCCTACGTGACCGCCCAGAACGAGCCGACATGCTGTTCGGGGTACCCCTCGATGAGCTGGAACGGCAGCGGGCTCGCGTACTTCACCAAGAGCGAGCTGCTGCCGAAGCTCCAGGCGGCGGGGCTGACCACCAAGGTCCTCGCGCACGACTGGAACTGGGACGTCTACGACTCCTACGCGGCGCCGACCGTCGACGACGCGGCGGTCCGTTCGCACCCCAACTTCGGCGGCATCGCCTGGCACGGGTACGGCGGTGACATCAACAAGCAGACGTCCGTGCACAACCAGTACCCGACGCTGGACGCCTTCGGGACCGAGCACTCCGGTGGCACCTGGATCGCCAACCAGCAGCGCGAGGACATGAACAACATCATCGACTACACCCGCAACTGGGCGAAGTCGGTGACCAAGTGGTCGCTGGCCGTGGACCAGAACATGGGCCCGCACAACGGCGGTTGCGGCACCTGCACCGGACTGATCACCGTGCACAACGGTGACGGCGCGAGCGGGACGGTGGACTACACCGTCGAGTACTACACGATGGGCCACCTGACGAAGTTCGTACGGCCGGGTGCTCAGCGGATCGCTTCGACGGCGTCCACCAATGTCCCCAATGTGGCCTGGCGCAACCCGGACGGTTCCAAGGCGCTGATCGCCTACAACGACGGGTCCGCCGCCAAGGCCGTCACCATCAACTGGGGAGGTCAGCACGCGACTTACTCGCTGCCGGGGAAGACGTCGGCGACCTTCACCTGGACGGGGACGCAGTCGGGTGGGGGCGGCCAGACCGGGGCGTTCGTCGGGCTGGCGAACAAGTGCCTCGATGTGGCGGGCGGTTCGACCACCAACGGCACCGCCGTGCAGCTCTACGACTGCAACGGGTCTTCCGCGCAGCAGTGGACCGTGGGCACGGACGGGTCGGTGCGGTCGCTCGGGAAGTGCCTGGACGTCACGTCGGCGTCCACCGCCGACGGGGCGAAGGTGCAGCTCTACGACTGCAACGGGACCGGGGCTCAGCAGTGGTCGTACAACGCGACCACTGGTGACGTGGTGAATGCCGCGGCCAACAAGTGCCTTGACGTGACCGGGAATTCCTCGGCCAATGGGGCTCGGGCGCAGATCTGGACCTGCACCGGGGCCGCCAACCAGAAGTGGCATCTTCAGTAACTCGGAGGAAGCTCGACACCCCTGAACTCGCACCACACGACCTTGCCCGGATCCCGCTCCCGCACGCCCCAGTCGTCGGAGAGAGCACGGACCAGGCGTAGGCCGCGCCCCCGCTCCGCGTCCAACAGCGGCTCCGGCAATCGCACTTCGCCGGGGCCGCTGTCGTGCACCTCGACCCGGAGGACCCCGTCGGTGGCGAGGGTGAGCCGGAGCTGGAAGCAGCGGTTCGGGGGGACGCCGTACAGGAGGGCGTTGGTGGCGAGTTCGCTCACGCAGAGCAGCACGTCGTCGCTCCGCTCGGTCACGCCCCACTCGGCGAGGGTGACGCGGGTGAGGTCCCGGGCCACGCCGATCGACCTGCGGTCTCTGGCGTAGAGGGCGATGCGGGCGCGGAGGCGTTCAGCTGAGGTGTTCACGGGGCGACTGTCACAGGGGGTGACTATCGTGGGGCAGGGAGTGAGGTCGTAGTGCTGATTACTACGACCTCGATACGAGGACTTCGGGTGCCCACGGGGGAAGGGAACGGCCATGACTACGGCCAGGAAGCAGCCCAGGAAAGTCAGTTCGTGGCGAGCTGTGGGGGCGCTCGTGGCGCACTTCCGGAAGCGGGCGCGGCTGACCCAGGAGCAGCTCGCCGAGCGGGCGAAGATCAGTGTGGACGCGGTGGGGTCCATCGAACAGGGGCGGCTGGCACTTCAGCCGGACCGGGCGGAGCAGCTCGACGAACTGCTGGACACGGGTGGGGCGTTGGCCGTGATCGTGGCGGAGATGCCGGTTCGGGAGAAGGTGGTGCAGTTCGCGCAGTCGCTGGTGGATCACGAGCAGGAGGCGGTGGCGATCCTGTCGTACCAGAGCCTCGCGATTCCTGGACTGCTCCAGACTCGGGACTACTGTCGAGCTGTCTTCGACTATCGGTACCCGGCGATCGGCAGTGAAACGGCCGAGCAGTGGGTGACTGCCCGTATGGAGCGGCAGTTGGTCTTCCAGCGGGAGCGGCCTCCCGTGTGCAACTTCATCATCGAGGAGAGTGTCCTGCGTAGGCAGGTTGGCGGCTCGGAAGTGATGCGGGAGCAGTTCGGGCAGATCCTGGAGTACACCGAACCCGTCCACATGAGCTTTCAGATCATGCCAATGGATCGGACGCCTCACGCCGGTCTCGACGGCCCCATGGTGTTGCTGGAGACACCCGAATACGAGCGCCTGGCCTATCTGGAAGTCCAGCGTGTCAGCTTCCTCATCGAGGATCCCGACGAGGTCAGCGACTATCACCACAAGTATGGAATGCTGCGGTCACAGGCCCTCTCACCGGATGAGAGCGTGCGCTACGTGCACGGATTGCTAGGAGACCGATGAGCACCGCACTTCAGTGGTTCAAGTCCAGCTACAGCGGCAGCGAGGGCGGCGACTGCATCGAAGTCTCCGCCCACCCCGCCGCGATCCACATCCGCGACTCCAAGAACACCGACCCCATCGTCACTGTCACGCCGGGTACTTGGGCCGCCTTCGTCGCCTACTCCGCCGGCTCCACCCCGGCCCGCAACAGCCCGTACGTGTAGGCGTCCTCAAGTGCCTGCCAGGACGCGGCGATCACGTTCTCCGCTACGCCCACCGTCGACCACTCCCCCGTGCCGTCCGACGTGGAGATGAGGACTCGGGTGGTGGAGGACGTGCCGTGGACGCCTTCCAGGATGCGGACCTTGTAGTCGACCAGGTCCAGCTTGGCGAGTTGCGGGTAGAGCTTTTCGAGGGCTACCCGGAGGGCACGGTCGAGGGCGTTGACCGGGCCGTTGCCCTCGGCGGTGGCGACGATGCGCTCGCCCTTGGCGTAGAGCTTGACGGTGGCCTCGTTGGCGTGGGAGCCGTCGGGGCGGTCCTCGACGATGGCTCGCCAGGACTCGACCTCGAAGTACTTCAGCGGGCGGCCCTCGACCTCGCCGCGCAGCAGGAGTTCGAAGGAGGCGTCCGCCGCCTCGTACGTGTAGCCCTTGAGCTCGCGCTCCTTGACCCGTTCCACGACCCGGCCGACCAGCTCGCGGTCGCCGCCGAGGTCGACGCCGAGCTCCTTGCCCTTCAGCTCGATCGAGGCACGGCCCGCCATGTCGGAGACCAGCATGCGCATGGTGTTGCCGACCAGCTCGGGGTCGATGTGCTGGTACAGGTCCGGGTCGACCTTGATCGCGGAGGCGTGCAGGCCGGCCTTGTGGGCGAAGGCCGAGACGCCGACGTAGGGCTGGTGGGTGGAGGGGGTGAGGTTGACGACCTCGGCGATGGCGTGCGAGATCCTGGTCATCTCGCGCAGCTTGCCCTCGGGCAGCACCTTCTTGCCGTACTTCAGCTCCAGCGCCGCGACCACCGGGAACAGGTTGGCGTTGCCGACCCGCTCGCCGTAGCCGTTGGCCGTGCACTGGACGTGGGTCGCGCCCGCGTCGACGGCGGCCAGCGTGTTCGCGACCGCGCACCCCGTGTCGTCCTGGGTGTGGATGCCGAGGCGGGCGCCGGTGTCGGCGAGAACCGTGGAGACCACGGCCTGGACCTGGGCCGGGAGCATGCCGCCGTTGGTGTCGCAGAGGATGACCACGGAGGCGCCGGCCTCCGAGGCCGTCCGTACGACCGCCTTCGCGTACTCCGGGTTGGCGCGGTAGCCGTCGAAGAAGTGCTCGCAGTCGACGAAGACCCGGCGGCCCTGTGCCGTCAGGTACGACACCGTGTCGCGGACCATCTCCAGGTTCTCGTCCAGCGTGGTGCGCAGGGCGAGTTCGACATGGCGGTCGTGGGACTTGGCGACCAGCGTGATCACCGGAGCGCCCGACTCCAGCAGTGCCTTGACCTGGGGGTCTTCGGATGCCTTGGCGCCCGCCCGGCGGGTCGCGCCGAAGGCGACCAGCTGGGCGTGCTTGAACTCGATCTCCGCCTGGGCGCGGGCGAAGAACTCGGTGTCCCGCGGGTTGGCGCCGGGCCAGCCGCCCTCGATGAAGCCCACGCCGAAGTCGTCCAGGTGCCGTGCGATGGCCAGCTTGTCCGCGACGGTGAGGTTGATGCCCTCGCGCTGGGCGCCGTCGCGCAGGGTGGTGTCGAAGACGTGGAACTGATCGTCGAGTTCGCTGGTTTCGGTCATGGTCTCAAGGCTCCTGAGGATTGGATCTCGGTCGTACCGGAATGACCGGCTCCACCGCCCCCACATACTCCCTCGCGCTCTCGCTTCCGGCTGCGGGTGGGCCAGAAAAGCGAAAAACCCCTCGCGGGTGCGAGAGGTCTGCGCGCGGGTCGAGGACGACGGTGTCCGCCCGTACCTGGTCGTACGAGACGGTCACTGCGGACCGGCGCGCCTGCTGCCAATAATCATGGCGAACGAGAGCACGGGGGCAGTCTGGCACAAGTCACCCCCGTGCTCACCGTCCGTCTCAGGATGCGAACCGTGTGCTGGTCAGCGCAGGTGGCGGACGAAGCCGTCGGTGACCCCGTTGGTGTCGTCCGGCACCAGTTGGGTGGAGCCGGACGAGAGGCCGACCTCCTTGCCGCCGCGGCTCACGGAGTAGAGGGTGACCGCCTCGTCCTCCACGGTGCCTCCGGCGACCGACTCGCTGACGAGGCGGACCGAACCGGTACGCAGATCGCGCAGATAGACGTTCTGGACGCCGAAGTAACCCGTCTCCCGGTTCCGCGGGGTCGCCTCGTAGGCCAGGTACCGGCCGTCGGAGCTGATCTCGGAGCTCTGGATGCCGAACGCGGTCTCCGCGTTGTGGGAGATCCTGCGGATCTTGCCGGTCACCAGGTCGCGCACGAAGACGTCCGGATCGGTGCCGTTGGTGTCGTCCGGGACCAGGTCCGGGGCGCCCGAGCTGAAGGCGACCAGCCGGCCGTTCGCGGTGAGCGAGCCGTCGAGGGCCGCGTTGGTCGGGGTGCCGTCGGGGGTGACGTTGAGCTGCTGCTGGGTGCCTTCGCGGATGTCGTACGCCCACAGCGCGGAGCCCGGGCCGCGGTACTGGAACTGGTTGTAGAGGATGCGGCTGCCGTCCTCGCTGACGTCGTACACGACCGATGTCCACTCCGGGCGGGCACGCTCGCTGACCCGCTTCACCGTCCCGGTCTCGCGGTCGAGGAGGTAGAGCATCCGGTAGCCGTTGGGGTCGTCGGCCTCCATCCGGTTGGGCCGGGCGGTGAAGGCGATGTAGCGGGCGTCGGCCGACATCGCGGCGCCGCCCGTGTCGACGGAGCGGCCGTCGATTCCGAAGCTGAGCCGTTCGGTGGTGCCGGTGCGGCGGTCGTGCAGATAGACGTCGTCGACCCATTCGTCGGCGGGCGGCGGGGTGTCCCAGTGGACGAGGTTGCGGGCCCGGGAGGTGAACAGGACGTACCGGCCGTCGGGGCTGATCTCGAACGAGCTGGACGTGTCGTCGGCCTGGACGCCTGCGGAGCTGACGTTCACCCGCTCGACGGTGCCCTTGCGCAGGTCGCGGACGAAGACGTCCCGGAGCCCGTTGGTGTCCCCGGGCACCAGGTTGGAGGCGTCCGACGAGAAGACCGCGAAGCGGCCGTTGCCGCTGAACTCGGGGCCGTAGGTGGCGCTGTCGCCCTGCTCCCCCGTGGCCGAGACGCCGAGACGCTCGGTGCGCGGGGCCGGGGCCGGGGCCGGGGCAGCCGACGCCGTGGTGGCGGAGAGGGTGAGCAGGCCGGCGACGAGCGCGACGGCCAGTGCGGTGCGTGTGCTGGCGTACAAGAGCGTTTCCCCCTGTGATGGTTCGGTGGTTCGGTCGTCCTGGGCTGGTCAGTGCAGGCGGCGGGCGAAGATGTCCGTCACCCCGTTGGTGTCGTCCGGTACGAGGTTCGTGGCGTCCGACGCGTAGGCGACCCGGTGGCCGCTCAGCGCCGTGCCGCCTGTCGCCGGGCCGTCCGGCTGGGTGCCGTCGGCGGCCGTGCCGACCCGCTGGATCGCGCCGGTCCGCAGGTCCTTGACGAAGACGTCGGCGACGCCGTTGGTGTCCCCGGGCACCAGGTTCGTCGCCGTCGACACGAAGGCGACCCGGCGACCGTCACCGCTCAGGTACGCCCCGGCGCTGGCGCCGTCGCCCTGCGTGCCGTCGGCCGCGGTGCTGACGCGCACGGTGGTCTGTGACGCGCGGTCGAAGGCGAAGACGTCGGTGACCTTGTTGGTGTCGTCGGGCACCAGGGAGCGGACGTTGGAGGCGAAGGCGAACACGCGGGCGTCGGCGCTGAGCGACGAGTCGAACGACCCTTCCTTGTAGACGTACTTGGCGGGCCGGCTGATCTGTTCCGTCGTCTGCTCGACCCGGTCGCGCACATAGACGTTGCGGGCGTGGGTGTAGTCGTGGGCCGGGTCCAGCTGGTCGGCCGACTCGAAGGCCACGTACCGGCCGTCGGCGCTGAGGGCCGCCCCGAGGGAGTCGGCCTCGCCGAGCGTGCCGTCGGTGCGGTACTGGACCAGCTCGTCCCTGCCCGTGCGCAGGTCGTGGACGATCACGTCGTCCCGTCCGTTGGTGTCGCCGGGCGCGGCGTCCGGGGTCGATGTGGTGTACGCGACGACCCGGCCGTCCGCGCTGATGGCGGGCGAGTGGTTGAGCAGATAGCGCGGTGGCACGTCCGGGTGGCCGTGGCTGACGCGCTCGGTGCGGTGGGTGCGGCGGTCGACGAGGTAGATGTCGTCGAGGCCGTTGTCGTCGTCCTTGGTGAGCGCGGCGGCGGTGGCGACGACGACGCGCCGGCCGTCGCCGCTGAGCGCCACGCCCGTCGCCGGGCCCTGGCCCACCCGCTCGGTGCGGCCGGTGCGCAGGTCGTGGACGAAGGCGTCGGCGACGCCGTTGGTGTCCCCCGGGACCAGGTCGGTGGCGGTCGAGACGAAGGCGACGTACCGGCCGTCCGCGCTGAGCACCGGGCGGCCCGAGGGACCGTCGGCCTGCCGGCCGTGGGTGCTCACGCTGGCCCGTTCGGTGCGCTGCGTGGTGTTCGGGCCGGCCTCGGCCGGTAGGGCGGCCACGGCGAGCGCGGCCACGACGGCGGCGCTCAGAGTCGTACGGCGGGCGGCGCTCAGAGTCGTACGGTGTGCGAGTCTCATGGAAGATCCCCCCAGATTTCCCTTGCCTGCAACGGAGTTCAGTGCAGCCGACGGACGAACACGTCACGGTTGTCGTTCGTGTCGCCCGGCACGAGGTTCGAGGCCCAGGAGTCGAAGGCCACGGCCTTGCCGTTCCGGCTGACCGCGGTGGACGGCCAGCCCTGGTGATCGCTCTCCCCGCCGCCCTCGGCGACCGTCACCCGCTGGGTGCGGCCGGTGCGCAGGTCGCGGGAGAAGAGCGGGCCGTGGGCGGTGTCGCCCGCGACGAGGTTCGTGGCGCCGGAGACGAAGGCGACGCGGCGGCCGTCCTCGCTGATCACCGGCTGGTACGAGCGGGCGTCGAGCTGCTCGCCGGTGGCGCCGACGGAGATCCGCTCGACGGTGCCCTTCTTCATGTCCCGGACGAAGATGTCCTCCAGTCCGTTGGTGTCCCCGGGCACGAGGTCGGGTGCCGCCGAGGAGAAGACCGCGTACCTGCCGTCGCCGCTGAAGGTGGGGCGGCCGGTGCGCTGGTCGGGGCGGTCGAAGCGTTCCTTGACGCCGGTGCGCCGGTCCCAGGTGTAGGCGGCGCCGTGCGGTCCGGGCCTGGCCTGGCTCATGGTGTAGGCGACACGGCCGCCGTCGGCGCTCAGGGTGGGGGCGCCGATGATCCAGGTGTGCGCGTCGTCGGTGGGCGGCGGTTCGGTGACGCTGACCAGGCGGGTGGTGCCGGCCTCGCGGTCGCGGACATAGACGCCGGCCCACATGCGGGTGCCGGTGTCGCCGTGGTCGGCGAGCGACGAGACGAAGGCGATGTACCGTCCGTCGCGGCTGATCACGGGGTCGGTGGAGTAGGCCGGTTTCCCGTCGTCGGTGAGGCTGACGACCTCGGTGCGGTCCTTCACCCGGTCCCAGAGGAAGACGCCCGAGAACCAGTCGCCTGCCTCGGCCGACCCGGTGCCGCCCTGGAAGACGACGTACCGTCCGTCGGCGCTGATCTTCGCGTCGTGGGCGAGCGTGTAGGGCCCGCCGTCGTCGCGCACGCTGACCTGCCGGAGGGTGCCCTTGCGCAGGTCGCGCAGGAACACGTCGGTGGACTGGTCGGTGTCCCCGGGCACCAGTCCGTCGGCGTCGGACTCGAAGACGACGAACCGCCCGTCACCGCTGATCGACGGGGTCCGCGAGTCCCCGGCCACCTGGTCACCGGTACCGGTCACGCTGACCCGCCGGGTCCCCTCTCCGGCGGGCGCCGCACCGGCCCCTTGCACCGCCGGCAGCACCATCGCCCCCGCGAGCAGCGCTACAGACGTCCCCCGTAAGACAACTGACATCGTTTCCCCCGATGACGCTGATTCCCCCGGCCCTGCGCCAAGGGCTCTCCACGAGGCAAGCGCATCAACAAGGCCACGGCAATCCCCCGAATTGAGTACAACCCGGGCGTCGGCTCAGGCGTCCGCGAGGAGACCCTCGTCCAGGAACTCCCGTACGTGGCCGAGAATCTGCGTCCGGTCGGTGCCGCGGAGGCCGATCGCCACATGGATGGAGAAGCCGTCCAGCAGCGCGCGCAGCCGGGCCGCGAAGCGGTCCGGGTCCACCGGCCGGAACTCCCCCCGCGACACCCCCTCGGCCAGCAGGGCCACCAGGTCACGGTGCCAGGCGCCCTCGATGGCGGCCTGCCGGTCGCGGGCGTCGTCGGCGGCGTTCTGCGAGCGGTTCCAGACCTCCAGCCACAGGGTCCAGTGGGGGTCACGGTGACCGTCGGGGACGTACAGGTCGACATACGCATCGAGCCGTTCCCGCGCGGGCCCGACCCGGGCCAGCAGCCGCCCGCGCTCGGCGCCGAGCCGTCCCTCGCTCCACTCCAGGGTCTGGAGCAGCAGTTCGTCCTTGGAGCGGAAGTAGTACAGAAGATGACCACTGCTCATGCCGACCTCACGCCCGAGGGCGGCCATGGTGAGCTTCTCCAGACCGCGGTCGGCGATCATCTCCATGGCGGCCGTGAGGATGCGCTCGCGCGGCGGGGCGGGGGTGCGGCGGGGGGTGCTCATACGGCGGTCACCCGGACCGCGTCGGGCAGGAAGTGTGTCTCGTACGGCCCGGTGCAGTCGGCGAAGAAGGTCGCCACCACCGCCCCGCACGCGCCGCACACCTCGTTGGGCCCCTCGCGCCCGGGCGGCCCGCAGCAGCCGATCTCCAGGAACGCGGGATTCTGCGCGAGCTGCGCGCGGGCGTCCTCCGGGTGGACGACCAGGGTGTCGCGCGGCCCGGCGGAGATCAGGAACCCGGGACCGTCGGGGTCCCCCATCAAGGAGTTGCCCGGGTGGGCGACGCCGGTCCACTCCGGGTCGGGGTGCGGAACGTACGGCGCCCCGCACGCCTCCGGGTCCACGGCGTACGTGCCGCGCGGCATCGTCGCCGGGGCGCGGCGGGCGCCGTCGGCGCCCTTGCTGCCGTCGTACTCCGGGCGGGCGGGTACCTCGGCCAGCAGACGCAGTGGCTCGGTCAGCCGTGCGCCGCAGGCGGCACAGTTCAGCACATTCACCCGTACGTTCTACCTGACGCCCGCCCTCGGCTGCTGCTGGGTGATGCAGTGGATGCCGCCGCCGCCCGCGAAGATCGTGCGGGCGTCGACGAGGGTGACCGTCCGCTCGGGGAAGAGGCGGCGGAAGATCCCGGCCGCGAGTTCGTCGTTCGGGTCGTCGAAGCCGCAGAGGACCACACCGCCGTTGCAGAGGTAGTGGTTGATGTAGGAGTAATCGACCCAGTCGCCGTCCTCGTCGGTCAGGACCGTGGGGGCGGGGATCTCGACGACCTCCAGACGACGCCCCCGCGCGTCGGTCTGACCGCGCAGGATCTCGACGTACTCCAGGGAGCGGGCGTGGTCGGGGTGGGCCGGGTCGCGCTGGCTGTGGACGACCACGACGCCCGGCCGCGCGAAGGCCGCGACGATGTCGACGTGGCCCTGGGTGCCGTACGTGCCGTAGTCGCCGGCGAGGCCGTGCGGGAGCCAGATGGCCTTGGTGGTGCCGAGCCGGGCGTGGATCTCCGCCTCGACCTGCTCGCGGGTCCAGCCGGGGTTGCGGCCCGCGCCGAGCTGGACGGTGTCGGTGAGCAGGACCGTGCCCTCGCCGTCCACGTGGATCGCGCCGCCCTCGTTGACGAGCGTCGAGGCGTACGACGGGACGCCCACGAGGTCGGCGACCTGCCCGGCGATCTTCGCGTCGTGCTCCCAGCGGGCCCAGTCCTGTCCGCCCCAGCCGTTGAACACCCAGTCCACGGCGGCGAGTTGCCCCGCCCGGTCCTTCACGAAGGTCGGGCCGATGTCCCGCATCCACGCGTCGTCCAGCTCACGCTCCACCAACTCGACGTCCGGTCCGAGCAGTTCACGGGCGGAGTCACCCTGCCCCGGCGCGTGCACCATGGTCACCGGCTCGAAGCAGCGCACCGCACGGGCCACCGCCGCCCAGGCGGCGCGGGCCTCGGCCAGCTCCTCGTCGTCGGTGAACGTCGGATTGGGTCCGGGCCAGGCCATCCAGGTGCGCTCGTGCGGTTCCCATTCGGCGGGCATACGGAAGTCGGTCATGAGCGAGTCCTAGAGGAAGTAAAGGCGGTTGAGGGAGACGGAGTCGGCCGCGTCCGAGCGCAGCGGCTCACCGTCGAGGGTGACCAGCCCGGTGCGCTGGTCCACCTCCACCTGTCCGGTACGGGAGTTGAGGCGCAGGTCGGCCGGTCCGATGCCGCGGGTGCCGCGGACGGCGACCCTGCGGCGGCGGGTCGGCATCGAGTCGTTGCCCTGGTCGACGGCGGCCTGCGCGACGAACGCGACGGAGAGGTCGGCGGGGGTGGCGCCGTACGACCCGAACTGCGGTCCCAGGACGAGGGGTTCGCAGGTGTCGGTGGCCGCGTTGGGGTCGCCGACCACGCCGTACGCCGGGAACCCGGACTTCAGCACCAGCTGCGGCTTGGCCCCGAAGTACTCCGGGCGCCACAGCACGATGTCCGCCAGCTTGCCGACCTCGATGGACCCGACCTCGTGCGAGAGCCCGTGGGCGATGGCCGGGTTGATGGTCAGCTTGGCCAGGTAGCGCAGGACGCGCTCGTTGTCGTGGTCGTCGTTCCCGGCGCCGAGTTCGGCCTTCATCTTCCCGGCCATGGCGAAGGTACGGCGGACGGTCTCGCCGGCCCGCCCCATGCCCTGCGCGTCGGAGGAGGTGATGCCGATCGCGCCCAGGTCGTGCAGCACGTCCTCGGCGCCCATGGTCCCGGCGCGGATGCGGTCGCGGGCCATGGCGGCGTCGCCGGGCAGGTCGGTCTTCAGGTCGTGGACGGAGACGATCATGCCGTAGTGCTCGGCGACCGCGTCCCGGCCGAAGGGCAGGGTGGGGTTGGTGGAGGAGCCGATGACGTTCGGCACGCCCGCCATCTTCAAAACGTTCGGGACGTGTCCGCCGCCGCAGCCCTCGATGTGGAAGGCGTGGATGGTGCGGCCGTCCAGCACCTTCAGGGTGTCCTCCACCGACAGGCACTCGTTCAACCCATCGCTGTGCAGGGCGACTTGGACGTCATGCTCCTCGGCCACGCGCAGCGCCGTGTCCAACGCCCGGGTATGGGCGCCCATGTCCTCGTGCACCTTGAAGCCGCTCGCCCCGCCCTCGGCCAGCGCCTCGACGAGGGGCGCGTCATGGGACGACGAACCCCGGCCCAGGAAGCCGATGTTGACGGGCCAGGCGTCGAAGGCGTTGAACGCGTGCCGCAGCGCCCAGGGCGAGTTCACCCCGACGCCCCACACCGGCCCGAACTCCTGCCCGATGACCGTGGTCACCCCGGAGGCCAGCGAGGCCTCCATGATCCGCGGCGACAGCAGATGCACATGGGTGTCGACGGCCCCGGCGGTGGCGATGAGCCCCTCGCCGGACACGATGGACGTGCCGGTGCCGACGACGACGTCCACGCCGTCGAGGGTGTCGGGGTTCCCGGCCCGCCCGATGGCGCAGATCCGTCCCTCGCGGATGCCGATGGACACCTTGCGGATCCCGAGCACCGCGTCGATCACGACGACGTTGCTGATCACCACGTCACAGGTCTCGCGGACGGCGGCGGCCTTGAGGTGCAGTCCGTCACGGGCGGTCTTGCCGAAGCCGGCGAGGAACTCGTCGCCGTACCGCTGGGAGTCGGCCGCGACGCGGATCGTCAGCCCGGAGTCACCGAGGCGGACGCAGTCGCCGGCGCGCGGGCCGTGGGTGGCGGCGTACTCGTACGGGGTGAGGCGCCGGGCCTCGGCGGGATGCCCTCCGGGGCGGCTCATCGTGCGGCCTCCTCATCACGTATGCCCAGATAGCCGCAGGCGGCGGCCCTCCGCAGCGCCTCCTCGCGGGCGCCGGGCGCGTCCAGCGCCCCGTCCACGAGCCCGGCGAAGCCGATCGCGATCCGCGCGCCGCCGATCGGCACGAGTCCGACCTCCAGCGTCTCCCCCGGCCCGAACCGCACCGACGACCCGGCGGGCACGGCGAGTCGCATGCCGTAGGCGTCGGCGCGGGCGAAGTCGAGGCGTGGGTTGGCCTCGAAGAAGTGGAAGTGGGAGGTGACGGAGACGGGGACGGTGGCGGTGTTGGTCACCGTCAGCCGTACGACCGCCTCCGGCTCGGCGTGCGCGGGCCCCGGCAGCAGCGCGCCCGGCGCCTGGTCGGCGAGTCCGCCGCCCCCGATGGGGTCGGAGACGACCGCGAGCCGCGAACCGTCGTCGAAGACGGCCTCGACATGCACCTCGGTCACGACGTCCGCGACGCCGGGCAGCACATCGTCCGGGCCGAGGACGGCGCGGGCGCGCTCAATGGCCTCGGCGAGCCGGGCGCCGTCGCGGGCGGCCTCGCACACGGTGTCCGCGATGAGCGCGGTGGCCTCCGGCACGTTCAGCCGGAGTCCGCGGGCCCTGCGCGCCCGGGCCAGTTCGGCGGCGCCGAAGAGCAGCAGGCGGTCGCGTTCGGTGGGGGTGAGCCGCATGTCGTTCCCTTCGCTTTAGAGCAACACTCTAAACGGGAGATGTCCACAAACCAAGGCTTGACGTCGGAGCAGCGAACAGCCCACATTGAACGTCACTCAAACCGAGGGACCGAGGGAGACACAGCATGCCGATGGAACAGCGCGGGGTCGACACCATCCCCGACGAGGAACGCACCAGCGGGCCCCGTGACCTCGTCTCGATCCTGCTCGGCTCGAACCTGTGCCTCGGTGTGATCGTCTTCGGCTGGCTGCCGCCGTCCTTCGGTCTCGACTGGTGGGGCTCGGTGAGCTCGATCGTGGCCGGCACGGTCGTCGGCACCCTGCTGACGGCCCCGCTCGCCCTGATCTCCCTGCGCACCGCCACCAACCTCTCCACCTCCTCCGGCGCCCAGTTCGGCGTCCGCGGCCGGCTGGTCGGCTCGGTGGTGGGCCTGCTCCTCGCCCTCGGCTACACCGCGCTGACCGTGTGGATCGGCGGGGATGTGATGGTGGGCGTGCTGGGCCGGCTGGTCGGACTGCCGGCGAGCGGATGGTCGTACGGCGTGATCTACGGGCTGCTCGCGGCGGCGACCGTGGCGGGCGCGGTGTACGGCTACCGGGTGCTGCTCACGATGTCGCGGATGCTGGCGATCGGCATGACGGCCCTGCTGGCCCTCGGCGTCGTGGCCTACGCCCCCGACTTCACGACCGACGCGCTGCCCGAGGCGGGCGGCTATCTGCTGGGCGGCTTCTGGCCCACCTGGCTGCTGGCGGCGGTGGCCGCGGGCCTGTCCGGGCCGATCGCCTTCATCACCCTCCTCGGCGACTACACCCGCTACATCTCCCCGGCCCGCCACTGCGACCGCCGGGTCCTGCACGCCACCTGGCTCGGGCTGCTGCTGGGTCTGCTGGTGCCGCAGCTGTTCGGCACGTTCACGGCGTACGGGGCACGCGCGGCCCTGGACTACGCCGGGCCGCTGGTCTCCGCGTCCCCCGGCTGGTACCTGATCCCGCTGCTGCTGGCCGCCTCCGCGGGCTCGGTGGGCAACGCGGGTCTGATGCTGTACTCCATGGGCCTCGACCTGGACGCGATCCTGCCGCGCGCCTCCCGGGCCACCGCGACCTACACCGTCGCCGTCGTCGCCACGGCCTGTGTCTTCGTCGGCCACTACGCCTCGTCCGCGCAGGACGCGATGACGTCCTTCGTCCTCCTGCTGACGGCGATCGGCACCCCGTGGGCGGTCATCACCCTCGTCGGCTTCGTGCGCGACCGTGGCGTGTACGACGCGGACGCCCTCCAGGTCTTCAACCGCCGGGCGCGGGGCGGGATCTACTGGTTCCGGAGCGGCTGGAACATCCCGGCCACGGTGTCGTGGGCGCTGGGCGCGGCGGTCGGCCTGCTGGCGGTGTCGCTGCCGTCGTACGAGGGGCCGCTGCTGTCCCTGACGGGCGGGGTGGACTGTAGCTTCCTGCTGTCGGGGCTCGTGGGCGGAGCCGCGTACGTCCTGCTGACACCCCGGCGCGACAGCACCAGGGCCGCCACGGAGGTGACCTCCGGGACGGCCCTGGCGAACAACAACCGCTAGCCCAGCTTGTGCATCCAGCCGTGCTGATCGGCGGCCGTGCCGCGCTGGATGTCCAGCAGCGCCTGGCGGAGCTTCACCGTCACCTCGCCGGGCTCACCGGTGCCCTGCTGCCACTCGGCGCCGGTGCGCTTGACCGTGCCGACCGGGGTGATGACGGCGGCGGTGCCGCAGGCGAAGACCTCGGTCAGGGTGCCGTTCGCGGAGTCGGCCTGCCACTGGTCGACGGAGACGCGGCCCTCCTCGGCCTCGTAGCCGAGGTCACGGGCGACGGCGAGGAGGGAGTCGCGCGTGACGCCCTCCAGGATGGAGCCGGTCAGCGTCGGCGTGATGATCTTGTTGCCGTACACGAAGTACAGGTTCATGCCGCCGAGTTCCTCGACCCACTTGCGCTCGACCGCGTCGAGGTAGCAGACCTGGGCGCAGCCCTGCTCGGCGGCCTCGGCCTGGGCGAGCAGGGAGGCGGCGTAGTTGCCGCCGGTCTTGGCGTCGCCCATGCCGCCGGGGACGGCACGGACGTGGTCCTCGGAGACCCAGATCGACACCGGCTTGACGCCCCCCGGGAAGTACGCGCCGGCGGGGGACGCGATGACCAGGAACAGGTACTCGTTGGCGGGCTTGACGCCCAGGCCGACCTCGGTCGCGATCATGAACGGGCGGAGGTAGAGGGACTCCTCGCCGCCGTGCGCCGGGACCCACGCCTCGTCCTGCTTCACCAGCGCGTCGCACGCCTCGATGAACGTCTCGACCGGCAGCTCGGGCATGCCGAGGCGGCGGGCGGAGGCCTGGAAGCGCTGGGCGTTCTTCTCCGGGCGGAAGGTCGCCACCGTGCCGTCGGGCTGGCGGTAGGCCTTCAGGCCCTCGAAGATCTCCTGCGCGTAGTGCAGGACCATCGTCGCCGGGTCGAGGGAGAGCGGCGCGTACGGCACGAGCTGGCCGTCGTGCCAGCCGCGGCCCTCGGTCCACTTGATGACGACCATGTGGTCGGTGAAGTGGCGGCCGAACCCGGGGCTGGCCAGGATCGCGGCGCGTTCCGCGTCGGAAAGTGGCGAGGCCGAGGGCTTGAGCTCGATCGTGGGCGTCGTCATGAGTGGTTGTCCTTCACCGGTTGTGTAGTGACACGGGCCGCGCTCACGCCCTTTTACTGTCAGTGACCAGTGCTAGGACGTCCGAGCATTCCCTCAATCCGCGGCTCCGCGTTCGATTATCGCGCGCGGGGGTCCGTGGACGAAAACGGCGTGAATGCGACCCAGGGGTTGATGGTGTCACCCGGCGGGGGACATACGGAAGCCGCCGGGTGCGTCTGCGACCCGGCGGCTTCGAGGTGTTACTGGGCAGCCGCGGGTCAGCCGGCTACTCGTACGGCCAGCGCGTCGCCGATCTCCGAGGTGGAGCGGGCGGGCTTGCCGGCGCGCTCGCCGAGGTCGGCCGAGACGGCCTCCTCGATGCGGGCGGCCTCGGTCTCGTAGCCGAGGTGGCGCAGGAGCAGCGCGACGGACAGGACCGTGGCGGTGGGGTCGGCCTTGCCCTGGCCGGCGATGTCGGGCGCGGAGCCGTGGACCGGCTCGAACATCGACGGGAACTCGCGGGAGGGGTTGATGTTGCCGCTCGCCGCGACGCCGATGCCGCCGGAGACGGCCGCGGCGAGGTCGGTGATGATGTCGCCGAAGAGGTTGTCGGTGACGATCACGTCGAACCGCGCCGGGTCGGTGACCAGGTAGATGGTCGCCGCGTCGACGTGGATGTAGTCGGTGGTGACCTCGGGGAACTCCTCGGCCACCTGGTTGAAGATGTTCGTCCACAGGTGGCCCGCGAAGGACAGCACGTTGTTCTTGTGGACCAGCGTGAGCTTCTTGCGGGGACGGGCCTGGGCACGGGCGAAGGCGTCACGCACGACACGCTCGACGCCGAAGGCCGTGTTCACGGAGACCTCGGTGGCGACCTCGTGCGGGGTGCCCTTGCGGATGGTGCCGCCGTTGCCGGTGTAGGGGCCCTCGGTGCCCTCGCGGACGACCACGAAGTCGATGGCGGGCTCACCCTTGAGGGGAGTCTCG
The DNA here is from genome assembly GCF_036226885.1 of Streptomyces sp. NBC_00663. NCBI lineage: Bacteria > Bacillati > Actinomycetota > Actinomycetes > Kitasatosporales > Streptomycetaceae > Streptomyces > Streptomyces sp. NBC_00663. The sequence continues at coordinate 2,897,624 of NZ_CP109027.1, forward strand.
ACACCCGGCAGCAGCTTGCTCGGCCGCAGGTTGACGTGGTGGTCGAAGAGGAAGCGGAGCTTCAGCAGGAAGCCGCGCTCCAGGACACCGGAGGGGACCGACGGGTCGCCGATGGCACCGAGGAGGATCGCGTCGTGCTGCTTGAGCGCGTCCGCGTCGGCGTCGGTGAGGGTCTCACCGGTGGCGTGGTAGCGCCGGGCGCCGAAGTCGTACTCCTTCGTCTCCAGCTTCACATCCTGCGGAAGGACGGCGGAGAGGACCTTCAGACCTTCGGCCACGACCTCCTGGCCGATGCCGTCACCGGGAATCACTGCGAGATTGATGCTGCGAGACATGTAGGGCACCCTACTCCCGCGTCCCATGGGATGACACGACATGTCCGCGATACGGACACTGTGGTTCTGCTGGGCGTCAGCCCTTCGACCGGCGTTCACCCGTATGTATGGCGGCTGTTGGCATGCGCTGGGAACTTCACCGTCATGGACCTTCCCGACGTAGGCATCCCGCCGCAGCTCGCACGCCGGATGAGCATGGCCGAACAGCACGAGTACCTGCGCACCAGGCTGACCCGGCGGCGCACGCTGGTGACGGCGGGCGCGGTGGCGGGCGGCCTGCTGACCGGCTGCGCGTCCGACGGAAACGGTTCATCGCCCCGTACGGCCGCCTCCGCCACCCCCGCCGCCAAGGTGCCCGGCTCCGCCGTCGCCCCCTTCGGCCGCCACCTCGCCTTCGGCGCCGACCCGCGGACACAGATGCGGATCTCGTGGCAGGTACCGGCCGCCGTCCGCAAGCCGTACGTCCGGATCGGCGCCCGCCCCGACGAGCTCGGCCGGAGGATCGAGGCCGAGATCCGCGACCTGCACACCCCCGGCGTCACCGGCGTGCGCCCCGCCCTCGACCAGTACTACGTGCACGCGGCCCTGGACGACCTGCTCCCCGGCACGACGTACTACTACGGCGTCGGCCACGACGGACTCGACCCGGCCGCCCCGGAACACCGCTCGACGATCACGTCCTTGCGCACCGCGCCCACCCGCCCGGAGAAGTTCGTGTTCACGGCCTTCGGCGACCAGGGCGTGAGCAAGGCCGCGGCGGCAGGCGACGACCTCCTGCTGAAGCAGGATCCGGCCTTCCATCTCCACGCGGGCGACATCTGCTACGCCGACGTCAACGGCCGCGGCGAGAAGACGGACGGCTACGACCCGGCGTACTGGGATCTGTTCCTGAAGCAGAACGAGCAGGTCGCGCGGTCGGTGCCGTGGATGGTGACGACCGGGAACCACGACATGGAGGCCTGGTACTCCCCCGACGGCTACGGCGGCCAGCTCGCCCGCTGGTCCCTCCCGGACAGCGGCTTCGACTCCCGCACCGCGCCGGGGGTGTACGCGTTCACGTACGGCAACGTCGGCTTCGTGGCGCTGGACGCCAACGACGTGTCGTACGAGATCCCCGCCAACCTCGGCCACACGGGCGGCAAGCAGACGGCGTGGCTGGACGAGAAGCTCGGGGAACTGCGCAAGGCGGTGGACTTCGTCGTCGTCTTCTTCCACCACTGCGCCTACTCGACCTCGTCGCACGCCTCGGACGGCGGGGTGCGTGCGGAGTGGCTGCCGCTGTTCGCGAAGCACCAGGTGGACCTGGTGATCAACGGGCACAACCACGTCTATGAGCGGACCGACGCGATCAAGGGCGGCGAGGTGGGCCGGCGGGTGCCGGTCGGCGCCTCGACCGACCCGACGCGGGACGGGATCGTGTACGTCACCGCGGGCGGGGGCGGCAAGGATCTGTACGGCTTCCCGGCGGGCGTGAAGGAGAGCTACGAGGGTCAGGTGCGCGACCTCGACTCCGTGGACACCTTCCAGTGGACGAAGTCACGCGCCACCAAGGCGGAGACGGTGGAGTGGTCGCGGGTGCGCTACCGCGGCTTCTCCCTGCTCAAGGTGGAGGCGGAGAGCGGCGGCACGCCACGGCTCAGGGTTTCGGCGCTCGCGCAGAACGGCGACCGGATCGACCATTTCGAGGTGCGGCGCGGAGCTTGAGTCCGCGCCGCACCCCGGCGGGTGCGGCTCCCGGCTTCTTCAGATGCCTTGCGGCTGCTCAGTGGCCGGTCGAGCCGCCGTTGTCACGGCGGTCGAGGGCGCGCTGGAGGGCGGCCGCGGCGTTCTTGCGGTCGGACTCGCTCGTGCGGGACGTGTGACGGACTCGACGGCGGGCGGTCGTCTCGGCCATGAGAAATCGACTCCTTCGAATGCATGACTGCATGGAGGCAACGGGGGGTTGCGAGACGCCGGAAGGGGCGGGGAGCGGGGGGCCGCAGGGGTTGCCTGCACGGGGCCCGGCTCACGACCGCCATTCGCTTGATCGAGCGAGACGTTCGGCTCCTACAAAGCTAAGGGAGGCGGCCGTGTCTGTCTCCACAATTACTCGGACTTCCTACTATCTGAGACGGTGGATTGGGTCACACCGCCCTGAGCTGGGCCTTTACCAAAGCGGCGGCAGGATTGGCATGTGCCCGCAGCTCGCGGACCAGGGCCCGGACGGCGGCCGTGGCGGCGAGCTCGGGGGTGGTGACATAGCCGACCTGGCGGGTGGGCCGGTCGGGACCGAGATCGGTGATCTGTGTCGAGAGCGGTGCTCCGGTGAGGGAGAGCGCGGGCATGATCGCCATACCGAGACCACTGCTCACCATCGAGAGCACCGCTCCGTCGTCCTCGGCCCGGACGGTCGCGGTGGGGATCCAGTCCTGGGCGGCCCACCAGGTGCGGGTGTAGGAGGAGCAGTTCTCCCGCCAGTCGACGAGGGGCAGCGCACGCGGGTCGGGGTGACCGGCCGGGTGCACCAGGGAGTACGGCTCCTCCAGGAGTACGTCACCCACGAGTTCCGGCGGGACCGGCGTGCTGGTGCCGAAGGTGGCGATGCCCAGGTCGGCCCGCCCCTCAGCCACCGCCCCGGCGGTCCCCGGCCCGACCTCCCGGACGACGGTGACGGTCGGCTCCAGCGCCGGATGCCGTGCGGTGAGGCGTTCGAGCACGGGCGGGAGCAGATACAGGGCCGCGCTGCGGAAGGCGGCGATGCGCAGGGGCCCGGCGACCTCACCCGGCGTGCCGCCCCGGGTCTCGGCGACCAGCACATCGAGCATCCGCAGCACCCGTCGCCCATGGGCGACGGCCCGCGCACCGGCCGGGGTCGGCCGGGCCCCGAACCGTCCCCGCTCGAAGAGCACGACGCCCAGCTTGCGTTCGATGCCGCGCACGGCGTGCGAGACGGCGGACTGGGTGGTGCCGAGCCGGACGGCCGCGACCGAGAACCCGCCCTCCTCGGCGACGGCGACGAGGGTGCGCAGTTCCTGCGGCGCGAGATCGACGGTGCTCACTTCCGGGCTCCCCACCTGCGGCCATGAGAGCGGCTCATGGATCCGCCCGTTGCATGAGCCCAACCCTCTGCCCGGTCGGGACATTCCTCCGTACGTTCCTCGGTCATGACCGACATCGCGCTCACCGTCCAGCAGACCGCCCGCCCGACGGGCTTCCCGACCCCGGACCACTTCCGCTTCGCGGAGTCACCGGTGCCCGAGCCCGCCCCCGGCACGGCACTGGTGGAGAACCTCTACTGGTCCGTCGACCCCTATCACCGCGAAATGATGGACGGCGACTTCGAGTTGAACGCCCCGCTGGAGGGCCGCGCGCTGGGCCGCGTCATCGCGTCCCGGACGCCCGGGCTGCCGGAGGGCGCGATCGTCTTCCACCGCCGGGGCTGGCGCACGCATGCCGTGGTCGGCCCCGAGGAAGCAAGACGCGTCCGCGAGCACCGAGGCGTCCCGTTGTCGGCGCACTTGAGCGTGCTCGGCGGCACGGGTCTGACGGCGTACGTGGGGCTGACCCGGATCGCGGGGCTGCGCGAGGGCGACGACGTCTTCGTCTCGGCGGCGGCCGGCGGCGTCGGTACGGCGACGGGCCGCTTCGCCCGCCTCCTGGGCGCGGGCCGTCTGATCGGCAGCGCGGGCTCACCCGCCAAGGTCCGCCATCTGACGGAACAGGTCGGTTACGACACGGCTTTCGACTACCACGAGGGCCCGGTGCGGGACCTGTTGGCGAAGGCGGCCCCGGACGGCATCGACGTCTTCGTGGACAGCGTGGGCGGAGATCAGCTGGCCGCGGCGATCGGCGCGCTCCGGGAGCACGGCCGGGTGGTCCGGGTAGGCACGGTCGGCCAGTACAACACCCCGGGCTCCACCCAGGCCCACTTCAACCACGCGGACGTCGTCGAGAAGAGTCTGCGGATCCAGGGCTTCCTGGTGAGCAACTACCGGGAGATGCAGGAGGAGTTGGACGAGTTCGCCGTCCCGCACCTCCAGCGCGGCACGCTCGCCCTGGACGAGACGGTGGTGGACGGCTTCGAACGGATCGTGGAGGCGTTCCTGCTGATGCTGCGGGGCGGGAACACCGGGAAGATCCTGGTGCGAGCGACGACCGACTAACCACTCAACGCCACTTGACCAGTTAGGCGGCACGTGATGGACTGACCTAACTGGCAAACATCTATTAAGGGGTTAGGGAGAATGGCCACCGCCCACCGCACCACCACCGTCCGCGGCCTGGAGATCCACTACCGCGAGGCCGGCCCCGCCGACGCCCCGGTCCTCCTGCTGCTGCACGGCTTCCCCACCAGCTCGCACATGTTCCGCGAGCTGATCCCCCTCCTCGCCGGCAGCTACCGCCTCATCGCCCCCGACCACATCGGCTTCGGCCGCTCGGCGGCCCCGGCCGCCTCCGACTTCCCGTACACCTTCGCCGAACTCGCCGCCGTCACGGACGAGTTCACCGAACAGCTCGGCCTCGACCGGTACGCCCTCTACATCCAGGACTACGGCGCCCCGATCGGTCTGCGGCTCGCCCTCGCCCACCCCGAGCGCGTCACGGCGATCATCACCCAGAACGGCAACGCCTACGAGGAGGGGCTGGGGAAGGAGGCCTGGGCGCCGGTGCTCGCGCTCATCGCGGAGCGGACGCCAAAGACGGAGGCGCCGGTACGGGAGATCAGCTCACCGGACGGCATCAAGTGGCAGTACCTGCACGGCGTACCGGAGGAGTACCGGGACCTCGTCGCGCCGGAGGCCTACGAGCACGACGCGGCCCTGATGACCCGCCCCGGCCAGCCGGAGATCCAGCTCGACCTGATCTCCGACTACGGCTCCAACCTCGCGCTCTACCCGGCGTTCCAGGAGTACTTCCGTGCCGCCCAGGTCCCGCTCCTCGCCACCTGGGGCGCCCACGACGAGATCTTCGTCCCGGCCGGAGCGCTCGCCTACCAACGCGATCTCCCCAAGGCCGAGATCCACCTGCTCCCCACGGGCCACTTCGCCCTGGAGACCCACGCGGCTCAGATCGCCGACCTCATGCGGGACTTCCTCGCCCGGCACCTGCCGCCCACCGCCTGACGCGACACACGAAGGGGCCGGGCGACAGCCCGGCCCCTCAGGTCATGTGACGTGGCGTCAGCCCATGTGCGGGTACGTGTAGTCGGTCGGCGGGACCAAGGTCTCCTTGATGGCGCGGGTCAGCGTCCAGCGCATCAGGTTCTGCGGGGCACCCGCCTTGTCGTTGGTGCCGGAGGCACGGCCGCCGCCGAAGGGCTGCTGGCCGACGACCGCACCGGTCGACTTGTCGTTGATGTAGAAGTTGCCGGCCGCGTAGCGGAGCTTGTCCATGGTGTACGCCGCCGCCGCGCGGTCGGAGGAGATCACCGAGCCCGTCAGGGCGTAGTCGGACGCCGACTCCATCTGGGTCAGCATCTCCTCGTACCGGTCGTCCTCGTAGACGTGCACCGCGAGGAACGGGCCGAAGTACTCGGTCGTGAAGACCTCGTTCTCCGGGTCGCTGCACTCCACGACGGTCGGGCGGACGAAGTAGCCGACCGAGTCGTCGTACGAACCGCCCGCGACGATCGTGCAGGTGGGGTCGGCCTTGGCGCGGTCGATGGCGGCCTTGTTCTTGGCGAACGCGCGCTCGTCGATGACCGCGCCGATGAAGTTCGCCAGGTCGGTGACGTCACCCATGGTCAGGTAGTCGACCTCGGCCGCGAACTCCTCCTTGAAGCCGGAGTTCCAGATCGACGCCGGGATGTAGGCGCGGGAGGTGGCGCTGCACTTCTGGCCCTGGTACTCGAAGGCACCACGGGTCAGGGCGGTCTTCAGGATGGCCTTGTCGGCGCTCGGGTGGGCGACGACGAAGTCCTTGCCGCCGGTCTCGCCGACCAGACGCGGGTAGGAGCGGTACTTCTCGATGTTGGCGCCGACCGTCTTCCACAGGTACTGGAAGGTCTTGGTGGAGCCGGTGAAGTGGATGCCGGCGAGGTCGCGGTGGACCAGGGCGACCTTGGAGACCTCGATGCCGTCACCGGTGACGAGGTTGATGACGCCCTTCGGCAGGCCCGCCTCCTCCAGGAGCTGCATCAGCAGCACGGCGGCGTGGGTCTGCGTCGGGGACGGCTTCCAGACGACGACGTTGCCCATGAGAGCCGGGGCCGTCGGCAGGTTGCCGGCGATCGCCGTGAAGTTGAACGGCGTGATCGCGTAGACGAAGCCTTCGAGCGGGCGGTGGTCGAGACGGTTCCAGACACCCGGGGAGTTGGCCGGGGGCTGCTCGGCGAGCAGGTCGCGGGCGTACTTGACGTTGAAGCGCCAGAAGTCGACCAGCTCACAGGGGGTGTCGATCTCGGCCTGCTGGGCGGTCTTCGACTGCCCGAGCATGGTGGAGGCGGCCAGCGTCTCGCGCCAGGGACCGGCGAGGAGTTCGGCGGCGCGCAGGATGATCGCGGCACGGTCGTCGAAGGACATCGCGCGCCAGGCGGGCGCGGCGGCGAGGGCCGCGTCGATCGCGTCCTGGGCGTCCTGCTGGGTGGCGTTGCCGTAGGTGCCGATCCGGGCCTTGTGGTTGTGCGGCTGCACTACGTCGAAACGGTCGCCGCCACCCATCCGCTTCTCGCCGCCGATGGTCATCGGCAGGTCGATCGGGTTCTCGGCCAGCTCCTTGAGCTTGACCTCCAGCCGGGCACGCTCGGGCGAGCCGGGGGCGTAGCCGTGCACCGGCTCGTTGACGGGGGTGGGGACCTGGGTCACAGCGTCCATGAGATCCGTAACTCCTTGTACGTGAGCGGGTGTTCGGGTCAGCCCTTGGTGAGGGTCGAGCGGACGAAGAAGAGGAGGTTCGCCGGCTTCTCCGCCAGGCGGCGCATGAAGTAGCCGTACCAGTCGGTGCCGTAGGCGGTGTAGACGCGCATGCGGTGGCCTTCGGCGGCGAGCCGCAGGTGCTCGTCGCTGCGGATGCCGTACAGCATCTGGAACTCGTACTCGTCGAGCTTGCGCCCGGCCTTGCGGGCGAGTTCCTGGGCGATGGAGATCAGGCGCGGGTCGTGGGAGCCGATCATCGGGTACCCCTCGCCCTCCATCAGCGTCTTGAGGACGCGGACATACGCCTTGTCGATCTCGTGCTTCTGCTGGTACGCGACCTCGGCGGGCTCCTTGTAGGCGCCCTTCACGAGCCGGACGCGGCTGCCGGCCTCGGCGAGGCGGCGGGCGTCGGCCTCGGTGCGGAAGAGGTAGGCCTGGATGACACAGCCGGTCTGCGGGAAGTCCTTCCGCAGCTCCTCGTGGATGGCGAACATCGAGTCGAGGGTGGTGTGGTCCTCGGCGTCCAGCGTCACGGTCGTCCCGATGGCGGCGGCGGCCTCCACGACGGGGCGGACGTTGGCGAGCGCGAGCTCGTGCCCGCCGTCCAGGGCTTGCCCGAACATCGACAGCTTCACCGACATCTCGACCCGCTCGCCGAGGCCGAGGTCGCTCAGCCGGTCGATCAGCGCGAGGTAGGCGTCGCGGGCGGCGGAGGCCTGCTCGGGGGTGGTGATGTCCTCGCCGACGACGTCCATCGTCAGCTCCAGGCCCCGGTCGGTGAGGCTCTCGATGATCGGTACGACGTCGTCGACGGTCTCACCGGGGATGAAGCGGTCGACGACCTGCTTGGTCACCGGGGCCGCCGAGATCAGGCGTCGCATCCGGTCGCTTCGCGACGCGGCAAGAATCACGGGACCCAGCACGGGGCACCTCCACAAACCAGCAGATAGAACCACCGTGAAACCTAAGGATCCCTCCGATCGTCGACCATCGACAGCTGTCACGCATCCGTGCCACAGATCTCAGACAGATGTATGAAGGGGCTGCGCCGGTGCGGGAGAATGCAGGGGTGACCGCGGATGCTGCCTCTTCGAAACGCGCAGGCGACTACCAGGAGCTGGTCGACGAGATCTCGGAGCTCCTCGGCGTCCCGGCGACCCTGGAGAACCGCGACTTCGAGCTGATCGCCTTCGGGGCGTACGACAGTGAGGGCGACCTCGATCCGTCGGCCCTCGACCCCGTCCGTACCCGCTCGATCCTGACCCGCCGCTCGACGACGGCGGTCCGCACCTGGTTCGAGGGCTTCGGCATCACCCGCGCGACCGGCCCGGTCCGCATCCCGCCGACCCCGGAGGCGGGCGTCTACCGCGGGCGGATCTGTCTCCCCGTACGCCATCGGGGCGTCGTCCTCGGCTATGTGTGGCTCCTGGAGTGCGAACCCGGCCCCACCGACGCCCAGTTGGCCGCCGCCATGGACGTGACCGTCCGGATCGGGGCGCTGCTCGCGGACGAGGCGCAGCACGGGGCGGATCTCAGCCGGGAGCTGCGGGCGGTGCTGACCGCCGAGCGCGGCTGGCAGGGGGACATGGCGGTGGCGGCGCTGCGCACGGCCCTCGGCCCGCGCGGCGACGGCCCGCACGCGGTGGTGTGCGTCGCCCCGTGGCCGTCCGCCGACCCGGACGACGCCCCCTCGGCCCGTACGGTCCCGCACGCGACGGCGCTGTGCACGGTCCCGTGGGGCACGGCCGCCCAGAGCCTCGCGGTCCTGGTCAGACTGCGGTCGCCGGAGGTGCTGACCCCGGCGCTGACGGCGACCCAGCGCCTGCTCGGCGACAGCGACACCGGCACCACGCGGGCCGCCGGCGTCGGCGAACCCCGCACCAGCCTGGCCGACCTGCCGACGGCGTGGCACGAGGCCTCGGCCGCGGCCCGCGCCGCCCTCGCGGCACCGGCGCTGGGCCCGATCGCGCACTGGTCCGGCATCGGCCCGTACCGTCTGCTGACGTCCCTCCCGCCGGACTCGGCCCACGACCCCGCCGTACGTCCCCTGCTCTCCCCCGCGAACCGCGACCTCGCCCGCACCGCCGAGACCTACCTCGACTGCGCGGGCCAGGCCGGCCGTACGGCGGCGGCACTCGGCATCCACCGGCAGACCCTCTACTACCGCCTCTCCCGGGTCGAGCAGCTGACCGGCCTCGACCTGGACGACGGGGAGGACCGGCTGCTGCTGCACATGGCGTTGAAGGGCACGCGACTGTAGGCGGCGCCCGCTACGACGACTCGGGCTCCAGGCGGACGCAGCAGCGGCCGGGCGCGGGCGCCAGACACGCCTCGAAGCCGCCTTCACCGAGACCTTGCAGCACCCCCCGCAGGAGATGCAGGTTCATCCCGCACACCGTCTGCGTGTGCTCGCGCGCCAGGGCGTGGAAGGGGCAGTTGCCGAGCACGACGGCCGCGCCGTCGGGGCGGGGTTCAAAGCCGTACCGCTCCAGCAGGACCGACACGCCGTCGCCGGCGCCCTCTTCGGCCAGCCAGGTGCCCAGCTCGTGGGCCTTGCGGTGCAGGACGGTCCGGGTCGGCTCGCCGGTGGCCTCGGACTCCTCCAGGGCCTGGGCGAGCAGCCGGCCGGCGAGTTCGTAGCGCCGTTCGGGCAGGTTGACGGTGATCTGCCGGGCGGAGCGCTTGTAGAGCTTGGCGGGGCGGCCCGCGCCGGGGCCGGAGCGTCCGGTGCGTCGCTCGTGGACGACGTCGAGCAGTGACTCGTCGGCCAGCCGGTCGAGGTGGAAGGCCGCGGTCTGCCGGGCCAGCCCGAGAGCGGCGGCGGCCTCGTCACGGCCGACCGGCCCGGGGGCGCGCACCACGTGCTCGTACAGCCTCCGGCGGGTCGGCTCGTCCAGGGCGGCGACGGCGGAGACATCGGGATCGGGGGCTGCTGCCTGAGGGGCGTTCACGAACACCAGTGTAAAACCCACGACGGTTGACTATAGAGAACCGGAGCGCTTCTATAACTAATGAGAGTTGTTGATAGAAGGCTGCCGACAGAAGGAGGTCGCCATGACCGCGGCACCCACAACCACCTCACGGGACTCGCTCACCGACCCCGGCTACCAGGCGTTCGTCATCCTGCGCGTCGGGTTCACGGTGGCGCCGATCCTGTTCGGCCTGGACAAGTTCGCCAACCTGCTCGTCGACTGGCCCGGTTACCTCGCGCCGTGGATCGACGACATCGTTCCGGGCAGCGCCCAGCAGGCCATGTACGCGGTGGGCGTCATCGAGATCGTCGCGGGCCTCGCCGTCGCCGTCGCACCCCGGTTCGGCGGCTGGCTGGTCGCCGGATGGCTGGCCGGGATCATCGTCAACCTGCTCACCATCCCCGACTACTACGACATCGCCCTGCGCGACTTCGGCCTGCTGCTCGCCGCGGTCGCCCTGGCCCGGCTGGCTCAGCGGTACCACCGCGCCCCCACGGAAGGCGACCGCTGAGCACGATCGCCGTCATGCCGCGGCCGGCACCGGCTGGAGCGGGTTTCACTTCCCGGTGGCGGCCGCGATCACCTGGCGCAGCCCCTCGGTGAGCTGCTCGGCGCTCGGCGCGGTCTTCGGGTCGAAGCTCCACTGGGCGATGAGGCCCGTCATCAGGGTGACGTAGAACATGCCGAGGGTGTCGGCGGTCTCGTCGGAGACGTCCTCCTCGCGCCCGCCCATGAGCATGGGCACGAAGCCCCGCCCGGCCTCCCGCTGGGCGCGCGCCAACTGGTCACGCAGCTCGGGCAGTTGGTCGCCCATCACGGTGATCTCCATGCTGAGGCGCCAGATCGATCCCGGACCCATGGTGCCGATGACGTTTCCCCACACCTCCTGGAACCGTTCGAGCGAACCGGGCTCGGCGCTCATCGCCGCCCCGTCCCCTTCGAAGGCGTCGCCCATCCCCTCGACCAAGGACACGTACGCCTGCGCGAGCAGCGCGTCCTTCGAGCCGTAGTGATAGCCGATCGAGGCGAGGTTGGTCCCCGACTCCTTGACGATGTCGCGCGCCGTCGTGCGCACGAAGCCCTTGGCCAGCAGGCAGCGCTTGGCGCCTTCGAGCAGATCCTCACGGTGTCCCATGTCGCCACCTTACCCCGCATCCATACGCGCGTCCCAGACGAACGTCTTATACATCCGTTCTAGACAAGCGTTTAAGACGCGCGTACATTCCTCGGCATGACAACGAACCCGACTCGCGCCGGACGCCGTGAATGGACCGCCCTCGGCGTGCTGATGCTTCCGCTGCTGCTGGTCTCGATGGACGTCTCCGTCCTCTACTTCGCGATCCCCTCGATCAGCGCGGACCTGGAGCCGTCCGGCACCCAGCAGCTGTGGATCTTCGACATCTACGCGTTCGTGCTGGCCGGCCTGCTGATGACGATGGGCTCGCTGGGCGACCGCACCGGCCACCGCCGGCTCCTGCTGATCGGCGCCACCGCCTTCGGCGCCGCCTCCCTGCTCGCGGCGTACGCCGACAGCGCCGAGACCCTGATCGCGGCCCGCGCGGTCCTCGGCATCGGCGGCGCGACCCTGATGCCGTCGACGATGGCCCTGCTCCGCACGATGTTCACCGACCCCGGCCAGCGCGCGAAGGCGATCGGCCTGTGGTCGGGCGTGATGACGGCCGGCATCGCGCTCGGCTCGGTGATGAGCGGGGTGCTGGTCGAGTACTTCTGGTGGGGCTCGGTCTTCCTGGTCAACCTGCCCGCGATGGCGCTGCTGCTGGTCCTCGGTCCGATCCTGCTCCCCGAGTCCCGCAACCCCTCCTCCGGCCGCTTCGACTGGCTGAGCGTGCCCCTGTCCATGGCGGCCGTGCTCCCCGTCATCTACGGCCTGAAGGAGATCCCCTCCGAGGGCTGGAACGTCCGCTACGTCGTCTCGATCACCGTCGGCCTGCTCTTCGCGGCCCTGTTCGTCCGCCGCCAGCGCACCACGGCCTCACCGATGATCGACCCGGCCCTGTTCCGCAACCGCGGCTTCGCCCCCGCTGTCGGCCTGAACCTCGTCTCGGCGTTCGGGATCATGGGGTCGGCGTACTTCACCACCCAGTACCTTCAGTCGGTGCTCGACAAGAGCGCCCTGGAGGCGGCCCTGTGGGCGCTGCTGCCGTCGGTGCCGATCGGGGCGGCGGCGCCGGTCGCGACGAGCCTCGTCCAGAAGGGCGTCGACCGCGCCCGGGTCGTCACCGCGGGCTTCGTGATCGCCGCGGCCGGGTTCGTCGTCCTGGCCTTCGCCGGTACGGACTCGCTGTGGCTGGTGCTGACCGCGTGCGCGGTCCTCGCCGTCGGCGGTGTCATCGTGATGTCCCAGATCATGGACCTGGCGATGGGCGCCGCCCCGGCCGAGCGGGCGGGCACCGCGTCCTCGCTGATGGAGACCGGCTCGGAGTTCGGCGGCGCGCTGGGAATGGCGCTGCTCGGCTCCATCGGTACGGCGGTCTACCGCCACGAGATGCCGGCCTCGGCCCCGGACGCGGCCCGCGAGACGCTGGGCGGAGCGCTGGCGATGGCCGACCAGGTGCCCGGTCTCGCGACGGTGGCCCGGGAGGCGTTCACCAGCGGGATGCAGGGAGCGGCGATCGGCGGAGCCGTGTTCCTGGCGGGAGCCGCGGTGGTGGCGGCGGTGGCGCTGCGGGGCGTGGAGGTACGGGAGCCGGTGAAGGAAGCAGAGCCGGAGCAGGCGTCCGCCTGACAGAAAAAGGCGGGGCGTACCGAGGATCGACCTCGGCGCGCCCCGCCTTTTCGCGTGGTACGTCAGACCAGGTTCACGGCACGCGCCGACGTCGCGCCGATCTCCGCCTCGACCTCGGCCAGCACGCCGGCGGGCACGGTGTCGTCGACGGTCAGGACGGCCAGCGCCTCGCCGCCGACCGCCGCGCGGGCGACCTGCATACCGGCGATGTTGATGCCGGCCTCGCCGAAGATCCGGCCCACGGTGCCGACGACACCGGGACGGTCCTCGTAGCGCAGGACGACCATGTGGTCGGCGAGGGCCAGGTCCACGTCGTACTCGCCCACGGCCACGATCTTCTGGAGGTGCTTCGGACCGGCCAGCGTGCCGGAGACCGACACCTCCTCGCCGCTGCTGAGCGTGCCGCGCACGGTGACCACGTTGCGGTGGTCCGACGACTCCGAGCTGGTCGTCAGCCGCACCTCGACGCCGCGCTCCTGCGCGAACAGCGGGGCGTTGACGTAGGAGACCGTCTCGTCGACGACGTCCTCGAAGACACCCTTGAGGGCGGACAGCTCCAGCACCTTCACGTCGTGCTGGGTGATCTCGCCGTACACCTCGACGTCGAGGCGGACCGCGACCTCGCCGGCGAGCGCGGTGAAGATCCGGCCGAGGCGCTCGGCGAGCGGCAGACCCGGCTTGACGTCCTCGGCGATGACACCGCCCTGGACGTTCACCGCGTCCGGGACCAGCTCACCGGCGAGCGCGAGACGGACGGACCGCGCCACCGCGATACCGGCCTTCTCCTGGGCCTCGTCGGTGGAGGCGCCGAGGTGCGGGGTGCAGACGACCTGGTCGAGCTCGAAGAGCGGGGAGTCCGTGCAGGGCTCCTTCGCGTACACGTCGAGACCGGCGCCGGCGACCCGGCCCTCCTTGAGGGCGGAGAACAGCGCCGCCTCGTCGACGATGCCACCGCGCGCGGCGTTGACGATCCGCACGCTCGGCTTGACCTTGTGCAGGGCCTCGTCGCCGATCAGACCGACCGTCTCGGGGGTCTTGGGCAGGTGGACGGTGATGAAGTCGGAGACCTCGAGGAGCTCGTCCAGGGACAGCACCTTGACGCCCATCTGCGCGGCGCGCGCGGGCTGGATGTAGGGGTCGTAGGCGACGACCTTCATCCCGAAGGCGGACATGCGCTGCGCGACGAGCGCGCCGATGCGCCCGAGGCCCACGACACCGAGGGTCTTCTCGGCGAGCTCGACGCCCGTGTACTTGCTCCGCTTCCACTCGCCGTTCTTCAGCGCCGAGTTGGCCTGCGGGATGTGCCGCGCGGTGGCCAGGAGCAGACCACAGGCCAGCTCGGCGGCGGTCACGATGTTGGAGGTCGGGGCGTTGACGACCATCACGCCGGCCTTGGTGGCGGCGGAGACGTCCACGTTGTCCAGGCCGACGCCGGCTCGTGCGACGACCTTCAGCTTGTTCGCGGCGGCGATCGCCTCTGCGTCCACCTTGGTGGCGGAGCGGATCAGGATCGCGTCGACATCGGCGATGGCCGGCAGCAGCTCGGCGCGGTCCGCGCCGTTGCACTGCCGGATCTCGAAGTCGGGGCCAAGCGCGTCGACGGTCGCGGGCGACAGCTCTTCAGCGATGAGTACGACAGGTTTCGAGCTCACGTGAGTCCTCACATGTCCAATGCGGACGGCCGTCCCGACGGCCGCAGGCGGTGGAGGTTACTGGCCGCGTGGAAGACGCACGACGCTGTGGGCCTGACGCGTATGTAGTGCAGCAGTGTAGTGGCGTGGCCACTGGGCATTTACGCCGCTGCGGAAGGATCACCCGTCCGTGGTCGGACAGGTTGGACAACGGGGCCGGAGCATGCCGCTCCGGCCCCGTCGTTCGAGGACTTACGCCTCCTCGTCGACCCAGCTCATCAGCTTGCGCAGCTGCTTGCCGGTGGTCTCCAGGAGGTGCTCGGAGTCCTGCTGCTTGTACTCGTTGTACTTCTTCAGACCGCCGTGGTACTCGGCCATCCACTCACGCGCGAAGGTGCCGTCCTGGATCTCGGCCAGGACCTTCTTCATCTCGGCCTTGGTGGCGTCGGTGATGATGCGCGGGCCGGTGACGTAGTCGCCCCACTCGGCGGTCTCGGAGACGGACCAGCGCATCTTCTCCAGGCCGCCCTCGTACATGAGGTCGACGATGAGCTTCAGCTCGTGCAGGCACTCGAAGTACGCGATCTCCGGCTGGTAGCCCGCCTCGGTCAGCGTCTCGAAACCGGCCTTCACCAGCGCGGCCGTACCACCACAGAGAACGGCCTGCTCACCGAAGAGGTCGGTCTCGGTCTCCTCGGTGAAGGTCGTCTTGATGACGCCCGCGCGGGTGCCACCGATGCCCTTGGCGTACGACAGGGCCAGCGCGAAGGCGTTGCCCGTGGCGTCCTGCTCGACGGCCGCGATGCACGGAACGCCGCGACCCTCCTCGTACTGACGACGCACGAGGTGACCCGGGCCCTTCGGGGCGACCATGCAGACGTCCACGCCGGCCGGGGGCTTGATGAAGTCGAAGCGGATGTTCAGACCGTGACCGAAGAACAGCGCGTCGCCCTCGTTGAGGTTGTCCTTGATGGACTCCTCGTAGACCTGGGCCTGGATCGGGTCCGGCACCAGGATCATGATGACGTCGGCCTCGGCGGCGGCCTCCGACGGCGTCACCACGCGCAGGCCCTGCTCCTCGGCCTTGGCCTTGGACTTGGAGCCCTCGTGCAGACCGACTCGGACGTCGACGCCCGAGTCACGGAGCGACAGCGCGTGGGCGTGGCCCTGGCTGCCGTAACCGATGACCGCGACCTTGCGGCCCTGGATGATGGACAGGTCGGCGTCGGCGTCGTAGAACAGCTCGGCCACTTTGGGTTCTCTCCTTGAGTGCAGGTGTTGCGTCCCACCGTATGACGGCGGGCTGAAGTGAAGTCTCGGGGTCTCGCCATACGGGCGACGGCCCGCGCCGCCGCCCGTGCCCGGCCTTACGCGCTTCGGTCGAGCGCGCGCAGCGAACGGTCGGTGATCGAACGCGCGCCGCGGCCGATCGCGATCGTGCCGGACTGGACGAGCTCCTTGATGCCGAAGGGCTCCAGCATCTTGAGCATGGCCTCCAGCTTGTCGCTGCCGCCGGTGGCCTCGATGGTGACGGCCTCCGGGGAGACGTCGACGGTCTTGGCGCGGAACAGCTGGACGATCTCGACGATCTGGGAGCGCGTCTCGTTGTCGGCGCGCACCTTCACCAGAACGAGTTCACGCTGAACGGCGCTCGACGGCTCCAGCTCGACGATCTTGAGCACCTCGACCAGCTTGTTGAGCTGCTTGGTGACCTGCTCCAGGGGCAGCGCGTCGACACTCACCACGATCGTGATGCGGGAGATGTCGGCGTGCTCGGTGACCCCGACGGCGAGCGAGTCGATGTTGAAGCCGCGGCGGGAGAACAGGGCCGCGATGCGGGCCAGGATGCCGGGCTTGTTCTCCACCAGGACGGAGAGCGTGTGCTTGGACATGATCTTTACGTCTCTCTCGCTCAGTCGTCTTCGTTGTCGCCGAAGTCGGGGCGGACGTCCCGGGCGGCCATGATCTCGTCGTTGGAGGTGCCGGCGGCGACCATCGGCCACACCATGGCGTCCTCGTGGACGATGAAGTCGACGACGACCGGGCGGTCGTTGATGGAGTTCGCCTCTTCGATGACCTTGTCGAGGTCGGCCGGGTCCTCGCAGCGGATCGCGTAGCAGCCCATGGCCTCCGACAGCTTCACGAAGTCGGGGACGCGGGTGCCGCGGGCGTCCGGGTTGACGTCCTCGGGGCCGCTGTGGAGCACGGTGTTGGAGTACCGCTGGTTGTAGAAGAGGGTCTGCCACTGGCGGACCATCCCGAGGGCGCCGTTGTTGATGATGGCGACCTTGATCGGGATGTTGTTCAGGGCGCAGGTGGTGAGTTCCTGGTTGGTCATCTGGAAGCAGCCGTCGCCGTCGATCGCCCAGACCGTCTGGTCCGGCGCGCCGGCCTTGGCGCCCATCGCGGCCGGGACCGCGTAGCCCATGGTTCCGGCGCCGCCGGAGTTCAGCCAGGTGGCGGGCTTCTCGTACTGGACGTAGTGCGCGGCCCACATCTGGTGCTGGCCGACGCCCGCGGCGAAGATCGTGCCCTCGGGCGCGAGCTGCCCGATGCGCTCGATGACCTGCTGCGGGGAGAGCGTGCCGTCGCTCGGGTGGTCGTAGCCCAGCGGGTAGGTCTCGCGCCAGCGGTTGAGGTCCTTCCACCAGGCGGTGTAATCGCCCTGGTGGCCCTCGCTGTGCTCCTTCTGCACGGCCTGGACCAGGTCGGCGATGACCTCACGGGCGTCACCGACGATCGGCACGTCCGCGGTGCGGTTCTTGCCGATCTCCGCGGGGTCGATGTCGGCGTGGACGATCTTGGCGTACGGGGCGAAGCTGTCCAGCTTGCCGGTGACGCGGTCGTCGAAGCGGGCTCCGAGGGCGACGATCAGGTCGGCCTTCTGCAACGCGGTGACGGCGGTGACCGCACCGTGCATGCCCGGCATTCCCACGTGCAGCGGGTGGCTGTCGGGGAATGCGCCGAGCGCCATCAGGGTGGTGGTGACGGGCGCTCCGGTGAGTTCTGCGAGGACCTTCAGCTCGGCGGTGGCCTGGGCCTTGATGACGCCGCCGCCGACGTAGAGGACGGGCCGCTTGGCGGCCGTGATGAGCTTCGCGGCCTCGCGGATCTGCTTGGCGTGCGGCTTGATCACCGGGCGGTAGCCGGGCAGGTCCATGACCGGCGGCCAGGAGAACGTGGTCTGCGCCTGGAGGATGTCCTTGGGGATGTCCACCAGCACCGGGCCGGGGCGGCCGGTGGAGGCGATGTGGAACGCCTGCGCGATGGTCCGCGGGATGTCCTCGGCCTTGGTGACCAGGAAGCTGTGCTTGGTGATCGGCATCGTGATGCCGACGATGTCCGCCTCCTGGAAGGCGTCCGTGCCGATCGCCTTCGAGACCACCTGGCCGGTGATCGCCACGAGCGGCACCGAGTCCATGTTCGCGTCCGCGATCGGGGTCACCAGGTTGGTCGCGCCCGGCCCCGAGGTCGCCATGCAGACACCGACCTTGCCGGTGGCCTGCGCGTAACCCGTGGCCGCGTGACCGGCGCCCTGCTCGTGGCGGACCAGGACGTGACGCACCCGGGTGGAGTCCATCATCGGGTCGTACGCCGGCAGGATCGTGCCGCCGGGGATACCGAATACCGTGTCGACGCCGACCTCTTCAAGCGAACGGATGAGCGACTTCGCGCCCGTGACGCTCTCGGGAGGGGACTGCTGTCCTCCGGATCGGGGCCGCGGCTGCGGATGGTGGGCCCCGGTGGCCTGCTCGGTCATCGTCATTCTCTTCTCGATGCTGAGGGTTTTTGCGAGGTTCGTACGTTTTAAGCGGTTTTACGCTCAGTGCCTGTGCAACAAAAAACCCCTCGTGCCGTAAGGCAAGCGAGGGGAGCGCGCCGGGAGTGGTCGCTGAGCGGTCGAGGCTCAGCTTCAGCCGACGCGCTTTCCAAGTACGAGAATTCGGGTGCGCATGGCATTGACCCTCCCCCCGGCGCGCACCACGTGTCAAGTGGGTGGGACGGGAGTCTCATTATGTGAGCGAAGGGCACTTCCGCCTCCGAGGACAGCGGTTCCGCCCCCGAGTACGGCGGGGACACCACTTGTGTACACCCCCGCGCCACCCCCCGCGAACGCGGGTTCGGCCGGTCCGTGCGGCACCGGAAAGTGGCCGGAAGTGAGCGCCCGGCGCAGCCGGTACTCGTCCAGCGGGCCGGAGAACGCCATCCCCTGTCCGTGGGTGCAGCCCATCGCCCGCAACGCCACGACCTGCTCCGGCAGGTCCACGCCGTCGGCCACGGACTGGAGCCCGAGATCCCCGGCGATCCTGAGCAGCCCGCTGGTGATCTTGTGCAGCCGAGCGGACTCCACCACCCCGTCGACCAGGCTGCGGTCGAGCTTGAGCACGTCCACGGGGAGTCTGCGCAGGGCGGTGATCGCCGCGTACCCGCTGCCGAAGCCGTCGAGCGCGATCCGGACACCGAGCCGCCGCAGGGCGGCCAGCCGGCGCTCCAGCTCGTCCAGGGAGACCCGGGGGTCGGTCTCGGACAGCTCGATCAGCAGGGACCCGGACGGCAGTCCGTGCCGGGTCAGCAGCGCCTCGATCGAGCCGGGCGGCAGCGACCGGTCGAGGAGCCGGCGGGCACTCATCCGGACCGTCACCGGCACGGACACCCCGGTCCCGGTGCGCTCGGCGGCCTGCCCCACGGCCTCCTCAAGGATCCAGCGGCCTAGCTCCTGCGTCTTGTCGCTGTCCTCGGCGACCCGCAGGAACTCGGCCGGCGTGAACAGCACACCCTGCGAGGAACGCCAGCGCGCCTGGGCGGCGACCGACGTGATCCGGCCGTCCTCCAGACAGACCACGGGCTGGTGCAGCAGCGCGAACTCGCCGTCGTGCAGCGCGGCACGCAGCCGGGTGGCCAGTTCCGCCTTGCGTACGACGTCCTGTTGCATCTGCGGCGCGTACAGCTCGACGCGGCCCTTTCCGGCCGACTTGGCGCGGTACATCGCCAGGTCGGCGTTGCGCAGGATCTCGCCCGCGCCGAGGCCCGGCTCGGAGAAGGCGACGCCGATGGAGGCGGCGACCCGGACATCGTTGCCGTCGATGAGATAGGGCTGCGAGAGCGTGATCCTGAGTCGGTCGGCGAGCTCCAGGATGTGGCGTTCCCTGGCGGAGCGGTCCCGGGTGCCGTCGCCGACGATCAGGGCCGCGAACTCGTCGCCGCCCAGCCGGGAGGCGGTGTCGCCGTACCGGACCGCGTCCTGGAGTCTGCGGGCGGCCTGGACGAGCAGTTCATCCCCGGCCTGGTGCCCGATCGTGTCGTTGACGGCCTTGAAGCCGTCGAGGTCGATGAAGAGGACGGCTGTGCCGCGGTCGGAGGAACGGCGGCCGGACAGGGCCTGCTGGACGCGCCTGGTGAACAGGGCGCGGTTGGGCAGGTCGGTGAGCGGGTCGTGCTCGGCGTTGTGCTGGAGCTGCGCCTGGAGGCGCACCCGCTCGGTCACGTCCCGGCTGTTGAAGATGAGGCCGCCGTGGTGACGGTTGACGGTGGACTCCACGTTGAGCCAGCCGCCGTCGCCGGACTTGAAGCGGCACTCGATGCGGGTGGTGGGTTCCTCGGGC
Source organism: Streptomyces sp. NBC_00663 (assembly GCF_036226885.1). Lineage (NCBI taxonomy): Bacteria > Bacillati > Actinomycetota > Actinomycetes > Kitasatosporales > Streptomycetaceae > Streptomyces > Streptomyces sp. NBC_00663. The sequence goes on from NZ_CP109027.1 coordinate 2,917,744, forward strand.
GGGCTGGCGGCGAGGAAGCGGCGCACCTCGTGCACCACACAGCCCAGGTCCTCCGGATGGATGAGATGGGCCAGTTCCGTACCGACGAGTTCCTCGGCGGTGCGTCCGTAGACCCCGGCGGCGGCCGGGGAGACGTAGCGGAGGATGCCGTTGGGCGCGGCGATCATGATGACGTCGCTGGAACCCTGCACCAGGGAGCGGAAGTGGCTCTCCTTCTGGGCCAGTTCCTGGGTGAGGGTGATGTTGTCGAGCAGCATGATGCCCTGGCGCACCACGAGGGCGAGCACGACGGTGCCGCAGGTGAGCAGCACGACGCGGTCGACGCTGCGGCCGTTGAGCACGTTGTAGAGGATGCCCAGCGTGCACACGGCGGCGGCGAGGTAGGGCGTGAGGGCGGCCAGGGAGCCGGCGATCGGCCGGGCGGCCGGATACCGGCTGTGATCGCCTCCCGGCGGCGGTGCGGGCGGGTGGTGCTGGACGCCGCCGCGCCGCCTCGGCAGGTGTTCGTGCACCACGCGCGTGTGCGGCTCGTCGTCCGGTTGCCCGGGGCGGGGTGCGACCCAGGGCGCGTAGGCGAGGAGCAGCGAGCCGGCGAACCAGCCCGCGTCCAGCAGCTGGCCGGAGCGGTAGTTGTTGTGCAGCAGCGGTGAGGTGAACAGGGCGTCGCACATCACGGTCAGGGCGAGCGCGCCGATCGCGGTGTTGACCGCGGAGCGGTTGACCGCCGAGCGCCGGAAGTGCAGCGCGAGCACCATGCTGACCAGGGCGATGTCGAGCAGCGGATAGGCGAGCGACAGCGCGGTGTGCGCGACGCTGGGTCCCTCGGACTTGGCCGCCTGGGCGAGCGCGAGGCTCCACGACAGCGTGAGCAGCGAGCCGCCGATCAGCCAGGCGTCGAGCGAGAGACAGACCCAACCGGCCTTCGTCACCGGCCGTTTGGCGAGGACCAGCAGGCCCACGATGGCGGGCGGCGCGAAGCACAGGAAGAAGGCGTCGGCGTAACTGGGGCTCGGCACCGGCCGTTCCAGGACGACCTCGTACCACCCCCAGACCAGGTTGCCGAGGGAGGCCATGGCCGAGGAGAGCGCGAACAGCAGCCAGGCCGGTCGAAAGCGGATACGGCGGCGACGGGCGTAGAGGAAGCAGGACACGGCGGCGATGCCCGCCGCGGCGCTCAGCCCGAAGTCGCCCATGATCAGGGCCAGTTCGTCCGAACCCCAGCCGAGCGCGGAACCGACGGCGTATCCCGCGCAGATCAGGGCCAGGACGAGTTGGTGGACCAGGCTCGCCCCGCTGCCGGCGGACGGCGGGCGGGACAGCAGCAACCCTGGCGAAGGCCGGTCCCGGAGCGCTCCGTTGAGGGTGGTCGTGGGAGGCGGCGGCGAGCTCACCGGACCCTCCAGGTCCGCTGTGCCCCGGGGTCCAGCGGCTCCCGGGTCGCTGGGTGCGCATGCCTCTTGCGGCAGCTGTGCCTGCGGTGGTGATGGCTGTGACGGCAGTTGTGGCTGCCGTGGTGACCGCGTCTGCGCGCGGCCGTGTGCCAGGGTCGCCGCCGGCTGCCCCGCCGCGTCGGATCGTTCGCCCATAGGCCGTGCATCGCCCGTCGCCCCCCTCACAGTCTGAAATGTGCGTCCCCGGCGCCGAACGGTGCGCGGCGCAGCCCCTGTCGGGACGATACACCAGTCTCGTCACTCAGGGACATAGTTCCTCTACGCTCCGTGACGACCAGCGGCGACGTGAGTACGGACCGCGTCCGGAGGATTGCGGAGGGTACCGGAAGCGGATTTCGCGGTTGTTGCTCGGCAGATCTACTCGCTCGCAGAACCCGTCGTAAGGATCACGTTGCGCAGGGGTTCCCGGTTCACGAAACGTCCCAACTGGTCCACCAGGAGCCGCTTCGCGCGCGGCAGGAACGCGGACGTGGGTCCGCCGACGTGCGGGCTGATGAGGACGCCCGGCGCCTGCCAGAGGGGGTGCCCCTTGGGAAGCGGCTCGGGGTCCACCACGTCCAGGGCGGCGGTGATACGGCCGCTCTCCAGCTCGGCGAGGAGCGCCTTGGTGTCGACGACGCCCCCGCGCGCGACGTTCACGAGGAGGGCGCCGTCCTTCATCCGGGCCAGGAACTCGGCGTTCACCAGGCCGCGGGTGGAGTCGTTCAGCGGCGTGGAGAGGATGACGACGTCGGCCTCGGGCAGCAGGGCGGGCAGGTCGGTGAGCGGGTGCACCGGTCCGCGCTCCGTGGTGCGCGGGGAGCGCGCGACGCGCGCCACCCGCGCGACCTCGAACGGTACGAGCCGGTCCTCGATGGCGGCCCCGATGGACCCGTACCCGACGATGAGGACGTTCTTGTCGGCGAGCGCGGGGCGGAAGTCGCCCTGCCAGTCCTCCTGTTGCTGGGCCCGCACGAATCCGGGGATGCCGCGCAGGGAGGCGAGGGTCAGGGTGAGGGCGAGCTCGGCGGTGCTCGCCTCGTGCACACCGCGCGCGTTGCACAGCCGTACGCCGGGTGCGAGGTCGGACAGTTGTGCCATGACGTCGTCGACGCCGGCGGTGAGTGTCTGGACGAGCTGGAGGTTGCGCATCTCCTTCAGCGGGCGGACCTTCACGGGCTGCCGCTTCATGTACGGCACCACGTAGACGACGCAGTCGGCCGGGTCCCCGGGGAACTCCTGCTCCCCCGTCTCACCCCCGTCCCAGAACAGGTAGTTCGGGCCCTCGGGGAGCCCTGCGATCTCGTCCGGCGGGATGGGGAGCCATACGTCAGCGGTCATGGTCACGAGGCTATGTCAGGCGTGTGAGCACGCAGAGGTTAGGTTGTGGGGTGCCGGAAGAAGGAAGGTCACGAGCAGGTGGAGCGCAGGACGATCGGCGCGGGGGCACTCGCGGTGGGGGCCGTCGGACTCGGCTGTATGCCGATGAGCTGGGCGTACAGCGGGTCACGGCAGCGGGGCGAGGAGTCGCTGCGGGCCGTGCACACAGCGCTCGACGCGGGCACGACGCTCCTGGACACGGCCGACATGTACGGCCCGTTCACCAATGAGCTGCTGGTGGGGCGGGTGTTGAAGGAGCGGCGCGAGGACGCGTTCGTGTCGACCAAGGTCGGCCTGCTGGTGGGCGAGCAGCACATCGTGGCCAACGGCCGTCCCGGCTATGTGAAGCGGGCGTGCGACGCCTCGCTGCGGCGCCTGCAGACCGATGTCATAGACCTGTACCAGCTGCATCGCGCGGACCCCGAGGTCCCGGTCGAGGAGACCTGGGGCGCGATGGCGGAGCTGGTGCGGGCCGGAAAGGTGCGGGCGCTGGGGCTGTGCGCGATGGGAGCGCGCGGCGGCCGCCGCTCCGGGGCCCGGCTCTACGACGCGACGATCAAGCAGCTCCAGCGGGTGCAGCAGGTCTTCCCGGTGAGCGCGGTGGAGGCGGAGCTGTCGGTGTGGTCGCCGGAGGCGCTGGAGTCGCTGCTGCCGTGGTGCGAGGCCCGGGGCATCGGCTTCCTGGCGGCGATGCCGCTGGGCAACGGCTTCCTGACCGGCACGCTGACGCCGGGCGAGGGCTTCGAACCGGACGACCTGCGCGCCCGCCACCCCCGCTTCACGGCCGAGATGATGGCCGCCAACCAGCCGATCATCGCGGGCCTGCGCCGCGCGGCCACCCGGCACGGCACGGATGTCACCCCGGCGCAGGTGGCGCTGGCGTGGGTCCTGGCCCAGGGCAGGCACGTGGTGCCGGTGCCGGGCACCAAACAGGAGCGGTGGGCGAGGGAGAACGCCGGTGCGGCGGGGCTGCGGCTGTCGCCCCAGGACCTGGCCGAGGTGGGGGAGCTGCCGGGGGCGCTGGGGTCGTGGGACTGAGGTCCCCGGGCGGCCGGGGCTGAGATCCTGGGGGTGTGAAGCGCTTTCGCGCAGCCTGCTCGCATCGGGTCGTGGAGATCGGGAACCCGCGAGGCGCGAGCGGTGTATGAAAAGGAGAACCCGCCGCGTCGAAGGGACCAGATCGTGCAACGTCGAGTTGTGACGGCCGTGTTGGCCGCGACCACGCTCCTGCTGGCGGCCGGCTGTTCCTCGGGCGACGGTGAGGACTCCGCCGGTGACGACGCGACTCCGAGCGGTACGCCGTCGAGGTCGGCGTCCTCCCCCACCCAGCGGGCCGCCGAGGAGACACCCCCGGCCAAGGGCTCGGTGAAGGTGCTGCGCACGGTCACCACCGGCCTGGACACCCCCTGGGGCCTGGCCCCGCTGCCCGACGGCGATCTGCTCGTCTCCTCCCGGGACAAGGGCACGATCACCCGGGTCGACACGGAGACCGGCAAGAAGACGGAGCTGGGCGAGGTCCCGGGGGTCTCCCCCGCGGGCGAGGGCGGTCTCCTGGGCCTGGCCCTCTCCCCCGACTACGCCGCGGACCACATGGTGTACGCCTACTTCAGCTCGGCTTCGGACAACCGCATCGTCCGCATGCTGTACGAGGAGAAGAGGCCGTCCGGCGAGCAGCTGGGCGCTCCGGACACGGTCTTCAAGGGCATCCCCAAGGGCTATATCCACAACGGCGGCCGGATCGCCTTCGGCCCCGACAAGATGCTCTACGCGGGCACCGGCGAGAGCGGCGACACCGGCCTGTCCCAGGACAAGAAGTCCCTCGGCGGCAAGATCCTGCGCCTCACCCCGGAGGGCGAGCCCGCTCCGGGCAACCCGTTCCCCGACTCCCCCGTGTACTCCTACGGCCACCGCAATGTGCAGGGCCTCGCCTGGGACCGCGAGCAGCGGCTGTTCGCCTCGGAGTTCGGCCAGGACACATGGGACGAGCTGAACGCGATCAAGCCGGGCGACAACTACGGCTGGCCCGAGGCCGAGGGCAGGTCGGACGACTCCGGCTTCCACAACCCGATAGCCCAGTGGGCCACGGACGACGCCTCCCCCAGCGGTATCGCCTACGCGGAGGGCTCGATATGGATGGCGGGCCTCAAGGGCCAGCGCCTGTGGCGCATCCCGCTGAAGGGCACGGAGGCCTCCGCCGACCCCCAGCCCTTCCTGAAGGGCGAGTACGGCCGGCTGCGCACGGTGGTGTCGGCGGGCGGCGACAAGCTGTGGCTGGTCACCAGCAACACGGACGGACGGGGGGACCCGAAGGACGGTGACGACCGGATTCTGGAGATCCAGGTGAGCTGACCCACTGCCTACGCAGAAGGCTCGTCCCGCGTTTCCTCCTGTGTCTCCTCCGGCGTCTCGTCCGGCTCCGGGCGGCGTACGACGACCTTCCCCGACGAGAGATCTATCGGCCCGTGTCCGGGGTCGCCGTCACCCACGTCGACCCGCGTCAGTTCCAGTCGGTTCTGTTCGTCTCGGGTGTGTTTTCGACCGGGTGCGAACAGTTCCTCAAAGGGGTTGAACACAGGACCTCCCTAGGCCGGTCACATCCAGCGTAGAACGTCACCCCGCCGTCCGACTCGAGAGCCGTTCGGCGGGGAACAGCCCCAGCCGATGGGCCACCGCCGCCGCCTCGCCACGGCCCGAGACACCGAGCTTGGCGAGGATGTTCGACACATGGACGCTGGCGGTCTTCGGGGAGATGAACAGTTCCTCGGCGATCTGGCGGTTGGTGCGTCCGGCGGAGACCAGGCGCAGCACATCTCGTTCCCGGCCGGTGAGGCCGAGGGCCTCGGCCTGGTCGGCGGGGGCCGGGGCCTGCTTCGGAGCGTGGGCGAGGCCGAGGCGGGCGCGCTGGGCGAGCCGGGTGACGGCGTCGGCCAGCGGGCGGGCGCCGAGGTGGTCGGCGACGGCGTGGGCGAGGCGGAGCAGTTCCGTGGCGCGGTCGCGCTCGTCCTCGCCGCCGACGGTGAGGAGGGACTCGGCGAGGCGGTGGCGGACGCGGGCGAGGTCGTAGGGGCGGTCCAGGGTTTCGAAGGCGGCGGTGACCGCGGCCCAGTCGTCCGGGTCGCTGTGCCCCTCGGCGCGCAGCAGTTCGGCGCGGACCCAGTGTTCGTAGGCGTGCCAGACAGGCGCGTTGGTGGTCAGGGTCTTGGCGGCGTTGCGGATGCCCTGGAGGATCTCGGCGCGGCCGGCGGCGGTGGCAGGCAGGCCGAGCGCGTCGGCCTCCGCTGCGGCGGCGGCCAGGAGGAGCGGCCAGCCGTAGCGCTGGGTGTCGGGCGGGAAGCCCTCGTCCAGGGCGCGCTGGAGTGTCGCGCGGGCGTCCAGGAGGCGGCCTTCGCCCGCGGTGACGCCGATGGAGATGCGGGCGAGGGGCATCTCGTGCTGGGGTGCGCGGTCATGGGTGCCGAAGTGGGCTCGGGCCGCGGCGAGTTGGCTGCCGCACTCGGCCAGGTCGCCGCGGGCGAGGGCGAGTTCGGCGCGGAGGGTGGCTCGGAAGCCGCGGGGTATCGCGCTCTGGCCGACGTGTTCCGACTTGCCGGCGGCCGTGGCGGCCTCGTCCCAGCGGCCGAGGCTGAAGAGGGACTCGGCGAGGTTGCCCCAGACCCAGGCCTCGCTGTCGAGGAGGCCGAACTTCCGGGTGTGGGCGACGCCTTCCTCCAGGATGGGCACGGCTTCGGCGGAGCGGCCGACGGCTTCGAGGGCGTCGGGGAGATTGACGTAGACGCGGGCGGCGATGGCGGTCATGCCGTTCTCGGTGGTCTGCCGTCTGACCTCGTACATCTCCTTGAGGCCGGCTTCGAGGTCACCGGCGTGGACGATGAGGCTGCCGAGGGTGAGCCGGGCGCTCATCTCGGTCTCGCGGGCGCCGACCATGCGCGCGTACTCCACGGCGCGTTCGGCGGCGGTGAAGGCGTCGGGACCGGGGACGTGCACCATGGACCAGTTGGCGACGTGGGCGAGGACGTCGGCGTGCACCTCGGAGGGCGGCAGCCCCTTCACCAGCTCCTGGGCGGTGGCGAGCTCCGGCCAGCCGTTGCCGCGGGCGAGCGCCTGCACCAGCCGGGAGCGCATCACCCAGAACCAGGCGGCGCGGACCGGGTCGCCCTCTTCCTCCAGCAGGTGCAGGGCCCGCTTGGTGATCTTCAGGGCGCGTTCCCGTTCGCCGGCGAGCCGGCCGGCGACGGCGGCCTCGGCCATCAGGTCGAGGTAGCGGAGCGGGGTGGTGGCCGGGTCGCAGCCGCAGGGCGGGAAGGCCTCGGTGTAGTCGACGGGGCGCAGTGCGGCCCGGACGTCCTCCGGGGCGGTGTCCCACAGCTCCATCGCGCGTTCGAGGAGCCGGAGTTGTTCGGAGAACGCGTGCCGACGGCGGGCGGTGACGGAGGCGTCCAGGACGGCGGGCAGGGCCTTGGCGGCGTCATGGGCGTGGTACCAGTAGCTGGCCAGCCGCATGACCCGGGCGTCGGCCGCGACCAGGGTCGGGTCGGCCTCCAGGGCCTCGGCGTAGCGGCGGTTGAGACGGGAGCGTTCACCGGGCAGCAGGTCGTCGCTGACCGCCTCGCGGACCAGGGAGTGCCGGAAGCGGTAGCCGTCGCCGTCGGGGGCGGCGCTGAGGATGTTGGCGTTGACGGCGGCGCGCAGGGCCTCGATGAGGTCGTCCTCGGCGAGCCGGGCGACGGCGGCGATCAGCCGGTACTCGACGGTGGAACCGCCCTCGGCGACGATCCGGGAGACCCGCTGGGCGCTCTCCGGCAGCCCTTCGACCCGTACGAGGAGCAGGTCGCGGAGGGAGTCGGTGAGGCCGGTGCAGCAGCCCTCGTGGGCGGCGACGGCGAGTTCCTCGACGAAGAAGGCGTTGCCGTCGGAGCGTTCGAAGATCTCGTCGACCTGCGCCGGGTCGGGTTCGGCGGCGAGGATGCCGGCGATCTGGCGGCCGACCTCGGTGCGGTTGAAGCGGCCGAGTTCGAGGCGGCGGACGGTGCGCAGCCGGTCGAGTTCGGCGAGCAGGGGGCGCAGGGGGTGGCGGCGGTGGATGTCGTCGGCGCGATAGGTGGCGACGACGACGAGGCGGCCGGTGCGCAGGGTGCGGAAGAGGTAGGCCAGGAGGTGGCGGGTGGAGGCGTCGGCCCAGTGGAGGTCCTCAAGGGCGACGACGACGGTGCGGTCGGCGGCGACACGTTCCAGGAGGCGGGCGGTGAGTTCGAAGAGACGGGCCATGCTCTGCTCGTCATGGCGTCCGGCGGGCGCCTCGCCCAGTTCGGGCAGGAGCCGGGCCAGTTCCTCCTCCTGTCCGGCAGCCGCGGCGGCGAGTTCGTCGGGCAGCTCGCGGCGCAGGGCGCGCAGGGCGGTGGAGAAGGGGGCGAAGGGCAGTCCGTCGGCGCCGATCTCGACACAGCCGCCGAGTGCGACGACCGCGCCCCGGCCGCAGGCGGTGGTCGCGAACTCCTCGACAAGACGCGTCTTGCCGACCCCGGCCTCGCCGCCGATCAGCAACGCCTGGGGCTCCCCCGCGGCGGCACGGGCGAGCGCGTCGTTCAAGGTGTCGAGTTCGCCGGAGCGACCGACGAACACGGGACTGACGGACCTGGTCTCCACGGGCCCGAGCATCGCACGCGGGTCCGACAGCGCGGCACCGGTTTTCGCCCAGGGCGCGATCTTGCCGTCCCGCGCGGGGAGGGAGCTGTGGGCCCGCGCGGGCAGGGAAACGCCCTCCGACGCCGCCCCGGCGTGCGGGACGGCGTCGGATGCCGGTGGAGCTTTGATCGTCCGTGGTGCCTCGGCTGCGGGGAGGACGGCCGTGTCCGTGGTCGGCGTGCGGCCGTCCTCCCTCCCCCCGGCGCTCATGCGGTGCGCAGGAACCGGTGCCGGCGGGAGCGCCCGGTATGCACCTCGCTCTCGGCCTCGCGGCCGGCTGCCTCGCGGCGGGCGGCGCGGCGGCCCTGGACCGCCTCGCGGACGAGACGATCGTGCTGAGCCTCGCGGATCAGTTCGTCGGAACGGAGCTGGGAGAGCTCGTACTCGTACATGTGGTGTCCCTTGTGAGATTCGGCTTCGTGCTTCGCTTTCTGCGATGCCTCAACCTTCGTCTCCAAGGCGGGTGCGCCACATCGGGAGAGTTCCGCATCTTCGGCGGCCGGCGGGGCCTTAGACGTGCGTGAGGGGCCTCAGAGACCGCCTAAGGTGCTTACGGCGGTTCTAAGACCCCTCGTGGCCTGCGACGACTCAGCTGGTGGAAGGCAGTCCGAGCAGGACGTCGGTGTACTTGAGGACGGCCAGGAGCAGGCCGATGACGCCGAGCGCGACGCCCGCCCAGGAGACCGACTTGATCCAGACGGCCTGCGGCTTGCCGGGTGTCCCGAAGGCGGGCCGGGCCAGCACGACGACGCCGACGATCAGCGCGGCGAGCGCGAAGAGGCCGCCCCAGAGCGCGGTGGTGTGCCAGGCGTCGCCGTACACCTCCTTGACCTGCGTGGCGACGGTCGCGGTCGACGAGGTCTGGAGCTGGCCCACGAGGGTCTCGCGGGCGGCGGCGACGGTGGCGATCCAGCCGCCGGTGAGCGAGACGAGGCCGAGCGCGGCGGAGACCACGGCGCCCGCGCCCTGACCGACGCCGGTCGGGCCCTCCTGCTCGGTGTCGGCGAGGCCCTCGGGCTCGTCGAGGTCGTCGGTGTCATCGGCGTCGGCCTCGGTCGTCTCGTCGGCCTTGGTCGTTTCGTCGACCTTGGTGACGTCCAGCTTCTCCTCGTCGGTCGTCTCCTCGGGGCCGATCTCGGTCCCGGTCTCGTCCACTGTCTTGGTTCCCATACCTCGCACCGTACGGACGGAGTCTGAGAGGTCTCTTAATGATCGTTGTGAGCGGCACGCGCGCGTGCCTCACGCCACTCGGGCGCCAGCACCGACCAGACCTCCAGGTCGTGCCGCACCCCGCGATGGGGATGCGCCTGCCGCTGCACTCCCTCGCGGGTCAGCCCCAGTCGCCGGGCCACGTTCAGGCTGGCGGTGTTCCCGGCGGCGGCGATCCATGCGACGCGGTGGATGCCGCGTTCCTCGATCACGTAGTCGATGAGCATCCGCATCGCCCGGGTGATCAGCCCGCGTCCCGTGGCGGCGGGCTCCAGCCAGCAGCCGACCTCGGTGTTGCCCTGGGCGGCGTCGAAGTTGAGCGTGAGGACGCCGCCGACGAGCTTTCCGTCGAGCCAGATGCCGTGGTAGCCGCCGGTGTCGTCCACGCGCATCTGGGCGTACTTCCGGAGCGTCTCCCGCGCGGACTCGACGTCGACGACCTGGGAGCCGAAGCGGATGAACTGCCCGATGAACTCCCGGCCCCGCTCCAGGTTCGCCAGGAACTCCTCGGCGTGCCACGGCTCCAGCGGCCGCAGTTCCGCCCCGTCACCCAGCGATATCGCGTACATCCTCGTCCCGCTCCTTCTCGATGTCCCCCACGACGGCGTCCACCCTTTCATGAGCGGCGCGGCACTCGGGCGGCTCGATGCTGATGCGGGGCATCCGGCGGTCCAGCCAGCGCGGCAGCCACCAGTTGGCGCCGCCGAGCAGATGCATGAGGGCGGGGACCAGGAGCGTGCGGAGGACGAACGCGTCGAGGGCCACCGCGGCGGCCAGCGCGATGCCGAACATGGCGATCACGCGGTCGCCGCTGAGGACGAAGGCGAGGAAGACCGAGATCATGATGACGGCGGCGGAGTTGATCACCCGGCTGGTCTCGGCGAGCCCGACGCGGACGGCCCGCCGGTTGTCGCCGGTCTCCAGCCACTCCTCGTACATCCGGCTGACCAGGAAGACCTGGTAGTCCATGGAGAGCCCGAAGAGCACGGACACCATGATCACGGGGAGGAAGGGCTCGATCGGCCCGGCCCTCCCCAGTCCCAGCAGCTCGCTCCCCCAGCCCCACTGGAAGATCGCCACGACCACTCCGAACGCGGCGGCCACGGCGGCGACGTTCATCGCGGCGGCCTTCAGCGGGATGCCGACGGACCGGAAGGCGAGCAGGAGCAGCAGACAGCCGAGCCCGATGACGACCCCGACGAACAGCGGCAGCTTGCCGACGATCACATCGGCGAAGTCGTCGTACGACGCCGTCACCCCGCCCACCTGGAGGTCGAGGGACGTGCCGGTCTCGGCGCGGGGCAGCACCTCGGTGCGCAGCCGGTCGACGAGGTCGCTGGTCTGCCGGGACTGCGGGGACGAGGTCGGGACGATGCTGAAGTAGCCGGTGTCTCCGCCGACGTTGTAGGTGACCGGCGTCACGGAGGCGACGCCCTCGGTGGTGCGGATGGTGGCGTCGAGGTTGTCGAGGAGCAGCTTGTCCTCGGCGCTGCCGACCTGCGTGACCAGGGTGAGCGGGCCGTTGACGCCGGCGCCGAAGCCGTCGGCGAGCAGGTCGTACGCCTGCCGGGTGGTGGCGGAGGTCGGGTTGTTGCCCTGGTCGGAGGTGCCGAGGCGGAGCCCGAGGGTGGGCAGGGCCAGCACGGTGATGACCACCAGGGCGAGGGCGCCGAGCAGCTTGGGGTGGCGTTCCACGAACGCGGACCAGCGTGCCGCCAGCCCGGTCGGCAGCTCCGGCTGGGGCCCGTGTTCCACGAGGTGCCGTCGCTCGCGCCGGCTCAGGGCGCGCATGCCGATGAGAGACAGCAGGGCCGGCAGCAGCGTGACGGAGGCGGCCACGGTCAGGACCACGGTGAGCGAGGCGGCGATGGCGACGCCGTTGAGGAAGCCGAGCCGGAGGATCAGCATCCCGAGCAGGGCGATGCAAACGGTGGCACCCGCGAAGACGACGGCCCGTCCGGTGGTGGCGACGGCGTTCTCGATGGACTCGGCGACGTCCAGCCCGCGTTTCAGCCCGCGCCGGTGTCGGGTGACGATGAACAGGGCGTAGTCGATGCCGACGCCGAGCCCGATCAGCATGCCGAGCATGGGCGCGAAGTCGGCGACGGTCATGGCGTGCCCGAGCAGCACGATCCCGGCGTACGCCGTACCGACGCTGACCAGCGCGGTCGCGATCGGCAGCAGGGAGGCGGCGAGCGAGCCGAAGGCGAGGAAGAGCACCAGCGCGGCGACGACCACCCCGACGACCTCGGCGACATGCCCGCCCGACGACTCGGTGAGCGCGATGGCGCTGCCGCCCAGCTCCACCTGGAGCACCTTCGAGTCGACGCTCTCGGCCGCCGACACAACGGCCTGCACCTCGGCCTTGTCGAGGTTCTCGGCCCGGTCCTCGAAGGTGACCGTGGCGTACGCCGTACGGCCGTCGGAGCTGATCTGCGCGCCGCCCTGGCCGTCGTACGGGCCGACGACGGACGCCACTCCGGGCAGGTCGGCGATCTTGTCGAGGGTCTGCGTCATGGTCTGTTCGACCGCCGCGGCGCGGACGCCGGCGGTGCCGGACGTGGTGTGCCAGACGACGGTGTCGCTGTCCCCGCCGAGCTGCGGGAACCCCTCCTGGAGGAGCTGGGTGGCGCGGCCGGACTCGGTGCCGGGGACCTCGTAGTCGTTGGAATACGCGGAGCCCGTGAGCGCGGCGGCCGTGCTCACCCCGCCGAGGGCGAGGAGCCACAGCAGAACGACGACGAGTCGTCGTCGGACACACCAGCGCGCGAGGGCTGCCACGTTGCTGCTCCCAGGGGTGAATTATGGATCTTTGACCGGGAACAGTCGTTCATATGGTGAACAGCCCGCAAAGAACGCATGAGCAATGCGAGGTCCACTCTTGCAGGCAGAACTGATCGTTTATGCAGTTCGTGGGTTTATTCACAGGAGTGGGAGGCAGATCACAGGACAGTAACGACCGCTCTGTCACCCTCAGTCGAACTGGTCGCCCCACGCCATCACCATCACGCCGACGATCAGCAGCCACAGTGCCCGCCGGGTGCGCCCCCGGGAGCCGAGGACCGCCGCGAGCACACACACGGCGGCGCCGAACGCGTAGGCGGCCGGCACCAGCGTGGGCGCGGTGCCGCTCAGCCGGAGCACGGAGGCCGCCAGGCCCGCGAGGGCCAGCAGCCCTCCGGCCCCGGACGCCGTCCAGCGGGCCCGCCGGGCGTCAAGGGCCTGGTCGTCGTACTCCTCCTGTATGTCGGAGTCGGAATCCGGGTGCGCGTTCATGGCGGGCGAGCGTAGCGTGTCCGGCTGAGAATCCCCGGGCTGTCCGCCCCTGGCCGAAGCAGGTGCATTGTTTGAGCGTCCGACCGAGCTCCGACGTATCCCCTTCCGTCTTCCCGGACTCAAGGAGCCCGTTCACCGATGCCAGACATCACCACCCCCAGGCCCTCGGACGATGACCTCACCCGGCGGCTGACGCACGCCCGCTACCCGCGCAGCAACCACTACGACGTCCGCTGGGTCATCGAGAACCAGATGGGCCCGAACGCGCTGTGGCTGCTGGAGTGGCTCGCGCCCGCACTCGGCCTGGACGCCCTGCGCCCGTGCGCCCGCGTCCTCGACCTGGGCTGCGGCCGGGCCATGACCTCGGTCTTCCTGGCCAGGGAGTACGACGTCCAGGTCACCGCGGCCGACCTGTGGGTCAAGCCCGACGAGAACGCACAGCGCATCGCCGAGGCCGGCTTCGCCGACCGGGTGCTGCCCGTGCACACCGAGGCGCACGACCTGCCGTTCGCCGAGGGCAGCTTCGACGCGATCGTGAGCATCGACGCCTACCAGTACTTCGGTACGAACGACCTCTACCTGCCCACCCTGACCCGGCTGCTGAAGCCGGGCGGACGGATCGGGGTCGTCGTACCGGCGGTACGGGAGGAGATCGACGGCGTGGAACCGCCGGAGCATCTCAGGCCGTACTGGGAGCCCGACTGGTGGTGCTTCCACTCCGCCGAGTGGTGGCGCCGCCAGTGGACCCGCAGCGGTGCCGTCGAGGTCGAGACGGCCGACTGGCAGCCGGACGGCTGGCAGGACTGGCTGCTGTGGTGCGACGTCGTCGCCGAGGAGAGCCCGGAGGAGTTCCATCGCGACATGGCCCGCCGGGTGCGCGAGGCGGTCCGGGCCGACCAGGGCCGGGCACTGGGCTTCGTACGACTCGTAGGACGCCGTAAGTAAGCAGCACTACGGCCCCGGAAGGCTTCCTTCCGGGGCCGTACGCGTCTGGGGGCTCAGCCCTCGCTGACGCCCAGCTTCTCCAGGATCAGCTCCTTGACGCGGGCCGCGTCGGCCTGACCGCGGGTGGCCTTCATGACCGCGCCGACCAGGGCGCCGGCCGCGGCGACCTTGCCGGAGCGGATCTTGTCGGCGATGCCCGGGTTGCCGGCGATGGCCTCGTCGACGGCGGTGCCGAGGGCACCCTCGTCGGAGACGACCTTCAGACCGCGCTTGTCGACGACCTCGTCCGGGGTGCCTTCGCCCGCGAGAACGCCCTCGATGACCTGACGGGCCAGCTTGTCGTTGAGGTCGCCCTTAGAGACGAGCTCGGAGACACGGGCGACCTGCACCGGCGTGATGGCCAGCTCGTCCAGGGACGTGCCCGACTCGTTGGCGCTGCGCGCCAGTTCGCCCATCCACCACTTACGGGCGGAGGCCGCGTCGGCACCGGCGTCGATCGTGGCGACGATCGGGTCCAGCGCACCGGCGTTCAGGATCGCCTGCATGTCGAGGGCCGTGATGCCCCACTCCGCGACGAGGCGGTTGCGGCGGGCCAGCGGCAGCTCGGGCAGACCGGCCCGGATCTCCTCGACCCACTCGCGCGAGGGGGCCACAGGGACCAGGTCCGGCTCCGGGAAGTACCGGTAGTCCTCGGCCTCTTCCTTCACGCGGCCCGAGGTCGTGGACCCCGTGTCCTCGTGGAAGTGCCGGGTCTCCTGGATGATCGTGCCGCCGCTGTTGAGGACCGCGGCATGCCGCTGGATCTCGAACCGGGCCGCACGCTCCACGGAACGCAGCGAGTTGACGTTCTTGGTCTCCGAACGGGTACCGAACTTCTCGCGGCCGTGCGGGCGCAGCGACAGGTTCACGTCGCAGCGCATCTGGCCCATTTCCATGCGGGCCTCGGATACCCCGAGCGCCTTGATGACCTCGCGCAGCTCACGGACGTACGCCTTGGCGACCTCCGGAGCCCGCTCGCCGGCGCCCTCGATCGGCTTGGTGACGATCTCGATGAGCGGGATACCGGCCCGGTTGTAGTCCAGCAGGGAGTGCGAGGCGCCGTGGATACGACCCGTCGCGCCGCCCACGTGGGTCGACTTGCCGGTGTCCTCCTCCATGTGGGCGCGCTCGATCTCCACGCGGAAGGTCTCCCCGTCCTCCAGCTGTACGTCGAGGTAGCCGTTGAAGGCGATCGGCTCGTCGTACTGGGAGGTCTGGAAGTTCTTCGGCATGTCCGGATAGAAGTAGTTCTTCCGGGCGAAGCGGCACCACTCGGCGATCTCGCAGTTCAGCGCGAGACCGATCTTGATCGCCGACTCGACACCGGTCGCGTTGACGACCGGGAGCGCGCCGGGCAGGCCGAGGCAGGTGGGACAGGTCTGCGTGTTGGCGTCCTGACCGAGCTCGGTCGAACAGCCGCAGAACATCTTGGTCTTGGTGCCGAGTTCGACATGGACCTCAAGGCCCATGACGGGGTCGTACGACGCGAGAGCGTCCTCGTACGACACCAGGTCGGTCGTGGTGGTCACGGTGAAACTTCCCTCTCAGCCCAGCAGGACGTCGTCGTCGCCCAGCCGCTTCAGCTCGCGGTACAGGATGGCGAGGCCGGTGACGATCGCGACCGCGGAGACGGTGGCGTCGATCAGCCGAAGCGTGTCCTGTTCGGTGCGGGCCCTTTTGATCTGCTTGGCGACACTCAGCGCGCCGAAGGCGGTGGTGGCCATCGACAGGTACGTACCGGACTTGGACTTCTTGAAGTCCTTGGCCTTGGTCAGCTTGCTCACAGCGACGGTGCCTCCTCGAGGAGCGGGTGCCCCCACTTTTCCACGAAGGCGGCCTCGACGGCGGCGCCGACCTTGTAAAGCCGGTCGTCCTTCAGCGCCGGAGCGATGATCTGGAGGCCGACCGGGAGGTTGTCCTCGGGCGCCAGACCGCACGGCAGCGACATCGCCGCGTTGCCCGCGAGGTTCGTCGGGATGGTGCACAGGTCCGCGAGGTACATCGCCATCGGGTCGTCGGCACGCTCACCGATCGGGAAGGCGGTGGTGGGCGTCGTCGGCGAGACGATGACGTCGACCTGCTCGAAGGCCTTCTCGAAGTCGCGCGTGATGAGCGTGCGCACCTTCTGGGCGGAGCCGTAGTACGCGTCGTAGTAGCCGCTGCTGAGCGCGTACGTGCCGAGCATGATCCGGCGCTTCACCTCGGGGCCGAAGCCCGCCTCACGGGTGATCGACGTGACCGCCTCGGCGGAGTTCGTGCCGTCGTCGCCGGTCCGCAGGCCGTAGCGCAGGCCGTCGAAGCGGGCGAGGTTGGACGAGCACTCGGAGGGCGCGATCAGGTAGTACGCCGACAGGGCCAGGTCGAAGGACGGGCAGTCCAGCTCGACGATCTCCGCGCCCAGCTCCTTGAGGAGGGCGACGGACTCGTCGAAGCGCTGGATGACACCGGCCTGGTAGCCCTCGCCGCGGAACTGCTTGACGACGCCGACGCGCATGCCCTGGACGCTGCCGTTGCGGGCGGCCTCGACGACCGGCGGGACCGGGGCGTCGATGGACGTGGAGTCGAGCGGGTCGTGTCCGGCGATGACCTCGTGCAGCAGCGCCGCGTCCAGGACCGTACGGGCGCAGGGGCCGCCCTGGTCCAGGGAGGACGAGAACGCCACCATGCCGAAGCGGGAGACCGCGCCGTACGTCGGCTTCACGCCGACCGTCCCGGTGACGGCGGCCGGCTGGCGGATGGAACCGCCGGTGTCGGTGCCGATGGCGAGGGGCGCCATGTGCGCGGCGAGCGCGGCCGAGGAGCCGCCGCCGGAGCCGCCGGGGATCCGGGTGAGGTCCCAGGGGTTGCCGGTCGGGCCGTAGGCGCTGTTCTCGGTGGAGGACCCCATGGCGAACTCGTCCATGTTGGTCTTGCCGAGGATGACGACGTCGGCGGCCTTGAGCCGCTTGGTGAGGGTGGCGTCGTAGGGCGGGATCCAGCCTTCCAGGATCTTCGAACCGACCGTCGTCGGGATGCCCTCGGTGGTGAAGATGTCCTTCAGCGCGAGCGGCACACCGGCGAGCGGGCCGAGCTTCTCGCCCTTCGCCCGCTTCTCGTCGACGGCACGGGCCTGCGCGAGCGCGCCCTCACGGTCGACGTGCAGGAAGGCGTGCACCTTCTCGTCGACGGCCTCGATACGGGCGAGGTGGGCCTCGGTGACCTGCACGGCCGTGAGTTCCCCGGAAGCGATCTTCGCGGCGGTCTCGGCGGCGGTGAGCTTGATGATGTTGACGTTGATGTCCGTCATGACTTCTTAGTCCTCCCCCAGGATCTGCGGCACCTTGAAACGCTGCTGCTCCTGGGCCGGGGCGCCGGAGAGCGCCTGCTCGGGGGTGAGCGACGGACGGACCTCGTCCGCCCGCATGACGTTCGTCAGCGGGAGCGGGTGCGAGGTCGGCGGTACGTCTTGGTCGGCGACCTCACTGACGCGTGCGACCGCGCCGATGATGTCGTCCAGCTGTCCCGCGAAGTGCTCGAGCTCTTCGGGCTTCAGCTCCAGACGCGCCAGCCGGGCGAGGTGGGCGACCTCCTCGCGCGTGATGCCAGGCATGCAGCGATCCTCTGGGGTGAGTGCGTGTGGTTTGGGGCCAATCCTATGGGGCGAGTGCCTCCGGCCGTTAAACGGTTTGCCGGGCGGCGGCCGCCGACGGCGCTTCCGCCCCACAGGGGCCACCCGCGCCCGACCCCGAAACCCGCACGGCTGGTGCGGGTGGGAACGACTACTCGGCGGCCGGCAAGGCCGCACGAGGCCGCTGCCAGCCCCTCGAACCCCGCGCCAGCAGCCATGCCGTCGCCTCCTCCGGCGGCATCGCGGCGGCCACCAGCCAGCCCTGTACGGCGTCGCAGCCCAGGTCGCGCAGGCGTTCCCAGGTCTCGTCGTCCTCGACGCCCTCGGCGACGACCAGCAGGCCGAGGGAATGGGCGAGGTCGACGGTGCAGCGCACGATCTCGGCGTCCTCGGCGTCGACGGCGAGACGGGCCACGAACGAGCGGTCGATCTTCAGTTCGCTCACGGGGAGCCGGCGCAGATGCACCAGGGAGGAGTAGCCGGTGCCGAAGTCGTCGAGGGACATCTTCACGCCGTGGCCGGTCAGCCCCGCGAGGGTGTCGGCGGCGCGCTGCGGGTCCTCAAGGAGGACGTGTTCCGTTATCTCCAGCTGGAGCGAGCCCGCGGGGACACCGTGGCGGGCCAGACGGGCGGCGACCGAGCCCGCGAAACCGGGGGTGTGCACATCACGTGGGGAGACGTTGACCGCGACCGGGACGTACAGCCCCTGGGCGCGCCACTGGGCGACCTGGCCGAGGGCGGTGTCGAGGACGTACTCGGTGAGATGGGGCATCAGCCCGGAGGACTCGGCGATGGCGATGAACTCGTCCGGCGGCACCCTTCCGCGCTCCGGGTGCACCCAGCGGACCAGGGCTTCGAGGCCCGCCACCTGTCCGTCGAAGCGGACCTTGGGCTGGTAGTGCAGCTCGACCTCCTGCGCGTCGAGAGCGCGGCGGAGGTCACCCAACAGACCGAGCCGGTCCGGGGTGTTCGAGTCCCGCTTGGACTCGTAGACCTCTACGCCGGTGCGGTCCCGCTTCGCCTGGTACATCGCCACGTCCGCCCGGCGCAGCAGCCCCTCGGCCTCCAGGGCGTGGTCGGGGAAGACGGCGACTCCGGCGCTGGCCTCCAGGACGAGGGTGAGCCCGTCGAGGTCGAGCGGGGAGCTGAGGGCCGAGACGAGGTTGCGGGCGACCCGGGTCGCGGACGTCGTGGAGTCGGCGACGGGCAGTAAGACGGCGAACTCGTCACCGCCGAGCCGCGCGGCCTCCGCTCCGCGCGGCAGGGCCTGTTGGAGCCGGTCGGCTATCTGGAGGAGCAGTCGGTCACCGGCGAGATGGCCGAGGGTGTCGTTGACCGACCGGAAGCGGTCGAGGTCGATGAGCATCAGGGCCGAGCGGGCGCCGATGCGTTCGGCGTCGTCCAGGGCGGTCCATATGCGTTCCAGGAGCCATTGCCGGTTGGGCAGCCCGGTCAGCGGGTCGCGCAACTGTTCCTCGGCGCGGGCCCGGGCCATCCACAGGGTGGAGTCGAGGGCTATCAGCGGGATCGAGAACAGCGGCAGCAGCACCGGCTTGGCCACGGCGACGACGCAGACCAGCGGGGCGATGCCGAGCAGCGCGACCGCGACCAGGCCCTGTCTGACCAGGGCGGTGCGGGCGACGGTGGGCAGTCCGCCGGTGCGTGGGGCGTGCAGGTACCACAGCAGGGTGCGGGTGACCGCGAGATAGGTGGCGGCGACGAGGACGATCTCGGGGACCGTGTAGAGGGTCCAGGTGTCGGGGTTCCAGGGGGACTCGACGCTCGGTACGCGGCCGAAGGCGGCGAGTGTCAGCGCGCCGGCGGCTATGCCGAGGATGTCCACCGCGCCGTGCAGGACGCCCTGCCGCCAGCGGTGGCGCCTGGCTATGCCGACCAGGACGACGACGGTGAGGCTGACCATGCCGGCCGGTACCCAGCCGTAGAGGATCAGGACGGCGAGGGTGAGGGCGGCGCCGGAGCCGGTGCCGCCCCACCAGCGGGCGCGGCCGAGCGCGACCAGATGGCCGACGATGACGCCGGTCAGCACGGCGAGGGCCCAGCCGACGGCGCCGGACGGAAAGAGGGCGTGGCTTCCGGTGAACGCCCGGTAGAACCCCGCCCCCAGCACGAACCCGGCCGCCGCGACGACCCCGGCGGGCAGCGCGGGCCACGACAGATGCCGCTCGTGCTCGGCCCCGGGCAGTCCGGGGGTGCGGTCGGCGGTGAGCTGGACGGTGCGTTCGTCCACGGTGGTGTACGGTCCGGCGGGCGCGGTGGGTCCGGTGGCTCGTCCCTCGTCGCGCGGACGCGCTACGGTGCCCGTCGCCCGGCGGCTCCCCCGCCATGCGCCGGCCATCCGGCGCAGCCGTGAGTACGGGGCGGCGCTCTCGGTCGGTTCCATTCCCGTCCCTCTCACAGCCGGCGGTGCCCACGCCACGCGGCCCGTTGCCCGACAAACCCGCTACGGCGCCGCGTTGGAAAACCCTGCCCCGTGCTCCTGAGGAGCACGGGGTTGCCCCAACCGCAGCTGGGCACGGCAGGCGCACGTCTCAACAGTAGGCCGCAGAAGGCTTCCACGGGCAGCGGTCGTCGACGGTTGCCCGAATGCGCCCCGGCCACCCGTATGCATCTGGTATGCGCCGATCGGGTGGCCTTCAACCGCTGCTCCGCCTTACTCCTCGATGGGAAGTGCGACTTCGGCGGCTGCTTCCGGACCCTGTTCCAGCAGGACGGTGAAGCCGTCCTCGTTCAGAACAGGCACCTTGAGCTGCATCGCCTTGTCGTACTTCGAACCAGGATTGTCACCCACAACCACGAAAGACGTCTTCTTGGAAACAGAACCGGTCACTTTCGCTCCGCGCGACTGAAGGGCGTCCTTGGCCCCGTCGCGGGTGAAGTGCTCCAGGGTGCCGGTGACGACGACGGTGAGCCCTTCGAGCGGGCGGGGGCCCTCGTCCTCGCCAGTGCTCTCCTCCTCCATGCGGACACCTGCGGCCCGCCACTTGCGGAGGATCTCCTGGTGCCAGTCCTCGGCGAACCACTCCTTGAGGGACTTGGCGATGATCCCGCCGACGCCCTCGGTGTTCGCCAGCTCCTCCTCCGTGGCCTGCTCGATGCGCTCGATCGAGCGGAACTCACGGGCCAGCGCCTCCGCCGCGACCGGACCGACATGCCGGATCGACAGGCCGGTCAGCACACGGGCCAACGGGCGCTGCTTGGCCGCCTCGATGTTCTCCAGCATGGCGAGGGCGTTCTTACGGGCGCCGCCCTCCTTGTTGGCGAAGATGAGGGCGGTCTTCTCCTCGCCGGTCTCCGGGTCCCGCTTGGGCAGACCGCTGTCCTGGTCGAGGACATACGCCCGGATCGGCAGCAGTTGCTCGATGGTGAGGTCGAACAGGTCGCCCTCGTCGGTCAGCGGCGGCTCGGCGGGCTCCAGCGGCTTGGTGAGGGCCGCGGCGGCGACGTACCCGAAGTGCTCGATGTCCAGCGACTTGCGGCCCGCGAGGTAGAAGAGGCGCTCGCGCAACTGGGCGGGGCAGCTCTGCCCGTTGGGGCAGCGCAGGTCGACGTCGCCCTCCTTCATGGGCCGCAGCGGCGTCCCGCACTCCGGGCACTCGGCCGGCATCACGAACTCCCGCTCGCTGCCGTCCCGCAGGTCGACGACCGGGCCGAGGATCTCCGGGATGACGTCCCCGGCCTTGCGCAGCACCACGGTGTCGCCGATCAGGACGCCCTTGGCCTTGACGACGTCCTGGTTGTGCAGGGTGGCGAACTCGACCTCGGAGCCCGCGACGGTGACCGGTTCGACCTGGGCGTAGGGCGTGACCCGGCCCGTACGACCCACGCCGACGCGGATGTTGATGAGCTTGGTGTTGACCTCTTCCGGGGCGTACTTGTACGCGATCGCCCAGCGCGGGGCGCGTGCGGTGGAACCGAGGCGGCCCTGGAGCCGGATCTCGTCGAGCTTGACCACCGCCCCGTCGATCTCGTGCTCCACCGAGTGCCGGTTCTCGCCGAAGTACGCGATGAACTCCCGTACGCCGTCGAGGTCGTCGACCACCCTGTTGTGCTGAGCCGTGGGCAGACCCCAGGACTTCAGGAGGTCGTAGCCCTGGGAGAGGCGGGTCATGCCGTCGAAGCCCTCCAGGGCGCCGATGCCGTGCACGACCATGTGGAGCGGGCGGGTGGCGGTGACGCGCGGGTCCTTCTGGCGCAGTGAACCGGCCGCCGCGTTGCGCGGGTTGGCGAAGGGCTTGTCGCCGGCCTCGACCAGACGGGCGTTGAGCTCCTCGAACTTCTCCATCGGGAAGTAGACCTCGCCGCGGATCTCCACGAGGTCGGGCACCTTGTCGCCCCTCAGCCGGTCCGGGATCTCGGCGATGGTGCGGACGTTGGGCGTGATGTCCTCGCCGGTGCGGCCGTCACCGCGGGTCGCCGCGCGCGTGAGGCGCCCGTGCTCATAGGTGAGGTTGACGGCGAGGCCGTCGACCTTCAGCTCGCACAGGAGGTGGTAGTCGGCGCCGCCGACGTCCTTGGCGACGCGCTCGGCCCAGGCGGCCAGCTCCTCGTCGCTGAAGGCGTTGTCCAGCGAGAGCATGCGTGAGCGGTGCTCGACGGACGTGAACTCGGTCTCGTACGCGCCCGCGACCTTCTGGGTCGGCGAGTCGGGCGTGCGCAGCTCCGGGTACTCGTCCTCCAGCGCCTCCAGGGACCGCAGCAGCTTGTCGAAGTCCGCGTCGCTGACGACGGGGGCGTCCTTCACGTAGTACCGGAAGCGGTGCTCCTCGATCTGCTCAGCGAGCTGCGCGTGCTGTTCCCGCGCCTCCGCGGGCACCGTCGTCTCCGCTTGCTTGTCGCCGGCCACCGTGTTGTCCTCCCGTTACTCTGGGTTGTCCGCGAGAGATCTCGCCGCCTGGACGCAGTGGGCGAGCGCCCTGCGCGCGTACTCCGGGGAGGCCCCCGCGAGGCCGCACGTCGGAGTGACCGTCACCGCCTCCGCGAGAAGCCCCGGATGCAGCCCCAGCCTGCGCCAC
Organism: Streptomyces sp. NBC_00663; assembly: GCF_036226885.1. Lineage (NCBI taxonomy): Bacteria > Bacillati > Actinomycetota > Actinomycetes > Kitasatosporales > Streptomycetaceae > Streptomyces > Streptomyces sp. NBC_00663. The sequence continues at coordinate 2,940,345 of NZ_CP109027.1, forward strand.
AGCGTCCTGACACCCATGACGCTACCGGCAGGGTCTGACAATGCCGTGTCCGTGCCCGGTACGACACCGGCGAAGAGCCGGGTCCCGCCTTCCACGGCCTCACCGATCGCGTCGTCGTCACGCTCGGTGAGGAGCGAGAAGTCGAAGGAGACCGCCGCCGCGCCCGCCCGGCGCAGCAGGGCGAACGGGACGTCCGGTGCGCACGAGTGGACCACGACGGGGCCTTCGCCGTGAACCCCGACGACATCGCGGAGCGCGGACTCGACGAGCTGCCGGTCGACGGCGCGGTGGGTGCGGTAGCCGCTGGCGGTCTTGACGTGCCCGCGGAGCACGGCGATGAGGGAGGGCTCGTCGAGCTGGAGGACGAGCTGGGCGCCGGGGACGCGGCGCCGCACCTCGGCGAGATGCTCGCGCAGCCCCTCGGCGAGGGAGCCGGCGAGGTCGCGGCAGGCGCCCGCGTCGGAGAGGACGGACTCACCGTTCCTCAGTTCCAGGGCGGTCGCGAGGGTCCAGGGGCCGACGGCCTGCACCTTCAGCTGTCCCTCGTACCCTTGCGTGAACTCCTCCAGGGAGTCGAGGTCTTCACCGAGCCATGACCGCGCCCGTTTGGTGTCCCGGCCCGGCCGGTCCCCGAGCCGCCAGCCGCTGGGCTCGACGCGCGCGTACATCTCGACGAGCATCCCCGCGGTACGGCCGATCATGTCGGCGCCGGGTCCACGGGCGGGGAGCTCGGCGAGGAAGGGGAAGTCCTCGAAGGACCCGGTGCTGGTCTTTGCGGCCTCCCGGGCGTCGCCGCCGGGCAGGGACCCGACGCCGGTGGCGGGGGCGAAGGTGAACGGGCTGTTTTCACTCACCGGGACAGCGTATGCAACAGCCCGGGGCCCGAATCACCGCCGGTACGCGCCGTACCTCTCCAGGAACCCCAGGAGCCGCTCGGGCCGGTCGACCTGGAGATTGTTGCCGAAGCTCGCCCAGGAGACGTCGGAGCGGCCGTGACAGCTGCCGCTCCCGATGAACTCGGCGTCGGTGTCGAGCAGGGCGATGGTCAGGCTGCCGTGGCAGCGGCACCGGTCGTCCAGGAAGGTGCCCGTCGTGCTGAGGGCCCGGAGTTCCGCGAGGTCGGCGGGGTCGAAGACCTCACCGAGGACCCGGCGCTCGGCGAGCGGTCCACCGTCCTCGCCGCCCGCCAGAATCACCGCGGCCTCCGTGCGGTCCCACACGGCGGTCAGCCACGCCCGTATCTCGTCACCGCTCGTCACGTCGTCCAGCCAATCCGGTCTCACCGGCCCGGGCGTACGGTCAGATCGTTGACCTCGGCGTCCCTGGGCAGGTCGAGCGCCATCAGGATCGTCGTCGCCACCGACTCGGCGTCGATCCACTTCGAGGCGTCGTACTCCTTGCCCTCCTGCTGGTGGACCTTGGCCTGCATGGGGCTCGCCGTGCGGCCGGGGTAGACCGAGGTGACCCGGACGCCGTTGCCGTGCTCCTCGTGGCGCAGGGAGTCGGCGAGGGCCTTCAGGCCGTGCTTGGACGCGGCGTACGCGGACCAGTCGGCGTGGGCGTTGAGGCCCGCGCCCGAGTTCACGAACACCACATGGCCGCGCGCGACGCGGAGTTGGGGCAGGAAGTGGCGGGTCAGCTCGGCCGGGGAGACGAGGTTGACGTTCAGTTGGTGGCGCCAGGACTTCGGGGTGAGGTCGCCGACCGGGCCCAGGTCGACGATGCCCGCGATGTGCAGGAGCGAGTCGACCCGGCCGGGCAGCGACTGGTGGGAGAAGGCCCAGGACAGCTTGTCCGGGTCGGCCAGGTCGCCCACGAGCGTCTTCGCGCCGGGGAACTCCGCCGCCAGTTCCTTCGCGCGGCCCGCGTCGCGCGCGTGGAGGACGAGGTCGTCGCCGCGCGCGTGGAGGCGGCGGGCGACGGCCGCGCCGATGCCGGAGCCCGCCCCGGTGATCACATGTGTAGCCATGGTCGTCATGGTCGCACTACGCGATGCCCTGGCCCTCCTCCAGGTAGGCGAGCGCCCCCACCGGCTCCTCCGCGAAGAACACCAGGTCGGTCAGTGGGAGCGGCAGGAAGCCCTCGTCCTCCATGCGGCGGAACTGTTCCTTCAACCCGTCGTAGAAGCCCGCGGTGTTGAGCAGGACCACCGGCTTGTCCGTGTGGCCGTGCTTCTTCAGCTCCAGGATCTCGGTGGCCTCGTCGAGCGTGCCGGTGCCGCCCACCATGATCACGACCGCGTCGGCCTTCTCCAGGAGCAGCCTCTTGCGCTCGGCGAGGTCCTTCGCGATCACCATCTCGTCGACGCCGGGGCGGACCTTGGCGGCGAGGAACTCCACCGACACCCCGGCGAGCCTGCCGCCCGCCTCCTGCACGCCGTCGGCGACGACCTTCATCAGGCCGACGTCCGAGCCGCCCCAGACGAGCGTGTGCCCGCCCTTGCCCAGCAGTTTCGCGAACTCGCGCGCGGGGCGCGTGTAACGGTCGTCGAGGTCGGCGGCGGAGAGGAAGACACAGATACGCATGGGGCCACCGTACGCGGGAAGAACGGGGCGCCCGCCGGCGCTGTCCCTGCCATGACCTCAGGACACACGATCACCATCGAGCAAGGCGACCGGCACGTGCGCGTGGTGCACGGCGACCAGGTCCTGGCGGAGAGCGAACGGGCGCTGGTCCTCAGGGAGACGGGCTGTCCGGTGCGGTACTACATCCCCGCCGAGGACGTCCGCCTCGACCTCCTGACCCCGTCCGACACCCACACCTACTGCCCCTTCAAGGGCACGGCGTCCTACTGGTCACTGCCGGACGCGGCGGACCTGGTGTGGTCCTATCCCGAGCCCAAGCCCGATGTCGGGCCGATCAAGGACCACCTCTGCTTCTACGAGGTGGAAATCACCGATTAGTTCCATGGCGGGTGGGAGTCTCCACAACCATGGACAAGAAGACTCTCTCCCAGGACGGCACGCCGATCGCCTACGAGCTCGGCGGCCACGGCCCCGCAGTCATCCTGATCAGCGGCGCGATGTCCACCGGTGGCACCGTCGCACCCCTGGCAGCGGCGCTCTCCGACCGCTTCACGGTCCTCTGGTACGACCGGCGGGGGCGCGGCGAGAGCGGAGACACCGCGCCCTACGCGGTGGCACGCGAGGTCGAGGATCTCGGCGCGCTGATCGAGGCGGCGGGCGGCGAGGCGTGTCTGTGGGGCGTCTCGTCGGGCGGGGCGCTGGTGCTGGAAGCGGCGGCGAGCGGGCTGCCGGTGCGCAAGGTCGCCGTGTACGAGACACCGTTCGCCGACTTCTCCGAGCACGGCTCGAAACAGCGCGCCGAGTACACCGAGAACCTGACGGCGGCGCTCGCGGAGGGCCGCCGTGGGGACGCGGTCGAGCTGTTCCTCCGGCTCACCGGCATGCCCGACGAGATGATCCAGGGCGCCCGCCAGTCCCCCGCGTGGCCCGGCATGGAGGCCGCCGCGCCGAGTCTCGCCTACGACAACGCCGTCATGGGCGACGGTCTGGTGCCCCGGGAGCGGCTGGCCTCGATCACCGTCCCCGTCCTGGCCGTCGCGGGCGGAGCGAGCCCCGACTGGCTCCAGGAGGCCACGCGGGCGGTCGCGGAGGCGGTGCCGCAAGGCTCGTACCGGAACCTGGCGGGTCAGACCCACATGGTGGACCCGAACGCCTTGGCTCCGGTGCTCGCCGAGTACTTCACGCGGTAGCGGCGGCTGTCGCGCGCGTGGTCGACGCGATCGTCGCCGAACCCACCACGCGCGTGCCGTCGTAGAGCACGATCGCCTGGCCGGGGGCGACCCCGCGGACCGGCTCCGTGAAGGAGACCCGGAGCTCGCCGTCGACCAGTTCCGCGCTCACCTCGGTCTCGCCGCCGTGGGCGCGGAGCTGGGCGGTGTAGGTGCCGGGGCCCTCGGGCGCCGTCCCGCACCAGCGGGGCTTGATCGCGGTGAGGGCGCTCACGTCCAGGGACGCGGCCGGGCCGACCGTCACCGTGTTGTCCACCGGGGAGATGTCCAGGACGTAGCGCGGCTTGCCGTCGGCGGCCGGGGTGCCGATGCGCAGGCCCTTGCGCTGGCCGATGGTGAAGCCGAACGCGCCCTCGTGGGTGCCGACCTTCGAGCCCGACTCGTCGAGGATGTCGCCCTCGGCCTTGCCGAGCCGGTTCGCGAGGAAGCCCTGGGTGTCGCCGTCGGCGATGAAGCAGATGTCGTGCGAGTCGGGCTTCTTGGCGACCGCCAGCCCCCTGCGCTCGGCCTCGGCGCGGATCTCGTCCTTGGTCGTCACGGTGTCGCCGAGCGGGAAGAGGGCGTGGGCCAGCTGCTTCTCGTCCAGGACGCCGAGGACGTACGACTGGTCCTTGGCCATGTCGGAGGCGCGGTGCAGCTCGCGGGAGCCGTCCTCGCCGACGATCACCTGGGCGTAGTGGCCCGTGCAGACCGCGTCGAAGCCGAGCGCGAGCGCCTTGTCGAGCAGGGCCGCGAACTTGATCTTCTCGTTGCAGCGCAGACACGGGTTGGGGGTGCGCCCGGCCTCGTACTCGGCGACGAAGTCCTCGACCACGTCCTCGCGGAAGCGGTCGGCGAGGTCCCAGACGTAGAACGGGATGCCGATGACGTCGGCCGCGCGGCGGGCGTCGCGTGAGTCCTCGATGGTGCAACAGCCACGCGCGCCCGTGCGGAACGATTGCGGGTTCGCCGAGAGGGCGAGGTGGACACCGGTCACGTCATGGCCGGCCTCGGCGGCACGGGCGGCGGCGACGGCGGAGTCCACGCCACCGGACATGGCGGCGAGGACGCGGAGGGGGCGCTGCGTGGAGTGAGTCATAACTCCTCCAGGGTACGGGGGCGCGGGAACCGGAGCCCACGAGTATCCGTTCACGATCACATGGGGGCGACAGAGGCATCCAAGGACGGCGACCGGCGCATCGGCCGGCGCGCCCTGCTGATCGGCGGCGCGGGGGCCGCGATCGGCACAGGCGTGCTGGCGCGGGACGAGCTGGCGCGTCTGTGGTGGCGTACGCCCGGCGTGGAGAAGCCCCGCAAGGCGGGCGAGGTCGACTTCGCGGGCGCGCGCTGGGTGGCGGCGTCGGAGGCGAACTGGCGGCGTGCGGACCGGCCCGACGACTACGGCATAGACATGGTGATCGTCCATGTCACCCAGGGCAGCCTCTCCAGCGCGGTGAAGGCCTTCCAGGACCCGGGGCACCAAGCGGCGGCGCACTACATAGTCGGCCAGAACGGCCGCGTCACCCAGATGATCCGCGAGCTGGACGTGGCGTACCACGCGGGCAACCGCGACTACAACGAACGCAGTGTCGGTATCGAGCACGAGGGATTCGTGGACCGGCCGCAGGACTTCACGGACGAGATGTACGCGGCCTCGGCGCGTCTGACGGCGAGGATCTGCGCGCGCTACGACATACCCGTCGACCGCGAGCACATCATCGGCCATGTCGAGGTGCCGGGCACGGACCACACCGACCCGGGCGAGCACTGGGACTGGGACCGGTACATGAAGCTGGTGCGCACGGCGCGCACCGCCACCGCCACCGCCACCGCCTGACGGGTGCTCACCGCCCCTTCGCGGAACCCGCGCAATCCCCGCGCTAGGTCAGCCCCGCCGCGCGTGCCCGTTCCACCGCCGGGCCGATGGCCTTGGCCACCGCTTCCACGTCCGCCTCCGTGGAGGTGTGGCCGAAGGAGAAGCGCAGGGTGCCGCGGGCCAGGTCGGGGTCGGTGCCGGTGGCCAGGAGGACATGGCTGGGCTGGGCGACGCCGGCGGTGCAGGCGGAGCCGGTGGAGCACTCGATGCCCTGGGCGTCGAGAAGCAGCAGCAGCGAGTCGCCCTCGCAGCCCGGGAAGGTGAAGTGGGCGTTGGCGGGAAGCCGGTCCACCGGGTCGCCGCCGAGGATCGCGTCCGGGACCGCCGTACGGACCGCCTCGACGAGCGCGTCGCGCAGTGCGCCGATCTCGCGGGCGAACCACTCGCGCTGCTCGGCGGCGAGCCGGCCGGCGACGGCGAAGGAGGCGATGGCGGGCACGTCGAGGGTGCCGGAGCGGACGTGACGCTCCTGGCCGCCGCCGTGCAGAACCGGTACGGGCGTGTACTCGCGGCCCAGCAACAGGGCGCCGATGCCGTACGGACCGCCGACCTTGTGGCCGGAGACCGTCATCGCGGCCAGCCCCGAGGCGGCGAAGTCGACGGGGATCTGGCCGTAGGCCTGGACCGCGTCGGCGTGCAGCGGGACGCCGAACTCGGCGCAGACGTTGGCCAGTTCGCGGACCGGCAGGATCGTGCCGATCTCGTTGTTGGCCCACATGACGGTGGCGAGGGCCACGTCGTCGGGGTCGCGGGCGATGGCCTCGCGCAGGGCGTCGGGGTGGACGCGGCCGTAGGTGTCGACCGGGAGGTACTCGACGGTGGCGCCCTCGTGTTCGCCGAGCCAGTGGACGGCGTCGAGGACGGCGTGATGCTCCACGGGGCTGGCGAGCACCCGGGTGCGGGCCGGGTCGGCGTCGCGACGGGACCAGTACAGGCCCTTCACGGCGAGGTTGTCGGCCTCGGTGCCGCCGGAGGTGAAGACGACCTCGCTGGGGCGGGCGCCGAGGGATTCGGCGAGCGCCTCGCGGGACTCCTCGACGGTGCGCCTCGCACGGCGGCCGGCCGCGTGGAGGGCGGAGGCGTTGCCGGTGACGGCCAGCTGTGCGGCGAGCGCCTCGACTGCCTCGGGAAGCATCGGGGTGGTCGCGGCGTGGTCGAGGTAAGCCATGGTGACCCGATTCTACGGGCCCGGTTGCGGGGATCGGCTTTCAGGCCCGCCCCTAGAAGCTCCAGGACACCGTGCTGTCCATCTGCATGGCGGCGACCAGGACGAGGAGGTCGGCGATGCCGAGACCCAGGCCGAGGAAGGCGCGGCCGCGACGGGCGGTGCCGCGCCACAGGGCGACGGTCGCCAGGGCGATGGCGACGGGGCCGAGGAAGATGTTGAGGACGAGGAGGCCTACGAGGCCGAGGATGAAGGCGGCCACGGCCATGCCGTCGGCGTCGCGGGCGGCGGGGCGGGTGTCGGTGGTGGTGGTTTCGGTGCGCGATGCGGTGAGCTGCATGGTGATCAGTCCCCCAGAACGGGTGAGTCTGCGGATCAGTGGGTCGAGCTGTGACGACGTGCGTGGCGCTCGCGGAGCGCGAAGATGCCGAGCCAGCCGGCGATCACGGCGGCGGCGACGGCGGTGAAGGTCAACGGCGCGTGGGCCACGGTGCCCAGGACGGCGCCGAAGAGCAGGAGTGCGGCGACGAGGAACAGCATGGGATGCAAACCCCCTCCGAGACGCCCCTCGTGGGCATCTCTCGTTACGTTTCGGTGAACAGTTGTAGTAACAGTTGTTCACTGACTCTAGAGTCTAGCGCGCGTGACTACTTCTCAATTCCAGAGAACAGTTGTTTACTGATGACATGAGTCACACCCTCGGCATCCGGCAGGCCCAGAAGCAGAAGACCCGACAGGCGCTCCTGGACGCGGCGTTGGGTCTGCTGGAGGAGCAGAGCCTGAGCAGCCTGGGCCTGCGCGAGGTCACGCGCGCGGTCGGCGTCGCCCCGACCGCCTTCTACCGGCACTTCCGCTCCACCGCGGATCTCGGCACGGCACTGGTCGAGGAGGCGCTGGGCAGCCTGCACCCGATGATCCGGACGACGGTGTCCGCGGCGGACGACAGCGAACAACGCATAGCGCGCGCCGTCGAGCTGATCGCCCGTCACGTGGACGCGTACCCCGCACATGTCCGTTTTATCGCCCGGGAACGACATGGCGGGGTCCAGCCGGTGCGGGAGGCCATCCGGGAGCAACTGGCCCGGTTCGGCCAGGAGGTGAAGGACGAGCTGGCCAAGGACCCCGAGTCCGCCGACTGGAGCGACGACGACCTCCTCATGCTCGCCGATCTCTATGTCGACCAGATGCTGATCACGGCCTCGCTCTTTCTGGAGGCGCTGGAGGGTCCGGCCGAGGAGCGGGAGCGGGTCGCGCAGGTCGCCACCCGTCAGATGCGCCTCATCAGCATCGGCCGGGAGCACTGGCGGGCCTGAGCAGCCCCCCTCAACGCCCAGGGGCGGCACTCCCGTTCACCGGGAGTGCCGCCCCTGTCGTACGACCCGCGAGGTCAGCTCTTGGTCGCCGACGACGTCGCCTGCCGGCTGGGCGCACCGCTCGGGGCGCCGCTGGGCATCCCGCCGCCACCGCCGCCGGGGCCACCGCAGCCACCGCCCTGGCCGCCGCCGGGACCGCCCTGACCGCCGCCCTGACCGTCGCTCGGCATGCCCGAGGGCGCACCGGACGGCTGGGCGGTGCCGTTGGCCGTGGGGGCGCCCGACGGGGCGCCGCTCGGCATGCCCGAGGGGTTGCCGCTGGGCGCGCCGGACGGGGCCTGACAGGACTGCTGTCCGGAGTTGCCGCTGTTCGAGGAGGACGAGGAGTCGCCCGAGCCACAGGCCACCAGGGCGAGGGGCGAGAGCGCCAGCAGGGCCACCGCGGGGACGAGACGCACACGCTTCATGAGAGACAACTCCAGAAAGATGAAGGATTCCTGAGGCGGGCACTCAATCAACGCGCCTTAGGGCTTCCTTGGGCCCGCGCTGTCCCGGGCCTGTGCGTCAGGCAAAGCGGAGCCAAAGCCACGCCTCTGACCTGGAGTTCGCTTCCGGACCCCGGCCTACTCGCTGGTACAGGTCCGTGACAGAAGCGGTCGGACTTCGCGGCGCCAGGATCCCTGGCGGGGGACCATCGAAGCAGAGCACCCGACCGGAGAGGCACCGCCATGACCGACCCCCGCCCCCTGTTCAGCCGGGCCACCGGCCAGGCCGCCGAGCTCATCGCGACGGTACGGCCCGGACAGCTGCCGGATCCCACTCCCTGCACCGACTACGACGTACGCACCCTGCTCAGCCATATCGTCGGCGCCTGTACCCGCATCGCGGTGTGCGGGGAGCGCGGGAACGGGCTCGACGTCCCGCTGTTCGTGGACGGCGTTCCGGACGACGGCTGGCCACAGGCCTACGAGGACATCAGGGGCCGGGTCGTCGCGGCGTGGGCGAGCGACGAGCGGCTGGCGACGCCGGTGCGGGTGCCGTGGGGGGAGGTACTGGGCCGGGAGGCGCTGCCCGCGTATGTGATGGAGGTCGTGACGCACACCTGGGACCTCTCGGAGGGGCTGGGCCGCCCGCTCCCCCTCGACCCCGAACTGGCCGCGTACGCGCTCGCCGTCGCCCGTGAGGCGCTGCCCGACGACCCGCGCGAGGACCGCCCGTTCCAGCCGGTGGTGACGGCCCCCGAGGGAGCCGACGTCTACGGGGAGCTGGCGGCCTGGCTCGGGCGGCGGCCGCTCAGCCCAGCCTGACCCGGGCCAGCTGGCGGGACTGCGCGACCAGCCGGTCCGCACTGTCCCAGACCTCGGCGTCCTCCTCCAGGAAGCCGCCGGCGAGGTTGCGGGTGGTGATGGAGACGCGCAGCGGGCCCGGCGCCGGGCGGCAGCGGACATGGACGGTCAGTTCGACCGTCGGGACCCAGCCCATGATGCCGATCTCGAAGGCGGTCGGCGGCAGCGCGTCCACCGCGAGGAGCAGCGAGAGCGGGTCGGCGTCGCGGCCGTCGGCCAGGCCGAACCAGGAGCGCATCTCGCCCTTGCCGGACGGGGCGCCGAGGGCCCAGCCCAGGGTCGAGGGGTCCAGCTTGAGCATCAGGCGCTCGGTGATGGCGGAGCTGCCCTCGACGGGGGCCGGCCCGTCCTCGGGACCGAAGCACTCGTCCATGGGCGGGAACGCCGGCGGCTTCGCCGTCGTACGGACGTCGTCCGGGAGGGAGTCCAGGTCGCCGTAGGAGGCGAGGACGCGGATGCGTTCGACCTCGGCGCCCTGCTCGTCGTACTGGAAGAGCGAGGCCTGGCCGGTGGAGAGGGTGCGGCCGGTGCGGACCACGTCCGTGCGGATCACCGCGGGGCCCGGCTGGGACGCGGTGAGGTAGTGCGCGGAGATCGTGAACGGGTCGGCGTGCGGCAGGGCGTCCGCGAGGGCGCGGCCGAGGACGGCCAGCAGATAGCCGCCGTTGACGGCGCTGATGATCGTCCAGCCGGCGGAGAGGTCGATGTCGTAGACACCGGGCTCGCGACGGGTGACCGCGGTGTCCCGGTCGAACTCGCTGTCGCCGATCCTGGCGCGCGTGACGGAGGCTGCTTCTGGCATGGCTGAACGGTACAACAAGTGATTACTAAGCGGTAGCTTTGGGAATGGACCGTCAGGGTGAGAACAGGGCAATTTCCTGGTAAGTGTCCGTAGTCGTCCCTCAACCCCGCGCCCCGCCGCCCCCTCTGTAGGGACATGAGTCTCACCGGGACCGCGTTCCTCTACACGCTGATCGTGCTGTCCGTCGTCGCCGTCGTGCTCCCGCTCGCGCTGTGGTCACGGCTGCGCGGGCCGAAGCCGGTGCGCGCCCTGGGCCGGCTGCTGATGGTGCTGTTCGCCCAGGGCACCGCGGTCGCGCTCGTCTTCGTGCTGGTCAACAACGAGAACAACCTGTACGACGACTGGGCCGACCTCATCGGCACCGGCGACCACGTCCAGCAGGCCGCGAACCTGGGCGTCGACGGCACCGGCGGTATCGCGCTGAAACGATTGCCCAGGGTCCGCCAGCACTTCACCGACGCCTCGGGGCCCGGCATGGGCGGCGTCCGTGTCACCCAGCTCAAGGGCCGGGTGTCGGGCGTCGACGCCGAGGTCTACGTCTGGCTGCCCCCGCAGTACCACCAGCCCGCCTACCGGCATCACAAGTTCCCCGTGGTGGAGCTGCTGTCGGGCTACCCGGGCTCGGCGAAGGCCTGGTTCGGTTCGCTGCACGCGGTGAACCAGCTGCAAGGCCTGATGCGCGACGGCGAGGTGGCGCCGTTCATCCTGGTCGCCCCGCGCATGAACCTGCTGGCCGGGGTGGACACCGGGTGCGCCAACATCACGGGCACGGTGAACGCCGACAGCTGGCTCAGCGTCGATGTGCCGAAGATGGTCACGGACAACTTCCGCGCCCAGGCGGGCCCCGCGGGCTGGGCCGCCGCCGGGTACTCCGCGGGCGGGCACTGCGCGACCAAGCTCGCCGTCGCCCACCCCGACCGCTACCGGGCCGCGATCAGCATGTCCGGCTACGACGACCCCATCGGCGAACGCGGCTCGCTGGCCGCCGAGACCCCCGCGCTGCGCCGCGCCAACAACCCCTACCTCCTGCTGCGCGACGCCCGCACCCCGCCCGCGGTCGCGCTCTACCAGTCGGGCCAGCCCGGCGACGGCTACGAGGCGGCCACCGGCCTCGAACAGATCGCGAAAGCACCGACGACCGTGCACGTCGTCTACGTCCCGAAGAGCGCGGGCGGCCACAACATGGCGCTGTGGCGGCCCCAGGTGGTCCCCGCGTTCCGCTGGCTGACCGAGGAGATGGGGCTGCTGCACGGCCGAGCCGGCGGGACTATTCCTCGCTCACGGTCGAGCGCCGGTTCCAGGCCCGCGGAGCTCGCCAGTGGTACCGCATCGCCAGCAGCCGCAGCGCGAAGGCCGTGACGACCGCGAGGGAGCTGGTGAACGGGTTCAGGACGTCGTAACGGATGCAGAGCACCACCATCGTGGCGCCGACGATCGCCGGGACCGCGTACAGGTCACGGTCCCAGCGCAGCAGCGACGGCACCTCGTTGGCCAGCACGTCCCGCAGCACGCCCCCGCCGACCGCGGTGGCCAGACCGAGGGTGGCGGACTGGGTGAGGCCGAGCCCGTAGTCGTACGCCTTGGTCGTCCCGGTCACGCAGAACAGGCCGAGGCCCGCCGCGTCGAAGACGTTCACGCCGAGCTGGATGCGCTCCACCTGCGGGTGCAGGAAGAAGACCAGGAGCGCGGCGAGCAGCGGGGTGATGAAGTACCCCAGGTCCGTGAAGGCGGCGGGCGGTACGGCACCGATGATCAGGTCCCGGAACAGCCCGCCGCCCAGCGCGGTGACCTCGGCGAGGACGGCGATGCCGAAGACGTCGAAGTTCTTGCGCACGGCCAGCAGCGCGCCCGAGATGGCGAAGACGAAGATGCCGATCACGTCGAGCGTGTGCTGGACGGAGGGACTGAACAGTTGCTCAAGCACCCCACATTCTTACCTGAACATGAGGCTCACCCTTGCAATGCAAGGCTCAGAGGGTCGGTTTCCCTGTGGTGAACAGCCAGGTCTGGAAGAGGTCGTCCAGCTGCTGCCCCGAGACCTTCTCCGCGAGCCGGATGAAGTCCGCCGTGTTCGCGTTGCCGTAGCGGTGGATCTTCGTCCAGGCGGGCAGCAGCTTGAAGAAGGCCTCGTCGCCGATGCGTTCACGCAGCTGCTGGAGGGTCATCGCGCCGCGCTGGTAGACCGCGGAGGCGAACATGGTGTCGCGCTGCGGGTCGCCGACGGTGACCTGCCAGAAGGGGGCGTCGGCCGGGCGGGCGTTGTACCCGGCCAGGAACGAGTCATGGGCGCTGCGCGTGCCCTGGTGCTCGGCCCACAGCCACTGGGCGTACGTGGCGAAGCCCTCGTTGAGCCAGATGTCCTTCCAGCGCTCCACCGACACCGAGTCGCCGAACCACTGGTGGGCCAGCTCGTGCACGATCGTCGTCTCGCTGCGCACGGCCGAGTAGACCGGTTTCGTCTGCACCTCCAGCGAGAACCCCGCCTCGGGCATGTCGTCGACGATCGCGCCGGTCTCCTCGAAGGGGTACGGCCCGAAGACCTCGGACCAGTAGTCGGTGGCGGCGGCCGTGACGGCGTACACGTCGACGCTGTTGCTGTTCGCGAGGACGGGGTCGATCGCGACGTAGATCGGGGTGCCGGCGGGGGTGGTGCCGGTCCGGACGTCGAACTTCCCGATCGTCGCGGTCGCGAGATAGGTCGCCATCGGCCTGGTCTCGCGCCAGTGGGTGTACGTCGAGTCGCCCTTGTCGTACGTCGACACGAGCCGGCCGTTGGAGACGCCGGTCAGGCCCTTGGGCGCCTGGATCCGGATGTCGTAGGTGGCCTTGTCGTCGGGGTGGTCGCTGGAGGGGAACCAGGTGGAGGCGGCGTTGGGTTCGCAGGCGACGAAGACACCGTCGGCGGTCTTCATCCACCCGTAGTCGGAGCCGAACACGATCGGGCCGCCGAGCGGTTCGGGGACGCCGCCGTAGGTCACCCGGACGGTGAAGTCACGGCCCTTGGGGAGCGCGCCTCGCGGGGTGACGCGCAGCTCGTCGCCGTCGCGGGTGAACTGGGCGCGTCTGCCGTTCACTTCGACTCCCGTGACCTCCAGCTGCTGGAGGTCGAGGTCGAAGGAGGAAAGGTTCTGGGTGGCGCGGGCGGTGAGCGTCGTACGGCCGTCGAGGCGGTCGGTGTCCGGGTTGTACGCCACGTCGAGGTCGTAGTGGCGGGCGTCGAAGCCGCCGTTGCCGAGGAGCGGGAAGTAGGTGTCGCCGAGGCCGGCCGCTCCGGGGGTCGGTGCGGAGGAGGCTGCGACGACCATGAAAGAAGCCGCCGCGGTGGCGACGGCTCCTAAGCGTGCCGAACGGGAGAGTCTCATGGGTCGTCCCTTTCGAGCGTGTGCCGATAAGTCGGACACGGACGACCCTGAACCCTCCCGTTCGGGCATGTGCATGACTTTGCCAACTCGTCATGCGTTACTTGTCGGTTGACTCCTGGCGGTCGGCATCCGCTTCGGTGGAGGGCTCGTCGGTCGGCTCCGGGCCGGTGGGGGCCGTTCGCGCCCCCGCGGCGGTAGCCGCAGATTCAGCAGTGCCCCGCGCCCCTGAGTCGGTCGACTCGCCGCTGTCCTCAGAAGCACCGACCTCCGCCGCGACCGCCGCCGACGTTTCCGCCGACTCCGCCAGGACCTCGTCCGCCACCAACTCCGCCGCTTCCTTCGCGACCGTCAGCAGGACCGTGTCCTGCGGGGCCTGGTCCTCGAAGTTCTCCGGGTGGTGGCAGGCCACCTGCTGGCCCGGCTTCAGCTCGATGAGCTTCGGCTCGGTCGTCGTGCAGATCTGCGTCGCCTTCCAGCACCGGGTGTGGAAGCGGCAGCCGCTCGGCGGGGAGATCGGCGAGGGCACGTCACCCTTGAGCAGGATGCGCTCGGACTTGGCGTTCTTGCGCCGCGGGTCCGGGATCGGCACCGCCGACATGAGCGCCTTGGTGTACGGGTGCATCGGCGCCTTGTACAGCGACTCGCGGTCCGCCAGCTCGACGATCTTGCCGAGGTACATCACCGCGATCCGGTCCGAGACGTGCCGGACGACCGAGAGGTCGTGCGCGATGATCACGTACGTCAGGCCGAGCTCCTGCTGGAGGTCGTCCAGCAGGTTCACGACCTGGGCCTGGATCGACACGTCGAGCGCGGAGACCGGCTCGTCGGCCACGACCAGCTTCGGGTTCAGGGCCAGCGCGCGGGCGATGCCGATGCGCTGACGCTGACCGCCGGAGAACTCGTGCGGATAGCGGTTGTAGTGCTCGGGGTTGAGGCCCACGACCGACAGCAGCCGCTGGACCTCCGCCTTGATGCCGCCCTCGGGGGTCACGCCCTGGAGCTTGAAGGGGGCGCCGATGATCGTGCCGATGGTGTGGCGCGGGTTCAGCGACGAGTACGGGTCCTGGAAGATCATCTGCACATCGCGGCGGAGCGGACGCATACCGCCGACGCCGAGGTGCGTGATGTCCTGGCCCTCGAACTCGACCTTGCCGGCCGTCGGTTCGAGCAGCCGGGTGATCAGCCGGCCCATCGTCGACTTGCCGCAGCCCGACTCGCCCACGACACCGAGGGTCTCGCCGGACTTGACCTCGAAGTCGATGCCGTCGACCGCGCGGACCGCGCCGACCTGCCGCTGGAGCAGGCCCTTCTTGATCGGGAAGTGCTTCTGGAGCCCGGTCACCTTCAGCAGCGTCTCGCCGGGGGCGGCGTCGGCCTTGGTGACCAGCGTGCCGTCGCTCTGCGCAGGGATGCTCACTTTGTCCTCGCTCACAGCTTCGGCGCAATCTCTTCGATCCAGATACGCTCCCGCTGCTCCTGCGACATGTGACAGGCGGCCCAGTGCTGGCTGCCGACCTCGGCGAGCTCCGGGCGGACCGTGCGGGTGACGTTGTCCTTCGGGATGTCCGCGTACGGGCAGCGCGGGTTGAAGGCGCAGCCGGACGGGATGTTGATCAGCGAGGGCGGGGAGCCCTTCACCGGGATCAGGCGCTCCTGCTGGTCCCGGTCGAGACGCGGCATCGAACCGAGCAGACCCCAGGTGTAGGGGTGGCGGGGCTCGTAGAACACCTTCTCCGCCGGACCACGCTCGACACAGCGCCCGCCGTACATCACCAGGATGTCGTCGGCGAGCTCGGCGACGACGCCCAGGTCGTGGGTGATGATGATGACCGCGGAGCCGAACTCCTTCTGCAAGTCCCGGATCAGGTCGAGGATCTGCGCCTGGACGGTCACGTCCAGGGCGGTCGTCGGCTCGTCCGCGATGAGCAGTTCGGGGTTGTTGACCAGCGACATCGCGATCATCGCGCGCTGGCGCATACCGCCGGAGAACTCGTGCGGGTAGTTGTCCACCCGCTTGTCCGGCTGCGGGATGCCGACCCGGTCGAGCATCTCCACCGCGCGGCGCTTGGCGGTCTTCTTGTCCACCTTGTGGTGGATGCGGTACGCCTCCACGATCTGCTGGCCGATCGTGTAGTACGGGTGCAGCGCCGACAGCGGGTCCTGGAAGATCATCGCCATCTCGCGGCCACGCAGCTTGCGCACATGGTCCGGGTCGGCGGTGAGCAGCTCGGTGCCGTCCAGCCAGATCTCGCCGGAGATCTGCGCCTTGCGCTTGCCGTACTGACCGGCGGTGTGCAGGCCCATGATGCCGAGCGAGGTCACCGACTTGCCGGAGCCGGACTCGCCCACGATGCCGAGGGTCTTGCCCTTCTCCAGCTTGAAGGAGAGCCCGTCGACGGACTTGACCAGACCGTCGTCGGTCGGGAAGTGCACCTTGAGGTCGCGCACCTCCAGGAAGGAGGTCGGCGCGGGCGAGGCGGGGGTGGGCTCGCCCACGGCCGCTCCGCTCTTGCTGAGTTCGGTCATGCGAGCCTCACTCGGGGGTCGATCACGGCATAGAGGATGTCCACCACGAGGTTGGCGATCAGCACCGCGAGAGAAGTGATCAGGGTGACGCCCAGAATGATGGGCAGGTCCTGGGTCTTGATGCCGTTGAGCACCGCCTGGCCGAGGCCCGGCAGGCTGAACGTGGTCTCGGTCAGGATCGCGCCGCCGATGAGGGCGCCGAGGTCCATGCCGAGCATGGTCAGGATGGGGGTCATCGTCGAGCGCATCGCGTGCTTGCCGATGACGACCCGCTCCTTGAGGCCCTTCGCGCGGGCGGTGCGGATGTAGTCCTCGCCGAGGATCTCCATCATGGTGGCCCGGGTGATCCGGGCGTACATCGCCGCGTAGAGGAAGGCGAGGGTGATCCAGGGGAGGATCATGCCGCCGAGCCAGCCGGTGAAGCTCTCGTCGAGGGGCACGTACTCGCCCTCGACCCAGCCGAGACCGTACGAGAAGATCGCGAGGCTCAGCAGACCGGTGAAGTAGATCGGGAGGGAGACACCCGCGAGGGCGACGACCATCGCACCGCGGTCCCACAGGCTGCCCCGCTTGAGCGCGGAGAGCACACCCGCGGCCACACCGAACAGCAGCCACAGCACGGCGGCACCGAGCGCGAGACCCAGGGTCACCGGGAAGCGGTCCGTGATCACCGGCCAGATGGCCTGCTCGGTGCGGAAGGAGTAGCCGAAGCACGGCGCGGCACAGTGCACCGAGTCACCGCCGCCGACATAGGTGCGACCGGCGAAGAGTCCCTTGAAGAACTCCCAGACCTGAGCGTAGATCGGGTCGCTCAGTCCGAGCTTCTGCCGCACGCCTTCGACGGCGGCGGGGTCGGCCTGCTTGCCCACGAAGCTCAAGGCGACGTCGACGCCCGCCCACTTGGGGACGAGGAAGAAGATGCCGAAGACCACCATGATGATGACCACGAGCATCACTACGGCGGCGAACAGCCGCCTGATGAGGTAAGCGAGCACAGCTCTCGGCCCGCCGCGGGCCGCGGGCCACCGGAGGTCGTCCGATGGCCCGCGCTCCCACGTCGCCGGCCTTCACCTGCCTTTCGTGCCGTACGGCGGGTGTGCCGGGTTTACTTCGCGGACTTCAGACCGAGGTTCACGAAGTCGTACATGCCGCTGTAGTTGTCCGACGTGTAGACGTTCGCGAGTCGGTCACCGCGCCAGTTGACGAACTTCTCGAAGACGAACGGCAGGTAGTAGCCGCCGTCCATGACCGCGTGGTTGATGTCCTTGGCGATCGCCAGCTTGCCCGCGTCGTCCTGCGTCTTCACGTAGGTGTCGAACAGACCGTTGATCTTCTTGTCGTCGATCATGGCGAAGTTGTTGTTGCCACTCTCGAGGATGTACTTGCCGTCCCACAGCGGCAGACCGAAGCCCTGGACCGACGGGAAGTCGGCGCCCCAGCCCATGATGATGATGCCGTAGCCCTTCTTGGCCACGTTGGACGGGCTGCCGATGATGCCGGACGTCTGCGAACCGTCGTACTGGTCGATGTTGACGTCGATGCCGACCTTCTTCAGGGAGGCCTGAAGCGACTCGGCGGTGGCGACCTCGACCGGCTTGTTGTTACGGACGGCGATCGTGGTCTTGAAGCCGTTCGGCTTGCCGCAGGCCTTCAGCTCTTCCTTGGCCTTGGCGACGTTGCCGTTCTTGTTCGCGCCGTTCAGCTCGTACGGGTCGTACGACTGGCCCTCGGAACCGGGGACGGTCGGCGGGAGCATGTTGGTGCCGATGTCACCACCGGCGACCGGGCCACCGCGCGCGGTCTGGAGCGAGACGTGGTCGGCGCCGTAGATCACGGCCTTGCGGCAGTGCTCGTTGTCGAACGGCTTCACGTTCTGCGGGAAGGTCGCGTAACGGATGTAGCCGGAGACCGGGTTGTCCAGGTTGGCCTTGTGCTCCTGGAGGGCGCTGGTGCGGCCCTGCGGGGACAGACCGGTCTGGTTGATGTCCAGGTCGTAGTCACCGGCGAGCAGACGGGCGTCCAGGTCGTTGGCGTTCGAGAAGAACTTGACCGAGATCTTGTCCGGGTACGCCTTGCGGATCGGGTCCGAGGCCTGGTTCCACTTGTCGTTGCGGACCAGGACCAGGTCCTTGCCCGGGCTGTACGACTGGAACTTGTACGGGCCGGAGGAGAACGGCTTCAGGCCGTACTTGGACTTGGTGTCCATGTCCTGGCGGACCGGGGACGCCGAGACCAGGGCGAGGATCTCCTCGAAGTCGGCGTTGGGCTCCGGCAGGTGGAAGACGATGGTCTTGTCGTCCGGAGTGTCGATCGCCTTCAGACCGAGCTTGTCGGCGGAGGAGTCCTTGTACGGGCCCTTGTACTCGCCCTTGGGGTCGAGGACGTCCTTCAGGTAGACCGGGCCGCCGGACAGCACGTCCTGCGCCCAGACGCGCTCGATGCCGTACTTGACGTCCTTGGAGGTGATCTCCTTGCCGTCTTCCCACGTGATGCCGTCACGCAGGGTGTACGTGTAGGTCTTGCCGCCGTCGGTGATCTTGGCGAGACCGTTGGCGAGGTCCGGGGTGAGCTCCGTGCCCTTCTCGCCCGGGGCCGCGGCACCGGTGACGAGCTGGCGGCTGTAGTAGCGCGCGAAGTTCCACATGAAGCCGTAGTAACCGCGCGTGGTGTCCCACGAGTCGGCGTCCTGGGCACCGGCGAACTTCAGCTCGCCGCCCTTCTTGGCGAGCGAGGCCTGGGCGACCTTGTTGTTCGCGGCGTTGAAGCCGGCCGCGCCCGTCGAGGAGCCCTTGCCGTTGCCGCCGTCGTCATCGCCGCCGCCGCACGCCGCCGTCGTCAGCAGCGCGGCGACCGCGGCGGCAGCGGCGAGTGCCTGCTTCCGCCGCCCTGAGGTGCGTTGGGTAGTCACGATCTCGGATCCTCCGGATTTGATGAGAGACCCCGTGTTGGTGCCACGGGACGCTTTGTGTACGGCAGTTCAGCGGGATCCCTTCGGGTCCAGCGCGTCCCGCACGCCGTCGCCGAAGAGATTGAAGGCAAGAACCGTGATGAAGATCGCTACACCCGGGACCACCATGTAGGTGGGGTCCGACTTGTAGTAGTCGATCGCGTTCGAGAGCATCTGCCCCCAGGAGGCCGTGGGCGGCTTGACGCCCACGCCCAGGAAGCTGAGCGCCGCCTCGGTGAGGATGTTGGTGGGGATCATCATCGTCGTGTACACGATGATCGGCGCGACGAGGTTGGGCAGCAGCTCCTTGAACAGGATGTAGAGCCGCCCGGCGCCGAGCGAACGGGCCGCTTCGACGTATTCACGCTCGCGCAGCGAGAGCGTCTGGCCGCGCACCACGCGTCCGATGTAGGGCCAGCCGAAGAAGCCGATGACCAGGATCATCACGAACAGGCGCACGCCCGTGCCGGACAGTCCGAGCATCTCGTTCGGCATGACGGAGACCAGCGCGATGATGAACAGCAGCTGCGGGAAGGCCAGCAGACCGTCCATGACCCGGCTGATGGCCGAGTCGACCCAGCCGCCGAAGAAGCCGGCCAGGACGCCCAGGACGGTACCGATGATCACGGCGACGATCGCGGACAGGAAGCCGACGAGCAGCGAGATCCGGGCGCCGTAGACGATGCGGGCGAAGATGTCACGGCCGTTGACCGGCTCGACGCCGAGCCAGTGGTCACCGCTCATGCCGCCGAAGGACCCCTTGGGGGTGCCGAACAGCGGGTCGATCAGGTCCTTGTCGTTGTACGAGTTCGGGTCCTGGCCGTAGAGGCTGGTGATCACGGGCGCGAGCAGCGCGACCGCGATGAGCAAGAGCACGACGATGCCGCCCGCGAGGGCGAGTTTGTCCCGCTTCAAACGCTCCCAGGCGATCCGGCCCAGGGAACGCCCCTGTACGGCCTTGGCGCCGGCGTTGACCGCCGCTTCTTCGGCCGCGCTCGGGGCCGCTTCCGCGGTCGGCTCGTGCAATGGTGCCGTCATCTGGCAGGGACCCCTCTCAACCGGCGGTAGCCGGCCCGCACTTGCCGCTGTAGCGGCGTGATCAGTCCGTCGTACACAGGGGCGAACCCACCCCTGGTGCGGGAGTCTTCAACGCTTTGGCGATCTGTTGCCAGACTTGGCGAGGAAAGGATGCATAAACGTGATGCGGGCTGCGGGGTTCCGTTATCCGGACAGCAGGTAACGGCCGCCGGACGCAGGCCAGTTGGGGCAATACGGGCCTCACGGGGCCTTCTGCCCTCATCTACGCGCGCAGACACACTCCCGTAACACGGGAGCCTGTGGCTGGTTCGGCTCAGTAGCCGCCGGGCGCCGGAGGGTAGCCGTACCCGGCCGCCGGCGCCTGCGCCGGGGCCGCGTGCGCCTCGCGGTCGTAGAAGGGACGGGCGCCGGCCCGCATCCACATCGCGACCGGGTCGTACTCGTCGGACATGGCCACGGTCGACACCGGCAGCCCGTCGGGGACCGCGCCGATGGACTGCTGCATCATCGCGCGCACCGAGTCGACGGCGGGCGGACTGGTGTCGTAGACATCAAGACCGATGGCGAGGTACGGCGCCCCGAGCGCCGGCTGCACCCAGGCGCGGCGCAGCGAGCGGACGGCCGGGGTGCGGTGGGCGTTCTGCGCGATCAGGGCGTAGAACTGCGGGATCTCGATACCGGGCTCCGACAGCCGCAGGGGACCCGCGGGCTGGCGCTCCAGGCCGGTCGCGATCCGGCGCAGGTCGAGCCAGGGGATGCCGACGCCGCCGCCGGGGGCGTGCGGGTTGAGCCACAGACCGAAATGGTCCGGGTAGAGGGTGCGTGCCACGTCGACGCCGTCGACGACTTCGTACGAGCGGTTCCAGCCGCTCGCCGAGAGTTCCTGGGCGGAGGTCACGCAAGGTGCGTAGCCGTAGCCGTCCACTTCCATGTTTCCGTACTGGGCGTCCGGGGAGCCCGCCTGGCCGTGCCAGAGGAGCATCCAGATCTGGCCGGAGGAGGGGGTGGCGAGGGCGCGGAGGAGTGCCTCGTAGGCGTCGTAGCGCCCTGGCGTCACCTGGCGCAGCATGTGCTCGACCTGGCCGGTCGCTGTGCCGCTGGCACTCACCTTCTACCGCCCCTTCGGGAAAGTTTCGTAGTCGGAAACAGCTTAAGCGTTGAGAGCTCGGGGCTTGTGGTGTGTTGCGGGCTGCGGGCCGTGGGGGTTGATCGCGCACCTTGGGTACGTCTACATGCCCTGCGTGTAGAACGGACGTACCGTCTCGCGCATCCAGTGGCCCACCGGGTCGTCCACCACGTCCAGCAGGACCAGGTTGACCGGCCAGGCCACCGGTGCCTGGCCCAACGCCCGGCCCAGGGCGTCCATCGGGAGGGTACGCAAGTCGCCCTCCCATGGGGAGAGCTCCACGCCCACGAACATCACGGGGTCGGCCGTCTCGATGGCGGCGAGGCAGCGGCGGGCCGTCAGGACGACTCCCGTCGCGGCGAACTCGGCGCAGGCCGCGGCGAGGAAGTCCACCGGGTCGTCCTGCCAGTCGGGCTCGTAGAGCTTGACCCGGCCGCCGCTGTTGGGGCCGTCCAGCGGGGTGCGGCCCACCCGGCACAGGTCCGCCACGGCGGCCGGCGGAAGGGGCACGCCGACCACGCCGTCCGGGTTGAGGGCCATGCCGAGCTGCGGCGGCAGTCCGCGCGCGAACTCCACCGCGGGGGCGACGGTGTACGACATGTGCGCCCCGGCGACCTGACGGAACTGTTCCTCCGAGCTGAAGACCGGGACGTAGGCCTGGCCCTCGATCTGGAGGGTGGGCAGATCGAGGGGGCCGGTGTGGGCGCCGCCGCCGTTCGGCAGGGGGACCCAGACGAAGCTGCGGCCAAGGACCTCGATGATCCGGCCGCCGGCCCCGGGCACACCGAGGGAGGCCGAGAGCACCTCCTCCAGCTCGTTGCCGGGCCATCCGCCGCCGTGCGGATAGGGGTGCGCCTGTGCCGGGAAGTCCTGTGCCGGGAAGTCCATCTGTCCGTCCGCCTGCCGAGTACCGCTGGTGTGGCTGAAAGGCTAACGGGTGGCAGGCCCCTGGCGCCCTGCCCGTCAGCCCGTGAACCCGATCCGGCGTAGGGCGTCCGCTGCCTCTCGGTCGAGGAGGATCGCGGAGCCCACTCCCTGGGGCAGTTCGCCCTTCTCCACGGAGCGGATCAGACGGGCGGCCGCCGTGCGGTGGCGGAGGAAGGCGTAGCGCGAGACGCCCCGGCCGCGCTCGCGCTGGCCCTGGAGCGCGGTGTCCGGGGTGACGTCGAGCAGCAGCAGGTGCAGGGTGCCGCCGCGGCGCTGGGCCGCGCGGGCCAGCCAGCCGCGCACCCAGGACTGGGTGCCGCAGTCGTGCACCACGACCCCCTCGCCGGAGCGCAGGGTGCGGCGCAGGCCGACGTAGTGGGCGAAGCGGACCAGGGGACGGTAGAGCGCGTACGGCAGAAGGCGGGGCGCGCGGGCGTCCCAGCGGTCGCGGGTGTCCTGGGAGTCGATCCGTACGCCCTTGACGGCGCGTCGCATCAGGGTCGACTTGCCGCTGCCGGGCAGGCCGGTGATCACCACCAGGTCGGCCGGGGCGAAGAGCAGGGCGTGCGGGCTGTGGCCGGCGCGGTCGCGCAGGTCACGCACGACCGGCCGCGGTGCGCATGCCTCCTGGGCCGGAGCGGTCGGCTGTGCGGGCAGCGCGACGGCCGAGGTGGTGGCGTACGCAGTGGGCCTGTTCACCGTGATCGTCCTCCTCCGGGGTCAGGGGGGTTCCCCTCCCCACCGAGCGTAAAGAGAAGGTAATGGGGTGTCTCTCTTGTTTTGGTGATCGTCGTGCCACAAGCCAGTCACAAAGGGGGTGGCGACGGGCGGGGACGATGCGGCCCTGCCGCCCGTGCCCGATGCGTGCAATGATGTCCGCGCCAACTGCATACCGGCCGTTTGAATCCGCGCGGGAGAGTCCCCACCACTGGTTGGGGCGCCGAAGGAGCAAGTCCCTCCCTTGAATCTCTCAGGCCCCGTTACCGCGCGGGCGAGGCACATCTGAAAAGCGAGCCGCCCTCCGGTGGCTCCACCCAAGGTGCAAGTCATGTCCCCTGCGGTCATGGCGAACCTCTCAGGTTCCGATGACAGATGGGGAGGAACGACCTCGCCCGTCATGCCTTGGGAGACAACCGTCCGATGAGCAATGAACCCCGCCTGACCGCGCTCGACGCCCTGCATCGCGCGCTCGGCGCGACGATGACCGACTTCGCCGGCTGGGACATGCCGCTGCGCTACGGCTCCGAGCGCGACGAGCACAACGCCGTGCGGACGAAGGCCGGGCTCTTCGACCTCTCCCACATGGGCGAGATCACGGTGACCGGGCCGCAGGCCGCCCAGCTGCTGAACTTCGCTCTCGTCGGCAACATCGCCTCCGTCGGCGTCGGCCGCGCCCGCTACACCATGATCTGCCGCGAGGACGGCGGCATCCTCGACGACCTGATCGTCTACCGGCTGGCCGAGACCGAGTACATGGTCGTGGCGAACGCCTCCAACGCCCAGGTCGTCCTCGACGCGCTCGTCGAGCGCTCGGTCGGCTTCGACGCCGAGGTGCGCGACGACCGGGACGCGTACGCGCTGCTCGCCGTCCAGGGCCCCGAGTCCCCCGGCATCCTCGCGTCCCTCACCGACGCCGACCTCGACGGTCTGAAGTACTACGCCGGTCTGCCCGGCACGGTCGCCGGCGTCCCGGCCCTGATCGCCCGCACCGGCTACACCGGCGAGGACGGCTTCGAGCTCTTCGTGAAGCCTTCGGACGCCGTTGAGCTGTGGCAGGCCCTGACCAAGGCCGGCGAGGGCGTCGGTCTGGTCCCCTGCGGTCTGTCCTGCCGGGACACGCTGCGCCTGGAGGCGGGCATGCCGCTGTACGGGCATGAGCTGTCGACCGAGCTGACCCCCTTCGACGCGGGGCTCGGCCGGGTCGTCAAGTTCGAGAAGGAGGGCGACTTCGTGGGCCGCGCGGCGCTGCGCGAGGCCGCCGAGAACGCCGACCACGAGCCGCCGCGCGTCCTCGTCGGCCTGATCGCCGAGGGCCGTCGCGTCCCCCGCGCCGGGTACGCCGTCGTCGCCGAGGGCAAGGTGATCGGCGAGGTCACCTCCGGCGCCCCCTCCCCCACGCTGGGCAAGCCGATCGCGATGGCCTACGTCGACGCCATGTACTCCGCGCCTGGCACGGACGGCGTCGGGGTGGACATCCGGGGCACGCACGAGCCGTACGAGGTCGTGGCTCTCCCCTTCTACAAGCGGCAGAAGTAGACACTGGACGCGAGGTCGCGCGCCCGCGCGTGACCCTGCGCACATTTCCGCTGCTCACGCACTTCCCAGCAGTCCCGCATTCATCAGCACTCCCCCGCGTACAGGAGAATTCAGGCCATGAGCAACCCCCAGCAGCTGCGCTACAGCAAGGAGCACGAGTGGCTGTCGGGCGCCGAGGACGGCGTCTCGACGGTCGGCATCACGGAGCACGCGGCCAACGCGCTCGGCGATGTCGTCTTCGTGCAGCTCCCCGAGGTCGGTGACACGGTGACCGCGGGCGAGACCTGCGGCGAGCTGGAGTCGACCAAGTCGGTCAGCGACCTGTACTCCCCCGTCTCCGGTGAGGTCACCGAGGTCAACGAGGACGTCGTCAACGATCCGTCGCTGGTGAACTCCGCCCCCTTCGAGGGCGGCTGGCTGTTCAAGGTACGCACCGCGGACGAGCCGGCCGACCTGCTCTCCGCCGACGAGTACACCGCCTTTTCCGCCGGCTGAGGAGTCGTACACCTGATGTCCGCACTGAACACGCCCCTGCATGAGCTGGACCCGGAGATCGCCGCCGCGGTCGATGCCGAGCTGAACCGGCAGCAGTCCACCCTGGAGATGATCGCCTCGGAGAACTTCGCTCCGCTCGCGGTCATGGAGGCCCAGGGCTCGGTCCTGACCAACAAGTACGCCGAGGGCTACCCCGGCCGCCGCTACTACGGCGGCTGCGAGCACGTCGACGTCGCCGAGCAGATCGCCATCGACCGGATCAAGGACCTGTTCGGCGCCGAGTACGCCAACGTCCAGCCCCACTCCGGCGCCTCCGCCAACCAGGCCGCCCTCTTCGCCCTCGCCTCCCCCGGCGACACCATCCTGGGCCTGGACCTCGCCCACGGCGGCCACCTCACCCACGGCATGCGCCTGAACTTCTCCGGCAAGCAGTTCAACGTCGTCGCCTACCACGTCGACGACGCCGGCCTGGTCGACATGGCCGAGGTCGAACGCCTCGCCAAGGAACACCGCCCCAAGGTGATCATCGCCGGCTGGTCCGCCTACCCGCGCCAGCTCGACTTCGCCGAGTTCCGCCGGATCGCCGACGAGGTCGAGGCCTACCTGTGGGTCGACATGGCCCACTTCGCCGGCCTGGTCGCCGCCGGACTGCACCCCAACCCCGTCGAGCACGCCGACGTGGTCACCTCCACCACCCACAAGACCCTGGGCGGCCCCCGCGGCGGCATCATCCTCGCCAAGCAGGCCTTCGCCAAGAAGCTGAACTCCTCCGTCTTCCCCGGCTTCCAGGGCGGCCCGCTGGAGCACGTGATCGCCGCCAAGGCGGTCTCCTTCAAGGTCGCCGCGAGCGAGGAGTTCAAGGAGCGCCAGCGGCGTACCGTGGAGGGTGCGCGCATCCTCGCCGAGCGCCTGACGGCCGCGGACGCCCGCGAGGCCGGGGTCAACGTGCTCTCCGGCGGCACCGACGTGCACCTGATCCTGGTGGATCTGCGCGAGTCGGAGCTGGACGGCCAGCAGGCCGAGGACCGTCTCCACGAGGTCGGCATCACGGTCAACCGCAACGCCGTCCCCAACGACCCGCGCCCCCCGATGGTGACCTCGGGCCTGCGGATCGGCACCCCGGCCCTGGCCACCCGCGGCTTCACCGCCGAGGACTTCACCGAGGTCGCCGACGTGATCGCGGAGGCGCTGAAGCCGTCGTACGACGTCGAAAGCCTGAAGACCCGGGTCAGGGCGCTTGCCGACAAGCACCCGCTTTACCCCGGTCTGAACAAGTAGTTCCCTGGTGGGGGCACCCGATGGCGTGTGCCCCCACCCTTTCTTTAGGAGTTCCCGTGGCCATCTCGGTCTTCGACCTGTTCTCGATCGGCATCGGTCCGTCGAGCTCGCACACGGTCGGCCCGATGCGTGCGGCCCGTATGTTCGCCCGCCGTCTGCGCAACGAGGGCGTCCTGTCCTCGGTGGCGACAGTCCGCTCGGAGCTGTACGGCTCCCTGGGCGCGACCGGCCATGGCCACGGCACACCGAAGGCGGTGCTGCTCGGCCTGGAGGGCGCGTCCCCTCGGACGGTGGACGTCGAGAACGCGGACGACCGGGTGTCGTCGATCAAGGACACGGGGCGGCTGAACCTGCTGGGTGAGCGTGAGATCGCGTTCTCCTACGACGACGATCTGATCCTGCACCGCCGCAAGACGCTCCCGTACCACGCCAACGGCATGACGCTGTGGGCGTTCGACGCCTCGGGTGCCGAGCTGTTGTCGAAGACGTACTACTCGGTGGGCGGCGGCTTCGTCGTCGACGAGGACGCGGTCGGCGCGGACCGCATCAAGCTCGACGACACGGTCCTCAAATACCCCTTCCGTACCGGCGACGAACTCCTGCGCCTGACCAAGGAGACCGGCCTGTCGATCTCCGCGCTCATGCTGGAGAACGAACGCGCCTGGCGCACCGAAGACGAGATCCGCTCCGGACTCCTCGACATCTGGCGCGTCATGCAGGCCTGCGTGACGCGCGGCATGACCCGTGAAGGCATCCTGCCGGGCGGACTCAGGGTCAAACGCCGCGCCGCCGTCACGGCACGCCAACTCCGCGCGGAGGGCGACCCGCTGGCGCACGCCATGGAGTGGATCACCCTCTACGCCATGGCCGTCAACGAGGAGAACGCCGCCGGCGGCCGGGTGGTGACCGCCCCGACGAACGGCGCGGCTGGCATCATCCCCGCCGTCCTGCACTACTACATCAACTTCGTCCCCGGAGCCGACGAGGACGGCGTGGTCCGCTTCCTGCTGGCCGCCGGCGCGATCGGCATGCTCTTCAAGGAGAACGCCTCCATCTCCGGCGCCGAGGTCGGCTGCCAGGGCGAGGTGGGCTCCGCCTGCTCCATGGCGGCGGGCGCGCTGGCCGAAGTCCTCGGCGGCTCCCCCGAACAGGTCGAGAACGCCGCCGAGATCGGCATGGAACACAACCTCGGCCTCACCTGCGACCCCGTCGGCGGACTCGTCCAGATCCCCTGCATCGAACGCAACGGCATGGCCGCCGTCAAGGCCGTCACCGCCGCCCGCATGGCCATGCGCGGCGACGGCTCCCACAAGGTCTCCCTCGACAAGGTCATCAAGACCATGAAGGAGACCGGCGCCGACATGAGCGTCAAATACAAGGAGACCGCCCGCGGCGGACTCGCGGTGAACATCATCGAGTGCTGAACGGGCAAGGGGCCTCCATGCCAAGGTGGTTGGCGATTCACCCGCCAACCCCTGTCCCCCCAACGGCACTTCAGGGAGTCCCCCCATGCTGCGCGGCATCGATGTAAGCGCGTACCAGTCCTCCTCCTACGGCACCGACGGCCTCTCCTTCGTCTTCATCAAGGCGACGGAGGGCCGTACGTACACCAACCCCAAACTCGCGGCCCAGACGAAGCGGGCCCGGGACGCCGGTCTGGTCGTCGGCTTCTACCACTTCCTCTGGCCGGGCAACCTGACGGCCCAGGCGGAGTACTTCGTGAGCAAGGCCCCGGAACGGGCGGGCGACATCCTCGCCGTGGACTGGGAGACCACGGGCGAGGGGACGCACGCGACCAACGCGGAGAAGGACCGGTTCATCCGGAAGGTGAAGGAGCTGCGGCCGAACAACCGGGTCGTCCTCTACACGAACCGGAACTACTGGCTGAACATCGACACGACCTCCTACGCGGGCGACGGTCTCTGGATCGCGGACTACGTGACCGCGGGCAAGCCCCGTATCAAGGCGAAGTGGCGCTTCCACCAGTACACCGACGACCCGCTGGACAAGAACGTGGCGGACTTCGCGACCAAGGCCGCACTGCGGGAATGGGCCGAGGACGCCTGAGATAGATTCCGCACCATGGGCGGGAAGATCACTGCGGTCAGCAGCAACGGGACGTACTCCTTCACCAAGCCGAACCGGGAGAGCATCACGCTGCTCGCCGGGCTCGGGGTCGAGGGGGATGTGCACGCGGGGGTGACGGTGAAGCACCGGTCCCGGGTGGCGAGAGACCCCTCACAGCCGAATCTGCGTCAAGTGCACCTTCTTCACCAGGAGTTGTTCGACGAGGTGCGAGAAGCCGGGATCGAGGTCGCGGCCGGGGAGCTCGGGGAGAACGTCACCACGCAGGGCATCGACCTGCTCGCGCTGCCCGTCGGAACCCGGCTGCACCTCGGCGAACACGCCGTCGTCGAGGTGACCGGGTTGCGGAACCCCTGCCTTCAGATCGACGCGTTCCGGAAGGGGCTCCTGAAGGAGGTCGTCACCCGGGACGACGACGGGAAGCTCCGGCTCAAGGGCGGGATCATGAGCGTCGTCCTGGAGGGCGGGGTCGTGCGGCCCGGCGACGGGATCAAGGTGGAGCTGCCGGACGGGCCGCACGTGCCGTTGGAGATCGTCTGACCTCTGGCAGGCGTCAGGCGCGGAACCCAGCCGGACGTTCCGGGCTCGCCTCCGCCAGTGCCTTCGTGACCGCGTCAACGCCCTCCCGCAGGCCGTACACCGGCGTGTCCGGCTGCTGGCGCCAGGAGTCGTCGAGGCCGCCCGCGTCGACCGTGTCGAAGCCGAGTTCATCGATGAGGGCGCGGACCTTCGCCTTGGCCGCCTCGTCGTCGCCGGCGACCGGGAGGGCCTGGCGGTCGGGGGCACCGGCGGGGCGGTGGCGGTCCAGGATGTCCTGGGCGTAGGTGCCGTTGAAGGCCTTGATGACGGGGTGGCCGAGGTGCCGTTCCGTCCAGCGGCTCTCCGTCACGCCCTCGTCCTCGATCTCGGCGATCCTGCCGTCGCGCTGCTGCGGGTAGTAGTTGCCGGTGTCGATCACCGCCACCCCGTCCGCCGCCCCGTCGAGGACGCCCTTCGGCAGGTCCGGGATCGCCTTGAGCGGGATCGTGACGACGACGACCTCCGCACCGCGCGCGGCCTCCTCGACCGGGACGGGCGTCGCGCCCGTCTCCTCCGCGAGCGCGGTGAGGGTGTGGGGGCCGCGGGAGTTGGCCACCGCCACCTCGTGCCCGAGGGCGGTGAGCCGTCGGGTGAGGTTGCCGCCGATGTTTCCCGCGCCGATGATGCCGATCTTCATGACATGCCCTCCAGATTTTATGCATGTGCATACGTCTGAGTGGCATCAACCCCGGCCGGGCGAGGTGTATTCCGGCGGGCTCAGATCCGGACCACGATCTTCCCCGTGTGGCGGTTCGACTCCATCAGAGCATGGGCGTCCTGGATGCGGTCCAGGCCCTCGAAGACCTCGGCGACCACCGGGCGGAAGCCGCCGTCGGACAAGCCCGCGTTGAGGAAGGCCGTGGAGCGGCGGCGCCCGCCCGGTGTCGCGGTGAGGATCATGTTGGCGTAGGTGTGGATCGTGAAGGGCCAGTTCCAGGGGATCTCGGCGGGGCGGCTGTCCAGCCGGCCGTAGGCGACCACCGAGCCGCCCTCCGCGAGCGCCTCGGCGAGCGGACGGAAGCCGGGGCCGCCGATCGCGTCGAAGATCACCTCGACACCCTTTCCGCCGGTGAGCCGCCTGACCTCCTTGGCCACGGTCTCGGCACCGCCCTCGGAAACGATCACCTCGGCCGCCCCCGCGTCCAGCAGCCCCTGCCGCTTCACCTCCGTACGGGTCGTGGCCAGCGGGATCGCGCCCACGCGACGGGCCACCTGGATCGCCGCCGTGCCCACCCCGCTGGAGGCCCCGGTGATCAGGACGTGGTCGCCGGGCCTGAGCCCCGCCGTCTCCAGGAGGGCCCCGTAGGCGGTCGTGTACGTCAGCCAGGACGCCGCCCCCGTGACGGCGTCCACGGAAGCGGGGCGGGGCAGCACCGAGGTCTCGGGCAGGACGACCCGTTCCGCGTACACCCCCTGGGCGCTCATCTCGATGCCGGGTCCGGTCGTCACCAGGTCGCCGACGGTCAGCGCGGTGACGCCCGCGCCGACCGCCTCGACGACTCCGGACGCCTCGTAGCCGAGGCGGGAAGCGGGGAGGGCGGGCTGGTAGTAGTAGGCGCCGGAGCGGAAGAGGGCTTCGGCGCGGTTGAGGCCCAACGCCTCGACCCGGACGGCCACTTGGCCGGGGCCGGGAGCGGGCACCAGTACGTCCTCGATGGTCAGTACCTCGGGTCCGCCGATTTCATGAAAGAGCACGGTACGTGCGGTAGTTGGCATGGTGTCCACGCTAGGAGCCCCGGACGAGACGATCCATGTCTGCTGATCTCCGTTTCCTGTCTCAGCGTCTCTCCCCTCCAACTCCCGGCTACGGTGGTGGACATGGACGTACTCAGCGACGCGATCGCCGCGATGCGCACCGGGCGCCCGCACTCGGGGCGGCGGGACAAGTACGCGCCCTGGGGAATGCGGATCGAGGACTCGGAGGGCGCCGGGTTCCATGTGGTGCTGCGGGGGTCGGCCTGGCTGTTGCCCTCGGCGGGCGAGCCGGTGGCGCTCGCGCCGGGCGACGTGGTGTTCCTGGCGCACGGACGGGGGTACGCGCTGACCAGCGGTCCGGACGTGGAGCCGACGATCGTGAGGTTCCAGCCGGACGCGCCCCCGTCCCCGCCCCCGCCTCCCGTACGGGACGCCGCGCCGGACACGGTGCTGCTGTGCGGTGCCTACTGGCTGGACCGCAGCCGGGCACACCCCCTGCTCACCGAGCTGCCGGAGGTCGTGCATCTGCCCGCCACGGTCGGCGCCCACCGGTCTCTGCGGGCGACCGTGGAGCTGCTGGGCAGCGAGCTGGAGGAGCCGCGGCCGGGGTCGGACGCCATCGTCGCAGCGCTCCTGGACACCCTGCTGCTCTACATCCTGCGCGCCTGGTGGCAGGGCGAGGCCCGCACCGACCGGCATCCCACGGGCTGGGCGGCGGCGCTCGCCGACCCCGCGGTGACGGCGGCGCTGCAAGCCGTCCACGCCGCGCCGGACCACCCCTGGACGGTCGAGGAACTCGGCGCCCACGGCGGTCTGTCCCGGGCGGCGTTCGCCCGGCGGTTCACCACGCTGGTGGGGCGGCCGCCGCTCGCGTATCTGACGTGGTGGCGCATGACGACGGCCGGCCGGCTGCTGCGCGAGGCGGACCTGCCGCTCCGCCAGGTCGCCCAACGCACCGGCTACACATCGGAGTTCGCCTTCGCCAAGGCGTTCAAGCGGGAGTACGGGGTGGCGCCGGGACAGTACCGCAGACACGCTTCCTAAGCCGCGAAGGGGTCCTCCAGCTCGGCCCGCACCACCTCCGCCGCCGCCTCCGCGTCGCCGTCCGCGACCGCCCGCACCAGCGCCTCATGGGCCTCGTCGGCCGTGTTGGGGTCGTGGGTGCGCAGGCCGGTCAGGGTCAGGAGTTCGAGGAGGCCCTGTCTGAGGACCGGGGTGAACTCCGTGAACAGATCGGCGAGTACGGGGTTGTGGGCGGCCCCCACCACCGCCGCGTGGAAGGCGATGTCGGCGTCGATGAACGCCTCGTCGTCCAGGAGGGAAGCCGCCCTGCGGCCCCGCAGCGCCAGCTCCATGGCCGCCACGTCCTCCGGTGTCCGGCGCCGGGCGGCGAGGCGGGCGGCGTGCACTTCCAGCCCCATCCGCACCTCGTAGACATCCGTCACCGCGGCCCGCCGCAGCCGGGTCGGCCAGTCCGCCGTCGGTTCCGTGGCGAGGACGAACACCCCGGCGCCCTGCCGGGGTTGGACCAGCCCCGCGCCGGCCAGGGCGCGCAGGGCCTCGCGGACCGTGGAGCGGCCCACGCCCAACTCCTTGGCGAGGGTGGTCTCGCCGGGCAGCTTGCCGCCGACCGCCCAGTGGCCGGCGGCGATCTGCGCGCGCAGGCGTTCGGCGGCCTGTTCCACCAGCGGGCTGGGCCGGAGGGGGCCCAGGGGTGATGACGACGTACTCATTTCACGTTTCCCACTTGTCTGAGGACCTGAGGAGTGGCTAGCGTACTCCCATGATCTTCCGTGGTCTCCTTCTTCTCGGCTGCCGCGGCGGGGCCTGACGCGACCGGCACCCCGCCGCGGGCGCCGTGCTGCCGCCGGTCTCTTCCGACCGAGCCGAAGGAAACGCCGAAGCCATGACCAGCGTCTGGAATCCGCAGCGCCCGAGTCCCATGCCGTACCACCGCTACCGCCCGTACGACGAGCGGGTGAACGTCCCCGTGGCCGACCGGAGTTGGCCCTGCGCCCGTATCGAGCGCGCCCCGCTCTGGGTCCCCGTGGACCTGCGCGACGGCAACCAGGCGCTGGCCGAGCCGATGGACACCCCGCGCAAGCGCCGCCTGTACGACCTGCTGGTCGCGACCGGGTTCAAGGAGATCGAGGTGGGCTATCCGTCCGCCAGCCGCGCCGACTTCGACTTCGTCCGGCATCTGGTGACCAGCGACGCCGTGCCCGACGACGTCACGCCGGTCGTCTTCACTCCGGCCAGGGCCGATCTCATCGACCGGACCTTCGAGTCGATCGAGGGGCTGCCGAGGGCAGTCGTCCATCTGTACATCGCCACGTCACCGGTGTGGCGCGAGGTCGTCCTCGGCCGCGACCGGGCGGACATCCGGCGGACCGTACGGGAGGCCGCCGAGCGGATGGCCCGGCTCGGACAACACCCCGGTGTCCGCTTCCAGTTCTCCCCCGAGACCTTCAACCTCACCGAGCCGGACCTCGTCCTGGAACTGTGCGACATGCTGACCGTGCTGTGGGACGCGAGCCCCGACCGCCCGGTCACCCACAACCTCCCGGCGACGGTGGAGATCGCGACCCCGAACGTGTACGCCGACCAGATCGAGTACGTCCACCGCAATCTGTCCCGACGTGACTCGGTCATCCTCTCCGTGCACCCCCACAACGATCGCGGCACCGGCGTCGCCTGCGCCGAACTGGCGGTC
This sequence comes from Streptomyces sp. NBC_00663, assembly GCF_036226885.1. Classification (NCBI taxonomy): domain Bacteria; kingdom Bacillati; phylum Actinomycetota; class Actinomycetes; order Kitasatosporales; family Streptomycetaceae; genus Streptomyces; species Streptomyces sp. NBC_00663. The sequence continues at coordinate 2,973,607 of NZ_CP109027.1, forward strand.
CTGGCGGGCGCGCAGCGCGTCGAGGGCTGCCTGTTCGGCAACGGCGAGCGCACCGGCAACGTCGACCTGGTGACCCTCGCCATGAACCTGTACGCCCAGGGTGTGGACCCCATGGTCGATTTCAGCGACATCGACCACGTCAAGGAGACCGTCGAGCACTGCAATCGCCTGCCGGTACACCCGCGCCACCCCTACGCCGGTGACCTGGTCCACACCGCGTTCTCCGGCACCCATCAGGACGCGATCAGCAAGGGTTTCGCGCATCGGGCCGCGCACCCGGACGAGCACTGGAGCGTCCCGTACCTGCCGATCGACCCGGCCGACATCGGCCGCTCCTACGAGGCGGTGATCCGGGTGAACTCCCAGTCGGGCAAGGGCGGCATGGCGTACCTGCTGAAGACCCACCACGGCGTCGACCTGCCGCCGCGCATGCGCCCGGACTTCTCCCGCGTCGTGCAGGCGGCCACGGACGACAGCGGGCGGGAGATGACGCCGAAGGAGCTGTACGACCTGTTCCGCTCGACGTATGTCGTCGCGGACGGCGAGGTGGCGCTGGAGACCTGGTCCGTCCACCAGGACGGTCCGGACGCGCACCGTTTCGTCTGCACCCTGCGCACCGGTGACCGGGCCGGTGACTACGAGGGCACGGGCGCGGGCCCGGTGTCCGCCTTCGTCGACGCCCTCGCCGGCGCCGGGTTCACGGTCCGCGTCCTGGACTTCACCGAGGACGCCGACCGGACCGCCTACGCCGAGGTCGAGGTGAACGGCCGCACCGCGTGGGGCGCCGGGGAGAGCGCGACGGCGGCGGTGCTGTCCGCGGTGAACCGGGGGCTGCGGTGACGGAGGTGCTGCGCGCGGAAGGCGTGGATGTCGTACGGGAGGGGCGGCCGATCCTCCAGGAGGTGAGCCTGACCGTCCGGGCCGGCGAGCACTGGGCGCTCCTCGGCGCCAACGGGGCGGGCAAGTCGACCCTGCTGAGCCTGCTGGGCGCCGTGGTCCATCCCACGCGCGGGACGGTGGAGGTGCTCGGGCGCCGCCTGGGCCGGGTCGACCTGCGGGAACTGCGGGCGTACGTGGGTCATGTCGATCCGCGTCATCCGCTCACGCGGCCGCTGCGCACCCGGGACGTGGTCCTGACGGGGCTGACCAATTCCGTTGCCCCGCTGCCGCGTTGGCGTCCGACTCCCGCGCAGGAGGAACGGGCGGACCGGCTCATCGCCACCCTCGGTCTCGCCGACCTCCGCGACGCCCGCTGGCCCACGCTGTCGCAGGGGCAGCGCGGGCGCACGCTGATCGCGCGGGCGCTGATGCCGCAACCGCGCCTGCTGCTCCTGGACGAACCGGCGACCGGCCTCGATCTGCCGGGCCGGGAGCAGCTGATCGCGGCGCTGGACGAGCTGCGCCGGGAGCATCCGACGCTGGCGACGGTCCTGGTCACCCACCATCTGGAAGAGCTACCGGGCGGCACCACCCACGCCCTGCTGCTGCGCGAGGGCCGGGTCCTCGCGCGGGGTCCGGCCGCCGAGGTCCTCACCGGTGACCAGGTGGGCAAGTGCTTCGACCTGCCCCTGGTGCTGGACCGGCGGGACGGCCGCTGGAGCGTGCGCCGGGCATGACGAAGGGGGCGCCCCTGGAAGCCTCTCCCAGCTTCTCGGGCGCCCCCTTCCGCGTGCGTCACTTGCTCAGGTAGGCCCAGAACTCGTCGAAGGAGAGCACCTTGTCGCCGTTGAGGTCACGGGTCTTGATGATCACCTCGGCGACCGACTCGGTGACGTTCCAGTCGCCTTCCTGGGCGAGGGCGGTCTTGAACTCAGCGGCGGTGATGAAGCCGTCACCGTCCGTGTCGATCCGCTCGAAGTCCTTGCGTGCCTCGTCGATGTTCGCCACCGATCCGCCCCTTTTCGTCGTACCTTGCTGGCTTGTTGCCGGAGGTCAGGTTAACCGGCGGCCCGAACACGCAGTGCGGCGACCACCCACGCGAACTCCTCCTCGTACGCCGCCTGCGGCCCGAGCCCCTTCACCGTCGCCCACAACTGGCGATACCGGGCCACCCGCACGTTGGAGCCCGCCTCCAGCCGGGTCAGCACCTCGGCCGGGTCCGCGTCACCGAGCAGCCCGCGCAGCAGGTCGGCGGCCTCGGGCGCCTCGGGTGCGACACCCCGCTCCAGCGCCTCCCCCGCGAGCTGCACCAGGCGGCTCATGAACCACAGCGAGGTGCCCGCGGGCACGTCCGGGCCGCGGTCCGCCGCGTTGAACTCGATCATCCTGCGCATCAGCGTCCGGAACTCGGGGTCCTGCATCATCTCGGCGAGCTCGACCCACGCGTCCACCTGCTCGGGCGTCGGGTCGTCCGGCAGGTCGGCCGGGGCGAACCGCAGCCGCCTGCGGATGTCGGGGTCGGCGGTGTCGAGTCCCTCGAAGATCTCTGTCGTGAAGTCCTCGACGATCCGGGCCCGTTCGGCCGCCGACAGCCGTGCCAGCTTGTTCATCAGGGTCATCTCCTCTGCGGTCGAACCGCGTCGCGCCACGGTCGACAGCACCGCCCGGGTCACCCTCAGCTGCCGGATCTGCGCGTCCAGCGCCGTGACATGCGCCGCCGCCACCTCCGCGACGGTCCGCTCCCCGTCCAGCACCTTGCGTACGTCGTCCAGGCCGAGGCCCAGCTCGCGCAGGGTGCGGATCAGTTCCAGGCGGGCGGCGCACGAGGTGTCGTACAGCCGGTAGCCGCCCGTCGAGCGGGTCACCGGTTCCAGGACCCCCTCGTCCGACCAGTAGCGGATGGTGCGCACGGTCAGTCCGGTGGCCCGGGCCAGCTCGCCGATGGTGAAAAGTCCGGTGCCGTCGTCGATCATGTGTGTGAGTCTGGGCCTTCCAGTGGGTGGAGACTCAAGGGCGGGTGCGGTGGAGACTCTTCGGCACGTTCTCGACGCGGCGGCCCGCGGTGTCTTCCCGCCGGCGGACGGCCGTACGACGGTCGTACCGCAGGCGTCACCCCGGGACGCCGGGGTCCTCGCCTTCACCGCGCACTCCGTCGTCTTCACCGACGAGGACCCGGACTGGGTGTACGCGACGCTGCGCGGCCTCGACTGCGACCCTCTCGCCGCGAGCATGAACCCACGCTTCCTGGCGGCCTTCCTGGCGCGGACGGGGCGTACGGCCGAGACCATCGACACGATGCTGGTCGGCCCGCCCCTGCCCGGCGAGCCGCCGCTCGCGCTGCGGGAGATCGAGGACGCCGGTCATCCGCGGATCGTCTACGCCCGCGGGCGCCGCGACGACGTGCGGGCCTGGACGGCGGACGGCGGGGTGCTGGTCATGGGACGCGGGATCGGTGGACGCCTGGAGGTCTCGGTCGAGGTCGACGAGGACGTACGGCACCGGGGGCTGGGGCGGCGGCTGGTGACCGCCGCCCGGCAGCTCGTCGCCGAGCCGCTGTGGGCGCAGGTCGCGCCGGGGAACGCCCGCAGCGCGCGGGCGTTCCAGGCGGCCGGTTACCGGCCGGTGGGGGCGGAGTTGCTGCTGCTCAGTGCCACGCCTCGTAATGCGGGTTGCTCTGACAGCCGCTCATGATCTCGACCTTGGTGGTCTTGTTCACCGGACAGACACCGATGATGTACTTCCGGGCGATGCCACCGGGGAAGGCCACCTCGACCTGGTCGGCCCATTTGTGGGTGTCGCCGATGGTCTTGTTGACGTCCACGCCGCCCGGGGCGTCGATGTAGTAGTTGTAGCCGGACTTCCACCACGTCTTGTACAGGTCGTGGTCGTAGGTCGTGGAGACGTACGGGGAGGGCTGGTTGACCAGGACGTACTTCTCGATGTCGTACTGGCCGTCGACGACGTCCCTGGGCTTGAAGCCCTCCGCGAAGACGATCTCCGGGCCGCGGCCGTCGCTGCGGTAGAGGGTGCCGCAGCTCTTGCGCCAGACCGGCTCGGGGGTGATGCGGCTGACGTCGACGGTGCGGTCGGCGGCGGCCTTGACGGGGTCGTCGTACTGGACCTTGCAGTCGGGGGTCGCAGGGGCCTTCGAGGGGACGGTGGCCGCCGTGGTGGCGAAGACGGCGGCGAGGGACAGAGCGGCGGCAGCGACACGCCGCCGCAGGCGAGTGGTGATCATGGGAGCACCCTCCCGGCCCGGCCGGGGTGGGTCGGGGATCTTCACTCGTGCGGCGGCGTGTCAACTGACCGAAGATCAGCGGAAGATGCCGGTGTGGCCCAGTGAGTAGCGTCCGGGCTGCGGGTAGACGGCGAGTCCGTGCGGTCCGCTGCCGACCTTGACGCGGGCCAGCTGGGTGCCGGTGCGGGTGTCGATGGCGTACACCTCGGCGTCGTACCGCCCCGACAGCCACAACACCTTGCCGTCGGCCGAGACGCCGCCCATGTCGGGGCTGCCTCCCTGGGGCAGATGCCACTTCTTCGTCACCTTGTCCTTGGCGAAGTCCCAGACGGAGATGGTGCCCTCGCCCCGGTTGGAGACGTACATCTCGCGTGAGTCGCGGCTGACGTAGAGACCGTGGGTGCCCTTGCCGGTGGGGATGAGCTTCGGCTTGTCGAACTTGTCGCCGTCCAGGACCCACATGCCGTCGGCCATCATGTCGGCGACGTAGAAGCGCTTGCCGTCGGGCGAGATCTTCACGTCCTGCGGCATGGCCCCGTCGAAGGGGAGTTTCTGCTGTCCGACGACCTTCATCTTCTCGGTGTCGACCTTGAGCAGCTCGCCGCTGAACTCGCAGGACACGATGAAGTACCGGCCGTCGAGCGAGAAGTCGGCGTGGTTGACGCCGTAACAGGTGACCGGGACGGTCTTCTTGCGCTCCATGGTGTGCGGGTCGCGGAAGACGAGCTCGCGGTCGAGGGAGGCCATGACGACGGCGTACTTGCCGTTGGGCGTGAAGTAGAGGTTGTACGGGTCGTGCACCTCGACCGGCTTGCCCGCCTTCCCGGTCCTCGGGTCGATGGGGGTGAGGGTGTGGCCACGGTTGTTGTTGACCCACAGCGTCTTCATGTCCCAGGAGGGGACGACGTGTTGGGGCTGACGGCCGACACGGATCGTCTCGATGATCCTGTACGTCTTCGGGTCGATGACGGAGACCGTGTCGGACTCGGTGTTGGGGACGTACACCCGCGACGGGAAGTCCTTGACCACCGGGGAGAGCTTGCCCGGGCGGTCGGCGGCGTACACGTCCTGCGGATCGAGGACCGGCGGCATGCCGGGCAGGCCCTGGACGGGCTTCTTCTTCGGCGGCGCGGGGACGGCCGCCCGGGTCGGGGTGTGCTCGGGCGCGGCATGGTCATGGGTCTCGGTGCCGCAGGCGGCGAGGGCGGCGAGGACGGCCCCCGCGGCCAGGGTCTGCTTCACAAGGCGGTGCATCAGCTGAACAGCTCCGTGGTGGTCACCGCGGACAGGCCGCGGCGGTCGAGTGCTTCCAGTACGGCGGGGAGGGCGGCGACCGTGTCGGCGTACCCGAAGTGCAGGCTCACCACGGACCCGTTCCGGACCTCGCCGAGCACCTTGCGGGTGATCGCGGGGGCGCCGGGCGAGGTGAAGTCCAGGGAGTCGACGTCGTACGACAGGACGTGCGGGTAGCCGACGCGGTGGGCCAGCCGTTCGACGAGCGGCGAGGCCCGGGCGGCACGCGAGGGCCGGAACCAGCTGCCGATGGAGCCGGTGAGTCGGCGCAGCCGGTCGGCGCAGCCCTCGATCTCGGCGAGCGCGTCGGCCTCGGACATGTCGTTGACGCCGAGGTGGTGCAGGGTGTGGTTGCCGAGGTCATGGCCGCCGTCGAGGATGCGGCGGGCGAGCTCGGGGTGCTCGTCGAGCCAGGTGCCGACGGCCAGGACGGTGATGCGGGCGCCGTGTTCCTCGGCTGCGGAGAGCAGTGCCCTGGCGGTGGCGGGGTCGCCGTTGCCGTGGAAGGTGAGGGCGACGCGGGGGTGGGTGCGGGGGCCGTGGGTGAGTTGGGCGGGGCGGCCGGGGAATCGGCGGGGGCCGGGGGCGGGGGGTCCGGCCGAGGGGCCGGCGGACCGGGAGGGGGCCGGATGAGCGACGGCACCATGGGTGGCGCACCCGGCGGTGAACGCGAGCCCGGCGGTGGCGCGGAGCACTGTCCGACGATCGGTAGTGGTCACTCGCCCCATTTAAGGGCGGTTTGCCCTGGCTACCGGTCAGCGACCCGCATCTCTACCGATCGGCGACCCGCATCTCGAACCACGTCGTCTTCCCCCGCGGCAGCAGATCGACGCCCCAGCGGTCGGACAGCTTGTCCACCAGGAACAGCCCCCGCCCGCTGATGTCCATCTCCTGCACCGGCATCAGACACGGCAGCCCGCGCGAGGGGTCGCGCACCTCGACGCGGATCCAGCCCCGCCGCCGGCGCATCCGGAGCCCGAACACCCGCGCGCCCGTGTGCCGGACCGCGTTGCCCACGAGTTCGGAGACGAGTAAAACGGCATCCTCGGTCATCTTCGGGGTGAGCCCCCACTGGCGGAGGACGACGACCTGGGTCAGCCGGCGGGCCGTGGCCGCGGACTCGGGGCGGGACGGAAGCGGAACCTCCGCCTCGGTGGGATCTCCGAACAACTCCAGCGCCTTCTGCGCGTGTTCGTCCTCGACCGTGGGCGACCAGCGCGCCGCGGTCGCACGGCCGTGTCCCCGCGGCTGTTCGATACCCTCCAGCCCCGCCATGCCCCCATCATGGCCGCAGCGGACGCCCGCCGGGGCCGTTCCTGCCGAATACGCCCCCCGGAATCCACCATTCCGCTGTTTCCGATCGGCATATGCCAGCGGCAGTTCGGGGCCGTCGACAGCCTCGCTGACCTGCGGCGGAGGCTCGGTTGGTGGCAATCGACGGTCCCCCTCGACAAGGCAGACTTAAGGTTGCGTTAAGGCTCCCATAAACCGCCCCATCGAGGGACCCGGATCAGACATCGCGTCAATTGCAAGTGGTTCAGGGAAGTTTCACCACCGGCTTCCCCACCCCGGTTCTCAGAGGAACTTCGCCTTCCCGGGGCCCTCCTCGACGAAGCTGCGCATACCGATCTCACGGTCGGCGGTGGCGAACAGGCCCGCGAACCAGTTCCGTTCGACGGCGAGCCCGGTGTCGATGTCCGTCTCCAGACCCGTGTCGATCGACTCCTTCGCGGCCCGCAGCGCGATCGCCGGACCCTGCGCGAGCTTCGCCGCCCACGCCCGCGCCTCGCTGTACACCTCGGCGGCCGGGACGACCCGGTCCACCAGACCCAGCCGCTCCGCCTCGTCGGCCTTGACCATCCGGCCGGTGAAGATGAGGTCCTTCGCCTTGGACGGGCCGATGAGCCGGGCCAGGCGCTGGGTGCCGCCGGCGCCCGGGATCAGACCGAGCAGGATCTCGGGCTGGCCCAGCTTGGCGTTGTCGGCGGCGATCCGGAAGTCCGCGCACAGCGCCAGCTCGCAACCGCCGCCCAGCGCATAGCCGGTGACGGCCGCGACGACCGGCTTGGGGATGCGGGCCACGGCCGTGAACGAGTCCTGGAGGGCGCGGGCGCGCAGGACCATCGCGGTGTGGTCCATGGCCTGCATCTCCTTGATGTCCGCGCCGGCCGCGAACACCTTCTCCCCGCCGTAGACCACCACGGCCCGCACATCGTCACGGCGCGTGGCCTCCTCGGCGAGCTCCTTGAGCCGGTCCTGGGTGGCGACGTCCAGCGCGTTCATGGGCGGACGGTCGAGAAGAATGGTGCCGACGCCGTCGGCCACTTCGAGAGTCACGGTCATGCAGGCAGGTTAACGGTGACTAACGGCGATGGGCCAAGGTGCGGTCGGTCACACCCGGCCGGGGGTCTGGGGGTTGCCCCCAGGCAGACACAGCACGGGGACCAACGGCGATGGGCCAAGGTGCCGTCGGTCACACCCGGCCGGCAGACACAGCAAGGGGACCAACGACAACGGCCCCGGTGGAGTAGCTCACACCGGGGCCGGGCCGTACGCGATACGGGCGTGCTACTTCTTCCACTCCGCCCAGGACATGTTCCAGCCGTTGTAGCCGTTGTCCGGGGCCACCGTGGCGTCGTTGGAGTGCTTCACGACCACCACGTCGCCGATGATCGAGTGGTCGAAGAACCACGCGGCCGGCGCGGAGCGGTCGCCGCCGCCGCGGTTGTCGCGCAGGCCCACACAGCCGTGGCTGGCGTTGTAGTTGCCGAAGGCGTCGCCGCCCCAGTAGTTGCCGTGGATGAAGGTGCCCGAGTTGGTCAGGCGCATGGCGTCGGGGACGTCCTTGATGTCGTACTCGCCGCCGTAGCCGACCGTCTCGCCGTTCATGCGGGTCACCCGGAGCCGCTCGCTGATGACCATCTGGCCGTTCCAGGTGTCGTAGCCGGGCTTGCCGGTGGTGACCGGGAGGGTCTTGACGACCTTGCCGTCCTGCATGACCTTCATCGTGTGCTTCTTGGCGTCCACGACGGAGACCTGGTTGCGGCCGATGGTGAAGGAGACCGTCTTGGCCTGCTTGCCGTAGACACCGTCACGGCCCTCGACGCCGTCGAGGTTGAGGTCGACGGTGACCTTGGTGCCCTCGGCCCAGTACTCCTCAGGGCGGAAGTCGAGGCGGTCGTTGCCGAACCAGTGGCCCTCGACGTCGACGGCCGGCTCGGTCTTGATGCTGATGGCCTTCTCGACGTCGTCCGGGTTGGTGATGCCCCGGGTGAAGCGGATCGAGAAGGGCATTCCGACGCCGACCTTCGAGCCGTCCTCCGGCGTGAAGTTGCCGACGAAGGTGTTCTTCGGCGTCAGAGTGGTGAAGCTGGAGTCCTCGGCGGCCTCACGGCCCTCGGAGTCCTTCGCGACCGCGTGCACCGCGTAGGTGGTGGCACCGGCCAGGTGGGTGGACGGCGTCCAGGAGGCGCCGTCGGCGGATATCTTCCCGTCGACCTTGTCACCCTTGGCGGTCTTGACCTCGACCGTCGTCAGCTTGCCCTTGGTGGCGCTCACCTTGAGGGCGCCACTGGTCTCCACGGACTTCGCGCCGTCCTTGGGCGCGATGGCGACGACGGCCGCCGACTGCTTGCTCTCCGTGGCGCTCGCGTCCTCGCCCTTGCCCGCCCCGGCCTTGCCGTCCGAGTCCCCGCCGCCACCACCGCACGCGGTGACGGCGACCAGCATCACTCCGGACACCACGGCCATCCAGCCCTTGCGTCGCCGCACGCGTGCGTCAACCGACGCCCCCGATATCGGTCGCACGTTCAAGTCCTTCTCCCCTCGCCGGGCCCGGTCCAGGCCCGCAACCCCCTGCGCGTCCCGCGCACTCGGCGCATATTAACCGCAAGATCCCGGCCGTCGGCGGGGTGTGATTGTCACCGTTCGGTCCCAACCGTGACCCCCCGCCCCGCCCGTCAACCCGGCCCCCCACCTGGTTACTTCACCGCACTGCCCGCCTTCCACTCCTTCCATCCCATATTCCATCCTCCGAGCCCGTTGTCGGGAGCGACCTTTTTGTCATCACTGTGGACGACCTCGACGACGTCACCGATGAGGCTGCGGTCGAAGAACCAGCCCGCGGGGGTGTCCGAACCGCCCCCCTTCACATCCCGCAGACCGACACAGCCGTGGCTGACATTGACCTTGCCGGGGGCGTCCGGCGCCCAGTAGTTGCCATGCAGGAAGGTGCCGGAGTCGGTGAGCCGCAGGGCGTGCGGGACGTCGGGGATGTCGTACTCGCCGCCGAAGCCGACCGTGCGGCTGTTCATACGCGTCACTTCGAGCATCTCGGTGATGACCATCTTGCCGTTGTAGGTGGTGGTGCGGGGTGCCCCGGCCGTGATCGGCACCGTGGCCAGCAGCTCGTCGTCCCGTCTGACCTGCATGGTGTGCTTGGCGGCGTCGACCAGGGAGACCTGGCTGCGGCCGACGGTGAAGGAGAACGTCTTGTACTGCAAACCGTAGACACCGGGGGCGCCCTCGATGTCCCGGAGGCGGAGCGAGACCGTCACCTGGGTGCCGGGCTTCCAGTAGTGCTCGGGGCGGAAGTCGAGGCGGCCCTTGTCGAACCAGTGCGGGCGGATCTCGACGGGCGGCTTGGCGGTGACGTGGACGGCGCGTTCGACGGCCGCCCGGTTCTCGATGTCGCGGTTGAAGCCCAGCGAGACGATCATCCCGGTGCCGACCGTGGAGCGGTTCTCCGGGGTGACGTAGCCGATGAAGCGTTCGTCGGGGACGTAGGTGGTGAACGTGGTGTGCCGGGCGGAGCGGCGGCCGTGGCCGTCGAGGGCGACGGCGTCGACGGTGTACTTCGCGGCGAGGGCGAGCCGCCCGTCGTCCGGCTCCCACCTCAGCCCGTCCTCGGAGATATGACCGGGCACCGGGGTGTCCTGCGCGTCCTGGTACTTCACCACCCTCACCGATTCGAGCCGCCCGCTGGGCACACGCACCCGCAGCCGGCTGTCCTGCTCCACGCCCTTGGTGCCGTCGTCCGGGGTGACCCGGATGACCTCCTGCGGTGCGGGCGGTTTCCCGAGCCCGCCGAGGTCGAGCCCGCCCGACTCCGAAGTGCAGCCGGCCAGCAGTCCTGCCCATGTCAGTACGGCGGCCAGAGCGGCCCCTGCGCGCCGAGCGCGCCCATGTACATGCCTCACAGGGGGCCCAACGACGGGGCCCGCCCTGGGGAAACGTGAGTGCGAGCCTAGGTCTGGGCAGAACAGTGGGGAGGACGACGCGACGGGGAGCCGGGGCCGGGACGCCGTGCGCTCATTTTCGCGTCGTTCCGCGAGCCGTGGGAGGCCTGAGGTGTCCAGCGCAGCCGAGCAGGAGGCGGTGGCCGACGACGTACGTCCGGCTGTCGTGAACGGTGCGCGGCGCACGCCGTCGGCGCCGGCCGTGCCCGTGTGGCCGGGTGCGCCCGTGCCGTTGGGGGCCCGGTTCCGGGTGGGTCCGGACGGGGTCGCGGGCACCAACTTCGCGTTGTGGGCGGGCGGTGCGGAGGGCGTCGAGCTGTGTCTCTTCGACGAGCACGGCAAGGAGACCCGGGCCCGGCTGACCGAGCTGACGCACGAGATCTGGCACGGGTTCGTGCCGGGCGTCATGCCGGGTCAGCGGTACGGCTATCGGGTGCACGGGCGCTGGGACCCCTGGACCGGCGGGCGCTGGAACCCGGCGAAGCTGCTCCTCGACCCGTACGCCCGTGCCGTGGACGGCGACTTCAGTCTGCCGCCCGAGGTGTACGGGCATGTCCGCGACTGGCCCCAGCAGCAGGTCGCCGACACCGTGCGCGACGACCGGGACTCGGCGCCGTTCGTCCCCAAGGGCGTGGTCGTCCACGACGACGCCCCCGACGACGAGTGGGCGGACGACCGCCGCCCGAAGACACCGTGGGCGGACTCGGTCATCTACGAGCTGCATGTACGGGGCTTCACCAAGCTGCACCCCGGCATTCCCGAGGAACTGCGCGGAACCTACGCGGGGTTGGCGCATCCCGCCGCCATCGAGCACCTCACCAAGCTCGGTGTCACGGCCGTCGAGCTGCTGCCCGTCCACCAGTTCGCGCACGAGGACCATCTGCTGCGCCGCGGCCTGAAGAACTACTGGGGCTACAACTCCATCGGCTACTTCGCCCCGCACGCCGCCTACGCCGCCTCCGGCACCACCGGCCAGCAGGTCGGCGAGTTCCGCGCCATGGTGCGCGCACTGCACGAGGCCGGGATCGAGGTCATCCTCGACGTGGTCTACAACCACACTGCGGAAGCGGGGGAGTTGGGCCCGACGCTGTCGTTGAAGGGCATCGACAACCGGGGCTACTACCGACTCCAGTCGGACGCCCGCAGGTACGCCGACTACACCGGCTGCGGCAACACCCTGCACGTCGTACAGCCGCACGTCCTGCGCCTCATCACCGACTCGCTGCGCTACTGGGTCACCGAGATGGGCGTCGACGGCTTCCGCTTCGACCTGGCCGCGGCGCTGGCGCGCTCGATGCACGACGTCGACATGCTGTCCCCGTTTCTCGCGGTGATCGCCCAGGACCCGGTGCTGCGGCGGGTGAAGCTGATCGCCGAGCCGTGGGACGTGGGGTCGGGCGGGTATCAGGTGGGCGCCTTTCCCCCGCTGTGGACGGAGTGGAACGACCGCTATCGCAACGCCGTACGGGACTTCTGGCGCGGTGCGCTGCCGGACGTACGGGACCTGGGGTACCGGCTGTCGGGGTCGAGCGACCTGTACGCGTGGGGCGGGCGACGCCCGTACGCGTCGGTCAACTTCATCACCGCGCACGACGGTTTCACGCTGCGCGACATGGTGTCGTACGAACGCAAGCACAACGAGGCCAACGGCGAGGGCAACCGGGACGGTTCGAACGACAACCGGTCGTGGAACTGCGGCGCCGAGGGCGAGACGGACGAGGAGCGTGTACGGGCGCTGCGGCGGCGGCAGTTGCGCAATCTGCTCACCACGCTGCTGCTGTCGACGGGCGTGCCGATGCTGGTCGCGGGTGACGAGTTGGGCCGGACCCAGCGCGGGAACAACAACGCCTACTGCCAGGACAACGAGATCAGCTGGCTGGACTGGGGGCTGCTGGAACAGCCGGGCTGGAAGGCGCTGTTCGAGCTGACGTCCCGGCTGATCGCGCTCCGGCACCAGCACCCGGTGCTGCGTCGGCGGGCCTTCTTCTCCGGGCGGGCGCACTCCGCCGACGGGCTGCGCGATCTGGCGTGGTTCACCGCGCGGGGAGCGGAGATGACGGAACGCGACTGGTACGCGCCGGCCGCCACGCTCGGCATGTACCTCTCCGGGCGGGACATCCCGGGCCGCGACGAGCGCGGGGACGCCGTCCTCGACGACAGCTTCCTCGCCGTGCTGCACGCCGGGGACCGTCCGGCGAGCTTCGTGCTGCCGGGTCCGCCGTGGGCGGAACGGTACGAGGTCGTCGTCGACACCTCGCGGGAGGAGCAGGGGACGGCGCCGGAGGTCGTGCACCGGGCGGGGGCGGCGATCACGGTTCCGGCGCGGGCGGTTCTGCTGCTGCGCGTGGGGTAAGAGTCGGCGGTGACCAACGGGAACACGTACTTCCTGCGGAACAACGACCGGTCGCCGCGCGGGCGACAGGACCGTGCCGTGGGGCGGCGGCTGATCGCCGTCGGGTGGGTGCTGCGGGTGGGCGGGGCCGTCCTGGGGCTGGGGAGCGTCTTTGTCGCCCAGGCCTGTGTCCGGCACCTTCTCGAAGGCACCTCGCACCAGGGCGGGTGGCTGCTGGCGCTGCTGGTGTGCGTCCCCGTCTTCTTCCTCGGCTGGTGCGGGTTCGCCCTCGGCCGGGTCTGGGCGCAGAGCGGCCGACGGCACACCGCCGAGATCCTCGACCCGCTGCGGGCGGCCCACTCGGCCGGGCACGTGCTGTATCTGCGCCCCTTCGATCTCGACCAGGTCATGTCCGCCATGCCCCTGGAACTCTCCGGCGGCGGGGCGGGCGCCGCCAACCTCTTCTTCCTCTCCGGACGCACACAGGAGGAGGACATGGTCCGGCGCTTCCGGCGGCTCGGCCGGGTCCTCGCGATCGGCCGCCCCGGGGAGGTGCTGCCGGAGGCCGGCGCCGAGCGCATGTACGTGGCCGACGACGAGTGGCAGCGGGTGGTGAGCGGGCTCATCGCGCGGGCGGGGGTGGTGACGCTGTCGGTGGGCACGGGGCGGGGCACGGTGTGGGAGTTCATGGAGTCCCTGCGCGTACTGCCGCCCGAGCGGCTGGTGCTGTTGATCTACTGCGACCGGACGGCCTACGACGAGTTCCGTGCCGTCGTGGCGGAGCAGTGCGCCCTGCCCGAGTACCCGCCGCCCGCCCGTCCGGAGCGGCCCCGGTGGGAGGTCCTGATGAACGGCGGCCGCAAACGGCTGCTCTGGGACTTCGCGTTGAAGGGCGTGATCGTCTTCGGTCCGGACTGGCAGCCGCGGTTCGTGCGCTTCGATCCGTCGACGCTGCGGGTGCCGAGCGTGTTCTCGGTGCGCAAGCTGCTGAGGCGTGAGCTGGACCCGGTGCTGGACCGGCTGAAGGCTCTCCCGGCCCGCCGCTGAGGACCGCGTTGCGGGACCGTTGCAGCCCCATGAACTCCGCCTGTGATCCCTGGCCAGGTCACCTGTCCGGCGATCAGACTCGGCCGTATGCCGAAGATCTCCCGCCGTACGTTCGGTGGTCTCGTCGGCGGCGGTGCCGTGACCGCTGTCGCCGGTACGACCACCGCCGCCGAGGCCGCCGAAGCCGAACCCGCCCCCGCCGAGCGCCCGTTCAAGGCGCGGTCCGGTTCCCCTGGCCGGCGCCCCAACATCCTCGTCATCCTCGGTGACGACCTCGGCTGGGCCGACCTCTCCTCGTACGGCGCCCCGCACATCAAGACGCCGCACCTCGACCGCCTGGCCCGGCAGGGCGTGCGGTTCACGGACGCGTACTCGGGGTCGGCGACCTGCTCACCGACCCGGTTCAGCCTGTACACCGGCCGCTATCCGGGCCGTACGCCGGGCGGGCTCGCCGAGCCGATCGGCAACCGGACGCAGGGCCTCGACCCGAACCACCCCACTCTCGCCTCCCTGCTGAAGAAGGCCGGTTACGCCACCGCCCTCATCGGCAAATGGCACTGCGGCTGGCTGCCCGACTACAGCCCCACCAAGTCGGGCTGGGACGAGTTCTTCGGCAACCACGGAGGCGTGCTGGAGTACTTCTCCAAGCTCGGCCAGCTCGGCGACTACGACCTCTACGAGGGCGACGCCACCTACAAGGACCTGCGCTACTACACGGAGGTCCTGACCGAGCGGGCCGTCGAGTACGTGGGCCGGAAACACGACAGGCCCTGGCTGCTGAACCTCAACTTCACCACCCCGCACTGGCCCTGGCTCGCGGAGGGCGACGAGGAGACCGGCGCCGAGATCGAGGCGAAGATCCGCGCCGCCACGTCCCAGGCGGAGGTCGTGGCCGCGCTCAACCACTACGACGGCGGCTCGGTCGAGAAGTACGCGGAGATGGTGGAGTCCCTGGACGCGGCCGTCGGCGAGGTGCTCGCCGCGCTGCGCCGCTCCGGGCAGGAGGAGAACACGGTCGTGGTGTTCGCCAGCGACAACGGCGGCGAGCGCTACTCCTACAACTGGCCGCTCAGCGGCGAGAAGTTCGTCCTCCTGGAGGGCGGTATCCGCGTCCCGACGATCCTGCGCTGGCCCGCCCGTGTCGACGGCCACCAGGTCAGCCACGAGCCGAACTTCTCCCCCGACTGGACGGCGACCCTGCTGGAGTTCGGCGGCGCCCGCCCCGACCCGGCGTACCCCCTGGACGGCACGAGCCTCGCGGGCTATCTCCTGCGCGGCGAGGAGCTGCCGGAGCGCGACCTGTTCTGGCGGGTGCGGGCCAACCGGGCGCTACGGCGCGGCGACTGGAAGTACTACCGGGACGCCGACAACGACGACCACCTCTACAACCTGGCCGCCGACTCCCGCGAACAGGCCGATCTCGCCCCGGACAAGCCGGAGTTGCTGGCCGAGCTGAAGGCGGCGTGGGAGAAGACCGCGGCCGGCCTTCTGCCCTACCCCGACTAGCCGAGAATCCCCCGCTGGTACGCCGTCGCGACCGCCGCCGCGCGGTCCTTGACGCCCAACTTGGCGTACAGGTGGGTGAGATGGGTCTTCACGGTCGCCTCGCTGATGAAGAGTTCACGGGCGATCTCGCGGTTGGACGTGCCCTTGGCGACGAGTGCCAGCACCTCGCGTTCGCGGGCGGAGAGCGGCTCGTTGCCGGGAGCCCCGGGCGTCCTGACCGCTGACACCAGGCGGGAGGCGACCGCCGGGGACAGGACCGTGCGGCCCTCCGCCGCCGCGCGGACCGCGGTGAACAGCTCGTCGCGCGGGGCGTCCTTGAGCAGATAGCCCGTCGCACCCGCCTCGATGGCGGGCAGGGTGTCGGAGTCGGTGTCGTACGTCGTCAGGACCAGGACCTTGGCGCGGGCGGCGCGGCGGGTCAGCTCGCGGATGGCGTCGACTCCCCCGCCGCCCGGCATCCGCAGGTCCATCAGGATCACGTCCGGGTCGAGGGCGGCGGCGCGCTCCAGCGCCTCGACGCCGTTGGACGCCTCGCCGAGGACCCGGAAGCCGGGGGCGTTCTCGAACATGCCGCGCAGACCGTCCCGTACGACGGGATGGTCGTCGACGATCAGCAAGGAGACCTGGTCGTTCAGGGCGGAGTCAGTCATGGCGGACCAACGGTACGCGAGCCGACAGGGCCGTGCCGTGCCCCGGCTCCGACTCCACGGTGAGGGAACCGGCGATGCGTTCGGCGCGAGCGCGCATGCCGTCGAGGCCGAAGCCTGCGGTGCGGGTGCGTTCGGGGACGGTGGCGGGGTCGAAGCCCCGGCCGTCGTCGCGGATGTCGAGGATGACCTCGTCGCCGAGGTAGGTCAGGGTGACGCCGACCCGGTCGGCCCGGGCGTGCCGGGCCGCGTTGGACAGGGCCTCCTGGACGATCCTCAGCAGGGTCGCCGAGACCTCGTCGTGGAGTTGCTCGGCGGTGCCGGTGACGGTGAACTCGGCGCGTACGCCGGTCCGTTCGCCCCAGTCGGCGACCGTCTTCTTCAGGGCCTCGGCGAGACCGGCGTTCTCCAGCGCCACCGGGGCGAGGTTGTGCACGGAGCGGCGGGCCTCGCCGAGGCTGTGCCGGGCCAGGTCGGAGGCGCGGGCCAGATGGGTGCGGGCGATGTCCAGGTCGGGGGCGTTCGCGACGACCTGGAGCTGGGCGATGATGCCGGTCAGGCCCTGGGCGATGGTGTCGTGGATCTCGGCGGCGAGCCGTCGGCGCTCGTCGGCGACGCCCGCTTCCCGCGCCTGGACGAGGAGTTGGGAGTGCAGCGAGGCGTTCTCGTCGAGCGCCTGGCGCAACGCCTCGATGGTGGCCGCCCGTTCCCGGGACCGCTGTTCCTCCTGGTAGGTGAGGTGGGCGACGGCCATCAGCAGCGCGTTGTTGGCGACCAGCAGTCCGCAGAACACCGCGACCTGGGCCCAGCTGCGGAACGGCAGCCCGCCGGACTGGGAGCCCGCCACCACGATCGAGGTGGCGAACAGCCCGAGCCGCTGCCGTCGTACGCCCGGGATGACCTCGTCGGCGTCGAAGTAGCCGGTGACCGCGTAGAACGCGAAGAACGGGTTGATCCAGGTGAGGACGAAGGCGATGGCCCAGCGCAGGACGTAGTAGACGACCCCGCGCCGGGACGGGACGCGGCGGCCCCGGCGGGGTCCGTGCCACAGCTGGAGCACGAGGGCGGCGATCACCAGGGCCCCGGCCGCGTACCACTCGGCGGGCCCCATCATCAGGTCGCCGGTGACGGCCGAGAGGAAGGTGCCGATGGCGAGCAGCCCGTAGGCGCCCCAGGTGTGGAACTGGTTCCAGCGCCGCTCGATCTGCTCGTCCACCGCGGTCATCTCCCCAGTCTGCACGGTGGACCGCCTACTCCCAGCGGAACCAGCGCGCGGCGCCGGCCGTCAGCAGGACCGTCCAGGCGACGAGGACGCCCAGATGGGTCCAGCCGATCCAGTCGCCCGCCGCGGCCCGGTTCAGCGCCTCGGCCGCCGCGCCGAACGGGGTGTAGCCGACGATCCGGGCGAGGACGTCCGGCATGGTCTGCACCGGCGCCCACAGTCCCGCGCAGAACATCGCCGGGAAGAACACGGCGGAGCCGATGGCACCGGCGATCTTCGTGGTCCGGGACAGCGCGCAGACCACCGCGCCGAGGGCGAGGGCGACGAGCACGGCCAGGACCAGGGCGAGGAGATAGCCGAGGGGCTGCTCGGGCAGGCGTACGTCGAAGGCGAGCCGGCCGACGGCGAGGGCCAGCAGCGCGGAGGCCAGGGCCGCCCCGGCGAACACCGTCATCTGGGCGGTGAGCAGGGCGGAGGGGCGGACCGGAGTGGTGGACATCCGGCGCAGGATGCCGCGCTCGCGGTAGCCGGTGAGGGTCTGTGGCATCGCCTGCAATCCGCTCACGATCAGACCGAGCAGGACGGCCACGGGCACGTAGACGTCGATGGTCCGCAGCCCGCCGAGGTCGGCCTCCGCGTGCCGGAAGGACGGGACCGAGCCCAGGATCACCAGCAGCAGGGTCGGGAAGAGCAGGATCCAGAAGAGGGCGCCGGGTTCACGGCGGAAGAGGCGGATCTCGGTGCGCAGGACAGCGGTGTTCATGCCGCGGCTCCCCTTCGGTACGGCGGCGGTGCTCATGCCGCTGCCTCCTTCGTCAGGTCGAGGAACGCGTCGTCGAGGGTGGCCTCGGTGACGCGGAGCTGGTGGGCGGTGATGTGGAGCCGGGCGAGGAGCGTCAGTACGGCGCTGACCGTCTCGTCCGTGCCGGACAGGGTGACGCGGCCGTCGTGGTGCGCGCGGGAGGCCAGCCCCGGGAGGCTGTTCAGGTCACGGTCGTCCAGCGGCGCGGACGGGGTGAAGCTGATCACCGTGGCGCCCGCCGAGCGGCGGATGAGACCGGCCGGGGTGTCCAGGGCGGCGACCCGCCCCTTGTCGATCACCGCGATCCGGTCGCACAGCCGCTGCGCCTCCTCCATGAAGTGGGTGACGAGCAGGACGGTGACGCCGCCGGCGCGGACGTCCTCGATGAGTTCCCAGGTGTCGCGGCGGGCGCGGGGATCGAGGCCGGTGGTGAGTTCGTCGAGGACGACGATCCGGGGGTCGCCGATGAGCGCGAGCGCGATGAGCAGGCGCTGTTTCTGCCCGCCGGACAGCTTGGCGAACCGGGTGGTGAGTTTCCCGGTGAGGCCGAGGCGTTCGGCGAGGGGCCGCCAGTCGGCGGGGCGGACGTGGAAGGAGGCGTACAGCTCCAGGGCCTCGCGGACGGTGAGCTTGGCCTGGAGTTCGCTCTGCTGGAGCTGGGCGCCCAGGACGCGGGCGACCTTCTCGTGGTCGGCGACCGGGTCGAGGCCGGTGACCCGGACCCGGCCGGCGTCGGGGACCCGCAGGCCCTCGACGCACTCGACGGTGGTGGTCTTGCCGGCTCCGTTGGGGCCGAGGACGCCGAAGATCTCGCCCTCCTCGACGGCGAAGGAGACACCGTCGACGACGGGTCGGCCGTCGTAGGCCTTGCGCAGTTCGCTGACTTCGATGACGGACATGACCTCAGCGTCGCGGGGAGCGGGGTGCGGGCACATCGGCCGTCGCGCTCGAACGGGCATCAACCGATCGGTTGATGCCGCGGTACGACCCCTCGAACACGCAGGTCGTAGGACCAACGCCCGACCCCGGTCCGGCCAAAACCCGGTGGGCGTTGTCAGTGCCGATCCGTAGGCTCGCTGCTGATGCCCACGACACGTGCAACTACCAGGAAACGCTCCGCAGTCAGGACTCTGCTGCGCCTTTGGCCGTACGTCAGACCGGTGCGGGCGCGGCTGTTCACCGCCGCGTTCGTCGCGGTCCTCGCCTCCTGTACCGGCCTGGTGATCCCGCTCGTCCTGAAGTGGATGGTGGACGGCCCGGTCGCCGACCGGGACCCGGCGGGTGTGTGGCTCGGCGCGCTGTTCCTGTTGTTGCTGGGCTTCGGGGAGGCGTTGCTGTTCGGGCTGCGGCGGTGGCTGGTGGCCCGGCCGCTGTCGCATGTCGAGGCGGAGATGAGAGCGCATCTCTACCGGCATCTGCAACGGCTGCCGGTGGCCTTCCACGACCGCTGGGCGTCCGGCCAGCTGCTGTCGCGGGGCACGACCGATCTGATGCTGCTGCGTATGTTCCTCGCGTTCCCGTTGACGTTCCTGCTGGTCAACAGCGTGACGATCCTGGCGGGCGTGATCATCATGCTGATCCAGGACTGGACGCTCGGGCTGGTGATCCTGGGGCCCGCGCTCCCGGTGATCGTCTCCTGTCTGCTCTTCGAGCAGCGGTACTCCTCCGTGGCCCGGCAGGCCCAGGACCAGGTCGGCGATCTGACGACCGTCGTCGAGGAGAGCGTCCTCGGCATCCGCATCATCAAGGGGTTCGGCCGGCATCGCAGCCAGGCGCGGGCGTTCTGGGAACTGTCCCGGACGCTGCGCGGGACGGAGCTGCGCAAGGCGCGGCTGCTCGCGGCGATCCTGACCGTCATCGTGACGCTGCCGGAGGTGGCGATCGGGGCGGCGCTGGTCCTTGGGTCGGTGCAGGTGGCGGACGGGGAGCTGTCGGCGGGGACGCTGGTGGCGTTCCTGTCGACGGCGCTGGCACTGCGGTGGCCGATCGACTCCATCGGCTTCCTGCTGGCGATGAGCCAGGACGCGGCGAGTGCGACGGAGCGGTACTTCGAGGTGATGGACGAGGCGCCGGAGGACACCGTCGTCTCCGGCGCGCGTGCCAAGAGCGCCCAGAGCACCGGCCTCCGGTTCCACAACGTCCGCTTCCGCTACCCCGACGCCGCCCCGGACTCCGCGCCCACCCTCGACCTCGTCGACCTCCACATCCGCCCCGGCGAGTCCATGGCCCTGGTCGGCGCGACCGGCAGCGGCAAGACCACCCTCACCGCCCTCGTCCCCCGCCTCCACGAGCTGACGGAGGGCCGCATCACCCTCGACGGCGTGGACATCGCCGCCATGTCCCGCGAAGAGCTGCGCTCCCTGGTCTCCATGGCCTTCGAGGAACCCACTCTCTTCTCGGCCGGCGTCGGCGAGAACGTCCTGATGGGCGCCGCCGACCATGAACTGGACCGTGCCCTGTCCATCGCGCAGGCCGACTTCGCGCACGCCCTCCCCCAGGGCACCGACACCCGGATCGGCGAGCAGGGCCTGAGCCTTTCCGGCGGCCAGCGCCAGCGCCTCGCACTGGCCCGCGCGGTCGTCGGCAGGCCCAGGTTCCTCGTCCTGGACGACCCGCTGTCCGCGCTGGACGTGCACACGGAGGCCGCGGTCGAGGCCGCCCTGCGCGAGGTGCTCGCGGACACCACCGCCCTGATCGTGGCCCACCGACCGTCGACCGTGCTGCTCGCCGACCGGGTGGCGCTGCTGTCGAAGGGCCGTATCACCGCCGTCGGCACCCACCACGAACTGCTGCGGACCAACGCCGAGTACGCCCATCTCATGTCGGGCTCCGAGGGGCTTGTCAGGTCGGCTTCCGACGATCCCCTCATGTCCGGCTCCGAGGAAACGGAGGACGCCCGATGACCGCGCCGACGACGGCCGCGCCCGCCCCCGCCGACGACGAGGAACCGGAAGTCCCGAAGAACGCGGGCGGCGGCGACCCCTTCGACCGTGACGTCCTGCCCACCCCGCCCCGCGCGACCTCCCTCCTCCTGCGCTCCCTGCTCGCGCCGATGAGGGCCCGGGTGATCGGCACGACCCTTCTGCTGCTGCTCCAGCAGGCGGCGGTGCAGGCGGGCCCGCTGCTGGTGGCGTACGCGATCGACCGTGCCGTACCGGCGTTCCGGGAGGACCGGCACGGGCCGCTGATGGCGGTCGGCGTGGCCTATCTGCTGTGCTCGGTGGCGTCCGGGGGCTTGCAGTACGCGTTCATCCGCGCCTCGGCCCGGATCAACCAGGACGTCCTCCTCGACCTGCGCGGCCGGATCTTCCGCCATGCCCAGGCGCTCAGCGTCGACTTCCACGAGCGCTACACCTCGGGCCGGCTGATCTCCCGCTCCACCACGGACGTCGAGTCGCTGCGCGAACTCCTCAGCGAGGGCCTCCAGGAGCTGATCACGGTCATCCTGTCCTTCGTCTACATCTCCGCGCTGCTGCTCTGGCTGGACCTCGGCCTCGGCGCGGTCGCGGTGGCGTCGTTCGCGCCGCTCTACCTTCTGGTACGGCGGTACCGGCAGCGCGCGGGCCGTGTGTACACGCTGCGGTCCACGGCCATCGCCGCCGTGATCGTGAAGTTCGTTGAGACGATGAACGGCATCCGCCCGGTGCGGGCGTTCAGGCGCGAGGCCGCCAACGACGCCGACTTCGCCGTACTGAACAAGCGTCACGAACGCACCAACGGCGACGCGCTGCTGGAGATGGCCCGCTATGTCGTCGGATCCCGGCTGGTCGCCAACACGGCGGTCGCGCTGATCGTGCTGTGGGGCGCCTACCGGGTGGCGGGCGGCTCGCTGGAGCTGGGGGTGCTGGCGGCGGCGGTGCTGTATCTGCGCCGGCTGTACGACCCGATCGACCGCCTGGGCATGTTCCTCAACTCCTACCAGTCGGCGGCGGCCTCGCTGGAGAAGATCGCGGGCCTGCTGGCACAGACCCCGTCGGTCCCCGAGCCGGCCACGCCCCGCGAACTCCCGCCCCTGGAGTCCGAGCACCCTGGCCGCGAGGTCGTCTTCGACGACGTCCGCTTCGCCTACCGCACCGGCGGCGAGGTCCTCCCCTCCTTCGACCTCACGCTCCCGGCCGGGCAGACGGTGGCGGTCGTCGGCTCCACGGGCGCCGGCAAGTCGACTCTCGCCAAGCTCCTCGCCCGCTTCTACGACCCCACCGAGGGCCGGGTCCTGCTCGACGGTGTCGACCTGCGCGACCTGTCCGTGCCCGAACTGCGGCGCGGGGTCGTCATGGTGACGCAGGAGGCCTTCCTCTTCTCCGGCACGGTCGCCGACAACATCGCCATCGGCCGCCCCGACGCCTCCCGCGAGGAGATCGAGCGGGCCGCGAAGGCGATCGGCGCCCACGAGTTCATCAGCGCCCTGCCCGACGGCTACGACACGGACGTACGCAAGCGCGGCGGCCGTATCTCGGCGGGTCAGCGTCAACTGGTGGCCTTCGCGCGGGCGTTGCTCGCCGATCCGGCGGTGCTGATCCTCGACGAGGCGACCAGCTCCCTCGACATCCCCGGCGAACGGGCGGTGCAGCGCGCCATGTCGACGGTGCTGCACGGCCGGACGGCGGTCGTCATCGCGCACCGGCTGTCCACGGTGGAGATCGCCGACCGGGTCCTGGTGATGGAGCACGGCCGGATCGTCGAGGACGGCTCTCCGGCCGAACTCATCGCGGGCACGGGCCGGTTCGCGGATCTGCACCGGGCGTGGCGGGACAGCCTGGCGTGACGCTCCTCGCCAGAGGTCGGATCACCGTTTTGACCGCGGGCGGATTTACCTAACCTTTTCCTCCGCCAGGGCGGGGGGTTACATAGGGCTTTACCCCTTTCAAGGGTGCCCGTTTTGACGCGAGTTCACCTTTCTGGGAGCGAATCCGCCGCTATTTATCGCCGTTGACTCGGCGATCGTTGAAGCGCTTCGATCCAGTGTTCGGATGGCAGTCACCTTCTCCTCCGGACCCAGGAGCACTCTTGAGGCTGAGACGTAGAGCACATCCGTCCCTCGTACTGACGGCCGCGGCCCTGACGGTGTTCGGCCTCGTACCGGCCGCCACGCCGGCACTCGCCGCCGAGACGACACCGCCCTCGTCACCGGAACCGTCCGCCTCGTCCGCGCCGCCCGCGGCCGGTGTCGACGATCCGGGCAAGACGCTCGGCACAGGCTGGAAGGCGTCCAAGGACCGGGCGGTGACCAGCGCAGCCGACACCGACGGCCTGAAGATCCTGGTCGCCGACTCGTCGAAGGCGTACGCCTGGAAGACCGTCGCCTCCCTGGCGGAGCCGACGCTGACGGCGGACACCTGGATCGGCAACCAGTGCGTCATGGACGCCGGTCATGTCGCCGTCGTGTACGCGCCGCGCACCTTCACCAACAAGCCCGACCTGATGCAGGGCGGCGCGTTCGCGGCCGTCGTCAACACCTCCACCGGCGCGGTGGTGAAGCTGCCGTTCACCGCGTCGCTCGCGTACTTCGACCCGTCCTGCAACACGGTCACGCACACGGCCGCGTTCACCGCCTTCCGCGACATGAACGACCCGGCGAAGACGAAGAGCCGGGTGGTCACGGTCGACACCGCCGGGAAGACGGTCGGTTCGGCCGTGGCCAAGGGCGAGATCACCAGCGCGGTGCCCGTCGAGGACGGGGCGATCGGCGCACGCGGCGACCAACTGGTCCATCTCGATGAGAAGGGCCGGGCGACGACGCTCGCCACCGCCGACAGCCCGCCCTTCGACATCCGGCCCACCGGCGACGGGCACGTCGCCTTCCTCGACCGCCAGGGCGACTCCACCGCACGCGCCAAGCTGTGGCGCGGGCAGGGCAACCCCTCCGTGATCGCCTCCGGCAAGCTCGGCGACATGGATCTGCGCCAGGGCGTCGAGGGCCGGGTCTTCCTGACCGGGAAGCCCGCCGGCACCCGGCTGAAGGACACCGGCGTCACCCTCCTGGACGCCCCCGCCCACACAGAGGTCTCCACCCTGGGACGGCTCGCCGTCGACCCCGTCCTCACCCCCGGCGTCCGCCACGGCCTGACCCGGATCAAGGACGCGGGCAAGGGCTTCGCGCAGAGCGGCTCCGCGTCGGAGAGCACCACGGAGGGCGCACCGGACACCGTGGCCGACGGCGAGCCGACCACCGTGACGTCCACCGCCACCACCACGGGCGAGGAGATCACCCAGTCGGTGGCGCAGACCACGGCGGACAGCGGCGACACCTCCGTGTCCCCCGCCCTCACCGGCACCGCCGCCTCCGCCGGCCTCACCGCCGCCGACTCCCGGGCGAACGACCCGATCGACACCGACCGCTGGTGCTCGGTCCCCCGCAACGACGTCAACTCCCAGGCCCTTCAGCCCACTCCGAACCAGGTCGAGTGGGCCGTCGACATGGCCGTACGCTACGAACTGCGCGCGAGCCGGATCACCCAGGGCGGCTGGCGTGACCAGATCGGGATCGGCACCATCGACCCGCAGGGCCTCTTCCCCCGCCCGACCCTGAACGGCACCAGCGGCCGTATCCCGGCGAACGTGCTGCTCGGCGTGATGGCCCAGGAGTCGAACCTGTGGCAGGCCGAACCGGGCTCGATCCCGGGCCAGATGGGCAACCCGCTGGCCTCCTACGCCGGCTTCTACGGCCACAAGGGCGACGACCCGGCGTCGTACTGGAAGATCAACTGGGCGAACTCCGACTGCGGTTACGGCGTCGGACAGGTCACCGACGGCATGCGGCTGGCGGGCCACGAGAAGGACGGCGAGACCGCCCTGCCCGCCTCCACCCAGCGCGCGGTCGCCCTGGACTACACGGTGAACGTCGCCGCCTCGCTGTACATCCTCGCGGACAAATGGAACGAGCTCCACGAGTCGAACCAGACGATCACCGTCAACAACGACGACCCGGCCAAGCCCGAGAACTGGTTCGCCGCCCTGTGGAACTACAACCTCGGCTTCAATCCCCGCTCCGCCGAGACCCAGAACGGCAACTGGGGCCTGGGCTGGTACAACAACCCCGCCAACCCGGCGTACCCGCCGGACCGCGACCCGTTCATGGACATGTCGGTGGACCCGGGCAACTGGCCCTGGGACGCCGCCCATCCGCAGTACTGGCCCTACGAGGAGAAGGTGCTGGGCTGGTCCGCCTGGTCGATCGACACCGGCTTCTCCTACGCCACCTCCGGCCGCCAGGACTGGCCGGGTGAGACCGGCTACTCCTCGGCGGGCTTCCGCCCCGCCTGGTGGGCCACCGAGGCCGACCGCAGCCGCATCAAGCCGCCCCTGAGCACCTTCTGCAACTCCGCCAACAACTGCGACTCCGACAACCCGCCCGACTGCCCGGACGCCGACTGCTACACGCAGTACTGGTGGCACCAGTCCAACGTGACCTGGAAAGACGACTGCATCTCGACCTGTGGCAACGAGAACATCAAATACCAGACCCTGGTCTCCGAACCGGGCCGCGGCTACCGGCTCCAGTACGGCACCCCGACCTGCGCCGGCGACAGCGCCAACAAACTGCCCTCGGGCGCGCTGATCGTGAACTCCGTAGCCGACAACACGAACACCTACAGCACCTGCGGATCGACCGGCACCGACGACGGAAGCTTCCAGTTCACCTTCAACAACGACGGCTCGGTCGGGCCCGGTCTCGGGCAGTACGAGGCGAAGGGCGACCTGTACCAGATCGGCGGCGGCTACGACGGCCACTTCTGGTACGCCCACACCCGTAACAGCGCCCACCTCGGCGGCGACACCGGGGTGATGACCGTCAAGGGCACCTGGACCCTCGGCCAGAACCTGAACGGCTGGGCCCGGGTGTTCGTGCATCTGCCCGACACCGGCGCCCACACCCAGCAGGCCCACTACACCATCCACGGCGTGGCGGGCGGCGACCGGCAGCGCTACCTCAACACCCACTACGGCGAGAACACCTGGGCCGAACTCGGCGTGTACCACTTCACCGGAACACCCCAGGTGGAACTCACGAACACCACCGACGACGGCACCGCCGACGAGGATGTGGCGTTCACCTCGGTCGCCTTCCAATCGCTCCCGGGCAAACCGCAGGACATGGTGGTCGCCATGGGCGACTCCTACACCTCCGGCGAGGGCTCGGGGGACTACTACCCCGTCAGCGACCGCGATCACGGCGAGACCAGCTGGAACGCCTGCCGGCGCAGCCCGAACGCCTGGCCGCGCAAGGTGACCCTGCCGAACCAGACGCAGACCGTCGCGGCGCTCGCGGACAGCTACGACGCCAGTCTCGACTTCCAGTTCGTCGCCTGTTCCGGAGCCAAGACATGGCAGGCGGCGTCGGGCTCACCGATAGACAGCAGCACGGGGAAGGAGACCTGGGGCTTCGACGGCAACTTCCACGAGAAGTTGCAGCTCGACTCGGGGGTGCTCAGCTCGGACACGACCCTGGTGATGCTGACCATCGGCGGCAACGACGCCCAGTTCGACAGGAAGATCCAGGCCTGTGTGGAGAGCGGATGTCCCTCCGAGGCCTCGA
Source organism: Streptomyces sp. NBC_00663 (assembly GCF_036226885.1). NCBI lineage: Bacteria > Bacillati > Actinomycetota > Actinomycetes > Kitasatosporales > Streptomycetaceae > Streptomyces > Streptomyces sp. NBC_00663. Next base: position 3,000,346 of record NZ_CP109027.1, read on the forward strand.
TGCAGGCGGACATCGACGCGACCGTGGCGAAGACCGCGACCTTGCTGAGCGACATCCATGCCGCGGCGCCGAACGCGTCGATCTCCCTGATGGGGTACCCGCTGCTCTTCAGTCGCACGGAGGCCTGCTCCACCCTGGTGAGTGCGTCGCAGCGTGTCATCCTCAACGACATGGCCCAGTACTTCGAGGACAAGCAGAGCGCGCTCGCGGCCTCCATGTCCGCGGAGAACGTGCACTACCGGTCCCCGCAGTCCGCGTTCGAGGGCAAGCGCATCTGCGACGCGACGGAAGGCATCAACGGGGTGGTGGCCGGGCCGAACGGTGACGGCGACTTCCACCATGACGACCCCAAGACGCCACTGTGCTGGTGGTTCTGGGGGGACAGCTGCCTCAGCAGGGAGAGCTACCACCCGAACAAGACCGGCACCAGCGCCTACGCGCAGGCGTTCATGACGCTGGGTCCCGCCTCGCTCAGACGAGAGAACCAGTGAGTCGGGCTCTCTCTTCCGCCGGTACCCCGTCGCGGCCCCACCGCGGCGGGGTGCCGGCCCCCGGTTGCCTGGTGGCCCTGATGGCGCCTTTCGTCCTCGTGCTGCTCGCGGCGGGGACGCTCATGATCATGGCTCACCGGCAGAACAGCGCCACCGAGCGCCATGAGAAACAGGCACTGGAGCAGCTGGCCCGGCACGTGGAGTCCTACGAGGACGTGGTGCGGGGCGAGCTGCGGACCGGCGACCCGAGCCGGCCGTGGACGCGAACCGTCGCCCAGCGGAACTACGGCACCCTCGTCTCCTATGTGCGGTCGGACCGGTCGCTGACCACCCTCGTCGAGTTCTTCGCGACCTACGAGGAGACCAGCTTCTTCGGCACCTCGACCGCACGCGCCTACCGCTGCTACTCCTTCCGATTCCAGGAAGGCGCCGAGGGCGGACCGGACAGGACGGCGCTTCCCCTTCAGCAGTGCAATCCCATCTGACCGGACACGACGGAAGAGGAATTTTGAAGAAGGCCCACATATCTCTCGCGGTGCTGGCGTGCACGCTCCTGGCCACCTCGTGCGGGGGAAGTGGCGCACCCGTCGACACGTCCCGTCTGACGGACCGGGAGAAGGAATGGGTGGAGTTCTCCTATGCGCACGAGAAGAACGAGGACGTCAAACGGACATGGGAAGACCTGACCGCTGACGGTGTCAAGGCCTACCTCGACCGGCAGCGTTCCGTCGTGTGCGGCGACACGGCGTCACTGATGCAGAGCCTGAAGGAGGCGGGCTGGGAGGCGGGCGACATGCAGGAGTACAAGGAGAAGTCCGACACACTGATCTGCTCCCCCATCTAGGCGGACCGCCGCGAAGGCAGGTCCCCGCCGACCTCGGCAGGGACCTACGCTCGCTCGATGGGCCGGCCGCCTTCCCTACGCCACCGCACCTCCGAGGATCCTCAGCGAGTACCTGTCGTACGCCCGGTGCAGAATCATCGTCACCGGCCCCGAGACGAACACGCCGCTGACGACGTACTCCTTCTTGTTTCCGGTCTCGGCAACCCTCTTCTTGTACAGGGAATCGGTCTCCCGCTTCGCCTGCTCAAGCCATGAGGACGCCTTTCCGTGGTCGACTCCCGACACGTCGATCCGGGTGCAGGCCGCCAGGAAGTCGACACCGCCGGATTGGTCCGTGCCGGTTCTGCACAGGAGCGAGGACATGTCCTCGTGATCGGCGTATCCCGCCGAGAGCGTCATTGCGTTCCCGCGATGTCCGTGGACGTAGGTTCTCTTCTTTCCGTCGGGCATCTCCTCCTCGACGGGTTTGTCCAGCTTCAGCTTCCAGTCCTTCGAGAGTCCGGCGAGGAAATCCTTTCCGGAGTATCCGGCGGCCATCGTGTCCGCCTCGCCGAAGCTGGGCTGCTGGTCGCTCGTCACCGCGTGCTTGGGCAGCTCGGCGGCCCGCGGCGCGGTCCGCGACGGGGACGGCTCGGCCCGGGGCGCCGCGGCCGTGGTGCGCTCGGACGCTGCCGGCTCGGGGGTGCTCCGGCTGCACGAGACGGCTCCCGCCGTGCCGATGACGACGGTCATCAGCACGACGGGAACACGCAGGGCCGCGCGCATCACACGCCACCGTCGACGAGGTTGCACGGGCCGGGATCGGCGGTGGTGAACGGAACGAAGGCGATCGCGTCGAACACCACGTTGTCGTCCCCGGTGCCGGCGGAGTGGAGGTTGTCCGCCTCGATCCGGCCGCCCTTCCAGAAGCTGAACGTGCCCATCTCGAACCAGGTCTCCTGGCCGTTGCTTCGGGTCCCCTGGTTGACGTTGCAGTAGTCCGGCTTGGCACCGGCCGTGTTGTCGCCCGGGATGAAGTTGTAGCGGACGACCGCTTCGGCGCCGTGGCTGGGCAGATGGACGAAGACCTTGTAGCGCTGCCCGAAGTCGTCTCCGGCGGGGAGCTTGTTCGGGTTGACCTGCCACCGGCCGGTCACCTTGTGGAAGTAGTCGGTGTCCGGGTAGTTGTGCGTGAAGTAGACGTGGTGGTCGTACCCGGCGCCGAGCTGGTGCAGGTCGATGGGGGCGATGTAGGGGGTCGCGCGGTAGGAGCCGTTGTCCCGCTGCGTCGTGATGTTGTCACCGACCTGGAGGGTGAACTTGCCGTCCCAGGCTCCCTCGAAGTCCCCGCAGCCGTAGGTGTCCTCGTGCTCACCGAGGTCATCGACGATGATCGCGTTGGTGTAGACGCTCGGGTGGTCGATGCACGGCCCGTGACCGTACTTGCTCTGGAGTTCGGGCTCGCCCGAGCCGAGGGAGTAACGGAGGGTCTCGGTAGTGGAGTTGGCGGTGCTCTGCGAACCCATCCAGTCCACGCTGCTGTCCCAGTAGCACGCCGCGTCCCAGCTCGGGCAGGGATCGGCCGCGTCCGGGTTGCACGCGTTGACGGACGGGGAGCAGAACGCGTCGAGCGGGGCGACCGTGATGACGTCGAACGGCATGTCCGGTTTGACGTACGACGCCACGCCGTCCCAGGTCATCTGCGGGACTTCCGCCCAGCCCAGGATCTTCTCCTGGTAGCTCCAGTCGCCGGGGTGGGAGGCGTCGTCATAGCTGTAGCGCAGGAAGGGGTCGCGGTCGGCCGGGTACTCGGGCTTGATCGGGTTGTTGAAGTAGCCCAGACCGACGGAACCTGAGGTGTAGACGCCGGAGTTGTAGCCCCACAGCGCCATGTACCAGTTCTCGATGTAGGCGGGGTCGCCGGTGTTGGCGTTCATGCCCAGGGCCTTGAGCTGGTTCCACTTCTCGCCCAGGATCTCCAGGCCGGCGGCGATGTTGGCCGCGTAGTCGGTCGTGATGGCACCGGAGTGCAGGGCGTCGTACTGCTCGGTGTCCTTCTCGGACATACGGGTCGTCACCTGGGCGATGCCGTAGCCGCAGTCGGCTGAGGCCCGGTCGGGGTAGTAGTGGATGCCGTTTCCGTTGCCGAACCAGTCGGACTTGGTGACATTGCCCGAGTCACCGTTCACGGAGTGCCAGGACGCCTGCTTGAAGTTGGACTCCTGGGCGAGGACACCCAGCATGATCTGTGCGGGAATCTCACCTCCACCGGTCAGTTTCGGCTTCGGGAACAGGCCCTGCGGGGTGTAGGCGCCCAGACCGGTGTCGTGCCAGTCCGCGGGGCGGGACATCGTCAGCTCTCCGTGCACGGCCTGGTCGACCGCCCACTCGACCATGTTCGCGCTGGCCTGGAGCGCCTGGCGCTTGGGGTCGTTGCGCTTGACGATGCAGGGGGTCTCCATGTCCGCGATTCTGCCGTGGACCTCCGCTCCGGATCCGGACAGGCACTGCGATTCCGGGCCGCCCTCACCGCAGGTGAGAGGGTCGGTGTCATCGGGGCCGTCCATGACGAACGCGGCCGGGTCCATCGACGACGAGGAATCCGGCTTCGGCCGTTTCCGGTCGGCGTCCACGAGTGTCGTCGCCTTGGCGCCGGTCCTGAGCGCGGTCGCCTTGACGGACAGTGATCCGGCGCCCTTGGCCGAGGGCGAGCCGATCGTGGTGGTGATGCCCTTCATCTGCTCGGAGAACACCGAGTTGGTCACCAGGTGCCCCTGCCGGGAGATCCCGGCCACACGGCCGCTCACCGCGTGCTTGGCGAGCCCCGGTGCCTCGCTGGTGTCGATGCCCGCCACATCGCCGACGACGGCGTCGCCGTCGGCCACCGGGAGGAGTTTCACCTTCCCCTTGGGGGCGCGGCCGAGTTCGGTGAAGTCCTTTCCGTCGAAGCGGGAGATGACGCTGCTCTCGCCGTCGACGGTGCCGATGTCCACGGTGCCGTTCTTCGAGGCGGTCAGGGCGAACATCGGGCCCGGCACCGCGGCGAGTTTGCGGGCGGACAGCTTCTTGCCGTCGCCCTTCAGGTCGACGAGGTCGCTCCCGAGCACGCCGACGGTGCCCTTCTGTGTGGGCGTGACGTGCGTCAGATGGCCCTTGATCGTGCGGCGGGAGGACACGGATCCGGTGGCCGCGTCGACCGTTGTCACGGTCGTCGAGCCGATGGTCCGGTCGGTGGCCGAACTGGAGGTGAAGGCCACCTGGTCGCCGGCTCCGCAGCCGGGTGCGTAGTAGGCCAGTTGCACCCGGTCGGGAATCTCGGTGACCTTGCCGTCGGAGAGCCGGATCACCGCGGCGAACGCGCCGCTCTCGTACGCACCGGGCTCGTTGGACCAGGCCGACGGCGCGTAGACCGCCGCCGCGTAGTTCCCCGATGCCGTGGTGCAGACGTAGCCGGTCCACGGTCCGACCTCGGACAGTTCCTTGCGGTCGAGCCGGGCGATCTCGTAGAAGGAGAACCCGTCGCTCTCCCGCGCCGCGAGGATGTGCAGTCCCTCGGCGTCACCGGTCGCCTGCACGATCTCGTCCGAGGACGAGGCGTAGCCCGAACCCAATTCCTTGCCGGGTGCGGAGAACAGGCGAGGCGTCGTGCCGTCCGCGGCGGTGGGGGCCGTCCGCACGGCGGGGTCCGAGGAGGCCAGGGGGACCAGGGTGGCCGATGCCGCCACCACGCTCAGGGCCAGCAGGGGGTTCGCGGAGAAGTATCTCCTGAGACGTCTGTTGCGCATCTTCTCCCCTACATCCAGTCCGTGCATGAGCCGTGCAGGAGCGGAAGGCTGGCGTCGTTGTTGTTCTTGATGTACCGCAGCGGCGCGGGGTCGAACTGGGCATCGACGTCGTTCCAGCACGCCTTCGCCGTCGTGGCCTTCCAGTTCTGCATCTTGGTGTAGGCACCCGCCACACCGTCGCCGAGAAGGCCGGTCGTGTCGTACTCCTGGATGCCGCCGTCGGGAGCGCGGGTCGTCCACAGCGTCCCGTAGACGTAGTCGGGAGACGTGTCGAGATCGCGTGAGATCTTCGCCCACACCCCCTGGCAGAGCGGCGACCACATCAGCCGCACGGCGACCGACTCGTCCGCCTCGGTCACCTGCTGAAGCAGCTCGGCGTCGTCGTCACACCCCATCGCGATGGGGTCCTTGCCCGCACAGGTGGCCCGGAAGCAGTCGACCGCCGCCGCCGGCGTGGCCTGAATCCCCTGGAAAGCTCCGGCCAGCAGCGACAGAGCTGCCGCTGCCGGCCCCCATCTGCGTATGCCGTGCACACACATCACCTCAGACCCTTCGTCAATTGACCAATACATGACATGTTCGACCGTGGCCTCCACCGACCGACCAACAAGATCCCACAGGAACACCCACACTGGTGGTGGGTTCATCAAGTCGTCCACAAGTCGTGGTCCGGACCCGTGCATTGCCCGCGCAACCGTGCGGTTGACGTATCGGCAGCGACGAAACGGCAGTACGACGCCAGGGGGACGAGTGATCGACGCGTACGAGGATCCCGGCACACCCGACCGCCGGGGCGGCTGGCACTTCCTGTGGTGGCTCGTGCGCTGCCAGCCGGGCCGCTCCGCCCTCGGGGCGCTGATCGCCAGCACCTGGATGGTGCTGCTGGCGGCGACGCCGTACCTGATGGCGAAGGCGATCGACGAGGGCCTGGAGCCGGGCGACCTCGGCCTGCTCACCGCCTGGTCGGCCGCGCTGTTCCTGGTCGGCGCCTTCAACGCGTGGCTGAGCATCATGCGGCACCGCACGATGACCCGGGTCCGGATGGACGCCAACTTCCGTACGGTGAAGGTGGTCGTGGGCCACGCGGTCCGGCTGGGCGCCGCGCTCTCCCGCCGGGCGGGCGCCGGGGAGGTCGTCACCATCGGGGTGGGCGACGTACAGACGATCGCCTCCGCGCTGACCGTGGTCGGCCCAGGCGTCGGGGCGGTGATCGCCTATCTCGCGGTCGCCGGACTCCTCGTCTCGGTCTCACCGCTGATCGCCGTGGTCGTCCTGCTCGGCATGCCGCTGATCGTCGGCGTGGTCGGCCCGCTCCTCACCCGCCTCCAGGGCACCGAGACCGAGTACCGCGAACGCCAGGGCATCCTCACCGCCCGCATCGCCGACCTCGCGGGCGGCCTGCGCGTCCTCAACGGCCTCGGCGGCAAGGGCCTGTTCGCCGACGCCTTCCGGCGCGACTCCGGGCGGCTGCGCGAACAGGGCTACCGGGTCGGCGCGGTGACCAGCTGGGTCCAGGCCCTCGGCGTCGGCCTTCCGACGCTCTTCCTCGCGGTGGTGACCTGGCTGGCGGCCCGCCTGGCCGCCCAGGGGCACATCAGCATCGGCGAGTTGGTGTCCGTGTACGGCTATGTCGCCGTCCTGGTGGGCCCGGTGGCGTTCTGGGTCGAGTGCGGTTACATGCTGAGCCGGGGTGTGGTGGCGGCACGCAGGGTCGTACGTTTCCTGAACCTGGAGCCGATGGAGGACAGGGGCACGCGAGACGCCCCGGCAGAACCCTCACCCCTGCACGACCCGGAGTCGGGGGTACGGATCCTGCCGGGCCGGTTGACGGCCTTGGCGGGGGCCGTTCCTGCGGACGCAGCGGCGGTCATGGACCGCTTGGGCCGATATGTGGCGTCGAGGGCGACGTGGGGCGAAGTACCGCTGGACGAAATCGTCTTGGCACAGATCAGACAGCGCATCCTGGTGGCGGACCACGAGGCGGACGTGTTCGCAGGCACCCTGCACGAGGTGATCGGCGGTGCGTACAGGGCTTTCAGGGGCGCGGGGCTGTATCGATCTGCGGCTCCGCCGCGGGGCGCGACAAACCACGACGGCGCCGCACCCGCCACCCCACCCCACGAGGCACCCCCTGAGGCGCACACAACCCAAGCCCTCCACACAGCCGCGGCGGAAGACATCGTCCAGTCCCTCCCCGACGCCCTCGACTCCCCCATAGACGCGAACGCCCGCAACCTCTCCGGCGGCCAACGCCAACGCATCCGCCTCGCAAGAGCCCTCGCCGCCGACCCAGAGGTACTCCTCGCCATAGAACCCACCTCGGCCCTGGACGCCCACACAGAGGCCCGAGTAGCCACCCGCCTCAAAGCAGCCCGCACCGGCCGCACCACCGTCGTCACCACCACGTCCCCCCTCGTCCTGGCCCACGCGGACACCGTCATCCACCTGGTGGACGGCAAGGTCGCGGCCACCGGCACCCACCGCGACCTCCTGGACACCGACCCGGCGTACAGGGCCCTCGTCGCGAGGGACACCGACACAGAGGAGGCCGTACGGTGACGAATTCCGGCCACCTCCCCGTAGCCGACCCCGCCGACGTCCGCCGCGCGGCGCGCCGCCTCATCCGCGCCGACCGACGCGCCTTCGCCGCCACGCTCGCCCTCAACGCGGCCACGGCCGTCGCAGGACTGGGCGGCCCCTGGCTGCTGGGCCGCATCATCGACGAGGTGCGGGCGAAGGCCGGCGTCGGCGCGGTGGACCGCCTCGCCCTCGCCCTCCTCCTCTGCGCCGTGGCGGAGCTGCTGCTCGCCCGCTGGGCCCGCTTCGTCGGCCACCGCTTCGGCGAACGCACCCTCGCCCGGGTACGCGAGGAGTTCGTGGACCGCACGCTCGCCCTGCCCGCGTCGACGGTCGAGAGGGCGGGCACCGGTGACCTCACGGCACGTGGCACCGCCGACGTCTCCACCGTCGGCACCACCCTGCGCGACGCCGGTCCCGACCTCCTCATCAACGCGGTCCGTTTCCTGATCGCGCTCGTCGCGGTGTTCGTGCTCGCCCCGCTGCTCGGCGTGGTCGGCCTGTTCTGCCTGGCGCCGATCTGGCTCGCCCTGCGCTGGTATCTGCGCCGGGCCCGGGACGGCTATCTGGCCGAGGGCGCGGCCACGTCGGACGTCGCCGAGATCGTCGCGTCGACCGCGTCGGGGGCGCGCACGGTGGAGGCGCTGCGGCTGGAGGGGGAGCGGATCGCGGCGAGCCGGGACGCGCTCGCGACCGCGCGCCGCACCCGCCTCCACACCCTCTACCTGCGCAGCGTGTTCTTCCCGTCGGTCGAGGTGTCGTACGTCCTGCCGATCGCCGGGGTCCTGATCGTCGGCGGTGTGCTGCACACGCGCGGGGCGATGAGCCTGGGGGCCGTGGTCGCGGCGGCCCTGTATCTTCAGCAGCTCACCGGCCCCCTGGACCAGATCCTGGTCCGGGTCGAGCAACTCCAGAGCAGCGGCGCCTCGTTCGCCCGGGTGGAGGGTCTCGCCCGAGCCCCGCACGCCGTCCACGGCGACTCCCCGGCCCCCGCCGACGACCGTATCGACGTGACCGGGGTGCGCTACTCCTACGGCCGGGGCGGCGAGGTGCTGCACGGGGTGGACCTGACCGTGCGGCCCGGGGAGCGGCTGGCGATCGTCGGTCCGTCCGGTGCGGGGAAGACCACGCTCAGCCGGCTGCTGGCGGGCGTCGACGCGCCCACCGAGGGCACGGTGACCGTCGGCGGCGTCCCGGTCGGCGCGCTCGGTCCCGAACAGCTGCGCCGCCAGGTCGTGCTGGTCACCCAGGAGCACCATGTGTTCCTGGGCACGGTCCGGGACAACCTCCGTATCGCCGAACCCGACGCCGGGGACGAGGAGTTGTGGGCTGCGCTGGCCACCGTCGGCGCGGATGCCTGGGTGCGTGAGCTGCCCGACGGCCTCGACACCCCGCTCGGGGAGGGCGGTTGCCGCACGGACGGCTCGCAGGCCCAGCAACTCGCGCTGGCCCGCGTGGTGCTGGCCGACCCGCACACGCTGATCCTCGACGAGGCGACGGCGTTGCTGGACCCGACGACGGCTCGGCACACCGAGCGCGCGCTGGCCGCCGTACTGGAGGGCCGTACCGTCATCGCGATCGCGCACCGGCTGCACACCGCGCACGACGCGGACCGGGTGGCGGTGATGGCGGACGGCCTGCTCACCGAGCTCGGCACGCACGAGGAGCTGGTGGCGGCGGACGGGGCGTACGCGGCGCTGTGGCACTCGTGGCACGGGGACCGGTCGACACCGCTCTGACCTGGGAGTGACATTCAACTTCTGTCACTTCACGGCACTTTGAAACTTGTGGCGGCGATTCAGAGTGCCCGGCCTCTAACCTCCCGGCCATGAGGGGACGCGGCGCGTACGGCCCGCTGGGCCAGGCGGTACTGGTGGTGTACTGGGCTCTGGCCCCGGTGTCGTTCGTGTGGGCCGGGTGGTGGTGCGGGGTCAACGGCTGGGTGGTGGGTGGGCTGGTCCTGGCCACGGTTGTGGTGCGGCCGGTCCACTTCGGTCCGCTCACGCGGATCGTGTTCGTGGTGCCGACGATGGCGTTCTGGATGTTGCTGCCGAAGGAGTTCCTCGCACCCTGTGCGCTCTGGATGAGGGGCTTTCCCTTCATGGTCGGATACACCCTGTGGACGTGGCTCGACCCGGTCCCGTTCGTCCTCCGGCTGTTCCTGCTGCCGCTGCTGGTGGCGGTCACCCTGGCGGTGACCTTCGTCGCGTGCACGCTGGGTTTCCTGCTGACGCTCCCGTTGTTCGGGCTCTTCCACGCGGAGAACCACTGCCGCCAAGCGGCCCGGGACCGTGCGGCCGAGCGCATTCTGCGGCAGGCGCTAGCCCATCCGGGAGCGGGCGGCGACGTTCCCCGGTTCTCGCTGTATCTGCGGCCGTTCAAGACCTCCGGGAAGGTCGACACCCGGGTCACCGGCGTCCAGGGGGCGCCCGGCACCCAGCCCGGCAACGTTCAGCTGGACCTGGAGTCGGTACTGGCGGGCGCCTTTCCCGCGCATCGTCCGCTCATCGCGGCCGGCGGGCCGGGGCGGCTGCTGTCGACCACGCCGAAGCACTCCGTCTCCTGGCCCGTCTCCTTCACCTGGGGCGCGCCCGGCACGGGCAAGTTCCGCTGCACGGACCGGAACTGGAAGGAGCGGGTGAGCGTGCTGGCCCGCCACGCCGACCTCATCGTCATCGTGCCGCTGGCCTTCAAGGGGACGATGTGGGAGATCCAATGGCTGCGGGAGCAGGGGCTTCTTCACAAGTGCGTGTTCTTCATGCCGCCCTCGCCGCAGGGCTCCGACTCCTATCGCGAACAGTGGAGGAAGGTCCGGCCGTTCCTCCGCCGGCTGGGCCTGCACGCCCCTGAGTACGACTCCGACGGCCGGCTGCTCGTCGTAGGGGACGACGACGGTCTCATGACCACACCCCCCGCCCTGCTGAGCAAGGCGCTGCCCGGCTCCCTGCCGCTCCTCATCGACTTCGCGCGCCTTCGGACCCGAACGGGCCGACGCGCCATGAACTCCGCATAACGAACATGAACTCCCGGACAACGGACGATTTCCAGCCAACTTGCTGACGCGGTCCTGACAGAAACCGCAAACTCCTGCGACTCTTCCCACGGCCAGGACACAGCAACCCCACAGCACCTGCACAGTGCTGTGTTCGCGGCCGAACTCCCGCACGCGCAATGCCTGTTCTGCCCGGCCGGCCCACCAACCGACCGGTCTCCCCCGGCCGCGCGACCCGCGGCCCGCTGAAGGAGTCAGTGTTGAGAGAGAGTTCCTCCCACAGACGCACCTCCCACACCGCATCGCGCACCACTCTGCACCGCCGGGCCGCCGCTGTCGCGCTCGTCGGTGTGTCCGCCCTGATCGCCGCGGCCGTCCAGTCGGGCGCCGCGTCCGCGGCCCCGGAGAAGGCACCGTCGGCCGCGGGCAAGGTCATACCGGGCGCCGAGTCGGTCAAGCTGACGCCCGCCCAGCGTGCCGAGCTGCTGCGCACGGCCAACGTCGGCAAGGCGGACACGGCCAGGGAACTCGGCCTGGGCGCCAAGGAGAAGCTGGTCGTCCGTGACGTCGTCAAGGACGGCAACGGCACGGTCCACACACGCTACGAGCGCACCTACGACGGTCTGCCCGTCCTCGGCGGCGACCTGGTCGTCACGAGCACCAAGGCCGACGCCACCGCGGCCGTCACCAAGGCGACCCGCGCCACCATCAAGGTGGCCTCGGTGAAGCCGCAGCTGTCGACCGCCAAGGCGGAGCGGCAGGCGCTGAGCGCGGCCAAGGCGGAGAAGGCCAAGAGCCCCGACGTCAGCCACGCCCCGCGCAAGGTGATCTGGGCGGCCGACGGCAGGCCGACGCTCGCCTACGAGACGGTCGTGGGCGGCTTCCAGCACGACGGCACCCCGCAGGAGCTGCACGTCATCACCGACGCGGCGACCGGCGCGCAGCTGTACTCATGGGAGGCCATCGAGACCGGCACCGGCAACACGGTGTACTCGGGGACGGTCAACCTGACGACGACACAGTCGGGTTCGACGTACAACCTCACCGACGGCGCCCGCGGCGGTCACAAGACGTACAACCTCAACCGCGGCACCTCCGGCACCGGCACGCTGTTCTCCGGCCCCGACGACGTCTGGGGCAACGGCAGCGCGTCGAACGCGGAGTCGGCGGCGGCGGACGCGCACTACGGTGCCGCGCTGACGTGGGACTACTACAAGAACATCCACGGCCGCAGCGGCATCCGCGGTGACGGGGTGGCGGCCTACAGCCGCGTGCACTACGGCAACCAGTACGTCAACGCGTTCTGGGACGACAGCTGCTTCTGCATGACCTACGGCGACGGCACGGGCAACACCAACCCGCTCGTGTCGATCGACGTGGCCGGCCACGAGATGACACACGGCGTCACCTCCAACACCGCGGGCCTCAACTACAGCGGTGAGTCCGGCGGTCTGAACGAGGCCACGTCCGACATCTTCGGCACGGCGGTCGAGTTCTACGCGGCGAACTCCAGCGACGTCGGTGACTACCTCATCGGCGAGGAGATCAACATCAACGGCGACGGCACGCCGTTGCGCTACATGGACAAGCCGAGCAAGGACGGCGCGTCGAAGGACAGTTGGTACTCCGGTATCGGCTCGGTCGACGTCCACTACTCCTCGGGCCCGGCCAACCACTTCTTCTACATGCTGTCCGAGGGCAGCGGCGCCAAGGTCATCAACGGCGTCAGCTACAACTCGCCCACCTCGGACGGTCTCCCGGTCACCGGCATCGGCCGCGACAAGGCGGAGAAGATCTGGTTCCGCGCGCTGACCACGAAGTTCACCTCCACCACCAACTACGCGGCGGCCCGCACGGGCACCCTCGCGGCGGCCGGTGAGCTGTACGGCACCACGAGCGCCGAGTACAAGGCGGTGCAGGACGCGTGGGCGGCCGTCGCGGTCGGTTCGCGCTCCGGTGGCGGTGGCGGCGGAGGCACGTCCTTCGAGAACACCGCCGACGTATCGATTCCGGACAACGGGGCCGCGGTGACCTCGTCGATCACGGTCTCCGGGCGGACGGGCAACGCGCCCTCCAACCTCCAGGTCGCGGTCGACATCGTGCACACCTACATCGGTGACCTCCAGGTCCAGCTGGTCGCCCCCGACGGCTCGGCGTACACCCTGAAGGCGTACGGCACCGGTGGCAGCGCGGACAACATCAACACCACGTACACCGTGAACGCTTCCTCCGAAGTCGCCAACGGGACCTGGAAGTTGAGGGTCCAGGACAACGCGGCCATCGACACCGGCTACATCAACAGCTGGAAGATCACCTTCCCGTAGGCCGTCACCTTCTGAGGCCTCCTGGACAGGGCGCCGCCCCGGTGGTTCGACTCCCCGGGGCGGCGCCCTCTTTTTGCCGTCCGCTTACCGGCGGCTTGTTGGGCCTTTGCCGAGGTCAAGTCGCTTTACATGGCGGCAACATTCACCCGACAGTCGACTTTCGGCCAACATCACTTCAGGGTCCTGACATGTACGCGCCCTTGGTGCCAGGCTTCCTCACACCCGCCGCACAACTTCACAACTACCCCGGGCCGACTACCCCAACGTCAGTCCGGGCTCCCCCACGAAGGAGCTTGTGTGACCCCCGTCTACGCGCGTCACAAGCGCACCACTCTGGCCATCGCCACCGCCGTTGCCGCCGGAGCCCTCCTCACCACCGGTCTGGCCACCGGTACCGCCGCCGCCCAGACCCCGGCGGAGACAAGCGGCAAGGCCACCCTCGCCGCTGCGCCCCTCCAGCTGTCCCCGGCCGCACGCACCACGCTCATCAAGCAGCAGCAGGCCGGCGCCGCCGACACCGCCGCGGAGATAGGCCTCGGCGCCAAGGAGAAGCTGGTCGTCAAGGACGTCGTCAAGGACGCCGACGGAACGGTCCACACCCGTTACGAGCGCACCTACGGCGGTCTGCCGGTCCTCGGCGGCGACCTGGTCGTCCACGAGTCCAAGTCCGGTGCGACCAAGGGCGTCTCCAGAGCGACGACCAAGAGCATCAAGGTCGCCTCGCTGACCCCGAAGCTCACCGTCGCCAAGGCGGAGAAGCAGGCGCTGACCGCCGCCAAGGCCGCGGGCTCGGAGAAGACCGCCGCCGACGGCGCGCGCAAGGTCATCTGGGCCGGCTCGGGCACCCCCGTCCTCGCCTACGAGACCGTCGTCGGCGGCTTCCAGGACGACGGCACCCCGAACCAGCTGCACGTCATCACCGACGCCGCCACCGGCAAGAAGCTCTTCGAGTACCAGGGCATCGAGAACGCCACCGGCACCGGCAAGAGCCTCTACTCGGGCACGGTCAGCCTGGAGACCACCCTGTCGGGCTCGACGTACCAGCTGACCGACGGCACCCGCGGCGGCCACAAGACGTACAACAAGGCCCACGCCACCACCTCCTCCGCGGGCACGCTGTTCACGGACGCCGACAACACGTGGGGCACCGGCGCGGCCTCCAGCTCCACCACCGACCAGACCGCGGCCGTCGACGCCGCCTACGGCGCGGCGAAGACCTGGGACTTCTACAAGTCCACCTTCGGCCGGAGCGGCATCAAGAACAACGGTGTCGCCGCCTACTCGCGTGTGCACTACGGCAACCAGTACGTGAACGCGTTCTGGGACGACAGCTGCTTCTGCATGACGTACGGCGACGGCGAGGGCAACGTCAGCCCGCTGACCTCGCTCGACGTGGCCGGCCACGAGATGAGCCACGGCGTCACCTCGAACACGGCGGGCCTGAACTACTCCGGCGAGTCCGGTGGCCTCAACGAGGCGACCTCGGACATCTTCGGCACAGGTGTCGAGTTCTACGCGGCCAACTCCAGCGACGTCGGTGACTACCTCATCGGCGAGGAGATCGACATCAACGGCGACGGCACCCCGCTGCGCTACATGGACCAGCCCAGCAAGGACGGCGGCTCCGCCAACTACTGGTCCTCGTCGGTCGGCAACCTGGACGTCCACTACTCGTCCGGTGTCGCGAACCACTTCTTCTACCTCCTCTCGGAGGGCAGCGGTTCGAAGACGATCAACGGCGTCAGCTACAACTCGCCGACCTACAACGGCTCCGCCGTCACCGGCATCGGCCGCGCCAAGGCGCTCCAGATCTGGTACAAGGCGCTGACGACGTACTTCACGTCGACGACCAACTACAAGTCGGCGCGCACGGGCACCCTGTCCGCGGCGGCCGCCCTGTACGGCTCCGGCAGCACCGAGTACAACGCGGTCGCGGCGGCCTGGACGGCCGTGAACGTGAGCTAGCCCGAGGGGGGTCCGACGGGCGGCACCCGGGAGGAAGGCGTTCCGGGGTGCCGCCCTACCCTTGTCTCCCATGCCGTCGAATGAGCCCCCGAGCCCCTTCACCTACACCGACGTGGGCGCGACCCGCCGCCCCGGCTTCTGCCCCCCGGACTTCCACCCCCTCCACGTCCGCACCCGCATAGGCGAGGGCCACGATGTCTTCGACCGCGCCTCGGAAGCGGTCCTGACCTGGGAGATGCACCGCGCGATGGGCGTGGGCATCGACGCGGCGGCGGACCGGGCGGCCCCGGACGTGGATGTCACGGTCACCCTGGCCGGGGTCATCAAGGCCCCCTGCCGGGTGGTGTGGACGGTCGAGGAACCGCGCCGGGCGGGCTGGGCCTACGGGACGCTTTCCGGCCACCCGGAGTGCGGCGAGGAATCCTTCGTCGTGGACCGCACGGGGGACGGCACGGTGTGGCTGACGGTGTCCGCCTTCAGCCGGGGCGCCAAGTGGTACGCGAAGGCGGGCGGACCGGCGACGCGCGGGCTCCAGCACGCCTACGCGCGCCGCTGCGGAGTGGTCCTGCGCCGGTTGTCCGGCGGGGAGGAGGACTGAGCCGGGCCCAGTCCTCCGGCCGTCACCGCATCAGCACCCCCGCAGCCTCCACCGCCTCCTCGGAAGGCACCGCCAGCAGCCCCAACTCCGCCCCGGAGGCGAGCAGCCGGTGCGCCGGCAGAATGCGGACGGTGTACCCGAAGGGCCCCGTGCGGTCGAGGGACAGCGGCCCCTCGTACACCCACCGCCCCTCCGGATCAGGCCCGCCGACCGGCTTCAGGGGCACGGTCAGCGCGTCCGCGATCCGGTCCTCCTCGTCGACCCGGCCCGACAGGGCCTGGACGTCCACGTCCTCGGGGCCGAGCTCCCCCAGGCCGACCCGGACCCGCAGCCCCAGCGTCGTCCCCAGCTCCGCCGTCGCGGTCGTCACGGACGTCTCCACATGGTCGACGGTCACGCCCTGCCACGCCGAGCGGACCCGTGCCTTCCAGCCCGCCAGCTCCCGCGCCGCCTCCGGATGCATCGCGCGGTGCGCGTGCGCGGCCGGGGTGTAGAGGCGCTCCACGTACTCGCGGACCATGCGTCCGGCCAGCACCTTGGGGCCGAGCAGGGTCAGCGTCTGGCGGACCATCTCGATCCAGCGGTCGGGCAGACCGCCCTGGCCGCGCTCGTAGAAGCGGGGGGTGACCCGCTGTTCCAGCAGGTCGTACAGGGCCGCGGCCTCTATGTCGTCCCGGTGGTCGGGATCCGTGCCCGTCCCGTCCGCCGTCGGGATCGCCCAGCCGAAGTCCGGCTGGAACCATTCGTCCCACCAGCCGTCCAGCACCGACAGGTTGAGGCAGCCGTTCAGCGCCGCCTTCATGCCGGACGTGCCGCAGGCCTCCAGCGGGCGCAGCGGGTTGTTGAGCCAGATGTCGCAGCCCGGGTAGAGCTTCTGCGCCATCGCCATGCCGTAGTCCGGCAGGAAGACGAGGCGATGGCGGACCCGCGGGTCGTCCGCGAACCGCACCAGCTCCTGCACCAGCCGCTTCCCGCCGTCGTCCGCCGGGTGCGCCTTGCCCGCCACCACGATCTGGATCGGCCGCTCGGGGTGGAGGAGCAGCTCCATCAGACGGTCGCGGTCGCGCAGCATGAGGGTCAGTCGCTTGTACGACGGGACCCTGCGCGCGAATCCGATCGTCAGGACGTCCGGGTCCAGCACCCCGTCGATCCACCCCAGCTCCGCGCTGCCCGCGCCCCGTTGCCGCCAGGACGCGTGCAGCCGCCGCCGTACCTCCACCCCCAGCTGCTCGCGCAGGTTCCGCCGCAGCTCCCAGATGTCCTGGTCCGGGATCTCGCCCACCGCGTCCCAGCGGTCCGAGGCGCCGACGGTCAGCGCGTCCTCGGTGCGCTGGGCGCCGATCTGCCGGGCACCGAGGCGGAAGACCTCCGGGGCGACCCAGGTCGGAGCGTGCACCCCGTTCGTCACGGACGTGATCGGAACCTCGTCCGCGTCGAAGCCCGGCCACAGGCCGGAGAACATCTCGCGGCTCACCTGGCCGTGCAGCAGCGAGACCCCGTTCGCCCGCTGTCCCAGCCGTAGGCCCATCACCGCCATGTTGAAGAGGTTCGGCTCGCCTCCCGGGTACGTCTCCATGCCCAGGCGCAGGACGTGCTCCACGTCGATGCCGGGGAGTTCGGCGTCGGGGCCGAAGTGGTGGGCGACCAGTTCGCGGTCGAAGCGGTCGATGCCGGCGGGGACGGGGGTGTGGGTGGTGAAGACCGTTCCGGCCCGGACCGACTCCAGTGCCGCGTCGAAGTCCAGCCCTTCGGCGACACACAGTTCGGCGATCCGCTCCAGGCCCAGGAAGCCCGCGTGCCCCTCGTTGGTGTGGAAGACCTCGGGCTGGGGGTGGCCGGTCAGGCGGCAGTACGTCCGCACCGCCCGTACCCCGCCGATGCCCAGCAGCATCTCCTGGAGCAGCCGGTGTTCGCTGCCGCCGCCGTACAGCCGGTCGGTCACTCCCCGCTCGCCGAGGTCGTTCTCCTCGACGTCCGAGTCGAGCATCAGCAGCGGCACCCTGCCCACCTGGGCCAGCCAGACACGGGCGTGCAGCTGCTTGCCGCCGGGCAGGGCCAGGGACACCTGCGTGGGGGTGCCGTCCGCCTCCCGCAGCAGCGCCACCGGCAGCTCGTTGGGGTCGAGGACGGGGTAGTGCTCCTGCTGCCAGCCGTCCCGGGAGAGGGACTGGCGGAAGTAGCCGTGCCGGTAGAGCAGGCCCACACCGATCAGCGGTACGCCGAGGTCGCTGGCCGCCTTCAGATGGTCACCGGCCAGGATGCCCAGGCCGCCGGAGTACTGCGGGAGCGCGGCCGTGATGCCGAACTCGGGTGAGAAGTAGGCGACGGCGGCGGGGAGTTCGCCGGGCTGGACCTGGTACCAGCGCTCGCCGGAGACATAGTCGTGGAGATCGTCGGTGACCGCCGTCAGCCGGCGCAGGAAGCGGCGGTCCTCCGCCAGCTCCGCGAGCCGCCGGGGCGGCACGCTGCCCAGCAGCCGTACGGGGTCGCCGCCGGAGGCGGCCCACTGCTCGGGGTCGACCGACTGGAAGAGGTCGCGGGTCTCCGTGTGCCAGGACCAGCGCAGATTGCGCGCCAGGTCGCTCAGCGGGCGGAGGGGTTCGGGGAGTACGGGTCGGACGGTGAAACGACGGATAGCCTTCATTGCCACTGCCACCTCGTCAGGCGTCTCGTCAGGCGTGCGGAAGCGGACGCACCGCGTTGTGCGTCCCGTCGTCGACACCGACGGTATCGGTGAGGGGCCTCCGTAACCACGGTGCCGTGGAAGCAGGCAGAACGGAATCAGACCAGAAATCGCCGCAACCTTCACGCGCCCCCCATGGCCGATATGGCCGATTCCGCCCCCGTAGGCGTCCTTGTGGTGACTTCACACCCCACGAGAGGCTGCACATGGCGTACCGGTCACCCGCCGGTGACTCCTGGCGCACCACGACCGCCGTACGCCGAGCCAAGGAGGGGAACTCACACCATGGCACGGACGCGAACCCGGCGTCTGCGCCGGGCGGGTGGCTTGACCGCGGTGGCCTGTGCCGCCGCGCTTTCGGCCATGACCCTGCCCGCGCAGGCCGCACCGGAGGGGCGGATACTCGGCGCCGGAGCCCCGGGCTCCGTCGGCGGGAGTTACCTGGTGACACTCAAGGGGGGTACGGAGGCTCCGTCATCGGCGGGAAAGAGCCTCGCCGAGAAGTACGGGGCGAAAATCAGCCACACCTACGGCACGGTCCTCAACGGCTATGCGATCAGGGCTGACGAGAGACAGGCGAGGCTCCTCGCGTCGGACTCCCGGGTCGCCTCGGTCGTCCAGGACACCCGGGTGACCCTCGACCGCACCCAGCCGAACCCGCCGTCCTGGGGCATCGACCGCGTCGACCAGCACGATCTCCCGCTGGACAAGAGCTACACCTGGCCGGATTCCGCGGGCGACGGCGTCACGGTGTACGTCATCGACACCGGCATCCGCATCTCGCACAAGGACTTCGGCGGACGGGCGGCTTACGGCTGGGACTTCGTCGGCAACGACAAGTACGCCGGTGACGGCAACGGCCACGGCACGCATGTCGCCGGTACCGTCGCGGGCACCAGATACGGCGTCGCCAAGCAGGCCGAGGTCGTCGCCGTCCGTGTCCTCGACAACGCCGGATCCGGTACGACGGCCCAGGTCATCGCCGGCATCGACTGGGTCACCAAGCACGCGAGGAAGCCCGCCGTCGCCAATCTCAGCCTCGGCGGTTCCCACAACGCCCAACTCGACGCCGCCGTACGCAACTCGATCAAGTCCGGTGTCACCTACGCGGTCGCGGCGGGCAACGACGGGCTGCCGGCCGGCCTCTACTCCCCCGCGGACGTGAAACAGGCGATCACGGTCGGCGCGACCGACTCCACGGACACCCGGGCGAGCTTCTCCAACTACGGCTCCGCCCTTGACCTGTTCGCCCCGGGCGTCGCGATCACGTCATCTTCCAACAAGGGTGACAGGGCCAAGGCGACCTACTCGGGTACGTCGATGGCGACCCCGCACGCCGCGGGGGCGGCCGCGCTCTATCTGGCCGACCACCCGAAGGCCACGCCCGCTCAGGTGTCGAAGGCGCTGGTCACGCTGGCGGCGTCCGGCGAGGTCTCCGGACGCGGGCTCGGTTCACCGGACAGACTCCTACAGGTTCCGGGCTCGTAGCACGCGTGGGCGAGGCTTCAGGCACGGTACGCGGACACCGGTCCCGTTCGTTTCGGACGGGGCCGGTCTTGTGTGTAGACATACGCGTGAGTAGTTAACAAAGTGCCGGATTGCCCACCCGAATAGGGTGGGAAGGCTCCTCCGGTACACCCCCAGCCACATCACGGGAACACACGGCACCACTCGGGATCACCACGCAGGACCCACCTCCCCACAGCCATCCGCCCACCCCCAGTTGACGCGGACAGGAGCGGTCATGCCCGCCACGCACCACTCGTCAGCACCCCCGACGTCCAGCACGCGGCCCGCCGTCACCGGGCCACCGTCCCCTCCGGAGCCACCCTCCGCGGACGACACCCCTGACACCGGCCGGACCTCCGGCACCGGACAGACCTCCGGCGCCGGCCAGGCCCCCGGCATCGGTCAGACCCCAGGCGTCGGACGGATACCCGTCCTGGACGTCCGCCCGGTCGTCCAGCAAGGGCGCCGCCCGGCCAAGGCGGTCACCGGCGAGACCTTCCAGGTCACCGCCACCGTGTTCCGCGAGGGCCATGACGCGGTCGCCGCCAACGTCGTCCTGAAAGACCCCGAGGGCCGGGCCGGCCCATGGACGCCGATGCGTGAACTCGTCCCCGGCACCGACCGCTGGGGCGCCGACGTCACCCCCGGGGCCACGGGCCACTGGACCTTCCAGGTCGAGGCGTGGGGCGACCCGATCAGCACCTGGCGCCATCACGCCGGCATCAAGATCCCGGCGGGCATGGACACCGAGCTGGTCCTGGAGGAGGGCGCGCGCCTGTACGAGCGGGCCGCCGAAGGTGCCCCCAAGGGGCGGCGCAAGATCCTCCGGGCCGCCGTGAGCGCCCTCAGGGACGAGTCCCGCCCGGCCACGGCCCGGTTGGCGGCGGCGTTGACGCCGGAGGTGGACGCGGTGCTGGCCGCGTATCCGCTGCGGGAGTTCGTCACCGCCTCCGAGCCGCTGCCGCTGCTGGTGGAACGGGAACGGGCCCTGTACGGGTCCTGGTACGAGTTCTTCCCCCGCTCCGAAGGCACTCCTAAGCGTCCGCACGGCACCTTCCGCACCGCCGCCCGCAGGCTCCCCGCGATCGCGGCGATGGGCTTCGACGTCGTGTATCTGCCGCCGATCCACCCGATCGGCACCACCTTCCGCAAGGGGCCCGACAACACGCTGTCGGCCCGGCCCGAGGATGTCGGGGTGCCGTGGGCGATCGGCTCACCGGAGGGCGGGCACGACGCCGTCCACCCGGACCTGGGCACGATCGAGGACTTCGACGACTTCGTCGCCACCGCTCGACGGCACGGCCTGGAGATCGCCCTCGACTTCGCCCTCCAGTGCTCGCCGGACCACCCCTGGGTCCACAAACACCCCGAGTGGTTCCACCACCGCCCCGACGGCACCATCGCCTACGCCGAGAACCCGCCCAAGAAGTACCAGGACATCTACCCCATCGCCTTCGACGCCGACCTGGAGGGCCTGGTCGCCGAGACGCTGCGGGTGCTGCGGCACTGGATGGACCACGGGGTGCGGATCTTCCGCGTCGACAACCCGCACACCAAACCGGTCGTCTTCTGGCAGCAGGTGATCGCGGACATCAACGCCACCGAC
The DNA here is from genome assembly GCF_036226885.1 of Streptomyces sp. NBC_00663. Taxonomy (NCBI): domain Bacteria; kingdom Bacillati; phylum Actinomycetota; class Actinomycetes; order Kitasatosporales; family Streptomycetaceae; genus Streptomyces; species Streptomyces sp. NBC_00663. The sequence continues at coordinate 3,021,699 of NZ_CP109027.1, forward strand.
CCCGACGTCATCTTCCTGGCCGAGGCCTTCACCCGGCCCGCGATGATGCACACCCTCGGACAGATCGGCTTCCAGCAGTCCTACACGTACTTCACCTGGCGCAACACCAAACAGGAACTCACCGAGTACCTCACCGAGCTGTCCGGGGAGGCGGCCGCCTACATGCGGCCCAACTTCTTCGCCAACACCCCCGACATCCTGCACGCCTACCTCCAGCACGGCGGACGCCCCGCCTTCGAGGTCCGCGCCGTCCTGGCCGCCACCCTCTCCCCCGCCTGGGGCATCTACAGCGGCTACGAACTCTGCGAGAACACCCCCCTGCGCGACGGCAGCGAGGAATACCTCCACTCCGAGAAATACCAACTCCGCCCCCGCGACTGGGAAACGGAGAACGACAACATCACCCCCCTGATCACCCGCCTCAACGAGATCAGGCGGGCCAGTCCCGCCCTCCGCCAACTGCGCGATCTCCACTTCCATCACGCGGACAAGGAAGAGGTGATCGTCTACTCGAAACAGAGCGGTTCGAACACGGTTCTGGTGGTGGCCAACCTCGACCCCCACCACACCCAGGAAGCCACGGTCTCGTTGGACATGCCGCAACTCGGCCTGGAATGGCACGAGTCGGTGCCGGTGCGCGACGAGCTCACCGGCGAGACCTATCACTGGGGCAGGGCGAACTACGTGCGTCTCGAACCGGGCACTCGTCCCGCGCACATCCTCACCGTCCTGCGACCGTCCACCCCGCAGATCGGAGGGTCACCCACAACATGATCGTCAACGAGCCCGTCCAGGACACCTTCGAGGACACCCCGGCGAAGGACCGGGACCCCGACTGGTTCAAGCGCGCCGTCTTCTACGAGGTGCTCGTCCGCTCCTTCCAGGACAGCAACGGCGACGGCGTCGGCGACCTCAAGGGCCTCACCGCCAAACTCGATTACCTGCAATGGCTGGGTGTCGACTGCCTGTGGCTGCCGCCCTTCTTCAAGTCGCCGCTGCGCGACGGCGGTTACGACGTCTCCGACTACACCGCCGTCCTGCCCGAGTTCGGCGACCTCGCCGACTTCGTCGAGTTCGTCGACGCCGCCCACCAGCGCGGCATGCGCGTCATCATCGACTTCGTCATGAACCACACCAGCGACCAGCACCCGTGGTTCCAGGAGTCGAGGCGGGACCCCGACGGCCCCTACGGCGACTACTACGTCTGGGCCGACGACGACAAGCAGTACGCGGACGCGCGGATCATCTTCGTCGACACCGAGGCGTCCAACTGGACCTTCGACCCGGTCCGCAAGCAGTACTACTGGCACCGCTTCTTCTCCCACCAGCCGGACCTCAACTACGAGAACCCGGCGGTCCAGGAGGAGATGATCTCCGCCCTGCGGTTCTGGCTGGACCTGGGCATCGACGGTTTCCGGCTCGACGCGGTGCCCTACCTCTACCAGCAGGAAGGCACCAACTGCGAAAACCTTCCGGCAACCCATGAGTTCCTGAAGCGGGTCCGCAAGGAGATCGACGCCTCCTACCCGGACACGGTGGTGCTGGCGGAGGCGAACCAGTGGCCGGAGGACGTCGTCGACTACTTCGGCGACTACGCCACCGGCGGCGACGAATGCCACATGGCCTTCCACTTCCCGGTCATGCCCCGCATCTTCATGGCGGTCCGCCGCGAATCCCGCTACCCCGTCTCGGAAATCCTCGCCAAGACCCCCGCGATCCCCTCCAATTGCCAGTGGGGCATCTTCCTGCGCAACCATGACGAGCTCACCCTCGAAATGGTCACCGACGAGGAACGCGACTACATGTGGGCCGAGTACGCGAAAGACCCGCGGATGCGCGCCAACATCGGCATCAGGCGGCGGCTCGCGCCCCTCCTGGACAACGACCGCAACCAGATCGAGCTGTTCACAGCTCTCCTGCTGTCGCTCCCCGGCTCGCCGATCCTCTACTACGGCGACGAGATCGGCATGGGCGACAACATCTGGCTCGGCGACCGCGACGCCGTCCGCACCCCCATGCAGTGGACCCCGGACCGCAACGCGGGCTTCTCGTCCTGCGATCCGGGACGCCTGTATCTGCCGACCATCATGGACCCCGTCTACGGCTACCAGGTCACCAACGTCGAGGCGTCGATGTCGTCGCCCTCCTCGCTGCTGCACTGGACCCGCCGCATGATCGAGATCCGCAAGCAGAACCTGGCGTTCGGCCTGGGCTCCTACACGGAACTCCCGTCGTCCAACCCGGCGGTGATCGCGTTCCTGCGGGAGTACGAGGACGATCTCGTCCTGTGCGTGCACAACTTCTCCCGCTTCGCGCAGCCCACGGAGCTGGACCTGAGCACCTTCAACGGACGGCATCCGGTGGAGCTGTTCGGCGGGGTGCGGTTCCCGGCCATCGGTGAACTGCCGTACTTGCTGACACTGGCAGGGCACGGCTTCTACTGGTTCCGGCTCCGCAAGGACGCCGCCTGAGAGACCCGGCGGGGCGGCTGGTTCCCGGTTTCTCCCGCCCCGCCCTGGGCACGCATCAGTAACACCCCGACCATCCGGGGAAAGGACGCGACGCCATGTCGGAAGCCGTCATCCGTACTGCCACGACACATCCGGGCCTGCTTGCGTCACTTGATCCACTGCTGCGGGAATGGCTGCCGCGGCAGCGCTGGTTCGCCGGCAAGGGCCGTCCGGTCACCGGCTTCACGCTGGTCGCGGCGACCGAACTGCTGCCGGCCGACCGCAAGCTGGGCCTCTACCACCTGCTCGTGCAGGCCCATCAGCCGGCCGCGCCCTGGGACTGCTACCAGCTCCTCATAGGTGTGCGCGAGGCGCTGCCACCCCATCTGGCGCCCGCGCTGATCGGCCATGTGGAGGAGGGCCCCCTCGCCGGACGCACGGTGTACGAGGCCCTGTACGACCCCCGGCCCGCCGAGGTGCTCCTGGAGGCGCTGCGCTCCCGGACCCGCATCGGCGGGCTCCGCTGTGAACGGGACCCGGACCAGGAGATCCGGTCAGGTCTGGTGCCCCGGGTGATGACCGCCGAGCAGTCCAACACGTCGGTCGTCTACGGAGATACGTTCATCCTCAAGCTGCTCCGCCGGGTCGTGCCGGGCGTCAACCCCGACCTGGAGCTGCCGCTGGCGCTGGCCCGCGAGGGCTGCCCGCGGGTACCGGCACCGACGGCGTGGATGAGCGCCGATCTGGACGGGGAGTCGTACGTCCTCGGTGTGCTGCAACCCTTCGTGAAGGGCGCGGCGGACGGCTGGGAGCTGGCGCTGCGCCAGCTGGCCAAGGGCGAGGACTTCAGCGCGGAGGCGCGGGCGCTGGGGCGGGCCACCGCCGAGGTGCACACCGCGCTGGCCCACGCCCTGCCCTCGGTGACCCTCGGCGCCGCGCAGCTGCGCCTCCTGGCCGACGGCATGATCGAGCGCCTCGACGCGGCCGTCCAGGCGGTGCCCGCGCTCGCCGCGTACGGCCCTGGGCTGCACTCGGCGTTCAGCGCGCTGGCCGACCTGGCCGCGGAGGGCCGTACCTGGACCGCGCAGCGCATCCACGGCGATCTGCATCTCGGCCAGTGTCTGCGCTCGCCCACCGGACCGTGGTCGCTGATCGACTTCGAGGGCGAGCCGTCGAAGCCGCTGGCCGAGCGGCGGATGCCGCAGCCGCCCGCCCGGGACGTCGCCGGCATGCTCCGCTCCTTCGACTACGCGGCGCTCTCCGCCGACCCGCCCGCGCCGGGCTGGGCCCATGCCTGCCGGGCCGCGTACTGCTCCGGGTACGCCGAGGTCAGCGGCACGGACCCGCGGACCGACCCGGTCCTGCTGCGCGCGTACGAGACGGACAAGGCGATCTACGAGGTCGTCTACGAGGCCAGGCACCGCCCGGACTGGCTGCCGGTGCCGATGGCGGCGATCGAGCGGTACGCCACATCCGACCTGTTCTGACTTCACGCTCGCCGAGGAGGCTCCCCCGTGACTCCGCCCACGCCCACGCCCAGCGGATCGGACCCGAAGAAGAAAGCGACCGCGAAGAAGGCGTCAGCAAAGACGGCCACGGTCAAGAAAGCCACGGCCGAGAAGACGACGACCAAGAAAGCGACGGCCAAGAAAGCGACGGCCAAGAAAGAAGCGATCAAGAAGACCGCCGCGAAAACGAAGAAGGCCGTCGCCCCGAAGTCCGCCCCCGCGCCTGTGTCCGTGTCTGTGCCGGAGACCCCCGTCTCCCCCGCCATCGACGCCCACGACCGCGACCGTCTCCTCTCCGCCACCCACCACGACCCGCACTCCGTCCTCGGCGCGCATCCCGTCCCGGGCGGCACGGCCTTCCGCGCCTTCAAGCCGTACGCCCTCTCCGTCACCGTCCTCGCCGGCTCCCTGCGCGCCGAGCTGCACGACGACGGGGACGGGTTCTTCAGCGGTCTCCTCCCGCTCGGGGAGGTCCCGGCCTACCGGCTGCTGGTGACGTACGAGGGCTCGGAACAGGAGATCGAGGACGCGTACGGCTTCCTGCCCGCCGTCGGCGACCTGGATCTGCATCTGATCGGCGAGGGCCGGCACGAGGAGCTGTGGAAGGCGCTCGGCGCCGAGCCCATGACCCACCAGGGCGTGGCGGGCACCCGCTTCACGGTGTGGGCGCCGAACGCCCGCGGCGTCAGCCTGGCCGGCACCTTCAACTTCTGGGACGGCACGGGCCATCCGATGCGCTCCCTGGGCGGCTCCGGCATCTGGGAGCTGTTCGTGCCCGGCATCGGAGAGGGCGAGCTGTACAAGTTCGCGATCACGCGTCCGGACGGTTCGAGGACCCTGCGGGCCGACCCGCTGGCCCGCCGCACCCAGGTCCCGCCCGAGACGTCGTCCATCGTGCACGCCTCGCACCATGTGTGGCAGGACGCGGCCTGGCTGGAGTCCCGGGCGGCCGTCCCCGCGCACGAGGCGCCGTTCTCGGTGTACGAGGTCCATCTCGCCTCCTGGCGACCCGGACTGACCTACCGTCAACTCGCCGAGCAGCTCCCGGCATACGTGAAGGATCTGGGTTTCACGCACGTCGAGCTGATGCCGGTCGCCGAGCATCCCTTCGGCGGCTCCTGGGGCTACCAGGTCACCGGGTTCTACGCCCCGACCGCCCGCCTCGGCACCCCCGACGACTTCAAGTTCCTCGTCGACGCCCTGCACCAGGCCGGGATCGGCGTGCTGATGGACTGGGTCCCGGCCCACTTCCCGCGCGACGACTGGGCGTTGGCCGAGTTCGACGGGCGGCCCCTGTACGAGCACGCGGACCCGCTCCGTTCCGCCCACCCCGACTGGGGCACCCTGGAGTTCGACTTCGGCCGCCGTGAGGTGCGCAACTTCCTGGTCGCCAACGCCGTGTACTGGTGCGAGGAGTTCCATATCGACGGGCTGCGGGTCGACGCCGTCGCCTCGATGCTCTACCTCGACTACTCGCGCGAGCCGGGCCAGTGGCTGCCCAACGAGCACGGCGGCCGGGAGAACCTCGACGCGGTGGCGTTCCTCCAGGAGATGAACGCGACCGTGTACCGGCGGGCCCCGGGAGTCGTCACCATCGCCGAGGAGTCCACGGCCTGGGACGGCGTCACCCGGGCCACCCACCACATCGGCCCGGGCGGCTTCGGCGGCCTCGGTTTCGGCCTGAAGTGGAACATGGGCTGGATGCACGACTCGCTCGGCTACGTCCAGCACGAGCCGGTGCACCGCAAGTACCACCACCACGAGATGACCTTCTCGATGGTCTACGCGTACAGCGAGAACTACGTCCTTCCCATCTCCCACGACGAAGTCGTCCACGGCAAGCGGTCGTTGGTCTCCAAGATGCCCGGCGACTGGTGGCAGCAGCGCGCCACCCACCGCGCCTACCTCGGCTTCATGTGGGCCCACCCCGGCAAGCAACTCCTCTTCATGGGACAGGAGTTCGCCCAGGGCGCCGAATGGTCCGAGGCGCACGGACCGGACTGGTGGCTGCTGGACCCGGCCTACGGCGCCGAGCCCGACCATCGTGGTGTCCGGGACCTGGTCCGCGACCTCAACCTCGTCTACCGCCACACCCCGGCGCTGTGGCAGTGCGACACCACGCCCGACGGTTTCCAGTGGGTCGTCGGGGACGCGGCGGACGACAATGTCTTCGCCTTCCTGCGCTACGACGCGGAGGGCACGCCCCTGCTCGCGGTCTCCAACTTCGCCCCCGTCGTCCGCCACGACTACCGCCTCGGCGTCCCCGACGACATCCCCGCCTGGCACGAGGCCCTCAACACCGACCTCGGCAGGTACGGCGGGGGCGACGTCACCAACCCGGACGCCGTGAAACCGGAGGCGACGCCCTGGCACGGCCGCCCGGCCAGCATCCAACTGACCCTGCCGCCCCTGGCAACGGTCTGGCTACGGCCCGCGTAGCCGAGAGCGGCACTCTTTAGAGTGGTCCGGGTCGGTGTGAGTGCCTCACGCGGGAGTTGAGGGTTGAAGCGATCCGGAAGCACGCGCGGGGCGGCTGCGGCCGCCCTGCTCTGCGCGCTCGCCGTGCTACTGCTAGGCGCGTGCGGGACTCAGGTGGCCGGTCGGGACGACACCACCCCGTCGGCCACCGCCCTGCCGTGGACCCTGTCCGCGCCCATCGGGATCACCGGCGCCACCCTCAGCCCCGACCAGCGCACGGTGACCGTCGCCGCGACGGTGCCCAGTGGTCCGAAGCCATGCGTGCGCCACCTCAGAGCCGTGCTCACCGAGCCCGTGCGCAACACCGTGAACGTCCAGGTCACCTACGACTCACCGGCGGGCGACCGAGCCTCCGGCTGCACGAGGACCACCACGGCCAAGGCTCGGGTGAAGCTCACCGAACCGCTGGGCGGGCACGAGTTGGCGGTCGGCTACCCCGGCACCGTCTTCACCGCCGACGGCGCCGGCCTGCCCGCCCTGCGCCTCTGCGGCGACCTGGGCTGCACCCCGCCGGCCACCGGCTGCACCACCGGCTCCTACGAGCAGGCGGTGAAGGCGGTCGACGCGCCCGCGCACACCTACCGTGACGCCGAGCACTGCGACGGCAAGTGGCTGGTCCTGGACATCTCCTGGCGCACCGGCCCGGTCTGCGGCGACCCGGCGGACAGTGCCTGCACGTCCCGGCTGGGCGACCGCTGGTTCTACCGGGCCGAGAAGTCGGGCTGGAAGCCGTTCTTCCGGACGACGGAAGGGGGCTGCCGGGCGGTGCGGGACAGGGAGCCGGACTTCCCGACCGCCCTGTGCGCGTCCCTGGAGCCCCTCGCCCCGTCCCTGCACCCGACCTACTCCCCCTCGCCCACGGCGACCCCGTCCTCCTGACCGGCCAGCGCCCCGGGCAGCCGCCCCGTGTGCACCACGCCCAGCCGCTGGGTCGCCCGGGTCAGCGCCACGTACAGGTCGCTCGTGCCGTACAGCCCCGGTTCGACCACCAGCACCGAGTCGAACTCGAGGCCCTTGGACTGACGCGGTTCGAGGAGTACGACGGTCCGTGTGAGGTCGGGCTCGGCGCCCGCCGTGACCCCGTCCAGCTGTGCCGCGAGCCTGCGGTGCAACTGGCGCGGGGCGATGACCGCGAGCCGGCCCTCCGCGGGGGTCAGCTCCTCGACCGCCTTGGCGACGGCGCCGGGCAGGTCGTCGGTGGCGCGGACCCAGGGCCGTACACCCGTCGAGCGGACCGAACTCGGCGGCTCGAAGTCCGGGTTCTCGGCCCGTACGACGGCCGCGGCGAGGTCCATGATCTCGGCGGGGGTGCGGTAGTTGACGCCCAGCCGGGTGTGCTCCCAGCGGTCCTCGACATACGGCTCCAGGATGTCCGACCAGGAGCCGACACCGGCCGCCTCCGCCGTCTGGGCCGGGTCGCCGACCAGGGTCATCGAGCGGGTCGGGCTGCGCCGCATGAGCAACCGCCAGGCCATCGGCGACAGTTCCTGCGCCTCGTCGACGATGATGTGCCCGAAGGCCCACGTCCGGTCGGCCGCCGCGCGCTCGGCGGCGCTGCGGTGGTCGTCCTCCTCCTGTCGCTCGGCGAACCGTTCGGCGTCGATGATGTCGTGCGCCGACAGCACCTCGGAGTCCTCGTCGTCGATGTCCTCGAACTCATAGGTACGGGAGGCGTACGACACGTCAAGGACGCCCTGCGCATACGCCACTTGTGTCTCCCGCTCCTGCTCGGCGCGGGCCCGCGCCACCCGCTCGTCCACGCCGAGGAGTTCGGCGGCCTCGTCGAGCAGCGGTACGTCCGCCACCGTCCAGCTGCGGGTCACCAGGCGGCGAATCGCTGCCGCGTCCTCGTCGGGGAGATAGCCCACCGGGTCGGCGAGGAAGTCGGCGACCAGCCGCTGCGGGGTCAGCCGCGGCCACAACTGGTCGATGGCGGCCCATACTTCGGGGTTCTCGGCGATCTCGTCACGGATCTGGGTGATGTCGGCCGGGTCGAGGAGGCTGCTGCCGTCGTACGGGTCGGTGCCGACGCGCTCGGCGTACAGCTCGGTGAGGGTGTTGAGGATGTGGCCCTCGAAGTGCTCGCGCGCCACGTTGTGCGGCAGCCGCGCGGCCCGGGTCCGCTCCCGGGCCACCTTCACCAGCCCGTCGTCGAGCATCAGCACCTCCCGGTCGTGCTCGATCGCGATCACCGGGTCGGGCAGCGCCTGCCAGTCGCGTACGGCGTCGGCGAGGACGTCGGCCATGTCGGCGCGCCCCTTCACCGCCGCCGCGGCCCGGGTGTCGGCGGCCGTCGCCTTCACCCCGGGGAACAGCTCCCCGACCGTCGCGAGCAGCACGCCCGTCTCACCGAGCGAGGGCAGCACCTCGCCGATGTAGCCGAGGAAGGCGGGGTTGGGGCCGACGATCAGCACGGCGCGCTTGGCGAGCAACTCCCGGTGTTCGTAGAGCAGATACGCGGCGCGGTGCAGGGCGACGGCCGTCTTGCCGGTGCCGGGGCCGCCCTCGACCACCAGCACGCCGCGGTGCGGGGCGCGGATGATCTCGTCCTGTTCGGCCTGGATGGTCTGCACGATGTCGTGCATCCGGCCGGTGCGCGCGGCGTCCAGCGCGGCGAGCAGCACGGCGTCGCCGGTCGGGTCCTCATGGCCGGTGCGCTCCTGGTCGCCGAGGTCGAGGATCTCGTCGTGCAGGGTGGTGACCGTACGGCCCTCGGTGGTGAGGTGGCGTCGGCGCCTGAGGCCCATCGGGGTGTGGCCGGTGGCCAGATAGAAGGGCCGGGCGACCTCCGCGCGCCAGTCGATCAGGATCGGGGTGCGTTCGGCATCGTCGGTGCGCAGTCCGATACGGCCGATGTGATGGCTGGTCCCGGACGTCAGATCGATCCGGCCGAAGCACAGCGAGCCGTCGACCGCGTTGAGCGCGGCGAGCAGCCCCGAGCGCTCGGCGACCAGGATGTCCCGTTCCAGCCGGGCCTGCATGGGCGTGTTGCCCTGGGCGAGGGCGTCGGTGACTCCGACCTCGGTGTCTGCGCGCAAGGCGTCCACATGCGCGTACAGGGTGTCGATGAATTCCTGCTCACCGCGAATTTCATCGCTGTTTGACAATTCCACTCCCACGCAGATATACTGTGCCTACTGAACTTCTCCACGACTCAATTCCCGTAAAGTCGCGAACCATTGAGTCTAAGCAAACGAATCCCCCCGGCGCAATTGCCGAGGGGATTTTTTCGTGTTCAGAAGTCGCGGGTCATCAGATCACGTCGGCGAGTTCCTCCAGCAGCCGCCGCTTCGCCCGGGCACCCACCATGGACTTCACCGGCTCACCGTCGCAAAAGACCATGAACGTGGGCATCGAGAGGACCTTGTAGGCGTTCGTGGTCAGCGGATTGTGGTCCACGTTCAACTGCACCACCTTGAGCCGGTCGGCCTCCTCGGCGGCGAGCGCGCGCAGCACCGGCCCCATCTGCCGGCACGGCGGGCACCAGTCCGCCGTGAACTCCACCAGTACCGGAAGCTCCGCCCCGATCACCTCGTCCGCGAAGTCCGCGTCCGTCACATCCATCACAGTTCCTGCCCTCCCAGTTCGCACAGGGGCGGCTCGCCCCCGGCCGTGGCCAGCCGCACGCCGATCTGCGCCCGCACCGCCTGGAGCTCGCCGATCAGCTCGTCCAGCTCCGCCAGCTTGCGCCGGTAGACGTCGATCGAGGCGGGACAGGTGTCCCCCTCGGGGTGACCGGCCTGTAGGCATTCCACGAAGGGCCGGGTTTCCTCCAGGTCGAACCCGAAGTCCTGGAGTGTCCGGATCTGCCGCAGCAGCCGCAGGTCGCTCTCGTCGTAGGTCCGGTATCCGTTGCCGCCCCGCCGGGCGGGCAGCAGCCCGCGTGACTCGTAGTACCGCAGCGTCCGGGTCGTGGTCCCGGCCCGCGCGGCCAGCTCGCCGATGCGCATGTCCACGAACGTAATCCTTTACGCCGACGTCAAGGCAACAGTGGCTTCCGCTGCACCGGGGAGGTCAGCACGATCGAGGTCGTGGTGCGGCCGAGGACGGAGACCTCCTCGAGCACCTCCTCCAGATGGACGGTGTCCCGGACGGCGACCTTGAGGATCCAGCAGTCCTCGCCGACCGCGTGGTGCACCTCGATGATCTCCGGGCGCTCGATCAGCTCCAGGGTCCTCGGGTGCTTGAGGTTGTAGCCGCCGTGCGGGTTGACCCGGATGAACGCCTGGATGCCGTACCCGAGCCGGCTCGGCACCACATGGGCGCCGTACCCGCTGATCACACCCGCCGCCTCCAGCCGCCGCACCCGCTCGGTGACGGCCGCCGGGCTCAGCCGGACCCGGCGGCCCAGCTCGCTCAGCTTGATCCGGCCGTCGGTCTGGAGCAGCTGGAGGATCTCCCGGTCCAGCGCGTCGAAAGCCGCCGAGGTTTCACTGGCGGCGGGGCGCAACGGCCGCGGTTCTTTCGGTGTCTCGGCCTGAACTCCCATGGTTCCCCCTTCAGGACGCGGGTGTATGCCAGGAGAATTATGGTCATGGAAAAGGCACGAGAGGTACTGGTCATCGGCGGCAACCGCTATTTCGGCAAGCGGCTGATATCGCGGCTGCTGGCCGCCGGGGACCGGGTGACGGTCCTCAATCGCGGCTCGTCGGCGCCGCCGCCCGGCGCGGTGCGTCTCGTGGCCGACCGCGACGACGAGAAGTCCCTTCTGGAAGCCCTCGGTTCGCGCACGTTCGACGTCGTCGTCGACCAGGTCTGCTACACCCCGCGCCAGGCGGCGATCGCCCGCCGGGTCTTCACGGGCCGCACCGGCCGCTATGTGATGACGTCGACGGTCGAGGTGTACGAGTACGAGGACTCCATCACGCCCGTACGGGAGGACGCCGTCGACCCGTCGACGGTCACCGTCGATCTCGAACTCCCCTGGGAGGACCCGGAGTTCCTGGACGCCCACTACGGCGAGGGCAAGCGGCAGGCGGAGGCGGTGTTCGCCGCCGCGCCGGACTTCCCCTACGTGGCCGTGCGCGTGGCCCATGTACTGGGCGGCGACGACGACTTCACCGGGCGCCTTGAGCACTACGCCTCCCGGATCCGGGCCCACGAACCGATCGCGGTGCCCTTCTCCAACCAGCCCGCCACCTTCATCCACGTCGAGGAGATCGCCGACTTCCTGGCCTGGACGGTGGGCGAGGACTTCACGGGCCCGGTCAACGCGGCCTCCCACGGCCCGTTGACCACCGTCGACCTGTGCGAGGCGATCGTCGCGCGGATTCCCGCCGGCAAGGTCGTGCTCCAGCTCGTCGAGGTCGGCGAGGTCTCGCCGTTCTCCTTCTTCCGCTCCTACGCCATGGACAACTCCCGTGCCAGACGGCTCGGTTTCACCTTCCGCGCGGCACCGGCATGGCTGTCGACGGCCGTCGCGGAGACCCTCGGGAAGGACGGCGACTGACATGCGGTACCGCAGACTCGGAGATCTGAAGGTGAGTGCCGTGGGACTCGGCGCGATGCCGCTGTCCATCGAGGGCCGGCCGGACGAGCAGCGTGCCCTGGCGACCGTGCGGGCGGCGCTGGACGCCGGGGTGACCCTCTTCGACACGGCGGACTCGTACCACCTGCCCGGCGCCGAACCCGGCCACAACGAACGGCTCGTGGCCCGCGCCCTGGCCGGCGCCGACGTGCTGATCGCCACGAAGGGCGGCCGGGGCCGCCCTGCCGACGGCAACTGGACGGTGAACGGCGACCCACGCCACCTCAAGCGCGCCGCCGAGGGCTCGCTGAAGCGGCTCGGCGTCGAGGCCATCGGCCTCTACCAGCTCCACAAGCCCGATCCCGCCGTCCCCTTCGAGGAGTCGGTCGGCGCGCTGCGCGAACTGCTCGACGAGGGCAAGATCCGGCTGGCCGGCGTCTCCAACACCGACGTCGACCAGATCCGCGCGGCGCACGGCATCCTGGGCGACCGCCTGGTGTCCGTCCAGAACCGGTACTCGCCAAAGGTCCGCGACAGCGAGGCCGAACTACGTCTGTGCACCGAACTCGGCCTCGCCTTCCTCCCCTGGAGCCCGCTCGGCGGCCTCTCCCGCAGTTCCCTGGACGGCCCGTCGGGCCTCGCGGGTTCCCTGCGGTTCGGCGCCTTCCACGAGATCGCGGCCGAACGCGGGGTCAGCCCCCAACAGGTGGGCCTCGCCTGGCTGCTGGCGAAGTCCCCGACCGTGATCCCGATCCCGGGGGCGAGCCGCCCGGAGACGATCCGGGACTCGGCCGGGGCGGCGGAACTGGTGCTGAGCGGGGCGGAGTTGGCGCGGCTGGAGCCGCTCGGCTAGTCCTCGGTCCGCTCGTCCTCCGTCCGCTCCTCCAGCGTCCACTCCTCGTCCTCGATGTCCCTCGCGCCCCGCACTCCCAACAGGCGTCGGGTCAACCGGTCACGGTCGGAGAGCAGTTCGTCAAGGGCCTCGCGGACGTCCCGTGCCTCGGTGCGCGCCGATTCCCGTTCGGCGGCGATCAGCACGGAGCGTCGTACGAGCTCCTTGGTGAAGGAGGCGGTCGTGCCCTCGGTGCGGGCCACGACCTCGTCCGTGATCTCCCTGCCGAGGCCGACTCCACCCCCGTACAGCGCCAGCAGGGCCGCGCGGCCCTCGGCGTCCGGGAGCGGGATCTCGACGGCGAGATCGACGCGTCCCGGGCGCTGGACGAGGGCGGGTTCCAGCAGGTCGGCGCGGTTGGTGGTGAGGAGGAAGGCGACATCGGCGTCGTCGCCGAGACCGTCCATCTCGTTCAGCACCTGGAAGAGCAGGGGCTGTTCACCGCCGCCGTAGTCGCGGGCCTCGGCGATCAGGTCGCAGTCCTCCAGGACGACGAGGGCGGGCTGGAGCATCCGGGCGAGGGAACAGGCGGGGCCGATGGCCGAGATGCTCTCGCCGGACAGGATCACCACGGTGAACTGCGGCAGGTGGGACAGGAGATACCGGATGGTGTGGGTCTTGCCGGTGCCGGGCGGGCCGTACAGCAGCAGACCGCGGCGCAGGTGCTGGCCGGCCGCGCGGAGCTGCTCGCGGCGCCGGGCCACCCCCACGACCTGGCGTTCCACCCGCTCCAGCAGCCCGGCGGGCAGCACGATGTCGGCGCGGGTCAGACCGGGGCGACGGTGGAAGCGGAACGGACCGAGGCCGTGGCCGAACTCGGAGCCCTCGAAGGACAGAACCTGGCCGCGGAAGACGTTGTACTCACGCACGAGCACATCGACCTCGGCGAGCACCCGGTCCCCGAACTCCTTGTCTGTGGCGAGGACTTCGACCTCGACCTTGTTGCGTCCGTACTCGTCCTGCGGGCCGCGCAGCAGGACGACGAACCGCTCCTCGCCGTCCGTGCCGAGGTAGAAACCGCAGGAGACACAGGCCAGTTCGGTGTCCGGGGAGACCGGCAGCTGGGCGTAGTCGACGGCGCCGACGACGAAGCGGTCGTAGCGGTCGGCGGCGTCGATGATGTCGCCGAGGGTGAGCTCGCCGTGGTGCTGGGCGCCGCGCATGCCGATCAGCTCATGGGTGCGGCCGTCGGCGGCGAACCAGCGCTCCAGGGCGAGATGGACATTGGGCAGCTCGAAGGAGGCGTACGCGGCCTTCACCACGGGGCGGTCCGTGGGGGCCGCGCCGAGATGGTCGCGGAGGCGCTTGGCGAGGTCGCGACTGCCGTCCGGATCGGCGCGTTTGGGGCGGGCGACGGCCATGAGGAACTCGGAGAACAGCTCGTTGACGCGGTCGATCGACAGGGGCGAGGGTTCCCGGTGCTCGCCGTACCTCGCCTCGTACTCCTTGCTGCCGAGGATCTCCACATCGCCCGGTTCCCCCATGCCCACCTCCGTGTGTCGCGACGTTGCCCGACCGTGCCCGTCATGGCTCTCCAGCGTGGGCCTCGCGCGACGGCGGGTCAAAGCATTTGGGGCAAGTGGTCGCGAAGAGCCCGGAAAGGGTCAGGGGGCGTCACCGCGTCACCGAGGGAGCCACGTCACCGGGGACTCCCGTCACCAGGGAGTTCCGTCACCGGGGAGTCGTGACCCCCGTCCACGGCTCCCCGGTGCGCCCCGCCCACTCGCGGGCTCCCTCCGGGCGGCCGGTGAGCAGCAGGAGCAGGGCGGCGATCGGCCCCCGGATCTCGTCTCCGGCCCCGCGCGTCCACGCGATGTCGGTGGCGACGAGCCGGGCCTTCGGCAGGGGCCAGGGCCGGGGCGGGAGCCGCATGGTCCAGACGCGCTCGGCGGCGGCGCGGGCGGCCGTCGGCGACACCTCCCGTTCCCGGCCCAGCGCGAGGGCGATGTCCTGGCCGTGGACGAGGAGGTCGAGCAGGGGTTCGTGCGGCGAGGTCATGGGCGCGAGACGCCGGGAGCCGATGATCGACCGCAGATGGCCGACGATCACCTCGACGGGGGCCTCTGCCTCGCGGACGGCCGTGTCATGGATCATCCGGTTCCAGTCGCCGCGGGCGCGGATCATCTCCCGTACGGCCTGACCTCGGGTGATGCGGGCCGCGAGGGTCAGATGGGCGGCGACGTCCCGCACCCGCCAGTCCCCGCAGCGTGTGGGCGTCTCCCACTCCTCGGCGCCCAGGCTCTCCAGCAGGTCCGCGAGGCTCGCGCGCTCACGGTCGACGACCTGCCACAACTCGTCGGTCTCCAGCATGACGCCCAAGGGAACCACCCACTCAAGTGGTAAGCTTCTCTGACCAAATTAGTCAGAGCCTCTGACCAATGTCAAGCAGTTCAGGACAGACCGAGGGAGCGTCGACGATGGTGGCGGAGAGCGAGCTCAGCACGGGCGTGCTCCTGTTCCTCCCGTACCGGGCTCTGGAGAACCGTGTCTTCGCCGCGCTCGCCGAGGCCGGTTTCGACGACTTCACGCCCGCCCAGGCCCGGGTCATGCAGCGCATCGGCCCACACGGCACCCGGCTGACCGAGCTGGCCGAACAGGCCCAGATCACCAAGCAGACCGCGGGCTTCCTGGTCGACCAGCTGGAGAAGACGGGCTATGTGACACGGATGCCGGACCCGACGGACAAGCGGGCCCGGCTGGTGTGCGGGGCGCGGAAGGCGTGGGAGGCCAAGGAGGTGGCCGACGGGGTGGTGGCCGAGGTGGAGAGGGAATGGGAGGAACACCTCGGCAAGCGACGTATGAAGCAGCTGCGGGAGGCGCTGACGCTGCTGCGGGAGATCACCGACCCTTGGGCCTGACACACTCCCGCCGGGCCCGCCTGAACGGGTAGGGCCGCCGCCTACTTCCGCCCCGCCTGGACGGGTACGGCAGCCGCCTCCTCCACCTCCAGCAGCGAGGCGCTCCGCCGCTCCTCCTCGAAGGCTCGGTGGCCGCCGCGCAGGCCGAACAGGCGCTTGGCCAGCAGGATGTAGAGCACGGCGAGGATGTTCAGCACCAGGGTGCCGATCTTCAACCAGCTGATGTGCTCGGTGAGTTCGTAGATCTCCAGGGGGAGGAAGGCGGCCGTCGCGACGACCGTCAGATACTCCGCCCAGCGCTTGGCGTACCAGAGGCCGACCGCCTCGACGAGCTCGATGAGCGCGTAGGCCAGGAGCAACACCGCTACCAGGACCAGGGTGTTGTGCCGGTACCCGAAGGTCTTCTGGATGGTGCCGACGACCGGTGAGTGGTCGAGGTCGTAGTGGAAGTGCCGGAAGACGGGGCGGAAGACGTCGAGATACTCGTCGAAGAGCCGGCGCACCGCGTCCTGGGAGTTGCTGAACTTCCATACGGCCGCCGCGACCAGCACGATGAACACCCCGCGCACGGCCCGCTCGATCGCCAGGAAGCGCAGTACGAACAGATCCCGGAGCACCTTGCCGCGCGGCACGAGGGGCGCCTCGGCGGCCGGACCCGAGCCATGGGGCACGCCGAGGACGAAGTCACCGCAGCGCAGACAGCGCCAGACCTCGCCGAGCGCGGTGTCGGCACGCAGCCGGATCCGCAGCCGGGGATCGTCCGGCGCGTACGTCACATGCCCGCGGCGGGCACATGTCCGCCGGTCCCAGTCGATCGTCATCCCCCGTGCTGCCTTCCACTGAATGAGCCTGCCGCGCCTGTAGGGGGCAGGCGCGGCAGGCTAGTGGGGGCGGGTAAGAGTTCGGTGAGGCGACGGCCCTCGCGGTGGTGTGGCCCGGGCGGCTGAGCGACGGGGGAGTTGTTCAGCCGCCCGGAGTTTCAGCGGGCGCTCACGCCTTGGCGAGTTCCTTCTCGCCGCCCTGCTCCGGCACCTGGGCATGAACGTCGTCGCCGTCCTCGTCGAGCAGCGTCTTCTCGTCGAAGGGCAGCTGTCCGGCGAGCACCTGGTCGACCCGGGCGCGGTCGATCTCCTTGGTCCAGGTGCCGATCAGCACCGTGGCGACCGCGTTGCCCGCGAAGTTGGTCAGGGCGCGGGCCTCGCTCATGAAGCGGTCGATGCCGACGATGAGGCCGAGGCCGTCCACCAGGGCGGGCTTGTGCGACTGGAGACCGCCGGCGAGCGTGGCCAGACCGGCACCGGTGACACCGGCGGCGCCCTTCGAGGCGACGAACAGGAACAGGAGCAGCGGGATCTGCTCACCGAGCGACATCGGCGTACCCATGGCGTCGGCGATGAACAGCGAGGCCATGGTCATGTAGATCATGGTGCCGTCGAGGTTGAAGGAGTAGCCGGTCGGGACGGTGATGCCGACGACGGGCTTGCTGACGCCCATGTGCTCCATCTTCGCGATGAGCCGCGGCAGCGCGGACTCGGAGGAGGAGGTGGAGAGGATCAGCAGGAACTCGCGGCCCAGGTACTTGAAGAGCTTGAGGATGTTCAGGCCCGCGATCACCCGCAGCAGCGCGCCGAGCACGATGAAGACGAACAGGAAACAGGTGATGTAGAAGCCCACCATGAGGAGGGCGAGGTCCTTCAGCGCGTCCACGCCCGCCGAACCGACGACGGCGGCCATCGCACCGAAGGCGCCGATCGGGGCGGCCCACATCACCATGGAGAGGATCCGGAAGACGAGCCGCTGGATGTGCTCGACACCGCGCAGGATCGGCTGCCCGGTGGAGCCCATGGCCTGGAGCGCGAAGCCCGCCAGCAGGGCGATGAGCAGGGTCTGGAGGACCTCGCCCTCGGTGAAGGCGGAGACGAAGGTCGTCGGGATGATGCCGAGCAGGAACTCGGTGGTGTCCTTGGCCTCCGCGTCGACCTGGGCGTGGCCGACGTCCTTGACGGCGTCGGTGACGGCGAGGCCCGTACCCGGGTCGAGGATGTTGCCGACGACGAGGCCGATACCGAGCGCGACCAGCGACATGACCATGAAGTAGCCGAGGGCGATACCGCCGACGGCGCCGACCTTGGCGGCCTTCCGTACCGAGCCGATACCCAGGACGATCGTGCAGAAGATGATCGGCGAGATCATCATCTTGATCAGACTCACGAAGCCGGTACCGATCGGCTTCAGCTCGACGGCGAAGTCCGGTGCGACCATGCCGACGAGGATGCCGAGGGCGACGGCAACGATCACCGCGATGTACAGATAGTGGGTGCGGTCCTTCTTGACCACGGGTGCCGTATCGGGTGATCCAGTTGATCCGGGGGTGCTGGCGGCCACGGCTGCCCTCCTTGACGTCTTCGTCGGCATGACCGGCGTGCGGCTCACGTCCGGGCTGTTTAAGGAATGCGGTGACTATCTCCTGCCCTGTGAGGGCGGTCACCCTTCCGTTCATTTAGTTCACGCGGGCCTGTCCGGCGGATCAGGTCGCAGGGGAGCGGCGGCACCGCACTGGCGCCGGTGAGCGGGGTCTGGTGCGTCGAGCTGCAAGGCAGAGGAGGGCGGCGACGCGGAGCGTCGGCAACCGACGACAACGCGGCAGATCGGCGTGCCAGACCCCGCGTCTGCGGCATGAGCCGGCGGACAGGCCCGGACCGGGGAGGCACACTGGCGACATGCGCATCCCCGTCCCCCGCCCCCGCAGCCTGGCCGGCCAGCTCTTCGCCATGCAGGCCGTGCTGATAGCGGTGCTCGTGGCCGGATACGCGCTGTTCACGTACGTCAGCGACCGCAGCCAGGCCGAGGAGGCGGCGGGCCGCCAGGCCATGGCGGTGGCGGGTACGGTCGCCGACTCCCCCTCCGTCCGGGCGGCGATCCACACCTCCGACCCCTCGGCACGGCTCCAGCCGTACGCCCTGCGGGTCATGCATGACGCGGACGTCGACTTCGTGACGATCATGAACACGCACGGCATCCGCTGGACCCACCCCACGGAGTCGGAGATAGGCAAGAAGTTCCTGGGCCGGATCACCCCCGCCCTGGCCGGCGAATCCTTCACGGAGACCTACAAGGGCACCCTGGGCCGCTCGGTCCGCGCGGTCACGCCGATCATGGAGGACGGCAAGGTCGTCGGCCTGGTCAGCGCGGGCATCAAGGTGGAGGCGATCAGCAAGCGGGTCCAGGGCCAGCTGACGGCCCTGCTCGGGGTCGCGGCGGGCTCGCTGGCGCTGGGCGCGATCGGCACGTACGCCATCAACGCCCGCCTGCGCCGCCACACCCACAACATGAACGCGGCCGAGCTGAGCCAGATGCACGACTACCACCAGGCGGCCCTGCACGCGGTGCGCGAGGGGCTGCTGATGCTGGACGGCCAGTACCGGGTGGCGCTGATCAACGACGGCGGCCGGGAGTTGCTGGGCGTCGCCTCGGAGGCCGAGGTCGTCGGCAGCTCGGTGGCGGAGCTGGGGCTGCCGGCGCCGCTGACGGGCGCGCTGCTGGCGTCGGAACCGAGGGTGGACGAAGTGCACCTGGCGGCGGACCGGGTGCTGGTGGTGAACACGTCGCCGGTGTCCGGGGGCGAGCGGCGGGGCACGGTCGTCACGCTCCGGGACGTGACGGAACTCCAGTCGCTGATGGGCGAGTTGGACTCGGAGCGGGGCTTCACGCAAGCGCTGCGCTCGCAAGCGCACGAGGCCGCGAACCGCCTCCACACGGTGGTCTCGCTGATCGAGCTGGGGCGTGCGGAGGAGGCGGTGGACTTCGCGACGGCCGAGTTGGAACTGGCGCAGGCGCTGACCGACCAGGTGGTCGCGGCGGTGAGCGAGCCGGTGCTGGCCGCGCTGTTGCTGGGGAAGACGGCACAGGCGAACGAGCGGGGCGTGGAGCTGGTGGTGTCGGAGGACAGCCGGTTGGATGACGGTCTACTGCCGCCATCGCTTCCTGCCCGGGACCTCGTGACGATCCTCGGGAACTTGATCGACAACGCGGTGGACGCGGCGCAGGGGAGTGTGGGGGCGCGGGTGACGGTGACGGCGTACGCGGTGGACTCCGCGCTGGTGCTGAAGGTGTCCGACACGGGGACGGGCGTGGATCCGGCCCATGCCGAGGCGGTGTTCGAGCGCGGCTTCACGACCAAGCCGACGGGGCCGGGTGGGCGCGGGCTGGGCCTGGCCCTCGCACGACAGGCGGTGAACCGGCACGACGGGACACTGACGGTCGCGGAAGCGGCCGGGGGCGGAGCGGAGTTCGAGGTGCGGTTGCCGTTGCGGACGGCGGGTGCGGGTGCTTTGGGTACGGCCCGGCCGGTGACGGGAGGCGGCGCGCGATGAGTACGGAGCCGGGTGGAGCGCCGATCCGGGTGCTGGTCGTCGAGGACGACCCGGTCGCCGCGGACGCACATGTGATGTACGTGGGGCGCGTGCCGGGGTTCGTCGCGGTCGGCAAGGCGCACACGGGGGCGGAGGCGCGCCGGGTGCTGGACCGTACGGCGGTGGATCTGCTGTTGCTGGATCTGCATCTGCCGGATGTGCACGGGTTGCAGTTCGCGCGGTCGCTGCGGGCGGCGGGGCATCAGGCGGACGTCATCGCGGTGACCTCGGCCCGGGATCTGACCGTGGTGCGGGAGGGGGTCTCGCTGGGGGTCGTGCAGTACGTGCTGAAGCCGTTCACGTTCGCCACGCTGCGGGATCGGCTCGTGCGGTACGCCGAGTTCCGGGGGGCCGCGGGTGAGGCGAGCGGGCAGGACGAGGTGGACCGGGCGTTGGCGGCACTTCGGTCGCCTTCGCCGGCTGCGCTGCCCAAGGGGTTGAGCGCGCCGACGCTGGAGCGGGTGACGGCTGCGTTGCGGGAGGCGGCGGAGGGACTTACGGCGACGGGGCTGGCCGAGGGCGTGGGGATCTCCCGGATCACTGCTCGGCGGTATCTGGAGCATCTGGTGGAGGCGGGGAGGGCTGAACGGGCGCCGGTTTATGGGCAGGTGGGGAGGCCGGAGTTGGTTTATCGGTGGGGTCGGGGGGTGGGGGGGCGGCGAGGTTAGCGGCGCGGGTGCGGGCCTCGGCGGCATCGGTTGGGGCGGTGGCATGAGTGAAGGCGTCGGCGGCCTCAAGGTAGGCGGCGCGGGCCAGGGCCGGGCGGCCGGCGGTCTCGTGGAGGTCGGCCAGGTTGTAAAGGGCTGCTCCCGCGCCGTACCAGTCCTCGCACTCCCGACAGATCTCCAGAGAGGTGCCGCACGCCTCGACCGCCTCCTCCACCCGGCCCGCCGCCTCCAGGGCGAGACCAAGGCTGTTCCACGCCATCGCCTCACGGGGGCGGTCCCCGACGGCCTGGAACACGTCGCGGGCCCGGGTGAGGGCCTGCACCGCCTCCTCCACCCGGCCCACCTCCCGCAGTGCGATGCCGAGGCTGCCCCACGTGCTCGCCTCACCTGAGTAGTCCCCGACGGCCTGGAACACGTCGCGGGCTCGGGTGTGGGCCTGCACCGCCTCCTCCACCCGGCCCACCTCCCGCAGTGCGATGCCGAGGTTGTTCCACGCGATCGCCTCACCGGGACGGTTCCCGGCAGCTTGGTACAGGTCGCGGGCCCGGGTGAGGGCCTGCACCGACTCCTCCACCCGACCCACATACCGCAGGGCGAGGCCGAGGTGGCTCCACACGATCGCCTCCCCCAGCCGGTCACCCGCCCGCCCGGCCGCCTCCCACCCTGCCTCCGCCACCGCAATCCAGTCATCGAAATACCGCCGCCACTCCAGATACACCCCCAGACGCACGGCCAGCCGCACCGCCGCCTCCGCGAACCGCTCCTCCCGACCCCACTCCACCGCCGCCACCAGCCCCGCCCGCTCCCCGTCCAACCACGCCAACGCCTCCCCCCGCTCCCTGAACCGCTCCGGCACCTCCATCCCCGGCAGCCACCGCAACCGGTCATCCGCCGCATCCGCCCACCGCAGATACCACTCCAGCACCCGCTCCCGAGCCCCCTCCCCCTCCTCCCTCAACCCCACATCCCCCACCACCACACCCACCCCGAACACCCGCACCAAGTCATGCAACCGCCACCGCCCACGCCCACTCCCCCGCTCCACGAGATGCGCACGAGCCAGGGCCCTCAGTTCCCGTACCGGCGGTACCTCCGCACCAACCAGCGCAGCGACGACCTCGTCGCTCGCCTGGGGCCCCGGTGCCAGCGCGAGCAGGCGCAGCAACCGGGCCTGCTCGGGCGGCAGTCGGCGGTACGAGAGGTCGAAGGCGGCGCGGACGCTGCGCTCGCCGTCGTCGAGGTGGCCGAGCGGGTCGCGGGACTCCGTCAGCTCCGCGACGAGGTCGGTCATCGCCATGCCCGGGTCCTCGGCCAGCAGCGCGGCCACGATCTGGAGGGCCAGCGGGAGATGCCCACACAGAGCGGCGAGTTGACCGACCGCGTCGCGGGACTGGGTGGCCCGGTTGTCGCACGGGTTGGCGATCCGCAGAGCACGGTCGAGGAGTTCGTACGCCTCGTCCGGGGTGAGCTGGTCCAACGGGACGAGTCTGGCGCCGAGTTGGGGCAGGCGGTCTCGGGAAGTGACCAGGACGCGGTGGCAGCGATGGCCGGGCAGGAGGGGGCGTACCTGGTCCGGGGAGGAGGCGTTGTCGGCGAGGACGAGGACGGGACCGCGTTCCCGGGCTCGGGCGGCCAGGGCGGAGCGGTAGAGGGCGGCCCGCTGGTCCGCTGCGGTGGGGATGTGCTCGGGCCGGGTGCCGAGGGCCCGGAGCAGCGCTTGCAGGGCCCCGTCGGCGGTGACGGGGT
This sequence comes from Streptomyces sp. NBC_00663, assembly GCF_036226885.1. Taxonomy (NCBI): domain Bacteria; kingdom Bacillati; phylum Actinomycetota; class Actinomycetes; order Kitasatosporales; family Streptomycetaceae; genus Streptomyces; species Streptomyces sp. NBC_00663. The sequence continues at coordinate 3,044,178 of NZ_CP109027.1, forward strand.
CCTGGTCGTAGCCGTGCAGGTCGAGAAAGAGGACGCCGCCGGGGAACCAGCCCCGTTCGCAGGCAAGGTGTGCGGTCTGTACGGCGAGCGCGGTCTTGCCGATGCCGCCGAGGCCGGACACGGCGGCGACGAGAACGGCGGCCGAGGTCTCCGCCGCTGCCTCCTCCCCGTCCGGGTCCAGCGCAGCCAGCAGCGTCGCCGTCTCGTGCTCCCGCCCGGTGAACCCACCGGGCCTCGGCGGCAGACCGGCCATCGCCTCGGGTACGGCGGCAGCCCCCTGGACCACCACCTGTACGCCGACCACCTCACGCAGAAAGACCCCGCCCCGGAAGTCGGCGTGATCACCGTCGTACCAGGAGGCCGCGCTCCCCGGCGCATACCGCTCCATGCCCCGCGCGACGGCACCGGCGACGCCGCCCTGAGGATCGGCGGCGAGCAGGTCGGCCACGCCCTCGCCCCACTCCCGCACCGCATCCCGCCGAACCGGAACCGCCGCCGCCTCGGCAATCGCCCTGGCGGACGCCCCGGCATCCAGCCCCACAGCCTGCGCCAGCTTCTCCACCGCCCGGCGCCCGCCGTCCCCGCCCGCGCCCTCCACCAGAGCCGTCAGAAGAGCCGTAAGCCACGCTGCTTCCATCCACCCGCCCCGCCGTCCCGTACCCGGTGCCGTACGGTCAAAGGTAGGGCGTCCTACGGGAGTTCACGCGCCATTCGCATACCACACCACCTGCGAGGCGAGCCCACCCACGGCAAGCGCCTCCAACCCCGACAAGGCGACGAGCAACCCACTCCCCCCGGCGGCCCAGAACACCACCAGCGCGGCCAACGGCACCCCGCAGAACGCCAGCAGATCCACCGCCAACTGCAGGGCCTTCCGCGACCCCCGCCGCGCGTCCCCCCGATGAGCGTTCTCCCACCCGAATACCTGGAGCTCACTCCCCGGTTGGACCAACTCCGCGAGCTTCGGAGCGAGTTCGCCCCGCACATACGCTCCGATCGCGGAGATCTTCTGGTCGTTCACGAGATAGGTCCACCCCAGCACGACACACACCGGCGGCAGCGCGAGCAGCATCGACGCCTGCTTGGCCTGCGCGGCGGCGGCGATGACGGCGGCCACGACCGTCAGGGTCACGTAGAGCAGGTTGTCGCGGAACCCGATCCGCGCCTTCTGCTCGTCCTTGACCGTCTGATACTCGGCGAGCAGCAACTGCCCGACGGTGACGTCCTGTTCAGCCACGCGTTCCCCTTCCCCGGCGTACCTTATGAGTGTGCCGGAGACCGTATCCACCGCTCTCGTCCTGACCGCGCTTCCCCTCGAATACGCCGCGGTACGCGCGCACGTCGAGGAGCGGCACGAGCGCGTCCACCGCGACGGAACCCGTATCGAGCAGGGCCGACTGCCCGGCACGGCATGGCAGCTCGCCATCGCCGAGCTGGGCGTGGGCGCCGACCGGGCCGCCGCGCTCACCACGCAGCTCATCAACTGGCTGCGCCCGGAGGCCGTGTTCTTCGTCGGTGTCGCCGGCAGCCTGAAGGACGATGTCGAGATCGGGGACGTCGTCGTGGGCACGCAGGTGTACGAGATCCACGGCGGCAAGCAGACGCCGGAAGGCTTCCTTGCCCGCCCGAGGTCGCTGCCGGGTTCGCACGCGCTGGAGCAGGCGGCCCGTTTCGCCGTCCGGGACATGCCCGACGTACGGCCCCACTTCTCGCCGATCGCCACGGGCGACGTGGTCCTGGCCGACGCCGACTCCGAGATCGCCCGGTTCATCCGCAGGAACTACAACGACGCCGCGGCAATCGAGATGGAGGGCTACGGAGCCACCCAGGCCGCCCATCTGAACGGCCGGTTGGACTCCTTGGTCGTCCGCGGCATCAGCGACCACGCCAACACCGACAAGCACGCGGCCGACGCCTCGGGTTCACAGCCGCTCGCCGCCAAGCAGGCCGCCGCGGTGACTGTGGCAGTGCTCCGCAGGCACGCGCCACGCGGCGGTTCCTCCGACCAGGAGGGTCCCCATGCACGAGGGGACGGCGGAGCAACGCACGGCGCAGACCACATCGACTTCCGGGGCGGGACCTTCTACGGCCCCGTCACCGGCAAGAGAACCGAGCGGCGGGGGTAGGGGCACCACCCACGGCCCGGCCCCCCACGCAAGCGCGACGCTGCCACCGCGTCCCCCGGGCTTCACCGGCCGCTCGAAGGACCTCGACCGCCTGCTCCCCCACCTCGCTCCGGCAGACGACGACGCGCCCGCGCCCCCGCTCCTCATCTTCGCCGTCACCGGCATGGGCGGCATCGGCAAGACCGCGCTCGCGGTCGAGACGGCCCACCGGGCGCGGGTGGAAGGCTGGTTCCCGGGCGGAACGCTGTTCGTGGACCTGCGGGGTTACGACGACGTCCCGGTGACTGCCGATCAGGCCGTCCTGGCCCTGCTGGACGCGCTGGGCGTACGGAACCAGGACCTGCCGACGACGGCCGAACGCCGGTACGACACCTACCGCACGCTGCTCACCGAGCGACGGGAGCGGATGCTGCTGATCCTGGACAACGCCTCGGACCCGTCCCAGTACTTGCCGCTGCTGCCCGGCACGGACCACCACCGGGTGATCATCACCTCCCGGGACCGCTCCGACGCCCTCCCGGCCCGACTCATCGACCTCGAAACGCTCACCCCGGACGACTCGGCAGCGCTGCTGACCCGCGCCCTGCACGACACCGACGAACGCGACGACCGTCCGGCACGGGAGGCAGGCGCGCTGGGCGAACTGGCGCTCCTTTGCGGCCACTTGCCCCTTGCGCTGCAGATCGCCGCTGGCATGCTACGGCGGCGGCGCCATCGGGGCATCGCCTCGCTGGTGGCGGAGATCCGAAGCGCCGGAGACCCGACGGCCGTTCTCGACCAGGGCAGCCCCGGGACGGACCTGTACGGCCGGTCCCTGGTCCTGCGTCCGGTACTGGAGACGTCATACCGACGGCTGCCGCCCGAGCAGGCCCGGCTGCTGCGCTTGCTCGCGCTGGCTCCGGGGACAGAAATCGCCACGGAGGCGATCTGCGCCCTGGCCGACCTCGAAGAGCCCGTGACGCTGCGGTTGCTGGAGGACTTGGCCGCCGTTCATCTCGTCACGCCGGTGCCTTGCGTCGACGGCACGGCCGCTGCCGTGCGGTGGCGGTTGCATGACTTGGTGCGGGTGTTCGGGGTGGGTGTGGTGGTGGGGGATGTGGGGTTGAGGGAGGAGGGGGAGGGGGCTCGGGAGCGGGTGCTGGAGTGGTATCTGCGGTGGGCGGATGCGGCGGATGACCGGTTGCGGTGGCTGCCGGGGAGGGAGGTGCCGGAGCGGTTCAGGGAGCGGGGGGAGGCGTTGGCGTGGTTGGACGGGGAGCGGGCGGGGCTGGTGGCGGCGGTGGAGTGGGGTCGGGAGGAGCGGTTCGCGCCGGCGGCGGTGCTGCTGGCTCAGTGTCTGGCGGAGTATCTGGAGTGGCGGCGGTATTTCGACGATTCGATTGCGGTGGCGGAGGCGGGGCGGGAGGCGGCCTGGCGGGCGGGTGACCAGCGGGGCGAGGCGAGCGCGTGGAACAACCTCGGACTCGCTCTACGGGAGGTGGGCCGGGTGGAGGAGGCGGTGCAGGCCCACACCCGGGCCCGCGACCTGTACCAGGCCGCAGAGGAACGTCCCGGTGAGGCGACGGCGTGGAACAACCTCGGACTCGCCCTGCGGGAGGTGGGCCGGGTGGAGGAGGCGGTGCAGGCCCACACCCGGGCCCGCGACCTGCACCAGGCCGCCGGGGACCGCCCCGGTGAGGCGACGGCGTGGAACAACCTCGGACTCGCCCTGCGGGAGGTGGGCCGGGTGGAGGAGGCGGTGCAGGCCGACACCCGGGCCCGCGACCTGTTCCAGGCGGCCGGGGACCGCCCTCGTGAGGCGACGGCGTGGAACAACCTCGGACTCGCCTTGGAGGAGGCGGGCCGGGCGGTGGAGGCGGTCGAGGCGTACGGCACTTCCCTGGCGATCTGCCGGGAGTGCGAGGACTGGTACGGAGTGGGGCGGGCCCTCTACAACCTGGCCGACCTCCACGAGACCGCCGACCGCCCGGCCCAGGCCCGCACCACCTACCTTGAGGCCGCCGACGCCTACACCCGAGCCAACGCCCCCACCGATGCCGCCGAGGCCCGCACCCGCGCCACCGGCCTACCGCAATAGCCCACCGCCCCTCACCCCGCCCTCAAATACCCCCGAGCCCCCCGCCAAGGCACCACCGCCCACATCCGAGTCCCACCCCCAGGCTCCCGCGCCTCCCCGAACCCCCACTCCCCATCACACGCCCGCACCACGCACCCGAGCACCCGCAGCGCCGCCCGCCTACGCGCGTCGCAGGCCGCCGTCAGCCGGGGATGAGAGTGCCGGGCGTGCCCCTCGTAGAGGATCACCCGCACCTCCCCGTCCCGGTACCGAAGGGACACGTACACCTCGCTTCCGGGCGTGAACCGGCAGGCACAGGCGGCCAGTTCGGCAACGATCTGCACCACCGCGTCGGTCATGTCGGCCAGCCCATGCGTCTGGAGGACAACTCGCGTGGCCGCCCGGGCGATGCGCGGACTGGTCGGACCGGCAGGCAGCGTGAAGCTGTAGGCGAGCGTGTCGGGGGACGGAGGTGGCGCTGGTCGATCGTCGAAGGAGAGCGGGCAGGCCGAGACTCCGGCAGAGGTGACCGATACAGACATGGGGGGACTCCTTCACACTCGCGTGAGTTCAGACGTGCGTATACCGAATGAGCCGACGACCCGACCGACGCCCGGTGGCTTGTCTCCCTGGCGCAAGCCCGCCCCTCCCAGGGAAGGAGAACGCGGGCAGGCTCACGCGATGCGCTTCCGGAAACGCCTTTTCGTAACCGACTCATCACTGACTGTAGAGGATGGGAGGAGTACACGTACTACTCTTCGCTGAACTCCCTGTTGGACCGATCCGTCATGCCGACGGCAGACTGTCCCCGTCCCACACGGCCGAACGGGAGGGCGGATGCCACCGAGGAGCGCTCCGACGGAGCGTCAGCGACGGCTCGGCACCGAGTTGCGTAGGTTGCGCGTCGCGGCCGGGATGACGACGGAGCAGGCGGCCGCGCTGCTGGGGGTGCCGCGCACGAACGTGCCCAACATGGAGTCGGGGCGCTCCGGCATCAGCCCCGAACGCGTACGCACCCTCGCGAGCAACTACGGCTGCACGGACCGCGCCCTCGTCGAGGCCCTCGCCACCATGGCCGCCGGACGCGAGAAGGGCTGGTGGGAGGCGTACCGGGGGCAACTCCGCGACGGTTTCCTGGACATCGCCGAGTTGGAGTGGCGCGCCACGCGTCTGCGTATCGCCGTCACCGTGCACCTGCCGGGGCTGCTCCAGACCGGGGAACACGCCCGTGCCGTCTTCGAAGCCGTGATCCCACGCCTGTCCCCGAACGACGTCGACGTCCGCGTCGCCCACCGGATCGACCGGCAACAGGTACTCGACCGACCGAGTCCCCCGGCGCTCGACGTGATCCTCCACGAGGCCGCGCTCCGGATGGAGTTCGGCGGCCCTGCGGTGGCCCGGCGGCAGCTGGAGCACCTGCTGCACATGTCCGAGCGCGAGACCGTGATCCTGCGGGTCATCCCGTTCAAGGCGGGCGGCTTCCCGGGGGCCGGACAGTCCGTCGTCTACGCCGAGGCGCCCGTCCCCCGCCTCGACACCGTGGAACTCGACAGCACACACGGTCCGGAGTTCATCGACTCGGAGACCCAACTCGGCAAGTACCGAGCCCAGTTGGATGCCGCCCAGGCCGTCGCGCTCACCCCCGCCGCCACGTACGACTTCATCAACGCCCTGGCCGACGACCTCTAGGAGCGCCACCATGACCGACGTCACCTGGGAAGACCCCTTCTGCGGAGAGGGCGCCAACTGCTTCCGCATAGGCACCGACCCCCAGGGCAACGCCTACATCGCCGTAACCGGCCAGGAAGACCACCCCCTGACCGACTCCCGCGAAGCCCTCCGCGCCCTCATCCGCGACATCAAGGCAGGCAAAGCCGACCACCTCCTCTAATCTCCCCGTCCTCAATCCCGCGCACGCACACGCATTGACCTGACTAGACCACCCCACCTACGTTCACCAGGCACCCATCCCGCGCCCCACCCCACGTGAGCCCGCAGGAGGTCATGCCCGTGCGCCCCACCGCCGCCCTCCCCGCACTCCTCGCAGCCGCCCTCGCCGCCACCGCCCTCACCGCGTGCGGCAGCGGCTCCGGCAGCGACCCGGACACCCTGAAGGTCTCCTTCAAACAGTCGACGGACAACTCCATCAAGGTGATGGACGACTACCTCGCCGGCATCAAGAAGCAGTTCGAGAAGGCCAACCCCGGCAAGAAGGTCGAACTGATCCCCATCAAGGCCCCGGACTCGGAGTACTACACCAAGGTCCAGCAGATGCTCCGCTCCCCCAAGACCGCCCCGGACCTGGTCTACGAGGACACGTTCCTCATCAACTCCGACATCACCAGCGGCTACTTGAAGCCCCTCGACACCTACCTCGCCAAGTGGCCCGACTGGAACCAGTTCATCGACACGGCGAAGACGGCGGCCAAGGGCGAGGACGGAAAGACGTACGGCGTCCCGGACGGCACCGACACCCGCGGCCTCTGGTTCGACAAGGGCATCTTCGCCAAGGCCGGTCTCCCCGCCGACTGGCAGCCGAAGACCTGGGACGACGTCCTCGACGCGGCCCGCACGATCAAGGCGAAAGTCCCCGACGTCACGCCCCTCAACGTCTACACCGGCAAACCCGCGGGCGAGGCGGCGACGATGCAGGGCTTCGAGATGCTCCTGTACGGCACGGACACCGGCGGCACCGACCCCCTCTACGACTCGACCTCCAAGAAGTGGATCGCCGGCGGCCAGGGCTTCAAGGACGCCCTCACGTTCGTCGAAACGGTCTACAAGGAGAAGCTCGGCCCGGACGTCGAGACCGCCCTCGACCCCAACATCCAGACCATCGTCCGCGGCGACCTCCTCCCCAACGGCAAGCTCGGCATCGACCTCGACGGCTCCTGGCTCCCGCAGGACTGGCTGGAGGGCAGTGGCCACGAATGGCCTGAGTGGTCAAGCAAGTTGGGCCTCGCCCCCATGCCCACCCAGCACGGCCAGGCACCCGGCAAGGTGAGCATGTCCGGCGGCTGGACCTGGGCGATCCCCGCCAAGGCGGCCAACCCCGACCTCGCCTTCGACTTCATCAAGACCATGCAGACCAAGGCCAACGCCCAGAAGTGGTACATCGCCAACTCCGGCATCGCGGTCCGCAAGGACGTCGCCGAGGACCCCGCGTACACCGCCGCGCAGCCCGGCATCAAGTTCTTCACGGACCTGGTGGCGAGCACCCACTACCGCCCGGCGTTCCCGGCGTACCCGAAGGTCTCCACGGCCATCCAGGAGGCGATGGAGGGAGTCACGACGGGCGACAAGTCGGTGGCGGACGCGGCGAAGGGCTACGACGAGGAACTGAAGTCGGCGGCCGACGGCCAGGTGATCCAGAAGTGAGCGGCGGCACCGCATGAAGCGAACCGTCGCCCGCATCCTCCCCCTCACCCCCGCCACCCTCCTCCTGCTCCTCTTCCTCGCCGGCCCCATCGCCTACTGCGCCTACATCGCCTTCACCGACCTCCAACTCACCGGCCAGGCCCATGAGTCGTTCGTCGGCTTCGACAACTTCCGTACGGCGTTCGGGGACGAGGCGTTCCTCAACGCGGTATGGCTGACGCTGGTCTTCACGGTCGTATCGGCGCTGCTCGGCCAGAACACCCTGGGCCTGGCCCTCGCGGCGCTGATGCAGCGCGCCTCGAAGCCGGTGCGCACCCTGACAGGCGCGATAGTCATCACCGCGTGGGTGCTCCCGGAGGTGGTCGCCGGCTTTCTCCTCTACGCCTTCTTCCGCAAGGAAGGCACCTTGAACGCCCTCCTCGACTGGCTCCATCTCCCCACCCAGAACTGGCTGTTCACGCTCCCGATCCTCGCGGTGTCCTTCGCGAACGTCTGGCGGGGTACGGCCTTCTCGATGCTGGTGTACTCAGCAGCCCTGAACGAAATCCCCAAGGAGATAACCGAAGCCGCCGAGGTCGACGGCGCCGGCGGCTGGCGTCGCCTGTGGCACATCACCCTCCCGATGATCCGCCGTTCCATCGCCACGAACCTGATGCTCATCACCCTCCAGACCCTGTCCGTCTTCGGCCTGATCTGGGTGATGACGAGAGGCGGCCCGAGCGGGAAGAGCCAGACGCTGCCCCTCTTCATGTACGAGGAGGCGTTCCAGAAGAGCATGATCGGCTACGGCACGGCGGTGGCGTTGCTGCTCCTGCTGGTCGGCGGCCTGTTCTCGATGGTCTACGTACGTCTGCTACGGACGGAGATCTGACGCCATGTCCGCCCCGACATCCCGCAGAACAACGCACCGTCTCGCCGCCGACGCGGGCCTGCTCACCCTGGCCGCCGCGTTCCTGCTCCCCCTGGCCTGGGTCCTGCTCTCCGCCCTCGACCCGGACGCGAACCTGAAGGTGAAGCTCCCCGACAGCCTGACCCTGGACAACTTCGACGCGATCCTGAAGCCGGACATCACCTTCACCCCCCTCCTCAACAGCCTCCTCCTCTGCGGCGGCGGAACAGCACTGACGGTGGCTTGCGCGGCGCTGGCGGCGTACCCCCTGTCCCGCTTCCGCTCCCGTCTGAACCGCCCGTTCCTCCTCACCATCCTCTTCGCGACGAGCCTGCCCATCACCGCGATCATGGTCCCGGTCTACGCCCTGTTCGTCCGCGTGAACCTCATCGACACCATGCAGGGCACGATCTTCTTCTTCGCCGCCTCCCAACTCCCCTTCGCCATCTGGCTGATGAAGAACTTCATGGACGGAGTGCCGAAGGAGTTGGAGGAGGCCGCGTGGACGGACGGCGCGTCGCCCTTCCAGTCCCTCCTCCGCATCGTCCTCCCCTTGATGGGCCCAGGAGTGGCGGTCGTGACCGTCTTCTCCTTCGTCATGATGTGGGGCAACTTCTTCGTCCCGTTCATGCTCCTGCTCACCCCGGACCAGATGCCGGCGGCGGTGAGCATCAACGAGTTCTTCGGGAACCGGGGGATGGTGGCGTACGGGCAGTTGGCGGCGTTCTCGGTCGTGTACTCGACGCCGGTGATCCTGCTCTACGTACTGGTGGCCCGACGGCTGGGCGGAGGGTTCGCCCTGGGCGGGGCGGTCAAAGGCTGAGATCACCCTGGTCCGGCAGAACCCCAGGACGGAACGGCTCCACCCCCACCACCCTCCGCACCCGCACCGGCTCGATCAGCAGCATCACCCGCCGCTCCCCGGGAAGCAGCCACGGATACCGCTCCTCCCCGATGTACTTCCGCGTCAGCCGGTCCATCGACCGCTCCGCCTCCTCCCCCTCCACGAACCGCACCACCCGCCCCCGGATCTCCACCCGGTCGTAAGGGTTCTCGGGGTCATGGTGAGACAAGGAGACGGCGGGATTGCGCCGCAGGTTCTCTTCCTTCACGCGTCCGATTGCCGTGTTGACCATGACGTACTCGCCTTCGAGATCCGCCCACATGGGCGAGATCTGCGGCGTGCCGTCGGCCCCGACCGTCGCGAGGTGCCAGAAGTTGGGCGCCAGCAAGCGCTCGCGAATATGCCCCTCTACCTTGCCGTTCACTTCGTACACGGAGCCGCCGTCCTTCCGGTCAAGCACTCACAAGCCGTTCCGCGCCATCCTCACCACCGCGCCCGCCCCGCCGACAGCCGATCTCCGGACACCCGAACCCCTGGCCGAAACCGTACGTTCCTACAATCCGTGATCCTGGCCGAACAGACCGTAGTCACCACCGGCGCACGCCCCTACGTTGTGCCCCGTGCGCCGACCCCCAGCTCTTCCGAACCAGCCAGGCCCTCCCTTCAACGCCCCCGCCGCCCGCCGCCTCCGAGCCGCCCTCAACATGGGGCCCGAGCATGTCGCCTACGGCATGCGGGCCTCGTACGGGATGCCGTACGTCACCCCGGATCTGGTGATCGCCTGGGAGCGCGGCATGGTCTCGCCGACCAGCCCGGAGCTGACCGCCCTCGCGGGCGTGCTGTGGTGTTCCCCCGGTGAACTCATCGGGCGGCCTCGGACCCTGCGCGAGCACCGCATCACCCGCGGTCTCGCCCCCGACGACGTCGCCCGCGCCCTCGGCCTGGAGATCCTCGCCTATCTGCGGATGGAGGAGAACAACGACTGGCGCGGCACCGAACGCCAGGCCTCCGCCCTCGCCGAGCTGCTGGAACTCGACCTGCCGGACTTCGTGACCGTCACCGGGCGCGAGCCACGCCTCGCCGAACACCTCCGCAGCGCGGTCACCACGCGCTGGCAGGCCTATGTCCGCCCGGTCGGCAAGATCGTGCCCCTGGACCGGCGGCTCCTGGAGGACGCCCTTCAGGAGCTGCACCGGAAGTACCAGGGGCAGATGGTGGCCACCCTCAGCTGGGGCACCAACAGTGGCGGCGACAGCGGCGCCGACGCGTCCGGTCAGGACTTCCTCGACCGGATCGTCGAGCACTTCTGGACGAACGTCCAGGAGATCACCGGCTAGCCGGACCGAGAAACGACCTAGAAGACCGACTCCGCCTCGTCCATCCGGTCCTTCGGCACCGTCTTCAACTCGGTCACCGCCTCCGCCAGCGGCACCATCACCACGTCGGTCCCGCGCAGAGCCGTCATCCGGCCGAACTCGCCCCGGTGGGCCGCCTCCACCGCGTGCCAGCCGAAGCGGGTGGCGAGGACACGGTCGTACGCCGTCGGTACGCCGCCGCGCTGGACGTGTCCGAGGATGACCGGCTTGGCCTCCTTGCCGAGGCGGCGCTCCAGCTCGTACGCCAGTGCCGTGCCGATGCCCTGGAAGCGCTCGTGGCCGAACTGGTCGATCTCGCCCTTGCCGTAGTCCATCGAGCCCTCGGCGGGGTGCGCGCCCTCGGCGACGCAGATGACCGCGAACTTCTTGCCGCGGGCGAAGCGCTCCTCGACCATCTTCACCAGGTCGGTGGGGTCGAACGGCCGCTCCGGCAGGCAGATGCCGTGCGCGCCCGCCGCCATGCCGGACTCCAGGGCGATCCAGCCCGCGTGCCGGCCCATGACCTCGACGACCATCACCCGCTGGTGGGACTCGGCGGTCGTCTTGAGGCGGTCCATGGCCTCCGTGGCCACACCCACGGCCGTGTCGAAGCCGAAGGTCCGGTCCGTCGAGGAGATGTCGTTGTCGATCGTCTTCGGGACGCCGACCACCGGCAGACCGGCGTCGGACAGCATGCGGGCCGCCGTGAGCGTGCCCTCGCCGCCGATCGGGATCAGCGCGTCGATGCCGAAGTCACGGGCGATGTCAGGGGCGTTGTCGCAGGCCTCGCGAAGACGGTCACGCTCCAGGCGGGAGGAGCCGAGGATGGTGCCGCCGCGGGCCAGGATGCCACTCACCGCGTCCAGGTCGAGACTGCGGTAGTGGCCGTCCAGGAGGCCGGCGTATCCGTCCTCGAAGCCGATGACCTCGTCGCCGTACTGCGTGACCGCTCGGTGCACGACCGACCGGATCACTGCGTTCAGGCCAGGGCAGTCGCCGCCTGCGGTGAGAACTCCGATGCGCATCGTGCTGTGTCTCCTGCTCGCTGTTGATACCGGTGAGCCTTGTCCGATTGTTCCACGTCCCACAGTGCGCTGCCGCATCCGGTCCTGACGGGCGCCTTAGCTACCGGGAGAGGTATTGTCAAGAGGGTTCTGCTCACCCCGGTGGGCGATTTTGCGCTCACCTCGGTGGGCGATTTTTATGACAGTGACGACAGTGACGCCGAGCCCCAGCGATTGGAGAGCACGCGTGACCCGCAGCGTGTACGTGACCGGTATCGACCGCGGCGACGGCCGCCAGGTCGTCGAGCTGGGGGTCATGGAACTCCTGACCCGGCAGGTCGACCGGGTGGGTGTCTTCCGGCCCCTCGTACATCACAGTCCCGATCGCCTGTTCGAGCTGCTGCGCGCCCGCTACCGCCTCTCCCAGGACCCGGCCACGGTCTACGGCATGGACTACCACGAGGCCTCCGCCCTCCAGGCCGAACGGGGGACGGACGAGCTGGTGTCGACGCTCGTCGACCGGTTCCATCTCGTCGCGCGGGACTACGACGTCGTCCTCGTCCTCGGCACCGACTTCGCCGACACCCAGCTCCCGGACGAGCTCAACCTCAACGCCCGCCTCGCCAACGAGTTCGGGGCGTCCGTGATCCCCGTCGTGGGCGGCCGCAAGCAGCCGGCCGAGTCCGTGCTCGCCGAGACCCGCAACGCCTACCGCGCCTACGACGGCCTCGGCTGTGACGTCCTCGCGATGGTCACCAACCGGGTCGCCCGCGAGGACCGCGACCTCATCGCCGAGCGGCTGACCGCCTCCCGGCTGCCCGTGCCCTGCTATGTGCTGCCCGACGAGCCCGCCCTCGCGGCGCCGACCGTCGCGCAGGTCACCCACGCCCTCGGCGCCAGGGTGCTGCTCGGCGACGACGCGGGGCTCGCCCGGGACGCGCTGGATTTCGTGTTCGGCGGGGCCATGCTGCCGAACCTCCTCAAGGCCCTGACCCCGGGCTGCCTGGTCGTGACGCCGGGCGACCGGGCCGATCTGGTCGTCGGCTCGCTCGCCGCGCACAGCGCCGGCACCCCGCCGATAGCCGGGCTGCTGCTCACCCTCGACGAGGTGCCGAGCGACGACGTCCTGACCCTCGCCGCCCGCCTCGCCCCCGGCACCCCGGTGCTATCGGTGCCCGGCAACAGCTTCCCCACCGCCGAGCAACTCTTCTCCCTGGAGGGGAAGTTGAGCGCGGTCACCCCGCGCAAGGCGGAGACCGCGCTCGGTCTGTTCGAGCGGCACATCGACACCGGCGACCTGCTCAAGCGGGTCTCCGCGCCCAGCAGCGACCGGGTCACGCCGATGATGTTCGAGCACAAGCTCCTGGAGCAGGCCCGCTCCGATCTGCGCCGTGTGGTCCTGCCGGAGGGCACCGAGCCCCGGGTGCTGCACGCCGCCGAGGTGCTGCTGCGCCGCGGGGTCTGCGCGCTCACCCTCCTCGGCCCGGTGGACCAGATCCGCAAGAAGGCCGCCGACCTCGGTATCGACCTCGCCGACGCCCAGCTGATCGACCCCGCCACCTCCGAGCTGCGGGACGCCTTCGCCGAGAAGTACGCCGGCTTTCGCGCCCACAAGGGCGTGACGGTGGAGCTGGCCTACGACGTCGTCTCCGACGTGAACTACTTCGGGACCCTGATGGTCCAGGAAGGGCTCGCGGACGGCATGGTGTCGGGGTCCGTGCACTCCACGGCCGCGACCATCCGGCCCGCCTTCGAGATCATCAAGACCAAGCCGGACGCCGACATCGTCTCGTCCGTCTTCTTCATGTGCCTGGCCGACAAGGTCCTCGTCTACGGCGACTGCGCGGTCAACCCCGACCCGAACGCGGAGCAGTTGGCCGACATCGCCATCCAGTCGGCCGCGACCGCCGAGCAGTTCGGCGTGGCGCCGCGGATCGCGATGCTGTCGTACTCCACCGGTACGTCCGGCTCCGGCGCCGACGTCGACAAGGTGCGCGAGGCGACCGAGCTGGTACGGCTGCGGCGGCCCGACCTGAGGATCGAGGGGCCGATCCAGTACGACGCCGCGGTCGAGCCGACGGTGGCCGCCACCAAGCTGCCGGAGTCCGAAGTCGCCGGGCAGGCCAGCGTGTTGATCTTCCCCGACCTCAACACCGGCAACAACACCTACAAGGCCGTGCAGCGCTCGGCCGGCGCGATCGCCGTCGGGCCGGTCCTCCAGGGGCTGCGCAAGCCGGTCAACGACCTGTCCCGGGGCGCCCTCGTCCAGGACATCGTCAACACCGTCGCCATCACGGCCATCCAGGCCCAGTCCCCCGACCCGTCCCCGATCGAGAAGGCCACCGCCCAGTGAGCTCGTCCCGCGTCCTCGTCCTCAACTCCGGCTCCTCGTCGGTGAAGTACCAGCTGCTCGACATGGGCGACAGCAGCCGGCTGGCCGTGGGGCTCGTCGAGCGGATCGGCGAGGAGACCTCCCGGCTCAAGCACACCCACGTCGAGTCCGACACCTCCCGCGAGCGGACCGGGCCGATCCCCGACCACGAGGCCGCGCTGAAGGCCGTGGCCGAGGAGCTGGCCAGGGACGGGCTGGGCCTTGACTCGCCGGAGCTGGCCGCCATCGGACACCGGGTCGTGCACGGCGGCCAGACCTTCACCGCGCCGACCGTCGTCGACGACGCGGTGCTCGCCGAGATCGAGCGGCTGATCCCCGTCGCCCCGCTGCACAACCCCGCCAACCTCACCGGCATCCGCACCGCCCAGGCGCTGCGCCCGGACCTGCCCCAGGTCGCCGTCTTCGACACCGCCTTCCACACGACCATGCCGGAGTCCGCCGCCCGCTACGCCATCGACACCGAGACCGCCGACGCCCACCGCATCCGGCGCTACGGCTTCCACGGCACCTCGCACGCCTATGTGTCCCGGGCGACGGCGAGGCTGCTGGGCAGGGCGCCCGAGGAGGTGAACGTCATCGTGCTGCACCTGGGCAACGGGGCCTCGGCCTCCGCCGTACGGGGCGGGGAGTGCGTGGACACCTCCATGGGGCTGACGCCTTTGGAGGGGCTCGTGATGGGTACGCGCTCCGGTGACATGGATCCGGCCGTCATCTTCCATTTGATGCGTGTTGGCGGAATGTCCACGGACGAGATCGACACTCTTCTCAACAAGAAGAGCGGTCTGATCGGCCTGTGCGGTGACAACGACATGCGGGAGATCCGCCGCCGGGTGGACGAGGGTGACGAACAGGCGCAACTCGCCTTCGACATCTACATTCACCGATTGAAGAAGTACATCGGCGCCTATTACGCGGTGCTCGGCCGGGTGGACGCCGTCGCCTTCACAGCGGGAGTCGGCGAAAACGCTAGCCCGGTGCGGGAGGCTGCCGTGGCGGGCCTGGAGGAACTGGGCCTCGCGGTGGACGGCGAGCTGAACGCCGTACGGAGTGACCAGCCGCGGCTGATCTCGCCGGAGGACGCGCGCGTGGCCGTCGCCGTGGTGCCGACCGACGAGGAACTGGAGATCGCGACACAGACTTACGCACTGGTCGGAAGGAACAACTGAGGCATTACACGGCAGTAACACGCGTGAGCGCATTGCCGCCCATTTGTATCTTCCGCCAGACGGAATATTCCGTTGCGAAACAAACCGATAGGATCGCCCCATGCGCCGTTCGAAAATCGTCTGTACTCTCGGCCCCGCGGTCGACTCCCACGAAATGCTCGTGTCCCTGATCGAAGCCGGCATGAACGTGGCCCGCTTCAACTTCAGCCACGGCAGCCACGCCGAGCACCAGGGCCGGTACGACCGCGTCCGTGCCGCGGCCAAGGAGACCGGTAAGGCCATCGGTGTCCTCGCCGACCTCCAGGGCCCGAAGATCCGTCTGGAGACCTTCGCCGAGGGCCCGGTCGAGCTGGAGCGTGGTGACGAGTTCGTCATCACCACCGAGGACGTCCCGGGTGACAAGTCCATCTGCGGGACGACCTACAAGGGCCTGCCGGGCGACGTCTCGCGCGGCGACCAGATCCTCATCAACGACGGCAACGTCGAGCTGAAGGTCCTGGACGTCGAGGGCCCGCGGGTCAAGACGATCGTCATCGAGGGCGGTGTCGTCTCCGACCACAAGGGCATCAACCTGCCCGGCGCGGCCGTCAACGTGCCCGCGCTGTCCGAGAAGGACGTCGAGGACCTCCGTTTCGCGCTGCGCATGGGCTGCGACATGGTCGCGCTCTCCTTTGTCCGGGACGCGGGCGACGTGCAGGACGTCCACAAGGTGATGGACGAGGAGGGTCGTCGCGTCCCGGTCATCGCCAAGGTGGAGAAGCCGCAGGCGGTGGCGAACATGGAGGACGTCGTGATGGCGTTCGACGCCGTGATGGTCGCCCGTGGTGACCTCGCCGTCGAATACCCGCTCGAGAAGGTTCCGATGGTGCAGAAGCGCCTCATCGAGCTGTGCCGCCGCAACGCCAAGCCGGTGATCGTGGCGACCCAGATGATGGAGTCGATGATCACCAACTCCCGCCCCACCCGCGCCGAGGCCTCCGACGTGGCCAACGCGATCCTGGACGGCGCGGACGCGGTCATGCTGTCGGCGGAGTCCTCGGTCGGCGCCTACCCGATCGAGACCGTCAAGACGATGTCGAAGATCGTCCAGGCGGCCGAGGAAGAGCTGCTGAGCAAGGGTCTCCAGCCCCTCGTCCCCGGCAAGAAGCCGCGCACGCAGGGTGGTTCGGTCGCCCGCGCCGCCTGCGAGATCGCCGACTTCCTCGGCGGCAAGGGCCTGATCGCCTTCACCAAGTCCGGTGACACCGCCCGCCGGCTGAGCCGCTACCGCGCCGCCCAGCCGATCGTCGCGTTCACCACTGACGAGGGCACCCGCAACCAGCTGACGCTCAGCTGGGGCGTGGAGTCGCACGTCGTGCCGTTCGTGAACAGCACCGACGAGATGGTCGACCTGGTCGACGGCGAGGTCTCCAAGCTGAACCGCTTCAGCGACGGCGACGTCGTCATCATCACCGCCGGCTCACCCCCCGGCGTCCCCGGCACCACCAACATGGTCCGGGTCCACCACCTGGGCGGCGAGAAGTAGCTCCAGAGAGCTCTGTACGACGCTGAGGGCGCCCCCTGCGACAGGGGGCGCCCTCAGCGCTTGTGCGGCTCCCGAACGGGCTTGCAGGGGCGCTCAGTCGATGTACTGATGCAGCCCGGGCACGTGCAGGGTCCCGCCGAACTGGCCGGCCTGCACGACCTTCACCTTGGTGAAGTAGATCAGCGGGATGTTGAGCGGCGGCGGGTTGTCCGGGTCGAACGTGATCGGGATCAGGCCCAGCAGGTTCCCGGAGATGGACTCCGTGTACATCACCGTCTCGCCGTCCCGGATGGTCGACGTCGAGCCCTTGGCCGCCTGCACGTGGTAGGTCTTGCCGGACTGCTCGTCGTTGACCGTCTGGTGCAGGTCGCCGATGTCGGTGCCGTCGGAGATGACGTACTTCAGCACCTTCTTCTTGGTGCCGTTGGCCGTCTTCACCTCGACGATGCCCTTGTAGTCGGCGCCCTTCAGCAGCAGCGAGCTGGCGTTCAGGTACCAGGGGTCGTCGGGCAGCGGCACGGTGTTGTCGATGCCGCTCTCCGCGTCCGTGGCGACCGGGCAGTCGTCCGGGTCCGTGGTGGAGCTCGCCGACGGGCTGGCGGTGGCCTCGGCGGCCGCCTCCTTCACCGCGTCGGTGGTGTCCTCGGCCGCCTTGGTCGCCGTGTCGGTCGTGTCCTTCACGGTGTCCTCGACCGTGTCGGTGACCTTCTCGGTGGTGTCCTTGACGGCGTCGGTCGCGTCGTCCTTCGAGTCGTCCGCGGCGTCGTCGGTCGCGGAGGCCGACGGCGTCGGGCTGGCACTCGCGGACGGGGACGCGCTCTCGCCACCCGTGAAGATGCCGGTGATCGCGTCGCCGATCTCGTCCAGCACGTTGCCGCTGCTCTCGGAGGCCGAGGGCGAGGGCGTGGCCGTGCTGCCCGACTGCGCCTCGTTGGAGGCGGACGCGGACGGCGTGGGCGTGGCCTCGTCGTCGGAACCTGAATCCGACGAAGAGCCGCTGCCCGAAGAGCCGCTGTCCGAGGAGTCGCTGTCCGAGGAGTCGGAGGAGCCGGAGTCCTTGGACTCGGAGGCCGAGGGGGTCGGCGTCGCCTCGTCGTCGGAGCCGCTCGCGGACGGCGAGGCCGACGCGGACGCGCCGTCCTCCAGGGCCGCGACACAGTCCTTGTACTCGTCCGCCGTGAGGCTCTTCGCGGCGGGCTGGTCCTCGGCGTTGGCGAGCGTCGGCGTGAATCCCATCCCCATGAGGACCGCCGTCGGCATCGCCGCCAGGGCTATCGCCTTGCCTGCCGGCATGTGGAACCGGGTGAACAGCGGCTTCTTGGGTGCCGCGTGCCGCGGCCCGGTTCTCACACGGGACTCGTCCACATCAGTCCCGTGGGTCACCTCGTCAGCCGGCACTGTGCCTCCCGTTCGCCCCGTTCGCCGGGCTCGTTCCTGACAGATCGTTCGGCTCACCAACGTCGTACGCGTCCTTGGAGAGCGTGGGGACCGCGCCCTGCGGCGCGTCACTCTCCCCCGCACCGGCCTGCGGTACCGTCGGCGCCTCGGGCGCCTCGCCCGGCACCCACGCCACGGCCATCGCTCCGCCGACGAGGGCGAAGAGGAAGCCGATGAGGAAGCCGCCGAGGTTCGAGACCGGGATGGACACCAGGGCCAGCAGGATCGCCGCGACGCCCGCGAAGGTGCGGACGTGCTTCTGGAACCAGAGGCTGACGCCGAGAACGACCAGCAGCACACCGATGATCAGGGATCCCGCGCCCGCGGTGGTGGCCATCGCCAGCGTCAGATGGCCGATCTGGAGGTTCGCGTACGGGAAGTAAGCAATGGGGAGTCCGCCGAGCATGACGAACAGGCCGGCCCAGAACGGCCGGTCACCCCGCCAGCCGCGGAACTTCCGCTTGGCGACCCGGAGGTAGTGCTCATCGTGGCCGGGTACGGCAGGAGTCTCGGCGCTCATGGAAAACAGCTCCCTGTCACGGTGTTGCTGTGGTGGTGAGTTGTGCTTCGTGCGACCGCTTGTGGAGAACGTGCGAACAGCGGCCGGAGAGGGGACGGGCGGGGGTGCCACCGGCTCCCCCGCCCGTCAGCGAGTGCTTAGTAGCACTCCTTGACACCCGTGGCCAGCGACATCTTCAGGCCGCTGAGCTTGAAGGTTCCGGCGGTGGTCGCCCACGCCGTCTGCTTCACACCGGTCAGGGTGACCGAGTCGGCCTGCTGGGCGAACCCGTACGGGTTCGCGGTGTCGCCCTTGGCGATACCCGGGCCCTTGGCCGCGTCCTTGGCCGCGACGCCGATGTCGATGCCACGGAAGGTGGCGTCGGCACTGAGGTCGGCGACGTCGATGTACAGGTTCTCGGCCTCGACCGGGGTGTCGCCACCGCCGGCCTTCAGGATGAGGCTGACGGAACCGAGCAGCGGGATGTCAGGGGTGACAACCGACTGGCACAGGTTCTTGATGGTCGCGGACTTGAAGCCCGACACCGCGACCGGGTGGGCCGTCTTCTGGCCGCTCATCGTGTAACCCGAGTCAATGGCTCCGTACTGGACGAAGCCCTTGCCGTCGAGCTGGTCGGTCGTCACCTTGAACGACTGACCCGACACACTGAACGACGCGGCGAGAGCGCCCTGCGCGAGGGCGACACCTATCGCAGCCGTGGCGGCCACGCTGGGCACCATGACGACGGCGAACCGCTTCCATCTGGTCCCGCCACGCACCTGGGACTCCATATTTCCTCCTTCTCGGACGTACATCTCCTGACCCTGACTGCCCCTGTCGAACAAGACGGCTCAGCCGGGCAGGGATGGGAGAAGTGCTACGTCCTCGGGAAGGGGAGCGCCCGTACTCAGGCGCGAACCGCGCACCGATCACCGGCGATCACCCCCGAGCGACAACCACTGGTCGCGCCTGACGCACATCACGCACAACCTGGACAGGCTTCGCCGAGTGGACGAAGACCCCCCTGTCCAAGAGCCGGCTCCACTGCCGTCGGCTCTGCTCGGTGGGGACCCAGGAGTTCCCGCGGGCCCGACCGGCTGTCGGGGTACGGGGAATGGACCGAGCGTCGCCGATCGTGGTGCATTCTCGCCGCCCGCACAAGGGGCTTCGTTACTCGGTAGTAACGGCCGGATAACCGAACAACGACCCGCTGGTCTCGGTCGACGACTCCCGGTAGCACTCCGGGGCCGGACAAAGCCGTTGACGGCTGGACATAGTCCGACAGAACAACGTCCAGAACTTACTTCCAGTAACAGCGGCCGCGATTACCAAGATTTGGTAAAGCGCGGCCGCAGTGATGCTCCATCGGCAAATCTTTCACTCGGGCACCACATGCCCGGGTGTTTAGAGGCTGCTCAGAACGGGGTCCTCGCCCCGGTCAGAACAGCGCCCGCGCGAGCGCCCGGCGCGCCGCCGTCACCCGCGGGTCATCGGGCCCGACGACCTCGAACAGCTCCAACAGCCGCACGCGTACGGCGTCCCGGTCGTCGCCGGTCGTGCGACCGACGGTCTCGATGAGCCGCCCGAAGGCGTCCTCGACATGCCCGCCGACCAGATCCAGGTCGGCCGCGGCGACCTGGGCCGCCACGTCTCCCGGCTTCGCGGCCGCGTCCTGCCGCGCCTGCTGCGGGTCGAGTCCCTGCACCCGGTGCAGCAACTCGGCCTGGGCGAGGCCCAGTTTGGCCTCCGTGTTGCCCGGGTCGTCGCTCAGGACGTTCTTGTACGCCTGCACCGCACCGCCGAAGTCCCCCGCGTCCAGGGCCTGTACGGCGGCCTCCAGGAGGGCGTCGTAGGGCCCGGCCGGAGCGGCCGGAGCGGCGGCCCGCTCGGCACCGGGCGCGGCGTCGGGGTCGACGGCGAGGCCGGTGAGACCGAAGCGCTGCTCGGCGACCTGGACCAGCTGGTCCAGGGTCTGCTGGATCTGCTCCTTGCCGGCGGCGCCCTGGAAGAGCGGCAGGGCCTGCCCGGCGACGACGGCGAAGACGGCCGGGATCCCCTGGACCCCGAACTGCTGCATCAGCATCTGGTTGGCGTCGACGTCGATCTTGGCGAGGAGGAGGCGTCCGTTGTACTCGAGGACGAGCTGCTCGAGCACCGGGCTGAGCTGCTTGCAGGGCTCGCACCACTCGGCCCAGAAGTCGATGACGACCGGCACCTCGGTGGAGCGCTGCAAGACCTCGAGCTCGAATCCGGCCTCGTCGACGTCGATGACGAGATCGGCGGGCGAGACGGCACCCGGGCCGCCGCCCTGCCGGGCCGCCTCGGCCCGCGCCTGCTCCGCCTTCGCCTTGGCCTCCTGGGCCGCCTTCACCGCGGCGAGGTCGACGACTCCGCTCATGGACATGTTCCGTGGCTGCATGCGCCTATCCTCCCCCGTTCGCGCGCGTACGTGAAAAGCATCATGAAAGCTGGTCAGACTCTGTACCGGTCCTGCGGTGCGCTGTTCGACGCCGGGTCCCCACCCCACGCCAGTGGTTTCGCTACGAGTCGTAGCGTAATGGCACTCAGTGCCTCCTCGCGACCACTCCCCGGTGATCTCCCTCACGGCTTCACAGGAAAGGCCGGTTATGGTCGGTGGATGCAGAGCCGCACTCCCGTCCCGCGCGCCACCGGACGCCCCCGCTCCGCCGCCGCGGACGCCGCGATCCTCGCGGCCACCCGGGAGGCGCTGGTGGAGCTGGGCTGGTCCAAGCTCACGCTGGGAGACGTGGCGACGAGGGCGGCGGTTGCGAAAACGACTCTGTACCGCCGCTGGCCGGGCAAGAACGAACTCGTCGTCGACGCGGTGGCGGAACTCTTCGACGAACTGCGCCTCCCCGACCGCGGCACCCTGGCCGCCGACATCGAGGGCGTGGTCCTCCAGTTCGCGGCGATCCTGGCCCGCCCGGAGGCGAAGAGCGGCCTGATGGCGGTCGTGGCGGAATCGACCCGCGACGACGCCCTGCGCGAACGTATCCGCGCCTCGATCGTCGACCGCCAGAAGCGCCTGGTCCTGGAGGGCCGGGCGCGAGCACAGACGCGCGGCGAGCTGCCCCCCGAGACCGACCCCGGGGAGGCGTCCCGCACGGTCGACCTGATCTTCGACGTGGTGGCGGGCGCGGTGGTCCACCGGACCCTGGTGAGCGCGGAACCGGCGGACGAGGAGTGGGTCCGGGGGTTCACACGGGTGCTGTTGCTGGGTCTGGCCGGGGCGTCACAGACGGCGTGACACCCCGGCCGGCGCTCTCCGTCAGAACCCGGCGGGCTCCGTGTACACCCCCCACTCGTCCCGCAGCACCCCGCAGATCTCGCCCAGCGTCGCCTCGGCCCGTACGGCGTCGAGCATCGGCCCGATCATGTTGGACCCGTCCCGCGCGGCGGCGAGCATGGCGTCCAGCGCCCCCCGCACAGCGGCGTCGTCCCTTCCCGCCTTACGGGCGCCCAGCTCCCGCACCTGATCCCGCTCGACCTCGTGGGAGACCCGCAGGATCTCCAGGTCCCCGGTGACGGAGCCGTGGTGGACGTTGACGCCCACCACCCTCTTGTCGCCCTTCTCCAGGGCCCGTTGGTACTGGAACGCGGACTCGGCGATCTCCCCGGTGAACCATCCGTCCTCGATGCCGCGCAGGATCCCGGAGGTGATCGGCCCGATGGGGTGCTGCCCGTCGGGGTGCGCCCGCAGCCCGCGCTCCTTGATCTGCTCGAAGATCTTCTCGGCGTCGGCCTCGATGCGGTCGGTCAGCTGCTCGACGTACCAGGAACCGCCCAGCGGATCCGCGACGTTGGCGACCCCGGTCTCCTCCATGAGGACCTGCTGGGTGCGCAGCGCGATCTCGGCGGCCTGCTCGCTGGGCAGCGCGAGGGTCTCGTCGAGGGCGTTGGTGTGCAGGGAGTTGGTACCGCCGAGCACGGCGGCGAGCGCCTCGACGGCGGTCCGTACGACGTTGTTGTAAGGCTGCTGAGCAGTCAGCGAAACACCCGCGGTCTGCGTGTGGAACCGCAACCACTGAGCCTTTTCCGACTGGGCCCCGTACACATCCCGCATCCACCGCGCCCAGATCCTCCTGGCCGCACGGAACTTGGCGATCTCCTCGAAGAAATCGACGTGCGCGTCGAAGAAGAACGAGAGGCCCGGAGCGAACACATCCACGTCGAGCCCGCGCGAGAGCCCCAACTCCACGTACCCGAACCCGTCGGCGAGGGTGTAGGCAAGCTCCTGCGCGGCGGTGGAGCCGGCCTCCCGGATGTGATACCCGGAGACGGAGAGCGGCTTGTAGGCAGGAATGCCCGCCGCGCAGTACTCCATCAGATCCCCGATGAGCCGCAGATGGGGCTCGGGCTGGAAGAGCCACTCCTTCTGGGCGATGTACTCCTTGAAGATGTCGGTCTGAAGCGTCCCGTTGAGCACACCGGGATCAACCCCCTGCCGCTCAGCGGCAACGAGGTACATACAGAAGACCGGAACAGCGGGCCCACTGATGGTCATGGAGGTGGTGACGTCCCCGAGCGGGATGTCCTTGAACAGCACCTCCATGTCGGCGGCGGAGTCAATGGCGACCCCGCAGTGCCCGACCTCCCCGAGCGACCGCGGATCATCGGAGTCCCGCCCCATGAGGGTAGGCATGTCAAAAGCAACGGACAGCCCGCCCCCACCATTGGCGAGGATCATCTTGTACCGCTCGTTGGTCTGCTCGGCGTTCCCGAACCCGGCGAACTGCCGGATGGTCCACGTCCGCCCCCGGTACCCCGTGGCATACAGCCCTCGGGTGTACGGGTACTCCCCGGGCCACCCGATCCGCTCGAACCCCTCGTACCGATCCCCCGCCCGAGGCCCGTACACCGGCTCCACGGCATCCCCGGAGAGCGTGGTGAAGTCAGCCTCCCGCGTACGGGAGGAGTCATACCGGGCCTGCCACCGTCGGCGGCCCTCTTCGATGGCGTCAGCGTCCATACCTCTGAATTTACTAGGACGTCCTAGTAAATGTCGATGGGCAACCGCCGCGAGCCCTGGAGGGTCACTCTCGCGGCGGTGGAGTCACGCCTTGGCGACGACCGCGCTGTCCTCGGAGACCCGGGCCTCCAGCTCGCGCGTGACCTTGCGCTCCACGAAGAACGCGGCCGTGGGAATCGTTCCTGCAAGAAGCACCCAGAGCTGCTTCTTGACCGGCCACTTCGCCTTGGACCCCAGGTCGAAGGCGAAGACCAGGTAGATGACGTACAGCCAGCCGTGGGCGATGCCGACCACGCTGGTGAAGCTGTCCGCGCCGTCCATCTTGAACAGGTACTTGGCGATGACGCCCAGGGTCAGCAGGACGAGCAGCACGCCGGTGACGTAGGCCATGACGCGGTAGCGGGTCAGCACGCTCTTTTTCATGCGTTCGAGCGTAACCGGCGGTTCCGGGAGATCTTGGCCCGGGTCAGTCCTCGTCGAAGTCGTTCGCTGCTACTCGCAGGGGTCTCAGCATCGCGAAGATCTCGCCGCACTCCTCCGCGTCGTACACCCCGAGGCCGAAGTCCATGGCCATGAGGTCGCGGGTCGCGGCCTCGACGACCTCGCGGCCCTTGTCGGTGATGACGGCGAGCGTGCCGCGCCCGTCGTTGGGGTTGGGCTTCTTGTCGACCAGGCCCGACTTGACCAGGCGGTCCACCGTGTTCGTCACCGACGTGGGGTGCACCATCAGGCGTTCGCCGATCTTGGACATGGTCAGCTCGCCGGCCTTGGAGAAGGTGAGCAGGACCAGGGCCTCGTACCGCGCGAAGGTCAGTCCGTAGGGCTTGACCACCGCGTCGACCTCGGCGAGGAGGATCTGGTGGGCGCGCATGATCGACGTGATCGCGGCCATCGACGGCACGTTTCCCCAGCGCTGCTTCCAGAGTTCGTCGGCGCGGGCGATGGGATCGAAGGGAAGACTGAGGGGCTTCGGCACGGCACCGACCTTACCGGCCGGTCACATGGTGGTCAGCCCCGTCTTGGTATTCGGTCCGCGCGGTCCCGAGCCGCCCGGTCGTGCGGGCCTCGACGGCCAGCAGCACACAGCATCCCGCCCCCAGCACCCCCGCCCCCGCGACCGTCCACGCCACCCCCGCGAACTCCGCCGCGACCCCCGCGAGCGCCATCCCCACCCCCTGGATCGTCATCAGCCCGGCCGTGAGCAAGGTCATCGCCCGCCCGCGCAGCCCCTCCGGCACCGCCCGCACGAACCACTGGTCCAGCCCCAGCGTGTACGCCGACCCGGCACCCGAGACGAAGAGGAGCAGGAGGGCGAGCGGCAGGCCGGGGTGCAGGGCGTAGCCCACGTACGGGAGCAGCGTCACACACACCAGCGGGAGCGCGATCCCTTCCCTCGCCGCGGGACGCAGCCGCGCCCCCGCCCACAGCTCGCCCACGATCGTGCCCACCGGCAGCGCGCACATCAGCAGCCCGAGCCCCACCGAACCGACGCCCAGGTCATCGGCGTACGGCGCCGCCAGCGCCTCCGGCACCACCGAGAACATCGGCGGCACCCAGAACAGGAACAGCAGCACCCTGGTCCTGCGGTCCGCCAGCACCTGCCTCGCGCCCTTCAGGGAATCCGTCACCAGCGAGCCTCCGCCCGCCCGCGCCGGCCGCCGCCGCGTACCGAGCCGCAGCAGTCCCGCCGAGGCACAGAAGGTGACCACCGTGATCAGCAAGGCGTGACGTGGGGATACGGCCGTCAGCAGCAGCCCCCCGACCCCGTACCCGGCGAGCAGCGCCCCCTGCGACACGATCCGCAGCAGCGAGCGGCCCAGTACGAACAGGTCACCGTCGCCGAGGATGTCGGCCAGTGTCGCCATCCGCGTCCCGGCGAACACCGGCGACACCACGGCCAGCGCACACCGCAGCGCGAGCAGCACCGCGATGTGCGCGCCCGGCAGCGTCATCGGCAGCACGCACGCCGCGCACACCAGGTCGCACAGCACCAGCACCCGCCGGGCCGGGAAACGGTCGGCGATCCCCGCGAGAAGGGTGCCGCCGACGACGTACGGCAGGAAACCGAGCGCGAACGCGAGCGCGCTCAGCAGGGGCGAGCCGGTCAGGTCGTAGACGAGGACGGACAGCGCGATCTCGGCGACCACCACACCCAGGAGCGAGAGCAGGTGTGCCGCGAAGACCGCGCGGAACTCCCGTACGGCGAAGACGCGGGCGTAGCCGGTGGGTGGGGCGCTGAGGGTGTCCGTCATGGGCAGCAGCGTGACCGGCGCCGGGCCCGCGCCCTAGAGTTTCGGCGTCAGCCGAATCTTCCCCTTCTCTGATACGGACGGCCCCCATGCCCTCTCGTCTGCATTTCGGGGAGGACGACTTCCTCCGCTGCCGCTTCGCCGTGTCGCCGTTGTGGGAGACGCAGGACGCGGTCCGTACCCTCAAGCGGCCGGACCGGCACGGCTATCACGCGCCCTGGCTGCGGCGGATCCGGGACGCCGCCGCCACGCTCGACCTCACCCCGCTGTGGCTGCTGATGCCGCGCCGCGGGCACTCCCCCGACTGGCTGTGCCCACCGCCGAGCAGCGCGGCCGGCTTCGAGGAGGAGATCGCGGCGGTCCGGGCCGCCGATCCCGAGGCCGCCCGGGAGGACACCGCCAAGTCCCTCGCGGACACCCCGGGCGCGCTGGACTCGCCGTACGGGCGGGCCTGGCTGGCCGATCCGGCGCGGATGGTGCGGGAGCTGGCGGACGCCATGGAGGAGGCCTGGCACCGGCTCATCGAACCGGACTGGCCCCGGCTGCGCGCCCTGCTGGAGGCCGACGTGGCGTTCCACTCACGGCGGCTGGCCGAGGTGGGGCTGGGCGGTCTGCTGCCGGAGATCAACCGGCGGTGCGGCTGGGACGCGGGGACGCTGACGGTCGAGAGCAACGGTCGGCACGAGCGGCGGCTCGCCGGGCAGGGGCTCGTGCTCATGCCCAGCGTCTTCGTCTGGCCGGACGTGGTCAGCGCCTTCGATCCGCCGTGGCAGCCGATGCTCGTGTATCCGGCGCGCGGCATCGGCGGCCTGTGGACGGAGCCCGCCGACCGTACGCCGGACGCGCTGGTACGACTCCTCGGGCGGGGCCGGGCAGCGGTCCTGACCGCCCTCGACGAACCCGCCACCACCACGGCACTGGCCCACCGCCTGGGCCTGGCCCCGTCGTCGGTGTCGGCCCATCTGACGGTCCTGCGCGAGGCTGGCCTCCTGACCTCACGGAGATACGCCCACCAGGTCCTCTACGAACGAACCCCACTGGGAATCGCCCTCAGTACAACGCCGTGAAAAAGGGGGCGCGGGGAACTGCGCGAACAAGCCCCACGGACCCGCACCCGACACACAACCCTCCGACCCGAGCTCCTAGTCGGAATCAAACCCACCCCACATGTAACGATGGGTTACATATCGTCGCTAAACGCCCACCCTCGCGCAAGGGAGCAGCATGTCCCGGCTGACCCACACCCTCGCCGCCCTCACCCTCTTCGCTCTCACCGCCGGCTGCTCATCCGCCTCCGTGGACGAGGCCTCCGTAGCCGCCGCGGCCAGCGCGAACGCGAGCCCGGACCCGGACTCGCCCTTCTGGGTCGACCCGGCCGGACCCGCCGCCGAGCAGATCGAGCTGTGGCGGCGCGAGGGGCGTACGGCGGACGCGGCGCTGCTGCGGAAGATCGCCGACCAGCCCGCCGCGCTGTGGCCGGCCGGGGAGATCGACCCCGGCCCCACCGTGCGGGCGGCGACCTCGGCGGCGAAGGCCGAGGACCGTACGGCGCTCTTCGTGGCGTACAACATCCCGCACCGGGACTGCGGTCAGCACTCGGCGGGCGGAGCCGCGGACGCGGACACCTACCGGGACTGGATCGGCAGGTTCGCTCAGGCGCTCGGCGACGCCAAGGCGCTGGTGGTGCTGGAGCCCGACGCCGTCGCGCACATCGTGGACGGCTGCACGCCCGGCGAGTACCACGCCGAGCGGGAGCGGCTGCTGGGCGAGGCGATCGACCGGCTCAAGCAGCAGCCGAACACCAAGGTGTACCTGGACGCGGGCAACCCGTCCTGGATCCGGGACCCGGAAAAGCTGGTCGAGCCGCTGAAGCGGGCCGGGCTGGAGACCGCGGACGGGTTCTCGCTCAACGTCTCCAACTTCCAGACCGACGCCGTCACCAAGAAGTACGGCCTCCGGCTGTCCCAGGACCTCGGCGGCAAGCACTTCGTCATCGACTCCAGCCGCAACGGCAACGGGCCGCTGCCGGGCGCCTGGTGCAACCCGCCCGGCAGGGCCCTGGGCACCCGGCCGACCACGAGGACCGACGAGCCCGCCCTCGACGCCTATCTGTGGGTGAAGCGGCCCGGCGAGTCGGACGGCACCTGCGAGGGCGGTCCGGCCGCCGGACAGTGGTGGCCGGAGTACGCCCTGGGCCTCGCCCGCAACGCCCAGGGCTCGTAGGTCACTTCACCTGGATCCACTTCGCCTCCGACGGCGTGCCGTCCGCGTCCGTCACGAACAGCATGTACCAGCCGGGCGGGACGAGGCTCGGGTCCTTCGGCACCTCGACCGTCACCGAGTGGGCGTCCTTGGTCAGGCCCAGTTCGATGGAGCGCTGCTCGACGTCGGTGGTGTGGGTGACCGCGCTCGGCCGCATGAGCCGGGCCTTGACGATCCGGTCGGGGTGGTCGGTGCGGTAGGTCGCGCGGTGGTTCTCGCCGAGGACCTCCGTGCCGCCCCGCAGTACGGGCCGGTCGGCGCCGCCCCGGTGCAGGGCGGGCGGCGTGAAGACCTCCATGCGCTGCTCGAAGTGACCGAGCTTGGTGTTCTGCTGGTCGTCGAAGAGCGGGTCGGAGCCGAAGGTGGCGACCCTGCCGTCGGGCAGCAGCAGCGCCTCGGAGTGGTAGTTGCGGCCGACCGTCGGGGACGCCGCCTCATGGAAGACGTTGTCCTTGGGGTCGTAGAACTGCGCCTTGAGGATGTTGCTGGCACTGCGACCGCGGTAGTCCTCGGAGCCGTTCGAGGTGAAGACGGTGTCGTCCGGCATGATCACGCTGTTCAGGTAGCGCGTGCCCTGGGGGAGGTTGGGGCCGTCCTTGAAGACGGGGTTCTCCTCCTTGAGGTCGACGACCGCGGTGCGCGGGGTCGACTTCTTGGACTCGCCGACGCCTCCGCCGCCGAGGATCATCACCTTCTGGTCCTGCGCGGGCGGCAGCAGCAGGGAGGCCGAGGTCTCGGTCTCGTCGGCGTCGCGCAGGCCCGGGATCTTCTCGAAGGTGTTGGTCTTCAGATCCCACAGGCCCGGCTCGCGGCCCTTGTCGGCGGGCCCGTAACCGGCGTTGGAGGCCGGGTAGAAGAGCTTGCCGCCCTTGGTGAGGAAGAGCGCGGGGTAGGTGGGGAAGTACCGCTTGGGGCCGCGGGACCACTTCTTGGTCTTCGGGTCGTAAATCTCGTTGTCACCGGGGTCGATCACCCCGACGTCGTCCAGTCCGGAGACGGCGAGGACCCGGCCGTCGTCCAGGCCGACGAGGGTGGGGTACCAACGGGCCTTGTCCATCGGGTCGACGGGGATGTACCGCTCGGCGACCGGGTCGAACTCGTAGGCGGCGCGGATGCCCTGGAAGTCCTGCTTGTCGAGGGTGATCTTCTCCGACAGGCCGTACGTGTTGGCCGCGTCCTTGCCCTTAAGGCCGACCACCTCGTACTGGGCCTGCTTCTCGGTGACCGACATCGGGCCCTTCTCCACAGCTTCCACGAAGACGCGGGCCTCGGAGGCCGTCACCTTCGTCTGCCAGGGCTGCATCACACCACGGGCGTTGTAGGTGACCTTGAACTTCTTCTTCGCCTTCGGGACGGTGACGTCGAACCTGGTGACGTACTCGACTCCGGCGGGCGAGCGGAAGCGGGTGCCCTTCTTCAGGACCATGGCCTTGTCGGGGTTCTCGTTCTTCACCCGCATTCCGCCGCCGGCCCGGTCGATCTCGCCGTCGAGGAGTTCGTAGCGGGCGGTGCCCCCGGCCACGAGCATGCGGCCGTCGGGGAGTTGGGCGTGGCCGGAGCAGAAGAAGTCGTCGGGTGTGGGGATCTTCTTGAAGGTGTCCGTCTTCGGGTCCCACAGGATCGTGTCGAAGGAGCCCTCGTCGAATTTCTTCTGCTCGTTGCCGGAGCCCGCGACGATCAGGACCTTGCCGGTGTGCAGGAGCGCCGCGTGGATGGCGTTGGTGCGGTACTGCTCCGGGATGTCGACCGTCGCCCAACTCCCGTACTTCGCCTGGTACTCCGGCTGCGCGATCTTGTACGCGTTGTACTGCTTCCCGGCGAAGTCCAGTGCGGCCGGGGCGTTGAGGCCGGCGAGGATGGCGATGCCGCCGATACCGAGAACGGTCTTCTTGGTCTTCTGGGACGGCTGGTAGGCCATGGCCTAGTTGCCTCCTGTCGTGGTGCTGGAGGTGGTGGCGAGGGCGGGCTCGCTGCCGTCGACGACCCGGGCGGAGGCGTGCAGCGACTGCCGCTCGCGGCGCTCCTTCAGCAGGGTGGCCGCCCAGACCCCCACCGGGGCCAGCGAGATGACCATCGCGAGGACCGCCCAGGTGCGCATGGCCACATGGGTGTGGTCGAGGACGACCGAGGCGGCCAGCGAGGTCCCGAGGAGGACCGCCCAGAAGAGATGGATGCGGAAGGTGAGGAGCCGGTCCGGGCTGGCGTCCCCGCCCTTGGGGGTGACGACGAAGCGGCTGGGGCGGCGGAGCAGGGCCGCGCCGAAGGACTTGAGGTAGATGGGCGCCGAGAGCGCCGACATCGCCATGCCCGCGAGGCCGCCCGAGCCCTCGGGTTCGTGCGGGGAGACGTTGTGGCGGCGGTTCCACAGGTAGAGGCCGATCTGGAGGGCGGCGGCGTCGCTGTAGAGCATCAGCCAGACAGAAGCGGCGACCTGGGTGCCGGACGCGCCGAACCAGAGGAAGAGGAAGCAGCTGAGGATGCCGAGGAACCAGTTGACGGCCGTCATCGGGTAGTAGACGAGCATCAGCGTGTACGAGAACAGCCGCCCGGGCGGCATCGTGAACGGCGCCTTCCAGTACTGCTTGAACAGCGTCTCGTACGTCCCCCTCGACCAGCGCATCTGCTGGGTGAAGAAGTCCGTCCAGGAGGCCGGCCCCTCGCCGACGGCGAGGACGTCCGGGGTGTAGACGGAACGCCAGTGGTGGCGGGTCTTCGGATTACGGTGCCGGTGCAGCTCGAAGCCGGTGGCCATGTCCTCGGTGATGGAGTCGTACAGCCCGCCGATCTGCTTGACGGCCGCGATCCGTACGACGTTGTTGGTGCCGACGAACATCGGTGCGCGGTAGCGGTTGCCGGCCCGCTGGATCAGCGCGTGGAAGAGGAACTGCTGCGACTCGGCGGCCTTGGTGACGGGGTGGTGGTAGTTGCCGTACACCTGCGGTCCGACGACGAAGGAGACGTCCGGGTCACGGAAGTAACCCATCATCCGCTCAAGGAAGTTGGGCAGCGGCACATGGTCGGTGTCGACCGAGGCGAAGAACTCGTACTCGGCGCCGTGCATGGCGATCCACGCGTTGTAGTTGCCGTGCTTGGTGCGGGCCTTGTGGACGCCCTTGGAGCGGTTCCACTCCGGGACGCCGTGGCGGGTGAAGTGCCGGACGCCGAGTTCCGCGCACAGGGCCCTCGCCTGTTCGTCGTCCCCTTCGTCGAGGAGCCAGACGTCGAGCGGGCCGGTGTGGGTGACCTTCGTGGCGCCTTCGAGGGTGGCGCGGACCATCGAGAGGGGTTCCTTGCCCGGGACGTACGTCGTGAGGAAGGCGACGCGGGTGCCGGGTTCGGGGGTGACGGGTACGGGGTCACGGGCGACGAGGGTCGCGTGGGCCACGGAGACCACGTTGACGACCATGAACAGCTCGATGAGCCCGATGGCTATGAGCATCGTGATGTCGAGCCAGACCATCCACGCGTCGCCGCCCTCGCGCTCGACCCAGTGGGTCGGCCAGACGAGGTACACGAGCAGGGCGCCGGTGAGCACCGGTGCGAGGGACATCAGCAGGATGGCGCGTATTCGGTGCGGCTCGCCGGAGAGGAGTGAGGTGTACTGCACCCGGTAGGACGTGCCGGACGGCTCCGTCAGCGGTCCGGCGAGTCGGCTGTAGGTGTCGTAGTCGTAGCCCTCCGGCCGCACAGCGCCCTCCAGTGATCGAAACATCCGTTATGCCCGATAGAGACACAAAAGTGGAGTTTCCTGGGTGTGTCGAACTGGGAGGGTCCAGCCGGGCGACCGTGGACTCAGAGGCGCGGGGCCCCGGTCACGGACATCACCAGCGAGTACAGCGAGGTGGTGGCGGCGATGAACAGACGGTTGTTCCGGGGCCCGCCGAAGGCGATGTTGGCGACCGGCTCGGGCACCCGCAGCCGGCCGATGAGGGTGCCGTCGGGGTCGTAGCAGTGGACCCCGTCGGCGAGCGCGGCGGCCCACAGGCGGCCCTCGTCGTCGAGCCGGATGTTGTCGAAGTGCACGCCGTCACGGGCCTCGGCGAAGACCTTCCCGCCGGAGAGCGTGCCGTCGTCGTGGACGTCGTACACGTGGATGCGCGCGGCGCGGGAGTCGGAGACGTACAGCCGCCGCTCGTCCGGGGACAGGATGACGCCGTTGGGCCCCTCGAACCCGTCGGCGGCGAGGTGCACCCGCCCGTCCACCGGGTCGATCCGGTAGACGTTGCAGGCGCCGATCTCGGACTCGGCGCGATGCCCCTCGTAGTCGCTGACGATGCCGAAGTCCGGGTCGGAGAACCAGATCGTGCCGTCGGAGCGGACGACGGAGTCGTTCGGCGAGTTGAGCCGCTTGCCGCTGTAGTGCGTGGCCAGGACGGTGACCGTCCCGTCGGCCTCGGTACGGGTGACCCTCCGATTGCCCTGCTCACACGTCACCAACCGCCCTTGCCGGTCGAGGGTGTTGCCGTTGCTGAACCCGGCCGGACTGCGGAACACCCCCACCGCTCCGGAGGCCTCGTCCCAGCGCAGGATGCGGTCGTTGGGGATGTCGCTCCAGATCAACTGCCGCCACGCGGGCAGATACAGCGGCCCCTCGGCCCAGCGGCAGTCGTCGTACAGCACCTCCAGCCTGCTGTCGCCGTTCGTGCAACGCCCGCTGCGGAAGCGGTCGTCCAGGATCTCGTACAGGCCGTCGGTGGACATGGGGTCCTCTCGGGTACAGGTGTTGCGGGTCAACGGCGGTTCGTGCGCCGCAGATGAAGTCGTACCGCACGCTGGGCCACCGGGCCCAGTTCCTCCAAGGCGGCCACCAGCACACCGAGTTGCTCCAGGGCGTCCAGCGCGGCCGTCGCGCCCGGCAGGTCCACGCCCTCGTACAGTTCGATGCCCACGAAGGACGCGGCGACCGCCCTCGCCAGGCCCGCCGGATCGGTGAACTCCTCGAAGGGGGTACCCGCGAGGACCCTGCGGAGGACCTTCTCGATCTCGGTGATCCAGGACTCGAGACCCGCAGCCGTGGCCGCCGCGAGGCTCTCATGGGTCTGGGCGCCGGCCAGGAGCTGGCCGAGGAGGGCGACATGGCCGCCGGAGCGCTCCTCCTCGTGGATCTGCCGTCCCACCACGAGGAGTTCGGAGAGCGAGCCCACCTGGTCGAAGCGGGGGCGGTAGCGGGCCACGGCCTGCTCGGCGCCGTACCGGCAGGCCGCCGCGAGGAGTTCGTCGACCGAGCCGAAGTGGTAGAAGACCAGGGCCTGGTTGACGCCCGCCGCCGAGGCGATCGTACGGGCCGACGCCTTGGCGATCCCCTGGTCGACGAGGGTCCGCAGCGCGCCTTCCAGCAGCTTGGTCTTCGTCTCCGCCGACTTCGCGGTCTCCGGGCTCACGCGCGCGACTCCTCGCGGACCGGGCGCAGGCCGGGTCGGACGCCGCAGGTGCGGATGTCGCTGTACGTCGCCTTGAAGGAGCCCTCGTAGCCGAAGAGGGGCCCGAAGTACTTGTTGACGACCCTGACCCGGATACGGAAGCGGCCCGTCACGTCGTCGTACGACTCGCGGACCTCGGCCGTCGCGCCGATCAGCTCGGGCACGCGGACGTCCACCACGCCCTCCCTGAACCGGTGTTCGCCGGAGCGGATGAGGAGCGAGCCGTCGGGCTCGGCGTGGAAGTGGAGGTCGGTGGCCAGGTGCTGGTGGGTGCCGAGGTAGTCGAGGACCCGGTCGCCTTGGGGTCCCAGGACCATCTGGGCGTCGAAGCGACGGGAGCGGCCGGGCAGGTCGAAGGTACGCACGAAGGTCACCGTCTCACGGCCGTAGGTGTCGGCGTACGGCACGTTCTCGATGACGAAGGGAATGTTCCGGCCGGTGCGCGGGACAAGGATGTTGCGGGTGGTGCCGAGCGCAAGAAACGGCTTCACCAAGGCCCCACCGTGCCAGATCCGATCCATGACACCCCGGCCCGTACAGGCCTCCCCACTCGCCAGACCCACCGAGAAGCGGCGCTGGAGCTGGGGGTGGAGGGCCTCGAAGGCCGGGCCCATCGCGGTACGGAAGATCGAGGTCGCGGCGGGCGACGCAAGGGAAGCGGGCTTTTCGGAGTGCACGGGAGGCATGGTCATCGCGGGGTCTCCTGGGTACGCAAGGGCGCGGTCGTCGCGGGATTTCTCGGGTGCGTGGGGGCGCGGTCGCCGGGGGTCTGTCCGGGGGGCAGGCGCGGTCGCCGGGGGTCCGTCCGGGGGAAGGCGCGGTCGCCGCGCCTGTCCGGGGGGAAGGCGCGGTCGCCGCGGGGTCTCTCGGGTGCACGGGAGGCGCGGTCGCCGCGGGCCGTCCCCGTGCGCGGCCGGCGCGGTCACTGCGGGGTCCGTCCGGTGCGACGGCACAATCGCCGCGAAATCCCTCCGGTGCGAAGAAGACACGATCGCCGCGGGCCCACCCCCGTGCGCGGCAGGCTTGGTCATCGCGGGCTCTCCAAAGTGCGCAGGAGCCGGGGTGCGTGGACGCGGCTCGGTGGGCGGCGCAGGCAGCGGCGGGCGGCCGGGGTGCCGGGCAGGGGCGGGGCGAGGAGGGCCAGGGCGAGGGCGACCAGGGCGAGCGCGGGCATCCAGTAGAAGAAGAGCGGCGCCAGCGGCCCGGTCAGGCGCAGCAGGCTGCCGTAGCCGAAGCCCGTGCAGGCGAGGACGATCACCAGGGCCCGCAGCAGCAGTTCGGCCAGCCAGTTCGCGCGCGCCCGCTCCGGGGTGATCCCGCGCTCCAGCCACAGCCGGAGCCGGTCGAAGGACCAGGCCGTGGCCCAGCCCATGAGCGGACGGAACAGCAGCCGGTCGGCGCACGCGCCGAAGGCGCCCCAGCGGGGCCGGTAGTCGTAGCCGGTCAGGAAGCGGACCCCGTCGCCGTCCGGGACGTACCGCCAGTAGCCGCTGCCCTCGGCGAGCAGCGAGAGCGGATGCGGGGAGGAGAAGCGCAGGGCGGAGGTGCGGGTGCCGTCGGGGCGCTCCTTCTCACCGGCCGAGACGCCGGTCCCGGCGATCGAGAGGCCGGGCAGGAGGCGCGTGGCGTACCGGAAGTGCTGCGGTTCCCCGTCGGCCCGCGGGAGGTAGTCGATGTCGGTGAAACGGAGGTCCCAGCGCTGATGCTCGGACGGCTCCTGGGTACGCGCC
This sequence comes from Streptomyces sp. NBC_00663, assembly GCF_036226885.1. Lineage (NCBI taxonomy): Bacteria > Bacillati > Actinomycetota > Actinomycetes > Kitasatosporales > Streptomycetaceae > Streptomyces > Streptomyces sp. NBC_00663. The sequence continues at coordinate 3,079,500 of NZ_CP109027.1, forward strand.
CACAGCTCGTCGAGATCGGCACGGATGCGCGCCTCCACGTAGAGATTGATCTGACCCATCTGATTCCCCCAGGTCAACCTGATGTTTGAGCGATCGCTCAAATTCTCTGGGGCAGAAGTTACACCTGTTTGAGCGATCGCTCAAACAGTGGGCACAAGAGAACCCCGGCCCGCGCGGGCCGGGGTTCACCAAAAAACGGGACCTCAGGGCTACTCGGCGAGATGCCGCTCCACCGTCGCCACCTTCGACGTCAGACCGTCCGTCACCCCGGGGCGGATGTCCGCCTTGAGAACCACGGACACGCGCGGGGCACGCGCCTCGACGGCCGCGACGGCGCGCTTCACCACGTCCATCACCTCGTCCCACTCCCCCTCGATCGAGGTGAACATCGCGTCGGTGCGGTGAGGCAGACCGGACTCGCGGACGACGCGGACGGCGTCGGCGACGTACTCCCCCACCTCTTCGCCGACCCCCAGCGGCGTCACGGAGAAGGCGACGATCACGAGGTCTTCACCGCCTGCTCCTGCCGGGCGCGGGAGGCGATGACCGCGTCCTCGGCCTCACGCCGGAGCTTGCGCTCGGCGAAGAAGCCGCCGGTCGGCAGGACCGAGAGGACGAAGTAGAGGGCGGCGGTGCTGGCGGACCACTTCGTGCGGTTCCAGGCGTCCGCCCAGAAGACCACGTACAGGACGAAGAGAACGCCGTGGACCATGCCCATGACCGGGACCGCGTTGAAGTCGGTGGTCCGCTTCAGCACCGAGCAGACGAGCAGAAGCAGGAAGGAGACCGCCTCCGGGGCGGAGACGAGACGGAGGCGGCGGAGGGCGCTGGCGGTCTTGAGGTCCACGGGTCACCTTCGGTGGGAGTTGCGTCGAGAGGGGGCCTGCCGGTTTGTGAACACATGCACAAACGTTCGTCCATTGTGGCAAACGGTTGAGCGGAGACAGCCCCGGGGGTCGGTGGAGACCGTGAGGAGTGGCTGTGCGATTCGTCTCCCTCATGACCCTGCCGGGCCTCGTGGCGCTGCTCACCCCGCTGGCCCCGGTCGACCAGCCGCCGCTCGGGACCGGCCGGTTCGCGCGCTGCCCTTAGGGGCTCGATCAGGGTCCTTCTCCACCCTCGGGCCCTGTCGGCAAGGCCTTGCCGCGGGCTACCTTCGCAGCGTGGCGATGTTCCGACTTCAGGGCAGCAAGGTGCTCGCCGTCGAGATGACCGGGGACGCCGTGAAGGCGAAGAACGGCTCGATGGTCGCGTACGACGGACAGATGGCGTTCAAGAAGCTCAGCGGTGGCGGTGAGGGCATCCGGGGAATGGTGACCCGGCGGATCACCGGTGAGCAGATGACGGTGATGGAGGTGAGGGGCCAGGGGACCTGCTGGTTCGCCGATCGCGCCTCCGAGATCAATCTCGTCGGTCTCCAGGGGGACAAGCTGTACGTGGAGTCGAGCAATCTGCTCGCGACCGACGCAGGGCTCAGGACGGGCACGAGCTTCACCGGGCTGCGCGGGCGCCTCGCAGGGCAACGGACTGTTCACGACGACCGTCGAGGGCCACGGCCAGGCGGCGATCACCTCGGACGGCCCGGCCGTGGTGCTGCGGGTCAGCCCGCAGTTCCCGCTGACCGTCGACCCGGGGGCGTACATCGCGCACCAGGGAAATCTGCGGCAGTCGTTCCAGTCCGGCGTGACGTTTCGCACGCTCATGGGCGAGGGCGGCGGCGAGGCCTTCCAGATCCGCTTCGAGGGCGACGGCCTGGTGTACGTCCAGCCCAGCGAGCGGAACACGATCGCGGGGGACGTCTGACATGACCTTCCGGGAGCTCAACTCGAAGATGGTCGAGGCGACCGTCGCGCCGGGACAGCGGCTGTTCAGTCAGCGCGGGGCGATGCTCGCCTACCGGGGCGAGGTGTCCTTCACCCCCAACATGAGCGGCGGCCAGGGCGGGCTGATGTCGATGATCGGTCGCCGGGTGGCGAACGAGGCGACACCGCTGATGACGGTCGAGGGCAGCGGCACCGTGCTGTTCGGGCACGGCGGCCATCACATCCAGGTGATCAACCTCGCCGGCGACACCCTCTGTGTGGAGGCGGACCGTCTCCTCGCCTTCGAGGGCACGCTGGAGCAGGGCACGATGTTCATGGGCTCCCAGGGCGGCGTCATGGGCATGGTGCGGGGCCAGGTCTCCGGGCAGGGGCTGTTCACCACCACGCTCAAGGGCCGCGGCGCGGTGGCCGTGATGGCGCACGGCGGAGTCATCGAGCTCCCCATCACCCCCCAGCGCCCGGTCCACGTCGACCCGCAGGCGTACGTCGCCCACCACGGCGACGTGCGCAACAAACTGTCGACCGCGCTCGGCTGGCGCGACATGGTGGGCCGCGGCTCCGGCGAGGCCTTCCAGCTGGAGCTCAGCGGCAACGGAGCGGTGTACGTCCAGGCCTCGGAGGAGAAGCTGTGAGCCACCACCCGGGCGCGGGTCCAACCGTGCACGACCCGACGACGCTGCCCTGCGACGACAACGTCAACAACTACACCTTCTGCGTGGAGCTCAAGGGGAGCCAGTGGTTCCTCCAGAAGGGGAAGATGATCGCCTACTACGGCTCGATCGACTTCAACGGCGTCGGGCACGGGCGACTGGACCGACTTGTCCGTACGTCCTTCCATTCGCCTCTGCACGCGAGCGACTGGGTCGTGGCGGAGGGCTCGGGCAAGATGCTCCTCGCCGACCGGGCCTTCGACGTGAACTCGTACGACCTGGAGAACGGCAATCTGACCATTCGCTCGGGCAATCTGCTCGCTTTTCAGCCAAGTCTCGCGCTCAAGCAGTCGATCGTGCCGGGATTTCTGACGCTGATCGGAACCGGAAAGTTCGTGGCCGCATCTAACGGCCCGGTGGTGTTCATGGAACCGCCGATCCGGGTGGACCCGCAGGCGCTGGTCGGCTGGGCCGACTGCCCGTCGCCGTGCCATCACTACGACCACGGCTACATGACCGGCCTGATGGGCGGTCTACGTGCGATGACGGGCCTCGGCGGGGCCTCCGGGGAGGAGCACCAGTTCGAGTTCGTGGGCGCCGGCACCGTACTGCTCCAGTCGTCCGAGACGCTGATGGCGGAGCAGGCGACGGGAGCCGTCCCGCATCAGGCCGGAGTACCCGGTTCCGGAGTGCCGCCCACAGGCCCTTCACAGCCTGCGGGCACACCGCGCCTTCCCGGACAGCTAGGAGACCTCCAGCGTCGCTTCGGGCTGTGAGCGGTAGTCTGCGGAGTGTGACGTCGAACGTGTGCACGCCGTCACGAACAAACCCTCACTAGTTCGCCTTTCAACTTCTTAGGTAGACTTCATTCATGGAGACCGAGACGGCCACGCGCTGGCTGACCGATGCGGAGCAGTGCGCCTGGCGCACCCACCTGGAGGTCAACAGGCTGTTGACGTACCAACTCGAGAAGGACCTACAGCCGTTCGGCCTGACTATGAACGACTACGAGATCCTGGTGAACCTCTCCGAGTCGGAGGACGTCCGGATGCGGATGAGCGATCTCGCGTCCGCCACCCTCCAGTCCAAGAGCCGGCTCTCGCACCAGATCACCCGGATGGAGAACGCGGACCTGGTGCGCCGGGAGAACTGCGAGTCCGACCGCCGCGGCCTGTACGCGGTGCTGACCGAGCACGGCTTGGAGACGATGAAGAAGGTCGCGCCACACCACGTGGCGTCCGTGCGGCGGCACTTCATCGACCTGGTCTCCCCCGAGGCGCTGGCGGAGCTGGACAAGTCCCTCAAGCCCATCGCGGAGCACCTGCGGGGGCACCGCGGGCGCCCGTGACGCACTGATCACGCGAGCGGCAGGCGGAGCGCGAACAGCGCTCCGCCTGCCGGCGCGTCGCGGACCGTGAGGGTGCCGCCATGGCGGGCGGCGACGTCCCGGGCGATGGCGAGACCGAGCCCGGCGCCGCCGTCGTCGCGGCTGCGAGCCTCGTCGAGCCGGACGAACCGCTCGAAGATCCGCTCCCGGTCGGCCTCGGCCACCCCGCCCCCGTCGTCGGCGACCTCGGCCACCGCCCAGGCCCCGTCCCGGCGCACGGACACGGTGACCGCGGACCGGGCGTGCCGCTGTGCGTTGTCCAGCAGATTGCCCAGAATCCGCCCCACCTGCCCCCGGGATCCGGCCACTTCGACGGCCTCCGCCCCGACCGACACCCCGTCCCGCCCCCGGGCCTCCCGCCGCGCCACCTCCCCCAGGTCGAACCGGCCGTCCCCGGGCCGCTCCCCCGCGTCCAGCCGAGCGAGCAGCAGCAGATCGGCGGCGAGCCGCTGGAGTCGTACGGTGTCCTCGACGGCCCCTTCCAGATCCAGCAACTCGGGGTGCGCGGTGCCCACTTCGAGCTGGGTGCGCAGGCTGGCGATGGGGCTGCGGAGTTCGTGCGAGGCGTCGGCGACGAAGCGGCGCTGGCGTTCGACGGAGGCCTCCAGGGCGGAGAGCGTCTCGTTGGTGGTGCGGGCGAGCCTCGCCACCTCGTCGTGCGTGTCCGGCTCCGGCACCCGCCGGGCGAGGTCCTCGGACGCGGTGATCGCGGCCATCTCGCGCCGGATGCCCTCGACCGGGCGCAGCGCCCGCCGGGTGACCAGCCAGGTCACGGCGGCGACGACCCCGAGCAGCAGCGGGAAGCCCACCAGCATGACGGAGAGCGCGGTGTGCACGGCGCCCTGCTCGGCCTCCAGGGACTCCCCGGCCCAGACGGTGAGCGGGACGCCGTCCCGGGTCTCCACCTCCAGGGCCGCGAAGCGGTAGTCGGCGCTGTCGCCGTCGATCGTCGCGGTGCCGTCGGAGAGCACGGCGTCGTCACCGATCTCGCCGGGTTCGAGGGAGGCGCTGTCCTCGTCCGTGTTGTCGTCATCGGAGCCGCCCGCGCCGGAACCCGAGCCCGTCTGCGGCTTCACCGCGTCGGTGGCGGTGCCGCCGATCCGCTCCAGGCCCTCACTGACCGCGACCACCCTGCCGTCCTCGTCGACGACCTGCACCGGGTTGTCGTCGTCGAGGTCCAGTTCGGCGTACGAGGTCCCGTTGCTGATCGGCGTGGCGACGCCGCGCGCCGAACGTTCCGCCTGGGTGCCCGCCTGGTCCACGAGGTTGGCCCGCAGCGACAGCAGCACGGCCGCGCCGGCCGCCACCAGGGCGACGGCCACGACCAGGGCGGCGCCGAGCGTGGCCCGCGCCCGGACGGACCCGAAGAGACGTCTCATCGCTCCTCCGCCTCCAGCCGGTACCCGGCGCCGCGCACCGTCCTGATGAGCCCGGCGCGCAGCTTGCGCCGCAGGGTACTGACGTAGACCTCCACGATGTTGGGATCGCCGTCGTACGCGAAGTCCCAGACGTGCTCCAGGATCTGCGCCTTGGACACCACCTCGCCCGCGCGCGTGACGAGCTGCTCCAGGACCGCGAACTCCTTGGTGGTGAGCGCCACTTCGCCCTCTCCGAGGTAGACCCGGCGGGCCGCGGTGTCGACCTTGAGGTCACCGTGCACGAGCACCGGCGACGCCGTGCCGCCCCGGGGCCCGCGGCGGCGCAGCAGCGCCTTGACGCGGGCGACGAGGACGACGTACGAGAAGGGCTTGGTGAGGTAGTCGTCGGCGCCGGTGTCCAGCCCCTCCGCCTCGTCGTACTCGCCGTCCTTCGCGGTGAGCATCAGGATCGGCACGTCGTGGCCCGCGGCGCGCAGGGCGGCGCAGACGCGGTAGCCGTTGAGGCCGGGCAGCATGATGTCGAGGATCACGAGGTCGTACGACCCCTCCGTGGCCCGGTGCAGGCCCTCGCGGCCGTCGTGGACGACGTCCACGGCGTATCCCTCGGCGGTGAGTCCCTTGGCGAGCGACAGGGCCAGCCGCTTCTCGTCCTCGACGATCAACAGACGCATGCGTACAGCGTGACAAAGCGAAGCTGAAGATCCCTTCAGGTGGCTTCAGGTTCCCCTCAGCGTCGGTCGGCGACGGTGGTGCACGTCGAAAGCGAAACGAGCCGTGACTTATCTGGAGGAACTCGCATGAAGCGCAACATCGTGATCGCCGCCCTCACCGCGACCGCCCTGATCGGCGGAGGTACGGCCACGGCCCTCGCGGTGGCCTCGGACGGGGAGAGCGCGTCGCAGCGGGCGGACGTGCGGGTGGCGGCGGACGACGGCCATGACGACGGGGCCGAGTCCGTGGTCGCCGGAAAGAGCGGCGTGACGGCCGCCGACGCCGTCACCGCGGCGCTGAAGCACACCCCGGGCACCGTGGTCTCCGTGGACCTGGAGGACGACGGTGCCGGGGTGTGGGACGTGGACGTGCTGAAGGGCGACGGTACCGAGTACAGCGTGACGATCTCCCCGGACACCGGAAAGGTCGTCAGCGCGCACAAGGACAACGACGACGACACCGACGACGCCGACGACCGCGCCGAGCTCACCGCCCTGAAGAACGCGAAGACCGACGCCCGGGCGGCGGCACTGGCGGCCGCCGCCCACGGCACGGTCACCGAGGTCAGCCTCGACGACGATGACGACAGCCGCGCGGTGGTGTGGAGCGTGGACACCACTCAGGGCGAGTGGAAGGTCGACCTCCGGACGGGCGAGCTGACGGCGGACCGGGACGAGGACTGACGGGCCGGGAGGGGTGACGCGGAGGTTTGTTCTCGCCCCCGCCGCCCCTACCCGTCCCATCCTCCAGGGGCTGCCGCCCCTTCGACCCCGCCCAGGGGGCTCCACCCCCGGACCCCCGCTCCTCAGACGCCGGACGGGCTGACTAACCAGCCCGTCCGGCGTTTGAGGACGAGGCCCCTTCAGGGCCGACAGCGGGGGTCCGGGGGCGGCAGCCCCCAGTGATGGGACGGGTCGGGGCGGCGGGGGCGTGGACCCCCAGGCCCGCCACCCCCGCCGCCCCCAGCGCCACACCCCCCGCGACCACGAAGCACACCCCCAGCGGCAGCCGCTCCACCAGCAGCCCCGCCGTCGCCGCCCCCGTCGAACTCCCGGCGTTCACCGCGGTGTTGACCCAGGCGCCGGCCCGCGTACGGAACCCCTCCGGAGCGGCCTCGTCGGCGATCAGATACGCCGTGGTCAGCGCCGGTGCGACGAAGAACCCGGCACAGGCGGCGGCAACCGCGAGAACGCCGACGCCCGGGGCGAGCCCCGCGAGACACAGGGTCAGGCCCAATCCCGCGGCGAGAAGGGCGAGGCGGGCCCGGGCGGGCGAACGCCAGTCGACGGCACCGTTCAGCAGACCGCCCACCGCACTGCCCGCCGACAACGCCGCCAGCACCCAGGCCACCGTGTCGTCCCCCTGCCGGCGTTCCGCGGCGAAGGCGACCACCAGCAGGTCCACGGCGCTCAGCGCGAGCCCCGTGCCGGCCGCGACCACCACCGGCTGCAACAGGCCCCGCCCACGCAGCGAACCCTCAGCGCCCGAAGGGGACTTGGGAGGCCCCGCGGGACGTACCGCTGCAATCGCCGGCGAGGTGACGAAGACGAGCGTGCCCACCGCCATCAGCAGCGCGCCCAGCAGGACACCGGCCGCCGGTGACGCGATGCCGATCAGCGCGCCGACCAGCAACGGCCCGATGACGTACAGCAGTTCCTCGGCGACCCCGTCCAGGCTGTACGCGCGCTGCAACAGCCGCCGGTCGCCGACGAGTTCGCCCCACACGGCACGCATCGTGGGGCCCAGCGGCGGCGCACAGGCGCCCGCGACGGCGGCCACCGCGCCGAGCACCACGGCGGGCGCACCCGGCCGCAGGCTCACCACCGCGAGTCCGCAGAGCAGGCCGGCGTGGAGCAGTGCCATGGGGAGGAGGGCCCGCCTGGGGCCGTACCGGTCGACGAGCGCCGCGCGCCAGGGCGACAGGAAGACGACCGCGGCGCCGAACAGCGCCATGACGACGCCTGCGACGGCGTACGACCCGGTGGCGCGGGTCACGGCCAGCATCACGGCGATGGGGGCCACGCCGTAGGACAGGCGGCCGACGAGGGCCGCGGCGAAGGTGCGGCGGGCATGGGGAACGGACAGCACGGCGGCATACGAGGGCCGCCGCGTGGAGGGCGCGGACATGGGAGAGGTTCCTCTGCGGGAGGCATGAGCAAGGGACGCCGGAGGCCGCGACGGCTGTGGTCAGCGGGTCGCGGGCGGGGGCGCGCTCTATGCCATGAGGAGGAACATACGGATCAACGTACCCGCATCAGCAGCGGGTTGACCAGAGGATTTCAGCCCTCCGTCAGGCCCGCCACCAGTTCGTCCGCCGCCCGGTACGGGTCCAGCTGCCCCGCCACGATCCGTTCCGCCAGTGCGTCGAGGCGGCGGTCTCCGTGCAGGTCGCCGATGCGTTCGCGCAGGGCCGTGACCGCGATGGTCTCCACCTCGCGGGCGGCGCGGGCCTGGCGGCGCCCGGCCAGGACGCCGTGCTCCTCCATCCAGGCACGGTGCTTCTCCAGGGCTTCGACGACCTCGTCGATGCCCTCCGCGCGGGCGGCGACCGTCTTGACGATCGGGGGGCGCCAGTCGCCGGGGCCACGGGACTCGCCCAGGCCCAGCATGTGGTTGAGCTCGCGGGCGGTGGCGTCGGCGCCGTCGCGGTCGGCCTTGTTGACGACGTACACGTCGCCGATCTCCAGGATTCCGGCCTTGGCCGCCTGGATGCCGTCACCCATGCCCGGGGCCAGGAGAACGACCGAGGTGTCCGCCTGGGAGGCGATCTCGACCTCGGACTGGCCGACGCCGACCGTCTCCACCAGGATCACGTCGCAGCCCGCCGCGTCCAGGACCCGGATCGCCTGCGGGGCGGCCCAGGCCAGTCCCCCGAGGTGGCCTCGGGTCGCCATCGAGCGGATGTAGACGCCGGGGTCGGAGGCGTGGTCCGACATCCGGACGCGGTCGCCCAGGAGCGCGCCGCCCGAGAAGGGGGACGACGGGTCGACGGCCAGGACGCCGACCCGCTTGCCCTGCTTGCGGTACGCGGTCACCAGGGCGGACGTCGACGTGGACTTGCCGACGCCCGGTGAGCCGGTCAGGCCCACGACATAGGCCCCACCCGTGAGCGGGGCCAGCGCCGCCATGACCTCACGCAGCTGCGGGGACGCCCCCTCCACGAGGGAGATCAGCCGGGCCACGGCCCGCGGCCGGCCTTCCCTGGCCTGGGCCACCAGGGTGGAGACGTCCTGCATCACAGCTCCGATCAGATCGAGAACGTACGCGTCGAGAACGGTCGAGACGTACGAGAACTCAGGCCTTGGGTACCCGCACGATCAGCGCGTCACCCTGACCGCCGCCACCGCACAGCGCCGCCGCGCCGACGCCACCGCCGCGCCGCTTCAGCTCCAGCGCCAGGTGGAGGACCAGACGGGCGCCGGACATGCCGATGGGGTGGCCCAGGGCGATGGCTCCGCCGTTGACGTTCACCGTTTCGGTGGAGACCCCGAGGTCCTTCATTGACTGGACCGCGACGGCGGCGAAGGCCTCGTTGATCTCGATCAGGTCGAGGTCGGAGACCTCCAGGCCCTCCTTCTTGAGGGCGTGCAGGATCGCGTTGGAGGGCTGCGACTGGAGGGAGTTGTCCGGGCCCGCCACATTGCCGTGGGCGCCGATCTCGGCGATCCACTCCAGGCCCAGCTCCTGCGCCTTGGCCTTGCTCATCACGACCACGGCCGCCGCACCGTCCGAGATCTGCGAGGAGGTGCCGGCCGTGATCGTGCCGTCCCGGGTGAACGCCGGGCGGAGCTTGCCGAGCGACTCCGCCGTGGTGTCGCCGCGGATGCCCTCGTCCTTGCTGAAGACGACCGGCTCACCCTTGCGCTGCGGGATCTCCACCGGGGTGATCTCGGCCTCGAAGATGCCGTTCTTCTGCGCGGCGGCGGCCCGCTGGTGGGACAGGGCGGCGATCTCGTCCTGCTCGGGGCGCTGGATGCCGAGGCGGGTGTTGTGCTTCTCCGTGGACTCGCCCATGGCGATGCCCTCGAAGGAGTCGGTCAGGCCGTCGTACGCCATGGCGTCGAGCATCTCGATGGCGCCGTACTTGAAGCCCTCGCGGGACTTGGGGAGCAGGTGCGGGGCGTTGGTCATGGACTCCTGGCCGCCCGCGACGATCACGTCGAACTCGCCGGCGCGGATCAGCTGGTCGGCCAGCGCGATGGCGTCGAGGCCGGACAGACAGACCTTGTTGATGGTCAGCGCCGGGACGCTCATCGGGATGCCGCCCTTGACGGCGGCCTGGCGGGCCGGGATCTGGCCCGCGCCGGCCTGGAGGACCTGACCCATGATCACGTACTGGACCTGGTCGCCACCGATCCCCGCACGGTCGAGGGCGGCCTTGATCGCGAAGCCGCCGAGGTCGGCCCCGGAAAAGGACTTCAACGAACCGAGCAACCGTCCCATGGGCGTACGAGCGCCCGCGACGATCACTGATGTAGTTCCGGAAGACATGAGGTGCGATCCCCTTCCAGCTGGACAGCCGAGGAGTGAACGAGGGTTTACTTCGAATGTACTGAGTGGCACTCCGTGCCGTCACCGGCCCGTCGGTGTGATCGCTGGCACGTTGCGTAACCATCTCCCGAGCGCTGCACTAACACCATGCTGACGCGAATCGACCACATCGGGATCGCCTGCTTCGACCTCGACAGGACTGTCGAGTTCTACCGGGCCACCTACGGCTTCGAGGTCTTCCACTCCGAGGTCAACGAGGAGCAGGGCGTGCGCGAGGCCATGCTCAAGATCAACGACACGTCCGACGGCGGCGCCTCCTACCTGCAACTTCTGGAGCCGACCCGCCCCGACTCCACCGTCGCCAAGTGGCTGGACAAGAACGGCGAAGGTGTCCACCACATCGCTTTCGGTACGGCGGACGTGGATGCGGACGCCGCGGACATCAAGGACAAGGGCGTACGCGTGCTGTACGAGGAGCCGCGACGTGGCTCCATGGGGTCACGAATCACCTTCCTGCACCCCAAGGATTGCCATGGCGTACTGACAGAACTGGTCACTTCGGCGCCGGTTGAGTCACCTGAGCACTGACCCTCGTACATATGGGCCGGTAGGGTTGGGGGCGGTCGCTCCCGGAAAGGGGGGTGTCCGCATGCCGGGGCCCGGTTTCGGGGGGCGAGCGTCGGGGCAGCAGCCCGTGCTCCGCCGTTGATCTGACACCATTCCCCGGGGGCCCCGTTCGGCGGACGGACGGAGCTCGTTTGGCCAGACTTGCGACCAGGGGACGGATGGGACCGCGCAGTGCGGGGCTACGAACGCCAGGAGCGAGAGCCGGCGGCTGACGTCGACCACCTCTCTCGGTTCGAGGCCGAGATGGATCGGCTGAAGACCGAGCGGGAGAAGGCGATCCAGCACGCCGAGGACCTCGGCTACCAGGTCGAGGTGCTGCGCGCCAAGCTGCACGAGGCGCGCCGCACCATCATGTCCCGGCCCGAGTTCACGGGCGGCGACATCGGCTACCAGGCCGAACAGCTGCTCCGTAACGCCCAGATGCAGGCCGACCAGCTGCGTCAGGACGCCGAGCGTGAGCTGAGCCAGGCGCGGGCGCAGACCCAGCGCATCCTCCAGGAGCACGCCGAGAACGCGGCGCGGCTCCAGGCGGAGCTGCACCAGGAGGCGGTCACCCGCCGCCAGCAGCTGGACCAGGAGCTCGCCGAGCGCCGCCAGACCGTCGAGTCGCACGTCAACGAGAACGTGGCCTGGGCCGAGCAGCTGCGCGCCCGCAGCGAGCAGCAGGCCCGCCGGCTCGTCGAGGAGGCCCGCGCGGAGGCCGAGCAGGCCATGGCCGCGGCCCGCGCCGAGGCCGAGCGGGTCGCGAACGAGGCCCGGCAGCGCCTGCAGAGCGAGGCCGAGGCGGCCCGCGCGGAGGCGGAGCAGCTGCTGCGCCGGGCCCGCACGGACGCCGAGCGGCTGCTGAACGCGGCGTCGACGCAGGCCCAGGAGGCCACCGACCACGCCGAGCAGCTGCGTACGTCCACGGCGACCGAGTCGGACACCGCCCGCCGTCAGGCCACCGAGCTGAGCCGCGCCGCCGAGCAGCGGATGACGGAGGCCGAGGAGGCGCTGCGCACGGCGCAGGCCGAGGCCGAGAAGGTGCTCACCGAGGCCAAGACGGCCGCCGAGAAGGCTCTGTCCAGCGCCGAGTCGGCGAACGAACAGCGCATCCGTACGGCGAAGGAGCAGGTCGCCCGGCTGGTCAGCGAGGCCACTCAGGAGGCCGAGACCACCAAGGCGGACGCCGAGCAGGTCGTCGCGGACGCCCGCGCGGAGGCCGAGCGGATCGTCGAGGAGGCCTCAGAGAAGGCCCGCACGCTCACCGCCGAGGAGAGCGCGACCCAGTTGTCGAAGGCGGCCAAGACCGCCGAGGACGTCCTCAACAAGGCGCAGGAGGACGCGCAGAACACCACCAAGGCAGCCGCCGAGGAGGCCGAGCGGATCCGTCGTGAGGCGGAGGCCGAGGCCGACCGGCTGCGGTCCGAGGCGCATGACATCGCCGAGCAGCTCAAGGGCTCCGCGAAGGACGACACCAAGGAGTACCGCGCCAAGACGGTCGAGCTCCAGGAGGAGGCCCGTCGGCTGCGCGGCGAGGCCGAGCAGCTGCGCGCCGACGCGGTCGCCGAGGGCGAGAAGATCCGCGCGGAGGCCCGCAAGGAGGCCGTCCAGCAGATCGAGGAGGCGGCCAAGACCGCCGAGGAGCTGCTGGCCAAGGCCAAGGCGGACGCCGACGAGCTGCGTCAGACGGCGACGACGGACAGCGAGAAGGTCCGCACCGAGGCCATCGAGCGGGCGACCACCCTGCGCCGGCAGGCCGAGGAGACCCTCCAGCGCACCCGGCAGGAGGCCGAGCGCCACCGCGAAGAGGTCATCGAGCAGTCCGAGGGCATCAAGAACGACGCCGAGCAGGCCGCGCGCGAGCTGCGCGAGGAGACCGAGCGGGCGATAGAGGCCCGGCGCGCCGAGGCCGCCGAGGGGCTCACCCGGCTCCAGACCGAGGCCGAGGAGCGGCTCACCGCTGCCGAGCAGGCGCTGACCGAGGCCCGTGAGGAGGCCGCGCGGATCCGCCGCGAGGCCGCCGAGGAGAGCGACCGGCTGCGTTCCGAGGCCGCCGACCGCATCCGCAGCCTTCAGCAGCAGGCCGAGGCGGAGGCGGAGCGGCTGCGCACCGAGGCCGCCGCCGACGCGTCCGCGTCCCGGGCCGAGGGCGAGGCCGTCGCCGTACGGCTGCGTTCGGAGGCCGCGGCCGAGGCCGAGCGGCTGAAGTCGGAGGCCCAGGACACCGCCGATCGTGTACGGACGGAGGCGCAGGCCGCCGCCGAGCGCCTGGCGACGGAGGCGTCCGAGACGCTGGCCGCCGCGCAGGAGGAGGCCGTACGGCGTCGTCGCGAGGCCGAGGAGACGCTCGGCGCGGCCCGCCAGGAGGCCCACCAGGAGCGCGAGCGGGCCCGCGAGCAGAGCGAGGAGCTGCTGGCCTCGGCGCGCAACCGCGTGGAGGAGGCGCAGGCCGAGGCGGTGCGGCTGGTCGAGGAGGCCGACCGGCGCGCCACCGAGATGGTGTCGGCGGCCGAGCAGCACGCGCAGCAGGTACGGGACTCGGTGGCCGGGCTGCACGAGCAGGCCCAGGAGGAGATCACCGGGCTGCGCAGTGCCGCCGAGCACGCCGCGGACCGTACCCGGCGCGAGGCCGAGGAGGAGGCGGACCGGGTCCGCGCCGACGCCTACGCCGAGCGGGAGCGGGCCAGCGAGGACGCGGGCCGTGTCCGGCGCGAGGCGAACGAGGAGTCGGAGGCCGCCAAGTCGCTCGCCGAGCGCACCATGGCGGAGGCGATGGCCGAGTCCGAGCGGGTGCGCACGGACGCGGCCGAGTACGCCCAGCGGGTGCGCACGGAGGCTTCCGACGCGCTTGCCGAGGCCGACCAGGCCGCGTCGCGGACCCGGGCGGACGCCCGTGAGGACGCCAACCGCATCCGCTCGGACGCGGCGTCGCAGGCCGACACCCTCATCACCGAGGCGCGCAACGAGGCCGAGCGGCTCACCACCGATACGCTCCGGGACACCGACCAGCTGCGGCAGGACACGGTCGCCGACGCGGAGCGGCTGCGTCAGGAGACCATCGCCGAGGCCGAACGGGTCCGGTCCGAGGCCGTCAGCAAGGCCGAGCGGCTCATCGCGGACGCCACCGACGACGCGGAGCGGCTGCGGGCCGAGGCCGCCGAGACGGTCGGCTCCGCCCAGCAGCACGCCGAGCGCGTCCGCAGCGAGTCCGAGCGGGTCAAGGCCGACGCGCTGGCCGAGGCGGAGCGCATGCTCAACGCGGCGCGTGCGGAGGCCGAGCACACCCTCGACGAGGCCCGCAAGGACGCCAACAAGCGGCGTCAGGACGTGGCCGAGCAGGTGGACACGCTCATCAACGAGACCGCCGCCGAGGCCGACAAGCTGCTCACCGAGGCGCAGCAGCAGGCCCACAAGACCACCGCGGACGCGGAGGGCCAGGCCGACACGATGGTCGGCGCCGCCCGCAAGGAGGCCGACCGGCTGGTCTCCGAGGCGACGGTCGAGGGCAACTCCCTGGTGGAGAAGGCCCGTACGGACGCGGACGAGCTGCTCGTCGGCGCCCGCCGGGACGCCACCGCCATAAGGGAGCGGGCCGAGGAGCTGCGCGACCGCATCACCACCGAGATCGAGAGCCTGCACGAGCGGGCCCGCCGTGAGGCCGCCGAGACGATGAAGTCGACCGGCGACCGCTGCGACGCGCTCATCAAGGCGTCCGAGGAGCAGCTGGCGAAGGCTCAGGCCAAGGCCAAGGAGCTGGTGTCGGAGGCCAACTCGGAGGCCGGCAAGGTCCGGATCGCCGCCGTGAAGAAGGCCGAGCTGCTTCTGAAGGAGGCCGAGCAGAAGAAGGCGGCCCTCGTGAAGGAGGCCGAGGAGCTCAAGGCGGAGGCGATCCGCGAGGCCAAGCGCACGGTCGAGGAGGGCAAGCGCGAGCTGGAGATCCTGGTGCGGCGCCGCGAGGACATCAACGCCGAGATCTCCCGTGTCCAGGACGTCCTGGAGGCGTTGGAATCCTTCGAGGCTCCCACGGGAGGCAAGGACGGGGGCGTCAAGGCCGGCGTTTCGGTCGGCGCCCCTCGTTCGGGTAAGCCTTCGGACAGCTAACCGACAGGTTCCGACCGGTTACGACCGGTCGAACTCCGGTGCCGTCTGGGGCCTTTGACCAAGTTTTTGGCAAGTGGTCCGAGGGTTAGCCACTCAAAAGGGGTGTCATTCTCCAGATCAAACACGTATCCGCTCGATGACACACCGCTTCGGCCCCTAGGATTCCCCCTATCACCTCACCGGTCTCATTTGACAGGAACCCCATGAGCGACACTTCCCCCTACGGCTTCGAGCTTGTGCGGCGTGGGTACGACCGCGCTCAGGTGGACGAACGGATCTCCAAGCTCGTCTCCGACCGTGACAGCGCTCTCACCCGCATCACCGCTCTGGAAAAGCGCATCGAGGAGCTCCACCTCGAAACGCAGAACGCCCAGGCCCAGGTAAGCGACGCTGAGCCGTCGTACGCCGGTCTCGGCGCGCGTGTCGAGAAGATCCTCCGCCTCGCCGAGGAGGAGGCAAAGGACCTGCGCGAGGAGGCTCGTCGCGCGGCCGAGCAGCACCGCGAACTCGCCGAGTCGGCGGCCCAGCAGGTGCGCAACGACGCGGAGTCGTTCGCGGCCGAGCGCAAGTCCAAGGCCGAGGACGAGGGCGTCCGGATCGTCGAGAAGGCCAAGAGCGACGCGTCGCAGCTGCGCGCCGAGGCCCAGAAGGACGCCCAGTCGAAGCGCGAGGAGGCGGACGCCCTCTTCGAGGAGACCCGCGCCAAGGCCGCTCAGGCCGCCGCCGACTTCGAGACGAACCTCGCCAAGCGCCGCGAGCAGTCGGAGCGCGACCTGGCGTCCCGTCAGCAGAAGGCCGAGAAGCGTCTCGCGGAGATCGAGCACCGCGCGGAGCAGCTCCGCCTGGAGGCCGAGAAGCTGCGCACGGACGCCGAGCGCCGCGCCCGCCAGACGGTGGAGACCGCTCAGCGTCAGGCCGAGGACATCGTGGCGGACGCCAACGCCAAGGCCGACCGGATCCGTTCGGAATCCGAGCGCGAGCTGGCGGCTCTGACGAACCGCCGCGACTCGATCAACGCTCAGCTGACGAACGTCCGCGAGATGCTGGCGACGCTCACGGGCGCCGCGGTGGCCGCGGCCGGCACCCCGGCCACGGACGACGAGCCGATCTCCCGTGGGGTTCCGGCTCAGCAGACCCGGTAACACCGCCTGACGGCAGCGACAAGGGTCCGCACCCTCTCCCCCGAACGGTGCGGGCCCTTTGTCGTGCCTGCGGCCCTGTCCCGCCCCGCGGCCGCCGCTCGCGTCGCGCTCCGGCTCCCGGCTCAGGTGGCAGCGTCCCAGGGCCCGTCTTAGCGTGGCCGCATGATCGAGCTCGAGGGCCTGACCAAGCGGTACGGCGAGAAGGTCGCGGTCAACAACCTGACCTTCACCGTCAGACCGGGCATCGTCACGGGCTTCCTCGGGCCCAACGGCGCCGGCAAGTCGACGACGATGCGCATGATGCTCGGCCTCGACCGGCCCACCGCCGGGGACGTCCGCATCGACGGCCGGCACTACGACCGGCTGAAGGACCCGCTCACGTACATCGGCGCCCTGCTGGACGCGAAGGCCATGCACGGCGGGCGCAGCGCCTTCAACCATCTCCTCTGTCTCGCGCAGAGCAACGGCATCCCGCGCAGCCGGGTCGCCGAGGTGCTCGACACCGTCGGACTGACGGCCGTGGCGAAGAAGAAGGCCAAGGGGTTCTCGCTCGGCATGGGCCAGCGCCTCGGCATCGCGGGCGCGCTCCTCGGCGACCCGCGGATCCTGATGTTCGACGAGCCGGTGAACGGCCTCGACCCCGAGGGCATCCACTGGATCCGCAATCTGATGAAATCGCTGGCCGCGCAGGGCCGGACCGTCTTCGTGTCGTCCCACCTCATGAGCGAGATGGCGCTGACCGCCGATCACCTCGTCGTCATCGGCCAGGGGCGGCTGCTCGCCGACACGTCCATGGCCGAGTTCATCGAGCAGAACTCACGGTCGTACGTCCGGATCCGCTCGCCCCAGCGCGAACGGCTGCTTGACGTGCTGCACGGGGCCGGGATCACGGTCGTGGAGACCGGCGCCGGCGCGCTGGAGGTCGACGGCGGCAAGCCCGAGCACATCGGCGAGCTGGCGGCCCAGCACCAGATCGTGCTGCACGAGCTCAGCCCCCAACAGGCCTCCCTGGAGGAGGCGTTCATGCAGCTGACCGCCGAGTCGGTCGAGTACCACGCGCACAGCGAGCCCGCTCAGGAGCAGCAGCCCTGGGGCGACGGCTGGAAGGGGAACTGACCATGCCGGCAGCCCAGGTCGTCCGGTCCGAGTGGACCAAGATCCGGTCGGTGGCGTCCACGGTGTGGACGCTCTCGCTCGCCGTGGTCGTCACGCTCGCCCTCGGCGTGCTGATCTCCGCCCTGTCGAAGAACGAGTTCGACAAGATGAGCCGCAAGGACCAGCTCTCCTTCGACCCGACCTTCATCAGCTTCGCCGGGATGAGCCTCGGCCAGCTCGCGATGATCGTGTTCGGGGTGCTCGTCGTCTCCAACGAGTACAGCACCGGCATGATCCGCACCTCGCTGGCCGCCGTACCGCAGCGCGGCACCTTCCTGTTCAGCAAGATCGCCGTCGCGACCGGCCTCTGCCTCGTCGTCGGCCTCGTCACCAGCTTCGTCGCGTTCTTCCTCGGGCAGGCCATGCTCGGCGAGCACCGGGCGCACATCGGCGACCAGGGCGTGCTGCGCGCGGTCATCGGCGGCGGCCTCTACATGACGCTCATCGCGATGTTCTCCATGGGCGTCGCCGTGATGCTGCGCTCGCCGATGCTGTCGCTGGGCATCCTGATGCCGTTCTTCTTCCTGATCTCCAACATCCTCGGCAATGTCTCGGCCACCAAGAAGATCGGCCGGTTCCTGCCGGACCAGGCCGGCAGCAAGATCATGCAGGTGGTCACCCCGCTCGACGACGACACTCCCTACGGCCCCTGGGGCGGGCTCGCGATCATGGTGCTGTGGGTGGCGGCGGCGATCGCGGGCGGGTACGTGCTGCTGAAGAAGCGAGACGCCTGAGGCTTTACGGCCTCTTGAGTGGAACCGTCAGCGCCCGGATAAGCTCCTAACCCTTACGGGGGCGTGCGCCCTGCTGTCCTGAACCTTTCGATGGGTGCGGAGCATGATCGAGGCAGTCGGCCTGACCAAGCAATATGGCGACAAGACCGCTGTGTACAACCTTTCCTTCCAGGTGCGGCCCGGTTCCGTCACCGGCTTCCTGGGCCCCAACGGCTCGGGCAAGTCGACGACGATGCGGATGATCCTGGGTCTGGACAACCCCACGTCGGGGCAGGTGACGATCGGCGGCTACCCGTACCGCAAGCTGCCGAACGCCCCCCGTCAGGTCGGCGCCCTCCTCGACGCCAAGGCGGTCCACGGCGGCCGGCACGCCCGCAACCACCTCCTCTGCCTCGCCCAGCTGTCCGGCATCCCGGCCCGCCGGGTGGACGAGGTGCTCGGTGTGGTCGGCCTCCAGGACGTGGCGCGGAAACGTTCCAAGGGCTTCTCCCTCGGCATGGGCCAGCGGCTCGGCATCGCCGCCGCGCTCCTCGGCGACCCGCAGGTCCTCCTCTTCGACGAGCCGGTCAACGGCCTCGACCCCGAGGGCATCCTCTGGGTGCGGAACCTGATGAAGTCCCTGGCGGCGGAGGGCCGTACGGTCTTCGTCTCCTCGCACCTCATGAGCGAGATGGCGCTGACCGCCGACCACCTGATCGTCATCGGGCGCGGCCAGCTGCTGGCCGACATGAGCGTGAACGACTTCATCGCGGCGAACTCCGCGGGCTTCGCACGCGTCCGCACGCCCGACACCGAGCCGCAGCTCCGCGAGAAGCTGACGTCCGCGCTGACGGAGGCCGGCGGCCATGTGCTGCCCGAGCAGGACGGCGGGCTGCGGATCACAGGGCTCCCGCTCCCCCGCATCAGCGACATCGCGCACGACACGGACGTACGTCTGTGGGAGCTGTCACCGCACTCCGCCTCCCTCGAAGAGGCGTACATGCGGATGACGCAGGGGGCCGTCGACTACCGCTCGACCATCGACCAGAAGGCCGGGCTGCAACGCCCCCTCCCGCCCGGCGCCCAGCCCCCGATGCCGGTCCCGGGCCAGGGCCAGCCCGACTGGTACGCCCCGCCGCCGCCCCAGCAGCAGTACACCCCGCAGGGCCAGGCCCCTACGGGCCCGTACGCCGCGGGCCAGCCCTCAGGGGGCCCGTACGGCGCCCCGGGCGCCCCCGTCCCGGCCGCAGCCCCTTACGGCGCTCAGGCCGCCGGCGCGGGCACCGCCAACCCGTACGCCGCCGCGCCCCCTCAGGCCGCCCCGAGCGACGCTCCGGCACCCCAGCCCCCGGCCCAGGCACCCGACCTCACCAAGCAGCCCACAGCAGCCACACCGCCCGCTCAGCCCGCCGCAGGCGCCGCCCCGGCCGCAGCTCCCGCGTCCGCGCCCGCCGCCCCGGCCCCGGCGCAGCCCGCCACCCCGGCATCCGCTGCTGCCGCCCCGGCCCCCGCGCCCACCCCGTCCGCTGCCGACCTGACCAAGCCCGAGGACGCCCGATGAGCACGCCACAGCCTCAGATGCCGCAGGCCGCCGCGCCCCAGCCTCCGATGCCGCAGGCCGCCGCACCTCAGCCTCAGATGCCGCAGGGCCCCGCGCCCCACTGGCAGGCGGCGCCGGCTCCCGCGTACGCCGGGTACACCTCGCCCATCCCCGTCGTGCGCACGCACCTCGGGCACGCGATCGCCTCGGAGTGGACGAAGATCCGGTCCGTGCGGTCGACGATGTGGACGCTCGGCGTGTTCATCCTGCTCGTCGTCGGGATCGGGCTGCTGGCCGCCGTGGTCGTGTCGAGCAGTGCCGGCGAGACCGACCTGGCCGGTGAGAACCCGCTCTCCTTCGGCTTCTTCGGGCTGCTGCTCGGCAGCATGTGCGTCATGACGCTCGGCGTGCTGACCACCGCCTCCGAGTACGGCACCGGCATGATCCGCACCACCACGACCGCGTGCCCCAGCCGGGTCCGCGTGCTCGCGGCGAAGGCGATCGTGTTCTTCACCGTCGCCTTCGTGGTCACCTTCACGTCGGTCCTGCTGGTCGCCCTCGCGGACGTGGCCCTGCTCGACAGCAGCGGCGTCCGGGACCCCTCGGGCGGCGAGTGGCTCAAGGGCACCCTCGGCATCTCGCTCTACCTGGCGCTGCTCGGCCTGCTCTCGCTCGTCATCGGCTCGATCATCCGGCACTCGGCGGGCGCGATCACCATCATGATCGGCGTGGTGCTGGCCCCGCTGGTCATCGCGCTGTTCATGTTCTCGTCGTCGCTGGAGAAGCTGCGCGAGGCCCTGTTCGAGTACTCGATCCCGAACCAGCTGAGCGTCTTCTACTCCAACTCCCTCACCGAGAGCGGCCCGTCCGGCTGGGACCCGCTGTGGATCATGCTCGGCGTGACGGCCGTCGCGTTCGCGGGCGCGTGCGCACTGCTGGAGAAGCGGGACGTCTGAGCGACGTACCTAGAACTTCGGCGCGTTACGGGACCGCTGCACCCGCGTGGTGCGGCGGTCCTTCGCGTTCCAGCACGCCTTGTGCCAGTGCCGCCGCTCGTCGACACCCGAGTGCTCCGGCCAGGCCACCACATGCGGGACGCCGTCCGGGATCAGCTGGTCGCAGCCCGGGCAGCGGTAGGCCTTGCCCTGGGCACTCGCGCCCGCCACATGACGGATGTTCCACTGGTCGCCCTGCCAGCTCTCCATGGACTGCCAGCCGCCGTACCGGCCGGACCGGTCGTCCTCGGCGCTCCGGCCGGAATCGGAACCCTTGGGTCGGTTGCGACGCGGGGACACGGAACACCTCTCGGGGTTATACAGGAAGCACGGGCCGTGTCCAGCCTACGCGGCACGGACAGGGGTACGCGAAGGGCACCAACCCTCGCAAGTCCCCCTCGCGGACGCCGCATTCGGCAGACAATCCGCAAATCTCTTCGCCAGGCCGTGTCCTCGGCACGTGTCAGACGGTTATGCCGGGTGGGGGAGCTCCGCGTCGGAGCCAAGGAAGCAGGAAAAGCACATGCGTGTCGGAACTTTCGTGTTGGCTGCCCAGTTCCCGGGACAGGGCCAGGGGGAGGCACTGCACCGCGCGGTCCGCTCGGCCGAGGTGGCCGAGGAGGCGGGTCTCGACTCGGTCTGGCTGGCCGAGCACCACTTCGTGCCGTACGGCACCTGTCCGTCGGCGATCACCCTGGCCGCGTTACTGCTGGGCCGTACCCGCCGGCTCCGGGTCGGCACCGCGGTCAGCGTGCTGCCCACCGCCCACCCGGTGGCCCTGGGCGAGCAGGCCGCGCTGCTGCATCTCACCTCGGGCGGGCGCTTCTCGCTCGGCGTCGGCCGCGGCGGGCCGTGGGTCGACCTGGAGGTGTTCGGGTCCGGGCTCTCGGCCTACGAGAAGGGGTTCCCGGAATCACTCGATCTGCTGGTGCGCTGGCTGCGCGAGCCCTCCGTGGCGGCCGACGGCGAGCGCTACCGCTTCCGTGAGGTCCCCGTCGTACCGCGCCCGTCGGAGGCCCTGGCGGAGGAGCCCGGGTCGGGCCCGGAGGTCGTCGTCGCGTGCACATCACCGGCGAGTGTGCGGCTGGCGGCCGAGCGCGGGCTGCCGATGCTGCTCGGGATGCATGTGGGGGACGAGGAGAAGGCGGAGATGGTCGGCCTGTGGCGGCAGCACGCGCGCGCGGCGGGCCGTCCGCGGGACGAGATCCTGGGCGCGGGCCATGTCTCCGCCGGCGTCTGCCAGATCGCGGACAAGCGCACGGACGCCGTCGAGGCGCTGGTGAAGGCGATGCCGGGGTGGCTGCGGCAGGGCCTTGAGGCCCATGTGACGGTCGACGGCCGTCATCGCTCGATGCGCGATCCGCTGGCGTACACCGAACTGCTCTGCGGGCTGCACCCGGTGGGTACCCCCCGGCTGTGCGCCGACCGGCTCGCCGCCACCAGTGAGCGGACCGGCATCTCCCGCTTCGCCCTGCTCGTCGAGGGCTCGGGAGACCTCGCGGCGACCGAGGAGAACGTACGACGGCTGGGCGCCGAGGTCCTCCCCCACCTCGGCTGACCGTGAGACCCGCGCAGAGCTTGCCGCCCCGGTACTGAATGCACCTCCCGCGTACGGAGCGGCAAGCGAACGGCTCGCTGCGTCAGCAGTCCCGGAACTCCGGAGACTGGTTCAGCAGCTGACTGCGGACCGAGGTGAAGCGGACCAGTGTCTCGTCCACCGAGGCGTCCAGCGGGAACACCGCCACCCGGTGGCAGTTCTGGAAGGCCAGCCGTACTCCGAAGTGCCGTTGCAGCGCGCCGCGTATCGCGTCACTCGCGAGCGTACGCAGCAGCTGACCGCGTGCCTGCTCGTCCGGCGGAGGCGTCTGGTTGTCGGCGAACGCACCGCCGTCGACCTTCAGCTGGGCCACCAGGGAGCTGATCATCTCCCATGCGTAGGGCAGGGAGGTCCGGACGCAGTCGACGAATTCCGCTTCGTCGACCTCGCCTCGCTCGGCCTTCTCGAGTAGGGCCGGTGAGACGTCGAGCGACATGGGTTCTCCTCTCGCACCCCCAAGCAACAGGGGTTGCCGGACAGTTGAGGGAGTCCGCGACGCCGAACACGCTGAGTACATGGCTCGCGACCTCCCGTTTACTACGGTAGGCAACGGGCCGTGACGGCACCAGGAGATTGCGTACATAGAGGGTCCCCAATGGGCACACAATCGGCCACAAACGAACACGGGTGGTTCCGGGTGGTACGGGCCGAATCGCTTCGACGGCAGGCCGTCGAGTAGCGTTGCCCACCATGCGTCTCGTCATTGCCCGGTGCTCCGTCGACTACGCGGGCCGGCTCACCGCCCACCTCCCGTCCGCGCCCCGCCTGATCCTCGTGAAGGCGGACGGCAGCGTCTCGATCCACGCGGACGACCGGGCCTACAAGCCCCTGAACTGGATGTCGCCGCCCTGCACGTTGAAGGAGGGTTCCGGCGACGAGGACGGCGTCTGGACCGTCATCAACAAGGCCGGCGAGAAGCTGATCATCACGATGGAGGAGATCCTCCACGACTCCTCGCACGAACTGGGCGTCGACCCCGGCCTGATCAAGGACGGCGTGGAAGCACACCTCCAGGAACTCCTCGCCGACCGCATCGACACCCTCGGCGACGGCTACACCCTCATCCGCCGCGAGTACATGACCGCCATCGGCCCGGTCGACATCCTCTGCCGGGACTCCGAGGGCCAGACCGTCGCGGTGGAGATCAAGCGGCGCGGCGAGATCGACGGCGTCGAGCAACTCACCCGCTACCTGGAGCTGTTGAACCGCGACCCCCATCTCGCCCCGGTGCGCGGCATCTTCGCGGCCCAGGAGATCAAGCCCCAGGCCCGTGTCCTCGCCACGGACCGCGGCATCGGCTGCACGGTCCTCGACTACAACGCCCTGCGCGGCATCGAGGACGACAAGCTGCGGCTGTTCTGACAGCGGCTTTCGAGGCTCTACGACGATGAGGGCCGGGTTCCCGCGGGGAACCCGGCCCTCACTGCTGGCGCAGGCGCGTCAGATCACCGTGTCCGACGCCGAACCCGAGGTGCTGGGCGTCCCGGCGGCGCTGCTCTCCGGGGCGCCGGCGGGCGCGCTGGAGGAGGCCGAACCACTGGCCGAGGTGGAGGTGGACGGGTCGTCCGTGGGGGTGGGCGTCGGGGTCGGCGTCGGCGAGTCGGTGGGCTCGGTCGGCGTCGGCGTCGGGGTGGGAGTCGGCGTGGACGACGTCGGCGGCTTCGTCGACGAGGACGGCGGCTTCGTCGTGGGCGTCTTCGACGGCGAACTCGACGACGACGGCTTCTTCGTCCCGCTCGGATCGTCCGAGGGCTCCGCGCTCTCCGTCGGCGTCGGGTCGTCCGATGTGCCGAACGTGCCGTCGGGGCCCGGGTCGGTCGGGCGGCTGGTGGCCGTGCCGGTGTCGCTCTTGCCGTCGTCGTTCTTCGGCACGTCGGCGCCGAGGCTGCCGTCGTCCGCGCCCTGACTGGCCGACGGGTTGACGCCGACCTTGTCGGAGGGGTTGTTCGCGTCGTTGTCGGACGTCGCGCCGAGCGTCACCACCGTGCCGAGCACGGCCGCGAGGAGCGCGCCCGCACCGGCCGCGACGAGGTTGCGCCGGGCCAGGCCCTTGAGGCCGCCGCGGGCCTTGCGGTTCGGGACGGGGCCCGCGGGGGCCGCGGCCCGGTGGGTGACCAGGGTCGCCGTCTCGTTCGGCGGCTGGAGCGGCGGGAAGGCCATGGGGACGCCGCCGGGCGGCGACTGCGACTCCTCACGGCGGGCGTCGGGCACCTCCTCGCCGGCGGTCGCGGTGATCCCCAGCGGCACCCCGGACCGGTCGGCGACCAGGGCGAGGGCACGGCGGCCCGCGACGGTGCCGCGCTTGTCGGCGAGGGCGCCGCGCAGCGCGATGGCGGCCTCCAGCTCGGCGCGGGCCCGGTCGAGCTGGTCGGCACAGAGTGCGAGGACGCCCAACTCGTGGTGGAAGTAGGCCTGTTCGCCGACCTCGCCGGCGGCCCGGGCGGCTTCGGCGCCGAACCTCAGGGCCCGCTCCCAGGCGCTCCAGAGCAGCCCCGCGGCGAAGGCGGGCGCCGCGGTGCGGGCCAGCTGGACGGTGACGTTCTCCTCGTCCTCGGCGGGCGGCTCGGCGACCGGCACGAGCACGGCGAGGGCGGCGAGCACGGCGTCGGCCTCGGCGCACACGCGCTCGGGCGTGACCGAGGGATGCCCGGCCCACCAGGCGTAGTGCCGGCCCGCGGCCAGCGCCCGGGCCTCGATGTCATCGCCGTATCCGGCGCCCTCCAGCTGGGTCTGCACCCCCGCGGCGAGCCGGTAGCGGGCACCGACCGGGGTGATGAGCGCGCAGCTCAGCAGCTCCCCCAGCGCGGCGTCGGCGTGTGTGTCGCCGACGAGGGCGGGCAGATGGGCCTGGTGCGGCACCTCGCCGCCGAGCGCCACGGCGAACCGCAGGGCGGTGCGCGCCGATTCGCTGAGCCGCCCGGCGAGCAGCGTGGCCGGTGCGGCGCCCTCGGCGAGCGAGGGCAGCGGTACGTCGTGGCCGTCGCCGGCCTCGAAGGGGGCGTCGATCTGGGCTTCCTGGAAGACGCCGAACTCGTCGAAGGCCTCGGCGCTGGCGCGCAGTTCGTCGCGCTGCCGCAGCAGGGCGCCGGCCTGCACGAAGCGCAGTGGCAGGCCCTCGGACTCGAACCAGAGGTCGCCGGCCCAGTTGGCCTCGTCCTCGGTGAGGACCCGGCCGACGGCACGCTCCAGGAGCTCCACTCCCCCGGCCCGGTCCAGGCCGCCGAGGAAGACCTCTTCGAGGGCCGAGTCGGCGGACGGGGCGGGGACGTCGGGGGTCGCGGCGACCAGGAAGGCGCACTCGGGGGTGGCGTCGAGCAGGTCGTCGAGGGCGGCGCCGCCGAACTCGACGTCGTCGAGGACGACGACCGCGCCGATCTCCCGGACGAGGGCCGGCAGCTCCTCATGTCCGGGCCGGTGCAGGGGTGCGTCGTAGACGGCGTAGAAGAGGTCGTGGAGGAGGTCGTCCGGGGTGCGGTGGAAGCCGCTGAGGCGGACGACGCCGTCGGGCGCGAGGTCCGAGCAGTCCTCGGCGACGACGTCGAGGAGGCTGGTGCGGCCCGATCCGGCGGGGCCGGTGAGGCGGACGGAGCGGCCGCGGGCGAGCAGCCGCACGAGGCGCTCGCGTTCGTCCTGGCGGGCCAGCAGCGGCAGCCTGGGCGGGGTGGGGCCCGGCGGGACCGGCGGGCGGGCCGCGCGGTCGCTCTCGGCACGGTCGGCGGCGCCGAGCTTCCGCGGCCGGGCGGGCCGTTCGCCGGGCGGGCAGGCCTCTATCTCGCTGCCGTCGACGGGGTTGACGGTGAGCAGGTGGTCGCCGGCGACCAGCTGCACGGTGCGGGCCAGGGCGGGTGTGCTCTGGCCGAAGTCGGGTGTGAGCGGATCCCGGGTCGGACGCTGGCGCGACGGGCTGCCGTCACCGTCGTGGCCGTACTCCTCGGGTCCCCGGTTGTTCGGGTCCATAGGTTTCAAGCCCCCCAAAAGCGTCTCGTGTGTCGTGGGTCCTCCGGGACCCAGGCCCCCTCCGGCCTGCTGCACACCGCGCTGTCGCTTCTGGTCCGGGCCCGCTCGTTCAGGGATGTACATCCAGCGGGCGACCGAACCCTAAACCTTCGCACAGTATCTACGACAGCCCGGGGTACCGCGCCGTCCGAGACGTCACAGTCTCGTGAGGATTGTGCGCGTCGCGGCTTTCACCATTGCAACACCGGGCGCTCACACCGCAGGCACACGAGGGTTCACACCCGGGGCAGCGACTCCACCCCGATGCCGCCCTCGATCGCCAGGATCCGGTGCAGCCGGGTGGCCACCAGCAGGCGCTGCATCTGCGGCGGTACGTCGCGCAGCACCAGGCGTCGGCCGCAGCGGCCGGCCCTGCGGTGGGCCCCCATGATCACCCCGAGTCCGGTGGCGTCCCAGGAGTCGAGCTCGGACAGGTCGAGCACGAGATCGCCGACTCCGTCGTCGACGGCCGTGTGCAGGACTGTACGGGCGTCCGCCGCGCTGCGGACGTCGAGGCGGCCCCCGACGACCAGCTCGACGTGGTCGCCCCTGATGAACATATGCGCTCCCCGTGGTGCGTCTCGTGCTCCGCGAATGTGATGTCCGGTGATGCAACCTCTGACTGCGCGAGGCGGTCAGAGGTTGCCGTCTGTAAGCGAACCGATACCGAATTCACCCCTCGGTGTGACACCTGAGGGGCGTATGTGCATTCGGGCGTTGATCAGTACGTGTACCGGGTGCCGATCAGTACGTGTACCGGATGGTGATCAGTACGTGTAGAAGCCCTGCCCGCTCTTGCGCCCGATGTCACCGGCGTCAACCATCCGGCGCATCAGCTCCGGCGGAGCGAACTTCTCGTCCTGGGACTCTGTGTAGATGTTGCCGGTGGCGTGCAGCAGGATGTCGACGCCGGTGAGGTCGGCCGTGGCGAGCGGGCCCATGGCGTGCCCGAAGCCCAGCTTGCAGGCGAGGTCGATGTCCTCGGCCGTGGCCACGCCCGACTCGTAGAGCTTGGTGGCCTCGACGACGAGGGCGGAGATGAGCCGGGTGGTGACGAAGCCGGCGACGTCCCGGTTGACGACGATGCAGGTCTTGCCGGTCGACTCGGCGAACTCCCGCGCCGTGGCGAGGGTTTCGTCGCTCGTCTTGTAGCCGCGGACGAGCTCGACGAGCTTCATCATCGGCACGGGCGAGAAGAAGTGGACGCCGACGACCCGCTCGGGGTGCTCGGTGGCCGCCGCGATCTTGGTGATCGGGATGGCGGAGGTGTTGGAGGCGAGAACGGCGTCCGGCCGCACGATCTTGTCGAGCGCGCGGAAGATCTCGTGCTTCACTTCGAGCTTCTCGAAGACCGCCTCGACGACGATGTCGGCGTCCGCGACGGCGTCCAGATCGGTGGTCGCGGTGATCCGGCCGAGGGCGGCGTCGGCGTCGTGCGCCTCCATCTTGCCCTTGCTCACGAACTTGTCGTACGAGGTCTTGATGCCGTCGGTGCCACGCTTGAGAGCCTCGTCGGTGACATCCCGCAGGACGACGTCCCAGCCCGCCTGAGCGGAGACCTGGGCGATCCCGGAACCCATCAAGCCGGCGCCGATGACGGCAAGCTTCCGTGCCACTGTTGCGACTCCCCTTTGTACGCCTTACCCGCTGTTTGGATTGCCTCTTCGGCGGACCTTAGCGTTCGTGAGGTGCTGTGTGACCGGTAAGTAATGCGCGTCACGTCTCATCTGACGGACATCACACCGGCAGACGTCACGACGGGTCCCGTACGGCGTAGTTGAGCACCTTCTGGCTCAACAGCCCCTCGATCTCGTCGAGCAGTACGAGCACCTCACGGGACACTTCATCCGGATTGCGGCCCTTGACCATCTCACGCCCGATAACGCCCATGACGGTGTGGTGGATCCAGTTGAGCTGACCGGCCATCAGCGTGGGGATCGGGTCGTCCTCGGCGGCGGCGGTCTCCTCGCGCAGGGCTGTCTCCAGATTCTCCTGGACCTCCTGCTGGATGCTCCACAGTCGCGACTGAAGCGGTGGCGCGGCATGGATGACCCGCATGAACCGGTCGTACCCGGCCATCAGCCCGACCCGGGGCGAGACCGCCTCGACCTCGTCGCGCAGCTCCCGCAGCAGGGCGGCGGCGGCCGACTCGCCGGCGTCCCGGCCGCGCACCCAGCGGGCCAGGCGGTCGACGACGCCCTTGCTGCGGTCGAGGAAGAGGTCCTCCTTGGTGGCGAAGTAGTTGTAGACGGTGTTGACGGAGACATCGGCGGCCTCCGCCACGTCCGCGATCGTCACGTCCATGAAGCCGCGCTCCAGGAACAGCCCGGTGGCGATGTCCGAGATCCGCTGTCTCGTCTCGCGCTTCTTCCGCTCCCTGAGCCCCTCTGTCATGGTCCACATCCTAACTTCGGTGGTGTCTCTTAAATTTTGGGGCCATTGCAAAATTTAAGGCTCTCTGTTTTTCTGGGCGCATGACCGTCATCAGTACGGCCGGACTGGCCCGTACCTTCCAGACCAAGCGCGGCCCCGTGGAGGCCGTGCGCGGCATCGACCTGACCGTCCGCGAGGGCGAGATCCTCGGCTTCCTCGGCCCGAACGGCGCCGGGAAGACCACCACCCTGCGCATGCTCACCACCCTGCTCGCCCCGACCGGCGGAGCCGCGACCGTCGCCGGTCACGACCTCGCCACGGACCCGGCCGGGGTCCGCCGGGCCTGCGGATACGTGGCCCAGTCCGGCGGCGTCGACCCGCAGATCGGCGTGCGCGAGGAGCTGGTCACCCAGGGCCGCCTCTACCGGCTGACGAAGAACCAGGCCGCCGACCGCGCCGAGGAGTTGGCCCACGACCTCGGCCTGACCGAGCTGCTCGACCGCAAGTGCGGGGAGCTGTCGGGCGGCCAGCGCCGCCGCCTGGACATCGCGATGGCGCTGACCCACCACCCGAAGGTCCTCTTCCTCGACGAGCCGACCACCGGCCTCGACCCCGGCAGCCGCGCCGACCTGTGGGACCTGATCCGGCGCCTGCGCGCCCAGCACGGCACGACCGTCTTCCTCACCACCCACTACCTCGACGAGGCCGACGCCCTCTCCGACCGCCTGGTGATCGTCGACCGGGGCGTGGTCGTGGCCGAGGGCACCCCGACCGCGCTCAAGCTGGAGTACGGCGGCTCGATCGACGCCACGCTCCAGGACACGTTCCTCGCCATCACCGGCCGCAGCGCGCCTGAGGCCGACGCCGCCCCCGTAGCCGTATAGGAATCCCCCGAAGATGCTTCTTCACGACACCGCGCTCATCTACGGCCGCTATATGCGCCAGTCCCTGCGCTCGCGCTTCGCGCTGCTCTTCGGCGTGCTGATGCCGCTGCTCTACCTGCTCTTCTTCGGCCCCCTCCTGACCGATCTGCCGCTCGGCGGACAGGGCAGTTCCTGGCAGGTCCTGGTGCCCGGACTGCTCCTCCAACTCGGGCTGTTCGGGGCCCTGTTCGCCGGGTTCATGATCATCCTGGAGAAGGGGGCGGGCATCGTCGACCGGATGCGGGTCACGCCCGTCAGCCGGCTCGGGCTGCTGCTCGGCAGGGTGCTGCGGGACGCGACCGTCTTCGTCTTCCAGGCGGTGCTGCTGGTGCTGGCCGCGCTGGTGATGGGGCTCAGGGCGCCGCTCGCCGGCATCCTGATCGGCTTCGCCTTCGTCGGACTGCTCACGGTCTCGCTCGCCTCGCTGTCCTACGCGGTGGCGATGAAGGTCCGCACACCCCAGGAGTTCGGTCCGCTCATCAACGCCGTGTCGATGCCCTCGATGCTGCTGTCCGGGCTGATGCTCCCGATGACCCTCGGCCCCGCCTGGCTGGACGTCCTGTCCCACTTCATGCCGTTCCGCTATCTGGTGGACGCGATGCGGGACGCGTACGTCGGTGAGTACACGACGGCCCACATGGCGTACGGCGTCCTGGTCGCCCTCGGCTTCTCGGCGCTCGCCGTGACAGTGGGCACACGCGTCTTCCGGACGGCCGGAGCGTAACTAGGCTGGTCGCATGGTCAATCTGACGCGCATCTACACCAGGACCGGCGACCAGGGCACCACCGCCCTCGGCGACATGAGCAGGGTCGCCAAGACCGACCTGCGGATCTCGGCGTACGCCGACGCCAACGAGGCGAACGCGGTGATCGGGACGGCGATCGCGCTGGGCGGGCTCGCCGAGGAGGTCGTGAAGGTGCTCACGCGCGTCCAGAACGACCTGTTCGACGTCGGCGCCGACCTGTCCACGCCCGTCGTCGAGAACCCGGAGTTCCCGCCGCTGCGGGTCGAGCAGTTCTACATCGACAAGCTGGAAGCCGACTGCGACCACTTCAACGAGCAGTTGGAGAAGCTGCGGTCCTTCATCCTGCCCGGCGGGACGCCTGGTGCCGCCCTGCTGCACCAGGCCTGCACGGTCGTACGGCGCGCCGAGCGCTCCACCTGGGCGGCGCTGGAGGTCCACGGTGAGGTGATGAACCCGCTCACCGCGACCTACCTCAACCGCCTGTCGGACCTGCTGTTCATCCTCGCCCGCACCGCCAACAAGGACGTCGGTGACGTGCTGTGGGTGCCCGGCGGGGAGCGTTGACGGCGTTAACGCTCGCGCTTGGGAAACAGCGTGTAGCTGCCGGCGATGACCACGTTGATGCCGACCACCCAGAGCATGCGCTGCTGCCACGCCTGGAGCGAATCGGTGTCGCCGGCGCCTCCGACGTACCAGATCGCGGCCTGCAACAGGGCCATGGCGACCACCGCGGCGGCGATCCAGCGGCCCGCGACCCTCCACTCGTGGACGGCGCGGGCCGTGCCGTACTTCGGCGGCCGCACCGGCGGCGGGCCGCCCGCGAAGCGGTGGGCGAACTGGGCGTCGGCCCAGCGGATCGTGGAGTGGCCGAGCCCCACGGTGAAGCCGATGTAGACAGCGGCCAGCCCGTGCTTCCAGTCGGGTTCCGCCCCGTTGCGGAGGTCCACCGCCGTAACGGTGAACAACACCAACTCCAGCAAAGGCTCGCACAGCAGCAGGGCTAGCCCGGTACGCGGCATCTTCAGCACGTACCGGAAGGCCAGCCCGGCGGCCAGTAGCGCCCAGAACGCCACCTCGCAGGCGATGATCAAGGCGACCAGCACGGCTCGCTCCTCACAGAAAAGTCCGTCACCCCTCCAGGCTCGGGCCTCGATCCCCCGCCTTCCTCGTCGTCACCGACGAACTCGCCGTACATCGAAAGATGCAGTCCAGGACCGTCCCCGGGGATCAGGCGGGCGGCGCGGCGGCCGTGTTTCATGGGGACATGGCTGTACGACTCCCCCGCCCGCACCGCTTCGACGTGTACGTCGCGGCCGGCGGGCTGCTCGGCGGCCTGCTGCTCGTGCTGCTGGGGCTCGGCACCCGGCGCTCCGACGACCCGATCACCCTCTTCGACGGCCCCTGGCCGGTACTGCTGCCGCTCACCGTGCTGGCCGGCTGCGAACTGCTGCGCCGCACGGCACCCCGCGCGGCCCTGCTCACCGGCACGGCCGCGATCTGCGCGGACCTGACCACGCAGGGCAGCCTGGCGTCGGTGCTGATGTTCACCGACCTCGTCTACGCGGCCGTCCTGTACGGCCCGCTCGCCTCGGCCCGCCGCATCCAGTGGATCACCGGTCTGCTCACCGTGGTCGCGACGCTGGTGCCGTTCGCGGTGTGGCGGGTGCCGGAGGCGCTGCTGATCGGTGTGGTCGTCGGCGTCGTGGCGTACGGGCCCGCCGCCACCGGCTGGATCGTCCGCAACCACCGTGACGCCGCCGAGGCCGCCCGCCTGCGCGCCGAACAGACCGCGCTGCTCGCCGAGATGGACCGCAGCCAGGCCGTCGTCGCCGAACGCGCCCGGATGGCGAGGGAGTTGCACGACATGGTCGCCAACCACCTCTCCGCGATCGCGATCCACTCCACCGCCGCGCTGTCGCTGGACGACCCGAAGACCTCCACGGAGGCCCTCGGTGTCATCCGTGAGAACAGCGTCAAGGGGCTGGCGGAGATGCGCCGGCTGATCGGCATCCTGCGCGACGGTGACGAACAGCCGAGCGCGGTCCCGACCCTCGACGGCCTCACCGCCCTCGTCGAGGACGCCCGCACCAACGGCCTCGACGTCACGCTGGACTCCGGGCCCGGCACGACCGTGCCCGCCCCCGTCGAGCTGGCCGCCTACCGCATCGTCCAGGAGTCCCTGACCAACGCGCTCAAGCACGCCTGCCCCGGCCGGGTCACCGTCACCCTGGCCCGGCGGGACGGTTCGCTGGACGTGCGGGTGAGCAGCCCGTACGGCCACCGGGAGGGCCCGAGAGCCCGCGGTTCCGGCGCGGGTCTGATCGGGATGCGGGAGCGGGTCGCGCTGCTGGGCGGCACGTTCGAGGCCGGTCCCGAGGGCACCCTGTGGGCCGTACGCGCCACCCTCCCCCTCACCGATGGAGACCCCGCATGATTCGTGTGCTCGTCGCCGAGGACCAGTCCGCCGTCCGTGCCGGGCTCGTCCTCATCCTGCGCAGCGCCCCGGACATCGAGGTGGTCGGCGAGGCCGCCGACGGGGAGCAGGCGGTGGCACTGGCCCGGGAGGTGCGGCCGGACCTGGTCCTGATGGATGTGCAGATGCCGCGTCTGGACGGGGTGTCGGCGACCCGGAAGGTCACGGAGGAGGGGCTCGCGGACGTCCTCGTGCTGACCACCTTCGACCTCGACGAGTATGTGTTCGGGGCACTGCGGGCGGGCGCGGCCGGGTTCCTGCTGAAGAACACGGAGGCGAAGGACCTCGTCGAGGCCGTCCGCACGGTGGCCCGCGGGGAGGGGATCGTGGCCCCGGCCGTCACCCGGCGGCTGATCGCCGAGTTCGCGGCGAAGCCCGTACGGCGGTCGAGCGCGGACCCAGCCGTCCTGGACGCCCTCACCCGCCGTGAACGCGAGGTCCTGTCCTGCCTCGGCGAGGGGCTGTCCAACGCGGACATCGCGGGACGCCTCGACATGGCGGAGGCGACGGTAAAGACGCACGTCAGCCGCCTTCTGGGCAAGCTGGAGCTGCGGAGCCGGGTGCAAGCGGCCGTCCTCGCGCAGGAGTTGGGTGTCTGAGCGGTTGCATACGAGAGTGGTCCAGACCTATTGACCCGTGGTCCAGACCTTTCTATTCTCGCGGCACCGTGGGCACGAAGGCTCAGTCGTGCCCCCATCCCCGAGAAGGAGGCGCGGTATGCGCTTCAGACACAGAGCCGCGGCAGCGTTCGCGACGCTGTTGCTCCCCTTCGCCGGACTGGTCGGGCTGGCCAGTCCCGCCCAGGCCGCGACGTCCGCGACCGCGACCTTCGCCAAGCCCCAGGACTGGGGCACCGGATTCGAAGGCAAGTGGACCGTCAAGAACACAGGCGACACCACCCTCAGCTCCTGGACCGTGGAGTGGGACTACCCCTCCGGCACCTCGGTCACCTCCGCCTGGGACGCCGACGTCACCTCCTCCGGCACCCACTGGACCGCCAAGAACAAGTCCTGGAACGGCACCCTCGCCCCCGGCGCCTCCGTCTCCTTCGGCTTCAACGGCTCCGGCTCCGGCTCCCCGTCCAACTGCAAGCTGAACGGCGGCAGTTGTGACGGCGGCACCACCACCCCCGGCGACGCCGCGCCCAGCGCCCCCGGCACCCCGACCGCATCCGGCGTCACCGACACCTCGGTGAAGCTCTCCTGGAGCGCGGCCACCGACGACAAGGGCGTGAAGAACTACGACGTCCTGCGCAACGGCACCAAGGTCACGACGGTGACGACGACCTCGTACACCGACACCGGCCTGACCGCGGGCACCTCGTACTCCTACACCGTCCAGGCCCGCGACACCGCCGACCAGACCGGCCCGGTCAGCGGCGCGGTCTCCGTGACGACCACGGGCGGCGGCACCACCGACCCGGGCACCGGCGGCAACAAGGTCAAGCTCGGCTACTTCACCGAGTGGGGCGTCTACGGCCGCAACTACCACGTCAAGAACCTGGTGACCTCGGGCTCCGCCTCGAAGATCACCCACATCAACTACGCCTTCGGCAACGTCAAGGACGGCAAGTGCGTCGTCGACGACACCTACGCCGCCTACGACAAGGCCTACACCGCCGACCAGTCGGTCAGCGGCGTCGCCGACACCTGGGACCAGCCGCTGCGCGGCAACTTCAACCAGCTGCGTGAACTGAAGGCCAAGTACCCGAACATCAAGGTCCTCTACTCCTTCGGCGGCTGGACCTACTCCGGCGGCTTCGCCCAGGCCGCCGCCAACCCGGCCGCGTTCGCCGCGAGTTGCAAGTCCGTCATCGAGGACCCGCGCTGGGCGGACGTCTTCGACGGCATCGACATCGACTGGGAGTACCCCAACGCCTGCGGGCTGACCTGTGACACCTCCGGTGCCGCGGCCTTCAAGAACCTGGTGGCGGCGTTGCGTTCGGAGTTCGGCAGCGACTACCTCGTCACCGCCGCGATCACCGCGGACGCCTCCAGCGGCGGCAAGATCGACGCGGCCGACTACGGCGGCGCCTCGGCGTACCTCAACTGGTACAACGTGATGACGTACGACTACTTCGGCGCCTGGGACAAGACCGGCCCCACCGCCCCGCACTCCCCGCTCACCTCGTACTCCGGCATCCCGAAGGCCGGCTTCAACTCGGCCGACGCGATCGCCAAGCTGAAGGCGAAGGGCGTGGCGTCGAGCAAGCTCCTGCTCGGCATCGGCTTCTACGGCCGCGGCTGGACCGGTGTCACCCAGGCCGCCCCCGGCGGCACCGCCACCGGGCCGGCGACCGGCACCTACGAGGCCGGCATCGAGGACTACAAGGTCCTCAAGACGTCCTGCCCCGCCACCGGCACCGTCGGCGGCACCGCGTACGCCTACTGCGGCAGCAACTGGTGGTCGTACGACACCCCCGCCACCATCGGCACCAAGATGACCTGGGCCAAGAACCAGGGCCTCGGCGGCGCCTTCTTCTGGGAGTTCAGCGGTGACAGCTCCAACGGCGAGCTGGTGAGCGCCATCAACAGCGGGCTCAGCTAGCGGTACCCGTACTACGCGACATTGACGCGCTGACCGGGCGGGGCTGCCTCAAGCCACGCGAGAAAACCGGTCAGCGCGTCTTCGCTCATGGCGAGCTCCAGGCGCGTGCCCCGGTGGAGACAGGTGAGGACGACGGCGTCGGAGAGCAGCGCCAGCTCCTCCTCGCCCTCGGGGAGACGGCGGCCGGCGACCTCGATCGCGGCGCGCTCCAGGACGCGGCGCGGGCGGTAGGCGTAGGAGAAGACGCGGTACCACTCGATACGGTCACCGTTGTAGCGGGCTACGCCATAGCTCCAGCCTTTGCCGCTGGTGTCGGTTTTCTCCGGGACGTCCCAGCGCAGGGAACAGTCGAAGGTGCCGCCCGAGCGCTGGATCAGTCTGCGGCGCAGGCCGAAGACGAACAGGCCCAGGACCACCAGGGCGACCACGATTCCGCACACAGTCAGAGCGAGGACCATCGACACCGACCTCCTCGTCTACTCGGTAACGGAATGGAAAAAACATCCACATTTGCCTCAGCCGCGACCGGGGCCGGATTTCTCCGGTCCCAGCCGCGGCTGAGTGACGTCATACGGTCTCGCGCAGGCTAGCGCGTCGCCGCCGCACGGATGCGTACGTCGGCGCGACGCTCGGCGGCGGCGTCACCCTCCGCCTTCGCGCGCTCCAGCTCCCGCTCGGCGCGCTGGACATCGATCTCGTCCGACAGCTCGGCGATCTCGGCCAGCAGCGACAGCTTGTTGTCCGCGAACGAGATGAAACCGCCGTGCACAGCGGCGACGACCGTTCCACCATCACTCGTACGGATGGTCACCGGGCCCGACTCCAGCACACCGAGCAGCGGCTGGTGACCGGGCATGACGCCGATGTCGCCGGACGTGGTGCGCGCGACGACCAGGGTGGCCTCGCCGGACCAGACCTCTCGGTCGGCCGCGACCAGCGCGACGTGCAGCTCAGCAGCCAAGGTGGCTCCTCGGGTCACCACCCGGCTGTTCGGCCGGGTGTTGGTTACAAGTCTAGTAGGCGTGAAAGAGGGGGCGGGACGTGCCCCGCCCCCTCAGGTGTGAGCCGCAGGGCTCACTTCGAACTCAGTGAGTTCAGGAGACGCCCAGCTCCTTGGCGTTGGCCTTGAGGTCCTCAATGCCACCGCAGAGGAAGAACGCCTGCTCCGGGAAGTGGTCGTAGTCGCCGTCGATGATCGCGTTGAACGCGGTGATCGACTCGTCCAGCGGTACGTCCGACCCGTCGACGCCGGTGAACTGCTTGGCGACGTGGGTGTTCTGGGACAGGAAGCGCTCCACGCGACGGGCGCGGTGGACGACGAGCTTGTCCTCTTCGCCCAGCTCGTCGATACCGAGGATCGCGATGATGTCCTGAAGGTCCTTGTACTTCTGGAGGACCGTCTTGACGCGCATCGCGGTGTTGTAGTGGTCCGCCGCGATGTAGCGGGGGTCGAGGATGCGGGACGTCGAGTCCAGCGGGTCCACGGCCGGGTAGATGCCCTTCTCGGAGATCGGACGGGAGAGAACCGTCGTCGCGTCGAGGTGGGCGAAGGTGGTGGCCGGGGCCGGGTCGGTCAGGTCGTCCGCGGGGACGTAGATCGCCTGCATCGAGGTGATCGAGTGACCACGGGTCGAGGTGATGCGCTCCTGGAGGAGACCCATCTCGTCGGCCAGGTTCGGCTGGTAACCCACCGCGGAGGGCATACGGCCGAGCAGGGTCGAGACCTCGGAACCGGCCTGCGTGAAGCGGAAGATGTTGTCGATGAAGAACAGCACGTCCTGCTTCTGCACATCGCGGAAGTACTCCGCCATGGTCAGACCGGCGAGGGCCACGCGGAGACGGGTGCCCGGGGGCTCGTCCATCTGACCGAAGACCAGGGCGGTCTTGTCGATGACGCCCGAGTCGGCCATCTCCTCGATGAGGTCGTTGCCCTCACGGGTGCGCTCACCGACACCGGCGAACACGGAGACACCGTCGTGGTTGTTGGCGACGCGGTAGATCATCTCCTGGATGAGCACCGTCTTGCCGACGCCGGCACCACCGAACAGACCGATCTTTCCACCCTTGACGTACGGGGTGAGAAGGTCGATGACCTTGACGCCGGTCTCGAACATCTCGGTCTTCGACTCGAGCTCGTCGAAGTTCGGGGCCTTGCGGTGGATGCCCCAGCGCTCGCCCTCGTACTGCTCGTCGACGTTGAGCACCTCACCGAGGGTGTTGAACACCTTGCCCTTGGTGAAGTCGCCGACCGGCACGGTGATGGAGGCACCCGTGTCGGTCACCGGGGCCTGGCGGACCAGACCGTCGGTGGGCTGCATCGAGATGGTGCGGACCAGGCCGTCACCCAGGTGCTGGGCGACCTCCAGGGTCAGCGTCTTCTTCGCGCCGTCGAGGGCCGGGTCGGCCACCTCGACGTGCAGCGCGTTGTAGATCTCCGGCATCGCGTCGACGGGGAACTCCACGTCGACGACCGGGCCGATGACCCGGGCGACGCGGCCCGTGGCCGTCGCGGTCTCAACAGTGGTGGTCATTAGCGGTCACTCCCCGCGGTCGCGTCGGCCAGGGCTGCGGAGCCTCCGACGATCTCGCTGATTTCCTGGGTGATTTCGGCCTGGCGGGCCGCGTTGGCAAGCCGGGAGAGCGTCGTGATGAGCTCTCCGGCGTTGTCGGTGGCCGACTTCATCGCGCGGCGGGTGGCGGCGTGCTTGGAGGCAGCCGACTGGAGCAGCGCGTTGTAGATACGGCTTTCGACGTACCGCGGCAGAAGGGCGTCGAGGACGTCCTCCGCCGACGGCTCGAAGTCGTACAGCGGAAGGATCTCGCCCTTGGGCGCCTCCGCCGCAACCTCTTCGAGGCTGAGCGGCAGCAGA
This sequence comes from Streptomyces sp. NBC_00663, assembly GCF_036226885.1. Lineage (NCBI taxonomy): Bacteria > Bacillati > Actinomycetota > Actinomycetes > Kitasatosporales > Streptomycetaceae > Streptomyces > Streptomyces sp. NBC_00663. The sequence goes on from NZ_CP109027.1 coordinate 3,117,721, forward strand.
CGGTCGTCGAGCGCCGTCTGCGTCATCATCGAGACGAACTCGGTGAAGACGATGTGGAGTTCATCCACGCCACCCTCGGCCGTGTCCTTCTCGATGGCCTCGATCAGCGGACCCGCGACCTTCTTGGCGTCCGCGTACGTGGGCTCGTCGGTGAAACCCGACCACGACTCCACGACCTTGCGCTCGCGGAAGTTGTAGTGGGCCAGACCGCGGCGGCCGACGATGTACGTGTCGACCTCCTTGCCCTCGGCCTCAAGACGCGCGGTCAGCTGCTCCGCCACCTTGATGGCGTTGGAGTTGAAGGCGCCGGCGAGACCACGGTCGCTCGTCAGCAGCAGCACCGCGGACCGCACGACCGTCTCGGCCTGCGTGGTCAGCGGGTGCTTCGTGTTCGAACCGGTACCGACCGCCGTGACCGCGCGGGTGAGCTCGGTCGCGTACGGCGTGGAGGCCGCCACCTTGCGCTGCGCCTTGACGACGCGCGAGGCGGCGATCATCTCCATCGCCTTGGTGATCTTCTTGGTCGCGGTGACGGATCGGATGCGACGCTTGTAGACCCGGAGCTGGGCTCCCATGAGTCAGGTCCCTTCCTTACGTCACTTGGCGGCGGCCGGAGCGTCCTCGCCGAGAAGCTTTCCGTCCGAGGTCTCGAACTGCTTCTTGAACTCGGCGATCGCGTCGGCAACAGCGGTGAGGGTGTCGTCCGACATCTTGCCGCCCTCCTTGATGGAGGTCATGAGGCCCTGCTCCTTGCGGTGCAGGTACTCAAGCAGCTCCTTCTCGAAGCGGCGGATGTCGGCGACCGGGACGTCGTCCATCTTGCCGGTGGTACCGGCCCACACGGAGACGACCTGGTCCTCGGTCGGCATCGGCTGGTACTGCGGCTGCTTGAGCAGCTCGACCAGACGCTGACCACGCTCCAGCTGGGACTTCGACGCGGCGTCCAGGTCGGAACCGAAGGCGGCGAACGCCTCCAGCTCGCGGTACTGGGCCAGGTCGAGGCGCAGTCGGCCGGAGACCTGCTTCATCGCCTTGTGCTGCGCGGAACCACCGACTCGGGAGACGGAGATACCGACGTTCAGCGCGGGGCGCTGACCGGCGTTGAACAGGTCCGACTCCAGGAAGCACTGGCCGTCGGTGATGGAGATGACGTTGGTCGGGATGAACGCGGAGACGTCGTTGGCCTTCGTCTCGACGATCGGCAGACCCGTCATCGAACCGGCGCCCAGGTCGTCGGAGAGCTTCGCGCAGCGCTCAAGGAGACGGGAGTGCAGGTAGAAGACGTCACCCGGGTAGGCCTCACGCCCCGGCGGGCGGCGCAGCAGCAGGGACACGGCGCGGTAGGCGTCGGCCTGCTTCGAGAGGTCGTCGAAGATGATGAGGACGTGCTTGCCCTCGTACATCCACTGCTGACCGATGGCCGAACCGGTGTACGGCGCCAGGTACTTGAAGCCGGCCGGGTCGGACGCCGGGGCGGCGACGATGGTCGTGTACTCCAGCGCGCCGGCCTCTTCGAGGGCGCCACGCACGGAGGCGATGGTCGAACCCTTCTGACCGATGGCGACGTAGACGCAGCGGACCTGCTTCGACGGGTCGCCGGAGCGCCAGTTGTCGCGCTGGTTGATGATCGTGTCGACGGCCAGGGCGGTCTTGCCGGTCTGGCGGTCACCGATGATCAGCTGACGCTGGCCACGGCCGATCGGGGTCATCGCGTCGACGGCCTTGTAGCCGGTCTCCATCGGCTCGTGCACCGACTTACGGGCCATGACGCCCGGAGCCTGAAGCTCAAGGGCGCGACGACCGCTGGTCTCGATCTCGCCGAGGCCGTCGATCGGGTTGCCGAGCGGGTCGACGACGCGGCCGAGGTAGCCCTCGCCGACGGCCACGGAGAGGACCTCACCGGTACGCGTGACCGGCTGACCCTCCTCGACGCCGCTGAACTCGCCGAGGATGACGGTACCGATCTCGCGCTCTTCGAGGTTGAGCGCAAGACCGAGGGTGCCGTCCTCGAACTTCAGCAGTTCGTTGGCCATGGCCGAGGGCAGACCCTCGACCTTCGCGATGCCGTCGCCGGCAAGGGTGACCGTACCGACCTCCTCGCGCGAGGCCGCGTCCGGCTTGTACGACTGGACGAAGTTCTCCAGCGCGTCCCGGATCTCCTCCGGCCGGATCGTGAGCTCCGCCATCTGGGTTCCCTGCTCTCCTTGTTGGGCCCGAAGTTTCACTTTGGGGGTCTGGGGGCGACCCCCAGGATTCTTCATGTACGGCCCAACCAGGGCCGTCGTAAGTACGTACTGCTATGAAGTTGCTGCTCAGCCCGCCAGGCGGCGGCCGGCGTCCTCGATGCGGTCCGCGATGGAGCCGTTGATGACCTCGTCGCCGACCTGCACCCGGATACCGCCGAGAACCTCGGGGTCCACGTCGATGTTCAGGTGGACCGGGTGGCCGTAGAGCTTCCCGAGTGCGGCGCCCAGGCGCTGCTTCTGCGCGTCGCTCAGCGGTACCGCCGAGGTGACGACGGCGACCAGACGGTTGCGTCGGTCCGCGGCGAGCTTGGACAGGGACTCCAGTCCCGCTTCCAGGCTACGTCCCCGCGGCGCGGTCACAAGACGCGTCACCAGACGCTCGGTGGCAGCGTCGGCGCGACCGCCGAGCAGGCTGCGCAGCAGCTCGCCCTTGGCCGAACCGGTCGCGGCGCGGTCGGTCAGCGCGGCCCGCAGCTCGGTGTTCGAGGCGACGATCCGGCCGAACCGGAACAGCTCGTCCTCCACGTCGTCGAGCGCGCCGGACTGCTGCGCGGCGGTGAGGTCGGCGAGAACCGCCAGCTCCTCAAGGGCGTCCACCAGGTCACGCGACTGCGACCAGCGGGAGCGCACCATGCCGGACACCAGGTCCGCGGTCTCGCCGCCGACCTGGCCGCCCAGGAGACGCCGGGCCAGTTCGGCCTTGGCCTCGCCGGCCTGCGCCGGGTCGGTCAGGACCCGACGCAGCGACACCTCGCGGTCGAGCAGCGCGGTGACGGCGGCCAGTTCCTCGGCGAGCGTGCGGGCGCTCACGGACGTGTTGTCCGTCAGCGCGTCCAGACGCTCACGTGCGGCTGCCAGGGCCTCGCGGCTCGCTCCGTTCATCGCGCGGCCTCGGCCTTCTCCTCGAGCTCGTCGAGGAAGCGGTCGATCACGCGGGACTGCCGGGCGTGGTCCTCGAGGGACTCACCGACGAGCTTGCCGGCCAGGTCGGTGGCGAGCTTGCCGACGTCCTGGCGCAGCGCGGACGAGGCGGCCTTGCGGTCGGCCTCGATCTGGGCGTGACCGGCGGCGACGATCTCCTCACGCTGCCGCTGGCCTTCCGCGCGCATCTCGGCGATGAGCGTGGCGCCCTGCTCCTGTGCCTCCTGGCGCAGGCGCGCGGCCTCGTGGCGGGCCTCGGCGAGCTGTGCCTTGTACTGCTCAAGGACGCTCTGGGCCTCGGTCTGTGCGGCCTCGGCCTTCTCGATACCGCCCTCGATGGCCTCGCGCCGCTCTTCCAGAACCTTGTTGATGGTCGGGAGGAGCTTCTTGGCGAGGAAGCCGAAGACGATGACGAAGGCGATCAGGCCGATGACGAGCTCCGGCCACGGCGGAATGAGGGGATTCTCCTTCTCCGCCTCGGCCGCCAGCTGAACCAGTGCGTGGTTCACATCAGTGCCTTTCGTCTAATTACGGTTGGTCGCTTGGTTCGTCTTAGTAGACGAACGGCATGACCAGACCGATGAGGGCGAGCGCCTCACAGAAGGCGAAGCCGAGGATCTGGTTGGCGCGGATGAGGCCGGCCGCCTCGGGCTGGCGGGCGAGGGCCTGCGTGCCGTTACCGAAGATGATGCCGACGCCGACGCCCGGGCCGATCGCGGCGAGGCCGTAACCGATGGAGCCGAGGTTGCCTTCGACCGCAGCGAGGGTCTGGAGAGCGGACATGCCGGTTCTTCCTTCTCTTTCAGTGACCGGTGGGGGTTGGCCACCGGATGTCTCTAGGGGGTGTCGCAGGGGGCGGTGCTCAGTGGTGCTCGGCGAGCGCGCCCTGGATGAAGGTGCAGGTCAGGAGGACGAAGACGTACGCCTGAACCGCCTGGATGAAGAGCTCGAAGGCGGTCATGATGATGACCATCACGAACGAGACGCCGGAGTAGGCGATGCCGATGCCGTTCAGCATGTACCAGCTGGCGATCGTGAAGAGCAGCAGCAGGGTGTGGCCGGCGAACATGTTCGCGAACAGTCGCACCGCGTGCGTGAACGGGCGGACGATCAGGTTCGAGGCGAGCTCGATCGTCATCGACAGCGGGAGGACCGCGCCCAGCGACTTGTCGTAGCCGGTGAAGTTCTTGAAGGCGCCGACGAAGCCGTGCCGCTTGAACGTGAGCGAGACCCACAGGATGTAGACGATCGCGGCGAGGACCATCGGGTAGGCGATGATCGACGTCACCGGGAAGGAGGCGACCGGGATGATCGACCAGAGGTTCATCACCCAGATGAAGAAGAAGAGGGAGACGGCGAGCGGTACGTACTTCTCGCCTTCCTTCTTGCCGATCGTCTCGTAGACGATGCCGCGGCGGATGAAGTCGTAACCGGCCTCGGCGACCATTTGCAGCTTGCCGGGGACGACCTTCGGCCGGGCGAACGCGGCCCAGAAGAAGCCCACGATGATGATGGAGCCGAGAAGCGCCAGCAGCATCGGCTTGTTGAAGTAGAAGCCGTTGCCGTCCGCGTCGCCGAGGAGCGGCTCGAACAGGAACGAGTGGAGGCCCGGAGCGACCGTGTCGAAACCACACCCGTCGAACAGGTGACAGCTCGTGTCGAAAGCGAGCGTCTGCGTCGGGTCAGCACTCACCGCGGGCTCCTTCATCGTGGCGCATAGGTACGGCAACCTCGTTGTGTCGGCGCGGCGCAGGGCCGCGGTTCGGCACGGGACTGGTGTTACGGATGTGGGGGCGGCTGGGGGGCATCTCGCCTCGCGAGTGAGATTGAGCAGGCGTCAGCTCAGATGCCCGCGCCCGCGATGCCGCAGTTGGCACCGGACGATAGCAGGACTTCTCGTGCGCCTTTATCCCGCCCCTACCCCTCACGACGAGTGCCCCGTTTTTTCGGGCTTGTCGCCCGAATCGGGTTCTACGTAGAGGATCTTGGACTTCATGTGTGCACGTGTCTGTGCGGCGATCCACGCGAGGGTGCCGGCGACAAGAGTCAGTGCGAAAGCCTTGGGGTTGAACAACGTCGTGTTCTTGAAAACCGCGACGAAGACGAACAGCAGCAGGATCTGAGCCGCGTAGAGCATCAGGCCCATCGCCTGGAACAGGTGCGGAAGCGATTTGGCAGTGCGCTGCAAGACGTAGAGACCGATTCCCATGAAGAGGATCACGATCAGCGTCGCGACGCCGGCCCCGATCGCCCCTTTGCCGCCGGCGACCACACCACTGACGACGGCGGCAATCGCGCCGACGGCAGCTGTGGGCACAGCAGCCTGGGCCAGGATCCGGACGTCGTTGGACGGCATGGCGGCAACTCCGCTTTCAAAGGGGGAAGGGGTGTCGTCATGGACGAGCGTAGTCCCGGGTCGAGAGGGGACCTCACACCAATGGACCGTCGCACTACGGTCCTTCGGCTCTACCCCGGGTTCTCGTGAACCGTATCACAAACTATTTGATGAGGTCTTTACCTGGTTGGTGTGCTCGCTGTCACACATGAGAGTGACAGTGCGCGTCTGTGCAAGAACACGGCCAACATGTCTGGTATTGGGGTGCTTTGCACCCCCAACTCACTCCCACGACTTGGCAATGCTCTAGTCAGATTCTTACCTTGCCGCGTCAGCGCGACGATTCGGCTTTCCGCCGGTCCAGGAAGCGCGAACGGGCGCCGATGGCGGTCGCCCCGTTGACGCCGGACACCCCGATCGCGACCGGAGTGCGCTCTTCCTCCTCCGCCTCGGCAGAGACCGGCTCCGCGACCGGCGCGGATTCCGCAACGGCCTTGCGGCGACGGCGATATCGCGGCGGCACGACGGCCTGCGCCCACATCGGGGCACGCGGCGTGAAGCGCGGCAGCAGCAGCAACAGCAGCCCGATCGCCGAGAGGATCACCACACCGAGCACGATCCACATGGACGCGGAGTTCACGGAGTAGGCGAGGGCGCCGAACGCGATCAGCGCCGACCAGAAGTACATGATCAGGACGGCCCTGCTGTGCGAGTGCCCGATCTCCAGCAGCCGGTGGTGCAGATGCCCCCGGTCGGCCGCGAACGGCGACTGACCGCGCCAGGTGCGCCGCACGATCGCCAGCACCAGGTCGGCGGCCGGGATGGCGATGATGGTCAGCGGCAGCAGCAGCGGGATGTAGACCGGCACCGTCTGGTGCACGGCCGCCTTCTCGGACCCGGCGAACAGCTTGAGCGCGTCCGGGTCGACCTGCCCGGTGATGGAGATCGCGCCGGCGGCCAGCACCAGCCCGATCAGCATCGAGCCCGAGTCGCCCATGAAGATCCGCGCGGGATGCATGTTGTGCGGCAGGAAGCCCAGGCACATGCCCATGAGGATCGCCGAGAACAGCGTGGCCGGAGCGGCGGCTTCAATGCCGTACGAGACCCACACCCGGTAGGCGTACAGGAAGAACGCGGCCGAAGCGATGCACACCATGCCGGCCGCGAGACCGTCGAGGCCGTCCACGAAGTTGACCGCGTTGATGGTGATGACCACCAGCGCCACCGTCAGCAGGGTGCCCTGCCACTGGGTCAGCGCGACCGAGCCGAAGCCCGGGATCGGCAGCCACAGGATCGTCAGACCCTGCATGACCATCACGCCGGCGGCGATCATCTGCCCGCCGAGCTTGATCAGGGCGTCGATCTCGAACTTGTCGTCCAGGACGCCGATCAGCCAGATCAGGGCGGCGCCGGAGAGCAGCGCGCGCGGCTCGTTGGACTGGGAGAAGACCCCGTTGAGGTTGGTCAGGTGATCGGCGACCAGCAGTCCGGCGCACAGGCCGAAGAACATGGCGATACCGCCGAGCCGCGGAGTCGGTTCCCGGTGCACGTCACGGGCCCTGATCTCCGGCATCGCTCCGGCCACGATCGCGAACTTCCGTACCGGCCCTGTCAGCAGATACGTCACCGCGGCCGTGATGCAGAGCGTCAGCAGGTATTCACGCACAGGCTTCCCCACAGGTCTCGCTGGCCATCTCAGCCCCACACCCTAGCGACGGTCGCATATGGTTGGGGACTTCCGGGTAGCGACGATGGTTGCACGTGTGGCTGTGCACCAGGGTTGAAACCAGGTGTCCGACCGGGTTCCACGGGGTGCGCGTACCCCCTACTGACCGGGATACGGCGGAAATCTGCCCGCCAGCTCCCGCACTTCTTCACGGGCCTTCTGCCCCTCGGTCTCCCCGCGCAGCACCCCCGCGAGCAGGGCGGCGACCCCGGCCATCTCCTCCTCCCCCATGCCCTGCGTGGTCAGGGCGGCGGTCCCCAGCCGCAGTCCACGGACGTCCCCGTGCGGCAGCGCACAGCAGTCGAGGACCATGCCGGCCGCGGCGAGCAGCCCCCTCGCGGTGCGCCCGTCGACGCCGAGCGGCGCGGGATCGACGGTGAGCAGATGCGTGTCCGTCCCGCCGGTGGTGACGACGAGCCCCTCGGCGGCCAGCCCCGCCGCGAGAACCCTCGCATTGGCGACCACCTGATGGGCGTACACCGTGAACGCCGGGGTTGCCGCCTCTCCGAAGGCGACGGCCTTGGCGGCGATGGTGTGCATCTGCGCACCACCTTGGGTGAACGGAAAGACAGCCCGGTCGACCCGCTCGGCGAGCTCGCTTCCGCACAGGATCATCCCGCCGCGGGGCCCGCGCAGCACCTTGTGCGTGGTGGCGCAGACGACATCGGCGTACGGCACCGGGCTGGGCGCCGCTCCCCCGGCGACGAGCCCGATGGGATGGGCGGCGTCCGCGATCAGATAGGCGCCCACCTCGTCGGCGACCTCGCGGAAGAACGCGTAGTCGATGTGCCGGGGGTAGGCGATGGACCCGCACACGATCGCCTTGGGCCGATGGCTTCGGGCCAGCGTCCGCACCTGCTCGTGGTCGATGAGCCCGGTCTCGGCGTCCACGCCGTACCCGACGAAGTCGAACCAGCGGCCGGAGAAGTTCGCGGGCGACCCGTGCGTGAGATGCCCCCCGTACGGCAGCCCGAGGGCCAGCACGGTGTCCCCGGGCCGCAACAACGCGGCGTACGCGGCGAGCACGGCGGACGAGCCCGAATGGGCCTGCACATTGGCGTGCTCGGCCCCGAACAGCGCCTTCGCCCGGTCCACGGCGATCCGCTCGGCGACGTCCACGATCTCGCAGCCGCCGTGATGCCGGGCACCGGGATATCCCTCGGCGTACTTGTTGGCGAGCGGCGACCCCAGGGCGGCCAGCACAGCGGGCGACGAAAAGTTCTCGGCGGCGATCAACTGCAACGACGTCGACTGCCGCTCCAGCTCCCCGAGCAGGATCTCAGCCAGCTCGGGATCCTGCCGCCGCAGCACATCGGCGGTCTCGGGCGCATGGGTGACCGACATGGTGGCCTCCGGGGCGTCGACGATGACGTACGACCAATGTAGGCCCGCCACCCCCGAGGTGCTCTGCCGTCACGCCCGCGCGGCAACCCCCGTCAGCGCCGTCACCACCGGATCCACCGCCTGATGTATCTCGTCCCCGATCGACCGGAAGAACGTCAGCGGTGCGCCATAGGGGTCGTACACCTCGTCCGCCTCCGCCGTCGGGGCCAGGAGCCACCCGCGTAGAGCCGCTGCCGCACGGACCAGGGCGCGGGCACGGTCGACCACACCGTCCTCCAGGGGAGGCAGTGTGGTCGGGTCTATGGCGCGGACCAGGCGGGTGAACTCCTTCAGGGTGAAGGTGCGCAGGCCGGCCGAGTGGCCCATGGAGATGACCTGGGCGCGGTGGTCGCGGGTGGCGGTCAGGACCAGGTCGGCCATGATGACGTGCTCGTCGAGGAGCTCCCGGCCGGTGAAGCCGGTGGCGTCCGCGCCGAAGTCGGCCAGGACCGCCTCGGCGTTGGCCTCCATGGGGGCCCCTTCGTGGCCCCAGGTGCCCGCGCTCTCCACGACCAGGCCGCCCCACAGGGGGTCGCCGAGCCGGTTCGCCAGGGCATGGCGAGTCAGCCGCTCGGTGATCGGCGAGCGGCACACGTTGCCGGTGCTGACGTGGAGGATGCGGAAGGTGTCACGCGGGAGGCCGGTGAAGGTCCGCGTCTCTTCCATGTCCCATATGCCACGCCCCGCGTCAGGGGCCGTCAATTCGCCACCTCGAGGTCGGGTACGACCTTCCTCAGCTCCTCGGCCGAGATGGCACCCGCGCGCAGCAGCAACGGCACCTCGCGCGTCACGTCGACGATCGACGACGGGACGTTGCCGGGGGTCGGGCCGCCGTCCAGGTACACGGACACCGAGTCGCCGAGCATCTCCTGGGCCGCGTCACAGTCCTCCGGCGCCGGGTGGCCCGTCAGGTTCGCCGAGGAGACCGCCATGGGGCCGACCTCGGTCAGCAGCTCGATCGCGACGGGGTGCAGGGGCATGCGTACCGCCACCGTGCCCCTCGTGTCGCCCAGGTCCCACTGGAGGGACGGCTGGTGCTTGGCGACGAGCGTGAGCGCGCCCGGCCAGAACGCGTCGACCAGTTCCCACGCCATCTCGGAGAAGTCCGTGACAAGGCCGTGGAGCGTGTTCGGGGAGCCGATCAGGACGGGCGTGGGCATGTTGCGGCCCCGGCCCTTGGCCTCCAGCAGATCGGCGACGGCCTCCGAGGAGAACGCGTCGGCGCCGATGCCGTACACCGTGTCGGTCGGGAGGACCACCAGCTCGCCACGACGGACGGCGGACGCGGCCTCGCGCAGACCCGTCGAGCGGTCGGTCGCGTCGTTGGTGTCGTATCGCCGTGCCATATCTAGCGGGCCTCCTCGTACACGTACTTCTGGTCGAAAGTCTCTACGGCGCTCACGGCAGCGCCTTGCGTGCCGTGGCGAACCTCGGGCGGTTGTTGAGGTCGGGATGGTCGGCCGCGTCGGCCCAGCCCCGTTCCTCGGTGAAGATCCACGGCACCTGGCCGCCCTGGGTGTCGGCGTGCTCGATGACGACGACGCCCCCGGGGCGCAGGAGCCGGTGCGCTGTGCGTTCCAGGCCGCGGATGAGGTCGAGGCCGTCCTCGCCCGAGAACAGGGCGAGTTCGGGATCGTAGTCCCGCGCCTCGGGAGCGACGTACTCCCACTCGGTCAGCGGGATGTAGGGCGGGTTGGAGATGACCAGGTCGACCTGGCCGTCGAGGTCGGGGAAGGCGTCCAGGGCGTTGCCCTGGCGCAGGTCGACCCTGGAGCCCTCCACGTTCTTGCGGGTCCACCGGAGGGCGTCCTCGGACAGCTCCACGGCGTGCACCCGGGAGCGCGGGACCTCCTGCGCGAGGGCGAGCGCGATGGCGCCGGAGCCGGTGCACAGATCGACGATGCACGGCTCGACGACGTCCATCGCGCGGACGGCGTCTATCGCCCACCCGACGACGGACTCGGTCTCGGGCCGGGGCACGAAGACACCGGGGCCCACCTGGAGCTCCAGGTACCGGAAGAACGCCCGCCCCGTGATGTGCTGGAGCGGCTCGCGCTGCTCACGGCGGGCGATGACCTCCCAGTAGCGGGCGTCGAAGTCCGCGTCCTTCACGGAGTGCAGCTCGCCCCGCTTCACGCCGTGCACGAACGCGGCGAGCTCCTCCGCGTCGTTGCGCGGCGAGGGCACGCCGGCGTCGGCCAGCCGCTGGGTGGCCTGGGCCACCTCTGCGAGCAGCAGGTTCACGCAAGTCCTCCGTGTCGTACTCGGTCGTGCGTAGGTCCCTCTTACGCGGCCGCCAGCTTCGCCGCCGAGTCCGCGTCGACGCAGGCCTGGATCACCGCGTCGAGGTCGCCGTCCAGGACCTGGTCCAAGTTGTACGCCTTGAAGCCGACGCGGTGGTCCGAGATGCGGTTCTCCGGGAAGTTGTACGTACGGATCTTCTCGGAGCGGTCGACGGTACGGACCTGGCTGCGGCGGGCGTCGGCGGCTTCCCGCTCCGCCTCCTCCTGCGCCGCTGCGAGCAGCCTGGAGCGCAGGATACGCAAGGCCTGCTCCTTGTTCTGGAGCTGGCTCTTCTCGTTCTGGCAGGAAGCGACGACTCCGGTGGGAATGTGCGTGATGCGCACGGCGGAGTCGGTGGTGTTGACGGACTGTCCGCCGGGTCCTGAGGACCGGTAGACGTCGATGCGGAGGTCGTTCGGGTTGATCTCGACGTCCACCTCCTCGGCCTCGGGCGTGACCAGCACACCGGCGGCGGAGGTGTGGATACGGCCCTGGGACTCGGTCGCCGGGACGCGCTGCACGCGGTGCACGCCGCCCTCGTACTTCAGCCGCGCCCAGACACCCTGACCGGGCTCGGTGGCACCCTGGCCGCCCTTGGTCTTCACGGCGACCTGGACGTCCTTGTAGCCGCCCAGCTCGGACTCGGTGGCGTCGATGATCTCGGTCTTCCAGCCGACGCGCTCGGCGTAGCGCAGGTACATGCGCAGCAGGTCGCCGGCGAACAGGGCGGACTCGTCGCCGCCCGCGCCCGCCTTGACCTCCAGGATGACGTCCTTGTCGTCGTTGGGGTCACGCGGCACGAGAAGAAGCCGCAGCTTCTCCGTCAGCTCGTCGCGGGCCTTCTCCAGCTCCTTGACCTCGGCGGCGAACTCCGGGTCGTCGGCGCCCAGTTCACGCGCGGTCTCGATGTCGTCGCCGGTCTGCTTCCAGGAGCGGTACGTGGCGACGATCGGGGTGAGCTCGGCGTAGCGCTTGTTCAGCTTGCGCGCGTTGGCCTGGTCGGAGTGGACCGACGGGTCGGCGAGCTTCGTCTCCAGGTCGGCGTGCTCACCGACGAGTTCCTCGACGGCCTCGAACATCTCAGGGCTCCTGTACTGCGAACGAAAGGGGAAGGCGGGCGACCAAAAACGCCGGTCCCGGCGCGCTCCGAGGAGCGCGACCGTGGACCGGCGCTGGTGGCTCGCTACTTCTTGGCAGCAGCCTTGCCGAAGCGGGCCTCGAAGCGGGCCACACGGCCACCGGTGTCGAGGATCTTCTGCTTGCCCGTGTAGAACGGGTGGCACTCGGAGCAGACCTCGGCACGGATGGTGCCGCTGGTGATGGTGCTCCGGGTGGTGAACGAGGCGCCACAGGTGCAGCTGACCTGCGTCTCGACGTACTCGGGGTGGATCTCGCGCTTCAAGGTGTCTCCTAGTTTCGGGAGGGCACCGGGTCGCCGTCCGCGGGTTGCGGGGGCGTGAACCGGGGCCGACGTACCAGTCTGCCAGGACTGGCCGCATCCCCCAAAACGGGGGGTGGCCGTGAACTATTCCCGACCCGCCTAGGAGGCGGTGACCACGCCCTCGGCCTGGCCCGTGGCCGTGCCCTTGGTCGCGCTCTTCGGGATCGCCCGGTCGTTCTCCAGGGCCTTCCAGACCACCTTGGCCTTGGCCTCGTCGACGAGGACGCGGTTGGCGTCCGCCGAGTCGTACTGGACCGGCATGGTGACCATGGTCATGTTCTTGGAGCTGATGCCCTTGAGGCCGCCCGCGAAGGACATGAGTTTCTTGACGGAGCCCAGGTCGGAGTCGGTCGTCACGGCCTTGGTGGCGGTGTTGGCGAGGTCGTACAGCTTCTTCGGGTTGCCGAACACGTCGACGTGCCTGATCTGGTTGATCAGCGCCTTGATGAACGCCTGCTGGAGCTGGATGCGGCCGAGGTCGGAGCCGTCGCCGACGCCGTGCCGGGTGCGGACCAGGCCGAGGGCCTGCTTGCCGGTGAGGGTGTGCGTGCCGGCCTTCAGGTTCAGGTGGCTGTCGGAGTCGGTGATGTTCTTGGTGGTCGTCACGTCGACGCCGCCGAGCTCGTCGATGAGCTTCTGGAAGCCGGAGAAGTCGACCTCCAGATAGTGGTCCATGCGGATGCCGGTGAGCGACTCGACGGTCTTCACGGCACAGGCGGCGCCGCCCGTGGAGTACGCGGAGTTGAACATCACCATCGACGCGGCGTCGTGCTCGGTGCCGTCGGTGTCGGTGCACTCGGGCCGGTCGACGAGGGTGTCGCGGGGTATGGAGACCACGCTGGCCTTCTTGTGGCCCTCGTAGACGTGCACGATCATCGCGGTGTCCGAGCGGGCGCTGCCGTCGTCGGCGCCGCCGCCGAGCTTCTTGTTGGTGCCGGAGCGGGTGTCCGAGCCGAGGACGAGGATGTTCTCGGAGCCGTTGTCGACCTTGGTGGGCCGGTCGGTGCCGAGGGCCTGGTCGATGTCGATGCTCTTGATGTTGCCGTTGAGCTTGAAGTACAGATAGCCGGCGCCGGTGCCGCCCACCACGACGATGCCCGCGGCGGTCCAGGCCGCGATCTTCAGGCCTCGGTGGTTGCCGTGGGTCTTGCGGCGGCGGCCCTTGGCGCGGTGGCGCGGGCCCGTGGTGCCGGAGTCGCCCGGTATGCCGGGCTCCGGCGTGCTCTCGGCGGTCATGTGCTCCTCGTTCTCGTCCGGTCGGTTACCCCCTGCTTTCAGGGTCAGACGTGGTCGCAAGCGACCCGGACCTCACCATGGTCGCTCCGTCGGGTCAGACGGGGAAACCGGGGAAAGGGTTGCACAACGCACTGTGCCCACCCGGTGGACGGGTGGGCACAGTGCGTAGTCGCCGAGCCGGGGTCGGACCCCGCTCACCAGCTATTTCAGCCGAAGATGTCGTACTGCTTGAAATCGGTACCGACCGAGATCCTTGTGGCGAAGATCTCGCTGGTGGCCTTGCCGGTGCCCTTGTACAGGTAGAGCGTGCCGCCGGGCGTACGGGCCAGGAAGTCGGCCTTGCCGTCGCCGGTGACGTCACCGATGGCGTCGAAGGCGTTGTACGTGGTGTTGCTCCACGTACGGACCTTCACCCGGGCGGAGAAGGGGGCGGAGGCCTTGCCGGTGCCCTTGTAGAGGTAGATGGCGCCGGTGCTCTTGTTGCGGGCGATCAGGTCGGCCTTGCCGTCACCGTTGAAGTCGCCCTTGCCGCGCAGGGTGTTGTACTGGTTCCAGCCGGTGCCGGTGCCGATCTGCACCCGCGCCGAGAAGGAGCCGTTGCCCTTGCCCGGGTAGAGCCACGCCTTGCCGGCGGAGTCCACGGAGACGACGTCCGGCAGGTAGTCGCCGGTCAGGTCGCCCGGGGTGACGATGCGGGTGCGGGTCTTCCAGTTGTCGAAGATCTGCTTCTCGGCCCAGGTCCCGTCGTCGGCGGGATCGGCCGGGAACACGTAGTGCAGCCAGTAGACGTCACCGGTGGACGCGACGCGGTACACGAAGTCCTGGACGCTGTCCCGGTTGAGGTCGGTCTGGAGAACCAGGTTGACGGCACCGAAGTTGCCGAGGCTCTGCCGGGCGCCGAAGGACGTGCCCTTGGAGTCCTTCTCGTAGGCGGTCTTCGTGGAGGCGTTGCGCACGAAGAGGTCGGCCTTGGCGTCGGTGTAGCTCATGTTGGCGTCGTCGACCTGCGCGTAGGCGGCACCGATGTACGTCTTCACCTTCGAGAAGACGCTGTACGCGCCCTTCTCCACGCAGTCCGTGACGCCCCACGAAACGACGCCGACGATGCGGCCGTTGACGACCAGCGGGCCGCCGGAGTCACCGTTGCACGCGGACGTCGTACCGGAGTCGCTGCCGGTGGCGGGGTTGCCCGCGCAGACCATGTGGCCCTTGATGAAGTCCGTGCCGTAGTAGCCGGCGCAGGTGGTGTCCGACTGGACCGGCAGCGTGGCCACCTTCAGCGTGTCGGAGATGTCCTGCGTGGTGGAGCTGGTGCGGCCCCAGCCGTAGACCTTGGCGCTGGTTCCGGCGGTGTACGCGGCGGTCTCGGTGGACGTCGTCATCTTGATCGGCGTCGCCTTGACCGGCCAGCCCAGGGTGATGACCGCGATGTCGTTGTCGATGGTCGTGGAGCTGTACGACGGGTGGTTCCACTGGCGTACGACGCCCGTGACCTCGCCGGTGGTGTTGCCGTTCTCGTCGGGCAGCGACGTGGTGCCGGTGACGATCGCGCCGTTCTTGGCCCAGTTGTAGCCCTTGACGCAGTGCGCGGCGGTGAGGATCTTCGTCGGCGAGACGACGGAACCGCCGCAGAAGAAGCCGAGGTCGTCCGAGGTGTCGGTGGTGCCCTTGTCGTCGTAGTACCAGAGCTGGGCCATCCACGGCGCCGAGGAGATCGTGGTGGTGGAGCCACCGATGATCTTCGGGTCGACGGTGCCGCTGCTGGTGCTCGCGCTCAGGGACGACTTGGAGGTCGTCTCCCCCGCGGTGTCGTCACCGGCGACGGCGCCCGCGACCCGCTTCGTCAGCTCGGCCTGCGAGACCGCGGAGACGGCGGGCTTGGCCGTCGGCTCCGGCAGCGCGGTCGCGGCCCCCGCCGACGTGGTCATCAGGGCCGCGGCGACGGCGGCGGCGACACCGGCCGCGGCCACGGGCAGCCCGATCCGCATCCGACGTCTGTGGCGGCCTCCGGACATGGGTGTACCCACGCAAGTCCCCCCTCGGGATCAGAAGTTCGACGGTCGGAAAAGTGACCGAAGAGCGCGATCGTACACCGGTCACACAAAGCAGAAAGGGCCACCCCTGCAACAGGGGCGGCCCTTTACCAAGACGTACGTCAGTCGCCGTTACCGGGCGTCGGCGTGGTCTTCTGGATCTGCATCAGGAACTCGGCGTTCGACTTCGTCTGCTTCATCTTGTCGAGGAGCAGTTCGACCGCCTGCTGCTGGTCGAGGGCGTGCAGCACCCGGCGCAGCTTCCAGACGATCCCGAGCTCGTCGGGAGCGAGCAGGATCTCTTCCTTACGGGTGCCGGACGCGTCCACGTCCACCGCCGGGAAGATCCGCTTGTCGGCGAGCTTGCGGTCGAGCTTGAGCTCGGCGTTGCCGGTGCCCTTGAACTCCTCGAAGATGACCTCGTCCATGCGGGACCCGGTGTCCACCAGCGCGGTGGCGAGGATGGTCAGCGAGCCGCCGTCCTCGATGTTGCGGGCCGCACCGAAGAAGCGCTTCGGCGGGTACAGGGCGGTCGAGTCGACACCACCGGACAGGATGCGGCCGGAGGCGGGCGCGGCGAGGTTGTACGCACGGCCCAGACGCGTGATCGAGTCGAGCAGCACGACCACGTCGTGGCCCAGCTCCACCAGACGCTTGGCGCGCTCGATGGCGAGCTCGGCGACCGTGGTGTGGTCCTCGGCCGGACGGTCGAAGGTCGAGGAGATGACCTCGCCCTTGACCGACCGCTGCATGTCGGTGACCTCTTCCGGACGCTCGTCGACCAGGACGACCATCAGGTGGCACTCGGGGTTGTTGTGCGTGATCGCGTTGGCGATCGCCTGCATGATCATGGTCTTGCCGGTCTTCGGCGGGGCCACGATCAGACCGCGCTGGCCCTTACCGATCGGCGCGACGAGGTCGATGATGCGGGTGGTGAGGACGCCCGGGTCCGTCTCCAGACGGAGGCGGTCCTGCGGGTACAGCGGCGTCAGCTTGTTGAACTCCGGCCGCCCGCGCCCGGATTCGGGCGCCATGCCGTTGACGGAGTCGAGCCGCACGAGCGCGTTGAACTTCTCGCGACGCTCGCCGTCCTTGGGCTGACGGACCGCACCGGTGATGTGGTCGCCCTTGCGCAGGCCGTTCTTGCGGACCTGGGCGAGGGAGACGTACACGTCGTTGGGGCCCGGCAGGTAGCCCGACGTACGGATGAAGGCGTAGTTGTCGAGGATGTCCAGGATGCCCGCGACGGGGATCAGGACGTCGTCGTCGGCGAGCTGCGGCTCGGGGGCGCCGATCTCGTCACGGCCGCGACGGCCACGACGGTCCCGGTAACGGCCCCGACGCCCACGGCGGCCGCCGTCGAAGTCGTCGTCGTCCTGCGGGCCGGCGTTGCGGTCCTGACGGCCGCCGCCCTGCTGCTGGTTCTGCTGCTGGCCGCGCTGGCCGCCCTGCTGGTCGTCGCCCTTGCCACGGCGGTCGCGGTCGCGGCCACCACGGTCACGGTCGCCACCACGGTCACGGTCGCCACCGCGGTCGCCGCGGTCACGGCGGTCGCGACGGCCCTGACGGCCCTCGGCGTCACCGGCGTCGCCCTTGGCCTCGCCCTGCGCCTGCGGGGCGGGCGTCTCGGCCTTCGGCTCGCTCTTCGCCTCGGCGACCACGGTCTCGGGGCTGCCCGCCTCGGCGGTGGCACGGCGACGGCGGCGCTCCACGGGGGCGTCGTCGGAGGCCGGCTGGCCGGGGATCTCGATCTGCTGCTGGGCCGTCGCCTTCTCGGCGGGGGCCTCGGCCTTCGCCTCCGCCTTCTTCTCGGCGGTCTCGCCGGTACGGGCCTTGGAGGTGGCGCGGCGCTTGGGCTTGGTCTCGGCAGCGGCGTCGGCCTTGGGAGCCGCGGCACCGCCTCCCGCCTGCGCCTCCTTGATGACCTCGATCAGCTGGCTCTTGCGCATACGCGCGGTGCCCCTGATGCCGAGGCCGGATGCGACCTGCTGCAACTCGGCCAGCACCATGCCCTCGAGGCCGGTACCGCGGCGCCGCCGGGAGCCGGCACCGCTGGCAGGCGCGGAGGCGTCCGTGGCGGGCGCGGCAGCGGTCTCCTCGACACGTGCGCCCATCAGATCGGTGGTGTCGCTCACGAAGGGTCCTTCCCTGGAGCGGACGTCGGCCTGTCTGGCTCGGCGACCGGTTGTGCTGTCCGACGTCGGTCCCATCTTTGTGGACCGTGCCGGGGCGGTGGTCCGCCTGGGCGGCGGAGGAATCTGGTGATGGCGCTTCCCAGAGCAGCGACGCCGACTAGCTGCGTCGCGTGGCTCGGTCGCACCGGTTCCGGAGCGTGCCCGGCAAGTCGCTCAGTGCTCGCGTACGAGGTACTGCCCGCGTACGTCGTACGAAACACAGTGCGGCTTGGGAGGCTCCCGGAAGAATGTCTGTCCCGGACGGGGACGTGAAGCACCTCGCCATGGTGGGGTCGGGTGCAGACTTGAGGTTAACACTACCGGATCCAACAAACATTCCCCCTCTCGAAATCCGGCAACCGCGCGCTTTTAAATGTCGCCGGAAGGTGCCAGTGGCAACACGCTCGCCCCTTGGGCGTCGAGTTCCAGCCGGTTGGCGGCCCAGCCCTCGCCTGCCAGGTGGGCGACCTTGTCGGCGCTCTCCTCGTCGACGAGGGCGAGAACGGTGGGACCGGCTCCGGAAATCACCGCCGGAACTCCGTCCGCCCTCAAGCGCTCCACGAGAGCGGCGCTTTCCGGCATGGCCGGAGCCCGGTATTCCTGGTGCAGCCGGTCCTCGGTGGCGGGCAGCAGCAGCTCGGGGGTCCGGGTGAGGGCCTCGACGAGCAGGGCGGCGCGGCCCGCGTTGGCGGCGGCGTCGACGTGCGGCACGGTGCGCGGGAGGAGACCGCGCGCGGTCTCCGTCAGAACCGGCTTTCCGGGCACGAAAACCACCGGAACGATGGAATCGGCGGGCTTGAGCCTGATGGCCCGGGCGGCGCCGGCCTCCATCCAGGCGATCGTGAAACCGCCGAGCAGACAGGGGGCCACGTTGTCGGGGTGGCCCTCGATCTCGGTCGCCAGCTCCAGGAGAGCGGCGTCGTCGAGCCTGGACTCGCCGCCTATGGTCACGGCACGCGCGGCGACGATGCCGGCGCAGATGGCGGCGGAGGAGGACCCCAGTCCGCGGCCGTGCGGAATGCGGTTGGCGCACACGATCTCGAGGCCGCGCGGCTGTCCGCCGAGCAGGTCGAAGGCGGTGCGCAGGGACCGTACGAGCAGGTGCTTCTCGTCGCGTGGGAGGGTCTCGCTGCCCTCACCCGCGATGTCGATGTGCAGCCCTGAGTCGGCCACCCGGACGACGACGTCGTCGTAGAGCCCCAGCGACAGGCCCAGGGCGTCGAAGCCCGGACCGAGATTGGCGCTGGTGGCGGGGACGCGCACCCGGACGGCGGCGGCGCGGAACGCTGGACCGGCCATCGCTCGATGACTCTCCTTGAGCTGCGTGATTGTCGAAGACATTCGATACGTACGTGGAGACCCCGCGGGCCGCGGAGATGCCGCGGCTCCCGGCCATGCGCGCGGGCATATGCGGCGGGCGGGTTCAGTACAGCCTATCGAAGGAAGGTTCTGTGGCGACATAGGGCGCACAGGAGGCGCACGATGCGTGTCGTAAGCCCCCTGTGCACCCCCTGGAGGGATGCCGCTCGGGAATGCCCTATGCGAGGCCGAGGCGCTCGGCGGCCGTCGCCGCGTCGACCGGGACGGTGACGGGCTGCGGGGCGCCCGCGACGGCCCAGTCGGGGTCCTTGAGGCCGTTGCCGGTGACGGTGCACACGATCCTCTGGCCCGGGTCGACCAGGCCCTGCTCGGCGGCCTTCAGCAGACCGGCCACCGAGGCGGCCGAGGCGGGCTCCACGAAGACGCCCTCCTGTGCGGCCAACAGGCGGTAGGCGCGCAGGATTTCACGGTCCGTCACCTCGTCGATGAGGCCGCCGGACTCGTCCCGCGCGGCGAGCGCGTACTGCCAGGACGCCGGGTTGCCGATGCGGATGGCGGTGGCGATCGTCGAGGGGTCCTTGACGATCTCGCCGCGCACGATCGGGGCGCTGCCGGACGCCTGGAAGCCCCACATACGGGGGGTCTTCGCGGCGATGCCGTCGGCGGCGTACTCCTTGTAGCCCTTCCAGTACGCGGTGATGTTGCCCGCGTTGCCGACCGGGAGGACGTGGATGTCGGGGGCGTCGCCGAGCATGTCGACGATCTCGAAGGCGGCGGTCTTCTGGCCCTCGATACGCACCGGGTTGACCGAATTCACCAGCGCCACGGGGTAGTTGTCGCTCAGCGCGCGGGCCAGGGTGAGGCAGTCGTCGAAGTTGCCGTCGACCTGGAGGATCTTCGCGCCGTGGATGAGCGCCTGGCCCATCTTGCCGAGCGCGATCTTGCCCTGCGGGACGAGGACGGCGGAGACCATGCCGGCGCGCACGGCGTAGGCGGCGGCGGAGGCGGAGGTGTTGCCGGTGGAGGCGCAGATGACCGCCTTGGCGCCCTCCTCCTTGGCCCGGGTGATGGCCATGGTCATGCCGCGGTCCTTGAAGGACCCCGTCGGGTTCGCGCCCTCGACCTTGAGGTGGACCTCGCAGCCCGTGCGCTCGGAGAGCACCTGCGCGGGCACGAGGGGCGTGCCGCCCTCGCGGAGCGTCACGACCGGCGTGGTGGCGGAGACCGGCAGCCTGTCCCGGTACTCCTCGATGATTCCGCGCCACTGGTGGGTCATTGCTGGTTACTCTCCTTCAACCCGCATGATGCTGGCGACACCGCGCACGGTGTCGAGCTTGCGCAGCGCCTCGACGGTCCCGCCCAGGGCGGCGTCGGAGGCTCGGTGGGTGACGACGACGAGGGAGGCCTCGCCGTCCTTGCCCGTCTGGCGAACCGTATCGATGGAAACCCCGTGTTCGGCGAACACGGTCGCGACCTGGGCGAGAACACCCGGTTTGTCCGCGACATCGAGACTGATGTGATACCGCGTGACGACCTCACCCATCCCCGAGACGGGAAGGGCCGCGTACGCGGACTCGCCGGGACCGGTCGCGCCGTTGAGCCGGTTGCGGCAGACGGCGACGAGGTCGCCGAGGACTGCGGAGGCGGTCGGGGCGCCGCCGGCGCCGGGACCGTAGAACATGAGCTGACCGGCCGCGTCGGACTCCACGAACACGGCGTTGTACGCGCCGCGCACGGAGGCCAGCGGGTGGGTGAGCGGGATCATCGCCGGGTGCACCCGAGCCGTGACCGATCCCCCGTCCTCGGCGCGCTCGCAGATGGCGAGCAGCTTGATGGTGCAGCCCATGTTCTTCGCGGAGGCGAAGTCGGCGGCGGTGACCTCGGTCATGCCCTCGCGGTAGACGTCGTCGAGACGCACGCGCGTGTGGAAGGCGATACCAGCGAGGATGGCGGCCTTGGCGGCGGCGTCGAAGCCCTCGACGTCGGCGGTCGGGTCGGCTTCCGCATACCCGAGGGCCGTGGCCTCGTCCAGAGCCTCTTGGTAGCCGGCCCCCGTGCTGTCCATCTTGTCGAGGATGAAGTTGGTCGTGCCGTTGACGATGCCGAGCACGCGGTTGACCTTGTCGCCGGCGAGGGACTCGCGCAGCGGGCGGATCAGCGGGATGGCGCCGGCGACGGCGGCCTCGTAGTAGAGGTCGGCGTCGTGCTCCTCGGCGGCGGCGTGCAGGGCGGCGCCGTCCTGGGCGAGGAGGGCCTTGTTGGCGGAGACGACCGAGGCGCCGTGCTCGAAGGCGGTGGTGATGAGGGTGCGGGCGGGCTCGATACCACCGATGACCTCGACGATGACGTCGATGTCGCCACGTTTGACGAGGGCGGTGGCGTCGGTGGTGACGAGGGCGGGGTCGATGCCCTCGCGGACCTTGGACGGCCGCCGTACCGCGACCCCCGCCAGCTCGACGGGGGCGCCGATGCGCGCGGCGAGGTCTTCGGCGTGCGTCGTCATGATGCGCGCCACCTCTGAGCCGACAACCCCACAGCCCAGCAGCGCCACCTTCAGCGGACGCGTACGCATCATCCGACCTCGTTTCCTCATACCGTCTACGGTTGGTCCAGTCTCACTCACCGGACGGGAGTTTCTACCCTTCGTCCGGATCGTGAGACATCTATTTCATTTGTACGGGGGTGGAAGACAGGAGATCTTCCGCCCTCCGGTGTCGGGGGCTTGTTGGGGGCTCACCCGACGTCGAGACGCAGGAGGTCCTCCTCCGTCTCCCGGCGGACGATCACCCGCGACTCACCGTCACGCACGGCCACGACCGGCGGGCGCAGCACGTGGTTGTAGTTGCTCGCCATGGAGCGGCAGTACGCACCGGTCGCCGGTACGGCGATCAGGTCGCCCGGCGCGATGTCGGCGGGCAGGAACGCGTCCTTGACCACGATGTCGCCGCTCTCGCAGTGCTTGCCGACGACGCGGGCGAGCATCGGCTCGGCGTCGCTCGTCCGTGACACGAGAACGACGCTGTACTCGGCGTCGTACAGCGCGGTCCGGATGTTGTCGGACATGCCGCCGTCGACGGAGACGTAGGTGCGCAGGCCGTCGAGGGGCTTGATGGTGCCGACCTCGTAGAGGGTGAACGCGGTGGGGCCGACGATGGCGCGACCGGGCTCGACGGAGATACGCGGCGTCCGCAGCTTGGCACCCTCGCACTCGCGCGTGACGATCTCGGTGAGCGCCTTCGCGATCTCGTGCGGCTCGCGCGGGTCGTCGTCGGAGGTGTAGGCGATCCCGAGCCCACCGCCGAGGTCGATCTCGGGCAGCTCGACGCCGTGCTCGTCACGGATGTCCTTGAGCAGTCCCACCACCCGGTGGGCGGCGACCTCGAAGCCGGACATGTCGAAGATCTGCGACCCGATGTGGCTGTGAATGCCGATGAGTTCGAGCGAGTCCAGCTGGAGCGCACGGCGCACGGCCTCCGCGGCCTGGCCGCCGGCGAGCGGGATCCCGAACTTCTGGTCCTCGTGGGCGGTGGCGATGAACTCGTGGGTGTGCGCCTCGACACCGACGGTGATCCGGATCTGCACGCGCTGCCGCTTGCCGAGCTCCGCGGCGATGTGGGCGACGCGGACGATCTCCTGGAAGGAGTCGAGCACGATCCGCCCGACGCCCGCGTCGATGGCCCGGCGGATCTCGTCCTTGGACTTGTTGTTGCCGTGGAAGGCGATGCGGTCGGCGGGCATGCCGGCGGAGAGGGCGGTGGCGAGTTCGCCGCCGGAGCAGACGTCGAGGTTGAGCCCCTCTTCGTGCAGCCACCGCACGACGGCGCGGGAGAGGAAGGCCTTGCCCGCGTAGAAGACGTCGGCGTCGTGCCCGAAGGCGGTGCGCCAGGCACGCGCACGGGCGCGGAAGTCGGTCTCGTCGAGGATGTAGGCGGGGGTGCCGTGCTCCTCGGCGAGCGTCTTGACGTCGATACCGCCGACGGTGAGGACACCGTCCTCGTCACGGGTGACCGTCTGGGCCCAGACCTTGGGGTCGAGGGAGTTGAGGTCGGCGGGCGGCGCGGAGTAGTGGCCCTCGGTGAGGACGTCTGCGTGGCGGGGCCCGGCGGGGTGGGCGGAACGGCTCATGTTCTTCGCTGGCTCTCTGTTCGCTGTCTCAGAGGTGTTCGGGTGCGTCGATGCCGAGCAGGGACAGGCCACCGGCCAGCACCGTCCCGGCGGCTTCGGCGAGGGCGAGCCGGGCGCGGTGGGCGGCCGAGGGTTTCTCGTCGCCGCGCGGCAGCACGGTGGGCAGGACGGCGAGCACGGCATCGGCGACGGTGACGAGGTGCCGGGCAAGACGGTCGGGGGCACGGTGGGCCGCCGCCTGGGCCAGGATCCGGGGGTGGTCGGCGAGGAGGGGGGTGAGGGTGTGCCGGGGGTCGGCGGGTTCGCCGGGTTCGGCGGGCGCCGCGGATACGGCGGGTTCGGAGGGCGCCACGGGTGCCGCAGGTACGGCGGGTTCGGCGGGTTCGGCGGGCGCCGCGGACTCGGCGGGTTCGGCGGGCGCCGCGGATACGGCGGGTTCGGAGGGCGCCACGGATACGGCGGGTTCGGAGGGCGCCACGGGTGCCGCAGGTACAGCGGGTTCGGCAGGCACCGCGGGTTCGGCAGGCACCGCAGGTTCGGCGGGCGCCGTGGACCTGGTGGTGAAGCCCAGGTCGGCGGCGTTGCGGGTGAGGGCCCGGGTGCGGGCGTGGGCGTAGCGCACGCGGAAGAGGGGGTTGCCCTCACGCTGGACGAGGTGCTCGTCGGTGATCCGGGGCCGGTCGTGGGCGGCGGGGTGGAGCAGGGCCCAGCGGGCGGCGTCGCGGCCGAGGGAAACGGGGTCGGCGGGGGCGGGCACAGGGCGGATGCCGACGTCGAGGGGGGCGGGGGCCTCGGGGGTGCCGTGGGCGTCGACGCGCACGCCGAGGACGTCGGTCCACTCGGCCGCAGGAGGTCCTTCACAGCTAGTGCGGACGAGGGCGCCCTGGGAGCGGAGGATGCGGGAGACGGCGTCCATGACGACGACGGCACGCACCTCGCGGGCCGCGTGCAGCTGCACGACCTGGCCGCTGAGGCCATCCCCGAACCCGTACCGCGCACCGCTCCCCAGGATCTCCTCCACGAGGGCGGTGGGCAGGGCATGGGCGTCGCTCAGGCTGAAGTTGAGGAAGCCGGGCCCGGTGACGACGACGTCGGCGATGCCGTCGGTGCCGCTCAGATGCGGCCGCAGGATCTCGGCGACACGGCGGGGCAGCTGTCCGGCGGGGCGGGCGAGCTGGAGGGCGATGTTGGTGGCGTAGTCACCACAGCCGCCGGGTCCGGGGGGTGTGACGACGGCCCGTCCCGGCACGGACACGCTCAGCTCTCCACCGTCGACAGCGCGACGGACCGCGCGCAGCACGGTGCGGGAGAGCTCGACGGGGGTCACGGGACAAGCGTATGGGAGGAGGGGGGTGGGTAGGCGAGTCGGTTTAGCGGAAGGTCCGGGATGTGGACGCGCATGGACGCGCATGGACGCGCGTGGGCAGTCGCAGCCAGCCACAGACAGCCATGGAGTACCGATCCACACAGCGGAGCGGCAGCGCTGATCAGCCGCCGGCCCGCCCGGCCCCCTCGGTCTCACCGGCGCCGAGGACACTGTCGAAGACCGCGTCGTCACTCCCGTCCGCCTGGTCCGCACCGTGCCTGCGGTCCATCAACTGCCGCACGAGCTGGACGAGTTCGGCGGGCTCGAAGGGCTTGGCGAGGAAGGCGTCGACACCGACGTCGAGGCCGCTCTCGACCTCGTACTGCGTACAGGCGCTGACGATGGCGAGCGGCAGATCACGGGTCCGGGGGTCGGAGCGCAGCCGAGCGGCGGTACGAAGCCCGTCAAGACGGGGCATCACCACATCAAGGGTCACCACATCGGGCCGCACCTGATGCACGATATCCAGACACTCGGCACCATCGGCCGCGGTCACGACCTCGAGACCCTCCAGCTCGAGATTGACCCTGATCAACTGCCGGATGACCTTGTTGTCGTCCACAACAAGCACCCGGCCCGACGCGCCTGGCACAACTCGAGAGTAGGTCCGGACCGGCCACCGCGTCCGGGTTTTCCCGACTTCCACCCCTACCGGGGACCGTGAGCCCCTCTGACCGCCGGAAATACCTGTTCATGAAGACCTCATCGAAGCTGGTAGGGTTCTACCCGTCGCCGCGCACAGTGCGGCGGACGCCCGCGTAGCTCAGGGGATAGAGCAACGGTCTCCGGAACCGTGTGCGCAGGTTCGAATCCTGCCGTGGGCACTTGCCGGTCAGAGACTCCAAACCAGGGTCTGACCAGGGCATACGCCGAGAGAAGAGGGCGGGAGTCAGTCTCACTGACTCCCGCCCTCTCTCGTTGTCTCTCAGTGTTCCCGACACACCTCCGACACAGTCGTCAGGTCGTGTCGCGGCCCCCGCTCTCGGAGCTCTCAGGCTCCCAACCCATGGTCTTCTCGATCTTCTTGTTGTTCTCCTCCTCGCTGTTGTCGACGCAGCCCGCGTAGTGGCGGTCGATGACCTCTGGAGAGGTGCCCGCCCGGCGGGCCACCTCCGCCACGGGGAGGCCGGAACGGAGCCAGTCCGTGATGCAGGTGGCGCGTCCGTCGTAGGGCTTCCGGGCGAGCGGCGACGCGTACTTGTACGGCGGGAACGCGTACTGCCGAGCCTCCTGCCAGACGCGCCAGTAGCTGGACGTGCCGACCAGTCCACCCCGCTCGTTCTGGAACAGCCGGCCGTCCGCCGCGGTGCCGAACTCCTTCACGTGCGCTCGAAGCATCGCCACCAGGACTGGTGGAATCGGCACGGGGCGGTCTGCGGCGGGGTCCCGCATCTTGAGGCCGCGCTTGTCGTGCCGCTCGCCGGAATCGGTCCACTTCTTGCCGGATACGGGGCGGGTTTCCCGGAGGGTGAGCACGCCCCAACCCGTCTCTGGCAAGTGGCAGTTCTCCAGCTTCAGCCCTACGACTTCAGCGGGGCGCATCGCGGCGTAGAGGATGCAGCCGAAGAAGGCGACGAGACGTCTCCCCCGGTTTCGGTGCACCGACCCCACGTAGGAAACGGCCGTCAAGAACTCCCGCCCCTGCGCTGCGTTCATGAGGACGCGCGGGTCGATAGGGCCGCTCGCAGCAGTGGACGGCCGTTCCAACTCCGCGATCGGGTTTTCCTTCAGATATCCCTTCTGGACTGCGTACGCCATGGACATGTTGAACCCGCGGCGACGACGCTTGTAGGTGTCCTTTGCCGCCAACTTGCCGTCGAGCTTGTAGGCGAGCCGGTAGTGGACGTCTTCCGCAATGCTGGAGTTCGCCAGGGCCGACAGCGGTAGGGAGTTCTCCCGCAGCCACGTGCAGACCTTTTCCAGGTCCGGCGGCGGCTCCTCGTTCGCATGCGCTGGCACGATGCCCCATCTCACAGCCCGTCGCACGGCGCGGAGTTCAGGAGCATCCGCCCCCTCTCCCATCATGCCTAGGGCCGCCGATGCAAGGCTGTCCGCGTACCCTTCCCGCGTCTTCGCCGCGGCGGTGCGCCAGCGACGTTGCATGAACTCACGCGAGAATTCCCACCATGTGGGGTCCAACTTCGCCTCGGCCTTTGCCGCTTCTGCCGCTTCCGCCTGTCGCACTTCCGACTCGGGCAGACCCGATTCGATCTCGAATGGCTCGCCGCGCCGGTTCATCGCGTGCAGCAGCTCATTGCGTCGACTCTCGGCGAGCGGGAGCGTGGCGAATGTGTCGCCCCATACTCGACCAGCCACCACCCAACGAACTCTCCATGGGCGGGACTTGCGGCCGGTCTTGGCGATTTTCCAGAGCTTGACATCAAAGGTGTAGCCCGGCCGGGCAGACCCACGAGGGCGCCCGGCCGGGGTGTCGTTCTCAGTGCTCACGCAGCGTCCTCCCGCTCCGCAAGCCAACGCTCATACTCGGATCGGCGAATTCGTACGTCCCCGTTCGGCAGCTTGATTGAGCGGGGGCCTTTCCCGAGTTGGCGCCACCTGTAGAAGGTAGCCGGGGCTACCTTGAGGTCCGCGAGGACCTCCTTGATGGTCAGCTTTTCGTCCCGCGCGGGGGCGCTCATGCTGCCGTCCTCTCTTGAGTTGTGCTCTGAATCTTGGGCCCGCCCCTCAGGGAGTCCGCATCTGTCCTAAGTGCGGATTTCTGCGTCATTGCGTCATCAGCGTCATTCGCGCTTCTGACCAGCGGCTTTGTGTGACGCAGCAGTTTGGGCGTGCGTCATCGGTGCGTCATGGCCTGCGTCATCGGTGACGTAGCCCATGACGCAGATGACGCAGGATGACGCAGGCGCGGCCGTCTGCGTCATGGTCGTAATCGCAGGCCAGGGGCCGTTTTCCGGCCCGCATGACGCAGATGACGCAGCGTCTTTCCACTTAGGACAAAACAGGGGGTGTCTGTTGGGGTGCGGTGGCGCTTCAAGCGTGAAGAGGGAGCCGCTTCGCGGCGCGACCCGTGGGCGGCGTTCCGCCGAACAGTAAGAAGAGCACGCGCCGCCGGTGCTCTTCTTACTTGTCCGGGACGACCCAGCGGAGCGCGGGTCAGAACATCCGCTTCTGGTCGTGCGGCGGCGGGGCCGCGAGGCGGGTCATTTCGAGGTAGCGGCCCTCAGCGGTGCGGCCGGAGTCGATGAGGACCCCGCGGGCGGCCAGGGTGGGTTGGAGCCGCTTGAGCCGGTCGGAGAGGACCTTTCCCGTGGTCGGCCACCCCTTAGGCAAGGGGCGGCAGTCTTCGCCGCTGTAGAGGCCGCTGAGGAGGTGCAGCCACTCCGTGGACGTCATCCGCTGTTCGGCGCCCGGTTCGAGGCTGTCAGCATGCCTGAGGACGGTCTGGGCAAGTAGGTCGCCCTCGATGACGTCGTCGTTGAGGTCATCCAGACTGGCACGGTAGGCCGTGAGCGCCCCCCAGCCGGTCGCGGCATCGAGCTGCGCGCACAGGTGCGCAAAGTCCGCCATCCGCAGATCGGTCGGGGTCTCCGCTTCCACCGCGCGGACCTTGACCGTGAGGTCCAGGAGCGAGCCGAGGACGACGGGCAGCGCTTCCGCGTACTCCGTCCACAGTTCGGCCTCGGTCCGCCGGACTTTGGGCCGTTCCAGTCGCAGCGGCAGGAGCCGTTCGGCGAGGTCGGGCCGGATGACGCCGACGTCGATGCCGGTCAGCAGCAGCGGGCGGCGGTAGCGGGCGCGGAAGACGTCCCCGTCGGTGAACAGGGCCCGCTTGACGTTCTCGGCGCCGGTGACGATGCAGCACATTGCGTCGGACAGGTCCGGGGTCATGTGGGACAGGTTGTCGAGGGCGGTGACCCATCCGGCGGCCACGGCCGCGATCAGGTTCTCCTCATCCTTCGGCGCGCGGCGCAGGTCGCCGCTCATGCCCTCGATGATGCGGATGAGCATGCGTCCGCCGGTGGACTTGCCCGCGCCCTGGGGGCCGGTGAGGAACGGGGCGGGGACGGGCACGGACGGTCCGAGGCAGCCGATGAGCCAGGCGATGGCCAGGCACTCGGTCTCGGCGTTGGCGAAGTTGCACAGCCCCAGCAGCAGGTCGATGCCTTTGCCGTTGGTGTCCTTGGCGGGCAGGGGCAGTTCCCCGGTGAGCTGCGTGCGCCGCCAGCACACCTCGCGCGGATCGGGAACCTTGATGTCCCAGCCGGTGGGGTGGATACGGACGGACTGCCCGTCGGCGCGGCCCAGGTCCAGCCACGTCGCCCCGTCGAAGCCGGGGGCAACGCGAATGTGCACGGGCTGTACGTTCTCGGTCAGTGCGAGTGCTTCGATCAAGTCCAACGCCTCCTTGAGGGCGGTTCCGTTGAACACGCCGCGCCCGTCTTTGAACAGGCCGACCATGAGTTCTTGGCGGTGGCTGCCTGTGGTGCCCTGGGAGCGGATGGGGCGGGCGACGGGGTGGCCGTTGCGCTGGGCGTAGACGGTGCCGTCGGCGGTGCGGAAGTACCGGAAGTTGGCTTGCGCGTAGGCCGTGATGATCTCGCGTGCAGGGTTCTTCTCGTCCTCGGACATGATCAGAGTCCCAGCCGGGCGCGGGCGTTGGCCCACGCGTCGGTGCAGTGCCGGGCCGTTTCGCCCTTGGTCTGCGCGGCGGTGAACAGGCGCGTGATGTGGGCGTCGGTGAGGCAGCCGCACCGGCCGTGCGCGGACAGCACCGCGAGGAAGGTGCGGTAGACGGTGTGGTGGATCGCGCTGCGCGCCGCGGTGATCTGCTGTTCCGCGATGGTGATGCCGCGTTCCAGGTAGGCGGGTGTGCGGTGGGGGCACTCCCCGCCCCCGCCAGGCACGGTGACGGTCTGCGGCGTCGGCCGGATCGTGGGTGTCCTCGCGGTGAGCGCACGGACCGCGTCCGGCAGGGCGGCGATGCGGCCAGTGCCGGGCCCGAGATAGCGGGCGTAGGCCATGGAGGACTTGATGTCCACGCCGGGCCGGACGCCGTTGCACGAGCGCATGACGCCCTGGTAGATCCAGTGCTGGCCGCGTGTGGTCGGCACGGTCCGCGTCGCGGGCAAGTTCCGCTGTGCCCACGCGACGGCGTCCCGGGTGTCGAGGTCGACCACGGTGAGGCGGGCGCCACCGGGGTGGTAGCCCACGCTCGCGGCGCCCTGCCATGCACTCGCCCACGCCGGCGAGATGATGACGCTGGTGTCGGCGGTGGCGGCGGCCCAGCCGTGGCAGGGAGCGGGGCAGGTGCAGGGGCCCGAGGTCTTCATGTGCGGGCGCCCGCCGCACGAGGTGTACAGGCATGCGGGGCAGTTGGCGAAGGGCACCTTGCCCTTGCGCAGCGGCAGCACGGGCAGCCCCTCGGCCGCGAGCCGGAGGGCGGTGTGCAGGTGCTTGGTCATGCTGCCGCACCGTCCGTCCACAGGTTGAGGATGCGGGCGCTGTAGGCGTCCATCGCGGCGGCGAAGTCGTCGTGGTCGCCGCTGTTGAGCGCGTTCAGCAGGGCGGCGGTCTCGGGGTTGGGGCCGGGGGGTTCGAGGCCGTTCAGGTCGCGGGTGAGGGTGTGCAGCAGGGCCCAGGTCAGGTAGCGGTCCAGGTGCATGCGGTGTTCGATCAGGACGAGTGGCGGGCCCGCGGTGAGCAGGACCAAGACGGTGCTTCCGTCGGGACGGGGCTCGGTGCGGACAAGGGTCACCCGCTCCGGGCCGTCCGGCACTCGCGGGATGTCGGTGTGGTCGGTCATGCTGTAGGTCTCCTGCTCTCTTGGAGGGACTGGAGAACCGGGGCGGGCGCAGGCTTGTGGTGAGACGGCGCCCGCCTCGGGCGTAGCTAGAAGGGCGGCTCGCTGCTGTAGCCGTCGGACGCCCACGGGTCGCGGGCGGTGCGGCGGCGCCGCAGCCACCGGGGCCGACGCGGCAGGGGCAGCAGGGGCAGGGCCCATGCCGTCCAGCAGGGACAGAACTCGTAGTCGGTGCCCTCGTACTCGCCGGTCTCGGGGTGGCCGTAGTCGTGGGCGACGTCGCCCACGCCCTGGCAGTTGGGGCAGTTTGGGTCGGGGGTGTCGGTCAGAGCCACGGCCCGGCGGGGACAGCCGACGATCCTGAAGCGGAGACGGAGCATGGGCGTTGGTTCCCTTCGTCAGGCTGCGTCGAGGGCGGGTTGCTGCCAGGTGGGCAGCGCATCGAGGACTCGGGTACGCCAGCGCAGGGCGTAGTCGATGCAGTTGGCGCAGTTCTTGTGGGTGTGGCCGGGCAGGGCCGGACGGCGGCGGGCGTGGTAGCTCCATGCGGCGGAATCGGCCGAAGCGAGCAGATGGCCGACGCGTTCCAGACCGAGGGTCTTGAAGCCGAAGCCGTGCAGGCGCAGCCCGTGTGCGGCCATCGCGGTGACGATGGCGGCGCCCTCGCGGGTGGACTGCAAGCGGCAGACCGAGCCGAGCCCCACCGTGGGTTCTCGGGTCAGGTCGACCCCGGCGCGCTCGTACAGTTCCGCGCACAATTCGTAGTCCGCGACCGTCCGCCCCTGAAGCACCGGGGCTATGCGCAACTCGGGCGCGAGGGAGCGCAGTTCCAGGAAGTTGGCGACGGTGCGGCGGATATGTTCCGGCACGCTCAGGTGGGTGCCGGTGAAGGTGTTCGGCCCGGCCGTGCCGCCGTGGATGATGAGGTCCTCGCACATCCAGTCCTGCGGGGCGGCCCAGTCGTAGGGGCCGACGCATTCCCAGATGCGGCGCAGGTCCTCGATGTACTGCCGCGGGGTGCGCGTCCACCGGCCGTGGCGTTGGAGCTCCGAGAATCCGCCGGAATCCACCGCGTACGGACCTTGCGCCTCATCGAGCTTGACCGCGTTCACGAAGTGCTCGGACTTCAAGAACAGCGGCACGTTGGTAAGGCGCACCCAGTGCCGCTTGTGAGTGGTGAGGTAGAACCTCATCGATCACCCTGCGGCAGCTCCGGCAGGCCCGCGCGTTCCAGGGCGAGGGGGTCGTAGCCGGGCAGGGCGGCACGGTGGATGAGGGCGGCGGCGAGCTGTTCGGCGTAGATGGCACCGGCGGCCTGCGCGACCTCAACCTGTGCGGTGGCGCGGATGGTCTCTACGCGTTCGAGGTGGGCGTATTCCTCGCGCCGCTCGCTGGTCTCGCGCTGGAAGGCGACGGTTTCGCGGCGGTCGGTGCGCCAGTAGCGGGCGGCGAGCCCATAGGCGCCGGCGGTGGCCAGCGACCACAGCAGCAGCGGCAGGGACAGACCGTCCGCGTATCCGGCCACCCCGGCGAACGCGAGGGCGCCGGAGGCGGCGAACGCGGTGCCGACAAGGACGGTGTCGCCGGTGGCGTTGCCCGCGACCACGCCCGCGGCAGCGGCACCCATCGAGAGGGCGGTCATGAGCACGGCGTTGCCGAAGGAGTGTTCGGCGCCGTGGGCGTTCCAGATCCGGGCCAGGATCAGCACGGTGGAGGTGGCCAGCGCAGGCGCGGCCTTGGGCAGCGCTGCGGCCACCCAGTGCGGGGCAACAGTGGTCTCATGCACGGGAGTTGTTCCCTTCAGCCGAGTTGGGACAGGAAGCGGACGAAGGACGCCACGAGGTCGCGGATGGGGCCGTAGGCGCCGGTCCCAGCGGTGAAGAACCCGAACAGGAACAGCACCACCGCGGCGCCCGCGTTGCTGGCGCGGGTCTTGACGGCGACGACGGAGGCGAGGGCGAACAGCAGCACCGCGGAGAGGGTCAGGGTCATCGCGACACCTCCGAGCGCGGGGTGTCGGTGCCTGCGCGGTAGATGCGGGCCCACCGGTTGTAAAGCCAGCGGCCGATGCGTATCCGCTTGCCGGTGGCGTTGCAGCGGCGGCAGTCCTTGCCGCGCTTGAGGCGTCCCTTGCGGTCGGACTTCATCTTGAAGCCCCAGCCGGAGCACTTGCGGCAGGTGCCGAACGGCGACACCGCACACACCGACACGTAACACAGGGTGACGCCGATGAGGAGGGTGATAGCGAGCAGGACAGGGGTCATCACGAGCCCTTCCAGGCGGTTTTCAGGGGTTTCCGCAGGTGGGCCGCTATCCGCTAGCGGCCTGATCAGAGTGGGTTTGTGGCGCTAGCGGGGCCGCTAACGTTAGCGGGGTGTGCCGCTAGCGCTAGCGGCCCCGGAGCGTCAGCCCGCGTCCCGGTTTCCGTCACGCTCCGCAATCGCTGCGGTGATGTGGGAGCGGTCGATGCCGCGCCGGTTGACGACCTTGCCGTTGACCCGGCGGCCCACCTGGATGGTGGAGATGCCGTGCGGCTTGAGCGCGGCGGCGAGGGCCTCGGGGTCCCAGCCGTCGTAGACCTCGGGCCGCAGTTCGGCGAGCCGGGCGACGACGGTTTCGGACCAGACTTTGGGTTCGTCGGCGGGGACCACGGCGAGGATGTCCCGCAGTAGGTCATAGCTGCTGCCGGTGTCCTCCGGCTCCTCCCCGAGAGCGTGCCCGGTGAGGGTGCCGGCGAGTTCGCGGGCCTTGCGGGCGCGGGCGCCGATGGCCTCCGCGGCGGGGGCGTCCACGTACACGGAGCCGACGATGCGGGCGTCGGAGCCTTCACCCACGAAGTAGTGGATGCCCTTGTCACCCCAGCTGAACATGGTGGCGCGCACGCCGCGCTTGTAGGCGGACGTGCCGAGCACCATGTCGTTCTCCAGCTGGCCCATCACCTTCAGGCAGAACCGGGCCGACGCGTTCGCGCTGATGCCGGTGGGCAGTGCCTTGGCGTCCGGGCGCTGCGTGGCGAGCAGGAGCACGATCCCGGTGGCGGGGCCGCGTTTGACCAGGTCAGTGCAGATCTCTTCGAGTTCCTTGCCGTGCTTGTCGTGCTCGAACCACACCTGGCACTCATCCACCCCGACCACGATCGGGTGCAGTCCCAGGTTCTTCATGTC
The DNA here is from genome assembly GCF_036226885.1 of Streptomyces sp. NBC_00663. Lineage (NCBI taxonomy): Bacteria > Bacillati > Actinomycetota > Actinomycetes > Kitasatosporales > Streptomycetaceae > Streptomyces > Streptomyces sp. NBC_00663. The sequence continues at coordinate 3,151,235 of NZ_CP109027.1, forward strand.
CGCGAGCTGGGAGGTCACCTTCGACTCGGGGCAGATGTCCCGCGGCAGGGTGCGGATCATCTTGGCGCGGCGGCGCAGTTCCTCGCGCAGCGCGCGCAGGTCCCGCACCGCGTACTCGATGTCCTCCTCTTCGTCACCGGCGCGGTGGCGGTGGGAGACGGCGTTGCCGACCGGGTCCAGGTCGCCGGTTCCCTTCAGGTCGTAGGTGTGCAACTCAGCGCGCGGATCGAGGGCGGCGATGAGCAGCAGCAGGCGCAGGAGGAAGGTCTTGCCCATGCGGGGGATCGCGCCGATGACGGCCGCGATGTACATGAGGGTGATCTCCACCCAGCGTCCGCGCTGGTCGGTGCCGAACGCGACCGGCTTGAACAGGTCCGTGGTGCCCGCCTTCAGCAGCGGCCATACCGGCTTCTTCGCCTTGGACATGTCCTGGTCCCCGACCCACAAGACCAGGTGCCCGGTGTGTTCCTCGGCCACCGCTTCCGGCCACACGCACCCGAGCGGGCGGCGCAGGCCGGACGCGAGCCGCTCACGGCGCTCGATGATGTCGGTCACGGTGACGCCGTAGGGGAGGTTGCCCTCCGCACGCCAGCCGGGGCCGTCGCGGGTGATGGGGGCGGTGAACTCGAACCCGTCCCGGCCCTTGCCCTGCGCCTGGTTGATGGCGGGGATGCCGAGTGAGCCGAGGGCCCGCAGCACGATGTCACTGGTGAGCTTGACCGCGGTCGGCAGTTCCACCGCCCGGTGGATGACTGGTGCGTCGGCGCGGCGGCCGTACGTCCCGAGCGCCATCACCACGGCGCCGACCGACAGGGCCTGAAGCCAGCCGGGGGCGAGCACGTAGATGGCGAGAGCGGAGCCGAGCCCGACGAACATCGCGAGCACCGCCACCAGGGTGCGCAGCCTGACGCGTCCGTCGCGCTGCCGCGACAGCTTGAGGTACTCGGCTGCGTCCTCGCGGCGCACCGCGGCGAGCCGGACCGGCTCGCCCTCGCGGTCGGCCACCCACCGCATAGTGCCGCCGACGAAGCGGGCGGCGCCGGTGGGGGCCTGGAAGGTGAGACGGACGGCGTAGATGGGGGAACGCAGCGCGTGATAGCCCATCGAGTGGGCGTAGTGGCGGGCCACCCACCGGGCCGCGGTGCGCAGTTCGGTGAGGGAGCGCAGCCACTCCGGCACGACCGCGCGGCGCCGGGCACCGGCGAGCCGACCGAGGTAGCCCGGCCCGGTCGCGGCCGGAGCCGACCCATCGACTATCACGCGGGCGGTCGGGTCGCCCGACTCGCCACCCGACCCACTGCCGTGGGAGTCGGGCGACCGGTCGGCGTCGGGTCGGGCGGTCGGGTCGGCCGACTCGGTCCGGGCCGACCGTGCCTTGTCGAGGTCGACTACCTCTCCCCCAGGGTCGGGGCGGGAGTCGGCAGCCATCTCGGCTTCCAGTCGGTTGAAGAGTTCGTTGTCGTCGTCGGGGTGCTTCACTGAGAGTCCTTCCAGATCTGCGGGAGGGTGGGCCCGGCCGAACGCTGTAGGAGGTGAGCGGTCGGGCCCGTTGGGTTACAGGCCGGGCGGGAGCGCGCTGCCTGCGGGGAATTCGAAGACCGTGACCAGGACGTCCATGCCGGGGTCATCGGCGTAGGCAACGCGGGTGTAGATGACCGTCAACGGGATGCCGTCGCGGCCGGTGGTCGGATAGGCGCGGACATCGTGTCCCCAGGCCCGGCGTCGGCTGACCGTGAACCGGGCGTAGGACGCCGGGATCACGCCGTGCATGCCGAACTTGCTGCCGGACAGGCACACCGCCCGTGCTGAGTCGGCAGGTAGCGGCTGACCGAGCGAGCCGCCCGAGCCGCGGAACAGGCGACTGATCCGTTTCAGGTTCATGCCTGAACTCCTCCTTGGCGGGCGGTCACCACCAACTGGACTTCTTCTTGGGCACGGGGTTGGGGCAGCCGTTGACCATGTGGTCCACGCACGCCGGGCAGTCCTCACGCGGCCGGAGCCTGCGGTGGATGCTCCGGTCGCGGGCGTGCTGCCAGCACTGCGGGCACTCGCCCGGAGGCGTCTCTGTGCGCGCCATGGTCACCACCAACTCGATGACTTCTTGGCGGCCTTGGCGGCGGCGAAGTCGTTCACGACCCGCTGCCGTTCCTTCTCCAGCGCGGTCAGCTCCGCGGTGAGCCGCTTCATCACCGACTGCGTCAGCATCTCCAGCTTGCGTTCCGCACGACTGGCGCTCTTGTGCCGCGCCACCTTCAGCGCGCCCCCGGCGAGGGCGGCCATGATCTGGCGGCGCTCGGAGCCGGTCAGCGGCCACCACTCCTGCTTGCGGACCGCCGCGATCTTGCGCTGTGCATGCAGGATGTCGCGGTCCAAGCGGCGGGTGTCGGGCTTGCCCATGAGTCAAGTCCCCCTTGTCTGAGTGGAGTTGGCGTCGATGCAGAGCCCGCACAGGCCGTACCTGCGCGAGATGCAGTAGCTGTAGGTGATCCGGCACTGCGGGCAGGTGCGGCGGGCGAGCATCGCCAAGGCGAGCGCCCCCCACTTGCGCGATGTCATCGGCCGGACCGGCATGGCGCGGTCGACGCGGTAGAGGTAGGCGACGCGCACGCCGCCGGCTCGCCGGTTGACCCGCATGACTTGTGCCGCGATCGTCTGGCCACCGGGACGCAGCCCCATCGCACGGAGCTGCCGGCGGGTGGCCAGACCGTCCGGGGCCAGGCGCCACGGGTAGGTGGGAACGCCGTGGAACACGCCTTTCGGGTCATAGCACTTGCCGAACACGGCGGACATCAGGCCGCGTCCGCCGGTCGCCGTGACAGGTCGGCCGCGCGCCGGAGCAGAGCCCGGACGGCGTGGTCGGCCTGGAGCGGGAGCACGCCGTTGCCCAGCGCCTTGAGCTGTGCGGAGCGGGTCAGGCCAGGGACGTTGGTGACGTGGCCGGCGCGCAAACCCATCATCCATTCGACGAACGCGGGGCTCAGGCGTCCTCGATCGTCAGTTGCCCGGGGGGCACGGCGGCCGGTGACCGCCTCCCACCGCGCGACCGCCGGGGCGTACTGCCCCCACTCCAGGACGGAGGCGCCTCGTCGAGGCTGTTCAGTTCCCTCGGCACCTCCCCGCTCGCCAACTCCACTGCCTGTTCCAGACTCGGCGATGAGCTGGAATTCAGGACTGCCGACCGCCCCGTCCGGGCGGCTGCCACTCGCGGCGTCGGGAGCAGTTGCACCACTGCGGACGACAGCGCCAAGTCCCCCTTGCTGCCCCGCTGGTTCGGGCCACCCTTGTCCCCGTCCGACGCTCGCGGCGTGGGCAGCAGGGCCACTGCCGTCCGCAGGTCCGGGCCGCCCTCCCCGTGCGCTCCCGCTCCGTTCGTGTCCGAGGTCCGGGGCGTCGGCAGCAGCGCCACCACGTTCGGCAACGCATCCTCGAAGCCCTTCCCCCGCGAGTCCCTCGCGCGGGGCGTCGGCAGATGTGGCGAGGAAGAAGAGCCGGCGCCGCTGGTGGCAAGCGCCGACCTCGTCCGCACGTACAACGCACCACTCCGCATCGAACCCGAGGTCGGCAAGGTCGCACAGGACAGTGTCGAAGCCGAGTCGAAGGTGGTTCGCGACGTTCTCAAAGATCGCGATTCGGGGTCGTAGAACCCCAAGGGCACGGGCAATGAAGGGCCAGAGATGCCGCTCATCGTCGGTTCCTTTCAGCTCACCGGCGAGAGAGAAGGGCTGACAGGGATAGCCACCGATGAAGACGTCCACCGGCTCCACCGCACGCCAGTCGACGGCGGTCAGGTCCCCGAGGTTCGGCATGCCGGGATGGTGGTGGGCCAGGATGCGGCTCGCGCCCGGGTCGTTGTCCGCCACCCACGCCAGCGAGCCGCCGAAGACGCCCAGGACGGCCATGTCCAAGCCGCCGTAGCCGGTGCACACAGACCCGATCCGCAGGCCCCTCACGCGGCGGCCTCCTCCGGGCCGTCGACGGAGTGCAGCGGGCGGCTCTCGGCACGCTCCGCCTTGAGGGTGTCGCGCAGGGTGCGGGCGTTGGCCTGCGAGACGTGCAGCGTGGTGCGGATGCGGTCTGCGGTCAGCTCCGCATCCGACCAGTCTTCGGTCTCCTTGCGCGCCTCGGTCAGCAGCTCCTCGAAGGTGCGCTGCGTCTTGGGCTTGCTCTTGGCGGGCCGCTTGCGCAGTGCCTTGGGCGCTGCGCTCTGAGGCTCCTGCGGGACCTGCTCCGGCTCCGGCTCCGGCTCCGGGGTGACCGGCAGCGCAGTGGTGGGGGTGAGGTCGCCCATGCGCAGCATCACGCGCTCGCGCCGCGGGGTCTCGCGCCGCCAGCCGCGGCCGTAGCGCTCGCGCAGGTCCGCGCGGGCCAACTGCCGCTCCTTCTCCCGCGCCAGCGCCTCGGAGTAGGAGGTGATCTCCCACAGCGTCATGCGGCGCCACAGCAGGAACGTGGAGGGGAAGGCGAGCAGCCAGCGGGAGAACCGGATCTTCTCCATGCGGCGGCCGGTGGCGGCGCCGATGCGGACGGCGTAGATGTGCGCGCCGATCTCGGAGAACACCACCCACAGCAGCGGCATGGTGCCGTGCGCGACCCGGGCCCACAGACTCTGCCCGGCGGCGATGTTCAGCCCGCAGGTGATCAGGGTGAGCACCCAGGGCACGAACCGCACCCAGGCCAGCGCCATGTCCATCCGGATCAGCAGCAGGTTGGCGACGGTGAACACCGGGATGGCCACGTCGATACCGACCGGCAGCATCCACGGCTCACCGAACCCCCAGCGCAACGCGGCAGCGGACACGGCGTCGAAGGAGGAGATCAGACCGAGCGCGCCGACCCCGGCCGCGGCGAGCGCGCCGATACCGGCGAGCCCCATTTCCGGGCGGGTCAGCGGCGGCACCCCGGAGACCGGCGCCTGCGGGGCGGCGGGCGTCGTGGTCATGCCGCAACCCCCTTGCGGACCGTGCGGCGGCGCCGGGCGGTGCGGGGCAGCGGGACGACGTCGACCAGGCCGGGGTGTTCCTCGATGACCTGCGCGGCCATGCGGATCAGGCCGTCGTACATCTCGGGGTGGTCGGCGAGGATGTCCCGGGCCGCGTCCTCGCGGGCCGCGCGCTCCTCGTCGGTCTCACCCTCGACCCCGAGCCACAGTTCAACCGGGGTGCCGAGCGCAAGTTCCGCGAAGTCCTCAGCAGTAACGGCCTGTTGGCGGCCGATGTACGCACGCATGAAAGCTCCTGAAGTGGGAGGGACGGGAAGGGCCGCAGCAGCCGCAGGCGTGTTGGTGAGACGGCGACTGCTGCGGGAGGACCCCCGGGCCGCAGCGCGGGTGGGGAGAGTGCCCCGGCCGGGAGTCGAACCCGGCGCTTGCGACCATCGGGGCGGTGGTGCGAGGGGTCAGACGGTGGCGATGACCAGCGCGGCAATCAGCAGCCACAGGTGGTGGAAGGACTGGTCAAGGGCGTAGGCGCCGGTGCCGATGTGCGGGTTGTCGTCGTGGCCGGCGCGCGGGGTGCCGAGCCGGTGGAACCCGCCCAACCCGAGCACCTCAGCGAGCCGGGCCAGCGTGCTGCGCCGGTCCGCCCACCAATGGGTGAGCGCGTCGACACCCAGTCCCAGCACGGTGCCGAGCACCGACAGGCGCAGATCAAGCAGCCACGCGACCGGCAGCAGCACGGCAACCTTGGTGAGCGTCAGGGTGGCGACGTGCCGGGCATCCGCGAGACGGCCGACCCAACCCGGACGGCCCTTGGTGAGGGACTGGTGGGAGGTCTGCACCCAGTGGTCACCCACGCTGTGAGCGACGTACAGGGCAGCGAACACAGCGGCGAACACCGCAGCTTCCACGGCGGTCACCGGCTCTCGTCACGGGACTGGACAAGCTGAATGGCCAGACGGGCGAAGTGGGCGACCGCGTCGAAGTCGGCGAACGTCACACCGTGCGTCTCGGCCGCCTGGATCATGTCCCGCAGCACCGATGCGGCATCCGCCTTCTGCTTGGGCGTCGGCTGGTAGCCGGGGCCGAACTCGGCGGCAGCAGACGCCACGCGCTCACCGATGGAGTTCAGGTCGTGCTGGTCCATTACTGCTCCTCAAGTGGAGAGACGGGAAGGGCCGGAGCAGGCGCAGGCGTGGTGGTGAGACGGCGCCCGCCCCGGCAGAACCCCAGCCGCGGCACGGCGAGGGGGAAGTGCCCCGGACCGGAGTCGAACCGGTCCTGCGACCATCGGGGCGGTGTCGGCTTCACCGGCCCGCCATTGCGTAGCGGACCGGCCCCGAGCCGGTGAATCGGGTGCGTCATCGTCACTGCTCTGACGCCAGCAGGCGGCCTGCACGAAGCGATGCAGGGTGGCGTGCCGCCGACGACATCACCCGGTCGCCGCGGGGGCGGTCTCACTCTTGCCGCCACGTGCGTTGGGGCCCCGCTGTACTTCCCCACACCCGAGATCGGGTGGCGCCTGCCAGGCGCGTAGGGGAGAACCGACGTCCATCACGGCGGTTTGCCCCCGGACCCTCGCCCTAGGCACCTGCCGCGACCGCCGACTCTGCGTCAGCCCCGCACGATCACTATTCAGTTCTTCGTAGCGCTTGCTCCGGGCCTTGCCTCCGGGCGCTTGGTGATGCAGTACCTGTTTTACAGGTACTGCATGGGAGGCCGTCAAGTACAGCGGCCCGACTTCTTGGCTTCGCACCGGGATTTCTTGGTGCACCATCAGAATCGGTGCAGGTCAGGGGAGTTGGTCACCCTCTACGTGGACAGCGCAAAATCATCTGGGTACCGTCAAGAGCTCCCAAGACGTCCCATCGGGGGTTGAGATGTCCAACGAGCGTCTACGCACGGCCCTCTTGGCGCAGGGCATGACCGTGCAGCAACTCGCGGAGAAGATCGAGGTCAACCCGAAGACGGTTGAGCGCTGGATCACCCAGGGCAAAGTGCCGTACCGGCGCCATCAGTACGCGACCGCGGCCATCCTGAACGTCGACGTGACGATGCTCTGGGAGGATGACCGCTCCCTCGACAGCGCGGCCGACCTGTCCAAGGCAGAGATCGTCACGGTCTACCCGCACCGCCACGTCGTACCCACCGACCTGTGGCGGGAGATGTGCGAGCGCGCGAAAGAGCGCATCGACATCCTTGTCTACGCGGGCATCGGCCTAGCCGAAGACCCGCGCTTCCTGTCCGTACTCAAGGCCAAGTCGAAGAGCGTCACCATCCGTGTCCTGATGGGAGACCCCGCCTGCGAGGCAGTCATCCGGCGGGGTATCGATGAGGGGCACCGCATCATGGACGGCAAGATCCGCAACGCGCTGGTCAACTATCGCCCTCTGTTCACCAGTCACCCCGAGATCGTGTTCCGCCTGCATGACACCGTGCTCTACAACTCGATCTACCGTGTGGATGACGAGATGCTGGTCAACACGCACGTGTACGGCATCGGCGCCTATTTGGCCCCGGTGCTGCACCTGCGGCGACTTCCCGGCGGTGGGCTCTTCGACACCTTCGCCAATAGCGTGCAGCAGACGTGGGAAGGCGCACGGCCAGTGACCGAACACGACTTCACGGGAGCATGAGCCATGGGACGCATCGACTACCTTCACGACCCCGACGCCCCGCCGGCCAACTCCGTCGTGCCATCTGTCGTGGCGTTCGTACAGAACGACGCGGGACAGGTGCTGATGATCCAACGGTCCGACAACGGACGTTGGGCACTGCCCGGCGGTGGACACGACGTCGGGGAGTCAATCAGCGACACCGTGGTGCGCGAGGTCTGGGAAGAGACCGGCATCAAGGCGGAAGTCGTCGACATGTCCGGGATCTACACCGACCCAGGCCACGTGATGCAGTACGACGACGGGGAGATCCGGCAGCAGTTCAGCATCTGCTTCCGGGCCCGTCCGGTCGGCGGTGAGGTGCGTACGAGCAACGAGACGACACAGGTCCGCTGGGTCGACCCAACGGACCTGGAGAAGCTAGACGTCCACCCCACGATGCGGCTCCGGATCGAGCACGCCATGGACCGGACGCGGCCCACCCCCTATATCGGCTAACGCTTGGCTGCGGAGACGCGCTCCAACACTCGGGCCGTACACGCGAGAATCTCCGGCTCAGCACGCCGGATGAACGTTCCGATCAAACTGTCCGGCCCGTACCGCCCCGCGATCTCGTTGACTCGGTCGACAGGGTTCGTGGGCGTGCCGTCCGGCGTCGTGTTCATGTCGCAGTAGCAGAGCGCATCGTTAAGGTGCCCGCTCTCGCGGGGGAACTCGCCCTCCAGCTCGTCTCGCAGGCCTCGGGCTTCCGCCTCCATCCATGCGCACGAGTGGTGAGCCACCAGGTTGATGACGCGTTCGTCGGCGTTGGCTACGTCTCGGAGGTAGCGCGCACCGTCCAACGGGTGGAAACCGGTCTTCGCCAGGTCCGGGGCGTAGCCGATGTCGTGCAGCACCGCCGCCGCCTCCAGTAGATCCGCATCCTGGTCAAGGATGAGCGCGATGGTGCGCGCCCTCTCCGCGACTCCTAGACAGTGCTTCCAGCGCCGCGGCAGCGGCTCCGCAAGCAAGGACTCGGCCAGCGGGTACGCCCACTCCGTCAAGGTCGGCAAGCTAGGAACGCTCCTCTCGCGTCGGCACGGCGCGGACTCTCCGCACCTTGCCCTGTCCTCCGTCGGCCAGCACGCCGGCCGTCTCCAACTTGCTCAGCGCTTTGGCCACAGTCGGCCGCGATACGCCGAACCGCACGGCAAGCGCCGAAGCGCTCGGGAACGCTTCCCCTACTTCGAGCCCCTCAGCCGTGATGATGTCCGCGAGTTGTTGATCGAGCGGACGCCGGTCCACCTGCGCACCCGCCCGAACGACGCGCCACCGTCCGCCCGGCGCAGGTTCGGCGACGCCTTCCTGCCGCAGAACACCGAACGCGCGGAGGGCAACTCCGCGCGAGACGTCGTGATCGCGCATGACATCAGCCAGGGCCGGGAGTTCCGTCACCCCCGGGTCCCCCTCGATCTGCCGCTTCAGCGAATCGGCGATCTTCATGAACGTCCCCCGTGGGTTGGCCTGCTGCGGCACCCGCTCTCCCTCTCCGCTCGTCCGCCACCTCAAGACTCCAAGACTTCAAGACTCCCACGACCCGCGACCGCTGTGGAGAGCGGCTGAACGGCCAGCGCCGCGGCCACGCCTAGTCTGTATGCGCGGTAGTACCCAGGCGAACTGCTACCTGAGGATCGGCGGCCACCTGTGACGGCAGCCTTGAGCCTTCGCCCAGCTTGGCAACGAGAACCTGCGCGACGCTGACGGATGCTGTTTGCAGATCTGCACCGACGAGATCCGCTCTCGTCAGATTCGCCTCTCTACCCTCGGGAATATCCGACGAATGCGAATCCCGGAGGTCAGCCCCATCCATAAGCGCTCCTGTGAGATCTGCATCAGTCAGGTCCGACGCACCCATCACCGCGTCGGTGAGATCTACTGCTGCCAGTTTCGCCTTTACCAGCTCCGCCTCTCTCAACCAGGTGCGGGAAAGATTCGCCTTCTCTAGCCACGCATTTGTCAGCGTTGCTCTCCAAAGCCTTGCGTTACTGAGATCCACTTTCGTGAGGGTGGCCCAGGATAGGTCTGTTTCCGCTAGATCCATCCTGCTGAGATCAGCTCCGCTGAGCCTGACCCTAGACAGATGAAGGCCGCTAAGGTCGATGGTTCTCATCGAGCCGTCAATCTCTATGAGAGCTCGAAACGTGGGCCGCGTGAGCGCAGTCAGCGCAGCCTGAATGTCTGGAGCAGGCTCTCTCGGCAGTTCGGGTGCGACTTCCGGAAACGGCACACGCAGGCGCGCGGCTCGCCGGATAGCAGCGATCGACTGCCGCTCCTTCTTAGCGTTTCGCCGTTCCGTCCGGGGCGCTCGATCCCTAATGAAGGCCACAAGAACATGCGCCGCATGGGTCGCCTGATCGGGAGCATCGTGCACAATTTGCTCCAGCGCGAAGATACCTCCAATGCGTACATACATTTGATCCGATCCAAGCCGCTCCAGTGCCTTGGTAAATCGGTCAGTGACCTGCCCTCTACGCGTCAACCGATAGTTGAATGCAGTGAACAGAAGAGCAACTGCCGCGCCTAGGGCGGCGGCCACCTGCACGAGCGCGATCCTGAACTGCCCAAGGGCTGCGGAGCGTGCCGCACCGTCCATGCCCTCCCAATCTGGCCCGGAGATCCACTCCACGACTGTCCGGATCAGGGGAGTGAACACGATCGCCAGGACACCTGCCGCCGCTGCCGCGCCCAATCCAGCCCAAGCGACGCCCCGCACTTGCTTCCAACTGAACCCCATAGCCTCACCCTGCCGGTGAGCATCCCCGTTGCACAACGGTCGGAGAGTCGCCTGATCGGCGTCGAGGCGACACACCTCCGACAACCTCCGACACCCTCCGAGTCGCCCGAGACCGAGAGAGGCTCCCGCCGCAGGTCAGAGAACGCCCAGGAGCAAGATCAGGCACTCCTTCCGCCAGCATCGCGACGCTTCCAGTTCAACGCGATGCGTTCACCGGTGCTGAGGTGGCCTCCAAGACGACTCGCCGAAGCTCCGCTACTTTTGCTAAGAGACACCCGCAGGCGGAGATGCGGCAGTACTCTCGGAATCTTCTGAGTATTCGATGAGCAAGGGAATCGTTGTATGTCTCTGCCCGCCGCTCGCCCATACAGCAACTGGTTGCTTCTACCCCCATACGACCCAGGTAGAGGGTTTCATGCATGGTCGGAGTCTGCGAGTTCCGTTGCTGCTAGAAAATTTGCGGCGTCACGCCGAAATCAAGACAGTGGGAAGGTCGAGGTTCCCCGGTTCACTGAACAGAAAGAATGCACTCTGGAAAGAGTACCGAAACTTTCTTCGTCAGGCTTTGAGCAACTTTGAAGCGGCGATCACCGTTCCTAATCGGTCGGCATGCCTTCTGTATTATTATGCGATGTTGAACTTCGCCAAGGCGGAGCTTCTCAGCACCGTTCCAAATAGCATCACCGGTAAATTCGTTGGCCATGGGCTGAGTTTCAGTCCTAGTCGTGCGAAATCGGTTGCGGGTGATGTCTTGGTAGTTAAGGATGGGGTATTCCCCTGGCTCTACGAATCCCGCACCGGACACAAGCTTGGCGTTGGCACCAAGCTTTCCGTAAAGCGATTGCTTGCCCAAATCCCGGAAATCTCTACGCAGGTCACCGATGCCGCTCTGGGTGAGAGTGTAATTGCAGCCGTGCACCACATGGTGGCGGCGGATGACGACAAGAGCTGGACGGTGCTCCTGACTGAGGGAAGTATTCCTACCGGCAGCAAGACGGAGCGATTGCTTCTCACTCACTTCCGTGAAGTCAGCGTCCCGCTAAATTGGCGCGATCACTTCGCTATGAGCAGGCGACACATCAGCAAAGTCAGATTGTTTGAGTCTATCGATACATGTTTGAGGCCATCACCAGGGCAAATTGACCTAAAAGGCAGCATGAGGCTTACGCAAAAGATCCAGGACATTCTAGGCATGAGGACCTCGGAACATATGGATGCAAATATTTGCCCCAGCCTTTTCAAAACTCAAATGTTTCCCATGCCGTCATCTCTGGCGCGATATGCGATCACATATTACGCCTCATCACTCGTCAGATATAAGCCGTCAGTCTTCGACTTGCAAATTGCACCCGAGCAGGCTTATATGTTTGACGCCATTGCCAGGGAGTGTGCACTCCCTATGCTCATTGACACTCTTTCCGGACTCGAAGGACAGGACCAGCTCTTCTTTGCCGCAGGCGCCCATCGCAATTAGGGCGATTGAGTGTGGGTAGGAGCGGGCGCAGCGGTGTCGGGCCGTCTGCGGACTGCCAAACGGCGGCCGACAGTCGGTCAGCACGCCGGCGGCCTCCCTCTGCGATCTATTCCAGCACCTTCGCGATCCGGACGTCGTCGGCGATCCTGTCGAGCAGCTCCGTGAGCAGCACCTCACCGCTATAGATGTATTACTTCATGCATTAAGTGCCTTCCGCACCGATTTCGCCGTATTAGTGCTTTCGATCCCGATTGCGAATGTGACCTTAATCACACTAGCTCGTCGCTAATTACCTTGATCGCATGACACTGAACGCGAGCTTCCGCTTGCCTGTCGCCGCAGGCCATGCGCCTCCTGAAAGGTGACACGAAGGGGTTCCAACGCGACCGCAGGTTGCGGCGACGAGTAAACCGCCGAAGATCGAGTTACGTCCGTTAACCGATCTAACCCGCGATCTAATTATCCGAGACGCGGAAAGGGCCGCCCCGTGATGGGAGGCGGCCCCTTGTGCTCCGCGTGAATTCGAGGGATCGAGATCAACACCGGAGGTGTGTCCAGCATGTCAGAGCGTTCCAGTGCTGAGGAACCAGGCTTTCTGACGATCTTCAGGCCGTCTCCCGCCGCTGCGGGACTGTGCGCCTACGTTGTCGTCGAGGCGACCGCGTGGTTCAGTGGCCTCCCCGCGAGCGCGACGATGACCGCGAAGTTCGGAATCGTCGCGACGGTTCTGATCAAGGAGTGTGTCCGCAGAGGACGTTGATCCGGGCGCCGGGCGGCGGCTCATCCTCCCCTGCCCGTGGTGACTACCATCAGACGGTCTCCGACACACCTCCGACACAGGGAGCGCCGCCCGCACCCCCGGCGAGGTTCGACCGCAGGTCAGAGGCGGTGTAGCGCCATGATCAGGCACGGTCTCCGGAACCGTGTGCGCAGGTTCGAATCCTGCCGTGGGCACATCACTGAGAGCGGGACCCAGTCAGACTGGGTCCCGCTCTTTTTTGTTTTGGGGCCGGGGTGGGGTCAACCGGGGTGGTGGCAGGGGGAGTTCGTTGGCTGTGCTCGCTCAGCGTGTGGTCGCGTTGGTGGTGGTGAGGGGGGCTCCGGCGGATCGGGGGCGGTTCGAGGAGGAGTGCGGGCGGCTGGGGTGGGTCGTGCTGGAGCGGCCGGGTGAGAGGGCGGACGGGGCGGAGGTCTCGTACGTCGTCGGGCTGCGGTTGTTCGGGGTCGGGTGGCCGAGGGGGCCCGGGAGCAGGTGAAGGGGGTGGCCGGGCGGCTCGATCTGGGTGTGCGGGTGGTGGCGGCGGAGCGGGTGCGCGGCGGGGGCGATGAGCGGCTTCCGATGTGGCGGACGGTGGGCCACTCGCCGGAAGTGGCGGCGACGGCGTCGGGGGCGTCCTGGAGGGCGTGGGGTTCGCGGCTGGGAGGCTTGCGGCGGCGGGTCTGGGCCGTCGATGAGGCGGAGGCCTTGCGGTTGGCGCGTCGGCCGTTGCCGGGGGGCGAGCTGGCGCCGGCCGGGGTGAAGGTACGGAGTGCGGTGCCGGAGGCGGACGGTGCCGGGGTGCTGCCGCGGGACATCGGGCCGGTGCTGGTCGCTTGGGTGGCGCTGCTCGGTGTGGCCTACGGAGTCGTCGCCGCTCATTCCGGTCTGCGGGGCGGCAACGCTCTTCAGGTGACCGTCGGGCCGGTGGCGGTCGCCCTGGGCTGTGCGGGTGCGCGCTGGGCGATCCGCAGGCTGTGGTTGACCAGGGACTTCGCGTGGACGTTGCTCGGGGGCGCCGGTACCACGTCGCTTCTGTGCCTGCTCGCCCTCGGCCTCGGTCTCGGTCTGGGCGGCAGGGCGGACGACGGCGGGGCGGAGCTCTTCGCCGACCTGGCGCACACCCTGTGGATTCTGATGACCGGCTTGTTGCCGGCCGTCCTGCTGTCGGGCGGACTGTTCCTGCTCTTCTACTCGTCGGGGTGGCGGTCCCTGACGCCCTGGCTGCTGCCCTTCGTGATCCCGGTCGCTCTCGGGCTGCTGCCGGGGGCGGGCGGGCTGGTGGTGCGTCAGTATCTCGACGCGTTCGGCACGGAGCCCGCGGCCGTGGGGGTCTCGTGGTACTGGCAGTTGCGCGCCACCGCCTCCTGGATGCCGCGGCTGGCGCTGGTACTGGTGGTGCCGTCCGCCCTGGGCTACCTCCGGGCTCTGCACCAGCCTGTGCGCACTCGGGCCATGATGGTCGCGTCCGGGATCGTCGCGGCCTTCCTGGTGTACACCAGCCTCACCAATCATCTGCTCGACCCGGCCCGCGCGGCAGGCCGCGACGCCGTCTCCGCCGCCTCGCACTGGCGCACCCCCTCCCCCTTCTACGGCATCGAGCCGACCTGGGTGTGCGCCGCTCCCCTCGCCGGCAAGACCGTTGGTGATGTGCCCGTCGTGGGTGGGGTCTTCTCGGCCGAGCGGGCGTATCTCATGCTCGGGGACTCCGAGGGCACCGTGGTGTTCTGGGCCCCTCTGGGCGAGGGGGCGGCGGAGACGTTGGAGATGCCGTTGGACGCGTTGCGGATACGGGGCGTCCGGCGTCCTTGGGCGGGGTGTGGGCGGCCGTGAGCTTTCCCACAGATCGTTTGCAGGTGGGATGACAACTTCGTTTCCGGTTCGATCAGTTGAGGTTCTTCTCCGTCGGCTCACCGTTTGCGGAGTGTAAGAAACTGGGCAGGTTTTCCTTTCAACAATGGTCTTTCCGGCTTTCGTCCCGTTCACTCGGAACCGTCCCCCGTACGGCAGTTCAGACCTGGGAAGCGTGTACGGATATGTCCAATTCATCCGAGACGTCTGAAGTCCCGATAAATCCGCACACAGTTAGCGTCGCCGAGGTGATCCCGGGCGACCTGGTCGCCCTGTCGCCCGGCGACGTGGAACAGCAGCGCTGGTACGTCGTCACGCACACGCTGCCCGAGTCGCCGGAGACGATCCGGGTGTCGCTCCGGCCGCCGCTCGGCGGGTTGGACCACGACGAGGTGCTCGGCCGCGAGCGGACCGTCACCGTCGCCTGCCACCGGCTGGACGTGGCGGCCGTGCCCCGGCTGTCCTCGCCGCCGCTCGACGACGTCGAGTTCCGGGACGGCGACCGGGTGGGCTCGGTGCGGGCCGTCGATCCGCGGGCCGTCGAGGTGACGTACGTACGGCGTTGGGGCGTCTGGCACCGGGACCTCGACGTCTGCGCGGAGGAGCCGGTGACGGACGGGGAGGTGCGGGGGTGGGCCCGTGACGCCGACCGGGAGGGGTATGTCGTACGGCATCACCCGCGGCCGGCGCGGGAAGCCGCTGCCAATGGGCCGCGGCGGGTGGTCGTCACCGGGCTCGGGGCCGTGACTCCGCTCGGGGTCGGGGTGGATGCGTTGTGGCGGGGGCTGCTTGAGGGGCGGCACGGGATACGGGAGTTGGCGGGGGACGAGTTCGGTGAGCTGCCCGTACGGGTGGCCGGGACCGTGCCCGTCGACCCTGCCGAGTTGCTGCCACGGGCCGCCGCGCGGCGGATGAACCGGGCCGCTCAGTTCGCCGTGCTCGCCGCGCGGGAGGCGTGGGCCGATGCCGGGTTCGTGGACGGTGGAACCCTGGAGAGCGGGCTCGCGCCCGAGCGGGTCGGGGTGAGTCTGGGGGCGATCCTCGGGGACGCCTCCGTGCTGGTCGGCGGGGATCGGAAGCTGCGGGAGAAGGGACCCCGGGGCGTCTCACCGCTCACCACGCCGATGACCGTGCCCTCGCAGGCCGCCTCGCAGGTCTCCCTCGATCTGCACATCACCGGTGAGGCCCGGACCGTGACCAGTGCGTGTGCCTCCGGCACCGAGGCGATCGGGCAGGCCATCGACCGCATACGGTACGGCCGGGTCGACGTCGCCCTCGCGGGCGGTGCGGAAGCCGTCGTGACGCCGGCGATCATGGCGTCGTTCGCCTCGATGCGGGCGTTGTCCCAGGCCGGGCTGGAGGACGGGCGTTCGCCCTCACGGCCGTTCGCCAAGGACCGGGGCGGGTTCGTGAACGGCGAAGGGGCGGGGGTGCTGGTGCTGGAGGCCGAGGAACACGCCCTCGCCCGGGGCGCGCGCGTCTACTGCGAGGCCGCGGGGTGGGGGCTGTCCGCCGACGCGCATCACATGGCCGCGCCCGATCCGTCGGGCAGCGGGGTCGCGCTCGCACTGCGGCGGGCGGTGCGGGATGCCGGGGGGCATGTGGTGGACGTCGTCCATGTGAACGCGCATGCCACGGCGACCGTGGAGGGGGATCTGGCCGAGGCGGGTGCGCTGCGGGCCGTGTTCGGGAACCGGTCGACGTCCGGGGCCGTGCCGGTGACCGCGCTCAAGGGGCACCTCGGGCATTTGCAGGGGGCCGCGGGCGGGGTGGAGGCCGTGGCCACCGTACTGACGCTGCATCACGGAGTCGTGCCGCCGACCGTGGGGTGTGCGGAGGTGGACGACGACGTGGAGCTGGATGTGGTGACGGGGGCTCCGCGGGAGTTGCCGGGGGACGGGGATCTGGCGCTCAGCAATTCGTTCGGGTTCGGGGGGCACAACGCGGTGCTGGCCCTGCGGCGGACGGGCCGCGAAACGCGTTGAGGGGCGGCCGGGCTCAGCGGAGTTCGGCACCGCCGGCCAGCGAGGTGGTGGCTGAGCGCCGTCGCCGCGGAAGGACAAGACGGCAGACACCCCGACAGGCGTCGGCATCAGGCCGAGCGTTTGCGGGGAGTGGTCTTCTTCGCTGACGTCTTCTTCGCCGTCGATGCCGACGCGGTCTTCTTCGCCGCCGCCGTCTTCTTGGCCGAGCCCGCCGCCGTCTTCTTCGTCGCCGTCGACTTCTTCGCCGATGCCGATGCCGACGCCGACGCCGACGTTGTCTTCTTCGCCGTCGTCTTGGACGTCGACTTCCTGCCGGTCGCCGGCTTCGGGGTCGTGCGGGACGTCTTGCGCGGCGGGAGCTGTCTGACCTCCGCCGGTTCCTCGCCGCGGGACTCCTTCGCCTCGCGCACGCTCTTCTCCAGGGCGGCCATGAGGTCGAGGACCTTGCCGCCCTTGCCCGGTTCCGGGGCCTCCGGCGGAGTCTCGCCGGCGGCCTTCGCGGCGACGACCTCCTCCAGGGCCTCGCGGTACTCGTCGTGGAGGTCTTCGAGGTCGATCTCGCCCAGGGTGTCCATGAGGGCGTCGGCGAGGTCGAGTTCCTTGTCGTTGACGGTGACCTTGGTGTCGGGGGCGACGCCCTGGGGGGCGCGGACCTCGTCCGGCCACAGCAGGCCGTGCATGGCGATCGCGTCGTCGACCACCCGCAGCATCCCCAGCCGCTCCCTCCCCCGCAGCGCGTATTTGGCGATCGCCACCTTGTTGCTGCGCTTCAGTGCCTCCCGGAGGAGCGTGTACGGCTTCGCCGCGGGGGCGCCGCCCGCCGCCAGGTAGTACGCGGCGTCCATCTGGAGCGGGTCGATCCGGTCGGCCGGCACGAAGGCCACGATCTCGATCGTCTTCGCCGTCGGCAGCGGGAGGTGGGAGAGGTCCTCGTCGGTGATGGGGACGATCGTGCCGTCCGCGTCCTCGTAGCCCTTGCCGATCTCGGCCCCGCTGACCTCCTTCTCCTCCAGCTCGCACACCTTGCGGTAGCGGATGCGGCCGCCGTCCTCCAGATGGATCTGGCGGAAGGAGATCGAGTGGCTCTCGGTGGCGTTGACCAGCTTGATCGGGATGCTGACCAGCCCGAACGAGATCGCACCGTTCCATATGGATCGCACGGTCAGTACCCTTTCGACGCATAACGGTCGGTATCACGTTATTTGCGTGAGATTCTCATCGTATGACGCCGATCACGGAGGTGGAGGGCCGCCGGCTCGCGCTCAGCAACCTGGAGAAGGTGCTGTATCCCGCGACCGGGTTCACCAAGGGCGAGCTGCTGCACTACTACGCCACGACCGCCGACGCCCTGCTCCCCCACCTGCGGGACCGCCCGCTGTCCTTCCTGCGCTACCCGGACGGGCCCGACGGGCAGGTGTTCTTCGCCAAGAACGTGCCGCCGGGTACGCCCGACTGGGTCACCACCGCCGAGGTGCCGAGGTCGGAGGGGCCGGCCCGGATGGTCGTCGTACAGGATCTGCCGTCGTTGATGTGGGCGGCGAACCTGGTGACCGAGTTCCACACGCCGCAGTGGGTCGTCGGCGCGCCGGCCGAGGCCGATCGGGTCGTCTTCGACCTCGATCCCGGGCCGCCCGCCACCGTCGTCGAGTGCTGCGAGGTGGCGCTGTGGCTGCGGGAGCGGCTCGCGGCGGACGGGATCGCGGCGTACGCCAAGACGTCCGGGTCGAAGGGGCTGCATCTGCTGGCGGCGGTGCGGCCGACGTCGTCCGAACAGGTGTCGGAGTACGCCAAGGAACTCGCCGTGGCCGCCGAGCGGGCGCTGCCGAAGCGGGTCGTGCACCGGATGACGCGGAGCCTGCGGCCCGGGAAGGTGTTCGTCGACTGGAGTCAGAACGCCGCCCGGAAGACCACCGCCACCCCGTACACCCTGCGCGCCCGCCCCGAGCCCAGCGTCTCCGCGCCGGTCACCTGGACGGAGGTCGAGGAGTGCCGGTCGGCCCGTCAACTCGCCTTCCTGGCACCGGACATCGGGCCTCGGTTGCAGGACTACGGCGATCTGCTCGCGCCACTCCTCGACACGCGGTCCGCCGGACGGCTGCCCCGGCTCGGTTGACGGTCCGACCTCGCGCCCGAACCACGCGCTCCGCCCCGCCTCACACCCGAGCCACACCGCCCGCCCCACCTCACACCCAAGCCACACGGCCCGGCACCGACCCCGTGACGGCTCAGCCTGCGGACGTCCAGGTGGTGCGGTCCCGGGCCATCGCGTGGAGCGCCTCCACGTCCGCCGGTTTCAGCACCCCGCCGAGCCGGGCCAGGGACTCCACCTCCGTGTCCGCGATGACGCGGACCTCGCGCAGCGGGGCCGTGACGCGTACGTCCGTCGGGCCGACTAGGGCGAGGACCGGGTGGACCTCGGCGGTCAGGGCGTAGGAGGCGCGGTCGGCGTCGGCGCGGACGCGGCGCAGCAGCGGGTGGGGGTCGTGGCGGCCCAGGGTGACCATGGGGTCGGCGACCGTCACCCGTTGCTTGCGGGCGTACAGGGTGTGGATCGCGAAGAGGCCGCCCGGGCCGATCGCGAGGTGGTGGACGCGGTCGCCGCCCGGGAGCGGGAGCGAGTGGAGGGCGTGCCAGCCCGCCCCGTCGAGCCGGTCGAGAGCGTCCCCCACCGCCTGCTCGGCCAGCAGGGCCCTGCGGCGCGGGTCCGGGCGGAGCCGGTGCGGCGGGCCGGGGTCGCGGTCGAGGGCGATCTGGAGGGCCTCGCCGGGACGGTTGGGCGCCAGGTCGTCGTCCGGGTGGAGGGTGAGCCGGGCCAGTTCCGCGGGGGTCGGCACGGGGGGCGGTCCAACCGCGACCGGGCCCGTCAGGAACGGGCCGAGCACTTCCAGTACGTCCTCCCTGCTCGCCTCGCTGAGCAGGTTGACCCGGGCCGCCTCCCTGTCGTACCAGGCGACGTTCCGCCCGTCCGTCAGGCACACGTAGAGCCGCTCCTGACCATGCCGCCAGGTCGGTATGACGCGCAGTCCGCTCATGCACCATCACCCCCTGACCATGGGAACAGGCGGGGTGCTCCAGGGGCAAGAAGGCGGTTACCTTTGGGGGTGGTTGGGAGGTAGTTGGGAGGGGGACTTGGGGAGGCGTTATTGCGTACCCGCAGGAAGCAGCCCGACGTACCGGCCCCGGACCGTCCCTGGAACGAGATCGTGCCCGGCCTGTGGATGGGCGGGCACGAGTTCAGGGGACACTCGGGGCAACGGGAACTGGCCGTCGTACGGGACGAGTTCGATCTCGTCCAGACTCTGCTGAGGCTGCCGGGGCACGGGCCCGACCCCGGCGTGGAACACCATGTGTGGCCGATACCGGACGGGCCTTTGGACGGGACCCAGCTCGCGGGTGTGATCCGCCTGGCGCAGGCCGCGAGCGATGCCGTCGACGAGGGCCGCAAGGTCCTCGTCCGCTGTTTTCACGGTTACAACCGCTCGGGGCTGGTCGTGGCGCACGCCCTGATCCGGGCCGGGCGCTCCGCCGAGGAGGCGATCCGCACGGTCCGGGAACGCCGCTCGCCCTGGGCGCTGCACAACGACCTGTTCGTCGACTATCTGCGGGCCGGACTGCCCACGGCACGGCTGCTGGAGGAGCTGGCCGAATAGTTCCCGTCCTGGGCGGGTGCGACGGGCGCGACGGGTGCGCAAAAAGGACTTGCGTACGAATAAGGTGTACGGGCCGGTAGTCGTCCCCCGCCTGGTCCGGCCCCGACCGCCCCGACCGCCCGCCCCTGGAGCACAGTGCCACGCCCCGTCCGTACCGCCCTCGCCACCGCCCTGCTGCTGGCCACCGCCGCGGGCTGCGGTGACGCGGGCGGCCTCCAGGGCGCGGGCTCCACCCCGACCGCGACCAGCCCGGCCAAGCTCTGGCCGCAGCTGACCCCGGCGGCCAGCCCCGCCTGGAACTACGACGACGGCGAGGCCGAGGTGATGAAGGGCGTCGCCGTGCCCGGTGACGACGTCCGCGAGGTGGACCCGGTGGCCGTGGTGAAGGCGGAGATCCTCCAGCACCCGGACGCCTACTCCGGCACCAAGGCGACCTACCGGGAGACGACCCGCCGGATGGCGTACTGCGGCGAGACACCGGCGGACAGCCGGTGCCCCGTCCTCAAGGCGTACTACCGCGACCTCACCGGCGACGGACACGCGGATCTGACGCTGGGCTTCCGGCTGCTGCCGGGCAACCAGACCGCCGTACGCGTCTACACCGTCCAGGGCGGCCGGCTGGTCCAGGTGATGAGCAACGACGACGCGGTGAGCGAGGTCGAGCTGGCCGGGCACTCCGTGATCATCCACGCGCCGTCCGACCTCGCGGACTACGAGTACCGGTTCCAGTGGACCTGGGACCCGGACCAGCACGTCATGCTGCTCACCCATGACGAGATGCTGCACATCGGCAAGCGCCGGTCGCCGTCCCCCTCCGCTTCGGCGAGCCCCTGATGAGGCTCGCGCTGCCGCGGTGGACCGGCACGCTCGCCCTGAAGGCCCTCGTCTTCATCACCGTCATGTGCTGTGCGCTGGCCGCGCTGCTCGGCATCCTGGTGCATGTCTCGGTGACCAACCAGACCGTGGGGCAGGCCCGTGACCTGGCGCTGTCCCGGCTGGCGGACGCGACCTCGGCGTACGAGGCCGGGGACACGCTGCTGCCGGGCGCGGGCGTCGACCCGCCCGGGCTGCCCGCGTCGCTGCGGGCCCTGGCGGTGGCGGGCGACCGGGGCACGATGGTCGCCGACCACGAGGGGCGCCCCACGATGTGGGCGGCCGGTCCCGCCGACGGTGACCGGGCCCTGGCCGTCGTCGTCGACTACTCCCAGCAGGCCCGTACGATCAACGCCCTCGACCGGGCGATCCTGTGGTCCTCGGCCCTCGCCATCGGGGCGACGCTGCTGGTCGGCGCGTTCGCGGTGACCCGGGTGACCCGGCGGCTGCACGCCACCGCGCGGGTGGCCCGGCGGATCAGCGGCGGTGACCTGGACGCCCGCGTCGAGGACCCGCGCACGAAGGATCCGTCGCGGCCTCAGGACGAGGTCGCCGCGGTCGCCGCCGCGCTGGACTCCATGGCGGCCTCGCTTCAGGGCAAGCTGCTGAGCGAGCAGCGGTTCACGGCCGACGTGGCGCACGAGTTGCGGACGCCGCTGACCGGGCTGCACGCGGCGGCGGAGCTGCTGCCGCCGGGGCGGCCGACGGAGCTGGTGCGGGACCGGGTCGCCGCGCTCAGGACGCTGACGGAGGATCTGCTGGAGATCTCGCGCCTCGACACCGGGCGGGAGCGGCTGGATCTTGACGCGGTGCCGCTGGGGGCGCTGGCGGAGCGGGTGGTGCGGGCGTCGGGGACCGACACCGAGGTCAGGGTCGTGCGGAGTGTCGTCGTCGAGACGGATCGGCGGCGCCTTGAGCGGGTGTTGGGGAACCTGGTGGCCAACGCGCATCGGCATGGGCGGACGCCGGTGTCACTGACGGTCGACGGGGCGATGGTGACCGTTCGGGATCACGGGGACGGGTATCCGGAGTATCTGGTCGAGCATGGGCCGCAGCGGTTCCGGACGGAGGGCGGGGCCAAGGGGCACGGGCTGGGGCTGACCATCGCGGCCGGGCAGGCTGAGGTGTTGGGGGCGCGGCTCTCGTTCTCCAATGCGGTGGACGGTGGGGCGGTCGCGACATTGGAGTTGCGGTCGTTCGCGGGCTGAGGGCCGAGTGTGGCTGGTCGCGCAGTCGCCCGCGCCCCTTCAGGGCGTTCCCTTATGGCCCAGCTCAAAAGGTGCGGCCCGTACAGCCCTCCTAATGTGGCGATTAGTCAAGTTCGCCCCCTTCGTGGAGGTTCCGCCATGTCCCTGCGCTCCCGTCTCTCCATATCTCTCGTCGCCGGCGCCCTGATCGCCGCCGCTGCCGCCGTGCCCGCCGTCGCGAACGACGACTGGGACGGTGAGCGCGGCGACTGGGGGAACCACCAGCAGCACGAGAACCCGCGCCTGTACCGGGGCGTCGTCACGGCGAGCACGCTGAATCTGCGCAGCGCGCCGAACCGCGGGTCGCAGATCATCCGGACCGCCTACCGGGGCGAGGTCGTGTCGATCTTCTGCAAGACGCCCGGGCAGACCATCCAGGGCAACCCGCTCTGGTACCTCCTCACGGACGGCACCTGGGCCTGGGGCGCCGCGCGGTACATCGACAACATCGGGGCGGCACCACGCTGGTGCTGACACCACGGGCAAACAGGTAAGACATCACGCCCTATTTGGGTAAGTTCCGGACATGACCAAGGCCGGAACCACCGTGGCTCAAGCGGATCCCCCCGCTCCCGCTGTACGCCTCCCCCGGCGCCGTGGCATCGAACTCGCCCTCCTCGTCGTCGCCGTACTGCTCTCCGTGTACGGCTACTGCGCGGTCGGCCTCGCCCGACACGGCACCGTCCCGCCCGGCGCCGCCGGTTACGGCGCCGGGCTCGGCGTGCTCGCGCTCGTCGCGCATCTCGTGGTGCGCTACCGGGCGCCGTACGCCGATCCGCTGCTCCTGCCGATCGGCGTGCTGCTCAACGGCCTCGGCCTGGTCCTCATCTACCGGCTCGACCTGGAGACCCCGGACGACCGGG
Source organism: Streptomyces sp. NBC_00663 (assembly GCF_036226885.1). Taxonomy (NCBI): domain Bacteria; kingdom Bacillati; phylum Actinomycetota; class Actinomycetes; order Kitasatosporales; family Streptomycetaceae; genus Streptomyces; species Streptomyces sp. NBC_00663. Next base: position 3,174,256 of record NZ_CP109027.1, read on the forward strand.
CGGCGCCCACCCAACTCGTGTGGTCCACGGTCGGAGTGGCGCTGTTCATCCTGACCGTGCTGTTCCTGCGGGACCACCGGGTGCTCCAGCGGTACGCGTACGTGTGCGTCGCCGCCGCGCTCGTGCTGCTGGTCCTCCCGATCGCCTTCCCCGCCGTGAACGGGGCCCGGATCTGGATCCGGATCGCCGGATTCTCCATCCAGCCGGGCGAGTTCGCGAAGGTGCTCCTCGCGGTGTTCTTCGCCGCCTACCTCGCCGCCAACCGCAACGCGCTCGCCTTTGCCGGCCGCCGCGTCTGGCGGCTCCAGCTGCCGACCGGGCGGGTGCTCGGGCCGATCATGGCGATCTGGCTGCTGAGCGTGGTGGTGCTGGTCCTGGAGCGGGACCTCGGGACCTCGCTGCTGTTCTTCGGACTGTTCGTGGTGCTGCTGTACGTCGCCACGGGGCGCACCGGCTGGATCGCGGTGGGGCTGCTGCTGGCCTCGCTGGGGGCGGTCGCCGTCGGCTGGCTCGAACCGCATGTGCACAGCAGGGTGCAGGACTGGCTGCATCCGTTCGCCACCATCGAGGCCGGTCAGGGCCCCAACCAGCTGTCGCAGTCGCTGTTCGCCTTCGCCGCCGGCGGGACGATGGGCACCGGGCTCGGACTCGGCCACTCCACCCTCATCGGCTTCGCCACCAAGTCGGACTTCATCCTGGCGACGGCCGGCGAGGAACTGGGCCTCGCTGGCCTCTCGGCGATCTTCCTGCTCTACGCGCTGCTCGTGGAGCGCGGCTACCGGGCGGGCCTCGCCCTGCGTGACCCCTTCGGGCGGCTGCTCGCGGTCGGGCTCGCGTCGATCGTGGCGTTGCAGGTGTTCGTCATCGCGGGCGGGGTGACCGGGCTGATCCCGCTCACCGGCATGGCGATGCCGTTCCTGGCGCAGGGCGGCTCGTCGGTGGTCACCAACTGGGCGATCGTCGCCCTGCTGATCCGGGTCAGCGACTCGGCCCGCAGCCAGTACGACGGAAAGGCCGCCGCGTGACACGGAACATCCGGATGACGCGCTACATCCGCCACGCCGCCTGCTTCTGCGCCCTGCTGCTGGTGGCGCTCCTCGTCAACGCCACCCGCGTCCAGGTCTTCCAGGCCCAGTCCTACGACGACAACGCGGCCAACCGCCGTACCGAGATCGCCCGTTACCGCCAGCCGCGCGGCGACATCCTGGTCGACGACACCGCGGTCACCGGCTCGAAGGACACGGACGGGCGGCTGCGCTATGAACGGACGTACCCGAAGGGCCCGTTGTACGCGCCGGTGACCGGCTTCGCCTCGCAGATCTACGGCACGACCTTCCTGGAGCACGCCGAGGACGGCCTCCTCTCCGGCACCGACCCGATGCTGTCGGCGTTCCCGCTGTGGAACGACCTGACCCGGCGCCAGAACCCGGGCGGCAACGTCGTCACGACCATCAACCAGGCCGCACAGCGGGCCGCTTACGAGGGACTCGCCGGGCGGAAGGGCGCGGTGGCCGCCGTGGAACCGTCGAGCGGACGCATCCTGGCGCTGGTGACGAGTCCCTCGTACGACCCCCAGGTGCTGTCGGGGAACGACGCGGCGGTGGAGCGGTCCTGGGCGCGGCTGAACGCGGACCCGGACAAGCCGATGCTCAACCGGGCGGTACGGCAGACCTATCCGCCGGGGTCGACCTTCAAGGTGGTCACCCTGGCCGCCGCGCTGGACGCGGGGGTGGTGACGGACGTCGACGAGGCGACCGACTCCCCCGACCCGTACACCCTGCCGGGCACCACGACCTCGCTCACCAACGAGGCCACGGGGTGTGAGGACGCGCCGATCCGGGCCGCGTTCATGTGGTCCTGCAACACGGTGTTCGCACGGCTCGGCGTCCGGGTGGGCGTGGCCGACATGGCGGCGACGGCGGCGCAGTTCGGTTTCAACGACACCGGGCTCGGGATCCCGTACTCCGTCGCCGAGTCGACCTTCGACGTGTCCGTGGACAAGGCGCAGCTCGCGCTGTCGTCGATCGGGCAGTACAACACACGGGCGACGCCGTTGCAGATGGCGATGGTGTCGGCGGCCGTCGCGAACGGCGGGCAGATCCGCTCGCCGTATCTCGTGGAGCGGACGACGCGGTCGGGCGGGACGACGGTGGCGACGGCGGGTTCGCGTCCGGTGCGCCAGGCCATGCATCCGGCGACCGCGGTGCGGTTGAAGGAGCTGATGGAGGAGGTGGTGACCGAGGGCACCGGCACGAACGCGGCGATCCCCGGGGCGACCGTGGGCGGCAAGACCGGTACCGCGCAGCACGGCGTCGACAACTCGGGTACGCCGTACGCCTGGTTCATCTCCTGGGCGCAGGGCGAGCGTGATCTGGAGCCGAAGGTCGCGGTCGCCGTGGTGGTGGAGGACGCGGAGGCGGATCGGGGGGAGATCAGCGGGGGCGGGGACGCGGCGCCGATCGCGCGGGCGGTGATGGAGGCGGTGCTCACGTCCTGAGACGGGGGTACCGTCGGCCGGGGCCCCGACCTACCGTTCGGTACATGACTTCCGCCGCCGCGTACGAACTCGCCCAGGTCAACATCTCCCGCCTCAAGTTCCCGCTGGACTCACCGGAGTTGAAGGACTTCGTCGATGCGCTGGACCCGGTCAACGCCTCTGCGGAGGCCGCCGACGGCTATGTCTGGCGTCTACAGTCCGAGGGCGGCGACGCGACCGACATCAAGGTCTTCGGCGACGACTGGCTGATCATCAACCTCACGGTGTGGCGGGACCCCAACGCCCTCACGGCCTTCATGTACCAGGGACAGCACCGTGAGCTGCTCTCCCGGCGGCGCGAGTGGTTCGAGAAGGTGGCGGAGGCGATGACGGCCCTGTGGTGGGTACCGGCCGGCCACCGCCCGACGGTCGCCGAGGCCGAGTCCCGCCTGCTGCATCTGCGCGCCAACGGGCCCACACCGTACGCCTTCACGCTCCGGACGTCCTTCCCCGCGCAGGGGGCGGAGCCGGTGTCGCTCGCGGTGCCGGAGGGGCTGGGCTGCGGGGTCTAGGCCGCGTCGTTCGGATCGGCCCGACCCGGAGTCGCGGGGTTCACGGAGTCCCCTGGTCGATCGTGTCCCGCACTTCGGCGGCCCGGTCATGCTCCTCCGCCGCGAACCGCTCCGCGTCCAGTTTCTCGGCGATCTCCTCGTCCTGCGCCATCAGCAGGTCGAGGTTCGAGTCGCCCATCCCGAAGACGCCCATGTCGACGTACGCCTGCTGGAGCCGTTTGCCCCACAGGCCGATGTCCTTGACGCACGGGACGATCCGGGAGAACAGCAACTGGCGGAAGAGGGCGAGGAACTCGGACTGTTCGCTGTACTCCTCGGCCTCGGCGGTGGGGATGCCGAAGTTCTCCAGGACCTCGACGCCCCGCAGGCGGTCGCGCATCAACCAGCAGCCCTCGATGACGAATTCCTCGCGCTCGCGGAGTTCGGCGTCGGACAGTTGCCTGTAGTAGTCGCGCAGCGCCATGCGCCCGAAGGCCACATGCCGCGCCTCGTCCTGCATGACGTACGCGAGGATCTGTTTCGGCAGCGGCTTGTCGGTGGTGTCGCGGATCATGCCGAAGGCGGCGAGCGCGAGGCCCTCGATGAGGACCTGCATACCGAGGTAGGGCATGTCCCAGCGGCTGTCCCGGAGCGTGTCGCCGAGCAGGGACTGGAGGTTGTCGTTGATCGGGTACAGCATCCCGATCTTCTCGTGCAGGAACCGGCCGTAGATCTCCGCGTGCCGGGCCTCGTCCATCACCTGGGTCGCCGAGTAGAACTTCGCGTCGAGGTCGGGGACGGACTCGACGATCCGCGCGGCACAGACCATGGCTCCCTGCTCACCGTGCAGGAACTGGCTGAACTGCCAGGAGGCGTAATGCTGTCGCAGCTCGCCCTTGTCCTTCTCGGTGAGCTTCGCCCAGTGCTTGGTGCCGTAGAGGGACATGGACTCGTCGGGGGTGCCGAGGGGGTCGGCGGGATCGACCTCCAGCTCCCAGTCGATGCGCTTCTGCCCGTCCCACTGCTTGTCCTTGCCCTTCTGGTAGAGGGCAAGGAGGCGGTCGCGACCAGAGCCCTCCTTTTGGCCGACAAACATGGCCTCCCAGCTGAAGCGCGCCGCGCCGGTCGCCGGCACCTGCCAGTGGGGGTCTCCCGGATCTGTGGCGTACAGGTCGAAAGTCGGCATGTTCCGTAGGCTGCCCCTTTGTAGACCGGCGGTCAACAAGTCGTGCGCAAGGGATTGACGAGCTTGCTGACAAGCAGTCTCATAACCTCATGACGACGCTCACGGAAGCCGATGCGCTCGCGGGGCTGCGCGATGCGCTCGGCCTGCTCAAGGACCGGGAGCAGGTGGCCGAGCGGCTGCTCGACTCCTCCGCCAAGCACTCCTTCGACCCCGACAAGGAACTCGACTGGGACGCGCCCTTCGAGGAGGGCAAGTGGTTCTGGCCGCCCGAGCTGGTGTCGCTGTACGACACCCCGCTGTGGAAGCGGATGAGCGAGGAGCAGCGGATCCTGCTCTCCCAGCACGAGGCCGCCGCGCTGGCCTCGCTCGGGATCTGGTTCGAGCTCATCCTCATGCAGCTGCTCGTGCGGCACATCTACGACAAGGCCGCCACGAGCGCGCATGTGCGCTACGCGCTGACCGAGATCGAGGACGAGTGCCGGCACTCGAAGATGTTCGCGCGGCTGATCTCGCACGGGGACACTCCGTGGTACCCGGTGAGCCGGGCGCACCAGCAGCTGGGCCGGCTGTTCAAGACCATCTCGACGACGCCGGGGTCCTTCACCGCCACGCTGCTCGGTGAGGAGGTCCTCGACTGGATGCAGCGGCTGACGTTCCCGGACGAGCGGGTGCAGCCGCTGATCCGGGGGGTCACGCGGATCCATGTCGTGGAGGAGGCGCGCCATGTCCGGTACGCCCGCGAGGAGCTGCGGCGGCAGATGGTGACCGCGCCTCGCTGGTCGCAGGAGTTCACGCGGGTGACGTCCGGGGAGTTCGCGCGGGTGTTCTCGGTGGCGTTCGTGAATCCCGAGGTCTACACGAACGTGGGGCTGGACCGGCGGGAGGCGCTGGCCCAGGTGAAGGCGAGTGGGCACCGGCGGGAGGTCATGCAGACCGGGGCGAAGAAGCTGACGGACTTCCTGGATGACATCGGGGTGCTGCGGGGGGTGGGGCGGCGGCTGTGGAGGTCGTCGGGGTTGCTGGCCTGAGTGTGTTGGCTGCGGGTCCGGTGGGGGCTGGTCGCGCCCCAAAGGGGCGCGGGGAACTGCGCGACCAGCCACGACGCACCCGCGGACGCACGACTACGCTGCACCCATGACCCCTGCCGCGCCCGCCTACCGTCGTCTGAGTGTCGAGGAGCGACGCAGTCAGCTCCTTGAGGCCGCCCTCGGTCTCTTCGCGCACCGTGTGCCCGAGGACGTCTCCCTCGACGACGTGGCCGAGGCGGCCGGAGTCTCCCGCCCCCTCGTGTACCGGTACTTCCCGGGCGGCAAGCAGCAGCTCTACGAGGCTGCCCTGCGGTCCGCCGCCGAGGAGCTCCAGCAGTGCTTCGACGAGCCTCACGAAGGTCCGCTGCTCGACCGCCTCTCCCGGGCCCTCGACCGCTACCTCGCCTTCGTCGATCAGCACGACGCCGGTTTCAGCGCGCTGCTCCAAGGCGGGAGTGTCGTCGAGACATCCCGTACGACGGCCATCGTGGACGGCGTACGGCGGGCCGCCGCCCAGCACATCCTCAGCCATCTCGGGGTCACCGAGCCCAGCCGGCCGCTGCGGATGACCGTACGGATGTGGATCACGGCCGTGGAGGCGGCTTCGCTGATCTGGCTGGACGACGACAAGGAACCGCCGGTCGAGGAGTTGCGGGACTGGCTGGTGGAGCAGTTCGTCGCCGTGCTGTCGGTGACCGCGCGGCGCGACCCGCAGACCGACGCGCTGGTGCAGGCCCTCGGGGCGGATGGCTGACACTGGTGCCGTGAAGAGCGAAGACACCCCCTTCGAGGGCGGACCCATGGACGGCCGTGTCCTTCCGGTCCTCCTCGGCCCGACCGGGCACCCGCCCAAGCAGTACCGCATCCCGGTCCCGGACCCGGACGGCGGTCCGCCCACCCTGCTGATCTACCGCCGGGTACCGCGCGGGCACAGCAGGCTGGGGCTTCAGAAGGGGTGGAAGTACGCGTACGACCCCGAGGGGAAGCCGAGCCGGCCGAAGTGGCCGTGGTCCAAGCCCGACGCCACGCCGGGCGGCAAGCCGGACGACACCGACGGGTGACCTCGTTGCGCCGAACCGCGTACACCCGGCGCGCGCGGGCGGGGCTGCCGTCCCATGCTCGCGGTGCGGAGCAGAGGGGCTGCTCCGCACCGGAGGTGATGACGTGTCAGGAAGGCTTCTGCGTCTGGTGTGCACGGCGGCGGTGGCGGCCGGCACCGTCCTCGCGCCCTTGCCCGCGGCGGCCGTACCGGAGCCGTCGGCGCCCGGCGAGCGGAGCGTCTCCGAGCTGCTGACGGATCTTCAGCGGCTGTACCAGGAGGCCGAGGAGGCGACCGAGACGTACAACGCCACCGCGGAGAAGCTGAAGGATCAGCGGGCGGAGGTGCGCCGGCTCGACGGCCGGCTGGCGCGGGCCCGGCTCTCGCTCCACGACAGCCGGGGCGCCGCGGGCCGTCTCGCCCGGCAGCAGTACCAGAACAGCACCGACATCTCGCCGTACGTACGCCTGCTCCTGGCCCGTGATCCGCAGCACGCGCTCGATCAGGGCCATGTGATCGGGCAGTTGGCGCGGGAGCGGGCCGAGACGGTGGGCCGGCTGACGGGGAGCGAGAAGAAGGCCGACGGGCTGGCCCGGAAGGCCCGCGCGGCGCTCGACGGTCAACTCACCCTCGCCGTACGGCAGAAGAAGGACCGGGACGCGGTACGGAGGAAGCTGGACGACGTCGAGGAGCTGCTCGCCTCCCTGACGGAGGAACAGCTCGGCGCCGTCGCCGAGTTGGAGCGGACCGATGTCGCGGCGGCGCAGGAGGACCTTGTCACCTCGGGCGCCCTGGGCAGCGGCGAGGGCGAGCCCTCGCGGGCTGCCGACCGGGCCGTGCGGTACGCCGTGCAGCAACTCGGGAAGCCGTACGAGTGGGGGGCCGAGGGGCCCGAGGCGTACGACTGTTCAGGGCTGACGTCGCAGGCCTGGGAGCATGCGGGCAGGCCCATCCCCCGCACCAGTCAGGAGCAGTGGGCCCGGCTGCCGCGGATTCCGCTGCGCGAACTGCGGCCCGGCGACCTGGTGATCTACTTCCCCAAGGCGACCCACGTGGCCATGTATCTGGGCGGCGGGCAGGTCGTGCAGGCCCCGAGGACGGGTGAGAAGGTCAAGGTCTCGCCTCTCGCTTCCCACCCGATTCTCGGTGCCGTGCGTCCGGACAAGGGTCAGGAGGACAGGGACGCGAGGTAGGCCGCCGTCTTCTCCGGCTCGTAGAAGAAGTTCTCGAAGTCGGACGGGTCGTTGAAGGCGTTGGCGAAGCGGTCGGCGGCGGGCTGCAACTGGCCCGCCGCGCCGATGAGGTTGAGGATGTGCTCCGGCGGCGGGGCCAGCATCGCGTTCGTCCACTTGGTGACGTGCTGGGCGGTGTCCCAGTAGCGGTCGAACGTGCCCTGCATCCACTCCTCGTCGAACTCCTTCTCCCCGCGCTCCAGGATCGAGGCGAGGTAGGAAGCCGCGCACTTGGAGGCCGAGTTGGAGCCCTGTCCCGTGATCGGGTCGTTGGCGACGACGACGTCCGCGACACCGAGGACGAGTCCGCCGCCGGGGAGGCGGCCGATCGGGTTGCGGACCGTCGGGGCGTAGCGGCCCGCCAAGGTGCCGCCCGCGTCGGTGAGTTCGACGTTCGTGGCCCGCGCGTACTCCCAGGGCGTGTACCGCTCCATGAGTTCCAGGGTCAGGGAGAGGTGCTGCGCCGGGTCCTTGACGCCGTTGAAGACGTCGAGCGGGCCGCCGGGTATGCCCTCCCAGAAGAGGATGTCGGCGCGGCCCGAGGTGGTGAGCGTCGGCATGATGAACAGCTCGCCGACGCCGGGGACGAGGTTGCAGCGGACCGCGTCGAACTCCGGGTGCTCGGGGCGCGGGCCGAGGCCGTGGACGTAGGAGACGGCGAGGGCGCGCTGCGGCTCGCTGTAGGGGGAACGCTCCGGGTCCCGGGCGAACATCGAGACCAGCTCGCCCTTGCCCGCCGAGACCAGCACCAGGTCGTACGTACGGGAGAAGTAGTCGAGGTCGGAGACCGCCGCGCCGTGGATGACGAGCTGGCCGCCGCGCTGGGCGAAGGTCTCCATCCAGCCGGCCATCTTCACCCGCTGGTCGACCGACTGCGCGTACCCGTCGAGCCGGCCCACCCAGTCGATGGCACGGGCGGCCGGGCCCTCGCCCCACGACCCGGGGGCCGCGACCGAGACGCCGAGTCCTTCGATCTTCGGGGCCTGGGACTCCCAGAAGTTCAGCTGGAGATCGCGCTCGTGCTGCAATGCCGTGTGGAACATGCACTGCGTCGACATGACGCGCCCGGAGCGGATCTCGTCCGCCGTCCGGTTCGACATCAGGGTGACCTCGTACCCGTGCGACTGGAGTCCGAGGGCGAGCTGGAGTCCGGACTGGCCGGCTCCTACGACGAGTATCTTCCGCATACGGGGCAGTTCTCCTACTCGGGGTGCTACTCGGGGGTTTCGTCCAGGGCGTGGCCGACCAGGGAGAGAAGGGTCTCGATCACCGAGATCCGGCGGCGCGCGTCCATGATCATTACAGGTATGTGCGCCGGGATCGTCAACGCCTCCCGCACGTCCTCCGGTTCGAAGAGCTCGCTGCCGTCGAAGTGGTTGACCGCGACGACGTACGGCAGCCCGCAGCTCTCGAAGTAGTCCAGCGCCGGGAAGCAGTCCTTCAGGCGCCGGGTGTCGGCCATGACGACCGCGCCGATCGCACCGCGCACCAGGTCGTCCCACATGAACCAGAACCGCTGCTGGCCCGGCGTGCCGAACAGGTAGAGCACCAGGTCGTCGTCGAGCGTGAGGCGGCCGAAGTCCATGGCCACGGTGGTCGTCAGCTTGCCGGGCGTGGCGCTGAGATCGTCGGTCTCCTCGCTCGCCTCGGTCATCAGCGCCTCGGTCTGCAAAGGCGTGATCTCGGAGACGGCGGTGACGAGGGTGGTCTTGCCGACGCCGAAGCCACCGGCGACCACGATCTTCGTCGCGACCGGGGCCCGGGTGCGGTCCGTCTGCCAGGACTTCAGGTCCTCGTCGGTGTCCACGCCGAAGGCGGTGTCCGCGCCGAAGCCGGTGTCCGCGCCGTAGCCAGTGTCCGCGCCGTGGCCAGTGGCCGCGCCGACGCCGGTGTCCGCACCCACGCCGGTGTCCGCGCCGGCGTTCTCAAAGACGACGGAGTCCATTCAGCACCCTTTCGAGCAGAGCGCGGTCCGGACGGCCGGTGCCGTGACCGGTGCCGGTGCCGTACACACGGATCTTTCCCTGGTCCGCGAGGTCGCTGAGCAACACCCGGACCACACCGAGCGGCATCTTCAGCAGCGCGGCGATCTCGGCCACCGTGCGCATCCGGCGGCAGAGTTCGACGATGGCCCGCAGCTCCGGCATGACCCGGGTGTTGAGGGAACCATTCATCAGTTCCTTGCGCTCCTCGGCGGCCTCGAGCGCGTTGGTGCTCGCCACGAACGTCTCCACGAGGAGGACGTGGCCGAAGCGGGTACGGCCGCCGGTGAGCGAGTAGGGGCGGACGCGGGCGGGCTTGCGGTCGCCGCCGCGGACGGGGAGGTGGGGACGATCGGTCATCGGGGACTCCCTGCCGACTGGGTCTCGCTCTCCAGGGATTTTCGGAGCTCGCTGCGGAGTTCGGGGGTCAGGACATGGCCGGCGCGGCCCACGAACAGGGCCATGTGGTACGCCACGACGCTCATGTCGCAGTCGGCGGAGCCGTGCACACCGAGCAGCGAGCCGTCGCTGATCGACATCACGAACAGGCTGCCCTCGTCCATCGCGACCATCGTGTGCTTCACCGGGCCGGACTCCATGAGCTTGGCGGCGCCGATGGTGAGGCTGCCGATGCCGGAGACGATGGTGGCGAGGTCGGCCGACGATCCGCGCGGGCCCTTGGGCCCGGGGGTGGGGGTGCGGGCCTCGTCGTTTCGGCCGGGGTCGGAGGAGAGCAGGAGCAGGCCGTCCGATGAGACCACCGCTACTGACTGGATGCCCGGCACCTCCTCGACCAGGTTCGTCAGCAGCCAGTGCAGGTTGCGGGCTTCACTGCTCAGTCCGAAGGTACTGGGCGCGGTCAACTGCTTGCCTCCTCGGGAGTGCCCCCCGTGGCTTCTTCGGAATGTGCGGGCGTCCTCGTCTGCCCCGTCTGTTCGGCGATCTCTGCTTCCACGTCGCGGTAGCCCGCCTCCGCCCCCCGGCGGAAGCCACCGAGCCTACGGCGGAGGGCGTCGGCGTCCACGGATGCCGTGCGCTGGCGGGGCGGTTGATCTGATGGTGCCGTGATCTTCGGGGTGCGCTTGGGGAGGCCCTTTGCGGTGAGTTGTTCGTCGTCGGCGCGGTCGTGTTCCGTCTCGGCTTCGCCTTCGACGGAGTTGTTCCCACCCGTACCACCCGTACTGCTTTCGTCGTCGGGTGCGGGTGGCCCCTGCGGGGCGGATTCGCCGTCGGCGGCCGCGGGTTGTTCGTCGGTCTTCGCCGGGCGCTCGTCGGTGGGGGCCGGTACCGGGGCCAGGAGTTCCATCGTCGTCTCCGACGCGGACTCCGACTTCCGTACGGTCTTCTCCGCCAGCTCCACCAGCGGGTCGCCCGCACCCACCGAACGGCCCGGCAGGACATTGGAGTTGGCCTCCGCGTCGGCGCCCGGGAGGGAGAAGGAGTGGGTCGTGGCCGACAGCGGGGAGGTCGCGGAGGTCGCGGACGGGACCGCTGCCGCCGGTGCCGCCGCCAGCAGCGGCTTCGGCAGGACCACCACCGCCGCGATACCGCCCTGCTTCTGCTCGCGCAGCCGGACGCGGACGCCGTGGCGGTGGGCCAGGCGGGCGACGACGTAGAGGCCGAGGCCGAGACCCTCCTCGCCCTCCTGGTCGTACGGGGAGTCCGGGTCGAACTCGGCGAGGCGGGAGTTGAGGCTCGTCAGGCGGTCCTCGGTCATGCCGATGCCCTCGTCCTGGACGGAGAGCATGACCTCGCCGCTCTCCAGCAGCCAGCCGGAGACCTCGACGGGCATGTCCGGCGGGGAGAAGGACGTGGCGTTCTCCATCAACTCCGCGAGGAGGTGGGAGAGGTCGTCGGCGGCGAAGCCCGCGACGTGCGCGTGGGGCGGGAGCGCGGCGATGCGGACCCGCTCGTAGCGCTCGATCTCGCTGACCGCGGCCCGGACGACGTCCACCAGCGGGACCGGGCCCGCGTGCTGCTGGACGTGTTCCGTGCCGGCGAGGACCAGGAGGTTCTCGCTGTGGCGGCGCATGACGGTGGCGAAGTGGTCGAGCTTGAAGAGGGTCGCGAGGCGGTCGGGGTCCTGCTCGCGCTCCTCCAGGCCCTCGATGACGGCGAGTTGGCGCTCGACCAGACCGAGCGTGCGCAGTGCGAGGTTGACGAAGGTGCCGCCGATGCTTTCGCGCAGGCGGGTCAACTGAGCTGCGGACTCGGCGAGTTCGGCGCGCAGTTCCTCGCGGGCGTCGGCCATCTTCTGACGCTGGGCGACGAGGTGCTTGCGGTCGGCCTCAAGGGTGGTGATCCGCCCCTGGACGCCGGCGACATGCGCGTGCAGGGCGTTGACGGAGCGGACGACCTGGGCGAACTCGTCGTTGCGGCCGGTGAACTTGACGGGTTCCGCGGTGGCCGGGTCCGCCGCCGTGGCCAGCCGCGCGGTGCCCAGCCGCAGGACCGCCAGCGGGCGGGTGAGCGTACGGGCCATGGCGGTGGCGATGCCGACGGTGAGCAGCATGAGGGCGCCCAGGACCGCGATGCGGATCTCCCAGGCGGTGACGTCGTCGTCGCGGAGCTGGGCGAGGTCCTCGGTGCGCTGGTGGTAGAGCGCGGACTCCACGCCGCGCATCAGCTCGACGCGAGCGGAGAGGGCGGCGTCGAGCTTCTTGGCGCTGGTGGCGAACTCGCGGTCGGAGAGGGTGGGCTGGTCGGTGAGGGAGGCCAGGTACTTCTCGGCGGAGTTGACCTCGGGGCCGGTGACGGTGGAGTCGTACCGGGCGGCGGTGTCCTTGGGCGCGGTCTCGTGGAAGTCGGCGAGCGCGGCGTCGGAGCGCAGTCGGGCCTGCTGGGCGGCGGCGGTGAGGGCGGCGCGCTGCTTGGCGTCGGCGTCGGAGGTGGTGGTGACGGTGGAGGCGATCCCGGTGATGGGGTCGGTGACCGTCTGGGTGCTGCTGGGCACGCTGAGGGCGGCCAGGAGCAGGCCGCGGGTGGCGGCGGCCTGCTGGACGGCGGAGTCCAGCTCGGCGAGGGAGTACGCGCCGGAGCCGGCGCGGGGCGGCAGCTGCTCGGCCAGTTGCTCGGCGAGGCGGTGCAGCTCGGTGATGGTGGCGGAGTAGGAGGCGTGCACTTCGAGAGCGGTGCTCTTGCCGGTGAGCACCGCTCTGCGCAGGGCGGCGATCCCGTCGAGGTCGGCACGGAGGTCGGCCGGGGTGTCGGTGTCGGCGCGCATTTCCTCGACCTGCCGGTCGACGCGGGCGCTGCGCTGCTCTGACGGCGCCTTGGACCGGGGGCGCCCGGCGGCGACGTAGGAGGTGACCTCGTCCCGCTCGTCGGCGAGCGCGTGGGCGAGGGCGAGGGCGTCCTGGGTCTGCTCGGCGAGGGTCACCAGGTCCTGGGAGTCGCTGAGGTCCTGGGAGGCGGCGAGCACGGAGGGGGCTCCGGCCCCGGCGATGGCGGCGGCCACGACGGCGACGGCGACGATGAGCCGGTTGCGTACGTGGGTGGGACGGCCCTTGCCCACGACGGCCCCGTCAGGGGCGGTGGCGGAGGTGGTGTCGGCGGAGGCCGTCTGCTTGCTCGTACGACGAGGCCGCGTCTTCTGCACCGGTGCTCGCATTCCTGACTCGTGTACCCATGGGCCCGGGTGACGCTCCGTCAACTGACGGGTACTCCCGGTACGGTTCCCGACCCTCCCAGCGCCAGTGGGCAGTGGTCGGGCATCACCCGACCCGCCACTCGAAGGAGTGAACCCCGGAGGGGAGTTGGGGAGCAAGTTCCCGTGGCACAGTCAGGGGCCTTGTGCGGCGGGCCGGTTGGACGTCCCGGGCGCACGATGGCATGATCTGCCGCCACGCGCGGCCGGAGTGAAGCATTCCACCCCAAATCAGACGCCTGACCTGCGCGCCTGCACCGATTCGGCAACCGATGCCAGCCTTTCGTGAACGCTGTGAAGGGCTCGTGCAGACTGGCTGGATGCGTACTGAACTCGTCTCGGAGCCCGGCGATCCGACCCGCCCCAACGAGGACTTCGCGAGCGTGAGCCTTCCGGCGTCCGGCGGGGGCGGGGCGCTGGTGCTCCTCGACGGCGTGACACCGCCGAAGGGCCCCACCGGCTGTCTGCATTCCGTCCCCTGGTTCGTCTCACGTCTGGGCGGCGCACTGACCGAACTGACCGTTTCCCTCCCGGATGTGCCGCTGAGCGAGGCACTGAGCCTCGCGATTGCACGTACCGCCGATTCCCATGCGCACACGTGTGACCTTTCTCACCCACGCACACCTCAGGCCACGGTGGTGGTGGCGCGATGGTCGGCCGCGTCGCTGGAGTACCTGGTCCTGTCGGACTCGGTCCTGCTGGTGGAGGCGCCGGACGGGGCGGTGACGGCCCTGGCGGACGACCGCCTGGCCCTGCTGCCGCGGACGTCTTTGACGAGCGACGCCTTCATCGACGCGCACCTCCGCAACAAGGAGGGCGGCTTCTTCACCGCGGCCGCGGATCCCTCGGTGGCGGGGCTTGCGGTGACGGGGCTGCTGCCGCGGTCGTCGGTGCGGGCGTTGGCCGCGATGACGGACGGAGCGACTCGGTGGGTGGAGAAGTTCCGGGAGGGGGGTTGGGGGGACTGCTTCACGTTCGTACGGAAGGAGGGGGCCGCGGCGTTGGTGGGGCGGGTGCGGGAGTTGGAGGAGGCGGATGTGGAGCGGGCGTTTCTGGGGCGGAGCAAGCGGCATGACGATGCTTCGGTGGTGTTTGTGGAGTGGTGAGTCAGGGGGTGGGGGCAGTGTCGGGCTCTGGGGGGTCAGCGCTCGGAAGAGTGGCCGACATGATGATCTCTGCATCCCTTTCGGCGGACCGGCCAGGAAGAGCGTGGGGATGGACCAGTCCAACGCAGGCCGCCAGTTCGGTGGCGTAGGGGTCGGTGACCGCCTCGGTCATGGCCAGCACGCTCGGCACTCCTCGACCCAGCAGCTCCCGGGCCAGCCCTGCCCTGGCCTCGGCCGCCGCGTCCTCGACGGCGGGTTCCGGTGCCTGTGCGGTGGATGGGGGTCACCACGGCCACCACCGCGGCGGAGCTCGCCAGCCCCTCCTGCAACCGCATGGGCACCAACTGCCCGCCGACCATCTCCCAACGGTCGAACCAGACCCTCAACCCGAGCCGCTGAAGATTCTCCGCGAGCGCGACGGGCCACTCCCCGTCGCCGTGTGCGTAGGAGAAGAAGACGTCGTACCGCTCGGCCCCGGCTAGGGCGCCACCAGGGCACCGGCACTCGTAACGGCCCAATTCCCCCTACGAGGTGCGATGTACCGCCGGCCGGCCGCCTATTTCTCCATGCCCAGGTTCAGTTGGTTCAGCAGCCGGGCCAGTTCCGAGACCTCCCGCGGGTCCCAGTCCGCCAGCCGCCCCGCATACCGAGCCCGCCGAGCGTCCCGTACCCGCCCCACCCGTGACCGCCCCTCCTCCGTCAACTCGACCAGCCACGCCCGCCCGTCCGCCGGATCGGGTGCGCGGGTGACGAGGCCGAGGTCTTCGAGGGCCCGGAGCTGGCGGGACATCGTCGCCTTGCCCACGCCGATGTACGCGGCGAGTTCCGTGGCCCGTTGGCGGCCGTGCTCGTCGAGGCGGACCAGGAGGCCGTACGCGGAGGACTCCAGGTCCGGGTGGACCTCGCGGGCCATCTCGCCCTGGTTGGCGCGGGCGCGCCGGAGCAGGACGGTCAACTCCCGTTCCAGTGCCAGGAACTCGGGCTGGTCCACACCACTCCCGGGCAGGGCGGAGCCGGCTCCGCTTCCGCCGCCGTTCGCGTCTTCGTGCACGTCAGTCCCTGCCTCGGTTTCCGGGTCGTGAAAGTTTCCGCCAAATGCCGTCATCGCCGCAGCTCGGTCAGTATTTCGCAGGTCAAGACCAACGGCAGCCCCCAGCCCCTCTTCCCCCGCGCTCTTCTACGTGCGTAGCTTCTTTACCAGGCACTCGCTGGCATGACCACGCCAGGACGTACACGAGAACACCCCCCACACCCCCAGTTCAGTTCCGGCACGTCCCCCCACCGAGCCTCCGGAGGCACGCATGCCCGTGCGCAGACCCAGACTCAGACCCAGACCGGTCCGCCTGTTCCTCACCGCCCTCGTCGCGACCCTCCTCGCCGCCGTCTCCCTCCCCACCACCGCTTCCGCCGCCGACACCCCCGCCCGCGGCTCCGCCTACATGGGCATCGGCGTCCTCGCCCACGACGGCCAGAACGGCACCCCGCGCGACACTCGTGCCGCTCAGACCGAGGGCGTGGACGTCTCCAGCCATCAGGGCAACGTCGCCTGGTCCACGCTGTGGAGCAGCGGGGTGAAGTGGGCTTACGCGAAGGCGACCGAAGGGACGTACTACACGAACCCTTACTTCGCCCAGCAGTACAACGGCTCCTACAGCGTCGGCATGGTCCGCGGCTCCTACCACTTCGCCACCCCGGACACGACCGGCGGCGCCACCCAGGCCGACTACTTCGTCGACCACGGCGGCGGCTGGTCCCAGGACGGCAGGACGCTGCCCGGCGCGCTCGACATCGAGTGGAACCCGTACGGCGCCTCCTGCTACGGCAAGACGCAGAGCGCGATGGTGACGTGGATCCGCGACTTCCTGAACCGGTACAAGGCGCGGACCGGCCGTGACGCCGTCATCTACACCGCCACCACCTGGTGGACGGAGTGCACGGGGAACTACGGCGGGTTCGCCACCGCCAACCCGTTGTGGATCGCGCGGTACGCGTCCACCGTGGGGACGCTGCCCGCCGGATGGGCCTACCAGACCATCTGGCAGTACACCTCCTCCGGGCCGACCGTCGGCGACCACAACAAGTTCAACGGGGCTCTCGACAGGGTCGTGGCGCTCGCCAACGGATGAAACACAGTGAAGGCCCGGGCCTCTCTCTTGAGAACCCGGGCCTTCATCTCATCCGGTCGCGTCCGTCACGCCGCGACCGGAAGTCACGCCGCCACCGGAACCTCCGGCGTCGCCCCGGCCGTCGCCGGGGACAGCGCCAGCTCCAGGACCTGGCGGACGTCGGTCACCGGGTGGACCTCCAGCTTGTCCAGCACCTCCGACGGGACGTCGTCCAGGTCGGCCTCGTTGCGCTTCGGGATGATGACGGTCGTGACGCCCGCCCGGTGCGCGGCCAGCAGCTTCTGCTTCACACCGCCGATGGGCAGGACCCGGCCGGTCAGGGACACCTCGCCGGTCATCGCCACGTCCGTGCGAACCTGGCGTCCGCTCAGCAGCGATGCCAGGGCCGTCGTCATCGTGATGCCCGCGCTCGGCCCGTCCTTCGGGACCGCGCCCGCCGGGAAGTGGATGTGCACGCCCCGGTCCTTCAGGTCGGCGACCGGCAGTTCGAGTTCGGCGCCGTGCGAGCGCAGGAAGGACAGGGCGATCTGCGCGCTCTCCTTCATCACGTCGCCCAGCTGACCGGTGAGGGTCAGCCCCGCCGCGCCCGTCTCCGGGTCGGCCAGGGACGCCTCGACGAACAGGACGTCACCGCCGGCTCCGGTCACCGCCAGGCCGGTCGCCACGCCCGGCACCGCCGTGCGGCGCTCGGCCGGGTCCTGGGCGGACTCGGGGACGTGGTGCGGACGGCCGATCAGGTCGCGCAGCTCCCCGTCCGTCACGGTGAACGGCAGCTTGCGCTCGCCGAGTTCGTGCTGGGCGGCGACCTTCCGCAGCAGCCTCGCGATCGCCCGCTCCAGGGTGCGGACGCCCGCCTCGCGGGTGTACTCGCCGGCGAGCTTGCGCAGCGCGCTCTCCTCCAGCGTGACCTCGTCCTTGTCGAGGCCGGCCCGCTCCAGCTGGCGCGGGAGCAGGTGGTCACGGGCGATGACGACCTTCTCGTCCTCGGTGTAGCCGTCCAGGCGGACCAGCTCCATACGGTCGAGCAGGGCCTCCGGGATGGCCTCCAGGACGTTCGCCGTCGCCAGGAACACCACGTCGCTCAGGTCGAGTTCGACCTCCAGGTAGTGGTCGCGGAAGGTGTGGTTCTGCGCCGGGTCGAGGACTTCGAGGAGCGCCGCGGCCGGGTCGCCGCGGAAGTCGGAGCCCACCTTGTCGATCTCGTCCAGCAGGACCACCGGGTTCATCGACCCGGCCTCCTTGATGGCCCGCACGATCCGGCCGGGCAGCGCGCCGACGTAGGTCCGCCGGTGGCCGCGGATCTCCGCCTCGTCGCGGACGCCGCCGAGGGCGACACGGACGAACTTGCGGCCCATGGCGTGCGCGACGGACTCACCCAGGGACGTCTTGCCGACGCCGGGAGGCCCTACGAGCGCCAGTACGGCACCGCCGCGCCGCCCGCCGACCACACCGAGCCCGCGGTCATTGCGGCGCTTGCGCACCGCCAGGTACTCGGTGATCCGCTCCTTCACGTCCTCCAGGCCCGCGTGCTCGGCGTCGAGCACGGCCTGGGCGCCCTGGATGTCGTACGCGTCCTGCGTGCGTTCGTTCCACGGGAGTTCGAGGACGGTGTCCAGCCAGGTGCGGATCCAGGAGCCCTCCGGGGACTGGTCGCTGGACCGCTCCAGCTTGTCGACCTCCTTGAGGGCCGCCTCGCGGACCTTCTCGGGCAGGTCGGCGGCCTCCACCCGGGCGCGGTAGTCGTCGGACTCCTCGGCCGCGTCCTTGGCGTCGCCGTTGAGCTCGCGCAGTTCCTTGCGTACGGCTTCCAGCTGGCGGCGGAGCAGGAACTCGCGCTGCTGCTTGTCGACGCCCTCCTGGACGTCCTTGGCGATGGTCTCGGCGACGTCCTGCTCGGCAAGGTGGTCGCGCAGCTGCTGGGTGGCGAGCTTGAGGCGGGCGACCGGGTCGGCGGTCTCCAGCAGCTCGACCTTCTGCTCGGTGGTCAGGAAGGGCGAGTAGCCGGAGTTGTCGGCGAGCGTGGAGACGTCGTCGATGGCCTGGACGCGGTCCACGACCTGCCAGGCGCCGCGCTTGCGCAGCCAGGCGGTGGCAAGGGCCTTGTACTCCTTGACCAGTTCGGTGACATGGCCGGGCTGCGGCTCGGGAACCGTCTCGTCGATCCGCGTGCCCTCGACCCACAGCGCCGCGCCCGGGCCGGTGGTCCCGGCGCCGATCTGCACACGCCCGCGACCGCGGATGAGCGCGCCCGGGTCGCCGTCGGCGAGCCGGCCGACCTGCTCGACGGTGCCGAGGACACCGGTGCTCGCGTAGGTGCCGTCGATCCGCGGCACCAGCAGGACCTTGGGCTTCCCGGGCTCGGAACGGGCGGCGGCCTGGGCGGCCTCCACCGCGGCACGCACATCGGCGTCGTTCAGATCGAGCGGGACCACCATTCCGGGCAGCACGACCTCGTCGTCGAGCGGCAGCACAGGCAGAGTGAGCGGTGTGGACGTCGAAGCCATGATCTCCCCTTCGGCACTCAAGTTGAGCTATGCCGACTCAATGCACGTGAGCCCCTGAATGTTCCCCCAGGCGCGTTCGCTGTGAGCGATCACGTCTGTCGGGCTGCGTGACGGGCCACGTATCGTCCACAACGGTAATAGCCGAAGAAGCATTCCAACTGTTACGGGGAGATGTCGTGGACGAGACCGTGCGGGCCTGGGTGGACGGGTGGGTCGTCTCGCGCGGGGCCGCCCCGCCGGTGCTGGAGCCCTGGGGCTGCACGATCGACATGGGCATGGACGGACACGTCACCCGGCACGTCCTCGGCGCGATCGGCGAGGGCGTCGAGGCGGCGGCCGTACGGAAGGTCGCCGAGGCGGTGACCGGGGCCGGGGTCTGGCTCAAGGCGTTCCGGCATCCGGCCGTCGTCTCCGGCTGGCTGGACGACCGCTGGTGGGTCGACCCCGAGCCCGGCTATCTGATGACGCTCCCCCTCACCCCGGCGACCGCCGAGGTGCCCCCGCTCCCGGAGGGTTACCGGCAGCACACCTGGTCGCGCGGCGGAGTCGTCCGCACCATGGTCGCCGGTCCCGACGGCTCCTGGGCGGCCCGCGGCCAGCTCGCCCCGACCGGCGTCACCGCGGTCGCCGACCAGATCGCCACCTCCCCCGCCCACCAGCGCCGCGGCCTCGCCACCCTCGTCATGCGTACCCTCCAGCGGGCGGCGCTGGAACAGGGGGCGGAACGATGCGTGCTGGCGGGCACGCCCGCGGGAAGGGCGCTGTACGCGTCGCTGGGGTGGTCGGTGTCGGCGGTGCTGACGAGCGCGAAGTACACCGGGAACTGAAACAGGCGGCGGGGAAAAGAAGTTGCCCCGTCCCCGCGCCCGCGTACGTTCACCCCGTGACCGATACACAGACCTACCTCGCCGCCTACGACGACCAGATGCGCGGTGTGCCGCCCACCCCGCCGGCCGGGGTGACGTACGACAAGGACGGGCCGCTGCTGCGGATCGTCGGGCAGTTCCGGGGGTTCCTGAGCGGGCCGCGCGACCTCGGGACGGACGGCGCGGAACTGGACCGGCTGATCGCCCGGCAGCGGGACTTCTTCGCCGCGCGGGGTGAGGCGGTGGAGTGGAAGACGCGCGCCCACGACACCCCCGCCGACCTCACCCGGCGACTCCGCGCCGCCGGGTTCGTGCCGGAGGACCGGGAGACGGTGCTGATCGGGCGCGCGGCCGAGATGGCCGTACAGGAGTCCGTGCCGCCGGACGGGGTCACCCTGCGGCGGGTGACCGCCGACGCGGACATGCGGCGGATCGCCGCCATGGAGTCGGCCGTGTGGGGGCAGGACCGGGGGTGGCTCGCCGACGATCTCATCGGCCGGGTCGCCGCCGCTCCCGACGAGATCGCGGTCTACGTCGCCGAGGCGGACGGCGAGGTCGTCGCCGCCGCCTGGCTGGCCTTCCGCGCGGGCACCGACTTCGCGAGCCTGTGGGGCGGCTCCACGCTCGCCGCGTGGCGGGGCCGCGGGATCTACCGCGCGCTCGTCGCCACCCGCGCCGCCCTCGCCGCCGCCCGCGGCGTGACCTATCTGCACGTGGACGCCTCCGACGACAGCGCCCCGATCCTGCGCCGGCTGGGCTTCACGGCGGTGACGACGACCACGCCGTACGTGTGGACGCCGGAGGCGTCCGGGGATCGCTGACCAGCCCCGATCTCCACGTCATCGCAAGGCCGCCGCGACATCCCCGCAACGCCGTTCACAGGAAGTCCCTGCACACTGCAAGCTCATTCACAGCTCGATTGAGCGTTTATACGGGGTTTTACGGGGACTTGGGGCAACGGATGAGCGGTGGGGAGCGGCGGCGCGGGCCGGGGCGGCGCGCGGTGATGACCGGAGCGGCCGTGGCGGCGACGGGGGCGGCTATACCGTTCGTCCTCAAGGCCACCGGCGGCGGCTCGCCCACGGCCACCGCCACCGGCCCCGGCCGCACCGCCGCCCCCGTGGCGAGCCGGCCACCCGCCTCCCCCGTGCCCCGCGGCAGCGACCGCCCCAACATCCTCCTGGTCCTCACCGACGACCAGCCGAAGGACACGGACTGGGCCCTCCCCCAGACCCTGGACTGGCTCGGCGGCCACGGCACGACCTTCGGGCGCGCGCACGCCAACACCCCGCTCTGCGCCCCGTCCCGGGCGTCGATCATGTCCGGCCGGTACGCCCACAACCACGGCCTCCTCGACACCCGCCACCCCGGCCATCTCGACCAACGCACCACGGTCCAGTGCCGGTTGCACGAGGCGGGCTACCGCACCGGCCTGTTCGGCAAGTACCTCAACTACTGGCCCACCGGCCACAACCCGCCCCACTTCGACGAGTGGCTGCTCCAGGAGCCGGTGCGCTACTACAACGGCCACTACAACGACAACGGCACCGTCCGGACCCTCCCCGGCTACAACACCACCGTCATCAAGGACCGCGCCCTCGACTTCATCGAGCGCTCGCGCGACGACAGCCGCCCCTGGTTCGCGTTCGTCGCCACGCGCTCCGCGCACGAGGTGAACATCCCGGAGCGGAGGTACGCCCACACGCGCGTGCCCGAGTGGCAGGGCCGCCCGTCGGTGTTCGAGCCCAGCAAGGGCGACAAACCGCCCTACCTCCGCCGGGCCCACCACACCTTCGCCGAGGGCAGCGCCCTGCGCACCCGTCAGCTGCGCACGCTGCTGTCCGTGGACGACGCGATGCGCGACTTCCGCGACAAGCTGCGCGCGCTCGGCCAACTCGACAACACGCTCGTGCTGTTCACCAGCGACCACGGCCTGTGCTGGGGCGACCACGGCTGGCTGCGCAAGTCGGTGCCCTACCGGCCGAGCCTCGAAGTGCCCTTCCACCTCTCCTGGCCCGCCGGCGGGCACGGCGACGCCCGCGCCGACGACCGGCTCACCGGCCACGTCGACATCGCGCCCACCCTCCTCGCCGCGGCGGGCGTCGCCCCGGACACCCCGCAGGACGGCCACTCCCTGCTCGACCGGGACAGCGACCGCAGCCATCTGCTCGCCGAGTGGTGGTGGAACCGGCAGGACAAGCAGCCGATCCACACCTGGGCGTCGTACGTCGGCAAAACCGAGCAGTACACGGAGTACTACCGCACCCGCCTCGGCACCGACGGCCGCCCGCACGGCGACGGCAAGGTGCTCTTCCGCGAGTACTACGACCTGCGCGCCGATCCGTATCAGCTGCGGAACCGCCTGCACGGCGCCGGCCCGGAGGACGAACAGCGGCTCGGCATCCCGGCGTTGGCGGCAGGGCTGGCCAAAGCCCGTTTGCGGGACGGGAACTGACGGAAGGGAACTTCCTGCGCGCCGTGTTCCAAGCCGGCGTGGAGGGGGGATGGCCGATGGGGCCGTTGATCGCTGTGCTGGGGAGTGCGGATCCGGGGCGTTCGTACGACCCCCCGATGGGCGACACCGAGGCCGCGCTGACGGCCGGTGAGGAGATCGGGACGGCGCTGGCCGCGGCCGGGTGCCGGATCGTCGTGTACTCAAGCGAGGCGCAGTTCGTGGAGGACCGTGTCGTCACCGGATACCTCACCCGCGAGGACCTGCCGCCGGGCTCGGTCCAGGTACGGCCGCCCTACGACGACGACGCCGAGACCGACTTCCCGCACCTCGTCGAGCGGCCGGAGGTCTTCGACGTACGCAACGATCCGGGTGCCGACTGGGAGGTCGGCTTCTACCGGTCGCTGCGCGAGGTCGACGGGGTGGTCCTCGTCGGTGGCGGACGTTCCACGCTGGTCACCGGGATGATCTGCCTCGCGTTCGGGATACCGGTGTATCCGGTGGCGTGGTTCGGGGGTGCCTCCCGCAAGGTCTGGGACACCATGAACCGCTCCACCCACCACGCCACGCCGGACGAGGTCTCGGCCATGGGCGCGCCCTGGGGCAGGGACAGCGCACAGCGACTGGTCAGGGTGCTGGGCACCCAGCGGGAACGGCGTGCGCAGAAGCAGCGCGAGGAGGCCAGGTCCCGGCGGGGCGCCACCCTGCGGGCCGGGCTCGGCGCGGTCACCGGGATGCTGCTGCTCCTGCTCGGCTTCGCCACCATCCCGCTCACCTACGCCGTCGAGTCGAGCACCGCGGTCAATCTCAGCGCGCTCATCGTGGGCGCGCTGGCCACCGGCACCTCGGGGGCGATCACCCGCACCGTCTTCGACCGCGAGACGCACTGGGCGCGGACGGCGGTCCTCGGCATGTCGGCCGGCGGAATCGCCTTCCTGCTCTTCGTCTCCGCCCAACTCGCCGCGTCCCCCGACATCCTGGCCGGTGAGGGCGTCCGCCGGCTGCTCTTCTTCGTCCTCGCCGTCGGCTATGTCTCGGGCTTCACGTTCGACGCGGTCTACAACCGTCTGAAGCAGACGGAGCCACCCGCACCGCCGGTGGTTCCGGGGCTGCCGACGGGGGTGCCGGGCGGGGCGACGCCGCCGCAGAGCCCCGGGGGCGTCTGATGGAGTCACCGGCCCGGCTCAACGTCTTCCTCAGCCACCGGTACCACTCCCCCGCCGAGAACCTCTACTTCTGGGAGCTGCTCAGCTCCGCCGAGGACATCTCGTTCCGGGTCGACGAGGCGCTGTCCTTCACCAGCCCGGTCCGTCTGGAGCGCATGATCCGGGACGCGGACGGGTTCGTCGGCATCCATCCGCTGCCGGGCGGGGCCCGTGAGGTGCATCTGCTGCCCCGGCTGCGGCACATGGCCCGCTACTTCCGGCTGGAACTGGGCATGGCGGTACGGGCCCGCAAACCGGCCGTCGTCTTCCACGACCAACGGCTGCTGCCCGCGTTACGGGCCCCCGAGAGCGTCCGCCTGGTGCCCTACGACGCCCAGGAGACCGAGGCGGCGAACCAGTCCGCGCTGCCGGGGAAGGTCGAGTCGGTCTACCGGGGGTTCCTCGCCGAGGCGCACGCGTCGGCGTCGGCGCAGCGGCGGCGGTCGCACCACCAGCGCCAGGTGGGGCTGGTGGTCTCGCCGGACAACGGGTCCGCCACGTCGGTGCTGACCGAGGCGCTGGAGGAACACTCCTGGGAACCCGTCGTGCTGCCCTGGCCACCCCGCCTCGACCTCGATCTGGTCACCCGGCTGCGGGCCTGTGACTGGGTGATCGTCGATCTGGACACCGTGGAGGGCCATCTCGTGGCCGCCTTCACGCACGGCCAGTTCGTTCCGACGCTGCCGATCCTCTCGCCGCGCGTCTTCGAGCCGCTGGAGAACGTGCTGTACGGCGAGACCGCGACCGGCCACCGCAAGGCGATCCTGCGCTGGCGCGATCCCGACGACCTCGGCGCGGCCGTCGATCCGCATCTGCGGGTCATCGACGAACCGCCCCGCTACATCGGCAGCACCGCGCAGGCCCTGGACTACTTCCGCTCCGCCGCCAAACGCAACGAACGTGTCTTCCTGAGCTACGCCTCCGCCAACGGCGACCGGGCCGCCGCGTTCTCCGGCCTGCTCAACGAGCGCTTCCAGAAGGTCTTCGACTTCCGCGAGCAGGGTGCCATCGGCGTCGGTGAGGACTGGCTGGACGACCTGATCGGCAATCTGGCGCGGACCGCGGTCGGCGTGCTGCTGCTGTCGAAGGAGTACCTGGAGAGCGAGTACTGCATGTTCGAAGCCCGCGAACTGCACCGGGCCTCGATCGAACGGCGCGTGAAACTCGTTCCGGTGTGCCTGGAGAGGATGGACCTCCCCGCCTTCCTCCAGGGCACCCAGTACCGCGCCCTCTACCGCCACACCCCACAGGAGATCGTCACCGAGCTGCTCTCCCAACTCGCCGCCACCGCCTGACCAACGGCCACGCGCCCACCCCGATCGCCAGCGAGAACAGATGCCCCCAGTTGCTCAGCGGATCGGTGAAAGCGAGCAGGTCCTGGACCAGCATCGCGCCGAACAGCGCCAGCGACGGCCATCGCAGCCAGGGCCTCAGCAGCCCCGCGAGCGCCCCGAAGCTCGCGGCGACCCCGAAGCTGATGCCGTAGTCCAGTCGGTGCAGCGAGCTGTCCGGCAGCCGCCCGGCCAGCACCGCGAGCCCCACCGGCACTTCGGTCGCCAGCGTGGCCCCGACATGCCCGAGCAGGAACACCACGGCCGCCCGCGCCCCGCCGATCCGCCGCTCCAACGCGGTCAGCACGACCAGGAAGCCGAGGGTGTACGGCGACAGCAGTCCGCCCGCGATCCACAGCGCGCTCGCGAGCAGCACCAGCACCGGCGTCCGCACGAGGTGCGCCACATCGGTGCTGGAGCCCTGGAGCAGGGTGTGCACGAGGTCGGGGTCGGCGTACTCGGTGACCAGCGAGGTCACGGCGAGGACGGCGGCGTAACCGAAGGTGAGGGGGGTCCCGGTGGGGGTGGGGAGGAGGCGCCAGGGGCGGGGCCGTACCGGAGCCCGGCGGGCGGCCGGTGCCGGTGTCCGTTGAGCGGGGATGCCGTCGAGCAGCTCGGACACGTCAGGGCCGACCGCGTCGGGCACGCGGGCATCGGGAAGGCCGGCCGTCTCCGTCCGCTCCACCGCGAGGCCCTCCTTCCGTCTCGCCCCACGATTCGCTCCGGACCGCGCCTTTGTCTGTGACCGGCGCCACGCGGGCGCCGATTCACAGGGAGTTCTCAACGACCGTCCGGCGGGCGGCTCCCGGAAACTCCCTGTGCAGAAGCCACCGAACTGCCAAAATGACCTGATGCCCATCTCGTACGACACCCCTGAAGTCCTGGACCGTCGCGAGGGCCCGCACGGCGAGGTCGTGCTGCGCCGGCACGGGGAGTTGCTACAGATCATCGCCAACGGCTGTTTCCTGATGGACACTTCCGACGGCCGCTCGGAGCGGCTGCTGGTCGACGCCGCGCTCGCCGCGCTGGACGACCGGGCCGCGCCGAGCGTGCTGATCGGCGGCCTCGGGGTCGGCTTCTCGCTCGTGCACGCCGCCGGGAATCCGCGCTGGGGCGGGATCACGGTCGTGGAGCGGGAGTCCGCCATCATCGACTGGCACCGCGCCGGCCCGCTGTCCCCGCTCACCGCGCGGGCACTGGCGGATGCACGCGCAAAGATTCTGGAAACGGATCTTGTCACTTACGTCAATGAGACATCGGACACGTACGACGTTCTGTGCCTGGACATCGACAACGGACCAGGCTGGACGGTCACCGAGGGCAACGACGGGCTGTACTCACCGGCCGGACTGGCCAGCTGCGCAAGGGTGTTGACCCCGGGCGGGGTGCTGGCCGTGTGGTCGGCGCAGCCCTCTCCGGAATTTGAAAGTTCCCTATGGAATGCCGGGTTCCAACAGGTGCGTACCGAAGAGATCCCGGTTGCCCGGGGCGTTCCGGACGTCGTGCACCTCGGCGTCCGACCTGGATAGCCGAGGCGCGGTGACTCCCCGTACTCTGCTTCCCTGACGCAGATCATTCAAGCGTCAATCGCAAGCATGCGCAGGCAAGCCAGAGAGCGGAATCACCCCACTGATTCCGGAAAGCAACTTTTGGGGCGGGCGATGGAGCAGACACACACCTCCCACAACGGCACGGCTACGGCCACCCCGGGCGCACAGCGCCGGGTGCTGGTGGTCGAGGACGACCCGACGATCGTGGAGGCCATCGCGACCCGGCTGCGCGCCGAGGGATTCCTCGTGCAGACCGCGGGCGACGGTCCGGCGGCGGTCGACACGGCCGAGGCCTGGCAGCCCGATCTGCTGATCCTCGACATCATGCTGCCCGGCTTCGACGGCCTGGAGGTCTGCCGCCGGGTGCAGGCCGCCCGCCCGGTGCCGGTGCTGATGCTGACCGCGCGGGACGACGAGACCGACATGCTGGTCGGGCTCGGCGTGGGCGCCGACGACTACATGACCAAGCCGTTCTCGATGCGTGAGCTGGCGGCCCGGGTGCACGTCCTGCTGCGGCGCGTGGAGCGGGCGGCACTGGCCGCCGCCACGCCCCGCTCGGGCATCCTGCGCCTGGGCGAACTGGAGATCGACCACGCGCAGCGCCGGGTGCGGGTGCGGAGTGAGGATGTTCACCTCACACCGACCGAGTTCGACCTGCTGGTGTGCCTGGCGAACACCCCGCGCGCGGTGCTCTCCCGGGAGCAGCTGCTGGCCGAGGTGTGGGACTGGGCGGACGCCTCCGGCACCCGCACGGTCGACAGCCACATCAAGGCGCTGCGGCGGAAGATCGGCGCCGAGCGGATCCGCACGGTGCACGGCGTGGGCTACGCCCTGGAGACGCCGACGCCATGAGCGAGGGCCCGGCCGGACGGAGAGGCCCCGGGGGGCAGTGGAAGGGCTCCGGTGAGCCCTGGGGCAGCGTGCGCCCGTTCTCGATCAAGACCAAGCTGGGGGCGCTGGTCGTCGCCTCGGTCCTGATCACCACGGGCCTGTCGATGATCGCGGTGCAGACCAAGACGGAGATCCGGTTCATCACGGTCTTCTCCATGATCGCCACCCTGCTCATCACCCAGTTCGTGGCGCACTCGCTCACGGCCCCGCTGGACGAGATGAACGCGGTCGCCCGCTCCATCTCGCACGGCGACTACACACGCCGGGTGCGGGAGAACCGTCGCGACGAGCTCGGGGACCTGGCCGAGACGATCAATCGCATGGCCGACGACCTGGAGGCCCAGGAACAGCAGCGCAAGGAGCTGGTGGCGAACGTCTCCCACGAGCTCCGCACGCCCATCGCGGGCCTCCGCGCGGTGCTGGAGAACATCGTGGACGGGGTCTCGCCCGCGGACCCCGAGACGATGCGTACGGCCCTGAAGCAGACGGAGCGGCTCGGCCGGCTGGTCGAGACGCTCCTTGACCTCTCCCGCCTCGACAACGGCGTCGTCCCGCTGAAGCGGCGCCGCTTCGAGGTGTGGCCGTATCTGTCGGGCGTGCTGAAGGAGGCCAACATGGTCGCCTCGGCCCGCGCGGGCCTTGGTTCCGGATCCGGCAGCCACACGCGCACCGACGTGCATCTGCATCTGGACGTGACCCCGCCGGAGCTGACCGCGCACGCGGACCCGGAGCGGATCCACCAGGTGGTGGCGAATCTCATCGACAACGCGGTCAAGCACAGCCCGCCGCACGGCCGGGTCACCGTGAAGGCCCGGCGCGGCCCGCTGCCCGAATCCCTTGAGCTGGAGATTCTCGACGAGGGCCCCGGCATTCCGCGCTCGGAGTGGCACCGCGTCTTCGAGCGGTTCAACCGCGGCAACATCACCCGGCCGCACGGCCCGGGCAGCGACGGCGGCACCGGGCTGGGTCTGGCCATCGCCCGCTGGGCGGTGGATCTGCACGGCGGCCGGATCGGAGTGGCCGAATCCGAGCGTGGCTGCCGGATTCTTGTCACTCTCCCGGGACTTCCATCTCTGCCAAGTTGACGTAAAGTTCGAAGCGGAGCACCAAGATCCACGGACGTCCGCGCTGACGGACACGTGTGATCGGTCACAGGCCCGCGCCATCGGCGTCCGGGGCCGCGCTCACCCCTTGCCAGCTGTCGCCGTGAGAAGCGGAACCACGCTTGTTTCCCGCCATTTCTGGCCCCGAAACACGCTCTCCGATGTGACTTACGCGACGATGACCATGCCCGGCCTGACCTTCCCGGCCAGGGAGGCGTAGCCTTTATTCCCGCTGTCCATCACCTTGTGAAGCGGAAGAGGGCGGTTGCCGCCGTGTCGCCACAGTCCCCCAGTAACTCGAGCATCTCGACCGACGCAGACCAAGCGGGAAAGAACCCCGCTGCCGCGTTCGGCGCCAATGAGTGGCTCGTCGACGAGATCTATCAGCAGTACCTCCAGGACCCGAACTCGGTAGACCGAGCCTGGTGGGACTTCTTCGCCGACTACAAGCCAGGCGCGGCCGCCGCCCCGGCTGCGGCTGCTGCTCCGGCCCCCGCTGCCCCGGCTCCGGCGGCTCCTGCCGCCCCCGCGGCTCCTGCGGCGCCCTCGGTGCCCGCGCCGGCCCCCGCGGCCGCGCAGCCCGCTGCCGCCGCTCCGGCGCCGGCGAAGGCCGCCGCCCCGGCTCCGGCTCCGGCCGCTGCTCCGGCCAAGCCCGCCGCCGCCCAGCCGGCCGCGAAGGCCGCGCCGGCCGCCGCGTCCGCGGCGGGTCCCGAGCTGGTCACGCTGCGCGGCCCCGCCGCCGCGGTCGCGAAGAACATGAACGCCTCGATCGAGGTGCCCACGGCCACGTCCGTGCGCGCGGTCCCGGTGAAGCTGCTCTTCGACAACCGCATCGTGATCAACAACCACCTGAAGCGCGCCCGGGGCGGGAAGATCTCCTTCACCCACCTCATCGGGTACGCGATGGTGCAGGCCATCAAGGCCATGCCGTCGATGAACTACTCCTTCACGGAGAAGGACGGCAAGCCGACCCTGGTCAAGCCGGAGCACGTCAACTTCGGCCTCGCCATCGACCTGGTGAAGCCCAACGGCGACCGCCAGCTGGTCGTCGCAGGCATCAAGAAGGCCGAGACGCTGAACTTCTTCGAGTTCTGGCAGGCCTACGAGGACATCGTCCGCCGCGCCCGTGACGGCAAGCTGACGATGGACGACTTCTCCGGTGTCACGGTCTCCCTGACCAACCCCGGCGGCCTCGGCACCGTCCACTCGGTCCCGCGTCTGATGCCCGGACAGTCGGTCATCATGGGCGTCGGCTCCATGGACTACCCGGCGGAGTTCCAGGGCACCTCCCAGGACACCCTGAACAAGCTCGGCATCTCGAAGGTCATGACGCTCACGTCGACCTACGACCACCGGGTCATCCAGGGCGCCGCCTCCGGCGAGTTCCTGCGCGTCGTCGCGAACTACCTGCTCGGCGAGAACGGCTTCTACGACGACATCTTCGAGGCCCTGCGCATCCCCTACGAGCCGGTCCGCTGGCTCAAGGACATCGACGCCAGCCACGACGACGACGTCACGAAGGCCGCCCGTGTCTTCGAGCTGATCCACTCCTACCGGGTCCGCGGCCACGTCATGGCCGACACCGACCCGCTGGAGTACCGCCAGCGCAAGCACCCCGACCTCGACATCACCGAGCACGGCCTCACCCTGTGGGACCTGGAGCGCGAGTTCGCGGTCGGCGGTTTCGCGGGCAAGTCCCTGATGAAGCTGCGCGACATCCTCGGTGTGCTGCGCGACTCGTACTGCCGCACCACCGGCGTCGAGTTCATGCACATCCAGGACCCCAAGCAGCGCAAGTGGATCCAGGACCGCATCGAGCGCGCGCACTCCAAGCCGGAGCGCGAGGAGCAGCTGCGCATCCTGCGCCGGCTGAACGCGGCGGAGGCCTTCGAGACCTTCCTCCAGACGAAGTACGTCGGCCAGAAGCGCTTCTCCCTGGAGGGCGGCGAGTCCGTCATCCCGCTGCTCGACGCGGTCATCGACTCCGCGGCCGAGTCGCGCCTGGACGAGGTCGTCATCGGCATGGCCCACCGCGGCCGGCTCAACGTGCTCGCCAACATCGTCGGCAAGTCGTACGCGCAGATCTTCCGCGAGTTCGAGGGCAACCTCGACCCGAAGTCGATGCACGGCTCCGGCGACGTGAAGTACCACCTGGGCGCCCAGGGCACCTTCACGGGCCTCGACGGCGAGCAGATCACCGTCTCGCTGGCCGCGAACCCGTCCCACCTGGAGACGGTCGACCCGGTCATCGAGGGCATCGCCCGCGCCAAGCAGGACATCATCAACAAGGGCGGCACTGACTTCACGGTCCTGCCGGTCGCCCTGCACGGTGACGCGGCCTTCGCGGGCCAGGGCGTGGTGGCCGAGACCCTGAACATGTCGCAGCTGCGCGGCTACCGCACCGGCGGCACGGTCCACATCGTCATCAACAACCAGGTCGGCTTCACGGCGGCTCCCGAGTCGTCGCGCTCCTCGATGTACGCCACGGACGTGGCCCGCATGATCGAGGCGCCGATCTTCCATGTGAACGGCGACGACCCCGAGGCCGTCGTCCGCGTGGCCCGGCTGGCGTTCGAGTTCCGTCAGGCGTTCAACAAGGACGTCGTGATCGACCTCATCTGCTACCGCCGCCGCGGTCACAACGAGTCGGACAACCCGGCCTTCACCCAGCCGCTGATGTACGACCTGATCGACAAGAAGCGCTCGGTGCGCAAGCTCTACACCGAGTCCCTCATCGGTCGCGGCGACATCACCCTGGAAGAGGCCGAGCAGGCGCTCCAGGACTACCAGGGCCAGCTGGAGAAGGTCTTCACCGAGGTCCGCGAGGCCATCACGGCCCAGCCGGCCGAGGGCCCGATCTCGGACCCGCAGGCGGAGTTCCCGGTCGCCGTGAACACCGCGATCTCCTCGGAGGTCGTGAAGCGGATCGCCGAGTCCCAGGTCAACATCCCCGACACCTTCCACGTCCACCCGCGTCTGCTCCCGCAGTTGCAGCGCCGGGCGACGATGGTCGAGGACGGGACGATCGACTGGGGCATGGGCGAGACCCTCGCCGTCGGCTCGCTGCTCCTGGAGGGCACCCCGGTCCGTCTGTCGGGCCAGGACTCCCAGCGCGGCACCTTCGGCCAGCGTCACGCGGTCCTCATCAACCGTGAGACGGGCGAGGAGTACACCCCGCTCCAGTACCTCGCCGAGGAGCAGGCCCGCTACAACGTCTACAACTCCCTGCTCTCCGAGTACGCGGTCATGGGCTTCGAGTACGGCTACTCGCTGGCCCGCCCCGACGCGCTCGTGATGTGGGAGGCGCAGTTCGGTGACTTCGTCAACGGCGCGCAGACGGTGGTCGACGAGTACATCTCGGCGGCGGAGCAGAAGTGGGGCCAGACGTCCGGCGTCACCCTGCTGCTCCCGCACGGCTACGAGGGCCAGGGCCCGGACCACTCCTCGGCCCGTGTCGAGCGGTTCCTCCAGCTCTGCGCCCAGAACAACATGACGGTCGCCATGCCGACCCTGCCGTCGAACTACTTCCACCTCCTGCGGTGGCAGGTGCACAACCCGCACCACAAGCCGCTGGTGGTCTTCACCCCGAAGTCGATGCTGCGCCTGAAGGCCGCCGCGTCGAAGACGGAGGAGTTCACGTCGGGTCAGTTCCGTCCGGTCATCGGCGACGCGTCGGTGGACCCGGCCGCGGTCCGCAAGGTCGTGTTCGTCGCGGGCAAGCTGTACTACGACCTGGAGGCCGAGCGGCAGAAGCGCGGCGCCACGGACATCGCGATCGTCCGCGTCGAGCGGCTGTACCCGCTGCCGGGTGCCGAACTCCAGGCGGAGATCGCCAAGTACCCGAACGTCGAGAAGTACCTGTGGGCCCAGGAGGAGCCGGCGAACCAGGGTGCCTGGCCGTTCATCGCGCTCAACCTGATCGACCACCTGGACCTGGCGGTCGGCGCGGACGTCCCGCACGGCGAGCGGCTGCGGCGCATCTCGCGTCCGCACAGCTCGTCCCCGGCGGTGGGTTCCGCGAAGCGGCACCAGGCCGAGCAGGAGCAGCTGGTGCGTGAGGTGTTCGAGGCGTAGGTCTCGTCAGCACACCGGAAGGCCCGGTCCCCTCAAGGGGGGCCGGGCCTTTCCGTTCGCCGGCTGCCGCTCAGCCCAGGAAGGGCTCGAAGTCCCAGTAGGGCCTGGTGCGTTGGCGGGCGGAGATGGTGTGCGGGTGCTGCGCGCCCAGGGTGCGGGTGAGGCCGAGCAGGCCGTCCTCCTCCAGCTTCCCGGCCTCCTCCTGTTCCCGCGCCGCCCGCAGGTCCGCGGCGAGCGCCACCTGGCAGGACAGGGTGAGGGGATGCTCGTGGCCCAGTCCGTGCCGCACCCGGCGCAGGGTGTCCCGGCTCAGCTCGACGGCGTCCGCGATACGGCCGTTGAGGTTGCGGGCGCTGGCGGCGTTGAGGGCGCAGCCCAGGACCCAGGGGTGGTCGGGGCCGAGGGTGGCGGAGAGCCCGGCGAGCGCGGCCTCGAACATCGCCATGGCCTCGGCGCGTTCACCCGCGGCCTGCATCACCAGGCCGGTGTTGGCGACCATGCCGGTGGCCACCGGGTGGGCCGGGCCGAGAAGGGCGCGGTATCCGGCCTCGGCCTCGTCGATGTGGTCGCGGGCCTGGTTCAGATCGCCGTGTTCCCGCAGGTAGTTGCCGTAGTTGGTGATGAAGGCCAGGGTGCGGTAGTGCTCACGGCCGTGCACCCGGGCCAGCTGGTCCAGCAGGCTCGCCATCTCGGGGCCCACGTCCTGGACGTGACCGCCCTCGCGGCGGCGGCACATGACCAGTTGGCCGCGGGCCGAGAGCGTCTGCGGATGCTGGGCGCCGAGGACCTGCACATGGAGGCGGACCACCGGCTCCTGGCGGGCGAGGGCGTCCCGGTAGCGGCCCAGCAGGCGCAGGTCCTGGGCGACCGCGTTGCCCGAGCTGAGGGTGCTGATGTGCCGGGCGCGCAGCACGCTCTCCCGGCGGGCGAGGGTGTCCAGGTCGAGGTCGTACGCCTCCTGGTACCGGCCCAGCAGGCGCAGGCCGACGCCGAGGTTGTGCCGGGCGATGAGGGTGAGGTTCTCCTCCGGGCCGAGCATGCGGCTGTAGCCGTCGCGGACTTCCTGCTGCAATGCGTGCGCCTCGTCGTAGCGGCCGAGGTGGCGCAGGCTGGCGGCGATGGCGCCCTTGACCGACAGTTCGGGCAGTTCCATGCGCGGCTCGGCGCTCTGGAGCCGGGCATGGACGGTGCGGTCGAGCTCGTACGCCTCGCGGAACCTGCCGCTGGCCCGCAGGATGTTGCCCTCCTGGGTGGTGAGGTCGAGCATCGGCTGGGCCAGCGGGTCCATGATGTGCGACCAGTGGTCGCGGATCCGCTGGGCGAGGTTCAGCCCGCTCTTGTACTCACCGCTGCGCATGCAGTAGCGCAGGCAGTTGAGGACCGTCTCCTGGATGCGCGGCTGGGTGCTGCTCAGCGCGCCCGAGGGTTCCAGGTGCGGCAGCAGCTCGGCGTAGCGGGGCCAGTTGCGGCTGTCCAGCGGGTTGCCGGGGTCGGCCTGGGCGAGGAGGCTGCGGACCGCCTGGCGGTGGGTGGTGCGGCCGTCCTCGCTGGTCAGTTTGGAGACGATGTCGTGGACGAGGCGGTGCATGTGCACCGACTCCTGGTGCGGGCCCATCTCGACGCCGACCGGACCGCGGGTCTCGCGGGTGAGCACGGAGTAGTTGACGAGGGTGTCCAGGGCCCGGGTCCAGGAGGGCAGGTCGGTGGACATCCACCGCAGTTCCTCGGGCAGGTCGGTCTGCGGGTAGGCGCGGATGAGGCCGAGCGGGATACGGCCGGGCGCGAACGAGGTGCACAGTCCGAGGATGTCGATGGCCTGCGGCTGTGCGTTGCGCAGCCGGTTCAGCAGTATCGACCAGGACGTCATGGACGACTGCGGGAAGCCGTCGCCGGTGGCCGGCTCGTCGACCGTGGTGAGCCGGCGCTCACGGACCATCCGCAGATACTCGGGCACCTCCATGCGTGACTCACCGAGCCAGGAGGCGGCCTGCACCAGCGGCAGCGGTACGTCACCGAACTCGGCGGCGACCTCGTCCGCCTGTTCCGCGGTGATGTGCGGGGCCCTGCGCATGAGGTAGCCGGTGGACTCCGGGCGCAGGAAGGCGGGGACCTCGACGACGTCGCTGTGCTCGCTCCAGCCGCGGTTGCGCGAGGTGACCAGGACGTGTCCGGGGCCCTGGGGCAGCAGGGTGTTGATGCCGTCGGTGTCGTCCCAGCCGTCGAAGATCACCAGCCAGCGGGCGTACGGCTCCCCTCGGCGCAGCGCCTCCCGGGCGGCGCGGATGCGCTCACCGGGTTCGCTGCCGATGCGCAGCCCCAGCTCCACGGCGAGCTCGCCGAGCCGGTCGCGCTGGATGTTGCGGTCGTCGGAGTTGATCCACCACACCACGTCGTAGTCGGGGCTGAAGCGGTGCGCGTACTCGGCGGCGAGCTGGGTCTTGCCGATGCCGGACATGCCGAGCAGGGTGCACACGGCGGCGCCGCGCTCGGCGTCGGCGAGGCGCTGGTGGAGCGTGGTCAGCAGATCGTCGCGGCCCGTGAACCGGGGGTTGCGGCGTGGCACCTCACCCCAGATCTCGCACCGCGTCTCGGGGTAGCGGGCCCGGTCGGCGATGGTCCTGGGGACGCGTCGGCGTTGCAGGCCGAGGCGCCTGAGCAGGCGTTCCTCCGCCGCTTCCTCGTTCAGTCCCCACAGGCTGGCCGGTTCGAGGACCGCGGTGGCGGGGAGCAGCGGCCGGTTGGTGAGGTTGACGGCGGCGAACCGGTCGGCGTGGGCCGCGACGAATCCGCGCAGGGCGTCGTTCCACTCGCCCGCGGGGCGTGGGCCCAGTTCGAAGAACCAGTCGTCCAGCACGAGCAGGATCGGACCGGAGGACAGCAGCAGGTCGCCGAGCGAGTCCTCCAGCGGGGTTTCGCGCGGCGGGTCCCAGCGCTGGAGTGTGGCCTGGTGTCCATGGCTCTCCAGGCACTGCGCGATCCAGGTCGCCCATGAGCGGTGGTAGCCCGGGAAGACCACCAGGACACGCTCGGACGCCGATGCGCCATCGCTGTCCGTCCGCCGCTGTTCCGCCATCGCATGCTCCCCTGTTCCCGCATCCGCCGCACTCTCGCGCCCACGCTAACGCACAGCAGTCGTTTGCCCACGTAGTGTCATCGCCCGCAATGGGTCGCCACGCCGAGACCGGCGTGGTGCCTGCCCATCTCGTGAACGAACTCCCTTCCAGGAGAGGTCAGTTCATCGGATTCGCGGAGCAGGGACAAGGCCTGTCCGACGTCGTCCCGAAACACCTCGAAGCGTTCGTCGGCCCGGTGCCGCCACGCGGGCGGGGCGGCCGGTTCGTTCCGTACCCGCCACCACAGGTCGGTCAGCGCGAGGTGCGCGTAGGCGCCCTGGAGCACGGCCGGGACGGGCCGCGGGTCATGGCGCCATCCCACGCGATGGGTGGTGAGGCCGCCGGTACGGCACAGGGGGACCAGTTCGTCGAGCACGGCCAGCTTGGTGTGATGGGTCTCGTGCACCAGGGTTTCGGCCAGCTCCCAGGGCTGCGCGGGGAGTTGGGCGAGGGCGGCGCCGGGGGCGGCCCGCAGCGTCGCGCCCACCGGTGCGGCTCCGCGTGGCACCGCGGTGGCCAGCGGTACGACGGCTCGCAGCACGGCCCCCGTCTCGGCGGCGCGCTCCGGGTCGATCCCGGCGAGCAGCTCGTGGGCCTCGCTCCAGCGGCGGGCCCACAGCCGGCGCGGACAGTCGGGGCGCTCGGTCGCGCGGAGGGCCCGTGGCCCGATGCCGAGCGGGGGGACGCGGTACGGGTCGAGGTCGTCCAGGACGACGGTGGTGCCCGGCAGGGTGCGCAGTGCGGACCAGCCGGGGCCGCTGCCGACGCCGCGGGACACGCCGGAGGCCGGTCGCGCCGCCGGGCTCTGGAGCACGACGCTGCTGTGCCCCTGGGTGTCCCCGAGGTGCACCAGCCCCGCGCCGCCGCTGATCCGGACGGCACCGGACGGGCAGCGCAGGACACCGAGGCCGGGCAGCGCCAGTGCGCCCGACGGCACCGGGAGCGTTCCGCCGACCCCGCAGCCCGCTCGGACGGCGGCCGCGAGCGCGACGCCGCCCAGGTGGGCCAGATGCCGGTCGAGGGTGGCGCCGGTCGGCGTGGCGAGGGTCTCGACGAGCCATGCGCCGGTGAGCGGGTAGTCGAGCACGTCGCGGGCCGCGCGGGTGTCGGCCTGCTCGGCCCGGACCAGCAGGGCCCAGTCCTCCTCGAAGCGGCGCCTGACCGTCAAGGACAGCAGCCGGCTCTGCTGGTCGACCCTGACGAGGAGGGACTTCAGGAGCAGCATGCGACGCGCGTGGAGTGCGGCCCGCAGGGCCGCCGTTCCCGCGCGTGCGGGCCGGGTCGTCGCCAGTGACGTGAAGACCTCGGGAAGCACCGATGTCCCGGTCACCCGCCGGTGTCCTTGCCCCGTTCCGGGTCGCCAAGGCCGACCGAAAACGTACGTTCACCGGCCTTGGCGCGGGTCACCTCGGGATCCGTGTCGCCGTACCACATCTCCCGGGACCTGGCGGAGCTGCGCAGGACGTGGTCGACGGCCGCGATGAGGCCCGGGTCGTCCATGGCGCGCAAGGTCCGCAGGTCGACGTCGGTGAGGTCGGGCAGGGACGCGCCCCGCGCATCCTCGCCACCGGGACCGGCTGCCCGTTTCCTCTGGTCCCCCACCCTCGGCTCCTCCCTGCCTCGGCCCGCCCCCGCGCGGCGCAGTGGCTGCCCACTTCTTCCCGACAGGCCGGAACCAGAAACCCGACCCGGATCAACTCCGGTCACGATCAGCCGAGTTGCCCCACCCCTCCGTCCACGGCCACCACGGCGGCGCCATCGCCTGCCACTGCGCCTCCGACATCCCCCGGCCGAGAGCGGCGGGGGCCCGGTCCTCGTCCGGGTATTCGCCCTTGTGACGGGAGAGTTCCACGTCGGCCCAGTCGACCTCCCGCAACGCCCCCACCAGCCGCTGCCACCGTTCCCGGGCCGCACGATAGGCCGCCCACCCGGCGCTGGACCGCCCCATGAGCGTCAGCACCGCCCCGCATCCGTGCCGGGCCCGGGCGGCGGTGACCGAACCGGGGTCGGCGCCGTGGGCGAGGTGGGCCTCGCGCTCGGCGTTCTCGTACGCCTGGAGCGCCTCGACCAGCACGGGTGCCCCGGCGCGGTACCAGCCTTCGAGGCGGACGCGGCCCAACTGGAGCCAGGCCTCGGCCCGGACGCCGGCGTCGGCGGCGACACGGACCGCCTGGCCGAGGAGGTGACGGCTCTCGAACAGGTCGGGCAGGAAGCCGAGATGGCGAAAGCGCTGGGCCAGTGCGCTGGCGACCAGGGCCTGGAGCCGGCCGCGCTCGGAGGAGCGGGCGGGGAGCGTCTTCAGTGCCTCGCGCAGGACGTTCTCCGCGCGGTCCACGAGCCCTTCGCCGTCCCCCCGCGAGGCGCGCCGCAGCAGCGACTCCCCCCAGGCGGCGAGGAGTTCACCGCGCCGGGGGCTGTCGGCGGGGGCGAGCATCGCGGCCTTCTCGTACGCCTCGTCCGCCTCCCCGGGCGCGCCGGTCGCGTCGAGGAACATGGCCCGGGCGGCGTAGCAGGGCTGGAGGAGGCCGGGTTCGCCCGCGGCGGCCTGCTCGGCCCGCAGCAGGGTGTCGCGCGTCTCGGCGTTCTCGGCCCCGGCGGCGCGCAGCGCCCGTACCAGGTCGAGCAGGGCCGGGCTGCGGACCGCGGCGGGGGCGCCCTCGCGGTCCAACAGGGCGCAGGCTTCCCGCAGTTCGGGGACGGCCTCGCCGGGGCGCGCCAGGTCGAGCAGGAGGCGCCCGCGGCGCAGCAGCCGTGAGCGGTGGGCGGTGACCGGCCAGGACGCGGGCACGGGTTCGTCCGGGGCGCCGGCCCGGCGGGCCGCCGTCGGCCAGGGCGGCAGGTCGGGTGCCAGCACGTCGAGCGCCGCGGACAGCTGGTCGGCTTCGTCGGTGAGCTGCCACAACTCGTGCCTGGCGGCGGCCAGTTCCAGTGCCGTCTCGGCCTGTTCGGCGCTGTCGTCGGGTGCCGCGCCGTGGGCGGTGGCGAGTTCGGCCACGGCGGCCCGCAGCAGCTCCGTCCGCCGCTCCCCCACCCGTGCCGCGACGGTGCCCGCCTCGGCGCGCAGCACCCGGGCGAGGACCAGTCGGGCCCGTACGCCCTCGTCCTCGGCCGGCACGGGGGCCCGTACGGCGGCCTCGGCCTGTTCCCTGGCGCGGTGCAGGACCGCCGGGTCGCCGAGGGTGCGCCACTGGCCGAGCAGTCGGGCTGCCTCGTCGAGGGGTTCGGGTGTCACCAGGTCGGGTTGGTAGAAGCGCAGGACCCGGGCCGGGATACGGGCGAACAGCTCGGCCTCGACGCTGCCTTCGGCGTCCGGCGGGCCGTCGTTCTCGCCGGCCGGGGCGGCGGCGGCCGGGTCGTGGTCGGCGAGGCGGGCGGCGGCGAGGGCGGCGAAGTTGCGGGTGCCCTTGCCGAAGTGGCGTTCCACGTAGGCGGAGCAGTGCTTGAGCACCAGTCCGGCCGTCTCCTGCTCCAGGTCGCCCAGGAGCAGGTCCTGTACGCGTCCCGGATAGCTGAAGCAGGGCTGGTCGCCGGGGCCGGGCAGCCGGCGCAGGAGGCCGCCCAGGAGCACCTCGGCCAGTTCCATGGGGCCGGTGTCGGGGAGCATGGCGCGCTGGACGAGCTGCATGACGGGCAGGGTGAGGGGGGCCGCGGCGAGGTAGACGGCGAGACGGAGGGCGCCGGGTGAGGCGCCGGCCCGGAAGGCGCGCAGCAGGTCGTCGTCGGAGCGCCGCACGGGCGCGGGACCCGCTTCCTGCCGTACGGCGTCGGGGGTGGTCCAGGCGGCCCAGGCGCGCTCGCTGGTGGGGCCGGTGCCGGACAGCAGCCGGGCCCAGGCCTCGAAGGCCTCGGGGGTCGGTTGCAGCACCGGCACCGGGCGGGCGTAGGCGGCGGGTTCGTCCCAGGGGTCCTCGTCGGGTGCGAAGGCGAGCCGGCCGCCGAGTTCGGCGGGCCTGCGCAGCACTCCGGGTTCGGCGGGAAGTGCGGTACGGGCCCACAGGCGCGGCGGCAGCGGCTGGACGACGGCGAGCGGGGAGGTACGCGGCCAGCGGTGCAGCAGGCGTTGGGCGCCGCCGTGCTGCCACAGGGGTCCCACGCAGTCGCTGATCACCAGGGTGAGACGGCGGCCGGTGGGGTCGTGGAGTTCGTCGGCGCCGCGCAGCCGGGTGTGCCGGCCGGGGCCCGCGGTGGTGCCGACGAGCGGGGTCCCGGATCCGTCGTCGTAGAGCTGGTGGACCCGGACGGAGGCGAAGGCGCCCGACTGCTGGCAGGCCTGCCGCAGTTCCTCGACCATCTGCCCCCACACGGACATGGCGGGGCCGGTGTCCATGAGGAGCTGGATGTCACAGCGGTGGTGGCGGTCGGGGCGCAGCACGGGCAGCAGTACGCCGCTGGCGGCCGCGTGCTGGGCGGTCGCCTCCTCGTCGATCCGCTCGTCCTGGGGGGCCGCGGAGGCCGCCCGGTAGCGGCCGAGCGCGCGCAGGGCCTTCTCCAGGCCGAGCAGTCCGGGCAGCGCGGTGGCCGCGGGAGCGCGCACCGGGAAGGCGGGCCGGCTGCCGCCCGTGGCGCGCTGCCGCGGGCCGGCGCCCGCCGTGTGCAGGGGTACGGCGCCCGCCCGGGTGTCCGGGCCGGTTCCGGGGGTGTCCGGCCCGTCGGCGCCGGCGGGCCGCGGTGCGGGCGTGTCCGGTCCGGGCGGGCCGGGGGCGGGCGGTGGGGGCAGGGGGCCCTGCGGGGCGTCGCGGGGCGCCGACCGGTCCAGCCACCGGGCCAGCCACACCGCGTCCGCCACCTCCTCCGCGGACAGGTCGAGGCCCGCGCGGCGCAGCCGGGCGATCAGTTCGTCCAGATGCGTCCCCTGCATCCGGCCATCACCTCGAACGGTCGAGCGGCTGCATGAGCATGTCCGCGATCCGCTCCCGGGTGAGGCGTTCCGCGTGCGGGGTGTGCTGGGTGAGGAAGAGGGCGTTGAGGAGTTGGTCGGCGGCCACCACTTCGCCCGGGTCGCGGGCGAGGAACCGGGCGATCAGATCGCGTCCGGCGGCGGCGCCCTCGGCGCCGAGGTGCGCCTCGACCATGGCGGTGAGCTGTTCCTCGCCGGGCGGCTCCAGCTCCAGCTGGACACACCTGCGCAACAGGGGTGCGGGGAAGTCCCGTTCCCCGTTGGACGTCAGCACGATCACCGGGAAGGCGGCGCAGGCGATCCGGCCGCCGTGCACGGCCACCCGCTCGCCGTCGTCGGTGAGGACGTCGACGGCGGGTTCGCGGTCCGCGAGGCGTTCCAGCTCGGGAATGCCGAACTCGCCTTCCTCCAGGGTGTTCAGCAGGTCGTTGGGGAGATCGAGGTCGCTCTTGTCCAGTTCGTCGATGAGCAGGACGCGGGGCCGTTCGGCGGGCAGCAGCGCGGTGCCGAGCGGGCCGAGGCGGAGGTAGGAGCCGATGCCGGACGCGGTCGCCGCGGGGCTCTCCGTGCCCTGGGCGCGCTCCAGTTGGACGTCCTGGAGGCGGCCGATGGCGTCGTAGCGGTAGAGGCCGTCCTGGAGGGCGGTACGGCTGACGATCGGCCAGCGCAGCACGCGGCCCAGGCCCAGTTCGTGGGCGATCGCGTAGGCGAGGGTGGACTTGCCGGTGCCGGGGTTGCCGGTGACCAGGAGCGGGCGGCGCAGGTAGAGGGCCGCGTTGACGGCGTCGACCTCGGCGGGGCGGGGGGCGTAGTTCTCCACGAGCCGGCGCTGGACGCCGAGCCGGCGGGCGCTGCTGGGGTCCTCCGGGCCGCCCTCGCCGCCGTCGCGCGCCGCCGCGAAATCCCGCCAGGGCGGGGGTGCGGGTAACTGCCGCAGACCGTCGTGCGGTTGCCCCGCACCACGGTAGATCCGCCAGTCGTTCACCATGGGCTCCTCCCGGCTCTGGTGATCATGCAGCGGTCCCGGCCGTCCGCCGCCACGTTACCGCCCGGCGGCCGGGCCTGCCGAGATCCCGGCGTGTCCATATCGCTTGCGGTCGGTCCTTGCGGTCGGTCAACCCCCTTGCCCGGAAGGCTGGTTGACAGGTCGGTCGCCATGGCTCAGAGCTCGGGTCCGGCCAGGGCCGGGGGGTGCATGGGCTCGGTTCCGTGGCGGGGCCGGTCGGGCGGGTCCAGGAGTACGGCGATCCTGCCCTTGAGCCCTTGTGTCCGGGCGGTGTCGGGATCGGACAGCCGGATGCGCAACTCCCGTACGTGGCGGGCGAGACCGTCCGCCCGGCCCGCCGACTCCAGCAGCCGGGCGGCCTGCGCGTGGAACGCCGCGCACTCCTCCGGCTGGTGGGCGTCCCGCCGCCACACCGCGACGGCGTGCCCGGCGAGCAGCGCGCGCCCCATGGCCTCCAGGCCGTCACCGCTGCCCACGGGCCCGCAGTGCACCGGCACGCACGCGTCGTCCGCGCCGCCCAGCCGGCCGTACACCGCCAGCGCGCCCTCCCGGTGCGCGCCGGGCACATGGCCCTCCGCCGCCGCCTCGGCCCGCAGGGGTACGGCGGTCAGCGGGCCGCGCGCCACGCCGCGCCGGCGGCGGCGCCATTCGGGGCTGGGCGGCCGGGTGTTGCGGTGCTGGGCGCGCACGACGACCGTCCTGCGCAGACCGATGGGCATGGACTGTTCGTCGAGCGCGTCGGAGTCGTCGTCCGCCGCGCCGGGCGGGGTGAGCTGCCACTCGTCGACCGGCAGGTCGAACAGGCGGCGCGGCAGGAACACCTCGACGGCGGCGAGGTGTTCGTCGTGGTCGCCGAGGCTGAGGGCCTTCGCCAGCGCCCCGCGCACGGACTCCTCCAGCTGCCCGAGCGGCACCCCGATGTCGTCGCCGTCGACGGGGGTGACGACCTGGCCGTCGTAGAGGAGTTGGACGCTCCATGGATAGCGGTCGCCGTACTGGATGTCGCCGATCCGTACGAGGACGTCGATCCGGGTCGCCGGCGCCGCCGTGGCCTCGGGGACGGCGACGCTCGCGAGGGCCGTGGCGGCCGGGTCGGGAGCGCCGGCGGTTCCGAGGGCCGTGGCGGCCGGGTCGGGAGCCCCGGCGAGGTCCGTCAGGAGGGCGCGGATCGCCTCGCCGACAGGCCAGTAGGCGTGCCGCTCGGCCTGTTCGGTGATCCAGCCGGCGAACGCCCGCAGCAGCCGGGCGTCCTGTCCGGCCGCGCGCCGGGCCACGTGCGCCGCGTACAGGAGTACGGCGTCGAGTTCGACGTCGGCACTGCTGCGGCTGCCGCTGCGGTCGCGCAGGCCGTGCAACAGGCCCGCGCCCTCGCGCCAGGTCTGCGGATCGTGCAGCAGGAGCGGGTGGTTGTCCTCGCCGGTCACCGTGGCCTTGACCCGGCCGACGAGGTCCAGGACCGGGCCCGGCCCGGTGGGCGGGCGGAGTTCCGCGAAGTACCCATAGAGGCGGACCCGCAGGGCGGGGTCGACGCCGGGAACCCCGGAGCGGTGGAGTTCGGTCTGCGCCGTGGTCCAGGCGGTGGCGGGTGACTCGGTGAAGCGCCGCAGATGGTGGCGGTCGTGCTCACGCACCACCGTGTGCAGGACGTCACCGCCGGCCAGGTCGAACAGTTCGCGCAGGGCGGTGATCGGGACCGCGGCTCCCTCGTGCTCCCCGCGTCCCTTGTTCATGCCGATGACGGCGCCGGACCGCCGGTCGAGCACCGGCCCCCCGGACAGCCCGCCGACCGGCAGGGCACCGCTGAGCAGCAGCGCCTTGCCGTCCACCCCGCTGATCTGTCCGGTGCCGTAGCGGACGCCGAGGTCACCGGTCTCCAGCGACCAGCCGTGCAGACTGACGCTCGCGTGCAGCGCCGGTGCCCGGTCGCTCAGCCACACGCACCGCGCGTCATCGGCTTCGCGCACCCTGACCAGGGCGATGTCCGGGAACTTCCAGGAGCCGCGCCCGCCGCGAAGCGCCTCGTGGCCGGGCTTGGCGAGGATCACCTGGCCGGTGGTGGTGCCGCCCTGCCAGCTGACACCGACCGGGCCGCCCTCTCGCATCACGGCCGCTCCCCCCTCCCCCACGACATGCGCACAGGTCAGCAGCCAACCTGGTGCGACGAAGAAACCACTGCCCCAGTAGCCGTCACCGTCAGGTGCATACCCGTCACCGCACGCCACGATTCGTGCGAGCGTGGGGCGCACCATCGCCTCGAGGGAGCTCAAGGGCTCCTCGAAGGCGGTCATCCGCCGGTGGCGGGCGAGGGTCCGGGGGTACCGCCGCTCCCCTGCCCCGGATCGTGTCCGGTGCCTTCGTGGGCGGGCTCCGTCCAGGTCAGCGACACCGTCAGGGAGGTCTGGCCGCCCGCTCCCGCGATGGCGCTCACGACCCGGCCGGCCTGCGCCGACAGCTCGATGCCGAAGGTGACGGACACCTCCACGGGTGCCGTGGTCTCCAGCCCGGCGCGCAGGGAGCGCACGACTCCGCCGACGGTGCCGGCGAGCCCGCCCGCGAGCGAGGAGATCCGCTCTCCGGCGCCGGTGTCCCGGAAACCGCCCCCGTGCGACGCGGCGCCGTCCGCCGCGCCGATTCTGGCCCATACGACGGTTCCGTCGTCGAGCCTTATCCGTTCGATCCCTCCACCCACGGCGCCCCCGTCCGTTCGCTTCCGGCTCCCCCGCACCGAGGGAAGCATCCCTGCCGCGATGGGAGGAGAAGGCTAACTCCCCGTGAAGTGGAGCGCGAGAGGGCGCAGTTGGGGGATCGCCCGTGGTCGCGGGGCGATTCCTACTCGTCGTCCTCGTCCTCGAGACGGGCCAGCCAGGTCGCGAGCCGCTCGACCGGCACCTCGAAG
This sequence comes from Streptomyces sp. NBC_00663, assembly GCF_036226885.1. NCBI lineage: Bacteria > Bacillati > Actinomycetota > Actinomycetes > Kitasatosporales > Streptomycetaceae > Streptomyces > Streptomyces sp. NBC_00663. The sequence goes on from NZ_CP109027.1 coordinate 3,218,516, forward strand.
TCGGGGTTGAGATCGACGAACGTCCGCAGCTGCTCGGCAAGCCACTCGAAGGTGACCTCTTCCTCGCCGCGCCGCTTCTCCAGTTCCTCGATGCCGCGGTCGGTGAAGTACATGGGGTTCTCCTGCGTACGTCCGTGTCCCGGGCTCCGTGCTGCGGGTGCCGGGTTCCCTGTCTCGGGTTGCGTGGACAGCCTATGCGCGTGTGCGCCGGTCACGCGGGCGCGTACGACCGCCGTACCGACGCCTGCGGCAGCCACGCGCCCGCAAGGGGCCGGCGCTCAGTCGCGCGGGTGGCTGAGGTCGTACGCCAGCCCCAGCGCCCCGTGCGCCAGCAGCAGGGCGCCCGCCGTGACCCAGCCGCCGCTGCGGCGTCGCAGGCCGAGGGCGGTGAGCGGGAGTCCGGCGGCCACCTGGGCGAGGGCGAGGGCGCGCGCCCTGGGGTCGCCGGACCAGGGGAGCCACGGGGCCAGGCGGTGGCCCGCGACGGCTTCGAGCTCGCCGCGGACCGTCTCGCGCCGGCCCTCCCACTCGAGAGGCCGGGCGTCGGGCTGGACGCGGGCGGTCTCGCGGAGCCGGTCGGCGGGTTCACCGGGGGCGAGGCCCGTGGGAAGGGTGAGGCCCGCGCGCGTGAGGACGGCGAGCAGGCCCGTCAGCCGGGCGCGGGCGTCGGCGGCGGAGTCCGGCTTCGTCAGCTGGTCCAGGGACTGCACGTCCAGGACCGGGTCGAGGCCGAGCCGGGCGGCGAAGGTGCGCATCGCCTCGTCCTCGCCGGCCGGGGTGCCGTTGGCGAGCCAGACGTAGCCGACGGGGCGGCGGAAGCCGGACGCGAGGGTGTAGCCGCCGCGGTCGGCGTCCCACCACAGGGCGAGGACCGGCCAAGGTGCGCCGACGGCGAGGGCCCCGGCCCAGCCGGTGAGGACGCGGTCGACCGGTTCGGCGCCGTCCTGCCAGGGCTTGCCCTCGGGGACGAGGACGCTCCAGTCCCGGCCCGCGCGTGTGAGCAGCATGTGCTCGCGCAGCAGCTGGGCGACGGGGGCGACGGCCTCGGGCTCCGCACGGCACAGGAGCAGGGCGCCGGGGGCGGGAGTGGGAGCGGAGCGTTCCGTCGGCATGCTCACACGCTAGGCGGGGTTCGGATGGTTTGAGCACTTTTGAGGGGCCGGGGGTCGCCAGAACGGGTGTCTTGACTTTCCGGGTCCGCGATATATCGTGAATGACGGTAGACGCGATATGGCGCGTATGGCGCGATGTCGTGTGTCGTTGTCACGGGGAGGTCAGTGCCATGTCCGAGTGGTCCGTCTCAGAGCCCGGGAAGCTCTCGTTCGACGAGCCGGTGCGCGAGCTCCATGTACGCATCGTCAACGGAACGGTGAACGTCGTGGGGACGGACGAAGGTTCCGCCCGCCTGGAGGTCTCCGAACTGGAGGGCCCACCCCTGGTCGTGCGCCAGGAGGGCGGCACCCTCACGGTCGCCTACGACGACCTGCCCTGGAAGGGCTTCCTCAAGTGGCTCGACCGCAAGGGCTGGCGGCGCAGCGCCGTCGTGTCCCTGGCCGTGCCGGCCACCACCCGCGTCGAGCTCGGGGTGGTGGGCGCCGGGGCCGTCGTCTCCGGCATCCGCGGCCCCTCCTCCGTGAAGGGCGTCACGGGCGACACCACGCTGGTGGGCCTCTCCGGCCCGGTCCGCGCGGACACCGTCTCCGGGAACCTGGAGGCCCAGGCCGTCACCGGCGACCTGCGCTTCAACTCCGTCTCCGGCGACCTCACCGTCGTCGAGGGGTCGGGCTCCTCCGTCAAGGCCGACTCGGTCAGCGGTTCGATGATCGTGGACCTCGACCCCGACGGCCCCACCGACATCCGGCTGACCAGCGTCTCGGGCGAGATCGCCATCCGGCTGCCCCAGCCGGCCGACGCCGACGTCGAGGCCAACACCGCCAGCGGCACCATCTCCAACGCCTTCGACGGCCTCCGGGTCCACGGCCAGTGGGGCGCCCACAAGGTCACCGGCCGCCTCGGCGCCGGCACCGGCAAGCTCCGCGCGACCACGGTCTCCGGCTCGATCGCCCTGCTGCACCGGCCGGCCCGGGAGGACGAGGAGGAGGCGGCGGCGGACGGGGGCCGGGAGGACGTGCGCGGTTTCGACGCCCACGCGGAGCACCGGGTGGAGCGCGTGACGGAGGACCGCGCGGAGGATCACGCCGACCGCAGGGTGGAGCATCTGGTGGTGGACTCGGAACCGGACGCCGGGACGGAGACCGGGCCGGATGCCGGGCCGGAGACCGGGCCGGATGCCGGACTGGAGGCCGACGGCACGACGGACACCGCCGACCCGGTGGACGGCCCACGGGGCGCCTCGGGGGACAATTCCGGTTCCGGCCAGGGTGACGGCACGGACGCCACCGACCCCACCGGCGCCGTCCACGCCCCCGCCCCGGCCGACGGCACGACCGACAAGAAGGTGCTCTGACATGCCCCCCGTCTTCGCCCACGGCCGCCTCCGCCTCTATCTGCTGAAGCTTCTCGACGAGGCCCCGCGGCACGGCTACGAGGTGATACGGCTGCTGGAGGAGCGCTTCCAGGGGCTGTACGCGCCCTCGGCCGGCACCGTCTACCCCCGCCTCGCCAAGCTGGAGGCCGAGGGCCTGGTCACGCACACCACCGAGGGCGGCCGCAAGGTGTACGCCATCACGGACGCGGGCCGCGCCGAGCTGGCCGACCGCAGCGGTGAACTGGCCGACCTGGAGCTGGAGATCCGCGAGTCGGTCGCGGAGCTCGCCGCCGAGATCCGGGCCGATGTGCGGGGTGCGGCGGGTGATCTGCGCCGCGAGATGCGCGCCGCCGCCTCCGAGGCCCGGCGCGGGGGCGGCGACGGCGCTCGCGTACCGGACGGCGGCCTCGGGGACTTCGCGGAGCACGCGGACAACGAGTCGTGGCGTGCCGCCAAGGAGGAGATGCGCCGCGTCAAGCAGGAGTGGAAGGAGCAGGCCCGGCGCGCCAAGGACGAGAGCCGGCGGGCCCGTGAGGAGGCCCAGCGGGCCCGGCGCCAGGCCAAGGAGGCGCAGGAGCGGGCGCGGGAGCAGGCCCAGGAAGAGGTGCAGCGAATCGCCCGGCGGGTCCAGGAGCAGGTGCAGGACCACTTCGCGCGGGGCGACTGGCCCACGGGGGTGCGTGAGGGGCTCACCGAACTGGCCAAGGAGTTCGGCGAGTTCGGGAAGGACTACGGCAAGGAGTTCGGGAAGGACTTCGGGTTCGGCCGGGGCGGTGAGGCGGGGCACGGCCGGAAGTCGGCGAAGTCGGCACCGGCGCCCGAGTACAGCCAGACCCCGGAGGACTTCCCGGCCGACTACGAGCCGTCCTGGGCCCACGAGACGGACACCGGCGACCCGGCCCGTGACCTGGACCGCCTCCTCGACCGCTTCCGCGACGACATCCGTGACGCGGCCCGCGACCACGGCGTCACCCCGGACCAACTCCGGGACGCGCGCCGCCACTTGTCGGCAGCGGCGGCCCACATCGGAGCGCTGCTGCGGACACCGAAGGCCTGAGCACCGGCGAGGACATCGGGCCTCGGGACCGGCGAGGACGTCGGGCCTGAGCGCCGGCGCGAACGCCTCCGGTGGTGCCGTCGACCGCGTCGGCACCACCGGATCAAGCGTCAACATTGGCGCCGTAGGAGGACAACGCCCCGCCGCCCGGGCCTCTCCGCCCGGGCCGCCCTCACCTCTCAGCCCACCCTCACCTCTCAGCCCGCCTTCGCCTCTCCCCCGCCATAGAGGACACGGACCAGCGACTCGCACGTCACCCCGTGATCGGCGAGGACCTCGGCGGCGACCCCGGGCCCCTCGGCGAGGGCCAGCAGAAGGTGCTCGTCGCCGACATGCCGGTCCTTGCGACCGACGGCGACCCGCAACGCCCGTACCAGGACGTCCTTGGCGCTCCGGCTGAACGGACGGCGTCCCGACCACCCGGCCCACCGTCCCGCCCCCGCCCCCGCCCGGCCGCCGGCCATCGCACCGGCACCGTGCACCTCCTCGACCCGGGCGACGATCTCCGACACGTCGATGCCCAACCCCGCCAACGCGTCGGTGTCGGCCTGGGACAGCCCGCCGCGCCGACGGGCCTCGCCCAGAGCCTGCCGTACCGAATCCAGCCATCCCGCGCCGCCGACCGAGGCGAGCGCGAACGACGCCCGGCTGCCCTCCCGGTCGAGCAGCGAGAGCAACAGGTGCTCGGCGTCGACGGTCTCCGACCCACCCCGCTCCGCATGCGCGACCGCACCGGTCACCACCTCGCGGGCCTCCTTCGTGAACCGCTCGAACATCAATGCCTCCCGTACTTCTTGTGCACGGCCTGCCTGGTCACACCGAGTTCCGCGGCGATCTCCTGCCACGACCATCCCTGGTTGCGCGCACTGCGCACCTGCACCGACTCCAGCTGCTCAAGAAGGCGGCGCAGTGCGGCGACGGCCCGTAGACCGACCCTGGGGTCGCGGTCGCCCGCGCGCTCGGCGAGATCCGTTGCTTCGGTCATGATGTCAACCTACGTTGACATGAGAGCGACGTCAACCAGAGTTGACACATCCGGCACGACAAAGGCGGGCCCGGCCGACCGGACCCGCCTCGACCGTCTCTCGCGACCTCAGCCGTTCGTGAGCACGATCTTCCCGAACTGCTCCCCCGACGCCAGCCGCTCGAAGCCCTCCCGGGCCCGGTCCAGCGGGAGTTCCTCGTCGATGACCGGACGGACCCCCGTCGCGGCGCAGAAGGACAGCAGGTCCTCCAGCTCGTCCTTGGTGCCCATCGTGGAGCCGACGACCTTGAGTTCGAGGAAGAAGATCCGGGTGAGTTCGGCGTGCGAGGGGCGGTCGCCGCTGGTCGCGCCGGAGATGACGAGCGTGCCGCCCGGCTTCAGGGACTTCACCGAGTGGGACCAGGTGGCGGCGCCGACGGTCTCGATGACGGCGTCCACGCGCTGCGGCAGCCGCGCCCCGGACTCCACCGCCTCCACGGCGCCCAGCTCGATCGCCCGCTTGCGCTTGGCCTCGTCGCGGCTGGTGGCGAAGACCCGCAGGCCGGCCGCCTTGCCGAGCACGATCGCGGCCGTGGCGACACCGCCGCCGGCGCCCTGGACGAGGACCGAGTCACCGGGCCGTACACCGGCGTTGGTGAAGAGCATCCGGTACGCCGTCAGCCACGCCGTGGGCAGACAGGCGGCCTCCGCGAAGGAGAGCTCCTTGGGCTTGGGCAGCACGTTCCAGGTCGGCACGGCGACCTGCTCGGCGAACGTTCCCTGGTAGCGCTCGGTGAGGATGGAGCGCGGCTCCTTGGGACCGACGCCATGGCCGCTCTGGCCGATGACCGAGTGCAGGACGACCTCGTTGCCGTCCGCGTCGACACCGGCGGCGTCACACCCGAGGATCATCGGCAGCTTGTCCTCGGACAGGCCGACGCCCTTCAGGGACCAGAGGTCGTGATGGTTGAGGGAGGCGGCCTTGACGTCGATGACACTCCACCCCGAGCGGGCCTCGGGAGCCGGGCGCTCCCCCAACTCAAGGCCACTCAGCGGCTGGTCACGGTCGATGCGGGCGGCGTAGGCAGCGAACATGATGTTGACGATAGGGTCCGCGGCGTCCCGACGGAACCGTGGGGCGCTGTGACACACACCCTCTTGCCACCGGCCTCATCACCACCCGAACAGCCCCGCCCCCAAGTAAAAAGTGACCCCGCCCGGCACAAAGCCGAACGGGGCCACCTCAGCGCCCAGTCACCTCAGCGCTCACTCGTCTCAGCGCCCAGTCACCTCAGCGCCAACTCGCCTCAGCGGCGAGCCACACCCTCCGCCCGAGCCGCGGCGGCGACCGCCGCCGTGACCGCCGGAGCGACCCGCTCGTCGAACGGGGACGGGATGACGTAGTCCGCGGCGAGGTCGTCGCCGACCACGGACGCCAGGGCCTCCGCCGCCGCGATCTTCATGCCCTCGGTGATGCGGGAGGCCCGCACCTGGAGCGCACCGGCGAAGATGCCCGGGAACGCAAGCACGTTGTTGATCTGGTTCGGGAAGTCGGAGCGACCCGTCGCCACGACCGCCGCGTACTTGTGCGCGACGTCGGGATGCACCTCGGGGTTCGGGTTGGCCATGGCGAAGACGAACGCGCCCTCGGCCATCGACGCCACCGCCTCCTCGGCCACCGTGCCGCCGGAGACGCCGATGAAGACGTCGGCGCCGGCGAGGGCGTCCTCAAGGGAACCGGTCAGCCCGGCCTTGTTGGTGAAGGAGGCCACCTCGCGCTTGACGTCCGTCAGGTCCGCACGACCCGTCGAGATGACGCCCTTGCGGTCGGCGAGCGCGACATCCCCGATGCCCGCCTCGACCAGCATCTTGGCGATGGCGACACCGGCCGCGCCGGCGCCCGAGATGACCGCGCGGAGCTGCCCGATCTCCCGCCCGCTCAGCCGCGCCGCGTTGCGCAGGGCCGCCAGCGTGACCACGGCCGTGCCGTGCTGGTCGTCGTGGAAGATCGGGATGTCGAGGCGCTCCTGGAGGCGCTTCTCGATCTCGAAGCACCGCGGCGCCGAGATGTCCTCCAGGTTGACCCCGCCGAAGGAGGGAGCGAGGCGGACCACGGTCTCGACGATCTCGTCGACGCCCGTGCAGTCCAGCGCGATCGGCACCGCGTCCACGCCGCCGAACTGCTTGAAGAGGATGGCCTTGCCTTCCATGACCGGAAGGGAGGCCTCGGGCCCGATGTCACCGAGTCCGAGGACCGCCGTGCCGTCGGTCACGACGGCGACGACGGACGACTTCCACGTGTAGTCGTGGACGAGCTCGGGCTGCTCGGCGATGGCGCTGCACACCTTCGCCACGCCGGGCGTGTACGCGAGGGACAGGTCGTCCTTGTCACGGATCGGCACGGTGGCCTGCACTGCCATCTTGCCGCCGCGGTGCAGCGCGAACGCGGGGTCGAAGGAATCGAGGGGTTCCGCCCCTCCGTCCTGGCCCGTATCGCTGTCGCTGCGAGGATTGACGATCTCCGCTGCCACTTGTTCTACCCCTTAGATATTCATGGTTTGAGGGTGGCCACTCCTGGTTGAGAAGTGGGCGGGCACCGCGTGCGGCCCTGTGTCGGTGATGCGTACGGGCCGTACACGACGGGCGCGCCGCACACGCGCCCTGAGCCCCGGATGAGGGGTGTAAAGAACCTTCTTACCGGACGGACGGCACCTGCGACGAGTCCAATACGTGCAAGGTCACATGACGGACCTCGCACATCACATATCGGTGACATGAATCATGAACAAATATGTGGACACACGCTCGACACCCTCTTGACAGCGGGTCGAGCGGCCGTTCACGCCGGGAGGTTGGCGCTCACATCGTGAGATGCGCCGAAGATCCTCCGGCCGGAAGAATGGGTTCCCGCAAGAGGTGCGGCCATGATGTCCGACCTGATGCGGTTCGGGGGTAACCCGTTATCCGATTTTGACATGGCTGGCCCCCTGAATGGCGTAGTCCGAATGGCAAGATGCCGTAATCACACGAGGTCGCGGCACTCGAAGGCGTGTGCTCTCGTCGACCTAGGAAACCAAGGCTCCTGCCGACCCCATCGGCAGAAGCCCGCCCCATCGGCAACTCCACCCATCCGCCGGAGGAACCCACCATGACCGCAAGCTCCACCCGTCGTACGACCGCCGCCCGTTCCCGGCTCGCAGCGGTCGGCTCGATCGCGGTCGCAGGCGCCCTGATTCTCACCGGCTGCGGTGACCAGACGGACAGCGGCAACGACAGCGGCTCGAAGGAGACCGCGTCCTCCAGCAAGGCGCCGCTCTTCGACAAGCTGCCCGCAGGCATCCAGAAGGCCGGCGTCATCAAGGCCGGTACCAACGCCGAGTACGCGCCCATGGAGTACCAGGAGGGCGGCAAGATCGTCGGTGTCGACATCGACATCGCCGACGCCCTGGGCGAGAAGCTCGGCGTGAAGTTCAACTTCACCTCCGGTTCCTTCGACGGCCTGATCACCGCCCTGAACTCGGGCCGCTACGACCTGGCGATGTCCTCCATGACGGACACCAAGCAGCGCCAGGAGGGCCTGGACGACAAGGGCAAGAAGCTCGGCCCGGGTGTCGACTTCGTCGACTACTTCAAGGCCGGCACCGCCGTCTACGTCGCCAAGGGCAACCCGAAGGGCATCAAGTCCATCGAGGACCTCTGCGGCCAGACCGCCGCCGTGCAGCGCGGCACCACGTACGAGGCCGCCCTTCAGACGCAGTCCAAGGCCTGCACGAAGGACGGCAAGAAGAAGATCGACATCGAGTCGTTCGAGAACGACACCGAGGCCCAGACCCGTGTGAAGTCGGGCGGCGCCGTCGCCGGTGTCAACGACTACCCGGTCGCGGTCGACCTGGCCCGCAAGGCCGACGGCGGCAACGCCTTCGAGGTCGTCGGCGAGCAGGTCGACGCCGGTCCGTTCGGCATCGCCGTGAACAAGGACAACAAGGAGCTCACCTCCGCGCTGGAGGCGGCCGTCAACGCGATCATCGAGGACGGCACGTACAAGAAGATCCTCGACAAGTGGGGCGCCCAGTCCGGCGCCATCGACAAGGCCGCCGTCAACGGCGGCAAGTGACGTCCCGCACCACTGAAGGGCAGTCACGGTGACTGACAAGTTCGAGAAGGAGCCGGCGGACGCGACGCCGCCGGTCTCCAAGGAGGCCTCCGCCTCCGCTTCCGCCGCCTCCGTGGCGCCCGAGGCGATCAAGGCCGTCCCGGTCCGCCACTGGGGCCGCTACGTCAGCGCGGTCATCGTCCTGGCGCTCGTCGGCCTGCTGGTCAACGCCTTCGCCACGGCCGACAAGATCCAGTGGTCCGCGGTCGGCGACTACGTCTTCGACGACACGGTCCTCAAGGGCGCCGGCCGCACCCTGCTGATCAGCGTGCTCGCGATGATCCTGGGCGTGGTCCTGGGCGTGATCCTGGCCGTCATGCGGCTCTCCAAGAACCCGGTGACGAGCTGGGTGGCCTGGGCCTACATCTGGTTCTTCCGCGGGACCCCGGTCTACGTCCAGCTCCTGCTCTGGTTCAACCTGGCCCTGATCTTCCCGATGCTGAATCTCGGTCCGATCTACAAGGACGAGATGGTCGACGTCATGACCCCGTTCATGGCCGCGCTCCTCGGCCTGGGTCTGAACGAGGCCGCGTACATGGCGGAGATCTGCCGCGCCGGTCTGCTGGCCGTCGACGAGGGCCAGACCGAGGCCTCGCACGCGCTCGGCATGAGCCAGGCCAAGACGCTGCGCCGGATCGTGATCCCGCAGGCGATGCGGGTGATCGTGCCGCCGACCGGCAACGAGTTCATCAACATGCTGAAGACCTCGTCGCTGGTGTACGCAGTGACGTACAACGAACTGCTGCGCGCCACGTCGACGATCGGCTCCACGTCGTACGCCGTCATGGAGATGCTGTTCGTGGCGTGCATCTGGTACCTGGTCATGACCAGCGTGTTCAGCGTCTTCCAGTTCTATCTGGAGCGGCGTTACGCCCGCGGCACGTCCCGGAGCCTGCCGGCGACGCCGTTCCAGAAGGTCAAGGCCAACATGCTCTCCCTCTCCAACTGGCGGCGATGACCATGAACGCAATGGTGAAGTCCGAGGGCGTGCACAAGTCCTTCGGCCCGGTGGAAGTCCTCAAGGGCATCGACCTGGAGGTCAAGCAGGGCGAGGTGTTCTGCCTCATCGGCCCCTCCGGCTCCGGCAAGTCGACCTTCCTGCGGTGCATCAACCACCTGGAGAAGATCAACGCCGGCCGGCTGTACGTCGACGGCGAGCTGGTCGGCTACCGCCAGAAGGGCGACAAGCTGTACGAGCTCAAGGACAGCGAGGTCGCGCTGAAGCGCCGGGACATCGGCATGGTGTTCCAGCGGTTCAACCTGTTCCCGCACATGACGGCGATCGAGAACGTCATGGAGGCCCCGATCCAGGTCAAGGGCGTGAGCAGGTCCCAGGCCCGGGAGCGGGCGGGCGAGCTCCTGGAGCGGGTGGGCCTCGCCGACAAGGCGAAGAGCTACCCCTCGCAGCTCTCCGGCGGCCAGCAGCAGCGCGTGGCCATCGCCCGCGCGTTGGCGATGGACCCGAAGCTGATGCTGTTCGACGAGCCGACCTCGGCCCTCGACCCGGAGTTGGTCGGTGACGTCCTCGACGTCATGCGCGACCTCGCCGAGTCGGGCATGACGATGGTCGTCGTCACCCACGAGATGGGCTTCGCCCGTGAGGTGGGCGACAGCCTGGTCTTCATGGACGGCGGTGTGGTGGTCGAGTCCGGCAACCCGCGCGACGTCCTGACCAACCCGCAGCACGAGCGGACGCAGGCGTTCCTGTCGAAGGTGCTGTAGCGGTTCGTACGACGACGAGGGGCGGTACGGGATTCCCGTACCGCCCCTTCGTCATACCGTCACTTGACCGCGAGCAGCAGCGTGTCCGACGGCGAGGCCCACACCGGCCGCGCCTCCCCGAAACCCTGCTCCCGCAGCACGCGCGCGTGCCAGGCGGCGGACGGCATCTCGCCGTCGGCGTGCTCGCCGTAGATCTCGAAGCGCTTGGCCGTGGGCTCGGCGAGGGCCGGGTCCTGGGCAGCGATCTCCCACCACTCGGCCCAGTCGAGGGCGCCGTCCGCCTTGGCCTGATCCATGCGCGCGTGACGCTGGGCGCGCTCGGCCGCGTTGATCCGGGGCGTCGTCTCGTCGATCATGTGGTCCGCGTTCATGAAGACACCGCCGTCGCGGACGAGTTCCGCGACCTGACCGTAGAGGGCCGCGAGGGGTTCGCTGTGCAGCCAGTGCAGGGCCGTGGCGGTCAGGACGGCGTCGTACGAGTCGTACGGCAGCTTCGCCGGCCAGTCGGGGTCCTTGAGGTCGGCGGTCACGAAGGTGACCCGGTCGTCGCCCGCGAAGGTGCCCTCGGCGATGGCGAGGAGCGCCGGGTCGAGGTCGACGCCGGTGCTGGTGGCCTCCGGGAACCGGGCGAGCAGCCTGGCCGTGATACTTCCCGTGCCGCATGCCAGGTCCAGCACGCGCGGGCGGGGTCCGACGAGGGCCTCGACCATGTCGAGCATGATCCGGAAGCGTTCCTCGCGGTCGGGCATGTACCACTCCTGCTGCCGGTCCCAGCTCTCCTGCCAGGCCTGCCAGTCGGTGTGGGTTCCGGTTCCGGTCGTCAAGGGATCCCCCTCTTCCTGTGCACACGTAATACCCTGGAAGCACGATCAGCTGTTACCGACCCTAGTTCACCCCCGTAAGGACTACAAGTGGAACTGGCCTATTACTCGGATTACGCCGTGCGGCTCGTCAACAGCGAGGACCCGGCCCGGGGCAAGGACACGCTGACCTCGGTCGAGGCCATCCGCGAGCTGTTCGGCGGCAGCCAGGAGGCGGCCCGGCGCGCCACCGAGTCCGATGTCACCCGCTTCCGCTCGGTCCGCGGCCGGCTGCGCGCGGTCTTCGAGGCCGCCGACACCGGCGACGAGACCCTGGCGGTCAACCTGCTGAACGCGCTCCTGCTGGAGTTCCCGGTCAGCCCGCAGATCTCCGGGCACGACCACCGGGACGACGACGGCCGCCCCCTGTGGCACATGCACCTGGCCGACCACCCGTCCAACGTGACCGCCGGGTACGCGGCCATCGCCGCGATGGGGCTCGCCTTCCACCTCACCGAGTACGGCGTGGACCGCCTCGGCCTGTGCGAGGCCGCGCCCTGCCGCAACGCCTACCTCGACACCTCCACGAACCGCTCCCGCCGCTACTGCTCCGACCGCTGCGCGACCCGTGCCAACGTGGCCGCCTACCGCGCCCGCAAGCGCCTGGAGGCGGACCGGTCGGAGAAGACCGGCCTGGCCGCCGACAGCACCCAGCGGGCCAGCGCGAGCGGCGAGCGCCGGCCGGCCTCCGGCGGGCGGTAGCGGAAGCGGACCTTGCCCAGGATCAGCTCGTCGGGCACGACACCGAAGTCCTCGCTGTCGGTGGTCGAGCCCAGCGGGTTGTCGGCCAGCACCCACCAGCCGCCCGGCCGCCGCTGTGCCGCCCGCTTCACCACGAGCAGGTTCTGCTGGAGGGGATGGCGCAGGACGACGATGTCACCGGGCCGGACCCGGCCCGTGTAACGGACCAGGAGCTGGTCCCCGTGTTGGAGCGTGGGCACCATCGACGGGCCGCTCACCTCCGCCCACCCGAACAGCGGGAGCGCGGCTCCGTGTTCGGTCTCCTGCGACAGCTCCGGCATCCCCGGCACCTCCCCGGTACGTTCATCCACCAGTCTCAGTCTGACCCCGGACTTTTGTCCTAAGCCCATGGGGGCACTCGCGAAAACCCGTCTCGCAGGGAGTAATGTCCCACCTGAGAAGACGATCACGAGGAAGGAATGCTCCATGCTTTCCCGCCTGTTTGCCCCCAAGGTCAAGGTCAGCGCCCACTGCGACCTGCCCTGCGGCGTGTACGACCCGGCCCAGGCCCGCATCGAGGCGGCGTCGGTGAAGGCCGTCCAGGAGAAGATGGCCGGCAACGACGACCCGCACTTCCAGGCTCGCGCCACCGTCATCAAGGAGCAGCGCGCCGAGCTCGCGAAGCACCATGTGTCGGTGCTGTGGAGCGACTACTTCAAGCCCCCGCACTTCGAGAAGCACCCGGAGCTGCACCAGCTGGTCAACGACGCCCTCAAGGCCCTCTCGGCCGCCAAGGCCTCGACCGACCCGGCCACCGGCCAGAAGGCCCTGGACTACATCGCCCAGATCGACAAGATCTTCTGGGAGACCAAGAAGGCCTGAGCCTCGCCAAGTCTTGCCGTACGGCGGCGCAGTGATACAGATCACTGCGCCGCCGTCGTGCGTAACGGGCGTGTTCCTCCGGATTGACGGCCTTTTGATCGTCTACCTTCCGCATACCTTTCCCTTGGCGTCACACCTGTGATGTCCCTGGGGACACTGTTGCGAAAGGTGTGCGCGTCGAGATGAGACGTCGTTGGTGGGGTGCGGCCGCGCTGACGGCGGTGACGGTGACCGGGGCGCTGGTCGTCCAGGGCATGACCGGAGGTCCGTCCGAGAGCGCCGCGGACGACGGCAAGTCACGGCCCGTCAGGAGCACCAACCGCGCGGCCGAGCTGACCGTGGCCGCCGACGGCACCTCGGCCCGGCTCGCCAAGCGGGACACCGCGGACTTCAGCCTGCTCGGCCTCACCTGGTCGGATCCGTCCGCGCGCGTGGGCGCGAAGATCGAGGCCCGCGCCCGGGACACGAGGACCGGCACCTGGTCGACGTGGCTGACGCTGGACACCGACAACGGGCCGGGCGAGGACGGGGCCACCCGCGGCGGTACCGAGCCGGCCTGGGTCGGGCCCTCCGACGGCGTCGAGGTACGCGTGGACGGCAAGGCCTCCGCCAGACTGCCCGAGGGCCTGCGCCTCGACATGGTCGACCCCGGCACCAGCACCGTCTCCGACGCCGAACCGGCCGCCTTCGCGCTGGACGCCACCGAGTCGCCGACCGCCACCCCGGCCGACAGCCCCTCGCCGGGCACGGCCACGCCGTCGGCCGACGCCTCGGACGGCACCGCGACACCCAGCGTCTCCCCGAGCACTTCGACCACGTTCCCGGCCCCGACCGCCGGTTCGGCCTCGCCGACGCCCACCGCGTCGGCCGGCGCCCCGGCGTCCACGGTCCCGCAGCCCCCGATCACCTCGCGGGCCGGCTGGGGCGCCGACGAGTCGATCAGCCCGCAGGCACCGGAGTATCTGCCGAGCGGCAGGATCAAGGCGGTGACGGTCCATCACACCGTCGACTCCAACGACTACACGTGCGCCGAGGCCCCGGCCGTCGTCCGCGGCATCTACGCGTACCACGTGAAGACGTTGGGCTGGAGGGACATCGGCTACAACTTCCTCGTCGACAAGTGCGGCACCGTCTACGAGGGCCGCAAGGGCGGCGTCGACCAGCCGGTGCTGGGCGCGCACACCTACGGCTTCAACACCCAGACGACCGGCATCTCCGTCCTCGGCACCTACACGGACACCGCCCCGAGCACGGCGGCGATGACCTCCGTCGCCCGGATCGCCGCGTGGAAGCTGGCCCGGTACGGCGTCGACCCGGACGGCACGACCACGCTGACGGCGGGCGCGACCGGCGGGAACTTCTCCGGCAGGACCTGGGCGCAGGGCGACCAGCTGGACTTCCCGACGATCATCGGCCACCGCGACGGCTACAACACCGAGTGCCCCGGCACCGCCTTCTACGCCGAGCTGCCGACGATCCGCTCCTGGGCGGCGGGCCCGGTCACCGGCCTCGCCCTGAAGTCGGTCACCGGCTCGGGCACGGTCGGCTCGACGACGTACACCAAGGCCTCGGTCACCCTGAACTGGTCGATCACCAGCCCGGCCGCCTTCGTCTCCCGGTACGAGGTGCTGGTCGACGGCAAGGTGGCCGCCACCGCCGCGGGTACCGCCACCTCCGCCAAGGCCACGCCGGCCGTGGGCACGCACAAGGTCGCCGTACGGGCCGTCCACCAGTCCGGGAAGACGGCCACCACCGCGACGGCCACGGTCGTCGCGGAGACCACCGCGCCCACCTTCTCCACCAAGCCCAGCCCCGCCCTGCGCACCGGCACGGTGAGCACCACGGCCGTGCCGCTCACCCTGAAGTGGAAGGCCACGGACTCGGCCGCGCTGAAGGAGGTCAGACTGACCGCCCCGGCCACCGCGACCTACGGTCCCGCGACGACCAGCACCCTCCAGAGCGCCAGGTCCGCCACGGCCACCACCTGGTCGCTGAAGGCCTACGACCAGGCCGGCAACACCGCCACCGCCTCGGTCAGCGGCACCCCGGTGATCCTCCAGGAGACCTCGGCGACCAGGTCGGGCACCTGGACCGCCAAGTCCTCGTACAGCTACCTGGGCGGCGCGTCGTACTCCAGCAAGACCAAGAACTCCTCGCTCAGCTGGACGTTCACCGGCCGTTCGGCGGCCTGGGTGGTCTCGCGGGCCTCGACCTCGGGGCAGGCGTACGTCTACGTGGACGGCACGAAGGTCGCCACCGTCGACCTGAGGTCGACGACGACCGCGTACCGGAACGCGATCTGGGCGAAGACGTGGTCGAGCAGTGCCAAGCACACTGTCAAGATCGTGGTCGTCGCCACCAGCGGCCGCCCGACGGTGACGACGGACGGCCTGGTGTACCTGAAGTGAGCTGACCGCGCCCCGGGGACCGTGCGATGCTGACCGGGTGAACCGTGAGGATCTGGTGCGACTGCGCAAGGCCCGTGACCGTATGGACCGCGAGTACACCGAGCCGCTCGACATGGCGGCCCTCGCGGGCACCGCGCTGATGTCCCCGGGCCACTTCCAGCGCAGCTTCAAGGATGCCTACGGAGAGACCCCGTACGGCTATCTCATGACCCGTCGCGTCGAGCGCGCGAAGATGCTGCTGCGCCGCGGCGACCTCACCGTCACCGAGGTCTGCATGGCCGTCGGCTGTACGTCCCTCGGCTCGTTCAGCTCCCGCTTCACCGAGCTGGTGGGCGAGACGCCGAGCTCGTACCGGGCCCGGTCGCACGAGGAGAGCGCGGAGATCCCGCCGTGTGTGGTGCGGGCGTACACACGACCGAGACGGGCGTGAGGCCGTTATCGACCTTAGGTTGGCTCCATGGACCTGAAGCTCCACACCTGTTTCATCGCCGTCGACGACCACGACAAGGCGATCGCCTTCTACTGCGACGTCCTGGGCCTGGAGGTCCGCAACGACGTCAAGTACGAGGGGATGCGCTGGACGACCGTCGGGTCACCGCTGCAACCGGACGTGTCGATCGTCCTGGAGCCGCCGGCCGCCAACCCCGACCTCTCCCCCGCCGACCGGGAGGTCATGGAGCAGCTGCTCGCCAAGGGCGTGCTGCGCGGGGTCAACTTCACCACCGCCGACTGCGACGCCCTCTTCGCCCGCGTCCAGGAGTCCGGCGCCGAGGTGCTCCAGGAGCCGACGGACATGCCGTACGGCGTGCGCGACTGCGCGTTCCGTGACCCCGCCGGAAATATGCTGCGGTTCATGCAGGCCCCCTGACCTACGATCCCCGGCATGAGCATCCGCTGGACGTACGCCTTCATCGACCGCCCCGCCGCATCCGCCGACCGCGCCCATGAGTTCTGGACGGCGGTCACGGACACGCGGCTCTCCCCGCCCCGGGGCGAGTTCGTGACCCTGGTGCCGTCCGGCGCCGACCCGTGCGTGAAGGTGCAGGGCGTCGACGCGGGCGCCGGTGGCGCGCACCTGGACTTCTGCGTGGACGACGTACCGGAGTTCGTGAGGTCGGCCCTCCGGCTCGGGGCGTCGACGGCCGCCGAGCACGAGGGGTGGGCCGTACTCCGTTCCCCGGCCGGTCAGTTGTTCTGCGCGGTGCCCTGGCACGGCGAGTCCGTCCGCCCGCCCGTGGTGGACGGCTCCCGCCTCGACCAGGTCTGCCTGGACCTCGCGCCTTCGGCCTTCGACGCCGAAGTCACCTTCTGGACCGCCCTGTTGCCCGACTGGCACTCCCGCCCCGGGTCGCTCCCCGAGTTCCACGTCCTCGCACCGCCGCCGGGCCTTCCCGTCCGCATCCTCCTCCAGCGCCTGGGCGAGGACCGCCCCGCCTCCGCCCACCTGGACCTGGCCTGCGCGGACATCGAGGCGACCCGGCTGCGGCACGAGAAGCTGGGCGCCGAGACCGTCGCCCACGGCCGCCACTGGACGGTCCTGCGCGACCCGGCCGGCGGCACATACTGCCTGACCGGCCGGGACCCGGAGACGGGCGGGCTGCCTAGCGCGGGGTGACCTCCCACGGTTCCACGTCCACCACGGCGTCCACCGGGAGCGGCCCGTAGATGTGCGGGAACTCCTCCGCGCCGGGCTCCGGGGCCTCGTACTTCAGGGGGACGCCGAGCCGGTCGGGGTCGATGACGAGCAGCACCAGGTCGTCGGGGCCGTCGTAGGAGCCGTACAGGAAGGCCGCGACCTTCGGGAGCTGGGCGCGGGTCGAGCAGTGGATGAAGCCCTCCTGCTGGAGGGTCTTGCCACGGGTCGACATCTCGTACGTTCCCCGGGCGCGGGCTTCCTCCCAGAGGGAGCGTTCGGTGAGGTGCACGATGCGTGTGGACATGCGGCCACGCTACGGCCTCAGCCGTGCCGCCCGCCTCCGCAAATAACGCCGCTCGGGCAGGCTCAGGGTCTGCGCGGCGGCCGACTCGTAGGCGGCGCGGGCCTCGTCGTACGACCCGGCGCGCTCCAGCAGATGCGCCCGTACGGCGTCCCGGCGGTGGCCCAACTCGCCTTCCAGCGCGTCCAGTTCCGCGAGGCCGACCCGCGGCCCGTGGACCATGGCGACGGCGACCGTGCGGTTGAGGCGTTCGACGGGGCCGGGGACGAGGCGGACCAGAAGGTCGTAGAGGCCGAGGATCTCCCGCCAGTCGGTGGCCTCCGCGGACGGTGCCTCGTCGTGGACGGCGGCGATGGCCGCGCGCAGTTGGTAGGGGCCTGCCGGGCCGTGCGCGAGGGCCGCGGTGATCAGGGCGACGCCCTCCTCGATCGCGGCCTTGTCCCAGCGTTCGCGGTCCTGTTCGTCGAGGGGCACGAGGTCGCCGTCCGGGCCGGTGCGGGCCTCGCGGCGGGCGTCGGTGAGCAGCATCAGGGCGAGCAGCCCGGTCACCTCGCCGGTGCCGGGCAGCAGCCGGTGGACCGCGCGGGTCAGCCGGACGGCCTCACCGGCGAGGTCACGGCGTTGCAGCGCCGGTCCGGAGGTCGCCGTATAGCCCTCGTTGAAGATCAGATACAGGGTGTGCAGGACGGCCGGCAGCCGTGCCTCCCAGTTGTCCGGCTGCCCGAAGGACACGCCCCGCACCTTCTGCTTGGCGCGGCCTATTCGCTGCGCCATGGTCGCCTCGGGCACCAGGTAGGCGCGAGCGATCTCGGCGGTCGTGAGGCCGCCGACGGCGCGCAGGGTGAGGGCGATCTGCGCGGGCTGGGGCAGGTCGGGGTGGCAGCACAGGAAGAGGAGGGTGAGGGTGTCGTCCTCGCACGGTGCCCGGTCCGGTCCGGACGCCAGCCGCTCGCCGAGCGCCGCCGCCCGCTCCTCCCGCGCCCGCCGGGCGTCCTCCGCCCGCAGCACGTCCGCGAGCCGCCGCGAGGCCACCCGGATCAGCCAGCCGCGCGGGTTGTCCGGGACCCCGGCCGCGGGCCACTGCCCGGCCGCGGCGAGCAGGGCTTCCTGTACGGCGTCCTCGGCGGCGTCGAAATGGCCGTATCGCCTGATCAGCGCGCCGAGGACCTGCGGCGCGTGCAGGCGCAGCAGGTCCTCGACCCCGGTCGTCCGTCGCACGGGGCTCAGATGTCGCCGGCGCCGTCCAGGATGGGACGGATCACCACCGCGTAGACGGGTGCGCCCGCGGGCTGCGGACAGCGGGTGACGCGGTCGGCGATCTCGGTGACCCGCTCCAGGCTCGCGCAGTCCAGCACCCAGTAGCCGGCCATCAGCTCCTTGGTCTCGCTGTACGGCCCGTCGGTGATCACGGCCTTGCCGTCCGCGCCGAGCGTGACGTGACGGATCTTCGCGGGCTCGGCGAGGCCCTGTGCGTCGATGAACTCGCCGGTCTCGGCGAGGTCGTCGTTGATCGCGGACATGTGGGCGTACATCGCCTGGATCTCGTCCTCGTTCCAGGCGGGAGAGTTCTCGGAGGCCTTGCCGCGCATGGCCTCGTAGTCCTGCTGCGTGCCCTGCACCATCATGAGGTACCTCATGGGTCCGCTCCTTCGGCTCCGGCCGCGCCTTTTGCGGGCGGCTTCTCACAGGGGACGTCGGAGCCGGGCCGGGGTTCTCGACAGTTTCGCGACCCGGGTTCAGGGATTCTTCCCGGCGGATTTCCTTGCCGTCTTCTTCGCGCGCTCGTCGTCGGGCTCGGTGCCCTCCTCGGCGTACGCCTCGCAGTCCGGATTGCGGCAGGGCCCTGCCACCCAGACCGGGACCCACGCGCCCAGCGTCTTGTGACGGTGGACGACTGTTTCGACCGGCTGTCCGCAGACGGGACAGACGCGTTCTTCGCTGCCCATGCCTTCAGGGTAGGGCGGCCCGGGCGTCAGCGCTTCCTGCTGTACGCGCGCACGAGGACGCCGTTCTTTAAGACGCGGACCTCGTCGAGGGCGAACTCGGCGACCGAGAAGCCGGCGGCGAACATCGGCATGCCGGTGCCGAGGGCGACCGGGTAGGTCTTGATGACGAGCTCGTCGATCTCGTCGCGCAGTTGGCCGGCGAGCTGTGCGCCGCCGCAGAGGTAGATCCCCAACGGGCCGTCCTCGGCCTTGAGTTCGCGGACCTTTTCGAGCAGGCCGGCGGCGATGATCTCGACGTCCGGGTCGGGGGACTCGGTGAGGGTGCGTGAGGCGACGTACTGGCGCAGATGGTCGTACGGGCTGGTGAGGCCCTCCTTCAGGCCGACGTCGTAGCTGCCGCGGCCCTGGATGACGGTGTCGAACCGCCTGGACGGCAGGTCGTGGACGCCGAGGGCCCGGCGGCCGTGGGAGGCCATGGTCTCCGGGTACTCGGCGGTGAGGAACTCGATGAACTCCTCGTCGACGAACGGGTACATGAACGACGCGTCGCCGCTCTCGTCACCGATGAAACCGTCGATCGAGCAGGCGACGAAGTACGTGAGCTTTCGCAAGCTGGTCTCTTTTCGTAGGCTGCGTTCTGTCGTGGTAACCACTTCAGTTGTAGTGCTTCAGTTGTAGTACTTCAGTTGTAGTGGTTGCAAGGGTTTTTCTGGGCATGGCTGGAAGTAGGAGAGGTGATTCCGCATGGCCGGTAATCCGGAGCGGCGGGCGGCGCTGGTCGACGCCGGGGTCGCGGTGCTCGCGCGGGAGGGGGCGCGCGGGCTGACGTTCCGCGCGGTGGACGCCGAGGCAGGGGTGCCGGTGGGCACGGCCTCCAACTACTTCACCGGGCGCGACGAGCTGCTGCGACAGATCGACGCGCGGCTGCATGTGCGGCTGGCACCCGATCCCGAGGTACTCGCCGGGCTGCTGGCGAGACCGAAGGACCGGGCGCTGGTCACGGCGTTCATGCACGACCTGATGTCCCGCGCGACCGCCGACCGCACCGGCTATCTGGCCCTCCTGGAGATGCGCCTGGAGGCCACCCGCCGCCCCGAGCTGCGCCAGTCCTACACCCGGTCGGTGCGCGCCGACCTGGAGCAGGGCATGGAGTTCCACCGCGACGCGGGGCTGCCCGGCGGCGACGAGACGGTCACCGTCCTGTATCTCGCGATGCTCGGCCTGATCCTGGAACATCTGACCCTGCCGGGCGTGCTGGAGGGGGTGCTGCCGGGGGTGGGGGTACCGGAGGGGCTGGTGGAGCGGATCGTGGAGACGGTGGTGCCGGAGGGGTGACGGTAGAGGGGTGGTGGTCGAGGTGAGGGGGTGGAGCCGGCTCGGTCAGGGGCGGGGTTCGCGCCACATCGGCCACATCTGGGGGCCGTCGGGGAGGTCCAGTGGGCGGTTCAGGAGGGCGAAGCCGAGGCGTTCGTAGAGGACGCGGCTGCGGGCGCTGCTGGCCTCCAGGTAGGCGGGCAGCCCCTCACGGTCGCAGCGGTCGAGGACGGCGCCGATGAGGGCCGTGCCGAGGCCCTCGCCCTGGTGGTCGGGGCTCACGCCGATCATCCAGAGGTACTCGTGGGCGCGGCCGACAGGGTGGATGTCCTCCGTGAGCCGGGCGATCAGCTCGATCCGCTCGTTGGCGGGGTCGATGCTCGCGCGCATCTGGGCGGGGCCGTCGCCGCCGTTGCCCTCGTCCTCGCCGTGCGCCTCGGCCGGCATCGGGAGCCACAGTGCGCAGGCCGTGCCGTCTTCGGTGAGGTCGATGCGGCCGTCGGCCAGCACGATGTCGGTGAAGGCGGCCATGAGCTTGTGGTGGGTGGCCCGGCGGTACTCGTCGCCCGGGAAGACCCAACGGCTGACGGGGTCGTTCTGGAACGCCCTGTCCAACAGCCGTACGACCAGATCACGGTCGTCCTGGCCCGCCGCCCGTATCGCCACACC
Source organism: Streptomyces sp. NBC_00663 (assembly GCF_036226885.1). Taxonomy (NCBI): domain Bacteria; kingdom Bacillati; phylum Actinomycetota; class Actinomycetes; order Kitasatosporales; family Streptomycetaceae; genus Streptomyces; species Streptomyces sp. NBC_00663. Next base: position 3,239,597 of record NZ_CP109027.1, read on the forward strand.
CATGGTCCGCCCCTTTTCCTCAACTGGCCGTGATCGTCCGGCCGTTGACTCTATCGGGGTAGGTGTGGCGGATGCGCCGAGGCGGCGGGGCCCGCACGCCGTGGGGATGTGCGGGACCCGCCGGACCGGAGCCCCTCGGGGCCGTGCGGGGTCAGGAGCCGCGCGGCCCCGGGGGTTCCGGGGTCTGGGGTCGGGCGCCCGCATCCACTGCGCCCGTGCCTGTAGCCGTGCCTGCGTCGGAGTCCGCGCCTGTGCCCGTACCTGTCTCCGTGCGGCAGTACGGCCCTCAGTTGTCCCAGCGCTCAACCGCCACGCCGTGTCACGTACTCCGCGAGGGCCATCAGCGAGTCCGGTGACAGGAACGCGTCCGCTGCCGCCGGGCGCAGGGGGTCACCGCCAGCGGCCGATCTCGACGTTCTCCAGGACCCCGAGCGCGTCCGGCACGAGGACCGCGGCGGAGTAGTAGGCGGTCACGAGGTACTTGATGATCGCCTGTTCGTTGATGCCCATGAACCTGACGGACAGGCTCGGCTCGATCTCGTCCGGGATGCCGGCCTGTTGCAGTCCGATGACGCCCTGCTCGGCCTCACCGGTACGCATGGCGATGATCGAGGTCGTACGGGCCTCGGTGACCGGGATCTTGTTGCACGGGTAGATCGGGATCCCGCGCCAGGTCGGGATGCGGTTGCCGCCGACGTCGATGGTCTCGGGGACGAGTCCGCGCTTGTTGAACTCACGGCCGATCGCGGAGATCGCGCGCGGATGGGCGAGCAGCAGCTTGGTGCCGCGCCGCCTGCTGAGGAGTTCGTCCAGGTCGTCGGGGCTGGGCACACCGTCGTGCGGCTGGAGGCGCTGGTCGTACTCGCAGTTGTGGAGCAGTCCGAACTCGCGGTTGTTGACCAGCTCGTGCTCCTGGCGCTCCTTCAACGCCTCGACGGTCAGCCGGAGCTGGTGCTCGGTCTGGTTCATCGGCTGGTTGTAGAGGTCGGCGACACGGGAGTGGATGCGCAGGACGGTCTGGGCGACGCTCAGTTCGTACTCGCGCGGCCGGGCCTCGTAGTCGACGAAGGTGTGCGGGATGTCCGGCTCACCGCTGTGGCCCGCCGCGAGAGCGATCTCTTTCTCGCCGTATTTGTTGGTGCTCTGCTCCGGGATCGAGCGCAGCTCCTGGAGGTGATCGCGCAGGGTGTCGGTGCGCTCGGCGACCTGGTCGACATCGCCTCGCGGCAGGACCAGCACCGTACAGGCGGTGACCGCGCGGGCGGTGTACTCCCAGATGGCGTCGGGGTCGAGCAGGGCCTGGTCGCCGAAGTAGGCGCCGTCGGCGAGGACTCCGAGCACGGCGTCGTCGCCGTAGGGTCCCGTGCCGATCTTCTCCACCTTGCCGTGCGCCAGCAGATAGACCTCGTCGGCCTGGCTGCCGAAGGAGGCGATCACTTCGCCCGGCGCGAACTCACGCTGCTGGCAGCGCCGGGCGAGTTCGCCGAGAACCTCCTCGTCCTCGTACGACCTGAGCGCCGGCAGTTCGCCCAGCTCGGCCGGGATGACCTCGACGCGGTCGCCCGTCTTGACGAAGGTGACCCGGCCGTCCCCCACGGCGTAGGTCAGCCGGCGGTTGACGCGGTACGTACCACCCTGGACGTTCACCCATGGCAGCGTGCGCAGCAGCCAGCGGGAGCTGATCTCCTGCATCTGGGGTGCGGACTTGGTCGTGGTGGCCAGGTTCCGCGCGGCTGCCGTACCGAGACTCTGCTGCGGACGGCCCTGCTCCGCACGGACCTCTTCGCCTACCGACATATGAGAAACGCCCTCCCGTACATGCCCGGGCGCCGGTCTGCGCCGGGACATCTGTACGCGCAAGCCTTCCTCACGGAGCGTGTCCGTGCTATTACCCGAAAGAGGGGGACTGGATCTTCGATTGCTGGGCATTGATGCAGCTCTCGCACATGCGTACTTTTCCGGTCGGATCCACGACCTTTGTCCGAAACGGCTCGCACGCCGTACGAACAAGTAGTGCCGGCCGTCCGCTTTCGGTACAAGCACGGGTTACGAGGCGTCCGCGGCAGGCGGCCGTCGCCACGCAGGTGAAGGAGGCGGCATGGCCCCACCCATGTCCGCGGCGGATTTCCTGGACGCTCTCAGGGACGAGGGCGTCACCGTCGTGGAGGTCGGCGACTGGAGACATCACAACCGCAACCACAAGGGTCCGTGGGGCCCGGTGCACGGCGTGATGATCCACCACACGGTCACTCAGGGTAGCGAACACACGGTCGAACTCTGCCGCGACGGCTACGAGGACCTGCCCGGTCCGCTCTGCCACGGCGTCATCACCAAAGACGGCCGGGTCCATCTCGTCGGCTACGGCCGCGCCAACCACGCGGGCCTCGGCGACGACGACGTCCTGCGCGCGGTGATCGCCGAGAAGCCCCTCCCGCCCGACAACGAGGCGAACACCGACGGCAACCGTCACTTCTACGGTTTCGAGTGCGAGAACCTCGGCGACGGCCACGACCCCTGGCCGGACGTCCAGCTGGAGGCGATCGAGCGGGTGGCCGCCGCGATCTGCCGCCACCACGGCTGGACGGAACGGTCGGTCATCGGCCACCGGGAGTGGCAACCCGGCAAGGTGGATCCCCGCGGGTTCACCATGGCGTCGATGCGGGAGCGCGTCGGAGACCGCCTCCAGTGACACGCGTCAGGGACCGCCTCCGGTGACAATGGGGGCGTGACCGGCCACGACCTCGCCTCCCTGCGCCCTCGGCTCCCGTCGCCGTTGCAGGAGATCGAGGACGACCGCTGGGCCCGCCACGGCGTCCGCCTGCTCCTCAAACGCGACGACCTGATCCACCCGGACCTGGTCGGCAACAAGTGGCGCAAGCTGGCCCCGAACCTGGCCGCCGCGGCCGGCCGCCCCCTCCTCACCTTCGGCGGCGCCTACTCCAACCACCTCCGCGCCACAGCCGCCGCCGGCCGCCTGCTCGGCCTCCCGACGGTGGGGGTGGTACGCGGCGAGGAACTGGCGCACCGCCCCCTCAACCCGTCCCTGGCCCGCTGTGTGGCCGACGGCATGCGCCTGCACTTCGTCGACAGATCGACGTACCGCCACAAGGCCGAGCCGTCGGTCCTCGCGCCGATCCTGCACGCGGCAGGGGCGGAGGACGCCTACGTCGTACCGGAGGGCGGCAGCAACACTCTCGCGGTACGCGGCTGCCAGGCGCTCGGCGAGGAACTGCGGGACCAGGCGGAGGTGGTCGCGCTGGCCTGCGGCACCGGGGGCACCTTCGCGGGTACGGCGGCGGGACTGGGGCCGGGACAGCGGGCGCTGGGAATACCGGTCCTCAAGGGAGGTTTCCTGACCGCCGACATACAGGACCTCCAGGAGGCCGCCTTCGGGGAAACCCGCGGCGCCTGGTCCCTCGACGACCGCTTCCACTTCGGCGGCTACGCCCGCACACCCCCGGAACTCGAGTCCTTCGCGAAGGACTTCGAGGACCGGCACGGGGTGGCGGTGGAGCGGCTCTATGTCGCCAAGTTGCTGTACGGACTTGTCACCCTGGCCGAGGAAGGGGCGTTCCCGGCGGGGAGCAGGGTGGCGGCGGTGGTCACGGGGGCGCCGTTCGCGGAGTGACTAACGGGACTTCTTGCGGAAGCGGCTTTTGGTGGACTTCTTGGCGGTCAGTTGCTGGGCTTTTCGGTGCAGGCCCATCTGCTTGTAGGTGGCGGCCAGGAATTGGATGGTGTGCTGCGTTTCCTTGTGGTCATCCCCGAAGATGCGGCGGCGCCGAGCAACCACATCCTCCAGCCGCGTGGCGGCGGCCTGGAAGGATCGCATGTCGTAAAGGATGACGCCGAGATTGTGAGCGGGCTTCAGCGTCTCCGGGTGGTCGTCCCCGAAGTTGCGGTGGCGCCGGGCAACCACGTCCTCCAACAGTCGCTGAGCGTTCGGGAAGTCACGCAACTCGCGCAAGGTAATCGCCAGTTGGTTCATCGCCAGCAGGGTCTCGACATGATCCGGCCCCAGGATTCGGCGTAGCGAGGCCACGACGTCCACGAGCAAGCGACGAGCCTCCTCGTAGTCGTCCAACTTGTACAGGACGCAGGCAAGGGTGTACGCGGTCCTCTGTGTATCGGGATGGTTGTCTCCGTAGGTACGGCGGCAGCGATGCAACGCGCCCTCGATCATGCCCTTGGCCTCGTCGTGCCTGCCCGTCCCGTTGAGAAGGCTGGCCAGGGACCCGGCAGCGGCGAGGGCTACGGGATGGTCCTCCCCCAAAGTGGTTCGGCAGCGTTCCCAGGTCTGTACGTGCATGCGGTGTGCCTCGGTCACCTCTCCGAGGTCGAAACAGGCATCTGCGAGTTGCAATGCCGACCGCAACGTCTCGGGATGGTCGTCCCCGAGCAAACGACGACGGCGGGCCAGCGTGTCTTCCTCCAACTCGCGGGCTGCGACGATGTCTCCGTTTCTGTGCAACAGCGCAGCGAAGTTGGTGGCTGACTGAAGGGTGTCGGGGTGGTCGTCGCCGAGCACTCGGCGGCGTCGGTCCAAGGTGTCCTGGTGCATGACCATCGCCTCGTTGAACATGCCAAGCCGGTTGTGGATCGCGGCGAGGTCGTTGGCCGACTGAAGCGTGTCGGGATGATCGTCGCCCAGCGTCCTGCGGCGACGGGTGAGGGCGTCCTCGATAATCGGCCGAGCGGCATGACTATCACCGAGGTCCGACGTCGCATGGCCAAGATACTGGGCGGCGGTCAGCACGTCGGGATGGTCGCTACCAAGCGGCACAATCCACGCGCCGCGCAGGGTGGCAGCGAGTTCAGCCGCGGCCCGGGCCTGGGCACTGCGAATGAGAAAGTTCACCGCGCTCCGCAGCGTCGCGCGCAGCCCATGCCTGTTTGGGGCGTCGACGTGCGCCGAGATCAAGTGGGAGGTCAGGCTCGCCCAGGCCGGCCAGGCGGCCGGAGTCTCGGGATCACCCGGAGCGACGGAGGCCAGGACAGCCGCTACGTCGTCACATATCACTTGCTTCCGGACCGAGTCGATCTGGTCCCGCAGCACGGCCTGGGTCAGCCGGTGCACCTGGAAGGCCGGGCCATCGATACGGACAAGGCTGTAGCGGCGCAGGGGTTCGAGCGTGGTCTTCATCCACGTCAGCGCGTCCGTCTGGGCCGGAATCGTGGACAACCGCTCTCGCGCGTCCACCAGCCACTCGGTGGGAATCGGATCGGGGCCGAGGAACGCGGCGAGCCGGAGCAGCGCCGCGGCGTCCGGGTGCTTGCCGTCGAGGTCCTCGACGGCGATGGCCACTGCGGCGGCCAGCGGTTCGGGGTAGTCGGAGACCTCGCCCTCGCGCAGCACAGGGCTGGTGTTCTCGTGCAGGAGTCGCAGGTAGAGGTCGACGTGCGTGCCGCGCTCGATCATGTCCGCGGCCTGCGCCAACGCCAGTGGAAGGTCGCCGAGTTCGGCGGCCAGCGCGTCGGCGTCCGACTCGCCGATCCCCGGCACCCGGGTGCGGACGTAGGCCAGCGAATCCGCCCGCGCGAACACGTCCAGGGACGTGGGACGGGCCAGGCGGCGCCAGTTGGGGTTGCGGGAGGTGATCAGGACATGTCCGGGGCCGTCCGGCAGCCACCGCTCCACCTGGTCCGGATCCTCCGCGTTGTCCAGGATCACCAGCCACCGCGACCGGCCGCTCAGATGCTGCACCAACATCCGCGCGTTGTGCTCCGCCCCCGCCTCCTTGACGGCGACGCCCAGCCGGTCCGCCAGCTCCGTGTAGTGGACCGGTATCTGGTCCGCCTGTTCCGCGTCGATCCACCACACCAGGTCGTACTGACCGGCGAACCGGTGCGCGTACTCCAGCGCCAACTGCGTCTTGCCGATGCCGCCCATCCCGTGTAGGGCGTACACGACCGAGTGCTCGCCGCCGAGGAGGGCGTCGCGGAGATCGGTGATCTCGGCCTCGCGACCGGAGAAGTCGTGATTGCGGCGGCGTACGTTCCACACCTCCGGGCGCCCGGTGCTGCCGGGCAGGCGGGGCTTGTCGAGAACGGCGGCCCCTGCTGTCTCCTGGGCCCCCGGCAGCGGCAGCGGCAGCGGCGGAGCCTCGGTCGGCCTGCGACGGCCGTTCACCGCCTCGCGCAGGGCCGCCACCGCGGCCTCCTCCTCCAGCCCGTGGAGATCCGTGCGGATGCGCGAGGCGAGCAGGGGGCGGACGTCGTCGTTGGTGAGCGGCTCGACGGCGAGGGGGATGAACCGGTCCCGGCGGGCGACCGCGTTGGACCACTCGTCCCCCGTCCACCGCCCGTCCTCGAAGTACGCCTTGGAGAACAGCGCGACCACCGCGTCGGCACGCTCCAACGCCTCGTCCATGCGCCGCACGAAGTCGTCCCCGGTCCGCCAGTCCCACACGTCGAGGATGACCCGGTGGCCGTCCTGTTCGAGCTGCCAGGCCACCCACTCCGCCCACGGGCGGTTCACACCCGCGTAACTGACGAAGAACGTGTGCAAGGTGTCAGTCACCCAGACCCCCGGATCACCCTGTGCCGATCGTGTCCGTCCTATGATCCCTCGTCAGACTGACACCGAGGCACGGAAATCCCGACACCGGCCCCGGCCTACTCCGCCTCCCGATAAGCCGCCGCCTCCTCCAGGTCCAGCCGGCGCAGCAGGGTGCGCAGCATCTCGTCGTCGATGTAGCGGCCGTCCCGGAGCTTCACGAAGACCGTGCGCTCGGCGCTGATCATTTCGCCGGACAGACGGCGATAGGTGTCGTCGGCGGTTTCGCCGGTCACCGGGTTGACCGCGCCGAGGCGCTCCCAGACGGCGTTGCGGCGGCGCTCCAGGACGGTGCGGAGGCGGTCGGCGAGCGGGGGCGGGAGGGTGTTGCGTTCGTCGGACAGCAGCTCGTCCAGGCGGCGTTCGGCGGCCCGGGAGGCCTGCGCCTGGGCGTTGGCCTCGGCGAGGGTCTCGGCCTGGGCGTCACGGCCGGGGAGCTTCAGGAGACGGATCAGCGGGGGCAGGGTGACGCCCTGCACGACGAGCGTGCCGATCACGGTCGTGAAGGTGAGGAAAAGGATCAGGTTGCGGCCGGGGAAGGGCTCGCCGCCGTCCAGGTGCTCGGGGATGGAGAAGGCGATGGCCAGCGAGACCACCCCGCGCATCCCGGCCCAGGCGATCACGAACGGGGCCTTCCAGGTGGGGTTCTCCTCGCGTTCCCTGATGCGCGCGGACAGCACGCGCGGGAGGAACGTCGCCGGATAGACCCAGATGAACCGGGAGGCGACGACCACGAGGAAGACGGCGAGCGCGTACCAGGCGGCGCTGACCCCCTCGTACTCTCCGAGGCCCTTGAGGACCACCGGCAGTTGCAGTCCGATCAGCGCGAACACCGACGATTCGAGAACGAAGGCAACCATTTTCCATACGGCGTCCTCCTGGAGGCGCGTCGCGAAGTCGACCTCCCACGCGCGGTGTCCGAGGAAGAGCGCCACCACGACGACCGCGAGGACACCGGAGGCGTGGAACTGCTCGGCGGCCGCGTACGCGACGAAGGGGATCAGGAGGGAGAGGGTGTTCTGGAGGAGGGGCTCCTTCAGATGGGTGCGCAGCCAGTGGATCGGCACCATCAGGACCAGACCGACCGCCACACCGCCGATCGCCGCGAGCAGGAACTCGCCGATGCCGCCCGCCCAGGACGCGCCCTCGCCGACCGCGGCCGCGAGGGCGACCCTATAGGCGGTGATCGCGGTCGCGTCGTTCACCAGGGACTCGCCCTGGAGGATCGTGGTGATCCGGGAGGGCAGACCGACCCGGCGGGCCACCGCCGTCGCCGCGACCGCGTCCGGCGGCGCCACCACCGCTCCCAGCACGAGCGCCCCGGTCAGCGACAGGCCCGGCACGATCCGGTAGGCGGCCCAGCCGACCACGAGGGTCGCGAAGAGCACGTACCCGACGGACAGCAACGCCACCGGCCGCATCTGTGCCCGCAGATCGAGGTACGAGCTGTCGGTGGCCGCCGAGTGCAGCAGCGGCGGCAGGACCAGGGGCAGGACGATCTCCGGGTCGAGCGTGTACTCGGGGACCCCCGGGACGTACGAGAACACCAGCCCGGCGGCGACCAGCAGCAGCGGCGCCGGCACGGGGGTGCGCCGGGCCGCCGCGGCGATCGCGGCGCTCCCCGCCACCAGCAACAGCAGTGGCATCACATCCATGGCCCTCGCCCGCCCTCGTCCATCGTCATCCGCCCCGCCCTCGATTTTCCGCGCGGCCGTCCGCACACCCGTCGTAACCTGGCAATCATGAAACAGTGCACGCACGCCGACGCGCTGCCGCACCCGGAACCCGCTCCGCTCAACGACACGTGTCCCGAGTGTCTGCGCGACGGTACCCACCCGGTGCAGCTGCGGCTCTGCCTCACCTGCGGTCATGTCGGCTGCTGCGACTCCTCGCCCGGCAGACACGCCACCACGCACTACAAGGAGTCCGGCCACCCGATCATGCGCACGTTCGAGCCCGGTGAGGACTGGCGCTGGTGCTTCGAGGACCACGTTCTCGTGTGACCGGGTCCGGGTCGCGACCAGGCCGGTACCGACTCCGTTTCCGGACGGTTCGACGGTCTGACGTCTGGGTACGTCAACCCGGCGCGCGTTCTTCCCAATTGGAGCCGCAGACCCCTAGACACGGAGCGTGTCCACAGTTTTACTGTGAGTGACGGCAAGGGGTCGGGGTCCCGGGGACAGGAAAGTTGAGAGCGCGATAGCGTCACCGCTGAACCACACTTCGCGTTACTCCGGGGGGCGACCCTCGGCCCCGAAATGCTTGTACCACCTTGGAGGTGAGGGTGTCCCAGATCGCAGGCGAGCCCGCGACCCAGGACTTCGTGGAAGTCCGGCTGCCGGCTGCGGGTGCCTACCTGTCGGTGCTGCGTACGGCGACTGCCGGTCTCGCGGCGCGTTTGGACTTCACCCTCGACGAGATCGAGGACCTGCGCATCGCGGTGGACGAGGCCTGCGCGATCCTGCTCCAGCAGGCCGTGCCCGGCTCGGTCCTCAGTTGCGTCTTCCGTCTTGTCGACGACTCCCTGGAGGTCACCGTCTCGGCGCCGACCACGGATGGTCATGCCCCCTCGCGGGACACTTTCGCCTGGACCGTGCTGTCCGCACTCGCGGGCAAGGTCTCCTCCGCGGTGGACGAGGACAAAACCGTTTCGATCAGCCTCTACAAACAGCGCGGCGCGGGACCCGGGCCGGCGTGAGGACAGGGGACGGGCCGGTGCGTGACGAAGAGCGCGGCACACGGGAGCTGCCGGCCGAGGGCACAGGCGGGTCCCGACACACGGGGGATTCCATCGACGGCGCTGTCGATGCGGCCGGAGTCGCCGGCATCCCCGAACAGGCCCGGCCGCATCCGGAGGACGGCTCCCCCGGGGCCGGCTTCCTGGACGACGGGCAGCGGGATCAGGAAGGTGCCGTGCGGAGCACGTCTCTGGACGGACGGATCGGGGTCCCCCCTGTCCGAGCGGAGACGACGGCTCGGGGAAGGGCGACGGGCAGGACGATGAGCGAGCACGAGCGAGACGATCAGCAGGGCGAGCAGAGCGGCCAGGCCACGCAGCATCACCCTCAGGACCGCAGCGGAGCGCGCGCGCTGTTCATCGAGCTGCGCAAGCTACAGGACGGCAGCCCGGAGTACGCGGAGCTGCGCAACCGGCTGGTCCGGATGCATCTGCCGCTCGTCGAGCACCTCGCGCGCCGCTTCCGCAACCGCGGCGAGCCGCTGGACGACCTCACCCAGGTCGCCACCATCGGCCTGATCAAGTCGGTCGACCGCTTCGACCCGGAGCGCGGCGTCGAGTTCTCGACGTACGCGACCCCGACGGTCGTCGGCGAGATCAAGCGGCACTTCCGCGACAAGGGCTGGGCGGTCCGCGTCCCGCGCAGGCTTCAGGAGCTGCGCCTCGCCCTGACGACGGCCACCGCCGAGCTCTCCCAGCAGCACGGCCGCTCCCCGACCGTGCACGAGCTGGCCGAGAAGCTGGCCATCTCGGAGGAGGAGGTCCTGGAAGGCCTGGAGTCGGCGAACGCCTACTCCACCCTCTCCCTGGACGTCCCCGACACCGACGACGAGTCCCCGGCGGTCGCCGACACCCTCGGCGCCGAGGACGAGGCGCTGGAGGGCGTCGAGTACCGCGAGTCCCTCAAGCCACTCCTGGAGGACCTGCCGCCGCGGGAGAAACGGATCCTGCTGCTGCGCTTCTTCGGCAACATGACCCAGTCGCAGATCGCGCAGGAGGTCGGCATCTCCCAGATGCACGTCTCCCGTCTGCTGGCCCGCACCCTGGCCCAGCTGCGGGAGAAGCTCCTCGTGGAGGAGTGACGGTCCGCTCCCGGTTCTCCGGCGCCTGTGACGCCGTAGGACCGACTACCGCTCCCCGTCCTGTGCGCGACCCGGCCCCTTGATCCCGAGGGCCTGGGTCGTCGCCGGGTTGACCAGCAGAACCAGCGCGGTCACCGCGACGACCGCGAGCACGATGCCCGCCGGGATCGCCATGCTGTCGGCCTGAAGCAGGTTGTAGGCCACCGGCAGCGCCAGGATCTGGGTGATGACGGCGGGCCCCCGGCTCCAGCTCCGCAGCGCGAGCAGACCGCGCGCGGCGAGCAGCGGCAGCAGAGCGAGGACCACGAGCGTGATGCCGCCGGTGACGGCGGTCTGCCGGTCGTCGGGGTCGCCGGTGAAGCCCTCCACGAGCATCCAGACCCCGCCGACGACGAGCGCGAGCCCCTCCAGCGCGGCCAGGGCGGCGGCATAGATCAGGCGCCGCGGGCGCGGTCCTGCGGTTTCCTCGGGGGCGGGCGTCTGCTCACTGGTCACCCCTGAAGGGTATCCGTCGCCCCCTCGGCTCCCCCGGCCAGGCGGGGGCGACGCACGGCCGCTCGCCGGGGTTGCCCGCCCCGCCCGTGGCAAGATTCACGCACCGAAGTCTTACGTGATCCCTACCTCGGCCTGTGCCGGGTACCACCGGGTAGGTACGCTGCAACTCATGCGTGCACTTCTCGTGGTCAATCCGGCGGCAACCACCACAAGCGCACGTACGCGCGATGTCCTGATCCATGCGCTCGCGAGCGAGATGAAACTCGAGGCGGTCACCACCGAGTACCGCGGCCATGCGCGCGACCTCGGCCGGCAGGCGGCGGAGAGCGAGGACATCGACCTGGTCGTGGCCCTGGGCGGCGACGGCACGGTCAACGAGGTGGTCAACGGTCTGCTGCACGCCGGCCCGGACCCCGAGCACCTGCCCGGTCTCGCCGTGGTCCCCGGCGGTTCCACCAATGTCTTCGCCCGCGCCCTGGGCCTGCCCAACGACGCGGTGGAGGCGACCGGCGCCCTGCTCGACGCCCTGCGCGAGGGCAGCGAGCGCACGGTCGGCCTGGGGCTGACCTCCGGCACGCCCGGCACCGAGGACGAGGCCGTCCCGGGCCGCTGGTTCACCTTCAACGCGGGACTGGGTTTCGACGCCGGTGTGGTCGGCCGGGTCGAGCAGCAGCGCGAGCGCGGCAGAAAGTCGACACACGCGCTCTACGTCCGCCAGGCCCTGCGCCAGTTCTTCGGCGAGGCCCACCGCCGGCACGGGACGATCACCCTGGAGCGTCCGGACGCGGAGCCGGTGACCGATCTGGTCCTCTCCATAGTCTCGAACACGTCTCCGTGGACCTTCCTGGGCAATCACCCGATGTACGCATCGCCTAAGGCGTCGTTCGATAAAGGCCTCGACGTACTCGGTCTCAGCCGTATGACGACGACCGCTGTCGCCCGGTATGGCACCCAGTTGCTCACTTCGTCCCCCGAGCGTGGACCCCATGGCAAGCATGCGGTGTCCCTGCACGACCTGGACCAGTTCACCTTGCATTCGAAGGTCCCTCTGCCCCTTCAGATGGACGGCGACCACCTCGGGCTGCGTACGAGCGTGACGTTCACAGGCGTACGCCATGCACTGCGTGTGATTGTGTGAGCAGAAAGGGCTGAAGTCCTTTCACTCGAACGTTTAGGCCAGCATCCACCCCATGGAAGTACGGCTGTGACCTAGTCGACACCGAGGAATCAAAAAAAACTTTCCGGAAGGGGTTGTATCCGCCGCTGAGGTTTGCGAGTCTCTACGTGGCGATCGGGACAGCCCGCAACACCGGCTCCACAGATCACCGGAACCCCTCTTCACTTCACAGGACCTCTCCAGGGAAACCTGACGGACGGCCCTTCACTTGTTGAGGGATTCGTGAAAGCGTTCACATTCACAAGCAACTTGCACGTAATACCAAGGAGAGGTAGCAGCCATGGACTGGCGTCACAACGCCGTTTGCCGCGAGGAAGACCCCGAGCTCTTCTTCCCCATCGGCAACACCGGTCCTGCGCTGCTGCAGATCGAGGAAGCCAAGGCCGTCTGCCGGCGCTGCCCCGTTATGGATCAGTGTTTGCAGTGGGCGCTCGAGTCCGGTCAGGACTCCGGCGTCTGGGGTGGTCTCAGCGAGGACGAGCGTCGTGCGATGAAGCGCCGCGCCGCCCGCAACCGGGCCCGTCAGGCTTCTGCCTGACACACCCACCCCGCCTGAGCTTGGCGGCGCGTACAGCGAGTACGCATCTCCCGCCCCCGAGCCGCAGCGCGCAGTACCCCCGGTGCGCAGCACAAGCTGGCAACGAGCATTCGAGCCCCGGACCGATTCTGGTCCGGGGCTTCTTGCTGTGCGCCTGTTCTGAACACAGGCTGTTTCACTCTGAGTTGCCGACTCCGGTCCCGCTTACCGGCTTCAGCCCTACTTGTTGGCGCGCACCGGGACGTCGAGGATGACCCGGGTGCCGCGCTCCGGTGCCGGGACCATGTCGAACGTGCCGCCCAACTCCCCCTCCACCAGCGTCCGTACGATCTGAAGACCGAGGTTGCCGTCGGTGTGCGGGTCGAAGCCCTCGGGCAGGCCGATCCCGTCGTCCTGGACCGTGACGAGGAGGCGGGCCTCCTTCGTCGTCCCACCACGGACCGCCGAGACCTCGACCGTGCCGGTCTCGCCTTCACGGAAGCCGTGTTCCAGGGCGTTCTGGAGGATCTCGGTCAGGACCATCGACAGCGGGGTGGCGACCTCGGCGTCGAGGATGCCGAAGCGTCCGGTGCGCCGACCGGTCACCTTGCCGGGCGAGATCTCCGCGACCATCGCGAGGACCCGGTCGGCGATCTCGTCGAACTCCACACGCTCGTCCAGGTTCTGGGACAGCGTCTCATGCACGATCGCGATCGAACCGACCCGGCGGACCGCCTCTTCGAGGGCCTCGCGGCCACGGTCGGAGTCGATCCGGCGGGCCTGGAGGCGGAGCAGGGCGGCGACCGTCTGGAGGTTGTTCTTCACCCGGTGGTGGATCTCCCGGATGGTGGCGTCCTTGGTGATCAACTCGCGCTCGCGGCGCCGCAGTTCGGTGACATCGCGGAGCAGGACCAGCGAACCGATGCGGGTGCCCTTGGGCTTGAGCGGAATGGCCCTGAACTGGATGACCCCGTCACCCGACTCGATCTCGAACTCGCGCGGGGCCCAGCCGCTGGCGACCTTGGCGAGCGCCTCGTCCACCGGGCCGCGGGTCGGGGCGAGTTCGGCGGTGGTCATGCCGAGGTGGTGGCCGACCAGGTCGGAGGCGAGGCCGAGACGGTGGTAGGCGGACAGCGCGTTCGGGGAGGCGTACTGGACGACACCGTCGGCGTCGAGGCGGATCAGGCCGTCGCCGACGCGTGGGGCGGCGTCCATGTCCATCTGCTGGTTCGCGAACGGGAAGGAACCGGCCGCGATCATCTGCGCGAGGTCCGACGCGCTCTGGAGGTAGGTCAGTTCGAGGCGGCTCGGGGTGCGCACGGTGAGCAGGTTGGTGTTGCGCGCGATGACGCCGAGGACGCGGCCCTCTCGTCGTACGGGAATCGACTCGATCCGGACCGGGACCTCCTCGCGCCACTCGGGGTCGCCCTCGCGCACGATCCGGCCCTCGTCGAGGGCGGCGTCGAGAAGAGGGCGTCGGCCGCGCGGGACGAGGTGGCCGACCATGTCGTCCTGGTAGGAGGTGGGGCCGGTGTTGGGCCGCATCTGGGCCACCGAGACATAGCGGGCGCCGTCCCGGGTGGGGACCCACAGGACGAGGTCGGCGAAGGAGAGGTCGGAGAGCAGCTGCCACTCCGAGACCAGCAGATGGAGCCACTCGAGGTCGGAGTCGTCGAGGGCGGTGTGCTGGCGGACCAGTTCGTTCATGGAGGGCACGTGAGCGAGCGTACCTGGCGGTACGGACCAGGCCGGAAATCGGTCACCCGGCCCTGAGAACACCCGCGGGCCGCGGCGCCTGGGAGGGACCCTCAGCCCTCCCGGCACCGCAGCCCGGAGCAATATCGGCCACGGGGTGTGCGGTCCCGGACGGCCGAAGGATGAGGAGCCGGGGCAGTCAGGGCAGAGAGCTCCGGTTCCTCGGTCCGCCTTCCTGTGCGGGGAAGGCGGAAGCCGGTGTGTTCTGTTTTCACGTCTCGTTACGCATTGTGGACTAGACCACTCGGTGTGTCCATGCGTTGGAGGCTGTTTGTTGTTGTCAGTTCTCCCAGGGTCCCGCAGATGCCTCGACCCCGTCTGGAGAACTACTGGGACGCCCTAGCATCCACCACGCAGCCTAACCCGTGTGGGTTCATGTGCGGGGCCAGATGGCCATGGCAATTTCCGCGAGCGCTTCCAGTTCCTCCCGGCTCGCCCCGTCCCGCGCCTGTTGCGACATGCCCTGGATCATCGCTCCCGCGTGCCGGGCGAGGGCCGCGGCGTCGGTGTCCGCCGGCAGCTCCCCCGTGGCGATGTCCGCTCGGATACGGCTCTCGAAGGCGGCGATGTTCGCGTTGCGCCGGTCGCGCAGGGATTCCTCGACCTCGGCGCTGGTGCAGTTGGTGGCCGCGTGGATGACGAGGCAGCCGTGCGGGTGTCCGGGGGCGGTGTACTCGACGGCCGCCTCCCGCAGCATCCGCTCGACGGCGGCCCGGGCGGTGGGCTCCTCGGCGAGGGCGCGGTCACCGAAGGAGCCGTAGCGCTTGCCGTACTCGAGGACGACCTCCTCGAACAGGGCCCGCTTGTCACCGAACGCGGCGTACAGACTCGGGGCGCCGATGCCCATGACGCGGGTGAGGTCGGAGACGGAGGTGGCCTCGTAGCCGTGCTCCCAGAAGGCGAGGATCGCCTTCTCCAGGGCGGTGGCGCGGTCGAAGGAGCGAGGGCGGCCACGCGGTTTGGCCTGCTTGACCTGCGGGTTCGTCTCCTCGATGCGCTCCATGGGGTGAATTCTATAGGGGCCGCTAGAAAAACGTCGGGCGACTGTTGTACGGTCTTTCTGTAGCGACCACTAGGGAAATGCGAAGGGGGCGCCGACATGGGCGTACTTGCGGGCAGGACGGCTCTCGTCACGGGGGCGAGCAGGGGTATCGGGCGAGGCATCGCCGAGCGGCTGGGGCGCGACGGGGCGCGGGTCGCCGTGCACTACGGCACGAACGAGGCGGCGGCGAAGGAGACGGTCGCCGCGATCGAGGAGGCGGGCGGATCGGCCTTCGCGATCGGAGTGGAGCTGGGGCGGCCGGGTGACGCCGAGGCGCTGTGGGAGGAGTTCGACCGGCACGCGGACGGGGTGGACATCCTGGTGAACAACGCGGGGATAGGGGTGTCCCGCCCGATCGAGGAGATAGACGAGGCGGAGTACGACCGTGTCTTCGCCGTCAATGTGAAGGCACCGTTCTTCCTCGTCCGCCACGGCATGGCCCGCCTCCGGGACGGCGGCCGCGTCATCAACATCTCCTCGGGCCTCGCCCGCACCGCCGCCATGCCGCACAACATGGCCTACGCGATGACGAAGGGCGCGCTGGACGTCTTCTCCCGGGACCTGTCCAAGGTGCTGGGCCCCCGGAACATCACGGTGAACTCGGTGGCCCCGGGCATCATCGCGACCGACAACACGCATGAGCTGCTGCACGCGAGCGAGGAGGCGTGGGCGCACGCGGCGGCCTACTCGGCGCTGGGCCGGGTGGGCGAGCCGGCCGACGTGGCGGATGTGGTGGCGTTCCTGGCGTCGGAAGGGGGACGGTGGATCACGGGAAGCTGGGTGGATGCGACGGGAGGCTCACTGACATAGACCCCGCTCGGCCCTCGGCCCTCGGTTCCTGACTCTCGGCCTGAGGTGAGGCGGAGGCTCTCCGGGCCGTTTTCGCCTGGGCCCGTTGGCCTGATTCTGTTAGATTGGTCTAAACCACATGGCCCTTTTCGGGTCCAGTCGAGCCCTCTCACAGACCGTCTCTCAGATCGGCAGGCCCAGCGTGGAAGTTGTCATCGTTCCGGACGCCAAGGCGGGTGGCGAGCTCATCGCCGAGGCCATGGCGCAGCTCCTGCGGCGCAAGCCCGACGCCCTGCTCGGGGTGGCCACCGGCTCGACGCCGCTGCCCATCTACCAGGCGCTGACGGCCAAGGTGCGGTCCGGTGCCGTGGAGGCCTCGCGGGCGCGGATCGCCCAGCTCGACGAGTATGTGGGGCTGCCGGCGGAGCATCCGGAGTCGTACCGTTCGGTGCTGCGCCGTGAGGTGCTGGAGCCGCTCGGGATCGGGATGGACGCCTTCATGGGGCCGGACGGGACCGCGGACGACATCCTGGGGGCCTGTGCGGCGTACGACGCGGCGCTGGCCGCGGCCGGGGGCGTGGATCTGCAATTGCTCGGGATCGGGACCGACGGGCACATCGGGTTCAACGAGCCGTGCTCCTCGCTGGCCTCCCGGACCCGGATCAAGACGCTGACCGAGCAGACGCGGGTCGACAACGCGCGGTTCTTCGACGGGGACATCGAGCAGGTCCCGCATCACGTGATCACCCAGGGCATCGGGACGATCCTGGAGGCCCGGCACCTGGTGCTGCTGGCCACCGGTGAGGGCAAGGCGGACGCGGTGGCGGCGACGGTGGAGGGACCGGTGGCGGCGGTGTGCCCGGCGTCGGCGTTGCAGCTGCATCCGCATGCCACCGTCGTCGTCGACGAGGCCGCCGCGTCCAAGCTGAAGCTGGCGGACTACTTCCGGCACACGTACGTCAACAAGCCGGACTGGCAGGGGATTTAAGCCCCCGCGGGCAAGACACCGCAGGCGCCGGTTCCCCTCACGGAACCGGCGCCTGTCGTGTCGTAGGACGACCCTCTACTCCCCCGCGACGACCTCCGCCGCCGCCCGCCCGCAGACCCGGGCCGCGCCGTGCGTGGCGATGTGCAGGGCGCCTCGCGGCGGTGCCTGGGGGACGCCCATCTCGACCACGATCGTGTCCGGGCGGGTGCGCAGGACCGAGTCGAGGGCCGAGGTCATCCAGGGATGGCGGTGTTCGTCGCGGACGACGGCGACGATACGGCGGCGCCCCGCGGCGGCCAGGGCCGCCATGCCGGCGCCGTCCCCCACGAAGCTGCCGGTGTCGGTGCCGGGGAGAAGGCGGGTCAGTTCCGCGGCCACGCCCCACGGGGTCTCGTCGCCGACCGCGAAGTTCGCGACCGGGGTGAAGGCGGCGACGAACGGCGCCTCGGTGAGCGGGGTGAAGTCGGCGGCGCCGGTGAGGGTCAGGGCGCGGCGGGCCGCGCGCAGACCGACGTCCGGGTCGCCGGCGGCCGAGGCGTCCGCCGCGGAGGCCGCCGCCGTCCAGCGGGCGAGGGAGCGGACGCGTTCGGCGGCGTCCGCGAGGCGCTCCTCGGGAAGGTCACCGGAGCGGACGGCCGCGACCAGGGCGTCCCGCAGGCGCCGTACGGTCTCGTCGTCGGCGAGGCCGCCGCCCACGCAGATCGCGTCCGCGCCGGCCGCGATGGCGAGGACGCTGCCGCGTTCGATGCCGTAGGTGGCGGAGATGGCCTGCATCTCCATGCCGTCGGTGACGATCAGGCCCTCGTAGCCGAGGTCGCCGCGGAGCAGGTCCGTCAGGACCTTGCGGGACAGCGTCGCCGGGTGGTCGGGGTCCAGGGCCGGGACCAGGATGTGGGCGCTCATCACCGCGCGGCTGCCGGCGGCGATCGCGGCGCGGAACGGGGCCAGTTCACGCTCCGGCAGGACCGAGGCGTCCGCGTCGATGCGGGGCAGCGCGTGGTGGGAGTCGGTCGCGGTGTCGCCGTGGCCGGGGAAGTGCTTGGTGCAGGCCGCGACTCCCGCCGACTGGAGGCCGGTGACATAGGCGGCGGTGTGGCGGGCGACCAGGTCGGCGGAGGCGCCGAAGGAGCGGACGCCGATCACCGGGTTCTCCGGGTTGGAGTTGACGTCGGCCGACGGGGCCCAGTTGAGGTTCACCCCGCAGGCGGCGAGGCGGCGGCCGAGTTCGAAGGCGACCTCACGGGTGAGGTCCACGTCGTCCACCGCGCCCAGGGCGTGGTTGCCGGGGAAGCTGGAGCCCGTCCGCACCTCCAGGCGGGTGACGTCGCCGCCCTCCTCGTCGATGGCGACCAGGACGTCGTCGCGTTCGGTGCGCAACTGGGCGGTGAGGGCGGAGAGTTGGTCGGGCGAGGCGATGTTGCGGCCGAACAGGCCCACCGAGGCCAGGCCCTCGCCCAGGCGGCGCAGCAGCCAGTCGGGGGCGGTGGTGCCGGTGAAACCGGGCTGGAGGACCGTGAGCGCGTCGCGCGTGAGGGTGTCGGTGCCCTTGGCGAAAGTCGTCATCGGGTGGCGTTATCCCTTCACCGCGCCGGCCGTCAGACCATTGACGGCCCTGCGCTGCAAGAAGACGAAGAGGATCAGGATCGGGACGGCGAAGAGGGACGAGGCGGCCATCGTCGCGCCCCAGTCGTTGCCGAAGGCCGTCTGGAAGCTGGACAGCCACAGGGGCAGGGTCTGGGCCTCCGCCTCCTTGTTGAGGATCAGGACCAGCGGGAACTCGTTCCACGCGGTGATGAAGCCGAAGAGCGAGGTGGACATCAGGCCCGGGGCGAGGAGAGGGAGGATCACCTTGCGGAAGGCCTGGCTGCGCGTGCAGCCGTCGACCATCGCCGCCTCCTCCAGTTCCTTGGGCACGGCGGCGACGAAGCCGCGCAGCGTCAGGATCGTGAAGGGCAGGATCATCATCATGTAGAAGACGGTCAGCGGGACCAGGCTGTTCAGCATGGAGGCGTCCCGCACGATCATGTACATCGCGATGATCATGACCTCCCAGGGCGCCATCTGGGCCAGCATGAACCCGATGATGAAGCCCCGGCGCCCCTTGAACCGCATCCGGGCGAGGGCGAAGGAGCCGAGCAGGGCGACCGTCAGGGACAGGGCCACCGCGCAGACCGTGACGATCAGCGAGTTGGAGACGTACGTCCAGAAGTGGTCGACGCCCGTGGCGGTCTTGAAGTGCTCCAGCGTGATGTGGGTCGGGAACCACACCGGGTCCTCCGAGATGATGTCGCCGGTCGGCTTGAAGGCCGTGGCGAACATCCAGTACACGGGGAAGACGAAGCCGATGAACAGGATGACGGCCGTCGCGTTGGGCCAGATGCGGCTGAACAGCGAGCGCTTCACAGCTCGTCCTCCTCTTGCTTGAGCACGATCCGCAGGTAGTACGCGGTGATGACCAGCAGGATCAGGATGGTCAGGACGGCGATCGCGGCGCCCATGCCGTAGTGCTGGTTGCCGACGCCCTCGATGTAGGCGTAGACGGGCAGGATCTCGGTGAGCCGGTCGGGGCCGCCGCCGTTGATGGTGAAGACCTGCACGAACGCCTTGAAGATCCAGATGACCTCCAGGAACGTCGTGGCGTAGAGGAAGGGCCGCAGGAACGGCAGCGTCACCGTGGTGAAGCTCTTCCAGGCGCCCGCGCCGTCCAGGGCCGCGGCCTCGTAGAGCTCACCGGGGATCGTGGTCGTCGCGGCGTACAGGTTGATGGCGACGAACGGGATCGACTGCCAGACGATCAGCACGGTCACCACGAAGAACGTCGACAGCTGGCTGCTGGTCCAGCTGTAGTCGGCCATGGAGTGCCAGCCGAACTTGTCCAGGACCCAGTTGACGACGCCGAAGCGCTGGGCGAAGAGCCACTGGTAGACGGTGGTCGCG
The DNA here is from genome assembly GCF_036226885.1 of Streptomyces sp. NBC_00663. Lineage (NCBI taxonomy): Bacteria > Bacillati > Actinomycetota > Actinomycetes > Kitasatosporales > Streptomycetaceae > Streptomyces > Streptomyces sp. NBC_00663. The sequence continues at coordinate 3,259,672 of NZ_CP109027.1, forward strand.
GCGACCACGGGCATCGCCCAGGCCAGCACGAGCCCGATCATCAGGGTGACCCGCATCCGCTTGCCGAGGCGGGCGAGGAGCAGGCCGACCAGTGCGCCGAGGAGCATGGTCAGAACGACGTTGACCGCCGTGAACAGCACGGAGCGGCCGGTGACACGCCAGAAGTCCTCGCCGGTGAGGGCCTGCTTGTAGTTGTCGATGCCGTTCCACTCGGTGACATGCTGGATCAGCTGTCCCATGTTGAGGTTCTGGAACGACAGCAGGAGGTCCTTCAGCAGCGGCCAGCCGAGCAGCAGCACGGTGGCCGCGCAGGCGGGCAGCAGCAGGAGGTACGGGGCGAGCGCGCTCGCGCGGGACGCCGGTCGCTGCTCACCGGGCCCTCGCTGGTCCACTTTGGTCACGTCCACCGGACCGGAGGGCGGCCGTTCGGTCTGCACGGTCATGCTCGCGTTCTCTCTACTCGGCCTACCGGAACGCGGGGCGAGGGCCGTTGACCGGCCCCCGCCCCGATGCCCTTACTGCTGCTGGGCGAGGCGCTTGTTGAACTCGCTCTCGACCTGCTTGGCGGCCTCGGCCGGCGTCTTGCCGTTGAGGACGGCGGTCATGTAGGTCTTGACCGGGTTGGGCGCGTTCTCGACCGCGGCCCACTCCGGGATCAGCGGCGTGGTGCCACCACCGGCGGCGGCGGGAGCCGCGGCCTCGGCGACGGCGTTGCCCGTCAGGTTGGTCTGCAACGACTCCTTGTTCGGGATGACGCCGTTGAGCTTGGCCAGCTCGCCCTCGTACTTGTCGGACAGGGCGATCTTCAGGAACTCGTTGGCGAGCGCCTGCTTCTTGCTGCCCGCGGCGACGGCGAGGTTGGAGCCGCCGAGGAAGACGCCCTCGGGCTTGTCGGCCGTGGCACCGGGGATGGTGAAGTAGCCGATGTCCGACTCGATCTTCTTGTTGGCGGCGACGGCCGTGCCGGCCTCCCAGCCCATGCCGATGAAGGCACCGACGTTGCCCTTGGCGAAGACCTCCGCCTGCTGCGGGGTGGCCTCGTCCTTGTCCTTGGGGGCCTTGGACAGGGCCTGGAACTTCTTGTAGGTCTCCATGGCGGCGGCGACCTTCGGGTCGTCGAGGTTGGAGACGTACTTGTCGCCGTCCTTCTTCACCAGCTCGGCGCCCTCACCGATGGTGAGGCCGACGAAGTGGTACCAGTTCTGGCCGGGCAGGTAGATCGGCTCGGCCTTGGTCTTGTCGCCGATCTGCTTGAGGTCGGCGTAGAACTCGTCCCGTGTCTTCGGGGTGTCCTTGATGCCGGCGTCGGCCCAGACCTTCTTGTTGTAGATGACGACGCGGTTGGCGAAGTACCAGGGCGCCGCGTACTGCTTGCCGTCGTAGATCGAGGACTTGTTCAGCGACTCGGTCCAGTCGGCGCCGATCGACGACTTGAGGTCGGCGAGGTCGGCGAGGCCGCCGGTCTTGGCGTAGGCCGGGGTCTGGGTGTTGCCGATCTCGAAGACGTCGGGCGGGTTCTCCTCCGACAGGGCGGTGGTCAGCTTCTGCTGGATGCCGTTCCACTGCTGGATCTCGAACTTGACCTTGGCCTTGGTCTTCTTCTCGAAGGCGGCCTGCACGTCCTTCTGCCACTGGTCCGGCGAGGAGCCGTCCATCACCCAGACGGTGAGGGTCTGGCCGGCGTAGCCGTCCGCCCCCGCCTTGTCACCACTGTCGCCGTCGTCGCCCCCACACGCCGCGACGGAGACCAACATGGCCGCGACACCGATCGCGGTAATCAGCTTGCGCTTCACGCCATCCTCCTCAGGATGCCCACACCCCCCGCCCACGAAGCTGGGGCCCTGGACCAATGGTGTAGACCAGTACCGGGAGCTTGGACCAGACCACGGGGCCTGTCAAGGGTGTCCGAACCGGCTCTGACCAGCCGTTATCCGACCTACATATGCAGGAACCTTTAAGTAAGAAGCCAGCGAAAACAGCGCCGCCGGAGTACTGTCTTCCACTAGACCACTTGAGGCTATGGACTAGACCAAAAGAGTCGGCGACGGTATACAGAGGGGATCACGATGTGATCCGCATCCGGAGCCGGGAAGGCAGAGGCATGAGCACCGAGGTCAGCAGCGCGGAGAACGAGGGTGGGGCGACCGTCCGTACCGCGCGCGTGCCCAAGTACTACCGCCTGAAGAAGCACCTGCTCGACATGACCGAGACCCAGGCGCCCGGCACGCCCGTCCCGCCCGAGCGCACGCTCGCGGCCGAGTTCGACACCTCGCGCACCACCGTGCGCCAGGCCCTCCAGGAACTCGTCGTCGAGGGCCGCCTCGAACGCATCCAGGGCAAGGGCACGTTCGTCGCCAAGCCGAAGGTCTCCCAGGCGCTGCAACTCACCTCCTACACCGAGGACATGCGCGCCCAGGGCCTCGAACCCACCTCGCAGCTCCTCGACATCGGCTACATCACCGCCGACGACCGCCTCGCCGAGCTCCTCGACATCACGGCCGGCGGCCGGGTGCTGCGCATCGAGCGCCTGCGCATGGCGAACGGCGAGCCGATGGCCATCGAGACGACCCACCTGAGCGCGAAGCGCTTCCCCGCGCTCCGGCGCAGCCTGGTCAAGTACACCTCTCTCTACACGGCGTTGGCCGAGGTCTACGACGTCCATCTCGCCGAGGCCGAGGAGACCATCGAGACCTCCCTGGCCACCCCGCGCGAGGCCGGCCTGCTCGGCACCGACGTGGGCCTCCCGATGCTGATGCTGTCCCGCCACTCCATCGACAAGGACGGTGAGCCGGTGGAGTGGGTGCGGTCGGTGTACCGGGGGGACCGGTACAAGTTCGTGGCGCGGCTGAAGAGGCCCCTCGACTAGGCCTGTTGTCGGATCGGCCCCACCCGGAGCGCCGTCGGCACCGATGTCGGACCTTCACCGAATCGACATACCGATATGCGGACGAGGTCTTCCACTGCTGTCACACGTGACCTAGATTGCCTGCGCGTTACACGGTGATCAGTGATGAGGGGATCGGAGCCGCCGCATGTCATCAGATTCGCCCGAGGCCAGACCACCGGTGGTGACACCCGTCCGCGTGGTCATCGCCCTGTGCCTCTTCGCGCCCTTCGTGGCGATGCTGTGGGTGGGGTCGTACGCGAAGGTCGACCCGACCTTCATCGGCATCCCGTTCTTCTACTGGTACCAGATGCTGTGGGTGCTCATCTCCACCGCGCTGACGATGACCGCGTACAAGCTCTGGCAGCGTGACCAGCGCGCCCGTCGTGGAGGTACCAAGTGAACGACGGCGTGAACGGCGTCGCGCTCGGCGTCTTCATCTTCTTCTTCCTGGCCGTCACGGTCATGGGCTTCCTCGCCGCGCGCTGGCGCAAGGCCGAGAACGAGCAATCGCTGGACGAATGGGGCCTGGGCGGCCGGTCGTTCGGCACCTGGGTCACCTGGTTCCTGCTCGGCGGCGACCTCTACACCGCGTACACCTTCGTCGCCGTCCCCGCGGCGATCTACGCGGCGGGCGCGGCCGGCTTCTTCGCGGTGCCGTACACGATCCTCGTGTACCCCCTGATCTTCACCTTCCTGCCCCGCCTGTGGTCGGTCTCGCACAAGCACGGCTATGTGACGACCTCCGACTTCGTGCGCGGACGCTGGGGTTCGAAGGGGCTGTCGCTCGCGGTCGCCGTCACCGGCATCCTCGCGACGATGCCCTACATCGCCCTCCAACTCGTGGGTATCCAGGCGGTCCTGGACGTCATGGGCGTCGGCGGCGGCGAGGACACCAACTGGTTCGTCAAGGACCTGCCGCTGCTGATCGCCTTCGGTGTGCTCGCGGCGTACACGTACTCGTCCGGCCTGCGCGCCCCCGCCCTGATCGCGTTCGTGAAGGACACGCTGATCTACATCGTCATCGCGGTGGCGATCATCTACATCCCGATCAAGCTGGGCGGCTTCGACGAGATCTTCGCCAAGGCGGGCGAGGCGTACAGCCAGACCAACCCGGCGACGGGCGCGCCACGCGGTGCGCTGGTGCCGGGCGAGCCGGGCCAATGGACGTACGCCACGCTGGCGTTGGGCTCCGCGCTCGCGCTCTTCATGTACCCGCACTCGATCACCGCGACGCTCTCCTCCAGGAGCCGTGAGGTGATCCGCCGCAACACCACGATCCTGCCGCTGTACTCGCTGATGCTGGGTCTGCTGGCGCTGCTGGGCTTCATGGCGATCGCGGCCGGAGTCAAGGTCACCAACGGCCAGTTGGCGATCCCGCAGCTCTTCGAGGACATGTTCCCGGACTGGTTCGCGGGCGTGGCCTTCGCGGCGATCGGCATCGGCGCCCTCGTGCCGGCGGCGATCATGTCCATCGCGGCGGCGAACCTCTTCACCCGCAACATCTACAAGGACTTCATCAAGCCGGACGCCACGCCCGAGCAGGAGACCAAGGTCTCCAAGCTGGTGTCCCTGCTGGTGAAGGTCGGCGCGCTCATCTTCGTCCTGACCATGGACAAGACGGTTGCCATCAACTTCCAGCTCCTGGGCGGCATCTGGATCCTCCAGACCTTCCCGGCCCTGGTCGGCGGCCTGTTCACCCGCTGGTTCCACCGCTGGGCGCTGCTCGCCGGCTGGGCCGTCGGCATGATCTACGGCACCGTCGCCGCGTACGGCGTCGCCTCGCCCACGCAGAAGCACTTCGGCGGCTCGTCGAAGGAGATCCCGGGCATCGGCGAGATCGGCTACATCGGCCTGACGGCGTTCGTCCTGAACGTCGCCGTCACGGTGGTCCTGACCTTCGCCCTGAAGGCCTTCAAGGCCCCCGAGGGCATCGACGAGACCAGCCCGGAGGACTACACGGCGGACGCCGGCGACCCCGGCGTCCAGGTCGAGCTGCCGCCGGCGACGGCGGGCACCTCGCACTGAGGGTTTCCGTGCTCAGCGGGCCGTCGGAATATCCGGCGGCCCGTTGTCGTACCGGTCGGGCACACTCGCACCCATGGACATCGAGATCCGGGCAGCGGAACCCGGCGAATACGACACGATCGGCGAGATCACGGCCCAGGCCTATCTCCTGGACGACCTCCTCACCTTCGGCGAGAGCGACTGGTACCTGGGCGAGTTGAGGGACGTCGCCAAGCGGGCCGGCTCCGCCGAGGTCCTCGTGGCCTCGCTGGGCGGCGAACTCATCGGCACCGTCACCTACGTCGCCGCCGGCGGCGACATGGCCGAGCACGCCCGGCCCGACGAGGCCGTGATCCGCATGCTCGCCGTCAGCCGCGCAGCGCGTGGCAGAGGGGCCGGGGAAGCCCTCGTACGCGCCTGTATCGACCGGGCGAAGGCGGCGGACGGCTGCACGGGCGTCGTCCTGTCGACCCAGGAGATCATGCACGCCGCCCACCGCATCTACGAACGCCTCGGTTTCGTCCGCGCACCCGAGCGCGACTGGCGGCCGATCCCCGGCGAGGAGTTCACGCTTCTCACCTATGAGTTGACGCTCTGAAGTCGCCGCGACACAACATCTAGGGGTGCCACCCGAACCCGGCACAAGATGTATGCTCATGCTCGCTGTCGCCGCAGGGGAATCCGGTGCGAATCCGGAACTGTCCCGCAACGGTGTACTTGTGCATGTCTTGTGCGTGTACGGGAGTCAGTCCGAGGACCTGTCGACAGCGCGCCCAGGCCGCCGTGGCCCGGGTGCCATGACGTCCGGGCCTCGCGGAGTGGGCCGGTGGACGCGACGCCGCGTGCGCTCGTGCTGCCCCCTGCTCTCCGCCAGGCCCCGTGCCGAGCGAGGGAGAGCCCCCCAGTGACCATCGCGCCAGCCGATCCGGCTTCAGCGGTCCAGGCGGAGAACGACGGTCCCGGTACCGCCCTGTTGCGGACCCTGACCGAGCTGACCGCCGACCTGCCCGACGCCGACCCCGGACGGGTCGCCGCCGCCGCGCTGCGCGGCCGGTCCGGCCGGGCGGCCTCCGATGGCGGCGCGGAGCTGCGCGAGCTGGCGACGGAGGCCGCCGCCGGACTCATCTCCGAGGACCCCGCCTACTCCCGGCTGGCGGCCCGGCTGCTGACCGTCAGCATCGCCGCCGAGGCCGCCTCCCAGGGCGTCACGTCCTTCACCGAGTCGGTCGCGGTCGGCCACCGCGAGGGCCTGGTCGCCGACCGTACGGCGGAGTTCGTACGGATCCACGCGGCGCGTCTCGACGCGCTGATCGATCCGGCGGGCGACGACCGCTTCGGCTACTTCGGGCTCCGCACCCTGCACAGCCGCTATCTCCTGAGGCACCCGATCACCCGCCAGGTCATCGAGACACCCCAGCACTTCATGCTGCGCGTCGCCGCCGGTCTCGCCGAGGACGACACCACGCGCGCCCTGGACGAAGTCGCCGCGCTCTACGGGCTCATGAGCCGCCTCGACTACCTGCCGTCCTCCCCCACGCTCTTCAACTCCGGCACCCGGCACCCCCAGATGTCGTCCTGCTATCTCCTCGACTCCCCGCTGGACGAGCTGGACTCCATCTACGACCGCTACCACCAGGTCGCCCGCCTCTCCAAGCACGCCGGTGGCATCGGCCTCTCGTACTCCCGTATCCGCAGCCGCGGTTCGCTGATCCGGGGCACCAACGGGCACTCCAACGGCATCGTGCCGTTCCTGAAGACGCTGGACGCGAGTGTCGCCGCCGTGAACCAGGGCGGCCGGCGCAAGGGCGCCGCCGCGGTGTACCTGGAGACCTGGCACTCCGACATCGAGGAGTTCCTGGAGCTGCGCGACAACACCGGCGAGGACGCCCGGCGTACGCACAACCTGAACCTCGCGCACTGGATCCCGGACGAGTTCATGCGCCGGGTGAACGCCGACGCCCAGTGGTCGCTGTTCTCCCCGGCCGACGTGCCCGAGCTGGTCGACCTGTGGGGCGAGGAGTTCGACGCCGCGTACCGCAAGGCGGAGGCGGCGGGCCTCGCCAGGAAGACCATCCCGGCCCGTGACCTCTACGGCCGCATGATGCGCACCCTCGCGCAGACCGGCAACGGCTGGATGACCTTCAAGGACGCCGCCAACCGCACCGCCAACCAGACGGCGCTGCCCGGCAGTGTGGTCCACTCCTCCAACCTCTGCACGGAGATCCTGGAGGTCACGGACGACGGGGAGACGGCGGTCTGCAACCTCGGTTCGGTGAACCTGGGCGCGTTCGTGGTCGGTCAGGAGATCGACTGGGAGCGGCTGGACGAGACCGTCCGCACCGCCGTCACCTTCCTCGACCGCGTGGTGGACATCAACTTCTACCCGACCGAGCAGGCCGGCCGGTCGAACGCGAAGTGGCGCCCGGTGGGCCTGGGCGCGATGGGCCTCCAGGACGTCTTCTTCAAGCTGCGGCTGCCCTTCGACTCGCCGGAGGCCAAGGCCCTCTCCACCCGCATCGCCGAGCGCATCATGCTCGCCGCGTACGAGGCCTCCACCGACCTCGCCGAGCGCAACGGCCCGCTCCCGGCGTGGGAGAAGACCCGTACCGCCCAGGGTGTCCTGCACCCCGACCACTACGGTGTCGAGCTGACCTGGCCGGAGCGCTGGGCGGCGCTGCGCGAGCGGATGGCCACCACGGGCCTGCGCAACTCCCTGCTGCTCGCCATCGCGCCCACCGCCACGATCGCCTCGATCGCGGGCGTGTACGAGTGCATCGAGCCTCAGGTCTCGAACCTCTTCAAGCGCGAGACGCTGTCCGGCGAGTTCCTCCAGGTCAACTCCTACCTGGTGGCCGAGCTGAAGAAGCTCGGCGTGTGGGACGCGCAGACCCGGGAGGCGCTGCGCGAGTCCAACGGCTCGGTGCAGGGCTTCACCTGGGTCCCGCAGGACGTCCGCGACCTGTACCGCACGGCGTGGGAGATCCCGCAGCGCGGCCTGATCGACATGGCCGCCGCGCGCACCCCGTTCCTGGACCAGTCCCAGTCGCTGAACCTGTTCCTGGAGACGCCGACCATCGGCAAGCTCTCCTCGATGTACGCGTACGCCTGGAAGCAGGGCCTGAAGACGACGTACTACCTGCGCTCGCGCCCGGCGACAAGGATCGCGCGCGCGGCCCAGGCGCAGACAACTGTCCCCGTCCAGCAGGTGACTTCGGAAGAAGCGATCGCCTGCTCCCTTGAGAACCCCGAGTCCTGCGAGGCCTGCCAGTAATGAGCTCCACCCAGAAGAACCTGCTCGACCCGGGCTTCGAGCTGACTCTGCGTCCCATGCGCTACCCGGACTTCTACGAGCGCTACCGGGACGCCATCAAGAACACCTGGACCGTCGAGGAGGTCGACCTCCACTCGGACGTCGCCGACCTGGCGAAGCTGACGCCGGAGGAGCAGCACCTGATCGGCCGCCTGGTGGCGTTCTTCGCGACGGGCGACTCGATCGTGGCGAACAACCTGGTGCTGACGCTCTACAAGCACATCAACTCCCCGGAGGCGCGGCTGTACTTGAGCCGCCAGCTCTTCGAGGAAGCGGTGCACGTCCAGTTCTATCTGACGCTCCTCGACACCTACCTCCCCGATCCGGAGGACCGGACGGCGGCCTTCGCGGCGGTGGAGAACATCCCCTCCATCCGCGAGAAGGCGGAGTTCTGCTTCCGGTGGATCAACGAGGTCGAGAAGCTGGAGCGCCTGGAGTCGAAGGCCGACCGCCGCCGTTTCCTGCTCAACCTCATCTGCTTCGCCGCGTGCATCGAGGGCCTGTTCTTCTACGGTGCCTTCGCGTACGTCTACTGGTTCCGCAGCCGGGGTCTGCTGCACGGTCTCGCCACCGGCACCAACTGGGTGTTCCGCGACGAGACCATGCACATGAGCTTCGCGTTCGAGGTGGTCGACACCGTCCGCAAGGAGGAGCCGGAGCTCTTCGACGAGCAGCTCCAGCAGCAGGTCACGGACATGATGCGGGAGGCGGTCGAGGCGGAGCTCCAGTTCGGCCGCGACCTGTGCGGTGACGGTCTGCCGGGCATGAACACCGACTCGATGCGTCAGTACCTGGAGTGCGTCGCCGACCAGCGCCTCACCCGCCTGGGCTTCGCCCCGGTGTACGGCTCGGAGAACCCGTTCTCCTTCATGGAGCTCCAGGGCGTCCAGGAGCTGACGAACTTCTTCGAGCGCCGCCCGTCCGCGTACCAGGTCGCCGTGGAGGGCACGGTCGACCTGGACGAGGACTTCTAGCCCCACGCCAGGGATCCCTTCTCGCCGCCGGCACGTCATAGAGGCGAGGAGGGATCCGTCATGCGTCGTACCACGACCTTCGTCATCGCGGCCCTGCTGCTGGCCGGCTGCGGTACCGAGGCCGGCAGCGGCAGCGGGGAGACCGTGTCGCCTTCCGGCTGCGCGTCCGTGCCGGAGCTGCACGCCTCGGACAGCGGCCGCACCGTGTGCCTGGACGTGGGCGGAACGGTCCGGGTCGGTCTGGACGGGGCGAGGAACAGGCCCTGGCAGCCGGTCGCCGCCGAGGGCGCCGGGCTGGAGGCCGCCAACAGCGGGATCGTCCTGTTGCCCGGTGACGCGAACGCCGCGTTCGAGGCGGTCGCGCCGGGGACGGTCCGGCTCAGCTCGTCCCGCCCGCTGTGCGCCACCGAGTCCGGCCGGGTCGCCTGCCAGGGGATTCAGGAGTGGTGGGTCACCGTGGTGGTGAAGTAGCGGCGCCGCGGCTGCGCCTGCGGGCCGGCGTTCTTCGGGCGGCCTTGTTCGGCCTCCCTGATCTCCCGGTCGATGCGCCGGTCGCGTGCGATGCCGATCACCGACGGCAGGACCAGCACGAAGAGGATGCCCAGCACGGTCAGCATTCCGATCAGTCCTTCTGTCTGTGCGGTAGTCATGACACCACTCTCGCGCTGGACACTCCTTACAAACAGTGGCAGGACTGCCGCACACCCTCGATTTACTGCCACTCACGAGGCACACTGGCAGCATGCTGAGAAACGTGGTCGCCGTTCTGCTCGACGGAGTGCATCCCTTCGAACTCGGGGTCGTCTGCGAGGTGTTCGGCATCGATCGCAGCGACGAGGGGCTGCCGACGTACGACTTCGCCGTCGCCTCGGCCGAGGGACCGACGCTCGGCACCCATGTCGGCGGTCTCAGCGTCTCCACGCCGTACGGCCTGGAGCGGCTGGAGGAGGCCGACCTGATCGCCGTACCGGCGGGGGCGGACTATGTGGTGCGGGAGTATCCGCCCGAGCTGCTCGACGCCCTCCGCGGGGCCGTCGCCCGGGGGGCCCGCGTCCTCAGCGTCTGCTCCGGCGTCTTCGTGCTGGGCGCCGCCGGGCTGCTCGACGGGCGGCGGTGCAGCGTGCACTGGAAGCAGGCCGGCGAGCTCGCTCTGCGCTACCCCCGTGCGGTCATCGAACCCGACGTGCTCTACGTCGACGAGGACCCCGTGATCACCTCCGCGGGCACCGCCGCCGGTATCGACGCCTGTCTGCACATCGTCCGCAAGGAGCAGGGCCCCGAGGTCGCCAACAAGATCGCCCGGCGGATGGTCGTACCGCCGCACCGGGACGGCGGACAGGCGCAGTACATCGAGCGGCCGCTGCCGAAGGACCGCTGCGACACCGTCGGCGAGGTCCTCGTCTGGATGGAGCGGCATCTCGACGAGGAGGTCACCGTCGAGCAGCTCGCCGAGCGCGCGCACATGTCCCCACGCACCTTCGCCCGCCGCTTCCAGCAGGAGACCGGGACCACGCCCTACCGCTGGATCCTGCGGCAACGCGTCCTGCTCGCCCAGCGGTTGCTGGAAGGGACGGACGAAACGGTGGACGCGGTCGCGGGCCGAACCGGGTTCGGCACCGCGGCCGCACTGCGCCATCAGTTCGTACGGGCGCTGGGCACCACCCCGAACGCCTATCGAAGGACGTTCAGAGGGCCGGAAGCGGCCTGATCACCGCGCCACCGGCCGCAGCAGCAGCTTGTGCGGGCGGAGCGTGATGCCCACCCGCGTCCCGTCGTTCGACCCCGCCACCTGCTCGAAGCGGTACTTCGTGGCGAGCGCCGCGGTGATCAGCGACAGCTGCGCCATCGAGAAGTGGTCGCTCGGGCACTTGCGGTTGCCGACGCTGAACGGGCTCATGGCGTATTTCGGCACCTCCTTGACCCGTTCCGGAAGCCAGCGGTCGGGGTCGAAGCCGAGGCTGTCCTTGTACGACTTCGGATCGCGCTGGACCGCGTACGGGCTGTAGACGATGTCCGCACCGGCCGGAATGCGATACCCACCGAGTTCTGTGTCGGTGACCGCGCGGCGCGTCAATATCCATACCGCGGGACGCAAACGCATGGCTTCGACGACGACATTGTTGGTGTGCCGGAGCGACCGGACGTCGTCGAATGCGACGGGACGGCCGCCCGTTACGGATTCGACCTCGTCGCGCACCCTGTCCGCGTGTTCCGGATGTTCCGCGAGGACTTGGAGCAGCCACATGATCGTCGACGCCACCGTTTCGCTGCCCGGGGTGACTATCGCGACGACCTGGTCGTGGATCTCCTGTTCCCCGATGGGGTCGCCATTGTCGTCCTTCGCCTCCAGCAATGCTGTCAGCAAATCGTCCGGCTTTTGACCAGATGCGCGGCGCTCGGCGATGATCTCGTCGATGAGGAGATGCAAATCGGCCAGGGCCGCGTTGAATTTCCGGTTGGGCGGCAGGGGCAGGTTGTAGAGCGGCCCGAGGGGCACGACCATCCGCCGGTACATCCCGCGGAAGACGGTGGCGAGGGCGACGCAGAGCCGCTCGGCCCGCTCGTCCATGAAGTCGCCGCGCAGCAGACAGCGGGCCGCGATCCGCACGGCCACCCGGAAGGACTCGGTGGTGCAGTCCACGGTCTCGCCGGGCTGCCAGCGCGTCGTCAGCGCGTGCGCCTCCTCCTCCATGATCGGCCCGTACGCGGGGATCGCGTCGAGCCGGAAGGCGGGCTGGATGGTGCGCCGCTGACGCCGGTGCTGCGGGCCGTTGGCGGTGGCCACGCCCTCCTTGCCGAGCAGGCCTTCCAGGGACTCCCACAGCGGCCCGGCGATGACGAAGTCGGGGTTGAGCGCGAGGGCTCCGGTGAGGGCCGGCGTGGTGGGCGCGTACACCTCCTTCGGGCCCAGTTTGAGCCGTACGACGTCGCCGTGGTCGCGGAGCTGGGACATGAAGGCCAGCGGGTCGCGCAGCAGCTTCAGGCCGTGTCCGAGGAGCGGGACGCCGCCGCCCGCCAGGGGTGCTTCACGCAGCCCGGACGCCGGGGTCGCCGGCGCTTCGGGCTTCACAGACTCGACGGTCATTTCTCACCTGCCGCTTCGTTGTTGACGTACGGGGGCGTGGACCGGTCGTCCCAGCTGTCGACCGTGTAGCGGCCGGACTCGTGGTGGAACCAGTAGACGGTGCTGAACCAGTTGCGCATATTGCCGACGCAGGCGCGCACGGTGTGACTCAGCTCCTTTCCCTGGACCGTTCCGTCGGCGAGGGAGTCCGCGAACCGTAAGGCGTCGTTCTCGGCGACGAGGAATGAGTCGATGCATTCCTCGACCCGTCGCCTGACTTCCCGGACCGCCTGTTTGAGGCTCATTCCCTCGTGTTTGATGAGGCTTATTCCGAGGTTGTGGACCTCGTCACCCGCTATTTCCTTCGGCAGCGAGCAGAGGTCGTTGTACCAGGCGGCAAATTCCTGACTCAGCAGCGCCGCCTGCCGATAGGCCGGGTTTTCCCGCACCCGTTCCGGGAGTTCCCGGCCCGCGCTCGGCTCCAGCAGATCGGTCCAGATCCAGTGCGCGAAGGTGAGGCGGCGCAGTGCGAGGTATTCCTCGACCGTCGGCACCACGCCCTCGGTGCGGTTGTGGAATTCCCGGTCGTACGCCTCGATCACCTCGTGGAAGTGCCGGGCGAACCGCGTGTTCCACGTCCGCGGCAGGAACGAGTAGAGCCGCACCATGCTGTCCGCGAACCCGGCGACCAGCGGATCTTCGTGGTGCAGATGGTCCTCGGGGGTGTCGAGGGCCGTGTGCAGCCGGAACCTGAGCTGCCGCCAGGCCTCCGTCCTCCCGTGGACGATGTCGCGGTCGTGCCGGTCGTCCCAGACGAAGAACCACGCGCTGTAATCCGCTATCGCCTGGAGGACCGCGTCGGGGGCGCCCAGGTAGTAGCCCGCCATGAGGTCCGTGTAGCAAAGACCGTCGGCATATTCCTCCACCTTGTCCGCCGGCATGAGCCGCTTTTCCAGCAGCCAGGTGCGTGTCTTCTCCTGGAGCTGGGGCCAATACGGGTGGAGTTGCCGGGGAAACGCCGCCTCGATCACCGGGAGAGAGAGCGACGGTGGGACCGCGACCGCTGTCGGTGTCGATGTGGTGCCGTGTGAGAAAGCATGCACGAACTAACCCCTCTCAGCCGCCAGTTACGCACGCCCCTCCCGCTGTACCGGGCGTGCGCCGTTGCGTATCCCCGCACTTCCCATTCAGCCCTACAACTGACCGGTCTGGGAACGGATTTGCACCATTCACTACCCCACAGTGCCGAGAATCTCCCCTTGTGTGACTGGTTCTGGATCAGTAAGGGAGCACAAGCGATCGAACGTGCGACGGACAGACGAACGGCGCCTGGTCAGGAAGGGGTTCCTGAACAGACGCCGTGCGGAGGGGACTTGTGGGGCCCCGGTCGCTCTCAGTCGTTCGCGACGACAGGGTAGCGGGGCTCGTTCTCAGCCATCTGCCGCAGCGCGTCCTTGCGTTCACGCTTGGAGAGCCGGTCGATGTAGAGGTACCCGTACAGGTGATCGGTCTCGTGCTGCAAACACCGAGCGAAGTACCCGGTGCCGCGCACCTTGATCGGATTGCCCTTCTCGTCCTGCCCGGTCACCTCGGCGTAGTCGGGACGCGCGAGCGGCGCGTACGCCGTCGGCACCGACAGACAGCCCTCGTTGCTGTCGTCCAGGCGGCGCTTCTCGGCGGGCAGGTCGACGACCTTGGGGTTGCAGACGACACCGACGTGCCGGGCTCCCTCGTCGTCCATGCAGTCGTAGACGAAGACCTTCAGATCGACGCCGATCTGGTTGGCGGCCAGGCCCACGCCCTCGGCGGTGCGCTGCGAGGCGAACATGTCCGCGACCAGCTGGTCCAGCTCCGCGCCGAACTCGGTGACGTCCTTGCACTCCTTGTGCAGCACCGGGTTCCCGACGACGGTGATGGGCCGCGAGGTCCCACGCTCACGCCACGCGTTCTCGCGCTCCTCGGCGTCCTGGGTGTCGATGACGAAACCCTCGTCGTCCACGGGAAGCACGCCCACGTGCTGCTGATCGGTGTCCTGCTGCGCCATGACCGACGATGCCTTCCTAAACCAAAACAGGGGAGAAGTGTGCTGATACAGGGTACGGCGAGGTTTCAGCAGACCTCTTCGAGGTCGCGCCAGTCCCTGGAGTCCGGGCTGTCCGCGACCCACCCGTCCAGCAGCCCTCGTACCAGCGAAGGCGGCGCAGCGACGCCACACTCCCGCTCCGGCACCCACAGCTGTCCGTCCGTCCGATGCCCCAGCGGTCCGGGGTGCCCCGGCTCACTGTGGTCGTGCGGGTCGAGATGCTCCCCGTCGCCCTCATCGGACGGCATCCGGGACTCCGAGCACATCCGGCACAGCAGCCGCACCGAGGACGACCAGTCCTCCGCCGCGAACCCGGCGTCGGAGGCAAGCTGCTCCAGCGCGTCCCGATCGGCCTCCGTGGCGGCCTCGAGGAGCACCACCCACGTCGGCACCGGCGAAGGCGCCCACAGCTCGATCTCGTCGAAGACGGGATAGGAGTGCCCGGCGGCGGTCGTCCGCTCCCCATGAGGCACCCCGTCGTGCAGCACGACCTCACCCCACCGCCGCCCGGAGGACGGCAACGGGATCGACAGCACCTCGATGCGCGCGGGGTCCAGCCGGCGCCCCCACACCACCTCGGCCTCCCCCTCCGGCGACAGCCGTACAGCCGCGCTGCCGAGGTCCATGCCGACCGGCTCACCGGGGTCGGCCGCCCCGCCCGGCACCCGCAGCCCGTAGGCCTGCCAGGCCCGCCGGGCCAGCGGCCAGTCCTGCAAGGCGGTGGCCGCGATGCCGACGTTCCACCAGTCGGGTGCGCCCGTCTCCCGGTCGAGGAGGGCCACGGCACGCAGCCCGGCCGCACGGGCCTGCTCCCAGTCGTGCCGGAACTTGTGCAGCAGGGCGAGGTTGAACCAGGACTCGGACAGCCACGGTTCCAGATCGGCGGCGCGCGTCAGCAGCGCGCCCGCGTCCTCGTACCGACCGTCGCCGATCAGCGTGAACGCGCGGTCGGTGGCCTGCCGCCAGGAGGCGGAGGGCCGGTGCCGTCCTTTGCCGAAGATCCTCACGATTCCCGCCTGCCAGTTGCCCTCAGTGACCTCGCCACTGCCCCCGGAATCCCTCTCCTTCGCATCCAACCACGTGCGGCTGGAGGGGCGCTCATTACCCATGGGTTACCCAGCCTGGGGCAGGGTCAGACAGTCTCTCGCCAGCACCCTGGCCAGCGCCTCCACGACCTCCGGCGCATAGTCCCCCGCGGTCGCCAGCCGCAGCTCCTCCAGTGCGGTGAGGGGCCCGCCGGGCCCGGCGTCCCGCGCCTTCTCCTCGTAGGCGTTCACGGTCCGTACGATCCGTGCGGCGACCGGCTGCTGCCGGTACGGGGCGGCCTGCCGCTCCACGACCACGGCGACCGCGCCGTCCACCCCGGTCTGCCGTACGACGGCCCCGCCGAGCAGCGCGATCCGCCGCTGTTCCTCGGCGGGCAGGGTGGCGGTGGCCCCGGCGGGCACCGGGTCGACGAGGCTGAGCTGTCCGATGTCGTGCATGAGGGCGGCGTACTCCAGGACGGTGAGGTCCCGCCCGGACAGCCCCAGGTCCCGGCCGACGGCGCGGCTGAGCGCGGCGACCCGGCGGGCGTGTCCGGCGGGGGTGTATCCGGCGATCTCGGTGGCGCGGGCGAGGGAGGCGATGGTCTGCCGGTAGGTGGTGCGGACGGCGGCGTAGCGCCGGAAGGAGAGCTGGGTGAGCAGCAGGGGCACACAGAACACCGGCAGCGCCCACAGGCCGACGACGGCGACCGCGAGGGCCATGACGGCGCCGGTCGCGCAGACGGCTGAGCCGATGCCGAGCAGCGCCCGCAGCTCGTCGCGCAGCAGGGGGCCGAAGGGCCAGCGGGTGCGGGAGTGCCGCAGCGCGGCGGCGAGCACAGCGTCGCACAGGGCGGTGAGGGCGAGCAGCGCGATCAGCAGCAGGGCGTATGCCGGTCCGCCCCAGGCCGTGAACACGCCCTGGTTGTAGAGGGGTTGGAAGCAGACGGCGGCGAAGCCGGTGCTGAGCACGCGCCGCGAGAGGTGGTCCCGTGTCCGTCCGCTGCCCCGCCAGATGTGCGGCACGCTGCCCAGCAGCCCGGCCGCGACGACGACCGCGACCACCTGGGCCACCCCGTGCTGCGTCGCCCGCCCGGCGTCCGCCCCGAGCAGCGCGTACGACAGCGCCCCGGCGGCCCCGAGCGGCGCGGCCTCCCTGACCTGGGCGCCGGTCCACCGCGTCAGCTCCCCCACGCCGATCAGCACCCCGAAGGCGACCGCGGCGCCCCGCTCCTCCAGGCCGGTCCACAGGGTGACGGCGAGGGAGACACCGGCGACGAGGGCGGCGGAGGTGTGGACGAGGCGCAGCGGCATCGGCGACCGTGGCGCCGACGCCGGCCCACCGGCCGAGGCCGATCCCGTCGCCGTGCCCGGCACGGACGCGCTGATCGCGGTACCCGACCCACCCGATACGCGCGCGCTCATCGCCCCACCCGGCACTTGCGCGCTCACCTCCGTACCCCGGACCGGCTGCCCGTCGGCCGTCGCGGACCCGGCGGGCGTGCCGCCTCGTCCGCGGTCACCGCGGGATGCCAGCCGTGCCGTCCCAGGGCCCGGACGAGTGCCGTCACCATCCGTGGGTCGAACTGCGTCCCCGCGCACCGCTCCAGCTCCTCCAGCGCTGTCCCCACGGGCCGCGCCCTGCTGTAGGAGCGGGTGGACGTCATCGCGTCGAAGGCGTCGGCGACCGCCACCACCCGCGCCGACTCGGGGATCTGCGCCCCGACCAGCCCGTACGGGTATCCGCTGCCGTCCAGCCGTTCGTGATGGTGCAGGACAGCGGCCCGGGCCTCCCCCAGGAACGAGATCCCGCGCACCATCTCGTGCCCGTACTCCGGATGCAGCTCGATGATCCGGCGTTCCTCGGGCGTCAGCGGCCCGTCCTTGCGCAGCAGCCGCGTCGGGACGCCCAGCTTGCCCACGTCGTGCAGGATGCCGGCGAAGCGGAGGACCTCGATGCGGCCCTCGTCAAGGCCCAGCTCGCGGGCGATCATCATCGAGGCCTGGCCGACGCGTTCACTGTGTCCGCGGGTGTACTCGTCCTTGATGTCGACGGCCTGCACCAGCGCGCGGATGGTCGCCTGGTGGGCGGCCCGCTCCCGGTGGTACTGCGCGAACGCCCACCAGGACACACACATCGGCAGCAGCACGAGCAGCGCGGCGACGGGCCCGTACGGGCTGCGCCACAGGACGGCCATCATGAGCCCGGCGAGCCCGTGTACGGCGATCGGCGCGAGGGAGCGTACGAGGAGCCCTCGCCAGGCCAGCCGGGCCGGGACGCCTTCCGCGAGCGTCAGGATGCCGCCGTCGAGCACGGTCAGCACCAGGCAGAACGCGGCGACGGCCGCCCCGGCGGGGACGAGCGCGTAGGGGAAGTCGGAGTTGACGACGGCGTCGCGGCCGCCCAGCGCCCAGTGCACCCGGGACGCGGCCCAGGCGGCGAGGGCGAGTTGGGAGGCCCGCCAGATCCGGCGCGGCAGCCGTGGCCGTCGGGCGACCGGGGAGAGCAGCGCCCCCGGCACCGCGACGAGCGCGGCGGCGGGCGGCGGCAGCAGAAAGGCACCGGCGAGCAGAACGGGGTAGAACGAGCCGGAGAGCCGCTCGCCGCCCGCGTAGAGGACGGCGAGCAGGGCCACCGCCCACCACGGGGCGCGTACCGCCGGCAGCAGGTGCAGGCAGTACAGGGCGGCGAGGGCCACACAGCCGATGTACACACGGGCCCGTGCGGGTATCGCCTCCATACACCCCTCCCCGGGCACGCGCTTCCAGCACGGGAGCCTAGGGCGGTGAGGGGGAGGTCCGCGGGCTTATGACCCGTGGATTAGCACGTTCGAGTGACGACCGTGCGTTCAGGATTCCTGCGGGCCGGCCGGTGCCGTGGCGATGTCGTGGTCCGGCACCGCCTGTCCTGAGCGGATCAGGTCGAGCCGGCCGAGCACCTTGGAACGCAGGTCGGTGGGGACGTCGTCATGTCCGCAGCACCGCTTGACCAGCTTCTTCACGGCCTCTTCGAGCCCGTACTTCTCCAGGCACGGCGAGCACTCGGTGAAGTGCTGCTTGAACTTGTCGCGGTCGACGTCCGGCATCTCGCTGTCGAGGAACTCGTAGAGATGGTCGAGCACCTCACTACAGTCCGTCTCGTGCGGCTCTCCGCAGCTCATGAGCCCGAACCTTTCACTTCGTTCGACTCTCCGGCGCCGGCCGGGACCAGCCCGCGCTCACGGGCGTAGTCCTCGAGCATGCCGCGCAGTTGACGGCGGCCCCGGTGCAGCCGGGACATCACCGTACCGATGGGTGTCCCCATGATGTCCGCGATCTCCTTGTAGGCAAAGCCCTCGACGTCCGCCAGATAGACGGCGATACGGAATTCCTCGGGGATCGCCTGGAGCGCTTCCTTCACGTCCGAGTCGGGCAGGTGGTCCAGCGCCTGCGACTCGGCGGAGCGCAGACCGGTCGACATGTGCGACTCGGCGCGTGCCAGCTGCCAGTCCTCGATCTCCTCGGCCGCGGAGCGCTGGGGTTCACGCTGCTTCTTGCGGTACGAGTTGATGAACGTGTTGGTCAGGATCCGGTACAGCCACGCCTTGAGGTTGGTGCCCTCGCGGAACTGGTGGAAGGACGCGTACGCCTTGGCGTAGGTCTCCTGCACCAGGTCCTCGGCGTCGGCCGGGTTGCGCGTCATCCGCAGGGCGGCCGAGTACATCTGGTCGAGGAATTCGAGCGCGTCCCGCTCGAAGCGCGCGGTGCGCTCCGACGTGGACTCCGTGCCCGTGCCCTGGCCCTCGGGCTGCTCCGCCTGGCCGTGTTCGGTCCCTGCGTCGGTACCGGGAACCGGACCCACCTCCTCAAGTTTCTGGGCAGCGTCGAAGCCGATGCCACCAGAATCGGAGGATAGACGACTACCCGTGCCCGCCGCGCCTCGAATAGGCGTGGTCTTGCCCGCGTGCAGCACCGTCCAGTCCAGGTCAGCGCGGCTGCTGCGGGTCGGGCAGAAGGTCGAACCCATGCGGCGGACTTCCTCTCCTCAGACGTGTGAGCACTTCTGTCCCGCTCAACAGAGGTCCGCCGCACAACATTCCCGGCTCTTTACCCGAGTGACCCGGCCCACTTCACCACCGCGTCCGTGATGACCGTCACGGCCTGGTCCTGGCCGATCGGCGCCTTGTTCGGCACCGCGAATCCATGATCGCCGTACGGCACCTCGACCAGCTCGTAAGCGCCCCCGGCCGGAAACTCGTCCGGCTTCCCGAAGGGGTCGTTGCCTCCTTGTACGACGAGGGTGGGCACCCCGGCCCCCAGGAGCTCCGCGGCACGCGACTTCTCCGGCTTGCCCGGCGGGTGGAGCGGGAAGCTGAGGGCGAGCACCGCGGCGGCGCCCAGCTCCACGGCGGTACGGCAGGCCACCCGGGCCCCGGCACTGCGCCCGCCGGAGACGACGGGGAGTCCGGGCCCGGCCACGGCCGACCAGATCCCCCGCCAGCCCACGTCCAGCGTCCTCGGTGCGGGCGCCAGCTTCTTCCCGGCGACCCGCCAGGGCTGCTCGACGAGGGCGACGGTCACACCGTGCTCCGGGAGTACCCGGGCGAGCGCCTGAAGATCGCGCGCCTCGATCCCGCCGCCCGCCCCATGGCTGACGGCCAGCACCAGCCGCGCCTTCTTCGCCTTGTGCCAGGTGATACGGGCGTCCCCCGCATCCGTGGCGATGATCTCGGTCGTCACGCTAGAAGAGTGTGCCCTCTTCCGGCCCCTCCAGCTCCTTCAGCAGCTCCGGCCCGTTGTTGCGGACGTTGCTGACGGCGGTGGAGACGGGGTAGGCGCGCATGAGGCCGGGCGGGGGCGGCGCGAGCAGGGAGCGCAGGTCCTCGACGTCCGTGCGGGAGGGGTCCAGCCAGGAGTCCCAGCGGTCCGGCGTCAGCATCAGCGGCATCCGGGGGTGGATGTCGGCGAGCGCGTGCGGTCCGTCGGCGGGGGCCACGGCGAGCGGGCCGGTCTCGGCCTCGGTCGTGATCACCGAGCAGGTCACCCACCAGGACTGCGGATGGTCGTCGGGCAGGGTCCGGTCCCGCCAGAACTCGTACAGCCCGGCCATCGCGAACACCGACCCGTCGGCGGGCAGCACGAAGTACGGCTGCTTGCGCGGCCGCTTCTTCTTGCCCTCGACCTCAAGATCCCGCTCGGCGGCGGCGGTGACCCACTCGTAGTAGCCGTCGGCGGGGATGATGCAGCGGCGCGAGGAGAAGGCCCGCTTGTAGGAGGGTTTCTCGTGGACGGTCTCCGCGCGGGCGTTGATCATCCGGGCGCCGCCCTCGGGGGTCTTCGACCAGCTCGGCACCAGTCCCCACTTGAGCTTGCGGAGCTGCCGAACCGGGTGCGGATCTTCGGCGTCCTTAAGAGGACGGTCGAGGACGGCGTAGACCTCCTTGGTCGGGGCCACGTTGTAGTCGGGGACCAGGGTCTCCTCGGGCTCCCACTGCTCGATCTCAAAGATTCCTGCGAGATCCTCGGGCCTACGACTAGCTGCATACCGTCCGCACATACGTGCCACACTGCCAGACTCCGTACGACCAGAGGGAGCCACCACCGAACATGGACGCCAACACAGCGACCTCTCTCTGGGACGAGCTGATCGGCACCCAGCCCGACCCCGATCTGTGGGTGGTTCTCGCCACCATGGTCGCGGCGCTCGCCATAGTCGTCCCGCACACCCTGTGGCGTATCGCGCGCAACGCCATCACCATCGCCCACGAGGGCGGCCACGGGCTGATCGCACTGCTCACCGGCCGCACGCTGACCGGTATACGGCTGCACTCCGACACCAGCGGCCTGACCGTCAGCAAGGGCAAGCCGTACGGCATCGGCATGATCCTCACCGCGTCCGCCGGCTACACCGCTCCCCCGCTGCTGGGCCTGGGCGGCGCCGCCCTCCTCGCCGCCGGCCGCATCACCCTGCTCCTGTGGCTGGCCACGGCCCTCCTCGTGGCGATGCTGGTGATGATCCGCAACGCGTACGGCGCCCTGACGGTGCTGCTCACGGGCGGCACGTTCGTGGTGGTGTCGTGGCTCGCGGGCCCTCAGGTGCAGGCCGCTTTCGCCTACGCGGTCGTGTGGTTCTTGTTGCTCGGTGGAGTTCGACCGGCGTTCGAGTTGCAGGCGAAGCGGGCGCGCGGAGGCGCGGGCGACTCGGACGCGGACCAGTTGTCGAGGCTGACGCATGTCCCGGCGGGCCTGTGGTTGTTCCTGTTCCACGCGGTGAGCCTGTGCTCACTGATAGGCGGCGGACGCTGGCTGCTGGAGGTATGACGCGCCCCGAAGGGGCAGGCGTCAGGGGCGCGGGGAACTGCGCGACCAGCCCCCACGGCGCGGCACTCGAACCACAGCCCCCCACTAAAGTGGACCTCATGGCTTTGAACCCCTCAGAAACCGCCCTCTGGCCCGCCCCCCACGCGAGCGGAGCCGTCGACGCAACGGTCCACGTCCCGGGGTCGAAGTCCGTCACCAACCGCGCCCTGGTCCTCGCGGCCCTCGCCAGCGAACCGGGCTGGCTGCGCCGCCCCCTCCGCTCCCGAGACACCCTCCTCATGGCAGCCGCCCTCCGCGAGATGGGCGTGGGCATCGAGGAAGGCGTGGGCCCCGACGGCACCGGCGAGACCTGGCGCGTCCTCCCCGCAGGGCTGCGCGGCCCCGCCACCGTGAACGTCGGCAACGCCGGCACCGTCATGCGCTTCCTGCCGCCCGTCGCCGCCCTCGCCGACGGCCCCATCCGTTTCGACGGTGACCCCAGGTCGTACGAGCGCCCCCTGAACGGCGTCATCGACGCCCTCCGCGTTCTCGGCGCCCGCATCGACGACGACGGCCGTGGCGCACTGCCGCTGACGGTCCACGGCGGCGGCGCGCTGGACGGCGGCCCGGTGGAGATCGACGCGTCGAGCTCGTCCCAGTTCGTGAGCGCGCTCCTGCTCTCCGGCCCGCGCTTCAACCAGGGCGTCGAGGTCCGCCACGTGGGCTCCACGCTCCCCTCCATGCCCCACATCCGTATGACGGTGGACATGCTGCGCGCGGTCGGCGCCCAGGTGGACACCCCGGAGTCGGGCGGCGAGCCGAACGTGTGGCGGGTGACGCCGGGCGCGCTGCTCGGCCGGGACCTCACCATCGAGCCGGACCTCTCCAACGCCCAGCCGTTCCTGGCCGCGGCCCTGGTGACCGGCGGCAAGGTCGTCGTCCCCGACTGGCCGGCCCGCACCACCCAGCCCGGTGACAAGCTGCGGGAGATCTTCACCGAGATGGGTGGCTCCTGCGAACTCACCGAGTACGGGCTGGTGTTCACCGGTTCGGGTGCGATCCACGGCATCGACGTGGACCTGAGCGAGGTCGGTGAACTGACCCCCGGTATCGCGGCGGTCGCCGCGCTCGCCGACTCCCCCTCCACCCTGCGCGGCGTGGCCCACCTGCGCCTCCACGAGACGGACCGGCTGGCCGCGCTCACCAAGGAGATCAACGAGCTCGGCGGTGACGTCACCGAGACCGCCGACGGTCTCCACATCCGCCCGCGCAGGCTGCACGGCGGGATCTTCCACACCTACGAGGACCACCGCATGGCGACGGCCGGCGCGATCATCGGCCTCGCGGTCGAGGGCGTGCAGATCGAGAACGTGGCGACGACGGCCAAGACGCTGCCGGACTTCCCCGAGCTGTGGACCGGGATGCTCGGGGCTTAGGGACCACCGCCATGCGTCGCTACAGCAAGCACACCGACGAGGACGACATCCGCTCCCGCCCCAACCGCAAGGGCAACCGGCCGCGTACGAACATCCGCCCGAAGCACGAGGAAGCGGTCGGGGGCATGGTCCTCACCGTCGACCGGGGCCGGCTCACCTGTCTGGTCGAGGACCGGGTCGTGATGGCGATGAAGGCCCGGGAACTGGGCCGCAAGGCCGCGATCGTCGGTGACCGGGTGGCCATCGTCGGCGATCTCTCCGGTCAGAAGGACACCCTGGCCCGGATCGTGCGCATCGAGCCGCGCACCTCGGTCCTGCGCCGCACGGCGGACGACGACGACCCGTACGAGCGGGTGGTCGTCGCCAACGCCGACCAGCTCGCCATCGTCACCGCCCTCGCCGACCCCGAGCCCCGCCCCCGTCTCATCGACCGCTGCCTGGTCGCGGCGTACGACGGCGGCCTGGAACCGCTTCTGGTCCTGACGAAGTCGGACCTCGCCCCGCCGGACAAGCTCCTGGAGCTGTACGGCGACCTCGACATCCCCTACGTCGTCACCAGCCGTGAGGAGCTGGAGAACGGCGACGCGGCGGGCCGGGTGCGCGAGCAGCTCGACGGCAAGATCACGGCGTTCGTCGGCCACTCCGGTGTCGGCAAGACGACCCTGGTGAACGCACTGGTGCCGGTGGAGCGGCGGCGCCTGACCGGCCGTGTGAACGCGGTGACGGGCCGCGGCCGGCACACCACGACCTCGGCGCTGGCGCTTCCCCTGGACGGCGACGACGGCTGGGTGATCGACACGCCCGGCGTCCGGTCGTTCGGTCTGCACCACGTGGACCCGTCCCGGGTGATCCACGCGTTCCCGGACCTGGAACCGGGAACCGAGGGCTGCCCGCGCGCGTGCAGTCATGATGAGCCGGACTGCGCGCTCGACCAGTGGGTGGCGGACGGCCACGCGGATCCCGCCCGCCTCTACTCGCTGCGCCGGCTGCTGGCCACCCGCGAGCGAACGGAAGGCGACTGACCTCCGCGTTGTTTGTGGGCCCGCGAGTCCGGTAAGTGCATAATCGCACCGAGCCGGACCGGGCCGGACCTACGGGAGGACAGCACATGGCGTGGCTGCTGGTGGTGGTGGCCGGGTTGCTGGAGACCGGATTCGCCGTGTGTCTCAAGCTCTCCCACGGCTTCACCCGGCTCTGGCCGACGGTCGCCTTCTGCATCTTCGCCCTCGGCAGCTTCGGTCTGCTGACCCTGTCGCTGAGGAAGCTCGACGTGGGCCCGGCCTACGCGGTGTGGACGGGCATCGGCGCGGCCGGGACGGCGATCTACGGGATGATCTTCCTCGGTGACCTGGTCTCGACCCTGAAGCTCGTCTCGATCAGCTTCGTCATCGTCGGGGTGATCGGACTCCAGCTGTCGGGCTCGGCGCACTGACCGCTGCCCCTACAGCGCCGCCTGACGGTGCAGGGCACCGCGCACCAGGTCCGTGACGCCGCCCTCCCCCGGCGGGGCCGCCACACAGGAGATGGCGAGCCGTACGACGAGTTCGCAGGAGCGGGCCAGTTCGGCCGTGTCCGGCTTCGCCGCGCCGGGTCCGCCCAGCGCCGCCACGGCACGGTCGCGCACCAGGGCCACGAAGTCGCCGGGCGAGGGCAGCGGACCGTCGGCCCGGCGCTGGGCCGGCACCGCCGAGGAGGACGGCACCGCGGAGAGCGTCGGCGCGGGCAGGCGCTCGCTCCAGCAGCCGGTGAGCATGGCCCGTACGAGCGCGTTCTCGCGGGCCGTGCCGGCCGTCCACTCGGCGGTGGCGGTCAGCCGGTCACGGGCGTCGGAGTGGGTGGCGAGGGCGCGTTCGACGCCGGCGAGATATCCGTCGGCCTCCCGTCTGACGAGCGCGCGGGCCAGCCCTTCCTTGCTCCCGAACTCGTTGTACAGCGTCTGCCGGGACACCCCGGCCGCCGCGGCGACGTCCACCATCCGCACCGCGGACCACGGCCGGCGCGCGAGCGCCGTGTACGCGGCGTCCAGCAGGGACTCCCTCGCTGCGGGCATCATCGCCTCCTAGGGGCGAGCGGCTCTGCGCCCAGATTTGACGCGCGTGATGGCACTGTCAAGGGTTCACGAAGGCATGAGGGGGCGCCCCTGATCCGCCGTACGCCACCACGCGCGCGCTGATCTGCCGGGCTCCGCAGGTGAGCGACGGCCGCCGGTGCGCCAGGTTGCGTCCACTGCGCGCACACTGTCCACACTCCGGCCCCTGTAGCCCCGTACCTCACCCGGCAGATACCGTTCGTCGCATGCCGGACTACCTCGACGACCTCCGCTTCGCCCACGTCCTCGCCGACGCGGCCGACGCGGCCACCATGGACCGCTTCAAGGCCCTCGACCTCAAGGTCGAGACGAAGCCGGACATGACGCCGGTGAGCGAGGCGGACAAGGCCGCGGAGGATTTGATCCGCACCCACCTCCAGCGCGCCCGTCCACGCGACGCGGTCCTCGGCGAGGAGTACGGCCTCCAGGGCACCGGCCCCCGCCGCTGGGTCGTCGACCCGATCGACGGCACCAAGAACTACGTCCGCGGCGTCCCCGTCTGGGCCACCCTCATCTCCCTGATGGAGGCGGGGGAAGGCGGCTACCAGCCCGTCGTCGGGGTGGTCTCCGCCCCCGCCCTGGGCCGCCGCTGGTGGGCCGCGAAGGGCCACGGCGCCTTCACCGGCCGCAGCCTCACCTCGGCCTCCCGACTGCGCGTCTCCCAGGTCTCCAAGCTCTCCGACGCCTCCTTCTCCTACTCCTCCCTCACCGGCTGGGAGGACCAGGGCCGCCTGGGCGGCTTCCTCGACCTGACCCGCGAGGTGTGGCGCACGCGCGCGTACGGCGACTTCTGGCCCTACATGCTGGTCGCCGAGGGTGCTGTCGACATCTGCGCCGAACCGGAGCTCTCGCTCTGGGACATGGCCGCCAACGCGATCATCGTCACCGAGGCCGGCGGCAGCTTCACCGGCCTCGACGGCCGCCCCGGCCCGCACAGCGGCAACGCGGCCGCCTCGAACGGACTCCTCCACGACGAGCTGCTGGGCTATCTGAACGAGCGGTGCTGATCGTTCCGTACGGCGTCACCCAAAGGCGCAGATGAGCGCGTGCGCCCTCAATTGGCCGCACGCGCCCCCTTGTTGACCGTCGCTTTACCTGCGACTGTAAGAGGACCCTCATTTGTGAACTTGTGAATCGCTGAACTAAGTCAGCGATTCCTCAGGAGGTGACTCCGCACCCATGCTCGTCCGCGACGCCATGAGCACAGTCGTCCTCACCATCGGCCCGACCCACACCCTGCGCCAGGCAGCCGCCCTGATGTCCGCCCGCCGCGTCGGCGCGGCCGTGGTCCTCGACCCCGACGGCATCGGCATCGGCATTCTCACCGAACGCGATGTCCTCAACGCCGTGGGCCTGGGCCAGAACCCGGACAGTGAGCCCACCCACGCCCACACCACCACCGACGTCGTCTTCGCGGCGCCGTCCTGGACCCTGGAGGAGGCGGCGCGGGCGATGGCCCACGGCGGCTTCCGCCACCTCATCGTCCTGGACCGGGGCGAGCCTGTCGGCATCGTCTCGGTGCGCGACATCATCCGCTGCTGGGCGCCCGCGCGCCAGCAGATGACCCTCTCCCACTGACCGTCAACTTAGACAAAGTCCAAAGTCAAACTCATTCGCGACCTGGTCACCTTCTGTTAGGCTGGCGCGTATGAGTGACCTTCTGGAACGGCTTCGCGGACGTGGATGGCGGATGACCGCGCAGCGGCGCGTCGTGGCCGAGGTCCTCGACGGCGAACACGTCCACCTGACGGCCGACGAGGTCCACTCACGGGCGGTCGCCAAGCTGCCCGAGATCTCCCGCGCCACCGTCTACAACACGCTGGGCGAGCTGGTCTCGCTCGGCGAGGTCCTCGAAGTCGCCACGGACAAGCGCGCCAAGCGGTACGACCCCAACGCACACCGTCCGCACCACCACCTGGTCTGCGCCCAGTGCGGCGCGATCAAGGACGTCCACCCCGGCGGCAATCCGCTGGCGGACCTCCCCGACTCCGAGCGCTTCGGCTTCAAGGTCTCGGACGTCGAGGTGACATACCGCGGCATCTGCCCCAACTGCGCGGCGGCGTAAGCGAACAAGCACACACAAAGCCCCGGCGCCCTCTGCGGCACCGGGGCTTTGTGCTGTCCACGGACTTCCCCGATCTGACGGACCGTCATATGGTCAACGGCACCCACCAGTCCGTTCCGCACTCCGCGAGGAGACCCCGTGGGAGAGCCGTATCCGAAACTCCACGCACATGACCTGACCCGAACCTTCGGCCGGGGCCCGGGCGCGGTGGCCGCCCTCGGCCCGCTGAACCTGTCCGTGACCGCCGGCGAGTTCGTCTGTGTCGTCGGCCCGTCGGGCTGCGGCAAGTCCACCCTGCTGCGCATCACGGCAGGCCTGCTGCGCCCGAGCACGGGCCGCCTGGAGATCCGCACCACGCCGCAGTCCGATGTGCGGCTCCGCCGCGTGGCCCGCCCGGCCGCCATGATCTTCCAGGACTACGGCATCTACGACTGGAAGACGGTCCGCGCCAACGTCCGTTTCGGCCTCGACATCCAACGCGTCCCCCGCCCGGAGGCGAACGCCCGCGCCGACTCCTGGCTGGCCCGCATGGGTCTGGCCGAGTTCGCCGACGCCTACCCGGCCACGCTGTCGGGCGGCATGCGTCAGCGTGTGGCGATCGCCAGGGCGCTGGCCGTGGAACCCGAACTCCTCCTGATGGACGAGCCGTTCGCCGCGCTGGACGCCCAGCTCCGCGTGATCCTCCAGGACGAGCTGCTGGAGCTGACCCAAGCGCTGCGCACGACCACCCTCTTCATCACGCACAGCCTGGAGGAGGCGATCGTCCTCGGCGACCGGGTGCTGGTGATGTCCGCGCGCCCGGGCCGCGTCATCGCCGAGCACCGCCCGCCGTTCCCCCGCCCCCGCACCGGCGACATCCGCGACACCCCCGAATTCACGTCCCTGAAGAGCGAGTTGTGGGACCTGCTGCGCAAGGAGGCGATACCGGCATGACGACGCTCGCCCCCGACCGGGAGTCGGTACTGATCCGCGCCCCAGGCCCGCGGGAACTACATCCCGTACGGACCCACCGCCGCCGAAGGGCCGTTGAACTGTCCCTCGCGGCGGCCGTCCCGCTGCTCCTGATCCTTCTCTGGCAACTGGCCGCCACCCGTTCCTGGATCGACGCCCGCGTCTACCCGGCACCCTCCACGATCTTCGCGGACGGCTGGGACCGGGCGGTGGCGGGCGACCTGTGGCCGGACGTGTGGGCCACCCTGAAACGCGTCCTCGCCGGCTACGGGCTGGGCACGGCGGCGGGATATCTGCTGGGCCTGTTGATGGGTTCCCTCTCCCTGCTCCGAGCAGCCCTGGAGCCCCTCCTGGACGCCTTGTACGTGGTCCCGAAACTCGCCCTGCTCCCGATCTTCCTGAACATGTTCGGCCTGGGCGAGGGCCCCCAGGTGGCCCTGGTGGCGACGACCGTCTTCTTCTTCGTCTGGATCTCGACGATGGCCGCGGTCATGGCGATCCCCTCCGGCCACCGTGACGCCGGCCAGGTCTTCTGTGCCTCGCCCTGGCAGATGTTCCGCCATGTCCTGCTCCCCGCCTCCCTCCCCGCCGTCCTGGTCGGCGCGCGGATCGCGGCGGGCGTGGCGGTCCTGGTGATCGTCGCCTCGGAGCAGATCGCCGCGACGAACGGCCTCGGCCATCTGATCTTCGACTCACGGGCCCTGTTCCAGAACGACGTGATGTTCGTCGGGATCGTGTGCGTGGCCGTGCTCGGTGTCCTCTTCTCCGAACTGGTACGGGTGGTGGGCCGGTTGCTCACCCCGTGGGCACCGCGGGACCGCGGGAGGGGCCAGGCATGAGGAAACGCGGCTGTGCGCTGGCCGCCGCGGCGGCCGTAGTCCTGACGGCAGCGGCCTGTGGCGGATCGCCGTACGACTCGGACACGCGGCCGGGGACCAGTGCGGGCCACCGCACGATCAGCCCGGTGGAGGGCTGTGGCGACTCGGCCCTGACGGACCCCGCCGACCTCTCCCCGACCCGGGAACCCGCCCGCTGCCAGCAGGGCGCCCCACCCGCACGGCCCCTCACCGAGCCGCGCAGACTGACGATCGCCACGGGCACGCTGAGCGCGGAGTACGTAGCACCCCTCCAAGTCACGCTGGACAAGGGAGAGTTCAAGAAGGAGGGCCTGGACGTGACCCTCAAGGTCCTCCCCACACCGGACGCGCTGCCCCTCCTCGCCAAGGGTGACGTCGACGCGGTCTGGGCGGCGCCCGAGGCGGCTGTGATGAACGGCATCCGGGGCGGGTTCGACATCAGGTGGGTCGCGGGGAACTTCTCACCCGACCCGGAGTCGAAGAGCGGCCTGTGGGTGCGGCTGAAGGACGGCGAGACGGCGAACACCGTGTCCATGGCCGGCCGCAGGCTCGGCACGATGATCGGCAAGGGCTCCGTCATCGCGTACCCCATGGAGAAGGCCCTGGAGAAGCACGGCGGCGCCCTCGACAAGATCACCTACCAGCAGCTCGGCTCCGCCGACGTCCTCACGGCCCTCCAGAACGGCGGCGTCGACTCCGCCTGGCTCCTCGACCCGGTGTGGCGCAAGGTCGACGGCGAGCCGGGCTACGCCTTCCTGGGCGGCCAGCCCGCGGGTGAGCCCCTGGGCGGCCTGCTGTACGGCCGCAGCCTGCTCCAGGACGACGTGGACGCCGGCGTGGCATTGCTGCGGGCGTACATCCGCACGGTGAACTCGTACTTCGCCACGGACTACAAACACGATGAGGCCTTCGTCACCTATCTGGCGAAGCTCCTGAAGACCGACAAGGCGATCCTGGCCGCCACCCCGCCCCTGCGCATGGACTGGGAGATCCGCAAGGGCACGACGGACCGCCTCCAGGCGGCGTACAAGGCCCAGGGCGTGACCGAGGGGGCGGCGCTGCCCGAGTCCAGGACGGTGGACCGCTCCTTCTACGAGGAAGCCGTGGGCCAGGCGCCCTGAACACGCCTGATCGCAGCGGAATACACCGAGGGCCGGAACCCTTTCGGATTCCGGCCCTCGGCCTTCAGTAGCGGGGACAGGATTTGAACCTGCGACCTCTGGGTTATGAGCCCAGCGAGCTACCGAGCTGCTCCACCCCGCGTCGATGAACTGAACACTACGTCACGGACAAGAGCAGAGGCAAATCGATATCCGCACGCCCCATGCCGCCCCAGCTGCGGGCGGTCGCGCCGCCGGGGCGGCACGGGTGGGCGCGGCGGCACCCCACGAGCGCGGGCAAGCGAAACCCCGCCCACCTCGGCCCCCGCGCGACCGCACCCGTCACGCCGACAGCTCCTCCCGCAACGCGTCCCGCAACCGCGCCGCCCGCTCCGAGACCTCCCCCGGCCCCAGCGACACCGCCCGATCCGCCCACCGCTGCCCCTCCGCCAGCTCCCCCCGACGCGCGTAGACCAGGGCCAACCGCAACGCCGCCCGCCCGTGCCCCGCGTCGGCGGCCCGTGTCCACCACACGGCGGCCTCCGGCTCGCTCCCCTCGCGAGCCAGCAGCAGCCCCAGATTGAACGCCCCGTTCCGCGACCCCGCCTCCGCCGCCTCCCGGTACCACCGAGCCGCCTCCACGACATCGCCCCGAGCCGCCGCCAGCATGCCCACCCGCACCTGCGCCCGCCGATGCCCCTGAGAGGCCGCCCGCTCGTACCACTCCTCGCACTCGGTCTTGGACTGGTGCACGGACTCGCCCAGCTCGTGCGCGGGCGCGGGCGGCCGCCGAGCGTCCAGCACGGTCGCCAGCCGGTACGCCGCCTCCGCGCTGCCGCCTCCCGCGGCGCACCGCAGATGCCGCTCGGCCTCAGGCTCGTCCCCGTCCCGCAGCCGGGCGATGCCGACCTGGAGCGCGGCCTCGGTGTGCCCGGCGGCGGCGGCACGCTCGTACCAGCGCAGCGCGACGACATCGCCCTCCGCGGTGCCCCGCCCGGCGAAGAGGATCCCGAGGTTGAACGCGGCGTCCACGCTCCCGGCCTCGGCGGCCTTGGAGAACCACGGCTCGGCGCCGGTCGCGTCCCCGACCTGGAGCAGCAGGATCGCCAGCGCGTTCGCCGCCTCGCGGTGCCCGGCGTACGCGGCCCGCCGGTACCACTGCTCGGCCTGGGCGGTCCGCCCCTGCTCGGCGCAGAGCAGCCCGAGGTTGTACGCGCCGTTCACGTCGCCGGCGTCCATCGCGGCCCGGTACCAGCGCTCCGCGGTCTGGGTCTCGCCCCGCTCGGCGTGCAGCGCGCCCAGCGCGTTGGCGGCGTTGCCGTCGCCGTCCTGCGCGGCCCGCAGCCACCACACGGCGGCGCTCTCGGTGTCGCCGGCGTCACGCAGCAGGAAGCCGAGCGCACAGGCGGCCCGGGCGTCGCCGTCCTTGGCGGAGGTCAGGTACCAGCGCCCGGCCTCCTTGAGCTCGCCGCGCTTCTCCAGGATCGCGCCGAGGTGCAGCGCGGCCCGCTGGTGTCCGCGCGCGGCGGCCTGCCGGTACCACTGCTCGGCCTCCGCCGCCTGGGAGACACCGTTGTCAGCCCCGTCGTCCCCCGCGCTCGACGCCTGCCGGTCAAGAGCGCGCGCGAGCCGGTACGCCGCCTCGCGGTGTCCTCGTTCGGCCGCGGCCCGCATCCACTGGTCGGCCGCGGCGTCCCCGCGGTGCTCCAGCAGGTCGGCGAGGGCGTACGCGCCGAGCGCGTGGCCCTGCTCGGCGGACTGCTGGAGCCAGTACTGGGCGGCGGGTTCGTCGCCCCGCTCGCGGTGGTGCCGGCCGAGGGCGTGGGCGGCCGCGGCGGAGCCGGCGACAGCGGCGATCCGCCACCATCCGGCCGCTTCGTCGGCGTAACCGCGCTGGTGGAGAAGGACACCCAGGTTGTTGGCGGCGGCCCGGTCGCCCGCGGCCGTCGCGGCACGCAGCTGGGGCTCGGCTCCGTCGAGATCACCGCGGCGCAGCAGCATGGCCCCGAGGACGCTCATCGCCTCGACGTCGCCGGCTTCCGCGGCGAGGCGCCGACGCACTTCCTCGGCAGCTTCCTCGGCGCCCTCCACCGCCCCGTCGCGATCGGAGGGCTGCACAAATCGCCCTGTCTCGTACAGAGTTGCCTTGTCCCCCATAACATCCATCGTCGCACCACCTGCAACCTGGGTACACCTGGTATACCGCAGCCAGTGAGGTCACTTCAGCGTTTTGTCGACATGCCCACAGAGAGACAAGTCAAACACAGTTCCCCCAACTCCCCACGGCGGCACGTCCATCCCTCCCTGCGGCACACGCGTTCGTAGGCCGTTCGCACATCACGAAGGCCCGGATCCTTGATCAGGATCCGGGCCTTCGTTTTCAGTAGCGGGGACAGGATTTGAACCTGCGACCTCTGGGTTATGAGCCCAGCGAGCTACCGAGCTGCTCCACCCCGCGCCGTTGTGTTGCAACCGTACCACGGCGCGGGGTGGGTCATTCGATCAACAGCTGATCAGCCGCTGGGACTGCTGCTCGGACTCGGACTGGCACTGGACCCGGAGCCTGAACCCGAGCCCGAGCTGGGACTCGCGCTGGGCTTCGGAGTGGTCTTGTCCTCCTTGGACTGCGCGTCCTCGGCCCGCTGGAGCGCGTCCTCCAGATCCTTCTGCGCCACGCCGTACGCCTCCCAGTCGCCCTTCTTCAGGGCTGCCTGGCCGTCCTCGAAGGCCTTCTGGGCGTCGTCCAGCGCCTGTTGGACCGTCGGGTTCTCGGACGTCGGTGGCTTCGTCGTCGTGTCCCCGCCGTCGTCCTCAGGTGGCGTGGTGGTCTGGCCCTCCGCTTCGAAGACCTTGTTCAGAGCCTCGTCGAGGGTGTCCTCGAAGGCGGTGTTGCCGCTGTAGGTCACCAACACCTTCCGCAACAGCGGGTACTTCAGTCCACCACCGCGTACGTAGACGGGCTCCACGTACAGCAGTCCTCCGTCGAGCGGCACCGTCAGCAGGTTGCCGTACTCCACCTTGGAATCACCTCTGTTGAGGAGGCTGATGGTCTCGGCGATGTCCTGTTCGGAGTTGAACTGGCTCTGCACCTGTTTAGGACCTTGGACGGTGGTGTTCGTCGGCAGTTTCAGGATTCTGATCTTGCCGTAGTCACCGGTGCCCGCTTCCGCGTCGACCGACATGAACGCACTGAGATTGTCCCGGCCGTTGGGCGTGAACGTCGTCGTGAGCGAGAACGCCTGCGACGACTGGTCGGGCATCTTCATGCTCAGGTAGTACGGCGGCACCGCGTCGCCCGAGGTGTTGGTCGGGTCGTCCGGCACCTGCCACACCTCGGAGCCGGACAGGAACGTCGTGGCGTCCTTCACGTGGTAGCGGCTGAGCAGCTCGCGCTGGACCTTGAACAGGTCCTGCGGGTAGCGCAGATGGTCCATGAGCGACTGGGAGATCTCGCTCTTGTCCTTCACCGTGCCCGGGAACGCCTTCATCCAGGTCTTCAGGACCGGGTCCTTGGTGTCCCACTGGTAGAGCTTGACCTGACCGGTGTACGCGTCGACGGTCGCCTTCACCGAGTTGCGGATGTAGTTGACCTGGTTCTGCTGGGCCACCACCGCGCGCGAGTTGTTCGTCGCGGTCAGCGAGTCCGCCGTGGTGTCACCGAGGGTCGTACGGGACGAGTACGGATAGCCGTTCGTCGTCGTGTACGCGTCGACGATCCACTGGATCTTGCCGTCCACGACCGCCGGGTAGGCGTCACCGTCGATGGTCAGCCAGGGCGCCACCGCCTCGACGCGCTCCTTGGGCGTGCGGTTGTACAGGATCCGCGAGCCCTCGCCGATCGCGCCGGAGTAGAGGATCTGCGGCTCGCTGAACGCCACCGCGTACGCGGCCCGGTTGATCGGGTTGGAGAGGTTGACCCCGCTGTCGCCGGTGTAGCTGAAGGTCTTCTCGCCGTTGTCGTCGGAGTAGTCGATCTCCTTCTGGGGACCGCCGACGATCGAGTACTCGGTGGTCTTCTCGCCGTAGTAGACCCGCTGCTGGTACGTGCCGAGGTCGCCCTGCGAGGGCAGGTCGGACTCGGTGAAGACCGGGCGGCCCTCGGAGTCGGCGGCGGTGCCCTTGGCGGCGACCACGCCGTAGCCGTGGGTGTAGCGGAAGTGGTCGTTGATCCAGTTGTTCTTCGGAATGCCGGCGAGGTTCAGCTCACGCAGACCGATGACCGTGTCCTGGTCCTTGCCGTCCTTGCTGTAGCGGTCGACGTCCAGGTTGGTCGGGAACGCGTAGTAGTTCCGCATCTGCTGGAGCTGCTGGAACGTCGGCGAGACGATGTTCGGGTCCATCACACGGATGCTGGCCGTGCCGTCGACGTCGTCGCGCAGCTTGGTCTTGTCCGAGGTGGTGGAGTTGCCCTGGTACTCGGTGACCTGCGCGTCGTCGATGCCGTAGGCCTCGCGCGTCGCCTTGAGGTTCTTCTCGACGTACGGCGCTTCCTTGGCCTGCTCGTTCGGCTGGACCTGGAACTTCTGGACGATCGCCGGGTACAGGCCGCCGATGAGGATCGCGGAGAGCACCATCAGACCGAAGCCGATGACCGGCAGCTGCCAGGTGCGCCGCCACAGGGTGGCGAAGAACAGCAGGGCGCAGATGACGGCGATGCAGAACAGGATCGTCTTGGCCGGCAGATACGCGTTCGCGTCGACGTACCTGAGGCCGGTCCAGTTGTCGGTCGCCTTGAAGTCGCTGGACTTGACCGCGAGGCCGTACCGGTCGAGCCAGTACGCCACCGCCTTCAGCGCGACGAAGATGCCGAGCAGCACCGACAGATGCCCGGTCGCGGCGGCCGTGGCCCGCGCGCCCGGGGAGGTGATCCGCAGACCGCCGTACAGGTAGTGGGTCAGCGCGGCGGCGATCACGGACAGGATCGCGGCGGCGAAGCCGAAGCCGAGCAGGAACCGGTACCAGGGCAGGTCGAAGGTGTAGAAGGAGATGTCGAGCTTGAACTGCGGGTCCTTCTCGCCGAAGGACACGCCGTTGACCCACATCAGCCAGGTCCGCCACTGGCTCGACGCCGAGGCGCCCGCGATGAGACCGACCAGCGCGGTGATCCCCAGCAGCAGCCACTTCTTGTACGGCGCGATGCCCATGCGGTAGCGGTCGAGGTTCTGCTGCTCCATCGACATCGCGCTCAGCGGCGGCCGCAGCCGGTGCGCGAGCCAGATGTTGAAGCCGACGGCCAGGGCCATCAGCAGACCGAAGACGAAGAACAGCCCGATCTTGGTCCACAGGGTGGTCGTGAACACGGACGAGTACTTCACCGACCGATACCAGAGCCAGTCGGTCCAGAACCCCGCGAACATGGTGAACGCCATGCCGAGTACGGCAAGGACGCCCAGCGTCATGAGCAGGGTCCGGACACGCCGGGACGGGCGGCCCACTCTCATCCGCGGCCCCGTGGGGCCTCCGCCGCGGTCCGGCATCTGGAAAGCCAAGGTGCGCACCTCGAAGTTCGCTGTTGGTCCGTCAGGCCCGCGTGTTCACGGGCCGTCCGTGGGCCACGTGATCGTAGGCCCTCACCTATGCAACTTACTCACGCTTTACTCGGTTCCCGATTCCGGCCATGAACGAGGCAGGATTGTGACCATGTCCAACACCCCCATGGCGGCGAGCCCCCTGACCCGGGCCGTACTCGAGATCGACGAGTACGTCTCCGGCCTCGGCTGGGACCAGCCCGCTCGCCTTTTCGCCCTCGTAGACACCGCGCGACTGCGGTCCCAGGAACCCGCTCTCGCGGCCCAGCTCGGCCTGGAGGACGGCCAGGCGTCCTCCGCGCTCACCCCGATCGAGCAGGAGGAGATCCCGGCGGGCAAGCCGCTGGACGAGTTCCTCGGCACGATCGCCTGGCCCGACGCGGTCGTCGGCTGCGCCCTGACGGTGGAGCGCCTGATGCTGCCCCCGTCCGCCGAGGCCCAGGTCCCGGAGGACCTGAGCGGCAAGAAGCTCACCCAGTGGGTCGCGAAGCACCCCGACCGCCAGGAGGTCCGGATGACGGTCGCGGTGCTGCGCGACGGCACCCGCGACTCGGCCGTGCGCCTGCGCGAGAAGGACTCCCCGACGGAGGTCCTCACCGGCGGCGCCCTGGTACCGGGCCTGGCGGAGGCACTGGCGGCGACGTTCGAGGACTGATCCCTTCTTGTACGTGGACGGGGGCGCCCTCAGTCCTGGGGGCGCCCCCGTCCACGTACGCGTGTGCCTCTCCGGTCAGCCCTTGGTCGTGCACTTCGGCAGGTCGGAGGTCTTGCCGGAGCGGATGTCCTTGAGGGCGCCGAGGGCGTCCTCGATGGTGTGCACCTTGACCAGGGTGAGCCCGTCGGGGGTGTCCTCGGCGGCGGAGGCGCAGTTCTCGGCGGGCGTCAGGAAGTACCGCGCCCCCTTGTCGCGCGCGCCGACGGTCTTCATGTCGATGCCGCCGATGGGGCCGACCTTGCCGTCGTCGTCGATGGTGCCGGTGCCGGCCACGAACGTGCCGCCGGTGAGGCTGCCCGGGGTGAGCTTGTCGTAGATGCCGAGGGAGAACATCAGACCGGCGCTCGGGCCGCCGACGTCGGCGAGCTTGATGTCGATGGTGAACGGGAAGGTGTGGTCCGTTCCGGCGGTGATGCCGACGATGGCGCGCTTCTCGAGCTCGTCGTCGGACTCCTTTGTCGTGATGGTCACGTCCTCGGTCTCGGTCGCCGTCTTGTTCTCCTTCTCCGCGGCGGCCTGCTCCTTGGCGGGCACGATCGTGAAGGTGACCTTCTCACCAGGCTTGTGCTTGGTGACCAGCTCGGCGACGTCGGTGGGCTCCTTGACGACGGTTCCGTCGACGGCCTTGATCACGTCACCGGCGTGCAGGACGCCCTCGGACGGGGAGTCCTTGGCGACCGTGGAGACGATCACGAAGGCCTTCACCGGGATGTCCAGCTCCTTCAGGGCGGCGACCTTGGCGCTCTCCTGGGACTGGCTGAACTCCTCGGCGTTCTCCTGGGTGGACTGCTCCTCGGTCTTGCCGTCGGGGTAGAGCGTGTCGTGCGGCACGACCTTGTTGTCGTGCGCGAGCCATCCGTACACGGCCTCGACCAGGTTCATCTTGTAGTCGGCGCTGGTGACCCGGACGGTGGTCATGTTGAGATGCCCGCTCGTGGCGTACGTCTTCCGACCCGAGATCTGGAGCACCGGCTCGCCGTCGTGCTCGCCCAGGGTGTTCACCGTCGGCCCCGGGGACATCTCCGAGTACGGGACGGGGATGAAGACTCCCGCGCAGAGAAGCGCGATCAGCATCAGGGTGGAGGCGAGCATCGTCGCGGTGCGGCGTGGCATGGAACGACAGTACGGGACGCACCTGTCAGCGTCCCGTCAGGGCCGCTTCTCCATCGCCTTGCGGAACCGGGCGTAGCCGTCCAGCTCGGGACCGTCGCTCCGCGCACTGCGGGTCCGGTTGGCCCAACTTCCCCACAGACCGGCGCCGATCGCGGCCACAAGCGGAATCAGCAACCAGGCGAGCGCCGCCATGCCGACCTCCCAACCCCAGATGAGCGACCGCAACTGACTGATCAGCAGATTAACCATCCGCACGGACAACGCTCACGTGCGGGGGGCGGTTACGCAACTGGAGGGAGTGGCAGGTGGGATGGGCCGGAGCTCGACAGGCGGGCGACCGAGGGTTCAGCAGGCGCCGACCCATTCCTCGGTGCCGTCGGAGAACTTCTGGTGCTTCCAGATCGGCACCTCGTGCTTGAGGTCGTCGATCAGCTTCCGGCAGGCTTCGAAGGCCTCACCCCGGTGCGGACAGGAGACGGCGACGACGACGGCGAGGTCCCCGACAGCCAGATCCCCGACGCGATGCACGGCGGCCAGCGCCCGCACCGGGTACGCCGCGACGACCTTCTCCGCGATCCGCCGCATCTCGGCCTCGGCACTGGGATGGCACGAGTACCCGAGCTCGTCGACGTCCGCTCCCCCGTCGTGATTCCGCACGGTCCCCACGAACAGCGCGGTCCCCCCGGCCGCCTCGTCCCCGACGGCCTTGAAGACCTCGTCCAGGGAGAGCGGCGTCTCACGAATGGCGAGGAGCTTGATCGGCTCGTCGCCGGCCTGCTCACCGGGATGGTCGTAGGTGGTTCCCATGGCCCCATCGTGCCTCACGCACGGGAACAGGGGGAATAGCGCTATCGCCCGGCACGCGCGGGTGCGCGTTTGGAGCCTTCTACAGGGAGCGTTCACGGGGAGCCCGTCTACAGGGGCCGCCTCAGATCCGCCGCCGCGCCTTGCGCGCCCTGCGCACCACAGCCGCCGCGCCGAGCAGGGCCACCGTCGCGCCCGCCGCGCCCGCCGCCGTGGCGTCCTTGCGCCCCAGCCGCCGCCCGGCCACCGTGCGCCGCCCGGAGACCTCCTCCAGCAGCTCCGCGAGCACCTCCTCGTTGGTCCACTGCGGCCGCCACCCGGCGTCGTGCAGCCTGCTCCCGCTCACCACCCAGGGGTACATCGTGTACGCGAGGTCCCCGGCGGGAGAGGGCGTCAGCCCGATGCGGTGAAGCCGGGCCGCCGCCCCCAGCGCGACCGCCGACGGCAGCTCCATCCGCCGGATCCCGCTGAGCTCCTCGACCTCCTCCTGCTCCAGCCATCCGTCGCAGCCGACGGCGAGCTCACCCTCGACCTTCTCCAGCACGGCGTACTCCAGAGCACTGCACAGGTCCTCGACATGGCAGAACTGCCAGGCGGGCCGCGACCCGGCCACGACAAGGAGTCGAGGCGACTCGAAGTACCTGGTCAGCGCGGTGTCGGTGCCGCCCACGAGCACGGCGGGCCGCACCACGGTGACATTGAGCCCGGGATGCGCCCGAGGTGCCCGCCGCGCGAGCCGCTCGACCTCCAGCAGGTCCCCTACGCCGGTCGCCTCCGCGGTCGCCCGCAGCTCCGCGTCCTCGGACAGCGGCAGCTCGTTGTCCTCCAGCGCCCCGTAGACCATGGCGGACGTGCACAGCACGACCCGGTGCACCCCGGCCGCGGCGGCGGCGGTCAGCACGGTCTGCGTGCCCCGGACGTTGTAGGCCGTCCGGGCGGCCGCGTCCGTCTCCAGATCGAGGTCCAGCGCCAGATGCACCACGACATCCGCGCCGCGCAGCTTCTCCGCGATCGCCGGGTCCCGTACGTCGAGGATGTGCCACTGCGCCGCCGCGCACTCGCCGCGCCGCTCGTCGATGGCGATGACCTGCTTGATCTCCTCCGAGGCGGCGAGCCGCTCGGTGAGCAGCGCACCGACTCCGGCGGCGGCACCGGTCACGGCGACGACGGGCCCGCGCAGGCCGGGACCGGTTGACTGGTTTCGCGCTGCGCGAACCTGCGGATCAGGGGAACTCACCGGGCGTCTCCAGCGGTTGTCTTCAGTACGAGCGCTAGTGACGCGTACGTACCAGGTGGCATCCATCCTGCCGCAGGCCGCGAGTCGGCGGAGCACCGAGGCCCGAACCGCCCGCGGTGTTTACGCTGGGTGGTGTTATCGGGCAGTCGCGCCGCCGGGACACCGGTGGCCTTACCAGCCGAGGAATCCCGTGAGTGACACCCCATTCGGATTCGGCCTTCCGCCGGAGGAGCCGGACGACGGCGACGAGGGCAAGAAGAAGGACCAGCAGAGCGGTGGTGGCCAGGGCCCGGCCAACCCGTTCGGTTTCGGCGGCCTGCCCGGCGCGGGCGGCTTCGGCTCCCCCGGCGCCGACAATCCGTTCGCGGCCATGTTCGGTTCCCTGAACCCCAACGACCTGGGCGCCGCGTTCCAGCAGCTGGGCCAGATGCTCTCGTACGAGGGCGGCCCGGTGAACTGGGACATGGCCAAGCAGATCGCCCGCCAGACGGTCTCCCAGGGCACCGCTGACGGCACCAAGGACGCGAGCGTCGGTCCCGCCGACCGCACCGCGGTCGAGGAGGCCGTCCGCCTGGCCGACCTCTGGCTGGACGACGCCACGTCCCTGCCGTCCAGCGCGGGCTCCGCCGTGGCGTGGTCCCGCGCGGAGTGGGTCGAGGCGACCCTGCCCGCGTGGAAGGAGCTCGTGGACCCGGTCGCCGAGCGCGTCGGCAACGCCATGGGCGACGTCCTGCCGGAGGAGATGCAGGCCATGGCCGGCCCGCTGATCGGCATGATGCGCTCGATGGGCGGCGCGATGTTCGGCACGCAGATCGGGCAGGCCGTCGGCGTGCTCGCGGGCGAGGTCGTCGGCTCCACCGACATCGGCCTGCCGCTCGGCCCGGCCGGCAAGGCGGCGCTGCTGCCGATCAACATCGAGGCCTTCGGCAAGGACCTCGGCGTACCCAAGGAGGAGGTGCGGCTGTATCTCGCCCTGCGCGAGGCCGCCCACCAGCGTCTGTTCACGCATGTGCCGTGGCTGCGCTCGCACCTGTTCGGCGCGGTCGACGGCTACGCGCGCGGGATCAAGGTCGACACCGCCAAGCTGGAGGACGTGGTCGGCCAGTTCGACCCGCAGAACCCCGAGCAGTTGCAGGACGCGCTCCAGCAGGGCATGTTCCAGCCGGAGGACACGCCCGAGCAGAAGGCGGCCCTGGCCCGTCTGGAGACGGCTCTGGCGCTCGTCGAGGGCTGGGTCGACGCGGTGGTCCACGCGGCCGCCAAGCCCCGGCTGTCGTCCGCGGACGCGCTGCGTGAGACCCTGCGCCGCCGCCGCGCCTCGGGCGGCCCGGCCGAGCAGACCTTCGCCACGCTGATCGGGCTGGAGCTGCGCCCGCGCCGCCTGCGGGACGCCTCCCGCCTGTGGGCCTCGCTCACGGACGCGCGCGGTGTCGACGGCCGGGACGGTCTGTGGGCCCACCCGGACATGCTGCCGACCGCGTCCGACCTGGACGACCCGGACGGCTTCGTGCACCGCGAGCAGCTGGACTTCTCCGAGCTGGACAAGATGCTCGGCGAGGCGGCGGGCGGCTCCACCGAGAAGCCGAACCTGAAGAAGGACGAGGACGAAAAGGGCGACGACTCCGAGTGAGCCTGTTCGACGACGCGGTCCTCGTACTGAAGAGCTACGAGGGCCAGGAAGAGCTGCGTCAGACCTACCTCGACCATCTGGCGAGCCACCCGGACGGCATGTGGAAGGCCTGCGGCGACGGGCACATCACGGCGAGCGCGCTGGTGATCGACCCGTCACGCGGGCGCGTGCTGCTCACCCTTCACAAGAAGTTGCGGATGTGGCTCCAGATGGGCGGCCACTGCGAGCCGGCGGACGCCACGCTGGAGGCGGCGGCGCTGCGCGAGGGCACCGAGGAGTCCGGTATCGCGGGCCTGACCCTGCTGCCGGGCGGCCCGGTCCGTCTGGACCGCCACCACACCCCGTGCGCCTGGCATCTCGACGTCCAGTACGCGGCACTGGCTCCGGCCGGGGCGGTGGAGGCGATCAGCGAGGAGTCCCTCGACCTGCGCTGGTTCGCGTACGACGAGGTGGCGGCCGTGGCGGACGACTCCGTCGTACGACTGCTGGACGCGACGCGCGCGAGAATGTGAACGCGTAAGGGGCGCCCGCAATAGGCGGGCGCCCCTTACGCGTCGGACACCGGCTAGCTCCAGACGTTGCCCTGGTTCTGCCCGCGTGCCCCCTGCTGGCCCATCCCGTACTGGGCGGCGAGGCCGGAGCCGATCTGGGCGTTCTGCGGCGGCAGCAGCTCGCTGGGCTGGACGATCGCGTAACCGCTGCCCATGAAGCTGAGCTCCCAGCCCTCACCGGTGTTGCCGCGGCGGCGGAACACCCCGGAGGAGTGCGTCTGGGCCTGCATCTGGACGCGCAGCGAGGTCGACCAGGCGACGATCGCGTCGGCGTCGCAGTTGACGTACTTGTCGGGGGTGACCTGCATCATCAGCGGCATGCCGGAGGTCATGAGGGCGACCTTGCCCCGGCCGGTGATGTTGAGCTGGTACTTCCCGGAGCCGGAGATGCCGTAGAGGCTGTCGACGGCGATGACCTCGTGGTGCAGCGAGGAGTCCATGGCGAGGACGTAGGAGCTGTCGACGGTGAGGCCGTCCTGCTCCACGTCCACCAGGTGGACGTGCTGCTTGAGGTTGGCGAGGTAGACCGTGCCCTGCCCGTGGCAGCGCATCAGGTCCAGGCCCTCGCCGGTGCGCGCACGCGCGCGTCCCTGCTGGTTGGACTGGTACTCGGCGTCGAACTCCATCAGCCCCTGGTAGGCGACCATCGTGCCCTTGCGGGCGAGGATGTCGTCGTGGCCCTCCAGGGTGATGCGGAGCATCTGCTTGTTCTGCAAGCTCCAGCGGTCCTGGGACTGCTGGTCGTTGTAGGCGAAAATCGGGCTCTGCATGGCGTTCTGGCTCCCCCTCAGCCCCGGAACCGGAGACGGTCGGTGCTGTCCTCGCTGGGCTGGACGACGACGATGCCCTGGCCGGAGAAGGCCATCTGGTAGGCCTCACCGCTGCCCCGGCCGATGAGCGACTGCGCCTTGAAGCTGCGCTTGCCCTTGACCTTGAGGTTGGGCGACCAGGCGACGAGCGCGTCCGGGTCGACGTACGTCTCGTCCTCGCCACCGCCGCAGTCGACGACGATCGGCTTGCCCCGGGAGGTCAGCGCGACCCAGCCCTGCCCGGAGATCTTGGTGTTCCACAGGCCCTGTCCGGCGAACTTGGCCAGACCCTTCACCCGCTCCACGCCCCAGGTGAGGTGCGCGTCGAAGGCGAGCAGGTTGGTGGCGTTGACGGAGATGCCGTCGCCGTTGAGGTTGATGACGACGACGTTGGCGCCGTAGTCGGCGAGGTAGAGCAGTCCGTCGCCGGTGCACTTCATCAGGGGGGCGCCCTCGCCGGTCATCCAGTCCTTGGCGATCTGGCGGACGGCGGGCGGGTTGGGCTCGTACTGGACGAAGCCCTCGTAGGCGACCATCGAGCCCACGCGCGCGAAGAGGTCGTTCCCCGTCTGCATGGCGACCTTCAGCATGTGGTTGCCATGGTTCTCCATGCGGGCGGAGACGGGTGCGGGGGCGAAGCCCGCGAGTGGCTGGTTCATGACGGGCTCCCTCAGATCTCGTACGGCTGGACGACGATGAAGTTGCCGGGAGCGGCCCGGAACTGGAGGTTGACGCTCTCTCCGGTGTCGCCGGGGTAGGCGTTGCGACGCATCCGCACCTGACTGGAGACGATCACCTGGGCGGCGGACGACCAGGCGACCACCGCGTTGGCGTCGGCGAAGGTGGTGGGCGTGACCGGGAGGACCACGGGCGTGCCGTGGGTCTTCACGACGATCGTGCCGGTGCCGGTGAACTGCATCGTGAACAGCGCGCCGCCGGGGATGCCGTGGCCCTCGATGCGGCGGACCTCGTACTGGAGGCCCTCGTCGAAGGCGAGGACGTTCTCGGCGGAGACGCAGATGCCGTCGCCCTGGAGTTCGATGGGGTGCAGCATCGTGGAGTTCTCGGCGAGGAACACTTGGCCCTGGCCGGTACAGCGCATGAGCTGCATCTCCTGGCCCGTCGCGTTGCCCACGATCCGGCCGGTGAAGCCCGCGCCCTTGTAGCTGAAGTCGACCTTGCCCTGGTAGAGCACCATGCTGCCCTGCCGGGCGAGCACGGGCTGGCCGCCGATGCCCAGGTCGACGCGGACCATCTTCTTGTTCTGCTGCGTCCAGCGCTGGCCGGTCGGCGTCTCCTTGAACTGCTGGAGCGCGGCGGCGACTCCGGGCGCCTGAGGCGTGCCCTGCGGGACGCCCTGGGGCGCGCCGTAGGGGGCCTGCTGGCCGGGGACCTGGCCGTACGGGGGCTGCTGACCGTACCCAGGGGGCGGGGTCGGCTGGCCGTAGCCGGGCGGCGGGGCCGGGGCGTGCGGGGCCTGGGGGGCGTGCGGAGCCTGGGGGGCGTGCGGCTGACCGCCGTAGCCGGGAGGCAGGGGGGCGGTCTGGCCGGGGGCGCCCTGGCCGTACGGCTGCTGCTGCGGCGGCTGGCCGTAGGGCGCGGCGGGCGCGGGCGCCGGGGGCGGCACCGGGGCGCCGCCGGGCGGGGTCAGGGGCGCGACGATGGTGGGCGCGGCGTGCACGTTCGGCGCGGGGGCCGGTGCGGGTGCCGGGGGCGGGGTCGCTCCGGGCGGCGGTGCGAAGCCCTGCGCGGGCTGCGGGGCCGGGGCGGGAGCGGGGGCCGGAGCGCCGAACGTGGGCGGGGTGGCGGCCTGCGGCGGCGGGGCGAAGCCTGGGGCGGCGCCTGCCTGCGGCTGCTGTGGGGCGGGGGCCGCGGGGGCCTCCTCCTCCATGACCTCGCCGCCGAAGTTCTTCAGCAGCGCCTCCAGGCCGCCGTCGAAGCCCTGTCCGACCGCGGCGAAGCGCCAGACGTCC
Organism: Streptomyces sp. NBC_00663; assembly: GCF_036226885.1. Classification (NCBI taxonomy): domain Bacteria; kingdom Bacillati; phylum Actinomycetota; class Actinomycetes; order Kitasatosporales; family Streptomycetaceae; genus Streptomyces; species Streptomyces sp. NBC_00663. The sequence continues at coordinate 3,304,156 of NZ_CP109027.1, forward strand.
TTGAGGTAGAAGTCGCCCAGCATCACGGCACGTTCGGTGGAGAACTCCGAGCCGTTGAAGGAGTAGCGGGCCACCTCCTCGCCGCCCGCCACGATCCGGAGGTAGCCGGGGGCGATCTGCGACATCTGCCCGGCGCCGTCGATCGTCGCGGTGAACGACAGCTTCTGGATCTGCGCCGGGACCTGGTCGAGGGTGACCCGGAAGGACTCCGTGTCACCCGCCTGGGCGCCCAGGAGCTGAATGGACTCCTCGGGGGACTTCGGCTGGTTGAAGAAGACGAAGTACCGGTCGTCCGAGAGCCGTTCGTCGGCGTCGAGGCCGAAGCAGCTGATGTCGAAGCTCAACCCGGGGCCGGTGATCTGTACACCTACATACAGATCGGTGCCCGCGGTGAGGTCACTGACCTTGGCCTTGTGGCCGCGTTGGAATTCCCTGGCCATGCGTAACGACCGTCCCCCATCCAAGAGCGAGTGCGTCGCGCCAGGCTAACGGCAAACTCTGGGAGCGGACGATGTCGGTACAGAGCCGGTACACAATCCCCCGTCCGGGCACGCTCGGGAACGCGGGTCATTCCCCGCGCGCGCCCGGCACATGCGGCAGCCGCTCGGCGGCGACCACCCCTTCGAGATAGCCCCGGGCCCGCTCGGTCCGCGGATACGCCTCCAGGAGCCGCCAGAAGCGCGGCCCGTGTCCCGGCACGAGAAGATGCGCCAGTTCATGGAGCAGGACGTAGTCGACGACGTACTCGGGCATGCCCTGGAGCCGGTGCGAGAGGCGGATGCTGCCTTCGGAGGGGGTGCACGAACCCCAGCGGGTGTTCTGGTTGGTGACCCAGCGCACGGACTTGGGCCGGGCCCGCCCGTCGAAGTACTGCGCCGACAGTCGCTCGGCGCGCTCGGCCAGCTCGGCGTCGCCGAGCACCCGCTTGCTCTCCTGGGCGGCGAGTTTGTCGAGCATGACGCTCACCCAGCGTTGCTCCTCCGCCTCGGACATCCGGGCAGGGATCAGCACGACGGTGCGATCGCCCTCGCGGTACGCGGAGACCGTCCGGCGTCGACGAGCGCTCCTGCGCACCTCGATCGCGGTCGCCGCCGAGCCGCTCGGCGGCTGGCTCGTCGTGCTGCGCTGTGGTGTTCCGGCACGGTGCAGTGGGTCGGCGGACACGCCCCGACGTTACCCGCTGTACATGGCGGAAGTCCCGACTCCGGGACGGTTCGGTTCCGATCCCCCGCCATGCGCTGGATTTGTACGACGAATACCCCCCGCCTGTGGACAACTTTCGGCACGGTCCGTCGCGTCCGGGCATGCTGGCACTCGCCGCCGGAGCCACGGCCGACCACCGGGAGCGCTCGGCGCGGCGTACGGGGTTGTTCCACGAGGGCTACGGGGGTCTTGTCATGCGGTCGAAGATTTCGCCGGTCGCGGCGTCGAGCGTTTCGTCGATTCCGACATCGAGCATTTCGTCGGTCCCGGCGTCGAGCGTTTCGCCGGTTCCGGCGTCGAGCGTTTCGCCGGTTCCTGCGTCGAAGGGGGCGCCGGGGCGGGCGGCGGAGAGTCCAGCGGTGCCGCAGGCGGGACCTCCGCTGGTGCGGATCCCAGTGGTGCCGCTGCTGAAGCCCGCGCTCCGCCGCGGCTGGCGTGATCTCAACACCGTGCAGTTGGGGATGACTCCGGCGCACGCGATGACGCTGGGCCCGATGGACACGGCGACGGGCAGCTTCCTCGACCTGCTCAACGGCACCCGCGGTCCGGCGCTGTTGCGTGAGGAGGGGCAGCGGATGGATCTGCCGGAGGGTCATGTCGACGGGCTGCTGGAGGGGCTGGCGCGGGCCGGGCTCCTCGACGACGCGCGGGGCGGCGGCCCGGCGGTGGAGGAACTGAGGAGGAGGAAGAAGTTCCTCGACCGGCTCCGCCCCGACCTGGCCTCGCTGTCCCTGACCACGTCCGAACCCGGCGAGGCGATGGAACTGCTGGCCGCCCGTCGCACCCTGCGCGTACAGGTGCGGGGCGCGGGTCGGGTCGGCGCGGTGCTGGCCTCGTTGCTGTCGGGTGCCGGGATCGGCGAGGTCGACGTGCGCGACGGCGGCCATGTCGAGGCATGGGACGTCGCACCGGGCGGGCTGCCCGCCGAGACCGTCGGCGTCCGCAGGGAGGAGGCCGCCCGGCGCGCCGTGCGCGGGTGCGCCCCCGACAACCCGCTGCGCCGCGGTCCGCGAACCCCGCCCGGAGCCGAACACCCGGGCCACTCCCTGGTGATCCTCGCTCCGCGGGACGACGTCGCGGTCCACGCCCCGGCGCCTGCCGACTCCTTCGTCGACTCCGGTACGCCCCATCTGTACGCCGGAGTCGTGGAGGCGACCGGTGTCGTCGGCCCGCTCGTGCTGCCCGGCGAGACGAGTTGCGCGGGCTGTCTTCACGAGTGGCGCCTCGACCGGGACCCGGCGTGGCCGCGGTTGGTCGCGCAGTGGCGGTCGGGTGGCCGGCGGGGGCGCCAGGTGCCGCCCTGCGATCTCGCGCTGGCCACGACGGTCGCCGGACTGGCAGCGGCGCACGCCCTCGCCTTCCTCGACGGGCGGATGCCGTCGAGTGCCGGTGCCCGGTGGGAGGTTTCGCTGCCCGCCCTCAACTGGCATGCGCGGCCGATCTGGGCGCATCCCGCATGCCCCTGCGGGGCCGCGGAGAAAGGTATGGCGGAACACACCTCCAATGCCGGGGAGTCGCACGAGACAATGACGGGACTAGGGCCGTCGACGGAGCCACGCCGCTAGGCAGTCGACACGGCCGGCTGGGACTTGGAGGGCGCATGTCTGATCTTCCCCGGAAGGCGGTCACCCGGACCGCCAAGCTTGCCGCGCTCCCGCTCGGCTTCGCCGGCCGGGCGACCTGGGGGCTCGGCAAGAGAATCGTCGGGGAGTCCGCGGAGATCGTCGGCCGTGAGCTTCAGCAACGCACGGCTGAGCAGCTGTTCAAGGTGCTCGGCGAGCTCAAGGGCGGCGCGATGAAGTTCGGCCAGGCCCTGTCCGTCTTCGAGTCGGCGCTGCCCGAGGAGGTCGCCGGTCCCTACCGCGCGGCCCTGACGAAGCTCCAGGAGGCCGCGCCTCCGATGCCGACGCGCACCGTGCACAGGGTGCTGGAGGAGCGGCTCGGCGAGGACTGGCGAGAACTGTTCCTGGAGTTCGAGGACAAGCCGTCCGCGGCGGCCTCGATCGGGCAGGTGCATCGGGCGGTGTGGCTCGACGGCCGCGAGGTCGCGGTCAAGGTGCAGTATCCGGGCGCCGGAGAGGCGCTCTTGTCCGACTTGAACCAACTGAGCCGCTTCGCCCGTCTGTTGGGTCCGCTGATCCCCGGTATGGACATCAAGCCGCTGATCGCGGAGCTCCGGGACCGGGTATCGGAGGAACTGGACTACGGCCTGGAGGCGCAGGCCCAGCAGGTCCACGCCGAGGAGTTCGCGGACGACCCGGACGTGGTGGTGCCGGCGGTGGTCCACCAGTGTGAGCAGGTCCTGGTCACCGAGTGGATCGACGGCGTCCCCCTGTCCGAGATCATCGCGGACGGCACCCAGGAGCAGCGCGACCGCGCCGGTCAGCTCCTGGCCCGCTTCCTGTTCTCCGGCCCGGCCCGCACCGGCCTGCTCCACGCCGACCCGCACCCGGGCAACTTCCGTCTGCTGCCCGGCGGCCCGGACGGCGAGGACGACTGGCGGCTGGGCGTCCTCGACTTCGGCACCGTCGACCGTCTCCCGGGCGGTCTGCCCACGCCCATCGGGGACTCCCTGCGCATGACCCTCGGCGACGAGGCGGAGGCCGTCTACGAACTGCTCCGGGTGGAAGGCTTCGTCAAGGACTCCATAGACCTCGATCCCGACGCCGTCCTCGACTACCTCCGGCCGATCATCGAACCGGCCCTGGTCGACGAGTTCACCTTCACCCGTGGCTGGATGCGCAGTCAGGCGGCCCGTATCGCCGACATCCGCTCCCCCGCCTACCAGCTGGGCAAGCAGCTCAACCTCCCGCCGGCGTACCTGCTCATCCACCGAGTGACGCTCAGCACGATCGGCGTCCTGTGCCAGCTGGGCGCGACGGTCCGGCTCCGCGAGGAACTGGAGGCATGGCTGCCGGGATTCGTGCCGACGGAGGAGGCGTCCGAGGAACCCGCGGCGGAGGCATGAGTGCCTGAGTGCCTGAGTGCCTGCGTGCCTGAGCGGGCCTACCACCAGGCCGAGTCCAGCCGCCCCTCGATCGCCCTGAGGTGCTCCCTGGAGCAGGTGTCGCAGAAGTACTCGCGGACGCCGTTCTCCACGGAGCAGGTCCAGGTGGGTCGCGGACCGTCGGCGGTGATACCGCAGCGGGCGCACACGAGTGGCTGGGGCTCCGGGGCGGAGCCGCCCTCGTCACTGCCGCCGGGAAGACTCGTCACGCCGCGACGATATCCCCGCACGCGGCGGAACGGCGCACAACGCACCGCGGGGGCCGGTCCGTTCGGACGGACCGGCCCCCGTGGGGAGTTTTCGCCTCCCGGGTCGGGAGGCCACCGCTTCAGGTGGTGGTGATTACTGCATGACCGCGATGGCCAGCGCACGGCGGGCGCGCATCGAGGCGCGCTCGGCCCTGCGCTGCATCCGGCGCGCGGCCGCCAGGCTCACGGCCCGGCGCTCCTGCTGCGCGGCGTGCAGTCGCTCGTGCATATGCGCACGTGCCAGGGCTTCTGGTTGGAGTTGCATCTCTCGGGTCCTGTTCTGGCGCAAGTCGGTCGCACCGGTGGTGGTGAAGTCTGGAATCGCGGAGCCGACGGGCTCAGTGGTGGACGGCTTCATCGGGGCCTGCTTCTTGGGGTCGTGCGTGAGGGGGCGGTCGATCGTTCCTGTGGTGTTCATGCTGTGACCGGGTTCTTGCGCGGGCGGCCACGCGGCCGCTTCCGGGCGACGACGACACCCTGGACGAACAGCTCGCCACCCCAGACGCCCCAGGGCTCACGCCGCTCCTTGGCGCCGGCGAGGCAGGCCTCCATCAGCGGGCAGGTACGGCAGAGGGACTTGGCGTACTCGACGTCGGCCGGCGACTCGGCGAAGAAGACCTCCGGGTCGTAGGAACGGCAGGGGACGGGTACGCCGAGGTTCTCGATGGCGTCGTCGAGCGCGGTAAGCGCGGTGAGCGGGGTCAAGGTGGAGTCCTCCGTGAGGCCGGGCTTGGGGATCGCGTCTGAAGGCGGTACGGACGGGGCGTGCGCTTCGAGTTGCACGGTTGGTTTTCCTCGTCTGGTCGGTCCGGCCCTGTTGGACCGGTAGTCGGCTTGGTACCGGGTTCTTTTCTTGTCCCGAGGCCCCTTCGCTCCGTTCTCCCGGTGACGGGAAAAACAGAAGGGCCGCGGATCCCGGATGGGGTTCCGCGGCCCTGAAGGCGCCGGCCTGAGTCGATCAGGCTGGATCACTCCAGGGTTCTGGCCCACGGAAGGCCCACATCAGGTGGTGCTGCGTTGCCTGCTTCCGGCTTCCGGCACCGGCTGCCGTAAAGGCATAGGCATGCGCCTGTCCCTCTACTGCTTCCAGTGCCTTGGTCGGTCGCTCATTGCGCTCACGAACGGGGAGACCCGCGAGAGACACGGAGGACGCCGGGCCGGCGACACGAATGCCGGACAGACCGGTGCCCTGGTTCGAGACGGCGAGCATGCACAGGGAGGCGACGACCGAGCGATCGGTCATTTTCGCGGTGAAGCTGGCGTTGATGCTGGCCACTGGACTCGCCTCCTCTCGGCGTCTCGGGAGACCGGGGTGAACCGGTCCTTCGGGTATGTAAGTACAGCATGGAAGAGGGCCCTCAGAGAAGGCCTCCGTTCCAATGCCTAAGAACCTATGGGGATTGCCGGGGCATGCGCAAACTATTTTTTCGACGAGTTCGCGTCAGTCCCCAACTTCTTCCGCCCCGGGGTCCTGGCCTGCGCAGATGGCCAGAACGTCGGCTCCGTAGCGGTCGAGCTTGCGCTTGAGGACTCCGGGAATGCGTGACAGCTCGACCGGACTGCTCGGCTCCGTCTCGGCGATGGCCATCAGCGTCCGGTCCGTGAAGACACAGAAGTCCGGCTGACCGCTGAGCCGGGCCTGGGTCCCCCGCCACTCGCGCAACCGCTCGTAGAGCCCTTCGTCCATGTCGGAGGGGCAGTCCTCGCAGCGCATCAGCTTCATCTCGCCGGCGTCGGTGAGTGTGCGGCCGCAGACCCGGCAGCGGGCCGGGGTGCGCTGGATCCGGCGCGGCACCACATCGGCCGCCGTACTGCTCGTGAAGCCCCGTTCGACGCCTCCGGGGCCTCCGCCGCCGGTCCGCCCCACGGCCGTGGCCGAGCCGGGGCGCAGTCCGTCGAGAAAGCGGCTGGGGCGGCGGTTGGGACGGCCGCCGGGCGAGCGGGAGAGGGCCCAGGACACATGGAGGTGTTCGCGGGCGCGGGTGACACCGACGTAGAGGAGACGGCGCTCCTCCTCGATCTGCTCGTCCGTCTTTGCGTAGGTGATCGGCATCATGCCCTCGGCGACGCCGACCAGGAAGACGACATCCCACTCCAGGCCCTTGGCCGAGTGCAGGGAGGCGAGGGTGACGCCCTGGACGGTCGGGGCGTGCTGGGCGTTCGCCCGCTCGTCGAGCTCGGCCACGAGGTCGGCGAGGGTGGCGTCGGGCTGGGCGGCGGTGAAGTCCTGGGCGAGGTTCACCAGTGCGGCGAGCGACTCCCAGCGTTCCCTGACCGCGCCGGAGCCCGCCGGGGGCTGCGAGGTCCAGCCCTCGCCGGAGAGGACGGCCCGCACCTGGGAGGGCAGGTCGGGGGCGTCGTCCAGCCGTGAGTCGTTGCCGCCGAAACGGGCCGCGCCGCGCAGGTTGACGATGGCTCTGCGCACTTCGGGGCGGTCGAAGAACCGCTCGGCGCCCCGCAGCTGGTAGGGGACGCCGGCGTCGGCGAGCGCCTGCTCGTAGGTCTCGGACTGGGCGTTCGTACGGAACAGCACGGCGATCTCGGCGGCCTGGACGCCGGCAGCCAGCAGTTCGCGGATGCGGCGGGCTGCGGCCTCGGCCTCGGCGGGCTCGTCGGTGTGCTCGCTGTAGACGGGCTCGGGGCCGGGGGCGCGCTGGGAGACCAGCTCCAGACGGTGGTCGGCGGCGCGACCGCTGGCCTGGGAGAGCAGGCCGTTGGCGAGATGGACGACCTGGGGGGTGGAGCGGTAGTCGCGGACCAGCTTCACGACGGTGGCGCCGGGGTGGCGGGTGCGGAAGTCGAGAAGGTGGTCGGGAGTTGCTCCTGTGAACGAGTAGATCGTCTGGCTGGCGTCGCCGACCACACACAGGCTGTCGCGGTCTCCGAGCCAGAGCTCCAGCAGCCGCTGCTGGAGGGGGCTGACGTCCTGGTACTCGTCGACGACGAAGTGCTGGTACTGGGCGCGGACCTGGTCGGCGATGTCATGCCGGTCCTGGAGGACGGCCACCGTCAGCAGCAGGACGTCCTCGAAGTCGATGACCGCGCGGTCCCGCTTGAGGTCTTCGTAGGCGGCGTAGAGCTGGGCGATCTCGGCCGGGTTGCGGGGGGCCTCACGGCCGGCCTTGGCGGCGGCGAGGGCGTAGTCGCCGGGGACGGTCTGGGTGACCTTGGACCACTCGATCTCACCGGTGACGTCCCGCAGCTCGCCGCGGTCGAGGCGGATGCGACAGGCGGCGGCGGCGTCGGCGACGAGCTGGATCTTGCGGTCGACGAGCCGGGGCATGGAGCCACCGACGGCTTTCGGCCAGAAGTACTGGAGCTGACGCAGGGCGGCCGAGTGGAAGGTTCGGGCCTGGACCCCGGCCGCGCCGAGCTGACGGAGCCGGCCGCGCATCTCGCCGGCGGCGCGGTTGGTGAAGGTGACGGCCAGCACGCTGGAGGGCTGGAGAATGCCGGCGCGCACACCGTAGGCGATGCGGTGGGTGATCGCCCGGGTCTTGCCGGTCCCGGCCCCGGCCAGCACGCACACCGGGCCGTGCAGGGCGGTGGCCACCTCGCGCTGCTCGGGGTCGAGCCCTTCGAGCACCGCGTCGGCCGAGTCCGGTACCTGCGGGAAGAGGGGGGAGTGCGTTGCTGCTGTCACACCGCCATGCTGCCAGGTCGGCGGAGACGGCTGTGCCGGTTGTCCACAGGCAGGGGCTCGCGGTCGTACTAATGCGGCAGGCGTCACGTGCGGGGATACCCCGGGTGGGAATGGTGACCCGCTCGCGTACGTTTCCCCACCGGACGACCTCTTCCCCCGAGCCACCAGAGGAGCGCGCGAGACATGCAGGGCACTGTGACGATGTACAGCACCACGTGGTGCGGTTACTGCCAGCGGCTGAAGAAGCAGATGGACCGCGAAGGCATCGCGTACACCGAGATCAACATCGAGCAGGACCCGGCGTCCGCCGCGTTCGTGGAGAAGGCGAACGGCGGAAACCAGACGGTTCCGACCGTGCTGTTCGCCGATGGTTCGACGCTCACGAACCCGTCGCTGGCCCAGGTGAAGCAGAAGATCGCCGCCTGAGCCGACGTACGGCGCTTCGGGGCCGCTCCCCTCGCTGGGAGCGGCCCCTTCGCATGCTCAGACGCTGCGCGTCGGCAGCGGCTTGCCGTACCAGAGCTCGATCAGACGGGCCGCGATCGAGATGCCGTACGGCGGCAGGACCTCGCCGGAGTCGAAGGCGGCGCCCAGCTCGTCGCGGGAGAACCAGCGGGCCTCGCTGATCTCGTCGCCGTCGACGTTGATCTCGGTGGAGGTGGAGCGGGCCAGGAAGCCGAGCATGAGGCTGGACGGGAACGGCCAGGGCTGGCTGGCGACGTACTCGACCTGGCCGACGGTGATGCCGGCCTCCTCGAAGACCTCCCGGCGCACGGCCTGCTCGATGGACTCGCCGGGCTCGACGAAACCGGCGAGCGTCGAGAAGCGGCCCTCGGGCCAGTGGACCTGGCGGCCGAGCAGGATGCGGTCGTCCTCGTCGGTGACGGCCATGATCACGGCCGGGTCGGTGCGCGGGTAGTGCTCGGCTCCGCAGGCCTGGCAGCGGCGGATGTGCCCGGCGGCGGCGATGACGGTGCGCTCGCCGCAGCGGGAGCAGAAGCGGTGGGTGCGCTGCCAGTTCTCCAGGCCGACGGCGTGGACCATGAGGCCCGCCTCGCGCGGCGACAGCAGCAGACCCGCTTCCCGCAGGCCCGCCGGGCGGGCGGACTGGTCGATACGGCCGGGCAGGGAATCCTTCTGGAGGGCGAAGTAGCGGACGCCGTCCTCGTCGATGCCGAGGAAGTAGCGGTGCGCCTCCGTGAGCGGAGCCTCGAAGGCGGGCGTCATGAGGAGTTCGGTACGGCCGTCGGGCGTCTCGTCGATGAGGACCTGACCGCCGGAGACCACGAAGCATCGGGTCGTGGGGTGGCTCCAGGCCGCCGCGAGCCAGGCCTCGTCGAGCCGGTGGTGGGCGGCCCGGTCGATGCCGCTGGGGGCGGTGAGCGAGATGGGTCGGTCGGCGGTGTGGTCGGTCCAGGTGGTCACGGGTGCTTCCAACTCCCCCGGTGGAACGGATTGTTTCTGCGGGCGGTTCGGCGGGCGGTTCGGCGGGACGGTCGGGGTTCAGGGCACATGGCGCCATTGCTCCGCCAGGTCGCCCCACAGGTACGCGGTGGTCTCGACGCCCTTGAGGAGGAGATCCAGTTCGACCTTCTCGTTGGGCGCGTGCCAGCCGTCGGACGGGACGGAGATGCCGAGGAAGAGCACGGGCGCGCCCAGGACCTCCTGGAGGTCGGCGGCGGGCCCCGAGCCTCCCTCGCGGGTGAAGCGGACAGGCTTCTCGAAGGCGCGGCCCATGGCGCGGACGACGGACTGCACGGCCGGGTGGTCCAGCGGGGTCAGACACGGACGCGTGCCGCCGCTGAACGTGATCTCGCAGCGGATCCCGGCGGGCACCTGGGCGACGGCCCACGCGCGGACGACCTTCTCGACGTGGTCGGGTTCCTGTCCGGCGACGAGCCGGAAGGACAGCTTCACCATGGCGGAGGACGGGATGACGGTCTTGCTGCCGGCTCCCTGGTAGCCGCCCCCGATGCCGTTGACCTCGGCGGTGGGGCGGGCCCAGATGCGCTCCAGGGTGGTGTGCCCGGCCTCGCCCTGGGTGGCGTACGACTTGGCGGTGCGCAGCCACTGCTCCTCGTCGAACGGCAGTTCGGCGAGGAGGGCGCGCTCCCGGTCGGTGAGTTCGACGATGCCGTCGTAGAAGCCGGGGACGGCCACGCGTGCGTGCTCGTCGTGCAGCGCGGCGACCAGGCGGGCCACGGCGGTCGCGGGGTTGGGTACGGCACCGCCGAAGGAGCCGGAGTGGATGTCCTGGTCGGGGCCGTAGAGCTGGATCTCGCACTCGGCGAGGCCCCGCATGCCGGTGCAGACGGTGGGGGTGTCCTCGGACCACATGCCGGTGTCGGAGACGATCACGGCGTCCGCGGCGAGGCGCTCCGCGCGCTCCTCGACGAGGGCGCGGAAGTGCGGCGAACCGGACTCCTCCTCGCCCTCGATGAGCAGCTTGAGGTTGACGGCCGGGGCCGTGCGGCCGGTGGCGGCGAGGTGGGCGCGGACGCCGAGTGTGTGGAAGAACACCTGGCCCTTGTCATCGGCCGCCCCGCGCGCGTAGAGGCGGTTGTCGCGGACGACGGGTTCGAAGGGCTCACTGTCCCAGCCGTCCGCCAGGGCTGCGGGCTGTACGTCGTGGTGACCGTAGACCAGGACCGTGGGCGCGCCGGGGACGTCGGAGGGCCACTCCGCGAAGACGGCGGGGGCGCCCGGGGTCGGCCAGACCTCGGTGGTCGGGAAGCCGGTCTCGGTGAGTTTGGCGGCGAGCCAGTCGGCGCTGCGGCGTACGTCGGGCGCGTGGTCGGGCTGGGCCGACACGGAGGGGATGCGCAGCCACTCGGCGAGGTCGTCGAGGAAGGCGGTGCGGTGCTGCTCGATGTACGTACGGACGGCGCTGTCCGGGGTCAGGCTCATGGTCACGAGCCTATCGGCCCGCACCGACATCCTCGGTGGGCGGTTCCTCACAGTTTGCTTGCGCGGAGGACCCCTCCAGAAGCAATCGCTCGAGCGTTCTGCGCCCGGGCAGACCGTCCGGCCGTACGACCTCGCCGGTGCGCACGAACACGAACGCGGCCGTGACCGACTCCAGCGGCACTCCCTGCTGCTCGGCCCAGCCGAGCCGGTAGAGGGCGAGTTGCAGGGGGTCGGACGTACCGTCGCGGCTGGTCTTCCAGTCGACGATCTCGTACGACGTCGTCTCGCCGTCGTCCTGCCGGTAGACCGCGTCGATACGCCCCCGGACCACCCGGCCGGCGATGGCGAGCTGGAACGGGGCCTCCACGCGGTACGGCGTGCGGTGGGCGTACTCGGTGCGTTCGAACGCCTCCTTGAGGGCCTCCAGGTCGCGTTCGTCGGCGATGTCGGCCTCGCTGCCGGGCAGCTCCTCCGGGTCGAGCATGGGCAGCGTCAGCTCTTCGAAGCGGGCTTCCACCCAGGCGTGGAACCGGGTGCCCCGACGCGCGGACGGTTGCGGGGGGAGCGGCATGGGGCGCGCGAGTTCCTGCGCGAACCCGTCCGGGTCCTCGGCCAGCCGCATCAGCTGGGAGACGGTGAGCGTGGCGGGCAGGGGTACGTCGGTGACGGCCTGCCGGGCGCGCAGGAGCTCGCCGGTGAGGGCGTCGAGGTCGCGGTCCCAGGAGGCGAGGGTGCGGGCTTCCTCCGGGGTGAAGGGGGCGGGTTCCGGGGTGTAAGGGGCGGGGTCCGTGGGGTGCGGGAGCGCCTGGGGGGCCTGTGCCTGGGGTTCCGGGGCGGTCGCCTGGTGCGGGACCGAGGGACGGTCCGTGGTCCAGGAGTCCCAGTCGTCCGGATCGTCCTCGGAGGAGGTCTCCTCCTCGTAGGGAGCCTCGTCGTAGGAGCCTTCGTCGTCCTCGGGCGGGGGCGGCCAGTCGGGGTCCTCGTACTCGTCCGGGTCGTGGGCGTCCGCGCGGGAGGCGAGGCGCTCCAGGTGGGCCAGGACCGTCTCGGCGGCGGCGCGGCGGCGGGCCAGGGACGTGTCGTCCAGGGGCAGCGGCCACACCTGGTCGTCGGTGGCCCGGTGCAGGGCCGGGTTCTCCTCGTCCTCGGCGGGCTCCTCGGCCCATGCCTCGATCTCGCCGTGTCCGGCCGCGCAGTGGTCGTGGAGGGCCTGGAGGAAGTCGGAGGGGCCGCGGGGCTTCTTCTGGGCGGGGCCCCACCAGTGGCCCGAGCCCAGGAGCAGAGAGCGGGGGCGGGTGAAGGTGACGTAGCCGAGGCGGAGTTCCTCGGTGTGCTGGTGGTCCTTCATGGCCTCCTGGAAGGCCTTCAGGGCTCGCGAGTCCCAGGCGTCGACGTCGGGCAGGGTGGCGGCGTCGCCGCGCAGTTCGTGCGGCAGCACCTTGCCCTGGGCGGTCCACTTCTCGCGGCCCTGGGTGCTGGGGAAGGTGCCGGTGACCAGGCCGGGGACGGCGACGACGTCCCATTCCAGGCCCTTGGACCTGTGCGCGGTGAGCACCTTGACGGTGTTCTCGCCGCCGGGGAGGGCGTTGTCGAGGCCCTTCTCGTACTGGGCGGCGGTGCGCAGGAAGCCGAGGAAGGCCAGCAGGGTGGCCTCTCCGTCGCCCGCGGCGAAGGAGGCGGCGACGTCCAGGAAGTTGGACAGGGTCTCGCGACGGCGGGCGGCCAGGGCGTGCGGGGACGCCGACAGCTCCACTTCCAGGCCGGTGACCGCGAGGACGCGGTGCAGCACGTCCATCAGCGGATCCGAGAGCGAGCGGCGCAGGTCGCGCAGTTCGGTGGCCAGCCGTGCGAACCGCACGCGCGCGTCCGGCGAGAACGGCAGGCCGTCGTCCTCGCGCTCGGTGGCGAACGGCAGCTCCACGAACGTGTCCAGGGCGTCCGCGAGCGATATCACCTCGGACGGGTCGACCCCCTCGACGGCCTCCGCGAGCCGGCGGTCCCGGTCGTCGCCCGCGTCCACGCGCGCGTGGGAGACCAGCAGGCGGGCGCGGCGACCCAGGAGGGCGAGGTCGCGCGGGCCGATGCGCCAGCGTGGGCCGGTCAGCAGACGGACGAGGGAGGCGTTGGCGCCGGGGTCCTGGAGGACTTCGCAGACGGCGACGAGGTCGGCGACCTCGGGCAGGTGCAGCAGCCCGGAGAGGCCGACGACCTCGACGGGGACGTCCCTGGCGACCAACGCGCCCTGGATCTCGGCGAAGTCGGTCGCCGTACGGCACAGGACGGCGATCTCGCCGGGCGCCTTGCCCGTGTTCACGAGGTGGGCGACCGAGTCGGCGATCCAGTCGATCTCCTCGGCGTGGGTGCGCAGCAGGGCACAGCGCACCACGCCGTCGCGTTCGGCACCGGGCGCCGGGCGCAGGGCCTCCACGCCCGCGTGCATGGCCCGCAGCGGCTCGGCGAGGCCGTTGGCGAGGTCGAGGAGGCGGCCGCCGCTGCGACGGTTCTCGCTGAGCGCCTGGCGGGTGGCCTGGCTGCCGTCGGCGTGGGCGAAGTGCTCGGGGAAGTCGTCGAGGTTGGCGACGGAGGCGCCGCGCCAGCCGTAGATCGCCTGGCAGGGGTCGCCGACCGCGGTCACGGGGTGGCCGGTGCCGCCCCCGAAGAGGCCCGCGAGGAGGATGCGCTGGGCGACCGAGGTGTCCTGGTACTCGTCGAGCAGGACGACCCGGAACTCCTCGCGCAGGACGCGGCCCACCTCGGGGATCTGGGCCAGTTCGGCGGACAGGGCGATCTGGTCGCCGAAGTCGAGCAGGTCCCGCTCGCGTTTCGCGGCCCGGTAGCGGCCCACCAGCTCGGCCAGTTCACGGCGGGCGGCGGCCGCTTCGGGAACCTTGCGCAGGTCCGCGTTGGTGAGCTTGGCGCCCTGAAGGGCGAGCAGCAGCTCGGCGTCGTACGCCCGCAGGGTCTCCGGTCGTACGAGGTGTTCGGCGAGTTCGGCGTCGAGGGTGAGGAGGTCGCCGACGAGGTCCGGGAAGGAGCGGGTGAGCGCCGGGTAGGGGCCGGGGGCTTCGCGCAGCACGCGCGCGGCGAGCTGGTAGCGGGTGGCGTCGGCGAGGAGGCGGGAGGTCGGTTCGAGGCCGATGCGCAGGCCGTGGTCGGTGAGCAGACGGCCAGCGAACGCGTGGTACGTCGAGATGACGGGCTCGCCCGGCGGGTTGTCCGGGTCGATGACGTCGGGGTCGGTGACGCCCGCCTTGATCAGCGCCTTGCGGACGCGCTCGGCGAGTTCGCCGGCGGCCTTGTTGGTGAACGTCAGGCCGAGGACCTGCTCGGGGGCGACCTGGCCGGTGCCGACCAGCCAGACCACGCGGGCCGCCATCACCGTCGTCTTGCCGGAGCCCGCTCCGGCCACGATCACCTGCGGGGCGGGCGGCGCGATGATGCAGGCCGTCTGCTCCGGGGTGAAGGGGATACCGAGGAGCTCCTTGAGCTGATCGGGATCGGTGATACGGGCGGGCATGTCGGAGAGGCTAGCGGCGGCCACTGACAGTCGAGGACGAATCGCCCGCCGATTCGAGAGAAGCGCAGGTCAGCACGTGTGGTGCAACCGATCACACTGGTGGCTCGCTGTCGGGTGGGCTCACTCCACCACCTGGCGTCCCTCGGGTCGGGCGCTGCACGACGCCTGGAAGGCGCAGTGGGTGCAGTGCTGGCCGGTGGTCGGGGTGAACCGCTCGTCGAGGACCTTGCCGGCGGCCGTGGCGAGCAGGTCGCCGACCCACTCCCCTTCCAGCGGTTCCTGTGCCTGCACCTTGGGCAGGGTCTCGCCGCCGTCCCGCTTGGCGGCGCCCTGGCGCAGCTGGACGAGTTCGGCGCCGCCCGGCTCGGGGCGTACGCCGTCGAAGGCCTCGTCGACGGCGCCCTCGCGGACGGCGAGCTGGTAGACGGCGAGCTGTGGGTGGTGCTCCACTTCGCGCGCGGTCGGTGCCTGTTTGCCGGTCTTGAAGTCGACGACGTAGGCGCGGCCCTCGCCGTCCGCCTCGACGCGGTCCATCTGGCCGCGGATGCGCACCTCGTAGTCGCCTGCTTCGAGGGTGACGTCGAAGTCGTGCTCGCTGGCGACCGGGGTGCGGCCGGTGCGGTCCATGACGTGCCACTTCAGGAAGCGTTCGAGCGCCACGCGCGCGTTCTCCTTCTCCTGTGCCGACTTCCACGGCGCGTCGAAGGCGAGGGCGTTCCACACGGAGTCGAGGCGCTCCATGAGGACGGCGAGGTCGGCCGGGGTGTGTCCGGAGGCGACCTCGTCGGCGAGGACGTGCACGACGTTGCCGAAGCCCTGGGCGACCGTCGCGGGCGCGTCGGCCTTCACCTCGCGGCCCAGGAACCACTGGAGGGCGCAGGTGTTGGCGAGCTGGTCGAGGGCGCTGCCGGAGAGCACGACGGGCTGGTCGCGGTCGCGCAGCGGCACCTTGGACTCGGTCGGCTCGAACATGCCCCACCAGCGGTAGGGGTGGGCGGAGGGGACGAGTGGGCGGCCGTCCTCGTCGGTGAGGGCGGCGAGCCGGGCCAGACGGCGGGCGGCGGCCTCCCTCAGGCCGTCCGACACGCGCGGGTCGACGCTCGTGGCGCGGAGTTCGGCGACGAGCGCGGCGACGGACAGGGGGCGGCGCGGGCGGCCGGTGACGTCCTTGGGCTCGACGCCGAGCTCGGTCAGGAAGCGTGAGGGCTGGTCGCCGTCGTCGGCCGGGGCCTTCACCGCCGTGACGACGAGGCGCTCACGCGCGCGTGTGGCGGCGACGTAGAACAGGCGGCGTTCCTCGGCCAGCAGCGCCCCGGAGGTGAGCGGTTCGGCGAGGCCGTCGCGGCCGATGCGGTCGGCCTCCAGGAGGGAGCCGCGGCGGCGCAGGTCGGGCCACAGGCCCTCCTGGACGCCGGCGACGACGACCAGACGCCACTCCAGGCCCTTGGAGCGGTGCGCGGTCATCAGACGGACGGCGTCGGGGCGTACGGCACGCCGCGTGAGGGTGTCGGCGGCGATGTCCTCGGCGTCGATCTCCTCCAGGAAGTTGAGGGCGCCCCGGCCACCGCTGCGCTCTTCCGCGCGGGCGGCGGTGGCGAACAGCGCGCACACGGCGTCCAGGTCGCGGTCGGCGTTGCGGCCGGCCGCGCCGCCGCGCCGGGCGGCCCGTTCGAGGCGGCCGGGCCACGGTGTGCCGTTCCACAGGTCCCACAGCGCCTCCTCGGCGCTGCCGCCGCCCGCGAGGCGCGCGCGGGCCTTGCGCAGCAGCGCGCCCAGGCGTTGGGCGCCTCGCGCGTACGCGGGGTCGTGCACGGCCAGCCGCTCGGGCTCCGCGAGCGCCCGCGCGAGCAGCTCGTCCGAGGGCGGCGGCAGGGCGTTGCCCGCGGCCCGCTCCTCGTCGCGCAGGGCACGGCCGAGACGACGCAGGTCCGCGGCGTCCATGCCGGCGAGGGGGGAGGTGAGGAGGGTCAGGGCGGTCTCGGTGTCGAGCCAGCAGGGGTCGGGGGTCGGGATGTGTGCTTCTTCAGAGGCGGCCCCCGCTTCAGAGGCGGCGCCCGCGCCCTCCTCCCCGCTCCCCGCCGAGGCCTCCGCCGTCGCCACCGCCCGCAGTGCGGTCAGCAGGGGGGCCACCGCCGGTTCGTGCCGCAGCGGCAGGTCGTCGCCGTCGATGTCCAGGGGTACGCCCGCAGACGAGAGCGCCCGGCGCACCGTGGGGATGGTGCGCGACCCGGCGCGCACCAGGACGGCCATCTCGCCCCAGGGCACGCCGTCCTCCAGGTGGGCCCGGCGCAGGATGTCGGCGACGTTGTCCAGTTCCGTACCGGGCGTCGGGTACGTGAAGACGTCGACGCGTCCGCCTTCCCTGACCGGTGTGAGTTCGCGGTGGGCGCGGACCTTCTCCGCGGGCAGCCGGGTCAGCGGCATGCGCTGGGTGAGCAGCCGGGTCGCGGTCAGCAGTCCGGCGCCGGAGCGGCGGGAGGTGCGCAGGACCTCGACGGGCGCCGGGCGGCCGTCCGCGCGGGGGAAGTCCTGCGGGAAGTCCAGGATGCCGTTCACGTCGGCGCCCCGGAAGGTGTAGATCGACTGGTCGGGGTCGCCGAACGCGACGAGGGTGCGTCCGCCGCCGGCGAGGGCGTGCAGGAGTCTCACCTGGGCCGGGTCGGTGTCCTGGTACTCGTCGACGTAGACGGCGTCGTACTGCGCGGCGAGCCGCCCGGCGGTATCCGGGCTGTGGGCGAGGAGCACCGCGCGGTGCACGAGCTCGGCGTAGTCGAGGACGCCCTGAAGGTCGAGGACGTCGAGGTACTCGGCGAGGAAGGCCGCGGCGGCACGCCAGTCGGGGCGGCCGATCCGGCGGGC
Organism: Streptomyces sp. NBC_00663; assembly: GCF_036226885.1. Taxonomy (NCBI): domain Bacteria; kingdom Bacillati; phylum Actinomycetota; class Actinomycetes; order Kitasatosporales; family Streptomycetaceae; genus Streptomyces; species Streptomyces sp. NBC_00663. Next base: position 3,321,540 of record NZ_CP109027.1, read on the forward strand.
GAAGGCGTCCAGGGCGCCCGGGTCCAGGCCCAGTTCGCGGCTGCGGGCGAGCACCGCGCGGACCTCGTCGGCGAAGCCTCGGGTGGTCAGACAGGCCCGCAGTTCGTCCGGCCAGCGCACGTGCGCGAGGCCGAGCCGCTCCAGGTCGGGCTGGCCCGCCAGCAGTTCGCGGACGGTGACGTCCTGCTCGGGGCCGGACAGCAGTCGTAGCGGCTCCACGAACAGGTCGCTGTCCTGGTGGGCGCGGACCAGGGCGTAGCAGAACGAGTGGAAGGTGGTCGCCTGCGGTGCCCGACCGGCTCCTGTGCGCAGGGCCATGCGGTCACGCAGTTCCACGGCCGCCTTGCGGCTGAACGTCAGCACGAGTACGCGCGCGGGGTCGCCGCCACGGGCGATTCGCGCGGCCACGGACTCGACGAGGGTGGTGGTCTTGCCGGTGCCCGGACCTGCGAGGACGAGCAACGGGCCGCCCTTGTGCTCAACCACGGAGCGCTGTGCGGCGTCCAGAGGAGGGGGATCCAGTCGGGCCGGCGGGGTACGGACCAGTCGGTAAGCGCCACGGTTCCCCTGGCGCACCTGGGGGTGCGCCAGGCGCCTGGTGGAGGAAGAGGAGCTCACGTGGTTCGCCGGTCCTGGTGGGTGTGCTGGTTGGCTGTCCGCCGTACGTGCAGGGCGGTGATCGCGGGGTGAGGGGGGCGTGTGCAGCCGACGCTACGCCGACGAACGGATCGGAAGCAGGGCTTCCGCTTCTTCCCTCGGAGCACGCGCGGCACTCGCGACACGTACGTCCCCTGCCCCTCGAACGTACGCCATGCCACGGACGTGCCCCTGTTCCCCCGTACGGATCACAGGCTCCCCCAGGGCCCGTCCGATGGCGGAAGCTGTCAGGTGTGACCCTCCGCGCGTTCGCCGCCGTCCCACCGCGCCCGTTTCATGTCCAGGCGCGGGATGTGGCCCTCGGCGGCTCTGCTCGCCGTCTTCAGGGGCGTGCCCTCGGTCCGGTAGTGATCGAGGGCCCGCAGTTCGTGGCCCGGCAGCAGCACGCCGTCCGAGCGGACCACACGCCACCACGGGACGGCGCCTCCGTAGAGCGCCATGACCCGGCCGACCTGACGCGGGCCGCCCTCCTCCAACCACTCGGCCACGTCGCCGTACGTCATGACGCGCCCGGGCGGGATGAGATCGGCCACCTCAAGGACGCGCTCGGCGTACTCCGGGAGGGCGTCCGGCGGGACGTCCCGCGCAAGGCTCTCGTCGCTCATCCGCCCCATCCTGCCCCACCCCACCGACAACGTGACGCGCTGGCCACCACGGGAATCCCTCGCCCTGGAGCGGCGCTTCCGGCAGACTGTGCGCCCCCGCATGTGCACCCTGACACCCCCGTGTGTCAGCGGAGCATGCCACCATCGTGCGGGCGGTGACCGGTGATACGAGATCAAGAAGAGACGATGAAGCAACAGGGCGTGCACCCGGAGGGCGCGGAGAGCACCTCTGACGCTTCGTCGCGCCCCGGCGCCGACGACGCGGCCGACACCTCCGCGACCAGCGCCGATTTCGACGAGGAGACACACGCCGAAGAGGTCGAGGGCGACGAACCCCTCCTCCCCGCGCGCGTGCACCGTCCCTCGGACCTCATGCGGCTCCTGGTGGGCGTTCTCGCGGTCGCCGTGCTGCTGGCGATCGCCGCCTTCGCGCACGGCACGACCTCGGGCCTCGAACAGGACATCAACAAGGGCACCGGACAGGCGCCCGACCTGCTCATCAAGATCGCGGGCCTGGCCTCCAGCATCGCGATCCTGCTGGTGCCGGTCGCCTTCGCGATCGAGCGGCTGATCAAACGCGACGGGCTGCGCATCGCCGACGGCGTGCTCGCGGCGGTCCTCGCCCACGGGGTGACCCTGGCCACCGACCTCTGGGTCGCCAAGGCCGCTCCAGACTCGATCCAGGAAGCGCTGACCCAGCCCTCCCCGGGCGACATCCACGCCCTGACCGACCCGGTGCACGGCTATCTCGCACCGGTCATCGCGTACATGACGGCGGTCGGCATGTCCCGGCGGCCGCGCTGGCGCGCGGTGCTCTGGATCGTGCTGATGCTCGACGCCTTCTCGATGCTCGTCACGGGCTACACGACACCGTTCTCGATCATCCTGACGGTGCTCATCGGCTGGACCGTGGCCTACGGCACCCTGTACGCGGTCGGCTCGCCCAACGTCCGGCCCACCGGGCGCACGCTGATGGCGGGCCTGCGGCACGTCGGCTTCCACCCGGTGAGCGCGGCCCGCGAGGAGGCCGTGGAGACGCCGGAGACCGGAGACCGCGGCCGGCGCTACTTCGTCACCCTGGAGGACGGCCCGCCGCTCGACGTGACGGTCGTCGACCGGGAGCAGCAGGCGCAGGGCTTCTTCTACCGCGCGTGGAGGAATCTGACCCTGCGCGGCTTCGCCACCCGCAGCAGCCTGCCGTCCCTGCGCCAAGCCCTGGAGCAGGAGGCCCTGCTGGCCTACGCCGCCATCGCGGCCGGCGCCAACGCGCCCAAGCTGATCGCGACCTCCGAGCTCGGCCCCGACGCCGTGATGCTCGTCTACGAGCACACCGGCGGGCGCACCCTGGACTCGCTGGCGGACGAGGAGATCACCGACGACCTGCTGCGCGACACCTGGCACCAGGTGCGGGCCCTGCAGTCCCGGCGCATCGCGCACCGGCGCCTCGTGGGCGACGCGATTCTGGTGGATCGTTCCGGCACCGTGATCCTCACCGACCTGCGCGTCGGCGAGATCGCGGCCGGCGACCTGCTGCTGCGCATGGACATCTCCCAACTGCTGGTGACGCTCGGGCTGCGCGTGGGCGCCGACCGCGCGGTGGCGGCCGCGGTGAACGTGCTCGGTCCCGACGCCGTCGCCGACTGTCTGCCGATGCTCCAGCCCATCGCCCTGAGCCGCTCCACGCGCGCGACGCTGCGCACACTGGCCCGGGAACGCGCCCAGCGCGAGCGCGACGCGATCCTGGAGGCCTCCCGACAGGCCAAGCAGGCCAGGCTAGAAGAGGCCCACGAGGACGCCAAGCCGGTGCTCGACAAGCCCGACAAGAAGGCCGTACGCGCGGAGGCGCGGGCCGAGAAGCGGGCCATCGACGAGGCACTGGACGAGGCGCGCGAGGACGATCTGCTCACGCTCATCCGCCATGAGGTGCTGCTGATCAGGCCCCAGGCGCCCGTCGAGCCGGCCCGTCTGGAGCGGGTGCGGCCGCGCACGCTCATCAGTGTCATCGCCGGTGCCATCGGCGCGTACTTCCTGCTGACGCAGCTCACCCACATCGAGTTCGGCCCGCTCATCCAGAACGCCGAGTGGGGCTGGGTCGCGGCGGCCGTGCTGTTCTCGGCGGCGAGCTACTTCGCGGCGGCGATGTCGCTGCTGGGGTTCGTGCCCGAGCGGGTGCCCTTCATGCGGACCGTGGGGGCGCAGGTCGCCGGGTCCTTCGTGAAGATCGTCGCCCCGGCCGCGGTGGGCGGCGTCGCCCTCAACACGCGCTTCCTGCAACGCCAGGGGGTGCGGCCCGGGCTCGCGGTGGCCAGTGTCGGCGCCTCGCAGCTGTTCGGGCTCGGCTGCCACATCCTCATGCTGCTCTCCTTCGGCTATCTGACCGGTACCGAGAAGACGCCGTCGCTGTCGCCCTCCCGGACGGTCATCGCGGGTCTGCTCACGGTGGCGGTGCTCGTGCTGGTCGTCACCTCCGTGCCGTTCCTGCGGAAGTTCGTGGTCACGCGCGTGCGTTCGCTCTTCGCGGGTGTCGTGCCGCGCATGCTCGACGTACTCCAGCGGCCGCAGAAGCTCCTCACCGGCATCGGCGGCATGCTCCTGCTGACCGCCTGCTTCGTGATGTGCCTGGACGCCTCGATCCGGGCCTTCGGCACCGAGGGTTCCTCGATCAGCATCGCCAGCGTCGCCGTCGTCTTCCTCGCCGGCAACGCGCTCGGTTCGGCGGCTCCGACACCGGGCGGTGTGGGCGCCGTGGAGGCGACCCTGACGGTCGGTCTGATCGCCGTGGGCCTGCCCAGCGAGGTCGCCGCGCCCGCCGTCCTCCTGTACCGGCTGCTGACCCTGTGGCTGCCGGTGCTGCCGGGCTGGCTGGCCTTCAACCACCTGTCCCGCAAGGGAGCGCTGTAGGCGCCACCCCGAGTCCCGTACGAGGGGCACGCGCGCGTACCTCGTACGGCCCGTGCCCCGAGCGGGCCGTCCTGCCCGCCCGCAGGATGGGACCATGCCGAACCCTCCCCGTCTGCGGGCCGCTGCCCTGACCGCCTCCGCCGTCCTGCTGTCCAGCGTGCTGGCGGGCTGCGGCGACGACGCCAAGGATCAGGATCTGACGGCCCAGAAGCTGAGCTGGAAGGACTGCCAGGCCCCGTCCACGGCGGAGGGCGGCGGTGACGCCCCGTCGCCTCTGCCCGACGGCGACGAGTGGCAGTGCGCCACCCTCAAGGCGCCCCGCGACTGGGACGAACCCAAAGGCGACACGATCGAGCTGGCGCTGATCCGAGCGCGGGCGAGCGGCGACGAGAGCAAGCGGATCGGCTCCCTGATCTTCAACTTCGGCGGCCCCGGCGGCTCGGGCGTCACCACCCTGCCCGCCTTCGGCGAGGACTACGCGAAACTGCGCACCCGCTACGACCTGGTGAGCTTCGACCCGCGCGGAGTGGGCCGCAGCGCCCCCGTGGAATGCCTCGACGACCTCCAGCTCGACGCGTACTTCCAGCAGGACGCCACCCCCGACGACGCGACCGAGCGCACCAAGCTCCTGGACAACACCAAGGAGTTCAACGCGGCCTGCGAGGACAACTCCAAGAAGGTGCTCCCTCATGTGCGCACCACCGACGCGGCCCGCGACATGGACCTGATGCGCCAGGTCCTCGGCGACGACCGGCTGCACTACTTCGGCATCTCGTACGGCACCGAACTCGGCGGCGTGTACGCCCACTTGTTCCCCAAGCGGGTGGGCCGGGCCGTGTTCGACGCCGTGGTCGACCCGACCGAGGACTCCGAGCAGGGCTCGCTCGGCCAGACCAAGGGCTTCCAGCTCGCCCTCGACAACTTCGCCGAGGACTGTGTGTCGAAGACCGAGGACTGCCCGATCGGCGACACCGCACAGGACGTCAAGGACCGGATCGCCAAACTCCTGAAGGACCTCGACCGAACGCCGATCCCCGGCGTCGGGCTGCGCAAGCTGACCCAGACCGCGGCGACCAGCGGCATCGCCCAGTCGCTGTACTCGCAGGACTTCTGGGAGTACCTGACAGAGGGCCTGGACCAGGCGTACGCCGGGGACGGCAGGGTCCTGATGCTGCTGGCCGACTCCATGAACGGGCGCAACGAGGACGGCACGTACAGCAATCTCACCGCGGCGAACATCGCCATCAACTGCGCGGACGACAAGGCCCGGTACACCGAGGACTTTGTCGAGCAGAAGCTCGCCGAGTTCCGGTCCGCCTCCCCGGTCTTCGGCGACTATCTGGCCTGGGGAATGGTCAGCTGCACCGACTGGGCCGTGTCCGGCGCCGCCGAGCACCCCGACGTGAGCGCGGCCGGCTCGGCGCCGATCCTCGTCGTCGGCAACACCGGAGATCCGGCCACGCCGTACGAGGGGGCGCGGAGGATGGTGGACGCGCTGGGCGAGGGCGTCGGCGTCGAGCTGACGTACAAGGGCCAGGGACACGGCGCCTACGACAGCAAGAACAGGTGTGTGCAGACAGCGGTGAACGGCTATCTGCTGGACGGCAGGGTGCCGGCGGCAGGGACCGTGTGCTCCTGACCCTCCCGCATCAATAAAAGCGCAGGTCAGAACGTTATCCACAGGCCTCAGCGGTCGTCGTGTGATCCGCCTACCATGGCATGACCGCCATCCGCGGCACGATGCGGACGGCCTGCGAGGGGGGACTGCGATGACGCGTTTCGTACGGTGGACGGCTCTGGCCGCCGCCGCGGCACTGCTGGTGGGGGCCTGTAGCGGCGGCTCGTCCGACGACGGAAAGGGCGACGGGGGCGACGGGGAGACCCACGCGGCCGGTCCGTCGTCGAGTCCCTCCGACACCGAGGCCGGGGCAGCACTGCCCGCCTCGCTGACCTCGCAGAAGCTCGACTGGGAAGGCTGCAAGGGCACCGCCGACTCCCCCGCGCCGAGCAGCGAATGGCAGTGCGCGACGCTCAAGGTGCCGCTGGACTGGGCGAAGCCGGAGGGGAAGACCATCGGCCTCGCGCTGATCCGCGCCGAGGCCCGCGGCGACGACAGGATCGGCTCGTTGCTGTTCAACTTCGGCGGCCCGGGCGGCTCCGGGGTGTCGATGATGCCGCTGTACGGCGCGACGGTCTCACCGCTGCGCGAGCGGTACGACCTGGTGAGCTGGGACCCGCGCGGGGTCGGCGGAAGCGAAGGCGTCCGCTGCCGCGGCGACAAGGCGATCGAGTCCGCCGAGTCGGTCGACGCCACGCCGGACACCGCGGCCGAGGAGGCCGCCTACTTCCAGGACGCGACCGACTTCGGCAAGGGCTGCCAGAAGGCGGCCGGCGAGCTGTTGGCGCATGTCTCGACCACCGACACCGCCCGCGACATGGACCTCATGCGCCAGGTGCTGGGCGACCGGAAGACGCACTACTTCGGCATCTCGTACGGCACCGAACTCGGCGGCGTGTACGCCCATCTGTTCCCGAAGAACGTGGGGCGGCTGATCCTCGACGCGGTCGTCGACCCGAGCGCCGACACCGTGGGGCACGCCGAGAACCAGGCCCGGGGCTTCCAGCGCGCGCTGGACGACTACCTGAAGTCGACCGGCCAGGACCCCGAACAGGGCACGCGGAAGATCGCCGCGCTGCTGAAGGACCTCGACGCGAACCCGCTGCCGACGGGGACCTCGCGGAAGCTGACCCAGACCCTCGCGGTCACCGGCATCGTGCTGCCGCTCTACAGCAAGGCCAGTTGGCCGACGCTGACCAGCGCGCTGAAGGCGGCGGAGGAGGGCGACGGTTCGGAGCTGCTGACGCTCGCCGACGGCTACAACGAGCGGGACACCTCGGGCCGCTACGGTACGACGACCCACTCCCAGCGGGTCATATCGTGCCTGGACGACAAGCAGCGGCCGACCGCGGCGGAGACGAAGAAGCTGCTGCCGACGTTCGAGAAGCTCTCGCCCGTCTTCGGGGCCTTCCTGGGCTGGGACACGGCCGGCTGGTGCCACGACTGGCCGGTGGCCGGGCAGCGGGACACCCCGGAGGTGAGCGCACCCGGCGCGGCGCCGGTCCTCGTGGTCGGCAACACCGGCGACCCGGCGACCCCCTACGAGGGCGCCCGGAAGATGGCGGACGAGCTGGGCAAGGGCGTCGGTGTGGAGCTCACCTGGAAGGGCGAGGGGCACGGGGCGTACGGAAGCGGGAGCGACTGCGTCGACTCGACGGTGAACGCGTATCTGCTCAAGGGCACGGTGCCCAAGGACGGCAAGGTCTGCTCATGACGACGGCGGGGGCCGCGCGCACCCGTGGTGCGTGCGGCCCCCGCCGTACGGCGGACCTTTGGTCAGTAGACCGGCTTGTGCGGCTCGATCTGGTTGACCCAGCCGATCACTCCGCCGCCGACGTGCACGGCGTCCGCGAAGCCCGCGGACTTGAGCACGGCGAGGACCTCCGCACTGCGGACGCCCGTCTTGCAGTGCAGGACGATCTTCTTGTCCTGCGGGAGGCCCTCCAGGGCGGTACCCATGAGGAACTCGTTCTTCGGGATCAGCCTGGCGCCGGGGATCGAGACGATCTCGTACTCGTTGATCTCACGGACGTCGATGATCTCGATGTTCTCGCCGTCGTCGATCCACTCCTTGAGCTGCTTGGGAGTGATCGTCGAGCCGGCGGCGGCCTCCTGGGCCTCCTCGGAGACGACGCCGCAGAAGGCCTCGTAGTCGATGAGCTCGGTGACGGTCGGGTTCTCGCCGCAGACCGCGCAGTTGGGGTCCTTGCGGACCTTGACCTGGCGGTACTGCATCTCCAGGGCGTCGTAGATCATCAGGCGGCCGACCAGGGGCTCGCCGATGCCCGCGAGGAGCTTGATGGCCTCGTTGACCTGGATGGAGCCGATGGACGCGCACAGCACGCCCAGCACGCCGCCCTCGGCGCAGGAGGGGACCATGCCCGGCGGCGGGGGCTCCGGGTAGAGGCAGCGGTAGCAGGGCCCGTGCTCGGACCAGAAGACCGAGGCCTGACCGTCGAAGCGGTAGATCGAACCCCACACGTACGGCTTGTTGAGCAGCACGCAGGCGTCGTTGACCAGGTAGCGGGTCGCGAAGTTGTCCGTGCCGTCGACGATCAGGTCGTACTGGCTGAAGATGTCCATCACGTTCTCGGCCTCGAGCCGCTCCTCGTGAAGGACCACGTTCACGTACGGGTTGATGCCGAGGACGGAGTCGCGCGCGGACTCTGCCTTGGAGCGGCCGATGTCGGCCTGGCTGTGGATGATCTGGCGCTGGAGGTTCGACTCGTCGACCTCGTCGAACTCCACGATGCCGAGCGTGCCGACGCCCGCCGCGGCCAGGTACATCAGCGCCGGCGAGCCCAGGCCGCCGGCGCCCACACAGAGCACCTTGGCGTTCTTCAGCCGCTTCTGCCCGTCCATCCCGACGTCGGGGATGATCAGGTGGCGGGAGTACCTGCGGACCTCGTCTACGGTGAGCTCGGCAGCGGGCTCGACCAGGGGTGGCAGCGACACGGGGACTCCGTTGGTCGGTCAGTCATTACGATTGTTCTCCCCGTAACACTGCCATGGCCTTTTTCATTCCGAGACACCCGTCCCGACCCGCGAGACGATTTCGTCCCAGTAGCCGGGCATCGTCTCCCAGGGGTCGGTCCGGCCGCCGCGGTCCGTGCGGTCGGTGAAGTAGAGGGTGGCCGCTCCCTGCCAGCGGGCGATGCGCAGGGCCTCGTCGAGATGCGGCGCCGGCACGCCGTGGACGAAGTGGCAGAAGCGGTCGGGCGGATAGTCGGCGGTCCACTCGGCCACCTGCGACCAGCGGTAGTCGCTCCACGGGCCGGAGAAGGTGACCAGCTGGTCCGCGCTCTCGACATAGCCGGGACAGGGGTGAGTGCCGTGGCCGAGGACGACATGGGTGTCCTTGTCGGCTATCGCGCGGAGCGTGGTGACCGTGCGGCGGATCTCGGGGAGCGAGGTGCGTTCGGTCGGGCAGCGGTCGAGGAGGAAGCCGTCGACCTTGTACCAGTCGATGTAACGGTGCGCGTCGGAGACCATCTCCCCGAACGACCGTGCCCCGTACGTGGCGTCGACATGGCCGAGGACGCGAATGCCCGCGTTGCGCAGTCGCCCGGCCGCCGCCAGACAGTGCGGGTCGGGGCGGCTGCCCGGGCCGTCGGCGACATTGAGGACGACCCAGTGCAGGGGCGCGGAGCGGGGCCGGGTCAGTTCGGCCCACTCGGCGGGGGCGACGAGGGGGTGGGCGAAACCCGGGATGCCGAGACCGGTGTGCAGACCGGTGCCCTGTTTCGTGCTGTTGGTGCTGGTCAGATGCGGCATGCCGCCTCCATCCAGATGTCTGCGAGGGACTCTTCGAGGTTGATACGGGGGCGCCAGCCGAGGCGGTCGCGGGCGGTACGCACGTCGGCCTGCTGCCAGCTGCCGCAGCCGTCCGGGTACGGGTAGGCGACCGGAGCCGCGTGGTCCGGGTCGGGGCGCGGATGGCCGATGGTGGGGCGCAGCGGCGGGCCGGGCGGGCCGTCGAGTTCGTGGAGGGCGCCGCCGTAGCCGGCCACGCGCGCGAGGATCGCGGCGGCGTCCCGGAGGCGGACGGCGCGGCCGGAGCCGATGTTGATGACGCCCTGCGCGGCGGACAGGCTCGCGGCGTGCACGGCGCGGGCGACGTCGCGTACGTCGATGAAGTCCCGCTGGGCGCCGAGGCCGCCGAGCTTCAGCTCGCCGTCGCCGGACTGCATGGCGCGGCGCATCGCCTCCGCGAGCCGGCCGAGCGGGGAGCCGGCGGGGGTGCCCGGGCCCGCGGGTGAGAAGACCCGCAGGACCACGGCGTCCAGGCCGGAGCCGAGGACGAGTTCGGTGGCGGCGAGTTTGCTGACGCCGTAGGGGCCGCCGGGGCGCGGGACGGCGTCCTCCGCGGTGGAGCTGCCGGGCTGGCTGGGGCCGTACTCGGCGCCGCAGCCGATCTGGACGAGCCGCGCGCCGCAGCCGCTGCGGCGCAGCGCCTCGCAGACGGTGGCCACGGCGACCGTGTTGTGGCGGGTGAGTTCTCGGGCGCCGCCCCTGGTCGCGCCGGCGCAGTTGACCACGACGCCGGGGTGGACCGCGTCGAGGAAGCGGGTGAGCGCGCCGGGGCTGCCGGACGCGAGGTCGAAGCGGACGTCGGCGTCGTCGCCGCGGCCCAGTGCGGTGAGCTGGACGGCCGGGTCGGCGAGGAGGCGGTCGGCCACGAAGCGGCCGAGGTAGCCGTTGGCTCCGATCAGCAGGACCCTCATCGTGCTGCTCCCGGGGCCTCGTGGTCGGGTCGGGAGGTGATCATCTGGTGCTCTCCTTCAGCAGGGTGTGCCTCCGGGCTCCGGCGGTGGGCGGGGATGCCTGCGGCGGCCTGTGCGGGGTGGGTGGGAGTGCGGGGGGGGTGGAAGTGCGGGGGGAGGGGTGCGGAGGGTGGGGGTGCGGGGTGGGGGTGCTCGGGTGCCAGTGGTGCGGTGCAGTGCCGCGCGCGTGTGCCCGGTGCGGTGCAGGCTCGCGTGGGTGCGTCGGGCGCGGTGCGGGTGCGTTGGGGGTCGGGGCCGCGCTGAGGGGTGTCCGTCCTCGGAACGGCGTGGAATCGGTCAGCTGAGAAGGTGCCCGTGTTGACGCGCCAACCGCTGCGGGCGGACACCCCCGGACACGTCCCCTTGCCGCCGTCGCGCGCTGCCCGTCCGCGCGAGCTCGCCTGGCTCAGCACTGCGCGTCCGTGGGCGCGTGGGCCGAGGCCCGTGTCAGCCTGCGGGTTGCGTGGAGGAGGAGGGTTGCCGCTCCGATGCCGCAGGCGAGCGTCGGGATCGCGCCGGTGCCCCAGGTGTTCACGAGGGATGTCACCGGGGTGCCCAGGGCGTCGCAGCCGGGGAGGCGGGACCCGAAGGTCGTGGCCAGGGCTGTTGCCTGTGCGGTGGCCGTGACCGTGAGGATCAGGGCGGGTGCGCGGGTGAAGCCGTGGGTGGTGAGGAGGCGGGAGAGGAAGAGGAGGGCGCCGAGGGTGAGCGTCTGGGCGTACGGGGCCGGTTCGTCCAGGGCTGCTGCTGTTACGGCAAGAAGGGCCGTCAGCGTGGACAGGTAGAGGGCGAACGCGCCCAGGAGGAGCGGGTGTACGGCTGCCGCGAAGTCCTCCAGGCCTCGGCTGACCGTCAGTTTGCGGCGGGCCCGCGTGGTGAGGAGGTGGGCGCTCCAGGCCGCGGGCGCCAGAGACAGGGCCAGGGCAAGCGCCGGGGCTCCTGACATGGGCCAGGGGGCGTTCGCGGCGCCGGTGGGGAGGGTGTCGGGGCCGCCGGTGATGGCTGAGTGGAGCAGGCCGTCGCCGAGCAGGGCGTAGGCGATCAGCCAGCAGGTGAGGGTGCAGGTTCGGGGGTGGGTGGGGTGGGTGGTGCGCAGGGGGCCTCTGGTCAGTGCCGCGCGGAGGGCCAGGGACACGGTGAGGGTGCCCACTGCTCCTGCGATCAGGCGGTTCTGGCCGTGCGTCAGGTGGATGCCGGTGAGGGTCGCCGCGCACAGGGCGCCCGGCAACAAGGTCAGCAGCGCCCAGTCGGCGCGGGCCCTGGGGATCTTGGGGGGCGCGGCCGGTGCGGGGGGTTCACCTTCTCGGGACGCGCGCGCGTACATCTCCTCGGCGAGGGAGAAGACGTCCCGGTGGCGGAAGCGGGTCGCGGTGCGGTCGGTGACGCCGTGTGCCTCCAGGCCCGCCGCGATCTCCAAGGGGTCGACGGCTCGTTCGCACAGCTCTCGATGGCGGTGCATCAAGGCCTTGACCGGGTCCGCGGCCGTTCGGCGTGGGGTGGAATTGGCCTTGGGCGTGGCCTTGGGTGTGGGGGTGGGGGTGGGTGTGGTGCGGTGGGGGGGCGCGGGGTAGTCCTCGTCCGCCGGGAGCGGATTGGAGGTGGGCGCCTCGCGGGAGGCATCGGTGGTGCGGGCCGCCTCGCGGGTGTCGGCGGTGACGGGCGCCGTGTGCTCCGTCTCCCCCGTCGTCCACTCCTGCGACCGCGCGTCCCACGCGCCGGGGCTGTCCGGGGTGCCTGGTCGGTCCAGTTCGCCCAGGTCGCTCATCGCGCTCCCTCCGTCGCGGGCAGCGGGGTGTTGGCGCGCACCGGAGGGCCTGCCGCCCAGCCGGGACCGCCGCGGGCCACTACGCGAGCGGCGGGGCCGGTCCAGCGGCCGGGCATGTGGGCCTCGGCGGGGACGGCGAACGGGCGGGGTTCTCCTGTGGTGTCGTCGAGGACGACCCGGCGGACCGGGTGGCGCGAGACGATCTCCAGGTAAATGCCGTGAAATGCCGTGATGTTCTGTTCGACGGTGAACAGCTCGAGCGCCCGGGCGCGTGCGGCGGCACCCAGGCGCGCACGGCGCTCGGGGTCGCGCAGCAGCGCCACGCACGCCTCGGCGAGCGCCCGCGGATTGCGCGGGGGTACGACGAGTCCGGTGCCGCCGATCACCTCGACCACGGCGCCGACGTCGGTGGACACCGTCGCCCGGCCGCAGAACATGGCCTCGACCAGGCTGATCGGAAAGCCCTCGACGACGCTGGACAGCACGGTCACCGCGCCGGACGCGTACGCCTCGGCGGGGCTCGGGATGTCCGGGCCGCCGATCTCCTCGAAGGACACCGGGTTGTCGCCGACGGCGTGCCGACCGTGCGCCTCGTCGGGGAAGAGCTGGGCGGCGAGCGCCTTGCAGTGGCCGAGGTAGGCCGCGCCCTCGCTGCCCGCCGGGACGCCGATGATCCGCAGGCGGGTCTTCGGCTCCTCCTTGCGGACCTCCGCGAAGGCGTGGAGGAGGGAGATCAGGTCCTTCGTCGGTTCCACGCGCCCGACCCACGCAAGCGTGTCCGGGTCCGCGCACTCCGGGGAGTCGCCGACCTCCGCGAAGCGGGTGGCGTCCATGCCGGGGTAGACGGTGCGGATCTTGTCGCGGTCCGCGCCGCAGCGCTCCTGCCAGCGGCGGGCGTGTGCGTTGCCGGGGGTGACGAGGGCGGCCCGGGCGTAGACCTCCGCGGCGAGCCTGCCGTGGAAGGCGGCGAGCAGGGCGCGCACCGACGGAGAGGCCTCGGTGGCGGAGAGGTAGTGCGTGCGCAGCTGGACGCCGTACTCGGTCACCAGCAGCGGTACGCCGGAGAAGTGCCGGGCGAGCAGGCCGGGGAGCGCCGCGGGACCGCCGGAGGCGGCGTGGCAGAGGTCGACCGAGCCGAGACCCTCGTCCCCGTACCAGTCGAGGGACAGGGGGCGCAGGGCGCGCTCCAGGCGTGCGGCGACGGCGAGCAGATCGGGGACGCGTGCCTCGCGTGCCGCCCGGTGGGCGCCCGGCGTACGACAGGCACGCTCCAGGGTGCGTACGGCGGTCTCGGACCGGAGTGCGCCGGTCAGCCCGCCCTGATCGCGGGCGAGTTCGGCGAGGCCGTACAGCGCGCTGCCGAAACGGTCCGCCTCAGCGGTCGAAGGGCTCTCGGAGCGGCCCGCGCACAGGACGGCCGCCAGCTCGCCGTAGTGCTCGGCGAACTGGCGGCGCGCGCGGCGACCGAGGACGGCCCCGTCGTCCTCGGCGGTCCACAGGGGTGCCGTGCGTACGCGGCTGACCTGCGGCGGAAGCGTGATCCAGCCCTCGTCCTCCTGCCGCCGGCTGCGGCTGAGCGCGTAGATGTCGAACTCGTGTTGATCGAGCCCGCGCACGAGCCGGTCGCACCACAGCCTGGCGTCACCGCTCACATACGGATAGCCACCCTCCGTAAGCAGTCCGATGCGCACGAGTACACCCCCGATCTCCCGTATGGGGAGCCGCCGTTGACCCGGCGGCTCGCAGCGGGACGAACGTATGCGGACAAGGCGGTGGCGCGATGGACGGTTGTCCGTCGCGCCACCAAAAGGGGTGAACGGTCGTAACTTTCCCGTGCGGGTCGCGTTCGATCGCGCTAAGAGATCAAGCAGTTACGTTACGTCAGGCAAGGGCCAGTTCCCGACGTGCCGCTCTGCGCCGCGAGGCCTCTTCGGGGTCGAGTGCCGGTACGGCGGCCAGGAGCTGCTGGGTGTACGGGTGCTGGGGGTTGTCGTACACCTCGTCGGCCGGGCCGGACTCGACGATCCGGCCGCGCCGCATCACGGCTACGCGGTCGCTGACCTGTCGTACGACGGCCAGGTCGTGTGCGACGAAGACGAGCGCCAGACCGAGTTCGCGCTGCAACTCGCCGAGCAGGGCCACCACTTGGGCCTGCGTGGTGACGTCCAGCGCGGAGACGGGCTCGTCGCAGACGATGACGCGCGGGTCGGCGGCGAGCGCCCGGGCGATGCCCACGCGCTGGCGCTGTCCGCCGCTGAACTCATGCGGGTAGCGGTCGTAGTGCGCCCCTTCGAGCCCCACGCGCTCCAGCAGTTCTGTCACGCGCCCCCTGATGCGCTGCTCGTCGCGCTCGCCCCGCGCGCGGAGCGGGTCGGCTATGGACTCGCCCACGCTGCGGCGGGGGTTGAGGGAGGAGACGGGGTCCTGGAAGACCATCTGCACGGTGGGCCGCACGCCCACGCGCGCGTGTCCTTCGTGACGGACCTCGCCCGCCGTCGGCTCCAGCAGGCCGACCAGCATCCGGCCGAGGGTCGTCTTGCCGCTGCCGCTCTCCCCGACCACGCCGAGCGTCTCGCCCCTGCGGACGGTCAGCGAGACGTCGTCGACGGCCGTGAAGGCCTTCTTGCCGCGCCCGAACTCGCGCCGCAGGCCCGTCGCCTCCAGGACGACGTCGCCGGGCTCCCCGACAGCCGTCCGGGGCGCGTCCACGCGCGGGACCGCGGCGAGCAGGTCGCGCGTGTACGTCTCCCCCGGCTGCCCGAGCACCGTGCCTACCGGCCCGTGTTCGACGGCCCGGCCGTGCCGCATGACCAGCACCTCGTCGACGCTCTCCGCGGCGACACCCACGTCGTGGGTGACGAGCAGCAGCCCCATGCCGGTCTCCTCGCGCAGCGTGTGCAGCAGGTCGAGGATCTGGGCCTGGACGGTGACGTCGAGGGCGGTGGTCGGTTCGTCGGCGATCAGCAGGGCCGGTTCGCAGGCGAGCGCCATGGCGATCAGCGCGCGCTGGCGCATCCCCCCGCTGAACTCGTGCGGGCGGGACCGGGACCGGCGTGCCGCGTCCGGGATTCCCACCCGGTCCAGTACCTCGATCGCACGCGCGCGTGCGGCTCGTCGCGACACGCGCGTGTGCACGCGGTACACCTCGGCGATCTGGTCGCCGATCGCGTAGTACGGGTCGAGGGACGAGAGCGGGTCCTGGAAGACCATCGCGGCCCTGCCGCCACGCAGTCGCCGCAGCACCTCGTCGGACGCCCTTTCTACGTCGATTCCGGCGACCTCGATCGAGCCGCCGACCCGCGCGCCCGTTCCGCGGTGCAGCCCCAGCAGGGCGGCGGCGACGGTGGACTTGCCGGAGCCGGACTCGCCGACCAGGGCGAGGGCGCCCCCCGGTGCCAGCCGGAAGGAGAGCCCGTCGACGGCTCGCAGCGAGCCGAACTCGACGGTCAGGTCGGTGACATTGACCAGGCCGCTGCCCACATTGACCACGTCGTCGGTGACATTGACCGTACTCATGCAAGCACCACCCGTCGGTCGGCCACCGCGTACAGCACGTCCGCGACGGCGTTGGCCAGGACCACGAAGAAGCCGATGACCAGGACCATGCCGACCACGACCGGAAGGTCGATCACATTGACCGCGTGGACCAGTTCCTGTCCGATGCCGGGCAGGCCGAACAGCGTCTCGGTGAGCACCGCGCCACCGACCGCGCTGCCGAAGTTGTTGGCGTTGAGCGCGATGACGGGCGCGAACGCCCCGCGCAGCGCGTGCCGTCCGATGACGGACCGCTCGCCGACGCCGTACGCGCGGAACGTGCGGATGTGGTCCTCGGCGAGCGTCTCCAGCATCGACGCGCGGGTGAGGCGGGCGAACGCGGCGGCCTCGATGAGGGCGAGCGAGAGCCAGGGCAGCAGCAGGTTCCACGCCCACTGCTCGGGGTCGTCGGTGAGGTTCACATACTGCGGGAACGGCAGCAGTTGGAGCTGTCCGCAGACGACGATCATCAGGACCAGGCCGATGACGAAGACCGGCGTGGCCACGCCGGCGAGCGTGACGCCGGTCAGCAGCCGTTCGCTGAGCCGGCCGCGCCGCCAGGCGGACAGGACGCCGGTGCCGACGCCGAGGATCAGCCACAGCACCATCGCGCCGAACACCAGCGACAGGCTGACCGGCAGCTTGTTCAGGATGAGCTGGGTGACCTGCTGGTCGCTCTGGTACGACAGCCCGAGGCAGGGCGCCGAGCAGTGCTCCACGGACGTGCCGGTGGAGTAGTCCTGGCCGGCCACGAGCCCCACCAGGAAGTGCCAGTAGCGCACGTACAGGGGGTCGTCGAGCCGGAGCTGCTGGGCGACCTGGTGCACCTGTTCCGGCGAGCAGCGCGGACCGCAGGTGATCTGGGCGATGTTGCCGGGGGTGACGTAGAAGACGACGTAGACGATCACCGAGATGGCGAGCAGGGTGACGACGGCGCCGAGGACACGGCGCAGGAGAAAGCCGGTCATGCCTTGGCCTCCCTCTTGCGGCCGGTGCCGACGCGCAGCCGGGACGCCGCGCGGGGGTCCAGGGCGGTGCGTACGCCGTCGCCGAGGACGGTCAGGGCGAGGACGGTGACGAAGAGGGCGCCCGCGGGCAGCAGCAGATACTGCGGGGCGGCCTGGTACCAGACGTCGGCGGCGGTGAGCATCTGTCCCCAGGACGGCGTCGGCGGCTTCACGCCGACGCCGAGGAAGGACAGGGCGGCCTCGGCCGAGATGTTGGACGGCACCAGCAGTGCCGCGTAGGTGATGATCGGCGCGGCGATGCCGGGCAGCAGCTCGCGGCGGGCGATGTGCCAGGTGCCCCAGCCGCTGAGCCGGGCCGCGGCGACATGGTCGAGCTGTTTGAGCGTGAGGGTCTGGGCGCGCACGATCTTGGCGATGGTGCCCCACCCGATCAGCCCGATGACCAGGGCGACCAGCACGGGCCGCGGGAAGCTCGCCGGGACGATCGCGAGCAGCGCCAACGACATGATCATGAGGGGCATGGCGACGATGACGTCCGTGAACCTGCTCAACAGTTGATCAACCCATCGACTGCCGAGCGCGGCCGATACACCCACGACGACACCGATCAACACCTGGACGACCGTGGCGGCCAGCGCGACCCCCAGCGAGACCCGGGCCCCGTACACGAGCCGGGCGAACAGGTCGCGCCCGGTCTGCGGTTCGACGCCGAGCCAGTGGTCCCCGCCGATGCCGCCGAGCGACCCGACGGGCACACCGCCGCGCGCGGAGTCGACCAGGGAGGGGTGGTAGGTGGTGGGGTCCTGGCCCTCCATCGCGGTGAGCAGGGGCGCCGCGAGGGCGACCAGGACGAGCAGGGCGACGACGCCCGCCGCGACCATGGCGGCCCGCTGCGTCCGCAGCCGCCGCCAGAACTGACGAGCCCCCGAGGCCCCCGGGACGGCTGCCCCGGGGATCTCGACGGCGACAAGTGCCTCACTCATCGGGCTACTTGACCGCGACCTGCGAGATGTCCAGCACACCGGTCCAGTCGCTGATCACGACGTTCTTGATGTCCTTGCCGACCAACCGCTTGTAGACCGGGTGGAACAGCGGCACGGTCAGCGCCTGCTCACCGATCTTCTTGTCCAGTGCACCCCACCTCTTGGCGGCAGCGTCAAGATCGGTCAACTTGTTGATCGCGTCAATCTCGGCATTGACCGACTTGTCATTGAGCAGGCCCGAGTTGAAGTTCGCGCCGTCCTTGACGATCTGACGGCCGTCGAAGATCGGGGCGAGGAAGGGACCGCCGGAGGGCCAGTCGGCACCCCACGCGGAGAGGAAGAAGCCCGGCTCGGTCTTCACGCTGTGGACCGTGTCCGAGTAGTTGTTGTCCTCCAGGCCCTGGAGCTTGACCGTGATGCCGGCCTTCTTGAGCGCGTCCTGGACGGCGGTCGCGATCTCGGGGCTGGTCTTGAAGTTCTGGGCGTTGTCGTGGGTCAGCGTGACGGTGAGCCCGTTCGGGTAACCGGCCTCCTTCAGCAGCTCCTTGGCCTTGGCCGCGTTGCCGGAGTCGCCCGCCGGGAACAGGTCGTACGGCTCGTACCCGAAGGATTTCTGGTTCGGCAGGAAGGTGGTGGCGGCCTCGGCCAGCGACGACCCACCGGCGGCGTTCACCACCGACGAACGGTCGATGGCGTACGAGATCGCCTGCCGCACCTTGACGTTGTTGAACGGCTTGACCGTGGGGTTGAACGCTATGTAGTTCGTGTAGCCGAAGTGCCCGGTGCCGACCCGCGCGGCGAGTTCCTTGTCGCCGGTCACCTTGGCGAGCTCGGCGGGGCCGAGGTTGGTGTCCGTGGTGACCGCCGTCGAGTCCGCCCCCTGGGACGCGGACAGCCGCTGGTTGATCACCGAGGAGTCGAGCCCGGACTTGACGTCGATCTTGTCCGGGTACGCCTTGCGCTCGGCGTCCGTCGAGGCGGACCAGTACGTGTTGCGCTCCAGGAGGACGGTCTCACCGTCGTTCTCGTTCTTGACCACCTTGTAGGGGCCGGACGAGACCGGGTGCTCCTCGTACTTGGTGCCGGTGTCCTTGGCCTTCGGGACGGGCGCGAACTGCGTCTGCGTGGCCAGGAAGGGGAACTCGCCCTCGGGCTTGTTCAGATGGAAGACGATGGTCCGGTCGTCCGGCGTCTCGATCGCGTCGAGCCCGCCCTTGTCCTTGTACGGCCCCTGGTAGTCGGCCGCGCCGACCAGCCAGTCCCGCAGATAGGGCGCGCCGCCGGACAGCTCGGGCGCGAAGGAGCGCTCGATGCCGTACTTGATGTCGGCCGAGGTGATCGCGGTGCCGTCCTCGTACTTGAGCCCCGTCTTCAGGGTGTACGTCCACACGGTCGCGTCCTTGTTGGGGCGCCCGGTGTCGGTGGCGAGGTCGGGGACGACCTTCGCACCGGCGGCGCCGCTCTCGCGGTTGCGGGTGGTGAGGGTGCGGAAGACGAGGGAGGGCACGTTGCCGCCGCCCGAGGTGTACAGCCGGGCCGGGTCGAAGTCCGTCTGCGGCTCGGAGTTCAGGACCGTGAGGGTGCCGCCCTTGTGGGGCGTGGAGTCGCCACCGGAGCTCTTGGCATCGTTGTCCTCAGGGCCGCAGGCGGCGGCGCCCGCGGCCAGAACCAGGCTTACGGATGCCGCGGCCACGCGGCGCGCGATGACGGACGGTTGACGCATCGGAGACGACCTCTCGAAGAATGACGCTCTACATCTCGAATGACGAGACAGATTGACGAAGGGTGAGACGGAAGTGAACAGACGTCCACCCGGGCGTCAGGTCGTCGAAAAACCGCGAGCGACGGCTCACGGAAGGAAGAAAAAAGATCGCGACGCGAACGCCAGAGGGCGGACGTCAGCGACAGTGAATGTCGGCCACGCACAACGCGGTCACGCCGATGAGCGCCAGCTCAATGGCGGCGCGAACGGAGGCGTGACGGGACGACATGCGCAGAAAATTAGTACGACTTTTCTGCGCATGTCAACGTGACCTGTGAGGCACCCGTCAACTCCCGGGATACGGCCAGGGGTTGGGCAGACAGTGGATCCCGTTGTGGTCCAGGAACTTGGTCTGCTGCTGCATGACCGGGGCGAGTTCGCCGTCCTTGTCGCAGGTCACGTGGTGGTTGCCGAGCCGGTGGCCGACCTCGTGATTGATCAGCATCTGCCGATAGGCGTGAATCTGGTCGCCGTAGGTCTTGGACCCCTGAGCCCATCTGAACGCGTTGATCATCACGCGCTCGGTGGCGGCCGAATCGCAGGACACGTTGTCCACGGTCGTGTCCAGACCGGACTTCGCGCACCACTCGGCCGTGGTGCCCGGGCTGGCGAGGGTGATCACGAAGTCGGGCTTGCCGGAGTAGATGCGCTCGAAGGTGCGGGCGCCGTTGTGGGCCCAGCTCCGGTCGTCGTTGAGCGTCTTCTGCACCGCGTCGGCGAACAGCTCCGCGTCGAGCCCGATCCCCTGCTCGACATCTACGCGGTAGGTGTACTTCTGCCCGCTGCCGGGCGCCTTGGCGACGCTCTTCACCGCGTCGAACTTCCCCGACCCTTTCAGCCCGGCGGCCAGCGCGTACTTCTTGTCCATCTTCTGCTCGTACGTCAGCGTCGCCACGCCGGGCGACGACGACGGCGTCGGCCGCCCGTCCCCGCGCGAGGCGGAGTCGCGGGCGTCCCGCGCCTGGTCGGTGGCCGACTGCGACTGTACGGGCGAGTCGTCCTGCCGGTCGGCGACCTGACCGGCGACGACGACGGCGAGCACGGTGGTGACGGCCGCGGCCGCGATCCCGGTGAACGTCCGCCCCTTGCCGCCCTTGCCGCGCACGGGCTCGCCGGTGGGCGCGTCGTCGCTGCGCGGCTCCGGGGTGGTCTGCCGGTCGCCGACGGAGGCGTACGGGTCGGCGGCCACGGACGCGTGGGCCGTACGGCGCGAGGACGCGGGGCCCTGACCGGTACGCGACGCGAACGGATCGACGTCCTGGTCCCCGAAGGCATCGAGATAGTCCTGCCGAGGCCCGCCCGCGCGCCCCTGCCGGGGACCATCGGGAGGCGCCTGCCGCTGCCGGGGCAGGGCGACACCGGGCTGCCCTGAGGCCACTCCGCGCGCCCCCAACTCACCCCACGCACCCCCGCGTTCACGCTGCTCGGGATGACCGCCCCGCGCCTGAGGGGTGCCGTGCGCGGGAGTGCCGTCGGGAAACCGGGGCACACCGCGCGCGGGGGTACCGTCGGGAAACCGGGGCACACCGCGCGCGGGGGTACCGTCCGGAAGCCGCGGAACCCCACGCGCGGGCGTCCCGTCGCCAAAGCGCGGCACACCATGAGCCGGCGTCCCCTCGGCAAACCTCGGCACACCGCGCGCGGGCGTCCCATCCGGAAGCCGCGGAACCCCACGAGCAGGCGTCCCGTCCGGAAGCCGAGCCCCCTGCGGAACCCGGTACACCGGATCCCCGTACACCGAAGGCGCACCCACCACCGGACCGTCCGCCACAGGCCCACCCGGCCGCGGCCCAGCGCCCTGCTGCCGCCCCGGGCCCTGCGGCCGGCCGGAGCCCTGCTGTCGACCCGCGCCCGGCTGCCCCGCGGGACCTCGCTGCGCCGACGCGCCCTGTCCCGGTCCCTGGAGCTGCCCCTCTCCCTGCCCCTGTCCCTGTCGCTGTCCTTGCGACCCCGGGGAACCCTCGTCCCCCCGGCCGCCTCGCCCTGCGGCTATGTCCGCGGAGTCGCCCTTGGGGGCGGGTCCGCGGCGGCTGTGGCGTCCCACGTCGCGCCTCAGCCCCCCGTACCGGAGGACTCGACCATGTCACCGAAGCCGCCGTCCCCGGAGCGGTCACCCGCGCGCGCGGAGTCGACGTCACCGCCGGACACAGCCCCCGAAGCCAACGCCTCCCCGGCGCCACCCCCGATGACGCCACCAGCGCCCACGCCCACCTCCAAGTCACCCTGGCCCGCGAGGAGTTCGGTGAACGCCCGGGCCACCGTATCCGGATACTCCATCATCGCCACGTGCCCCGCGTCGGGCAGGCTGAGCAGTCGGGAGTCGCGGAACGCGCGGGCCGCCTTGCGGGCCATGCGGTAGCCGACGAGCTGGTCGCGGCCGCCGTAGACGAGGAGCGTGGGCGCGAGGACGCGCTCGGCCTGGCGCCACAGCGCGTGCTGCCCGCCCAGCGTGTACGCGTTCACGATGCCGCGCGCGGAACGCGTCATCGCGTCCCAGAAGTACGGCAGTTGCTGCCGCCGCTCCATCTCCTCGACGGCGTGCCGGAACCCTTCCGGCGTCACGCGCGCGGGATCGCCGTAGCAGAGCGCCATGACCCCGCGGACCCGCTGCTCGGCCGTCCAGTCGCGGCTGAGGCGAGTGAAGAGTGCCGTCACCCCGGGTACCGCCAGCAGTGCCGTGGGCACCGCGCTGCGCTGCACGCGGATCTCCGGGAGCGCCGGTGAGACGAGGGTGAGCGTGCGGACGAGGTCGGGGCGCACCGCGGCGACCCGGGTGGAGACCGCGCCGCCGAGGGAGTTGCCGAACAGGTGCACCGGCCCGCGCCCGGAGGCGTCGAGATAGCGGATCACCGCACGCGCGTGTGCGCTGATCGAGTAGTCGCCGTCGTCCGGTGGCGGCGAGTCCCCGAAGCCGGGCAGATCGACGGCCTCACCGTCGACCACCGCTTCGAGCTCCTGCATCAGCGCCGACCAGTTCTGGGAGGAACCGCCGAGGCCATGGACGTAGAGCGCGGCCGGCAGCCCCTCACGCGCGGGCGGCCTCGACCGCACCGTCAGCGTGATCCCCGGCAGCCCGACCGAGCGCAGCCGCTCACCTTCCGCGACCCTGACGGCCGCCACCTTCGGGAGCACATTGGTGGCCGGCACGAACGGCACGTCGGTCGAAGACATGCGGCAATGTTACGAGACGATCACGCACTGGTTCATGTGTTCGCCGTCACAGGCTGCACTCAGCTCCCAGCCCTCGTTTCCCAGCCCTCGTTCCGCCCCCATCGCGCGACCCGGATGGCATAGCGCCAAAATCGTGTGTCTCCTAGGCTCGTACGCAGGGCACCCGCATGTGGCCCCCTGCTTCCCCAGGGACGTTCTAGGAAGGGAGCCCCCCATGGCCCACGACCCCAGCGACCCCGACACCTTCGAGGACGGCGACCGCGCCGAGCTCGACGTCGAAGCCCCCGAGAACGACGCCGCCGAACAGCAGAGGGACGTCACCGCGGACCGTGACGACCCGCTGACGGCCGTCGACCCCGCCCGGGCGAACGAGGCCGACCTCATCGAACAGGCCCGCGTCGTCCGGACCGACGAGGACGACTACCGCTGACGCGCCACCGCACGACGGTGAGCGGGAAGAGGTGCGGAGAGGTGCGGAGAGCTGCGCCCACTGCCCGCTCGATCCCTCTTTGAAACCTTTGTGTATCTTTCGCCATCGTCCGGTACGTGAAATTCTGCGCTCGCACCGCGCACACCACGGTTACCGAAAAGTACGATGGCGGCGCGGCGCACACCGCAAGTGGACGACTTTTGGGAGGCGGCGTGACAGCCATCGAGCAGACAGAGGCGGCGCGCCCGCGAGGCACGCGCCTGCCGCGCCGTGCCCGACGGAACCAGCTGCTGGGCGCCGCCCAGGAAGTCTTCGTGGCGCAGGGCTACCACTCGGCCGCGATGGACGACATCGCCGAGCGCGCCGGCGTCAGCAAGCCGGTGCTCTACCAGCACTTCCCGGGCAAGCTCGACCTCTATCTCGCGCTGCTGGACCAGCACTGCGAGTCGCTGATCGGCTCCGTACGGCAGGCACTCGCCTCGACGACCGACAACAAGCAGCGCGTGCGGGCGACCATGGACGCCTACTTCGCGTACGTCGAGGACGACGGCGGCGCCTTCCGGCTGGTCTTCGAGTCGGACCTGACGAACGAGCCCGCGGTGCGTGAGCGCGTCGACAAGGTCACGAACGAGTGCGCCGAGGCGATCTGCGACGTCATCGCGGAGGACACCGGTCTGTCGCGGGCCGAGTCCATGCTGCTGGCCTCCGGGCTCGGCGGTCTCGCGCAGGTCGTGGCCCGTTCCTGGCTGCACAGTGACCGCAGCGTCCCGCGCGACCAGGCGGTCCAGCTGCTGACGTCGCTCGCCTGGCGAGGCATCGCCGGTTTCCCGCTGCACGGTATCGATCACCACTGACCGCTCGCGTGCGGGGACATTTGTTCCCGTCCGCTGTTCGCTCCTGGCGTTCTTGCGCGGAGCGTGTACGTCCCCTCACCGGGCTAATGTGTGCGGGGTACGGCGCGGAAGACGCGCACTTCACTGACCGTCGGAGGGACATAGCCGTGGAGGTCAAGATCGGCGTGCAGCACGCGCCCCGCGAGATCGTTCTGGAGAGCGGTCAGAGTGCCGAGGAGGTCGAGCGCGTGGTGGCCGAGGCACTCGCCGGAAAGTCGCAGCTGCTGAGCCTCACGGACGAGCACGGCCGCAAGGTCCTGGTCCCGGCCGACCGTCTCGCGTACGTCGAGCTCGGTGAGCCGGCGCCGCGCAAGGTGGGCTTCGGCGCGCTGTAGGCAGACGCAAACGGAAGGGCCCGGCGACTTCACAGTCGCCGGGCCCTTCTCGTCGTACGGGCGGAACTCGTCGTACGGGCGGAACTTCCTCAAGATTTTTTTCTCCACATATGGAGCACAAGGCACGCACAGAGGAGGATTGCATTCCGCAGGTCACGGGTATGACGGGCTACGACCGACATACGCAGCGTGGCAGTGTGGGAGGGACTCTCAATGATGTTGCTGGAAGCGCTCGGCTCCGCTCTGCTCGGTCTCGTCCTGGCGGCCGCCGCCGCCCACCGCCTGGCGCACCGTCTGCCCGCCCGCTCCCTGGTCTTCGCGACGGGAGTGGCCGGCGCCCTCTTCGGCGCCTTCATCACCCACAGCGCCCTGGGCGCGGGCAACGTCCTGCTCACCCTGATCGGCGCGACGGTGGTCTCGGTCGCGTCCCTGTCGCTCCTGCTCCGCCCGGCGGGCAGACTGCGCCGCCGATCAGTTGCGGCATAGGTTTCTGACGCCGGTCAGGGCAACGCCCCAAGGGGCGCGGGGAACTGCGCGACCAGCCCCCACGCACCCGCAGCCGCGAGACGGACCGCAGCCCGCCCCCGCAGAGCGCTAGGCCGCCAACCCCAGCGCGGCCATCCGCTTCGTGTGCGCCTCGGTGATCCGCGAGAACATCCGCCCCACCTCCGCGAGGTCGAACCCGTCGGCGACCCCGCCCACGAGCATCGTCGACAACGCGTCCCGGTCGGCGACCACCCGCTGCGATTGCGACAGCGCCTCGCCCATGAGACGCCGAGCCCACAGAGCGAGACGTCCACCCATACGCGGGTCGGCGTCGATCGCGGCCCGCACCTTCTCGACGGCGAACCCGGCATGCCCCGTGTCGTCGAGAACGGCGAGCACCAGCTCACGCGTGTCCGCGTCCAGCCGCGCCGCGACCTCGCGGTAGAAGTCACTCGCGATCGAGTCGCCGACGTATGCCTTGACGAGCCCCTCCAGCCAGTCCGAGGGCGCCGTCTGCCGGTGGAAGCCGTCCAGCGCGGCGACGAACGGCTCCATGGCCTGCGTCGGCTCCGCGCCGATCTCGGTCAGCCGGTCGCGCAGCTTCTCGTAGTGGTGGAACTCCGCCGACGCCATCTTCGCCAGCTCCGCCTTGTCCGCCAGCGTCGGCGCCAGCTTGGCGTCCTCCGCGAGCCGCTCGAACGCCGCGAGTTCGCCGTAGGCCAGTGCGCCGAGGAGGTCGACGACCGCGGCCCGGTACTGCGGCTCCGCGGAGGCCGTGGCCCAGTCCTGGGCCGCCACTCCGGTGTGCTCGGCGGGTGCGTCAGAGGTGTTGTCAGGCGTCGTCATGAAGCGCACAATAGTCCGCTCGCCGAGCCTCGGAAGGCCCTGGTCAATCAGTGTGACGACGACTACGTGACCAAATCGGCCATCGCATGTGCGCGATTCCGAGGTATGGTGGTAATGCGCCTGCCGAGTATTCGACGGGCTGCACGTATGAGGATGCCCGGTCGGTGGCCCGATCGGCTCCGACCTGACAGCTCTCCTCGCCCGTACGGCACTGTGCGTACGGCATCCGGAGGGACCCTCAGCGGTTCGAGCGCTAGAGCGTCGGCAGAGGTCCCGTGTCATTACGGCTGGTCCGTAAGGCAGTCGACGTCCCCAGCACGGTCTCAAGAGACCCCCGAGCTCGCCTCGCACCGCGCACACAGAAGAGGCAGCACCCTGACTACGACGTTCAGAGATCTCGGAATCCTTCCCGAGACCGCCGAGGCCCTTGAGGCCGTCGGCATCATCACCCCCTTCCCCATCCAGGAGATGACCCTCCCCGTCGCCCTCTCCGGCACGGACGTCATCGGCCAGGCCAAGACCGGCACCGGCAAGACGCTGGGCTTCGGCCTCCCGCTCCTCGAGCGCGTCACCGTCCCCGCCGACGTCGAGGCCGGCCGCGCCACCCCCGAGGCGCTCACCGACGCCCCGCAGGCCCTCGTCGTCGTCCCCACGCGCGAGCTCTGCACCCAGGTGACCAACGACCTGCTGACCGCGGGCAAGGTCCGTAACGTGCGCGTGCTCGCCATCTACGGCGGCCGCGCCTACGAGCCCCAGGTCGAGGCCCTCAAGAAGGGCGTCGACGTCGTCGTCGGCACCCCGGGCCGACTGCTGGACCTCGCGGGCCAGAAGAAGCTCAACCTGGGCCACATCAAGGCGCTCGTCCTCGACGAGGCCGACGAGATGCTCGACCTGGGCTTCCTGCCCGACGTCGAGAAGATCATCAACATGCTGCCGGCCCGCCGCCAGACGATGCTGTTCTCGGCGACCATGCCGGGCGCGGTCATCGGTCTCGCGCGCCGCTACATGTCGCAGCCCACGCACATCAACGCCACCTCGCCCGACGACGCGGGCAGGACGGTCGCGAACACCAAGCAGCACGTGTACCGCGCGCACAACATGGACAAGCCCGAGATGGTCGCGCGGATACTGCAGTCCGAGGGCCGGGGCCTTGTCATGGTCTTCTGCCGCACCAAGCGCACCGCGGCCGACCTCGCCGACCAGCTCAAGCAGCGCGGCTTCGCCGCCGGCGCGGTCCACGGCGACCTCGGCCAGGGCGCCCGCGAGCAGGCGCTGCGCGCCTTCCGCAACGGCAAGGTGGACGTCCTCGTCTGCACCGACGTCGCCGCCCGCGGTATCGACGTCGAGGGCGTCACGCACGTCGTCAACTACCAGTCTCCCGAAGAGGAGAAGACGTACCTGCACCGCATCGGCCGTACCGGCCGCGCGGGTGCCAAGGGCATCGCGATCACCCTCGTCGACTGGGACGACATCCCGCGCTGGCAGCTGATCAACAAGGCGCTGGAGCTCGACTTCAACGACCCGCCGGAGACGTACTCCACCTCCCCGCACTTCTACGAGGAGCTGAACATCCCCGCGGGCACCAAGGGTGTCCTGCCGCGTGCCGAGCGCACCCGCGCGGGCCTCGACGCGGAGGAGCTCGAGGACCTCGGCGAGACCGGCGGCCGTGGTGGCCGCGGTCGCGGTGACCGGAACGACCGTAGTGACCGGGGTGACCGAGGTGGTCGTGGCGGCCGGGACGAGTCCCGTTCCGCCGACCGCGAGCGCCCGTCCCGTACACCGCGCCGTCGCCGTCGTACGCGCGGCGGGGCCACTACGGACGGAGCCCCGGCGCCCGTCGCCGAGGCCACCGCGCCGTCCGCGGACACCGCGCTGACCGAGGACGCGCCCGCGTCCCGCACCCCGCGCCGCCGTCGCCGCACCCGTAACGGTGCCGCGCCGGAGCAGGTGCCGGCCGTGACCGCGACGCCCGAGGCCATGCCGTCGGAGGCCGCGGAGGCCGCCGTGGAGACGGTCGAGGCCACGGAGACGAAGCCGCGTCGGCGCCGTACCCGTAAGACCGCGGAGCCGGTGGCCGCCGAGGCGACCGAGGTCGTCGAGGCCGCGCCCGTGGTCGCCGCCGAGCCCGAGGCTCCCGTCGTCGCGCCGCGTCGTCGCACCCGTAAGGCCACGGCAGCCGCCGAGACCGCGGTCGACACCGCCGAGGCGACCGAGGCCACGCCGCGCCGCCGCACCCGCAAGACCGCGGAGCCGGTGGCCGAGGTGACCGAGGTCGTCGAGGCCGCACCGGTGGCCGTCGCCGAGCCCGAGGCCCCGGCCGCCGCGCCGCGTCGCCGTACGCGCAAGACGGCTGCTGCCGCCGAGACCGCGGTCGACACCGCCGAGGGCACGGAGGCCAAGCCGAAGGCCCGGCGTACGCGAAAGGTCGCCGCTGCCGCGGAGACCACCGCCGAAGCCGCCGTCGAGGCTGCCCCCGAGGTCGCCGAGCCGAAGCCGCGTCGCACGCGCAAGACCGCCGCTGCCGCTGCCACCACGGCCGCTGAGGCCGCAGTCGACACGGCCGAGGCCGTCGAGGCCAAGCCGCGTCGCACGCGGAAGACCGCCGCCGCCACGGAGACGACGACCGAGGCGAAGCCGCGTCGGACCCGTAAGACCGCTGCCGCCGCCGAGATCCCGGCCCAGGCCGCGGAGGCTCCCGCCGAGGCGGAGGCGAAGCCGCGTCGGACGCGCAAGACCGCGGCCGCTGCCACTACGGCCGCCGAGGCCGCCGTCGACACGGCCGAGGGCACGGAGGCCAAGCCGAAGGTCCGGCGTACGCGCAAGACCGCGGCCGCCGCGGAGGCTCCCGCCGAGGTCGCCGAAGCGGTCGAGGTCGTCGAGGCCAAGCCGCGTCGCACCCGTAAGACGGCTGCCGCCGCCACGGAGACGACGACCGAGGCGAAGCCGCGTCGGACCCGTAAGACCGCTGCCGCCGCCGAGATCCCGGCCCAGGCCGCGGAGGAGGCGGAGGCCAAGCCGAAGGTGCGGCGTACCCGTAAGGCCACGGCCGCCTCGGAAGGCTGAGCGTTCGTTTGTCGCTGACGGCCCGGTCCACTGCGTGTGGGCCGGGCCGTCGGCATGAGGGGGCGGCTACGGAAGAGGCCAACAGTCTTGGTGCGGCTGTGGGCCGCCGGCAAGGGTGGATCGCGCCCACGCGGCGGAGCCGCATATCGATGCAGCCCCGCGCCCCTGGTGGGTCTCCCCGCCCGGCGATTGTCAGCGCCGCCCGATAGCCTCAGGCCATGAGCCGTCCCCCCTCCTTCGCCCCGCCCCCCTGCGCCCGTGCCTACACCCTGCGCACCTCACGCGGGGAGTTCGCCGTCGTCGACGCGCCGGTGGCGGAAGGCGTCACGGCCCGTGGGACGGCCCTGCTGCTGCCCGGGTTCACCGGCAGCAAGGAGGACTTCAACCCGCTGCACGAACCGCTCGCCGCGCGCGGGTACCGGACCGTCGCCGTGGACGGGCGGGGGCAGTACGAGTCGGACGGCCCCGAGGCCGATGAATCCGCTTACGCCCAGGACGAGTTGGCGAAGGACGTGCTCGCGCAGGCCGCGGCTGTCGGGACGCCCGTGCACCTCGTGGGCCACTCGCTCGGCGGGCAGATCGCCCGGGCCGCCGTGCTCCTCGATCCGGAGCCCTTCCTCTCCCTGACGCTCATGGCCTCGGGCCCCGCCCAGATCTCCGGCTCCCAGCAGCAGCGCGTCAAGCTGCTGCGGGACGCGCTCGCGGTGATGAGCATGGCGGAGGTGTGGGCGGCGATCCAGGCCATGGAGCCGCCCGAGGAGACCGAGACCGGCGAGCTGGACGAGGGGCTCGACGACCGGGACGATCTGCGGCGGCGCTGGCTGGGCAACAAGCCCGCCCAACTCCTCGCCACCGGGCGTCAGTTGTGCACCGAGGTGGACCGGGTCGGCGAACTGGCCGCCGTACCGCTGCCGTTCCATGTGCTGTCCGGGGCGCGCGACGACACCTGGCCCGTCCCGCTCCTCGACGAGATGGCCGTGCGGCTCGACGCGCACCGGACCGTCGTCACCGGCGCCGAGCACTCCCCCAACACCGACCGCCCCCTCGAAACGGCCCGCGCCTTCGCCGACTTCTGGGACAGCACCCTCAAGGCCGACTAGTACAGCGTCCGCAAGTGCTCCCAGAAGACTGGTACCGCGTCCGCAGGGGCTCCCAGAAAACTAGTACTGCGTCCGCAAGTGCTCCCAGAAGCCGTCCCGCAGCGCCCGCCGCAGGTCCGCCTGGCCGCGCAGGGAGTACTGGAGCAGCCCCTCCGCCTCCACCAACAGGTCCTGGTCGACCGAGCCGGGCAGATAGGGGTGGCCCGGCAGCAGCTCCACCAGGGCCTCGCGCCCCCGGGCCGCCAGCCACTTCGCCGCGATCTGGGCGCCCACGAAACGGACGTCCTCGCGGGTGGGCCGGTTCACGGAGGCCTCGTACCCGGCGGACGTGCGGCGGGCGACGTAGGGCTTGAAGAAGTCGAGGTCGAAGACGCGCTGGCTGTCGACCTCCCAGAGCAGGGGCTCAGCCTGGTTGCGCCCCTCGGGAGCCTCGATGCCCCAGAGGTGGACGCGCGCGCCGTAGCCCTGCGCGGCCTCCACCGCCGACACCAGGTCCTCGTCGCCGCCGAGCAGGGCCGCGTCACTGATAGCGCGGTGCCGGGCGAGGGACTCCAGGTCGGAGCGGATCAGTGAGTCGACGCCCTTCTGCTGGTTGTTGGCGTTGAGGTTACCCAACCGCACCTTCACGTCCGGGAGTTCGGCGATCGACTGCTGCTCGGCGGTGTGGATGCGGCGGCGGGCGCCGTCGTACCAGTAGACCCTGAGCAGTCTGCTGTCCGCGAAGATCGTGCGGGCCCGGTCGATGAGCGCCTCGATGAGCCCCTCGGCGTCGAGGTCGAAGGCGCGGCGGTCCTCCGTGCCGGCGACCAGACGACCCGCGGCCGCGTACAGATACCCCGCGTCCACGAAGATCGCGTGGGTCGAGGGCGTCTTCGCCACCTCGGCGAGCATGCGCTGCAACAGCTCGTTGGTGTGGTCGATGCGGGCGCCCAGCGCCTCGTGGTCGTCGTTCATCGCCATCATTGTCCCGGCGGTCACGCTGCGAACACAACCGGTCCCGGTCAGTCTCGTACCGACCGCTTACCGGTCAGTAGTTAGTCGTTCGAAAAATTTCTTTAGCGTAGGGAATGTTTGTAACACGCAGCCCGTTAGATACAGACGTACGCAGATGTTCTCCTCAGGAGGATGACCAGACGAAGGGAGAAGCCCATGCGCTTCGAAATCATGCGACTCGACGATGTCGACGGTACCCCCGTGGACAGCACCGTCGTGGACGCCGCCTCCGTCAACCGGATCGTTCAGCAGGCCGCCGCCATCGGACAGCGTCTCTGGATTCGCCCGGCCGACACCACGGCCTCATAACAAACACAGCTTCAGAGCCCCCGTACGGCACCGATGCCGTACGGGGGCTCTGCGCTTTCCCCAGCCGATTTCCCCAGCAGGGTTACGGGGCTCAGCTCCCCCGGATCACCTGCGTGATCCCGTTGATGATCTGCTGCACGGCGATCGCGGAGAGCATCATGCCCGCGAGCCGCGTCACCAGGACGACGCCACCGTCCTTGATGACCCGGATGATCAGCAGCGAGTACCGCATGACCAGCCACAGCACGACATGGATGGCGAGGATCGCCGTCCACACCGAGACCTGCGTGGTGACGCTGTCGGCCTTCTGCACGGCGAGGATCACGGACACGATCGCACCGGGCCCGGCCAGCAGCGGCATGCCCAGCGGCACCAGGGCGACGTTGACGTCCTTGGTCTGCTTGGGCTCGTCGGTCTTGCCGGTGAGCAGGTCCAGGGCGATCAGCAGAAGCAGCAGTCCGCCCGCGATCATCAGCGCGGGGACGGAGACGTGCAGGTAGTCGAGGATCTGGTGGCCGAGGAGCCCGAAGACCGTGATCACTCCACCGGCCACGCAGACGGCCTGGAAGGCCATCCGCTTCTGCACCTTGCCGGGCCGGCCGGCGGTCAGGGCGAGGAAGATCGGGGTGATCCCCGGGGGATCCATGATGACGAACAGGGTCAGGAAGAGAGAGCCGAAAACGGCAGCGTCGAACACAGGTGAGCCTTGCGAGAGGAAAGAAGGGTGGATCAGGTGGGTGCGGGAGCGATCCCTCAGGCCCCGCCGGTGCCCGGCACCGGGAACGCGCCCGTCGCCCGCCGGGTGATCTCCCCGTACACCTCGGGGTCGGTCCGGTACTCGCCGAGCGTCACCGTCTTGCGGCTGCCGTGGTAGTCCGAGGAGCCCGTGACGAGCAGCCCCAGGTCGGCGGCGAGCCCGCGCAGCCGGTCGCGCGTCTCGGCGTCGTGGTCCATGTGGTCGACCTCGATGCCGTCGAGCCCGGCCGCCGCCATCTTCGCGATCGCCGCCTCGGGGACCGTACGGCCGCGCTTGCTGGCGCCGGGGTGGGCGAAGACGGTGACCCCGCCCGCGCCCTTGACCAGCCGGATCGCCTCGAAGGGGTCGGTCTCGTGCTTCTCCACATAGGCCCGGCCGCCGTCCGCCAGCCAGTCCTCGGTGAAGGCGTCGCTCACGGTCGGTACGACGCCCAGCTCGACCAGTGCGGTCGCGACATGCGGGCGGCCGACCGAGCCGTCGCCCGCGATCCGCGCCACCTGCTCCCAGGTGACGGGCACGCCCAGCCCCTGGAGCTTGGCGACCATGCCCCGCGCCCGCGGCACCCGGTCGTCCCGCACGAGCTCACGCTCGGCGAACAGCGCCGGCTCCTCGGGGTCGAAGAGGTAGGCCAGCATGTGCATGGAGACGCCGTCGATACGGCAGGACAGCTCGGCGCCGGTGACGAGGGTGAGCCCCTCGGGGAGCGCGGCGATGGCCTCGGCGTGACCGCGGGTGGTGTCGTGATCGGTCAGCGCGACGACGTCCAGCCCGGCAGTGGCGGCGTTGCGCACCAGCTCGGCCGGGGTGTCCGTGCCGTCGGACGCGGTGGAGTGGGTGTGCAGATCGATACGCACGACGCGGACTCCAGGCGATGACGGTACGGAAGAGGACGCTCAAGGATAGCCGCATTTTCGACCCGCCTGTCACACCCGAAACCTGTGAGCGACCTTTACACACACTCACCTGAGGGGCGCGGGGAACTGCGTGACCAGCCCCGTCGAACCCTCAGCCGCCCATCAAGCCCTCCGGGCACCCCAGTGGGCGTCACGGCTTCAGCAAGCGCGGCGAAAGCGCCCCGCACGGCACCAGCTCCACCTCGGCCCCCGCGTCCCGCAGATCCGTCAGCACCAGCTCGTCGTACATCAGCAGCCCCGACTGCTCGGGCCACACGACCGCCCACAGCCACAGTCCGAGCGCCTCGCCCGCGAACACGGCCCGGTCGTCGGGGGTGCCGGAGACATGCCACAGCGGTGTCGGCCGACCCGCGGCCAGCACCTTGGCCTGGGGTGGCTTCTCCACGCTCATGTACGGTCCCGGGTCCGGCCCGTCGATGCCCGCGTACCGCGCGCCGAGGCCGACGCCGAGTTCCTCGGCGACGAGGATCAGCTCGCCGAAACCGCCGAGCGGTCCGGGCCCCGAGCACGCCACAGCTGTCGCACGCCCGCCGCTGCGGTCGTCACCGGCACTGCCGACGCCCGTGAAGAGCCAGCCGACCGGCAGCGGCCACGGCATCCACACCGGCACCTGCGTGCGATGCACCACGACGTCGAGGGCCTCGACGCTGGGCGGGATCACGGGTTGCAGCGGGTGCACGGTCCCGTGCACATCGCACTGCCAGGAATCGGCGAAGAGTCCGGGAGCCCTGACCCGGCCACCACACTTCGGGCAACTGGGTTCGCCCCTCATAGGGCCCCACGGTCCTACCCCTGCCCCGCCACGTCAAGGACGATCACCCGTCCGGGCGGAACCGCTCACCGTACGGAATTAGATGTAGCTTGCATTAATTAGCTACCCTAACTTACTATGTGCATACACCAACTATCTTCAGGTCTGAACGTCGGAAAGGGAGAAACCATGGACGCCCTCGACGCGGGAGCGAGCAGCCTCCTGCGACAGCCCAAGGCGGTCTGGGCCACGGCCGGCGCCTCCGTCGTCGCCTTCATGGGCATCGGGCTGGTCGACCCGATCCTGCCGTCCATCGCCCAGGGCCTCGACGCCACCGCGGGACAGGTCTCCCTGCTCTTCACCTCGTACTTCCTGATCACCGCGTTCGCGATGCTGGTCACCGGCTGGGTCTCCAGCCGGATCGGCGGCCGCAAGACCCTGCTGCTCGGCCTCGCCTTCGTGGTCGTCTTCGCCGCTCTCGCCGGTACGTCGGGCTCGGTCGCCGAACTCGTCGGCTTCCGCGCGGGCTGGGGTCTCGGCAACGCCCTGTTCGTCTCGACGGCCCTCGCGGTCATCGTCGGCGCGGCGGCGGGCGGCAGCTCCGCGGCGATCCTGCTGTACGAGTCCGCGCTCGGCCTCGGCATGGCGTGCGGCCCGCTGCTGGGCGCGCTGCTCGGCGACGCCAGCTGGCGCTACCCGTTCTTCGGCACGGCCTTCCTGATGGCGGTCGGCTTCCTGTGCATCACGGTGTTCCTGAAGGAGCAGCCGAGGCCGGCCACGAAGACCTCGCTGCTCGACCCGCTGAAGGCGCTCGGCCACGGGGGCCTCGCCTCCGCCGCAGCCTCGGCGTTCTTCTACAACTACACGTTCTTCACCGTGCTGGCCTTCACCCCGTTCGTGCTGGACATGACCCCGTACAAGTCGGGTGCCGTGTTCTTCGCCTGGGGTGTGCTGCTCGCCGTGTTCTCGGTGATCGTGGCGCCGCGGTTGCAGGCGCGGTTCGGTTCGCTGAAGGTGCTCGGCGGCTCGCTGGTGCTGCTGGCGGCCGACGTGCTCGTGCTCGGATACGGCAGCCACACCACAGCGATCGTCTGCACGATCCTGTCCGGCGCCTTCATCGGCGTGAACAACACCGTCTACACCGAGCTGGCCCTCGGCGTCTCCGACGCCCCGCGCCCGGTCGCCAGTGCCGGCTACAACTTCGTGCGGTGGTTCGCGGCCGCGGCGGCGCCCTACTTCGCGCCGAAGATCGAGGAGTGGACCGACGTCCACGTCCCGTTCGCGGTGGCGGCCGTCACCGCGCTCGCGGGTGCGGCCGTGGTCGTCGTACGGCGGAACGCGCTCACTCGGGAGGCGGCGGAGCTGGAGTCGAGGCACGCCACCGAGGACGGTGTGGCCGTCTTCGCCAACTGACGGGTTCCGGCCACCACTTGGTGACCTTGCTCACGCGATGATCACTCCAGCGGGACGGACTTCCGGGACGGGTCCCTGAGGTCCGTCCCGTTCGTCAGCCAGCGCTCCTGAAGGGCCTGGGCGCCGTGCACCCGCTTCCAGGCGGCCTCGTTCGCGGTCATGGGGAGCAGGGGGAGGAACTGCACCGGGTCCATGGGCTCGTCGAGCTCCAGGTTCTCGACCAGGCCGCCCGGTTCGGCGACCAGGACCGAGGTGAAGGGGGCGCCGGGCCACAGCGGCTCACCCACGTCGAGGGATGCGCCGGGGGCCACAATCACGCCCTCGACCTGCGGGGACGCACCGAGGACGGCGAGCGGGCGGAGCGCCTTGTCGGTGTCGGCGAGGCCCGCGCGGACCGAGAGGACGAGTTCGGCGCGGGGGCCCTTGACCGGGTCGGCGAGCATCACCGTGGGGTCGCCCATCGGCGCCGCCGACATGCCGAGGGTGGCGTAGCGGACGATGTCGCCGTCGTGGAAGCGGAGCACCTCGATGCGGTCCGTGCCCAGGAAGGTGACCGCCGCGCGGGCGTCCGGCTCGCCCAGCGCGGAACGCAACCGGGCCTCGACCAGAGGAAGAACATCAGCCATGTCGCGAGCATAGAACTCGTCAGTACCGGGCAAAGCAGCGCCTTGACACTTCAGCCGGCTGATAGTCTTGCCCGGTCGTTCGGGGCAGCACGCAGAAGCGTCGCGATCGAGTCCCGACACCATGGAAATCCCCTGCGGGGGAACTCCCCTACGGGGGATGGACGTCCCTTACGAGGGACCGGCCGGAGGAGGTGGGGCTGTCATGGATCGAAGTCACCCGGGCAGTACCACTCGTTCTTCCGCCCGCTGATGTAGCTGATCCGGATTCCGGCTGACCGCCGCCTCTCTTCACGCTCGCGTCTTCATCGGAAGAGCACTTCGTCTCGTTTTGCCTGATCTGTCTGATTCGAATCAGCATCTGTATCAGCAGCGAACCCCGCCACCGCAATGGTGCGGTGCTCCCCGCTTTGTGGACGTGCCAAACATCCGCAGTCAGGACGTCCTCATTCCGGGCAGTTCCACCCGTTGAAGCGGCTTTTCGTTGCCTGTCGCGAAGGAGCCTGCCATGTCGATGATCCGCGACCTGCGCGCCGTCGTCCGCCCGTCCCGCCCCTCGCTCCGCAAGGGCGTGCGCATGGACAGCGGGGCGTACGACACCACCCGCGACCCCGGCACCCCTTCGGCCGTCGTCGACTGCGCCGTCTACCGCGACGGCGCCCGCGTGGAGACGCCGACGCCGCTCACGCCGCACGAGGCGATGCGTCAGGTGCGCCGCGACGGCGGCTTCGTCTGGATCGGTCTGCACGAGCCGACCGAGGCCGAATTCGCCGGTATCGCCAGCGAGTTCGGGCTGCACCCGCTGGCCGTCGAGGACGCCGTACAGGCCCATCAGCGGCCCAAGCTGGAGCGCTACGACGACTCCCTGTTCACCGTCTTCAAGACCATCCACTACGTCGAGCACGACCGCCTCACCGCCAACAGCGAGGTCGTCGAGACCGGCGAGGTCATGTGCTTCACCGGACGGGACTTCTTCATCACCGTCCGGCACGGCGGCCAGGGTTCGCTCCGGGCACTGCGCCACCGCCTCCAGGACGACCCCGAGCTGCTCGCCAAGGGCCCCTCGGCGGTGCTGCACGCGATCGCCGACCACGTCGTCGACGGCTACATCGCGGTCGCCGACGCGGTGCAGGACGACATCGACGAGGTGGAGACGGAGGTGTTCTCGCCGGGGCGCAAGGGCTCCCCGCGCGGTTCGGACGCCGGCCGGATCTACCAGCTCAAGCGTGAGGTGCTGGAGTTCAAGCGCGCGGTGTCGCCGCTGCTGCGGCCCATGCAGCTGCTGAGCGAGCGGCCGATGCGGCTGATCGACCCCGACATCCAGAAGTACTTCCGGGACGTCGCCGACCACCTCGCGCGCGTGCAGGAGCAGGTCATCGGCTTCGACGAGCTGCTCAACTCGA
This sequence comes from Streptomyces sp. NBC_00663, assembly GCF_036226885.1. Lineage (NCBI taxonomy): Bacteria > Bacillati > Actinomycetota > Actinomycetes > Kitasatosporales > Streptomycetaceae > Streptomyces > Streptomyces sp. NBC_00663. The sequence continues at coordinate 3,358,583 of NZ_CP109027.1, forward strand.
TCCTCCAGGCCAACCTCGCGCAGGCGTCCGTCGCACAGAACGAGGACATGCGGAAGATCACCTCGTGGGCCGCGATCATCGCCGTACCGACGATGGTGTGTGGCGTGTACGGGATGAACTTCGACTACATGCCCGAGACGCACTGGAAGTACGGCTACCCCGTGATCATGATGATCACGGGTGTCATCTGCCTCGGCATCCACCGCACCCTGAAGCGCAACGGCTGGCTGTGAAAGCCCGATAACAGGCCTCGATAGGCTGCCCCCATGACAAGCGAGCTGCTCGACCAGGCCCTCGTCGAGGAGGCCACGAAGAAGTCCGGTCTCATCTGGGTCAGGGGTCCCGAGGGTCCCGCCCGGGCGCTGTGGCACGTGTGGCACGAGGGTGCCGCGTGTCTGGTCGGGGACGGGCCGGGGGAGCAGCCGCTGCCGGGGCTGACGGACGGCGGCTCGGCCGAGGTCACGGTCCGCAGCAAGGACAAGGGCGGGCGGCTGGTCTCCTGGACGGCGAGGGTCGTGGAGCTGCCGTCGGGTTCGCAAGTCTGGGAGGCGGCCGTCGCCGAGCTCAAGGGCAAGCGCCTCAACGCGCCCGACGGCGAGGCGATGCCGGAGCGCTGGGGGCGTGAGTGCCGGGTGCTGCGGCTGGAGCCGACGGGGGCGACGGCGCCGCTGCCCGAGGGCGACCTGGCCGAGGCGCCGGTGCCGACGTCCGCGACGACCCGACAGCCGATCCCGGCGGGGCTTCCGAAGCTGCTGCTGAAGCGACGCCGCCGGAAGTAGGTCAGGACGTCGGCAGCTGCTTGCCGTAGTCCACGGTCTCGCCCTTGGCCGGGGCCGTCAGCTCGAAGGACTTGCCCCAGCCGGAGAAGGTCAGCGTGCCCGCGCCGCCCGCACGTTCCAGGCGGAGCGGGTACGGCGTGCCCTCCAGGGAGACGTCCAGGGTGCCGCCGGAGCCGTCGTCGCCGGTGATGCGGATGGTGGGGGTGCCGGACTGCTCGTGGTGGCCGTCGGTGGCGAGGTCGCCGTGCAGGGTGAGCAGCCCGGCGAGCAGGACGTCCTTGTCGGTGAAGCCGCTGAACTTCTTGTACGAGGGGTCGCCCTGAGGCACCTTCACGAACTTGCCGTCGAGCTTGTCGGCGGCGGCCGTGTCCGTGCCCTTGTCGTCGGCCTTGCCGTCCTCGTGGGTCCAGAACTCCGCGTCGGCCTTGAGGAACAGCTTCTCCCCGACCCGCAGCAGTCGGAACGTGGCGCCCTCGGCGGTGACCGAACCGGTGCCGCCGTCGGCTTTGAGACGCATGTCGAGTTTGTAAGTGCGCCCACTGGTCACCACGGTTCCGGAGAGACGCACCGCGTCCGCGGCATCCGCGGCCGCCCGGGTCTTCGTCTGGATCTGGTCGGCCGGCAGCTTGCCGACGCCGTTGGTGCCCGCGTCGGGGTCGTCACTACTGCACCCCGTCAGGCCCGTTCCCGTCACGACCAGGGCGCACATCGCGCCCATCAGTCCCATCCGGCGGGTACGGCCCTGGGGAATCGCAGTCACAGGTGGGGCGCCTTTCCGACGAGGGTCCATCAAGCGGCGTACCGCAGAGTACCGGGGCTGCGCGGGCCGAGCGGAGCCAGACCGTCCGGACCGCCCACCAGGGCGTCCGCGAACGGGACGGGCTAGCCTGAAGCCCACCTGGACCGGCAATTCGCACGAAAAGGAGGTGCGGCCATGGCAGGGGGCGCCCCCAGGATCTTCGTCTCGCACCTCGCCGGCGTCGCCGTGTTCGACCCGAACGGCGACCAGGTCGGCCGGGTGCGCGACCTGGTCGTCGTGCTGCGCGTGGGCCGCAAGCCGCCGCGCGTGCTCGGGCTGGTCGTCGAACTGTCCACGCGGCGCCGCATCTTCCTGCCCATGACCCGGGTGACCAGCATCGAGTCCGGCCAGGTCATCACCACCGGTGTGCTCAACGTCCGCCGCTTCGAGCAACGGCCCACCGAGCGCCTGGTCTTCGGCGAACTGCTCGACCGACGCGTCACCCTCGTCGAGCCCGGCGAGGAGGTGACCGTCCTGGACGTGTCCGTGCAGCAGCTGCCGGCCCGCCGGGACTGGGAGATCGACAAGGTCTTCGTCCGCAAGGGCGGCAAGGGCGGCGCGTTCCGGCGCAAGGGCGAGTCCCTGACCGTGGAGTGGTCGGCGGTCACCGGCTTCTCCCTGGAGGAGCACGGACAGGGCGCCGAGAGCCTGTTGGCCACCTTCGAGCAGCTGCGCCCCGCCGACCTCGCCAACGTCCTGCACCACCTCTCCCCCAAGCGGCGCGCCGAGGTCGCCGCCGCCCTCGACGACGAGCGCCTGGCCGACGTACTCGAAGAACTGCCGGAGGACGACCAGATCGAGATCCTCGGCAAGCTGAAGGAGGAGCGGGCGGCCGACGTCCTGGAGGCCATGGACCCCGACGACGCGGCCGACCTGCTCAGTGAGCTGCCCGAGGAGGACCAGGAGCGGCTGCTGAGCCTGATGCAGCCGTCCGACGCGGCCGACATGCGGCGCCTGATGTCGTACGAGGAGCACACGGCGGGCGGTCTGATGACGACCGAGCCCATCGTGCTGCGGCCCGACGCGACCGTCGCCGACGCCCTCGCGCGCGTGCGCAACGCCGACCTCTCCCCCGCGCTCGCCGCCCAGGTCTATGTCTGCCGTCCACCCGACGAGACGCCGACCGGCAAGTACCTGGGCACGGTCCACTTCCAGCGGCTGCTGCGGGACCCGCCGTACACGCTGGTCAGCGCGATCATCGACGACGACCTCCAGCCGCTGGACCCGGACGCGGCGCTGCCGGTCGTCGCCGGGTTCTTCGCGACGTACGACATGGTCTCGGCGCCCGTGGTCGACGAGGCCGGGTCGCTGCTGGGCGCGGTCACCGTGGACGACGTGCTGGACCACATGCTGCCGGAGGACTGGCGGGAGACGGAGTTCCATCTGGACGAGGAGCTCGGCGAGGGCGAGGTGGCTCCTCATGGTTCCTGAGCGCGAGACGACCACCCGCGAACGCGTCCCGAGCGGCGCCACCGCCACCACCCGCCCGCGCACCCGCCTGGACCAGCCCCGCCCGCCGCGGCGCCGGCTGCTGCCCGAGTGGGACCCGGAGGCCTTCGGACGGCTCTCGGAGCGCATCGCGCGGTTCCTCGGCACGGGACGCTTCATCGTCTGGATGACGGTCGTCATCATCGCGTGGGTGCTGTGGAACGTCTTCGCCCCGGGCGATCTGCGCTTCGACAACTACCCCTTCATCTTCCTGACCCTGATGCTGTCCCTCCAGGCCTCCTACGCGGCTCCTCTCATCCTGCTCGCGCAGAACCGGCAGGACGACCGCGACCGGGTCAACCTCGAACAGGACCGCAAGCAGAACGAGCGGTCGATCGCCGACACCGAGTACCTGACCCGCGAGATCGCCTCCCTGCGCATCGGCCTCGGTGAGGTCGCCACCCGGGACTGGATCCGCTCCGAGTTGCAGGACCTGGTGAAGGAGCTGGAGGAGCGCGAGAACGGCCATCGCAGCGGCCACGGGAACGAGCACGGCGTATTCCCGGCAGACCGGTCGACCGGACGTGACGTAGAAGACCGCTGACGGGCATGCCGGGCGCAGGCTACCGAGCCGTACCATCGTCCTTATGGCTAGCGAAGACGCGGTGCGCGAGGCACTGGCGACGGTGAACGACCCCGAGATCAACCGACCCATCACCGAACTGGGGATGGTCAAGTCGGTGGACATCGGCGCGGACGGAGCGGTCGCGGTCACCGTCTATCTGACGGTCTCCGGCTGCCCGATGCGCGAGACGATCACGCAGCGCGTGACGGACGCGGTCTCGGCCGTCGAGGGCGTCACCCGCGTCGACGTCACGCTCGACGTGATGAGCGACGAGCAGCGCAAGGAGCTGGCGACGGCCCTGCGCGGCGGCCAGACCGAGCGCGAGGTCCCCTTCGCCAAGCCCGGCTCGCTCACCCGCGTCTACGCGGTCGCCTCCGGCAAGGGTGGCGTCGGCAAGTCCTCGGTGACGGTGAACCTGGCGGCGGCGATGGCGGCCGACGGCCTCAAGGTCGGTGTCGTGGACGCCGACATCTACGGCCACTCCGTGCCGCGCATGCTGGGCGCCGACGGCAGTCCCACCCAGGTCGAGAACATGATCATGCCGCCGACGGCGCACGGCGTGAAGGTCATCTCCATCGGCATGTTCACCCCGGGCAACGCCCCGGTGGTGTGGCGCGGCCCGATGCTGCACCGCGCGCTCCAGCAGTTCCTCGCGGACGTGTACTGGGGCGACCTGGACGTCCTCCTCCTCGACCTGCCGCCGGGCACCGGTGACATCGCGATCTCGGTGGCCCAGCTGGTCCCGAACGCCGAGATCCTGGTCGTGACGACCCCGCAGCAGGCGGCGGCCGAGGTGGCCGAGCGCGCCGGCTCCATCGCCGTCCAGACCCACCAGAAGATCGTCGGCGTGGTCGAGAACATGTCGGGCCTGCCGTGCCCGCACTGCGACGAGATGGTCGATGTCTTCGGCACGGGCGGCGGCCAGACGGTCGCCGACGGCCTGACCCGCACCACGGGTGCCACGGTCCCGGTCCTCGGCGCCATCCCGATCGACGTCCGCCTGCGCGAAGGCGGCGACGAGGGCAAGCCGGTCGTGCTGAGCGACCCGGACTCCCCGGCGGGCAAGGCCCTGCGCGACATCGCGGGCAAGCTCGGCGGCCGCCAGCGCGGCCTCTCGGGCCTGTCCCTGGGGATCACCCCGCGGAACAAGTTCTAGCTTCGCCTACGACGATGGGGGCGCCGTCCGCTGCGGACGGCGCCCCCATCGTCGTACCGCAGCGCCTACGCGTAGACGCTGATGTCCTTGATCATGGCGAACCCGAGGCCGTAGGCGCTCATGCCTCTGCCGTAGGCCCCGACGTGCACGCCCTCCTGGGTCGAGCCGGCGAGCACCCAGCCGAACTCGGACTCGCGATAGTGGAAGGACGTCGGCACCCCGTCCACGGGGAGCGACAGGGTCGACCAGTCCGGGCCGTCGAGGTCGTCGGCCAGGGCCCACGCCGTCTCGGTCTGCTGGTCCAGCCAGTCGTCGCGCAGCGAGTGGTCCATCGAGCCGGGCCAGGTGAAGGAGAGCAGCCCCACGCCCGCGAGCCAGGCGGCCGAAGCGACGGACGTGGCCTCCAGCAGCCCCGTGCCGTCCGCGCTCCTGCGGGACGGATTCGCCGCGACGGTGACCACCACCGCGAACTTCTCCTTGTCCTCCGAGGCCTCGTTGCGTACGGAGGGCTCGTCACCGTGCCCGATCGAACCGTGCTCGACGGCACCGTCGGCCGCCGTTCCGACCTGCATCAGCCACCGTGGCCCCGTGAAGGCCTCGTCGAGGCCGTACCACGGGAAGGGCGCTTGCAGGTAGCCGTCGACCGTGCGCCGGGCGGAGGGGACCTGCTGTCCGCCCTCCGTGGCCGGCGCCTGCGCGACTGCCTGACTCGTCGTCTCCATGTGCCCGGACGCCTCCTCGTTCCTCGTCGGACCGGAACGGCCCGCCCCCCTTCGGGCGACTCGTCCGGTCCGCACAACAACTCGGCAGCATAGCCACCCCACCGGGACCAGCAGCGAAACCGCCCGGCACGCGGGGCGTCCGGACGTCCGGTTCAGGCCGCGCGGGGCCCCGGTGACGTATGAAACGCGTCACGCACGACAGAGCCGCACGTCGCTGACGTGCGGCTCCCGTGTGTCTGTACGTCGTTCAGGTGGCGTCCGCGTCGAAGACCGGGCGGTCGTCCTTGCCGTCGTCCTCGGGCTTCTTCGTCATGTCGATCCGGCCGCCGGAAGAACCGGAGGACGAGGTCGAGGACGAGGGGGACGAAGAGGAAGCCTCCGAGTCGCGGCCGTGGACCGCGTCCGTGACCTCGGCCATCTCCTTCTTGATGTCGAAGCCGTTGCGGATCTCCTTGAGCCCCAGCTCGTCGTTGTCCAGCTGCTTGCGGATGAACGTCTTGGGGTTCAGGTCCTCGAACTCGAAGTCCTTGAACTCGGGGCCGAGCTCCGAGCGGATGTCCTGCTTGGCGTTCTCCGAGAACTCACGGATCTTCTTCACGGTCCGCATGACGTCCTGGATGACCTTCGGGAGCTTGTCCGGACCGAAGACGAGCACGGCGAGGACAACGAGCGTCACCAGCTCGAGCGGTCCTATGTCATTGAACACCTGAAGCTCCTTGCCATGTCCGGGCCGGGTCCACGGTACCCGGCGATCCGGTACGACCGGTACTGTCCCGACCCCCCGGAGTGCGCGCGCATGAGCGGTTTTGAGGGTTGTTTGCCATGTGGGACGGGGTTTCGGGGGGCGGCTATGAGGTTTCTGTCAATCGGTCGGCTGTGTCCGTTCCCTCAGTCGCCGTCCGAGGATCCGAGCACCAGGGGGATGGTCATCTCCTTGCCGTCGCGCTCCACGGTGAGCTCCAGCCGGTCGCCCGGGCGGTGGGCGCGGGTCTTGACGATCAGCTCCTCGCCGGAGTGGACGCGCTGGCCGTCGACCTCGGTGATGACGTCGCCCGCCTTGATGCCGGCCTTGTCGCCGGGGCCGCCCGCGTTGACCGCGGCGCCGCCGTCGTTGCCCTTGGTGCCCACGCGGGCGCCGTCGCCCAGGTAGTCCATGTCGAGCGTGACGCCGATGACCGGATGGGTGGCCTTGCCGGTGTTGATCAGCTCCTCGGCGACACGCTTGGCCTGGTTGACGGGGATCGCGAAACCGAGGCCTATGGAGCCGGCCTGGCCACCGCTCTCCTCGGAGCCGCTGTCGGCGGAGCGGATGGCGGAGTTGATGCCGATCACGTGGGCCTGGGAGTCGAGCAGCGGTCCGCCGGAGTTGCCGGGGTTGATGGGCGCGTCGGTCTGGAGCGCGTCCACGTACGACACATCGCTTCCGTCGCCGCTCTCGCCGCCGGCCGTGATGGGCCGCTCCTTGGCGCTGATGATGCCGGAGGTGACAGTGCCCTCCAGGTCGTAGGGGGCGCCGATGGCGACCACCGGATCACCGACCTGGACGCTGTCGGAGTTGCCGAGGGTCATGGGCTTGAGCCCGCTGACCCCGCTGACCTTGACCACGGCGAGGTCATAGCCGCTGTCCCGGCCGACGACGGTGGCCTTGGCGGCGTCCCCGCTGTGGAACGTCACCGATATCTCGCCGTCCGCCCCTGCGGGTTCGACGACATGGTTGTTGGTGAGGATGTGGCCCCGGTCGTCGAGCACGAAGCCGGTTCCGGTGCCGGATTCCTCGGAGCCGGTGACATGCAGGGTCACGACGCTGGGCAGGGCCCGCGCCGCGATCCCGGCCACGCTGTCGGGAGCCCGCCCCGCGGGCTCCGCGGCGGCCTGTGGCAGCTCGATGTCCCCCACCCCGCCGTTGCGCTCCAGATAAGCCCCTACGACCCCGCCGACGCCCCCTGACACGAGCGCGAGCAGCAGCGCGGCCACGACGAGAGCCTTCTTGGCCCGCCTACGACGCTGGCCCTGGCTGGCGACGGCGGCACCGTTCTGCTGGAACGGCGTTTGGAGGTGGGGGTAGAGAGGCGTCTGGAGGGAGGCGGGAACGGCGGAGGCGGTTGCGGCTGAGGCGGTTGGGGTGGAGGCAGTTGGGGCGGCGGCCCAGGGGTCGTAGTTCTGCCAGGGGTTGGCGGGGGGTGGGGTCGCGGCGCCGGGCGGTACGGGGGGTGTGGCGGCGGGGGCGGGGTGCGCGGAGGCGCCGGGCGCAGGGGCCAGGGGTGCGGGCGCGGGGGTGGGGGTCGGGGTGGCGCCGGGCGGTACGGGGGCCGGGGGCGGGGTGGCGCCGAGCGCCGCGGGAGCCGGGGGCGGGGTGGTTCCGTGGTGCGAGGCCGGCGCGGAGGTTGCGTGCGGCTGGGCCTGCGCGGGGGGCGGCGTGGAGGCGTCGGAACGCGAGGGCGCGGTGGGCGTTCCGTGGGCCGGGGTTGTCGCCGGGTGCTGGACCGGTGGGGCGGGGGCCCAGGGGCCGGGTTCGCCGTACGGCGGGGTGCTGTAGGGGTCGGGGTCGTGCAGGGGCTTGGGGCGCTCTGCCACGGCCGCGAGGGTTGGAGCCGCGTGCGTATCTGCGGCTGCGGGGGTTGCGGAGGCCGGAGCGGGGTGCGCGTCCGCGGCTACGGCGGTGTTGGCCTCCGCGTCGGGCGCGGGCGCCTCGGCGGGGTGGTCCAGCTCGAAGTCACCGGAGTCACCGGAGTCGCCGGAGTCGCCGGAATCGCCCTCGCTCGGCGACTCGCTCCGGTCCGGCAGGGCGTCCCCGGGTGACCGCAGTTCGAAATCGCCCTCGGGCAGGGCCGTTTCGGAGTCGTTCGCGGGTGAGGCGTCCTGGGGTCGCCTCAGCTCGTAGTCTCCCTCGGGCGGGGCCGCGTCACCCCCACCCGCACGGCTCCACCACTTCGCCTTCGTGGGCTTCCCCTCGTTCATGCTCTCCCCACAGCCAGGGCCTGCCTGTCCGGCACGTCAGACCCCGCTCACCTACACCTATCAGGCGCGTCGCCTCGACGACACGGCCTGAGCTGCCGGACAGGCCACGGCATGGCTCTCCCTGGATTCAACCAGGTTCACCGGCCGGTGCGCAGACGCCGGTCAGCCGGTGGGGCCGGAGGAGACGGAAGGAGAAGAGGTCGCGTCGGGGACGGGTGCGGCGAGAAGGGCGGGCGGGGTGAGGTCCGGGGGCGTGGACCACGAGGTGAGCGTCAGCTGCGGGGTGGTGCTGAGCGGGCGTATCAGGGGGGACATGGCGGCCGCGCCGGCCACGACGGGCGTGGTCAGTGTGTGCGCGTCCGCCTGGGCCGGCACTCCGGGCAGCAGCGGGGCGGACGCCTCGGTCGGGGCGACCGGGGTGTCGCCGACCCGGGACTGACCGGCGGCGAGCAGCGGGCCCACGGCACGGCGGCGCTGGCTGTCGGGCGTGGTCGCGACGCCGGCGCCCTGGGAGCGGGCCGGGGTGACATTGCTGCCGCCCGAGCCGCCGCGCGCGTCGGTGTCGGCCGGTACTCCGGAGGTGACCCCGCCCAGCGCGATCGCGGCCAGCGACACGGCACCGGCGGCGACGAACGCGAAGCGCATGCCGCGCGACGCCGTCCGCTCGGCCTCGTGCCGGCTGACGTCGTGGATGCGGAAGCCACCGCGGCCCATGCCGGGCGGCAGGGCGGAGCCGTGCGAACGGGCGGGGACGTAGTCGAACTCGAAGCGCTCGCCGCGTTTCAGTCCGAAGACCCCGGAGACTCCGGTGGTCCCGGGTCGGTCGGAGAAGCCGTCGGGGAAGCCTCCCCCGAACGGCGAGCCACCGCCGTCGTCCGTGCCACCTCCTCCGGGCAGCCCCTGAAGGCGCGCCAGGAAGCTCTCGGACGGGGGCGGCGGGGCCGCCTCCGCGAAGACGTTCTTCAGTCGGCGCTGGGCGTCGGCCTCGGCCTTGCACCTGGTGCAGGTGGCAAGGTGAGCGAGGACGCGCTCGCGCGTCTCATGACCGAGTTCGCCGTCGACCAGCGCGGCGAGTCGGTCTCCCAGATGCTGCTCCGCCAGATGCCCTTTGGCGGTATTGGGCCGGGATCCACTCACGCGGTCGCGCCCCCTCCCCCCAGTGCGGCGACGCGCGGCACGAAGGAACGGCGCTCGGCACGGGCCTCCGGGGAGCGGTGCGCGAGGGCCTTGCGCAGCTGGGATCGGCCGCGGTGGATACGGGAGCGGACGGTGCCGAGCTTGACGCCGAGGGTCGCGGCGATCTCCTCGTACGACAGTCCTTCGATGTCGCACAGGACGACCGCGGCACGGAACTCGGGCGCGAGGGTGTCGAGGGCCTGCTGGACGTCCGCGTCGAAGTGGGCGTCGTTGAAGGCCTGTTGCGGGTTCGGCTCACGGCTGGGCAGGCGCTCGGCCGCGTCCTCGCCGAGGGCGTCGAAGCGGATGCGCTGCTTGCGGCGCACCATGTCCAGGAAGAGGTTGGTGGTGATGCGGTGCAGCCAGCCCTCGAAGGTGCCGGGCGTGTAGGTCGACAAGGAGCGGAAGACGCGGACGAAGACCTCCTGGGTGAGGTCCTCCGCGTCGTGCTGGTTGCCCGTCAGGCGGTAGGCGAGCCGGTAGACCCGGCCGCTGTGCGTGCTGACGATGTCCTCCCAGGTCGGAGGAGTCCACGCCTGCCCGTCCGCGTCGCTGGAGAAGGTCGCGGTCTGGCTGTACTCGTCGTGGCTGTGGTCAGCAGCGGTGTCGTTCACGGATTTCGGCCTACCCGCCGATCCGAGGAAGCGCCTCAGCACCCCTCCGCGATCCCCAGGCGCAGCCGCACCTCCCCTGTCGGCTCTGGTGGTGTCCAGTGGAGCCCCTACCATAGCCACCTCGCCCGTTAGCTCCGGATAAGCGGTTTTACGAGAATTTGATCTGGGCTGATACCGCTCGTGCGGCTGCGTCACCGCCCGCTCGGGGCGCTGCCTGAGTGCCTGCCCGTCGTCGTGATCCAACTGTGTCCCCCCGTGTGCGTCTCCACCCCTCTAAACGCCCGGTCCCATCAGCAGGTTCCCGGCCCCAACGGATACAGTCACGCCCAGGCAACCACGGGGACAGGAGAGGGTCATTACCGGCAACCGGCAGACGAGCTGGGCGTTCGCCGACGCCTATGTCGCCGAGGACGAAGCGCTGCACTGGGCTCGTGACCGTGCCCGTGAGGCAGGGCTGCGCTCGGTGTCGCCCGGCGCGGGTGCGGCGCTGCGGTTGCTGGCGGCCTCGGTGGACGCCAAGGCCGTCGCCGAGATCGGCACCGGTACGGGAGTCTCCGGCATCCATCTGCTGCACGGCATGCGTCCCGACGGTGTGCTGACGACCGTCGACCCCGAGCCGGAGCACCAGCAGTTCGCCCGGCAGGCCTTCCGCGCCTGCGGCTTCGCCAGCAACCGGGCCCGCTTCATCCCCGGCCGCGCGCTCGACGTCCTCCCCCGCCTCGCGGACGCCGGCTACGACCTCGTCTTCTGCGACGGCGACCGGCAGGAGGTCATGGACTACCTCGCTGAATCGTTGCGCCTGCTGCGACCGGGCGGCCTGGTGGTTTTCGAGGGCGTCTTCGCGCACGGCCGGACGGTGGACTCGGGCCCGCAGCCGACCGAGGTGCTGCGACTTCGCGAGCTGCTGCGCGCGGTACGGGAGAGTCCGGACCTGGTGCCGTCGTTGCTGCCGGTGGGTGACGGGCTGCTCTGCGCGGTCAAGCGTTAGGGCGGGTCGCGGTCAAGCGTGAGAGCGGGTCGCGGTCAAGCGTCAGGGCGGGTCCGCGGTCGGTGGACAACAGGCCCCGAACAACCCCGCCCGCGGACAACGACAACCCCGGCACCGCGTGGGATGCCGGGGTTGTCGAAAGGGTATGGTCGCTTCCGCGTCAGCCGACGACCTTCTTGAGGGCGTCACCGAGCGCGTCGGCCTCGTCAGGGGTCAACTCGACGACGAGCCGACCGCCGCCTTCGAGCGGAACGCGCATGACAATGCCCCGCCCCTCCTTGGTCACCTCGAGCGGGCCATCGCCCGTCCGCGGCTTCATGGCCGCCATGCTCGTTCCCCTTCCTGAAACCAGCTCATCGTCTAAGCCGACGGCCCCTGGGAGGGCACGCGTGTCGTGCGTGAGCACGCGACACCGGCATCGAACACATTGCTTCCAGGCCATTATCCCGCATCTCAGGACCCGATGACCAACATCAGTCGGCATCGCTTGGGCAACGCGCGCGAGCAAAACCACTCAATTCGGCGATGTGACTGCGATACTGCGCCGCCGCGCACATGTTCGGCGACGGATTTCGGCCGCGGATTCTTTGACGCAGGTCACACGTCCGTTCCGGTCCCCCGGCGGTGATCTCCGCCATGCTGTCCTTTGTAACCCGCAAGTAACCCGCAAGGACGCAGGAGGGGACGCACCATGGCCGACACCGTGCTCTACGAGGTGAGCGACGGACTCGCGACGATCACGATCAACCGGCCCGAGGCGATGAACGCGCTGAACATCGCGACGAAGGTCGCGCTGCGGGACGCGGTCCAAGCCGCGGCCGGCGACGACACCGTACGGGCCGTGCTGCTCACCTCCGCCGGGGAGCGGGCGTTCTGTGTGGGGCAGGACCTCAAGGAGCACATCGGGCTGCTCGTCGAGGGCTCGACCTCGGTCATGAGCACGGTGAAGGAGCACTACAACCCGGTCGTACGGGCGCTGACGGAGATGCCCAAGCCGGTGGTGGCCGGGGTGAACGGTGTCGCGGCCGGGGCCGGGTTCGGTCTCGCGCTCGCGGCCGACTACCGGGTGGTCGCGGACACCGCGGGGTTCAACACCTCGTTCGCGGGCGTCGCGCTGACGGCGGACTCCGGCGTCTCGTGGACGCTGCCGCGGGTGGTGGGGCCGGGGCGCGCCGCGGACCTGCTGCTCTTCCCGCGCACGGTCAAGGCCCAGGAGGCGTACGAGCTGGGCATCGCGAACCGGCTGGTCCCTGCCGGTGAGCTGCACGCCGAGGCCGAGAAGGTGGCGCGGGCTCTCGCCGAGGGGCCGACCGTGGCGTACTCGGCGATCAAGGAGGCCGTGGCCTACGGGTTCTCGCACTCTCTGGCGGAGACGCTGGAGAAGGAGGACGAGTTGCAGACGCGGGCGGGCGCGTCGGAGGACCACGCGATCGCTGTGCGGGCGTTTGTGAACAAGGAGCAGCCCAAGTACTTGGGGCGCTGAGCACCGCGGGGGCTGCGGGTCCGTTGTGGCTGGTCGCGCAGTTCCCCGCGCCCCTTCAGGTGCGTCTGCTCACGCATGTTTCCAAGTGATCGTTCACCAATCCGCACGCTTGCATCAGGGCGTACGCCGTCGTCGGGCCCACGAAGCGCAGGCCCTTCTTCTTCAATGCCTTCGACAGGGCCGTCGACTCCGGAGTGATCGCCGGGACGTCGCTCACCGACTTCGGGGCCGGGCCCGGGGTCTTCGGGGCGTGGGACCAGATCAGGGTGTCCAGGTCGCCCGGGGCCCAGTCGGCCAGTACGCGCGCGTTGGCGAGCGTCGCCTCGATCTTGGCCCTGTTGCGGATGATGCCCTCGTCGAGCAGCAGGCGATCCCTGTCCGCGTCCGTGAACGTCGCCACCTTGGCGATCTCGAAGCCGGCGAAGGCCGCGCGGAAGCCCTCTCGGCGGCGCAGGATCGTGATCCAGGAGAGGCCGGACTGGAAGGCCTCCAGGCTGAGGCGTTCGTAGAGGGCGTCGTCGCCGTGGACCGGGCGGCCCCACTCCTCGTCGTGGTACGCGATGTAGTCCTCGGTGGAGACGCCCCAGGGGCAGCGCAGGCGGCCGTCCGGGCCGGCGAGGGCGGCTCCGTCGCTCACTGGTCCTCCTGGGCGGGCTTCTCCATGGAGACATGCGAGCCGTGCGAGCCGTGCGAGGCATGCGCACCGTGGGTGGCGGCCTGGGCGCCGGCCAGCGCGGACTCCAGGTCCGAGATGCGGGCGTCGCGCTCCGCCAGCTCGGCGCCGAGGCGGCCGAGGGCGTCGTCCACGTCGGCCATGCGGTAGCCGCGCGCGGCGAGCGGGAAGCGGAGGGACTCGACGTCGGCGCGGTTGACCGGGCGGTCGTACGGCAGGGGGTCCTGGAGGCGCTCCGGGGCGGCGTCCGGCAGCGGGCCCGTCTCACCGCCGCCCACGACGGCGAGCGTCACCGCGGCGATCACGACGGCGAGCGCGACGACGAGGAACAAGAACATAACCATCGCTGTGGGCCCCCACGCTCGGTGAATGTGTCGGAGTCGAATGTGTCAGAGTCCGATCGTGCCATGCGAGTCTGACAGTTAGGGTCGCAGGCGGCCGTAGGCCGACGACTTGCCAGGACGTACTAGGAGAGGTCACAGGGGATGCTCAGGCTGGGCAGGCGGGAATTCGAGCCGCACGAGCCGGTGATCATGGCGATCGTGAACCGGACCCCGGACTCCTTCTACGACCAGGGCGCGACGTTCCGTGACGAGCCCGCCCTCGCGCGCGTGGAGCAGGCGGTGGCCGAGGGCGCCGCGATCATCGACATCGGCGGGGTCAAGGCCGGGCCGGGCGAAGAGGTGTCCGCCGAGGAGGAGGCGCGGCGGACCGTCGGCTTCGTGGCGGAGGTACGGCGGCGGTTCCCGGATGTCGTCATCAGCGTGGACACCTGGCGGGCATCGGTCGGCGAGGCCGTGTGCGAGGCCGGGGCGGATCTGCTGAACGACGCGTGGGGCGGGGTCGATCCCGGGCTCGCGGAGGTGGCCGCGCGGTACGGGGTGGGGCTGGTGTGTACGCACGCGGGGGGTGCCGAGCCTCGTACGCGGCCGCATCGGGTGACGTACGACGATGTCGTGGCCGATGTGCTGCGGGTGACGGTGGGGCTGGCCGAGCGGGCCGTGGCGCTGGGGGTGCCCCGGGAGTCGGTGATGATCGATCCCGGGCACGACTTCGGGAAGAACACGCGGCACAGTCTTGAGGCGACGCGGCGGCTCGGCGAGATGGTCGAGACCGGGTGGCCGGTGCTGGTGTCGTTGTCCAACAAGGACTTCGTGGGCGAGACCTTGGACAAGCCGGTGAAGGAGCGGGTGATCGGGACGCTGGCGACGACGGCCGTGTCGGCGTGGCTGGGGGCGCAGGTGTACCGGGTGCACGAGGTCGCGGAGACGCGGCAGGTGCTGGACATGGTGGCGTCGATCGCGGGGCACCGGCCTCCGGCTGTCGCCCGGCGCGGGCTGGCGTAGGCATCGAACGCCGGACGGGCTGACGGCGTCGGTCCGTCCGGCGTTGCAAAGGCGCCTCGCTAGCGGCCCGCCTCCTTCGACACCAAAGCCACCGCCTCGTCCACGTCGTCCGTCACGTGGAAGAGGAGGAGGTCCTTCTCGGACGCCTTGCCCTGGGCGATCAGGGTGTTCTTGATCCAGTCCACCAGGCCGCCCCAGTAGGCGCTGCCGAAGAGGACGATCGGGAAGCGGGTGACCTTCTGGGTCTGGACGAGGGTCAGGGCCTCGAAGAGCTCGTCCAGGGTGCCGAGGCCGCCGGGCAGGACGACGAAGCCCTGCGCGTACTTCACGAACATCATCTTGCGGACGAAGAAGTACCGGAAGTTCAGGCCGATGTCGACGTAGGGGTTGAGGCCCTGCTCGAAGGGGAGCTCGATACCGAGGCCCACCGAGATGCCGTTCGCCTCGCAGGCGCCCTTGTTGGCCGCCTCCATCGCCCCTGGACCGCCGCCCGTGATCACGGCGAAGCCGGCCTCGACCAGGCCTCGACCGAGCTGCACACCCGCCTCGTACTCCGGGGAGTCCGCCGGGGTCCGCGCCGAGCCGAACACGCTGATCGCGGGCGGCAGTTCGGCGAGCGTGCCGAAGCCCTCGATGAACTCCGACTGGATGCGCAGGACCCGCCAGGGGTCGGTGTGGACCCAGTCGGAGGGGCCGCCCGCGTCGAGGAGCCGCTGGTCGGTGGTGCTGGCCGTCACCTGCCCACGCCTTCGGAGGACCGGTCCAAGGCGCTGCTCCGACGGTGGCTGCTTCTTCCCCTCGGGGTTGCCGGTAGCCATGTGCGCTCCCTCCAATAGCGGGTAGTTCCGCTTCAGCGTAGATCCACGCCGGTTACAGAGGGGGGACGTATGCGTGTCCGCCGTGCAGTCCCGGGCCGTCAGGCGGTCAGCCAGTTCCTCAGCCGCTCCTCCGCCACCGGGATCAGCGACGCCTTCACGCGCTCGTCGACCTTGTGGGCCAGCAGCGGGTTGCCGGGGCTGTAGTTGACGGCGGGAACGCCGAGGCGGCTGAAGCGGGCCACGTCCGTCCAGCCGTACTTGGGGTGCACCTCGCCGCCCACGGCCTTCACGAAGGCCGCCGCCGACGGGTCGTTCAGGCCCGGTCGCGCGCCGCCCGTGTGGTCGTCGACGACGAACTCGTCCACGCCGCAGTCGGCGAAGTAGTCGCGGACGAAGGCCTCGGCCTCCTCCTCGCTCCGGTCGGGCGCGTAGCGGAAGTTGACGGTGACCGTGCAGGCGTCGGGGATGACGTTCGTGGCGACGCCGCCTTCGATGCGGACCGCGTTGAGGCCCTCGTGGTACTTCAGCCCGTCCACCACCGGCTGCCGGGGCTCGTACTCCGCCAGCTTCGCCAGCACGCGCGCGGAGGCGTGGATCGCGTTGGAGCCCATCCACGCGCGCGCGGAGTGCGCCCGCTCCCCCGTGAACTTGAGCAGCATCCTGAGCGTGCCCTGGCAGCCGCCCTCCACCTGGCCGTCGGTGGGTTCGAGGAGCACCGCGAAGTCGCCCGCCAGCCACTCGGGGTGGGCCTCGGCGACATGACCCAGTCCGTTCAGATGGGCGGCGACCTCTTCGTTGTCGTAGAAGACGAAGGTGAGGTCGCGGTTGGGGGCCGGGACCGTCGCCGCGATGCGCAGCTGGACCGCGACGCCGGACTTCATGTCGCAGGTGCCGCAGCCCCAGAGGTAGCCGTCCTCGTCGAGGCGGGAGGGGACGTTGTCGGCGATCGGGACGGTGTCGATGTGGCCGGCGAGGATGACCCGCTCCGCGCGGCCCAGGTTCGTACGGGCCACGACGTTGTTGCCGTACCGGTCGACCGTCAGATGCGGCAGGGCGCGCAGCGCGGTCTCGATGGCGTCCGCCAGGGGCTTCTCGGTGCCGCTCGCCGAGGGGAAGTCGACGAGCCGCGCGGTCAGCTCCGCAGCGTCCAGCGTGAGGTCAAGCGGGGTATCGGCCATGGTCCCGACCCTAGCGCCCGGGCCCTCGCGCCCGTCGTCCACACCCGGCTCGGGCACCAAAGAACCCTCCAGTACCTTGTACGGATGCCAGAGCCGTCCCCCGCTCCCCGACGCCGTCGTCGTGGCCGCCTTCTCCGTTCCATGGCGGCCTTCGTGGTCCTGTGTGCCGTCGCGGGCTATCTCGTGGTGCAGTACGTCACCGGAGGCACGGGAAAGCCGGGCTGCACGGTCGTCTCGGGCACGGACGACGGGGGGGCGTACGAGTTCACGCCGGAGCAGGCGGTGAACGCGGCGACCATCACGGCCGTCGGCACCGGGCGCGGGCTGCCCGAGCGGGCGGTGGCGATCGCGCTGGCGACCTCGATCCAGGAGTCGGGGCTGCGCAACATCACCCACGGCGACCGGGACTCGCTCGGCCTGTTCCAGCAGCGGCCGTCGCAGGGCTGGGGCACGCAGAAGCAGATCATGGACCCGGCGTACGCGGCCGGGAAGTTCTACGAGCATCTGGTCAAGGTCGCCGGCTATACGAAGATGCCGCTCACCGAGGCCGCCCAGCGCGTGCAGCGCAGCGGCTACCCGGAGGCGTACGCCAAGCACGAGCCGGACGCGACGCTGCTCGCCGCCGCGCTCACCGGATCCTCGCCGGCCACGCTGACCTGCGACGGACGGCCGGCCGCCACCCAGGCCGCCGGACCGGCGGGGGTGCGGGACGCGCTGGTGAAGGACTTCGGGCGGGACGCGCTGGACACGGCCGCCGAGGACGTGGCCGAGGGCGCGTCCCCGTCCCCCGCCGCCGAGGCGACGGCGGCGGAGCGGACGCTGACCGTGCCCGTCACCGCCGACGACTCGGCCGCGAAGCGCACCGCGCGGCAGCGGGGCTGGCAGCTCGCGCACTGGGCGGTGGCCAACGCCGCCACGCTGCACATCGAGAGCGTCCGCTACGCCGGGCGGCAGTGGACCGCCGGGAACACCCAGAGCGAGTGGCGGGCCGTGGCGGCCGACGGTGCGGGCGGGGCGGAGAAGGCCACCGGGTCCGTGCGGATCGTGACTGCTCAGTAGTTCGGGCCGTCACCCGCAGGGGTTACGTGGGCCCGTGGCGGAGGCGGGTGTGCGCAGGTTTTCGTGGTCTCACCCTCGTATCCGCCGAATCCCTTGAGAACACAGGGCTGTAAGGATTCGGCGGACTTTCGGATCGGGCGCCTTTTGCCCGTTTTTATCCGCAGCCGATAATGCGACGCATTGCCAACTCTTTACGTTGGGCGTCCGCAACCTTCGCGGGCTTCGAGCGGTAGTCACTGCGTCCGAGCCCGGTGATCAACTGCCGGGAGCGGTTGGACACTTCCTCGTTCTCTCCCGTCAAAGGAGCATCATGTCCCTCCCCCTGACCCGCAGGATCGCCCGTGCCGCGCTGCTCGTCGCTGCGGGAGCGGCAGCCGGGGTCGGTGCGGCCGGCTCCGCCAGTGCGGCCCCCGCCGAGCTCCCCGCCACTCCGAACCTGGGCGGTCTGACCGCTCTGGACGCGGCGAGCGTCGGCAACAACGTCGACGGTGCCACGCAGAACGTCACCAAGCTCGCGGGCAACACCGGTGGCAACGCGGTCAAGAAGGCCGTGCCGACGGCGGGCAAGACCAGCGGCAAGGTCGCGAAGAAGGCGGCGCCCGCCGCACAGCAGACGGCCGGTGACGCGGCGGGCTCCGCCGGGGACATCCTGGGCGACACCACGTCCACCGCGACGAAGGGCGGCCTGCCGACGGACGCCCTCACCAAGGGTGGCCTGCCCGCGGCCGACTCGCTGCCGGTGAAGTCGCTGCCGCTCGGCTGAACCGCTTGAACCGCTGAGGGGGTCCGGGGATTTCCCTGGACCCCCTCAGCCGTGTCCGGTGGCTACAGGCGCTCGACCGCCGCCCGCACCCGTTCGTCCGTCGCCGTGAACGCCACGCGGACGTACGTCTCGCCCGCCTCGCCGTAGAAGTCGCCCGGCGCCACGAGGATGCCCAGCTCTGCCAGGTGGGCGACGGTGTCCCAGCAGGACTCGTCGCGGGTGGCCCAGAGGTAGAGGCTGGCCTCGCTGTGCTCGATGCGGAAGCCGTGCCGCTCCAGCGCCTCGCGCAGGGCCGCGCGGCGGGCCGCGTACCGCTCGCGCTGCTCGTGGACGTGGACGTCGTCGCCGAGCGCCGCGACGACCGCTGCCTGGGTCGTGGCCGACGTCATCATGCCGCCGTGCTTGCGGATCTCCAGCAGGGGGCCGAGGACGGCCGGGTCGCCGGCCAGGAAGGCCGCCCGGTACCCGGCCAGGTTCGAGCGCTTGGAGAGGGAGTGGACGGCCACGATGCCCTCGTACGAGCCGCCGTTCACGTCCGGGTGCAGGACCGAGACCGGGTCTGCCTCCCAGCCGAGCTCCAGGTAGCACTCGTCGGAGAAGAGCAGCACCCCGTGCTCGCGGGCCCAGGCGACGATCCGGGTCAGTTCCGCCTTCGACAGGACCTTGCCGGTCGGGTTCGACGGGGAGTTGAGCCACAGGAGCTTCAGGCCGGCCGGGTCGAGCGTCGTGGGGTCGTCGTAGACCTCGTACTCGGCGCGGGCCAGACGGGCGCCGACCTCGTACGTCGGGTAGGCCAGGCGCGGGTAGGCGACACGGTCGCCGGGGCCCAGGCCCAGCTGGGTGGGGAGCCAGGCGACGAGCTCCTTGGAGCCGACGATCGGCAGTACGTGCCGGTGGGTGACCTCACGGGCGCCCAGACGGCGCTCCAGCCAGCCCGTGATCGCGTCGCGCAGCGCCGGGGTGCCCCAGACCGTCGGGTAGCCCGGAGAGTCCGCCGCGTCGATCAGGGCCTTCTGGATCAGGTCGGGAACCGGGTCGACGGGGGTGCCGACAGAAAGGTCGACGATGCCGCCGGGGTGGGCCGCGGCCGTCTTCTTGTACGGCTCCAGCTTGTCCCAGGGGAAGGTGGGGAGGCGGTCGGAGACTGCGGACACGGGGACTGGCTCACTTTCTGGTACGTACGGCAAACGCCTCGGTCCCGTACGGCGATCAGAGGTGATCTGGCCGTACGGGACCGAGGCGGCACGAGGTTGCGGGCCGCTTACGCGCTTACGCCTGCGGCGGCAGCGCGGCGATGAAGGGGTGGTCCCGCTCGATCAGACCCAGCTTGCTGGCGCCGCCGGGGGAGCCGAGCTCGTCGAAGAACTCGACGTTCGCCTTGTAGTAGTCCTTCCACTCCTCCGGAGTGTCGTCCTCGTAGAAGATCGCCTCGACCGGGCAGACCGGCTCACAGGCACCACAGTCGACGCATTCGTCCGGGTGGATGTACAAGGACCGGGAGCCCTCGTAGATGCAGTCGACCGGGCACTCCTCGATGCACGCCTTGTCCTTCACGTCGACACAAGGCTGCGCGATGACGTAGGTCACGCTGTCGTTCCTCCTCGATAGGGCGCTGGCGGGCCTCCTCAGGCCCTGCCGCCTGGCGCGCGGGAGCGCGGCGTCGTCGATGCCCGCCCCTAGTATCTCCGTTCTTGGGCATGATCCGAACAGGAGGGGTGAACTGACCTGTGGAAATCTCTGCGACAGGGCGCCTTGAGGTCCGTATCACCGCTGCTGACGTGGGTAAACGGGTCTCTGTACGCCGCATGAACGATCCTGCGGTTCCGGGTGAGAAGTTCACCGACACGGTGGGTGTTCTCGCATCATGGGACAACGGTGTGCTGCTGATCACACGCAAGGACGGCGAGACCGTCCACATCGCGGAATCCTCGCTGGTCGCGGGCAAGGTGGTGCCGAGCGCCCCGGCCCGCCGCCGGGGGCCCTCCGCCTCGTACGCGGAACTCGCCCATGTCGCCACGCGCGCGTGGCGGCCGGTGGAGAGCGAGCGGCTCGGCGAGTGGGAGCTGCGGGCCGCGTCGGGGTTCACCCGGCGAGCCAACTCGGTACTGCCGGTCGGCGACCCGGGCCTGCCGCTGGACGACGCCCTGGACGCCGTACGGCGCTGGTACGGCGCTCACGGGCTGCCCGCGTACGTCCAGACCGCGACCGGCGCCGAGGGCACGCAGGAGCTGCTGTGCGCGGAGCTGGAGCGGCGCGGGTGGGTGCGCGAGGTGACGGCCGAGCTGTGGATCGGGGCGCTGGCGCCGATCGCCGACCGGGCCGAGGGCGCCGGGGTGGAGCTGTCCCGGGACGTGGACGAGGCGTGGCTCGCCCGGTACCAGCGCAAGGGGGTGAGCGAGGTGGCGCTCAAGGTGCTGTCGAGCGGGCCGTCGGTGTGGTTCGCGCAGGTGCCCGGCAGCGGTGACGTTCCCGCCGCCATCGGACGGTGTGTTGTGGACGGGCGGTGGGCGTCCTTCGCCGCGGTCGAGGTCGGTCCTGAGCAGCGGCGGCGGGGGCTCGCCACCGAGGTGATGGCCGCGCTGGCCCGGCGGGCGCTCGACGAGGGCGCGTCGGCGGCCTGGCTCCAGGTCGAGGAGGAGAACGCGGGGGCGCGGGCGCTGTACGCCGGGATGGGCTTCGCGGCGCATCACGCGTACCACCACTACCGGGAACCGGCCGGCGGACCGGCTGCCGGGGGAAACGGCCGGTGAGCGGCCGGTACCGATCGCTGTGAGAGGGCACGAGCCAGCTATGCGTCTGCCGCATCCACCGTCCCCGGAACGCTCCGCCGAGCTGCGCGAGCGGTTCGCCGAAGAGGCCCGCTCCGAGCGGCCCGACCTGGCCGCGCTCTGTCTGCTGCTGGGCGCCCAGGCGGACGGGGGCCTGGACGAGGCGGGCATCGACGCGGCGCAGATCGAACTGGACGAGCTGGCCGGGCGGCTGCCGTTCCGGCCGGGCGGGCCGCGGTCATGGGCGGTGGCGCTGCGCGAGCTGCTCGGGGAGCGGTGCGGGTTCCGCGGCTCCGCCGCGGACTATCAGCGGCTGGAGTCGTCGTTGCTGCACGAGGTGCTCCGGCGGCGGCGCGGGCTGCCGATCCTGCTGTCCGTGGTGTGGATGGAGGTGGCGCGGCGGGCGGGGGCTCATGTGTACGGGGTCGCGCTGCCGGGGCACTTCGTGGTCGGGTTCGGCGCCGCGGAGGAGCAGGTGCTGGCCGACCCCTTCGAGGGGGGCCGGGTGCTGACCGGGTCCGATGCGGAGTTGTTGGTCGTGGGGGCCACGGGGGCGTCTCTGGAGCCGTCGATGTTGGCGCCGGCCGATCCGTTGGATGTGGTGGTGCGGATTCTCAACAACGTGCGGGCTTGGGCGGCGGCTCGGCCGGAGCGGTCGGATGTCGCTTTGTGGGGTGTGGAGTTGTCGCTGCTGTTGCCTTCTCATCCGGCTCGGCTGCGGTACGAGCGGGCGCAGTTGCTGGTACAGCGGGGGGATTTTCTTACGGGGGCCTCGGAGTTGGAGGCCTACGCGGAGGTCGTGGGGGCCGTGGATGAGGGAGCGGCTGAGCGGGTGCGGAAGCAGGCTCGGTCGGCTCGGGCGATGTTGAACTGAGTTCGCCGTGGGGGCTTGTGCCGGTGGATCAGTGCCGGCACGTCGTGGCTCGTCGCGCAGTTCCCCGCGCCCCTAAAAGCCCAAAAGCCAAAAAGCCTCTACAGCCAGCCCTTCTCCCTCGCCAAGCGCGCTGCCTCTGCCCGGTTCCGCACCGCCAACTTCTGGATGGCCGTCGACAGGTAGTTGCGGACCGTGCCCTGGGACAGGTGCAGCTTCGCCGCCAGCTCCGCGTTCGTCGAGCCGTCCTCCGCTGCCCGCAGGACCTCGCGCTCCCGGTCCGTCAACGGGTTCGCGCCCTCCGCCAGTGCCGCTGCCGCCAGCGTCGGGTCGATGACTCGCTCGCCCGCCAGTACCTTGCGTACCGCCGCCGCCAGTTGAGCGGCCGGGGCGTCCTTGACCAGGAACGCGTCGGCGCCCGCCTCCATGGCGCTGCGGAGGTACCCGGGGCGGCCGAAGGTCGTCAGGACGACCAGCTTCACGCCGGGCAGGGCCTTGTGGACCTGGGCCGCCGCCTCGATGCCGGTCATGCCGGGCATCTCGATGTCGAGGAGGGCCACGTCCACCGCGTGAGTCTGAGCGGCGGCCAACACCTCGTCGCCCCGGGCCACTTGGGCGACCACCTCGATGTCGTCCTCAAGGCCGAGGAGGGCGGCGAGGGCCTCGCGGACCATCGACTGGTCCTCGGCGAGGAGGACCTTGATCGTAGGGCTCATGCCCCGGATCCTACGGGCGCCGGGGCGCCGGCGGGGACGCGGGCGACCAGGCGGAAGCCTTGCCTGGTGCGGGCCGCGTCCAGGGTGCCGCCCGCCTTCTCCAGGCGCTCGGTGAGACCCGTGAGGCCGTTGCCGGGGCCCTTGCCGGAGCCGCCCGAGCCGTTGTCCTCGACGGAGAGTTCCAGCACCGGTCCGTCGAGGGTCTGGCGGTGCAGGACCTCGACCGTGCAGCGGGTCGCGCCGCTGTGCCGTACGACGTTGGTGACCGCCTCGCGCAGCGCCCAGGCGAGGGCGCTCTCGCTCTCCTCGGGGATGTCCCCGAGGTCGGGTTCGGCGGGGACGTCGGCGGTGACCGACGCGGCCGTCAACGCGACCTGGGCGCCCGCGAGTTCCTCGGAGAGCCGGGGGCGGCGATAGCCGGTGACGGCCTCGCGGACGTCCACCAGGGCCTGGCGGCTGACCTGTTCGATGTCGGCGACCTGCTGGGCCGCCTTGTCGGGGTGGTCCGGGAGCATCCGGCCGGCCAGTTCGCTCTTCAGCGTGATCAGGGAGAGGGAGTGGCCGAGGAGGTCGTGCAGGTCGCGGGCGAGACGCAGGCGCTCCTCGTTGGCGGCGAGCTGGGCGACGGTGGCGCGGGCCTTGCGCAACTCGACGGTGGTGGCGACGAGTTGCCGGATGCCGGTCATGGAGTAGCCGACCAGGAGCACCACCAGGAACAGGCCCCAGGCCTCGTCCAGGTCGTGGGCGTGCCAGCCCGCCAGCATCATCGCGGCGGTGGTGAGCGGGATCGTCCAGTAGGCGGTCCGCAGCGGGAAGGCCACCCCGCAGGTGACCGAGACGTACACGAACAGGCCGAGCCATTCGCTGCCGAAGCCGAAGGCCAGGGCGACCCCGAGCGCCCAGAGGATCGCGGCCAGGACGTGGATGATCCCGCCGCGGAAGGGCCGGCCCATGGTCCGGAAGACAAGGGTGAGATAGATCGCGACGAAGGCCACGAGACCCGCCCAGCCTGCCGCCGTGGCCACGGTGGTGTGGTGACCGGCGTTCAGGTCCCGCACCGGGGAGGCGAGAAAGACCAGCCAGGGCAGGACCCACACCAGCTTCCGGATCGCCTCGCCCCGGTTGCGGGGTGGCCGGCCGATCCGGATCAGCCGTTCCGCCCGCGCTTCCTCGTCGGGCCGCAGATCGTCCGTCATCGCGCTCACGCCTTCAGCGTGTCCTTCCGGTACAGCCAGGCCGCGCCGCCGGTGAACAGGGCGAAGAAGACGGCGAGGACGGCGATGTCCTTGGCATGCGGGGCCTGGCTCTGTTCGATCGCCTGTCCCAGGGCAGCGTACGCGTGCGTGGGCACCCATTTGGCGATGTCCTGGAGCCAGTCCGGGAAGGTCGTCGTCGGCATCCACAGACCGCCGAGGATGGACAGCCCGAAGTAGGTGATCATCGTGATCGGCCGGACCGCGTCCCCGCTCGCCAGATACCCGATGGCCACGCCGAGCGCGGCGAACACGAGGCTGCCGGCCCAGATCACGGCGGTGAGCGCGAGCCACTGCCAGGCGTCCAGCCGTACGTCCTTCACGGCCGCGGCGACGACGAAGACGACGACTATGGAGGGCAAGCTGACCACGGCCGCGCTCGCCGTCTTCGCGAGGACATAGCCGTGCCCGGGCAGGGTCGTCAGCCGCAACTGCCGTACCCAGCCGCTCTCCCGCTCCTTGGCGATGCGCTCGCTGTTGCCCATCAGGACGGCCGTGAGGGCGCCGAAGGAGGCCATGGAGACCATCATGTAGGTCGGCAGGGTCAGGCCCGTGCCGTCGATCCGGTCCGTGCCGTCGGCGCTGCCGGCGATGAGCAGGAAGAGCAGGGACGGGTAGAGGACCGAGAAGAACAGGAACTTGCGGTTGCGCAGGGCGCGGCTGAGTTCCAGCTTGATCAGGCCCCGCGAGGCAAAGGTGTTCAGCATGACGTACGGGCCTCCTCGGCCTCGGTGATGGCGACGAAGGCCTGCTCCAGGCCGAGCCCGGCGACCTCCAGGTTGCGGGGGTGGAGGCCGAGGCCGTAGAGGGCGTGCACGGTGGTGTCGGCGTCGGAGGACTGGATGCGGACGGTGGTGCCGGAGACGTCGAGGCGGACCAGGAAGGGCAGGGCGCGCAGGACGGTCTCGTCGATGTCGGTGTCGTACAGGTCGAAGGAGATCCTCCGCGCCCCCGCCTTCGCCTTGATCTCGGCGGCCGTGCCGTCGGCCAGCAGCCGGCCGCGGTGCAGGACGAGCACCCGGTCGGCGATGGCGTCGGCCTCTTCGAGGTAGTGGGTGGCGAAGAGGACCGTCCGCCCCTGGTCGGCCTGTTCGCGCATGGTGGCCCAGAAGGCCTGACGGGTCGTGACGTCCATGCCGGTGGTCGGCTCGTCCAGGACGATCAGGTCGCTGTCGCCCGCGGTGGCGAGCGCGAAGCGGACGCGCTGGGCCTGGCCGCCGGAGAGCTTGTCGACCTTGCGGTCGGCGATCTGGGTGACGCCGGCCCGGGCGAGGACGTCGTTCGCCTTGTACGGCCTCGGGTGCAGGGCGCAGGCGAGGCGCACCAGCTCGGCGACGGTCACCTCGTCCATCAGCCCGCCGCTCTGAAGCATCGCGCCCACCCGCCCGGCGACGATCGCCTCACGCGGGCTGGTGCCGAACAGCCGGACACTGCCGCTGTCCGCCTGCTTGAGCCCGAGCAGCAGGTCGAGCGTGGTCGACTTGCCGGCGCCGTTGGGGCCCAGCAGGGCCACCGTCTCCCCGGGGTGCAGGCTCAGTGTCAGGCCGTCGACGGCCCGGACCTCGCCGTACGCCTTGCTCACCTGGTCGAACGCGACCACTGTCGTTGTCATGTGATCCAGAGTGGCCTTCGGGGGCCCTCGGACGGCAGTGTCGGTGATCCTGACTGCCGGATGACAGATGTCATACGCGGGGTGCCGTACGACGAGCAGGGGGCACCCGGCGTGTGCCGGGTGCCCCCTGTGCTCCTGCTGTGGTCCGAGCGGTCGGGCTAGCTCGGGTTGGTGTCGATGGTGACGACGCGTTCCGCCGACGTCTTGCCGCGCAGGGCCTTGCGGAGGGCCGAGGCGACGTCCTCGGGCAGGACGTCGCGCTTGCCGCTCGCGCCGTTGATCTGCACGCCGGCGAAGGTGGTGCCGTACGCGGCCTTGAGCGCCTTGAGGTCGTAGTAGTCGACGAGCTTGCCGTCGACGGCCTTGAAGCTCAGGATGTCCGGCAGCGACAGCTGGCCGAACTTGATGAAGTGCGCCGCGTCGGTCTGTACCTGGACGGGGTTGGCCATCGCCGGTTCGGCGATCGACTTCATCATCGCGTCGACCTGGGCGTTCGAGATCGTCGGCTGCTTGGTGGTGGTCGGGAGCGTGACCGCGCCGGCCGAGCCGGTCTCCACCTGGGTGCGGTACGCCTGCTCGACCGCGGCCGTCGACCTGGCGACGTCGATGCCCTTGCCTGCCTTGCCGTAGACGGCGACGGCCTTGCCGTTCTTGAACTTGATCGTGCCGTCGGTGGCCGAACCGGAGCTGCCGGAGGCGTCCTCCAGGGCCGCGGTGAGCTTCTCCTCGTCGACCGGCATCTCGGGATCGACGACACGCTGGCCGCCGAAGAGCGAGCCGATCACGGAGACCGGGTTGTAGTCGCTGGTCGCGGCCTTGCTGACGGTGGCCTGCATGTCGAACTGAAGGCCCGCCTGGTCCGGCTGGAGCTCGACCGTCTTGCCGTCCACCGACAGCTTCAGCGGCTCGTTCACCTTCTTGTCGAAGGCGGCGTCGAGCTTCTTGACCGCGTCGTCGCGGGTGCCGCCGCCGATGTCGACGCCGAGGACCGTGGTGCCCTTGGGCACGTCGGAGTGGTTCATCAGCAGGCCGGCGCCGTACGCGCCGCCGGCGATGACGACCACGCCCACGCCGACCAGGGTCAGCTTGCTGCGGCCCTTCTTCTTCGGCTTCTTCTTCGAGGACGCCGGCACGTTCTGTGCGACGGGCTCGGGCAGCTTCGGGGGCGTGTGCGGCAGCGGTCCGTCGGCGCCGGCGCCCGGCCCGAACGGGGAGTTCTGGCCGGTGGACGGCACGACCGGGATGCCGCTGGTGACGGTGTGCCCGGAGACGTTGTCCGGCGGGGTGCCGTAGCCGGGGGTGCCCGGTTCGGGGGCCGGCTTCTGCGGGGTGAGGATCGCGGTGTCGTCGCTCAGACCACCGCCGGGACCGCGACCGGGGCCGCCCTGCGGACCGGTGTGCGGGCCGACGCCGGGGGCGCCGGGCGGGGCGGCGACGCCGGGGCCGGCGAAACCGGTGGAGGCGGAGGCCGCGCCGGGAACACCGGGGCCGCCCGGGCGGCGCTGACCGCCGGGGGCACCAGGACCGCCGGGGGCACCAGGACCGCCGGGGGCACCGGGGCCGCCCGGGGCACGGGAACCGCCGAGCGCACCCGGTCCGCCCGGTCCGCCCTGCGGGCCGCCGACCGGCGGCAGGACGGGGCCGTCGCCGGTGACCGGGCCGCCGGTCGGGCCTGCCGGGCCCTGCGGGCCGCCGTAGCCGGTCGGGCCGCCGAAGTCGTTCGGCCCGTTGAAGTCGTTGGCGGGCGGGAAGCGGTGCGAGCCGGTCGAGCTGTTGAAGTCGTCCGGGCCGCCGGGCAGGCCGCCCTGAGCGCCGTAACCGTTCTGCCCCATATGGCCATTCTGGCCGCTCTGGGCGTTCTGCGCGCCGTCGTTCTCCGAGAAGTACGGCAGGTCGTCGCGCCGCGGCTCGCCGCCGGGGCGTGTGCCGCCGCCCAGCGGGCCCGCCGCCAGCGCCTCGGTCACGTCGAAGGAGCCCGTGCCGCCGCCGTGCCCCGGGGCCACCGGGCCGCCGGTCGCGCCGGGCAGGCCCGCGCCGTTGGTGGAGCCGGACCGGGAACCGCCCGGCACGCTCATGGAGCCGACCACGCCACCGGGGCGCCCGGCACCGGGCCGCGCACCGCCGGGAGCGGCACCGGCCGGGGCACCCGGCGCGGCGCCGGAAGCGGTCGGCGCGGGCGCCGAACCCCCGGGCAGGCCTGCCCCGTTGGTGGCGCCGCCGCCCTGACCACCCTTGGCGGGGCCGGACTTGCGCGGGGCGAACCAGTCGCTCGTCTTCTCCTCGGCGGGCGGAGCCGGCTCGGCGGGAGCTTCGACGGTGCCGTTGGCCGCGCTGTCGGCGACGGGGGCGCTGGGCGCCGGCGTCTCGGCCGTGGTGTCGCCCGCGGTGCCCTCAGCGTCCGCGACGGGCGTCCGTACGACGACCGGCGGGATGGGCCGCGACCCGGGGATGTTGATCCGGATCCGGGTCGTCAGCGTGGTCTCGGTCTTGCGCTCCTCGGACTGCGAGGCCGAACGGCCCCCGTCCGTACCGTCGTCGGAAGCCATGGGGGTCCCGTAGGGCGGCGTGCCCGAGGGGTATGCGGCTCCGCCGCGCCCGTTGGGCCCGGAGGACGGACTGTCAGTTTCACGACTCAAGGCAGGTTCTCCCGGTTGGCTCCACCGCCGGTGTCGACCTCATCGCTTTGGACGGCTCGGCGGCGCGCACCACCATACTGGCCACTTCTGGCCCGTATCCCACGACCGCTGGGGAAACCCACACGGGACTCGCACGTCCCTGCCGCGGCGAAGTGGTACGTCACTTGGCAAGTCGGACGGGGGCGCCGTCCGGTTGCCGCCCCGCCCCGAGCGTGGCGCAGATCACAGCCGTAGCCATGCCACCGAGCAGGAAGAGGTACGAGCCCGCTCCCGCGCCGAAGAGGAAGTCGCCCTCCGGGCGGCTGGCGGTGAGCAGGATGACGGCGAGCATCCAGCCGCCCGCCGGTGCGACGGCCCCGCCCCGGCCGCCGACGGCGCGCGCACCGCCGAGGCAGAGTCCGGCCTCACCGGCGAGCGCGAGCAGCAGGCCGCCCGGGAACCAGCCGGACTGCACGAGGGACCCGGCGGCCCCGACGAGCGCGCCGAGCACGAACAGGCCCAGGTAGAGGAAGGCGCGTCCGACGGAGGGGGCCTTGAGGGGCTGGGCGAGCATGGATCCGTGGTCGTTCATGAGATGTCCCCGGTGCCGGCGAAGAGATCGGTCTCCCGATCCCCGGGTACCCGGTCCCCCCGTACCAACTCGTAGTACTCGGTGGTGAAGACGGGCTGGGCGAGTTCGTTGGAGAGGACGAAGTAGGGTGCCGCGACCGTGATCTGGGTGGCGTGCGCGGCCATCGCGGCGGCCTTGGCGGCGGCGTGGGCGGTGCCGTCGATCTCGGTGGTGATCCGCTCGTCGGCCACGACGCCCGGGACGTCGTCGAGGACGCCCGGCTTGTCGAAGGGCAGCCTCGGCAGCGCCTCGGCCAGCCGCTCGAAGGCCTGTTCGCCGACCGTGCGCGGGACGCGGTTCCAGTAGACCTTGGGGATCGTCCAGCCCGCTTCGGCCGCCAGGTCCGCGGCGCGCATGGCGACGCGGTGGGCCTGGATGTGGTCGGGGTGGCCGTAGCCGCCGTTCTCGTCGTAGGTCACGAGGACGTGCGGCCGTACCTCCAGGATCACCCGGACGAGAGCGGCGGCGGCCTCGTCGACGTCCGCCCGCCAGAAGCAGGCGGGGTCGTCGTTGTCGGCGAGGCCCATCATCCCGGAGTCCTGGTAGCGGCCCCGGCCGCCGAGGAGACGGAAGTCCTCGACGCCGAGTTCGCGCATCGCGGCGGTGAGCTCGCCGAGGCGGTACTCGCCCAGGGCGGTGCCCGACAGGTGCCGCAGCTCCGGCGGAATGACCTCGCCGCGCTCACCGAGCGTGCAGGTGACCAGGGTCACCCGGGCACCCTCGGCCGCATAGCGAGCCATCGTCGCGCCGTTGTTGATCGACTCGTCGTCCGGGTGCGCGTGCACCAGGAGGAGGCGTCGGGCCGGTGGTTCCGTCATGGGACCACCCTAAAGGCGACCTCGGGACGGGTCAGAACTTGATGCTGCCGATCATCCCCGCGATGTTCGTCGTCAGCTCGCTGATCGTCGGCGCCATGGTCGAAGAGGCCAGGTAGAAGCCGAGCAGCATGCAGACGACCGCATGTCCGGCCTTGAGTCCTGACTTCTTGACCAGCAGGAAGACGATGATCGCCAGCAGCACTACCGCCGAAATCGAGAGCGCCACGGCGGCTCACCTCCAAAGATCCCAAGAGCGCGGGGGGTTCGGACCAGGGGGGCAGATAAATCCATACGACAGCCAGCGGGTTCATACCCACTATGCGCTAGTGATCATAACTATCCGTACTCGCGCATCGGTCGGCGCACGGACGCACAAGGGGGCGTATGGCCAATATGGTCGGGGCATGACGACGACGTCCGACTCCTTTCCTCGCCGGCACGCCCGCACCCAGCGCTTCACGCTCGGCGCGCCGCGTGCGTTCACCGTGGCTCCCGACGGTTCCCGTGTCGTGTTCCTGCGCTCGTCCTCCGGTACGGACCGGGCCAGTTCGCTGTGGGTGCTCGACCCCTCGGACGGCGGGGAGCGCGTGGCGGCCGACCCGCGCGCCCTCCTCGGCGGGTCCACGGAGGATCTCTCGCCGCAGGAGCGGGCGCGGCGCGAACGCAGCCGGGAGGGCGGCGCCGGGATCGTCGGCTACGCCACCGACGCGGCCGTGGAGTTGGCGTCTTTCGCCTTGTCAGGACGGCTTTTCGCGGCCGAGCTGCGGGCCGGTACGGCCCGTGAACTCCGGGTCCCGGGACCGGTGATCGACCCCCGCCCCTCCCCCGACGGCCGCTTCGTCGCGTACGTCGCCCAGGGCGCCCTGCGGGTGGTCGGCGCCGAGGGCGAGGGGGACCGGGCCCTCGCGGAACCGGAGTCGGATCAAGTCACCTACGGTCTCGCCGAGTTCATCGCGGCCGAGGAGATGGGCCGGTCACGGGGGTTCTGGTGGTCCCCGGAGTCGGACCGGCTGCTGGTGGCGCGCGCGGACGACACGCCGGTGCGGCGCTGGTGGATCTCCGACCCGGCCCATCCGGAACGTGATCCACAGCACGTCGCGTATCCGAAAGCCGGGACGGCCAACGCGGAGGTCCGGCTGTTCACGGTCGGCCTCGACGGGGCCCGCACGGAGGTCTCCTGGGACCGGGTCCGCTATCCGTATCTGGCGCATGTGCACTGGTCAGCGGCGAGTGCCCCGCTCCTGCTCGTACAGGCGCGCGACCAGCGCAGTCAGCTGTTCCTGGCCGTGGACCCGGCCTCGGGGACGACCCGGATGGTGCATGCCGACGAAGATCCAACTTGGCTTGATCTTTTCCCAGGGGTGCCCTGCTGGAGCCCGTCCGGGCGGCTGGTGCGGATCGCGGACGAGGGTGGCGCGCGGGTCCTCGCGGTGGGCGACCGTCCCCTGACGGGGCCGCAGTTGCACGTCCGTGCGGTGCTGGACGTGTCCGACGACGACGTGCTGGTCTCGGCGTCGGCCGGGGAGCGGGCGGCGGCGCCCGAGACCGGCGAGGTGCATGTGTACCGGGTCAACGAGCTCGGGGTGGAGCGGGTCTCGCAGGAGCCGGGGGTGCACTCGGCGGTGCGGGCCGGGGGCGTGAGCGTACTGGTCTCGGCGGTGCCGGGGCGGCCCGGGTCCGTGGCGCAGGTGCTGCGGGACGGGAAGCCGACGGCGACGATCACCTCGTACGCCGAAGATCCCGGTATGTCCCCGCGCCTGACGCTGACCGAGGGGGGCGCACGGCGGATCCCGTGCGCCGTGCTGTTGCCTCGGGACCACCAAGGGGATGAGCGTCTTCCGGTTTTGCTGGATCCGTACGGGGGACCGCACGGTCCGCGCGTCCTCGCGGCCCACAACGCGCACCTCACCAGCCAGTGGTTCGCCGACCAGGGTTTCGCGGTCGTGGTCGCGGACGGCCGGGGCACCCCGGGCCGTTCACCGGCCTGGGAGAAGGCGATCCGCGACGACTTCACGGTGTCCCTGGACGACCAGGTGGAGGCGGTGCGGGACCTGGCGGAGCGCTACCCGCTGGACCTGGACCGGGTGGCGATCCGGGGCTGGTCGTACGGCGGCTGGCTGGCGGGGCTGGCGGTCCTGCGCCGCCCCGACGTCTTCCACGCCGGGATCGCGGGCGCTCCGGTGACGGACTGGCGGCTGTACGACACCCACTACACGGAGCGGTACCTGGGCGATCCCGGTACGGCACCGGAGGTGTACGCCAAGAGCTCCCTGCTGACGGACGAGGGCCTGTCCGCCCCCGCCGAGCCGCACCGCCCGCTGATGATCGTGCACGGCACCGCAGACGACAACGTGGTCTTCGCCCACGCCCTGCGCCTGTCCTCGGCGCTCCTCGCCGCGGGCCGCCCGCACGAGGTGCTGCCCCTGTCCGGGGTGACCCACATGACCCCGCAGGAGGAGGTCGCGGAGAACCTGCTGCTGCTCCAGGTGGACTTCCTGAAGCGGTCGTTGGGGCTGTAGGAGGCCGGGTACGGCAACGGGCCGGGACGACATGGCGCGTCCCGGCCCGTTTACGGCACCCGCACGGCCGTACGTTGTTCAGCCTGACGCGTCCGTATATCGGAACCGGGTCAGCCAAGTTGCCTCCGTGTTACTCCGGCTCCTCGGGTGGCACCACCTGCATCTCCTCCGCGAAATGGCAGGCCGAGTCATGGGCCGCCGGGCCCGGCAGGAGGCGGAACTCGCTCGGGACCGCCAGGGCCGGCACCTCCATGGCGCAGCGTTCCTGGGCCTTCCAGCAGCGGGTGCGGAAGCGGCAGCCGGAGGGGATGTTGGTCGGGGAGGGGACGTCGCCGGACAGGATGATGCGTTCGCGGTGTTCGCGGGCCTCGGGGTCGGGGACCGGGACCGCGGAGAGCAGGGCCTGGGTGTAGGGGTGGGTGGGGTGGTCGTAGATCTCCGCGTCCCTGCCGATCTCCACGATCCGGCCGAGGTACATGACCCCGACGCGGTCCGAGATGTGGCGGACGATCGAGAGATCGTGGGCGATGAAGATGTAGGAGAGGTCGAACTCGTTCTGGAGGCTGTCCATCAGGTTGATGACCTGTGCCTGGACCGAGACGTCGAGCGCGGAGACCGGCTCGTCGGCGACGATCACCTCCGGGCGCAGGGCCAGGCCCCGTGCGATGCCGATGCGTTGGCGCTGGCCGCCGGAGAACTGGTGCGGATAGCGGTTGATGTACTCGGGGTTGAGACCGACGACGTCCAGGAGGTCCTGGACCTTGCGTCTGCGGTCGCCCTTGGGGGCCACCTCGGGGTGGATGTCGTAGGGCTCGCCGATGATGTCGCCGACCGTCATCCGGGGGTTGAGGGAGGTGTAGGGGTCCTGGAACACCATCTGGATGTTGCGGCGCACCGACTTGAGCGCCTTGCCGGACAGCTTGGTGATGTCCTCGCCCTTGTACTTGATCGAGCCGGCGGTCGGCTGCTCAAGGTTGACCAGCATCTTGGCGACCGTTGACTTGCCGCAGCCGGACTCCCCGACGATCCCGAGCGTCTCTCCACTGTTGAGGGTGAAGTCCACACCGTCGACCGCCTTGACGGCACCGACCTGCTTCTTGAACAGCACACCCTGGGTCAACGGGTAGTGCTTGACCAGTCCACTCACTTCCAGGATCGGCTCAGCCATTGAGGCACTCCCTCCAGAAGTGACAGGCGCTCGTCCGGTCCTGCGACACCTCGTACAGCGGGGGTTCGTCCGTCCTGCACACGTCCTGGGCCATCGGGCAGCGCGGGTGGAACGCGCAACCCGGCGGGATGTCCATCAGGTTCGGCGGCAGCCCCTTGATCGCGTACAGCTCCTGGCCCTTCTGATCCAGGCGCGGGATGGAGTCCAGCAGGCCGCGCGTGTAGGGGTGCGCCGGGGCCTTGTAGATGTCGTGCACCGGCGCCTGCTCGACGATGCGGCCCGCGTACATCACCGCGATCCGGTCGGCGACGTCGGCGACCACACCGAGGTCGTGGGTGATGAGGATGAGCCCCATGTTGAACTCGCGCTGCAACTCCGCGAGCAGCTCCATCACCTGGGCCTGGACGGTGACGTCGAGGGCCGTGGTCGGTTCGTCGGCGATGATCAGGGCCGGTTCCAGGGCCATCGCCATCGCGATCATGATGCGTTGGCGCATGCCGCCGGAGAACTGGTGCGGGTACTGCTTGACCCGCTCCTTCGCCGCCGGGATGCGCACCCGGTCCATCAGCTCGATCGCCTTGGCCCGCGCGTCCTTCTTCGACATGCCCCGGTGGACCACGAACATCTCACCGAGCTGATCGCCCACGGACAGCACCGGGTTCAGCGAGGACAGCGCGTCCTGGAAGATCATCGCCATCTCGGCACCACGGACCTTGCGCCGCTCCTCCTCCTTGAGCTTCAGCAGGTCCTTGCCCTGGAAGAGGATCTCGCCGCCCGCGATCCGCCCCGGCGGCATGTCGAGAATGCCCATGATCGCCTGAGCGGTCACGGACTTCCCGGACCCGGACTCCCCGAGCACGGCCAGGGTCTCCCCCGCGTCCACGGCATAGTCGACCCCGTTGACGGCTTTGGCGACCCCGTCCCGGGTCTTGAACTCCACGTGCAGATCACGCACTTCGAGCAGCACGATTCACCTCAGTCTGGGGTCGGGGGCAAGCGCGACGCGCCACCGGTACGGTCGCCAGCGGTGCGAGCCCCGCGCGGTGGCGGCGTTCTTCCCGCGCTCTCGCCATCTCCCCCGCGCTCACGGTCTCCCGCACGCTCATGACTCCCCGCACCCGCACGCCCTCACCTCAGCTTCGGGTCGAGGGCGTCGCGGACCGCGTCGCCGAGCATGATGAACGCGAGGACGGTGAGGGCGAGGGCGCCGGCGGGCCACAGGAGCATGTGGGGGGCCTGGCGGATGTAGGCGGAGGCCGCGGAGATGTCGATGCCCCAGCTGACGGTGGGGGGTTTGAGGCCCACGCCCAGGTAGGAGAGCGTCGCTTCCAGGGCGATGTAGGTGCCGAGCGCGATGGTCGCGACCACGATCACCGGGGCCACCGCGTTGGGGGCGATGTGGCGGAGCAGCTGGCGGGAGTTGGAGGCGCCCAGGGCACGCGCGGCCTGCACGTAGTCGTTCTGTTTCGCCGTGATGACCGAGCCTCTCGCGATGCGGGAGATCTGCGGCCAGCCCAGCAGCACCATGAAGCCGATCACCGGCCAGACCGTGTTGCTGGTGACCACGGAGAGGAGGACCAGGCCGCCCAGGACGACGGGGATCGCGAAGAACACGTCGGTGATGCGGGACAGGATCGAGTCCCAGAAGCCGCCGAAGAAGCCGGCCAGGCCGCCGAGGACCGAGCCCAGGAGGGCGACCCCGAGCGTGGCGCAGACGCCGACCGTGACGGACGTACGGGCGCCGTAGACGGTGCGGGTGTAGACGTCGCAGCCCTGGCCGTCGAAGCCGAACGGGTGTCCGGGCTGGGAGCCCTCCTGTGCTTTGGCCAGGTCGCACTTGAGCGGGTTGCCGGAGGCGATCAGGGACGGCCAGAGGGAGATGACGACCAGGAAGAGGATGACCAGGCCCGAGATGATGAAGACCGGGTTGCGGCGCAGGTCGCGCCAGGCGTCCGACCAGAGCGAGCGGGGCTTGCCCTGGGGTCCTCCCGACGGGCCGGGCCCCTTCTCCAGCGTGGTCGCCTCGCTGACCGCGAGGTCCATGGCGCCACCCATGCCGGTCCCGGCGATCGCGCCCTCGGGCTCCTGGGATTCAGGCATAGCGGATCCTCGGGTCGAGTACGGCGTACAGGAGGTCGACGAGCAGGTTGGCGACCAGGAAGACCAGCACGAGGACGGTGACGAAGCCGACCACCGTCTGGGTGTTCTGGCGCAGGATGCCCTGGTAGAGCTGGTAGCCGACGCCATGGATGTTGAAGATCCGCTCGGTGACGATCGCGCCGCCCATCAGCGCGCCGATGTCGGTGCCGATGAAGGTGACCACCGGGATCAGTGAGTTGCGCAGGAGGTGGCGGGTGATGACCCGCCGTCGCGGGAGGCCCTTCGCCACCGCCGTACGGACGTAGTCGCTCCGTCTGTTCTCCGCGATCGACGTCCGGGTCAGCCGGGTCACGTAGGCCAGCGACACCGACGCCAGCACCAGGCCCGGCACGATCAGCTCGCTGAACGTGGCGTCCGTGGACACCGACGGTTTGATCCAGCCCCACTCGACGCCGAGGAGGAGCTGGAGCAGCAGGCCGGTGACGAAGGTCGGGACCGAGATCACGACGAGCGTCAGCATCAGCACCGAGGTGTCGACGGGCTTGCCGCGGCGCAGGCCCGTGACGACACCCAGCGTGATGCCGATGACGATCTCGAAGAGGATCGCGACGATCGTCAGGCGGATCGTCACGGGGAACGCCGTCGACATCAGCTCGGTGACCTTCTGCCCGTTGAACGCGGTGCCGAAGTCGCCGGTGAAGACGTTCCCCATGTAGGTCAGGTACTGCTGCCAGACCGGCTTGTCGAGGCCGAACTCCTTCTCCAGCTGGGCGGCGGTGGCGGCGTCGCACTGCCGGTCGCCGCACAGGCCCGCGATGGGGTCGCCCATCACGTTGACCATGAGGAAGATGAGGAGCGTGGCGCCGATGAACACCGGGATCATCTGGAGCAGACGCCGGACGACGTAGCGTCCCATGGCGGGTCAGCTGACCTTGATCTCGTTGTAGACCGGGACGCTGAACGGGTTGAGTTTGACGTTGGACAGCCGCTCCGAGTAGCCGGCGCTGCCGTTCTGGTACCAGAGCGGGATCGCGCCCATGTTGTCCCGCAGCACCTTCTCGGCGTCCTGGAACGTGGAGACGGCCTTGGCGGTGTCGGTCTCGGCGTTGGCCTCGTCGACGAGCTTGTCGAAGTCCTTGTTGGACCACTTGCCGTCGTTGGAGGAGGCGTTGGTGTAGTAGAGCGGCTGGAGGAAGTTCTGGATGAGCGGGTAGTCCATCTGCCAGCCGGCCCGGAAGGGGCCGCTCATCTTCTTCGCGGTGATCTGGTTGCGGAAGTCGGCGAAGGTGCCGACCGGGTTGCCGACGCAGGCCTTGTCGTTGTCGAGCGCGTTGTTGATGGAGTTGCACACCGCGTCCACCCACTGCTTGTGCGAGCCCGTGTCCGCGTTGTACGTGATCTTGACCTGGCCGCCGGGGAGGCCGCCCCCCTCCTCGATGAGCTTCTTGGCGGCGTCGGGGTCGTATTCACAGGCGTCCCCGCACAGCCCCTTCTTGAAGCCGCCGGCCTCGCCGAGGACCGGAGAGGTCCAGTCGGAGGCGGGGGTGCGGGTGTCATTGAAGATGGTCTTGGTGATCTGGTCCCGGTTGATCGCCCGGGACAGTCCCGTGCGGACCTTCTCCATGCCCGCCTTGCTCCAGTTCTTGTCGTAGAACGGGAAGGCGAGGGTCTGGATGATGCCGGCCGGGGTGTTGAGGTAGCGGTCGCCGAGGTCGGCCTGGACGTTCTTGAGCTGGGCGGCGGGGACGTCGTCGACGAGGTCGAGGTTGCCGGCCATGAGATCGGTGTAGGCGGTGTTGTTGTCGGTGTAGACCTTGAGGGTCACGCCGCCGTTCTGCGCCTTGTCCTCGCCGGGGTAGCCGTCCCACTTCTTCAGGCTCATCTGGGAGCCCTTGGTGTACGAGTCGATGGTGTACGGGCCGTTGCCGACCGGCTTCTTCAGCCAGCCGTCGTGGTCGGTGAAGAAGGCCTGCGGGAGCGGGGCGTAGGCCGGGTAGCCGAGGGTGTCGGGGAAGGTCGAGAACTTCTGGTTGAGCTTGACGGTGAAGGTCAGGTCGCCGGTGAGCTTCAGACCGGAGAGCGTCTGCGCGGTCTGCTTGCCGCCGTCCTCGGGGTGGACCTTGTCGTAGCCGTCGATGTACCCGAAGAAGTACGCGTTCTTCTGGTTGTTCTTGAGGCTGGCCCCGTAGTTCCAGGCGTCGACGAAGGACTTGGCGGTGACCTTCTCGCCGTTGGAGAAGGTCCAGCCGTCCTTGACGGTGACGGTGAAGTTCTGCGAGTCGCTGGTCTCGATCTTGTCGGCCAGCATGTCCTCGGCCTTACCGGTCTCCGGGTTGTACTTCTTCAGGGACCGGAAGATCATGTCGAGCACCTTGCCGCCCTGCACCTCGTTGGTGTTGGCCGGCTCCAACGGGTTCTGCGGGTCGCCCCAGGAGGCGCTGAGCGTCGCGCTGCTGTCGCCACTGCCGCCGCCGCTGTCGCTGTCCCCACCTCCGCAGGCCGTCGCCGCGAGGGCTACCGCCGCCGCGCATGCGGCCCACTTGGCGTGCGTGGCTCCACGCATGGAGTGCCTCCTGATTGACTGCGCTGATCCGTTACCGCCAAATATCGACGTAAATCAGGCAAACCGCACACGTATTGAGCCCTTTAGGGGAACGGGTGGAGACCTCCCGGGAACGTCCGACCTCTCCGTCAATGGATCTTGCGTGTAGTGCGCAATGGATCTTCACGTTCCGATACAGAACCGTTGGATTGCGACCCGCCTATGTACGGATTTCGACACGCCACAGTCCGCATATCGAACTCATTGCCCGATTGGGGCAGTTGGCCCGATGTAAAACACGGATCGATCACGAGGCGCTACACGCGTAGCTACAGATTGGTCAAGCTCGGGTAAAGAAAGTAAAGAGAAACCCAAGTCGACCGAGAATTTATTGACCTTGAATGAATTGCGTTGAAAAAGTCCGGCGTAGCCCGTAGGGGAGTGCCCTGCGGAGTCATCAGACCCTCCCTTGGGCCAGGAGCACCATGACCCCCCCAACTCCATCGGCGGCTGCCCCGCTCGAGGTGACCGAAGAGAGCATCGAGAAGTCGATCACTTCTCCCTCTCCGAAGGCCAACGAAAGCCGGTCTCCCGGGCAGCTCGCCTGGCGCCGGTTCAAGCGCGACCGTACGGGCGTCATATCGGCGTGCATCGTGATCTTCTTCTTCACGATCGCGGTCGCCGCTCCGCTCATAGCCAAGCTGTACGGGAAGAACCCGTACGACCAGTACGGCCAGGACGCGCCGATCGGCACCCTCTTCAACGAGTCCGGCTATCCCATCAAGCCCAACGGCGGCATCGACGCCGACTTCTGGTTCGGCCTGGAGCCGCAGATGGGCCGCGACGTCTTCACCTTCCTGCTCTACGGCATCCGGACCTCGCTGATGATCGCCACGATCACCACGCTGCTGGTCACGGTCATCGGCGTGGTCGTCGGTGTCTCCGCCGGTTACCTGGGCGGCAAGACGGACTACCTCGTCAGCCGGGTGATCGACATCGTGCTGTCGTTCCCCTCCACCCTGTTCTTCATCGCCTTCACGCCCGTCGTGTACGGCCTCTTCTGGGCCGCCGACGAGGAGATCCCCGCCTGGGGACGCGGCGTCTGCCTGGTCGTGCTGCTGACGGCCTTCGGCTGGGCCTCCATCGCGCGACTGCTGCGGGGCCAGGTACTGGCCCTGCGTGAGCGCGAGTTCGTCGAGGCCGCCAAGGTGACCGGAGCCTCCCCGGCCCGGATCATCTTCAAGGAGCTGCTGCCCAACCTGTGGACGCCGATCCTCATCCAGTCCACCCTCGCCCTCCCGGCGTTCGTGACCGCGGAGGCGGGCCTCGCCTTCCTCGGCGTCGGCATCCAGGACCCGACCCCGGACTGGGGCGTGATGATCCAGCGCGGTGCGCAGTTCTACACCGACGACATCACCTTCATGATCTTCCCGGGCGTCTCGATGATCATCTTCGTCCTGGCGTTCAACCTTCTCGGCGACTCGGTCCGCGACGCACTCGACCCGAAGTCCAAGCGCTGAGTTCCCCGGCCAGGACACAGTCGTCCACCGGCCGTCAGCGGCAGCACGTCTCTCTCATCCCTCACGTCTAGGCAGGTAGCCATGTCCTTTTCCCGCAGAAACTTCCTGATCGCCACCGGTGTGGCGGCGGGTGCCAGCACCGTCCTGAGCGCTTGCAGCAGCGGCAACGCCGGGGGTTCGGGCAGCAAGACCCCGTCGGTCGAGAAGGGCAAGGCCGCCGAGATCGCCATCGGCACCGCCACCGACTCCAAGGGCCCCGCCCCGGAGATGCCGGGTGCCCGCAAGGGCGGCACGATCTACACGCTCGACCAGATCGACTACGACCACCTGGACCCGGCGCAGATCTACTCCTCGTACACGGGCGCCGGTTCGGTCCTGTTCCTGCGTGGTCTGACCGGCTACCGCGTCGACTCCAAGGGCAACACCACCCTGGTCGGCGACCTCGCCACCGACGCCGGCACCGTCAAGGACGGCGGCAAGACCTGGTCCTTCACGCTGAAGGACGGCGTCAAGTGGGAGGACGGCAAGGTCGTCACCATCGAGGACGTCCGCCACTCCTTCGAGCGCCTCTTCGCCGACTTCGTCACCGAGGGCCCCCGCTACCCGCAGAACTGGCTCGAGGGCGCCGACAAGTACAAGGGCCCCTACGACGGCAAGCACCTCTCCTCCATCGAGACGGACGGCAACACCGTCACCTTCCGTCTGAAGGAGGCGCACGCCGACTTCCCGTTCATGCTCGCCATGCGCGGCTACGCGATCGTGCCCAAGGCCAAGGACACGAAGAAGAAGTACG
Source organism: Streptomyces sp. NBC_00663 (assembly GCF_036226885.1). Taxonomy (NCBI): domain Bacteria; kingdom Bacillati; phylum Actinomycetota; class Actinomycetes; order Kitasatosporales; family Streptomycetaceae; genus Streptomyces; species Streptomyces sp. NBC_00663. Next base: position 3,399,074 of record NZ_CP109027.1, read on the forward strand.
ACCAGCGTCCGTTCTCCTGCGGCCCGTACAAGATCCAGTCCCGCAGCATCGACAAGTCCCTGACCCTGGTGCGCAACGAGAACTGGGACGCCAGCCTCGACCCGTGCCGCAACGGTTACCCGGACAAGATCGTCATGCAGTTCGGCTTCCAGTCCCTGGCCTCCACGGACCGCTACATCGCCGACTCGGGCAACGACCAGTACGCGCTGTCCCTGCTGAACGAGGTCGCCCCCGAGCGGGTCACCAAGGTGCTCGGCGACGCCAAGCTGAAGCAGCGGGTGCTGACCCAGGTCGACACGACCTGCTACTACTTCCCGATCAACATGACGCGCATCAAGGACGTCAAGGTCCGTCAGGCGATCAACTGGGCGTGGCCGGCGCAGCAGCTGAAGCAGCAGCGTGGTGGCTCGCAGGTCACCGCGACCGCGACCACGATCATCTCCCCGCTGACCCCGGGTCACGAGGACTTCGACCTGTACGGCAAGAAGACCAAGCCGACCGGTGACCCGGAGAAGGCCAAGGCGCTGCTGAAGGAAGCCGGCAAGGAGGGCCAGAAGCTGGTCATCGCCTTCCAGCAGTCCGACCGTGCCGTCAAGGAAGCCGTCACCATCAAGAACGCCCTCACCAAGGCGGGCTTCGACGTGGTGACCAAGCAGGTCGACAAGACCACCTTCTACTCCGAGATCGGTCAGCTGGACAACGGCTTCGACCTGTTCGCCGCGGGCTGGGGCCCGGACTGGCCGGCCGGTTACGCCGTCATCCAGCCCTGCTGGGACGGCAGCCAGATCGCCGACGGTGGCGTCAACTGGTCGCAGCTGAACAACACCAGCGTGAACAAGGCGATCGCCGCCGCCACCGCGATCACCGACGCGGACAAGGCCAACGCGGCCTGGGGCGCGATCGACAAGCAGATCATGGAACTCGCGGCCCTGGTCCCCGACTACAACCCGATCCGTAACTATTTCTACGGCTCGAAGGTCGGCGGCGTGGTCTACAACGCCGGTGACACCTGCGTCGCCATCGGCAAGGTCTTCGCGAAGGCCTGACGCTTTCCCGGGGCGGCGGTCCGACCGACCGCCGCCCCGGCCCCGTCCAAGCCCGCTCCCCACACCCCGGCGACGGCGCCCCGTCCGGAAAGTCTCACCCCATGTTCCGTTTCCTGGTCCGCCGAGTGCTCGGCGCACTCGTGATTCTGCTGATCATCAGCGCCGTCACCTTCTTCCTCTTCTACGCCATCCCGCGTGACCCGGCGCGGATGGCGTGCGGCAAGGTCTGCCCCGACGACCTGCTGGCACAGGTGCGGCAGAACCTCGGCATCGCCGACCCGATGCCGGTGCAGTACTGGCACTGGCTCCAGGCCATCTTCGTGGGCCGGGACTACGTGGGTGTCGGGCACTGTGACGCACCCTGCTTCGGCTACTCGTTCAGCAACAACGTGAACGTGTTCGACACGATCATGGAGCGGCTGCCCACCACCATCTCGCTCGCCCTCGGCGGCGCCTTCTTCTTCCTGATCATCGGTGTCGGCACCGGCATGCTGGCCGCGCTCAAGCAGGGCAAGTTCCTCGACAAGGCGGCGAGCTCGTTCTCGCTCATCGGCTCGTCGATGCAGATCTACTTCGTCGGCTACATCGCGATGTTCTTCCTGGTATCCCAGCTCCACCTGCTGGACCAGCCCTCGTACACGCCGTTCACCGAGAACCCCGGCGCCTGGCTCTCGGGCCTGCTGCTGCCCTGGCTCGTGCTGTCCATCATCTTCACGGCCAACTACACCCGTATGACCCGCTCCCAGCTGGTGGAACAGCTCAGCGAGGACTACGTGCGCACGGCGCGGGCCAAGGGTCTGTCCCGCAGTTCGGTCTTCTTCCGCTTCGCCTGGCGTGGTGCGATGGGCCCGATCGTGACGATCTTCGGTATCGACATGGGCACCCTGGTCGGCGGCGCGATCATCACCGAGTCCACGTTCAGCATCCAGGGTCTGGGCGCGCTCGCGGTCCGCTCGGTCGACGACAGCGACCTGCCCATGCTGCTCGGCGTCACCATGATCGCGGCGGCCGGCATCGTCTTCGCCAACATCATCGTGGACGCCGTCTACGCCCTCATCGACCCGCGCATCCGGCTCGCCTGATCCGGTCCCCCTCCAGCTACCCCCCGGCATGACCCCCAGGAGCGTCCCCGTGACGAGCACCGATCAGCAGGCCTTCCTCTCCGTCAGGGACCTGAAAGTCCACTTCTCCACCGAGGACGGCGTCGTCAAGGCCGTCGACGGTCTCTCGTTCGACCTCGAAAAGGGCAAGACCCTCGGCATCGTGGGCGAGTCCGGCTCAGGCAAGTCCGTCACCAACCTGACGATCCTCGGCCTGCACGACCGGCACCGCACCGCGATCGACGGCGAGATCCTGCTCGACGGCAAGGAGCTGACCACGGCTCGCGAGTCCGAGCTGGAGAAGCTGCGCGGCAACAAGATGGCGATGATCTTCCAGGACGCCCTGGCCTCGCTGTCGCCGTACCACACCATCGGCAAGCAGATCGGTGAGACGTACCGCAAGCACACCGGCGCCTCCAAGGCGGCGGCCCGGGCGCGGGCGATCGAGATGCTGCGCCGGGTCGGGATCCCCCAGCCGGACATGCGGGTGGACGACTATCCGCACCAGTTCTCCGGCGGTATGCGCCAGCGCGCGATGATCGCCATGGCGCTGGTCTGCGACCCCGAGCTGCTGATCGCCGACGAGCCGACCACCGCGCTCGACGTGACGGTGCAGGCCCAGATCATGGACCTGCTCAAGGACCTCCAGCAGGAGTTCGGCACCGCGATCATCTTCATCACCCACGACCTCGGGGTCATCGCCGACATCGCGGACGACGTGCTGGTGATGTACGGCGGCCGGTGTGTGGAGCGGGGTACGAAGGAGGAGGTGCTGCGCACGCCGCAGCACCCGTACACGGTCGGCCTGCTGAGCTCCATGCCGAGCCTGGACGGCCCGGTCGACGTGCCGCTGTCGCCGATCCCCGGTTCGCCGCCCTCGCTGCTGAACCCCCCGTCCGGCTGCCGCTTCCACCCGCGCTGCTCCTTCGCCGAGAAGGTCCCGGGCGGGCGGTGCTCCACCGAGCGCCCGCTGCTCACGGTCGAGGACGGCCGGGGTTCCGCCTGCCACCTCACGCTGGACCAGCGCCAGGAATTCTTCGCCGACCTCGCCGCGACCCGGCACTGACGTAACCGAGACGGGACTTCACCATCATGAGCAACACGAACCCCCTCCTGGACGTCACCGGCCTGACGAAGCACTTCCCGGTCAAGGGCGGCTTCCCGATCCGCCGTACGGTCGGCGCGGTCCAGGCCGTCGACGGCCTCGACTTCCAGGTGAACGAGGGCGAGGCCCTCGGCCTGGTGGGCGAGTCGGGCTGCGGCAAGTCCACGACGGGCCGCCTGATCACGCGCCTCCTGGAGCCCACCGGCGGCAAGATCTCCTACCGCGGGCAGGACATCACGCACGCGGGCCGCAAGGCGCTGGCGCCGATCCGCTCCGAGATCCAGATGATCTTCCAGGACCCGTACGCCTCGCTGAACCCGCGGCAGACGGTCGGCAAGATCATCGCGGGTCCGATGGAGATCAACGACCTCAACCCGGCGGGCGGGCGCGAGAAGCGCGTACGCGAACTCCTGGAGATCGTCGGCCTCAACCCCGAGCACTACAACCGCTTCCCGCACGAGTTCTCCGGCGGCCAGCGCCAGCGCATCGGCGTGGCCCGCGCGCTGGCCCTGGAGCCGAAGCTGATCGTGGCGGACGAGCCGGTCTCCGCGCTGGACGTCTCCATCCAGGCGCAGGTGGTCAACCTGCTCCAGAAGGTCCAGCAGGAGCTGGGCATCGCGTTCGTCTTCATCGCCCACGACCTCGCTGTCGTACGGCACTTCTCGCAGCGCGTGGCGGTCATGTACCTCGGCAAGATCGTCGAGATCGCCGACCGTGACGACCTGTACGGCAACCCGCGCCACCCGTACACGAAGGCGCTGCTGTCGGCGGTGCCGGAGGCCACGGTCGACGAGACCCCGGCCCGTGAGCGCATCCGCCTCCAGGGCGACGTCCCCTCCCCGCTGAACCCGCCGTCGGGCTGCCGCTTCCGCACCCGCTGCTGGAAGGCGACGGAGAAGTGCGCGACCGAGGCGCCCCCGCTGGTCCAGGTCGAGGGCAACAAGCCGGGCCACCTGACGGCGTGCCACTACCCGGAGACGGAGGGAACCATTCCGGCCCCGCGTCTCTCCAAGGACCCCCAGGCGGCGAGCTGACACACCCCTTTCCGTCAGCCGTCTCCTACAGGGAACGGACTCTCAAGGCCCATTGACCCGAGCCCGAGACCGTCCGCTTCCAGGGGAACCAAAGGCCCGCACCCACCCAGGCGCGGGCCTTTGTGCTGCGCACCGTGTCAGGCGGGTCCGTCGAGCCCGAAGACGGTCCCGAAGGGATCGACGAGCTGGCAGATGCGTCGGCCGTCGTCGATGTCGAGCGGGCCCCGGTGGTGAGTGCAGCCCCTGTCCAGCAGGGCGGTTCGGGTCGTGTCCACGCTCTCCACGGCCCAGTAGACGACCGGGCTGCCGCCGCGGGGGTTGCGGGTGTCGTCGGCGGGGTGGAAACCGAGCTCCACTCCCCCGAGCATCACACCCCGGTCTTTCCGTCCACCAGTTCGCGGACGATGTCCAAGTGGCCGTTGTGGCGGGCCGTTTCCTCGATGAGGTGGAGGAGGATCCAGCGGAGGTCGGGGTGGCGGCCGTCGCGGATGGGGCGCTTCGACGGGGTGTCGAGGTCGTTCGAGGTGACCAGCTCGCGGTAGCGGGCGGACTGTTCCTCGTAGTCGCGCAGGACGTCCGCGAGGGGCATGTCGACGGCGATCCGCATCTCGCGGTCGGGGTCCTCCTCGGTCCAGGGGCCGTTGTCCTCCTCGCCGAGGAAGACGACCTGGAACCACCAGTACTCCACCCAGCGGAGGTGGTTGACCAGCCCGGCCAGGGTCATGAGCGGTGAGCCCGGCAGCGGGGCCCTGACCGCGTTCTCCGCGGAGACGCCCTCGCACTTGGCGACGGCGGTGGCCCGGGTGTAGTCGAGGAAGGTGGTGAGCTGGGTGCGTTCGTCCCAGGCGGCGGGGGTGTCGGTTCGTGTCATCGGGAGGGATGATGCCCGCCCGGCACCGCCCTGTCGAACCTTTTAGCGAGCGTCCGCGGCGACCAGCTCCACCTCGAACCCGTCCTCGTTCTCCAGATACGCCGCGCGGTGCTCCGGCCCGCCCGCGAACGGGTGCCGGTCGGGGAAGAGCAGGGTCCAGCCGTGGGCGGGCGCCGCCGTCACCAGTTCGTCCAGCGTCGAGCGATCCCGTACGTGGAACGCGAGGTGGTTCAGGCCGGGGCGCAGCCGGTCGTGGTGGTCGCCCGTCAGCGCCGGGGACTGTTCCAGGACGACGTACGTCTCCCCCATGCGCCAGCTGCGGCCCGCCGGCCAGCTCTGGTACGGCGCGCAGCCCAGCCGCTCCAACAGCCAGCCCCAGGACGTCACCGCCCGCTCCAGGTCCGGTACCCACAGCTCTACGTGGTGCAGCAACTCCCGCTCCCTCCAGGGTCGTGGAGGCCTGATCCTGTCACGCCGTTCAGTAGGGTGTGGCACACTGCCGCGATGGTCGATCGCTCGTTCGCGGATCCCTCGCTCGCCGCGCTGTACGACTCCCTCAACCCCTGGGGCCCGTGCGACGACTTCTACGCCGGCCTCGTGCGGGACGCCTCCACCGTCCTCGACGTCGGCTGCGGCACCGGACGGCTGCTCGCCCGGGCCCGGGCCACGGGGCATCGCGGACGGCTGGTGGGGATCGATCCGGCCGCCGCCATGCTGGTGCAGGCGCGGCGGCGGGCACCCGGGGTGGAGTGGGTGCTCGGCGATCTGCGGTCCCAGGTCTGGCACGGGGAGTTCGAACTCGTCGTGATGACCGGGCACGCCTTCCAGGCACTCGTCGCCGAGGAGGACGTACGGCAGACCCTGCGTGCCGTCCGGGACGCGCTGCGCGCCGGAGGGCGGTTCGTGTTCGAGACCCGCAACCCGGCGGCCCGGGCGTGGGAGGGCTGGGGCCCCGAGCACATCCGTGAGTGCGCCGACGCCGAGGGATCGGTCGCCTGGATGTGGCAGCAGGTCACCCGCCCCGTCCTCGGCGACCGGGTCACCTTCACCGAGACCTACGAGGGCGTGCGGTGGAACGGTCCCCGGGTCAGCACGACCACGCTCCGGTTCCTCGACCGGCACGGCATCGAGAGGTTCCTGGCCGAGGCGGGCCTGACGGTGGTGGAGCAGTACGGGGACTGGGGGCGGGGGCCGATGACCGCCGCGAGCCCCGAGATCATCACCGTCGCCGGACGCCGCTGACACCCCGTTCCGGCTCACCCGCCCGGCGGCCGTGCGGGATCCGTGCGGGATCCGAACAGCGGCCCGGCACAGTGGTGGTCTCAGTGGTTCCGGATACGGGGGACGCCATGGACATACAGCTGCTGGGATGCGTGGAGGCACGCGTCCGCACCGGCGAAAGGGTGCCGCTCCCGCACGGCACGAAGCTTCTGCTGGCCGCCCTGGCCTGGACCCCGGGCACCTTCGTGGCCGACGAGGTACTGGCGGAGCGCGTGTGGTCCGAGCGGCTGCCCCAGCATCCGCGCGAGGCGCTCTACATCCAGGCCACGCGGCTGCGCAAGGCGCTGGGCGGCGCCGACCGGACGGGCGAGGCCTTCGAGCTGTCCCGCAGGCGCGGCGGATACGTCCTCGCGATCGACGAGCGGAGCGTGGACACCATGCGGTTCCGCGCCCTGGTACGGCAGGCCCGGCTCAGCGCCAGGGACGGGAGCACCGAGCGCGCGCTCGATCTGTTCACCCAGGCCCTGGAACTGTGGCGCGGCGAACCGCTCTCCGATGTGCGCACTCCCTGGGCGGAGACGGCGCGGGTGGCGCTGCGGCGCGAGCACCGGGAGGCGCTGGTCGGCAGCGCCGAACTCGGTCTGCGGTCCGGGCGGGTCGAGGAGTGCCTGCGGCGGTTGAGCCGGCTGGCGGACATGCACCCCTTCGACGAGAAGGTCACCGGTCTGCTCATGCTCGCCCTCCACCAGGCCGGCCGGCAGGCGGACGCGCTGGACTGCTTCCATCTGCTGCGCCTGCGGATGGCCGATCTGCTGGGCTGCGAGCCGGGTCCCGAACTGCGTGCCCTGCGGGGGCGGATCCTGGCCCGGGACCCGGATCTGCTCCCGGCCGCCGCCGGCACGGCGACACCTCACTGACATCCGGCTCGACCGGGACAGCCCGGGGGCGACGCCACGCCCCCGGGCCCCGCGCCCGGCTCATCCGTCGTCGCCGGGCTCGGTGAAGTGTTCGGTCAGGTACAGGTCGAGCCGGGACTCCGCGTCCAGGGGCAGCTCACGGTGCGGGGCCGCGGGCCGCGGTCGTACGTGACCGGGGGGCGGTCCGGGCAACGCCGCGCGGGCGTGTTCCGGGGTGCCGGTCGCGTCGAACAGGGCGGCGGCCTCCGCCCGCGCCGCGGCGGCCGGCTCCGGGTCGCCCTGGGCCTCATGAGCGGCGGCCAGGGCCAGCGCGGCACGGGCGTGGATCAGGCGCTGGCCGGAGTCCCGGGCCAGCGCGACCGCCTCCTCCGCCACGTCCAGCGCCCCGGCCGGGTCACCGTTCTCCAGCCGGATCACCGCGGCGGCCACCAGGACCCGGGGCAGCGTGAGCGGGCTGCCGTCGACGGCCAGGCCTGCGGCGCGCTCCAGGTGGTCCAGGGCCACGCCGGGGAGGCCGGCCGCGCGGGCGACGGCAGCGCGTTCCACCAGGATCTCTACGTGGCCCGCGCGGTGCCCGGTCCGTTCGGCGATCTCGAAGGCGGCGTCCAGGTGGCCGGCCGCCTCGTCCGCCCACCCGGCCCGTAGCTTCAGTGCCGCCAGCCCCACCAGGGAGTCGACCTGGCAGTTGCGGTTCTCCGCCCGCAGCGAGATGGCGAGCGCGTCCTCGTAGGCCGCCAGCGCGCGTTCGTCCTGGCCCGCGTCGGCCCGTACCCGGCCCAGGGTCTCCAGGGCGACCGCCTCGGCGTAGGTGGACCCGGAGTCACGGCAGACGAGGAAGGAGGTGCGCAGCGCGGCCTCCGCCTCGGCGAACCGGGCCTGCTTCTGCCGGGTCAGGGCGAGGTTGACCAGGGCCAGCGCCCGGTGGTGGTCCGCGGTGGCGCCGATCAGGGCGAGCGCGGCGGTGGCCGCCTCCTCGGCCGCGTCGGTCCGGCCCAGGGCCAGGTTCAGCGAGGCCATGTTGATCAGCATGACCTCCTCGCTCCTGACCTCTCCCAGGGTGCGGTACAGGGCGAGGGCGCGCCGGTAGCGGGGCAGGGCCCGCAGGGGTTCGCCGAGCAGTTTCAGGGTGACGGCCGCGCCCTGGAGCGCCACGGCCTCGCCGTGGGTCCAGTCGGCCCTGCGCGCCCGTTCCTCCGCCTGCTCGTACTCGGCCAGGGCACCGCGCAGGTCCCCGTTGCGCCAGCGGGCGTGGCCCACGGAGACATGCATCGCGACCTGGCCGCGCAGGTCTCCGTCGCGTTCGGCGGCCGCGCGGGCCAGCAGGGCCAGCCGCATCCAGTCGGCGAGCGGACGCCGGTGGTGGAACAGGTCCTGCAAGGCGTCGACCAGTCCCCACGCGAACCGGGCGGGACCGTGCTCGGCGGCATGGACGATGGCCGCCGCGATGTCGTCCCACTCGGCGTCGAACCAGTCGTAGGCCTCCTCCGTCGTGCGGAACTCCCGCGGCAGCGAGCCGTCGACGGCGTCGGGGCGGTCCCGCATGACGTACAGACCCGCCGTCCTGGCCGCGTTGACGACGCTCTGCACATAGTGGTCGAGGACCCGCTCGACGGCCGCGGCGCGTTCGGCGGCCGTGTCCTCGGCGGCCGTGCGGTCGCGGGCGTACTCGTGCACGAGGTCGTGCCAGGCGGTGCGGCCGTGACCGGCGTCGTGCAGCAGGTGCACCCGCTGGGCCAGCCGCAGCAGGTCGGCCGCCTCGGCCTCGCCGGTGTGCGCGGTCGCGGCGGCGGCGCGGAGCGAGCGACCGGTGCCGGGGAGCAGACCCAACTGCCGGAAGACACGCCGGGCGGCGTCCGGGAGGGCGCCGTACGACATGTCGAGGGCGGCGCGTACGGCGATGCTCTCCTCGCCCTCGACATGCAGCCGGGCGAGCCGGCCGCGGTCGGCGAGGTCGCGGACGTAGGTCCGGATGCTGCCGGGTCTGCCGCCGATCCATGAACCGGCCACGCACAGGGCCAGCGGCAGGCGGTCGCAGAGCTCGACCAGTTCGGCGGCGGCCTCCGGATCGGCGTCGACGGCCTCGGCACCGACCACGGCGCTGATCAGCTCCAGGGCGCCGGTGTGTTCCAGCACGTCGCACGGCACCCGGTACGCACCGTCCAGGGTGACCAGCCCGCTGAGCTTGTCGCGGCTGGTCACGAGGGTCAGGGACCCGGCGGAGGCGGGCCGCAGCAGCCGTACGGTCGCGGCGTCCGCCGCGTCGTCCAGGACGACCAGGACCCGGCGGTCCGCCAGCAGGGTCCGGTACAGGGCGGTCTGCGCCTCCGTGCCGAGCGGGATGTCCCGCGGGCCGCAGCCCAGTCCCTGCAACAGCAGGGGCAGCGCTTCCTCGGGGCCCATGGGTTCGGCGTCGTCGAAACCCCGCAGGTCAAGGAAGAGCTGCCCGTCGGGGAACCGGTCGGCGACCTGGTGGGCCCAGTGCAGGGCCAGGGCGCTCTTGCCGACGCCGGCCGGGCCGACGAGCAGGGCGAGCGGTTCGGCGGTGCGCAGGCCGGAGTCCAGGCGCCGCAGTTCGGTGTCGCGGCCGACGAATCGCCGGGGCGCGGGCGGCAGTTGGCGGGGGACACGACGTCCGGGCGGCTCCGGGGCGGCGGAGGCGGGCCGGGCGGCGGGGGGCCGGCTCGTGGACGGCACGGTGGGTGGAGGGCCGCCGGCCAGCAGCCGCCGGTGCAGGGTCCGCAGGTCGTCCGAGGGCTCCATGGCGAGCTCGTCGACCATGCGGCGGCGCAGCTCGGCGTACACCTGGAGGGCCTCGGCGGGCCGCCCGTCCGCCTGGAGGGCGCGCATCAGCAGGGCGTGCGGGCGTTCGCGCAGGGGGTGGGCGGGGGTGAGGCGCAGGAGTTCGGCGACGGCCTGCCGGTGCCGGCCGGTCTCGAGGTCCGCCTCGGCCATGCTCTCCCGGGCCACGAGGTGCAGTTCGCCGAGCCGTCGCCGTTCCGCCTCACGGACGGCCGCCTCCGGCAGGTCGGACAACGGCTCGCCCCGCCACAGGCCGAGGGCCCGCTCGGCGTGCTGTCGCACGGTGTCCCAGTCGCCGTTCGCCGCGGCGCGTGAACCGTCCTCGACCAGGTGCTCGAAGGTGAGCAGGTCGAGTTCGCCGGGGCGGGCGTGCATGACATAGCCGGGCCGGCGGGTGGTCAGCAGGCTGGGGCCGAGCGGGCCGAGGACCCGTCGGACCTCCGCGACCAGGGCGCGCACCCGCGCGGCGCCCGCTCCGGGTGGGCGGCTGTCCCACAGGAAGTCGATCAGCCGGTCGACGGAGACCACATGGTTGGCGTGGAGCAGAAGCGCGGTGCACAGCGCGCGTTGCCGTCCGGTGAGTGCGGCGGGCTGCCCTTCGATCTCGACTTCCAGGGGGCCGAGTACACGAAAGCAAAGCCGGGGGGTGAGCATTCACAGAACGTAATCCAGGGCTGAAGGGCAGGCAACGCCCGCCCGGCTCACAGGAATTGGAGGGCCCCTCGCTCAGGCGCTCCGACCAGGCACTCCCACCCCAGGCAGGACCGTCAAGCAGCCCCCCGTCAGCCCCTCAGCCCGCGCCCCGCGTCGCCCACCCCCGCGCGGCGCGCACCGCCCCGCGCACCCGCGGCCCGTGCCGACGCCACCACAACCGTGCCCACAGCAGCTGAAGCCCCGCCAGGAGCAGCATCGTGACAAGGGCGTCGAGCCGCAGCAGCGGGCCGGTGTCGGTCAGCAGGCGGTGGCCGGAGCGGGCCAGCAGCGGCCAGGTGACGTCCAGCAGCAGCCGCAGCCCCACGAAGACACAGCCGATCGAGCCCGCCACCGCGCCCGCGGCGTACGCCTTCAGCATCCGGCGCTCGGCGGGTCGCCGCCCGGCCAGCGGGTCGCGGCTCGCCCGGCCCAGGAGGCGGGCCCCGAGGTGGCGGAGCCAGGCACCGGCGTCGCCGTACAGGTTGCGGCACCCGGTCAGGTCCTGGGCGACGAAGTACAGGTCGGTGCGCATGAAGACCAGGCACTGGTTGGCGAAGGAGGTGACCAGGGTCATCGCGACGACCGGCAGCAGGGGCGAGTCGGCACCGGCCGCGAGGGCGAGCAGACAGCCGCCCCAGACGGCGCCGTCCACGGCGAGCCCGGACAGATACACGGTGAGCCGCGCGCGGCGGCCCTTGAGCCAGATCCCGGACACCTCGGTCTGCGCCACCAGGAACTGGAGGCGGGTGCCCAGCCGCACCCGCCCGGCCACTCCGGCGGCCCGCGCGGTCACCAGGTGCGCCAGTTCGTGCAGGCCGATCAGACACCAGGCGGCGAGCGACTGCACGAGGAGGTTGACGGTGCCGAGGCGCGCCCACACCAGGTCGTCCCAGGACGGCAGACCGCGCCCCCGCAGCACGACGGCCACGAGTCCGGCCACGGGGACGGCGAGGACGGCGGCGTGCAGAACGGGAGCGAGCACCCAGCGGACGTGGCGCTGCCGCAGCCGGGGGAGGGAGACCGGGACCGGCGCGGTCTCGAAGCGCCGGGTGCCGATCGCGGCGACCAGACCGGCGGCGGCCAGCGACTCGGCGAACGCCTCGACATCGAGGTCACGGCCGCGGTCCCGCCGCAGCGCGCCGCGGGCCTGGCCCACGGTGCGCCCCTCGGCGAGCAGCCGGAGCGCGGCCATGCCGATCTCGGGCAGGGCGACGACCTGCTCGTTGCCCTGCCGTCCGACGATCCACTCGTCGCGGTCCTGCCGCACCTCCAGCGGGTGCAGGACCACCGTGGGGTCCGGTTCCGGCGGCGCGGCGGCCGTCACGGCCCGCACAACGGGCAGTCGGGCCGGGCCGGGTGCTGTACGAAGACATGCTGGTCGGGCGCGATCAGGTTCACCCCGCGCACAAAGCCGGGCGGGGTGGCACCGATGCCGGTGAGCAGGGCGACGACCTCATGGGCGATGAGCTGCCCGGAGACACCGGCGGCCGGGGCCAGGGCGCCGGCGGTGCCCAGGTGCGGGGTCCACCCCGGCTTGAGCTTGGCCTCCTCGCCGGCGCCGACGCACTCGAAGCAGGGGCCCTCGGGTGCGTACACCCCGACCGTCGCCAGGGGGCCGCTGTAGCCGGCGGACACCCAGGGCACCCCCAGGGACGCGCAGACCCGGTTCGTCATCTTGCGGATGAGGTCGCCGCGGGGCTCGTCCGCGCACAGCACGAAGACGTCCCGGTCCCGCACGAGTTCGGTGAGCGCGGCCTCGGTGTCGGCGCGACGGCTCTCGTGGGTGTAGCGGCCCGACGAGTTCACGGCCGCGAGCCGGCGGGCCGCTGTCTCCGCCTTGGGGCGGCCGAGGTCGGCCTCGGTGTAGAGCACCTGCCGGCTGAGGTTGGACTCCTCGACGACGTCGGGGTCCACCAGGTGCAGGGTGCCCACGCCCATGGCGGCCAGCGCCCACGCGGCGTGACTGCCCGAGCCGCCCACGCCCAGCACGGTCACGCGGGCCTGTTTGAGGCGCAGTTGGGAGGACCAGGCGTCGATGCCGGGGCGCAGGTCGACGTACCGGAAGTAGGTGTGGTTCCTGCTGTAACGCTCGCGCTCGCGGTCGGTGAGGCCGTCCGGAGGAGTGGCGGCGGCGTCCTCGACATAGCCGGTGTCCAGCAGTTCGGCGAGCAGCCGGCGGGCGCCTTCGGGGCCCAGCGCGGGGTGGCTGTCCGCGAGGGTGCGCTCGATCCGGTCCGGCGGTGTGGCGCCGTCGAGCAGGGTGAGTGCGTCCCAGACCCAGCCGTGCGGATCGGCGATCTCCGCCGCGACTCCGTAGACCCCGCCGCCGAGCCGGAGGGTTCCGTCGTCGAAGCGGTGCGGGGCGTGCTCCGCCTTGATCCGGGGCAGCTGCACGATCGTCTCCTTCGAAGAACGACCCCGGCGGCGGTTCGGGCCGCCGCCGGGGTCTGCCGTTGTCAGGTGTCGATCTGCTTGTTCTGGATCGTCTCGATCTTGTCCAGGAGCCGGACCTCGATGAACTCGGGCTGCTGCGGCGCCTCGGAGTTGCCGAGCGTGCCCTGGTCACCGAAGGTCTCGGCGTGCGTGGTGTGCTCCACGGTGCTCTTCCTTTCCGATGGATCGGATGCGGCGGGCGGCCGTCGGTGACGGCCATCCCGCTTCTGCGTCCCAGCCTCGGACAGGGGTCTTTCGCTTGTCTTTCGCCTGTCTTTCTCCGGTCTTTCAGCGGCCTTTCAGCGGCCTTTCGCCCGCCCCTCACCGGGCGTCGGCCGGCCCCGCGGGGCGCCTAGTCGTCGTTCAGCTCCTCCTCCAGCGCCGCCAGCGCCGGATCCAGCACGATGTCCTCGTCCCGCCCCTCGGTCGTCGGCTCCTCCGGGAAGTGGCAGGCCGTCAGATGTCCCTCGTGGTTCCCGGAGATCCGGACCAGCGGCGGCTCCTCCGCCGCGCACTTGTCCTGCGCCTTCCAGCACCGCGTCCTGAAGCGGCAGCCCGACGGCGGTGAGATCGGCGACGGAACGTCCCCGGCGAGCCGGATGCGCTCACGTCCCGCGGTCTCCGCCCCTCCCTCCACCAGGCTCACCTCGGGCACCGCGGAGAGCAGGGCGTGGGTGTAGGGGTGCCGGGGGCGGGTGTAGATGGACTCACGGTCGCCGACCTCGATGATCTTGCCGAGGTACATCACGGCCACGCGCTGCGAGAAGTGCCGTACGACGGCCAGGTCGTGGGCGATGAACAGGAACGCGATGCCCAGCTCCTGCTGGACCTTCTGGAGCAGGTTCACCACCTGCGCCTGGATGGAGACGTCGAGGGCCGAGACCGGCTCGTCCGCCACGATCAGCTTCGGCTCCAGCGCCAACGCGCGGGCGACACCGATCCGTTGACGCTGGCCGCCGGAGAACTCGTGCGGGAAGCGGTTGTAGTGCTCGGGGTTGAGGCCGACGATCTCCAGGAGTTCGCGGACCCGCCGTTCCCGCCCGCCCTCCGGCTCGATGTCGTTGATCTCCATCGGACCCGCGATGATCTTGCCGACCGTCTGCCGCGGGTTCAGGGACGAGTACGGGTCCTGGAAGATCATCTGGATCTCGGAGCGGATCGGCGCCAGCTGACTGCGGCTGGCGTGCGTGATGTCCTTTCCGCGGTACGAGATCGTCCCGGCCGTCGGCTCCAGCAGCCGGGTGATCAGACGGCCCGTGGTCGACTTGCCGCAGCCCGACTCCCCCACCAGGCCGAAGCTCTCGCCGACGTTGACCGTCAGATCGATGCCGTCCACGGCCTGGACCGCGCCGACCGTACGGCGGATCGGGAAGCCGCCCTTGACGGGGAAGTGCTTGGTGAGCCCCTGGACGACCAGCAACGGGTCGCCCGACGCCTCTGCGACTGCCTCGCGCGGGGCCGGGAGGACGAGGTCCTCTTTCATGACGTGTCCTCCTAGGACTGGGACTACGGACTAGCCCAGGCTGGGCTTGATCTCTTCGATGAAGATGGTCCGCTTCTGGTCCGCCGTGAGATGGCAGGCGGAGGCGCGGTCCGGGGCCAGCAAGGGGCGTTCGTCGGTGCAGCGGGTGCCGTCGACCCGGCTCTGGAAGGTGCAGCGGGGGTGGAAGCGGCAGCCGGACGGGGGGTTCAGCAGTGACGGGGGCTGGCCCGGGATCGGTGCCAGCGGGGCGTCGAGGTCCGAGTCGATGCGCGGCATCGAGTTCAACAGGCCCCAGGTGTAGGGGTGCTGGGGTGAGCGCAGGACCTCGTTGGTGGTGCCGCGTTCGATCGCGCCGCCCGCGTACATCACCATGATGTCGTCGGCCATGTCGGCGATGACACCGAGGTCGTGGGTGATGAAGATGATCGCGGAGCCGAACTCCTGCTGGAGGTCCTTCAGGAGGTCGAGGATCTGGGCCTGGACCGTGACGTCGAGGGCTGTGGTGGGCTCGTCGGCGATCAGCAGGTCGGGGTCGCAGACCAGGGCCATGGCGATCATCGCGCGCTGACGCATACCGCCGGAGAACTGGTGGGGGTAGTCCTTCGCCCGTTCCTTGGGGTGGGGGATGCCGACCTTGCCGAGCATCTCCACCGCGCGGTCCCAGGCGGCCTTCTTCGAGGCGCCCGTGTGCTTCATGTACGGCTCGGCGATCTGCCGGCCCACCGTGTAGTACGGCGACAGCGCGGTGAGCGGGTCCTGGAAGATCATGGCGACCTTGTTGCCGCGCAGCTTCTCCAGCTCATGCTCCCGGGCGGTGGTCAACTCCCGCCCCTCCAGCAGGATCTCGCCCTCGACGGTGGTGAACTTCGGGTTGTGCAGCCCAAGGATCGTCAGGTTGGTCACGGACTTGCCGGAGCCGGACTCGCCGACGATGCCGAGGGTCTTGCCGCGCTCCAGGTCGAAGGAGAGCCCGTCGACGGCGCGGACGGTGCCGTCCTCGGTGCGGAAACTGACGTGCAGGTCGCGCACCGAGAGGAAGGCACCCGCGTCGGAGGGAACGGGCGCCCCGGCCGGTTCGGTCAGAGTGGTCACCACAGAACTCCTAGGCCTAGGACAGCCGGACGCGCGGGTCGATGAAGGCGTAGCAGGCGTCGACGACGATGTTGCAGAGCAGGATCACGGCGGCGGCGAACAGCATCACGCCGAGCAGCAGCGGCAGATCGCTGAACTGCACCGACTCCACCGCGAGCCGTCCGAGACCGGGCAGTCCGAAGGTGTACTCGGTGATGATCGCGCCGCCGAGCAGAGAGCTGAGGTCGATGCCGAGGATGGTGATGATGGGGATCAGCGAACCACGCCAGGCGTAGCGGAAGAAGACGTAGCGGCCGCTCATGCCCTTGGCGCGGGCGGTGCGGACGTGTTCCTCCTGGAGCTGCTCGATCATCGAGGAGCGGGCCATACGGGTGTACTGCGCGGCGAAGATGGTGGACAGCACGGCCCAGGGGATGATCAGCCCGGTGAACCAGGCGACGGGGTTGTCGGTGATCGAGGTGTACTCGGGCTCCTCGAAGATGTGCGTCTGGTAGACGAGGATCGCGAGCGCCAGGGGCCCGAGGAAGTAGATCTGCATCGAACTGAGCACCATGGAACCGGCGGTGAAGGACTTGTCCACGAGGGTGCCGCGCTTCCAGGCGGCGAGCAGTCCGGTGCCGAGGCCGACGAACAGGAAGACGACGGTGGCGCCGGCCGCGAGCGACAGCGTGAGCGGCAGCCGGTCCATCAGGGTCGACCACACCTGCTCGTTGGTGTGGTACGAGTACCCGAAGCACGGGGCGGGGCAGGGCCCTTGCTCGAAGTCATTGCGTCCGGTGACCAGCCCGGACAGGAAGATCCAGAACTGTTCCGGGATCGACTTGTCGAGTCCCAGTGTGTGGTGGATGTTCGCCAGGGAGTCCGGCGTGCAGGTCTTGCCGCACATCAGCAGCGCCGGGTCGCGGGGCATGCCGAAGAAGAGCAGGAAGGCGACCACGGTCAGCAGGACCAGGATCACGAGTGAGCCGAGGATCCGGCGGAAGAGGAAGCGCAGCATCTCAGTGGCAGCTTTCGGGCGAAGCCTGGGCGGCGCGGTGCGCCCCGCCACGGGAACGGGACGGGACGCACCGGACGCCGCTTGGACGGGTTACTTCACGAAGAGCCTGCGCGGGTCGACGCCGCCGATGACGTCGTCGTACGCGAGGCCACCGATCTTGGACCCGGCGATCTGGGTCTGCTTGTAGTACGCCGTCGGGATGTTGGAGACGACGTCCTTCACGATGTACTCGTTGATCTTGTTCCAGGCCTCGGCGGCCTTGATCGGGTCGGTGATGGTGTTCGCCTTGTCGATGTCGGCGTTCACCTTGGGGTCGTTGATGTGTGAGTAGTTCGAGGAGCCGTCCTGGATCTGGCGGCCGTCGTAGAGCGGCGGGATCACGGTCGACGCGCTCGGCCAGTCGGCACCCCACGCGGTGTGGTAGATGTCGTAGTTGTTCTTGACCTTGCTGACGTTGTCGTAGTACGTCTCGGCCGGGATCTCCTGGCGCTGCACGTCGAAGCCGGCCTTCTCCAGGCCCGCCGCCATGGCGGTGGAGTACTGCTGGCCCTCAGGGGTGTTGATGTAGCCGAAGGTCAGCTTCAGGCCCACCTTGCCGGCCTTCTCCAGGAGCTGCTTGGCCTTGGCCGGATCACCGGCGGGCTTGGCCTTCTTGCCGAAGGGGTCGAACTTGGGGTCGTAGCCGGAGACGGTCGGGCTGATCAGACCGCCGGCGACCTCCATCGCGTCGGTGCCGCCGAAGGCGCGCACGAACGGCGTGATCGGCAGGGCGTAGGCGATGGCCTCGCGGACCTCCTTGGACTGCATCTCCGGCTGGGACAGGTTGATGTTCATCTGTCCCACGTACGGCTGGTAGCCGGAGACCGTGCGGTTCTTCATCGCGGCGTCGTTCAGGACCTTGGTCAGGTTGCCCGCGTCGACCTGGTTGCTGAGACTGATCGCCGTCGCGTTGGCGCCGGTGTCGTCGAGGATGGCCTTGGTCGAGTCCTCGAACTGCTTGTTGAACTCGATGTTGAACCGGTCGACGTACTGGTGCCGGACCGCGTCGGTCTTCGGGTCCCAGTTGGTGTTCTTGACCAGCGTCATCGTCTTGCCCGACTTGAACTCCGAGATCTTGTAAGGACCGGAGGTCATCGGGGACTTGTCGTACTTGACCTTGGTGTCCTTCTCGGCGGACACGACGGAGTAGCCGGCCATGGCGAGCGCGTACGGCAGGTCGGGCTTGGGCGACTTGAACTTGAAGACAATCGTTTTGTCATCGGGCGTCTCCAGGACGGTGTCCGGGAGGTGCTTGCCCTTGTACGGGCCGTCCGGGAGGAGCTTGCGGTACTCCGTGCCCGGGGTGTCGGCCAGCCACTGCTGGATGTAGGTCGGGCCGTTGGAGATGAACGGCGCGAAGAGCCGCTCGAAGGTCTGGCGCACGTCCTTGGCGGTGATCGCGGAGCCGTCGGCCCACTTGATCCCGTCCTTCAGCGTGTACTTCCAGGTCTTGCCGCCGTCGCTGGTGGTACCGCTGTCGGTGGCGAGGTCGCCGACGACCTGGTGCTTCTTGCCGTCGTCGCTGGTGGCCTTGTAGGCGGTCAGACCGCGGTGGATGAGCTGCGAGAGGGCCATCTCGTCGGAGACGTAGATCTGCCCCGGGTCCAGGTGCGCGAAGCTGTCCCGCTGGAGCACGTTGACGGTGCCGCCCGCCTTGGCGCCGGCGATCTCGGCGGCCGGCCCCGTCGAGTCCTTGGCGTTGCCGAAGGAGATGCCGGCCTGCTGGCGCTGGGCGTTCTCCTTGTCCTGCTTGTCGTTGTCGCTGCCTTTGCTGCCGCCCTCGCTGCAGCCGGTGAGCACGAGAGCCCCCGCCGCCAGCAGTGAGAGCGCGGCGTACGCGTGGCGTCCACCCTTACCCATCACTCAGATTCCACCCATCTTGTGTCACCGGTGCGACCTGCGCCAGTGCGGTTTGAAGTGCGGACCGGCAACGTGCCATCCGGTCGGTGTCGGGCGAGGACGCCCACAACTCCTCGGTCAGCGCGCCGTCTTGGGATCGAAGGCGTCCCTGACCGAGTCCCCGAGCAGGTTGAACGCCACGATGAAGATGATCATCGAGATGCCCGGGAAGAACATGTAGGTGATGTCGTTCTGCATCACGAGTTCGGTCGACGCCTTGGAGAACATCTGCCCCCAGTCCGGCGTCGGTTCGACGATCCCGACGCCGAGGAAGCTCAGACCGGCCTCGGCGGTCACGAAGTTGGGCAGCATGTACGTCGACTGCACCAGGATCGGGGTGACCACGTTGGGCAGGATCTCCCTGCGGATGATCCGGGTGGGAGACGCTCCGCTGACCTTGGCGGCTTCGATGAATTCCCGTTCCCGCAGGGAGAGTGTGGTGCCGCGCAGGATGCGGCCGAGGCTCATCCAGCCGAGGAACCACTGCACCGCGATGAGGGCGACGACCCGGACGTACACCGGCGTCTCGTCGCGCGGGCTGACGAACAGCGAGACCACGACCGGCATGCTCGCGATGAAGAACAGCTGGGACGGGAAAGCGAGCAGGAAGTCGATGACCCGGCTGATCAACTGGTCTGTCTTGCCGCCGAGATAGCCGGCCGCGACCCCGAGGACGATGCCGGTCAGCACGGTCGCGACGGTGACCGCGAGCGAGATCATCAGGGAGTTGCGGATGCCGTAGAGCAGCTTGGTGAAGACGTCGTAGCCGTTGCCGGGCTCCAGGCCGAACCAGAACTCGCCGCTGATACCGCCGTTGGGCTGGAGCGGGACGCCCGCGCTGTCGAAGAGTTCGGGGCGTTCGTCCGCGAACACCGTGTACGGGTCCTTGCCGTAGAGCTTGGAGATCAGCGGGGCCGCGAGGCCGACCACGAAGAAGAAGATCACGACGTACGCCGAGATCACTCCGGTGCGGTCGCGCTTGAAGCGGATCCACATCAACTGGCCCGGAGAGCGGCCCTCCAGCTGCTTGGCCTCCTCCGGCTTCGTCGCCGGCTGCTGGTCACCGTCGACGACGACCGGGGTCCCGCCGCCTTCGATGTCGATAGGACTGGTCACAGTTCGTCCGTTTCGCAGGTGTGGGTGTGCCGAACCGGCGACCGGCACGGGTGTGCGCGATCGCGGGTCGGATCATGAAGAAGCGTCGGCGCATGCCCCGGCCCACGGAAGAACCCGCAGCCGGACGCGCGTAGTGGTAGGAGCGAAGCCCCTCAGAGCCGATCGCCGTACGCCGGCGCGGAGTTGACGCAGTTTGCGGACGCTGTGACCCACCTGGTGCTTGTGACACCGCGCATGGGACTCCTCCTCATGACTCCACGTGTTCACCAACAGGAGGGGGTACTGCCCGTCCTCCGACACCCCTGACGGAGGGTCAGGCACCCCCTGGTGCTCGTGAGTCGGCGCCGTCCCCACGGCGCGAGACCCATTGACCCGAGCGCTACGCGGCTAACTATCTGCCATGAGCCAAGTACCGACCACTGTTCTTAAATCTCAATTCAGTCACAGCTGGCCCGTACATCTTCCAAAATCTGGACAAACTGTCTGGTGCGAGAAGGCCGCGAAACGGACGTGTTACATGGGTATCGGGCGAGGATCTCCGCATTACGGACATCGTTCACCGCTGATCCACAGGAACCTGACTGAAAATGGGTTGCAAAAAGCCCGGGTGCCCCCATGATGGGGGCACCCGGGCTCAGGAACTGATCGTGGATCAGCCGTGCTTGGCGCGGCTCGCGGCGCGGGCGCGCTCACGGGCGTCCAGGTTCACCTTGCGGATGCGAACCGCCTCCGGGGTGACCTCCACGCACTCGTCGTCGCGGCAGAACTCCAGCGACTGCTCCAGGGAGAGCTTGCGGGGCGGCACGATCGCCTCGAACGAGTCGGCCGACGACGACCGCATGTTCGTGAGCTTCTTCTCCTTGGTGATGTTCACGTCCATGTCGTCGGAGCGCGAGTTCTCGCCGACGATCATGCCCTCGTACACCTCGGTGCCGGGGTCGGTGAACAGCACACCGCGCTCCTGGAGGTTCGTCATCGCGAAGGCGGTGACGGCACCGGAGCGGTCGGCGACCAGCGAACCGTTGTTACGGGTCTGGAGGTTGCCGAACCAGGGCTCGAAGCCCTCGTGGATGGAGTGCCCGATGCCCGTACCGCGGGTCTGGGTCAGGAACTCGGTCCGGAAGCCGATGAGACCGCGGGACGGCACGACGAACTCCATGCGCACCCAGCCCGAGCCGTGGTTGGACATGTTGTCCATCCGGCCCTTGCGGACGCCCATGAGCTGCGTGACCGCGCCCATGTGCTCCTCGGGCACGTCGATCGTCATGCGCTCGACGGGCTCGTACGTCTTGCCGTCGACCTCCTTGGTGACGACCTGCGGCTTGCCGATGGTCAGCTCGAAGCCCTCGCGGCGCATCTGCTCGACCAGGATGGCGAGCGCGAGCTCACCACGGCCCTGGACCTCCCAGGCGTCGGGACGCTCGGTGTCGAGGACGCGGAGCGAGACGTTACCGATCAGCTCACGGTCGAGGCGGTCCTTGACCTGGCGGGCGGTGACCTTGCGGTCCTTGACGGCCGCCTTGTTGTCGGCGCCCTTGCCGGTGCCGCCCCGGCCGACCAGCGGCGAGGTGTTGGTGCCGATGGTCATGGAGATCGCGGGCTCGTCGACCGTGATCAGCGGGAGCGGGATCGGGTTCTCGGGGTCGGCGAGGGTCTCGCCGATCATGATGTCCGAGATACCGGCGACGGCACAGATGTCACCGGGGCCGGCCACCTCGGCGGGCTTGCGGGTGAGCGCCTCGGTCATCAGCAGCTCGGTGATGCGCACGTTGGACATGGAGCCGTCGCGCTTGATCCACGTGACGGTCTGGCCCTTGCGCAGCTCGCCCTGCTCGACACGGAGCAGCGCGATACGGCCGAGGAAGTTGTCGGCGTCCAGGTTGGTGACGTGGGCCTGGAGCGGCGCGTCCTCGTCGTAGGTCGGGGCCGGGATGTGCTGGAGGATCGTCGAGAAGAACGGCTCCAGGCTGTTGGAGTCGGCCGGGACCGTGCCGTTCTCCGGCTTGGTCAGCGAGGCGATGCCGTCACGGCCGCAGGCGTAGACGATCGGGAACTCGATCTGCTCCTCGTCCGCGTCCAGGTCGAGGAAGAGGTCGTAGGTCTCGTTGACGACCTCGTCGATCCGGGAGTCCGGACGGTCCGTCTTGTTGATGCACAGGATGACGGGCAGACGCTGCTGGAGCGCCTTGCGCAGCACGAAGCGGGTCTGCGGCAGCGGGCCCTCGGAGGCGTCGACCAGCAGGACGACACCGTCGACCATGGACAGACCGCGCTCGACCTCGCCACCGAAGTCGGCGTGACCGGGGGTGTCGATGATGTTGATGGTGATGACGTCCCCCCCGTCCTTCGGGTGGTACTTCACCGCCGTGTTCTTGGCCAGGATCGTGATGCCCTTCTCACGCTCCAGGTCGTTGGAGTCCATCATGCGGTCGTCGACACCTTCGAGCTGGTGCGCGGCGAAGGCGCCGGCCTGCTTCAGCATGCCGTCGACGATGGTGGTCTTGCCGTGGTCGACGTGGGCGACGATGGCGACATTGCGGATGTCGTGGCGCGTGGCCATAGTGCGGCGTACTCCCGGAGTGGTGTGGTAGGGGCCTGCGCGTACGTCTGTGTGACGCGGACCCTGCCGGGCTGTACATGCCACGGCCTCACCCCATGGTACGTGGCATTGACAGGAACGGCCTCCGGGGGCCGGTTCAGGCGGCCTCGGCGGCCTTGGAACCGGTCGGACAGCGGCGGGCGGCGGCCTCCCTGCCGCTCTCGCTCGGTGCCTTCTCGGCGCAGGACCGGAAGTCGGAGCCGGTCTTGTCCCAGGTGCGGACATGGCCCTTGACGGGCTCGCCGTCCCCGCAGGTGTAAGTGAAGTCGGCGTCGACGAGGTTGAGGTAGCTCCAGGCGTAGTAGGAGCCCTTCTCCAGCCCGGTCCCCTCCTCGTACCCGGCGCCGATCCGGGTGTCGACCTGCCCGCGTCCGCCGCCGAGCGGCTCGTCGGCCTTCAGATAGGTGCCCAGCGACGCGAGCACGTCCGAGGAGCTCGCGCCCTCGGGCCGGGGGCTGATCGTCTGGTGGTACACCACCGTGTCGATGACGTCGAGGTCGGCTTTGTAGGACGCCGTCCGCTTCTCGATCGTGATGGGCTCGGCGAGGTGGGTCACCTTCTCCGTGTGCCGGACACCCGACCACGCGAACGTCCCGTCCGTGCAGCCCCCCGCCTTGTCGTCCGTGCCCCCGCCGCAGCCCGTCAGCCCCGCCGCCAGAGCCACCGCCGCCGCCCCCGCCATCCACGTACGCATCCCCGTCGTCCCTTTCCCCTCGTCGTACGACGCACGCCGTACGAGCCCCGTACGACGAGAGGAATGATCCCCTACTTCTTCGACGGGCTCGCCGAGGGGTGTGCCCCCTTCTTCAGGAAGCCCATGTCCTCGTAGACCGGCGTCTGGAAGCCGAAGGCACCGGCGTTGGCGATGTTCTTCCTCGCGGCCGTGAGCTGGGGTCGCTGATACAGCGGGATCGATCCGGCGGCGGCCCAGATCCGGGAGTCGGCCTTGCGGATCAGGCCCCGGCTCTCGCCCTCGTCCAGCGTGGAGACGGCCTGGTCGAAGAGCTGGTCCACCTGGTCGGTGCCGACGCGGGTGTAGTTCTGCTCGACGTTCAGGGAGCCGTCGGCGGCCGGGACCGGCTTGGCGTAGATCGGGCGGGCGTCGGTGGCGGGGAAGGCGGAGGCGGGCCAGGAGTACAGGGCGAGGTCGAACTGGCCGGCCGCGACGTGGTCCTTGAAGTAGCTCTCGTCCGCGACCTCGGTGATCTCGGTGCGGATGCCGACCTTCTGGAGCATCCCGGAGATCCGGTCGGCCACCGTGCGCAGGGTCTGCGAGCCCGGTCCCGACGGCAGGACGAAGCGGAGCGTGAGCGGCTTGCCGTCCTTGGCGAGCATCCCGGCCGCGGCGCCGACGGGCGCGGCGGTGCCCCGGGGGGCGTAGGCGCCGGGGGCACCGCCCTGCTTCAGCTTGTTCGCGTACTGCTTGCCGTCCTGCGCGAGGTGCTGGGAGCCGTCCCCGCTCTTCCCGTGCTTCTTGGGATCCTGCTTCTTCTCCCGGTCGGCCTCGCGCAGGACCTTGTCGGCCTCACGCAGGACCTTGTCCGCCTCGCGCGGCGCCTTGTCGTCCTCACCGACGATGTACGTGTCGTCGTCACCGTCGTCCCCGGACTCGCCGTCCTCCGCGGCGGCCTTCTCGCCCTTGGCCCCGGCGGCCTTCTCGCCCTTCTTCTTCTCCTCCTTCAGCGGTCCGCCCGGCACCCAGCCGGCGTCCGCGAGGAGGGCCTGCGCCTCGGTGGTGTCCTGGCCGCCGAGGGCGCCGCTGTTGTCGGCGTAGGCGGCCTGCCCGGCGAGCGCGAGGTGGCTGCCGACCGGCTCGGCGGGCAGGCCGAGCGGGCTGAGCACGACCGAGGCGAGGGCCTCCCGGTCGAGGGCGCGGGCCACGGCACGGCGGACCCGCTCGTCGGCGAGGGGGCCCTCGGCGCCGTTGAGAGCGAGCTGGGTGTAGGCGGGCTCCAGGGAGCGGCGGACCTCGAAGCCACGCAGGGCCTGCTGCTGGCGGGCGTACGCGGAGATCTCCTCGCGCTGCTTCTCGCGGGCGCTGATCTCCTCGTCGGCGGCGTCCTCGTCGGTGCCCTTGGCGACGGCCCAGGAGCGCAGTGAGTCGGCGGCGCTGAGGTTGCTGCCGGGGCCCATGAGCGGCGTGGCGCTCGGCCGGCCCTTCGCCGCGACGGTGATCCGCTTGACCGACTCGGGGTCGATCTCGGCCAGGTCCAGGCTGCCCGCGGCGAGTGCGGCGGCCCGCTTGTCGCGGGGCACGGCGCGCAGCACGATCTCGTCTAGCTTGGCGGGCCTGCCCCACCAGCGCGGGTTGCGGGCGAGGGTGAGCTCGTCGTCCTTGCGGTCGACCTTCTTCAGTGCGAAGGGACCGGCGGTGACCTTGAGCTTCTTGCGGGCGCTGTCGTTGAAGGAGTCCGGGGTGCCCATGACGTCCTTCGGGTACAGCGGGGAGAACAGCGACTTCCAGTCGGCGTACGGCCGCGCGAAGGTGACCTTGACCTCAAGGTCGTTCTTGCCGCGCTCGATCTTCTCGATGCGGTCGTAGCCGGCGTTGCGGGCCGTCCAGTACGCGCTGTCCTTGCCGGACAGGGCGCGCCACTGGGCGGCGAAGTCGGCGGCGCCGATCTCGCGGCCGTCGCTCCAGACAGCCTGCTGGTTCAGCTTGTACAGCACGACCTGGCGGGGCTCGGTCTCGACGACCTCGGCCTTCTCCAGGTAGTCGGCGTCGACCTGGGGGCGGCCGTTCGCGTCGAGCCGGTACATCGCCGGCAGGACGGCCTGGGCGACCCGGGTGGTGGTGGCGTCGGCGTCCGACTGGAACGTGTTGAGGGTGTCCGGCACGGAGTCCACCGCCCAGCGCAGGGTGCCGCCGTCGGCGACCAGGGAACGCTCGGCGATTCCGATGTCCTGCCCGGCGAGCGGCTTGCCGGCCGGATCCTCGGAGCTGCACCCGGAGAGCAGCGGGACCGCGAGCGCGCCCGCGCTCAGGAAGGCGACCGAGCGCATCACCGCGCGCAGTGCGACGCCGTGTGGGGACATGCCGTCTACCTCCGGGGGTGTGCCGCCTGGTTTGGATCACGTTTGGCGGTATATGGAGCTGATCAGATGTATGCGGCCACTGAAGAGGAAAGGGTTCGGCACTCGGCGGCGACACGGCGAAGGGGGCCGGGAAGCCCACCCGTGCGGCGCAATGGACGGCGCACGAGGGGCGCGCACGCAGGCTCACGATCCGCCAATCCATGCACGTCCCTTCACATGGGCCGGTGTGACGCGCAACACTCGCAGGCGCACATGAACGTTGCCGTCCGAAGTGAGGTCACGTCATGGCCCTGCACGACGAACTGGCGTCAGCCCAGCGCTGCCTCGACGAGCTGCACCGGTATGTGAAACGCCTGGAGCAGCAACTCGGCAGCGGCGGCCTGGAGATGCGCCGTGTCCGCGTGGACACCGACCGCCTGCGCGAGAGCCTCGCCCTGCTCAAGGAGGCCGACCCCGCGCTCGCCCAGTCGAAGCGGACCGACCTCGTCTCCATCCCCGACACCCCGTACGACAACAGCCTGTGGACGGACTCGGACGACGAGGGTCTCGGCGCCCGCGACCGCCACGCCCCCTGAACCCGACCGGAGTCATGAGTTGGCCACTGGTACGGAACCCCATCCGAACAGCGGCGGTGTACGGTCCGGTACGCGCGCCGCGATCGCCGCTCCTCATCTGCGGACCGACCGCTGGTGGCTGGCGCCCGCCGCCACCACCGCCGGACTGCTCGCCTTCGTCGTGTACTCCGCGTGGAGGGCCTTCACGAACGCGGACTACTACGCGGCACCGTATGTCTCGCCGTTCTACTCCCCGTGTCTCGCGGAGAAGTGCGAGACCATGCGCGCGGGCCCCAACTGGGAGATCTTCGGCGGCTGGTGGCCGCTGTCCCCGGCGATCCTCATCCTGATCTTCCCACTCGGCTTCCGCCTGACCTGCTACTACTACCGCAAGGCCTACTACCGGGGCTTCTGGGCGTCCCCACCGGCCTGCGCGGTGGCCGAGCCGCACAAGAAGTACTCGGGCGAGACCCGCTTCCCGCTCATCCTCCAGAACCTCCACCGGTACTTCTTCTACGCCGCGATCCTGGTCGCCGGCATCCTCACCTACGACACCGTGCTCGCCTTCCGCGACGAGCACTACGCGTGGGGCCACATGGGCCTGGGCACCCTCGTGTTCCTGGTCAACATCGTGCTGATCTGGGCGTACACCCTCTCCTGCCACTCCTGCCGGCACATCGTCGGCGGCCAGCTCAAGCACTTCTCCAAGCATCCCGTGCGCTACCGGGCCTGGAGGCTCGTCGGGAAGCTGAACGCCCGTCACATGCTGTTGGCGTGGGCGTCGTTGGTGAGCGTGGCGCTCGCCGACTTCTACGTCTACCTGGTCGCCTCCGGCGCCTTCGACGATCCGAGGTTGTTCTGATGTCCGTGGTGGAGCGCCAGGAGTGGGACGTCGTCGTGGTCGGTGCCGGTGGTGCCGGCCTCCGCGCCGCCATCGAGGCGCGTGAGCGCGGCGCCCGTACGGCGGTCATCTGCAAGTCGCTGTTCGGCAAGGCGCACACCGTGATGGCCGAGGGCGGCATCGCGGCGGCGATGGCGAACGCCAACGAGCACGACAGCTGGCAGGTGCACTTCCGCGACACCATGCGGGGCGGGAAGTTCCTCAACCAGTGGCGGATGGCCGAACTGCACGCCCAGGAGGCCCCGGACCGGGTGTGGGAGCTGGAGACCTGGGGCGCCCTGTTCGACCGCACCAAGGACGGCCGGATCTCGCAGCGCAACTTCGGCGGCCACGAGTACCCGCGCCTCGCCCATGTCGGCGACCGCACGGGCCTCGAACTCATCCGGACCCTCCAGCAGAAGATCGTGTCCCTGCAACAGCAGGACAAGAAGGAGACCGGCGACTACGAGTCCCGGCTCAAGGTCTTCCAGGAGTGCACGGTCACCAGGGTGCTCAAGACTGTGCCGGACAGCGGCTCCGCCGCGGACAGCCGGGTCTGCGGGGTCTTCGCCTACGAGCGCGAGTCCGGCCGTTTCTTCGTCCTCGAAGCGCCGTCCGTCGTCATCGCGACGGGCGGCATCGGCAAGTCCTTCAAGGTGACGTCGAACTCGTGGGAGTACACCGGCGACGGTCACGCCCTCGCCCTGCTGGCCGGCGCGCCGCTGCTGAACATGGAGTTCGTGCAGTTCCATCCGACGGGCATGGTCTGGCCGCCGTCGGTGAAGGGCATCCTCGTCACGGAGTCGGTCCGCGGCGACGGCGGGGTGCTGCGCAACTCGGACGGCAAGCGGTTCATGTTCGACTACGTCCCGGACGTCTTCAAGGAGAAGTACGCCCAGTCCGAGGACGAGGCCGACCGCTGGTACGAGGACCCGGACCACAACCGCCGCCCACCGGAGCTCCTCCCCCGCGACGAGGTCGCCCGCGCCATCAACGCCGAGGTGAAGGAGGGCCGCGGCTCCCCGCACGGCGGTGTGTTCCTGGACGTGTCCACGCGGATGCCCGCCGAGACGATCAAACGCCGGCTGCCGTCCATGTACCACCAGTTCAAGGAGCTGGCGGACGTCGACATCACCGCGGAGGCGATGGAGGTCGGGCCGACCTGTCACTACGTGATGGGCGGCATCGCGGTCGAGTCGGACACGGCGGCGGCACGCGGGGTGCCGGGGCTGTTCGCGGCCGGTGAGGTCGCGGGCGGTATGCACGGCTCCAACCGGCTCGGCGGCAACTCGCTCTCCGACCTGCTGGTGTTCGGCCGCAGGGCGGGCCTGCACGCGGCCGAGTACGCGGCGGCCCTCGCCTTCGAGCGCCCCGCGGTGGACGAGACCCAGGTCGACACGGCGGCGGCCGAGGCGCTGCGCCCGTTCTCCGCGGAGGGCCATGCGCCGGGCGAGGAGGACGGCCGCCCGCCGGAGAACCCGTACACCCTGCACCAGGAGCTCCAGCAGGCCATGAACGACCTCGTCGGCATCATCCGCCGCGAGCCCGAGATGGCGCGGGCCCTGGAGAAGCTGGCGGAGCTGCGGGTACGGGCCCGGCGCGCCGGCGTGGAGGGGCACCGCCAGTTCAACCCCGGCTGGCATCTCGCCCTCGACCTGCGCAACATGCTGCTGGTCAGCGAGTGCGTGGCCCGGGCGGCGCTGGAGCGCACCGAGTCGCGCGGCGGCCACACCCGCGAGGACCACCCGTCGATGGAACGCGCGTGGCGCAACGTCAACCTGCTGTGCCGGCTCACCGACCCCACGGGCGGCCTGGCGGCCACGGACCCGGTCCGCGGCCAGATCGCCCTCACCCGCGAGACGACCGACCCCATCCGCCCCGACCTGCTCGCCCTCTTCGACAAGGAGGAGCTGGTCAAGTACCTCGCCGAAGAGGAGCTGTACGAGTGAGCAGCTACAAGGCCCAGTTCAAGGTGTGGCGGGGCGATGTGGGCGGCGGCGGCCTGGAGGACTTCACGGTCGAGGTCAACGACGGTGAGGTGGTCCTCGACATCATCCACCGCCTCCAGGCCACCCAGGCGCCCGACCTCGCCGTCCGCTGGAACTGCAAGGCGGGCAAGTGCGGTTCGTGCTCGGCGGAGGTCAACGGGCGGCCCCGGCTGATGTGCATGACCCGGATGTCGGTGTTCACCCGCGAGGAGACGATCACCGTCACCCCGCTGCGGGCCTTCCCGGTCGTCCGTGACCTGGTGACAGACGTCGGCTTCAACTACGAGAAGGCGCGCGAGGTCCCGGCGTTCGTGCCGCCGCAGGATCTGGGCCCCGGCGAGTACCGGATGATGCAGGAGGACGTGGACCGCTCGCAGGAGTTCCGCAAGTGCATCGAGTGCTTCCTGTGCCAGGACACCTGCCATGTCGTGCGCGACCACGAGGAGAACAAGCAGGCGTTCGCGGGCCCGCGCTTCCTGATGCGGGTGGCCGAGCTGGACATGCACCCGCTGGACGCGGCGGCGGAGTCGGGGCTCGACCGCAAGGCGACCGCCCAGGACGAGCACGGTCTCGGCTACTGCAACATCACCAAGTGCTGCACGGAGGTCTGCCCCGAGGGCATCAAGATCACGGACAACGCGCTGATCCCCCTGAAGGAACGGGCCGTCGACCGCAAGTACGACCCGCTGGTGTGGCTGGGTTCGAAGATCAGAAGGAGGTCTTCGTAGCGAGCCGCTGCACGTACAGGCCCAGGGCGAACACCACCATGCCGGCCATCGCGTACGGCACGTGCTCCATGCTGGGCCCGCTCAGCGGCCCGACGAACAGAAACGTCCCGATCCCGGCCTGCCCGATCAGCGTGCCGTACCCCCACACCCTGGGCCGCACCACCTTGGCACGCCCCCGTCCCGGGATCAGCCACCCGGTGGTGACGGCGGCGAGCCCGATCCCCAGCCCGGCCGTCAGGACGAGGACGGCCGCGATCACCAATGTCTCGTGCACGCCGATCATCGTCGCACCAGATCGAGGACGCGCACCAGGTTGTGCTCGGCAATGGCGCGCATGGATTCCGTAAAGGGAAAGTCCCCGTCGAGCAGCCGCAACGGCCCGGCGACCAGGGAGAGACGCAGGGCGAGCCGGTAGAACCGCAGCCGGTCCTCGTCGAGGCCGGGGCGGCGCAGGGCGTCGTACCCCTGCCCGAACCGGATCTCCAGGAAGACGTGCTCCCACTCCACGTCGAAGTAGAGCAGCCCTTCGATGTCGATGAGGGCGAGGTCTCCGTCCGGCGTCAACAGCACATGATCCGGCCCGAGTTCACCGTGGATGAGGGTGTGCCGAGCGCGCGGCCGGACCTCGGCGGCCAACCCCCGTACCCGCTCGGCGACCTGGTCCCGTACGGCGGCGAGACGCGGCTCCCGCCCGGCGACCTCCTCGATGTCGCGCAGGGCACCCTCCAGGACCCGCTGCTCGCAGGACGTCCCGTACGAGGAGCCGCCGGCGTCGACGAGGGCGACCTTGCCGAAGCGCGGGCCGGTGTGGGCGTGCAGGGTGTCGAGGAGGGCGGCCAATCGGTCCATCAGGGCCGGGTCGTGGGGCAGTGCCGCTTCCAGGCTGCCGCCGGGAAGGTCCTCGACGACCGCCTGGCGGGCCTCGGTGTCCAGGTGCAGCAGACGGGGTGTGCGGACGCCCGCGGCGGACAGACGGTCGTGCGCGGCGGTGAACAGGTCGAGGCCGGTGCCGTGGGAGAGGGGGTCGCGCGGGTCGGAGGGGCCCGCGTCCCAGTAGTCCTCGTCCGACGACCAGACGTACGCGATCGCGCTGGAGCCGTCGTCGAAGGTGAGCCGGTAGACGCCTTTCTTGCTGCCGCCGCGCAGCCGCGTGGCGTCGGCGAGGACCCGGCCACTGCCGACGGCGGCACGGGCGAGCGGGACGAGGTCTTCGCGGGTGAGGGCCCTGCGGGTGGCGGTCATCCGCCCGATCCTGGCACCCGGCCCCGCCGGCCGCAGCCGAATTCCTCCCCGCCCTCCCCTCCCGGTCGCGCCCCCGCATTCCTGCTCATACGCTCCGAAATGTGACGTCATCCCTGATACGAGGCCGGCCGCGGCGGGCGACCTCGCACATATCCGCGCGGGTGGTGCACGCCCTGCTGGGTGTGCTGATCGGCGTGGCGTGGCTGGTGCTGCCGGGGATGACGATCGAGCACCGTGCCCCGGTCGCGGACGGGCGCGCGCAGGCATCCGTCGCGCAGGAGGAGGACGAGTCGTCCGCCGCCGACCTCGTGCTGCCGCTCGTGGCGGTGGGCGCCGCGGTCCTGGTCGCGGGGTACACGTACGTACGGCGGACCCGGCGGGCCCGCACCCGGACCACCCCCGGTGTCGTCCCCGCCCCGCTCACGGCACCGCCGCCGCTCACCGAACTGGACGAGCAGGCCCGGGTCCTGCTGGTGGCCGCCGACGACAGCGTCCGCACCAGCCGGGAGGAGCTCGGCTTCGTCGAGGCCCGCTTCGGGGCGAGCGCGGTGGAACCGTCCGCGCTCGCCGTGCGGGACGCCGAGGCCGAGCTGGCGGCCGCCTTCCGGATGCGGCAGCAGTACGACGACGGTGTACCGGAGGAGGCCGCGGCCCGGCAGCACGCGCTCGCCGGGATCGTCGGCCGCTGCGAGGAGGCCGGGCGGCGGCTGGACGAGGCGGCGGCCGGCGTCGACCAGCTGCGCGGCCTGGAGCGGGGCGCGGGTGACGCGCTGGGGCTCGCGGAGACCCGGTTCCGGGCGCTCGCCGGACGCACCCAGGCCGTCGACGCCCTGCTCACCGAGCCGGCCGCCCGGTACGGCTCCGTCGCCGTCGGCGCGGTCACCGGGTACGTCGAGCAGGCCAAGGACCGGCTCGTCTTCGCCACCCTGCGGCTCAACCAGGCCCGCCAGGCCGCCGACCTCGCCGCCCACGACCGGGCCGCCCTGCATCTGCGCGCCGCCGAGGGCGCGATCGCCCAGGCCGCCGTCTTCCTCCACGGCGTCGAACGTCTCGGCACAGAGCTGTCCGGGGCCGCCGCCCTGCTGCCCGCCGCGCTGACCGGCGCGGAGGCGGAACTCGCCCGGCTGCGGAACAGCGGCGGCGAGACGCCCGTCGGCGAGCTGCGGGCACGGATCCTGCACGCCGACAACGTGCTGGCCTTCGTACGGGACGAGGTGGCGGGTGCCGATCCCTACGATCCGCTCGACGCCCTGCGCCGGGTCGTACGGGCGCTCGCGCCGCTCGCCGCGGAGCCGACGGCCGGGGTGCTGGGGGCCGCCGCGGCGCTGGTCGGGCGGGCCGCGGTCGCGGGTGCGGACGACTTCGTCGCCACGCATCGCGGCGCGGTGGGTGCCACGGCCCGCACCCGGCTGGCGGAGGCGAAGCGGCTGCTCGCCGCGGACCCGGTGGCCGCCGACGGACTCGCCGTGGCGGCCCGTGAGCTGGCCGAGCAGGACGTCCGCATGCACGGCAACCCCGTCGCCGGGGCGGCCGAGCACGAGAGCGGGGGCGCCGGGGCCGTGCTGGGCGGCATCCTGCTGGACGGCGGGGCGGCGGCGAGCTTCGGCGGCCCGCGCGGCCGGGGGCGGCGCGCCTGACACGGATGCCCGGAAGAGAGACGGCGGCGCGCCTGACACGGATGGCTAGAAGAGGCTCAGCAACGCCTCCGCCGGGTCCGTCAGACCCGTCTCGCCGTCCGGCAGCGGCAGTTCGAACCACACCGTCTTCCCGCGCGGCGTACGGCGTGAGCCCCAGGCCGCGCTGAGCAGACCGACCAGTTGCAGGCCCCGGCCGCCCTCGTCGGTGTCACGGGCGCGGCGGCGGCGCGGCTGGACCAGGCCGGAGTCCCAGACCTCGCAGACCAGGGTCCGGTCGAGCAGGAGCCGCAACCGGATCTCGCCCTCGCCGTACCGCAGCGCGTTGGTCACCAGCTCGCTGACCAGCAGCTCCGTGGTGTCGACCAGGGGCTCCAGATCCCAGCTGAGCAGCCGGCCGCGCGCGTACTCCCGCGCCCGGCCCACGCTGCGCGGCTCGCGCGGCAGGGTCCAGTCGCCGACCGAATCGGCGGGCAGGCCCTGGACGCGGGCCATCAGCAGGGCGATGTCGTCCTCGCCGTGGAGGGTGTCGAGGGTGTTGAGGACGTGGTCGCAGACGTCCTCCAGGGGGCGGGTCGGGTCGGTCAGCGCGCCCACGAACGCCTGGAGGCCCTCGTCGAGGGGGTGATCGCGGCTTTCGACCAGTCCATCCGTGTAGAGCGCGAGCAGGGCGCCTTCGGGCAGTTCGACCTCGACCTCCTCGAA
Organism: Streptomyces sp. NBC_00663; assembly: GCF_036226885.1. Lineage (NCBI taxonomy): Bacteria > Bacillati > Actinomycetota > Actinomycetes > Kitasatosporales > Streptomycetaceae > Streptomyces > Streptomyces sp. NBC_00663. The sequence goes on from NZ_CP109027.1 coordinate 3,432,285, forward strand.
GGGCTCCCCGCCGACGCCGAGCGGCATGCCGGGCGGGACGTCGAGCATGAGGGCCGCCTCGCCGGGCTCGACCAGGACGGGCGGCAGATGACCGGCGTTGGCGAAGGTGCACCTGCGCGTCACCGAGTCGTAGACGGCGTACACACAGGTCGCCAGGTACACCTCGGACAGGTCGGCCTCACGGGGCCTGCGGGCGGCCCGGGTGGCCTGCTGGACGCCGCCGGGCGCTCCGAGCCCGCGCGCGATCTCGTCCAACGCGCTGAGCACTTCCGCCGGTTCGAGGTCGAGCAGGGCCAGGGTGCGGACGGCGGACCGGAGTTCGCCCATCGCCACGGCGGCGCGCAGCCCGCGCCCCATGACGTCCCCGACCACCAACGCCGTACGGTGCCCGGGCAGTTCGATGACGTCGAACCAGTCGCCGCCGACCTCGCTGGGCCGGTCGGAGGAGGAGTTGCCGGGCCGGTAGCGGCAGGCGATGTCGAGGCCGGAGGCGACCGGGTCGCCGGGCGGCAGGAGGGACCGCTGGAGCATCAACGCCCGCTCGTGCTCGCGCCGGTACAGCCGCGCGTTGTCGATACAGACCGCGGCCCGCGCCGCCAGTTCGACCGCCAGCTCCCGGTCCCGGTCCCCGAACGGCTCGCTCCCCTTGGTCCGCGCGAACTGCGCGAGGCCTACGACGGTGTCGTGGGCGACCATCGGCACGGCGAGCGTGGACTGCACGAGGCCGCCCTCCTCGGCCGGGATGTACTGCGGCCGTGCGGTGCGCAGGGCGTCCGCGCAGGGCGAGTTGAAGGGGTAGTGGTGGACGGCGCCGACCGCTATGGGCGGGCCCGCGCCGATGAAGGGGGCGTCGGAGACGGCGCTGGCGAAGGCGACCCGGCGCAGTTGCGCGCTGCCGTCGGCCAGGCCCGGCGGGGTCTCGTCGCCGGCCAGGAGGCCCTGGTAGAGGTCGACGGTCGCCAGGTCGCAGAAGCCGGGGACGACGACGTCGAGGAGTTCGCGGGCCGTGGTCTCCAGGTCGAGGGAGTTGCCGATGCGCGCGCCGGCCTCGTTCAGGAGGGCGAGATTGCGCCGGGCGGCGGCGGCTTCCCGGGCGGCCTGACGGCGGGCGGTGATGTCGATGGCGAGCCAGGCGATGCCGATGGGGCGGCCGGAGCCGCTGTGCACACGGTAGAGGTTGACCGACCAGTGCCGGCGCTCCTCGGAGCCCGGCACAAAGCCGGTGACGTGCATGTCCGTGATGGAGTCGCCGGTCTCCAGGACGCGGCGGAGGGTGGCCGTGACCCGCTCGGCCTCGGGGCGCGGGAGGTAGTCCTGCACCCCTCTGCCCCGGTGGTCGTCCGGCGTTCCGCCGAACACGGTGGCGAAGCGCTGGTTGGCGCGGCGCACCCGCAGATCCAGGTCGATCAGCAGGAAGCCGAAGGGAGATTGACCGAATATCGACTGCGAGGCGGCGAGGTCGGTCTCGATGCTGCGCAGGGTGCGGACGTCGACGACGATGCAGACGGCGGCCTTCTCGCCCTCCTCGGTCCGTGTCGGCATGACATAGACCTCGGCGAGGCCCTCGGCCCCGGGGGTGCCGTCCTCCCCGTCCGGGGCCCGGAAGGGGACGACGCCGGTCCACTCGCGCCCGTCGAGGATCTCGGCCATCTTGCGCTGGCCGACCTCGCGCCGGTCCGGGTCGATGAACGCCTCGATGGGGTCCATGCCGACCGCCTGCCCGGCGGGGATGCCGAAGACCTGCTCGGCACGCAGGCTCCACTGGTCGACCAGCCCGTCGGGGCCGATGGAGAAGGAGGCGACCTTGATGTAGTCGTAGATCGAGCCGGGCGGACTGCTCTGCCACATGGCGTCACCCTGCGGGGCCACGGCGTCAGCCGCGGCCTGTGACCTCGCGCCGTCCGACGGGTCCTCGGACTCCGTGGCCCTCGCTGGTATCTCGCTCACGCGAACCGTCCCCTCCAGCTCACCGCGCCCGGCACCGGTCACCGGCAGCGGCTGCCCGCAGTATCCAGCACTACGGCGCCGCACAACACGGTGTTCACGATCACAGCACGGTCCCAGCGTTTTTTGGACCGCACCGCGACAACACTTCCAGTCTTCTAACCAGCCAACACACAGTCGAATCACGTACTCCGGCAACCGTCAGTGGCCTGAACCTGTCGGTGGACACCGCCGGCGCACGCGTACAGCCGATACGCCCCCGGCGCACCGCGGTGTTCACGGCGGCACCGCGAGCTCGAACCACACCGTCTTCCCGGCCGCGCCGGGGCGGGTACCCCAGCGGCGCGAGGAGAGGGCGACCAGCTGAAGACCCCGCCCGCTCTCGTCCTCGGGGCGCGCGACCCGCTCGCGGGGCGGGTCGGGGAGCGGGTCGGAGACCTCGACCAGCAGGACGTCACCGAGGCCGGCGGGACGTACGAGACGTACGCCGATCGGGCCGGTGGCGTGCCGCAGGGAGTTCGTCACCAGCTCGCTCACCAGCAGGGCCGTGATGTCGGCCAGGCTGTCGAGGTCCCACTCGTGCAGTCGCCCGCGGACGGCTCCGCGGGCGGCGCGCACGGCGCCGGGGTCCGCGGGGAACGACCACTCGGCGCAGTCGCCTTCGGTGTCGATCACGCCGATCACTTCCCAGGCACACCCATGTCCGGTTTCGTGGGGTTAATGGGCACATACCCGATATCCGGTGGGGATTACCGTGGGGCGGGGCGCACTGTGGTGCGAACGGGGGTATCGGGGGGCGCCTGGGAGCTCGGGGGTGCTGTTGTCGTGCGGGTGCGGGTTGCCTGTGGCTGGTCGCGCAGTTCCCCGCGCCCCTAGGTTGGCCACCCAGCCGCCAGCTTTTGAACAGCGGGGACGTCTTGGTCCAGCCACGGCACGGTCCAGAGCTCATCCCTGGTCAGCCAGCGGAGTTCGTCGTGGTCCTGTAGGGGCTTGGGGTCCGGGGAGTCCGGGAGTAGGCGGGTCGTCCAGACCTGGAGGATGTACGGGGGCCTCAGGGGCCACTCCCCCGGCACGCGGTCCTCGACCTCGACCTGCACCCCCAGTTCCTCGCGGAGCTCTCGCACCAGGGCCGCTTCCGGAGTCTCGCCCGGCTCCACCTTGCCGCCCGGGAGTTCCCAGCGGCCGGCCAACTCGGGTGGGGCGCTGCGGCGGGCGGCGAGGAGGCGGTCGGTGTCGAGGAGGGCGGCTCCCACCACCACCGTGCGTTCGGTCATGCGGGGGAGCCTACGGGAGGCCGGTTCCCGGTCAGTTGCGGGTGGCGTCGCCGTTCTGGCCGATGCGCTCGACCCAGTACAGCTGCTTGTGTCCGCGGTCGTCGAGGCTGTCGGCGATCTTCTGGGCCTCGGCTCGGGTGGCGTAGCGGCCCACGCGGTAGCGGTTGCCGTTGTCGTCCTGTCGTATGACGAGCCAGGGAAGAGTGATCGTGCCGTCGTTCATCGCCCCCCACTGCTCCTTCCCGACAACGCTCCGCCCGCTAAGGAAACCGCAATCCGCATATGCCCGAGCCTACGCCTAACCTTTACGCAGCGAATACGCCTTTTCACAAAGAGGTACGCAACCGGCCAGAACGTGGGGGGCGTGCGGCATCGAACGCGCCGTGCGCGGGCGTTGATGCGTCCGGTCAGGGGCGTGGCCGCGCGCACGGGGTCACCTGCGAGAACGGCCAGATTCCAACGCCGTTCGAAGGAGCGGCCGTTGACCCGGTGCAGGGGGCAACGGCCGTGAGGGTGTGCGCTACTTCACCGGAAGGTGGTACGCGACCCGGTAGCGGTCGGCCGGGATGACCACGTCGGCCGTCTCGACCGGGCGGCCGGAGGCGTAGAACGTCCGGTGGACGACCACGACGACATGGCCGGGGACGCCGCCCAGGGCGAGGAGTTCCTCGGCGAGGCCGGGTCGGGCGCCGACCTCTTCGGTGACGTTGTCCACGATCACGTCGATGGCCGCCATGCGCTCGACCACGCCCATGCCGCCGAGCGGGCCTTCCTCGGGCAGCATGACGGGGGTGCGGCCGGTGACGGCGAGGGGCTCCCAGGAGGTGGAGAGCATCATCGGCTCGCCGTTGTCCCGGTAGACGTACTTGGTGCACATCACGCGGTCGCCGGGGCGGATCGCGAGCCGCTCGGCGACTGCGACGCTGGCCTCGGCCTGCCGGCTGCTGGACTCCCAGGTGCCGCGCGCCTCACCGTCGGCCTGCTCCTGGCGGAACGGTGTGGCCAGGCCGTCCGGGCGGAAGCCGGAGCGGGCCACCCGGCGGGGCACGGGCCGCTCGCGGACGTAGGTCCCGGAGCCGGAACGCCCTTCCACCAGCCCCTCGGCCATCAGCACCTTGCGGGCCTCCAGGGCGACGGTGTCCGAGACGCCGTACTCCTCGCGGATTCTGGCCTGGGAGGGCAGCCGTGTGTGCGGTGGCAGCGAACCGTTGACGATCTTCTTGCGGAGATCACCCGCGACACGCAGATACGCCGGCTGCTCACCGAAAGTCACTGGCCGCTCCCATCAGGTTGTACAGACAGCAACAGCGTGGCAACCGTGGGTTGAGCCGTGCAAGCAAAGGCCAGAGAATCACTCGATGTAGTGACATGTGCCCGCGTCAGGCTTTACGCAGGCACTTTCTCCCCGCTATAGCGGCGATCACACATCGAGGTTGCCGGCGTCCCCGCCGCCGCCTCCGCCCTCGGTGTCCTCGTCGTACGACGGCACCGTGGTGGCCAGGCCCAGAGCCTTGCGTGCGGTGACAGTGGAGTCGCCGTCGATGAACTCGTAGCCGGCGTCGTAGTGCACGTAGTACGAGTCGACGTCCTTCGCGGCGGCGGCCTTCGCCCACTCCTTCCGGGCGTCCTCCATGTCGGAGGCGAGGTCGGCCACGGCCTTGTCGTCCGCTCCGGTCCAGGAGTGGCCGCGCAGCGCCTCGGCCTGCTCGCCGAGGACCTTGTCGACGTCGGCGGCCCACTCGCGGTTCGCCGGGAGGTCGTCCTCGGCGTAGTCCAGGGGCTCCTCGTAGAGCACCCGGTCAAGGGCGTTGGCCGACTTCAGGAAGGCGATCTGGTCCGCGTCGAGGGTCGTGGCGTCGTTACGCAGCGAACCCGTCAGGCTCTTCTTCTCGTCGACGTCGCCGAAGACGCAGGTGATCTCCCGGTCGCCGAAGGTCCAGCTGTCCTCGGACGGCACCAGGTAGTACACGTCCACGTTCTCCGGTACGGCCCACGCGTCCATCGCGTAGTCCTCCTGGAGCGCGTAGCACTTGTCGTCCGCGAGGTCGGTCACCTCGTCGTCGCCGGGGAAGGAGCCCGAGGGCAGGGTGACGACGGCGAACACCTCGCCGTGGTGGGCGCGGGAGCAGGGCACCTCGTCGACGTCGTAGGCGTCGCCCTGGAGGGAGCCTGTGCCCGAGTCGAAGCAGTCGCCCTTGGCGAGCGCGTAGGCGGTGCCCTCGCCACGCGCGGCGTCCTTGAGGCCGTCGACGACGTCGGAGGCGACGCCGGTCGACAGCGACACCGTCCACAGCACGAGCCCGACGGTGGACAGCACGGCCCCGGCGATCGCCATGCCCTTGCCGCGTTCACCCTTCCTCTTGATCTGCGCGAGCGCGATCAGCCCGAGGACCAGACCGACGGCCGGCAGGAAGCAGAGGATGCCGAGCACCAGGGCGGCGATGGCGACGCCGTTGACGGGCACCGGCTGCGCGTAACCGCCGTAGCCGTAGCCCCAGGGTCCGGGCGGGGTGAAAGGACCCGGCGGGTACGGCCCCTGAGGCTGGTGGGGGCCGGGAGGCGGAGGTATGGACACGGGTACCGTGCTCCTGGTTCGGACTGGGGTGGCGAACTGTCGTACGACTGGGCGCATGGTAAGCGCAGGGTGAGCGGGGGCGGAATGGCGGTCACTAATGCCACGATTCAGGCGGTCAACGGGCTGACCGCGCGGTGGGCCGGGGTCTCGGAGGGCGGAACGGTCTTCTCGGCGGCGGGAGTCTGGCCACTGCTGGCGTTTCTGGCGGACGGGGCGGCGGGGGCCGCCCGGGAGGAGCTGGCCGAGGCCGTCGGGATGCCGGCGGCGGAATCGGCGGGCGCCGCGCGGGAGTTGCTGGGTGCCATGGGGCGGATGCGGGGCCTCGACTCGGCCCTCGGGCTGTGGACCGGGCGGACGCTGGAGCTGCGGGAGCGGTGGGAGGCGGGGCTGCCGGCGGCGGCGCACGGCGTGCTGACGGGGGACGAGGCCGCCGACCAGGCGGCGCTGGACGCATGGGCGGCGAAGCGGACGGACGGGCTGATCGAGAAGATGCCCGTGCGGGTGACCCGGGACACCGAAATGGTGCTCGCGAGTGCGCTGGCGTTGCGGACGGAGTGGCTGAGCCGGTTTCAGGACTGGCCGATGTGCCCGGCGACGGGACCCTGGGCGGACCGAAGACTGGCCGGGCTCCACCGCAGCAGCGCCCTGCTCGACCGGGTCGGCGTCGCGGACACTCCGGCCGGCCAGGTCACCGAGCTGAAGGTGTACGGCGACAACGCGATCGACGTGCATCTGCTGCTCGGGGAGGAGGGGATGACGCCGGGGCAGGTCCTGGGGGCCGGGGTGGACATCCTCGCGCGGAGGGTGACCGTCCTGCCGGGACCGCAGCTGCCCTACGGGGAGGTGGGGCCTGGGCTGAGGGTGGTGAAGGTGCGTTCGGCGCATCCCGAGCCGCCGACGCTGAACGTGGCGACGACGGGCTTCGACATCGACGCCCAGCACGACCTCCTGGAGCTGCACCGGCTGTTCGGTCTCACGACGGCCATGGACACGAGCAGGGGCCACTTCCCCGGCATCAGCGCCACCACCCCCCTGGCCGTCGAGTCGGCCCAGCAGGCCGCCATGGCCCGGTTCACCGCCCTGGGGTTCCGCGCCGCCGCGGTGACCGCCTTCGGCGCGGCCGGGGCCGGCATCCCCCAGCTCCGCTGGATCACGACCCAGGTCGACGCCCGCTTCGACCGCCCCTTCGGCTTCCTCGCCGTCCACCGCCACTCACGGCTCGTACTGTCGGCGGGCTGGGTCACGGAGCCCACGGACTATCCCGAAGAGCCCGAATGCCCCGAATACGACGAGGACTACGAGGGCGACGAGGGTGACGAGGGTGACGAGGGCTTCTGATGATCGACGCGGTCAACGCGCTGACCGCCCGCTGGGCCGCATCCGTCCGGGGCGGCACCGTCTTCTCGGCGGCCGGTGTCTGGCCGCTGCTCGCCCTGCTCGCGGACGGGGCGACCGGCGCGGCCCGGGAGGAGCTGGCGGAGGCGGTCGGGGTACCGGCGGAGCAAGCCGCCGAAGCCGCGCGGGAGTTGCTTGCGGCCCTCGGCGCCGTCGACGGTCTGGACTCCGCCCTGGGGCTGTGGACCAAACGGTACGTGGAGCTGCGGGAGGCGTGGACGGCCGGGTTGCCGACGGAGGCGCACGGCGTCCTCACCGGCGACCCGGAGGCTGATCAGGCGGCGCTGGACGCGTGGGCCGCCGAGCGGACGTCCGGGGCGATCGCGCGGATGCCGGTGGCGTTGCGGACGGACTCCTCGCTGGTGCTGGCGAGCGCGCTGGCGTTGCGGACGGAGTGGGAGGTGCCGTTCAAGGGGGACCTCATGCCGTGGCGGGACCAGGACCGCGCCGGGTTGTCCCGTACGACGCCCGACCTGGACGCCGTGGCGGTGGCGCGGACGCCGGCGGGTGCCGTGACGGAGGCCCGGGTGCGCGGCACGAACGGGATCGACGTCCATCTGCTGCTCGGGGAGGCGGAGTCGACGCCCGGGGAGGTGATCGGTGCGGGGACGGATCTGCTGACCGGCGCCCTGACCGCCGTACCGGGAAGCCGGCTGCCGTACGGCGAGGCGGGGCCCGGCCTCAGGGTCGCGTCGGTCCGCACCGAGCGGCCCGAGCCGCCGAGCCTCACGCTCAACACCCCCGAGTTCACGGTCGACGCCGAGCACGACCTGCCGGCGGAGCCGGAGGTGTTCGGGCTGGCGACCGCGGGCGACGGCTCCCCCGGACACTTCCCCGGCATCAGCCCGGCGCCCCTCGGACTCGCGGCCGGGCGGCAGTCGGTGACGGCGGCCTTCAGCGGCGAGGGGTTCAGGGCGGCCGCCGTGACCGCGCTGGACATGGTGTGGCTGAGCTGGGAGCCCGAGCCGGAAACACGAGTCGAAGCGGGCCTACGCCACCTTCGACCGCCCCTTCGGCTTCCTCGCCGTCCACCGCGCGTCACGGCTCGCCCTCGCGGCGGGCTGGGTCACCGACCCGACCCCTTTCCGCGAGGACCGTCGCTGAACGCTCCTCAGCTGTCGAACGCCGTCGCCCTCGCGTCCTTCTCCCACGGGGCGATGTCCTCGCGGACCTGGTCGAGGTGGCCGAGGACCGCCGTGACGCCGTCGTCGCCGAGGGGGAGGCGGAGCGGGGTGCGGTCGGCCCGGAGGGCGGCCAGGATGAGGGCGGCCGCCTTGGCCGGATCGCCGGGCTGGGTCCCGTCGCCGCCGGCGATCAGGCCGCGGGTGGCGCTGACCTTGGGGTAGACGCCGCTGTCGGTGCTGACGCCCGCCCGGTCCTTCTCGAACAGCCCGGTCCGGAAGGCCCCCGGCTCGACGATCAGCACCTTGACGCCGAACTCCGCGACCTCGTCCGCGAGCGCCTCGGACATGCCCTCCAGCGCGAACTTCGTACCGCTGTACGCCGAGAAGCCCGCGAACGACATCTGCCCGCCCATGCTGCTCAGCTGCACGATCGCGCCCGAGCGGCGCTCCCGCATGGCCGGCAGTACGGCCCGCACCAGGGCCGCCGGCCCGAAGACATGCACGTCGAACAACGCCCGCAGCTCGTCCTCGCCGGTCTCCTCGAAGGCACCGACGTGGGTGCGGCCCGCGTTGTTGACCAGGACGTCGATCCGCCCGTGCCGGGCCACCACGTCCCGTACCGCCGCCTCGGCCGCCGCCGTGTCGGCGACGTCCAGGCGCAGCGCCTCCACCTGGTCGGGGTGGGCGGCCACCAGGTCGTCCAGCGCCTCGGGGCGGCGGGCGGCGCCCACGACCACGTCACCGTCGGCGAGGGCCGCCTCGGCGATCGCCCGCCCGAATCCGCTGCTCGCGCCGGTGATGAGCCACACCTTGTTCATGACCGCTCCCGTCACACTCTTGTGGGTCCGTCTTCCGTGAACCAGCTTGCTGCGGTGGACGGTTGCCCGTCCAAGACCCATGGTGATAACCGATGGGCATGACGAACGACGTTCATCTGCGGGACCTGCGCTACTTCCTCACGGTGGCCGAGGAGCTGCACTTCACCCGGGCCGCCGAGCGGCTGTACGTGTCCCAGCCCGCGCTGAGCAAGCAAGTACGGTCCCTTGAGCGGCAGTTGGACGCCGAACTCTTCCGGCGCGACCGGCACGGCGTGGCGCTCACCGCGGCGGGCGAGGCGCTGTTGCCGTACGCCCGGCGGGTGCTGGAGGGGTGGGCGGAGGGCGCGGCGGCGCTGGACGCGGCGCGCGCGGCGGGGCGGAGCACGCTCACCGTCGGGATGAGCACCAGCCCCGGGCGCGGCGGGCTGCTGCCGGCGATCCGCTCCCGCTTCACCGCCGTCCACCCGGAGGCGACGGTACGGCTGCGCCAGGTGAGCTGGGAGGATCCGACGGCGGGGCTGGCCGCCGGTGACGTCGACGTGGCCTTCGTCTGGCTGCCGTTGCCGGACGCGGAGCGCTACGCGTGGACGGTGCTCGCCGAGGAACCCCGCCTGATCGCCCTCCCGGAGAGCCATCCGCTGGCCTCCCGCACGGAGATCGACTTCGCCGACCTGGCCGACGAACCGTTCCTCGCCCTGCCCGAGAGCGCCGGCCCGCTGCGCGACCACTGGCTCGCCCTCGACTCCCGCGCCGGCCGCCCGCCCCGCGTCGGCGCGGAGATCGCCGGGACGGAGGAGACGTACGAGGCCCTGGTCGCCGGCCTCGGCATCTGCCTGGTGGCCACGGGCAACGCGCCCCTGATCACCCTGGGCGGCGTGGTGACCCGGCCGGTACGCGGGGTGTCACCCAGCCGGTACGCCCTGGCGTGGCGGAAGGGCGAGCGGAGGGCCCTGGTGCGGGCCTACGTGGAGGCGGGTCGGGGGGTGGCGGAGCGCTCCGCGTGACAGGGGCGGGCCTGTTCTCGGACGCCGATCTCGGGGTGGTGAAGAAGCCGCCTGTGCCGACGGTGCCGCCGCTGCCGACGGTTCTGTTCTCCTGGACTCACTCGGTCTCACCCCGGGTTCCGGACGGCCTCCCGGAAGGCGATCGGGGTCTGTCCGGTGCGCTGGTGGAAGTACTTGCTGAAGTGCGTCGCGCTGGCGAAGCCGAGGTGGCCGGCGATGCTCGTCGCGGTCCGGTCGCCGTGCGCCAGAAGGCGTTTGGCCTCAAGGACGACACGGCGGTCGATGAACTCCTTGGCGCCGAGTCCCGCGGCGGCGAGGGTGGCGCGGGAGAGGGTGCGGGTCGAGTAGCCGAGCGCGCGGGCGTAGTCCTCGACGCGTCGGGTTCCGGTGAAGTCCTGCTCCACGGCGTCACGGAAGCGCAGGTAGGTGGCGTCGGGTTCGGGTGCGGGGCGGCCGGCGGGCCCGGTGAGGTGGGCCAGGCGCAGCACGAGGACCGCGAGCAGATGGCGCAGGGCGGCGGTGTGGATCTCCAGGGGCAGCCGGCCGAGGGCGTGGAACTCGGTGGTGAGGTGGTCGGCGGCGAGCCGCAGGGCCGCCGCGTCGTCGGGCAGCGGGCGGCGCAGGACCATGGCGTGCCGGTCCTCCGTACGGGCACCGGCGGCGGTGGCCGGGTCGAGGAACTCCTGCCGGAACAGGATCAGGGTGCCGTCGACGCGGGTGAGGTCACCCCACTGGTGAACCTGGCCGGGGCGGACCCAGAGCCAGGCGCCGGGTTCGAGGTCGTACGCGGTGAAGTCGACCGTGTGCCGCAGGGTTCCGGAGGAGAGGGTGACCAGATGGTGGAAGTCGGGTCGCCGGGGAGCCGTGAGCCGCTCGGCGGGCATCCGGTGGCGCAGGTCGGCGAGGGTCAGCACTTCCACGCCGGCGGGGGTTCCGGCGGGCGCGGCGAAGGAGATCTCCGGGATACCGCGATCGGCAGCGTGTCGCATTCTGACCATGGTGAGTCACGAGCGTATCCGATTCGTCCTGTTCATTAACCTTACTTTGGAGATGTCAGCCCGTTTGGCGTGGAGCCGGTGTCGGAAAGCAGACATCTTGATCTTCGCTCCCACCCTGGCCCGACCTCGCAAGGAGTACCGCCATGAGCGACCCGGAGAAGAACAAAGCCGCGGCCCAGGCGTTCTACGATCTGATGTTCAACCAGTGCCGCCCCGCCGAGGCCATCGCGCAGTTCGCCGGCGACACCTACATCCAGCACAACCCGCACGTCGCCGACGGCAAGCAGGCGTTCGTCGACTACTTCGACCGCATGGCCGCCGAGTACCCGGGCAAGCGAGTCGAGTTCAAACGCGCCTTCGCCGAGGGCGACCACGTCGTCCTGCACTGCCACCAGATCTGGCCCGACGAGGAGTACGCGGGCATCGACATCTTCCGCTTCGACACCGCCGGCCGAATCGTCGAACACTGGGACGTCCTCCAGGTCGTCCCACCGACGTCCCAGAACAACAACACGATGTTCTGACATGGCGGGTGGGCGACTGCCGCGTGATCTGCACGATCTCCACCGTCTCCACCGTCTCCACCGTCTCCAGCACGGAATCAGTAAAGGGGCCGGGCTCCCACGAGCCCAACCCCTTCTGACCTGCATGTTTGCCGCGTCAGTGACGTGGTGTCACTTCATCCGCTCACACGTTGAACCGGAACTCCACCACATCCCCGTCCTGCATGACGTACTCCTTGCCCTCCATGCGCGCCTTGCCCTTGGCGCGGGCCTCGGTGACCGAGCCGGTGTCGACCAGGTCGGCGAAGGAGATGACCTCCGCCTTGATGAAGCCCTTCTGGAAGTCGGTGTGGATCACACCGGCGGCCTCGGGGGCCGTGGCGCCCTTCTTGATGGTCCAGGCGCGGGATTCCTTCGGGCCGGCCGTGAGGTAGGTCTGAAGGCCGAGGGTGTTGAAGCCGACGCGGGCGAGGGTGGCCAGGCCGGGCTCCTCGGCGCCCACCGACTCCAGCAGCTCCATCGCGTCCTCCTCGTCGAGCTCGGCGAGGTCCGCCTCCAGCTTGGCGTTGAGGAAGATCGCCTCGGCGGGGGCGACCAGGGCGCGCTGCTCGTCCTTGAAGGAGTCGTCGGTCAGCTCGTCCTCGTCGACGTTGAAGACGTACAGGAACGGCTTCGCCGTGAGGAGGTGCAGGTCGTGCAGGAGTTCCGCGCGCTCGCCGCCCTGGACGATGCCCTGCGAGAACAGCGTGTCGCCCTTCTCCAGGATCTCCTTGGCCGCCTCGACCGCCGCCACCTTCGGAGCGATGTCCTTCTTGATCCGCGACTCCTTCTGGAGGCGCGGCAGGACCTTCTCGATGGTCTGGAGGTCGGCGAGGATCAGCTCGGTGTTGATCGTCTCGATGTCGTCCTTGGGCGAGACCTTGCCGTCCACGTGCACGACGTTCTCGTCCTTGAAGGCACGGATGACCTGGCAGATCGCGTCCGACTCACGGATGTTCGCGAGGAACTTGTTGCCCAGGCCCTCGCCCTCGGAGGCGCCGCGCACGATGCCCGCGATGTCGACGAAGTCGACGGTCGCCGGAAGGATCTTCTGGGAGGAGAAGATCTCGGCCAGTTTCGTCAGGCGCGGGTCCGGGACGCCGACCACGCCGACGTTCGGCTCGATCGTGGCGAACGGGTAGTTGGCCGCGAGCACGTCGTTCTTGGTCAGGGCGTTGAACAGGGTCGACTTGCCGACATTCGGCAGACCGACGATTCCGATCGTGAGCGACACGTTGCGACTTCCCGTATATGAGGAGGAGAGGACTTCAGAGGGCCGATCCACCAGTCTACGGCGTGCCCGACCCCGCCCTCGCGACGCGTCGAACACTTGGCCAAGGTCGATCCCTCGGCGTGTCTGAGGGGCGATTCTGCATATAAACCGTCCTAAGTTGGTCCAGTGGAGCAACACAGGACGCGACCCCCGCACATCCGAGCACGGCGCGAGACGGCTTCCCTGCCCCCGCAGGCAGCCCGCGGCGGGCGTCCCGCGGCCCGTCCGGCGGCCGTACGGCGGCCCGCTCCCCCGGCCGTGCAGGCGGTACGACGCTTTCCCAACCCCCGGCTCACCGGACTCGGCGGTGGTCTGTTCTGCATCGCGACGATGCTGCTGCTCGGCTGCCTGGACGCCCTGACCTTCGGGTCGCTGACGGTCTACGGCGTGCTGTTCCTGCCGGTGTGCGTGCTGACCGCCGTCTGGGTGCGGCGGGGCGACCTGGTCACCGCGCCCGTGGTGGTCCCGATCGCCTTCGCCGTGGGGGTCGTACCCGTCACCGAGGGCGGGGACGGGCTCGGCGCCCGGCTGATGGGTCTGGTGACGGCGCTCGCCACCGAGGCCGGGTGGCTGTACGGCGGGACGCTCGTCGCCGGTCTGATCGTGACCGTACGGAAGGTCCGGCTGATGAACCGCCGGCGCCGGGCGAGCCGCCGTCCCGGGTGAGCTACCGCTTCGCCGCCCGCATCGCCGCGCCCACGATCCCCGCGTTGTTCTGCAACTGCGCCGGGACGATCTCCGCCTTGATGCCCTCGATGTGGGGCAGGAACTTCTGCGCCTTACGGCTGACGCCGCCGCCGATGACGAACAGCTCCGGCGAGAAGAGCATCTCGACATGGGCGAGGTACTTCTGGACGCGGTGCGCCCAGTGCTCCCATGTCAGCTCGCCGTCCTCGCGGGCCTTGCTGGAGGCGCGCTTCTCCGCGTCGTGGCCGTGCAGTTCGAGGTGGCCCAGCTCGGTGTTGGGGACGAGGACACCGTCGACGAAGACGGCGCTGCCGATGCCGGTGCCGAAGGTCAGCAGGATGACGGTGCCTCCGCGGCCGTGACCGGCGCCGAACTCCATCTCGGCGACGCCCGCCGCGTCCGCGTCGTTGACCACCGTCACCGGCAGACCGCCCAGCCGCTCGCCGAACAGCGCGCCCGCGTCCGTGTCGATCCAGCCCTTGTCGACATTGGCCGCCGTACGGATCGTGGAGCCGCCGGTGACCACGCCCGGGAAGGTCAGCCCGACCGGGCCCGTCCACCCGAAGTGGTCGACGACCTCCTTCACGCCGTCCGCCACCGCGTCCGGCGTCGCCGGGTGCGGGGTGAGCACCTTGCACCGCTCCTGGGCGAGGTCGCCCCTGGCCAAGTCGACAGGGGCGCCCTTGATCCCGGATCCGCCGATGTCCACACCGAAGATCTGCATGGCCCTACGTTACGACGGACGACGGACAGTCACTCGCCCGAGGTGCCCTTGCGCTCCGCGACCAGGGCCGCGGCCTCCTCGCGCAGATCGCGGCGCAGCTCCTTGGGGAGCGAGAAGACGATGGACTCCTCGGCCGCCTTCACCAGCTCGACGTCGCCGTAGCCGCGCTGGGCGAGGAACTCCAGGACCTCTTCGACGAGGACCTCGGGCACGGACGCGCCGGAGGTGACACCGACCGTCGTCACGCCCTCCAGCCAGGCCTCGTCGATCTCGCTCGCGAAGTCGACCAGGTACGCCTCGCGGGAGCCCGCCAGCTTGGCGACCTCCACCAGCCGCTTGGAGTTGGAGGAGTTGCGCGAGCCGACCACGATGACCAGCTCGGCCTCCGCGCCCATCTGCTTCACCGCGAGCTGACGGTTCTGCGTGGCGTAGCAGATGTCGTCGCTGGGCGGGGAGATGAGCTGCGGGAACTTCTCCTTGAGCGCGTCGACGGTCTCCATCGTCTCGTCGACGGACAGGGTCGTCTGGGAGAGCCAGACCACCTTCGACTCGTCACGGACCTCGACCTTGGCGACATCGGCGGGGCCGTCGACGAGCTGGATGTGCTCGGGGGCCTCACCGGACGTGCCGATGACCTCCTCGTGGCCCTCGTGGCCGATGAGGAGGATGTCGTAGTCCTCGTTCGCGAAGCGGACGGCTTCCTTGTGGACCTTGGTGACCAGCGGGCAGGTCGCGTCGATGGTGGCGAGCTGTCCCCGCGCGGCCTCGTCGTGGACGACGGGGGCGACGCCGTGCGCCGAGAACATGACGATGTTGCCCGGCGGGACCTCCTCCGTGCGCTCGACGAAGATGGCGCCCTTGTTCTCCAGGGTCTGTACGACGTACTTGTTGTGGACGATCTCGTGCCGGACGTACACCGGAGCGCCGTACTGCTCCAGGGCTTTCTCGACGGCGATCACGGCGCGGTCCACGCCCGCGCAGTAGCCCCGGGGGGCGGCGAGCAGGACACGGCGGCCAGGCGAAGCAGTCATGCGTCCCATCGTAAGGCCGCGCCCGACGGGTCAAAGATCGCGTGGCCCGCGAGACTGGCCGGGAAGTGTGAAGGACGGGGAACGCGCGACGACAGGCGACTGGCGGAGGCATCGATGTCCGAGACCGGCACGGCGAACCGAGCGCCCGACACGGGCCATGTCCTGCGGCGCAGTCTCGGTTTCCGGGATCTGGTGGTCTACGGGCTGCTTTTCATCGCCCCCATGGCGCCCGTCGGTGTGTTCGGCACGCTCGACGCCAGGTCGCACGGGGCGGTCGCGCTCGTCTATCTCGTGGCCACGGTGGCGATGGCGTTCACCGCCTTCAGTTACGCGCAGATGGTGCGGGTGGTCCCCCGCGCGGGCTCGGTGTACGCCTACGCGCGCGTGGCGCTCGGCGAGGAGGCCGGGTTCATCGCCGGGTGGATGGCGATGCTGGACTATCTGCTGATCCCGGCGGTCGCCTACCTGTTCTCCGGGATCGCGATGAACGCGCTGGTCCCGGAGGTCTCGCGCTGGGTGTGGACGGCCCTCGCCGTCGTCGTCACGACCCTGCTGAACCTGTGGGGCGTACGGGCCGCGGCCCGGGTGGGTTTCCTGGTGCTGGCGCTGGAGATCGTGGTCCTGCTGGTCTTCGTGGTCTCCGCGGCCGTCGTCCTCTCGCGCGACGGCGCGGAACGGGGCTGGCTGTCGCCGCTGTCCGGGGACGGCACACAAGGGGCGTTCGCGCTGACGGCGGTGATCGGCGCCGTGTCGGTGGCGGTCCTTTCCTATCTGGGCTTCGACGCGATCGCGTCCTTCGCGGAGGAGGTCACCGGCGGCTCGGAGAAGGTCGCGCGGGCGGTGCTGTTCTGTCTGGCGCTGGCGGGTGTGCTGTTCGTGGCGCAGACGTATCTGGTGGCGCTCCTGGAGCCGGTCACCTCCGCCGAACTGGCCGCCGACCCGGGCCGGCAGGGATCCGCGTTCTACGACGCCGTCGACGTGTCGGTGGGGACCTGGCTGCACGACCTGGTGGCCGTCAGCAAGGCCGTCGGGGCGGCGTTCGCGGCGCTGGCGGGGCAGGCGGCGGCGGGACGGCTGCTGTTCGCGATGGGCCGGGACCGGCGGTTGCCGCGGGCGCTGGCGCGGACGGAGTCCGGGGTGCCCCGGGTGGCTCTCCTCTGCGCGGCCGTGATCACGCTGGTCGCGGCGGTGTGGGCGGCCCGCCGGGACGACGGGATGGACCACCTGGTCTCGGTGGTCGACATCGGCGCGCTGGTGGCGTTCACGTTGCTGCACGCGAGCGTGGTGGGCTGGTTCGCGGTACGCCGGGCCGGGGGCCCGGTGAGCTGGTGGCGGCATGTGCTGCTGCCGGTGGTGGGCGCGGTGATCACGGTCGCGGTGATCGTGGAGGCTTCGGGAGCGGCGCAGGTGGTGGGGGCGGTGTGGTTCGTGGTGGGGGTGGCGGTGCTGGTGGGGCAGCGGGGGCGGACGGAGGCGAGTCCGTAGGCCCTTCGCTGCCCCTGGGGCAGCACCGGGCGCCAAGGCTCAGCCCTGGTGGCGTCCCCTGCGGCGGCGCCGCGCCCATACGGTGAGTGCGGTCCCGGCGCCGACGAGGCCGGCGGCCGCGGCCGCGATCGGTCCCGTGGGTGCCTTGGCGCCGGTGTCGGCGAGGTTGCCGCCGGGGTGGTCGGGCCCCGGATGGGGAGCGTGGGTGGTGGGCGCGGGCGGGGTGGGCGTCCCGGGATCCGTACTCGGCGTGGTGGGGGTCGGAGTGGGCGTCGGGGTAGGGGTGGGGGTCGGCGTCGGGGTGGGAGTGGGGGTCGGCGTAGGAGTAGGGGTCGGCGTCGGGGCCGGGTCCGTGTCGTCCTCCGTGTCGCAGGTGAGGGTCGCGTCGAACGGGAAGTAGTGGATCTCCCCCGCGTTCACCGCCGCCCCCGAGGGCCCGGACAGCGGCCCGGCGACCAGGGACTTCGCGATGACGTCGCCCTCGATGTCGGCCGGGTCGAGGTCGACGACATGGGCACGGGGCGCGTAGACCGTGCCCTCGATGGTGTCGCCGTCGGCGATGGTGATCTGCGTGGCGTCGGGGAAGTCCCACAGGATGTAGGGGGCCTGGGTTCCGGAGACTCCGGCCAGGTTGGGGACGTGCCAGGTGTAGTCGCCGCCGTCGGCGGTGGTGTCGACGACGATCAGCAGCGGGGTGTCCGCGCTCGGCTGGTTCAGGAACGTCAGCACGTCCAGGTTGGTGAGCTGCTCCCCCGTCAGGTGCAGCACATTGGTCTCGCCGCTCGTCAGGGAGACGGCCACGTCGGCGCCGACCGCGATGTTCTCCTGGTCCGCCAGGGGTGTGCCGCTGGTGTCGCGCAGGACCACGGTGTTGGCGCAGCCGGCCATCGCGGTGGCGCGGTCGCGGTACGTCGAGAAGAGCGACGTGAAGTCCATCGGGTGGGCCGGCCCCACCGAGTTCGCGGGCTGCCGGGTGGTCAGCTCGATGCGGGGTGTCGAGTCGTAGCCGGCGCCCGAGGCGACGAGGCGGGTGTTGACCGAGGCCCCGTTGGCGTCCGTGGTCAGCGCCCGGCCGCCGGTCGTGTCGCCGACCTTCGCATAGCCGTTGTTCAGCACTTTCAGCACCCCGTCCGGGCTGCCGCCGGCGTGGTCGACCTTGCCGCCGACGAGCAGTGCGGTGGGCCGCGCGTCATCGCCGACCACGTACGAACCGGCGGTGTGCAGCGCGACGTTGTAGCCGTAGCCGAAGCTCAGGTCGCCGCCGACCGCGACCGGCCCTTCCGACTCGGTGCTGCCGAGCACGGCGTCGTCCTCGGTGACGACGCCGAAGCCGTTGTTCCCGGCGACGGGGTTGCCGACGGTGACCGTGTCCCGGGCGAGGGCTGCGCCGGGCGCGGTGGCGAGGGCCGCACCCGCCAGGGCCGCGGAACAGGCGGCCCATTTGGCAGCCTTGATGTAGTTATTTCCTTTTTGCATGGTCAGACGCTAAGAAGTCCGGTCCGGCTTCGGGCCCCGGCGCGCCGCATCGATGTCGGCGCCTGCGGATACGCTCACCGGCATGGCTGTGAACACGTCCGCGGAATCCCCCATCCCCGTCGGTGAGGTGTCGCGGCTCATCGGGGGCTGGATCGACCGGCTCGGGGCCGTGTGGGTGGAGGGCCAGATCACCCAGCTCTCCCGCCGCCCCGGCGCCGGAGTCGTCTTCCTGACGTTGCGCGACCCCTCGTACGACATCTCGGTGAGCGTCACCTGCTACCGGCAGGTGTTCGACGCGGTCGCCGACGTGGTGAGCGAGGGCGCGCGGGTGGTCGTCCTGGCGAAGCCGGAGTGGTACGCGCCGCGGGGGCAGCTGTCGCTGCGGGCCGCCGAGATAAGGCCTGTGGGCGTGGGTGAACTGCTCGCGCGGCTTGAGCAGTTGAAGAAGTCGCTGGCCGCCGAGGGGCTGTTCGCGGCCGACCGGAAGAAGCCGCTGCCGTTCCTGCCGCAGCTCATCGGGCTGGTGTGCGGGCGGGCGTCGGCCGCCGAGCGGGACGTGCTGGAGAACGCGCGCCATCGGTGGCCCGCCGTCCGCTTCGAGGTGCGCAACGTGCCCGTGCAGGGCGTGCACGCGGTGCCGCAGGTGGTGCAGGCCGTCAAGGAACTCGACGCGCTGGACTCCGTGGACGTGATCATCGTCGCGCGGGGCGGCGGCAGCGTCGAGGACCTGCTGCCGTTCTCCGACGAGCAGCTCATCAGGACCGTCGCCGACTGCCGTACCCCCGTCGTGTCCGCGATCGGGCACGAGCCCGACACCCCGCTCCTCGACTACGTCGCCGACCTGCGGGCCTCGACGCCCACCGACGCCGCCAAGAAGGTCGTACCGGACGTGGGCGAGGAGTTCGAGCGGGTGCGGATGCTGCGGGACCGCGCGCGGCGGTGTGTCCAGGGGATCGTCGAGCGGGAGGAGCGCGGGCTGGCCCACGCGCTCGCGCGGCCGGCGATGGAGGATCCGCACCGGATGATCGACGAGCGCGCCGACCAGGTGGCCTCCCTGGTCGACCGGAGCCGGCGCTGCCTCGGGCATCACCTCGACCGTGCCGAGTCCGAGCTGACGCACACGCACGCGCGCGTGGTGGCGCTGTCGCCGGCGGCGACCCTGAAGCGGGGGTACGCGGTGCTCCAGAAGGCCGACGGGCACGTCGTGCGCGACCCGCAGGAGGTCACGGGCGACGAGGTGCTGCGGGCGCGGGTGTCCGAAGGTGAGCTCACTGTCCGAGTCGACTCTTAGGGTGGGCGCATGACCAGCAGCAAGGTGGATGAGGCGCTCGGCTACGAGCAGGCGCGGGACGAGCTGATCGACGTCGTACGACGGCTGGAGGCGGGCGGTACGACGCTGGAGGAGTCCCTCGCGCTCTGGGAGCGGGGCGAGGAGCTGGCCAAGGTGTGCCGGCGGTGGCTGGAGGGGGCGCGGGCGCGGCTGGACGCGGCGCTGGCCGAGGAGGAAGAGGGGTCCGGGGACGACGAGGACTCCGACGGCTGATGTTCTCCGCGTGATCTGTGAAGCGGATCACCACACCCCGCTTTTTGTTGAAGCTTCAACCTAACTGCCGTAGAGTCATGTGTGTCAGCAGGTCCGGCACCCCGGACCCGACGTCCCCACGAGAAGGTTCCCCGCATGTCTCTCGTTCTTGACCCCGCCGCCCAGGACCTGCTGTTCCGCGAGGCCCACACCGCGAACGCCTTCACCGACGAGCCGGTGACGGACGAGCAGATCCAGGCGATCTACGACCTGGTCAAGTTCGGCCCGACCGCCTTCAACCAGACCCCGCTGCGCATCACCCTGGTCCGCTCCGCCGAGGCCCGCGAGCGCCTGGTGCAGCACATGGCCGAGGGCAACCAGCCCAAGACCGCCACCGCGCCCCTGGTCGCGATCCTCTCCGCGGACAACGAGTTCCACGAGGAGCTGCCGACCCTGTTCCCGGCCTTCCCGCAGGCCAAGGACGTCTTCTTCGGCGAGCGCCCGGCCCGTGAGTCCGCCGCCCGGATGAACGCCGCCCTCCAGGCCGCGTACTTCATCGTCGGCGTCCGCGCCGCCGGTCTCGCCGCCGGCCCGATGACCGGCTTCGACCACGAGGGCGTCCGCAAGGAGTTCCTGGACGACGACCACACCCCGCTGATGGTCGTCAACATCGGCAAGCCGGGCGAGAACGCCTCCTACCCGCGCTCGCCGCGCCGCGCCTACGACGAGGTCGTGACGACGGTCTGACCCGCCTGAACATGAGAAGGGCCCCCGGTTTTCCGGGGGCCCTTCTCATGCGTGTCGGGTCACTTTCCTGCGTGTCGGGTCACTTCGCCTTGAGCGCCTTCGCCAGCTGCGCCAGCTGGTCGTAGCCGCCGGTGCCCGCGACCACGGTCGTGGCGCCGTCGCCCTGGTACACGAGCGCGTCGTAACGGCCGCCGTCGTAGCGGGTCCAGGTGCGGCCGCCGATCTCCGCGGTGGTGTCCGTCTCCTCGCCGCCCTGGCTGGCGCTGTCGATGAATGCCCCCGGCTTCTGCGTCGCCGACTGCTCAAGCTGCGCGTACTCCCCGCCCGGGGTGGAGAAGCCCAGGTGCCAGGCCTCCGACTCGGCGCCGTCGTAGCGGACCGACGTCGACTTCCAGTCGGCGGACAGGCCCTCGGGCGCGAGCACCGGGTACGAGGCCGCGCGGCGCGCTGTGAGCAGTTCGACGCGGTAGTCGACCCGCTTCACCTCGGGCTCGGAGTCGTCGTGCGGGATGAACAGGTAGATGACACCTGCCATGAGACCGATCAGGGCCAGGGAGAGCACCATGTCCCGGACCGTCTTCTGCTTGCCGCTCTTGCCATTCGAACCTGCCACGCCCCCATCGTCGCAGGTGCCCGGGCCGCTCATCCGTGGGGTCCCCTGCTCATTTTGTCGGACTGACGATAGAGTCGAGGATCGAACCCTCATCCGGCCGTCGTCGTATCAGAAAGGTGCGCTCCGATGACCGAGCATCATCATCTGCCGTCCGAACTCGAAGTCCCCTCCGAGGCCCCCGACCGCAACCTCGCCCTGGAACTCGTCCGGGTGACCGAAGCCGCCGCCATGGCCGCGGGCCGCTGGGTCGGCCGCGGCGACAAGAACGGCGCCGACGGTGTCGCGGTGCGCGCCATGCGGACCCTCGTCTCCACCGTGTCGATGAACGGCGTGGTCGTCATCGGCGAGGGCGAGAAGGACGAGGCGCCGATGCTCTTCAACGGGGAGCGGGTCGGTGACGGCACCGGGCCCGAGTGCGACATCGCCGTCGACCCGATCGACGGCACGACGCTGACGGCCAAGGGCATGCCGAACGCGATCTCCGTGCTGGCCGCCGCGGACCGGGGGTCGATGTTCGACCCGTCCGCCGTGTTCTACATGGACAAGCTGGTCACCGGTCCCGAGGCCGCCGACTTCGTCGACATCAACGCGCCGGTGTCCGTGAACATCCGGCGGGTCGCCAAGGCGAAGCGGTCCACGCCCGAGGACGTGACGGTCGTCATCCTCGACCGGCCCCGGCACGAGGGGATCATCAAGGAGATCCGGGAGGCCGGCGCGCGGATCAAGCTGATCTCCGACGGTGACGTGGCGGGCTCCATCTACGCGCTGCGCGAGGGCACCGGCGTCGACATGCTGCTCGGCATCGGCGGCACCCCCGAGGGCATCATCTCGGCCTGCGCCGTGAAGTGCCTGGGCGGCACGATCCAGGGCAAGCTGTGGCCGAAGGACGACGAGGAGCGGGCTCGGGCGATCGACGCCGGGCACGATCTGGACCGCGTGCTGATGACCGACGACCTGGTCGCCGGGGACAACGTGTTCTTCGTCGCGACCGGGATCACCGACGGGGAGCTGCTGCGGGGTGTGCGGTACCGGTCGGAGACCGCGACGACCGACTCGATCGTGATGCGGTCGAAGTCGGGGACGGTGCGCCGGATCGACTCCGAGCACCGGCTGAGCAAGCTGCGGGCCTACAGCGCGATCGACTTCGATCGGGCGAAGTAGGGAGACGGCGCCTACGGGTTGGGGGCTCCTGCGCATGGGCGGCTGCGGGTGCGTCGTGGCCGTTCGCGCAGTTCCCCGCGCCCCTTAGGCGCCTCATCGCCCCGTACGCCAAAAGCGAGGGGCGCTCCCGGTGCGGAGGGAGCGCCCCTTCGGCATGCTGCTCGCTAGCCTGCCTGCGCTATGTGGTCCGTCGTCCTGGCCGCCTTTTTCAGTTCCATGTCGCGGCGGCGGCGTCGGGCGAGGACCACTCGGCGTTCTGCTGCCGTGAGGCCGCCCCAGACGCCGTAGGGCTCTGGTTGCAGGAGGGCGTGCTCGCGGCACTCGACCATGACGGGACAGCGGGCACAGACCCGTTTCGCGGCCTCTTCGCGGGAGAGCCGGGCCGCTGTCGGTTCCTTGGAGGGGGCGAAGAACAGGCCGGCCTCGTCGCGGCGGCACACCGCCTCGGTGTGCCATGGTGCGTCTTGGTCCCTGTCTCGCACTGGCACCCGCTGAGCCGGAACAACAGCTACCTGAAGGGGCGAATGCGGCGGTTGCAGCACGGTCTACTCCTGACGACGGCTTCGCGAGCGAGAGACGATGCAGCAAGGCCTACCCGCTGTGCGCGTGCCTATGCACTGAGTTCCGAACCGCTGGATTCCGGGTGGTGTCGTGCGGGATTACGGGTGGACCGCGAGCGACCCGTGGACGGCCTGTGGGCGGACCAACCCCCTCCGGTCGGGGGCGGATTCACAACCGTCAACGGTCCAGGTGTTTGCGCAAACTCCGGTCGACCTTGTGCTGCACGCGATCGAGAATGTCCGCGACGAGCTTGCCGCGCCGGGCCCTGCCCTCGATGTTGCCGAGGACGGCCCAGCCGTCCACGTAGACCACCGGGGCCTCGGGGTCGGCCGCGTCGAGCGTGTGCACCTCGAAGTTGCCGAGGACACCGCCGCCGGTGCCGCGCAGCGACACGTTCTCCGGGACGCGGACCTCGATGGTGCCGAACACTGAGATCGCCTTGACGACGACCTGCTGGTACTCGAAGAGGGCCTCGCTCAGATCGATCTCGACGCTGCCGAAGACCGCGTACGCGTGGATACGGCGGCCCGCGCGCCAGCGGCCCTTGCGGACGGCGCTGCTGAACACCGCGACCACGTTCTCGTCGGGGTCGACCGGGATGGCGCCCGTGGTCGGGCGGTTGGGGGCCACGGCATACGTCGGCGTCTCCCGGCGGGCGTGCGCGGCCGGCAGGTCCTGGATGAAGACGTCCAGCTCGCCCACGGTCTTGGCGGCCAGCACGCCCTCGACCCGCTCGGCGTGCTCGTCGGCGGTCAGGCGCCCCTCGGCGAGCGCCTCGCGCAGGATGTCCGCGACGCGGTCGCGGTCGGCGTCGGAGGCGCGCAGGTCGGTGGCGCGCGGGCTGGCGGTGGCGGCGGGCGGGGTCGGCGGCTGCTGCACGTCCGGCTTCTGAAGGTCCACGGCAGCAGCGTACCCAAACGCGATAGATCGCGACCAGGCCTGTGGGCAACCGTGGACCGGTGGAAAACGGGCGCCGCCGAACTGAGCCTTACCTCACAACCTTCCCGCCTTGGACAGGTTCTAGGCTGGTGAGGCCTGCCAATGGAGGCCGGCCGCCGTCGTTCGAGTGAGGAATGGGCTGAGATGCCTGAGTTCGCGTACACCGATCTGCTCCCCATGGGAGAGGACACCACCCCCTACCGGCTGGTGACCTCCGAGGGTGTCTCCACCTTCGAGGCCGACGGGCGCACGTTCCTCAGGGTCGAGCCGGAGGCGCTGCGCAAGCTCGCCGAAGAGGCCATCCACGACATCCAGCACTACCTGCGCCCGGCCCACCTGGCCCAGCTGCGCCGCATCATCGACGACCCCGAGGCGTCCAGCAACGACAAGTTCGTGGCGCTGGACCTGCTGAAGAACGCGAACATCGCGGCGGCGGGCGTCCTTCCGATGTGCCAGGACACGGGCACCGCGATCGTCATGGGCAAGCGCGGCCAGAACGTGCTGACCGAGGGCGGTGACGAGGCGGCGCTGTCGAAGGGCATCTACGACGCGTACCTCAACCTCAACCTGCGCTACTCGCAGATGGCCCCGCTGACCATGTGGGACGAGAAGAACACGGGCTCGAACCTGCCCGCCCAGATCGAGCTGTACGCCACCGACGGCGGCGCCTACAAGTTCCTCTTCATGGCCAAGGGCGGCGGCTCGGCCAACAAGTCGTTCCTCTACCAGGAGACGAAGGCCGTCCTGAACGAGGCCTCCATGATGAAGTTCCTGGAGGAGAAGATCCGTTCGCTGGGTACGGCCGCCTGTCCGCCGTACCACCTGGCGATCGTGGTCGGCGGTACGAGCGCCGAGTACGCCCTGAAGACGGCCAAGTACGCCTCCGCGCACTACCTGGACGAGATCCCGGCCGAGGGGTCGGAACTGGGCCACGGTTTCCGTGACAAGGACCTCGAAGAGAAGGTCTTCGAGCTGACGCAGAAGATCGGGATCGGGGCGCAGTTCGGCGGCAAGTACTTCTGCCACGACGTCCGGGTGGTGCGCCTGCCGCGCCACGGCGCGTCCTGCCCGGTCGCCATCGCGGTCTCCTGCTCGGCCGACCGTCAGGCGGTCGCGAAGATCACCGCCGAGGGTGTCTTCCTGGAGCAGCTGGAGACGGACCCGGCGCGCTTCCTGCCGGACACGACGGACGAGCACCTCGACGAGGCCGGTGACGTCGTCAGGATCGACCTGAACCAGCCGATGGACTCGATCCTCGCGGAGCTGACGAAGTACCCCGTCAAGACCCGTCTCTCCCTCTCCGGCCCGCTCGTCGTCGCCCGTGACATCGCGCACGCCAAGATCAAGGAGCGCCTTGACGCGGGTGAGGAGATGCCGCAGTACCTGAAGGACCACCCGGTGTACTACGCGGGCCCGGCCAAGACCCCCGAGGGCTACGCCTCCGGCTCCTTCGGGCCGACCACGGCCGGCCGTATGGACTCCTACGTCGAGCAGTTCCAGGCGGCGGGCGGTTCGAAGGTGATGCTGGCGAAGGGCAACCGTTCCGCCCAGGTCACCAACGCCTGCGACACCCACGGCGGCTTCTACCTCGGCTCCATCGGCGGCCCCGCCGCCCGGCTCGCCCAGGACTGCATCAAGAAGGTCGAGGTCGTCGAGTACGAGGAGCTCGGCATGGAGGCGGTCTGGAAGATCGAGGTCGAGGACTTCCCGGCGTTCATCGTGGTCGACGACAAGGGCAACGACTTCTTCCAGGACCCGGCGCCCGCGCCCACGTTCACGTCGATTCCGGTGCGGGGACCGGGGCTGGCGTAGGTCGTCGGGCGCGATCTGGTGCGGCGGGGATGGTTTTCGCCCCCGCCGCCCCTACCCGTCCCATCCTCCAGGGGCTGCGCCCCGTCGACCCCGCCACTGCCCGTGGGGGCTGCCGCCCCCAGACCCCCGCTTCGGCCCCGAAAGGGCCTCGTCATCGAACGCCGGACGGGCTGAAAGTTGCGGGGCGGCGCCAGAGACGCACCGGCGTTGGAGGGCGCCGCGTTTCGTTCAGTCGCCGAGGTCGAAGTCCAGGCGCTGGTAGTCCCCGTCGTCCGTGAAGTGGATCTGGCCGCTCGCGCCGCGGTAGTCGTCCGTGCCGCCGGTGATGGACGCGACGAAGTCGGTCGGTTGCGCCGACTCGTCCAGGGGCACCGTCAGGAGCACCTGGGCGGTGAGCTGGCCGCCGGACAGGACGAAGGTGCCGACGCACTGGATGTCCATGGGGTCGCCCGCGCGGACGACCGTGCAGGCGGCGCCGTCCCGGCCGACCTTGTCGCCGCCCTTGTGCTGATAGAGGTCGTCGGCGGAGGCGAAGGCGTCACCGACCTTGGGGGCCTGCTGATCGCCCGGGCCCTCCTCGTCGGCGGGCACTTCCTTGGCGTAGAGCGTGAAATCGCCGTCGGTGGCCGACACGGGGGCGGCAGTGGTGAGGGCGGCCGCCGCGGCCAGACCGGCGGCCCCGAGCGCGCCGTAGATCCTGATCCTGCGCCTGCGGAGCATGGCTTGCCTCCTGGGGTGACGAGCCCCCCTTGCGAGTCCCCCCGTTCCCCGTCCTCCCATTGTCCGGCGATCACCCGCTGCCCGCCCGGTGGGCCCCGTCTCCGTTCGGCCCATGGTCCGGAACATCTCCACCGCCCCGAACGCTGTACCCGGCATGAGCGAATACCGCATCGAGCACGACTCCATGGGTGAAGTCCGTGTCCCCGTCGACGCCAAGTGGCGGGCGCAGACCCAGCGGGCCGTCGAGAACTTCCCCATCTCCGGGCAGCGGATCGAGCGGGCGCACATCGAGGCGCTCGCGCGGATCAAGGGGGCCGCCGCGAAGGTGAACGCGCGGCTCGGGGTGCTCGACAAGGACGTCGCCGAGGCGATTCAGGAGGCGGCCGAGGAGGTCGCCCGTGGCGAGTGGGACGCGCACTTTCCCGTCGACGTGTTCCAGACCGGGTCCGGGACCTCGTCCAACATGAATACCAACGAGGTCATCGCCACCCTGGCGACGCAGCGGCTCGGGCGGGACGTGCATCCCAACGACCACGTCAACGCCTCGCAGTCGTCCAACGACGTCTTCCCGTCCTCCATCCACATCGCCGCCACCGCCGCCGTCACCCGTGATCTGATTCCCGCCCTGGAGCATCTCGCCGACTCCCTCGGACGCAAGGCCGAGGAGTTCGCCGATGTCGTGAAGTCCGGGCGGACCCATCTCATGGATGCCACGCCGGTGACCCTGGGGCAGGAGTTCGGCGGGTACGCCGCTCAGGTGCGGTACGGCGTCGAGCGGCTCTACGCCTCGCTCCCCCGGCTCGCCGAACTGCCGCTCGGAGGCACCGCGGTCGGGACCGGGATCAACACGCCGCCCGGCTTCTCCGCCGCCGTCATCGAGGAGGTCGCCCGCGCCACCGGGCTGCCGCTGACCGAGGCCCGCGACCACTTCGAGGCGCAGGGCGCCCGGGACGGGATCGTGGAGACCAGCGGACAGCTGAGGACCGTCGCGGTCGGGCTGACGAAGATCGCCAATGATCTGCGGTGGATGGCCTCGGGGCCGCGTACCGGGCTCGCCGAGATTTCCCTCCCCGACCTTCAGCCCGGGTCGTCGATCATGCCGGGGAAGGTCAACCCCGTGATCCCCGAGGCCGTTCTCATGGTCGCGGCGCAGGTCGTCGGCAACGACGCCACCGTCGCCACCGCCGGCGCCGCCGGGAACTTCGAGCTCAATGTGATGCTGCCGGTCATCGCGAAGAACGTGCTCGAATCCGTCCGGCTGCTCGCCAATGTGTCGCGGCTCCTCGCCGACCGCACCGTCGACGGGATCGTCGCGCACCGGGAACGCGCCCGTGAGTACGCCGAGTCGTCACCGTCCGTGGTCACGCCGCTGAACAAGTACATCGGGTACGAGGAGGCCGCGAAGGTCGCCAAGAAGGCGCTCGCGGAGCGGAAGACCATTCGTCAAGTCGTCCTGGAGAGTGGGTATGTGGAGCGGGGCGACCTCACCCTCGAACAACTCGACGAAGCGCTGGATGTCCTGCGGATGACGCGTCCGTAACAAGAGACGCCGGTCCGCAGAACCGTGACGCGTGCCGCAGCGTCGTATGCCCAGGGCACCTAATATCTGTCCATGGCAGAGGGTGGAGCGGTGAGAGCAGCGGAAGCGGGTCCGTCGGCGTCCTTCTGGGAGCCCGGTGCCCAGATCCTGTGGCGCTACCGGGAGAACGGCGGCGAGCGGGTCCACATCGCACGCCCGGTGACCGTCGTGCGCGATGATCACGACCTGCTCGCCGTGTGGATGGCGCCGGGGACCGAGTGTGTGAAGCCCGTGCTCGCCGACGGCACCCCGGTGCACGCCGAGCCGCTGGAGACCCGCTACACCAAGCCCCGTACCGTCCAGCGCGACCGCTGGTTCGGTACGGGGGTGCTGAAGCTGGCGCGGCCCGGTGAGCCCTGGTCGGTGTGGCTGTTCTGGGAGCCGGGCTGGCAGTTCAAGAACTGGTACGTGAACCTGGAGACGCCGCTGGCCCGTTGGGACGGCGGGGTCGACTCCGAGGACCACTTTCTGGACATCTCCGTGCACCCGGACCGCAGTTGGCACTGGCGCGACGAGGACGAGTTCGCGCAGGCCCAGCGGGACGGGCTGATGGACGCCCACCTCGCCGAACAGGTGCGGCAGGCGGGCCGGTCGGCGGTGGAGGTGATCCGCGCCTGGGGCCGGCCGTACGCGGACGGCTGGCAGCACTGGCGCCCGGATCCGTCCTGGGCCGTACCGTTGCTCCCGGAAGACTGGGACCGTACGCCCGCGCACGTGTCCTCATGAGACCCTTGATGCGCCCCCGGGCAACAAACGTAGGATCGTCCTCCGCAAGAGCGCGCGGCGGCAACTACCGGAGCGTGCACTGAGCTTGACCATTCGTCACCGAGGGGCGGCAGGACGTGATCGAGGGGTACGAGGGCACCACGGACGACGCGGGCCCCAGGGTCGGACGGTGCGGCCGTGGCACAGGAACGGCCGCTGACCACACGGGAATTCCGTTCCTGGGGCAGGCAATCCGGGTATCGGCATTTCTGCGGGACGAACTGTGCGCGCGGCGCGCAGCCCCCAACGGACGGAATCGACACGCGTGACGGAGCAGCCCACCTCGTTCGAGCGCCCACAGACGGGCGCCGACCCCGCGGACCCTCGCGGGGCGCTCCTGCGTGCCTCCACGCCCCCGCACAACGCCTTACCGGCACAAGCCCGCGCCGGTGAGACGCCTGCCCCCGGACCTGACATGACCACACCGCAGCCCGGCAGCGACCCGGAGCACTCCCAGCCCACCGTCGCCGCCGAGCCCGACACCCACCGGCCGAGGCCCGTGCCCGAACTCCCCGACACGATCCCGGCCCAGAGCGGCGACTCCGCGGGCGGTGAGCGCCGCACCGGACAGAGTGTCCAGCCCGGCCGACCCACACCGATGCGACGGGACGGGGACCGGCTGCGCTTCGTGGGCGCGGCGACCCGGCGGATCGCACGCGGCATCGACCTCGACGAGATCGTGATGGGGCTGTGCCGGGCCACCGTGCCGACCTTCTCCGACGCGATCCTGGTCTATCTGCGCGACCCGCTGCCGGTCGGCGACGAGCGGCCCACCGGCCCACTGGTGCTGCGGCTGCGCCGCACCGACCGCATTCCGGAGGAGCGGGACACCGAGGGCGGCTTCGTCTCGCCCGCGCTTCAGCCGGAACCGACGGAGCTGACCGAGCTGTCGGCGGTCACCGCCGAACTGTGCGAGGTGCGGGCGGGAGGTGCGCTCGCCGAGGTGCTGCGCGGCGTACGTCCGGTCTTCACGGACTCCCCCGCGGCCCGCGCCGCGCTGCCCGAACTGCTCGGCGAAGGCGGCGAGTTGACCGTACCCGCGGGACAGCGGGCGATCCTCGCCCCGCTGCGCGGCCGGCGCCGGGTCATCGGTGCCGCGCTGTTCCTGCGCCGCCCCGAGCGCATCGCCTTCGAGCCCGACGACCTCCTGGTCGCCGCCCAGCTCGCCACGCACAGCGCGCTCGGCATCGACAAGGCGGTGCTGTACGGCCGCGAGGCCTACATCGCCGACGAACTCCAGCGCACCATGCTGCCGGAGACCCTTCCGCGCCCGACCGGCGTCCGGCTGGCCTCGCGCTATCTCCCGGCCGCCGAGACCGCGCGCGTGGGCGGCGACTGGTACGACGCGATCCCGCTGCCGGGCAGCCGGGTGGCGCTGGTCGTCGGTGATGTCATGGGCCACTCCATGACCTCGGCCGCGATCATGGGCCAGCTGCGGACCACCGCCCAGACGCTGGCCGGGCTCGACCTGCCGCCGCAGGAGGTGCTCCACCACCTCGACGAGCAGGCGCAGCGGCTCGGCACGGACCGTATGGCCACCTGTCTGTACGCCGTCTACGACCCGGTCTCGCACCGGATCACCATCGCCAACGCCGGTCATCCGCCGCCCGTCCTGCTCCACCTCGGTGGCCGGGCCGAGGTGCTGCGGGTGCCCCCGGGC
Organism: Streptomyces sp. NBC_00663; assembly: GCF_036226885.1. Lineage (NCBI taxonomy): Bacteria > Bacillati > Actinomycetota > Actinomycetes > Kitasatosporales > Streptomycetaceae > Streptomyces > Streptomyces sp. NBC_00663. The sequence goes on from NZ_CP109027.1 coordinate 3,462,714, forward strand.
GCGCCCATCGGCGTCGGTGGCGTCGACTTCGAGGCCGTAGAACTGGACGCCCCGGCCGGAGCGACCCTGCTCCTCTACACGGACGGGCTCGTCGAGTCCCGGCTGCGGGACGTGTGGACCGGCATAGAGCAGCTGCGCGAGAAGCTCGCCGCGACCGCGCAGCTGACCGGCCCTGACCATCCGCCGCCGCTGGAGGCCCTCTGCGACGAGGTGCTCGACATGCTCGGCCCCGGCGACCGGGACGACGACATCGCGCTGCTCGCCGCCCGCTTCGACGGGATCGCGCCCAGCGACGTGGCGTACTGGTTCCTGGAACCGGAGGACGCGGCTCCCGGCCGTGCCCGGCGGCTGGCCCGGCGGGCCCTGTCGCGCTGGGGCATGGAGGAGATGAGCGACTCGGTGGAGCTGCTGGTCAGCGAGGTCGTCACCAACGCGGTGCGCTATGCGACGCGGCCGGTCACGCTGCGGCTGCTGCGGACCGATGTGCTGCGCTGCGAAGTGGGCGACGACGTGCCTCAGCTGCCCCGGCTGCGGCAGGCGCGGGCCACCGACGAGGGCGGGCGCGGGCTGTACCTCGTCAACCGGCTGGCGCGGCGGTGGGGGGCGACCCGGCTGAGCACCGGCAAGGTCGTGTGGTTCGAGCTGAACCGAGGCGGCTAGGGCAGGCCCTGGGCCGCCCATTGCCTCGCAGGTGGAGACGGGTGTCCGGTGGAAACCGGGCACCCGTCTCCGTGTCGGTCACAGGGTGCCGAAGTCCACGTCACGAGCACGCTTCGGCCACGTACAGACGCACGTCCGCCGACCGGTCGAACTCCGTGCCCGCCGCGGGTTTCTGTGTGCACACCCGCCATTTCGCCAGCGGTTTGGGATCGGTGACCTGGGTCTTGGGGTCGTCCGTCTTGAACACCTTTACCCGATCCGGGTGATAACCGGCCATGAGCGCGTCCACAAGGGATGTGTCGACCCGATGTCCGGTGAGGTCGGGAAACTCCGGAGCCGACACCTTCGCCCCCAGTTTATCCGGGCATTTCTCGGCTTTCGGTACTGCATAAAGGTCCACGGCCTGAAGTTTGGGAACCTCTTTCCGGAAGCAGGCAATGTATCCATCAACCTGACCATGGTAGACATATCGCCCAAGGCCTGTCGCGTCCTTGAGGGCGAACCCCTTGCCGGCGTCGGCCACATTCTTCATCGCGGTGAGCAGCTTTTCCCCCGAAGGCTCCCGACGCACCTCTTGAGCTGCGCTTTCCTCGGCACCGCCGGCCGTGTCGCCTTTGCCATTCTGTCCGCAACCGGATATCGACGCCGAAAACGCTACAGCCAGCGCGACGAGAGCCGCTCCCCGCAATATCTTCATGCCGGCCACAATTACACGGAATACTTCCCTCCGCAATCATCCGCCGGTTATCGTCCGAACGGTTATCCGAACGCAGGAGGGGAATCCTTGTGAAATCACTCGCCCGTATTGCCGTCGTCGGTGCCGTGGCGGCCGCCATCGCCACGGCCACAAGCACCGTGGCTGTCGCCGAGGACGCGACCGCCTACGCCGCCGGCGGAGGCGCCAAGGTGGAATGGGTCGCGTACGGCGACGACATGTACATCACCGACACGAGCGCCGACGGGCACTCGGCCGTCGGCACGTACCAGTGGGGCGAGACCCAGTACTTCTACTGGAACAGCAACGGCAACGGGACCACGCGCTATGTGAACCTCAACCTCACGGAACACACCTACTTCGCCTTCGGCGCCATGCTGGGCGACTGGCAGGGCACCCCCACCGGCGGCCTCCTCTGGCGCACCCTCAACACACTGGACGTCTGGACCACCTGAGGGCCGGAACACGTCGGAAAAGTAGAAAAAGCAAGGGCGCTCGGCGAGAAGCCGAGCGCCCTTCGCGCTACTGCCCGTCCCCCGGGTCCAGGGGATCCTCAGGAATGCCGTCCGTCGGATCCTTCGTCGTCGGGGTCGACGTCGGAGTCTGCGTCGGGGTCTGCGTCGGCGTCTGGGTGGGCGTCTGCGTCGGCGTCTGCGACGGCGCCTCGCTCGTCGGCTCCTCGGTCGTCGGCTCCTCGGTCGGCGTCTGGGTCACCGACTTGGTCGGCGTCGGGGTCCAGGTCGGCTCGACCGCCGCGCCCTGGTCGGTGTCCAGGTCGAACTCGGCGGACGTGGAGGTCACACCGAACATGTACGCCGCCCAGATCTGCGCCGGGAAGCCACCGCCGTTGACGCGGTCGAAGCCGCCGGCGCCGTACATCTTGGCCTGTCCCGGTTTCGCGTGGTTCTCGCCGAACAGGCCGACCGAGGTGACCAGGTCGGGGGTGTAGCCGGTGAACCAGGCCGACTTGTTGTCGTCGGACGTACCCGTCTTGCCCGCGACCTCCTGGCCGTCGCGCAGCGGGTTGTCGCGGACGGACGTCTTGGCCGTACCGTCGTCGACCACGCCGGTCAGCACCGAGGTCACCGTGTCCGCGGTCTCGCGGCTGATGACCTGCTCGCCGATCGGGTCCGGCATGTCGACCTGACTGCCGTTGCGCTCGGCCGACTTGATGATGGTCGGGGTGACCTGCTTGCCGTGGTTGTCGAGGGTGGCGTAGACGCTGGCCATCTGGATCGGGCTCGCCTCCATGGTGCCGAGGGTGTAGGCGGGCAGCGCCTCCAGGTCGCCGGTGTCCATGCCGAGCTTCTTGGCCGTCGACAGGACCTTGTCCATGCCGACGTCGACGCCCATCTGCGCGAAGACGGAGTTGATGGACTTGTTCATCGCCGTCTGGACGGTGACGTCGCCATAGTCGGTGTCGTCCTCGTTCTCCGGGTCGAACGGGATGTCGCTGCCCTCGACGGGCCGCTTGCTCGTGCCGTCGTAGACCGTGCTCGTGGTGATCTTGTCGCCGTCCTGGGTCTTGGCGCCCTCCTCCAGGGCGGCGGCCAGGATGACCGGCTTGAACGTCGACGCGGGCTGGTAGTCGGTGCGGTTGGCGTTGTTGTAGTCGTGCTTGATGTAGTCCACGCCGCCGTAGAGAGCGACGATCTTGCCCGTCTTGGGGTCGACGGAGACGGCACCCGCCTGGATGTCCTTGTCGACCGACCGCTTGTCCGGGTCCAGCTTGTCCGTGAGCTGGGACTTGACGGCCTTCTCCAGCTGCGCCTGCTTCTTCTTGTCGATGTTCAGGGTGATGGTCCAGCCACCCTTGTCGACCTGGGCCTGCGCCTCGTCCTCGGTGAGGTCGTCGTTGGCCATCAACTGCTTGACGAGCTGCTGCTTGGCGAGCTTGACGAAGTAGCCCTTCTGCCCCTTGAGCCCGGCCTCGGCCTTCTGCTTCAGCGGCTTCGGGAACTTCATGTCCGCGCGCTTGCCGGCGTCCAGCCAGCCCTCCTCGACCATGTTGTCGAGGACGTAGTTCCACCGCTGCTGGACCAGTTTCTTGCTGTAGTCCGAGGCGACCGCCCAGTCGTACTGGCTCGGCGCCTGGAGCAGCGCGGCGAGATACGCGCCCTGCTCGACGCTGAGCTTGTCGGCGTCGACGTGGTAGTACGCCTGCGCGGCGGCCTGGATCCCGCTGGCGCCGCGGCCGTAGTAGCTGGTGTTGATGTAGCCCTCGAGGATCTCGTCCTTGGACTTCTGGCGGTCCACCTTGAGCGAGATCACCAGCTCCCTGAGCTTGCGGGTGACCGTCTGGTCCGGGGTCAGGTAGTAGTTCTTGACGTACTGCTGGGTGATCGTCGAACCACCCTGCTTGCCCTTGCCGGACAGCGTGTTGAGCAGACCGCGGGCGGTGCCCTTCAGGTCGACGCCGGAGTCCTGGTAGAAGGTCTTGTTCTCGGCGGCGACAAAAGTGAGCTGCACCTTCTTGGGGATCTTGGCGAGCTCCACGTTCTCGCGGTTCACCTTGCCGTCCCGGACCAGGACGTCACCGTTGCTGTACTTGATGGTGTTGCTCTGGAGCTGGGCCTCGGCGTTCCCCTCGGGAACCTCCACCATCATGTACAGCACGATGAAGGCGCCGATGCCGAGCAGGCAGAAGCCGAGGAACGTGCCCAGGATCTTCTTCCAGGTGAACAGCCTGCGTATGAGGCTCTTCCCCGCCCCGGCGCCGACGCTGGCACTGCCGGTCGCCGGCGACGAACGGCGCTTGGGCGCGGCGCGTCGACCGCCGCGCTGTCGCGCTCGTCTTTCTTCCGCTCGTCCCATGGGCCCGTTCCGCTCCGCTTCGTTCATGTGTGCGCGTCTGTCACACAGGTTCGCCGCTCAGGTCAGCTCAGAAAGCTAACACCGGGAGATGTGACAAAGGGCTGCCGATCCCGCCTTTTGCGGACGTGACAATCAGCACCCACCCCTATGGAACCGACGTACGAGGACTGTCCAAGGTTGCCCTGGCGAGCTAAAGTGATATCACTTAGCTAGACCAAAGCTATGCCGTACGAGAACGGGGATCCCCATGACCACCCACGACGACACGATCGCCGACGTACCCGCGATGCCCGCCCCGCGGGTCCGCGAGTTCGCCGCGCACAGCATCGGTGGCGGACTCGCCCTGCTGCTCGGCCTGCTGGGCCTGTTCGCCGGTGCCGGAATGATCGCGAGCGCTACGGCGGTCTCGGCAACCGGCGGAAAGGCGGCGCTCATCGTCGGCGGCATCCTGGTCGGCCTCGCCGCCTTTCTCGCCATGTGCGGGCTCAACACCGTGGCGCCGGGCGAGGCGCGGGTCGTGCAGCTCTTCGGCCGTTACCGGGGGACGATCCGGCAGGACGGGCTGCGCTGGGTGAACCCCTTCACCTCGCGCACCAAGATCTCCACCCGGGTGCGCAACCACGAGACGGCCGTCCTGAAGGTCAACGACGCCTACGGCAACCCGATCGAGCTCGCCGCGGTCGTGGTGTGGCGCATCGAGGACACCGCGCAGGCCACCTTCGAGGTCGACGACTACCTCGAGTTCGTCTCGACGCAGACCGAGGCGGCCGTCCGCCACATCGCCATCGAGTACCCCTACGACGCCCATGACGAGGGCGGCCTCTCGCTGCGCGGCAACGCCGAGGAGATCACCGAGAAGCTCGCGCTCGAACTGCACGCGCGTGTGGAGGCGGCCGGCGTGGAGATCATCGAGTCCCGCTTCACCCACCTCGCGTACGCTCCCGAGATCGCCTCGGCGATGCTCCAGCGGCAGCAGGCGGGGGCGATCGTCGCGGCGCGCCGCCAGATCGTGGACGGGGCGGTCGGCATGGTGGAGGCGGCGCTGGCCCGGATCAGCGAGCAGGAGATCGTCGAGCTGGACGACGAACGGAAGGCGGCCATGGTGTCGAACCTGATGGTGGTGCTGTGCGGGGACCGCGCGGCCCAGCCCGTCCTCAACACCGGGACCCTCTACCAGTGACGGATCCCGCAGAGGACCCCGTGGAGTCCACGCCCAAGCGGCGGCCGCAGCAGCGCAAGCAGGTGCTGCTGCGGCTGGACCCGTCGGTGTACGAGGCGCTGGCCCGGTGGGCCGGGGACGAGCTCAGGTCGGCGAACGCGCAGATCGAGTTCCTGCTGCGCAAGGCCCTCGCGGACGCCGGCCGTCTGCCCGGCGAGGCCAAGCCCATCCCTCGCCGCGGGCGTCCGCCGGCGCAGTAGCACAACCGTGACAATCGGCCGCGACCTGCGGTTCGGCACCCCGCTTCACCGTCTACACACTCGGCGTATACATGCGGGGTATACACCGCATGTACAGTCCTTCCCATGTCCATCGGTCACACCCTCCTGGGACTCCTGGAGTCCGGGCCCCGCCACGGCTACGACCTGAAGCGGGCCTTCGACGAGAAGTTCGGTCACGACCGGCCGCTGCACTACGGCCAGGTCTACTCGACGATGTCCCGGCTGCTGAAGAACGGCCTCGTCGAGGTCGACGGCATCGAGCCCGGCGGCGGGCCCGAGCGGAAGCGGTACGCGATCACCGAAGCCGGGATCACCGACGTACAGCAGTGGCTCGCGACGCCCGAGAAGCCCGAGCCGTACTTGCAGTCGACCCTCTACACGAAGATCGTGCTCGCCCTGCTGACGCACCGGGACGCGGCCGACATCCTCGACACCCAGCGTTCGGAGCATCTGCGGATGATGCGCATCCTCACCGACCGGAAGCGGAAGGGTGATCTCGCGGATCAGCTCATCTGCGACCACGCCCTGTTCCATCTCGAAGCGGATCTGCGGTGGCTGGAGCTCACGGCCGCGCGGCTCGACAAGCTGGCGCAGGTGGTGGCCAAGTGACTCCCGCCGGTTCCCTGCTGGTCGCCGACAACCTGCGCAAGGCGTACGGTCCGACCCTGGCGCTCGACGGCGCCGAGTTCTCGATCCACCCCGGTGAGGTCGTCGCCGTGATGGGCCCCTCCGGCTCCGGCAAGTCGACGCTGCTGCACTGTCTCGCCGGGATCGTCACGCCCGACTCGGGCTCGATCACGTACAACGGCCGCGAGATGGCGACCATGAACGACGCCCAGCGCAGTGAGCTGCGGCGCACCGAGTTCGGGTTCGTCTTCCAGTTCGGGCAGCTGGTGCCCGAGTTGACCTGCGTGGAGAACGTCGCGCTGCCGCTGCGGCTGACCGGCACCTCCCGCAAGGAGGCCGAGAAGACCGCCCTCGGGTGGATGCAGCGCCTTGAGGTCGACGATCTCAAGAAGAAGCGGCCCGGCGAGGTCTCCGGCGGTCAGGGCCAACGTGTCGCCGTGGCACGGGCGTTGGTGACCAGCCCGCGCGTGCTGTTCGCCGACGAGCCGACCGGCGCGCTCGACTCGCTCAACGGCGAGCGCGTGATGGAACTGCTCACCGACGCCGCCCGGTCCACCAACGCGGCCGTCGTGCTGGTCACGCACGAGGCACGGGTGGCCGCCTACTCCGACCGCGAGATCGTCGTACGGGACGGCAAGTCCCGGGACATGGAGCGGGTCGTATGAGTTCCAAGGGGGGACAGTGGGCGCGGGATCTGGCCATGGGGGTCAGATTCGCGTTCGCGGGGGGACGCGAGGGCTGGGTGCGGGTCCTGCTGACGGCCGTCGGCGTCGGGCTGGGCGTGGCGCTGCTGTTGCTGACGACCGCGATCCCGAACGCGATGTCGGTCCGGGACCAACGCGAGGCCGCGCGCCAGGACATGACATACAGCGCGACCCGGCTGAAGAAGGCCGACGACACCCTGATCGTGGGGTACGTCACCACGACGTACCACGACAAGAGCGTGCGCGGGCGGGAGTTGGAGCCCGAGGGGTCCAGATCGCCGCTGCCGCCGGGGCTTTCGGACTTCCCGGCGCCGGGCGAGATGGTGGTCTCCCCCGCGCTGAGGAAGCTCCTGGACTCCGCCGACGGCAAGCTGCTGCGGGAGCGGCTGCCGGAGCGGATCGTCGGGACCATCGGGGAGAAGGGGCTGATCGGCTCGGCCGAACTCGCCTTCTACCGGGGCGCCGAGGGGCTCGCGCCGAGGATCGACGGCGGCAATGTGGACCGCATCGAGCGGTTCGGTACGCCGAGCCCGCCGTCGGATCCGCTGGACCCGGTGCTGCTGCTGCTGATCCTCGTCGTCTTCGCGGTGCTGCTGACACCCGTCGCCGTCTTCATCGCCGCGGCCGTACGGTTCGGCGGCGAGCGGCGTGACCGGCGGCTCGCGGCCCTGAGGCTGGTGGGTTCCGACGCCCGGATGACCCGGCGGGTCGCGGCGGGCGAGGCGATGGCCGGGGCCGTGGTGGGGCTGGTGCTGGGCGCCGGGTTCTTCATGGTCGGGCGTCAGATCGCGGGCAACGTCGAGCTGTTCGACTACAGCTTCTTCCCCAGCTATCTCAACCCCTCGCCGCTGCTGGCCCTGCTGGTCGCCGTCGCGGTGCCCGCCGCGGCCGTGCTGGTCACCCAGTTCGCGCTGCGCGGGGTCGTCATCGAGCCGCTCGGAGTGGTGCGGACGGCGAAGCCCTCGCGGCGCCGCCTGTGGTGGCGGCTGCTGCTGCCGCTGGGCGGGCTCGCGATGCTCTACCCGATGATCGGCCAGGGCAACGACCGCGGGAACTTCAACCAGTACCTCACCGTCGGCGGCGTCATGCTGCTGCTGGTGGGCGTCACCGCGCTGCTGCCCTGGATCGTCGAGGCGGTCGTCTCCCGGCTCGGCGCGGGCCCGGTCGCCTGGCAACTGGCCGTACGCCGACTTCAGTTGAGCAGCGGTACGGCGGCCCGCATGGTCAACGGCATCGCGGTCGCGGTGGCCGGGGCCATCGCCCTGCAAATGCTCTTCGCCGGCGTCGACGGCCAGTACACGGACCGGAAGTCCGAGGACGTCAGCGGGGCGGAGATGGCCATCCGCATGACCGGCGACAGCCCGGTCGCCGCGGCCGAGAAGAAGCTCGCCGCGACCCGGGGTGTCGAGCACGTCTACGACATCTCCGAGAGCTACCTCGGCGACACCCGCACCGACCCCCAGCACTTCGCCCCCGTCTCCGTCGGCAGCTGCGCCTCCCTGCGCGAGGTCGCGAAGCTCCCCTCCTGCCGGGACGGCGACGTGTTCCTCCTCAAGGGCGACGCCTACGCCTACGAGACGGCCGACATCGCCAAGAGCGGCAAGAAGCTCTGGTTCGACGACTCCGACGACGATCCGGCGACGAAACCGCTCGCCTGGACCGTCCCGAAGGTCGTCACGGACGTCCAGCCCACCCAGGACGCGACCCGGCTCGGCCGCGGCGGCCTGCTGATGACCCCGGCGGCACTGCCCTCGGGCGCCGAGCGGATGCTCACCACGGAGCTGTACCTGCGGCTCGACCACTCGGTGCCGGACGCCCGCGAGTATGTGCGCAACACGGCGGCACTCCTCGACCCGTACGAGGAGCCCAACCAGTTCGTGACCATCGACCGCAACGAGAACTACGCCGCCATCCGCGGCGGACTGTTCGTCGGCGCCTCGTGCGTGCTGATGCTGATCGGCGCGAGCCTGCTGGTCTCCCAGCTGGAGCAGCTGCGCGAGCGCAAGAAGCTGCTGTCGTCCCTGATCGCCTTCGGTACCCGGCGCTCCACCCTGAGCCTGTCGGTGCTGTGGCAGACGGCGATCCCGGTCGGCCTCGGACTGGTGCTGGCCGCGACGGTGGGGCTGACGCTCGGCGTGGTCCTGCTGAAGATGACGGACACCCCGGTCTCCGTGGACTGGACGAGCGTGCTCCAGATGACGGGCGCGGGCGCCGCGGTCGTCCTCGCCGTCACCCTGCTCAGCCTGCCGCCGCTGCTGCGGCTGATGCGGCCGGACGGACTGCGCACGGAATGAGGAGAGGGGCCCCGAGCGGGGCCCCTCTTCCGTGTGTCAGAGGCTGTACTCCCGTACCACGCGCCGCACCTGGGCGAAGAGCATGCCCACGTTGACCGACTTGCGGCACACGACCACGGCCACCACGTCCTGCTGCTCGCTCAGCCGCACGAACAGGTGGGTGAGGTTCTCGCTGTTGACGAGGATCTCCTGGAAGAAGTGGTTGTCACTGCTGCTCCCGCGCCGCTCCTTGAAGACGTCCTCGATCATCACGACCGTACGGCCCTGGAAGAGGTCGAGGGTCGCGCCCGCCAGCAGGTCCAGGACCTCGGGCGGGTGGTTGTCGACGGTCTCGTACGACAGCAGCATGCCCGTGGACATGTCGACGATGCCCGCGGCCACACAGTCGGGGGCGTCGGTACGGAGGGACTTGACCAGGCCCATCACCTGGTCGGAGAAACCGGGGGTCATACGCTTCGTCGCCATCCCTTCAGACTCCTTCCGCCGCCTTCTCGGTGGGCGCGCTCAGGATCGTGTCGATCCGGTCCAGCGCCCGCTGACTGGCCCGGTGCAGGCCGTCCACGTCCATGCCCTCGTCTCCGAGTACGACCATGAGCGCGGTGTCGCCGACGGCGTAGAAGGCGGCACAGCCGTGGCTGCCGTAGGTCACCGTCCGGCGCAGGGTGCCGCGGGCGGTCGCGCCCACCGTGCGGCGGGCGAGGCCGAGACCGGCCGCGGCGAGGGCGGCGAGCCCCTCCGGGTCGATCGAGTCGGCGGTGTCGGCCGCGATGAGCAGCCCGTCGGCAGCGGCCACGGCGGTGTCGGTGATACCGGTGACCTGTTCCCGTAGTCCCCGCATTTCCAGGGCCAGTGCTTCGCGATCCATGCAATCAACTCCCCTATTTCTGTTCACATCTGTTCGGCTTCTTCATTTCGGGGCTCCGTTTCGCAGGCGGAAGAACCCTTTCCAGCTCACTCCGGTCCGGTCCGGGGCGAGTGCTTCGGCGATACCGCTGGCACCCGGGCGTCTTCGGGGCAGGGCGTCGGGCACGGCGGGCGGTACCGCGGCGGGCGGCGCCGGTGACACCGGAGCCGGTTTCCGCTGCCGGACGCCCTGGCCGTCGGGAGGCGGGCGGACCGGGATCGGGGCGGGTGCGTCGGGGCACTCCAGAAGCCCCTCGGCGAGCATCCGGGCGATCTCGACGGTCACCGTGTAGACCCCGCGACCGGTACGGAAGGCCAGGTCACGTGCGGTGCTCCGGCCGTCCGCCGCGTCGAGGAGGGCGCGTTGCAGCGGGCTGAGCGTGCCGCGGTCCGCGCCGGGGACGGGGGCCGGCCGCTCGCGGTCGGGGCGCAGCGGGTGGGGCAGGGTCGAGAGGGCGGCGAGCCGGCGGGTGGCGTCCTGGAGCAGCCGTACGCAGGTCTCGCCCACGGCGACGGTGGCGAACGGCTCGGCCTCGGCGACGCGTTCGCAGCCGTGCACCCGGCCGGCGACGATCGCGAAGGCCGCGTCGTGCAGCGCCATCACGCAGACGACCCTGAGCTGGGCGGATCCGGCGTAGCCACGGCCGATCAGCCCGGTCGCGGGCCAGCGTGCCCCACCCGACTCCCGTACCACCTCGGCCCACTGCTCGCCGCTGACCCGTCCGGAGCGCAGCAGCAGTGCCTCCGGTCCTGGCGCCCCGGGGCTCTCGGCGCCCACGACCAGCCCGGCCCGCAGATGAAGGGTGCCGCCGGGCGCCCCGGCCACCTGTAGCCGTCCGGTGAACTCCTCGCGCCCGCACCGGTGCAGGGCGTGCGCCAGGAGGTCGTAGCCGACGCGGTCGAGGGAGTACCGCATGCCGCCATCACTCCCCCTGGCATTTCGCACATACGCCTGGCGCGTAGCACTGAGGGGGGTATGTGTATCAGCCGTAGGGCATATGTCGAGCGGGGTATTCCTGCCTGCCCCCAGCTGACGGAATTTGAAATATGGCGCCATTCAATTCGCTGTGTTCGGCGCTCATTTGAACGAATCTCAGGTGAGATTCTCCGGTCGGTCGAGCACCCGTACGGGCAGGGGCCGCAGCGCTTCCCGCAGGGCGGCGGCCAGTTCGCCGTACTCCGCGCTGCGCGCCGCGCCCGTGCGCATGGCGAGGGCGACGCGGCGGGCCGGGGCGGGTTCGGCGAAGGAGGCGGTGCGGAGCTGGTCGCTGCGGGAGGTCTCGACCCTGACCGCGGTGCGCGGCAGCAGCGTCACCCCGAGCCCGCCGGCGACGAGTTGGACCAGGGTGGCGAGTCCGGCGGCTGTGGTGGTGACGGGGGCGTCCGCGCGTCCGGCCTCACGGCAGATGTCGAGGGCCTGGTCGCGCAGGCAGTGGCCCTCGTCCAGGAGGAGCAGGTTGAGCTCCTTCAGCGCCTCGCGCGCGATGCCCTCGCGCCCGCCGAGCGGATGACCGAGGGGCGTGACGAGAACGAAGTCCTCGTCGAAGAGCGGGAGTTCGACGACCCCGGGCACACCGAGCGGCACAGCGAGCAGGAGCAGGTCGAGGCGGCCGGTGGTGAGGCCGTCGACGAGGCTGGCGGTCTGCTCCTCGTGCACCTGGAGATCGAGGTGCGGATAGCGGTCGTGGACGAGCCGGAGGACGGTGGGCAGGAGGTAGGGCGCGACGGTCGGGATCACACCGAGCCGCAGCACGCCGGTGAAGGGGGCCCGTACCGCCTCGGCCTCCGCCATGAGCGCGCCGACCTCCTCCAGGACCGCTTTCGCGCGCACGGCGAGCCGCTCGCCCGCCGGTGAGAGCAGCACCTTGCGGGTGGTGCGCTCCAGCAGCGTGACCCCGAGGGCCTCCTCCAGCGCCGCGACGGCTCCGGACAGGGCGGGCTGGCTCATGCCGATCGCGGCGGCGGCGTCCCGGAAGTGCAGATGCTCGGCGACGGCGGCGAAGGCACGCAGCTGGGCGAGGCTCGGCTGGCGCCTCTTGGCCCCGACGCTACTCACGGTCACTGATAGCTCCTTTCGATCAACACTCCCAAGTGTAGCGATTTCCGCAATCAATGCACCTTGTGCAAGCATCGCCCCCGTCCAACCCATGGGAAAGGCCCTTCACAAGAGGGCGCTTTCCTCGCTGCAAGGAGAATTCGTGCTCACTGTCGGTGACAAGTTCCCCGCCTTCGAACTGACCGCCTGTGTCTCGCTGGAGAAGGGCAAGGAGTTCGCGACGATCGACCACAAGTCCTACGAGGGCAAGTGGAAGGTCGTGTTCGCATGGCCCGCCGACTTCACGTTCGTGTGCCCGACGGAGATCGCCGCCTTCGGCAAGCTCAACGAGGAGTTCGCCGACCGCGACGCGCAGATCCTCGGCTTCTCCGGCGACTCCGAGTACGTCCACCACGCCTGGCGCAAGGACCACGACGACCTGCGCGAGCTGCCGTTCCCGATGCTGGCCGACACCCGGCGCGAGCTGATGCGCGACCTGGGCATCGAGGGCGAGGACGGCTTCGCCAAGCGCGCGGTGTTCATCGTGGACCAGAACAACGAGATCCAGTTCTCGATGGTGACCGCGGGCTCGGTCGGCCGTAACCCCAAGGAGGTCCTGCGGGTCCTCGACGCGCTCCAGACGGACGAGCTCTGCCCGTGCAACTGGACCAAGGGCGACGAGACCCTGGACGCCGGCAAGCTGCTCGCCGGGGAGTGACCTGAGATGTCCCTCGACTCCCTCAAGTCCCGCATACCGGACTACGCCAAGGACCTGAAGCTCAACCTCGGCTCGGTCATCGGCAATTCGGACCTGCCGGCCCAGCAGCTGTGGGGCACGGTACTGGCGACGGCGATCGCCTCCCGCTCCCCGATCGTGCTGCGCGAGCTGGCGCCGGAGGCGGCGGCGAACCTGTCGCCGGAGGCGTACACGGCGGCCAAGTCCGCCGCCGCGGTGATGGCGATGAACAACGTCTTCTACCGCACCCGCCATCTGCTCTCGGACCACGAGTACGGCACCCTGCGCGCGGGCCTGCGGATGAACGTCATCGGCAACCCCGGCGTCGACAAGGTCGACTTCGAGCTGTGGTCCTTCGCGGTGTCCGCGATCAACGGCTGCGGCATGTGCCTGGACTCCCACGAACAGGTCCTGCGCAAGGCGGGCCTGGACCGGGAGGTCGTCCAGGAGGCGTTCAAGATCGCGTCGGTCGTCCAGGCGGTCAGTGTGACGCTGGAGGCTGAGGCGGTTCTGGCCGAGTAGCGGCGTCCTCGACGGGGTCCGGGGGCGGTGCCCCCGGACCCTGCGCGGGTGCCGCGGCGGGGTGGGCCGCCTCCACCCCCTGGGAGTACGACCGCAGATAGCCGACCACCGTGTTGGTCACCGCCACCAGCGGCACCGCGACGACCGCGCCGCCGATCCCCGCGACCATCCCGCCCGCCGCGACCGACAGCACCACCGCCAGCGGATGCACCCGCACCGCGCGGCCCAGGATGAACGGTTGCAGGATGTGCCCCTCGATCTGCTGCACCGCCAGCACGACCGCGAGGGCCATGACCGCCGTGAACACGCCCTGCGTCACCAGCGCGACCACCACCGCCAGCGCGCCGGAGACCACCGCGCCGACCAGCGGGATGAACGCGAACAGGAAGATGAAGACCGCCAGCGGCACGGCCATCGGCACACCCAGGAAGTAGATGCCGAGGCCGATGAAGATGGCGTCGATCAGGGCCACTATCACCGTGCCGCGCACATAGGCCGTCAGCGTGCGCCACGCCCGCGGACCCGCGCCCGCGACCCCCGGCCGGGCCGCCGCCGGCACCAGCTTCAGCGTCCACTCCCAGATGCGCCGGCCGTCGTACAGCAGGAACAGGGTGGAGAAGAACGTCAGCAGGATGCCGGTCAGCGCCTCGACCACGACCTGGACGCCCTCCAGGCCCGCGGAGGTGATCTGGTCGGTGTTGGCGCCGACCGCGTCCGCCAGGTTCTTGGAGATCTGGTTGATCTGCTTCTCGGTGACGTGGAAGGGGCTCTTCAGCAGCCAGTCACGCAGATCGTCGATGCCGTTCTGGATCTGGTCGGAGAGGTCGTCGATGTTCTCCATGACCTGCCAGGTCACGAACCAGCCGAGCAGCCCGAGGACGACGAAGCCGAAGATCGCGGTGAGCGCGGTGGCCAGACCGCGCGGCACGCCGTACCGCTTGAGCCGGGCCACCGTCGGTTGCAGCAGGGCCGTGATGAGCAGGGCCACCACAAAGGCGAAGACGACGAGTTGTACGGCGCTGATGACCCGCATCAGGACCCAGACGGTGCCCGCGAGGACGAGCAGCCGCCAGCCGGCCTCCGCGGCGACCCGCACGCCCCACGGCACCGCCTGCGCGGGATCGGGTCGCTGGACCACCACGGGCGCCTGGTCGGCGGGGGGCGGCGTCGGCGCGGGCGGCTCGGCGGAGTCCTCGGCCTCCTCCCGCTCCACCTCGGCGCGACGCTCGTCCAACCGTTCCCCCATCTCGCTCAGTCCGGCTCCGACCCGGCCGAGCCACCGTGGCACTCGCGACATGATCCGTCCTCTTCCCCCGTCTCTCCCCACCACTCCCCCTGGAGCCGTCCGTCCCGACCGTACATGCGGGGCCGGAGAACAGCGAAAGCCCCTCACCGAAAGGACGGTGAGGGGCTTCGCAAGGTTGAGCGGGGTACGGCTCCGTACCCGCGGCCCGCCTAGTACCAGTGGTTGGCCTGCCAGAAGGACCAGGCCTCGCACGGGCTGCCGTAGCGGCTGTCCATGTAGTTGAGGCCCCACTTGATCTGGGTGGCGGGGTTGGTGCGCCAGTCGTCGCCGACCGAGGACATCTTCGAGCCGGGCAGCGCCTGGAAGAGGCCGTAGGCGCCGGAGGAGGCGTTGACGGCGGTGTAGTTCCAGCTGGACTCGTGGTCCACGATGTTGCTGAAGCACTGGAACTGGCCGCTCGGCACCATCTGGGCGGCCATCGCCTGGATCTGCGCGGCGGTGTACGAGCTCTGCACCGGGAAGCTGGAAGAGCTGCGGGACGCGGCGGCCTTGGCCTCCAGGCGCTCCTTGGCTTCCTTGGCGGCCTTCTCGGCGTCGGCCTTCTTCTGGATCGCCGACTCGGCAGCGGCCTTGCGGGCCGATTCCTCGGCGTCCTTCTTGGCGCTGGCGTCGGCCTGGATGGCCTGGACGTTGGCCTGCTGCGTCAGGGATGCGGTCTGCACCTGGGCCTGCTGGCCCGCGGGTATGTCCGCGAGGAGCGTCGAATCGGCTACTGCCGCCTCGGCGTCGTTGGTCTGTGCGGTGCTGCCCGAGGCAACGCCGACGACGCTTCCGACAGCGGTGACCGCGGTGGCAGAGGCCACTGCGAATCCCCGGACCGAAATCGGACTCACACGGTTTCCTTCCAGCGTCGTCCGCTTCGGTGACCCTGGCGGACGCAATCTTGCCCCTGACGCTGACCTCCCAACTGCGGGTCACGGGAGGTACGGGCCCGGTGGGCAACTCCCGTGCGGGAGGCGCCGCGTGGTGCTCGGGCGGCATACGACGTCGACTATGGAGTTGAAGCTGGTGTTGCTGTGGTGCCGTACCGCTGGCGGTACAGATGTGTCGTATGCGGGGCCTGACAGGAGTGAGACTCTGCCGTAACCGGACGCCGGGTGGCAATTCTGAGTTGCGTGTGAAAGCTCACATCCCGTTTGGCCCCAGGGATTCTGAGAAACAGCAACACGCGAAGGCGCCGCCCGGCTAGGCTCTTCGCCTTTCCGGACGGCGCCAACTGGCCGTGATTACCTCAGATTTGCCCGTCCTCCAGCATTTCGGTCACAAGGGCCGCAATCTGGGACCTCTCGGACCGCGTCAGCGTGACGTGGGCGAAGAGCGGATGTCCCTTCAGCTTCTCCACGACGGCGACGACACCGTCGTACCGCCCCACCCGCAGGTTGTCCCGCTGGGCCACGTCATGGGTGAGAACCACCCGTGAATTGGCGCCGATTCGGGACAGAACGGTGAGAAGCACATTCCGTTCCAGCGACTGCGCCTCGTCCACGATCACGAACGCGTCGTGCAGCGAGCGTCCGCGGATATGGGTGAGGGGCAGTACTTCGAGCATCCCGCGCGCGGTGACCTCCTCGATGACCTCGCGGCTGGTGACCGCGGACAGCGTGTCGAAGACCGCCTGCGCCCAGGGGCTCATCTTCTCGGACTCGGAACCGGGCAGATAGCCCAGCTCCTGCCCGCCCACCGCGTACAGCGGCCGGAAGACCATCACCTTCTTGTGCTGGCGTCGCTCCAGCACGGCCTCCAGGCCCGCGCACAGCGCGAGCGCGGACTTGCCGGTGCCGGCCCGGCCGCCCATCGAGACGATGCCGACGTCCGGGTCGAGGAGCAGGTCGAGCGCGATCCGCTGCTCGGCGCTCCTGCCCTTGATGCCGAACGCCTCCCGGTCGCCGCGCACCAGACGGACGTTCCCGTCCGGCGAGACGCGTCCCAGCGCCTTGCCGCGCTCGGAGTGGATGGTCAGCCCGGTGTGCACGGGCAGGTCGGACGCCTCGGGCACATACACATGCCCTTCCTCGAAGAGGATGTCCACCTGTTCGCCCGGCAGGGTCAGTTCGGACATTCCGGTCCAGCCGGAGGAGCCCGTGATGGCGAGCTCCGCGCGGTACTCCTCTGCGAGGAGACCGACGGAAGAGGCCTTGATCCTGAGCGGGAGGTCCTTCGAGACGACAGTGACGTCGTATCCCTCGGCCTGCAAATTGCGGGCGACCGCGAGGATGCGGGAGTCGTTGTCCCCCAGGCGGTAGCCGCTGGGCAGCACGCTGGGGTCCGAGTGGTTGAGCTCGACACGAACGGTTCCGCCGAGTTCCCCGATCGGAATGGGGGCGTCGAGACGGCCGTGCCGGACCCGGAAGTCGTCGAGCAGCCGCAGGGCCTGCCGGGCGAAGTAGCCGAGCTCGGGATGGTGCCGCTTGGCCTCCAACTCCGTGACCACGACGATGGGGAGCACTACCTCGTGCTCGTCGAAGCGGTTCAGGGCGTTCGGGTCCGACAGCAGAACACTGGTGTCGAGAACATAGGTGCGCCGGTCTGGCTTGTGGCGCTTTGTGCTGGTCACCACGGAAGGACGTACCCCCTCGGATGAGGTCGGGGAGCGACGGAGTGGAGCTGGACCGGTCGACGGCCCGTCTGCACGGGCCGGAAACCGGCCCTCCGCCTGTTCGTCCGTGCGGTCGCCGCACGATCGGGCTGGTGCAAAGGGCCTCCCGGGCGGACGGCCCCGTGCCGCCCGCTGAGGATCCGACACCCGTGGTTCGGGCGTCGACCTGCTTGGCTTATGCCCTCGAACATGCGTCACCATGCCGACGCGTAGGTCGGCGCGTAGGTGAACTCCTTGTTACTTCCGTCCCGAAGGGGGTAGGCGGCCCGCCCCTTGAGGGGGTACGTGCGTCAGCCGCCGTAACGCCGGTGGCGTGCCGCGTAGTCGCGCAGGGCGCGCAGGAAGTCGACCTTGCGGAAGGCCGGCCAGAAGACCTCACAGAAGTAGTACTCGGAGTGGGCCGTCTGCCACAGCATGAATCCGGACAGCCGCTGCTCGCCACTGGTGCGGATCACGAGGTCGGGGTCGGGCTGGTCGCCGGTGTAGAGGTGGCGGCTGATCGCGTCGACGGTGACGGAGTCGGCGAGCTCTTCCAGCGAGGTGCCGTTGTGGGCGGCGTCCAGCATCATCGAGCGCATCGCGTCGACGATCTCCTGGCGGCCGCCGTAGCCGATGGCGACGTTGACGAGTATCCCGTCGACATGGACGGTCGCCTCCTCCGCCTCCTTCAGCGCCATCTGCATCTGGGAGGGCAGCAGGTCGGGCGTGCCGACATGGTGCACCCGCCAGCGGCCGTCCGCCGCGAGCGTCCGTACGACGTCCTCGATGATGCCGAGCAGCGGACCGAGTTCGTCCTGCGGCCGGTCGAAGTTGTCCGTCGACAGCAGCCACAGCGTGACGACCTCGACATCCGTCTCGGTGCACCAGCCGAGGAATTCCTCGATCTTTTCTGCACCCGCCCGGTGACCGTGCACGGTGGTGGAGCCGGCGGCCTTCGCCCAGCGGCGGTTGCCGTCCATGATGACGCCGATGTGCTTGGGCACCTGAGCGTGGTCCAGGTGGCCTTCCACCCGGCGTGCGTAGAGCCTGACCAGCAGGCCCCGCAGCTTGTCGCGCAGGTTCACGAGATTGTCAGCCCCTCCGTGCAGATGCGGTCCCCGCGCGCGGAAGCCTACCGGGACACTGGAGGGACGCTTGAGCGCGGGTCGCGTCCGGCTGGAGTACGGGGACGGCGTTCGGGGTGCGGGCGGGGGTGTGGCGGGCACGCCTCGTGCGGGGGTCCGGGCAGGTGGGCGTGGGTCGCGCCCGGGCCGGGGCAGCTGGGGGCGCCGGGCCTGACGGGGTGTGCGAGGGCACAAAAAACGGGCCGGTCCGTGGGGGGGAGACGGACCGGCCCGAGGGGGGGTTTCCACCATAACCCTTCGTAAGTGATGCTGCGTGCATCGGCGTGCCACAACTACTCTCCGCAGTCATGCGGCGACGGCCCGGTGGGCGCGAAACGCCTCATTCACGGCGGGCTCATGGCTGGAACACAGCTGATTCCCAAGGTAGTTGCGCGAGATCCGACGACATCCGATGAGATCCGGCGAGACCCGGAGGGTTGGTGGCGCCGCGAACTCGGTCCGGGCGTGTCGTGTTCGCATCCCCCACCCGGGTGACCCGGCCCTGTGCGCGCCCTTGACGCCGCCCCCTCGGCCCCGCGAGCTGCGAGGCAGGGCACCGCGCAGCCCCCTCCGCCGCGCGGTGCCGCCCGCGCAGCTTTGCTGACGCGAATTACCTTGGTCTGAACTTACGTGAGGAGAAGGTAAGAAGCGAGCCGACGGTGATAACGATGTGGAAACCGCGTGAATCCCGTCGATACGAAGGGGGGATAGGCGATTGATGCACGGATTGCCCGATTTGCGATCCCTCTCTTAGTGCGCCCTAGAAGCCCTAACTCTTAGGTGCAAGGTGCGGCCCCGAAAGCCCTAAGAGGACAGCCCTCGACCTCATGCCGCCCTAGCGTCGACCCCATGACGACGAGCATCACGTGGGATCAGGCGAGCGCACGCCGACTCGAACGCCAGTTCCTGGCCATCTCCGCCCCCGAGGACGTCCCGGCCGCCGAGGTGGTCGCCGCGATGCTCGGGGCGCACGCGCAGGTGATGTCCGCGGCCGAGCTCTCGGTAGGAGTACGGAGCACCGCACTGACCCGCGCGGACGTACGCAGCGCGCTGTGGGAGGACCGCTCCCTGGTGAAGACGCACGGTCCACGCGGCACCGTCCATCTCCTCCCCACCGCCGAACTCCCCCTGTGGTGCGCCGCCCTGCCCGCCGTCCCGTCCGGCACGAGCGGCCAAGCGCCGGACGTACGGCTGAGCGAGAAGCAGGCCGAGGAGGTCGTGGCGGCGATCGGGGACGCCCTGGACGGCGTACACCTCACCATCGACGAACTGAGCGAGGAGGTCGTGGCCCGCACGGGTCCCTGGGCCGGCGACCTGGTGATGCCCGCCTTCCAGGCCCTGTGGCCACGCTGGCGCCAGGTACTGCACCGGGCCAGCCAGTCCGGCGCCCTGTGCTTCGGCCCGAACCGGGGCCGCAAGGTGACGTACACCCGCCCCCCGCACTTCGCCCCGCTGCCGCCGGACGAGGCGGTGCGTGAACTCCTACGCCGCTATCTGCACGCCTACGGCCCGTCGACACCGGCATGGTTCGCCAAGTGGCTGGCGGCGCCGGCGGGGTGGGCGGGGCGACTCTTCGAACGGATGGCGGAGGCGGGCGAGATCGAGCGGGTCGGGGTTGCGGGTGTGGGGGGCGCATGGATGGGTGACGCGTGGGTGGCGGCCGGGGACATGGAGTTCCCGGCCGAGGGACGGGGGCTGGGGCGGGTGCGCGGGGTGCGGCTGCTGCCGTACTTCGACGCGTACGGCATCGCCGCGCAACCCCGGGAGCGGCTGTTCCCCGGGGACGCGTACCGCAGGGCACTCGCGGGCGGCCAGGCCGGCAACTACCCGGTGCTGCTGGTGGACGGTGTGGTGGCCGGGGTCTGGCATCAGCGGCGCCAGGGGCGTCGTACGACGGTGACGGTGGAGCCGCTCGGGCGGCTGACGGCGCGGCAGGCACGGGAGTTGGGGGAACGGGTGGAGCGGGTGGGGGAGGTACTGGAGGTCGCCCGGGCGGAGTTGGTGGTGGGCGAGGTGACGACGGGGCCGCACGCGTGAGGGCTTGAGCGGGTTGGGTTCAGTGGGCCGGCTTAGGCGGGTTGGGTTAGGCGGGTTGGGTTAGGCGGTTCGGCTTAGGTGAGTTGGGGCTTGCGGGCCTCGAAGAGGTGGCGGGAGCTGTGGGCGACGAAGGGGCCGTCGGACTCGATCCGCTTGTGCAGGGACCGGAGTTGGGGCTCGTACTTCTCGACGGTGAAGTCCGGGACCATCCAGACCACCTTGCGCAGGAAGTGGACGACGGCGGCGATGTCGTAGAACTCCATCCGGAGGCGTTCGGAGCGCAGGTCGACGATCTCGAGACCGGCGGCCTCGGCGCCGACGCGCTCCCGCTCGGGAAGGCGGTTGGCGCTCTGTTCGTCCGGCAGCGGCCCGAGGAAGTGCTCGACGAGCTCGAACACGCTGCGCGCGCCGACATGTTGGGCGAAATACGTCCCGCCGGGCCGCAGTACGCGCGCGATCTCCGGCCAGTTCGGGCTGACCGGATGCCGGCTGCTGACCAGGTCGAAGGCCTCGTCCGCGAAGGGCAGCGGCGCGTCCTCGGGCGCGGCGACGACGGCGACGCCGCGGGGGCGGAGCAGGGCGGTGGCCTTGGCGACGTTGGGCGGCCAGCCCTCGGTGGCGACGGCGAGGACGGGAGCCTTCGGCTCGACCTGGGCGAGGGCGAAGTCGAGTACCTCCCCTCCCCCGGTCTGGATGTCGAGGGCGGCGGTCGCGCCGGCGAGCCGCGCCGCCATGGCGGTGGCGTACCCCCACGAGGGCCGCGCCTCGGTGGCCCGCCCCTCGAACCAGGAGAAGTCCCAGCCGTCGGTGGGGACGGCGGCGCCTTCGGCGACGAGGTCGTCGAAGGTGGCGTGGTGACGGTGGTTCTCGGCGGCGGGCATAGGGATGATCGTCGCAGAGTGATGTCAGTGGGCGCTGCTAATTTTCCGGCATGACGAATGCTGAGGTCACGGAGGACATGGGGACCGGGATGCCGTACCGCGGCGGTGAGAAGGAGACGCTGCGGGCGAGCCTGGACCGGCACCGGGACGCGGTGCTGTGGAAGCTGGAGGGTCTGGACGACGAGCGGCTGCGCCGCCCGATGACCCCGTCGGGCACGAGTCTGCTGGGCCTGGTCAAGCATCTGGGGTCGGTGGAGTACGGCTGGTTCGCGGAGACCTTCGGCGGCGAGGTGGAGAAGCTCTGGTTCGACCCCGAGACGGACGAGGACATGCGGGCCGACCAGGGTGAGACGACGGCGCAGATCGTCGAGTTCTACGGTCGTGCGAGAGCGGCGGCGGACCGGGTGATCACGCGGGTGCCCCTGGAGGGCCTGGGCCGCCCGTCCTGGCGTGATCACGAGGTGTCCCTGCGCTGGGTCCTCGTCCACATGATCGAGGAGACGGCCCGGCACGCGGGGCACATGGATGTGGTGCGGGAGCTGATCGACGGGGCTACGGGGGATCACCGGCGGGATTGAGCGCCTCTGCCGCAGCGGGGGCCGACAGGACAAGGAGGGCGTGTTCGTCGGCGCCGTGTCTGAGCGTGCCGGCGTGCCGGAAGCCGAGCTTCTCCAGCAGCCGTACGGAGGCGGTGTTGCCGATGAAGGGGTCGGCGTAGAGGGGCCGGACGGGCTCCTCGTAGTGGAGAAACCGCGTCAGGGCGGCACTGCCGACGCCTCTCCCCCAGTACTCCCGTCCGAGCCAGTACCCGAGAAACCGCCGTTCCCCTTCCTCCCACCAGCTGACGACATGCCCGGCGGGTTGGCCGTCCACGGTGACGGTACGGACGAGACAGCTCTCGTCACCGAGGACGCTGTCGCGCCAGTGATCCATGAACCGTTCGCGCGGCCGGGCGGTGAACCGGGACCGCCGCAGCGCCTCTTCGTCATGCTCGAAGGCGAGGAACCATTCGAGGTCGGTGTCTCTGACGGCCCGCAGCCGCACCCTTCCGTCGTCAACGGCGCTCATCTCACGGCACCAGCGGACGTACTTCCTCCGCGGCGAACCGCACGAACCCCTCCGGGTCGGGCTCGTCTCCGGTCGGCTGAAGAATCACGGCGTCGGCCCCGGCCTCGGCAAGCCGCTGAACCGCCTTGGCGACCGCACCCGCGTCACCGGCGACCCCGAGATCGGGAACGTCCTGAAGCCCTTCGTCGGCAAGCTCGGCGCGCAGCCGCCGGCCGGCGTCGGGCCCGGTGGCGGTGAGAAGGTAGACGACGACGCGATGTGCTCCGGCGGCCCCGTCACCGCGCCCGGCGGACTGCCGCCCCTCGTCGATGAGTTGCCGCGCGCGTCGTACTCCGTCGGCGGTGGTGGACGCGGTGAGGATGGTTCCGTCGGCGGCTTCGCCGGTGAGCCGGAGGGTACGGGGGCCGGTGGCGCCGGCGAGGACGGGGACGGGGGCGTCGGGTACCCAGTCGAGCGCAACGTCGTCGAGATGGACGTACCGCCCGTCGGTGCTGACCCGCTCCCCCCTCAACAGAGCCCGCAACGCGACGAGATGCTCCCGCAGAAGGCTCACCGGGGACTCCACCCTCGCCCCGACCTGCCCCATCCAGTCCTGCACCCCATGCCCGACCCCGACGACGGCCCGTCCGGGAAACATCCGGTTCAGGGAGGCGACTTCCATGGCGGTGATCGCAACGTTCCGCAGAGGCACGGGAAGCAACCCGACCCCAACCTTCACCCGCTCGGTCCAGGCAAGAGCGGCGGCGGCTGTGGAGATACCTCCCTCCCTGAAGCAGTCCTCCCAGAGCCAGAGCTCTTCGAGGCCGGAGCCGTCGGCGAGGCGAGCGATGTCGCGGAGGCGTTCGGGGGGTAGCTGGGGGCGGAAGACGGCGCCGAGTGCGGTCATGGGGACCTTCCTACCCATGGGGAGGGCGCTGGACAACTTCTTTACGCGCCGGTGTCCACGAGCCCATGTTCCAGAGGATTCTCGAAGCAGACCGAGTCGGCGATCTGCTGGAGGATCGCCCGGTACTCATCGCGCCGGGCAACCGCCGTTGTGCTCAAGGTGAGAACAGCCAGACGTGTGCAGTCGGGATGCGGAAGGAAGCCACGAAGCTGCAGGAGCGGCTGCGACGGCAGATCGCTTCCAGCAGACGGCCGGAATGTCCATTCGCTGAACGCCGCTGGACCACAGGCCAGTTCGAGGAACTCGACACGGGAATGCCCTTCCGCCGCTGTCACGGCACGAGCCGCTGTCACACCGCGCGGAGCAACAGCCGTCTCGTGCCAGGAAATGGTGAAGAACGAGAAGAGGGGGCCATCGGCGCTGGCACTGCCAGTTTTCTCCACATCGTCGCTGTGAAGCCCGATGGAGCAGTGAACCGTACCCATGTCGCGGAACGTGCTGAGTAACTGCTGCGTCGAAGCGAAGCTGGCGATGAACTGCTGGCGGGTCGTCTCATCTGGCGCCGTCTGCAGGAACGGCGCAGCGGCGGAGCGAAGCTCGTCAGCAACCGTGGAATCGGGCTCCGGAAGCAGTGCCTCAAGAGGCAGGGCCGTGAATCCGGACGGCTCGACGAACCACAGTTCCGCGCTGGGATCTTTGAATGATTCGTGAAGGATGATCGTCGGGGTGCTCATAGTTCTCGTTCAGTAGCTGCGGTTGATGTCAGCGTGAGGCTGGATCGACGCCGACGAAGCGGGCCCCTGCCTTGTGCGCACGTTCCAGGTCTGAGGCTGCGGCGTTTTCCCAGCGTTGACGCGCCGCCGTGTCCTCAAAGGCGGAGGGACGATAGAGAAAGTGCAGCCGCCTGGGAGCAAGGCCGTTCCTGGTGGACACCGCGATAACCCCGAGGAAGCGGGGATCTCCTGCGAACCACAGCGGCTCCAGCTGCTCTTTGAGTGCCGACTTGGTACGGGGGCCTCCGATATGCCTCAACCACCAGTAGGAGCGGTGGTGCTTCACGAAAGTAAGTGGGACACCGCGCTGTGACAGGGCAGTCGGATTGGGGATCTCGATCCAGACACCATCGTCCTCTGCATCCGGATGCTCGTCGACACCACGAGGCAAGGTGAAGAACAGCTGCCAAGGGTATTGACGGAGGACGCGCCGCATCCGAAATGCTGCTGGAAAGTAGCTCAACTGAATGACCGTGCGATAGAGCGCATAACAGAGGGTGGGCGCGAACAGGAAGGCAAATCCTGGCGAAAGGAAGACGACGAGCACATACAGCTGCCCGATCCATGCGGCCGGCCAGCCGACGAGACCGACGATATTCATGGCCATGTGCTGGTTCCAAGAGCGGCGGGTGGGTGGGTGGTCCCACCCAGCTGGGAAGTCGGCGGCTTTCATGAATTTCCCTTCCATGCCAGGCGCATCAGAAGACGTGTCCAAAGAGCTTGAAGATGCCACCGTTGTCGAGGACCAGACGTGATCCGTCAATACCCGCAACCGTGCCGTCTTTGATGCCATCGTCGTCCGCGTCCACGGCCTTGTTGTACAGGCCGAAGCCGCCGGTTCCTACCCCGGTCAGACCAGAGGCCCCGGCTACAGCGTTGGCCGCCTTTTCGGGATCACTCAAACCTCGTACCGCCCGCGCGATGAGTGGGTTCTTCAGATCCGCGATGGCCTTTGCCTCGTCCATCGTCTTCGCGCCATAGATGGCCGCCCGTTGCAGAACGCCCGAGGCCTCGGTGCTTCTCATGGCGGCGCGGATGCCCGTGTAAGCGCCTTTGCCGACTGCTCCGACTCCCGGCAGCGCCCCGGCGAAGTCCGCACCCACAGAGACGAGGTTGCTCCAGAAATCGGCGTCCCGCTCACCCTGGGTGAAGCCGTCTTTCAGGGACTCCCACGTCTCGGCGTCCGAGATTCTCAACCCGAAGGCCGCAAAGCTGATCGCCGACGACGTGAGCATGAGTGTTGCGATCGTGGCCAGGCTCCAGCCGAGTGGGCCGGAGAGCACCAGCGCGGCCACTGCGAGCGCGCCCGCCACGAAGCTCAGGATGTCCGGGAGGTTGTCGCCCAGCCAGTCGAGGGCCTCGTCGAACCAGCCCGGTTCGTGCGGGACGAGTTTCTTTGTCGCGTCCCGGATCTTGCCCGCGCGATGCTTGGCCTTGTTCTCGTGCTCTTCGGCGAGCTTCCGCGCCTTACCGATGACTTTGTCGAGTTCGGCCTGAGCCTCCTCGACATCGGCGTTGGCGTGGGTCAGGGCCTTCTGCGCGGCATCGCTGTCGGACCCCTTTCCCTCCAGGTGGGGGTCGTCCGCCGCCTTGGCCGCCCGCCCCTTCGCCCGGTCCACGACCTCCCGGGCGTCCTTCGCGTCCTCTTCGAGTTTCTTGGCACGCCGCTGGTAGTCGTCGAGTTCGCTCTCCCAGCGGACCAGTTGCTTACCCGCCTTACGGAGGGAATGTGCGGCGTTCTTCAGATTCAACGGCAGCGGGCCGCCGTCGAGTTGTTCCCGAAAGGCGACCGCGGCGTCGCCCTCCCAGCAACTGCCGTCGAGCAACTTGGCCACCAAGTCGCGTGCATCCTCGAGAGTCTTGGCGCAGTCGGCGAGCTTCTTGTGCAGCCCTCGTACGGTCTCGGTGTCGCCCGGCACCGGGTTGAAGCCCAGGTGAGGATAGTGAGGGTTCGGGACAGGCGCAGTCGTCTGCAGGCCTTGGGGCTTCCTGAGGTCGTCGTCGTACTGCTGGTACCGGGAGTCGGTGGAGCGGGTCCGCTCGACACCAGGCGTGAGGGTCACTTCCCGCCCCTGCGCTTCGCTTCCCGGACGGCCTTCTCCAGAGCCGCCTCCAGCGCCTTGTCCACCTCGCGGTAGCTGTCCCGGCTCTTGCCGATGATCTCGGCGAGATCATCCGTCTGCTTGCCGATCTCCTCGGCGCCGTACTTCCAGTCGTCCTGGAAGTCCTCACACGCGGAGTCGAGATCATCCGTACCCAACCCTCGGACGTCGGCACCTGACAGCGCCTTGCGCACGCCCGCGAGCGAGCTCGTCGACTTCCTCAACTTGCCCATGAACTCGGAGAGTTCATCACCGTCAACGGCCAGCCGACCCGCCATGCACTCACTCCCCGCTCTTGCCGTGTGCGCGAGTGACGGACTCTATCCACGCCACCTGCTCAGCAAGGCGGGCGATCACTCTCCCGAGGGGAGTGATCGCCCGACTGTGGGACCCTGTGATCGTCAGCGGTTGACGGCCTGGATCTCCTGTACGACGACATTCTGCGTGGCGCCGAAGTTGCCGTCGTCGAGGTCGCCACCCGTACCGCCGGTGCCGGTCCAGTGGATCTCCCAGGTGACCGTCGCGCGGAGCGGGAACGTGCCGTCGCCGGAAGACCGCAGGTACTTCACTCCGCAAGCCGGGGTCTGGTCGGCCTTCCCCTTGGCGTACGGCTCACCGATCCGGCCGTCGTTGATCTCGCAGACGCCGGATGCCGGGTAGGTCACGGCGTCGGCGGTGCCGGGCTCGATCTTCAGCGAGACGGGTTCCGCGGTCGCGGTCGCCTCGATTTGGAGCACCGGGACGGAGGCCGTGACGGACACCGGCTTGAAGGCGGCGCCGTCGAGCCAGGCCCAGGTAGGGAGGTTGACCTTGGTCGCTTCGGCGGGGGCCAGGGTCACCTTGGTGCCCGGGACGCGGATCTCGTTGTACGCGAGTTCGGCGAGGATCTCGGGGGTGACGGCGTTCTCGTACTGGGCCGGCGGGGCGTCGCCCGTGTCCACCCAGAAGGGTCCCTTGTCACAGGAGTCCCAGCCCGGGGGGTAGCTCTTGTCTACGTACGAGTCCCACCAGTAACCCTTGCCGGTCTTGTCCTTGTTGAAGCCCTTTTTCTCGTCGTCCGCGTTGTACTTCTTCCGCTGCTCGGCATCCCACTCGTAGCCGGTCGACTCGGCTTCCCAGATCGGCTCCAGCGTCTTCTGGAGCTGCTCCGGGGTGTATTTGGGCGCGTACCAGCAAGGAGGCGGGGTCCAGGAGGTGCTCGACGTCAGGGCGCCGGTTGAGGTGCCGCTGCCGTTCTTGGAACGGTCGAAGACGACGCCTCCGGCGGTGACGGAAAGGGTGTCTCCATTGGCATTGGCGCTCGTGTCCGCGCCGTCACCGTTCTCTCCGTATTTGCCACGCCCGGCATACGCCGACTGCGATGCGAGCAGCGAGAAACCTATGATCGCCAGGGCTGTTGCAGCCCTCGCCACTTTCCTTACGGCTGGCACGCCTTGTTCCCCCTGTTTGAAGCGATGTTGCTGGTCTGCCAGACTCCCTCGGCATTCTTGGTGAGACTGGTGTTGTACAACACGTAGGAGCTGTCGTCGCTCGGCGACTTGTCGACCTTGTTGGTCTTTCGGTCCTTGATGAACGACTTGCTCTCGTCGGAGCAGTAGGTCACGTAGGCCTTGTTGGCTCCGGAGAGCGTGACCTTGTAGTTGAAGTACCGGGTCTCCCCGGTCCAGGAGTCACCACCGTCGATGTATCGCTGCACGTAGGTGATCGACGACTCCAGCGCCTTGCCCGTGTTGTAGAAGCCGAGCGCCTTCGTTCCCGTGCTCGCTTCGAAGATCGCCTCGTCCACGGAGTTCACGCTCAGCGTGCTGTCGGCGAGAGCCGCATCCTTCGCCGCGTTGCCGGTCTTGTCGTACTCGAAGACGTTCTTGGCGTCGGACGGGAAGGTGATCTTCGGGCGGCCGGAGGAGTCCGACTTGCTCGGGCTGGGCGATGGCGACGCGCTGCCGCCGGTGTCGGCTCCCGCGATCTTGTCGTTGTCGTCCTTGGAGCTGTCATCGCTCCCGCACGCGGACAGCGTCAGGGCCGCTGCGGCGGTCAGCGTGAGCGCTGCGATCAGGGTGGGGCGGCGATTCACGATCGGCTCCTGGTGAGGCGAGGCTTCTCTTGAGCGAACCAACGCTATCCAGCGGGGTGGGGTGACACCAGGGTGAAGCGGAGCACTTGGGGGTATGTATGGGGCCAAATCGTGCACTCCCCGGCCCGATTGAGCGGTCACGGTTGGGTAACGCGGGGGTTGGTGGCCGGGGCGTGCGGCGAACTGGTTGTTCCACTTATGAATGAGCAAAGGAGGACGTGGTGATGTCGCTCGCCGCCGGTCGTGTTCACGGCTGGCATCGGGCGCTTCCTCGCTGTAAGTCGATCCTCTGCTGAGTGAAGCGGTGCCTTCGCCATCCACCGCGGCCTCAGGGTGAGGTCCAGCCTCCTGGAGTGTGGCCTTCCTGGACGAGGAACGCTATCCAAGGGGCGGGGCAGCACACGCCCTCTTTGCTTTCGGTGGAAGAGAGGTGGGCCGGGCGTGGGGCGGCGGTTTCGGGATGGACGGGCAGTGTTGGTTGTGCGGGGGGAGGCGGGGACGGTTTCTGTTCCGGTTGAGGTCGCCGCCTCCTATCGGGCCCGTACCAAAGGGCTGTTGGGGCGGGACTGTGTTGAGGGGGCCATGTTGTTGTCGCCCGCCAACAGCGTGCACACCTTTCGGATGCGCATGGCGATCGATGTCGCCTACCTCGATCGCGATCTCGTCGTCATCGCCGTCCGGACCATGAAACCCGGGCGGTTGGGGCTGCCTCGGGTGCGGGCTCGGCATGTGGTGGAGGCCGAGGCCGGTGTCATGGCCGGGTGGGGGTTGCGGGGCGGGGTGCGGGTGGAGGTCGTGGCCGAGGCTGGGGCCGACTCCGCCGCGTAGGGGTGGGTGGGGCGGGCGTACGCGACGGTTACCAACCCACCTCCTGCTCCCCCACCACCTCACTCCCGATGTACGCCGCCAGCTTGCGGGCCCGCGGCAGGTCGCCCCACTTGTCCGTGTGGACGAAGACGGTGTGGTGCTCGGTCCAGGTGTCCCACTGGGCGTGATTGCCGTGGAAGACGACCTGGACGCCGTCGTATCGCGGCGTGCCGTGGCAGTCCGCCTCGTCGTCCTCCGGCCATCTGCCGTGCCAGTCGATGGAGGCCGTCCCCGCGCCGAGGGCCGCCACGAAGAGATCCTCCAGCTCTCCCCTCGGGAACTCCTCCGAGAGGTCCAAGGGCAGGGCCGCCTCCAGTGTGGCGTCGTCCGCTGTCATCACGTCCGCATCGAAGCTGAGGTACTCGCCCGTGGACGGGTCCTTGCGGGCGTTCAGGTAGTCGTACGGGGCCTGCGGGAGTGCCTTCGCCATCCTGCGTACGTCCGCGACCGTGTGCAGCTCAGCCATCAGCCATACCTCGTCCGCGATCTGCTCCAGGAGCCCTACCAGGCGCTTGGCCTGCGCGTATGCCATCGCCGCGTCGGCGGTGCGGAGCACCGGGTACGCCTTGGAGTTACCCATGGGCGGAGCCTCGCATGGCGTTGCGAGCGGTCGCCAGTCGGTTTCGTCGGCCGCCCATTGCGCGTTACGGGGTAGGGGGCGTGGTTGTCAGCGCCTCGATGAAGGGGGTGAAGGTGGCGGTGGGGAACGTAAGGGTGGGGCCTGAGGGGATTTTGGAGTCGCGGATGGCTATGTGGGTGGAGGTGTTGGCGATCTCCACGCACTCGTTGCCGTCGTCGGGGCCCGAGTAGGACGACTTGCGCCAGTTTTCCATGGGTGCCTCACAGCTCCTTCGCCAGCCGGTTGATGAACTCACGCGACCGCTCCGGGTCGAGTGAGACACCTTCCACCTTACGGAAGCGCGTTCGAAAGGCGCCGAGCTGCGCCTCACCGTCGATGAAGGCCGAGCCGTGCGGTACGTCGCGCACCACGGTGTCCAGCTTGGGCACCGGGCCGCCGACGTACGTCATGGTGCTGGCCGCTCTCCCGAAGCCGTCGAGGTCGAAGGGGATGACACGCACGGATGTGTCGTCCGCCTCCGAGAGGTCCAGGAGCTTGGCGAGTTGCACCCGAGAGGCGCTGCGGTCGCCGACCCGGATACGCAGGGCCGCCTCATGGATGACCAACTCATAGGGGAAGTCGACCCTTTGGCCTGCCATTCGGTGCTGGACGCGCACCTCCAGCTCTTCCTGGGTGAGTTCGGGGACCCTTGCGGAGAAGACGCCACGGGCGTAGGCCTCCGTCTGCAACAGGCCGGGAACGTAGAGGATCGCCACATCGCGCCGGAAGGTGGCGTGGTGGTTCAGTTCGGAGATGTCCAGGAACGACGTCGGCAGGAGCCCCCGGTACTCCTCCCACCAGCCGCGCGTTCGGTCGGCGGCCATCGCGGCCAGGGCATCGACGAACTCCCCGTCCGTGCAGGCGTAGTGGGACGCCAGGCGGCGGAGTCGCTCCTCGCTCACTCCGGCGAGCCCGGATTCGATCTGGGTGATCTGGACCCGGTTCGCCCCGAGCAGCGCCGCTGCCTCGATGGTGGTGAGCCCCGCTCCCTCGCGCAGTCTGCGCAGCTCGATCCCCAGGCGCATCTGACGCGCAGTCGGTTCGCGCCTCAGGACCATCAGTCGCCCCCGCTTCAACATGCCTGCCAGTACCGCTCGTTCGGGGTCAGATTACGGGATCGGCTTGCTCGGTATTACATGCAAGCCGTACCGTCAGTGACGCAACGCACACGCTGCGGAAGTGCACCGCTCCGCCCTGCCATGGCGCCGGCGGCACCGCCACCGCATGCCACCCACCCCCCACTGACCGGGAGTTGACCATGCCCGAAACCGAATCCGCCCCCTGGGAGTACACGCTCTACATCCCGAACGACGTCCGTTCCGTCACCGTCAGCCGTCGCACCCTCCGCCTCATCCTGACGATGCACGGCCTGATCCGGCTCGTCGACGTCGCGGAGCTCCTCGCGGCCGAGTTGGTCTCCAACGCCGTACGGCACACGAAGGGGCCCGCTGCCTTGCGGGTGCGTTGGGCGGCGGGGGTGTTGCGGATCGGGGCGTGGGACGCGGACCCGCAACCACCTGAATCCGTCAGCGAGTTGGGGCTCTCGGAGGAAGGACGGGGGCTCGTTCTCATCCGGGCCTGTGCCGATCTGTGGGGGTGGCAGCCCCTGTCAAGGGATGGCCGACGAGGCAAGTACGTGTGGTGCGAGCTTGCCGCCGCTTGACTCGTTTCGCCGCGCTGACCTGGCGAAACGGAAGCGTCCCGTCCATGTCCTTGATCCGTAACGATCGCGGAGGGTGTCTGGATCGGTGCGCTCCGCTGTGCAGAATCAGAGCGCCAGTCGAGGCCAATCACACGGGGGAACACCATGGGCGCTGCCCGCATCAGACTCAAGACGTACGTCCTCGGCGCCGCCGCCGTCGCCGCGCTGCTGTCGTCCACGGCGTGCGAGCCGGGCGGGAGCACGGACGACGCGGCGACGGGCGGTACGCCGTCCAGCTCGTCCAGCAGTACGCCGAGCACGTCCGCCTCCGGCACGCCCAGTACGGCCACCCCCGACAACGACGACGCGGACGTCGGCGGCGAGGCGGGCGCCACGGTGGACACCGGCGGAGAGACCTCCGGTGAGGAGGCCAGGCCCTGCACCGACTCCGACGTCTCCGTCGTCACGAAGGTCTACCCGCACGACGAGGCCCGCCATCTGCTCCTCACGGCGACGAACATCAGTGACTCGAAGTGCACGCTGTACCTGTACCCCTACGTGTCCTTCGGCGACGGTGCCGTGGAGCAGATCGGCCCGATGGAGTCCAAGCCGAAGAAGCTCGCGACAATCGCGCCGGGAGGGAAGGGGTACGCCGGTCTGCTGCTGTGGCGGGCGGACGAGGAGACGACCGCCGTGAAGTCGATGACGATCGGCTTCGTGGACATCGAGGACGTCGAGGCGGGTGTCGCGCAGCTCGCCGTCGAGTTCCCCGACGGGACGGACTTCCTGAACGTCGGTGACCCCGCCGTCAGCGCCACTCCTCAGGTCACGTACTGGAACACCGACCTGGCGGCGACCGAGAAGTTCATGTTCGCCAGGTGACGGTGACCCACACGCTCGCGTGACCACGCTCAAGTCCCGTACGCCGACTGGTATGAATGGTGAATGCAGGAAGATACGGCGCGGTCCGCGATCGACACCTTCATCTCCGCCTTCAACGCCTCGGACGACGCGTATGTGACGTCGCTGCTCTCGCAGGCTCTGACTTCGGACGTGGTCTTCTGGGGGCCGTTGGGTCGTAGTGAGGGGATCGAGGCGGTCGAGCGGTTCGTGCTGGACATCCGACGGCATCCGGCCGGGGCCGGCACGATGGTGCGCTGCTCGGCGGTGGACATGCCCGACGAGTGGGCGCGGTACGAGTGGGTCTTCACCACCCCGGACGGCGGCCCCCGCCTCGCGGGAACGGACGTCGTCCATCTGCGCCGGAGTCTCATCGACCAGATCATCGTCTTCGCCGGGGAGATCAAGCCGTCCGGCTCCTGACCGACGGGGTACGCCCCGCTCACGACCAGCTGATGCGGGGCGCCCCGCTCACCACGTCGATCGATCCCCAGTCCCCTTCGATGTGGAACGCCGAACCGTTCCAGTACAGCGCGTCGATTCCCCCGTAGTCCGTCTCACCGGCGGCGTCCACCGCCGGCGGTGTTCCCTGACCGGTCCAGGTGAGGCTCCTGACATCGGGGAACTCGATGCCGGCTCTCGCGTAGCAGTTCTGCTCGCCGGGAGCCGGGGGACGGTAGGCGGGGTGCCGGGCCGTGAGGACGAGTTCCACGTCCAAGGCCAGTCGGCCGGGCGAGGCGGTTACACCCAGGACGAAGCTGTCCTCCAGATAGACGCCCTCGAACCCGGTCAGTTGCGGGTAGTCGACCTTCTCACTGCTCACGGCAAATCCCAGACGATCGGTGTGTGGTTCCCGGGACTCTTCCTGGCGACCGGGTTCCCCTGCGGGTCGATACGTTCTCCCTGAGCATTCCTTATCTCGACGTGCGGCGTCCCGCTTCCAGGTGCCCTGCTGCTGCCCTCCTTCAGGGTGACCCACGGGCTGGAGAGTTCGCCCCCGGGCCTGCTCCACCGCCTCCGCCGTTGCTTCCACCACCACCGGCGGCGCCCAGCGCCCCCTCTCCTGTGACGGCCGCACCCGCCACGGCCAGGCCCGCGCCGGGTGGGAACAGGGCCAGGAGGGAGAGGAGGAGCAGGGCGAAGCCGAGGTAGACGAGGAAGTGGTCCAGGGCGTCGAGGAGGTGGGCGGTGGGGATGGCCCGGCCTTCCGTGCCTGCCGCGCCAAGGCTTCGCCAGAGGAGGAGGGTGCCGGTGGTGGCCGTGCCCAGGGCTGATGCGGTGCGGAAGCGGTGGGTGGCCAGCGGCTCGGCGAGGAGGGGGACGGCGATGACCGTCCGGCGCCAGGTGCGGAGCAGGGTGGTGAGTTGCCAGGCGGCCCAGGCCAGGGCGGCCACAGCGAAGGCCCGTAGGAGCTGCGGGCCGGTGCCTTTCGTGAAGTACTTCCTGTAGTCCGGCCGTCGACTTGAAGGAGCCCACGCCCAGGAAGAGGACAGCCGGGAGCAGCAGGACGCCCGGGACCAGCCAGGCCAGGAGGCGTCTGCGGCGGGAGGGCGTGGTGGGGTGGGGCGTCGCCGCTCGGATGCGGGCTCGCAGGTCCGGCGTACGCCATGTCGTCGCGTCGTCGGTGGCGGTGATGCGGGTGGCCAGGTCGGCCACGGTTCGGTGTAAGGGCGGCGTGGATGCCGTGTCGTAGAAGTCGTAGAAGAGGTTTCGGCGCAGGCGCAGGAAGCGGAGGGCTATGAGGGGGGTCCAGGGGAGGCGCAGGGTCGCGTAGTGGAGTGCGGCCGCGATCGTGTCGCCGTCCCGGCGTTCGGCGGGGAGGAGTGTGTCGGGGAGGCGGCGCTTTGCTCGGTGGAGGGTCACGAAGTCCGCCGTCATGGCCAGGAGCACCGCGGCTGGAGGCGCGAGGGCGAGGGTGGGCTGAAGGTTCTCCAGCCAGTCGTCCGCGGGGGTACGTGCGTGTGTGGCCGCGTAGTTGTTCAGGGTGTGGTGGGCCACCGCCGCCGAGAGAGGGAGCAGGGCCAGGGGCTTCCACCACTCCTTCGCTCGCCACAGCACTCGCACGCCCAGGCCTGCGACCGTCGACCACACCAGGTGCGTGAACGTCCCGACCGCCACCTCTCCCCCATGGCTCAGGTCCAGAGGAGCGACGGGCGCCGGTAACCAGGATGTGAACACCTGGGACGGACCCGGGACATACGGCACCGACAGGCTCTCCGGCACGATCCAACCGCCGTGCGCGGCGATGGCGCGGTCCGCGTCCAGGGAGTAGCGCAGCAGCGCCTCCAGCAGCCAGCCCTACAGGAGGAGGGGGGAATAGGCGGTGGTGTTCACGACCCGCATCAGGGACTGGTCCGTCTGGTCGGCGATCAGCCTGGTGTACGACAACTCCAGTAGCGCCGCCGCCGTACCGCATGCGTACACGCCGACCAGGACGGCCAGAAGGACCGTCGTCACGCCCACGGAACGGGTGGGCCAGGAAAGCAGGAGCAGTTGTACGACCCCGTATACGGCCGCGGTCACCATGAGCACGGTCATGCGTCCGTCAGCTCTCCGTGCGCGGGAAGGAGACCTCCACCCTTCGGTTCTTCTTCCGGCCCGTCTCCGTCGAGTTGTCGGCGATCGGGTACTGCTCGCCGTAGCCGCGTACCTCGTACGTGATGCCCGCGTCGTTCAGTTCCTCGTCGAGGACGTCCTGTACGGCGTTGGCGCGCTGGCGGGACAGGACGTCTCCGTGGGCCGACGAACCCAGGTTGTCGGTGAAGCCGAAGACCCTGATCCGCGTCGCGTTCTGCTTCTTGATCTCGTCCGCGATGGCGGCGATACGGGCCTTGGAGTCGTCGCTCAGCTTCGCGCTGTCCTTGCTGAACAGGACCTCGGCCTGGAGTGCGAACTTGACGTCGGCGTTGGTGTCTTCGCGGCGTTCCTCGCCGCCCTCGTCCTCCACGACCTGCTTGATGTCGAGGACCTTCGGCTCGGCCAGGGTGCCGCCTTCGGGGAGCTTCAGGTCGGGGTCGTTCGGGTCGACCTTCACGGGGGCGGTGGCGGTGGCTTCGGTGCCCGGGGGGACGCTGGGGGTTTCGTCGGCGTGGGCGGTCGTGATGCCGTAGAGGTTGGTGGCGATCATGACCGTCGCCGCGGCCCAGGCCACGCGGGAGGAGGTGAGGGTCATCGCCTGCCTCATCCGGAGATCTTGATCGTGGCGCTGGAGAAGGTGGGGAGTTGGAGGGTGACGTCTGTGGTGGATTCGGGTGGGGACGGGAACTGCATGAAGACCGCGAGTTCTTCCCCTGCCTTGAGCGTGGAGAAGCCTGTCGTGGTCAGCGGGCGGCCCTCTGTGTCGCGCAGTACGTAGTAGCGCTTCTTCTCCTTGGAGTCGACGAGGGTGGCGCCGCCCAGCGACCGGCCGTGTGCGATGACCTCCGTCTCGTCGCCCCGCAGCAGCATCGGCACCGTGACCGACTTGGCGCTGTCGTTCTCCAGGGTGCCGTTCACGGTGACGAATCCACCGGCGTCCCGCTCGGCGGTGGTGATCTGGAGGATCAACCCGCTCGAACCCTTCAACTCGGCTTGGACATCGTCCGACTGGCCCTCCTGCGGGCTCGGGTCGGACCCGTCCTTCTGCGGAGCGGACGCCGTCGTCTCCGGCTTTTTGTTGTCGTCGTCACCGCCTCCGCCACAGCCGGCCACACCGGCGGCCAGTCCAGCCGCGAGTGCCAGCGCGACCGCCCCTCTGCGGGCCTTCGCCGTGAACCGAATGCTGCTCATGCGTCCGCTTCCTTCGTCACTCGTCGTTCGCTTGTCAGTCGGCCAGGTGGACATCGAAGAGGTCCTCGGGCTCGGGCAGAACGCCGAGATCCTCCGGGTCCAGGTCCCAGTTCCTGTCCTTGCAGGCGAGGCGCGGCAGTACGTCGTCCGCCGCGTCCTCGGCCGGGGGTTCGAACGTGCACAGGGACTCGATCTCGGCGGTGGCGGACGCCGTCGACTGCTTGTCCTCCGTACCCGGGATGACGGACTCCCCCACGGTCTTGTTGGTCCTCACCTCGACCGTGTAGGCCAACGGCCCGTCCGGGGCGCACGCCAGCACCACGGCGTCGTTCTGCGCCGCCAGTTGGTCCGCCCGTCCGCACGAAGGGTCGAGTCCCTCCGCGTTGCCGTCGAAGATGTCCTGCCACTTGGTCGGGTCGAGGACGTCCGTCACCCACAGGTCCGCGAGTTGGTCCCGTCGGTCCTGGGCTGCCGCGAGGGCCGCCGCGTCGGCGGCCGTACCGGCACCGTTCTTGTTCGCCGCGGCCTGGCCGACCGCAAGGTACGCGAACGCGAGAAAGAGCAGGCCGCCCACCACCGTGATGTAGATGGGGAAAGCCTGCCCTGCGTCTCCGCGAGCGCGCCTGCGCATCAGCCCGTGATCTGACCGATCTGTGTCGTGATCGCGTCGGCGATCTGTGCGCCGAAGTCCGTGCTGAGGAGAACAAGGATGATCGCGACGACCACCGCGATGATGCCCAGGTACTCCACCGCCGTCTGGCCCTTGTCGTTCCGCCCGGCGTGGGCTTTGAGGTACGAGACCGTGGTGTTGATCCACTTGCTCATGGCGTTGCCCTCCGTTGTCCGTGGTACGAGCAACGTATGAGGGAACGACCTTCTTCTCAGAGGGTCCCAGGGCCCAAATCCGGGCCCAAAGCCCGGTCACCGCAGGTCTCCGTATGAATCCGGTGCCGTTCCCAGCCACTTGGCGGCGGCCTCGGCGCGGCTGGTGCTGTGGAGTTTGGCGAAGATGCGGTTGATGTGGTTCTTGACGGTCTTCTCGCTGATGAAGCAGGTGGCGGCGATCTGCTGGTTGTTCATGCCGGACGCGATGAGTTCCATGACCTCCGCCTCCCTCGTGCTGAGTTGATAGCGAGACTGTGCCACAGATGGTTGCAGTTGCGAAAGGACTTTGGCAGAACTGGCTTGTGGGTGGGAATTTGGGATCTCTGTTTCGTATGCAGTTGCACTCGCGACACCGAGGTTCTCCGGCAGGGTCGCGGCCTTCGCGCTGCGCAGTCGGGCCATGACGGCGCCCGCCGCCGACGCCGTGAGGTGGGCGCTTCCGGTTCCTGCGTCCCGTACCGCCGCCACCAGTTGGTCCGTGGTGAACTCGCCGTGCACCAGATAGCCGCCGGCGCCTCGGCGCAGGGCCTCGTGGACGATCTCCGACTCGCTGCTGTACGTCAGCATCAGGACCGGGGCGATCGGCACCAGGTGCGGGAGTGCCGAGATGCCGTCGACGCCGGGCATGCGGACGTCCAGGAGGATCACGTCGGGGCGGTGTCGCTGGGCGGCCTCGTAGGCCTCGCGGCCGTCGGCCGCCTGCGCCACGACCGTGATGTCCTCGTGGCCGGAGAGCAGGGCGGTGAGACCGGCCCGTACCACCGGATTGTCGTCCGCGACCAGCACCCGCAAACGGGTCGGCATCACGCGGCCTCCTCTCGGATCGTGGCCAGCGGGAGTTCCAGGCGGACCTCCGTGCCCTTGGGGTGGTCTCCTCGGCCGATGCGGATGCGGGCGCCGAGCGCTGCCGCTCGTTCGACCATGCCCACCAGGCCGAAGTGGCCCGCTCTGCGGAGTTGTTCGAGGGTGAGGTCGTGAGGGAGGCCCCGGCCGTCGTCGTAGACCGTGATGCGCAGGAGGTCGCCCTCCACCCCGCCGCTCACGTCCACTCGGGTCGGGGACGCATGGCGGTGGGCGTTCTCCATGGCTTCCGTCGCGATGGTGAGGAGTTGGCGGGCGACGGGAGGCGGAAGCGGGGGGAGTCCGTGGTCGCCGGTGGGGTGGTAGGTGGCCGGCAGGCCCGTACGGGTGCTGAAGTCGGCTGTCCTGGCCGCCAGTTCCGCCATGACGTCCGTGCCGTGGTCCGGGGTCTCCTGGCGGCGGAGGTCGGCCAGGAGTTCCCGGGACTCCGCCGCTGCCCTGCGGGCGGAGCGGGCCACCAGGTCGGCCTGCTGCCGTATGCGTGCCGGGTCGGTGTGCGCCGCTCCCGCGGACGTCGCCAGGCTGTCCGCGGCCAGGGCCACGCCGTGCAGGGTCTTCGCCACCGAGTCGTGCATCTCTCGGGCCAGGCGGGCGCGTTCCGCGCTGACCGCTTCTGTCGCGGCGAGGCGGGCCTGGACCGTGGTGAGGGCCTGGGTGGCCGCGCCGAAGCGGAGCATCAAGTTGCGCAGGGTGACGCCCATGGCGCCGGTGACCACGCACAGGCCGGGAAGGA
This sequence comes from Streptomyces sp. NBC_00663, assembly GCF_036226885.1. NCBI lineage: Bacteria > Bacillati > Actinomycetota > Actinomycetes > Kitasatosporales > Streptomycetaceae > Streptomyces > Streptomyces sp. NBC_00663. The sequence goes on from NZ_CP109027.1 coordinate 3,501,265, forward strand.
GCAACGCCTCGGCGACCGTGGGGTGGAGGTCCTTGGAGCTTGCGTAGACCGTGACGAGTATCAGGCCCTGGAGGGAGGCGAAGCAGCCCGCGCCTCGCCAGCCGTAGACGAGGCCCGCGAGCAGGGGGGTGCAGACGCTGACGTAGGCGAGGGTGGTGTCCGGGCCGGCCGAGATCAGGAGCAGGGCGCCGAAGAGGGTGTCCGCGGCCAGGAGGGTGGGGTGGCGGAGGAGCAGGGGGCCGAAGCGTTCCCAGTCCCTGAAGAGGACGTACGAGCCCATGAAGGTGACCAGTACGGCCGCGGCGACCAGGCGTGCGCTCAGGCCGGGGGCGGCGTTGAGGAGGGCGGCGGGGGCGGCGAGCGCGATCATGGCCAGGCGGAAGCCGAAGACCTGGCGGCACATGGCTTGGAGGGCGTTGGTCTGGAGGGGGATGGTGGGTGCGGGTGTGTGGTGCTGTGCCCGGCCTTCGGCCGGGATCGGGTTCCCACCCGCACCGCCCGTGCGGGTATCGAGTTTGCGGGTATCGAGTTCAGGTGCGGGTGGCCCCTGTGGGGGCTGAGCGCCGTCGGCGACGGACCGTACAGCCCCCACGCCCCTCGCCGACGTCGACCGTCGGCGCAGCACCCAGAAGCCATCCGCCCCCGCCCTCGCCCCCGCCCTCGTCGTAGCCATCGTCGCCCCCCTACTTTCCCGTGATCGAACCGAAGTCCGTCCCCGAGCCCAGGATCAGGCCGGCGCCCAGGAGGAGCATCGTGGCCGGGACCATGAAGGTGGTGATCATCATCGTGGCCTTGGGGACCGCGCGGGCGGCCTTGCGGCGGGCGTTCTGGGCGTCGGTGCGGCGCATGTCCTTGGCGAGGGCGATGAGCGTGTCGACGATCGGGGCGCCCAGCTCCTCGCCCTGCTGCAACGCCGTCACGAACATCGCGACCTGTTCGGAGTCGTTGCGGCGCCGCAGTTCCGCGAACGCCTGGCGGCGGCTCATGCCCAGGTCCATCTGACGGAGGGTGATCCGGAGTTCGTCCGCCCACGGGCCCTCGTACTTCGTGGCCACACGGTCGAGGGCCTGGCGGAAGCCGAGGCCCGCGCTGACCACCACCGCGAGAACGTCCAGGAAGTCCGGCAGGGTGCGCTCGATGACGTCCTTGCGGACGCGGATCGCCGACCAGATGCCGACCTCGGTCCAGAAGACTCCGAACGCGAAGAGGAGCAGGGCCAGGAGCAGGTTGCCGCGCATCAGGGACAGCAGGCCGCCGAAGCCGCCCAGGAAGCCGTAGACCGCGCGGCGCGCCGCGTAGCGGTCGATCGTCAGGCCCCCGGGGTTGCCCGCCAGGTCGATCTTCCGGCGGTACTTCGCCACCTGTTTGGGGCCCATCAGCCGCAGTACCGCCGGCGCGTACCGCATCCCCAGGCGGTCGATCACCGAGTCCACCGCGCCCGTGCGCGTGGCGCCGATCTCCAGGGCCAGGACCAGGTCGCTCGGCAGTTTCGCGTCCGCCCGGTACATGCGGATGCCGGCGAAGACGCCCCAGACGGCCAAGCCCATCAGCAGTGCGAGTCCTATCGCCATCTCTCTGCCCCCTTCAGACGTCGATACGGGACAGGCGGCGGATGAGGATGAACCCGACCGCGTACATCGCGAACGCGACGATCACCACCCCCTGGCCCACCGGGGAGCCGGTCATGCGGTCCAGGGCGCCGTCCTTCACCCCGTTCATCAGGAAGAGGGAGCCGATGCCGAGGATCGGGACCGCGTACGACGTCATGTTGACCTGGGAGAGCTGGGTGCGGACCTCACGACGGGTCTCCTTGCGCTCTTCGAGGGTCTCCGTCAAGTTCCGCAACGCGCCCACGACTTGTCCGCCCGCCCGGTTGGACAGGACCAGGGTCGTCACCAGCACCACCAGCTCACGAGAGGGCAGTCGCTCCGCCATCTCTCCCAGCGCGTCGTCGAGGGACGCGCCCAGGGAGAGTTGGTTGGCCACTTTCCCCAACTCCTCCCCCGCCGGGGCCTCCAGCTCCTCGGCCGCCATGCCGATGGCGGTGCGCAGGGCCAGGCCCGCCTGGGTCGCGTTCGCCAGGATGCGGGAGAGTTCCGGGAGTTGGTTGATGAACCTCTCGATGCGTTTCTGGCGTTGCCAGTTGAGGAACTGGAGCGCCGCCCAGATGCCCAGGAGGCCGGCGATGGGGCCGAAGAACGGCGCCAGGGACGCCTGGCCGATGAGGAAGAGGCCGGCCGCGCTCGACATCATGTAGACGAAGAACTCGCCCGGTGTGATGTCCAGGCCGGTGGCCGCGAGGCGGAGTTCCAGTTTCCTGCCGAGCTTCGTGCGGCGCAGCCGCCGGTCCAGTTTCGGGAAGCGGCGCCTGCGCCCGCCCGTCTCGATCTGGCCGGTGGACGAGAGGCGGTCGATGAGGGCCTGGCGCTGGGCCTTGCCCATGGCGTACGCGTGCAGGCCCGCCACCGCGAGGCCACAGGTGACCAGGGTGAGACCGGTGGCCAGCTGGACCAGGGTTTGCAGTTCCATCAGCCAGTCCACCTACCTGGTTTCTCGGGTCGTCAGCTCGGCCACGGTCTGGGCCACGCCGAAGGCTTGCGGGATCGGCTGGCTCGCCATGTAGAGGCGGTTGGCCGTACGGCGTGGGAGCGGGGAGTACTCGAAGGCGCCGTAGACGCGGCCGTCCGCCGCCATCGGCTGGGCGTGGAAGCGGGCCACCGTGGCGAGGCGGTACGGTTCGCCGCCGTGGCTGTCCAGCACCGCGATCTCCGTGATGCGGCGGGCTCCGTCCGGGAAGCGGGTGAGCTGGATGATGACGTCGACCGCGCTGTTGATCTGGTCGTGCAGCGCCTCGAAGGGGACGCCGACCTCCGACATCGAGGCGAGGGTCTTCAGACGCATCAGCGCGTCCTCGGTGCTGTTGGCGTGGACCGTGGCGAGGGAGCCGTCGTGGCCGGTCGACATCGCCTGGAGCATGTCGAGGGACTCGCCACCGCGGACCTCACCTACGACGATCCGGTCGGGGCGCATGCGCAGGGAGTTGCGGACCAGGTCGCGGATGGTGATCTGGCCCTTGCCCTCCACGTTCGGAGGGCGGGATTCGAGGCGGATGACGTGCGTCTGCTGGAGCTGGAGTTCGGCCGAGTCCTCGATGGTGATGATGCGTTCGTGCTCCGGGATCAGGCCGGAGAGGGCGTTCAACAGCGTGGTCTTCCCCGTGCCGGTCGCGCCCGAGACGATGATGTTGAACTTCGCCCGCACCAACCCCGCCAGCAGATACAGCATGTGCTCGTCCAGCGAGCCGAAGCCGACCATCTCGTGCAGGGTGAAGGAGCGTGGGAAGCGGCGGATGGTCAGGGTCGCGCCGGTCAGGGACAGGGGCGGGATGATCACGTTCACCCGCTCGCCCGAGGGGAGTCGGGCATCGACCATCGGGTTCGACTCGTCGACCCGGCGGTTGACCGTCGACACGATCCGTTCGATGGTCTGCATCAGCTGGTCGTGGGAGGGGAAGCGGAGCGGGAGCTGTTCCACCCGCCCGCCGCGCTCCACGAATATCGCGTCCGGGCCGTTCACCATGATCTCGGTGATGGACGCGTCCTCCAGGAGCGGCTCCAGGATGCCGAGGCCGAGTGCCTCGTCGACGACCCGCCGGATCAGCTGGGAGCGTTCGACCGTCGACAGCACCGGGCCCTCGCGGCTGATGATGTGCCCGAGCACCCGTTCCAGACGGGCCCGGCGCTCGGCCGCCGCCAGCGAGCTCATCTCCGCGAGGTCGATCTCCTCCAGGAGCTTGGCGCGGTACGACGCGACGAGGTGGCCGTCCTCGCCCCGGGCGCCGTTCTCCTCGGGGGTGTTGATGCGTGCGCGCAGGCTCATGGTCGTACCTCGTTCAGTGGTCGAGCGGCATGGTCGCGGTCTTCTGAGCGGTGCCGAAGTCCCAGAAGGGGACGAGGTTCGGAATGTCGACGGTGGCGGTGACGGTCACCGAGTCGTCGCCGCCGGACTCGGAACAGGTGACGGACAGCCAGTCGCTGACCGCCGTCGCGCAGCCCTCCTGCGCGCCGTGGTCGAGGGAGGCGGCCCGTGCCCCGGCCCTGGCCGCCGTACCGGCCTGCTGGGCGGCGTAGGCGATGAGCCCGACCTGGACGCCGGCGAGTGCGACGAGCAGCAGGATCGGGATGAACCCGAGGTACTCGATGGCCACTTGGCCGCGGTCGCGGCCGCCACCGGTGCCCTTTCGGCCGTCCCGGACCTTCGAGTCGTTCGCGTCGTACGACATCTCAGTCCTTCTCCTCCTGCACGGCCCCCGCGTGGCCCTCGACGGTGAACGGGAAGCCGATCGCGCCCGGGAAGAGCACCGGCACCTTGAGGGACACCTCCGCCGTGACATACGTGCCGTCCGCCGTGCAGTTCACCTCGGCGTCCCCCTGCCACGCGCCCGGGAGATCCTGGAGGCCCGCCTCCTCGCAGGCCGCCTGCCCCTCCGACGCCGTGCCCGCCCGCACCGCCTCGTCCGCGGCATGCCCCGCCAGCGTGAAGGTGTATCCCACCAGCACGAACTGCCACACCAGCACCAGCGTCACGATGATGATCGGCGTCATCCCGAGGAACTCGACGGCGACCTGGCCGGAGTCCCCGTAGCGCCGCTTCACGGTCCGATCTCCTTGCGGCGCCGGAAGGCCGTGGAACCCCGTTCCCGCTGCGCGCCTTCCCTGGCCTTGACCAGCCCCAGCTCCCCCGCCAGGGTCCACAGCGCCTGCTTCACCACGCTCTTGTTCTCCAGCTCGTGCACGCGGCCCGCGTCCACGACCCCTTGCAGTTCCTTGAAGTTGGCGGGGATCGCGGTTCCGGCGACGGGTGTGCCGGTGATCCTGCGGATCAGGTGCGGCTGGATCTCGGTGCCGCGGGTGTGGCGGTTGACGACGACCGTCGTCTCCTCCCCCTTGCGGATCTGGAGCCGGTCCCACATCCGTACGGTCCGCTTGGCGCCGCGTACCGCCACCACGTCCGGCGTGGTGACCAGCAGCGCCACGTCCGCCATCTCCACCGCCGCCGCGCCGGCGCCGCTGAGCTGGGCGCCGCAGTCGACGACGACGACCTCGTAGCGGGAGCGCAGGGCGCCGACGATCTGGCGGGCGGCGCGGTCGGTGACCTCCTCGCCGCGTTCGCCCTCGCCGGGGGCCAGCAGGAGGGCGAGGCCGGTGTCGTGGCGGAAGACGGCGTCCGCGAGGACCCTCGGTGAGATGTCCGTGATGGCGGCGAGGTCGACGACCGAGCGGCGGAACTGCACGTCCAGGAAGGAGGCGATGTCGCCGGTCTGGAGGTCCATGTCCACCAGGGCGGTGGGGCGGCCCGACGCCTGGGCGGCCAGGGCGAGCTGGATGGCGGTGAGCGTGGCGCCGACCCCGCCCTTGGCGCCGCTCACCGTGACGACCGTGCCGCCGACGCCGGTGAACACGTCGGCGCCCGCGCCGAGATGGCGCCGTACGCCCACCGACCAGGCGGCGACGGCCTGGACGCGGTTGGCCAGCTCCTCGTAGTGCAGGGGCAGGGCGACCAGGCCGCGGGCGCCGTAGTCCATGGCCGCCTGGAAGAGGCCGGGGCTCGCGTCGGAGGTGACGAGGATGACACCCACCGCGGGGAAGCGCAGGGCGACCTCGCGGATGAGTTCCAGCGCCGGGACGGGGCCGATGCGTTCGTGGACGACGACGACCTCGGGGAGTTCGTCGACGGACTCGGCGGCGAGGCGGGCGAGGGTGTCGACGAGCTGGGTGGAGTCGACGACCGGGGCGACCGGTTCGGCGTCCGGGAGCTGGCTGAGCAGCGTGGTGAGGGAACGGACCGCGTCCGCGTCGCCTACGGCCGGCAGGATCCTCGTGGGCATACGGCTCTCACTTGTCCTTCGCGAGTTCGTACGTGCGGTCCTGGTCCGGAACGGGCTGGGCGCCGCCGGGGGCCACCAGGGCGAGGCGGACCCGCTCGGCGAACGACTCGGCGTAGGTGAGGCGCTGCGCGTCGAGGGTGGAGAGGGCGAAGGTGATCGGGACGGCTTCCTTGGAGCGCTGGTCCCGGTTGCTCTCGTCGGGGTCGAGCGAGGTCAGCCTGCCGACGTCGAGGACTTTGGCATTGGTTACGATGATCTTGGACTGGGCGGGGCTACCCTCCCGCTCGCCCTCGAAGGTGGCGTACACGTTGACCGTGGAGCCGGGTGTGATCTTGCCGGCGACGCCGGTCGCCGCGTCGATCATGATGGCGACCTCCTGCTGCCCGGGCTGCAGAGCCGGCTGTGCCACGATCATGTCGCTCTGCAGCAGGGAGCCCTTCTCCAGCTTGGTCACCGCGATCTTGCCCTCGACCTGGCGGAGATCGGTGACGGCGTTGGCCGAGAGCCAGCGCTCGGGCATCGAGATCTTCTCGAACTGGGCCCTGCTCAGCGCCGTGTAGGGCTGGATCTCGGCCTTGACCTCGTACGCGGTGACCTCGGGGCCGACCTTGGACTTCACGTCGTTGATGACGGAGAGCACGCCGGCGAAGGCCGCCAGGGCACAGACGACCGACAGGATCAGGAGTATTACGCCGCGGCGCTGACGGGAGTTCATGAACCGGACAACCTCATTGGGGGATGCGGGTCGGCAGGGTTGCTCACCCGGCGGTGAGTTGGTTCTGGGTGTGGTGGTTCTCGTTGAGCGGAGGCGTGGCGGAGCAGAAGACGCAGCGGTCGCCGATGACGTCGATGCCGCACCAGTGGCAGCTGGACTGCCGGACGGACGTCACCAGTTGGTAGAGGACCGAGAGGTCGGGCAGGAAGGTGCAGAACTCGATCACCTTCGGGGTGCCCCACCAGGCCGCGGACTCGGCGGGCAGCGGGGCCTCCCGCAGGCCCTGGACGTTCCAGGCGGGCGCCAGGGTGCCGGCGATCCAGTCGGACTGGAACTGGCCCTTGGCGACCAGCATCGAGGTGGCGAACTCGGGGCCGGAGAGGACGGCTTCCGGTCCGACGCGGACGAGTTGCGGCTCCGGGTGGGCGATCACACCGAACTGGCTGCCGGGCACCCAGGACTTGGCGTGGGACTTCAGGCCTACGGGGACGCGGTCGAGCTTGGCGACGGAGCCGAGGACGGCGCCGGAGTGGATGTAGTGGGTGAGCAGCCGGCCGGCGGAGGCGAGGACGCCGGGGCTGAGGTCGCAGGAGGCGAGCTGGCGCAACTGGCGCGCGAGGACCGCCAGTCCGAGCGGCGGCAGCTCGGGGCGGAAGAGCGCGATCCGGTCGCTCTCCAGGAGGGAGCGGATGGTGTGCAGCCGCCGCTCCACGCCGGGGGCCACCACCTGTGAGCACACGACGATCACATGTCCGTGCTGGTCGATGAGCCCCTGAAGCGCCGCCAGCGCGTGGTCCAGCGGCTGTTGGTCGAGATCCTTGAGGACGATCGCGGGCACGGTCCGCTCGTCCTGTGGCGGCAGTGCCATGTCGGCACCGGTCACGGCAATGGCAGTTGGCACGCGCAGCTCCCCGTTCCCATGCCCCGCCGGCCCGACCGGCGTTACCCGACCCACCCAGTCGACTTCACTGCGTGACTATGCCAGCACTCTAACCACGCGGTTGTGACCGGAGAACAGCGTTTGTGTAGCTGGCGAGGAACTGCCGTTACACAAGTTGCGTCAAATCGGGGCAGGTTGAGCATCTCGCCCGTCACTTTTCGACCCCCGGGCCCTTGCCAGGGCCGTCGACTGGGCCCAGGGACCCACATCGCCGGGCCACTCTCGGGAACGAACTGGTCTGGACCTATTGACAGATGGATTGGTCTGGACCAGCTTATTGTCATGTCCCCACAGAGACGATCGACCCGGCTCTGGTCCGGAGTCGTCACCGCCGCCCTCGTCGCCTTCTCCCTCTCCCTCGCGGGCGCGGGTCAGGCCTCCGCAGCCGACGTCAACAACGCCAAGAACGCCGGATTCGAGTCCGGCCTGACCAACTGGACCTGCACGGCGAGCAGCGGTACGACCGTCTCCTCGCCCGTCCACTCGGGCGCCGCCGCCCTCAAGGCAACCCCGGCCGGGCAGGACAACGCCAAGTGCACCCAGTCGGTCGCCGTGAAGCCCAGCTCGACGTACACCCTGAGCGCCTGGGTCCAGGGCGGCTACAGCTACCTGGGCGTCACCGGCACCGGCACCACGGACGTGTCGACCTGGACCCCGGACTCCGCGTCCTGGAAGCAGCTGTCGACCACCTTCACCACCGGCGCCTCGACCACGTCCGTCACCGTCTACACCCACGGCTGGTACGGCCAGGCCGCCTACTACGCCGACGATCTCTCCGTCTACGGCCCCGACGGGGGCGGCGGCACCGACCCGACGCCCACGATCCCGGCCGCACCGGGCGGCCTGTCCGTCTCCGGTACGACGTCGTCGTCGGTGTCCCTGGCCTGGAACACCGTCTCCGGCGCGACCGGCTACAACGTCTACCGGGCCGGCACGAAGGTGACGGCGGTGACCGGCACCTCGGCCACGGTGACCGGCCTCTCGGCCTCCACCTCGTACTCCTTCCAGGTCACGGCGACCAACTCGGCCGGTGAGTCGCCGAAGTCGGCGACCGTGACGGGGACGACGACGGCGACCCCCACCGGCCCGGCGCTCCCCAAGCACGCCGTCACCGGCTACTGGCAGAACTTCAACAACGGCGCCACCGTCCAGAAGATCTCCGCCGTCCCGTCCCAGTACGACATCATCGCCGTGGCCTTCGCGGACGCGACGACGACGCCGGGTGCCGTGACCTTCAACCTCGACTCGGCCGGTCTCGGCGGCTACACCGTCGACCAGTTCAAGGCGGACATCGCGGCGAAGAAGGCGGCCGGGAAGAAGGTGATCGTCTCGGTCGGCGGCCAGAACGGCACGGTGTCGATCAACGACACGACCTCGGCGGCCAACTTCGCCAACTCGGTCTACTCCCTGATGCAGACGTACGGCTTCGACGGCGTCGACATCGACCTGGAGAACGGCATCAACGCCACCTATATGACCCAGGCGTTGCGGTCGCTGTCTGCCAAGGCGGGCTCGTCGCTGGTCATCACGATGGCGCCGCAGACCATCGACATGCAGTCGACGTCGAACGGCTACTTCCAGACCGCGCTCAACATCAAGGACATCCTCACCGTCGTCAACATGCAGTACTACAACAGCGGTTCGATGCTGGGCTGCGACGGCAAGGTGTACGCGCAGGGCTCGGTCGACTTCCTCACCGCCCTCGCCTGCATCCAGCTGGAGGGCGGACTCGCCCCGTCCCAGGTGGGGTTGGGCCTGCCCGCCTCGACGAGCGGGGCCGGCAGCGGGTATGTGTCACCGACCGTCGTGAACAACGCCCTGGACTGTCTGACGAAGGGCACCGGCTGCGGTTCCTTCAAGCCGTCCAGGACCTATCCGGACCTGCGGGGCGCGATGACCTGGTCGACCAACTGGGACGCGTCGGCCGGGAACGCCTGGTCGAACGCGGTGGGACCGCACGTGCACGGGCTGCCGTAGGCGGCCGGGCCCCGGGCCCTCAGTCGCCGTCGTCGACCGTCTCGTAGGTCTCGGCGAAGATCTCGCCCTCACAGGCGTAGTGCTCGCCGCGCACCCCCTCGATCAGCATCCAGCCGGGCGGGATCTCGTCCGGCTCCGCGCCCCGCTCCATGGTGCGGATACGCAGGACCTGCCCGCCGTCCCGCTCTTCCATGGCGACGAAGTCGTCGCCGAGGAAGGCACGGACGGCGGGCAGGTCCTGCTCCCGGCCCGTCCACAGCAGCGCGCGCACGGTGACCGGCCGCTTGCGGACGCGGACGACTGTCATGAAGGGCTCCTGGGCGGTCGACGACATGCCTCACCTTGTCAGGAGCTGGTCAGGACGACCAGTCGTTCGGTCGCGCGTGTCATCGCGACATAGCGGTCCACCGCTCCCTCCACCCCCGTGCCGAAGTTCTCCGGGTCGACCAGGACGACCAGGTCGAACTCCAGGCCCTTCGACAGCTCGGGCGGCAGGGAGCGGACGCGGGCCGTGGCCTTGAAGGACGGGTCGCCGATGACGCAGGCGATGCCCTCGGCGGGGTGTTCGGTGAGCCAGGTGTCGAGGATCGAGGTCAGGTCGCCGGTGGAGCCGTGGGTGACCGGGATGCCGCTGCTGCGGATGGAGGTGGGCACGTTGGCGTCCGGGAGGGCGGTGCGGATGACCGGCTCGGCCTCCTTCATGACCTCTTCCGGGGTGCGGTAGTTGATGCTGAGGGACGCCAGGGTGATGCGGTCCAGGCCGATGCGGCGCAGACGTTCCTCCCAGGTCTCGGTGAAGCCGTGGCGGGCCTGGGCGCGGTCGCCGACGATCGTGAAGCTGCGGGAGGGACAGCGCAGCAGCAGCATCTGCCATTCGGCGTCCGTCAGCTCCTGGGCCTCGTCCACCACGATGTGCGCGAAGGGGCCCGCGAGGAGGTCGGGTTCGACCGCGCTGAGTTCGGAGTCGTCCACCAGGTTGCGCTGGAAGTCCTCGCGGCCCAGCTGGGTCATCAGGCCGTCGCCGTCGACGTCGGCCGCGATCAGGTTCTCGACGACCCGCGCCATCTGCTCACGCTGGGCGGCGAGGGCGGCGTCCTGCCGGCGTTTGCGGGCGTCGGCCTTCGGGTCGCCGAGGCGCTGCCGTGCCGCGTCGAGGAGGGGGAGGTCGGAGACGGTCCAGGCGGCCGGGTCCGCGCGTTGCAGGGTCCGGACCTCGTCGCGGCTCAGCCAGGGCGCGCACAGCCGCAGATAGGCGGGGACCGTCCACAGGTCGCCGACCAGGTCGGCCGCCTCCAGCAGCGGCCAGGCCTTGTTGAGGGCTCCCACCAGCCCCTTGTCCTGGCGCAGCACCCTGCGGAACAGCTCGGGCGGGAGGTCGGCGCCCTTGTACTTCTCCCGCAGGATCGCGACCAGCTTGTCCCAGATGTGGCCGCGGGCCTCGTTGTGCGGGGTGCCCGGTTCCGGGGCGTCGAACGCCTCGGCCCAGTCGGCGGCGGTCAGGTGGAGGTCGGTGTGGTCGACGGTGACCGTCCTGCCCTCGGTGGGTGGCTCCTCGTAGAACCGTACGGCCTTCTCGATCGCCTTCACCAGGTCCGCCGAGGACTTCAGACGGGCCGCCTCGGGGTCGGTCTCCACGCCCGCCGCGGCGCCCTCCTCGACCAGGTCCCGCAGGATGCAGGTCTGTACGCCCTCCTCGCCGAGGCTCGGGAGGACGTCGGCGACGTAGGAGAGGTAGGGGCGGTGCGGGCCGACGAACAGGACGCCGCCTCTGCGGTGGCCCAGGCGGGGGTCGGAGTAGAGGAGGTGGGCGGTGCGGTGCAGGGCGACGACCGTCTTGCCGGTGCCGGGGCCGCCGTCGACGACGAGCGCGCCGCGTGATCCGGCGCGGATGATGGCGTCCTGGTCGGACTGGATGGTGGCGAGGACGTCCCGCATCCGGTCCGAGCGGTTGCTGCCGAGGCTGGCGATGAAGGCGGACTGGTCGTCGAGGGCGACCTGCCGCTCCAGGCCGTCGGCGGTGAACACCTCGTCCCAGTAGTCGCTGATCCGGCCCTCGGTCCAGCGGTAGCGGCGGCGGCTCGCGAGGCCCATCGGGTTCGCGTGGGTCGCCGCGAAGAACGGCTCGGCGGCCGGCGAACGCCAGTCGATGAGCAGCCGGTGCCCGTCGCTGTCGGTGAGCCCGAGGCGGCCCACGTAGAGGGGCTCGGCGTCGTCGGCGCCGACCATGCGGCCGAGGCACAGGTCGAGGCCGAAGCGGCGCAGCGTACGCAGGCGGGCGGTCAGACGGTGGATCTCGGCGTCCCGGTCCATCGCGGCCCGGCCCGCGCCACCGGGCGCCCTGAGTTCGGCGTCGAGCCGCTCGGACAGCTCGGCGATCGACTCCTCCAGGCTCGCCGCGATCGCCGCGAAGTGCTCCTCGTCGGCGGCGATCAGGGCGGGGTCGGCCTTGGCGGAGAGGCGGTCGGGGAGGTCGAACGCCGGGCCGGCGGTTCCCTGGGGGTTCACGTGATCAGCTCCGATGGAGGCCGAATTCGGGTAATTGACGATGATCAAGCATGCATGGCCGTCGCTAGGGCACGGTGGGACCCGCCACGTCGCTCAGCAGCTTCGCCGCGATCGTCGCCCCGTCCGTGCGGACCTCGGCCGCCAGGGTCCGGGCCCGCTCGCGGACCTCGGGGGCGAGGGCCGTGGTGAGCGCGGCCGACAGGGAATCGTAGGTCGGGGCCGGGCCGTCGTGGGCCGCGCCGATGCCGAGTTCGGCGACGCGCTGCGCCCAGTACGGCTGGTCGGCCATCTGGGCCACCACCACCTGCGGCGCCCCGGCCCGGGCGGCGGTGGTGGTCGTACCGGCGCCTCCGTGGTGGACGACCGCGGCGACCCGGCGGAACAGTTCCTGCTGGTTGACCTCGCCGACGACGAAGCAGTCGTCCTGGCCGTCGGTCAGGGCGAGGTCGGCCCAGCCGCGGCCGAGCAGCACGCGCCGGCCCTGCGCGCGGACCGCTGCCACGGCCGCCCGGGAGACGTCCGCCGCGTCCCGCAGCGGCATGCTGCCGAAGCCGACGTACACCGGCGGATCACCCGCGGCCAGGAACTTCTCCAGGTCCTCGGGGAGCGGCCGGTCGTCGGTCCGGATCCAGGCGCCGGTCTGGACGACGTCGAGGTCGGCCGACTCGGGCCAGGGGCTCAGGGCCGGGTCGGACGCCAGCAGCGGGCGGTCGGTGAGGACGTGGTCGCGGACGTTCGCCACCGGGGGCAGGCCGAGCGCGGCGCGGTGGGTGTTGACGGCGGCGCCGAACAGCTCGTTCAGGACGTCGGTGTTCAGGTCCCACAGCGCCCGGTTGTCCGTGACGTCCGCGGGGAGCGGGTGGCCGGGGAAGGCGAGCGGGGGGTGGTGCGGGGAGGGCAGGTAGGAGGGGAAGTAGGAGACGAAGGCGTACGGGACGCCCGACTTCTCCGCCGCGGCGCGGGCCGCGGCGGCGGCGGGGAGCAGCCCCGTCGCCACCACCAGGTCGCTGCCTTCGGCCACCGGGGCGACCGTGTCGTACACCGACGCGAACAGCGCGGCGGCGCGCTCCCGCATGGTCGGGGGCAGCTTCGTCGGCTTCCCGGTCAGGGCGTCCGTCGCCAGTACGCGCACGGACTGGCCGATCGCCACCAGCGGGACGCCGACCCCGGCCAGCAGCTCCCCGAAGTCGGGCGGCGCGCACACCGACACCTCCGCGCCCAGCTCCCGCAATGCCACCGCCAGGCCCGCCATCGGTTCCACGTCCCCGCGCGATCCGTACGTCAGCAGCACAACACGCATCAGTGACTTCCTCATTTCCGCAGGTCCCGGGCTCAGGCCGACGATTCTGCGGCACGAGGGGGGCCTTGCCGCAAGGCCCCCGGTGCGCTATACATTGAATATGGCAAGGGGTGTCCACACCTCCTTGCCTTTCGCTTTGGTACGGGTCAGCGCATCGGCTTGTAGTAGCCCAGGATCGCCTGGAGTCCCGCAAACCACTCCCGCAGGCGGTCCTTGGGTTTCGCCTCCACCGCGCACTCGTAGAACTGGCCGCTGTGCAGGACCACCGCCACGACCAGGGCCTTGCCGTTCGGGGTCGCCTTGTAGTGGACGGTGTGGATCTCGGGCCAGCTGAACTCGGCCTCCGCGCCGCGTATTTCGAAGGCGACGCCGGACATGTCGATGACCACGGAGTTGTGGCGGTCGACGGCCAGGAACTCCGGGCCCGTTGGAGCCGGCGGCACGGGCTGGGGCGCGTACTGCGGGGGCGGGGGGCCGAAGGCTCCTGGTGGTGGGCCGTAGGGCGGCTGCGTCATCGGTGTCCCTCGGTGGGTGTCTCGTACAACTGTCGTGCGACTTCCGGTATCGAAACCTACCCGTGAAACATTTCCCCGGGTCCACCGCATCAGTACAAGTGAGGACGGTGCGCGCCGGGCACCCACGAGCAGGGGGAACACATGAGACAGGTCCTTGCGGACCAGTACGCGGAGTTCGCGGCGGCACGCGCGGGGCATCTGTACCGCTCCGCGTGCCTGCTCACCGCCGGGGACACGCATCTCGCCGAGGATCTGGTGCAGGAGGCCCTGGGCCGGCTGTACATCAGCTGGCAGCGGGTGAGCCGGGTCGGCAACCCGGCCGGGTACGCGCAGACCGTGCTCACCCGGACGTTCCTCGCCCATCAGCGGCGGCGCAGCAGCACCGAGCGGGCCACCGACACCCTGCCCGACCGGGCCGCCGTCGACCAGCGGGACGTACCGCTGCGGCTGACGCTGCTGGAGGCGCTGGCCCGGCTGCCCGCCAAGGACCGGGCCGTGGTCGTCCTGCGCTACTGGGAGGACCGCTCGATCGAGGAGACCGCCGACGCGATGAACGTCAGTTCCGCGGCGGTACGGACCCGGTGCACGCGGGCCCTCGGGCGGCTGCGGGACCTGCTGGGCGAGGACCTCGGCGAGTACGCACGTTTCTGATCACCCCACCCCCCACGACATCCCATCACTCAGACCTCGCGGAAACGGTGGTTTGCCATGCCCGTTGACCAGCACAGCGATCCCTTCGAGGATCGCGTCGCCGCCGAACTGCGGACCGCAGGCGGCGGATTCGAACCCGATCTGACCGCGCTCACGACGGCCGGTCTGGCCCGTGGGCGGCGGCTGCGGCTGCGGCGCCGGGCCGCCGTGGTGGGCGGGGCCGCCTCCCTCGCGCTCGTCGGCGTGGGCGGGGCGCTGCTGCTGCCCGGCGCGGGTGCGGACCCGGAGAAGGCCTCGGTGGGTTCGACGTCGAACGCGTCGTCGTCCGGCAAGCCGACCGCCCCGCCCGTCTCCGGCCAGGAACTGATCAGCACGCTCAAGAAGGAGCTGGGATACGGCAAGTTCAGCCAGGAGACCGGTCGCGGCACCGAGGACTCGCCGTACGCGTGGCTCGTGTGGGACGACGGGGACGGGGGTGCCGTCGTCTCCGTGAACATGGAGCGGGTCGAGCCGGGGAGCCAGAACGCCCGGGAGTTGACCGCGTGCCCGGACAAGACGTACACGCCGTACGACAGTTGCAGGACCAGCCGCCTCGACAACGGCTCGGTGCTGAGGATCTTCCAGGGGTACGAGTATCCCGACAAGCGCGAGCCCACCAAGTCGTGGACCGCCGACCTGGTCACTCCGAAGGGCCAGCACGTCGCGGTGTACGAGTGGAACGCCGAGGCCGAGAAGGGCTCGCCGGTCACCCGGGAGGAACCGCCGCTGGACGCCGCGGAGTTGAAGAAGCTGGTGACCGCGCCGGCGTGGCTGAAGGCGGTCGACGCCACTGCCGAGAAGACGTGGCCGTCGGCCCAGCCCGAGGCGAGCACGGCCCCCACCGACATCCGCAAGACGCTCGTCGACCTCCTCCCCGACGGTCTCACCCCTGTCTCGCGGGGCGGTGACGAGTCCGGGTGGGGTTATGTCGTCGTCGACGACGGCAAGGGCAAGAGCCTCGTCGAGATCAACGTGCAGCCGGACATGGGGGATCTGCTCGGGGAGAGCATCTTCGAGGGCGCCGAGGAGGTCGGCGACGGCACGATGCTCATCACCCGTGAGGACGCCGGGGACAAGGACGTGGCGGGTGCGGTGAGGTGGACCGTCGACACCGTGCGGATCAACGGTCTGCGCGTCGTGGTGAGCGCCCTCAACGCGGGCGGGCCGCACGACGCGCCCAGCCGTGCCGAGCCCGCCCTGACGATGGAGCAGCTCAAGAAGATCGCGCTCAGCTCGAAGTGGGGGCCGAGCCGGGAGGAGTTGCTGACCGGTCAGAAGAACTCCGACCAGGGCTGATCCCAGATCTGCTTCACGCACAGCACCAGGAACAGCAGCCCGGCGATCGCCAGCATCGCGTTGCTGACCGGGCCGTTGCGCCATTCCGTGGGCGTGCGTGAGGAGTTGAGGAGCCAGATCAGGGTGCCGGCGAGGAAGGGGAGGAAGGCCGCGCCCAGGACGCCGTAGAGGATGATCAGGCGGAAGGGCTGGCCCTGGAAGAGCAGGACGATGGGCGGGAAGGTCAGCCACAGCAGGTACGCGCGGAAGGGCCAGGAGCGTTCGCGCGCACCGGAGGCGACCTCCTCGCCCTTCGCCGTCTCCGTCGTGCGGTAGCGGGCGACGAAGTCGGCGAACATCAGGCTCACGCCGTGCCAGACGCCGATGAGGGAGGTGAAGGAGGTGGCGAAGAAGCCGATCAGGAAGAACTTGGCGGTCGCCGAGCCGTACTCCTTCTCCAGGATGTCGCTGAGCTGGACGAGGCCCTTGTCGCCGCTGGCGATGGCCACGTTCGCCGAGTGCAGCAGTTCCGCGCCGACGAAGAGCATCGCGATGACGAAGATGCCGGTGGTGGCGTAGGCGACGCGGTTGTCGAGCCGCATGACCTTCATCCAGCCGGTGTTGGTCCAGCCCTTGGCGTTGACCCAGTAGCCGTACGCGGCGAGGGTGATGGTGCCGCCGACGCCGCCGATCAGGCCGAGGGTGTTGAGGACCGAGTCCTTCTCGTCGGGCAGGACGGGGAGCAGGCCCGCGAGGGCGTCGGGGAGGTTCGGGGTGACCCGGATCGCCAGGTACACGGTCACCACGAACATGACGCCCACCAGGACCGTCATGACCTTCTCGAAGACCTCGTACTTGTTGAACCAGACGAAGACCAGCCCGACCAGGCCGCAGGCGATCGCCCACCCCTTGAGGTCCATCACGTCCGGGAACAGCGCCTGGAGCGGCAGCGCGCTGGACGACATCGCCGCCGCGCCGTACACGAAGCCCCAGATCACGACGTAGACCACGAAGAACCAGGTGGTCCAGCGGCCCAGGCTCGCCCAGCCGTCGAAGAGGGTGCGGCCGGTGGACAGATGCCAGCGGCCGGCGGCCTCGGCGAGGGATATCTTCACGAGGCAGCCGATCACGGCGGCCCACAGCAGGGTGTATCCGAAGTTGCTGCCGGCGATGAGGGTGGCGACCAGGTCGCCGGCGCCGACGCCGGTGGCCGCGACGACGATGCCGGGGCCGATGTACTTCCAACTGGACTTGCGGGGTGTGGGGGTGGTCGATACCTGGGTGTCAGTGGGGTGTCCCGTGGTGTCCGCCATGAAGGTCAACAAACCGCAAAGATCCAGCACTGGCAAGAGGGCGGGCGCGTCCGCCGGCGTTCGATTCGCGCCAGTGCGTCTTTATTCGCTCTTGACCTGCTCATGCCATGAGTCGACGATGAGCCGCACACCCGCACCACGTACGTCGCACTGAATCGCCACTCCCCACTCCCACAAGGAGACTTCATGCGACTTCGGACACGAGGCGCAGGCGCCCGGGGCGGCAGACGCACCGCCGCCTTCGCCGCCCTGCTCGCTCTGGCGCTCGCCGCGCCGCTCACCTCGATGGACGCCTCTGCCGACAGCGCCGCCAAGGCGGCCCCCTCCGCGGACGACGTCCGGCAGTACGAGATCCACCAGCACACGACCCCCGTGACCCGGGCGGCCATTCAGCAGACCGGGGTCACGGTGGACGAGGCCGACGAGGAGACCGTGGTGGTCTCCGGCCGGGCCGACCAGATCAAGAAACTGCGCCGACTCGGCTACGAGGTCCAGGCGTTGGGCACCGCCCCGGACCGGCTGGCCGAGGACGAGATGCGGCTGTACGACTTCCCGTCGGCCGACTCGCGCTATCACAACTACGCGGAGATGACGAGCGCGATCAACTCCGCCGTCTCGGCCCACCCGGACCTCGTGAGCCAGCGCGTGATCGGCACGTCCTACCAGGGCCGGAACATCGTCGCCATCAAGATCAGCGACAACGTGGCGACGGACGAGTCCGAGCCCGAGGTGCTCTTCACGCACCACCAGCACGCGCGCGAGCACCTCACCGTCGAGATGGCGCTCTATCTGCTCGACCAGCTGACCTCGGGCTACGGCACCGACTCACGCGTGACCAACCTGGTCAACAACCGTGAGATCTGGATCGTTCCGGACCTCAACCCCGACGGCGGCGAGTACGACGTGGCCACGGGCTCGTACCGCTCCTGGCGCAAGAACCGGCAGCCCAACTCCGGTTCCTCGTACGTCGGTACGGACCTCAACCGCAACTGGAACTACCGGTGGGGCTGCTGCGGCGGCTCGTCCGGGTCGACGTCCTCGGAGACCTACCGCGGATCGGCCGCCGAGTCGGCTCCCGAGGTCAAGGTCGTCGCGAACTTCGTGCGCAGCCGTGTGGTCGGCGGGGTGCAGCAGATCAAGGCCGGCATCGACTTCCACACGTACAGCGAGCTGGTGCTGTGGCCCTTCGGGTACACGACGGCCGACACGGCGACGGGGATGACGACGGACGACCGGAACGCCTTCGCCACGGTGGGGCAGAAGATGGCCGCCAGTAACGGCTACACGCCGGAGCAGTCCAGCGATCTGTACATCACCGACGGGTCCATCGACGACTGGCTGTGGGGGAACCAGAAGATCTTCGCCTACACCTTCGAGATGTACCCGACGTCCAGTTCCCAGGGCGGGTTCTATCCTCCCGACGAGGTGATCGCCCGCGAGACCGCCAGGAACCGGGACGCGGTGTTGCAGCTGCTGGAGAACGCGGACTGTATGTACCGGTCCATCGGGAAGGAAGCCCAGTACTGCGGCTAGGCGGACTCGTCCTCGTTCTCTTCGAAGTACTCGTCGAGAACCGCGTCCAGCTGCTCTTCCCACAGCTTGAAATCGGCCCTGGCCGTCGCCTCGATCTCGATCGGGTACCAGCGGCGGTCAGGGGTGTGGACCGTGATCGTGAATCGCTTGCCGAAGCGGGGGGACTCCGTCTCGACCGCGCCGATCTCGTCCCACCCGAACTCGCACCGCTCCTCGTCGAGGCTCAGGCGTACGCCCTTCGCGTCGGCGACGATTCTGGCGCGGCGGTCGGAGGCCTCGAAGACGGGGCCGTCGGCCGCCGCGTCCTCGTCTGCCGCCGCTTCCTCCGCCTCCTCCGCCTCGGCCGTCTCCGGTTCGTCGGGGGCGGCCTCGTCCTGTGCGAGGGGCTCCTCGGCGTCCTCCGGCTTGGCGTCCTCGGGCTCGCCGGACACGGGTGAGGTCAGCCCGGGGATGAAGGCCGGGTCGAATCCGGCGCCCTCCAGGGGCTTGCTGCTCGAACCTATGCGCTGCTCCACGGTCGGAAGTATGGCGGACAAAGCTGTGCCATGGGGCGGCGGGGGCGGATGAGGTCATGGGAACCGGTCACGGACGACCGCCGTCCAGGCTTGCAAGAACCCGCAGAAACTTTCATCAACTTCTTGCAGGCACTGTCGATCACTGTTTAACTCAGGCCCTGTTGATCGCAGTTGACGGCCAGCCGGTTGTTCAACCGGCCGATTCGAGGAGTGTCGTGACGGCGCAGATATCCGTCGCCGAACCCGGGGTCCGAAGCGATGACAGCGGTTTCTCCCTCCGTGCCCCGGACGGGACCTCGTACCGCGTCGATCTCACCCGCGAGGTGCTCGCACCCGCGAACCCGCTGCTGGCGGAGTACTGCGAGGGACGCCGGGTGGCGGCCTTCGTGAGTCCGACCGTGGACCGGCTGTACGGCGGGCGGCTGCGCGCCTATCTGAAGGCACGGCTCGCTCCGGGGAGTTGGAGCGTGCATGTGCTGGGCGGCGGCGAGGACCGCAAGACCATGGGGTCGGTCGAGGAGATCTGCTCGCTGGCCAAGCGCGCGGGCCTTGACCGGCGCGGGGTGATGCTCGCCGTCGGCGGCGGGGTCACCTGCGATCTCGTCGGGTTCGCCGCGGCGATCTACAGCCGGGGCGTGCGCTACATCAAGGTCAACACCACCCTCGTCGGCCAGGTCGACGTCGGTGTCGGGGTCAAGACCGGCGTCAACGCCCTGGGCACGAAGAACATGCTCGGCGCGTATCACCCGGCCCACGCCTCGCTCAACGACCCTGGTTTTCTGCGGACGTTGGGGGCGCGGGACATCCGGTGCGGGCTGGGTGAGATCGCCAAGATGGCGATCATCAAGGACGCCTGGCTGTTCCGGACGCTGGAGGAATGCCCGGAGATCTTTCAGCGGCCGTATCCCACCCCGCGGTTCCTCGTGGAGGCGGGGCTGGGGCTGGACGGCGTCGAGGACTATGTGCTGCGCACCTCGATGGAGCTGATGATGGAGGAGCTCTGTCCCAACCTGCGTGAGCACGATCTGGCTCGGCTGGTCGACTTCGGCCACACCTTCGGGCCGGTCATGGAGACGGCCAGCGAGTACCGGATCGCCCACGGGGAGTCGGTCGCCGTGGACATGGCTCTGTCCACCGAGTTGGCGCGGGTGCTGGGGCTTCTCGACGCGGCAGAGTGTGAGCGGATCGTCGCGCTGATCGGGGCGCTGGGGTTGCCTGTGTATGACCCGGCTGTCTGTACGCCCGAGTTGATGCGTCATGCGTTGACGGCGTCCTGGGAGCGGCGGGGGCGGCGGCTGCATCTTGTGGTGCCGGACGGGGTGGGGTCTGCGGTTTTCGTGGATGACCTGGATGACATTCCGGGCGGGGCGCTGGAAGAGGCGCTGCTTCGGCTCTCGACCCGTGCGGCGCTCACTGTCGCCTGATCCATTTGCCGCGATGTGCCGTCAGGCGTCCGCGGGCGCGTGGGGGCTGGTCGCGCAGTTCCCCGCGCCCCTGACGGCATCAACCAAACGTCTTTTGGAGTCATACCTCGATGAGTCATGCCCATTTGGTCAGCAATCTGCATGAGGGGCTGCTGCGTGAGGTGAGCGGGGATCACGGTGGCCTCGGCACGATCCTCGCGCACCGGGTCTATCGGGCCGACGGGGCTCGTGGCCCCATCGCCTTCGTCGATCTCGTCGTCCTGCCGCCACGCACCTCCATCGGGCTGCACCGGCACGCCGACGACGAGGAGACGTACGTGATCCTCTCGGGGCGGGGGCGGATGACTCTGGACGGGGAGGAGTTCGACGTCCGGGAGGGCGATGTCATTCCCAACCGGGCTTACGGGGAACACGGGTTGGCCAATGACTCGGATGCTGAACTGCGGCTGCTCGTTTTTGAGGTCGGGCCGCTGGGTGACGTCCGATGACCGGGCCGTTGCAGAAGGCGGTGCTGGACCGGGAGGCCGCGCTCCTCGCGCCCGGTGCCTCCGAGGAGTCCGCGCTGGGGCGCCGTGTCTTCGTGGAGGGGCGCGGCGCTGTTCTCACCGATCTCGACGGCAACCAGTACATCGACCTGGCGGCCGGCACGCTCACCCAGTCCCTGGGCCACTGTCATCCGGAGGTGGTGGCCGCGCTGACCGAGCAGGCGGGGCGGCTGTGGAACGTGCACGACTTCGCCACCGCCGACCGTGCCGCCCTGTGTGAGCTGCTCGCCGAGCTGCTGCCGGAGGAGCTGGACACCTACGCCTTCTTCTCCACCGGCGCCGAGGTCGTCGAGGCCGCGCTGCGGGCCGTGCAGGCCGTCGCCGAGCCCGGCCGGAACCGGATCGGGGCGTTGCGGTACGGGTTCCACGGCAAGACGCAGGGGGCCAGGATGCTGGTCCACTGGGACATCGGCCATCAGGCGCTGTCCGGCAACAGCGTGCTGGGCTACTCGCCGTACTGCTACCGCTGCCCGCTGGAGCTGGAGTACCCCTCGTGCGGGGTGCGCTGCGCGTCGCTGGTGCGCAAGCACATCGCGACGAAGCCGAACGTGTCGGCGCTGGTCTTCGAGCCGGTGCTGGGCGCGGCCGGGGTGATCGTGCCGCCGCCCGGCTACTGGGAGCAGATCGCCGACAGCTGCCGGGAGAACGGGGTGCTGCTCGTCGCCGACGAGGTGCTCACCGGCGGCGGCCGCACCGGGACCTTCCTGGCGAGCGAGCGGTTCGGCATCGAGCCGGATCTGGTGGCCCTGTCGAAGGGGCTGGCCTCGGGGTTCCCGTTCGCGGCGCTTGCCGGGCGCTCGTCGGTGCTGCGGCATCCGGAGGCCTCCCGGGCCGGGTCCACGGCCTCGACGTACGCCAACAACCCGCTCGGGATCGCCGCCGCGAAGGCCACGCTGGAGGTCGTACGGCGGGACGTGCTGCTCGGGCGGGTGGCTGAGCTGGGTGCTCTGCTCGATGAGCGGCTCGGTGAACTGCACGCCAAGTACGAGGTGTTGGGGGATGTGCGGGGCCTCGGGCTGTTGCACGGGCTGGAGTTCGTGCGGGACCGGGATTCGCGGACGCCCGCGCCCGAGGTCGCCCAGGCCGTCTACCAGCACGCCCTGGATCTTGGGCTGCGGACCGCTGTCGGCGGTCATGTGCTGCGGCTGGCACCGCCGTTCACCATCGACCGGGCGCTGCTGGAGGAGGGCGTCACGCTGCTCGACCGGGCGCTGGAACTCGCCACGGGGGGCGCACGGTGATCGTCGCGGAGAACCTCGTCAAGGAGTTCAAGGTCGCCGAGCGCAAGCCGGGCCTTGTCGGCAGCCTCAGCACGCTGTTCAGCCGGGAGCACCGGCTGGTGCGGGCCGTGTCCGGGGTGTCCTTCGAGGTTCCGGCCGGGACGAAGGCCGCGTACATCGGGGCGAACGGCGCCGGGAAGTCGACCACCGTCAAGATGCTCACCGGCATCATGACGCCCACCTCGGGCCGGGCGCTGGTGGCGGGGCTTGAGCCGTACCGGGAGCGGCGGCGCAACGCCGCCCACATCGGGGTCGTGTTCGGGCAGCGCAGCCAGCTGTGGTGGGACCTGCCGGTGCCGGACTCGTTCCGCATCCTGCGGCGCATCCATGAGATCCCGGACGCCGTCTACCGGCGCAACATGGCCCTCTTCCAGGAGCTGCTCGACCTCGACGCCCTCGGCAACACACCGGTGCGGCAGCTCAGTCTCGGGCAGCGGATGCGGGCGGAGGTCGCCGCGTGTCTCGTGCACGACCCCAAGGTGGTCTTCCTCGACGAGCCGACCGTCGGCCTCGACCTGGTGCTGAAGGAGGCCGTGCGGAGGCTGGTGAACCACGTCAACGCCGAGCTCGGTACGACCGTGCTGCTCACCAGCCATGACATGGGTGACATCAGTGCCATCTGCGACCAGGTGCTGGTCGTCAACCACGGGGAGGTCGTGCACCGCGGCACGATGCACGAGCTGCTGCGCACCGCCGACACCCGGGCGGTTCTCTTCGAGCACCAGGGCGGTTCCGAGCGGGCGACCGAGCTGATCGAGAAGGGCCTCGCCGGGGCGACCGCCCAGGAGGTCGACGGCGGGCGGATCAAGGTCGAGTACCCGGTGGCCTGCTGGACCGCCCGCCAGGTGATGGGCTTCCTCCTCGACCACTTCGACGTCACCGACTGCGTCGCCCCCGAACCCGACCTGGAGATGGTGCTGCGCCGCATCTACGCCGGCCAGGGCCACGGCCGGGTGGTGGCGTGAAGCGTTACGCCTCCTTCGCGGGCGCCGGCTTGCAGGCCCTGCTCCAGTACCGCTCCACGTTCCTGATCAGCGCGGTCACCGCGACCACCGCGGTCGGGGTGCAGGTGTTCCTGTGGCGGGCGGTGTACGCGGGGCGTGAGTCCGGGATGCTCGGCGGCTTCGACCTGCCCACGCTGACGACCTATGTCCTGCTCGCCCAGATCCTCGGCCTCGTGCAGGCCAACCGGGTCGACGAGGAGGTCTCCGGGGAGGTCCAGCGCGGGGACATCGCGGTGTCGCTGGTGCGTCCGGTGAGCTATCCGCTCGCCCGGTTCGCGGCGGGGCTGCCGGTCTCGCTGACCAACGCCGTCCTGGTCGCCGTACCCGTGCTGCTGCTGTACGCCGTGCTGCTGCCGCTCACCACCCCCACCGCCACCGGTGTGCTGCTCTTCGTCTGCTCGGCGGCGCTGTCGCTGGTCATCGGGTTCGGGGTGAATCTGCTGGTCGGGTTCGCCGGGTTCGTCACCACCAACATCTGGGGTGTGCGGGTCGTCAAGGACACCGTCGTCGCGTTCTTCGCCGGGCAGGTCGTGCCGCTCGCGCTGATGCCGGGGCCGCTGGCCGCCGTCGCCCATGTGCTGCCCTTCCAGGGCATGGTCGACGGTCCGCTGCGGCTGCTCCTCGGTCACTACGACGGGCTGCCCGACGCCGCCGGGATCCTCGCCGTGCAGCTGTTGTGGGCGGTGGCGCTCAGCGGGCTCGCGGCGGTGGCGTGGCGGGGGGCCGTACGGCGGGTGGAGGTGCTCGGCGGATGAGGGCCCTGACCGTCGTGACCCGGTACGCCCGGCTCACCTGGCATCTCAGCGCCGTCAGTGTGCACCGGCTGACCGAGTACCGGATGGACTTCCTGCTCGGGGCCGGCGGGCTGCTGCTGCGGGTGGTGTGCCAGGTCGCGGTGATCGGCATGGTGTTCCGGCAGGTGCCCGAGATCGCGGGCTGGCGGTACCACGAGGTGCTGTTCCTGCTCGGGTTCTCGCTGCTGCCGCGCGGCCTGGACCGGATGTTCACCGACCAGCTGTGGGTCATGGCCCGGAAGCTGGTGCAGAACGGCGAGTTCTTCCGCTATCTCATCCGCCCGGTGCACCCCCTGTTCTCGCTGCTGTCCGAGCGCTTCCTCTACCCGGACGGCTTCGGCGAGCTCCTCACCGGCGCCGCGCTCACCTGGTACGCCGCCGCCCATCTCGAACTCGGCCTGGGCACCGGCGCGTTGCTGCTCGCCCCGCTGCTGGTGCTGTGCGGCACGCTGATCCTCGCGTCGATCAAGACACTGTTCGCGTCCCTCGCCTTCTGGACCACGAACAGCTTCCCGGCCCTGTACGCGGCCAACCAGCTGGGCGACTTCTCCGGCTACCCCCTCGACCTCTACCACCCGTCCCTGCGGTGGCTGCTGACCTGGCTGCTGCCCTACGCCTTCACCGCCTACGTCCCCGCGACCTACCTGCTGTTCGGACGCACGGCGATGCTGCCGTGGCTGTTCGTGGTGACCGCGGGCCTGGTGACGCTCGCCCTGGCCGTCTGGCACCGGGGCGTCGACCGTTACGAGATGACCGGGAGCTGACCCATGGACACCCTGTTGCCCGGCGCCCCCGCGCCCGCGACCGTCGACCTGCTGCGCGCGGCCCCCTGGATGGACGAGACCGGCCGGCACGGCGGCGGCTTCGAGCTGTACGACCAGGCCGTACTCGGCGAGGTGCGGCTGCTGCTCGTCGGGACGGCCGAGCCGGGCGGGAGCCGCTGGTTCGTGCCCGTCCTGGACGCCGACCCCGGACGCCATGCCGCCGGTACCCCCGCGTTCGACCGTGCGGTGACCGGCGCGCTGCGGACGGGGCTGCGGCTGCCGACCGGGCGCGGCAATGTCATCGAGTTCCGCGGCACACCGGCCGACTACCGCGGGCCGCTGCCCTTCGACCCCGGCTGGTGCTCCAACGCCCTGTCCCTCGTCGACCTCGGCGGCACCGCCCACGCGCACAAGAGCTACCGGCGCCTGGGCACCGGCAACCGGGAGGCCGAGCTGCTGCGCCTGATGGCGGACGGCGGACGCACCCAGCGGCCGGTCGGCGACTACACGTACGTCGACACGGCGACGGGGGCGCGGGAGCCGCTGGGCGTGCTGTACCGGTACGCCGAGGGCGAGGGGCTCAACGTGCCGCTGCGGGCCGGGATACGGGCGCTGTGGCCGCTGCTGGGGACCGGCGGTGTCGATGCCCTCGGTGCCGTGGAGACCTCCCAGAAGGATCTCGTCGCCCCGCTGCGCGCCACCGGCCTCTTCCTGCGCGGCTTCCACCAGGAGCTGGCCGAACGACTGGGCGCGCACCCGGAGTTCCCCGTCGCGGGCGCCCTCGACGAGGCGACCGGGCGGCTCGCCGCGCTCACCCCGCTGATCCTCGCCGACACCCGCTACCCGGTGCCGGTCCGGGAGGCCGCCGCGGCCGGGCTCGCCCGTGAGCTGGCCCGCGTCGCCGAACTGCCGCCGCGGCCGTGGCCCGCCGGTCCCTGCCACGGCGACCTGCATCTGTCCCATGTACTACGGCGTGAACAGCCGGACGGTCACTGGGAGTTGTGTGTCATCGACCTGTCCACGCCGCGCGCCGACCCGGCCGACCCGGCGACCGCCCAGTCGCCGTGGCAGGACCTGGCCGCCCTCACCCGCGGTCTGGAGATCTTCACCGCCGACGAGTTCTCCGACCACGCCGCCGACGTCCTCGGCATGGACCCGGAGGACACCTGCCGTACCGCGCTGCTCCAGGCGGCGGGGGTCGCCCCGGACACCCCCGGCTGGACCGGGGAGCGCCTCGCGGGGCTGGGCCGGCTGCGGGAGGCGGCCGGGCTGTGGGCCGCGCGGGTCGGCGGCCTGCTGGCCGACCTCGGCCCGGACCGGGACGGCCACCCGGCCTGGCGGCTGTTCCGGCTGCGCCGGCTGATCCACGAGCTCGAGTACGCCTACGCCCACGACCGCGCCTACCACGCGGCGATCAACCTGCGGCACGCCGTGGAGGCCAGTGGTCTCCCGGCCGCCGGGTGAGGACCCACACCCGTGCATGTCATAGAGACCTACTTCGAGTGCGGGGGCTTCGACCACCGCTTCCTCCAGGGCGGCATCTCCGTCTACCTGTGGAACCTCTCCAAGGCCTTCGCCGAGGAGGGCCACCGCGTCAGTGTCGTCACCCCGGCGCACGGCCGGCTGGCCGAGCTGCGAGCCTCGTACGACGTCGAGACCCTCGACTACACGGACACGTACGAGCTTCCGCTGGTCCTCGACTCGGACAGCTGGGGCGAGCGCTTCCCGGCGGAGGTGGGCGTCCCGCTCACCACGACCGCGCACCGGCTCCGCCTGGACGGCGTCGACCTGTACTTCCTCTCCAACCGGCTGCTGGACGAACTCCCCGACCGTTTCTACCCGCCGTACGACAGCAAGGGCCGGGACCTGGTCTTCTTCAAGCCGCTCGCCTACCAGGTCGACACCGTGCGGTTCGTCCGGTCCTGGTTCGGCGGCGAGAAGGCGCTCGTCCACGCCCATGAGCCGTACTACCACTATCTGTTGCCGGCCGCGTTCCGCGACGACCCGTCGAAGCTGGTCGTCGGGACCGTGCAGAGCAACATGCCGATCACCAAGAAGGTGTACCGGCCCAAGGTGGAACGCCTGCTGGAGTTCCTGGAAGCGCCGGTGCCCCTGCCCGCCGACGATCCGGCGGAGTCGGCCGCTCCCGTGCTGAGCGCGTACCAGCAACGCACCCATCTGCACTACGAGTACGGCCCCGGACACGTCGGCGTGTACGACCTGGTCGCCGACCACGCCGACCTCGTCGACTTCCTCTCCCCCGGTCATCTGGAGTTCTACACGGCGTTCGCCGACACGCCCTTCGAGGAGCTGTTCCGGCGACTGCCGGTGTACGACGCCGTGCGCCGCAACGCCCACAAGAGCTTTGTCGGCGGGTGCGCGATCGGCGACCGCTGGACGGCGGCCGAGCGCCCCGCCGTGGACCGGGACGCTGTCCTTGGCCGGCTCGGTCTCGACCCTGGCCTGCCCACCTTCTTCCACAACGCCCGTTACGCCGTGAACCACAAGGGCCAGCTGGAGCTGTTCCGGGCCGTCGACCGTGTTCTCGGCGAGGGTCTGGCCGCCAACTTCGTGCTGCGCTGCCTCAGCGACGGCGGTATCGACGACCCGTACGTCCGTGAGGTCGTCGAGCGGCACAAGGGCCGCGTCCATCTGGAGTGCGAGCGGGTCGAGGAGGAGCGGGTCCTCGCCTACGCGGCCTCCTCCGACTTCTGTCTCTTCCCGTCCAAGTTCGAGATGGACACGTTCCTCATCGCGCAGGGCGAGGCCATGGCCGTGGGCGCCGTGCCGATCGCCACCGCCCAGCTCGGCATGGCCCACTTCGGGCATGTCGCCGATCCGTTGAGCACTCCGGACGCCACGGGCTTCGCCGTCAACCGCTCCTTCGCCGAGGACGACTCGCTGCTCGTCGACGCGCTGGCCCGGCGTATCCACGAGGCGGCGGCGCTGCTGCGGGAGCGCCCGGAGGAATACGCGAGGCTGCGCGCCAACTCCGTCCTGAACGCACGGAAGTTCACCTGGGCACAGACCGCGCGACAGCACCTGGACGCCTTCACCGCCCTGTGGAAGGGCGAGCGCCCGACGCCGGACGTGGGGCTGCTGCTGCGGTACGGCTGGTTCGACCTGCTGTCCGACGAGGACTACGAGCGGCACGCCGACGCCGTCGCCGAGGCGGCCGAGCGGTACGGCGACGCCGACGTGTACGCGCGCTGCCGCCCCCTGGACCCCGGGGCCCGGCGGGCGCTGTTCGAAGCCGCCTGGGCGCGCGCCGACTTCGCCCGCTGTGCCCGCGCGGCGGGCGACGACCCGGAGCTGCGCGCCCGCCTCGACGGCCGCCGCTCGATCGAGGACGGGCGGCTGGTCTACCGCCTGCCGCACGCCGCCCGCGTGGAAGTGGTCGCCCTCGCGGCGGCCGGTGTCGGGGCGGGGCGCCGGCAGACGGTGGTCCACCGGCTGCCCGCGCGCGGGCCCGGCGAGTTCACCGCCGACATCACCGAACCACCGGATCCCGGAAGGGAATTGAATGGAGGGGAAGTGCACCTGCTGCTGACCCTGACCGACGGCCGCTCCGCGTGGGACGTGGTGCGCCATGGCTGACGGGGTGCGCGCCGCGCTGCTCGCGGGCGGTGAGGGCCGACGGATGGGAGCGCTGGGGCACGGCCGGCTCAAGCCGCTGGTGCCGTTCGGGGGTTCCTGCCGGCTGATCGACTTCTCGCTCGCCAACGCCGAGGCGTCCGGGCTCGACGAGGTGCTGCTGCTGTCCCAGTACGAGGAGCGGCAGCTGATGGACGACCTGTACCGCACCTGGTGGCGGCCCGGGTTCCGGGTGCACTTCGGGCCGTACGACCGCTCCTACCGCGAAGGCACCGGGTACCGTCCCCCGGCGCCGGGCGGCACGCCCGAGCGGGGCACCGCCGACGCGCTGATCCGCAAGGCACCGTATCTGTTCGGGCCCGGCACCTCGGAGGTGCTGGTGCTGCACGCCGACCATGTCTACCGCTTCGACTACGGGCCGCTGATCGCCGCGCACCGGCGCTCCGGCGCCGCGCTGACCGTGGCCTACCAGCGGATCGAGCGGCGGTACGTGCACCTCTTCGGGATGGTCGAGTTCGACGCGTCCGGGAGCCTCACCGCGTTCGTGGAGAAGCCGGCCGAGCCGACCAGCGACCTGGTGTTCGCCGCGTTCTGCGTCTTCGACGCGGTCCGGCTCCACCATTATCTGGAGAAGCTGGACGGCACCGACTGGCAGCACGACATCAGCCGGGACGTCATCCCGGCGATGCTGGCGGGGGGCGAGCGGATCCTCGGGCACGAGGTGCCGGGGCACTGGGAGGACATCGGCACCGTCGACCGCTATCACCGGGCGCATCTGGCGCTGGTCGACGCGGAGCCGTCCCTGGCGCTGTCCCAACTGCCGTGCACGGTACGGCCCAAGGTGCGGCGCGAGGTGGTGGTGTCCGCGCCCGGCGTGGACCGCAGTCTTGTACCGGGCGACCTCGTGAACGAGGGGCTGCTGGAGCACAGCGTCGCCTTTCCCGGCGTCCGGGTCGGGGCGGGGGCGCGGGTGAGCCGGAGTGTGCTGCTGCCCGGGGCGGTGGTGCCCGCCGGGGCCGAGATCGACTCGGCGATCGTGCTGGAGGACGGGACCGTGCAGTCCGTCGCGTCGCGGACGGGAGCGGCCCGTGTCTGAGCACGCCTGCACCGTCGTCGACCTCGGCGGCACCACCCTGCGCACCGCCCGCTACGACCTGGCCACCGGCGCCCTGTCCGACGTCCACCGCACCCCCACCGACGGCATGGCCCGCCACCCCGGCGCACCCGTGCCCGTGCTCCAGGAGCGGGTGACCGAGCAGCTCACCGCGGTGTGCCGGGAGGCCCTGGCGCGGCACGGCGGCGGGGCGGTCGGGGTGGCCTTCGCGGGGCCCGTGACCGCCGACGGCCGGGTGATGGCCGCGCCGACCGTGTGGGGCGGGCCCGGGGAGCCGTTGCCGGTGCGGGAGACGCTGGAGGAGCGGCTCGGGGTGCCCGTGGTCGTCGTCAACGATCTGACGGCCGCCGCCTGGCGCTATGTGCACGGCCCCGACGAGCCGCCGTTCTGTCTGATCACGGTGAGCTCCGGGATCGGCAGCAAGGTGTACCGGGCGGGCGAGGTGCTCCTCGACGCCGAGGGCCACGGCGGTGAACTGGGCCACTGGACCTGCGACCGCTCCCCGCAGGCGCTGGTCTGCGACTGCGGCGGCCGGGGCCACCTCGGTGGCATCGCCTCCGGCCGGGGCGCCCTCGCCTCCGCGCGCCGCGCCGCCCACGCCGACCCCGACGGCTACGCCCGCTCGGCACTCGCGGCGACCGCCCCCGACCCGGAACTCCTCGACAACCCGGCGCTGGTGGCGGCGGTGCGCACGGGGGACGCCTTCGCGACCGGCGTCCTGCGTACCGGCCTCACCCATCTCGCCTCGGCAATCATCTCGGTGTTCACCTCCATCGGAGTACGCCGCTATCTGCTGATGGGCGGCTTCGCCCTCGCCGTCGGACCGCGCTATGCCGAGCTGCTCACCGCGGAGTTGGAGCAGCTGGGCTGCTTCGGGCTGTCCGGTGCCGAGATCCGCCGCATGGTGACCCTCGCCGCCCCGGACGACGACCACGGTCTGATCGGGGCGGGGCGGCTGCTGGCGGCGCGGGGGGCGGTGGCCGTCGTATGAGCACCACCACGCTGATCGTCGGCAGCGGCTTCGTCGGGCGGGCCGTCGCCGCGCGGCTCGCCGCCGAGGGCGGCACCCCCGTGCTGGCCTCGCGCCGGCTGCCCGCCGGGTCCGACGCGCCCTGGGTACGGCTCGACGCGGCCGACGCGGACGCCTGTGAGCGGGTCGTCGACGCGGTGCGGCCCGACCAACTCGTCCTGGTGCACGGCCCGTCCGACGTGACCTGGTGCGAGGCCGACCCCGAGCGGGCCACCGCGCTGCACACCGCCGCGGCGGCCCATCTCACCCAGGCCGCGCGGGGGCGCCGTACGGTCTTCATCTCCACCGACAACGTCTTCGACGGCAGCCGCCCCGACAACGACGAGTCCACTCCCACGGCCCCCGCGAACGCCTACGGGCGGGCCAAGCTGGCCGCAGAACGGATCGTCCGGGAGGCCGCCGACACGACCGTGCTGCGGGTCAGCCTGGTCTACGGCTGGGAGCCCGCCGAGTCGGTGAAGTGGCTGAACTTCTTCGCCTCCTGCGCCCACCGGCTCAGCAGCGGGGAGCGGGTGGAGGCGCCGGACGACCAGTGGACGACGCCGGTCCTCGTCGACGACGTCGCCGCCGTGACCGCCGCCGCGCTGGCACCCGGCACGCCCGGGCTGCTGCATCTCGGCGGCCCCGACCGGGTCTCGCGGGCCGAGTGGGCGGAGGCCGTCGCCGAGGGGCTCGGCGTGCCGCGCTCCCGGGTCGTGCGGGTGCCCAAGGCGCACGGCCGGTATGCCAGCCGTCCCACCCACACCTGTCTGACCAGCACCCTTCTGGACGGCGTCCTGCGCCCGCACGGCCTGCGCGTGCGCGGGGTCGCCGAGGGCGTACGCGACCTGCTGGAGGCCGTGAAGTGATCGATGTGATGGAGGTGGCGGGTCCGTGATCCGTACCGTCCGCTCCCGCGAGGTCTACCGCAACCCGTGGATGAGCGTCCGTGAGGACGACGTCCAACGCCCGGACGGCAGCCCGGGGTTGTACGGGGTCGTCGACAAGCCGGACTTCGCCCTGGTGATCCCGCGGGACACCGACGGCGGGTTCCATCTCGTGGAGCAGTACCGCTACCCGGTCGCCGGCCGCTACTGGGAGTTCCCGCAGGGCTCCTGGCCGGCCGGGCACGAGGGCGAGGCCCCGCTCGACCTGGCCCGCGCCGAACTCCGCGAGGAGACCGGGCTGCGGGCCGACCGGATGACGTACCTGGGCCGGATGCACGTCGCCTACGGGTACGCCAGCCAGGGCTGCCACGTCTTCCTCGCCGAGGAGCTGACCGAGGGCGAACCCGAACGCGAGGCGACCGAGGCCGACATGCGGCAGCGCCGGGTGGCGCCGGACGAGTGGCGGGCCCTGATCCGCGCGGGGCGCGTCACGGACGCGGCGACGCTCGCGGCGTACACCCTGCTCGGCCTGTATCTGGGCGGGGCCGGGTGACCGCGCGGTACGCCGTCGTCGCCACCGACCTCGACGGCACCCTGCTCCGCGGCGATCTCACCGTCTCCGCCCGCACCCGGGCCGCCCTCGCCCGGGCCGGCGCCGCCGGCGCCCGCCATCTGGTCGTCACCGGCCGCCCCGCCGCGGGCTGCCGCAGCCTGCTCGCGCCCCTCGGCTACGACGGGCTCGCGATCTGTGGGCAGGGCGCCCACTTGTACGACGTCGGCGCCGACCGGCTGCTGTCCTCGGCGACCCTCGACCGCGCACTCGTACGGGAGCTGGTGGTGCGCATCTCCGAGGCGGCGGGCCCGCTGGCGCTCGGGGTCGTCACGGCGGGGCTGGCCGGGGAGTTCCTGGTCACGCCGGGGTTCGGGGAGCGGGTGCGGCACGGCTGGCGGCTGGTGGAGGACCCGGAGGGGCTGTGGACGCGGCCCGTGGAGAAGGTCCTCATCCGCAGCCGGCTGCTGGACGACGACCGGCTGGCCGGGCTGGCGGGGCGGGTGAGCGCCGGGCGGATCGAGGTCACCCACTCCGGCGAGGGCATGGTCGAGCTGCTGCCCGCCGGGGTGACCAAGGCGAGCGGATTGGCCGAGGCGGCGCGCCTGCTCGGTTTCCGCGCCGCCGACACCGTCGCCTTCGGCGACATGCCCAACGACATCCCGATGCTCACCTGGGCCGGCCACGGCGTCGCCATGGGCAACGCCCACCCCGAACTGCGCCGCCACGCCGACGAGATCGCCCCGACCAACGAGGAGGACGGAGTGGCGACGGTGCTGGAGCGGCTGTTCCCGGCCAGAGCCGCCACCGCGCGCCTCTGACACCGACCACTCATCGTGGGCGACCGCCGGCCGCAGAACCTGCCCGGCACCGCCGACGAGTACCCCAACTGGCAGCTGCCGGTGGCCGATCCGCAGGGGCGTGCCCTGACGGACCGGACGGACTCAACTTGCTGAAACTTTCTGCAAGTTCTTGCCAGCCGTCGCGCACGGCTGCTTGACTCACCAACCCTTGGCCCCCAAGAGGAACGAGCCGACCCCATGAGCACCGAGACCGAGACCGACGTCCTCGTCCTGGGCGGCGCGGGCGTGGACACCGTCGTCCATGTCCCGGAGCTGCCGCTCCCGTACGCCGACAGCTACATGATCCGGCCGGGCATCGTGACCCGCGGCGGCCAGAGCGGCGACTTCTTCGCGCTCGGCACGCACTCCCTGGGGCTGCGCACCCACCACATCGACCTGCTGGGCGACGACCCCGAGGGCGACCTGGTGCGGGCGCTGCACCGGGACCGGGGCATCGGCCTCACCGAGGTGCCGTCCGCCGCGGGCACCAAGCGGGCGGTCAACCTGGTCGACCCGGACGGGCGGCGGCTGTCGCTGTACGACGACACCCGCAGCCAGGAGTCCGACCGGCTGCCCGAGGACACCCTGCGCACCCTGGCCGCGGGCAGCCGGCACGCGCATGTGGTGATCACCTACCCGTGCGCGTACGCCCTGCCGGTGCTGCGCGAGGCCGGGGTGACCATCTCGACGGACCTGCACAACTGGGACGGGGAGAACCCGTACCACGAGCCGTTCGCGCTCGGCGCCGACCTGGTCTTCCTGTCCACGACCGCGCTGGCCGACCCGGAGGCCACCATGCGGGACGTCGTCGCGCGCGGCCGGGCCCGGATCGTCGTCGCCACCGCCGGGGCCGAGGGCGCGTATCTGCTGGTCGACGGCGAGATCACGCACGTGCCCGTGGTGGAGCCGCCGGCGCCCGTGGTCGACTCCAACGGCGCCGGCGACGCCTTCGCCGCCGCGTTCCTGCTGGGCTGGCTGGACGGCGCCGACCCACTGCGCTGCGCCCGGTACGGGGCGGTCGCCGGCGCCCACGCCTGCACGGTGCCGTCGACGCGGGCCGACGCGATCGGACGCGAGGAACTCCTCGCGCGGGTCGCCGAGTTGGACGCCGCCGGGGTGCAGGGGTGACCGGGTTCCACCATGACGTCCTGGTCCTCGGCGGCGGGGTGGCGGGCTGTGTGCTCGCCGCCCGGCTGAGCGAGGACCCGGACCGCTCGGTCTGCCTGGTGGAGGCGGGCCCCGACCACGGCCCGGACCCCGCGTCCTGGCCGCGCACCCTGCGGGACGCCCGCGCCCTGCCCCGCGACCACGTCTGGGAGCGCGGGGTCGCGGTCCACCGGCTGCGCGCCCGCGTCCTGGGCGGCTCGTCCTGCGTCAACGGCTGCTGGCACACCTGGGGTTCGGACGCCGACCACGCGGAGTGGACCCGGGCCGGTGGTCCCCGCTGGTCGGCGGCGGGCATGGCCCCGTACCGGGACCGGGCCATGGGCCGGATGCGGCTGCGGGACGTGCCGGACGGGGAGTTCAGCGTCTGGGCCCGCGCGGCCCTGCAAGGCGCCGGCGAACTCGGCTACGAGGCCGTCGACATGGGCGCTCCCGGCCCTCCCGGCCGTGGCACACCTCTCGTCAACGCGCTTGACGGGCTGCGCTGGAACGCCGCCTTCGGCTATCTCGGCCCGGCCCGCGACCGTGCCAACCTCACCGTCCTGGGTGACGCGAGCGCGGACCGGCTGGTGCTGCGCGGCGGCGCGGTGGTGGGCGCCGAGGTCGTCGTCGCCGGGCGGCGCGAGACGCTCACCGCGGACACCTACGTCGTCGCCTGCGGCACCTTCGGCTCCGCCGGGCTGCTGCTGCGCAGCGGCGTCGGACCGGCCGGTGAACTGCGGGCGCTGGGCATCCGGGCGGAGGTCGACCTGCCCGGCGTCGGCGCCAACCTCTCCGACCAGCCGGGAGTGTTCCTCCCGCTGACCCCCACGCCCGGCCTCAACGCGGCGCTGGCCGCGCAGGACGAGAAGGGCGAGCTGTACGTCAGCCGGATGCTGGTCCGGGCCGCCAGCACGCACTGTCCGCCGGGCGGCTGGGACCTGCACATCCTGCCCTCCGCCGGCGACCCGCTGTTCGGCACGCTGCCGCCGGGCGCTTACGAGGCCGGTATCGCCGCGTTCGTGATGAAGCCCGCCTCACGCGGCCGGGTCCGGCTCCGCTCGGCCGACCCCGCCGAACCGCTCGACATCGACCCCGGGTTCCTCACCGACCCGGACGGCCACGACCTCGCCGTACTGCGGGAAGGCCTGGAGACGGCCGAACGGCTCGCGGCGACGGCACCGCTGGCAGCTCTGGCGGACCGCCCGGCTCCGCA
The DNA here is from genome assembly GCF_036226885.1 of Streptomyces sp. NBC_00663. NCBI lineage: Bacteria > Bacillati > Actinomycetota > Actinomycetes > Kitasatosporales > Streptomycetaceae > Streptomyces > Streptomyces sp. NBC_00663. Next base: position 3,536,596 of record NZ_CP109027.1, read on the forward strand.
CCGGATGACCGACGCCGAGCTGCGCTCCCGGCTCGGCACCTACTGGCACCCCGTGGGCACCTGCGCCATGGGCGCCGACGACGATCCGCTCGCCGTCACCGACGGGGTGGGCCGGGTGCGGGGCGTGGCCAACCTCCGGGTCGCCGACGCCTCCGTACTGCCGACCGCGCCCGCCGCCAACACCCAGCTGCCGGTGCTCGCCACGGCCGAACTACTGGCCGACGCCCTCAAGGAGGCGGACACCCGATGACAGCGCCCACCGAACGGGGCCACCCTGAGCCAGCACCCACCGGGCGGGACCACCTCGTGACACCGCCCACCGAGCGGGCCGGCCCGACGACCACACCCACCTCGCAAGCCCACCCGACGACCACACCCACCTCGCAGGCCCACCCGGTGACTACACCCGCCGAGCGGGCCCCCGAGACCCGGCTGATCCACGGCTGCATGGGACTCGGGGGCGCGTGGGACCGTACGCCGCACACCGCCGAGGACGTCGACCGGGCGCAGGCCGCCGTCGAGGCGGCTCTGGAGTGCGGGATCACCGTCTTCGACCACGCGGACATCTACCGGTTCGGCAAGTCCGAGGCGGTGTTCGGGGAGGTGTTGGCCCGGACGCCCGGACTGCGGGAGCGGATCACGCTCCAGACCAAGTGCGGGATCAGGCTCGCCGAAGGAGAGCGGCCGGGGCGGTACGAGCTGCGGGCCGGCTCGATCGTCCGGCGGGTCGAGGAGAGCCTCGCCCGGCTGCGCACCAATGTCATCGACACGCTGCTGCTCCACCGCCCCGACCCGCTGACCGGCCCCGACGAGATCGCGGGCGCCCTGCACGAGCTGCACCGGCAGGGACTGGTCCGCCGCTTCGGCGTCTCCAACATGAGCGCGGCCCAGATCGCCCACCTCCAGGCCCGCCTCGAACTGCCGCTCACCGTCAACCAGTTGGAGATGAGCCTGGCCCGGCGTGACTGGGTCGAGGCCGGTGTCCTGGTCAACACCTCCGCCGCCACCGCCAACGGCTTCCCCGAGGGCACGGTCGAGCACTGCGTGGACCAGGGCATCCAGCTCCAGGCCTGGGGCGCGCTGGCCCAAGGCCGCTACACCGGCGACGCCGGACACGCCGACTCCCCGGCCGCCGAGCTGCTGCGCCGGCTGGCCCGCGCCAAGGGCACCACCCCCGAGACGGTCCTGCTGTGGTGGCTCGCCCGGCACCCCGCCGGCGTCGTCCCGGTCATCGGCACCAGCCGCCCCGACCGCATCCGCGCCTGCCGCGACGCGGCCCTGCACGCACCCGACCTCACCCACGAGGAGTGGTACGAGCTGTGGATCGCGGCCCGCGGGACCCCGCTGCCCTGACCCAGGAACCGTTCGCATCCACCCCCCGCCGTACCTACCGACGGAGAACCCACACGTGACCGCGAGCACCACCGCCACCACCACTCCCGCCATGTCCACGGACCGAGGCCAACTCACCTCGGCCCGCTTCTACATCACCTTCCGCTGCAACTCGCTCTGCGGCTACTGCAACGTCTGGCAGGACGACAAGTTCAAGGGCTACGAGGAACTCACCCTGGACAAGGCCTGCCAGATCCTGGACGAGCTGTACGAACTGGGCGTGCGCTACGTCGACTTCACCGGCGGCGAGCCCGTGCTGCACCCGCACATCGACGGCATCGTGCAGTACGCCAAGTCGCTCGGCATGGCCGTGGAGATCACCAGCAACGGCATCCGGTTCGCCAAGCACATCGACGCGATCGTGCCCTACGTCGACACCATGAACGTCTCCCTGGACACCCTGCGCGCGGACCGCTACCGGCAGATCCGCGGGGTGCCCACCCTGGACCGCGCGCTCGACGTCATCGAGAAGGTCATCGCCACCGGCACCGGCAACCTCAAGCTGATCTGCGTGGTCACCCGGGAGAACGTCGACGAGATACCGGACCTGCTGCGCTTCGCCCACGACAACCGGATCACCGTCTACTTCTCCGGCATGTTCGAGTACTTCGACGAGCAGGACACCGTCCGCGACACCAACCGGACCGCCCGCAAACTGAAGCTCCCGCTGATCGAGCAGAACGGCAAGCCGCTCGCCGACGCCGTGCCGGGCCGTTCGGACCGGATGGACGAGTCGGAGCCGACCGACGGCCCGATCTCCGCCCGGCTGATGCGGCTGCTGTACCAGCCGTTCGCACTGATCAACCTGCACTTCCGCAAGTACATGGAGACCCTGGACCCCACCGCGCCGACCGACTGCTACGCCAACAAGCGCATCCTGACCGTCGGCCCGGACGGCCGGCTGGTGCTGCCCTGCTACCACGCCTTCGACAACTCGGTCGAGTGGGACCGCCCGTTGCGCGAGCTGGTGCAGGACCCGGAGTTCCTCAGGGTGCGGGACGAGGAGGTGGGCCAGCGCTCGGAGTGCCGCAGCTGCACCGTCTTCCCCTACATCGGGCTGTCGTTCAGCCACCGCTTCGACAAGGTCTTCCTCTACCAGGCGCTGTCCGAGGAGATCGCCAAGATCAAGACGCGGTTCGCCGACCCGCTGCACCCGCGCCTCACCCTCGACCACGACACACTGCTGGCGCGGTACGCCGAGGTGGAGGAGCTGATCGACCACGCCCTGCCCACACCCCGGCCGGCGCGCTCCGCCGACCACTTCTACGCCTTCGAGCCCACCGGCGCGGGCGACTTCCGCACCGACCTCACCAGGGGCGCACTGAGCCTCGCCGAACTCCTCGGGGACTACACCCACGGCGAGTGCTGGGGCATCCAGCGCTCCCCGCACACCTGGATGCGCCTGGTCTACCGCGACCTGGTACCGGCCCTGCGCGAGCTGCTCCCCGAGGAGGCGTACACGGCGGTCGTGGGCGAGCTGTACGAGGTCCAACTGGCGTGGTGGCGGCTCTACTTGGCGCGCTACTACCGGGGCGCCGAGCAGGCCGGCCCTACGGCGGGCGAGGAACTTCTCGCCGGGTTCCTGTCCCGCACCGCGGCCCTGCTCCCCGACGCCCCCGCCGCCGGCCGCGTCCGCGAGATGCTGCTCCACGCGGGCTGTGTCCTGGGCCTGCCTGCCGAGACCCTCACCCCCCTGGCCGTTCGCACGCCGTTCCCGGAAGCCGACCTGATCGCCAAGCACCTGCTGCTGATCGCGCCGGACGCCGAACTGCCGCGCTACGCCGACCTGTTGCCGGACGAGTCGGCGGAGCCCCTGCGCCGGGTGGTCCTCGGCGCCCCGGCCCCCGAGGACCACCCGCCCCTGGACGCCGAGTCCGCCCGGCTCCTCGGCCACGGCCCCGCGTCCACCCCGGACGAGCTGATCGCCGCCGTGACCGCCCTCGCCCCGGACCACCGCACCGCCCTCGCGGAACGCCTCCTCACCCACGAACTGCGTGACCCGGGCGCGATCCGGCGCCGGGGAGCGGAGTTGAGGGAGCCGAGTTGAGGGTGCGGCGGAACACCTCTGCATGAACGGGTGACATGTCAGACTTCCGGCCATGGGGACGATCTACGCGTTCATGGCGGGCGTCAACGCCTACCCACCGCATATCGCCACACCCCTCTCGGGCTGCGTCAACGACGTCGGCGCGGCCCGGGAGTTGCTGGAGCGGCGGGGCGGGGACGCCGTCGAGGTGCGGACGGTGCTGGACGGCGCGGCGACGGTCTCCGTCGTCGAGGACGGCATCCGCACGTTCCTCGGGTCGGCCGGGGCCGGGGACACGGCGTTGTTCTGGTTCTCGGGGCACGGCAGCGAGCGGGTGGCCACCGGCGCCGAACTCCTCGTCGAGGCGACCGGTCTGAGCCAGGCGCTGGTCTGCGTGGACGGCCCGCTGTCCGACAAACGCCTGGGCGTGCTGCTCGACGAGGTGGCGGCGCGTGGGGCGCTGGTGGTGGCGGTCCTGGACTGCTGTTACTCGGGCGGCGCGACCCGTGAGGACCGGATCCCCGCCGACCTCACCGCACGCTGGGCGCCGCCCCGCCCGCAGTGGCCGGCCGCCCGGGACGCGGCCCCCGCACCGGGTGCCGCCCGGCATCTCCTGCTGGCCGCGAGCCGCCTCGACCAGCTCTCGTACGAGGGCTGGTTCGACGGCCGCCGGCACGGCATCTTCACGCACGCCCTGCTGGACGCGGCCCGCACGGCGGGCCCGGACGCCACCTACCGCCAGGTGCTGGCGGCGGCGGACGCGCGGGTACGGCGGTCCGGCGGCCGGCAGCAGCCGGTGCTGTTCCCGGACACGGCCGAGGCCGCCGATCTGCCGTTCCTCGCGGGCGCGGGGGCGAGCGCGGTCGGCGACCATCTGCTGCGGTGCGGTCCTGAGGGGTGGGAGGTGGACTGCGGGACGGTGCACGGCCTGCGGGGCGGGGCGGATGCCGGGGGCACGAAGTTCGGGGTCCTCGGCGCGGGGCAGGTCGTACGGGCTCGTGCGGTGCGGGCGGACCGGTCGCTGGTGGAGCCGGTGGACTGGACGCCGGATCCTGGGCGGGCCTACCCGGTGAGCCCGACCGCGCTGGCCGCTCCGCCCGCCACGGTCAGTGTCGAGGGGGCGGACGCCCGCCTCCGGGCGGCCGTCACCGCGTGTGCCACCCCGTCGCTCCGGGTCGTGGACTCGCCGGAGGACTTCGGTGATCTGCACTTCCGGGTGGTCGCGGCGGGCGGCGGCGTGGTGGAGGTGCTGGGGCGGGACGGGACGCGGTTCGTGGATCCGTTGCGGCTCGGCGCGCGGCCGGCCGACCGGGACGGCTCACCGGCCGAGGCGACATCGTCGTACGACGGGAAGACGGTCGTGGACTGTCTGACGCACCTGACCCGTTGGCACCGGCTGCGCGATCTCGGCTCGCGGCCGTCCCTGCTGGACAACCAGGTCCGGGTGGAGATCGTCCCCTGGGGCGGCGGGAGCGCGCTGGTGCCGGACGGGCGGGGGGAGATCGTGTGCGCGTACGGGCCGGACGGGGAGCCGCCGGCGCTGTCCATCCGGCTCGACAACCGCTCGCAGCGGCCTCTTTGGTGTGTGCTGCTCGATCTCACCGACAGCTATGCCAGCGACCCGGTGCTGTTCCCGGGCCACTTCATCGGGCCGGGGCGGACGGGGTACGCCCTGGACGGGGAGCCGGTGCGGCCGGCCCTGCCGGAGTCCCGGGCCGTCACGTCCGGCGCGGAGGTACGGGACTGGCTCAAACTGATCGTGGCGGAGGGCGAGTTGAACACCGTGCCGTTCCGGATGCGGGCGTGGAACCAGTGGGCGGGCGGCGCGGACGAGGACGTCCTGCGGTTCGGCGCGCCCTCCGGCGGACGTGACCTCGGACCGGCCGTCCAGGGCACGCCGGGCCGCTGGGCCACGCGGACGATCGCCCTGCGGACGGTCGTGCCCTAGGCGGTGTCCACGGCTAAGGGGCCAGCTGGACGTAGTACGGCTGGAGCACGGAGTTCAGCCACTCCCGTCCCTCGGCCGTGTCGAAGTCCACGGCGTCCTCCTCGTCGGCGCGCAGGGCGCCGTCCGGGCTGCGGTCGCCGAACAGCACCACCGTACGGTCGGCCGGCTCCCGCTTGGACGCCCACAGCAGCCCCTGGGCCCAGGGCTCGGTGTGGTGGCGGATCCAGTGGGCCCAGTCGCGGGTGTACGGGTACTCGTGGGCCTCGGTGTGCACGAGCCAGGTGTCCTGGTGGACGGCGGCCAGGTCCTGGGCGCTGACCAGCGGCAGGACGTCCACGTCGGCGGCGAGCCGCAGGGTGCTCAGCCGGCGGCCCTCGACGGCACGGCGCGGCAGCAGCCGGGGGCCGCCCGCGGGGTCGAAGGGCAGGGAGCGCAGCAGGGTCTCGCAGACGGCGGCTGTGGGGCCGAGACCGGCGTAGAGATAGCCGTAGGGGTCGCAGGAGGTGGCGTCGAAGCGGCCGCCTCCGTACAGACAGTGGGCGGGTTTTGGGTTGAACCCGGCGGCGGGCCGGTGGGAGCCGTGGATGCGGTAGAGCGGGGTGCCGCGGGTGAGTGTGACCTTGCCGGGAGTGCCGGTCAGGGCTTCGGGCGGCCGGTAGTTGGGCACGGGTCAGTCACTTCCCATCCGGCGGCTCACTCTCCACTGCTCATCAAGAACTGTGCGACGTCCGGGAGTTGGCGGTCGTGTTCCGTCCCCAGCAGGCTCACCGGGGTCGTGCCGAGCCAGGCGTTGGCGGACAGCCACCAGTCGGCGGCGCCCCACGGGTCGCGGTCGGCGGCGAGGAGGGCGTTGACCTCCAGGACGACCAGCCAGGGCAGGGTGTCCTCGGAGAACTGGAACCGCGGCAGCCGGAGCCGTCCGCCGACGCCGGGCAGCCGGATCAGCTCGGGCGCGAAGGGGGCGCCGCCGCGCCGGAGCAGCGTCTCCGCGTCCAACGCGGGCTCGGCGAGCAGCCGTTCACGCACCGGCCCGAGGACCGGGCCGACCATGCGGTGCCCGTCGATGAGCAGCACGGCGAGATCCTCGGCGTCGAACCCCTGCACGGTCGGCTGCCCGGCCGACGGCCCGCCCGGCCCCGGCATCACCGGCGGCCCGGTGAACCGCGCCGCGGGGTCCGCCCCGAACTCGTCCGGCAGCCACGCGGCGAGCAGTTCGGCGGCCTGCCGGGCGGCGGCGTACCGCAGCCGCTCGTCCCGTGTCCGGTCCCGTACGACGGCGACCAGGCCGGTCAGCCGTTCCCGTTCCGCGGTCCCGAGGCGCCCGGAGACCCGGTCCCAGCGGGCCGCCGCGGCGGCGAGGACGAGGTAGGGATCGTCGGGCGCGCTCATCGGCCGTCCTCCGCGGGGGCGTCGGTGGTCAGCAGCCGTTCCAGGAGGTCGGCGCGGGCATGGCGGCGTACGACGAAGTGGAGCTCCCAGTCGGCGCCGCGGGCGAGTTCGGCCTCGACGGCGGCCCACAGCGCGCCGAAGCTCTCCAGCGGGGTGAGTCCGCCGCGCCCGGCGCCCAGCAGGGGCAGACAGACGGACCGCAGCGGCGGGTCGTGCGCGCCGGCCTCCTCGGCGAGCAGCGCGAAGACCCGGGCGACGCCTCGGGTGATGTCGGCGGGCTGGACGTCGTAGTCGTTGGTCTCGGGCCGGGGTACGGCGACGGCCACGTGGTAGATCCGCCGGATGCCCTGGCCCTCCAGGGCGCCCGCCGAGGTGACGGCGACCGTGCCGGGCTGTGCCGCCCGGCCGGGAGACCCGTGCCGGGCGGTCCAGCCCCGTAACTCGTCGTCGATCCTGTCTTCGACGAGTCCCCCGACGGGGTCTTTGCGCGCCCCCGCGCGGCGCAGTGTGGCGGAGACGGACGACTTGTAGGGCGCGGGCAGCGCGAAGTAGGTGTTGGACGGCGAGACGACGACATCGATGTCCCGCAGCAGGTCGACGGAGTGGACGTGCAGGGTGACGGGGACGGTACGGCGATCGACGCGCGGGCGCAGGGTGCGATGGGCGGCGGGCATGCGTTCGTACGACGGTGCGGGCACGCCCGTGGGGGCGGCCCCCTGGACGACGAGCTGGACGACCTGTTCGGCGACCTGCCCGAGGACCATGAGCTCGTGGTGCTTGCGGAACCGCTCGACGCTCACCCCGTACACCTGGGCGGCCCGTCTGCGCCGGTCGGCGGCCGGCCAGTCGCGGGTGCCCTGGGCGAGCCCGAGGCTGTACTCGGCGGCGGTCTGGAGCGTGCCGCCGCCGATCCGCGAGACGGCGAGCCGCAGCACCTTCTCCACCGGCCCCCCTGGCGACTCGCCGTCTCCCCGCGGGAGTTCACGGGCGGCCCCGGCGAGTGCCGGTACGTCGAGTGCGCGCAACCTGACGACTCCGGCCCGCCGCACCTTCCGCACCTCCGCCAGTACCGCTCCGTGATCGGGCACGTGAGGAGACGGCGGCATGACGATCAGGATCGCACCGCCGCCGCCGGCCTCACAAGCCCGCCCCGTACACCCATTCCAGCGCACGCCCCGGTCGCGAACGGGTCGCGACCGGGTCGAACTCAGGGCGCCGGCCGGGCAGTTACGACACGACCAGACTCACCCCACCAGCCACCACGAACCCCACCACCGACAACACCGTCTCCAGCACCGTCCACGTCTTCAACGTGTCCCGTTCGCTGATGCCGAAGTACTTGGCGACCATCCAGAAGCCGCCGTCGTTGACGTGTGAGGCGAAGATGGAGCCGGCGGAGATGGCCATGATGACGAGGGCGACGAAGGCCTGGGAGTGGTGGCCCTCGGCGAGGAGGGGGGCGACGATGCCGGCCGTGGTGACGATGGCGACGGTGGCCGAACCCTGGGCGACCCGGAGGACCACCGAGATCAGGTAGGCGAGGACGATGACCGGGAGGCCGACGTCGTTGAAGGTGTCGGACAGGGCCTGGGCGACGCCGCTGGCCTTGAGGACGGCGCCGAAGACCCCGCCCGCGCCGACGACGAGGAGGATGTTGCCGACCGGCTTGAGCGAGGACGTCGACACGGTTTCCAGGGACTTGCGGGACCAGCCGCGGCGGATGCCGAGGAGGTAGTACGCGAGGAGCAGGGCGATCGTGAGGGCGACGAAGGGGCTGCCGAAGAACTCGACCACCGAGCGGAGCGTGGAGGGGTCGAGGGCGATCGAGGAGAACGTCGCCGCGAGGATCAGGACCAGCGGCGTACCGATGATGCCGAGGACCGTGCCGAGCGGGACGGGGTCCTCGCGCGGCACGACGCCCTGCGCCCGCTGCTCCTCGATCACCGCGAGCCTCGCCTCCGCCGCCGCCTCGACCATGTCCTGCGGTACGGCGACGAAGATGCGCCGGCCGATCCACGCCGAGAACGCCCACGCGGCCAGCACCGCCGGGACACCGCAGACGACGCCCATGAGGATGACCCAGCCGAGGTCGACATGGAGCAGGCCGGCCGCGGCCACCGGGCCCGGGTGCGGCGGCAGGAAGGCATGGGTCATCGAGAGGCCGGCCAGGAGGGGCAGGCAGTAGAGGAGGATCGACTTGCCGCTGCGCTTGGCCGCCGCGTAGACGATGGGCGCCAGGACGAAGATGCCGACGTCGAAGAAGACCGGGATACCGAAGATCAGGCCGGTGAGGCCCATGGCGAGCGGGGCCCTCTTCTCACCGAAGAGGTTGAGCAGCCGGGACGCCAACACCTCGGCCCCACCGCTGACTTCGAGGATCGCGCCGAGCATCGTGCCGAGGCCGATGATGATCGCGACATGGCCGAGGATGCCGCCCATGCCGGACTCGATGGTGGACACGGCGTCCGACCTCTGGACCGTGCCGAAGAGTTCGGTGACCGAGAGACCGGCGAGCAGGCCGACGGCTATGGAGACGGCCAGCAGCGCCACGAAGGGCTGGATCCTGACCTTGATGATGAGGTACAGCAGCAGCGCGATACCGAGCGCGGCGACGGTCAGCAGACCGGCGGTGCCGTCGATGAGGAGGAGCAGTCCACCGGTGTGGGGTGGTGCCTCGGTGGGGGTGGTGGCGGCGAGCGGATGGGACATACGGGGGTCCTCTGCGTAAGAACATGGAGCTTTCGGGCAGGGCGCATCGCGGCATGGCCACCCGTGGGGGACCATGCCGGCTGCTTACGGCGTGCGGGAGTTGGGAGAGGGGCAGCCTCAGCCGAGGACGGCGAGTGCGTCGATCTCGATGAGGAGCCCGGCGGGGAGACCGACGTAGACGGTCGTCCGGGCGGCGGGCGGCTGGGTGAGCCCCTGCTCCTCGAAGTAGGTGTTGTAGATGCCGTTCATCTCGGCGAAGTGGTCGACGTCCGTGAGGTAGACGCGGATCATCATCACGTCGTCCCAGGAGGCGCCGCCCTCCTCCAGGATCGCCTTCACGTTGGCGAGGGTCTGGAGGGTCTGCTCACGCAGGGTCGGGCCCGCGGGCGTCGGGGCCTGCCCCTCCACCACCGGCAGGAATCCGACCTGCCCGGCGACCTGGAGGATGTTGCCCTTGCGTACCCCGTGCGAGAACTTCGCGGGCGGGGTGGTGTGGGTCTTGGGGGTGAGCGCGGTCTTCTCGGTCATGGGGTGACTTCCTTGACGGGGGTTCTGCCGGAGTACTCCCCGCTGATCGCGTCCGCCGTGCGGCGGACCAGCGGGAGCAGGGTGAGGAGCTCGTCGGCGGTGACGACGACGTTCGGCGCGGAGACCGACATCGCGGCGACGACCCGGCCGTCGGCGCCGCGGATCGGTGCGGCGACGCAGTTGATGGACTCCTCGTGGCCACCGAGGTCGGTGGCCCAGCCCTGTTCGCGCACCCGCTCCAACTCCTTGAGGAAGGCAGGGGCGTTGGGCGTCGAACGGGCCGTGTACAGGGGGTAGTCGAGCTTGTCGGCGAGAGCGCGGCGCTCGCCCTCCGGGAGGTCTGCGAGCAGCAGCTTCGCCACGGCGGCGACGGTGATGGCGACGGGCTTCCCGATCCGCGAGTACATCCGCACGGGATACCGGCTCTCGACCTTGTCGATGTAAAGAACGTCCTCCTCCTCGTACACGGCGAGGTGGACGGTGTGGCCGACCTGTTCATTGAGGCGTACGAGGTGGGGGTGGGCGATCTCTCGGATGTCGAGGTTCTCCATCGCCTCCTGGGCGAGGGCGATGAGCCGGGCGCCGAGGCGGTAGCGCTGGTCGGACTGGCGGTAGACCATGCCGTGTTCATGAAGGGTGCGCAGCAGCCGCAGCGCGGTGGACTTGTGCACGCCGAGCCGGTCGGCGACCTGCCCGAGATCGGCGGGGCCCTCGGCGAGCAACGGCAGGATGCTGAGCGCGCGGTCGACGGTCTGACTCATGGGGTGCGTACCTCCTCCGGGGCCTGCGCGGCTTGCGTCCAGCCGGGGCCGAGACGAAGTCTCTCCCACGCCAGGTCATCGAGGGCGACCAGGCGATCGGCGTGTGCACGGGAGGGGGGTGCGGCGAGGTCACCGGGGACGGTGAGGGCGGCGGCGGCCCAGAGGTGCCCGGTACGGAGGCTTGCGTTGACGGGGAGACCGCGGAGGGTGCCGGACAGAAACCCTGCGGCGAAGGCGTCACCGGCACCGGTGGTGGAGACGACGTCGACGGTGGGGGCGGGTTCGAAGGTGCGGGAGGTGGGGGTTGCGGTAGGGGGCTTTTCGCTCGCCCGCACTGGCGGGGTGCCGCCCGCGCCCACCCGTGCCGCCCCAGCGGCACGACTTGATGACTCCGGTTCGCCGGCCAACCCAACGGGCGCGGGGAACTGCGCGACCAGCCCCCTCCGACCCGCAGCCGACACGAAAGCTGTGGCCCCCTCTGCTCCTTGCTTCACCACCAACACCGCCGGCTCCGGCAACAAGGCACGCACCGCCTCCGCACCGCCCGTAACCCCCCACACCTCCTCCGCCTCGTCCTCCCCCACGAACACCACATCCGCCCCGCGCGCCAACTCCAGCAGCACCTCAGCCCCGTCGGCGTCGCGCCACAGCCCCGACCGGTGATTGACGTCGAAGGACACCACGGGACGACCCTCACGCCGCGCCGTCAGCGATCGCATCAGCTCCAGGCAACCCTCGGACAACGCCGCCGTGATCCCCGACAGATGCAGCACCCGCCCCGCACCCACCTCCACGTTCTCCACGGTCATCGCCGACGCCGCCGACCCCGCCCGGTAATAGGCGACCTCGTGCTCAGACGTCCCCCGCTCCCCCGCCGTACGGAAGTACACCCCCGTCGGCCGCAGCGCGTCGCGCCGCACGCCGCTCACCTCCACGCCGTAGGACGCGATGGTCTCGACGAGGTGATCCCCGAACCCGTCCGCCCCGACCCGGCTGACCCACCGCACGGAATGCCCGGCCGCGGCGAGGACACACGCCACGTTGGACTCCGCGCCCCCGATCGCCCGGTCGAAGGACGGCACATCGGCGAGGCGGCCCGGCCGCGTGGGCAGGAAGGTGACCATGGACTCGCCGAGCGAGACGACATCGGGGACGTCGGTGACCTCGGGGGCGTTCACGATGGTCGTAGCTCCTCGTCGTCTCGGGCCCGGGCGGCTCCATTGACCCGGCGTTGGCCAGGATGTTAGACACCAGTAAGCGACATACGCAATGGACGTTGCAGAGAATGCAACCGACCTGATCAGGGAGGCCCCGTGTCCCTCGGCACCGGTACCGAAGCCCTCGCCCGCCTCACAGCGGAACGGGTCGACCACCGCTTCAAGGGCCTCCCCCCGGACGCCGACGGCCTCACCGTCGCCGAGCTGGCCGCCCAGCGCCGCAACCTCTTCACCGACGGCTTCACCACGCCCGTCCTCGCCCTCTCCGCCGAGCGGCTCGACCACAATCTCCGGCTCATGGAGACGTACGCGACCCGCCACCACCTCGCCTTCGCCCCGCACGGCAAGACCTCCATGGCGCCCCAGCTCTTCCAGCGGCAGATCGAGCACGGGGCGTGGGGCATCACCCTCGCCGTGCCGCACCAGGTCCGCGTCGCCCGGGCCTACGGCATCCAGCGGATCTTCCTCGCCAACGAACTGACCGACCCCGCGGCCCTGCGCTGGATCGCCGGTGAGCTGGCGACGGACCCGGACTTCCGGTTCGTCTGCTACGTCGACTCCGTGCGCGGCGTCGAGCTGATGGACCGGGCCCTGGGCGGGACCGCCCGGCCGGTGGACGTCGTCGTGGAACTCGCCGCGGGTGAGGGCGCCCGTACCGGTGTCCGCACCGAGGCCGAGTGCGCGGCGGTCGCCGACGCCGTGGCGGGCACCGGCACCCTGCGGCTCGTCGGGGTCGCGGGGTACGAGGGCGAGGTGCCCCGGGCCGACCCCGAGCGCGTGCACGCCTGGCTGCGGCGGCTGGTCGCGCTCGCCGTCGACTTCGACAAGGCGGGGCGGTTCGCCGGGGCCGGCCTCGACGAGATCGTGGTCAGCGCGGGCGGCAGCGCGTGGTTCGACGCGGTCGCGGACGTCTTCGCACAGATCCCCGAACTCTCCCTTCCCGTACTGAAGTTGCTGCGCTCGGGCGCCTATGTCTCGCACGACGACGGGCACTACCGGAAGATCACCCCCTTCAACCGGGTCCCGGAGGAGGGTGCCCTGGAACCGGCGTTCCGGCTCTGGACGCAGGTCGTCTCCCGGCCCTCCCCCGAGCAGGCCTTCGTCAACGCGGGCAAGCGGGACGCCGCCTACGACCTGGATCTGCCGTTCGCCCAGGTGGTCCGCCGGGACGGGACGGAGCGTGCGGCGACCGGGATCGAGGTCACCGGCCTGTCCGACCAGCACGCCTGGCTGCGCACCGCCCCCGGCGCGGACCTGGAGGTCGGCGACTGGCTGGGCCTCGGCCTCTCCCACCCCTGCACGTCCTTCGACAAGTGGCAGCTGATCCCGCTGGCCGAGGCGGACGGCACGGTGGTCGACTACATCCGTACGTTCTTCTAGGAGGTACGACCGTGGAGGAACTGGTCATCCGGGACGCGGACGTCGTCGACGGCAGCGGCGAGCCCTCGTACCGCGCCGATGTGGTGGTCGACGGCGGCCGGATCGTCTCGATCGTCAAGGAGGCCGCCGACGCGGGGTGCCAACGCCCCACGGCGCGGCGCGAGTTGGACGCCGAGGGGCTCGTCCTCTGCCCCGGCTTCATCGACATGCACGCCCACAGCGACCTCGCCCTGTTGCGCGACCCCGACCACAGCGCGAAGGCCGCGCAGGGCGTCACCCTCGAAGTCCTCGGCCAGGACGGGCTGTCGTACGCCCCCGTCGACGACCGCACGCTCGCCGAGGTGCGCCGCGCGATCACCGGGTGGAACGGGTACGGCGACGACATCGACTTCGACTGGCGGACGGTCGGCGAGTACCTGGACCGGCTCGATCGGGGCATCGCCGTCAACGCGGCCTACCTCATTCCCCAGGGGACCGTGCGCATGCTCGCCGTCGGCTGGGAGGACCGCGAGGCGACCCCGGCCGAGCTGGACCGGATGCGGCGACTCGTCGCCGAGGGCATGGAGCAGGGCGCGGTCGGCATGTCGTCCGGGCTGACGTACACGCCCGGCATGTACGCCAAGGACGCCGAACTGACCGAGCTGTGCCGGGTAGTGGCCTCGTACGGCGGCTACTACTGCCCGCACCACCGCTCCTACGGGGCGGGCGCGCTGGAGGCGTACGAGGAGATGGTGACCCTGACGCGGGAGGCGGGCTGCTCGCTCCATCTCGCCCACGCCACCATGAACTTCGGTGTGAACAAGGGCCGGGCGCCGGAACTGATCGCGCTGCTCGACAAGGCGCTGGCGGACGGCGCCGACATCAGCCTCGACACGTACCCCTACACACCCGGCAGCACAACTCTGGCCGCTCTGCTGCCGAGTTGGGCGAGCGAGGGCGGTCCGGAGGAGATCCTCCGGCGGCTCTCCGACGACGACACCGCGGAAGGCATCCGCCACCATCTGGAGGTCGTCGGCTCGGACGGCTGTCACGGGGTGCCGGTCGAGTGGGAGACGATCGAGATCTCGGGGGTGGCCGATCCCGCGCTGGCGGAGCACGTGGGCCGCCGCCTCGACGGCTGGCCGACCGCCCGCCGGCTGCTGCTCGCCGACCGGCTGGCCCCGTCGATCATCCAGCACGTGGGCCACGAGGAGAACGTCCGGCACATCATGCGCCACCGCGTCCACACCGGCGGCTCGGACGGCATCCTCCAGGGCGCGAAGCCGCACCCGCGGGCGTACGGCACCTTCCCGCACTATCTCGGCCACTATGTGCGGGAGTTGGGGGTGCTGTCCCTGGAGGAGTGCGTCGCGCATCTGACCGGCCGCCCGGCGGCCCGGCTCCGCCTGCCCGACCGCGGCCTGGTCCGCGAGGGGTACAAGGCCGACCTCGTCCTGCTCGACCCGGCGACGGTGGCGGCGGGCTCGACCTTCGCCGAGCCCCGCACTCTCCCGACCGGCATCCCGCACGTCCTGGTCGACGGCCGTTTCGTGATCGAGGACGGCCGCCGGACGGACGTCCTTGCGGGACGCTCCGTCCGGCGGACCCCCTCGTAAGTACTACGGCTTGGGCAGCGTGCAGCCGCTCTTGCTCAGGTCGAGCTTGTTGTCCAGGCCGAAGCAGGCCGGGATCTGGTAGGTCTCCTGGGCGTAGTTGATGCCCTGGCGGACCGTGACATTGCCGCTCGCGTCGACCTCGCAGGGGTTGTTGTCGGTGCAGCGGGCGCCGTCCTCGTTGCCGGTGTTGTTGACGGCGACGACCTTGCCGGTGGCGTTGTCGATGACGGGCGAGCCCGAGGTGCCGCCGATGGTCTGGCAGGCGGAGGTGTAGCGGACCGAGTCCTTCCAGGTCCACTCGCCTTCCTTGAGGCGGTAGGCGAAACCGTCGACGTTGCAGGCGTACGTGCGCTTCCAGTAGCCGGAGACGACCGTGATGGCGGTGCCGGCCACCGGGTGGGTGTCGTTCAGGGTGAGCGCGTCGATGCCGTACGTGCTCTTGATGGAGGCGTAGGTGCGCGTGAGCTGGTAGATCGACACGTCGGTGTCGGTCATCGTCGCGTAGGCGATCTTGCTGGCGCGGAGCGTTCCGACCCTGGTGCCGGAGGAGTTGAGGAGCCCGAAGCTCCGGGTGGAGGCCTGGTCGACGACGACCTCGCCGGCCGCCGGGAAGCCGGTCTCCAGGCAGTGGCCGTTGGACATGACCAGCGCGGGGTCGTCGGCCTCGGAGCCGGGGAAGCGGATGACGGACCCGGAACAGTTGCTGAGCGAGACGGTGCCGGCGAAGTTGACCGCCTGGATCTGGGGCGCGAGGGCCTGGTTCAGGCTCGCCGAGGCGGACGTGACCGTGTCCCATACCGTCGAGACGGCGGTGCTGGTGTCCACCGCACCCGTGGTGTCCGGGGCCGCGACCGCTGGTGCCGCGCCGACCCCGGCCAACGCCAGGGCGAGCACTACGGCACCGAGAGGCTTCTTCATGTGGGGGTCCCCTCAATTGCGACGAGGGTGACCGGAAAATCTCCGGCCACCCGCCAAGTTGTCATGCGCATTGTCATCTTGGCGGGGCAGCCGGGCAAGGACTTGTTTCGAGTCGTGGGGGTTTCCCTACGGACTCCCCTAGGAATCTGCGGACTCCTGCCCGGGGTCGGGGACTTCATGCATCAGATGGCTCAGCGGGGGCGCTTGGTGTTGCCCAGCCCCTTGCCCGGCTTGCCGTCGGACCCGGAGCCGGACCCGGAGCCGGACCCGGAGCCGGAGTCGCCCGAGTCGGACGGGGTCGCGGTCGGGGCGGGGGCGGAGGTGGTCGCGGTGGGGGCGGGGGTGTCCTGCGAGGGGGCGGCCGACTTCGACGCGGTGTTCGTCAAGGCCGGGGAAGAGGACACGGACGGGGACCCGCCCCGTGAAGCATCGGCCACGCCCGGAGTATCGGTGGCGGACTCCCCCGTGACGTCCGGCGCCGACGAACCCGTACGCCGCTCCTTGCCCTCCGGACCCCCCGGCGCCCCGGACAGGGAGAACCCGGCGACCAGCGCCGCCATCGACACCGCGCCCACCGCACCGGCCGCGACCACCACGCGCCGCGAGCGCCAGGGGCTCCGCTTGGGCTTACGACGGGAGCGAGGGCGGGGGCCGCCGACCACCGCACCCGGTACCGAAGGCAGCTCGGCCGTCTCGTCGTACGCGTTCTGCCACCCGTGCGCGACGGCCGGGTCGGTGTACTCGTCGTAGGAAGGGGGCGGCTCGACCCGCGGGTGGTACACGTTCGGCGCACCCTGGGGCGCTCCGGCCCCGCCGATGCCGTTCTCGTTCTGGGGTGGCCTGGACATGGCCGCGCATTGTAGGGACGCGGGGGCCGCCGAGACAGCTACCGGCGATAACCGGCCAAACCGGCGCGTCTCAAGTGGTGGAAAACACGGCCCAAGCCGCGTTACCGGGCCGTAAGCTCCCAGACATGCAGGTGATCCAGTCGACCAAGCTCGCCAACGTCTGTTACGAGATCCGGGGCCCGGTTCTCGAGGAGGCCATGCGGCTTGAGGCGGCGGGCCACCGCATCCTCAAGCTGAACACCGGCAACCCGGCCGCCTTCGGGTTCGACTGTCCGCCGGAGATCCTCGAGGACATCCTGCGGAACGTGTCGTCGGCCCATGGCTACGGCGACGCCAAGGGCCTGCTCGCCGCCCGCCGGGCCGTCGTCATGCACAACCAGACCCTCGGCATCGAGACCGACGTCGAGCACGTCTTCATCGGCAACGGCGTCTCCGAGCTGATCGTGATGGCGATGCAGGCGCTGCTGGACGACGGCGACGAGGTGCTCGTCCCGTCCCCCGACTACCCCCTGTGGACCGCCGCCGTGTCCCTGTCCGGCGGCACCGCCGTGCACTACCGGTGCGACGAGCAGTCCGACTGGATGCCGGACCTCGCGGACGTGGAGCGGAAGGTCACCGACCGCACCAAGGCGATCGTCATCATCAACCCCAACAACCCGACGGGGGCGGTGTACGACGAGGCCATGATCCGCGGACTGACGGACATCGCGCGCCGCCACAACCTGCTCGTCTGCTCCGACGAGATCTACGACAAGATCCTCTACGACGACGCCACGCACACCCCGACCGCGTCCGTCGCGCCCGACCTGCTGACCCTCACCTTCAACGGCATGTCGAAGGCGTACCGGGTGGCCGGCTACCGGGTGGGCTGGATGGCCATCTCCGGCCCGCGCGCACACGCCGACTCCTATATCGAGGGCCTGACCATCCTCGCCAACATGCGGCTGTGCGCGAACATGCCGGGACAGCACGGAGTCGTCGCCGCGCTGAGCGGCCGGCAGACCATCAACGACCTGGTGCTGCCGGGTGGGCGGCTGCGGGAGCAGCGGGACGTGGCGTACGAGCTGCTGACGCAGATCCCTGGCGTGAGCTGCGTGAAGCCCAAGGGCGCGCTGTACCTCTTCCCGCGCCTCGACCCCAACGTCTTCAAGATCAAGGACGACCGGCAGATGGTCCTGGACCTGCTGCGGCGCGAGAAGATCATGGTCGTCCAGGGCACCGGGTTCAACTGGAGCGAGCCGGACCACTTCCGGGTCGTGACCCTGCCCAACGCCCGCGACCTGCGGGACGCGATCACACGGATCGGGAACTTCCTGGACGGCTACAGCCAGCCGTAGCGCTCCGCTGGTGAGACCGAGTTTCACGATCGCAGCCAACTTTAGAATGAATCTAAGCTAGGATGGTTTCCTGACAGCACAGGAGGCCGTCCCATGTACGAACCGATCCGCACCAAGTCGGTCCACAGCACGACGGCCGGCCCCACCTCCGACTTCCCCCACCGCACCCGCGAGGAGGAGCTGGACATCCAGCTCGCGGGGCATCTGTCGGCGCTGCTCGCGGTGACGGACTCGCTGCGCTCGCTTGAGCCGACCGAGGATCTCGACGCCGCCGCGGAGCGGCTTGCCGAGCAGGTGACGCGGTTGAGGGGTGGCGGGACGCCGGTCCGTGCGGTGGCGTCCGGTACGGGTGACGCCGCGGCCCTGCATGAGCGGGCGCATGCCCTCGCGGGGCGGGCGCTGGTCGTGGCCGCGTCGCGCGCCGACACCGCGGTGGCGATTCTCGCCGCCGAACGTATGGATGCCCACGCGCTGAGCAGCGTCGGCTGACCCCAAGGACGGCCCCGGTCCGCGTGCACCCGCAGCGACGCGCGGACCGGGTGCCACGCACTGCGTTGGCTTGAGCCGGGGCGCCCGTTCGCCGTAGGGGTTCACGTTCGTTCGCGGGTGCCGGTTCGTTGTGGCTTGTCGCGCAGTTCCCCGCGCCCCTGAGGGGCGTTGCAGTACCGGAGACGGTATGACACCCCCCGTTCACTCCCCGCGCCGGGGAATGTTGGGTTCCGCGAGCACTCTCCTCCTGTGAGACGAATCATCGGAATCGTCCTCGCGATCCTGCTGGTCGGTGGCGTGGTGGTTGCCGTCGTCGCAGGGCGCACTGATGGGGACGCGGGCACGGCAACGAAGACCGTGCAAGGTGTGATCGGGTCGGAGAAGGCGGAGTTCTTCGCCGATCCCGACGTGGTGAAGGCCCTCGCCGCCAAGGGCTACACCGTGAAGGCCGAGACCTCCGGGTCATGGGCCATGGAGGGGCTGGACCTCAAGGGGTACGACTTCGCCCTGCCGTCCAGTCAGGCGCCGGCCGTCGAGCTGGCCGCGAAGTACAAGGTACGGGGGACCCTCCCTCGCCCGTTCTACTCGCCCCTCGTCGTCGTGGCGCACCGAAGCGCCGCCGAGGTGCTCGCGGGCAACGGGCTCGCCAAGCTGGACGGGAAGAACCGCGGCACCCTGGACATGGCCGCGTATCTCGACGCGGCCCGCGCCGGGCGGACCTGGCAGCAGCTCAAGGGGGCCGAGAAGTACGGGGAGTTGGGCGGCACGCTCTACATCTCCAGCACCGACCCGGAGTCCTCCAACTCCGGCGCCCTCTATCTCGCCGCCACCTCCTACGTCGCCAACGGCGGCAAGGTGGTCGCGAGCGACGCCGACGTGGAGCGCACGGCACCGTTGCTGAAGAAGCTCGTCAGCGTCCAGGGCACCCAGCAGACCAGTACCGACGCGTCCTTCCGTGACTTCGTCAGCGGGGTCGGCAACCCGCTGGTCCTCGTGTACGAGTCACAGGTCGCCTCCCTTCTGGCGGGCGGGCAGCAGCCCGGTGACCTGGTCGTCCTCTACCCGGACACCACGGTCAACAGCGACCACACCGTCGTACCGCTCACGGAGGACGGGCGGGCGCTCGCCGAGCTCCTGTCCCGTGACCCGCAGTTGCGCAAACTGCTGGTCCGGCACGGGTTCCGGCCGCAGGGGGCGGCCACCGCGTTCGGCTCGGCCGACGCGCATCTCAAGCAGGAACTGACCGGCGTCCGCCAGGCTCCCGTGCCCACCTCCGCGGTGCTGCACGAGCTGGCCCGCCGCGCGACGGGGGACGACAAGTGAGCAACGAGGCAAGCGACTTCACCCTTACACCGCCCGAGGCGGTCACGGCCGTACCGCGGGATCGGGCCGGTGGGCTCGTGCCCGTCGACGAGTCCGTCCGTACGGGGATGGCGGAGAAGGCCGCCGGCTATGTGGCGGGGCTCGCGGCGCTCGACGCCCGCTCCCCCGAGTTCGCGGGCAAGGTCGGCGAGATCACCGGACTGGGCGCCGGTGACATGCGCAGTGCCGCCGCGCAGTCCAACCGGATGCTGGAGCGGACCGTGCGCAGCCTGCCCGACAAGGGCGGGGACGCGCAGGCGCAGGTCGCCGGGTCGCTCGTCGAACTGCGCCGGGTCGTGGAGGACCTGGACCCGCGTGACCTGGCCGCCGCCAAGGGGCGGAAGTTCCTGTCCCGGCTGCCCGGCGGCAACAAGGTGCGCGACCACCTCGCCAAGTACGCCTCCGCACAGGGGACGTTGAACCGGATCGTGGGCGCGCTGCGCGGCGGCCAGGACGAACTGCGGCGCGACAACGCCGCGTTGCAGACCGAGCGGGTGCGGCTGTGGGAGACCATGGGCAAGCTCCAGGAGTACGTCGTGCTCACCGAGGCCCTGGACACGGCCGTCGAGCGGCACATCGAGGGGGTCGCCGACCCCCAGCAGGCCGACGGTCTGCGGGCCGACGTGCTCTTCCCGGTCCGGCAGAAGCACCAGGACCTGCTGACCCAGCTCGCGGTGTGCGCCCAGGGCTACCTCGCCATGGACGTCGTACGCCGCAACAACGAGGAGCTGATCAAGGGCGTCGACCGGGCCGCGACCACGACCGTGTCGGCGCTGCGGATCTCCGTGATGCTGGCCTCCGCGCTGGACAACCAGAAGAAGGTCGTCGAACAGGTCAACGCGCTGCGCGGGACGACCGAGGACCTCATCCGGGGCAACGCCGAGATGCTCGCCACGCAGAGCGGGGAGATCCAGCGCATCGCTGCCGACCCGGCCGTGGGCGCGGAGACGCTGCGCAGTGCCTTCCAGCAGATCTATCGGACCCTCGACGCCATCGACAGCTACAAGGTGCAGGCGACCGAGGCGATGGCGTCGACCGTGGAGTCGCTGACCTTCGAACTCCAGCACGCCTCCGCGTACTTGGAGCGCAGCCGGTCCCAGGGTGCCCTGGAAGGGGGCCTCGGATGAGACGGGTACTGATGGGCGTCCTCGCCGTCGTCGCCCTGCTGTCGGGCTGTACGGGGACGGCGGAGAAGAAGGACGGGCCGGCCGAGGGCGCGGTATGGATCCTGGCCTCCAGCGAACTGCGCGACATGGAACCGATCGTCGAACAGGTCGGTGCGGACATCGGCGTCGATGTCCGGCTGTTCTACACGGGCACCCTCGACGCGGTGGACACGCTCGCCAAGGGGGAGGCGGACCACCATTACCAGGCGGTGTGGCTGTCCTCCAACGACTATCTGCGGCTGCGTCCCGAGGCGGCCCGGCGCGTGGTGTCGGAGACCGAGGTGATGGCCAGCCCGGTCGCCATCGGCGTCAAGCGGGACACCCTGCGGGAACTGGGCTGGAAGCCCGACGACGTCACCTGGGCCCAGGTCGCGCGGGCCGTGCGGGACGACGGGCTGACGTACGGCATGACCGACCCGACCGTCTCCAACTCCGGCTTCTCCACGCTGATCTCCGTCGCCTCGGCGCTGTCCGGGGCACAGTCCGCCCTCACGGACGAGGACGTCACCAAGGCGACCCCGCGGCTGAAGGAGTTCTTCCAGGGGCAGCAGCTGACCTCGGGATCGTCGGGCTGGCTGGCCTCGGCGTACAAGCGGCGCGGGAACGTCGACGCGCTCATCAACTACGAGTCCGTCCTCAAGGGCATCCCGGAGCTGACCGTGATCCGCCCCCGCGACGGTGTCGTCACCGCCGACTACCCGCTCTCCACGCTCACCGCCGCCGACGCCACGCAGCGCGA
Source organism: Streptomyces sp. NBC_00663 (assembly GCF_036226885.1). NCBI lineage: Bacteria > Bacillati > Actinomycetota > Actinomycetes > Kitasatosporales > Streptomycetaceae > Streptomyces > Streptomyces sp. NBC_00663. The sequence goes on from NZ_CP109027.1 coordinate 3,558,400, forward strand.
CGACGTCCGCCGGCTGACCGAGGCCCTGCGCACACCGGAGATCCAGCGCGAGATCACCGAGCGCACCCATCGCCGCCCGGTGGTCCCCTCGGTCGCCCCCGCGGCCGGCCTCGACACCGACCGACGGCGTGAACTGCCCTTCCCGGGCAGCCGGTCGGTCGCGGACGGGCTGCTCGACTCCTACGACAACGAGCTGCGCCGGCCGTCCCGGACCGTGTACGTCCTCGACACCTCGGGCTCGATGGAGGGCGACCGGCTGGAGCGGCTGAAGAAGGCGCTCACCGACGTCAGCGCCGACTTCCGGGGCCGTGAGGAGGTCACGCTGATGCCGTTCGGCTCGCAGGTGAAGGACGTGCGGGGCCTGACCATGGATGCCGACCCCCAGGACGGCATCGAGGACATCCGTGAGGACATCCGGGCGCTCACCGCCGAGGGCGACACCGCGATCTACTCCTCGCTGGAGCAGGCGTACGAGCAACTCCGGGGTGAGCGGGACATGTTCACGTCGATCGTGCTGATGACGGACGGCGAGAACACCAAGGGCAGCACGGCCGCTGAGTTCGAGGGGTTCTACCGCACCCTCAGCCCCACGCAGCGGCAGATCCCCGTCTTCCCCATCCTCTTCGGCGACTCCGACCGCTCCGAGCTGGAGCACCTCGCCGACCTGACCGGCGGCCGTCTCTTCGACGCCCAGAAGGGGTCGCTGGACGGTGCCTTCGAGGAGATCCGTGGCTATCAGTAGATATCTGGAGTCCCGCAAGAACATCGCGGGCAGCGCCTGCGGGCTCGTGGGGGTCGGGCTCACGCTCGCGGGGGTGGCGGGAGCGTACTGGCCGGTGGTCGTGGCGGGGCTGTACGGCGCCGGCGCGCTGGTCGCCCCGCCGGAGCGGCCCGCGCTGCCGGACTTCCCCGACCCGTCGGCCCAGCTGGACGCCCTGCGGGACGACTTCGGGAAGCTGTGCGCCTACCTCGCACAGGTCGAGCTGCCCCCGGCCGCCGCGGGCCGCCTCACCGAGCTGACCGACCTGCTGACGGCGTTGCTGGACCCCGGCTGGGCCACCGAACTCCTGTCCCAGGACCCGGAGGGCGTGCACACGCTCGCACGGGCCGTACGGCAGGACGTTCCCGAGGCCGTCGACACCTTCGTGCGCACCAGGTGGTGGACCCGCCTCGCGCCGGGCCAGGAAGCCCCGGAACGCCATCTGGAACGGCAGTTGGCGCTGCTCCAGGAGGAGGCGGAGCGGCTGGCGGCCGCGCTGCGGGAGACGGAGGCCCGGCGGCAGCAGTCGCACACGCGGTATCTGGAGGACCGGGGCCGGGCCAACTGACCCCACCCCGAAGAAAGACGAAGGCCTGGCGTCGCGTTCCCGTCGGGGCGGACGGGGACGCGACGCCAGGCCGTAGCCCGGTACGCCGTTGTACAGGGCCTCGTCGGCTGTCACCGCGGTCGGCCGTGACGATACTGCTGGTCAGGGCACGATCGGAGCCGACCGCGGCGGTCTGTACGGGGACTTCAGCCCAGGCGCTGCACCAGCGCCCGGTACTCGTCCCACAGTTCCTTCGGCGTGTGGTCACCGAAGGTGTTGAGGTGCTCGGGGATCAGCGCGGCCTCCTCGCGCCAGACCTCCTTGTCCACGGTGAGGAGGAAGTCGAGGTCGGCGTCGGCCAGTTCGAGGCCGGCCGTGTCGAGGGCCTCCCTCGTCGGCAGGATGCCGATCGGGGTCTCCACACCCTCCGCCTTGCCGTCGAGACGCTCGACGATCCACTTCAGGACACGGCTGTTCTCGCCGAACCCGGGCCAGACGAACTTGCCCTGGTCGTTCTTGCGGAACCAGTTGACGTAATAGATCTTGGGGAGCTTCGCGGCGTCCTTGTCCTTGGCGACATCGACCCAGTGGCCCATGTAGTCGCCCATGTTGTAGCCGCAGAACGGCAGCATGGCGAAGGGGTCGCGGCGCAGCTCGCCGACCTTGCCCTCGGCGGCGGCGGTCTTCTCGGAGGCCACGTTGGCGCCGAGGAAGACGCCGTGGTTCCAGTCGAAGGACTCCGTCACCAGCGGCACCGCGGAGGCGCGGCGGCCACCGAAGAGGATCGCCGAGATCGGCACGCCCTTGGGGTCCTCCCACTCGGGCGCGATGATCGGGCACTGCGAGGCGGGGACGGTGAAGCGGGCGTTGGGGTGGGCGGCCGGGGTCTCCGAGGCGGGAGTCCAGTCGTTGCCCTTCCAGTCGGTGAGGTGGGCCGGGGTCTCCTCCGTCATGCCCTCCCACCAGATGTCGTTGTCGTCGGTCAACGCCACGTTGGTGAAGACGGAGTTGCCCCACAGGGTCTTCATCGCGTTGGCGTTGGTGTGCTCACCGGTGCCGGGCGCGACGCCGAAGAAGCCGGCCTCGGGGTTGATGGCGTAGAGGCGGCCGTCCTCACCGAAGCGCATCCAGGCGATGTCGTCGCCGATCGTCTCGACCGTCCAGCCGGAGATCGTGGGCTCCAGCATGGCGAGGTTGGTCTTGCCGCAGGCGGAGGGGAAGGCGGCGGCGACGTACTTCGACTCGCCCTGCGGGGGCGTCAGTTTGAGGATCAGCATGTGCTCGGCCAGCCAGCCCTCGTCGCGTGCCATGACGGAGGCGATGCGCAGGGCGTAGCACTTCTTGCCGAGCAGGGCGTTGCCGCCGTAGCCGGAGCCGTAGGACCAGATCTCGCGGCTCTCGGGGAAGTGCGAGATGTACTTGGTGCTGTTGCACGGCCAGGGGACGTCCGCCTCGCCCTCCGCGAGGGGCGCGCCGAGGGTGTGCACGGCCTTCACGAAGAAGCCGTCGGTGCCGAGCTCGTCCAGGACCGGCTGTCCCATGCGGGTCATGGTGCGCATGGAGACCGCGACATACGCCGAGTCGGTGATCTCGACGCCGATCGCGGAGAGGTCCGAGCCGAGGGGGCCCATGCAGAACGGGACGACGTACATCGTCCGGCCCTTCATGGAGCCGCGGAAGACGCCCTTCTCGCCGGCGAAGATCTCCCGCATCTCGGCGGGGGCCTTCCAGTGGTTGGTCGGGCCCGCGTCCTCCTCCTTCTCGGAGCAGATGAAGGTGCGGTCCTCGACGCGCGCGACGTCGGTCGGGTCGGAGGCCGCGTAGTAGGAGTTGGGGCGCTTGATCGGGTCGAGCCTCTTGAAGGTGCCCTTCGCCACGAGCTCCTCGCTCAGGCGCTCGTACTCCGCCTCGGATCCGTCACACCAGACCACGTTGTCCGGCTGGGTCAGTTCGGCGATCTCGTTCACCCACGAGATCAGTTCCTTGTGCTGGGTGGGGATGACGGGGGGAGCCGCGATGTCGCGCGCCACGATTGCTCCTTGATGAGGGATTTTTTGTTTGGAGGCCCCGTGGGGGCTGCGACCCGGATGCTTCTCGGTGGAGACCTTGGCGCTCATCCGGTGCCGACCGCACTCATTTGATCATCCGACGCTACCGCCCATCTGTCCAGAGGGCATCACAGGTGAGCGGAGTGAGGATTGCCACGTGACGCGCTGTTGCCGGAGCGCTTCTTTGCGTGCACGTTGGGTTCACTTGGGAGTTCTTTGCCAAGGCCTCCGGCGCGTCAACTGCCGTGAGATGATGGCCACTCCCGGCCGGTTATCAGCTCTTCCTCATCCGCGACTTACGGGTCCGTAGGTACGATGCGGAACATGACTGCGTCCGCCTCCGACGCGCCCCTGGACCCCTCGGCCGCCGGCCGCGGTCCTGTAGCGCACTCCCTGTCGCAAGAGATCAAGCCGAAGCTCAGGGGCTGGCTGCATCTCGGCATGTTCCCGGCCGTACTCATCGCGGGCCTGGTGCTCACCGCGCTCGCGGACTCGACCCGGGGCCGGGTCGCCTGCGGGATCTTCGCCCTGACCGCCTGCCTGCTGTTCGGCGTCAGCGCCCTCTACCACCGGGGCAACTGGAGCCCGCGCATGGACGGCGTCCTGCGCAGACTCGATCACGCCAACATCTTCCTGATCATCGCGGGCACCTACACCCCGCTGACCTTGCTGCTCCTGCCCGGAAGCAAGGGGCAGTGGCTGCTCTGGGGCATCTGGGGCGCCGCGCTGGCCGGAATCGCCTTCCGGGTCTTCTGGGTCGGCGCCCCGCGCTGGCTGTACACCCCGTGCTACATCGCGATGGGCTGGGCGGCGGTCTTCTTCCTGCCCGACTTCATGCGCACCGGCGGCATCGCGGTACTGGTCCTGGTGATCGTCGGCGGGCTGCTCTACAGCGCGGGCGGTGTCATCTACGGCATCAAGCGTCCCAACCCGTCACCGCGCTTCTTCGGCTTCCACGAGGTCTTCCACTCGTTGACGCTGGCGGCGTTCGTCGTCCACTACGTGGGGATCTCGATGGTGGCGTACCAGCACGGGTAACACCCCCTCCCGCACTTCTCCGAGGGCCACGGCTTGCGAGCCGTGGCCCTTTTTGCATGCCTCCCCGATTTCGAGAGTACATCTTGATTGACAGTCACCATATTTTGAGAGTTACTCTCATTTCATGGAAACCTTCACTCCGGACCCCCGTCGCTGGTGGGCGCTCGGCGCCCTGGTCGCGAGCATGCTGACCCTCGGCTTCGACATGACGATCCTCAACGTGGCGCTGCCGACCATGGCCGCCGACCTCGGCGCGACCACCGGCGAACAGCAGTGGATGGCGGACGCGTACGTGGTCGTCTTCGCGGCGCTGATGCTGCCCGCCGGACTCCTCGGCGACCGGTTCGGACGGCGCCGGATGCTGGTCGTGGGCCTCGGCATCTTCCTCGCCGCCTCCCTGGTGGGCGCGCTGGCCGCGGATGTGAACTGGGTCGTCGCCGCCCGTGCCCTCATGGGCGTCGGCGGCGCCCTCGTCACCCCGCTCGCGCTCTCCGTGCTGCCCTCGCTGTTCGCCCCCGACGAGCGCGCCAAGGCCATCGGCATCATCTCCGCCGCCAGCGCGCTCGGCCTGCCACTCGGCCCGATCATGGGCGGCTGGCTGCTGAACCACTTCTGGTGGGGCTCGGTCTTCCTGGTCAACGTCCCGATGGCCGCGCTCGGCATAGCCGCCTGCGTCCTGCTGCTCCCGGAGACCCGCGACCCCGCCTCCCCCAAGGTCGACACCGTCTCCACCGCGCTCACCGCGACCGGTCTCGGCGCCCTGATCTACGCGATCATCGAGGCCCCCAGCCGGGGCTGGACCGACGCGTTGGTCCTCGGCATGCTCGCGGGAGCAGTCCTCCTGCTGACCGCCCTGGTCCTGCGGGAGCGCAGGCAGCCGCGCCCCATGCTCGACATGACCCTGCTCGCCCACCGCGGGTTCCTCTTCAACACCCTCGCCGCGACCCTGGTCATGTTCGTCCTGTCCGGCCTGCTGTTCGTCCTGCCGCCCTACCTCCAGGCGGTTCTCGGCAACGACGCCCTCGGCACCGGCGTACGGCTGCTGCCGATGATGGGCGGCCTGCTCGTCGCCACCCGCCTCGCCCCACAGGTCGTCACCCGCTTCGGCGCCCGGGCCACGGTCAGCGCCGGTCTGGTGGTGCTGGCGTTCGCCGCCTTCCTCGGCAGCCGTACGACGACCGATTCCGGCTACGGCTTCACCGCGCTGTGGCTCTCGGTCACCGGCCTCGGCTTCGGCCTCTCCCTCATCCCCGCCATGAACGGCGCCCTCGGCACGCTGCCCCGCGACCGCGCCGGCAGCGGCTCCGGCCTCCTGACGACCCTGCGCCAGGTCGGCGGCGCGATCGGCATCGCCCTGCTCGGCAGCCTGCTCGCCGGCATCTTCCGGGACCGGCTGGACGTCACCGGTCTGCCCCCGCAGGCCGCCGACACCGCCGGGGACTCGGTGATCGCGGCGCACCTGGTCGCCCAGCGGACCGGCTCCGGCGACCTGCTGGCCTCCGCGAACAGCGCCTACGTCCACGGCATGGGCGTCGTCCTGCTGGTCTGCGGCGCCGCCGCCCTCGTAGCGGCACTGCTGGCGGCGGCCTTCCTGCCGGGAACGCGGCGGCCCGACGAGGCCGCGGGCACCCCGGACATGGCTCCCGAGCCGGCCGATGCCTGACAATGGCAGCCATGACACCCGCACGAACCTCTCCGCCCACGGACGCCCCCCAACTGGGACTCCGTGAGCGGAAGAAGATCAAGACCCGGACGGCGATCCGCGACGCGACGTACGCCCTCATCGAGGAGCAGGGCTACGACGCCACCACGATCGAGCAGATCGCCGACCGCGCCGAGGTGTCGCCGTCCACGGTCTTCCGCTACTTCCCCACCAAGGAGGACATCGTCCTCACGGACGAGCACGACGCGCTCATCCTGGAGGAACTGAAGGCCCGGCCGAAGGACGAGCCCTGGGCGGACTCGGTACGGCACATCATGCACAAGGCCGTCCGCCTCGGTCACGACCGGGAACCGGAGATCACCCGGATCCGCGCGCACCTGATGGTCCAGGTCCCGGCCGTGCGCGCCCGCATGATGGAGAGCATGTCGGTCGCCTCCCACATGCTCGCCGAGGGCATCGCGGAACGCACCGGCCGCGAGGTGGACAGCCTGGAGGTACGGGTCTACACGATGTCCGTGGTCGCCGGACTCGCGGAGATCTCCCGGTACTGGGCGGAGAACGACTTCCGGGACGACCTCGCCGACCTCCTCGACCGGGCGATGGACGTCCTCGAACACGGCCTCCGCACGAAAAACACCTGAGGTCCGGGCCCCCGCCCATGACATCCTGACCAGGTGAACGGACCGGAGATCCACCTCGAAGTCGCCCCCGAACTGGCCTTGTTCGTCCCGCACGGACGCCGGTCCGGAGCCACCCCGGTGACCACCGACGGCGTCTCCACCCTCGGCCATGTCGTCGAGTCCCTCGGCGTCCCGCTGCCCGAGGCCGGGTCGCTGGTGGTCAACGGCCTGGAGGTACCCACCTCGTACGTCCCCGTGGCGGGCGACCAGGTGGAGGTACGGCCCGTCGCCCGGCCCCAGCGGGTCCCCGGCGCCCCGCTCCGCTTCCTCCTCGACGTCCACCTCGGCACCCTCGCCCGCCGGCTGCGGCTGCTCGGCGTGGACACGGCGTACGAGTCGACGGACCTCGGCGACCCGGCCCTCGCCGCGCTCTCCGCCGCCGAGCGACGCGTCATGCTCAGCCGCGACCGGGGCCTGCTGCGACGCCGCGAGCTGTGGGCCGGCGCCTATGTCTACAGCACCCGCCCCGAGGAGCAGCTCCACGACATCCTCGACCGCTTCCGCCCCGAGCTGCGCCCCTGGACCCGCTGCACCGCCTGCAACGGCCTGCTCAAGGAGGCCACCAAGGACGAGGTCGCGGACCAGCTGGCCAGCGGGACGCACCGGTCGTACGACGTCTTCGCGCAGTGCGCGGAGTGCGGGCGGGCGTACTGGAAGGGCGCGCACCACGACCAGCTGGAGGCCATCGTGGAGCGCGCCCTGACCGACTTCCCTAGCCCTTCCTGACATCCGCCTTTCCGCAGGCGATGCCGTCCTTGTTCCGGTCCAGGCCCAGCGGGTCGTCCTTGCCGTTGACCTTCAGGCGGCCGTAGTCGTTCTTCTTCAGCCAGGTGCAGCGGGCCACCGCCGTCGCCTTGACCTCCTTCGGGAACGCCGTCGGGACGCAGACGTTGAGCGAGCCGTAGTGGCGGTCACAGCCGGAGACGGTCGGGCTGACCTTCTGTGAGGTGCGCTTCTTGCCCGGCCCGGTGACCTTGCCGGAGAGGTCGTCGGCGAAGGCGTGGACGTGGGCGGAGGCGTCCGTGGCGCTCAGCGCGGCGGGGCCTTGCAGGTGCACCCACTTGGCCACCGACGGCACCCCGTTGGCGTCCACCGCGAACAGCATGTACCAGCCGGGCGGCGCCAGGTTGGGGTTGCTCGTCACGTTCAGGTCGACGTTGTTGCCGTCCACCGCGAGCGGCAGGTCCACGAACCGCTGGTTGGGGTCGGAGGAGTGGGTGACCGCGGCCGGGCGGATCAACTCGGCCTTGGCGATGGGCCGGTCGACGGTGATGCGCTGGGTGTCGCCGTAGGTCCACTCGGTGTCGATGACCGAAGTGATCGAGGGACGCGGGCCCTTGAGGAGATAGGGCGGGGTGTAGATCGACACGTTGTGGTTCCAGGTGCCGTTGCCCGGGTTGTCGCCGGTCGCCATGACCCGGCCGTCGGGCAGCAGGAACGCCGAGGAGTGGTAGCCGCGCGCCTCGGGATCGGCGGCCACCGGGTCGAAGGTGCCCGTGTCCGGGTCGTAGAGCGAGGACTCGTGGACGGGGTTGGCCCGGTTGTGCAGACCGCCGCCCGTCTCCAGCACCTTGCCGTCGGGCAGCAGCACCGCGGAGACGTACATCTTACCCTGGTTGCCGGTCTGCGGCTGCGGTCCGTTGCCGAGGTCGACGGTGCCCTGCGGGAGCGGCGGCCCCGCGGTGTACGCCGGGTTGGGCTGCTTGAGGTCGATGACGTCGGTCAGCCGGTTGGCCTCCGGGTTGGAGTCGATGTTGCCGCCGCCGAGGGTGAGGACCTTCTGGTCCTGCGCCGGCGGCAGCAGCACGCTGGCGGACTGGTCACGCTCGTCCTTGTTCCGCAGGCCCGGCACCTGGGTGACGGTGTTGGCGCCGTAGTCGTAGATCGCGCTGCCGGTGCCCGGGATGTTGTTGCCGAAGACATGGCTGCCCGAGTAGAAGAGGCGGCCGTCCTGCATCAGGATCATCGACGGGTACAGGCCCCAGTACGACCAGGTCTGGTTGACCTTCCACAGCGGCTGCCACTGCTGCTCCGCCTGGGAGAACAGCTCGGCCGTCACCGAACCGGTCGAGTCCTCGCGCAGCCCGCCGAAGGAGATGACGTCACCGTTGCCGAGGACGGTCGCCGACGGGTACCAGTGGCCGTCGTTCATGTCGTTGGTCTTGCTGTACGTCTCGGTGACCGGGTCGAAGAGGTACGAGTCCTTGAACCCCTCGTAGCCGTGCCCGCCGACGACCGGGTACGCCTTGTTGCCGCTCATCACGAGCACGCGCCCGTCCTGGAGCTGGACGTGTCCGGCGCAGAACATGTCCTTCGGGGTGGGGATGACCTTGTACGTGCCCTTCAGGGGGTCGTAGACGGCCGAGGTGAAGGTCCCCGCATTGAACTGCTCCTCGCTGTTGCCGGAGCCCGCGATCAGCAGCACCTTGCCGTTGTTGAGGACGACGGAGTGCATGGAGCGCACCGGGTTCTGCGTGGGCAGCACGTCCCAGCGGCCGTTGGCGCACTGGTCGGCCGTGCCGGTGCACTGCGTCGGCGGGAGCGGGTCGGCGACCTGTTCCATGGTGTAGTCGTCGGTGGTCGCGGAGCCGGTGCCGTAGACGGAGACGCCCCAGGTGATCCGGTCGGTGCCGGTGGGGACCTCGGGGGTGCGGACGCTCGCCTGCGTCCAACTGCCCGCCATCTCAAGAGTCTTCAGATCCGTCCAGTACTGCCACCCGGCGGTGGTGTCGTGCCGGAAGAGGGTGACGGAGGCGTCCGGGGTCGTCGACTTGTACCAGAGGCCCAGGTCGTACTGCTTGCCCGGCGTCACCACCGGCGCACACTCGGCCGACTCGGTGATCAGGGCCTTGCGGTCACCCTCGACGCGGCGGGTGAGCGCGACCTTCATGGCCTTGGATCCGGAGTGGGCGTCACCCACCGTGCTGAAGGTGAAGTCGTTGTCCCCCCAGCCCGACTTCTCCCAGCAGTACGGCATGTCGGCGCCGCCCGCGGTCTCGAAGCCGGGGTTCTTGATCAGGTTGGCGGCGGATGCGGGCTGCGGGGTGGAGAGGAGGAGACCTGCCGTGAGGGCGGTCACCCCCAACAGGGCCTGTCTGCGGCGGTTGTTCATGTGGTGCGGCTCCTACGGCGTGGGAGATAGACCAGCGCTTCGGTCCCGACGAAGCGCAGGACGAACGTGAAGACGAGGGCCAGGGCCGTGGCGGGCAGCGCCGCCAGCCCGAAGCGCGTGACCAGCAGCGCGATCAGCGGAATCCGCAGCACCAGGTCGGCGTTGGCGAGCAGCGCGAACCGGACCGTGCGGTCGGCCCAGTGCCGGTGGCGGCGCCGGTCGCGGAAGAGCACCTTCTCGATGAGGAGGAAGTTCCAGGCCACCCCGAACTGGTTGGCGACGATCTCGGCGGGGAGATAGTGCAGGCCCGCCTGGGTGAGCGCCCACAGGGCGGCCAGGTTGGGCACGAACCCGGTGAGCCCGATCAGCCCGAACACCACCATCCGGGCCAGCGGGGTCGCCGTGCGCAGTCCGGCGAGGTGCCGCAGGAAGCGGCGCCCCTCCTCGGCGGTGGACTTGGACTCGCCCGCGAACCGCTCCTGGAACACGAACGGCACCTCGGTGACCGCGCGCGGCCGACTCCGCACCGCCAGTTCCAGCAGGATCTTGTAGCCGAGCGGCTTCAGCGCCTCCGCCGCGATGTCGCTGCGCCGGATCGCGAAGAAGCCGCTCATCGGATCGCTGATGCCGTGCAGTCTGCGGGGAAAGAGGGACTTGGTCAGCCAGGTCGCCCCGCGGGAGACGGCCACGCGGTAACTGCCCGCGAGCCCGGCCCGGCTGCCGCCCTTGATGTAGCGGGAGGCGACGACAAGCCCGGCGTTCGCCCGCTGTCCCGTCGCCACCAACTCCGGTACCAGGGACGGCGGATGCTGGCAGTCGCCGTCCATCACGACGATCCAGTCCGACCCCGCCGCCTTCATCCCCTCCACGACCGCTCCGCCGAGCCCGCCGACCGGCTCGTCCCGGTGCAGGACGGTCACCGGGAAGGGGCAGTCCTTCGCGGCCTCGCGGATCACCTCGGGGGTGTCGTCGGTGGAGTCGTCCACGAAGACCACCTCGCAGGGCAGCCGCCCGGGCACCGACTCGGTGATCTGGTGCAGGAGTTGACGGATGTTCGCCGACTCGTTGTACGTCGGTACGACGACGGTGACGGCGGCCGGTTCGGGAACCTCGACGGCCTCGATGTCCGGGACGGGTGCGGTGTACTCCTGGCTCATCGGACGCCTCCAGGGGCGGTCTGGATCTGCCGGATCTCGATCCGGTCCGCGCCGGTGCCAAAGACGGCGACCGGCGTGGAGTGCTGGACGGCGGCCCTGACGTTGGGCAGGTCGACCGCGTCGCGCCGTACGGTCGGCGAGGCCACGACGTAGTCGAGGTCCCTCCAGCCGTGCGGCATCGTCTTCGTGACCGCCGGGTCGAGGTCGGCCTTGTAGAACCAGATGGCGCCGAGCCCGGGCCGGTACCCGGAGTGCACCAGGTCCAGCCAGAGCGCGTCGTCGACGAGTACCCGCGTCTTCTCGGGCCTGGCCACCTCGGTCGCCAGCCAGGTCGCGGCGGCCCGGTAGGGGGCGTTGGCGTCGGCGGTGAGGGCGGTGCGGTCACCGTCGTACCAGTGGGGCACGACGTACACGCAGGCGGCCACGGCGAGCACGACGGCGATGCCGTAACGGCCCACCCAGCGCATCCTGTTGAGCACTGCGTGGGCGATCGAGGCGGTGCCCCCGGCGAGGACGAGGGCGAGGAAGGGCAGTGCCTGGATGATGTACATGGCGGGCAGATAGCCGCTGGGGCGCAGCGCGACCAGGGCGAGGATGCCCACGGCCAGCGCGGGCCCGGCGAGCGCGCGGGCGGTGACGGACCAGCGCCAGGTGGCCAGGAGCAGGAGCGCGCCCGCGAGTCCGCCGAGGGGCAGGACCCGGTCGTAGTAGAGCCAGGACGTGAGCACTCCGTGCGAGCCGGAGCCGGCGTCGAGGATGAAGCCCGAACCGGGCCTGGTCATCTGGTACTTGACCCCGTCCCACAGCGAGACATGCCCGCTGCCGGGGAGCAACTCGCCCTTCAGGAGGGCGAACAGGGGGTACGACAGGCCGATCAGCGCGCAGGCGGTGATCGCGCCGGTCAGGGCGAACTTGCGGGTCTCGCGGTGGCTGTGCCGCCACATGGTGACGAAGACCGCGGGGAGGACGAAGAGCATCGTCTCCTTGGTCAGCACGGCCGTCGCCGCCGCGATGCCCGCGCCGAAGTGGTGCCACAGATGACGGCTCGGGGAGGCGGCGAGGGTGAACGCCAGCAGGGTCCACATCACCGCGAGGTTGTCGAGGAAGATCTCGCGCTGGAGGACGACGGAGAGCGGCGAGAGCCCGAACAGGGTCATGCCGAGCCCGGCGGCCCAGCGGGGCAGGGACAGCCGGCGCCCGAGGACGTACACGAGGACCGCGCTGATGCCGCTGATCAGCAGCATCATGACGCGCATCGAGCCGACGGTCATCGAGTCGGGGCTCAGCAGCTTCGGTATCCAGGTGAGCAGGGCGAGCTGGATCCAGCCGAGCGGCGGGTGGTCGTACCAGTAGGTGTAATGGGCGAGGCCCTTGCCCTCCTGGACGGCCCAGGCCTGGGCGAGGTAGGTGCCCTCGTCGTCGCTGAGGGTCGGGTAGTCGGCGATGTTCCAGCCCTGGACGACGAGGATCGCGACGAGGAGGACACCGCAGAGGACGAGGTCGGGGCGCTTGGACGGGGCCGTTCGGTTGGTCGAACGCGCTTCAGGCGCAGGCCGGCGCTGCGCGGGGACCTTCGGAGCGGTCACCGCGGGAAGGGTGGAGGTCACGCAGGGACGTCCTCTCGGATCACCGGTGTGGTGTTCAGGTGGGCGCCGACGTGGCTGGTCAGTTCCCACTCGGTACGGCCGCGTTGTTCGCGCCAGACGGCACGGATCGCGGCCCCGGCGAGGAGGACCTGGTAGAAGGGGCCGCCCACGATCAGCTTGAGGTAGTGCACGAAGCGCACCCGCAGTCCGTACTGCTTGCCGAAGTCGTGCAGTCCGACGAGCTCGAAGACGAAGGTGACGAGCGCGGTGACGGCCGGCAGGAAGGTGATGAAGGCGATCCCGACGGGCACGTCGAGGAAGAGCGCCACGGCCACGTTGAGCGGGATGATCACTCCGGAGAAGGCCTGGAGGAACGGTGTCATCAGGGTGTACCGGGCGAGCAGCCGCTGGCCGAGGCCGGGGAGCTGCTTCCAGTCCTTCTTCCGGTAGACCTGGAGGAAGCCCTGGTTCCAGCGGGTGCGCTGCTTGAGCAGGGACATCAGCGAGCCCGGGGTCTCCTCACGGGTGACCATGTCGGAGTCGTAGGCGACGACGACCTTCTTGCCGACGGACGACAGCCGCACGCCCAGGTCGCAGTCCTCGGCGAGACAGTCGGGGTCCCAGCCCCCGGCCTCCTTGAGGGTGGCGGTCCGCACGAAGACGGTGTTGCCGCCGAGCGGAATGAACCCCTTCTGCGCGTGCAGATGCAACCGCGACCGGAACCAGAAGAAGTACTCCAGGCAGTTGCGCAGGGAGTACCAGCTGGAGTGGAAGTTGATGAGCTGGACCCCGCCCTGCACGACGTCCGCCCCGGTGGTCCGGAAGGCGTGGTCGACATGGGCGAGCAGCTCCGGATGGACCTGGTCCTCGGCGTCGAAGACCCCGACGACGTCACCGCGGCAGTGCGGCAGCGCCGTGTTCATCGCCTTCGGCTTGTTCTTCTTCTCGTGGGTGTCGACGACGACCCGGACGCGCGGATCGCGCTCGGCGGCCGCCTCGGCGACCGCCGTGGTCTCCGGGTCGTCGTGCCCGACGATGACGATGATCTCGAAGTCGGTGTGGCTGGATTCCAGCAGCCGCTGGATGGTGTGGTCGAGTACGACCTGTTCGTGCCGCGCGGGCAGCAGGAGCGAGAACGAGACATGTTCGCCCCCGTCCGGTCTGCTGAACCGGGTGGAGGCGAGCACCTCGGGCGTGCGCCACGCGTGCATCTGCCACCACAGCGTGAACGCCGCCATCCAGAACAGGGCCAGTGAAACGGCAGCGATGAAGACAGACGTCAGCAAAGATCCCCCCAGATCCTGAAAAACCCCCGGTCGCGGCAGGAGTGTCGCTCCTGCCGCGCCCCTGTGGAGAGGTTATGGGTGATCTGTGAAGTGCGAGGGATCTTCCGATAAATACTATGTTTCGTAGGGGTGTGGTGACTTCACCCGTTCAGCGATGATCGAAGCCGTTCCACCTCGGTCGTCGGTGCGTCACAGGTGAAATTACGGCAGACATACGCGGCCGGTTCACCACCGACAAGCGGCCGGTCGGCCAGCAACGGCAGTTCATCGCTCCCGACGACCCCCGCGGCGACGACGGCACCGGGAGCGGTCGCGAGAAGCGCCGCGCGGTGCAGGGCCCTGGTCGCCGGATCATCGAGCGCCGGCCCCACGACAGCCACCTCACGCGGCCCGTCGAGCAGCGCCTCCGCGACCGCGAGCCCCCACCCGATGAACCGCGGCACCCGCGGCCCGAGCGCCTTCACCACGCCCAACGCCCGCTCGGCGGCGGCGCGATGAGGCTCCGCGCCGGTCTGCGCGGCATAGCTCAGCAACGCCCCCGCGGCGGCGGTCCATCCGGACGGCACGGCGTTGTCGGTCGGATCCTGAGGCCGCCGGATGAGCTGCTCGGCGTCCGACGCGGTGTCGAACAGCGCACCCGACTCCGCGTCCACGAACCGCGCGAGCACATGGTCGAGCAGGAACCCGGCGAACTCCAGCCACACCCCCTCCCCCGTCACGGACGTGAGCGCGAGGAACCCCTCCGCGACATCCGCGTAGTCCTCCAACACCCCGGCGTTGGCGCCGACATGACCGTCCTTGCTGGTCCGGGCCAGCCGCGCCTGCTCGTCCAGATGCAGCCGTACGAGGAGATCCGCGGCGGCGACGGCGGCCTCGACCAGGTCGGGCCGGTCGAAGTAGGCGCCGGTCTCGGCCAGCGCGGCGATCGCGAGCCCGTTCCAGGCGGCGACGACCTTGTCGTCCCGGCCGGGAGCGGGCCGGGCCTCCCGGGCGGCGAACAGCCGCCGCTTGACGGACTCGACCTTCTCGGCTTCGAACACGCCTTCGTCCTGCGACAGTTGAAGAACGGAGGCCCCTTCCTCGAAGGTCCCTTCGTCCGTCACCCCGAAGTACTGCGCGGCAAGCTCGGCATCCTCGACGCCCAGCACCTCGGAGAGCTGCGCGGGCGTCCACGCGTAGTACGCCCCCTCGACATGCCTGCCCGTGCCGTCATCACTGTCGGCATCCAGCGCGGAGGCGAACCCGCCTTCGTTCGTGCGGAGTTCACGCACCATGAAGTCGGCGGTCTCCAGGGCGACCCGCCGGGCCAGCTCGGAACCGGTGGCCCGCCAGAGGTGGGCGTACACGCGGCACAGCAGCGCATTGTCGTAGAGCATCTTCTCGAAGTGGGGCACCACCCACTCCCGATCGACGGAGTACCGCGCGAACCCACCCCCCAGCTGGTCGTAGATCCCGCCACGCGCCATCCGCTCGCATGTGTCCGTCGCCATCTGCAAGGCGCCCTCGGCCCCGGTCCGGGCGTGATGGCGCAGCAGGAACTCCACGACCATGGACGGCGGGAACTTCGGCGCCCCACCGAACCCGCCGCGTTGCGGGTCGTACTCCCGCGTCAGCCCGAGCAGCGCCCCCGCCAGCTCCTCCTCGCCGGGCGCCTGCGCGTCGCCGTACGAGATCTCCCGCCCGGCGAGGTCCCGCACGATCTTCTCCGCCACCTCGGCGACCTCGTCCCGCCGGTCGGTCCACGCACCACGCACCCCCTCCAGCACCTGCCGGAAGGACGGCATCCCGTGCCGGGGCGCGGGCGGAAAATAGGTACCGAAGTAGAAGGGCTCGGCGTCCGGCGTGAGAAACACGGTCATCGGCCACCCACCCTGCCCGGTGGCGGCCTGCACGGCCTCCATATAGACGGCATCGACGTCGGGCCGCTCCTCGCGGTCGACCTTGATGTTGACGAAGTGGGCGTTGAGGTAGTCGGCGGTCTCCTGGTCCTCGAAGGACTCGTGCGCCATCACATGACACCAGTGGCAACTGGAGTACCCGACGCTGAGCAGCACCGGTTTGCCGCTCTTGCGTGCCTCCTCGAAGGCCTCGCCGGACCACGGCCACCAGTCGACGGGGTTGTCCGCGTGCTGGAGCAGGTAGGGGGACGTCTCTTGGGCCAGTCGGTTGGGCATGGGGTCCATCCTGCCGCAGTACCCCAGCCGTCACCCGGCAGGCGTGTCGCAGAAGGTGATCCTCCGGCCCTCTCCCCACAGCGGCCCGTCCGCAGCACACTTGACCAAGAACACCGTTGTCGTCGGAGGGGGACGAGACATGCGGGACAGCCATCGGGTGGAGGCCGAGCGGCTGGTGGTGCGGGCCGTGGAGGAGGAGGTGCGGCGGTCGGGCGGGCGCATCGACGGGGGTGTGCTGCTGTCACGGGCGCGCGGTGCACTGGACGCCATGGCCGAGACGGCCACCGAGGAGTACGAGGCGTACACGCGCGCGCTGGACGAGGCGGCGGCCGGGCAACTGACGTTCGGGCAGCGGTACGCGAAGGAGGGTGGCGGAACTCCGTTGCTGGTGGCCGGGGTTGCCGCGACGGCCGCTGTCGTCGCCGACCTGGTGCTGGGGACCGGCGCGGGGACGGCCCTCGGTGCCGGGGTGACCGTCGGGGTCGTGGGGGCCGCGGCGACCGTGGTGAAGGTCGCCGGGTCGCATCTGCCGGCCGCGCATCACCAGGCGGGCGCGGCGAGCCAGCCGGGCGGGCCCGAGCAGCTCAGGCTGTCGTGGCTGACCGCTCTTGAGGTGCGGGGCATCAGGCCGTTCCTGGACCAGCAGCGGGTGCGGATCGCGTCGACCGGGCCGAAGAAGACGGGGCCGCGGCTGAAGGGCGCCGACAAGAGCGCGGCGGCGCGTGGCAGGAACGTGTTGGAGCAGTCGTTCGGTCAACTCCCCGAGCCGGCCGCCGCGTTCGCGGGCCGACGGCAGGAGGTGGGCCGGATCAGGCAGTGGGTGCAGTCGGCGCGGGCGAGCACGGAGACGCGGCCGACGGTGGTGGTGCTGCACGGCCCGTCCGGCAGCGGTCGTTCGACGCTCGCGCTGCACGCCGCGCACGATCTGCGGGACCACTTCCGGGGCGCGTGCGTGGTGGATCTGCGCGGCGACAGCCCGGAGGAGCCGCCGCTGCCCACCCGGGACGCGCTGCTGCATCTGCTGAACCGGCTCGGCGCGCCCCGCGAGCAGCTGCTGTTCCGGGAGCGTTCCTCCCCCGACCAGCAGGTCAAGCGGCTGAGCGAGCTGTACCACCAGCATCTGACGGGTCTGCCGGTGACGGTCGTCCTGGACGACGCCTCGGACCCCGAGCAGGTCCGCACGCTCGTCCCCGAGCGGTCCGACAGCCTGGTCCTGGTCACCAGCCGGGTCCCGCTGAAGCTGCCCGCCGACCTTCCGGCCTGGGTGCACCACCTCCCGGTGGAGGCGCTGGATCCGGCGGGCGCGGAGGAACTGCTCGGCGCGACGGCGCAGGACACATCGGGTCCGTACGACGCCGAGTCCGTCGACCGGATCAGGGAGCTGTGCGGCGGTCTGCCGCTCGCGCTGCGCATCGCGGGCTCGTCCCTCGGCCCGCGTTCACCGCGCCAACTGGCCTCGGACCTGGGCGCGTACGGCCCGGTGGAGCCGACCGAGCGGGTGCTGTGGCTGCGCTACACCGACCAGTCGGAACCGGCCCGCCGACTGCTGCGCCGTCTGGCGCTGGCGGGCCGGGCGTCCCTGGGCGCGGCAGCGGCCGCGGCGCTGCTGGCCACGGACCAGGCGGAGGCGACCCGGCAGCTCGTCGCGCTCTCCCGCGCGGGCCTGCTCGACCATGTCCGCGGCGACCGCTACCGCCTGCACGACCTGGTCCGCGCCTTCGCCCAGGCCCGTCTCCTCGACGAGGAGGAACCGGCGGAGCGTACGGCGGCGCAGGAACGTCTCATCGTGAACTACGCCGAGCTGGCCGACTCGGTGCTGCGCCTGGTCGACGGCAACATGTCGACCCGTTCGGACCGTTTCAGCCCGCACGGCTTCACCTCGCTGGACGAGGCGCTGCGCTGGCTGGACGACGAGTCGAGCTTCATCACCTCGACGCTGCGGCACGCGGAGGGCGTGAACCAGGCGGCGGTGCTGAACCTTCTCGGCGCGCTGTGCGACTACTGCCTGCTGCGCGGTGATCTCTACCGCCTGGGTGAGATCAGCGAGCTGGCGCAGGCCGTCGACCAGGGGCTGCTGGTCCGCTCGGTGCAGTGGCGCACGGGTATCGCGGCCCGCCAGCTGGGCGAGCTGGACAAGGCGCGCACGACGCTGACCTCGGTGGTCGACCTGTACATGGAGGCCCATCACGACGCGGGCGCGGCCCGGGCGCTCTGCTCCCTCGGCATCACCCTCCACCACCAGGGCAACCTGACGGAGGCGGCGGCCAAGCTGCACGAGGCCCTGGACCTCCAGGCGGCCCCGGAACTGGCGACGGACCGGGCCTGGACGATGCACGCGCTGGCGGCGGTGGAACGCGACCGGGCCCATCTGACCGAGGCCATGGACCTGCTCACCCAGTCCCTGGTGCTGCATCACGCGGGCGAGTCCGTGCACGGCGAGGCCTGGGCCCACTTCCAGCTCGGCCAGCTGGGGCTGCGCATGGGCGACGTACCCAGAGCCGAGGAGGAACTGCGCACGGCCCTGGATCTCTACGGCCGCACCCGCGACGCCCGCGGCGAGGCCTGGGCCCTGACGCAGCTGGCCCGCGCCCGGCTCGTCGCCGGCGACCCCTCCGTCGCCGTGGACGGCCTGCGCCAGGCGGCGTCCCGGCACCGCGACAACGAGGACGCGCGCGGTGAGGCCTGGTCCGTCTACTACCTGGGCCAGGCACTGGAGGAGACCGGCAACCTGGACCTGGCGGTCCGCGAGCTGGAACGTTCCCGGACGATGTTCTCCCGCATCCGCGACGTGTACGGCCTGGCCTGCGCCCGCCACCACTCGGCGCGGGTCACGAGGGACCAGCGAGCGGCGCAGACGGGCTCCCTGCGCAACTCGGGTTTCGCGCGGCAATTGCTGGTCGACGCCCGCGCCGACTTCCAGCGCATCGGTGTCGCGCACGGCGAGGCGTGGACCTGCCTGGAGCTGGCCGTGGTGGACGCGGGCAACGCCCGTACCCCGCAGGCGCTCGCCCTGTGCGACGAGGCGATCGGCCTGTTCACCTCGTACGGCGACCGCCGCGGCGAGGACTGGGCCCGCTTCCTGCGCTGCACCCTGCTCCCCTACGCGGCCCCGGGCGGCATGGAGATCGGCACGGCGGTCGCGCAGGAGGAGCTGTCCCAGTTGTCCCGGGGCGGCCATCCGTCCCGGGACGAGAAGCTCGACGACTACATCGAGGCGTATCTGCTTCTGCTGGAGCGGGGGGTGAGCCTGGAGTCCGGCTGGCAGGCATGGCGGCTCGGGATGGTCCCGAACCGGCATGCGCGGGAGGTCATGGGGGTGGCGGTGGCGGCCAGGAACTGATCGCCACCGGGCCTGACCGTGACCGTGGTCAGCCCTGGGCGGGCTTGGCCGGGGCCGTCTCGGACGCGGTCTCGGCCCCCGGGTCCGGGGTCTCCTTGAAGTCGACCTTCCTCAGCTGCCGGCTCATCGACTTCATCAGGCCCCACACCGCCAGGGCCATCACCGCGAAGACGATGAAGCCGAGGATGCCGGGGGTGACCTTGTTCTCGTCCACCTCCTTGGCGAGGGGGGCGAGATGCGTCATTGCCAGGCTCACGCTTGCGCTCATGTCAGGCATTGTCCCGGATGCCCGCGAAGAGGTCGTCCTCGGGGAGGGAGGTATCGACTAGGGACTTCGCGAGCTCGTACTCCTCCGTCGGCCAGACCTCCTTCTGGACCTCCATCGGGACCTTGAACCAACCGCCGTCGGGGTCGATCTGCGTGGCGTGCGCGATCAGCGCCTTGTCGCGGATCTCGTAGAACTCGGCGCACGGGATGTGCGTGGTCAGCGTGCGCTCGGCGCGCTCGATCTCGCTCCAGCGCTTGAGCCACTCCCCGTACGGCGACTCCAGGCCGCGGTCCAGCATCGCCTGGTGCAGCGCCTCGGTGCGCGGGCGGTTGAAGCCCTGGTTGTAGTAGAGCTTCTGCGCCTGGTAGGCGGGGCCGAACTCGGCCTCCGGGTACTTCTCGGTGTCCGCCGCCCCTTCGAACGCCACCATCGAGATCTTGTGGGTCATGATGTGGTCGGGGTGCGGGTAGCCACCGTTTTCGTCGTACGTGGTGATCACCTGGGGACGGAACGCGCGGATCTTCCGCACCAGCTCGCCGGCCGCCTTGTCGACGTCCTCGAGGGCGAAGCAGCCCTCGGGGAGCGGCGGCAGCGGGTCGCCCTCGGGCAGACCGGAGTCGACGAAGCCGAGCCACTCCTGCTTCACACCGAGGATCTCGCGGGCCTCGTCCATCTCCCTCTTGCGTACCTCGTGGATGTGCTCCTCGATGTAGCTGTCACCCTGTAGCTTCGGATTGAGGATGGAGCCGCGCTCCCCTCCCGTGCAGGTCACGACCAGCACGTCCACCCCCTCGGACACGTACTTCGCCATGGTGGCCGCGCCCTTGCTCGACTCGTCGTCGGGGTGCGCGTGAACGGCCATCAGTCGCAGCTGGTCAGTCAAGACTCAATCCTCAGTAAGTCGGCGCCCCGGTGTCTTCGGGTGCGATCGGCGCTTCTATAGTGACCGAATCGGAGGGCGAATAATTCCGGGGTCGGGACGAGGCCCGGTATCCGTCCGGTTTCTGCCGAGAGGACGATCATGAGCGCGTCGACCACGCGACTGCCCGAGGGCCGTTACGGCCGTTCCTCGGACGAGCGCGCCGACCACAAGGTCAGGATCGCCGCCGTCGTCCTCGGGGCCCTGCTGGTCGCGATGATGGGTTATTTCGCCTGGCACTACGTCGTCAAGAACGAGATCAGCGCCGAAGTGATCACCTTCGAGCCGCAGCAGGACGCGGTGCAGGTGCATCTGGAGGTCCGCAAGGACGCCGGCGCCAGCGGCTACTGCACGATCCGCTCCCAGGCGGAGAACGGCGCCGAGGTCGGCCGGGCCGACTTCCGCTTCTCCGGGGACGCCACCCGCATCGACAAGGTCGTCACGCTCCGTACGACGTCGCAGGGCACCACCGCCGAGCTCCTGGGCTGTCACGCCGACTGAGTTCATCTGCATTACGTACTGGCTGACCTGCGTTGACGTGAATCTGGTGGGTTATGTCCTCCCCCTTGGGCCGTTGAATTGTTAGGCTCGTGGTTTCGCCCATCCGTGAAGGAACATTCTTCTGGGTAGGGCGATGCTTTGTATTCCCAGTACCTACGAGGAGCACCTGTGACCCAGACCAGCGAAGACGTCACCTGGCTTACGCAGGAGGCGTACACCAAGCTCAAGGAAGAGCTGGCGTACCTGTCTGGTCCCGCGCGCGAGGAAGTCACCGCGAAGATCGCGGCCGCGCGCGAGGAGGGCGACCTGCGCGAGAACGGCGGGTACCACGCGGCCAAGGAAGAGCAGGGCAAGCAGGAGCTCCGCATCCGCCAGCTGACCCAGCTCCTGGAGAAGGCCAAGGTCGGCGAGGCCCCGGCGTCCGCCGACGGCACGGTCGCGCCCGGCATGGTCGTCACGATCGCCTTCGACGGCGACAAGGACGACACGATGACCTTCCTGCTCGCCTCCCGCGAGTACGCCAGCTCCGACATCGAGACCTACTCGCCGCAGTCCCCGCTGGGCTCCGGCGTGATCGGCCACAAGGTCGGCGAGGAAGCGGAGTACGAGCTGCCCAACGGCAAGAAGGCGTCCGTGACGATCCTCACGGCCGAGCCCTACAGCGGCTGAGCCGTTCTCTTCCGCTTCGACGAGCCCCCGGCGCCTCCCGGCACCGGGGGCTCTGTCATGCCGTCTCGGTCATGCCGTCGCCGAGCGGTACTTCCTGACCGACAGGGTCCTGAACACCACGATGATCAGGACCGAGTAGATCAGCGAGGCCCATACCGAGTGCTGCATCGGCCAGGCCTCGGAGGTCGAGACCCCCGGGTTGCCGAAGAGCTCCCGGGACGCCTGGACCGTCGCGCTGAACGGGTTCCAGTCGGCGACGTGGCGCAGCCACGGCGTCATATGGCTGGTGTCCACGAACGCGTTCGAGATGAACGTGACCGGGAAGAGCCAGATCAGCCCGCTGGACGTGGCCGCCTCGGGGGTGCGGACGGACATGCCGATCAGGGCGCCGATCCAGGTGAACGCGTACCCGAGCAGGAGCAGCAGCCCGAAGGCGCCCAGCACCTTGCCGATGTTGGTGTCCGCGTCCGACCCGACTCGCCAGCCGACCAGGAGGGCGACCACCGCGAGGACTATCAGGGTGAGCGCGGTCTGCACGAGGTCGGCGAACGTACGCCCGGTGAGCACGGCGCCCCTGGCCATGGGCAGCGAACGGAAGCGGTCGATGAGCCCCTTGTGCATGTCGTCGGCGATGCCCGCGCCGGAGCTGGCGGTGGCGAAGGTGACGGTCTGCGCGAAGATGCCGGCCATCAGGAAGTTCTTGTAGTCGACGGCGCTGGTGCTGCCGCCGATCTGCATGGAACCGCCGAAGACGTAGGTGAAGAGCACCACGAACATGATGGGCTGGATCAGCCCGTAGATGATCATCTCCGGGATCCGGGACATCCGGATCAGATTGCGTTTCGCGACGACCATGGAGTCCCGGACGGACTGGCTGACCGGGTTGCCGGCCGGTGCGACGCGTGCGGTGTCGGTGACAGCACTCATTGGTTGGCGGCCTCCTTGCCGCTGGCGTTGCCGCTCTCTCCGGCGCTCCCCTTGGCGCTCTCCTCGCCGTTCGCCTCTTCCTTCTCCTCGGCGACATGGCCGGTCAGGGAGAGGAACACGTCGTCGAGGGTGGGGCGGCGCAGGCCGATGTCGTCGATCTCGATGCCACGGGTGTCGAGTTCGCGGATGACCTCGGCGAGCAGCTTGGCGCCGCCGGTGACGGGGACGGTGAGCTTGCGGGTGTGCTCCTCGACCGTGGTGTCCCCCTTGCCGAAGCCGCGCAGGACCTCGGAGGCGGTCCGTATGTCCTCGCGCTCATGGACGACGACCTCGACGCGCTCGCCGCCGGTGCGGGCTTTGAGCTGGTCGGAGGTGCCCTGGGCGATGAGACGGCCGTGGTCGACGACGGCGATGTCATGGGCGAGGTGGTCGGCCTCTTCGAGGTACTGCGTGGTCAGCAGCAGGGTGGTGCCGCCGGAGACGAGTCGCTTGATGACGTCCCACAGCAGCTGGCGGTTGCGCGGGTCGAGGCCGGTCGTCGGTTCGTCCATGAACATCACGGGCGGGGAGACGACCAGGGCGGCGGCGAGGTCGAGGCGGCGGCGCATACCGCCGGAGTAGGTCTTGGTGGGGCGGTCGGCGGCGTCGGTGAGGTCGAACTGCTCCAGCAGCTCGACCGCCCGGGCCTTCGCCGCCTTCGCCCTCATCTGGTACAGCTGGCCGACCATCTGGAGGTTCTCGCGGCCGGTCAGATACTCGTCGACCGCCGCGAACTGGCCGGAGAGCCCGATGGAACGGCGTACGGCGTCGGGGTGCTTGAGGACGTCGATGCCCGCGACGACCGCCGAGCCGCTGTCGGGCCGCAGCAGGGTTGTCAGGCAGCGGACGGTCGTCGTCTTGCCCGCGCCGTTCGGCCCGAGCAGGCCCAGGACGGTGCCTTCCGGCACGTCGAGGTCCACGCCGTCCAGAGCCCTTACGTCACCGAAGGTCTTCACCAGGCCTTCGGCATAGATGGCGCCTGGCATATGAGTCTCCACGTCGTCGGGGATTCTTCGAGAAGCCTAGGTTTGCGCTGGTTCTGCCGCCTGTCCTTTTCTCGAGACACACCATAACGCGATGTATCGCGAGTCTCAATGGACTTTCCCGAAAGGGTGAATCCAAGCCGCTGACCTCAGTCGATGACCGTGTAGCCCGCGTTCCGCAGGGCCTGGCCGACCTCGGCGCAGTGCTCGGGGCCCTTTGTCTCCAGGTGCAGCTCGACCTCCGCCTCGGTGAGCCCGAGCCGTGGGTCGGTCCGCACATGGCTCACGTCGAGCACGTTAGCGTCGACCACTGACAACACCCCGAGAAGCGTGGCGAGAGCGCCCGGCCGGTCCGTGAGCCGCAGCCGTACGGCCAGATAGCGGCCCTGCGCCGCCATGCCGTGCCGCAGGACCCGTTGCAACAGCACCGGGTCGACATTGCCGCCGGACAGCACGGCGACGACCGGCCCCTCGAAGGCGCCGGGGTCGCTCAGCAGCGCCGCGACGGGGCTCGCGCCGGCCGGCTCGACGACCAGCTTGGCCCGCTCCAGGCTCAGCAGCAGCGCCGCGGACAGCTCGTCCTCGCTGACCGTGCGCACCTCGTCGACCAGTTCGCCGACGATCTCGAACGGCACGTCGCCGGGCCGCCCGACCTTCATGCCGTCGGCCATCGTCGCCGGGTTCTCGATCGACACCGGCCGCCCGGCCGCGAGCGAGGGCGGATACGCCGCCGCGCCCGCCGCCTGGACGCCGACGATCCGCACGTCGGGCCGCAGCGACTTCACCGCGATCGCGACACCGGCCGCGAGACCGCCGCCGCCGATCCCGAGGACGATCGTGCGCACCTCCGGGCACTGCTCCAGGATCTCCAGGCCGACCGTGCCCTGGCCCGCGATGACGTCGGGGTGGTCGAAGGGATGGATGAACACCGCGCCGGTCTGCTCCGCGTACTCCTGCGCGGCGGCCAGCGTCTCGTCGACCACCTGCCCGTGCAGCCTCACCTCGGCGCCGTACTCCCGGGTCGCGCTGATCTTCGGCAGTGGAGCGCCCATCGGCATGAACACCGTCGACCGCACGCCCAGCAGCGCCGACGCCAGCGCGACGCCCTGCGCGTGGTTGCCCGCGCTCGCGGCGACGACCCCGGCGGCCCGCTCCTCGGGCAGCAGCCCGGCGATCCGGACGTAGGCGCCGCGCAGCTTGAACGACCCGGTGCGCTGGAGGTTCTCGCACTTGAAGTGCACCGGCGCGCCGACCAGCTGGGAGAGGTGCCGACTGCCCTCCATCGCGGTCACCCGTGCCACTCCCGTGAGCATCTTCTGGGCGCCCCTCACATCGTCGAGGGTGACGGGCCGCAGGGAGTGCAAGGAGTCAGCCGTGCCGTAGCTCATGACACAAGCATCGCAGTTCACAGGCGCAAGCGGCCGCTGTGACCAACCTCCGAGACCGGTTTGCGCAGCGCCGGTACGGCCCGCCTTCCGGCCGCGTACCCTGTCCCCCAACCCAGCACCCCTTATCTGAAGTGAGCCCCCGGCCATGCCCACAACACCTGAAATGTCGATGGACATGACGACCGTCGGTGACACCGGTCTCCTCGACACGCTCCAGCACGAGGTGGCGGTCTTCGCCCGACGTGCCGAACAGACCCGGCTCGGCGGGGTCGGGCAGGTGCGCAACTCCATGGACCGCGCCGCATACCTGCTGCTCAACCGCCTCGACAAGGAAGGCCCGATGGGCGTCAAGGCGCTCGCCGCGAGCATGGGCATCGACTCGTCGACGGTGACCCGGCAGGTGGCGCCGCTCGTGGACACCGGGCTCGTCAAGCGCACCTCGCACCCGGAGGACGGGCGGGCCGTGGTGCTCCAGCTGTCCCCGCGCGGGTTGTCGCGCCTGGAGGAAGTGCGCTCCTCCAGGCGTCAGTTGATGGCCGAGCTGACACACGACTGGGCGCCGGAGGAGCGCGAGGCGTTCTGCACGCTCCTCACGCGCTTCAACACCGCGCTCTCCTCCCGGATGGCGGCACAGGGGCTGCCGGGGGCGGACTCGCCGTCGGCTTCCTGAGCGGCCGGTCACCTGAACGGTCGGCCACCTGAACGGTCGGCCCTCTGAATGGCCGGTCACCTGAACGGTCGGTCCCCTGAGCAGTCGGCTCCTCGCCGGGTTGATGTGTCCGCGCGCGGCTCTTGACCGAAAGGCCACCCCTGGCCTCATATGAGACCGGGTCCCGAGTCGCACACGGTTCCGTATCCCGTCCGCGACCCGGGGGCCGGTTCCCTCACACGGTCGGTCTGCGGCGGGAGGCGCGGTGCGACAACGGCATGCGTCTCAAGACGCTCGCCGTGCCCGGGAGTTCGAGGCGTTCGTCGCGGGCGCGGCCGGGCGGCTGCTGCATGCCGCGACCCTCCTCACCGCGGAGGCCCCGGACGACAACCCGCGCGCGCGGCGCCTGCTGACGCTGGCGCTCGCCCACACGTACGCGTGCTGGGACGGACTGCACGGCGAGGATCCGTACGACCGCACCCGCCAGTACCTCGCCACCCGCTTCGCCCGCGGCGCCTGGCACCAGTACGGCGGCCTGGCCGGCGCACGTCCCCATCCCGCCAGCCCCCTGGCCGGTCTGGCCCCGCAGGAGCGCCTCGTCCTCGTCCTCAGGCTCTACGAGGGTGTCGCCGAGCAGCAGACGGCGGCCCTCCTCGGCCTGCCGACGGAGCGCGTCCACACGATCTGCGACCGGGCGACAGCGACCCTGCTGCACCCGCCACGGGGCCCGGCGCCCGCGGTGGGCGGGGCGAAGATGGCGCCGTCATGAGAGAGCCGGGGCCGATCGGCCGTACGACCGGCGGGAGGCTGCCGTGAACCGGCCCGAGCGTGAGGCCGCCGTACGGCGGATCATGGAGCAGGCGCCACCGCCCGTGCCCCCGGAGCTGCACGCGGAGGTGGTGCGCCGGGGCGCCCGCATGCTGCGGCGCAGACGGGCGGCCCGCCGCGTGATGTGGTTCCTGCTGTTCGCGGCGAGCGTCGCCTTCGTGGTGTGGGCGGTGATGGCCCGCCCCTGGGTGGAGCCGCCGTCGGAGACGACTCCACCACTGACCGGCTGGTGAGCCCGAGGGGCTAGCGGCCCAGCGCCTGCTGGAGGTCCTCCAGCAGGTCCTCGACGTTCTCGATGCCCACGGAGAGGCGCACCAGGTCGGCGGGCACCTCCAGGGCGCTGCCCGCCGCGGAGGCGTGCGTCATCCGGCCGGGGTGCTCGATGAGTGACTCGACGCCGCCCAGGGACTCGCCCAGCGTGAACACCTTGGCGCGGTTGCAGACCTCGACGGCCGCCTCCTCGCCGCCCTCGACCTGGAAGGAGACCATGCCGCCGAAGGCCCGCATCTGCTTGGCGGCGACCTCGTGGCCGGGGTGGTCCTCCAGGCCCGGGTAGAGGACCTTCGTCACGCGCGCGTGTCGGGTCAGCATGTCGGCGACCTTGGTGGCGTTCTCGCTGTGCCGGTCCATGCGCACGGAGAGCGTCTTGGTGCCGCGCAGCACGAGCCAGGAGTCGAAGGGCCCGGCGACCGCGCCCATCGCGTTCTGGTGGTACGCCAGTTCCTCGCCGAGCGCCTCGTCACCGACGATGAGCGCACCGCCGACGACGTCGGAGTGGCCGCCCATGTACTTGGTGAGGGAGTGCACGACGACGTCCGCGCCGAGCGCGAGCGGCTGCTGGAGGTAGGGCGTGGCGAAGGTGTTGTCGACGACGAGCTTCGCGCCCGCGTCCCGGGCGATCTGCGCGACGGCGGCGATGTCGGTGATGCCGAGCAGCGGGTTGGAGGGGGTCTCCACCCACACGGCCTTGGTCTTCGGGGTGATGGCGGCCCGCACGGCGGCGGGGTCGCTGGTGTCGGCGACCGACCACTCCACGCCCCAGCGGGCGACGACCTTGGCGAAGAGGCGGAACGTGCCACCGTAGGCGTCGTTGGGGATGACCACGTGGTCGCCGGGGCTGAGCAGCGTACGCAACAGGCAGTCCTCGGCCGCCAGTCCGGACGCGAACGCGAGACCTCGGCGACCGCCTTCGAGGGCGGCGAGGTTCTCCTCCAGGGCGGTGCGGGTCGGGTTGGCGCTGCGGCTGTACTCATAGCCGCCGCGCAGGCCCCCGACGCCGTCCTGCTTGTACGTGGAGACCTGGTAGATCGGCGGGACGACCGCGCCGGTGAGGGGATCGGCGGTGTTGCCCGCGTGGATCGCGAGGGTCTCGAAGTGCTGACTGATGTGCCTGTCGCTCATGGGCCCCGAGCGTAGTCCGCATTCCGGACCGATGTCGGCGGTGAGGTGTACATGCCTTCGAGCTCGGCATTGTCCGGCCGGGTTATCCACAGGCCGGGGGCCTGGTTGGCCAATTGTCGGCGGCGTCTGGAACGCTTGTGGCATGGAGATTCTCTGGGTCCTGATGGCCCTGGTCATGCTGGGCTTCGTGGTGCTGCCTGTCATGCGGCGCAGGCGGGGCATGATCGAGCGGGTCCCGCCGGGCCACCCCGACGCCGCGGACCCGGCGGAGTACGGCTTCGTACGGCAGGAGGAACTGGACGTCCGGATGCCCGGCCCCGACCAGGACCTGCTGGACGTACTGGACCTGGTGCAGCGCACGCAGGACTACCGCGCGGCCTCCCAGCTGCTCGTCGGCACCGGGGCGGAGGGCGAGCTGCGCTGGCAGCGCGTGCAGGCCTTCGCGGGCGCGGCCTCCCTGGAGCTGGCGCAGCGGCCGGGCGGGGTGAGCGAGACGCCGGGCGGGCAGTGGCTGCGGGTGTGGCGGGCCGAGGCGCCGAAGGACGCGGGCGGTGCGGCCGTGCACGCGGAGTTCCTGGTGCAGCAGGCGTGGCGGACGGCGACGCCGGGCACGGACGACTTCCGGATCATCATGGAGGAGGCTAGGGCGGCGTCCGGCGAGGCGGCGCTGCTGGCTCCGGGTGACCCGATCCCGTACATCGTCGAGTTGTCCGTGGCCCGCGGTCTCGCGTACTCCCGCGAGGAGTTCGAGCAGCTCTGGCTGAAGATCCTGGACCGCGCCCCGGCGCACATGGGCGCTCATCTGGCGGCGCTGCACTACTGGTGCGAGAAGTGGCACGGCTCGCGCGAGCAGGCGATGTCCTTCGCGGAGGCGGCCGCGGCCCGCGCGCCCCAGGGCTCGCTCCTGGCGGCGATGCCGCTGTTCGCGGTCTTCGAGCACCTGCCCGAGGTCAACCTGGTCGCCGGCTTCTATCAGAGCGAGGTGGTGACGAAGGCGATCCACGGCGCGCTGCACGCCGTGCACTCGGCCCGCGCGGACGACCCGATGCTGGCGCACGTCCGGCACATGCTGGTCTTCTTCCTGGTCCGCGGCGAGCGCTGGGCGGAGGCCATGAACCAGCTCATACACATCGACGGCCACGTGGGCGCCCTGCCGTGGACCCTGTCCCCGGACCCGGCGGCGGAGTTCGCGGTCTACCGGGCGCTGGCGGTGGCGGGCTACGAGGCGAACGGCGGCAGCCCAGCGACGCTGCCGCACTGAGGCGGGCGGTGGAGTGCGGGGCGGTGGAGTGCGGGGCGGCGCAATGCCGGGCGGCGCAATGCCGGGCGGCGGACGGCTGTTGACAGCCGTGCCGCCCTCCCCGCGCCCCCCTACTCTCCGCCTCCCCCACCGTTCTACGCCGCCGAGGGATATCACCAGCAGTACCTTTCGGGCAGCAAAAACCCGGGTGGGTACTGCGGGTGGGCGGGACCGGTGTCTCTTGCCCGATCGGCTTGGCGGTGACGGATGACTGAGCCACTGCCGCCGGACGTCACGGCAACCCTGCGGGCGCTGCTGGCCGGCTCAGACCCGGTCAGCGTGGCCCTGCTGGCCCAGGTTCCCCACACCCGGGTGGTGGGCAGGTGCGGCTGCGGCTGTGCAACGGTCGATCTGGAGGTGGACCGTACAGCCGTGGCTCCCGCGCAGTCGCATGACAATCCGGCCGTGGAAGCGGGGTACACCGACCCGGACTCGGCTGGTGTGATGGTCTGTACAGAGGACGGTTACCTGTCGCTCCTGGAGATCTACTCGGTTGCCGACGAGCCAATCTCAGCCTGGCCAGACCCCCGCCACATCGAGCGATGAGCAACTAAGCAGAGGCACCAGCAGTACCTCGACAAGAACCCGGCGGGGTACTGCGGGTTGGACGGCACCGGGGTGTCCTGGCTGCGCTTCGCGAACCTCATCGCATACGCCACGACAGCCCCTCTTAGCCACTGACCACCTGATCGGCCAATCTCTCGAGTTCCGGAGCACCGAGGACTGCCGGCTGCATACGCTGCGTGCCATTCGGCGTTCTGTGACGGGGGTCCGCATGTGGTTCGCACGAGGCCGTTGCTTCCTGGCGGTGGCCGCGGTCGGTGCCGTGCTTGTTCTTGCCGGAGGGTGTTCCTCAGCGGTCAGCGACGTGGGCGGCGAGTCCAGGCCGTCGGTTCCGTCGAGGACACCGTCCGCGAGTGGGCGGCCGTTGAGCGCCGCCGAGTTGGTGGCGGCACTCCCCACTGAGGGGGCCCTACCGGGCTATCGCGTTCTCGACGCGCCCAAGTCGACTGACGATGACGGTGCGTCCAGTTCTGATGTGCGGCCGAAGGCGTGCCGTCCCCTCTGGGACGCTCGTGTCCGTGCTGCCACGTCGGTTGCCGATGCCAGAATCCCGATAAGCCGTTCCGAGTTCGCCCCTCCGACCGAGTTCCTCTCCTTTGCCGGCTATGAGTCCGGAGACGCGAAAGCGCACCTGGCCTCCCTCGACAAGGCGTTGAGTTGGGAGACGCTTCCGTGAGCTTCCGGATGCACTGGACGAACGACCAGGGCGGGTTCAAGTCGGACACGTTCGTCCTGATCACCACGGTCCGCGCTGGTGACGCGACTGTCACCGACGTGGCGGACATCATTGTCGGCAGCCGCCTCTCGGCAGCGAAGAAGCGCTCTTTCATGCCGAAGGTGGACCCCGACCTTCTCAATTCTCAGGTCGCCGCGCTTCGCGAAGCACAGGGCCACTGAGCGAGGGTCTCGGCACCCACTGAAAATCAGTGGTCGCCTGAACCGGCCGCCCCCACGCTGTACGTCATGGAACAACCCCACCGTGAGATCCGCGCGGACTATGCGGACGCCACGATCACCGTCTACCAGGCGTATTCCCCGTACATCGGTCTGCCCGCCGTCCGCGAGGGCCGTTTCCCCACCGCGTGGAAGCGCGACAGGATGACATGGATCAAGCCCAGTTTCCTGTGGATGATGTACCGCTGCGGCTGGGGCGCCAAGGAGGGGCAGGAGACCGTTCTGGCCGTCGAGATCAGCCGCGAAGGCTTCGACTGGGCGCTGCGCAACGCGTGTCTGTCGAGCTACGCCCGCGAGGTGCATCCCGACCGCGCCACCTGGCAGCGCCAGTTGAAGCGTGCGCCCGCTCGTGTGCAGTGGGATCCCGAGCGGGATCTGCGCCTACGGCCCTTGCCGTACCGATCGCTGCAACTCGGCCTCTCCGGTGAGGCCGCACGCCGTTACGCGGACGAGTGGACGGTCGCCATCCGGGACGTGACACCACTCGCTCACGAGATCCACGCCCTCGTCCAAAGGGGAGACCTGGACGCAGCCACCCGGTTGCTGCCCCAGGAACGCCCCTATCCCCTTGGAGACGCACCCCTCACCCACCTGCACGGATGAGGTGACAGACGCCGAACACGCGCTCGCGCACCTGTTCGCAGCTCTCTGGCGACGCACGACAATCCGGCCGTGGACGCCGGGTACACGCACCCGTACTCCGCCGGGGGCATCGGACCCCCGCTTCATCGAGTGGTGAGCAGCGCGGCGGCAACCAGGAACCGTGGTTCGTGGATCATTGCGGCGTGAAGAAGCGTGCCGAGGAGACCGAGCCGGCGGAGCAGTCGCTCGGCTCTGAGCTCACCCCGTACCAGCAGGCCCTGCGTGACCGTATGCTCGCCGCCCCCGTGCTCCCCGCACCCGAGCCCTGGCGGCCGGTCTTCGCCCCGCCCTTCGCCCCGCCCGTCACCCCGGGCTTCGCCTCGTGCGCTGCCGTCGGCGGGTTGCTCGGGATCGGGTTCGCCACCCACCCCGACACTGGCAACGACCTGGTGATGGTCGTCTCGCACGACGGGCACGGCCTCTTCGACGCCGTCACCGGCGAGAAGATCGCCCGGGAGCGGGACCCCGAACCCGAGGACGACACCCCCGACTCCACCGCCGACCTGACCTGCCCGGGGCTGGGTCCGATCGCCGGGACCAGGGTGCACATCGCCGGGCTCTACGGCGGTGGCCTGCACCTGACGGCCGTCGGCGGCTGGGGCCTGGAGGTCGTCCACCCGGCCTGGCCGCACGAACGCGTCCTGCTCACCCACGGCAGCGGCATGCCCCACCGTGAGCCGCACGGCGACGGCTGGTGGCACATCTTCAACTCCCACTACAGCGAGCTTCGAACCATCGGCTTCTCCCCCTCCGGCCACACCCTCGCCGTCGCCACCAGCAGCGACCTCACCCTCTGGACCCGCGCCGGCTGAAACGGCGACCGTCCGGAAGCGGCCGAGACCAGCGGCCGAGTCCAGCGGCCCTTCTTGCGGGCCAGGCTCACTCGGAGAACTGCGGTCGGACCGTTTCCGTCGGAAAACTCCAGGTAGTATCCGCCGACAATTCCGGCCTGTTCAGGCCGCTGCATCATGTGGGTGGGGATCCTCGATGACGTTCCGACTGCGCGCCGTGCGCGCGTTCGCGCTGCTGGTCGGCTTCTTCCTCATGGGCGTGGTTCTGCTGACGGCCATGGCGGTGCTCGACTGGCTGGTGTTGACGAGGCTGTACAGCGCGCGGGCCGCCTGGGTCGAGGGCACCCTGCTGACCGTCACCTTCCTGCTGGCGGCGGCGATTCTGCGCGGCATGTTCGCGTTTCTGCGGGCCGGGCGGCTGCCGCCGGTGACCGACGCGGTGCCGGTCGCCCCGGAGGACCAACCCGAGCTGTGGGAACAGATACGGGCCGCCGCCGAGGCGACGGGACAGCGGCCGCCGGACGAGCTCTACCTGGTCGCCGACGTCAACGCGGGGGTCTCCGAACAGAGCCGGTTGCTGGGACTGCTGCCAGGACGACGCCTTATGCTCCTGGGCCTGCCGCTGCTCGCCGGCTTGACCGCCGCCCAGCTGCGCGCCGTCCTCGTCCACGAGTTCGGGCACTTCAGCAACCTCGACACCCGGCTCGGCGCCGTCACGATGCGCGGTCGGAAAGCCCTCATCCACACGGTGGAGGCCTTTCAGGACGGCAGCACCCACTTCCACTATCTGATCGGCGTCCTGTACGTCGGCTACGCCCGGATGTTCCTGCGCACCACCCAGTCCGTGGCCCGCCACCAGGAACTCGCCGCGGACCAGATGGCCGCCCGGCACGCGGGGCGTGACGCGACGGCCTCCGCACTGCGGGCCCTCCCGGTACTCGCGAGCGCATACGCCCACTACCTGGAGACGTACGCCTCGATGGGCGGTTCACAGGAGGCGGAAGAGGGAGCGGGAGGAGTAGGAGGAGCTGAAGCAGCGGGGGAAGCTCTGCCGCCCGTGGGCGAGGTGTACGGCGGTTTCCGCCGGTTGCTCGCGGCCCGCACCGGCGAGCGGCTCACCGCGCTCGCCGCGGGGGGACGGCCGCCGCGGCCACACCCGTACGACTCACATCCGCCGCTGGCCGAACGCATCGCCCTGGTCGAGAAGCTCCCCACCGACGCCGAACCCCACCCGCGCGACCACACCCGGCCCGACCCGTCGGTCGCCGACGAACCTCCCGCACTGACCCTTCTGCGCGACACGGACCACGTGTTCGCCGCCCTGGAAGCCCGGACGCTCCCACCGGCGGTGGCGCAGCTGCCACGCAGGACCTGGGACGAGCTCACCATGGCCCGCGCGATCTCCGACGCCGAGGGCTGGTCCCGACCGCTGCGAGTCGCCGTGGCCAGGACACTTCGCTCGGCGGCGCAGAAGATGGACGGTACGGCGACCGTACGTCGGGACACCACGACCTCGGGCACAGACGGCACAGCCGGCCCAGCTGGCACGGCCGGCACGGCCGGCACGGCCGGCACGGCCAACTCCCCCTTGCCGGGCCTGGAGGAGATACTCGACGCGTTCGACCGCGGCCTGCTGTGGATGGAGGTCGCCGACCGGATGCCCAAGCCGTACCAGGCGGCGCGACTCACCGGGCCGTCCGCCCGTAACTTCATCCGCCCCCGGATCTTCGACGGGCTCGCCGGCCTGATCCATCTGCGCCTCGCCGAGTCCGGCCGGGCCCAGCCGGACATCGCCTGGTCGGGCCAACCGGGTCTCGTCCTGCCCGAGTCGTGGGAGAAGGGCATGGACGAGGCCCTCGACGCGGCCGTGGCCGACGAACCCGACACCGCTCCGCTGCGCGCCCTGCTCGCCGCCCCTCACCCCCTCACACCCGCTCCGCCAGAAACTCCTCCCACGTCCGCTCCCCCGTCTCCGCCCCCTCCAGCGTGAGGTTCGCGCCTGCGCGGTACGCCTTCCCGGCCTTGCCCGGGATGCGCACCGGCATCCTCAACCGGCTCTTCCTGCCCCGCAGTTCGAGGTAGGGCCGGGCCAGCTCGGCGATGTCGTACACCGCCGGTCCCGCCATGTCCGGTACCTGGCCCGCCGGTTCACCCAGCGCCAACTCGACCATCCGTGCCGCCACTTCGGCCGAGTCGACCGGCTGGAGGCGCAGCCCGCCCGGTACCGGCAGGACGGGAAGCTTCGTCATCTTCTCGACCATCGTCAGGGTCAGGTCGTGGAACTGGGCCGCCCGCAGGGTCGTCCACGGGATGCCCGAGTCGGCGATGGCCTGCTCCGCGTCCCGCTTGGTCCGCAGCCAGGCCAGCGGGACGCGGTCCGCGCCGATGACCGAGATGTAGACGAGGTGGCGTACGCCGGCCGCGCGGGCCGCCCGGACGAGGGTACGGGTCGCCTCGTCGTCGCCCTTGGGGCCGCCCGCGAGGTGCAGAACCGTCCCGACTCCGGCCAGCGCCGCGTCGACGCCCTCGCCCGTCGTCAGGTCGCCGGTGACGTACTCGATCCCGTCCGCGTCCTCGCGGTCACGGCGGCTGAGAACCCGTACCGTGCGGCCCGCCGCCCGCAGCAGCGGCACCGCGTGGCCGCCCAGGGTGCCCGTGCCGCCGGTGACGAGGATGGTTTCCGTCTGCTTCATGACCGCTCCCGTTTCATCGTGCCGAAGTTGTCTTCGCGGGTATGACGGAACGGCCTGAGGCGATGTGACAGGTGGGGCGGGTTCTTTCGAAACTGATCAGACAGATAAGGTAAGCCTTACCTTCTCAATCGGCCTTCGGGCCTACCCCCTCCCCCCACGGAGCAAGTCGTGCACGTAATGAAGACGAAGGCCGTCCTGGCCGCGGTCGTCGTCGGAGGGCTGCTCGTCGGCTGTTCGTCCACCGCCGACTCCGCCGATGCCAAGGCCAAGAAGGACGCCGGCTCGCGCAACAGCGTCCGCGGCGCCTCCGAAGGCCCCTCCGCCGCCCCCTCCGCCCTCGCCACCGGCATGGGCTCCGACCAGGACGGCGACGGCACCTTCCCCCGCACCGTCACCCACTTCGAAGGCAGCACCACCCTCAGGACCGAACCCAGGAACATCGCCGTGCTCAGCACCGGCCAGCTCGACGACCTGCTGTCCCTCGGCCTCGTCCCGACCGCGTCCACCCGCGCCGACAACGCCGGGCTCGTGCCCGACTACCTCGCCGACGCGTTCCCCGCGGACAAGGCGCGGCTCGCCGAGATGACCGACGCGGGCATCCGCCAGGCCCCCAACCTGGAGTCCCTCGCCGCCGCGAAGCCCGACCTGATCCTCGCCAACGACTCCCTCGGCGACCTCTACCCCAAGCTGTCGAAGATCGCGCCGACCGTGATCACCGCCGGCAACGGCATCAACTGGAAGCGCGACCTGCTGCTCGTGGGCGACGCGGTCGGCAAGGGGCAGGCGGCGCGGAAGCTGCTCGCCGACATCGTCGCCGACGCCGAGGAGAGGGGCTCCGCGGTGAAGGGCTCCGAGGTGAAAAGCGACCCCACCGTCTCCATGGTCCGCTTCACCCCCGACCGCACCCGTATGTTCGGCGTCTCCTCCTTCACCGGCTCCATCGCCGTCGACATGGGGCTCTCCCGCCCCAAGTCCCAGCAGTTCAACGCCATTTCGGAGGACATCGGCGCGGAGAGCATCGACATCGCCGACGGGGACTGGATCTTCTACTCGGTCCAGGGCGACACGGACGAGACCGACGCCGGGAGCGTGCTGGCCGGACCGCTGTGGAAGTCGATGAGGGCGGTCGAGGCCGGGCACGCGGTACGGGTCGACGACGACCCCTGGTACCTCAACGCCGGTCCCACGGCCGCGCGTCTGGTCGTACGACAGCTCGCAGAGCACCTCGGAAAGTGACCCGGCACCTCACCTGGCCGGCCGCCCTCCTCGCCGTCGCCGGCGCCGCCGTCCTCAGCCTCGCCGTCGGCACCCGACCCGTACCCCCGTCCGCCGTGCTCGACGCGCTGCTGCACGGCGGGGGTTCACCGGACGCGCTCGTCGTACGCTCCCTGCGCCTCCCCCGCACCGAGGTCGGCCTCACCGCCGGGGCCGCGCTCGGGCTCGCGGGCGCCGCGCTCCAGGGCGTCACCCGCAATCCGCTCGCCGACCCCGGCATCCTCGGGCTGAGCCAGGGCGCGGCGGCCGGGGTGGTGCTCGCCATCGCGTTCGGCCTCGCGAACGGCTTCTCCGGGTACGTCTGGTACGCCTTCGCCGGTGCCGTCGCCGCCGCGTGTCTGGTGTACGTCATCGCCTCGCGCGGGCGGGACGGGGCGTCGCCGGTGAAGCTGGCGCTGGCCGGAACGGCGTTCGCGGCGATGACGGCCGGCGGCACGACCGTCGTCCTCACCTCGAACTCGGCCACCCTCGACCAGTTCCGGTTCTGGCAGGTGGGCGCGTTGAGCGGGCGGGACGCGGGGACGGTCGTACGGATGCTGCCGTTCCTGTGTGCCGGGGCGGTCCTGGTGCTGGCGTGCGCCCGCGGCCTGGACGCGCTGACCCTCGGCGACGAGACGGCCCGCGCGCTGGGGCACCGCGTGCATGGCGTACGGGCTTCAGCGGCACTCGGCGCGACCCTGCTGACCGCCGCCGCGGTGGCTGCCGCCGGGCCCATCGCGTTCGTGGGGCTCGCGGTGCCGCATCTCGCGCGGCGGCTGGTCCGTGGCGGGCATCGGGCCGTACTGCCGCTGTCGGCCCTGCTGGGGGCGGCCCTGCTGCTGTCCGCCGATGTGGCGGGCCGGGTGGTACGGGCTCCCGCGGAGGTGCCGGCCGGGGTGATGACGGCGCTGGTCGGGGTGCCCGTGCTGGTGATTCTCGTACGACGCAGAGGCACGGTGACGTGAAACTCCACGCCGGCCCCAGTACCGCGAACACCCGCCCAGACGCCGCGAACACCACCCCCGCCCAGATGCCATGAACACTCACACCGTCCTCCGCCCCACCCCCGCCACGTCCCTCCTCCTCCACCGCCGCTCCGCCGTCACCGCCCTCGCCCTGTTCGTTCTCCTGGCCGGGCTCATGCTCGCCTCCGCCTGCGTCGGGCAGACGTACGTCTCCCCGGTCGGGGTCTGGCACACCCTGGCCACGGGCGGCGGGCCGTACGAGCTGGTCGTAGGGGAGCTCCGCGTCCCCCGCGTCATCCTCGGCGCGCTCGTCGGGGCGGCGCTCGGGCTGTCCGGGGCGTTGGTGCAGACCGTCACCCGGAATCCGCTCGCCAGTCCCGACGTCATCGGCGTCGGACATGGCGCGGCCGCGGCGACCGTGCTCGCGCTGGCCGGCGGAACCGTCGCCACCCCCGGCTCGCTCCCCCTCGTCTCCGTCGCCGGCGGGGTCACGGCCGCCGCGCTCGTCTACGCCCTGGCCTGGCGGCACGGCATGCAACCGGGCCGGTTCGTGCTGACCGGGGTGGGGATCGGGGTCGCACTGTCGGCGGTCGTGCAGCTGTATCTCACGGACAGCGAGCTGGAGGCCGCCGAGCAGGTCAAGCTGTGGCTGACGGGGAGTCTGAACGGGCGCGGGTACGAGCAGGCGGGGCCGCTGGCCGTCGTACTCCTGCTCGCCCTGCCCGCACTGTTGTGGGCGGCCAGGGTGATGCGGCCGCTCGGGCTCGACCCCGACGCCGCCGCCGGGCTCGGGGTGCGGGTGGACCGGGTGCGGCTCGGGGTCACCCTGCTCGGGGTGGTGCTCGCGGCCACGGCGACGGGCGCCGCCGGGCCCATCGGGTTCGTCGCGCTGACGGCGCCCCAACTGGCCCGGCGGCTCACCCGGTCACCCCAACTGCCCCTGCTCAACAGCGCGTTGACCGGAGCCGTCGTCCTCGTCGCCGCCGACCTCACGGCCCGCACCCTCGTCCCCCCGCTGGAGATCCCGGTGGGCGCGCTCACCGCGCTGGTCGGGGGGCCGTATCTGCTGTGGCTGCTGGGGCGCCGGACGGACACCCCAGCTCGCCACACCCGCGGGTGACTCAGATGGTGGACGTGTCGATCACGAAGCGGTAGCGGACGTCGCTCGCCTGGACGCGCTCGTACGCGTCGTTGATCTCCGAGGCGCTGATCAGCTCGATCTCGGCGCCGAACCCGTGCCCCGCACAGAAGTCCAGCATCTCCTGGGTCTCCTGGATGCCGCCGATGCCGGAACCGGCGAGGGTCTTGCGGCCGCCGATGACCGAGAAGAGGTTGAGCTTGACCGGCTCCTCGGGGGCGCCGACGTTCACGAAGGCGCCGTCCGTCCGCAGCAGGGACAGGTAGGCGTCCAGGTTCAGCGGGGCCGAGACCGTCGACAGGATCAGGTCGAAGGTGCCCCTCAGCTCCTTGAAGGTGGTCTCGTCGCTGGTGGCGTAGTAGTGGTCGGCGCCCAGCTTCAGGCCGTCGTCCTTCTTGCGCAGGGACTGGGAGAGGACCGTGACCTCGGCGCCCAGCGCGTGCGCGATCTTGACGCCCATGTGGCCGAGGCCGCCCATGCCGAGGATCGCGACCTTCTTGCCGGGGCCGGCGTTCCAGTGCTTGAGCGGGGAGTACGTGGTGATGCCGGCGCACAGCAGGGGCGCGGCCTCGTCGAGGGAGAGGGCGTCGGGAATGCGGAGAACAAAGTTCTCGTCGACGACGACCTTCTCCGAGTAGCCGCCGTAGGTGGGCTCGCCGTCCTTGCCGATGGCGTTGTACGTGCCGACGCTGCCGCCGGTGCAGTACTGCTCCAGGCCGGCCTTGCAGTTGTCGCACTCCCGGCAGGAGTCGACGAGACAGCCGACGCCCACCCGGTCGCCGACGGTGTACTTGGTGACGCCGGGGCCGACCTCGGAGACGACGCCCGCGATCTCGTGGCCGGGGACCATCGGGAAGATCGCCTCGCCCCAGCCCTCGTGGACCTGGTGGATGTCCGAGTGGCAGATGCCGGCGAACTTGATGTCGATCAGGACGTCGAACTCGCCGACCGGGCGTCGCTCGATGGTGGTCCGCTCCAGCGGGGCCTTCGCGGCGGGGGCGGCGTACGCGGCAACGGTGGTCATGCCGGGGGTTCTCCTTGCAGAGGGGGTCGCGCCCGGCTGCCTTCCGGCCGGGCACGATGTCCAGCGTGCCCGAACCGACACTGTTCACCCAGGCCACAGCTTTGCGTACGTTCACTGGTCCTACTACTGGCGGGGACAGGATGGTGGACCTACGACCGTGAATACTTGACGTATGGACGACATGGCCGAGACGGCGGAGGAGCGGGGCGGAGCCGGTGGCGCGCTGGACCGGCGGGCCGAGCTCAGTGAGTTCCTGCGCACTCGGCGGGCCCGGCTGAAGCCGGAGGACGTGGGGCTGCCGGAGTTCGGGCGGCACCGGCGGGTGCCGGGGCTGCGGCGCGAGGAGCTGGCGCAGCTGGCGGGTGTCTCGGTGGCGTACTACACCCGCCTGGAACAGGGCAACGGGCGGAACGTGTCGGCGGAGGTCCTCGACGCCATCGCCCGCGCGCTGCGGCTGAGCGACGCCGAGCACGCGCACCTCTCCCATCTCGCGAAGCCGAAGCAGCACAAGAAGAAGCAGGCGGCGCGGACCGAGCAGGTGCGCGGGCCGCTGCGGCAGCTGCTGGACACGATGGACGGTGTCCCGGCGTACATCACGGGCGGGCGCTCCGACATCCTCGTCTGGAACCGGATGGCCGCGGCCGTCTTCGGCGACTGGGCGGAGCTGCCGCCGCAGGAGCGGAACTGGGCGCGGCTGGTGTTCCTGCGGCCCGAGTACCGCGACCTGTTCGTGGAGTGGGACCAGAAGGCGTACGACATGGTCAGCTTCCTGCGCATGGCCGCGGGCTGCCACCCCGACGACCCGCGCCTCGCCGCGCTCGTGGGGGAACTCTCCCTCAAGAGCGAGGAGTTCAGACGGCTGTGGGCCGCGCACGACGTCAAGGAGAAGAGCTACGGCGTCAAGCGTCTGATGCACCCGCTGGTCGGCGAACTCACCCTGAACTTCGAGTCGTTCCGCCTGACCGACGGCACCGAACAGAGCCTGACCACCTACTCCGCCGAACCCGGCTCCCCGTCCGCCGAGGCCCTGCGCCTGCTGGCCAGTTGGGGGACGGACGCGACCCGGGCGGGCAAGAACTCGACGGCGCCGAAGGGCTGAGGGCCGTACCCGTCACCCCCGGTACGGCGGCGCCACCCCCCATCCCCACCGCGGCACCGGCTGCTCGGCGGGCGGCTTGGCGTCCGGGCCGGAGAAGTACACGGCGAGCCGCGTGCCCCACTCCACGTAGGCCAGGAACGCCGAACGGAACTCGGCGTCCGTCGGCAGCCCCGCCTCGTCGGCGGCGTCCTGGATGAGGTTCACCCAGCGACGGCGCTGTGGCTCGGTGATGCCGCGGCCCATGTGCTTGGCGACCATGTGGCCGTGACCGCCCTGGGTCTCGGAGTAGGCCGCCGGGCCGCCGAAGACCTCGGCGAGCCACAGCGCCACATGGGAGGCGTGTTCGGGGGCCAGCCCCGCGAAGACCGGGGCGAGGAGGTCGTCCTTCAGCACCTTCTCGTAGAAGACCGCGGTCAGCCGGGCGAAGGCCTCCTCACCGCCCGCCCACGCGTACAGGGTGGGCAGCGCCGCGCCCCGCCCTCGCACCACCGTCGGCTTGTAGTGCCGCATCTCCTCGATGTCGCCGACGTAGGGCCGGATCTCGGCGAGGAAGTCGGCGAACAGCTCGGACTTGCGGAAGCCCTCGATGTGGTCCTCGGTCGAGGTCCAGGTGATGCGCAGGACGAAGTGCTCGAAGTCCTCCTCGCAGCGGGCGAGTTCGTAGTCGACGCAACTCGGGGCCGCCGCCAGCTGGGCCGCCGCGCGCGTGTAGGCGGACAGGAACTCGGCAGAACGGTCTTCCGGGATGCGGTAACGGATGTATTCGACGGTCTCTGCGGTCATGCCCCCACACTCACACGCCGGACGAGCTGGAAGCTGCTCCTCCGCCTGACAGGTCCGTGCGGGCTGTTTCCTGGGCCGGGGACAGCCTTCTCATCGTTCTCTTATTTCAGCCTTATCCAGCCATCACGCGCCGTACCTACGTTGCGGCCATGTTCTTCACCTACCTGAGGCGCGAACTGCGCCGCCGCAGAAAGGCGGCCCTCGTCGTCGCCTCCGGGCTCGCGCTCGGTATCGCGCTGGTCATCGTGGTCAGCTCCGTGTCCTCGGGCATGGGCAAGGCCCAGGACAAGGTCCTCCAGTCGCTGTACGGCCTCGGCACCGACATGACGGTCACCAAGGCCGCCGCCGCATCCTCCGCCAACAGCTCCGAGCGTCCGCGCTTCAACTTCGACGCGCAGGACGGCGACTCCGACGAGGAGCAGAGCAGCGACCGCGTCATGGTCCAGGGCTTCCAGACCCTGGCCACCTCGACCGTCACCAAGGTCGGCGACCAGAAGGGCGTCTCGGACGCCGTGGGCGGCCTCAGCCTCCAGGTCATCAAGGTCAGCGGCCAGTTCACCCGCGGCCAGTTCCAGCAGAACGGCGACGGCGGCGGCCAGCAGGGCGGCCCCGGCGGTGGCGGCACCGGCCAGCCGCAGGGTGAGGTCCAGGGCGGCGGCGCCGACTTCGACGTCAACAACTACTCCGTCTTCGGCACCGACGTCACCGAGCCGGCCCTCGGCCCGCTGACCTCCTCGGAGATCACCAGCGGCCGTACCTTCAAGACCTCCGAGACGAATGCCAAGGTCGTGGTCGTCGACTCGGCGTACGCCAAGGAGAAGAAGTACAAGGTCGGCTCGACGATCACCATCAAGGGCACCAAGTACAAGACGATCGGTATCGCCACCGCCAGCAGCGGTGACGCGGCGGCCAACCTCTACATCCCGCTGAAGCAGGCACAGACCCTCAGCGACTCCAAGAACAAGGTCACCACGATCTACGTCAAGGCGACCGACTCGCAGAAGATCGACTCGGTCAAGTCGACGATCCAGAAGAACATCTCGGGTACGACGGTGACGACCTCCGCCGACCTCGCCGACACCGTCTCCGGCTCCCTCTCCACGGCGTCCTCCCTCGCGACGAACGTCGGCAAGTGGCTGTCGATCGCGGTCCTGGTCGCCGCGTTCCTGGTCGCCGGTCTGCTCACCTCCTCGGCGGTCTCCCGCCGCGTCCGCGAGTTCGGCACGCTCAAGGCGCTGGGCTGGCGTTCGGGCCGGGTGACCCGGCAGGTCGTCGGCGAGGCGATGGTCAACGGCCTCCTCGGCGGCGCCCTCGGCATCGGCCTGGGCCTGGCGGGCGCGTACGTCGTCACGGCCATCAGCCCCACGCTGCAAGCCCAGTTGGGCGGGGGCGGCGGCCAGGGTGGCGGCCCCGGCGGAGGCGGCGGCTTCGGCGGCCCCGGACGCCAGGCGGCATCCAAGACCCTGGAGGTGGCCCTGACGGCCCCGGTGAGCGCGACGACGGTGGCCATAGCAGTTGGCCTCGCGGTGGCGGGCGGTTTGATCGCGGGCGCGTTCGGCGGCTGGCGAGCGTCAAGGCTGCGCCCGGCGGACGCCCTGCGCCGAGTCGAATAGCGACCACTTACAGGCGGACGGGAGCTTGAAGGCTTTTCAGGGGCGCGGGGAACTGCGCGACCAGCCCCCACGCACCCGCAGCCAAACAAACAATCAGGAGCCACCCCAAATGTACGAACTCAGAAGCGTCACCAAGCGCTACACCCGAGGCAAGGAAACCATCGAC
The DNA here is from genome assembly GCF_036226885.1 of Streptomyces sp. NBC_00663. Lineage (NCBI taxonomy): Bacteria > Bacillati > Actinomycetota > Actinomycetes > Kitasatosporales > Streptomycetaceae > Streptomyces > Streptomyces sp. NBC_00663. Next base: position 3,601,349 of record NZ_CP109027.1, read on the forward strand.
GCCCTCGCCGGCGTGGACCTCACCATCGCCGACGGGGACCGCCTGGTCATCCAGGGCCCCACCGGCGGCGGCAAGTCCACCCTGCTCCAGATGCTCGGCGCCCTGGACAAGCCCACGTCCGGCGAAGTCGTCCTGGACGGCACGGACTTGGCGAGGCTCTCCGAGGCCAAGCTCACCAAGGTCCGCAGCGAGAACATCGGCTTCGTCTTCCAGAGCTTCAACCTCATCCCCACCCTCACCGCCCAGGAGAACGTGGAGACGGCCCTCGTCCCCCTCGGCGTCAAGGTCAAGGACCGCAGGGAACGCGCGGCCGAAGCCCTCAAGTCCGTGGGCCTCGGCGAACGCCTGGGCCACCTCCCCTCCGAGATGTCCGGAGGGCAGCAGCAGCGTGTCGCCATCGCCCGCGCCCTGGTCAAGCAGCCGAAGGTGCTGCTCGCCGACGAGCCGACCGGCAACCTCGACGAGTCGATGCGCGACGAGATCATGGACGTACTCGAACGCATGTGGAAGGAGCTCGGGCTGACCTTCATCATGGTCACGCACGACTCCGCGATCGCGAAGAAGGCCCCGCGCCTGGCCACCATTCGCAAGGGCAAGATCACGGTGAAGGAGAACGCGAGTTCCTGAGTACGCGAACGCGTGGTCCTGAGTAGGAGCAACGTGCGCTCCCGAGTATGAGCAACGCGTAACAGTCCCATGCTGTGCGTCACCTGTCTCTTGAGGCGCCTGATCACCCCCCGGCATACTGCGTGTTCCGGGGGGTGCACGCTTGTGTGTGCGGGACCACCCCCGGCCGGGTGAACGGGGAATTCACCCGGACCTTCAGCAAGGGGGAGTCTTGCGCAGACAAGTGAAAAGAGTTTGTGCTGCCACCGTGGCCACGGGGGCGGCGGTCGCTCTCGCCGCGGGTATGACCAGCCCGGCAGCGGCGAAGCCCGAACAGAAGGCGGCGCAGTCCGCCGCGTCCCTCACCGCCCCTCACCGCATCACCCTGATCACGGGTGACCGGGTCGCCGTCGACGCCAAGGGGCGGGTCGTCAGCGTGGAGCGGGCGAAGGGACGGGAGCAGATACCCTTCCAGGTCCGCAAGGCCGACGGGCACACCCTGGTCATACCCGGTGACGCGGCCCGTCTGGTCGCCGCCGGCAAGCTGGACCAGCGCCTGTTCGACATCACCGAGCTCAACAAGTCGGCGACCCGCAAGTCCCAGGCCAAGGGCCTGAAGGTGATCGTCGGCTACAAGGGCGCCGCGACCGCGGCGAAGGACGACGTCCGGGACGCCGGCACCCTGCGGCAGTCCCTGAAGACGCTGAACGCCGACGCGGTGCAGACCCCGACCGCCGACGCGCCCGAGCTGTGGGACGCGGTCACCAACGGCGACAAGACGGCGTCCGGTATCGCGCATGTCTGGCTGGACGGCGTCCGCACCGCCAGCCTCGACAAGTCCGTCCCGCAGATCGGCGCCCCCAAGGCGTGGGCCGCGGGCTACGACGGCAAGGGCGTCAAGATCGCCGTCCTGGACACGGGTGTCGACGCGAGCCACCCGGACCTCAAGGACCAGGTGATCGAGGCCAAGAACTTCTCCACGGCCACCGACGCCACCGACCACTTCGGTCACGGCACGCACGTCGCGTCCATCGCGGCGGGCACCGGCGCCAAGTCGGGCGGCAAGTACAAGGGTGTCGCGCCGGGCGCCAAGATCCTCAACGGCAAGGTCCTCGACGACACCGGCTCCGGTGACGACTCCGGCATCCTCGCCGGCATGGAGTGGGCGGCCGCCGAGGGCGCCGACGTCGTCAACCTCAGCCTCGGCGGCCAGGACACCCCGGAGATCGACCCGCTGGAGGCGGCGGTCAACAAGCTGTCCGCCGAGAAGGGCATGCTCTTCGCGATCGCGGCGGGCAACTCCGGTCCTGAGTCGGTCGGTTCGCCGGGCAGCGCGGACGCCGCGCTCACCGTCGGCGCCGTCGACGACAAGGACGTCCTCGCCCCGTTCTCCTCGACCGGCCCGCGCGTCGGCGACGGCGCCATCAAGCCGGACGTGACCGCGCCGGGCGTGGACATCACGGCCGCCTCGGCCAAGGGCAGCGTCATCGAGCAGGAGGTCGGCGAGAAGCCGGCCGGCTATCTGACCATCTCGGGTACGTCGATGGCGACGCCGCACGTGGCGGGCGCGGCGGCGATCCTGAAGCAGGAGCACCCGGACTGGACGTACGCCGAGCTGAAGGGCGCCCTGACGGGCTCCGCGAAGGGCGGCAAGTACAACCCGTTCGAGCAAGGTTCGGGCCGGATCCAGGTCGACAAGGCCATCAAGCAGACCGTGATCGCCGACCCGGTGTCGGTGAGCTTCGGGACGCAGGCGTGGCCGCACACCGACGACAAGCCGGTCAACAAGGACCTGACCTACCGCAACCTCGGCACGAAGGACGTGACCCTCACCCTGTCGGTGAAGGCCACCAACCCCAAGGGCCAGGCCGCTCCTTCGGGCTTCTTCAAGCTCGGCGCGAGCAAGGTGACGGTCCCGGCGGGCGGCAAGGCCACCGTCAAGGCGACCGTCAACACCAAGCTGGGCGGCACGGTCGACGGCGCGTACTCCGCGTACGTGACGGCGACGGGCGGCGGCCAGACGGTCCGTACGGCGGCTGCCGTGCAGCGTGAGGTGGAGTCGTACGACCTCACGATCAAGCACATCGGCAAGGACGGCCAGCCCACCAAGGACTACAACACGATCCTGGTCGGCTACTCCGGCCTGGCCACCGACCGCGGCTACCAGGTGACCATCGACGAGTCCGGCACGACGAAGATGCGGCTGCCCAAGGGCACGTATCTGCTGGACGCCTGGATCGCCAAGGACTGGGTCACCCTGGAGGGCGGCCTCGACTGGGTGGTCCAGCCGAAGCTGAGCCTCACCAAGAACACCTCGGTGACGGTCGACGCCCGCACGACCAAGTCGCCCGACATCACGGTGCCGGACGCCGCCGCCAAGCAGCTGTCCGGCATGGCGAGTTATGTGTACGAGCCGGCCGGTGTCGGCATCGCGGTGGGTCTGCCGTCCTTCGCCGACGTGCGCATGGCGCACCAGGGTCCGGCGGTCTCGACCGGTCTGAGCCAGACCTGGAGCGGTCAGTGGACCAAGGGTGACGACAAGGAGTACGACGTCGCCACCACCGCCAAGGTGACGAAGATCCAGGGCGACAAGGTCCGCCACTTCAAGGCGTCCGAGCTGGCCACGGTGAAGAACAACCTCGGTGCGGCCGCGGCCGGCAAGACCGGCGGGCTGACCAGCTGGGGTGTCTTCCCCACGGACGTCGTGATCGGCGTTCCCGTGGAGCAGGCCCTGCCGGGCACCCGCACGCTGTACGTCTCGACGTCCGACAAGATCCAGTGGACGCTGGACTTCGAGCAGTACAACGGCAAGGACGCGGACGGCTTCCCGATCACGGAGGCCTACTACACGCTGGGCAACCCGCAGACCTTCAAGGCGGGCCAGAAGTACACGAAGACCTTCAACACCGCGGTCTTCGGTCCGCATCTCAGCGCGGACTACGGCGTCTTCCGCGAGGGCAACAACATCTACGGCTTCCTGCCGCTGTTCGCCGACGGCAGCAAGCACGCGGGCTCGTCCGACTTCACCTCGGTGAAGACGGAGCTGTACCGCAACGGCACGAAGATCGGCTCCAACACGGACCCGCTGTTCGGCGACGGCATGTTCAAGGTGCCCGCCGGTGACGCCGAGTACAAGCTGACGACGTCCGTGAAGCGGAGCGTCAAGGTGGCGGCGGCGTCCACGCGGATCGACGCGAGCTTCGTCTTCCGCTCCAAGAAGTCCTCCGCGGACTTCGTCACCCTCCCGGTCTCCACGGCCCGGTTCGGCGCCAAGACGGGCCTGGACAGCAGGGTCGAGGCCGGCAAGACGGCGACCTTCCCGGTCACCATCGAGGGCGCGGCCAAGGGCTCCAACCTCAAGTCCCTCACGGTGTACGTGTCCTACGACTACGGCCAGACCTGGAAGAAGGTCACGGTCAAGGACGGCAAGATCACCGTGAAGAACCCGGACAAGGGCAAGGGCATCTCGTTCCACGCCAAGATCACCGACAAGAAGAACAACAAGTCGACGGTCTCGATCTACAACGCGTACTACGGCAAGTAGTCCGCGGGGCACCGCATCGAACTGAACACCGACGGCGTCCTCCGGTTGCGGAGGGGGCCGTCGGTGTACTTTCCTGGTAGCAAGAAGCCCCCGCCACGGCCGGAATCCGTGACAGGGGCCTCAGCTCAGCCAGGAGCTGCTGGGAGGTCCCTACTGGTTATAGGGATCTCCCGCTACCTGCCGAGCCACCAGAGCCACCACCTCCTCACGTGCTTGGCCCACGCTTCCGGCAGACACCGGGTGAGCCGACACATGAGAGTCAACTCCCTTACCTGAAGCGAAAACTGAGGGCGGCCACCCCATCGGGTGACCGCCCTCAGCCAGTTGATGTCAAGCCCGGCGTCAGACCGCCGAACCCGCCTTCCAGTCCGCCCAGTTCAGGTTCCAGCCGTTGAGGCCGTTGTCCGGGGAGACCGTCTTGTCGCCGGTGTTCTGGACGATCACGACGTCGCCGATGATCGAGTTGTTGTAGAACCAGTAGCCGGCCGTGCCCTTGTCGTTGGCGCCCTTGGTGTCGGAGAGGCCGACGCAGCCGTGGCTGGTGTTGACGCTGCCGAAGATGGACTTCGCGCCCCAGTAGTTGCCGTGCACGAAGGTGCCGGAGTTGGTGAGGCGGATGGCGTGCGGCACGTCCTTGATGTCGTACTCGCCCTTGCCGTCGTCGTCGGTGAAGCCCACGGTCGCGCCGTTCATGCGCGTCTCCTTGAACTTCTCGGACATCACCATGATGCCCTCGTACGTCTTGTTCTCCGGGGAGCCCGCCGAGATCGGGATCGTCTTGATCGTCTTGCCGTCCTGCGTGACCTTCATCTGCTTGGTCTTCGCGTCGACGTACGTGATCTGGTTACGGCCGATCTTGAAGGTGACCGTCTTCTGCTGGACGCCGTAGACACCGTCCGCACCCTCGACACCGTCCAGCGCGAGCTTCAGCGTGACGGTGGAGTTCTCGGTCCAGTAGTCCTCGGGGCGGAAGTCGATGCGGTTGGCGTTGAACCAGTGCCCGACGACCTCCTGGCCGCTGGACGAGGAGACCGTGATCCCCTTCTGGACGGCCGCCTTGTTGGTGATCGCCTTGTCGAAGTTGATCGACACCGGCATACCGACGCCGACCGTGGAGCCGTCGTCCGGCGTGAAGTAGCCGAGGAAGCTGTTGGACGGGGAGACCGTGGTGAAGGACGCGTTCTCGTGGGCCACGCGGCCGTCGGAGTCCTTCGCCTCGGCGTTGACCTTGTAGGTCGTCGACCGCTCCAGCTGGGCGCTGGGCTTCCAGCTGGTCTTGTCCGCGGATATCGCACCGCTGACGGCGGCGCCGTCGGCGGTGGTCATCGTGACCTCGGTGAGCGTGCCCTTGCTCACGGTCACGGCCGCGGAGTTGTTGATGGAGGCGTTCTCGGAGCCGTCCTTGGGTGTGATCTTGATGTCGGCCTCGGACGTCTTCTTGGCCGCCGCCTCGTCGGCCTTGGCCTGCGAGGTGTCGCTGCTGCCGCTGCCGGAGGCGTCGTCGTCGCCACCGGAACACGCCGAGAGCACCAGCACACCGCCGAGCAGTGCGGACGCGACCGCCAGGCCCCTGCGCCGCTTACTGACCGTCATCACACGCTTCTCCATCGTTGCCGATTCCCCAAAGACCCAAGAGCCCCCCGTCAAACCCGAGAGTCCCGTCAATGAAACCTAAACGCTACGACCGGTTCGTCCCGTTCCACATTCTTCGAACGTGTGGGGCACACCACGTCCGCCGTGGCGGGTGGTGCGACTGTCGGTCCGTGCGCCCCCTGAGACGACGAAACCCCGGGCGGCGGTTGCCACCCGGGGTCACGATTTCCCCAAGGGCGCTCAGCCGGCCGCCTCTTCGTCGTCCGCGTCCTCATCATCCTCGTCGAGGTCCCACTCCGGCGAATCCGGGTCGTAGTCGATCCGCTCGCTGGACCAGGAGGCCTGCACCAGCTCCACCCCGGGCACCTCGCTGACCAGGTCGAACGGGTCGACGAGATAGGCGAGGGCCTCCGCGGTGTCTTCCGTCACAGCGCCCTCGGCATGCGCCTGTTCGTCGGCCGGCATCTCGTGATCGTCGGCGATACGCTCCAGCGCGGCCTTGGTGACGGCGTCCTCCTGCTCGATCTCCACCACCAATTCCACCCGAAGCCGCACAAACCGTGAAGTCTCTTCAGTGCTCATGTCCCGGAGAGTACGGCGCTTTCCTCCCGTGACTTTCCCGTGACCCGCGTCTTTCACTAACATCGGCCCACACGGCCAATTCGCCAGCGCCACAAGGGGATCGATATTCCGTGTCATCCGCTCGCCGTCCGTTGCTGACCGCCACCGCCGCAGGCACGCTGCTGTGCGCCATGTGGTTCGTCCCGTCCGCCAACGCGACCCAGGACGAACCGGCGAGAACGCAGGTCACGCAGCAGGCCAGGGTGTCCACCGTCGCCACCCAGGACACCGTCGAGGGCACGCGTCTCGCCGACACCGGAAGCTTCGACACCACCCCGTACGTCGTCGGCGGTACGGCGTTCCTCGCGCTCGGCGCCGGCTTCGTCACCTACTCCGTACGCCGGGAACGTCACGGTTTTTGAATCGACTTGACGGAGCTTTGACCAAAACCTCATAGTCCGCTCATGAAGAGATCATCGAGGGCGCGCATAAGCGCCACGCTCGCCGTGAGCGCGCTGTCGCTCGCCCTCATCACCGGTTGCTCCGACGAGGGTTCGGACGACACCAAGGGCACCGACGCCAAGGAGTCGGCCGCCGCCTCGTCGGCGCCGGCCGCGAAGGCACTGACCTCCGCCGAGCTGGAGAAGCTGCTGCTCGCCAAGGGCGACATCAAGGGCTTCGAGGCCGAGTCGGGCGACGACACCCTCCCCAAGTCCAAGAGCGACGTGAAGACCGACAAGGCGGAGTGCGACCCGCTGGCCTGGGCCACCGCCGCGCTCGCCCCGGGCGACACGGACGCGAACGCCAGCAACACCCTCACCGCGGAGACCTCGGCGGCCTCCAAGGACCCGTCGGACCTCAGCGAGGCCGACCTCGAGAGCGCCTTCGACGTGAGCATCACGTTCGTCGGTCTGTCCTCGTACGACGGCGACGGCGCCGAGAAGGCCGTGAAGGCCGTCTCCGACGGCGTGACGGCCTGCTCCGGCGGTTTCGGCATCAAGGCCGAGGGCGAGAACTCCAAGGTCACCAAGGTCGCCACGGCGAAGAGCTCCGGCGCCGGTGACGAGTCGGTGGCGTTCTCCGAGGACGTCGACATGGACGGCGAGGGCACGGCCACGTTCCTCACCGAGGTGGTCCGCAAGGGCAACACCGTCGCCACGTTCTACTCCGTCAACCTGGCCGCGCTGGGCAAGGGCGGCAAGACCGAGATCCCGGCCGAGGTCGTCACGGCCCAGGTCGCCAAGCTCAAGTAAGCACACGTAAGAAAAGGGGCCCGGTCACCCGACAGGGCCCCTTTCGGCTGCCCGCGGCCTACTGGAGCGGCCCCGTCACCGACTCCGCCGCCGCCACCAGCTGCCCGCTGCGCACGAACACGTCCGCCGCGGCCAGGTCCGGCGCCAGGAAGCGGTCGGGGCCCGGCCCCTGCACACCGGCCTTGCGTACGGCCTCGATGACCGCGCGCGAGGCGGGCGCCGGGGTGAGGCCCTCACGCAGTTCCACGGCGCGCGTGGCGGCGTACAGCTCGACGGCGACGACCCGGGTGAGGTTGTCGACGGCGGTACGCAGCTTGCGCGCGGCGGACCAGCCCATGGAGACGTGGTCCTCCTGCATGGCGGAGGACGGGATGGAGTCCGCCGACGCCGGTACGGCCAGCCGCTTCAGCTCGCTGACCAGCGCGGCCTGGGTGTACTGGGCGATCATCAGCCCGCTGTCCACGCCCGCGTCGTCGGCGAGGAACGGCGGCAGCCCGTGGCTGCGGTTCTTGTCGAGCAGCCGGTCGGTGCGCCGCTCCGCGATGGACGCGAGATCGGCGACGGCGATGGCGAGGAAGTCCAGGACATAGGCCACGGGCGCGCCATGGAAGTTGCCGTTGGACTCGACCCGCCCGTCGGGCAGGACGACGGGGTTGTCGACGGCGGAGGCCAGCTCCCGCTCGGCGACGAGCCGCGCGTGGGCCATGGTGTCGCGTCCGGCGCCCGCGACCTGCGGGGCGCAGCGCACCGAGTAGGCGTCCTGGACGCGCGGGGCGTCGTCCTGGTGGTGGCCGGTGAGCTGGGAGTCCTTCAGCACGGCGAGCATGTTGGCGGCGCTGGCGGCCTGCCCCGGGTGGGGGCGGATGGCGTGCAGTTCGGGCGCGAGGACCTTGTCCGTGCCGAGGAGGCCCTCCATCGACAGGGCGGCCGTGATGTCGGCCGACTTGTAGAGCATCTCCAGGTCGGCGAGGGCCATGACCAGCATGCCGAGCATGCCGTCGGTGCCGTTGAGGAGGGCCAGGCCCTCCTTCTCGCGCAGTTCGACGGGCGTGATGCCGTGCTCGGCGAGCAGTTCACCGGCCGGACGCACGACACCGTCCGGACCCTCCGCGTCCCCCTCGCCCATCAGCGTCAGCGCGCAGTGCGACAGCGGCGCGAGGTCGCCGGAGCAGCCGAGGGAGCCGTACTCGTGCACCACGGGGGTGATCCCGGCGTTCAGCACGTCGGCCATGGTCTGCGCGACCTCGGGCCGCACACCGGTGTGTCCCGAGCAGACGGTCTTCAGCCGCAGGAACATCAGCGCCCGGACGACCTCCCGCTCGACGCGCGGCCCCATGCCGGCGGCGTGCGAGCGGACAATGTTGCGCTGTAGCTGAGCACGGAGCTCGGTGCTGATGTGCCGGGTCGCGAGAGCGCCGAAGCCGGTACTGACGCCGTAGACCGGGTCGGGCTTGGCGGCCAGCGCGTCCACGATCTCGCGGGCGGCGGCGAGGGCCGCGACCGCCTCCCCGGAGAGCTCGATGCGGGCGCCGTCGCGCGCCACGGCGAGTACGTCGGACGCGGTCACCCCGGACGTCCCCACCACCACAGTGTGCATATCCATATTCAGGAGCGTACGCAGTGAAGACGAAGATGTCACGAGTGGGGGCGGGGTTCGCCCCTTACTCCTACGTACGTCACAGCCGGCGCCCGCGGAACCGGCGACGCTCCCCGTGCGCCTCACGCTCCCTGGCGGGCGCGTCCGCGAGCCGTACGACGGGATCGTCCGGCCCCTCCCGCCCCGCGACGACCGGCTTGGCGGCCCGCTCCGCCTTGGCCCGGTACTGGGCGGCGTCGGCCAGCCGGAACAGCCGACGGGCCGAGCGGACCGGCCCGATGGGATCCTCGGTGGAGGCGACCCCGCAGGCCACCCCCTCCCCCAGCTCCAACTCCGCGGCCCGGCGGCAGAGTTCGTCGGCCGCCTTGACGACCTCGTCGGCGGCGGGGCCGACCGCGAGCAGACAGAACTCGTCACCCCCGAGCCGCGCCGCCAGCGCCCCCGGCAGCATCGCGCCGCACAGCGACAGCACGGAACCGAACCGCTCCAGGAGCCGGTCGCCGACGGCGTGCCCGAGGGTGTCGTTGACCCGCTTGAGCCCGTTGAGATCGCAGACGACGAGGCTGACGACGACACCCTCCCGCTTGTGCCGCTCGACGGCCTCGTCGAGCCGTACGTCCACGGCACGCCGGTTGGCCAGCCCGGTGAGGGCGTCGGTGAACGCCAGCCGCCGGGCCTCCTCCAACCGCTCCGCCTGCGCGATCCCGGCGGCGACGACGGCGGCCAGGACGGTGGCGAAGTCGGCGTCGGCCCGGCCGAAGACGGGCTCACCGGCCGGGCGGGCGACATACAGCTCGCCCCAGGCCCGGCCGTTCAGGACGATCGGCGCGACGACACAGCAACCGCGGCCCCTCCTGCGGAGGGCGGCGACGCGCTGATGGACGTACCCCGGACGGCGGCCCGCGGCCGGTCCCTCGGCCGTCTCCACCCACGCGTTGGGCTCACCGCCGCCCGCCCAGCGCTCGTGCAGGAACTCGGTGATCTCCGGGAACTGGTGCACCGGGTAGGCCTCGGCGTCGGGGAACTCGTCCTCGTCGGGGGCGCGGTCCCCGACGTTGACGAGGACGCGGAGCCGTCCCAGCTCGCGTTCCCATACCGACAGGGCGGCGAAGCTGCCGCTCAGGGCACGGCAGGCACCGGTCGCCGCCGCGCGCCAGGCCTCGCGTGAGCCGTGAGCCGCGGCCATGCCCTGCGCCAGCGCGACGACTGCCGTGAGCCGCGTGTCCTCCGCCATTGCTCCAGGTTAGGGAGGTTTTGTCGGAAAGGGGCGTTGGATGGGCGCCTGGGGTGACAGGGGCAGCGGGTTGCGGGGCGGCTGACGGCTGGTGGGAGCTTGTCGCGCAGTTCCCCGCGCCCCTGAAAAGCCTTCTACTCGCCCGGCCATTCCGGGGGCCGCTTCTCATTGAAGGCGGCTACGCCCTCCGCCCGGTCCCCCGAGAAGGCAACTGAGCGCCAGGCCGCGTCCTCCACCTCCAGGCCCGCCCGCAGGTCCAGCCCATGTCCCAGGCGCAGGGCCTTCTTCGCCGCGCGCAGGCCCACCGGGGAGTTGGCCGCGATCCTGGCGCCCGTCGCGAGGGCCTCCTCCCGGTCCTGGCCCTCCTCCACCAGTACATCCACCAGCCCCAACTCCCTTGCCTCCGCGGCCTCCACTCGCCTCGCCGTGAAGATGAGTTCGGCGGCGCGCGCCGCGCCCACGCGTCGCGGCAGGAGCTGCGTTCCTCCGCCGCCCGGGATCACGCCGACCGACACCTCCGGCAGACCCACCACCGCCGTACTGTCCGCCACGATCAGGTCGCAGGACAGGGCCAGCTCGAAGCCGCCGCCGAGCGCGAAGCCGTGGACGGCGGCGATGGTCGGTACGGGCAGTTCCAGTACGCCGGTGTAGGCGCCGCGCGCGACGGGCCGCTGCCGGACCAGATCGGCGTCCGTGAAGGAGTTCCGCTCCTTCAGATCGGCGCCGACACAGAACGCCCGCTCATGGGTCGACGTCACCACCACCGCCCGTACGTCCCTGTCCTCGCCCAGCGCGGCGCAGGCGGTGGCGACCGAGCGGGCCATCGCCGTCGACACGGCGTTCATGGCCTTCGGCCGGTCCAGGGCGAGTTCCGCGACGTGCCCATGCCGTCGTACCAGCACGAACTCCCCGTACCGTTCCTCGCTCATGACACCCTCCAGTTAACGCGGGTTAACAGACTTCACCGGGCCCGATCATCGCAGCCCGGCCGGAGCGGCGGAAGGGCGGACGGTTCCTGTATCGCCGCCCGACACCCCGTTCGAGTGACATCCCGCCCAACTCGGTCCCCATCGCCCACGGGAGCGCATAGCGTGCGCTGCGCCACGGCGCACCGGGGGCGCGAGGGCATTGGGGAGGGGTCGCCATGACCACGATGACGGACACGCACACGGAGGGCACGGCTGCCGGGCTGTCGGTTCCCGACGCCGTACCGCAGCGCCTCTTCGGCTCACGCGGCCGGCACCGCCGTCCCCGGCCCCGCAAGGTGCTGCTCGCCGTCGGCGGGCTGGCCGTGGCAGCCGGCGCGCTGAGCCTCATCCGCATGGCTCCCGAGGGCGGTCTGGGCGGCGGTCTCGGCACCGCGGAGGCCGAACCCCGCCTCGACGACCCGCACGCCGGTTCCGGCACGGACCGGGCGACCAACGCCGCCGCCACGCTCCCGGCGGTCCCGAAGGTGAGCCCGTCGGCGACCTCGCCCATGGGTGGGGTGAGCCAAGTGCCGCTGCCGCCGTCGACACCGGCGAGGGTCGTGGCGTCGACCCCGGGTCCCACGACCATCCCGGACGCCCCGAACCCGACGACGGCGGCCCCACAGCCGACCCCGACGCCCACCCGGACGCCGTCCCCGGCACCGAGTCAGAGCACGAGCACACCGCCACCGGCCCCGGCGACACCGACGCCGAGCCAGCCCAGTGGCGGCGGTGGGGTCTGCGTGCCGGTGATCGGCCTGTGCGTAGGTCCGCTGGGCCGGTAAACGCCCTCAAGGGGCGCGGGGAACTGCGCGACCAGCCCCCACACACCCGCAGCCAACCGACGAACCCTACTCAGGCTCACTCCGCCGAGTAAGCAACCAAGGCTCGACAACCCCAAGCCCTCGCACCGGCCGCTGCCACATCGGCTGGAGCGCGAAGCGGTACGTCGGCGGCTCCTCGCCCTCCTTCTCGGCGGCGGCCGCGGCCTCGGCGGCCTCCGCCTCGGAGGCGGGCGCCTCGGCGGTGCGGATCAGTTCCTGGGCGAAGTCGGTGTCGACCAGGACGGCGTCGCGAGGGGCTATCGACGTGAGCCGGGACGCCAGATTGACGGTCGTGCCGAAGACATCGCCCATCCGGGTGGTGACCGTGCCGAAGGCGATGCCGACGCGCAGCTCGGGCATGGTCTCGTCGTTCGCCATGGTCTCGATGAGGCGCAGCGCGATCTCCGCGGCGACCCCCGCGTCGTCGGCGGCGTAGAGCACCTCGTCACCGAGGGTCTTGATGAGACGCCCGCCGTGCGCGGCGACCAGGTCGGCGGCGGTGGTCTCGAAGGCCTCGACGAGCTCGCCGAGCTCCTCCTCCTCCATCCGCCGGGTCAGGCGCGTGAACCCGACGAGGTCGGCGAAGCCGACGGCGAGGCGCCGGTCGACCATCTCCTCGTCGTCGGCCGCCTGCACCACCCGCCCCGCGGACGCGGCGAGCTGCCGGCGCCAGACGTAGACCAGGAACTCCTCCAGCTCGGGCAGGAGCAGCTCGATGATCGGGTACGTCACCTCGGTACGGGTCATTCCGGGCTCGGGCGGCTCGGTCAGCCCCTCCAGGAACGAGTCGATCTGCCACTCGGCCAGCCGGGCCGTGGTCTGCCCGGTGGACCGGGCCACCTGCACGGCCATCGCCTCGCTGAGCAGCCCGGCCTCGACGAGACCGGCGAGGCGCCGCAGGGCGAGGACATCGGCCTCCGTGAAGGCCTTGGCCTGTCCGACGTCGGCGAAGCCCATGGCCCGCCAGAAGCGGGTGGCCAGCTCCATGGAGACACCGGCGGTACGGGCCGCCTGAAAGGGCGTGTAGCGCCGCTCCGCACCGAGGATCAGCGCTTCGAGACGCACGGCGAGCGGGTGCGGATCCCCTCCGGGGTCGGCGCCGTTCGTGTCCGCGCCGGAACCCGTGTCGTCGACGGTCACGCCTGCTGCCCTTCCGATCTGTCACGGTCAGGTATCGACCGGCCTTCACTTTACGGCAGGTGTGCGGTAGCTCACGTGTCCGCTCCGCTGGGCGGGGCCGGGAGACCGTGGGTGGCTGAGGTGTGCTTACGGGCGCGAGTGCGTCGTGGCTTGTCGCGCAGTTCCCCGCGCCCCTTGGGCCGATCCACTCACGCCGGTCGCAGGTGGACGATGTCGCCCGCCCCCACCGGTTCCTGTACGCCGTCCTCCGTCGCGATCACCAGCCTGCCGTCCCCATCCACCGCCACCGCCTCTCCTGTGATCGAACGGTCCCCCGGCAATTCCGCCCGCACCACCCTCCCCAGCGTCGCGCACCCCGCCGCGTACGTCTCCTGGAGCCCACTGACCGCCGGGTCGCCCCCGGCCGCCCTCCATCGCCCGTACCACTCCTCCAGGGCCCGCAGCACGCCCCGCAGCAGGGGATCCCGGTCCGTGCTCACCGCGCCCGCAAGCGCCAGCGAACCGGCCGCAGGAACCGGCAGCTCGTCCTCGCGCAGGGTGACATTGATGCCGACCCCGACGACGACCCCGTCCTCTCCGGCCCGCTCGGCGAGAATCCCGCCGGCCTTGCGCTCCTCGCCCCCCACGGTCACCAGCAGGTCGTTGGGCCACTTGAGTGCCGTATCCACCCCGGCGGCCCGCGACAGCCCCGTGGCGACGGCCACGCCGGTCAGCAGCGGCAGCCACCCCCACCGCGCCACCGGCACCTCGGCCGGCTTCAGCAGGACGGAGAAGAACAGCCCGGAGCGGGCCGGCGCCGTCCACTGCCGGTCCAGCCGCCCCCGCCCGGCGGTCTGCTCCTCGGCGACGAGGACCGAGCCCTCCGCCGCCGCCCCCTTGGCCGCCAGGTTCACCAGGTCGTTGTTGGTGGACCCGGTGCTCCGCACCACGTCCACCTCGCGCCACAGCCCGCCCTCCCGCACCAGCCCACGCCGCAGTGCGGTGACATTGAGCGGCGGACGGTCGAGATCGGACCAGCGGTTGTCGTCTGAAGCATCGCGCGGCGTCATGCAAGCCACCCTAGGTGTGTCCTACGCCGCACTGCTGATCGGTAGGCCCCGCACTACTCTACGGATGAGTAACCGTCCCCCCTTTTGAGCAGGCAGGGAGCCGCGACCCGATGTCCGAGCCGGAAGAGATCGACATCCACACCACCGCGGGCAAGCTCGCGGACCTCCAGCGTCGTATCGACGAGGCGACGCACGCCGGCTCCGCACGCGCTGTGGAGAAGCAGCACGCCAAGGGCAAGTTGACGGCTCGTGAGCGGATCGAGCTGCTGCTCGACGAGGGCTCCTTCGTGGAGTTGGACGAGTTCGCGCGGCACCGCTCCACGAACTTCGGGCTGGAGAACAACCGTCCCTACGGGGACGGGGTCGTCACCGGGTACGGCACCGTCGACGGGCGGCCCGTCGCCGTGTTCTCGCAGGACTTCACCGTCTTCGGCGGCGCCCTCGGCGAGGTCTACGGCCAGAAGATCGTCAAGGTCATGGACTTCGCGCTGAAGACCGGCTGTCCGGTCATCGGCATCAACGACTCCGGCGGCGCCCGGATCCAGGAGGGCGTCGCCTCGCTCGGCGCCTACGGCGAGATCTTCCGCCGCAACACCCACGCGTCCGGCGTGATCCCGCAGATCAGCCTGGTCGTGGGCCCGTGTGCGGGCGGCGCGGTGTACTCCCCCGCGATCACCGACTTCACGGTCATGGTCGACCAGACCTCGCACATGTTCATCACCGGCCCCGACGTCATCAAGACGGTCACCGGCGAGGACGTCGGCTTCGAGGAGCTGGGCGGCGCCAGGACCCACAACTCCGTCTCCGGCGTGGCCCATCACATGGCGGGCGACGAGAAGGACGCGATCGAGTACGTCAAGCAGCTGCTGTCGTACCTGCCGTCCAACAACCTCTCCGAGGCGCCGGTCTACCCGGAGGAGGCGGACCTCGACCTCACGGACGAGGACCGCGAGCTGGACACGATCGTGCCGGACAGCGCGAACCAGCCGTACGACATGCACACGGTGATCGAACACATCCTGGACGACGCCGAGTTCTTCGAGACGCAGGCGCTGTTCGCCCCGAACATCCTCACCGGTTTCGGGCGGGTGGAGGGTCACCCGGTCGGCATCGTCGCCAACCAGCCGATGCAGTTCGCCGGCTGCCTCGACATCACGGCGAGCGAGAAGGCGGCGCGCTTCGTCCGCACCTGCGACGCCTTCAACGTCCCCGTCATCACCTTCGTCGACGTCCCCGGCTTCCTGCCCGGCGTCGACCAGGAGCACGACGGCATCATCCGCCGCGGCGCCAAACTGATCTACGCGTACGCGGAGGCGACGGTCCCGCTGATCACCGTCATCACCCGCAAGGCCTTCGGTGGCGCCTACGACGTCATGGGCTCCAAGCACCTCGGCGCGGACATCAACCTCGCCTGGCCGACCGCCCAGATCGCCGTCATGGGCGCCCAGGGCGCGGTCAACATCCTGCACCGCCGCACGATCGCCGAGGCGGAGGCCAACGGGGAGGACCTGGAGGCCGTCCGCGCCCACCTCATCCGCGAGTACGAGGACACCCTCCTCAACCCCTACGTCGCGGCCGAACGCGGCTACATCGACTCCGTGATCATGCCGTCCGACACCCGCCGCCATGTGGTCCGCGGCCTGCGCCAGCTGCGCACCAAGCGGGAGTCCCTGCCCCCGAAGAAGCACGGCAACATCCCCCTGTAAGGAGACGCTGTGAACATCAAGGTCGTACGGGGCAACCCCACACCAGAGGAGCTCGCCGCCGCCCTGGCAGTGGTCCGAGCCCGCGCCGCGGCGGCGGCAGCCACGCCGCCCGGCGCCCCCGAACAGCGGGACGGGTGGTCGGACCCGTCCCGCATCGCCACACACAGGCTGCCGCAGCCTGGGCCCAGTACATGGGCCCGCACTTACTGGCCAAGCTAGGGCAACCCACCTAGGGGCGCGGGGCTGTATCGATGTGCGGCTCCGCCGCGTGGGCGCGACCAGCCCCCACCGACCCGCAGCTACAAACAACGCGAGACGGCTTCGGCCATCACCTCGTACCCCTCGTCATCGGGGTGCAGATGGTCACCGAAGTCATACGCGGGGTGCAGCCGATCCGGATCCCCCGGATCGGCCATCACCCGTTGCAGATCCACCACCGCGTCGAACTCCCCCGCGCCCCTGATCCACTCGTTGACCTCATAACTCACCTTCGCCGCATGCTCCCCCCAGTGGTCCGAGCCCCCGAACGGCAGCAAGGTGCTCCCGACGACCCTCAGCCCCCGCGCCTGCCGTATCAACTCCCGATACCCGGCGATCAGTTCATCGGCCTCCACCACCGGCGAAGGCTTGTACGTAGGCTGCTCATCGGTCTCGCTGAACCCGATGTCGTTGAGCCCGAGCAGCACCACGACCGTGTCCACTCCGGCCAGACCGAGGGCGTCCCGCCCGAAGCGCCGAACGCCCCTCTCTCCGTACCACGCGGAGTCGTTGAGCAGCAGATTCCCGCCGATCCCGGCGTTGAGCACAGGCCTCCCGGTCAACCGGGCCAGCGCGTCCGACCACCTCCGGTCCGCCCCCACCGTCGACCCGAACCCGTCCGTGAGGGAGTCCCCGAACAGCACCACCCCATCACCCCGACCGCCGTCGGCCTCCACGGCGCTCAGGAAGTACCAGGACTCACTCACGGCATCAAAGCCCTCGGTGCTCTCCAGCAGATCCCCCTCGCCCCGCAGGCTCGTCGCGAACGCCTGCGCATGGAACGTCGCCGGCCCCGTCGCCGCGTCGAAGTACAGCGTGACCGCCACCGACTCACCGGCGCTGACGGCCAGTTGGACGGCATCACTGACCACCTCGCCCCGCGCGGGCATCTCGACGCCGCGGAGGCCCCCGAAGGTCACCCGCCGGCCTTCCACGCTCGCTCCCGCGACCCGCACCGGCGAGGTGCCGTACGCGTTCGACAGCCGTATCCGCACCCTCCCCCCGCCCCCGCTCAGCCGGACGACCTGGCGCAGGGACTGACGCCAGAAGCCCTCCCGGGACCAGTTGGGGGTGAAGCCTTCGCTCGGGAGCTGGGGCGAGGCGGCCCAGACGGTGGTGAACATGACGGCACGACCTTCCAAACGGGACCAGAGTTCCTTTAGCAAGAGACACATTAACGGAACCGCGGACCCTTTTGGTGAAGTTGAGTACGCGTACTCAGGCGCCGCCCCACCCCCGCGCCGCACGCTGGATCCATGCTCTGGTCCGACCCCGAGAACGAACCGCCCAAGGAACTGCGCGACATGCAGGAGATGTTGCGGAGACTGGGTCTGTTCCTGGCGTTGGCCATGGTGCTGGCGATGATCGTGCTCGGCACGAAGTGACGGGCGCCGATACCCTGACCGCATGACTGCTCAGCCACGCCGCCGACTCGTCCTCGCCTCCCAGTCCCCCGCCCGGCTGAATCTCCTGCGGCAGGCCGGACTGGCGCCCGAGGTGCTCGTGAGCGGCGTCAACGAGGACGCCGTCAGCGCCCCCACCCCGGCCGAGCTGGCGCTCGCGCTCGCCGAGGCGAAGGCCTCCGTCGTGTCGGCGAAGCCCGAGGTCAAGGGCGCGATCGTGATCGGCTGCGACTCGGTGCTCGACCTCGACGGCGAGGCGCTCGGCAAGCCCGCGGACGCCGAGGAGGCCACCGCCCGCTGGAAGGCCATGCGCGGGCGCGCGGGCACGCTCCAGACCGGCCACTGCATCTACGACACCGTCTCCGGCCGGTACGTCTCCGCCGTCGCCTCGACCGTCGTCCGCTTCGGCGAGCCCAGCGACGAGGAGATCGCCGCGTACGTCGCCTCCGGCGAACCCCTCTACGTCGCCGGGGCGTTCACCCTCGACGGCCGCAGCGCCCCGTTCATCGACGGCATCGACGGCGACCACGGCAACGTGATCGGCATCAGCCTGCCCCTCGTACGGAAGCTGCTGGCCGAACTGGGCATCGGGATCACGGAGTTGTGGGCGCCGGCGGAGAACTGACCGGAATGGCATCCTCCTTGGGCTCCTGAGGACGGTCGTACGTCATCAGGAGCAGCACGATCAGCGCCAGTACGACCACCATGAACGCGAACTCGGCCGGACCCAGCAGGCCCCACGCGAACGCGCCCAGCAGAGCGTGCACCACGGCCGCGCTGATCAGCAGGATGCGCCCGAAGCCGGCCGGGGCGCGGTCGCGCAGGGCGACCAGCAGCGCGACCAGGCCGCAGAAGGCGAAGTAGAGGCCGAAGACGACGCCGCCGATCTTCGAGGAGATCGACATCATGTCGGGGTCGAGGCCGGCCAGGGACATGTCCTGACGGTCGACGACCACCCCGAGGAACCAGTTGACCGCCGCGATCCCGAATGCCTCCGCGAAGAGGACTATCGCCACGATCCACGCCACCGGCCTGCGCACCACCGGCCCCCACCCACTCTCAAGCCGAGCCCTGGTTACTCCAAGTACGTTCGATACAGCCCGAACGCTACTAACGGGTAAACCGTGGGACAAGGGTTCTGCGAGCGGCAAAGAATCATTGGGCCATTCGTAGGGACTCCACAAAGAAACGGAGTGGCCCGCAGCACGTGGTGACAGAGACCTTGACCACAAGGGAGGGCTAGGGTTTCCCGGAGGAGTCCTGCGTACCGAAGCGCGACAAGGGATTTCGCGGGTCGAGCGAGCCTCGAATCACGCTCCGTGTGGGCAAGCTCACCATTGGGGACGGGTCGTAGTGCCGTGTCGGCAGTCCCTAAACTCGGCTTGTTTCAAGGAGGGAGCCTCAATCGTGCGCAAGGTGCTCATCGCCAACCGTGGCGAAATCGCTGTCCGCGTGGCCCGGGCCTGCCGGGATGCCGGTATCGCGAGCGTGGCCGTATACGCCGACCCGGACCGGGACGCTCTGCATGTCCGCGCCGCGGATGAGGCGTTCGCCCTGGGCGGTGACACCCCGGCGACCAGCTATCTGGTGATCGACAAGATCCTGAACGCGGCCCGGGAGTCCGGGGCCGACGCCATCCATCCCGGCTACGGCTTCCTGTCCGAGAACGCCGAGTTCGCGCAGGCGGTCCTGGACGCGGGCCTGATCTGGATCGGCCCGCCGCCGCAGGCCATCCGCGACCTCGGTGACAAGGTCGCCGCCCGGCACATCGCCCAGCGCGCCGGCGCGCCGCTGGTCGCCGGTACGCCGGACCCGGTCTCCGGGGCCGACGAGGTCGTGGCGTTCGCCGAGCAGCACGGCCTGCCGATCGCCATCAAGGCCGCCTTCGGTGGCGGTGGCCGTGGTCTGAAGGTCGCCCGGACGCTGGAAGAGGTCCCGGAGCTGTACGAGTCGGCGGTCCGTGAGGCCGTGGCCGCGTTCGGCCGGGGCGAGTGCTTCGTCGAGCGCTACCTCGACAAGCCGCGGCACGTGGAGACGCAGTGCCTGGCCGACACCCACGGCAACGTGGTCGTGGTGTCCACGCGTGACTGCTCGCTCCAGCGCCGCCACCAGAAGCTGGTCGAGGAGGCGCCCGCGCCGTTCCTCTCCGACGCCCAGGTCGCCGAGCTGTACGCGTCGTCGAAGGCCATCCTCAAGGAGGCCGGCTACGTCGGGGCGGGCACGGTCGAGTTCCTGGTCGGCATGGACGGCACGATCTCCTTCCTGGAGGTCAACACCCGTCTCCAGGTGGAGCACCCGGTCACCGAGGAGGTCGCCGGCATCGACCTGGTGCGCGAGATGTTCCGCATCGCCGACGGCGAGGAACTCGGCTACGGCGACCCGGAGCTGCGCGGCCATTCCTTCGAGTTCCGCATCAACGGCGAGGACCCGGGCCGCAACTTCCTTCCGGCCCCCGGTACGGTCACCACGTTCGCCCCGCCGTCCGGCCCGGGTGTCCGCCTGGACGCGGGCGTCGAGTCCGGCTCAGTCATCGGCCCGGCCTGGGACTCCCTGCTGGCCAAGCTGATCGTCACCGGCGCCACCCGTGCCCAGGCGCTCCAGCGGGCCGCCCGCGCCCTGGAGGAGTTCCAGGTCGAGGGCATGGCGACGGCGATCCCCTTCCACCGCGCGGTCGTCAAGGACCCGGCGTTCGCACCGGAGCTGACCGGCAGCGAGGACCCGTTCACGGTCCACACCCGCTGGATCGAGACCGAGTTCGTCAACGAGATCAAGCCCTTCGCCGCCCCCGCCGACGCGGAGTCGGACGAGGACGACAAGGACCGCGAGACGATCGTCGTCGAGGTCGGCGGCAAGCGCCTCGAGGTCTCCCTGCCGTCCTCGCTCGGTATGACGCTGGCCCGCACCGGCCTCGCGGCGGGCGCCAAGCCCAAGCGCCGCGCGGCCAAGAAGTCCGGCCCCGTCGCCTCCGGCGACACCCTCGCCTCCCCGATGCAGGGCACGATCGTCAAGATCGCCGTCGAGGAGGGCCAGGAGGTCAAGGAGGGCGACCTGGTCGTCGTCCTGGAGGCCATGAAGATGGAGCAGCCGCTCAACGCGCACCGCTCCGGCACCATCAAGGGGCTGTCCGCGGAGGTCGGCGCGTCGATCACGTCCGGCGCCGCGATCTGCGAGATCAAGGACTGACCTCGTAAGAAGGCCGTACGGCATACCGGGGCGCCCGGCGGACTGGAGCAGTCAGTCCGCCGGGCGCTCCGTGCTTCCCCTGAGGCGATGGTCTACGAGGTGCTGCGGACGCGTATTCGAAGGCCACGGCGAGCAGGACGGCGCCGACGAGGACCGAGCCCCACAGACCGAGCCTGGCGGAACGCGCGGTGGTGTCGTACGGGCTGGTCAGGATGACGTAGTGGCCATGGAATCCCCCTGAGGTCGCCTCTCTTCGGAGCGCCTCACGCCAGTGAACCGAGCCGACCTGGCCGGTGACCATCCGTCAGTTCTGGGGTCGCGGCGGCCGCCTCCAGCTTCCGGTGCAGGGAGGCGATGCAACCGCGCACGGTGGTCTCAGCGTGCCCCGGCAAGCCCGGGCGGCCGTCTCCGATGGCATCCTGGAGGCATATCGGGGGCGTGCGAGAGGGCAGGTGGGAGCCATGGTGAGCGCGATCTCAGGGGAGACCGCGGGGAACCGGGAGGCCTGGGCGGCCCCCGCACCGACCCGCGCCATGCGCGCCGACGCCCGCCGCAACTACGAGCGCCTCCTCACCGAGGCCCGCTCGGCGTTCGCCGCGCACGGCGCGGAGGCGTCCCTGGAGGACGTGGCAAGACGCGCGGGCGTCGGCATCGGCACCCTCTACCGCCACTTCCCCAACCGCAACGCCCTGCTGAGCGCGGTCTTCGAGGACGCGGTGGCGGACCTGCTGGCCCGCTCCCGCGAACTCCTGACCGACCCGAACCCCTGCGCGGCCCTGGTGACCTGGCTGCGCGAGATCGTCACGCACGCCGGCGAGTACCGGGGCCTGGCACGGCAGTTGATGTCGGTGACGTCCGACGACGGCTCGGCCCTGGCGAGATGCAGCGACCCGATCAGGGAGGCGGGCGCCGCGCTGCTGACCCGAGCACAGGAGGTGGGCGCGGTAAGGGAGGACGTGGCGATCGCCGACCTCCTCCAACTGACGCATGCGATCGCACTGGCAGCGGAGGAGACCCCGGGGGACGAGAACTTGGCGGACAGATTGTTGCAACTGACGCTGCGGGGGCTTACCTAGGGGCGCGGCGCTGTGTCGATTTGCGGCTCCGCCGCGTGGGCGCGACCAGCCACATACGACCTGCGCTCGCGCACTTACACGAACCCCTACGGCGACTGGGCGTCGGCGACCCTAACGTCGCCGCATATCAGCAACCCGCGCCCGCTGCTGCTCAGCCCCCGGCGCCTCGGACGTCAGCGTCCGCAACCCGGCCCCCGGAACCTGCCCCCGCCGAGGCCCCGGCAGGGCCACGTCACGGCGACCTTGGCGCGGGGGGACGGAATCACCCCCCGAGGCCCCTGAGACCCCCGAGGCCCCCGAGTTTCCCGACGCCCCCGCGACAGCGATCTGCACCCCCTGGTCGGCCAGCGCCTGCAACTCCGTACCGGCACGGTCGTCATGAGCCGGCGGCTCATCGGTCACCAACCGTGTGATCACATCCGTAGGCACGGTCTGGAACATGGTGTCCGTACCGAGCTTGGTGTGATCGGCGAGCACCACGACCTCCGCCGCGGCCTGCACCAGCGCCCGGTCGACGGACGCCGACAGCATGTTGGACGTGGACAGCCCGCGCTCCGCGGTGAGACCACTGCCGGACAGGAAGGCCCGCGACACCCGCAGCCCTTGCAGGGACTGCTCCGCACCGGAACCGACCAGCGCGTAGTTGGAGCCCCGCAGCGTGCCGCCGGTCATCACGACTTCCACCCGGTTGGCATGGGCCAACGCCTGAGCCACCAAAAGGGAGTTGGTGACGACGGTCAGCCCGGGTACGCGAGCGAGCCGGCGGGCCAGCTCCTGTGTCGTCGTACCCGCCCCGACCACGATGGCTTCGCCTTCTTCGACGAAGTTCGCGGCGAGGTCGGCGATGGCCGTCTTCTCGGCGGTCGCGAGATGTGACTTCTGCGGAAAGCCGGACTCCCGCGTGAACCCGCCCGGCAATACCGCACCGCCATGTCGGCGGTCGAGGAGTCCTTCTGCCTCCAGTGCGCGCACGTCCCGCCGTACGGTCACTTCGGAGGTCTGGACGACGCGGGCGAGCTCACGGAGCGACACGGCCCCGTTCGCTCGCACCATTTCGAGGATCAATTGGCGACGTTCTGCAGCGAACACGAAACTGACAGTAACGCGGACGACCGTCTGCTTTCAGCAGTATGCGCCGAATAAACGAAGTTGTTCGCACGGCAGAGTCGGAAGTGGTATAGGGCCTAATCGCCCCGACTATGCCGCACGAATGGTCGACAACTCCCTGTGACCAGCGGGGAGTCGGTTTCGGCCGTCAGGCCCCGCCGGTTTCCTTCCGGGTGTGGAGCTGACGCGCCACCTCGGCGATCGACCCCGAAAGGGAGGGGTACACGGTGAACGCGTTCGCGATCTGTTCGACGGTCAGGTTGTTGTCGACCGCGATCGAGATCGGATGGATCAGTTCCGAAGCGCGCGGCGCGACGACCACACCGCCGACCACGATGCCCGTGCCGGGGCGGCAGAAGATCTTGACGAAGCCGTCGCGGATGCCCTGCATCTTCGCGCGCGGGTTGCGCAGCAGGGGCAGCTTCACGACCCGCGCGTCGATCTTGCCCGCGTCGACGTCGGCCTGGGTGTAGCCGACGGTCGCGATCTCCGGGTCGGTGAAGACGTTGGAGGAGACGGTCTTGAGGTTCAGCGGGGCCACCGCGTCGCCCAGGAAGTGGTACATGGCGATACGGCCCTGCATGGCGGCGACGGACGCGAGGGCGAAGACGCCGGTCACGTCACCGGCGGCGTACACACCGGGAGCGGTCGTCCTGGAGACCTTGTCGGTCCAGATGTGCCCGGAGTCGCGCAGCTTGACGCCGGCCTCCTCCAGGCCGAGGCCCGCGCTGTTGGGGATGGCGCCGACGGCCATGAGGCAGTGGGAGCCGGTGATGACGCGGCCGTCGGAGAGGGTGACCTCGACCCGGTCGCCGACCCGCTTGGCGGCGGCGGCGCGGGAGCGGGCCATGACGTTCATGCCGCGGCGGCGGAAGACGTCTTCGAGGACGGCGGCGGCGTCCGGGTCCTCGCCGGGCAGCACGCGGTCGCGCGACGACACGAGCGTGACCTTGGACCCCAGCGCCTGATAGGCACCGGCGAACTCGGCACCCGTCACACCCGACCCGACCACGATGAGCTCTTCCGGCAGCTCGGTCAGGTCGTACACCTGCGTCCAGTTGAAGATGCGCTCGCCGTCGGGCAGCGCGTCGGGCACCTCGCGCGGGTGGCCGCCGGTCGCGATGAGGACGGCGTCGGCGACGAGGGTCTCCTCGGTGCCGTCGGCGGTGCTGACGATCACCTTGCGGGAGCCGTCCAGGGCCTGCATGCCCTCCAGGCGGCCCCGGCCGCGCATGACCCGGGCGCCGGCGCGGGTGACAGAGGCGGTGATGTCATGGGACTGAGCGAGGGCGAGCCGCTTGACTCGCCGGTTGACCTTCCCCAGATCGACCCCGACCACCCGGGCGGCCTGCTCCAGGGGCGGGGTGTCGTCGGCCACGATGATGCCGAGCTCTTCGTACGAAGAGTCGAAGGTGGTCATCACCTCGGCCGTAGCGATAAGGGTCTTCGACGGCACACAGTCGGTCAGCACCGACGCTCCGCCCAGACCGTCGCAGTCGACGACGGTCACCTCCGCGCCGAGCTGCGCTGCTACCAGCGCCGCTTCGTATCCGCCGGGTCCGCCACCGATGATCACGATCCGAGTCACGTACTCCATTGTCCCGCACGCTTCAAGGTGCTACTGCCCGGGGGCCCGGCCCGAGACGCCACTGTTACGGGAGTGACGCCGGATGCGGCTGCCGTACCCTCTCCTGCATGTCGCTCTACGCCGCCTACGCCGGCAATCTCGACGCCCGGCTGATGACGCGCCGCGCACCGCACTCGCCGCTGCGCGCGACGGGCTGGCTGAACGGCTGGCGGCTCACCTTCGGCGGCGAGCAGATGGGCTGGGAGGGCGCCCTCGCCACCCTCGTCGAGGACCCCCTCTCCCAGGTCTTCGTCGCGCTGTACGACATCGCCCCGCCGGACGAGGACTCCATGGACCGGTGGGAGGGCGTCGGTCTCGGCATCTACCGCCGGATGCGGGTACGGGTGCACACCCTCGACACCGAGGAGTCGGCGTGGGTCTACGTCCTCGACGCCTACGAGGGCGGTCTGCCCTCCGCCCGCTACCTCGGCGAGATCGCGGACGCGGCCGAATCCGCGGGCGCGCCGCACGACTATGTGATGGAACTGCGCAAGCGCCCCTGCTGACCCGCGCAGTAACCGGAGTCACGCCCTTCGTTGGAAACGACAAGACAACGATCGCCATCCCGTTCGCTCTGTCATCTACGCGCGTAGGCCCAGACCGGCTACGCTCATCCGCGTGAACGCATCTCTTCTTCCGGACGACATCCAGGGCGACCCGCACGCCGCCGCCGACGCCGCCGCCGCGCGCCTGCGCGAACTGACCGGCGCCGAGACCCACGACGTCGCCCTCGTGATGGGCTCCGGCTGGGCGCCGGCCGTGGACGCCCTCGGCGCTCCCGACGCCGAGTTCCAGGTCACCGAGCTGCCCGGGTTCCCGCCGCCGGCGGTCGAGGGACACGGCGGCAAGATCCGCTCGTACCAGATGGGCGAGAAGCGGGCGCTGGTCTTCCTGGGCCGCACGCACTACTACGAGGGCCGGGGTGTCGCCGCTGTGGCGCACGGCGTCCGTACGGCGGTGGCGGCGGGCTGCAAGACGATCGTCCTCACCAACGGCTGCGGTGGCCTCCGCGAGGGCATGCGCCCCGGCCAGCCGGTCCTGATCAGCGACCACATCAACCTCACGGCGACGTCCCCGATCGTCGGCGCGAACTTCGTCGACCTGACGGACCTGTACTCCCCTCGGCTGCGCGCCCTGTGCAAGGAGATCGACCCCACCCTCGAAGAGGGCGTGTACGCGCAGTTCCCCGGCCCGCACTACGAGACCCCGGCCGAGATCCGCATGGCCCGCGTCATCGGCGCGGACCTGGTCGGCATGTCGACGGTGCTGGAAGCGATCGCGGCGCGTGAGGCCGGCGCGGAGGTGCTCGGCATCTCCCTGGTGACGAACCTCGCGGCGGGCATGACCGGCGAGCCCCTCAACCACGAAGAGGTCCTCCAGGCGGGCCGCGACTCGGCAACCCAGATGGGCGCCCTCCTGGCCCAGGTACTCGGCCGCATCTGACCGCCCCAGGGGGCTCCGCCCCCTGGACCCCCGACCTTCGCCCACCACACCCACCCGTCTCGGTCGGCTGGAAGGCTGGACCATCCAGTTGGCCGAGACGGGTGGGCGGGCGGGAAACGGGGGCCTGGGGGCGCAGCCCCCAGCGGGGTCTGGGGCAGAGCCCCAGGGACAGCAACCCCCCACGCACCCGCACCGCACAAACGACGAGAGGCTCACCCCGGTGCACGACGACCTCATCACCAAGGCCAGGACATGGCTCGCCGAGGACCCCGACTCCGACACCCGTGACGAACTCGGCAAGCTCATCGAGGCCGGGGACGTCACCGAGCTCGCCGCCCGCTTCAGCGGCACCCTCCAGTTCGGCACCGCGGGCCTCAGAGGCGAACTCGGCGCCGGCCCCCAGCGCATGAACCGCGCCGTGGTCATCCGCGCCGCGGCCGGCCTCGCGGCGTACCTGAAGAAGCAGGGAAACACCGGCGGCCTCGTCGTCATCGGCTACGACGCCCGCCACAAGTCCGCGGACTTCGCCCGCGACACCGCCGCGGTGATGACGGGAGCCGGACTCCGCGCCGCCGTCCTTCCCCGCCCCCTCCCCACCCCCGTGCTCGCGTACGCCATAAGGCATCTCGGCGCGGTCGCCGGAGTGGAGGTCACCGCCAGCCACAACCCGCCTCGCGACAACGGCTACAAGGTCTATCTCGGCGACGGCTCCCAGATCGTCCCGCCCGCCGACGCGGAGATCGCGGCGGAGATCGACGCGATCGCGAGCCTGACCGACGTCCCGCGCCCCGAGACCGGCTGGGAGACCCTCGACGACGCCGTCCTCGACGCCTATCTGGCCCGTACGGACGCCGTACTCGCGCAGGACTCCCCCCGCACCGCCCGCACCGTCTACACGGCGATGCACGGCGTCGGCAAGGACGTCCTCCTCGCGGCGTTCGCGCGAGCCGGCTTCCCCGCCCCGGAGCTCGTCGCCGAACAGGCCGAACCCGACCCGGACTTCCCGACCGTCGCCTTCCCCAACCCGGAGGAGCCCGGCGCGATGGACCTCGCCTTCGCGAAGGCCCGCGCCACGGACCCGGACCTGGTCATCGCCAACGACCCGGACGCCGACCGCTGTGCCGTGGCCGTCAAGGCGGACGGCGACTGGCGGATGCTGCGCGGCGACGAGGTCGGCGCGCTGCTCGCCGCGCACCTGGTCAGCCGCGGGGCACGGGGGACGTTCGCCGAGTCGATCGTCTCCTCCTCGCTCCTGGGCCGGATCGCCGAGAAGGCGGGCCTCCCCTACGAGGAGACCCTCACCGGCTTCAAGTGGATCGCCCGCGTCGACGGTCTGCGGTACGGCTACGAGGAGGCCCTGGGCTACTGCGTGGACCCGGAGGGCGTCCGGGACAAGGACGGCATCACGGCCGCCCTGCTCATCACCGAACTGGCCTCCGAGCTCAAGGAGGAGGGGCGCACGCTCCTCGACCTCCTCGACGACCTCGCCGTACAGCACGGCCTGCACGCCACCGACCAGCTCTCGGTGCGCGTCGAGGACCTGTCCGTCATCGCCGACGCCATGCGCCGCCTGCGTGAGCAGCCGCCGACCGAGCTGGCGGGTCTCGCCATCACCAAGGCCGAGGACCTCACCCAGGGCACGGACAAGCTGCCGCCCACTGATGGTCTGCGGTACACCCTCGAGGGCGCCCGCGTCATCGTCCGCCCCAGCGGCACCGAGCCGAAGCTGAAGTGCTACCTGGAGGTCGTCGTCCCCGTCGCGACGCACGCCGACCTCCCGGCGGCCCACGCCAGGGCGACGGACGTACTGGAGACGATCAAGCGGGACCTGTCGGCGGCGGCCGGCATCTGAGCCGTACGCCCCGTACGACCCGTACGAACGGGGTGTCCCGCCCGCCGGGGCACCCCATCGGGTGATTTCCCGCGCCCGCCCCCGCACGCTCCCCTCCGCGGACCCCGGCCCGGGAAACGGTGGACGGAAATCCGTCCCCCGAGCCCCGGAGCCGCCCCGTGTCCTCGACCGCCCCCAGCATCCCGGGCAGCCGGCGACCCGGCACCGCGCCCACGGCCCGCCCCGCCGCGCCCGCCCTGCGCCGGGCCTGCCCCGCCCTCCTCGCCTACGTCGCCGTACGCCTCCTGGGTCTGCTGTTCCTCTCCCTCTGGGCGCACCACCAGGGCCACGGCGTCTGGCCGATCCTGGCGACGCAATGGGACGCGGACTGGTACCTGGGCATCGCCGACCACGGCTACGCGCACGAGCTGGGCACCGCGTACGACGCGAACAACCTGGCGTTCTTCCCGCTCTACCCGGTGCTGGTGAAGGCGGTCGCGGCCGTCACCCCCGGCACCCGTGCCACCACGGGTCTGCTGATCGCCGTCCTCGCCTCGCTCGGCGCGGCCTGGGGCGTGTTCGCGGTGGGCGACCGTCTGCACGGCCGCCGCGCCGGCGTCCTCCTGACCACCTTGTGGGCCGCGCTCCCGGTGGGCCTGGTGCAGTGGATGGGCTACACGGAGTCCCTGTTCACGGCGTTCGCCGCCTGGGCCCTGTACGCCCTGCTCGCCGGCCGTCCGCTCACCGCGGCCTGGCTCGCGGTCCTGGCCGGCCTGACCCGCCCGACGGGCGTCGCGGTCGCCGCCGCCGTCACGGTGACCTGCCTGCTCTCCCTGCGCGCCCGCTTCTCCTGGCCCGCCCTCACGGCCGCCCTCGTGGCCCCGCTCGGCTGGTGCGGGTACGTCGGCTGGGTGGGCCTGCGTCTGGGCCGCTGGGACGGCTACTTCGCCGTACAGGCGCTGTGGCACAACGAGGTGGACGGCGGCCGGGAGACCCTGCGGCGGTTCCGGGAGCTGCTGGTGCGTGACTCGACGCCGGAACTGTTTCTCGTCCTGGTGACGTGCACGCTGCTGGTGTCGGTGGCGCTGTTCGCGCTGAGCCTCCGGGACCGCCAGCCGCTTCCCCTGGTCCTGTTCACCGGCGTGTTGCTGGCGATCGTCCTGGCCAGCGGCGGTGTCTACTTCCCGCGCGCCCGCTTCCTCCTGCCGGCGTTCCCGCTCCTGCTCCCCCTCGCCGTCCGCCTGCTGCGTCTCCCCGCCCACTACCGCGCGACGGCACTGGCGGCGGCGGTGCTGGGGTCGGCGTACTGGGGGGCGTACATGGTGCTGGTGTGGCCGAGCGCGCCGTAGGGCACGGGCCTACGGCATGAAGTAGAGGGCCGCCGTCCAGGCGAGGAGCAGCATCAGCGTCACCGGCCACAGCCGCCGGTCCCGCTCCCGTACGTCGATCTCGGCCGTCGGCCGGGCCGCCGGGTCCTTCCACATCGCGGTGATCTCTGCGGCGGCCCGCTCGTAGGGGTGGACGAAGCCGAGTCTGCGTTCCAGCCACCGCCAGCGCAGCCCGAATGCCGTCCACTCCGCGAAGGAGGCCCGCCGGCTGTCGATCCTCAGCTCGTTGCCCTTGCAGCGGACGATCCGGATGTGGTCCCACGCGACGTGCCGGGTGCTCCGCAGCCCGTTGAACCACAGCCCGGCGCGGTCCGCGCTGATGCGCCAGCCGACCCAGTACGTCAGCAGCCAGGCCCCGCAGAGCGCGAGGGCGGCGCCCAGGATCCACCGCCACACACCGGTCTCGTCCCACACCCACTGACCGGCCCACAGCAGGGCGGCCGTGGCGCTGAGCCAGTCGGGCCATCCGGCCCGCCAGCGCCGTACGGCGACCGGCTTCAGCACGGCGACCTCGCTCCGCCCCGCCTCCGCCTCGGCCCGCTTCTCCTTGGCCAACGCGCGGTTCACGGCACGGTCGGAGAGCGGCCGTACGGGCCCCGTGGAGTACTCCGCGACGGGCGGCTCGTCCGGGTCCTCGTCGGCGGCGAGGAGCACGATCTCGGCGCCGTCGTAGGGAGCCCCGTAGAGGACGGCCTCGCGCAGCGGCCCGGGAGCGTCGTCGTCGAGCCGGTCGAGGAGGGCGTTCAGCTCTTCCTCGTCGAGCTCGTCGTCGTCCTCGTCATCGGTGTCCGAGCCGCTCTCGTCCTCGTCGTCCATCTCCAGCGTGGAGACCGTGAACAGCGGTCGCAGCGCGGCTGTGTCGTCGGCGGCGAAGACCTCCGTGTCCACGTCCGCGTTCTCCCGCACCAGCACCCGCAGGACCGGCACCGGCGCCCGGCGCAGCGCGGCGGCACGGCGGCGGCCCAGCGCGGCGGAGAGCAGGACGGTGAGCCCGAGACCGGCCACGTAGAGGCCCGAGGTCGCGGCCCCCTCGCGGTCGACGACGTCGTCCCAGACGCCGGAGGTGACGATCGCCGCGACACCGGCCACCAGCACGGCGGAGCCGAACCAGGCCAGCCCCCTCCCGCGCGTCACCGGCAGATCGGCGTACGGCACCGGCGCGGTGACGCCTCCGGCCGCCGCGAGAGCCGCCTCGCGCTGCTGCTTCCGGGCGACGAGCCGCACCTCGGCGGTCCGTGCGCAGAGCCCCGCGAGGACGGGGCAGGCCAGGAAGAGCAGCCAGGGCGGCTCCAGTGCCAGGACCATGAAGACCACCGCCGGCGCGGTGAACCGTACGACCTCGGGCCGGGCCACCAGCCAGACCGGCTGAAGCGCCGCGAAAGCCGCAAGCAGGGGAGGTACGTCCCCGTCCGTGACGGCGACCAGCGTCAGCGCGGCGCCGAAGCCCAGCAGCACCACCGCCATCACGGCCTCGGTCCGCGGCCGCAGGGGCACCCGGCGCGGCGGAAGCGCCCGCGTCCAGTGCCGCGCCTGTTCCCCGCTCCAGGGCGCACAGCCTTCGGGTATCGCGGACGCGGGCAGCGGCAGGGGCCGCCGGGGATTCGTACTCATCGTCTTCCAGACACTCGGACCACGCGGTTGGTTGCGGTCCTCGGGTCCGTCACTACCGAGGTGCGGGGCAGATCATCACCCCGGAAACGGTGAACCCCGTGGGTCAGCCCGTCGCGATCAGGATCGCCAGCAGCACCGCGCCGGCCGCCACCGGCGCCAGCACCTCGTACGCCCAGCGCACCGACACCTCGCCCTGCGCGCTCTCCGCCTTCTCCCGCGACTCCCACAGCTCGCGCAGCTCGTCCATGACCTTGTCGGTCTCGGCGCGCAGCGGACCGTCGGCGGCATCGGCGGCGGCAGCGGTGGAACCGGCGCCCGGGAATCCGAGGCCGCCCATCCCCCGGGAACGCCCGCCGCCACGCGGCCCGCCCGCCTCCGCCCTGGCCGTGCGCCGGGCCGCCTTCTTGCGGGCGCGCAGGGACACCGGGATGGACCAGAGCTGGTACTTGGTGCCGGAGGCGGTGACGACCTCGTTGGAGTAGCTGGAGCGGAAGGCGGCGACCTGGCCCCAGGGCAGCACGATCACGCGGAACGGGTTGCGGACGCGCATCCGGTCCTCACCGGCGAAGACGGCCGGGCGCAGGGTGAAGGCGACGACCAGCGGGATCACCAGGATCATCGCGGCGAGCGCCAGCCAGGGCGTCCGGCCCGTGCCCTGGACCAGGGCGTCGATGCCGAGCCACACGGCGATGGCGAGCAGCAGCAGGCCTCCGGCGATGGCCGCGGGTGAGCGGTAGATCCGGTCCTTGGTCGTCATGGGCCCGATTGTGCCCGACGGCTGCGGCGGCGCTCATAAGTGGTGGGGCCGGATGAGATGAGCAGCCGGGGCTGTACAGCCGCTACGCGCGTAGATATGCTCGTCTGGTGACCATGCCCACCACTGCATCTCCCGCACACGCTCTTACGGATGTGACCGCGTCCGACAGCACGCTGCGTCGCTTCCTCCACGGGCTGCCCGGCGTCGACGCGGTCGGCCTGGAGGCGCGCGCCGCGTCCCTCGGCACCCGTTCCATCAAGACCACCGCGAAGGCGTACGCCATCGACCTCGCCATCTCGATGGTCGACCTGACGACGCTGGAAGGCGCGGACACCCCGGGCAAGGTCCGGGCGCTCGGCGCCAAGGCGGTCCGCCCCGACCCGACCGACCGGACGACCCCCGCGACCGCGGCCGTCTGCGTCTATCCCGACATGGTGGCCGCCGCCAAGGAGGCCGTCGCCGGCTCGACCGTGAAGGTCGCCTCGGTCGCCACCGCCTTCCCGGCGGGCCGCGCGGCCCTGGAGGTGAAGCTCGCCGATGTGCGCGACGCGGTCGCCGCGGGCGCCGACGAGATCGACATGGTCATCGACCGCGGGGCGTTCCTCGCGGGCCACTACATGAAGGTGTACGACGAGATCGTCGCCGTGAAGGAGGCCTGCGGGACCAGCGCCCGTCTGAAGGTCATCTTCGAGACCGGGGAGCTGTCGACGTACGACAACATCCGGCGGGCGAGCTGGCTCGGCATGCTGGCCGGCGCCGACTTCATCAAGACGTCCACCGGCAAGGTCGCGGTGAACGCGACCCCCGCGAACACCCTGTTGATGCTGGAAGCCGTACGGGACTTCCGTGCGCAGACCGGCGTCCAGATCGGCGTGAAGCCGGCCGGCGGCATCAGGACGACCAAGGACGCCGTGAAGTTTCTCGTGCTGGTCAACGAGACCGTCGGCGAGGACTGGCTGGACAACCACTGGTTCCGCTTCGGCGCGTCCTCGCTCCTGAACGACCTGCTGATGCAGCGTCAGAAGCTGGCCACCGGCCGCTACTCCGGCCCCGACTACGTGACGGTGGACTGATCCACATGGCATCTGCATTCGAGTACGCACCGGCACCCGAGTCCCGCTCGGTCGTCGACATCGCGCCCTCCTACGGCCTGTTCATCGACGGCGAGTTCGTGGAGGCGGCCGACGGCAAGGTCTTCAAGACCGTCTCGCCGTCCACCGAGGAGGTCCTGTCGGAGATCGCCCAGGCGGGCGAGGCGGACGTGGACCGCGCGGTGAAGGCCGCCCGCAAGGCCTTCGAGAAGTGGTCGGCGCTGCCCGGCTCCGAGCGCGCCAAGTACCTGTTCCGCATCGCCCGGATCATCCAGGAGCGCAGCCGCGAGCTGGCCGTCCTGGAGACCCTGGACAACGGCAAACCCATCAAGGAGACGAGGGACGCCGACCTCCCCCTCGTGGCCGCGCACTTCTTCTACTACGCGGGCTGGGCGGACAAGCTCGACCACGCCGGTTTCGGCGCGAGTCCGCGTCCCCTCGGCGTCGCGGGCCAGGTCATCCCCTGGAACTTCCCGCTCCTGATGCTGGCGTGGAAGATCGCCCCGGCCCTCGCCACCGGCAACACGGTCGTCCTGAAGCCGGCGGAGACCACGCCCCTCTCGGCACTCTTCTTCGCGGACATCTGCCGCCAGGCGGGCCTGCCCAAGGGCGTCGTCAACATCCTTCCGGGATACGGCGACACGGGCGCCGCGCTGGTGGCGCACCCCGACGTCAACAAGGTCGCCTTCACCGGCTCCACGGCCGTCGGCAAGCAGATCGCCCGCACGGTCGCGGGTACGTCGAAGAAGCTGACCCTGGAACTGGGCGGCAAGGGCGCCAACATCGTCTTCGACGACGCCCCGATCGACCAGGCGGTGGAGGGGATCGTCAGCGGCATCTTCTTCAACCAGGGCCAGGTCTGCTGCGCGGGCAGCCGCCTCCTCGTCCAGGAGTCGATCCAGGACGAGCTGCTGGACTCCCTCAAGCGCCGTCTGTCCACGCTCCGTCTCGGCGACCCGCTGGACAAGAACACGGACATCGGCGCGATCAACTCCGAGGAGCAGCTGACCCGTATCACCTCGCTCGTCGAGCAGGGTGAGGCGGAGGGCGGCGAGCGCTGGTCGCCGGCCTGCGAACTGCCCACCTCCGGCTACTGGTTCGCCCCGACGCTGTTCACGAACGTCACCCAGGCGCACACCATCGCGCGGGACGAGATCTTCGGCCCGGTGCTGTCGGTGCTGACCTTCCGTACCCCCGACGAGGCGGTGGCGAAGGCCAACAACAGCCAGTACGGCCTCTCCGCCGGCATCTGGACGGAGAAGGGCTCGCGGATCCTCGCCGTGGCCAACAAGCTCCGCGCGGGCGTCATCTGGTCCAACACGTTCAACAAGTTCGATCCGACCTCGCCGTTCGGCGGTTACAAGGAGTCGGGCTTCGGCCGCGAGGGCGGCCGCCACGGCCTGGAGGCGTACCTCGATGTCTGACAAGTCCGAGCAGCAGCGTCTGAGCGTCTTCAAGACCTACAAGCTGTACGTCGGCGGGAAGTTCCCGCGTTCCGAGAGCGGCCGGGTGTACGAGGTGACCGACTCCAAGGGCAACTGGCTGGCCAACGCGCCGCTTTCGTCCCGCAAGGACGCCCGTGACGCGGTGGTCGCCGCCCGCAAGGCGTTCGGCGGCTGGGCGGGCGCGACCGCCTACAACCGCGGTCAGATCCTGTACCGCGTCGCGGAGATGCTGGAGGGCCGCAAGGCGCAGTTCGTGCGCGAAGTGGCCGACGCCGAGGGGCTGTCGAAGTCCAAGGCGGCCGACCAGGTCGACGCGGCGATCGACCGCTGGGTCTGGTACGCGGGCTGGACCGACAAGATCGCCCAGGTGATCGGCGGCGCCAACCCGGTGGCGGGCCCGTACTTCAACCTCTCCTCGCCCGAGCCGACGGGTGTCGTCACCGTGCTGGCCCCGCAGGAGTCGTCCTTCCTCGGCCTGGTCTCGGTCGTCGCCCCGGTCATCGCGACCGGCAACACGGCGATCGTCATCGCGTCCGAGAAGGCCCCGTTGCCCGCCCTGTCCCTGGGTGAGGTGCTGGCCACCTCCGACCTGCCGGGCGGCGTGGTCAACGTCCTGTCCGGCCGTACGGCGGAGATCGCGACGCCGCTCGCCGCGCACCAGGACGTCAACGCGATCGATCTCGCCGGCGCCGGCGAGATCGACGGCCTGGCGAAGGAGCTGGAGATCGCGGCGGCGGACAACCTGAAGCGGGTTCTCCGTCCACAGCCTGTGGACGACTGGGCCGCCGTACCCGGGATCGACCGCATGACGGCGTTCCTGGAGACGAAGACGGTCTGGCACCCCACGGGTTCGCTGGGCGCGTCGGGTTCGTCCTACTGACGACGGACCGCTGAGACCGGAGAGCCGCGCCTCCCCTCCGTCCAGGGGCGGCGCGGCTCTCTGCTGCCTCCTCAGCCGTTGCCGAGCAGGCCGGTGACCTGTCCGACCACCGGCATGCTGCCGATCGACTGGGCCTGCGCCACCGGCGCCGTGAGCATCTGCGAGGTCATGGGCTGGAAGTCGGCGATCTGCGTACCGAGACCGTTGTCGAGGGGGTCGACGCCGGTGCCGGCAAGGGGGTTGGGCTTGAGGCCCGCGACCGGACCGGTGACATAGCCGACCGTGTTCGTGAGGCTCTGGAGGCCGGCCTGCGGGTCGATCCGGCCCAGCGAGGTGGGGCGGGTGTGCACCAGTTCGTCGACCGGCTGGGTGTCCGCGGCGGCCGACGCGGCGCCTGCGCCCAGGGCCACGCCCGCGGTCGCGAGGGCGGCCAGCGCGCGCTGGGCGGTGGGGGTGGAGGAGGACGCGTGTCGGGCCATTGCTGCTGCCACCTTCGGCTTGCACAGGGTAATGAGGTCGACACGAAGGGTAGTTGACGTGTGACGCACGCTTCAAAGCCGACCCGCGGGGTCGTTGAACAGCAGGTGAATGCCGCACACTGGTGTCCCGTGAGTTCCCCTTCGTCCATACCGACGCGAGTCGTGCTGCTCTGCGGCCCCTCCGGCTCCGGCAAGTCCCTTCTCGCGGCCCGCTCCGGCCTTCCGGTGCTGCGCCTCGACGACTTCTACAAGGAGGGCGACGACCCGACGCTGCCGCTGGTGGCGGGGAGCTCCGACATCGACTGGGACCACCCGCAGTCCTGGGACGCGGAGGCGGCGGTCGCGGCCATCACCGAGCTGTGCCGCACGGGCCGTACGGACGTCCCGCAGTACGACATCTCGCTGAGCGCCATCACCGGCGCGGAGACCGTCGACATCGGCCGGACCCCGCTGTTCATCGCGGAGGGCATCTTCGCCGCCGAGATCGTCACCCGCTGCCGGGAGGTCGGTGTCCTCGCCGACGCGCTCTGCCTGAGCCGGGGTGCCGTGCAGACGTTCCGGCGCCGCTTCCTACGGGACCTCAAGGAGGGCCGCAAGTCGGTGCCGTTCCTGCTGCGCCGAGGCTGGCGGCTGATGCGCCTGGAGCGCACGATCGTCTCCCGTCAGACCGCCCTGGGCGCCCACGCCTGCGACAAGGACGAGGCGCTGGGCCGGCTGGCGGCAGCGGCGGCGGGACGCCGTCCGGCGGCTTCGACGCGGGCGAGCTGAACGTCTTCGGGGCCTCCGCCGTCGTAGGACCATGACGACGATCAGATGCGGAGCACTGCTGGTGACGGCCGCGATGCTGGCCCTGGCCGGATGCACGGAGTCGGGCGGCGGCTCGGCCTCCTGCTCGGGGCTGGTGACCTATGACGGGCGGGGCTATCTGCCCACCGAGAAGTCCGACTTCACCATCGGCGAGCGGCTGGGCACGGCCACGGTCGAGGCCTGCGACGACACCGGGGACGGCGTGGACAACGGCTCCGCCGAGCGCCGGACGGGCGTCTACGCCATCGAGGGCGTGGACCCCGCCGCGCGTGTCGCCGTGGGGGACACCCCCGCCGAGGCGGCTCCCATGGCGGCCCGCTGACCACACACCGAAGCGGGACTGGACGGACCCCCCGGCCCTCCAGCCCCGCTCCTTGGTGCTCCCCCGTGCAACCCCCCGGTTACCGCTCCCCCGTGTTACCGCGCCACCCCGCTACCGCTCCCCCGTGGTGGCGCTTCCCCCCCACCCTCAGGCGACAAGCTCCCCGAAGGCGTTCTCCTCGTCACGGTCGTGGCTGAGGACCTCGTCCTCGCGCAGCCGGCGGAGCGACCGCCAGATGCTGCTCTTGACCGTGCCGACACTGATGTCGAGGATCTCGGCGATCTCCGGGTCGGTGCGGCCCTCGTAGTAGCGGAGGACCAGCATCGTGCGCTGGAGTTCGGGCAGCCGGGCCAGCGCCTGCCACAGGACCGCGCGCAGTTCGGTGCCGCGCATCGCGTCCGTGTCGCCGGGCGTCTCCGGCAGTTCCTCGGTCGGGTACTCGTTCAGCTTGCGGCGGCGCCACGCGCTGATGTGCAGATTCGTCATGGTGCGGCGGAGGTAGCCCCCGACCGCGGCCTTGTCACTGATCCGGTCCCAGGCCTTGTACGTCGAGAACAGCGCGCTCTGGAGCAGGTCCTCGGCCTCGAAGCGGTCACCGGTGAGGTGGTAGGCGGTTGCGTACAGGGAGGCGCGGCGCTCCTGGACGTAGGCGGTGAACTCCGCCTCCGACAGTGAACAGCGCTCCCCCGAGCCTTCCCTGTACGCGGCTCCCCCGTGTGTTTCCCCCGTGAAACCGTCAACCACCGTCATGTACGCGGTGTGCTGACGCCCGGCGCCGCGAGCGCACCCCCGCCCGCTCACGGCACCGGACTTCTCGGAACCCCGGCCCCCGTTCACGTCGTGCAGACGCGTGATCACTGCGCTGGTGCTGTTGCTGTGCAGCGTGTTCATCTCGCGCCCCCCGTCGTGGACTTCCGGTGTTCGGCTTGTTGCGTGGTGCTTGGTGCGTCTTGCTTCCTTGCCTGTGCCGAGAAGCTTGCCCTCGCACCTTCATGGCCGTGTCCGCCGACTGTCACAGACCTGTCACAGGGGCTTGTCTCAGGAATCGCACAGGCCGATCACCGAGAGCAGCGGTATGTGCACGTACCCGTACAGGTGTCGAAACCCCACCCCACCATGGGCCAGAATGAGCCCCGTGCCTTCCCTGTTGCTGATCGAGGACGACGACGCCATCCGTACGGCCCTGGAGCTGTCTCTGACGCGCCAGGGTCACCGGGTTGCCACGGCTGCCACCGGTGAGGACGGTCTGAAGCTGCTGCGCGAGCAGCGGCCGGACCTGATCGTGCTGGATGTGATGCTGCCCGGCATCGACGGGTTCGAGGTGTGCCGGCGCATCCGGCGCACGGACCAGTTGCCGATCATTTTGCTGACCGCGCGCAGTGACGACATCGACGTCGTGGTCGGACTGGAGTCCGGCGCCGACGACTATGTCGTCAAACCCGTGCAGGGACGGGTGCTCGACGCCCGTATCCGTGCCGTGCTGCGGCGCGGTGAGCGCGAGGCCAACGACGCGGCGACCTTCGGCAGTCTGGTCATCGACCGTGCCGCCATGACCGTCACCAAGAACGGCGAGGACCTTCAGCTCACGCCGACCGAGCTGCGGCTGCTCCTGGAGCTCAGCCGGCGGCCCGGTCAGGCGCTCTCCCGGCAGCAACTCCTGCGCCTGGTCTGGGAACACGACTACCTCGGTGACTCGCGGCTCGTCGACGCGTGTGTGCAGCGACTGCGCGCCAAGGTCGAGGACGTGCCGTCCTCCCCGACCCTGATCCGTACGGTCCGTGGCGTCGGCTACCGGCTGGACTCGCCTCAGTGAGAGAACCGCAAGGGGGGGTCCGCGGCTGGGCCGCGGCTCGCAAGGGACATCTGTCGCGGCTGCGTTTCACCAGTCTGCGGCTCCGGCTCGTCGTCGTCTTCGGTCTCGTCGCGCTCACCGCCGCCGTGTCCGCGTCCGGCATCGCGTACTGGCTCAACCGCGAGGCCGTCCTCACCCGCACCCAGGACGCGGTGCTGCGGGACTTCCAGCAGGAGATGCAGAACCGCGCGGGCCTGCTGCGCGCCCGTCCGGAACAGTACGAACTCCAGCGCACCGCCCGGGAGATGGCGACCAGCAGCCAGCGCTTCAGCGTGCTGCTCGTCGCACAGAACGCGGCAGGCGAGGACGTCTCCGCCAACTCCGGTGCCCTGAACGGCTTCTCGCTCCAGGACGTGCCCAAGTCGCTGCGTACGGCGGTGGGCGAGGAGCAGAAGGTCGACTCCAACAACAAGTACGCGTACCACCTCTACTGGCAGCGGGTGGTGGAGGACGGCACCCCGTATCTCGTGGCCGGTACGAAGGTCATCAACGGCGGCACCACCGGGTACATGCTGAAGTCCCTGGAGCCGGAGGCGAAGGACCTCAACTCGCTGGCCTGGTCGCTCGGTATCGCCACCGGACTCGCGCTGATCGGCTC
Source organism: Streptomyces sp. NBC_00663 (assembly GCF_036226885.1). NCBI lineage: Bacteria > Bacillati > Actinomycetota > Actinomycetes > Kitasatosporales > Streptomycetaceae > Streptomyces > Streptomyces sp. NBC_00663. The sequence continues at coordinate 3,640,582 of NZ_CP109027.1, forward strand.
GGCGCTGCTCGCGCAGGCCGCCGCCACGACCGTACTGAAGCCGGTGCACCGTCTCGGTGTCGCCGCCCGGCGGCTCGGCGAGGGCAAGCTGGACACCCGGCTCAGGGTCTCCGGGACCGATGAACTCGCTGATCTGTCACGGACGTTCAACGACGCGGCCGAGGCGCTGGAGAAACGGGTCGACGACATGGCCGCGCGGGACGACGCGTCCCGGCGGTTCGTGGCGGACATGAGCCATGAGCTGCGGACGCCGCTCACCGCGATCACCGCCGTGACGGAGATCCTGGAGGAGGAGCTGGAGGCGGAGTCGGGGTCGATGGACCCGATGATCGAGCCCGCGGTGCGGCTGGTCGTCAGCGAGACGCGACGCCTCAACGACCTCGTCGAGAACCTCATGGAGGTCACCCGCTTCGACGCGGGCACCGCCCGTCTGGTCCTCGACGACGTCGACGTGGCCGACCAGATCACCGCCTGTATCGACGCCCGGGCCTGGCTGGACGCGGTCGACCTGGACGCCGAGCGCGGCATCCACGTCCGGCTCGACCCGCGCCGGCTCGACGTCATCCTCGCCAACCTCATCGGCAACGCCCTCAAGCACGGCGGCTCGCCGGTGAAGGTGTCGGTGCGGATGGCGGACCACGAGGTCGTCATCGAGGTGCGCGACCACGGGCCCGGCATTCCCGAGGACGTCCTGCCGCACGTCTTCGACCGCTTCTACAAGGCGAGCGCCTCCCGCCCCCGCTCCGAGGGCAGCGGACTCGGCCTCTCCATCGCCCTGGAGAACGCCCACATCCACGGCGGCGAGATCACCGCCGCCAACTCCCCCGAGGGCGGCGCGGTGTTCACCCTGCGCCTGCCCAGGGACGCGTCGGAACTGGCGCGGGAGGGCGAGGAGAAGAAGAACTCATGAGCGTACGACGACTCCTCGCGCTGCCGGTGCTGGCCGCGCTGCTCACCGGGTGCGGCATCCGGGCCACCGAGGTGCCGACGGACTTCGGCCCGGCCCCGTCCCGGGTGGCCTGTTCCGCCTCCTCGCCGGACATCTCGACACAGTCCTCGCGCGGGCTGCCCGTGCAGGTGTTCCTGCTGTGCGGTTCGTCGCTGGTGGCCGTCGACCGGACGGTGAGCGTCGAGGACGGTACGCCGGACTCGCGGCGCCGGGTCCAGGTCGCGCAGGAGCTGCTCAACCAGCTCGCGGCGGCGCCCTCGACCGCCGAGCGGGAGGCCGGGTACACCACCACGGTCCGCGACGGCATGACGGTGAGCGGGCCGCGCCCCGACGACCCCGAGGACACCCTGAGGCTCAGCTTCCCGCCGGACGCGCTCATGGATTCCGCCCTCGCCCAGATCGTCTGCACGTTCTCCGACTCGGCGGCGGCCGAGGGCGACGGCTCGGTCATCCTCGGCGGCCCGGACAAGGCCCCGCTGCGCGGCTACGAGTGCACGGACGACGTCCGTGCCGACCCCAACCACGAGAAGCCCCCGTCGTCGGAGGTCACGGGCGGCTGACGGCAGGGCGAGCGGCGGCCGGTGTACCCCTGTGGCGCACGCCTCACCCAGGCGCATCGGGGTGTTCCGGAACCGATCGCGCCGAGCCCGGCGTCTAGGGGGGCGTGCAGCGTCAAGGCTTCATCGGCGGCAACGCCGCGATCCGTGTCCGTGCGGCAGGAGGCGTCCTCCTCGCCGCACACCTCGCGTTCGTCGCCTGGTTCACGCTGCGTCCGCTGGACGTGCCCTGGGTGATGCCGCCCAATGTGACGCCGTTCGCGGGGATCCGGGCCGACCTGGCGCTGGGGTGGCCCGAGGCGGCCCGCCGGATCACCGAGGGGCTGGCACTGCTGGCCCCGCTCGGTGTCCTGCTCCCGACGGTCCACGGCAGGCTGTGGACCTCGACGCTGGGCTCCCTGATCCGTACTGCTCTCGCGGGCGCCCTGGTCTCCCTGGGCATCCTGCTGCTCCAGACCGGCGTGCCCGGCCGGGTCCCGGACGTGGACTCCCTGCTGCTGAACACGGCCGGCGTCGTCCTCGCCCACGTCGCCGTCGTGCCCGTGTCCCGCTCCTGGCTGCGCCGCGCTCGGGCCGCCGTCCCCCAGGAGGAAGCGGCTCAGGGTCGGACCCCGACGTTTCCCAGGGTCGGGATCGCACCGTAGAGCGACGCTTTGCCCCCTTCGTCTCCGTAGCGTTGATGGCAGATGAGGCGACCGGAGAGACCGGACGAGAAGCCTCGGACCCGACGCTCACGAAGGAGCAGCTGATGAACCGCCTCGCCCGCCCCACCCACGGCCGCATGATCGGCGGAGTGTGCGCCGCGCTGGCTCGGCGCTTCGGCACCTCGGCGACCACGATGCGGGTGATCTTCCTGCTCTCGTGCCTGCTGCCCGGCCCGCAGTTCCTGCTCTACATAGCCCTGTGGATCCTGTTCCCGTCCGAGGGCAAGGCCGACCGGACGCAGGCCGCCTGGTAACCACCCCCGCACACAGACGCCGGTGGGGCGCACCCCTGGAAGCAACGGGGTGCGCCCCACCGGCGCGTGCGAGGAGCAAGGGGGTTCAGCCGAGCGGCAGGCCGTTCAGGCCGGTGCCGCTGCCGCCGGGCAGAACCTTGCCGACCGGCAGACCGCCGAGCAGGCCCGCGACCGGCGCGGTCGGACCGTCGGCGAGCACCTTCTGGGCGGCCGGCTGCACGGCGGACAGACCCGCGGCAACGGCCGGCTGAGCCTGCGACAGGGCCTCACCGGCACCGGGCAGCGCCTGGGAGACGTTCTCCGCCGGGAGCGTCTTGGTGACGGTGTCCAGGGCCTGGGAGGCGTCCGGGACGGCCGGGGCGGCGCTGGCGGCACCCGCACCGGCGGCGGCGAAGGCGGCACCGAGGGCGGCGACACCGAGGGTCTTGGCAGCAGACTGCTTCATGAAATTGCGTCCTCGAAATGGGATGACGGGGGTGTGAGCGGTCCACGACCGTAAACATGCCGGGCCACCCGCCGCAAACATCGAAATGCGGACGGATTGTGAATACCCGTCCGCATTCTGATGCGCGCAATATCCCCCGATCAGCCCTCTTCCCCTACAGAACCGCTGGTGGAAGCGGTCTGCTGGAACAGCCATTCGGACTTCAGCTCGGCATATCCGGGCTTGATGACGTCATTGATCATCGCCAGTCGTTCATCGAAAGGAATGAACGCTGATTTCATCGCATTGACGGAGAACCACTGCATGTCGTCGAGCGTGTAGCCGAACGCCCCGACCAGGTGCTCGAATTCCCGGCTCATGCTGGTGCCGGACATCAGCCGGTTGTCGGTGTTCACAGTGGCCCGGAAGTGCAGCCGCCGCAGCAGCCCGATGGGATGCTCGGCATAGGAGGCGGCGGCCCCGGTCTGGAGGTTGGAGCTCGGGCACAGCTCCAGCGGGATCCGCTTGTCGCGGACGTACGAGGCGAGCCGGCCGAGCTTCACACTCCCGTCGTCCCGCACCTCGATGTCGTCGATGATCCGCACCCCGTGCCCGAGCCGGTCGGCGCCGCACCACTGGAGCGCCTGCCAGATCGACGGCAGCCCGAAAGCCTCGCCGGCGTGGATGGTGAAGTGGTTGTTCTCCCGCTTGAGGTACTCGAAGGCGTCGAGGTGCCGGGTGGGCGGGAACCCGGCCTCGGCGCCCGCGATGTCGAAGCCGACGACGCCCAAGTCGCGGTAGCGGTTGGCGAGTTCGGCGATCTCCAGAGCGCGGGCGGCGTGCCGCATGGCGGTCAGGAGGGCGCCGACGCGGATGCGGTACCCGTCCTCCCGGGCCCGCCGCTCGCCTTCCCGGAAGCCCTCGTTGACCGCCTCGACGACCTCTTCGAGGGTCAGCCCCTTCTCCAGGTGCTGCTCGGGCGCGTACCGCACCTCGGCGTAGACGACACCGTCCGCGGCGAGGTCCTCGGCGCACTCGGCGGCGACCCGCACCAGCGCGTCCCGGGTCTGCATCACACCGACGGTGTGCGAGAAGGTCTCCAAGTACCGTTCCAGTGAACCGGAGTCGGCGGCCTCACGGAACCAGATGCCGAGCTTGTCGGCGTCGTGCTCGGGGAGCCCGCCGTACCCGGTCTCCCGGGCGAGCTCGACGATCGTGCCGGGACGCAGCCCGCCGTCGAGGTGATCGTGCAGCAGAACCTTGGGTGCCCGGCGGATCTGGTCCGAGCTCGGGGTCTTCCCCATCCGGTCAGTCTGGCTCGTCATTTCCGCACTCTAACTCCTACGCGCGTAGATCGCGCGATGTACAACACCGCTGATATGTAACGGTGACCGCCCCGACAGGTGGCGTACACCCTTGCTTCTGACACTGTTCTGTCATGGCACAGCATTCGACGCCGGTTCGCGCGGCCCGGCTGGGGCGGGCACCGGGTCCGGAACCGACGGCGGTGAGCGGGGTGGTGCTGCTGCTCCCCGGCGGCGAGGAGACCTCCGAACGCAGACCCTCCCCCATGCTGGCGAACGCCTCCGTCCGCGCCCTCGGCCGCCGGCTGACCCGCGCGGGCCGCGAGGACGGTCTGGCCACGCATGTCGTCCACTACCGCTTCCGCGGCTGGAACGGCTCGGAGGCCCATCTGGCGCAGGACGCGGCCTGGGCCGCGGACGAGGTCGTACGACGCTACGGCGATGTCTCCGTGTGCCTCGCCGGGGTCGGCATGGGCGGGCGGGCGGCGATCCACGCGGGCGGCCATGAAGCCGTCAACTCAGTGGTGGCGCTGGCTCCTTGGCTGCCGGAGGAGGATGTGGCCGCGTCCCTTGAACCGGTGAAGCAGCTCGTGGGGCGGCGGGTGCTGGTCGTGCACGGCACGCATGACGAACGTACGGACCCGGAGTTGTCGTTCCGCCTCGCGGCGCGGGCGAAGAAGGCGAACCGGGATGTGTGCCGGTTCGAAGTGCACGCCGATGGGCACGGGTTGCGGCAGTACCGGGACGAAGTGCTGGCGCTGGCCGAGGATTTCGTGATGGGGGCGCTGTTCGGGAGGCCGTTGTCGCGTCCCGTTGAGGATGCGTTGGCCGCTCCGCCGCCGTTGGGGTTGCGGATGCCGTTGGCTTCTGGGTTCGGGCGGTCTTTGCGGCGGTAGGTGCGAGCCGGTTCAGGTTGTGTTCGGGGTGCGGGTACGTGGGGGCTGGTCGCGCAGTTCCCCGCGCCCCTAGGTGGGTAGCAGATTCCCCCTTCTTGAGAGCAGGAACTTCTTGAAGGCGGCTACTGGGGGCGTGTCCGGGTGGCCGTCCAGCCATGCCACGCCGATTTCCCGTGCCGCCCTCGGAGCCGTGACCGTCAGTTCCGCCACCCCCGGGCGGGCCACCGCCGGCGGCGGGAGTAGCGCCACTCCCAGGCCCGCCGCCACCAGGCCCCTCAGCGTTTCCGCTTCCTCCCCCTCGAAGGCGACCCTTGGGCGGAAGCCCGCCTCCTTGCAGAGGTCGTCGGTGATTCTGCGGAGGCCATAGCCCGGCTCCAGGGTGACGAAGGTTTCGTCGGCGGCCTCGGCCAGGCGGACCCGCTTGCGCGAGGCCAGGGGGTGGTCGGCGGGCACCACCAGGCGGAGTTTCTGCTCGTCGAGGCGGCGGGCGACGAGGTCCGGGGCGTCGGGGACCGGGGAGGTGAGGCAGAGGTCCAGCTCGCCGGCCCTGAGCCGTTCGATCATCGCCTCGCCGTAGTTCTGGACGAGGCTGAAGCGGACGCGGGGGTGGTCGGCGCGGAAGGCGCGGATCAGGCCGGGGACCGTCTCCGAACCCATGGTGTGCAGGAAGCCGAAGGCGACCTTGCCGGTGGCCGGGTCCGCGTCGGCGCGGACCTCCTCGGCGGCGCGGTCGATCTCGGCGAGGGCGCGTTCGACGTGCTGGAGGAAGGCGCGGCCGGACGGGGTGAGGGAGACCGTGCGGCCGATGCGGGCGAACAGGTCGACGCCCAGGTCCTGTTCGAGGCGGACCATCGCGCGCGAGAGCGTGGACTGGGGGACGTTCATCTCCTGGGCGGCCCGGGTGACGTGCTCGGTGCGGGCGACCCCGGCGAAGTAGGCGAGCCGCGGGGCCAGCAGCAGCGACATCTCGGTCATGTCTTCTGTGTCACCGGACGGTGACAGACGGGGCTGTGAGCTGGGTTGATGCACCATGGGAACGATTATGGCGAGTTCATGCATTGGACGCATCAACGCAGGTGGTCGTAGCTTCGAGTCATGCCTGCCAGTACCGAGGCGTCCACCACCCGCGTGGGCGCCGACCCCGTCGTTCCTGTCGTCGACTCCCGTATGTCCCCGGGCGGCCCCGGCTACCGCCGGATGAGCTTCGCCCTCTTCCTCGCCGGTGTCGCGACCTTCGCCCTCCTCTACTCCACGCAGGCCCTGCTGCCGCTGATCTCCGACGAGTTCGGGGTGGCGGCGAGCGACGCCAGCTGGACGGTGGCGGCGGCCACGGGCGGGCTCGCGCTCTTCGTCCTCCCGATGAGTGCCCTGTCCGAGCGGTTCGGACGGCGTACGGTCATGACGGCCTCGCTGGCGGTGGCGGTGACGGTCGGTCTGCTGGTCCCTCTCGCGCCCTCGCTGCCGGCGCTGGTCGTGCTGCGAGCCGTACAGGGCGCGGCGCTGGCCGGGCTGCCCGCCTCCGCGACCGCCTACCTGGCGGAGGAGGTCCGGCCCAAGGCGCTGATCACGGCCATCGGTCTGTTCGTCGCGGGCAACAGTGTCGGCGGGATGAGCGGCCGGGTCATCACCGGGTGGGTGGCCCAGGAGTGGGGCTGGCGGGTCGCGCTGGGCGTCATCGGGGTGATCGCCGTCGGGTGCGCGGTGGCGTTCCGGCTGCTGCTTCCGGCGCCGAAGCACTTCGTCGCCGGGTCGCTGCGGCCGGGGGTGCTGCTGGGCACGGTCCGCGGCCACCTCGCGAACCCGCTGCTGCGTCGGCTGTACGCGATCGGCGCGCTGTTCATGACCGTCTTCGGCGGCGTGTACACGGTGATCGGCTACCAGCTGACGGAGGCGCCGTTCGGGCTTCCGCAGGGTGTCATCGGCTCGATCTTCCTGATCTACCTGGTGGGCACGGTCTCGGCGTCGACGGCCGGCCGGCTGGTGGGGCGCCTCGGCCGCCGGGGCGCGCTGTACGCGGCGGGCGCGACGACGACGGCGGGCCTGGTCCTGTCGCTGGCCGACTCCCTCGTCCTGGTCCTGCTGGGCCTGGTCCTGATCACGGGCGGCTTCTTCGCGGGGCACGCGGTGGCGTCCTCGGCGGTGAGCAAGACGGCGACGGAGGGCCGCGCCCAGGCGTCGGCGCTCTACCAGTCCGCCTACTACATCGGCTCCAGCGCGGGCAGCACGGTGGGCGCGCTCGCCTTCCACGCGGGCGGCTGGGCCGGAACGGTGGGCGTCGGTCTGCTGGCGGTCTTCGGCGTGGTCGCGATCACGCTCCTCGGTACGCGTGCGGCTCGGGTGCAGCAGCGGCTCCTGACGGCCTGAGCCGCACGTCCCGCTCCCCCCTGTCTTCCCCCTGGTCGAGGTCGGTCGGCCAGGGGGATGGCTTTTTCTCGCCCCCGCCGCCCTTACCCGTTCCCATCCCCAGGGGGCGCCGCCCCCTGGACCCCCGCTCCTCAAACGCCGGAGGGGCTGAGAAACCCAGCCCGTCCGGCGTTTGAGGACGAGGCCCCTTCAGGGCCGAAGCGGGGGTCTGGGGGCGGCAGCCCCCAGGGATGGGAACGGGTAAGGGCGGCGGGGGCGAAAATGCTCTGAACTGCATGTTCGCCTACTTCGCGCGCCATTGTCAGTGCCCTGCGATAGCTTCCAAGTACTGGGCGCAAAGGCGCGACGCAGAACGGCCACAGGGGTGGGTGGACGATGACGGACACGACGACGGCGGACCTCGACGTCAGGCTGGAAAAACACCGGATCGAGCTGACCGGGTACTGCTATCGCATGCTCGGCTCCTCCTTCGAGGCCGAGGACGCGGTGCAGGACACGATGGTCCGGGCCTGGCGGAGCTACGAGAAGTTCGAGGGCCGGTCGAGTCTGCGCTCGTGGCTGTATCGAATCGCGACCAACGTCTGCCTGGACATGCTGTCCGCGGGCAACAAACGGGCCCGGCCCATGGACCTCAGCGAGCCGACCCCCCTCGCCCAGGCCGCCCTCTCCCCCCGCCCCGACCACACCTGGCTGGAGCCGATGCCGGACGCCCGCATCCTGCCCACCGTCGAGGACCCGGCGGAGGCGGCCGTCGCCAAGGAGTCCGTGCGCCTCGCCTTCATGGCCGCCCTACAGCAACTCCCGCCCAAGCAGCGCGCGGTGCTGATCCTGCGCGAGGTGCTGGCGTGGAAGGCCAGCGAGGTCGCCGAGCTGCTCGGCACCTCGGTCGCGTCGGTGAACAGCGCCCTCCAGCGGGCCCGAGCCACCCTCGCCGAGCGGGACGGTCAGCACGGCGCGGAGGCCACCGTCTCCGACCCGTTGGACGACGAGCAGCAGAAGCTCCTGGACCGCTATGTGGCGGCGTTCGAGGGGTACGACATGACGGCGCTGACGGCGTTGCTGCACGAGGACGCCATCATGACGATGCCGCCGTTCGACCTGTGGCTGACGGGCCACGACGACATCACGGGCTTCATGACCACACTGGGCTCGGCCTGCGAGGGCTCCCGGCTGATGCCGGTCCAGGTCAACGGTCTGCCGGGCTTCGCGCAGTACAAGCCGGACCCCGAGGAGGGCGGCTGGACCCCCTGGGCGGTGCAGGTGCTGGAGATCTCAGACGGCCGGCTCACCGGGTTCCACTTCTTCCTCGACACCCAGCGGTGGTTCCCGCTGTTCGGCCTCCCCCTCCATCTCGACGCTCTCGAAGCGGAGTCCGACCAGGTCGAGAAGGGCGTGTAGGGCCGGGTCGGGATCGCGGAGCCTGATCCGTCCCCCGGCCCGCCGGGCGGTGAGCTGTAGCCGGGCGAGGAGGTCGACGACGCCGAGCCCCGGCGGGCCCAGCCCACCGACGTCACAGACCACGACCCCGGCCCCGGTGGCCTCCAGCAGCCTTCGCACGTCGTCGCACAGCCCCGCCACCTCGTCCCGGGTGACGGGGCGGGCGAGCACGAGTACGGCGGGTGTCATGGCAGCGTCCACGAGCGGTAGACCGGAGGGCAGGGCGGAACTCATCGCGCGGGCCGAGCTCACCGGCCGGTCTCGCCGACCAGGATCACATTGACCTGCGGCCCTTCTGCCCCAGAGGGTTAGGTGCATGCCCCACATATCGGCACCGCCCTGGATCCCGCACGCCCTTCTCACCGGTGAGGAGGCTCCGTGCAGGGAGTGCTGACGGGCTTCGCCGTGATCGCGGTCGTGATCGGCGTCGGCTATGTCATCGGTCTGCGCGGCTACTTGGGCGACCAGGGCCGTGAGGTCCTGACCAAGCTCGCCTTCCATGTCGCGTCCCCCGCCCTGCTGTTCACCACGCTGGCCAAGGCCGACCTGTCGGTGGTCTTCTCCAGCCGCCTGCTGGTGACGGCGCTCAGCACGGCAGCGGCGGCGGGGGTGTTCCTCGCGGTGGGTGTGGCGCGAGGGTGGGGTGTGGGCCGTACGACCATCGGCGCCCTGTGCTCCAGTTACGTCAACTCCGGGAACCTGGGCATCCCGATCGCGGTGTATGTCCTCGGGGACGCCTCGCTGGTGGCGCCGGTGCTGCTGTTCCAGCTGGTACTCGTCTCGCCGATCGCGGTGACGGTCCTCGATCTGTCCGGAGACGGTGACAAGGGGCCGCTGTGGCGTCGTCTGCTGACGCCGCTGCGCAATCCGATCGCCGTGGGTTCCCTCGCGGGCGTGCTGGCGGCGGCGACCGGTGTGCACGTGCCGAGTCCGGTGATGGACCCGCTGACCCTGATCGGCGGCATGTCCGTCCCTGCGGTCCTGCTCGCCTTCGGCATCTCCCTGTGCGGCTCCACGATGCCGGGCAAGGGCCCCGACCGCGTCCCGGTCCTGCTGTCGGTCGCCCTGAAGTCGTTCGGCCAGCCCGCGCTCGCCTGGGCGCTCGCGGCCGGCGTCTTCGGCCTGCGCGGCCACCAACTCCTCGACGTCGTGGTCACGTCGGCGCTCCCGGCGGCCCAGAACCTCTACACGTACGCGTCCCAGTACGGGGTGGGAGAGCGGCTGGCCCGGGACTCGATCCTCGTGTCGACGGTGTTGTCGGTGCCGGTGCTGGTGGTGGTGGCGGCGTTGCTCGGCTGACCCATGTCTCCGGGACTTCACTGGTGCCGATGACCAGCTCGAAGGGCGCCGGAACGGTGATCCCAGCACGCCGAACGGGACCGGTGGTGGTCCACCGGTCCCGTTCGCCCGAATGAGGGCTGCGTCCTTCAGCGGCCTCCGGCCGCGGGACAGGTCAGGCGATGCGTTCCAGCACCACCGGCGACGCCGTGAAGTCCGTACCCGCGGCGGCGATGTCGTAGGAACCCTCGACCGCCTGGAGGGCGTACTCGAAGCGCTCCGGGGTGTCCGTGTGCAGGGTCAGCAGGGGCTGGCCCTCGGTGACCGTGTCGCCGGGCTTGGCGTGCATCTCGATGCCCGCGCCCGCCTGCACCGGGTCCTCCTTGCGGGCGCGGCCCGCGCCGAGGCGCCAGGCGGCGACGCCGATGTCGTACGCGTCGAGGCGGGTCAGGACGCCGGCGGCGCCCGCCTTGATGACGTGCTGCTCCTTGGCCACCGGCAGCTCGGCGTCCGGGTCGCCGCCCTGGGCCGCGATCATCCGGCGCCAGACGTCCATCGCGGAGCCGTCGGCCAGCGCCTTCGCCGGGTCGGCGTCGCGGACGCCCGCCGCGTCCAGCATCTCCTTCGCGAGGGCGATCGTCAGCTCGACCACGTCCGCCGGGCCGCCGCCCGCCAGGACCTCCACCGACTCGCGGACCTCCAGCGCGTTGCCCGCGGTGAGGCCGAGCGGCGTCGACATGTCCGTCAGGAGCGCCACCGTCTTCACGCCGTGGTCCGTGCCCAGGCCGACCATCGTCGAGGCCAGCTCGCGCGCGTCCTCGATGGTCTTCATGAAGGCGCCGGAGCCGACCTTCACGTCCAGGACGAGGGAGCCGGTGCCCTCGGCGATCTTCTTGGACATGATCGACGAGGCGATGAGGGGGATCGCCTCGACGGTGCCGGTGACGTCCCGCAGGGCGTACAGCTTCTTGTCGGCGGGGGCCAGTCCGTCGCCCGCCGCGCAGATGACCGCGCCGGTGGTGTCGAGGACGTGCAGCATCTCCTCGTTGGAGAGCAGCGCGCGCCAGCCGGGGATCGACTCCAGCTTGTCCAGGGTGCCGCCGGTGTGGCCGAGGCCGCGGCCGGAGAGCTGGGGCACGGCCGCGCCGCAGGCCGCCACCAGGGGCGCGAGCGGCAGCGTGATCTTGTCGCCGACGCCGCCCGTGGAGTGCTTGTCCGCGGTCGGCAGGGAGAGCGACGAGAAGTCCATGCGCTCGCCGGACGCGATCATCGCGGCGGTCCAGCGGGAGATCTCGCGGCGGTTCATGCCGTTGAGGAGGATGGCCATGTTCAGCGCGGCCATCTGGTAGTCGGCGACCTCGCCGCGGGTGTACGCGTCGATGACCCAGTCGATCTGCTCGTCGCTGAACTCACCGCGGTCCCGCTTGGTGCGGATGACGGAGATGGCGTCCATGGCCATGGCTTTCCTTCCGGACGTACAGAGAAATCGCGCGGCCCCTCCCGACCGAAGCAGAGGGGCCGCACAGGAGTTACTTGGAGGTGAGATGGTCCGGGCCGAAGGCCTGCGGCAGCATCTCCGAGAGGGGCAGGATCCCGGCCGGTGTCTCCATCACGAGATCGGGGCCGCCGAACTCGTACAGCAGCTGTCGGCAGCGACCGCACGGGACCAGCACCTCGCCCCGGCCGTCGACGCAGGTGAAGTGCGTCAGCCGGCCGCCTCCGGTGCGCTGGAGCTCCGAGACGAGCCCGCACTCGGCGCACAGGCCGACGCCGTACGAGGCGTTCTCGACGTTGCAGCCGGAGACCGTGCGGCCGTCGTCGACGAGGGCCGCGACGCCGACGGCGTAGCCCGAGTAGGGGGCGTACGCGTGGCTCATCGCCTCGCGCGCCACGGCTCTCAAGGAGTCCCAGTCGAAGGTCACTTGCCCTGTCCCTTCCGGTACGGCATTCCGTCGGCCTTCGGCATCCGCAGGCGCTGTGCGGAGAGCGCGAGGACGAGGAGGGTGATGACGTACGGGCTGGCCGACACGACCTGGTTGGGGACCTCGTCCGTGTTGAGGTACCAGATGAACATCAGGGCCGAGATCGCGGCGGTGATGACGGCGGGGACGTACTTCTTCTTCCAGACGAGGTACGCGACGCCGAACACCAGCAGGATCGCCAGCAGCAGGAGCAGCGCGTGGACGTTGGTGGTGCCGCCGCGCAGGTTGAGGCTGTCGGTGTAGCCGAACAGGCCGGCGCCGAGGGCGAGGCCGCCCGGCATCCAGTTGCCGAAGATCATCGCGGCGAGACCGATGTAGCCGCGGCCGGCCGTCTGGCCGTCGAGGTACACGTTGGACGCCACGATCGACAGGAAGGCACCGCCGAGGCCGGCGAAGCCACCGGAGATGATCACGGCGATGTACTTGTACTTGTAGACGTTGACGCCGAGGGACTCGGCGGCCACCGGGTTCTCGCCGCAGGAGCGCAGCCGCAGGCCGAACGAGGTGCGCCACAGGACGTACCAGGTGGTGGGGATCAGGGCGACGGCGACGACGGTGAGCGGGGAGAGGTCAGTGATCAGACCGCCGACCAGGCCCGCGATGTCGGAGACCAGGAACCAGTGCTTGCCGTTGAGGGTCTCCAGCCAGCTGGACAGGCCGGGGACGTCGAAGGTGCCGAGCGAATCGATCGGCGGAGACTGCTTGGAGGAGCCCTGCGGGGCGTCCTCGAAGGTGAACTTCGACAGATAGCGGGTGGTGCCGAGCGCCAGGATGTTCAGGGCCACACCGGAGACGATGTGGTTGACGTTGAAGGTGACCGTGGCGATCGCGTGCAGTACGGCGCCGAGCGCGCCGCCGAGGATGCCGACCAGGACACCGGTCCACGGGCCCCACTGGTAGCCGGCCCAGGCGCCGAACCAGGTGCCGAGGATCATCATGCCCTCGAGGCCGATGTTGACGACGCCCGCGCGCTCGGCCCACAGACCGCCGAGGCCGGCGAGGCCGATCGGCACGGCCGCGCGCAGGGCGGTGGACATCTGGCCGGTGGACGTGATGCCGTCGGCGCCGGTGATCAGCCGGACGGCCGAGACCAGGATCAGCACGCCCGAGATGACCAGGAGGAGGACGGGCAGCGACATGCGCCGGCCGCCCTTGCCGGGCTGCTTGGCCGCGGGCTTGGCGATGGTCGCGGTGCTCATCAGACCGCCACCTCCTTCTTGGTGTTGGCCGCGGCCGCGGCGAGTTCCTCACCGACGCGCTTCTGCTGCCGGCGCAGACCCCACGAGCGGACGACCTCGTAGGAGATGACGACCGCGAACACGATCAGGCCCTGCATGATCGTGGCGATCTCCTTCTCGTACGGCTCGGGAGTCGCGTAGTCGAGAGCGGGGGACGCCTTGTCGAGGAAGGCCCACAGCAGGGCGGCGAGCGCGATGCCGCCGGGGTTGTTGCGGCCGAGCAGGGCGATGCCGATGGCGGTGAAGCCGAGGCCGGCCGGGAAGCTGAGGCTGTACGTGTGGGCGTCGCCGAGCAGCAGCGGCAGGCCGGAGATGCCGGCGACGGCGCCGGAGATCAGCATCGCGGTGAGGACCATGCGCTTGGCGTTGACGCCGGAGGCCGCGGCGGCGGTCTCGGAGGCGCCGGTGGCGCGCAGGTCGAAGCCGAAGCGGGTGCGGTTGAGGACGAACCAGTAGCCGATGCCCATGGCGAGGGCGAGGAAGACCAGGCCGTAGATCTCGCCGACGTCGGCACCGAGGTTGATGCCGGGGACCCAGCCGGACTCCTTCATCACACCGGTGGTGGTGTTGTCGCCGAGGGCGACGCCGAAGTTGTCGCGGAGGGTGAGGTAGCTGATCACGGCGGTGGCGATCGAGTTCAGCATGATCGTCGCGACGACCTCGCTGACGCCGCGCGTCACCTTCAGGATGCCCGCGATACCGGCCCACATGGCGCCGGTGAGCGCGCCGACCAGCAGCAGCATCGGTACCTGGAGGGCGGCCGGCAGCGCCACGTGGGCGCCGACGATGGCGGCCATCAGGGCACCGAGGCGGTACTGGCCGTCGACGCCGATGTTGAACAGGTTCATCCGGAAGCCGAGGGCGACTCCGAGGGCGGCGATGTAGTACATCGACGCCTGGTTGATGATCAGGACCTGTACGTCGGAGTAGCCGGCCTGCTCGATCATCAGCCGGTAGGGCTCGATCGGGCTCTTGCCGGAGGCGATCAGCACGACCGAGGTCAGCAGGATCGCCGCGACGAGCGCCAGGGCCGGTCCGGCCACGGCGAGGAGCACGCGCTCCTTGTCGAACTTCTTCATCGGGCCTCGTCCTCCGGGGCGCTTTCTTCCTCGACGTGCTCCAGGTGACCGGTGGCGGCACCCGTCATGGCGGAGCCGAGCTCCTCCGGGGTGACCGTGGCGGGGTCGGCGTCGGCGACCAGCCTGCCGTCGTAGATCACCCGCAGTGTGTCCGACAGGCCGATCAGCTCGTCGAGGTCGGCGGAGATCAGCAGTACGGCCAGGCCGTCCCGGCGGGCCTCGCGGATGCGGTCCCAGATCTGGGCCTGCGCGCCGACGTCCACACCGCGGGTGGGGTGGGCGGCGATCAGGAACTTGGGGTTGTGGCTCATCTCCCGGCCGACGATCAGCTTCTGCTGGTTGCCGCCGGACAGGGAGGCGGCGGTGACGTCGATGCCGGGGGTGCGGACGTCGAACTCCTCGACGATCCGGCGGGTGTCGGCCTGGGCGGCCTTGGGAGTCAGCCGGAAGCCCTTGGCGTTGGGGGCCTCGGTGACATGGCCGAGGATGCGGTTCTCCCAGAGCGGGGCTTCCAGGAGCAGGCCCTGGCGGTGCCGGTCCTCGGGGATGTAGCCGACGCCGGCCTCGCGGCGCTTGCGGGTGACCCAGGGGGTGATGTCCTCGCCGAGGAAGGCGATCGTGCCGGAGTCGGCGTTCTTGGTGCCGATCAGCGCGTCGATGAGCTCGGTCTGGCCGTTGCCCTCGACGCCGGCGATGCCCATGACCTCACCGGCGTGGATGGTGAAGGTGACGTCGTCGAGGACCTTCTTGACCTCGCCGCTGTCCGCGGCCAGTCCGACGCCGCCGGACGGCTCGGCCTCGACGCCCAGGGAGGCGCCGCCGGACGCGTAGACGGTGAGGCCCTCGACCCGGATGACGGGCTTGTCGGTGACCGTGGACTCCGCGGTCTCCGGGGTGGGCAGTTCGCTGCCGACCATCATCTCGGCGAGCTGGCGCGGAGTGGTCTCGGAGGGGACGGCCGTCCCGACCGTCGTACCGCGCCGGATGACCGTGATGTCGTCGGCGACGGAGAGCACCTCGCCCAGCTTGTGCGAGATGAAGATGACGGAGAGGCCCTCGGACTTCAGCTCACGCAGGTTGTCGAAGAGCGCGTCGACCTCCTGGGGCACCAGGACCGCGGTCGGCTCGTCGAGGATGAGCGTCTTGGCGCCGCGGAAGAGGACCTTGAGGATCTCCACGCGCTGACGCTCGGCGACACCGAGGTCCTCGACCAGGGCGTCGGGGCGGACGCCGAGGCCGTAGCGGTCGGAGATCTCCTTGATCTTCTTACGGGCGGCGCCGCCGATGCCGTACAGCTTCTCGCTGCCGAGCACCACGTTCTCCAGCACCGTCAGGTTGTCGGCCAGCATGAAGTGCTGGTGGACCATGCCGATGCCGCGCACGATGGCGTCGGCGGGGCTGCTGAAGCTCACCTGTTCGCCGTCGACCGCGATGGTGCCCTCGTCCGGCTTCTGCATGCCGTAGAGGATCTTCATCAGGGTCGACTTGCCGGCACCGTTCTCACCGACGAGGGCGTGGACGGTGCCCTTGCGGACAGTCAGGTGGATGTCGTGGTTGGCGACGACACCCGGGAATCGTTTGGTGATCCCCGCCAGCTCGACCGCGATCGTCGACGGCGCGGTGAGCGGAGGGCTGCTGGTCGCGTCGATGGCGCACTCTCCTTGAGGAAGGGGCCACTCTACGCGCGTAGCGCCCCTGCTTTAAATAGTGCCCGGATATGACCGTCTTCGTTGAAAAGACGATCTGTTCCGAGCATTCTGCCGCGCGAACGGGGCACAGAGAGCCATGCTCCAGGTGCCCCGTTGCGCGGTCGTCACGCTGCCATTACAGCGGTTATATGGCCAAGGCCTGTGACCGGGTCGGGATCAGACGGTCAGGAGGTCTTCACCTTGATGGAGCCGTCCTTGATGGCCGCTTCGGCCTTCTTGATCGCGTCCTGGATCGCGGTGTTGTCCGCGAAGGTCGGGTTGGACTGCGACACGCTCACGCCGCCGTTGGACAGCGAGCCGCGGACCACGCCGGTCTCCGGCTTGCCGTCGTGGACGGACTTGGCCAGCTCGTAGACCGCGCCCTCGACGTTCTTCATGGCGGACGTCAGGATCGAGTCCTTGTACGCCTTCAGCGCGTCCTGCTTGTACTGGTCGGAGTCGACGCCGATCGCCCAGATCTTGTTGGCGCTGGCGGCCTTGATGACACCCTGGCCGGACAGACCCGCGGCGGCGTAGACGACGTCCGCGCCGTCGTCGATCTGGCCCTCGGCGGCGCTCTCACCCTTGTCGGGGCTGGAGAAGCCACCCTCGGCGGC
This sequence comes from Streptomyces sp. NBC_00663, assembly GCF_036226885.1. Taxonomy (NCBI): domain Bacteria; kingdom Bacillati; phylum Actinomycetota; class Actinomycetes; order Kitasatosporales; family Streptomycetaceae; genus Streptomyces; species Streptomyces sp. NBC_00663. Next base: position 3,657,353 of record NZ_CP109027.1, read on the forward strand.
GGTCTGGGTCAGGTACTGGACCTTGACCTGGACACCCTTCTTGGTGTCCTCGACGCCCTGCTTGTAGCCGGCCGCGAACTTGTGGATCAGCGGCACGTCCACACCACCGACGAAGCCGACCACGTTGGACTTGGTGGCCTTGGCGGCGGCGACGCCGGCCAGGTAGGAGGCCTGCTCCTCGGAGAAGACGAGGTCGGCGACGTTGTCGGCCTTGGTCTGCTCGTCGTCGACGATGCCGAAGGTGGTCTTCGGGTACTTCTGCGCGGCCTCCTTGACGGCGGGCGCGTAGGCGTAGCCGACCCCGATGACCGGGTTGTAGCCCTGCTTGGCCAGGGTCTCCAGGCGCTGCACCTTGTCCGCGTCCGACTCGCCGTCCTGCGGCTCGACGGCGGTGGACTTGTAACCGAACTCCTTGTCGGCCTTGTCCAGACCGGCGGTCGCGGCGTCGTTGAAGGACTGGTCGCCCTTGCCGCCGACGTCGTACGCCAGGGCCAGGCCCAGGTCCTTGCTGTCGTTGCTCGAAGAGCTGGACGAGCTGCCACAGGCAGACGCGGTCAGAGCGAGGGCTGCGGTAGCAACACCCGCAACGGTGATACGGGACACCCGGCGCATGGAACGTGACTCCTTTGTGCAAGCGCCCAAACCAGGCGCTGGTTCCGCCGCAGCGTAACGCGCGTAGACCAGACGGAAAACCCCTTCTGTCCGGTCCGTTACCGAGCTGTGGCCACAGTTGGTGGACAGACTACGGACAGCAGTACGCCCCTTGCGGGAGGCAAGGGGCGTACTGCCTGCAAAGGGGCCCGTAGGGCCTATCGGAGGACTCTGCCGGGGGGTCAGGAGGTCTTGACGGTGACCTTGCCCTCGATGATGTCCTTCTTGGCCGCCTCGACCGCCGCGACGACATCGGTCATGGCCTTGTACTTGGGGTTGGAGTCGGCGAAGCCGACGCCGCCGGACTTGAGGTCACCGCGGACGACACCGGTGAGCGGCTTGCCCTCGTAGACCGACTTGGCGAGGTCGTAGACCGCGCCGCCGACGTTCTTCAGTGCCGAGCCGAGGATGTAGTCCTTGTAGTTCTTCAGCGCGTCCTGGTTGTACTGGTCGGAGTCCACACCGATGGCCCACACCTTCTTGGCGGCGGCCTCGGAGATCACGCCCTGACCGGAGAGGCCGGCCGCGTGGTAGATGACGTCGGCGCCCTTCTCGATCTGGCCGCTGGCCGCCTCCTTGCCCTTGTCGGGGCTGGAGAAGCCGCCCTCCTGCGGGGTCTGGGTCAGATACTGCGACTCGATCTTGATCTTCGGGTCGACGGACTGGACGCCCTGCTTGAAGCCCGCGCCGAACTTGTGGATCAGCGGGATGTCCACACCGCCGATGAAGCCGACGTGCTTGGCCTTGGACGCCTTGGCGGCGGCGACGCCCGCGAGGTAGGAGGCCTGCTCCTCGGAGAAGACCATGTCGGCGACGTTGGCGGCCTTGACCTGCTCGTCGTCGATGACACCGAACGTGATGTCCGGGTGCTTCGCGGCGACCGTCTTCACGGCCGGCGCGTAGATGTAGCCGACGCCGATGATCGGGTTGTAGCCGGCCTTGGCGAGCTGCTCCAGGCGCTGGACCTTGTCCGCGTCGGACTCGCCGTCCTGCGGCTCGATGTCCGTGCCGCCCATGCCGAATTCCTTGTCGGCCTTCTCGAAGCCGGCGAAGGCCGCGTCGTTGAAGGACTGGTCGCCCTTGCCGCCGATGTCGTAGGCGAGCCCGATGCCCTTGCCCGAGTACTTGCCGTCCGCCGAGGTGGACGCCTTGTCGCTGTCGGCCTTGGTGCTGGACTCACCGCACCCGACGGCCGCGAGGGCGATGACCGAGACAGCCACCACCGCTTGGGAGAACCTGGTCCTCCGAGATATTCGACGCACAGCAAGCACCCCTTCATCCCCACGGCACCGCCGAACGGCCCCGCATCCCCAATGTGCCGCCAACGGTGGCGATTTCGGCGCACAGTAACGCGCGTAGAAGGGGAGGGGAACGGGGTTTCTCGTGGCCGTTATCGAACCGTGCCGCCATCGGGTTACGTTCGCGAGAACCCGGTTACGCGCGGGTGACACAAGAGGACGAAGGGGCACCAATGGTGGCACCCCTTCGCAGGATCTTTCCGGCCCTCAAGTCGCTCTCAGGAGGCCGCGTCGAGCAGCGCGGCAGCCGTGAAGAGTTCCACGCCCACGGTGATGGCGGCCTCGTCGGCGTCGAAGTCCCCCTGGTGGAGGTCGCGCACGGTCCGCTCACCCGGGGTGCGGACGCCGAGCCGCGCCATCGCGCCCGGGACCTGCTCCAGATACCAGGAGAAGTCCTCGCCCCCGAGGCTCTGCTCGGTGCTCTCGACGGACTCCGCGCCGCGCCGGGTGGTCATGGCGTCCCGCAGCAGCTCCGTCACGTCCGCGTCGTTGACGACGGGCGGGACGCCCCGGACGTAGTTGATCTCGGACTTGGCGCGGTGCAGGTTGGCGATCTCGTCGATGGCGGCGACGACGATGTCGGGCGCCTGCCGCCAGGTGTCGGGGTCCAGGCAGCGCACGGTTCCGGACAGTTCGGCGTGCTGCGGGATGACGTTCGGCGCGTGGCCGGATTCGATGCGTCCCCAGGTGACGGCGAGTCCGCTACGGCTGTCGACGCGCCGGGCGACCACGGCGGGCACGTCGGTGACGACGCGGGCGACGGCGGTGACGAGGTCGGTGGTCAGATGCGGCCGGGCGGTGTGCCCGCCGGGTCCGTCGAGGGAGACCTCCAGCCGGTCGCAGGCGGAGGTGATGGCGCCGGTGCGCAGTCCGATGCGGCCGGCGTCGACCCGCGGGTCGCAGTGCACGGCGATCATCTTCCCGACGCCCTCCAGCACCCCGCAGTCGATGGCGTCGGCGGCACCGCCGGGGAGGACTTCCTCGGCGGGCTGGAAGAGCAGCCGGACGGGCCGCGGCAGCCTGCCCTCCTGCTGCAACCGGGCCAGCACGAGCCCGGCCCCGAGCACGACGGCCGTATGCACGTCGTGTCCGCACGCATGGGCTCTGTCGGGCACGGTGGACCGGTACGAGCAGTCACTCTTCGTGTCCGGGATGGGCAGGGCGTCGATGTCGGCGCGCAGCGCGAGCATCGGCTTCTGTCCGTCCCACTCACCGATGTCACAGACGAGCCCGGTGCCTACGGGGAGGACGCGGGGTCGCAGCCCGGCCTTCTCGAGCCGCGCCTTGATGGCCGCGGTCGTGCGGAACTCCTGGTTGCCGAGCTCGGGGTGCATGTGCAAGTCGCGTCGGAACGCGACGAGTTCGGCATGCAGGCTCTCGGGCAGCGTGCCGGGAAGCACGGCTTCCCCGGCTGGTTCGGCCTCGGACTCTTGGGACATCAATTGCTTCACCCTCTGAAGGGTAGGACGCCCGGGTGGCCAACTGACCCTCGATCAACAAAAGTTCAACCCGTTAGGGGAAGAAAATCTGGCCGCTGGGCGCATACGTATGGTCTGGGATGGGTAAACTCGGCCGACCTCCTGGCCGGATGGATCATGCGATCCACGGAGAGTGACCGCCGGCTGACCTGCGACTGCCTCGGTCGAAGGCATCCGGCCACACCCGTCACTCATCCCCTCCTCCTGGGATACCACGCCGCGATGCCCCCGCGTCGCCCGTGTTCGCCTGTCGGGACCGACCTAAGCCAGGAATCCACCCTGCCTCCGCTGAGACGCTTGTTCCGGTCCCGGAATCATCACCGCCCCGCGACGTTTCCGCCACGCGGCGTGACGGGGCCCCCTGGCCGGGACACGCCTCCCAGCATGACGATCACGACTGGCCTCGCCGGCTTCGGTCACCCACGGTAGCCAGGCGTGCGGCTACGCGACGCCGTTCACAGCGCCGCCCACTCCCCGAGCTCCGCGAAGGACCTCGTCCGGACGAAGCCCCGCACGACGCTCCACGCCTTGTCGACGGTCATGACGAAAAGCCCGGCGAAGATCGCCGGTTCGTCCATGACCGGGACGTCGACCGCCACGTCCCGTGGGACGGTGCCGTCCCCGACGAGCAGGGACACGGTCTCCTCGTCGGTGAAGAGATGAACGACCGCGTGATCGGCCCGGAAGCTCAGGGTCACATAGGGGAACAAGCCGTCCGGCAAGTCGACTTCCAGGTGCCCCTGGCCTCGGGAGCGCAGTTTCCCGAAGGCGTCCGTCAGCTCATCGAGTGCCGAGTCGGCGCCCTTCTCGTAAAGGCCCGTCATCCTTCACCCCCGCTTCGAGCGGCCTCGCTAGGGTGCCCCGCATGAGTGCCGAGAACCCCGACTTCATACGGTCCACCAGTGCCGCGTACGACATCATCGCCGACGACTATGCCGAGCAGTGTGCGGACTGGGCCGGCATTCACACCTTCGACAGGGCGCTGATCAGCGGGTTCGCTGAGTTGGTGAAGGAGCGGGGGCGGGAGCCGGTCGCTGATGTGGGGAGTGGGCCGGGGGCCGTCACCGCGCGGCTGCACGCGCTCGGGGTGCCCGTGTTCGGGATCGACGTCTCGTCGCGCATGGTGGCCATGGCCCGGCGGAACCATCCCGAACTCCGCTTCCATGTCGGGTCCATGACGTCCCTCGACCTGCCGGACGGCACGCTCGGCGGGATCGCCGCGCTGTACTCGGTCATCCATGTGCCGGACGAGCAACTTCCCGGCGTGTTCGCGGAGTTCCGGCGGGTGCTCGCGCCCGGCGGGTATCTGCTGCTCGCCTTTCAGTACGACGAGGAGACGGATCACCTGCATCTCGACGAGCGGTTCGGGCACGCCATCTCGCTCGACTACTACTGGCGCCCGCCGGAGAAGGTCGTCGAGCTGCTCACCGGCGCCGGGCTTCAGCTCCACAGCCGCACCGTGCGCGAGCCCCAGGGGCAGGAGAGGTACCGGAAGGCTTACCTCCTCGCCCGTAAGGACGGGTGATCAGCGGCCTGCCGGCGTCACACCGCGGCCACCGCCGACAGCCGCGTGACGTCCCTCGCCGTGCCTGTCACCCCGGACAGGAAACCCTGCGCCCGCGGTGACGCGTTCTCCGCCAGCCAGGCCGGGTCGATGTCGCAGACCGCCACCTTGACGTCCGTGCCGGTCAGGGCCAGCGGGAGGGTGTGGACGACGGTCGAGGGGAAGCTGAGGATCGTACGGCCGATAGGGCCCCTGCGGGCGATCAGCTCCAGGGGGAGGTCCGGGCGGACCACCTCCAGGCCCGTCTCCACCGCCAGACGGTGCAGCTTCTCCGCGCTCTCGCGGCGGTGCGCGAAGTAGCGGGTCGTGCCGTGCGCCTTCGACAGGGTGCGTACCGCCTCCAGATAGGCGTCGCCGTCCACCACCCCCGTCTCCACCAGCGACGTACCCACCATGTCCGCGCCCTTGGTGATGCGCGGCGGGCCGAAGCGGGAGCGGGTCCAGGCGAAGGTGTTGGCGGTCGAGGTCACGCCCTGCGGCTTCTCCTCCATCGGCATCGAGGAGAAGATCTCGACCCTCCGGTCTCCCGACGGCGTCAGGCGTTTGCGGGCCGCCGAGGAGACCGGGGCGAAGACCAGGTCGCGGGGGCCCGGGCGGCCGCCCTTGCGGTGCCAGCGCACCAGGCGTTCGCCGCGGGCCAGTTGGGCCACGAACTCCATCGTGGCGGTGCCGTCGTCGACCACGACGAGGGCGGGCGCCTTCGTGATCGTCAGCAGCAGTTGTACGTAGCGCGAGAACGGGTCGCCCAGGACGACCCGGTCGGCCCTGCGGAGCATGCCCGCGAGGCCGCCGATCGTCTGGAAGGGCGCCGCCGGGCCGCCCCGCGCCTCCTCCCAGCGGACCTCGTGCCCCTCCTCACGGGCCAGTTCCGCCATCCGGCGCAGCTGGCCCCGGGTCATCGGGTCCGTCGGGGACAGGACGACGAGGGTGAGCCCCGCGCCGAGGGCGTCGCCCGAGGCATGCTCGTGCGCATGCGCCCACTCCAGCACGTTCAGCAGCTGTACCGGGCTCTCGACGAACGCGAGAGTGTGGGGGCCGGCTGACCCGGCGCGGCGGCTCATCTACGTACGACCGTCCCGTCGTAAGGGAATCAGAGGGATCAAGAAGTCAGGCGCTTCAGACCGCTACCGGCTCGCCCGCCGCCGCGGCGATCTCCGCCTCGGCCACGACACCGGTCACGCGGCGCAGCTTCTTCATCGGGCCGAGCTCGGAGTCGTAGACCTTCTTGACGCCGTCGCCGAGGGAGGCCTCGATGGTGCGGATGTCGCGGACGAGGCGCGTCAGGCCCTGCGGCTCGACGGAGGCGGCCTGGTCGGAGCCCCACATCGCGCGGTCGAGGGTGATGTGGCGCTCGACGAAGGTGGCGCCGAGGGCGACCGCGGCGAGGGTGGTCTGAAGGCCCGTCTCGTGGCCGGAGTAGCCGATCGGGACGTTCGGGTACTCCTGCTCCAGCGTGTTGATGACGCGGAGGTTCAGCTCCTCGGCCTTCGCGGGGTACGTCGAAGTGGCGTGGCAGAGAAGGATGTTCTCCGAGCCGAGGACCTCGACGGCGTGGCGGATCTGCTTCGGCGTCGACATGCCGGAGGAGAGGATGATCGTGCGGCCGGTGGCGCGCAGGGCGCGCAGCAGCTCGTCGTCGGTGAGGGACGCGGAGGCCACCTTGTGGGCCGGGACGTCGAACTTCTCCAGGAAGGCGACGGCCTCGGTGTCCCACGGGGAGGCGAACCAGGCGATCCCCTTCTCCTTGCAGTACGCGTCGATCTGGCGGTACTCGTCCTCGCCGAACTCCACGCGGTGGCGGTAGTCGATGTACGTCATCCGGCCCCAGGGGGTGTCGCGCTCGATGTCCCACTGGTCGCGCGGGGTGCAGATCTCCGGGGTGCGCTTCTGGAACTTCACGGCGTCACAGCCGGCCTCTGCGGCCACGTCGATGAGCTTGAAGGCGTTCTCCAGCTCACCGTTGTGGTTGATGCCGATCTCGCCGCAGATGTAGACGGGCTGGCCGGGACCGGCGATGCGCTCGGTGCCGAAGGTGCGCAGACGGGTGTTGGAAGACATGGCTCAGACGTTCCTTACTTGTCGAGGGAGTCGAGAGAGGGGCCGAGGATCCAGCTGGCGATCTCTCGGATCGCGCCGTCGCCACCGGGGAGGGTGGTGACCGCACGGGCGGCGCCGCGTACCACGTCGTGGGCGCTCGCGACCGCCACGGGCCAGCCCACGACGGCGAAGCACGGGAGGTCGTTGACGTCGTTGCCGACGTAGAGCACGCGCTCGGGCGCGATGCCCTGCTCCTCGCACCACTGCTTGAGGGCGAGGTCCTTCCGGTCGATGCCGTGCAGCACGGGGAGCTTCAGCTTCCGTGCGCGGGCGGCGACGACCGGGTTCTGCTCCGTGGAGAGGATCAGCATCTTCAGCCCGCTCCTGCGCAGGGCCGCGATGCCGAGTCCGTCCCCGCGGTGCACGGAGACGAACTCCTTTCCATCGGCGTCGATCAGCACCCGGTCATCGGTCTGGGTGCCGTCGAAGTCCAGTACGACCGCGTCGACGTCCTCGAAGGACGGCAGGGCGCCGGGGCGGTCCGCGTCGAACAGGGGCGCGAGCGCCCGTGCCCGCGCGAGGTCATGCGGGTCGTCGATCTCCAACACCCGGGCGGGGTCGGTGCGTACGAGCTCGGTGCGACCGAAGAAGCGGTGCTGGTGGGTGCGGAAGCCGGCCGCGTCCATCGCGTAGGCGGCGCCGGTCTCCAGCAGGTCCTGGGGGCGGTCCTGGCGGCGGGGGCGGTACGACTTGTCGTGGTTGACGCCGTAACCGCCGGGCTCCTGCGTGGAGTCGACCTCGTCGCGCCAGACGAAGCCATGGAAGGGCGCCACCGTCACGGCGGTGTCCGCACCCTTGTCCACGACCGCCGCGGCGACCGCCTCGACATCCTCACGGACGATGAAGGGGCTGGTGCACTGCACCAGCATCACCACGTCGACGGCCGCGCCGTGCAGCGCCTCGTGGGTGTCCATGGCGTGCAGCACGGCCGCCTCGGAGGTCGCCGTGTCCCCGGCGATGGCCGCGGGCCGCAGCACGACCTCGGCGCCGGCCTCACGGGCCGCGGCGGCGATGGCCTGGTCGTCGGTGGAGACGACGACGTCCGTCACGAGCCGGGTCGCCCGGCACTCCCGCACGGCCCGCACCACGAGGGGCACGCCACCGACGGGGGCGAGGTTCTTGGCGGGCACACCCTTGGAGCCGCCGCGCGCGGGGATCACCGCGAGAACACGGCGTACCGACGGGTTGGACATGGGTTGCACTCCTAGCGCAGGGTTCGCAGAGCTGTGGAAGGCGGCGGAGCCGCCTGACAGGGGCGCGGGGCTGTGTCGATATGCGGCTCCGCCGCGGGGCGCGACCGGCCCAGACGGCGCCGCAGCCGCAAAGCGACCCACCGCGGCACTCTCGAAGGCGCTCACAGCTCCCCCATCCGCCGGATGACGGGAGCCACCCGCTGCACCCCGTGCCGGTACGCCCCCCGAGCCGCCCGCCGCACGATCTGCCGAACCGGCCCCGGCTCCTTGTCCGCGGCGGGAGCCCCCGGCAGCGGACTGCCGTCCGGGCCCAGGTGGTGGCGCGCGAGGATGCCGGGCAGATAGCCGGGCGCGGTCGCGGGCGTGTAGTACGGGGTCAGCGGCGGCATGCCCGCCGGGCGGCCCAGGAGCTTGGTGATCCGCTCCCGCGCCGCGTCGAAGGCGGTCGCGTACGACCCGTCCGCCACGACCCCCTGCCGGGCCACCCACTCCGCGTCCGGCGACGGCCGGTGCCCGTCGTCCAGCTGGTCCCAGGAGGCGAGGCAGCCGGAGCCGACGAAGTGGTGGTTGCCGAGGACTTCGCGTACACCCAGGTCGGTCAGAATCACCGTCGGGATACGCCGGTGCAGGGACTCCAGGGCCGCCGTCGAGCTGATGGTGACCAGCAGATCCGTCCGGTCCAGAACCTCGCCCATGTTGCCGTACACCAGCCGGAAGTTGGCCGGCGGAGCGAGCCTTTGGACCAGCTTCTGGTAGGGCTGCTCCTCGATGTGCGTGGTGTGCTCCCCCGGCTTGGAGCGCAGCTTCAGCAGCACCTCGCGTTCCGGGTGCAACCGGGCGTGCTGGATCAGCCGGTTGAGCAGATACGTACGGTCCTTGCGGCTGTCCGGCACGGACGGCTGGACGGCGAAGACGACCGTGTACGGGTCGTGCTCACCCTCGTAGGCCGCACCGCCGAGGAACGGCAGCGCCACCTCCGTCACCGCCGAGGCGTCGGCGCCGACCCCCTCGTACACGGACCGGAAACGCTCCGCGTCCTGGCGGGAGTTGGCGAGGACCAGGTCGGCCCCGTGCCGCAGCAGCAGTCCGTCGGCGAGCTTCTCGTAGACGACGCCGACATAGCCGGTGACGACGACAGGACGCTCGGCGCGGCCCTCCCACACGCGCTTCAGGCCGTGCAGCATCGCCTGGACGCCACCGCCGACGAGGGCGAGCACGACGATGTCGTACGGCTCCTCGGCCATGGCCCGCAGGAACTCCACCGACGTCACCTCGCGCAGCGACTCGGCCTCGACCCCGACCTCCGCCAGCTGGCGGGGGGTGGGCGTGGCCCGGCCGCGCAGCAGGAAGCCGCTCAGGGAGAGGGCGTCTTGCGCGGAGTCGCGCGGTGCGATGCGATGAGCGGTGAGGGCACCCCATTTCCAGCGGGTGTCGGAGTCCGCGAGAACCGCGATTCGCAGCGGCGTCGTTGTAGTTGCTGGCGTACTTGCTGGCACGAAGAAGACGCTAGGAAGCAATTTCTAGGTGCGGCCCAACCGCGAATCAACGAAAAGTTAACAACAGCCCACCGAGAACCGAACTGGCCCGCCAAAGCCCGGGAAGTTCATGGGATGCACCATTCCGACACATCGAGTTCACCCCCCGTACCCTCGGCGTCAAGTTGCCCTGTCGGACGGCCTTCTAGCGTTTCGCAGGTGCCAAAGCTCTCCGTGATCGTGCCGTTCTACAACGTGCAGCAATACGCCCCGGACACCCTCAGAAGTCTGCGGCTCAACGCCCGGAGCGACTTCGAGTTCATCCTCGTCGACGACAAATCGAAGGATGAAACGCCCGCCATTCTCGAACGGGCAGCCGAGTCGCTTTCCGATGTCGCGCAGGTGAGATATATCCGCCATGAGACGAACGGAGGTCTCGCGACCGCCCGCAACACGGGACTGGACGCGGCGACCGGCGAGTACCTCACCTTCCTGGACGGCGACGACTGGCTCGCGCCGGGCTATTTCGCCGAGCTGGTGGCCGCCATCGAGGGGCTGGGCTGCGACTTCGTGCGCACCGACCATGTCCAGGCGACCGCCCGCGCCCGGTCCGTGCACCGGGCCCCCGTCGGACTGCGCGGGGAGGTGCTGAACCCGCGCGAGGCGATCCTGCCCGCCGACCGGACGACGTCCGTGGACTACGCGTACGCCTGGGCGGGGGCCTATCACCGCCGGCTGCTCGACAAGGGTCTGCTGCACTTCACGGACGGGCTGCGGACCGCCGAGGACCGGCCCTGGATCTGGAAGCTGCACCGCGAGGCCGAGTCGTTCGCCGTGGTGAGCCTGCTGGGCGTGTTCTACCGGCGTGGGGTGGCCTCCTCGCTCACGCAGATCGGTGACGCCCGTCAGCTGGACTTCATCCGCGCCTTCGACCAGGTCGTCGAGGAGACCGCGCAGGACCCGGACGCCGACCGGCTGCTGCCGAAGGCCGTGCGCACGTACTGCGCGATCATCGCCCACCACCTCTCCGACGAGTCCAAGTGGGAGCCGGCCGTCGCCAAGGAGCTGCGGACCCGCAGTGCGGCGGCGATAAGGCGGATGCCGCAGGACATGCTCGGCGACGTACTCGACACGATGGACCTGCGCCGCTCCTCCAAGCTGCGACGGCTGCGGCGCAAGGTCACCACAGCGAAGGCGGCCGCGTGATGGCAGGGATCGCAGGGAACAGCTCGCGTACGACCCAGATCTTCTGCGCGTCCACGCTGTACGGGGCGGCCACGCTCGCCGCCGCCGTCGACTCCGACCTCTTCGACGAGGCCGAACGCCGGGTGCTGCTGGTGTTCAACAACTCGGCGACCCCGGAGACCACGCTCCCGCTCGACCGGATGCCCGGCTTCGAGCCGCTGCGGGCCCACTTCGACGCGGTGCTGTCCTGGAACGAGGCCATCCACCCCTTCCACCCCGGCGCCTGGACCCCGCGCGCCGACGACATCCCGCTCTTCGAGCGCTATCTGCGGCTGCTGTGGGGTCTCGGGGACGACCGGGTGGAGCTGGTCCTGGAGTCCATCCAGGTCACCCCCGCGCTGACCGTGGCCCAGCTGTTCACCGGCGCCCCCGTGCATGTCTACGCGGACGGCCTGATGAGCTACGGCCCCACCCGCAACAAGCTCGACCCACTGGTCGGCACGCGCGTGCGCCGCCTGCTGCACCTGGACCTGGTGCCGGGCCTGACTCCCCTGCTGCTGACCGAGTTCGACGTGCCCGCGCAGGTCGTGCCGTCGGGCGCGTTCCTGAAGGTGCTCAGCGAACTCGCGGATCACGTCCCGGACTTGCCGGTGCTCCCCGCCGACTCGGCACTGCTCCTCGGCCAGTATCTGTCGGCGCTGACCATCCTCTCCGCGAAGGAGGAGGAGGATCTGCATGTGCGGATGCTGCGCGGCGCGGTCGAACGCGGGCACCGTTGCGTCGTGTTCAAGCCGCACCCCACCGCACCGGCCCGCTTCAGCCGCGCGCTGGAGACCGAGGCGGAGAGGCTGGGCGTCGACCTCACCGTCCTCGACACCCCCGTCCTCGCCGAGGTGCTGTTCGAGAAGGCCCGCCCCGGGCTGGTCGTCGGCTGCTTCTCCACGGCCCTGTTCACGGCCGCCGAGTTCTACGGCCTCCCGGTCGCCCGCGTCGGCACCGAACCCCTCCTGGACCGCCTCACGCCCTACCAGAACAGCAACCGCGTCCCGGTGGTGCTGGCCGACGCGGTCCTGCCGGACCTGGAGCAGCGCGAGAACGAAGCCCCGCTCCCCACGGACGAGCTGAACGACCTGATCACCGCGGTCGGTTTCACCCAGCAGGACCGCATCTACCCGGCCCGGCGCGCGACGGCGGAGAAATACCTCGCCCAGCATCTGCGCCCGCGCACCCAGCGCTACTTCAGGAAGAAGCGCCTCACCTCCCTGGGCCTGCCCGGCGGCATCCCGGAGCGCCTGGCGTTCCTGCCGCACAACTCCACGGCCCGCCGGGTCGTACGGCGGGCCAAGGCGCTGAAGAAGGCCGTGAAGCGCTGAGCGAACCAGGAATGAACTCCCCGCAAAGGGCATGGAAATGCGGCCCAATCATCGAGTTACTCCGTTGATTCAATGGTGATGCGGTGTCCGAGGTCCCTAGGATCACGGGCACCGCTCTCCGAATCCCGTGAGGCCCTCATGACGAAGCTCGGCCGGCTCTACTCCCTCTTCGACAGTGTCGAGCTGCCGGAGGACCTGCCCTACACCCAGTGCAGCAGCTGGGAGCTCCAGTTCCTGTACCTGGTCGGCCGGCACCACCTCACGGGGCAGGGCCGGATCGTCGAACTCGGCTCCGGGGGCGGCGGATCGACGTACGCCCTCGCGCTCGGGCTGAGTGAGAGCCCCGTGTTCGACACACGGAAGGGCCGGCTGCACGCGTACGACTTCTTCCGCGTCGGCAAGGGCACGTTCGCCTCGGAGAAGTTCTTCGACTCCGGTCACAAGCCGGCCGACGACAACTCCTTCCTGGACGACTTCAAGCGGCGCCTCGGCCCCTTCCTGCCCTTCCTGGAGATTCACGCCGGTGACCTGTGGCAGACCTCGGACCCCGAGGACACCACCCCGGTGGAGTTCCTGCACATCGACATCGCCAAGACGGCCCGGGTCTTCCGCTGCGTCTCGGAGCGGTTCCTGAGCCGGATGCGGCCCGGCACGGTCGTCCTGCACCAGGACTTCGCCGGGCCCCGGCTGCCGTGGCTGCACCACAGCACCGGCGCGTTGCTGCCGTACATCGAGATCGCCGGGCCGCCGATCCGCTCCACGCTCGCCTTCGAGGTGACGAAGCCGGTCCCGGCGGACGTCCTCAAGCGGATCACCGAGGACGACTACACGGTCGACGAGAAGCTCGCGCTCATCTCCGCCGTCCAGGAGAAGATCGACCGCGACCACACCGACGGCATCCCCTTCAAGTCCGTCCTGGAACTGTCCAAGGCGTACGTCGCCCATTACGACGGCCAGCACCGGCGCGCCTGGTCCCTGGCCAAGCCGCTGCGGTCGGACGCGTACTTGAGCCGCACCCGGGCCGATCACTTCGAGCAGCTGAAGAAGGCGTACGACAGCGAGCCGTCGTTCCTGGACAAGCTGGTGCGCAGGACCGTCGGCCGCTGATGATGGGCCGATGGACACGGATGCGGCGGTAGCGGCGGGCTGGCGGAAGGCGCGGGCCGACGGGCGCGTACGGGACGAGTTGCTGGACCTGGCCTACGCGGAACCGCGGCTGCGGCGCCGGTACCCGTGGATCGGGATGGGTGAGCTGCACTTCAGCCGCACCACCGAGTACCCGTGGACCTGGGACGCCCGCTTCGTCCTGTCCGAGTACGGGGGCACCTACTTCGTGCTGGGCCCGACCCGGCAGGACGTGGTGGGCCGGGTGGAGACGGCACGGGAGGCCATCGACCTGGTGCTGGCAAGCCTGCCCCAGGAGTGAGAAACGGGCCCCCTGTGCCATGGGGGCCCGCGGTCTCTCAGCTCGCCGGGGGCATCAGCCCAGGATCACCCGCAGGTCGGCCGCGTTCGCCTCGGTGACCTTCCACAGTTCCTGCTGGCGGCCGTGGACGTCGGCGACCGTCTTGGCGTGGTCGGCGAGGAGGTCCTTAGCGCGTTCGACCAGACGGGCGGCGAGATGGCGGTCGTGGACCGAGACACCCCACTCCGGGCGCTCGATGTCCCGCAGGAAGTACGCCATCTTCGGGTGCGAGATCAGGCTGATGATCGGCGTGCCGAGCCCGAACGGGATCATGCCGGCGTGGCCGCGCATGCCGATGACCAGCTTGGTGCGGGCGTACAGGTCGCGGATCTCGTCGTTCTCGAAGTCGTACATCGGGATGACGGGCATCGAGATGCCGTGCTCGCGGCGCAGGTCGAAGGCGATCTTCTCGTCGTCGAGCGAGTGCGCCACGCACTTCACCTCGCCGAGCGCCCCCAGGTCACGTACGGCCTGGGCCATCTGGGCCAGGAAGTAGCCGTAGTCGTGGCCGAAGCGCAGGCCCGCGCGGTCGTAGGCGGCGTTGATGAGGATGGTGTCGTCGCGGCGGGCCGGGTCCTGCCAGCCGGCGACCAGCTGGCGCATGACCGTGGTCGGGCAGGGCTGGAAGCGGACCTTGTCGTGCAGGTGCGACGGCAGCATCGCACGGACCTTGTCGATCGAGCCGTGGTTGCGCAGGCCGAAGAAGGCGGAACGCTCGACGAGTTGGAGCAGGGACTCGCGGAAGCGGTTGGCGCGGTAGGACTGGCCGTCGAAGGCGTTGAAGCCGACCGCGAAGACGGCGATGGGCACGTCGATGCGGTTCAGCAGGGCGTCCGGGACGTTCCACTGCCAGGCGCTGTTGCCGTTGGGCATGGTGTCCGGAATGAAGAGGCCGCCGCCACCGATCACCAGGCCTCGGCGGGCGTTCACGCGCTCCAGCGCCGCCTCGTCGAACAGCCGGTGGGCGTGGACGGAGTGCCAGCGGCGGGACGTGGTGTCCGGGCCGAAGGCGAGGCGGACGGTCTCCGGGAGGAGCTTGTCGCCCGCGTTGCCCTGCCGGTCCATGTAGAAGGCGACGTGCGCGAGTTGGTCCTCGGCGCTGCCCCGCTCCTGCGCGGGCACGGCGGCGGCCCGCTGGGCCCACAGCCGGCTCGACCGGTGCGTCGGGTCGACGGTGATGCCGGCGGTGGCGTACCGCAGCGCCTCGGTGTTGTCGCCGTGCACCCAGGCCATCTGGGCGAGCCGGGCGTAGGCGGTGGCGGCCCGGTTGGGGGCGGCGGTGGCCAGCAGCAGCTGGGCCTTGGCCTCCTCGTGGCGGGAGACGCTCATCAGGGCGTGGCCGAGGACCTCGTGCGGCCAGGCCTCGTCGAGGGGGATGCGGACACCGCTCAGGACGTCGACCGCGTCCTGGTAGTCGCCGTTCGCGATGTGCGCGGCGGCGACCTTGCGGGCCACCTCGACGTCGCCGGTGCGCTTGACGTGCGGGGTGCCGAAGTGGACGACGAGGTCGTGGTGGAGGCCGCCGCTGGACGCCAGATAGGCCGCCTGGAACTCGGCGTCGGACAGCTCGTACTCACGCCAGCGGTCCTCCGCCTGGCTGTACCCCGCCTCACCGCCCTGCCACGGCTTGTGGCGCCCGGTGAAGTGCAGGATCGCGGTGTCGTCCGGGACGGGCAGGTCGCCCGACAGCCGCCGCTTGACGAAGTTGTAGCGCGGGTCGACGCGCACGAAGTCGCCGTCGAGGACGGCGTTGAGGATGCCCTGGTCGTGCTTGTCCAGCTCGTAGTCGCCGTCGCGCCCGCACTTGTCGAGCCGCGCGCAGAACTCGTCGCTCAGGTACTCGCGCTGGATGACCAGGAGCCCCGAGTTGAGCTTGTGCTGCCCGTAGAAGAACTGCGGGACGGCCGCCAACCCCTCGCGCAGCTCCAGGAGTTCGCGCAGATCACCGAGGACGACCATGTCGGTGTCGAGGGTGATGACGGTGTCGTACTCCCGGATCCGGAAGACATCCAGGATGAAGTACGCCTTGCGGACCAGGTAGTTGTCCTGGTCGCCCTTCTTGTACGCGTCGTAGTGCGTGTCGTTGACGCGCTTGAGGACGATCCGCGGGTGCAGGGCACGGATCCTGGCTATCGAGCCGGGGCGCAGATCGTCGTAGAGGACGACGAAGTCCTCGCACACACTCGGGTTGGACAGCGCGAGGCTCCTGAGCAGGGTCAGGAAGCCGGGCAGGTAGTTCTCGTCGACGTAGGACGCGAAGGCGATACGGCGCTTGCCGGTGAGGGCCTGGGCGTCCGTGACGGGAGCGGCGGTCAGGGTGGTCGTGGTCATCGCAGGGAGATCCTCATGTCGGTCACGCTC
The DNA here is from genome assembly GCF_036226885.1 of Streptomyces sp. NBC_00663. Classification (NCBI taxonomy): domain Bacteria; kingdom Bacillati; phylum Actinomycetota; class Actinomycetes; order Kitasatosporales; family Streptomycetaceae; genus Streptomyces; species Streptomyces sp. NBC_00663. The sequence goes on from NZ_CP109027.1 coordinate 3,673,493, forward strand.
TGGGCCCGCTGCATGACCCATGCCTTCTCACTGGTGTATTCGTGCACGGACGTGATCGCGAGCTTCATCGCCTCCTGGACGCGATAGGCGCCGCTCTCGTAGAAGTCGAAGCCGATCAGGTCGAGGGTCGGGCTGACGTCCAGGAAGTCCAGCAGGTACAGCATGTTGAAGCCGGTGGTCGGGATGCCGGACCAGACGTCGGCGGAGAGCCTGCCGATGTTGCGCACGGGCCAGCGCAGCGACTCGTCGCCGAGGAAGGTCTGGGCGCCGGGGACGAGCCGGTTGCGCAGGGAGTACTTCCAGTCGCCGGAGATCCCGCCGAACACCAGCCGGGTGTCCACCTGTTGGTCCCAGTTGAAGCCGTGCTTGTGGATGGTGGCGTGGATGTCGGTACGGCTGCCGGTGTGCCTCGGGTCGATCCGGTACGAGTTGAAGCGGACGACGAGGTCGTACGCGTCGATCTCCGCCCCCATCGAACTGGCGCCGACGCGACCGGAGTTGGCGATCAGGCAGATCGACTTGCCGGCGATGCGGTTGCGGAACTCGCCGAGGCTGATCCACTGCACGCCGCCGACGGTCGGGTCGGTGACGGGGCCGCGCATGCGGTTGCGGCGCTGCTCGGCGTAGAGGGCCAGGGCCTCGGTGAGCGCGGGGAGGTCCGTCTCCTGCGTCATGCGCAGGTCCAGGTACTGGCTCAGGAGTTCCTGCCGGTCGGCGACCGGGGCGTCCTCGGCGGCCAGGACGAGGAGCGCTCCCACGAGGCGCGGCTCGGCCTCGGTCCAGTCCCCCACGGCCTGCGCGGCGAGCCCCTCGGCCCAGACGTCGGTGGCGGCGCGCCGGGTGAACTCCTCGGCGCGCGGGTTCTGCCGCCGCAGCAGGGCGAGCAGCTCGCGCTCCTTGTCGGCGGCGGCGCGCAGTCCGGCGATCTTGGCGCGGACGCCGAAGCCGTCGTCGTCGGTGAGGGAGAGGTACTTGTCGTACGCCTCGACGGCCTCGGCCTCCTCGCCGAGCGTCTCCAGGAGCCGGGCGCGCAGTCGCCAGCCGGCGCGGGAGTTCTTGCGCTGGGCGAGGACGGTGTCGGAGATGACGAGGGCGAGGTTCAACTCGTCGTCGTAGCCGCACTCCAGGGCCTTGTTGGCGACGGCGAGCAGGGCGTCGAGCAGCTCGTTGCCGATGCCGTTCGCGGGGGCGGCGGCGCCCTTCACGGCCCGCTTGAGCAGGGCGGTGGCGCCACCGGCCGGGGCGGGCGGGGCGGCGACACTCGTCGTGCCCCACACGACGAGGAGCTTGCGCAACTGCTCGGCGAGTTCGACGCGACGGCGGTCGACGCTGCCGACGACCTTTCCGCTGTGCACCGCGCAGGCGCGCAGGCAGTCGTCCAGCTCCCCTCCACGCGCACGTGCACGTCTCTTCTGGACCGTCGTCATGGCACTCCTGTTTTGTCTTCTTACCAAAGCTCAGACGAGTTCTTGGGCTTTACCGCTTGTGTGCGGGGATTCTGAGGGAATTTAGGAAGCCAAAACGACATTCAGGTGAACTCACCGGGACCGGGCGGCTAATCGTTGGCTGGCCGGCCAAGACATGCCTGTGATTCGGACTAACGTCCCTGTGTACACCCGTAGGAACAGCTGTCGAGGGGATATCCGTGACCACGTTGACCGTCCGCGAGGTGGCCGCGACACCCCGGCGGCCGGAACCGGCGGCGCCCCGTGAGACCCGGCTGCGGGCCCTGGACGGGCTGCGGTTGGTGGCCGCGCTGATGGTGGCGGCGTACCACTACGGCGGCCGGGGTGGCGACGTCACGGCGGCCTGGGGAAGTTCCCCGAAAGACCAGTTCCCGACGCTGCACCAGTATTTCTCGTACGGCTGTCTCGGCGTCCAGGTCTTTTTCGTGATCAGCGGATTCGTGATCTGCATGAGCGGTTGGGGCAGGCCCCTGAAGTCGTTCTTCGCGTCCCGTGCGTCCCGGCTGCTGCCGGCGTACTGGGCGGCGGTCGTGCTCGTCACCGCCGTCTTCGCCCTCCCGATGGTGGCGTACAAGGCGGTGTCGCCGAGCGACGCGCTGGTGAACATGACGATGCTCCAGCAGCCGCTGGGCGTGGACCGGGTGCTCGGGGTCTGCTGGACGCTCTGGGCCGAGGTGCGCTTCTACGCCCTCTTCGCCCTGTGCGTGGTCCTGCCGGGTGCCTCGCGCCGCCGGGTGATCCTGTTCTGCGCGGGCTGGACGCTGGCGGCGGCGATCGCGCAGGCCGCGCACCAGCCGCTGCTCGATGTCGTGCTGATGCCCGAGTACGCGCCCTTCTTCATCGGCGGTGTCGGCCTCTACCTCGTCCACCGCGACCGGCGGGACGTGTACGCGTGGGGCATCGTCGGCGTCAGCTTCCTGATCGGCCAGCACTACGCGGTCCGCGGCCTGTGGAACGTCGGCGACCCCACCGCGTTCGCGCACCGCTCCTCCGCCGGGATCGTCCTCGTCGTCGCGCTCGGCTTCCTCGCGGTGGCGGCGATCGCGCTGGGCCTGCTCAACTGGGCGAACTGGCACTGGCTGACGGTCGCCGGGGCGCTGACGTACCCCTTCTACCTGGTCCACGAGCACCTCGGCTGGGTGGTGATCCACGCCCTGCACATCGGGCTCGGGCTGCCGTCGGCGGCGACCTTCGCCCTGACGGTCGCCGCGATGCTGCTGCTGGCGTGGCTGCTCAACCGGTACGTGGAGAAGCCGCTGACCCCACGACTGCGCTCGGCTCTGGCCAAGGCTCGGTGAGGTTGTTCATCTGACGTTCCGCCGCGGGTCAGTTCGGCCGGGCCGCAGCGAGCAGGAATGTCTCATGGGCAACGCACAGCAGACGTACACGTACCCCGGTGAACTCAGCGACGTACCCGGCTGGTTCCCGCCGCTCGACCAGATGCTGTTCACCTGGTTCCTCGACCGCCAGCGGATCCAGGGCCTCAAGGGCGACCTGCTGGAACTGGGCGCCTACATGGGCAGGAGCGCGATCCTGCTCGGCCGGCATCTGGGCGAGGGCGAGGAGTTCACCGTCTGCGACCTGTTCGGCGGGGAGGCGCCGGACGGGGCGAACCGGGCCGAGACGGCGAAGTCGTACGCCTCCCTCACCCGGCAGTCCTTCGAGCGCAACTACCTCTCCTTCCACGACGAGCTGCCCCGCGTGATCGAGGCGCCCAGCTTCGTCATCTCCTCCGAGGTGGCCCCGAAGACCTGCCGCTTCGTCCACATCGACGCCTCGCACCTGTACGAGCACGTCCGCGACGACATCGGCGCGGCGCGGGAGTTGCTGCTGCCCGAGGGGATCGTCGTCCTCGACGACTTCCGCTCCGAGCACACGCCGGGGGTGTCGGTGGCCGTGTGGGAGGCGGTGCTGAACCGGGGGCTGCGGGTGGTCTGCCTCAGTACGCAGAAGCTGTACGCGACGTGGGGTGACCCGGGGATGGTCCAGGAGGAGCTGCTGGAGATGCTCAGGGGACGGCCGGACTGCGGGCTGAGCGTGCAGGAGGCGGCGGGGCAGCGGCTGGTGAGGGCGCGGGCGAAGGGGATGCAGGCGGTGGAGTTTCCCAAGTCGCGGCACTATGTGGCGCCGACGCCGGTCGTGGTGGCTCCGAAGCGTCGCCCATCGCCGGTACGTCGGGTGGTGGTGGACCTGTTGCCGCCAGTCATCACTCGGGCCGCGCGGAAGGCTTTGACCGTTCGTGGTTAGCTGCGGGTGTGTGGGGGCTGGTCGCGCCCACGCGGCGGAGCCGCGTATGTCACAGCCCCGCGCCCCTTCAGGGCGTTTGCGATCCCGTCGATGATCAAGGACAGGCCCTCTTCGAAGTGCTTGTCGTAGTCCTCGAAGATCTCCCTCCCCGCCGCCGCCGACAATGGGAAGTCGGCCATCAGGCGCGCCCGTTCCTCGACGCCGAACCCCTCTCTCCGGTCGCCCGGCAGCGGCTCGACGCCCTGTTCCTCGGTGACGAAGCCGAGGGTGTAGAGGTAGGTCGTCTGGGCCGCGCGGACCGCCTGCGCGAGGGTGAAGCCGGCGGACGTGAACAGGCGCAGGTTGTCCTCCATCGCCTCGACGTGCACGAGGCTCGTGAAGCGTGAGCCGCTGAAGACCTTGGCGCCGTCGCGGTAGCCGAGCAGGGCGGCCCGCAGTCCGCGGTTGGTCTTCAGCAGCCGCTCCTGCCAGGTGTCGCCGGGATCCAGCGCGGTCCCGGCGACCATCCGGCGGTACATCTGCGTCGCCATCTCGTCGAGCAGCGCCTGCTTGTCCTTGAAGTGCCAGTACAGGGCGGGCGCCTTGACGTCGAGCTCCCTGGCGATGGCCCGCAGGCTCAGACCGTCCAGGCCCAGCTCGTTCAGGAGCGTCAGGGCGGTGTCCGCGACCCGGGCGCGGTCGAGGGGGGCGCGCTTCTCCGTACTCACGGTTGACAGCTTAACAGCGTTAAGGGCAGTCTTGTCATCGACGGAACTTAACAGCGTTAAGGAGATGGATCATGGATGTACCGATCGACGTACTGATCGTCGGAGCCGGCCCCACCGGCCTCGCCCTCGGGATCGACCTCGCCCGGCGCGGGGTGAACGCGCTGGTGGTGGAGAAGGCCGACGCCCTGTTCCCCGGCTCGCGCGGCAAGGGCATCCAGCCGCGCACCATGGAGGTCTTCGACGACCTCGGCGTTCTGGACGCGATCCGCGCGGCCGGCGGCACCTACCCGGTCGGGATGATCTGGCAGGACGGCAGGCAGGCCGGCGAGCACCAGATGTTCGACCCCGCCGAGGCGACCGAGGACTCCCCCTACAACGCGCCGTGGATGGTGCCGCAGTGGCGAACGCAGGAGATCCTCGCGGCGCGGCTCGCGGAACTGGGCGGCGAGGTCGCCTTCGGCCGCGAGGTCACGGGGCTCACTCAGGACGAGACCGGCGTGACCGCGAGGTTCGCCGACGGCCCCGACCTCCGCGCCCGGTACGTCGTCGCCGCCGACGGCGGTCGCTCGGCCGTCCGCCGCGCCCTCGGCATCGCCATGACCGGCGAGACCGTCGACCCGAACCCGGTGCTGGTGGCCGACGTCCGGCTGACCGGCCTCGACCGCGAGTACTGGCACGTCTTCCCGCCCCGCGGGGACGGCGACGGCTTCCTCGCGATCTGCCCGCTGGCCGGCACCGAGGACTTCCAGGTCGTGGCCCAGTTCCCGGAGGGCACCACGGTGGACGTCTCCCTCGACGGCGTCCGCAAGGTCGTCGCCGACCGCTCCCACCTCGCCCCCGACGCCATCACCGAACTCCGCTGGGCCTCCGACTTCCGGCCCCGCCAGGCCCTCGCCGACCGCTTCCGCGCCGGACGCGTCTTCCTCGCCGGGGACGCGGCCCACATCCACTCCCCGGCGGGCGGCCAGGGCCTGAACACCAGCGTCCAGGACGCCTACAACCTGGGCTGGAAACTGGGCGCGGTGCTGTCGGGGAGTACGGCCGAGTCCCTGCTCGACACCTACGAGGAGGAGCGCCGCCCCGTCGCCGCCCAGATGCTCGGCCTGACGACGAGCGTCCACCGGGGTGAGACCCGCCGTGGCGATGCCACGCGTCAGCTGGGCCTGGGCTACCGGGACTCGTCACTCACGGCGGAGGAGGCGGGCACGCGTCCACTGAGGGCAGGCGACCGCGCACCTGACGGCATGCTGGGTGGCGTACGACTGTTTGACGCGTTCCGGGGGCCGCACTGGACGCTGGTGGCGGTGGGGGCGGAGGCGCCGGAGGTACCAGAAGCGATCAAGGTCATACGGGGAGAGACACAGGCGTCGTACGGGACGGGCCTGTATTTGGTACGCCCGGACGGATACGCCGGCTGGGCGGGCGATACACCGAGCGGACTGATGAGCTACGTCAGGCGAGTCGGCCTTCTTTAGGGGCGCGGGGAACTGCGCGACCAGCCCCCGCACACCCGCACCCGCCATCAAGCACTGGCCAGCGACAACTTCACCGCGAACCCGAGAAACAACGCCCCCGCAGCCGAAGTCACCCCCGCCGACAACCGCTTCCGCCTCCGAAACGCATCCGCCAGCCGCGTCCCGCTGAAGATCAGCGCGGTGAGGTACAGGAAGCTCGCGAGCTGCGCGAACGCGCCCAGCACCACGAAGGACAGCGCCGGATACGCGTACCCGGGATCGACGAACTGCACGAAGAAGGCGACGAAGAACAGGATCGCCTTGGGATTGAAGAGGCTGATGACGAGCGCCCGGCGATACGGCCGCTCGTCGGCGACCACCTCACCGCCCTGCTCCCCGGCGGGAGCCGTCCGCGACCGCCACATCCCCCACGCGGCCCGCAGCATCCCGACCGCCAGCCACGTCAGATACCCGGCACCGGCGTACTTGACGATCCCGAACAGCACGGCGTTGGCCTGGAGCAGGGACGCCACCCCGGCCGCCGACAGCGTCATCAGCACGGCGTCCCCGCACCACACGCCCGCCGCGGCGGTGTACCCGGCCCGTACCCCGCGCCGGGCGGCGACGGACAGGACGTACAGCGAATTCGGACCGGGCAGCAGGACGATCAGTACGAGTCCTGCCAGATAGGTGGGGAGATCTATGACGCCGAGCATGCACAGGAGTCTCGCACGCTAGAACGAATGCGAGGGAACGAATGTGCCCCACACCTCCCGCAGGGCACCGCACACCTCACCGACCGTCGCCCGGGCCCGCAGCGCGTCCTTCATCGGGTACAGGACGTTGTCCTCTCCCTCGGCCGCCTTCTTCAGGGCGTCGAGGGCCGAGGTCACCGCCGCCGGGTCCCGTTCCGCCCGCAGCCGTGCCAGGCGCTCCGCCTGCTGGGCCTCGATGGCGGGGTCCACGCGCAGCGGCTCGTACGGTTCCTCCGCGTCGAGCTGGAACCGGTTGACGCCGACGACGACCCGCTCGCCCGCGTCCGTCTCCTGGGCGATCCGGTAGGCGTTGCGCTCGATCTCGTCCTTCTGGAAACCGTGCTCGATGGCCGCGACCGCGCCCCCGAGGTCCTCGACCCGGTGCATCAGGTCGAGGGCCGCCGCCTCCACGTCGTCGGTCATCCTCTCCACGACGTAGGAGCCGGCGAAGGGGTCCACGGTGGCGGTCACGTCCGTCTCGTGGGCGAGGACCTGCTGGGTGCGCAGCGCCAGCCGCGCGCTCCTGTCCGTGGGCAGGGCGATCGCCTCGTCGAAGGAGTTGGTGTGCAGCGACTGTGTGCCGCCCAACACCGCGGCCAGGGCCTGGACTCCGACCCGGACCAGGTTCACCTCGGGCTGCTGGGCGGTGAGTTGGACACCGGCCGTCTGGGTGTGGAAGCGCAGCATCTGCGACTTGGGGTTCCGGGCGCCGAACTCGTCGCGCATCACCCGGGCCCACATGCGCCGCGCCGCGCGGAACTTGGCGACCTCCTCCAGGAGCGTCGTCCGCGCCACGAAGAAGAAGGAGAGGCGGGGGGCGAAGTCGTCGACGTCCATGCCCGCCGCCACCGCCGTGCGCACGTACTCGATGCCGTCGGCGAGCGTGAACGCGATCTCCTGCGCGGGGGACGCGCCCGCCTCGGCCATGTGGTAGCCGGAGATCGAGATGCTGTTCCACCTGGGGATCTCGGCCCGGCAGTACTTGAAGATGTCGGCGGTCAGCCGGAGGGAGGGCTTCGGCGGGAAGATGTACGTTCCCCGCGCGATGTACTCCTTCAGGACGTCGTTCTGGATCGTGCCGGTCAGCTGCTCGGCCGCGACGCCCTGTTCCTCCGCCACCAGTTGGTACAGGAGCAGCAGCAGCGCCGCCGGGGCGTTGATCGTCATCGAGGTGGAGACCTGGTCCAGGGGGATCCCGCCGAACAGCACCCGCATGTCGTCGACCGAGTCGATGGCGACGCCCACCTTGCCGACCTCGCCGTGCGCGAGGGGGGCGTCGGAGTCGTGGCCCATCTGGGTGGGGAGGTCGAAGGCGACGGACAGGCCCGTGGTGCCGTGGGCGATGAGCTGCCGGTAGCGGGCGTTGGACTCGACGGCCGTGCCGAAGCCGGCGTACTGGCGCATGGTCCAGGGGCGGCCGGTGTACATCGACGGATAGACGCCCCTGGTGAAGGGGTAGGTTCCCGGTTCGCCCAGCTTGTCCGCGGGGTCCCAGCCCTCAAGTGCGTCCGGCCCGTACACCGGCTCGATGGGCAGTCCGGACTCAGACTCGCGCGTCATGGTGTGCCGCCTCCCGTCACTGGGGTACTGGTCCCCACAATGCCGCGCCGTTCGCGACGAGTCATCCGCGGGAAACATCTCCAGCGGCAGGGTGGTGAGACGACGGGGGGCGCGATGCGTATCGAGGGCATGGGGAGAGGGGTCGCCGCGCTGCTGGTCGTGGCCGCCGTGGGCGGCTGCACCGTGCAGCCGGGGCAGGACGACGGGAAGAGTCGGTCGCCGGTGCGCATCGAGCTGCCCGACAGCGCCTCACCGACGCCGCGCGCCACCACCCCCTCCGCCACGCCGTCCACGAGTGCACCGGCCAAGGTGCTCTGGTCCCGCGGCGACACCGGCCGGGACATCCGTGAACTCCAGGCGCGGCTGCGGCAGGTCGCCTGGATCTTCGAGGGCCCGACGGGGACGTACGACGACGCTACGGAGGAGGCCGTCAAGGGCTTCCAGGGCAAACGCGGGCTGCCGAGCACCGGCGAGACCGACTCCGTCACCTGGCAGCGGCTGCGGAGGATGACCCATGAGCCGGGCAAGTGGGAGCTGTATCTGATGGGCGGCCAGCCCGCCGACGCGCCGGACCCGCGCTGCATGACCGGGCGGGTGCTGTGCATCAGCAAGTCGAGCCGTACGTTGCGCTGGATGGTGGACGGCAGAACGCTGAAGACGCTGCCGGTGCGGTTCGGGTCCGATTACACCCCCACCCGCGAGGGCGTCTTCCACGTCTACTGGAAGTCCCGCGACCACTACTCGACGCTCTACGACTCACCGATGCCGTACGCGATGTTCTTCAGCGGGGGCCAGGCCGTGCACTACTCGACGGACTTCGCGGCCCGTGGCTACGCGGGCGCCTCGCACGGCTGTGTGAACGTACGGGACCAGGCGGCGATCACGGAGCTCTTCGACGAGGTGCGCGACGGCGACAAGGTCGTCGTGCACTGGTGAGGTGTGGGGCGCGGGCGGGACCGGGGGAACGTGTCCCGCCCGCGCCGAATGCACGAGCCGTGGGTACGGGGGGAACCCCGGCTCTGTGCGACGGCCGATGACCAGTCGGCTCACTCAGTACTGCGCCACCGACTCCGAAAACGTCACACCCCCCGGGAGAAAAGTTCGCGGGCCCCGGTTCAGCGGGGTTCGGAGGGTCGGGTACGAAGGGCTCAGAGCGTCGAGTACGAGGGGCTCGGCGCCGGTTCCGGTGAGGTCGCCGCCTGCTTCGGCAGGAGCGGGGCGGCGGTGTCCGGCTCCGCGGTGGAGCGGCCCCCGTCCTCGTCGTGCCGGTTGCCACCACCGTTGCCACGACCGTTGCCGCCGCCTCCGGAACGTGAGTCGTGGCCGTCGTCGTGGCCGTCGTCGTCGCCCTTGCCCCGGCCGCCGTTGCCGTCCTGGTCCTTGCCGGCGCCGTCCCGGTCCTCGCCGGTGCCGGGCTGGGTGTCGGAACGGGTGCCGGCGGAGGTGCCCAGGACGCCCTGGCAGAACTTCCACACCCGGGTCGAACCGCCCGCCAGGCCTTCCAGGGCGCGGCGCCGGTCGCCGGACAGCTGCTTGCCGTCGCGCAGGTCACGGCAGGCCGAGGGTGCCTTGCTCCACCAGGAGCCGAACTTTCCGTCCTTCTCGTCCGTGCCGGTGCCCGGGGAGCCGCTCGCGCCGTCGCGGGCCGTGTCGCGTCCGCCGCCGGGGTTCGCGGAGGCACCGCTGGAACCGTCCGGCGTCGCCTCGCCCTCACCGGTGCCCTCGGGCGGCGACGGCGAGACGAGCGGGCGGTCCGAGGGCACGGCGGCCGAGACGGAGGCGTTGGGGCCGGGCTCGGCGTCGCCGAACGGGGTCGGCAGCAACCCGGCGCCGGCCGCGGCGGCCACTCCGCCAGCCAGGCCGAAGGCCAGCGCGGCGGCGAGCGCGAGGCGGACGGGGCGGGAACGGCGGGGGCGGGCCACAGGGGCGGTACGGCCGTGCCGTCCGCTGATCCGGACGAGGCCCACGTCGGCATGGGCGGCGGCCCTGTCCCCGTGGTCCGCGCGTGCCGGGCCCGCGGGGAGCGTGCCCCGGTCGGCGTGCGCCTTGCGGAAGGCGGCCAGGGCGGCTTCCTCGCCGGGCAGTTCGAGGGTGTCCGGCGGCGGGTCCTGGGACAGCGCGCCCAGGGTCTTGGCGAGCCGCTCGGCCTTGTCGCGGGCGGCGGGGTCGACAGCGTTGTCCAGTGAGTCGCCGCGCAGCAATCGCTCCGCCAGTTCGCGGTCGAGCCACTCGTCCTGCTTGTCGGCCATCACATGTCCTTCTGCGTCCGCGCACGCGTATGCGTCACACTCGCGGACGTCACCGCGCGGTCGGGCGGTTCTCGCTGGGGCGGCAGGGCGTCGAGGGCCTCGGCCGATTCCGGATCGGCGGTGCCGGCGGCCTCCGCGGTCTCGGCGCCCAGGAGTTCGGCGAGCCTCTTCAGCCCGCGGTGCGCGGCGGTGCGCACGGCTCCGGGCCGCTTGCCCAGCGTCTCCGCCGCGGACTTGGCGTCGAGGCCCACCACCACGCGCAGGACGACGGCCTCGGCCTGGTCCTGCGGAAGCCGGGCGATGAGGGAGAGGGTGCTGTCGGTGGCCAGGGCCTCGATGGCCTCGCCCGCGGTGTCGGACTCGGCGGCCTTCCCGGTCAGTTCCGTTTCGTCGCCGCCGATCGCGGGGCGGCGGCCGCGCATGCGTATGTGGTCCAGGGCGCGGTTGCGGGCGATCCGGGCGGCCCAGCCGCGGAAGCGGTCGGCGTCCCCGCTGAAGCGGTCCAGGTCGCGGGCGATCTGGAGCCAGGCCTCGGAGGTGACGTCCTCGGCGTCCGGATCGCCGACCAGCGTGCGGACGTATCCGAGCAGCCGCGGGTGCACGGCGCGGTACACAGTCCGGAACGCGGTCTCGTCCCCGTCCTGTGCCGCAAGCACGGCGGCGGTCAGCTCCGCGTCATCCCCCAGCACGCATGGTTCCTCGGTCGATGGTCGCGACCCCCCGGGGCCGCCTGCGATTGCGGTGGTTCCTCGCCTCCCGCTCGGCGCGAAAGGCACGTTACGACCTGAAACCGCTGCTCGTCCATGTCCGTACAAGATGCAACCACCTCGTGACGGGGTGGGCGGGACCCCGATCCGAGCCGGGTGTGACAGAAAACGCACTCATGGCGCTGTAGGGAGTACGGGCCGCCGCGCGGCCCGTGCCGCGCGACGGCCGGGGCCTCTCCTGTGGGGGGTGGCGGCCCCGGCCGTCTCCGCGTGCCGCGGGCGCGAGGTGCGCAGGGCACAGCGAGGTCGCCGGGACCTGTTCCAGGATTCCCGTGGTTACTGCTTCTTCTTGCCCGTGGCCTTCTCGGGCTGCTTCCCGCTGTTGCCCGGCGCGTCCGTGGTCGGCGCCGCCGTGGCCGTGTCGCTCTTGCCGGAGCCGTTGCCCTTGCCCTTGCCCGGCGTGGTGTCCTGCTCGTCCTGCGCCAACTGCCGTGCGCAGTACGCCGCGACCTGGTCCTCGCCGCCGGCCGCCTCGATCAGCCGCTGCCAGGCCGCCGAGTCCAGGGCGTTGCCGCGGCCCTGAAGCTTCTCGTAGGAACGGCAGTGGGCCTCGGTGTCCTGGGCGGTGACCGGGCGGTCCGAGGGTGCGGAGGTACCGGTGTCCGGGGTGGCACCGGCCTGCTCGGAGGCGGTGCTGTGCGGCTGCCGGGCCGGGGTCGGGTCGGCGGAGTCGTGGGAGGCGGGGCCGGAGGTGCCGATCGCGGCGAACGCGACGCCGCCGATGGTCAGGCCGGCCACCAGCACGGACAGGGTGGTCTTCAGCGAGCGGCGCGCGCCCCGCCGCTCCCGGGGCCGCCAGTCGTCGCGGCGACGGGTGCGGGCGCGGTGGGCGCCGACATCCCGGGCGGCCCGGAACGCGGCGACGGCCCGCTGCTCGCCCTCGCCGGCGAAGGGGTGCGCCCGCATGGCGTCGGCCAGGAGCTTCTCCAGGCCGTCCGCGTCGCCCGGACCGGCCGCGCCGTTCGTGCCCTGCCGACCGGGGACGCCGGCACCTGGGTGCACACGTCGGCGGCCTGGGACCCCGCCGTTCTGCCTTTCACCCATGTCCGTTCCTGTCTCTGTCCGGCCCGTCGTCGTTCACTTCGACTCCCCCAGCGTGCGAGGGTCGTCATCCGTCACACTGTCGACGCCCAGCTGCTGGGCGAGGCGCTTGAGCCCCCGGTACGCGGCGGTGCGCACCGCGCCGGGGCGTTTGCCGAGGACGCGGGCGGCGGCGGGGCCGTCGAGGCCGACGACCACCCGCAGCAGCACGGCCTCGGCCTGGTCCCGCGGCAGCCCGCGGACCAGCTCCAGGGCGTACTCGGTGGAGAGCGACTCCAGCGCCTGGTCGTGGGTGCTGTGCGGGCCCGGCAGCTCCAGTACGTCCTGTTCGAGCGTCGCCGACCGGGGCCGTACCTTCTGCCGGCGCAGATGGTCCAGCGCCCGGTGCCGGGCGATCGTCGCCGACCAGCCGCGGAAGCCCGGCCCGTCGCCCTTGAACCGGCCGAGGTCGCGGGCGATCTCCAGCCAGGCGTCGGAGGCCACGTCCTCGGCGTCGTCGCCGACGATCCCGCGGAGGTAGCCGAGCAGCCCGGGCTGCACGATCCGGTACGCGACCGCGAAGGCGGCCTCGTCACCGTCCTGGGCCCGCGCGACAGCCGCGCCGAGCTCGACGTCGTACGCCTGCACGCGGCGGGGTTCGCCTCCTCGACCCAAGAACTGTCCTCGTTCATCACGTTTCGCGGCGATTTCGCACCGTCAGATGCGGTCGCCCTTGCGCAAGTCCTTCACGCTCAACAGCGCCGGGCCGCGCGGAAGTGTCACTGCGTACCCCGGGGCACGCCCTTCTCAGGCCGCGGTCCGCCGCGCCCGCCCGTGCAGGGTCAGATAGAAGGTCTGGAGGGAGTCCTCGGGGCCGCCGGACGCGAAGCGGTTGCGGACCTTGCCGAGCGGGTTCCAGACCCGGCCGTCGGGCATGCGGACCCCGACCTCCTGGCCGAAGTACGTGCGCTGCACCTCGTCGAGGTCGACCCACACCGCGCCCGCCCGGCGCACCAGCACCTCACCGACGTAGGCACCGAGGCCCGCCAGCGGCTCGCGCGCCCGGTCCTGGTCGGCGCCGCCCTTGCGCAGTCCGTCGATCAGGAAGTCGACGACCCGCAGGCTGGCCACCGAGTAGTCCAGCGGCAACCGGCCGCGCGCGGCGACCCGGGTCACGAACTCCGCGGCCTGTCCCCGCATCCCGCCCGCGCACGTGACGCGTTCGGCCTGCTTCCCCATGAGCCCCCACCCCATTCGCTCGGCTCTCCCGCTGTTCCAGCGGATGCCGTCCCACGAACATCACGGGGCACGGACGTGGCGCTTCCCACAGAGGGAAACCACGGCGGCCGTACAACCTTTTGAGCCAGTGATGTTTGGCCAGAGCCATGCGCTGTGTGTATGTGCTGCCCAAGTGGCAGGTGATGCGATCGAGTTCATTTCACAGGGGTGGGGTAGTTGAGTCCTCGCAGGAGCCGTGCGTACAGACCGCTCAGTCTCAAGAGACGGGCCTGGCTGACCGCCGGGGCCGTCGTGCTGAGCGGCGCGGGCATCGTGACGTACGCCATGGCGGACCAGGGTGCGCGGTCCGACGGCAAGGCGGGCGGCCGCGAGCCCGCCGTCCACACGCTGAAGCTCCAGAGCGAGGGCGCGGGCCGCAGGGGCCTCGCCAAGCGCGGCACGGAGCGGTTCAGCGCGGTCCTGCTGACCTGGGACGACGCCGACGCCAAGGCCAAGGGCCGGCCCGAGGTGCGCACCCGGGACATGGAGACCGGCAAGTGGTCCGGCTGGCAGAAGCTGACCGTCGACCCCAGCCAGGCCGACGGTGCCGAGGGCGAGCGGGCGGCGCTGCGCGGCGGCACGGAGTCGCTGTGGACCGGCGCCTCGGACGGCGTCGAGGTGCGGGTCGTGAACGCCGACGGCACGGAGGCGGGCGGCCAGCCGGCCGGGATGGACGTCAAGCTGCTGGACCCGGGGACGGATCCCCGGGGCAGTGGCGTACCGGCGACGGAACCGGCGGCGTTCGTGGCGGAGACGACGACGCCGGAGGCCTCGCCGAGCGAGTCGGTGTCGCCGTCGGTCTCCGAATCGGTTTCCGAGTCCGTTTCCGCGTCGGTTTCCGAGTCGGCGTCCGCCTCGGTTTCGCCGGCCGACTCGCCGTCGCCCACGGAGACCGCCACCACCTCCCCCTCCCCCACACCCACCCCGACCTCCACCGTCCCGGCCCCGCGCCCCTCCACGGTCGTGAAGCCGCCGGTCATCACACAGGCGGAGTGGGGCGCGTCGACGGACTACGACGGCACACCGGGCTACGGCACCGAGATCAAGGCCGCCGTCATCCACCACACCGGCATGGACAGCGACAACACGCTGTCCTGCGCCGACTCCCGGGCCCGGATGCGCTCCATCCAGCAGGAGCACTTCGCGCGCGGCTACTACGACATCGGCTACAACTTCGTCGTCGACAAGTGCGGCCAGATCTTCGAGGGCCGCAGCGGCGGCATGGACCTGCCGGTGATCGGCGCGCACGACATCGGGTTCAACACCAACACGGTCGGCATCTCGTACATCGGCAACTACGAGAGCGCCAAGCCCAGCAAGGCCGCGCTGGACGCCATCGCGCGGATCGTGGCGTGGAAGTTCGGCATGTACGGCATCGACCCCACCGGCAAGGTCACCCTGGTCTCCGGCAGTGACGCGGGCGTCGACGGCAACAAGGTCGCCAAGGGCAGCTCGATCACCCTGCCGCGCGTCTTCGGACACCGGGACACCAACGCCACCGCCTGCCCGGGCGCCAACCTCTACTCCAAGCTGTCGCGGATCGCGGCGCTCGCGAAGACACCGGGCATCTCGCACGCCCTCGCCACCAGCGACTACAACCGGGACGGGGTGACCGACCTGGTCGCCGGAGTGCCGAAGGCGAACGCGGTGCGGATCGTGCCGGGCAGCGTCGACGGACCGGTGCCGGCGGCGAAGGTCTCCCTCACCCAGAGCAGCCCCGGCGTGCCCGGTTCCTCCGAGTCCGGTGACGCCTTCGGTACGTCGAACGCGTGGGGCGACGTGAACGGCGACGGCTACGCCGACCTCGCGATCGGTGCCCCCGGCGAGGACGACACCAGCGGCAACGCCGACCGCGGCCAGGTCACGGTGATGTACGGCCCGGCCCTGAACACCGGCTTCTCGTACACCACTTCGGGCGTCACGGCGGCGGGCGCCAAGCTCGGCTCGACCGTCACCGTCGGCGACTTCGACGGCGACGGCAAGGCGGACGTGTTCGCGGCCGGCGCGGGCAAGGGCGGCAACTACAACGTCCGCCTCACCGGCGGCAAGACGACCTACGGCACCCTCACCACCGCCACCGGTTCCGTCGCCTACCTCGACGCCGCGACCGGCGACTTCAACCGGGACGGCTACGCGGACGTCGCCCTCAACTACCGCGACACCGGCGGCATCGGCCGCGTCGTCCGCTTCGCGGGCTCGGCGACGGGGCTGGCCAAGGCCGGCGTCATCTCGGTCAAGGGCGGCCGGTCCATCGCCGCCGGTGACGTCAACGGCAACGGCTACGACGACATCGTCATCGGCCAGCCGGTGGCGTCCGAGTCGGGCGGCAGGTCCGGCGGGCAGATCACGATGGTGCCGGGCACGTCGACGGGCTTCACGACGACCGGGATGACGACCATCCACCAGGACACCGCGTCCGTCCCCGGCGGCAACGAGTCCGGCGACGCCTTCGGCAGCTCCGTCTCGGTCGGCGACTACAACGCCGACGGCTACGCGGACGCGCTCGCGGGGGCGCCGGGCGAGGACCTGGTCCGCGACGGCGTGAACCGCACCAACGCGGGCAACGCGATCCTGGTGAAGGGCACGTCCGCCGGTCTCACCGGCACGGGCTCGATCGCCGTCTCGCAGGACACCTCGTCCGTGCCCGGCTCCACGGAGACCGACGACCGCTTCGGCTCCGCGGTCTCCCTGTCCGACCTCTCCGGCTACGGCCGCGCCGACCTCACCTTCGGCGCCGACAACGAGGACGGCGGCGACGGCGTCCTCCTCCACCTCCCGAGCAACAGCACGGGCCTCGGCTACACGGAGGCGGCGATCTACAGCAAGACGACGCTGGCGACGCCGACGGACGCCCGACTGGGCCAGACGCTGACGCCGTAAGCGCCCGAGGCGACGGCCGGGATCCCACCACCGCGTGGGATCCCGGCCGTTCCAAAGGTGTGGGGGGGACCCTTGCCGGTCCGCTTACGGCGTTCTACCGCCCTCGGTCCCCGCGGTGGCCCGACCCGGTCGCGTCCCGGCACAGCAGCCGCAGCGACCCGTTCCCCGCGAAACACCGCCGCGCCTCGTCGAGCGGGTCCCAAAGCCGCCCGTCGGGCGTGCGTATCCAGTGGTCGCCGCCGCTCGCCCACCACTCGGCGCCGGCCTGACGGACGATCACCTCACCGGCGTACGCCCCGAATCCGCGCAGCACCGTCTCGACGGCGGCGTACGGAGTCTCCTCGCGGCGCAGGTCGTCGATCATGCGGTCGACGCGCCACAGACTCTGTGCCGAGTAGTCGAGCCGCACGCGCGCGCCCTCGCGCATGGTCGCCACCGCGTCCGCCGCCCACCGCACCGGCTTCGTCGCCGCCCCGGGCCTGGTTTCGTACTGTGTCGTCACACCCTCAAGAGCGTTTCGGACGTGGCGTTCGTCACCCGGGTCCGGACACCTCTCACATGTGTGTTCCGCCCGTGAGTGACGCTTCACGGTTCCCGTGCGCTCCAGTCACTGATGAGCATGTACTTCCACTTCCGCGCCGTACCGCCCGCGGCCCTGCGCAACAGCCCGGCCTGGCTGGAGAAGCTCTTCGAGGACGACTGGAACGCCGTACGCGAGCGGATCGGCCGGCATCGCGAAGAGGTCCTGGACAAGGGCTACCTCGACAACGAACTCCTCTACGCCGGCACGCGCGGCGACGAGGGCCCGCACACCCATGTGGTGCTCGGTGGCCGCCCGATACCGCACCGCGACCCCGGCCTCCCTCCGTTCCTGCTGCTCACCGCCGCCCAGACGGGCCGGGTCGCCGCCTATCTCGCCGAGGCCGACTTCGAGGACCTGTGGCTGGACGCGCGCGACCTGCTGCTGCCGACGTACGGCGGCACGGACACCGAGCCGGAGGTGCACGGCGTCTTCGCGGCGGCCCACCGCGACCTCACCGCGTTCTACGGGCAGACGGCGCACTACGGCGACGCGGTGGTGAAGTGGCTCGTGCCGTAAGGGGCATGAGGGTCCTCGGAGCGGGGCGGGGGTCAGCGTGTGCCGCGTGCCCGCCGTGACACCACCGCCCGCAGCACGCGCCGCCCCTCGACGGAGACCTCCAGGGCCCGGCGCAGCCCGGCCGGGCCGTGCCCGGCGAGCACCTCCAGGACGGTGACCTGGCGCCGCAGTTCGGCGGCGACCAGCGGCGGCATGCCCTCGGTACGGCCCTCGCGGCGGGCGTCGAGCGGGACGTCGTCCGCGGCCGGATCGAGCAGCCGGTGGATCCGCAGCGAGGCGACGGAGCACACGTCGGCCCACACCCGCACCTCGGCGGCGTCCAGCGCGGCCGGGGCGGCGTCGAGCATCCGGCGGGCGTGGTCGACGGCCTCGTCCTCGGCGGCGTCGGCGGAACCGGCTCCCGCGAGCTTGTCGCGGGCGACCTTCAGCCCCGCCTCCCAGTCGCCGGTACCGCTGTCGGCGAGGCTCGCCCACAGTGGCCGCAGGATCTCGTCGTCGCCGCCCAGCAGCGGCACGCACCGATCCAAACAAGCCAACCCGCTGGCGGCCAGTCCGCGTTCGTCGGCCTGAGCGATCAGCTCCACCAGACTCATCCACGCCTCCCTGAGGGGTGCCGTCGAGCCGTCCGAAGCCCGGCAACACCTCTTCGCCTGCGAAACTCCCTAACGGAGCCCGCACTTCCCCTTACTGCGTGCAACGGCCCCGGAGTGTCACAGGGGCACCACGGCCAGCCGGTCGAGCAGCCGGAAGAACAGGTTTTCGGCCAACGGGTCGGGATCGGCGGTCAGCACCTCCAGCAGCCGCCCGGCATCCACCGCCCGCCCCGCCTCCTCGGCCCAGGCGGCGGCCCGTTCGGCGGCGTCGGGCGGTTCCAGGAAGTAGTCCTCCAGCGCGAGGCCCTCCTGACCGGCACCGATGTACCCGGCCATGGCCGCCCGGGCCAGACAGGTCGTCCAGGCCCCGCTCTCCGGCCCGGCCGCCTCGACGACCACACAGGCGCTGTCCATCACATAGCCGAAGAGCGCGGGCGCCCCGGTCTCCCGGGCCAGCGCGTTCATGCTGCCGAGGTCCCCGTCCCCGCTCGGGTACTCCCACACCTGCCACCCGCCGGCCGCCTCACTCCTGAGACTCAGCCCCTCGGCCGCCCCGGCCAGCGTCTCCAGCTCCTCGAGCGGCCGCGCGCTGCGGCCCACGACGAAATACCCCCAGTAGCCCATTCCGGCTCCCCCCCCCCGGCACACTCTCGGCTGCGGCTCGGGCCGAATACACCACAGTCGTACGACAGTTCGCAGCCGTATCGGACAATCCGCCGCGACTCAGGCGGGCAGGGGCGAAGGCGCCGGACCGCCGAGGGCCTTCTCGTACTGCATCCGGTTCAGCCGCAGCACGACGGCGATGGCGAGGGCGGCGGCCACGACGTCGACGGCGTCCGAGAACATCAGCTGGCCCACGGCGTCGCGGATCTCGTCGGCGCTCTCGGCCTTGCGGTACGCGGTGGACGCGGCCCGGCCGGTGAGCAGCGAGATGGTCCAGAACGTCCACCAGGTGTTGACCAGCCCGTGCGGCCGGGGCGCGCTCCAGGGGCTGCTGGCGTTCCAGATGTCCAGCGTGATCCTGCGCGGGTACCAGAGGTTGACGATCGGCACGAACCAGCCCCAGATCGCCCAGCCACGCTTCTTTTCGTGCCCGTAGGGGTCGAAGACCTCGGCGTTGACGCGTACCCGGTGGAACCAGCACAGGAAGAGGACGGCGGTCGTGAGCAGCGCGACGGTCTGGACGACGCCGGCCGCGGAGTAGAGCCGGTCCGCGAGCTCGGCCCGCCCGTCGAGGAGGGCGCCGCTGTCCAGGTCGCCGCTCATGTCGTACACGAAGACGCCCGACCCGATGGCGAACAGGTCGGTGGCGACGACCACGCCGAATCCGGTGACGGCGGCCCGGCCGAGCCCGATCGGCGACTGGAGCCAGGCGGCCGGCGCGATGAAGTGGTCGTGTCTGTTGTCGAGCATGGTGAGGCGGTCCCCCCGGGTCGTGACATGGCACGCCGCGCCGGGCTCTCCCCAGAACCTCGGACGCGGCATGCGGAACATACGGTTCACCAGCCCCGTACGTCCACACCCCGCCCTCAGCCCAGCCGGTCCGCCAGCGACTTGAACTCCGTCCAGGTCAGCGCGGGCTTGTCCGCGTCCCACAGCTTCTGGACGAGCGCCCGCAGCGGCAGTCGGATGCCGACCGCGATCTGCTCCTGGGTCTGGGCGTTGGGATAGTCGCCCCACACCGCGAAGGAGCCGCCGAGGATCTGGTCGTCGTACTTGGCGTCGACCGCCTGCGTGCCGCGCACCACGCGCGGGGTCCACTCCTCGTAGATCCGCTGCCCGGTCGGATAGTAGAACTGGTTGGGCTGCCCGAGGACGTAGTAGAGGAACAGGTCGTTGTAGTTGATGAGGTCACGTCCGGCGCTCAGATACTCGGTCGGCTGCCGTGCCCCGATCTCCTTGCCCGTCCAGTAGGCCACCTGGAGATCCTTGGCCGGCTGCACGGACGTACCGCGGAAGAACCCGTCGTTCCAGACGCGCATCGTCTTGCCGTGCTCCCGGACCGTGTCGGCGCGGTCGTTGAGCCAGCCCGTGGTGAGGTCGGCGACGGTTCCGCCGGTGCCGTAGGCCTCCCGCGCGGCGGTGGCGAGCTGTGGGTACGACGCCTCGGGGTCGGACACCGTCAGCGCCCGGTACTCGTCGCCGCCGAGGTTCCAGCGGTCCCCGGGGAACAGGTCGGCGTACTCGTCGAGCAGCTCGTCGACGATCGTCGCGGCCGCGTCCTGGGAGATGTCCACCGCTCCCCGCGCGGCGACTCCCGACGCGTTGACCAGCTGGAGACTGGGGTGCGCGGCGATGACGGCGCCGAGATGTCCGGGCGAGTCGATCTCGGGGACGATCGTGATGTGCCGTTCGGTGGCGAGGTCGATGATCCGCTCCACCTCGGCCCGGGTCAGATGCTGCGCGGACACGACCTCGGGATGCGACCGCGACTCGAGGCGGAACCCCTGGTCGTCGGAGAAGTGCAGCCCCAGCTCGTTGAACTTCAGATCCCCGAGCTCCCGCACCCGGTCCTCGATCCACCCCGCGGTGTAGTGCTTGCGCGCGATGTCCAGCATGAACCCGCGCACCGGCTTGGCCGGCGCGTCCTTGACGACCCCCTCGGGCGCCGTACCCCCGTCGTGCACCTCCTGCTTGAGCGTCCGCGTCCCGTAGAAGACCCCGGCGTCGGCGGCCCCGCTGATGGTGACCTGCCCGCCGCGCACGGTCATGGCGTACGACTCCGGGTCGCCCCCGGCGTCGTCGTTCAACACGAGCCGCAGGTCCCCGCTCCGCGTGTCGCCCTTCTCCCCCGCGTACGTCAGCCCCAGCTCACTCGCGACCAGCCGCCCCTCGTCGGCGAGTTCCGTGTCGTTCACCACAACCCGCTCCCCGCTCCGTGGCCGCCAGCCCGGCCCCCGTTCCGGAGTGTGCGCCGCCACCGCGGGAATCGTCCGCGGGGACTGCGAGAGGGGATAGCTACGGGTCGGACTGGGAGTGGGGGTCCTGGACGACGCGCCGGTGGACGCGGCCGACCGCCCCTCGGAGGGCGGCCGTGCCGCGGACCCCGCGGGACCGCTGTCGTCCCCGTCCCCCGAGGCCCACAGCCCGATCCCGACCCCGGTCGCGACCGTCACGGCCACCGCCGCCACGATCACCACCCGTGTCCTCACCTGCCGCGCCTTCTGCGCCGGCGGCCGGCGCCTGTGCTGGCTCACGAGCCCAACCTAGGGCGTAGGGGTGGCCGGAAGTGTCCACCACACGTTCCGAAACTCTCCCGTGCGAGTGAAATTCGGGCATCCGTCGGACACGTCATGTCCGTACTCGATAGCGTGACGTCACACCTCTCCCAGCATCCCCTGCCGAAACACACGTGACGCCCACACACCTTCCTGGCCGAGTCGCCATACCGGCGCTGCCCACAGTCCTGGACGCCTTCAACATCGCCCCGGCAGCCGAGGCCCGCAAGCTCCTCCTCACCTGCCTCCGCAGCCTCCGCTGGGCGGACCGCATCACCGCCCACCGCCCCTACCCGGACGCCCCGGCCCTACTCGCCGCATCCGACGAGGCGGCCTACGACCTGACCCCGGCGGACCTGTCGGAGGCACTGGCGGGCGAGACCCTGACGGCTCTGCCGGACGAGACGTACGACATCGCCCATATGGCACTCGACGCCGCACATGCCGCATACGAGGCGAAGTTCGGACATGCGTTCGTGATCTGCCTGGACGGCCTGAAACCGGACGAGGCCCTGGACCACGTACTGGCAGGAATCCGATCACGATTGACAAACGATCCGGAGGAGGAGCGGGTAGTGGCTTGGGAAGAACTCCGCCGCCTGGCAAAGGCGCGCTTGCTGGAGCGGCTCAGGGGCGCGGGGCTGTAATCGATGTGCGGCCACCGCCGCGCGGGCGCGACCAGCCACGACGTGGCGGCACCCGGCACACAACGGCACACTCCACCCCATTAGCCGCACCACTCACCCATACGCATGCCACTTTGATCACACCGGTAGGCCCGGCGTAAGCCCCGCAGGCAACCGTCGCTACGATGCTGGGGGCCGGTGGACCGTACCCGGCCGGGCCCGACCGACAGCACAAGCCGGCGCGGCCCCAATCCCCGCTCCCGGAGGGACTTCCGTGCCGGCTGGAACGCTGTACCGCGGCCGGGAAGGAATGTGGTCCTGGGTGGCTCACCGAGTCACCGGCGTCCTCATCTTCTTCTTCCTGTTCGTTCACGTGCTGGACACTGCTCTCGTCCGTGTCTCCCCTGAGGACTACGACAGGGTCGTAGCCACGTACAAGACACCCATCGTCGCGCTGCTGGAGTACGGCCTCGTGGCCGCCATCCTCTTCCACGCGCTCAACGGCCTGCGTGTCATCGCCGTCGACTTCTGGTCCAAGGGCCCCCGCTACCAGAAGCAGATGCTCTGGTCGGTCGTCGGCCTGTGGCTCGTGCTGATGATCGGGGCGGTCTACCCCGTCCTCGGCCACGCCGCTCGTGAACTGTTCGGGAGCTGACGCGCATGTCCACCACCGAGAAGACCGCTGACTCCGGGATCGGCCCCGTCGAGGGCGGCGAGCTCTACAACGTCGACAACCCGGCCCCGTTCATCGAGGCGCCGCGCAAGCGCACCAAGAAGACCCCGAAGTCCACTCGGGGCAACTTCGAGATGGCGGCCTGGCTGTTCATGCGCCTGTCCGGCGTCGTGCTGGTCGTCCTGGTCATCGGCCACCTGCTGATCCAGCTGGTGCTCGACGGCGGCGTCTCCAAGATCGGTTTCGCCTTCGTGGCGGGCCGCTGGGCGAGCCCCTTCTGGCAGGTCTGGGACCTGCTGATGCTCTGGCTCGCGATGCTGCACGGCGCCAACGGCCTGCGCACGGTCATCAACGACTACGCGGAGCGCGCGAACACCAGGCTGTGGCTGAAGGGCCTGCTCTACACCGCCACGGTGTTCACCATCCTGCTGGGCACGCTGGTGATCTTCACCTTCGACCCGAACATCCGCTAGGCACGGGGCTGAGGAATTCCTGATGAAGATCCACAAGTACGACACCGTCATCGTCGGCGCGGGCGGCGCCGGCATGCGCGCCGCGATCGAGTCGACGAAGCGCAGCCGTACCGCCGTGCTGACCAAGCTGTACCCCACCCGCTCCCACACGGGCGCCGCGCAGGGCGGCATGGCCGCCGCGCTGGCCAACGTGGAGGAGGACAACTGGGAGTGGCACACCTTCGACACGGTCAAGGGCGGTGACTACCTGGTCGACCAGGACGCCGCCGAGATCCTGGCGAAGGAGGCCATCGACGCCGTCCTCGACCTGGAGAAGATGGGCCTGCCGTTCAACCGGACGCCCGACGGGACGATCGACCAGCGCCGTTTCGGCGGTCACTCCCGCAACCACGGCGAGGCCCCGGTCCGCCGGTCCTGCTACGCCGCGGACCGCACCGGCCACATGATCCTCCAGACGCTGTACCAGAACTGCGTGAAGGAGGGCGTGGAGTTCTTCAACGAGTTCTACGTCCTCGACCAGCTCATCACCGAGGTCGACGGCGTCAAGAAGTCGGCCGGTGTGGTGGCGTACGAGCTCGCGACCGGCGAGATCCACGTCTTCCAGGCGAAGGCCGTGATCTACGCCTCCGGCGGCACCGGCAAGTTCTTCAAGGTGACGTCGAACGCCCACACGCTGACCGGTGACGGCCAGGCCGCGGTGTACCGCCGTGGGCTGCCGCTGGAGGACATGGAGTTCTTCCAGTTCCACCCGACCGGCATCTGGCGCATGGGCATCCTGCTGACGGAGGGCGCCCGCGGTGAGGGCGGCATCCTCCGCAACAAGGACGGCGAGCGCTTCATGGAGAAGTACGCGCCGGTCATGAAGGACCTCGCGTCCCGTGACGTCGTGTCCCGCTCCATCTACACGGAGATCCGTGAGGGCCGCGGCTGCGGTCCCGAGGGCGACCACGTCTACCTCGACCTCACCCACCTCCCGCCGGAGCAGCTGGACGCGAAGCTCCCGGACATCACCGAGTTCGCGCGCACCTACCTGGGCATCGAGCCGTACACGGACCCGATCCCGATCCAGCCCACCGCGCACTACGCCATGGGCGGCATCCCGACGAACGTCGAGGGTGAGGTCCTGAGCGACAACACGACGGTCGTCCCCGGTCTGTACGCGGCCGGCGAGGTGGCCTGCGTCTCGGTGCACGGCGCCAACCGTCTGGGCACGAACAGCCTCCTGGACATCAACGTGTTCGGCCGCCGTGCGGGCATCGCCGCCGCCGAGTACAGCAACACGGCCGACTACGTCGAACTGCCGGAGAACCCGGCCGAGTTCGTGGTCGAGCAGGTCGAGCGGCTGCGCAACTCGACGGGCACCGAGCGGGTGGCCGTGCTCCGCAAGGAGCTTCAGGAGACCATGGACGCCAACGTCATGGTGTTCCGGACCGAGCAGACGATCAAGACGGCGGTCGAGAAGATCGCGGAGCTGCGCGAGCGCTACAAGAACGTCGCGATCCAGGACAAGGGCCGTCGCTTCAACACGGACCTGCTGGAGGCGATCGAGCTGGGCAACCTGCTCGACCTCGCCGAGGTCATGGCGGTCTCCGCGCTCGCCCGCAAGGAGTCCCGCGGCGGTCACTACCGCGAGGACTACCCCAACCGCGACGACGTCAACTTCATGCGCCACACCATGGCGTACCGCGAGGTGGGCGACGACGGCGCCGAGTCGATCCGTCTCGACTACAAGCCGGTCGTCCAGACCCGCTACCAGCCGATGGAGCGTAAGTACTGATGGCTACCCCTGTTCTGGACAAGGTCGAGGCGGAGTCCGCGGCCTCTCCCTACATCACCGTCACCTTCCGGGTCCGCCGCTTCAACCCGGAGGTCTCGGCCGAGGCGACCTGGGAAGACTTCCAGCTGGAGATCGACCCCAAGGAGCGTGTCCTCGACGGCCTCCACAAGATCAAGTGGGACCTGGACGGCACGCTGACGTTCCGCCGCTCCTGCGCCCACGGCATCTGCGGCTCGGACGCGATGAGGATCAACGGCAAGAACCGTCTTGCCTGCAAGACCCTCATCAAGGACATCAACCCCGAGAAGCCGATCACGGTCGAGCCGATCAAGGGTCTGACGGTCCTGAAGGACCTGGTCGTCGACATGGAGCCGTTCTTCCAGGCGTACCGCGACGTGATGCCCTTCCTCATCACGAAGGACACCAACGAGCCCACGCGGGAGCGTCTCCAGACGGCCGAGGACCGCGAGCGCTTCGACGACACGACCAAGTGCATCCTGTGCGCTGCGTGCACGTCCTCGTGCCCGGTCTTCTGGAACGACGGCCAGTACTTCGGTCCCGCCGCCATCGTCAACGCCCACCGCTTCATCTTCGACTCGCGCGACGAGGCGGCGGAGCAGCGCCTGGAGATCCTCAACGACCGTGACGGTGTGTGGCGCTGCCGCACCACCTTCAACTGCACGGACGCCTGCCCCCGTGGCATCGAGGTCACGAAGGCGATCGCCGAGGTGAAGAAGGCGCTGATCACGCGCCGCTTCTGAGGTCGTTTTCGGTACGCCTGTGAGGGCCTCGCTTCCGTTGGAAGCGGGGCCCTCTGGCGTGCGGACACCCGTTTGGCCGAACGTGATCGTTAAGGACATACCGGTGGTGCCCGGCCTAGGATGATGCTCTCGACACCAGCCCACAGGAAGCACCTGATGTCCGCAGGAGCTGTCGAGCGGCGACGAGTTCGACGCGGCCGAAGAAGACCGTGACATCGACCCTGACGACACGCTGCGGTAGCGCAGCGCGATCACCACGGACGGCCAGATGCGGTCGGCCGTCCTCCCCTCGAAGGCGCCCGCGTTGTAAGCGGCCCACAGGCCGCCGCCCGCGACGAGCACCACCGGCCCGAGCAGCAACCCCTTGGGGACAGCCGCACGGAGAATGAGCAACAGACCGACCGCGGCGAGCACATATGGCAGTGCGGACAAGGTCCACCGTCCGCCGGAACGCAGGGCCGCCGTATCGCCGACCAACCAGACCATGCCGACAATCACCACCAGCAAGCTGAAGGGTACTGAAGCCCTTCGGCTACAGCTGGCTCAGGATCGTCGGATCGGTGATCTCGGTGTCGTTGGCCAGCATCATCGCCTTGCTGAGGATGACCGCGAGCATGCGGTCGCCCTCGTAGGGCAGGTAACCGGCCTGCGGTGCGGACGGGTTGGACTTCGGGACGATGCACAGGTACTGGTCGTTCGGGGTGCGCAGGATGTTGCCCGAGCCCAGGTGGACCTTGTACGTGTGGCGGTCGCCCTTGACCTGGAGGAAGCGTCCTTCCAGCGTGCAGCGGTCGGCTATCGCCAGCCTCGGGATCAGGCGTTCCAGCAGGGTGCGGCGGCTCTCGGCGCTCGCGCCCAGTTCACCGAAGCCGTACGACGTCCAGTACTCGCGGAAGCGGCCGCCGGGGCCGCCGTCCAGCCAGGTGGGGTCGTTGCCGACGCTCGCGACTCCGACGAACAGGTCGACGTCGCGCAGGACTTCGGAGAGGACCAGGGGCGGGATCTCCGTGAGGGGGACGGGGTCCACCGGGTCCGATCCGTCACGCAGCCACATGCTGTACTCGCCGCCGCAGCAGTGCGCGGAGTTCTCCGGCGCGTCGATCGGGTAGAAGCGGACCTGGTCGGTGCGCAGGCGCAGGTAGCTGCCCGAGTCGGTGAGGTCCTCGTGGTTCTCGCCGCCGTCGCCCTCGATCCAGTACTCGGCGCGCAGCCCCCACTCGGGCAGCTCGCGGGTGGCGGGCGGCGCTTCGTCGTCCACGCTCAGGCGCAGCTTGTTGCGCCAGCCGCGGACCGCCGCCAGGGCGTGGAACTGGTGCTGGCGGAGGTAGTGCGCGGCGAAGCGGTTGGAGTAGGTGCCGGTCGTGCGTTCCGCGTCCGTCAGCAGGTACACCTCGCGGTGGGCCTGCTTGAACGGCTGGGTGATGCCATGGCGTTCGAGCCAGTCGCGCCAGGCGACGATCTCGGCGGGTTCATGGTCGACGGGGTGCCAGAGCGCGACCTCGCTGCCGCCGTCCACCGGGGTGTCGGTGAGGGTGCGCAGGGCGCCGTCGGTGTAGCCGACCGTGGTGCCGTCGATCGTCCACAGGAGGCGGCGGGCGAAGGTGCCGACGAGGGGATGGTCCAGGTAGCGCTCGCGCCAGGCGGCGAAGGACCAGGTGCGGCGGGCCAGGAACTGGCGGTCCAGGCGCTCGCTCTGGGCCGAGAGCATCTTGTCGATGTCCTTGACAGCCGCCTTGAGCTCCTTGAGCTCGTCGGCGTGGTCGCGGCGGACGCCGGCCGGGACGCTCTTCACGGTCTTTCCGGTGGCGTTGCGCCAGCCCAGCGTCGCCTTGGTGCCGTGGACCTCGATCGTCGCCGTGGTCTCGCCGAGCTGGTGCTCGGCATGGCCCACCTCCGTCAGACCGTAGGCGGGGACGGCCAGTTCCTCGATCTCCCCACGGCTGAGCCCCATGGCCTCGGCGCGCGCGTCGAGTGACATGTCGAGCAGCTTGAGCGTGCCCTTGTAGGTGACCCGGGTGGCGAGGCGGGCCAGTTCGGCGAGGGCCGCCTCGCTGTCGACGCGGGCGAGGGCGGTGACACCGGCGTTGGCGACCTTGGGGTTGACCGGGCCCAGGCCGGAGACCTTCTTGAGCGAGGTCTCGACGACGGCGCCCAGGGTGCGGGCGGTCTCGGGGTGGGGCGGCAGGAAGGAGAGGAGCCAGGTCAGTCCGCGCAGGACGTCGGCGTTGTACGGGTCGAAGGTGACGTTGGGGTCCGTGCCGTACGGCGGGACGAGGAGGGGGCGGGTGCGGGGGCGCCCCACCAGGCGCAGCCAGTCCGTCAGGCGTTCCCGCACCGGCTCCGGGCCCACGGCCTCGATCAGGGTCCGTCCGGTCTCCTCCCACTTGGGGGAGGGGCGGGCGGCGGTGGCGGTGGCCGCGTGGGCGACGAGCCGCGACCAGTTGTCGCCGAGTCCGTCCAGGTCGGCCAGGGCGTGGTCGGACCAGGCCTCTCCCGGGTTCACCACGGGGTGGGTGAGCGTCGCGACCAAGGAACTCAGCCGCTCCTTTCCGTTCCACGACGTCAGCCGCGTGCGGCGGATCAGCGCGACGAAGTCGCCCGGGAGGTCGTTGCCGTCCGCGCGTTCCAGCTCGGTGAGCCGGAGGAGTTGGGTCACGTCATGGTGTGCCTCCTGCTCGGACAGCACGGCGATCAGGGCGCGCCGCAGGTCCCGCGGGTGGTCGTCGTCGACCGTCCGGTCCCGCAGGTTGGCCAGCATGTGCATGATGTGCCGACGGCCGTCCGCACCCTGGTCCAGCTCGACGTACCGCTGAGCCAAACGGTGCAGCAGCCTGGGCCGGAACGGGGGTTCGACGATCCGCAGCGCCCTGAGGACCTCCTGTTCAGGCCCGCCCCACGGGCCTCCGACCAGCTCGGCGAGCTCCAGCAGCCTCGGCACCAGCTTCTCGGCGTCCTCGGCCGCCATCAGCGCGAGGACCTCCCGGATCAGCTCGGCGCGTCCCTCGGTCGACTCGGTCATCAGCCACCCACCAGCGCCACGAGCTTGAGGAACGTGACCTCGGTCGACAGGCCCAGATCGATCTCCTCGTCGAGCTCGGTCATCTGGCGGTCGCCGACCAGCACCAGGAAGCCGTTCCCCGCGAACGCCTTCAGTGCCAGGGCCGTCTGCTTCTCGGGGTCTATGCGGCGGGGCGTCCGCAGCGCGTAGCCGTTGAGCACGCGTTCGGTGTTCTCGGGCTGCACCAGGCCCTGGAAGACCTCGGGGGTGCGCGCGTTGTACTCGGCGACCTCCTGGAAGACCCGACGGCGGATCAACTCCCGCACGCTGAGCCGCTCCTCGGCGATCTCCAGCCCCCAGCCGTCGCTGCGGCCCCCGCTTGTCGTCTCGTCGACGAACGTCACGAATCCCATGCCGCCGACAGTACGACCCACCACTGACAACGCCGCCGGCGCCGGTGGTTCACGGCATCGGCGGCCCGCTCCCCTCCCGCGGAACTCACCCCACCAGCGGCCCGTTCCCCTCCCGCGGAGTTCACCGCACCAGCGGCCTGCTCCACTCCCGCGCCCCGGCCGCCCGCATCAGCTCGACCGTGACCCGCGGGTGGACGAGTTCGACGTAACGGACCTGGCTGCTCAGGGACTTCCTCAGCTGCCGGAGGCTGCGGGCGCCGAAGGACGCCTCCCGCCGGCCCTCCACGAGCCCGGCCGCCCGCGCCAGTTTCTCGACGCCGACCTTGCACTCGGTGGCCGTCGTCCGCCGGCAGACATGGATCTCGACGTCCCCCGCCCACAGGCCGAGGACGACCTTGTACCGCACGTCGGCGCCGGCGTACGTCGCGACCGCGAGGTGCCGGTCCGCGGTCTCCTCCGGGCCGTCCAGCGCCAGTCTCCGCGCGGCCCCGGCGAAGGCCGCCCGCACCTCGTCGAAGAAGGCCTCTGCCTCCAGAACCATCCGCGCCCCCTCGGTCTACGGCACTGGCGAGCGCTCAGCGTACCGACGCGGCGGGCCTGTTCTCGGCCCAATGAGTGACCTCGCGGTCGGTCCGCCCGGCAACCGTCGTCCCCGCACCTAATCTGATCGCATGTCAGATGACGAGTCGTACGAACTGCTCGGTTTCGACAACGTGCTGCTGCCCGTCGGGGACCTCGGTGAGGCCGTCGGGTTCTATGAACGCGCCGGGTTCGCGGTGGGGTTCCGGCTCGACGAGGCGGGGATCGCGGGGCTGAAGGTCGGGGGTGAGATGCCCGGCGTGCTGCTCAGGCAGGAGGAGGGGCTCGGGCACCGTCCACCGCCGTGGCCGTCCCCGCGCCTGTGGCTGGAGGTGCCGGACGCGCGCGTGGCCGCGCGGAAGCTGCGCGCCGCCGGGATCGCCCTGCTGGACGAGCCGTCCTCGGTGGCCACCGGGTGGACCGTCGAGGTCGCCGACCCGTGGGGCAACGTCCTCGGGTTCACCGACTACACCAAGCGGCCGGAGCTCGGTCGCAGGCCGTGACCCGAGGGGCTCTAGGCTCCTTTCGTGCCCGCGAAGAACGAAGAGGGCGGCGTAGTGCCGTCCAGCAAGAACGAAGCGGACGGCTCCGCGCCGTCCAGCAAGTCCGAGCAGACCCGCGCCCTCATCCTGGAGACCGCCATGCGGCTCTTCCAGGAACGCGGCTACGACAAGACGACCATGCGGGCCATCGCCAAGGAGGCCGGCGTCTCCGTCGGCAACGCCTACTACTACTTCGAGGGCAAGGAGCACCTGATCCAGGGCTTCTACGACCGGATCGCCGCCGAGCACCAGGTGGCCGTCCGGGAGGTCCTAGCGCGGGAGACGGACCTGGAGGCGCGGCTCGCGGGCGTGCTGCGGGCGTGGCTGGACATCGCCACGCCGTACCACGAGTTCGCGGTGCAGTTCTTCAAGAACGCCGCCGACCCCGACAGCCCGCTCAGCCCCTTCTCCGAGGAGTCGGAGCACGCGCGCGTGGAGGCGATCTCCGTTCACCGCCAGGTGCTGGCCGGGACGAGGACCAAGGTGCCGGAGGAGCTGCGGGACGTGCTGCCCGAGCTGATGTGGCTCTCCCAGATGGGGCTCGTGCTGTATTGGATCTTCGACCGGACCGAGGGGCGGGAGCGGAGCTACCGGCTCGCCGAGCGCGGGGCGCGGCTCACCGCGCGCGGGGTGGCGCTGGCCCGGTTCCGGGTGCTGCGGCCACTCGTGCGGGAGGTGCACGAGCTGTTCACGGACTTCCTGCCGGGGATGACGAAGATGATGCCCGACCCCGGCAGGAAGCCCTCGTAGTCCGCGTCAGTTGACGGCGTCGACCTCGCCCTCGGCCAGCTCCACGTCGTACACCAGCGGCCCGTCCGCGACGACCACGTGCCCCGCGCGCGAGCCGTACGAGGCCGCCGACACCGCCAGGAGGTACGTGCCCGGCGCCGGGACCGACACGATGTACGAGCCGTCGGCCAGCGACACCACCCGGTCCAGCTGGCGCCCGCCGCGCGAGAGCAGGCTCACCGACGCGCCCTCCACGGGTTCCCCGTCGGCGTTCCGGACGAAGCCGTGGACGGCCGAGGCCGGGCCGTCCGGCTCCGACACCACCTGAGCGGGCTCGTCCTCCTTCGGCTCCACCGCCAGATGCGGCAACCGCTTCTCCAGCCCCTCCGGCAGCCACCAGTTGGAGTTGCCGAGCAGGTGCATCGCGGCCGGCACCAGCGCCGTACGCAGGATGAACGCGTCCAGGGCGACGGCGGCGGCGAGGCCGATGCCCGCCATGGCGCCCTCCATGTCGCCGCTGAGCACGAACGCGGAGAACACGCAGATCATGATCAGGGCCGCGCAGTTGATGACCCGGCTGGTCTCGGCCAGGCCGACGCGCACCGCGCGCGCGTTGTCGCGCGTGTGGACCCACTCCTCGTGCATCCGGCTCACCAGGAACACCTGGTAGTCCATCGAGAGGCCGAAGAGGAGGGACAGCATGATGACCGGCAGGAACGCCGTGATCGGGCCCTCCTTGCCGATGCCGATGAACTCCGTGCCCCAGCCCCACTGGAAGATCGCCACCAGGACGCCGAAGGACGCGGCCGCCGCGATGAGGTTCATCAGGGCCGCCGTCAGCGGCACCACCAGCGAGCGGAAGGCGACCAGCAGGAGCAGGAACCCGAGGCCGATGATGGTCGCGACGAAGTACGGCAGCCGGTCGCCGGTGACGGCCGCGAAGTCCTTGAAGACCGCCGTCACGCCGCCCACATGGGCCTCGGTGCCGGAGGCCGGGATCACGTCGTCGCGCAGCCGGTCGATCAGCTGGTCGGTCTTCTCCGACTGCGGGGAGGTCGTCGGGACGACCTGGATGACGGAGATGCCGTTGGCGGGCGGCGCGGCGGCGACCTGGGCGACGCCCTCCGTGGACTTGATGCTGGTCGCGAGCGCCTGGGCGTCGCCCTTCTCGACGACCACCTGGAGCGGCCCGTTGAAGCCGGGCCCGAAGCCCTCGGCGAGCAGGTCGTACGCCTGCCGGGTGGTCTGCGACTCCTGGTGGTTGCCCTGGTCGGTGGCGCCGAGCCGGATCGACAGCACGGGCAGCGCGAGGACCGCCATCACCACGAAGGCCGCCGCGGCGATGGAACGCGGGCGTTTCTGCACGAACGACGACCAGCGCGCCGCGAGTCCGCTCGCCTCCGCCGACTCGGGGCCGTTCGCGGCGAGCCGGCGCCGCTGCCGGCGGCTGAGGACCCGCATGCCGAGCATCCCGAGGAGAGCGGGCAGCAAGGTGGTCGCCGCCAGCACGCTCAGCACGACGGTCAGGGAGGTCGCGACGACCACGCCGTCCAGGAAGCGCATGTTCATCACCAGCATGCCGGCGAGCGCGATGCAGACGGTGCCGCCCGCGAACAGCACCGCGCGCCCCGAGGTGTTGAGGGCGGTGACAGCCGCGTCCTCCGGCTTCATGCCGCGCAGGATGCCGCGCCGGTGCCGGGTGACGATGAACAGGGCGTAGTCGATGCCGACGCCCAGGCCGATCAACGAGCCGAGCAGCGGGGCGACTTCGGGCACGTCCGTGACATGGCTGAGCAGCGAGGTCGCCATCAGGCCGGTGCCGAGGGCCGCGATGGCCACGACCAGCGGCAGCAGCATCGCGAAGAGCGAGCCGAAGGCCAGGAACAGCACGACGGCCGCGGCGACGATGCCGACCAGCTCGGCGGTGCCCTGCGGAGGCTCCTGGGTGCGGGCGATCGCCTGGCCGCCCAACTCGACCTGGAGACCGTCCTGTTCCGCGGCCCGCGCGGTGTCGACGACGTCCTCGATCAGCTCCTTGGGCACCGCGTTCGCCTGCTCGGCGAAGGTGACCTGGGCGTACGCGATCCGCCCGTCCTGGCTGATCTGCGCGGCGCCGCCGGCCGCGTAGGGGTCGGTGACCTCACCGACGCCCTTCATCGCCGCGATCTCCTTGAGCGCGGGTTCGAGCCGGGATCGTACGGACTCGTCCCGTACCGAGCCCTCGTCGACCTTCCACACCACCGTGTCGGTGTCGCCCGCGCTCTGCGGGAAGGCCTTCGTCATCAGGTCGTACGCCGTCTTCGAGTCCGTGTCCGGCAGGGAGAAGACGTTCGCGTAGTCGGTGCCCGCGGCCGAACCCGCCGCGCCCAGCCCGAACAACGCCCCCACCCACAAGAACAGGACCACCAGCCGGTGCCGATAGCACCACCGTGCCAATGCCGCCACGCGAAACACTCCCCAGTCGGTCGTCGGTCGGTCCCCCAGGTCCTGGGCAACAAGACTGGCGGCGCCGCGCGTGCGGGGACACCGAAGCCGACCGACTCTCAAGGAACTCCAAAGCACCGGACCCACCCGCTGTCAGTGGGGCCGCCGATACTGGGGGCATGACGACGGCTCCAGGCACCGTGCTGGTCGTGGAGGACGAGGAGAGCATCGCGGACGTCCTCGCGATCGCGCTGCGCTACCACCGGTTCGAGGTGATGGTCGCGGGCAGCGTCCGTGAGGCCCTGGCGCTCGCCGAGCGCACCCGGCCCGACGCGGCGCTGCTCGACGTGATGCTGCCCGACGGCGACGGACGCGCCCTCGGGCGGCAACTGCGCGCCGAGCGGCCGGAGCTGGCGCTGGTCTTCCTCACCGCGCGCGACGCGCCCTCCGAGGTCGTCGGCGCCCTCGGCTTCGGCGACGACTACATCACCAAGCCGTTCAACATCGACGAGGTCGTCGCCCGGATCACCGCCGTGCTGCGCCGCACACGCTCCGCCGACGTCCTGCCGCAGCGGCCGGTGCTGCGCTACGGCGACCTGGAGCTGGACGAGACGACGTACTCGGCGCACCGCGCGGGACGCACGGTCGAGCTGACCCCCACCGAGTACGCGCTGCTGCGGTTCCTCGTGCGCAACGGCGGCCGGATCGTGCCCAAGGAGCAACTCCTGCGCCATGTCTGGCAGTACGAGCACACACCGCCCGAGTCGACCGTCGTGGAGACCTACATCAGCTATCTGCGGCGCAAGCTGGACGCCCTCGGACCGCCGATGATCACCACGCGGCGCGGCGTCGGGTACGGGCTGGCATGAGGCTCCGCAAGCTGGGCTGCAAACGCGGCATCCACTCCCTGCGCGCCCAGCTCACGCTGGCGAACGTGGCGTTGCTCGCGCTCGGCATCGTCGCGGCGACCGCGGTCAGCGTGATGGGCATGCGGTACTACCTGCTGGACCAGATCGACTCCGAGCTCACCCAGACCCGTACGTCCCTCGGCAGTTCGCAGCTCACGATGGACACGATCAACGGCTTGGCGGACCTGGCGATCGTGCGCGACAAGTTCCTCCAGCAGGACGCCGGGCGGTCCCGTCCCGACCAGATCATCACCGTCGTCGACGAGCGGGGCGAACCCCTCTCGCTGGGCCATCTCGCCCCCAGCGACGCGCAGAGCGAGCTGGCGGACGTCGTGTCCGCCCCGCGCGCACTGGCCGCCGACACCGAGCCGCACGACATCCGGGTGCGCGGTGACGCCTACCGGGCCACCGCGACCCGGCTCAGCGACGGCTCGTACATCCTGCTCGCCACGTCCACCGAGGCCGTCCACAAGGGCGTCGGCAAGGCCGTGCGGCTCGACCTCGCCATCGGCAGCCTGCTGCTGGCGCTGCTGGCCTGTCTGACCATGTTCAGCGTGCGGCGCCGGATGCGGCCGCTGGAGGACATGGTGGAGACGTCGTCGGCGATCGCCGAGGGCGACCTCACCCGGCGCGTCCCGTCCAGCCGGGAGGCCACTCTCGAGGTCGAGCAGCTGCGCACCGCTCTCAACTCCATGCTCCACCAGGTCGAGTCGGCGTACCGCACGCGCGAGCGCAGCGCGACCCAGCTGCGCCGCTTCGTCGCCGACGCCTCGCACGAACTGCGCACCCCGCTGTCCGCGATACGCGGCTATCTCCAGCTGTACGACAGGGGGATGCTCCAGGACCCCGACGAGCGCAAGCGGGCCTGGGGGCGGGTGATGGCAGAGGCCGACCGGATGGGACACCTGGTGGACGAGCTGCTCACCCTCGCCCGCCTCGACCAGCAGCCCGAACTGCGGTTCCGCAACGTCGATCTGACCCGGCTGGTGCGGGACGCGGCCGAGGATCTGCGGGTGCAGCAGCCGGGGCGGCCGATCAGCGTCGACGCCGACGGGGCGCTGCTGGTGCACGCCGACGAGGCGGGGCTCAGACAGGTCCTGGGCAACCTGGTGGGCAACGTCCGCACCCACACGCCCGCCGATGTGCCGGTGCGGCTCGGGGTGGAGCGGTCCTTCGGGGCGGTACGGCTGTGCGTCGCGGACGAGGGCCCGGGCCTCGCCGAGGAGGACGCGGCCCGCGTCTTCGACCGCTTCTTCCGGGCCGGCGGGGGCGCGGGCAGCGGCCTCGGCCTGGCGATCGTGCAGGGCGTCGTCCAGGCCCACGGAGGCCGGGTGACGGTGCGGACGGCACCGGGCGAGGGGCTGGCGGTGACGGTCATGCTGCCGGCGCGGACATAGACGCGCGCGTGCGCCTCGGGCACGGGCGGCGCCGGACGGGGACGCGCGCGCTTCAGGTTCGGGCGGCGCTGGACGCGGACACGCGCGTGCGCCTCACGTTCTGGCGGCGCCGGACGCGACCGCGCGCGTGCGCCTCACGTGTTGGCCAGGACCAGGGCCCACACCGTCTTGCCATGGATGCCCCGGCTCCACACCCCCCACGCGGCGGCGATGTGCTCCACCAGGTGCAGTCCCCGCCCGGCCTCCTCCCCCTCCCCCACCAGCCTCAGCCGTGGCTCCAGTTGGCCCTCGTCGGAGACCTCTATGAGGCAGGAGCCGTCGGCGAGCGCCGTCACCGCGACCTCGAACTCGCGCTCCAGGAGCGGCCCGTGGCGTACGACGTTGGTGGCCAGCTCGGACACCAGCAGCACCGCGTCCGCCAGGGCCGGGTCGTCACTCCCGTGCCCCCAGTCGGCCAGATGGTCCCGGACCCGGCGCCGGACCAGACCGACGGAAGCCGGATGCCGGGGCAGCCGGAAGGAGTTGCGTCTCAGCACGTTTGCTCCTCACCCCGCACACACCTCCGTCACATGGTGCTGCGTTGGGCGGCTGCCCGGCGTCACTCGGGCGAATGTCGATGCCGCGAGTTCGGGTCAGATCCAGTTGAGGCGCCAGAGACGGAAGACACCGGTGCCGTCCGAAAGGTACTGGCCACCGCCGACGTCCTCGCTGCTCACTACGTACTCCTTGGCCTGCCAGAGCGGGATGACGGGAACATCGCGCGCGACGGCGTCCTGCATCGACCGGAAGTCGTCCGCGGCGTCCGCGCGGTCGGCGTACTGCTGACTGGCCTGAATCAGCTTGTCGACCTCGGCGCTGCTGTAGCCGGTGCTCATGGTGCCGTCGGTGCCGACGAGCGGGCCGCCGTAGGTGTCCGGGTCGGGGAAGTCGGCGACCCAGCCGACCGCGTACGCGTCGAGCTTGCCGGTGGCCCACGCCTTCTGGAAGGCGGTCCACTCGTACGGCTTGAGCGTCACCTTGAACAGGCCGCCCGCCTCCAACTGCTTCTTGAGCTCCGCGGCCTCCTTGTCGGCGGCGCCGCGGCCGGTGGCGTACCCGTAGGTGAACTTCACCGGCAGCGAGACCCCGGCCTCGGTGAGCAGTTCCTTGGCCTTCGCGGTGCTCTGCTTGGCGTAGGCGTCGAAGAACGCGGTGGTGTGGCCGGTGAGGCCGGCCGGGATCAGCGAGTAGAGGGGGTCGACGGTCCCCTCGTAGACCGTGGCGGCCAGCCGCTCGCGGTCGATCATCCAGGCCATCGCCTGCCGGACCTTGGTGTCGTGCAGCGGCGAGGAGGAACGGGTGTTGAGGTAGAGGTTGCGGACCTCGGAGCTGTCGGCCTCGGAGACCCGCATCGAGGGATCGCTCGGGTTCAGCGAGGCGAGCACCGCGGGCGGCAGCTGGCGGGTGGCGACATCGATCTGATGGGCCTTCCAGGCCGTGTTCAGCGCGTCGGCGTCCTTGTAGTAGAGCAGCTCGACGGGGCGGCCCGAGTCCTTGACGGCGCCCTTGTAGCGGTCGCTGGGCGCGAGGGCGACCTTCTTGTCCTTCGTGTACGACGTGAGCTCGTACGGGCCGGTGCCGTCCATGCCGTTGTCGGTGCGCAGGCCGTTGGCCGGGTACTTCTCACGGTCCACGATCGCGCCGGCCCCGGTGGCGACCTTGAACGGGAAGGTGGCGTCCGCTGAGGAGAGGTGGAAGGTGACCGTCAGGCCCTCGGCCGTCACCGACTCGAGGGTGTCGAGGAGGGAGACCGGGCCGACATCCGACCTGATCTTCTTGACGCGGTCGAACGAGTACTTCACGTCCTCGGCGGTCATCGCGCGCCCGCTCGGGAACTCCAGGCCAGACCGCAGCTCGCAGCGGTACGTCTTGAGCCCGCCGCCGACGAAGTCGCAGTTCTCCGCCGCGTCCGGCACCGGTTTGGTGCCGCCTGAGTCGAAGGTCAGCAGCGACTGGAAGACATTGCTGAACAGGGCCCAGGACCCGGCGTCATAGGCGCCGGCCGGGTCGAGGGACGTCACGACGTCCGTCGTACCGACCGTGATGGTCTTACCGGTGTCCTCCTGCGACGGCATCAGCTGCCAGCCGCCCACTCCCACGGCCGCCAGCACGAGCAGCGTCGCGAGAATCCGTATGCGAACCGATCGCATCGGTTTCCTTCCCCGGGCCCCTGACGGCCCCAAGCGCATATGCCACTCCCCTAGCGGCGCGGCTCACCTAATCACACCGGTTTCACCCTGGGGAAGAGGGATCTTGAGAGTTGAGAAAGTCATTGCCGCAAGGTGTTACGGAAGAGTTTCACAGGGCTCGCACAGAGTCCGCCGCGAACGGTTGCAGAGCGGCTCTCCGTGGCCTCACGCCTGCCGTGACGCCAGCTTGATGACCGTGATGTCCGAGGGCGCGCCCACGCGCGTGGGCGGTCCCCAGGCGCCCGCGCCGCGGCTGACGTAGAGCTGGGTGTCGCCGTAGCGGTCCAGGCCCGCGACGGTCGGGTTCGCGGCCTCGGCGAGGAAGTTGCCGGGCCAGAGCTGGCCGCCGTGGGTGTGGCCGGAGAGCTGGAGGTCGACGCCGTGGTCGACGGCGTCGTGGATCTGGACGGGCTGGTGGGCGAGGAGCACGCACGCGCGCGTGGTGTCGCGGTCGCCGAGCGCCTTGGCGAAGTCGGGGCCCTGCCCCTCGCTCTCCCCGGCGATGTCGTTCACACCCGCGAGGTCGAACCAGGGCAGTTCCGTACGGGTGTTCTCCAGGGGGAGCAGTCCGAGGCGGCGCACCTCCTCGACCCACTGCTCGGCGCCGGAGAAGTACTCGTGGTTGCCGGTGACGAAGTAGGCCGGCGCCTTCAGGTGCGCGAGCGGGGCCGCGGCCGGGCCGAGGTCCTTGACGCTGCCGTCCACCAGGTCGCCGACGACCGCGACCAGGTCGGGCTGCGTGGAGTTGATCGTGTCCACGACCGTCTGGGCGAAGCCTCGGCCGAGGACGGGGCCCAGGTGGATGTCGCTGACCACCGCGATCCTGAACCCGTGTGCCGCGCGCGGCAGTTTGGCCAGCGGCACGGTGACCCGCTTCACCCGCGGCCCGCGCAGCACGCCGTACGTCCCGTAGCCGACGGTCCCGACCGCGGCCGCGGCGGCGGCTCCGCCGACCACCCGGGAGACGAAGAGGCGACGCGAGGGGGCGGCGAGAAGACGGGGGGAGGCCGGTTCGGCGGGTTCTTCGGGCGCCGCGCCCGCCGGTACGGGTTCCGGACGGGGTACGGCGACCTCGACGGCGGCGACGGGCGCGTTGCGCCGGTCCCGTCGCTCCAGGAAGCGGCGCAGCAGC
Organism: Streptomyces sp. NBC_00663; assembly: GCF_036226885.1. Classification (NCBI taxonomy): domain Bacteria; kingdom Bacillati; phylum Actinomycetota; class Actinomycetes; order Kitasatosporales; family Streptomycetaceae; genus Streptomyces; species Streptomyces sp. NBC_00663. The sequence continues at coordinate 3,712,446 of NZ_CP109027.1, forward strand.
GGTCGTACGGCCTCTCCCGCCACCACTCCCACCAGCAGGTAGATCGACAGCGCGAGCCACAGGAAACCGGGCCACGCCAGCACCTGCTGGAGCCAGAAGGGCGCGCCGGTGCGCTCGCCCACGAGGGCGCCGATCGCCAGCAGCCAGCCGCCTGCCACGACCGCCGCGCCCGTCCGCCGGACCCAGCCCGGCCCGCTGGTCGTGTCACGGAACAGACGGCGCCACAGATACCAGTTGGCGGTCACCAGGACGACCAGGGCGAGCACGGCGAAGACGATGACCACGAAGTCGTATCCCTTTGTTGGCTTCCGCGGGGTTCTGGCCCGCTATGACGTCTGCCGCAATGCGCGCACCCCGCGCAACCCGATGCCGCCGACGACCGTCCCCAATACGAAGGAAACGACGGCGAGCGTCAGGTGCACCCAGAAGTACGCGGTCGGGTCGCCCGCGTCGTCGAACGCGAGTCCGCTGCCGTCCTTGACGAGATTCTTGACGAAAGTGATCCAGATGATCCAGCTCCACACCCCGAAGGCGAGCAGGAACCAGGAGACGGGGCGGCTGAGCTTCATACGTCCAGTATCTCCGCCGGGTGACCGGTTCCGCGGCCGGGGTGGGGAGGGCGCTGGGACTTCACGGGCGGTGGCATGTACGTTTCCGACCGTGTCCGCACCTAAGAAGACCGCAAGGCGCACCCTGCTGGTCGTTTCCGCCACCCTGACGTCCCTCGCGCTGACCGCCGCGCCCGTGTTCGCAGCGCCCAGTCCCTCGACGTCTCCCTCGGCCACCCCGCCCGCGAACATGTCGACCGTCGGCGGCGCCCGGCTCGGGCAGGCCGGGACCCAGGTCAACCTGGCGAGCGGGGTGCCGGTGCTGCCCAAGGACCTCACCTCACGGTCGTGGATCGTCTCCGACGCCGAGTCCGGCCAGGTGCTCGCCGCGCACAACGCGCACTGGCGGCTGGCCCCCGCGAGCACCCTGAAGATGCTGTTCGCCGACACCGTCCTGCCGAAGTTCCCCAGCACCACCGAGCACAAGGTCGTCCCCTCCGACCTGGCGGGCGTCGGCCCGGGATCCAGCACGGTCGGCATAAAGGAGGGCGAGACCTACACGGTCCACGACCTGTGGCTCGGCGTCTTCCTGCGCTCCGGCAACGACGCAGTGCACGTGCTGTCCGCGATGAACGACGGCGTCAAGAACACGGTCGCGGAGATGAACGAGCACGCCGAGGAGCTCCAGGCCCTCGACACCCACGTGGTCAGTCCTGACGGCTACGACGCCGAGGGCCAGGTGTCGAGCGCGTACGACCTGACGCTGTTCGCCCGCTCCGGGCTCCAGAAGAAGGACTTCCGCGAGTACTGCTCGACGGTCACCGCGAAGTTCCCGGGCAAGACGAAGAAGAACAAGAAGGGCAAGAAGGTCCGCGAGTCCTTCGAGATCCAGAACACCAACCGGCTGCTGGCCGGTACCGACTCCGACGTCGAGGTCTACCCGGGCATCGCGGGCGTGAAGAACGGCAACACCACCAACGCGGGCGCCACCTTCACGGGCGTCGCCGAACGCAACGGCAAGGTGCTGCTCGTCACCGTCATGAACCCCGCGAAGAACGAGCACAACGAGGTCTACAAGGAGACCGCGAAGCTCTTCGACTGGGGCTTCAAGGCCGCGGGCAAGGTCGAGCCGGTCGGCGAGCTGGTCCTGCCCAAGAGCGCGGCGCAGCCGAGCGCCCAGCCGGGTGCGACGGCCTCCGCCGAGGCGGGCGGCGCCGTCGGTGGCGGCGGCTCCTCCAGCAAGCCGATGGCGAGTGCCACGACGTCCTCCGGCACCGGCGGCATGGGCATCGCCCTCGCGATCACCGGCGGCGTGCTGGCGCTGCTGGCAGCCGGCGCGTACCTGGTCAACCGCCGGTGGCCGCTGCCGGATCTCGTACGGCGTCGTCGCTGACCTCGCCCGGCTCGTCCTCCTTGCTCTGCGTCGCCGTCCAGGAGGCGCAGAACAGGACAAGTTTCGACGTGAAGTTGATCCACAGCAGCAGGGCCACAGGCACGCCGAACGCGCCGTACATGCTCTTCGCGGCCACACCCTGCATATAGCCGCTCAGCAGCAGCTTCAGCAGCTCGAACCCGACCGCGCCGATCAGCGCCGCCACCAGCAGCCGCCGGCGGGTCGGTTCGACGCCGGGCAGCAGGGTGAGGACGTACAGCAGGAGCAGGAAGTCGGCGAGTACGGCGATCAGGAACGCCGCGCACCGCAGCAGGACCGCGCCCCAGCCCTCCCGGTCGATGCCGATCTGGTCGCTGATCCAGCCGACCATGGCGGAGCCGACGGCGGACGCGGCGATGGTCACGAGCAGGGCGCCGCCGAGGCCGAACAGGATGCCGGTGTCCTTGGCCTTGCTCAGGAGCGGGTTCACCTCCTCGTCGGGCAGCTCCCACACCGCGCGCAGACATTCGCGCATGGAGCCGACCCAGCCGATGCCGGTGAACAGCAGAACGGCGCCGGCGATGAGCCCGATCGTGCCGGCGTTGGCGACCAGGCCGTCGATGTCGAGCTGGTCGGAGATGCCGGGCACCTGGTCGGCGATCTTGTTCTGGAGGTCGTCCTGCTGCGACTCGCTGAGGGTCGCGGCGGCGATCGCGGCGGCCACGGTCAGCAGTGGGAACAGCGCGACAAAGCTGATGAACGTCATCGCGGCGGCGAGCCGCGTCCACTTCACCCGGTCCAGCCGCTCGTACGACCGCCACGCGTGCGTGGCCATCAGCCGGACGACCGCCGGCCCGACTACGGGGAGGTTCTTCAGCCAGTCCATGTCCGCCTCTGTGCTCGGTGACCCAGGTATGCCCCACGTTCCGAAGACCCATACGTCCTGAAGACCTCTGTACGAGTACCCGGAAAGCGCAGGACAGTGGCGAGCGACATGCCGGGGCCGTGGGGGGGTGTGGGGAAGTGGGCGAGGCCGGTGCGGGGGAATCCGCGGCGTCGCGTTCACGGGATTGCGGGGCGTCGCGATCGGGGGAATGCGGGGCGTCGTGTTCGGGGGATTGCGTGGCGTCGCGATCGGGGAGCCGCCAGGTGGTCTACCAATGCGCCACCGCCAGCCCGTACATCGCCAGCCACACCAGGCCGATGACGGCGAGTGCGCGATCGCCGAGGACAACCTCCTCGGGCTCGCCCGCGGTGCCGCGGTCGGCGAAGACGGCATACCGCAGGACCGCCAGGATGAACGCCACGACGGACAACTGACGCCACGGCAGCAGGCCGGTGGCCGCGGGGGCGGTGTGCGCCCCCAGGGTGTGCGTCACGCCGTCCTCCAGGGCCCACAGGCAGTACCCGAGGACGGCGACCCCGGCCGCGAGCTGCCACACGAAGCGCAGATAGCCGGTCGTGTACTCGCTGAGCAACGCGCGCGTGGCGCCCGCCGCGCCCGCCATCTGCACGGCTTCGGAGTAGCGCTTGGCCGCCACCATGAACAGCGCCCCGAAGCCGGTCGTGATCAGGAACCAGCGCGACAGCGGAATCCCGAGGGCGAGCCCGCCGGCCATCGCCCGCATCAGGAACCCGGTCGTGACGACGACGAGGTCGACGACGAGGACGTGCTTGAGGCTGACGCAGTAGGCCAGTTGCATGCCGAGGTAGGCGAGGAGCAGGGCCGGCACGAGGGGTGGGGTGAGCCAGCAGGCGACGGCGGGCGCGAGGACGGCGAGGACGCCTCCGACGCCGTACGCGACGGGTACGGGGACCTCTCCCGCGGCGACCGGGCGGTGGCGCTTGGTGGGGTGGGCGCGGTCGGCGTCGGCGTCGCGGGCGTCGTTGATCAGGTAGACGGCGGCTGCGCAGGCCGTGAACAGCGCGAACACCAGCGCGAGTTGGGTGAGCGCGTGCCGGGTGAAGAGCTGGCCGGCGGCTGCGGGGGCGGCGACGACGAGAACGTTCTTGACCCACTGCTTGGGGCGGGCGGTCCTGAGCAGGCCGAGGAGGAGGACGGAGCGTGGGTGGCGGGGTGGTGCGGGGGGTCGTGGGGGCGTGCGTTGGCCGAGGAGCGCGGGGGTGTTGGGGTGCGCGCCGGTGGGATGGGCGTCGCTGGGGTACGCCTTGCCTGGGTGTCCGCCGGTGGGGTGCGCGTCGCCAGGGTGTGCGCCGCTGGTGAGCGGCGCTGTTTCAGTCATGCGTGCCCCTCCTCATCCAGCGCGCTCCGAAGCGCGCCGTGAGCGCTCCCAGGGCCGCGCCCGCCACGACGTCGGACGGGTAGTGGACGCCGACGACGAGGCGCGAGAGGCACATGGCGGCGGCGAGAGAGGGGAGCAGCCGCACGCCGCGCCGGGGGCGCCCCCCACGCGTTCCGCACGCCCCCAGCGCGCCGAAGGTGACCGCGGCCGCCGCGGCGGAGGCCGCGTGCGCGCTCGGGAAGGAGTAGCGGCCGGCGGTGCGGACCAGGGGTTCGACGTGCGTGGGGCGTGGGCGGCGTACCACCCTTTTCACGCCCATGCCGACGGCGTGTGCGCCTGCGACGAGCGCGGTTCCGCGCAACCAGGCGCCGCGCCGCGCGCCGTCCACGGCGGCTCCCGCAAGACCCGCCGCAAGCCACAGTGCACCGTGCTCGCCGGCCCGGGACAACGCACGCGCGGCACCACCGACGCGCGGATCGGCACCGCACGCCCAGAGTGCCGAAAGGATTCGGTGGTCGATGCCGTCGTGCGCGACGCGGTGGTCGAAGGAGCCCATGAGGACTCACTGTTCACGTCGACGCCGCCTGGACTCCGACAATATTGAGCGACATCCCATTAATCACCCATTTCGGGGAGAGGATTGATGTTCTGTGATGTTCCGGATGTTCCAAAACCAATCCCCCACCTGAGGGCGATACGGTCACCGACATGTCTGCCGAGACCGTTTCCGTCACGGGATGGGGCCGTACGGCGCCCACCACGGCCCGTCTGGTCCGCCCGCGGACGTACGAGGAGGCCGTGGCCGCGGTCCGCGGCTGCGGGGCCCGCGGAAGCATCCCCAGGGGCCTGGGACGGGCGTACGGCGACGCGGCGCAGAACGCCGGCGGCGAGGTCCTCGACATGACGGGCCTGGACCGCGTCCACGCGATCGACGCCGACGGCGGCACCGTGCTGTGCGCCGCGGGCGTCTCCCTGCACCGACTGATGCGGGTCCTGCTGCCGCTCGGCTGGTTCGTCCCGGTCACGCCCGGCACCCGCTACGTCACGGTCGGCGGAGCCATCGGTGCCGACATCCACGGCAAGAACCACCATGTCTGCGGCGCCTTCTCCCGGCATGTGCTGTCGTTCGAACTCCTCACCGCCGACGGCGAGATCCGCACCGTGAGCCGCGGTACGCCCCTGTTCGACGCGACCACCGGCGGTATGGGCCTGACCGGCGTGATCCTGACCGCGACGGTGCAGCTCCAGCCGGTGCAGACCTCGCTGATGAGGGTCGACACCGAACGCGCGCGTGACCTCGACGACCTGATGGCCCGGCTGTCCGCCACCGACGACCACTACCGGTACTCGGTCGCCTGGATCGACCTGCTCGCGCGGGGCACGGCGACCGGCCGCGCGGTGCTCACCCGCGGCGAGCACGCGCCCCTCGACGCGCTGGGCACGCGTGCGCGTGCAGACGCGCTGGCGTTCCGGCCCTCTCGGCTCCCGGCCCCGCCCGCCCGTCTTCCGGAGGGGCTGCTGAGCCGCCGTGGCGTGGGCTGGTTCAACGAGCTCTGGTACCGCACCGCCCCACGCGCGCGTACCGGCCGACTCCAGAAGCTCTCGGCCTTCTTCCACCCCCTGGACGGGGTCCCGCACTGGAACCGGATCTACGGCCGCGGCGGCTTCGTGCAGTACCAGTTCGTCGTGCCGTACGGCCAGGAGGACACCCTGCGCCGGATCGTGCGCCGCCTCTCAGAGCGGCGCTGCCCCTCGTTCCTGGCCGTCCTCAAGCGCTTCGGGGACGCCGACCCCGGCTGGCTCTCCTTTCCGCTGCCCGGCTGGACCCTGGCCCTGGACATCCCGACGGGGCTGCCCGGCCTCGGTCCCCTCCTCGACGAACTGGACGAGGAGGTGGCCGCGGCCGGCGGGCGGGTCTACCTCGCCAAGGACTCCCGGCTGCGCCCCGAGCTGCTCGCCGCGATGTACCCACGCCTCGACGACTTCCGGGCGCTGCGCGCGGAGTTGGACCCGCGCGGGGTGTTCGTCTCGGACCTGTCCCGCCGCCTCGACCTGTAGAACCGCCTCACCTTCCAGAGCACCGGCTTCGCCCTCTGGAGCCCACGCTTCGACCTCTGGAGCCCCACGCTTCGCCCTGTAGACCCCACCTCGACCTCCGAAGCCCCGCGTTCGCCCTGTAGATCCCACCTCGACCTCCGGAGCCCCATGCTTCGCCCGGAGCCCCACGCTTCGCCCTTGTAGACCCCGCCTCGACCTCCGAAGCCCCGCGCTTCGCCGCCTCGACCTCCCGAGCCTCTGGCTCGACCCATAGGAGCTGCTTGCCGTGAAGGACGCCTTCGGCCTCCCCCAGTCCCTGCTCGTCCTCGGCGGTACGTCCGAGATCGCGCTGGCCACCGCCCGCCGTCTCGTCGCCCGCCGCACCCGCACCGTGTGGCTGGCGGGGCGCCCGTCGCCCGCGCTGGAGCAGTCCGCGGCCGACCTGCGCGCCCTGGGAGCCGACGTGCGCACCGTCGCCTTCGACGCGCTCGACCCCGGGTCCCACGACGCGGTTCTCGGCAAGGTCTTCGCCGAGGGCGACATCGACATGGTGCTGTTCGCCTTCGGTGTCCTCGGTGACCAGGCGCACGACGAGCGTGAACCGCTGGACGCGGTGCGGGTCGCGCAGACCAACTACACGGGCGCGGTGTCGGCGGGCCTGGTCTCCGCGAGCGCGTTGCAGGCGCAGGGACACGGCTCCCTGGTGGTCCTCTCCTCGGTCGCCGGCGAACGTGCCCGCCGCTCCAACTTCATCTACGGCTCCAGCAAGGCCGGCCTCGACACCTTCGCCCAGGGGCTGGGCGACGCCCTGCACGGCACCGGCGTGCACGTCATGGTCGTGCGCCCCGGGTTCGTCCGCACGAAGATGACCGCCGGCCTTCCCGAGGCGCCGCTCGCGACGACGCCCGAGGAGGTCGCGAAGGCCGTGGAGCTGGGTCTCAGGCGACGTTCGGAGACCGTGTGGGTGCCCGGGGCGCTCCGGTGGGTGATGTCGGCTCTGCGGCACGTACCCCGCGAGGCGTTCCGACGGCTGCCGATCTAGCGGCTGTCGGGGCGGCGGGCGCCGTGGAGGACGTCGTGCCCTGCCGTCCGAGGATCCTGAAGTCGCCTATGGAGACGGGATCTTCGGCGGAGCCGTCCCCTCGCTCGTCGTCCCGTGGTCCCGTCGTGGCCCGGTCAGTGGGCGGTCGTGCCCTGTTCCACGGAGGCGGAGGACGCCTGAGGAGGCACCACGGCGGTCCCGCCGAAGGCGTACTCGCGCAGCTTGCGCCACACGCCGTCCGGGCCCTGTTCGTAGAGGGCGAAGCCGGTGCACGGCCAGCGGGCCTCGTAGTCGGCGAGTTCCTCGTACGCGCGGTCCATGGCCGCTTCGTCGATGCCGTGGGCGACCGTGACGTGGGGGTGGTACGGGAACTGGAGTTCGCGGGCGACCGGCCCGGAGGCGTCACGGACCTGCTTCTGGAGCCAGGTGCAGGCCTCGGCTCCCTCGGCGACCTGGACGAACACGACCGGTGACAGTGGCCGGAAGGTGCCGGTGCCGGACAGCCGCATCGGAAACGCGCGGCCGGCCGCGGCGACCTCGGTGAGGTGCGCCTCGATGGCGGGCAGCGCGTCGTCGTCGACCTCTGTCGGGGGCAGCAGGGTGACATGCGTGGGGATGCCGTGAGCCGCGGCGTCGCCGAAGCCCGCGCGCAGCTGCTGGAGCTGGCTGCCGTGAGGCTCCGGGACCGCGATCGACACACCGATCGTTACGGTCCCCACGTCGTCTCCTGTCTTCCCTCTCGGGTGTCGGGGGTCTCCCCCGTGTCGGGTTCGTCCCGGCCGTCCGGCTATCGACTGTACGGCCACGGCTGTGATGTGGGCAGGCGCAACCGTAGTGATGTGCAGCGCTCTGCCCAGTGGTACGTCTGTACGGTTCTGTGCGGTGGTACGCGTGCGTGCTCGCCTCAGTGCTTGGCGGGCAGGAAGCCGACCTGGTCGTAGGCCTGCGCCAGCGTCTCGGCCGCGACGGCACGCGCCTTCTCCGCGCCCTTGGCCAGGATCGAGTCCAGCGTCTCCGGGTCGTCCAGGTACTGCTGGGTGCGCTCCCGGAACGGCGTCACGAACTCGACCATGACCTCGGCGAGGTCCGTCTTGAGCGCACCGTAGCCCTTGCCGTCGTACTTCTGCTCCAGTTCCGCGATTCCCGTGCCCGTGAGGGTCGAGTAGATGGTGAGCAGGTTGCTGACACCCGGCTTGTTCTCGGTGTCGAAGCGGATGACGGTGTCCGTGTCGGTGACCGCGCTCTTGACCTTCTTGGCGGTGGTCTTCGGGTCGTCGAGGAGGTTGATCAGGCCCTTCGGCGTCGACGCCGACTTGCTCATCTTGATCGACGGTTCCTGAAGGTCGTAGATCTTCGCCGTCTCCTTGAGGATGTACGGCTTCGGAAGCGTGAAGGTCTCGCCGAAGCGGCCGTTGAAGCGCGTGGCGAGGTCGCGGGTGAGCTCGATGTGCTGGCGCTGGTCCTCGCCGACGGGGACCTCGTTGGCCTGGTACAGCAGGATGTCCGCGACCTGGAGGATCGGGTAGGTGAAGAGGCCGACGCTCGCGCGGTCGGCGCCCTGCCTGGCGGACTTGTCCTTGAACTGGGTCATGCGGGAGGCCTCGCCGAAGCCGGTGAGGCAGTTGAAGACCCAGGCGAGCTGCGCGTGCTCGGGAACGTGGCTCTGCACGAAGAGCGTGCAGCGGTCCGGGTCGAGACCGGCCGCGAGGAGCTGAGCGGCGGCCAGGCGGGTGTTGGCCCGCAGGTCCGCCGGGTCCTGCGGGAGCGTGATCGCGTGCAGGTCGACGACCATGTAGAACGCGTCGTGGGACTCCTGAAGGGCCACCCACTGACGGACGGCGCCGAGGTAGTTGCCGAGGTGGAACGAGCCTGCGGTGGGCTGGATTCCGGAGAGCACGCGAGGACGATCAGAGGCCATGCTCACCATTCTCTCAGGTGTCGGGGTGCGATCCGGAACTGGTCGGAAACAGATGGGAACCGATCCGTCTCCTGCGGTGTAACAAGAATGTGAGAACGCGGGAGGGGGGCCGCATCGTCGATGAGGCCGCGGTGATCGCACGCGTACGCGCCGGGGACCCGGAGGCGTATGCGGAGCTGGTGCGCGCCCATACGGGCATCGCGCTCAGGGCGGCCGCGGCACTCGGGGCGGGTGCGGACGCGGAGGACGTGGTGCAGCAGGCCTTCGTCAAGGCGTACTGCGCGCTGGGCAGGTTCAAGGACGGCGCGTCGTTCCGGCCGTGGCTGCTGTCGATCGTCGCCAATGAGACGAGGAACACAGTGCGGACGGCGGCCCGGCAGCGCACGCTCGCCGGCCGGGAGGCGGCGTTGGTGGAGGCGGAGCCGCTGATACCGGAATCGGCGGACCCGGCGGTGGCGGCCCTGGAGATAGAGCGCCGTGCCGCACTCCGGTCCGCCCTGGCGAAGCTGAGCGAGGAGCACCGCCTGGTCGTCACCTACCGCTTTCTGCTGGAGATGGACGAGTCGGAGACGGCCCAGGCCCTGGACTGGCCGCGGGGGACGGTGAAATCCCGGCTCAACCGCGCACTGCGGAAACTGGGCCGACTGCTGCCGGACGCCGAGCCTCGGGAAGGGGGTGACGAGCGTGAGTGAGGGACACGAGGCCTACGGCGGTGAGGGCGGCCGTGGTCGCGGGGGCGCCGGTGGCCGGGGTCCGCGGGGCCGTGGCGGCGAGCGGGGTCCCGGATCGCGGCGGCGCGGGCGGGACGGCGGGCCCGCGGTCGATACGTCGCGGCTGCCGGAGGAGCTGCGGGCGCTGGGGCGGTCGCTGGACGCCGGCGAGGGCGCCGACGGTGCTCTCGGTTCCGAGACGATGGTCGAACGGGTGCTGGGACAGATACTGGCCGAGCGGGTGCCGGTGCCGGTGGCCGAGCCCCGGGGGGCCCGGGAGCGGCTGCGGGCGGTCCGGCGCTGGACGGGGATGCGGTGGCGGTCCCTGACCGCTGCGCTGTGCGGTCTGCTGACGGTGCTCGCGCTCACTCCGCCTGTGCGGGCCGCGGTCTTCGACTGGTTCGACTTCGGCGGGGTCGAGGTGCGGTACGACCCGTCGGCGACGCCTTCGCCGGGTGCCGAGGTGCCCGGCTGCGGCAGGCCGGTGTCGGCGGCGCAGGCCGAGCGGCGGGCCGGGTTCGAGCCGCTGGTGCCGGAAGCGCTCGGTGCGCCGGCGGCGATGTCGGTGGCCGGTGGGCCGGAGGGGCGGTTCGTCGTGACGCTGTGCTGGCGCGAGGACGGGGAGACGATCCGGCTGGACGAGTTCGCCGCGGGGCTGGACCTGGCGTTCACGAAGACCGTGCGCGAGCAGCCGGAGTGGATCTCGTTGGGCGGCTCCGACCTCGGCGGCGCGGGCGGCACGGCCCTGTGGTTTCCCCGTCCTCACCTGCTGAGTTTCTGGCTGGTGGACGCGGACGGGGAGCGCTTCAGCCGTGCGGAGCGGACCGCCGGACCGACCTTGCTGTGGGGCCGTGCGATCGGTCTCGCGGAGGTGACGCTGCGGCTGGAGGGAGTGGCGTCGAAGGGGCGGGCGGTGGAGATCGCGGAGTCGGTCGCGGAGCGTTCGGGGACTTCCTCGGAATAGTGCGGGCGGGGTGGGAACCCCGGCGGGCCGAGCGGTGTACCAGAAGTGACACACGGCTCGCGGGGACCGGGCGGGCCGTACGGCATCGGCAAGTTGGGGGCTCGTGATGCATACGCAGGCAAGCGGCTGGAGGGGCGGTTGTCGTCGGCTGACGGCGGTGGCAGGCGTGTCGGCGGCGGCGCTCGGACTCACGCTCGGGAGCGCGGGCTCCGCGGCGGCCGGCGGGCCGACCAGCGTGTTGATCGTCTCCCCGGAGAGCGCGGAGACGGCGTCGCTGTACTACTCCGACCGGGAGTACGGGGTGTTGGAGCGCCTGCTCGGCGCCCCGGGCTCGGGCACGGCGGACAAGCCGCCCGAGGCCGACCTGATCGTCGGCCCACAGCTCAACGTCACATGGATGGTGCACGACGTGTCGCCCTGGCGGGTCGACCGGGTCTACCCGGCGAAGGACTCCGAGGCGGTCTGGATCCACACGGCGGCGAACGTGGCCGCGTCGGCGAACGGCACCTGGCACCGCGCCCGGCAGCCCGCCGTGCTCCGCGACCTGCTCAAGGACCTGGGCGTGATGGGCAAGGCCGTCGACGGCAACTCCGCAGTGGACTATCCGCCGCCCTGGGACACGGCGGAGGGCATGGAGGACGCAGACGGCCCGGACGTGGGAGCGACCCGGAGCCCCGATCCGACGCTCGCCGCAGCCTCCGCCCGATCGTCCGGACCGGGTGACGGCACCACCGACTGGTGGTGGGCGCTACCGGGGATCGCGGCCGGGGTCGGCGGGACGCTGCTGATACGCCGCGCGGCGGCCCGGCAGAAGGCCGGACCGCCGCGGGAGGAACCACGCCAGGAGCTCATCGATCTGTGATCGGTGAGCGATGCCTGATCCCTCGACGATCTTCGTGAGTCGCCGTTCCTTGACAACTCAACAGGGCGTTTGTCAGCCCAGGTCGATCTCCGGGTACAGCGGGAAGCCCGCCACGAGGTCGGTCGCGCGGTGCGAGATCTCGTCGGCGACCTTGGCGTCCAGGACGTGCGCGGCCTTGGACGGCGCGCCCGACTTGGTGGTGCCCGGCTCGGTGGTGGTCAGGACGCGGTCGATGAGGCCGGCGACCTCGTCCATCTCGGCGGTGCCCAGGCCGCGGGTGGTCAGGGCGGGGGTGCCGATGCGGATGCCGGAGGTGTACCAGGCTCCGTTGGGGTCGGCGGGGATGGCGTTGCGGTTGGTGACGATGCCGGAGTCGAGGAGCGCGGCCTCGGCCTGACGGCCGGTGAGGCCGTAGGAGGTGGCGACGTCGATCAGGTTGAGGTGGTTGTCGGTGCCGCCGGTGACCAGGGTCGCGCCGCGGCGCATCAGGCCTTCCGCCAGGGCCCGGGAGTTGTCGACGATGCGCTGGGCGTAGTCCTGGAAGGCGGGCTGCCGTGCCTCCGCCAGGGCCACCGCCTTCGCCGCCATGACGTGCGGCAGCGGGCCGCCGAGGACCATCGGGCAGCCGCGGTCGACCTGGTCCTTGAGGGAGTCGTCGCACAGGACCATGCCGCCGCGCGGGCCGCGCAGCGACTTGTGGGTGGTGGTGGTGACGATCTGCGCGTGCGGGACCGGGTCGAAGTCGCCGGTCAGCACCTTGCCCGCGACGAGGCCGGCGAAGTGGGCCATGTCCACCATCAGGGTCGCCCCGACCTCGTCGGCGATCTCGCGCATGATGCGGAAGTTCACCAGGCGCGGGTAGGCGGAGTAACCGGCGACGATGATGAGCGGCTTGAACTCACGGGCGGAGACGCGCAGCGCCTCGTAGTCGATCAGGCCGGTCGCCGGGTCGGTGCCGTAGGAGCGCTGGTCGAACATCTTGCCGGAGATGTTGGGGCGGAAGCCGTGGGTGAGGTGGCCGCCGGCGTCCAGGGACATGCCGAGCATGCGCTGGTTGCCGAAGGCCTGGCGGAGCTCTGCCCAGTCGGCGTCGGTGAGGTCGTTGACCTGGCGGGCGCCGGTCTTCTCCAGGAAGGGGACCTCGACGCGGTCGGCGAGGACGGACCAGAAGGCGACGAGGTTGGCGTCGATGCCGGAGTGCGGCTGGACGTAGGCGTGGCGGGCGCCGAAGAGTTCCTTGGCGTGCTCGGCGGCCAGGGACTCGACGGTGTCCACGTTGCGACAGCCGGCGTAGAAGCGGCGGCCGATGGTGCCCTCGGCGTACTTGTCGCTGAACCAGTTGCCCATGGCGAGCAGGGTGGCCGGGGAGGCGTAGTTCTCGGAGGCGATCAGCTTGAGCATCTCGCGCTGGTCGTGGACCTCCTGGCCGATGGCGTCGGCGACGCGCGGCTCGACGGCGCGGATCACGTCGAGGGCGGCGCGAAAGGCGGTGGACTCGCTGGAGAGGGGCTGCTGCTCTGACATTCGTCGGCCTCCGGATGGCGTGGCGGGTTGCGGTCACGATTCACGGTTCGGCCCAGGCGCACGGCACTCGGTCATTCCCAGGCCGCTCCCCGATGGTCCGTCCCATCCCAGCGCGCCAGTCACGGCCTGCCGGTCAGCCTACCGGGCGCGCCGGACGACGGAGGTCCCGCGTCCACCATGCGAGCGACGATAGGAAGGGGGTCATCCTCACCCCTGGGAGTGCCCGTGAACGCGACGGAGAGGCTCATCGGCGTGGCCGAGGCCCACAGTGCGCACAACTACCGTCCGCTGCCCGTGGTGGTGGCCACGGCGGACGGGGCGTGGATGACGGATGTGGAGGGGCGGCGGCATCTGGATCTGCTGGCCGGCTATTCGGCGCTCAACTTCGGCCACCGCAACCGGCGTCTCGTCGAGGCGGCGAAGGCTCAGCTGGAGCGGGTGACGCTGACGAGCCGCGCCTTTCATCACGACCGGTTCGCCGCGTTCTGCGCGGAGCTCGCCGAGCTGTGCGGGATGGAGACGGTGCTGCCGATGAACACCGGCGCGGAGGCGGTGGAGACGGCGGTGAAGACCGCACGGAAGTGGGGGTACCGAGTCAAGGGCGTGCCCGCGGAGATGGCGAAGATCGTGGTGGCGGGCAACAACTTCCACGGCCGTACGACCACGCTGATCAGCTTCTCGACCGACCCGGAGGCGCGGGCGGACTTCGGCCCGTACACACCGGGGTTCGAGATCGTGCCGTACGGGGACGCGACGGCGATGCGTGCAGCGGTCACGGAGAACACGGTGGCCGTGCTGCTGGAGCCGATCCAGGGTGAGGCGGGCGTCCTGGTCCCACCGGCCGGCTATCTCCCCGCGGTCCGGGAGCTGACGCGCGAGAGGAACGTGCTGTTCATCGCGGACGAGATCCAGTCGGGGCTGGGCCGCACCGGCCGGACGTTCGCCTGTGAGCACGAGAACGTGGTGCCCGACATGTACGTCCTCGGCAAGGCGCTGGGCGGCGGGGTCGTACCGGTGTCGGCGGTCGTGTCGAGCGCGGAGGTCCTCGGCGTCTTCCGGCCCGGCGACCACGGCTCGACGTTCGGCGGAAACCCCTTGGCCTGCGCGGTCGCGCTGGAGGTGATCGCCATGCTGCGCACCGGCGAGTACCAGGCGCGGGCCGCGGAGCTCGGCGACCATCTGCACCGCGAGCTGAACACCCTGTGCGGCAGCGGCCATGTCACCGCGGTACGCGGCCGTGGTCTCTGGGCGGGCGTCGACATCGCCCCCGCCCACGGCACCGGCCGCGAGGTGTCCGAGAAGCTGATGGACCGAGGCGTGCTGGTGAAGGACACCCACGGCGCGACGATCCGCATCGCTCCACCCCTGGTGATCAGCAAGGAGGACCTGGACTGGGGGCTGGACCAGGTGCGGGCGGTGCTGGGCGCTCGCCCCGGCCCGTGAGGAGCGGGTGCGGGTGGTGGTGTCGGCCTCGGGTCAGAGAGGCTTGCGGCCCCAGGCGATGACCATGAAGTTGGGGATGTAGGTGGTGCCTTGGCTCTTCGTCAGGGTGATGACCTCCTCGATGTCCGCGTCGCTGACCTCGCCGGTGGCCAGCAGGCGGGGGCGCAGTGAGCGCAGGGTGAGGGGGAAGAAGGCGGCGGATCCGCCGGTGAGGACCGGGGCGTGGACCTGTGCGCCGATCTCGGTCAGTCCGGCGTCCGTCAGGGCCTGGGGCAGTCGGCGGCCCGTTCCGGGGTCGACCCCGGCGGCGCCGAAGGCGGCGCGGAGTGCGCGGCCGAGGCGTTCGGCCAACTCCAGGTGCTCGGGCGGGTAGTAGCGGGCAGCGGCCGGGTACATCGGGCCGTCGATGTCGAAGTCCTCGACGACCACCCAGCCGCCGGGGCGGGTCGCCGCGGCCAGGCGTCGCAGTGCCTCGTCGCGGTCGGGCAGGTGTTCCACCACGGCCCGTGCGTGGACGAGGTCGAAGGCGGCGTCGGGGAGGTCGTCCATGAGGAGGTCGTGGGTGCGGATCTCCAGGTTGGACAGACCGCGGTCGTGGGCGAAGCGGGTGTCCAGGTCGGTGGCGAGCACGCGCCCGGCGGCGCCGACCTGCTTGGCCAGCCAGCGCGCGATGCTGGCGGCGCCGCAGCCCGCCTCCAGGCAGTGCCAGCCCTCGGCGACTCCGAGCTCGGTCAGGCGGTGGCGGCTCTGGTCGTCGTAGATCTCCTCCAGCGCCAGTAACCGCCCGTGCTCCCGCTCCCAGGACGGGTCGAAGACGTATCCGCTCTCCATCGTCGCCGTGTCGCCCACCGATCGCCCCTCTTCGTTGGTCGTGGGCCGATCATTCTGTCGCGTCAGAGGATCACATGGGGCAGAAAGCGCGCGTATTCGTCGGTCACCAGTCCGGCCGACTCACGGATGCCGAGGCCCGCCGACTCGTCCTCGACGACCCAGGCGCCCAGGACGACACGATTGCCGTCGAAATCGGGCAGGGGCGCCAACTCCTGGTAGCAGCAGGGCTCTTCGCGCAGGACAGGGAGGGTACCGGTGGTGTCCGGTGCGTGGATGGTGACGCCGGCGCCCTCGCGGCCGAGCAGTGGTTTGGCGACGTAGCCCGCCGTCGTCGCCAGCTCCCTGGGTCCGTCGAGGTAGGCGGGGAGGAGGTTCGGGTGGCCGGGGTAGAGCTCCCAGAGAATGGCCAGAAGTGCCTTGTTGCTGAGGAGCATCTTCCAGGCGGGTTCGATCCACAGGGTGGTGCCGGTGCCGCCGCCGTTGTCGAGGGTGGCGAGGACGTGGTCGGCGAAGCGGTCGGTGGTCAGCCACTCCCACGGGTAGAGCTTGAAGCAGCTGCGGATGAAGCGGAGTCGCTGGTCGACGAAGCGGCCGGAGAGCCGGTCCCAGCCGATCTCCTCCACGGAGATCCAGGCCGTGTCGAGGCCGGCCTGGTCGGCGGTCTCCTGGAGGTAGGCGACCGTCATGAGGTCCTCGCCGAGTTCGTCGGCGGAGGAGTACGCGAAGTAGAGCGGGCTGCCCGGCGGGAGCAGCGCGGCCTGCTTCTTCCAGGCGGCGACGAGGCGTTCGTGGAGGGAGTTCCACTGGTCGGCGCCGGGGAAGCGCTCCTCCATCCAGAACCACTGCGGGGAGGCGGCCTCGACGAGGGAGGTGGGGGTGTCGGCGTTGTACTCCAGCAGCTTGGCCGGGCCGGTGCCGTCGTAGCGGAGGTCGAACCGGCCGTAGAGGGAGGGGAGTTCGGCGCGGCGGCGCCAGGCCTCGGCGACCGCGTCCGCGACGCGCGGGTCGGTGATGCCGAGGTCGGCGAAGCGGCCCGCGGTGACGATGTGGTCCGCCGCCGCCAGACACATGCGGTGGAGTTCCTCGACCACGTCCTCCAGGGCCTCGACCTCCTCGAGGGAGAAGGCGTAGTAGGCGCTCTCGTCCCAGTAGGGGCGCAGGGAGTCGTCGGGGTAGCGGGTGAGGGGGTAGATCAGGCCCTGTTCCTCGACGGTCTGCTGCCAGCCGGGGCGGGGTTCGATGGTGCGGCGTTCCATGGCGTCTCTCCGGGGCGGGTCCGTGCTCAGCCGCCGCCGCTGCCGCTGGAGCAGCCGAAGCCGCCGCGGTCCACGGCCTCGCTCTTGCTGAAGGTGCCGTAGTCGGCACGGCCGTTGCTGACGTCGGCGTCGTAGTACCAGGCGGCGTCGGAGCTCTTGCCGGTGCCGGTCTTCTTCTTGCCGCCCTTGCCGGAGGAGGACGAGGAGCCGGAGCTGCCGGAGTTGCAGTTCTTGTCGGCCACGACCTTGTAGCCCTCGTAGGTGTAGCTGTCGCGGTCGACGCAGCGGCGGTCGGGGTCGGAGCCGCAGGAGGTCAGTGCCGCCGCGACGACTCCCATGCCGCCGAGCACGACGGTGCTGGAGCGCAGCCGTCGCCGAGTTTCCGCCATGTTCCCCGTCTCCCCGTGGTGCGTAGAAGCTGTTGTCCGGCGGTCAGCCTAGAGATCGGTGAGAGTGCTCGCGCAGGCACCCGTCCGTCTTCACGCCTCCCCTACAGTCGCTTTGTGCTCTTTGGGATGGTGTGTGCGCTGGGTGCGGCGGTCTGTTTCGGTACGGCGACGGTGTTGCAGGCGGTCGCCGCGCGGTCGGCTGCGACGGCCGAGGGGGCCGGCGGGGAGGCGGCGCTGCTGCTGCGGGCGGTGCGGCAGTGGCGGTACATGGCGGGGCTGGGGCTGGACGGGCTGGGGTTTGTGCTCCAGATCGCGGCGTTGCGGTCGGTTCCGATCTACGCGGTCGGGGCGGCGTTGGCGTCGAGTCTCGCGGTGACGGCGGTGGTCGCGGCGCGGTTGCTGCGGGTGCGGTTGAGCGGGGCGGAGTGGGGGGCGGTGGGGGTGGTGTGTGCCGGGCTCGCGATGTTGGGGGTCGCGTCCGGGACGGAGGGGGATCTGAGCGGGCCGGCGGCGCTGAAGTGGGTGATGCTCGGGGTGGCCGTGGGGGTGCTGCTGCTCGGGCTCTCTGCGGGACGGTTGTCGGGGCGCTCGCGGGCGCTGGTGCTCGGGCTCGGGGCGGGGGTCGGGTTCGGGGTGGTCGAGGTGGCGGTGCGGTTGATCGACTCCCTCGCCCTGCCGTCGCTGCTCACGCATCCGGCGACGTATGCGCTGCTCCTCGGTGGAGGTGCCGCGTTCCTGTGTCTGACGTCGGCACTGCAACGGGGGTCGGTGACGACGGCGACCGCGGCGATGGTGATCGGCGAGACGGTGGGGCCGGCGCTGGTGGGGGTGGTGTGGCTCGGGGACCGTACGCGGGAGGGGTTGGGGTGGCTGGCGGTGCTGGGGTTTGCGGTGGCAGTGGCGGGGGCCCTGGGCCTGGCCCGCTTCGGTGAGGCACCTGTCTCCGGGGGTGGGACCGGGGAGGGTGCGGAGCCCGCGAGGAGTGCGGAGGCGTCCGGGTGACCACTCCGGGTACGGCTTCTCGGGCATGGCGTCCTCAACCCGCGAACACCCCCTATGGCATTGCCCTGCACAGTGCCTCCAGGGCCCCCGTCCATCCGCTGTCCGGTGGGGTGCCGTAGCCGACGACCAGGGCGTCCAGGCCGTCGGGGGCTGCTTCGGGGTGGCGGAAGTAGGAGAGGCCGTGGAGGGCGACGCCCTGCCAGGAGGCGGACTGGACGACGGAGTGTTCGGTGCCGGGCGGGAGGCGCAGGACGGCGTGGAGGCCGGCGGCGATGCCGGTGATGTGGACGTCGGGGGCCTGGGCGGCGAGGGCGGTGAGCAGGGCGTCCCGGCGGCGGCGGTAGCGCAGGCGGGCGGCGCGGACATGGCGGTCGTAGGCGCCGGAGGTGATGAATTCCGCCAGGGTCAGCTGGTCGAGGGCGCTGGAGGTGTCCACCTTGCCCTTGGCCGCCGCCGTCTCCGCCGCCAGGGACGGGGGCAGTGCCATCCAGGCGAGGCGGAGGCCGGGCGCCAGGGACTTGCTGGCCGTGCCGAGATAGACGACATGGTCGGGGTCCAGGCCCTGGAGGGCGCCGACGGGCTGGCGGTCGTAGCGGAACTCCCCGTCGTAGTCGTCCTCCAGGATCAGGCCGCCGGTGCGGCGGGCCCACTCGACCACCGCGGTGCGGCGGGCCCGGTGGAGGGGGACGCCCATCGGGAACTGGTGGGCGGGGGTGAGCAGGACCGCGCCCGCGTCGCCGAGGTCGGCCGGGTTCGTGCCGCGGTCGTCGAAGGGGGTCGGCGGGGTGCGCAGGCCGGCTCCGACCAGCTGGTTCCAGTGCGCGTCGAGGCCGTACGACTCGACCGCGGCCGTGCGGACGCCGCGGGCCCGCAGGACCGTGCCCAGCAGGCGCAGGCCGTGCGCGATGCCCGAGCACACCAGGACGCGGTCGGGGTCGGTGCGGACGCCGCGGGCGCGGGCGAGGTAGTCGGCGAGGGCGGTGCGCAGTTCGACGCGGCCGCGCGGGTCGCCGTAGCCGAAGGCGTGGTTAGGGGCCGCGAGGAGGGCGCGGCGGGCCGCCTTGAGCCACTCAGCGCGGGGGAAGGCGGCCAGATCGGGGGCGCCGGGGCGGAAGTCGTGGGCGGGGCGGTGGGGCGCCCGGGGGCCGGGGCCGCCCGCGGCGGAGGAGGGGGCCGTGACCGTGCGCTCCGCCACCCTCGTGCCCGAGCCCTGCCGGGCGGTGAGCCAGCCCTCGGCGACCAGGTCGGCGTAGGCGTCGGCGACCGTGTTGCGGGCGATGCCGAGGTCGGCGGCGAGGGTGCGGGACGAGGGCAGCCGGGTGCCCGGGGCCAGGCGGCCGGTACGGACCGCCTCGCGCAGGGCGTCGGTCAGGCCGCGGCGCAGGTGTGGACCGGCGGGTTCAAGGTGGAGGTCGACGCCCAAAGTGGCCCATGATTTCGCCATGGGAATGGACCATACCGGTGGGCTGCCTCGAATCTAGGGTCGAGGACATGACGACGCACACCGACGACAGGACCCACACCGATCACGGAACCGACATCGTGGGCTACGCCCCCGCGCACACCCCGCGGCTGGCCTGGGCCGAGCAGGCTCCCGAGGTCTTCAAGGCGATGGTCCGGCTCGACGCGGCCGCTCGGAAGGGCCTCGACCCGAAGCTGCTGGAGCTGGTGAAGGTCCGTGCCTCGCAGATCAACCGCTGCGCGCTCTGTGTCGACATGCACAGCAAGGACGCCCTCGCGGCGGGTGAGAGCGTCGAGCGGATCGTGCAGCTGAGCGCGTGGGAGGAGTCGGAGCACTTCTACACGGAGCGGGAGCTGGCGGCGCTGGCGCTGACGGAGGCGGTGACCGTGCTCACCGACGGGTTCGTGCCGGACGCGGTGTACGAGCGGGCGGCGGCGCACTTCGAGGAGGCCGAGCTGGCGCAGTTGATCGCCGCGATCACGGTGATCAACGCGTGGAACCGGTTCGGGGTGACCTGCCGGCTGGTTCCCGGGCACTACCAGCCGGGGCACAAGTGACGGCGCGTACGCGGCTGTTGGACAAGCCGGTCGCGCAGGCCATGTCCACGCTGAGCGCCGCGGCGAAGCGAGGGCTCGGGGATCCCGCGCTCGCGGAGCTCGTGGTGATCCGGGCCTCGCAGCTCAACCACTGCGCGTTCTGTCTCGACATGCATCTGTCGATCGCCCGTGAACACGGGGTGCCGGAGAAGCAGTTGGATCTGCTGGCCGCCTGGGAGGAGGCCGACGGCGTCTACGACGAGCGGGAGCGGGCCGCGCTCGCGCTGACGGAGGCGATGACCGTCCTGACGGACGGTTTCGTGCCGGACGAGGTGTACGCGACGGCGGCCAAGCACTTCGACGAGACACGGCTCGCCCATCTGGTCGGTCTGATCGTCGCCATCAACAACTGGAACCGGGTGATGGTGAGCCGCCGTATCCCGCCGGGGGGTTACACAGTATGAGCGTCGGAGGGTCACCCGCCATGAGCAAGGTCGAGATCTTCCAGCGGCTCCATCGGCGCCGGGCCGTGGACGACCCGCTCGTCCTGCCGGGGCCCTGGGACGCGGCCAGCGCCCGGGTGTTCGTCGAGGCCGGTTACCCGGCGCTCGCGACGCCCAGCGCGGGGGTCGCCGCCTCGTTGGGCTACGAGGACGGGGAGACGCCGGCCGACGAGATGTTCGCGGCGGTGGCGCGGATCACCCGGTCCGTGGACGTGCCCGTGTCCGCGGACGTCGAGGGCGGGTACGGGCTGGCTCCCAAGGAGCTGGTGGAGCGGCTGCTGGAGGCGGGTGCCGTGGGCTGCAACCTTGAGGACTCCAACGGGGGTGTCCTCAAGGACCCGCACCAGCACGCCGAATGGCTCGCCGAGGTGCGGTACGCGGCCGGGGACGAGCTCTTCGTCAACGCGCGCATCGACACCTTCCTGCGCGGGGTCGACGATCCCGAACAGGCCATCGAGCGGGCCGCGTTGTACACCGCCGCGGGCGCCGACTGCGTGTATCCGATCGGCGCCCCGGCGGACGTACTGCCCCTGCTGCGGTCCGGGATCCACGGGCCGGTGAACGTGTTCGCGAAGGTCGGCGCGGGCCCCTCGCCCGCCGAGCTGGGCGAACTCGGGGCCACCCGCATCACGTTCGGGCCGGGCCTTCAGCGACGGGTGGGCGCGATCCTCCACGACTTGATGGAGGAGATGCGCTGACGGCCCGCCGCCTCGTCACTGTCAGAAGCGGACCTCCGGCGTGCGGTAGACCTTGCCGTTGCTCATCTGCCAGCCGGAGGCTCCGGTGCGGGTGCCCTTGGGGCACTGGTACCACGCCGAGGTGTAGGTGTCGTAGCCGTCGATCCTGCCGTCCTTGAACACCTTCGGGCTCTGGCCGTCGGGGCCGAAGCACGTCACGCCGAACTTGCCGGTGGCGGACCTGGACGTGGTGTTGGAGAACTTGACCTTGACCTTGGTCCCCGACTGGGTAATGCACCGCTTGGTCAGCTTGCCGCTGCAATGCCACGTGGTGGCGGCGTCCGCGGACGGGGCGGCCAGCCCGAGGAGCGAGAAGGTGGTGAGGGCGGCCAGGGAGAGAGAGGCGATCTTCTTCATGCGCCTCAGCTCACCAGAGGATGCGGGGACCGACGAAATCGGTTTCGCCCGGATGGCGCCGATTCGCGACACCCTCTCGACGGATCTCCCCGAAGGGAACACACGGAGATAACCGTCGCTTGACCGACCTAACAGACCTCCAACAAGAAAACAGCTCCCCAACGGGGACGTTCAGGAGAGCCACGCCCGCCAGGTGGACTCATGCCCTTCCACCCACTTCTTCGCCGCCTCCTCCGGCGTCAGTTTCTGGTCGGCGATCATCAGGGAGACCTCGTTCTGGTCCTCGGTCGTCCACTTGAACTTCTTCAGGAAGGCCGCGGCCGAGCCGCCCGAGCGGGCGAAGTCGGAGTTGAGGTACTTCTCCAGCGGGGTGTGCGGATAGGCGCAGGCGACCTTCGCGGGGTCGGCGTCGCACCCCTCCTTGTAGGCGGGGAGCTTCACCTCGGTCATGGGCACCTTCTTGAAGAGCCACTGCGGTGCGTACCAGTAGGTGAGGAAGGGCTTCTTCTCCTTGGCGAACTGCTTGATCTGGGTGATCTGGGCGGCCTCGGAGCCGGCGAAGACGACCTGGTAGTCCAGGTCGAGGTTGTTCACCAGTGCCTTGTCGTTGGTGACGTACGAGGGTGAGCCGTCCATCAGCTGGCCCTTGCCCCCGCTCTCGGCGGTACGCATGCGATCGGCGTACTTGTTGAGGTTCTTCCAACTGGTGGCGTCCGGGTGCTGCTTGGCGAAGTACGTGGGGATGTACCAGCCGATGTGGCCGGTCACGCCGAGTTCGCCGCCGCGCGTGATGGTCTTCTTGTCGTCGACGTAGCGCTGTTCCTGCTCGGGGTGGCCCCAGTCCTCCAGGATCGCGTCGACCCGGCCCTGGCTGAGCGCGTCCCAGGCGGGGACCTCGTCGACCTGGACGGTGTCGACGCGGTAGCCGAGCTCGTGCTCCAGGAGGTACTGGGCGACGGCCACGTTGGCCTGGGCGCCGACCCAGGACTGGACGGAGAGGGTCACCGTCTTCGCGCCCTGGGCGTTCGCGAAGGGCGAGGACTGCTGGGTCATGTCGGCGGCGCCGCAGCCGGTGAGCGGCAGCAGCGAGGCGACCGCGGCGGTCGCACAAATACGCGCACGGATACGCATGTCACGCTCCCTTCTTCGGACGGCGTTCCGTCGGCTGGGTCACCCGGTCGAGCATCAGGCCGAGGCAGACGATCGCGGCGCCGGCCACCAGACCGGTCGCGAGGTCGCCCTGGGCGAGGCCGAAGACGACGTCGTAGCCGAGGGCGCCACCGCCGACCAGGCCGCCGATGATGACGACGGCGAGGACCAGGACCACGCCCTGGTTGACGGCGAGCAGCAGGGCCGGCCGGGCGAGCGGGAGCTGGACCTGGCGCAGCTGCTGCCAGCTCGTCGCGCCGAGAGAACCCGAGGCCTCCATCGCCGCCGGGTCGACCTGGCGCAGCCCCTGGGTGGTGATGCGGACGACGGCGGGCAGCGCGTAGACGACGGCCGCGGCGACGGCGGGGGCGCGGCCGACGCCGAACAGGGCGACGACCGGGATCAGATAGACGAACTGCGGCATGGTCTGGAAGACGTCCAGGACGGGGCGCAGGGCCCGTTCGAGGCGGTCGCTGCGGGCCGCCGCGATACCGGTCGCGAAGCCGATGACCAGGGTGACGGCGACGGCGGCGAGGACCTGGGAGAGGGTGTCGAGCGCCGGCGTCCAGACGCCGAGGACGCCGATCGCGGCCATGGCGAGGACCGCGGTGAGCGCGGTGCGCCAGGTGCCGATGAGCCAGGCGAGGGTCGCGACCAGGAGCAGCATCGACCACCAGGGGAGCCAGGTCAGGCCGTCCCGGAGCGGGTTGAGGACCCAGGTGGTGAAGTGGGCGGCCCAGTCGGCGGTGCCGCCGACGACGGGGACGCCGGAGTAGAGGTGGTCGGTCATCCAGTCGACGGTGCGGTTGACGGGCTCGGCGATCGGCACGGTCCAGGCGTCGGGCCAGTCGAGCCGGCCCATGAGACGTGCGGCCACGGCGATCGCGAGGGCGGCGACGAGGGCGTACGGCCCTCCCCTGCGGCGCGTTTTTGGGGAGGACGTCGAGCCGCTGCCCGCCGCTCCCGTCACCCGGTCCAGTACGACGGCCAGCAGCACGATCGGGATACCGGCGGCGAGGGCCGCGCCCACGTCGACGGAGGCGAGGGCCTGGTAGACGCGATCACCGAGGCCGCCCGCGCCGATGACCGACGCGATGACCGCCATCGACAGGGCCATCATGATCGTCTGGTTGAGGCCGAGGAGGAGCTCCTTGCGGGCCAGCGGGAGACGGGCGGTCAGCAGTCGCTGGCGGGCGGTCGCGCCGAGGGACCGCACCGCCTCCAGCACCTCCTTGTCGGCGCCGCGCAGGCCGAGGGCGGTGAGGCGGGCCATGGGCGGGGCGGCGTAGACGACGGTGGCGAGGACGGCGGCGGGGACGCCCATGCCGAAGATCAGGACGACGGGGAGGAGGTAGGCGTACGCCGGCAGGACCTGCATGGTGTCGAGGACCGGGCGCAGGGCGCGGTCGAGACGGTCGTTCAGGCCGGCGGCGAGGCCCAGGACGGCTCCTACCAGGACGGACGCGGCGACGGCCACGACCATCAGGGCGAAGGTCTGCATCGTAGGCACCCACATGCCGAGGAAGCCGCAGGTGAGGAACGCGGCCAGGGTGCCGAGGGCGAGGCGCAGACCCGCGACCCGCCAGGCCACGAGGGCGCTCAGGGCCGTCACTCCGGCCCAGCCGGCCGCCAGCAGCACGAGGTAGACGGCGCGTACGGAGAGGACGACCGCGTTGCTGATGTGGCCGAAGAAGTAGAGGAACAGCGGGTGGGTGTCTCGGTTGTCGACGATCCAGGTGCTGGCCCGGGTGAGCGGGTCGGTGAGGTCGACGGTGAGGGCGTCCGGCCACGCGCCGCCGGCCCACCGGGCGGTGGCCAGCGGGACGAGGACGGCGGCGGCCAGGGCGAGCAGCGCCAGCTTGTGGACGGCACGGTGCCTGAGGACAGCGGGCACGGTACGCGGGGAGAAGACGGTGATCGCAGCCATCAGACCGCCTCCTTGGCCGTACCGGCCACCACCCCGAGCAGCCCGTCCGCGTCCACCATCCCCACGCATCGCCCCTGGTCCATCACCCGGGCCGGCTGCCCCGCTCGGGCCACCGCCTCGATCGCCTCCGAGACCGTGGCGTTCGGCGGGACGGCGGGGCCCTGGCCCGCGTCGTCGTCCGACACGGCCCGCATCGCCGTGCGTACCGTGAGGACCTGCTCCCTCGGTACGTCGCGGACGAACTCGCGGACGTAGTCGTCGGCCGGGGAGCCCACGATCTCCTCCGGGGTGCCCAGTTGGACCACCTTGCCGTCGCGCATGAGGGCGATGCGGTCGCCGAGTTTGAGGGCCTCGCTCAGGTCGTGCGTGATGAAGACCATCGTGCGGCCCTCCTCGCGGTGCAGGCGGACGACCTCCTCCTGCATGTCCCGGCGGATCAGCGGGTCGAGCGCGCTGAACGGCTCGTCGAAGAGGAGGACCTCCGGGTCCACGGCCAACGCCCGGGCGAGACCGACGCGTTGGCGCTGGCCGCCGGACAGCTGGTGCGGCCTGCGCTGCTCCATGCCCTCCAGGCCGACCTTGGCCACGACCTCCGACGCGCGCGCCCTGCGTTCCGCCTTCCCCATGCCCTGGATCTCCAGGCCGTAGGCCACGTTGTCGAGGACCGTGCGGTGCGGGAGGAGGCCGAAGTGCTGGAAGACCATCGCGGCACGGTGGCGGCGCAGTTCGCGCAGCCGGGACCGGTCCATGGCGCGTACGTCCTCGCCGTCGATGGCGATGGTGCCCGCCGTCGGCTCGATGAGCCGGGTCAGACAGCGCACCAGCGTGGACTTGCCCGAGCCGGACAGGCCCATCACCACGAAGACCTCGCCCTTGCGTACGTCGAAGGAGACGTCCCGGACGGCGGCGGTGCAGCCGGTGCGGGCGCGGAGGCCGGCGGGGTCGAGGGTGGCGAGTTCGGGGTCGGCGGGGATCTTGTCGGCCTTGGGTCCGAAGACCTTCCAGAGCCCGTTCACGGAGAAGACAGGGGTTTCGCTCATCACGCACCGCCTCCGATCAGGTCCACGGCTTTCTCACCGACCATGAGCACCCCGATCATCGGGTTCACGGCCGTCATCGTCGGGAAGACCGACGCGTCGGCGATACGGATGCCCTCCAGGCCGCGGATGCGCAACTCCGGGTCCACCACGGCGAGTTCGTCGTCCAGCGCGCCCATGCGGCAGGTGCCCGCGGGGTGGTAGACGGTGTGGGCGACCTTGCGGGCGTACTCGCTCAGGTCGTCGTCGCTCGTGACGGCCGGGCCGGGGCACACCTCGCGCTTGAGCCAGCCCGCCAGCGGCTCGGTCCGCGCGATCTCACGGGCGATGCGGATGCCGTCGACCAGGGTGCGGCCGTCGTAGTCGTCCTCGTCCGTGAAGTAGCGGAAGTCCAGGGCCGGCTTGACCGACGGGTCCGCGCTGGTCAGGTACAGGCGGCCGCGGCTCCTCGGCTTGGGGATGTTGGGGGTCATCGAGACGCCGTACGAGGGGCGTTCGTAGCCCAGCCGTTCCGGGTTGTCGGTGAAGGGGACCTGGTAGAAGTGGAACATCAGGTCCGGGCCCGCGTGTTCGGGGTCGCGGCGGACGAACAGGCCCGCGTCGGAGTCCATCGCGGAGTTCTCCGGGATGGGGCCGTGCGTCTCCCAGACGATCACCGACTCGGGGTGGTCGAGCAGGTTCTCGCCGACGCCCGGCAGGTCGTGGACGACGGGTATGCCGAGGGCCTCCAGGTCGCGCGCGGGGCCGATGCCCGAGTGCAGGAGCAGCCGGGGCGAGTCGACGGCGCCCGCGCACAGCAGCACCTCGCTGCGGGCGCGTACGACGAACTCCTCGCCGTCCTTGGCGCGGACGTGGACGCCGCGTGCGCGCGTGCCGTCCAGGTCCAGGCGGTGGGCCCAGGTCTCCAGCAGGATCGTCAGGTTGGGGCGTTCGTCCATCACCGGGTGGAGATACGCCACGGACGCCGAGGACCGCTTGTTGTTCTCGGGGTGGTAGGCGAGGTCGAAGAAGCCGACGCCGTCGTTGAAGGGGCGCCGGTTGAAGCCCTCGACGCGCGGCACGCCGGTCGCCTTCTGTGCCGCGTCGACGAAGTCGCGGGCGATGGCGTTCCGGTCCTTCTCGTCGACGGGGACGATGTTGTTGAGGAGCCGCGCGTAGTACGCCTCCATCGGCACCGCGCCCCACCCCTTGGCGCCGTTCGCCTCCCACTCGTCCCAGTCGGACGGCAGCGGCTTGAAGGAGATGAGGGTGTTGTGGGAGGAACAGCCGCCGAGGACACGGGCGCGGCTGTGCCGGATGTGGGAGTTGCCGCGGGGCTGCTCGACGGTCGGGTAGTCGTAGTCGAGGTCGCCGCCGAGGAGGCCCATCCAGCGGCGCAGGGTGAGGACGTCCTCGCGGTCGACGTCGCTGGGGCCGCCTTCGATGACGGCGACGGTGACGTCCGGGTTCTCGGTGAGCCGGGAGGCGATGACGGAACCGGCGGTGCCGCCGCCTATGACGACATAGTCGTACTCGTGTTCATGGTGCATGGGGGGTTGCTCCTGGAAGGTGGGCGGGCGGGGTTCAGCCGGCGAACCAGCGGACGGGCTTCGGCGCGAGGTTCTGGTAGATGTGCTTGCTCTCGCGGTACTCGGCGAGCCCGGTCGGGCCCAGCTCGCGGCCGACGCCGCTCTTGCCGAAGCCGCCCCACTCCGCCTGCGGGAGGTAGGGGTGGAAGTCGTTGATCCACACGGTGCCGTGGCGCAGCCGGCCGGCGACCCGGCGGGCGCGTCCGGCGTCGGCGGTCCAGACACCGCCGGCGAGGCCGTACTCGGTGTCGTTGGCGAGGAAGACCGCCTCGTCCTCCGTACGGAAGGTCTCGACGGTGAGGACCGGGCCGAAGACCTCCTCGCGTACGACCTTCATCTCGCGGTGGCAGGCGTCGAGGACGGTCGGCGCGTAGAAATAGCCCGTCCCGAGCCCCTCCGGCCGCTTGCCGCCCGTGCGCAGCACCGCGCCCTCCGCCAGCGCCGAGGCGACGTACGCCTCGACCTTGGCCCGCTGCTGCTCGGAGACGAGCGGTCCGCACTCGACGCCGTCGTCGGTGCCGCGGCCCAGCCTGATCCGGCTTGCCCGGTCGGCGAGTTCGGCGACGAAGCGGTCGCGGACCGACTCCTCGACGATGAGGCGGGCGCCCGCCGAGCAGACCTGGCCGCTGTGGATGAAGGCCGCGTTGAGGGCCTGGTCGACGGCGGTGTCGAAGCCCTCCTCGGTGGCGCAGGCGTCGGCGAAGACGACGTTGGGGTTCTTGCCGCCGAGTTCCAGGGCGACCTTCTTGACCGAGGGGGCGGCGGCCTGGGCCACCTTGGTGCCGCTGACGAGGCCGCCGGTGAAGGAGACGAGGTCGACGTCGGGGTGCTCGGCGAGCCGGGCGCCGACGGAGGCGCCGGGCCCGGTGACGATGTTGGCGACCCCGGCCGGGAGACCGGCCTCCACCAGCAGCTCGATCAGCGCGATCGTCGTCAGCGGGGTGATCTCGCTCGGCTTGACGACGAAGGTGTTCCCCGCGGCGAGCGCCGGGGCGATCTTCCAACTGGCCTGGAGGAGCGGGTAGTTCCAGGGGGTGATGAGGGCGCAGACCCCCACCGGCTCGTGCACGACGACACTGTGGAGGTCGGGCGAGCCCGCGTCGACGACCCGGCCGGAGGCCTCGGCGGCGATGAGCCCGGCGAAGTAGCGGAAGGCGTCGGCGACACAGTCGATGTCGACGCGCCCCTCCTCCAGCGTCTTGCCCGCGTCGCGGCTCTCCAGCAGGCCGAGCCGTTCGCGGTCGCGCATGAGGAGGTCGGCGACGCGGTAGAGCAGGGCGGCCCGCTCGGCGACCGGGGTGCGCGGCCAGTCGCCGTGGTCGAAGGCCTGCCGGGCGGCGGCCACGGCGAGGTCGGTGTCCTTCTCGTCGCCCTCGGCGACGACGGCGAAGGGCTGCGCGTCCGCGGGGTCGATGATGTCGCGGGTCGCGCCGGAGAGGGCTGCGCGCCACTCGCCGCCCGCGTGGATCGTCTGCTGGGCCTGCTGTCCGGCCATGATCGGTGTTGCCTTCCGTTCCTGTTCGGATCCCCTGAGTCACACACGTGTCACCCAGCGGGACCGTCACCACCTGCCCTCGACCCCGAGTTGCATGCGCAATCGAGGCTGGAAAGTGCTCCGCATCACTGAACATGCGGGCAAATAGGGTGAATCGTACGCTGAGTAAGGGTCCGCGTGTGGCGGCCACCACATGCGCACCACGGAGGTGACGCATGGCAGGGAAGGCACTCATCTGCATGGCGGCGGCGCTGCTGCTCTCGCCGGTCCTCATGGCGGCGGACGACGGCGACGACCTGACCGCACGGCAACTCGCCGATCAGGCGAAGGACGAGTTCCTCGACGCCGACTCCGTCCATCTGAAGCTGACGGACCGCAGCACCGACACCCGGACGAGCACCACCCAGCCCACCTCGATGGACCTCACCCTCGACCGGGACGGCAACTGTGTGGGCTCCATGACGATGGGCTCGCACGGCGGCAGCGTGGAGATCATCAAGCAGGGCGCCGAGGTGTGGATGAAGCCGGACGCCGACTTCTGGAAGGCACAGGTGCCCGGCGGCGAGGGCGACGCGGTGGCCGAGCTGTTCAAGAACCGCTACATCCACGGCTCCACGCGCGACGCCATGCTCAAGGGCATGGCCGACACCTGCGATCTGACCTCCTTCCAGAAGGAGGTCGCGGGCGACG
The DNA here is from genome assembly GCF_036226885.1 of Streptomyces sp. NBC_00663. Taxonomy (NCBI): domain Bacteria; kingdom Bacillati; phylum Actinomycetota; class Actinomycetes; order Kitasatosporales; family Streptomycetaceae; genus Streptomyces; species Streptomyces sp. NBC_00663. The sequence continues at coordinate 3,742,048 of NZ_CP109027.1, forward strand.
AGGACGAGGCGAAGACCCTGACGAAGGGCGCCGAGACGACCGTGGACGGGACGAAGGTGATCCCGCTCAAGGGCATGGAGGACGGCAAACAGGCGGTCCTGTACGTCACTTCGGACGCCCCGCACCGGCTGGTGAAGGCCACTCAACGCGGCGACGGCACCGACCTGACGCTGACCTTCACGGAGTACGACAAGCCGGTACCGACGGCGACGCCCTCCGCCGACAATTCGGTGGACGTGGACAAGCTTCAGCAGGAACTACAGAACGTGTGACGGACGCCAGGACCGCTCAGTACACGAACCCGGCAGGCGGATCCTCCCCCACCCGCCCGTCGATCGACTCCCGGATCAGATCGGCCTGCCCGACATGGCGGGCGTACTCCTCGATCAGGTCCGCGAGGATGCGCCGCAGGCTGGGCGAGTCCCCGTTCCGGCCCGTGTAGTGGGCGAGCCGGTCGAGGCCGCCCTCGGCGAGTGCCTGGCGGACATGGGCCCGGGAGCGGGCGACGGCCGCCCCCCACAGCGCGTACAGCTCCTCGGGGCTGTCGTCCGCGGCCGAACGCCACTCCCAGCCCGGCTCGGCCTCCCAGTCGACGGTGTTCCAGGGCGCGCCGGGGTCCTCCCCCAGCAGCCGCAGGGTGAAGTAGTCGGCCTCCACCAGCGCCAGATGCTTGAGCAGGCCACCCAGGGTGATCGTAGAAGGGGCGAGCCGGGTGTTCAGTCCGGCCGCGTCAAGATCCGCGCACTTCCAGGCGAACGTCCTGCGCTGCCGCTCCAGGGACCCGATCAGGGTGTCGGCCTCGCTGCCCGCGACGGGCGGTTCCAGAAGGATCTCCTCGCTCATACGGATCACGCTACGGTCCGTTCCGGACGATCCACGACCGGAACCCGCCCCGGAGTCCCCGACCCGACCGGAACCCGCCCCGGAATCCCCGACCCGACGGAACTCCCCCGGAGTCCGCGCCCCGACCGGAACGGCAAGCCCTTCCATGGCTCACGACGACAGCCCCACCGCGCGCGCCCTGCGCACCCTCGACCTCCTCCAGAGCAGCCCCGGCATCACCGCCACCCGCCTCGCCGCCCACCTCGGCGTCTCCGAACGGGCCGCCCGCCGCTACGTGGGCATCCTGCGCGAGGCCGGTATCCCGGTGGACTCCACGCGGGGCCCCTACGGCGGCTACCGCGTCGGCCGCGGCCTGCGCGTACCACCGCTGATGTTCACGTCCGAGGAGGCGCTGGCCCTGGTCATGGCGGTGCTGGAAGGCCATCACGACGCGGCCGACCCGGCCGGCCCGGTGGGCAGCGCGCTCGGCAAGATCGTGCGGGTGCTGCCGGGACCGGTGGCGCACCCGACGGAGGCGGTCCGCGGGGTGAACACCAAGGGCCCGCACACCACCGCCCGCACCCCCGACCCCGCCACCACGGCCGCCCTCGTCCAGGCCGCCGCCGACCGGCACCGGCTCCGCATCGCCTATGACCTGGGCGCGAAGGGCGTACGCCCCATGGACGTCGACCCCTGGGCCGTCGTCGTCCGCCACGGCCGCTGGTATCTGCTGTGCTGGTCGCGCACCGCCGACGCCCGCCGAGTGCTGCGCGTCGACCGGATCACCGAAGTGGCCGTCCTGGACGGGTCGTTCACCCCGCCCGAGGATCTCGACCCGCTCGACACCCTCGAAGCGCACCTCGCCGAGGGCTGGTCGTACGAGGTGGAGGTCGTCGTCGAGGCCCCCGCCGAGCTCGTCGCCCGGTGGCTGCCGCGCAGCCTCGGCCGCCCCGAGCCGCTCGACGCGCGCACCACCCGTCTGCTGGCCACGACGGACGAGCCGGAGTGGTACGCCGCCCAGCTCACCGCCCTCGGGGCGCCGTTCCGTGTCGTACGGCCGTCCGAACTGCGAGAGGCCGTGGAAACGCTGGGGCGCCGCTTCCTGACCGCCGCGGACCTGGACCCCAGCGAGTCCTTTGACTAAAGTCAAAGAATATGGACTCAGCGTCAATGAAACCGGCGTCGAGGGACCCAGCGTCAATGGGTCCGGCGTCGAGGGACCCGGTGTCGATGGACCCGGTGTCGACCGGCCACATCGCGACCCTCCGCCGGTTCAACCGCTACTTCACCCGTCGCATCGGCGCCCTCGACGACCACTACCTCGGCCAGGACCGCCCCCTCGGCGAGGCCCGGCTGCTGTTCGAGATCGGTGACGGGGCGTCCCTGCGCGAGCTGCGCGGCCGTCTCGGCCTGGACGCCGGGTATCTGAGCCGGATGGCGAAGGCCCTGGAGGCGCAGGGCCTGGTCCGGCTGAGCGCGCACCCCGGCGACAACCGGCTGCGCGTGGTCGAGCCGACCCCGGCCGGACAGGCCGAGCTGAGGGAACAGAACCGGCGGGCGAACGCCCTCGCCGCCGGCCTCCTCGAAGCCCTCACCCCGGACCAGCGCGCCGAGCTGACCGGCGCCATGGCCACCGCCCAGCGCCTGTTGCGGCTCGCGGCCATCACCGTCGTACCCGTGGACGGCCACAGCCCGGACGCCCGCGCCTGTCTGGACGCCTACGCCGCCGACATCGACGCCCGCTTCCCCGAGGGTTTCGACGCCTCCGACCTGGTCGGCCCCACGGAGGTGTCCGGCGCGGCGGGCGCGTTCTTCGTGGCGTACGAGGAGGGCCGTCCGGTGGGCTGCGGGGCGCTGCGCCGGCTGGAGCCCGGCGTGGGCGAGATCAAGCATGTGTGGGTGCACCCCGACGCCCGCCGCCTGGGCCTGGCCCGCCGTCTGCTCGCGGCGCTGGAACAGGCCGCCGCCGAACGGGAGTTGACCGTCGTACGACTCGACACGCACGCCACGCTCATCGAGGCGCAGGCGATGTACCGGGCGTGCGGGTACACGGAGATCCCGGCGTACGGGGATCATGTCTACGCGGCCCACTGGTTCGAGAAGCGGCTCTAGGCCCAGCCCGTACCCCTACGCACACCCCTGTTCCGTAGGGCAGAACGAGCCCAGCGCCATGGAGAGCGGTTCGCGGACCTGGGCGGGAGACAGGTCCTCGGGGCCGCTCGCACGGATCGCGTAGAGGGTGCCGTCGGCCGCCTCGAAACGGTGGTCGATCACCTGGCGGGCGCCCTTGTCCTCGTCGTCGTAGCGGTAGGTGAGCTCGGACCAGGTGGTGTCCTCGTCCCGTTCGAGGGCCTGGTAGCCGGGCTGGCGGGCGAACCCGAAGCCGGGGTCGTTCTCGGCCTGGCGCAGGGACTCGGCGGGGCTGTCCTCGACCAGCCGGAAGATCTGCAACTGACGGCCGTCGTCCGGGGCGTCGTAGAAGACCACCGCGGCCTTCTCGCCCTGCTTCTGTCTGCGGGTCCAGCCCTCGGGGACGACGATCGTGTAGCCGACGGGGTCCTGGGCGAGGCGGTAGCCGGGGGCGGGGGTGGGCGAGGCGAGCGGGGATTCCAGGGTCGTCACCGACGGCGTCGGCTCCGGCGCGGTCGGGGTCGGCGCAGTCGGGGTCGGCGTCGATGCGGACGTCGTGACGACCACGCTCGGTCCCGGGGTGGCACCGGCGCCCACCGAGCCGTCGCGGGTCAGGAACCAGACACCGGCACCGACTCCCGAGCCCAGCACGGCCATCACGGTGAGGACCACCAGCAGGCGGCGCGGGCCGGGAGGCGGTGACGGTGGTGGCGGTGCCGGAGGCGGAGGAGGCGGAAACTGTGGGGCATAGGGCTGCGGCGGGGGCGTGACCCACGGCGGGGTGTACGACGTCTGCGTCTCCGCCGACGCCCACGGCGGCAGCGCGGCGCCACCGTGCTGCCCCTGCGCTCCCCAGGCCGCCTGGCCTCGCTCCTCGCTGGGCCCGTGTTCGTCGGAACCCGAGCTGTAACCGTTCCCGTGCCATCCGCCGTTCATCGCGAACCCCCCGAATCACCTTGGCGGGTAACGTTCTTGACGGTAGCGGTGAAAACGGGCGCGGGCCCCGCCCCGGAAGAAACCGGAACAGGGCCCGTGCAGGCTCGTGACAGAAGCCGCCTCTACAGAGACCGGCTCAGATGAGGCCGAGCGCGCGAACCGCCTCGCGCTCCTCCGCCAGCTCGGCGACGGAGGCGTCGATGCGGGCGCGGGAGAACTCGTTGATGTCCAGGCCCTGGACGATCTCGTACTTGCCGTCCTTGGTGGTGACGGGGAACGAGGAGATCAGGCCCTCCGGGACGCCGTAGGAGCCGTCCGAGGGGATGCCCATGGAGGTCCAGTCGCCCTCGGCGGTGCCGTTGACCCACGTGTACACGTGGTCGATGGCGGCGTTGGCGGCGGAGGCGGCGGAGGACGCGCCACGGGCCTCGATGATCGCGGCGCCGCGCTTGGCGACGGTCGGGATGAAGGTGTCGGCCAGCCACTGCTCGTCGGCCACGACCTCGGCGGCGTTCTTGCCGGCGATCTCCGCGTGGAAGATGTCGGGGTACTGGGTGGCCGAGTGGTTGCCCCAGATGGTCAGGCGCTTGATGTCGGCGACCGTCGAGCCCGTCTTCTTCGCGAGCTGGGTCAGCGCGCGGTTGTGGTCGAGGCGGGTCATCGCGGTGAAGCGCTCGGCCGGTACGTCCGGGGCGGCGGCCTGGGCGATCAGGGCGTTGGTGTTGGCCGGGTTGCCGACGACGAGGACCTTGATGTCGTCCGCGGCGTTGTCGTTGATGGCCTTGCCCTGCGGCTTGAAGATGCCACCGTTGGCGGAGAGCAGGTCACCGCGCTCCATGCCCTTGGTGCGCGGGCGGGCGCCGACCAGGAGGGCGACGTTGGCGCCGTCGAAGGCGACGTTCGGGTCGTCCGTGATGTCGATGCCCTGAAGGAGCGGGAACGCGCAGTCGTCCAGCTCCATCGCGGTGCCCTCGGCGGCCTTCAGCGCCGGAGTGATCTCCAGCAGGCGCAGGCGGACCGGCACGTCGGCGCCGAGCAGCTGGCCGGAGGCGATGCGGAAGAGCAGGGCGTAACCGATCTGGCCGGCCGCGCCGGTGACGGTGACGTTCACGGGAGTGCGGGTCATGGCGTTCTCCGTATGACAGCTGTCGGTGGGGCGTCCCTGCCCCCGGGGTGCGGGACGTACAAATGATCGATCTCTTGGCATCAAGAGATCCACCGGTCAGGCTATCGCGCATCCGGGATCCCGGATGCGCGGGTCCCTGTGGCCCACCCCACAAACCCCACAACGCCGCGCAGCCACCCGGAGAACCGCCCCGAACAAAGGCGACGGCCGCCCGTCCGGGAGAGGTGGAACGAGGCGGCCGCCGTATGGGGGGTACCGACTTGGCCGGACTCCCGTGGGGGTACGGTTCGCGTGCCCACGATTCGTCCGGCCATGCCTGCGGCCCCGAAATTCTTTTCAACCCATGGCGCCTACGGGGTGCACCCCTTCGTCCCCGCCGCCAGTGTCACGCAGGCCTTCGCCTCGCCCGCGTCCTTCACCGCCACCATTGGCGTGTACGCGATCGTGTCCCCGGCCGTGGTGATCGAGCCGGTCTGCTTGCTCTTGCCGACGGTCACCGCGACCGCGTCGCCCTGCACGGCCTGGGTGATACGGCCCCAGGCGGCCCCGCACGTCTTGCTGTAACGGACCTCCACGACGGTGGTGCCGACGGTGGCGGTCTTGGCGGTGGTCACCAGGTCGCCGCTGCACCCCATGCTCTCCGCGTCCTTGCCCGTGCAGGAGTCACCGCTGCACTTGACCCCGGCCGGGAGGTTCGCGGGGGTGGAGGCGGTCGGGCTCGGCGAGGCCTTGCCGCCCTCGTTCTTCTTGTCACCGCCGCCGTCGGTGAGGAAGTAGGCCGCGGCTATGACGACGAGGACGCCGACGACGCCCGCGAGGAACATCGTCAGCCGCCGCTTGCCCCGCGGCGCGCCGGAACCGGGCCGGGCCGGGCCGGGTGCGCCGGTGCCGGACCCGCCGGCCGGGCGCGGGCTCTGGCTCTGGCTCTGCGCGGGATCGCCGAACGGCGTCTGCGCGGGTTCGCCGTACGGCGTCTGCGCGGCCGTCGGTGACCAGGCCGGTCCGTCGGGGGCGCGTCCGCCCGTCGGCGCGGGACCGGAGTATCCGGCGAGGCCCCAGGAGTTGACGCCGCTGTCCCGGCTCCCCTGCGCCGACTCGCCCCGCGAGCCCTGCGCGGCCTGCGACACCTGAGCGTCCCGCACATCCCGCACATCCCGCGTCTCCCGGGCGTCCCGCACATCCGGCGACGCCGGCTGCGGTGGCACCGTCGGTGCCACGCCCGCGGGTCCGGCCACGCCCGGCGTCGCCGTGGCGCTGCCGCTCTTGCGGGCGGTCTTGCCGCCCTTGGCATTGGCCGGCGGCGCTCCGAACTCCCCGAGCGCGGCGCGCGCCTGGGAGATGCGGATGGCCTCCATGGTCATGTCGTGGCGCATCTCCGAGCGGCTCCAGGCGCGCTCGGCGAGCTCCCACATCGTGGTCAGATGAATGGGATTGGTGCCGGTGACCTCGGCCAGTGCCACGATCGCGCCCTTGGGCGCGAGCAGTCTGCCGTTGAGATAACGCTCCCAGGACGTCTTGCTGTAGCCCGTGCGGTCGGCCACCGCCGCGATGCTCAGTCCACTGCGGTCCACGAGCCGCCGCAACTGGCTGGCGAACTCCCTGACCTGCGGATCCAGTTCATCCGGCAAGGCCCTCCAACGAGGCATTGCTTCCCCCCTCTTTCCCCCCGGTCGTGCTGGCTGTTGCTGCGTTTCCCCGTGCGTGGTGCCCTCTGCCGAGTCCCCGTCCGGCCTACCCACAGGGATGCGCCGGACAAGGATCTCAGTTCCCGGGGTGGGGGCGCACGGGTGCATCGGGGCCGAGGGCATGCACCGTCGCACGCCCACCCGGCCGCGGTCCAGTCCTTCAGCCACGGGACGTCCCGGACCGTCCCGATCGGTCACGCTAGCCCTCTTGTCGAACGGATTCGTTGCACATGCGCGAACTTGTCAATACATCGACACATGGGGTGCACATCGCCCGTAACGCGCGCCCCTCGGGTGTGAGACTCACCCAAGCACCACGGCGCCGGCGACCGTGACGAGGACCAGCAGAAGCAGCAGGAGCACGGCGGCCAGCAGCATCCGGTGCGGACCGTGCGGCGCGGGCGGCGGCTCCTCCCACCACGGCAGCGTGGGATCGTCCTCGTACTCCTCGGCCCCGGCGGGGCGTTCGGGCAGGTTGGCGGAGCGGGGCCATGCCTGGATGGCGAGTTCCCAGCGGACGCTGATCCGCGCGGGATCCTCACCGGCGATCCTGCTCAGCGCCACCACCGCCTGCCGGGGCGGCGGCTGGCCGGCGTTGAGATAGCGGTGCCAGGAGGACTTGCTGTACGCGGTGCGCGCGCCGAGCGCGGCCAGGCTGAGGCCCGTCGTGTCCTTCAGCCGCCGCAGCTGCTCCACGAAGTGCCGCACCTCCGGCGGCAGGTCCTCCGGCAGCGACTGCCAGGCGCCCATCACTCACCTCCACGGTGTCGGACGACACCCGGCCGGTGATCGGTTCCGCCTGCCCTCTCCGCTGTGACAGGGCCCGGACACCGTAGCGGAACGGTCACTTCCGCGGCACAGCGCACTGACAGCCGTTGAACACGGCCTTCGCCGTGCACCAGGCTTGACGCGGACGACGGCCCGTCCTTCCTCGGGGGAGAGGACGGGCCGCCGTCATGAGCGAGGCCCCGGATCCAGAAGGGAGTCAGCTGCTGACCGTGAAGTGCAGCGCGTCCTTCAGGAACGGGATGACCAGCCACGGGCTCGGCTGGGCCATCATCGCCAGCAGGGCGATCACGGCGCCCAGCACGCCGTACGTGACGATGTCGGTGAACCGGGAGCGGACCGCGAGCATGCCGACGTCCGGCAGCATCCAGCGCAGCACCCCGCCGGCCAGCAGACCGGCGCCGATGAGCAGCGAGCCGACGCGGAACTGGTCGGTCGCGATCACCAGCAGTCCGACCGCGACCGTGGCCAGCACGGCGAGGATCGGCCACTGCCGGGCGGGCGCCGGGGCGTCGCTCGGCGCGGCCCGGCCGCCGCCCTCGGGGCGCGCGGTGTCCCGGGTGAACAGCGGGAAGCGGCGGGTCGTGCGGCGCGGCTTCCCGTCGGCGTCGGGCGCGCTGATCGGGTCCCGGACCTCCATGTCGTCCTCCGCCGGATCAGTCGACACTGCGCTCCGCCGCCTCGACCACGTTGACCAGGAGCTGGGCCCGGGTCATCGGGCCGACACCGCCGGGGTTCGGGGAGATGAAGCCGGCCACCTCGGCGACACCGGGGTGGACGTCGCCCACGATCTTGCCCTCGGCGCTGCGCGAGACACCGACGTCGAGGACGGCGGCGCCCGGCTTCACGTCCTCGGGGCGGATCAGGTGGGCGGAGCCTGCGGCGGCGACGATGATGTCCGCGCGCTTGAGGTGGGACGACAGGTCACGGGTGCCGGTGTGGCACTGGGTCACGGTGGCGTTCTCGCTGCGCCGGGTGAGCAGGAGCGGCATCGGGCGGCCGATGGTGACACCGCGGCCGACGACCACGACCTCGGCGCCCTTGATCTCCACGCCGTACTGGCGCAGCAGGGTGAGGACGCCGTTGGGGGTGCAGGGCAGCGGGGCCGGCTCGTTGAGGACGAGGCGGCCGAGGTTCATCGGGTGCAGACCGTCGGCGTCCTTGTCCGGGTCCATCAGCTCCAGGATGCGGTTCTCGTCGATGCCCTTGGGCAGCGGCAGCTGGACGATGTAACCGGTGCAGGCCGGGTCCTCGTTGAGTTCCCGGACGACTGCCTCGATCTCCTCCTGCGTGGCCGTCTCCGGCAGTTCACGCTGGATGGAGGCGATGCCGACCTGGGCGCAGTCGCGGTGCTTGCCGGCTACGTACTTCTGGCTGCCGGGGTCGGTCCCGACGAGGATGGTGCCGAGGCCGGGCGTGACGCCCTTCTCCTTCAGCGCCGCCACGCGGGCGGTCAGATCGGACTTGATCGCGGCTGCGGTGGCCTTGCCATCGAGAATCTGGGCGGTCATGCCCCCATCCTCGCGGATGACCGGGCCCCGGTTCCAATCCGGGTCCCCGGGGGATGTCCGCCGTATCCGCCATGATCGCTTCTGTTGCACTTGCACAACACATAGGGAATGCGGCTGGACAACGAACCGGCCACTGAAGAACGATTGTCGGCACAGTGCCGCGGGCTGTACCGGGGGGACGAACCGCATCTGTTGAACCTTCCTCCGACCGTGCCGCTCGTCGTCCCCGCACATTCGGCAAACGGAGGAACACCGCCATGAGTTTCGGCGATCCGAACAACCCCTACGGGCCCCCGCCCCAGCAGCCGCCGGCCGCTCCCGGTTACGGCTACCCCCAGCAGCCCCCGCAGCAGCCCGGCATCCCGCCGCAGCAGGCCTACGCCGCTCCCCAACAGCCCTACGGCGCCTACCCGCAGGCGCCCGCGTACCCCGGCTACCCGGGCGCCAACATGGTCCCGCAGTCGATGCCGGGCCTGCTGGTGACGGCCCGTGTCTTCCTGTACATCATCTCGGCGGTGCAGATCATCGCGGGCCTGATCTATCTGTACGTCGCCGCGTTCGTGAACGACGTCTCGGACTCCGCGGACTCCCTGAGCTCGTCCTCCGACGACCCGTTCAGCGGGATCGGCGACATCGGTGACGCGGCGGCCGGGATCATCACGGGCATCGCGCTCTTCCTGCTCGCGCTGGCGGCGCTGTCCATCACGCTGGGCGTCAAGTTCGGCCGCGGCGGCCAGGGCGTCCGCATCACCACGGTCATCTATGGCGCGCTCGGCACGATCGTCGGTCTGATCGGCCTCTTCATCGGCCTCGACACGGGCATGGCCTCCGCGGTCATCCTGCCGCTGCTGTGGGTGGTGTTCGGCGCCATCATCACCGCCGCCCCGGTGGTGCCGAGCGGTACCGCCTGGTTCGCGCGTCCGCGGTACTGAACCGCCGACGCCCCTCCGCTCCAAGGGCCGTGTCCCTCTCGTACGAGGGGAACACGGCCCTGGTGCGTCCGCCCACGGCGTCGGCGGGCCCCGGTCCGGTGCCGGGGCTCTGCGGGGATGGAAGCGCACCTGCGCGTCATGGGCCGTCAGGCGATATGCGTACAACCCGGACGCGCCTTGGAACGTCCGCGAGCCGTCCCTTCAGGGAACCCCGGTCCCGGTCCGCCGGGCCGCCGCCCGCAGCATCGACGCCCCCACGGGCGTGAGGGTGTGCAGTACGGACCCGCCGTGCCGAGTGCTGGCGATCAGTCCCGCGTCTCGTAGGGCCGTCGCATGGCGGCTGGCCGAGGACGCGGAGACTCCCGCGGCGCGTGCGATCTCGCCGGTCGTGGCGCCGTGGGCGACGGCACACAGGGTGGCGGCACGGGCCCGGCCGAGGAGGGTGGTCAGCGGCGCGGCGGACGGGTCCGGCACGGCGGTCGCGGGCGGCTCGTGGACCAGCGGGCAGACCAGTACGGGAGGCAGGTCCGGGTCGGCGAAGGTGATCGGCCGCTGGAGGTTGAAGTACGAGGGGACGAGCAGCATCCCGCGTCCTTCCAGCCGCAGATCCCGGTCCACCGCGGGGTGGTAGTCGACGTACAGCACGGGCCGTTCCCAGCGCGCCCAGGGCCCGAGGCCGGCCAGCATGCCCTCCACGCCGCCGTCCATGAACGCCCGCGCCCGGGCCGCCCGCTCGGCTTCGACACGGGCCTGGACCTCGTCCTCGTAGGGCGCGACCGCGACGTCGTGGTAGGCGCGCAGCAGTCGTACGAACTCCTCCCGCGCCGTCCGCTCGGCCAGCCGCCCCGCCCACGCGGGCGCGCCCTGCACCCGGTCCAGCACGCCGATCTCCGCCCGCACCCGGCGTGGCGCCGTCGCGAGGACGGCTTCGAGCCCGGCGTCCAGCCCCTCGGAGGCCTGGAACGGCGTGAGGAAGTCGGGAAAGTAGCGGCCCCTCGGGTACAGCGGCATCAGCACGTTCCGTACGGCCCGTTCCAGCCCCTGCTCACGCAGCCGTCGGCGGGTGGTGCGGTGCCACTCCGCGTACGCCCAGCGGCCCTGCCGGGTCTGGAGCCGGTGCAGGCTGATGGCGATGTCCCACAGCGGGTCGGAGTCGGTGCACAACCGGGTCCTGGCCAGGTCGGCATCACTGAAGTGGACGCGCAGCATCTAGTTCCCCCCGTTGAACTCAGCTTTTGCGCTCAGCCACAACAGGATGGCGGCCCAAGGTGGGGTGAGGCGAGCCTTTCCTTAGCCAGGCGTGGCGCATACCGGCGCCCCGGACAGACGCCTGCGGACAAAGACAAAGGAGCCAGCCCCATGTCGTTACTGCGCAAGGCCGCCTTGATGGCTGCCGCACCGGCCCTGCTGCTCGCCGGATCCGTCACCCCCGCCGTCGCCGAACCGGCCTCGCCGCAGCCTCCCGCGGCGGGCGAGTGGGTCCTCGTGGCCGCGAGCGGCGACTTCACCGCACAGGCCAGTTGGTCCCAGTCGAAGACCTGGGGCTCGACGGCGGGCACGATCACGTTCACGTCCGCCTCGGGCTGGGTCAAGGACCTGGCCTCCGACGGCTACTGCGCCCAGGTCGTCATCGAGTGGTTCGGCTCCAACGGCAAGTACGACGACGACTACTCGGGGCAGGCCTGCCCCAAGGGTGACGTGGACAGCTTCTCCAAGGCGCCCGGGGACTCCAGCAGTTGGACCGCCACCAGCTACGTCGTGTGGATGCAGAAGGTCTAGGCACGGCACGCACTTCGCTCGAACCGCACCCCACCCGACCTACTCCACGGGGGAGATCAACCATGAACACCCGGACAACGCGCAACCGACTGCTCACCGGCCTGACCGCCGCCGTCGCCGCCGGCACCCTCGCCCTGGGCGCGAGCCCCGCCTCGGCCTCGGCCTCCAGCGGCTACATCAGCGGCGCCGGCTCCCTCTTCGACGACTTCGGCGACGAGGGGACGCTGTCGACGTCGTCCTACGCGAGCTCCAACACGACCTGCTTCTGGCAGCGGATCCTGTGGGCGATGGGCGCGAACGAGAGCGCGGGCAACGACTTCGACCTCTCCGACATCGACGGCCACTTCGGTGCGAAGACCAAGTACGCCACGAAGAACCTCCAGGGCGCGGTGGGCCTCACGGTCGACGGCAAGGTCGGCAACAAGACCTTCGGCAACTTCGACGCCCAACGGGTCTGGAACAGCGACCTCGGCGAGTACACCGGCCGCCTGACGAAGGTCAGCACGGCGAGCAACGGCACGGTGAAGGTGAAGTTCACCGGGTCGGCGCACAACTTCTTCATCTACCGCGGCCCCAGCGGCCGTTACACCTTCCCGGACGGGAGCGGCACCTACCGGGACTCGTCCTACTCGCACAACTACTGCGACTGACCGCCGGGTTACGGGAAAGGCCCGCCGGTTCACGACCGGCGGGCCCTCGTCATGCGCGTGCGGCTCAGTGGAAGAAGTGCCGCGTCCCGGTGAAGTACATCGTCACGCCGGCCTTCTTCGCGGCCTCGACGACAAGCTCGTCACGGACCGAACCACCCGGCTGGACGACCGCCTTGACGCCGGCCTCGACGAGGATCTCCAGGCCGTCCGGGAAGGGGAAGAACGCGTCGGAGGCCGCGTACGCCCCCTGCGCGCGCTCGGCGCCCGCCCGTTCGACGGCCAGCTTCGCGGAGTCGACACGGTTGACCTGGCCCATGCCGACGCCGACCGAGGCACCGTCCTTGGCGAGGAGGATCGCGTTGGACTTGACCGCGCGGCAGGCCTTCCAGGCGAAGGCCAGCTCGGCGAGATCCTCAGGACTCAGCGCCTCACCCGTCGCCAGCGTCCAGTTGGCCGGGTCGTCGCCGTCCGCCTGGAGGCGGTCGGTGACCTGGAGGAGGACACCGCCGTCGACCGGCTTGACCTCGACCGGGTTGGCGGGGGCGCCCGCGGCCTTCAGCACCCGGATGTTCTTCTTCTTGGCGAGGGCCTCCAGGGCCCCCTCCTCGTAGTCCGGCGCGACGATGACCTCGGTGAAGATCTCCGCGACCTGCTCGGCCATCTCCTTGGACACCGGACGGTTCACGGCGATCACACCGCCGAACGCCGACAGCGGGTCGCACGCGTGCGCCTTGCGGTGCGCCTCGGCGACATCCGCGCCGACCGCGATACCGCAGGGGTTGGCGTGCTTGATGATCGCGACGGCCGGCTCGTCGTGGTCGTACGCGGCACGGCGGGCGGCGTCCGTGTCCGTGTAGTTGTTGTACGACATCTCCTTGCCGTGCAGCTGCTCGGCCTTGGCCAGACCGGCACCGGAGGCGTCCACGTACAGGGCGGCCGGCTGGTGCGGGTTCTCGCCGTAGCGGAGGGTGTTCTCCCGCTCCCAGGTGGCGCCGAGGAAGTCGGGGAACCGCGACTCGTCCACGGGCGCGTAGGAGGACGCGAACCAGGAGGCGACGGCCACGTCGTACGACGCCGTGTGCTGGAAGGCCTCGGCGGCCAGCCGCTTGCGGGTGACGAGGTCGAACCCGCCGTTCTGGACGGCGCTCAGGACGTCGGCGTACCGCGCGGGGCTGGTGACGACGGCCACCGACGGGTGGTTCTTCGCCGCCGCGCGCACCATCGACGGGCCGCCGATGTCGATCTGCTCGACGCACTCGTCGGGCGAGGCGCCGGACGCGACGGTCTCACGGAACGGGTACAGGTTGACGACGACCAGGTCGAACGGCTCGACGCCCAGCTCGGCCAGCTGCCGCTGGTGGTCCTCCAGGCGCAGGTCGGCGAGGATGCCGGCGTGCACGCGCGGGTGCAGCGTCTTGACGCGGCCGTCCAGGCACTCGGGGAAGCCGGTCAGCTCCTCGACCTTGGTGACCGGGACCCCGGCGGCGGCGATACGGCCGGCGGTGGACCCGGTGGAGACGAGCTCCACGCCGGCCTCGTGCAGCCCACGGGCGAGCTCCTCGAGACCGGTCTTGTCGTAGACGCTGACAAGTGCACGGCGAATGACCCGCTTGGCGTTGCTCTCGGCGGTCACTGGATAACTACCTTTCGTCCCTCAATGCGATAGCCGTTGCGGGCGAGCCGCCCCACGACCTCGACGAGCAGCTTGCGCTCGACTTCCTTGATGCGCTCATGCAGAGCGACACCTTCGTCCTCGTAGTCCTCGTCCCGGACCTCGACCACGCCCTGGGCGATGATCGGCCCGGTGTCGACGCCGTCGTCGACGAAGTGGACGGTGCAGCCGGTGACCCGGGCGCCGTACGCGAGGGCGTCACGGACGCCGTGGGCGCCGGGAAAGCTGGGCAGCAGGGCCGGGTGCGTGTTCACGAACCGCCCGCCGAAGCGCGCGAGGAACTCCTTGCCCACGATCTTCATGAACCCCGCGGAGACGACCAGGTCGGGCTCGTACGCGGCGACGGCCTCGGCGAGCGCGGCGTCCCACTCCTCGCGGGTGCCGTGGTCCCTCACCTTGCACACGAAGGTGGGGACACCGGCCCGCTCGGCCCGGGCGAGCCCCTCGATGCCCTCGCGATCGGCTCCTACGGCCACGATCTCGGCGCCATATGCCTCGGTACCGCTCGTCGCGATGGCGTCGAGGAGCGCCTGGAGGTTGGTGCCGGAGCCGGAGACCAGCACGACGAGGCGCTTAGCCACGAGGGGCCCTTTCTCGGGGAACGTTCACTCTGTACGTTCGTACGAATGCTTCGCGCCCCGGGATACGGGGAAGTCTACGAAGCGGCCGAACGCCAGCAACGATACCGGCACTCCTGACGGCCCCCACGGGACGGGGGCGTGGCCGGAAGGTAGCGTCTGGGAGGGCCCGACTCGGGAACGTGGTCGACGTGCGGTGCGTTTCCGAAGCGAGAGCTCACATCAGACAGCCGTATCACCTAGGGGAAGACGCTCACTTGATGCCGGACCGCAGCCTGCGACTCCTCACGCTCCCCCCGCATCCGGTGCAGGGAGGGGAGCACCGCGGCGTGCTGCTGCGGGAGCGCCCCGCCTCGCCTCCCGACGCCCCGTCGGACCAGAAGCCGGCCGAGAAGCCGGCCGAGGACGACAACCCCTTCGCCCCGCCGCCCGAGGGCACCCCGGACCGCCCGTGGCGCCCGCGCCGCCCGGCGGGCGACGACTCCTCCGGTGGTGGCGACGGCTCCTCCGGCGGCGACGGCTCCGACTCGCCGTGGGGCAGTCAGTGGAGCGACCGCCAGCCCGGCCGCTCCTCCGGCGGCGGCTTCGGCGACCGCCCCGGCGGCTCCGGCCCGGAGGGCGGCCCCGGCGGCGGCCCCGGCACAGGCATGCGCTGGGACCCCACCGACCCCACCCAGCGCCGGGCGCGCTACTCGCTCCTCAGCGGCATGTGGGCGTTCTTCTTCGCCCTGTTCAGCTGGCCGTACGTGGCCCTGCTGCTCGGCGCGCTCGCCCTGTACTGGGGCGTCAGCGCCCTGCGCAACAAGCCCCGCGCCGCCGACCCCGACACCCCGGCGCCGGACACCTCGGGCTCCCGCCCCCAGACCACGGCGGCGATCAGCGGCCTGGTCACCGCGTCCCTGGCGATCGTGCTGGTCGGCGCCGGCTTCACGGCCCAGCTCGTCTACAGCGACTACTACACCTGCACCAACGACGCGCTCACCAACCAGGCCAAGCAGTCCTGCGACGACCTGCTGCCCAAGGAACTGCGCGGAATCCTGGGCACCGGCTGACCCTCACTCCGTGTCCGACGCCTCCCTGAGCGCCGCCCAGCGGGCTTCACGGGAGGCGTCGTCGTCGTGCCAGGGGGGCTGGGTCACCGGGGCGCCCGGAGGCGAGGCCTGGTGGGGGTCGACGGGCAGGAAGTCGTACGGCTCGAACGTCCCGTCGTCAGCGTCGACTTCGTAGGCCGAGGACCCCACCACGGCCGCCCGCCCCCCACGCGCCCTACGGGAGAACCAACGGTTCCGGGAGGCTTTGGGGGCGGGGGCGGGGGCCTGGGGGGTGGGGGCTTTGGGGGCGGGGGTCTCGGGGGTGTAGGCCTTGGGGGCGGGGGTCTCGGGGGTGTAGGCCTTGGGGGCGGGGGTCTCGGGGGTGTAGGCCTTGGGGGCGGGGGTCTCGGGGGTGGACGTCTGGGCGGCGGATGCCTGAGGGACGGACGCCTGAGGGGCTGACGCCCGGGCGGTGGACGCCTGAGGGGCTGACGCCCGGGCGGTGGACGCCTGAGGGGCTGACGCCCGGGCGGTGGACGCCTGAGGGGCTGACGCCCGGGCGGTGGACGCCTGAGGGGCGGACGCCTGAGGGGCGGACGCCTGGGAGACAGACACCTGGGGGACGGAGTTCCTGGGGGCCGCGGCCCCGCCGGCGTTCTTCCGGCGCCCGAACCAGCGCCTCGCCGTCCGTGCCGTCGCCTCCTGCCCCACCGCGGCCCCCACGGCCCAATCGGCCCCCGCGGAGCCCACAGAACCCGCGGAGCCCACAAAGCCCGCAGAACCCGCGGAGCCCGCAGAACCCACCGGCTCCCGCGCCCCGGCCTCCGGCCCCTCACCCCGAGACGCCAACGCCTCACCCCGAGACGCCGGCCCCTCACCCCGAGACGCCAACGCCTCACCCCGAGACGCCGGCCCCTCACCCCGAGACGCCAACGCCTCACCCCGAGACGCCAACGCATCTCCCCGAGACGCCAGCGTTTCTCCCCGCGACGCGGCTGCCTTGGGCGCCCGTGCCCGCCGTGCTCCGCGGTCCCGCCGCTCGCGCCGCTCTCGTCGCTGGCGGCAGCGCCAGGCCCGCAGGCCCAGTGCCGTGGGGATCGCCGTCGCCGCGGTCCACAGCAGTGTCGCCGCTCCGGTCAGCCACCACACCGGCCCGAACCAGGCCAGCGCGGCCACCCCGAGCGGTCCGCCCGCGAGCGCGGCGAGCACCGCGACCGCGACCGCGCAGAGGGCGGCGGCGAGCCCGGCGGTACCGGCCGTCCGCCCTCGCGACCAGGGCTCGGCGCCCTGGCCCGCCCGCACTCCACCGGGCACCGCACCGACCCTGCCGTGCACCCCGGCGGCCCTCCTCGTCCGAGGGTCGCCCAGCGCTCCGGCTCCCCCGCTCCGCCCCGCGCCCGACGTGTCGACACCGCCCGTACCCCCACCGCCCGAACGTCCGCCCCTGCGCCCCCGCCCCCCGCTCGCCGCCCCCGCCACGAACCACCCCACCGTCACCCCGGCCACCAACGGCACCGTTCCGGCGGTCCAGTTGAGCCATGTCCCCGGCCCCGTCTCGGGCACCGCCGCCAGCAGCGGGAACGGCGGCAGAAGCGGTGCCGGTGCGGAGGAGAGCGGGCCCACGACATGCCCCGCGCCCAGCGCGAACCCGGGCCCGACGGCGTACGACACCGCCCAGACGGCCGCGTTCGGCACCAGCGCGGCACACAGCAACAGCACGGCGAACCGGCCCGACCAGCCCTCCGTCAACTGGAGGAAGGAGGCCCGTGCCGCCCCGCCGTGCCACACCAGCGACGACGCCAGCAGCAGCGCACCGCCACCGATGAGCAGGGCGACCCCGGCACCCGCCGCCCGCGCCGCCGCCGCCAGTCGCTGACGGGCGTCCGGGCCCAGGACGAGCCGGCGGACCGACGCCGGCAGCAGGAGCAGCGCGCTGTCGACGGGGCCGCGCGGGCGGCCGTACGCCGTCCAGACGCCCGCGCCCGCCGCCGTCGCCACCACGAGCGGCACGCACACCCCGGTCCACACCCACGACGGCCGCAGTTCGCCGCCCGCCGCGTACAGCGCGGCCCCGGTGCCGACGGCCAGATAGCCGAGGACGACACCCGTGAACGCCGCCCGTCCCGAGACGCCGGCCAGGTCCTCGTCGTCGGCGACCGCGTCGCGCGCCGCCCGGTGCACCAGCCACACCGGCAGGATCAGCAGCAGCAACGGTGTGACGCCGACCGGTGCCGGGACCCCGGACAGCGTGTCCGTGCGGACCAGTTCCGCGCCGTGCGCGAGCAGCCACAGTCCCGCCGCGACATGCAGGGCGCCGCCCGGCCCGCTGTCCGGATACGGCGAGCTGATCCACAGCACCATCACCAGCACGGCGAGCGAGCCGAGTCCGAGTCCCGCCGCGAGCGCCCCGCCGAGCAGGCCCGCGGCCAGTCCCGGCGAACGGTCGCGCCACCGGGTGAGCAGGGACGACAGAGGCGTTCGGCGAAGGGTCATCTGGATCACGACCGCCATGGTCCCAACGACACGCGCTTTCCCGTCGTAACAGGCGAACCCTTGTCGTGTCGCTCAATATACGACTATGTACTTTTTCGTACGAAAGGGCGCCCCGTGAAGCAGAGCCCTGCAACCCCGCTCCCCTCGCCCAAGGAACGCCGACGCCTGCGCGAGGCCGGGTCCCTGACGCAGGCTCAGGTCGCCGAACGGGTGGGGGTCACCCGGGAGATGGTCCGTGCGTGGGAGTCCGGCCGTACGAATCCCCGCGGACGCAAGCGGGAGGTGTACGCGAAGCTGCTGGGCACCTTGGCGGAAGAAGAGGAGCCCCGGCGGCCCGAGGTGACGGAACCTCAGGAGACGCTCGTGGAACCGGCCCCGCCGGCCCCTCCCCTGACCCCCGCTCAGGCCTTCGACGCGCTCTACGCGTTCTGCGCTCCCGCCCTCGTCCGCCAGGCCTATCTGCTCACCGGGCGGCGCGAGCTGGCCCGCGAGTCAGTCGAGCGGGCGTTCCAGCTGGCCTGGCAGCGCTGGCCGGAGGTGGCGGTCGACCGTGACCCGGCGGGCTGGGTGCGGGCCACGGCGTACGAGTACGCCCTCTCCCCCTGGCACCGCTTCCGCCCCCGCTACCGCCACCCGGAGGCCCCGCCCGCCGACGCCTCCGACCGCGCCCTGATGGCCGTACTCCTACGTCTGCCGACGCCCCAGCGGCGCACGCTCGTGCTGTACGACGGTGTCGGCCTCGACCTGCCGGAGACGGCGGCGGAGACGGAGGCGAGCACGCCGGCGGCGGCCGGGCGGCTGATGAACGCGCGCGAGGCGATCGCCGCGCGGCTGCCGGAGCTCTCCGATCCCGCCGAGCTGCACCGCCGGCTGACCGAACTCGCCGCCACGGAGCGCTTGCGCGCGGCGAAGCCGCCGGTGGTGCGGACGGGGAGCGAACGCAGGGCCCGTTTCTGGACCCGGGCGGCGATCGCGTTCACGGTGGCGCTGATCGGCACGACGGCGTTGACGGTCCGGACGGCACCTACGCATTACGAGCCGCCGATCGCGCCGGGCGCGGAGATTCAGGGGGTGCCGGAGAGGGTGGCGCAGGGTCCGCTGTCGGAGGCGGAGGTGGATCTGCGGGAGAAGCTGCGAGGGGAGATGACGAGCGGTCCGGTGAGACTGACACCGCTGAGTCGTTGACCGCGGGCGCCCCAAAAAAAGGCCGGTCCAGTGGAGGTGCCTTCAGGGGCGCGGGGAACTACGCGACCAGCCACAACGCACCCGCACCCGACTCACAACGCGCAGTGGGCCCGCCCCCACCCCGGGGAACGGGCCCACTGACGGTCAGCTGTATACCTGCTCAGCCGGCCAGGATCTCGCGCGCCAGCTTCGCCGTCTCGGTCGGCGTCTTGCCGACCTTGACGCCGGCGGCCTCAAGGGCCTCCTTCTTCGCGGCGGCCGTACCGGAGGAGCCGGAGACGATGGCGCCGGCGTGGCCCATGGTCTTGCCCTCGGGCGCGGTGAAGCCCGCGACGTAGCCGACGACCGGCTTCTTCACGTTCTCCGCGATGAACGCGGCCGCGCGCTCCTCGGCGTCGCCACCGATCTCACCGATCATCACGATCAGGTCGGTGTCGGGGTCAGCCTCGAACGCGGCGAGCGCGTCGATGTGCGTCGTACCGATGACCGGGTCGCCACCGATGCCGACGGCCGACGAGAAGCCGATGTCACGGAGCTCGTACATCATCTGGTACGTCAGCGTGCCGGACTTCGAGACCAGACCGATGCGGCCCGGCTTCGTGATGTCGCCCGGGATGATGCCGGCGTTGGACTGGCCCGGGGTGATGAGACCGGGGCAGTTCGGGCCGATGATGCGGGTCTTGTTGCCCTTCGACACGGCGTAGGCGTAGAACGCCGCCGAGTCGTGGACCGCGATGCCCTCGGTGATGACGACCGCGAGCGGGATCTCGGCGTCGATCGCCTCGACCACGGCGGCCTTGGCGAAGGCCGGCGGCACGAAGAGGACGGACACGTTCGCGCCCGTCTTCTCGATCGCCTCGGCGACGGTGCCGAAGACCGGGATCTCGGTGCCGTCGACGTCCACAGTCGTGCCCGCCTTGCGCGGGTTCACGCCACCGACGATGTTCGTGCCGTCGGCGAGCATGAGCTTGGTGTGCTTCATGCCCGTGGAGCCGGTCATGCCCTGGACGATGACCTTGCTGTCCTTGTTCAGGAAGATAGCCATGGCTGTTCTGTCCCTCTTCCCTTACTTCGCAGCCGCGAGCTCGGCGGCCTTGTCGGCCGCGCCGTCCATGGTGTCCACGCGCTGGACCAGCGGGTGGTTGGCGTCGGAGAGGATCTTGCGACCCAGCTCGGCGTTGTTGCCGTCCAGCCGGACGACCAGCGGCTTGGTGACTTCCTCGCCCTTGTCGGCGAGCAGCTGAAGCGCCTGCACGATGCCGTTGGCGACCTCGTCACAGGCGGTGATGCCACCGAAGACGTTGACGAAGACCGACTTGACGTCGGGGTCGCCGAGGATGATCTCCAGGCCGTTCGCCATGACGGCGGCGGAGGCGCCACCACCGATGTCGAGGAAGTTGGCCGGCTTCACGCCACCGTGGTTCTCACCGGCGTACGCGACGACGTCCAGGGTGCTCATGACGAGACCCGCGCCGTTGCCGATGATGCCGACCTCGCCGTCGAGCTTGACGTAGTTGAGGTTCTTCTCCTTGGCGGCGGCCTCGAGCGGGTTGGCCGCGTCCTTGTCCTGGAGGGCCTCGTGCTCCGGCTGACGGAACTCGGCGTTCTCGTCGAGGGAGACCTTGCCGTCGAGGGCGATGACCTCGCCGGAGGCGACCTTGGCCAGCGGGTTGACCTCGACGAGGAGGGCGTCCTCCTCGATGAAGGTCTTCCAGAGGGTGACCAGGACGTTCTCGACCTTGTCGGCCACCTCGGCCGGGAAGTTCGCGGCCTCGACGATCTGGCGGGCGACCTCGGGGGTCACACCCACGTTGGCGTCGATCGGCGTCTTGGCGACGGCCTCGGGGCGGGTCTCCGCCACCTCCTCGATCTCCATGCCGCCCTCGACGGACGCGATGGAGAGGAAGGTGCGGTTGGCACGGTCCAGGAGGTAGGAGACGTAGTACTCCTCCACGATCTCCGGGGCCGTCTCGGCGATCATCACCTTGTGGACCGTGTGGCCCTTGATGTCCATGCCGAGGATGTTGGTGGCGTGCTCCACGGCCTCGTCGGCGGTGGCGGCGAGCTTCACGCCACCGGCCTTGCCACGGCCGCCGACCTTCACCTGGGCCTTGACTACGGACTTGCCACCGAGACGCTCAGTGGCTGCGCGGGCCGCCTCAGGCGTGTCGATGACTTCACCGGCCAGCACCGGTACATCGTGCTTGGCGAAGAGGTCCCTCGCCTGGTACTCGAACAGGTCCACGCGCTTCCGTCCCTATCAGTGATCTCGCGGTTCGTTGTCTGCGTGGGCGTGCCGCGAGGGCAACGTGACGTCCGACCACTGTCTGTGTCACAAGGGAGGCGCACACGGTGTCCGAGCGCGCGGCATGTCCGTCTCGCAGGTTATCGCTGGTTGCGGAGGGCCCCTAAATCGAGGGTCACACCTGAGCGGTGATACCTGTCACATGATGCCGCCCTCACTGGCACGGCGTGCCGTATGTGAGGCCTTCGGAACACAGGCGAAAGGGCCTCACCGGGCTGGGGTTGACCCGGTGAGGCCCCCTGAACAGCCCCTTAGGGGCGCGGAGCCGATGATCCCCACCCCAATGGGGACCGCCCGGCTCCGACCGCGAGGGGCCACGCCGGACGAGCCGTTGGCTTTCGGCCGTCCGGGGCGTGCGTCCTCGCGGAGTCGAGGGTCAGACGCCGTACTGCGTCCCGTACGGGTGCTGGGCGTATCCCGGGGTGATCGACTCGGCGACACCCTGGACACCGGTGACGGCGTTTCCGGCGACGGGAGTCACACCGTCGACCGTGTGCCCGACGACGGGCGCGACCGCGTCGACGGTCGGCGCCACGTCGCCCGTGACGCCGTGCGCGAAGGGAGCGACATCCCCGGTGACGCCGTACGCGAAGGCCTCGGCGCTGCCGCCGACGCCCTGGACGACCGGCTGCACCAACGCGACGACCGGCTCGACCGCGCCCGCGACGCCGTACGCGAACGGAGCCACGTCCTGGGTCACGCCGGACGCCAGACCGGTGGCGTGCCCGGCCACGCCGTACGCGAGCGGGGCCACCCCGCCGACGGTCTCCCGCACATCCCCCGTCACGCCGTACGCCAGCGCCCCCGCGTCGACCACGGCCTGCCCCGCGACGGGCACCACCCCGCGCACGGCGGTGTTCGCGACCGGCGGGAGCACGGCACCGGTGACATCCACGGCGACCTGCCCGACGAGACCGGTGGCATACGGGGGCACATCGCCGACGACACCGACCGCGCCTTGGCGGACACCGGTGACGGTGGCGGAGGCGACCTGGCTGACGCCGGCGACTGTGTTGGTGGCCACGGGGACGACGCCGGTGACTGTGGCGGCGGCGACCTGGCTGACGCCGGTGACGGCGTCAGTGGCGACCGGGACGACGCCGGTGACTGTGGCGGCGGCGAGCGGGGCGATGCCGTTCACCGCGGTGGTGGCCAGTGGCGGGACGGCTGTGGCTGTGGTCTCGGCGGCGATGGGGGCGAGGGCGGTGGGGAGGGCGGTGGCGGTGCCGAGGGCATGCTCGTGTGCGTCGGCCACCCGGCCCTCGGCGCCGGTGAGGGCCGAGTGCGCGGTGGCGGTCGTGGCCGACGTGGTGCGGCCCGCGCCCGCCACGACCTGCTGCGCCTTCGTCCGTACGACGCCGTCGACGCCCTGCGCCTGGGTGCGCGCCGCCGACCGGGCGCCCTGGAGCTTGGTCTGGGCGCCCGCGAGGGCCCGCTCCAGCTCCGGGGCGAACGCGACGAGGGGTCCGAAGAGGTAGTCGACCTCGTCCTGCGGGGTGCCCGCGTCGGAGAGGGTGGTTCGGGCGGCGGCCCGCGCGGTGGTCTGCGCGTGGCCGACCGTCTCGCTGGCCGGCGTCCTGGCCTGGGCCAACGCCCGGTTCTGCTGGGCCTGCGCGGCTCGGGCGGCCTTCGCTCCCTGGATCGCCGCGGCGCCCTTGATCTTCGACGCCTTGGAGGTCGGGGCGGTCGCGGCGGCGGGGACGGAGGTGACGGGCTTCGTCTGCTGGGCGGTGGCGGTGGCCTCGGCCGTCGCGTCCGCGGCCGTGTCCTCCACCGTGGAGGTCACGCCGGAGACGACGCCGTCGACCGTGTCGGTCACGCCGGTCAGGGTGTCCGAGACCGTGTCGGTGACGCCGTTCGTGAGGTCCGTCGTCGTGTCCGGGACGGAGAGGGAGGAGGCCGGCAGCTCGTCGGCGCTCGCGGCACTGGAGCCGAGCGCCCACGCGCCGGTGACGCCGGCGGCTATGACGATGGAGCGGCGGATGTTCTTGTTCATGAGTACGTCAGATCCTCGGGAACTGGAGGTCCGAAGGCCCTGGGGGTACGGGCCGGCTTCGGGTGGCTGGGGACATGTCCGGCGGCGCTTCGCAGAGAAGCGGCCCGGACCGGCAGGCAGACCTGGTCCGCCCCCGCGCGGCAGGTCGGCGGCGGGGGGAGCGCCTGCCTAGGCCGGGGAAACCGGAATGTCCCGGTGCCTGTCCCGCGTGCCGTCCGCGTCGGCCCGCACGATGCCGCCCGGCACGAGCCGCAGCGGTGCCCGGTCGTTCAGGGACACGGCCTGGGCGTCACCGTGCCGCGACGAGCCGTTGTCCACGCCGGGCCGATGGCCCAGAGCCCAGCCCTGGTCACCCACGGGCGCCGGCTGCACGGGGACGTACCCGGCCGACACGGCGGCACGATGTCCGTGCGCCCGGGCCGGCGTACCCGTCGCGAGGGAACCGGCGACGGACGGCGGGCCGTAGTCGCCGATGACCGTACGCGCGGCCTCGGCCGCCTTGCCGGAGTCGTGTCCACGGGTCGAACCGTGTCCGTCGATCGAGTCGTGTCCGTCGATCGAGTCGTGTCCGACGGTCGAGCCCTGCGCCGGGGCGTCCGGCCGGGGCGTCTCCACGACCGGCGCCGGCAGGGTCCGCACCGGCGGCACCGGTACGGCCGGCAGCTCAGGCGCGGACGGGAAGGACGGCAGGCTCGGCAACGACGACAGCGGCGGCACCTGCTCCGGCACCTCGGCCAGCTCATCGGTGACGGTCTCCACGAGGTCACCGACCGGCTGTACGACCTTGCCGTCCACGGCTCCGACGACCTGCTCGGTCACCGGGCGGAGCACCTTGTCCTCGGCCGTACCGCCCGTGGCGGTCGCCGAGGTCACGGACGTCACCACGGACGTCGCCGTGGGCAGACCCTCCGCCGCGCTCGCCCGCTCCCCGCAGAGGAAGCCGAGCGCGAACAACCCGCCCACCAGCACGACCACTTGCAGCGCACGCCGCCCCACCGCCGTGCGCAACACGCGCAGGGCGGCACCAGGCAGCGCGGCTGACCAGGTCAAGACGGGTGGGTCCTCCCGTACGGCGGAACACATCACGCGTGACGAGCTAGAAGAGGCGTCGATACTCGCACGGGAGTGCGGAGGTTGCGCAAGCCCCCTGTTACCGATGGGTACTCATGTCCGTTTTGCTGGCTCTATTCGATGGTCACCGGGTCGACAAATCACCCCTCCGGCACCGGAATCGGCCGTTTCTCGATCGCCGCCGCCATGACCTCAGGGAACAGGTCCGGCGTACAGGCGAAGGCGGGTGCGCCCAGCGCGGCGAGCGCCGCCGCGTGCTCCCTGTCGTAGGCCGGCGCCCCCTCGTCGGACAGCGCGAGCAGCGTCACGAACTGCACGCCCGAGGCCTTCATCGCCGCGACCCGCTTGAGCATCTCGTCGCGTATGCCGCCCTCGTACAGGTCGCTGATCAGCACGACGACCGTCTCCGCGGGCCGGGTGATCTGCGACTGGCAGTACGCGAGCGCCCGGTTGATGTCCGTGCCGCCGCCGAGCTGGGTGCCGAAGAGAACGTCGACGGGATCGTCCAGCAGGTCGGTGAGGTCGACGACCGCGGTGTCGAAGACGACGAGTCTCGTGTCGATGGACCGCATGGAGGCGAGCACCGCCCCGAACACGGACGCGTACACGACCGACGCCGCCATCGACCCCGACTGGTCGATGCAGAGGACGACCTCCTTCTTCACCGACCGCGAGGCCCGCCCGTAACCGATGAGCCGCTCGGGCACGATCGTCCGGTACTCCGGCAGGTAGTGCTTGAGGTTGGCCGCGATCGTGCGGTTCCAGTCGATGTCGTGGTGGCGGGGCCGGTTGACCCGGGCGCTGCGGTCGAGGGCGCCGGTGAGGGTGGCCCGGGTCCGGGTGGCGAGCCGCTGCTCGAGATCCTCGACAACCTTGCGCACGACCGCCCTTGCCGTCTCCTTCGTCGTCTCCGGCATCGCCTTGTTGAGCGAGAGCAGCGTGCCGACGAGATGCACGTCGGCCTCCACCGCCTCCAGCATCTCCGGCTCCAGCAACAGCGTGGCAAGGCCGAGCCGGTCGATGGCGTCGCGCTGCATCACCTGCACGACCGAGGACGGAAAGTACGTCCGGATGTCGCCGAGCCAGCGCGCCACGGCCGGCGCCGAGGCCCCCAGCCCCGCCGAACGGTCCCGCCCCGACTGCCCCTGCCGGTCCCCCTTCCCGTACAACGCGGCAAGCGCCCCGTCCATGGCGGCGTCCTGCCCGGAGAGCGTGCACCCGGTCCCGTCCGCCGCATCCCCACCGAGCACCAGCCGCCACCGCCGCAACCGCTCCTGCACCGGGTCCACCACCACGCCCGTCATACGCCGACCCCCTTGCGGGACCGACCCGTCAGAGCCTGCCGGGCAGCAGTCCCGCACCCCGACCGCCCTGATGCCGGATCACGCGGTGCGGCGTTCCACCCCGCCCCCGCCTGCCCTGCCATGGACCACCCCGGCTCCTCCGGTTCCGCCAGGGGGCGCGCCCAGAGTGGCATCACCCGCACGCTCGTCGTCGGCGGCTCCGCGCCCCGCCCGTCCGTGACCGTGTCCGCGCCCTCGGCGTTCGCTCCCGGTCCGCTCATCCGCTCGGTCGTCATCTCGCCACCCCCGCAAGCTCGTTGTCGTCGACGCCCCGATGAACGGGAACGCCGTCCAGCCCCAGCAACAGCCGCACCACCGGCAGCACCGCGTCCGCCCGCGCGGCATCGAGGTCCGCCGCGAAACCGGGGATGCCGGCACCGCCGCCCGCCCCGCCACGTCGCTCGCCCGGTGCCCGCCGGACCAGTTCGCCGAGTGTCCGCCGCACCCCCGTCTCGTAGGCAGAGAAGGTCCTGCGCAGCAGCGGCAGCACGTCCGTGAAGGCGTCCGCCGGCACCCCCGCCAGCCAGGCGTCGACCAGGCCGAGCAGGCGCTCGTCGTGCACGAGCAGCATCCCGCCCCCGGCGCCCCCTCCGACGAACCCCTCGATCCAGGCCGCCGCGGCCGCCGGTGGCGTCCCCGGCGACAGCACGAGCCCCATGAGCCGCGCCGCCTCGTCCTGCGCCAGCTCCCCGTCATCGAGCAACAACCGCACGGCCCGCCCCCGGACGACCCCGGGCACGCTGTCCCGCCCACTCAGCACCCGCAGCACGGAGTGCCAACGGGCACGGAGCCCCCCGGGCCCACGGCCCGGAGCCACTGCGCGCCCCGGGCCGGCCCCCGCTTCCCCCACGGCCACGTCTCCGTGATCGGCCGCGGTCTCCGCCGTACCCGTATCACCCAGCAGCCCCACCGCCCCATGCACCGCGTCCACATGGCGTCGCATCTGTTCGGCGGCGTCCGCGTCCAGGGCGGCGCAGGCCGGGGGGAGGCCGACGAATATCCGTTCGGCGAGGCCCTCGGCGACCTCCGTGAGGGCGTGGGTGTCGGTGCCTCTGACGTCGCCGTAGCGCAGGGAGCGGACCAGGGCGGGCAGGGCCTGGGCCAGATGACCGACGTCCGCGTCGAGCGCCGCGCGGTCGGCGAGGACCTGCATCACCACCGGGAGCGCGTCCGGGAGTTCGGCCAGCAGACAGCGCTCCGCGAGGGCGGTGACGTCGGCGAGGCTCGGCGCCCCGACGGCGTCCGCCTCCGCCTTGGCCGTCGCCGCGGCCGGCACGGTCGTGCCCCACACCCCGGCCTCCGCGACCCGCACCGACAGCTCCGGCTCCCAGCGCAGCCGCCACGTCTCCCGGAACGTGCCCGTGCTCCCCCGCGACGCCACCGGCTCACCCCACGCCACGCCCAGCAGCCGCAGCCGGTGCAGCAGTCTGCTGCGTCCGGCGTCGGTCTCCTTGCGTAGATCGAGCTCCAACTCCCGCTCCAGCGCCTCAGGTTTGAGCCGCAGCCGGCGCTGCGCCCGATCCAGGTCCCGCTGCAACGGCACCGCGGGCGCCCCCTGCGGGACCTCGCCGAGCACATCCCCGACCACCAGCCGGTCGTGAACCAGCGACAGCGGTACGTCCGAGCCCTCGCACATCACCGCCCGCACGGCGTCAGTGGTCTCGCTCAGCCCGGCCAACGGGCGCCCGCGCATCGCCGCGAGCGTCTCCGCCAGCCGTACCGCCTCGATGACATGCGCCGAGGAGACGAGCCTGTCCTCCGCCCGCAGCAGCCCCGCCACCTTGGTCATCCACCGCTCGATCGGCCGGTCCGGCGCGGTGAACAGATGCCCGTACCACCCCGGCGAGTCGATGCCCGCCCCGTAGCCGCTGACCCGGGAGAGCCTGCGATGCGTCCACGGCACCCACGTCATGTCCGCCTTGACCTTCGGCAGCCCCTTGAGCAGCGCCCGGTCAGCGGCGACGGACGCCTTCCGCCGTAGCGCGGGCACATGCCACGCCCCGCACACGACGGCCACACCGCCCTCGAACTCGCGTTGCGCCGCCCGCACTTGGAGCCGCATGTACGCCTCCCGCACGAGGTCCTTGTCATGGCCCCCGTGTCCGTACGTCTCGCGCAGCGCCCCCATGGCCTCCTCCAACGCGAGGAACGGGCCGAACACATCCCCCTGGCCGCCGCTGCGATGCTCGACGACGTCCTCCCACCAGCGCTCGGGGTCGTCGTAACCGGCCGTCTCGGCCAGCACGGCGAGGGGATCGACCCGGACGTCGACCGACTCGGCAGCTTCCGTCCCGCCCGACCCGTCCGTCCCGTGAGCCGCCTCGTCCCTTCCCCACGCCAGCGAGTACGTCGCCGGCAGGTCGATGAACCGGGCCGGGACCTCACGCTCCAACGCCCACCGCATCGCCACCCACTCCGGCGAGAACTCGGCCAGCGGCCAGAACGCCGACCGGCCGGGCTCATCCACGGCGTGCGCCAGGAGGGCGACCGGCGGCCGCATGTCCGCGTCGGCGGCCAGCGGGATCAGGGCGTCCGCCTCGGGCGGCCCCTCGATGAGCACGACCCGCGGCCGAGCCGCGTCCAGCGCCGCTCGCACCGCCCGCGCCGACCCGGGCCCGTGGTGCCGTACGCCGAGCAGCAACGGCGCCCCACCGACCGCCCGACCCTCGCCCGCACCCCCGTCAATGCCGACCGCCCGCCCCTCGCCCGCACCCCCGTCAATGCCGACCGCCCGGCCCTCGCCCTCGCCCCCGTCAATGCCGGTCACACCATCCCCTCCCCTCAGGAACCGCCGACCCCTGTCCTCCGCCCGTGCCGCCCGGGCCACCCGAACTGCCGGAGCCCGCCGAGCCGCCGCTTCCCTGGCCCCCGCCAAGCTTCCCCCATCCCAGGTCGTCGCCGCTCATCCGCTCACCTCGCGGCAGGCGCGGTAGAAGTCCGTCCAGCCGTCGCGCTCACGGACCACCGCTTCCAGGTACTCCTGCCAGACGACCCGGTCGGCCGCGGGGTCACGGACGACGGCGCCGAGGATGCCCGCGGCCACGTCCCCGGCGCGCAACACGCCGTCCCCGAAGTGGGCGGCCAGCGCGAGGCCGTTGGTGACGACGGAGATGGCCTCCGCCGTCGACAACGTGCCGCTGGGCGACTTGACCTTTGTCCGGCCGTCGGCCGTGACCCCGTCGCGCAGTTCACGGAAGACGGTCACCACACGGCGGATCTCGTCGATCCCCTCGGGCACGGCCGGCAGGTCGAGGGAGCGGCCCATCTGGTCGACGCGCCGCGAGACGATGTCGACCTCGGCCTCGACGCTCTCCGGCAGCGGCAGCACAACCGTGTTGAAGCGGCGGCGCAGGGCGCTGGACAGGTCGTTGACCCCGCGGTCGCGGTCGTTGGCCGTGGCGATGACGTTGAAGCCGCGGACGGCCTGCACCTCCTGCCCCAACTCCGGTATCGGCAGCGTCTTTTCGGACAGGATGGTGATGAGCGTGTCCTGGACGTCGGCGGGGATACGGGTCAGCTCCTCGACCCGCGCCGTCATCCCCTCGGCCATGGCCCGCATCACCGGGCTGGGCACCAGCGCGTCGCGGCTCGGGCCGTTCGCCAGCAGCTGCGCGTAGTTCCAGCCGTACCGGATCGCCTCCTCCGGTGTGCCTGCCGTCCCCTGCACCAGGAGGGTCGAGTCGCCGCTGACCGCCGCGGCCAGGTGCTCGGAGACCCAGGTCTTCGCCGTACCGGGCACGCCGAGCAGGAGCAGGGCGCGGTCGGTGGCGAGGGTGGTCACGGCGACCTCGACGATGCGGCGCGGGCCCACGTACTTCGGGGTGATCACGGCGCCGTCGGGCAGGGTGCCGCCGAGCAGGTACGTCGCCACCGCCCACGGCGACAGCTTCCAGCGGGCCGGGCGCGGGCGGTCGTCCTGCGCGGCCAGCGCGACGAGTTCTGTGGCGAAGGCGTCCTCGGCGTGCGGTCGCAACGCCTGGGCAGGCGTCGTCTCCCCTGTTTCCACGGGCATGGGCTCAACGGACACAGACATGGCGAAGTCCCCCTCCAGCTCGGCCGGTTCTGCCGTTCTCGGATCTGGCACCCACCTTGCACCACACCACTGACAATCGCTCTGACCTGCAAAAACGTGCTCGCCAACGCGTCGGCCGACCTGCTCTTCGGACCGATTGTCAGTGGTGGGATCTACCGTCGAAGACATGACTCAGCAGGGGGTGCGCTGGACCGCGGACCAGGTGCTGGCACTGGCGCCTGACGCAGCGTCACGCAAAGCGGGAAGCAAACTCGGGGCGGCGGGGCCGTGGTCCGAGGCGGGGAGTTCCGACGAGGGGACGGTGTGGGGGCTGTGCAAGGGCAGCGGAAGCAAGCCGTATCAGACGGTCGTGGACATCGCGGACGTGTCCGGGCCCGCGTACAAGTGCAGTTGTCCGAGCCGGAAGTTCCCGTGCAAGCACGCGCTCGGGCTGCTGCTGCTCTGGGCGGGCGAGGACGGTGCGGTGCCGCGGGGGTCGGCGCCGGACTGGGCGGAGCAGTGGATGGAGGGGAGAAGGAAGAGGGCGGAGGAGAAGAAGGACGCGGGGGCGGCGCCGTCCGGCTCAGCTGATCCGGAGGCGGCGCGGCGCCGGGCGGAGCGTCGGGCCGAGCGGATCACCGCGGGGGCGACGGAGCTGGAGCAGCGCCTCATGGATCTGCTGCGCGGCGGGCTGGCCGGCGCGGAGCAGACGGGGTACGGGCTGTGGGAGGAGACGGCGGCCCGCATGGTCGACGCCCAGGCCGCGGGACTGGCGGCACGGGTGCGGGAGTTGGGGGCGATCCCGTCCTCGGGACCCGGCTGGCCGGTGCGGTTGCTGGAGGAGTGCGCTCTCCTCCACCTCCTGGACCAGGGCTGGCTGCACCGCGAACGCCTGCCGGATGGCCTGGCGGCGACGGTCCGTTCCCGTATCGGCCTGCCCGCCTCCCCGGACGGCCCTGCGGTACGGGACCACTGGCTGGTGCTCGCCCAGTACGACACGGCGGACACCCGTCTGACGACCCGCCGCATCTGGTTGTACGGCGCCGACTCCGGCCGCAGCGCCCTGCTCCTCTCTTACGGCGCCGCGGGCCGCGCTCCCGAACTCGCTCTGCCGGTGGGCCTGGCGCTGGACGCGGAGCTCTCCGCCTACCCGGGCGCCGGGCAGCCGCGCGTGGCCCTGACCGAACAGTTCGCGCCACCGGCTCCGTCCTCCATACGACCGCTGGGGATGACGACGACCCGGGCCGCCGCCCGCTACGGCGAGGCGCTTCGCGACGACCCGTGGCTGGAGTCGGTCCCGGTGACCCTGGACCAGGTCGTCCCGACCCCGGACGGCGACAGTTGGCAGCTCGCGGACGCCGACGGCGAGGCCGCTCTGCCGCTCACCGCCGCCGCCCGCTCCCGCCCCGGCCTGTGGCGCCTGGTCGCCCTGTCCGGCGGCGCCCCGGTCAAGGTCTTCGGCGAGTGCGGCCACCGCGGCTTCACTCCGCTGACGGCCTGGCCGGAGGGACCGGGCGAACCGGTCCGGCTGTGCTGACGCGGCCGTATCCGACCGACGCGCCCATACCGGCGTATCCGACCGACGCGACCTCACCGACCTACCCGACGCACCCGACGTACCCGACCGACGTGATCTCACCGACGTACCCGACCGACCTGGGAGCGCACACGTACACCACCGGCAGCGCCACGTTCACCGTCCGCTCCACGCACGACGACGACAACGTCCACGCCACATACGCCGGCAGCCAGGCCCTCGAGAACGACGACAACGTCCACATCACGTACGCGGGCAGCAACGCCCACACCACCGCACGCGCCCGCCGACGGAAGGCACTCGTATGAACAGGACGCCCACGCCGGTGAATTCGTCCACCACCAGAGCCGCCCAAACACCCCCCACCGGCCCCACCCAACCGCCGGCCGCCGTTCCGGCCGCGCCCCCGGCCATCGGCGTCTGGGAGGAACTCGTCACCGTGGCGCTCCTGGGGACCGACCGGCGCCCGTCGGCGGTCTGGGCGCCGGGGCGGGAGGCTCCGGTCGCGCTGCTGGACGCGGCCGCGGCGGAGACCGTACGACGGCGCGCCGGGCTGCGGCCCGCGCGGGCGGCGGCGCGTCCCGAACCGGCGCCCGCGGACCCGCGCCCCGCGTTGCCCCCCGCCGCGGCCCGCAGGCTCGCGCTGCTCCTGGCCGACCGTCCCGGCACCGGTGGCGGTGGCCGCAGGGGCAGCGCGCCGGACCTCATGGAGCTGCTGCCGCAGTGGCTCGCGGCGGCCAACGCGCGGGGGTTCGCGGCGCCCCCCGAGGTATTGCCGGCGCTACTGGACGCCGCGCGGGGGCGTACGGACCTGCGGCCGTCGGCGCTGGCGCTCGCCGGGCCGCGCGCGGTGTGGCTGGCGCGGCTGAACCCGGACTGGCGGTTCGCCCTGCGCGCGGCACCGGGCGGCGACGCGGCGCTGCCGCAGCCGCGGGACGGGGAGCGGGTCCGGCAACTGTGGCAGGAGGGCCTGTTCGCCGAGCGGGTCGCCCTGCTCGCCTCGATACGGGCCCGCGAGCCCGCCGTCGCGCGCGAGCTGCTGTCGGCGACCTGGGCGACGGAGCGGGCCGAGGACCGGCTGATGTTCCTCGACTCGCTCCGGACGGGGCTGGGCGCGGACGACGAGCCGTTCCTGGAGCAGGCGCTGTCCGACCGCAGCCGCAATGTCCGGGCGACGGCCGCCGAGCTGCTCTCGGCGCTGCCGGGGTCGGCGCTCGCCGCGCGGATGGCGGTGCGGGCGGCGGCGTGCGTGGCGGTGGACCGTACGCGCGAGGTGCCGTGGATCGTCGTTGAGGCGCCCCACGAGTGCGATTCGAGCATGGAGCGGGACGGTGTCGTACTCAAGGCTCCGGCGGGACGGGGTGAACGGTCGTGGTGGTTGGGCCAGTTGGTGGAGGCGACCCCGTTGGGGACGTGGTCGGCGCGGCTCGGCGGGCGGACGCCCGCGGAGATCGTGGCGCTGCCGGTGACGGACGACTGGCAGTCCGAACTGCACGCGGCGTGGTGCCGGGCGGCGGTCCGGCAGCGGGACGCCGGCTGGGCGCGGGCCCTGCTCGGGGCTCCCGCGGCGCCCGAGGCCGGTGGTCCCGGGGCGGTGTCGCTGGCCGAGCGCGCCAAGCTGCTCGGGACGCTGGATCCGGGCGAACGGGCCGAGTGGGTGGCCGGTTTCATCGCGGCGCACGGACTGTCGGAGGCGTTTCAACTGCTCGGAGGGTGTGCCGTGCCGTGGGCCGGACCACTGGGGCGGGCCGTGGTGGACGCGCTCAACATCGCTCGGGACGCGGGGAGTTATCCATGGAGTTTCAGTGGGGTGATGGGGCTGGCCGAACGCTGCCTCGATCCGGCGGAGGCGAGCCGGCTGGACGGGCTGCTCGCGGTGCCCGACGAGACGGAGGACGCGTCGCCGGGGGCCGGGGGTTACTGGGCGGAGGCGTTCCAGCGGCTGGGCACGACGCTGCGGCTGCGGGCGGCGATGCTCCAGGAGCTGGGGCCGGCGTAGCCGTTCGCCCACGCCGGCACGCCTCAGCCGAAACGCCGAGCCCCCGCGACCCCGTGACGGTGCCACGCCCCCGCGGCCCCGTGCCGGTCGTCGACGTCCTATGCCCCCGCCGACTCCCGCACGTTCTCCCTGACCCACTCCACGATCGACTGGGTGGTCGCGCCGGGCGTGAAGATCTCCGCCACGCCCTTCTCCTTCAGCGGTGCGATGTCCGCCTCGGGGATGATGCCGCCGCCGAAGACGAGGATGTCCTGCGCCTCGCGCTCCTTGAGCAGCTCGATCACGGCCGCGAAGAGAGTGTTGTGGGCGCCCGAGAGAATGGACAGGCCGATCGCGTCGGCGTCCTCCTGGATCGCGGTGTCGACGATCTGCTCGGGAGTCTGGTGGAGGCCGGTGTAGATGACCTCCATACCGGCGTCGCGCAGCGCCCGCGCGATCACCTTCGCCCCGCGATCGTGGCCGTCGAGCCCCGGCTTCGCCACCACCACGCGGATCGGACCGGCTGCCACACCCATCACTGCCTCCATGAAGCGCCTTCGGCAACCTCACACCACAGTGTGCGAGGAAGTGAACGAACGTTATCTCCAGCATCCCGCAACCGGCAGTTTCGCGGTGCGGACCGAGGGGGAAATCACACGGTGGGACACGTCAGCCGCGCACCGTTCCAAGTCTTTGCGGCACCCGGGCCGCAGCACCCTGCGGCCCCCGTACCGCAGCGGGAGCAAGCGCAACGGGAGCCGCAACGAGGTCTCCGTACCACCGCGCCGCGGGCCGCGCGCCGTGGCGGTGCGGTGTGCCGACGGCGGGACGAAGGGCACGCAGGGCCGACCAGGCGTCCGCATGCCCCGCCGCCCGCCGCGAGCCCGGCTTCCCACGAGGGCACACGGGGGACAGAGGCGTCCTCCAGCGTGCCGACAGGAGGTCGGCCATGAAGGTCACCCGGGCAGTGCAGCCCCTTCTTCCGCTCTGTCAGCGCCTGCTCCCGGGCAGACTGGCGGGCCTGTCCGTGGCGCTGCTGAAGGCCACCGCCCTGGAGCTGGCGATCCTCGCGGGGCACCTCCTCCTCTACCCCTCCGGTGTCACCCAGGAGCGCCGGTCGCCGGCCGCGCCGCTCCCCGCGCCCCGTGACGGCACCGCACAGCTGCCGACCGAGACCAGGCCGCCGGTCGTCCTGCTGCACGGCTTCATCGACAACCGCTCGGTCTTCGTCCTGCTGCGCCGCAACCTCGCCCAGCACGGGCACCGGCCCATCGAGTCGCTCAACTACTCCCCGCTGACCTGCGACATCCGCGTCGCGGCCGAGCTGCTCGGCCGGCACATAGAGGAGATCTGCGAGCGCACCGGCAGCAGTCAGGTCGACGTCGTCGGACACAGCCTGGGCGGTCTGATCGCCCGCTACTACGTGCAGCGCCTCGGCGGTGACCTCCGGGTCCGCACCCTGGTCACCCTCGGCACCCCGCACTCGGGCACCCGGGTGGTCCCGCTGGCCGACGCCCATCCGATCGTGCGGCAGATGCGCCCCGGCTCCGCGGTGCTCGAGGAGCTGAGCCGGCCCGCGCCGGGCTGCCGTACGCACTTCGTGAGTTTCTGGAGCGACCTCGACCATCTGATGGACCCGTTGGAGACCGCCTGTATCGACCATCCCGATCTGCTGGCGCAGAACGTCCAGGTGAGCGGGATCGGGCATCTCGCTCTGCCCGTGCACCCGGCCGTCGCGACGGGGATACGACAGGCGCTCGACGCCACGCGGACGGGTGCCACGGCCGACGCCGACACCGGGGGCCTCACAGTGGCGTGACAGCCGCAGGACAGCCGTCCGACATCGAACAATCTTCGAACACAAAGCCAAAGTCGCGCCCACAGTCCCCCGAAACACGGCCGAATGCCCGTTTCCTTCGGGCGCGAAACCTGCCGAAGATTGTCGTGCCCGCATACCGCCGGGTACAGTCACCGCACTGCTCTGGCAGCCCCTGTTGTCGAGGCGAAAGAGAAGTTGGTGAACGACCCGTACACGTCGGGGACCATGACCACCCCGACTCCGGCTTCTGACGCTTCGTCGGCGCACTATGCGTCGTACGGCACGCAGGATGCCCAGTACGGCGACTTCGCGAGCTACACCTACGACACGGGCGCGCAGGCCACCGCCGCCCACTTCGACACCGACCCCCTGTTCGGCAGTCTCCCCGGTGACAACACCGGGTCGTACGACGCCAATCAGTGGGCCACGGGCAGTCAGCAGACCCTGAACTACGACCAGTACGCGGCCCAGCACCACGCCGCCTACGACACGGGCGCGTACGACACGACGGGCTGGACCGGCGAGCATCAGCAGCTCTCCGCGATCCCGCCGCAGGCCGGCGCGGTGGACGCGAGTGGTCAGTGGGACGCCAACGCCTGGCTCCAGCCCGACCGGTCGGCGGGCGGGGCCGACCAGACCCAGCACTGGGAATGGGGCACGCAGGCCTTCGACACCGGGGCGTACGACGCCACCCAGTGGAACTCCGACAGCGGGGACACCGCTCAGCCCCACGCGGAGCCGGTCGACCACGGATCGACGGCGATGTTCGAGCAGGTCTCCTACGAGGAACCGGCCGAGCACGACGCCGAGTTGAGCGCCACCGGCGAGCTGCCCGCCCTCTCCGAAGCCGACGGCCCCGAGGGCACAGCCGCCCCGCTCCTCGACGACCAGGAAGACCCCACCCCTGCCCCGGGCTCCCGCATGGCCGCCCGTAACGCGGGCCGCTCCCGCCGCCGTCCGCCCGCCAAGCGCTCCGCGCTGATGAAGATCGCCGTGCCGTCCGCGTGCGTCATGGGTGTCACCGGGATCGCCGCCGCCTCCGTGGGCGGCCTGAGCGACGACAAGAACACCTCGGCGAGCGCGTCCGACGCCACGGCCAAGTCCGTCAAGCCGTCCGCCGCGAACAACAAGCTCGACACCCAACTGGAGTCCCTCTCCGCGGGCGCCGACGACTTCGCCGACCGGGCCAGCCGTACGCAGGAGCGCATCGACCTCAAGGCCCAGCAGGTGGCCGAGAAGAAGAAGGCGGCGGAGGAGGCGGCCCGCAAGGAGCGGCTGCGCCCCAAGTTCGCCCTCCCGGTCGCCCAGCACGGCCTCAGCGCCTACTACGGTCAGGCCGGCGTCAACTGGATGTCCGTGCACACGGGCATCGACTTCCCGGTCTCGTACGGCACGACGGTGATGTCCGCGACCGACGGCACCGTGCGCACGCAGTGGAACAGCGCCTACGGCAACATGATGATCGTGACCGCGATGGACGGCACCGAGACGTGGTACTGCCACCTCTCCAGCTACCGCGTCGCCTCCGGTACGACGGTCAAGGCCGGCGACCCGATCGCGTACTCCGGCAACTCCGGCAACTCGACCGGCCCGCACCTGCACTTCGAGGTGCGCCCGGCGGGCGGCTCGGCGATCGACCCGCTGCCGTGGCTGAGAAGCCACGGCTTGGACCCGACGTAAGCATCGCGCCCCGTAAGGGGCGCGGGGAACCGCGCGACCAGCCCCCACCGGCCCGCAGCCGAACAACCGCCCCCCGACGGAGCGCTACAGCTTCTCCACCGGCGCATACCGCAGCAGCAACCGCTTCGGCTTGGCCTCGCCGAAGTCGATCGTCGCCTCCGTGTTCGCACCCGTGCCCTTCACCGCCATGACCGTGCCGAGCCCGAACTGGTCGTGGGTGACCCGGTCTCCGACGGCGAGCGAGACGACCGGCTTGTCCGAGGCGCGGCTCGTGGCGAAGCCGGACGCGCCCCGCGCAGAGGAGCGGGAGCGGGAGGACGACAGCGAGGACGCGACACCCGAGACCGGGCCCGCGGGAGCGGCGGTGGCGCCCGTGCGCTTCCACTCCACGTGCTGCTCCGGGATCTCCGACAGGAAGCGCGAGGGCGGGTTGTACGACGGCTGCCCCCACGCGCTGCGCAGTGAGGAGCGGGTCAGATAGAGCCGTTCCCGCGCGCGCGTGATGCCGACGTACGCCAGGCGCCGCTCCTCCTCCAGTTCCTTGGTCTGGCCGAGGGAGCGCATGTGCGGGAAGACGCCGTCCTCCATACCGGTGAGGAAGACGACCGGGAACTCAAGTCCCTTGGCGGTGTGGAGAGTCATCAGGGTGATGACGCCGGAGCCGTCCTCGTCCTCGTCGGGGATCTGGTCGGAGTCGGCGACGAGCGCGACGCGCTCCAGGAAGGCGGCGAGCCCGGGGGACTCCTCGCCCTCCGCCGTCTCCTGCTCGAACTCCAGGGCCACGGCGGCGAGTTCCTGGAGGTTCTCGATCCGGGTCTCGTCCTGCGGGTCGGTGGAGGCCTGCAACTCGGCGAGATAGCCGGTGCGTTCGAGCACCGCCTCCAGGACGGTCGCCGGTCCCGCGCCGGAGTCGACGATCGTACGGAGCTCCTCCATCAGCACGTTGAACCGCTTCACGGCGTTGGTCGACCGCGCGGCCATGCCGTACGCCTCGTCGACGCGCTTGAGCGCCTGCGGGAAGCTGATCTTCTCCCGCTGCGAGAGGGCGTCGATCATCGCCTCGGCGCGCTCGCCGATGCCGCGCTTGGGGACGTTGAGGATCCGGCGCAGCGGCACCGAGTCCTCGGGGTTGGCGAGGACACGGAGGTAGGCCAGGACGTCCCGGACCTCCTTGCGCTCGTAGAAGCGGACGCCGCCGACGACCTTGTAGGGCAGGCCGACGCGGATGAAGATCTCCTCGAAGACTCGGGACTGGGCGTTGGTGCGGTAGAAGACGGCGACATCGCCGGCCTTCGCATCGCCCGCGTCCGTCAGTCGGTCTATCTCCTCGGCGACGAACTGGGCCTCGTCGTGCTCGGTGTCCGCGACGTACCCGGTGATGCGCGCGCCGGCGCCCGCGTTGGTCCACAGGTTCTTGGGGCGACGGGACTCGTTGCGCTCGATGACCGCGTTGGCGGCGGAGAGGATCGTCTGGGTGGAGCGGTAGTTCTGCTCCAGCAGGATCGTCGTCGCGGTCGGGTAGTCCTCCTCGAACTGGAGGATGTTGCGGATCGTCGCACCCCGGAAGGCGTAGATCGACTGGTCGGCGTCACCGACGACGCAGAGCTCGGCGGGCGGGACGTCGAACTCGTTGGGGGGTACGTCGACCGGGTGCTCGCTCGTCCCGACCAGTTCACGCACCAGTGCGTACTGGGCGTGGTTGGTGTCCTGGTACTCGTCGACCAGGACGTGCCGGAAGCGGCGGCGGTAGTGCTCGGAGACGTCCGGGAAGGCGCGCAGCAGGTTGACCGTCGTCATGATCAGGTCGTCGAAGTCGAGGGCGTTGGCCTCGCGCAGCCGCGACTGGTACATGGCGTAGGCCTGGGCGAGGGTCTTCTCGAAGCCGTCGGTGGCCTGGGCGGCGAAGTCCTCCTCGTCGATCAGCTCGTTCTTGAGGTTGCTGATCTTGGCGCTGAAGGACTTGGGCGGGAAGCGCTTGGGGTCGAGGTCCAGGTCACGGCAGACGAGGGCCATGAGGCGCTTGGAGTCGGCGGCGTCGTAGATCGAGAACGACGAGGTGAAGCCGAGCTTCTTGGATTCCCTCCGCAGGATCCGCACGCACGCGCTGTGGAAGGTCATGACCCACATCGCGTTGGCGCGCGGGCCGACGAGCTGCTCGACACGCTCCTTCATCTCACCGGCGGCCTTGTTGGTGAAGGTGATCGCGAGGATCTGGCCCGGGTGCACGTTGCGCTCGGCCAGCAGGTAGGCGATGCGGTGGGTGAGCACACGCGTCTTGCCGGAGCCGGCGCCGGCCACGATGAGCAGCGGGGTGTCGGAGTGGACGACGGCCGCCCGCTGGTTCTCGTTGAGCCCCTCGATCAGCGCCGCCGCGTCCAGGGCGGGGCGCGGGGCGCCGTCGCGGTAGTACCCGTCCCGGTCCGGGGGCACGTCGAACTTCCCGCCGAACAGATCGTCCGGAACGTGGTCCGGTTCCGGTCCGTGCTCGTCCTCGGGCGGCGGCGGGGGTTCCTCCTCGTGCCCCTGGGGGGCCTGGAGGTTCGCCAGGAAGCTGTCGTCAAAGAGGCCTGTCATCGCTCTCCGAGTCTAGGGCTCCCCACTGACACCCCGCCGCCGCCCCGAGAAGTCGGGCCCTCTCACCCTCCAGGACTGCTCCGTCACGTTCCGTGAGAAACCGAATGATCAGCCCCCTTGCCCACCCAAGGTCACAAAAATGTATCGGGCCTATCGGACATCAACCTTCACAGGGGCCACACCAGTTGGCTACCGTGCCGGGCAGGCCGTACGACCCCCACCGGCGAACGTCGCCGGGCCGCGCGGCCTCCGCTGAGTCCGGTGCGCCGCCATGGCAGCCGGAGCCGGGGACCCACACCGACCTTGGGGTGAATCGGCCCGACTCCCTCCCGGGAGCGGCCGTAGGGCACACCTTCCGAACCACCCGCCCGAACCCGACAGCTAACTCGGTAGGCGGAACATGGAAGGAGTCGCCTCCCTTGGCGTCGCACGCAAAGCCGCGTCCTGCGGGAACGCGCGTAGCAGGCATACGCACCCCCGCGCTCGCAACGGCCGCCCTCACCTCCGTGGCCCTGCTCTCCCAGACGGCCACCGCCGCACCCTCGACCGACGACAAGCCGAGCCTGGAGGAAGTCGAGAAGAAGGTCGACGACCTCTACCGGCAGGCGGAGTCGGCGACCGAGAAGTACAACTCGGCGAAGGAGAAGACCGCCAAGCAGCGCGCGGACGTCGACACCCTCCTCGACGACGTCGCCAAGCGCACCGAGAAGCTCAACGAGGCCCGTGAGGAGCTCGGATCCTTCGCCGCGGCCCAGTACCGCACCGGCGCCTCCGCGCCCGACACCGCGACCTTCCTGCTCGCGGACACCCCGCAGGACTACTTCGACCAGACGCAGCTGATGGGCCGCATGACGGACCGTCAGAAGGGCGCGGTCGACGACTACATCAGCGCGCAGTCCGCGACGATGAAGAAGCGCCAGGAGGCCACCAAGAGCCTTGAGACGCTCACCGAGTCGCAGGGCGACCTGAAGACCGCCAAGGCGACCGTCCAGCGCAAGCTCTCCGCCGCGCGCGAGCTGCTGTCGCAGCTGACCGCCGAGGAGAAGGCGCGGCTCGCGGCGATCGAGAAGAAGAAGCAGGAGGAGGCCGCCCGCAAGGCCGCGGAGCTGGCCGAACAGCAGAAGGCCGCCGAGCAGAAGGCGGCGGAGGAAGCGGCGGCGGCCGAGAAGGCGGGGAGCAGCTCGTCCTCGGAGACCTCCACGGACTCCTCCTACGCCACGAAGGCCGACAAGACGCTCGCCTTCGCCCGCTCCCAGATCGGCAAGCCGTACGTCTGGGGCGCCACCGGCCCCGACTCCTACGACTGCTCCGGCCTCACCCAGGCCGCCTGGAACGCCGCCGGCATCTCCCTCCCCCGCACCACCTACGACCAGGTCAACTTCGGCACCACGGTCCCCCTCGCCAACGCCCAGCCCGGCGACCTCGTCTTCTTCTACGACGATGTCAGCCCCGTCGGCATCTACATCGGCAACGGCATGATGATCCACGCGCCGAAGCCGGGGGCGTACGTCCGCGAGGAGTCGATCTACTACGACGGCGAGTCGGCGATCCACAGTGTGGTCCGCCCGGCCTGACGCAGGTCAGTGACCTCCGCGGTTCTCTACGCAGGGCCCCGCCCCGGGCTGGGGCTCGGCGTAGACACCGTGCACCTCGGTGGTCAGCTCGTCCTTCGTCACCCGCCCCGACACGCACGCGAGGCCGGTGTAGACGGCGTAGAACCCGTTCCCGACGAAGACCCCGTGTTCCGGTCCGCAGCCGAGGCGCTGGAGCGCCGCCTCGACGCGCTCGTCCCCGTAGACCCCGTACGCCCCCGCCCCGCCTGCCGCCCGGACCTTCTCCAGCTCCTTGCGGATGAGCCCGGCCGAGGCCAGTCCACTGGCCTCGCGTTCGGCGCTGAGGGACGCCTGCATGCGGTACGCGTGGTTGTCGGCGTAGTTGGGGGGCTGGTCTCCGGCTCCCTCGCCCCGTGAGGCGGTCGCGCTCGGCACGGGTGAGGAGGACGCGGGCGGGGGCGTCTCGGCGGCCTGGGCGCACTTGGGCGGGGGCGGGTAGGAGGGCGTGGGCGTCGGTGCGCCCACGGACTGCTCCCCGGCTCGTTCGCTTCCACAGGCGGCCAGGGCGAGCACCGCGAGGGAGGCGAGGGCGGCCAGGACGACTGATCGTCGGTAGGACATGTGCCGCAGTCTCCCCACCCCCCTCCCCTCCTGTCATGAGCGCAACTACTCAGCTGCCCTCACCCCGCGCGTTTTTCTCCCCCACGCGCGCGTGCCCCGCTCTCAACCCCCACCCCGCTCCATAGCATCACCCCATGCCCGATACACCCCATACCTCCCCCCTCCGCACCTGGTGGGCGCAGCGGCCGCCCGCCGCGGGCTCCGCGGTGATGGCGACCGGCATCCTGTCGATCGGTCTCCATCTGACGGGGTACGAGGTGGTGTCCCGTATCGCGCTGGCGCTGGCGAGCGTGGCCTGGGTGGCGCTGGCCGCCGACTTCGTCGTACGACTGCTGTGGCAACGGTCGCGGTGGGTGACGGAGGCGGAGACGCCGGGTGCGCTCACGGCCGTCGCGGCGACCACGGTGCTCGGCACCCGCTTCTCCGCGCTCGGCTGGCAGACCCTCGCCGAGGCGCTGCTCGCGCTGTCGACGCTGCTGTGGCCGGTACTGATCGTGCTGGTGGTGGGGCACTGGAAGCGGAGGATGCCCGGGGCGGTGTTCCTGGCCTGTGTCGCCACGCAGGGACTGGCCGTGCTCGGCGCGACGCTGGCCGGGGCGCTGCCCACGGCGTGGCTCGCGCGGGCGGCGCTGGTGCTGTTCTGGCTGGGCCTGGTGGCCTACGGCCTGGCCCTGGCCCGCTTCGATCTGCGCCAGGTGACGCAGGGTGCCGGGGACCACTGGGTGGCCGGCGGGGCGATGGCCATCTCGGCGCTGGCGGGCTCGAAGCTGATCGCGGCCGACAGCGCGCGCCTGTATCTGTGGAACGACGACGACCGCGGCGTCCTGCGCGCCGTGACCCTCGCTCTGCTCGTCCTCGACCTGTCCTGGTACGTCGTTCTGCTGATCGCCGAGATCGGGTGGCGGCGCCCGCGCTACGACGTGCGCCGCTGGGCGACCGTGTTCCCGATGGGGATGACGGCGGTGGCGACGCTGTCCGTCGCCGCCGCCCTGGAGGTGTCCTGGCTGAA
The DNA here is from genome assembly GCF_036226885.1 of Streptomyces sp. NBC_00663. NCBI lineage: Bacteria > Bacillati > Actinomycetota > Actinomycetes > Kitasatosporales > Streptomycetaceae > Streptomyces > Streptomyces sp. NBC_00663. The sequence continues at coordinate 3,784,862 of NZ_CP109027.1, forward strand.
GACGCCCGGCGAGGTGCTGCTGTGGATCGCCGTGGCGGTGTGGCTGGCGGTCGCGGTGGGAGCCGTCGTGGCGGCCCGCGTCGGCGTCGGCGCCCTCAGCTCCACAGCGTGGCGATGAGGATGTTCACGACGACAAGTGCGGGAACCGCGCTGAACAGCGCCTTGTCCACCCGCTCCTCGTCCCGCTTCACATAGACGAGGCCGAGGATCACGACGAGCACGGCCAGCTTCACAGCGAGTTTGACGCTGTTGAGGGACTGGTCGTCCGCTTTGTTGAGGGCGACCAGGAGCACGCCGGTACCCAGCATGGCCAGCGCGCCACGCAGCATCAGCGGGCTGAAACGGGCGGTCCCCTGGTTCATCGCCTTCACCTGGGTGAGGTAGCCGCCGAGCAGCACGACTATGCCGACGAAGTGCAGTACGAGGAAGACAGAGATGAGTACGTCCATGGGCCCGGAGCCTATTTCAGGCCCCCTTGAGTAACCCTGGACCGCCCCGTCACTCACCCCTGACGGGCTTGCATATATGCGCCATAGCACTCGGCGACCCACCCATATCGGGAAATCCGCACTTCGGTCATCACCCCGCGCGAAGTCGGCGGCGAGGCAACGGGCTCGTGGTCGTATCCGGTCACCCGTCAGCCGCCTGGGAGCAGTTCCGCGCAACCCGTTACCCCCACGACACACACAGGTTTAGCGTCCTCCACCAGGTGACCGGCTCCCCACCGCCGCCCGGGCCAGGGGCGGCAGTCGATCACCACCGCCGAGAAGGTCCGGCGGCGGCCCGCTCCCCCTGTGCGGGCCGCCGCCGGACGCGTAAACCGCCCCGGGCGGTCGTACGACGCTCCCCCTGGCGTCGGCACGGCCGGTGACGGCCCGGGGCGGCCACCACCGGGCCTCTCCGGTCGAGGCGGTCGTACGAAAGGACGTGCAAGTCCACGTGGCAGCGCACCGCAAGCCCAGACAGCACTCGGTCGGCGGCAACACGGCCCGTACGGCGGCGACGATCGCCCTCGCGGGCGCGGCGACCGCAACGGGTTTCGACGGGATCGGGCACGCCGAGCCGAACCTGACACCGGCTCAGGTGAAGGCGAAGGTGGACCAGCTGTACCAGGAGGCGGAGGTCGCCACCGAGAAGTACAACGGCGCGAAGGAGAAGGCGGACGCGGCCGAGGAACGCCTGAAGACCCTGCGCGACGAGGCGGCCCGCAAGACGGACAAGCTCAACTCGGCGCGGGACGCGCTGGGTTCGATGGCGGCGGCACAGTACCGCGAGGGCGGGCTGGACCCGTCCCTCCAACTGGCTCTGTCCTCCGACCCCGACCACTACCTGGACAGCGCGGAGTTCGTGGACCGCGCCGGCACACGGCAGGCGGCGTCGGTGGCGAGCGTGCGCAAGCAACTGCGCGAGATCGAACAACTCCGAGGCGCCGCCCACATCGAACTGGCCTCCCTCAAGACCCGCCAGGCCGAGCTGAAGCGGCACAAGAAGACAATCACCGGGAAGCTGGACGCGGCACGCCGCCTACTGGCCCAACTCCCGTCGGAGGAACGCGCGACGGACACCCAGCACGCGTCGCGGGATTCGGGAACCGGCAGCGCCCGGGACACCCTGACCCCCACCACGGGTTCCACCGCCCAGGCCACCAACTCCCGCGCCGCGGCAGCCGTTTCCTACGCCTACACCAAGCTCGGCAGCCCCTACGTCTGGGGCGCCACCGGCCCCGACGCCTTCGACTGCTCCGGCCTCACCCAGGCCGCCTACCGCTCCGCGGGCATCTCCCTCCCGCGCACCACCTACGCCCAGATCGACGCGGGCCGCCGCGTCTCCCGCTCCGAACTCCAGCCGGGCGACCTCGTCTTCTTCTACTCCGCCATCTCCCACGTCGGCATCTACATCGGCAACGGCCAGATGATCCACGCACCGAATCCGACGGCGCCGGTACGGATCGCACCCATTGACGAGATGCCGTTCGCGGGGGCGACGCGGGTGGTGTGACCAAGGGGGTCTCCCTGGGGCTTTGCCGCCGGTACCTTGTTCCCACCGTGTAAGGAGCGAGGTACGCAGGGTGAAGGTCTATCTGTCCTCAACGGTGTCCGACCTGAAGAAGTACCGGGCGGCGGTACTGGACAAGCTGCGCAAGCTTCCGATGGGCGTGGTCGCCATGGAGGACTACACGGCCTTCGACGACCGCCCTCTGGAGAAATGCCTGGCGGATGTGGAGAGTTGCGATGTCTACATCGGACTCTTCGCCTTCCGCTATGGCTTCGTCCCCGAGGTCGGCCCGCAGAACCCGGACGGGCGGTCGATCACCGAGCTGGAGTACCGCAAGGCCGGTGAGGCGGGCCGCAAGCGGCTGATCTTCCTGGTCAAGGACGGCGCCGCGTGGCCGATGGACCACGTCGACGCCGTGACCGACCCCGGCGAGCACGGGGCCGTGGGCATCAGGCGCCTGCGCGACGAACTGAAGAAGGATCACGGTGTCGGCTGGTTCACCAACCCCGACGGGCTCGCCGCGGAGGTGGTCTCGGCGGTCGCGGCCGACCTGCAACTGCCGCCGGGCGCCGCAGCCCCGCCGAGGCCCGTCGCGGAGCCCCCGCACCCCCGGAAGCTGGTCAACGACCTCCATCTGCTGCACGCCCCCAAGGACCGCGAGACAGCGGCCCAGTTGGCTTCGGCGGTCGGGGCCATGTGGAACGTCACCACGTCCTCCACCGCCCTCCTCAGCTCCACACCCCAGGAGATGCTCGCCCTGGACCGTGCCGTGACCGCGTCCCGCACGGTCGGCCTCCTGTTGTCCCCGCCCCTGGCGACCATGCTCGGTGAGAACCCCGAGCGCACCCGCCGCATCCTGGGCCTGGCCCGGGCCCGCACCGCGCACCCCCTGCTCGGCATCGCCGCACCGGGCTCGAACACCGAGTCGGCCACAGCCGACGCCGGGCGCTGGGGCATCACCGAGATACTCGCCGAGTCCGCGACTCGCACGCTGCCGAACCGACTGCACGAAGCCCTCCTGCAAACCGTCGGACTCCAACGCCCCGACCACGAGATAGGCCTGCCGGTCGTGGTGGTGGCCATGACCGGTGCGGAGGCGGACGACCTGCTCGGTACGGCGTCCGGGCAGGTGAGGGACATCATCGAGGGGTTCGGCCTGCCTGAGGCGTCGATCCGCGCCCGGTACGGCACGACACGGGCGGACTGGAAGCCGTTCGGCGCCGAGAGCAGAACCATCACCCACGTCCTGGAGACCGCGGTGTCCGGAGTGAACGACCCCGATCTGCTCCTGCGCGGCAGAAAGATCAGACTCCAGCAGTACCTCTTCGACGACCTGCTCTCCTACGACCTCGCCCACTCACTCGTCTTCCAGGACATGTCCCGCAATGGCTGCCTGGTGGTCGCGGACGAACTCTCCCTGCTCCACCACCACTTGGAGGAGGCCTTCCGCGCTTCTCCGCTCTACGAAGGCCCCCAGGTCTCCTTCATCACCCTCTCGCCCGGCGACCCCGCCGCCGGCACCCCGCACGAGCTCATCCGCCGTGTCCTGGCCGAGCGCCTCCACCACACCCACCACCGCTTCGGCGACGCGCTCGACCCCCTCTGCGAGATGAACGTAGCCAGCAGGCGCCACCTCGACCGCTGGCTCCGCGCCAGCCTCCCCCAGACGCTGGATGCCTACCGCAACGCCCGGCCGAGCGCCGACAAGGCCCGGCGCCTGGAAGCGGAACTCGGCATCCGCCCCTCCGGCGCCATGGCCCAGCTCGTCACGGAAGGCGGAGCGCCGTGATCGTCACGTTCTACTCCTACAAAGGCGGCGTCGGCCGCTCCATGGCCCTCGCCAACATCGCGGACCAGCTGGCGAGAAGCGGCATGCGGGTGCTGATGGTCGACTTCGACCTGGAGGCACCGGGCCTGGAGCACTTCTTCCCGATCGAGCACGAACGGGTGCGGGGCCGGGAAGGCCTGCTGGACCTGCTCCTGGCCTTCAAGTACGCGATGTCCGTGGCCTCTTCGGGGACCGACGAGGGCGAGGAGGACGCCTACCGCGACCTCGACCGCTACATCTCCACGATCTACCCGCCCCGCTCGGACGGCGGCTGCCTGGACCTGATTCCGGCGGGCCTGCGCCTGTCGGACGACCAGATCGCGCGCTATGGCGCGGAGTTGCGGCGCTTCGACTGGCAGGACTTTTACTACGTCTGGTCGGGCGAGCTGTTCTTCGAGTGGTTCCGCAGGACGTGCGCGGACCGGTACGACATCGTCCTGGTGGACAGCCGCACGGGCGTGACGGAACTCGGCGGCGTCTGCGCGTACCAACTGGCGGACGTGATCGTGGCGTTGTGCGCGCCCAACCTCCAGAACCTGGAGGGCACGGCATGGATGGTCCGCCACTTCCTCTCCCCCCAGGTCAAGGCGGTACGCGACGATCGCCCCCTGGAGGTTCTGGTGGTCCCGGCGCGGGTGGACCAGCAGGACTCAGAGCTCCTGGAACTCTTCGCCGAACGCTTCGAGGACACCTTCGGCCGCTTCACGCCGGATGCGCTGGAACAGGCACACCTCAGCTTCTGGGACCTCCAAGTGCCCTACGTGCCCGCGTACGCCTTCGAGGAGCAGGTCATCACCGATCCGGGGCGGGCAGAGGAACGCCGGGCGCTGGTACGGGCGTACGACAGCCTGCGGAACGCGATCGCACTGCTGGCGCCGGAGCGGAACGCGGTTGCGGCGTTGCGTGCGGAGGCCGCCGGCGGAGGGCGGGGCGCGGGCGGAGTCGAGCCGGTCGAGACGCGGTACGACCCGACGACGCGGTTCTCTTCACCGGACGTCTTCGTCTCATACAGCGTCACCGACCAAGAAGCGGCCGATCAGATCCGCGAACTGCTGGGCGGCCGAGGGAGACTCCGGGTCGCCGAGACAGCGATGGGCGAGCGGTGGGACATCCCAGGAGCCAAGGTCAGCCTGTTCCTGGTCGGCTCAACGGGTCGGCTGAGCGATTGGCAGCAGACCCAGGTGGACGTACTGACCGCCACAAGTGAGACACGTCTGCTGCCGGTACTCCTGCCCGGCTCCGACATTCTCCCGGAGGTACTGCGTAGCTACACCTTTCTCGATCTCAGGGGAGGGCTGGACGAGGATCGACTGCTGGAGGCCGTCCGAGCAGGTCTGCAACAGTCGATTCGGAAGACCAAGCCGTCGCGCTACGACGATCCGATCCCGTATCCCGGGTTCTCGCCCTTCTCGGAAGCTGACGCGCCGCTGTTCTTCGGGCGGGACGTCCTGGTGCACAAAGTCTTGACGACCCTGGATCAGCGCGGCACTTGCGCGGTCATCGGCGATTCGGCGAGCGGCAAGACAAGTTTGGTGAACGCCGGCGTACTCCCGGCTCTCCGCGCAGGGGCGCTGTCGGGCAGCGAACTCTGGCCGATCGTCCACGTCGACGATGACGGCCGTGTCCCGGCGGTGGAGGAAGCGCTGCGCTCGCTGACGAGCCTTCCGCGACGCTCCCGCAAGGTGGTCGTCGTCTTCGACCCGCCCGAGTGGATGTCCGACAACGCTCGCGACGCCGCACTGCGAGAGCTCATCGACACGCCTGATCCGGTGGTTCTCCCCCTGGTCGTCCTACGTTCCGACCGCGCCGCGTCCCTTCCCTCACACCACTGCGTCGAACTCACCCCCATGTCCTCCGACGAACTGCGGCAGACGGTGGAATCGCCGGCGCGAGCCGTGGGCCTCCACCTGGAACCGGGCCTCGCCGACCGCCTGCTGAACGACGTGGGCGACGAGCCGGGAGCCCTGCCGTTCCTACAGTTCACTCTCCGTAACCTGTGGCTGCGCAGGAGGGACGGCTATCTCACCCATCAGGCGTACGTGGAGACCGGCGGCTTGAAGGAAAGCCTGGCAGTTACCGCTGAGGGATGGTTCGACTCGATCGACTCGTCTGGCAAGAGGCAGGCGCGCGAGCTCCTGTTGCGCCTCGTCACTGCCGGTTCCGATGGCATGCCGCAGAGGCGAGCAGTCCCCATGACAGCCATCGCAGCAATGGGAGCCGCCGACATCTGCGAACAACTGCTGGTGTACCGGCTGTTGGTCACCTCCTACGACACCCCGACCACCCGCGTACAGCTCGCCCACTCCGCTTTCGTGTTTGCGTGGCCGCGGTTCTTTGAGTGGTACGCGGAGGCTGGTTCAGTACTCGACCTACGCTGGAGGTTGTCTGAAGCCGCCGAGGACTGGAGGGACTCCGGACATGCTTCTAAAGAGCTGCTGGACGCATGGAGCCTGAATGCCGTTGAGGAAACCCCGATCAGAGAAAAGCTGACGCTCACGGACCTCGAACAGAGCTATCTGGCAGCGTCACAAACCGACATCAGGCGGAAACGCTGGATGCGAATGCTGAGCTACATCCTCGTGATCGCTGCCGCGTTCGGCTTCCCCCGCGTGATCGACGGAACGAGTATCGACGGAGCAATCTGGCCACCTGTTCTCGCGGGGTTTGTCGCAGCCGCTGTAGTCTCGCTGGTGAGATGGCTCTCGAACCGACGCGAACGCCGCTTCCTCACCCCCTGAGAGCAGCCCGCATCTCCTCCACCCGCGCCCGCACCTGATGGATCTGCGTCTGGGTCGGCATCGGCTCCGCCCCTCTGTCCCGGCCGCTGCATCCCCGGCACAGACCTCCGGGCAGCGCCTCGGGCCGTCCCGGCACACGGCAGTCGGTGCACTCCATCATGCTGCGGGGTCGCGGGCTCGGTGCGGCAACGGGGCGGTCGGGTGGCAGTTTGTCGGTGAGGCGGCGCCGTACGAAGGCGCGAGGTGAGTGCACCTGTTCCGGGAGCCCTGCGGTGAGCACCTGAGAAAGCTGGTCCGGCGACATGCCTCGGGCGAGCCATTCACCGGCCAGCTCTTCGAGCGCGGTGCAGTCGGCGGCGGACAGGGCGAGGCGCGGGTCGCGGAGCCCGAGGCGGGCGAGGACGTCGTACGCCTCGGACGGTCGTACGACGTCCTCGGAGACCTCCGGTGCCGCGGGCTCAGCGGCCTCGGGCGTCACGTCACCTTCGAGCGTCCCGGCCCACCATTCGTCGTCACGTGCGGTACGTGACCAGAACGTGTGGAACACCCACCGCGTGCCGGTCTCGCCCTCAGCGGGAGGGATACGACGCCGTACGCGCCGCAGATGCCCGGCGCGCCCGAGTTCGTTGAGCGCCGAGCGCACTGCCTGCTGCCCGTAAAGAGGCTGGGCCTTGGCGAGGGTCTTGGCGTCCATCGCCGCGTTCTCGGGGAGTTGGTCGATGAGGCTCGCGAGATAGGCCTCGCGGGGTGGGAGGTTCTGGAAGTCGTCGGGCTTCGGCCGCTGTTGGTCGGGGGCGGAGCGTTTGCCGTAGCCGGGCTTGGCCATGGGATGGGCTGCGGGCGCGGGCAGGGCAGCGTTAGAGTTTTCGTAAGCCACAGGATCGCCTCACGATCTTGAGGGTGAGACCCCGGCGGGTGTTGGTAGCACCCGACCGGGGTTGTTTGTTGTCGCGAACGCTAGAGGTTCGCGACTGCGCGTCGCAAGCCGATCACGAAAAGTCATCTCGGCTGGTGCGCGGGCGAGTTGGACGCGGGGAGGGCGGGAGGGTGGGTGGATTCTTTCCGCCCATTCCTTGAAAGAGGGGCTCGGATCTCGACGCCCGAAGCCCGGAGCTCAGGCCTCGCGGGAGGCGTACGCGATGAAGGCGGCCCAGGCGTCTGCGGGAACGTCGAAGCAAGGGGCTTGGGGGCCGAGCTTCGAGTCCCGGACGTGGGTGGTGTGGGGGTGGAGGGCGACTTCGAGGCACTCACCGCCCTGGGAGTCGCTGTAGCTGGACTTGAACCACTCGAGATCGCTACTCATAGCTCCTCCTCCACCTTCCTGATGAACGCCGCAGACTCCTCAACTCCGTATGCCTGCATGCGGATCATGCCATGCGCCTGCGCCAGGTTGCTGACCTTGTGGACATCAGCATGGAGCGCACTCGTCTCCGGGCTCTCAACGTATGCGAAGTGCTCGCGATCGGCTGTCTCCAGCAGCACGAACGAGCCGTTGAGAGCGAGGCCCCCACATGTTCCGAAGGGCAGTACCTGGATGGACACGTTACGCAGGGCGCCAACCTCCACCAGATGAAGCAGTTGCTCTCGCATGACCTCCGGCCCACCAACTCCCGTACGCAGCGCGGCTTCATGAATCACGAACCCGTACACGGTCCCGGTCCGGCGCGTCAGCGCCTCCTGCCTCTTCAGCCGCCCTCGAACCCGCTCCTCGACGGTCTCGTCATCCAGCGGTGGACAACTGTCGCCGATCAACGCCCGCGCATAACCCTCCGTCTGTAGCAGGCCGGAAATCAGACCCAGCGCATAGTGATGGACGGCGATCGCCTCGGCCTCCAACTCCATGTACTCCTGCGACCGCGCAGGAAACGGCTCCGGCTTCAGGAACTCATGGCCCGCCAGCAACTTCCCCCGCGCCCCGCACATCTGGTCCGCGACCTGCAACAACCGCAGCGTCGGCCGTCGGCGCCCGCACTCCATCGACTTGACGTACTCGTAGTCGTACCCGGCCTCTTCGGCGAGGGCCTGCCGACCTACCCCCGCCTCCTCGCGCCACAGCTTGACCTGCCCGCCACAGTACCGCCAGTTCGGCTGAGTCATCGTTCGCGCCCACCCGTCTCCCGCCGACACCCCGTGTACACGCACCCTCTGTACACACTCCGCCACTCCCCGAGGTTACGCGTCAACCACCAGCCTGATCACGGCAAATGACGGAGAAGCACCCGCACGGAAGAGACGCGCGCATGTCCGAGGAAGCAGTCGAGTGGCAACTGCCCCGCCACCCCCGCAGCGTGGGCCGGTCCCGCGCCCGGCTCCGTGAGCAGGCCGCCGACTGGAAACTCCCGGAGGACGTCACAGACACAGCTGTGCTGCTGCTCAGCGAGCTGATGACCAACGCCTACCGGCACGCCCACGTCTCCCCCGGCCGCGAGATCCGGACGCGTTACGCGCTGGAGGACGACGGTCGCCGGCTTCGCGTCTCGGTGACGGACGCGAGTGACACGATGCCGACCTTCCGGAACCCGTCTCCGGAGGACGAGTCGGGGCGCGGCCTGATTCTGCTCACCCTGCTCGCCGACACATGGGGGACGGCACCCCGACGGGATGGAGTCGGCAAGACCGTCTGGTTCTCGCTGGACCTCGACGGGATTACACCAGCCGTCGCGCCGTCGCCCACCGCGTCAGCTCATGGCGGTTCGACAGCTGCAACTTCCGTAGTACCGCCGACACATGGGACTCCACCGTCTTCACGGAGATGAAGAGCTGCTTGGCGATCTCCTTGTAGGCGTAGCCGCGGGCGATCAGTCGCAGTACCTCGCGCTCGCGCTGGGTGAGGCGGTCGAGGTCCTCGTCCACCGGGGGCGCGTCCGTCGAGGCGAAGGCGTCCAGGACGAAGCCCGCCAGCCTCGGGGAGAACACCGCGTCGCCGTCCTGGACACGGAAGATGGAGTCGACCAGGTCCGTGCCGGTGATGGTCTTCGTGACGTAGCCCCGCGCGCCGCCTCGGATCACGCCGATGACGTCCTCCGCCGCGTCCGAGACCGACAGGGCCAGGAAGCGAACCGGCTGCTCCGCGGCCGCCATCAACGGGGCGCAGCGGCGCAGGACTTCGACTCCGCCGCCGCCCGGGAGGTGGACATCGAGGAGGACCACCTCGGGTCGGGTCGCGGTGATGACCGTGACCGCCTGGTCGACGTCGGCGGCCTCGCCCACGACCTCCACGCCGGTCTGCTCGGTCTGGCCGATCTCGGCCTGAACTCCCGTACGGAACATACGGTGGTCGTCGACGAGGACCACTCGCACCCGGCGCTCGCCCGTCACAGTGTCGTTCGCCTCGGTCGGGTCGCTCATCACGTGTTCTCCGCCCTCTCCATCTCCAGTTCGACCTCCGTGCCGCCGTCCGGCACCGCGCGCAGGCGGGCCGTGCCGCCGTGGCGTTCCATACGGCCGATGATCGATTCTCTGACACCCATGCGGTCGGCGGGTATGGAATCCGGGTCGAAGCCGGGACCACGGTCCCGGACCGACACGAAGACCGTCTTTCCCTCGACCTCGGCGTAGACCTGCACCGCGCCGCCCTCGCCACCGTACTTGGCGGCGTTCACCATCGCCTCGCGCGCGGCCTGCATCTGTGCCCCGATCCGCTCGTCGAGCGGGCAGTCGCCGACGATGACGACCTCCAGGGGGACGCCGTGCTTGTCCTCGACCTCTGCCGCGTTGCGCCGCACCGCCTCGGCGAGGGTGTCGGGTTCGTCGGCCTCGTCCTTGCCGGTGCCCTCGGGTTTGTACAGCCAGGTGCGCAGGTCGCGCTCCTGTGCCCGGGCGAGGCGGCGCACCTCGTTCGCGTTCTCCGCGTTGCGCTGGATCAGGGTCAGGGTGTGCAGCACGGAGTCGTGGACGTGGGCGGCGACCTCGGCGCGCTCCTGGGCGCGGATGCGCATCAGGCGCTCCTCGGAGAGGTCCTGGGTCATGCGCACGAGATAGGGGCCGGCGAGCAGCGTGATGCCGACCAGGACCGCGAGGGCGGCCTGGAGGACCGAGCCGAGGTGGGCGGCCGAGCCCTGCATGACGAAGATGCCGGACGCGCCTGCCGTGACGAGCAGGACACCGCCCGCGGCGCGCAGCAGGCTGAGGGTCCGCCTGCGGCGGCCCACCTCGGCCCAGCGAGCCCTGCGGGCGTTGTCCGCCTGCCGCCAGACCAGGGCCACGCCGGCGCCGACGAGGACGGCGGGCCAGAGATAGGCCTTGGCGCCGGTGCCCACGTTGACATTGCCCACGAAGACCATGGCCACCACGACCATGAGGAGCAGGGCGACGATCTGGCCCTTGTCCGGTCTGCGGGCGACGAGGCGGCGGCGGCCGTCGGGCGAGGTCTCGGTGGTGACGAAGGACGGGGGTTTCTGCCCGCTCACGCCACCGACGCCGAGCGGCACGAAGAACCAGAACGCGGCGTACAACAGGGCGCCCAGGCCGTCCGCCATGAACAGACCGGCGAAGACGAGCCGCACCCAGATCACGGGCAGCCCGAGATGCCCGGCGAGCCCCCGCGCCACCCCCCCGAGCCAGCGTCCGTCACTGCTGCGGTAGAGCTTGCGCGGCGGCCGCGGTTCTACGAGTGGCGCTGCTGCGGCTGCATCCGGCATGCCATCGATGTTCACACGACGCGACGGCCGGAGCATCAGGGTCGGCCCCCTAGACTCCCCTGATCTTCGAAGCCCGCGGAAACGATCTTCGTAACCGCGGGGACGCGGCGCCCTCGAACGTCTCCCCGGCGCCGGGTCAGGGGCGATATCAGGGTCCGGCCAGGGTCGTTCCGACTCCCGTCGCGGCAGCTCGCCCGTCACCATGGACACATGACAGATCACCAGCACGCCGCGGACCGGGTGCCCGACGAGGGCCCCTCGTCCGCCGCGCCCTCCGCGACCGCCGCCGGTGAGGAACCGCGCGCACACGAGCGGGCGGGCGCGCACGAGCAGGCGGGCGCGCGGAAAGAACAGCGGGATCCGGGCGCGGCCGGACCTCCGGGCAACGCCCGCGAGGATGCCCAGGTTCCCCGCGGGACAAAGACCGAGGCCCAGGCCGAAGCCACCGTGCCACCCGCCCGGTTCCGCCGCGACCGGCGGCACAAGGTGCTCGCCGGGGTGTGCGCCGGACTCGGGCGACAGTGCGACCTGGACCCGGTGATCTTCCGGATCACGCTCGCCGTGCTCTCCGCGACGGGCGGCATCGGCCTCATCTTCTACGGCTTCGCCTGGCTCTTCGTACCGTACGAGGACGACGAGGAGAACGAGGTCCGCAAGCTGCTGACCGGCCGTGTCGACGGCCAGGCCCTGACGGCCGTGCTGTTCGCGCTGGTCGGCTGCGGCGTGTTCCTGACGATGTTGAACAACGGCACGGTGCTGACCTTCGCCGTCGTCGTCTCCCTGCTCCTCGCGGGCGCCGGGTACTGGGCGCGGCAGCGCGGCACCCCCGACACCGACCCGCTGGCCGCCCAGGCCACCGCCGATGCCCCGCCGGAGGCCCAGGCCCCGCCGGTCAGCGCCACATATCCCTCCTGGTGGCGCGACCCCATCGTCAAGGACGGCACCCACGAGGGCGGCACCGGCTATCTCTGGGGTCCGGGCGACGCCCGCGCCCGGGACATCGTGGACGCCATCGACTTCAGCCTGGCCCGTGGTTACGGCCACGTCGGCGCGGACATACGCGCCGCGCGCCCGCAGCCGCCCCGGCAGCGGGGTCCGCGCTGGATCGGCGGCTGGCTCTTCCTGTTCGCCCTCCTCGCGGGCGGTCTCGGTACGGGTCTGACGTGGGAGGAGCACCCGCTCGGCACCAGCCTCCAGACGGGTCTGGCCTGCGCGCTCATCGTTCTCGGCCTCGGCATCATGATCAGTTCGTTCCTCGGGCGCACGGGGGCGGGCTCGATCTTCCTGGCGGTACTCACGGCGGGACTGCTCGCCGGGGCGGCCGCTGTGCCGAAGAACATCGGCACGGACTGGGTGCGCGAGAACTGGCGGCCGGCCGCGGTGGCGGACGTCGAGCCGAAGTACAACCTGGGCACCGGCGTCGGCACGCTCGATCTGAGCGGGCTGGACCTCTCCAAGGGGCAGACCCTGACGACCGAGGTCGAGGTGGGCGTGGGCAAGGTGAAGGTGATCGTGCCGAAGAACGCGACGGTGAAGGTCCACATCGACGTGGGCGTGGGCGACATCCAGCTGCCCGGTGAGGACAAGGAGGACGTGGACGTGGAGCCGGGCAAGTACAAGGAGGCGACCCTGACGCCGGCCAAGGGCGTCAAGGCCTCCGGCACCCTCGACATCGATCTCCAGGTCGGTGTCGGACAAGCGGAGGTGAGCCGTGCTGCGTCATGAGTTCCGTCCCGGAAAGCTGATCGCCGGGTTCTTCCTGACCCTGGCGGGCATCATCTACGCCGGTGACGCGGGCGGCGCCTGGGAGACACCGTGGTTCGCGATCATCCCCGTGGTCACGGCCGGCCTGTGCCTGGCGGGCGCGGTGGGGTTCCTGACCCGTTCGATCCGACGCCGCCGCGGAACGGCGGGCAGCACCCCGGGAACATCGGATGCCCCTCCCACGGAGATACCTGGATAACCACCGCCGACTCCCGCCGGCCCGCGCAGCGGGTCCCGCCGGCGCCGTCGGTCAGTACGCTCCCGCGGGTTGTCGTCGTCGGCCCCTGATCACCGCGTCCAGTGACAGATACGGCGCCCCGGCCAGGACCAGCGGCAGCCAGGCCATGAGGTAGGCGAGGTCGTTGCCGTAGTAGTACGGCTCGGCGGCCCAGCTCATCGTCAGCCACAGGCTGAGGGAGATCAGGGCGCCGCCGAGGGCGGCGAGGCGGGCCAGGAGGCCGAGGAGGGTGCCGAGGCCTACGGCCAGTTCGCCGAAGGCGATGGCGTAGCCGAAGCCGACGGGGTTGTTCAGGGCCATGTCGACCATGGCGGGGATCGCCGAGGACTGCTTGACGTTGCGCATCTGGTCGCCGATCGAGCCGGCGCCCGAGTCCTTCATGAAGGCGCTGTCGGTGATCTTGTCCAGGCCGGCGTAGATGAACGTGACGCCCAGGAAGACGCGGAGCGGCAGCAGGGCGTAATGGGTGGCGCTGTCGCGCCAGCTCCGGCCGCCGCCGTCGAAGTAGGGGGTGTGCGTGTCCGTACGAAAACCGTGAGTCATCGCTCCTAGCCGCCTCTCACCCAGCGTGCCGTGACCCCTCAAAAGACGATACGCACGAAAGGGAGAAGCCGCTCAATGCCGGAGCGACAAGTTTCAACAACTCAGATGTGCGCCCGGATCTGGCGCACGGGGTGGCCCAGAGCCTCGGCGACGGCGGCCAGTTCCTCGTCGCCGAGCCCGTCCGTCTCCGGGTTCCAGACGGCGATCTCGAAGCGGGCGAACCCGCAGGGCCGGTCGTAGTCGAGCCGGTCCAGCGTGGTGGCGGCGCCGCAGCAGGGGACGGACACATCGAGGGTCGGGAAGCCGTCCTCGTGGGCCTCCACCAGGTCCTCCCACCACTCCCGGTCGATCGACGCCCGGCAGACAGGGCACCCGATCCGCTCCAGGTTCTGCGCGCTGTCGACCACGGTGGGGGCGTCGTACCAGTCGACCTCGATCTCGGCGTCCGTGTCGGCGGCCAGTCCTCCGGTCATGGCAGTCACCAGGGCACCGGCCCGGTCGGCGGCCGAAGGCTCGGGCTGCCAGTACGGGTCGGTCGGGATGACGGAGAGGACGTCGTCGCTCATGGTTCAGACCTAGTCGGTGTCGGTGAAGGGAAAGGTGCCGTCGTCAATGAAGGGAAAGGTGTCGCCAGTGATCGTCAACCGCTCAGTCCGTCACGTCGATCGCGTAGCGGTTGGTCTCCACGCCCGCCGCCGTGATGACCTGGACCTCCACCCGGCCCGGTTCCACGTCGGCCGGGACGGGGACGGTCAGGACGGCGTCCGTGGGGTTGCTGAAGCCGCCGGTGACCGGGACGAGGGGGACGTGGACATGGACCGTGCCGACCCGGACCGTCATACGGGACAGCCGCTCCGCGCCCTGGGCGCCCGGCGGGACGAAGCCGGCGCCGCGGATCTCGATGTCGTCGCCGGTGCGAATCGGGGCGTCGAGGTCACCGGCCTCGCGGGCGCGTACGACGGAGAGGATGACGGGGCGGCCGCCCTCGGCGTACTTGCCGGCCACGTAGGTCGCCGCCGAGATCAGGACCACGACCGCCAGCCCCCAGGGCAGGTCGGGCAGCTGGTCGGGGCGGCGGGCCAGCCGTACCGCGGCGAACAGCAGCGCCACCGCGCCGATCACGACGTACTGGATGTCGGCGAAGGTGCCCCGCCCGGCGTCGTCGGTGAGCAGGTCGGCGGCCCTGGGGCGGTCGGCGCGCACCTTCTGCAACCGCTGCCCCAGCACCCGCAGCCCGACCACGCGCCGCACCAGCACCGCGATCCCGCAGACCACGGCGAGGACGGTCACCACACCGGCGCCACGGGCGAGTTCGAGGCCGGAGATGAGCGCGTCGCGCTCGGCCGGGTCGGACGCGGCGGCGAGCCGGCCGACGAGGACCAGCACCGCGTACACGACGAACAGGACCCAGGCCACGGCGACCGCGCGGGAGGTGGAGAGTCGGTTGTCCTCGCCGATGACAGGGGCCAGCGCGCCGCCCCGGGTGCGATGGAACCAGGAGGCCGCGGTCAGGGCACCCGCCGTCAGCAGGGCGGCCAGCAGCCCGGCGGTGCGGGCGGAGGTCCAGCCCGCACCGATCGCGGTCAGTGCCTGGACGAGCAGGAGGACGACCACGCCGGCCCACACCGTGCAGGCGGTCCGGCTCCACAGGCGGGCCAGCCAGGCCTCGCCCTCGGCGCGCCCTCGTTCGGCGACCAGTTCCGCGGACTGGGTCAGCTCCTCCGACACCCACTGGCGGGAGGCCGAGGCCGAGTGGGCCACGGCGGCCGGCAGGCCCTGACCGGCGGCGAACTCGTCCCGTCGCAGGAGGAATTCGGCGACCGCCCGCCGATGGCCCTCCCGCGCTCCGTGGGGACAGTCGCCGCACGTGCAGCCGCCTGCGTGCACGCCCGCTTCCCCGCTCTGTCTCGCCTCCTGCACCGCCACGCCCGACGCCCGCCTTCCCCGCGATCTCCACGATGCGCGGCCCCTGCCGAGGTCTCGGCCGCCGCCCTGCAACTCCCGTGCGATGACAGCGAATTGTGCCCTACGCCACGGTGGGCTCGTCCGGCAGGTCTGGTCAGGGCGGGTGAAGCCGGGACCGCCGTGTTGACCCGGCTGCGAGAATTTCTCTATGGCCGAGATCATCCAGCGCGACGGGACCTGGGCCTTCGACGGCACGACGGTCAGGATCACGCCGGGACTTCATCGCTCGGTGCCGCTGTTCCGGCAGACGTACGGGGAGATCGCCGTGCCCCTGGAGGCCGTCTCCGGCATCGTCTTCGAGCCCGAACGCAAGCGGGGGCGGCTGCGGATGCGGCTGCGGGAGGGGGCGGATCCGCTGTTGCAGGCGACCGGGGGACGGCTGCCGGACGCGGCGGACCCGTACCGGCTGGCGGTGGACGTCGACCGGGCCGGGGTCGCCGAGTACGTGGCGGAGGAGATCCGCCGGGCGCTGCTGCTGGACCAGATCCCGAAGGACCCGACGAAGACGTATCTGCTGTCCGGCCCGCCGGTCCCGGTCTCCGTCCGCTCCTCCGACGGCACGGTCTCCTTCGACGGCCTCCAGGTCCGTATCGACTGGACCGACACCTCGGACCGGGTGAAACGGGCGACCGGCCCGCGGATCATCGCGATCACCGACCTGGTGGGCGTGGAATGGCTGCCCAACTCCGGTTACGAGGACGGCTTCCTGCGTTTCGTGACCCGCGAGACGGCGTTCTCCAAACTCCCTCCGGAGAAGGACCCGTACGCCCTCGACCTGTGGGGCAGCGCCCGCCGCGACCTCCTCACGGCCCTGGTCGCCACCGCGGTCACCGCCCGTCTCCCGCACCCCTCCACCCGCTCGGCCGCCGACGACCCGGACCGACCACGCCGGCTCCCGTCCGCGATCCCGCCCCAGGCCGACCATCACGACGTACTCCTGCGCAGGTTGCGGGAGCTGGGCGAGCTGCATCGCGAAGGGGTGCTGACGGACGAGGAGTTCGCGATGACGAAGGCCGTGGTGCTGAGGGGCTTCTAGCTCAGCAGATCCGGCTCGCTGCGGCTGATGTCCTGCCACAGTGGCTGGTAGTTGATCCAGGCCACCAGGTCGCCGCCCAGTTGTTCGCGGGTCGCGACCGCCGCCTTGTGGTCGATCAGGATCGGGCGGCCGGCCGCCTTGGCCATGAGCTGGACCTGGCTGGAGCGTTCCATGGACAGGAACCACCAGGCCGCCGCGTCCACCGAGTCGCCGACGGTCAGCAGGCCGTGGTTGCGCAGCACCAGGCCCTTCCCGGAGCCCAGCGCGGCGGCGATCCTGCGGCCCTCGGCGGTGTCCACGGCGACGCCCGAATAGGCGTCGTACACCGCGTGATCCTCGTAGAAGGCACAGCTCTCCTGGGTGATCGGGTCCAGGAGGTCGCCGAGGGCGGAGAGGGCGCGGCCGTGCACGGAGTGACAGTGGGCGACCGCGACGACGTCGGGGCGGGCGGCGTGGACCTGGGCGTGCACGGTGAAGGCGGCCTGGTTGACGTGGTAGCGACCCTCGATGACCTGCCCGTCGGTGTTGGCGAGGACCAGGTCGCTGACGGTGACGTGCCGGAAGGGCATGCCGAACGGGTTGACCCAGAAGCAGTCCGTGAACTCCGGGTCGCGTGCGGTGATGTGGCCGGAGACCCCGTCCTCGAAGCCCTGCCGTCCGAAGATCCGCAGCGCGCCCGCCAGCCGCTCCTTGCGGTGCCGGCGCTCGTCCTCGACCGAGTCGTGCATCGGCGGCATCGCGAACCGGAGGCTGTCGGTGGGCAGAGGGGCAGGCGGGGTCGGTCCCGGTTCGTACGTCCCGTGCATCGGTCCTCCAGCACTGGGGTGGCTTTACGGGGCGGAAGTTACCGTCGGTCAGCGCAGGAGAACAGGCGTAAGAGGTAACGATGCCGTGCGCAACCCTTCCGGCGGCTCGGCTGTCTGGTGTGCGGAACGACAAGTTCCCGACACACCCGCACCTGTTTTCAGTCATCCCCGGAGCCCTCCTTGAGCCTCGTCGAACGTCACCTCAGCTCCCTCATGCGGCAGCTCGCCACCCAGGACCACGTCGAGCTGGTCCACCCCTTCGCCGAGCACAAGCTGTTCGGGGCGCTGGTCTACGTCGCCGAGTGCTTCGGCTTCCGTTACGCCGGTGTCCGCCTCGTCGGGCGCCACAAGATCCTCCATGTCCACCTGGTCCGCGACACCCACCCCGCGGCCCAGCAGCGCGCCGCCGCGAACCTCGCCGCGTTCCCCCAGGTGGGCGCGGGCGGCACGGTCCCCGGCATGTACCTGAACTCGCTCACGCCGGTCCCCGAGGCCCAGGCCGACATCGACCTGATCATCGCGCTCATCAAGTACGACGCCCTGGTCGAGGCGGGCAACCCCCGCCAGCTCAAGACGATCGGCTGGGGCGCCGCCGTACTGTTCCTGCTGATGGCCCCGCTGACCGGCAAGTACGCCGTCCTCCTGCCGCTCGCCGTGCTGACGCCGGCGTTCATGTACGGCGCCCTGCGCATCAACACGGTCCGCCGCGCGAAGCTGGCCGCGCAGCTGACGGCGGGCGGCTGCGCGCAGGTACGGGACGACGCGGGACGGGAGCGGTATGTGCGCCCGCTGCCGTACGCCGCGCAGGGCACGCAGGCCGTGTAATACCGGACAGCACGTGTCGGGTATCGGCGCCAGACTCGTCGTATGACTGCGAACTGGTCCACCTTCGCCGGCGCCGAACCCGACCTGGCCAAGGTCGTCGAAGAACGCTTCGGGTCCTTCACCCACCACACCCTCGCGACCCTCCGCAAGGACGGCTCGCCCCGCACCAGCGGCCTGGAGGTGCGGTTCCTCAACGGCGAGCTGTGGCTCGGCATGATGCCGGACTCGCTCAAGGCGCGCGATCTGCTCCGCGACCCGCGTTTCGCGCTCCAGGCGAACCCCGGGGAGGGGCAGAGCATGGGCGGCGGCGATGTGCGCGTCAGCGGGCGGGCGATCGAGGTCGAGGACGCCGCGACCAAGGCCGCCTACGGCGAAGAGGTGGAACCGCCGGAGCCGTTCCACCTCTTCCGCACCGAGCTGACGGAGGTCGTCAGGACCTACGTCGAGGACGACAAATACCTCGTCGTCCAGGTCTGGAAGCCCGGAGAGCCGGTGCGGACTCTCAAACGGACCTAGGAAGACCTACTCCCACTCGATCGTGCCCGGCGGCTTCGAGGTCACATCGAGCACGACTCGGTTGACGTCCGCGACCTCGTTGGTGATCCGCGTCGAGATCTTCGCCAGCACCTCGTACGGCAGGCGCGACCAGTCGGCCGTCATCGCGTCCTCGGACGAGACCGGGCGCAGGACGATCGGGTGGCCGTAGGTACGGCCGTCGCCCTGGACGCCGACCGAGCGGACGTCCGCGAGCAGGACCACGGGGCACTGCCAGATGTCCCGGTCGAGGCCGGCCAGCGTCAGCTCCTCGCGGGCGATGGCGTCGGCGTCACGGAGCAGGTCGAGCCGCTCCTTCGTCACCTCGCCGACGATGCGGATGCCGAGACCCGGGCCCGGGAACGGCTGGCGCTGGACGATCTCGTCCGGCAGGCCCAGCTCCTGGCCGACCATCCGGACCTCGTCCTTGAACAGCTTGCGCAGCGGCTCGATGAGCTGGAACTCAAGGTCCTCGGGGAGGCCGCCGACGTTGTGGTGGGACTTGATGTTGGCCGTGCCGGTACCGCCACCGGACTCGACCACGTCCGGGTAGAGCGTGCCCTGGACGAGGAACTCCACCGCCGGACCCTCGTCCGCGATGATCTCCGCCTGGGCCTGCTCGAAGACCCGGATGAACTCGCGGCCGATGATCTTCCGCTTTTCCTCGGGGTCCGAGACCCCCTTGAGCGCGGTGAGGAAGCGCTCCTCCGCGTCGACGACGACCAGCTTCACGCCGGTCGCGGCCACGAAGTCCTTCTCGACCTGCTCGGTCTCGCCCTTGCGCATCAGACCGTGGTCGACATACACGCAGGTCAGCTGGTCGCCGATGGCACGGGCGACGAGGGCCGCGGCCACCGCGGAGTCGACGCCGCCGGACAGGCCGCAGATGGCGCGCTTGTCGCCGACCTGCTCGCGGATGAGGGCGACCTGCTCCTCGATCACGTTGCCGGTGGTCCAGTCGGGCTTGAGGCCCGCGCCCCGGTAGAGGAAGTGCTCCAGGACCTGCTGGCCGTGCGTGGAGTGCATGACCTCGGGGTGGTACTGGACGCCGTAGAGCTTCTTCTCGTCGTTCTCGAAGGCGGCGACCGGAACGACGTCCGTGGAGGCCGTGACGGAGAAGCCCTCGGGGGCGGCGGAGCAGGCGTCGCCGTGCGACATCCACACGTGCTGCTCGTCCGGGGTGCCCTCGAAGAGGGTGGAGGACGACTTCGAGACATGCAGGTCGGTGCGGCCGTACTCACGGGCGCCGGTGTTGTCGACGGTGCCGCCGAGGGAGCGCGCCATCAGCTGGAAGCCGTAGCACATGCCGAAGACGGGGACGCCGGCCTCGAAGATCGCGCGGTCGAGGCTCGGGGCGCCCTCCTCGTACACGGACGAGGGGCCGCCGGAGAGGATGATCGCCGCCGGGTTCTTGGCGAGCATCTCCTCGACCGGCATGGTGCTCGGCACGATCTCGCTGTAGACCCGCGCCTCGCGGACGCGACGGGCGATGAGCTGGGCGTACTGCGCGCCGAAGTCGACGACCAGGACGGTGTCGGGGGCGGCGGCGGGGGTCGCTGATGACACGGGGTGCCTTCCGGCGGTTTGGGCGAGGGCTGTGGTTACCGATTCTAACGGGGCTCCACCCCGCCCCCTCCCGTCCGGTGGATGGACCCCGGTTGGACAGGGTCCGACGCACGTGCATACTGCTGCCATGCTCACGCACCCGACCTTCCTCTTTACCTATGGCAACCGGCCCGCCGGCTGCCATGGTCGTGCTGCTTGAGCTACTGACAAGCGACTTCCCAGGCGCCCCGGGCCGACAAGGTCCGGGGCGCCTGTCGTTTCCTCCCGGATCGTGCCGCTCCGGGGCAGCCCTCACCCCAGACACGAGGAGCCCCCGTGACCACCACCACTCCCGAAGCGGTCATCGCCGACGCCCGCGAGCGCATCGACGCCATCG
Source organism: Streptomyces sp. NBC_00663 (assembly GCF_036226885.1). Taxonomy (NCBI): domain Bacteria; kingdom Bacillati; phylum Actinomycetota; class Actinomycetes; order Kitasatosporales; family Streptomycetaceae; genus Streptomyces; species Streptomyces sp. NBC_00663. The sequence goes on from NZ_CP109027.1 coordinate 3,805,716, forward strand.
ACGACCGGATCATCGGCCTCATCCAGGAACGGGCGGCCGTCTCCGCCGTCGTGCAGCAGACCCGTATCGCCTCCGGCGGGCGGCGCGTGCATCTCGCGCGCGAGATGGAGGTCCTCAACCACTTCAGCGAGGCGCTCGGCAAGCCGGGCACATCCCTCGCTATGACGCTGCTCGAACTGTGCAGGGGTCGCATCTGAGTTCGGACCCCGTCTCACCCGTACGGCGCGTGACCGCATCGCGAACCGCTTCGTTGGTGGTGGTGTCCGTGCCAGCCAGGGGCGGGCCCGAAAGAACCACGCGTGGCTCGCTGGGGCGATGAGACGTTCGGATCTTGCCGTACGTCGTGGGACCTCGCTCCAGGTAAGTGACCGGACGGCAGGGGACAGCAGCCCGGTCACCCAAGAGAACGGTCGGCTCCGGGGACGCCCGGGGCCGACCGGACGGAACACAAGGCTGGGTCAAACGGTTGCGGAGGCCGGGCCCATCCAGCACGATGCCTACAAAGCCCAAGTCCCCTTTTACACACCCACATTGTCTGTGCGTTTCGGCACTGCCAGAGGTCCAGACCATCCGCGCGCCCCAGCTACGCCGGGGCGCCGACCCCGGGCATACGCCAGGCGCGCAGGGCATCAGGACCAGCGGCGCAACCCCCCGGCGCCGCTCCCCAGGCACCGGCGCTGCCCTGACGCCGGTGCTGACGAAAGAAGGGCCCCGCGGTTCCGTCCCGCGGGGCCCTTCGCATTGCCGGTCAGGGACCGACCAGGTGCCGATCAGGTGCGGGACACCGTGCCGCAGTCCTTGTCGTCCCTGATGTCCTCGCTGCGGTCGTACGGATCCCTCGTCGGCCCCGACGGCGAGGCGCCGGTGGGCTGCGACGAGGGGAACTCCGGGTGCAGGTAGCCGTCGTCCACGTCGCAGGACGAGTTGCCGGCGCTCTCGTCGCGGCGCAGGACGGTGAGCTTGCCGGCGGTGGCCCGGTACTTCGCCGGGTCGGGTATCTCGACGTCGAGGACCCGGCGGACGATGGTGCGGGTCACCTCGGTGGTGCCGTCGGTGCGAACCACCGGGTAGACGAAGGTGTAGTCGGCGTGCACGGCGACGGAGGCGTGCTTGCCCTCCTTGAACGTCATCCGGCCCCGGACCTTGACCACGTCGCCGACCAGCCGGACCTCGTCGGGGTCGAAGCGGCTGAACATCGTCAGCGGGTCGTTGTCCTTGCTCGGCCGGCTCAGGGCCTCCTTCAGCTCGCTCCTGACGTCCTGCTCGGGGTCGAGGAGGTTCAGGGCCGCCGTGGGGGTCTCGCCCCGGAGGGTGGCCTTGTCCAGGTTGGACTCGACCAGGAGCTTCCGGGTCAGCTCCAGCGTCTGCTCGACCTTCGCCGCGGACTGCGCGCCGACCGCCTTCGCCTTCGGTACGACGATGCCGGCCTCGCCGTCGGCCCAGCGCTTGGCGGGCGAACCGGCGAAGGGATCGTCGAGGGTCGGGGTGCCGGGAGCCGCGGCATCCGGCGGGCCGGTCGGCGCCGCCGTCTCCGCGGGCAGGGTCTCGGTGGCCTCGTCCGCGGTGCCGGAGCCGGAACCGAAGGGGTCGCCGGGCAGCAGCGACGGCTTGATCGCCACGACGGCCACGGCCACGGCGAGCAGCACACCGAGGGCCTTCCACACCGCGCGACCGCGCTTCTTCTCCTGCCGCGCGGGACCGGTACGCCACCCCTCGGGCAGCTCACCCCGCGCCTCCTGCTGCCGCAGCCGGTCCGTCACCATACGGGCGCGGGCGGAGGGCTCCTTCGGGGCGGCCTGTTCGTTGGCGCGTACGAACTGTTCCCAGAGCTCGTCGGGGACTTCGGGGGTCGAGGAGGGGTCCTCGGCAGGCTTGTCAGACACGAGCCACAGTTCTAGGGCTTTGGAAAGCGCCTTCACAAGCAAAAACCGGCCGGATCCGGCTGTGACTCAGACCACAAGAGGACGATGTGACGCAGGCCACATAAGAATTCTGTGAATGCGAGTGCAACCGTTCACACCCCTCGTGGATCAAACCATGCGTACCAAGGGCCACAGCCGCGCCCCACACGCGGGGTCCCACCGCCCCACTCGCGTGCTGCGACGCGCAGCACACCGGACTTCTTGAGGTCATTCATGAAGCTTCGCCGTGCCATGGCCGCAGCGGCTGCGACGGCTGTCATAGGCCCGCTCGCGCTGCTGTCCGCGCCTGCCGCGTTCGCGGACGAGACGTCGACACCCACGCCCACGGAGACGGTGACGGAGACGCCGACCGAGCTCCCCAGCGACACCGTTTCCCCGACGGCGACCGAGGAGCCCAGCGACACCGCCTCGCCGACGGACACCGCCTCGCCCACCGCGACGGCCACGGACACCACCTCGCCCACCGCCACGGCGACCGACACGGGCGAGCCCGAGCCCACCGACTCGGCCGAGCCGAGCGAGGAGCCGACCGACCCGGACGTCCCGTACTGCGACGAGCTCGACGAGGACTTCACGGACGCCAAGGTGTCCGCGGACATCAAGGGCCTGCCCGGCAAGATCGTCGCCGGTGACGGCTTCCACAGCTTCAAGCTGGTCGTCACCAACGAGTCCGGCACCACGGTCGACGGCGTGGCCTTCTACGCCGAGATCGAGAACTACGAGATGGACGAGGCCAAGTGGCTGAGCCCGTACGTCGACCTGGAGTTCAAGAACCCCGACACGGGTTCCTGGGACCGCATCGGCGACGACGACTACGCCGGTGACTACTTCTTCTACGTCGACGAGCTGAAGGCGGGCAAGAGCCAGTCGGTCAACCTGCGCGTCAGCATCGACGCCAAGGCCCCGGCCGGTGACGCCTACTCCTTCGGTTCCGGCGCCTACCTCGACAACGTCGACGGTCAGGACTGCATCGCCGAGGGCTGGGCCCAGTACGACTTCTCGGTCCTCAAGGCCGGCTCCGAGAACCCGAACCCGGGCGACGCCACGCCGAGCGACAACGGCTCCAAGGACTCGGTGAAGAAGCCGCAGGGCGACGTCTCCGAGCTGCCGACCGGCAACCTCGCCGAGACCGGCTCCAGCTCCGCGCTGCCGACCATCGGTCTCGTGGGCGGTGTCGCGATCGTCGCCGGTGCGGGTGCCGTCTTCGCGGTGCGTCGTCGTAAGGCCGGCGCGCAGGCGTAACACAAGCCAGTTGCAAGAAAAAGAGAAGGACCTGCGTTCGGAGGGGGATGCAGGTCCTTCTCTTTTGTCTGTGTCAGGCCTTGGGCGGCACCGTGGGCATTCCCAGGAACGGCAGTCGTAGCGCGCCGAAGGCGTCTGCCGGGACCGCTGGGGTCTGGGGCTCGACGGGCTTGAGGCGCTCGTAGGCCTGGCCTTGGGCCGGACGCGGGTCGGCCTCGCCGTTGTTGGGCCAGTACGACATGGCCCGCTCGGCCTGGGCGGTGATCGTCAGTGAGGGGTTGACGCCGAGGTTGGCGGAGACCGCGGCGCCGTCGACGACCGAGATGCCGGGGTGGCCGTAGAGCCGGTGGTACGGGTCGATGACTCCTTCCTCCGGGCTCGCGCCGATCGGGCAGCCGCCCAGGAAGTGGGCGGTGAGCGGGGTGCCCATCAGTTCGCCGACGTTCGAGCCGGCGAAGCCGTTGATCTCCGCCGCGATCGCGGACGCGGCCTCCGAAGCGGCCCTGATCTGCTTGGGGTTGGGGGCGCCATGGCCCTGCCGGGCGGTCAGCAGGCCCTTGCCGACGCCGTCCGGTTTCAGGTACGTCGTCAGGGAGTTGTCCAGCGACTGCATCACCAGCCCGATGATGGTCTTCTCCGACCACCGCCGGTTGGACAGGGACCGCAGCACGAGGACGGGATGCCGGGCGGCGTTCGCCAGCCAGCCCAGGACCCTCGACGAGTTCTCGGCGTAGGGGACCTGGAGGATGGACAGGCCGCCCATCGAGTTGGAGCCCCGGCCGTAGCGGACGGGCTCGATGTGGGTGTTCTCGTCAGGGTGGATGGACGAGGTGATGGCGACCCCCCGCGTGAAGTCGACCCGCTTCTCGCCCGTGACCTTGCGATAGCGCCGGTTGTCGGTCTGCGCGCCGACCAGCGCCTCGGAGTTGGTGCGGGTCAGCTCGCCCAGCTTGGCCGAGAGGTAGGGCAGTTGACCGCTCGCCTTCATCCGGTGCAGCAGCGTCTGGGTGCCGTAGGTGCCGGCGGCGATGACGACCCGGCGGGCCTTGAAGGTGCGGCCCTGGTCCTTCTTCCTCCGGTCGGTCGGGAGGGTGGCGATCGCGTAGCCGCCCTGCGAGTCGTCCGTGACCGACACGACCGTCGTCATGGGATGCACGACCGCGCCCGCCTTCTCGGCGAGGTGGAGATAGTTCTCGTTGAGGGTGTTCTTCGCGCCGTGACGGCAGCCGGTCATGCACTCGCCGCACTCGGTACAGGCCCTGCGGGCCGGTCCCGCACCGCCGAAGTAGGGGTCGGCGACCTGCTCACCCGCCTTCGCCTTCACCGACCCGTCGGCGTCCCGGCCGTCACCGAAGAACACCCCGACGGGCGCCATGTGGAAGGTGTCGCCGACGCCCATCCGCTGGGCCGCTGCCTTCAGATGGACGTCGGAGGGGGTCGTCGTCGGATTGAGGCGTACGCCGAGCATGCGCCGCGCCTGGTCGTAGTACGGCGCCAGCTCCTCCTCCCAGTCCGTGATGTCACGCCACTGCGGGTCCTCGAAGAACGGCTTCGGGGGGACGTAGAGGGTGTTGGCGTAGTTGAGGGAGCCGCCGCCCACGCCCGCCCCGGCCAGCACCATCACGTTGCCCAGCAGGTGGATGCGCTGGAGGCCGTACATGCCGAGCTTGGGGGCCCAGAGGTAGTTCTTCAGGTCCCAGGAGTTCCTGGGGAGGGTGCCGGGGGTGAACCGGCGGCCCGCCTCCAGGACGCCCACGCGGTAGCCCTTCTCGGTGAGGCGGAGAGCGGTGACCGAACCGCCGAATCCGGAACCCACGACGATGACGTCGTAGTCGTAGTCGTCCTGCGTCACGTGCGCTCTCCCTACCGGAACCGGAACGCCTTCATGAGCCTCAGGCTGCGGCTCATGAACTGGGCGTACTTCTCGTCGTCCATCCCCAGGGACGGCGCCATCGGCAGCAGCCGCTGCTGGGCGACCGTCTGGGCCTCGGTGTACTTGAGGATGCCCTCGGAGCCATGGCGGCGGCCGAGGCCGGAGTCCTTCATGCCGCCCATCGGGGACTGGACGCTGCCGTAGGCGGGCGCGTAGCCCTCGTTGACGTTGACGGTGCCGGTGCGCAGCCGGGCGGCGACCTCTCGGCCGCGCTTGCCGTCCTTCGTCCAGACCGAGGAATTGAGGCCGTACGCCGTGGAGTTGGCCTCCCTCACCGCCTCGTCCTCGTCCTTGAAGCGGTAGATCGACACCACCGGGCCGAAGGTCTCCTCGGTGCAGATCGCCATCGGCCCGGTCACGCCGTCGAGGATGGTCGGCTCGAAGAAGTAGGGGCCGATGTCCGGGCGGGCGACGCCGCCGGCGACCACCTTGGCACCCTGGGCGACGGCCTCCTCCACATGCCGGGTGACCGTCTCCAGCTGGCGCTCGCCGACCAGGGAGCCCATGTCGGCGCCGTAGGCGAGGGACGTGCCGAGCCGCATGGCCTTCGTACGGGTGGCGAAGCGCTCCAGGAAGGCGTCGGCGACCGACTCGTGGACGTACAACCGCTCGATGGAGATGCACAGTTGGCCGGCGGAGGAGAAGCAGGCGCGGACGGCGCCGGCCGCGGCCTTCTCGATGTCCGCGTCCTCCAGGACCAACATGGCGTTCTTGCCGCCGAGTTCGAGGGAGACACCGACCAGACGGGCGGCGGCGCCCTGGGCGACCTCGCGGCCGGTGCGGGTGGAGCCGGTGAAGGAGACGTAGTCGGCGTGCCGGACGACCTCGGGGCCGATGACGGGGCCCTCGCCGAGGACGACCTGGAAGACGTCGGCGGGCAGGCCCGCCTCGATGAGCAGGTCGCGCGCCCACAGGGCGGTCAGGCAGGTCTCGGTGTCGGGCTTCATGACGACCGCGTTGCCCGCGACGAACGCGGGGAGCGCGTCGCCGACCGACAGCTCCAGCGGGTAGTTCCAGGGGGCGATCTGGCCGACCACGCCGCGCGGGTGACGGAGCTCGGTGACGCGCGTGAGCGTGGGCATGGCGCCCGCGTGCCGCTTCGGCCGCAGATAGGAGGGTGCCTTACGGCCGTAGTGCCGGGCCGCGACGGCGACGGCCTGCACCTCCTCATGGGCGTGCAGTCGGGCCTTGCCGGTCTCCAGCTGGATGAGGTCGAGGACCTCGGCCTGGCGTTCCAGGACCAGGTCGTGGAAGCGGAGCAGCACGGCCGCGCGCTGCCGTACGGGCGTCTGCGCCCACACCGCCTGCGCCGCGCGGGCCGCCTCGAATGCCTTCGCCACGTCCTCGGGCGTCGACTCGGGCAGGTCGGCCAGCTTCTCGCCGGTGAAGGGCGTGTGGTTGGCGGTGCGACCGGAGCCGGCCACGCCCTTGGTGAGCTGCGCGACCAGCTCCGGGGTGACCACGTCGGCGGCGGTGCGGGCGCCCTCCGGGGCGGGGGCGAGGGGGTTGGTGCCGGTCAGTTCCGGGGCCTGCGAGTCCGTCATGACGCGCAGGGTATGCCGGGTCGGGGACTTTGGGTACCCGGCGGTAACAGGGATTCACCGACCGCACACACGGCGCCAGCGATCACTGGCTGCAAATGCACTGATCAGGGCGTTGTGCGGGGACGATCACGGAGGCGACGACCTCAGGAGCCGGATTTCTCGATTTCGAGCCGGGCACGCGCCGCCTTGAAGACCGAGGTCCCCTCCTTCTCGTCCGGGGTGCCCTTGGGCATGTCGACGCGGAGCTCGTACATCCGGCCGTCGTCGGTGGCGACGACGAGCTGCATGACCCGGGTGGGACGGCCCTCCTCGGCGTCGTAGGTGGTGTCGGCGACCACGGCGGGCCGGCCCTGAAGGCTGGTCCGGGTGAACTGGGTGGCCGCCTCTCCGAGCCTCGCCCACTCGTCCGCCTGCTGCTTCGCCCGGACGGTGGGCGTGGCGGGCGCCCGGTCCCACTCGGTGAGCCGGAGCTGGACGGCGTCGCCCTGATAGATCACCATGCGCGGCTGGTCGGTGGCGTCGCCCTGCCGGTGGTACTCGGCGTAGCGGCTAGGGACGTAGAGGACGGCCCGCATGTCCTTCTCCCGGGTCCTGCCCCAGGGCTCGTCGGCGATGTCCGTGGCGGTGGCGGCCGGGGCGGAGCTGTACTCGGGATCGGCGACGCTGATGGGCGCGGGTTCGGGTTCGGCGAGGACATAGGCCGCGCCGAGCCCCACCCCGGCGGCGAGGGCGGCGCCGAGCAGGGCGGCGGGGAGGGGGCGGCGCAGAAGACGCGCCTTCGGCTTCGGGACCGGTACGACGGTGGTGTCCGGCTGCGCGGCCGGCTCGGGCTTCGTCAGCTGTACGGTGCCCGAGTCCTCCCCCAACTCGGCCATCTCGTCGGGCTTCTGGACGGCCGGTGTCTCCGCGAGCGACGGCACCGGCCATCCCTCGGCCACCGCGTCCAGCACCTTGGCGGCCTCCTCCGCGTCCGGCCGCCGGTCGGGGTCCTTCGCCAACAGCCTGGTGATCAGCGGCCCGAGGGACCCGGCCCGTTCCGGCTCGGGCGGCTCGTGGGAGAGGACCGCGGCGAGGGTGGACTCCACCGTCGTACGCCGGAAGGGCGGCTCCCCTTCGACGGCGGCGTACAACAGCACGCCCAGCGACCACAGATCGGAGGACGGCCCCGCGCCTTTGCCGGACATCCGCTCGGGCGCGACGAAGTCGAGCGAGCCGACGAACTCCCCGCTGACGGTGAGGGATTCCTCGCCCTGGACGTGGGCGATGCCGAAGTCGGTGAGGACGACCCGGCCGTGCGTGCCGAGCAGGACGTTGGCGGGCTTCACGTCACGGTGGACGATGCCGACGGAGTGCGCGGCGCGCAGGGCGCCGAGGACGGCGCGGCCGATACGGGCGGACTCGGCCGGGGTCACGGGCCCGCGCTGGAGGACCTCGTGCAGGGACTCGCCCCGGATCAACTCCATGACGATCCAGGGCAGTCCGTCCTCCACCACGACGTCATGGATGGAGACGGCGGCGGGGTGGTCGACCCGGGCGGCGGCACGCGCCTCGCGGTACAGCCGGTGCGAGGCCCGCTGATGGGCCTCGTCCTCCGGGTCGCCGGGCAACCTCGGCTGCTTCACGGCGACTTCACGGTCCACGAGCTCGTCGAGCGCCCGCCAGACGGTACCCATCCCGCCCGACCCGATGCGCTCGACGAGCCGGTAACGCCCGCCTATGAGTCGTCCCTTGGGGCTCGCGCCGCCCCCGTCGTTGCTCATGCCCCCATCAGTACCGTGTGGCGTGGTGGGTTGTCGACGCGGGGTGGCCGCTACCCGTCGGGCTGACAACGCGACTCAGAGCACGTCGACGTCCAGGTTGGCGATGGCGGTCTTCGCCACCTCCCGGCCGCGGGCGGCGAAGTCGCCCTTCCGCGGGTAACTGACGGTGAGCTTGTACATGTCGCCCTTGGAGGTCTTGTAGTAGAAGATCTGCATCTCGCGGGGGCGCGGGTTCTGCGTGTCGTCGGTCGTGTACTTGATCGTGTTCTTGGCGGCCTGCTTGCCCTGGTAGGTGACCCCGCCGTCGGTCTTCGTCGTCGGGTTCTCCGGCATCTGGAGTTCGTACTCGCCGTTGTCCTTGAACTGCTTGTTGTCCTCGTACATTTCGGCGGCGGCGGAGTCCGCGATGCTGTCGCTCGTGTCCTCGGCCTTCTTGTCCAGTCGCAGGCCGATCCAGATGCTGCCGCTCCAGTCGGTGTACGTGACCCAGTGCGCCTCGTCGGTCTTCCGGTCGGGGTACCCCGACTGGTACTCCGTGGGCACCGCCAGCGACGCGGCCACGTCCTTCTCGTGCACCGTCTTCCACCCGTCCGGCAACGGCCCCGCGAACGGGTCGGCGATCACCAGATACGCCGCCACCGCCGCCGCGACGATCGCCGCGCCGAGCCCGATCAGCGTCTTGCGGCCCAGCCGGACGCCACCGCTCGGAGCGGACCCCTCGGCGAGCCGCCCGACCTGCGTCGGCGCCGGGGCCGACGGCCGGGCGGCCGTCTCCAGCAGCGCCCTCACCTGCGCGGCGTTGGGGCGACGGGCCGGCTCCTTCTGGAGGAGCCCGGTGATGACCTCGGCGAGCGGTCCGGACGCGGCGGCCGGTGCGGCGGGCGTGGCGTTGAGGACGGACTGGAGGGTGGCCGGCGTGTTGCTGCGACGGAACGGCGACACGCCCTCCGTGGCCGCGTACAGCACGACGCCCAGGGACCACAGGTCGGACGCGGGGCCCGGCCGCTGCCCCAGCACCCGCTCCGGAGCGATGTACTCCGGCGAGCCGACGAAGCCGCCGGTGTCGGTCAGACTGGTCTCGCCCTCGATCTGGGCGATGCCGAAGTCGGTGAGGACGACACGGTCGTGCCGGCCGAGCAGGACGTTGTCCGGCTTGACGTCCCGGTGCAGGATGCCCGCCGCGTGCGCGGCCTCCAGCGCCGCCAGCACCTCCAGGCCGATTCTCGCCGCCTCGCGCGCCCCGAGGGTGCCCTCCTGCAACGCGTCGCCCAGGGAACGGCCCTGGACCAGCTCCATGACGATCCACGGCTGGTCGTCGACGACCGCGACATCGTGGACGTTCACGACCGCCGGGTGATCGAGGCGGGCCGCCGCCCGCGCCTCGCGCCGCATCCGCTCGAAGGCGTTGGCGCGTTCACGCTCGGGAAGATGGTCCGGTACGCGGGGCTCCTTGACGGCGACCTCACGGTCCACCGTCTCGTCCTTGGCCCGCCACACCGTCCCCATGCCGCCGTCGCCGAGCCTGGCCAGCAGGCGGTACCGGCCCGCGATCAACCGCCCGGTGCCGGACTCCTGTGGGGGCGCCGTCTGCTGCGGCACGACCTGGGTGGGGGTCGCGTACGGGTTGTCGGGGTGCGGCACCGCCGCGGGCGGGTTCGGCGGTCGCAGACCGAAACTCGTTGGCTCGTCGGACCCGTAAGGGGCTCCCCCGTTGCTGCTCATGGTTCCGTTCATATCGCGCCAGGCACCCGGGTATCCAGCCAGAACGCTGTCCGGTCACAGACCCGTGACCAATCCCTGTCATGGACGTCGACGCGCTCGCAGCACCGCCGTCAGCGCGCCCCGCAGCGAACGCCGCTCGCCGCCCGGCATCTGGCCCGTCTCCAGAAAGGTCCGCAGCATCCGCTCCGCCGACTCCGCGTCCAGCCGCCGCTCCGGATTGCGCTCCAGCAGCCCCCGTACGACCGGCAGGATCGGCTCGGCCTGCGCGGGTGGCCGTAGCTCGGCGGTGAGGACGGCGTGCAGCACGCCGCTCAAGGAGTCGCGGCGGAACGGCGATTCACCGCTGACGGCCGTGCACAGCAGCGCGCCCACCGACCACAGGTCGGACGCGGGGCCGGTGCTGAGCCCGGACATCCGCTCCGGCGCGGTGTACTCGGGCGAGCCGACGAAGGAACCGGCCTCCGTGAGCGTCGTGGCGCCCGAGACCTGCGCGACACCGAAGTCGGTGAGCACGACCCGCCCCGTACCGTCCTCCAGCAGGACGTTCGCGGGCTTGATGTCCCGGTGCAGGACCCCGGCCGCGTGCGCCGCGCGCAACGCGCCCAGCAGATCGGCGCCGATCCGCGCGGCCTCGACGGCACCGACCGGACCGTGCCCGGCGATCCGGTCGGCGAGGGAGCTTCCGTCGATCAACTCCATGACCAGGTAGGGCCGTTCATCGTGCTCGACGACATCGAGCAGGCCGATGATGTGCGGATGCCTCAGCTGCGCGACGGCACCCGCCTCCCGCAGCGTCCGGTCCCGCTGCCAACGCGCCTCGTCCTCCGTCAACGTCTCGTCCCGGGACAGTTCCTTGACCGCCACCCGCCGCCCGAGCAACAGATCGGTGGCCCGCCACACCACGCCCATCCCGCCGCGCCCGAGCCGCGCCTCCAGGCGGTAACGCCCCGCTACGACACGGAAGTTGTCCCCCTGGGTCCCCATGAGCCCCATGATGCCCCGCCGGACGGTCGGCTTCCGGGGCGGTGACCGGCCAAGTTGGGGCGGGTCAGGACGGGTTCGGCTGCCAGCTGCGCAGGATGAAGTCGAACTGCTTGCTCGTGGCGGCCCAGTCGACCGAGGGGGAGGACGCGTAGATGGCGTACTCGATGCCGTCGCGGTCCATGAAGCCCACGTCGATCGCGCGGTACGGCGCCGCGTAGTAGTGCGGCGGGTCCTTCGCGAGCGCGTCCCAGGTGTACTCCCAGCGGGAACCCGGCCGGTCGCGGAAGAGCTGCTCCGTGAGGCTCAGCCGCTGGTAGTGCAGCAGCCCCGAGACCTGCGTCTCCAGGTCACTCATGTGTTTGTAGGTGGTGTCATAGTCCGGCGCGGTGTCGACGGCGACCCGCACGAGGTGCTTGCCGTTGTCGGGCGAGTAGTCGACCTGCTGGATGCCGTCCTTGTTGATGGAGACGGTCCGTGACCAGCCCTTCGGCAGGTAGATGATGAAGCCCGCGGGATCCTCGCGCTTCTCCCAACCGGCGGGAACCGTCCCCTGGTCACCTCCCCCGCTCGGCGAGGCACTGGCGCTCGGACTGGGCGCGGTGGCGGCGGAGTCGCTGGGCCGGTCCGTGCCGAACTGCTGCAACGCGACCGCACCCCCCGCCCCCACGATCGCCGCGACGGCGACCACCAGGGCGAACGTGCGCAGCCCCCGGCGGCGCTTCGGCTCCGGAGCGGTCGCGGCCTGGCCCACGGTGACCGGCGGGTACGGCGTGGCCGTGGCCGACGGATACGGCGTGTCGGCCGCCGCCCGCGATCCCGTACCGAAGCCGGGCGCCTGCGCCCCCGTACCGAAGGCGGGCGCCGCGCCGAACGTCTGCGGTGCGGTCCCGGTCTCGTATCGCCCGTGCCCGTGCCGCGTAGGCGCAAACGCCTGCCCCGCACTCGACCGTCGCCCCTCCGCCGCCTCGGCCAGCATCTGCTCGGCCTGTGCCGCGGTCGGGCGCTCGGCCGGATCCTTGCGGAGCAGTGCGGCGAGGACAGGGCCCAGCACACCGGCGTGGGCCGGTGCGGCGGGCTCCTCCTCGACGACGGCCTGCATCGTGCCGATCGGTGAGGTGCGACGGAACGGCGACCGGCCCTCCACCGCCGTGTACAGCGTCGCGCCCAGCGCCCACAGGTCGGAGGCCGGGCCCGGGTCGTGGCCGCGGACCCGCTCGGGGGCCAGGTAGTCGACGGAACCGACGACCTCGCCGGTGCGGGTGATCGTCGTATCGCCCTCGATCTGGGCGATACCGAAGTCGGTCAGCAGGACGCGGCGGTCCTGGGAGAGGAGCACGTTGCCGGGCTTGACGTCGCGGTGCAGGACGCCGGCGTCGTGCGCGGCGCGCAGCGCGCGCAGCACCCACAGGCCGATGCGGGCGGCCTCGGCGGGCTCGATGCGCCCGTCCGCCTTCACCGCGTCCGCCAGCGAGCGGCCCTCGACCAGCTCCATCACGATCCACGGACGGGCGTCATGATCGAGAACGTCGTGCACGGTGACAACGGCGGAGTGGTTGATCCGGGCCGCCGCACGGGCCTCGGCGCGGGTGCGGTGGAGCAGCCGCTCCTGGTCGCTCTCGGAGACGTACAGGGCGGCGGTCAGCTCTTTGATGGCGACAGCCCGGTGCAGCACTTCGTCGTGGGCCCGCCACACGCGGCCCATGCCGCCGCTGCCGATGGTGTCGGCAAGCCGGTAGCGGCCCGCGATGAGCAGGCCCTGCATCTGATTCACGTTGCCCCGCAATGGTCTTGACAAGGTCAGCGTAAGGACCGGTCCGTACGCAGGGAACCACGGGGGCGCCAAGGAGACAGCACTGTGACAGTTGTCGCTTTCACCAGTGGGAAGCAACCCTCACCGAGCGCGCTCAGCCGGTCACTTCGTACGTCGCCGACGCCTGCTCGTACAGCCGCGTCACCTCGTCCCGCTCGGCTTCGGGACCGCGTACCTGCACCACGTGGTACTTCCCGCCGACGAGGATCGCCAGATTCCGCACGAACAGCTCGCGCCCCGCGTCGTCGGTCCAGGTGAACTGCCCCTCGGCCATGGTCCGCCCGCCCACCGAGATCGTCTTCAGCCCGGAGGCGCTGGCCCAGCTGGAGTCGCGGTACGGCTGGAGCTCGCGCTCGTCCTCCCGCTGGTAGGCCATGGGGTCCTCGCCGTACTCGTCCGCGCTGTCCCGTCCGGGTACGAGGATCAGGTCGAAGTCGCCGTGCGAGTACACCACCTGACCGCGGCCGTTCTTCGGCGTGCGGTCCCAGCCGTCGGCCACGGCGACGCGGAAGCCTGCGGTGTCCGAGCGCAGGGTGAAGCCGTCGGCGACGTCGGGACCGCCGCCGGCCTGCGGCTCGGTGGCAGCGGAACCGGAGGGGCGGTCGTCCGACTTGGGCGTGGTCTGCTCGGGTCGGGGCTCGCTGCTGGCGTCCTGCTGCGGCGCCTCGCTGACCTCACCGGCGGCACCGGTCCGGTCGCCGGCACCGCTCCCACCGGCGCCGTCCGCCGAGTCCGACTTCGGCATGAACAACATCGCGTACGCGATCGCCCCGGCCATCAGCAGCAGTACCAGCAGAAGCAGCGTGCGGCCGAGCCTGCGCGGGGACGCCTCCTCCTGCGGGGCGGCCTTGGCCCGCTTGTGCCGCCCGTGCGCACTGGTCGCGGGCAGCCCGGCGCGCCGCCTGCGCACCAGCTCGCCCCGGCGCCGTACGACGGGCAGCCGACTGCCCTCCACGGGCGGCGTGGCGACGACATACGCACCGGCCTCCGGCTCCGGCGCGGACCGCACGAGCGAGCGCAGCCAGCCCCGCAGCTCCTCGAAGTCCAGCCGCTCGGTGGGGTCCTGGCGCAGCAGCGACTCCACGACCGGCCGGAGCGGCCCGCACTCCTCGGCGAAGGCCGGCGGCTCGGCGCACACCATCTGCACCAGCTCGGCGGTCGACTCCTCCGGGTACGGCGCATGACCCTGCACGGCCCGGAACAGCAGCGCCCCCAGCGCCCACAGGTCGGTCGCGGGCCCGATCGGCGCGGCCAGCTGCCAGTTCTCGTGCACGGGTCCGGCCTGCTCCGGCGCCCACCGCTCGGTCACCGGCCCGACGACGGCCATCCTGGCCTGCCGCGCCCGCTCGGCGGCGAGCGCGGTGGCGGGACCACGGGACGCGGGTACGGCGGCGAGCTCATCCCAACGGCTGGGTGCGGGCGCGGAGTCGGGCCCGGGGGGCAGCGCGGCGGTACGTCCCTGCCCTCCACCGGGCAACGCGGCACCGCCGGTTCGGGGGCCTCCACCGGGCAGCCCGGCACCGCCCGCGTGGGGGCCTCCACCCGACAGCGCGGCACCGCCGGCTCCGGGGCCTCCGCCGGGCAACGCGGCACCGCCCGCGTGGGGGCCTCCACCGGACAGCGCGGCACCGCCGGCTCCGGGGCCTCCGCCGGGCAACGCGCCACCGCCGACGCCGGGAACGCCCGCACCACCGGCACGGGGGCCCGCCCCCGGCCAGGAGTCGGCCCGCGCCCCGTAGGAGTCGGCTCGTACCCCGTAGGGGTCGGCTATCTGCCCGGGAGGCGTGGCCCCGGGCCGCCGGTGCTCCTCCCGGCCGGGCGTGACGGCACCGCCCAGGGGCCCGGAGCCGGGCATCGTCCACTCCGTCTCACCGGGGTGCGGGGAGCCGGGCGCGATCCGGGCGCCGCCGTTCGGGCCGTACGGCGGTGTCGGCCCACCGTCGGCACCGGCAGAGGCACCGGCACCTGCGCCGGTCGTGGGTTCGCCTTCGGGCGCCGGGCGGCCTCCGGGCAGGGCCGCGTGGCCGTTCTGCTGGGCGTCCTGGACGCGGGCGGCGGCCCGGGCGCCCGCGCGATACGCGGCGATCGCCCCTGCCCGCGCCGCCCGGACATCCCCGCCGGTCGTCTCCACGGCCCGGCGCGCCACCGCGCCCGACCCACCCGCACCGTTGGTCGTGTCGCCGCCGAGCCCCGGCAGCCCACCGGCCTCCCGAGCCTCGATCGCGGCCCGCCGCGCGGCCTCGGGGTCCATGGCACTCACGGAGCCACTCACCGCTGCCGCACCCCGGAAGGTCCCCGGCACCTCGGGTGCGCCTGAGCCCCCCGGCACCCCCGGCGCACCGATCCCCCGTCCGGCGCCCCCGCCCCCGCCCCCGTCACTCTCCGGAGCCGGCACCGGGTCGTACCCGCACAGCGCCTCCTCCGCCGCGCCGACCGCGAGGCCGGTCAGCATCACACGGCCGTCGTCGCAGACGAGCACCGTGCGGGCGGTGATGTTGCGGTGCACCCAGCCGTGGGCGTGCAGCACCCGCAGGGCCATCAGCACATCGGAGGCGACCTCCGCCGCCCGGTACGGCGTCAGCGGCTTCTCCGCGAGCAGCGCCGCCAGTGACCGCGCGGCCACCAGCTCGCTCACTATCCACAGCGACCCGCCCTCGGCGAACACGTCGAAGACCTGGTCGAGCCGCGGATGGTCGGGAATCGAGGCGGCGGCCTGCGCGGCCTCGACAGCGCGCCGCACGGCAGGATCCGTCGGCCGGCGCGTACTGGCCCGCGCCGCGGAGCCGGGGCGCCGAACTCCCCTGTCCCGCGGATCCCTTGCCGTGAAACCGTCGGGCAGGCCCTCCGCGTCGAGCACCTCCGCCTCGACGACCTCGGGCAACGGCACCTGCCTGACCAGGACTTCCTGCCCGCTGTAGGTGTCGAAGGCCCGGGTCTCGGTGAGTTCGTACTCATCGGAGGGCGGCAGCGGCAGGCGGTAGCGGTCGGCGAGTACCCGACCCGCATAGTCGTCCACGTTGCCTCCCCCGGCAGCCCGGTCGGTCAATTCCGTTCGCCTCGCGTCCCGTTCCGCACCCCTACCTGGATGCGTACGGTCCACAAGCACTCACGATACGTGCCGGAGGCAACCCGCAAAGAGGGGATGCCAGATCTCATGTCCGAAACGCGGGACCGGTCACCGCACGGTCACTTCACGATTTCGGTTCGAACGTCTTCGCGAGCGTCCGCCAGGTGTCCTTGCGCAGCTCGGTGCCCCAATTGGCGGCTTTCGCCGTGTACATCAGCGCATATCCGAGATGGTCGTTCACCACGAACCCCCGGTCGATCGTCCGGTACTTCGTCCCGCCCTCGGTGTAGGTGAACTCCCAGTCGGCCGCGAGCCAGCCCCGGTAATCCACCTTGGCTATGCGGACGCGGTGGTACGCCGAGCGCGCCATGTACTGCTCCTGGTTCTTCCAGTCCGCCACCGGGTCGCCCTTCGGCGTGGACGTCCAGGCGACCAGCAGCTTCTGCCCGTCGGGGCCGGTGAAACGATCCCCCGCCGACCCCGAGGACTGGAACTTCCATCCCTTGGGCAGCCCGATCGAGTACCCCTGACTGCCCTTGTGCGTCTTCACCGCGGTGCTGCCCTCGTCGGCCGAACCGCCCGCGTCGCTGCCGCCGGTCGCGGTGGGACTGTTGCTCGGCGTGCTCCCGGACGTGGCCCCGGTCTCCGCCGAGGCGCTGGCCTGACCGTCCGTCTGGGCACCGCCGGCGCCCTTGTCCTCCTTGGTGGAGGAACTCGCGCTCGCACTGGCCGAGGCCTTGGCGCCGCCGCCTCCCGCGGAGTTGTCGGACGAGTCGTCGTCCCCGCCGAGCGTGAGGGCCAGCACGGCCGCGACCACGGCGAGCACCACGACCACCGCGATGATCACCAGCGTCCGCCGCGGCACCACATCGGTGAGCGGCGCCCTCGGCACGGGCCGCGGAGGCAGATCCGGAGGCGTCATCACGGGCCACCCCGAACTCGGCCCGCCCTGACCCGCGTTGCTCCCCGCCCCAGCCGTCCCGGCCCCGCCGGTCCTGGAACCACTCACCCCGACCGAACGCGACCCGGAAGCGACCCCACCACCGACGCCGGAGGCCGAGCCACCGCCAACAGCGGCACCTGACCCCGCACCGGAAGCAGCACCAGCAGCGTCGGAGGCCGCTTCGCTCCCCGAACCACTCCTCCCCGTCCCGGACTTGGCTCGCGAGGCAGCCGCGGTCCCGGCCGCGCCCGCCGCCACCGCGGCCTTGCGCACGGAACGCAGCGCCCCCCGCAGCCGCTCCCCGCTCTCACCCCGGTCGGGCTGCGGAGGCAGCGGTACGACCTTCGTCGCGTCCGGCGCCGACGCCGGCTCGTCCGGCTTCGGCTCGGGTGCGTGGATCACCGCGTTGAGCATCACCCGGGCACCCGCGTCGTCGAGCCGCTTGTCGGGGTCCTTGGTGAGCAGCCCGTAGATGACGTCCTTCAGCGGTCCCGCGTTCTTCGGCTCCTCCAGCGACTCGGTCATCACCGCGGTGAGCGTCGCGATCGCGGACCCCTTGTCGTACGGCGGCACACCCTCCACCGACGCGTACAGCAGCCCGCCCAGCGACCAGAGGTCGGCCGCGGGCCCCGGCTTGTGCCCTCGGGCACGCTCCGGGGAGATGTAGGAGGGCGCGCCGACCAGCATGCCGGTCGAGGTGATGGACGGGTCGCCCTCGACCTGGGCGATGCCGAAGTCGGTGAGCACGACCCGGCCGTCCTCGGAGATCAGCACGTTGGACGGCTTCACGTCCCGGTGCAGGATGCCCTCGCGGTGCGCCGAGCGCAGCACGTCAAGCACCGCGAGCCCGACCTCCGCCGCCCGCTTCGGCTCCAGCAGCCCGTCCTCACGGATGACCTCGGCGAGCGACTTGCCCTCGACGAGCTCCATCACGATCCACGGCCGGTCGTCCTCGTCGACCACGTCGAAGACCGTCACCGCGCTGTTGTTGCGGATCCGCGCGATCGCCTTGGCCTCCCGCAGCGTGCGCGTGATCAGCCGGCGCTTCTCCTCCTCGTCGATGTTGGAGGGGAACCGCAGCTCCTTCACGGCGACGATCCGGCCCAGGGTCTCGTCCTCGGCACGCCACACCGTGCCCATGCCGCCGCGGCCGAGCACTGCTCCCAACCGGTACCGCCCGGCGAGGAGACGTTCGCTCTTGTCCTGACGGGATGCTCCCGCCCGCTCCGCCTCCGACATGCGTCCCCTCATACAACCCGCCCTGACAGAGCCTCCATTGTCCCTCACCCGACAAGTGCCCGACGCCCAGGGTGCCCCTGACGACAAGCCGACCATCAGGGCGACCGAGTCCTCACAGCGCGTGGCGGCCACGCGCCGCAAAGGCACCCCAAAGCCACCTCAAAGGCACGCCGAACCCGCCCCGCACCCGCACTTCGGCGACCACCCGACGCCGAGTTCCGGCCACCATGGATGACGCCGAGTTCTGGCCACCATGGATGATGGGCGCGCCACCGGAGGAAACGCCGTGCCGAACAGGAGGACCCGCCGTGCCACCGTTTCGGACCCTTCTGGCCGTACCCGTGTCCCTGGCGCTGCTCGCCCTGGCCCCGGCCGCCTCCTCCGCCCCCGCCACAGCACCGACGGACGCGGTCCTCCCCCTGCTGCTCACCACGGGCAGGGCACCGGCCGCCGCCCTGCTGGCCCGCGAGGAGGAGGGGATCCGCTACGCCGAGGCCGGACCCGGTATCGCCCGCGCCGACCACTTCCGCGCCGGCAGCATCACGAAGTCCTTCATCGCGACGGTGATCCTCCAACTGGCCGCGGAACACCGACTGGCGCTGTCCGACACCGTCGACCGGCACCTGCCCGGCGTGGTGCGCGGCGCGGGCAACGACGGCCGCACCCTGACGCTGCGCGCGCTGCTCACCCACACCAGCGGTCTGAGCGACTTCACCACGGACACCCGGGGCCTGGTCCCGCTCACCCCTCTTCAGGCCGTACGCATCGCCCTCACCCACCCCCCGTCCGGCCGCGGCCGTTACGTCTACTCCAACACCAACTACGTGCTGCTCGGCATGGTGATCAGGCAGGTCACCGGCCACTCCTACGCCGTCGAGGCCGAGCGTCGCATCATCGCTCCCCTGCGCCTGACCGGCACCTCCTTCCCTGGTTCGCGCGCTTCTCTCCCCTCCCCGCACGGCCGCGCCCACGCGACCGACGGCACCGATGTCACCGAGCTCGACCCGCGGGTGGCCGGGGCCGCGGGCGAGCTGGTGACCACGCTGGCCGACCTGGACCGCTTCTACGCGGCGCTCCTCGGCGGCCGACTGCTGCCCCCGCGCTGGCTGCGCGAGATGCTCGACACCCGTGCCGCACACGGCCTGTACGGCATGGGGCTGTATCCGGTGAAGCTGCCGTGCGGGACGACGGTGTGGGGGCACAACGGCCGTATCACCGGCAGCTACGTGCGCACCGCGGCCACGGTTGACGGACGTCGCGTCCTCACCTTCCGCGTGAACACGACCGCGATCGCGGACCCCGACCTCGAACCGGCCCTGCTCGCCGCCGAGTTCTGCCCCCGCACCTCGTAGAACGCCCGGGTTCCGAACGAAGATCCCGCCTCGCGACACCCGTTCGAGTGACTTCACCGGAGCAGCCCGGCGCCACCGGCATACGGATCAGCCGCCTACCCACCCGCAGACCCCGGCCAAGACAACCCGCCGCCGCACCCGGCCGCCACTTACAACGACACCTCGGCCGAACCCCGCCGCCACTCACAACGCCACCCCGGCCGAACCCCGCCGCCGCTTGCAACTGCACGCTGTCCGGCGCCGCCGCTCCCTACAACGGCACGATGTCCGGCGCCCCCAACCGCGCCGCGTCCGCCGTCAGATCGTCCGGCTGGCGCTGCGACTCCCGCTCGGCCTCGACCCGCTTCTCGTAGTGCTCGATCTCCCGCTCGATGTGGTCCTTGTCCCAGCCCAGCACCGGCGCCATCAGCTCCGCGGCCTCGCGCGCGCTGCGTGTGCCCCGGTCGAACGTCTCGATCGAGATACGGGTCCGCCGGGTGAGCACGTCGTCCAGATGCCGCGCCCCCTCGTGCGAGGCGGCGTAGACGACCTCGGCGCGCAGATAGTCTTCGGCCGCGTGCAGGGGCTCGCCCAGCGTGGGGTCCGCCGCGATGAGCTCCAGGACCTCCTCGGCCAGTGAGCCGAATCGGTTCAGCAGATGCTCCACCCGCACCACGTGCAGCCCCGTCCGGGCGGCGATCCGCGCTCGCGCGTTCCACAGTGCCCGGTATCCCTCGGCACCCAGCAGTGGCACGTCCTCCGTGACGCACTCGGCGACCCGCAGGTCCAGCCCGTGCACCGCCTCGTCCACCGCGTCCTTGGCCATGACCCGGTACGTCGTGTACTTGCCGCCCGCCACCACCACGAGCCCCGGCACGGGATGCGCCACGGTGTGCTCGCGGGACAGCTTGCTCGTGGCGTCCGACTCGCCGGCCAGCAACGGCCGCAGGCCCGCGTAGACACCCTGGACGTCGTCGCGCGTCAGCGGCACCGCGAGCACCGAGTTCACGTGCTCCAGCAGATAGTCGATGTCCGCGCTGGACGCGGCCGGATGCGCCTTGTCGAGGTCCCAGTCGGTGTCCGTGGTGCCGATGATCCAGTGCCGGCCCCAGGGGATGACGAACAGCACGGACTTCTCGGTCCGCAGGATCAGCCCGGTCGTCGAGTGGATCCGGTCCTTGGGCACGACGAGGTGGATGCCTTTGGATGCGCGTACGTGGAACTGGCCGCGCTCGCCCACCATGGCCTGGGTGTCGTCGGTCCACACACCCGTCGCGTTGACGATCTGCTTGGCGCGGATCTCGTACTCCCCGCCCGCCTCGACGTCCTGGACGCGTGCGCCGACGACCCGTTCGCCCTCGCGCAGGAAGCCCGTCACACGCGCGCGGTTGGCGACCGTCGCGCCGTACGCCGCCGCGGTGCGCACGAGGGTGGCGACGAAGCGGGCGTCGTCCATCTGGGCGTCGTAGTACTGCAACGCGCCGACCAGGGCGTCCCGCTTCAAGGCGGGGGCGACGCGCAGGGCGTGACGGCGGCTCAGGTGACGGTGCATCGGAAGCCCGCGGCCGTGCCCGCGTGCCATCGACATCGTGTCGTAGAGCGCGACGCCCGAACCGGCGTACAGCCGCTCCCAGCCCTTGTGCTGGAGCGGGTAGAGGAAGGGCACCGGCTTCACGAGATGCGGAGCGAGCCTCTCCAGCAACAACCCCCGCTCCTTGAGCGCCTCCCGGACGAGCGCGAAGTCGAGCATCTCCAGATAGCGCAGGCCGCCGTGGATGAGCTTGCTGGACCTGCTCGACGTGCCCGACGCCCAGTCACGCGCCTCGACGAGGCCCACGGACAGGCCCCGCGTCACCGCGTCCAGGGCGGTGCCCGCGCCGACCACGCCGGCGCCCACCACCAGTAGGTCCAGCTCGCGCTCGGCCATTGATGCGAGTGCCTCGGCGCGCTGCGCCGGCCCCAGTGTCGCTGTCCTCACCGCTGCCTCCCGCTGTCGGTCACGCCGGTCACTCTTGAGGAGTGGCCCGGTCCGTATCCCTCATGCCCAAATTCTGACCGGCTTGCCCGACTTCAGCCACCAGTCGCCCCCAGCCTGTGGACAACTTCCAGGACACGTGGACCGAACCCCAGGCCTCACGGGAAGACACACGGAATCAATCCCGCATATCAGTCATATTTCCTCCTAGTCTGACATTGCGCTCGCCCATCCTGTCCACCGGGCTTGCGCACCTGTCCCGCTTCGGTTATTGGGAAGGACGGTCCACGCCATGCCCGCGGATCTCGCCGTCATCGGACTCGGCCCATACGGACTGCCCCTGGCCCAGGCGGCCGTCGCCGCCGGCATCTCCACGCTCGGCTACCGCACCGGCCCCGAGGCCGGCTCGCTCAGCCCCGCCGAACTGCGCCGGATGCTCTCGGGGGGCTTCCGGCCGGCCACCTCTCCGGCCGAGCTCGGCCGGGTGCGTACGGCGGTCATCTGCGCGCCCACCCCGCGCGGCGCGGACGGCGGCCTCGACCTCAGCCAGGTGGAGTCCGCGGCCCGCACCCTCGCGGCGCAGCTGCGCCCGCACACCACCGTCATCCTGGAGTCGCCCGTCCCCCCGGGCACCACCGAGGACCTTCTCCGCCCCCTCCTCGAAGAGGGCTCCGGGCTCCGCGCGGGCCGCGACTTCCATCTCGCCTACTCGCCCAGCCGGGTCGACCCGGGCAACCGCGACTTCACCCCCGCCAACACCCCGAAGGTGATCGGCGGCCTGACCCCGGCCTGCACCGAGTCCGCGGCCGCGTTCTACTCGCGCCTCACCGACAAGGTGGTACGCGCGCGTGGACTGCGCGAGGCGGAGACGGTCCAGCTCCTGGAGACGAACTTCCGGCATGTCAACATCGCCCTCGTCAACGAGATGGCCGTCGTCTGCCACGACCTCGGCGTCGACCTGTGGGACGTGGTCCGTTGCGCGGAGACCAAGCCCTTCGGCTTCCACGCCTTCCGTCCCGGCCCCGGCGTCGGCGGCCACGCGGTCCCGCAGGACCTGACCGGCGCGCCCGCCGGCCGCGGCCTGCGCATGGTGGAACTCGCCCAGCAGGTCAACAACCAGATGCCCCGTTACGTCGTCCAGCGCGCCGCCACTCTCCTCAACGAGCACGGCAAGTCGGCGCGGGGCGCGCGCGTGCTCCTGCTCGGCGTGACGTACAAGCCCGACCTCGCCGACCAACAGGCCACCCCCGCCCGCGAGATCGCGGTCCGACTGATGGAACTGGGCGCCTCGGTCAGCTACCACGACCCGCACGTCCCCTCCTGGAACGTCCTGGACCGCCCGGTCCCCCGCGCGGACTCGCTCTACGAGGCCGCCGCGGACGCGGACCTGACGATCCTGCTCCAGCAGCACCGCACGTACGACCTCCAGGGCCTGTCGGTGAAGGCACAGCTGCTGCTGGACACGCGCGGCGCCACCCCGACCGGAGCGGCGCACCGCCTCTGAGTCCCCCTGGGGCGAAAACGGCTGGCAAAAACGGCTGGTGGAAGCGGTCGGTGTGCCTGCTACTCTTCGGCGACTCGCCTCCCGGCGAGCCCCGTCGCACAGTCGTGCGCACACCCCACACCGCTCGCTCAGCCCGTCCCATGGGGGGATCTCTGTCATGACCCAGCCAACCCCGCCGCCGCAGCCCGCCGACGGCAACCCGTTCGCCCAGGCGCCCGCCCCGGTACCGCCCGCCGCCCCGGCCCAGGGCAACGTCGCTCTCGGCGTCCTCGCCGGTGTGGTCGTGGCCCTGGTCACCGCGCTCGTCTACGGCGCCATCCTCAAGTCGACCGAACACGAGATCGGCTACGTCGCGGTCGGCGTCGGCTTCGCGGTCGGCTACGTCGCCGGCAAGGTCGGCGGCCCGAACCCCGTCCTGCCGATCGTGAGCGCCGTCCTGTCCCTGGGCGCGGTCTACGCCGGCCAGATCCTCGGCATCGCGATGATCGGCGCCGACGAGTCCGGCATGAACATCGGCACCATCCTCACCGACCACTTCGGCCTGGTGACGGACGTCTGGAGCGAGGACGCCGACATCCTGACCTTCGCCTTCCTGGCCATCGGCGCAGCGGCGGCATTCTCCGGCGCGAAGAAGGCCGTGGCCTGAGCGTGGTCCCCGTATCAGCGGTCCTTCTCCTGCTCGGTCTCGCGGGTGTCGTATGGGGCGGCTGCCTGGCGCTCAATGTGCGCGGGGCAGCCGATGCCTGGGCGGAGCGCGCCAGGATCAACACCGAGCTGACCGCCGCCACCACCGGCGACTTCGGCCCGCTCGACACCGTGTGGACGGCCCGCGACTACCGCACACGGGGCGCCCGCATCCTCGCCCTCAGCCTCGTCATCGTGCTCATCGCCTTGCTGAAAACCTGGCTCTGAGCCGCCACGACACGCGGAAGGGCCCGCCCACCTCCCCGGTGGACGGGCCCTTCCTGTCGTACGAAACCGCCCTACGAAGCCGCCGTACGAAACCGTCGTACGACCTACCGCTTGTGCTGTGAGTCCGCGACCGTCACCTCGACGCGCTGGAACTCCTTGAGCTCGCTGTAACCGGTCGTGGCCATCGCCCGCTTCAGCGCGCCGAAGAAGTTCATCGAGCCGTCCGGGATGTGCGACGGGCCCGTCAGGATCTCCTCGATGGTGCCGACGGTGCCGAGGTCGACCTTCTTGCCGCGCGGCAGCTCCTCGTTGACCGCCTCCATGCCCCAGTGGTGGCCGCGGCCCGGCGCGTCCGTGGCGCGGGCGAGCGGGGAGCCCATCATCACGGCGTCCGCGCCGCAGGCGATCGCCTTGGGGAGGTCGCCGGACCAACCGACACCGCCGTCGGCGATCACGTGCACGTACCGGCCGCCGGACTCGTCCATGTAGTCACGGCGGGCCGCGGCGACGTCGGCGACCGCGGTCGCCATCGGCACCTGGATGCCCAGCACGTTGCGCGTGGTGTGCGCAGCGCCGCCGCCGAAGCCGACCAGGACGCCCGCGGCACCGGTGCGCATGAGGTGCAGGGCCGCGGTGTACGTGGCGCAGCCGCCGACGATCACCGGGACGTCCAGCTCGTAGATGAACTGCTTCAGGTTCAGCGGCTCGTGGGAGCCGGAGACGTGCTCCGCGGAGACCGTCGTACCGCGGATGACGAAGATGTCCACGCCCGCGTCGACCACGGCCTTGGAGAACTGCGCCGTGCGCTGCGGGGAGAGCGCTGCCGCCGTGACCACGCCGGAGTCGCGCACCTCCTTGATGCGCGCGCCGATCAGCTCCTCCTTGATGGGGGCGGAGTAGATCTCCTGGAGGCGGCGGGTGGCCGTCTCCGCGTCCAGCTCGGCGATCTCGTCAAGGAGCGGCTGCGGGTTCTCGTACCGCGTCCACAGGCCTTCGAGGTTGAGCACACCGAGGCCGCCCAGCTCGCCGATGCGGATCGCGGTGTCCGGGGAGACGACCGAGTCCATGGGGGCGGCCAGGAACGGCAGGTCGAAGCGGTAGGCGTCGATCTGCCAGGCGATCGAGACCTCCTTCGGGTCGCGCGTACGACGGCTCGGGACGACGGCGATGTCGTCGAAGGCGTACGCCCGGCGGCCGCGCTTGCCGCGCCCGATCTCGATCTCAGTCACGTGTGTGGCCTTTCCCTGATGCGTTGCAGCGCCTCCCAGTATCCCCGACGGGTACGACAAGGGCGGCCCCGGATGCTCCGGGGCCGCCCTCGGGAAGCCGGGTGACTACTTGTTGCGGCTGTAGTTCGGCGCCTCGACCGTCATCTGAATGTCGTGCGGGTGCGATTCCTTGAGGCCCGCCGAGGTGATCCGGACGAACCGGCCGTTGTCCTGGAGCTCCGGCACGGTGCGGCCGCCGACGTAGAACATCGACTGGCGCAGACCGCCGACCAGCTGGTGGACGACCGAGGAGAGCGGGCCGCGGTAGGGCACCTGGCCCTCGATGCCCTCGGGGACCAGCTGCTCGTCGGAGGCGACGCCCTCCTGGAAGTAGCGGTCCTTGGAGAAGGACTTGCGGTCGCCGCGGGACTGCATCGCGCCGAGGGAGCCCATGCCGCGGTACGACTTGAACTGCTTGCCGTTGATGAACAGCAGCTCGCCGGGGGACTCCTCGCAGCCCGCGAGCAGCGAGCCCAGCATCACGGTGTCGGCGCCCGCCACGAGCGCCTTGGCGATGTCGCCGGAGTACTGGAGGCCACCGTCGCCGATGACCGGGACCCCGGCCTCCTTGGCGGCCAGCGCGGCTTCGTAGATGGCGGTGACCTGCGGGACGCCGATGCCGGCGACGACCCGGGTCGTACAGATGGAGCCGGGGCCGACGCCGACCTTGATGCCGTCCACGCCGGAGTCGATGAGCGCCTGGGCGCCGTCACGGGTGGCGATGTTGCCGCCGATGACGTCCACGCGCGTGTGGTTGGACTTGATCTTGGCGACCATGTCGCCGACGAGGCGGGAGTGGCCGTGCGCGGTGTCGACGACGATGAAGTCGACGCCCGCCTCGATCAGGGCCTGGGCGCGCTCGAAGGCGTCACCGGCGACACCGACCGCGGCACCGACGAGGAGGCGGCCCTCGGCGTCCTTCGCGGCGCTCGGGTACTTCTCGGCCTTGACGAAGTCCTTGACGGTGATGAGGCCCTTGAGGACACCGTCGTCGTCGACCAGCGGAAGCTTCTCGATCTTGTGCTTGCGCAGCAGCTCCATGGCCTCGACACCGGAGATGCCGACCTTGCCGGTGACCAGCGGCATCGGCGTCATGACCTCGCGGACCCGGCGGGTGCGGTCGCTCTCGAAGGCCATGTCGCGGTTGGTGACGATGCCGAGCAGCTTCTTGCCCGGGTCGGTGACCGGGACGCCGCTGATGCGGAACTTGGCGCACAGCGCGTCGGCCTCGGCGAGCGTGGCGTCCGGGTGGACCGTGATCGGGTCGGCCACCATGCCGGACTCGGACCGCTTGACGAGGTCGACCTGGTTGGCCTGGTCCTCGATGGAGAGGTTGCGGTGCAGCACGCCGACGCCGCCCTGGCGGGCCATCGCGATCGCCATGCGCGACTCGGTGACCTTGTCCATGGCGGCGGACAGCAGCGGGATGTTCACCCGCACGTTCTTGGAGACGTACGAGGCGGTGTCGATCTCGTCGGGAGCCATGTCCGACGCGCCCGGCAACAGCAGCACGTCGTCGTAGGTCAGCCCGAGCGTCGCGAATTTGGCGGGCACTCCGTCGACGTTTGCAGTCATGACACCTTCCCCAATGGCCTTGATCGGTGCGGATGTCCATGCTAACGGGAAGGAAGGGCCCCGAATTCCACGGTTCGTCCTGCTACCGGCTTCGTAGCTTCGTACGGAACCGAGGTGGGGCCTGTTCACCGAAGCCACGAACAGCGGGCGCTACTGCTCGGCCAGGGCCCGCAGCCTGCTCAGCGCGCGGTGCTGCGCCACCCGCACCGCGCCGGGTGACATTCCCAACATCTGGCCCGTCTCCTCGGCCGTCAGCCCCACCGCGATCCGCAGCAGCAGCAGCTCCCGCTGGTTCTCGGGCAGGTTGGCCAGCAGTTTCTTGGCCCATTCGGCGTCGCTGCTGAGCAGCGCCCGCTCCTCGGGGCCGAGCGAGTCGTCGGGCCGCTCCGGCATCTCGTCCGACGGCACCGCCGTGGAGCCGGGGCCCCGCATCGCGGCCCGCTGGAG
The DNA here is from genome assembly GCF_036226885.1 of Streptomyces sp. NBC_00663. Classification (NCBI taxonomy): domain Bacteria; kingdom Bacillati; phylum Actinomycetota; class Actinomycetes; order Kitasatosporales; family Streptomycetaceae; genus Streptomyces; species Streptomyces sp. NBC_00663. The sequence continues at coordinate 3,832,894 of NZ_CP109027.1, forward strand.
GTCGGCGACCTTGTGGGCGGCGATGGCGAAGACGAAGGCCTCGAAGGGCCGGCCGGTGTCCCGGTAGCGAGGCAGCGCCAGCAGCACCGCGACGCAGACCTCCTGGGCCAGGTCCTCCACGAAGTGGCGCGCGTCGCCGGGCAGCCGCGACAGCCGCGTACGGCAGTAGCGCAGCGCCAGCGGGTGGACGTGGGCGAGCAGGTCGTGTGTCGCCTGCTCATCCCCGTCGACGGCGCGGTGGACAAGCCCACCGATCACCGTCGTCTCGTCCTCGCGCATCGGTCCATGGTGCCTTGTGGCCGATTCATCCGCGGCACCGCGCCCGATGTTGTGCACCGAAGCGTTATGAGCAGGTGCGCCGGAACTCATCTCCTGCGCCCTCCCCTTCCGCTCGACCGACTCGTCCCCGAGAGACTCCACACCTCAAGGATGCGGCATCGGCGGAGAAACAAGCAGCGGGCAACGACACCCGCGCCCCGAAAGGGGCGCGGGGAACTGCGCGACCAGCCACGAACGACCTGCACACGGCGACAAACCTGCGCGACCGAGCTCTTAGCGAACCAGGCCCCAACGGAACCCGAGCGCCACGGCATGCGCCCGGTCGGACGCACCCAGCTTCTTGAACAACCGCCGAGCGTGCGTCTTCACGGTGTCCTCGGACAGGAACAGCTCCCGCCCGATCTCCGCGTTGGACCGCCCGTGGCTCATCCCTTCGAGCACCTGGATCTCACGCGCGGTGAGCGTCGGCGCGGCACCCATCTCGGCGGACCGCAGTCGCCGCGGGGCCAGCCGCCACGTGGGGTCGGCCAGCGCCTGCGTCACGGTGGCCCGCAACTCGGCCCGCGAGGCGTCCTTGTGGAGGTAGCCCCGTGCCCCGGCGGCGACGGCCAGCGCCACGCCGTCCAGGTCCTCCGCGACGGTGAGCATGATGATCCGCGCACCGGGGTCCGCGGACAGCAGCCGCCGTACGGTCTCGACGCCGCCCAGTCCGGGCATGCGTACGTCCATCAGAATCAGGTCCGAGCGGTCCGCACCCCAGCGGCGGAGGACTTCCTCGCCGTTGGCCGCGGTCGTCACGCGCTCGACGCCGGGCACGGTCGCGACCGCGCGGCGGAGCGCCTCTCGGGCAAGCGGGGAGTCGTCGCAGACGAGGACGGATGTCATGGCCGCCCTCCGCAGCTGATGCACGTCACCTTGAGCCTCCAGGCTGGTACGAAATGTCACCTGTGCGGTCGACCGTCCCGGACGCCTGCCCGAGCACTTGTTGCTTCAACCGCCTCCGCACTCTCAACGACGGTCACTCGAAAGAGTTACGGGGCCGCGCGCCGTCTTCGGCACTCTACGTGAGGGCGCGGACACGGTGCAGACATGCGCGACGGACCCACAACGTTTCATCACAACCGGTGCCCCATTTAGCCCTATTTCTTCCCTTTTGCTGGTGTCTGAGGCTAGATTCGCAATGAGTCATATTTTCATCTCCTTAGATCGTAGATGTACGGTCGTGGACACCGTATCCGCCGCAGAACGGCTACAAGGGGTCACGCAATGGCAGATTTCTCCCGCCTTCCCGGACCGAACGCGGACCTGTGGGACTGGCAGCTCCTGGCTGCCTGCCGCGGGGTCGACAGTTCGCTCTTCTTCCATCCGGAGGGTGAGCGCGGTGCGGCGCGGAGTGCTCGTGAGAACTCGGCCAAGGAGGTCTGCATGAGGTGCCCGGTGCGCGCGCAGTGCGCGGCGCACGCGCTGGCGGTGAGAGAGCCGTACGGCGTGTGGGGCGGGCTGACCGAGGACGAGCGCGAAGAGCTCATGGGCCGGGCGCGCAACCGCCTGGTGACGGCATCGTCGTCGAGTGGCGGGCATGCCGCTTCGAACAACTGAAGGAACGTTTCTCCACGTTTCTCCTGAACGGGCACGCGGACGCGTGCCCGTGATTTTTTCTACGGCTGCCGCCCCGCCGCGATCGCGAGCCGGTCCAAGGTCGCCGCCACGGCGGGCACTTGGGCCAGGTCGGGCAGGGTCAGCGCGACGATCTCCCGCCGCACCGCCGGTTCCAGGGTGACCGTGCGCGCACCCCGGGGCCGTACGGACTCGATGGCGAGCTGCGGGAGCACGGCGACGCCCAGGCCCGCGCCCACCAGCCCGACCACCGCCGGATAGTCGTCGGTGGCGAAGTCGATGCGAGGGGTGAACCCGGCGCCCTCGCACACCTCCACCAACTGGCCGCGACAGCGCGGGCATCCGGCGATCCAGGGCTCGCGCGCGAGGTCCCCGATGGCGACGGACCCGGCCCGCGCGAGCCGGTGCCGTTCGGGTACCAGGGCGACGAGCCGGTCCCGCAGCAGGGGCCGTACGACGAGGTCCTCCCATTCGTCGCCGCCGCGCGTGGCGCCTTCGTACCGGAAGGCGAGCGCGACGTCGCAGTCGCCCTCCCGCAACATCTCGACGGACTGCGGCGGTTCGGCCTCCTCCAGGGAGACGCGGGTGCCGGGGTGCGCGGCGCGCAGGGCGGCGAGGGCGGTGGGGACGAGGGTGGAACTGCCGCTGGGGAAGGAGACCAGACGTACGCGGCCGGCGCGCAGGCCGGCGATGGCGGCGACCTCCTCCTCGGCGGCGGTGAGTCCGGAGAGGATCCCGGCGGCGTGCCGGACGAGCGCCTCGCCCGCCTGGGTCAGGCGCATCTCGCGCCCGCTGCGGATGAGCAGCGGGGTACCCACCGACGACTCCAGGGCCTTCATCTGCTGGCTGACGGCGGGCTGGGTGCAGCCCAGTTCCCGGCCGGCGGCCGAGAAGGAGCCGGTGGCGGCGACGGCACGCAGGACGCGCAGATGGCGGGCTTCGATCACCCTTCGAGGATAAGCCAGCCTTTGATACGGCGCCGAATAATGCGTGGCGGCTTTGACGGCCGACGCCTACCGTGCCGTCCATGAAGCTTCTGTCAGTGAACCTGGGCCGGGCGAAGGCCGTGGCGTACACCGACAACCCCGAGGGGCTGACCGGTATCGACAAGCAACCGGTGACCGGAGCGGTGCGGGTGGCGGCGCCCGGGCCGAAGGGCATCGGCGGGAGCGGGCTCGCCGGGGACGACGTGTGCAAGCGGCAGCATCACGGCGGGGACGACCAGGCGGTCTACGCCGTCGCGCGCGAGGACCTGGACGACTGGGAGCGCGAACTGGGGCGGACGCTGGCCGACGGCGCGTTCGGGGAGAACCTCACCACGCTCGGTCTGGACGTGTCCGGGGCGCTGATCGGCGAGCGCTGGCGGATCGGGCCCGAGGTGGTCCTGGAGATCACCAGTGCGCGGATTCCGTGCGGCACCTTCCAGGGCCACATGGACGAGCAGCGGTGGGTGAAGCGGTTCACCCGGAAGGCGGCGCCGGGCGCGTATCTGCGGGTGATCGAGCCGGGCGAGGTGCGGGCCGGCGACCCGGTCGAGATCGTGCACCGGCCCGACCACGACGTGACGGTCGCCATGGCGTTCCGGGCGACGACGACCGAGCGGGCGCTGCTGCCCCGGATGCTCGCCGCGGGTGACGCGCTGCATCCGGAGGTGCTCCGGTCGGCGCGCGAGTACGTGGAGAAGTACGGGGAGAAGGTGGAGAAGTACGGGGAGCGCGCGGACTGACGGCAATCGGACGCTGTCGGTCCGGGTCACTAACCTTGCGCCATGACAACGGCATTGATTACGGGATCGACCGCGGGCATCGGTGCCGCGTTCGCACGACGGCTGGCGGCTGACGGGCACAACCTCGTGCTGGTGGCCCGCGACACCAAGCGGATGCGCGAGCAGGCCACCGAGCTGCACGACCGGCACGGCGTCGAGGTGGAGGTCCTGACCGCGGACCTGGCCACGGACGAGGGCATCGAGTCGGTGGCGGCCCGGCTCTCCGACCGCCGCAGCCCCGTCGACCTGCTGGTCAACAACGCCGGCTTCGGCAACAAGGGCCGCTATCTCGACGTCTCCATGGCCGACGAGCTGAGGATGCTCAAGGTGCACTGCGAGGCGGTGCTCCGGCTGACGTCGGCCGCGACGGAGGCGATGCGGGAGCGCGGGCGGGGCGGTGTCGTCAATGTCGCGTCCGTGGCCGCCTTCGTGCCGCGCGGGACGTACGGCGCCTCCAAGGCGTGGGTCGTGCAGTTCACGCAGGGGGCGGCCAAGGATCTGGCGGGCAGCGGGGTGCGGTTGATGGCCCTGGCGCCCGGGTTCGTGCGCACCGAGTTCCATGAGCGGGCCGGGATGGGGACGGACAACATCCCGGGGTGGATGTGGCTGGACGCGGACAAGCTGGTGGCGTCCGCGCTCAGCGACCTTGCCCGGGGGAAGACGCTGTCGATTCCCGACCCCCGGTACAAGGCGCTGATGGGCGTGGTGAAGGTGGTGCCGCGCGGGCTGCTCGGCGGGATCACGTCCAAGACGGGACGGAAGTACGGCCCTCAGTAGGGGCCGCCGGGCCGCTCACGCCACCGGTGTCAGGGTGACGTCCGGGCGGAGTTCCGTGAGGAGGGTCGCGACCGTGGTGCCGATGGTCTCGCTGTGGGCCGCGTCCTCGCCGGGGCAGCCGAGCACGACGAGGATCGCCTCCCTGCTGTCGGGGGCGAGTTGGCGGGCGGCGGCGTCGCAGTCGCGGCGGCCCAGCCAGGCGAAGGGCTCCTCGACGGCACCGTCCGGGTCCGCCAGACCGTAGAGCAGGTCGCCGGCCGGGACGGGCCTGGACTTGGTGGAGAAGGCGGGGACGATCCGCTCGGTGCCGGCCGCCCGGGTGACGACGAGGTCGCTGCCCTCGTCCTCCTTGAAGAGGCTGTGCAGCCCGATGCCGGCGCCGTGCCGCAGGGTCGCCACGCTCACCGCGTCGACCACCGCGCCGTGCGAGCGCCAGCCGCGGGTGCGGACGCCCTCGCGCAGCCGCTCACCGGCGGGGGTGGTGCCCTCGTAGCCGAGGTCGGCCAGCAGCTTTCGGTAGCCGCCGGGCAGTTCCGGGGCGTCCTGCTCCCACGCCCCGGCGGCGGCCTCGGCGCTCAGACCGTCGTCCGCGCGCAGCAGGGGCTGGTCGGAGGTCAGCTTCCAGACCCGGACGTGGTGCAGACCGAGGAGGAGGGCGGACGCGGAGGTGATGAGGCGCATGTGTCGTCTTCCAGGTTGTTCAGCGGGGTGTGGGGAGGGTCGGGCACGACGGAGGTCCCGGTGTGCCCGGTGCCGAAGGAGCCGTGCAGCAGGGCATGCGGCACCCGGCCGTCGAGGAGTTGGGCGCGGCCGACCCCGGACCGGACGGCCCGCAGACAGCTCTCGAGTTTGGGGGCCATGCCGCCGGACAGGGCGGGCAGCAGTTCCGCCGCCCGGGTGACGGTCAGGCGTTCGACGATCCGGTCCCGGCGCGGCCAGTCGGCGTACAGGCCCGGTACGTCGGTGAGGATCACCAGGTGGTCCGCGCGCAGGCCGGCCGCGAGGGCGGCGGCGGCGCTGTCGGCGTTGATGTTGTAGACCTGTCCGTCCGCACCGCGGCCGATGCCGGTGACGAGCGGGACCAGGCCGCTGTCGGTGAGGGCGCGCAGGACGTGGGTGTCGACGCGGGTGACGTCGCCGACGAGGCCGATGTCCACCTCGTCGCCGTCCAGGACGGCGAGGCGTTTGGCGGCGGTGAGCAGGCGGGCGTCCTCGCCGGTGATGCCGACGGCGAGCGGGCCGTCCTCGTTGAGGAGACCCACGAGATCGCGCTGCACCTGGCCGGCGAGGACCATGCGGACCACGTTCATGGTCTCGGGGGTGGTGACCCGCAGGCCGGCCCTGAAGGTGACGGGCAGGCCGAGCTTCTCCAGGTGCGCGTTGATCTGCGGGCCGCCGCCGTGCGTCACGACCAGCCGGACCCCGGCCCGGTGCAGCCGGGCCACGTCCCGGGCGAAGGTGCGCAGCAGTTCCCGGTCCGCCATGGCGCTGCCGCCGAGCTTGACGACGACGGTACGGCCGCGGAAGGAGGCCAGGTCGGGGACGCCGTCCATGTCATCCATGTCGTCCATGTCAGAACGCCGCGATGCCGGACGGGGCGCGTTCCGCGCGGCTGAACGCGCGCAGTACCGCGGACTGGCCATGGCGGCGCAGGGCCAGCCGGGTCAGCAGGCCGACGCTCGCCTCCACGGCGGGCGCGGGCAGCTCGGGGGTCGGGATGCCGACACTGAACGCCAAGTCATCGGTATGGACGACCAGTTCCATCAGACGGGTCGTCAGGAAGTCGTCGAGGCTCAGCGCGTAGTCGCCCCACACCGGCAGCCGTACGGCCCGGTCGGGTTCGGCGGGCAGCCGCGTGCGCAGGACCCGTACGGTGTCGGCGGCCCGGTCCGCCAGCGGCCGTACGCCCTCCGCGCCCGCGTCCTCCCCGCCGCGCCGGATCCGGGCGTTGGCCTCGTCGTGGAGACCGGCGTCGATCCAGCGGACGCGGGAGTAGTAATCGTCGAGGCCGATGACCTGCTGGGTGGGGGCGGGTTCGTCGAGGACGGCCGGGATGAAGAAGACCTGCCAGGCGAGATGGCCGGCGAGCCCGCCGACGCTCCATTCGGCCAGCGCACTCGGCTCCTTCCAGCGCTCGGCGACGGCGGGGTGGCCGAGCAGATCCACCGCGACGGCAGCCGCGTCGAGGTAGGCGCCGGTGATGCGGGTCATCGGGGGAGCCTTTCGGTGTAGGCGCCGGTGACACAGGTCATCGCGGCTTTTTCGGTGAACACCCCAGTGACACAGGCCGCCGCGGCCCTTCCGGTGTACGCGCCGGCCATCCGGGGCGACGTCTCCCCTTCGATGCGCGCGCCCGTGACACAGGTCATCGCGGGAGCCTTTCCGTGGGGTTGACGCGCGTAGCGGGGAGGTGTGGTGCGGGGATGCGGGTGCGGTTCCAGGTGCGGGGTGGGGTGGTCTGCTCGGCCGTGACCTCGTCGAAGGCCTCGCGGAGCCGGGCGACTCCGGTGGCCAGGGTGGTCGCGTCGAGGGCGAAGGGCAGACGGAGCCGGTTCTCCAGGGTGCCGTCGGCGCCGAAGCGCGGTCCGGGGAGCACCTGGACGCCGTGCCGTCCGGCGGCCAGCGACAGCTTGGTGCTGAGCTGCGCGCCGAGGTCCACCCACAGGCACAGTCCGCCGCGCGGCACGGTGAACCGCCACTGCGGCAGCTGAGCGCGGAGCACCTCGGTCAGGGCGGCGCGCTGGGCGATCAGTTCCGCGCTGCGTCCGCGCAGGAGGTCGTCGTACGTCTCGAAGAGCCGGCAGGCGATGAGCTGCTGCACCAGCGGGTTGCCGGGGTCGCTGGGGCCGCGTACGGCGACCAGGCGGGAGATGACCGACTTGGAGGCCCGGACCCAGCCCACCCGCAGCCCGGCCCAGACGGTCTTGCTGAGCGAGCCGATGCTGATGACGGCGCCGGACCTGCCGTACGCGGCCATCGGGGGCGGCAGCGGGCCCGCGTCGAGGTTGACCTCGGAGAGCGTCTCGTCCACCACCACATAGGTGCCGCTGCGCAGCGCCGCGTCGACGACGGCGCGCCGGGCCGCGTCGGGCATGACGAGGCCGGTGGGGTTGTGGAAGTCGGGCATGAGGTAGGCGACGGCGGGCCGGGGGCCGCGCAGGGCGCTCTCGATGAGGTCGACGTCCCAGCCGGCCTCGTCCAGGCCGACCGACATCGGGCGGGCGCCGTGGCTGCGGATCGCCTCCAGGGCGTTGGGGTAGGTCGGGCTGTCGATCAGGACCGGTTCCCGAGGCCGGACGAGGAGCCGGAGGAGCAGCCCCCAGGCGTGGTGGGCGCCGACGGTGACCATGATCTGGTCGGCGCTGGTGCGCACGCCGCGGGCCGTGTAGTGGTCGGCGATGGCCTGTCGCAGGGCGGGCAGCCCGACGAGGTCGTAGCCGTGGCCGTCGGAGTGCCGGGCCATCCGGGTCGCGGTCTCGGCGACGGCGAGGCTGAAGGCCGGTTCCGGTGCCGGCAGTGACGCGCAGGTCAGGTCGATGTGGGTGTCGACGGCCTGCCCCGGCACCCAGGACAGGGCGCGCGGCGCCCGTTCGGCGCCGTCGGGCAGGGCGGCGTAGCTTCCCGCGCCCTGCCGGCTGCGGAGGTAGCCCTCCTCGCGCAGCCGCTGGTAGGCCGAGGCCACGGTGTTTCTGCTGATGCCCCAGGACGCGGCCAGGGTGCGTTCGGCCGGGATCCTGGCCGCCACCGAGAGGCGTCCGTCCAGGATCAGTGCTTTGAGCGCCTGCGCCAGGTCCATGTAGGCGGTGCCCTGTCGCCAGTCGCCGAGCAGTCTTGCCAATTGGTCCGCGTTCACCTTTTGGGCGACGTCGTCCCTCATTGCGGTCCCCCCGCTAGTCAGGTTCGTTTTCCTGCCAGCGGGAGTCTTGGCCGAGAAGAGCGCTACTACAAGATCTTTTGGAAAGTTTTCACGATCGGGAAATACTTCGGCCAACGTTGTCACTCGCCGTCCCATTTGCGGAGAGCGGGCAGTGCAAACACCGCGACCAGCAGGGAGAGGGCGCCGCCGATGATCCACGGAGCGACGAGTCCCAGCCAGTCGGCGACGAATCCGCCGACCAGCGCGCCCAGCGGCATCGCACCGAAGGCGAACATCCGCCCGGCGCCGCTCACCCGGCCCATGAGCTCGTTGGGGATGAGCCGCTGACGTACCGACCAGGACACGACGTTCCACATGGACAGCGCGATCGAGAAGAGGGTGAACAGGGCCACCACGGTGACCGGGTCGCGTCCCACCAGGCCGATCGCCAGCCAGGCCAGTGGGCACACGATCTGCACGCCGATGGCGACCTGCCGGGCGCCGAAGCGGTCCACGACCCGGTTGCTGACCAGTCCGCCGATCACCCCGCCGATGGCCATCGCGGCCAGCAGCAGCCCGTATCCCCGGTCGCCGATGCCCAGCACGTCGTGCGAGAAGAGCACCAGCGTGGCCAGGGCCATCGACTCGCAGAAGTTGCCGGAGCCGGCGATGAGGGTGAGGGTGCGCGGCAGCCGGTTCTTGCCCAGCCAGCGCAGCCCTTCGGCGATCTCGGTGCGCATCGCGGTCGGCTTCTCGGGGCGGGGCGGTCGGCCGGTGGCGCGAATTCGAGACAACAGCAGCAACGACACGAAGAAAGCGATCGCATTCAGCCAGAACGGCAGCGGAATAGCGAACGCGAACAGTGCCGCGCCCAAAGGCGGGCCGGCAAATTCTCGGGAAACCGAGGCGGTCGCGACGAGTCGTCCGTTGGCTGCTTCCAGATGGTCGGACTTCACCAGGGTGGGCACCAGGGCCTGGCTGGCGCCGGTGAAAAGGATCTCCGCGCAGCCCACTCCGAAGGCCAGGACGTAGAGCATCCAGATCTGCGCCAGGTCGAAGGTGGCGATGACGGCGACCACCACGACCAGGACCACCTGGGCGGCCTGGGCGCCGACCATCAGCCGGCGCCGGTCGAAGCGGTCCACGAGCGCGCCGCCGATCAGGGCCAGCAGCAGCCAGGGCAGGGTGCGGGCGGTGGCCACGCCGGCCACCAGGCTCGGGTCGCTGGTGAGCGACTTGGCGAGCAGCGGGATCGCCGCCACGAGCGCGCCGTCGCCGAGGGTGGCGATCAGGTCGGCCGACCAGAGGAGCCTGAACTCCCGGCCCATCCCCTTGCCTTGGGCGCCGCTCCTGCCCTCCGCCTCGGCCTCCGTCGCGTCCGGCGCGTCCGGCACGGACAACTCGCTCATGACAGGCTGATCCTCACGTCGAGTGGTGGAAGACGCCGGCCGTCCGGGTCTTGTCGTTGGCGCTGATGCCGATGACGGCGCTGTCCCCGGCCGGCAGCACCCTGGCGTAGGCGCCGGCGTGGCCCTGCGGCAGATAGAAGAAGCCCCAGGCCGCCTGCCAGTCCGCCTCGACGCCGGTCAGCGGGTCGACGACCGGTTCCGGCCGGGGGGTGACGCGTTCCTGGAGCACACAGCCGCCCTCGGCGGCCTCGCGGACCGCCCGCCACCACTCCCCCGCGCCCGTCTCCCAGCCGGCCACGACACCCTTGCCGCCGTAGAGCCCGTTGGGCTTGAGGATCAGTTCGGTACGGCGGTCATGGCACCGCGCGACCAGTTCCTCGTCGGCGAGGAAGGCGTCGCCGTGCAGCACCCGGGTCCAGGGCAGCACCCGGTCGATCAGGGCCTGTTCGTCGGCGCTGAACCGGTCCCGGTGCCGGGCGTCGGAGAGCAGGGCCAGACAGCCCTTCTCGCAGTAGAGGTTGCTCTCCAGCGGGGTCCACAGGACGACGGTGCCCTCCTCGTGGGCCCGGCACAGCGGTTCCACCAGGGCCATCGCCTCGGGGTCGAGATAGACCTGGTCCGCCTCGAAGCAGCGGTAGACCACGTCGACGGGGGTGCCGTCCAGGTACGGCTTGCCGTGGCGGAAGGCGAGCCGGCCGATCTCCCCGATCCGGAAGTCCAGGCCGAAGCCCCGCATCAGCTCCCGCAGCGGCTGCCAGGTCGCGCCCCATCGGTCGAGCCCGCCGGGGCCTTCGAGCAGCGCCACCACAGGATCGCCCCCGCCCGCCGTCACGGCCGCCCCCGCCTTGCGCAGCGCGTCGGCGAGAGCGCGGCCGGTGTGGGTGTAGCCGAGGCCGTGTGCGGCGGCGAAGGACGCGAAGGCGTCGTCCTGTTCCAGCAGGACCCGGGGGATCTCCCCGGCCCGGTCCCAGCCGCCGACCTCGCTGCCGATGCCGAACTCCAGCAGCTTGAACGCCGTGCCGTCGTGATAGACGTCCGCCCGGCCCGCGTGCGGCGGGGCGCCGCCGCCGAGCCTGCGCATCACCGCGCCGCGCCGCTCGTCGAGGCCCAGGGCGGTGCAGAAGGCGTCGAGATCACCGTCGTAGAGCCGCTCGGGCAGGGAGGTGAGCAGGGCCAGCATGCGGTCGAGGTCGGCCGCGAAGCCGTGCAGTTGGTCCTTGGCCACGAACAGGGGGCGGGAGAGGTACTCGCCGGGCCAGTCGGCGAGCGAGGGCGCCTTGCGCAGGGTGGGGGCGGAGTCGGGGCGTACGGCCGACTCGTTGAAGGCCCGGGTGACCGCGTCCGTCATCGCACGAGCTCCCTCGCCATGACGTCCTGCACGGCGAGGGTGTCGCCGAGCAGGACGGTGCCGGGGCGGGCGACCGTGGCGTAGACACCGAAGGTGCCGGCCGAGGCCTGCACGAGGCTGCGCAGGATCTCGCGGTCCTTGGGCAGGTTCCGCTGCGGCTGCGTCACCATCACACAGCGCTGGGTGGCCTGGGTGACGTCCAGGACGACGTTGCCGATCGCGGCGCGGGTGCCGAGGAAGGCGTCCTCGGCCGGTCCGTGGCCGGGTGTGCCCAGCAGGACGTTGGGGCGGAAGCGGCGCACGTCCCAGGTGCCGTCGGGGTGGCGGGCGCCGGCCGCGCGCAGGGCGCCCTCGCTCAGCAGGTGCACCGGGGCCTCGTCGACGAACTTGCCGGCGGGCAGGTCGAAGGTGGACAGGGACGAGGGCTCGGCCGGGTCCGAGCGGTACTCCTCGACCGTGTGCACCCGGCCGGTCTGGCGGCGCAGCTGTACGGCCTGGCCGAGCCAGTCGCCGAGGATCGCGTCGGCGTCCGGGTCGGCGGTGGTGAACCGCCGCCCGTCCGGCAGGGTCAGCTCGGCCCCGGCCTCGTGACGGCGCGCCGTGGCGTCAAGGAGCCGCGGCTCCCGCTTGGCGGTGAGCACCCGGCCGGTGGCCGCGACGACGACCGCGAACTCACGGTCGCCGACCACTCCGCTCGGCCCGAGGAACAGCCGGTCCGCGCGCTCGCCGCCCATGGACTTCACGGGGTAGCGCCACAGCTGTACGACGGGCAGTGCCGCGCTCACAGGTCCAGCACCAGGTCGGTCACCGGCTGCGAGATGCACAGCAGCACCTCCCCCTCGTCGGGGTCGCCCTGGGGCGGCACGTGGTAGCGGACGGTGCCGCGCTTGAGCCGTACGGCACAGGTGCCGCAGACGCCCGCCCAGCACAGCGACTTGGTCTCCACGCCGTTGTCGTCGGCGAAGGGCAGCAGGGAGTCGTAGGAGCCGTCCCAGCCGAACTCGGCGGAGCTGCGGTCGAAGGTGATCCGCAGCTCGGTCAGTCCCGCGAGGACCTCCACGCCGTCGTAGCCGCCGACGGTGGCGCGGCCCAGGGCGACGGACTCGCGGGCCGGGTCGACCAGGGCGAGGCGGGCCGCGGGCAGCCCGGCGGAGTCGACGGGCTGGAAGCCGTAGCGGGCGAACCAGGCGGAGGTGGTCTTGGAGAAGACGAGCACCTGCGCGTAGCCCTCGGCGTGGGCCGCGCCGACCATGCTGGCCAGCAGCAGCCGGCCGAGGCCGAGGCCGTGCCGTTTCTCGTCGACGGCGACGTTGTAGATCTCGGCGAGGGCGTCGAAGCCGCGCAGTCCCGCGCAGCCGACGACCTCGCCGTCGGCCTCCAGGACCCGGAAGTCCTCGGAGAGGGTCTCGAACAGCGCGCGTTCACGGACGAGGAGCTGCCCGGCGTCCATGAAGGGCAGCGACAGCCGGTACATCGCCTCGGCGTCGTCGGCGCGGGCCCGGCGGAACCGGACGTCGACGAACTCGTCACCGCCCCGGCTCAGGGCGACGTCGATCACCTTGCTGGTGTTCAGGTTGATGGGCATGGCCGCTACACGTACGACTCGAGGGAACCCTGGCGACGTACGTCCAGGGAGCAGCAGTGGAAGCCGCCGCCGAAGGTGCGCCCGTGTCGGTAGGGCACGGGTACGGCGGTGAAGCCCTCCTTCTCCAACTGGCGGGCCAGTTCGGTCTGCTTGGCCGGGACGATGACCGTCTCCTCGTTGACGGAGAGGATGTTCATGCCGATCCAGGTGGAGGCGCGCGGCCAGGTGAGGCCGTAGCCGTCGTCCTCGGGCTCGTCGAACCAGATGATCTTCCAGTTCCGCAGCGGCGCCGGGACGGTCTCCGGGGTGAGCCGGCCGGCGTTGGCGAGGAGCACGCCGGGGCGCAGGATGTGCAGGGTGGTGCCGACGTGGTCGTCGCAGATCGAGATCTCGTGGACGGTGAACTCGGCGCCGAGCGCCCGCCGGAGCCAGGCGGCGCCGGTGCGGTTGCCGGTGTTGCTGACGTTGAAGAACAGGTCGCGGCCGGCCCGCAGCAGGTTCGCGGCGTCGAACAGCGGCTCGATCTCGGCGAGTACGGGGGTGTCGCCGTCGTAGGCGTAGGTCGCGTCGGCGAGACGGGGGCGCGGGGCGGCGAGCCAGTTGGCGCCGGACGCGAAGTACTCGGAGAGCAGACCGCGGAAGGGGAAGGTCTCCGTGTAGCGGGCGCGGACCGGCATCGGCGCCTCGATGATGTTCTCGCCGACCACCAGGAGGCAGTCGCGGGGCATCAGCGAGTGGTTGGCGGTCGTGGTCCAGTCGGCGACGGTGAGCGTCGAGCCGTGCACGGCCGGGGCCGGGCGGCGGACGGTGACACCGAAGGAGGTGAGGGTGTCGGCGAGCGCCTGGAGGTCCTCCTGCGTCTCGTCGATGATCCGGGCCAGGTCGGCCTCGGTGACCTGGTCGCCGGTGTGGTCCTCGGGCAGACCGAAGAAGTGGCGCAGCGAGGTGTCCGCGTCCGGGATGTGGAAGTGCTCGGCACTTCCGATCACGATCTCCTCAAGCTGTCCGAAGTCGTTGAACGACCTGACGGAGCTCACGGCGTTTCCTTTCGCTGTGCCGGTGCCGGACGGGTCAGCGAGAGACCGAACGGCTGGTCAATGGACATGAGTTCGACGTAGTTGACGTTGACGTGCGCGGGCGTCCGATGGGCCCACAGCACGGTGTCGGCGACGTCCTCGGGCGCGAGCGGGCGGATGCCGTCGTAGAGCGCGTCGGCGCGGTCCTGGTCGCCCTTGAAGCGGACCAGCGCGAACTCGCTGCGCACCATGCCGGGCGCGATACAGGTGACCCGGATGCCGGTGCCCTGCACGTCGACGCGGAGGTTGGCCGACAGATGGTGGACGAACGCCTTCGTGGCCGCGTACACGTTGCCGCCGAAGAAGGGGTACTCCGCGGCCAGCGAGCCGAGGTTGATGATGTGCCCGGCACCGGTGCGGCGCATCGCCGGCAGCACGGCGCGGATGCCGTGGAGGACACCCGAGACATTGGTGTCGATCATCGTGCCCCAGTCCTCGACGGCCCCGTCGTGCAGGGCGCCGAGGCCGAGCGACAGCCCGGCGTTGTTGACGAGCGCGGCGATCTCACCGCCGTCCTGGAGGAGCGCCTCGACCGCGGTGGCGACGGATTCGCCGTCCCGTACGTCGGCCCGCTCGACCCGGATCAGCCCGGGCCCGAAGGCGTCCACCAGATCGTCGAGGCGCTCCACGCGCCGGGCGAGCACCGCGACCGGCAGTCCCTCCTTGAGGAACCGCTCCGCCACCGCCCGCCCGATCCCGGCCGTACCGCCGGTGATCACGGTCCACTTGGTCATGGGGTCCTGCTCTCCTCGGGGTCGGCCTGGTGGGCCGCTGAGGCGGGGTGGGCCGGGTAGGCCCCCGCCGCCGGTCGGAACGGGCACGTCCAGTCCTCCGGGACGGCCCGGCCCGAGTACTGGACGGCCTCGGAGGCGGCCCCGAACTCGGACAGGTTGGGGTTGAGCGAGCCCTGGAGCTCCAGCTCCCGCTCCCTGACCTGGCCCTGGATGCGCTGGTAGATGCCCTTCTCCTTCAACCGCCCGAACTGGAGGTGGGAGTTGAAGACGAGCGTGGGCAGCGGGAACCGGCGGGTGATCCGGGAGGCGCCCGGATGCAGGCCCACCACGAAGAAGGCGTGGCCGCCGACGCTGAAGCCGAACCGCTCCGACGCCGGGTCCGGGTCCACCTGCGGGTCCCAGGGGTACTGGCCGGTGTCCAGGTCGTGCAGGGCCTGGAGCTGCCTCCACAGCAGCTCCTCGAACTCCGTCTCGTCGGTGTCCGCCGGTCCCGAGAAGGTGGCCGCGAACGTCGCCATCAGCGGGTCGATGTCCTCGCGCCGCGCGGCGAAGTCGGCGAGCGCCGCGTGCAGTTCCCGGGTCGTGGCGGGCTCGGCGAGCCGGCCGAAGTGACGGTGCACGAGCGTGCCACGCAGCTGCGCGCTCTTGCCGGCCACACAGGAGAACTCCGGCCCCAGCAATTTCTCCGTCAGCTGCGCCGCGGGCCGCTCGGACGGGTTCTCCGTCCGCTCCTCCGCAGCATCGGCCGGCGGGTTCTCCGCCGACCCCTCCCCGACTTCCCCCGTCGGACGACGGCTGGTGCCAAGCACTGGTATCCCCCTCAGTTCCCCTGCTTCTGCGGTACCGGTTCGGCGACGACCCGGTAGGTCCGCATGACCGTCAGCGCCGCCGCGCGCACGCTCGCGTGACCGTCGCCGCGCAGCCGGAACCGGCCGCCGATGTGGTCGTAGCCGCCGGTGCCGTCGAAGACCGTGCCGATGTCCGGCAGGACCTCCGCGTAGACCTCCGGGACCTCGCCGAGCAGCGGTGTCCTGGACACCACCCGGCAGGGCAGCGGGCGTGGTTCGGGCACGCTGACCCAGCCGCCGCCCGGCGTGTTGTCGTACTCCTCGGCGGCCTTCAGCGGCGGCAGGCCGAGCGTGGCGCGGAACGCCTCGCCGAACAGGTCGATGCCGAACAGGTCCCGGTGCACGAACCCCACCTCGGCGCCGCCCGGCCGCAGCCCCACCTCCAGGAAGACCAACTCCCCCTGGCCGGTGGCGAACAGCTCCAGATGGAAGGGCCCGTCGTCCAGGCCCAGCGCCTCAAGACAGGCGTCGGCGAAGTCGGTCACCCGGTCCCGCTCGGGGCCCGGGTCGAGCAGCACCGAGCCGAGCGGCAGGCCGTCGAGGAAGTCCAGGCAGGTGTTGAGATAGCCGGAGGCGCTGACGAAGTGCGGTTTCCCGCCGCGCCGGATGCCGTCGACATGGAGGACCTGGCCCTCGATGTACTCCTCGCACTCGTACGCCGCCGGATCGACCTCGGCCAGCGCACGCGCCAGGGCCGGCACGTCGTCCGCCCGCACCACCCCGCGCGAGGACCAGCCGTCCCGCGGCTTGAGGATCACCGGCAGCCCGAGCTCACCGACGATCTCCTCGGCCGTCGTGGCGGCGTCCAGATCACGGAACCCCGGCACCCGCAGCCCTGCGGCGCCGACCAGCTCCTTCATCCGCGGCTTGTCACGGAATGCCATGACGAAGTCGGGCCGCCAGCCGGGCACGCCGAGGGCGACGCGCAGCCGCGCCGCGGTGAGCACGTCGTACTCCGACAGGCCCACCACGCCGTCGAAGGCGCCGTACCGCTCTTCCAGGCGCCGGGCGATCGGCAGGACGGTGTCGAACTCCAGGTCGTCGGCGACGACCAGATCCAGGGCGCCGTCGCGGTCGAGGATCGGCAGGCCGTACGGCAGGGTCACATACGCCAGCCGGCAGCTGCCGGGCTCGACGAAGCGGTGGTACTCGCCGAACTCGTCGTCGTACCGGTTGAGGACCAGGTACGTGGGGAGCGCCCCGGCGGTGCTACTCAACGCGCACCTCCCGGCCGAGCGCCTCGATGCGCTCCAGGGCCGCCGTGTGCGACTCGGCCGCGAAGACCACATGGCCGAGCAGCGCCCGGAAGTCCTCGGCGGGCGGGATCTCCTCGCCCTCCCGGTAGTAGACGGAGACCTCCAGGACGTCGTCGGCGGCCCGCAACTCCTCGGCGCCGGCGACCCGGTGGAAGACCTCCAGCCCCTCCGCGGTGAAGCAGTGGATGGCGGCGGTCTTGGCGCGCGGGGCCGTGAAGGCGCCCAGCTCGGCGGGGTCCTGGCCGGTGTAGTGGGCCAGCATGATCCGGGTCAGCGAGGTGCCGGTGGCCAGCTCCACCAGGTGCGGGATGCGGTGTCCGGCGAGCCGGGCGCCGATCTCGATCAGCACCGGGTCGCCCTCGGGCAGCCGCAGTTCGCAGTGGAAGATGCCCAGCGGGAGGTTGAGCGCCCGGCACAGGTCGACGACGTACGACTCGATCCTGGCCCTGGTCTCCGGGTCGGTCTCGTGCTGGACGACCATGCCGATCTCGACGAAGTGCGGCTCGGGGCCGAGCAGTTTCGTGGTGAGGGCGGAGATGACCACCTCGCCGTCGGCGACATAGCCCTCGACGCTGATCTCGGGACCGGCGACGTACTCCTCAAGGAGCACCCGTCCGTCCAGGCCGCGGCCCGCGTCGGTACGGGTGTCGGAGACCAGCCAGTCGTAGGCGCGGCGCAGGCCGTCCTCGTCGTCGACCCGGCTGACGTGCACGCTGCCGGCCGAGGCCGCGGGCTTGAGGACGGCGGGGTAGCCCACGTGCGCCGCGGCGGCGAGCAGTTCGTCGGGGCCGGACGCCTGCGCGTAGCGCGGCACGCGCAGACCGGCGGCCTCGGCACGGGCGCGCATGACGGACTTGTCGCGCAGCGCCGCCACCGTCTCCACCGGCAGACCGGGCAGACCGAGCCGGTGCGCGAGGCGGGCGACACTGTCCACGTAGAACTCGAAGCCGGGCAGGATGCCGGTCAGCGGACGCCGCCCGTGGGCCTCGGTCACCGCCTCGGTGAGCGCCGCCTCGTCGTTGGTGTCGACGACGAGCAGCTCGTCGACGTACTGGAGCAGGGTCTCCGGGATCGTGCGGTCACCGCTGTGGTGGGAGGCCACCACGACCTCGAAACCCTGTTCGTGGGCGGCGAGGATCAGACCGTTCGCCGAGGACATCGGCTCGACGACCAGAATTCTTGTTGCAGACATGGGAATTCGTTTTCTCCGCTCTGGCCGACGGACGGCCCGGTCATGATTCCGGAATTACGGATCAGGGTTTTCCGGACCGTCCGCCAACTGTTCTTTCGAATCAGGCGGAGGCCAGTTCCCGGGCGCCGACGGTGGAGTCGTAGAGCTCCTGGAAGTAGTCACCGATCAGCTCGATGTACGTGGCGAGATCGGCGTACGCCTGCTCCGCGGAGCCGAATCCCTCGACCGCCTGGGAAACGGTGCGGAACATCAGCTCGTCATGGTCGTGCGACTCGTCGAAGTCCAGGTGCGTCTGGGTGCCCTGGGTGAATTCGGTGCCGAACTCCTCGGCCGCCTTGCTGGTGATGATCTGGTTGTAGCGGTCCGAGTACCACTCGACGAACCAGTCCCAGACCGTCGTCGGCGCCGGACCGCGCTTGTCGGCCTCCAGGCGCAGATAGCCCATGAGCTGCTTGGTCGACGGGAAGACGTCGGTGGCCTCCAGCTGCTCGCTGGTGAAGCCGAACTTGTTGAGGTCACGGGTGAACATGCCCTCGTGCCCGAACTCCTCGGCCAGGTACTGGGCGAGCTTGGCGGCGAGGCTGTCGTCCTTCGAGCCGACCTTGAAGAGGGCGTAGGTGTCGACCTCGTTGTTCAGCCGAATACGCAGAACCGTCTCGGTGATGTGACGAATGTAGTAGTCCCGGTCGGTCCATTCGCCCGCGTGCAGTTCGCGCAACTTGGTGACGCGCTGGAACTGCTTCTCCATCAATTCCTCGGCCAGGCTCTCGAGTCGGGACCGATCAAGCTTCGTCATTACGGATTCCTCCTCCTTGGATCAGTCATGAGTCTGGCTTGAGCACGAGTGGAGCCACAGGGCCAATATGCAGATCGTGGCCCCATGGGAGGAGAATGGTCCTGTACTACCGGACCCAGGGGGCCGGAGGCGTGCCATGACCTTCGTACAGCTCATCGACTGCAAGACCAGCCGGTTCGACGAGATGAACCGGCTGATGGACCGGTGGGTCGAACAGACCAACGGGAGACGGACCGCGACGCACGACCTCGTCGGCAAGGACCGCTCCGACGCGTCGCACTTCCTTCAGATCGTGGAGTTCCCGTCGTACGAGGAGGCGATGCGGAACTCGAACCTGCCCGAGACGGACAGGATCTTCCAGGAGATGGTGGCTCTCTGCGACGAGATGCCGACGTTCACGGACCTCGAGGTCGTACGGGACGAGCAGCTGTACGCCGCCACGTCCCGCCGCTTCTTCGAGGCGCTGGCCGGGAAGGAGGCGCCGTCGTTCGAGGGGCTGCTGGCCGAGGAGTACCACGATCATGATCCGGCCAATGCGCAGGACACGGTCGGGCTGGAGGCCATGCGGGACGAGGTCGAGATGTGGAAGACCGGCTTCGACTTCGACTTCACCATCGACGATCAGCTGGCCCAGGGTGACCGGGTGTGCACGCGCTGGACCTGGCACGGCACGCACACCGGTGACTTCATGGGGGTCCCGGCGACGGGGAAGCGGGTGTCCATGACCGGCACCACCATCCACCGGTGCACCGCGGACGGCATGATCGCCGAGGCCTGGTGGCAGTACGACCGGCTGGGCCTGATGGGGCAGCTGGGCGCGCTGGACGACCTGGAGCAGTGAGTCCGGACACGGGGAAGCCGGGCACGGGGAAGCCGGGCACGGGGAAGCCGGGCACGGGGAAGCCGGGCACGGGGAAGCCCCCGGTCCGCTGCGGCGGGCCGGGGGCTTCCTTCAGGCTCGTGGAGCCTCAGTGCTCGTGGAGCCTTAGTGGGAGTGGCCGTGGCTGTGACCACCGGCGGCCGGCTCCTCCTCTTCCTTCTTCTCGACGACCAGGGTCTCGGTCGTCAGGAGGAGGGAGGCGATGGAGGCGGCGTTCTCCAGGGCGGAGCGGGTGACCTTGACCGGGTCGATGACGCCGGCCTTGACCAGGTCGCCGTACTCACCGGTGGCGGCGTTGAAGCCCTGGCCCTTGTCGAGCTCGGCGACCTTGGAGGTGATGACGTAGCCCTCCAGGCCGGCGTTCTCGGCGATCCAGCGCAGCGGCTCGACGACGGCCTTGCGGACGACGGCGACACCGGTGGCCTCGTCGCCGGTCTTGCCCAGGCCGCCCTCCAGCACCTTCGCGGCGTGGACGAGCGCGGAGCCACCACCGGAGACGATGCCCTCCTCGACCGCGGCGCGGGTCGCGGAGATGGCGTCCTCCAGACGGTGCTTCTTCTCCTTCAGCTCCACCTCGGTGGCGGCGCCGACCTTGATCACGCACACGCCGCCGGCCAGCTTCGCGAGGCGCTCCTGGAGCTTCTCGCGGTCCCAGTCGGAGTCCGTGTTCTCGATCTCGGCCTTGATCTGGGCGACGCGGCCCGTGACGTCGGCGGAGTCGCCGGCGCCGTCGACGACCGTGGTGTCGTCCTTGGTGATCGTGACGCGGCGGGCGGAGCCCAGCACGTCCAGACCGGCCTGGTCGAGCTTGAGGCCGACCTCCTCGGAGATGACCGTGGCGCCGGTGAGGACCGCGAGGTCCTGAAGCATCGCCTTGCGGCGGTCACCGAAGCCGGGGGCCTTCACGGCGACGGCGTTGAACGTGCCGCGGATCTTGTTGACGACCAGGGTCGACAGGGCCTCGCCCTCGACGTCCTCGGCGATGATCAGCAGCGGCTTGGAGGCGCCGGCCTGGATGACCTTCTCCAGGAGCGGCAGCAGGTCCTGGATGGAGGAGATCTTGCCCTGGTTGATCAGGATGTACGGGTCGTCGAGGACGGCCTCCATACGCTCCTGGTCGGACACCATGTACGGGGACAGGTAGCCCTTGTCGAAGGCCATGCCCTCGGTGAAGTCCAGCTCGAGACCGAAGGTGTTGGACTCCTCGACGGTGATGACACCGTCCTTGCCGACCTTGTCCATCGCCTCGGCGATGAGCTCGCCGACCTGCGAGTCCTGGGCGGACAGCGCGGCGACGGCGGCGATGTCGGCCTTGTCCTCGATCGGACGGGCAGTGGCGAGGAGGTCCTCGGAGACGGCGGCGACGGCCGCGTCGATGCCCTTCTTCAGGGCGGCCGGGGAGGCACCCGCGGCGACGTTCTTCAGGCCCTCGCGGACCAGCGCCTGGGCGAGCACGGTGGCGGTGGTCGTACCGTCACCCGCGATGTCGTTGGTCTTGGTCGCCACCTCCTTCACCAGCTGCGCGCCGAGGTTCTCGTACGGGTCCTCGATCTCTACCTCACGGGCGATCGTGACACCGTCGTTGGTGATGGTGGGGGCGCCGAACTTCTTGTCGATGACGACGTTGCGGCCCTTGGGGCCGATCGTCACCTTGACCGTGTCGGCAAGCTTGTTGACGCCGCGCTCGAGGGCGCGACGGGCGTCCTCGTCGAACTTCAGGATCTTCGCCATGGGAGCGGTTCAGCCCTCTCGAAAAACGTGGGTGAAAAAGCGAACTGCGCCCCTGACGCCCGGCTTCATAAGGTCGCGGGGGCCCGGGGCGCAGCTCAAAAAGCGGAAATGCTGGAGATGACTTACTTCTCGATGACCGCGAGCACGTCGCGGGACGAGAGGACGAGGTACTCCTCGCCGTTGTACTTCACCTCGGTGCCGCCGTACTTGCTGTACAGCACGATGTCGCCGACCTTCACGTCGAGCGGCAGGCGCTCGCCGTTCTCGAAGCGACCCGGACCGACGGCGAGGATGACGCCCTCCTGGGGCTTCTCCTTCGCGGTGTCCGGAATGACCAGGCCAGAGGCCGTGGTCTGCTCGGCGTCGAGCGGCTGGACCACAATGCGGTCCTCGAGCGGCTTGATGGCAACCTTGGAGCTGGCGGTCGTCACGATCCGACCTCCCCCTTCGGAGATCTCACGGGGTTAACTGTCTGAGGTGGCGACCAGGTCGATCCGTCGTCGCGGGTGCCGGACCTGCCCGTCGCTATTGGCACTCTCCAGGGGGGAGTGCCAGACCCGAGACTATGACCGCGATTAGCACTCGGTCAAGCGGACTGCTAATCGCGTCCCCACATCGGACCGCTCACAGCCCCTCACAGCCGCCCCCACCGCACCCACCGCACACACCGCACACACCGCTCAGAGGTAGTCCTCCAGCCGCCCCACCCTCAGCCCCGCCCCCTGGATCTCCCGCAGCAGCCGTGTCGTCCGTTCCGCGAGGGTCAGGCCGGTGGTCTCCGTCGACGGGAGGGAGACGATGTCGCCGGGGAGCAGCCGGTGCCCGCCGGTCGCGTACGTGAGGTGCTCGCCGTCCATCGACGCCCGCCACAGCACGACCGCCCCGACGCCGCAGTCCGTGGCCGCGCGCAGGGTCGTGGAGTCGTACGTCCCGTAGGGCGGGCGGAAGAGGCGGGGGCGGATGCCGAAGCGGGCGCCGAGTTTGTCCTGCTGGCCGCAGATCTCGGCGCGCTGCCCGGCGTACGGCAGGCCGCGCAGGGCGGTGTGGTCGAGGGTGTGGTTCTGGATCGACGCGCCGACCGACTGGAGGCGCGCGAAGTGTCCGTAGCCCGGGCCGACCACGCTGTCCGTGAGGAACATGCTGACGGGCAGCCGCCGTTGACGGACCAGCTCGACGAAGCGCGGGTCTTGCTCGACACCGTCGTCGTACGTCAGGAAGACGACCTTGTCGGAGGTGGCGACCCGGCTGACGACAGGGACGGCCGCGGGCCCGGACCGCACCCCCTTCGCCCCGTATGTCACCGCTTTCTTGCCCAGCCGTTCGATGGGGTCGACGGACTGGGCGCAGCCGGTCAGGAGCAGCGCCAGCGCCACAGCGGCCGTCAAGGCCCTCACAGGTAGTCCTCCAGCCGCGCCACCGCGTACCCCTCGGCCGTGATCTTGTCGAGGAAGCGTCGGATCATGTCCGGCATCGTGCCCTTCCACTCCTGTCGGCCGCGGAAGTGACTCAGCACGATGTCGCCCGGGTGGATCTTCCGGTCCCACTCGCGGTACTCCCAGTGGTCGACGAAGACCTCCTCGTTCCAGATCGGCGCGTACTTCACCCCGCACGCCTTCGCGGCGACCAGGGTGTCCTGGTTGTAGTTGCCGAAGGGCGGCCGGAAGAGCAGGGGCCGTCTGCCGTAGTGCTTCTCGATGACGTCCTGCATGCCGCAGATCTCGCGCTTCTGGCGGCCGTAGGACAGCCCCGGCAGATAGGGGTGGTGGAGGGTGTGGTTGTTGAGCACGACCCCCCGGTCCTGCATGCGCTTGAAGTACCCGTAGTCCTCCTTGATCAGGAAGTTGCTGAGGAAGGCGGTGTACGGGATCTTCAGCTCGCTCATCATCCGCAGGAACGCCGGGTCCTTGTCGGCACCGTCGTCGATGGTGAGGAAGACGATCTTCTCTTCGGTGGGGATCGTGGTGAAGACGGGCGGCAGGCCCCGCTCCTCGTGGCCGTCGACCTCGAAGCCCTTGCGGGTGGTGATCCGCGGCTTCTCGGCGGGCGGGGCGGGCGGCTTCAGCGGAGCCCGGGCCAGCCCCCAGCGCTTCGCGATCCTCGCCTGCGCGCGGAGCCTGGTGGCGTACGTGTCGAGGGCGCGGGCCTGGGGTGCCTTCAGGGGCTGCTGGCCGGGGGCCGGGCGGACCTTGGCGCTCTCGCCCTGCGCACAGCCGGAGGCGACGGCGGCGAGGGCCAGGACGGCGAGTGTGCCCCGCAGATTCCATCTGGCCCGACTTTTGTCATTTTGTACTACAGATCCCATGGCGCCGGATCTTCGCAGGCCAGGGCCCCACCCCCGCCCCGACACCACTACCTGCGGCAGACCATCCACCGACTGGCTCACAATGAGGCGGTGAACGACCTCGCCCCCCTCCTCACCCCCGCCGGCCGCGCCCTCCTCGACGAGGTGCGCGGCACCGCCCCCGCCGACGAACTCGCCGTCGCCACCCGGCTGCGCCGCGAACACCCCGCGGACCTGGTCTCGGCGGCGCTCGGCCAGGCGCGGCTGCGGCAGCGGGCGGTGGCGAAGTTCGGGGACGAGGACGCGGCGCGGATGTTCTTCACCCCGAACGGCGTGGAGCAGTCGACGCGGGCGAGCGTGGCGACGTACCGCGCGCGGCGGCTCAAGGAGTTGGGGGTCACCTCCGTCGCCGACCTGTGCTCAGGCATCGGCGGCGACGCGATCGCCCTGGCGCGGGCCGGGATCAGGGTGCTCGCCGTGGACCGGGATCCACTGACGGCGGCGGCAGCGCGGGCGAACGCGGAGGCGCTGGGCCTGTCCGGCCTCATCGAGGTCAGAGAGGCTGATGTCACGGAGGTCGACACCGCCGGTTACGACGCCGTGTTCGTGGACCCCGCCCGGCGCTCCGCCAAGCGCGGCCGGATCTTCGACCCGGAGGCCTACTCCCCGCCCCTGTCCTGGGCGATCGAAACGGCCCTCAAGGCCCCGCACGCCGCCCTGAAGATCGCCCCCGGTATCCCGCACGAGGCGATCCCCGCCGAGGCCGAGGCCGAGTGGATCTCGGACGGCGGGGACGTGAAGGAGGCGGTGCTGTGGTTCGGGACGGCGCCGGGGGCCGTCCGGGCAACCTTGCTGCCGGGTCCGCGCACCCTCCTCGGGCGCGGTCTGCCCGATCCCGAAGTCCGGCCCGTGGGGCGGTACTTGTACGAGCCCGACGGCGCCGTCATCCGCGCCCACCTGGTCGCCGAGGTCGCCGAGGACCTGGAGGGCGGGCTGATCGACGAGACGATCGCGTACATCACCGCCGACGAACTGCACGCGACCCCGTACGCCACCGCGTACGAGATCACCGACCGACTCCCCTTCAACGTGAAGAAGCTGAAGGCGCTGCTGCGGGAGCGGGGGGTCGGGATCCTGACCGTGAAGAAGCGGGGTTCGGCCGTCGAACCGGAGGAACTGCGTCGCAAGGTCCTGCCGAAACCGCACGGGAAGGCCGAGGCGACCGTGTTCCTGACCCGGGTCGCGGGGGCACCGACGATGCTGGTCGGAGCCCCCGCCTGAGCGCCGCTACCGGGTGGCTGTCGTCCGCAGCGCGCCGATGCCCGGGCTCGCCTTGGGCGCGGCCAGGGCGCCGGAGTTCGCCGCCGGGGGCTCCAGGCCGTTGTAGAACGGCGTGTAACCCCACTGGCTGCTGTCGGCGCTGATCGCGCCGCCCGCGGAGTTCAGCGCGGGCGTCGACACCGACCCGGTGCCGCCGAAGACGGCCAGGTAGCTGAGGCTGGCGGCACCCTTGACCAGGTACGACTTCGTGTCGGCGGAGAGCGCGTCGGTCTTCGTCCACAGCAGGGGGCCGTAGACGTTCATCGCCGCCGCGGCGGAGGCGCCGCCACGCCAGCTGTCGACCGAGGCCAGCGCGGCGTTGCGCGGGCCGCCCCACCAGAAGCGGGCGAGCGCGGCGGCCGTGGCCTCGTGGGTGCTCCCCGTGACCGGGTAGTAGGTGTACCTCGAGGGCCAGTTGGAGAACGTCGTGTGCGTCAGCGCGTACTTCGCGGAGCCGCCGACCGGGATGACGAGCGTCTCGCGCGGGTCGATACCGTTGAGGTACGACTTCACGGACGAGGTCAGCTTGTTGCCCTCGTTGAGGACGACGACCGCCTTGCCGCTCTTGCCCAGCCCACCGGCCGCGGAAGCCGCCGCCAGCGCCGAGTGGTAGTCGGTGCCGGTGGCGAGGAAGACATGGGTCGGGGCACCGGTGATCGCCTTGGCGACCGCCACCGAGGTCGAGTAACGGGACGTACCCGCAAGGCGCTTGGGGGTGAAGCCGAGCGAGGTGACCTTCGAGGCGACGGCGCTGCTCAGGATCGACGTGCCGCCGACGAGATAGACCGGCGCGCCGGGCTTGAGGACCCGCTTCAGCTCCGTCTGCACCGCCGAGGACAGCGAGGTGGCCGAGGTCAGCAGGACCGGGCCGCCCTTCTTGCCGGCGAGCGCGGGGGAGGTCAGCGCGTAGGCCTGGCTGTCCTTGGAGACCAGCACGGCGGACGAGGCGTTCTTGAGGCCTGCCTCGCTCTGTCCGACGGTGTTCCAGGTCCAGCGGGACGCGGCGATGTTGCTGCCGTAGACGTCGGCGCCCCACACCCGGCCCACGCCGTTCTTGCGCAGCGGCTGCCAGGCGGGCGAGCGGCCGCCGTACGGGAAGAGGGTGCCCTCGCTCACCCCGTCCGCGGTGAGGGTCAGGACGACGTTGCCCGTCATGCAGCAGCCGCCGGTCGCGGTCTCCTTGCGGTCGAAGTGGACCACCAGGCGGTCGCTCGCGGGCGCCCAGGACGCGGAGTCGTAGTCCGCGGTGTCCTGGGTGAGCCGGCGCTCGCCCGTGCCGTCGGTGTTGACGGAGAACAGCTGGGCGTGGCCGTCGACGCCGCGGACGAAGGCGACTCTGGTGCCGTCGGGCGACAGGGCGGGCGCGGCGGCGTTGGTGACCAGGGTGGTCTGCTTGCCGGTGGCGGCGTCGTAGAGCACGACCGACGGGGTCGTGCCGGAGCACGACGCGCCGCCCCGCTGGAAGGCCACGACCCCACTGACCGCGGCGGCGCTCGGGCGGGTGTCACAGCCGGCGCCGCTGGACAGCAGGGCGGTCGCGGTCCCGCCGCCGGACGGGACGTGGTACAGCTTCTTGGCGGCGGAGAAGACGATCCGGCTGCCGGAGCCCCAGTACGTCGGGTGGGACGCCGAACGGCCGTCGTACACACCGTCGTAGACCAGGGTCGAGGCACCTCCCGCGACACTCGCCGTACGCAGGGTTCCGGCGTCCTCGAAGACCACCCGGCTGCCGTCGGGCGCCCAGGCGGGCGCCTCGTCGTCGGAGCCCCGGGTGACGTACGCGGAGCCCGCGCCCTCGGTGTCGACCAAGGTGATGCCGTCGTTGACCACGGCGATGGCGCCGTCGGTGGCCGACCATCCGGCCACGTCGGCCGAGGCGCCCGGGGCGAGCGCGGTGGCGGTGCCGGCGGCCAGGGCCGTCACGGCGGTGAGCGCGACGAGTCTGCGGCGCGCGGCAGGTCTGACCAGCCTGGTGGATCCGGAAGATCGCACGTGTATGTACCCCCCACGGGTGTCGGAGCGCTGCCGCACCGCGGAAGGCGTCACGCCGGCTGCGGCAGCCGCGCCACTGTAAACCGTCCCTGACCAGGAAGGGAATGGGTTTCTGTGGGTGATCCCGACGCTCACCGCGCGGGCAGCGACCGCAGCTTCTCGCGCAGCAGCTCCCGCTCCCGTCCGTTCCCCGCCAGCCCCGCCGCCCGCTCGAACTCCGCCCGCGCCTCCGCCGTACGGCCGAGGCGGGCCAGCAGGTCACCGCGGACGCTGGGCAGCAAGTGGTAGTCACGCAGGGCGGGTTCGGCGGCGAGCCGGTCGACCAGGGCGAGTCCTTCCCCGGGCCCCTCCGCCATCGACACCGCGACCGCGCGGTTGAGCTCGACGACGGGGGACGGGACGCGGGCGGCAAGCAGGCCGTACAGGGTCGCGATGGTGGCCCAGTCGGTCTCCTCGTAGGTGTACGCGTGCGCGTGGCAGGCGGCGATGGTGGCCTGGAGGGCGTACGGGCCGGGCGCGCCGCTCGCGGTGGCTTCGGCGCGCGCGAGGGCCGTGATCCCGCGGGCGATGAGCATGCGGTTCCAGCGGCGGCGGTTCTGGTCCTTGAGCAGCACAGGCTCGCCGTCCGGCCCGGTACGGGCGGCGGTACGGGACGACTGGAACTCCAACAGCGCCACGAGACCGTGCACTTCGGGCTCCTTGGGCATCAGCCCGGCCAGCACCCTGGCCAGCCGCAGCGCGTCCTCGCACAGCCCCGGCCGCAGCCAGTCGTCACCGGCGGTGGCGGCGTACCCCTCGTTGAAGACGAGGTAGATGACGTCGAGGACGTCGGCGAGGCGGGCCTCGCGTTCGGGGCCGTACGGCACCTCGAAGGCGACGTTCTTGGTGGCCAGGGTGCGCTTGGCGCGGACGATGCGCTGGGCGACGGTCGCCTCGGGGGTCAGGAAGGCACGGGCGATCTCGACCGTCGTCAGCCCGCCGAGGAGACGGAGGGTGAGGGCGATACGGGCCTCGGCGGAGAGGGCCGGATGGCAGGTGGTGAAGACGAGCCGGAGCAGGTCGTCATCGATGTCGTCGGGGTCGGCGGGCTCGTCGAACGGGACCGTCTCCGGCACCTCCCGGCCGATCTCCTGGAGCTTGCGGGCGTAGTTCTCCCGACGCCGGACCAGGTCCACGGCGCGACGCCGGGCGGCGGTCATGAGCCAGGCGCCCGGGTTGTCGGGGACACCGTCCCGCGGCCACTGCTCCAGGGCGGCGACGAGGGCGTCCTGGGCGAGCTCCTCGGCGATGCCGATGTCACGGACGACGCGGGTGACAGCGGCGACGATGCGGGGGGACTCGATACGGAAGACGGTCTCGATGGCGTGACGTACGTCGGTGCCGGTGCCGGTGCCGGTGTCGCCGGGGGACTGTGACTGTGGGCTCACAGCCCCCATGCAACACCCGCGAGCGCCGCCCGCCAAGGAGGACCAGGGGCGGACTCAGCCCTCCGCGATCTCCCGCACCTCGCAGGTGACCGTCCAGTACTCCTCGTGGACCTGGAGGAACCGCTTGGTCCACTCCAGGGCCTCGGCCTTGTCCTTGCACTGCATGAGCGCGTACCCGCCGACGACCTCCTTGGCCTCGGTGAAGGGCCCGTCGGTGACGGAGATCTTCCCGCCCTCCCAGTGCACGCGGGTGCCCTGCGAGGACGGCGTCAGACCGGCGGTGTCGAGCATGACGCCGGCCTTGGTGATCTCCTCGATCAGCGCGCCCATGCGTTCCATCAGCTCGGAGCTGGGGCCTTCGGCGGGGGCGTTGGACTCGTCGATCTGCACGAGGGAGAGGAAGCGGGGCATCGGTGGCTCCTTGGGTCGGGGGCCGGGTCTTTTCCGGCCTCTCAACCATGCGTCGATCGGGAGACACGGGGATCGACACACGCGCCGAATTTTCTCGAAGATCTTTTACGAGCCCGTCCGTCAGCCGGCGCAGAAGCTCGAATCCCGTCCCCCGAAGCTCAAGTCTCCGGGGCTAGTTCACCTCGGATCCGAACGCCGCCTTCGCATCCGGCGCCCCCACCGTGCGCGCCCCGAACACGAACGCCGCGTCCGTCACGACCCCCGTGGACCGTCCGCGCAGCGACCACACCGCCCCCGCCCGGGAGTTCTCCCCCACGGCCGACGCCGCCAGGTCCGCGTGCCCGTTCCGGTTGATGTCCAGGAGCCGTACCGCGCCGCCGAACCCGTCCCCCGGTTCCGCCGCCCCCGGCACCCCGGCCGTGTTCTGCGTGAACGCCTGAGCCCCGGTCCCACTCAAACCCGTACCCGTGCCGTACAGGACGTCGACCATGCCCGCCCCGTCGTCGTAGCCGAGCTCCTCGCCCGGCGCGCCCACCGCCAGGTCGGCGCGGCCGTCGCCGTTGATGTCCCCGGCCGCGACCGAGGCGCCGAAGAAGTCGACGTCCTCGTACGCGCCCGGCACTCCCGGGGTGTCCTGGGTGTAGCGGGTCCAAGTACCGTTCGGCGCAAGCCCCGACGCCGATCCCGCCGCCACCGTCACCGACGAGTCCGGCGCGTTGCCGACCGCCAGGTCGTCGTACCCGTCGCCGTCGAAGTCGCCGAAGGCCAGGCCGCCGCCCCCGCCCGGGAAGGCACCGCCGGGCGCGGGAGCGAGGCCCGTGGGCGAGCCGACGTAGAAGCGGGTGCAGTAACTGCCGTCTCCGCAGTACACCTTCAGCGCCAGCTCGTCGCGGCCGTCGGCGTTGACGTCGCCCGTCGTGCCGTCCCACACGTCGACGTACTGGAGGCTCTCCGGGTCCAGCCCGCGCGCACCGGACGGCTTCCCGGCGCGGGTCAACGGTCCCGTCCACACCGTGGCCGTCGTGCCGAGCGGGTCGTCGCCCTGGGCCCGGCCGCCCTTGAAGAGGGCCAGGTCGAGCGTGCCGTCGCCGTCGAAGTCGCCCGTCTGGGTGGTCGACGCGGGGATCGCCGTACCGCCGGAGAGGCCGCCCTTCGCGCCCCACACCACCACGGCCGAGCGGGTCGCGGAGACGTGGCCGACGACCAGGTCGGCCCGGCCGTCGCCGTCCAGGTCGCCCTTGGTCAGCTGGATGCCGAACTTCTCGTTCTTGGCCGGGCTGCCGGGGATGCCGGTGGTGGCGCGGCTGATGACGGTCCGTCGGTCCTTGGTCAGGCCGTGCGGGCCGCCGTACATGACGACGACGTAGCCCGCGCCGGTCTGTCCGCCGACCGTGGCGCCGGGGGCGCCGACCGCGAGGTCCTGGTAGCCGTCGCCGTCGAAGTCGTCGCGGACCGGGGCGGACGGGGCGGCGGTGGCGGACGGGGCGCCCAACGGGAGAAGGGCAGCTGTCAGCAGGAGCGCCCAACGGCCGTATGCACGAAGGGAGAACATGGGCGACCCTCTCACTCACGGCGACACAGTCACCGCACATGACTCGCCGCCGGGCCAAGTGGTTGTAGTCACCTCAGCGACTTCCACAGCTCGCTCGCCTCGGGCTCGTCCGCCACCACCCGGTTGTGGTCCGAGGGTGCCTGGACGACCGGCATGGTCACCGTCTTCACCTGGTCCGCCGACAGGCTCTTCAGGCTCTGGCCGAGGCTCATCAGCTCGCTCAGCGAGTCGAGGCCGGTGTCGGTGGTGAGACTGCCGGTGATCGCGTCGGCGACGGAGTAGAGCTTGGTGGGCGAGGTGAGCAGGTTCGTCGAGGAGATCTGCTCCAGCAGGGCCTTCACCAGCTTCTGCTGGAGGCCGATCCGGCCGAGGTCGCTGCCGTCGCCTATGCCGTGCCGGGTGCGGGCGAGCGCGAGGGCCTGCTTGCCGTCGAGGTGGTGGGTGCCGGCCTTCAGGGTCAGATGGCTGCTGGAGTCGTCGATGTCCTCGTCCGTCGTCACCGTGACACCGCCGAGGGCGTTCACCAGCTTCGCGAAGCCCGAGAAGTCGATCTCGATGTAGTGGTCCATGCGGACGTCCGTGATCGACTCGACGGTCTTCACGGCACACACCGGTCCGCCCACCGAATAGGCGCTGTTGAACATCGCGTTGTACGCCACCGCCGTCGAACCGCCGTCCTCCAGGGGGCAGGACGGGCGGGTGACGAGGGTGTCGCGCGGGATGCTGACGACCGTCGCCTCGGTGCGGCCCGCGTCGATGTGCACGACCATCGCCGTGTCGGAGCGGGCACCGGAGCTGTCGCCGCCGCCGAGGGCCTGGTTCTCCTTGCCGCTGCGCGAGTCGGAGCCGAGGACCAGGATGTTGACGGCCTCGGTCGGCAGCGGGCTCGCGGACGAGGAGGCGGACGGGGCGGGCGTCACGGTGGCCTTCGCCGGGCGGTCGTCGCCGAGCGCCTGGTCGATGTCGACGCTCTTGATGTTGCTGTTCAGATGCCAGTACACCCAGCCGCCGACCGCGGCGCCCGCCACCAGCACGCCCGCGAGAGTGAGGCCGGCGGCTTTCAGTACGCGTGACCGCCGCCGGCCCACTGGTCTGCCTTCGTCGTCTCCATTCACGGAGAGGAACGTAAGTCCGAATTATTACGAGGGCACTGCCCCGGTCGCCTTTCTTCGGAAAATCTAACTTTTCTCAGCCCAATGTCACCGTCGGTACCGGGTTGCTCCCGCTCCAGTTGGCGTTGAACCCGAAGGTCACCGAACCGCCGTCCGGGACCGTCCCGTTGTAGGAGGCGTTGGTGCAGCTGACGGCCGCGCCGGACTGGGCGCAGGTCGCGTTCCAGGCCTGCGTGATCTGCTGCCCGGCGCCGTACGTCCAGGTCACCTTCCAGGACGACAGCGAGGCACCCGAGCAGGAGATCGTCACGTTCCCGGTGAACCCGGTGTTCCACTGACTCGGCACGCTGTACGCCGCCGAGCACGCCCCCGTCGGAGGCGGTGTCGTCGTCCCGCCCAGCGCCTCCGCGATGCCGTAGTAGGCCGGTTTCGGCGCGTAGTTCGCGTCGTACGGGGTCGCCGCCCCGTAGCCGGGGAAGGTGCTGTCGACCCAGGAGTCGGAGTCGGCGAAGCCCCAGACGGTGAGGTTCACACAGCGGGTCACGGCCACGCAGGCCGCCGTCACCGCCTTGTAGTCGGCCTTCTGCTGGGCGAGCTTCGTACTGTCCGCCGGCAGCGCCATCCGGATGTCCAGCTCGGTGATCGCCACGTCCACGCCGAGGTCGGCGAAGCGCTGGATGTTCTGCTGGAGCGTGGCGGGCACCTGGCCGAGGACGAGGTGGGCCTGGAGACCGACGCCGTCGATCGGGACGCCCTGCGCCTTCAGGGACTTGACCAGGTTGTAGAGGGCCGTGGACTTCGCGTTGACGCCCTCGACGTTGTAGTCGTTGATGTAGAGCTTGGCGGCCGGGTCGGCGGCGCGGGCGGCGGTCAGGGCCTGGGCGATGTAGCCGGAGCCGAGGCCGTTGTACCAGAGGGTCGAGCGGTAGGTCCCGTCCTCGTTGAAGGGCTCGTTGACCACGTCCCAGGCGGCCAGCCGCCCCTTGTAGCGGCCGACCTCGGTCGCGATGTGGTCGTTGAGCAGGGTGCTGAGCTGGGCCGGGGTCCAGCTGCCGTTGGTCAGCCAGCTCGGGTTCTGGCTGTGCCAGACCAGGGTGTGGCCGCGCACCTGCTGGCCGTGGGCCTCGGCGAAGTTGACGATCTGGTCGGCCTCGGCCCAGTTGAAACTGCCCTGAGTCGGCTCGACCGAGCCCCACTTCATGGCGTTGCCGGGGGTCAGCGAGCTGAACTGCGCGCCGGCGATGTCGCCGTAGGTGCCGGTGAGCTTGGACCCGGTGACCGCGGTGCCGATGACCTTGCCCTTGGCGGTGCCGAGATCGCGCAGGGGCGTGTCGGCGGCGTGCGCCGCGGGCGCCGTCAGCAGGAGGGTGCCCAGCGTCGCCAGAAGGGACGCCAGGGATAAGCCGGTTCTCAGAGATCTCATTGCGGGTGCCTCCGAAAGTTTCGGTCGAACAACCGATTGGCTTCGGGGCAGTGTGGGGTGCCGCGGCACACCCGTCAATACAGCAACACCTCTTCCTTGCTAAACCGCCGGGGGCGCTCCCGTGCTGCTGCGCACCACCAGACTCGTCGCCAGCTCCACCCGCGTCGCCGCCGGCGTCCCCTCCTCGCGCGCGAGGTCGAGCACCAGCTTCGCCGCCGCCTCGGCCATCTCGGTCAGCGGCTGCCGTACGGTCGTCAGCGGCGGCCCCACCCAGGGCGCGACCGGCAGATCGTCGAAGCCGACGACGCTCAGGTCCTCCGGGATGCGCAGCCCCAGCTCACGCGCGGCCTCGTAGAGCCCGAGCGCCTGGAGGTCGTTGCCGGCGAAGACCGCGGTCGGCCGGTCCGCGCGGCGCAGCAGGTCCAGGCCCAGCCGGTAGCCGGCCTCGTGATGGAAGTCGCCGTTCTTGATCAGCGCCGGGTCCACGGGCAGCCCGGCGGTCTCCAGCGCGGCCCGATAGCCGTCGACACGGGCGCGGCTGCACATCATCCGGGACGGGCCGCTGATGGCGCCGATCCGGGTGTGGCCGAGTTCGACCAGGTGCCGGGTGGCGGCGAGGCCGCCCTGCCAGTTGGTGGCGCCGATGGACGGCACGTCGGCACCGGGGTCGCCGGCCGGGTCCATGACGACGAACGGGATCGACCGGCTGGTCAGCAGGGCACGCTGGGACTCGTCGAGTCCGGACAGCACGAGGATCACGCCGTGCGGGCGGCGGGCGGCGACCTGGTCGGCCCAGGTGCGCCCCGGGGTGAGCCGGCCGGCGCTCTCGCTGAGCACCACGCTCAGCCCGGCGTCCCGTGCCACGTTCTCCACGCCCCGGATGACCTCCATCGCCCAGGCGCTCTCCAGTTCGTGGAAGACCAGGTCGATGAGGGGGGACCGGCTGGCCTCGGCCCGTCGTCGGCGATAGCCGTGGGCGCGCAGCAGTTCTTCCACTCGGGTACGGGTCGCCGGGGCGACGTCGGCCCGTCCGTTGAGGACCTTCGAAACAGTCGGCGCGGAGACGCCGGCCTCACGGGCGATCTCGGCGAGCGTCGCGGTCTGCGTCGAGCGTCCTGCTGTCCGGGTTTCACCGGGCTCCGGGGGTGTCATGGCGGCGATCGTATCCCTGCACGACCTCTTGACGAACCCTTCTCACCGGCCTAGGTTCCCAAAACATTCGGATTACACATCGAAACATTCGCGAGAGACGTTCGTGAGAGCCCTTCGTGAGAGGTCGTTCGACCCGACAGGAGTTTCATGACCACCGCGCCTTGGCGTGACCCCGCCCTGCCCGCCGCCGCCCGCGTCGACGACCTCCTCTCCCGGATGACCCTGGAGGAGAAGACGGCCCAGCTGTACGGCGTGTGGGTGGGGGCCAGCACCGACGGGGACGGCGTCGCCCCGCTGCAACGCGAGATGACCGCCGAGTACGACTGGGACGAGCTCATCACCCATGGGCTCGGCCAGCTCACCCGCCCCTTCGGCACCGCCCCCGTGGACCCGGCGCTGGGCGCGCAGGCACTGGCCCGCGCCCAGCGCCGTATCGCCGCGGCCGGCCGCTTCGGCATTCCCGCGCTCGCGCACGAGGAGTGCCTGGCCGGCTTCACCGCCTGGCAGGCGACCGCGTATCCGGTCCCGCTCGCCTGGGGCGCGGCCTTCGACCCGCCGCTCGTCGAGGAGATGGGCCGGCACATCGGCCGCGACCTGCGCGCGGTCGGCGTCCACCAGGGCCTCGCCCCCGTCCTGGACGTCGTCCGCGACCCGCGCTGGGGACGGGTCGAGGAGACCATCGGCGAGGACCCTTACCTGGTCGGCACGGTCGGCGCCGCCTATGTCCGCGGCCTGGAGTCGGCCGGCGTGGTCGCCACGCTCAAGCACTTCGCCGGGTACGCCTCCTCCGCGGGCGCCCGCAACCTGGCACCGGTCCGGGCGGGCGTGCGCGAGTTCGCCGATGTGACGCTGCCGCCGTTCGAACTGGCACTGCGCGAGGGCGGGGCGCGCTCGGTGATGGCCGCGTACACCGACACGGACGGCATCCCGGCCTCCGCCGACCCGGGCCTGCTCACCGAACTCCTGCGGGAGCGGTGGGGGTTCACCGGCACGGTCGTCGCCGACTACTTCGGCGTCGGATTCCTCCAGACCCAGCACCGGGTGGCCGGCACCGAGGCGGAGGCCGCCCACGCGGCGCTCGCGGCGGGCCTCGACGTCGAACTGCCCACCCTGAAGTGCTACGGCAAGCCCCTCCTGGAGGCCGTACGGGCGGGCGAGATCGCCGAGGAACTGATCGACCGGGCGGCCCGGCGCGTCCTGCTCCAGAAGTGCGAACTGGGCCTGCTGGACGAGGACTGGACCCCGGAACCCACCGCCCCGATCGACCTCGACTCGACGGCGAACCGGGCGCTGGCCCGCCGCCTCGCCGAGCGGTCGGTGGTCCTGCTGGACAACCCGGACGGTGTCCTGCCCCTCTCCCCCGACACCCGGATCGCGGTCGTGGGCCCGAGGGCGGCCGACGCGCTCGCGATGCTCGGCTGCTACTCCTTCCCGTCCCACGTCCTCACCCACCACCCCGACATCCCGATGGGCATCGAGATCCCGACCGTCCTGGAGGCCCTGCGCGGCGAACTCCCCGACGCCAAGGTGACGTTCGCGGAGGGCTGCGGGGTCGACACCCCGGACACCGGCGGCTTCGAGGAGGCGGTGGCCCGGACCGCCGAGGCGGACGTCTGTGTGGCCGTCCTCGGCGACCGGGCGGGCCTGTTCGGCCGGGGCACCTCGGGCGAGGGCTGCGACGCGACGGACCTGCGACTGCCGGGCGTGCAGGGCGAGTTGCTGGACGCCCTGGTCGCCACCGGCGTACCCGTCGTCCTCGTTCTCCTGACCGGAAGGCCGTACGCGCTGGGCCGCTGGCACGGCCGGCTGGCCGCCTCCGTGCAGGCCTTCTTCCCCGGGGAGGAGGGCGGCCCGGCGGTCGCGGGAGTGCTGTCGGGCCGCGTCAACCCGTCCGGGCGGCTGCCGGTGAGCGTCCCGCGGGAGCCGGGCGGCCAGCCCTGGACCTACCTCCAGCCCCCGCTGGGCCTCGCGGGCGAGGTCAGCAACCTGGACCCGACCCCGCTGTACCCCTTCGGACACGGCCGCGCGTACACCACGTTCGCCTGGGAGCCGAACGAGTCCGACACGGCCGGGGCGGAGATCACGACCGACGGCGCGTACGACGTGAGCGTCGCCGTCCGCAACACCGGTGACCGCGAGGGCGCCGAGGTCGTCCAGCTGTACCTGCACGACCCGGTGGCCACGGTGACCCGCCCGGACGTCCGGCTGATCGGCTACCAGCGCCTGGAACTCGCCCCGGGCGAGACCCGGCGGGTGACGTTCCGCTTCCACGCCGACCACTCGGCGTTCACCGACCGCACCGGCCGCCGGGTGGTGGAACCCGGCGCCCTGGAACTGCGGTTGGCGGCCTCCAGCACCGACGTACGCCACACGGCCCGGCTGACGCTCACCGGTCCGGTCCGCGAGGTGGGCACCGACCGCAGGCTGCGCTGCGAGACGGAGGTGCAGGAGGTGCAGGAAACGGCCTGATCACGAAGGGACCCGAACACCGGTTCCCTGTGCCAGAATCCGCCGACGCCTATGAGGGTGGGCCACGGGGGATGCCATGAACGCACAGGGGACCGGGCCCGCCCGGGAATGGTCGCTGATCACTGCCATGCTGGCGCTGGCCGTACTGCCGCCGGCGGCGGTGCTGGTGGCGCTGTTCGTCGCGGTCTCGGCCTGGGGCGAGCAGTCGGACGCGATGATGCCGGTGGTGTTCCTCCTGATCGCCGTCTTCGGGGCGGCGGCCGCCTCGCGTCGCCTCCCCGGCCGGGCGGTACGGCCCCCCGACGAGCCGCAACTGGCCGCGCTGGTGCAGGACGTCGCCGAACGGCTCGGCTTCCGCGAGCCCCTGCTGGTCCGGGTCGTCCCCGACGTGCACGCGGCCCTGCACCGGGCGAAGGTCTCCGGCATCCGCGCCTACGTCCTGGTGCTCGGCCTCCCCCTGCTCCGGGCGCTGACCGCCGACCAGTTGGCGGCCGTGGTCGCGCACGAGCTGGCCCACGAACAGCATGTGAGCCACCGCCGTACCGCTTGGCTCCTACGCTCCCGCCGCCTCCTCGAAGTCTGCCTCGCGCCCCGCCTCCGCCCACTGGCCCCGCTGTCCGCCCCGCTCCTGCGAGCCACCCAGCCGCGGGCCTGGCGGACAGAGACGGACGCGGACGCCGACGCCGCCCGCATCGCCGGCACCCGCGCGACCACGACGGCCCTCGAACGGACGGTCCTGCTCGACGCGGTGTACCGCAGCCTCGGCCGCCGCTGGTGGTCCGCCCTCGCCCAGGACGGCAGCTACCCACAGGACTTCTACGACGCCCTCGACACCGCCGCCACCGACCCACACGTGGCCCACCGCGCCGCCCGTGTCGCCGCCGAACGGGAATCCGTCGACCCCTACGCCACGGCCGACCACCCACCCACC
This sequence comes from Streptomyces sp. NBC_00663, assembly GCF_036226885.1. Taxonomy (NCBI): domain Bacteria; kingdom Bacillati; phylum Actinomycetota; class Actinomycetes; order Kitasatosporales; family Streptomycetaceae; genus Streptomyces; species Streptomyces sp. NBC_00663. The sequence goes on from NZ_CP109027.1 coordinate 3,870,113, forward strand.
GCCGCCCGGCTGACAGCACTGCGGGACACGGCCCCGCCCGCCGTCACGTCGTACGGCGAGGAGCCGATACCCCTGCGGACCGCGGAGGCGCTGGAGCGCTGGTGTGTGGAACAGCTCCTCGCACAACACACGGCACGGGGCCGCAACCGCCGCCCGAAACGCGCAACGGCCGGGGCCTCCTCGTCCCGCAGCCCGAAACCCGGAAAGACCGAGCCCTCGTCCCGCCACCCGAAGCTCGGAGAGACCGACCAGCCGCGTCCGTTGAGCGTCCTCGCCCTCTCCCCCGACCGCCTCCAGGAACTCCTCGATGCCAAGGGCCCGTCGCCCCTCCGGACGGCGACCCGCCGGGCCACCCCGCCCGACGCCCTGGAGGCCGCCCTGAACGCCGTCGCCGACGGCACCTGGCCCCGCCTCGCCCGCCGCGTCGAGCCCCGGATACGCCAGGTCCCCGCCTCCGTACGGCGCGCCTTCGCCCGGGACGTACTGGCCGACGCCATGCTCCCGCCCGTCACCGAGGCCCTGCGCGCGGCGGGCTGGACCCGCGCGAGCCGCTGGCGCACCAGCGTGCTCACCGCCCCCGACGGCACGACCCTCGACGTCGGCGACACCCTGACCGCCGCGCTGGACAGCGACGACCCCGCCCCCGTACGCGCCCTCCTGGCCCACCAGGAGGCCGCCGTATGACCACCCCGAGACGCCCCGCCCTCCGCGTCGCCCTGTTCGGCCTGACCGTCACGCTCGTGGGGTACGTCCTGCTCGGCGCATGGCTGGCCGGGAACGCGTACGTCCGCCAACGGGCCCTCGACCACGACCGCGCGCACTCCGAACTCGCCGTCGGCGTAGTCCTGGAGGACGCCGACGGCGTGGGGGCCGAGGTCCGCGTCCGCTGGAGCGACGAGGCGGGCCACACCCGGGTCCAGCGCTTCGCCCCGATCGACAGGACCTGGGCCTACCCCAAGGACGCCCGCTTCCTCGTGGAGTTCGACCCGACCGAGCAGAACCCCACCGGCCACCCCTACGACTGGCACGAGCACCGGGACGGCACTCCGGACACGGACGGCCTCGTCGCCTCCGCCGTCGTCGCCGGGCTCGTCGCCGTCGCCCTCTGCGCCGCCTGGGCCCGCCGAGGCCTGGCCTTCCGGCGCGCGGCCCGCCGCCCGGGCCACCCCATGACTGCCGAGGTGCGGCTCGGCGAACGCGCCCAGACCCTCCCCTGGCGCAGCGCGAACACGCTCTGGCTCGTCCTGGACGACCGCCACTGGCAGCGCGTGATGTGGCACCCGGCGCTGGAGGACCGTCCCGGCCGGTTCCCGGTGACGGTCCACGGCACCCGCACCGCCGCGGTGGTCCTGCCGGACGGCACCCGCCTGGTCCCGATCCGCCGCCTACGCCACCGCGAACCGGCCCGCACGACCTTCGCCGACCTCCGGACCGTCCGCGGCGACCTGCGGGATTCGTTCATCGTCCCCGCCGGAACCCTCGTACGGCCCGCCCACGTCTGGTGGCGGCAGGCCTGGCCCGCCACGGCGTTCGGCGCCGTCCTGGGCGTCGCCGCGGGCTTCCTGACGGCCGACGGCACCCTGCTCGCCGTAGGCGGTCACACCCTCGCGTTCGCGACCCTGTCGACCTCGGCCTGGGCCCTGTCGGCCCCGCAGCCCTAACCCTCCGACACCGGCTCGAAGCGCCAGCGATGCACGGCCCGGGTCACCAACTCCCCGTCCGGCTCGGGCAGTTCGGGCAGTACGGCGTCGTACTCAGCGTCCCACCACGTGATGACGAGCACCCGGTCCTGCGGCGCCCGGAAGGTCTCCCGGCGCAAGGGCGTGACCGCCAGCTCCTGTGCCCGTGCCCAGGTCAGCAGCTCCTCGCCCCGGCCGTCGACGGCCCGCGCCTCCCACATCAACGCGACCGTCACGAGTACAGGTTCTCCTTGCTGACCTCGTGGACGTGGTCGTGCCCGGGGACATGCGGGTCGGTCACCGGCAGCGAGGAGTCGGCCGACAGGTCCCAGCTGGAGGCGGGCCGGTCGCGGGCCACCATCTCGGCGCCCAGCGCGGCCACCATCGCCCCGTTGTCCGTGCACAGCTTGGGCCGCGGCACCCGCAGCCGGATGCCGGCCGCCTCGCAGCGCTCCTGGGCCAGCGCCCGCAGCCGCGAGTTGGCCGCCACACCGCCGCCGATCATGAGGTGGTCGACGCCCTCGTCCTTGCAGGCCCGTACGGCCTTGCGGGTCAGCACGTCCACCACGGCCTCCTGGAAGGAAGCCGACACGTCCCGCACCGGCACCTCCTCACCGGCCGCCCGCTTCGCCTCGATCCAGCGGGCCACGGCCGTCTTCAGCCCGGAGAAGGAGAAGTCGTACGCCGGGTCGCGCGGACCGGTCAGACCGCGCGGGAACGCGATCGCGCTCGGGTCGCCCTCCTTGGCGTACCGGTCGATGACCGGACCGCCCGGGAAGCCGAGGTTCAGCACGCGGGCGATCTTGTCGAAGGCCTCGCCGGCCGCGTCGTCGATGGTCGCGCCGAGCGGCCGGACGTCGGAGGTGATGTCGGTCGACAGCAGCAGCGAGGAGTGCCCGCCGGAGACGAGCAGCGCCATCGTCGGCTCGGGCAGCGCCCCGTGCTCCAGCTGGTCCACGCAAATGTGGGAGGCGAGGTGGTTGACGCCGTAGAGGGGCTTGCCGAGGGCGTAGGCGTACGCCTTGGCCGCCGAGACGCCGACCAGGAGGGCGCCCGCGAGGCCGGGCCCGGCGGTGACCGCGATGCCGTCGAGGTCACGGGCGCTGACGCCCGCGTCCTTCAGGGCGCGCTGGATCGTCGGCACCATCGCCTCCAGGTGCGCGCGGGAGGCGACCTCCGGCACGACACCGCCGAAGCGGGCGTGCTCGTCGACGCTGGAGGCGATGGCGTCGGCGAGCAGGGTGGTGCCGCGGACGATGCCGACGCCGGTCTCGTCGCAGGAGGTCTCGATGCCGAGGACGAGTGGTTCGTCAGCCATGGTTCTTCTCTTCACTCGCAGGGTCGATGGTCAGGCGCATCACAAGGGCGTCGACGTTGCCCGGCTGGTAGTAGCCGCGGCGGAAGCCGATGGGTTCGAAGCCATAGCGCTCGTACAGCTTCTGCGCGCGGTCGTTGTCGACCCGGCACTCCAGCATCACCTCGGCGCACTCGAACGCGGTGGCCGCGTGCAGCAGTTCGGTCAGCAGCCGGCCGCCGAGACCGGTGCCCCAGTGGTCGCGGGCGACGGCGATGGTCTGCACGTCGGCCAGGTCCCCGGAGGAGGCGAGCCCGGCGTACCCGACGAGCCGCCCGTCCTCCTCGGCGACCAGGTACCGCTTGGTCGCCGTGGCACCCCGCGCATGGGCCAGCTCGGACCAGAACATGCCTCGCGACCAGGCGTCCTCGGGGAAGAGGTCCTTCTCGAGATCCAGCACGGGATCGATGTCCCACCAGCGCATCTCACGCAGTGCCGCGGTCACTTGGGGGTGACCACCTTGTAGTTCTTGGGGACCTGGGCGTCGGGCCGGCGCAGATACAGCGGCCGGGGCGCCGGCAGCTCCTCGCCCGCGGCGAGCCGCTCGGCGGCCAGCGCGGCCAGGGCGGCGGCCGACACATGCTCGGGCGCCCGCGCGTCCGGGAAGGTGTCGGGGTAGAGCAACGCGCCGGCGCCCACGGCGGGCACTCCGGCGACCTGCTCGGCGAGGTCGGCGGGCCGGTCGACGGCGGGGTCGGTGACCCGGGTGCGGCGGTCGTCGTATCGCGCCCAGTAGACCTCCTTGCGCCGGGCGTCGGTCGCCACGACGAAGGGGCCCTCGACGTCGGTGGCGTACGCGAGCCCGTCCAGCGTGCACACGCCGTGCACGGGGACGCCGAGCGCGAGGCCGAAGGTGTCGGCGGTCATCAGCCCGACCCGCAGTCCGGTGTAGGGGCCGGGTCCGATGCCTACGACGATGCCGGTGACGGCGTCGAGCCTGAGCCCGGCCTCGGCGAGAACGCGGTCGACGGCCGGCAGCAGCAGCTCGCCGTGCCGGCGGGCGTCCACCTGGCTCGACGAGGCGACGACATCCGTTCCGTCGTGCAGGGCGACGGTGACGGCGGGGGTGGCGGTATCCAGAGCGAGCAAGAGCACGCAAACAGCCTACGGCTCCCGCGCCGCGCACATCGCCGCCCCGGTGAGCCGCCCCCCGACTGCTAACGTCGCGAAGGATCACTGCGTACGACAAAGAGGTGGACGACCGTGCCAAGCAACTCCGCCGCGATCGTCACCGGACTCACCACGGCGGCCCTCGCCACCGTCGGTTTCCTCGCCTACCAGGCCTCGGCGACCGTGCCCGCGACGCTCGGGCAGCCGCGGACGAGCAGCTCGCCCGGGATCGCCGCCGCCAAGGCGCCCCGCGACACCCGTCACCCCGCCGCCCTGCCGGCCGGTTCCGGAACGGGTGAACGGGTCGTGTACTCGGTGGACGACGACCGGGTCTGGCTCGTCGGCGCGGGCGACAAGGTGAAACGCACGTTCGAGGTCGTCCCCGGCACGGTCGACCCGGCGCCGGGTTCCTACTGGGTCACGTCCCGCTCGAACTCGGTCACCGGTACGGACGGCACCCCCATCGAGCACGTCGTCCGCTTCGCCACCGCCGGCAACGTGACGATCGGCTTCAGCGCGGCCGTCGCGGCGGCCACCGCACCGGCCGACCCCGCGGTGAAGACGGGCGGCATCCGGGAGTCCCGCGAGGACGGCGCCGCGATGTGGACCTTCGCGACGATCGGCCAGAAGGTGATCGTGATCCGCTAGGCCGCTTCGCGGTGCTGGGCCGCCGGCCTGACCGTCTCGGGATCGGGCACGCGCGGTGGGGTCGAGATCGTGTGCGCCGCGGCGCAGGCCGCCAGCAGGTCACGCATGGGCACCGCGGACACCGCGCGCGGCGTCGACTCGTCTCGCTCCGTGGCCGACATGGTCGCCTCCTGAGCACCGGGGGCGGACGCGGTTAGGTAGACCTAACTACGAACTGGATACCATGTGACCACGCACAAGACGCCGAAAGCAATATCTTGCCGACGTCTTGTCGGAACGTTCACCGAAATCGGGGCCTGTCCGCGGCGCCACTCGGCGCGGGACGGCTCGCTCAGGCGGTGAGCACGCTCAGGTCGGCCGTCGCCCAGCGCTCGCCCAGACCGGTCAGCGTCACGTGCCGCACCTCGTCCGTGGTGTCCCCGACCGCCCGGTGGATCTGCACCTGGAGCCGGTCCTCGGTCAGCTCCTCGACCTTGCCCTCGCCCCACTCCACCACGATCACCGAGTCGGACAGCGAGACGTCGAGGTCGAGGTCCTCCATCTCGTCGAGCCCGCCGCCCAGCCGGTAGGCGTCGACATGGACGAGCGGCGGACCGTCACCGAGGGACGGGTGGACGCGGGCGATCACGAAGGTCGGGGACGTGACGGCACCCCGCACGCCCAGCCCCTCTCCCAGCCCCCGGGTCAGCGTCGTCTTGCCCGCGCCGAGCTCCCCGCTGAGCATCACGAGGTCACCGGCCCGCAGCAGCTTGGCCAGCTTCAGGCCCAGCTCGCGCATCTGCTCGGGGGAGGTCACGGTCAGCCCGGTCTCAGCCGGGCTGTGCGGTACTGCTTCCATAACCGCCCACCGTAGCCCCTGCCGGCACCGCCCCCGCCCGGGTGAGGAGGTCGGCGAGGCGGTCGGTGACCACTTCCGGGTGCTCCAGCATCACCAGATGCCCCGCGTCCGGCACCAGCACCAGCTCGGCGTCCGGCAGCAGCCCGGCGATGGCCTCACTGTGCTCGCTGGGCGTGACGAGGTCCCCGATCCCGGCCAGCACGAGCACCGGGAGGTCGCTGAAGTGGGCGAGCGCCTCGGTCTTGTCGTGGTCGGTGAACGCCGGGTAGAACTCCGCGACCACGTCGATCGGTGTCCCCTCGATCATCCGCTCGGCGAACCGGGCGACCGCCGGATCGACGTCCCGCGACGCGAACGAGTATCGCTTGATGATCCCGGCGAACAGGTCGGCGGTGGCCTGCCGGCCCTTCTCCACCAGCTCGGCCCGCTGCCCCAGCGCCTTCAGCAGCCCCGGCAGCACTCGTCGCACCGCATTCACACCCGCGACGGGCAACCCGAAGTTGACCTCGCCGAGCCGACCGGAGGACGTCCCGACCAGAGCCACGGCGACGACCCGCTCCGCCACCAGCTCCGGATACTGGTCGGCGAGCGCCATGACGGTCATGCCGCCCATCGAGTGCCCGACGAGCACCAGCGGCCCTTCGGGCGCGGCGGCGTCGATGACGGCCTTCAGATCACGCCCGAGCTGGTCGATGTCGACCGGCACGCCGTCCTGCACCTGCCGGACCCCGCGCCCGGACCGCCCGTGGCTGCGCTGGTCCCAGTGCACAGTCCGGACGACACCGCGCAGCGCGGCCCGCTGGAAGTGCCAGGAGTCCTGGCTCAGGCAGTACCCGTGGCTGAAGACGACGGTGACGGGCAGCGGCGCCTTGCGCCCGAAGAGCCGCCGCCGACGAGGCGCGGACCCGCCCTCCGGCTCCACCTCGTCGACCTCGTAGTACAGCTCCGTGCCGTCGTCGGCGTACGCCTTCCCGGGCATGCCGCGCAGCGAGCCGTACGGCCCGGCCGAGTCCAGTGCGAGCCGCGCCTTCTTCCGCATGCCGCGTCCGACGGTCATCCGCTCCAGGGCGACACCGGCCGCGGCGCCCGCGGCGACGACCCCTATCGCGGCACCGGCGATCCCGGTCGCCCGGCGCCAGTTCCCGGCGGCCGCCCCCGTGGCGGCGGCGACGGCCAGGGCGGCCTCCGCACTGCTCTCGCTCACGTACCGCTCCTCTTCGCCTGGGCACTGGACTGCTGGTCACTGCTGGGCCGGTTACCCAGCTTGTCCCTCGTTCACATAGACGCGGGGAACACGAGTTCCGATCCGGGTGACGATCTCGTACGCGATGGTCCCCGCCGCCTGCGCCCAGTCCTCGGCGGTGGGTTCGCCGCGGTCGCCGGGCCCGAAGAGTACGGCCTCGCTTCCGACGGCGGGCTCGTCGCCCCCCAGATCGACGACGAACTGGTCCATGGCCACCCGACCGGCCACGGTCCGCCACTTCCCGCCGACCAGCACGGGCCCGGTGCCGGAGGCGTGCCGCGGGACGCCGTCCGCGTACCCGACCGGGATGAGTCCGAGGGTGGTGTCGCCCGGGGTGACGTAGTGATGCCCGTAGCTGACCCCGTGTCCGCCCGGCACCCGCTTCACCAGGGCGACGGACGCGCTGAGCGTCATCACCGGCCGCAGTCCCAGGTCGGCCGAGCTGCCGAGCTCCGGGCTGGGCGAGATGCCGTAGACGGCGACGCCGGTGCGCACCAGGTCGAAGTGGGCCTCGGGAAGGGTCAGGGTCGCGGGCGAGTTGGCGATGTGCCGCACCTCGGGGCGCACGCCTGCCTGTTCGGCGTACGCGAGCATCTCGCGGAACGTGGTGAGCTGGGCGGCGATGGAGGGATGCCCGGGTTCGTCGGCGCAGGCGAAGTGCGACCAGAGCCCGGTGATCCGGATGATCCCCTCGGCCTCTGCCCGCAGCGCATGGCCCACCAGCTCGGCCCAGTCGTCCCCGGGCTGGCACCCGTTCCGCCCGAGCCCGGTGTCGCCCTTGAGCTGCACCCGCGCGGTCTTCCCGACAGCACGAGCGGCGTCGACAACCTCCAGCAGCGCCCACATCCCGCTCACGGACACATCGAGATCGGCCTCGACGGCTTCCCGCCAGGGCCCGCCCGGGGTCCACAGCCAGCACATGATCCGCACACCGTCGATCCCGGCGGCCCGCAGCGCGAGGGCCTCTTCAGGCGTGGCGGTGCCCAGCCACTCCGCCCCGGCCTCCACGGCCGCACGAGCACAAGGCACCGCCCCGTGCCCGTACGCGTCGGACTTGACCACGGCCATCAGAGCCGCCCCCGGCGCGAGGGCGCGCAGGGTCCGCACGTTGGCCCGCAGGGCGGCCAGATCAATCTCGGCCCGAGCACGCAGGGCCACGCCCGACCGGGCAACAGTCTCACTCATGACGCCCCCAGTCTCTCAGAGGCCCGCACGCCCCCGCCGTACGCCCACACTCCGGGTCGCCGCCCCCGCTGCGACCCGTCAACACGACGATCACCCACCCCGCACATCCCGCCACGCCCCCAAAACCGCCTCCGCCACATCACACGCCCCCACCGGAACCCCGCCCGCCACAAACCGCCCAGCCAGCCCATGTCGACACGCCGCCACACCCCCGCCGCACCCCCGCACTCCGGATCGCCACCCCACCCCCCGCCGCAGCCCGTCAACGCGACCATCACCCACCCCGCACATCCCGCCACGCCCCCGGAACCGCCTCCGCCACATCACACGCCCCCACCGGAACCCCGTCCGCCACAAACCGCCCGGCCAGCCCATGTCGACACGCCGCCACACCCCCGCACTCCGGGTCGCCGCCCCTCCCCCCCCCCCCCCCGGCCGCAGCCCGTCAACGCGACCGTCACCCGCCCCGCACATCCCGCCACGCCCCCGGAATCGCCTCCGCCACATCACGCGCCCCCACCGGAGCCCCGTCCGCCGCGTACCGTCCGGCCAGTCCGTGCAGATACGCCGCCGCGCTCCCGGCGTCCAGTGCCCCGAGGCCGGCCGCCAGCAGTGACCCCGCGAGGCCTGACAGCACGTCCCCGCTGCCCGCGGTGGCCAGCCAGGCCGTCCCGGTCGGATTCACGCGCACGGCACCGCCGGCGGCATCGGCGACGAGCGTGGTCGACCCCTTGAGCAGCACGGTCGCGGAGTACCGCGCGGCAAGCTCCCGCGCCGAGGCCAGCCGGGCCCCCTCGACCTGCCCGCGCTCCACCCCGAGCAGCGCGGCGGCCTCCCCGGCGTGCGGCGTCATGAGGGTGGGCGCGCTCCGTCGGCGTACGGCGTCCCGCCCGGCCAGCCGCAGGCCGTCCGCGTCGATCAGTACCGGCACATCGGCCGACAGCACCTCCTCCACGGCGGAGGCGTCGTCCCCGGCGCCGGGTCCCACGACCCAGGCCTGCACCCGCCCGGCCTGCTTCGGTCCCCCCGCGGAGACGAGCGTCTCGGGGAAACGGGCGATCACCGCGTCCCCGGCGGGCCCCACGTACCGCACCGCTCCGGCCCCGCCGCGCAGCGCCCCGGCGACGGCCAGCACCGCCGCCCCGGGGTAACGGGCCGACCCGGCGGCGATCCCGACGACACCCCGCCGGTACTTGTCGCTCTCGCCGGTGGGCGCGGGCAGCAGCGCCGCGACGTCGGCATGGTGCAGGGCCTCCAGCTCGGCGCCGGCCGGCAGCTCAAGGCCGATGTCGACCAGCCGCACCGACCCGGCGTACTCCCGCGCGGGATCGATCAGCAGCCCCGGCTTGTGCGTCCCGAAGGTGACGGTGAGGTCGGCGCGTACGGCGCTGCCGTGCACCTCGCCGGTGTCGGCGTCGACCCCGCTCGGCAGATCGACGGCGACGACGGCGGCACGGGACCGCTCGGTGACGGCGGCCAGCCGGGCCGCGTCCGGCCGGAGCCCGCCCTTGCCCCCGATCCCGACGATGCCGTCGAGAACCAGGTCGGCCCGCGAGATCACGCCCTCCGCGGCGTCGGCTTCGACGACGCCACCCCCGGCCCGCCGCAGCGCGGCCAGCCCGCCGGCATGGGCCCGCTCCGGCGCGAGCAGCACGGCGGCGACCCCGGCCCCCCGCCGGGCGAGCCGGGCCCCGGCGTACAGCGCGTCGCCCCCGTTGTCCCCGCTGCCGACGAGCAGCACGACCCGCCGCCCGTACACCCGGCCCAGCAGATCGGCGCAGGCGGCGGCCAGCCCGGCGGCGGCCCGCTGCATGAGCGTGCCCTCCGGCAACCGTGCCATGAGCTCCCGCTCGGCGGCCCTGACCGTCTCCACGCTGTAAGCAGTACGCATGGAGAGGAGTCTCCCCGCTGCTACCCCTCCGCCACCACAACCGCCGAGGCGACACCGGCATCGTGACTGAGCGACACATGCCAGGACCGCACACCGAGTTCGGCCGCCCGGGCGGCGACACTCCCCGAGACCCGCAGCCGGGGCTGCCCACTGTCCTCGACGTACACCTCGGCATCGGTCCACAGCAGCCCGGCGGGCGCCCCCAGCGCCTTGGCCAGGGCCTCCTTCGCGGCGAAGCGGGCGGCGAGGGAGGCCACACCCCGCCGTTCCCCGCTCGGCAGGAACAACTCGCTCTCCACGAACAGCCGCTGCGCCATCCCGGGCGTGCGCTCCAGCGACACCGCGAACCGCTCGATCTCCGCCACGTCGATACCGACCCCGATGATGCTCATGCCGAGCACCCTACGGAAGACCCCACCCGCGCAACGCCCACCGCCCCGGCCCCGCTCCACACGAAGTGATGCACCAGGCCCGATTCCCGTGTGTCCACGCGGAGTTGGAACCACGATCACCACAGACTGCGACGGTCTCCCCCTCTCGAGAAAAGATCGGCACCTGTGGAAGTCCGGCTGCTCAACAACTTCACCACCACCGCCCTGGCCACCCTGCTCGTGGGCAGCGCCCTGCTCATCGGAGTGGCCGGTGTCGCGCTGATGCGCTGGCGGTTCCGGCACCTGGTGGACACCGGCGAGCACAACGACATGATCGGCGTCGTGCTCGGGATGTACGCCGCGATCTACGGCATCATCCTCGCCTTCGTCGTCGTCGCCGAGTGGGAGAGCCTCAACGCCGCGACCACCAACGTCGCCGCCGAGGCCTCCCAGACCGCAGAGGTGCTGCGCACCGCCGACGCCTTCCCCGCCGGCGAGCGGGAGCGGATCACCGCGGCGATGCACGACTACGTCCACTCCGTCGTCGATGACCAGTGGCCCCTGATGCGCGAGGGCAGGCCCGACCCCTATCTGACCGAGCCCCAGATCAAGGGCCTGTACAAGGCGTTCCAGGACTACGAGCCCCGCACCGAGACCCAGAAGGCGTACTACTCCGAGGCCGTCTCCACGCTCGGCTCACTCGCCTCGGCCCGCCGCACCCGTCTCTCGGACTCCCAGCAGCAGCTCCCGGTCCTGCTCAGCGTCCTCGTCTACGGCGGCGCGCTCATCATGCTGCCCCTGACCTTCCTCTACGGCATCCGGGACGTACGCGCCCAGCTGATGTTCGTGACGTCGGTCGCGGTGCTGATCGGGGTGAGCGTGCTGCTGTGTCTGACCCTCGACCGGCCGTTCTCGGGGGACCTGGCGGTGAGCCCGGAACCGTTCAGACAAGGCGTACTGGCCCAGTTCTGGCGGTGACGGGCTCGCCGCGGGTCACTCACTCCACCGTCACCGACTTCGCCAGGTTCCGCGGCTGGTCCACCTCGTTGCCCCGGGCCGTCGCCAGCTCACACGCGAAGACCTGCAACGGGACGGTGGCGACCAGCGGCTGGAGCAGCGTCGGGGTGGCCGGGATCCGGATCAGATGGTCGGCGTACGGCACCACCGCCTCGTCCCCCTCCTCCGCGATGACGATGGTCCGGGCCCCGCGCGCCCGGATTTCCTGGATGTTGGACACGATCTTGTCGTGCAGCACCGACCGCCCGCGCGGCGACGGCACGACCACCACCACCGGCAGATCGTCCTCGATCAGCGCGATCGGCCCGTGCTTGAGCTCGCCCGCCGCGAACCCCTCGGCGTGCATGTAGGCGAGCTCCTTGAGCTTGAGGGCGCCTTCCAGCGCCACGGGGTAGCCGACGTGCCGCCCGAGGAACAGCACGGTGTCCTTGTCGGCGAGGGATCGCGCGAGCGCGCGTACCGGCTCCATCGTCTCCAGGACCCGGTCGACCTCGCCGGAGATCTTCGACAGGTCCCGGATGACGGCGACGATCTCGTCGCCCCACTTGGTGCCCCGCACCTGGCCCAGATACAGGGCGACCAGGTAGCACGCCACCAGCTGCGTCAGGAACGCCTTGGTCGAGGCGACCGCGACCTCCGGGCCGGCGTGCGTGTACAGCACGGCGTCGGACTCGCGCGGGATCGTCGAGCCGTTGGTGTTGCAGATGGCCAGCACCTTGGAGCCCTGCTCGCGCGCGTGCCGCAGCGCCATGAGCGTGTCCATGGTCTCGCCGGACTGGGAGATGGCGATCACCAGGGTCCGCGGGTCCAGGATCGGATCGCGGTAGCGGAACTCGCTGGCCAGCTCCACCTCGCAGGGGACCCGCGTCCAGTGCTCGATGGCGTACTTGGCGATCAGCCCCGCGTGGAAGGCCGTACCGCACGCGACCACGACGACCTTGTCGATCTCCCGCAGCACCCCCGGCGAAATCCGCACCTCGTCCAGGGTCAGCGACCCGGCCGCGTCGATGCGCCCGAGGAGCGTGTCGGCGACCGCCTTCGGCTGCTCGGCGATCTCCTTGAGCATGAAGTAGTCGTAGCCGCCCTTCTCGGCGGCCGAGGCGTCCCAGTCCACGTGGTAGGACCTGACCTCCGCCGGACGGCCGTCGAAGCCGGTCACCGTCACCCCGTCGCGCCGCAGCTCGACGACCTGGTCCTGCCCGAGTTCGATCGCGGAGCGCGTATGGGCGATGAACGCGGCCACGTCCGAGGCGAGAAACGCCTCGGCCTCCCCGACGCCCACCACGAGCGGCGAGTTCCGGCGCGCCCCCACGACCACGTCCGGCTCGTCCGCGTGCACGGCGACCAGCGTGAACGCCCCGTCCAGGCGCCGGCACACCAGCCGCATCGCCTCGGCGAGGTCCCCGCAGGAGGAGAACTCCTCGGCGAGCAGATGGGCGACGACCTCGGTGTCGGTCTCGGACGCCAGATCGTGGCCGCGCTCCTCCAGTTCGGCCCGGAGCGCGGCGAAGTTCTCGATGATCCCGTTGTGGACGACGGCGACCCGACCGGCGTTGTCGAGGTGCGGATGCGCGTTGGCGTCCGTGGGCCCGCCGTGCGTGGCCCACCGGGTGTGTCCGATCCCGGTCCCGCCGGTCGGCAGCGGCCGGTCGACCAGCTCCTTCTCCAGATTGACCAGCTTCCCGGCCTTCTTCGCGGCGGCGAGCCCGCCGTCGGCGAGGACGGCGACACCCGCCGAGTCGTACCCCCGGTACTCCAGCCGCTTCAGTCCGGCCATCACGACCTCGAGCGCAGACTGCGACCCCACGTATCCCACGATTCCGCACATGCGCGGCAGCCTACGCACGATCGGCCGGCCAAAAGGCCTTCCGTGTGCCCGATATCGGAAATTCCCACGGCCATACGAACGCGGTGGTAAGGGCCGGGGCGTACGAGCCTCGGTCGAGGCGTGACGGACCCCACCCGCCAACTCGTTCAAACTCCGTTAACAATGGACTGTGATCTCTCCGGTCTCCTCGACCTCCCGGAGCGCCCACCGGAACAGGCCGGAGGCGACTCCCTACGTCGACCTCACCCGTGCCGAGTGGAGCGCGCTGCGCCACAAGACGCCCCTGCCCCTGACGGCGGAGGAGGTCGAGCGACTGCGCGGCCTCGGCGACGTCATCGACCTCGACGAGGTGCGGGACATCTACCTCCCGCTCTCCCGCCTCCTCAACCTCTACATCGGTGCCACGGACGGCCTCAGAGGCGCCCTGAACACCTTCCTCGGCGAGACGGGCACCCAGACCGGCACCCCGTTCGTCATAGGGGTCGCGGGCTCGGTCGCCGGCGGCAAGTCCACCGTCGCCCGTCTCCTCCAGGCCCTGCTCTCCCGCTGGCCCGAGCACCCGCGCGTCGAGCGCGTGACGACCGACGGCTTCCTGCTGCCCACCAAGGAGCTCCAGGCACGCGGTCTGATGTCCAGGAAGGGCTTCCCCGAGTCGTACGACCGCCGGGCCCTGACCAAGTTCGTCGCCGACATCAAGGCGGGCAAGGGCGAGGTCACGGCACCCGTCTACTCCCACCTCATCTACGACATCGTCCCCGACGAGAAGCTCGTGGTGCGCCGCCCGGACATCCTGATCGTCGAGGGCCTCAACGTCCTCCAGCCGGCGCTCCCCGGCAAGGACGGCCGCACCCGCGTCGGACTCGCCGACTACTTCGACTTCAGCGTGTACATCGACGCCAACCCCGACGACGTCGAGCGCTGGTACCTCAACCGCTTCAAGAAGCTGCGCCAGACGGCCTTCCAGGACCCCAACTCGTACTTCCGCAAGTACACCCAGGTCTCCGAGGAGGAGGCCCTGGACTACGCCCGCACGCAGTGGCGCACCATCAACAAGCCGAACCTGGTGGAGAACATCGCCCCCACCCGGGGCCGGGCCACCCTCGTCATCCGCAAGGGACCGGACCACAAAGTCCGCCGCCTGAGCCTGCGCAAGCTGTAGCCCGGCCTGTTGGAAAAAGGCGTCTGTTAGAAAGGCGTCATGCTGCATCTGCGCCTGATCACCCCGGCCGAGAAGACCGACGACGTGGTCCGACTGATCGAGAAGACGGTCGGCACCACGCACCTGGTCGTGGTCCCGGGCGCCGCCCGCAACCCGGCCGGCGACGTGGTGATGTGCGACGTGGCCCGCGAGGCGGGCGACGAACTCATTGGCGCGCTGAGGGAGTTGGACCTCGACAAGTCGGGTTCCATCGCCGTCGAGAACATTGACCTGTCCTTGTCCAAGCGGGCGGACAAGGCTGAGGAGGAGGCCCCCGGCGAAGGCGCGGACGCGGTCCTGTGGGAGCACCTCACCGACGCCACCCACGAGGAGTCGACGCTCTCCATCACCTACGTCGCCTTCATCACCCTGGCCACCATGATCGCGGCCTGCGGTGTGGTCCTCGACAACGCGATCCTGATCGTCGGCGCGATGGCCGTCGGACCGGAGTTCGGCCCCCTGGCCGCCTTCAGCACGGCGATCGTCCAGCGCCACCCCCGACTGGCGCTGCGCTCCCTGATCGCCCTGCTGGTGGGCTTCGCGGTGGCCATGCTGGTGACGGTCGGTTTCAGCTACTTCATGGACGGCGTGCACCTGTTCAGCGCCGAGCAGCTGGACGGGCCACGCCCCAACACCAACTTCATCTACCGGCCGGACTGGTTCTCGTTCGTGGTGGCGGTCCTCGCCGGCTGCGCGGGCACGCTGTCCCTCACCTCGGCCAAGTCGGGCGCCCTGGTGGGCGTCGCCATCTCGGTGACCACGGTCCCGGCAGCCGCCAACGCGGCGGTCGCCTTCAGCTACAGCGAGTACAAGCAGGCGTGGGGCTCCACGGAACAACTCCTCCTGAACCTACTGGGAATCGTCCTGGCAGGAACACTTACCCTGCTCTTCCAGAAATGGCTCTGGAGACGCCCCTGAGGGGCGCGGGGAACTGCGCGACCAGCCACGAACAACCCGCAGCCCGCAACACACAGAACCCCCCACCCCCAACCCGGGACAGCCCTAGCCCAGCGCCGACTTCACCGCATCGGCCAACCGCCCAGCCACAGACCGCGCCTGATCGATATCCGCCGCCTCAACCATCACCCGAACCAACGGCTCGGTCCCGGAAGGCCGCAACAACACCCGCCCCGTCTCCCCGAGTTCCCGCTCAGCCTCAGAAACGGCAGCAGCAAGCTCCGCCGAACTCCCGACCCGTGACCGGTCCACATCAGGCACATTGATCAGCACCTGCGGCAACCGCTCCATCACACCGGCGAGTTCCCGCAGCGACCGCCCGGTCTCCGCGACCCGCGCCGCGAGCAGCAGCCCGGTGAGCGTCCCGTCCCCGGTGGTGGCGTGATCCAGAATGATCACGTGCCCGGACTGCTCACCCCCGAGCGCGTACCCGTGCTCCTTCATCGACTCCAGCACATACCGGTCCCCCACAGCCGTCTGCACCAGCGTCAGTCCCTCCCGCTCAAGCGCCAGCTTGAACCCGAGATTGGACATCACGGTCGCGACAACGGTGTCGGCCCGCAGCGCGGACCGCTCCCGCATGGCCAGCGCCAGCACGGCCATGATCTGATCGCCATCGACCTCCTCACCGGTGTGGTCGACGGCGAGGCACCGGTCCGCGTCTCCGTCGTGCGCGATGCCGAAGGCGGCCCCGTGCTCGATGACGGCGGCCTTCAGCAGCCCCAGGTGCGTGGACCCGCACCCGTCGTTGATGTTGAGCCCGTTCGGGTCGGCCCCGATCGTGATGATCTCGGCACCGGCCCGGGAGAACGCCTCCGGCGACACCCTCGCGGCGGCGCCGTGCGCCTCGTCGAGGACGATCTTCAGCCCGTCGAGCCGGTTCGGGAGGACGGCGATGAGATGGGCGACGTACTGGTCGAAGCCCTCCTTGTACTCACGCACCCGCCCGACGCCGGCGCCGGTGGGCCGCTCCCAGGGCTCGCCGTGCCGGTGGGACTCGTAGATCGACTCGATCCGGTCCTCCAGCTCGTCGTCGAGCTTGTGCCCGCCGCGGGCGAGGAACTTGACGCCGTTGTCGGGCATCGCGTTGTGGCTGGCGGAGAGCATGACGCCGAGGTCGGCGCCGAGGACGCCCGTGAGGTACGCCACGGCCGGGGTCGGCAGCACACCGACCTTGAGGACGTCGACGCCGGCGCTCGCCAGGCCCGCCACCACGGCGGCCTCCAGGAACTCCCCGGACGCGCGCGGGTCCCGCCCGACCACCGCCGTCGGCCGGTGGCCCTCGAAAGTACCCGCCTCGGCCAGCACGTGGGCCGCCGCGACGGACAGACCGAGCGCCATCTCGGCGGTCAGGTCCGCGTTGGCGATGCCGCGCACGCCGTCCGTGCCGAAGAGTCGTCCCACTTGTCCTCCTGATGAAGCGTCACTTTCGAGGTCACCTTCGGAGATCACCCAGGATCACCCGATCACACAAGCCTTTGAGCGTCTTGTGCCGTTATACGCCCAAGGCTGTGATAAACGAACGCCCCGGCGGCACTGTGGCGTGCCGCCGGGGCGTTCGGACGTACTGCTGAAGTGCGAGTACGGGCTGCGGGCAGCGAAGCTTAACGCTTGCTGTACTGCGGAGCCTTACGGGCCTTCTTCAGACCGGCCTTCTTGCGCTCGACCGCACGGTCGTCGCGGCGGAGGAAGCCGGCCTTCTTGAGGGCGCCACGGTTGTTGTCGACGTCGGCCTCGTTCAGCGCACGGGCGACACCGAGACGGAGCGCACCGGCCTGACCGGAGACACCGCCACCCGCGATGCGGGCGATGACGTCGTAGCGGCCCTCGAGCTCGAGCACCTTGAAGGGCTCGTTGACTTCCTGCTGGTGCACCTTGTTCGGGAAGTAGTCCTCGAGGGTGCGACCGTTGATCTTCCACTTGCCGGTGCCCGGGACGATCCGGACGCGGGCGATGGCGTTCTTGCGACGGCCCAGGCCGGCGGCCGGCTGGGGGTCGCCGAAGCGGGACGCCATGGACTCGGACGTGTACTCGCCCTCGACGGGAACGTCCGACTCGGTGGTGTAGCTGTCGATGTCGACGAGCTCGGTCTCGGTCTCTTCGACCGGCTGCTCAGCGGTGGTCTCGGCCACGATGCTCCTCAGATTCTTTTCTGTTTAGGGGGTGGCCGGAACTACTGCGCGACCTGGGTGATCTCGAACGGCACCGGCTGCTGGGCAGCGTGCGGGTGCTGGTCGCCCGAGTAGACCTTCAGCTTCGAAAGCATCTGACGGCCCAGGGAGTTCTTGGGCACCATGCCCTTGATGGCCTTCTCGACGGCCTTCTCCGGGTTGTCACGGAGCAGGTCGTCGTAGCGGACGGAACGCAGACCACCCGGGTAGCCGGAGTGGCGGTACGCCATCTTCTGGGTCCGCTTGTTGCCGGACAGGTGCACCTTGTCGGCGTTGATGATGATGACGAAGTCGCCCATGTCCATGTGCGGGGCATAGGTCGGCTTGTGCTTGCCACGGAGGAGGTTCGCGGCGGTGGTGGCCAGACGGCCCAGGACGACGTCCTGAGCGTCAATGACGTGCCACTGGCGAGTCACATCGCCGGGCTTAGGGCTGTACGTACGCACTTCTCAGCCTTCTTCTTCAGGGATGGGTGATGACACAGGCATCCTTGAAGCGATCGTGCAGCTGGGGACGACAATGCCGGGAACCATGCCCGTATGCCGCCCACTGGTAACTGCTCCAGGGAACCTACGTACGGGCTTCTGGCGTCAGAACGTCCAAGCCAATACGCATAACAAATTGGAAGGGTACTCGGGCTACCCCGGACGGGTCAAAACGAGCGGGCCCGGCAGGCCCGCGCGTCCCCCCTCTATGATGCGCCCCATGAGCTTTGGGCAGCAGGGGGGACCCCAGTCCCAGTGGGATCCCTGGAAACCGAATTCCCAGCAGCCGTGGAACGGCGACGACGACGGTCGGACCCCGGACTGGGCGGCGCTCGCGGAGGCGTCGGAGACCCGTAACAAGCGGCGCAAGCTGCTGTTCATCGTCGGCGGCGCCCTTGCCACCGCGGCGATAGGCACCGCCGTCGCCATGGCCGTGGTCTCGGCCAACGGTGGCGACGAGGCGTCCACCACGTCCTCGCTGCCCGCGACGGCCGACATACCGAGCCAGTCCGCGACCGACCCGTCCTTCGCGCCGACCAGCGCCCCGCCGCCGCTGGACCCGAAGGACTTCGTCTCCAGCAAGAACAAGGACACGGCGCCGCTGAGCGCGGAGATCCTCTTCCCGGGCACCCAGCTGACCATGGGCGAGACGGTCTACAAGAAGGGCGCCACGGCCGACACCAAGAAGTGCGCCTCGGCCGCCAACGCCAACGGCACCCTCGGCAAGATCCTCACCGCCAACGGCTGCACCAGCGTGATGCGGGTCTCGTACATGAAGGACGGCGTCGCGGTGACGGTCGGCGTGGCCGTCTTCGACACCGAGGCCCAGGCGAAGAAGGCCAAGGGCCAGGCCGACAACAAGAGCGTCATCGCCTCGCTCGCCGGCGACGGCGTGAAGGCCTTCTGCAACTCCGCGGTGTGCCGTACGACGACCAATTCCTACGGCCGCTACGCCTACTTCACCACCGCCGGTTTCCTCAACGGCAAGGACGTCACGGAGAAGAGCACCAAGGTCGAGTCGATCGGCAACGACCTGGCCGAGTTCGCCTTCCGCCAGATCCGCCGCCGCGGCCAGGCCCAGGCGTCGGCAGCGGCGGCCGGGTGACGCCTGCCGAAACCGTGTGAGACCCTCCACAGTCATTGATCATCAGACGTTGATCAGCACGACCGTGGGGGGTCTTCTGGCAGGAGGGGGCCACGGCATGCGTATGCGAGGCCGGATACGACTGATAGGGGCCGGCGCGACGGCCGCGGTACTGGGGCCGCTGGCCCTGTGGGCGGCCTGGGACGCGGACGAGACACAGGCCCCCCGCCTCGCCCCCACCGACCTGCGCGAACGCGACCCGCAAGCCACCCCGGCCGCCCGCCGGGTCTACGCGTTCCTGGCCGGCCTGGAGAACGACGCCCGCCTCGGCCGCCCCTCCCGCACGCTCATCGGCCAGCACGTGGAGCTGCACAACGAGCGGTACAACCCGAAGTACGGCGATTACCGGGGGACCAAGCAGCCGGGCTACTACTACAAGAAGGCCCGGGACATCACGGGGCGACTGCCAGGCTTCGTGGAGCTGGACCTGGGCCCGGGCTATGGCCGGCCCGGCTGGGCCGTGGGCCAGGCCCGCTCCTACAACGGCTCCTGGCCGAGCTGCCGCCGCGACTGGGGATATGTCGAGGACGCCGTGGATCTGGCCGTCGGCGTGTGGGCGGGCCTGCCGCGGGCGGCCGACGGCTCCTACCGGCCCTCCGGCACCCACACCGAGTGCTTCTCGGGCGCCCCTGTCTCGCTCCCCCACAACGGGGGCGACCCGGCGGGGCTGGTCGGATTCTCCTTCCACCAGCCCTACCCCGGCAGCCCCGTCAAGAGCCTCGAACAGACCAAGCTCCGCAACTCCCCCGGCGCCGACGACCCCGGCTGGTTCCGCCGGGTGATCACCGCGGACAGTCCGGAACACCGGGCCCTGCTGCACGACCTCGACTTCCTGGCGGACCACCTCGGCTACCTCGCGGACCAGGGAGTGCCGGTACTGCTGCGGCCGTACCACGAGATGAACACGGCCCCGGGCGACGGCTTCTGGTGGGCGGGCCAGGACCCGGCCGCCTTCCACGAGCTGTGGCGGCTGACGTACGACCACCTCGTGCACCGGCGCGGCCTGCACAACCTGCTCTTCGTCTGGGCGCCGAACTCCTGGGACGGCGGCTACGGGCGCGACCCGCACGCGTACTATCCGGGCGGTCGCTACGTCGACGTGGTGGGCGTCGACGACTACAGCGACACCCCGGCCAAGCCCTTCGGCGGGGGCGCCTGGACCGAGGTCTGGTATCGCGGCCTGGAGCGGTACCGCAGGCCGCGGATCATGGCCGAGTCCTTCCATGTGCCGCTCAACGCGGCCCAGCCGGAGACCCTCAGCCGGACCCCGTGGGTGCTGTGGACGGTGTGGGGCCAGGCGCTGTCCTACGAGAACCTCTCCGCTCCCCGGCACAAGAACACCGCGGCCGATGTGCGACGCACCTACGGATCACCGAAGACGATCACCAGCGGTGACCGCCTTCGGGCCGGTCACGCCCCGTAGAGGTCACCACACAAGACGTAACTTGATTAACTTTCGAACACATCCTCCTCACAGGAGTTCCCTGTATCGGACACATATGCGAGGATCGGTGGCCTATTCGGTCAGTGGTCCGGGCGCCTGGGGGGGCATCTGAGCGGCAGCTGACCGAGGCGCCAGAGAAGGCGTTGAGGGGGATGGGCCCGGAACAACAATGACGTCGTGGTGCGCTCACGCGCGCCGTGGCCGAGATCCGTCGTTGCCTCAACGCACCACCGATCTCACAGGAGTTCCGCAGCCGTCATGACATCGACACTGGTCGACGGGGGGGTGCCGCAGTATTCGCGGCACAGTCAGAAACTTGCCAAGCGCACTGCGTCCTGGAAGCCGGGCATCCTCCCGTTCCTGTTGCCCTTCGTGCTTCTGACCGCCTTCGGACTGTGGAGCTACAGACCCAGTTCGTCCCTGATGAGCTGGATCCTGACCGTCGTCTGGTCACTGCCGGTGGCCGGTGTGATGGTCGGCATCCAAGGTGCTCTGCTGATCCGCCGACGGGTCCGCAAGAGCGATCAGATGACTCCGCCGGCACCCGCCGACCAGGACTTCCTGATCGCACTCTGCCCGACCATCGGGCGGCATGACACCTACCCGGCGCTGGAGCGCTCGATCCTCTCGTACGTCGAGCATCTGCCGGAGTACTTCCCGTACATGCGGGTCGACATCCTCACCGAGGAGGGCTGCGAGGCCACCGAGGCCATCGACCGGCTCGCCGCGTCCCACCCGCTGATCCGGGTGATCACCGTGCCCAAGGACTACGTCCCGGCCAACGGCACCCGCTTCAAGGCCCGCGCCAACCACTACGCCCACGAGCTGCGCATCGCCGAGGGTGAGGCCCTGGAGTACGTCTGGGTGCTGCACATGGACGACGACACCGGTGTCGGCCCCGACACCGCTTCGTCGCTCGCCCAGTTCATCAACCGGCAGCGGCGTGCCCACCCCGACGAGGCCAAGCACATGGCCCAGGGCATCCTCACGTACCCCCGCGAGAACGCGGTCAACATGTTCACCTGGCTCGCCGACGCGGTGCGCCCCGCCGACGACATCGCCCGCTTCCGGGCGCTGACCGGCATGGGCACGCCGGCCGCCGGGGTGCACGGCGAGCTGCTGGTGCTACGCGCGTCCATCGAGGCCGAGATCGGCTGGGACTTCGGCCCCAAGGAGATCGTGGAGGACGCCCGGCTCGCGCTGACCTTCTGCCGCAAGTACCCCGGTCGGAGCGACTGGTTCAACGGCCGCTGCTACGGCGCCTCGCCTGCCACCGCGTCGGACTTCGTCAAGCAGCGCGACCGCTGGGCCTGGGGCCTGGTCGCCCTCTGCTTCAACCGGGCGGTGCCCCTGCGCTACCGCTGGTTCCTCTCGATCTGCGTGGCCACCTGGATCCTCGGCCCGCTCCAGCACATCGGTGCCGTGCTCCTCATCGGCTGGCTCTTCAACGACATGAACACCTCGCCGGTGACCCAGTCCATCACGATCCTCTGGGCCCTCAATTTCGCCTACGTGATCTGGACCTACTGGGAGGGGCTGCGGCTCAACGCCCTCGCCTCGGTCAGCGGTCGACGCAAGTGGTGGGAGCCGATCGTCGTGGTCGCTCTCATCCCGGTCTTCTCGATCATGGAGGGACTCGGTGGCTTCAAGGGCTTCCTGAAGTTCGTCCGGCGCGAGGAGAACAAGTTCGTCGTGATCGCCAAGCCCGCCTGACCCCCAGGAAGACCACTGACATGCGTTCACGACTGCCTTTGCTTGCCATTTTTCCGGTGACCGTCCTCACCGTCGTGCTGGGCACCCCCTTCCTCTTCGGCGACCACCCGGTGCGCTGGGAGGCGGGCTCGAAGCTGCCCACCCTCGTGCTGGACAACGCCCCGGAATCCAGTACCCCGGCCGACACCACCACCGACCCGAAGGCCTCTCCCTCTCCCACCGCCGACCCGCTCAAGGTCGCCGAGCCCTGGAAGAAGGGCATGCCCCAGTGGGGCGTACAGCTCTACTGGGAAGAGGAGAAGACCAAGCGCTCCGACGCGTTCATCGAGAAGCAGGCCGAGAAGCACGCCAAGTACCTCATCGGCCTGGGCGCCAACTCGGTGTCCATCTCCTTCCCCTTCTCCATCGAGGGCCGCACGTCCAACGTGCTCTCGAAGGGCGCCAAGACACCGTCCCCGGAGCGCGTCGAGCGCGTGCTGAAGGTGTTCAAGGACGCCGGTTTCCGCACCACCCTCCGCCCGATCATGGACGAGGGGAATCTGAAGCAGGCGAACGGCTGGCGCGGCAACATCGAGCCCGACTCCCGCTCCGCCTGGTTCGCCTCGTACAAGAAGCTCGTCACTCCGTACCTCAAGGCCGCCGACGAGGCGAAGACGAACACCTTCGTGATCGGTACCGAGCTCAACTCCCTGGAGGGCGACGTCGGCTGGGAGCCCCTGGTGTCCTCCGCCGAGAAGAGCTTCACCGGCGAGGTCTCGTACGACGCCAACTGGGACAACTACGTCCGCGGCCGCATCAACATGCCGGTCAGCCACCTCGGTGTCGACGCCTACTTCCCGGTCAAGGTCGCGGACACCGCGTCCGTCGGGACGCTCGTCAAGGGCTGGAACGACTGGCTGGACCGAAAGGCCACCGGCGCGCTGCCCAACATCCTCATCGCCGAATCCGGCATCGGTGCCATGAAGGGCGCCTACCACGCCCCCGGCGACTTCTACGCCAGGCGCACGGTCAACGAGAAGGTGCAGGCCAACTGGTACACGGCGGTCTGTCAGGTGGTCCAGGAGCGGCAGATGCAGGGCGTCTACTGGTGGTCGATCCACTTCGACGACGACCCCAACACCGCCCCCGACGACAAGACCGCCTCCCGACTCGACTTCGCCGGACGCCCCTTGACCGAGAAGGCCATCAAGACCTGCTTCAGCTCTGACTACGCAGGCCCCGGGACCGACGACTCCACCAGCTGACCGAGCGAGGCAATCATGCAGGAAGCCATCATCCTCGTGGGCGGCAAGGGAACGCGCTTGCGCCCGCTCACCAACCACACCCCCAAGCCGCTGCTCAGCGTCGCGGGTTCCTCCTTCATCCGGCACCAGATAGCCAAGCTGATGGACGCCGGCGTCGAGCACGTCGTGTTCGCCACCTCCTACCTCGCCAGCCTCTTCGAGGAGGAGTTCAAGGACTTCTCCCAGGACCTGGCGATCTCCTACGCCGTCGAGGAGGTGCCCCTCGGCACCGGCGGCGCGATCCGCAACGCCGGCCGCCTGCTGCGCGGCCACGACCCGGACGCCCCGGTCCTCATCCTCAACGGCGACATCCTGTCCGGCGTCGACCTGCGCGCCCTCCTGGAGCGGCACGAGACGCAGGACGCGGACGTGACCCTGCACCTCACCCGGGTCCTCGACCCGCGCGCCTTCGGCCTGGTCCCCACCGACGAGGACGGGAGGGTGCTCTCCTTCCTGGAGAAGCCCAAGACGGCCGCGGAGATCATCACCGACCAGATCAACGCCGGCTGCTACGTCTTCCGCCGCTCCGTCCTGGACGCCGTCCCCGCCGACCGCGAGGTCTCGGTCGAGCAGGAG
Source organism: Streptomyces sp. NBC_00663 (assembly GCF_036226885.1). NCBI lineage: Bacteria > Bacillati > Actinomycetota > Actinomycetes > Kitasatosporales > Streptomycetaceae > Streptomyces > Streptomyces sp. NBC_00663. The sequence continues at coordinate 3,894,248 of NZ_CP109027.1, forward strand.
ACCTTCCCGCAGCTGGTCGCCGGCGGCGGCCGGGTCTTCGGCCACACCACCCAGGAGTACTGGCGCGACCTCGGCACCCCGCTGGCCTTCGTGCACGGCTCCGCCGACCTGGTCAGCGGCAGGGCGACCTCGCCCCTGGTGGCCGGCCCGTCCGAGGCGCTGATCCACCCCACGGCCGTCATCGACCCGACCGCCCGCGTCACCGGCGGCTCGACGATCGGCCCGAACGCCGTCATCGGCGCGCACGTGGTCGTCGACCGCTCGATCATCGGCGCGAACGTCACGGTCTCCGAGGGCGCCCAGGTCCACGAGTCCGTGGTGGACCACGACTCCACGATCGGCGAGGAGTCACTCCTGCGCGAGGTCGTCGTGGGCTGCCACTCGCACGTCGGCGCCCAGAACGAGCTGCCCGCCCAGTTGCGGCTGTCGTGCGGCATCCGCATCCCCGCGCAGGGTGTGCGGGTCAGCGGTACGGCCGTCGCCTGCCCGACAGTCCACTGAAGTCGCCGGCCTGACCGGACAGTTACTGGAGAACCGTGACCAGCCATCGTTCCAAGGCCACGAACGCGGAGCGCCTCCGCAAGTACCGGCCTGACATTCAGGGCCTGCGTGCCGTCGCCATCATGATGGTCGTCGCCATGCACTGCGGCATCCTCGACATCCACGGCGGCGTGGACGTCAGCTTCGTGCTCAGCGGCTTCCTCATCGGCAGCCAGCTCCTCGCCGAGATCGACAAGACCGGCAAGATCTCCCTGAGCAAGTTCTGGGCCCGCCGCTTCCGGCGTCTGGCGCCGGGCGCCGCCGTCACCATCGTCGCCGTGGGCGTTCTGTCCTGGATCTACGCGAGCCCCTTCAGGTTCCGCGAGTACATGGACGACGGACTCGCCGCCTCGGTGAGCCTCATCAACTGGCGGCTGGCCGAGAACGGCACCGACTACTTCGCCAACGACGGCAGCCAGTCGCCGTACCAGCACTTCTGGTCACTGGGTATCGAGGAGCAGTTCTATCTCGCCGCCCCGATCGTCCTCCTCGTCGTGGCCTGGATCAGCCGGCTCATCTTCCGCAACCGTCTCCTGGTGGGGCTGGTCCTCATGGGCGCGGTGGGCGGTTCGTTCTACCTGGGCTACAGCCTGACCACGCCGAACCAGCCGCTGGCCTACTTCGGCACCCACACCCGCATCTGGGAACTCACCTTCGGCGTCCTGCTCGCACTCTGGGCACCGTTCCTGTCCCGTATGCCGCGGGGTCTCGCCGCGGTCGTCTCCTGGCTGGGCCTGGGCACCCTCCTGGTCACCGGGATGCTCATCACCGAGAACACCCCGCTGCCGGGATACGCCGTCGCCGGTCCCGTGCTCGGCGCGTGGCTGATCATCGCCGGCGGCTGCGCCAACCCCGGTTTCGGCGCGGAGAAGCTCCTCGACAACCCCGTCTTCGACTTCATCGGCAAGGTCAGCTACGGGTGGTACCTGTGGCACTGGCCGCTGCTGATCCTCTGGCCGCACATCATCGACTGGGAGTTCGGCTACTCGGACCGCTTCCGGGTGGCGGTCCTCTCCTTCCTGCTCGCCATCGTCATGCACTTCATCGTCGAGAAGCGGTTCAGGGAGAACGTGAAGCTGGTCGTGCGTCCCTGGCTGGGCATACTCACCGGCGGCGCCCTGACAGGTACCGCGGCCGTCGCCATGGTGGTCGCCCTTCAGGTGCCGCTCAACCTCTCCATCGGTACCGCCGGAACCGCCGCCGCCCTGACCGGGTTCGACGGCACCGAGTCCGTGGAGAAGGCGGTGAGCGAGCGGTCCGACCCCAAGGTCAGCCAGAGCACGCTGCTGAAGTCCCCCAAGGACCGGGGTGACCACGGCTGCATCGACCAGCTGCTGGTCAGCAGCTGGACCCTGCACGACGACTGCGTCATCGGCGACAAGGAGTCCGACAGGACGCTGGTGCTGCTCGGCGACTCGCACGCCTACCAGTGGGGCAACGCCTTCGACGCGCTCGGCCGCAAGCTGCACGTCAAGGTCATCACGGTCATCAAGAGCGGCTGCTCGCCCGAGGTTTACCAGATCACGCGCGAGGATCTGGGGCGCGAGTACACCGAGTGCACGAGCTGGCGGAAGTCTGCTCTCGCGTACATCAAGAAGCTCAAGCCGGACGTCATCGCGGTGGCCAACCGGGTCCAGTTCAACACCGTGCGCGAAGGCGCCGAGGACACGTTCAAGAAGCTTGAGGCCACTGGGTCGGACCTGATCTATCTGACCGACACGCCGAAGCCGACCTTCAGCGTCCCGGACTGCCTGGCCGAGGAGTCCGACACCCCCTCCTCGTGCACCCTGAAGGCGGAGACCGCCGTCGACCTGCCCGAGTTCCGGAAACTGGAGCGCGAGGTGGCCAAGGAGCACGGAGCCACGGTCATCAACACGCTCCCCGCGTTCTGCGCGGACGGCTACTGCCCGGCGGTCATCGGCGGACACGTGGTCTATTGGGACAACAGCCATATGACCGGCGGCTACGCCAAGTCCCTGGAGTCGTTCCTGGAGCCGACCTTCAAGAAGATCCTGGCCGGCTGACCTACCACACCAAGCCGACCCAGAACCCAGAACACAAGAAAGAGGGGCCCCGAGACCGGGGCCCCTCTTCAGTGCACCTGCCCCCGTACCCGCCGAGCCTGCCGCTGCCGCTCCGCAAGCAGTTCGTCCGCCGGATAAGCGACCTCCTCCAGCGTCAGCCCGTGCGGCCGCACCACATGCACGGCACTGTCCCGCACCCCCGCGTCCAGCACCTTCCGCGGCCACTCCACGCCCCGGTGCCCGTCCCCCACGAACAACAGCGCCCCCACCATGGACCGCACCTGGTTGTGGCAGAACGCGTCGGCGCGGACCTCGATCTCGACGACCCCGTCCGCGCTCCTGCGCACCCCGAAGTCGAAGATCTCCCGAACCGTCGACGCCCCCTCACGCTTCTTCGCGTAGGCGGCGAAGTCATGCTCCCCGACCAGCGACTTGGCGGCGGCGTCCATCACCTCGACGTCCAACTCCCAGTCGTGCCACAGCACATGATTGCGGAGCAGCGGATCCACACCCCCGGGCCGGTCCCCGACCCGGTACACATACCGCCGCCACAACGCGGCGAACCGAGCGTTGAACCCCTCGGCGGCCTCCCCGGCCGCCCACACCCGCACATCCTTGGGAAGCCGCCCGGCCAGCCGCTTGAGCAGCTTCTCCCGATGCTCCGCCCACACGTCCTCGGGCAGATCGACATGAGCCACCTGCCCCCGGGCGTGCACCCCCGCATCCGTCCGCCCGGCCACGGTCAGCTCGTACGTCGTCTCCCCCGACCGCGTCACGGTCCGCAGAGCATCCTCGATCTCCCCCTGCACGGTCCGCTGCCCACCGGCCTGCTTGGCCCAGCCGCGGAACTCGCTCCCGTCGTAGGACAGATCAAGGCGCACACGCACGAACCCGGGCTCAACTTCGTCACTCACACACAGATCCTCTCAGGAACAGAAAAGCGGGCCCGCTCCCGAAAAGGAACGGACCCGCCAACGCCCTAAAGGGGCGCGGGGAACTGCGCGAGCAACCACGACACAGCCGCAGCCGCCGTCCAACAGAACCCGGCAGAACGCTTACGCGTCCTTCGACTCCTCAGCCGCGGCGTCCTCGACGACCTCGTCAGCCTTGGTCTCCTCGACCTTGGCCTCCTCGGACTCCTTGACCGCACGCTTCGTCGCAGCCTCGGCCTCACCCGTAGCCTGCTGCGCGACCGTCAGCGCCTCGACCAGCTCGATGACAGCCATGGGCGCGTTGTCGCCACGGCGGTTACCGATCTTGGTGATACGGGTGTAGCCACCCGGACGGTTCTCGTACCGCGGGCCGATCTCGGTGAAGAGCGTGTGCACGATGCCCTTGTCCGTGATGACCTGGAGCACCTGGCGGCGGTTGTGAAGGTCGCCCTTCTTCGCCTTGGTGACCAGACGCTCGGCGTACGGCCGCAGACGACGGGCCTTCGCCTCGGTGGTGGTGATACGGCCGTGCTCGAAGAGCTGCTTCGCGAGGTTCGCGAGGAGGAGCTTCTCGTGCGCGGCGCTGCCGCCCAGACGGGCACCCTTGGTGGGCTTCGGCATTTCTTTCTCCTGTGTGTCTGCCCCGGCCGTATCAGGTACCGGGGTCAGGAACCCGATGAGCGGATGCTCACCGGCAACGACCGGTCAGTACTGCGCTGTAGCGCTCAGTACTGCTCGGTCTCCACGAAACCCGCGTCCGCGTCGTCGTCGGCGCCGAAGGCGTCGGCAGCGGCCGTGGGGTCGAATCCGGGCGGGCTGTCCTTGAGGGCCAGGCCCATGCCGGCCAGCTTCGCCTTGACCTCGTCGATCGACTTCGCACCGAAGTTGCGAATGTCGAGGAGGTCCGCCTCGGAGCGGGCGACGAGCTCACCCACGGAGTGGATGCCCTCACGCTTGAGGCAGTTGTACGACCGAACGGTGAGCTCCAGCTCCTCGATCGGCAGCGCCAGATCAGCGGCGAGGGCGGCGTCCGTGGGGGACGGGCCCATGTCGATGCCCTCGGCGTCGATGTTCAGCTCGCGGGCGAGACCGAACAGCTCCACCAGGGTCTTACCGGCCGACGCCATGGCGTCACGGGGACGCATGGCCTGCTTCGTCTCGACGTCGACGATCAGCTTGTCGAAGTCGGTGCGCTGCTCGACACGGGTCGCCTCGACCTTGTACGTGACCTTCAGCACCGGCGAGTAGATGGAGTCGACCGGGATACGGCCGATCTCCTGGCCCACCTGCTTGTTCTGCACGGCGGAGACGTAACCACGGCCACGCTCGACCGTGAGCTCCATCTCCAGCTTGCCCTTGCCGTTGAGCGTGGCGAGGACCAGGTCGGGGTTGTGCACCTCGACGCCGGCCGGGGGCGCGATGTCGGCGGCGGTGACCAGACCCGGGCCCTGCTTGCGCAGGTACATCACGACCGGCTCGTCGTGCTCCGAGGAGACGACCAGCTGCTTGATGTTCAGGATGAGGTCGGTCACGTCCTCCTTGACGCCCGGCACGGTGGTGAACTCGTGCAGGACACCGTCGATACGGATGCTGGTGACAGCAGCGCCGGGGATCGACGACAGGAGGGTACGGCGGAGGGAGTTGCCGAGGGTGTAGCCGAAGCCCGGCTCCAGCGGCTCGATCACGAACCGGGAGCGGAACTCGTCAACGACCTCTTCGGTCAACGAGGGACGCTGAGCGATCAGCATGTTGCGTTCCTTCTGTCAGGGGCGCCCGCTATTTGACGCCCTGATATGTAACAAGGGTACGGGCGATACGACTCATAAGAGCCGTACCGCCCGAGAAGCCCAGAGAAGCGAGGTCAGACGCGACGACGCTTCGGCGGACGGCAGCCGTTGTGCGGGGTCGGGGTGACGTCCTGGATGGAGCCGACCTCGAGGCCCGTCGCCTGGAGCGAACGGATGGCGGTCTCACGACCGGAACCCGGGCCCTTGACGAAGACGTCAACCTTGCGCATGCCGTGCTCCTGCGCGCGACGGGCGGCCGACTCGGCGGCCATCTGCGCGGCGAAGGGGGTGGACTTGCGCGAGCCCTTGAAGCCGACGTGGCCGGCGGAGGCCCAGGAGATCACGTTGCCCGAGGGGTCCGTGATCGAGACGATGGTGTTGTTGAACGTGCTCTTGATGTGGGCGTGCCCATGAGCGACGTTCTTCTTTTCCTTGCGGCGCACCTTCTTGGCAGCGCCCTGACGACCCTTGGGGGGCATCTAGTTACTCCTACGGGGAGGTGGTCGGTCCTACAGCGAAGACCGCTGGTGAAGCGTTGTCCGCTGAGGACTACTTCTTGCCGGGCTTCTTCTTGCCGGCGATGGCGCGACGCGGGCCCTTGCGGGTGCGGGCGTTCGTGCTCGTACGCTGACCGCGGACGGGCAGACCACGACGGTGACGGAGACCCTGGTAGCAGCCGATCTCGACCTTGCGGCGGATGTCGGCCTGGACCTCGCGACGGAGGTCACCCTCGGTCTTGATGTTGCTGTCGACGTACTCACGAATCGCGACGAGCTGCTCCTCGGAGAGGTCGCGAACGCGGGTGTTCGGGTCGATGCCGGTCTCCGCCAGCGTCTGCTGGGAGAGGGTCCGACCGATGCCGAACACGTAGGTCAGGGCGACCTCCACGCGCTTTTCGCGCGGGATGTCAACACCGGAAACGCGTGCCATTCAATGGCTCCTGGTGATCTTCGGAGGTCTTCCGCAGTACCGGCTCCCAGCCGCCGTACCAGGTACGAACTGGGTCCTCGGCCTCCGAACCGAGGGTGTCAGGCACCAGGTGCCTGGGTACTGCGTATGAACAAATTCAGCTCGCGTCGCGCGAATCTCTGCGATGTCGATGCAGAGGGTTAGGTCGTGCGTCAGCCCTGGCGCTGCTTGTGGCGCGGGTTCTCGCAAATGACCATGACCCGACCGTGACGGCGGATCACCCTGCACTTGTCGCAGATCTTCTTGACGCTCGGCTTGACCTTCATGGGATTGAGGTTCTCCGAGTCAGAGGGATCTACTTGTAGCGGTAGACGATCCGGCCACGCGTCAGGTCGTACGGAGACAGCTCCACCACGACCCGGTCGTCAGGGAGGATGCGGATGTAGTGCATACGCATCTTGCCGCTGATGTGTGCCAGGACCTGGTGGCCGTTCTGGAGCTCGACCTTGAACATGGCGTTCGGAAGAGACTCGACGACAGTGCCCTCGATCTCGATGGCACCTTGCTTCTTGGCCACGCTTCGCCCTTCGAATCGACTACCTTGATCGACTCCCGCACCTGTCTCTTACGAGTGCATGCGGACATGCGGGTGCACGAGAGCCGACGAGTCAGTCTACGTCAGCACACCCGGAAAGACGAATCGAGGAAGGATGCCCGGGTGGGGAGATCTTTAAGCACGCGTCTATGCCACGGGATCCGGCGCGGCGACAACGCCGTACTCCGCGAGCTTCGCCTTGCCCCCGTCGGGAGCCGTCAGGACCAGCGGGCCGTCGGCCGTCAGCGCCACCGAGTGCTCCCAGTGCGAGGACCACGTGCCGTCCGTCGTGATGACCGTCCAGTCGTCCGACAACACCTCGGTCCGGGGGGTGCCCAGCGACACCATCGGCTCGATCGCCAGGCAGAAGCCCGGCACCAGCTTCGGGCCCTTGCCCCGGCGCCGGTCGACGTAGTTCAGCAGATGCGGGTCCATGTGCATCTCGGTGCCGATGCCATGGCCGCCGTAGTCCTCGATGATCCCGTACTTGCCGCCGCCCGGCTTCGGCTGGCGGCGGATGTACGTCTCGATGGCCTTGGAGACGTCCAGCAGCCGGTTGCCCTGCTTCATCGCGGCGATACCGGCCCACATGGACTCCTCGGTCACCCGAGACAGCTCGATCAGCTCCGGAGCGTGACCCGAGCCCACGAACGCGGTGAACGCCGCGTCGCCGTGCCAGCCGTCGACGATCGCGCCGGCGTCGATGGAGATGATGTCGCCGTCCTTCAGCACGACCTCGTCGGAGGGGATGCCGTGGACGACGACCTCGTTGACGGAGGTGCAGATCGTCGCGGGGAAACCGCCGTACCCGAGGAAGTTGGACTTCGCGCCGTGCTCGGCGATCACCTTGCGCGCGACCTCGTCGAGGTCCTTGGTGCTGGCGCCGGGGACCGCGGCCTCACGCGTGGCCGCATGGATCGCGGCGACGACCAGCCCCGCCTCTCGCATCTTGGCGATCTGCTCGGGGCTCTTGATCTGCACCATGGGGGTCCTGCGCTCTCCGTCACTCGACCGGTTCGGGTTACCTGCACAACAACAGTACGGCCGTGGAGTCCCTCAGGACTTCACGGCCGTACCAGGACGACGACTACTGGTCGTCGCCCTCACGCTTCAGCGCGGCCAGCGCGCGGGTGGTGACCTCGTCCACCGGACCCATGGCCTCGATCGTCACCACCAGGCCCTGGGCCTTGTAGTAGTCGATGATCGGCTCGGTCTGCGTGTGGTAGACCTCCAGCCGCGTCCGGACGGTGGCCTCGGAGTCGTCGTCACGCTGGTACAGCTCGCCGCCGCAGACGTCGCAGACGCCTTCCTTGGCGGGCTTCTTGTACGTCACGTGGAAGACGTGGGCGGAGTCGTTGCGACAGATGCGCCGGCCGGCGATCCGCTTGACGACCTCCTCCTCCGGGGCCTCCAGGTCGAGCACGGCGTCCAGCTTGATGCCCTCGGTGTTCAGCAGCTCGTCCAGCGCCTCGGCCTGCGAGACGTTCCGCGGGAAGCCGTCCAGGAGGAAGCCGTTCACGGCGTCCGCCTGTTCCATACGGTCCTTGGCCATCGCAATGGTGACCTCGTCGGGGACGAGGTTGCCGGCGTCCATGTAGGACTTCGCGAGTTTGCCGAGCTCCGTCTGCTGGCTGATGTTGGCGCGGAACAGGTCGCCCGTGGAGATGTGCGGGACACGCAGCTTCTCGGCGAGGCGCGTGGCCTGCGTTCCCTTTCCGGCGCCAGGCGGCCCGACGAGGACGATTCGCATCAGCGGAGGAACCCTTCGTAATTGCGCTGCTGGAGCTGGCTCTCGATCTGCTTCACCGTCTCGAGACCGACACCCACGATGATCAGGATGCTGGTACCGCCGAAGGGGAAGTTCTGGTTTGCCCCGAAACCAACCAACGCCATCGTCGGGACGAGAGCAATCAGGCCCAAGTACAGCGAACCCGGCCAGGTGATCCGGTTGAGCACGTACGACAGGTACTCAGCGGTCGGTCGGCCAGCCCGGATGCCCGGGATGAAGCCACCATACTTCTTCATGTTGTCGGCGACTTCCTCGGGGTTGAACGAGATAGCCACGTAGAAGAAGGCGAAGAAAACGATGAGCAAGAAGTACATCGTGATGTAAATCGGGTGGTCCCCCTTGGTGAGGTTCCGCTCGATCCACGTCTTCCAGCCCGACTGGTCGTTCGAGAACTGCGCGATGAGGGCCGGGATGTAGAGCAGCGACGACGCGAAGATGACGGGAATCACACCCGCCTGGTTCACCTTCAGCGGGATGTACGTCGACGTACCGCCGTAGGCGCGGCGGCCGATCATCCGCTTCGCGTACTGCACCGGGATACGGCGCTGGGCCTGCTCGACGAAGACCACCAGGCCGACCATGACCAGGCCGACGAGGATGACGGTGCCGAACTCGATCCAGCCGTCGGCCAGGGTGCCGGACTTCTTGATGGCCCACAGCGCGGACGGGAAGGTCGCGGCGATCGAGATGAACATCAGGATCGACATGCCGTTGCCGATGCCGCGGTCGGTGATCAGCTCACCGAGCCACATGACGACGGCCGTACCGGCGGTCATCGTGATGACCATGACGATCGTGCTGAAGATCGAGCGGTCCGGGACGATGGTCGACGCGGCCGAGCAGCCCGAGAAGAGGGCGCCGCTGCGGGCGGTGGCGACGAGGCCGGTGCCCTGAAGGATGGCGAGCGCCACGGTCAGGTAACGGGTGTACTGCGTGATCTTCGCCGTACCGGCCTGGCCCTCCTTCTTGAGGGCTTCCAGACGCGGGATCACGACGGTCAGCAGCTGAAGGATGATGCTCGCCGTGATGTACGGCATGATCCCCAGCGCGAAGATCGTGATCTGGAGCAGCGCGCCGCCGCTGAACATGTTGACCAGACCGAAGAGGCCCTGGTTCGCGGACGCCTCGTCGACGCACTGCTGGACGGACTTGTAGTCGACGCCCGGGATCGGGATATGCGTACCGACCCGGTACACCACGATGATGGCGAGCGTGAAGAGCAGCTTCTTGCGCAGGTCGGGCGTCCTGAACGCCCGGGCGAACGCGGTGAGCACGGTGCCTCCTGCGACCCCCGCGCTACTGCGTCAAGGGTGACGGTCTTGAGGTTCGACGGATACAGACGAATACGTAACGGTCAACTGCCGCTCAGGGTGCCCCATGTGAAGCACCCTGTGGAAGTAGGCAGTGCAGGCCACCTTACCGGCGAGACTGCCACCCTAGGAACGACCAACCGGGGATACCCCTTTTGTGGGGTATCCCCGGTCGGGATCGCTCAAGTCATCGAGACGCCTGAGATGTTCAGACGAGCTCGGTGACGGTGCCGCCGGCGGCGGTGATCTTCTCCTTGGCGGAACCGGAGACGGCGTCAACCGTCACCTGGAGCGCCACCGAGATCTCACCCTGACCGAGGACCTTGACGAGGCTGTTCTTGCGAACGGCACCCTTGGCCACCAGACCCTCGACGGTGACCTCGCCACCCTCGGGGTAGAGCGCGGCCAGCTTGTCCAGGTTCACGACCTGGAACTCGACCTTGAAGGGGTTCTTGAAGCCCTTGAGCTTCGGAAGACGCATGTGGAGGGGCATCTGGCCACCCTCGAAGCGCTCCGGAACCTGGTAACGGGCCTTCGTACCCTTGGTACCACGACCAGCCGTCTTACCCTTCGACGCCTCACCACGACCCACACGGGTCTTGGCGGTCTTGGCGCCCGGGGCGGGACGGAGGTTGTGGATCTTGAGCGGGTTGTTCTCCGCCATGATCAGTCGACCTCCTCGACCGTCACGAGGTGGCGGACGGTGTGCACCATGCCGCGGAACTCGGGACGATCCTCCTTGACGACCTGCGTGTTGATGCCCTTGAGACCAAGGGAGCGCAGGGTGTCACGGTGGTTCTGCTTGCTGCCGATGTACGACTTCGTCTGCGTGATCTTGAGCTGAGCCATTACGCAGCACCAGCCCCGGCACGCGCACGCAGCAGAGCCGCGGGAGCGACGTCCTCGAGGGGCAGACCACGGCGAGCCGCGATCTCCTCGGGACGCTGCAAGCCCTTCAGGGCCTCCACGGTCGCGTGCACGATGTTGATCGCGTTCGACGAGCCGAGCGACTTCGACAGGATGTCGTGAACGCCGGCGCACTCGAGCACGGCACGCACCGGGCCACCGGCGATAACGCCGGTACCGGGGGACGCCGGCTTGAGCAGGACGACGCCCGCCGCCTTCTCACCCGTGATCGGGTGCGGGATGGTGCCCTGGATACGGGGGACCTTGAAGAAGTGCTTCTTGGCCTCCTCAACACCCTTGGCGATGGCGGCCGGCACCTCCTTGGCCTTGCCGTAGCCGACACCGACGGTGCCATCGCCATCGCCCACTACGACGAGCGCAGTGAAGCTGAAGCGACGACCACCCTTCACAACCTTGGCGACACGGTTGATCGCGACGACACGCTCAACGTAAGCAGTCTTCTCGGCGGCAGCAGCGCCACCGTCACGACCCTTACGGTCCCGCCGCTCGCCGCCACCGGCACCGCTTCCGCGGCGCTGGGGTCCAGCCATTGGATTACCTCTCTCTTTCCGCTAGCTACGAGCGGCTCAGAACTTGAGCCCGGCTTCGCGGGCGGCGTCCGCCAGGGCGGCGATGCGCCCGGCGTACTGGTTGCCACCACGGTCGAATACGACAGCCTCGACGCCCGCGGCCTTGGCGCGCTCGGCGACCAGGGCGCCGACCGACTTTGCCTGCGCGGACTTGTCGCCCTCGTTGCCGCGGATCGTGGTGTCCAGGGTCGACGCCGACGCCAGGGTGTGACCCTTGATGTCGTCGATGACCTGGGCCACGATGTGGCGGTTCGAGCGCGTGACTACGAGACGCGGACGCTCAGCCGTACCCGAGATGTGCTTACGGATACGAATGTGACGGCGCTTGATCGCGGCGCGCTTGTAGGCGTCGCCCTTGAGGATCTTCTGTCCGTATGCCATGGCTTACTTACCCGCCTTTCCGACCTTGCGGCGGATGACTTCGCCCTCGTACTTGACACCCTTGGCCTTGTACGGGTCGGGCTTGCGCAGCTTGCGGATGTTGGCCGCAACCTCGCCAACCTTCTGCTTGTCGATGCCCTCGACCGAGAAACGGGTCGGGTTCTCCACCTTGAAGGTGATGCCCTCGGGGGCCTCGACGGTGATCGAGTGGCTGTAGCCGAGCGCGAACTCGAGGCTCGATCCCTTGGCCGCAACGCGGTAACCGACACCGCTGATCTCGAGCTTCTTCACGTAACCCTCGGTCACGCCGGTGATCATGTTCGCCACCAGCGTGCGGGACAGGCCGTGCAGGGCCTTGTTCTGACGCTCGTCGTTCGGGCGGGTGACGTTCAGAACGCCGTCCTCACCCTTAGCGATCTCGATCGGCGCAGCGACGGTGTGGGTCAGCGAGCCCTTGGGGCCCTTGACCGCGACCGTACGGCCGTCGATGGTGACGTCCACGCCGGCGGGAACCGTGATGGGGAGCTTGCCAATACGCGACATAGCTTTTTCCTCCGATTCCTTTCCGCTACCAGACGTAGGCGAGGACTTCTCCGCCTACGCCCTTCTTGCCGGCCTGCTTGTCGGTCAGAAGACCGTGCGACGTGGAGATGATCGCCACGCCGAGGCCACCGAGGACCTTGGGCAGGGAGGTGGACTTCGCGTAAACCCGGAGACCGGGCTTGGAGATCCGCTTGATGCCCGCGATGGAGCGCTCACGGTTCGGGCCGAACTTCAGCTCGAGGACGAGGTTCTTGCCGACCTCGGCGTCCTCGACCTTCCAGCCCGTGATGAAGCCCTCCTGCTGGAGGATCTCCGCGATGTGAGACTTGATCTTGGACGCCGGCATCGTCACGGAGTCGTGGTATGCCGAGTTCGCGTTCCGCAGACGCGTAAGCATGTCTGCGATCGGATCAGTCATGGTCATGAATTGGCCTTCGGCCTCTCTCGCCGGGGTTTCCAGGTGCCCATCCCTCTCCTCGATCCGAGACGAGGCGGGTGCGGTGCGGTGGACCTACGGCGTAGTAAGTCGTACGGGCGACCGTCAGGCGCCCAACCCTCCAAGCCTAAGCCATGGAGAGGAGGGCGCCTGACACGCCCATTGCTTACCGAGAGCCCTTGGAGTCCCTAAAAGCAGGGACTACCAGGAGCTCTTGGTCACGCCCGGCAGCTCGCCACGGTGAGCCATCTCACGAAGGCACACGCGGCACAGGCCGAACTTGCGGTACACGGAGTGCGGACGGCCGCAGCGCTGGCAGCGGGTGTACGCACGCACACCGAACTTGGGCTTACGAGCAGCCTTGGCAATCAGAGCCTTCTTCGCCATCTCGCTCACGCCTCCTTGAAGGGGAAGCCGAGGTGACGAAGGAGCGCGCGGCCCTCAGCGTCGTTGGTCGCCGTGGTCACCACGGTGATGTCCATGCCCCGGGTACGGTCGATCTTGTCCTGGTCGATCTCGTGGAACATGACCTGCTCGGTGAGACCGAAGGTGTAGTTGCCACGGCCGTCGAACTGCTTGGGGGACAGACCACGGAAGTCGCGGATGCGCGGGAGCGCGAGCGACAGGGTGCGGTCCAGGAACTCCCACATGCGGTCGCCACGGAGCGTGACGTGGGCACCGATCGGCTGGCCCTCACGCAGCTTGAACTGCGCGATGGACTTGCGGGCCTTGGTGACGGCCGGCTTCTGACCGGTGATCGTGGTGAGGTCGCGAATCGCGCCGTCGATCAGCTTGGAGTCGCGGGCGGCGTCGCCCACACCCATGTTGACCACGATCTTGACGAGGCCGGGGATCTGCATGACGTTCTCGTAGGAGAACTCCTCACGCAGCTTGCCCGCGATCTCCTCGCGGTACTTCGTCTTGAGACGCGGAGTGGTGGTGGTAGCCATCAGATGTCCTCACCCGTCCGCTTGGCAACGCGGATCTTGTTGCCCTCGTCGTCGAAGCGGTAACCGACACGCGTGACGACCTTGTTGCCGTCCTTCTCAACGACCAGCTGGACGTTGGAGACGTGGACAGGCGCCTCGGTCGTGACGATGCCACCGGCCTGCGAACCCTTGGCGGTGGGGCCGGCCTTGGTGTGCTTCTTGACCCGGTTGACACCCTCGACCAGGACGCGGTCCTCGCGGGGGAAGGCCGCGATGACCTTGCCCTGCTTGCCCTTGTCCTTACCGGTGATGACCTGGACCAGGTCGCCCTTCTTGATCTTCATGCTTACAGCACCTCCGGAGCCAGCGAGATGATCTTCATGAACTTCTTCTCGCGCAGCTCCCGGCCCACCGGGCCGAAGATGCGGGTGCCACGAGGGTCGCCGTCGTTCTTCAGAATGACAGCGGCGTTCTCGTCGAAGCGGATGTACGAGCCGTCCGGACGGCGGCGCTCCTTGACGGTGCGAACGATGACCGCCTTGATGACGTCACCCTTCTTCACGTTGCCGCCGGGGATCGCGTCCTTGACGGTGGCGACGATGACGTCACCGATGCCCGCGTAGCGGCGACCGGAGCCACCGAGCACACGGATGCAAAGGATCTCCTTCGCACCAGTGTTGTCGGCGACACGCAGTCGCGACTCCTGCTGGATCACGTCTATCTCCTGTTTGTCTGCCGGTTCCCGGCAGGGGCCTCAGTACGAGCGCCCCTGCCGAGCCTGGCGGAACTGACCTGCGGGGTTGGCCGCAGGAATTACTTGGCCTTCTCGAGGATCTCGACGATGCGCCAGCGCTTCGTGGCGGACAGCGGGCGGGTCTCCGCGAGGAGGACCCGGTCGCCGACGCCGGCAGCGTTCTGCTCGTCGTGCGCCTTGAGCTTGTTCGTACGGCGGATGACCTTGCCGTACAGCGCGTGCTTGACGCGGTCCTCGACGGCGACGACGACGGTCTTGTCCATCTTGTCGCTGACGACGAGACCCTCACGGGTCTTGCGGAAGCCGCGGGCCTCTGCAGTCTGCTCAGTCACGTTGCTCTCACTCATCAGGCGCTCTCCACCGTCTCGATGCCCAGCTCGCGCTCACGCATCAGGGTGTAGATCCGCGCGATGTCCTTACGGACGGCCTTGAGCCGACCGTGGTTCTCGAGCTGACCCGTCGCCGCCTGGAAGCGGAGGTTGAACAGCTCTTCCTTGGCTTCGCGGAGCTTGTTCAGCAGCTCCTCGTCACCCAGTTCGCGCAGCTCGGACGCCTTGGTACCGGCCGACATCACGCTTCACCTGCCTCGCGCTTGACGATCCGGCACTTCATCGGCAGCTTGTGGGCTGCGCGAGTCAGGGCCTCACGGGCGATCTTCTCGTTGGGGTAGGACAGCTCGAACATGACCCGGCCCGGGTGCACGTTCGCGATCCACCACTCCGGCGAACCCTTACCGGAACCCATGCGGGTCTCGGCAGGCTTCTTCGTGAGCGGGCGGTCCGGGTAGATGTTGATCCAGACCTTGCCGCCACGCTTGATGTGGCGGGTCATCGCGATACGGGCCGCCTCGATCTGGCGGTTGGTCACGTACGCCGGCGTGAGGGCCTGAATGCCGTACTCGCCGAACGCGACCGTCGTACCGCCCTTGGCCTGACCACGGCGCTTCGGGTGGTGCTGCTTGCGGTGCTTGACCCTACGGGGGATCAGCATGTCGGTCAGGCCTCCGTTCCGGTGCTCTCAGCCGGAGCGGCGGCGGCGGGAGCCTCGGCCTTGGGGGCCTCGGCGCCGGCAGCCTGCTGCGGCTTACGACCGCGCCCGCCGCGCTCGCCACCACGGCCACCGCGGGCCGGGCGGTCGGCGCCACCACGGGCCGGGCGGTTACCCGCACGGGCCGCAGCGTTCTCGGCGCGGACCTCGGCGATGTTCTTGACGTCGCCCTTGTAGATCCAGACCTTCACACCGATGCGGCCGAAGGTCGTCTTGGCCTCGAAGAAGCCGTAGTCCACGTTCGCGCGGAGCGTGTGCAGGGGCACGCGGCCCTCGCGGTAGAACTCCGAGCGGGACATCTCGGCGCCGCCGAGGCGGCCACCGCACTGGATCTTGATGCCCTTGGCGCCGGCCTTCATCGCCGACTGCATGCTCTTACGCATGGCGCGACGGAAGGAGACGCGGGAGGAGAGCTGCTCGGCAACGGCCTGAGCAACCAGCTGAGCGTCCGTCTCGGGGTTCTTGACCTCGAGGATGTTCAGCTGGACCTGCTTGCCCGTGAGCTTCTCGAGGTCACCGCGGATGCGGTCGGCCTCGGCGCCACGGCGGCCGATGACGATGCCCGGACGCGCGGTGTGGATGTCCACACGCACACGGTCACGGGTGCGCTCGATCTCCACCTTCGAGATACCGGCGCGCTCCATGCCGGACGTCATCATCCGACGGATGGCGACGTCTTCCTTGACGTAGTCCTTGTACAGCTTGTCGGCGTACCAACGGGACTTGAAGTCCGTGGTGATGCCGAGCCGGAACCCATGCGGGTTAACCTTCTGGCCCATTACCGGGTTCCTTCCTTGCTGCTGACGACCACGGTGATGTGGCTGGTCCGCTTGCGGATCCGGTAGGCACGGCCCTGGGCGCGCGGCCGGAACCGCTTCAGGGTCGGACCCTCGTCGACGTACGCCTCGGAGATGAAGAGGCTGTCGGCGTCGGTGTGGTCGTAGTTGTGCGCGGCGTTGGCAATGGCGCTGTCGAGCACCTTGCCGACCGGCACGGAGGCTGCCTGCGGAGCGAATCGCAGAACAGCCTGAGCCTCCGTGGCATCCATGCCACGGATAAGGTCCACCACGCGGCGGGCCTTCATGGGCGTAACGCGGATGTACCGCGCCTGGGCCCTGGCTTCCATGGTTGTCCCTCTCAGTTACTTACGTGTCTGAATGCGATCCGCTACTAGCGGCGCTTCGACTTCCGGTCGTCCTTGACGTGACCCCGGAAGGTACGAGTCGGCGAGAACTCGCCGAGCTTGTGACCGACCATCGACTCGGTGACGAACACCGGGATGTGGGTCTTGCCGTTGTGCACCGCGAGCGTGTGGCCGAGCATGGCCGGCACGATCATGGAGCGACGGGACCAGGTCTTGATGACGTTCTTGGTGCCTGCTTCGTTCTGGGCGTCCACCTTCTTGATCAGGTGGTCGTCGACGAAGGGCCCCTTCTTGAGACTGCGCGGCATCTAAACCCGCTCCTAGCGCTTCTTGTTCGTCTTGCGGCGGCGGACGATGTACTTGTTCGAAGCCTTCTTCGGCGAACGAGTACGACCCTCCTTCTGACCCCACGGCGAGACCGGGTGGCGACCACCGGAGGTCTTGCCCTCACCACCACCGTGCGGGTGGTCGACCGGGTTCATCGCGACACCACGGACGGTCGGGCGAACGCCCAGCCAGCGCTTACGGCCGGCCTTACCCCAGTTGATGTTGCTCTGCTCGGCGTTGCCGACCTCGCCGACCGTGGCGCGGCAGCGCTGGTCGACCAGGCGGATCTCACCGGAAGGCATGCGGAGGTGGGCCATCGAGCCCTCCTTCGCGAGCAGCTGCACGGAGGCACCGGCGGAGCGGGCGAACTTGGCACCGCCACCGGGACGGAGCTCGATCGCGTGGATCGTGGTACCGACCGGGATGTTGCGGAGCGCCAGGTTGTTGCCCGGCTTGATGTCGGCCCCGGGACCGTTCTCGACGCGGTCACCCTGCTGAAGGTTGCGCGGGGCGAGGATGTAGCGCTTCTCGCCGTCCGCGTAGTGCAGCAGCGCGATGCGCGCGGTGCGGTTGGGGTCGTACTCGATGTGCGCGACCTTCGCCGGCACGCCGTCCTTGTCGTGACGACGGAAGTCGATCACGCGGTAGGCGCGCTTGTGTCCGCCACCCTGGTGGCGAACGGTGACACGACCGGAATTGTTACGGCCGCCCTTGCTGTGCAGGGGGCGAACCAGCGACTTCTCCGGCGTGGACCGCGTGACCTCGACGAAGTCGGCGACGCTGGAGCCACGACGGCCCGGCGTAGTCGGCTTGTACTTGCGGATTCCCATTTCTCAGTCCTCGTCCGATATCGGACGATCCGACCCGCTTACGCGGTCGGACCGCCGAAGATGTCGATACGGTCGCCCTCAGCAAGGGTCACGATCGCGCGCTTGGAGCCGGCACGCTGGCCGAAACCGGTGCGGGTCCGCTTGCGCTTGCCCTGGCGGTTGAGCGTGTTCACGCCCGTGACCTTGACCGAGAAGACCGCCTGGACGGCCTGCTTGATCTGGGTCTTGTTGGCGTCGGGGGCGACGATGAACGTGTACTTGCCCTCGTCGAGGAGCGCGTAGCTCTTCTCCGACACGACCGGCTTCAGCAGCACGTCACGGTGGTCCGTGAACGACTTGCTGAGCGGCGTCTCGACCGTGTTCTTGCCCTCGGCGGCGTGACGACGCGCCTTGGCGACGCGCGCGGCCTTGGCGGCCTTGGCCGCCTTGGAGGCGATAGAGGGGTGACGGATAGCCATCAGACCTCAGTCCCTTCGGTGTCGTTGGCCTTCGGGCCGGCGACGAAGGACTCGAGAGCGGCCTGGGTGAAGACCACGTCGTCCGAGACGATCACGTCGTACGTGTTCAGCTGGCCCGGCTCCAGGATGTGCACCTGGGGCAGGTTGCGGGCGGACAGCCACGCGGCCTCGTCGGCGCGGTCGACGACCAGGAGCAGGTTCTTGCGCTCCGAGATCTTGCCGAACAGCGTGCGAGCGGCCTTCGTGGACGGGGAGTCGCCCTCGATCACGCCGGTGACGACGTGGATGCGGTTGTTGCGGGCCCGGTCGGTGAGGGCGTGACGCAGCGCGGCAGCCTTCATCTTCTTCGGGGTCCGCTGCGAGTAGTCACGCGGCACGGGACCGTGCACGACGCCACCACCGGCGAACTGCGGCGCGCGGGTAGAGCCCTGGCGCGCACGGCCGGTGCCCTTCTGACGGTAAGGCTTCTTACCGCCACCACGAACCTCGCCGCGGGTCTTGGTCTTGTGGGTGCCCTGACGGGCAGCCGCGTTCTGCGCGACGACGACCTGGTGGATCAGCGGGATGCTGACCTTCTCCACGCCGAAGATCTCCGCGGGGAGTTCGACGCTTCCGGTCTTCTCGCCGGCAGGCGAAAGGATGTCAACAGTGCTCATCGGTACCTCAGGCCCCCTTGGCCGCGGTGCGGACCAGGACGAGGCCGCCGTTCGGACCGGGGACAGCGCCCTTGATGAGCAGCAGACCCTTCTCCGCGTCAACGGCGTGGACGGTCAGGTTCTGGGTGGTGACCCGCTCGTTGCCCATGCGACCCGCCATGCGGAGGCCCTTGAACACGCGGCCCGGGGTGGCGCAGCCACCGATGGAACCGGGGGAGCGGTGCTTGCGCTGGGTGCCGTGACCGGCGCCGAGGCCCTTGAAGTTGTGACGCTTCATGACACCGGCGAAGCCCTTGCCCTTGCTCTTGCCGGTCACGTCGACCTTGATCCCGGCCTCGAACACCTCAGCGGTGATCTCCTGGCCGAGGGTGTACTCGGAGGCGTCCGCGGTGCGGATCTCGACGAGGTGGCGACGCGGCGTGACATCGGCCTTGGCGAAGTGGCCCTTGAGGGGCTTGTTCACCTTGCGCGGGTCGATCTCGCCGAACGCGATCTGGACGGACTCGTAGCCGTCGACGTCGTTCGTGCGGACCTGGGTGACGACATTGGGGCCGGCCTTGACGACGGTGACCGGAACAACGCGGTTGTTCTCGTCCCACACCTGCGTCATGCCGAGCTTCTCGCCCAGGATGCCCTTGATCTGCTTAGCCATTCTCAGATCACCGATCCCTAGAGCTTGATCTCGATGTCGACACCGGCCGGGAGGTCGAGTCGCATCAGAGAGTCAACGGTCTTGGGCGTCGGGTCGAGAATGTCGATCAGGCGCTTGTGCGTGCGCATCTCGAAGTGCTCGCGCGAGTCCTTGTACTTGTGCGGCGACTTGATGACGCAGTACACGTTCTTCTCAGTGGGCAGCGGCACCGGGCCCGCGACCGACGCACCAGTGCGAGTCACCGTCTCGACGATCTTCTTCGCCGAGGAGTCGATGACCTCGTGGTCGTAGGCCTTGAGCCGGATGCGGATCTTCTGTCCCGCCATGGCTACTCAGTAGTCCTTTGTCTCGTTTAACGCTCTGGAACCCGGTGTTCCTGACCCTCGCTCCGACCCACGCGGTCGGGCGTGTCGCGCTTTCGCTGACACAGATGTCCCTTGTCCGAACATCCCTTGCCTGAGAAAGAGAATCACCAGGTGCCTGGCCTGTGCCGTACCTTGCTTCCCGAAAGATTCCCGTACGTCCGCCCCAGCGCTGCCGTGTGGCAGTTAGGGCGACGAGTACTGTGGGACTCGCTTCCGGTCCTCCCGGCGGGAGGCGCGCAGCATCAACACTCGACCGAGCAACTCCGACAGTCTGCCATATGGGGCGGGGGGCTGGCCAATCGAGCCGGAGACAATACCCCGGGAGTGACGTAGGTCAAACACCAGTGGCGTCCCGGCCGAGCGGTTCCGTCGTGAGCACGTCACCGAGCCGGCCCGGCTTCGGGACCCGTCGGCGCGGTCGAAGAGCTGATCTGGAACGCCGTCGACGCCGATGCCGAACCCTGGAGCGCAACGACTTGGGCCGCGTGGACAGGGTTCGGGCCGTCTCGGCCCGGCTCGAACGCGGCGCGCGCCCCAGCGCCGTACGCCACTCGCTGACCTCGAACCTCCCGGAACCCCTGCGCCACCCCGCGGCCTTGCACGCCCACCGGCTCACCGCGTTCCTCGCGGCCCCCACACCGTCCCTCCCGCCGTCGCCCAGCACCGCTCCCACCGTCATTCACCCGATGATCGACTGCGCAGCCGGCTGCAATCGGGGCTTCCGGTCACCGGTGCCGAGGGCCTCCCGCCGGCCCTGTCGGGAGGCAGGCGAGTTCGCCCCCACCGGGCCCCATCCTTCGGCCGTCAGCGACACGGCGCCCTCGTAGCAGCACCGCCGGAAGCTCGTCGGCGGTCCTACTGCAATACGGTGCGATGCGGGTGCGACCAGTCCTCCGGACAGACGAAGATCATGAGGCGGCCGTTGCGGCCCACGACGACCCCCGTCGGGGTGTTCGCCGCCGTGTCCGCCGCGTCGCGGTCCTCGACCGGGACCCAGCTGCGCGTTCCGCGGTCCCACTCCCTGCTGTCGATCGTCAGCAGCAGCTCCATCCGCTGCCCACAGCCGCACACCACGTCCTGCGGCCCGGTGACCGGCCACGCGGCGAATCCACCGACCTTCCAGCCCGGCGGAATGGACAGATCGAACTGATAGCTGACGGCATCCTCGTCCTCCCAGTCCTCCCACTCGTCGAGGCGCTCACGGATCGCGTAGGACAGCAGGTCTCCCCACTGGTGCTCCGTGATCCGTTCCGGGTGCAGCACACAGGGATTCGGTACGTACTCGGCGCGGCCCACAACCACCGGCTCGGGCTGCTCGGCCAGCACCTCGGTGACATCGGAGCTCCGGCGTCGGAACAGGTGCACGCCGACGTTCCGTTCCTCGCCGTGCGCGTTGAACGGGCACCAGAGGACCTGCAACAGATCCGCGTCACCCGGCAGATTCAGTCCCGGCACGTCCCGCGTGTACAGCTGGGCGACCGGCAGCAGCGGAATCGGGTCCGTGTCGGTGAGCCAGGGCGCGTGGCGGCCGCGTTTGAAGGAACGGAGCAGCTCGTACTCCTCCTCGGTCGGTTCGCCGGCAAGCACTCTCCTGGCTGTCCGGACCTCGCTGAGCCGCTCACCGAACCGGCGTTTGTGCGGCACCGTGCACTGCGGCCACGGTTCGCCCGCGGGCCAGAGCAGAGGCCCGCCGACGGAACTGTGCTCGGGGCCTGGCGCGCCCGGCCGTGGGTGCAGCCGGGTACCGGCACCGCGGTATGCGGACAGCTCGGGAATCGCCGCCTCGATGTCCACGGGGCGCTCAGAGGTCGTGCGCGTCATGGTGCTCCTGTTCGTCGGCAGTGGGCAGCGTAGTCAACGGCTTCGTCAAGCCGTCCTGACACCGGACGCCGGGTTGTCCAGGAAGCCGCTGAGCGAGAAGCCCTTGTTGCCGAACGCCTCGAACTCCAGGCGGATGGGAATCGGGTTCGTGCCTTCGTAGACCGGCTTCACGCTGTACTGGACGATCTCGTCCTTCATGGCCGCGTCCGCGATGGGCTTCTCGAACATCTCGTACATATGGGGGTGGTTGGTCGGGTTCTGGGTCAGGGTCACCAGGTTGTGAGGCGCGTTGGGACCCTTGCCCGCCCCACCGAGCGCGTTCCCGAGCAGGTGACCTCGCGCCTCGTTGAAGAGGGTTCCATGGCCGCGCCAGCCCTTGGTCCACATCTTTCCGGCCTCCGTGCCCTGTGTGATCACCATTTCCTTGCGGATAGCGGCGGATATGCCGGTGGGGCGGCCGAGATGATCGGTCGGCCCGTAGCGGACGCTGCCGCCCCAGGCGTACCGCTCCGGCCGGTTGGCGTAACGGGGCGCGAGGCCGAGGGGGTCGCAGCCCTGCAGCGGATTGGCGACGTAGAGGAGCGGATGGGGAGCCGGTTCGAGACCCAGCGGGTCAGGGCTGAAATAGCGGGCGGTCTCGGGGTCGTAGTAGCGCTGGAAGTTGTAGTGCAGTCCCGTCTCGGGGTCGAAGTACTGGCCTGGGAACCGCAGGGGCGTATAGGCGGAGGCGTCCCGGTTCCAGCTGGTGGTTCCCCAGAGGGTCGCGCGGGCGCGCCAGGCTATGTCGCCTTCCTCGTCAACGAGTTCGGTCGGGGTTCCCACGAGGTCCGTGACGATGGCGAAGAAGCGGGAGTCCATCTCCTGGCTCGTGAGGGAGTCCACGCGCCGTTCGGTCTGCGCGACCGGGTGCAGGTCGTCGTACTCCCAGCTCGTCACCACGGGGTGGGGAAGATCGGGGCCGGTGGCCTCCTGCTCCGCCAGGTACGCCCCGTCCCAGGTGAACCGCACCTGCTCGACCACGGTGCTGCCATCGGCACCGAGGCGTTGTTTGGCCGTCCTTCTGCCGAGCGGGTCGTACAGGTAGCGCCACACCGTGCCGTCGGGTGTCGTCACCGCTGTCAGCCGGTCCTCGGCGTCCCAGGTGTAGTGCCAGACGTCGGCCTTGCGGGAGAGCCTGATCCTGCGGCGTACGACGATGCGGCCCGCGGCGTCGTGGACGTAGTGAACTGAACCGGCCCGTACGAGCCGGTTGCCGCGGTAGTCGCGGTCGCCCCGGGCTTCCGGGCCCGGATGCCGGTCGGGCCACTCCGCGTGGGTCTGGTTGCCGTTCGCGTCGTAGGCGTACGACTCGCGCCAGCCGCGCGCCTCGACGCCGGTCACGCGGCCGGCGTGGTCGAGCGCGAAACGGCGCGGACCGGCCGTCCCTTCGTCGATCTCGACCAGGTGGCCGTCGGCGCGGTAGCCGTATCCACGCCGCAGCAGTGTGCCCGCGGCGCCCGTCACCGTCTGTTCGGCGAGACGGCCGGCACGGTCCCAGGTACGGGACAGCGTGAGCCCCGTGCGAGCGAGCGATCGGGCGAGCTCACGCCCCGCCACGTCGTAGGAGAAGCGCAGCGGCCGGCCGGAACAGTCCATCGAGGAGACCCGGCCGGCCTTGTCGTACGTGTATGCCG
This sequence comes from Streptomyces sp. NBC_00663, assembly GCF_036226885.1. Classification (NCBI taxonomy): domain Bacteria; kingdom Bacillati; phylum Actinomycetota; class Actinomycetes; order Kitasatosporales; family Streptomycetaceae; genus Streptomyces; species Streptomyces sp. NBC_00663. The sequence goes on from NZ_CP109027.1 coordinate 3,917,646, forward strand.
TCGCCGCACCGGCAGGCGTGACCCGGCGCACCGGGCGGCCCAGCCGGTCGTACTCCCGCAGCAGCACCCGGCCGTCGACCGACTCCGAGATGGCACGACCGATCGTGTCCCGCTCGTAGGACACCTCGCTGAACGGATTCACGAGCCGCAGGACATGGCCCATGACATCGCGCTCATAGCGGGTGGTGGAGCCGTCGACCGTCTTGGCCGTCGTCCGGTCGAACTCGTCGTACTCGTACTCAACCCGTTGCCCCACCGCGTTCACCCGGGCAGTGAGCCGACCCGCCACATCGTGCTCGTAACCCACCCGTCGGCCGTCGAAGTCGATCTCGGCGGTCAGCCGGCCCGCGGGATCGTACTCGTAGTGCCAGGCCAGACCTCGCGGGTCGACGACCTTCGTCAGCTGGAGGGTCGTGTTGTGCTCGAACTCGTACCGGCTGCCGTCGGGCCGGATCTCCGCCGCGACCGCGTCGAAGTGCGTGTACTCGTAGCGAGTCGTCCGGCCTTCGCTGTCGGTGTGGCTCAGGCAGTTGCCCTCACCGTCGTACGTCCACGACTCCTCACCGCCCAACGGACCCACCCGGCGCAGCAGTTGCCCCTCCACCGACCACCACAGCCGGACCCCGGCACCCATGGGATCCAGCGCGGCGCACAGCCGGCCGAACGCGTCGTACTCGTGCAGCGTGGTGGCTCCCGCCGGGTCGGTCACCGCCACCGGAAGGCCCGCCGGGTTGTTCCGAACGGAGAGGGTGTTGCCCAAGGCGTCCGTCGCCGAGACGAGGTGACCCGCGTCGTCGTAGGCGAAGGTCGTCGTGGCGCCCGACTCATCGGTCACCGACGTGTGGTTGCCGCGCTCGTCGTAGGTGTGGTGGATCGTCGTCCCGTCCTCCTGGCGGATGAGGACGGGAAGTCGCAGGGCGTTGTACTCGACCGAGGTTTCGAGGCCGTCGGGGCGGATGACACGCGTGGGCATTCCGTGCTCGTCGTTGACGATCCGGGTGTGATGGCCCAGGGGATCGGTGCGCCCCGTGACGTTGTGGAGGTGGTCGTAGTCGGTACGGCTGATCGCACCGATGGGATCGATCTCCGCCACCACCAGGAAGGCGTCGTCGATGACGTACCGGGACACGCTCCCCTCCCCCGTGGTGGCGGTGGTGACGCGCATCCCCGGAAAATCCGGGTGTGTGCCCTCGTAGTCGAGGGACAGTGTGTAATGGCCGGCTTCACCGCCCTCGGCTGTGCAGCGGTCCTCGTCGTCGTACGTGTAGTGGTACTGGCTGCCGTTGGAGTCGGTCCAGGCGACGACCCGCAGCCTGTCGTCGTACTCGAAGCGCAGTTGGAGCCCGACAGGGCCGTGGACCTCCGTGAGGTTCCCGTCGGTGTACACGTAACGCCTGATCAGAGCGTCCTCACCGGTCTCGGCCCCACCGACGAGGTGCAGGGCGGTGATGAGCCCGTCGTCCGCGGTGAGCCGGAGGTGGTAGCCGCCGGAGGAACGGATGCCGGTCGGCACGCCTTCTTCGTCGTGGTCGAACCGGAGCCGGTGTCCGTTGCGGTCGGTCAGCGTGCGCAGCAGGGCACAGCCGTCGGCCCCCGGCTGCCCGAAGCGGAGGACCAGGCCGCCGAAGGGATCCTCCACCTGGTATCCGCCGTCATCGAGACGCATGAGCGGCAGGCGCGGTCCTACGTCCGGGAACACCGGTTCGCCCGAATCCGTGGAGTGTGGGTAGGACAGAAGCTGTCCGTCATCGGTGACGAGCACGACACCCGCCGAGTCGACCTCGAGACGCTGGTCGATGGTGGATGTCCACGAGGGGCCGAACCACCAGCCGGCCCGGTAGTCGGACTGGACGCGCCGCTGGAAGACAAGGGGCAGGGCGCCGGGCAGTTCCACGTCCGTCTGCGGGAGGAACATCATGCCGGTGGCCATGTCGATCGGGTCGCTCAGGCCCTGCCGGATCTTCGACTTCATACGGGCGAAAGCGTCCTGCGACTTGCCGAGCATGCTCCGCGCGCTCTTGCCGAGGCCCTTGACGCCCTGGGCCATACCTTTGAGCCCCAGCTTGCTCAGGCCCTTGAGCCCCTTGGCGAGGCCACCGAGGGTGGTCAGGCCCTTCATGCCGGGTATGCAGTCGAGCGCGGCCAGACCTACGTCCCATAGGGAGGCCTGGCCCTTGGAATATTTGTAAAGCGTGTCCGCGAGTACGACGAGGGCCGCGATCAGGACGATCGCGCCGAGGATCGGCCCGCCGATGATCATCGCGATGACACCGACGACCGCTACGACGATCTTGCAGACCGCGACGATGTTGTCCCAGTTGTCCGTGAACCAGTCCCCGACCTCCTCCCACCACGACCGGTTCTGGATGCCGGCGTCGGACGCCTCGTCGATCTTCGTCTTCGCGGTGTGGGCGGCCTCCTCACGCATCTTCCGCGCGTCGGCGGCCATCTTCTTCGCGGCGGCGAGGGCGTCCTGCGCGTTGTCTACGTCCGACTGGGCGCTGGTCTGGGCGGTCTTGGCGTGCTGGGCATCGCGGGTGGCGGCACGGACTTTCGACTCGTCCGGCTTGTCACCGCCGGACTTGCTGCCGGTGGGGTCGTCCTTGTACTTGTCGGCTTCCTTGTTCGCCCGCGTCACCCACGAATCGGCCGACGTGAGACGGGAGCTGGCGGAGGAGAGGTCGCTCTGTGCTTCACGCCCCTTGGCCAACGCCCGGTCGGCCAACGCCTGCGCCCGCTCCAGCTTCGGCCAGAAGTCGGTCAGCGCGTCCCCGCACAACTCGTACGACTTCTTCAGCTTCTTCAGGTTCTTCGGAACATCGCCGAACTCGTCCTTGAAGACCTCAGCCGACTTGCCCGCCCACTCCAGCAAGGTGTCCTCACCCGCCATGCCGTTCACCAGGCGGAGGGCGTCCGAGACATCGTCGGCGAAATCGTGAAGTGTCTTCGCCAGCCGCTTGATCCGGTCCGGATCACCCGGCGTCGGATCCTTGTCCAGATCCAGGACATGCCAGTCCGTGGGCCGATGCCCCGCCATACCGCAACCCCCGTCACGCGTGCATCGTCAACAACCGTATGCACACGCGAACTTACCTGGAACAGCCGTTCGGCGAAAAGGTCAGCCTGTCGCCGGGGTATCGGTTCGGCAGGTTCAGGTGGACGTCAGTCGCCGACGAGCAGCGCTTCCAACTCCTCGTCATACGCCCGGAACCCCGCCTTGCCGTACCCCGGAGCGTCCGATCGCGGCAGCAGGATGCCCGGCAGATGGGCGACCCGCCATGTCCTGAACACCTGCACCGGCGCGACGCCACCCGTCGCGTCCGCGAGGTCGGAGGCGATCGTGAGTACGTCGACGATCGCCGCCGCGCCTCGCCGGGGCTCCGTCCTCGCCGCGACGGCGGCCGTGATCACGGCGTGCAGGAACTCCGTGAGTTGCAGGTCCGCTGCCATGCGGCACATGCGCCGGATCACGGACGGTTCGTCGAGTCCTTCGAGCTGGTCCGGGACTCCCGTGATGCCCGCGGACCACAGCAGCAGATGCGCCGCGTCCACCTTGTAGTCACGGAACCAGCCGACCTCGTCCGCCATCCGCATGGCCACGTCGTCGAACCCGCACGCCTTCCGGACCCCGTCCATCACCCGCTCGACGTCAGCGTGCCGTCGCGCCAGGAACTCCCCCACCGAGGCATCGGCGAGCACCCACGTGCCGGTGGCGTTCACCGCCCCGACCTCCACCACTCCGCCGAGGGGCGCGAAAACTTCCCGCGCGAGCCTCGTGCTTGTCAGCGGTTGCAGGGGGCGTCCTCGCTCGCGTAGCGGATGTAGCCGCTCATAGCGCTCTCCAGGCTGGTTCAGAACCCCCAAGGGGCCGGATGCGGGGCCAGGTTCCGGTCCTCGGACCAGATCAGGCGGGCCTCCAGGTCGTCGCCGAGGAGATCGGTCAGGCAGCGTACCGCCCAGCCGTTCCAGTGGACGCCGCCCGGGAACTCGGGCACGCGGAAGGCGGGGATGTGGGAGGGGAGGGCGTCAGGGTGGAAGACCGTGGTCTTCATCTGGCCTGTGACCTTCTTGGGCTTGGCGGACCTGCGGGTGTCGACACAGTCGACGACCTGCTCGACGAGCTGGAGGACGTAGGGCGGCTCGACGGACGGGTCGGCGTCCTCCGGGACGACCGGGAGCTGCCGGCCCGCCGCCTTGAGGTCGTGTGCCAGCAGATCGGCGACCCGGCGGCTGAACACCGGCGCCCCCGGATATCCGCAGGGGAACTCGGCCCGGCGCAGCCGCGGATCACCGACCCACTCGGCGCGCAGCGACTCCGGTAGCTCCTCGGCGGCACCGGTGCGCAGCCAGCGGATCAGCCTGCGGTGGCCGTGTCCCTCCAGGGAGAGGGTCCGGAATCGCTTCATGCTCGGCATCAGCCGGTACACCGCCAAGGGCTCGCCCGCCGGACCTGCTCCCGTCCCCGTCAGAGCCACTCCCCCTCCTCGTCGTCCTCCGCGCCCACGCCGTACTCCCGCACCACCACGACCAGTTGCACCGGCACCTCGGTGTCGTCGTGCTTGACGCCGGCGAGGAGGGCTTTGCCCGCCACGCGCCAGGCGGTGTGCTCGACGTAGTCCGCGCCGCCGGTCAGGTCCTCGTCGGACGGCTTCAGCCGGGCGCCGAGCGCGCCCACCCTCAACTCGGCCACAGCCGACCGGTGTTCGGCGGACGCGGCGTCGTACAGGTCGTCGATGTACGTGTCCGGGTCCGGCCACTCGTCCTCGACCTCGCGATACCAGAGCGTGAACTCCACCTGCACGGACGGCCCGTCCTCCTGGATCCAGGCGTGCACATCGTCACGGCGCCACGTCGTCGCCCATTCCTTCCCCGGATCCCGACGCTCACCCGCCCAGCCGGAGTCTTCGAGGACCGCTGCCGCCGCGGGGCCGGTGAGCCTGTCAAGCTCAACCAGCCGTTCCAGTACGAGGAACCGGCTGTCCAGACGGGTGCGAGGCTCAGGCATGCAGTGACTCCTCCGCGAAAGAGAGCAGCTCGGCGAGTCCAAGGCACCGCGACGGGACAGGGACCGCCCCCGACCCCAGGGTCCAGGCGTGCTGTTCGTCCCACGCGACCTGCCAGACCTGGCCCCGGAAGTTCTCGAAGCGCACGAAGCTTCCCGGCGCTCCCTCCAGCAGCCTGATCTCGCGGTAGAGCGTCGTCCGCGCCACGAGGATTCCCTCCGGAGCGTCCGTCCCTCCTTTGGTGACCGTGTTGTCGTACCACACCCGGAGGAAGGGCGCGGGCTGCTGTCTGCTGAGGTCGGCCGGGGACAGGAACCGGCGGAAGCTCTCCCGGGCGTCCCCGAGGGAGTGGTACCGGTCCGGGGCGGCGAACTCGCACGCGTAGCCCGGAAACACGGCCCAGGTGACCCGCTGCAACTCAGGCTGCCGCACCTCGTGGTACCTGTGGACCCCGGGACGTGCGGCCGCGATCACCTCGAAGCCCCGGCCGGGGTACCGGAAGCCAGGAACCGTGCCGAGCAATACCCCGTCGGCCAGCAGCCGTGCACTGTTCTCGCGCGCGGCCCTCAGCAGCGCGACCACGAGCCTCTCGTCGTACGTGTCACGGGCGTTCACCTGGAACAGACGCCGCCCGTCCTCGCTCAGCGCCGCCGCGAAGTCCAGCCCCGGCACCGGCGACCAGGACCACGCGTCGGACAGACCGGCAAGCGGTCGCACCCCGTGAAATCCCTCGACCACAGCTCGTACGTCGAACAAGACCCTCACACTTTCGGATACGGCACGAGCGGCGGCCGGCCGGCCAGCGTCTCGTCCAGCTCGTACTGGAAGTGCTCGAAGTTGGTCAGCGCGAACCAACCGCACGGTTCCACTCGTTCAGGGATCACCAGGTCGTTCTCATCCGCGTAGCCACCGCGCCCGGCGTCGAAGAAACACATCGCCGACCGCATGCTCACGGCGCTGCCCCTTCATGCGCGTCAGCGGCATACCGCACCGTCCGGGTCGTACAGCCGAGCCGTCGCGAACTGAACAACCTCCTCGGCCCCGACCTCACGAGGAGCCCCCCAGCTTTCCTCCCCGTGCTCGGCGAGGAACCACCCTCCGTGCCACTCCACCCGCCACACCCGCCCATGCCGGTTCTCGAACTCGACGAAGCTCCCCTCCGCGCCCTCCATCCACCGCAGCTCCTCGACGAGCAGCCGCGGCTCGGTGAAGCCCCGCCCACGGTTCGTACTCCGGCTCTGCGTACGGGTGTTGGCGTACCGCATCCTCAGATACGGCAACGGATCCCGGCCCAGCTCGTTCGGCCGCAGCATCCGATAGCGGGTGACGGCCTCGTCGAGGGTCTCGTCGGCCGCGGCGGAGAACTCGCAGGCGTACGCCGGGAAGACCAGCCGTACGTGCGGGGTCAGCTCCGGACGCTCCACGGAGTAGAAGCGGTGGACGTCGGGTGAGACACCGACCACGACGTCGAAGTCCCGTCGCCCTGGCGGCGGTTGGAACCCTCCGAGCGCACCCCAGTGAGCATTGCGGGCGAAGAGCTCACCTTCCCGCTCCCGCGCGAACCCAAGTACCGCAACCGCGAGCTCCTCGTCGTACGAGTCCCGCCCGCTCACCTGAAGCAGCCGCTCACCGTCGGCGCTCAGCGCCCCCGCGAAGCCGAAGCGGGAGAAGGACGACCAGTACCAGGCGTCCGACAGCCCGGCCAAGGGCGTCACACCAGGGAAGTCCGCCAGTACCGCACGTAGATCCACCATCGGCACATCGTAGATCCCGCACAACTACCCCAGCCCGACGCCCCGTTCCCCGCATACCCTCCCCCCATGCCGCCCCTCACCACTCCGCCCCGGCCCCTCGACGTGCCCGCCCACTTCCCCGAGCTCGCCCCGCTGGCCCGCACCACCATCCGCCTCCACCCCCGCCCGGGCTCCCCCACCGCGGCGGACAGTTCTCTCGGCGGCCCTCTCCGCTGGCCGGCCCACGAACCTTGGCCCACCTGCCCGGAGCACGACGCCCCCACCCATCTCGGCCACGCCCCGGACGAGGTCCGCCACCGCCGCCGTATCCTCGCCGCGGCCCACAGCCGCCCCCGCACGGAGGGCACCGACTTCCTCACGCCCGAGGAGCGGGTCGTCGTCAACCGTGCCTCGGAACCCAGGATCATCCCCCAGCCGGGCCCGATCCCTCTGCTCCCCATCACGCAGCTCTACGCCCGCGACATCCCCGAGGCCGTCGCCTTCCCCGCCCCACCCGGCACCGACCTCCTCCAACTCCTCTGGTGCCCCTTCGACCACGAAGGCCCCATGGGCACCACACCCCGCACCGAACTCCGCTGGCGCACGGCGGCCGACATCCGCACGCCTCTCGGCACCCCGCCCCAGCCGTCCGTCATCGGCAAGGACCGCTACCTCCCCGAACCCTGCGTCCTCCACCCGGAACCCGTCACCGAATACCCCGCCCCGCACGAACTCCCCGAGCCCCTCGCCGACCGCGTCGAGGACTGGGCCGAGGCCCACGGCGTGGTCTACCAGTACGACCTCGCCGTCGCCCCGGGCTGCAAGGTCGGCGGCCACGCTCCCTGGAGCTACATCGACCCGTTCCCCATGGCCTGCCCCGAGTGCGGCGCGCCCATGCAGCCCCTGCTGACCATCGACGGCTACGAGTGCGACGGCGGCACCAGAAGCTGGTGGCCGGGCGAGGGCACCGAATCGGCCCGCCCCACCCATCTCAACATCGGCCGCGACCACGCTCTCCAGCTCTACGTCTGTACGACGTCGTACGACCACCCGCATCAGCAGTACATCCAGTGACCCGAGCCGACTGGCACCCTCGCCGCCTCAAGGGCCCCCGACCCCCGAGACCCCCTCCACCACCTGCCCCACCGCGTCCAGCACCCCGTGCCCGAACGCCGTCGGCGCCACCAACACCCCGAACACCAGCGCGAGCCCCACCGTCACGCTCTGGTCGGACCGACTCCGCGCATGCACCGTCCGCCGCAACCGCAGGACGAGGATGACGGCCAACAACACCGCCACATCGACCGTCAGCATCATCGGGCACGTCCCTCCGTCGACGAAGACCACCGAGCCATGGGCGACAAGTACGCTACGCACCCCCACTAGGGCTCGACTCGACCGGCGAGACTCCCAACTCCCCTGCTCACCCCCACCGTTCACCAGCGTCCGTCACCGTTCGCCACCGTTCACCGCATAACCTCCCCCCATGACCCGCACCACCCCACCCCGCCCGACGGACATCACCGCCCACTTCCCCGAGCTCGCCGCCCTCGCCCGCGACACCATCCGCCTCCACCCCCGCGCAGGCGCCCCCACCCCCACTGACAGCTCCCTCGGCGGCCCCCTCCTCTGGCCCGCCGACGAACCCTGGCCCACCTGCCCGGACCACACCGGCCCCTGGCACCACGGCCAGGCACCCGAGGACATCCACCTCCGCCGACGCATCCTCCGCGAGGCCTGGAGCCGCCCGCACACCCCGGACGCCGACCAACTCACCCCCGCCGAACGCGCCACCCTCGACCGCATCGGCGAAGCCACCCGCATCCCCCAGGACGGCCCCCTCCCTCTGATCCCGGTCCTCCAGCTGTACGCCACCGACGCCCCGGACCTCCCCCGCCCGCCGGGCACCGACCTGCTCCAACTGCTCTGGTGCCCGTTCGACCACGACGAGGACTATCTGCCGGCCACCGAACTCCGCTGGCGGTCCGCCGCCGACATCACCGACCCCCTCACCACCACCCCGCGCCCCTCGGTGATCGGCAACGACGACTACCTCCCCGAGCCCTGCCTCCTGCACCCGGAGACGGTCACGGAATACCCCGCCCCGCACGAACTCCCCGCCGACCTCGCCGACCGGATCCACGCCTGGGAGGACCAGTCCGGCTTCCACTACCAGTACGACCTCTCCGTCGCCCCGGGCAGCAAAGTCGCCGGCCACGCCCCCTGGAGCTTCAGCGACCCGTTCCCCATGGCCTGCCCCGAGTGCGGCGCGGCCGTGCAGCCGCTGCTCACCATCGACGGCAACGAATGGGACGGCGGCAGCGGCAGCTGGCGCCCGGTCGAGGACGCCGGTTACACCGGGCACCACGTCGACGGACCCGCCCGCGAGACCCAGCTCACCATCGGCCGCGGCTACTGCCTTCAGATCTACGTCTGTACGGCCTCGTACCGCCACCCGCATGTACAGAACATGCAGTAACGCGCATCTTGCCCGGGCCGCCGAACCGGCCGCATGATCACGCCCATGTACAAGCGAAGACGCGCCCTCGGCGCCTACCTCGGCGTGGTTCTCGCCGCCGTCCTGCTGCCCGGCATACGGCCGATCGACGACAACGTGGCCTGGGCGGCGCTGCTGCCCGGCATCGTGTTCCTCGTCGTGAACCAGCTGATCTCCAGCTATCCCAGCAGCATCCGCACCGCTCCCCCGATCGCCCTGCTGATCCTCGCCGCGGTCGGCATCGTCCAGGACACCCTCATCTGGCTGCTCGTCTCCTGGATCGGCTCGCAGACGGGAAGCCTCCATGTCGACGGCTTCCTCGCCGCGCTGCTCGGCGGAGTCGTCGTACGGCTCACCGTCCTCGCGCTCATGGCCATCGGCCCGCAGCCGACACCCGAAGCCGCCGCATAAGCCGACACCCGACGCGACCGCACAACGCGAAAGGGCCCGCACGACCGAAGTCGTACGGGCCCCTTCAGGAGCTCAATGAGCGAGCTACCAGGCGTTCAAGCCAACAAGACTTACTTGTTGATCTTGGTGACCTGGCCGGCGCCCACGGTCCGGCCACCCTCACGGATGGCGAACTTCAGGCCCTCTTCCATGGCGACGGGCTGGATGAGCTCCACCTTCATCTCGGTGTTGTCACCCGGCATGACCATCTCGGTGCCCTCGGGGAGGGTCACCACGCCGGTCACGTCCGTCGTACGGAAGTAGAACTGCGGACGGTAGTTGTTGAAGAACGGCGTGTGGCGGCCACCCTCGTCCTTGGACAGGATGTAGGCCTGGGCCTCGAACTCGGTGTGCGGCGTGACCGACCCGGGCTTGATGATGACCTGGCCGCGCTCGACATCCTCGCGCTTGATGCCACGGAGGAGCAGACCGACGTTCTCACCGGCCTGGCCCTCGTCGAGCAGCTTGCGGAACATCTCGATGCCGGTGACCGTGGTGGTGGTCTTCTCCTGCTTGATGCCGATGATGTCAACGGTCTCGTTGACCTTCAGGACACCACGCTCGATACGGCCGGTGACGACCGTACCGCGACCGGTGATCGTGAAGACGTCCTCGACGGGCATGAGGAACGGCTTGTCGACGTCACGCTCGGGGGTCGGGATCGACTCGTCGACGGCGGCCATCAGGTTGAGGACGGACTCGCCCCACTCCTTGTCGCCCTCGAGCGCCTTGAGCGCCGAGACCTTGACGACCGGCAGGTCGTCGCCCGGGAACTCGTACTCGGAGAGGAGCTCACGGACCTCGAGCTCGACGAGCTCCAGGATCTCCTCGTCGTCCACCATGTCGGCCTTGTTCAGGGCGACGACGATGTACGGAACGCCGACCTGGCGGGCCAGGAGCACGTGCTCCTTGGTCTGCGGCATCGGGCCGTCCGTCGCGGCGACAACGAGGATGGCGCCGTCCATCTGCGCCGCACCCGTGATCATGTTCTTGATGTAGTCCGCGTGACCGGGGCAGTCGACGTGGGCGTAGTGACGCGTCTCCGTCTGGTACTCGACGTGCGCGATGGAGATCGTGATACCGCGCTGGCGCTCCTCAGGAGCCTTGTCGATCTGGTCGAAGGCCGAGGCCTCGTTCAGGTCGGGGTACGCGTCGTGCAGCACCTTGGTAATGGCGGCCGTGAGGGTCGTCTTACCGTGGTCGATGTGACCGATGGTGCCGATGTTGACGTGGGGCTTAGTCCGCTCGAACTTCGCCTTCGCCACTGGGTCCTCCTGTGGAGTGGTTCTGGTACGCCTTACTCATCGGCGCCAGGTGATCTTTGCTGGGATGCCGCCCGCCGGGGTTCTCCCGTGCCGGGCGATCCCCGGCGGTCGGTGTCAAGCCTAAAGCGTGTGAACGGTGTGCGTTACTCGCCCTTGGCCTTCGCGATGATCTCCTCGGCGACGTTCCGCGGAACCTCGGCGTAGGAGTCGAACTGCATGGAGTAGCTCGCACGGCCGGACGTCTTGCTGCGCAGGTCGCCGACGTAGCCGAACATCTCCGAAAGGGGCACGAGGCCCTTCACGACGCGGGCACCCGCCCGCTCCTCCATGGCCTGGATCTGACCACGGCGGGAGTTGATGTCGCCGATGACCTCACCCATGTAGTCCTCGGGCGTGGTGACCTCGACGGCCATCATCGGCTCGAGAAGCACGGGGGACGCCTTGCGCGCGGCCTCCTTGAAGGCCTGCGAACCGGCGATCTTGAACGCGAGCTCGGACGAGTCGACCTCGTGGTAGGCACCGTCGAGAAGCGTGACGCGGACGCCCGTCATCTCGTACCCGGCGAGGATGCCGAACTGCATGGCCTCCTGCGCACCGGCGTCGACCGAAGGGATGTACTCCTTCGGGATACGACCACCGGTCACCTTGTTCACGAACTCGTACGAGGCGTCGCCGCCCTCGATCGGCTCGATCGCGATCTGCACCTTGGCGAACTGGCCGGTACCACCAGTCTGCTTCTTGTGCGTGTAGTCGACGCGCTCGACGGCCTTGCGGATCGTCTCGCGGTAGGCCACCTGCGGCTTGCCGACGTTGGCCTCGACCTTGAACTCACGGCGCATACGGTCGACCAGCACCTCAAGGTGCAGCTCGCCCATACCACCGATGATGGTCTGGCCCGTCTCCTCGTCCGAGTGGACCTGGAACGACGGGTCCTCCTCGGCGAGGCGCTGGATCGCGACGCCCAGCTTCTCCTGGTCGCCCTTCGACTTGGGCTCGATGGCGACCTGGATGACCGGCGCCGGGAAGTCCATGGACTCCAGGATCACCGGCTGCTTGTCGTCGGACAGCGTCTCACCGGTGGTGGTCTGCTTCAGGCCCATGACGGCGACGATGTCGCCGGCGCCCACCGACTCGATCTCCTCACGCTTGTTCGCGTGCATACGGTAGATCTTGCCGATGCGCTCCTTCTTGCCCTTGACGGAGTTCAGCACGGCGGTGCCGGACTCCAGGCGACCGGAGTAGATCCGGACGAAGGTGAGCTTGCCGAGGTGCGGGTCGCTCATGATCTTGAACGCCAGCGCCGAGAGGGGCTCCTCGTCGGACGGCTTGCGCTTGATGACGACCTCGGGGTCCTTGACGTCGTGGCCCTCGATGGCCTCGACGTCGAGCGGGGTCGGCAGGTAGCGCACGACCGCGTCGAGCAGGGGCTGGACGCCCTTGTTCTTGAACGCGGTGCCACAGAACACGGGGGTGACCGTGACGTCCTTGGACTTGCCGGACGCGATGGTGATACGACGGATCGCGGCGTACAGCTGCTCCTCGGTGGGCTCGACGCCCTCCAGGTACAGCTCCATGATCTCTTCGTCGTTCTCGGCGACGCCCTCGATGAGCTTGCCGCGGTACTCCTCGGCAGCCTCGGTGTGCGTGGCCGGGATGTCGACGACGTCGTACATCTCGCCCTTGGCGGCCTCGGCGGACCACACGAGCGCCTTCATGCGGACCAGGTCCACAACGCCCTTGAAGTCCATCTCGGCACCGATGGGCAGCTGCATGACGAGCGGCTGCGCACCGAGACGGTCCTTGATCATGTCGACGCAGCGGTGGAACTCCGCGCCGGTACGGTCAAGCTTGTTCACGAAGCAGATACGCGGCACGCCGTAACGGTCGGCCTGACGCCACACCGTCTCGGACTGCGGCTCCACACCCGCGACACCGTCGAACACGGTGACGGCACCGTCGAGGACGCGGAGCGAACGCTCCACCTCGACCGTGAAGTCCACGTGACCCGGGGTGTCGATGATGTTGATCGTGTAGTCGTTGTCCTCGAGCGGCCAGTGACAGGTGGTGGCAGCAGAGGTGATCGTGATGCCACGCTCCTGCTCCTGCTCCATCCAGTCCATGGTGGCGGCGCCGTCGTGGACCTCACCGATCTTGTAGCTGACGCCGGTGTAGAAGAGGATCCGCTCGGTGGTGGTCGTCTTGCCCGCGTCGATGTGGGCCATGATCCCGATGTTGCGGACCTTGGCCAGGTCAAGTGAAGTGGTAGCCATAAGGCTTCAGTCTTCTCTCGGTCTCGATGGGGGTAGCGACTACCAGCGGTAGTGCGCGAAGGCCTTGTTGGACTCGGCCATCTTGTGGGTGTCCTCGCGCTTCTTCACAGCGGCACCGAGGCCGTTGGAGGCGTCGAGAAGCTCGTTGAGCAGACGCTCGGTCATGGTCTTCTCGCGACGGGCGCGGGAGTAACCGACCAGCCAGCGCAGCGCGAGCGTGTTGGCGCGACCGGGCTTGACCTCGATCGGGACCTGGTACGTCGCACCACCGACACGGCGGGACTTGACCTCGAGGGTCGGCTTGATGTTCTCCAGAGCGCGCTTCAGCGTGATGATCGGGTCGTTGCCCGTCTTCTCGCGGAGGCCCTCCATGGCGCCGTAGACGATGCGCTCGGCGGTGGAGCGCTTGCCGTTCAGCAGCACCTTGTTGATGAGCGACGTGACAAGAGGAGAACCGTAGACCGGGTCGATGATGACCGGGCGCTTCGGGGCGGGGCCCTTACGAGGCATTCTTACTTCTCCTTCTTGGCGCCGTAGCGGCTGCGGGCCTGCTTGCGGTTCTTGACACCCTGGGTGTCAAGCGAACCACGGATGATCTTGTAGCGAACACCAGGCAGGTCCTTCACACGGCCACCACGCACGAGCACGATGGAGTGCTCCTGCAAGTTGTGTCCCTCACCCGGAATGTAAGCAGTGACCTCGATCCCGCTGGTCAGACGCACACGCGCGACCTTACGCAGGGCCGAGTTCGGCTTCTTCGGGGTGGTCGTGAACACACGCGTGCAGACGCCACGGCGCTGAGGGGAACCCTCGAGTGCGGGCGTCTTGTTCTTCTCGACCTTGTCCTGCCGGCCCTTCCGGACCAGCTGCTGGATCGTAGGCACTACTTCTCCGGTTTCTGTGTGCCGAATGGTGAAGCTAACCTGGAACGTCGCCGACCCACGCGGTCGGGTGTGTCGAATCCGGTAGACCCTCGCCGCAAGACGAGAAGAGCGCAGATTACGGTGGCCGTGTCACGGCTCCCGATGCGGCTGAAGACACGCACAAGAGCCAGGGCACACCCCAGGCACAAGGTCTGAGCGTACCTACCTCATTCGCTGCGGTCAAAACAAATGGACCTCACCCCCAGGGCGGGGCGGAACATGTCAAGGCCCTACGCCCCGGATGATCTTCAATTTCACGCTCCTGCCACGTCGGCGCAACCCCGACAGCCACCGCTCACCCGGCCGCGAGGCCCACGATCAGCAACAGCGTCAGAACGAGCGCCCAGCCGCCCACGGACAGCCAGCCGAGGACAAGCCCGGTCAGCGCCAGCCCGTCCCCCGCCTCCCCGGAGCGCCGCATCTCCGACCGCGCCGCATGCCCGAGCACCACGGCAGGAAGGCCCATCAGCCCGAAGGTCGGCAGACAGAGCAGTCCGCACACCGCCGCCCCGACCGCCTTGCCGTTCGTCCGCGGCCGGGGCGCCGCCTGGAACGTCCGCGGCACCGGAGTGACCGGCGCCGGGTGCGGCAGCGGCCCGAGCGGCAGATCGGCCACCAGCAGGGCCAGCTCCCCCACCGTGCGCGCGGCGTAGGCCTGCCCGATCCGCTGGTCGAACTCCACCTGCTCCAGCCGCCCCTCTCCGAACCCCGCCCGGAGCACGTCGACGGCCCGCTCACGGTCCGCGTGCGACGCGAGCATGGAAGACCCGCCCTGCCACTGCTGCGGGGCCTGACCACCCTGCCACGGCTGCGGGACCCCGCTCCCCTGCCACGGCTGCCACGACGGCTGAGTCATGGGGTACCTCCCCGCACGGATCGGAGTCCCTCCATCCTGCGCCGAACCGGCTTTCCCGGCATCAGGTATCCCCCCGGAGAGAACCCGGAGCCATCCCTGAGACCCGCGAGCCTCATCCCCAGATCAACTCGACGTCCTCTTGGTCCTTTCGCCTGCCGAGCCACTCCTTCCAGCCCAGCACTTCACTCAGCGGGCAGAAGGGAAAGCCTTGCACCCAGTCGGCGCCTTCGATCAGCTCGTCGGGTCCACGCGAGCCCGGCACCCAGCGGTCGAAGACCTCGATGCCGCCTTCGAAGAGCGGAATCATACGGCCATGCCCCGACGGCGCCGGCGAGGGATCGGCTGCCCTCAGAGCGCCCCTCCAGGCCTCGCCCCTGGCAACAAGATCGAGGTCGCGGATCTCCCTCCGCAGACCGTGCGCGAGCAGCGGGCCGCTTCCCGCAACCACGTAGTCAACGGGTGGCAGTCGGAGCGAGGCCAAAGTACTCGCACGCGTGCTTGCCATGGTCCGCCGCCGGCACACGGGCAAGCGACCAAGAGGCCGATGGCCGGACCACCGCTCATGAACTCCATGGCGGCTTCGCAACCACCGCCCCAGGGCAACCGTCGGTGCGCGACTCCCCAAGTCCTTTGCTTTGCTTGCCAGTTCACCCCGGTACTGGACGTGAGCACAGTCTCCGGGCAAGCCGAAGGGCGGCCACCCCGTACGAAACGAGGTGACCGCCCTTCAGAGCCAACTACTACTGGTTGTACGGACCGTAGTCGTAGTCCTCCAGCGGAACGGCCTGGCCGGAGCCCGTGCCGAACGGCGAGTAGTCGATGTCGTCGTAGCCGACGGCCGAGTACATCGCGGCCTTGGCCTCCTCGGTCGGCTCCACCCGGATGTTGCGGTAGCGGGACAGACCCGTACCGGCCGGGATGAGCTTACCGATGATGACGTTCTCCTTGAGGCCGATGAGGCTGTCGGACTTGGCGTTGATCGCCGCGTCCGTCAGGACTCGGGTCGTCTCCTGGAAGGAGGCGGCCGACAGCCAGGATTCCGTCGCCAGCGAGGCCTTGGTGATACCCATCAGCTGCGGACGACCGGAGGCCGGGTGACCGCCCTCCTGGACCACACGACGGTTCTCGGTCTCGAACTTCGAGCGCTCGACCAGCTCACCGGGCAGCAGCTCGGCGTCGCCGGACTCGATGATCGTCACACGGCGCAGCATCTGCCGGATGATGATCTCGATGTGCTTGTCGTGGATCGACACACCCTGCGAGTTGTAGACCTTCTGGACCTCGCCGACCAGGTGGACCTGGACGGCACGCTGACCCAGGATGCGCAGCACGTCGTGCGGGTTGGTGGCACCCACGGTGAGCTTCTGGCCCACCTCGACGTGCTCGCCCTCGCTGACCAGAAGACGGGCGCGCTTCGAGATCGGGAACGCCGTCTCGTCGCTGCCGTCGTCCGGCGTGATGACGATCTTCTTGGTCTTCTCGGTCTCCTCGATCCGCACGCGGCCGGAGGCCTCGGAGATCGGGGCGACACCCTTCGGGGTACGGGCCTCGAAGAGCTCGACGACACGCGGCAGACCCTGGGTGATGTCGTCACCGGCCACACCACCGGTGTGGAAGGTACGCATCGTCAGCTGGGTACCGGGCTCACCGATGGACTGGGCGGCGATGATGCCGACCGCCTCACCGATGTCGACCAGCTTGCCGGTGGCCAGGGAGCGGCCGTAGCACATCGCGCAGGTGCCGACGGCGGACTCACAGGTCAGGACCGAGCGGGTCTTGACCTCGGAGACACCGTGCTTGACCAGCTCGTCGATGAGGACGTCGCCGAGGTCGGTGTTGGCCGGGGCCAGCACCTTGCCGTCGACCGTGATGTCCTCGGCCAGCGCACGGGCGTACACGCTGGTCTCGACGTTGTCGGCCTTGCGCAGCACGCCGTCGGCGCCGACCTCGGCGATCGCGAGCTTGAGACCGCGCTCGGTGCCGCAGTCCTCCTCGCGGATGATGACGTCCTGCGAGACGTCCACCAGACGACGGGTCAGGTAACCCGAGTCGGCGGTACGCAGGGCGGTGTCGGCCAGACCCTTACGGGCACCGTGGGTGGAGATGAAGTACTCCAGCACGGACAGGCCCTCACGGAAGGACGCCTTGATGGGACGCGGAATCGTCTCGTTCTTGGCGTTCGACACCAGACCACGCATACCGGCGATCTGCCGCATCTGCATCATGTTTCCTCGGGCACCCGAGTCAACCATCATGAAGATGGGGTTCGTCTTGGGGAAGTTCGCGTTCATCGCCTCGGCGACCTCGTTGGTCGCCTTGGTCCAGATCGCGATGAGCTCCTGCGTGCGCTCTTCCTTGGTGATCAGACCGCGCTCGTACTGCTTCTGGACCTTCTCGTCCTGCGCCTCGTAGCCCTTGACGATCTCCTTCTTCGCCTCGGGAACGACGACGTCGGAGATGGCCACGGTGACACCGGAACGGGTCGCCCAGAAGAAGCCGGCCGCCTTCAGGTTGTCGAGCGTCGCCGCCACGATGACCTTGGGGTAGCGCTCGGCCAGGTCGTTGACGATCTCGGAGAGCTGCTTCTTGCCCACCGAGTAGTCGACGAACGGGTAGTCCTCGGGCAGCAGCTCGTTGAAGAGCGCGCGGCCCAGGGTCGTACGCAGCCGGAAGGTGTCACCGGCCTGGTACTCCGGGTCGCCCTCCTCGACGACCGGCGGCGTCCAGCCACGCGGCGGGATGGTGCCCACCGGGAAGCGGATGTCGACCGGCGACTGGAGCGCCAGCTCACCGGCGTCGAACGCCATGATCGCCTCGGCCGTGGAACCGAACGAACGGCCCTCGCCCTTGGTGTCACGGAGCTCACCGTCGGTGGTGAGGAAGAACAGACCGAGAACCATGTCCTGGGTCGGCATGGTGACGGGACGACCGTCGGCCGGCTTCAGGATGTTGTTCGAGGACAGCATCAGGATGCGGGCCTCGGCCTGCGCCTCCGCGGAGAGCGGCAGGTGCACGGCCATCTGGTCACCGTCGAAGTCCGCGTTGAACGCGGTGCAGACGAGCGGGTGGATCTGGATGGCCTTGCCCTCGACCAGCTGCGGCTCGAAGGCCTGGATGCCGAGGCGGTGCAGGGTGGGAGCACGGTTCAGGAGAACCGGGTGCTCGGCGATGACCTCTTCGAGGACGTCGTACACGACCGTGCGGCCGCGCTCCACCATGCGCTTGGCGCTCTTGATGTTCTGCGCGTGGTTCAGGTCGACCAGGCGCTTCATCACGAACGGCTTGAAGAGCTCCAGCGCCATCGCCTTCGGCAGACCGCACTGGTGCAGCTTCAGCTGCGGACCGACGACGATCACGGAACGCGCGGAGTAGTCCACACGCTTGCCGAGCAGGTTCTGACGGAATCGACCCTGCTTGCCCTTCAGCATGTCGCTGAGGGACTTCAGCGGGCGGTTACCGGGACCGGTGACCGGGCGACCACGACGACCGTTGTCGAAGAGGGCGTCAACAGCCTCCTGAAGCATGCGCTTCTCGTTGTTGACGATGATCTCCGGAGCACCCAGGTCGAGCAGGCGCTTCAGACGGTTGTTGCGGTTGATCACACGGCGGTACAGGTCGTTCAGGTCGGAGGTCGCGAAGCGGCCACCGTCCAGCTGCACCATCGGGCGAAGGTCCGGCGGGATGACCGGGACGCAGTCGAGGACCATGCCCTTGGGGCTGTTGGAGGTCTGCAGGAACGCAGACACGACCTTCAGCCGCTTCAGCGCACGGGTCTTCTTCTGGCCCTTGCCGGTACGGATGATCTCGCGGAGCTTCTCGGCCTCCTCGTCGAGGTCGAAGGACTCCAGGCGCTTCTGCAGCGCCGCGGCACCCATCGAACCGTCGAAGTACGTGCCGAAGCGGTCGCGCAGTTCGCGGTAGAGCAGCTCGTCGCCCTCAAGGTCCTGGACCTTGAGGTTCTTGAACCGGGTCCACACCTCGTCGAGACGGTCGATCTCGCGCTGCGCACGGTCGCGCAGCTGCTTCATCTCACGCTCCGCACCCTCGCGCACCTTGCGGCGCACGTCGGCCTTGGCACCCTCGGCCTCCAGCTCGGCCAGGTCGCTTTCCAGCTTCTTGGCGCGGGCCTCCAGGTCGGCGTCGCGACGGTTCTCGACCTGCTGACGCTCCACGGAGACGTGCGCCTCCAGGGAGGGCAGGTCGCGGGTGCGGCGCTCCTCGTCGACGTACGTGATCATGTACGCCGCGAAGTAGATGACCTTCTCCAGGTCCTTCGGGGCGAGGTCGAGCAGGTAGCCAAGGCGCGACGGAACACCCTTGAAGTACCAGATGTGCGTGACGGGAGCGGCCAGCTCGATGTGGCCCATCCGCTCACGGCGCACCTTGGCGCGAGTGACCTCGACGCCACAGCGCTCACAGATGATGCCCTTGAAGCGGACACGCTTGTACTTGCCGCAGTAGCACTCCCAGTCCCGGGTCGGACCGAAGATCTTCTCGCAGAAGAGTCCGTCCTTTTCGGGCTTGAGCGTGCGGTAGTTGATCGTCTCGGGCTTCTTGACCTCGCCGTGGCTCCACTGACGGATGTCGTCAGCGGTGGCCAGACCGATCCGGAGCTCGTCGAAGAAGTTGACGTCGAGCACTATGCGTCAATCCCTCTCAGGGTTGTAAGTCATGGGGTCTGATACGGGGGTCCTGGGGCCGGCGGGCCTTCTTCGCCTTTCCAAAGGCTTTCGAAGGCCCGCCGAACTCCCGTCAGACCTCTTCGACGCTGCTCGGCTCGCGCCGCGACAGGTCGATGCCAAGCTCCTCCGCAGCGCGGAAGACGTCCTCGTCGGTGTCGCGCATCTCGATGGACATGCCGTCCGAGGACAGCACCTCCACGTTGAGGCACAGGGACTGCATCTCCTTGATGAGCACCTTGAAGGACTCGGGGATGCCGGGCTCGGGGATGTTCTCGCCCTTGACGATGGCCTCGTAGACCTTCACGCGGCCGGTGACGTCGTCGGACTTGATGGTCAGCAGCTCCTGGAGGGCGTACGCGGCGCCATAAGCCTCCAGCGCCCACACCTCCATCTCACCGAAGCGCTGGCCACCGAACTGGGCCTTACCACCCAGCGGCTGCTGGGTGATCATCGAGTACGGACCGGTCGACCGGGCGTGCAGCTTGTCGTCGACCAGGTGGTGGAGCTTGAGGATGTACATGTACCCGATCGAGATCGGGTCCGGGAACGGCTCACCGGAGCGGCCGTCGAACAGCCTCGCCTTACCGGTCGGCTGCACCATGCGCTCGCCGTCGCGGTTCGGGATGGTGTGGTTCAGCAGACCCGCGAGCTCGTCCTCACGCGCACCGTCGAACACCGGGGTGGCGACGTTGGTGCCGGGGGCGACCTGGTCGGCGCCGATGTTCTGAAGGCGCTGCGCCCAGTCGTCGGCGAGACCGGAGACGTCCCAGCCGCGGCTGGCGAGCCAGCCGAGGTGGATCTCCAGGACCTGTCCCGGGTTCATTCGGGACGGGACACCCAGCGGGTTGAGGATGATGTCGACCGGAGTTCCGTCCTCGAGGAACGGCATGTCCTCGATCGGAAGGATCTTCGAGATAACACCCTTGTTGCCGTGGCGGCCGGCGAGCTTGTCACCGTCCGTGATCTTGCGCTTCTGCGCCACGTAGACACGAACCAGCTGGTTCACGCCCGGCGGCAGCTCGTCGCCCTCCTCACGGTCGAAGACGCGGACGCCGATGACCTTGCCGATCTCGCCGTGCGGCACCTTCAGAGAGGTGTCACGGACCTCGCGCGCCTTCTCACCGAAGATCGCGCGGAGCAGGCGCTCCTCGGGGGTCAGCTCGGTCTCACCCTTGGGCGTGACCTTGCCGACGAGGATGTCACCGGCGACGACCTCGGCACCGATCCGGATGATGCCGCGCTCGTCGAGGTCGGCGAGGACCTCCTCGGAGACGTTCGGGATGTCCCGGGTGATCTCCTCGGGGCCGAGCTTGGTGTCACGGGCGTCGACCTCGTGCTCCTCGATGTGGATCGAGGAGAGGACGTCGTCCTGCACGAGGCGCTGCGACAGGATGATCGCGTCCTCGTAGTTGTGACCCTCCCACGGCATGAACGCCACGAGCAGGTTCTTGCCCAGGGCCATCTCGCCGTTCTCGGTGGCCGGACCGTCGGCCAGGACCTGGCCCTCGATGATCCGGTCGCCCTCGTTGACGATGACCTTCTGGTTGACCGAGGTGCCCTGGTTGGAGCGGGCGAACTTGGCCAGGCGGTACGTGATGTACGTGCCGTCGTCGTTGGCCGTGGTGATGTAGTCCGCGGAGACCTCCTGGACCACACCCGCCTTCTCGGCCTTGACCACGTCGCCGGCGTCGACGGCGGAGCGGTACTCCATGCCGGTGCCGACGAGCGGGGACTCGGACTTAATCAGGGGCACGGCCTGACGCATCATGTTCGCGCCCATGAGGGCACGGTTGGCGTCGTCGTGCTCGAGGAACGGGATCATGGCGGTCGCGACCGACACCATCTGGCGCGGCGAGACGTCCATGTAGTCCACGTCGTCACCGGGGACGTAGTCGACCTCGCCGCCACGACGGCGGACCAGGACGCGGTTCTCGGTGAAACGCATGTTGTCGTCGAGCGTGGCGTTGGCCTGCGCGATGACGAATCGGTCCTCTTCGTCGGCCGTGAGGTAGTCGACCTCGTCGGTGACGACGTCGCCGTCGACCCTGCGGTAGGGCGTCTCCACGAAACCGAACGCGTTGACGCGGCCGTAGGAGGCGAGCGAACCGATCAGACCGATGTTCGGGCCTTCGGGCGTCTCGATCGGGCACATACGGCCGTAGTGAGACGGGTGCACGTCACGGACCTCGAAGCCGGCCCGCTCACGGGAGAGACCACCCGGGCCGAGCGCCGACAGACGACGCTTGTGGGTGAGACCCGACAGCGGGTTGTTCTGGTCCATGAACTGCGACAGCTGGCTGGTGCCGAAGAACTCCTTGATGGAGGCGACGACCGGCCGGATGTTGATCAGGGTCTGCGGCGTGATCGCCTCGACGTCCTGGGTCGTCATGCGCTCACGCACGACGCGCTCCATACGAGCCAGACCCGTACGGACCTGGTTCTGGATGAGCTCGCCGACGCTGCGCAGACGACGGTTGCCGAAGTGGTCGATGTCGTCGGTCTCGACGACGATGTTCACACCGCTGTCGCCGACCGTCTCGGTCTCGCCCGCGTGCAGCTTCACCAGGTACTTGATCGTCGAGATGATGTCCTCGACGGTCAGGACCCCGGCGTTCAGCGGGGCCTCGCCGCCCAGCTTCTTGTTCACCTTGTAGCGGCCGACCTTGGCGAGGTCGTAGCGCTTGGAGTTGAAGTAAAGGTTCTCAAGAAGCGTCTGCGCGGCCTCGCGCGTGGGCGGCTCGCCCGGACGCAGCTTGCGGTAGATGTCGAGCAGCGCGTCGTCCTGGCCCTGGGTGTGGTCCTTCTCCAGGGTGGCGCGCATCGACTCGTACTCGCCGAACTCCTCCAGGATCTGCTCGGTCGTCCAACCGAGAGCCTTGAGCAGAACGGTCACGGACTGCTTGCGCTTGCGGTCGATGCGGACACCGACCATGTCGCGCTTGTCGATCTCCATCTCCAGCCAGGCACCCCGGGAGGGGATGATCTTGGCGGAGAAGATGTCCTTGTCGGACGTCTTGTCGATGGAGGAGTCGAAGTAGACACCCGGCGAACGGACCAGCTGCGACACCACGACACGCTCGGTGCCGTTGATGACGAAGGTGCCCTTGTGGGTCATGAGCGGGAAGTCGCCCATGAAGACCGTCTGGGACTTGATCTCGCCGGTCTCGTTGTTGGTGAACTCAGCCGTCACGAAGAGCGGGGCCGCGTACGTGAAGTCGCGGTCCTTGCACTCGTCGATGCTGTTCTTCGGCGGCTCGAAACGGTGGTCGCGGAACGTCAGCGACATCGACCCGGAGAAGTCCTCGATCGGAGAGATCTCCTCGAAGATCTCCTCCAGACCGGACTTGGTGGGGACGTCCTGACCGGACTCCAGGGCCTCCTCGACCCGACTCTGCCAGGCGGTGTTCCCGAGCAGCCAGTCAAAGCTCTCGGTCTGGAGCGCAAGCAGGTTCGGAACCTCGAGAGGCTCCTTGATCTTTGCAAAAGAGATGCGCAGCGGGGCAGTGCTGGCGGCGTTGTTCGTATTCGCGGTCGAGGCGTTGCGCGAGGCGGCCAAGAGGGGGTCCTTCCGAGGGCTCGGACTCACTACGCGCGTACCGGTCCCTCTCCAGCGCACAAACACAGAGATCCCAGGTCGGGGATGCTCTAGTCGTCGATGCTGAGGCGAGGGCAGACCCCTGGTGACGGGCAGGGGACAGCTAACAGGCAGCGCAAAGGGTCAGTGTAGCCACTTGGCGCACTGATGTCCAGCCCCGCTTTTCTTTGGTCCTCGTCACCCTCAACGCCTTCGGCATGCCTGCCCTCAACGCACGTTGATACTGCCCTCTTCGTCGCCGATCCATGCCTCGGATTCGGACCGTTCTGGCGACGCGTCCTGAGAATTGCGCGCGGCGTGCGGTTCGTCAAGGCCTGTCTCGCCCAAACCGGGTGCTGCGCTCGTCACTTGCGGCCTGCCCACCAGGCGTGCTCCAGACGTGCACCAGGCGGACTCCAGGCACGACGAAGATCACCATACTCCCCGCCGTCCCGGGTGCAAGGCAGCCGCCGCCGGGCCCTCGGAAACGCCGAAGAGCGACCACCCGGATGGATGATCGCTCTTCGCTGCGTCAGCGTTACAGCCCTCTTACGAGGCCTGCGGCATGCGCGAGTCCGTGCGGACCCGTGAGGTGTTACTTGACCTCGACGGAGGCGCCGGCGCCCTTGAGGGCCTCGGCGGCCTTCTCCGCGGCGTCCTTGGCGACCTTCTCGAGAACGGGCTTCGGGGCGCCGTCCACGAGGTCCTTGGCCTCCTTCAGACCCAGGGAGGTCAGCTCACGCACGACCTTGATGACCTGGATCTTCTTCTCGCCAGCGCCGGTGAGGACGACGTCGAACTCGTCCTTCTCCTCGACGGCCTCGGCGGCGCCACCGGCACCACCGGCGGGGGCGGCAACGGCGACGGCCGCGGCGGCGGTGACGTCGAACTTCTCCTCGAACGCCTTCACGAACTCGGAGAGCTGGATGAGGGTCATGCCCTCGAACTCGGCGAGCAGTTCGTCCTGGGTGAGAGCCATGATGGCTTCCTTCCAATTCAATTCGGCAGGTGCCGGATGTACATGTCTGGCGGGCGTACGTTCGGCCCGCTACGACCGCTCCCTGGGGCGCGAAGCCTCAGGCGGCAGTCATGATGCGAGCCGAATTACTCGGCACCGCCCTGCTCGTCCTGCTTGGCACGAAGCGCGTCCACGGTGCGAACGAGCTTCGAGGGAAGCGCCTGGAAGAGCTGCGCAGTCTGCGTCTGCTTGCCCTTCATGGCGCCCGCCAGCTTGGCGAGCAGAACCTCGCGGGACTCAAGGTCCGCAAGCTTCTTGATCTCGTCGGCGGACAGCGCCTTGCCGTCAAGGACACCGCCCTTGATGACGAGGTTCGGGTTGTCCTTGGCGAAGTCACGAAGACCCTTCGCCGACGTCACCGGGTCACCGGAGATGAAGGCGACCGCCGTCGGACCGTTGAACAGGTCGTCAAGCGTGTCGATCCCGGCCTCGTTGGCCGCGATCTTGGTCAGCGTGTTCTTCACCACGGCGTACTGGGCGTCTTCACCGAGCGAACGACGCAGCGTCTTGAGCTGCGCCACGGTGAGACCCCGGTACTCGGTCAGCACAGCGGCGTTCGAGCTACGGAACTGGTCCGCGAGCTCGGCTACCGCGGCAGCCTTGTCGGGCCTTGCCATAAGCGTGGCCTCCTTCCGGGTGATGAGGACCGCTCAGAAGGAGCTGTGAAAAACGAAACGCCCCGGCGCAAGCGCCCGGGGCGTAGCTCAACCTTCATGGACGAATCCAGAACGGGAGCAACTTCCACAGTCACCTGCGCGGGTCGTCCGCGGTAATCAGCGGATCCTTCGGTCACCGCGCCCTCTCACGAGCACACGGCAACGACCAGCGGTCTTTGGCTTCTGTAGGAGAGTACGTGACCGGATCGCCGTCAGGCAAATCCGGTCGTACGGTGCTCAGCCGCTCTGGGCTTCCTTCATCATCTCGGCGAGGTCGACGGTGTCCTTGGCGGGCGGCGCCGAGACCGTCACCGGCTTGTTGATGTCGAGGAAGGTGATGGTCAGGTCGAGCGGGCCCTTGTCGGCGTCGCCCTTCATGCGGAACTGCTTGGTGTGGTCCTCACCGTCGATCCACATGTCCATCGTGAGCTTGTCGACGCCCATCTTCTCGTACTGCTCGACGCTCTTCTCCCGCTTCTCGCGGGTCGCCTTGTCCTCGCCCTTGAAGGAGTCCCGGAGCGCGTCGAGGGTCAGGGTGCCCGAGTAGTGGGTCGTCTCGACCCCGTCGACCTTCTCCTCGCCGACCTTCTTCACGTCCTTGGCGCCGGTCATGAAGGTGGACTCGGCCGCCGGGTTCTGCTCGGCCTGTCCGGCGCCCGCGGCGCCCCCGCCGAGCTGCTCGTCGCTCAGCGCGGACATGTCGAACTTCATCCAGGTCTTGCCGTCCATCTCCTTGGCCAACTCGGGGTTGCCCCCGATGTACATGACCTTGTCGACGAGCCGGATCTCCGCGGAGCCGTCCTTGCCCTGGTCCAGCGCCGTCATCTTCATGCTCATGGCGATGCTGGGCTTGATCCGCATCGAGGCCTCGGCCTTGATGCGCCCCTGCTCCGGATACTCACCCGTCATCCGGTACCGCAGGGACGAGATGTCGTCCGAGTTCTTCGCCGCCTTGGCCACCGCGGCGGCCGGCGTCATCTTCGGCGACTCCTCGGACTCCCCCTTGGAACAGCTCACCGCACCGGCGGCCAGGGCCACGGCGGCCAGCCCCACGCCGACCGTCCTACAGCGCGCGGAACGTCGAACAGAAAACCCCATCGATTCCCCCCAAGGAACACCAGGACCGCGACCACACGGAACACATGGTCGATTCACAGCAGGATCGCGAGCCTAACCGACGGGGCGGAAGCGATCCCGTGAATTCCGTGTGGCTCAGGAGGTGGTGCCCGCCACGGTGCCGCCCTGCTTCTCCAGCAGCACCTTGAAGTCCTCGGTGTCGCTCGCCGGGGGCTCCTCGGCGGAGACTTTCACGCCGTAGTCGCTGTAGTAGGCGGTCTGGGTCAGGTCTCCTGTGGCCATACGGCCCTTCTCGACCTTCTTGACCAGGAGGTCCTGGTCGTTGACCCAGATGTCGACGGTCTCCGTGGTGACCCCGGCCTGGTCGAGCTGCTTCTTGAGGTCGGCGAGCTGGCTCGCGGTGAGGCTGGAGTTCTTGCCGGCGAGGTCGGCGACGTCGACGGTGCCGGAGTAGTGCGTGGCGTTCTCGCCGCGGACCTTCTCCTCGCCGACCTTCTTCACGTCCCCGGAGGCCAGCAGGAGCTTCACCGACTGGTTGGGCGTGGTGTTCTGCATCTGGTCCTTGAGGTACGCGCCGGAGCCGCCCGCGAGATCCGCGAGGTCGTCGTAGTCGTACTTGATCCAGTGCTTGCCGTCGGCCTGCTCGGCGAACTTCTCGCCCATCTTCGCGTAGTAGGCGTCGGGGAGGTACCGGGCCTCCATCGAGGTGGTGCCCAGCTGGCGCATGGTGTCGGCGAGGGTGCCGCCGGTGTACTCGATGGTGACGGTGCCGGTGATGCCGTCCGCCCAGCCGAGGGCGCCGTCGGCGGTCATGGACATCATCGAGCCCATGGCGGTCGTGGACTCGACCCGGGCGGAGTCGGCGGCGTCGGTGGACTTCTCGGCGGAACGCAGCGCGGCTATCGGGCTGACCTTGGTCGTGCCCTGGCCGCTCCCCGAGGTCCGGTCGTCCTTGTCGGAGCCCCCCGAGTCCCCCGCCGACGAACAGGCCGCCAGGCCTGTCAGTGCGGTCGTCGTGGCGATCGCGAGAGCCATCCGGCGTACGGTCGTGCTCTTCATTCGTCCCACCCCTATGTGATTCCTGTCCCGCACGTTAGCGCGAGCCTCTGACACACGTACCCGGAAATGGGACGGGCCCCGCACCTCGAAAGGTTGCGGGGCCCGTGACCTGACTTCGGTGAGCTCAAGCTCAGACCGCGGCCGGGTCCTCCTCGACGAGGAGGTTGCGGGTGCGGTTCGGGTCGAGCGGAATGCCGGGGCCGATCGTGGTGCTGATCGCGGCCTTCTTGATGTAGCGACCCTTGGCGGCGGACGGCTTCAGACGGAGGATCTCCTCCAGCGCGGCGCCGTAGTTCTCCACCAGCTTGGTCTCGTCGAACGACGTCTTGCCGATGATGAAGTGCAGGTTCGAGTGCTTGTCGACGCGGAACTCGATCTTGCCGCCCTTGATGTCGTTGACAGCCTTGGCGACGTCCGGGGTCACGGTGCCGGTCTTGGGGTTCGGCATGAGACCACGGGGGCCGAGGACACGGCCGAGACGGCCGACCTTGCCCATGAGGTCCGGGGTGGCGACGACGGCGTCGAAGTCCAGACGGCCCTTCGACACCTCGTCGATGAGCTCGTCGGAGCCGACGATGTCGGCGCCCGCGGCGACTGCGGCCTCGGCACGGTCACCGGTCGCGAAGACCAGGACCCGGGCGGTCTTACCGGTGCCGTGCGGAAGGTTCACGGTGCCACGGACCATCTGGTCGGCCTTGCGCGGGTCGACACCCAGACGGAAGGCGACCTCGACGGTGCCGTCGAACTTGGAGGTGGAGGTCTCCTTGGCGAGACGGACGGCCTCGAGCGGGGCGTAGAGCTTTTCCCGGTCGACCTTGGCGTCCGCAGCGCGGAGAGACTTGCTGCGCTTGCTCACTACTTCTCCTGGAGATTCTTAGGAGTCGTGGTTAGGGCCGAGCAGGCCCCGCCACTTCTGCTGATTACGGGTTGGGGCTCAGCCCTCGACGACGACGCCCATGGAACGCGCGGTACCGGCGATGATCTTCGCGGCGGCGTCCAGGTCGTTGGCGTTGAGGTCGGGGAGCTTGGTCGTGGCGATCTCGCGGACCTGCGCCTCGGTGATCTTGGCGACCTTGGTCTTGTGCGGCTCGCCAGAGCCCTTCTCGATGCCCGCGGCCTTCAGGATCATCTTCGCGGCCGGCGGCGTCTTGGTGATGAAGGTGAAGGAGCGGTCCTCGTAGACCGTGATCTCCACCGGGATCACCCAGCCACGCTGCGACTCGGTCGCGGCGTTGTAGGCCTTGCAGAACTCCATGATGTTGACGCCGTGCTGGCCCAGCGCGGGGCCGACCGGCGGAGCCGGGTTGGCTGCACCGGCCTGGATCTGGAGCTTGATAAGCCCCGTGACCTTCTTCTTCTTGGGAGGCATGCTCTCTCCGGGTCCTTACTGAGAGTTGGTTACCACCTGCGTCATTCGGATGAATCATCAGGCAGATGGCATACCGCACCACGATAGCCGCTCTTCCCTCAGGACATGAAATCGGCAGCTCAGGACTGTGGTGAGGACCACGGGGCGAACGGCGGCCGCCCCCGCCGGACGGACACCCCACTGCCCACCGAGAGGATCAGCAGGATGCCGGTCGGCAGGCCGAGCCCGACGGTCATGGCACCGACGTAGCCGAGACCGCCCTCCTCCGCCGCCACGGTCGGGTCGGAGGCCAGATACCGGACGACGATCGGCTTGCCGTCCCGCGAGACCCTGTTCTCCCGGGTCCCGGTGAGGGCCGGCAGATCCGCCTCCACCCGCTTGCCGTCGACCTCGAACTCGACCCAGCAGCGGTGGGCCCAGCAGTTGCTCTGCCCGTTCGAGTGGAAGGTGCCGACCGCGCGCGCACCGTCCTGCACCTCTGCGACCCGGTGCCACTGCGTGATGCCCACATAGAGCGGCGGAACCGCGAAGAGCGCCGCGCACAGCAGAAGCAGCAGGGGCGCCCGGAAACGGCGAAGGCGCCCCGGCCCGGTGTTCACCGGGGAGGCGCCCTCACTGTTGGCTGTGTCGGCCAAGAACGTCAGCCCTTCCGGCGTCAGTTCTTCTGGATCTGGTCGAAGGACAGCTCGACCGGGGTCTCGCGGCCGAAGATCTCGACGAGGCCCTTGACCTTCTTCGAGTCGGCGTTGATCTCGTTGATCGTGGCCTGCAACGTGGCGAAGGGGCCGTCGGTGACGGTGACCGAGTCGCCGACCTCGAAGTCCAGGACCTGGACCTCGACCTTGCGCTGCGGAGCGGGCTTGCCCTCGGCCTCGGCGGCCTCACGGGCGGCCTTCTCCTCGGCCTCCGGGGCGAGCATCTTGACGATCTCGTCCAGGGTCAGCGGGTACGGGTCGTAGGCGTTGCCCACGAAGCCTGTGACGCCGGGCGTGTTGCGGACGACACCCCAGGACTCGTTCGTCAGGTCCATGCGCACCAGCACATAGCCGGGGAGCTTGTTCTGACGGATCGTCTTGCGCTCGCCGTTCTTGATCTGCGCGACCTCTTCCTGCGGCACCTCGGCCTGGAAGATGAAGTCCTCGACGTTCAGCGAGACGGCGCGCTGTTCGAGGTTGGTCTTCACGCGGTTCTCGTAACCGGCGTAGGTGTGGATGACGTACCACTCGCCGGGGAGGGTGCGCAGTTCCTCGCGCAGGGCGACGACGGGGTCGACCGGCTCGGCCGGCTCTTCCTCGACGGCCTCTTCCTCGTCCTCGACGTCCTCGACATCGCCGCCGGACTCGTCCTCGGCGTCCTCGTCGGATTCGTCCTCGACATGGAGGGCGGCTTCCTCGGCGGGGTCGCCCGCCTCTTCATCGGCAGCCTCGACCTCGTCCAGGTCCTCGTCCGCGCCCTCGACGATGTCGAGCTCGTCTTCCACGGACTCGTCCGGCTCGATGGCGTCGTTCAGGTTCTGGTCAGACACGGTGGCTGCTTCTTCCTGGATACATAGGGGTGGAACATGCGAAAGGGGCGCCGGTAACCACGGCGCCCTATCGCTCTTTGATCAGCCGAAGACGTACTCGGCGGCGTGGTTGAGTCCATAGTCAATCACGGTGACCAGGCCGATCATGACGATCACGAAGACGATCACCACGGTCGTGTACGTCGTCAGCTGGCCGCGCGTAGGCCAGACGACCTTGCGAAGCTCTGCGACGATCTGTCGGTAGAAGATACCGAGGCGCTTCAGCGGGCCCTTCTTGGCACGCTTGCCACCCTTGCGGGCCTTCTTATTCGACTCTGGCGCCTCGTCCTGGGCATCAGGCGTATCGATGGAGCCCACGGCGTCCGCCATTCGTCCTCACCTGTTCCCGGGTCGTGGCCGTGCCGCGCCCGGTCTGAGCCGCACGGCGGTGCATTGCTGTACGTACATGCGCACACATCCTGGCGAAGGTGTGTGTAGCAGGGCCGGAGGGACTTGAACCCCCAACCGCCGGTTTTGGAGACCGGTGCTCTACCAATTGAGCTACGACCCTTTGTGGTTCCCCCCAAACGTACCGCATCCGTCCGAGTGCTCGGTGTGCACCGGATGAGTGCGACCGTTGTGAGGCCAACGAGGTGAGAGTGTACGTGTTCCTGAGCCCTCCGTCGAACAGAAAGGGCCTGCCGGGGCCGCACTGGCCGAAGATCGTCCCGGCGACGAACGCACGGCGGCCGAAGATCACCCAGGCCACCGCGCCAATACCCCTGTGAAACCGGACGGTTGTTCTGTAGCTGTTCAGTCTGTGAAACCCGCGTGCCGGGGGCGTTTCCGGTCTGAAACGATGGGCCCCATGAGCGCTGCAACCCCTCCCACCGAGCGCCGGGTCTCCGCCCGAGTCGGCGCGATCTCCGAGTCCGCCACCCTCGCCGTGGATGCCAAGGCCAAGGCCCTGAAGGCCGCCGGGCGCCCGGTGATCGGCTTCGGCGCCGGTGAGCCCGACTTCCCGACCCCGGACTACATCGTCGAAGCCGCCATCGAGGCGTGCAAGAACCCGAAGTACCACCGCTACACGCCGGCCGGCGGGCTGCCCGAGCTGAAGGCCGCGATCGCCGCGAAGACGCTGCGCGACTCCGGCTACGAGGTCGACGCGAGCCAGGTCCTCGTCACCAACGGCGGCAAGCAGGCCATCTACGAGGCCTTCGCCGCGATCCTCGACCCGGGCGACGAGGTCATCGTCCCGGCTCCGTACTGGACGACGTACCCGGAGTCGATCCGCCTCGCCGGCGGTGTCCCGGTCGAGGTCGCCGCAGACGAGACGACGGGCTACCGGGTCTCGGTCGAGCAGCTGGAGGCGGCGCGCACGGAGAACACGAAGGTCCTCCTCTTCGTCTCCCCGTCCAACCCGACCGGCGCCGTCTACACCCGCGCGCAGATCGAGGAGATCGGCCGCTGGGCCGCCGAGAAGGGCCTGTGGGTCCTGACCGACGAGATCTACGAGCACCTGGTCTACGGCGACGCCGAGTTCCACTCCCTCCCGGTCGTCGTGCCTGAGCTCGCCGACAAGACCATCGTGGTCAACGGTGTGGCCAAGACGTACGCCATGACGGGCTGGCGCGTGGGCTGGGTCATCGGCCCGAAGGACGTGGTCAAGGCCGCGACGAACCTCCAGTCGCACGCCACGTCCAACGTCTCCAACGTGGCCCAGGTGGCCGCCCTCGCCGCCGTCTCCGGCGACCTGTCGGCCGTCGAGGAGATGAAGGAGGCGTTCGACCGCCGCCGCAAGACCATCGTGCGCATGCTCAACGAGATCGACGGCGTGCTCTGCCCCGAGCCCGAGGGCGCCTTCTACGCCTACCCGTCGGTGAAGGCCCTGATCGGCAAGGAGATCCGCGGCAAGCGCCCGCAGAACTCGGTCGAGCTGGCCGCGCTGATCCTGGAGGAGGCCGAGGTCGCGGTCGTCCCGGGTGAGGCCTTCGGTACGCCGGGCTATCTGCGCCTGTCGTACGCGCTGGGCGACGAGGACCTCGTCGAGGGTGTCTCGCGGATCCAGAAGTTGCTGTCCGAGGCCAGGGACTGACCTGGGGTGCCGAGCGGGCCGTCTCCTTCGGGAGGCGGCCCGCTTCGTGTTTGCGTGCGAGCAAGACCACGTTCGGGGAAAGCGCTACCGGGACGGCGGTGGCGTACGGCAGGATCAGCGAATGGAGCGTGTACGTGATGTCTCTGAGCTGCCGAAAGCCCATCTGCACCTGCACTTCACCGGGTCCATGCGGCCCGGGACGGTTCTGGAACTGGCCGACAAGTACGGCGTACGGCTGCCCGACGCGCTGACGGAGGCGCTGACCAGCGGGGAGCCGCCACGGCTGCGGGCCACGGACGAGCGGGGCTGGTTCCGGTTCCAGCGGCTCTACGACGCGGCCCGTTCGTGCCTCAGGCGGCCCGAGGACATCCAGCGGCTGGTGCGGGAGGCGGCGGAGGAGGACGTCCGGGACGGCTCGGGATGGCTGGAGATCCAGGTCGACCCGACGTCGTACGCCCCGCGCCTGGGCGGGCTGATCCCGGCGCTGGAGGTCATCCTCGACGCGGTGGAGACGACCTCGCGGGAGACCGGGCTCGGGATGCGGGTGCTGGTGGCCGCGAACCGGATGAAGCACCCGCTGGACGCGCGGACGCTGGCCCGCCTCGCGGTGCGGTACGCGGACCGGGGTGTCGTCGGCTTCGGGCTCTCCAACGACGAACGGCGGGGCATGGCGCGGGACTTCGACCGGGCCTTCGCCATCGCCCGCGACGGCGGGCTGCTGTCGACGCCGCACGGCGGGGAGCTGAGCGGGCCGTCGTCGGTGCGGGACTGTCTGGACGACCTGGACGCGCACCGGATCGGGCACGGGGTACGGGCCGCGGAGGATCCCCGGCTGCTGAAGCGGCTGGCCGACCGGGGCGTGACCTGCGAGGTCTGTCCGGCCTCGAACGTGGCGCTCGGGGTGTACGAGAAGCCGGAGGACGTGCCGCTGCGGACGTTGTTCGAGGCGGGCGTACCCATGGCGCTCGGCGCCGACGACCCGCTGCTGTTCGGCTCACGGCTGGCGGCGCAGTACGAGATCGCGCGGCGGCATCACGGGTTCACCGACCGGGAACTGGCGGAGCTGGCCCGGCAGTCGGTGCGGGGTTCGGCGGCGCCGGAGGACGTCAAGACGCGGCTGCTGGCCGGCGTGGACGAGTGGCTCGCTCGCCCGGTCTCCTGAAGTGGGCGTAGGGCGGATACGCCTTGTAGCAGATGTCCAGCTCCAAGGGGTGGCCGCCGGTCCCGGGCGGCTCGGCGAGTGTGAAGGCCGTCATGAACGCCATGTGCCCCTCGGCGACGCGCTTGTGACGCGGGCCCCAGCCGGCCGCGTAGGCGAATTCGGTGGCCGTCTGGGCGAAGACGTCCCTGGTGCCGAACAGGAAGAAGGTCCGGGCGTGGGTGGCGTGCCGCAGCTCGTCCCGGACGTCCGCGTGTGACTGGCGGGCACGCCAGGACTCCGCGTCCCGCGCGGTGCGGGCCTCGTCGGTGCCCACGGTCAGCGGGGTGCCGTGGGTGAGGCGGCGGCGCAGCTCGGGCCACTGGCTGGCGCGCAGGCCGACGCTGTGGTGGGCCAGGACGAGGTCGACCCGCTCTCCCCACCCCTCGTCGGGCGGGACCCCGTCGCGGAGCGGGACGTGGACGATCGTGTGGCGCGAGTAGGCGGCGAAGGAGAACAGGCCGGCGAGCCGGTTCAGCCCGTCGTGATCACCGAGGAGCAGGCCGATCGGCTCCGGGGCGCTCAGTGAGGTGTGGCGGAGAGGCGTGCGGGGGCGGACGACGCGGCGCTGGTGCGGGCCGATGCGGGGGGTGTACTCGGTGAGTCTCAGGCGCATCGCTCAAGCGTTCCGGGCGTGTCCTGGGCCCGGCAACTGAGATTCCGCGCGCCTACAGGGTCACGCCGACGGTCACCGGTTCGTTGACGAGGGTGACACCGAAGGTGCGGTGGACGCCTGCGACGACCTCTCGGGCGAGGGCGAGGAGGTCCTCCGTGGTCGCCTCGCCGCGGTTGGTGAGGGCGAGGGTGTGCTTGGTGGAGATGCGGGCGGGGCCGGTGCCGTAGCCCTTGGTGAAGCCGGCCTTGTCGATGAGCCACGCGGCGGAGGTCTTGGTGTGGCCCGCGCCGGCCGGGTAGGCGGGGGGTTCGGCGTCGGGGCCGAGGTGCTGCTTCACGCGCGCGTGGAAGGCGCTGAAGTCGGCGTCCGTGAGGATCGGGTTGGTGAAGAAGGAGCCGGCCGACCAGGTGTCGTGGTCGTCGGGGTCGAGGACCATGCCCTTGCCGGAGCGCAGCTTCAGTACGGTCTCGCGGGCGGCGGCGAGGGGGACGCGGTCGCCGGGTTCGACGCCGAGGGCGCGGGCGGTCTCGGCGTACTTGAGGGGCGCGGAGAGGCCGCCGGCGTCCTCGAGCGCGAAGCGGACGCGGAGGACGACGTACCGGTCGGGGTCGGCCTTGAAGCGGCTGTGGCGGTACGAGAAGGCGCAGTCGGCGTTGGTGAGGGTGACGGTGTCGCGGGCGACGCGGTCGTAGGCGATCACGTGGGTGATCGTGGCGGAGACTTCCTGGCCGTAGGCGCCGACGTTCTGGATGGGGGTGGCGCCGGCGGAGCCGGGGATGCCGGCGAGGCACTCGACGCCGGCGAGCCCGGCCTCCACGGTGCGGGCGACGGCGTCGGTCCACACTTCGCCGGCGGCGAGCTCCAGGTGGGGGCCGTTGAGTTCGATGCCCTTGGTCGCGATGAGCAGAGCGGTCCCGTCGAAGCCCTTGTCGCCGATGACGAGGTTCGATCCGCCGCCGATGAGCAGGAGGGGCGTGCCCGCGTCGTCGGCCTCGCGAACGGCTTCGATCACCTCGGCGTCGGTGGTCGCGATGACCAGCCGGGTGGCCGGACCGCCGAGACGGAAGGTGGTGAGCGGGGCGAGGGGGGCGTCGTGTCGTTCCTGCACGGGTCAAGGGTACGTGGCGGTCCGGGGCGGACGGTTGGTGGTGGGTCACGTTCAAACGCGGGTGCGGGTCATGCCGCCCAGGGGCGCGGGGAACTGCGCGACCAGCCACGACGCACCCGCACCCGCACCCGCCGCACCATCCTGCCCGTCCGACGGGGGTCCAGGGGGCGGAGCCCTCTGGGAGCGGGGTCGAAGGGGCGGCAGCCCCTGGGGATGGGACGGGTAGGGGCGGCGGGGGCGAGAAACCCGACCCAGCGGAAACGGCCCCACCCCCAGGGGGCAGGGCCGTTCACCACCGTTCAGGCCGCGATCGTCTCCCGAACCGGCGCCGCCTCCTCCTCCACCACCGAAGCCTCCGCACCCCGCCCCCGCGGAATCACCAGCGCCGCCACCCCGGCGAGAGCGACGACCGCGGACCCGGTGACCAGAGCCGGCCGCAGCCCGTCGACGAACGTCTGTCCGGTCTCGTATCCCCCCTGCGCCGAGAAGATCGACCCCATGATCGCGATGCCGAGCGCACCCCCCACCTCACGCAGCGCGTTGTTCGCCCCGGAAGCGATCCCCTGCTCCGAACGCCGCACACTGGACATGACCAGGTTGGAGGCGGGAGCGAAGAACAGTGCCATGCCGATACCGCTCATGATCAGACCGGGCAGCTGGACGGCGTAGGACGCGTCGACGGTGATGACCGAGGCCAGATATCCGAGCCCGGCCGCCTGGAAGAAGAGGCCGGTGGCGACCACCGGACGCCCGCCGATCCGGTCGGAGAGGATGCCCGCGATCGGCGCGACCAGCATCGGCATACCCGTCCACGGCAGCATCCGCAGCCCCGCCTCGGTCGGCGAGTACCCGAGCACCCCCTGCATGTACTGGCTGAGCAGGAAGATCGAACCGAACATGCCGAGGAACATCAGCAGGCTGGCCGCGTTGATCCCGGAGAAGGCCCGGGAGCGGAACAGCCGCATCGGAAGCATGGGGTTCTTGGCCCGTGTGCCGTAGATCACGAATCCGACGAGGAGCGCGGCACCGGCGAAGAGGGCGATGAGGACCACGGCGTCCGTCCAGCCGTCCGCGGGGCCGCGGACCAGGCCGTAGACGATCCCGAAGAGCCCGCCGCTGGCAAGGAGCGTGCCGGGGATGTCGAGCGGGGCGCCGGTGCCGTGGGACTCGGCGAGGCGGAGGCGGGCGAGCGGCAGCAGCGCGACGCCGAGCGGGACGTTCAGCCAGAAGATCCACTGCCAGGAGATGTGCTCGGTCAGGCTGCCGCCGATCAGCGGTCCGGAGGCCACCGCCAGCCCGTTGACGGCACCCCAGATGCCGTACGCCATCCCGCGCTTGGCCGCGGGAACGGCCGCCGTGAGGAGGGTGAGCGTCAGCGGCATCATGATCGCCGCTCCGACGCCCTGGACCGCGCGGGCCGCGATCAGGCTGTCGATGCCGGGGGCCATGGCCGCCGCGGCGGACGCCCCGGTGAAGATCGTCAGGCCCACGAGGAAGAGCCGGCGGCGGCCGAAGCGGTCGCCGAGGGCCGCGCCGAACATGAGGAGGACGGCGAAGGTGAGGGTGTAGGCGCTCACCGTCCATTCCAGGTCGTGCAGCCCGCCCCCGAGATCCGCGCGGATCGATGGCAGGGCGGTGGTGACGACGAGGTTGTCGAGGGCCGCCATGAATCCGGCGACGCTGGTGATGACGAGAGCCCAGACGGCTCCCCCGCGTGGTGCCTTCGGTATGGCTTGCTGTGACATCGCTCCCCCAGAGCTTGATAGATAGTTATTGATCACTAACTTTTGCGCTCACAAAAAGACGCCGAAGACGCCCGTCTCCACCCGCTTCACTTCTCCAGCCGGCCCTTCAGCCGCGCCGACGGGTACATGCCCTCCCACACCCGGTGCTCGGGCGGAAACCCCATCGCGACCAGGCAGTTGATGAGCATCCCGTACGCCAGGAAGACCGTCGTCTCGCCGACGTCGGCACCCAGGGGCAGATGGACCGTGTCCCACAGCCGCATCCAGCCCTCACGCACCGCCGCCCCGAACTCGAGGTCGCCCTCCTCCTCGGCCGCACCCACGGCGACGTACATCTGCATCTGCATCCGCAGCCGCTCCGGATGCTCCGCGATGACCTTGGTGTACGCGTTCGCCATGGCATGCAGGGCCTCTTCTCCGCGCAGGCCCTCGGAGGCCTCCTCGAAGGTGCGGATGGTGTCCTCCACACACCGCTCCGAGACCGCCAGGAAGATCGCCTTCTTACCCGGGAAGAGCCGGAAGAGATACGGCTGCGAGACCCCGACCCGCTTGGCGATCGCCTCGGTCGACGTGCCGTGGTAGCCGCCGCGGGCGAACTCGATCGTCGCCGCGCGGATCACGCTCTCGCGCCTCTCCTCTGCACTCATCCTGGCCATGTCCAGTAAGTTAGTACTCAATCACTAACTACGTCAAGGGGGGCTTGCGACAGCCGATGAGCGCCCATGAGTAAGGGGCGCCCCACCATGGAGAGCGCCCCTTACCGCATGCCTTGATGTGCCGGTCAGGCCAGCCGTACGACCGCTCGCGACATCCCCAGCACCTTCTGCCCGGCGCTGGTCGCGGTCAGGTCCACGCGGACCGTGTTGTCGTCGAGCTTGGCCGCGACCTTGCCGCTGACCTCGATGACAGCGCCCTGATCGTCGTTGGGGACGACGACGGGCTTGGTGAAGCGGACGCCGTACTCGGCGACGGCACCCGGGTCGCCGACCCAGTCCGTCACCACGCGGATCGCCTCGGCCATGGTGAACATGCCGTGCGCGATGACGTCCGGCAGCCCGACCTCCTTGGCGAACTTCTCGTTCCAGTGGATCGGGTTGAAGTCCCCCGACGCACCCGCGTACTGGACGAGCGTGGCCCGGGTCACGGGGAAGGTCCGGGCCGGCAGTTCGGTGCCGACCTCGACGTCGTCGTATGCGATCTTCGCCGTCATGTTCTTCCTCACGCCTCCTCTGCCGCGCGCGCGACCAGCTTGGTCAGGGCGGTCACGACGTGCTCGCCGGCCTCGTCGTGGACCTCGCCGCGGATGTCCACGATGTCGTTGCCCGCGAGGGACTTGATCGCCTCGATGGTCGAGGTGACCGTGAGGCGGTCACCGGCGCGGACCGGGCGGCTGTAGGCGAACTTCTGGTCGCCGTGCACGACGCGGCTGTAGTCCAGGCCCAGTTGCGGGTCGGCGACGACCTGGCCCGCAGCCTTGAAGGTGATCGCGAAGACGAAGGTCGGCGGCGCGATCACATCGGGGTGCCCGAGCGCCTTGGCCGCGTCCGGATCGGTGTACGCCGGGTTGCTGTCCCCCACGGCCTCCGCGAACTCACGGATCTTCTCCCGGCCCACCTCATAGGGCTCGGTGGGCGGGTAGGTCCGCCCCACGAAGGACTGGTCGAGCGCCATGGGCTCGGCACCTCCTGCTGATCGCCGGTACTGGCCGGTAGTGGCCTACGAACGACGCGAGGCCGCCCCCCTGACTACTGGGGACGGCCTCGCGTACGAGCCTGATTTATCGCGTCTCGCGGTGCGCGGTGTGCGCATTGCAACGCGGGCAGTGCTTCTTCATCTCCATACGATCCGGGTTGTTACGCCGGTTCTTCTTGGTGATGTAGTTCCGCTCCTTGCACTCCACGCAGGCCAGCGTGATCTTCGGGCGGACGTCGGTGGCAGCCACAGGAGTGCTCCTTGACGAACGGATAGGACTGATTTAACGCAAAGAAGAGTAGCCGATCGAAGGACCGACCCCACAATCGGCTACTGTCAGTAGCGGTGACCGGACTTGAACCGGTGACACAGCGATTATGAGCCGCTTGCTCTACCGACTGAGCTACACCGCTTTGATGGGATCGGGTCCCGTCTCGCGACGGGAACCTCACCCACCAGAGCCCCAATACGGAATCGAACCGTAGACCTTCTCCTTACCATGGAGACGCTCTACCGACTGAGCTATTGGGGCGAGCGATGAAGACATTACACGGTCCGCAGCCGTTCACCCAAATCCGTTTCGAGGCCCCGCCCGAGACCGCTCCGACACCATTCCCACCAGCCTCCGAGGCCCCTCCCGTACGGCGGACCACACCGGTACGACTATTGCGCTCCTCCGCGCTGTGAGCGGATCACCGCCCTAGGCTCGACTCACTCTGCGTGATCTTGCGTCCCCGCTGCGCGCAGCCCGCGCCCGGAGCGGAGTCCGAGCCACGTGCGTTGAACCCTGAGCCCTGAGCCTTGAGCCCGGAGCCTTGAGCCCCTGGAGCGCGATGCCCGACAGCCAGCCGCAGCCGCCCCCCTCGTCGTCCTCGTCCGGCGCCTCCGACACGACCTCACTGCTGTTGTGCGGGGCCCGGCTGACCGATGGCCGGACCGTGGACGTACGGCTCGGCGGCGGGCGCATCGAGGCGGTCGGAACAGCGGGCAGCCTGGCGGCGGGCGGCACGCGCGCGTGCGGGGCGCGCGTGGACCTGAACGGCTATCTGCTCCTCCCGGCCCCGGTCGAGCCGCACGCCCACGGCGACACCGCGCTCTCCGACGACGCCGACGGACCGGTCTCGTACGACCCCCAGGACGTCCAGCGCCGGGCGACCGAGGCCGCGCTGCTGCAACTCGGGCACGGGGCGA
Source organism: Streptomyces sp. NBC_00663 (assembly GCF_036226885.1). Classification (NCBI taxonomy): domain Bacteria; kingdom Bacillati; phylum Actinomycetota; class Actinomycetes; order Kitasatosporales; family Streptomycetaceae; genus Streptomyces; species Streptomyces sp. NBC_00663. The sequence continues at coordinate 3,957,227 of NZ_CP109027.1, forward strand.
CCGCGTTGCGCGCTCACGTGCGCGTGGGCGACGTACAGGGGCTGGGCGCCCTGGCCGCCGTACTCCAGGCCCGGCGCTCGCTGCGCGGGCTCACGGAGCTGACCACGGTGGCGACGCCGCGGCTGCTGACCGGTGCGGCCGGGGCCGAGGGGCTCGCCATGCTGCGGGACGCGGTGAAGATGGGCGCCTCGGTGGTCGGCGGCTGCCCCGACCTCGACCCGGATCCGACCGGCTATGTCCAGGCGGTCCTGGACGTGGCCTCCGAACACGGCTGCCCGGTCGACCTCCACACGGACGCCTCCGACCCCGCCCGCCTGTCCCGCCTCGCCGCCATGGCCGGCGGACTGCGCCCCGGCGTCACCCTCAGCCCCTGCGGCAGCCTCGGCCGTCTGCCCTCCGAGGTCGCCTCCCGCACCGCCGACCAACTCGCCGCGGCGGGCCTGACGGTCGTATGCCTGCCACAGGGCGGCTGCGGGGGCGTGGAACGGCGCGGTACGGCTCCCGTACGACTGCTGCGCGCGGCCGGCGTGCGGGTGGCCGCCGGCAGCGGCGCGCTGCGGGACGTGTCGAACCCGGCGGGACGGGGTGACCCGCTGGAAGCCGCGTACCTCCTGGCCTCCCGCTACGGCCTGCGAGCGGAGGACGCGTACGAAGCCGTCAGCACGTCCGCGCGAGCCGTGCTGGGGCTGCCCGAGGTGCGCGTGGAGGCCGGTTTCCCGGCCGAACTGCTCGCGGTGCGCGGGGAACGCCTGGCAGGGGCCCTCTCGCTCGCCTACAGCCGCATCGTGGTGCACCGGGGGCGTGTGGTGGCGCGGACCAGCGCGGTACGGGAGTTCTGCGACTCGGCGGCGGCTGTGGAGCTGGGGTTGCCTCGGCAGGGGCGGGGGGACGTGTCGTAGACGGGCCCAACTCGCCGGGGCGGGGCTCTAGTCGTACGGGGGCTCTAGTCGTAGAGGGGGAGGGCGGGAAGGGGCTCTGCTCGGCGCGCTCTGCGTGGCGCGCTTGAGGACCGTCTCTCAGGGCGTTTGAGGGCGTTCGAGGGTGTTTGAGGACCGCCCCTCGGGACCGCTCTCCGTGCCGTTCCGTGAGGTCCGCGCGCCCGGTGCGACGGGTGTGGTCTGTACGGCGGATGCCGCCGTACGGGCGTACGGTCGAAGACATGCGCATTGTCATCGCTGGTGGTCATGGTCAGATCGCGTTGCGGCTGGAGCGGCTGCTCACCGCGCGTGGGAACGAGGTCGCGGGCATCATCCGCAAGGCGGAACAGGGCGACGCCCTGCGGGAGGCGGGTGCCGAACCGGTGCTGCTCGACCTGGAGTCGGCGTCCGTCGAGGAGGTCGCGGCCCATCTGCAGGGCGCGGACGCGGCGGTCTTCGCGGCGGGTGCGGGGCCGGGCAGCGGGGCGGCCCGCAAGGACACGGTGGACAAGGGCGCCGCGGTGCTGTTCGCGGACGCGGCGGTCCGGGCACGGGTACGACGCCACGTGGTCGTGTCGTCGATGGGCGCCGACCCCGCGCATCAGGGCGACGACATCTTCGACGTCTACCTGCGCGCCAAGGGGGAGGCCGACGCGTACGTCCGCGGCCTCGACGCCCTGGACTCGACGATCCTGCGCCCGGGCCAGCTGACGAACGACGCCGGTACCGGACTCGTCCGCCTGGAGGCCCACACGGGCCGCGGCCCGATCCCGCGGGACGACGTGGCCGCCGTGCTCGCGGAGTTGCTGGAGACACCGGCGACGGCCGGCCTGACCCTGGAACTGGTCGGCGGATCGACACCGGTGTCGGTGGCGGTGAAGTCGGTGGCCGGGAACTGAGAGCGCGCCTACGGGCGGCTCACCGCACGCGGGGCGGGCTCAGAACAGCGGCATCTGACCGGGGAACTCCGGAACGGCGTAGCCGTCCAACGCGGGCTGCGCGGCCCCCAGTTGAGCCTGCCGGCGCGAGCCGACGCAGGAGGTGAGCTCGCCGTTCTCCCGGGCTCCGGGCGGATCGTGCCGCGCGAAGCGTCCGGCGACCACGGCGATCTCACGCTGACATTCGGGGCAGCTTCTGCGACGGCTGGACATGGGGTCAGTGTGCCCCGGACGCGCTGTCGCCCCACATCGTGAGGCACATCACCACTCGTCTTCGATACAGCGCCTGGCCATACGAAGAGACCCCCTCTTCGCTGCGTTTCCGCAATGGAGAGGGGGTCTACCTTCATGTGGCGGCGCCAGGATTCGAACCTGGGAAGGCGAAGCCGGCAGATTTACAGTCTGCTCCCTTTGGCCGCTCGGGCACACCGCCAGGGGTTCGCTGCCCTTCGAACCGCTTTTCGGCGGTGCTCCGTGGCAACGACGTAAACAATACCCGATGGAGAGGGGTGCTTCGCCACCCGATTGATCAGCGCTCGGGGGACGCGGGGTGGCTAGGCTTGTCCGGATGCGGCCCGGGAACTGTGCCCGGCTCGGCGGCGGCCCCACGCCCGCCGACCGCACCCGGAACGCACCCCGATACGCACCCCGATACAAGGAGCCACAGGACATGGCCGACTCCAGTTTCGACATCGTCTCGAAGGTCGAGCGGCAGGAGGTCGACAACGCCCTCAACCAGACCGCCAAGGAGATCTCCCAGCGCTACGACTTCAAGGGCGTCGGCGCCTCCATCTCGTGGTCCGGCGAGAAGATCCTGATGGAGGCGAACTCCGAGGACCGGGTGAACGCCGTCCTCGACGTCTTCCAGTCCAAGCTGATCAAGCGCGGTATCTCGCTGAAGGCCCTGGACGCCGGCGAGCCTCAGCTGTCCGGCAAGGAGTACAAGATCTTCGCGTCGATCGAGGAGGGAATCTCCCAGGAGAACGCGAAGAAGGTGGCGAAGATCATCCGCGACGAGGGCCCGAAGGGCGTGAAGGCCCAGGTCCAGGGGGAGGAGCTGCGCGTCAGCTCGAAGAGCCGCGACGACCTTCAGGCCATCATCGCCCTGCTCAAGGGCAAGGACTTCGACTTCGCCCTGCAATTCGTGAACTACCGGTAGTCCACGGCTGGTTCACGGCCTGTGCCATGACTGGTTCGCGGCCTGTGGCGTGTCGTACGAGGAAGGGTGGGCACCTGGCCGGTGCCCACCCTTCTCGCCTGCTGGCTGCGGTTCGGGGGCGGATCAGTCGCGCGAGTTGCCGAACAGGATGCGGTAACCGATCAGGAGGACCAGTGAGCCTCCGATCGCCGCGGCCCACGTGGTGCCGTCGTAGAAGTCCTTGGTGACCGGGTGGTCCAGCCAGCGCGCCGAGATCCAGCCGCCGATGAACGCGCCCGCGATGCCGATGAGGGTCGTACCGACGAAGCCGCCCGGGTCGCGGCCCGGCAGCAGGAACTTGGCGATGGCTCCGGCCAGAAGCCCCAGGATGATCCAACCGATGATGCTCATGCCCTGAACCTGCCCTTCCGCTCTGTGCCCGCACTGTTTCGGCCCTGTGATTTCCGTCCCGGCCGACTGTGCGCCAGGGCAGGTGCGCGTGTGCGTTCCGCGTTCCCGCTGTGGCGGCAGCGCGAGTTCGTGCCGTGTTGATGAGGAGGACGTCACGCGTCCACCGATCGGTTGCACTGGTCAGTAGGGTGCGGCGCATGTCTCCTTCCGGCGCAGGTCCTGGTTCCGGCTCCGAGCTGCGACGCACCCTTGGCGTGGGCGACGCCGTGGTCATCGGGCTGGGTTCGATGGTCGGGGCCGGCATCTTCGCCGCCCTCGGGCCCGCGGCGCGTGCGGCGGGTTCCGGGGTGCTGGTCGGGCTGGCGGTCGCCGCGGTGGTCGCCTACTGCAACGCCACCTCTTCGGCGCGGCTGGCCGCGCTGTACCCGGCCTCCGGAGGCACCTATGTGTACGGGCGGGAGCGGCTCGGTCCGTTCTGGGGTTACCTCGCGGGCTGGTCGTTCGTGGTCGGGAAGACGGCCTCCTGTGCGGCGATGGCGCTCACCGTGGGCACATACGTCTGGCCGGGGCAGGCGCATGCCGTGGCGGTCGCGGCGGTCGTGGCGCTGACCGCGGTGAACTATGGCGGTGTTCAGAAGTCCGCGCTGCTCACGCGCGTGATCGTGGCGGTCGTGCTCGCTGTCCTCGCTTCCGTCGTGGTGGTGTGTCTGGGGTCGGCGGCCGCCGATGCGGGGCGGCTGAGCGGTGGGGCCTCGGGCGGTGTGGGCGGCGTGCTGGAGGCCGCCGGTCTCCTGTTCTTCGCGTTCGCGGGATACGCGCGGATCGCGACCCTCGGCGAGGAGGTGCGGGATCCCACGCGCACCATCCCCCGCGCGATCCCGTTGGCCCTGGGCATCGCGCTGGCCGTCTACGCGTGCGTGGCGGTGGCTGTCCTCTCCGTACTGGGGGCTGAGGGGCTCGGGCAGGCGACCGCACCGCTGACCGACGCCGTGCGGGCGGCGGGGGCGTCCGGGCTGGTGCCGGTGGTGCGGGTCGGCGCCGCCGTGGCCGCGCTGGGCTCGCTGCTCGCCCTGATCCTGGGCGTCTCGCGGACGACGCTGGCCATGGCTCGTGACCGGAATCTGCCCGGCTGGCTGGCGGCCGTGCATCCGCGTTTCCAGGTGCCGCACCGAGCGGAGCTGGCCGTGGGCGCGGTGGTCGCGGTCCTGGCCGCCACGGTGGACGTGCGGGGCGCGATCGGATTCTCCTCCTTCGGTGTGCTGGCGTACTACGCGGTGGCCAACGCCTCCGCGTGGACGCTCGGTTCGGCGCCGGCGGCGCGGGTGGTGCCGGCGGTGGGGCTGTTCGGGTGCGTGGTGTTGGCGTTCGCGCTGCCGGTGGCCTCGGTGGTCGTGGGCGCGGGGGTGCTGGTCGTGGGGGTGGTCGCGTACGGCGTACGGCGGCGGGTGGGGGGTGCCGCTCAGTAGGCGGCGGTGCGGTATCCGGCCGGGGGCGCGTCGCGCTGGGCGGCGGCGCGTAGGCACGGGTGGGGGCGCGTCGCGCTGGGCGGCGAGAGGGGGCGCGTCGCAATGGGCTGCGGCGCGGCAGGCGACGGGTGGGGGTGGCGCCGGGGTGGGCGGCGGCCGGGGGCGGCGAGAGGGGGGCACATCGCGGTAGGCGGCGGTGCGGCATGCGGCGGGCGGGGGCGTGTCGCGGCGGGGTGCGCCTCAGGCCGGAGTAGTGCGCGGGGCGGTGGCTATGTTCGCCGGGCGGGGTCGTGCCGGGCCGGTGCGGGCCTGGGCGTGGTCCTGGGGCTCTGGGAAAGTGCGGGCGGGGGCGTGGCCTTGGGGCTCTGGTGAAGTGCGGGCCCATGGGCAGGCGTTGCTCGTCCCGGCTGTCCCCTGTGCCCGCAACTGCTCATGTGCGGTCATGCGTTCATGATGCGGGCCGGCGCTGACAAGCGGGGCAGCCTGTGGACAACCGCCGGGCTGTGGAAAACCGCGGCTCTACCAGCCCGAGGACGCGAACGGCTTGTCGGTGGACACGATTTCGCGGCCCAGCGGGAGCAGCGACACCGGGATCAGCTTGAAGTTGGCGATGCCGAACGGGATGCCGATGATCGTGACGCAGAGGGCGATGCCGGTGACGATGTGGGCGAGGGCCAGCCACCAGCCCGCGAGGATCAGCCACAGGACGTTGCCCACGCAGGACGGGGCACCGGCGTCGCGGCGTTCGACCGTCGTGTACCCGAAGGGCCACAGGGCGTACACACCGATACGGAACGCCGCGATGCCAAAGGGGATGCCGATAACCGTGATGCACAGCAGCACGCCGGCGGCCAAGTAGCCGAGGAACAGCCAGAAGCCGCTCAGGACGAGCCATATGACGTTCAGGATTGTCTTCACTGGTGGCGTCCTGCCATCTTCTCGAGGCGGGCAATGCGTTCCGCCATCGGCGGGTGCGTGGTGAACATCTTCGACAGTCCCTGGCCCGGGCGAAAGGGGTTGGCGATCATCATGTGGCTCGCGGTCTCGATGCGGGGCTCCGGGGGCAGCGGGAGCTGCTTGGTGCCGGTCTCGAGCTTGCGCAGGGCGCTGGCCAGGGCCAGCGGGTCGCCGGTGAGCTGGGCGCCGGAGGCGTCTGCCTCGTACTCGCGCGAGCGGCTGATGGCCAACTGGATGAGGGAAGCAGCGAGCGGGCCGAGAATCATGATGAGCAGCATGCCCAGGATGCCGGGGCCGTCGTCGTCGTTGGAGCGGCCGACCGGGATCAGCCAGGCGAAGTTGACGAGGAACATGATCACGGAGGCGAGGGCTCCGGCGACCGACGAGATCAGGATGTCGCGGTTGTAGACGTGACTGAGCTCGTGGCCGATGACGCCGCGCAGTTCACGCTCGTCGAGGAGGCGCAGGATGCCTTCGGTGCAGCACACCGCGGCGTTGCGCGGGTTGCGGCCCGTCGCGAACGCGTTCGGTGCCTCCGTCGGGGAGATGTACAGGCGCGGCATGGGCTGGCGGGCCTGGGTGGAGAGCTCTCGGACCATGCGGTACAGCGCGGGGGCCTCGAACTCGCTGACCGGGCGGGCGCGCATCGCGCGTAGCGCGAGTTTGTCGCTGTTCCAGTACGCGTACGCGTTCGTCCCCAGAGCGACCAGGACCGCTACGACGAGCCCCATGCGGCCGAAGAAACTGCCGATGACGATGATGAGTGCGGACAGTCCCCCGAGGAGTACTGCGGTCCTGAGCCCGTTGTGCCGGCGGTGCACGGTACGCCCTCCAAGTCGTGCAGCAGGGGAACCCTTTGCTTGCTGATCTGCGGTCCTTCTGGTGTATGTCCAGTGGACCCTCCCGTTCTGGTCAACGCCAGGCGAGAGCCGCTAGTTCCCTTGTGCGTGCGGGGCGGGGCGTGAGCCGTCCGGGTGAGGACCCGGAAGCGGCCTGGTCATGCGGTGGTGTGGGCCCTCAGAAGAGTCCGGTGTCGGCGAAGCGCAGGACCAGTTGGGGCGCACCGGAGAGGGCGATGCCGAGGACGCCGGTGAGGGCGAGTGCGGCGGTGAGGGGCGCGGGGACCCCGTGGCGTACGGCGTCGCCCTCGGGTGCGCGGAACAGCAGGGCCGTCCACTGGAGGTAGTAGAACAGCGCGATCACGACGTTGACGGCCATGACCACCGCGAGCCAGCCCAGTCCGGCGTCGACGGCGGCGGAGAAGACGGTGACCTTGGCGAAGAGACCGATGATGCCCGGCGGGAGTCCGGCAAGGCACAGCAGGAAGAACGCCAGGAGGAGCGCGGCGAGGGGGTTGGAGGCGTACAGGCCCCGGTAGTCGCTGATGCGGTTGCGGGACTTCGTACGGCCCACCACTGCGGCCACGGCGAAGGCGCCGAGGTTCACGGCGCCGTACATGAGGGCGTAGGCGACGGTGGAGCCGATGGAGTGCTCGGCGTCGTCGGAGTAGGCAGCGGCGGCGATCGGCACCAGGAGGTAGCCGGCCTGGCCGACGGAGGACCAGGCGAGGAGGCGTACGGCGCTGTACGCGCGCGTGGCCTGCTGTCGGAGGGCGCCGACGTTGCCGACGGTCATCGTGAGGGCGGCCAGTGCGGCCAGTGCCGGGCCCCAGACGTCGGCGTACGACGGGAGGGCCACGACGGTGAGGAGGATCAGGCCGGAGAAGCCGACCGCCTTGCCGACGACCGACAAGTAGGCGGCGATCGGAAGCGGGGCTCCTACGTAGGTGTCCGGGACCCAGAAGTGGAAGGGCACGGCGGCCGTCTTGAAGGCGAAGCCGATGAGGGTGAGGACCACGCCGGTCTGGGTGAGGGTGTGGAGCTGGCCGTCGACGTGCTGGATGCGGTCGGCGATCTGGGTGAGGTAGAGGGTGCCTGTGGAGGCGTACACGAAGCTGATGCCCATGAGGCTGACCGCGGTCGCGGTGACCGAGGAGAGGAAGAACTTCAGGGCCGCTTCGGAGGACTTGCGGTCGCCTTGGCGCAGGCCCACGAGGGCGAAGGCCGGCAGGGAGGCGACTTCCAGGGCGACGATCAGGGTGGCGAGGTCGCGGGAGGCGGGCAGCAGGGCGGCACCGGCGGCGGAGGAGAGCAGCAGGAACCAGTACTCCCCTTCGGGGAGTCCCTTGTCGGCGTCCTTGAGGGTGGTGACGGACAGGAGGGCGGCCAGCAGGGCGCCGCCGAGCACCAGGAGTTGGAGGACGAGGGTGAAGCGGTCCGCCGTGTAGCTGCAAACGTCGGTGTCGCCGGACAGGCAGAAGGTCGCGCGGTCGCCGTCCAGGAGGGGCAGGAGCATCGCCGTGGCGGCGGCCAGGCCCGCGATGGACAGCCAGCCGAGCAGCGCCTTCTTCGCGTCGCCGACGAACAGGTCCGCGACGAGGACCACGAGGCCGACGATCGCCGCGATGGTGGGCGGCGCGATGGCGAGCCAGTCGACGGACTGGACGAGGTTCGCGGCCAACGGCTGGGCCGCGGAGGCCAGGGAGCTCATCGGGTGCCTCCTGCGAGGAGCTGCTGCACGGCCGGGTCGGTCAGGCCGAGGAGGGCCTTGGGCCACAGGCCGGCTACGACGGTGAGGGCGACGAGCGGTGTCCAGGCCGCGAACTCGTACGTGTGGACGTCGGCGAGTTCCGGCGCGTCCTGGGGTACGGGGCCCATGCAGACGCGGCGGACCACGGCGAGGAGGTACGCGGCGGTGAGGAGGGTGCCGAAGGCCGCGATCGCCATGAAGGTGAGGAAGGCGGGGCGGCTGAGGTCGTCGGCGGGGTCGAACGCGCCGAACAGGGCCAGCATCTCGCCCCAGAACCCGGCGAGGCCGGGCAGGCCGAGGGAGGCGACCGCGGCGAACGCGAGCAGGCCGCCGAGGCGCGGTGCCTTGCCGTAGAGCGCGGCGCCGGTCTGTTCGGCGAGGGCGTCGAGGTCGGTGGTGCCCGTGCGGTCCTTGAGCGCGCCGACCAGGAAGAAGAGCAGGCCGGTGATGAGGCCGTGGGCGATGTTGGCGAACAGGGCGCCGTTCACGCCGGTCGGGGTCATCGTGGCGATGCCGAGGAGGACGAAGCCCATGTGGCCTACGGAGGAGTAGGCGATGAGGCGCTTGAGGTCGCCCTTCGCGCCCTGCTTGGCGAGGGCCAGGCAGGCGAGGGATCCGTAGATGATGCCGACGACGGCGAAGGCGGCGAGGTAGGGCGCGAAGTCGGCGAAGCCGTCGGGGGCGATCGGCAGCAGGATCCGGACGAACCCGTACGTACCCATCTTCAGCAGCACACCGGCCAGCAGGACCGAGCCGACGGTCGGCGCGGCGGTGTGGGCGTCGGGCAGCCAGCTGTGCAGCGGCCACATCGGGGTCTTGACGGCGAGCCCGATCCCAATCGCCAGTACGGCGATGACCTGCACGGATGTGGTCAGCGACCGGCCGTTGTCAGTGGCGAGTGCCACCATGTCGAACGTGCCCGCCTTGATTCCGATCAGGAGCAGGCCCAGCAGCATGACGACCGAGCCGAGCAGCGTGTACAGGATGAATCGCCAGGCGGCCCGGGTGCGGTCCTCGCCGCCCCAGCGGGCGATGAGGAAGTACATCGGGATGAGCACCGTCTCGAACGCCAGGAAGAACAGCAGCAGATCGAGGACAGCGAAGGTCGCGAGGGTGCCGGACTCGAGGACGAGCAGCAGGGCGACGAAGGCCTTCGGGGTGGGGCCCGCGGGCAGCTTGAAGTAGGAGTAGAGCGCGCAGAGGAAGGTCAGCAGCGCGGTCAGGACCAGAAGGGGGAGGGAGATGCCGTCGATGCCGAGGTGGATGCGCACGTCGAGTGCGGGGATCCAGCTGATGTCGGTCGTGGCCTGCATCTTCGACGGATGGTCGTGGTCGAAGCCGACCGCGAGGACGATCGCGGCGACGAGGATCACGCCGGTCACGGTCACGCCGTGCCGCAGCACGGCCTGCTCGGGCGACTTCCCCTTCAGCCCGGGCGGGGCCGGCAGGAGGGCGGCGACGGCACCGAGGAGCGGGCCGACGACGACGAACGCCAGAAGGAACTGCATCACGGACTCGTTGATATCGATCACGCCTGCTCACGCTCCCGTGGCGACGAGGACGGCGGCGACCACCAGGACGACGGTGCCGGCGAGCAGCGCGCTCACATAGGTCTGCACATTGCCGGTCTGGGCCCGCCTCACGGCCGCGCCGAGGAGTCGGGGCAGGGCGCCCGCGCCGCGCACGTAGGTCTCGACGACCTCACGGTCGAGGAACCGGACGAGGGTGGCGCCGGCCTGGACCGGGCGGACGAAGAGGGCCGAGTAGAGGGCGTCGAGGTGGAAGCCGACGGCCGCGTGCCGGTGGAGCGGGCCGAGCAGGAGTCGGCCGGGATCCGCGGGGTCGGGGGCGTAGGCGATGTCTCCGTACGCCGGTTCGTGGGTGGCGATGGCCTCTGCCTCGACGCGGGCCGCGTCGCCCTCCGGGTGGGCGGCGACCGCGCCCAGCGGTACGTGGGCCGCGAGTGTGGTGGTGTGCCGCCAGGCCGCGTACGTGACGATGCCGCCGACCAGGGCCACGCCGGTGCCGAGGACGGACGTGGTGAGGGTCGGGGTGAGGTCACGGCCGTCGAACCAGTCGGGGAGCACTCGGTAGGCGAGTCCGCCGACGGCGAGGGAGGGGACCGCGAGGACCCACAGGACGACGGTCATGGTGAGGGGCTGGCGACCGTGGTCGGGGGCCTCGGCGCCCTGACCGCGGAAGGCCAGCAGCCACAGGCGCGTCGCGTACGCCGCGGTGAGCAGGGCGGTGAGCAGGCCGGCGACGAGGACGACCCAGCCCGCCACGCCGGGCGCGTGCTCGGTGTGGCCGGTGGCGACGTGCTCGGCGGCGCCGAGGACGGACTCCTTGGAGAAGAAGCCGCTGAACGGCGGGATCGCGGCGAGTGCGAGGAGCGCCACGGTCATCGTCCAGTAGGCGTCGGGCACGCGGTCGCGCAGGTGGCCCATGCGGGACATGGCGGCCAGCGAGTTGGTGCCGGCGGCGTGGATGATCACGCCTGCCGCGAGGAACAGCAGCGCCTTGAAGGCGCCGTGCGACAGGAGGTGGAAGACGGCGGCACCGCGGTCGCCGACGGCGAGGGCGCCGGTCATGTAGCCGAGCTGACCGATCGTCGAGTAGGCGAGGACGCGCTTGATGTCGTCCTGGGCGAGGGCGGCCAGTGCCGAGCCGGTCATGGTGACGGCGGCCATCACGGCCAGGACGACCATCGCGGCCTGCGAGGCCTCGAAGACGGGGAGGAGTCGCGCGACGAAATAGACACCGGCGGCGACCATCGTCGCCGCGTGGATGAGCGCGGAGACGGGCGTGGGGCCCGCCATCGCGTCCGGGAGCCAGGTGTGCAGCGGGAACTGCGCCGACTTGCCGGCCACGCCCGCCAGGAGCAGCAGGGCGATCAGGGTCGGGTGGTCCAGTCCCCCGCTCGCGACGGCGCCGAGGACCTTCGTGATGCGGAAGGACCCGGCGTCGTTGGCGAGCGCGAACAGGCCGATGAGGAAGGGGACGTCGCCGAGCTTGGTGACGAGGAATGCCTTGATGGAGGCGGCGCGGGCCTCCGGGGTCTCCCAGTAGTGGCCGACCAGGAAGTACGAGCAGATGCCCATGACTTCCCAGCCGACCAGGAGCACCATCAGGTCGCCCGAGTAGACGACGAGGAGCATGGCGGAGGTGAAGAGGGAGACGAGAGCCGCGTAGGACGGGTAGCGCGGGTCGTCGCGCAGATAGCCGGTCGAGTAGATCTGCACGCAGCTCGCGACGAGGCCGACCAGGACGGCGACGAGGGCGGCGAAGCCGTCGATGTGCAGGGCGAGTTCGATCGGGATCGAGCCGGTGGGCGTGAGCTCGGTGGCGGCGTTCACCGCCTCGTGTCCGCCCTGGCGTACGGCGACCACGGCGGCCAGCACGAGGGAGGCCAGCGTCGGCAGCACGGCGAGCGGGCGGACGAAGCCGGGGGCCGTGCGGCCCAGGAGCAGGCCGACGGCCGCGCCCAGGAAGGGAAGGAGGGGGACGAGGGCGGCGAGGGTGGTGGTGGTCACGCGGTGGCCTCTGCCTTCTCGGCCGCCGGAGCGTCGCCTTCAGAGCCGTCGGAGTTGTCGGAGTCGGGACCGTCCGGTCCGTCGGGGCCGTGTCCCTCGGCGGTGTCGCGGAGCTTGTCGATGTCCGAGGTGCCGCGGTTGCGGTAGACGGCGAGGACGATGGCCAGGCCGATGCCGATCTCCGCGGCGGCGATGGCGATGGTGAACAGGGTCAGGGCCTGGCCGGAGTGCAGCGTCTCCGCCGCGGTCCTGCTGAGCCACACGTCGAAGGCGACCAGGTTGAGGTTGACGGCGTTCAGCATCAGCTCGACCGACATCAGGACCAGGATCGCGTTGCGGCGGGCCAGGACGCCGTAGAGGCCGGTGCAGAAGAGCAGGGCGGAGAGTACGGCGGGATAGGCGAGGTGCATCAGCGGGCGCCTTCCTGCTCGGCCGACCCGGTTCCCGAAGTCGGGATCTTTCGCCCGATCGGGTGATTACGGGAATCCGGGACGGAGGGGGAACCACCGGACACCGCCCGGGAGTTCACAGGGGGCGGGCTCGACTCCGCCTTCGCCTTGCGGGACAAGACGATCGCACCGACCAGGGCCGCGAGGAGCAGGACGGAGAGGGCCTCGAAGGGCAGGACCCAGTTCTGGAAGAGGCTCGCTCCGGTGGCCTCGGTCGAGCCGGCGGCGGGGCCGTCCAGGTTGATCCAGGTCGTACGGAAGGCGTCGACGACGACCCAGATCAACGCACCGGCCGAGGCGACGGCGACCGTGAGGGCGGCCCAGCGGTTGCCGGAGTCCGCGTCCGGGGAGCGGCCGATGGGGGCCTTGGTGAGCATCAGACCGAAGAGGAGGAGAACGACGACGGAGCCGACGTAGATGAGGACCTGCACCCAGGCGATGAACTCGGCGGTGAGGAGGAGGTATTCGACGGCGAGGCCACCGAGGGTCACCACCAGCCACAGGGCGGCGTGCACCAGCTGCCGGGTGGTCACGGTGACGAGGGCGGCGCCGAAGGTGACCAGGCCGACGAGCAGGAAGGCGATCTCGACACCGGTCGGGGAGAGAAAGCCGTGGGTTTCGGCGGCAAGGCTCATGACTCCCCCTCCTGCGGTGCCGCCTGGGCAGCCAGCTTCTCGGCGGTCTTACGGGCGGCGGCGACCTCCTTCGGCTCCTCGGCGGCGGGGTCGAGGGCGGGCGGGGCCGGGACGGTCCACATCCACTCGCGGAGCTTGTCGCGTTCGTGGGTGAGCTCGCGGATGTCGGTCTCGGCGTACTCGAACTCCGGGGACCAGAACAGCGCGTCGAAAGGACAGACCTCGATGCAGATACCGCAGTACATGCACAGGGAGAAGTCGATGGCGAAGCGGTCGAGGACGTTGCGGCTGCGCTCGCGGCCGCCGGGGGCGGCGGGCGGCACCGTCTCCTTGTGGGAGTCGATGTAGATGCACCAGTCCGGGCACTCCCGCGCACACAGCATGCAGACCGTGCAGTTCTCCTCGAACAGGCCGATGACCCCGCGGGTGCGGGGCGGGAGGTCGGGCTGGACGTCGGGGTACTGCTCGGTGACGGTCTTCTTCGTCATCGTGCGCAGGGTGACGGCCAGGCCCTTGGCGAGGCCGGAGCCGGGAAAGCGGGGCCGGGCGGGCGGAAGGGGCTCAGCCACTAGGAGATCACCACCTTGACGATGCCGGTGAGGGCGATCTGGGCGAGAGAGAGGGGGACGAGAAGGGTCCAGGACAGCTTCTGCAACTGGTCCTCGCGGAGCCGGGGGTAGGTCACGCGGAGCCAGATCACGAGGAAGGCGAGGACGGCCGCCTTCAGGAGGGTCCACACCCAGCCGAGGCCCTCGGCGCCCCAGGGGCCGTGCCAACCCCCCAGGAAGAGGACGGTGGTCAGGCCGCACAGAACGATGATCCCGGCGTACTCGGCGAGCAGGAACAGGGCGAAGCGGAGGCCGGTGTACTCCGTGTACGCGCCGAAGATGATCTCCGAGTCGGCGACGGGCATGTCGAAGGGCGGGCGCTGGAGTTCGGCGAGGCCGGCGACGAAGAAGACGATCGCGCCGACGATCTGCCAGGGCAGCCACCACCACTCGAAGGCGTCCACGATGCCGGGGAGGGAGACCGTACCGGCCGCCATCGCGACGGAGGCGGCGGTCAGCAGCATAGGGAGTTCGTAGGCGAGGAGCTGAGCGGCGGTGCGGAGGCCGCCGAGGAGGGAGAACTTATTGGCGGAGGCCCAGCCGGCCATGAGGGAGCCGAGGACGCCTACGCCCATGACGGCCAGGACGAAGAAGATGCCGGCGTCGACGACCTCGCCGACGGCGCCCTCGCCGGGGCCGATGGGGATGGCGAGGAGGACCAGGAGGTAGGGCAGGAGGGCCACGGCGGGGGCGAGTTGGAAGATGCGGCGGTCGGCGCCCGCCGGTACGACGTCTTCCTTCTGCGCGAACTTCACGCCGTCCGCGACGAGTTGGGCCCAGCCGTGGAAGCCGCCGGCGTACATGGGGCCGAGGCGGCCCTGCATATGGGCCATCACCTTGTGCTCGGTCTGGCCGACGATCAGGGGGAAGGTGAGGAAGACGACGAAGACGATCAGGAGTCGCAGGGCGACGTCGAGAGCGTCGTTCACTGCGGGCCTCCTGCGGGGTCTTCGGGGGTGCGGGGAGTGTGGGGGCTGCTCGGTTTGTTCGGGGTGTTCGGGGCCTCGGAGGCTTCGGGGGCTTCCGGCGTGCCGGGGGCGTCCCGCGTCTCGGAGGCTTCCGGTGCCTCGTCTTGGGCGGGGGCCTGATCCTCCTGGACACGTGCAGGTGCGTCACCCTGGGCCTGAACCTGGGCCTGAGGGTCCTGCTCGGCCTTCGGGTGCGGCTCGGCGCCGGGTGGCGGTTCGGCCGTGGAGCTGGGGGATCGCTCCGCATCGGGTTCGGGTTCGGGCTCGTCGAAAGCTGGGCGGGCGTGGTGCCACGGGGCGTCGGCGCTGCGGGGAGCCGTTGAGTCGGGTCGCGTGGGCGCGGGGGGCGCGGGGGGCGCGGGGGGCGCGGGTGCATCGTCGGCCGACGTAGTGCCGGAGTCGGTGGTGTCAGGTGCGGGGCGCTGGCTGGCGGAGCCCTCCGAGACGCTGCGGGAGCGGCGCGGCCCTGCGGGGGCTGTGCTGGTTCCCGGGCGATCGGAGGCCGAGCCCTCGCTCTGGGCGTCGGCGTCGGCGTCGGCGTCCGCGACGGCATCGCCGTCGGCTGCCGTCTGGCTCACCGAGCCCTGAGCCGCGGTGCGAGAGCGTCGGGGGCCGGTTGCCGGGGGCGCGGGTGTCGCCGGTGCTTCTGCCTGGCTGGCGGAACCCTCCGCCGCCGAACGCGAACGACGCTGACCCGCGGCCGGTGCCGCCGGTGCCTCCGCAGCCGGCGCAACCCCCGGCGCCCGCTCAGTCCCCGACGCCCCCGGCGTCTGCTCAGCCGGCGCAGTCTCCGTTCCCCCCGGAGCCTCCGAAGCCCCCGGAGCCCCCACCTGGCTCGCCGAGCCCTCCGACGCCGAACGCGAACGGCGAGGGGGCGTGGTCGGGGTTGCCGTGGGTGTCGGGGGCTGCGGTTGGGTGGCGGTGGCTTCTGGGGTGGTGCGGGTGCGGCGGGCGGGGCGGTCGCCGGGGGCGGCGCCCGTGGCGCGGGGGCCCGTTGTGCGGGCGGGGCGGGCCGGAGGTGGGGGGAGCTGGCCCTTGAGGGGGCCCCACTCGTTCGGGTCGGGGACGCCTGGGGGGAGCATCTGGCGGCGCTTGGGGCCGCCGTGTTCGGACTCGCCCGGTTCCTTCGCGCCGGGCCAGGCCTTGGCGACGCGGGCGGCCAGGACGAAGTCCTTGCGGAGGGGGTGGCCTTCGAAGGTTTCCGGAAGGAGGAGGTGGTCCAGGGCAGGGTGGCCCTCGAAGACGACGCCGAACATTTCGTGCGTCTCGCGTTCGTGCCAGGCCGCGCCGGCGAAGACGTCGACGGCGGTGGGCAGGGTCGGGGACTCGTGCGGGACCGTCGTACGGAGAAGGAGGCGGCGTACCGGGGAGAGGGCCGCGAGGTGGGTGGCGACGCGGAAACCCGTGCCCGGTTCGTCGACCGCGCTGAGCCAGTCGAAGTAAGTGCAGCCCAGTTCGTCGCGGGCCGTCCGCAGGGAGGTGATCCAGGAGGCCGGGGGGACGTCGACCGTGAGGACGTCGTAGGACTCCTCGGCCGTGGCGTCGGGGCCGAAGAGTTCCTCGGTGGGGGCGGGCAGCCAGCCGGTCGTGGTCATCGTTCCTCCCCCGGGGTGGGAGAGGTGGGAGAGGGGGCCTTCAGCAGGTCGCTCTGGAGGGCGGCCGGGGAGGGGCGGGCGGCGGGTCCGTCGGTGCCGTACCGCTCGCCCAGCGACTCCCGGGCGATCTTCTCCTGGAGTTTGAGGATGCCCTGGAGCAGGGCCTCGGGGCGGGGCGGGCAGCCGGGGACGTAGACGTCGACGGGGATGATCTGGTCGACGCCCTTGGTGACGGAGTAGGAGTCCCAGTACGGGCCGCCGCAGTTGGAGCAGGCGCCGAAGGAGATGACGTACTTCGGTTCCGGCATCTGTTCGTACAGGCGCTTCACCGCGGGGGCCATCTTGTCCGTGACCGTGCCCGACACCACCATCAGGTCGGCCTGCCTCGGACCCGGCGCGAAGGGGATCACGCCGAGGCGGATGAAGTCGTGGCGGGCCATCGACGCGGCGATGAACTCGATCGCGCAGCAGGCGAGGCCGAAGTTGAAGACCCAGAGTGAGTAGCGGCGGCCCCAGTTGAGGACCACCTTCATCGGCTCGGGGGCCAGGCGGGCGAGGGCGCCCAGGCGCTTCGGCTCCGGCAGCGGCACGGGCTGCGGCGAGGTCGGGTCGGGTGTCACGTCCGGCGTCACGCCCATGTCAGGACGCCCTTCTTGTATGCGTACAGCAGACCCACGGCCAGGAAGCCGAGGAAGATGAACATCTCGACGAGGGTGGTGGCGCCGTAGCCGGGGGCGGCGAAGATCGTGGCCCAGGGGAACAGGAAGATCGAGTCGACGGCGAAGATGACGTAGAGGAAGGCGTAGACGTAGTAGCGGACCTGGGTGTGGGCCCAGCCCTCGCCGACGGGGTCGACGCCGCACTCGTACGTCAGGAGCTTCTCGGGGGTGGGCACCACGGGGCGCAGCAGTCGTCCGGCGCCGAAGGCGACCGCGACGAACAGCACGCCGACGATGGCGAGCAGTCCGACGACCGAGTACGACTGGAAGTAGTCCGAGTAGTCCGACGCGGCGACAGTGGTCGGTTCTCGCACGTCCGCCCCTCGCTCCCTGTGGACAACGTCGTTCGACGATCTGTACGCACGGGAGTCTAGGGCCTGCTAAAGAGAGCGTAAGCAGCCCGTCACGGCTTGAGGTGCCCGAATGCGAGACGAAGAGGGAGACCAAGAGGAGACGAACGGGGGCAGGGTGGGGTTTTCCCCCGGATGGCGCGGCGGTCCGCCTCATGGCGTCGCGGCGCGCGTCGCGGCACGCTGGCCCATATGACCGAACGCCCCAGAGATTCCCGACAGGCCGAGCATGCGCGGGCCGAGAACGTGTCGCCGCTTCCGCCCGTCCGCTTCGCCTACGACGCGCACACCTGGAAGGAGATCGCGCATCTGCTGCTGAATCTCCCGGTGGCGTTGCTCGGGTTCGTGTATGTCACGACGGTGCTGTTCACCGGCTTCTGGCTGACGGTGACGGTGATCGGGTTCCCGTTGCTGGCGGCCGGGCTGATGGGGGCGCGGAAGCTGGGCGCGCTGGAGCGGCGGCGGGCCCGCAAGCTGCTCGGGGTGCGGATCGACGAGCCGAGTCCGCTGCCGCTGAAGACCGCCAACTCGGGTTTCTTCCAGCAGCTGTGGATGATGCTGAAGGACCCGGTGGGCTGGCGGACGGTCCTGTACGACTTCATCCGGCTGCCCTGGGGCATTCTCACCTTCACCCTCACGCTGACCTCGCTGTTCGTGCTGTGGCCGGTGCTGCCGTACATCGCGCGGGGTCTGTCCAACGCGGACCGGGCGATGGTGCGGGGGCTGCTGTCGCCGTCGGACGAGCTGGAACGTCGTATCGCGGAACTCGAGTCGGACCGGGGGGTCGTGGTCGACACGGCCGCGGCCGATCTGCGGCGGATCGAGCGGGATCTGCACGACGGGGCGCAGGCCCGGCTGGTCAACCTCGCCATGGGGCTCGGGCTGGCGAAGGAGAAGCTGCTGGAGGACCCGGAGTACGCGCAGGCGATGGTCGAGGAGGCGCACGGCGAGGTGAAGCTGGCGCTTCAGGAGCTGCGGGATCTGGCGCGCGGGATCCATCCGGCGGTGCTGACGGACCGGGGGCTGGACGCGGCGCTGTCGTCGGTGGCCTCGCGGTGCACGGTGCCGGTGAAGGTGACCGCCGACCTGGACGCCCGGCCGGCCGCGGCGATCGAGGGCATCGCCTACTTCACCGTCTCCGAGCTGCTCCAGAACATCAGCAAGCACAGTGGGGCGAGGTCGGCGTCGGTGGATGTGTGGCGGTCGGACGACCGGCTGCTCATCCAGGTGTGGGACGACGGCCGGGGCGGCGCCAGCCTGGACGCGGGCAGTGGGATGCAGGGGCTCGCGGAGCGGCTCGGCGCGGTCGACGGGTTGTTCGTCATCGACTCGCCGGTGGGCGGGCCCACGACGGTCACGGCGGAGCTGCCGTGGCGGGACCGGGCGCACGACGCGCGTCGGGGGTAGGGCGCTCGGCGGGGCAGGGCACTCAGCGGGGGATCGGCGATCGGCGGGGGTAGGGAAAACCCCCCTGCCAAGAGGCCGACGGACTCCATGGTCCGCTGACCTGCGGTCGAGCAGGGTGGAGATACGACAGACACCGGTACGACACCCAGGCGCGGGACGAGAGAAGGACGACGCCGATGGCCACGGACTACGGACAGAGCTACGGGTTCCTCGACGAGCCGCGGCGGCATCGGCTGCCCACCGGGCTGCGGGCACCGTTCGAGGGACGCACCTGGCGTGAGTTCGGATATGTGCTGCTCAGCCTGCCGATCAGCATCGTGCTGTTCACGTACGGCGTCACGATGGTCGCGATCGGTGCCGGGCTGTTGGTGACGTTCCTCGGGGTGCCGGTGCTGGCGGCGGGGCTGGCCGGGTGCCGGGGCTTCGGGGCGATGGAGCGGGCGCGGGCGCGCGGGCTGCTGGACCTGGAGGTCGCCGATCCGGAGCCGCTCAGGATGCGGGGGCACGGGTTCCTGGCCTGGATGGGGGCGGTGCTGAAGAGCGGGGCCTCGTGGCGGGCGCTGCTGTACTCGGTGATCCAGTTGCCGTGGTCGGTGTTCTCCTTCGTGGTCGCCGTGAACTTCTGGGCGTACGGGTGGGCGCTGCTCACGTATCCGCTGTGGTTCTGGCTGTTCCCGGCGTACGGCGGGCAGGACGGGCTTCAGCTGTACGGCGACGAGACGCATCACATCTATCTCGACAACCCCTTCGAGATCGGCGTGACGGCGTTGGTGGGGCTGTTGTTCACGCTGGCCACGCCGTGGATCGTGCGGGCGCTGACGCAGGTCGACCGGGTGCTGGTGCACGGGCTGCTCGGGCCGTCGCGGCTGGCGACGCGGGTGGTGGAGCTGGAGTCGGACCGGGGGGTCGTAGTGGACACGGCGGCGGCGGATCTGCGGCGGATCGAGCGGGATCTGCATGACGGGGCGCAGGCGCGGCTGGTGGCGTTGGCGATGGATCTGGGGCTGGCGAAGGAGAAGCTGGCGGAGGATCCGGAGGCGGCGGCGCGGATGGTGGACGAGGCGCACGGTGAGGTGAAGACGGCGCTTCAGGAACTGCGGGATCTGGCGCGCGGGATCCATCCGGCGGTGCTGACGGACCGGGGGCTGGACGCTGCGCTGTCGGCGGTCTCCTCGCGGTGCACGGTGCCGGTGCAGGTCGAGGTGGACCTGGTGGAGCGGCCGGCGCCGGCGATCGAGGGGATCGCGTACTTCACGGTGTCGGAGCTGTTGCAGAACATCAGCAAGCACTCGCGGGCCACGTGGGCGGGGGTGGACGTGTGGCGGGTGGAGAACCGGCTGATGTTGCAGGTGGTGGACAACGGGGTGGGCGGCGCGAGTGCCTCCGGCGGGTCGGGGCTGGCCGGGCTGGCCGAGCGGCTCGACGCGGTGGACGGGATTCTGGTGGTGGACTCGCCGGTGGGGGGTCCTACCCGGGTCACCGCGGAGTTGCCCTGGCGGGGGGAGCGGGTTTGAGGGGCGGGCGTCGTAGGCGTCGTACGGGCTGAACGACGGGCGGCGGGGGTGTGCGCGGGTGTTCTCCGCCCCCCCGCCGCCCTTACCTTTTTCCGCCCCCGCCGCCCTTACCCGTTCCCATCCCCAGGGGCTGCCGCCCCTTCGACCCCGCCTCCCTGGGGGCTCCCGCCCCCAGACCCCCACTCCCCAGACCCCCACTCCCCAGACCCCGCTCCCCAGACCCCGCTCCCCAGACCCCCGCCTCGGCCCCGAAAGGGCCTCGTCCTCGAACGCCGGACGGGCTGAAAGACGCCTGTCGCGTGCCTCTTCCTCCCGTTGATTCCCGCTGAATCCCGTTGCTCCGGCGCGAGCCGGTGTGAATGCTGGAATGCTGGACTTTGCTCGTCGGGAAGACGGGCGCGGAGTCGGGGTGTGGGGGGCCGAAGATCGTGGAGGACAGGGTGCGGGTGGTCATCGCCGAGGATTCAGTGCTGCTCAGGGAGGGGCTGACCCGGCTGCTGACCGATCGTGGACATGACGTCGTCGCGGGGGTGGGCGACGGGGAGGCGCTGGTCAAGACCATCACCGAGCTCGACGGGCAGGGAGAGCTGCCGGACGTGGTGGTGGCCGATGTGCGGATGCCGCCCACGCACACCGACGAAGGGGTGCGAGCCGCCGTACAGCTGCGCAAGGCCCACCCGGGGCTCGGGGTGCTCGTACTGTCGCAGTACGTGGAGGAGCGGTACGCGACCGAACTTCTCGCCGGGTCCAGTCGCGGCGTCGGCTATCTGCTCAAGGACCGGGTAGCCGAGGTGCGTGAGTTCGTGGACGCGGTGGTGCGGGTCGCCCAGGGGGGTACGGCCCTGGACCCGGAGGTCGTGGCGCAGCTGCTGGGGCGCAGCCGCAAGCAGGACGTGCTCGCGGGCCTCACCCCGCGGGAGCGTGAGGTGCTGGGGCTGATGGCCGAGGGACGGACGAACTCGGCGGTCGCCCGGCAGTTGGTGGTGAGCGACGGGGCGGTGGAGAAGCACGTCAGCAATATCTTCCTGAAGCTGGGGCTGTCCCCCAGTGACGGGGATCACCGTCGGGTTCTCGCGGTCCTCACCTATCTGAACTCCTGATGACCTGACACCGTGTCAGCCGTATGGGTGCAACGGTCACCGAGCCGGAGAACCGAACGGGAGTACTGGGCGTCTTGTAGGGAAGCGCCGGGGGGCGAGAAATCATGACAAGTCAGGGCGGCGGGGCGTCTCAAAATCGTGTCCATCATGCGATTGGCCACAGGAAGGCGACCCTTACGGACGTAGGGTTGATCCAGGGAAGGCCCGCGGGAAGGCCTGTCCCGGACAGCCGCCTCGAAGGAGGTCCAGTTCAGTGACCAGCCAGGTCAGTAGCCCAGCGGAGCAGGCCGACGAAGCCGTCGTGGGAGAGCAGCGCAAAGCGGCAGGGACCAAGGACGTCCGCCGCCTCGACCGGGTGATCATCCGCTTCGCGGGGGACTCGGGTGACGGTATGCAGCTCACCGGCGACCGCTTCACCTCCGAGACGGCCACCTTCGGCAATGATCTGTCCACTCTTCCCAACTTCCCCGCCGAGATCCGGGCCCCTGCCGGAACCCTGCCGGGTGTCTCGTCCTTCCAGCTGCACTTCGCCGACCACGACATCCTCACGCCGGGCGACGCGCCGAACGTGCTGGTCGCGATGAATCCGGCGGCCCTGCGGGCCAATATCGCCGATCTGCCACGCGGCGCGGAGATCATCGTCAACACGGACGAGTTCACCAAACGGGCGATGCAGAAGGTCGGGTACCAGACCTCACCACTGGAGGACGGGTCGCTCGACGGGTACAGCCTCCACCCTGTGCCCCTGACGACACTCACGGTGGAGGCACTGAAGGACTTCGACCTGTCCCGCAAAGAGGCCGAGCGCAGCAAGAACATGTTCGCGCTCGGCCTCTTGTCGTGGATGTACCACCGGCCGACGGAAGGCACGGAGAAGTTCCTGAAGGCGAAGTTCGCCAAGAAGCCGGACATCGCGGCGGCCAATATCGCGGCCTTCCGCGCCGGCTGGAACTTCGGCGAGACGACCGAGGACTTCGCGGTCTCCTACGAGGTCGCCCCGGCCGCGACCGCCTTCCCGACCGGTACCTACCGCAACATCTCCGGGAACCTGGCCCTGTCCTACGGGCTGGTCACCGCGTCTCGGCAGGCGGACCTGCCGTTGTATCTGGGCTCGTACCCGATCACCCCGGCCTCCGACATCCTGCACGAGCTGAGCAAGCACAAGAACTTCGGTGTCCGCACCTTCCAGGCGGAGGACGAGATCGCCGGCATCGGCGCGGCGCTGGGCGCGGCCTTCGGCGGCTCGCTGGCGGTGACGACGACGTCCGGTCCTGGTGTGGCGCTCAAGAGCGAGACGATCGGCCTCGCGGTCTCCCTGGAGCTGCCCCTGCTGGTCATCGACATCCAGCGCGGCGGGCCGTCGACCGGGCTGCCGACCAAGACCGAGCAGGCGGACCTGCTCCAGGCGATGTTCGGCCGCAACGGCGAGGCGCCGGTCCCGATCGTCGCCCCGCGCACCCCGGCCGACTGCTTCGACGCGGCACTGGAGGCGGCGCGTATCGCGCTGACGTACCGCACCCCGGTGATGCTGCTCTCCGACGGCTACCTCGCCAACGGCAGCGAGCCGTGGCGCATCCCGGAGCAGGACGAACTGCCGGACCTGACCGTGCAGTTCGCGCAGGGCCCGAACCACACCCTGGACGACGGCACCGAGGTCTTCTGGCCGTACAAGCGCGACCCGCAGACCCTGGCCCGCCCCTGGGCCGTCCCCGGCACGCCCGGTCTCGAACACCGCATCGGCGGCATCGAGAAGCAGGACGGCTCGGGCAACATCTCCTACGACCCCGCCAACCACGACTTCATGGTCCGCACCCGGCAGGCCAAGATCGACGGTATCGACGTACCCGATGTCGAGGTCGACGATCCGCACGAGGCCAGCACCCTGGTGCTGGGCTGGGGTTCGACGTACGGCCCGATCACCGCCGCCGTGCGCCGGCTGCGGGCGGCCGGCGAGTCCATCGCGCAGGCCCATCTGCGCCACCTCAACCCGTTCCCCCGGAACCTCGGCACCGTGCTGCGGCGGTACGACAAGGTGGTGATCCCCGAGATGAACCTCGGGCAGCTCGCCACGCTGATCCGGGCGAAGTACCTGGTCGACGCCCACTCGTACAACCAGGTCAACGGCATGCCGTTCAAGGCCGAACAACTCGCCACGGCTCTCAAGGAGGCCATCGATGGCTGAGACGTCCACGGAAGGCACGGGCACGATCGAGGCGCTTTCGCTCGTCCCGAAGGCCGAGGGACGCCAGGCGATGAAGGACTTCAAGTCCGACCAGGAAGTGCGCTGGTGCCCCGGCTGCGGTGACTACGCGATCCTCGCCGCCGTGCAGGGCTTCATGCCCGAACTCGGCCTGGCCAAGGAGAACATCGTCTTCGTCTCGGGCATCGGCTGCTCCTCCCGTTTCCCGTACTACATGAACACGTACGGCATGCACTCCATCCACGGCCGCGCCCCCGCCATCGCGACCGGACTGGCCACCTCCCGGCGGGACTTGAGCGTCTGGGTGGTCACCGGTGACGGTGACGCGCTGTCGATCGGCGGCAACCACCTGATCCACGCGCTGCGCAGAAACGTCAACCTCAAGATCCTGCTGTTCAACAACCGGATCTACGGACTGACCAAGGGCCAGTACTCCCCCACCTCCGAGGTCGGGAAGATCACCAAGTCGACGCCGATGGGCTCGCTGGACGCGCCCTTCAACCCGGTGTCGCTGGCGATCGGCGCGGAGGCGTCGTTCGTGGCGCGGACGGTGGACTCCGACCGCAAGCACCTCACGGAGGTCCTGCGCCAGGCCGCGGCCCATCCGGGTACGGCGCTGATCGAGATCTACCAGAACTGCAACATCTTCAACGACGGCGCCTTCGAGGTCCTGAAGGACCGGCAGCAGGCTGAGGAGGCGGTGATCCGCCTCGAACACGGGCAGCCGATCCGCTTCGGCACGGACGGTTCCAAGGGGGTCGTACGGGACCGGCTGACCGGTGATCTGAAGGTGGTGACGGTGACCGCGGACAACGAGGCCGAGATCCTGGTCCACGACGCCCACGCGGCGTCCCCGACCACCGCCTTCGCCCTCTCCCGCCTCGCCGACCCGGACACCCTGCACCACACGCCCATCGGCGTCCTGCGGTCCGTGGACCGGCCGGTGTACGACACCCAGATGGCCGACCAGCTCGACACGGCGATCGAGCAGAACGGCAAGGGTGATCTGGCGGCGCTGCTGGCGGGCGGGGACACCTGGACGGTCGTGGGCTGACGAGTCCCGGAGGCCTTAGGACCTGAAGGCCTGAAGACCTGGAGGCGTGAGGCCTGGATGTCGTACGGCATCCAGGCCTCACGGCTGTCAGGCGTCGGGGATGTCCCGCTTGGCCCTGATCAGGGTCTCGCGGGTGATGACGACGATGCGTTCGTAGTCGGCGCGGGCTGCGTCGGAGGGGAGAAGGGGGTCGAGTTCGGCGGTGGCCTCGGTGCCGATGACGGCGAAGTTGCCGTCGGTGAGTTCGAAGAGGTCGGGGCAGGTCTCGCCGGACAAGCTGCCTCGTTGGCGTGGGGTCCAGCCCAATCTTCGGGAGATGAGGCGGACTTGGGGGTCGTCGAACACCACGGTGGGCTCCTCTGCGGGGGTGTAATGCACGACTCGCCTGCGACAGGATCGTCACATAGGCGGACTTGGCGCAGGCTATTCATAGATGACCCGCCAAACCTCGCTTTAGACCCACTCGTTAGCGTGATCACATCAGCGGTGACCCCACCACCCACCACTCGTCCGGGTCGTCCGCCCGCTCCTCCAGGATGGCGTCGACGGCCCGCCCGACCCTGGCCTCCAGTGAGTCCTCGGGGAGTTCACGACGGTGTTCGGCCGTGCGTTCCCAGTACTCGGCGAAGACGCCACCGCGGCACAACACACGCAGATGTCCCCGGAGTTCGTCCCAGTCGACCGAGCCGACCCGGTACGAGAGCAGCATGGCCGCGTACCAGCGGTTCACGAACAGGATCTGGCGGCGCTTCTCCTCGGACACGCCGGTCAGCGAGCTGGCGGCGTCGGCGAGCGACGGGTCGTCCAGGGCGCGGCCCTGGTGTTCGGCGATCAGGCGGTGGTGCTGGATGAGGTTGGCGCGGCGGATCTCCTCGGTCATGAGCGTCAGCTGCCCCACGAGCGCGGACAGCAGTTCCTCCTGGCGCCGACGGCGGGCACCCCGGCCGAAGAGCGCGCGCAACGGTGTGGTCATGGCAACGAGTCCCCCCTGGTCGCGGACCCTCATGGTGCCCGGCGGTCCGGGTCCGCGCTCGGGGCGGAAAGGGGGCGCACGGAAGGACGCCCGCTCAGGGCTCAGGCGCGGTTCTTCGCCTCGTCGTACGCCTGCCGTGCCTTCTCCACCTCGCCCATCCGCCGTTCCGTCCACAGCGCCAGACCCCGCACCTGTTCCGCCGCCTCCCGGCCCAGGTCGGTGACGGAGTAGTCCACTCTCGGGGGGATCACGGGCTGGGCGTCGCGGTGGATCAGGCCGTCGCGTTCGAGGGTCTGGAGGGTCTGGGTGAGCATCTTCTCGCTGACACCCCGGCCGCCGAGGACGTTGATCGCCCGGCGGAGTTCGCTGAAGCGGTAGGGACGGTTCAGGAGCTCGATCAGGACCAGGACACCCCAGCGGCTGGTGACGTGCTCAAGGACGAGGCGGTGGGGGCACATCGCCTCCGCGTCCTGCCCGGATGCCATCGACGGGCGAGCATTACTTACTGCCATGCCAGTACCTTACTTCAAAGTGGGTACTTTCCATCAGTTAGCGCAGCCCCTATGGTTAGTGCATCCGCACCCCACAAGGAGATCGCACATCATGAGCATCGTCGTCACCGGAGCCAACGGTCACCTGGGCCGCCACGTCATCGAGCAGCTGCTGGAGAAGGTCCCGGCCGACCAGGTCACCGCCGTCGTGCGCAGCGCGGACAAGGGCGCCGAGTTCGCGGCGAAGGGCGTGCAGATCGCCGTGGCCGACTACAACACCCCCGAGACCTTCGACAGCGTCTTCGCCGAGGGCGACAAGGTGCTCCTCATCTCCGGCAGCGAGGTCGGCAACGACCGCCCGGGCCAGCACACGGTCGTCATCAACGCGGCCAAGGCCGCCGGCGTGGCCCTGCTCGCCTACACCAGCGCCCCCGGCACCCTCAGCGCCGCGCTCGCCGACGACCACCGCGCCACCGAGAAGGTGCTCCTCGCCTCCGGCCTGCCCTACGCCCTGCTGCGCAACGGCTGGTACCACGAGAACTACACCGAGAACCTCGGCCCCACCCTGGAGCACAACGCCGTCGTCGCCGCCGCGGGCGAGGGCCGGGTCTCCTCCGCCTCGCGCGCCGACTACGCCGCCGCCGCGGCGGCCGTCCTCACCGGCGAGGGCCACGAGAACCAGACGTACGAGCTCGGCGGCGACACCGCGTGGAGCTTCGCCGAGTACGCGGCCGAGCTCAGCCGGCAGACCGGCAAGGAGATCGCCTACAACAACGTGCCCGGCGAGGCCCTGGTCGGCATCCTGACCGGCGCCGGACTGCCCGAGCAGTTCGCCCAGGTCCTCGCGGGCGTGGACGCCTCCATAGCCAAGGGTGAGCTGGTCGTCGACTCCGGTGACCTGTCGCGCCTCGCCGGCCGGCCGACCACCCCGCTGGCCGACGCGATCGCCGCCGCCCTCAAGGGCTGACGCCACCCGCAGCACCTCCCACCCCCGCCTGTCATGACCGTATAGCGATACGGGCATGACAGGCGGGGGCGCCCGGCGTTACCTTCATCCGGGCGACGCATACGAGAGGGAGGCCCCGTGACCGGGAAGCCGAGCGGTGAGCAACGCATAGGACTGCTGAACGGCTTCGCCGCATACGGGATGTGGGGACTGTTCCCCCTGTACTTCCCGCTGCTGAAGCCGGCCGGAGCGTCCGAGGTGCTGGCCCACCGGATGGTGTGGTCCCTCCTCGTCGTCGCCCTGGCCCTGATCGTCCTGCGCCGCTGGAAGTGGGCCGGGGAGCTGCTGCGCCAGCCCCACCGCCTCGCCCTGGTCGCGGTCGCGGCGGCCGTCATCGCCGTGAACTGGGGCGTCTACATCTGGGCCGTGAACAACGACCGGGTCGTCGAGGCCTCGCTCGGCTACTTCATCAACCCGCTGGTCACCATCGCGATGGGCGTGCTGCTGCTCAAGGAGCGGCTGCGGCCCGTGCAGTGGACGGCGGTCGGGGTCGGTGCCGGTGCCGTGGTCGTACTGACCATCGGATACGGGCGTCCGCCGTGGATCTCGCTGATCCTCGCCTTCTCCTTCGCCACCTACGGTCTGGTGAAGAAGAAGGTCAACCTGGGCGGCCTGGAGTCGCTGGCCGCCGAGACCGCGCTGCAATTCCTGCCCGCGGCCGGATATCTGCTCTGGCTGGCCTCGCACGGCAACGCGACCATCCTCACCGAGGGTCCCGGGCACGCCGCGATGCTCGCCGGGACCGGTCTGGTCACCGCGCTCCCCCTCATCTGCTTCGGAGCCGCCGCGATCCGCGTGCCGCTGTCCACCCTGGGCCTGCTCCAGTACCTGGCGCCGGTCTTCCAGTTCCTCCTCGGCGTCCTCTACTTCGGCGAGGCCATGCCGCCCGAGCGCTGGGCGGGCTTCGCCCTGGTCTGGCTGGCCCTGTCGCTGCTGACCTGGGACGCGCTGCGGTCGGCCCGCAGGGCGCGGGCGCAGCTGGCCAGGTCCGCCGCCGCGGTGGCGACCGGCGCCCTCGTCCCCGTACCGGACAGGGACACCGTCGCCGCCGGACCCGACCCGGTGGACGCGCGGCCGTAGCCCGCCACCACGGCATGCCACGTACGGCACGGCACGCCAGGTCACGGCACGCCACGGCTTCGATTAGGACAGCCCCCGACCCAGTGCGCCGCTATAAGTGACCGCATGACGCAGACAACACCCGCACCGACGCCCGGCCCCGCCCCCGTGCACTGGAAGCTCGTGATCGACTGCGCGAACCCGCAGTCCCAGGCCGACTTCTGGGCCGCCGCGCTGCACTACGAGGTCGAGGACAACGACGCCCTCATCCAGCGGCTCCTGGAGCTCGGCGCGCTGCCGCGCGAGGCCACCGTCGAGTTCCACGCCCGGCTCGCCTTCCGCGACCTGGTCGCCGTACGGCATCCCGAGGACCCCTACGACAAGGACAGCGGCACCGGGCTCGGGCGGCGGCTGCTGTTCCAGCGGGTGCCGGAGGAGAAGACCGGGAAGAACCGGCTCCATCTCGACCTGCATCCCGGGGACGGGCTGCGGGCGGCCGAGGTCGAGCGGCTGACCGGGCTCGGCGCGAGCGTGCTGCGGGAGGTGAAGGAGCCCTCGGGCGCGTGGGTGGTGATGGCGGACCCGGAGGGGAACGAGTTCTGCGTGCAGTGATCGGCCACAGAGGGATGACCGGCTATAGAGGGATGACCGGTATACGAACACCGCTGTCCTGATACCGCTCTTGACGGAGAGTTAGTCACAGCTTCACCATCCAGGCACCCCATTCGCTGTGGAATCCCTGTGATTCCCGAGGAATTCGGAGCCCCCCACATGAAGCTCTCGGTTCCCGGACGCGCGACGGCCACCGCCGTCACCGCGGCCGCGACGCTCCTGATCGGCGGATCCATAGCCGGGGCGGCCCCCGCCCCGCACCCCGCGGTGGCCGCCGCCCCGGACATCCCCCTCGCCAACGTCAAGGCTCATCTGACCCAGCTCCAGTCCATCGCCACCGCCAACGGCGGCAACCGCGCGCACGGCCGCGCCGGCTACAAGGCATCCCTCGACTATGTGAAGGCGAAGCTCGACGCGGCCGGATTCACCACCACGATCCAGCAGTTCACGTCCTCGGGCCGCACCGGCTACAACCTGATCGCGGACTGGCCGGGCGGCGACACCAACCAGGTCGTCATGTCCGGCTCGCACCTCGACAGCGTCACCGCAGGACCCGGCATCAACGACAACGGCTCCGGCTCGGCGGCCGTCCTGGAGACCGCGCTGGCCGTCTCACGGGCCGGCTACCAGCCCACCAAGCATCTGAGATTCGCCTGGTGGGGCGCCGAGGAACTGGGCCTGGTCGGCTCCCGCTACTACGTCAACAACCTGTCCTCGACGAACAGAGCGAAGATCAGCGGCTATCTGAACTTCGACATGATCGGCTCCCCCAACCCCGGCTACTTCGTCTACGACGACGACCCCGCGATCGAGAAGACCTTCAAGGACTACTACGCCGGCCTCGGCGTCGCCACGGAGATCGAGACCGAGGGCGACGGACGTTCGGACCACGCGCCGTTCAAGAACGTCGGCGTCCCGGTCGGCGGGCTGTTCAGCGGCGCCGACTACGTCAAGACGGCGGCACAGGCGGCCAAGTGGGGCGGTACGTCGGGACAGGCCTTCGACCGCTGCTACCACTCGTCCTGCGACACCTCGTCCAACATCAACGACACCGCGCTGAACCGGAACAGCGACGCGATCGCGTACGCCGTCTGGGCGCTGTCGTCGTAGCCGCCTGGCCTACTGGCTGAGCTTGCGGGCGCGTTCGGCGAGCCGGTTCATCCGGGCGTGGGCGGACTCCAGCTGCTCGATGTCCTCGGCCGCCGGACCGTCCTCGTGCGTCAGTTCGGTCCACAGCCCGATCAGGTCCACGCCCATGCGCAGGCCCAGCTCCGGGTCGCGTACGGCACGCCAGGCGGTCGCCGCGCTCTGGACGTTGCCGTACGCGGCCTCCGCGTCCCGGGCGCGGCTGCGGGTCCTCGCCAGGTCCAGGGAGATCCCGAAGGCGCGCGCCGGGTCACCGGCCAAGTAGGCGATGTACGCGGTGAGTTCGAGCAGCCGCAGCACCTCCGGGTGCTCCGCGCCGAGCGCCGCCGAGGCCTGCGTCACGGTCTGCTCGGACAGCCGCGCCGCCTCCTCCACCCGCCCTTCCTTGACCGCGTCGTTGATCCGGGCCATCGGCTCG
Organism: Streptomyces sp. NBC_00663; assembly: GCF_036226885.1. Taxonomy (NCBI): domain Bacteria; kingdom Bacillati; phylum Actinomycetota; class Actinomycetes; order Kitasatosporales; family Streptomycetaceae; genus Streptomyces; species Streptomyces sp. NBC_00663. Next base: position 3,987,480 of record NZ_CP109027.1, read on the forward strand.
GCGAGCATCGCGGTGCCGCCCCCGTCGTACGCGGTCGCCGGATCGTCCCCGAGCACCGCCTCGGCCACGGCGTCGAAGCCGCGCGGCGGGGTGGGCTTGGGGTCGGGGTCGTCAAGGGCGGCGACGGCCAGGTCGAGGACAGGCGGCTTGGGCGGCGACTTGGGTGCGGGGGTTGCCCGGGCGGGCTGGGCCTGTGCCGTGGGTGCGTCCATCACCGGCGGGGGGCCGAACTGGCCCGTCGGCGGCGCGACCGTGCCGGGCGCCGCTTTCTCCACCCACTCCGGTACGGCCCGCAACCGGAACGTCGGCACGGCGTCCCGCGGCTCCTGCGCCGCGGACTCGGGCACCGACCGCAGCGGGAAGGTCGCGGGCTCGGACGGGGCACGGAGGAGATGGGTGGGCTTGTCACGCGGGGGGTGATCGCCGGCGGCGTCCGCGGGAGCGGGTGCGGTGAGCGGTGCGTCGGCTGTAGGGGCAGGCGCGGGACCGGGTGCGGTGGGCGGCGTGTCAGCCACGTGGGCCGGTGCCGCGGGTGCTGCCGGTGGCGTGGGCGGCGTGGCCGACGTCATCGGTGGCGGGGGCAGCTCCTCCTGGCCCGCCGCGGTCGGCCATGCCGTCTCCCCCACGCCGGCCGGCGGAGCCGTGCGGCGCGGCTCCGCCGTGAACTGGCTGGAACCGTCCCTCTCGATCAGCAGGGCAACGACATAGCCGATGCGCTCGTCGCGGACCGTGGCGTGGACGGGGTGTCCGGTGGCGAGGGCGATGCGGTGGAGGTGGTTCAGGACCGTCTGCTGGATCTCCTCGCCGGGGACGGCACCGACCGGAACGCCACCGACGGTGGCACCGCCCGGTCCGACCAGCACATCGAGCGGCGCCGCCGCGAGCACGGCACCCTGCTGTTCCCGCTTCTCACGGCCAAGTCGCGACATCGTTCCCTCACTCGGTGCGTCGGGGAGTGGGCGGACGGCGTGTTCGGGTCCCATGGTGCTCCCTCCGGCCCTCGGCCTGCCGCTCCCCCGGCGTCAAGAGCCGGTCGTACCCGTACTGTTGAGTAGTCTCTCCGCTCGCTCCCGGTACTCACGTCACCGTGGCGTCACAGACTCGTCCCAGGCGAGACGGGAGACGTCTCGGGAAGGAGAGCGCAGGTGCAGCAGGGGCCGGAGATCTGGATCCGCGGGCCGGTGGCCGTACCGCAGGGCCCGCCCCCGGAGCCCGCCCACGCCACCGCCACGGCACGGCGCTTCTCCTGGGTCGGCACCCACGGCGGCGCCGGCACCTCCACTCTCTCATCCGTCTACGGCGGCCATGACTGCGGCCGTGACTGGCCCGGCCCCGCCGATCCCCCGTCGGTGCTGCTAGTGGCCCGTACCCATGCGGCCGGGCTGGCCGCGGTACTGCGCGCGCTGGAGCTCTTCCGGCGCGGCGCGGCTCCGCCGGGGCTCGACCTCGACGCGGTGGTCCTGGTCGCGGACGCGCCGGGGCGGCTGCCGAAACCGCTCGCGCAGCACGTCAAGGTCATCGAGTCGGTGATCGACGTGTACCGGGTCCCATGGGTGCCGGACTGGCGGCTCGGCGATCTGTCGGGGCACCCGCCGCGCGAGACGGCGTCCCTGGCCCGGCTGACCGGCCCGGCGGGAAGGCCTCACTGAGGGGCCTCCCTGGCATCACCGGGGGCCTTTCCCTCTTCACCGGGGCCCCTTTCCCTCTTCACCGGGGCCCTTCCCCCTTCACCGGGGCCCCTTTCCCTCTTCACCGGGGCCCCTTTCCCTCTTCACTGGGGACCCTTCCCCTCTTCACCGGGGACCCTTTCCCTGATTGCTTGCGCGCGCATATAATGCAGATGCGTGTAATCGCCGTACGTCATCGATGCCTGGAGTCCCCATGACCCGCCGCTTCCTGTTCCTCCTGGCCAGCAGCCGCAGCGACGGCAACACCGAACTGCTGGCCCGCCGGGCCGCCGAGCAGCTGCCCGCGGACGTCGAGCAGCGGTGGATCGACCTCGCGGCGCATCCGCTGCCCGACTTCCAGGACCTGCGGCACGACAGCGACCATGTGCGCCCCACGGACGGGACCACGGGGCTGCTCTTCGACGCCACGATCGCCGCGACGGACATCGTGATCGCGTCGCCGCTCTACTGGTACTCGGTCTCCGGCCACGCCAAGCGCTACCTCGACTACTGGTCGGGCTGGCTGCGCACCCCCGGCATCGACTTCAAGGCCACGATGGCGGGCCGCACTCTGTGGGGCGTCACTGCGCTGGCCCACGAGGAGTTCGAGGTCGCCGACCCGCTGATCGGCACGCTCCACCACTCGGCGGCGTACATGCGGATGCGGTTCGGCGGGGTGCTGCTCGGCAACGGCAGCAAGCCGGGTGACGTCCTGGGCGACACGGAGGCGCTGGCGCGCGCGAAGACGTTCTTCGCCCAGGAGGCGCCGCTCGCGCGCTTCCCGTACGAAGAGGTCTGAGCTACGCCGTGATGTCCTTCGCCGTGAATCTCGCCCACGCCGCCGAGCCGAACACCGCCGCGTACAGGGCCTGGAGGCCCAGGTTCTTCTGGAGGTCGTCCCAGTAGACGGGCTCGCGCATGAGGTCGGCGAAGGACAGCCAGTAGTGCGAGAAGAAGTACGGCTGGAGCGCGTGCAGTTGGGGGATCTGGTCGAGGATCTGGACCGTGATGAGCAGGCCGACGGTCGTCGCCATCGCCGCGATACCGCTGCCGGTGAGGGTGGAGACGAAGAGACCCAGGGCGGCCACGCCGGTCAGTGACGCGGCGACGACCAGGGCGATGAGGAACGCCCGGCCCAGTCCCTCCGTGAAGGTGATCCGCGTACCGGAGATGGTCGTCAGATCGCCGAGTGGGAAGAGGAGAGCACCCACGGCCAGCGCCGAGATCGCCACGACCAGCGTTGCCACCACGCAGAACGTCATCACCGTCGCGTACTTGGTGAGCAGCAGGCGGGTGCGGCCGGCCGGGGCGACGAGGAGGTAGCGCAGGGTGCCGGCGTTGGACTCGCCGGCGATCGCGTCGCCCGCGATCACGCCGATGGCCATGGGGAGGAAGAAGGGGAGGGTGGCCGCCAACGCCGTGAACACCAGGAAGAGGCCGTTGTTGGTGACCTGGGAGATGAAGGCGGGGCCGTCTCCTCCGCCGCCGCGGCCCTGGCCCACGCCGCCGCCATCGCTGGTCTCGATCTTGATGGCGATGCCTACGAGGATGGGGACAGCGGCGAGGACGGTGAGCAGGGCGAGGGTGCGCCAGCGGCGGAAGGTGGTGAGCAGTTCATTGCCGAAGAAGGTGCCTCGGAGGGTTGTTCGGCGGCTGACGGTCAGTGGGGGCTGGTCGCGCGGTTCCCCGCGCCCCTTAAAGGCCTTCAGCTCAGCCTGCGACATCGAAGCCCTCCCCCGTCAGGGCCACGAAGGCGTCCTCCAGGGAGGCCCGTTCCACGCCGAAGCCTCGCACTCTTACCCCCGCCGTCACCAACGCCGCGTTCAGCTCCGCCAGTTCGCTCTCCGGGGGCTCTGCCGTCACCCGGTCCTCCGTGATGACCACGTCCGCCGCTCCCTGTTCCTTCAGCACCCTCGCCGCCTCCCCCGGGTCCGGCGTCGTCACGACCAGGCGGCCCCGCGTGCCCGCCGCCAGCTCGGCCACCGGGCCCTGGGTGATCAATCTGCCCTGCGCCATGACCGCCGCATGCGTGCACACCTGCTCGATCTCGTCCAGGAGGTGCGAGGAGAGGAAGACCGTGGTGCCGTCGGAGGCCAACTCGCGGACCAGGGAGCGGATTTCACGCATGCCCTGGGGGTCGAGGCCGTTGGTGGGCTCGTCGAGGACAAGTAGCTTGCGGGGCTGGAGGAGGGCCGCCGCGAGGCCCAGTCGCTGCTTCATGCCCAGCGAATACGCTTTCGCCTTCTTGCCGGCCGCCGCCGACAGGCCGACCCGGTCCAGGGCCGTCGCGACGCGGGTGCGCCGGGTGCGGGGGTCGGCGGTCGGGTCCGCGGCGTCGTAGCGGACGAGGTTGTCGCGGCCGGAGAGGAAGCCGTAGAGGGCCGGTCCCTCGATGAGGGCGCCCACCTGCGGGAGTACGGCGCGGGTGGCGCGCGGCATGGGGTGGCCCAGGACCCGGGCCGTGCCCGATGTGGGCTCGATCAGGCCCATCAGCATCCGGATGGTGGTGGTCTTGCCGGAGCCGTTGGGGCCGAGGAAGCCGAAGACACTGCCCGCCGGGACGGCCAGGTCGAGACCGTCGACGGCGAGCTGCCCGCCGCGGTAGCGCTTGGTGAGTGCGCGGGTGTGGATGACGCTGTCACCCGCGCCCCCGGAATGCGACTCCGTGGCGGGCGGCTGGTCCATCGGCTACCTCGTTCCCCTCATTCCTTCGTTCCCCCGGTCCCCCGGGTCCCCGGTCCCCCGGTCCCTCGACAAGTGGGTCCGTACGGTGGCTACTTCGCCGCGTCCGCCGCCTTCACCAGCGCGTCCTTGGTCACGGCGCCGACGTAGACCTTGCCGTCCTCCGTGATCAGGGCGTTGATCAGCCGCGTCTTGAAGACCGTGCCCTCGCCGAACTTGCCGCTCACCTTGTCGCCGAGCGAGTCGAGGAAGCCGCCGAAGGCGCCGCCGGCCTCGGAGCCGGACGGGATGCCCTGGCCGCCGGTGTCGAAGGCGGCGATGGAGTCCCAGCCGTCCCCGATCACGTTCAGCCCGTCGAGGCCGGCGCCGAAGCCCTCGGCACCGGAGGGCTTGGAGTGCTCCCGCGGGGCGGCCGTGCTGTTGCTGTCCTCCTCCGTGACCTTCGCGCCCTTGGGCGGGGTGAAGTCGAAGGTGGACGCGGCCGGCGCGGCGAAGCTGACCTGGGTGAAGCCGGCGTCGACGACGGCCGCGCCGCCGCTCGACGGGGTCAGCGTGAACTTCAGCGGCATTCCGGTCTTCGCGTCCACGGCGACGGTGATCTGGCCGATCGTGGACCCGTCGTCCTTGGGCTTGATGACGAGCCGGTACGCGTCCCGGCCGGCCACCTGCGCGGTGCCGTCGACCGTCACGGAGGTGGTGTCGTCGACCGCCTTGAGGGCCTCGTCGGCGAAGTCCTTGGGCGTGGCCGGGGCTTCCTCGTCGCGCTGGGCGCTCTCGTCGGCGGTGGCGTGGAAGACCTCGTTGGACTTGCTGTCGTAGCCCCACACGTCCTTGCCGTTGTGGATGAGGCTGTACTCGGCGGCGTCCTCCAGCACCGAGACCTTCTGCTTGTCCGGGCCGTCGGAGGCGACGCGCAGGGTGTGCGTGCCGGTGGCGAGTTCGGTCAGCTTGGTGGAGGGGTCGGCGGACGACCCGTCTCCGCCGGACCGCGAGCCGCCGCCCGTGAAGGCGTCCCCGAGCCCGCCGAAGTCGGGCAGCCCCAGATCCGTGCTGATCTTCACGGTGCCGGACAGCTGCTGTACGTCCGACGCGGCGATCTTCTCGATGAGTTGCTGTGCGCTGATCTTCGGCAGGTCCGGGTCGCCGGAGTCGGCGAGCGCGGGGACGAGCCCGATGGTCGCCGCGGCCACCCCCACGACCGCGACCGGGACGACGTACCGCGCGGCCTTGCGACGCCCTGCGCGCAGGTCCTCGGCCTCGTCCGCGAGCGTGGTGTCGTCGGATTCGTACGGTGCCATGTGTGCCCTACCTCCGTCGTCGGCGGCGGCGTCCTCTGAAGCGCTCCCCCTGCCTAGGGAGGTGCCCCCCACGTCCAACCCGTAGCCGCCATTCTCACCCGAATCGGTGAGGATTGGTGTTTTCCCGTGGTTCCCATCTGACCAAATCGGCGGCGGCGGGGCGTCAGCCCGCGGGCTCAACTCCACGTACACCTGGGGTATGACACACGGAGGCGGCGCCTCCCCCGACCCGTAGGGGTCGCACGGAGGACGCCGCTCCGGACACGCTGGTCAGCCGCGCAGGAACACGTAGTCCGCGCGGTACGGCACTCCGACGATCTCCCCCGGTGTGCAGGCACCGGCCGGAGCGACTCCGCCGACGGTGTTGAGCCGCAGGATCTCGGTCGTACGGGCCAGCAGACCGCGCTGCTTGCCGGACTGAGTGGCCTTCAGGTCCAGCTCCGGGATGTTGCCGTCGCCGTTCGGGGTCCGGGACAGGACGGCGCCGGTGACCGCGCTGCCGTCGGGCGCGACCCACTGCGGGGTACCGGAGTTGGGGGCCACGAACGAGTGTGCGATACGGCCGCCGAGCACGGCGCTGACGTCCCGCTGGGCGAAGGCGTACCCGCCGCCCGTGGCCGCCTTGCACTCGTAGATCTGCTCGCCCTTCACCACGGACGCCTGGACGTTCTTCAGCGCGTCACGGAAGTCGAAGCCGGCGACGGTGACCTGGTGCAGCTGCCCCCGCACGGCTCCACCGGGGAACTGCTTGGTGTGCAGATTGGCGTAGAACGAACCCGGGTCGGACTTCAGCGCGTCGAGCAGCGCCGCGTCCTTCACCGTCACCGTGCCGGTGACGCTGTGCCCCCTGGCCTTCCCGAGCACCTTGCCGAAGTCGACCTTGACGTCACCGTTGGCCCCCTTGGCGCCCTGGTGGATGTGCAGGGCGGTCGGCCGGTCGAGCCCGCGCCACTTCACGGCGACGGAGACCTGGTCGCCCTGCACCTCGACGAACTCCAGCGCGGCCCCGTCCGCGTCCCCGGCGGGCACCTCGTTGGCCCCGCGCAGACTCGTGGCGAGGACGGTCGCGGTCTCGGTGGTGTTCCCGACGGCCGAGGCCGAAGTGGGCACAGCCACGGCAGCCACGGCAGCCACGGCGACAGCGCTGACGATCAGCCTCTTACGCATGAACGTGTCTCCCCGTTTCCCGGAGCCGGCACCCCCTGCGCCGACTTCCGTGGAGACATACGGGACAGATCCCAGCCTGGACTCAGCCCAAATATGTGAGCGGCATCACATTGATGCCGCCCGGGGGTGCGGGAAACTGCGCGACCAGCCACAACGGACCCGCACCCGGCACCAAAACAGCAAGCCCCGAGACTTACCCCGCCCGATGCACCACGGCGTCACAGAGCTCGGTCAGCGCAGCCTTCGCATCGCACTCCGGCAACGGAGCCAGCGCGGCCCGCGCATCCTCCGCGTAGCGAACCGTGTCCCGCCGAGCCTGCTCCAGCGCGGGATGCGTCCGCAGCGCCCCCAACGCCTCCGCAAGCCGCGCGTCATCGGTCAGATCGGAGTCCAGCAGCTCGCACAGCGCCGCGTCCTCCGCCAGCCCCAGCCGCGCCGCCCGCTCGCGCAACCGCAGCACCGGCAGCGTCGGAATGCCCTCGCGGAGATCCGTCCCGGGCGTCTTCCCCGACTCGTGGGAGTCGGACGCGATGTCGAGCACGTCGTCCGCGAGCTGGAAGGCGACGCCGAGCCGCTCCCCGTACTGCGTCAGCACATCGACCACCGACTCGTCGGCGCCCGACATCATCGAACCGAACCGGCACGCCACCGCGATCAGCGAACCGGTCTTGCCGCCCAGCACATCCAGGTAGTGCTCGACCGGGTCCCGGCCGTCGACCGGTCCGGCGGTCTCCAGGATCTGTCCGGTCACCAGGCGTTCGAACGCCTCGGCCTGGATCCGGACCGCCTCGGGGCCGAGGTCGGCGAGGATCTGTGAGGCGCGGGCGAACAGGAAGTCACCCGTGAGGACGGCGACGGAGTTGCCCCAGCGGGTGTTCGCGGCGTCGACACCGCGCCGCACCGTCGCCTCGTCCATCACGTCGTCGTGGTACAGCGTCGCCAGATGGGTCAGCTCGACGACCACCGCCGACGGCACCACGCCGGGGGCGTACGGGTCGCCGAACCGAGCAGTGAGCATCACAAGAAGCGGCCGGAAGCGCTTGCCGCCCGCGCGGACGAGATGCTGTGCGGCCTCCGTGATGAAGGGGACCTCGCTCTTGGTGGCTTCGAGCAAACCCTCCTCGACAGCAGCCAATCCGGCCTGGACATCGGCTTCGAGAGCCTGGTCCCGCACGCTCAGCCCGAACGGCCCGACGACGGTCACGAGGGGTCTCCTGTCTGCTGGTGTCTACTGGCGCTTACGCGGTTTGTCGATAGGTCGCTGCCTTCACTCAAGTCAGCGTATCCGGTCACCTTTCGATCACCGTCGCCCCCCACCCGTGCAGCGCGGGCGGTATCGGATCACGGCCGGTATGTTTCTGATCACCTGAAAAGAACGGATATCTATCGAGTTAAACGGAAGTAGTGGAGTGTGTCTCGAACCAGTGTCGATGTAGAGCCCGGAAGTCAGCCACCCCCCGAGGACGACACCGCCTTCTTCGGCCAGCCGAAAGGCCTGCTCACCCTCTCCGGTCTGGAGGTCTGGGAGCGCTTCTCGTTCCTGGGCATGCAGGCCATCCTCGTCCTGTACTTCGCCGACTCGGTGGCGAACGAGGGCATGGGCATGTCGGCCGGAACCGCCGCCTCCGTCTCCGCGGCCTACGGCACCCTCGTCTACCTCGTCTCCGTCGCCGGCGGCTGGCTCGCCGACCGCATGCTCGGCTCGTACCGCGCGGTGCTGTGGGGCGGCATCCTGATCGCCTGCGGGCACTACTCCATGGCCGTGCCGACCTCGGCCATGACCTGGGTGGGCCTCGGGCTGATCAGCGCCGGCACCGGGCTGCTCAAGCCCAACGTGGCCACCATGGTCGGCAAGCTCTACCGGACCGACGACGAGCGGCGTGACGCCGGTTTCGCCCTCTACTACATGGCGATCAACATCGGCGCCTTCGCGGGCCCCCTGATCACCGGCTGGCTGGGCGACCACAAGGGCTGGCACTGGGGTTTCTCGGCCGCCGCGATCGGCATGACCTTCGGGCTCGTTCAGTACGTCGCCGGGCGCCGTCACCTGGCCGGGCGCAAGCACGCCGCCGAGTTCGCGCTCGCTCGGGACGCGATGCGGCGGGCGGTGCGGCTGATCGTCGTCGGCGTCGTGGCCGTGGGCCTGGTCGCCACCGCGCTCGCCCTGGCCGGCTGGCTGACCATGGACCGGTTCGTCGACCTGCTCACGCTGATCTCGGTGATCGCGCCGGTCGTCTACTTCACGGTGATGTTCACCAGCCCCCGGGTCACTCCGGAGGAACGCGGCCGGCTCAGGCCCTACATCGTGCTCTTCCTCGCCTCGACGGTCTTCAACTTCATCCTCTTCCAGGCCTACTCCACGATGATGCTGCTGGCCTCGACGAACGCCGAGACGACGATCCTCGGCTTCGACTTCCCGGCCAGCTGGTACGCCTCCGCGCTGGGCGCCTTCGAGGTCGGGCTCGCGCCCTTCGTGGCCGCGCTGTGGGTACGGATGGGCCGCAGCCAGCCGCACGCCTCCAACAAGATCGCCATCGGCGTCGTACTCGGCGGTCTCTCGTTCCTGCTCATGGTCGTGCCGACGAGCGGGCACGGCAGCGACGACTACCTGATGTCCGTCTGGTGGATCGTCGGCTCCTACCTGCTCCTGGGCCTCGGCGACATCCTCCTGGAGACCTCCGGCATGTCCGCCACCACCAAGCTGGCCCCGGCCGCCTTCTCCAGCCAGACCATGTCCCTCTGGTTCCTCTCCCTCGCCCTCGCCAACGGCATCCAGGCCCAGACGGTGAAGCTCTACGACGATGTCTCCCACCCGGCCTACTTCGGCGTCAACGGCGCGATCGCGGTGGTCGCGGGTCTCGCGGTGATGGCCGCCGCGCCGTGGCTGCGCCGCACCATGCACCCCGTCCACTGAGGTCACAGCGATGAGCCTGCACATCCGTACGTCCTTCCCCTACGAGACGGCCCACGAGGATCTCCGCATCCCGCTCCCGGACGGGACGCTGTTGTACGCGCGCGTGTGGCGGCCGCTCACCGAAGAACCGGTACCCGCTCTGCTCGAATACCTGCCGTACCGGCTGACCGACTGGACCGCGCCCCGCGACTTCCAGCGCCACCCCTGGTACGCGGGCCACGGCTACGCCTCCGTGCGCGTCGACGTCCGTGGGCACGGCAACAGCGAGGGGCTGCCGACGGACGAGTACTCGGCGACCGAGCTGGCCGACGGGGTCGAGGTGGTCAACTGGCTGGCGGCGCAGCCCTGGTGCGACGGCCGGGTGGGCATGTTCGGCATCTCCTGGGGCGGTTTCAACTCCCTCCAGATCGCGGCCCTCGCGCCCGAGCCGCTCAAGGCGGTCGTCACGGTCTGCTCCACGGACGACCGCTATGACAACGACGTGCACTACATGGGAGGTTCCGTCCTCGCCGTCGACATGCACGCCTGGGCCGCCACCATGCTGGCCTTCGTCTCCCGGCCGCCCGACCCGCAGTACGCGGGCCCGGCCTGGCGGGACCTGTGGCTCGAACGCCTGGAGCATGTCGACCCGTTCATCCACACCTGGCTGAACCACCAGACCCGCGACGCCTACTGGCGGCACGGCAGCGTCTGCGAGGACTACGGCGCGATCGACGCGGCGGTCCTGGCGGTGGGCGGCTGGCACGACCCGTACCGCGACACGGTGCTGAGGCTCGTCGAGCAGCTGCCGCCGGACCGGGTACGCGGGCTCATCGGCCCCTGGTCCCACCAGTACCCGGACCGCGGGCTGCCGCCGGGCCCGGCGATCGGCTTTCTCCAGGAGACCCTGCGCTGGTGGGACCAGCACCTGAAGGGCGTCGACACCGGCGTCATGCGCGAACCCCTCCTGCGGGCCTACGTCAGCGACTCCCACCGCCCCGCCACGGTGTACGACACCCTCCCCGGCCGCTGGGTCGGCGAGCCGGCCTGGCCCTCCCCGCACGTCACGACCATCTCGTACGGCCTCCAGGGCGCCCCCGTCCTCGTCCGCTCCCCGCAGCACACGGGGGTGGACGCCGGGCGCTTCTTCCCGTTCGGGAACGACGCCGACCTGCCGCCCGACCAGCGGGAGGAGGACGCCCGCTCGGCCTGTTTCGAGTTCGCGGTGGGCGAGGAGACCTGGGTGCTGGGGCGGCCCCGGGTGCGGTTGCGGGTGACGTGCGAGGTGCCGCGCGGGCAGGTGATCGCACGGTTGTGCGATGTGGCGCCGGACGGTGCGTCGACGCTGGTCACCCGGGGCGTGCTGAACCTGTCGGCACGGCACGGGCGGGACCGGGCGGTGCCGTGGGAGCCGGGGGCGACCGGGGAGGTCGTCTTCGACCTGAACGGCATCGGGCATGTCTTCCCGCCGGGCCATCGCATCCGGCTCGCGGTCTCCTCCGCGTACTGGCCCTGGATCTGGCCGCAGCCCGAGTCGGAGGCCGGGTTCACGCTGGACCCGGCGGGCAGCTTCCTGGAACTGCCGGTGCGTTCGCGGGAGTTGGACGGCGACATCGCATTCGGGGAGCCCGAGCAGTCGGAACCACTGGGCGTGAACCACCCGGCCACTCTCGACGAACCCCGCCCCGAGCGGCTCGTCGTCCGGGACGTCGCCACGGGCGAGTGGCGACTCGAGGTCGACCCCCGCTACGGCGGCACCCGCGTCTACCCCGACGGGCTGGAGTTCACCGAGGACGCGTTGGAGACGTACTCGGTCAACGAGACCGACCCCCTGTCGGCCCGCGCCCGCTCGGACTGGTCGATCCGGCTGCACCGGCCGGAGCTGGGCTGGGACACGACCGTCCGGACCCGCTCGGAGATCACCTGTGAGTCGGCTGTGTTCCTGACCTCCAACGAGGTGATCTGCACGGAGGGTGGCGAGGTGGTCTTCCACCGGACCTGGGAGAAGCGGATTCCACGAACGGCCGGTTAACTGCGAGTTGGGCCGCATTGCCCGATTTGCCACTCTTGCGCTTGACGGTGAGTTGGCTCACTTCACCCTGTCCGAAAACCCCGGAATTCCGGGCCTCACAATCCACGCACCAAGGTCAACAGGTGCCATCTGTGAATCCGGTACTTGTTTCGGACATGTGCAGTCGCATACGTTCCCGGCCCGGGTGGACGCCGAATCCTGCCGCCACCCGTAGATCGCTCACACAGAGAACTTCACGGCAGGAGCGGGGGACCCAGGTAAGTCGCCGGACCGGGCGTCTTCGGACATACCGGTACGGCTTGGGGTGAAGTCATGCCTTCTTCGGCATGGCCGGGCAGCTCCCGCCCGAACCCGACAGCTCACCTCGCAGGCGACGGAGAGGAACTTCGTCATGCGTCTGTCCCGCAAGCTCGCCGTCACCGGTGCCGCCATCGCCGCGCTCGCCTTCCCCGTCGTCGGCGCGACCACCGCGTCCGCGGCCACCACGACCACGGTCACCGCCACCTCGCTCGGCTACTCCGACAGCCTCGACGGCTGGATCCGCGCCTCGCTCCAGGTCATGGCCCAGAACGGGATCCCCGGCTCCTACGACGGCATCTACCGCAACGTCATCCGTGAGTCCTCGGGCAACCCGTACGCCATCAACAACTGGGACTCCAACGCGATCGCGGGCACGCCCTCCAAGGGCCTGCTCCAGGTGATCGACCCGACCTTCAACGCGTACCACGTGGCCGGCACCTCGTGGAACTCCTACGACCCGGTCGCGAACATCACCGCGGCCTGCAACTACGCGGCCGCGGTGTACGGCTCGATCGACAACGTGTACGGCGCGTACTAAGAGCCGCTGAAGAGTCTTTCGAGGACGACGGCGACGCCGTCGTCCTCGTTCGACAGGGTCACCTCGTCTGCCACGGCCTTGAGTTCGGGGTGGGCGTTGGCCATCGCGACGCCGTGGGCCGCCCAGTCGAACATGGGGATGTCGTTGGGCATGTCGCCGAAGGCGAGGGTGTCCCGCGGGCCGAGGCCGAGGTACTCGGCGGCCAGTGCGAGGCCCGTCGCCTTGGTGATGCCGCATGGCTGGAGTTCGACGGTGCCGGGGCCGGACATCGTCACCGTCGCGAGGGAACCGACGACTCCGCGCGCGGTCGCCGCCAACTCGTCGTCGGACAGGGCGGGGTGGCGCAGCAGCACCTTGCTGATCGGCTCGCACCACAGGTCGTCGCGGCGGCCCACCCGCACGGCGGGCAGGGTCGGGTGCGGCATCAGATACCCGGGCTCGATGAGCGTGAGGCCGTCCACACCGTCCTGGTCGACGGCCGCGTAGACCTGGCCGACCTCTGCTTCGATCTTGCCGAGCGCGGTCTCGGCCAACTCCCGGTCCAGGGTGACCGACCACAGCAGACGGTCCGCGCCCGCGTCGTAGACCTGCGCACCCTGCCCGCACACCGCGAGCCCGGTGCTGCCGAGGTCGTCGAGGAGCGGCCGCACTCTCGGGGCCGGCCGGCCGGTCACCACCAGATGCCGGGCCCCGGCCGCCGCCACGCGCGCGAGAGCGGCGAGCGAGCGGTCGGAGAGCGTGTCGTCGCCCCGGAGCAGGGTTCCGTCCAGGTCAGTGGCGACGAGTGAATATGCGGTGGGTGCGGCCATGATCAGAGAATACGGATGGAATCCCCCGCCGACTCGACGCGAACCGGACGGCCGCACCTTTCACATCCGTTGACGTCCGCTCCGGTTGGCGCTCACGTCGAATCCCGCAGCACGACATGGGAGTTGGGTCCTCGAAGGGCCGGCCGCGGTTCCGGCGAGTCCGGGGCGCGGTCGGCATGACTCTGTGAGCGTGCACAGAACAGAAGCGTTTCACCCCTTGTCAATGGAGAGTGTGTCGGGTTACCTACTTGTTGCTCGCGGGTGTCGCCCCACTCCGAAATATGTGCACGCTCACAGACACCGGGGCATTCTCTTGCCGATCCCCGGGGGCCCACCCATGCCGCACGACGCTCGGGGTGGTGGCGACCCGCCGGACCCGACGGCGGCCGGGCCGCCGTACCGGCAGGTGCGGTCGAGGTGTTCCGCGAGCCGCGCTGACACCTCTGTTCTTGTGCTGTGAAAGGACTCTGACATGCGTAGACGCAGTGTGCTCACCGCTGCGGGAGCCGCCGCGCTGGCCGTCCCCGTGCTGGGCGCGGTGCCGGCTGCGGCATCAACAGGCGGGCGCCGCCTGGAGATCCGGGCCATGGACATCTCCTCGCTGCCCAAGAACGAGGACCACGGCGCCGTGTACCGCACCGCCGACGGCCACCGCGAGGACCCGGTCCGGCTGCTCGCCCGCTCGGGGATCAGCCACGCCCGGCTGAAGGTGTGGGTCGACCCGGTCGACGGCTACAACACCAAGGCGCACATCCTCCCCCTCGCCCGCCGGCTGAGGCGGGCCGGCATCGGCATCTGGGTCGACTTCCACTACTCGGACACCTGGGCCGACCCGGCGCACCAGACCAAGCCGGCGGCGTGGGCGGGCCTGGACGTGACGGGCCTGTCCCGTGCGGTGTACGACCACACGGCCGATGTACTGGGCGCGCTGCGGCGCCAGGGCACCCCGGCCGCGTTCGTCCAGGTCGGCAATGAGATCAACGGCGGCATGCTGTGGCCCGAGGGCAAGAACTGGGGCAGTGACGGCGGGGGTTGGGGCAATCTCCTCCTGCTGCTGAAGGCCGGGCTGAGCGCCGCCCGGGACACCCAGCCCCGGGTGCGCACGATGCTGCACATCGCCGCGGGCGGTGACAACGGCACGTCTCGCTGGTGGTTCGACAACGCGGTCGCCGACGGGCTCGACTTCGACATCATCGCCCAGTCGTATTACCCCTTCTGGCACGGCGGGCTGGACGCGGCCGCCGCCAACTTCGCGGACATCACCGCCCGTTACGGCAAGCCGGTGGTCATCGCCGAGACCGCGTACCCGTTCACGCTGAGCAGCGAGGACGACGTCAACGACATCCTCAACAGCCCCGCGCAGCTCACCCCGGGCTTCCCCGCCACCCCCGAGGGCCAGGCCGCGTGGCTGCGCGCGGTGGCCGACCTCATGGCCGCCGTCCCGGGCGGTCAGGGCCTCGGCCACTGCTACTGGGAAGGCGCCTGGACCTACCGCTCCGGCAGCGGCTGGAATCCGGAGGACCCGGCGTCCGGCAACGCGTGGGAGAACCTCGCCCTGTTCGACTTCGAGGACCGGGCACTGCCGGGGCTGAGGACACTCGGCCGATACCGGGGCTGAGGACGCTGGGCCGGTACCGGTCGTAGTCGTCGTCAGGGGTCTTCGACGTGGGTGAGATCCTCGCGGGGTGACGGATCCAACGGATCGACCGGAGACCTTTCTGGACCATCTGCGGGCGGCAGCCGCCGGCGTCCTCGAACGCTTCCCCGAGCGGCTCAAGCCCGAGATGTACGCCCTCTCCTTCCGCATCTGGCGCGTCGACGCCGACGACCGCCACCCGTACGTGGCCATCGGCTACAACACCGAGAGCCAGTACGAGCGGGAGAAGTACCCGGGTGGCGAGGGCGAGGTCCGCTGGAATTACGCCTACTGGCTCCTCGACGGCTTCGAGATGCTCGGCAACATCCCCGAGGACCCGGTGGGCAGCCGGGTGTATGTGGAGGAGGTCAAGCAGCTCGGTGTCTGGTACGACGGTGAGTTCGACCTCGACCGGGTGCTGGACGACGACGACCTCAGCGCCAGGACCGACCTCCTCCGTCTGCACTTTCTACGACGCCGTCATCGACCTCGCCCGCCACCTCCACGCCGACGGCGTGATCGAGAAGATCTTCGGCCGCCCGCTGCCCGTCGTGGTCTTCGACATGGAGTGCCCCGGCTGGGAGGCGCACGCGACGGAGTACGCCAATCCGCCGGAGCTGGTCGAGGAGTTCATGGCGTGGCAGCGGGCGGCCGGGGAGATCTGATCGCCGGACCGGTGCTACCCGTGGGCCGCCGCCAGATGCCTCGCCAGCCTCGGTGAGGCGAACTCCGTGCCGCACACGAACCGCATCACCGGCCCGTACGACGACGCCGAAGGGAGCCCCGTGAAGTACAGGCCGGGCACCGAGGAGACATAGCCGGCGCCGAGCCTGGGCGCACCCCGGCTGACCGCCAGCCGGGTGCGGAGTTCATGGCCGAGGAAGTCCATCGCGGCGAGGTCGACGCGATAGCCGGTCGCGGCTATGACGTGGTCGGCGGCAAGGCGCTCGGTGTGGCCGGTGAGGGTGAGGACGGACAGGGACGGGTGGCCGTCGGCGATGTCGGCCTTGAGGACACGGCGGACCTCGCTGACCCGCACCTTGCCCTCGAAGCGGTCACGCAGCCACCAGGCGCCGAGCGGGCCGAGGACCCGGCGGACCAGGTAGTGGCGGGCCTGGGCCGGGAGGTGGCGGTAGGGGTGGGGGTAGTAGCTGAGCGCCCACAGGGACCAGGCGCGGCCGAACGGCGACTCCGGGCGCAGCCGGGGCTGCTGCCAGGGAGGTGCGCCGAAGGCGACGCTGCCCCGCCCGCGCGCCACGACCCTGACCCGGGCGCCGGCCTCCGCCGCAAGGGCGGCCGTCTCCAACGCGGACTGACCTGCCCCGACGACGATCAGGTCGCGGCCGGAGAAGCGGCTGAGGTCATGGTGCTGGGAGCTGTGGGAGACGGGGGCCGTCGGGGCGGGGCCGTCGGCGAGCGTGAGCTCGGGGGGCAGGTGCGCGAGGCCCGAGAGTCCCGTGGCCACGACGACCGCGCGGGCGCTGAACAATTCGCCGGAGTCCAGCTTCAGTTCGAAGCCGTGGTTCTTGTCCCGGTCGACGGAGACGACCCGCACCCGCTCCAGCTCGGGCACCAGCTTCTGCTGGAACCAGTCGCCGTATGCGATGAAGGTCTCGACGGGGATGATGTCCTCGTCGGTCACCAGCCGCGGTATGCCCGCCGCGTCGCAGTAGTCGGCCAGGGTGTGGCCCGGCTGCGGTGCGTCCAGGTTGGAGGCCACCGGGGTGGACTTGAGGAGCATGCCCGCGGGCATGTGGTCGCGCCAGCTCACCATGGGTTCGCCGAAGACGCGGACGGGGATGCCGCGGGCCCTGAGATGTGCGGCGGTCGACAGCCCGAAGGGCCCGGCGCCGATGACTGCGACTGGTCGGATCACGAAGTCCCTCCCCAGGACATCACTTCGTCACTTCGCGGTGGTGCGTGTGCTGTTGTCGCGCGTTTCCTCGACGCGTCAATGGGTGGCGGCGCCACGGTGGTTGGTCCGCCACAGCTGATACAGGTGTTTCGCGCCCGGTCGTACGAAGCGCGCGAGCATCGTGAGGAACGGCAGCGGGTCGTCACCCGCGAGCCAGGCCAGCTCGGTCCCGCTCGCCCGGGCCGGCGCGTGCGGTGTCGTATAGCCGCTGCGGCGGTAGGCGAGGAGGGCGGGCAGATCGATGTTCTCCACGATGTACCGGTGCCCGGCCCGCTGTTCCCCCTCCGGAACGGAGCGGCCGGTCAGATCCAGATGCATGGCGCGGACGACGTCCACCCCCGACTCGTTCTCGAAGAGCCGGAACTGGGCTCCCACACGGGGGTTGAAGTCGAGGAGCTTGTACAGCCCGTCGCGCCGGTCGAAGCGCAGGTCGAGGTCGATGATTCCGGTGAAGCCGATCTGTTTGATGAAACGCGCGGCCAGGTCCGCGAGTTCCGGATTGTCGACGACATACGCGTTCGCCGTCATTCCGGCGTGCGGCGGCCAGGAGCGGACCTTCACGCCGGTGAACATCGCGAGCGGGGTGGAGTCCGCGTCGAAGTAGGCGTGCACGATCCAGTCCTCGGCCTCCTCCCGGGGCAGGTACTCCTGGAGGATCACCGCGGGCTGCTCGCCCCAGTCACGGGCGAGGGCGAGCAGCCCCTCCCGGGTGGCGATCCGGGTCGTGCCGTTCACGGCCGGGCGGGTGCGGCGCACGAACGCCTCGCGGTTCTTCGCCACCACCGGGAAGCGGGCTTTGTCGGCGAAGGCGACGATGTCGTCGTACGACTGCGGGAAGGCGGCCGTCGGGCTGGGTATGCCGTGTTCCACGCAGAGTTCGTGCAGCCCCTGCTTGCTGGCGAGGTGGCGGGGCAGGCCGCGCTCGACGGGCGGGACGAGGAAACGGGCGCCGAGTTCGATCCGGTGCTCGGCGATCAGCACCGCGGCCTCCTCGTCGGTCGGCACCAGGACGGTGGGGCGGCCGATCCTGCGGCCGATCCTGAGCAGTCCCTCGACGAGCCGGCCCGGCTCCTCCGTCCCGGTCGTCGGCCAGACGAACGCCTTCCGGAGATAGCGGGAAGCCGCGGCGGGCGTGTAACGGTCCTCCGTGATCGCATACATCGGGACGCCGAGACGGCCCAGACTGCGGATCGCGCCGACCCCGCCGTGATGCAGCGGATAGTCGCCGAACTTCACGATCAAACCCGGTACTTCTCGGTCGGGCTCGAACGGCACACGAACGTCAGCACTCCTGGCCACGGGTCCCCCCACGTGTCCCGTCCACGGAACGGCCCCACCCCGCCCGTTGTCCCCAAAGGAAGCTAAGCCGGAATTGCCGCCTCCGACCGATGCTTATCAGGACATTGCTAACTCTTTAGGCACTGCCGGGACAGGCAACTCGGCCGTAACGTGTGGCGCGACCACATGCGTACGCGGTGACATCACCTACCAAGCGTTGGAGAGTGAGGCAGCACCCCATGCCCCCCTTCGATCTCCCCGAGGGCGACCCCTTCGGCCCGCACAACCTCCCCTACGGCGTCTTCTCCCGGCCCGGCGCCACCGACCGCACCGTCGGCGTCCGCCTCGGCGACCACGTCCTCGACGCCGGCGCGGCGGCCCTGGCCCTCGGCTCCCCCTACGCCCCCCTCCTCGCCCGGCCCTCGCTGAACGCGTTGCTCGCCGCGGGCCGCACCACCTGGTCGGACGTCCGGCGCGCGCTGACGGCCTGGGTGACGGTCCCGGCCCACCAGGCCACCGTCGCGGAGTTCCTCCACCCCCTGTCGTCCGTGACTCTGCACCTCCCCTTCGAGGTCGCCGACTACGTCGACTTCTACGCCTCCGAGAACCACGCCCGGAACGTCGGCCAGATCTTCCGTCCCGACGCCGCGGACTCCCTCACCCCCAACTGGAAGCACCTCCCCATCGGTTACCACGGCCGCTCGGGCACGGTCGTCGTCTCGGGCACCGAGGTCGTACGCCCCTCCGGCCAGCGCAAGGCCCCCACCGACCCGGCCCCGGTCTTCGGCCCCTCCGTCCGCCTGGACATCGAGGCGGAGGTCGGCTTCGTGGTCGGGGCACCGTCGCCCATGGGCTCCCCCGTGGCCCTGGCCGACTTCCGGGACCACGTCTTCGGCCTCTGTCTGCTCAACGACTGGTCGGCCCGCGACATCCAGGCCTGGGAGTACGTCCCCCTCGGCCCGTTCCTCGGCAAGTCCTTCGCCACGTCCGTGTCGGCGTGGATCACCCCGCTCGACGCGCTGGAGGAGGCCCGGGTGGCCCCACCGCAGAGGACGCACGAACTGCTGCCGTACCTCGACGACACCGTCCCCGACGCGGAGCCCGCCGGCTACGACCTCCGTATCTCCGTCGCCGTCAACGGCCATGTCGTCTCCGAGCCTCCCTTCTCCTCCATGTACTGGACGGCCGCCCAGCAACTGGCCCATATGACGGTCAACGGTGCCTCGCTGCGAACCGGTGACCTGTACGGCTCCGGGACGGTGAGCGGCCCCACCGAACAGGAACGCGGCTCCCTGCTGGAGCTGACCTGGAACGGCCGCGACACCCTCGAACTCCCCGACGGCAAGCGGACGTTCCTGGAGGACGGCGACGTGGTGACCCTGTCGGCATGGGCCCCTGGACCGGACGGGGTACCGGTCGGCCTCGGCGAGGTCGTGGGACGGGTCGTGGGGTCGGGCGCGAGCCCGGGTGGGCTGTCCGCGGGTCTCTGACGTGCCGCTCGGGAACCGGCGGAGTCGAGGATGAGTTGAGGTGGCGGGCGGCGCTGCCGTCGAGGTCTGCCATGTGCCGCCCGGCGCCGTCATACTGACGGCGGCGGACGGTGTGCGCGGGACCCCGCACGACCCGCACCCCCGCCGCGCACCCCCTCGCCGCCCCTTCCGTCGACCAGGATCCGGAGCCCGTGGCATGACTGTCTGCCTGCTCCTGCTGAGCGCCGTCGCCCTGACGGCCGCCGTGCCGGCGCCGCGTGCGCTGACCCGGGCCGACTGGCCCGAGCGGGAACCCGTGGTCGCGCTGTGGGTGTGGCAGTGCCTGGTCGCCACCGTGCTGATGTGCAATCTCACCGCCCTGGTCCTGGGCGCCGCCGCCGTCTTCCACACGGTCCGCGACCATGTCTTCGCCCCCGCGCCCCCGGCCGTGACCGCGGCGTACGACCTCTCCGCCGCTCCGGCCTGGGCCACCGTCCTCACCCTGCTGCTGGCCTGCGGCGCCGCCTGGACGACGGCGATGCTGGCCCGCGAACTGGTCGAGGCCCGCCGGCGGCGGGGCCGGACGAGGGCGCACCTGCGCGAGCGCGCCCCCGAACTGCCCGGCGGGCTGGAGAAGGCCGCGCGCGGCCCGCTCCTGGTGCTGGAGGACGAGTACCCCGACGCCTGGTGGATGCCGGGCAACCCGCCGCAACTGGTGGTGACGACCGGAGCGCTGCACCGCCTCACCGACGTACAGCTGGACGCCGTCCTCACCCATGAGCGCGACCACGCCCGCGCCCACCACGACTGGCTGCTGCACCTGTCGACGGCCCTGGCGACCGGCTTCTCCCGGGTCCCGCTGTTCGCCCACTTCTGCGAGCAGACCCACCGCCTGGTGGAGCTCGCCGCCGACGACACCGCGTCCCGGCGCTGCGGCCATCTGACCACCGCGCTGGCCCTGATCGAGCTGAACCAGCACCGGGGCGTGCTGTCCTGCGCGTCCAGCCACCGGCTGCTGGGCGAGCGAGTGGACCGGCTGCTGGAGCCGCGGCCCCGGCTGGGACGCAGGCACCGCGCGGTGACCGCCACGGTGGCGGGTCTGGTGCCGCTGCTGCCGCTGCTGATCGTTTTTGGACCGGGGTTGAGCGCGTTGGCGTAGGCGGGGTGGCAGATCTCCCCCGCGCACCCCTGAAACCGCAGGTCAACGGCTGTCCCAGCAACGCCCGTAGTGGCGCAACACTCCTGCAACACCTCATTCCCTACCCCCTCGGTATGGTTCCCGCCATGCCCCCTTCCGACCGCGTCCGCGACCACGCCGGCCAGGGCGCGACCACCGTCGCCGCCCACCGCGCGCGGCGTCGGCTGCGCGCGGACCAGGCACGCCAGCTCGCCGATCTCCTGCGTCACCAGCTCCTCTCCGGCGGCTTCGAGGACGGCACCCTCCCCCACGAGACGACCCTCGCCACCGACTACGGCGCCTCCCGCAACACGGTCCGCCAAGCCCTGGACCTGCTCCGCGCCGAAGGTCTCGTCGACCGCCTCCCCGGCGTCGGCACCGTGGTCGTCGCCCGGAAGTACCCGCACGGCCTCGACCGTCTGATGGGCCTCGCGGAAACCCTGCGCGAACACGGCACCGTCACCAACGAGGTCCGCACGATGGGCCCCGCCCCGGCACCGCACCCGGTCGCCGAGCGCCTCCATGTCCCGCCCGGCACCGATGTCCTCTACATCGAACGCCTCCGCCGGCTCAACGGCCTCCCCCTCTCCCTCGACCTCACCTACATCCCGCTCGACATCGGCACCGCCCTGCTCGGCGCCGACCTGGAGAACACCGACGTCTTCCGGCTCCTGGAGTCGATCACCGGCCAGGGCCTCGGCCACGCCGAGATCACCCTGGAGGCGGTCAACGCGGACGCCCACTCCGCCGCCGTACTCGAAGCCCCGCGCGGAGCCGCCGTCCTGATGCTGGAACGCCTCACCCACCTCGCCGACGGCCGCCCCGTCGACCTGGAGTTCATCCGCTTCCGCGGCGACCGCATCACGATGAGCGGCCTGCTGCACCGGTCCCTGTGACCCACCCCCTCCCTTCCGAGCTGGACCTTCCTGGAGACAGCCATGCCCTTGGCGCCCCAGCGGGCCGACGTGCCCGTGACCATCGACGAGTCGAAGTGCATCGACGGCTGCACGCTCTGCGTCGACATGTGCCCGCTGGACTCCCTCGCCATCGACGAGAGCAGCGGCAAGGCCTACATGCACGTCGACGAGTGCTGGTACTGCGGCCCGTGCGCGGCCCGCTGTCCCACCGGAGCCGTCACGGTCAACATGCCCTATCTGCTCCGCTGAGAGGTCCCGACCCCCATGAAGAACCACGCAGTCGCGGCAGCCGCCCTCCTGCTGCTGGCGCCCCTGACGGCCTGCGGCGGCAGCGCCGAGGCGGGCGACGGATCCACGGTCACCGTGACCGTCGGCTACCAGTCCAGGACCATCAACACCGTCACCGCCGGCACCCTGCTCCGCTCGCTCGGCTACTTCGAGAAGGAGCTCAACGCACTCGGCGACGGCACCACCTACAAGGTCGACTGGCAGGACTACGCGACCGGCGCCCCGATCACCGCCCAGATGACCGCAGGGAAGATCGACATCGGCTCGATGGGCGACTTCCCGCTCCTCATCAACGCGGCCCGCGGCAAGCAGCTCGGCAAGCCGACCCACCTGGTCTCCGTCACCGGCTACAACCTCCGCGGCGGCCTCAACACGATCGTCACCCCGCCCGACTCGAAGCTGTCCACGCTGACGGACCTGCGCGGCAAGAAGGTCTCCACCAGCGTCGGCTCCGCCGCCGACGGCACCCTCGTACGGGCCCTCCAGCGGGCCGGCCTCGACCCGGACAAGGACGTCGAGAAGCTCAACCAGCAGCCCGCGGTGGGCGCTTCGGCCCTGTCGGCGGGCAGCGCGGACGCGCTCTCCCAGTTCGTCGCCTGGCCCGGCCTGCTCACCTTCCAGGGCAAGGCCAAGGCCCTCTACGACGGCGCCGAGCTGAACCTCCCCACCTTCCACGGCGTCACCGCCCGCGAGGAGTTCGCACAGCACCGCCCGACCGTCCTGGAGGCCTTCCTCAAGGCCCAGGCCGAGGCCACGGACTATCTGAACGACCACCCCGTCGACGCCGCCGAAAAGGTCGCGAAGGCCACCGGCCTGCCCGCCGAGGTCGTCTACCTCTACAACGGCGCCCACGGCATCTCCACCTTCGACCCCGCGATCAAGCCCCAACTGGTCTCCGCGCTCAAGGACGACGTCTCGATCCTGAAGTCGGCCAAACTGACCGGCGACATCGACGTGGACGCCTTCGTCGACGACCAGTACGCCAAGAAGGCCCTCGGCACGTCGTACGCCAAGCAGCTCACCGCCTCCCCGCCGGCCGCCGCGAGCGAGGTCTGGCCGAAGGGCGTCTCCGCGACCCGCACCTTCAAGACGCCGGCCGAACTCCTGGCGTACGTCTCGGCCCACCAGGACGGCATCCGCGCGGCCTACGTCCCCGACGCCACCACCGGCACCCTCTGGTTCGCCGACAAGGCGGTCTGGGTGGCCGACGGCGACGAGCTGCTGCCCTTCGTCGCACCGGCGACCGCGAAGGCGTACGTCGCCGAGCACGGCGGCGCCCGCGTGGTGACGTACGCCGACGCACTGGAGCGGGCGTCGTGAGCCGGCCCCTGCCCATCGCCGGCCGGTACGCCCTGCGGGTGGCCGCGCTGGTGGTCGCCCTCGGCGTGTGGCAGGCGCTGACCAGCCTCGACATCGATCTGTGGCTGCGCTTCTCGCAGTTCCCCACGGTCACCGACGTGGCCCACGCCTTCGCCGACCGGCTGTCCGGGCCCGACTACTGGACCGACCTCACCGACAGCCTCACCCGTATCCTCAGCGGCTTCCTCCTCGCGGCGGTGCTCGGTGTGGCGACGGGCGTGCTCGTGGCGCGCTCCCGCCTCGCCGAGGACCTGCTCGGGCCGGTACTGGAGGTCGTCCGCCCGATCCCGGCCATCGCCCTCGTCCCCGTCGCGATCCTCCTGTTCCCCTCCAACGAACAGGGCATCGTCTTCATCACCTTCACCGCCGCCTACTTCCCCGTCCTGGTCTCCACCCGGCACGCGGTCCGTGCGCTGACGCCCGTGTGGGAGGAAGCGGTGCTGACGATGGGCGGCGGCCGGTGGCGGATCCTCGGCTCGGTCGTCCTGCCGGGTGCGCTGCCCGGCATCTTCGGCGGTCTGTCGGTCGGCATCGGCGTCTCGTGGATCTGTGTGATCTCCGCCGAGATGATCTCCGGCCAGTACGGCGTCGGGTACCGCACCTGGCAGGACTACACCGTCGTCGACTACCCGGGCGTCTTCGTCGGCATGGTCACCATCGGCGTCCTCGGCTGGCTCACCTCCACGGCCGTGGAACTGCTGGGCCGCCGTCTGACCCGCTGGCTGCCACGGACGTCGTACGAGGCCGGAGACCGGCCGAGGAACGTCCGCGCCGTGCCCTCCGCGCGGGATCCCAAGTCCGCCGCGCCCGCTCCGAAGACCGAGGAGGCACGCGATGAGCACCTCGTCTGACACCACCGAAGCCGCTGCCAGGGCGCCCCGGGCCACCGATGCCGCACCCGCCCGCGGCACCCGGCTCACTCTCCGCGCCGCCACCCTCGGCCGGCCCGGCGCTCCCGCCGTCACGGGCGTCGATCTCGACGTCGCCCCCGGTGAGATCCTCACCGTCGTCGGCCCGTCCGGCTGCGGAAAGTCGACGCTGCTGCGCACGCTGGCCGGCCTGCTGGCACCCCTCGACGGCGAGGCCGACCAGGACGGCAGGCCGCTGACGGGCCCCTCCGCGGACCGCGCCCTGGTCTTCCAGGAGGACGCCCTGCTGCCTTGGCGCACCCTGCGCGCGAACGTCGAACTCCCCCTCGCCGTCAAAGGGGTGGCCCGCGCCGAGCGCAGACGCCAGGCCGAGGACTGGCTCGCCCGCGTCGGTATCGGCGACCGGTCCCGGCAGCTGCCGCACCGCGTCTCCGGAGGCCAGCGCCAACGCGCCCAGCTGGCCCGGGCCCTGGCCGGCCGCCCACGCGCGGTGCTGATGGACGAACCGTTCGGCGCCCTCGACGCCCAGACCCGCGCCGGCATGCAGGACCTGCTCGTGGAAGTACTGCACGGCACGGGCGCGACCGTCGTCTTCGTCACCCACGACGTCGACGAGGCCCTCTTCCTCGGCGACCGCGTCGCCCTCCTCGGCAACGGCCGCCTCACCGCCGTACGCGAGGTGCCGCGTCCCCGCGACCGCACCGCGCGCGACGACCCGGCGCGGCTCGCGCTGCGGCGCGACGTCCTGTCCTCCCTCGGTTCCTGAAAGGCCCCTCGGTGACCAGCCCCGCGAACACCCCCCTGGCGATCCCCGCCCTCACCGACGCCGAAGAGCTCTCCTGCGACGTCCTCGTCATCGGCGGCGGCACCGCCGGCACCATGGCCGCGCTCACCGCCGCCGAGCACGGCGCCGACGTGATCCTGCTGGAGAAGGCCCACGTCCGGCACTCCGGCGCCCTCGCCATGGGCATGGACGGCGTCAACAACGCGGTCATCCCGGGCCGTGCCGAACCCGACGACTACGTCGCCGAGATCACCCGCGCCAACGACGGCATCGTCGACCAGTCCACCGTCCGCCAGACCGCCACCCGCGGCTTCGGCATGGTGCAGCGCCTGGAGTCGTACGGCGTGAAGTTCGAGAAGGACGAGCACGGCGACTACGCGGTCCGCCAGGTCCATCGCTCCGGCTCCTATGTGCTGCCGATGCCGGAGGGCAAGGACGTCAAGAAGGTGCTGTACCGGCAGTTGCGGCGGCGCGAGATGCGGGAGCGGATCCGCATCGAGAACCGGGTGATGCCGGTGCGGGTGCTGACGGCTCTCGACGACGGGCGGGCCGTGGGGGCGGTCGGTTTCAACACCCGTACGGGCGCCTTCGTGACGGTCCGCGCGGGCGCGGTCATCCTCGCCACCGGCGCCTGCGGCCGCCTCGGCCTGCCCGCCTCCGGCTACCTCTACGGCACCTACGAGAACCCCACCAACGCGGGCGACGGCTACGCCATGGCCTACCACGCGGGCGCCGAGCTCACCGGCATCGAGTGCTTCCAGATCAACCCGCTGATCAAGGACTACAACGGCCCCGCCTGCGCCTACGTCGCCAACCCCTTCGGCGGCTACCAGGTCAACCGGCACGGCGAACGCTTCGTCGACTCCGACTACTGGTCCGGCCAGATGATGGCGGAGTTCGCGGCGGAGGTCGCCTCCGACCGGGGCCCGGTCTACCTGAAGCTCAGCCATCTCCCCGAGGAGTCGGTCTCGGCCCTGGAGTCGATCCTGCACTCCACGGAGCGGCCCACCCGGGGGACCTTCCACGCGGGCCGGGGCCATGACTACCGCACCCACGACATCGAGATGCACATCTCCGAGATCGGCCTGTGCGGCGGCCACTCCGCCTCCGGTGTACGGGTCGACGACCACGCCCGGACCACCGTCCCCCGCCTCTACGCCGCCGGCGACCTGGCCTGCGTCCCGCACAACTACATGATCGGCGCCTTCGTCTTCGGCGACCTCGCGGGCGCGGACGCGGCCCAGTACGCGGCGTACGAAGGGGAGTTGCCCGCCGACCAGCTCCGCGAGGCGCACGAACTCATCTACCGCCCGCTGGGCAACCCGGACGGCCCGCCGCAGCCCCAGGTCGAGTACAAGCTGCGCCGCTTCGTGAACGACTACGTGGCCCCGCCGAAGTCGGGGGCGCGCTTGTCGCTCGCCCTGGAGTCCTTCGAGCGGATGCGGGACGACATCGCCGCGATGGGTGCCCGCACCCCGCACGAGCTGATGCGCTGCGCCGAGGTCTCCTTCATCCGCGACTGCGCGGAGATGGCCGCGCGCGCCTCGCTGGCCCGCACGGAGTCCCGCTGGGGCCTCTACCACGACCGCCTCGACCACCCCCAGCGTGACGACGCCTCCTGGTTCCACCACCTCGATCTGCACAAGTCCCCCTCTGGTGCGATGGAGTTCACGGCCCGTCCCGTGGCTCCCTATCTGGTCCCGATCGAGGAGTTCACCCCGACCGGCGGCCCCTCCCGACACCTCGGCGAGGTGCACCCGGAGGAGGTGGCGACAGCCGGCTCCCGCGACCGGGCGCCGGCGGTGGCGGGGGCCGAGGACGGCACCCCGGTGGCGGTGGGAGCCGAGGCCAGCGGCCCGGAGGGTTCCGATGGTTCCGGCAGTTCCGACAGTCCCGACAGCCGGCCCGGAATCGTGCCCCGTCCTACCGCCGAGCAGTCGGCCGCCCGGCTCCTGGAACTGGTGGCCCTCGCCGAGGAGGAGCCGGAACTCGACGCCCTGCGGCCCTATTTGGCCGATCCGGCGGCCACGGTCCGGCGCGAGGCCGTCGCCGTGCTCACCGAGACCCTGCCCCCGGGCACCGGCCCCGCCCTGGCCGACGCGCTCCGCGACACCGCCGCCGAGGTCCGTGCCGCCGCCGCGGCCTCGCTGCGCGAGCTGGTCGAGACGCTCCCGCCCGAACCCGCCCTGCGCGAGGGCCTCGCCGCCGCGCTCCGGGAACGCGACCCGGTCGTGCGGGCCGCCGCCCTCGACGTGCTGCGGGCCCTGCGGCTGGGCGACACCGCGTTGTTCACGGGCGCCCTGACGGACGACGACATCGCCGTCCGCATCGAGGCAGTGCGCGCCCTCGTCTCGGTCGACGCCGCCGAGGAGCTGGTCCACGCGGCGACGTCCGACCCGTCCCGCGAGGTCCGCGTCACCTTCGCCAAGGCCCTGGCCACGGTGTCCGCGGGGCGCCCCGATGCCGTCCTGCCCGCCCTGTCCGCACTCACGACGGACGCCGACGCCCTGGTGCGCGGCGCCGCCTACGCCGCCCTGGGCACCACCGGATGCCCGGGGCCACTGGCCGAGCGCGCGGTGGCCGCCTTGGCCGACGCCACCTGGCAGGTGCGGTCCGGGGCGGCGACCGCCCTCTCCGGAGCGGAGGCCGACACCGCCGTCCCCGCCCTGGCCAAGGCGCTCGCCGACCCGAACGCCGACGTACGCAAGTCGGCGGTCCTGGCCCTGACCCGGCACGCCCCCACCGAGGCCGCCCACGCCGCCCTGGCCACGGCGACGACCGACCCGGACGCCGACGTCAGGGCGTACGCGGCACGAGCGCTGTGACGGGTGCCGGGGATGCGGGATCCGGGAACGCTGGTTCCGAGGACGCTGGTTCCGAGGACGCGGGTTCCGAGGACATGGGATCCGAGGACATGGGCTGCGAGGCCGCGGCTACGTCCAGTCGGGCTCCTCCTCCGTCTCGGGCCAGTCGTCCGCTTCCGGCGCCGCCCGGTCGTCGGTGTTCGCGGCCCCCGTCGACGGCTCCCCCAGTGCCGTCAGCACAGCCAGCACGCCCTCCCCGTACGTCGCCAGCTTCTTCTCGCCGACGCCGCCGATCTCACCGAGCTGTGCCACCGACGTCGGCCACGCCGTCACGATCTCCCGGAGCGTGGCGTCATGGAAGATCACGTACGCCGGAACACCCTGCTCCTTGGCCTGTTCCGCGCGCCAGGCACGCAGCGCCTCGAAGGCCGGGAGCAACGCCTCGGGCAGCTCGACCGCGGCGGCCTTGGACTTGCCCCTGCCGGAGGACGAGGAGCCCGACGCCTTCGCGACCGTAGGCTTCTTCGGCTCCTTGCGCAGCGGCACCTCCCGCTCCCGTCTGAGCACCGCCCCGCTGGCCTCGGTCAGCACCAGCGTGCCGTACTCCCCCTCGACCGCGAGCAGCCCCTGTGCCAGCAACTGCCGTACGACACCGCGCCATTCGCCCTCGGTCAGATCCTCGCCGATACCGAAGACGGACAGCTGGTCGTGGTCGAACTGGATGACCTTGCCGGTGCGTCGGCCCAGCAGGATGTCGACGATCTGCACCGCGCCGAACTTCTGCCCCCGCTCGCGCTGGAGCCGCACGATGGTCGACAGCACCTTCTGGGCCGCGACGGTGCCGTCCCAGGTCTCGGGCGGGGTGAGGCAGGTGTCGCAGTTGCCGCAGCCCGCCGGGTCCGGGTCCTGGCCGAAGTAGTTCAGCAGCTGCCCGCGCCGGCACTGGGCGGTCTCGCACAGCGCCAGCATCGAGTCCAGGTGGGCGGCGGCCCGGCGGCGGAACGCCTCGTCGCCCTCGCTCGACTGGATCATCTTGCGCTGCTGTATGACGTCGTTGAGGCCGTAGGCCATCCAGGCCGTCGACGGCAGGCCGTCGCGTCCCGCCCGGCCGGTCTCCTGGTAGTAGCCCTCGACCGACTTCGGCAGGTCGAGGTGGGCGACGAAGCGGACGTCCGGCTTGTCGATGCCCATGCCGAAGGCGATGGTCGCGACGACGACCAGGCCCTCCTCCCGCAGGAACCGGGACTGGTGCGCCGCGCGCGTGCCCGCGTCCAGACCCGCGTGGTACGGGACCGCCTCGATGCCGTTCTTGGAGAGGAACTCGGCCGTGGACTCGACCGACTTGCGCGACAGGCAGTAGACGATGCCCGCGTCGCCCTCGTGCTCCTGGCGCAGGAAGCTCAGCAGCTGCTTCTTGGGGTCGGCCTTGGGCACGATCCGGTACTGGATGTTGGGCCGGTCGAAGCTCGCCACGAAGTGCCGGGCCGTCGGCATGTGCAGCCGCTGGGTGATCTCCTGGTGCGTCGCGTGCGTGGCCGTGGCCGTCAGCGCGATGCGCGGGACGTCGGGCCAGCGCTCGCCGAGCAGGGAGAGGGCGAGGTAGTCGGGGCGGAAGTCGTGACCCCATTGGGACACACAGTGCGCCTCGTCGATCGCGAAGACGGCGATCTTGCCGCGGGAGAGGAGGTCGAGGGTGGAGTCGAGGCGCAGCCGCTCGGGCGCCAGATAGAGCAGGTCCAACTCGCCCGCGAGGAACTCGGCCTCCACCGTCCGCCGCTGGTCGAAGTCCTGCGTGGAGTTCATGAACCCGGCGCGCACGCCGAGCGCCCGCAGCGCGTCCACCTGGTCCTGCATCAGCGCGATGAGCGGGGAGACGACGATGCCCGTACCGGGTCTGACCAGGGACGGGATCTGGTAGCACAGCGACTTGCCGCCGCCGGTCGGCATGAGCACGACGGCGTCGCCGCCCGCGACCACATGATCGATGACGGCTTCCTGCTCGCCACGGAAGGCGTCGTACCCGAAGACCCGGTGCAGCGCGGCCAGCGCCTCGCTCCCGGCCGGTCCGGCTGGCCCTGCCACCTCGGTCACCGCTGGCATCTCGCTGATCCCACCCATCCCACCCATAGCCCTGTCCCCCGTACGTCGTCCCTCGACGACTGCCTCCACGATAGGGGTCCGCACCGACAGCGCCGGAGTTATCCACAGGCCGAGGGCGTCACGCTCCGCGTTCACTCCAATGGTGTGCGTCACCTGGAGGCCGTCCTGCCCCCGGGACATGCTGCTCAGGCGGGACAGGGGAGGCCCGCCTCTCGGACCGCGTGCCTCGACGGGTGCGCGCCTCTTCCGCTGCAAGGAGCCTCAGCATGTCCTCTCGGCCCCTCAAGGCCGCCGTCGCCGTGGCGATAGCCGGAGCCTTCTCCCTGACCGCCGCACCCGCGCAGGCAGCACCCCAAGACGCCGACGACGTCTGGAGCGCCCTGGTCCCCACGTACGCGTCGACCGGCTCGTACGCGTACGAGCCGTTCGCCGCCCAGGGTGGCTACGCGCGCACCAACATGTGCGTGCCCAACATGGGCTACCACTACGTCAACGGGGAGCTTCTGGCCGACCCCGAAGTCGACCCCGCCCACCCCGAGGCCCTGCTGTACGAGGGCGGGGCCGGCACCAGCACCCGCAAGCTGGTCGGGGTGGAGTGGGTCGTCCCGGACACGGCCGTGACCGCCGCGCCGGAGCTGTTCGGCGAGACCTTCTTCCACGACCCGGTTCTGAAGGTCTACTCGCTCCACGCGTGGATCTACAAGGCCAACCCCGACGGACTCTTCACCGCCTTCAACCCGAGGGTGAAGTGCCCGGCCTGAGCGCACGCGAAAGGGCCCCGGTGCCCCGAGGGGGAACCGGGGCCCGCCGCATGAACACGGCCCGGGCACGGCGGGTCAGCGCACGAACACTCCCGCCTGGTTGGCCAGGTCCAGGAAGTACTGCGGCGCCACACCCAGCACCAGCGTGACCGCCACGCCGACCCCGATCGCCGTCATCGTCAGCGGCGACGGCACGGCGACCGTGGGCCCCTCGGGCCGCGGCTCGCTGAAGAACATCAGCACGATGACGCGGATGTAGAAGAACGCCGCGATCGCCGACGAGATCACACCGACCACGACCAGCGGTGCCGCGCCGCCCTCCGCCGCCGCCTTGAACACGGCGAACTTCCCGGCGAACCCGGAGGTCAGCGGGATGCCCGCGAAGGCCAGCAGGAACACCGCGAACACGGCCGCGACCAGCGGTGAACGGCGGCCGAGCCCGGCCCACTTGGACAGGTGCGTGGCCTCGCCGCCGGCGTCGCGGACCAGGGTCACCACCGCGAACGCGCCGATCGTCACGAACGAGTAGGCGGCCAGGTAGAAGAGGACGGACGACACCCCGTCCGGCGTGGTCGCGATGACGCCCGCGAGGATGAAGCCCGCGTGCGCGATCGACGAGTACGCCAGCAGCCGCTTGATGTCGGTCTGCGTGATCGCGACGATCGCGCCGCCCAGCATGGTGATGATGGCGACGCCCCACATGACCGGCCGCCAGTCCCAGCGCAGGCCGGGAAGGACGACGTACAGGATCCTCAGCAGGGCGCCGAACGCGGCCACCTTGGTCGCCGCCGCCATGAAGCCGGTCACCGGGGTCGGCGCGCCCTGGTAGACGTCCGGCGTCCACATGTGGAACGGCACCGCGCCGACCTTGAACAGCAGGCCCATCACGATCATCGCGGCGCCGACCAGCAGCAGCGCGTCGTTGCCCATGGTGTCCGCGAGCGCCGGGTCGACGTTCGTCACCGTGCCGTCGACGACCTGCGCGATCGCGGCGTACGACACCGAGCCCGCGTACCCGTAGAGCAGCGCGATGCCGAACAGGGTGAACGCCGAGGCGAACGCGCCGAGCAGGAAGTACTTGACCGCGGCCTCCTGCGACATGAGCCGCTTGCGGCGGGCCAGGGCGCACATCAGGTACAGCGGCAGGGAGAAGACCTCCAGGGCCACGAACAGCGTCAGCAGGTCGTTGGCCGCGGGGAAGATCAGCATGCCGGCGACGGCGAAGAGCAGCAGCGGGAACACCTCGGTGGTGGTGAACCCGGCCTTGACGGCCGCCTTCTCGCTGTCGCTGCCCGGCACGGAGGCGGCCTGCGCGGCGAACGAGTCGACCCGGTTGCCGTGCGCCTCGGGGTCGAGCCGCCGTTCGGCGAAGGTGAACAGGCCCACCAGGCCCGCCAGCAGGATCGTGCCCTGGAGGAAGAGTGCGGGCCCGTCGACGGCGATGGCACCCATCGCCACGATGCCGGCCTTGGTGGTGGCGTATCCGTCGGCCGAGAGGGCGACGACCGCGGCGAAGGCGGCGGTCAGCGCTACGGCGGACAGGAACACCTGGGCGTAGTACCGCTGCTTGCGCGGGACGAACGCCTCGACGAGCACCCCGATGATCGCCGCACCGACGACGATCAGCGTGGGCGACAATTGTCCGTATTCGATCTTCGGCGTTTCGATCTTCGAGATCGGATCGGCCGCGGTTGTCCACAGGCTGTGGACGGCTGTTGCGCTCACTTGGCCGCCTCCACCTCGGGCTGGGGGTCCTTCTTCTGTACGTCGGACAAGGTCGACTTGACCGCCGGGTTGACGATGTCCGTGACCGGCTTCGGATAGACACCGAGGAAGATCAGCAGAACGATCAGCGGCGCGACCACCACGAGTTCCCGGACCCTGAGGTCCGGCATCGTGGACACCTCCGCCTTCACCGGGCCCGTCATCGTCCGCTGGTAGAGGACGAGGGTGTAGAGCGCGGCGAGCACGATGCCGAAGGTGGCGATGATGCCGATCGCCGGATAGCGCGAGAACGTGCCGACCAGCACCAGGAACTCACTGACGAACGGGGCGAGTCCGGGCAGCGACAGCGTCGCGAGGCCACCGATCAGGAACGTGCCGGCGAGCACCGGGGCGACCTTCTGCACACCGCCGTAGTCGGCGATGAGCCGCGAGCCGCGCCGCGAGATCAGGAAGCCCGCGACCAGCATCAACGCGGCCGTGGAAATACCGTGGTTGACCATGTAGAGCGTCGCGCCGGACTGGCCCTGGCTGGTCATCGCGAAGATGCCCATGATGATGAAGCCGAAGTGCGAGATCGACGCGTACGCCACCAGCCGCTTGATGTCCCGCTGGCCGACCGCGAGCAGCGCCCCGTAGACGATGCTGATGACGGCGAGGACGAGGATCGCGGGCGTCGCCCACTTCGACGCCTCCGGGAAGAGCTGGAGGCAGAAGCGGAGCATCGCGAAGGTGCCGACCTTGTCGACGACCGCCGTGATCAGTACGGCGACCGGGGCCGTGGCCTCGCCCATCGCGTTCGGCAGCCAGGTGTGCAGCGGCCACAGCGGGGCCTTCACCGCGAAGGCGAAGAAGAAACCGAGGAACAGCCAGCGCTCGGTGTTGGTCGCCATGTCGAGCGAACCGTTGGCCCGCGCCTCGGCGATCTCCTGGAGGCTGAAGTTCCCGGCGACCACGTAGAGGCCGATCACCGCGGCCAGCATGATGAGGCCGCCGACCAGGTTGTAGAGCAGGAACTTCACCGCGGCGTACGACCGTTGCGTCGACGCCGCCTCTTCTCCGTGCTCGTGGGCCCGGTCCCCGAAGCCGCCGATGAGGAAGTACATCGGGATGAGCATGGCTTCGAAGAAGATGTAGAAGAGGAAGACGTCGGTGGCCTCGAAGGAGATGATCACCATCGCCTCGACGGCCAGGATCAGGGCGAAGAAGCCCTGCGTCGGCCGCCACCGCTTGCTGCCGGTCTCCAGCGGGTCGGCGTCGTGCCAGCCCGCGAGGATGATGAACGGGATCAGCAGGGCGGTGAGCGCGAGGAGCGCCACCCCGATGCCGTCCACACCCAGTTCGTAGCGGACCCCGAAGTCCGCGATCCAGGAATGGGATTCGGTGAGCTGGTAACGGTCGCCGTCCGGGTCGAAACGGACCAGGACGATGATCGCGAGGGCGAGAGTGGCGAGCGAGACAAGCAGCGCCAGCCACTTGGCGGCGGTGCGCCGCGCGGCCGGTACGGCGGCCGTGACGACCGCTCCGATCGCGGGGAGCGCCGCCGTCGCTGTCAGCAGAGGAAAGGACATCGGTATCAGACCGCCCTCATCAGCAGGGTCGCGGCGATCAGCACTGCCGCACCGCCGAACATCGAGACCGCGTACGACCGCGCGAAGCCGTTCTGGAGTCGGCGCAGCCGTCCGGAGAGGCCGCCGACCGAGGCCGCCGTGCCGTTGACGACTCCGTCGACCAGGGTGTGGTCGACGTAGACCAGGGACCGCGTGAGGTGCTCGCCGCCGCGGACCAGGACCACGTGGTTGAAGTCGTCCTGGAGCAGGTCGCGCCGGGCCGCGCGGGTGAGCAACGACCCGCGCGGGGCGACGACCGGGACCGGACGGCGGCCGTACTGCATGTACGCGAGCGCCACGCCGACGACCATGACGGCCACCGTGGCCGCCGTGACCGTGCCCGCGCTGATCGGCGCGTCTCCGTGGTCGTGCCCGGTGATGGGCTCCAGCCAGTGCAGGAAGCGGTCGCCGATACCGAAGATGCCGCCCGCGAAGACCGAGCCGAAGGCCAGCACGATCATGGGGATCGTCATGGACCTGGGCGACTCGTGGGGGTGCGGCTCGGCGTGCTCACCGTGGTGCTCGGCGGCGGGCTCCGCGCTGGGCGCCTCCGGGGAGCGGGTCGGCTGGTTCTTCCACCGTTCTTCTCCGAAGAACGTCATCAGCATCACGCGCGTCATGTAGTACGCCGTGATGGCCGCGCCCAGCAGGGCGCAGGCGCCGAGGATCCAGCCCTCGGTGCCGCCCTTGGCGAACGCCGCCTCGATGATCTTGTCCTTGGAGAAGAAGCCGGACAGCCCCGGGAAGCCGATGATGGCGAGGTAGCCGAGGCCGAACGTCACGAAGGTGACCGGCATGTACTTCCTGAGGCCGCCGTACTTGCGCATGTCGACCTCGTCGTTCATGCCATGCATGACCGAGCCGGCGCCGAGGAACAGCCCGGCCTTGAAGAAGCCGTGCGTCACCAGGTGCATGATCGCGAAGACGTAGCCGATGGGGCCGAGGCCCGCGGCGAGGACCATGTAGCCGATCTGCGACATGGTCGAGCCGGCCAGCGCCTTCTTGATGTCGTCCTTCGCGCAACCGACGATCGCACCGAACAGGAGCGTGACGGCACCGACGACGGTGACGACGAGCTGGGCGTCCGGGGCGAGGTTGAAGATGTTGGCGGAGCGGACGATCAGGTAGACGCCCGCGGTCACCATCGTCGCGGCGTGGATGAGGGCCGAGACCGGGGTCGGGCCCTCCATCGCGTCCCCGAGCCAGGACTGCAACGGCACCTGGGCGGACTTGCCGCAGGCGGCGAGGAGCAGCATCAGCGCGATGCCGGTGAGCGTGGCCTCGGAGGCGCCGGTGACGAGGCCGGGGTCCTCGTGGCTGCCGAGGACCGGGCCGAAGGCGAACGTCCCGAACGTCGTGAACATCAGCATGATGGCGATGGACAGGCCCATGTCGCCGACGCGGTTGACCAGGAAGGCCTTCTTCGCGGCGGTGGCGGCGCTGGGCTTGTGCTGCCAGAAGCCGATGAGCAGGTAGGACGCGAGACCCACGCCCTCCCAGCCGACGTACAGCAGAAGGTAGTTGTCGGCGAGGACGAGGATCAGCATCGCCGCGAGGAACAGGTTCAGATAGCCGAAGAAGCGGCGGCGCCGCTCGTCGTGCTCCATGTACCCGACGGAGTACAGGTGGATCAGCGAGCCGACGCCGGTGATCAGCAGCACGAACGTCATCGACAGCTGGTCGAGGCGGAAGGCGACGTCCGCCTGGAAGCCCTCGACCGGGACCCAGCTGAACAGGTGGCTCGTCAGGGTCCGGTGTTCGGCGTTCTTGCCGAGCAGGTCGGCGAAGAGGACGACGCCGAGGGCGAAGGAGACGGCCGCCAGGGCCGTGCCGATCCAGTGGCCGACGGCGTCGAGGCGCCGGCCACCGCACAGCAGTACGGCCGCTCCGAGCAATGGCGCCGCCACCAGCAGCGCAATCAGGTTCTCCACGATTCAGCGACCCCTCAGAGCTTCATCAGGCTGGCGTCGTCGACCGAGGCCGAGTGGCGGGAACGGAACAGGGACACGATGATCGCGAGCCCGACCACGACCTCCGCGGCGGCGACGACCATCGTGAAGAACGCGATGATCTGGCCGTCGAGGTTGCCGTGCATCCGGGAGAAGGCGACGAACGCGAGGTTGCAGGCGTTGAGCATGAGCTCGATGCACATGAAGACGACGATCGCGTTGCGCCTGATCAGTACGCCGGTGGCGCCGATCGTGAACAACAGGGCCGCGAGGTAGAGGTAGTTGACGGGGTTCACTTCGACGCCTCCTCGGCCCGCTTGAGGTTGGCCGGCTCGACCGCGGTGCGCTCCAGGCGCTCCTCGGCTCGCTGCTCCAGCGCCTTGAGGTCGTTGAGGGCCTCGGCCGACACGTCCCGGATCTGGCCGCGCTCGCGCAGCGTCTTGCTCACCGTGAGCTCGGACGGGGTGCCGTCGGGCAGCAGGCCCGCGATGTCCACGGCGTTGTGCCGGGCGTACACGCCGGGGGCCGGCAGCGGCGGTACGTGCTTGCCCTCGCGGACACGCTGTTCGGCCATCTCGCGCTGGGTCAGGGCGCGTTCGGTGCGCTCGCGGTGGGTGAGCACCATGGCGCCGACGGCGGCCGTGATCAGCAGGGCGCCGGTGATCTCGAAGGCGAAGACGTACTTGGTGAAGATGAGGGTCGCGAGGCCCTCCACGTTGCCGTTGGCGTTCGCCTGCGCGAGGCCGTTGAACTGCTTCAGGGAGGCGTTCCCGATCCCCGCGAACAGCAGGATGCCGAAGCCGAGGCCACTGAGAAGGGCCAGCCAGCGCTGGCCCTTGATGGTCTCCTTCAGGGAGTCCGCGGCCGTGACGCCGACGAGCATGACCACGAACAGGAACAGCATCATGATCGCGCCGGTGTAGACGACGATCTGCACGATGCCCAGGAAGTAGGCGCCGTTGGCGAGGTAGAAGACCGCCAGGATGATCATGGTGCCGGCGAGACAGAGCGCGCTGTGCACGGCCTTCTTCATGAAGACGGTGCACAGGGCGCCGATCACGGCGACGGTGCCGAGCACCCAGAACTGGAAGGCCTCGCCGGTGGAGGTGGAGTAGGCGGCGAGATCGCTCATGCCGTCGCCTCCTCTTCATCGGGCTTCTCACCCTTGGAGACGGCGACTTGCTGGACCGTGCCCGG
Source organism: Streptomyces sp. NBC_00663 (assembly GCF_036226885.1). NCBI lineage: Bacteria > Bacillati > Actinomycetota > Actinomycetes > Kitasatosporales > Streptomycetaceae > Streptomyces > Streptomyces sp. NBC_00663. Next base: position 4,024,701 of record NZ_CP109027.1, read on the forward strand.
GGCGGCCTCGGTCACCAGGCCCCGGTAGTAGTCCTGCTCGTCCGTCCCCGGGTAGATCGCGTGGGGCGAGTCGACCATGCCGTCTTCGAGACCGGCGAGCAGCTGCTCCTTGGTGTAGATCAGGTTCGCGCGGCTGGAGTCGGCGAGCTCGAACTCGTTCGTCATCGTCAACGCGCGCGTGGGGCACGCCTCGATGCACAGGCCGCACAGGATGCAGCGGGCGTAGTTGATCTGGTAGACGCGGCCGTACCGCTCGCCCGGCGAGTAGCGCTCCTCGTCGGTGTTGTCGGCGCCCTCCACATAGATGGCGTCGGCGGGGCAGGCCCAGGCGCACAGCTCGCAGCCGACGCACTTCTCCAGGCCGTCCGGATGGCGGTTGAGCTGGTGCCGTCCGTGGAAACGGGGAGCGGTGGTCTTCTCCTGCTCCGGGTACTGCTCGGTCAGCCGCTTCTTGAACATGGCCTTGAAGGTCACGCCGAAGCCGGCGACGGGGTTCATGAAACCGGGCTTGGTCTCCTTGGGCTCCTCAGCCATCGGACGCCTCCTTTCCATCCCGAGATCCGTCGTCACTCTGAGTATTCACTCCACCACTGACAATCAGCTCCCGCTCCTGCCGCGAACGACGCCTCGGCACGGCCGGCGACTCTTGTCCGGGCAGCGGCGGTACGGGGAATCCGCCGGCCATCGGGTCGAAACCGACGGCCGCAGCGGGCTCCTCCGCGTCCTGGGGCTTGCCACGGAACATGTCCGCGACGAAGGAGAGCAGCAGCAGGACCAGGACGCCGCCGCCGATGTAGAGGGCGATGTCGGCGAAGTCGTAGTTCTCGTTGCGCAGGGTCCGTACGGTCGCGACGAGCATCAGCCAGACGACGGAGACCGGGATGAGGACCTTCCAGCCGAGCTTCATCAGCTGGTCGTAGCGGACGCGAGGGAGCGTGCCGCGCAGCCAGATGAAGAAGAACAGCAGCAGCTGGACCTTGATGACGAACCAGAGCAGCGGCCACCAGCCGTGGTTGGCGCCCTCCCAGAAGGTGCTGACCGGCCAGGGGGCCCGCCAGCCGCCGAGGAAGAGGGTCACGGACACCGCCGAGACCGTCACCATGTTCACGTACTCGGCGAGCATGAACAGCGCGAACTTGATCGACGAGTACTCGGTGTTGAAGCCACCGACGAGGTCGCCCTCGGACTCCGGCATGTCGAAGGGGGCGCGGTTGGTCTCGCCGACCATCGTGATGATGTAGATGATGAAGGAGACCGGCAGCAGGATGACGTACCAGCGGTCCTGCTGGGCCTCGACGATCGCCGAGGTCGACATCGACCCCGAGTAGAGGAACACGGAGGCGAACGCGGCGCCCATGGCGATCTCGTACGAGATCATCTGCGCGCAGGAGCGCAGGCCGCCGAGGAGCGGGTAGGTCGATCCGGAGCTCCAGCCGGCGAGCACGATGCCGTAGATGCCGACCGAGGCGACCGCGAGGATGTAGAGCATCGCGATCGGCAGGTCGGTGAGCTGCATCGTGGTGCGCTGGCCGAAGATCGAGATCTCGTTGCCGGCCGGGCCGAAGGGGATCACCGCGATCGCCATGAAGGCCGGGATGGCCGCGACGATCGGTGCGAGGACGTAGACGACCTTGTCCGCGCGTTTGACGATGACGTCTTCCTTCAGCATCAGCTTCACGCCGTCGGCGAGCGACTGGAGCATGCCCCAGGGGCCGTGCCGGTTGGGGCCGATGCGCAGCTGCATCCAGGCGACGACCTTGCGCTCCCAGACGATGGAGAACAGCACGGTCACCATCAGGAACGCGAAGCAGAAGACGGCCTTGACGACGACCAGCCACCAGGGGTCGGTGCCGAACATCGAGAGGTCTTCCGCCGCGAGGTACGGGCTCATGCCTCCACCTCCTTGGGGGCTTCGGCGTCGAGCGTCGCCGGGCCGATGCGGACGAGAGATCCGGGCAGCACACCGGCGTCGGAGGCGACGCCCCCGCCCACGGAGTTCAGCGGCAGCCAGACCACACGGTCGGGCATCTCGGTGACCTGGAGCGGGAGTTCGACGACTCCGGAGGAACCGGTCACGGCCAGGACGTCACCGTCCTTGACACCGGCCTCGGCCGCGGTCGCGGCCGACACGCGCGCGTGGGCGGCGTGCCGGGTGCCCGCGAGCGCCTCGTCGCCCTCCTGGAGCCGGCCCTGGTCGAGCAGCAGCCGGTGTCCGGCCAGGACGGCCTCTCCGGCGGCGGGCCTCGGCAACTGGGCGCCGGTCTCCAGCGGTTCGGTGGCCCGGGGTCCGTCCCAGGCGCCGAGCCGGTCGATCTCGCCGCGCACGGTGCGCAGATCCGGCAGACCCAGGTGTACGTCCATGGCGTCGGCCAGCATCTGGAGCACGCGCGCGTCGGCGGGGGCGAGACGGCGGGTCATCTGGTCGGGCTTGAGCGCGGCCTCGAAGAAGCGCACCCGGCCTTCCCAGTTGAGGAAGGTGCCGGCCTTCTCGGCGACCGCGGCGACCGGCAGGACGACGTCCGCGAGCTCGGTGACCTCGCTGGGCCGCAGCTCCAGCGAGACCAGGAAGCCGACCTCGCCGAGCGCCTCACGCGCGCGTGCCGGGTCGGGCAGGTCGGCGACCTCCACTCCCGCGACGAGCAGCGCCTGGAGCTCCCCGGTGGCGGCGGCCTCGACGATCTGCGTGGTGTCACGGCCGTAGCGGTGCGGCAGATCCGCGACACCCCAGACGGCGGCGACCTCCTCACGCGCGCGCGGGTCGGTGGCCGGACGGCCGCCCGGCAGCAGCGAAGGCAGGGCGCCCGCCTCGACGGCACCGCGCTCCCCCGCCCTGCGCGGGATCCACACCAGCTGCGCGCCGGTCGCGGACGCGGCCCGTACAGCGGCCGTCAGGCCGCCCTCGACGGCGGCCAGCCGCTCGCCGACGACGAGCACCGCGCCCTCGGTGCGCAGCGCCTCGGCGGCCTGCGCACCACCGTCCTCCAGGCCGACGCCGCTCGCGAGCGCGTCCAGCCACTCGGTCTCGGTGCCGGGAGCCGCCGGCAGCAGCGTGCCGCCGGCCTTCGTCAGGCCGCGCGTGGCGTACGTGGCGAGCGAGAAGACCTTCTGTCCGTGCTTGCGCCAGGCCTTGCGCAGCCGCAGGAAAACGCCGGGCGCCTCCTCCTCGGCCTCGAACCCGACCAGCAGGACGGCGGGTGCCTTCTCCAGCGCGGTGTACGTGACGCCCGTACCGTCGAGGTCTCGGCCGTGTCCGGCGATCCGCGCGGCGAGGAAGTCGGCCTCCTCGCCGCTGTGCACGCGCGCGCGGAAGTCGATGTCGTTGGTGTCGAGCGCCACGCGCGCGAACTTGCTGTACGCGTAGGCGTCCTCGATCGTGAGCCGGCCGCCGGTCAGCACGCCGGTCCGGCCGCGCGAGGCGAGCAGCCCCTGCGCGGCGATCTCCAGCGCCTCGGGCCAGGAGGCCGGGACGAGATCACCCTCGGGATTGCGCACCAGGGGCGTCTCCAGCCGGTCGCGCTGCTGCGCGTACCGGAAGGCGAACCGCCCCTTGTCGCAGATCCACTCCTCGTTGACCTCGGGGTCGTTGGCCGCGAGCTTGCGCATGACCTTGCCGCGCCGGTGGTCGGTGCGGGTGGCGCAGCCGCCGGAGCAGTGCTCGCACACGCTCGGGGAGGAGACCAGGTCGAAGGGGCGGGAGCGGAAGCGGTACGCCGCCGAGGTGAGCGCGCCGACCGGGCAGATCTGGATGGTGTTGCCCGAGAAGTACGACTCGAAGGGGTCGCCCTCGCCGGTACCGACCTGCTGGAGCGCGCCCCGCTCGACCAGTTCGATCATCGGGTCGCCCGCGACCTGGTTGGAGAAGCGGGTGCAGCGGGCGCACAGCACGCACCGCTCACGGTCGAGCAGCACCTGCGTGGAGATCGGGACGGGCTTCTCGTACGTCCGCTTCTTGCCCTCGAAGCGTGACTCGGACTGGCCGTGGGACATGGCCTGGTTCTGGAGCGGGCACTCGCCGCCCTTGTCGCAGACCGGGCAGTCCAGCGGGTGGTTGATGAGGAGCAGCTCCATCACACCGTGCTGGGCCTTCTCGGCGGCCGGCGAGGTGAGGTGGGTCTTCACCACCATGCCGTCGGTGCAGGTGATGGTGCAGGAGGCCATCGGCTTGCGCTGGCCCTCGACCTCGACGATGCACTGGCGGCAGGCGCCGGCCGGGTCGAGCAGGGGGTGGTCGCAGAAGCGCGGGATCTCGATGCCGAGCTGTTCGGCGGCCCGGATGACCAGGGTGCCCTTGGGCACGCTGATCTCGGCGCCGTCGATGGTCAGCGAGACGAGATCCTCCGGCGGGACCGCCGCCTCTCCCCCTCCCGAGGGAGCGTTGGTGGTCACGGTCATGCGTTCACCTCCGTGCGGGAGTCGGCCCAGACCGTCGACTTGGCCGGGTCGAAGGGGCAGCCACGGCCCGTGATGTGCTGCTCGTACTCCTCGCGGAAGTACTTCAGCGAGGAGAAGATCGGCGAGGCGGCGCCGTCGCCGAGGGCGCAGAACGACTTGCCGTTGATGTTGTCGGCGATGTCGTTCAGCTTGTCGAGGTCGGACATGACGCCCTTGCCGGCCTCGATGTCGCGCAGCAACTGCACGAGCCAGTACGTGCCTTCACGGCAGGGCGTGCACTTGCCGCAGGACTCGTGGGCGTAGAACTCGGTCCAGCGGGTGACGGCGCGGACGACGCAGGTCGTCTCGTCGAAGCACTGGAGAGCTTTGGTGCCGAGCATGGAACCCGCGGCACCCACTCCTTCGTAATCAAGAGGGACGTCGAGGTGCTCTTCGGTGAACATCGGCGTCGAGGAACCGCCGGGCGTCCAGAACTTGAGCCGGTGTCCGGGTCGCATGCCGCCGCTCATCTCCAGGAGCTGGCGGAGGGTGATCCCGAGCGGGGCCTCGTACTGGCCGGGGCTCGCGACATGGCCGCTGAGCGAATAGAGCGTGAAGCCGGGTGACTTCTCGCTTCCCATCGACCGGAACCAGTCTTTGCCCCGATTCAGAATCGCGGGAACCGACGCGATCGATTCGACGTTATTCACCACAGTCGGGCAGGCATAGAGCCCTGCGACCGCAGGAAAGGGGGGACGGAGCCGCGGTTGACCGCGGCGGCCTTCGAGCGAGTCGAGGAGTGCGGTCTCCTCACCGCAGATGTACGCGCCGGCGCCCGCGTGCACGGTGATGTCGAGATCGAGCCCGCTGCCCAGGATGTCCTTCCCGAGGTAGCCGGCCGCATAGGCCTCGCTCACGGCCGCGTGCAACCGCCGCAGTACTGGGACCACTTCACCGCGCAGATAGATGAAGGCATGCGACGACCTGATGGCATAACACGCGATGATCATGCCCTCGACGAGGCTATGCGGGTTCGCGAAGAGGAGCGGAATGTCCTTGCAGGTTCCGGGTTCCGATTCGTCGGCGTTGACAACTAGATAGTGCGGCTTTCCATCCCCCTGTGGAATGAACTGCCATTTCATTCCCGTGGGGAATCCCGCGCCGCCGCGGCCGCGCAGACCGGAGTCCTTGACGTACGCGATCAGGTCGTCCGGTGACATCGCGAGCGCCTTGCGCAGGCCCTCGTATCCTTCGTGCCTCTTGTAGACGTCCAGCGTCCAGGACCTGTCCTCGTCCCAGAAGGCCGACAGCACGGGTGCGAGCAGCTTCTCGGGGCTGGTGTCTTTCAGCTCGGGTGCCAAGGTCATCACTCCCCCTCCTCGGCGGCGGGCCCTGCCGGGTGGGCCGGGTCGGAGGCCGATGTGTCCTGCGGCGCGTCGTGCGAGCTGAGGTGCTCGGTGGGCGACGGTTCGTGGACGGCCCTGTCCTGTGGTTCGTCGTGCGGACCGGCGTCCTGCGCTCCGGTGTCGTGCGCGCCGGTGTCGTGCGGACCGCCGTCTCGCGGATGGACCACGCGCGCGGGTGCGGCCTCTCCCCTAGCCAGGCGGAGGCCCACCAGCGAGGCGGGTCCCGCTCCGCCGGTCGCCTCGACGGCCCCTGGCCGCTCGTCGGGGAAGCCGGCGAGGATCCGCGCGGTCTCCTTGAAGGTGCACAGCGGCGCCCCGCGCGTGGGCTGCACCGGGCGGCCCGCGACCAGGTCGTCGACGAGGCGCTTGGCGCTGGCCGGGGTCTGGTTGTCGAAGAACTCCCAGTTGACCATCACGACCGGCGCGAAGTCGCAGGCCGCGTTGCACTCGATGTGCTCCAGCGTGACCTTGCCGTCGTCGGTGGTCCCGCCGTTGCCGACGCCCAGGTGCTCCTGGAGGGACTCGAAGATCGCGTCGCCGCCCATCACCGCGCACAGCGTGTTCGTGCAGACGCCGACCTGGTAGTCACCGCTCGGCCGGCGCCGGTACATGGTGTAGAAGGTGGCGACCGCGGTGACCTCGGCCGTGGTCAGGCCGAGGACGTCCGCGCAGAACTGCATCCCGGTGCGCGTGACATGGCCCTCCTCCGCCTGCACGAGGTGCAGCAGCGGAAGGAGCGCGGACCGGGAGTCGGGGTAGCGGGCGATGACCTCGCGCGCGTCCGTCTCAAGCCGGGCTCGGACATCGTCCGGGTAGGCGGGCGCGGGCAGTTCGGGCATGCCCAGGCTGACGCCCCGCTCCGAAGAAGAGGTGGTCACCGGTCGACGCCTCCCATCACGGGGTCGATGGACGCGACGGCGACGATGACGTCGGCGACCTGGCCGCCCTCGCACATCGCCGCCATGGCCTGAAGGTTGGTGAAGGAGGGGTCGCGGAAGTGGACCCGGAAGGGGCGGGTGCCGCCGTCGGACACCGCGTGCACCCCGAGTTCGCCCTTGGGTGACTCGACGGCCGCGTACGCCTGTCCCGGCGGTACGCGGAAGCCCTCGGTGACCAGCTTGAAGTGGTGGATCAGGGCCTCCATGGAGGTGCCCATGATCTTCTTGATGTGGTCGAGCGAGTTGCCGAGACCGTCGGGGCCGAGCGCGAGCTGGGCGGGCCAGGCGATCTTCTTGTCGGCGACCATGACCGGGCCGGGCTGGAGCCGGTCCAGGCACTGCTCGACGATGTGCAGCGACTGGCGCATCTCCTCCAGGCGGATCAGGAACCGCCCGTAGGAGTCGCAGGTGTCGGCGGTCGGGACCTCGAAGTCGTAGGTCTCGTAGTCGCAGTAGGGCTGCGACTTGCGCAGGTCGTGCGGCAGGCCGGTGGAGCGCAGGATCGGGCCGGTGGCGCCGAGGGCCATGCAGCCGGCCAGGTCGAGGTACCCGACGTCCTGCATACGGGCCTTGAAGATGGGGTTCCCGGTGGCGAGCTTGTCGTACTCCGGGAGGTTCTTCTTCATCTTCTTCACGAACTCGCGGATGTGGTCCACCGCGCCGGGCGGCAGGTCCTGCGCGAGTCCGCCGGGGCGGATGTACGCGTGGTTCATCCTGAGGCCCGTGATGAGCTCGTAGATGTCGAGAATCATTTCACGATCACGGAATCCGTAGATCATGATCGTGGTGGCGCCGAGCTCCATGCCGCCGGTGGCGATGCACACCAGGTGCGAGGACAACCGGTTCAGCTCCATCAGGAGCACCCGGATGATCTTGGCGCGCTCGGTGATCTCGTCCTCGATGCCGAGGAGCTTCTCGACGGCGAGACAGTAGGCCGTCTCGTTGAAGAAGGACGTCAGATAGTCCATGCGCGTCACGAACGTGGTGCCCTGCGTCCACGTGCGGTACTCGAGGTTCTTCTCGATGCCGGTGTGGAGGTAGCCGATGCCGCAGCGGGCCTCGGTGACCGTCTCGCCGTCGATCTCCAGGATCAGGCGGAGCACTCCGTGGGTGGAGGGGTGCTGGGGGCCCATGTTGAGGACGATGCGCTCGTCGTCGGCGCGGGCCGCGGCCTGGACGACCTCGTCCCAGTCGCCACCGGTGACCGTGTAGACGGTGCCTTCCGTGGTCTCCCTCGCCGAAGCGGCGGCGGATGCGTGCGATGTGCTCACGAGTACGACCTCCGCTGGTCCGGAGCCGGGATCTGGGCGCCCTTGTACTCGACGGGGATGCCGCCGAGGGGATAGTCCTTGCGCTGCGGATGGCCCTGCCAGTCGTCCGGCATCATGATCCGCGTCAGGGCCGGGTGACCGTCGAAGACGATCCCGAAGAAGTCGTAGGTCTCGCGCTCGTGCCAGTCGTTGGTCGGGTACACCGGGACCAGGGACGGGATCTTCGGGTCGGCGTCCGGGGCGCTGACCTCCAGGCGGATCAGCCGGTTGTGGGTGATCGAGCGCAGGTGGTAGACGGCGTGCAGCTCGCGGCCCTTGTCGTGCGGGTAGTGGACCCCGCTCACCCCGGTGCAGAGCTCGAAGCGCAGCGCGGGGTCGTCGCGCAGGGTGCGGGCGACGCGCAGCAGGTGCTCGCGCTCGATGTGGAAGGTGAGTTCGCCGCGGTCGACGACCGTCTTCTCGATGGCGTTGTCGGGCAGCAGACCCTGCTCCTCCAGCGCGCCCTCCAGCTCGTCGGCGACCTCGTCGAACCAGCCGCCGTACGGGCGGCTCGCCGCCCCCGGGAGCCGGATGGAGCGGACCAGTCCGCCGTAACCGGAGGTGTCGCCGCCGTTGTCGGCGCCGAACATGCCGCGCTGGACGCGGATCTCCTCGCCGCCGTCGCCCCGCTGTCCGGGGAGGTTGGAGGCGCCGAGGTCCTTCTCGGGGTTCACCCCGTTCGACCCGGCACCCGTGGTGCCGTTGGCGTCGCTCACCGCAGCAGCCCCTTCATCTCGATCGTCGGCAGGGCCTTGAGCGCCGCTTCCTCCGCCTCCCGGGCCGCTTCCTCGGCGTTCACGCCGAGCTTGGAGCCCTGGATCTTCTGGTGGAGCTTGAGGATGGCGTCCATGAGCATCTCCGGCCGCGGCGGGCAGCCGGGGAGATAGATGTCGACCGGCACGATGTGGTCGACGCCCTGCACGATCGCGTAGTTGTTGAACATGCCGCCCGAGGAGGCGCAGACCCCCATGGAGATGACCCACTTGGGGTTCGGCATCTGGTCGTAGACCTGTCGCAGCACCGGCGCCATCTTCTGGCTGACCCGGCCGGCGACGATCATGAGGTCGGCCTGGCGGGGTGAGCCGCGGAAGACCTCCATGCCGAAGCGGGCCAGGTCGTAGCGTCCGGCGCCGGTCGTCATCATCTCGATGGCGCAGCAGGCCAGGCCGAAGGTGGCCGGGAAGACGGACGCCTTGCGCACCCAGCCCGCGGCCTGCTCGACGGTGGTCAGCAGGAAACCGCTCGGCAGCTTTTCTTCGAGTCCCATGAGTTAAAGGCCCCTCAGTCCCATTCCAGGCCGCCGCGCCGCCATACGTACGCGTACGCGACGAAGACGGTGAGCACGAAGAGCAGCATCTCCACGAGCCCGAAAACACCCAGGGCGTCGAAGGTGACGGCCCAGGGGTAGAGGAAGACGATCTCGATGTCGAAGACGATGAAGAGCATCGCCGTCAGGTAGTACTTGATGGGGAAGCGCCCGCCGCCGGCCGGCGTGGGGGTCGGCTCGATCCCGCACTCGTAGGCCTCGAGCTTGGCCCGGTTGTACCGCTTCGGACCGATCAGCGTGGCCATGACCACGGAGAAGATCGCAAAGCCTGCCCCGAGGGCTCCCAGTACGAGGATGGGCGCATACGCGTTCACCGCTCCTCGCTCCTCTCAGTCGGCACTGACTGCTGGCGATGGCGTTGGGTTCACTTCCGTCTCACGTGCCTCACGAACCCCGTTCGTCCCCGACGAAGATCGCGAACATGTGAAGCAGGTCACAAGCCCAACTGACCCGCATCTTATGCCCGCCGGTCTGTGATCTGCGACACGGGGTATTGCACAAGCTTTGTGATCTCCACCACCTGACGAAGGATCATGAAGTCGGATGAGCGGTGATCTTCGTACGTGAAGCGTCCGAGCGATCACCAGAGGTGACATTTTGGCTCGTCGGCGCAGTTGGGGAGGGGTGCGGGAAGGGCGTCTCAATATCAAGAGTCTTCCCGTGCATGCAAATTGGTGCTGGACGCGACCGCTTGATAGTGCGCGGCGTTCACACCCGAGGGGGAGGTGCGGGGTGCGATGTGGACGCGTGCACACATTCACGAGCGGATGACGGCGAGGGGCACGCGCGTGACGCGGGCGCCGCTGTAACCGTTGCGTGACCTCCGCCACATCGATGAGAGACCTCTGAGAAGCGGGCTTGGCCACCGGTCCCAACCGATGGTAGGCGCGGGGCAATTCGGGCGTAACGATGAAAGACCGTGATCAAGGCCATGATGGGCCGCGCCCGCAATGTCCGTTACGGCGTCAATAAAGGGTGTCACGCCCGGGATTCGAGGGGCTGATTGAACAACTGTGGCGCAGGACACGTTTCTTGAAGGTATGGAGGAGCCCCTGATACCGGTTGTTCTCATGTCCCACACCGCTCACATACGCAGCCACCGGAAACCCCGCCGCAGCGCGACGACATCGATCGCCGTCCGCGCCGGAGTTGCCGGTGGCGTCCTCAGCATGGCAGCGGCGGGCGCGTCGGCCTCGGCGAGCGCCGCCGAGACGACGCAGACGCTCGAACTGCCTACGCTCACGGCCGACCTGGCCGCCCAGGTCGCCCAGTCCGCGGACGCCACGCAGCAGGCCGCCGCGAACTACGAGCTGGAGGCCGAGCGTGACGCGGCCGCCGCCGCGGCCGCGAAGGAGGCCAAGAAGGACCTCGCTGACGCGAAGAAGAAGGCGGAGGCCAAGAAGAAGGCTGAGGAGGCCCGCAAGGCCGCCGCGGAGGCCGCCGTCTCGCGTTCCTCGGCCCGGACCACCCTCTCCGCGTCCACGACCGTCTCGGCGCCCGCCAGCGGCTCCGTCGCGACCGTCATCTCCTTCCTCAAGGCCCAGGTGGGCGACGCCTACGTCATGGGCGGCACCGGCCCCAACGCGTGGGACTGCTCGGGTCTGGTCCAGGCCGCGTTCAAGCAGGTCGGCGTCGACCTGCCGCGCGTCTCCCAGGACCAGTCCACGGCCGGTACGCCGGTCTCGCTCTCCAACCTGCAGGTCGGTGACATCCTGTACTGGGGCTCCGCCGGCTCCGCGTACCACGTGGGCGTCTACATCGGTGACGGCCAGTACCTGGACGCGGCCAACCCGTCCAAGGGCGTTGTCATCCAGGACCTGTCCGGCTACCCGGCGACGGGCGCCGTACGCGTACTCTGACAAAACACGCACAGGCGTACAGAACGCCGGAAGGGCCGCAGCCGCTCGGGGGCAGCGGCCCTTCCGCCCGTGCCGTCGGTTATCCGAGATCGAAGGTGTTCGGCAGGCCCAGCCGGTAGCGCACCTCGTCGATCCGTTTCAACGGCTCCATCTCCGGGGGCCGGAAGAGCTCCAGGACCTCACACCGCTCGGCGTCCGAATTGTCCGCGTCCAGCAGCGCGTTGACCGCCAGCCGGGCCGACTCGTTGGCGCCCTCCATCGTCGCCAGGTCCACATCCGTGCGGACGTAGTCGCCCGCGAGGAAGAAGTTGGGCACCTCGGTGCGGGCCGAGGGGCGGTTGTAGAGCGTGCCCGTGGGGTGAATGAGGAGCTGTTCGCGGTTCTGCGGGTCGGGGCCGCCCACGCCCGTCACCGCCGGGTCCATGAACCAGCCGAGCCGGTCGTCGTCCACCAGGGTCGTCTCGGCGGAGTCGTTGAGCCCGTCCTTCAACTGCGCCCAGAGTTCGGCGACGATCTCGTCCTTGGTGCATTCCTTGGCCGTCTTGCCGTACAGGATGCCCGGCTTGTCCCACTCCGAGATGATGGCCGAGAGACAGTCGTGGGCCCGGCCGTCGCCGTAGTCGCGCGCGAAGTCCCGTCCGGCCCAGAACTGTGCCTGGCCCACCGCCGTCACCGACCAGGGTGAGTCGAGGCAGTTGATGTGCCCGTGGACGACGGGAGTGGGCGTGCGCAGGTAGAACATCACGCCGGTCATCCAGTCCGTCCTCAGCGCGTCGCAGCGCGCGAGCTGCGGGTCCGCCGCGCGCAGGGCGGAGCCCCACGTCACGCGCGCGTGCTCGACGGGGAGCGCGGAGACATAGTGGTCGGCGGTGACGGTACGTTCGTCGCCGCCGTCGCGGGCCGAGACGCGGACGCCGGTGACGCGGACACCGTCGTACAGGACCTCGCGGACCTGTGTGCCGAGCATGAACTCGACGCCGAGGGAGCGCAGATGCCGTTCCCAGGGGTCGATCCAGGCCTCGCTGGTGGGGGCGTTGAGCACGCGGTCGACGTCAGAGTCGGCGCCGTCCATGCCACGGCCGAGGAGGCCCCACAGGATCAGGGCTTCGATGATCACCCGTCCCACGGTCCTGGTGGACGCGACCTCGGCGCGGGTGGCGACGAGGTTGCGGGTCTGGCCGATGCCCAGCACCGTCTGGTACTCCGCGCTCATCTCCTCTGCGCGGATGAAGTTCCACCAGGAGGTCTTCTCCCACTGGTCCTCCCGGCGGGCGTCGCAACTGGTCAGGTGGACCAGGACCCGGTCGGCGAAGTAGGCGGCCTCATGGGCGGGAAGGCGGGTGGCGAGGTCCAGGACCGAGAGGATCTGGTCGCGGATCCAGGACGGGGTGAGGTCACCGGGAGCCGGCGGGGTGGTGGCGCGCCGCAGCGGGAAATGCAGGTCGGAGCGTCCGTCCGCGCGGGCGAACAACTCCTCGGTCGCGTTGCGGAGGTTGTCGCGGACACCACCGGCGTTCCCGGCGAAGGGGATGCGGCGCATCGTGTCCGGCAGGTTCCGGTAGAAGCCGGGGAAGAAGCGGAAGCCGTGTTCGGCGGGGAGGTCCGCGCGGCCGCCGGTCGCCGTGCCGGGGACGGGCATCGAGCGGGCCTTGCCGCCGAGGACGTCGTAGTACTCGTGGACGGTCACGGCGTAGCCGCGTTCGGCGAGTTCATGGGCGGCGCTCAGGCCGGAGACGCCGCCGCCGAGGACGGCGACGCGCTTGCCGGAAGCGGCGCTCGCGCTCCCGGCGGGCCATAACGCGAGCGCCCCCGCCGCTCCCCCGGTACCGGCCAGGAACCGTCTACGGGTGTGGCCCTGAGGGCGCTGTACGTGTTCTGTTGTCATGGGCAACGGAGAGTAGGGAGAGGTTCCGGAGGCCGGAACCCCGATGTCCCACCGCCCACAGCATCCACACAACAGGGAGAAACATGCCCAGCGTGTTCGTACAAGGCAGGCCCGTCGACTCGTATCCGCCCCTCGCGCCCGAGGCCCGGCGCGGAAAGGTGCGGCGTATCACGGAGGTCGGCGAAGAGGTGCTGCACAAGCCGTGCCGTGACGTGACCGAGTTCGGGCCCGATCTCGCCGCGCTCATCGACGACATGTTCCTGACGATGTACATCGCGGACGGGGCCGGGCTCGCGGCGAACCAGGTCGGTGTCGATCTGCGGCTGTTTGTGTATGACTGCCCGGACGACGACGGGGTCCGGCACGTCGGGCACATCCTCAATCCGGTCCTCGACGCACTCGACCCCGCTGATCGGAAGCTGCTCGACGACAGCGAAGGGTGCCTGTCAGTGCCCGGTGCCACCATGGACGTACCGCGCCCGGACCGGGCCGTCGTGCGTGGGTACGACAAGGACGGGGCCCCGCTCGTCGTCGAGGGGACGGGGTACTTCGCCCGCTGCCTCGCCCATGAGACCGACCACACCGACGGTCACGTCTACCTGGACCGCCTCTCGAAGCGCGAGCGCAAGGACGCGCTGAGGCAGGTGGCGGACCGGCGGGAAGAGGTCTTCGCACGCCGGGCCGCCAACATCGCAGCCCTGAGCGGCTAGTTACGCCTTCGGTGCCACCTTGCTCAGCCCGTTGATGATCCGGTCCATCGCGTCGCCGCCCGTCGGGTCGGTGAGGTTGGCGAGCATCTTCAGGGTGAACTTCATGAGCACGGGGTGGGTGAGGCCGCGCTGGGTCGCGATCTTCATGACCTTCGGGTTGCCGATGAGCTTCACGAAGGCGCGGCCCAGGTTGTAGTAGCCGCCGTAGGTGTCCTTGAGGACCTGCGGGTAGCGGTGCAGCGCCAGTTCACGGCTCGCGGGCGTCGGGCGGGCGTGGGCCTGGACGATGACGTCGGCGGCGATCTGGCCGGACTCCATGGCGTAGGCGATGCCCTCGCCGTTGAAGGGGTTCACCAGGCCGCCGGCGTCGCCGACCAGCAACAGGCCCTTGGTGTAGTGGGGTTTGCGGTTGAAGGCCATCGGCAGGGCGGCGCCGCGGATCGGGCCGGTCATGTTCTCCGGCGTGTAGCCCCACTCCTCCGGCATCGAGGCGCACCAGGCCTTCAGCACCTCGCGCCAGTCGAGCTCCTTGAAGGAGTCGGAGGTGTTGAGCACACCGAGGCCCACGTTGGACGTGCCGTCACCCATGCCGAAGATCCAGCCGTAGCCGGGCAGGAGACGGTCCGGGCCCGGCCCGCGGCGGTCCCACAGCTCCAGCCAGGACTCCAGGTAGTCGTCCTCGTGGCGGGGCGACTCGAAGTACGTCCGTACGGCGACACCCATAGGGCGGTCCTCACGGCGGTGCAGGCCCATCGCCAGGGACAGCCGGGTGGAGTTGCCGTCCGCGGCGACCACGATCGGCGCGTGGAAGGTGACCTCCCGCTTGTCCTCGCCGAGCTTGGCGTTCACGCCGGTGATGTGGCCGGTGCGGTCGTCGACGATCGGGGCGCCGACGTTGCAGCGCTCGTACAGCCGCGCGCCCGCCTTCTGGGCCTGCCGGGCGAGCTGCTCGTCGAAGTCGTCGCGCTTGCGGACGAGTCCGTAGTCCGGGAAGGAGGCGAGATCCGGCCAGTCCAGCTGGAGCCGGACGCCGCCGCCGATGATGCGCAGGCCCTTGTTGCGCAGCCAGCCGGCCTCCTCGGAGATGTCGATGCCCATGGCGACGAGCTGCTTGGTGGCGCGCGGGGTGAGTCCGTCGCCGCAGACCTTCTCGCGCGGGAACGCGGTCTTCTCCAGCAGCAGGACGTCGAGACCGGCCTTGGCGAGGTAGTACGCGGTCGTGGAGCCGGCCGGCCCCGCGCCGACGACGATGACGTCAGCGGTGTTTTCAGACAAGGGCTCGGAGTGGGGCTCGGTCACGGCGGTCACGGCGGGATCTCCCCAAGTTCGAAATCTGCGTGCCGACTAGCACTGGACATGGGCAGTCTATTCAGCACGATTGATCACCCGGCTGAAGGGCTGCCCCGTGAACCGAGCTCTCCCCGTAGTAAGGCTGCGTGTCCCCACCGACGAGGACGCCGTCGCCTGGCACCGGCTCTTCGACGACCCGGACGTCATGGAGTTCCACGGCGGCCGGTCCGCGGAGCTGTACGTCTACGAGGAACTCACGGCACGCCAGCGCCGGCACGACGCCGAGCTGGGCTTCTGTCTGTGGACCATGCTCGACGAGGAGGGGCGGGCCATCGGTTTCACGGGTGGCCAGCCGTGGCCGCACGAGTGGGGGCCCAAGGGCGAGATCGAGATCGGCTGGCGGCTCGGCCGCGCGTACTGGGGCAAGGGGTACGCCTCGGCCGCCGCGCAGGAGACGCTGGCGCGGCTGCGGGCGGCGGGCGTGGCGGACGTGGTGGCGATGGTCAGACCCGGCAACGAGCGGTCCGTCGCGGTCGCGCGCGGCCTCGGCATGGAGCTCGCGGAGACCTTCCCGCACCCGCGGTTCTCGGAGGACGCGCTCTGCTTCCGGCTCGACCTGCAAGCCGGTCACACAGAGTAATCGACTGTCACAGATAGCCACTTGGCGCTTCCGGACGGCACCCCCGGGCGGTTACCCTTCAGGTACCGCTGGGGGTGACATCTGTGCGTATAACACCGCAAAAAACACCCGAAGTGCGCGTGCCGCGGCTGGTCGGCCTGATGGCCATGGACGCGCGCAGGACGGCAGAGGCCACCGGCCTCTTCGTCAACGCTCCGGACCGGCCCGACTTCCACCAGACGGTGGTCGAGTACGTCGTACGCCAGTACCCACAGCCCAACGCCGAGGTGCCCCGGGACTCGGTGATCTACGTGTGGTTCGACTTCGGTGAGGGGGAAGGCGGCGGCGGAGTGCGCGAGCCGCGCCTCCCGCGGCCCCCCACGGGCGGCCTCCAGCGCGAGCTGGACGAGCCGGGCGACCCCTATGTGGCCGTCAGCTCTGCTTGAACCCCCGGTGCAGGGCCACGACCCCGCCCGTCAGGTTCCGCCACGCCACCTTCGACCAGCCGGCCTTCTGCAGATGCTCGGCCAGTGCGGGCTGATCCGGCCAGGCGCGGATCGACTCGGCGAGATAGACGTACGCCTCGGGGTTGGAGGAGACCGCGCGGGCGACCGGGGGCAGGGCGCGCATCAGGTACTCGGTGTAGACCGTGCGGAAGGGCGCCCAGGTCGGGTGGGAGAACTCGCAGATCACGACCCGGCCGCCGGGCTTGGTCACCCGGTACATCTCGCGCAGTCCGGCGTCGAAGTCCTGCACGTTGCGCAGCCCGAAGGAGATGGTGACGGCGTCGAAGGTGTCGTCCTTGAAGGGCAGCTTCGTCGCGTCGCCCGCCGTCAGCGGCAGCCACGGGTGGTTCCGCTTGCCGACCTTGAGCATGCCCAGCGAGAAGTCGCACGGGACGACGTACGCACCGGTCCGCGCGAACGGGAGCGAGGAGGTGGCCGTACCGGCCGCCAGGTCCAGGATCTTCTGCGCGGGCCGGGCGTCGACCGCCTTCGCGACCTCCCTGCGCCACACCCGGTCCTGGCCGAGCGACAGCACGTCGTTCGTCAGGTCGTACCGTTCCGCCACGTCGTCGAACATCGAGGCGACTTCGTGCGGCTGCTTGTTCAGGGAAGCGCGGGTCACGGGCCCATTGTTGCAGCCGGCCTCGGAGAAGAAGCCGAGGCCCCACTGGAACCGAGGCCGCTCACGGCAGAAGCTTCGGCTTCTTCTTCGCCGCCACGTCCTCCACCCATCCGCACGCCAGCACGAACACCGCGATCAGCACCCACCCGATCCCGAACATGAACCACTGGCTCTCCAGCGGCAGGTACTTCTCGAACGCGGGCACGTTCCAGAACTGGTCGATCAGCGGTACGGCGAGGATCAGCGCGATCTCGTGCCAGAGGTAGATCGTCACGGCCCGCGCGTTGAAGACGGTGACGACCCGGTCCAGGCGCCTGAAGCGGGTCAGCCATGCGAAGTCGATCCCGAAGTGCGCCTTGGCCCAGAACAGCAGCATCACGAACCCCGCCGACCAGAAGGCCTGCGCCAGCGGGATCTCGTCGAGGTCGTACGTCCCGACCTCGCCCTGGTGGGTGAAGGCGTACCAGCCGCCGTACCCGATCGCGGCCAGCGACAGGACCACGACCACCGCGGGCTTCATCCGCTCCAGCACCCCGTCGCGGTGGGCGAAGCCGAGGATCCAGCAGAAGAGGTACGTCGAGAAGTCCCAGAGCTCGTTGCCGAGCCGTCCCTCGGGACCGGACCACACGAAGGTGAGGACCAGGATCGGGGCGAGGGACAGCAGCAGCACCGGTACGCGCGCCGGCCGGAACACCTTCAGCAGCAGCGGGGACAGCAGCACGAACCACAGATACGTCCGCAGGTACCAGAGGATCTCCCAGGCCTGGACGCCCCACTTGTTGCCCGGTGGGTCACCGAACGGCACGATCCAGAAGACGATGTTGTAGTGGCGCGGCATCCAGCCGTGGACGAGCATCGCCAGCACCACGAAGACGCCCCAGAACCAGAACGGGGGCAGCAGCCGCCGCAGCCGACTCCTCACCACCTTGAGCGCGGGCCGCTCCAGGGACTTCGCCATCAGCGTGCCGGCGAGCCCGAACATGATCCCCATAGAGGGGAAGACCATGCCGCACCAGGCCCACCCGAAGGTGTGATAGGTGACGACACGGATCAGGGCGACGGCCCGCAGGGTGTCGAAGTAGCGGTCGCGTACGGGGCGTTGGGGCAGGGTGTCGGTGACCGTGGATCGCTCGGTGGCCAGAACGGCCGTAGGCCCACCTCTGCGGTGCGAACCCATCTCAGCTCACCCCCGCCGGGGTCCCGACCTCGCCGGTCCGCTTGAGCTTCTGCCACCTGAGCCGGCCACCGGTCAGCGCCGTGATGCAGGAGTGGATGAGGACGAGGTACATCATCTGCCGGTAGGCCAGCTGCTGGAGCGGCATCATCAGCAGGTACCGGTACTTCTCGCGGTCCAGGCGGAACGCGTAGGCCGCGCAGACCAGTTGGATGCCCAGCACCGCGAGCCAGGCCAGCAGGGCCGCCCGGAAGTCGATGAAGATCATCGAGTACGCGGTGAAGACGTCGATGAGCGGGGCGAAGACGGGCGTGACGATCTGGAAGATCACCACCAGCGGCATGCCGACCCGGCCGAAACGGCCCGAAGGGCCCTTGTCCGTCAGGGACTTGCGATGCTTCCACAGCGCCTGCATGGTGCCGTACGACCACCGGTAGCGCTGCGACCACAGCTGCTTGAGCGAACCGGGCGCCTCCGTCCACGCCTTGGCGTGCTCCTGGTAGACGACCCGCCAGCCCGCGCGGTGCATGGCGATGGTGATGTCCGTGTCCTCGGCGAGGGTGTCCTCGCTCATGCCGCCGACCTGGAGTACCGCGTCGCGGCGGAACGCGCCGATCGCGCCCGGGATGGTGGGCATGCAGCGCAGCAGGTCGTACATGCGGCGGTCGAGGTTGAAGCCCATCACGTACTCGATGTGCTGCCAGGCGCCGATGACCGTGTCCCGGTTGCCGACCTTGGCGTTGCCCGCGACCGCGCCCACGTCGGGGTCGGCGAAGGGCTGCACCAGCTGGTGCACGGCGTCCGGTTCAAAGACGGTGTCGCCGTCCATCATGATGACGATGTCGTAACTGGCGTTGCGGACACCGTTGTTGAGGGCGGCGGGCTTGCCCGCGTTCTCCTGGCGGATGACCCGGACGTTGTACATGCCGAGCCGGTCGGCCGCGGCGCGGGCGATCTCGGAGGTGCCGTCCGTGGAGCCGTCGTCGACGACGATGATCTCGATGGGGTGGGTGCTCCGCGCCAGCGACTCCAAGGTGTTGGCGATGCACTCCTTCTCGTTGTACGCCGGGACGATCACGCTCACCGGACCGGTGACGGTCGGACCCCAGCTGAAGCGGCGTTTGTTGCGCAGTCTGTAGTGGCGGCGGGCGAGGATCAGCATCATCCCGAACCGGCCCATGACGGCGACGCCGACGACCATGAGGCCGACCGACAGCGCGGGTACGGCCCACTCCGCGACGGCAACGGCGCCGATGAGGGCCTTGCCCTCGTAGAGGGTGGTGCCGGTCGCCTCACGGTGAGCGGCCTGGAGGTTGCCCACGCCGGTGCCGTTGGCAGTGCCGTTGCCGTTGGCAGTGCCGTTGGCGTTCGCGTTGGCGTTGCCGACGCCCATGGCACCTTGCCCAGAAGGCTGCTGCTCCTTCTCCAGCACCCCGCTGATGGTGGTGAAGGTGTACCCCTTCGCCTTCATCTTCTCGATGTACTTCGGCAGCGCCTTGATGGTCTGCGAGCGCTCGCCGCCCGCGTCGTGGAACAGCACGGACGCCCCGTCGCTCTTGGACGGCGTGGCCCACTTCACGATCTTCGAGACGCCGGGCTTCTTCCAGTCGTCGCTGTCGGTGTCGACGAAGACGCTGGTGTAGCCGTCCTCGCCGAGCTTCTGGTAGACGGGCCAGCTGTAGTTGTCGATGGCGTCCGTCTCCGAGGAGTACGGCGCCCGGAACAGCGTGGTGGTGATACCGGCCGCGCCCGCCAGCGCCAACTGGGTCTGCTGCATCTCGCGGTTGACGCGGGCGTCGCTCTGGTAGGAGAGGTCGACGTGGGTGAAGGTGTGGATGCCCACCTCGTTGCCCTGTTCGACCATGTCCTTCACGATGCCGGGGTAGCGCGACACCATCGAGCCGACCACGAAGAACGTGGCGGGTACGTCGTACTTCTCCAGGATCTCCAGCACCTGCGGGGTGTAGGTGGGGTTGGGACCGTCGTCGAAGGTCAGGGCGATGGTCTTGTCCGGCACGGAGACGGTCGTGGCCTGTCCGCCGCGGAAGCTGAGGATCGGCCCGCCGTTCAGGATCTTGTCGGGGACCTTGCTGGAGCTGGCCCCGTCACGGACGCGCTGGTCGCCGCCGACCTCGGCGCGCAGATAGCCGTCGAGCAGCATCACGCTGGTGAGCGCGAGCAGAAGCAGCAGGGCGAGCAGGACGCGCGGCTTCTGGAGCGCCGCGGCCTTGCCCGCCGCGCGCCCGATACGGGAGGGGGCGCGGCGCCGGCCTCGGTGGGATGTCGTGGTCGTGGTCATAACGGTCCCTGCGCTCCGGTCAGTTGGCGTTCGCGGACGCGTTCGCAGACGCGTTCACGGACGCGGACGGCGTGGGGACGCCCGAGGGCAGCGCGCGGGGACTGCCGCTGGGCTGTACGACGTTGCCGAAGCCGCCCTGCTCGCGGACACCGGGGCCGGTGCCGCTCTGGCCGGCCGGTCCCGCCTGGCCGCTGCCGAAGGGCAGCAGCGAGGACGGGCTCGACGTGCCGATTCCCATGAAGGCCAGGCCCAGGACGACGGCGTACCCGAGACACAGGACGCCGACCAGGAGGCCGATCCGGCGCAGCAGCTTCGAGCGGCGTCCGGAGTTGTCAACGAACACGGGTCCCTCGTCGTCGGACCCGTTGCCGCGTTTGCGGCGGCGACCACGCGGGGCGCGGTTTTCGATGGCAGGCTCGGAATGCATTCCCCGGATATTAGGGAGGCTTTATGTGTCGGAAACTCGGGTTCCCATGTGAGACACGTATGAGAAAGGCCTTAGCCTGTCCCTTCTCTGAGAGTTCGCTGGAACGCCTGCGCAACCCCGGGCAGGACGAATAGAGTTGAATGTGCCGTTTCGTTGCCCGGTTGGCCCGTTTTGCTCGACCCAGTCCATGGACCCGCTATGCGAATGCTGTCCTCATGAAGCCCAGTTACGTGTGAGACATTTCCACTTCAGAAACACAGTTTGTTTCCGTCCTGAGACAGAAATCACGAGAGCGGGTGCATGCGCGATGCGGCGTTTCCTGAGGCCGGCGGCGGGGCTCGGTTGCCTGTTTGCCCTGGCCACGACCGGGTGCTCGGCCGACACCGACGCGACGTCCGACGCGGCGCCGGGCAAGACGTCCGCGGCTCCGTCGGCCACCTCTTCGGAGGCGTCGTCCAGCACCTCGTACGCCCCCTATGTCAGCGCCACGGAGGCCTCCGACCTCGACTCCGCCGGGTCGCCGACGACGTACAACCTGGCGTTCGTGATCTCGGACGGAAGCAGCTGCACCCCGAAGTGGAACGGCACGACGGCGATCGACAACTCGGCCGTGGCCTCCCGGATCTCGGCGCTCAAGGAGGACGGGGCGAGCGTGCGGGTCTCCTTCGGCGGGGCGTCCGGGGAGGAGCTGGCGGAGACGTGCGACAGCGCGGAGGAGCTGGCCGGGGCGTACGGCGAGGCGCTCGACGCGGCCGGCTCCACCCAGGCCGACTTCGACATCGAGGGCGACGCGCTGACCGACTCCGACTCGGTGGAGCTGCGCTCGGAGGCGATAGCGCTGCTCCAGGAGGAGCGGAGCGACGTGAGCGTCGTCTTCACGCTTCCCGTGATGCCGTCGGGGCTGGACGCCGACAGCCTCGCGCTGCTGGAGTCGGCCAACAACAGTGCGGTGCAGGTCGCTTCGGTCAATCTCATGACCATGAACTACGCGGAGTCCTACGACGGGGACATGGGCGACTACGCGATCACCGCGGCGAAGGCGGCGCACACGCAGTTGCGGGACGTCTTCGGTACGTCGGCCGCGACCGCGTGGGGTGGGATGGCGCTCACGTCGATGCTCGGCACGAACGACGTGGACGGGGAGACGTTCACGCTCTCCGATGCCGCTCAGGTACGGGAGTTCGCGGAGGAGAAGGGGGTGGGGTGGGTGTCGATGTGGTCAACGTTCCGGGATCAGGAATGTACGGGGGACGAGGATGCCCTGACGAATTGCAGTGGGGTGGAGCAGAGTTCGGGGGCGTTTGGGGAGGCGTTTTCGTAGTTTTTTGGGTGCGGGCTCAGTGGGGGCTGGTCGCGCAGTTCCCCGCGCCCCTTTCGCGGCGTCGTCAGCGTCGTCTGTGAACCAGGCGCCCGGCGCAGACCGTTGCGATGCACTCGCCGTTCTCGGCAAAGACCGCCAAGTCCGCGCGGCCGGCCTCCCTGAGCGGTGTCGCCTGGGCGCGCGGGACCATCAGTACGTCGTTCCGCTCGGCCGCCGCGCGGAGTTCGGGCGTATCGGCGTACTCCGTCAGGATCGTCGTCGCGCCCGACTTCAGTACGGCGTGGATGACCTCGCGCGGGCTCGGGGCCTCCGGAAGCGGGCTCACGAAATTGCGGGCGGGGCCGAGGACGCCCGGCCAGACCCGGACGCGGGCATCCGGAAACCGCTCGCGCAGCTCGTCCAGCGCGCCCAGGGCGGCGATACGGTCCCGGTCCACCAGGACGGCGCCGCCCTTGATCGGCTCAGAGGTCCACGTGTACCGCACCTCGCCGGCCGCATGCAGCGTGCGCACTAGTTGGAGGTGAGGATCTTCAGCTCAGGGTGAGCCGTGCCGCCCTCGATCGCCGTGGACGAGATGTGGGACTGGACGCGCACGTCGACCGGGTCGTTCGCCGGGTCGTCGTGGACGACGAGGTGCTCGTACGTCGTGGCGCGCTGGGCCGGGGTGCGGCCCGCCGTGCGGATCATGTCGATCATTTCCTGGAGGTTGGAGCGGTGCTTGGCACCGGCCGCCGAGACGACGTTCTCCTCCAGCATCACCGAGCCGAGGTCGTCCGCGCCGTAGTGCAGCGTCAGCTGGCCCGCGTCCTGACCGGTGGTCAGCCAGGAGCCCTGGATGTGGGCGATGTTGTCCATGAAGAGCCGGGAGATCGCGATCATCCGCAGGTACTCGAAGATCGTGGCCTGCGTGCGGCCCTTCAGATGGTTGTTCATCGGCTGGTAGAGGTACGGGATGAAGGCCCGGAAGCCCCCGGTCCGGTCCTGTACGTCACGGATCATCCGCAGGTGCTCGATGCGCTCGGCGTTGGTCTCGCCCGTGCCCATGAGCATGGTGGAGGTGGATTCGACGCCCAACCGGTGCGCCGTCTCCATGATCTCCAGCCAGCGCTCACCGCTCTCCTTCAGCGGCGCGATGGCCTTGCGCGGACGCTCGGGGAGCAGCTCCGCACCGGCGCCCGCGAAGGAGTCGAGGCCGGCGGCGTGGATCCGCTGGATGGCCTCCTCCACACTGACCTTGGAGATGCGGGCCATGTGCTCGACCTCGCTCGCCCCCAGGCTGTGGATGACGAGCTGCGGGTACGCCTGCTTGATGGCGGCGAAGTGCTTCTCGTAGTACTCCACGCCGTAGTCCGGGTGGTGCCCGCCCTGGAACATGATCTGCGTGCCACCGAGTTCGACGGTCTCGGCACAGCGCCGCAGGATGTCGTCCAGGTCGCGCGTCCAGCCGTTCTTCGTGTCCTTCGGCGGCGCGTAGAAGGCGCAGAACTTGCACGCCGTGACGCACACGTTCGTGTAGTTGATGTTCCGCTCGATGATGTACGTCGCGATGTGCTCCGTGCCCGCGTACCGACGGCGTCGTACCGCGTCGGCGGCGGAGCCCAGCACGTGCAGCGGGGCGTCACGGTAGAGGTCGAGCGCCTCTTCAGGGGTGATCCGCCCACCGGCGGCGGCGCGGTCGAGGACGGACTGAAGGTCGGCCTTCTCGGTCACCGGAGCGTCCCTTTCGTCAAGGGTTGTGGACGGAAGCATCCATGTGCACGGACTCGGCCAGCCTACGCCAGGCACTCTTCCGGACCGACGTCAGGCCGCGTACGCCCCGATCAGTACGCCCAGGAAGGCTCCCATGATCAGGAACGGGCCGAACGCGATCGCCGTCTTCCGGCCCGCCTTGCGTACGACGATCAGCGCACCGCCGTACAGCGCCCCCAGCAGGAACCCGGCGAAGGTGCCGAGCATGACCGTCGGCCAGCCGTACCAGCCCAGCACCGCGCCCACCCCGAGCGCCAGCTTCACATCGCCGAAGCCCATGCCGGCCGGGTTGATGAGGAAGAGGACGAAGTAGCCGCCGCCGAGGGCGAGGGCGCCGAGGGCGGCGTGCGGCCAGTCGCCGGTGTGCTCGGGGACGAGGGACAGCGCGCCGAGCAGCACGAGCGCGGCGGCCGCGAAGGGGAGGGTGAGCGGGTCGGGGAGGCGCTGCACCTTCAGGTCCACGACCGCCAGCAGTACGCCGACCGGTGCGAGCAGCAGCCAGACGCCGATCTCGGGCCGGGTGCCGGTGGCGGCGGCGAGGGCGGCGCAGACGAGGGCGGTGACGAGGGAGAGAAGGGTGGCGGGGGGACCGTAGGACTGGGGACAGAGGCCGCACCGGCCGCGGCCGAGCCACCCCCGTACCGGATGACCATCGGGGCACGCTTCCCGCCACGGCTCCCCCGCGGGGGCCGAGAACCGGTAGGCGGCTCTCGGCAGCAGCGCGCCCGCCGCCGCGCCCCACAGCGCGGCGGCCGCCACGAGGAGCCAGCTGCTCATCCCACGGCCGCGACGCCGTCGCGCCACGTCGGCAGGAGCTCGTCGAGCAGCGCCTCCGTGCGCGGCGGCAGGCCG
Organism: Streptomyces sp. NBC_00663; assembly: GCF_036226885.1. Classification (NCBI taxonomy): domain Bacteria; kingdom Bacillati; phylum Actinomycetota; class Actinomycetes; order Kitasatosporales; family Streptomycetaceae; genus Streptomyces; species Streptomyces sp. NBC_00663. The sequence continues at coordinate 4,049,366 of NZ_CP109027.1, forward strand.
CGGGCGCCGCTGCGGGAGATGAGGTCGGCGGCGAGGGCCTGGAGGCGGGCGGTGTCGCCGGTGGCGTGGGTGGCGCGGAGCAGTTCGTGCCAGAGGCGCTCGTCGCCGGGGGCGGAGTTGAGGGCCGCGTTCAGGGCCTCGATGGCCTTCTCCGCGCGGTCCTTGACCAGGTGGAACTCGGAGAGCGCGAGGCCGATGTCGGCGACGAGCAGCGGGAGTTGGGCGTCGATGATCTCGTGGGTGAGCCAGCGGTAGCGGCCCTCGGGCCGGTCGGCGAGGAGCGGCCCGCGGACCAGCACCAGCGCGTCGGTGAGCAGCCGGCCGCGCACGGCACGGCTGTCGACGCCGCGGCCCTGCGTGGCCTCGTGGTAGAGCGAGCGCAGCACATCGAGGTCGGAGACGACGGACTTGGCGAGCGTGAGCCGCCCGGTGGAGTCGGTCTTGAGGCGCGGAGTGCCGTCGGGGTCGGTGCCGAGCCAGGCGCGCAGCCGGTCGAGCAGGGCCTCGCGGACGTCGTCCGTGACCCCGCGCGGCCACAGCGCCGAGGACAGCACGCGCGGGTGGACGCCCTCGCGGTGCAGGAGCAGCAGGGCGAGCGCCTCATGGAGGAGGGCGCTCCGCTCGCCGTCGGGGGTGTCGAGGCCGATGATCTCGTACGGCCCGACGAGCCGCGCGTAGACGGCAGGACGGCCCTGCTCGCTGATGTCGACGAGGAACGGCGGCGCGGTGGCCGGTCCCTGCGGTTCGCGCTCCGGGTCGGACTCGACGAACAGCTCGACGACCGCGCGCTGCAACGGCACGGGCAGCAGCTGGGCGTCGAGTTCGAGGCCGAGCAGCGGGGCGAGCAGCTTGCCCTCGCCGGTGATCTCCATCTCCCAGGCGGCGCCGGGCAGATCGCCGCTGTCGGTGCCGACGAGGTAGCCGATGCCGAGACGGCTGGCGTCGGCGGCGAGTTCGGCGAGCTTCATCGCGTCGTCGGCGGAGGGCTCGGCGGCGAGGAGGACGAGGTGCGGGGCCCAACGGGTGTGCTGGGCGGGCCCGGTGCGCCCGGTCAGGACCGAGTCATGACCCGCGGCGCCGAGGGCCCCGCGCCGCTGCCGCGTCTCGGCCTCCATGGTCTCGACGAGGTCGTCGATGCCGTCGATGTGCCGCAGCCGGTTGGGGGCGAGCGGTGTGAGGTCCTCGCCGAAGCCGACGAGGGTGATGGTCATGCGGTCCGACCAGCCGTTGGTGGCGAGTTCGGCGGCGACGGAGGCGAAGACGGCGGCCCGGTCGGCCTCGGGGCCGGAGAGGGACACGATGCCGGGCACGGACTCCAGGTTCAGGAGCAGCCGGGAATCGTCCATGGTGCCGAGGCTGACCAGACCCGGGTACGGGGCGGCGGCGTCGACGTCCTCGTACCGCTCGGCGTCGCTGCGCGCGAGCATCCAGAACGTCTGGTCCTGCCCGAGCTGCCAGGGCGCGGGCGGGTTGCCGGACGGCTGGGCGAGCTGGAGGTGAAGGTCACCGTTGCCGCCGAGCCAGGCCGCGTACGCGGTGGGCAGCGGGCGCGACTCGGCACCGAGGGACGCGGCGAGGCCGCGCAGGGAGCGGTCGAGCAGTCGTACGCCTTCGGGGTCGGCGCCCACGAGCAGGGCGTCCTGCGCGTCGGCGGCGTCCCCGGTCGGCGTGGGCGGCTCCATGCCGCGCCGCCCGCCGACCGCACCGAACGCCGACTGCCACAGGGCCTGACGGCGACGCCGGCCGAGGGCGCCGAGGAGACCGGCGGCGAGGAGGGGGGCGCCGATGAGGGCCGTGGGGAGGCCGAAAGAGGATTCTTCTGTGGCAGCGGTGGCGTGCTGCTGCTGGTGGCTGGGCTGCTGGTCGGGGGCGGGCCGCTGTTCGGGGAGGGAGACCTGGGAGGCGCCGCCTTGCTGGCCTCCACCCTGCGCGTGGCCGCCGCCTTGGGCGTGGTCGCCGGTCTGGCCGTAGTCGTGGACCTGCTGCTGTGCGGCGGAGCCACCGGCCTCCGCGGGCATCTCCACGAGGTCACCGCCCCGCGCGTCACCCGGCATCTCCATGATCCAGCCGGGCCGGATGAGGCTGGCCTCGGACAGCTTGGAGCCGTCGGGCTGTACGCGGTCCTTGTTGAGCTCGAAGATCTCCTTGTACCGGCGCCCGTCGCCGAGGTGGCGCTCGGCGATCTCCCAGAGGGAGTCGTGGTGCCGGCCCTCGGGCGGCTGGATCCGGTAGTACTTCGTGTCGTCGGACTTGGCCGTGCTGCCGCCCTGCGCGTCCGCGTGGGAGGCGGCCTGGGAGGCCTGTTCGGCGAGGGCGGCGGCGGTGCTGGCCGCCTGCTCCTGCTGCTGGGCGAAGAGGCCCGGGGTCTGCTGGGCGGCGGCGACGGTACCGCGCTGGTTCCCGTCGAGGCTGTGCTGCCCGATCTGCGACAGCCCCGGCGTGAGGCTGGCGGCCGTGGCACCGACCAGCAGCAGCGCGGCGACGAGCTGCCGGGCGAGGATCTGACTGGGCCCGGCGCCGGGAACGCGCCCCGGCACCCCCACCCCGGAGACGGCGGCCTTTATCTCCACGAGCACACAGGCGGTGAACTGCGCCCAGGCCAGCCACACGATGACGGTGAGAATGTGGAGGAAGGTGCCGGTGGTGATCGGCTGCTGGAGCCACTCCACCTTCGGCATCCCGCTCGGCAACGGCCACCCGACCGTCATGGCGAGCGCTCCGGGCACCCCGACCACCAGCACGGCGAGCGCGACGAACGCGAAGAACGCCTTGACGAAGTCCCCGAACGTCCGTCGCCGGATCCGCACGGGCTGGGGGGTGCGGTTGCGGGGCGTGCTCGCAGGCGTGGCGCTTCCCGTCGAGCTTGAACTGCGGCGTCGCGGCATGGCGGGTGTCCTGGGTGGTGTGTGTGGTGAAGGTGCGGTGGGCGCACTGGGTGCACTGGGCGCAGTGAGAGGTGTACTGAGCCTACAGAGATCTTATGTACGGCGTCGAAGAGCGGTCAGCCCCTGTGGACAACCTCCCTCTCCACCCCCGCTCACTTCCTCACGACCTGCCGGACAGGCCGGAGTTGCCCCACTTTCGACCGTGGTTCACTTGCACCCTTCGCAACTGCCACGCCACACTCTCACGTTCCCCACACAATCCCCAATGACCCGTCATGGGCGCATTACCCGCCCCTGATAGCGTCGTTCCCCGTTGCAATCGCCAATCCTCGGGGGAGATCCATCGTGGCCCGCCGCACCCTGCCCGTCACCGCCGCCGCGTTCGCCATGTCGGCGGCACTTCTGCTCTCCGCGTGCGGCGGGGGCGACGACACGTCGTCGGACGACATCAAGGGGGCGGACACGGGGTCGGGGAGGCCGTCGGCTTCGGCTTCCGCGTCGGCATCGCCCGCGGCGGACAGACCGGACGTGAGTCTCCCCAAGGACCTGGAGCTGGTCTTCGACTTCGAGACGCCCTCGGACGCGGACAACGCGGCGGCTCTCGCGGACGCGGCGAACTACATCCGTGCGCTCAACCACGGCATCACCGAGCAGGATCCCTCCGACCCCGCCTACCAGTACTACTCCGCCGGGGACGCGGCCCGATACGCGAACACCCAGATCAAGGAGTACGTGAAGGGCGGTTGGACGCTCACCGGCAAGGACCGCTACTACCGGGCGGAGACCAGCGCCGCCGGCGAGTCCAAGTCGGTGAAGCTCGTCCGCGTCGCGTTCTGCGAGGACCAGACCAAGGTCTACGGCAAGGAAGTGAAGAGCGGGAAGGTCCTCTCGACCGAGGCAGGTCCGGAGAACTACCTCAAGTTCAGCATCGTGATGGCTTCGGCGAAGAGCTCCCCGGTCTGGCGTGCCCAGCAGATCACGGTCAAGGAGAAGGCGACGGAATGCGAGGAGTGATCTCATTGCGTCGAGCGAAGTGGATCCTGCCCCTCGCCACGGGAGCCCTCCTCTGGACCGCGGGCACCGCCTACGCCGCCAAGCCGGTCCCCGGCGGACACGACACCACGCAGGGCGGCGCCGACGGCAAGACCCTGCTGGCCTCCGCCAGTCAGTCCCGGATCAAGGTCACCCAGGTCAGCGGCCCCACGAGCGGCAAGCGCGGTCCGGTCTCCTCGGTCGACGTCAACTGGAAGCCACCGGCCTGCTGGTACGAGCCGGTCTTCACACCCGCGTCGCTGAAGGACTTCTCGGAGAACACCGGTGTAGGGGACGTCGGCATCCACGAGTACTGGGCCGGTAAGGGACTCTGGACGGACTACTACCGGGACAAGAAGTCCACGATCAACTACTTCGAGGACGGGAAGACGGTCGAGGGCTACAAGAACTACAACCTCGGCCAGGACGGCTACTTCTGGCGCAGCGTGGCCCCGGACATCTCCGACCCGGACTCCTGGGACTGCTCCCGCATCATGTTCTGGCAGCCTGCGGGCCAGATCCCGAAGATCGCCCACGCGCCGACTCCCGAGACGCTGGCGAACTACGCCTACGACAAGGTAGAGGTACCCGACACCGAGATCGAGCTGAAGCCAACCACCAAATCCACAGTGAACCTGCCGACTTGGGTCTGGCTGGACAAAGGCACCTTCCAGGAGGTCAAGGTCCGCGCCGAGCTCCCGGACACGGGTCTGTGGGCGGAGACGACGGCCAAACCGGTCGCGCTGCACCTGGACCCGGGCACGGAGGACGCGCAGACGTTCCCCGCCTCGGGTGACTGCGAGATCAACGACGACGGCTCGATCGGCACCCCGTATTCCACGGGCGACGCCGACAAGACCCCGCCCTGCGGCATCCGCTACCTGAAGGCTACGAACGGCACGCCGTACCACCTCTCCGCGTCGGTGACCTGGCAGATCACGTGGGAGGGCTCCGGCGGCACGGGAGGCGACCTCCCCGACGGCACGTTCGAGACGACGCAGGACATGAACGTCCAGGAGATCCAGGCGATCAACCGCTGACGCGCGGAGTCCGACTCCCCTAGGAGCGACGCTGGAAGAGAAGCGTGAGCGGGCACCTGGATTCGTCATGACACTCGCCGTGACCTGCCTCGCACCCAGCCACCGCATCACACGGGGTCATCGGCGAACAGGTCCTCCGCCTGGCTCGCGTGGACAGCTCGCTGCGCCCACACCTCAAGCTGGTCCAGGTCGGAGCACGCTTCCACCCGGTCACGCACGGAGTCCGGGACCGCGATTCCGCGCCACTCGAGGATGTGCAGAGTCATCTCGGCACGATCCTCGATCCGGCCCTGCTCCCGCACCTTCTCGGCAACCTCGTGCCGGAAGAAGTAGTTCACCGGCATCATCAGCTCCTTCCAGATCTGCTTGGCCTGGGCATCGACCAGGCATGACTCGACGAACTGCGCGATCATTCCCGCGCTGTCGCCGTCAGTGGTCTCCAGAGCCGCCGCCAGCGGTCCCAGTATGGCAGCGGCGCCCGGCCCCTTACCATGCGTCATCGCCGAGAACGCCGCGAGGAACACATCCCGCCGCGCCTCCTCCTCGCTGGTGATGAGCGGCACGTTCTCCGGGCTCAGCACGAGCGGCCGTACGGTGAGCGAATGCCAGCCGGGCAGCCCCAGCCGGATCGGCCGGGCAGCCCAACGGGCCGTGGACCTGCTCTGGGTGAGCACGATCAGGACCGGCTCCCAGCGGTACTTCGCGTACAGGTAGCTGAGGTAGTAGGCCCAGCTGCTCCGCTTGTCGTCGTCCCGCGCTCCCTGTGACTCGACGACCAGCAGGTACACCCCTTCATCTGTCTCCGCCCGCAGCAGCGTGTCCACACGTCGCTCGATCGGCTCGATCTCGGTGAGATCCGCGTTCAGGACAGCGAAGTCGCGCGGCTCGGGGATGGGGATGTGCAACACATGCTGAAGGGTCCGCGTGAAACCCGCCGGGTCCTTCTGACTGAACCGGTGCAACCCTTCCTTTCCATACGACGTGATCAACGAGCTACGCCGCGACAAGGTCACACCACACGTACTTGCCCCGGTGGCCGTTCCTGGCGAGCGGCTGCCATCCCCAGACGTCGGCGGAGGCACGGACGAGGGCGAGCCCACGCCCTGCCTCGGCGCCGAGGAGCTTGGCCAACTCCCCCGGCGGCTCAGGCGGTTCAGGGTCCGCGTCCCACGCCCCGATCCGCAGCACGCCGCCCGCCCAGCTCACCCTCAGCGCCGCGGGGCCCTTCGTATGGCGTACGGCGTTGGAGACCAGCTCCGCCGCGAGCAGTTCGGCGGTGTCGACGAGGCGGATGAGGCCGTGCATGGTGAGGATGAGGCGGAGGGTGCGGCGGCAGACAGTGACCGCGCGGGGGTCGTGCGGGATGTAGAGGGAGTACTCCCAAGGCTCGGTTTCGGGCATGGCAGCTGAACTCCTGTCGGGGGTTGAGGGGTTGTGGCTCGGTCCGGTGGCAGTGCCGCAGCCGTCGTGGCAGGACGGAGTGGTGCGCTTCCGGGGGCCCGGCGTTCCGCAACGTGTGCGTCGCGTCACTGACAGTAGGGGCCAATTTTGGTCCGACGCAAGCCGTTGCCGTAATCTGCCCCTCGAACGAGGCACTGCCGCAAGGCAGTTGGGCGCAGGGAGAAGGACATGCCACGCAGGCAGCAGGCCACGGCGCGCCAGGCGCGCTTGGGCGCCGAGATGCGGAAACTCCGCGAGGCGGCAGGCCTGAAGGGGCGCGCAGCCGCCGCGCTGCTGGGTACGGACTCGGCACAGGTGAGCCAGGTCGAGGCGGGCCTCGCGGGTCTCAGCGAAGAGCGCCTGCGCCGGATGGCCGCCCACTACGCCTGCGCGGACGAGGAGTTGGTGTCAGCGCTGGCGGCGATGACCGCCGACCGGACGCGCGGCTGGTGGGAGGAGTACCAAGGCCTGCTGCCCACGCCGTTCCTGGACCTCGCCGAGCTGGAGCATCACGCCCGCTACCGCTGGGACGTGGACTTCCTGCACGTCCCCGGACTGTTGCAGACGCGGGACTACGCACACGCGCTCTTCTCCTACGTGAACCCGGAGCACCCCGCGAGCGAGCTGGACCGCTGGGTGGAGCACCGCATGCAGCGCAAGGTCATCATCGAGCGCCCCGATCCGATCCCGTACCGGACCGTGCTGCACGAAGCGGCACTCCGCATCCGTGTCGGCGACCGCGCCGCCACGCGGGCTCAGCTCACCCGCATCATCGAACTCTCCGAGGCCGACCACATCACCGTGCGCGTCATCCCCTTCGACCTGGACGGATTCGGCGGAGCCGGGAGCGACATGGTGTACGCGGGAGGTCCCGTCCCCGCGTTGGACACCGTGGTGCGAGACGGCCCCAACGGCACGGTGTTCATCGACGCCGAAGCTCAACTCAGCCGCTTTCGAACGCTCTTCCGTAAAGTGGAGGCGGAGTCACTGGAGCCCGGTCGTTCCCGCGACTTGATCCACAGGTTGACGAAGGAGCTGTGAGGCACCCCATGGACACCCCCGGCATCTGGCGAAAGTCGTCCTACTCCGGCGGAGGCGAGGGCAACGCCTGCGTAGAGATGGCGAACCTGCGCACCCACATAGCGATACGCGACTCCAAGCACCCAGCCCACGGCACCCTCGCCTTCCCACCCACCGCCTTCGCCACGTTCCTCAACAGCCTCAAGAGCCTCAAAGGCCTCAAGACGACCGAACTCTCCTCGTGAGCCTCTGCATCGCCTCGTCCGGCGTGGGCGCCAGAAGCGCGATGGAGTCCATGCCCACGTACACCGCGCCGTCCTCCGCGATCCCCAGGTACTGGTTCCGGCGGTCGACCATGCCGATCGGATAGAGGTACGTCCCGGCCTGCTCACTCAGGTCGTCGAAGATCTCTTCGTCCCACAGAGCGAGCAGCGGATCGAGCCGGAATTCACCCCAGGGCATGGAGTCCCACGGCTCCCGGAACGGGATCCCCACGCCACCGAATTCGGCAAGGAACCGCCGCGCGGCCTCGTGGATCTCGAATTCACCGTGCAGACGCAGCACGCTCTCCCAAGTCGCGGTAGGGACGGAACGCCCTGGGTACCACCCGGCGGCGCGCAGTACACGCCGGTCCGTGTCCTCTCCGACCGCCACCACCCCCACGCGATCCCAGAACGCGTGCGCGCGCACCGGAGTCCGTGGAGCCCAGAGGTCGGCCACAGCCGCCTGCGAGCGTACGAGAACGTCCAGCCCTCGGTCGGCGGAGTCGGCAAGCTGCTCTACGTCCTCCCTGGCGAGGTACAGAGCCCCGTCCTCCGCCATGGCCAGGTAACTGTTCCCGTTGTCGGCCCGGCCGACAGGGCACAAAGGCGTCCCGGCCTTCTCACTCAGCCTGGCGAAGGCCGCCTCGTCCCACTCAGCCGTGAGCGGGTCGAACCGGACGGCCGATCGCGTCGCGACAGCGTCCGCGGGCCAGCCGTAGGTCACCAACCCACCGAATTCGGCGAGGAATCGACGGGCGGCCTCATGGAAATGGAACAGGAAGAAACCGCGCTCACGAAGGAGTTCCTCCCACGTCTCGGTCGCCACCGAACGCCCCGGCTGCCATCCCGCCCGCCGCAGCACACGGTCCGTCTCCATGGACCAGCGCTGCATCGGCTCATGACTCATCTACGTGCCGATACGGGCCGACACGGCCCTGGCCACCAGTCGGTACACGAAATCACTGCTCCCGACGACCGCGTACGAATTTCCAGGCATCCTCGGCCGCATACGTGACGGTCAACCGCCAGGTCTCCAGTTTGTCCCACACCTTTGACGCGATCTTCCGCCACTTGAACCACGGCGGCAGTTGCCGGAACGGGACGTGGTCCAGGGTGTCGTCGACGGCGTTCTCGGCGATGCCGTGATGCCCCTCCGCACGCAGCGCCGCGTACAGCTCCGGTGTCAGCGTGCCGTTGAGCCGGGCCGCGGTGCCGGCCGCGGTGTAGGCGAAGATTCGCTGGTCGCGGTCCGGCAGCCGCATCGCCTTGAGGATGCGCGGCGAGGCGTCTTCCAGGGAGCAGTTGAAGGCCAGTCCGATCGCCGCCGTACCGAGGTGTTGCTCACCGCGCTCGTAGGCCGCGTCCCAGTCGGCGGGGTCGTCGAGACCCAGCAGACCCTCGCCGCTTTCCCAGTTCCACTCGGACGGCATGACTGGTCGTCTTCCTTCTTTCGTCCCTCACCCGTCGCACGGAGGCGGCGGGAGCACCTTCTGCTTCTTCTTGTTGTTGATCATCTTGGCCCTCACCAGCTTGGTCAGAGTGTTTTCCTTGACAGCGCTGGACGGGTACGAGGCCTGGACGTGGCCATGGTAGATCTCCTTGACGATCTTGCCGTTCTTGTCCGTGACGTAGTCGTGCCGGTCGAGCACCACGATCTCGTTGTTGACGTGGTCCACGCCGACGCGCCGGAAATCGTCCGCGTTGCTGCCGTCGCCCCGCGTGATGGATCGGTCCAGCGCGGCCTGGCCGTTCGAGGGAGCGCGGCCGATCTCGCCCTTGGCCGACGACGAGGAGCTCGAACCGTGCTTGTCGTACGTCGAGTCGTCGTAGATACGGATCGGCTCGTCGCCCTCCAGGCCGAGCGGGTCGCTCCAGCGCAGCGGGTTGTCGACGTAAGCGTGGTGGTTCGGCGCGGGTTCCAGGCCCAGGGGGTCCGGTGAGAGGTAGCTCGCGGTGTCCGGGTCGTAATAGCGGGACAGGTTGTAGTGCAGGCCCGTCTCCGGGTCGCGGTACTGGCCCGGGAAGGACAGTGGGCACAGGTCTCCGGCGTCGCCGCCGGGCAACGGCCGTCCCCACAGGGTCGTCGCCGAGCGCCAGGCGATCTCCCCGTCCTCACCGATCAGTTCGCTGGGCGTGCCGACCAGGTCGGTGACGATCGCGTAGAACCGCCGGTCGACCGAGGCCTGGTCGTCGTCGGCCCGCCACTGGCTGCGCACCTGCGCCGCCGCCCGGTGCGTGCCCGGCTCCCAGTCCCAGGTGTCGGTCTGCGCCACCCCGTCCCGCAGCGTCTGCTGCTCCGCGAGGTTGCCGGCGTCCCAGGTGAAGAGGGTCTCGTCGGCGACGGAACCGTCCTCGCGCACCCGTGCCTTTGCGGTGCGGCGGCCCAGCACGTCGTAGCGGTAACGCCATACGCCGTTGTCCGGCGTCGTCGCCTCGGTGAGGTGGTCGTCCGCGTCCCAGACGTACGTCCAGACGCGCCGCAGCCCGGACAGCGTGCGCCGGATCACCCGGGTCACCCGACCCTGCGCGTCGTGCTCGTAGGAGGTACGGCCCGCCGAGGTGACCTTGGTGCCGGAGTGCCGCGCCGCGCCCTGGGCGTCGTCGCCGCCCGGCGCCGGGTGCTCGGCGGCGGTGAGGTTGCCGAGGTCGTCGTAGGCGTAGGACTCGGTCCAGGTGTCCGCCGAAACCCGGGTGACGCGGCCCACGGGGTCGAGGTCGAAGCGGCGGGTGCCGGAGAGGCGGTCGGTGATCGCGGTCAGGTGGCCGTCCGCGCGATAGGCGTAGGCGCGGGCCTGGCGGACCGTGGGAGCGCCTTGCTGGCTGCTGCCGCCGGTGGCCGTCGCCGCCTGGACGACCTGCTCCACCAGGCGGTGGCCGGAGTCCCACGACTGCGTCAGGGTGGCCGCCGCGCCCAGGCCCCGGGAGGTCTCCCGGCCGGCCGCGTCGAACGCGAAGGTCAGCTCACCGGCCGCGGTGACGAGCGAGACGGGCAGGCCCGCGGAGTCGTACGACCACTGCGACACCGCACCCGAGGGTGTGGTCCGGCGGATGCGCCGCCCCAGCAGGTCGTAGGCGCTGGTGACGGTCCGGCCGTCCACCGCCTCGGCGACGATCCTGCCCGCCGCGTCATACGCGTACGAGACGCGGCTGTCGGCGTTCACGGCCTCGGTCAGCCGTCCGGACACGTCGTACCGCAGCTCGGTGACCGCGCCGCTGTCGGTCTGCGCCGTCACGACCCGGCCCGCGAGGTCACGGGTGATCCGCACCGACTGGCCGGTGCCGTTCCTGCGCTCGATCTGGCGGCCGGTCGGGTCATAGGCGTAGGTGAGCGTGCGGCCGTCGAAGTCCGTCTCGGCGAGCAGGTGGCCGGCCGCGTCGTAGTCGTAACTCCACCGGCCGCCCTGCGGGTTGGTCACGGCGGTGAGGCGCAGCTCGGCGTCGTGGGTGAAGACGTAGCGGGTGCCGTCCGGGTCGGTCCGGGCGCTGGGCAGGTCGAACGCGCCGTACTCGAAGACGGTGGCGGAACCGCCCGGCTCGCGGTGTTCGGTGAGGTTGCCCTCCGCGTCGTAGGCCCAGGACTCCCGGCCGCCGTCCGCGCGCTCGCGCCACAGCAGCAGGCCCTCGGGGTTCCAGCTCTGGCGGACGGTGCCGCCGACGGGGTCGTCGATGCGTACGACACGGCCGTACACGTCCCGTTGCACCGTCACGACGCTGCCGCGCGGGTCGACGACCCGCACCGGCATCCCGGTGCCGTCGGTGTCGTACCGGAACGTGTTGCCGAGCGCGTCGGTCTGCGCGATCCGGTGCCCGCGTTCGTCGTACGCGTACGAGGTCACCGCGCCCAGCGGGTCGGTGCTGGTGAGCAGGTTGCCCCGGTCGTCGTAGGTGCACTCCCAGCGCGAGCCGTCGGGCTGAGTGACGGCGACGGGCTGGGCGTCGGCGTCGTACTCCACCTCGATGCTGGTGCCGTCGGGCCGGTCCATGCGCACCGGCTCGCCGTGCGCGCCGAGCGTGAAGCGGGTCGTACGGCCCAGCTCGTCGGTGCGGGAGAGCATCCGCCCGTAGCGGTCCCACTCGGAGTACGTGCGGTGGCCGAGGGGGTCGGTCTCGGCGGTGAGCTGGAGGAGTTCGTTGTAGTGGTACGTCGTCGTATGGCCGAGCGCGTCTGTGTAGCGCGTCTCGCGGCTCTCCGTGTCATATGTGATCGAGGAGGCGAGGCTGCCGTCCGAGCCGGTACCGCCGGTGCAGCGGTCCAGGGCGTCGTAGGTGAAGCGGTAGGAGTATGCGTTGCGGTCGGTCCACGACGTGATGCGCCCGCGCGCGTCGTACGTGAGCTTCCGGGGCAGACCGCTGGAGTTGTGGATCTCGGTGAGGTTGCCGTCGGGGTCGTAGCCGAAGCGCTTGAGTGTCGTGCCGTCAGGGCCGTCCTCCGGGTTGTGGAGGCGGAGTCCGGTGACGCGTCCGCTGTCGGCGTCGGTGTCGACGTACACGTGGCGGCCCGCCGAGTCCCGTACGGCGACCGGTGTGCCGTCGTCGTCGCGGTCGAAGTCGATACGGAGGCCGTTGCGGTCGGTGATCGCCGCGAGGGGGAGGGTGAAGACGTCGTCTGCGGCCGTGGGGCGTCGGCGCGGGGCGAAGTGGCGGGTGATGCCGCTGCCCGGGTCGGTGATCCGCACGGGGGTGCCGGGGGCGCCGTCCCAGTCCAGCAGCAGGCGCGGGCCCTCCGACGGCAGGACCGAGGTGCCCGGTGTGGGCACCGGGTAGAAGAGGAGCATGCCGTCCTCGGTCGCGAAGACGGCGCCCTCGTCGTCCAGTTCGAGGCGTTCGTCGAGGGTGGAGGCCCAGGACTGCCCGAAGGAACGGCCGTACGGGTAGGTCGACAGGTGGGTCCGACGCAGCACGGTCGGGAGCAGGCCCGGCAGGTCGACGTCGGTCTCCTGCATGAGCATCTCGCCGGAGATCATGTCGATCGGGTCGCCGTTCTTGCAACGGCCCTTCGGGGGCTTGCTGTGCGCGGCGGCCTCGTCGGCCTCCTTGCGCAGGCCCTTCTTCCCCAGCCCCTTGGCCATGGCCTTGAGGCCACCCTTGCCGAGCATCTTCAGCCCCTTGGCGAGGCCGCCGAGGGTGGTCAGGCCCTTCATGCCGGGGATGCAGTCGAGCGCGGCCAGGCCTACGTCCCATAGGGAGGCCTGGCCCTTGGAATATTTGTAGAGCGTGTCCGCGAGTACGACGAGGGCCGCGATGAGGACGATCGCTCCGAGGATCGGCCCACCGATGATCATCGCGATGACACCGACCACGGCAACGACGATCTTGCAGACGGCGACGATGTTGTCCCAGTTGTCCGTGAACCAGTCCCCGACCTCCTCCCACCAGGAGCGGTTCTGGATGCCGGCGTCGGACGCCTCGTCGATCTTCGTCTTCGCGGTGTGGGCGGCTTCCTCACGCATCTTCCGCGCGTCGGCGGCCATCTTCTTCGCGGCGGCGAGGGCGTCCTGCGCGCTGTCGACGTCCGACTGGGCGCTGGTCTGGGCGGTCTTGGCGTGCTGGGCATCACGAGTGGCGGCACGAACCTTGCCCTCATCCGGCTTGTCACCGCCCGACTTACTGCCGGTCGGGTCGTCCTTGTACTTGTCCGCTTCCTTGTTCGCCCGCGTCACCCACGAATCGGCCGACGTGAGACGGGAGCTGGCGGAGGAGAGGTCGCTCTGTGCTTCCCGCCCCTTGGCCAACGCCCGGTCGGCCAACGCCTGCGCCCGCTCCAGCTTCGGCCAGAAGTCGGTCAGCGCGTCCCCGCACAACTCGTACGACTTCTTCAGCTTCTTCAGGTTCTTCGGGACATCGCCGAACTCGTCCTTGAAGACTTCGGCAGACTTGCCCGCCCACTCCAGCAGGGTGTCCTCACCCGCCATGCCGTTCACCAGGCGGAGGGCATCCGAGACGTCATCGGCGAAATCGTGAAGTGTCTTCGCCAGCCGCTTGATCCGGTCCGGATCACCCGGCGTCGGATCCTTGTCCAGATCCAGGACATGCCAGTCCGTGGGCCGATGCCCCGCCATACCGCAACCCCCGTCACGCGTGCATCACTCTCAACAGCTATGTGCACCCGCGAACCTACAGGGAACGGTCGTTCGACGCGACAAACAGCATGTCATCAGGTCCGACGGCGTCCGCGCAGCGCCCGCCAGGCCTCGCCGATTGCCTCCAACGGCCGTAGCCACCACCTCAGCAGCGTCTCCCGCACCGTCACGTAGACCCACCGCCGCTTCAGCCACGGCGGCAGATCCCTGAAGGGTACGAACGTCAGCGTGTCGTCGATCGCGTGGTCGGCGGCGCCGCCGAGGCCCTCGGCGCGCAGGGCCTCGTACAGCTCCGGAGTCAGGCGGCCGTCGAGGCGGGCCAGGTGGGCGGTCGCGGTGAAGGGGAAGTCCCGGCCCGGGCCCGGCAGCAGTTCCAGGGCGCGGATGATCCGCGGGGACACCACCTCAGGAGGGCAGTTGAGGGCGAGGCCGATCACCGCGGCGCCCAGCTTGTCGTCGTTGCGGTCGAGCGCGGCGTCGACTTCGGCCGGGTCGTCCATGCCGAGCAGGCCTTCGCCGGTTTCCCAGTTCCAGTCGCGTGTCATGCCGAACGTTCTTCTCTGGTGTCTCGTCCCATGACCCAGGCCTTCATCCTCGTCACGGCCCACGCCAATTGATCAGCATCGGCCAACTCCAGCACCTCGTCTGTCACCTCGCCACTGGCCACCTTCGCCAGCTGGAGTTGCGCCTCCGCCGTGTCCCAGACAGTCAACGCGGCCAGGCGGTCCGGGCCTTCGAGGGTGAGGCAGGCGCTCGGTTTGGGGCGGCTCGCGATCGGTGCCTGCCAAGTCACCTCGTACCGCCGCTCGTCCAGCTCCGCGCGCAGGCGGCCGTACCACCTACGCAGTTCATCCAGGTCCATCGAGCAGCACGCCCTCCAGCGCATGGGCGTACGCCCTCACGCCCGCCCTCGCCCCCTCCGGCGTCGGCGAATCCGGTCGCAGTACGCCCGGCAGGAACGCCACCCGCCACATCCGGAAGACTTCCGTCATCGAACATCTCCTGTCCGGGCCCAACAGCGCAGCCGCACTCCGCACCGCCGCTACGACGAGAGGCGCGCCTCTCTCCACCCCCGGCCCCCGCACGATCGCGGCGCCCACCAGCCCTTCCATGAGCCTCGTCAGCTGCAAGTCGGCGCCCATGCCGAGCATCCGCCCGAGCACCCGTGGATTGTCGACGCCCGGTGGATACTCCTCGATGCAGCCCGAATGCAGCATCAGGGACTCGGCCGTCACCTCCCCCGACCCGTCGCCCCAGCCACCCTGCCGCTCGAAGAGCCGCATCGTCCCGGGTGAGAAGTCGCCGATCTCCCGTACCCCCGCCAGCAGGCCGTCCAACTCTCCCCGGTGTGCCGTCACGAAGGTGGTCAGCGTCGACGAACCCGCCGCGGCCGCCAAGTCCAGCACCGACCACAACGGCCCGAAGACGTCGTACGCCAGCCCCCGCTCGTCGGCCCGTGCCACCGTCAGCCGGTGAACCGGAACGTCGACGTGATCGCGTCGAAGATGTCGAAGAAGGAGTCCGCGAGGTCCAGGACCTGGCTGCTACCGCCCACCAGGGCGACCTTGCCCTCCTGGCCGGGTACGGGGATGTACGTCTGCATCAGGACGGCGCGGATCGTGCGGTTGAGGGCGTCGCCGGGTACGACGATGTCCTCGATGCCGTAGGTGCGGGCCGCCGGGCCGACGCCGGGAATGTCGACCGTCGTGACCTTGCGCCAGGAGTCGCCCTCCTTCTTGGCTTCCTTGACGGCGAGTTGGCTCGCGATGACGGAGGGGTCGTTGGAGAGGGGCTCGCCGCGTTCGTTGCGGCCGCCGACCATCGACACCGTCACCGAGCCCGTGATCGGGGTGTCGCCGCCGAAGTTCTCCGCCATGCAGCCGCAGTACAGGGCGCCCGACTTCCAGGCGTCGGCCGCGGCCTTGCGGAGGAAGTCGTTGTAGACGTCCTTGTACTGCGCCAGTTCCGGGCGCTGGGCGATCCGGTCGTTGACCATGCGGTGGATCGAGTCGTCCCGGGATTCGGGGCGTACGTCGAACTCCCACCACGACTCGGGGACCTTGATCTGGAATCCCCCGCGCTCGACCGTGAGCGCCTCCATGTAGCGGGCCATGCCGTCGACCTTCCCCGTTGTTCGTACTTCTCCGTTGTTCGGAAGTACTTCGCGCTAGTAGTACGCGTTTGCACGATCGCTCGCTGCAACCGTTGCGTTGTACCGTGCACGTCAGAGTACGAGATCGGCATCGGAACCGGGGGACGGGGACATGGGACAGAACGGCAAGAGTGACCTCTCGCTCCCGCTGACCGAGCTGGAGGACTACGGACGCCGGCTGCGGTCGATCAAGACCCGCCTCAACCACACCAAGAAGCTGTTCGAGCAGTACAAGGACGACATCGGCGACGGCAGCGTCAACGACGCCCTCGACGACTTCGAGTCCAACTGGGAGGACGGCCGCGAGGACATCACGCAGCAGCTCGACGCGCTGTCGAAGATGTCGGACGCCGTCGTCCGCGAGTTCAAGAAGCTCGACGACGAGCTGGCCAAGCAGGTCAACGACAAGATGAAGACCGAGGACAAGCGGCCGAAGAAGGAGAAGTAGGCCAAGGCCTGGCCCCTGCCGGGCTCATACGCCACCCAACAGGGCGGCCAGTCCCTGTTCCAGCTCCGGCCCCACGGGCTCGCCGCCCGGCTCGGTGATCGTGTACGAGCGACGCAGAAAGCGGTGGAGCGTCGTCGTGTCGAAGAGGACGATCGCCACGCCCTCCGGCGCGCGGAACTCCACCGCCGTGCATGCCGGTCCGTACGGGCTCACGTGTACGTTCCCCACGCCCGCCGGGGTGCCGATGCCCTCCTCCAGGAGGCCGCGGGCGAAGGTCCAGGTCAGTTCCTCGCCGTCCAGCGAGATCCACGCCGGGAAGACGAAGTGGACGGCCAGCGGGTCGCGCGAGATGTAGCGGAGGGTCACCGTCACCGCCAGCTCCTCGTCGTCGGGGGTGAGCAGGCTGGCGCCGGTGGGCTGTTCCAGGGTGATGGACATGTGCGCGGTCTCCGTTGCGGGGCGTCTCGTGTGGACGGTGGACATGCGGGGCGGCGGCCCAGCGGGCCGACGTACATGTACGAGCACGTGCGGGCCGGTTTCATTACGCGACTTCGGCGGTCAACTCATGTGACGTGCGCCACTTTCCATGACGCTTGAAACTTTGATTGAAAGTTTTGTCATCTACGCTGACAAACCCTTCCCTGCCCCTCCCCCCGCAGGCCCTGGAGCGTTCCGCCATGTCCGACGGTTCCACTGCTTCGACCTTCTCCTATGCCCGGATATACGAGGAGCAACAGCCGCGCCTCGTCGCGTACGCCCGCTCCCTCACCCGGAACTCCTGGACCGCCGAAGACCTCGTCGCCGAGGCCCACTTCAGGGTGTGGCGGCGGCTGTCCGAGGGGCACGAGATCGACAACGTGCCCGCGTATCTGATGACGACCGTGCGGAATCTCGCGACCGCCGCCGCCGGAACCGCCGTACGGGAGACACCGCGCGACCCGCACAGCGACGAACGCGTCGTCGTCCCCGCGCAGGGAACGCCGGCGCAGGCGCCGGGTGGCGGCGATCCGGCCGAGCAGGTGTCCTCCGTCGACCTCCTGGTACGGGTGCTGGGGCAGTTGCCCGAGCGGTGGGTCAAGGCGCTGTGGCTCGCGGAGGCGGAAGGACAGCCGCTGGCGGCGATCGGTCCGCAGGTGGGCACGAAGGAGGGGGCGACGGCCGTACTGCTCCACCGGGCCCGGGAAGGCATGCGGCAGGCGTACCTGCGGGTCCAGGCCGGAGCGCCGGACGACCCCGCCTGCCAGGTGCACTGGGCGCGTATGCCGGCCTATGTGCGGGGCACCGCCACGGAACGGCAGTCCGAGCGGCTGCTCGGGCATGTGGACACCTGCGACGACTGCCGGGCCCGGCTGGCGGCGCTGATGACCGCCAACGACCGGTTGCCGGCGCTCGTCGGGCCGGCGTTGCTGGTCTTCGTGGCGGGGGGCGCGGGGAAGTACCTGCTCGCCGGTGCGGCCGGGGGGACGGGGGGTGGGGTGCTGGCGGGAGTCCGGACGGCCACCGCCGGTGGTTCCAAGACCGCCGTCGCGGCCGGTGCGGTCGTGGCGAGCGCCGCCGTGCTCATCCTCGCCCTCGGGCCCGGCTATTCCACTCCGACTCCGGCCGAGCGGGCGCCTGTCGCGGAGGCTCCGGCCGCCCAGGCGCCGGTGGCCGAGGCACCGGTGGCCGGGACTCCGGTGAGTGGCGGTGGTGGTGATACGACGAGACAGGCGGCCGGTGTTGACAGCGGTGGCGGATCAGGCGGGGCGTACGACGCCGTCGCGGCTGTCACCGGCGTAGGAGAGACGGTCGTCACGCAACCGCAGGGCGGCGATCAGCCCACGGAGACTCCGAGCGACCCGGCGGACGGTTCCGTCCCTCCGCCGACCGACCCGGCCCCGGCCCCGGCCCCACAGAAGCCCGTACCTCCGACCAAGGACACCCCGGAGAAGCCTGCGCCCCCAGCCCAGGACACTCCAGAGGAGCCCACGCCCCCGGCTCAGGACACCCCCGAGGACCCGGCACCGCCCACCGAGGACACACCGGCTCCCGCAGCGCCGAGCACACCGGCCCCCGACCCCGCGCCCGAGTCCCCGACTCCCGTGGATCCGGCGCCTGCTGAGACCCCGACCCCGGCCGACCCCCCGGCGTCCACCCCGCCCCCGACCACCCCGCCACCCACCACGACGGCTCCCGAGCCCACCGAACCCCCGGCTACGGCAGATCCCGCACCCACCCCTGAACCGGCCGCCCCAGAACCCGCCGCCCCTGAACCGACGGCCCCCGAACCGACCGTCCCCGGAGACAACTGCCCCGCCCCAGAAGACCCTTACTCACCCGCTCAGGAATGACCGACCCGGCGTCGGAGGCGGATCAGAACGCCTCCGGCGCCCGCACACCCCACCCCCGCCGCCGGCTACCGCCTCAGCCGACCTCGTTCTCGGCGACGGCCTGCCCGTGCACGACGACATCCCCGCCGTAGAACATCCCCGTGAACACCGGCGAGTACGTCAACTGCACCTCGACCTCGACCTGTTCGGCGTCAGCCGTCACGCAGTGCGTCGCGGCGATGTCCGCGCCGGACATGTCCATCTCGCGGGCGAACGCCTTCACGCGGGCGTCGCAGTTGCCGAAGTTGATCGGGGCGGGGCCGTTCTCGTCGTCGTAGAGGGAATCGAGGTCGATGTCCTGGGCGGCGTAGCGGGCGGCCTGTTCGGCGATGTCGGCGGCGCGTTCGCGCTTGCTGATGGAGAGGCCGCCGTCGATCACGAAGGCGGAGAGGGAGAGAAAGACGAGGGCGAAGATGATGACCGCGCCGGCGCCCGAGCCGCGGTCGTCCATCGCGGCCCGGCGGGCGGACAGCCAGCCACCGACGCGGTCCCGCACACCGTTCACCCCGTTCACGCCCTTCACGCCGTCCTCCGGAACGGATCCAGCGGTGAGCTGAAGCTCGCCGTCAGGGTGGTCGGGACGTCCAGGCCGAGCATGGCCAACCCCCGGACCTCGCAGCTCACTTCGACCGTGAAGAACGTGGCCGCCTCGAAGCCCGCGCTCGTCTGGTCCACCGTCACCGGGCCCGAGCAGACATCCGCGAGATCGGCCTCCGCGGCCTTGCGGGCCTCGGACATCGCCGTCGCGTGGTCCTTCTGGATCGAACCGGCGCGCGCCGCGTCCCGGGCGGCGCTGTCGATCGCGCCCCGGCCGTCGACGAGCTGGCCGAAGGCGACCAGGACCAGGATGAACAGGATCATCACGGGGGCGAGGATCACGACCTCGACCGTGGACAGGCCCCGGTCGCGTTCATCACCGCGGAACCGGCGGGCCACCGCGCGCAGAGAGGACTTCATCGTCTAGTTCCCGTCCTCCTGGACGAACCTCTCCACGGGCCCCTGCGACTGCGCGTGGACCGTCAGATCCAGGCCCGGGAAGACGGTCGGGACCTTCGCCGTGATCTCCACGCCGACCGTGTTCTGCTCGGGCTGGAGCATGGTCACGTTCGGCGACAGCACCAGCGTCGGGCCGAGCTGGCTGATGTAGCTGTCGACGACGTCCCGCGCCTCCCCGCGCCAGCCGCCCGGCTGGGCGTCGGCCGTGGCGCGGGCCTTGCGGGCGCCCGCCTGGGCCGCCGCCTGGGCGACGTGGTCGGCGAAGAAGTACAGCGCGAACTGGACCGTCGCGAAGATCATGAAGAAGAGGACCGGGGTGAGCAGCACGAACTCGATCGCGGTCATGCCGGAGTCGCCGCGGGCGGACGCCTCTTTCCGAGCCGTCTCCACCCTGCGGCGTACCCATCTGCCCACGCCTACGCCCACGCGCAACCCCGTCAACTCAACCCCGTAATCAGTGAGATCAGCAGGTCTTGCCCGCGTCGGCGCCCTTGATGCAGTCGCCGACCTTGTTGGCGCCCTCGCTCAGGGCGGCGTTGATGATCGCGGCGACGACGCCGACGATCGCCACGACGACCGCGGAGATGATGACCCACTCGACCGCGGAGGCACCGCGGTCCAGCTCGCCGGAGCGGGCGCGCTCGACGCGCGCGGTCAGGAAGGTGACCAGGAAGTCCACGGCCGGGATCCCGGTGCTGAAGTTCCGTCCGTTCATGATGTGTTGTCCTCTCGGTACAGCGGTTGGCAGCAGTTCTGGAGACGGTCTGACGGGCTTGGAGGCTTCAGGAGACCTGGAAGACCCGCATGGCCGCCGGGAAGATCAGGAAGACCAGGAATCCGGCGCAGAGCAGCAGCTGGGCCACGAGCATCGACTGCGACTTCTCGCCCGCGCTGCCCTCGATCTCGGCGAGTTCACGGTGCCGCATGGTCTCGGCCCGGGAGGCGAGGGACTCGCGGACCTTGGCGCCGTCGTCCGCCACCAGGGCGAGGGAGGCGGACAGGTCCTTCAGCTCCTCGACGCCCAGCTCCTCTCCGAGCGCGCCCAGCGCCTGCCACTGGCTGATGCCGGTGATGCGGGCGTCGGCGAGGGCGTTGCGGATGCGCTGGGTGGCCCAGCCGTCCGAGACCTCCGCCGCCGCCATCAGCGCCTCCGGGAGGCCCCGGCCGCCGGCGAGGCTCATCGACACCAGGTCCAGGTACGCCCCGATCACGCGCCGCAGGTCACGACGCTTCTCGGCGGCGTCCCGGCGTACCTCCAGGTCGGGCAGGAAGAAGAAGATGGCCCCGAAGGTGAGCGCCAGCCAGACCGGGATGATCGGGCTGCTGCCCAGGCTCAGCGTCCACGCCACCGCGAACAGGAACGGGCCGAAGAACAGGCCCGCCACCCCGAGCAGCACCTTCGTGGCGAGGAACTTCTCCCAGCCGCGGTCCAGGACGGCGAGGTCCGCGCGCAGCGAGCGCAGTTCCCAGCCCTGCTGCATGTAGAACTCGGCGACGCGCAGGCCGACATCGGCCCGCAGGGAGCCGATTCGGCCCTGGTCGGCGGAGGTCCGGGCGGACTCGTACGCCGCCCCTCGCGCGCGCATCGCGTCGATCCGCGCGACCTGGGCGACCGCGCTGCGCTTCGACGGCATCAGGGCGCGGACGAGGACGTAGATGCCCAGGCCGATGACCGCGCCGACGACGAGCGGCATGGTCAGACTCATCGTCGTACCCCCTCTTCCTGCTGGAGCGTCTGGGGCGACTGGGACGACGGGTTGCGTGGCCGGACGAACTGGACCGACGACTCGTCCTTGACCAGGAAGCGTTCGGGCGTCTCGATGGTGGACAGCTTGCGCAGCCACCAGAAGCCGAGCGCGAACAGGCCGCAGACACAAGCCAGTACGAGCTGGCCGACTGCGGTGCCGTACGGCTCCACGAAGTCGCGGTTGAAGATGGACAGGCCCAGCACGAAGGCGATCGAGACCGCGACCACGATCTGCACCGAGCGGCGCGTCGAGGACCGCTGGGCCATCACGCGCTGGCGCATGTCGACCTCTTCGCGTGCCGACTTGGCGAGCGCGCCGAGGACCTGCCGCAGACCGGGGCCGCGGAGGCGGGCGTTGAGGATGAGCGCCGCGACGATGATGTCGGCGGACGCGTCGTTGATCTCGTCGGCGAGATGCTGGAGCGCGTCGGGCAGCGGGGTGCGGGAGCGGAGGCGGTCGACCAGGGCGTCCAGGTGGGGTCGCAGCACGGGGGCCGAGGCACGGGCGGACGCCGGGATCGCCTGCTCCAGGCCGACCGCGCCGGCGATGGTGTCGCGCAGGGACTCCGTCCAGGAGGCCAGTGCCTCAACGCGCTTCATCGCGGCGCGCTCCTCACTGGCCCCGCCGAACAGCCGGTCCCAGAAGAAGACGAGCACACCGGCCGCGATACCGGCGACGGCCCAGCGGGTGAGCAGAAGGACGACGAGTCCGACGATGGCGGCGAGTGAGCCACGCTGCCCCGCGAACCGGATCAGTTCGCTGGCCCGCTCGGCGGCCTTCTGCTTCTCGTGGTCGGGTTTGACCGGCAGACCGCGTACGGCGGCGACGAGCAGCGCGAGTCCGCCGCCGACGGCGACACCGCAGGCCAGCGAGTAGAGGACGGCGGTGGAGAAGAGGCCGCCCATGGAGCCAAGCGAGTCGAGTGCCGCGAGATCCACGGGATTTACCGGATTCACTGGATTCACTGCGAGATTCATGATTACCCCCACGTTCCCGTGGGCCGGTAGCCCTGTGCGATCAGGTCCTCCACGCAGGCGATCGGCGCGTGCGGCACGATCCGGCCGTCGTGTGCCTCGGCGAAGACCTCACTGGACAGCACCCGGCCGTCGACGCCGTTGACCTCGCGGACCGAGGTGACCATGCGCTGGAGGCGGCCGCCCGTCTGGTAGTTGTTGCGCCGCTGGATGAAGACGACGAAGTTCACCGCGCCCGCGATCAGCATCTGGCTTGCCTCGATGGGCAGTCGCTCGGAGGCCTGGAGCGCGTACGTGGAAATACGGTTGAAGACCTCGTGCGAGCTGTTGGCGTGGATCGTGGACAGCGAGCCGTCGTTGCCCTGCGACATCGCGTTGAGCATGGTCACGATCTCATCGCCGAGCACCTCACCGACGATGACGCGGGAGGGGTTCATACGGAGTGACCGGCGGACCAGCTCGGCCATCGAGATCATGCCCTGGCCCTCGGAGTTGGGCAGGCGTTCCTCGAAGGCGACGACGTTGGGGTGGAGGTCGGCGAAGGTGTCGAGGCCGAGCTCCAGCGCCCGCTCCACGGTGATGAGGCGCTCGTGCGGCGGGATCTCGTTCGCGAGCGCACGGAGGAGTGTGGTCTTACCGGCGTTCGTGGCGCCCGCGATCATGATGTTCTTGCGGGCGCGGACGGCGCAGGCGAGGAAGTGCGCGACCTCGGGGCTGAGCGTGCCGTTCCCGACGAGGTCGGAGATGAAGACCTTGCCCATGCGGGCGCGACGGATGGACAGCGCCGGGCGCCGGGTGACGTCCATGACCGCCGACAGACGCGAACCGTCCGGCAGGCGCAGGTCGAGCTGCGGGTTGGCGGAGTCGAAGGGGCGGGAGGACAGACCCGAGTAGGCGCCGAGCACCTGGATGAGCTCGATGAGCTCCTCGTCGGACTCGGCGACGGGGTCGCCCGTGACCTCGCGGCCGTCGGAGTAGCCGACGAAGACCTGGTCGTACCCGTTGATGTCGATGTTCTCGACGTCCGGGTTGTCGAGGAGAGGCTGTAGCCGTCCCACGCCGAACAGCGCGGCGTGCACGGCGGCGGCGTACTGCTCCTCGGTCTCCGCGTCCAGCGGAGTGCGCCCGGCGTTGATCTCGGTGCGGGCGTGGTCCTCAAGGATCTGGGCTATGACCGCGCGGGCGTAGTGCCGCTCGTCCTCGCTCGACATCGGCGTGACACCGGCGACCTGGTCCTGACGCCGCTGCTCGGCGATCCGGTCTCCGGCGTCCTGCCGGAACCGCTTGACCAGTTGATGGTCGACAGCGGTCATCGCCCGGCCTCCGCATGGCCGTTCGTCATCTGGCCGTGCAGCTGACCGTGCTGGGCCTGGGTGGGTACGGACCACGCGGCGCCGTACTGCTGGTAGAGGTCCGCGGTGACCTTGCGGGCGGAGCGGATGAGCAGCGACTTCTCCAGACGCCCGCGCTTGCGGCCGGCCAACTGGTCGGCGCCGGCGGGGTCGTCGGCGATGGTGCCGACGACTCGGGCGCCGGTCTGGGCGTGCACGAGCATGTCGTTGACCTGGCCCGCGAGCTTCGCCGCGTTGTTGGTGTCCGCGATGAGGACGACGCCGATCATCGGGTTGCCCATGGTCGCGACGCCGCGCTGACCGCCGTGCAGCTTGTTGCCGAGGGCGGCGGCACGGTCGCGGACCCGCGCGATGGCCTCCGGCTCGGTACGGGAGATGAGCAGCACGAGGGCGGCGTGCGGGAAGAGGTCTACGACGGGAGTGTCGCCGGCGATGCGGCCGCAGTCGGCGATGACGTCGGCGGCGGCGTGCGGGGACTCGGCGAGCGCGGCGAAGGAGTGGCCGAGGGTCGGCCAGAGCCCGGCGAGACCGGCGGCCTGCTCGGCGTTGCCGAGACCGACCAGCACCTCAAGACCGCCGCTCAACGGCTGGACGTGGTCCCAGAGTTGGTCGGGGACCAAGCCACGGCGCGCGGTGGCGGCGATGGACAGCATGCCGGTGTTCGGGTTGAGCGGGCCTCCGTGCGCGGCGGCACTGCGGTACACGAGGTCGCCGCCCGCCGGGTCGGTCTCGGCGAGCAGGACGCGCCGCGGCCAGACCGCCGCGAGGGCGACGGCCGCCGTGGTGACGCCGGGGGAACCCTTGTCGGCGGCGAGAGCGATGAGCGCCATGGGTGGGGCCGCCTTCTAGTTGCTGCTGTTGCTGCTGGGGACGAGGACCAGGACGACCTCGCTGTTGGCGGCGGCCTGGGCGAGCGCGGGGGCGACGTCGGAGTCGACGGCGAGCGTGTAGGCCGAGTTGGCGCTGCCGACGATCTCGTCACTCTTGGCCACCGGCACGCTGGTCACGATCGCCTTGTCGACGAGCAGCGAGTTGCTGTTGCCGGACGAGGAGGCCGAGCTGTTGCTGTTGGAGCCGGATCCGCCGTCGGTGACGCGGTAGGCGGCGACGGTGTCGCCCTCCTTGATGCCGGCCGGGTACTGGCCGGCCTTGAGGGAGAGGCCGACGAGGGTCTTGCCGTCCGCGGCGCCGACGTCCGAGCCGAACATCTGGCCCATGACGACGGTGTCCTCGTAGATCGTCGACTTGGCCTTGAGGGTCTTCAGGGTGCCCAGCTGTGACCACTTGACGTAATTGATCGCGGAGTCCTCCGCGACCATGACGGAGGTCGCGTTGGACTCGTTGACCGTCCCGCCGACGGGAATGTCCTTGGTCACCTTGACGACCTCGATACGGTCACCGGCCTGCAACACCAGCATGGTCGCGCCCAGCGCCCCCACCAGGATCAGCAGCACCGCCAACGCGGCCAACGCCGGTTTGCGCTCGCGAGGCGGCGTGGGAAGCCGGTCACCGACCGACGGCTGAGCCGGAGCGGCGGAACGACCCTGACCCGCCCCCGTACGCTCTTGGATCTTCACGCAACCGCTCCCCGTACACCCAAGAAAAGTTCTGCCAAATGAGATGGAAATTAGGACACTTCACCCGGGTCTACCCGACTTGTGCGAATAGCCATCGCTGAGGTGAGTGTCAAGCCATCGCACCGTATCAGCCGCACATAAGCCCCTCAAGGCGCGCTCGAGGTCATGCACCTCACCCCGCTCCCCGTTATCCATCTGCAACTTCAGGCGCATGTCGCCCAGTTCTGCGGGACCCGGAAGGGGGCTGTCATCTGTGCGGGAGCGAACCGAGGACGCATACCCCGTCCCGCCCGTAACGCGACGTTCGTCACGACCCACCCATGAGGCCTGCACGATTCGCTCACGAAGGCCCGATGGCGCCGTGCCATGATCTTTGCTCGGTTTCACGGACACGGGGGCGTTGAGTCAATGACAGATGTAGAAGCGGGGCTTCTTCCGATCGGCGGGGCAGCACTGGCGTCCGACCCGCGGGTCCTGGCGGCGGCCCGGGCGATCGGCGCCCGCAACGGGGTCGACTACACGAACGACGCGGCGGTGTCGGCGTTGCTGACGGAACGCCGCGACGCGGCGAGCAGAGCGCAGCACCGACCGATGGCCTGGGTGGCCGGCCTGCTGCTGGTGGCGGGCGTGGTCTGGGGCTTCGCGGCCGCGGCCGCCCCGTCGCTGGGCCCGAAACCGGCGCTGGCGGCGGTCCCTGCCTTCGCCCTGGCCATCGTCATGCTCGTCCAGGTCCGCAAGGGGTGGAAGCGTGAGCTGAGGCACCCCGCGCTGGCTGGTTACCGCGAGCTGCTGGGCGTGGCCGTGGCCCACGGGATGCCGTTGGCGCATGTGCCGGCGTGGCTGGAGGGGCGGTCGGAGCTGTCGTCCGAGGCCCCTTACGAGCCTGGGAAGGGGGCGACGCCGATCCCGTCGTACCGGAAGGTGGACACGCCTGCCGCGCCCACGCCCACCGCATACGCACCCGCTCCCGTCCCCCCGAAGCCTCCGGCCGTGGCCGAGTACGAGCGCATCGCCGACTCCGGTGGCTGGCACGACGAGGCGGGCTGTCTGCTCGTCCTCGCGGGCGGCATCGGCGCGATGTGGGCGTGGTCGGAGACCGAACCGATCGGCTACGGCGCCCTGGCCCTGATCCCCCTCGCGATCATCGTCTGGCTAGTCGGCAACAACCAGGGCGGCGAGAAGGCACGACTGAGGGCGGAGGCGACGGAGTACGTCAGGGCGATCGCGGCGGCTCAGGCGGCCGGGGCTCAGGTTCCCGAACTGTCGCCGCAGTTGCAGAAGTTGCTGCACGGAACATACAACCCGTAAGCACCCAGAAGACCCACTGAGGAGCCCCCATGAAGCCAGCCGCACTGGTCGCTCTCCCCCTTCTGTCCGCGCTGTCCCTCGCCACGCTCACGGCGTGCGGCGGAGGGGACGGAGACGGGGGTTCGGACGCGAAGACGACCGGCCAGGCGAAGGCCACGGCCACCGCCTCACCCGCGAAGCCCTCGGTGGACCCGGCGAAGGAACTGGCGAAGCTGCTCGTCACAAAGGTCGAGTCCGACGACAACGACTACAACGTCAGGGAGCCGGCCTCGGGCGACGCCATGGCCACGAGCCAGGACCAGTTGACGCTCGACAAGAAGGTATGCGCCCCGATGGCGTACGCGACGAACTACCTCCCCATCGGCGACCCGGAGGCGTCCCTGACCCGTATCGCCGACAACGGAAGGACCGTCTACACCTACATCACCCTCGCCACCTACTCGGCGGGCAAAGCCGAGGCGGCGATGAAGGGCCTGGCCGAGGCGGCCTCCGCCTGTACGGCGGGCTACACCGCGAAGTCCACCAAGGCCTCCACCACCTACTCCTCGGTGAAGAAGGAGACGGCTCCGTCGGCTTCAGGCGCGGACGAGTCGATCGCCACCGCCTCGACGGTCGACTACAAGGGCACCCAGACGATGCGCACCCAGACCTTCCGTTTCGGCGACACGATCGTCAATTACTTCTCGATCGACAGCGGCGGCTTCATCAACGGCCGCTCGGCCCAGGCCACGGTCCCCACGGACCTCGTCAAGGCCCAGAACGCGAAACTGGGTTAGGGCCGCTCGGCGAGGTCGCAGCGCGGACCAGTGTCAGTGCTCGTCACTACTCTGCGCCCCATGACCACCCCACCCGACACCACCCACCGCTCCTACCCACCCGCCCTGGTCGCCGTATCCCAGACCGAGTTCGACTACGACGACGGCGACGGCATCGACTTCGAGCCGTACGCCGCCTTCCTCACTGCCGACGACACCACGGACTGGCTGCGCCAGTGGACCGGCAACCACGACCTCGACGGTGCCGCGTACCGGATCTTCGGGCAGGACGGTACCGGTGGCGCGGCGGCGCTCTGGTGTGCGCGCGAGGACGGTCAACTCGCCGACCAGCCCGTGGTGTTCCTGGGCTCCGAGGGCGAGACCGGCGTGGTGGCGGGGAGCCTGTCGGACTTCCTGTGGGTCCTGGCCGACGGCTTCGGCCCGCTGGAAGCGGCCCTGTTCCCGACCCGCGACCCCCGCCCGAACGCCCACCTCACCGCCCTCGCCCACCGTCACGCCACCACCCCACGCCGCCCGGCGCACGCCATCTTCGCCGCGGCCCGCGCCGAGTTCCCGACGTTCGACGAGGACATCGAGCAGCTCTGCCGCTGAACCAAGGGCCCGGGCTATACCGGCATCGAAGGTTTCGCACTAGCGAACCATCCCAGTAGAGTGCCGCGCGTGAAATCACGTGGGGATCGGGGGAGTTCGGCGATGCGGGCGGCGACGAAGAGGACGGTCCGAACCACCAGGACGAGACCGCTCGCGGTCCTCGCCTTCCTGATGGCTCTCTTCGCGACCGTCACCCCGGCAGCAGAGGCCGCCTCTCCCTCCTCCGACACCCAGGCCGCCTACCTCGCGGAGCAACTCCGTACCAACCCGGTCTACGTCACCGACCAGCTCCCCCGCGAGATCCCGAAGTCGACGACCCCGTCCTTCACCAAGCTCGCGCAGCGCACCGGCGTCCCGACCTACGTCCTCGTCCTCCCCATGGAGGCCACCGACGGCGAGGCCCTCCTCGGCGCGGTGCACGACCGGCTCGGCAAGGACGGCCTGTATGTCCTGATCGACGACTCGTCGGTCACGGACGCCACGGCGTACGGCGTGAGCGCCCCCGCCGACGACGCGGTCACCACCGCCTTCTACGAACTCCCCTTCGACGCAGGCGCGTTGCGCAGCTTCGAACGCTTCGTAGAGGTCGTCACCGAGAGCAGCGAGAAGGCGGCCGCACGCGCACAGGCGGCCCGCGACAAGTACGACGCCGACGGTGAACCCGCCGACCTGTACATCGGCCCGAGCGACCGTGACAACCAGTCGTTCCTCACGGGCATGGCGATCACGGGCGTACCGCTGGCCATGCTGCTCCTGATTCCGTACGTACGACGCTGGTGGCGCCGTAGGCCGGGCGCCCCGGTGTCCCTCAGCAAACCCCGGCCGTCCCGCCGCCGTACCCGCTGGCTGCTCCCCCTGGCCGCCGTCGCCACCGCCGCCGCAATCGCCGCCGCCGCCCCGCACGTCTTCGACCAGACGACGTCCAGCGCGTCCCCGCGCCCCCGGGCGGTCGACCTCAACGCCCGCCTGGACCGGGTCGTCGAGGGCCTGACCGAAGACCCGGTCTACCAGGACCCGGAGAGCCCGCACGCCCTGGACGCACAGCAGGTGTCCCAACTCACCACCCGTATCAAGAAGTTCCAGTCCTCGAAGGGCGGCGGCCCGGTCTACATCACCCTCGTCCCGCAGCTGTACGAGGACGAGTCCGGGAGCGACGAGGAGTACTTCGCGTACGCCGTCCACGACAAGCTGGGCAAGGACGGCGTGTACATCGTCGCCGACCCCCTGGACGGCTACATCAACGTCTTCAACTACGGCCTGGGCCTGGACTCCTACGGCCTCCTCTACGACCTCCCGGAGTCCGTCACCTACGGCGACGAGAAGTCGGACGCGGCCGACGACCATCTCCTCGGCGAGCGTCTCACCTCCGTCATGACCGCCCTCGACAAGACGGAGCGCACGGACGAGCCGACGACGCCCGGCGATCCGTACCCGCTCACCGACCCGATCACCGAGGACGAGCTCCAGCCGCTCTTCTACGGCGACTTCTGGCCGGGCCTGTTCATCGGCGCCCTCGCGGCGGGCGCGGTACTCGCGCTGGTCGCGGCGGCGCTGGGTATCGTCCGCAAGTCGCTCCTGCGGCGCAACCCGGAACCGCTGCCGGGCTCGACCCTCCCCACCGTGTCTCCGGCCATGCCGACGGAGTCGTACCTGCGCGACACGGCACGCGCCGAACTCCATGCAATGGCACGTGAATTCGGCACCGGCGAAACGGCCGACACCCGCGCCCGGAACCGCTACGACGCGACGATGCTCCTAGCACCGGACGGCGAGCGCGTGGACGACCTGTCCCCCGCCACCCTCACCGCGATCATCGTCCTGGCCCGAGCGACCCGCGCCGCCCTCACCGGCAACGACAGCACCCAGTGCTGTGGCGTGAACCCTCTGCACGGCCCGGCGAAGACCAAGCGCCACGTCCGGACGTCCAGCGTGGAGACCCGCAGGCGGATGCTCCCGGTGTGCGAGATCTGCCTCGACGACCCGCACAAGATCCCGGCCCGCCTGCTGAAGCTGCCGCCCAACGGACTGCCTTACTACGAGGACGAGTTGTTGTCGGCCGCCCCCGACGGCTTCACGAAGCTCGTCCGCAGGGTGCGGGAGGCGGCACATGTGCAGTAGGAACGCGAGACGCGCCCTGGCCGCTGCCGTCCTGCCGACGTTGGCACTGTCGATCCTCTCGGCCTCCCCCTCGGCAGCGGCCGAGTCCCCCGGCGAACACATCGCGAACGCCCTGCGCGAGTCACCCGTCTACGTGGCCGACGCCTACGCGAGCGCGGTACCGCCCGCCCGACAACGGGAGTTGACGCGGCAGATCGCTGCCACCGGCCTGCCCATCAAGGTCGTTCTCACCCCCCTCACCAAGGGCGACGACTTCGACGGCGAGGCGGACACCCTGGCGTCGGTCGTCCATGACCGCCTGGGGCTCCGCAAGTTCATCCTCATCACCACGGACGGCGACTTCACCGACGCCCTCGACGGCTTCGAGTGGCCCGCCGACACCCACCAGACAGAGGACGCCGTGGCCGCCGCCGGCCTCCTGGACGAGACACGGGACGCGGGGCTGGCCGACCTGACGGCGAAGGCCGTGGAGCTGGTGGCGGAAGGGGACGGGACGAGGGTGCACGAGGAGGCGATGCGGGACTTGGGGGACGCGGCGCCCGCGTCGGCTCCCAAGACAAGCTCAGGGAGTACGACTTGGACATGGCCGCTCGTCGCGATTCCCACGCTCGCGCTGCTGACGCTCGGCGCCCTGCTCCTCGTACGAGGGCGTCGTCGTAGGACGGAGGTTTCTCCTTCCCCCTTCGCCCACCCGCAGGCGGTCTTCGCCGCGGCCCGCGCGGCGGACGAGTCGGCGCTGCGACGGCGGGCGGAGCAGGAGGTCATCGCGCTGGGAGAGGCCGCGGCCGGGACGACGGAACCGGCCGAAACGGCGTCCCTGCAACGCGCGTTGGACGCGTACGCCGCCGCAGCCACGGTCCTGGACTCCGCGCGCGGCCTGCCGGACCTGGCGGGGGTGCTGGCACTGGTGACGGAAGGCCGGGACGCCCTGGCCGCCACCGCCTCCCCTCTCCCTCTCTGCTTCTTCAACCCCCTGCACGGCCGGGCGACCCGCCGCACCGTCTGGCGTCCCGTGGGCCGCCAGGACCGTGCGCGTGTGGCGACCTGCGCCGCCTGCACCGCAGCCCTGCGCCACCGCCGCGCCCCCGAAGTCCTCACCGACACCACGGCGGACGGCCGCCGAGTCCCGTACTTCGAGGTGCCGGCCGGGCGGAGCGTGTGGGCGGCGACAGGGTACGGGTCGTTGGTGCGGGGCGAGGACAGCCTGACGGCGCGGGTGGCGCGGGGCGACTTCACGCGGCTCAACTGACACCGGCCACCAATCCGTTCCCCGAATTTAACGCAGCCCCTCTTGGCACCCTCCTTTCTACGCGCGTAACTTGAGCCGACTCCCCACGGGTCCCCCCACGCCCCCGCCCCCTGATCCGAGGAGACCGCCAGCGTGTCCACCCCCGCGCGAAGAAGATCCGGCGCCCGTCGCGCCGCGTACCCGCTGATATCCGTGAGCGCGGCAGGCGCCCTCGCCTTCACCGCACTGCCCGCCGCCTTCGCCGCCCCCTCCAGCACGGCGGTGATCTCCGAGGTGTACGGCGGCGGAGGCAACTCGGGCGCGACCCTGACCCGGGACTTCGTCGAGCTGGCCAACGCGGGCTCCGAGGTCTTCGACCTGTCCGGCTACAGCGTCCAGTACCTCCCCGGCACGGCCTCCGCGAGCTCCCAGTGGCAGGTGACGTCCCTCAGCGGCTCCCTGGCCGCCGGCAACCGCTACCTGATCGGCGAGGGCACCGGCACCGGAGGCACCACGGCGCTCCCCACGCCGGACGCCTCCGGCTCGATCGCGATGAGCGCCACCACCGGCACCATCGCCCTCGTCTCCGGCACCACGGCCCTGACCTGCAAGACCCCCGCAGACTGCACGGCCGACAGCCGGGTCCTCGACATCGTGGGCTACGGCACGGCGGTCGTCCGCGAGGGCAGCGGCCCGGCGACGGGCGCCTCCAACACGGCGTCCGTGGCCCGTGCCGAGTCCTTGGCCGACACGGACGACAACGCGACCGACCTCACGGCGGGGACGCCGACGCCGGTCAACTCGGCTGGCCAGACGCCGGATTCGGGCGGCGGAGACGGCGGGGGCGGCGGGGGCGGTACGACGGACCCGGGCACCGTCCGTGTCCACGACATCCAGGGCACCACCCGCCTCTCCCCGTACGCGAACAAGGCGGTCACGCGCGTTCCCGGCATCGTCACGGGCGTTCGTACGTCGGGCTCGAAGGGCTACTGGATCCAGGACCCGGAGGCGGACGCCGACGCCCGCACCAGTGAGGGCGTCTTCGTCTACACGGGTTCGGCCACTCCCAAGGTGGCGGTCGGCGACTCGGTCCTGGTCACGGGCAAGGTCAGCGAGTACCACCCGAGCAGCACCAGCCAGTCGGTCACGGAGATCACGGGCCCGACGGTGACGGTCCTGTCGTCGGGCAACGCGCTTCCCGAGGCCGTGGCCCTGGACGCGACGACTGTCCCGGACGCGTACACGCCGGACGCGGCGGGCGGCAGCATCGAGTCGCTGCCCCTCGAACCCACCACGTACTCGCTGGACTTCTACGAGTCCCTGGAAGGCATGAGGACCACGGTCACCGACGCCCGCGTGGTCGGCGCGACCGACGCCTACGACGAGTTCTGGGTGACGGTGAAGCCGGACGAGCACCCGACGACCCGCGGCGGCACCGTCTACTCCTCCTACGACCAGCCCAACACGGGCCGGGTGAAGGTGGCGTCGCTGGACACGACCGGCCCCGTGGCGAACGTCGGCGACGAACTCTCCGGCACGACGGCGGGCCCCCTCGACTACTCCACGTACGGCGGCTACATCCTCCAGGCCACGCAGCTGGGCACCCTGACCGACAACGGCCTCAAGCAGGAGGTGACCCGCCGCCAGAAGGGCGACGAGCTGGCGGTGGCCACGTACAACGTGGAGAACCTGGACGCGCTGGACGCACAGGAGAAGTTCGACCGCCTGGCGGCGGGCGTGGCCGTGAACCTCAACTCCCCTGGCATCGTGGCCCTGGAGGAGATCCAGGACGACAACGGCGCGACGAACGACGGCACGTTGACGTCAGAGGAGACGCTCACGAAGTTCACCGCCGCAATCCGCGCGGCGGGCGGCCCCCGCTACTCCTGGCGCTACATCACCCCCGAGAACAACACGGACGGCGGCGAACCCGGCGGCAACATCCGTCAGGTGTTCCTCTTCAACCCCAAGCGCGTCGACTTCGTGGACCGCGCGGGCGGCGACGCGACGACGGCGACGAGCGTGGTGAAGACGCGCAAGGGCGCGCAGCTCACGTACTCCCCGGGCCGCATCAACCCGACGAGCGACGCGTGGGACAGCAGCCGCAAGCCCCTGGTAGGCGAGTTCCGATTCCACGGCGAGTCGGTGGTCGTCATCGCCAACCACTTCACCTCGAAGGGCGGCGACCAGCCCCTCCACGGCCGCTACCAGCAGCCGACCCGCAGCTCGGAAACCCAGCGCGCGGCCCAGGCCACAGAGGTGAACACCTTCGTCAAGTCCCTCCTGGCGGCCGACAAGGACGCCAAGGCGGTGGTCCTGGGCGACCTGAACGACTACGAGTTCTCGAACACGGTCAAGACCCTCACATCCGGCAACGTCCTGACCCCCCTGATCACGACCCTCCCCCCGTCAGAGCGCTACACCTACGTCTACGACGGCAACTCCCAAACCCTGGACCACACCCTGACGACCCCCGCGGTGACCCACTTCGACTACGACGTGGTCCACATCAACGCGGAGTTCGCGGACCAGGCGAGCGAC
Organism: Streptomyces sp. NBC_00663; assembly: GCF_036226885.1. Classification (NCBI taxonomy): domain Bacteria; kingdom Bacillati; phylum Actinomycetota; class Actinomycetes; order Kitasatosporales; family Streptomycetaceae; genus Streptomyces; species Streptomyces sp. NBC_00663. The sequence goes on from NZ_CP109027.1 coordinate 4,083,304, forward strand.
CATGATCCGCAGATCGTACGGATCGATGTGAGCCGGTGCCGGGGGCACTGAGCCACGGAGTCACTGAGCCTCTGAGTAACTGAACCTCTGACCGCTCGGCGTGTGCAGAGCCTGCGGGAGCGTCCGTCGTTTCGCTTCCGCAGGCTGCCTGCGCAGGGCAAGGGATCAGCGCCCGATGGAGCCCCAATTGCGCCGCGGGCGCGGGGGCTCAGTGGGCCGTGCGGACGGCACTGGGGACCGAGCCGGCGACACGGGCGGGTTCCGTCGCGCCCTCCGCTCGGAGAACCACTCCCCGACCTCCGTCACCAGAAACATCCCGCTGAGCCCTCCCATCACCACCACCAACCCGACCCCGAACCAGGCGCCGTTGTTCCCCCGTACGAGCTCCCGGGCACTGGCGAAGCCGAGCACGAGACATGTCGCCAGTACAGCCACCGTCCAGGGCCACATGCCAGGTCCCGCGACCGGCGCCTCCCGACGCCCTTCGCTGAAGGCCGCGTACCAGAACCGGCAGCACCACCACACCATGGGACACGACGCCAAGGCGCCAAGGCCGAACCCGGTCCGCCCCAGTCCCGAGAGATCATGTGTGCCGAAGGTCGCGACGCTCAGCGCCGCGCAGAGGAAAGTCCAGAAGAGCAACAGCATGACGCCGACGGCCATGCGGTTCCTGCGACTGCCCCCGAGAGCGTGTGTGGGAATGTAAACGATGATCAGCTCCTGTCTCGCGTGAGTCTCGACGACCCGCACGCGCTTACGGACGTTCCGAACCTAATCCTTCCCACGATCCGCCGATCCGCTCCGGCGCCTCAACGTCTCCGGACGTGTCAGCTTCCAGGTACAACCGACGGCCCCGGACACAGATCGCCAACGTGTCCAGGGCCGTCGCCCGTTCGAGCACGATCAGGACACAGCTCACATCCGCAAGCGCCCCATTCGACCGGACTTGCCCCCGTTCACAGGCAAGTTCGCTCTGGCGAAAACGGGAACCTCACCGATACCGTCAGACTCTTGACTGAACTTATTTCTCACGGGGAGTTCACTGTGAAGCGCCGCACATTGCCCGTTGCCGCCGCGCTGGTCGCGACGGCGACTCTGCTCCTTACCGCCTGCGGCGGCGAAGACGACGGCTCGAAGGGCAACGACAAGATCGCAGGCGCCGACCAGGGGTCGCAGACCCCGAGCGCGTCGGCGTCGGCCTCGGGGGCACCGGCGGAGGACAAGCCGGACGGTGTGGACGTGTCCCTGCCCAAGGACATGAACCTCGTCTTCGACTGGGACAAGCCGAAGAACAAGAACGAGGCGGCAGCGATGGAGGACGCGGCGAACTTCGTCCGCGCCATCTACCGAGGCATCGACAAGCAGACGACCAAGGACGCGGCCCTAGCGGCTTACGCCACCGGCGATGGCCTCCACTACGGGCAAGTGCAGATCAAAAGCAGGATCGACGGCGGCTGGACAGCCACCGGCACTCGCCGCCACTACCAGGCCACCACCCGGTCCGCCTCGAACGGCAACTCGGTGGAGGTCGCGTTCTGCGTGGACTCGGGCAAGTTCTACAGCAAGGAAATCAAGACCGGAAAGGTCGTGAAGAGCAAGTCCAGCATCGCGGACTACGACCACTTCAAGATCATCATGGTCAAGGTTCCCACGGGTGAGGCTCTGTGGCAGGCGTCCGAGGTGTACGTCCAGACGAAGGCAGCGGAGTGCCAGTGAATCGCGCACTGCGGACAGCCCTCAGCACCAGTACAGCCGCGCTCACGCTGGCCTTCGGCGTCCTCGTCCTCACAGAACCAGCCTCTTCCACAGAACTGCCGACAAACGACAAGGGTGGCAAAACAGAGGGGGCCGGCGGCAGTGACGACAGTGGCATCTACGCCACAGCTGAGATCACGTATTCCGGAGCCGTCGCGAAGAACGGCAGCACGGGCAATGTGACGTCCTCTGACGTCAACTGGACGCCCCCGCCCTGCTGGTACGCCCCCTATCTCGGCGCCAAGGACTTCAAGAAGAAGATGTCCGAGGAGATCGAGACCGCCAAGAACACCCCCGGCATGGGCGGAACGGCGGGCTCGGCGATCGGGGAGATGCAGCGCCACTACGAGGACGAGTACGGCTGGACCGACACCCCCGGCTACAAGGACTACAACGTCGACAAGGACGGCGACGGTATGTTCTGGGCCGCGGTGAAGAACCCCGACGAGCCGGACGTACTCAAGCGCAACTCGTGCAACGAACTCCCCTTCTGGGTCGAGAACGGCGACACACCGCCGCCCCGGTACAAAGAGGCGATCAAGCCGGAGATCCTTGCAGCCCTGGCGTACCAGCACATGACACTGCCGGACACCAAGGTCACCCTCGCCCCCGAGGCCACCACCAAGGTGAACCTCCCCACCTGGGCCTGGCTCGACAAGGCCGTCTTCGACGAGGTCCAGGCCACGGCCGCCGTCAACGTCCCCGGCTTCAACATCCAGGCAACGACCACCGCCAAGCCGGTGTCCCTGAAGCTGGAGCCGGGCACGGACGACGCCCAGACCTACCCGGCCTCGGGCGCTTGCACGATCAACGCCGACGGCTCGATCGGCGAACCGTACGCCAAGGGCAAGTCGGACGAGACTCCGCCCTGCGGCCTCAAGTACCTGCGCTCGTCGGGCGACGGCACGTACAAACTCCGCGCCACCATCACCTGGCAGATTTCCTGGACCGGAACGGGCGGCGCCGGCGGCGACCTCCCCGACGGCACCTTCGGCAACGAACAGCCCGTGACCGTCCAGGAAATCCAGGCTGTCAACCGCTGACAGCCCGTGGGAGACACGTTCGAAGGTCCCTATGCGTCCCACCACAGAACGGGACGCATAGGGACTGTGCGCGAGCTCGAAAGCGGCAAGGCCACCCGCCCACGAGAGAACACACGGAGAAAATTTCGATGTCGGACTTGATCGTGGACTACACACTGCTCAGCAATTCCGCGACGCAGCTGAATGAGATCGAGAAAGAATTCAAGGAACTCGGTGAATGGAAGGCTGAAATCACCTCTGTCGTCGGTGCCTCCGAACTCAAGAAGGCCATGACCGATTTCATCGACAACTGGGACGACAACCGAAAGAAGCTCCTCGAGGACCTGGACAGCGTCGGAAAAATGGTCGAGGGAACCCGGGACGCCTTCATCGGCCTCGATGACGAACTCGCCAAGACCGGCAAGAAAAAGAAGTAAGAAGAACCCGATCGCCTACTGAAGCATTGTTCATGGGGGATAAAAAATGGTAAGGCCCAAGGACTGGCATCCGCTACGCGAAAGCGACCCTGTACCCGGGGATCCGGATGGTGTCCGCGACCAGGTCAAGCACATGAAAAAGGTCGCCGAGTACCTGCGCACGCAGGCCAAGGCGCTCACCGCCATGGCGGACGCCGACAATCTCAAGGGTGAATTCGCGGAGAAGCTGTCCGAGAACGCTCGGGGGCTGGGGCGGAAACTCGACCTGGCAGAGGACCGTTACCGCGAGGTGAAGGGACACCTCTCCAACTGGGCTGATGAACTTGAGGAGTTCCAGAAGAAGGCGGACAAGGCGCTCAGCGACGCCAAGGATGCCCAGCAGGTGATCGACAGTCGCAGCACCAAACCCGATGACAAGTCCAAGGACAAGAAGAAGGACGAAGAGGATGCGGGTGATTCCCACAAGGAAGATCCCGTTCTGAAGCAGGCCAAAGAAGACCTCGAGGACGCCCGCAAGCGCCTCAACACGGCAGAGGGCGACTACCAAGAGCGTGCTGGCCACTTCGCCGGCAAGATCCGGTCGTCCATCGACGATGACATGAGGGACAGTTGGTGGAACGACTTCAAGGGATGGGTCGCTGACCAGGAGTGGCTCAGCACTGTCGCCGACTGGGCCAGTTGGATCGCCACCGCCGTGGGCGTCATCGCCATGTTCTTCCCGGCCATCGGTATCATCGCGCTCGTCCTGACCGTAGTGGTCGCCGCCATCCATCTCACTCAAGCGGCCACAGGAAACGGCTCATGGTTCGACGTGGTCATGGATCTCGGCGCGCTAAAAATGGCCCGCAACGGCATCAAAGCAGCAAAGGCCATCAAGGCTCTGCAGCAGGCATCCCGGAAGACCGCCGGCGGTCTCGCCAGCGCAGAGAAGGCCGCACAATCAGCAGCCCGGAACCAAGGAGCCAGGAAAACTGCCACGCGGGCGGCGAGGAAGCGTGGCGGCACTTCTAGCGCGAACCGCCAGAACGCCAAGGCGCGAGTCCAGAAGATGCTGGACAAGAACCGCAAAGCGGGCCAAAAGGCGGAGACCGAGGTACGCGACGCTGAAATGCCGCAGATCTCCGCAAAAGAGAAGGCCAGCGTTTTGGGTGACGCGGAGGTCGGTCAGCAGGTGAAGGACATCAAGAAGTGGCGGGATGCCTACCCTGACAACACCAGCCTCGCGGACAACGCCCGCCAAGCCGAACGCAACAAAGACCTGCTCCAGGGGTCATGGGCCGTCAGCACTGGGCTCGACGCCGCCGACAAGACCGCGGACTCCGTCACCGACGACGGGTACAGCAGAATGAAGGACGGCATGACGGCACCGGTGCCCATGACGTCACAGTGGTGAGGAACGCTCGACGATGACCGATCAGCAGCAACCCGAGGAAACGATCGAGGGCGACCCGCGGGCACAAGGCATCGCTTACGGGCTCGGCGCCGTTAAATGGATCTTCGTGTTGGCACTTGTCCGCCTCTTCGCAGGACCGATGACCAAGGATCTGTTCGACAACGAGCTGCTCCCCATGCCCACATGGGACTGGTCGCTGTTCGCCCTCACTCCGGGAATTCTGGTGTTCCTGTGTCGACGCCCCTCGGACTGGCAACATCTCAGCAGCGAACTCACCATCCTCCGGTGGGCGCTGCGCTTCTACCTGATCTACGGTCTCGCTTTCGCTCTGTTCCAGGGCGTGTGGGTGCTATGGATCGCTGTCGCAGCCGGAATCGGCGGCCTTGTCGGAATTTGGAAACTTGAGCACAGGGAGCCGACGCATGGCCGCTGAAGAGCAGACGAGGACGGCCGCCGTAGCTGGTCCTCCGGTGACTGGCTACCGCCTCCTCCTCCCCGGGCAGTGGGATCAGGTACCTCTGCGGCAGGGCACTGAGGAGGCCATCCGGCGCATCCTGGTGACCGCATTCTCACGTATCCCTGACGACGCGCCGCAGGACAAGATCGGCCCGTACAAGCGTGAGCTCGAGCGGCGCTTCAGGGCAGCTGTCGCCCAAGCCCAAGAAGGAAAGGCTCTGGACCTTTATCTCCCGGTCAAGCCGACGGCGGATGTCAACCTGGGTGCGTCCATCGTCGTTTCGGAGACTCTCCTGCCTCGACACGAGCAGGGAGCGGGGCAGACCGAGCCGACTGAGGTGGCTGTTCAGCTGCTGTCGCGGGACGGAGTCGACAACGCAGATCTGAGCTCAGGCGAGATCGACGGAGCTCTCGCTGTCCGCCGTGAACACGTTGCTGACGCCGACCCCGCGCGCGATGCGGAACTCGCATCGCGCCGCGTGGAATACATCATTGCCGTACCCGACGACCCCGGCCGGTGGTTCGTGGCTGCCTTCTCGACCGTCGGAGGCGGGGACCCGCGCGACGAACTGGCCGACGCTCTCGTCGAATGGTTCGACGCCGTGATGGCGACCTTCCGCTGGAGGCGGGGATGAGCGACTTCTTGCCTGTTATCGACATCGAGGACATCGACCCATACCCGTGGACCGTGCTCCCGCCACGCGGAGGCGAAACGGGCCCCTTCGAAGAGTGGCGCGACATTCAATCCTGGTGCCGGGAGGAAGCCGAGGATCTGTGGCTGGATCGCGAGCTCGACCCCGGGCCGAACGGTGTCGACTTCGTGGCAGGCACATTGGAACGCTGCGCCGAGGCTTTTTCGCCACCGGGTTCGGACCACTGGCTCTTCCTCCATCGCGATCACCCGACCGACCTTCCGCTGCCTGTCATGGCGGCGATCGGTCCGTCGACAGAAAGTCGAGAGGAGACCCTCCGCGCCCTGACCCTCGCGGATGACCAAGACGCTGTGGAGCCTCCGGTCGTCAAGCGCTTCAAGTCCGCCAAGCTCGGTGAGGGACTTACTGTCTTTCGCTACGTGCCGCAAGAAGGTTCCCGACATCTATTGGCCTGTGTCCGTTATGCCTGGCAAGTTCCGGAGTGCGGAGCCGACGTCGTGATCTGGACGGCCACTGAAGATGTCGCACGGATCATGCAGGCCGCGGAGGATTTGGAGGCCCTTGCTCGTTCGCTGGGGATCTACGCGCCGTGAACATCTGGCACCCCTCGCCTGGTGAAACCCTCCTGGCCCGCATCCCGGTCACCTTCGCCACCGGCGCCGCCATGCCCGTCCGAGGCATGCGCTGGTTCCGGGACGTCGAACGCAACGACATCCAGGCGGAGTTGTCCGGCTGGCCCGAAGGGCCGACGTACACGGCCCGGTCCGCCGGGGGCGCCATGGGCCGCGGCGCCCTCACGAACCTCGGGTTCTTCCTCGGCAACGTCCTCGCCGCCATCGTCAGTTCGCTCGCCCCCGGCACCCAGGGGTCGTTCGGTGACGCCGGTTCCAAGACCTCCGACGATCCCGCGAACGAGGTCGACGACTTCCCCGTCCTCTGGGGCGCCCCCGGCACCATCGCCCGAAGCCTCCCCTGGCAGTTGGACCCCGCCCGCAGGGATCAGCAGCGCTACCGCACGCACCTGATCGTCACCGACCGGCGTGTGATCGTCGTAGGGCTGGCTCACCGTGAGCGGGGCGAGAAGCCGCCCGTCGAGGACGTTGTGCTGTGGGAGACCCCGCGGTCGAACATCGCCGAAGTCGTACGGCGGGACTTCAAAGGGGGCGACGACTTCAGGATTCTCTTCGCGGACGGCTCCTGGTGCAGGCTCTCCTCGCACTGGCGGAGCCTCGCCATGGAGTACCTGGTCGATCACCCGGACCTCGTGCCGCTGACGTCCCTGACACCCGCCCAGCGCGAGACCGTCGAAGCCTTCGTCGCCGCTCAGCCTCCCGACGCCTCGCCGCCCGCTGTCACCCGGCACGAATGCGGCTGCTACGGCGTGGAGGTTCTGGCGCCCAGCACCACGACCTCCTTCTACGGCATCCACGGCGAGAGCATGACGATGGATGCCCACGGCGCCGAAGTCGGCATCTCGGGGTACCACTTGGAGGACTGGTCGCCCGAGGAAGTGCGCGAGCTGCGAAGCCAACACGTCCCGGTCGCCCCTTCCTACCGGGACTCTCAGGGCTGAACGCCCGCTCCGTCTCCCTCGTCCCCGTCCGCCGGCACCAACCTCATCCGCCCCGTCACCAGTTCATCCACCACCCGCACGACCTCGTCCGCATCCCGCTCGTCCCACCACGAGACCCACACCACGCACAGGTCATGCACCCCCGGCGGAAACAGGGCGTACTTGATGAACGAGCCCCTTCGCCGACCGAAGCCCAGCCGCCCTCTCTCCGTGTACGTGGCCTGCACACGAGCCGCGGAGCCGTAAGGCAGATCCATGTAACGGACGTCCGGTTCGCCGATGATCTCAGCGTCCGCCACATCCAGGAGCAGCGGGACGACATCAGCCGGCGAAGGCCTCGGCGCCCCCTCCTCCCCGTACCAGTCGGACCTGAGTTCCGCGACAGCCCGCCCGCCCGGCGTGTAATACGCCGCCGCCGAGTTCGACTCACCGCTGTTGAGCGCGAGCGCCCGGCGTCGCAGGTCGCGGGTGAGGGCCTTCGTGCCGACCTCGAGCCTCGCCGGGTCGAAGTACGTCGTCGCAACCGCCGTGGCCGTCGCCCAGGCCTCGACCCAGCCGCCTTCCTCCCGCGTGAGGTCAACCCATCCCGGCTGGAACGCGAACTCGAATACGCGGCTGTCCAGCGGGGCTCCTTCGGCACCGGCAGCGACCTCAGTCCCGTTCTCGCCCACTTCCTTCCCTCCCCGTCTCCGTAAAAGCAGCCGGTGCGGCAGGCGGCACGCATGCACCACCCACCGCACCGGCAACCGCAACACCCGTCAAAGAACGAGCGTCACTTACGAGCCGACTTGGCCAGCTCCTCGTCGATCTGCTCGAACTTGTCCGCGGCGGTCGTGAGGTAGTCCCCCATGCCGTCCAGACCGTCCAGCGTGTCCTTGGTGCCGCGGACGAACTCGTCGAAGTTCTCGTCGAAGGCCTTGGACGAGCTCTTCGTCACGTAGCCGGACTGGACGAGGTTGTTGATGTACTTCTTCAGCCCGTCCAGCTTCTCCTGGAGCTTTTCCTTCTCCTTCACGACATGCTTCGCAGCATCCCGCATGTCCTGATAAGTGACATCAAGGTCCTTGGCCATGTGGCCGCTCCCTATCAAAACGCCGCAGGGCCAACCCCCGTGGCTCCCTGTTTGCAGAGCGATCGGCATCCGGGCCGCCCGGGGTACCGGGGCAGCCGGTGTGATCGTCCGCTCTTGGTGCAGCAGCTTACGGGTGGGACCTGAGGTGTCACATCCCCGGTTGTGAACAAGACGTCGTGAACTCGTGCACACGCCGTTGCCATCGGGAAGCAATCCGCCTCACCGGGCCCCGGCCTCGCCTCCCCGCTCCCCAGTTGTCACACCCACCCGATATCGTCGCTTCCTGCCGTGGCCTGCGTTGCAGAAGCAGCCAGGGGGGCCACAGTGGCCGTGGGGAGGACATAGCGTGCGCCTGACTCTGACCGTCGTCGACCCGTTCGGTGGCGGCACCGCCGATGTCGTGCTCGATGCCGATCCCGAGTCCACCGTCGGGGACATCGCGGAGGAACTCGCCAAGCAGGTCGGGGCCCACGGGGGCGCTCAGGTCATTCCGCTCGGGCTCCAGCAGCACCAGCTCCCCGCCAACAACGCCCCCCTCGTCTACGTCGACGGGTACGGCGTCGATCCCTCCGCCACCGTCGTCAACTCCCCGCTGCGCGACGGCGCGGTCGTCTCCCTCCAGGACCCCGCCGGGTGTCTGCCCGGCGAACCCACCGGCCTCGTCGAACTCCGCGTCGTCGGCGGCCCCGTCGCCGGGTTCGTGCACCGGCTCGGCGTGGGGCGGTACGACATCGGCAGCGGGCCGGCCTCGTACATCCGTATCGACGACCCCGAACTCGACGCCCGCGCCCTCACCTTGTCGGTCGCCACCGACGGCACCTGCCAGGTCACCGTCCACACCAAGGCCGAGAACGACGACGACCCCGCCCCCGTCACCCTGGACGGCGAGGCCATCAAGGAGGAGGAAGGCAAAGAGAACAAGGGCGGCAAGACCGACTGGCCCCTCGGCGGCCATATCGCCGTCGGCAACACCCTTCTCGAACTCTCCCGTTACTCGCCGCCCAACGCCGCCCTCAAGTGGTCCGACGACGGCGTCGGTCTCGACTACAACCGGCCCCCGCGCCTCCGGCCCCCGGACCGGCAGACCAAGTTCCGGCTGCCGTCCCCGCCCCGCGAGTACGAGGCCCGCCCGCTGCCCTGGCTGATGGCGCTCACGCCCCTCGTCGGCGCCATCGTCTCCGTGCTGATCTTCCAGCGCTGGTACTACCTGATCATGGCGGGCCTCAGCCCCCTCCTCCTCTTCGCCAACTACTTCAACGACAAGAAGCACGGCCGCAAGTCCCACGCCAAGCAGGTCAAGGAGTACGAGGAGCAGAAGGAGAAGGTCGAGAAGGACGCCCAGGACGCCCTCGTCGCCGAGCGCACCGACCGGCGGCACGCCATTCCCGACCCCGCCACCGTCCTCTCCCTCGGCACCGGGCCCCGGACCAGACTCTGGGAGCGGCGCCGTACCGACCGCGACCATCTCCTCATCCGGGTCGGCACCGGGCAGATGGACTCGGAAGTCGTCCTCGACGACCCCGAGCAGCTCGACCACAAGCGGCAGGTCACCTGGAAGATCGAGGACGCCCCCGTCGCCCTCTCCCTCCGGTCCCTCGGGGTCATCGGCATGGCCGGGCCCGGCGACTCCGCGCGCTCCATGGGGCGTTGGGCCGTCGCGCAGACCGCCGCGCTGCACAGCCCCATGGACGTGCAGTTCTACGTCCTGAGCGAGAACACCGCGCAGGAGTCCTGGGACTGGACCCGCTGGCTCCCGCACGCCAAGCCCGGCTCCGGTCAGGACGTCAACGTCCTCATCGGCACCGACGCCGAGACCGTCGGCGCGCGCATCGGTGAGCTGACCCAGATCCTCGACGCCCGCAAGAAGGCCGCCGAGCAGAACAAGGGGCAGGGGACCGGCTTCAGCGACCCCGACATCGTCGTCGTATGGGACGGGTCGCGGCGGCTCCGGTCGCTGCCTGGCGTCGTCCGTATCCTCCGCGAAGGCCCCGCCGTCTCCATCTACGCCCTCTGCCTCGATGCCGAGGAGCGGTTCCTGCCGGGTGAGTGCCAGGCGTACGTCGTCGCCGAGCCGCCCGCTCAGGAGTACGACTACCTTCAGCAGGCCCAAGCCCAGGCCCAGCAGCAGGCCGCCGGGGGCTTCCCCTCCTTCCAGGCCTGGCACCACACCACCGAGGACCCCGGCCAGACCCAAGCCGCCGACAAGCTGCGGCTGCGCGTCGAGGAGGCCGGGGCCGAGCGGATCAAGGACGTGCGGCCGGACTTCGTGTCGGCGGCCTGGTGTCTGCGGCTCGCCCGCTCCCTCTCTCCGCTCCGGGACATCAGTGGGGAGACCGAGGACTCCGCCCTTCCCTCCGCCTCGCGGCTGCTTGACGTCCTTCAGCTCGAACCGCCCACCAGCGATGCCATCGTGGCGCGTTGGCGGATGGGCGGGCAGTCGACGATGGCCGTGATCGGTGAGTCGTACGACGGGCCCTTCGGCATCGACATCCGCAAGGACGGTCCGCACGGTCTCATCGCCGGTACCACCGGTTCCGGTAAGTCCGAGCTGTTGCAGACCATCGTGGCCGCGCTGGCCGTCGCCAACACGCCCGAGAACATGACGTTCGTGCTCGTCGACTACAAGGGCGGCGCGGCGTTCAAGGACTGTGTCCATCTCCCGCACACCGTCGGCATGGTGACCGACCTCGACGCCCATCTGGTGGAACGGGCCCTGGAGTCCCTCGGCGCCGAGCTGCACCGGCGCGAGCACATCCTCGCCGCCGCCGACGCCAAGGACATCGAGGACTATCAGGACCTGGTGCGGAGGGATCCGTCGCACGCGCCCGTGCCCCGACTCCTCATCGTCATCGACGAGTTCGCGTCGATGGTGCGTGACCTGCCGGACTTCGTCACGGGTCTCGTCAACATCGCTCAGCGAGGCCGTTCCCTCGGCATTCACCTCCTTCTCGCCACCCAGCGGCCCTCCGGTGTCGTGTCTCCCGAGATCCGCGCCAACACCAACCTCCGTATCGCGCTGCGCGTGACCGACGGCGGTGAGTCGTCCGACGTCATCGACTCCCCCGAGGCCGGGCACATCAGCAAGAGCACACCGGGTCGGGCGTACGTCCGCCTCGGGCATGCCTCGCTGGTGCCCTTCCAGTCGGGGCGTGTGGGTGGGCGGCGGCCGGGTGCCGCCGATCCGGCGGTGCTGATGCCGTGGGTCGGCCCCCTGTCCTGGGAGGACCTGGGCCGCGCCGCGCTCGTCAAGCCCAAGGCCGAGTCCCGTGAGGACGAGGAGATCACCGACCTCAAGGTCCTCGTCGACACCATCCGGGACGCCAACCGCTCGCTCGGCATCCCGCCGCAGCACAGCCCCTGGCTGCCGGCGCTCGACGAGATGCTGCTGCTCGACGACATCCAGGTGCCCGCGTTCTCCGGCGGCCCCGGCAAGCTGGCGCCCGCGCCGTACGGTGTCGAGGACCTGCCGGCCCTCCAGGCGCGCCGCCCCGTCTCCGTCGACTTCGCCTCCTTCGGGCATCTGATGATCGGCGGTGCGCCGCGCAGCGGTCGTTCGCAGGTGCTGCGGACGCTCGCGGGCTCGATCGCGCGCACGCACTCCGTGGCCGATGTGCACATGTACGGCATCGACTGCGGCAACGGCGCGCTCAACGCGCTGACCCGGCTGCCGCATGTGGGCGCGGTCGTCGGGCGTAACCAGACCGAGCGGGTCGTACGGCTCGTCAACCGCCTCAAGGGCGAGATGGACCGGCGCCAGAACCTCCTTGCCGACAAGGGGTTCGCGGACATCGGCGAGCAGCGGGCCTCGGTCGCCGAGGACGAGCGGCTGCCGCACATCGTGGTGCTCCTGGACCGCTGGGAGGGCTGGGTGCCCACGCTCGGCGAGGTCGACCACGGGTCGCTGACCGACGAGTTGCAGACGATGATGCGCGAGGGTGCCTCCGTCGGTATCCACCTGGTCCTCACCGGTGACCGCACGCTGCTGGTCGGCCGGATCGCGACCCTGACGGAGGACAAGTACGGTCTGCGGCTCGCCGACCGCAGCGACTTCTCGGCGCTCGGCATCCCGGCCCGCAAGGTGCCGGAGGAGATTCCGCCGGGCCGTGGTTACCGCAACGAGTTCGGTACGGAGACCCAGTTCGCGCTGCTCTCCGAGGACACGACCGGTCAGGGCCAGGCCGCCGCGCTGGCGGCCATCGGCGAGGCGGCCGCCGCGCGCGACGCCGCCGTCCCGCGCACGCACCGCCCCTTCCGCGTGGACAGCCTGCCGAGCCGGGTCTCCTTCCCGGAGGCCTGGGAGATGCGCGACCCGGACGCGTCCCGCGCCAAGCTGTGGGGTCTGGTCGGCATCGGCGGCGACGAGATCGTCGGCTTCGGTCCGGACCTGGCGCAGGGTGTGCCGACGTTCGTGGTCGCGGGCCCGGCCAAGTCCGGCCGCTCGACGGTCCTGATGAACTTCGCGCAGTCGTACCTGACTCAGGGCGTACGACTGGTGATCGCCGCCCCCCGCCAGTCCCCGCTCCGTCAACTCGACGGAACTGACGGCGTGTTGAAGGTCTTCACCGGTGACGACATCGACGAGGACGAGTTCGAGGAGCTCATGGACGAGGCGAGCCCGGAGGAGCCGATCGTCGTTCTCGTCGACGACGGCGAGATCCTCGAGGACTGCGACGCCGCGAGCCAGTTCAAGAAGCTCGTCTCGCGCGGCGCCGAGCGCGGCCTCGCCATGGTCATCGCCGGTGACGAGGAGGACGTCTGCTCCGGCTTCTCCGGCTGGCAGGTCGACGCCAAGAAGGCCCGCCGCGGCATCCTCCTCTCCCCCCAGGAGACCTCCTCCGGCGACCTCATCGGCGTCCGCCTCAACCGCGGGCTGGTCGGCGGCCAGATCACCCCGGGCAAGGGCATGCTCCACCTCGGCGACGGGGAGCTGCGGACGGTGGTCGTGCCGGGGTGAGCAGCGGTTCGGCCAGGCCGAAGCGGCGGAAGGCGGCAGGGGCGGCGCTGCGGTACGAGCACGTGCCGGGCCGCCCGTCGTCCGGGGCGGGCAAGCGGAGGACCACCGTCGGGGACCGGGTGTTCGGCTGCCTGGTGCTGCCCGTCTTCGTCGCCCTCATCATGCCGCTGGTCTTCTTCGACATGTACTGGAGCCACGACGTATGGGGTGACCTCGCCCCTGCCTGGCCCGGCGGGACCTACGCGTTCGCGGCCACCGTCGGTGCGGTGGCGCCCTTGGCCTTCCTCGCCTGGGCGGCACCGCTCACCCGGATGGAGTGGAAGAAGAGCAAGCAGCGGTCGCTGTCCTGGGCCGCTGCCTCCCTTCCCGGCCTCGCGGCGTGCTACCTGATCGCGGGGGTGATCCACGGCGCCTGGCGTCCCAAGCGGAGCCGACGGCACGGCGACTGCTACACCGAGGGCGGCCCTTGCCGGCTGCACGAGCAGCATCCCGAGGCGGGGCTGGTGGGCCTTGTCGCCACGGTCGCCGTGCTCGCGCTCCTGATCACGCTGTTCGTGAAGTACGGCATCAAGCGCTCGGCGAGCCCCGAGGAGTCGCCCGACTCCCCCACGCCCTCCACTACTTGACCTTCGACAGCCGCGCCTCGGGATTCCCCTCCGCCTCGCTCTCCGAGACGTACTTCAGATCGTCGCCGACCGGGATCAGCCGGACCGTGTGGGCGGCCGGGTTGCAGCCCTCGTGGTTGGACTTCGCGCCGACGGAGGTAGCGATCAGCTCCGTCTTCGTGACCTGCTTCAGGGTCAGTACGTCGTTGCAGACGCCGCCGAGGATGTCGGTCTGCTTGAGCTTGCCCAACTGCTCACCCACGGCCACCTCTTTGACCGTCAGCCGGAAGGTGCCCATCGGGATGCCGGAGCCGGTGGCCTGGCCCTCCCAGGTGCCGAGGTAGCGGTCGGGGACGCCCCCGGGGGCCGTGTCCTCCGCGCCGCTGCTCTCGCCCGGCGCCGAACTCGCCGTCTGCTGCGGCGAATACGCGTCGGAGCTGCCGGCGTTGGTGTCCTTGTCGTCCTTGGGCAGCAGGTCGAACAGGAACACCGACCCCACCGTCACCGCCGCCAACGCTCCGGCGACCGCGAGCGCCACCGTGCAGCTGAGCCGACGCCCGCGCCCGCCCGCGCCCGGCACGGAGGTCGCCGCCACGGAGACGGAGAGCTTGCCGGGATGGTCGCGAGGGACGTCCGTGTCGGACAGCACCGGCACCGCATCACGCGGTTCGGGCACCACCGGTACGACGGGCGCCGCGACCGGCATGACCGGCGGCGGTCCAAACTCCCCCACGGTCGGCAGCACCGCAGGCGCCCCCACCACAGGACTGCTGAACCCCACCACCCCCGAAGCAGCGACCCCCGAGACCGCGCCTCCCGAGACCGCGTCCCCCGAAGCCGCACCCCCCGAGACCGCGCCCCCTGAACCACCGACCCCAGAAGCCCCCGAGGCACCCGAAGTCCCCAAGGCCCCCGAATCCCCCGAACTCCCCCCACCCACCTCCAGATTCAGCAACTGCACCGCGCTCCGGCTCACCCGCTCCACCAACGCCCCCGGCAGCCACCCACCCGCCACCAGCCGCGCCGCGCCCTCCGGAGCGAGCCGTCGGGCCACCTCGCCCGGGCTCGGCCGTGCCCCCGGCTCCTTGGCCAGGCACTCCGCCACCAGCTCCCGCAAGTCGCCGCCCAGCAGCCCGAGTTCGGGCTCCTCGTGGACGACCTTGTACAGGAGGGCGGCCGACGAGTCGCCGGGGAAGGGTGACTCCCCGTTCGCCGCGTACGCCAGCACCGCGCCCAGCGAGAAGACGTCCGCCGCCCCCGAGACGACCTTGCCCAGGATCTGCTCCGGGGACATGTATCCCGGCGAGCCGATGGAGACGCCGGTCGACGTCAGGGAGGCCGTGCCGTCCGTGGCGCGCGCGATGCCGAAGTCGATGAGGAGCGGGCCGTCCAGGGTCAGCAGCACGTTGGACGGCTTCACGTCCCGGTGGACGAGGCCCAGTTGGTGCACGGCGGCCAGCGCCTCCGCGAGCCCCGCCCCCAGCGCCCGTACCGAAGGCGCGGGCAGCGGACCGTCGTCGGCGACCGCCGCCGTCAGGGACGGGCCCGCCGCGTAGGCCGTGGCCACCCACGGCACGGCCGCGTCCGGGTCGGCGTCCAGTACGGGAGCCGTCCACGCGCCGCCCACCCGCCGCGCCGCCTCGACCTCGCGGCGGAAGCGGGCGCGGAACTCCTCGTCGAGCGCGAAGTGCGGGTGCACGACCTTGACGGCGACCGTACGGCCGCCGGTGTTGCGTCCCAGATAGACCCGGCCCATCCCGCCGGAGCCCAGCCGGCCGAGCAGCCGGTAGGGCCCGACGGCGGTCGGCTCATCGACTCCGAGTGGCTGCATGACGCCCACCCTCCCCCGTGCGGCCGTCCGGACCCCGTCCGACTCGGCCGGGACCCCGTAAGACTCAGATGCAGATTACGGCTGAAGCAGTTCCACCTTCACGTCCGCCGGGAATCCCGTCGTCGGCCCGACCCGGCGGGCGAACTCCGCGACCGCCTCCAGCTGCGGGCCGCCGAACCGGAAGTCGAGGGTGGTGAAGTACTGCTCCAGGACCTGCTCGTCGAAGGACTCCCAGCGGGCGGCCTGCTCGGCGACCTTGCCGACCTCGTCGAGGGAGAGGTTCCGGGAGGCGAGGAAGGCCTCGTGGACCCGGCGGGTGATCACCGGCTCGCGCTCCAGGTAGTCCCGGCGGGCCGCCCAGACGGCGAAGACGAAGGGCAGGCCGGTCCACTCCTTCCACAGCGCGCCGAGGTCGTGGACCTCCAGGCCGTACTTCGGCCCGTCGAGCAGGTTGGCCCGCAGCGCCGCGTCGCCGATGAGCACCGCCGCCTCCGCCTCCTGCATCATCAGGCTGAGGTCGGGCGGGCAGGTGTAGTAGTCGGGCTGGACGCCGTACCGCTCGGACAGCAGAAGCTGCGCGAGGCGTACAGACGTTCGAGAGGTCGAGCCGAGGGCGACGCGCGCGCCGTCCAGCTCGTCCAGCGGGGCCTGCGAGACGATCACGCAGGACATCACCGGGCCGTCGCAGCCGACCGCGATGTCGGGGAAGGCGACGAGGTCGTCGGCGTTGCGCAGGAACTCGACGAGGGTGATGGGGCCGATGTCGAGGTCGCCCTGCACGAGCTTCTCGCTGAGCTTCTCCGGGGTGTCCTTCGTGAGCTCGAAGTCGAGGAGCGTGCCCGTTCTCGCGAGCCCCCAGTACAGGGGCAGGCAGTTCAGGAACTGGATGTGGCCGACGCGCGGCCGGGTGCGGTAATTGTCCACATCGTGAGGCTAGACCCTGGCCGCTGACATACGATTGCCGCCCCCGCCGTCAACCCGACACGAGCGAGATCAAACATCCGGGTGACGTGATCTTGACCTCTATTGCTTTCGGCTGCCCACATGCTAGGCTCGCCGCAAGTTGCAGTTTGGTTTCCCTTGCAGTACAGAGCCTGCGGAGCATGTAACCGCAGGCTCTAGTCGTTTTCAGACGTATGCAGTTGTGCAGCACTGTTTTCACAATCGCAGGTTCTGGAGCAGGGCAACCCTTTGGGCCCAAGGAGGGCTTATGGCTACCGGAACCGTGAAGTGGTTCAACGCCGAAAAGGGCTTTGGCTTCATTGCCCAGGAGGGTGGCGGCCCGGACGTGTTCGTCCACTACTCCGCCATCAACGCGAACGGCTTCCGTTCGCTGGAGGAGAACCAGCAGGTCTCCTTCGACGTGACCCAGGGCCCGAAGGGCCCGCAGGCGGAGAACGTCACCCCCGTCTGAGACTCCTGAGTCTCTGATCCGGACCTGAGTGCAGTACCCAAGGAGCCCCGCGCCGCAAGGTGACGGGGCTCCTGCCTTTCCCCGCACGGGCCTAGATGTGCTGCATGACCAGCACGAACGTCGTCCCGGGGGCGAGCGCCTCGTACGAATGCGGCACATCGCCGCGATACGCCATGTAGTCCCCCGGCGCCAGCTCGACCTCCTCGCCCACCGGCCCCGCCCTGACCTTCCCCGTGCTCACGATCAGATGCTCGTACGTGCCCGGAATGTGCGGCTCCGATGTCCGGGCCGCGCCCGGTTCCGCACTGATGCGGTAGATGTCCCGCCGCGCCCCGGGCGGGCTGGAGGACAGCAGCGTGCCGACGTAGTTCGCCTGCTCGGACGCCACCGAGGGCCCCTGCCCCGCCCTGATCACCTGCACGGGCGGCGCCGGCGGCTCCACCAGCGCGCTGAACGGCACCCCCAGCGCCACCGCCAGCGCCCACAGCGTCTCCACGCTCGGATTCCCGCCGCCCGCCTCCAGCTGGGACAGCGTGGACTTCGCGATCCCGGCCCGCTTGGCGAGCTCCGAGAGCGACAACCCCGTACGTGTGCGCTCGCGACGCAGCGAGGCGGCGATCCACTCCAGCGGAAGACGACTGTCGGGCATGTTCGTTCGCTCCATCGGTACGACTGTTCGCCTTGACGAACGCGACTCTTCCTGTTCATTGTAGAGAACATGCGTACGGCAGAGCGAACACCTCAACGCGGCCTGGTGCGGGACGCCTCCCTCGTCTGGCTGGCCAGCGGTGTCGTCGGTGTCTCCTTCGGCGCGATCGCGGTCGCCGGCGGCCTGCCCGTGTGGGTCCCCGTGGTGATGTCCCTGGTCGTCTACGCGGGCTCCGCCCAGTTCAGCGCGGTCGGCGTCCTCTTGGCGGGCGGCGGCCCGCTCGCCGCCGCGGCCACCGGCCTGCTCCTCAACACCCGCACGGCCGCCTACAGCCTCGCCGTCGCGGAAACCCTCGGCCGAGGCCGCTGGGCCCGGCTCCTGGGCGCCCACCTCGTCACCGACGAGACGGTCGCCTTCGCCCTGGCACAGTCCGATCCGGTACGGCGTCGTACGGCGTTCTGGGTCTCCGGGCTCGGGCTGTTCGCCGTATGGAACACCGGCGTCCTGGTCGGCGCCCTCGCCGGCGACGCGATCGGCGACACGGCCCGCTACGGCCTGGACGCGGCCTTCCCGGCGGTCCTGGTGGCGCTGGTCCTCCCGGCCCTGCGGGCGGATTCCGCCGTACGACGATCCGCGGCCCTCGGCGCCTGTCTGGCCCTCGCCCTCACACCCGTCGCCCCGGCGGGCGTGCCCGTGCTGCTGGCGCTGGCCGGACTCCTGGCCTTCGGAAAGGGGCGCACGGCATGAGCGCGACCGTCGCCATGATCCTGGCGCTGTCGGTGGGGACGTACGCCTTCCGGCTGGTGGGGCCCGCGCTGCACGGACGGGTCGAACTGTCGGCGCGGGTCCAGGAGTTGCTGTCGGCGGGCGCGGTCGTCCTGCTGGCCGCCCTGCTCGTGACCGGGGCGCTGACCGAGGGCGGCGGGTTCGCGGGGTGGGCGCGGCCTGCGGGAGTGCTGGTGGCGGGTGTGCTGGCCTGGCGCCGGGCGCCGTTCGTGGTGGTGGTGCTGGGGGCGGCCGGGACGGCGGCGGTGCTGCGGGCGGTGGGGGTGGCGTAGGGACGGCGGGAGCGGGGTTGTCAGTGGGGGGTTTTGTAGCGTCCCCGGCCATGACCGACTCCGATTTCCTGACCCGTACCCGGGTGTTCTACGACACCGTCGCCGAGGACTACGCCGAGCGGTTCCGTGATCCGTTCGCGGACGCGCCGGTGGAGCGGGCGATCTTCGCCCTGTTCGCCGAACTCGTCGGCGCCGGTGGTGCGGTGGCGGACCTCGGGTGCGGGCCCGGCCGGGCGACTGCCCGTCTCCGGTCGCTGGGGCTGGACGTGTTCGGGGTCGATCTCTCAGAGGGGATGCTCGCCATCGCGCGGCGGGAGAATCCGGACCTGCTGTTCGTGCGGGGGTCGATCCTGGAGCTGGACGTGGCGGACGGGGCGCTCGCCGGAGGGGTGTCCTGGTACTCCTCCATCCACACCCCTGTGGAGGAACTGCCCGCGCTCTTCCGGGAGTTCCGGCGGGTGCTGGTGCCGGGCGGCCATCTGCTCATCGGCTTCCAGGTCGGCGACGAGCCGAAGCGCCACGACAAGCCCTTCGGGCACGACGTGATCCTCGACTTCCAGCGGCGGCAGCCCGAGTTCATCGGCGGCCTGCTGGAGGCCGCCGGGTTCGAGGTCGTGTCCCGGACGGTACGGGCGGCGCAGGGCACGGAGGTGACCCCGCAGGCGTTCCTGATCGCCCGCGTGCCGGGGGCCGCTGTCTAGAGGGTGCCCGCGATGTCCTTCGCCGCGATGTAGCCGAAGGTCATCGCCGGTCCGATGGTCGAGCCCGCGCCCGCGTAGCTGTGCCCCATGACGGCGGCGCTGGCGTTGCCGGCGGCGTACAGGCCGGGGACGATCGTGCCGTCGCCGCGCAGGACGCGCGCGCGGGCGTCGGTGACGAGGCCGCCCTTGGTGCCCAGGTCGCCGGGGACGATACGGAAGGCGTAGTACGGGGGCAGCCACAGGGGCGCGAGGCAGGAGTTGGGGAGGACGGAGGGGTCCGTGTAGTAGTGGTCGTAGGCGCTGTCGCCGCGGTGCTGGTCGGTGTCCTTGCCTTGCAGGGCGAGGGAGTTGAAGCGGGAGACCGTCGTGCGCAGGGCCGCGGGTGCCACGCCGATCGCGGTGGCGAGGGCGTCGACGGTCCAGGCCTTGTAGGCCGCCCCCGAGCTGTACCAGTTGTCGGGGAAGGCGAGGGTGGGGCTGACGTCCTTGAACAGGTACCGGTTGCGGTAGTTCTGGTCGACGATCAGCCAGGCCGGGATGTCGGGGTCGGCGGGGTTGCGGTCGTACATGATGTGGACGACGTCGCTGTAGGGGGCGGCCTCGTTCACGAACCGTCCGCCCGCCGCGTTGACCATGAGGCCGCCCGGCAGGGTGCGCTCGGCGAGGCAGAAGTAGGGCTGGCCGGGGAGCGGGATCGCGGGTCCCCACCAGGCGTCCTCCATGAGGGCCAGGGCGCCGCCGGCCCGCTGTCCGGCGCGGATGCCGTCGCCCGTGTTCTCCTTCGCGCCCACGGTCCAGTCCGTCCCGATGGGCTGCCGCTGGTACTGCGTGCGCATGGCGAGGTTGTGCTCGAAGCCCCCGGAGCCCACGACGACGGCGCGCCGGGCGCGGTAGAGACCGGCGGGGGTGACGGCCCCGGTGACGGTGCCGCTCTCGACGAGGAGATCGGTGAGGGGAGTGTTGAGCCTGACCGGGACGCCCGCGTCCAGCAGCCCCTTCCTCAGCCCACCCGCGAGCGACTGCCCCATGGTGAGCGGCTTCTGGCCGAGCGTGAGGGCCTTCGTCCCCCGCGCCAGACACTCGGTCGCCACGGCGAGCCCCTTGGCGCTCACCGCGGCCAGGGTGAGCCACTTGTAGTCGGCGGAGAACACCACCATTCCGTCCGGGACTTCCATGTACGACGGGTTCAGATGGGCGAGTTCGGCGCCGAGGACGTTGCCGTCGAGGTAGTCGGGCTCGATGGAGCGCCCGTTGGGAAGGCCGCCCGGCAGTTCGGGGTAGTAGTCGCTGTACCCCTCCATCCAGCGGAAGCGGAGCGGGCTGTTGGCCATGACGAAGGAGATCATGGCGGGGCCGTGGGCGAGGAACGCCTTTTGCCGGGCGGCGGGGACGTCGGCCCCGACGACGGCGGCGAGATAGGCGGCGGCCTTGGCGGGCGTGTCCGGGACGCCGGCCGCGAGGATCACCGGGTTGTTGGGGATCCAGATCCCGGCACCGGAGCGGGCGGCGGAGCCGCCGAAGGTGGGCGCCTTTTCGAGAACGACGCAGCTCAGCCCCTGTTTCGCGGCAGTGAGCGCGGCGGTCATCCCGGCCGCGCCGGAGCCGATGACGACGACGTCGTAGGTGCCGAGGAGAGGGACGTCGGCGGCGTCGGCGGACTGAGGGACGCCTGACGCGGCGAGAGCGAGCCCGGCGGCGGCCGAGGTGCCGATTACTTGTCTTCGGGTCGGGTTCATGGGGCCACTCCCACATTCTGATGGTGTGTCAGAAAGGGGAATGTTGCGCGGGGACCATGTGAAGTCAAGAACCGTGCTGATGAGTTGACGACACCAGGACCGATACGCAGTCCCGCCAAGCCGGTTCGCTCAGCAGGGGGCGGAAGCGGGTGAACAGGCCGAGGAGAGCCGGGCCGTGGCGGTCGAGGAAGGCGGGGTCCTCGGCGGCGAGGTCGAGTTCGTTGGCGGCGGTGAGGTCGGCGAAGTCCTGGCGGAGAGCCGGGGTGGGGGTATGCGTTCGGCCGGTGAAGCGGTCACGGAAGGGGGCGGCGAGGGTCGGGTAGGTCGCCTCGCGGTCGCAGCTCGCGTAGAAGTACACGATCGACTCGGCCTCTTCGCCGATGGCTGCGACGAGGTCGGTGCGGCGATCGAGCGGGAGCAGGGGGTGGGGGAAGCCGTCGGTGCCGTAGAAGGCGTGGCAGAGGCCGGCGAGCTGGAGAGCGGGGCGGGCGTTCCAGGTGGCGAGGCGGATGCGTACGCGGTGGAGGTGGGCGAGGAGGGTCCCGCCGGGGTGCGCGGCGTGTTCGGCGCCCAACTCTCGGAGAAGTGCGTCTGCTTGGCCGAACAGCTCGTCGTACGCCATGAGGGATCCCTTCCGGTGGGTGGGTCGGCACCCGCTCCGTCCCGGGGTGGAGCGGGTTGCCGCCCGTGGGGCCCTGGAGTTGATCGTCGTACACCATCAGAGCCCAGTCAATCCTTGGGATTTATGCATGGACCCAAGTGCTAGCTTGGGTCTCATGACCCTTGATGACCTGCGGGTGTTCGTGGCGGTGTGCCGGGCCGGGAGTCTGAGCGCGGTGGCGCGGGAGCTCGGGTGCACACAGTCCGCGGTGAGCCAGCATGTGAAGCGGCTGGAACGGGAGACGGGGGTCGCGCTGGTGGAGCGGCAGCCGCGGGGCGTCGTACCGACGCAGGCGGGCCGGGTGTTGGAGGCGGCGGCAGCCGAGGGGATCTCCGGGCTCGACCTCGCCGTACGGCAGTTGCGGGATCTGGTCGACGGGGCGAGCGGGTTCGTGCGGGTGGCGACGGGCGCGACGACGGTCCGGCACTTCATGGGGGACGCGGTGGTGGAGTTCCGGCGCCGCCATCCGCGGGTCAACCTCGAGTTCCGGACCGTCAGTTCGGGACGCGGCAGCTTCGAGGCGCTGGCCGACGGGACGCTGGATCTGGCGTGGATCACGCTCGGGCCGCCGGTGCGGGGGATCGAGCAGCGTGCGGTGGCGGAGCTGCCGTGGGTGCTGGCGGTACGGGCGGACGATCCGCTGGCGGAGCGGGAGCGGCTGGGAGTCGCCGAGCTGGCGGACGTACGGCTGATCCGACTGCCTCCCAACTCCGCCTCGGCCGCCCAACTGGACGCCTCATGCGCGGAGTCGGATGTGCGGCTTGCCTACGACACCAACGTGGCCGACTGGGACACGGCGTTGTTGCTGGCCGAGTTGGGGGTGGGGCGGGCGGTCGTTCCGGAGCTGTCGGGGCTGGCCGCTACGGGGGACCGCCTTCGCCTGATCCCCTTGCCGGATCTGCGCCCGCTCCCCGTGGGGTGGGCCGTACGGCGGTGGGACGCGCTCAGTCCGGCGGCCCGGGCGTTCGCGGACATGGTGGAGAAGTTCCGTCGGACACCCGGGCGGTAGCGGCGGGAGCCTGGCGTTCCTGTAAGGGCTGTTTTCTCGCCCCCGCCGCCCTGCTACTGCGGGAACGCGGCCACCACGGGCAGTTCCTTGGAGCCGGTGCCCGTGACGCCGGAACCTGTACCGGGCAGGAACACGCTCGGGTCGTAGTAGTTGCTCGACACCAGCAGATCCTTGTCGCCGTCGCGGTCGATGTCGCGCAGGCGGACGTCCTGGCCGAAGCTGCCGTACTCGCTCGGGCTTCCGGGGACACCGGCGCTCGCGCGGGTGAACCACTGCGAGTTCGTGCCCGTGAGACCGGACCTGGAGCCGCGCAGGATGTGCACGCCGCCCGCGTTGTCCTGAGAGCTGACCGTCTCCTCGGGTACGCCGACCGCCAGGTCCGGGTAGCCGTCGCCGTTGGTGTCGCCGGCGGAGAGGCTCTCGCCGAAGCTGTCGTTCTTCGTGGCGGCCGTGGCCACTCCCGAAGTGGACTGCGAGACGCGGTACTTCGTGGCCGGCCCGGTGCTGCCACCACGCCACACGACCACCGAACCGGCGCGATTGTTGTACCGGGTGTCGCTGACCGCAAGGTCCCCGTAGCCGTCCTTGTCGAAGTCAGCGACGACACCGGTCGGGCTGTAGTCGGGCTTGGAGCTGTTGACGATCGTCCGCTTGCCCGGCTTGATCGTGGAGCCGCCGCGCAGGAACCAGGCGTCCTGGGTCATCTTGTCGTCGTGGTAGCCCTGGCCGAGCAGGAACAGGTCGGTGGCCTTGTCCTTGGTGACCTTGCCGGCGACCAGGCCGGTGGGTTCGAGGATGTCGCCGGCGACATGCTTGGTGACCGAGCCGGTGCTGCCGGACTTGGCGAAGCCGCCGCGGTAGACGTACACCGTGTCGATGCCGTTGGCGACCGCCAGGTCGGCCTTCCCGTCACCGTTGAAGTCACCGGTCTCGATCTGCTTGCCGAAGCCGTAACCGGCGTGGGCGGTGACCTTGAGACGGACCGCGCCGGTGCCGGAGAGGCCGGACTTCGCACCCCACAGGATCGTGACCGCACCCGCGCTCGTCTTGGTACCGACCTTCTCGGTGAAGTCGGCGACCGCGAGGTCGGCGTAGCCGTCACGGTTGAGGTCGGCGGCGGCCATGTCGTCACCGAAGGCGTCGACGTAACCGCCCGCGTCACCGGGCGTGCCCGGGATACCCGCGCTGGCCTGCGTGAAGGTCTTGGTGGTGGTGCCGGGACCGGTTGCCGTCCCGTACGTCACGACGACCCCGCCGCTGAGGTCGCCGGTCACGAAGTCGCGGTAACCGTCGCCGTTGAAGTCGTCGGCGTACTTTGCCGGGGTGGCGGCGGTCGCGGTGCCCACGGAGAGGGTGAGCAGCCCGCCGGCCGCCAGGGCGACGGCCGTGGCCGAGGCGAGGGCCGGGCGGAGGGTGGTGCGCGTGAACATGCGTCTCCTGCGTGATCTAAGTCTGGTGGCTGGGAGACTCACGGCGGCGGGTGATGGTTGTGGCAGGTGACCCGGGTTCCTTGAGGGGGAGTTCGGCCCAGACGGTCTTGCCGACAGTGCGCTCCGTGACGCCCCAGGCCTGCGCGAGCAGTGATACGAGGATCAGGCCGCGGCCGTTGGTGGCGTCCGGGTCGGTGACGTAACGGAGTCGGCGGTCGTGGCGGGCGTCGCTCACCTCGATACGGACCGTGTCCTCGGGAGTGAGCCTGAGGCGGAGTTCGAAGTCGCGGCCGGGGACTCTGCCATGGGTGACGGCGTTGGCGGCGAGTTCGGCGACGACCTGTTGGGCGGTGTGGTTGACCTCGCTGTCGTAGGGGTGGCCCCAGGTGTCCAGCTGGTGCGCGGTCAGGCGTCGGGCCAGGCGGGCGCCGCGAGGCGTGGCGCTGAGGCGGGTGGAGATTTCGGTGTTCACGTGACTGAGCGTGGTGGGTTGTCTTTACGCTGGCCAGGTGCGACTCGGCGACGGTGGGTAGTTGTACGGGTGCGGTGGGTTGGGTGTACGGCTTGTCGGGTGGGAGGGGTGAGGTGGGTGAGCGAGCGGAGGGCGGAGACGCCTGCGGAGGTGGAGGGGACGACCGGGTTGTTCGTCGCGCTCGGCAAGATGCTGAGGTTCCTGCGCGAGCGGAAGGGGCTGACGCAGAAAGAGTTCGGGGAACTGGTGGGATACGGACCAGACGCTGTCTCGGCCATGGAGCGCGGGGTGCGGACGCTGCGGCCCGAGGTGCTCATCAAGGCGGATGAAGTACTCGGCGCCGGTGGGTTGTTGCTGGAGGTGATCCCGGAGGTCGAGTCGGCGATGACGAAGGCTCGGACTCGGCATCCGGAGTGGTACCGGGATTACGCGGGGTTGGAGGCGGAGGCGGTTGAGCTGCATTTCTACGCCAACAACGGCGTCCCCGGGCTCTTGCAGACCGAGGATCACGCACACGTCGTCTTCGCGAAGCGGCGGCCGTTTCTCGACGAGGAGACGATCGAGAGGCGGGTCGCGGACCGGCTCTCACGACAGCAGGTCTTCGAGCGTCGGCCAGCGCCGATCGTGAGCTATGTCCTCGAAGAGGTTGTGCTGGACCGGCCTATCGGCGGGCAGCGCGTGCACGCGGACCAGCTGCGTCGCCTGCTGAGCGTGGGGCAGATGCAGAACGTCGAGATCCAGGTGATGCCGACGGCGGTTGAGGAACACCCCAACCCTGGAAGCGGGTTCAACCTGCTGGTGCCCAAGGGGCATGGACAGGTGGCTTACACCGAGGCTCAGGGGTATCCCCGGTTGATCACCGATCCGGAGGAGGTCCGGAAGATCGCGGACCGCTATGGAATCATGCGGGCGATGGCGCTCTCCCCCTCGGATTCCCGGAAGTTGATCGAGCAGAAGCTGGAGGAGCTATGAACAACGAGCAGCTCACCTGGTTCAAGTCCAGCTACAGCGACGGCGAGGGCGGCGAATGCCTCGAAATCGCCACCTGCCCCCACACCATCCACCTCCGCGACTCCAAAACCCCCGAGGCCCCGCACCTCACGCTGGCCCCTTCCACCTGGGCTGCCTTCATCGGCGTTTTCAAGTGACCGTTGGGGCCGCCGTGCCCCTCCCCAGCCTCCTCGCCGTCCTCGCCCACCCCGACGACGAGTCCCTCTCCGCCGGTGGCGTCCTCGCCCAGCACGCCGCCTCCGGTGCACGCACCGCCGTGGTCACCGCGACCTGGGGCGAAGACACCCACCGTGCCGGTGAGCTGGCGGATGCGCTGCGCATCCTCGGCGCCGGGAAGCCACGGATGCTGGGGTACGCCGATGCGCGCGTGCCGGAGTCGGCGGCCGGCCGCCCGCGCCTCTGCGACGCGCCTCTCGACGCCGTCGTAGGGGAACTCGTCGCGCATATCCGGGAGTTCCGGCCCGATTTCGTCGTCACTCATGACGCCTACGGCGGGCTCACCGGGCATCCCGACCACATCCACACCCACCGGGTGACCGCCCTCGCGGTCCAGGCAGCCAACTGGCCGCACCTCTACCCCGAGGCCGGCGGCCCTGGCAGCCCACGGCCCTCTACCTCGCCACCCACCCCGACTCCGCCGCCCGTGAGCTGGGCGGGCAGCTTATGCGGCCGGGGCGGGCCTGGTACAGCGTCCCCGACGAATGGATCGCGGCCGCCATCGACGTAAGCCCTTGGATCGATACGAAGCTCCGCGCCATCGCCGCCCACCGTAACGAGGTCGTACGCGGCGCCCTGCCCGGGCGGCTCGCCGCGTTGCCGTTCGCTGAGCGGGCCCGGCTGATGTCCACGGAGTGGTACGTCGGCCACGGCGCCGCAAGCCCCGCGCCGCCCCGGCCGACGTTGTGAACCCCGCCCTCAGCGCTCGTACAACCCCTCGATCTCCCGAGCGAACTCCTTCATCACCGTCTCCCTCCGCAGCTTCATCGACGGTGTCAGATGTCCCTCCGCCTCCGTGAAGTCCCGGGGCAGGACCTCGAAGCGGCGGATGGATTCCGGGCGGGAGACCAGCTTGTTCGCCTCGTCCACCGCGCGCTGCATGATGGCCCGCAACTCGTCGTCGCCCGCCAGAAGTTCGGCCGGGACCGGGTGCTTGCCGTTCATCTGGCGCCAGTGGGTGATGCCCTCCATGTCGAGGGTGATCAACGCCGCGACATAGGGGCGGCGGTCGCCCACCACCATGCACTGGGAGATCAGGGGGTGCTGGCGCAGCCAGTTCTCCAGGGGGGCTGGGGCGACGGTCTTGCCGCCCGCCGTGATCAGGAGCTCCTTCTTTCTGCCGGTGATCGTCAAGTAGCCCTCGTCGTCCAGGCTGCCGATGTCGCCCGTGGCGAACCAGCCGTCCGTCGACGCCGGAGTGACACCGCCCGCGTTCGGGTCCCAGTAGCCGCGGAACACCGGGCCGCCCGCGAGGAGGATCTCGCCGTCCGCCGCGATGCGGACCTTCATGCCGGGGAGGGGCCAACCGACCGTGCCCAGACGGGACTTCAGCGGAGGCGTCACCGTCGCCGCGCCCGTCGACTCCGTCAGGCCGTAGCCCTCGTAGATCTCCATGCCCGCCCCGGCGAAGAACGCGGCGATGTTGCGGCCGAGCGGTGAGCCGCCGGAGATGATGTGGCGGACCCGGCCGCCCATGGCGTTGCGGATACGGCGGTAGACCAGGGGGTCGTAGAAGGTGCGGGCGGCCTTCAGGGCCGTACTCGGGCCTCCGCCCGTGCCCGCCGCCTTCGCCTCCAGCGCCTCGCCGTAGCGGATCGCCACGTTCGCCGCGCGGTCGAAGGCCGAGACCCGGCCGCCGCTCTCCGCCTTGGCGCGCGCGTTGTTGAAGACCTTCTCCAGCATGTAGGGGATGACGAGGAGGAACGTCGGGCGGAAGCTGGCCATGTCCGCCAACAGGTCCTGCGACTTCAGGCTCGGCGCGTGGCCCAGGCGGACCCGGGCCCTGATACACGCCACCGCCACCATGCGGCCGAAGACATGGGACATGGGGAGGAAGAGGAGGGTCGCCAGTTCCTCGTCCGAGCGGGACTTGAAGACCGGGTGGAGGATCTCGATCGCGTTGTCGACCTCGGCGAGGAAGTTGCCGTGCGAGATCGCGCAGCCCTTGGGGCGGCCGGTGGTGCCGGAGGTGTAGATGACGGTGGCGAGGGTGTCGGGGCCCAACATGCCCCGGCGCACGTCGACTTCGGCGTCGGGGACCTGGGTGCCGAGCTCCGCCAGGCGGTCGACGTGGCCCTTCTCGATGACCCACAGGTGGCGCAGGTCGGGCAGGCGGTTCAACTCCGGGCCGAGGGCGGAGGCTTGGGACACCGTCTCCGTCACCAGGGCCACCGCGCCCGAGTCCTGGAGGATCCAGCGGGTCTGGAAGACGGAGGAGGTGGGGTAGATGGGGACCGTGACCAGGCCGGCCGCCCAGGCGGCGAAGTCGAGGAGGGTCCACTCGTAGATCGTGCGGGCCATGACGGCGATACGGTCGCCGGGCACAAGGCCCTCCGCTATCAGGCCCTTCGCCAGTGCCAGCACCTGTGCGGCGAAGTCGGCCGCCGTCACGTCCGACCAAGCCCCGTCCGGCGTACGCCGACTGAGGACCCGGTCCCCGGGGGCCGCCTCCGCGTTCTCGAACGGCAGGTCGGCCAGGGAGCCGTGCGTCACCGGCGGCACGACCGGCGGGACCGCGACCTCCCGGACCTCGCCGTCCAGCCGGCGTATCTCCGGTGCCACGAGCACGGGCGCGCCGTCGTAGTCGGTGGCAGCGGCATAGGGCAGGGACGACGACATGGGCAGCTCCTGGGGCGCGCAGCTGGATACCGCTCTGCTGCATAGGTACGCACCGGGCGTACCCGGACGTTCACCGGCGAGTGCGACTTGTGGGGTTACCGGCGGTTAGGGGTCGTGGGGGACCCGGCGATCCTAGGAGGCGCAGGTGGCGAGCTTGTGAGGGTTCAGGGAGCCTCTCGGGCCGGGTCTGTGCAACATCTGGCGCAAAGTGAGCGTTTGTCAGCTATGCGTGAACCAATGCCGGGAAACGGCCCTTACTACGGCCCTTACTTCGGCCGTTCCAGCACCGCCGTCACCCCCTGCCCGCCCGCCGCGCACACCGAGATCAGCCCGCGCCCCGAACCCCCGCGCTCCGCCAGCAACTTGGCCAGCGTCGCCACGATCCGCGCGCCGGTCGCGGCGAAGGGATGCCCGGTGGCGAGGGACGAACCGGCCACGTTCAGGCGGGCCCGGTCCACCGGGGCCAGCCCCGCCTTCTCCCAGGCCGCCAGCGTCGCCAGCACCTGGGACGCGAACGCCTCGTGCACCTCGACGAGGTCGAAGTCGTCCATCCCGAGCCCGGCCCGCTCCAGCATGCGCGGCACGGCGTGCGCCGGGGCCATCAGCAGGCCCTCCTCGGCGGGGTCCCCGGCGACGAAGTCCACGGCCGCCGTCTCGTACACCGTCAGATACGCCAGCGGTTGCAGACCGCGCTGCTCCGCCCACTCCTCCGAGGCCAGCAGGACGACCGCCGCGCCGTCGGTGAGGGGCGTCGAATTCCCCGCCGTCATGGTCGGGTCGGGTCCGTCGACGCCGAACACCGGTTTCAGTGCGGCCAGTTTCTCCACCGTCGAGCCCGGGCGCAGGTTCTGGTCCCGGTCCAGACCCCGGAACGGCACCACCAGGTCCTGGAAGAAGTCGCGTTCGTACGCCGCCGCCAGCCGCTGGTGACTCGTCGCCGCCAGCTCGTCCTGGGCCTCGCGCGAGACACCCCAGGCGTGTGCGGTGACGGCCGCGTGCTCGCCCATCGACAGACCGGTGCGGGGCTCGGCGTTGCGCGGGATGTCGGGGACGAGGTGGCCGGGGCGGACGCGGGCGAGCGCCTTGAGGCGGCCCCCGAGGGACTTCGCCCTGCGGGCCTCCAGCAGGATGCGCCGCAGGTCGTCGTTGACGCCGAGGGGCGCGTCGCTCGTGGTGTCCGCGCCGCCCGCGATCGCGGACTCGCTCTGGCCGAGGGCGATCTTGTTGGCGGCGGCGATGACCGCCTGGAGCCCGGTGCCGCAGGCCTGCTGGATGTCGTACGCCGGGGTCGTCGGCGCCAGCTTCGAGCCGAGGACCGTCTCGCGGGCCAGGTTGAAGTCGCGGGCGTGCTTGAGCACGGCACCGGCGACGAACTCGCCGACCGCGCCCGGCTGTTCGAGGCCGAAGCGGGTCACGAGGCCGTCCACCACCGCCGTCAGCATCTCCTGGTTGGAGGCGGTGGCGTACGGGCCGTCGGAGCGGGCGAAGGGGACGCGGCTGCCGCCGACGATCGCGACCCGGCGCGTCACGGGTGCCCGAAGAAGGCTCATCTCGACCTGCTCCTCATGCGTGACATAGGCGTGTGTGACATAGGATTACCTCCGGTAACCTTACTCCAGAGTCAGCAAGAGAGCACCGAGTGGGGAGACGGCCATGGCCGACCGCTATCTGCGCTTCACCGGCACCGCGCCCGGCCGTTTCCTGACCCGCCGACTGGGCCTGCCGCAACCGGCGGAACTCATCCGCTGGTCACCCGAGAGAACCTCTCTCCAAGGCGAGGTCCTCCACCTCACCGCGGGCAAGCCGGCGCCCACAGCTGTGGAGCACCCCTCCGCCGTCGTCCTCGACGCCACCGGCGTACAGGACGTCGACGGCCTCGCCGGCGTCCACGCGGCCCTGCACCCCGTCGTCCGGTCCGTCGCCGCGAGCGGCCGGATCGTCGTCCTCGGCGCCCCCCTCGACCCCGCCGACCACCACCAGGCCGCCGCCCAGCAGGCCCTGGAGGGCTTCACGCGCTCGCTCGGCAAGGAGATCGGCCGGGGCAGGACCGTCAATCTCGTACGGCTCACCGACCGGGCCGCCGCCGAGTCCACCCTGCGCTTCCTGCTCTCGCCCAAGTCGGCCTATGTGAGCGGGCAGGTGATCGAGGTGGGCGCCGCAACGGCAGCGGTCACCGTCGACCCGGACCTGCCCCTCGCCGGTCGCACCGCCCTCGTCACGGGCGCCGCACGCGGGATCGGCGCGGCCGTCGCCGAGACGCTGGCCAGGGACGGGGCCCATGTCGTCGTACTGGACGTACCGCAGGCCGAGGCCAAGGCGCGGGAGCTCGCGCGTCGACTCGGTGGCAGCGCCCTCGCGCTCGACATCACCGCGGCCGACGCGGGCGAGCGCGTCGCCGCGGAACTCCCCGACGGCATCGACGTGTTGGTCCACAACGCCGGGATCACCCGGGACCGTCGGCTCGTCAACATGCCTGCCGACCTGTGGAGTTCGGTCCTCGACGTCAATCTCGCGAGCGTACTGCGCACCACGGACGCACTGTTCGCCGCCAAGGCGATCAAGGAGAACGGCCGGATCGTCGCCACCGCTTCCATCGCGGGGCTCGCCGGGAACGCCGGGCAGACCAACTACGGGGCCAGCAAGGCGGGTGTGGCCGGCCTGGTGCGCTCCCTCGCGCCGCGCGCGCTCGCCGAGCACGGGGTGACGGTCAACGCCGTGGCCCCCGGGTTCATCGAGACGAAGATGACGGCCGCGGTGCCGCTCCTCATCCGTGAGGCGGGCCGCCGGATGAACTCCCTTGCCCAGGGCGGCCTTCCGGTCGACGTGGCCGAGACGACGGCCTGGCTCGCGCACCCGGCGTCGGGTGCGGTGAACGGGCAGGTCGTACGGGTCTGCGGCCAGAGCCTGCTGGGGGCGTGATGACGGACGTCACCCTGCGCCGCTCCCCCGCGCTCGCCCCACTGCTCGCCCGGGGCGCGCTGCTGTCCCTCTTCAAGCGGCCCCGCCCGGACGCCGACTTTCCCCGCACTCGCCTTGTCCTGCCCGCCCTGCGCGTCGATCTGGCTCGGCTGGCGGCGTACGAGAGGGTGTGCGGGTTCGCCACGGGCGACGACGCGCTGCCGGTGACGTATCCGCATGTACTCGGCTTCCCGCTGGCGATGCGGCTGATGAGCGCCCGGGAGTTCCCGCTGCCGCTCCTCGGCCTGGTCCACACGTCGATCGGGATCACCCGGCACGGGCCGCTGCCCGCGACCGGGGCGTACGAACTCACGGTGTACGTCGCCGAGTTGGCACCGCACCGGCGCGGCACGGAGGCGACGGTCGTCACGGAGGTGCGGGTCGGCGAGGACGTCGTATGGGAGTCGCACAGCACCTACCTGGCACGGCACCGCACCACGACCGCGACCGCGACCGCGTCCGAGCCGGCGGCCGAGCGCGTCGGGCAGGCGCCGCTGCCCCCGCTCGCCGAGTGGCGGCTGGCCGGTGACATCGGCCGCCGGTACGCCGCCGCGTCCGGCGACCGCAACCCCATCCACCTCCACCCGCTCACCGCCCGCCTCTTCGGCTTCCCGCGCTCCATCGCCCACGGCATGTGGACGGTCGCCCGCTGCCTCGCCGCGCACGGCACCCCGCACGTGGGTGAGGTGCGGGCGGAGTTCAGGGCACCGGTGCTGCTGCCGGGGACGGTGACGTACGGGGCGGAGGGCGACCGCTTCGAACTGCGCGGCGGGGACCGGGTCCATGTCACCGGCGTGGTGAACGACCGGGTCACCGACGGACGTTGACCCCGCCGATGAGCCCCCAGGCGTCGATGCGGACGGTCGGCCCACCGGGCGCGGCCGGGCCGTCGTCCCGCACCCCGCCCAGCCGGATGCCGTGCACCTCCACCCGCACCTCGGGCCGGACCCTGAGGCTCACGCCCCCGATCAGGCTCAGCTTGGTGATACGCAGTTCGGCGCCGTCCGGGATGTCGACGTCCGTGAGGTCGATGTCGGCGCCGCCGATGAGGGAGGCGGTGAGGGTGCGCTCATGGAGCGTCGCGCCCTGGAGACGGTGACCGCCGATCAGGCTCACCTTGATGTCGGTCTTCCGCGGCTGCTGTTCCCCGTTGCTCTTCGTCATGGGGACGAAGGTACGGCCGGAGCCTTCCCCTCCCCCAGTGTCCGGCGTCCGGCATCCCTCATGACAACTGTCATGCCTCGGCGGCGACCACGGGCGGCGACCAGGGCCGCCCCTCCATGAGGTTCCCCAGCCCGGCCCAGGCGAAGTTCATGAGGGTGGCCGCGGCCTGCCGTGCCGTGACACCCGGCGTCGCGTTGGCCCACGCGGCAAGTGACTCTGCGGCCCCCACCAGCGCCTCCGCCAGCCCGGCGACCTCCCGTTCGGGCAGATCCGGATCGCGGTGCGCCTCCCGGGCCGCGACCACGATCAGCTGCGTCACGAACGCGACGATCTCCTCCCGCATCGCCGTGACCTCGGCGACGAACGCCTCACCGTGGATCCGGGCCTGCAAATGCAGCACGGACCAGCCGTCGGGGTTGCCCCCGGTGTGGGTGAAGAACGCCAGCAGCCCGTCCCAGAGCTGCCGGTCGGCGGGCAGATCGGTGCGCACGCCGACCCTGATCGCCGCGGTGAGCGCGTCGGCCTCGCGGCGGATGCAGGCGGTGAAGAGGTCTTCCTTCGAGTTCAGATACAGGTACACCAACGGCTTGGACACGCCCGCCAGTTCGGCGATCTCATCCATCGACGCGGCCATGTACCCCCGCTGCCCGAAGGTCCGCACGGCAGCGTCCAGCATCTGCTGCTCCCGCACCGCCCGCGGCATCCGCTTGCTCCTCACGGCACCCATGGGGCAAGCCTACGGGCGGATTTCACAGAAACTTCCCTCAGCGCCCCGCCCAAGCGAGACAGCGAGGACGGGCCGCGAGAGCCGAAGCGGCTCAGGAAGCCTGCGGTGCCTGGTCGCCCTGTGCTCGCGCCGCGTCGTCCGCGCCGTCCTCCTGGTTGCGGTTGGCGTCCAGGTTGGACTTCATGCGGTCGACGCGCTCGGCGACCTGGATGGAGGCGCGGTCACGCTCCTTGCGCAGGACGACGAAGCTGATCGGGGCCGAGATCAGCAGGGAGAGGAGGACGATCCACATGCCGTTGGAGTCGCCGAGGCCGCGCGGGGCGACGCCGGAGTAGACGAGGCCCCAGACGACCACGAGGCAGCCCACGAAGATCCCGAGGCGCATCAGTGTGTAGCGGAGCATCTCAATCCACTCTTCCGTTCCGGCTGAAAGTTCCCCTGAACATTCCCAAAGGGCACCTTCCAGTGAAGCACGCCCCCTCCCCGATCTTGCAGGGGGCCTCAGGTCACCGAGCTCCTCAGAACAGCGGCAGCCACATCATGATGTCGTCGCGATAGTCCTCCGCCGAGACCCGCAGCCCGCCCGGCACCCGGCCGACCTCCTTGTACCCGGCGGACGCGTAGAACCGCTCAAGCCCGAGCCCACCCCGGCAGGTCAGCTTCAGCGCTTCCAGGCCGAGAGATCGCGCGTGCTCCTCCACCGCCGCCAGCAGAGCCCGCCCGTGCCCGCCGCCCTGCAGCGCCGGGTCGACCATGACCGTGTAGAGCCAGGCGTAGTGGCTCTGGAGGCGGTGCGCGTTGAACCCGAAGAAGGCGGTGGCCCGCAGCCCGCCCTCCGCATCGAAGCCCGCAAGCAGCCGATGCCGCCCCGCCGCGGTCGACTCCGCGTACCGGTCCACGTCCGGCCGTACGTCCTCGTACGTCGTCGTCCCGACGAACCCGACCGCCCCACCCGCGTTGTTCACGTCCACCCACAGGCGGGTCAGCTGGTCGAGCAGGGTGGGGGTGACCTCGGGGTCGAGGCGGTACGTCAGGTCCATGATCCCCGAGTCTAGGCAGGGCCCCCGTTCACCCCAGGGCCCGGGCGGCCACCCCCAGATCGGCCACGAGTCCCCGGTACGCCGCCTCCCGGTCGTCCGACCTCAGCACGGCGGACGGATGCACGGTCGGCACCAGCCGCTCGGCCCTCCCGTGGATCTCCTTCTCCAGCACGGTCCCCCGCACCTCCGTCACCCGGAACGACGACCCGAGCAGCGCCTTGCCCGCGGTGGCACCGAGAACGACGATCAACTCCGGCTCCACGACCGCCAGTTCCGCCGCCAGCCAGGGCCCGCACGCGGTCATCTCCCGCAGACTGGGCGCCTTGTGGATCCGCCGCTTACGCGGCTCGGCCCGGGTGAACTTGAAGTGCTTCACGGCGTTGGTGACATACGCCTCCGCCGGATCGATCCCGGCTTCGGCAAGGGCCCGGTCGAGCAGCTTCCCGGCGGGCCCGACAAAGGGTTTCCCTTGCCGGTCCTCCTGATCACCGGGCTGCTCACCCACGAGCATCACGCGCGCGGACGCCACACCCTCACCGAAGACAGTCTGGGTGGCGTCCCGGTGCAGCGGGCAACCCCGGCAGTCGGCGGCGGCGCGACGGAGCGCAGGGAGCCCGCCCCGGTCAGGAACAAAGGGCTCTGCGGTGTACAGATCCTCGGGCGCCTTCGTGATCATGCGCCCCGAGTACCCACCTGAGGGGCGCGGGGAACTGCGCGACCAGCCCCCACCCACCCGCAGACAAAAAAGGGCGAGGTCACACCCTCATCGGCTGAGGCGACTCCCGACGCCCCGCGTCAGGCCCCTCGTACTCCCGAATCACCTCGTACCGAGTGTTCCGCTCCACCGGCCGGAACCCCGCGTCCCGGATCAGGTCCAGCAGATCGTCCCGCGTCAGCTTGTTCGGCGTACCGAAGTTGTCCGCGTCGTGGGTGATCTTGTACTCGACGACCGAGCCGTCCATGTCATCGGCGCCGTGCAGCAACGCCAGCTGCGCGGTCTGGACGCCGTGCATGACCCAGAAGACCTTGACGTGCGGAACGTTGTCGAAGAGCAGCCGCGAGACCGCGAAGGTCTTCAGCGCCTCCGCACCGGTCGCCATCTGGGTACGGGCCTGGAGCCGGTTGCGTACCTTCCCGTCCTTCATGTCGACGAAGTCGTGCTGGTAGCGCAGTGGG
Organism: Streptomyces sp. NBC_00663; assembly: GCF_036226885.1. Lineage (NCBI taxonomy): Bacteria > Bacillati > Actinomycetota > Actinomycetes > Kitasatosporales > Streptomycetaceae > Streptomyces > Streptomyces sp. NBC_00663. The sequence continues at coordinate 4,119,096 of NZ_CP109027.1, forward strand.
ATGAAGACCTGGAAGCCGCCGGTCTCGTCCTGGAGCTCCCGCAGCCGCAGCACGTGGTCGACACGGTGGCGGTGCTCCTCGATGTGGCCGTAGAGCATGGTGGCCGGGGTCTTCAGACCCTTCTCGTGCGCCAGCCGGTGGATGCGGGACCAGTCCTCCCAGTGGGTCCTGTGGTCCACGATGTGCTGCCGGACCTCCCAGTCGAAGATCTCGGCGCCACCGCCGGTCAGGGACTCGAGGCCCGCGTCGATGAGCTCGTCGAGGATCTCGGACGCCGTCAGCCCGCTGATCGTCTCGAAGTGGTGGATCTCCGTCGCCGTGAAGGCCTTCAGGGAGACGTTCGGCAGGGCGGCCTTCAGCTCGCGCAGGGAGCGCGGGTAGTAGCGCCACGGGAGATTCGGGTGCAGGCCGTTGACGATGTGCAGCTCGGTGAGGTTCTCGCCCTCCATCGCCTTGGCGAGCTTCACCGCCTCCTCAATGCGCATCGTGTACGCGTCTTTCTCCCCCGGCTTGCGCTGGAAGGAGCAGTAGGCGCAGGAGGCCGTGCACACGTTGGTCATGTTGAGGTGCCGGTTGACGTTGAAATGGACCACGTCACCGTTCTTGCGCGTGCGCACCTCGTGCGCGAGCCCGCCCAGCCAGGCCAGGTCGTCCGACTCGTACAGCGCGATGCCGTCCTCGCGGGTCAGCCGCTCACCGGCCCTGACCTTCTGCTCCAGCTCGCGCTTGAGCCCGACGTCCATGCGTGACACCTCTCTCAGACCGACTGCGGATAAACCGTACGCCTACGCCTCTTCCGGAAGCTCTCCGACCCGGTTCTCCCACTTGGTGGAGAGCACGATGGTGGTACGGGTCCGGGAGACACCCTTGGTCCCGGACAGCCGCCGGATGATCTTCTCCAGGCCGTCGACGTCGCTCGCCCGCACCTTGAGCATGAACGAGTCGTCGCCCGCGATGAACCAGCAGTCCTCGATCTCCGGCAGGTCCTTCATCCGGCGGGCCACGTCCTCGTGGTCGGCGGCGTCGGAGAGGGAGATGCCGATGAGGGCGGTGACGCCGAGGCCGAGCGAGGCGGCGTCGACGGTGGCGCGGTAGCCGGTGATGACACCGGCCGCCTCCAGCCGGTTGATGCGGTCGGTGACGCTGGGTCCCGACAGACCGACGAGGCGGCCCAGCTCCGCGTAGGAGGCCCGGCCGTTCTCCCTCAGGGCCTGGATGAGCTGCCTGTCCACCGCGTCCATGCGATCGAAGCCTTCCGCTGAAGAGGATCCCGAAAGTTCCCGAAGTGATGAGAGGTACTGCGACTTGCTCAGATGGCGCCTACGTCGTGCGGGTTCCGGACCCGCCGCCGAGTTCGCCCTTCCACCGCCGGTACAGCCGGTGCTCGACCCCGGCCGCGTCGAGGACCCGTCCGGCGACGAAGTCGACGAGGTCCTGGATGTGGGTGGCCCCGGCGTAGAAGGCGGGCGACGCCGGTACGACGGTCGCGCCGTGGTCGTCGAGGGCGACGAGGTGCCGCAGCGTCTGGCCGTTCAAGGGGGTCTCCCGTACGGCGACGACGAGCGTGCGGCGCTCCTTGAGGGTCACGCTCGCGGCACGCTGGAGCAGGTCCTTGGAGAGCCCGAGGGCCACTCCCGCGACGCAGGCGGTGGAGGCCGGCACGATCAGCATGCCCTTGCTGGGATACGACCCCGAGGACGGCCCGGCCGCGAGGTCACCGGCGTTCCAGTACCGCACGCGCGCGATGTCGGCGTCGAAGGTCCCCGGCTTTCCGTCGGCCCCCCTGGCCAGCCATTCCCGCAGGTCGTCCTGCCAGTGCGCGTCCCGGAAAGCGATCTGGGTCTCGTCCAGCAGCGTCAGCCGCGAGGCCCTGCTGACGACCAGGTCGACGTCCTCCCCCGCCTCCAGCAGCGCCCGCAGCACCGCAGCCGCGTACGGCGTCCCGGAAGCTCCGGACACCCCCACGATCCAAGGCACGCGCTGCGTTTCTCCTGCGTTCACCCTCCCGAGCCTACCGGCGGGTCAGGGAGACTTCAGGACCGGTGGGGCGCTTCGGGGTCGACGGGGAGGCCCCGCCATGGCTGTCCGAGCCGCATCCGAGCCGCATCCGAGCTACACGGTCAGGCCCCGGACCAGCAGATCCAGCAGCGCGCACACGAACAGGGCGATCCCGATGAAGCCGTTGACGCTGAAGAACGCCCTGTTCAGGCGGGTCAGGTCATGCGGGCGGACGATGTTGTGCTCGTAGACGAAGGCTCCCGCGACGATCATCAGACCCACCCAGAAGAACCCGCCGGCGTCCGTGGCCACGGCGTACCAGACGAGGAGGGACATGGTCAGGAAGTGGCAGACCCGCGCTCCCCAGATCGCGGCCGGGATGCCGAAGCGGGCCGGGACCGACAGGACGCCGATCTCGCGGTCGGTCTCGACGTCCTGGCAGGCGTAGATCAGGTCGAAGCCGCCGATCCAGATGCCGACGGCGAGGCCGAGGAGCACTGCGTCCCAGGACCACTCGCCGGTGATGGCGAGCCAGCCGCCGACCGGGCCCATCGCCTGGGCGAGGCCGAGGATGGCCTGGGGGTAGTTCGTGAACCGTTTGCCGTAGGGGTAGACGACCATCGGGATGACGGCGACCGGGGCGAGGGCCAGGCACAGCGGGTTCAGCAGGGCCGCCGAGCCCAGGAAGATCACCACCGCGACCAGCGCGCCCGTCCACGCGTGCCTGACCGACATCGCGCCGGTCACCAGCTCACGCTGGGCCGTGCGCGGGTTCCGGGCGTCGATCTCGCGGTCGATGATCCGGTTGACCGCCATGGCGAAGGTGCGCAGGCCGACCATGCAGATGGTGACCAGCAGCAGCCGGCCCCAGTGGATGTTCTTGTCCCACTCGAACATCGCGGTGAGCGCCGCGATGTACGCGAAGGGCAGCGCGAACACCGAGTGCTCGATCATGACCAGTCGGAGGAAGGCCTTGGTGCGTCCCGGCTGGGGGATCGCGGCAGACGCTGAACTCACAGTCCGTATTCCTTCCACCGGCGGTCCACCTTCGCCGCCGTCTCCGGGTCCGACACCACCATGTCGGGCCAGCCGCCGTCGCGCGTGTAGCCCTCCTCGGGCCACTTCCTCGTCGCGTCGATCCCCGCCTTGCCACCCCAGAACTGCTGGTAGGAGGCGTGGTCGAGATGGTCGACCGGTCCTTCGACGACCGACAGGTCGCGCGCGTAGTCCGTGTTGCCGAGGGCCCGCCACGCCACCTCGTGGAGGTCGTGGACATCGCAGTCCGAGTCGACGACCACGATCAGCTTCGTCAGGGACATCATGTGGGCGCCCCACACAGCGTGCATCACCTTTTGGGCGTGCTTGGGGTACTTCTTGTCGATCGAGATGATCGCGCAGTTGTGGAAGCCGCCCGCTTCGGGCAGGTGGTAGTCCAGGATGTCCGGCACGATGATCTTCAGCAGGGGGAGGAAGAAGCGCTCCGTCGCCCGGCCCAGCGGTCCGTCCTCTGTCGGGGGCCGTCCTACGACGATCGACTGAAGCAGCGGCCGCTTGCGCATCGTCACGCAGTCGATCGTCAGCGCGGGGAAGGGTTCCTGCGGGGTGTAGAAGCCCGTGTGGTCGCCGAAGGGCCCTTCCGGCAGCATCTCTCCCGGCTCCAGCCAGCCCTCGATGACGACCTCGGCCTGCGCCGGCACCTGGAGCGGCACGGTCTTGCAGTCGACCATCTCGATCCGCTTGCCGGCGATGAACCCGGCGAACAGGTACTCGTCGATGTCACCGGGGAGCGGGGCGGTCGACGCGTACGTCACGGCCGGCGGACAGCCGAAGGCGATCGCGACCGGGAGGCGTTCACCCCGGCGGGCCGCCACCTGGTAGTGGTTCCGGCTGTCCTTGTGGATCTGCCAGTGCATGCCGATCGTGCGCTTGTCGTGGCGCTGGAGGCGGTACAGACCGAGGTTGCGGATGCCGCTCTCGGGGTCCTTGGTGTGGGTCAGGCCCAGGTTGAAGAAGGAACCGCCGTCCTGCGGCCAGGTGAACAGCGCCGGGAGCTGGTCGAGGTCGACGTCGTCACCGGTGAGGACGACCTCCTGCACGGGCGCGTCCCCCGACTTCACCTTCTTCGGCGGTACGTGCGTCATCGCGCCGAGCTTGCCGAAGGCCTCCCGCACACCCACGAAGCCGTGCGGCAGCTCGGGACGCAGCAGCCCGCCGATCTTGTCGGAGATGTCCTCGTACGACTTCAGCCCCAGCGACTTCAGCAGCCGCCGGTCGGTCCCGAAGACGTTCATCGCGAGGGGCATCGAGGAGCCCTTCACGTTCTCGAAGAGAAGCGCGGGGCCGCCTGCCTTGTTGACCCGGTCGACGATCTCCCCGACCTCCAGATACGGGTCGACCTCGGCCTTGACGCGCTTGAGGTCGCCCTCGCGTTCCAGGGCCCTGAGCAGCGAGCGAAGATCGTCGTAAGCCATGCGTTCCAGTATCCGGTACCGGCTACCCTGGCCCCGTCACCGGGGCCGTCCCACGCCCCGCCACCATCTCCTGGGGGAACGCACCACTCATGCTCAGGTATCTGCCCTTCCTGCTGGTCCTGGCGCTGTGGATCTACGCCTTCATCGACTGTCTGAACACCCCCGAGGAGCAGGTCAAGGGGCTGCCGAAGGTGGTCTGGGTGATCATCGTGCTGCTCTTCGGCGAGGTCCTGGTCGGCCCGGTCGCCTGGCTGGTGGCCGGCAAGCAGCGGGGGCCCGCCACGGCGGGCGGCGCGCCGACGGGCGGAGCCCGGTTCGTCGCCCCGGACGACAATCCCGAGTTCCTCAAGTCCCTCGCCGAGGACAACAAGAAGGACGAGGCCCTCCTGAAGGACTGGGAGGCCGACCTCCGTCGCCGCGAGGAAGAACTCCGCAAGAAGGAACAGGGCGAGGACCCCAAGGACGCCTGATGGAGCTGCGGCTGCTGGTCACCTTCGAGAAGGTCGCGACCGTGCTCAGCTTCACCCGGGCCGCCGCCGAGCTGAGCTACGCCCAGTCCAGTGTCACCAGCCAGATCCGTGCCCTGGAGGACTCCCTCGGCGCCCAGCTCTTCGACCGGCTGGGCAGCCGGATCCGGCTGACGGAGGCCGGGGAGCGGCTGCTGCCGTACGCCCGCCGGATCATCGAGCTGAGCGAGGAGGCGCGGGCGGCCGTCGCCGGGACCGAGGAGCCCTCGGGCACGCTCGCCGTGGGCACCATGGAGTCACTGACCTCGTACCGGCTGTCCCCGCTCCTGGAGTTCTTCCACCACCGCTATCCGAAGGTACGGCTGTCGCTGCGCACGACCCTCGGTGACGAGACCCGGCAGGCGCTGCGGCAGGGCACGTACGACGTGGGCTTCCTGATGGAGGCGGAGACGGCGCATCCGGGCCTGGAGAGCGAGGTGCTGGCGGTGGAGCCGCTGGCGCTGGTGGCGGCGCCGGAACACGCGCTCAAGGGGCGGAAGTTGACGACCGCCGACCTCCTGGGCCGGCCCCTGCTGGCCACCGAACCCGGCTGTGCCTACCGTGACTTGTTCGAGCGGGAGCTCAACTCGCTCGGCGGACCGGCCGACTTCATGGAGTTCGGCACGATCGAGGCCACCAAACGCGCGACGGCGGCCGGTCTCGGCATCGCGCTGCTGCCGGAGATCACGGTCGCCGCCGAACTCGCGGAGGGCTCCCTCGTACGACTGGACTGGGAACCGCCGTTCACACTCCGGACGCAGCTCGCGTGGCGGTCCGGGAAACGGCTGCCGGCGCATGCCCGGCTGTTTCTGGAGCAGGCGCGGAAGCTGGTGTCCGAGCAAGGGTGACCTTGAGGCTCGCCAGCACGATCAGCGGGACGCCCAGCGCCTGCACGAGGCCGATGTGGTGGCCGTACACCGCCCAGTCCATGCCCATCGCGACGGCCGGGTAGACGAAGGCCAGGACGGCGATCTTCGAGAGCGGCAGCCGGGCGTAGGCGGCGTACATCAGGACGTACATCAGCCCGGTGTGGATGAACCCGAGTCCGACCAGCCAGCCCCAGCCGCCCGCGCTCGTGCCGCTCATCGCGCCGAAGTCGGCGAAGGGGAGCAACAGCGGGATCCCGACGAGGACTTGGACCAGCGCGATGAGATGCGGCCGGACGCCGGTGATGCGCTTGGTGACGAGGGTGGACAGACCATAGAGGAGCGCGGCGAGCAACGCCTGGCCGACGCCCAGCAGATAGGAGCCGCCGCCGGTGAAGTCCCCTGGTGTGACGCCTGATACGAGGATCAGTCCCGCGAAGGCCAGGCCGATCCAGCCCGCCTTGGCGGCGGTGAGCCGCTCCCGGAAGAGGAGCGCGCCCAGCAGCACCACGTAGAACGGCTGGGTGTGGTAGACGACCGTGGCGACGGAGATCGAGGTGTTCTCGTACGCCTCGAAGAGGAACACCCAGTTGAAGACGATGAACACGCCGCCCAGGACGGCGAGTCCGAGGGTGCGCGGGGTGAAGCCGTGGTCGCGGAGCCAGCCGCGGGCCAGCACGTAACCGCCCAGCGCCAGGGCGCCGAAGACGACGCGGAAGAAGACGACGTCGAAGGGGGAGGCGCCCGACTCGACGACGAAGACGCCGAGGGTGCCGGAGAGGATCATGGCGGTCGCGAGTTGCGCGATGCCCTTGCGCTCGGAAGTCATGTCGGAAGTCATGTCGGAAGTCATGTCCTGACCGTAGGAGCGGGCATCGGCGCAGGTCCACGCGCCAGTGGGGCGTCCTGCCGATGGGCCCATCGGCCCCGCCGATGGGTGCGGGCCGGACGCCGGCCGGTGCGTGCAGGTTGTACGCCGGTGGGCCGTCCGATGCGGACAATGCGCCCCTGCCGGGCGGGCCGTCGGGGCCGGACACTTACCTCGCATGACGACTGCCACCACGGCCGGCACGGCCGCCCCCGCGTACGGCGACAAGGTCATCGCCGTCGAGACGGCCGGCTCGGAGCCGATCCCCGACGCCGAGCGCCACGGTAGCCCGCTCCAACTGCTGTGGACCTGGGCGTCCCCCAACATCGAGTTCGCGACGGTGTACATCGGCGTGATCTCGGTGCTGTTCTTCGGGCTGAGCTTCTGGGAGGCGACGGCGGCACTGCTGCTGGGCACGGGCCTGGGCGCGGTGACGCACGGCGTGCTGTCGCTGGACGGGCCGCGCTTCGGCGTCCCGCAGATGGCGATCGGCCGGTTCGCCTTCGGATACCGCGGCAACCTGCTCCCGTCCGGGGTCAACGCCTTGGTGGCGGGGGTGGGTTGGTTCGCGGTGAACAGCGTGAGCGCGGCTTTCGCCCTCAACACGCTGACAGACCTGCGGCCTCTCCCCTCCCTGTTGATCGTGGTCGCGGCCGAGATCGTGATCGGCTTCATCGGCCACAACTTCGTCCACGCCTTCGAGAAGTACGCGTTCCCGGCACTGGCGGTGATCTTCCTGCTGGCCGGGGTGTGGACCTTCAAGGAGGCCGGTGACCTGGGAGCCGGCGCGGGCGGCGGCATCGGCGGCTTCCTGCTGGCGTTCAGCACGGCCTGGGGGTACGCGGCGGGCTGGAACCCGGGGGCGTCGGACTACTCGCGCTATCTCCCGCGTACGGCCGGCCGGTTGCGGACGGCCGTGTATCCGGCGGTGGGCCTGTTCGTGTCCATCGCGGTGGTGTCGGTCATCGGCGCGGCCTCGGCGACGATCGTGGCACCGGAGAACGCGACCCCGACGGGCGCCTTCACCGGCCATCTCCCGGGCTGGCTGAGTGACTTGGTGCTGCTGGCGATCATCCTGGGCGCGGTGTCGGCGAACGCGCTCAACGTCTACTCGTCGGCGATGTCGATCACGTCGCTCGGGCTGAAGCTGCCCGCCTGGCTGGGGCGGAGCGCGATCGTCGTGCTGTGCGGGCTCGCCGGTACGGGGGCGGCGTGGGCGTCGCTGGCGGACGCCGGGCACGCGTACGAGGCGTTCCTGCTGGTGATCGCCTACTGGGTGGGGCCGTGGCTGGGCGTGGTGCTGGTGGAGCGGTGGCTGCGGGCGCGGACGCCGGTGCCGGAACTGGCGGGGCGGCTGGGCGACCGGCGGTTCTCCAACTGGCCCGGAGTGGCAGCCCTGTTGGCGGGCATCGCGGTGTCGGTGCCGCTCTTCTCCAACCAGGAGAAGTACGTGGGGTGGGTGCCGGAGCGGTGGCCGTCCTTCGGGGACATCACCTGCCTGGTCGGGTTCGCGGTGAGCGCGGGGCTGTACGCCGCCCTGCGCAAGGCCGCCAAGCCGGCTCAGTCCTCCGCCGCGTAGGCCTGGTCGACGTACTCCACCCTGATGTACCGGGCGCCGAACGCCTTCTCGACGAGGGGTGCGGCCGTCCCGGGATCGTCCACGCCCACCCGCACGAACCCCCGCTCGTCGACCCCGACCTCACGCAGCTGGAAGGTGCCGTCCCAGCGCCTCATGTCCTCGCCGATCCGCTCGGCGAGGGCGTCGAGGGTCCTGCGGTCGACGTCGGCGGGGTGCAGCCGCAGCTTCACGCCCTCCTCGGCGGCGTCGCAGACGGCCGTGTCGAAGTCGTGGCCGGGGATGCGCCAGACGTCGGCGGCGTTGGCGTCCTCGTCGACGCCCATGCCGGTGTAGACGTCGGCGTACTCGCCCGCGGCCAGCTTGTCGATGCGGCCGAGGGTGCGCTCCAGCGGTGTGTCACCGCCCAATGACGCGGCGCGGGTGCCGACGCACCAGTCCTCGGCGGGCGGCGAGGGCGGGACGGTCGCCTCGACCTCGACGTCCGCGTGCCCGTTCTCCGACGCGTCGATGTACAGGGCCGCCCCCACCACCACACCGGCGGTGGCCACGGCCGCCACGATCCAGCTGCGGTTCCTCATGCGACTGTGACGCGGGAGCGGGCGAAGAGGTTCAGCGGGGTTCAGCTCAGTCGCCCCGCAGTACCAGCTCCAGCAGCCCCGGGAAGCGGGCGTCGAACTCCTCCCGCCGCAGCCGGTTGACCCGCTTGGGCCCCTCGTCGCGCTGCTCGACCAGCCCGGCGGCGCGCAGGACCGCGAAGTGATGGCTCTTGGCCGCCTTGCCGACGGGCACGTCGAAGGTGCCGCAGCTGCGCGACCAGTCGTCGGAGGCGGCCAACTCCCGTACCAGCTGGGCCCGTACGGGGTCGGCGAGGGCGGCGAGCGCGGTGAGGACCGGGACGTCGTCCGGGTGGGTGTGCTCGGGGGCGGCCCGATGACTGGTACCGGCGGCCATGCTGTCCTCCCGATGGCGCTTGCGAGTGTTCGATGAAAACCATACAGTCACGAGTGTTCGCTTTTCGTTGAACAGTCTGAGCGGTCCAGAACGGGGTGTGTGGCATGCGCGCGATCGAGTTCCAGGAGTACGGCGGTCCCGAGGTCCTCAAGGCCGTCGAAGCGGAGGTCCCCGAGCCGGGCCCCGGGCAGGTGAGCGTCGACGTGGCGTACGCCGGGATCAACTTCGCCGACCTCAAGGCGCGGGAGTCGGGCTACCGGGTGCCGCGGCTGCCGTACGTCCCCGGCCTGGAGGTCTCCGGCCGGATCCGGGCCGTCGGCGCCGGGGTCACCGGGCTGGCCGTCGGCCAGGAGGTCACCGCGCTGACCGAGGGCGGCGCCTACGCCGACGTGGTCGTCGCGGACACGGCGACCGTCTTCCCGGTCCCCTCCGGCGTCGACCTGCGCACCGCCGCCACCCTCCCCACCGTCCTGCCGACGGCGTACGCCCTCGTCCACGCGGTGGGCAGGCTCAAGGCCGGCGAGACCGTCCTGGTGCAGGGCGCGGCGGGCGGCATCGGCACGGTGGTCGGACAGCTGGCGAAGGCGGCCGGCGGCACGGTGTACGGCGTGGTGTCGAGCGCCGCGAAGGCCGCGTACGCGCGCGAGTACGGGTACGACGAGGTCTTCGTCGGCGGCTTCGAGGCACCGGTGCGGGAGGCGACGGGCGGACGCGGGGTCGACCTCGTCCTCGACCCGGTCGGCGGCGACACCCTGCGCTCCGGCCTCGCCTCCCTCGCCGTCTTCGGCCGCCTGGTCTCCTTCGGCAACGCGAGCGGGGCGGCGGCGTGGAGCGTGGGCCAGCCCGAGCTGTATCCGTACGGCGTCACGGTCGGCGGCTTCTCCATCCTCACCCTGGCCCAGACGGCCCCCGCCGAGCTGCGGACGCTGGCCGAGCGGGCGTTCGCGAAGGTCGCCGACGGGACCGTGACCCTCCCGGTCACCGCCGAGTTCGCCCTGGAGGAGGCCGCGGAGGCCCACCGTCTGATGGGCGCGCGGACGAGCACGGGCAAGCTGCTGCTGCGGGTGGCCGGACAGGGCGCCTAGTAGGCCACCGTGTCGCACCAGGTCTCCGCCCAGGCGGAGGCGCCGTACTTGTTGGCCGCGCGCACCGTGACGCAGACCTCGTCGCCCGAGTACGGGCCGGTGATCGTGTAGCTGGTGCCGCCGGTGGAGTAGACGGTGTCGACGTTCTTCTTGGTGAAGTTGCTGCCCTTGTTGGTGTAGTGGATGTCGTAGCGGGTCGCGCGGGAGACCGCCGACCAGCTCACCTTGATCGGCATGTCGCAGGCTCCGACGCAGGAGTTGACGTAGTCGAGCCGGTAGCTCGTCAGGTTCGGCGGCGGGGAGCCGGTGGACGAACCGGACGAGGACGAACCGGAGGAGGACGAACCGGAGGAGGAGGACGAACCGGAGGAGGAGGAGGACGAGTCGTCGGTGTCGTTCGTTGTGCCGGAACTGCCGGAACTGCCGGAACTACCGGAACCGCTCCCGCTGTTGGAGTCTCCCGAGCCGTCCTGAGCCTGGGATCCCGAGCCCTTCTCCCCTCGGTCCGACGCCTTCGACTTACGAGCCGACGGCGACGGCTTGCCCGTAGGGCTCCCCTCGGACGCGGACACCGACGGGGACGGGGTGGCCGCGGACGAGACGGTGACCGACGGGGTGGCCTGGGCCTCGTCCTGCGGTGCGAACGTGTACGGCAGGTTCTGGAAGGCGAGGGTCGTACCGGTCACCACCACGACCACCGGTACGACGGCGAGCGCGACGCGGGTACGCCGGCGACGCTCGCGCCGCTCCGGAACAGCCGGGGTGGCGGCGGGCGGGACGTCGGGCAAGGTCGGGGTGCGTACCGGCGCGGGCAACTCGTCGGCCCCCGGCACCCGTTCGGCGAACGCCGCCCGCTCCGCCAGCCGCTCGGCGACGGGCGCAGGCCACGACGCGGCCACGGCCACGCCCTCGAACTGCCGCAGCAGCTCCGCCGCCGTCGGCCGTCCCTCCGGGTCCTTGTCGAGGCAGAGGGCGACGACCTCGGCGAGCTCCGGGTCCAGTGCGCGCAGCGGAGCCAGGTCCGGCTGCTCGTGCACGATCCGGTACAGCACCCCGTGCCCGGACTCCTCGCCGAAGGGCGGCCGCCCGCACGCCGCGTACGCGACGACCGAGCCGAGGGCGAAGATGTCGACGGCGCCGGTCAGCCTCCGTGCCCCGGAGGCCTGTTCGGGCGACATGTAGGCGGGGGTGCCGACCACGAGGCCGGTGCTGGTGAGCTGGCTCTGCTCGGCCGCGCGGGCCACACCGAAGTCGATGAGGGTGAGGCCGTCGAGGGTCAGCATGACGTTGGACGGCTTGAGGTCCCGGTGGACCATGTCCAGCGCGTGCACGGCCGCCAGCCCCTTCACCGTCTCCCGGAGCAGCAGCCACAGGGACTCGGCGGGCAGAGGGCCGCCGTTCGCGTCGAGGGCCTCGCCGAGGGTGAGACCGGGGACGTACGCGGTGGCGAACCAGGGCGGCTGGGCGGTGGCGTCGCTCGCGAGCAGCGGGGTGGTGGCGCCGGCCGGCAGGGACGCCAGGTTGTCCAGCTCCTGGCCGAAGCGGCGCAGGAACTTCTTGTCCTCGCCGACGATCGAGGGCAGGACCTGCTTGACGGCGGCGTACCGGCCCTCGTGGACGCCGAGATAGACCCGGCCCATGCCTCCGGCGCCGAGCCGCCCGACGAGCGGGATCGGTCCGATGACCCGTGGGTCGTCGTCGGTGAGCGGCTCCACGATGTCGTTGTTCTCTTCACTCACCGGGCGTATGCCCCCAGGCCGACGAGGCAGTACACGTACTCGTTGATGGCCGTCCCGTTCATCGTGTAGCGGTACGAGAAGGCGTACTCCGTGCGCGGGTTGGCGTTGCACTGGCTCATGTCGGAGCTGAAGGGGATCGTCTGGATCACCTTGTAGTGCGCGTCCGACGCCGAGCAGTCGACCTCCTCGACGTCGTCGACCTCCTGCGCGGTGGTGGAGTCGGGGAGCGTGCCGTTGAGACAGGTGCCGGAGGTGTAGGGGTCGGGGGCCTCGGTCTCCTCGGCGTACGGGTCGTCCGTGTAGGGGTCCTCCGACTCGTAGGGGTCCTCGGAGTACGGGTCGTCCGTGTACGGGTCGTCCGTGTACGGGTCGTCCGTCCCCGAGTACGAGTACGTCGGCGAGCTGTAGGACGAGCTGTACGGCGAGGCGTCGTCCGTGCTGTCGTCGTCTCCCCTGTTGGCGACGACAGCCACGAACACCACCAGGGCCACGACCGCGAGGACCCCCACCCACTTCGCCCCGCCGGTCCCGCCCGGCGCACCCGCGGTGACGCGGACGCGCAGCAGCACCTCCTGCTGGCCGACCCACAGCCGTACGAGGTCGCCGTCCCGGGCGGGAGGCACCCGGACGCGGACCGCGCCCGTCGGCAGCTGCACGGTGACGACGGCGCCGACAGCGGCCTGCTGCGGCGTCAGCGAAATGGAGGTCTCCTGTTGTGACACAGGGACGAGTGTGGAGCACCGCGCGGCCGTATTGGAGATCTTTTCTAGAAATTCACTTCAGAAAGCACGTGTTCTACTCTGGCCGCGATGAGCCCCAAGCAACAACGCGGCGAGGCCACGGTCGAGCAGCTCCTCGACGCCGCTCTGCGGGTGTACGCGGAGTCGGGCGAGCAGGGCCTGACCGTCACCGCGATCACCAAGGCCAGCGGCGTCAGCCTCGGCAGCCTCTACCACCACTTCGGCAGCATCAACGGACTGACGGACGCGTTGATGCACCGCTGCCTGGGCCGGCTGCTGGGCGAGCTGGCGACGGCCTTGCAGCAGACCCGTACCGCCCGCTCGGGCATCCGGGCGCTCGTCCTGACGTATCTGGCGTTCATTCGGGAGCACCGTGACGCGGCCCTGCTGCTGCACTCCCCGCTCGCCGACCGGCGCGGCATGGCGCACGGCAAGGAGGTGCGCGACGCCCAGGAGGCACGCCTCTCGCCGTTCGCGCTGTGGATCGAGCCGCGGGTGAAGTCGGGAGAGCTGGCACCGCTGCCGCTCGGGCTGATCGAGTCGCTGGTGCTGGGGCCGGTGATCGGGGTGGCGAGGCGCTGGCTGTCCGGCATCGACGACGTGGACCTGGACGAGGCGACGCGGATCTTGCCGGAACGTATCTGGAGGTCAGTGGCGGGAGAGTGACGGGGGACGTGACGGAGGACGCGACGGGGGACGTGACAGGGACCACTCCCGAGAAGCTATTCGGGGGTTTGCATGACCATGCATCGCCATGCATAATCTTCCTATGTCCAAGGTCCTCACCTCCCTCCCCGTCGGCGAGCGCGTCGGCATCGCCTTCTCGGGCGGCCTCGACACCTCCGTCGCGGTCGCGTGGATGCGCGACAAGGGCAGCGTCCCCTGCACCTACACCGCCGACATCGGCCAGTACGACGAGCCCGACATCGCCTCGGTGCCCGGCCGCGCCAAGGCGTACGGCGCCGAGGTCGCCCGCCTGGTCGACTGCCGCGCGGCGCTGGTCGAGGAGGGCCTGGCCGCGCTGACCTGCGGCGCGTTCCACATCCGCTCCGGCGGGCGCGCGTACTTCAACACCACGCCGCTGGGCCGTGCCGTTACCGGCACGCTGCTGGTGCGGGCGATGCTGGAGGACGACGTCCAGATCTGGGGCGACGGCTCGACCTTCAAGGGCAACGACATCGAGCGGTTCTACCGCTACGGCCTGCTCGCCAACCCGCACCTCAGGATTTACAAGCCCTGGCTGGACGCGGACTTCGTCACCGAGCTCGGCGGCCGCAAGGAGATGTCGGAGTGGCTGGTCGCCCACGACCTGCCCTACCGGGACTCGACCGAGAAGGCGTACTCCACCGACGCCAACATCTGGGGCGCCACGCACGAGGCGAAGACCCTGGAGCACCTGAACACCGGCCTGGAGACCGTCGACCCGATCATGGGCGTCAAGTTCTGGGACCCCTCGGTCGAGATCGCCGCCGAGGACGTGACGATCGGCTTCGAGCAGGGCCGCCCGGTCACGATCAACGGCAAGGAGTTCGCCACGGCGGTCGACCTCGTCATGGAGGCCAACGCCATCGGCGGCCGCCACGGCCTGGGCATGTCCGACCAGATCGAGAACCGGATCATCGAGGCCAAGAGCCGCGGTATCTACGAGGCGCCGGGCATGGCCCTGCTGCACGCCGCGTACGAGCGTCTCGTCAACGCCGTCCACAACGAGGACACCCTCGCCCAGTACCACATCGAGGGCCGCCGCCTCGGCCGGCTGATGTACGAGGGCCGCTGGCTGGACCCGCAGGCGCTGATGATCCGTGAGTCGCTTCAGCGCTGGGTCGGCGCGGCGATCACCGGCGAGGTCACCCTGCGGCTGCGCCGCGGCGAGGACTACTCGATCCTCGACACCACCGGCCCGGCGTTCTCGTACCACCCGGACAAGCTCTCCATGGAGCGCACCGAGGACTCGGCCTTCGGCCCCGTCGACCGCATCGGCCAGCTGACCATGCGCAACCTCGACATCGCCGACTCCCGCGCCAAGCTGGAGCAGTACGTCGGCCTCGGCCTGATCGGCACCGGCAGCCCCACCGTCGGCGCCTCCCAGGCCGCCGCGACGGGCCTCATCGGCACCATGCCGGAGCTGCCCGAGGGTGGCGCCGAGGCGATCGCCTCCCGCGGTGAGGTCTCCGAGGACGAGGCCCTGCTGGACCGCGCGGCGATGGAGTCCGGCACGGACTGACGGCCGTACGCGACACCTCACGCGACACCTCACAGCCGAAACAGCCGAATGCCGGCCCCTCCCACCGGGGCCGGCCTTCCGGCATTCGGCGAAGAGCGAGTCCCTAGAGACCGGCCCCGGCCCGGGAGCGGTCGCGGGGGCGGACGGTCATCCGCAGGGCGCGCGGCCGTACGGTGAGCCGGGCGACCTGGCGAACGACCTGGCCCTCGGCGAGCTCCAGCCGTACCGAACGCAGCATCGTGGCGAGCGCCGTGACCATCTCGGTGAGGGCCAGCCGGTCCCCCATGCACTTGTGCTTGCCGTCCCCGAAGGGCAGGAACGCGCCCGGCGGAAGCGTCTGCGCGGCGTCGAGCCACCGGTCCGGGTGGAAGGCGAGGGGGTCGGGGAAGCGCGCGGGGTCGCGGTGCAGGGCGTGCTGGCAGTAGGCCAGTTCGGTGCCGGCGGGCAGCGTCCACCCGCCGAGCCGGGTCTCCTCCATGGTGCGCCGGGTGACCAGCCAGCCGGGGTGGTGCAGCCGCAGGGTCTCGGTGATGACCCGGTTCAGGTACGGCAGCCGGGGCACGTCGTCGAAGGTCACCGGCCGTTCGCCGAGGACCTCGTCCAGCTCGGCCAGGACCGTGGCCTCGACGCCGGGGTTGCGGGCGAGTTCGTACAGCGTCCAGGACAGCACCGACGCGGTGGTCTCGGTGCCCGCCACGGCCAGGGTGAAGATCTCGGAGCTGATCTGGTGCCCGGTCAGCGGCCGACCGGTCTCCTCGTCGACGGCGCGCAGCAGCATGGAGAGCATGTCCCCGGTGTCGTGCCCGGAGGCCTGGAGTTCGTCGACGGCGGTGTTGATGGTGGCGCGCACCCCGGCACGGGCCCGGTCGAAGCGGCGGTTGAAGGGCAGCGGCAGCCGCTCGGCCCAGTCGGGCAGCATCATGCGCACGCCGACGCCGTTCATCACCACCGAGAGGTTGCTGCGCAGCCGCTGGAAGATGGCCTCGTCGAGGCTGCCGGCGAACACCGTCTTGGCCAGCATGTCGAGGCTGAGCCCGACCATCGCCTCGCGCACGTCGAGAGGCCGCCCGCGCTCCCAGGCGGCGACGGTGGCCGTCACCTCGGCGCGCATGAGGTCGACGTACCGGCTGATCTCGGTGTGGGCGAACGCCGGTTGCAGCTGGCGGCGTTTGCGGACGTGGTTGCGGCCGGTGGCGGTGACGACGCTGTCGCCCAGCAGCTGGCCCAGCTTGTCGTAGAGGCGTCCCTTGTCGAGGCTGGGGCCGAGGGCCTTGAGCATCTGGTGGATCAGGGCCGGGTCCTGGACGACGATGGTGCGCGTCCCTGGCTGTAGGACGATCTCGACGAGGGGTTCCCGTGTCTCGCGCAGGGAGTCGATGAAGCCGAGGTTGTCGCGCATCTTCAGCGCGTGGCCGATGAGCGGAAACGATCCTGCGGCCCGGGGTATGGGGGGAGGCGCAGTGGACGTCACGGGTCATCCCTTCACGGCAGTCATGGGCGCCCTATGGCTTCCCTGACCTTTCCCCAGTGCAATCCTGTCATGAACGTGTCCTGCGCCACGTGGGACGACCGGCCGGCCTCAGGCCACCGTCCGCAGCCCGCCCAGCGCCTCTCCTCCCTTGCCCCGCACCACCCGGTGCGCACAGGCCGCCGCCAGCAGCTCCCCCAGCAGATCCGGATCGCCGATCTCCAGCCCCAGCAACGACTCGATCCGCTCCAGCCGTTGGTAGAGGGACTGGCGGCCGATGTGGAGCAGCGCCGCCGTGCGGGTCGGGGAGCAGCCGTTGCGCAGATGGGTCTCCAGCGTGCGCACCAGGTCGCTCGGGTGGGCCGCCTCCCAGTCGAGGAGCGGGCCCAGCGCGTGCTGGACCAGCCCGGCGAGGCGCTCACGGTTGGCGTCCACACCGCCCCGGGTCAGCTCCCGCTCCAGGGCGAGGGCCCGCGAGGAGGTCACCAACGGGCCGTCGGGAGCGGCCGGTTCGGCGGCCGGCACGGTCAACGCCAACTCCAGCGTCGTACGGGCCGCCCGCAGCGTGTCGCTCCAGCGCAGCCAGCCGCTCCCCGCGGCGACGGCGTGCCCGACCGCCACCGTCAGACCGGGCGCGGCGGTGGCGCGGAAGGCGTCCTGCACCGCCCGCACCGGGTCACCGGCGCGGACCGCGGGCAGCGCCAGCAGCGCCAGTACGTCCCCCGGGAACGCGGCCCGCAGCCCGCTCGCCCCGCCCAGCACCCGTACCGCCCGGTCCACCGCCCCCGTCTCCCGCGTCCCGTGCACGGACACCCCGAGCAGCCGCACCCCCGGCCCCGGATGGAACCCGGCGAGCGCCGCCCGCGCCTCCACCTCGGGCTGGTTCAGCGCCGCCCGGTCGGCGAGGTCGGCGAGCAGGGCCGCCGTATGGTCGTCACCCCAGGGCCGTACGACATCGCGCCCCGACAGCCCCCGCGCCACGATCGCCCGGTTGGCGGCCTCCGTGATCCGTACGAAGGGCACGACCCGGCGCAGCGCCAGCAGCGGCAGGCCGAGGCGGCGGGCCTCGTCGGTCACCTCGGCGGGCATGGCGGGCAGCGACCGCCCGACCTCCACCGCGAGCCCGGCGGCGCCGCGGGCGGCCAGCTCCCGCACGTACCGCCGGCGCACCTCCTCCTCGGCGTCCGTGAGCCCGAACCCGTTGGTGAGCAGCAGTTCGCCGCCGTCGAGGAAGTTGGCCCCCTCGTAGACCTCGCTCGAATGCACCCAGCGCACCGGCCGGTCCAGGCCCTCGGCGCCCGCGAGCAGCTCGGGCTCGGTGGCGCGGACGGGGTCGAGGGCCAGGATCTCGCGGAGGGTGAGTGCGGGCATGCGCGCCTCCCGACAGTTCGTCCGGCTGTGGGCTGCCCGGAGAGTACTTTCCGCACGTTGCCCTCGTGTTTCGGTCACAGCAGAGTGGACGTATGGATCAGGTTCAGGCACACACCTGGCTGGCGACCGCCGTCGCCGAGGCCCGCGCCGGGCTCGCCGAGGGCGGCATCCCGATCGGCGCCGCGCTCTACGGCGCCGACGGCACGCTGCTCGGCCGCGGCCACAACCGGCGCGTCCAGGACGACGACCCGTCGACGCACGCGGAGACGGCGGCGTTCCGCGCGGCGGGCAGACAGCGCTCCTACCGGGGCACGACGATGGTCACCACGCTCTCCCCCTGCTGGTACTGCTCCGGCCTGGTCCGCCAGTTCGGTATCTCGCGGGTGGTGGTCGGCGAGGCGGCCACCTTCCACGGCGGGCACGACTGGCTGGCGGAGCACGGCGTGGAGATCGTGCTCCTCGACGACCCCGCATGCGTGTCGATGATGCGCGACTTCATCGAGAAGAACCCGGCTCTGTGGAATGAGGACATCGGTGAGTGAGCCCCGTATCCCGACGATCGATCTGAAGCCGTGGACGGACGGCGACCCCGAGGTCCGGGCCGGCTTCGCCCGTACCGTCGACGAGGCGCTCCAGACCGCCGGGTTCCTGCTGGTCACGGGTCATGGCGTGGACCCTGCCCTGCGCGCGGCCATCCGCGAGGCCGCACGCGCGTTCTTCCGGCTCCCCGCCGACGTCAAGCAGCCGTACGCCGTGAAGGTCGGCGGGCGGGGCTGGCTCGGGCCGGGCGCGGAGGCGAACGGCTACTCGGAGGGCACGGAGACCCCGCCCGACCTGAAGGAGTCGCTGTCCTTCGCGACGCACGAGCCGTTCGACGACCCGGTCGTCAACGCGGAGTGGTACGCGCCGAACGTCTGGCCCGGCGAAGTCCCGGAGCTGCGGGCGCTGGTGGAGGAGTACCTGGAGAGGATGGCCGCCCTGGAGAAGGAGCTGTTGAGTCTGCTGGGTGAGGCCCTCGGCCTCGAACCCGACTTCTTCTCCCGCCACATGGACCATCCGACCTACGGCTTCAACATCAACTGGTACCCGGGGACCGAGGTCGTCGGCCAGCCGGAACCCGGCCAGTTCCGCATCGGCCCGCACACCGACTTCGGCACGGTGACGATCCTCGACCGGCAGGCGGGCAAGGGCGGGTTGCAGGTGTGGACGGACGCCGGCGGCTGGGAGGACGCACCCTTCGACCCGGACGCGTTCACCATCAACATCGGTGACCTGATGGCCCGTTGGACGGGAGACCGCTGGCGCTCGGGCCGCCACCGCGTCCTCCCGCCCCCCGCCGACGCCCCCGCCGAGGAGCTCATGTCCCTCGTCTACTTCGGCGAGTGCACCCCGGGGACGCGGGTGGAATCAGTCCCGGCGCCCATCGGACGCGTGGCGTACGAGCCGGTGGACTCGCATGTGTATCTGCGGGGCCAGCTGGACTCGATCACGGTCGACGTCACGACTGACTGAGGCTCTCCACGAGCCGCTCGAAGCGCGCCCGCCAGAGCGGCTCGGCGGCCCCTTCTCCCTGGAACTCATGCTGGAACTCATGGGTGAACCGCAGGACCGAACCGTCCTCCCCGTCCCGCTCCAGATGAAACCGGACCCGGCCGCCCTCCACGGTGTACTCGGCGACCCGCTCCACATCCCACGCGGTGACCTGCCCGGCCCCCAGCTCCCCCAGCCCGACGGCCCCACCGAGCCGGGGTTCGAGCACCTCGACCCCGGTGAGCCAGCCCCCCAGCCCCTCGGCGGTGGCGAGCACCGGCCACACCACCTCCATGGGCCGCGGAAGCCGCACCAGGAAGTGGAGGATGCGCGTGTTCCCGTGGCTCTGGCTGCTGCCCTGCTCAACGGATCCACTCATGACACCAGCGTGACGCGTGGCGCGGCGATCCGCACGCTGCCCGCCACGCGTCCGGGTACGGACTTACACGCCCGCGTAGGAGTGCTTTCCGCTCACGAAGATGTTGACGCCGTAGTAGTTGAACAGCCAGCAGCCGAAGGCGAGGAGAGCCAGGTAGGCGGCCTTGCGGCCCTTCCAGCCGGCCGTGGCGCGGGCGTGCAGGTAGCAGGCGTAGGCGACCCAGGTGATGAAGGCCCAGGTCTCCTTGGGGTCCCAGCCCCAGTAGCGGCCCCACGCGTCGCCCGCCCAGATCGCGCCCGCGATGATCGTGAAGGTCCACAGCGGGAAGACCGCCGCGTTGACCCGGTACGAGAACTTGTCGAGGGAGGAGGAGGCCGGCAGGCGCTCCAGGAAGGACGTGGCGAACTTGCCGGGCTTGCCGCCGCCCGCGAGCTTGCTCTCGTAGGAGTCCTTGAACAGGTACAGGATCGTGGTGACCGCGCCCACGTAGAAGACCGCGCCGCACAGGATCGCCGTGGAGACGTGGATGTACAGCCAGTACGAGTGGAGGGCGGGAACCAACTGGTCGCTGGCGGTGTACAAGACAGTGACGGCGATACCGAGATCGAGGAGGACCGAGGTGATGAGGAACAGGCCCATCCAGCGCACGTTCTTCTTCAGCGCCAGCAGCGAGAGGTACACGCCGACGGCCACCGTGGAGAAGGTGATGTTGAACTCGTACATGTTGCCCCAGGGCGCCCGCTCCACCGAGGCCGCGCGGGCGATGACCCCGGCGAGTTCGATGAGGAAGGCGAGCACCGTGAGGGACACGGCGATACGCCCGTAGAGGTCACCCTGCTCGTCCCCGCCGTGCGCCCCGGGCCCGTCCGGCACGTCCCGCTGACCGGCAGCGGCCCGTACGACGACCTGCGGCCGTTCCAGTACGGCGGTGGAGCCGCCCTTCTTCACCGTGACCGCCGGCGCCTTGCGCTCCGCCGGGTCGGCTGTCAGCGCGGCGGCCGTGCGGCCGATCTTGCTGCGGCTGCCGAAGATCCATTCGGTGATGTAGGCGAAGAAGGCCAGCGTGTAGACGGCCATCGCGGAGTAGATCAGCGTGTTGCTGAGGTTCGCGAGATGTTCGTTGGTGGCGGCGGCCAGATCCGTCGCAGCGGCGAGAGTCACTTCTCGAGCCTTTCGGCAGGTACGACTTGGGGGTCGGGTGTGTCGGTGGAGTCTTCGTCCGGTTCGGGTGCACCGGGAGCCTGGTCGTAGAGGACGTCGGCGAGGGCGCCGAGTTCCTCGGGCACCTTCGCGGACTCGCTGCGGCCGAGTCCGGCCATCTCGACGACCGTGACGCCGTCGTCGCCCCTGACCGCCCGCACCCACACCCGGCGGCGCTGGATGAACAGGGAGCCGGCAAGGCCGAAGATCGCGGCGATGGCGCCGGCCAGCGCCCAGCCGCTGCCGGGCTGGCGGGTCACCTGGAAGTTGGCCCACTCCTCGGTGGACTCATAGGTGATCGAGCCGGCGCCGTTCGGGAGCTTCATGGTCTGGCCGGGCCGCAGGTTCTCCCGCTGCTGGCCCTTGGAGTCCTTGAACGCCTTCAGATGCGACTTGTCGAGCTGGTACACGCTCTGCGGGACACCGGAGTCGACACCCAGGTCGCCGTAGTAGCCGGCCAGGTTCAGCACCGGGTTGCCCAGCGCGGGGAAGGTGGAGGACACCTCGTTGCCGGGGGTGTACGTCGGCAGGAAGAAGGCCTCGAAGCCCAGCTGCTGCCGCACGCCCTTGGCGTCGCGGTAGCCGTCCATGACCTTGACGACACCGGAGGAGGTGATGTTGCTGTCCAGCGGCAGCAGCGGCACCGCGTCGTGGTAGACGACATTGCCCTTGCCGTCGCGGACCGTGATGACGGGCGCGTAGCCGTGGGCGGTCAGATAGACCTTCGAGTCGCCGATCTCCAGCGGCTCGTTGACCTTGACGGTCGTCTTCTTGGCCTTGCCGTAGGCGCCCACGCTGTAGGAGAGGGCGGCCTGGAAGGTGCGCGCGGTGCCCCGGTTGGGGCCGTTCTTCTCGTAGGTGCCCTGGAAGTCGTTCAGTTTGAAGCTGAACGGGTCCAGGTCGTCCTGGGTGAAGAGGCTGCCGGACTTGAAGTCGTCGTACTGGGTGAGGGTGTTGGAGAACCCGCCGCCCTCGACGATCAGCTTGTTGCCCTCCATCTTGAACAGCTGACCCCAGGCGAAGGCGATCAGCATCACGATGAGGGCGATGTGGAAGGCGAGGTTGCCGACCTCGCGCAGATAGCCCTTCTCGGCGGCGACCGCGTCACCGGCGAGGTGCGCGCGGAAGCGGCGCTTCTTGAGCAGGGCGAGGGCGGCGGCGCGGACCTGCTCGGGCTCGGCCTCGGTGCGCCAGGTGGTGTACGCGGGCAGCCGCGTCAGGCGCCTCGGGGCACCCGGCGGACGGCCGCGCAGTTGGCCGACGAACTGCCAGGTGCGCGGGATGATGCAGCCGACGAGGGAGACGAACAGCAGGATGTAGATCGCGGAGAACCACACCGAGCTGTAGACGTGGAAGAGGCCGAGCTTGTCGTAGAGGTCACCGAGGGTGGGGTTGTCCTTGCGGAACTGGGCGACCTTCGTCTCGTCGGTCCCGGACTGCGGGATCAGCGAGCCGGGGATCGCGCCGAGCGACAGCAGCAGGAGCAGCAGCAGCGCGACCCGCATGGAGGTGAGCTGGCGCCAGAACCAGCGGGCCCAGCCGATCACGCCCAGGGAGGGCATGTTCAGGGTGTCCTCGGGCGCGGTGGACAGCTGGGAGCCGGCGGCGCCGAGGTCCTCTTCGCCGGTGGGCGGGGTCGGGTCGGTTGTCGTCTTGCTCATCGATCAGATCCCCACAGTGAAGCCGTTGGACCAGGCCTGCATCTCCTGCACGATGCTGTCCCAGGCGCCGGTCAGCAGCAGGACACCGGTCAGGATCATCATGGTGCCGCCGATGCGCATCACCCAGACGTAGTGCTGCTTGACCCAGGCGAAGGCGCCGAGCGCCTTGCGGAAGGCTACGGCAGCGAGCACGAAGGGGACACCGAGGCCGAGGCAGTAGGCGACGGTCAGTATGGCGCCGCGCAGGGCGCTGCCGTCCTGCATGGCGAGCGTCTGCACCGAGGACAGCGTGGGCCCGATGCAGGGCGTCCAGCCGATGCCGAACAGGGCGCCGAGCAGGGGGGCGCCGGCCAGCCCGGTGGCGGGCCGGGTGTGGAAGCGGAACTCGCGCTGGGTGAGCCAGGGCATCATGCCCATGAAGAAGACGCCCATGAGGATCATGAGGACGCCGAGCACCTTGGACAGGACGTCCCGCTCCTCCTGGAGGGTCTGTCCGAAGTAGCCGAACAGCGCCCCGCCGGAGACGAAGACGATGGTGAAGCCGAGGACGAACAGGGAGGCACCGGCGGCCATCCGCCCGCGCCGGGCCTCGGCGAGATCGGTGCCGCTGACGCCGGTGACGTACGACAGATAGCCGGGCACCAGCGGCAGGACGCAGGGGGAGAAGAAGGAGACGAGTCCGCCGAGCAGGGCGATCGGCAGGGCGAGCAGCAGGGCGCCGCTCATCACGGTGTCGTTCTGCCCCACCCCGGCGGCGAGCGTGGTCACTCCGGTGACGGCCGCGCTCACGTCACTTCTCCGCGAGGACGGGCTTGATCATGCCGAGCAGTGTGTCCTCGCTGAGCGCCTGCAACGCGCGGGCGGCGAGCTTGCCGTCCCGGTCGATGACGAGCGTGGAGGGGATCAACTGCGGGTTGAGGGTGCCCTTCTTGAACCGGAGCATCTGCTTGCCCGTCGGGTCGTAGATGCTCGGGTAGGTGATCCCGAACTCCTTCTCGAAGGACTTCGCGAGGGTGGTGCTGGCGTCCCGCGTGTTGAGGCCGACGAACTCGACGCCCTGGCCCTTGACCTTCTCGTAGACGGTCTGGAGGTTCTTCGCCTCGGCCCGGCACGGAGAGCACCAGGAGCCCCACACATTGACGACGAGGACCTTGCCCTTGTAGTCGGCGGTGGACAGCTGCTTGCCGTCGATGGTCTCGCCGGACAGCTCGGGCGCCGCGGTCCGCTTGCCCTCGGCGACGGTGTCGACGCCGTTGTTGCCGGTGATGAAGTTGGTGTCGCCGCCACCCCCCGACACTCCGCCGGAGGTGCACGCGGACAGGGTCAGCGCGGCGGCCGCCGCGGCTCCGGTCAGGAGCAGGGCCCGGCGACGGGTGCGCGTGGTGCGGTTCGGGCGCTGGGGGGCGCTGCTGGCGGCACTCATGTGAAAAGTTTCGCATGCCCGTTCCGGGGATCTTGCGCACCCCCCTCGCGGGCGGAAACCCGCATATCAGGCGGCGTTCACCGAGCTCTTCTTCGTGTCCTTCATGTAGGAGGCCCAGCCCCCGGCAGGTGCCTGCCCGACATCCAGCCCGCGCAGCTTCTCCAGCACCTCGGGCCGCTGTACGTCCATCCAGTCGACGAACTGCCGGAAGGAGACGAGGCGTACGTCCTCGCCCTTCTCCTTCTCGGCGGCGATGTGCTTCAGCGCCTGCTCCACGGCGTCCATGTAGATGCCGCCGTTCCAGTGCTCGAAGTGGTTGCCGACGAAGAAGGGGGCACGATTTGTCTCGTATGCCCGCTGGAAGCCGGCGATGTACGCGTCGGCGGACTGCTTGCGCCAGCCCGGGTAATTGTGGCTGGGCGCGTTGGTGGAGTTGATCGACTGGTTGGCGAGCATGTTGTAGTCCATCGAGAGGACCTCGAAGCTGCGCCCGGGGAACGGGATCTGCTGGAGCGGCAGATCCCACAGCCCGCCCGTCTTCACCGGCCACACCTGCCGCCCGCCGGGCGAGGAGGCGTCGTACCGCCAGCCCAGTTCCTTGGCGGTGGGCAGCAGATTGTCCTGCCCGAGCAGACAGGGCGTACGACCGCCGACGAGCTCCTTCTCGTAGTCGAAGGGAAGGGCCGGCAGATCGGTCCACCCGGTGTTGGTCCGCCACTCCTTCACAAAGGACTTGGCCTGGTCGATCTCGCTGCGCCACTGCTGGGGCGTCCAGTTGCCGACGCTGCCGTAGCCGCCGCAGAAGTGGCCGTTGAAGTGGGTGCCGATCTCATGGCCCTCCAGCCAGGCCCGGCGCACGTTGGTGAGGGTGGCCTTGACGTGGTCGTCGGTGAGATAGCCGATGTCGGAGGCGCCGACCGGGTTGTTGGGCGGGTCGTAGAGCCGCTTCTTCGACTCGGGCAGCAGATACAGCCCGGAGAGGAAGAAGGTCATGTGGACGCCGTGCTCCTTGGCGAGGTCCAGGAAGCGTGGGAAGAGCCCGTTGCCGACCTCCCCCGCCCCGTCCCAGGAGAAGACGACGAACTGCGGCGGGGTCTGCCCCGGCTCCAGCGGCTCGGGCCTGGCGGGCTGGCCGGGCTGCTTGCCGGTGTACGAGGTGGAGCCGTCGCCGATGGGGCGGGCGCTGGGTGTCTTCTTGCCGGGTTTGTCGCCGGTGGTGGAACCCGGAGCCGGGCTCGGCCCGTCTGACGACGTGAGAGTGCCGCACCCGGCGAGCCCGACGGCGGCGGCACCCCCGACGCCGAGTCCTATTGCTCCCCTGCGGGTGAGAGTGCGCATGGCATTCCCCGTTCGTCACGTTCTCTGGTGGTCACCCCTTCAGAGGCCGGGACGAACGGAGGCGTTCCGTCTGTTTTTTCGCGATTACGTAACAGACCCGCCCAAGGGGAACTCAGGCCCCGAAGGCCTTGTCCTTGCCCTTGACCGGCTTGGCGCCCGCACGCAGATGCGCCGGGACGAGGTCGATCGCCGGCTCGGAGTAGCCCACCGACACGATCTTGTCGCCCTGGTACGTGAACGTCGTCAGCGAGGCGAGCGTGCACTGCCGCTTGCGCGGGTCGTGCCACAGCCGGCGCCGCTCGACGTAGGACCGCACGATCCAGATCGGCAGCTGATGGCTGACCAGCACCGCCTCGTGCCCCCGCGCCGCGTCCTTCGCCGCGTCCAGCGCCCCCATCATGCGGACGACCTGGTCGACGTACGGCTCACCCCAGGACGGCTTGAAGGGGTTGACGAGGTGCTTCCAGTTGTCGGGGTTCTTCAGCGCGCCGTCGCCGACGCCGAAGGTCTTGCCCTGGAAGACGTTGTCGGCCTCGATGAGCCGCTCGTCGGTCGCGAGGTCGAGGCCGTGCGCCTTGGCGATCGGCGTCGCGGTCTCCTGCGCCCGCTCCAGCGGGGAGGCGCAGACGTACGTCACGTCCCGCGAGGAGAGGTGCTCGGCGACCCGGTCGGCCATCTGCCGGCCCAGCTCGGAGAGGTGGTACCCGGCGAGGCGGCCGTAGAGGATGCCGTCCGGGTTGGCGACCTCGCCGTGCCGCATGACGTGGACGACGGTGATGTCAGTGTTGCCGGTCATGCTGCCGTGGCCTCCGCTGCCGCACGGGCCGCCGCCGGAAGGGCGTCGGCGATCTTCTGAACCGCCTGCTCGTCATGGGCGGTGGAGACGAACCACGACTCGAAGGAGGAGGGCGGAAGGTAGACGCCCTGCGCCAGCATCGAGTGGAAGAACGCGGTGAAGCGGAAGGACTCCTGCTTCTTGGCGTCCTCGTAGTCGCGCACCTCGCGGTCCGTGAAGAAGACGGAGAACATGTTGGAGGCGGTCTGCACCCGGTGTGCGACGCCTTCCTTGGAGAGCGCCTCGGTGACCAGCGACTGGACGGCCGCCGACACGGAGTCGACCTTGTCGTACGCCGCCTCGTCGAGCAGGCGCAGCTGGGCGAGACCGGCGGCGGTGGCGACCGGGTTACCGGAGAGGGTGCCGGCCTGGTAGACGGGCCCGGCAGGAGCGAGGTGGGCCATCACATCGGCGCGCCCACCGAACGCGGCGGCGGGGAACCCGCCACCCATGACCTTGCCGAAGGTCATGAGGTCGGGCTCGACGCCGTCGATGCCGTACCACCCGGCGCGGCTGGTGCGGAAGCCGGTCATGACCTCGTCGGAGATGTAGAGGGCGCCGTTCTTGGAGCAGGCGTCCTTGAGCCCCTGGTTGAAGCCGGGCCGCGGCGGGACGACGCCCATGTTGCCGGGCGAGGCCTCCGTAATGACACAGGCGATCTCACCGGGGTGCCGGTGGAAGGCCTCCTGCACGGCTTCGAGGTCGTTGTACGGCAGCACGATGGTGTCGCCGGCCTGGGCACCGGTGACGCCGGGCGTGTCGGGAAGCGCGAAGGTGGCCACCCCGCTGCCCGCGGCGGCGAGGAGCGAGTCCACGTGACCGTGGTAGCACCCGGCGAACTTGATGACCTTGGTGCGTCGGGTGAAGCCGCGGGCGAGGCGGATGGCGGACATGGTCGCCTCGGTGCCGCTGGAGACGAGCCGCACCTGCTGGAGGGGCGCGATCCGCTCGACCATCTCCTCGGCGAGCGCGACCTCGCCCTCGCCGGGCGTGCCGAAGGAGGTGCCGCGCGAGACGGCGTCCTGCACGGCGGCGATCACGTCGGGGTGGGAGTGCCCGAGGATCATGGGCCCCCAGGAGCAGACCAGGTCGACGTACTCACGCCCGTCGGCGTCGGTGAGATACGGACCGCGGCCCGACACCATGAACCGGGGCGTGCCGCCCACGGCGCGGAAGGCGCGCACCGGGGAGTTCACGCCGCCCGGTGTGACAGTGGCCGCACGGTCGAACAGGGCCTGTGAGGCAGGCGCATCATATGAATAGGGCGTTTCGCTCATGACCTGCGACTTCTCCGACCTCTCGGACTCCGGTGGGCGACTTTCCTCCTCAGGGTAGGCCAGGGCCCCTCCGGAGCTCCCCCGGCCGACCGCGGGCTGAGGTGCGGTGGCATCTGCGAAACTGGGACCTGATACACACAGCTCGTACGGCCCGTGGTGCTCGACAGGCCGCGAAGATCCCTGTGAGGATCCCGGTGAGGATCCTGCGGACAGGTGTTTCAACGCACGTTTCGGCGGGCGGCCGTGGGGGAGGTCACTGACACGATGATCGGGTTGCGCGGCGGGGGCCACGCGTCCTAGAAAAGCAGTCGGGTGGAGATATGCATCGCGGTGGCGGACTGGGCGAGGGGACTGATGACCTGGGTCCTCGACGTGCCCGGCGGGGAAGGCACCGACGCGACGCGGAGGAAGCCGCAGAGGCAGCACGTGTACCGGGTGAGTCAGAGGCGGACGATCGACGTATCGAACGTCGGATCGATCGGCTGAGGTCGGGGAGCAGGAATGGTGGTCGGGTGGGGGTGACGTACAAGTACTTCGGCGCGCCCGACGGCGCGACCGCGGCCCGCGTCCCGATCTCGATGCGCCCCGAGGAACTCGGCGGCGACGAGCTCGGGATGAACGGCATGTTCACCAAGATCAAGCCGGAGACGATGGCCGCCATGGTCCTCACCGGCATAGAGGGCGTCCCGCTCCACAAGGTCCCCCCGCTGGAACTGGTCGTCCTCCACCCCGACTACGCGGTGGTCAAGCTCCCCATGACGGTCGTGGACCCGCTCCGGGGCATCGGCGAGGAGGCGGTGGGCGCCGCGGCGTTCATCTGGTCGACGGTGCCGGACCGGGGTGGCCCGCGGGACGCGTTCAACGTGTACCAGCTGCTGCACGAGTGGCAGGACTTCAGCCATCGGCTGCATGAGGCGGGGCATCAGCCTTATTGCCTTGTTTGGCCGTGAGCTGGGGTTTCTTGCAGGTTGGGCGGGGTCTACGGGCCTCGCCCTTTTTGGTGCCGGGGGGCCGTCAGGCGGCCAGGGCACATTGAGGGCACATTGGTTTTGCTGGGGGTGCTGATGTGCCCTGGGTACCGGGCCGGTCGCCCTCGTCTTCCGCCTCGGCTTCTTCCGTGAAGGCGTCGTCGATCGCCTTGCGCGTGCGAGTCTCGCTGGACGGCAGCAGGTGCGTGTACGTCCGTAGCGTGAAGCCTGGGTCCGAGTGTCCGAGGTACTCGGAGAGCGCCTTGATGCTCTCCCCCGCGTCCAGGAGCACGGAGGCGTACGCGTGCCGGAGGGCGTGCATCCCGTCGTCCGGCGCCGCCTGGAGGTAACGCGCGCCGCGCTCGCGGGGAGGGATCACGCCAGCCGCGGCAAGGGCGCGCTTCCAGTCGCCCATGTTGAAGACACTTCGGTTGTACGCCCGAGCCTTCGCATCGACGAAGAGGAGGCGGAAGGTCTTCGGTTCGCCGTCCGGTTTGGCCCAGGGCAGGGTGACTGCGGTCAGCGGGAACTCCTTCATGTGAGCCTTGATGGCTGCGGCGAGTTGGGCCGGCAGGGGCACTGACCGGATCTTGTTGCCCTTAGGCAGGGCGAAGACGGGCTTGGTGCCGACGAGCCGCACCTGACGATTGACGTGGATCCAGCCGCCCTTGAAGTCGATGTCCTCGACGGCGAAGCCGAACACCTCGCCCTGGCGAAGGCCGCAGCCGAAGGCGAGCTTGCCGCCGGCCTGGAAGCGCTTCGGGAGTCCGGCGATGACCGCGCGGACTCGCTCCAGCGACCAAGGGATGATCTTCTTCTTGGTCGCGGTCGGGAGCTTGACCGACTTCGCCTTGCAGGGCTTCTTCGGCAGCAGCCCGTCCTCCACGGCCGAGCCGAGGATGCTGGAGAGGATGTCGAAGATGCCCTCGATCGTGGACACCTCCAGGCCGCCGTCCTGGAGCGTGCGGATCCAACCCTGAATGATCGAGGGCTGGTTGAGGGATCGAAGTTCGCGTCGACCGAGGTGCTCGACGATGTGGTTGCGGACGGTCGCCTCGTAGCGCAGGGCGGTCGTCGGCCCCACGGAGTTCGCGTCGAGCCACTTCTGCGCGTAGGCCCCGAGCGTCTGCTTCGTCTCGGCTGGGACGACGTAGGAGCCGCGCCGTATCTCGACGTCGACTTCGGCGGCGCGGTTGTCGGCCGCAGCCTTCGTGTCGAAGTTCTCCTTGCGCTGTTGCCCGTCCAGGTCGCGGTAGCGGACCTGCCAGCGCTTGCCGACGCCGTGGTCAGCGGTGGGGACCATCCGCTTCGTACGGCCCTTGTGGTCGCCGCACTCGGCTTCGGCGGGCTTGGGGTGGGACTTGTGCCAGCGGTCGTACACGTCAGCCAAGAGGGGCCCCCTGGATGACCTCGGGGGTCTGAGGGGCGGTGTGGAGGCCGCTGGGGCCTATTTCGACAGGTCGGGTTTCCATGACAGATAGCTGTAACTTGCAGCCGGACGCCATGGCAAGGGTTAGTTCTTAAACTCTCCACAAGTCGTTCCGGGGTGAAGTGGTGTTCGTCTCATCAAATTCCGGAACACCACAAGCCTTTCCGGGTCGGCGACCGTGCTACCTTCCCTCGGCATCAAAAAGATGGGCGATTTAGGCGTCTATCAGCCAGGGTGCCCGGTGGGCTGACCGCACCCCTCCCGACATCCAGGCCACAGCTCTGAACTGTAGAGGTACCGGATTCCGGCACTTCCGCCAGTCACGTGGCCGCAGTAAATTTCGGCTGCCATAGGCGCGATTTCGGCAACCGGGGATCGCCCCTTACTGTTTTGCTCTTCCCCAGCCATGCCGGAGAAGTAGACCAGAGAATCGGAAGCTTCTTTGGGTCTCCCCTGGGGGGATAGCCGCCTTGGCCGCACCACCCATCCAAAAACCTGAACCCGATATGGAGACCTCATTGCCGAACCACTTGCCGCGTCTTGCCGCCGCCGAGCGTGACCAGCTCGCCACCCCCACCGACGTGGCCGCCTACCTCGGGGTGCCGGTGAAGACGCTCTACCAGTGGAAGTACCGGGGCACCGGCCCCAGCGTCCACAAGGTCGGCCGTCACCTGCGCTACCGCTGGCGGGAGGTGGACACGTGGCTGGATGCCCAGACGTCGTACGACCTCACGGTCTGACCCCGCGTCCGGCGCGGCCAACGAAGCGGCCCCCGGCGCGCCAACGCCGAGGGCCGAAGTATTCCCAACTGATCGCCCATCCCTGAACGAACGAGCGGGTGAGGGGCAGGACCTTGCCCGTCCTGCCCCCACCGGAGAGGAACGCCTATGGAGGACTCTACGTCCCCCAACTCCACGAACACCTCCCCCACCGGCTGGCCCACGCCCGCCGTCCCCGGCGAAGGCATCCCCTGGCGCCGCAGGGATCCGGCGGACACACGGTCTCCCGCGTCGGGGCCCGTCGGACACCCGGCAGATGCGCACGCACACGGGGACCGTCCCCAGCTGTCTGCTGATGCTGCTGTTGGGGACCGTCCCCGCGCCGTGCCCACTGCTCGGTCCCCGCATGCCCCGGTCCCCGAATCGACGTCAGGCGCAAACCCGCAGGCCAACGCCGTGAAATCGGGGACCGGTCCCCAAGAGGCTGCAGTTGCACCAGGGGACCGCAATGGGGACCGTGAGCACCGTCCCCGCCAGTCGCCGGGGACCGCCCCGCAGGAGGGGGCCGGTCCCGGTGAGGGTGCGGAACTGCTGGATGAGTTGCGGGCGACGATCGGCAAGTACGTCGTGCTGCCCAATGAGGAGGCGCTGACCGCGGTCACGCTGTGGGTGGCGGCCACGCATATCCAGACCGCTCTGCAGCACGCGCCGCGTCTGGCAGTCGTAGGCCCGACGAGGGGCTGCGGCAAGTCCCGGGTGCTGGACGTCCTCCACGAGACCGTCCACCAGCCGATCATGACGGTGAACATGTCCACGGCGGTGCTGTTCCGGGTGATCGGCAAGAACCCGCACACGATCCTGGTGGACGAGGCCGACACCATCGTCGGCCCCAAGGCCGGCGAGAACGAGGAACTGCGCGGCCTGCTGAACGCCGGACACCAACGCAACCGGCCCGCCTGGCGCATCTCCGGTCCGGAGCACAAGCCGACCCCGTATCCGACCTTCGCCATGGCCGCACTGGCCTCGATAGGCGACCTGCCCGACACGATCACCGACAGGGCGGTCGTGCTCCGCATGCAAAAGCGCAAGCCCGGCGAGAAGGTGACCCCGTTCCGCTGGCGCTACGCCACACCGGAACTGAACGCGCTGCGGGACAGACTCGCCGCCTGGCTGGGACCGCTGCGCGGCACGGCCAGCCGCATGGCGCCCACGATGCCGGTGGAGGACCGGGCGGCGGACACCTGGGAGCCGCTGGTGATCATCGCCGACTTGGCCGGCGGCCACTGGCCCGCCAGTGGCCGTGCGGCCTGCGTGGCGATGACCCGCTACGAGACCGTCCAGGACCAGCAGACCAACCTGAAGACGCGACTGCTGCGCGACATCCACCGCATCTTCGAGGCACACGGCAACCCTGAGGCCCTGTCCTCCCTGGATCTGGTCACGGCCCTGCTCCAGGACCCCGACGCTCCCTGGGCGGAACACGGCACCAAGGGCCTCAACGCCTACCACCTGGGCAGCATGCTCCGGGGCTTCGAAATCCGCCCGGCCAACTACCGGTTCGACAAAGGCAGGCAGGCCAAGGGGTACGCCCGTAACCAGTTCCTCGACAGCTGGGCCCGGCACTGCCCCGGCCTCACCGGGACGACGCCCGCCCCCGCGCACGACGCCCCACCCGCGCGCCCCACCCAGGGCAAGCCGCCCGCGGCCCTGACAGGTCAGCTACCCGTCGGCCCGCCAGGCGGCCCGGCTGGCCCCAATCGCGCCCGCTGACCCGCCTCTCCCTGGGTCCATATCGCTTCGTCGCATCCGTCCCCGCGCAGGTCAGCGCGGGGACGGATGTCCTCACCGGGACGGACGGCTCCGTACCTGCCCGAGTGTCCGTACCTGTCTTGACCAGGCATGGGACGGATGCGACGCGCGTGACACAGTCCCTCACCACCGGAGCACACCATGCAAGAACAGCACCACGAGCTCCCCACAGCTCGGCAGCAGACGGACACCACACCAGCCCCAGACAGCGCAGCAAGTTGTCGGATAAGGAGTCCTTACCCGGCCCCCGCCCCGGGGGAGGCGGAGGCATCCGGCGCAGGGGCGCCGGGGTCGTTCGGCCCGGGGGTGCCGAACGAGACAGGGGGCGAATCGTCGTTGCACGAGCGCCACCGCCCCGCGCCGCGTCGTCGTCTGCGTGACAAGCAGCTGCGCGAGCGCCGTGTCCATCCCCGTTATAGCGACGCCGAGTTCGCCCTCGTCCAGAAGGCCGCTGCCCTGAGCCGCATGAAACCCGGCGGCTACGTCGCCGAATGCGCCCTCGCCGCCGCCCGCGCCGACGACCCCACCGCAGCCGTCGCCGACTACCGCACCCTGATGAAGACGCTGATGGCCGCCAACGGGCAGCTCGGCAAGGTCGGCAGCAACCTCAACCAGCTCACCTGGCACCTCCACCAGGACGGCGCCTGGCCCCACACCGACACCGTCCAACGGCTCCTGGCCCGCGTCGAGGCGTCCATCGCCGAGCTGGACGCAGCGGTCGCCCAGATCACAGAGGGACGGTGAGTCATTGATCCCGAAGATCATCCTCGGCAAGGGGCCGAAGGCGACGCGCCGCACGATCGGCTACCTCTTCAGCAAGGGCCGGGCCAACGAGCACATCGACCCGCACTTGGTGGCTTCCTGGAACGATTTCGCCCCCGACCCTGGCCGCAGCCCCCACCGCGACCCGAAGGAGGTGGAGGATCAGCTCGCCGCGCAGCTCGATCAGCCCGTGAAGATGCTGGGCGACAAGGCACCCAAGCACACCGTGTGGCACTGCCCCATCCGCGCCGCACCCGAGGACCCGATCCTCACCGACGCCCAGTGGGCCGACATCGCCCGTCGGATCGTGGCTGCCGCCGGCATCGCCCCCGAAGGCGATACGGAAGCCTGCCGCTGGGTGGCCGTCCGCCACGCCGACGACCACATCCACATCGCCGCCACCCTCGTACGCCAGGACGCCCGCCGCCCTCGACGCGACTACGACCAGCGGGCCGTCCAACGCGAAGCCCGCCAGATCGAAGTCGACTACGGGCTACGGCGGTTGAAGCCGGGCGACGGCACCGCCGCCAAACGCGCCACCAGCAAGGAGCACTTCAAGGCCAAGCGTCTGGGCCAGGAAGCGGCCACACGTGAGGTCCTGCGGCTACGGGTCCGCCGTGCCGTCGCCGCTGCAGCCGACGAGGCCGAGTTCTTCGCCCTACTGGACGCCACCGGCGTGACCGTGCGCCTCAAGCTCGGCCCGTCTGGCGACGCCCTCGGCTGCAACTTCGCCCTGCCCGGCGACACCAACGACAAGGGCGAGCCGGTCTTCTACTCCGGCTCCACTCTCGCCCCCGACCTCTCCCTCCCCAAGATCCGCCAACGCCTCGCCACCACCAGCCCCGAACCTGCCCCCGCTCGCCCGGGCAACCCCTGGCACCAGGCCACCGCCGCCACCGAACGCATCCCTCACCACCTCACCCACGGCGACGACCCCACGGCTCAAGGACAGTTGGTCGCGCTCGGCGCGGCTCTGGACCTCCTGCCGGTCACCGCGCCGGCCGCGCTCAGGGCCAAACTCCAACAGGCCGCGGCTGCCTTCGAGCGCGCCACCCGCTCCCGCATCACCGCCGACTTCAACAGCACCCGCGTCCTACGCGGCAACGTCCAGGCGATCTTGCGCGACCGCCCCCAGGACCGGGATGGGACCGGATTCACGATGCTCTTGGACGCCATGCTCACTGCCGTGGCGTTCGCGATGCACTGGCACCGTACCCGCCAGCATGCCCAGCAGGAGGTGGCCGCACAGCAGGCCCTCCTCCACCTGCAGGTCGCGTACGCGCGGGTCGCCGAGCCGGTCCTGACCGACCTCGCGAACCGCTCCCCCAGCCTCCAGATCAAGCGCCGCTTCGCCTACCACCTCCAGGAGGTCGTACCGGAACACGCCGAGCGCATCCTCAACGACCCCGCCTGGGACGCACTCACCACCGTGCTCGCCGAGGCAGAAGCGGCGGGACACAACGCGGCCACCGTCCTCGACCAGGCGCTCGGCCGGCGCACCCTGGAGGACGCCCACAGCCCCGCCCGCGTACTGACCTGGCGCATCCGGCGCCTCGGCGAGCGTCATGCCCCCAGCCCACGAGCGCAGACAGCCACCGCACGCCACGCCGTAGAACGCCACGCCATGCCAGCGTTGCAGCAACTCCGGAGTCGGAAGCACTGATCAGGCTCTCGTCGAGCCATCAACTTCTGGATGCACGACGAAGCTCCGAGTATCCGAACCACGGGCTGATCGACTTCGGACTACAGGCGCCTTTCGGTCAATGTTCAACAGGGCATCTCCGTGCACGGCTTGTGCCGGTTTGCGGTCTGGTCGCGCTCGTCGAGCACGTGGACGATGCCCCTCTGTGCCTGCCGAGGCGTCATCGCGGCCGGCCGGTAGAAACGGGGGTGGGGAGTTGGCGTTCGCAGAGCACCAGTCAGCCTTTTCGGCGCCTGCGATACCGCTGGGGACTGCGGACGGTGCCGGGGAAGTGATCCGGCACGGCGCGTACACCGAGGGCGTCACTCGCCGGTTGAGTGCCGCTGCCTTCGCCCGTACGGACTGGCTCGCCGTACTGTGCACCCAACTGGCGGAACTATGGAAAGCGCTGAAGGCAGCGGTGCGGAAACGCCTGCGATGGCTGTTCCCCGCCAAGGAGGAAGTAAAGGCCGCCGACACCGCCGAGCCGACGCCTCCATCGGTCGTGCTGGGCGAGGACTACGCGGTCTGGGTCCGGCGTCGCATCAAGAAGTCAGCCCGGCCGGTGCCGGTCTACGGATTCCACCAGGAACCCGTCATTCACGCGAGCGACCGAGCCATCCGCCACATGCGAAGACGACGGGCAGCCGTCTTCGCAGTGATCACGCTCGTCGTCTGGCAGACGATCGCCGGCGCTCTGACCGCGGGCTGGGCAGCCCTGGTTCTATTGGCCGGCGTGTGGGGCGTCTACCTGGTCGAGCGCTATCTGGCGCAGGAGCGGTTCAACGCTCTCTTGGCTGGAGAACTACACGCGCCCGCCCCTGCCGCGCAGGCTCACGCCCTGCCGTACCTCCACGAGCGTCGCTCAAGCGGGGACAGGCATCGGTTCCTCGGAGCAGGTCTGCAGGCATGGCATGAGGCGGTCATCGGCATCGACATCGAGCCCGCCCCCGAGGGCCAAGACGAGGAAGGAGACACCACCGGATCGGTCCCAGGCTTCGGTTCGCCGGGGCAAAGCCCGGGCCAGCCGGACACGGCCGAGGTGGCCAAGGCGGTCTTGGAGGCGCTGGCCAAGCACAACAAGCCTGTGGCCCGCAAGCCGCTGAAGCACTTCACCGTCGCCCAACTGCACGCCCATGTCGCACGCCGCCTGGACGACCCGGCGCCTGCTCATCACCGAGACCACCCCATCCCGCGCATGGAGGTCATCGGGATCGCCGGTATCCACTACAAACGCTGGGACCAGATCGACGACGACACGTGGCGCAGTCTGCACACGCTCGCCGTGGACAGCTTCGGTGACAAGCCCGCCGAAGAGATCGCCCGCCGCTACATCTGGGCTCGTGTGACCGCCTGGAACGGCGACCTCATCGCCGCCATACTCGTCCACTTCGCCTACCAGGGCGGCTTCCTACGCGTCACCGTCCGCCCGCACATCATGGGTCCGCTCAACCCGAAGGTCGCCGGACTCAAGCCCGCCGACCCCCGCACCCTCAAGTGGCTTGGCCGCACGGCCTTCAACGCCCTCGGCGACATGTACGTGGGGCTCGACCGGCTCATACGCCGCACGCCGCGCAAGCGCCCTGAACTCGATCCCGGCAGCGGACCGGTCAGCCTTCGCGAGGTCCATAGCGTCCGCTGGATCGATGACATGCACACGAACGACGACGCCCGCTACTACGTGCAGATGATGCAGCGCCGCGTCTTCGACTCCACCGAGATCTTCCTGCGCAACCACAACGTCGACATCGCCGCCTACCAGCAACAGGCCACCGCGATCTACAACTTCGGCGTCATGAACGGCGGCACCATGACTGGCCCCGTGCAGGCCACGCCGTTCTCCGCCAACCCCTCCATGACGAACTGACCGGCAAGACCCCCAGGAGCCCCGCATGGCCAGCCGCCGCCAGCCCGACCCGGTCCCGAACGGTCCCAACTTCGGGATCATCAACACCGGTCACATGACCGGGCCCGCCCAAGCTGCAGCATTCTCCCAGAACGTCAGCCAGACCAACAACATCACCAACGAAGCCGTCACCGAAGCCCGCGAAAGCATCGAGGGACTCCGACGCCGCCTGGAAGAACTGCGCGGCCAGTACCCCGAAGTGGACGCCGCCCTGCGCGACCTCGACATGATCACCCCGCGCCTGGACGAACCCGAACGCGATCCCGGCACCCTGCGCTACATGCTCCAGAACCTCGTCGAACGCTGCGGCGGCATCCCCAACCTCCTCACCGCCGCGCAACTCGTCCAGTCCACCGTCCTGGCGCTGCTCCCCGGCTCCTGACCAGAGGAAAGACGTCTCCCTCGAAGGCTTCGGCTCGGTTATGCAGGGACTCCAAGGTGATGGGCATCTCGTTGGGCAGTCAGTTGGTTCGCCAGCTCCGCGGGCCCGATCTTGCTCAGGGCCCAAAGGCTGCTTGATCGCCTGGCCCACGCCCAGAGGGAGTCGCCCACAGGGGTGTGGAAAGGGACCACGGGAATGCCATGGACATCGAAGGGGCCGGTGTCAAGGTAACGCAGACCGCCGGTGCCGCACAGGTAGTGGGTGCTACAGGTGGCTGCCGCAAGGTCGGCGAGGCGCTCGGACCGTCCTTGCCTGGTCGGGATCTCGCTGCTTTCCGGCACGTCCCCTGACCATCCGACGACGTTGAGCAGGGCAATTGTCGATGTTCGGGCGAGATCAGCCACGCGATCCGTGGTGGCAAGGTCGTCCACGAGCGCGTCCACGACCTCAGAGACCGCATCCCAGTAGGGGCTGCCGCCGTAGTACTGCCGCACGAGCAGCTGAACCGTCCGCGCGACCGCCCGGGATCAACGAGCCGCGCCTGGCTGATCAGCGTCGAGCGCCCGTTGGGCAGGTGCGTCGGGAGTGTGAGCCACTGCTGCCGTGCGGGCTCGTCCAGGGCCGCCAGCCGAGCCCGGTGCTGGTAGTCGCGCCGAGCGAACTGGACGTCGTCCAGCACGATCCACCGGTCGGCGGCGTACAGCTTGGCGAGCGTGGACAGCCGTGGGAAGAGGTTCGGCTGGTGGATCGCGCACACCCCGCCCGGCGGGCCGACGTGCGACGGGTCAGGTGCTGATGAGGCGGCTGTCGAAACCCGCACCCAGGAGGCGTTCGTAGGCGTCATGCACATCCCCCGGTACGTCCTGCTCGACGGCGAAGCCGAGCTTCGGGTACTCGATCACCCGTTGCAGGTCGCCGACGAGCATGTCGACGACGAGCTTCTCGTCGCCGATGGACTTGATGTAGTCGTCCAACTCCAGTGGCTCGGAGGCGCACACCAGCTCCACCTCGGGCCACAGCTTGCGGCAGGTCGCGTACGAGCGGCGCTCCATGTACGGCTTCGAGATCAGCAGCAGCGACTCCACCGCGATGCCGGCCTCGGCCAGCAGCTCGCGGGAGAATGTGATGTTCTGGCCGGTGTTCGCGGCCTTCGCCTCGACCAGGATCGCCTCGTCCGGCACACCCAGGCTCAGCGCGTGCTCGCGGTAGTGCACGGCCTCGCCGCGCGGGAAGCGGGCACTCGTAGTGGGGCTGTTGCCGCCGCTGAAGACCACAACCGGGAACAGGCCGTCGCGGTACAGATCGACGGCCGTGGTGGCCACCCCGAGGTCGTGGCTGCCCAGGCCGATCGCCGCCGAGCAGAGCCGCTGTTCGTGGCCCATCTGGTGGTAGTTCCAGATCAGAGTCGCGTCGTGGAACTGCTCTTCGGTGATCTGGCGCTGCTCGTGCTGGGGCACTGGCACTCCCTGGCTCATCCCTGCTGGCCCGTTCGGATGCCCTCGATGCTGCGCAGCTGGTGGCTCAGCCCGTACTGGCGGGCCACCTGTGCCGCCTGATCGAGGACGGACAGCCCATCATTCCGGGTCGCCGCATCCGACAGAAGGATGTGCCCGTACGCGGTGTCCAACCGCACCCGCTGCATCGGGGAGTCGACCGTGCCCGTGGTGCGCGCGATGTCGATGTAGTGCAGTGCCTCTGTCAGGTCGCCGATACCGCGATGCGCGAGGGCCAGCTTCTGGTGCGCCACGGACCAGTCGTCAGGCTCGCCGAGTTCCTCGAACTCGCGGGTGGCGGCCGTCATGACTTCCGTGGCGTAGCCGTTGTTGCCTTCCTTGCTCAGGGCCGTGCCGATCCACAGCAGGGCCCTGGCTCGGTCGCGTCGGCTGAGGCGTTCGTCCGCGGCGAGCTGCTCGTATCGATGAGCGGCGGCATCGAGCTGGCCTGACATCTCCCGTACGACAGCGAGGGACAGCTCAATCTGGGCCACCCTGCGCGGGATGCCGAGCTCGGAGAACATGCCGCGCGCGGTGAGGTAGGACTGGCGAGCGGACAGTGGGCCGAGGATCGCGCCCTGGTCCCGTTGCACATCGCCGAGCAGGACAAGCGAACGCCCGTACAGGTATAGGCCCTTGTCGTCGAGCTCGTGGGGGCCTTGGCTGACCAGCCACCGATTCAGCAAGGTCGAGGCGAAGGGAAAGTCCTGACGGCTGACACAGACCACGGCGCGCTCGATGTCCTCGGTCCAGGTCTCGTAATCCGCCGGTCTCACGGCTTTCCGCGCGGGGAACAACAGCGTTTCGAACCGGGCCTGGGCCGCGGTGTCCGCCCGTGCGAGCGCGGTGTCGAGGATCGCCTGTGTGTCGGGACGGGGCTGAGTTCCGGCGCCGAGGCTCTCCCACTTGGCCACCGTGCGCAGAGCCACACCGAGGTGCTCGGCGAAGGCACGGGTGCTCATACGCAGGGCGGCGCGAAGGGCTCTCGCCTCCTGGCCTGTCCACTGCTGCACGTTGACCACGGATTACCTCCCTCCGTCACGTATGGAAGCACTCTCGGTGACGACGTAGGGCGGGAAGTGCAACGGAAGTGCAACAGCAGGTCATTTCAAGGCCGTTCACGGCAGCCGACGCTGTGCTCATGGACGACGAGCTCATCACGGAACGCCGCCCCGTAGCCTTCCCCCAGGTCTTCGGCTACCTGCGCCATGCAAACCCGGCCCGTCACAGCGCACTTGTCAGCTGCCTCACCGAGTACTGCCGACGACACGAACTCGCCCTCTGCGGCGTCTTCATCGACCGCGACACCACGGCAGCCATCCGCTCGCCGGCCTTCGTCGGACTCGTCGACGCCCTCGAACTGCCCGACACATACGGTGCCGTGACCCTCGCGCTGAACCACCTCGGGCCCAAGGGCCTCAATGCCGAGCGAAGGCGACGGATAACAGCGGCGGGTGCCCGCCTGATCGTGGTCCGTACCTCCAAGCCGACGACGGGGGCTGCACTGGCCTGCGGCTCCAGCTCCAACCTCCAGCGACAGGCGGACACATGACATCCGTGCGTGACGCGCTGCGCAGCGCCCCCATGGTCAGCGACGTGCCCGGCCTGCGCCTGCTGAAGGTCGGCGACGGCTGGGACCTCGTGCGAACCTCTGCCGAGACGGGCCTACTGGCCTTAGCCCACCTGCGGGCAACCGGCGCCACGATCGGCCCGGTGCTCTATGACGGACCCAACGAGCGCCTCTACTACGCCATCGAGCCTGGCACCGCCGACTGCTGGAACGACCTGCCCGTACGGCATCTCTGCGCCAACAGCTGGCTCGTCGCACCCGGCTGGGAGGTGATCGACGACTGGTACGGCGGCTGGTGCGAACTTCCCGACGACGACACCCTCACGGACGCCGAAACCCTCCGGATGGCGCTCCAGCACCCGTACGTCACCGCTGACAACGCGAAACGCCGCTCCGCCGCCTGCCTCTGAAGCCCCGCGGCCCCGCCCCACACCTAGCAGCGGCGCCTTTCCTCCGACCCGACTGCAGGGGGACATCCGTGACGACCCACCCCGTCTCACCGAACACCGTCCTCGCCAACGCACTTCTCCGCACAGAGGACGTCCTGACCCCACGCATCCTGGCCACCCCACCCGAGCGGATCGTGCTGGTCGTCGGCACCCAGATCAACGGTGCCCCGCACATCGGCACCTCGCTCGTCCAGTCCCTCGCGTTCGCCATGGCCGCCCGCCTGCG
Organism: Streptomyces sp. NBC_00663; assembly: GCF_036226885.1. Lineage (NCBI taxonomy): Bacteria > Bacillati > Actinomycetota > Actinomycetes > Kitasatosporales > Streptomycetaceae > Streptomyces > Streptomyces sp. NBC_00663. The sequence goes on from NZ_CP109027.1 coordinate 4,159,999, forward strand.
CGACCGATTCGGCATCCCCAGCACGGTCGTCTTCAGCGCCCTCGACAACGCCCCGTACGAACTGGCCACAGACCCAGCCAGCGGACATCGTTACCAGCGCGCCTACGCCCAAGCCCTCGGCGAGAAGGCCCTGACCGACCTCGTGACCGCGCTATACCAACCCCTGTTCACGGCCCTGACCCGGCGCCTGGGCATCCCCCACCATGTCGAGACCTACACCCAGCAGCAAGCCGGCGAATACTTCCGCCGAACCTGGCTACGGCTCCTCCCCCGCATCGACGCAGCCCGCTGGTGGCTGGCCCCGTCCACCGGCACCCCACACCTCCGAGTTCCGTGCCCCCAACACGGCTGTGGCTGGTCCGAGAAGCACGCTGAACGCACCAGGGTCCTCCTCACCGACCGGGAAACCGCCGCCGTCTCCGCGGTCTGTCTCCACCACGGCCCGTACCGAGCCACCATCACGCCCACCACCGGCGCCTACCTCGACCTGGCGACCCTGTACCGCAACCTGGTCAAGGAACTCACGCTCACGAGCACGCCGACCCGGGAAACCCTGTACGTCATGGTCAAGGGCGGCGACTGGGTCTTCGGCTCCATCCTGGTCGACGAAGCCCTCCAGGCCGTCGGCCTCACCCGTGCACAGCTACCCGCCCGGCTGTTCTGCCCACAGGTCGTCACCGACACCGGCGCGAAACTCTCCAAGTCGCTCATCCGCCAAGGCCATGCCCCCTTGTCTGAGGGAGCGGCCCGCTGGATGCTCGACACCCGGGAATGGCCCGGCACCGTCACCGAGTATGCGGACCAACTGCTGGCCATGACCCAGACGATGCTGTCCGACCCCCGTCACTTCTTCCGCTCGTACTCCGCAGCCGAGATCGGCCGCCTGATCACCGCACCAGCGCCCAGGAGCATTTCCGCCCCATGAGCAACACCACCGGCCGCGTCCACGAACTCAACCTCTACCGCCAGTACTTCGACCTCGTCGCATCAGGCGAGAAGACCATCGAGGTACGGGTCAAATACCCCCACCTCGCCGACCTCGCCGCCGGCGACACCATCCGCTTCCGCATCAAAGGCACCGAGGAGACCTGCGAGGTCACGGTCAAACGGGTCACCGAGTACTCCAACTTCGAGGCCCTGCTCGACGGCGAGGGGCCCTCCAACGTCAACCCCACCGCCACCCGTGACGAGCAACTCGCCCGTATCCGGGCCATCTACCCACCGGCGAAGGAAGCCCTTGGCGCCATGGCCATCCGGATCGGCCTTCTCCCCTGACTCGGAGCCCGCCCCACCGAGGTGCGGTCCTACTCGGTGTCCCGCTCCCCAGAGGTCCCGGGCGGCGGCGCGGTGGTCGTCCGCGGGATCAGCGTCGTCGGCAGGACGTGTGCTGCTCATGGTCCGCGTCGGAGTCGTCGATCAGCCGCAGAGCCAGTTCGCCGGCGGCACGGCCCATCTCAGAGGGTTGCGGGCGGGTGGCCACGCTCCTGGCGCTGACGATCGTCGTGCTCTACCCGACCTCATGGCGCTCAAGGAGTCACTGTACGGGACCAAGGGGCTGGACCCGCGACCGGCTTCATCAGCGGCACCAGGTCGTTCGTGGGGCTGCGGAACTATGCCGACATCTTCGGCTCCGCCGGAGAGCAGTTCTGGGACACCACCTTGTTCACCGTCGTCACGGTCGGCCTGGAGGCGGTGATAGGCGTGGCCATAGCCTGATCATGCAGAGGGCTACAGCCGCACCGCGAACCACTCACCCGCGTCCGCAATGAGCTCCGCTCTCCCGCCTCCGCCTGAACTGCATCGATCTCAGAACCTGACGAGGAGGATGTCGAATCCGGCGCTCAGAAGCCACTCGTAGCATCTCAGGCCACAGCTGGCGGCCGGTCCCACACGAACGCGTCCATGTACGGCTTGGAGATCAACAGCGCTGAAGCCCGGACGAACTCGGCGGACCGGCAGCGTACTGAGCCTTCACGAGTGGGACGAGGGCCCGGCTGCCCCTCAGAAGGCAGGCACGCTGTAGATGAATTCCTTGCCCCCTCGGTCAGGGCCCCCGGAACGTTCACGCCGGAGTGCTCCCGCTTCCAAGAGACGCTTGAGCCGATTGTTCGCGTTGGGCAAGGAGATGTGCAGTTCCTCGGCAAGCTCCGCCGCACGGAAGGCACTGAGTTTGCGTGCGCGCTGATAGGTGTCCGTCAGGACTTCTGCATCCCCGAGGAGGGTGTGACTCTCGGCATCCACGGCAAACTGTTTGCGCCTTTGCAGACACACGTTGACTGCGTCCCGGGTCTCCTCGTTCAATCCTGCGAGCTGCACGGCTGCCACGGCATGACCTTCAGCCGAGAGAAGCGTGTAGAACTTGCCGAGGAATTCGTCCGCGAAGCTGTTGGTCATCGCAACGACGCCGACGAAGTCGATCGTCAGCATGGGCAGGACATCAGACTGCCGCAGGTGCTCTTCCAGGTCGGCTCGCGCTGCCGCCCCTCGGGCGCGCGTGAAGAGGAACTCGCCGTAGGGCTGTACGGGGAAGGTGCTCATTCCTTGCCTCGTCGTTTTCATTGAACGCATTGAAGCATAGTGAGGTTACGGCGCAAATGAGACTCTCAGCCATGCCCATGTGCCGTCCACGGGCATGCCCGTGGTGAAGCCGCGTACGGCAGGTGCACCCGCGAGATGTCTGGCGGCTCGCACCAACCCGTGCCCACTTCGCAGGACAAGCCGGGTTGGCCCGGTGCCGCCAGCCTGATTGAGCAGGTCAGGCAGCCCGTTGCCACGACCTCCCCCGGTACCGCTGATGCCACGGCGGAGGGCCCTACGGAGTGCAGTTTCACTGTCTGCCAAGTCGGCGTGGTCGGGGTTTCGGCTCAGATGGGCGAGGACCCCAATGCCGTTGTCGCAGATGGCTACTTCCAGGCGACGGGTTCCAGTGGTCTTTCCGGTGTACGTCTGGGCAGCTATATAGGCACCCCCAGGGCCGCACCCATGGCTGACGGCATTGTCGATCAGCTCACCGACACTGCGGGCGACCTGAGCACCCGGAGACGCACCAAGGTTGGCAACAGCGAGAAGACCTATGCGCTCACCTACGTCGTCGGCGGTCTCCGGGGTCAGGAGAGTGGTCTCAAGGAGAGTCGCGCGATGGTCACGCCGGTCGTCGAACGGAACGGCCCCAACGACAGTGGCGCCCTCGGGAAGCTGGGCGAGGAGGTCCATCCGCTGCAAGTAGGAGGCGACACGAGGATCGGAGGGGAGACGCAGCACACTCTCCCCGGACATGACAGAAGCAGCTTGGGCGAGTGCTGATACGGCGGCGAGGTCGAGTGGGCTGATGAACTGCAGCCGCGTGGCGTCGACGGTGAGGGGCTCGCCGGGGCGGAGATGGAGAGCCAGGTCGGCGCGGAGCAACGGGTGGCGTCCGACGAGTTCGAGTAGCACGACAGACCAGGATGCCAGGGGCACCGCCCAAGAACGGGTGTCACCCGTTCAGGCGTGTCGCGTGCGACTGCGGTGACCCGTGGTACGGTTTCACTGGCTTCAATGAAACCGACGAGAGGAGCCGAGATGCCTGACGTCTCCGCAGCCCCCAACGCCCACCAGCGCGACTACAAGATCGTCGTGAACGCACGCGAGAAGACCGTCCACCAGGACACCCTGACCTTCGAGGAGGTGGTCCGGCTGGCCCTCGATCCCGTCCCATCGGGCCCGAACGTCCTCATCACGGTCAGCTTCCGGCACGCCCACCAGAAGCCCGCCGACGGCACCCTGAGTACCGGCGAGAGCGTCCAGATCAAGAACGGGACGGTGTTCACCGTTGTCGCCACTGACAAGTCGTAGCGCCGACCTGAAGCGCCTCCAGGACGAGGGCTTCGAGGTCGAAGTGAAGGACGGTCACCTACTCATCCACCATGTCCCGTACGTGGCAGCAGACCGTACGGTGCAGTTCGGAGTCCTGGTGTCGGAGCTGACGTTGGCCGGCGACGTCACCACGACCCCGGGCACCCACACAGTCCACTTCAGCGGCGGCACGCCCTGCGATGCCACCGGCAAGCCGCTGAGCAAGCTCATCAACGCGACTACCAGCGACGTGCTGGCGGGCGTGCAGACAGCGTGCATGTTCTCCAGTAAGCCGGTCGGGACGGGCGTGTACGTCGACTACTACGAGAAGATCACCGCGTACGTGGCAATCGTTTCCTCCCCGGCCCACACACTGGATCCCGACGCAACGGCGCAGACGTACAGGGTGGTGCCCTCCGAGCCGCAGGACTCCGTTTTCCGCTACGCCGACACTGCGTCCAGCCGGGCCGGCATCGGGGCCGTCAGTCAGCGTCTGGCCGCGATCGAGAACGTGGCGATCGTCGGCCTGGGCGGAACCGGCGCGTACATCCTTGATCTGATCGCCAAGACCCCGGTCGCACGGATCCATCTGTTTGACGGCGACCGCTTCCTTCAGCACAACGCCTTCCGCGCACCCGGTGCGCCCTCCGAAGAGGAACTGCAGGGGGCGCCGCTGAAGGTCGACTACTACGCGGACCTCTACGGAAAGATGCGGACCGGCATCGTCCCGCATCCGATGTTCGTGGACGAGACGACCATCGAGGGACTGCGCGGGATGGACTTCGTGTTCCTCGCGCTCGACAAGGGAGCGATCAAACGTCCGATGGTCGGCCGACTCGAGGAGTACAGCATCCCCTTCATCGATGTAGGCATGGGCGTCCTCGTGTGCGACACCTCCCTGACGGGCCTGCTACGGGTGACCACCAGCGTTCCCGGCCAGCGCAACCACGTCCATGAACGGCAGCGAATCCCCTTCGCCGACTCGGACGAGGACAACGCATACGCCAGCAACATCCAGATCGCCGAGCTGAACGCGATGAACGCCTCGCTCGCCGTAGTGAGGTTCAAGAAGGTCTACGGTTTCTACGTCGACCTCGAGCACGAACACCACAGCGTCTACCAACTGGACGGGAACGTTCTCACCAACGAGGACACGGGGTGACGGACGCTCGGATCGCACATGTGTTCGTCGACTGCGTTCCCGAGCAGTTAGACCAGGGCGTGGTGTACATCTCCATCCGCTACGCCCTGGTCACCCACCTGTGCTGCTGCGGCTGCGGGTACGAGGTCGTCACTCCCCTCGCGCCCCGGGAGTGGAAGCTGACCTTCGACGGAGTCTCGATCTCCCTGCACCCCTCGATCGGGAACTGGAGCTTCCCGTGCAAGTCCCACTACTGGATCCGCAACAACACAGTCGCATGGGCTAGGCAGTGGACCGAGAAAGAAATCTCCGCCAGCCGCAGACCTGTGTACCCAACAGCTGAGGCCATGCCCCGAACGAGGCCGAGGGCTACGACCTTCCTGGCCCCTTTCAAGTGGCTGACCGCACTGCGGAAGCGCAAGTGAGGGCACATCCAGGGCACATGAGCCTGGGAAACGGCGTTGACCCGTGAGAACTACCGAGAGGAGTTTTCCCAGGTCAACGCACATTCCCTTGCGAAACCCCAGGTCAGCGCCCTCCCATCACCAATCGCTGCACGAGTGGCAGGACTTCAGTCACCGCCTCCATGAGGCGGGGCATCAGCCGTACTGCCTGGTGTGGCCGTGAGCTGAGGTTCCATGATCTGCGGGCGGGGTTTTCGGACCCCGCCCTTTTTCATGTCCCACGCCGGCGCCGCTCAGGCCCTGAGCCGGGACTCCAGCGGTGTGCGGAAGCTCGGGCGGATGCGGATGTCGCCGAAGAACTCGGTCAGGCGGGCGGCCTCGGCCGTGACGGCGGTGCGGGCGTCGCGGGTGAGGCGGATGCCGGGAAGTTCGGCGGTGACGATCTCGCCGTCGGGGCGCTGGGTCCAGGCGCCGATGACTCGGCCGTTCCACCACACCGTGGGGCCGATGTTGCCGTTGGTGTCGAAGAGCTCGGTGGTGTGGGCGGGGTCGAGGTACCAGTCGCGGCCCCGCCAGCCCATCGGGGTGGGGTCGAGGGCGGGGAGCAGGGCCGCCCAGGGCCCGGGGTCGGCGGGCGCCGCCAACTGCTCCGGCAGGGCGTGGCCCTGGCCCTGCGCGAGGTCGACGTCCACGGCGTCCGTGCCGGCCAGGGCCTTGCGGGTGGCGGTGAGGGTCCAGCCGGTCCACCACTTGACGTCCTCGGTGGTGGCGGGGCCGAAGGCGGCCAGATAGCGGCGGGCGAGGTCGGCTCGCGCCGCGTCGGCGGGGAGCTCGGGGTGGGGTTCGGCCACCGTCCAGCGGAACTGCGAGGAGGCCCAGCTGCCCAGCGGCCGGCCCCGGCGGATCCTGCCCTCGGCGGCCAGCACCCCGAGGACACGGCTGGTGATGCGCGGCCTCGCCTCGTAGGCCTTGCCCGGCGCCATGACGACCTTCTGCTGCAACTCGGGTACCGCCTCCCCCAGTTGGGCCGCCGTCGCCTCCCCGAGGCCGGCCAGCGCGGTGAGCACCTCCTTCTCCAGGGTGGCCAGGCGGCGTTCGTCGTACCCGAGTTGTTCGCCGAGGAGCTTGAGCAGCCCGGTCCGTTCACGGGCGGCCACGGCGCGTGCCGTCGAGGCGTCGACGACTGGGGCGAGGGAGCGCGGGACGACGAACATGGTGCGGCGCATGCACAGCATCCGGATCAGCGTGTGGTCCGTGTACAGGGCGCGTTCCAGGTCGGCCGTCGAAGGGGTGGCCATGCGCGCGGCCACCGTCAGGTACACGCTGGCCGGGTCGGTGGCGTGCAGGCCCAGTACGGCGTCGGCGACCTGCTCGGAGCTGTTCGCGCGGGTGGCGGGGGTGAGGAGGTGACGGGTGGCGAGCAGGGCTCGACGGTGGTCATCGGTGATCTTGGGGCGGGCGGTGTGGGTCATGGCGAGTGGGCGGCCCGGTGAGTCCGCCGTGGACCGTCCTTTCACGTTCGCTCCGGCTTGCGGACACGACGCTACGAGGGAATGCGGCCAGCTGCCGTCCTAAATGGACCATTGCCTCCGCCGGGCACACAGTCACCTCCACCACCATGCACCCAGTCACCCCCCACCCCGCCCTCCGGTGCCTACCCCTACCCCGCCCCGTCCCCCGTCGCTTGTCGTGCGATCGCCGTCTTGCCGCCCGTGGTTGCTGGTGCTGGGCAGGGGCCGGACGGGGCGGAGGCTGTGGTGGTGGGGGCCGGGCTGAGGGCTCCGGCGGCGGGGGCGATGAGCGTCAGTCGGGCGGCGGCCGTCTTGAACAGGGGCTGTTCGGAGACCGGGTCCCAGTCGGTGACCGTCGTCTCGTTCGCCGCCCGGCCGCCGCCCTTGCCGGGGCGGTCGCCCTCGGGGGTGTCCCAGTAGCCGTAGTGGAAGGGCAGGAACAGCATGCCGTCGCGGATGCCCGTGATCCGCAGGCGCCCGCGCAGCGAGCCCCGGCGGCTGGTGACCTCGACCAGGTCGCCCTCCGCCACACCGTGCCGCCGCGCCTCCCCGGCGGAGATCTCCACCCACACCTCCGGTGCGGCGGCGTTGAGTTGCGGGGTGCGGCCGGTCTTGGTGCGGGTGTGGAAGTGGTAGATCGTGCGGCCGGTGTTCAGCTGCAACGGGTAGGTGGCGTCCGGGAGTTCATCGGGCGGCACGTAGTCCGCCGGCTTCAGTACGGCCCTGCCGTCCGGGTTCAGCGCGCGATAGTCGGCCTCCGTCATCGAGTCGCCGGTCATCACGTCCTTGCCGTACGACTCGCAGGTCCCCGGCGCGGCCCAGGTGATGCCGCCGGCATAGAGGCGTTCGGTGCCGTCGGGTGCCGCGTCCGTGCAGGGCCACTGGATGCCGCCCGCCTCACGCAGGCGGTCGTAGGACAGGCCGGTGTAGTCGCAGGGGCGGCCCCGGCTGCACTCCTGCCAGGCCCGGAACGCCGACTCGGGGTCGTGCCAGTGGATCAGCGGGCCGCCGTCCTGGTCGCGGAAGTCCATCCGGCGGGCGTAGTCGAGCAGGATGTCGAGGTCGGGGCGGGCCTCGCCGGGCGGTTCGACGGCCTTGCCGGAGAGATGGACCGTGCGGTCGGCGTTGGTGAACGTGCCGGTCTTCTCGCCCCAGGTCGCGGCGGGCAGGACGACGTCCGCGAACCGGGCGGTCTCCGTGAGGTACAGGTCCTGGACGACCGTGAACAGGCTGTCACGGCGCAGGATGCCGCGGATGCGGTGCAGTTCCGGCAGGGACACCGCCGGGTTGGTGCCGGAGATCCACAGCAGCCGGATGTCGCCCTGCTCGGCCTTGCCGAAGATCTCCATCGCCGGGGTGGGCGGGGCGTCGTGCGGGATACGGGACGGCTCGACGTTCCAGACCCGGGCGAGGTCGGCGACATGGTCGTCGTTCCGCCAGTTGCGGAAGCCGGGCAGGTCGCCGTCGGCGCCGCACTCGCGGGTGTTCTGGGCGGTGGGCTGGCCGTTCATCTGGAGCACCCCGCAGCCGGGGCGGCCGAGCATGCCGCGCAGCAGCTGGAGGTTGTTGACCTGGCAGGCGGCGGCCGTGGCCTGGTGGGACTGGTACACGCCCTGAAGCACGGTGGACAGCAACCGCTCGGCTCCGCCCAGGAGTTCGGCCGCCTCGACGATCTTCGCGGCCGGTACGTCACAGATGCCGGCGGCCCAGGCGGGGGTGCGGTCGGCGACGCGGGCGGCGAGGTCGTCGTAGCCGACGGTGTGGGCGTCGACGTAGGCGTGGTCGACTCGGTCGGTACGGATGATCTCGTGCAGGAGGGCGTTCAGCAGGGCCACGTTCGTGCCGGAGCGCGGAGCGAGGTGGACGGTGGCGTGGCGGGCGACCGGCGTAGGACGCGGGTCTACGCACAGCAGTCGCGGCGGATCCCCGCCCGCCAGCCGGTCCAGGACCCGCATCCACAGCACCGGCTGGGTCTCGGCCATGTTGTGCCCGAACAGGGCGATGACATCGGCGTGGTCGACGTCCGTGTACGAGGCGGGCTGGCCGTCGCACCCGAAGGTCTCCTTCAGCGCCTCGGCGGCGGTCGCCGTGCACAGCCGGGTGTTGCCGTCGAGGTGGTTCGTTCCCAGGCCGGCACGGACGATCACCGCGAGGGTGTAGTACTCCTCCAGGAACAGCTGGCCGCTGGTGTAGAAGCCGAGCGCGTCGGCTCCCCGCTCGGCCAGCAGCCGCCTGGTGCGGTCGACGATCCGCTCCATCGCGGTGTCCCAGCCACAGGGGACGAGGTGTCCGCCCTCCCGGACCAGCGGGGTGGTCAGCCGGTCCGGGGAGTGGTTCGCCTGCCAGCCGAACAGGTCCTTCGGGCCCAGCCGGCCATGGTTGACCCGGTCCCGGGAACGGCCGCGTACGCCGACGATCCGGCCGTCGACGACCGCGATGTCCATCGCGTCCCCGTTGGAGTGCAGCAGCGATGCCGTCGGCACCCACCGCTGCACCCCCTCCACGGTGACACCGGGCGCCAGATAGGAGTCGACGCGCACGGGCCACGTACCGTCACGGTCGTAGGGGGTGCGCTCGCCCCAGGGCTGCGCGATCCGGTCCACCTCGGGCTGCATGGCGCGCTCAGGACCTCTCGGCTGTGATCAGCCAGACCTCTCGGCTGTGATCACCGACCTCTCGGCTGGGATCAGACCAGGCCTCTCGGCTGGATCAGAGGGACGTCATGCCCGGGTCCTCGGGGCGGATCCGCCCGCGCCAGCCACCGCTGTCGCCGCCGCCCTCGACGTAGTCCTTGAAGCGGTGCAGGTCGCCGGAGACCCGGCGGTCGATCATGCCGAGCGCGTCCGCGCTCCGTTCGGCGACGCCGCTGGGCTCGACGTCCATGGTCAGCTCGACCTTGGTGTGCATGTCGTCCACCCGCTCGAAGCGGACCGAGCCGCGCTGCCGGGTGTCACCGCCGACGGAACGCCAGGTGATCCGGTCGTCGGGCAGCTGGTCGACGATCTCGGTGTCGAACTCGCGCCGGACGCCACCGATGCTGGTGGTCCAGTGGTTGTGCCGGTCGTCGAGCTGCGTCACCTCGTCGACGCCCTCCATGAACTTCGGGAACTCCTCGAACTGGGTCCACTGGTTGTACGCCCGGTGCAGCGGCACCTCCACCTCGACCGTCTTCTTGACCGTGCTCATGGGTTCCTCCCTCATCTCTTGCGTGCGTGCACCGCGCCGAGTACCCGGGAGGCGTCACCTCACCCCGGCGGGGAACCCGGCCGGGGACGAAAGAGGTGCCGAATCGTGAACGACCGCAGCGACCGCGACGACGTGGTGCTCTCGCCGCACGAGCGTCTGGCGCTCCGCCGTATCGAGGCGGAGCTGAGCGGTGACCGCCGCCTGACCCGCCGTATGCACCGGCTCCTGCACCACCGCGCCGGCCGCCCGGTCTCCCGCCGCGGGCTGCCGCTGTCCACGGCCGCCCTGCTGAGCGCCTCGGTGTTCCTGGTCGTCATGGGCGTCCGCACCTCCGACCCCGTCCTCCTGTGGTGCTTCGCCGCGCTGTGGCCCCTCACCCTGCTTCAGGCGTTCCGGCTGCTGTGCCGCGTCACCGAGGCCGGGCCCGAGACGAAGACCAGCGATCGCTGAGGAGCCGAGGAACCGAGGAGCCCAGGCGCCGAGAAACCCTGGAACCACAGCACAGAGGAACCGCCGCGCAGAGGAGCCACAGCGCACAGGAACCACAGAACAGGAGACGGCCATGGACGCCGACGCAGGACTGAGGGGGTCGTACTGGCTCGAAACGGCCCCGCCGGGCACCCTCGCCCCGCCGCCCGCCGCCGATCTCACCGTCGACGTCGCCGTGATCGGCGGCGGCATGGCCGGGCTGAGCACCGCCTGGGAGCTGGTCCGGGAGGGCCGTGAGGTGGCCGTGCTGGAGGCGGGCCGGCTCGCCGCCGGGGTGACCGGCCGGACCACGGCCAAGCTGAGCGCCCTGCACACCCTCGTCTACGACCGGCTGCGCCGCACCCGCGGGGCCGAGGGGGCGCGGCTGTACGCCCGTTCACAGACGGACGCGATCCAGCACGCGGCGGACATCGTGGCGGAGCTGGGCGTGGACTGCGACTGGGAGGAGGCGGCAGCGTTCACCTACGCCGAGGAGACCGAGGGTGTCGCCGAGCTGAGGGCGGAGGCGGAGGCGGCACGCGAGGCGGGCCTCGACGCCTCCTTCGTCACCGCCACCGACCTGCCCTTCCCGGTGGCGGGCGCGGTCAAGGTGGTGCGGCAGGCCCAGTTCCACCCCCGCAAGTACCTGCTGGCGCTCGCCGAGGACCTGCGCCGGCGCGGTGGCACGGTGTACGAGGACACGCGGGTCGTCGCCCTCACCGAGGGCGAGCCGTGCGTCCTGTCGACCGAGGCCGGGGTGACGGTACGGGCGAACGACGTCGTGGTCGCCACCCATTACCCGGTGTTCGACCGGGCCCTCCTCTTCACCCGGCTCTCCCCGCGCCGCGAGCTGGTCGTGGCCGGCCTCCTGGACGCGGACCGGGCCCCGCGGGACATGTACATCACGCCGGAGCAGAACACCCGCTCGGTGCGCAGCGCGCCCTACGGAGACGACGCCGGCGTACGGCTGCTCATCGTCACCGGCGAGCACTTCACGCCGGGCACCGCGGACGTCGACAAGCGCTTCGCCCGGCTTTCGGACTGGGCCGAGAACCGCTTTCCCGGCCTGACCCTCACCCACCGCTGGGCGACCCAGGACAACGACTCCACCGACTCCGTGCCCCTGGTCGGCCCGCTCCACCCCGGCGCCCGGCACACCTACGTGGCCACCGGCTTCGGCGGCTGGGGCCTGAGCGGCGGCATCATGGCGGGCTCTCTGCTCAGTGAGCTGATGGCGGGCCGCGAGGTCGAGTGGGCCGGGCTGTACGACCCGCGCCGCCTCGGCTCCGTGGTCCGCGAGGGCGTGTCCTTCCTCAAGCACCAGACGCAGGTCGCCCGGCACTTCGTCGGCGACCGGCTGCCGCCCCTGTCGGGCCCGGCGCCGGAGGAACTGGCGCCGGGCGACGGTGCCGTGATGCGGGTGGGCGGCCACCGCTGCGCCGTGCACCGGGACGCGGACGGCGGCCTGCACGCGGTCTCGGCGAACTGCACCCACCTCGGCTGTGTCGTGGCCTTCAACCGCGCGGAACAGGCCTGGGAATGCCCCTGCCACGGCTCCCGCTTCGCCCCGGACGGCAGCATCCTCCAGGGGCCCGCGGTACGCCCGCTGGAGCGGCGTGACATCTGAGTCCCGCCGTTTCCGCACCGCCCCCGAGGGAACTCGGCCGCCATCTCGACGAGACAGGAAGAAGTTGAACCGCCGTGACCGCGCCCACCGTCAAGAACGACACCACCGCCGCCCTGCGGGTGGCCAGGACGGGCTGGAGGAAGGCCCGCATCGTCCGTGAGAAGGGCGTGCGCACCTGCATCTCTCCCGTCGAGGACGGCAGTTGCCCGCCCACCACGGACACGGCGGCCGAACCCAACATCGTCCGCGGCGACGACTGACCGGAGACCGGCCGAGGGCTTCTCCCCTCCCGGAGGAAGCGGGAGGGCACTCGTCATCGACCGGCCGCTCAAGAGCCCCCCCCGACTGACGAGACCGGGCCCCGCCCGGCAGACAGCACCACACCACGAACCCCCGGGCCGCGCCCCGCGGACAGCACCACAACACGACCCCCCGGCCGCGCCCGGCGGACAGCACCCCACGAACCCCTGACCGCAACACCCGCAGCACCCTGGCACCCCCTCGGCACCCCCTTGGCCCTCGACCACCCCCAGGAGCCCCATGACCCCCACCACCGTCGGCTGCCCCACCCCCGCCGACCCGCGCCGCTGCTGGGTCCCGCGGGGCGTGTACGCACCGCAGACCGACACCCGGCTGCTGGGGCGGGCCCTGCGCCGCGAACCGATCACCGACCGGACGGACGTGTTGGACCTGGGCACCGGCAGCGGGGCGCTCGCGGTCGAGGCGGCACGACTCGGCGGGCGGGTGACCGCGGTCGACATCTCCTGGCGGGCGGTCGCGGCGGCCTGGTGCAACGCCGTGCTGAACGGCCAGAACCTGCGCGTCCGCCACGGCGACCTGGCCGCGGCGGTCCCCGGCCGCCGCTTCGACCTGGTGCTCGCCAACCCGCCCTACGTCCCCGCGCCCGGCTCGGCCCGGCCGCGCGGCCCCGCCCGCGCCTGGGACGCGGGACCGGACGGCCGGCTGCTGATCGACCGGGTCTGCGACTCCGCGCCGACGGTCCTGCAACCGGCGGGCGCCCTGCTGCTCGTCCACTCGCATCTGTGCGGCGTCGACGCCACGCTGGACCGTCTCACCGGGGCCGGTCTGCACGCGGAGGTCGTCGACCGCACCCGGCTGCCGTTCGGCCCGGTCCTGCGCTCCCGGCTCGGCTGGCTGCGCGACCGGGGTCTCGCGAACGGCGACACGACAGAGGAGCTGGTGGTGATCCGTGGCCGCCGCGTCTGACCGCCCCCGCCGCATCCGTGTCCAGCGCGACGGGCCCCTGCTGATCGAAGGGCCGGTCGAAGTGGTCGACGAGAACGGCGAGGTGACGGTGTCCGACCGTTTCGAGGTGGCGGTCTGCACCTGCCGCCGCAGTCGTCTGTTCCCGTGGTGCGACACCAGCCACCGCCGCCGCGAGAGGCGAGCCGGCGCGCCCGACGAGGGCGGCCCCGCATGACCACCGCCTCCCGGCATCGCCCCCCGCCCCTGCCCACCCCCCGCGGCCCGCTCTCCGCCGCGCTGCGGGCGGCCCTGCTGGGCACGGCACCCTCCGAAGGCATCCCGGACGCCGCGGACTCCCCCGCCTACGGCGACGATCTCCAACTGGCCCTCTACACCCTCTACGAGCTGCACTACCAGGGCTTCGAGAACGTCCCCGACACCCTGGAGTGGGACAGCGTCCTGCTGGCGTTCCGCGGCACCCTGGAGGACCGTTTCCTGCGGGCCCTGCGCGAGGACGTACCGCCCACCGGCACCACCGCGGCCACCGCCCTGGACGAGCTCCAGGTCGAACCGGCCGCCGACCCCGACGGCACGAGCGTCTCGTTCTTCCTGCGCGACGAGGGCACCCTCGGCCAGCTGCGCGAGTACGCGGCGCTGCGCTCGCTCTACCACCTCAAGGAGGCCGACCCGCACGCCTGGGTGATCCCCCGGCTGCGCGGGCGGGCCAAGGCCGGGATGGTGGCGGTGGAGTTCGACGAGTTCGGCGCGGGCCGCCCGGACGAGATCCACGCGGAGCTGTTCGCCGACCTGATGACGGACCTGAAGCTGGAGACGGCGTACGGCCACTATGTCGACGCGGCCCCGGCGGAGGCGCTCGCCACCGTGAACCTGATGTCCCTGTTCGGCCTGCACCGGGCGCTGCGCGGCGCGCTCGTCGGCCACTTCGCCGCCGTGGAGGTGACCTCGTCCCCCGGCTCCCGCCGCCTCGCCGAGGCGCTGCGCCGGGTGGGCGCGGGTCCGGCGGCCGTACGGTTCTACACCGAGCACGTCGAGGCGGACGCCGTGCACGAACAGGTCGTACGGCGGGACGTCGTCGGCGGTCTGCTGGAGAGCGAGCCGGAGCTGGACGCGGACGTGGTGTTCGGCGTCCGCGCGACCGCGTGTCTGGAGGACCGTCTGGCCGCCAGGCTGCTGGGAGCCTGGCGGCGGGGGACGACGGCACTGCGCCGCCCCTGACGGACCACTGGCGGATCAGTCCGTCATCGCGTCCCGGACAAGCGCGGTGTCGACGAACTGTTCGAAGCGGACGATGAGTCCGCCGCGCACGACGAAGGAGTGGGCCACGCGGACGTCGATCGCCTTGCCGGTGGCCTTGTTGACGGCGCTGTAGCGGGCGAGGACGACGACGCGGTCGCCGTCGACGACATAGGTGTCGTCGTGGGCGGTCCAGCCGTCCCAGTCCTGGCCCAACTTCTCCATCACGTTGGCGGTGACACCCTCGGGGGTGCGGTAGGTGCCGGCGAGGGGGAAGCCCGCCATCTCCGTCCACTCCACGTCGGGGGCGAGGGTGGCGCGCAGGGCGTCGAGGTCACCGGCGGCGGAGGCCAGGTACTGACGGCGGACGACGTCGGCGGGGGCGGGGGAGGTCGCGAACTCGGTCATGGTCAGCCCCACGTCATCTCGCCCTTGGCGACCTTCGCGCCGATCTGCGCGGCGATCAGCATGCCGTTGTCGGGGTAGCGGGCCACGAGCGCCTCGGTCAGCGCCGGGCCGTCGGCGGCCTTGGCGAGCTCTTCCTCGAAGGCGAGGAGGTAGTCGCGGGTGGCGGTGATGGCGGAGGCGTCGGCGGCGGTGCCGGGCAGCCGGTGGCCGGGCACGACCAGCTGCGGGTCGAGCGCGGCCATCTCGTCCAGGAGCTTGATCCAGGCGGCGCGGGACTCGGGGGTGGCGGTGTCGGCGACCCAGACGTGCTCCTGCTGGAAGAGCAGGACACCGCCGAGGAGGGCGCGGTGCTCGGCCTGCCACAGGTAGTGGCGGTCGGACAGTTCGGGGGTGCCGCCCCTGAGTTCGAAGCGGTGGCCTTCGAGGGTGAGGTCGCCGGTCAGCGGCTCCAGGTCGACCAGGCGGGTGGGCAGGTTGGGGCCGAGCGCGGCCCAGGCCTTGAGCTTGCCCTCGTAGGAGTGCTGGATGTGCTCGATGACGATCGGGGTGGCGAGGAACCTGGCCTGGGGGAAGGCGTCGGCGACGACCTCGGCCCCGAAGTAGAAGTCGGGGTCGGCGTGGGAGACGAACACGGTGGTGAGCGTCTTGCCGGAGTCGAGGATCTCGGCGACCAGGCGGTGGCCGTCGGCGCGGGTGAAGGCGGCGTCGACGAGGAGGGCCTCGCTCTCACCGGTGACGAGCGTGGCGGTCTTGTTCTTGCTGCCGGCCGGGAAGTCGAGGTCGAGGACCTTGAAGTCGAGCGTGCTCATCGAAGACTCCTTCAGAAAAGAGAACGGGGACGGGGACGGGGCGGGGACAGGGTGGGGACGGGGAGCGGGGTCAGTGGATGCGGAGGGACGCCAGGCGCCGGTCGACGTCGTCGGCGGTGGCGTGACCGTGCGCGAGGACGGTGACGAGGTCGCCGTCGAGGCCGAGGAGGGTGGGGAAGCCGGTGACGCCGAGTTCGGCCGAGCGGCGGAAGTCGGCCTCGGCCGCGTCCTGTGCTCCGGGCGCCTCGAAGGCGGCGACGACGGCCTCGGCGTCCAGACCGGCGGCCTCGGCGACCTTCCGGTAGGTGGCGGGGTCGGAGAGGCTCAGGCCGTCGACGTAGAAGGCCCGCTGGAGGGCGACGGCGAGGTCGGCGGCCCGGTCGGGGGCGGCCTGGCGCAGGGCGGCGACGCCGCGGGCGGCGGCCTCGGAGTCCATCACGAAGGAGCCGTCGGCGATCAGCCGGTCGTAGGCGGCCCCGAACTCGGCGCCGGTCAGCTCGGCGATCTGGGCGTTGGCGCCCTGGACGTACCCGAACTCACGGATCGGCACCCGGCGCGACCCGGTGAACAGGCCGCCCGAGACGACCTCGACGGGCAGCTCGGGGTGGCGGGAGACGACCTCGCGCAGAGTGCCGGAGAACCCGTGCGACCAGCCGCAGTAAGCATCGAAGACGTGGACGAGCTTCATCGGGACCTCGGCAAAGGGTGTGGGGCGCCCGCCGGAAGCGAGCATTTCACCTGACACAACAGTAACTGATCTGTCAGGTATTTCCCCGGAAGGATGACCGGCGATGTGACAGCCGCCACACCAGAGCACCGTCAGTCAGTGAACCAGCGTCCCCCGCCGCCCGCAGCCCGAAGCCGACCGGCCGATGCCGGACCCCACGGCCCTCCATCCCCTCCGGCCCACCGACCCCGCCCCCGCCTGCCCCCGCCCCAAGCCTGCCCCCGCCTCAGGGCAACCGCGGCAGCACATCCCGCGCGGAGTGGCTCAGGATGCGCAGGTCCTCGGCGAACCGGTCACGGTCCTCGGCCGGCAGCGGCGCCAGGAAGTACCGCCGGATGTTCTCCACGTGCACCCGCGAGGCCCGCACCGCCGTCCGCTCCCCCAGCTCGGTCAGCCGCACCAGCCGCCCCCGCCGGTCATCGGGGTCCTCGGCGCGCTCGACGAGCCCGGCCGCCTCCATCCGGTCGACCAGGCGGGTGGCGCCGCCGGTCGTCAGCACCTGCTCCTGGGCGACGGCCCGCATGGACAGCCCGGCCCCCTCGGCCCGTCCGAGGATGAGCAGCACCTCGAACATCAGATGGCTGATCCCGCACTCCTCCTCCAGGGCCCGCCCCAGGAGGTACTCCAGCCGGTTGGCCGCCCCCTGGAGCCGTCCGAAGGCCAGCACCAGCGGATTGTCGGCGGCCTCCTTCGCCGTAGAGATCTCCGCCCGCTCGTCCACGTCCCGCCGCCCTTCTCGTTCGCCCACGTGCGATCCACAGATCATGCCGTGCACGCGGGCCCACCCACCTCCCGGTACCGCCACCGCGCCTACGCGGGACCGAACACCGGCGGCCGTACATCGTCCCCCGCGGGGCCGACGTCCCCCTCCTCCCATGCGGGGTCGTAGGCGCACGGGACACTGGCGCCGCCCAGGAAGTACGCGCGGTCCGGGAACCAGGTGAAGGACATCCGCTCGTCGCCGTCGTCCCGCTGCACGAACAGGCTCCAGTCCTGCCCGTCCGTACCCTCCCGATACGACGTGACCTCCCAGCCGTCGTCCTTCAGCCGCTGGTGCAGCCGCCGCAGCCCGGGCACGGCCTGGCTCGCCGGCACCTCGTCCAGGGCCCAGTCGTGGCTCATCGTGTAGGCACCGTCGACCGTCTTGTCGTCCAGTCCCAGCGGCCCCCCGTCGTAGCAGAAGCCGGAGTCGAAGGTGTTCTCCGTACTGACACCGACCTTCTCGACGCCCGGCCGCACGGTCCGCGTGAACCCCAGGACGTCGTACGCCTCCTGGGACCGTTCGAAGGCCCGCTCCGCCATCTCCTCGGGCGCGACGCGGGGATAGTCCGCCGCCCCCGCCGAACCCCAGGTGAGCTGGACGAACACCAGGACGAGAACCCCGAGCAGGACGACGAGCACGGCACAGCCGCAGCCGAGGGCACCGGCGCCGGTGGGGTGGGGCGGACGGGCGGGGGAATCGTTCGAGGACATGCGAGGACGCTAAGCCGCCCCGGGGCACGCCGGATGGGCGCGATCACTCGCTCCGCCCTGGGTACGGGTACTCATCCTCCTCAGCCGCCACCACCGTGAAGTGCCGCTCCCCGCCCGGGTTCTCCAGTTCGTCGAGTACGGCGACGGCCAGATCCTCGGCACTGACCCACGACCGCCCGCCGGCGTCGGTGAGGAGTGTGTCGCCGCCCCGCCGGTAGCGCCCGGTCCGCGTACCGGGCTCCAGCAGCCCGGGCGGGCTCAGATAGACCCAGTCGGCACCCAAATGCCCCTCACACGCCCGGAGTTGAGCGACGCCCGCCTCGGCGACGGCCCGCAGCTCGGCCGGCACGTACGCGGGGTCATGGGCCACCAGCAGCTCCCCCGCCCCCGGACTGCGCAGCGCCCCGGCACCGCCGACCACGAGCACCCGGGCGCCGAGCCGCGCGCCGGCGTCCAGCACGGCACGGGTCGCCCCCACGAGAAACTCCTCGTCCGCCGGATGACTCCGCACGGCGAGAACGAGGACGTCCGCGCCACTCCCCATCAGCACCTCGGCGAGGGCCGCCGAGTCACCGACATCGACCGCGACCCGGGTGACCCTCTCCGCCCCGGACTCCCCCTCGGCCTCCCCCTCCGCCTTCCGCGACAACGCGAGCACCCGATGCCCCCGCCCCCCGGCCTCGGCGGCGACGCGACGGCCGACCATCCCGGTGGCGCCGAGCACGGCAATGGTCATGTCGTTCCTCATCAACGACGTCCTCTCTCTGTGCAGGTGGCCCGACTCGGGGCATCCAGCTGCGCCGCGACCATCGCGGCCAGCGCCAGCACGAACCCGAGGGTCTGCGGCAGGCTCAGTGACTCGCCCAGTACGACGCCCACGACGGCGGCGACCAGCGGGGACAACAGCACCAGCGGAGCCGAGGCGCCCACCGGCAGCCTGCCGATCCCGCGGGACCACAGCATGTGGGCGATGAGCCCGCCCATGCTGCCGAGCCACAGATACCCGGCGACGGCCCCGGAGCCGATCCGCTCCGGCACCCCCTCACCGACGAGGGCGAGCGGCACCAACACCAGCCCCCCTGCGGCAAGTTGCCAACTGGCCAACGCCAGCGGCCCGACCCCCGGCGGCCACCCCCAGCGCTTCAGCAGAACGATCCCGGCGGCCATGGACGCCGTACCGCCGAGGCCCGCCACCACGCCCACCGCATCCAGTCGCGCCCCCGGCCCGAGCACGACGAGCCCGACCCCGAGGACACCGGTCACACCCCAGGCCCAGCGCCAGAGGGTCGGCCGGTCGTGCAGCACGGCGGCGGCGAGCCCGGCGACCAGCAGGGGCTGCGTGGCGCCGAGGGTGGCGGCGACTCCGCCGGGGAGCCGTTCGGCGGCGAGGAACAACAGGGGATACAGGGCACCGATGTTGAGCACGCCGAGCACCGCGGCCTTCCACCACCACGCCCCGCGCGGCAGCACCCGGGTGAGGACGAGCCCGACCAGCCCGGCGGGCAGGGCGCGCATCAGCCCGGAGAACAACGGATGCCCGGGCGGCAGCAGTTCGGTGGTCACGGCGTAGGTGGTCCCCCAGGCCGCCGGGGCGAGCGCGGTCAGCGCGACGGTGGCGGCCTGCCGGGCCTGCGGCGGCCGTTCGGTCAAGACACTCATGAACCAAATATCAACGCGGCCACCGATGAATCCAACACATGATTGGCATAGCACCCATGCACACCGACCATGCATGATGCGAGGCATGGACCTCCAGCAGATGCGCTACGCCGTGGCCGTCGCCGAAACCCGCAACTTCACCCGCGCCGCTGAGCGCTGCGATGTCGTCCAGTCCTCCCTCAGCCACCGCATAGCCGGTCTGGAAAGGGAGTTGGGCGTGAAGCTCTTCGCCCGCACCAGCCGCCGCGTCGAACTGACCAGCGCGGGCGAGGCGTTCGTCGCCGCGGCGCGCGAGTGCCTGGCCGCGGCCGACCGCGCGGCGGCCGACGCCGCGGCCGCGACAGGGGTGGTACGGGGCCGGCTCGCCGTGGGCGTGATCGTGACGACGGCCGCGGTGGACGTACCGGAGCTGCTCCAGCGCTACCGGGCCAGGCACCCCCAGGTCCGGGTCGCCCTGCGCTCGGGCCGCAGCGACGACCTGGCGGCGGCCGTCCGGGACGGCAAGCTGGACATCGCCTTCCTGGGCCTGCCGGAGAGCCAGCGCCCCACGGACGTGGAGGCCCTGGCCCTGGACCACGACAAGCACGCCCTCCTCGTCCCGGCCGCGCATCCCCTGGCCGGCACGCCCCGCGTCACCCTGCGCCAGATCGCCGGCGAGACCTTCGTGGACTTCGTCTCCGGCACCCCCGCCCGGGCCCAGTCCGACCAGGCGTTCGCCGCCGCGGGCCTGACCCGTGACGTCGCCTACGAGGCGGGAGTCGTCGAGCTGATCACCCGCCTGGTCGCCCGAGGCCTGGGCGTGGCGCTCCTCCCGTCGGCGTTCATCACCCCGCTCGCAGCAGCGGACCCGGCCCTGGCCCTTATCCCGGTGTCCGACGGCCCGCGCCGCATCGAATACCTCATCTGGAGCCGCTTCAACCCGAGCCCGGCGACCAGGGCGATGCTCAAGGTGCTCGGCGTACCCGAGACCGTCACCTGACCCCGACGGTCCGCAGCACAGCAAGCGCCAACGTCCTTGCCACGCCCACCACTTCCCCCACCGACACACACTCCCGCGCACTGTGGGCGACCTCGATGTCCCCCGGCCCGTACTGCAAGGCAGGCACCCCGGCCCCCGCGTACAGCCGAAGATCGCTCCCATAGGTGGCCCCCCGCTCCCGCAACGACCCGCCACCCCCCGCATCCGCATGCGCGTCCCGCAACACCCCGACCAACGGATGCCCCTCCGGCAGCCGCCCACTGGCGAACTGCCCGCCCGGCCAGCTCACCCCCACGGGATGCTCCCGCAGCCAGGGATCACGACCGCAGACCTCCGCCACCCACCGCTCGAACTCCGCCCGGGCAGCGGCCGGTTCCTCCCCCAGCCGCACCCCGAGCCGCCCCTCCGCCACCAGCACATCAGGCACACTGCTGGCCCAGTCCCCGGCCCGCACGGTCCCCACCGACACCGCGTACGGGATCGGATACTCGGCGAGCAACGGATGCGGCTCCCGATTGCGCAGCGCCTCCAGTTCCCCCAACGCCCGATGCACCCCCATGTACGCATCGACGGCGCTGACCCCCTTCTCCCGCGAACTGGCGTGCGCGGCAAGCCCGTTGACGGTCAGCCGAAAGGTCAACGCCCCCGCGTTGGCGGTGACCAGCGTCCCGCCGGTCGGCTCCCCGATGACGCACACATCACCCCCGTACCCCCGCTGCAAAGTGCCGAAGGCACCGAGCCCCCCGTCCTCCTCCCCCACTACGAAATGCACACCGACCCGCCCCCTGAGCCGCACCCCGGCCGCCCGCAGCGCCCCCACCACAGCCAACTGCGCGGCCAGCCCGCCCTTCATGTCACAGGCCCCCCGCCCATGAACGACGTCCCCCACCACCCGAGGCACAAAGGGATCCCCCACCCAGGCCCCCGGATCCCCGCCCGGCACCACATCAACATGCCCCTGCAACACGAAGAGGGGCCCGTCCCCACCCTCACCCATGTGCCCGACCAGCCCCCAGGCCTCCTCACGAGGAGCCTCACTGCCGGGAAACTCCGGCTGCGCGCGCAACGCGTCCAGGTCCATGCGCCACAGATCGACATCAAGCCCGAGAAGCTCCAGCCGCCGCCCCAACAGCTGCTGAATCTCCGCCTCAGCCGCACTCCCGGTCACACTCGGCACGGCGATGAGCTCCATCAACGTACGCGCGACCGCGGCCTCATCGATGGCATCGAGCACAGCGGCTTCATGATCAAGCAACAAGGAGAACCTCCCGGCAGTTCGGATCTGCGGGAGACGCTACGACGTCCCGGGGCGGGCCCCGTAGCCCCCCACGGAGCCGCAGCGCGCAACGGCGGGAAGCGGACGTGTCGGGGGGCCGCCCGCAGCGGTTGGCGCGTCAACACGGCCGCGTTGATAACCAACCGATTCCGCGCCGTTCCGAGGACGGACACCCCCCGGCACAGCCCCGACCCCCACCCCACCGAACCGCGCACAACGCACCGGAACCCACACCGCAACCGAACCCGCACCCGCACCCGGGCAGCCCGCTCAGCCACCCCCCACGGTGAACCCGATGACGACCCCACCCCCGTCCCGCCGAACGGCGAACGGCGCGCCCCCATGGGCCAGCGCCACCTCCCGCACGATCGACAGCCCCAGCCCAGACCCCGGCAACGACCGGGCATCCGCAGCCCGATAGAACCGGTCGAACACCCGCACAAGCTCCTCGTCCCCGATCCCGGGCCCCCGGTCCAGCACTTCCACCCGCACCACCCCCGCACGAGCCGGCCCAGCCACCCGGATCTCGACGGGTCCCCGCCCCTCCCGGTCGAACTTCACCGCGTTCTCCACCAGGTTGGACACCGCCCGGGTCAGCATCCCCGGCCGCCCGTCCGTCGACGTGTCGCCACTGGCCCGCACCAGGATCTCCCGCCCGGTACGCCGCCGGGCCACCCCCGCCACGTCCTCCGCGATATCGGCGAGATCCACCCGCTGCGGCGGCTCGGTATCGGACTGCCCGGCAGCCAGCTCGACCAGCTCGTTGACCAGGTCGGTCAGCTCCCGCGCCTCTTGCCCGAGGTCGGCGACCAGCTCCTCCCGAGTCTCCGGAGGCAGCTCGTCGATCCGCCGCAGCAGCGAGATATTGGTCCGCAACGAGGTCAACGGCGTCCGCAGCTCATGCCCGGCGTCCTGCACCAGCCGTCGCTGATCCTCCTCCGACTGCGCGAGCCGCCCGAGCATCCGGTCGAAGGCCCGCCCGAGCCGCCCCACCTCGTCATAGCCGGTCACCGGCACCTGGACCCCGAGCCGCCGCGTACGAGCGACGTCCTCCGCCGCGGCCGTCAGCACCACCAACCGCCGAGTGATCCGCCGAGCGAGCCACCACCCGAACAACCCGGCACCGACCACCACCGCCGCCATGAGAATGAGCGTCCGCTGCTGAAGCGCCTGCAACAGATCCTCGGTGTCACTGAACTCCTGGGCGACCTGCACGGCCCCCCGCCCGCCCCCGAGCGACACGGTGGCCACGCGATACACATCGCTGCCGACGTCGACGTCCTTGTGCTCGGTCAGCTCCCCGGCCGCCCGGGCCCCGGCGACAGCCCGGTCGGCATCCGTCACGGGCAGCCCAGGACTACCAGGATCGACGACGGACCCGTCCGCCCCCAGCACCTGCACGTCCGTACGGGCCGGCCGCACCAGGTCATGCCCGGGCGCCGACGACGAGAAGTCCTCCGGCGCCATCCGGTGCTGCCGCACCTCGTCCCGCAGATCCTGGACGACCTCGTCGAACACGGACTGCTGATCGACCCGCACGAGCCGCGCCGCCGCGCTGTAGGACAGGATGCCGACGAGCACGGTGACGGCGGCGGTGACGGCCGCGAAGGACACGGCGAACGTGGTCGCGAGGGACACCAGCCCGGGCCGCCGCCGACGCAGCAGCCGCGCGAGGCGTCCCACTCAGTCCTCCCGCAGCACGTACCCCACGCCGCGCACGGTGTGGATCAGCTGCGGCGCCCCCGGTTCGTCGAGCTTGCGCCGCAGATAGCCGACGTAGACGGCGAGGTTCTTCGACCCGGGTCCGAAGTCGTAGCCCCAGATCCGGTCGTAGATGGTCGAGTGGTCGAGCACGATCCCCGCGTTGCGGACCAGCAGCTCCAGCAGCTCGAACTCGGTACGGGTCAGCTCCAGCTCCCGCCCGTCCCGCCATGCCCGCCGCGCCTGCGGATCCATCCGGATCCCGGCGGCTTCGAGATACCGCTCGGGTACCACCCTCTGCGCGACGTCAGCGACCCCCGAAACCGAGCCGGCACCCGGCCCCGAACCAGCACCCGTACCACCGCCCCCGCTCCCACCGCCGACACCACCGGCGGCACCACCGCCGGCACCGCCCCCGGTCCGCCGCAACAGCGCCCGCAGCCGGGCGAAGACCTCTTCGACGTCGAACGGCTTCAGCACATAGTCGTCGGCGCCCGCGTCCAGCCCGGCGATCCGGTCCTGGGTCTCCACGAGCGCCGTCAGCATCAGGATCGGTGTCCGGTCACCCTCGGCCCGCAGCACCCGGCACACCTGGAGCCCGTCGATCCCGGGCATCATCACGTCCAGGACGAGCACGTCCGGCGGGGTGCGGTGCGCCTGTGCGAGCGCCTCGACCCCGTCGGCGACCGCGGTGACCCGGTAGCCCTCCAGGGTGAGGGCGCGCTCCAGCGCATGACGGATGGCGCGGTCGTCTTCGGCGAGTAGCACGGTCTGAGGCACGCCTCCATAGTGCCAAGGCATCCGCCGGTTCAGCCGGGTGAGCGACCCGACGATCAGCCTTTTTACCCGCCTCTCACCGTCACAGAGGCAACCGCACCCCGTCCCCCTACCGTCCTCTCATCGCCGCGGCGACAACGCGGCGAGCTGCTCGGCGAAGGGCACGACCTCCAAGCCGCCGCCCTCGCCGCGCCGAGCGGCCGGCAGCGACGCACCCGCTCCCGACCTCCCCGACGCCCCGCTCATCAGCCCGGCCATCAACCCGGCCAACTCCCCCGCGGCCCGCTCGATCCGCCCCTCAAGCCCTTCCGCACCCCAGTCCTCGGAGGCGGCGTAGACGGCGGTCGGCACGACCACGGCCCGCAGATAGGCGAACAGCGGGCGCAGCGCGTGCTCCAGCACCAGCGAGTGCCGGGCGCTGCCGCCGGTCGCGGCGACGAGCACCGGCTTCCCGACGAGCGCGTCGTTGTCGAGGACGTCGAAGAAAGACTTGAACAGCCCGCTGTACGAGGCGGAGAACACCGGCGTGACGACGATCAGCCCGTCGGCCGCGGCCACCGCCTCCTGCGCGGCGGCCAGCGCCTTGCCGGGAAAGCCGTTGGTGAAGAAGTGCGCGATCTCCACGGCGAGCTCACGCAACTCGACGACCTGCACATCCACCGGCACATCCACCGCTGCGTCCACCGCGGCATCCACCGCCGCCGCCCGCCCCACGGCCGCGGCCAGCCGGTCGGCGAGCAACCGCGTGGAGGAGGGCACGCTCAGCCCCGCCGAGACGACGACAAGCTTCATCACACGGTCTCCTTCTTCACATCGGCCTTCGTCGCGGCGGCCTCGGTCTTCGCGGCGGCCAGCAGCGACGCATGGGTGGGCGCCTCCGGCACATCATCCGGCCGCCCCTTCGCGAACTCCTCGCGCAGCACCGGAACGACGTGCTCGCCGAGCATGTCGAGCTGCTCAAGGACCGTCTTCAACGGCAGCCCGGCATGGTCCACGAGGAACAGCTGGCGCTGGTAGTCACCGGCGTACTCGCGGAAGCTCAGCGTCTTCTCGATGACCTGCTGCGGGGAGCCCACGGTCAGCGGCGTCTGGTCGGTGAAGTCCTCCAGCGAGGGCCCGTGTCCGTACACCGGCGCGTTGTCGAAGTACGGCCGGAACTCCCGCACCGCGTCCTGCGACTTGGCCCGCATGAACACCTGACCGCCGAGCCCCACGATGGCCTGCTCGGGGGTCCCGTGCCCGTAGTGGGCGTAGCGCGTGCGGTACAGCTCGACCATCTGCTTCGTGTGGTCGGCCGGCCAGAAGATGTTGTTGTGGAAGAAGCCGTCGCCGTAGTAGGCGGCCTGTTCGGCGATCTCGGGCGAGCGGATGGACCCGTGCCAGACGAAGGGAGCGACCCCGTCGAGCGGCCGCGGGGTGGAGGTGAACCCCTGGAGCGGCGTACGGAACTTCCCCTCCCAGTCCACGACGTCCTCGCGCCACAGCCGCCGCAGCAGCGCGTAGTTCTCGATCGCGAGGTTGATGCCCTGCCGGATGTCCTGCCCGAACCACGGATACACCGGGCCGGTGTTGCCGCGTCCCATCATCAGGTCGACGCGCCCGTCGGCCAGATGCTGGAGCATCGCGAAGTCCTCGGCGATCTTCACCGGGTCGTTGGTGGTGATGAGGGTCGTGGAGGTGGAGAGCACGATCCGCTCGGTCTGCGCGGCGATGTAGCCGAGCATGGTGGTCGGCGAGGACGGCACGAACGGCGGGTTGTGGTGCTCGCCGGTCGCGAAGACGTCGAGACCCACCTCTTCGGCCTTCAGCGCGATGGCGACCATGGCCTTGATGCGCTCGCGCTCGGTCGGCGTCCGCCCTGTCGTGGGGTCCGGCGTGACGTCGCCGACGCTGAAGATCCCGAACTGCATGGCCGATCACCCTCCAAGTTGTTGACCGTTCAACTATACCCCTGAACGGCCACCCCGCCCCCGGTATTCCACGCACGACGAAACCCGGTTGACACCTGGCGAGCCACCCCACATATTTATCTGCGTGACGCAGACACTGCACGAGACAAGCAAATCTGAAGCCGCTCTCCCCGCCCGCGCCCGCTGGGCGATCCTGGCCGTGATCCTCGCCGCCGATGTCCTCGACCTCCTCGACGCGACGATCACCAACATCGCCGCCCCGACCATCACGGCCGACCTCGGCGGCGGCCCCGGCCTGGTCCAGTGGCTGGGCGCCGCCTACGCCCTCGCCCTCGGCGTACTGCTCGTCCCCGGCGGGCGACTGGGCGACAAGTACGGCCGCCGCAGACTGTTCCTGACCGGCCTCGCCGGTTTCGTCGCCGCCTCACTGGCCTGCGGACTGGCCCCCACCCCCGCGACCCTGGTCGCCGCCCGCCTCGTCCAGGGCGCCTTCGGAGCCCTCGTCATCCCCCAGGGCTTCGGCATCCTCGGTGCCACGTGGCCACGCGACCAGATCGGCAAGGCCTTCGCCCTGTTCGGCCCCGCGATGGGACTCTCCGCCGTCGGCGGCCCGGTCCTGGCCGGTTTCCTGGTCGACGCCGACCTCGCGGGCCTCGGCTGGCGCCCCATGTTCCTGATCAACCTGCTCCTGGGCGGCGCCGCACTGCTCGCCGCCGCCCGCCTGCTCCCACGGGACACCGGCGACAGGTCCGTCTCCGTGGACGGTCCCGGCTCCGCCCTCCTCGCGGGCGCGATGCTCGGCCTGCTGGGCGGCCTGATCGACGGCTCGGCTGGGGGTACCTCCTCTGGGGGAGCCTGGACGACCCGCCCCCTGGTCCTCCTTCTCCTCGGCCTCGCCGCGTCCGCCGCCTTCTGCCACCGCCAGCGCACCGCGGCCCACCCGCTCATCGAGCCGTCACTCCTGCGCAACCGGGGCTTCGCCGCGGGCCTCACCCTCGGCGTGGCCGCCTTCGCCGCGACGTCGGGCCTCCTCTACGTCATCTCCCTCTTCCTCCAGCAGGACCTGGGCCGCACCCCCGCCGACACCGCGCTGGGCCTGATCCCCCTGACCCTCGGCATCGTGATCGCCTCGATCGCCTGCCACGGCCTGATCCACACCTACGGCCGCCGCCTGGCCACCACAGGCCTGCTGATCCTCCTGGCAGGCTGCGTCTGGCTACTGCTCCAGATCCACCACACCGGCACCCACACCACCACCTGGCATCTGCTCCCGCCCCTGCTGATCCTCGGCGTGGGCATGGGCACCTGCTTCGGCACGATCTACGACCTCACGATCGGCGACATCGCCCCCACAGAGGCCGGCAGCGCCAGCGGCTCCCTCAACGCGGTCCAGCAACTGGCCAACGCGACGGGCGCGGCGGCGGTGACGACGGTGTACTTCCACACGAACAGCACGATCAGCCTGCTGGTGGTGGCAGCGGCGGTGGCAACATGCCTGCCCTTGGCGGCACTGCTGCCACGCAACCCGCAAAAGGAACAGCACCACTGACGCCGCTCAGGGGCGCGGGGGACTGCGCGACCAGCCCCCACACACCCGCACCCGCCACCCAACAAGCCGCACCGAGCTATCAGGCACCCGGCACCAGCACAACCCGCCCCCGAACCCCACCCTCCCCCAACCGCGCATGAGCCTTCCCCGCATCCTCCAGCGAGAACGTCTCGGCAACCCGCAGACTCAACACCCCGGAATCCACGAGCCCCACCAACTCCGCAAGCCGCCCCCCATTGGCACTGACCTCAACAGCCCCCGCCCGAACCCCCCGCACACCCTCAGGAGCAGCCTGCGGAATCACCCCCACATAGGCCCCTCCATCCCGCACCCACTCAAGCGCCGCCGCCCCAAGAACGGCCGCATCCAGCACCGCGTCGAACGAACCCGGCCGCCCCTCGACCACGAACTCCGCAGCCCCCAGCGACCGCACCAGCTCCTCATCCCCCGCCCGAGCCAGCCCCGTCACCACAACCCCCCGCTCGGCGGCAAGCTGCACGGCAAACCCCCCGACCGCCCCCGCGGCCCCGGTCACCAGCAAGGACTCCCCCGCGGAAAGCCCCAGCAGATCCAGCGCCTGCACAGCCGTCAGTCCGTTCAACGGCAACGTCGCCGCCTCCACCGCCCCCACCGTCCGAGGCGCCAGCGCCACCGCGTCCGTCGGCACGACGACGTACTCCGCATGCGTCCCCAGCGGCTTCACCATCCCGTAGTCGAGGGCGACGACCTCGTCCCCCACGCTCCACGCGCTGGCGACACCCACCGCGTCCACGGTCCCGGCCACATCCCAGCCCAGCCCGATCCGCTTCCCCGCGCCCCCGAAGACGCCCTGCCGCACCCCGGCGTCGACGGGGTTCAGCGTGGCCGCCGCCACCTTGATCCGCACCTCACGCGCGGCCGGTTCGGGCACCTCCGCCGCCACGACCTCGACGACCTCGGGCCCACCGAACGCGTTCACGACCGCAGCACGCATGACTGCCAACTCCCTTGAGAAAACCGGCTGTTGGCGACCACCGAAGATCCCGGCGACCGCGCTCCATCTGCCGGCAACCCTAGGAAGAGTTACTATCTCCTGGTAAGTAGTTACCTGAGAGTGCGTATGTCCCCCAGAGGTGAGCCATGGCGACCATGACGGCGGCCCAGCGACGCGAACAGGCCCGCGCCGAGTACGACGCGTTCATCAAGGGCTGCCCCACCAACCAGCTCCTGGACCGACTCAGCGACAAGTGGGTCAGCCTCGTCGTCTCCGCCCTCGCCGGCGGCACCATGCGCTACAGCGACCTCGGCCGGAAGATCGCCGGGGTCAGCCCGAAGATGCTCACGCAGACCCTGCGCTCACTGGAGCGCGACGGCATCCTGGCCCGCACGGTCACCCCGTCCGTCCCGGTCCGCGTCGACTACGAACTCACCCCGCTCGGCCACAGCCTGGCCCTGCTCCTGACGGCGGTGAAGGACTGGGCGGAGACCCACATCGACGAGGTCCACGAGGCCCGCGACCGCTACGACACCCAGGACGAACAGGTCGCCTAGAGGTCCCCGGCCCGCAACCGCTCGACCTGCCGCGCGCTGAACTCCGTCGTACGCCTCATGTGCTCGATGAGCAGCGCCAGTTGGTCGTCACCGAGGTCGTCGAAGAGCGCCACCCAGCCGCCGCCCAGCTTGTCCCACACGCGCCCGAACTCCGCGACCTTCTCCGGCACGGTCGTCACGAGCACCCGCCGCCGGTCGGCCGCGTCCCGCTGCCGCACGACATAACCGGCCCGTTCCAGCCGGTCCACGAGCCGCGTCGCCGACCCGGTCGTCAGCCCCGTCAGCTCGGCGACCCGGCCCGTCGTCACCGGACCGCCCTCCAGGGTCAGCAGGTTCAGACACTGCAAATCAGTGGGGTGCAGGCCGACATGGTCGGCGACGGCCTGGTTGAAGAGGGCGTACGAAGCCATGTAGCGCCGGGAGACCCCGGACAACTCGTCCAGCATCCGCTCACGTGACGTACCGCCACCCATGAACCCGCCACCCTTCGTCTGCGCCGTGCAGAAATCGTACGACGCACACACCCGCCGCCCTCTCAGCGCCGGTCGGAAACACGCGTCGGTCGAAGGCAGGCGTCAGTCGAAGGCAGGCGTCGGTCAGAAGTAGTACGTGTCCCCCGTGTCCAGCACCAGCACCCGCTGCCGGTCGTTGGCCCGGTTCCGGTCCACCGCCCCGCCGCTCCACACCGTGTCGATGTCCACCAGCACCTCCGACGGCTCCCCGCGCAGCCGCAGCCGTAGCTCGATCTGCTCCCCCAGCCCGTCCGCGTCCAGCGCCCCCACCCGGCACAGCACCACCCGCGCACCCGAGCGCGCGCACCCCTCCGGCAGCTTCTGCCGGTTGGCCAGCGGCTCCGACCAGCGCAGCCGTACCGTCGCGTCCGGGACCGCCGACGGCCCGTGGTTGCGCGGCGTGAACCGCACATCGACCTGTCCGGCGGCCATGGAGGCGGCCCCGTGATAGGCGAGGTCGGCCTCGGGGGCGTAGTCGAACCACCCTCCGTCGGGCCCGTCGGCCGCGACCGCGGCCGGAGCCACACCACCGACCGCCAGCACCGCCGCGACGCACAACACACCAAGAACCCGCATACCGCCCACTCCTCCGAGGAGACTCCACCGTGGTCGTACGGATGTATCCCACGTGGAGCGGCGGGCAGGCGCCGTCCATCAGGTGAAGCCGCTGTGCGAGCCTGCTGCCATGCACGTCCTCCGCTCCGCCACCCTCTTCGTCGTCGCCGCCCTCTTCGAGATCGGCGGCGCCTGGCTGGTGTGGCAGGGCGTACGGGAGCACCGCGGCTGGCTCTGGATCGGCGGCGGCGTCCTCGCCCTCGGGGCCTACGGTTTCGTCGCCACCCTCCAGCCGGACGCGCACTTCGGCCGGATCCTGGCCGCGTACGGCGGGGTCTTCGTCGCCGGTTCGATCCTGTGGGGCATGGCCGCGGACGGCTACCGCCCCGACCGCTGGGACATCACGGGCGCACTGATCTGCCTCGCGGGCATGGCGGTCATCATGTACGCCCCGCGAGGACAGTGACCCCCGCCCCGCGTCAAGGGGTCTCGTCGGGCAGCAGCCCCAGCTGTCCCAGGAACTCCATCTCGTCGAAGTAGAGCCGGTACTCCGTGATCCGGCCGTCCTTCACGGTGGCGAGGTCCACCCCGCGGATGCTGACCTCCTTGCCGGTGGCGGGCAGGGTGCCGCCGTCGGGCAGATACAGCGGGCCGGTGTTGTGGCCGCGGTAGACGCCCTCGTCGATGGCGGTGTCGCCGACCTCGTAGGAGTGCAGCGGCTCGAACCGGCCGTCGGGGACCGACTCCGTCATCTGCCGCCAGTACTCCACGATGTTGTCGCGTCCGTGGATCTCGCCCTCGTCGGGTGTGTAGGCGACGGCGTCCTCCGCGTACAGCTCGCCGAGGACCCTCAGGTCCGGGTGCGCGGTCACCGCGTCGGTGAGCCGGTCCATGACCTCACGCGCTTCTCCCATGATCCACCTCCGTCTTCCGGGGGATCACCCCCCTCATCTTCTCACCGGCCCGCGATACGGACCGCCCGGAGGGGAGCGCGGGAGCCCGCCTATCCTGGGGAAGGCCACCGAAAGCCACCGAATGCCGTCGAAGGCCGCCCGAAGGCCATCCGCAGGCCCTTGACCGCCGACCCGAGGAGCTCCCGCCCATGCCCAGCGCAGCGTCCCGCATCGCCGTCGTCACCGGTGCGAGCAGCGGCATCGGCGCCGCCACGGCCCGCGGGCTGGCCGCCGCCGGCTACCGCGTCGTCCTCACCGCCCGCCGCAAGGACCGTATCGAGGCGCTGGCGGAGGAGATCAACGCCGCGGGCCACCAGGCCACCGCGTACCAGCTGGACGTCACCGACCGCGCCGCGGTCGACGAGTTCGCCGGCGCCTTCAAGACGATCGGCGTCCTGGTCAACAACGCGGGCGGCGCGCTCGGCGCCGACCCGGTCGCGACCGGCGACCCGGCCGACTGGCGCACGATGTACGAGACGAACGTCATCGGCACCCTCAACCTCACCCAGGCCCTGCTCCCCAAGCTGATCGCGAGCGGCGACGGCACGGTGGTCGTCGTCTCCTCCACCGCGGGCCACGGCACCTACGAGGGCGGCGGCGGTTACGTGGCCGCCAAGCACGGCGCCCACGTCCTCGCCGAGACCCTCCGGCTGGAGATCGTCGGTCAGCCGGTCCGGGTGATCGAGATCGCGCCCGGCATGGTGAAGACGGACGAGTTCGCGCTCACCCGCTTCGGCGGCGACGAGGACAAGGCCGCCAAGGTCTACCAGGGCGTCGCCGAGCCCCTGACCGCCGACGACGTCGCCGACACGATCACCTGGGCCGTCACCCGCCCCGCCCACGTCAACGTCGACCTCCTGGTCCTGCGCCCGCGCGCCCAGGCGTCGAACACCAAGGTGCACAGGGAGCTGTGATGACCGGGGCCGACGAGGACGCGGAGCAGCGCCGCCTGGCACTGGAGACGAAGCGCGAACGTATCGCCTGGTACTACCTCGGTTACTTCCTCTTCGGCATCCACATCGTGGCGTTCGTGATGATCTACGCGGTCACGCACGCGAAATAGGGAAGCGCGACAGCGAAACCGCACCATAGGGTCACCGCCTGTGGACAGACACGTACCCTTCGAGGCCCTGCACAACTTCCGCGACCTGGGCGGATACCGGACGGCGGACGGCCGCCGCATCCGCCCGGGCGTGCTGTACCGCTCCGACTCCCTCGGCAAGTTGACGCCCGGCACCCCCGACTGGTCCCGCTTCCTGTCCCTCGGCATCCGCACGGTCATCGACCTGCGCTACCCGTGGGAGATCGACCACCAGGGCCGCGCCCCAGCCGACGACTCCTACGACTACATCAACCTCAGCATCGAGCACCGCCCGTACAACCAGGCGGCGTTGCCCCCGGAGGTGGACCCCGGCCCGTACCTGGCCGAGCGCTATCTTCAGGTGGCCGAGGACGGCAAGAAGGAGATCCGCGAGGCACTGGAGAGAATCGCGGACGCGTCGAGTGCGGCCCCCCTCGTCTTCCACTGCGCCTCCGGCAAGGACCGCACCGGCGAACTGGCGGCGCTGGTCCTGACGTTGCTGGGCATCGACGAACGCACGATCATCGAGGACTTCACCCTCACCGAACTGGCGGCCCCGGCCCTCCTGGCCGACTGGCAGGCCCGCAACAACGGCCAGTCCCCGACCTGGCTGGGCTTCGGCAGGGCCCCGGCATCGGTGATGCGCGGCTTCCTGAACCTCCTGAAGGAGCGATACGGCTCGGTGGAGGGATACGTGACACAGGCCCTGGGCGTGGACGCGCAGTCCCTCTCGGCGAAGCTGGCGGCGAACCTCCTGGAGCCGGCCCCCACCACGCACCCCCCGCTGACCTACCGAAGGGCCGCACCGCAGGACGCCGAACTCCTCGTCCGCCTCCGCGACTCGGTGGCCCTGTGGATGCTGGCCCGGGACATCGACCAGTGGAAACCCTCCGAGAAGGACGCGACCCACTTCCGCACCCGCATGACCGAGGGCGAGGTCTGGCTGGCCTACGCCGACGGCCACTTGGCCGGAGCGTACGAACTCTGGTGGACCGACGAAGCGGCCTGGGGCCCGCGCCCCGCGGACGCGGGCTACATCCACCGCCTGATGACGACCCCCCACCTGGCCCCACCGAACACGGGCAGGGCCCTCTTGACCCACGCGGAGTCCCGCATCACAGCGACCGGCCTCCCGCACGCCCGCCTCGACTGCCTGTCCACCAACCCCCGCCTCCGCACGTACTACGAGTCGGCGGGCTACACCGTCGTTGGCGAACAGCCCGCAAAGGACGGCGGCTTGGGCAGCCCGTACGCGGTGACCCTGCTGGAGAAGCGGCTGCCGTAAGGCAGGAAGGCCCCGGCCGGAGCCGGGGCCTTCTCGCGTCAGCCCTTGACGCAGACGACCTGCTTCAGCTTCGCGACGACCTCCACGAGGTCCCGCTGCTGGTCGATGACCTGCTCGATCGGCTTGTAGGCGCCCGGGATCTCGTCCACGACGCCGGAGTCCTTACGGCACTCCACGCCCCGCGTCTGCTCCTCCAGGTCCTTCGTGGAGAAGCGCCGCTTCGCGGCGTTCCGGCTCATGCGCCGACCCGCGCCGTGCGAGGCCGAGTTGAAGGCCTTCTCGTTGCCGAGACCCTTCACGATGTACGAACCCGTCCCCATCGAGCCCGGGATGATCCCGTACTCGCCGGAACCGGCCCGGATCGCGCCCTTGCGGGTGACGAGCAAGTCCATGCCCTCGTAGCGCTCGCGGCTCACATAGTTGTGATGGCAACTGATCTCGGGCTCGAAGGTCGGCCTGGCCTTCTTGAACTCCTTGCGGATCACGTCCTTGAGGAGCGCCATCATGATCGTGCGGTTGTACTTCGCGTACTCCTGAGCCCAGTAGAGGTCGTTCTGGTACGCCGCCATCTGCGGGGTGTCCGCCACGAAGACGGCGAGGTCACGGTCGACCAGGCCCTGGTTGTGCGGGAGCTTCTGGGCGATGCCGATGTGGTGCTCGGCCAGTTCCTTACCGATGTTGCGGGAACCGGAATGCAGCATGAGCCACACCGAACCGGACACATCTATGCATACTTCGCAGAAGTGATTTCCGGAGCCGAGTGTGCCCATCTGCTTCGCGGCCCGCTCCTCCCGGAACTTCACCGCGTCAGCGACCCCGTCGAACCGCCCCCAGAAGTCGTCCCACCCCCCGGTGGCCAGCCCATGGAACCGCCCCGGCTCCACGGGACTGTCATGCATCCCCCGCCCCACCGGAATGGCCTGCTCGATCTTCGATCGCAGCCGCGACAGATCCCCCGGCAGATCATTCGCCGTGAGGGACGTCTTCACCGCCGACATCCCGCACCCGATGTCCACCCCGACCGCGGCCGGGCACACGGCCCCCTGCATCGCGATGACGGACCCGACCGTCGCACCCTTCCCGTAGTGGACGTCCGGCATGACCGCCAGGCCCTTGATCCACGGCAGGGTCGCGACGTTCCGCAGCTGCTGGAGCGCACCCTCCTCCACCGACGCCGGGTCGGTCCACATACGGATGGGAACCTTCGCGCCCGGCATTTCCACGTACGACATATCGTCCTCATTCCCCCGGAAACCAATGCAAAGTCTCAAATCGCAAAACCGGCGCCAAGGTCAATGAAAGGGACAACGGACCGGCGTCCACGGCTGTGCGTGCGATACACATGGTGCGCAGGGGGCACCCCGGCCCGGCAAGCGAATAACCAGCGGCTACCAGCAGCTATCGGTAGCTACCAGCAGCATCGAGAGGAGCCGACCGTGCAGCGGAAGGCGTACGTACCCGGCGTCGCGGCCCTCCTCGTGGCGCTGCTCGCCGCCGGCTGCACCAGCGGTTCGGACACCGGCGGCACGGACGACAACTCCAACCCGGGCGACGTCGGCACCGCCTCCGCCGTGGCCGAGCCCGGCCGGTACCGCACGCTCCCGGAGCCCTGTCGCGCGGTCGGCCAGGACACCCTCGACGCCCTCCTCCCCGGCATCCAGCAGCTCACGGACGAGGACCAGCAGACGAAGGCGTACGAGGGCACCCCGACGACCACCTTCGACACGGACCGCAAGGTCGGCTGCCAGTGGAAGGTGGAGTCGGCCGACGCCACCGACCATCTCCTCGTCGACCTGGAGCGTGTCGTGTCGTACGACAACTCCGTCAGCGACGACAGCCAGGCGCAGGCGCTGTTCGCGGAGCAGCAGACGGCGGCGCACCTCCCGGAGCCGTCCGAGTCGGCGGTGTCGGACGTGAGTTCCTCGGCGACGCCGAGCGACGACGCCTCGGCCTCCCCCTCCCCTTCCTCCTCTTCCTCCTCTTCTTCCGCCCCCTCCGACGGGTCCACGTCGGCCGATCTCCAGCCCCGTGCCCTCGATGACCTGGGCGAGGAGGCATTCCTGAACGACGTGGTGAGCAGTTCGGGTTCGACGGCCCAGCAGCGCACGGTGACTGTGGTGTTCCGCACGTCCAACGTCATCGTGACGGTCGAGTACGAGGAGCAGCCGACGACGGTCGGGACCGCCCCGGACAGCAAGGAAATGCAGGACAGGGCGAGGAATCTGGCCTCCGAGCTGGCGGACGCGCTGGCGGGCTGAAGCCCCTTGGTGACGTTCCGCAATGCCGGTGAACAGAACCGCACAGCTTTCTCACCGCGTACCGTGGCCCCTCGGACCCGATCCGACCGCAGGAGCACGAGCAGCGTCATGAGTGAAGGAACCATGCAGCGAGCAGCAGCACAGAGCGACCAGCGTGACCCGCGAACGAAGCGCGCCCACCGGGTGCTTCTCGGCGCAGCCGCCGTCCCCCTGATGCTGGTGGCCACGGCCTGTTCCTCGGACTCCGGCTCATCGGCGGACGACAACGCCGCCGGCAGCGGCAGCAGCGGCTCCGAGACCTCCGCGTCGGTCAGCGCGTCGCCGACCGTGCAGGCGGCGGCGTACAAGTCGCTTCCGGACGCGTGCGACACCCTGGCGAAGGGCACGCTCGGTGACCTCGTCCCGAAGGCGCCCAAGTCCGGCAAGCAGGGCAAGTCCGACGACATCGCCACGCGGGGCAGCTGCTCCTGGTCGAGCCTCGACAACAACGGCGTCAAGGGCTCCCAGTTCCGCTGGCTGAACGTCTCCCTCCTCCGCTTCGACTCCGATGCCACGCGCGGCGAGGGCGACAAGCTGGCGCAGGAGTACTTCGACAAGCAGGTCCAGGACGCCCAGGCGGTGGACGGCGCGAAGAACGCGAAGACGGAGCCGGTGACGGGCACGGGCGATCAGGCCACGCTGGTCCGTTACGACCTGAAGAAGAAGGAAGGCGCCTTCAAGCAGCAGACGCTGGTCACGCGCGTCGAGAACGTCGTCGTCACCCTCGACTACAACGGCGCGGGCCTGGCCGGTGAGAAGACGCCGAGCGCCGACTCCCTCGCGAAGCTGGTGAAGTCGGCCGCGAAGGAGGCGGTGGCGTCGGTGACGAAGGCGAACACGGGCGGCGGTGGCGCCGGTACGACCAGCCCCTCCCCGTCCGCGTCGAAGTCGGCGTCGAAGTCGGCCTCGAAGTCGCCGTCCAAGTCCGCCTCTCCCTCCGCATCTCCGTCCAAGTCGGCCGCGAAGAAGAGCTGACAAACCGGTGAGGCGGGGCTGACGAGCCCTACCGGCCACCCGTGCGCCGCACACATGTGCCACTCTGTTGCGCGCAACAACACGCAAGGGGAGGGGAGTACGGGTGGCCGCGCCTATGCAGCTGACTCGGATGCACCGCGTTCTCATCGGCGTGGTCGTGTTCGGCGCAGTGATCATCGCCGGCATCGGCTTCGCGGGTTCGTACGCCGCAGTCCGCGAACTCGCCATCAAAAAGGGCTTCGGGAACTTCAGTTACGTCTTCCCGATCGGCATCGACGCGGGCATCTGTGTCCTGCTGGCCCTGGATCTGCTGCTGACCTGGATCCGCATCCCCTTCCCGCTGCTCCGCCAGACGGCGTGGCTGCTCACGATCGCCACGATCGCCTTCAACGGCGCGGCGGCCTGGCCGGACCCGCTGGGCGTCGGCATGCACGCGGTGATCCCGGTCCTCTTCGTGGTGGCCGTCGAGGCCGCCCGCCACGCGATCGGCCGCATCGCCGACATCACGGCGGACAAGCACATGGAGGGCGTCCGCCTCACCCGCTGGCTGCTCTCGCCGATCCCCACCTTCCTCCTGTGGCGCCGTATGAAGCTGTGGGAGCTGCGCTCCTACGAGCAGGTCATCAAGCTGGAACAGGACCGCCTGGTCTACCAGGCCCGCCTCCACTCCCGCTTCGGCCGCGCCTGGCGCCGCAAGGCCCCGGTGGAGTCCCTGATGCCGCTGCGCCTGGCCCGCTACGGCGTCCCCCTGGCGAAAACGGCGCCGGCGGGTCTGGCGGCAGCGGGCATCGAGCCGGTGCTCCTGCCTCCGGCGCCACAGCCTGAACCGGTCGCCGACCTGACCGCGGGCAGTCGTGCCGCTGGAGCGGCGCCCGGCCCACAGATGGCGGCACCCCCCGGCGGGCAACGCCTGGAGCTGGACGGCAACCCCCACCCGGAGCAGCCGGTCCCCGAGCCCACCCCCGAAGAGAGCCCCTGGTTCAACGTCCCCCAGCAGATCGAGTACCAGGGCGGCTACGACCCCAGCTACGACCCGCAGCAGCAGTACGAGCAGTGGTACGAGGAACAGCTCCAGGCCGAGCAGTACCAGCAACAGCAGCAGCCGGTCTACGACGAGCCCTCCCCGGAGGAGACCGGCAGCTTCCCCATCCCGGTGACCCCCCAGCGCACCCGCGAACTCGGCGAGGGCGGCGGCAGCCCGGAGCCGGACGAGGAGTCGTACTACCAGGTCTTCAAGAAGTCGATAGGCGGCACCGGCTACCCGACCCCGCGTGAGTTCAGCGAGAACGTCGAGGCCGAGTTCAGCCTCACCCTCCCGCCGGACGAGGCCAAGCGCATGGTCAACCGCTTCACGAACCGCTACAACGCGGAACTGGAAGAGGACCACATCGCGTAACGGCGCCCTGCGCCGGGAAGCTCATGACCGAGAAGGGGCCCCGTGCGCGCACGCACGGGGCCCCTTCCACTGCCTCTTACTCGCCGAGCAGGCTCCGCACCCGCTCCTGGCCCACCGCCAGCAGCAGCGTGGGCAGCCGCGGACCGGTGTCACGGCCGACCAGCAGGTGGTAGAGCAGCGCGAAGAACGTCCGCTGGGCCGTCTTGATCTCGGCCGGCAGCTCCTTGGGCGTGGCGTCGGCGGGGAACCCGGCCTGCACCTTCGGCACCCCGTACACGAGGTGGGTCAGCCCGTCGAGCGACCAGTTCTCCGCAAGGCCCGCCAGGAGCAGCCGCAGGGATTCCCGGGACGCCTCGTCGAGGGACTTCAGCAGCTCGGCGTCGGGCTCGTCGCGCACGATGGTCCGCTGGTCGGCGGGGACGTGCGTGTTGATCCAGGCCTCGGCCTTGTCGTAGCGGGGACGGACCTCGTCCAGGGACGCCGGCGGGTCGGACGGATCCAGCTCGCTCAGGATCCGCAGCGCCTGGTCCTCGTGCCCGGCGGTGATGTCGGCGACGGACGCGAGCGTCCGGTACGGCAGCGGACGCGCCGTACGCGGCAGCTCCCCGCCCGCCGTCCGCACCGCACGGGAGTGCGCGGCGACGTCGGCGGGGAGAGCGGCCCCCTCCGCCACCTTGGCGTCGAGCTTGTCCCACTCGTCGTAGAGCCGCTGGATCTCCTGGTCGAAGGCGATCTTGAAGGACTGGTTGGGACGGCGGCGGGCGTACAGCCAGCGCAGGATCTGCGGCTCCATGATCTGGAGCGCGTCACCGGGCGTCGGGACCCCGCCCCGCGAGGACGACATCTTGGCCATGCCGCTGATGCCGACGAAGGCGTACATGGGCCCGATGGGCTGCTTGCCGCCGAAGATCCCGACGATCTGCCCGCCGACCTGGAAGGAGGACCCGGGAGACGAGTGGTCGACACCGCTCGGCTCGAAGACGACCCCCTCGTACGCCCACCGCATCGGCCAGTCGACCTTCCAGACCAGCTTGCCGCGGTTGAACTCGTTGAGCCGCACGGTCTCGGCGAAGCCGCACTCGTTGCAGGTGTACGACAGCTCGGTGGTGGCGTCGTCGTACGAGGTGACCGTCGTCAGGTCCTTCTCGCAGTTGCCGCAGAACGGCTTGTACGGGAAGTACCCGCCGGAGCCGGCGGACCCGTCGTCCTCACCGGCCGCACCCGACCCCTCGGCGGCCTCCAGCTCGGCCTCGTCGAGAGGCTTCTGCTGCTGCTTCTTGGCGGGGGCCTTCTTCGTCCGGTACTGGGCGAGGATCGCGTCGATGTCGGCGCGGTGCTTCATGGCGTGCAGGATCTGCTCGCGATACGTCCCCGCGGTGTACTGCGCGGTCTGGCTGATGCCGTCGAACTCGACGCCCAGCTCGGCGAGCGCGTCGACCATGGCGGCCTTGAAGTGCTCGGCCCAGTTCGGGTACGACGAGCCCTTCGGCGCCGGCACGGAGGTCAGCGGCTTGCCGATGTGCTGGGCCCACGAGTCGTCGACCCCGGCGATGCCCTGGGGCACCTTGCGGTAGCGGTCGTAGTCGTCCCAGGAGATCAGGTGCCGTACCTGGTGACCACGGCGGCGGATCTCGTCGGCGACCAGATGCGGGGTCATGACCTCGCGCAGGTTCCCCAGGTGGATCGGCCCCGAGGGTGACAGCCCGGATGCGACGACGACCGGTTTGCCCGGGGCCCGACGCTCCGACTCCTCGATGACCTCATCCGCGAAACGGGAGACCCAGTCGGTGGTCTCGGTGCTCTGAGCCACGGGGCACGTCCTTCTTTCTCCAGGGCAGCCGCACGGTCAACGGCTGGCGCCACCATTGTCCCAGCTACCACGGCGAGCGCGAAAACGCCTTTTCCTGGACGCGCCCCCAGGGCGGCGCAGCCGCCCCTTGGGGGCGCGGGGAACTGCGCGACCGGCCCCAACCGGGCCGCGCGCAAAAATCCGCTACACCCCCCATGGGATACTGACGGGGTCTATCAATCCCACGAGGAGAACGGCTCCCACCCCATGGCCCCGGTCCAGTCCCTCAGCGCCTCCGTCCAGCAGCAGCTCGCGTCCGCCCTCTCGGCCACCCTGCCGGAGGCCGGCGACGTCGACCCGCTGCTCCGACGTAGCGACCGGGCGGACTACCAGGCGAACGGCATCCTCGCCCTCGCCAAGAAGGCCAAGGCCAACCCCCGGGAGCTGGCCACCCAGGTCGTCGCGCACATCACCACCGGTGACCTGATCAAGGACGTCGAGGTCTCCGGCCCCGGCTTCCTGAACATCACGATCTCCGACAAGGCGATCACGGAGACCCTCGCGGCCCGTGCCGCCGACGGCGACCGTCTCGGCGTCCCCGTCAAGGACCAGCCCGGCATCACGGTCATCGACTACGCCCAGCCGAACGTGGCCAAGGAGATGCACGTCGGCCATCTGCGCTCCGCGGTGATCGGCGACGCCCTGCGCGGCATGCTCGACTTCACCGGCGAGCAGACGATCGGCCGGCACCACATCGGCGACTGGGGCACCCAGTTCGGCATGCTCATCCAGTACCTGATCGAGAACCCGGCAGAACTGTCCGCGGAGACCGACACGGACGGCGAGCAGGCCATGTCGAACCTGAACCGGGTCTACAAGGCGTCGCGCGCGGTCTTCGACTCCGACGAAGCCTTCAAGGAGCGCGCCCGCAAGCGGGTCGTCGCCCTCCAGTCCGGCGACAAGGAAACGCTCGACCTGTGGCAGCGGTTCGTGGACGAGTCGAAGGTCTACTTCTACTCCGTCTTCGAGAAGCTCGACATGGAGATCCGGGACGACGAGATCGTCGGTGAGTCGGCGTACAACGACGGCATGCCGGAGACCGCCCGCATGCTGGAGGAGATGGGCGTCGCGGTGCGCTCCGAGGGTGCGCTCGTCGTGTTCTTCGAGGAGATCCGCGGCAAGGACGACAAGCCGGTCCCGCTGATCGTGCAGAAGGCGGACGGCGGCTTCGGCTACGCGGCCTCCGACCTGACGGCGATCCGCAACCGTGTCGTCGACCTGCACGCGACCGCGCTGCTCTACGTCGTGGACGTGCGTCAGTCCCTGCACTTCAAGATGGTCTTCGAGGCGGCGCGTCGCGCGGGCTGGCTGACCGACGAGGTCACCGCGCACAACATGGCCTACGGCACGGTGCTGGGCGCGGACGGCAAGCCGTTCAAGACGCGTGAGGGCGAGACGGTCAAGCTGGAGGACCTGCTCGACGAGGCGGTGCAGCGGGCGGCCGAGGTCGTACGGGAGAAGGCGCTGGATCTCAGCGAGGCCGAGATCCAGGAGCGGGCGGCGCAGGTCGGCATCGGCGCCGTGAAGTACGCGGACCTGTCGACGTCGGCGAACCGGGACTACAAGTTCGACCTGGACCAGATGGTGTCGCTCAACGGCGACACGTCGGTGTACATCCAGTACGCGTACGCCCGTATCCAGTCGATCCTGCGCAAGGCGGAGGCCGTGGCACCCGCCGCGCACCCGGAGCTCGAACTGCACGCGGCGGAGCGGGCGTTGGGTCTTCACCTGGACGCGTTCGGGGACACGGTCTTCGAGGCGGCGGCGGAGTACGCCCCGCACAAGCTGTCCGCGTACCTCTACCAGCTGGCATCGCTGTACACGTCGTTCTACGACAAGTGCCCGGTGCTGAAGGCGGACACGGAGGAGCAGAAGGAGAACCGCCTCTTCCTCTGCGACCTCACCGCCCGCACCCTCCACCAGGGCATGGCGCTCCTGGGCATCAGGACGCCTGAGCGCCTCTAGCGGCCCCTGGAAGCCCCACAACTGCGGGTAGCCGACTAGCCAGACGGGCTCCCGGCAGGGTGGACGAACTCGCACCACACCACCTTGCCGGGGTCCCGCTGCCCCACCCCCCACTTGTCGGCGAGCGCGGCCACGAGAAACAGCCCGCGCCCGCCCTCGTCGGCGTACTCCGGAACGCATGGCTCCCCGCCTCCGCTGTCGTGCACCTCCACCCGCAGTACGTCGCCGTCGTACCGCACCCGCAGCAGGAACCCGCGTCCGGGCGGGGCGCCGTGGAGGAGGGCGTTGGTGGCCAGCTCGCTGACACAGAGCGACAGATCATCGGCCCGTTCCCACGCGCCCAACCCCCAGTAGACGAGCGACCACCGCGCGAACAGCCTGGCGGCGGCCACGGAGCGGCGGTCGCGCCGATAGAACTGGTCGCGCTGGACGGGGAGTTGGCTTGACTCAATCACGGGACGAATGTCGCGCAGAGTCACTAACGTGGATCAGCGAGTGAACCCGTACAGATTTTTTGTACGG
Organism: Streptomyces sp. NBC_00663; assembly: GCF_036226885.1. Lineage (NCBI taxonomy): Bacteria > Bacillati > Actinomycetota > Actinomycetes > Kitasatosporales > Streptomycetaceae > Streptomyces > Streptomyces sp. NBC_00663. Next base: position 4,202,818 of record NZ_CP109027.1, read on the forward strand.
GCTCCGACCCGGTGACGTACGTGGGCCCTGGGGGATGGAGACCACCATGAGCGCGAAGAAGCCGCCGCGGCCGAAGAACCTGACCTCGATGAAGATGCTGGGCAAGCAACTCGGCGCGGCTCGCCGCGCGATGGGCTTCACCCAGGCTGCCCTGGCCCAGCTGGTCCAGGTCGACGAGGAGACGATCGCGTCGATCGAGCAGGGCAGGAGGGCGCTGAAACCGGACCTGGCGGCCCTGCTGGACGAGGTCCTCCAGACCAAGGGAATGCTGGCGGCGGGGGTGGCGAACCTGCCGGAGATCGACCAGTTCCCGATGTGGGCGGAGCTGTACATGGAGCATGAGCGGGAGGCGATCGCGTTGTCCTGGTACGACAACGCCATCGTTCCCGGCCTGCTGCAAACCGAGGCCTACGCCCGCGCTCTGCTGGCCAGCCGCATCCCGGCCTACGACTCGGATGAGCTGGAGACCAAGGTCGCAGCGCGCATCAGCCGTCGAGAGATCCTGCACCGCAAAGTTCCACCGACCCTCAGCTTCGTCGTCTGGGAGCCCGCGCTCCTCATGCCCACCGGAGGACCCGAAGTCCACCTTGAGCAGCTCAGCTTCCTGCGCGAATGCTCCGAACTCCCCTGCGCCTCGCTCCAGGTCCTGCCGCTCAACCGCCCCTATCACGCGGGGGACGCCGGGCCGTTCATCCTCGTCGAAACACCTGACCACCAGCACCTCGCGTACACCGAGTCGCAGCGCGGTAGCCAGTGGGTCTCCGACCCAAATGAGGTGTCCATCCTGGCGCGCAAATATGCGATGCTGCGGACGCAGGCCCTCACCATCGAGGACTCAAGACGCCTGCTGGATCGTCTGCTAGGAGAGCCATGAGCACCGCACTTCAGTGGTTCAAGTCGAGCTACAGCAGCAGCGAAGGCGGCGCTTGCCTCGAAGTCGCCACCACCCCCCGCACCATCCACATCCGCGACTCCAAGAACCCGGCAGAAACGGGCCCCACCCTCCAAGTGACCCCTTCCGCCTGGGCCGCCTTCCTCGCAACCGCCTGATGGCAAGCCTGCCCAACCCTCTGCCCACGCTGGACTCCCTCGAACTCGGGCTGCCGCCGGGCAAGTTGCTCGGCACCACACTGTGGCTCGCGGACGCCCCCGCGCAGCCCGGTGACTGGACGACGTACCAGCAAGGGCCGCCCGCGGTCGGTCTTCTCCCCGTCCTCATCGACGTCGGCGCGGGCCACGGCGGGCCGGAGGTATGGGAGTTGGCGCCCGGGGAGATGTCGTATCCCGGCGATCACGACCCCGAGGAGATCCTGTCGGACTTCTGGGAGGAGTGCTGCGCGGGCGAGGCCGGTGACTGGCCCGGCCTCGCGGCCCCGCTCGCCGCGCAGGGCACCCCCGATGCCGTGGCCGCCGACGTCGTCGACTCGCTGCTGGCCGGCGGGGGCCCGCTCAAGGACCCCCGTCCCGCCCTGGTCCCGGCACGCCGCAGCGCGGACATCCCGACCACGATCGGCTGGCTGGGGCCGACGAACTACGCCGACGACACGGCCCTCCTCAGCGCGGTCCTGCGCTCGTGGGAGGACCGCTTCGGCATCCGCGTCGTAGCGCTCGGCTTCGACCAGCTGCTGGTGTCCGTCGCCGCCCCGCCCACGACCCTCGACGACGCACTCGCCGTGGCCGCCGAGCACTTCGCCTTCTGCCCGGACAACATCTGGCAGAGCGCCGACACCACGCTCCAGGCCTACGCGGAACGCCAGTTGCTCAACCAGCCCGCGTGGCACTTCTGGTGGGACTGACCCCCCTCAGCCCTTCCCCCAACCGCCGCAGCCCCTCCCCGATCCGCTCCGGCGTCTCGGTCACAAAGCACAGCCGCAGGGTCGCCCGGTCCGGCTCTCCGGCATAGAAGGGCGCGCCGGGGACGTAGGCCACGTCGTGCCGTACGACCTCGCTGAGCAGCGCCGTCGTGTCGTACGACGAGGGCAGCCGAACCCACAGGAACATGCCGCCTTCGGGCCGCTGCCAGCTCGCCCCTTGCGGCAGCACCTCAGCGAGCCCGGCCAGCATGGCATCGCGCCGCTCGCCGTAGACGCCCGCGACCCGGACCACGTGGGCGTCGAGGTCGTTGTCGGCCAAATACCGTGCGGCGGCAAGCTGGTTGACGGTCGGGGTGTGCAGGTCGGCGGCCTGCTTGGCGACCACACAGGCCCGCCGAAGCGCCGCCGGCGCCCGCAGCCATCCCAGCCGCAGCCCCGGGGCCATGACCTTGGAGAAGGAACCGAGCAGCACGGTCCGGTCCGCGGCCTCCGCGTGCGCGGCGATCCACGGCACCCGCTCCCCCTCGAAGCGCAGCTCGCCGTACGGGTCGTCCTCGACGACCCACAGCCCGTGCCACGCGGCGACGGACGCGACCGCGGCCCGCCGCTCCGCGGAGACGGTACGGCCGGTGGGGTTCTGGAAGGTGGGCACGGTGTAGAGCAGCTTCGGCCGTTCCCGTACGACGAGTTCGGCGAGCGCCTGCGGGTCCGGCCCGTCGGCATCCCCGGGCACCCCGAGGACCCGGGCGCCCGCGAAGCCGAACACCTGAAGTGCCGCCAGATAGCAGGGCTCTTCGACCAGGACCGTGTCGCCGGGCTCCACCAGGGCGGTCGCGAGCAGGGACAGGGCCTGCTGGGAGCCGGTGGTGACCAGCACGTCGTCGGCGTCGGTGGGCAGCCCGCGCACCGACATCCGCGCGGCGAGCGCGGCCCGCAGCGTCGGCTCGCCCTCGGTCGTGGAGTACTGCAACGCCTGCGCGGGCGCCTCCTCCAGTACGGCCCGGAAGGCGGCCGCCACGCCCTCGGCGTCGAACAGCTCGGGGGCCGGGAGCCCGCCCGCGAAGTTGATGACCTCGGGCCGCGCGGTGACGGCGAGGATGTCCCGTACCGGAGAACCACCGATCGACCGGGCCCGCGCGGCGAGCGGAGGCGCGGGGGCGAAGACGTCTGCGGATGCTGCGGGAGCGCTCGTAAGGGTCATGCGGAGCACCCTAGACACTTACCTGCCCTCTACAAGCAGATTTCCAGGATCCGGTCCCCGTCCCACGCCACCCGCCCGGGACGGAACGAAACCGCAGCTCAGAGCCCGTCCCACCACTCCGACGTCCCGAATTTCCCGCCACCCCTGGCCTCGCCCACGCACGACCCCACAAGCTGGGCCCGCCGAACTCCCCCACCAGAGAGGGCCGTGTCATGTCGAGGTCCGCACCCACCGCCCGCCCCGCCCGGCTGCTCGCCGCGCTGACGGTCGTGGTCGCCGTGTTCACCCTCACGGCGTGCGAGGACGGCGAGGGCATACGCGACGAGGGCCCGTCGTCCTCGACGTCCCGGACTCACGACGACCCGTCGCCGGCCTCCCAGGCATCCCCGCCGAGCGGGAACTCGTAGGCGGGCCGCCCGTTGTTGCCGGAGGTCCGGAAGGGCTTGCCCCCGTCGTCGATCCGCAGCGTGCCGCTGCGCGAACCGCTGGACCAGTCGAGCTCCAGATACCAGCTGACGTCGTACGCGGAGGCGTCGGCCCGGATGTAGTAGACCTCGGGGTCCGACTCGCTCACCTTGAACGGGAAGTCCCGGTGCCCCGCCTCGGGCACGACCGCGGGCCGTGTCGCGTCGAGGGCCACGGTGAAGGACCGGGTCGGCACATTGCCGCCGCAGCCCACGCCCGGGTATCCCATCGCGTAGTCGTTCCAGGCGACCGGCGACCGCTTGCCGGCCATGTGCACGGTCAGATCCTTGACGACCACCGTCTCCGCACCGGTGCCCTGCACGGTGAGCGTCACATACTGCTCCCCCGACGACACCGCCCCCGTGGCCGCCACCCACGCCGCCGCGTCCTGCTCGATCGGCGGCGGAGGCACCTCGCCGGGCGGCTTGTCGATGAGATAGCGCTGGGAGCAGGGGCTCTCCCAGGAGTACGGGGCGGCCGCGACGGTCAGCGGAACGGCGGTGGAGGAACCGGCCCCGGAGGAGACCGAGGGCGTGACGGTCGCCTGCGCGCCGGTGCCCTTCTCCTTGCCCTTGTCCTTGTCCTTCGCGGTGGCCGTGGGTGAGGCGGACGGCGAGCTCTTCGAGGGCGACGGCGACGCGGACCCGCCCTTGCCCGCCCCGTCATCACCGGCGACGGACACGGACCCGGCGGGCCGCTCACCCCGGTCGTCGTCCCCACCCGAGGGCAGCCCCAGGGCAAGCCCGACGGCACCGAGGACAGCGGCGACGGCGATCGCGGCGACGAGGGCGGTACGCCGCCGACGACGAGGCTGCACCTCAGGCACCTCAGGCACCTCAGACACCACCGGCACCACCGGCACCACCGACGCCTCAGGCACCACCGCCGCAACCGCCGCAACCGGCGCCGCTGCCTCGGCCGTTGGCGTGGCCGCCCCCTTCTTCCCCCTCCCCGCGTCCGCCAGCACCCACCGCCGATGCAGTTCGACGAGCTCATCCGGCGACGCCTTGCACAGCCGCGCGAGCCGCTCGACCGGCGCGTAGTCGGTCGGTACGGCATCGCCGTTGCAGTAGCGGTGCAGCGTCGACGTACTCATGTGAAGGCGCTTGGCGAGCACTCCGTAGCTGAGTCCGGAGCGGTCCTTCAACTCACGCAAAAACTCGGCGAAAGCGTCCGCGGCAGGGCCGTCGGTCACTGTTCTCCACCCCCGTATCGTCCCGTTCCCACGTTCCAGGAACGGACTGTTCTCCCAGGTCAGAACCCTTTTCGGCGTTCCAGCATCCCGAATGGTCCGTCAGCTGTGGCGGCCGGGACGCGATCCCCCACAAGCTTTGATCATCCCAACCAGCGCTTCCGAAAGGGAACTTGCCATGCGCATCGTCCGCCACCACCTGCTCGCCGCCGCCGGAGTCACCCTCGCCACCCTCGCACTGACCGCGTGCAATGACGGAACGGGCACGACGGACGAGGGGGCGTCAAAGCCGACGGCATCGGCGACTTCGACCGCGACGCCGACGACCGCGACGCCGACGACGCAGAAGCCGGCCGCCGACAAGCCGGCCGCCACTCCGGCGGGCAGCTCCACGAAGTCCCCGTCACAGAAGCCTTCCACAGCCCCCACCGAGGACGACAACGACCCCGCGGCCTACGCCTTCTGCAACGGCTCCAACACCACGACCACCGCCCAGCCGGTCTCCCGCCCCCTGAACCACATGCTCCTGACAGTGCAGAACACGGGCTCCAAGCCCTGCAACCTCACCTACTACCCGGTGCTGCGCTTCGACGAGATGCAGTGGGCACCGCGGCCGGTCGAGGCCTCGCACCCCCAGGCGGTCGTCACCCTGAACCCGGGTGAGTCCGGCTACGCCGGTGTGCTCCTGTCGGCCGCCGACGGCAGTGGCGACGGCGGCACGACGGGCAAGAAGCTGGCGGTCATGTTCCAGGCGGGCACCCCGAACAGCGACGGCGGCGCGTCGGCGACCCCGGCGCTGCCGGCGAAGGGCGTGTACTACGACAGCACCCTGACGCCGACGTACTGGCAGACGACGGCGGACGACGCCCTGTCCTACTGACGACCGTCGTTGAGCATGCGGGCAGCCTCAACGGCCCAGTAGGTGAGGATGTTCTGCGCTCCAGCGCGCTTGATACCCGTGAGGGTCTCGAGAATGGCCCGCTCCCGGTCGATCCACCCCTTCTCGGCGGCGGCCTCGATCATCGAGTACTCGCCGGAGATCTGGTAGGCGGCGACGGGAACGTCCACGGAGTCCGCGACCTTGGCCAGGATGTCGAGGTAGGGCCCGGCCGGCTTGACCATCACCATGTCGGCCCCCTCCTCCAGGTCGAGGGCCAACTCCCGCAGCGACTCCCGCGCGTTGGCGGGGTCCTGCTGGTAGGTCTTGCGGTCCCCCTTCAGCGAGGACCCGACGGCCTCACGGAACGGCCCGTAGAACGCGGACGCGTACTTGGCGGTGTAGGCGAGGATGGCGACATCCTCCCGCCCGATCTGGTCGAGGGCGTCACGGATGACACCGATCTGCCCGTCCATCATCCCGCTGGGCCCGACCACATGGGCCCCGGCATCGGCCTGCACCTGAGCCATCTCGGCGTACCGCTCAAGGGTGGCGTCATTGTCGACGCGCCCTTGATCATCGAGCACCCCGCAATGCCCGTGATCGATGGTCTCGTCGAGACACACGTCGGACATCACCAGCAGCTCGTCGCCGACCTCGGCCCGCACATCGCGCAGCGCGACCTGCAAAATCCCGTCAGGATCGGTCCCCGGAGTCCCCAGAGCGTCCTTCTTGCTCTCCTCCGGCACCCCGAAGAGCATGATCCCGGAGATCCCGGCGGCGACAGCCTCAGCCGCAGCCTTCTTCAAACTGTCCCGGGTGTGCTGCACAACGCCGGGCATGGCAGCAATCGGCACCGGCTCACTGACGCCCTCCCGCACAAACGCGGGAAGGATGAAGTCAGCAGGATGCAGCCGAGTCTCAGCGACCATCCGCCGCATCACGGGCAAGGTCCGCAACCGCCGAGGCCGACTACCAGGAAACGATCCGTACTTCGACATACCCCTAAGCTACGCCCGCCCCACACCCCCCGTTACCGACGCCCAGTCGGCGCCGCACGGCCGGACAGCGAGCCCCCACACACCAGAACGGGCCGCCGCAGGCATCAAAGCCCACGACGGCCCGCACAAGCACAGAGCACGTCAGGTAGTAGTCCGCCTCCGCCGAGCCCCCGGCCGCCGCTCGCTCGGCCGAGTCACCGGGTCCCCGGCCTCAACCGCCGCCGCACGCCGCTTCAGCCCGAAGTCGGCCAGCGCCTCGGCAAGCTTGTGCACGGACGGCTCGGGAGCCATCACATCCACCCGCAGCCCATGCTCCTCGGCGGTCTTGGCCGTGGCAGGCCCAATACACGCAATGATCGTCACGTTGTGCGGCTTACCGGCGATACCCACCAGGTTCCGCACCGTCGAGGACGACGTGAAGAGAACGGCGTCGAAGCCACCCCCCTTGATCGCCTCCCGCGTCTCGGCCGGCGGCGGCGAGGCCCGCACGGTCCGGTAGGCGGTGACGTCGTCGACCTCCCACCCGAGCTCGATCAGCCCGGCCACCAGCGTCTCGGTGGCGATGTCGGCGCGCGGCAGGAAGACCCGGTCAATGGGATCGAACACAGGGTCATACGGCGGCCAGTCCTCAAGGAGCCCCGCAGCCGACTGCTCCCCGCTGGGCACCAGATCCGGCTTCACACCGAACGCGATCAGCGCCTTGGCGGTCTGCTCACCCACCGCGGCCACCTTGATGCCCGCAAAAGCCCGAGCATCAAGCCCGTACTCCTCGAACTTCTCCCGCACGGCCCTGACGGCGTTGACCGACGTGAAGGCGATCCACTCGTACCGCCCCGTCACCAGCCCCTTCACCGCCCGCTCCATCTGCTGGGGCGTGCGCGGCGGCTCGACGGCGATGGTCGGCACCTCGTGCGGCACGGCACCGTACGACCGCAGCTGGTCGGAGAGCGAGGCCGCCTGCTCCTTCGTACGCGGCACGAGCACCCGCCACCCGAACAGGGGCTTGTTCTCGAACCACGACAACTGGTCGCGCTGGGCGGCGGCGGAACGCTCACCGACCACGGCTATCACCGGCCGCCCGCCCTCCGGCGAGGGCAGCACCTTGGCCTGCTTGAGCGTCAGGGCGATGGTGCCCAGGGTGGCGGTCCACGTCCGCTGACGCGTGGTCGTACCGGCGACCGTGACCGTCATCGGGGTGTCGGGCTTACGGCCCGCGGCCACCAGCTCACCGGCCGCGGCGCCGACGGAGTCGAGGGTGGTCGACACGACGACCGTGCCGTCCGAGGCCCCCACCTCCGTCCAGCACCGGTCGGAGGCGGTCCGGGCGTCCACGAACCGCACGTCCGCGCCCTGGGCGTCCCGCAGGGGGACACCGGCGTAGGCGGGCACACCGACCGCGGCCGCGACCCCGGGAACCACCTCGAAAGGCACCCCGGCGCGGGCGCACGCCAGCATCTCCTCGGCGGCGTACGCGTCGAGCCCGGGGTCCCCGGACACCGCACGCACGACCCGCCTGCCGCCCCGCGCGGCCTCCATGACAAGATGTGCGGCATCCCTCACGGCAGGGACACCCGCGGTTGCTGATGAACCGTCAACAACCGTCAGCTGAGGCGCGCCTGTGCCCGGAAGCGGGTCCGCGGAGGACCCCGGTTCCGTGTTCACGACGGCGACGCCTGAACGGGCGTGGACGCGTACGACGTCGAGCACCTCGTGCTCGGCGACGAGGACGTCCGCGCTCGCCAGCGCCTCCACGGCGCGCAGAGTCAGTAGTCCCGGATCCCCGGGTCCGGCACCCAGGAAGGTGACGTGCCCGTGTTCAGGACCGGCGGCAGGAAGGGCGGTGGGGCTCACTGTGCTCGCTCCCCCATCAGACCGGCCGCGCCCTGGGCAAGCATCTCGGCCGCGAGTTCACGGCCGAGCGCCATTGCTTGGTCGTATGTCTCGGGCACGGGACCGGTGGTGGACATCTGCACCGTACGAGAGCCGTCGGTGGTACCGACCACCCCTCGCAGGCGCATTTCCTTGACAACGTGCCCGTCGGCCAGCAGGTCGGCCAGCGCGCCCACAGGGGCGGAGCAGCCGGCCTCCAGGGCGGCGAGCAGCGACCGCTCGGCAGTCACGGCGGCCCGCGTGAACGGGTCGTCGAGCTCTCCGAGCGCGGCGATCAGCTCCGCGTTGTCCGCGGTGCATTCGATCGCGAGTGCTCCCTGGCCGGGAGCGGGCAAAACCGTGTCGACCGACAGGAAGTCGGTCACTTCCTCGCTGCGCCCGATGCGGTTCAGCCCGGCCGCGGCCAGCACCACCGCGTCCAGCTCACCGTCGTGCACGTACCGGATCCGGGTGTCGACGTTCCCCCGGATCGGCACGGTCTCGATGTCCAGCCCATGGGCGCGTGCGTACGCGTTCAGCTGGGCCATCCGCCGCGGCGAGCCGGTACCGATCCGGGCCCCGCGGGGCAGGTCGGTGAACTTCAGCGCGTCCCGGGCGACGATGACGTCCCGCGGGTCCTCGCGCTGCGGGATCGCGGCGAGCGACAGCTCGTCGGGCTGCCCGGTCGGCAGGTCCTTGAGCGAGTGGACGGCGAAGTCCACCTCACCCTTGAGCAGCGCCTCCCGCAGAGCGGTCACGAACACACCCGTGCCGCCGATCTGCGCGAGCTGCTCCCGCGACACATCTCCGTACGTCGTGATCTCGACGAGCTCGACGGGCCGCCCGGTCACCTGGCTCACGGCGTCCGCCACCTGCCCGGACTGGGCCATGGCGAGCTTGCTCCGCCTGGTCCCGAGCCGTAGCGCCTTGGTACTCATGCCGACCCTCGGTCTTTCTCATTGGTGTTGCTGTCCTCGGCCCGGGAGACGGCGGCCACCGTCTCCGGGTCGAGGTCGAACAGGGTCCGCAGCGCGTCCGCGTACCCGGCACCGCCGGGCTCGGCCGCGAGCTGCTTGACCCGTACGGTCGGTGCGTGGAGCAGCTTGTCCACCACGCGCTTCACGGTCTGCGTGATCTCGCCGCGGTGCTTCTCGTCGAGCCCCGGGAGGCGCCCCTCCAGCCGGGCCATCTCCCCGGCCACCACATCGGCGGCCATGGTGCGCAGCGCGACGACGGTGGGCGTGATGTGCGCGGCCCGCAGTGCGGCCCCGAACGCGGCCACCTCGTCGGCGACGATCCGCCGCACCTGGTCGACATCGGCGGCCATGGGAGCGTCGGCGGAAGCCTCGGCCAGCGACTCGATGTCCACGAGCCGCACCCCGGCGATCCGGTGCACGGCGGCGTCGATGTCGCGGGGCATGGCGAGGTCGAGCAGGAAGAGAACGGGTGCGGGCCGCTGCGCTTCGGCGACGGGCTCGGGCTTACGACGCTCAGGGATCCGCCCGACGGAAGCGGCGGCGGCGGCGAGCGCGGCGATGGCCTCGGCCTCGTCGACAACAGAGGCGGCGTTCTGCGGCCGGGGAGCGTTGTCGACCCAGGCGGCGTGCTGCTCAAGCTCGGAGGCGGCCATCCCGGCAACGGCGGCTTCGCCGAGCACGGAGAAGCCGGGGGTGTTCAGGTCGAGGGGGCAACTGTCGTCGTCCACAGAGCCTGCGGGCAGTCGTGCCGCCTGGGCGGCACGGGTGGGCGCAGACGGCACCCCGCCGGCGCCGGGCCGCGCCACGTCCCCGCGCCCAACCCCCACATCCGGCACCCGCCCACGAACGGCCCCCGAAACGGCGTCACCAGTGAGCACCAGCCCGGTCGCGCCCGTACAAGAGACCACGACATCGGCACGTGTCAGCTCGCCCGGCACCGCATCCATCGGTACCGAGCGGGCCACCACGTCCCCACCAGCGGAGTCGGAAGAGGCGCCCTCATTGAGAATCTCGACCAGCCGCGAGGCCCGCTCGGCGGTCCGGTTGGCGATGACCACCTCACCGACCCCGGCCCGCACCAGCGTCGCCGCGGCCAGCGAGGACATCGACCCGGCCCCGATAACCAGCGCCTGCTTGCCCCGGGCCCAGTCCGCGACCTCTCCGCCGGAGGCGAGCTGCTCCAGCCCGAACGTCACCAGCGACTGTCCGGCCCGGTCGATCCCGGTCTCGGAGTGCGCCCGCTTGCCGACCCGAAGCGCCTGCTGGAAAAGATCGTTGAGCAGCCGCCCGGCGGTGTGCAGATCCTGCGCCTTGGCCAGCGAGTCCTTGATCTGCCCGAGGATCTGCCCTTCCCCGACGACCATGGAGTCGAGCCCGCAGGCGACGGAGAACAGGTGGTGAACCGCCCGGTCCTCGTAGTGCACATACAGATAGGGAGTGAGTTCCTCCAGCCCCACCCCGCTGTGCTGGGCGAGCAGCGTGGACAACTCGGCGACACCGGCGTGGAACTTGTCGACGTCGGCGTACAGCTCGATGCGGTTGCAGGTGGCGAGCACCGCGGCCTCGGCGGCCGGCTCCGCGGCGACCGTGTCCTGGAGCAGCTTGATCTGGGCGTCGGCGTTCAGCGCCGCCCGCTCCAGCACGCTGACCGGAGCGCTGCGATGGCTCAGCCCTACGACGAGGAGACTCATGCCGGCATCACGGCGGGTACGTCCCCGTCGGGCCCTTTGTCGGCGGACTCGGTGCGCGCGGCGGCGGCCGGAGCTCCCCCGTCGTTCCCGGCGGCGGCCTCCTCACCGGCCTTGCGCTGCTCGTGGAAGGCGAGGATCTGAAGCTCGATCGACAGGTCCACCTTGCGTACGTCGACGCCGTCCGGAACGGACAGCACGGTCGGCGCGAAGTTCAGGATGGAGGTGACACCGGCGGCCACGAGCCGGTCGCAGACCGGCTGGGCGGCACCGGCGGGGGTCGCGATGACCCCGATGGAGACGCCGTTGTCCTCGATGATCTTCTCCAGATCATCGGAGTGCTGCACGGGGATCCCGGCGACGGGCTTGCCTGCCATGGCCGGGTCGGCGTCGATGAGCGCGGCGACCCGGAAGCCACGGGAGGCGAACCCGCCGTAATTGGCGAGGGCGGCGCCGAGGTTGCCGATACCGACGATCACGACCGGCCAGTCCTGGGTCAGCCCCAGTTCACGGGAGATCTGGTAGACGAGATACTCGACGTCGTACCCGACACCACGCGTTCCGTAAGAACCGAGGTAGGAGAAATCCTTGCGCAGCTTCGCGGAGTTGACCCCCGCCGCGGCCGCGAGCTCCTCGGAGGAGACCGTGGGGACCGAGCGCTCCGACAGTGCGGTCAGCGCGCGGAGGTACAGCGGAAGCCTGGCGACGGTGGCCTCGGGAATCCCTCGGCTACGGGTCGCCGGTCGGTGAGTTCGGCCAGTTGCCACGGTGCTCCTGCGGGTAGAGCGGGGCTGAAGGCGGTCACACGTACCCAGACCGCCCCGTCGAAAGCAGGCTATGTCTTTGTGAACGCGTGCACAAAGATGGTGTCCGATTTGCCCGGCCAACGTGACCGGCGTCACGCACTGCGGTCTCGGGGGCAAAACGGGTCACTCTCCTCACGAATCCCACCCCCAAGGCCAAGCCGCCAACGATCCTAAGCGAGTTTGCGGATCGTTTGGACTACTCGGTCAGTGCCCTACGCAGTCGATCTTCGTTCACCCGCCAGAACGTGTGCTGTTCACCGTCGACGAGTACGACCGGAATCTGCTCCCAGTACTGGTCGTGCAGCGTCTGATCTGTGGAGATGTCCTTCTGCTCCCACCGCGCCCCGACCTCGCCACACACCCTCTCCACCACGGCCTGTGCGTCATCACACAGATGACAACCGGGCTTGCGGATGAGGGTGACCAGCCGGTCCTGAGGCGCCACGGACGGCTTCCGGCGGAAAAGAGGACTCATACCGGCCATTGTCCCGCGCCCCTCGACCCGCCCGCGAGCAGTCCTTTAACGGCGGAGTCGCGGAGAGTTCACACCCTCCAAACCTCTCGACTCCGGAAGCTCCGAACAAACTGGCTATGCTCACGCCATGGCCGCTCTCGGATGGCTCACTCCCCGTAGGCGCTCCGCCACGGCGCGGAGCGTGTTGGCAGGCGAGGCCTCGGCGGAGGCCGCGCGCAAGTCGTCACAGGAGGTCGAGGAGACCTCAACCCCGGAACCGGAGTTCCCGGTACTCGGCGACGACAAGGCAGCCGCCTTCTTCGACCTCGACAACACGGTGATGCAGGGCGCCTCGCTCTTCCACTTCGGCCGGGGCCTGTACAAGCGGAAGTTCTTCGAGACCCGCGACCTCGCCAAGTTCGCCTGGCAGCAGGCCTGGTTCAGGCTGGCCGGCATCGAGGACCCCGAACACATGCAGGAGGCCCGCGACTCGGCCCTCTCCATCGTGCAGGGCCACCGCGTCTCCGAGTTGATGTCCATCGGCGAGGAGATCTACGACGAGTACATGGCCGAGCGCATCTGGCCCGGCACCCGCGCCCTCGCCCAGGCCCACCTGGACGCGGGCCAGAAGGTATGGCTCGTCACGGCGGCCCCCGTGGAGATCGCCCAGGTGATCGCCCGCCGCCTCGGCCTGACCGGCGCGCTGGGCACGGTCGCGGAATCGGTGGACGGCGTCTACACCGGCAAGCTGGTCGGCGAACCGCTCCACGGCCCCGCAAAGGCGGAAGCGGTACGCGCGTTGGCCTCGGCGGAGGGCCTGGACCTCTCCCGCTGCGCCGCCTACAGCGACAGCCACAACGACATCCCCATGCTCTCCCTGGTCGGCCACCCCTACGCGATCAACCCGGACACAAAACTGCGCAAGCACGCCCGCCAACTGGACTGGCGCCTGCGCGACTACCGCACCGGCAGGAAGGCCGCGAAGGTCGGCATCCCGGCGGCAGCGGGAGTAGGCGCGGTAGCCGGAGGCACTGCGGCCGCGATCGCTCTTCATCGCCGGCGCCGGTAACCCACCCAGGGGCGCGGGGAACTGCGCGACCAGCCACGACGCACCCGCACCCAAATCCCAACCGATACCCCCCACCACCCTCACCCAGTCCTCTTGTCGGCACACGGCCACAACACGCCCCGACCCTGACCGGAACTCGATCTCAAACGATCAACAACCGGTCACTCTGCGGTACTTGAGAGGGCATCAATCGGTTACAGAAGCGACGTAATCGATGAATAGAGCAACTGGGTGTAGCAGTGCCTGCACGAAGCGTTATTCTCCTCAGACGCAATCCGGTACCCCTCCGTCGCTACGACGGGTGAACGGTCCCGTACTGCACGTGATGGAAGCTCTGCCTCTGGGAGTCCCGTGTACTCACACGTCGGGGTTGACGCCTCGGGCCTGGCTACGCTGCGCGCGACGGTCAACAACCTCATGCGCTTCGTCCCCACCGCGTACGCCGTCCCCGCCCTTGCCGTAGCCACCGCACCAACCGGCCCGTGCTACGCACTGGCCGAGAGCAGCGCGGCCGTCGGCAGAAGGGGACGCTCGGCCGGCGCGGCCACCACCACCGCCCGCCGTCCCGCGGCGGACAGCGACAGCGCCCGGATGATGGACCTCGTGGAGCGGGCCCAGGCCGGCGAGGCCGACGCGTTCGGGCGGCTCTACGACCAGTACAGCGACACCGTCTACCGGTACATCTATTACCGCGTGGGCGGAAAGGCGACCGCCGAGGACCTCACCAGCGAGACGTTCCTGCGGGCGCTCAGAAGGATCGGCACCTTCACCTGGCAGGGCCGCGACTTCGGCGCGTGGCTCGTCACGATCGCCCGCAACCTCGTCGCCGACCACTTCAAGTCGAGCCGCTTCCGCCTGGAAGTGACCACCGGCGAGATGCTCGACGCCAACGAGGTCGAGCGCTCCCCGGAGGACTCGGTCCTGGAGTCCCTCTCCAACGCCGCGCTCCTCGACGCCGTGCGCCGGCTCAATCCACAACAGCAGGAGTGCGTGACGCTCCGCTTCCTCCAGGGCCTGTCCGTCGCCGAGACCGCGCGCGTGATGGGCAAGAACGAGGGCGCGATCAAGACCCTCCAGTACCGGGCCGTCCGCACCCTCGCCCGGCTGCTGCCGGAAGACGCCCGCTGACTCACGCCACGCTCCGCCACTTTCCGCGACACCCAACTCACGGTCGGTTAAAGTCCGTTGACTTCGCGATCCGATCATCCGCAGTCCGTAACCCAAGTGCCGCGCCGCTCGTTGTGCGGGATGCAGGCTCCCTGTGGTCACTCCCTGGCCGACTTCGATCACTCGATCGAGTGCATGCGGTCAGGGCGTGCAACCCTCAGGACCCCCTGGGGAGTCGACCGTCATGACGAGAGGAGGTGCCGCCAGTGATCGCGAACGTATCGGCGCACCGGCGGGCGAACGCCTTCGCCCAGGCCCTGGAGGACGAGTCCGACCGGGGCACGGCGGCCCAAGAGGCCGAAGGACCGGCGCCCGACCCGGCCGCCGCCGAACAGACCGGGAGCGGCCGCATGGTGGCCCTCGCGGAATGTCTCGGCGAGCTGCCGAAACCGGAGCTGGATCCCGAGGTCAAGGTCGTCCAGCGGGCCCAGCTGGTGGCAGCGTTCGAGGCCATGCTCCAAGAGGGCACCGTCGGGGGCGAGACAGGCAACGCGTCGGTGCCCGAGCAGCGCTCGCATCGCGCGCGAGGCGCCCACCGGGCGACCGGACTGGGCAAACTACGACCGCGTTCCCGGCTCACCAAGGGCCTGGCCGCCGGCGGGCTCAGCGTCGGCGTGGCCGCGGGAGCCTTCGGCGGGGTCGCGGCGGCCAGCTCGGACGCCCTCCCCGGCGACTCCCTCTACGGCCTCAAACGCGGCATCGAGGACTTCAAGCTCAACTACCTGTCCGACGGGGCCGACGAGCGCGGCCAGTCCTATCTCGACCAGGCCTCCACCCGGCTCAACGAGGCCCGCAGGCTGATGGACCGCGACCGCGGCGGCCAACTGGACCACGAGTCGCTGGGCGAGATCCGCCGCGCCCTGTCGGGCATGCAGTACGACGCCTCAGAAGGCCACCGCCTGCTGCACGAGGCGTACGAACGCGACCCGGACTCCCTCGGCCCCATCCAGGCCCTGTCCTCCTTCTCGCGCTCGCACCGCGAGGTCTGGGGCGCCCTCCGCGACCGCCTCCCGGTCCAGCTGGGCGACGTCAGTCAGCAGGTGTCGTCGGTGTTCGACGCCATAGACGAAGAGGTCGCCCCGCTCGAGTCCCTGCTCCCCCAGCCCCCCACCCAGGGCGGCGGCACGGGCAGCAGGCAGAGCGGTTCCGGTACGGCGTCCACGGGCACCTCCGGCTCCGACCGCTCGACGGCCCCGAGCAAGGGCAGCAACACGTCCGACGGCACGGGCACGGGCTCCGGCAGCCCCAGCCACTCCGCCTCGTCCGGCAGCGAGGACGGCCTGCTGGGCGGCAACACCGGCGGCCTCCTGGACCCCCCGGAGACCGGCACCAGCACCTCCACGCCCACCACCACCCCGTCCACCGAACCGGACGTCACCCTCCCGCCCCTCCTCCCGGGCCTCCTGCCCGGCCTGGGCATCGACGGAGAAGACGCGAGCTAGAGACGGCCGTACGACAGTGGGGGCGCCCTTCTCAGGAAGGGCGCCCCCACTGTCGTACCACCAACTAGAAGAACACCGACCGCCGCTGCACCAGCAACTTGTAGAGCGTGTGCTGGATCTGTTCGCGTACCTGGTCCGTCAGGTTGAACATCAGCATCGGGTCCTCCGCCGCCTCCGGCGGATAGCCGTCCGTGTGGATCGGCTCGCCGAACTGGATCGTCCACTTCGTCGGCAGCGGAATCGCACCGAGCGGACCGAGCCACGGAAAGGTCGGCGTCAACGGGAAGTACGGGAAGCCGAGAAGGCGGGCCAGGGTCTTGGCATTGCCGATCATCGGGTAGATCTCCTCCGCGCCCACGATCGAGCACGGGATGATCGGGGCGCCGTTGCGCAGGGCCGTCGAGACGAAGCCGCCGCGGCCGAACCGCTGGAGCTTGTAGCGCTCGCTGAACGGCTTGCCGATGCCCTTGAAGCCCTCCGGCATGACCCCGACCAACTCGCCCTGGCCGAGCAGCCGTTCGGCGTCCTCCGCGCAGGCCAGGGTGTGGCCGAGCTTACGGGCCAGCTCGTTCACCACCGGCAGCATGAAGACCAGGTCCGCCGCCAGGAGGCGCAGATGCCGGCCCGCGGGATGGTTGTCGTGGACGCCGACCTGCATCATCAGGCCGTCCAGCGGCAGCGTCCCGGAGTGGTTGGCGACGATCAGCGCGCCGCCCTCCGCCGGGATGTTCTCGATGCCCTTCACCTCGACCCGGAAGTACTTCTCGTACACCGGCCGCAGCAGCGACATCAGGACCTGGTCGGTCAACTCCTCGTCGTAACCGAAGTCGTCGACGTCGTAGTCCCCGGTGAGACGGCGGCGCAGGAACGACAGACCACCGGCGATACGCCGCTCGATACCGCCGGTACCGCCCTCGTCCTGCGGCCCGACCGGCGGCGACTGTTCCTCACGCGTCACAGGAACATCATCCTGCGCCGACGCCCTGCTGGGCAGGGGTTGGACCTCACGGACCAGCGAGGACTCCTTACGCCGGCTCCCCGCACCGCGCCGCCGCGCCGGCCGCTGCACGGCAGCCCCGCGGGACCTGTCGTCGTCGAACGGAATGACCTTGGCGTCCGCCATCGTTGATGCGCTCCTCAGTTGGCGCTCTGCGTCGGGGGGTGGCTCGGAAGGTGGCCGCCGCCCAGGGCGGGCAGCGCGGCGATCCGGTCGACGGCCCCCGCGAGGGCCTCCGGCGGCAGCAGCCCGGGACCGCGGACCCGCGCGAAGTCCGCGAAGGTCTCCGCCGTCGTGTACTTCGGCCGGAATCCGAGCGTCTCGCGCATCTGGACCGTCGACACGACCCGGCCATGGGTGAGCAGCCGGATCTGTTCGGGCGAGAAGTCCGTCACCCCCAGCGTACGGACCAGCGAGCCCGCCCAGGTGACGGCAGGCAGCAGCAGCGGCACGGTCGGCCGCCCGAGCCGCCGCGAGCACTGCGAGAGCAGCAGCACCCCGTCGCCGGCGATGTTGAAGGTGCCGCTGTTGAGCGTGCCCCGCTCCGGCTCGTGCGAGGCGATGCGCAACACCTCGATCACGTCGTCCTCGTGGACGAACTGCAACCGGGGGTCGTACCCGAACACGGTCGGCAGGACCGGCAGCGAGAAGTACGAGGCGAGCGGCGTGTCCGCGCTCGGCCCGAGGATGTTGGCGAACCGCAGCACACACACGGCCACATCGGGCCGCCGCCGCGCGAACCCGCGCACATAGCCCTCGACCTCGACGGCGTCCTTGGCGAACCCGCCGCTGGGCAGGGACTTGGGCGGGGTGGTCTCGGTGAAGACAGCGGGATCTCTGGGCGCCGACCCGTACACGTTCGTACTGGACTTCACCACCAGCCGCTTGACCGTCGGCGACTTCTGACAGGCACCGAGCAGCTGCATCGTGCCGATGACGTTGGTTTCCTTGACCGTGGTCCGGCTGCCACTGCCGAGCGCCATCGCCGTCACGTCCAGGTGTACGACGGTGTCGGCGGCCGTCTCGGCCAGTACGCGCGCGATGGTCGGCTGCCGGATGTCGGCCTGGATGAAGTCGGCACCGCCCAGATGGTGCTCGGGCGGCACGGCGTCCACGGCGATCACCCGGTCCACCCGCGGGTCACGCTGGATGCGTCGGACGAACCGGCCCCCCAGTTGACGGGCCACTCCGGTCACGAGCACGACCTTGCCCAAGATCAGCGCCTTCCTTCCCGCACTCGTCCCCCTGCGTACCCTGCCGCGTTCCCCGTCTGCGGCCAACCTAGCGGGTCGATGTTGCGCTGTGATGACCGCCCAATGCACGAAGTGACGACATCCACAGTCGTACGACCAGACCAGGCCATGTGAAGGAGTGCTGCACTCCGGGTATGCGTGTGGCCCCCCACCGGGTGTGGTGGGGGGCCACAGTCACACTGCCTGCGCAGCGTCGCTTACTTCTTGTTGCGACGCTGAACGCGCGTGCGCTTGAGCAGCTTGCGGTGCTTCTTCTTGGCCATCCGCTTGCGCCGCTTCTTGATAACAGAGCCCACGACTACCCTCGCTCACTTCTCATCACTCGGTGCTGGGCGCCATGGGCCCATACGACCTACAAGGGGCCAGCCTACCCGCCCGAGCGCTGAGGTCGTAATCGAGGGCGTCGCCGACCGATGATCAGGCGGTTTCCACCCCCACATAACTCTCGCGAAGGTACTCGTGAACCGCTTGCTCGGGGACGCGGAAGGACCGCCCCACCCGGATCGCGGGCAGATGACCGCTGTGCACCAAGCGGTACACGGTCATCTTCGACACTCGCATCACCGAGGCGACTTCCGCCACGGTAAGGAACTGAACCTCGTTCAGAGGCCTCTCGCCAGCTGCAGCCATGACACACCTGAACCTTCCGCACTCGACGGCCACCGGCTTCCCCTTCCGGTGACTCTTCGTCGCTGCGTGCTCACTCCCCAATGTAGGGGCGGGTGATGCGAGTGGGGAAGAGGTGCACCCATCGGCGGCCTACTGTGACAGACACGCTCGATTGAGTACGTAGCGGGTAAGCGGCCGGTAGTAATCGGACCGCACAGCGTCATCAAGTGGAACGACGACGGACACGACCCCTTCGGCCTCCCCCACGAACAACGCGGGATCATCCGTGTCGGCCAGCCCAATGGCCTCAAACCCCAGCTGACCTGCCCCGCAGACCCACCCGTGGTCCCCGATGACAAGCTCGGGCAGCCCCACGCCCTGCTCCGCGGCGGCCCCCAGCACGGTCCGAACCGGGAGCGGCGAATGCGTGTGTACGCCGGTCGCACGACCGGAGCTCAACTCGCCGGGTTCCCGCACCAGCGCGACTCCTCGTACGTAGTCAAGGTTGTACGTGCGTAGTCCGAACCGGGTCGTTATGTCGACACAGTGACCCTGCGCTGGGGTGAGGACGGTACATCCCGCCGCCGACAGCGCGTCCGCCAACCCGGCGTAGAACCCGAGCAGCCGATGCGGATGACCGGTCCCCAGCAACACCGTGGCGCCACGCTCCGCGACAGAGCCGAGCCGAGCAGCGAAGGCGTCAAGCGCGACGAGAGTCCGCTCAGGATCGATCACATCATGGCCAGTTGTATGCCCGGGATCGCCAGAAACCCCGCACTTATCGGCCATCAACCCGATCAAATCCCGCTGCTCCCAAGTCCGCTCGGGATCAAGCCCGATCAGCACCCTAGGATCCCGAGCGGCGAAAAGCCGATAACTCCGCAGACTCTCCTCCCGCGAGGTAGCCACGGTCCCGGCCAGACGAGCAGCCAACAGATGGGCGCGCATCGCGCCGGTGCTCAACACGGGAGCGATGCTGACGGACGCAACGACCGACCGACATGGGAACACGAAAACACCGCACAGTTGGCGTAACGACACCCGCCCCACTGCCCCAGCCACGCGCAGTCGCACCACAGCGCCCGACACCCACCCAAGCAGCGGCCCACCCGTCCACCACAGCTGCGGCCAGTCGCACCACAGGGCCGACACCCACCCACCCACCACAGCTACCGGCAGTCCCACCGCAGCGCCGACACCCACCCGCCCGCCGCAGCTGCCGGCAGTCGCACCACAGGGCCTGCGTCCGCCCATCCGCCGTAGCTGCGGGCAGTCGTGCCGCTGGGGCGGCACGGGTGGGCGCAGCGGCACCCCGCCAGCGCGGGCGAGCGAAACCCACCCCCGCCCAGCACCGACGCCGGGCAACCACCCAGCCCAGCCCGGCCAGCCGAGCCGAGCCGAGCCGAGCCGAGCCGAGCCGACAGCAGCCCTACGCCAACAACCCCCGCAACGGAAACACCGCCCGCCGAGTAGCCAGCACCGCCTGATCCAGCCGGTCCGCCGGGTCGTACCCCGCCTCCCAGCCCGCCCACTCCACCGGCCACCGCCCATCAGTCATCCGCATGGGCGCCAACTGCCGCGTACGCGCGAACACTTCCTGCCGCCAGCTCTCCGGAACCACACTCTCCGGCGCCAACTCCCGCCCCGCAGCGATCCCCACGAGATGCGTCCACGACCGAGGCACGACGTCCACCACCGCGTACCCGCCCCCGCCCAACGCCACCCACCGCCCGTCGGCGTAAGAGTGCGCCAGCTCATGACAGGCCACCTGCACAGCCCGCTGCGCATCCAACGACACGGCCAGATGTGCCAACGGATCCTCGAAGTGCGTATCCGCCCCGTGCTGCGTCACCAGCACCTGCGGCCGGAAGTCGGCCAGCAGCTCAGGCACCACCGCATGGAACGCCCGCAACCACCCCGCGTCCCCGGTCCCCGCAGGCAACGCGACATTGACCGCACTCCCCTCCGCAGCACCCGCCGCCCCGGTCTCCTCGGCCCACCCGGTCTGCGGAAACAACGTCCGCGGATGCTCGTGCAGCGAGATCGTCAGAACCCGCGGATCCTCCCAGAACGCCGCCTGCACCCCGTCCCCGTGATGCACATCGACATCCACATACGCGACCCGCTCCGCCCCCAACTCCAACAACCGCGCGATCGCCAGCGAAGCGTCGTTGTAGATACAGAACCCCGACGCACCCCCCGGCATCGCATGATGCAGCCCACCCGCGAAGTTCACCGCGTGCAGCGCGTCCCCGCGCCACACCGCCTCAGCAGCCCCCACCGACTGCCCCGCGATCATCGCGGACACCTCGTGCATCCCGGCGAAGGCGGGATCGTCCAGCGTCCCGATCCCGTACTCCCCGACCGCCGCCCCGGGATTCTCCGACGCCGCCTTCACGGCCTCGATGTAGTCCTCCCGGTGCACCAGCCGCAGCGTCGACTCCCCGGCGGGCTTCGCGGCCACGACCTCCAGCTCCCGGTCCAGCCCGAAGGCACTCACCAGGCTCCGGGTCAGCGCAAGCCGGACCGGATCCATCGGATGCTCCGGACCGAAGTCATATCCCGTTACTGCCTCGTCCCACATCAGCTGTGCGCGGCCGCTCATGCCCGCCACCGTATCGGTCCGGTTGAGCGGCGAACGACCGGGCGTACACAAGCGTCACCAGCACCAACACCATCGGCACCAGCATCGCCCCGCGATAACTCCAGGCGTCGCCCAGCGCCCCCACCAACGGCGAACCGATCAAAAACCCCACATAGTTGAAGACATTGAGCCGGGCGACAGCCGCATCGGACGCCCCCGGAAACAGCCGTCCGGCCGCCGCGAAGGTCTGCGGCACCAGCACACACAGCCCCAGCCCCAGCAACGTGAACCCGAGCATCCCGACCCACGCCCCCGGCGCCGAAGCCACCACCGCGAACCCGAGCGCGGCCACCACGGCCCCCGCCCGCACCACCGTCACGGCCCCGAACCGCCGTACCCCGAAGTCCCCGAGCCCCCGCCCGATCAGGGTGGTGATCATGTAGACGTTGTACGGCACGGTCGCCAACTGCTCCGAGCTCCCCAGCACGTCCTGCAAATACTTGGCGCTCCAGTTGGAGACGGTCGAGTCCCCGATGTACGCGAAGGTCATCACCAGACACAGCGGCAGCAGCGCCTTGAAGACCACACCGCCCCCGCCCCCGCCAGCCTGCGCCTCCACCGGCTCGGGATCACCGCTGTCGACGTACCACCGACTCCCGACGAAGGCGGCCGGCAGCAGCACGACCACCACCGGCAGATACGACACGAACAACGCCAGATCCCAGTGCGCCCCCACCCACGCCAGGGACGCGCCCACGATCCCGCCCAGGCTGAACACGGCATGGAAGCTGAGCATGATGCTCCGCCCGTACGCCCGCTGGAGACTGACCCCGAGCATGTTCATCGAGGCGTCCAGCGCACCCACGGCGAGCCCGAAGGCGGCCAGCGCGATCGCCAGCTCGACCATCGCGTCCCCGGCCCCGACCCCGAGCAGCGCCAGCAGCACGACCGGCTGGGCCCAGCGCAGCAGTCGGCTCGGCGGTATTCGCTTCACCACCTTCTCGGTCGTGACGCTCCCGACCCCGGCCAGCACCGGTACGGCGGCCAGGAAGGCCGGCAGCAGCGCGTCGGAGATGCCGTACCGGTCCTGGATCGCCGGAATCCGCGTCACCAGCAAGGCAAAGGCGACCCCCTGCGCAAAGAAGCTGAACGCCAACGAGGCCCTACCGCGCCGCAGCACATCTGTCATGGCGGCGAGCGTAGGGCCCCGGACTACCCGTGGGTAGATCCAGCCAAAGATGAATTTCCCTCAGCTTTGACGAGCAAGCCCGTCAGGCGGCGATGGCGACCCCCACCTTGGCAGCCTTCTCGGCCCCGGCCTCAGCCTCGACCTCCGCGGCGATCATCCGCTCCATGGGCCCGGCGGCCAGCGCCCCACCGACCACCATCCCGAGCACCATCGCCCCGACCATGACGACCGAGCCCAGCCACACCATGGTGTCCACGGGCACGGTGTACGCCCCCACGATCCGCACCACGCACTCCGCGAGCAGCACCACACCCCACACCACCGAGAAGACCCGCTCGGCCCGCCGGAAGTCCGCCGAGGCAGAACCTACGGCGGTACCGCCCAGGAGCCGCTCCCACGCTGCCTGCTTGGCCGCGTCCGCCTTGACGAGGAAAGGCTTGAGAGCGGCCGTCATCATCGGCCGCCCCAGCACCACCGACACCAGGATCCCGATCCCGACCGTGCTGCTGACCGCACTGTCCTTGGCGAGCATCAGCCGCGGATCCCCGGTGACAAAGCTGAGCAGCAGCGACACGACGTTCACGACCAGGATGAGCCCCGCGAGCCCGTTGGCCTTCCGCTCCCTGACCGCACACCACACCGTCCGCCCGGCAGGCACCACACTGCTCCAGGCCAGCGCCGCGAAGGTACTCATCCCGAAGGCGTCCCGGAAGAGGTAGTACGACCCGACAGGCACCGCCACGTCCAGGACCAGGGGGCGGAAGGGGTTCTGCTTGCTCGTACTCGTCGTCTTCATGCCCTCAGCTTCTCGTCCGCCGGGGGTCTCCCAGTAGAAACGATCGTCCGGAGCTCGCCATGACAAATGTCAGGCGCGAGGTCACCGCAGCAGACCCACCAAGTCCCCCATGTCGGAGAAGAGTTGAGTGGCATCGGCGAGCTTGGCGGCAGGCGTCATGGCGGTGAACCCGTACACCTCCATGCCGGCCGCCACAGCCGCCTGCACCCCCAGCGGACTGTCCTCGACGACGACACACCGCTCCGGCGCCACCCCCATCCGCTCAGCGGCGTACAGGAACAGATCCGGCGCCGGCTTACCCCGCCCCACATCCTGCGAACTGAAGACCCGCGACTCCTCGAACCACCGGTCCAGCCCCGTCGTCCGATGCCCCACCCGAATCCGCTCATGACTCCCGGACGAGGCCACGCAGTACGGCACTCCGGCGCCCGCCAGCTCCTCCAGCACATCCACCGCACCGCCCACGGGCTTCAACTCCCGCTCGAACGCGTCAAACACCCGCCCGTGAAAGACGTCGTCGAACTCCGCCGGCAACGGCTCCCCCGTACGCTCCAGCACCAGATCATGGATCCGATGCATCGCGGACCCCATGTAGTCCCGGATGGAGTCCTCGTACGAGGTCGGGTGCCCGAGCTCCGTCAGATAGGCGGCCAGCAAGCGATTGGAAATCGGCTCGCTGTCCACGAGGACACCGTCATTGTCGAAAATCACCAGGTCATAGCGCATGACCCTGAGCCTAAACGCAGAAAACCCCGCACCGAACCGGTGCGGGGTTTTCTCAAATTTTGTTCGGCGGCGTCCTACTCTCCCACAGGGTCCCCCCTGCAGTACCATCGGCGCTGTAAGGCTTAGCTTCCGGGTTCGGAATGTAACCGGGCGTTTCCCTCACGCTATGACCACCGAAACACTATGAAACTGTCAAACATGCCGCACCACACCCGTGACCATGGGCATGGGGCCGTTCGTGGTTTCAGAACCAACACAGTGGACGCGAGCAACTGAGGACAAGCCCTCGGCCTATTAGTACCGGTCACCTCCACCCATTACTGGGCTTCCAGATCCGGCCTATCAACCCAGTCGTCTACTGGGAGCCTTACCCCATCAAGTGGGTGGGAATACTCATCTCGAAGCAGGCTTCCCGCTTAGATGCTTTCAGCGGTTATCCCTCCCGAACGTAGCCAACCAGCCATGCCCTTGGCAGAACAACTGGCACACCAGAGGTTCGTCCGTCCCGGTCCTCTCGTACTAGGGACAGCCCTTCTCAATATTCCTGCGCGCGCAGCGGATAGGGACCGAACTGTCTCACGACGTTCTAAACCCAGCTCGCGTACCGCTTTAATGGGCGAACAGCCCAACCCTTGGGACCGACTCCAGCCCCAGGATGCGACGAGCCGACATCGAGGTGCCAAACCATCCCGTCGATATGGACTCTTGGGGAAGATCAGCCTGTTATCCCCGGGGTACCTTTTATCCGTTGAGCGACGGCGCTTCCACAAGCCACCGCCGGATCACTAGTCCCGACTTTCGTCCCTGCTCGACCCGTCGGTCTCACAGTCAAGCTCCCTTGTGCACTTACACTCAACACCTGATTGCCAACCAGGCTGAGGGAACCTTTGGGCGCCTCCGTTACTCTTTAGGAGGCAACCGCCCCAGTTAAACTACCCATCAGACACTGTCCCTGATCCGGATCACGGACCCAGGTTAGACATCCAGCACGACCAGACTGGTATTTCAACGACGACTCCACAACCACTGGCGTGGCCGCTTCAAAGTCTCCCAGCTATCCTACACAAGCCGAACCGAACACCAATATCAAACTGTAGTAAAGGTCCCGGGGTCTTTCCGTCCTGCTGCGCGAAACGAGCATCTTTACTCGTAGTGCAATTTCACCGGGCCTATGGTTGAGACAGTCGAGAAGTCGTTACGCCATTCGTGCAGGTCGGAACTTACCCGACAAGGAATTTCGCTACCTTAGGATGGTTATAGTTACCACCGCCGTTTACTGGCGCTTAAGTTCTCAGCTTCGCACGCCCGAAAGCGCACTAACCGGTCCCCTTAACGTTCCAGCACCGGGCAGGCGTCAGTCCGTATACATCGCCTTACGGCTTCGCACGGACCTGTGTTTTTAGTAAACAGTCGCTTCTCGCTGGTCTCTGCGGCCACCCCCAGCTCGGAGAGCAAGTCCCCTCACCAGTGATGGCCCCCCTTCTCCCGAAGTTACGGGGGCATTTTGCCGAGTTCCTTAACCATAGTTCACCCGAACGCCTCGGTATTCTCTACCTGACCACCTGAGTCGGTTTAGGGTACGGGCCGCCATGAAACTCGCTAGAGGCTTTTCTCGACAGCATAGGATCATCCACTTCACCACAATCGGCTCGGCATCAGGTCTCAGCCTTAATGAGCGGCGGATTTGCCTACCACTCGGCCTACACCCTTACCCCGGGACAACCACCGCCCGGGATGGACTACCTTCCTGCGTCACCCCATCACTCACCTACTACCACCTTGGTTCGGCGGCTCCACCACTTTCCTTTCCCCGAAGGGTCCGGAACGGCTTCACGGCCTTAGCATTAATGGGTTCGATGTTTGACGCTTCACAGCGGGTACCGGAATATCAACCGGTTATCCATCGACTACGCCTGTCGGCCTCGCCTTAGGTCCCGACTTACCCTGGGCAGATCAGCTTGACCCAGGAACCCTTAGTCAATCGGCGCACACGTTTCTCACGTGTGTATCGCTACTCATGCCTGCATTCTCACTCGTGAACCGTCCACCACTAGCTTCCGCTGCGGCTTCACCCGGCACACGACGCTCCCCTACCCATCCATACAGGCGTTGGCCCTATTGTATGAATGACACGACTTCGGCGGTACGCTTGAGCCCCGCTACATTGTCGGCGCGGAATCACTAGACCAGTGAGCTATTACGCACTCTTTCAAGGGTGGCTGCTTCTAAGCCAACCTCCTGGTTGTCTGTGCGACTCCACATCCTTTCCCACTTAGCGTACGCTTAGGGGCCTTAGTCGATGCTCTGGGCTGTTTCCCTCTCGACCATGGAGCTTATCCCCCACAGTCTCACTGCCGCGCTCTCACTTACCGGCATTCGGAGTTTGGCTAAGGTCAGTAACCCGGTAGGGCCCATCGCCTATCCAGTGCTCTACCTCCGGCAAGAAACACACGACGCTGCACCTAAATGCATTTCGGGGAGAACCAGCTATCACGGAGTTTGATTGGCCTTTCACCCCTAACCACAGGTCATCCCCCAGGTTTTCAACCCTGGTGGGTTCGGTCCTCCACGAAGTCTTACCTCCGCTTCAACCTGCCCATGGCTAGATCACTCCGCTTCGGGTCTTGAGCGCGCTACTCTATCGCCCTATTCGGACTCGCTTTCGCTACGGCTTCCCCACACGGGTTAACCTCGCAACACACCGCAAACTCGCAGGCTCATTCTTCAAAAGGCACGCAGTCACGAGAACAAGGCAAGCCTTGTTCCGACGCTCCCACGGCTTGTAGGCACACGGTTTCAGGTACTATTTCACTCCGCTCCCGCGGTACTTTTCACCATTCCCTCACGGTACTATCCGCTATCGGTCACCAGGGAATATTTAGGCTTAGCGGGTGGTCCCGCCAGATTCACACGGGATTTCTCGGGCCCCGTGCTACTTGGGTGTCTCTCAAACGAGCCGCTGATGTTTCGACTACGGGGGTCTTACCCTCTACGCCGGACCTTTCGCATGTCCTTCGCCTACATCAACGGTTTCTGACTCGTCTCACAGCCGGCAGACTGTGAAAGAGAGATCCCACAACCCCGTATACGCAACCCCTGCCGGGTCTCACACGCATACGGTTTGGCCTCATCCGGTTTCGCTCGCCACTACTCCCGGAATCACGGTTGTTTTCTCTTCCTGCGGGTACTGAGATGTTTCACTTCCCCGCGTTCCCTCCACATACCCTATGTGTTCAGGTATGGGTGACAGCCCATGACGACTGCCGGGTTTCCCCATTCGGAAACCCCCGGATCAAAGCCTGGTTGACGACTCCCCGGGGACTATCGTGGCCTCCCACGTCCTTCATCGGTTCCTGGTGCCAAGGCATCCACCGTGCGCCCTTAAAAACTTGGCCACAGATGCTCGCGTCCACTGTGCAGTTCTCAAACAACGACCAGCCACCCGTCACACACCGCTCACGCGATGCTTCACCGGGGCCGGCATCGAGGGGGTTCATTCCCTCAGACACCCAACAGCGTGCCCGACACCCTCGCCACTCATGATCAGCTTTCCACGCTCCGAAGAGCAGTACTGGCAGTCCGAGATGACTGAAAGTGCCGAATAATCAACGTTCCACCCATGAGCAACCAGTGCGAGACATTCGCTCGCATGCTGGCCTCTGGACAACCTTGCGGCTGCCTAGAAGTGCTCCTTAGAAAGGAGGTGATCCAGCCGCACCTTCCGGTACGGCTACCTTGTTACGACTTCGTCCCAATCGCTGGTCCCACCTTCGACAGCTCCCTCCCACAAGGGGTTGGGCCACCGGCTTCGGGTGTTACCGACTTTCGTGACGTGACGGGCGGTGTGTACAAGGCCCGGGAACGTATTCACCGCAGCAATGCTGATCTGCGATTACTAGCAACTCCGACTTCATGGGGTCGAGTTGCAGACCCCAATCCGAACTGAGACAGGCTTTTTGAGATTCGCTCCACCTCACGGTTTCGCAGCTCATTGTACCTGCCATTGTAGCACGTGTGCAGCCCAAGACATAAGGGGCATGATGACTTGACGTCGTCCCCACCTTCCTCCGAGTTGACCCCGGCGGTCTCCTGTGAGTCCCCATCACCCCGAAGGGCATGCTGGCAACACAGGACAAGGGTTGCGCTCGTTGCGGGACTTAACCCAACATCTCACGACACGAGCTGACGACAGCCATGCACCACCTGTACACCGACCACAAGGGGGGCACTATCTCTAATGCTTTCCGGTGTATGTCAAGCCTTGGTAAGGTTCTTCGCGTTGCGTCGAATTAAGCCACATGCTCCGCTGCTTGTGCGGGCCCCCGTCAATTCCTTTGAGTTTTAGCCTTGCGGCCGTACTCCCCAGGCGGGGAACTTAATGCGTTAGCTGCGGCACCGACGACGTGGAATGTCGCCAACACCTAGTTCCCACCGTTTACGGCGTGGACTACCAGGGTATCTAATCCTGTTCGCTCCCCACGCTTTCGCTCCTCAGCGTCAGTAATGGCCCAGAGATCCGCCTTCGCCACCGGTGTTCCTCCTGATATCTGCGCATTTCACCGCTACACCAGGAATTCCGATCTCCCCTACCACACTCTAGCTAGCCCGTATCGAATGCAGACCCGGGGTTAAGCCCCGGGCTTTCACACCCGACGTGACAAGCCGCCTACGAGCTCTTTACGCCCAATAATTCCGGACAACGCTTGCGCCCTACGTATTACCGCGGCTGCTGGCACGTAGTTAGCCGGCGCTTCTTCTGCAGGTACCGTCACTTTCGCTTCTTCCCTGCTGAAAGAGGTTTACAACCCGAAGGCCGTCATCCCTCACGCGGCGTCGCTGCATCAGGCTTTCGCCCATTGTGCAATATTCCCCACTGCTGCCTCCCGTAGGAGTCTGGGCCGTGTCTCAGTCCCAGTGTGGCCGGTCGCCCTCTCAGGCCGGCTACCCGTCGTCGCCTTGGTGAGCCATTACCTCACCAACAAGCTGATAGGCCGCGGGCTCATCCTTCACCGCCGGAGCTTTCAACCACCACAGATGCCTGCGGTAGTGGTATCCGGTATTAGACCCCGTTTCCAGGGCTTGTCCCAGAGTGAAGGGCAGATTGCCCACGTGTTACTCACCCGTTCGCCACTAATCCCCACCGAAGTGGTTCATCGTTCGACTTGCATGTGTTAAGCACGCCGCCAGCGTTCGTCCTGAGCCAGGATCAAACTCTCCGTGAATGTTTACCGGTAATCCGGTGCACACACACGAGAGCGGAACCACCGGAGGAATAATCCGATGGTTCACAGCGTCCTCGCTGTATGTTTCTTCAAAGGAACCTCGCCCCAACCGGAACCGGTCGGAGACGGGGTATCAACTAAATCTGGCGTTGATTTTTGGCACGCTGTTGAGTTCTCAAGGAACGGACGCTTCCTTTGTACTCACCCGAGAGACTCTCTCAGGCTTTCCTCCGGGCTTTTCCCTTCGGTCTTGCGTTTCCGACTCTATCAGACCGTTTCCGGTTCCGATTTCCTCGGTGCTTTCCAGGTTTCCGCTTTCGCGTTTCCCTTTCCGGCGGTTCCGACTCTATCAGATCCTTTCGGGCCTGACTCCCAGTCAGCGGGGCTTGTCTTCCCGGCCGTTGGGCCGTTCCGACGAGTGAGACTTTAGCGGATTCCCGGCCCCCGAGCTAATCGGGGGTCCGCGTCCTTTCGAACGTGGATTCCTCATTTCGCGAATACGCACGCCAATACGCACGACGACAGGTCGTCGATTGTTTGCTGGTACCTGCGGAATGGCTGTCCGGGGACCGACCGGAGTCGGCTCTCACGTCGGACAACTCGGAGAACACTACGGACCGGGTCCGGGTGTGTCAACCCCACCCCGGAGGGGACCCTCCAGGCGTACTGTGGGACGCATGACGACGCGTACGTACACCCAGCTGTGGTGGGCCGCCTGACGGCGGCCGGACCTACGTATGCACTCAACGGCCGCCGCTTCGGCGGCCGTTCTCGTATCTCCTCCGGAGCTCCAGGGGGACGGCCCGCACAGGCGGCGGTCCCGACCAGGAGATGGAGTAGAGATGACAAGGGTCTTCAGTGGGGTCAAGCCGACCGGGCATCTGACGCTGGGGAACTACCTGGGGGCCATGCGGCGGTGGGCTGCCGTGGACCAGCACCAGGCCGACGCGCTCTTCTGCGTCGTAGACCTGCACGCGCTGACCGTGGACCACGATCCGGCGCGGGTGCGGCGGCTCAGTCGGCAGGCGGCGACCCTGTTGCTTGCCACGGGGCTGGATCCGGAGCTGTGCACCGTGTTCGTACAGAGTCATGTGGACGAGCACGCGCGGCTGTCGTATCTGCTGGAGTGCGTGGCCACGGACGGTGAGATGCGGCGGATGATCCAGTACAAGGAGAAGGCCGCGCGGGAGCGGGAGCGTGGCGGGAGTGTGCGGCTGTCGCTGCTGACGTATCCGGTGCTGATGGCGGCGGACATCCTGGCGTACCGGACGGACGAGGTGCCGGTCGGAGACGACCAGGCGCAGCATGTGGAGCTGGCGCGGGACATCGCGGTGCGGTTCAACCAGCGGTACGGCCATACGTTCGTGGTGCCTCGGGTCACGCGTCCCGGTGTGGCGGCTCGGGTCATGAATCTTCAGGATCCGGCGTCGAAGATGGGGAAGAGCGACGACGTCGGGCCTGGGATCGTCTATCTGCTGGACGAGCCGGACGTCGTACGGAAGAAGGTCATGCGGGCGGTGACCGACAGTGGGTCCGAGGTCGTGTACGACCGGGAGGCTCGGCCGGGGGTGGCCAATCTGCTGGAGATCCTCGCGGCGTGCTCGGGTGGGAACCCCGAGGAGCTGAGCGGTGTATATGAGTCGTACGGCGCCTTGAAGAAGGACACTGCGGACGCCGTGGTGGAGGTTCTGAGGCCCGTGCAGGAGAGGCACAAGGAGTTGTGCGCGGATCCTGGCTATGTGGAGGGGGTGCTGCGGGATGGTGCGGAGAAGGCTCGGGCGATGGCCCGGCCGACCGTGGATGCCGCGTATCGGGCGATCGGGCTGCTGCCGGCGGCTGCCGATATCGGGGTGACCGCTTAGAGCATGCGCTGGGCCGCCCCTCCCTGGGGTGGGGCGGCCGGTGTCGTCAGTTGTTGCCGGAGGCCAGTTCGCGGCTGCGGTCGCGGGCGGCTTCGAGGGCGGCGATGAGGGCCGCTCGTACGCCGTGGTTCTCGAGCTCGCGGATGGCGTTGATCGTCGTGCCCGCGGGGGACGTGACGTTCTCGCGGAGCTTGACGGGGTGTTCGCCGCTGTCGCGGAGCATCGTGGCGGCGCCGATCGCGGACTGGACGATGAGGTCGTGGGCCTTGTCGCGGGGCAGGCCGAGCAGGATGCCGGCGTCCGTCATGGCTTCGACCAGGTAGAAGAAGTACGCCGGGCCGGAGCCGGAGAGGGCGGTGCAGGCGTCCTGCTGGGACTCGGGCACGCGCAGCGTCTTGCCGACGGCGCCGAAGATCTCCTCGGCGTGGGCGAGGTGGTCGGCGGTGGCGTGGCTGCCGCCGGAGATGACGGACATGGCCTCGTCGACGAGGGCGGGGGTGTTCGTCATGACGCGGACGACCGGGGTGCCCGCGGCGAGGCGCTCCTCGAAGAAGGAGGTGGGGATGCCTGCCGCACCGCTGATGATCAGTCGGTCGGCGGGGACGTGCGGGGCGAGCTCGTCCAGGAGGGTGCCCATGTCCTGCGGCTTGACCGTAAGGATCAGGGTGTCGGCGGTCTTGGCGGCCTCGGCGTTGGTGACCGGCGTGACTCCGTAGCGCGCGCGGAGTTCTTCGGCTCGCTCCTGCCGGCGGGCGGTGACGAGGAGGCCGGCCGGGGCCCAGCCGCCTCGGATCATTCCGCTGAGCAGGGCTTCGCCGATCTTGCCGGTGCCGAGGACTGCGACTTTCTGGGTCATGGCTGCGGGTGCCCTCCGGGGGTTGCGTCGTCCGGGGTTCATCCTCGCACCGGGGGTGGGGGTGTGGCTCGGTTGTCCGGTGGGCGGGACGTCGGCCGCTGTCCGGGTGCGCGGGTGTCGGCTATTGCGTCCTGCGCCTCAGCGTCGCCGCGCCCAGGCCCAGGACCAGCAGGGCGCAGCCGGCCACGATCAGGGCGTCGCGGACGAAGGTGGCGGTCATGTCGGTGTGCTTGAGGACCTCGTTCATGCCGTCGACGGCGTAGGACATGGGGAGTACGTCGGAGATGGCCTCCAGCACGGGGTGCATGTTGTCCCGGGGTGTGAACAGGCCGCAGAGGAGGAGCTGGGGGAAGATCACGGCCGGCATGAACTGGACGGCCTGGAACTCGGAGGCGGCGAAGGCCGATACGAAGAGGCCGAGGGCGGTGCCGAGGAGCGCGTCGAGCAGGGCGACCAGGAGGAGGAGCCAGGGGCTGCCGGTGACGTCGAGGCCGAGGCCCCAGAGGGCGAGGGCGGTGGCGAGGGCGGACTGGATGATCGCGAGGGTGCCGAAGGCGAGGGCGTAGCCGGCGATGAGGTCGCCTTTGCCGAGGGGCATGGCGAGTAGGCGTTCGAGGGTGCCGGAGGTGCGTTCGCGGAGGGTGGCGATGGAGGTGACGAGGAACATCGTGATCAGGGGGAAGATCCCGAGGAGGGAGGCGCCGATGTTGTCGAAGGTGCGCGGGCTGCCGTCGAAGACGTAGCGCAGCAGGAACAGCATCACGCAGGGCACCAGGATCATCAGCGCGATCGAACGCGGGTCGTGGCGGAGCTGGCGCAGGACGCGGGCCGCGGTGGCGAGGGTGCGGGAGGCGTTGAGGGCGCTGGTCGGGGCTGGGGTGACGGGCGTGGTGGCGGTCGTGGTGCTCATCGGGTCGTCTCCCTCTCGTTCTCCCGCTTGCTCTCCTTCTTGTTCTCCTTCTTGTTCTCCTTGCGTCCCGCTGCGACGGCCTCGTCCACGAGGTGCAGGAAGGCGTCTTCGACGGTGTCGGAGCCGGTGCGGGTGCGCAGGGCGTCCGGGGTGTCGTCGGCGAGGATCTCGCCCTCGCGCATGAGGAGGAGGCGGTGGCAGCGCTCGGCCTCGTCCATGACGTGGGAGGAGATGAGGAGGGTGGCGCCGCGCTGGGTGGCGATGTCGTGGAAGAGGTTCCAGAGGTCGCGGCGCAGGACGGGGTCCAGGCCGACGGTGGGTTCGTCGAGGACGAGGAGTTCGGGGGTGCCGAGGAGGGCCACGGCCAGGGAGACGCGGCTGCGTTGGCCGCCGGAGAGGTTGCCGGCGAGGGAGTCGGCGTGGCTGGTGAGGTCGACGTCGTCGATGACCCGGGTGACGTCGGTGTGGCGGCGGTCGGCGGCGGCGTGGCCGGGGGCGAGGATCGCGGCGAAGTAGGCGAGGTTCTGGCGGACGGTCAGGTCGTCGTAGACGGAGGGGGCTTGGGTGACGTAGCCGATGCGGGTGCGCAGGGCGGGGTGTCCTGCGGGGTGGCCAAGGACGTCGAGGGTGCCGGTGGCCTTGGCCTGGGTGCCGACGACGGAGCGCATGAGGGTGGATTTTCCGCAGCCGGAAGGACCTAGGAGGCCGGTGATCTGACCGCGGGGGACGGTGAAGTCGAGGCCGCGTAGGACGGTGCGGGGGCCGCGGACGACGGTGAGGCCTTCGGCGTGGACGGCAGGGGTGTCGGGCGGCCCGGAAGAATAATTCATCATGCGATGAATAATGCTCTCGGGCCCCGGGCTCGTCAAGCAGCGTGCGTACGGCGGGCGCGGCAGCGCAGGCGCGTGATGGCGTGACCGGAGGCAGACGATCCGGCCGGTGCGCCTCAAGAGCCCCCTGTGGCTCGGTGGAGCGGGCTGCGCGATCAACTCCCCTTCCTGACAATGGGATTCAGTGCCGTGTACTCCCCCGACACGGCGCGCCCACGCATCTCCTGATCGCTTCGCAACCGGAGGTGCTCCTGTCATGCGTGTTCTGCGCGATGGCGTACACAAGGCCGATCTGTTCGCTTCCCTCGTCGTGTTTCTCGTGGCGCTGCCGCTGTGCGTAGGGGTCGCCATAGCCTCCGGTGTGCCCGCCGAGCTGGGGCTGGTGACCGGGATCGTCGGCGGGCTGGTCGCCGGGGTGCTGCCTGGCAGCAGCCTCCAGGTGAGCGGGCCGGCGGCGGGACTGACGGTGCTGGTCTACGAGGCCGTGCACCGGTACGGGATCGCGGCGCTCGGGGTGCTGGTGTTCGGCGCCGGGCTGGTGCAGCTCGGGCTCGGGGTGCTGCGGCTCGGGCGGTGGTTCAGGGCGGTGTCCGTGGCGGTCGTGCAGGGGATGCTCGCCGGGATCGGACTGGTCCTGGTCGCCGGTCAGGTCTATGCGCTGGGCGACGTGACCGCGCCCGGGGGCGGGCTCGCCAAGCTTTCCGGGCTGGTGTCGCTGCCGGCGCTGCTGGATCCGGTGGCGTTGTCAGTGGGGGGTGCCACTGTTGTCGTACTGCTGCTGTGGCCGCGATGGCAGCGCGGGGCGCGCCTGGTGCCCGCGCCGCTGGTCGCGGTCGGCCTCGCGGCGGCGGTGACCGGGGTGTTCGGCCTGGAGGTGTGGCGGGTCGAGGTGCGGGGGCTGCTGGATGCCGTACGGCTGCCGGAGGCAGCGGATGTCGGCCGGCTGACGGAAGTCGGCGTGTTGGGGACGGTCGTCGCGTTCGCGCTGATCGCGTCGGCGGAGTCACTGTTCAGCGCGGCGGCGGAGGACCGCCTGCATGACGGGCGGCGTACGGACTACGACCGTGAGCTGATCGCGCAGGGCGCGGGCAACGCGGTGTGCGGGGTGCTCGGGGCGCTGCCGATGACCGCGGTGATCGTGCGGAGCGCCGCGAATGTTCAGGCGGGGGCTCGCACCAAGGCGTCCCGGGTGCTGCACGGGGTGTGGCTGCTGCTCTTCACGGTCGTCGTCCCCGGGGTGCTCGGGGTGATTCCGGTGGCGGCGCTGGCCGCGCTGCTGGTGCACGCCGGGTGCAAGCTCGTGCCGGTGCGGGAGGTGCGGGTGCTGTGGCGCGGGCATCGGGGGGAGGTGGTCGTGCTGGTGGTGACCGCGACGGCGATCGTCGTGGGCGATCTCTTCGAGGGGGTGTTGGTGGGGTTGGCGCTGGCGGTGGCGAAGACCGCGTGGGACGCCAGCCATGTGCATGTGGAGACCGAGGACCGTGGGGAGGCGGGGCTGGTCGTCCGGGTGCTGGGGCATGCGACGTTCCTGCGGCTGCCGAAGCTGCTCGACGCGTTGGAGGCCTTGCCTCGCGACCGGGAGGTACGGCTGGAGCTGGGCGGGCTGCGGCATCTGGACCACGCCTGCGCGGCGGCCCTGGAGGGGTGGGCCGCCGGGCGGGGTCAGGCGTTGATGGCGACGAACAGCTTCACGTCGTAGGTCTCCTCGACGATTCCGTCCGGGAACACCTCAAGCAGGTGCCGGCGCTCCTCGGTGAGGAAGGCCGTGGTGTGTTCCTCGTCGGCGACCAGGAAGATCGAGTGGCTGCCGAGGTTGGCCAGGTGGGCGTCGACGGGGAGGCGGCGGCTCCAGCGGACCGTGCGCTGGGTCAGGTCGAGGCGGCCGGAGGGGTCCACAGCGTGGGCGCCGACGTTCCGCTGCTCGGCGGTGACGTTCACGGCGAAGTGGCGCTCGATCCGCCGTGAGGCGTCGGCGATCCATGGCACGTCGTGGGCGTCGGTGTTCCACCACAGCGCGAGCGCGCCGCCCGGGCGCAGCACGCGGAATGCCTCGGCGCCGGCGAGGGCCGGGTCGGTCCAGTGCCAGGCCTGGGCGTAGGTGACGAGGTCGACGGAGGCGTCGGCCAGGGGGAGGGTGTTGCCGTTGCCGCGGACGATCGGTATGTCGGGGTGGCTGTGGCGGAACTGGGCGGCCATGCCGTCACCGGGTTCGACGGCGAGCACGTCGGCGCCGCGGGCGTGCAGCAGGGCGGTGGCGATACCGGTGCCGGCGCCGATGTCCGCGACGCGGGCGCCGGTGAGGGGCCGGCCGGCGAGGTCCTCGACGGCGTCGAAGAGAGCGGGCGGGTAGGAGGGGCGGTTCGCCGCGTACTGGGCTGCGGCGGCGTTGAAGGAGTGGGCACGGGCGGTGTGCGAGGAGGCCGTCGTCATACCGCCATGGTGGCGGAGGTGGGTGCGGGGTGCGATGAGTTCTTGGTGAGAGGGGAGGCGAGGGCCGTCTGCGCTCAGGAGCGGCGGCGCTTCTTCGACGGGTTGCCGGTGCGGCGGGTGGTGCGCTTCTCGTACTGCTTGAGGGCCGTCTCGTACTCCTCGCGGTGGAGCTTCTCGCCCGGGGCCTCGGTGAGGGAGCGGAAGAAGTAGGCGAGGAGGGACCCGACGAAGCCGATGGCCAGCAGGCCGCGCAGGGACGCCTGGCGGTCGGGGTCGGGGCGCTTGGTGAAACCGTCCCAGGTGTGGCGGAAGGCCAGGGCGCTACAGATCGCGAACATCACGACCATGAGGAGGGTGACGAAGCTGCCGATGTCGGCGATCGCCAGGCCCTCGTAGGCGAAGCGGAGGACGAGGCAGGAGACGGCAGCTGCCGCGAGGGAGCCCGCGGCGGCGGCGACACGGCGGAGGGTGTAGCCGTCGGTGTGGTCGACCCAGGTCGTGCCGAAGAAGCGGATGGGTTCCGGGCGGGGCCCGGTCGCGGGGCCCGCGCTGTCCTGGGTGCCGTGTTCGTCGCTCACACGTCGATTATGGCCGGGGACGGGCGCGGGCCCCGCGGGGGCTCAGCAGCGGCCGGCATGCAGTCGTCGCTGCCTGTCCTCAGGTACGTGTCCGAGATGCAGCCCCCGTCGGGGAGCTTGGCCCAGATGTCCGAGGTTGGAGATCAGACCGAGCAGCGCGGGCGGACGTAGCCGTCGCTGCCGGTGAGCACATAGGCGTCCGAGACGTACTTGCCGTTGGCGATGGAGTCCCAGATGTTGCTCGTGCCGTAGGGGCCCGCGATGGTCGTGCCGGGCGTCTGGCACAGGATCGCGACCTCCGCGCCCTCGGGCAGCACGTCGACGATGGAGTAGGTGGTGCCCGGTCCGCTGCGGACGTTGAGCCGCACCCCCGGCGCAACCGAGTAGTAGCGCACGGCCGTTGCCGCGGCCATCGCCGTCACGGCGATCTCGTGCTCGGCACCCTCGGTCTCTTCGACACGGTCAACCGACATGAAAAGCCTCCCCCGTTGAGCCCCACGCTTGTCGTGGGCCCCGTTGATTCCCCCGCGACGCGTCCCGAAACAGACGTGCGCGACTCGAACACGAACGCTAGCAAGCCGCCTCTGTCTCGTACGAGTCATCGACTAGGCTCCGTGCGTCGCGCACGCGGACGAACAGCACGGGGGTGGTCCCATGGCGCCACAGCAGAACACCGGAGCGGACGCGGAAGCGGAACTTCCCGCATACGCCGGTCACTATCGTCTGGAAGCACGCCTCGGGTCCGGCGGCATGGGCGTCGTGCATCGTGCGCGCAGCGCCTCGGGGATGACGCTCGCGGTGAAGGTCGTACACGCCGAATTCGCCAGGGATCCCGAGTTCAGGGGACGTTTCCGGCAGGAGATCTCCGCGGCGCGCAGGGTCAGCGGGGCGTTCACCGCGCCCGTCGTCGATGCCGATCCGGAGGCCGAACGGCCCTGGATGGCCACGCTGTTCATCCCCGGCCCGACTCTCGCCGACGAGGTCAAGCGGAACGGCCCCATGCCGACGGCCCAGTTGCGCCGGCTGATGGCGGGGCTGGCCGAGGCGCTGCGCGACATCCACCGGGTCGGTGTCGTCCACCGTGATCTCAAGCCGAGCAACGTGCTGCTCGCCGAGGACGGGCCCAAGGTCATCGACTTCGGCATTTCTCGGCCAAAGGACAGCGAACTGCGCACCGAGACGGGGAAGTTGATCGGCACGCCGCCCTTCATGGCACCCGAGCAGTTCCGGCGACCGCGGGCCGTCGGCCCCGCCGCAGACATCTTCGCGCTGGGGTCCGTGATGGTGCACGCGGCCACGGGGCGGGGGCCGTTCGACTCCGACAGCCCCTATGTCGTCGCCTACCAGGTCGTGCACGACGAGCCCGACCTGACCGGCGTACCGGAGAATCTCGCGGCGCTGGTCGAGCGGTGTCTGGCCAAGGAACCCGAGGACCGGCCCACGCCGGACGAGTTGATGCGGGAGCTGCGGTCGGTCGCGGCCTCGTACGACACCCAGGCGTTCATCCCCGCGCAGCGCACCGGCGAGACGCCCGCGCAGCCCGAACCGCGCCCCGTGGAGTCAAGGAAGCGGCGGCCGGGCAAGGGGGCGGCGATCGGGGCCGGGGCGCTGGGCCTCGTCGCGCTGGCGGCACTGGCCTCGGTCCAGCTCGTCGGCGACGGGGACGCCGGCCCGCGCAGCAGTGCGGCACCGGCCACGTCCGCCGGGTTCGGCCCGTGGGCCGCCCGGCCGAAGGGCGCGGAAGGCGGTCTGCCCCGGTGCTCGTACGGCGGCGGGCGGCTGCTGTGCGTGCAGACCGGGCTGGTCGCCGGTCTCGATCCCGCCGACGGCCATGTGCTGTGGCGGCACCCGCTCGGTGACGGCGACTCCCCCAGCGAGCCGCCGGTCTTCTCCGGCGGCCTGGCGCACGTGGTGACCCACGCGGGCCGGCGGCTGCTCGCGCTCGATCCGGCGACGGGCGCCACACGGTGGAAGCTCGACCTGTCCGCGTACCGGGGCTTCGCCCACGCCCGCGGAACGCTGCTGCTGACCGGCGCCGACGGCAGGGCCACCGGCGTCGACAGCGCGACCGGCGAGATCAAGTGGCGCAAGCGCCTGCCCGGTTCGGCCGACTCCGGCTTCGCGTCGTTCCCCGACAGCCCCTGGGCCTACCGCACCGGCAGATCCGCGGACGGAACCAGTACGCGCGTGACGAGAGTGGACCCGGCCTCGGGCGAGGTGGAGCGGGACGACCGGCTGGACGGTGCGCTGCGCCCGGTCGGCACCTCGGACGGCGCCGTCTTCTTCCTGGCCGACGGCGGCGGTTACGGCGAGACGAGCGCCGTGGTCCGGTACGACCTGGAGTCCGGGGCGGCGCGGCGCGTGCCGCTGACCGTGCCCGTGGACCAGGCGCAGGCCACCGTGCGCGGCGACCGCGTCTGGCTGCTGGGCACGGGCGGCTCGCTGGTGGCGGTCGACATGGGCGCGAAGAGGCAGCTGTGGTCGCTGGAGACGGCCGTGAGCCAGGGTTCGGCACCGGTGAGCGACGGCCACCGGGTGTATGTCACCGCCCCCGACGGCCGGCTGCTCGCCGTCTCCGCCACCGGCGGACGGCTGCTCGGGCAGACCCGGCCGCGGCTCGGACCGCACGCGGACCAGGTGACGTCGTCGCTGCCGGTCCCCGTCCTCACCGACGGCCACGCCTACGCCACCGCCCCCGACGGCACCGTCTTCGCCGTCGACGCGCAGGCCCCGTCGGCCTGGTAGCAGCCGAAGGGGCCACCCCCCGAAGGAGATGGCCCCGTAGGTCGGAATCCCGTACGGCAGGACCCCTGAGTCAGGACCCCGTACGGCAGGGCCCCGTGCGTCAGGGCGTTCAGCCCAGCTTCGACACGTCCCGCACCGCGCCCTTGTCCGCACTCGTGGCCATCGCCGCGTAAGCGCGGAGTGCGGCCGAGACCTTGCGCTCGCGGTTCTTGGGGACGTACGCCCCGCCCAGCGCCTGCTCACGGCGGGCCAGCTCCGCGTCGTCGACGAGGAGGTCGATCGTGCGGCCCGGGATGTCGATGCGGATGCGGTCGCCGTCCTCGACGAGGGCGATGGTGCCGCCGGCGGCCGCCTCGGGGGAGGCGTGGCCGATCGACAGGCCCGAGGTGCCGCCGGAGAAGCGGCCGTCGGTGACGAGCGCGCAGGCCTTGCCGAGGCCGCGGCCCTTCAGGTACGAGGTCGGGTAGAGCATCTCCTGCATGCCCGGGCCGCCCTTGGGGCCCTCGTAGCGGATGACCACCACGTCGCCCTCCTTGATCTCCTTCAGGAGGATCTTCTGGACGGCCTCTTCCTGCGACTCGCAGACGACCGCCGGGCCCTCGAAGGTCCAGATGGACTCGTCGACGCCGGCCGTCTTCACGACACAGCCGTCGACCGCGAGGTTGCCCTTGAGGACCGCGAGGCCGCCGTCCTTGGAGTAGGCGTGTTCGGCGGAGCGGATGCAGCCGCCCGCCGCGTCCTCGTCCAGCGTGTCCCAGCGCTCGGACTGGGAGAAGGCCTCGGCGGAGCGGACGCAGCCCGGGGCCGCGTGCCACAGTTCCACCGCATCGGCGGAAGGGGAGCCGCCGCGGACGTCCCAGGTCTTCAGCCAGTCCGCCAGGGACGGGCTGTGGACCGAATGGACGTCCTCGTTCAGGAGGCCGGCGCGGTGCAGTTCGCCCAGCAGGGCCGGGATGCCGCCCGCGCGGTGCACGTCCTCCATGTAGTACGTGCGGTTCTTCGCCACGTTCGGGGCGACCTTGGCCAGGCAGGGCACGCGGCGCGAGACCGCGTTGATCTCGTCCAGGCCGAAGGGGACCTCGGCCTCCTGGGCCGCGGCCAGCAGATGCAGGATCGTGTTGGTCGAGCCGCCCATGGCGATGTCGAGCGCCATCGCGTTCTCGAAGGCCGCGAAGGTGGCGATCGAACGCGGCAGGACCGTCTCGTCGTCCTGCTCGTAGTAGCGCCGGGTGATGTCCATGACCGTGCGGGCCGCGTCCTCGTACAGCCGGCGGCGGGCCGTGTGCGTGGCCAGGACCGAGCCGTTGCCGGGGAGCGAGAGGCCGATGGCCTCCGTCAGACAGTTCATCGAGTTGGCGGTGAACATGCCGGAACAGCTGCCGCAGGTGGGGCAGGCGTTCTCCTCGATACGGAGGATGTCCTCGTCCGAGATCTTGTCGTTCACGGCGTCGGAGATCGCGTCGACCAGGTCGAGCGTGCGGACCGTGCCGTCCACCAGCGTGGCGCGGCCGGACTCCATCGGGCCGCCGGAGACGAAGACCGTCGGGATGTTCAGGCGCAGGGCCGCGTTGAGCATGCCCGGCGTGATCTTGTCGCAGTTGGAGATGCAGATCAGGGCGTCGGCGCAGTGGGCCTCGACCATGTACTCGACCGAGTCCGCGATCAGGTCGCGGGAGGGGAGGGAGTACAGCATTCCGCCGTGGCCCATCGCGATGCCGTCGTCCACCGCGATCGTGTTGAACTCGCGCGGGATGCCGCCGGCCTCGACGATCGCCTGGGAGACGATCCGGCCGACCGGCTGGAGGTGGGTGTGGCCCGGAACGAACTCGGTGAAGGAGTTCGCGACGGCGATGATCGGCTTGCGGCCGATGTCCGCACCGGGTACACCGGAGGCGCGCATAAGGGCGCGTGCGCCCGCCATGTTGCGGCCGTGGGTGACTGTGCGGGACCTCAGCTCGGGCATCGTCGCTCGCTCCTTCAGACAGATATGGCTGCTATCGAGCGTACGCCGGTCATCCAGAGGGCGGACAGGGTGTCCGGAATACGGGACGTATGTCTCAGCCAGAGGCACCTGGGTTCACTGCCTCAGGGGTTGGTCAGATGCCCCTGCACCACCGGCGCCACCCGGGCGATGATCTGCTCCACGTCCGCCGAGGCCAGCGGCTCCACCTTGATCACGTACCGGAGCATCGCGATCCCGACCAGCTGTGCGGCGGCCAGCTCGGCGCGCAGTTCCGCGTCCGGGGCGTCGAGCTCACCGGCGATGCGGCGCAGCAGCTGCGCGGAGACCAGGCGGCGAAAGACGGTGGCGGCGGCCTCGTTGTTCACCGCCGACCGGACGATCGCGAGCAGCGGCTTGCGGGTCACGGGGTTCTCCCAGAGCCCGAAGATCACCCGGGTCATCCGCTCGCCGACGTCGTCGAGCGGCCCTTCGAGCACGGTGTCCCGCACGATCAGCGCCGGCGCGAAGGCCACCTCCACGGCCGCCTCGAAGACCTGCTCCTTGGTGCCGAAGTAGTGGTGGACCAGGGCCGAGTCGACCCCGGCGGCCTTGGCGATGCCGCGCACCGACGTCTTCTCGTACCCGCGCTCGGAGAACTCCTCGCGGGCGGCGGCCAGGATGCGGTCGCGGGTTCCGGCGGATTCCGTACGAGGAGGTCGGCCCCGGCGTCGCGAGGAGGATCCCTCTCCGGCCGCCGTCACGCCGCTCATCGCCGGGGCACCTTCACCGCCGACGCCAGATGGAGCCGGGTGAACGCCAGCGCCTCCGCCAGATCGGCCTCACGTTCGGCGCTGGACATCGCGCGCCGGGTGTTGACCTCGATGACGACATGGCCGTCGAAGCCGGTCAGGGCGAGACGTTCCAGCAGCTCGGCGCAGGGCTGGGTGCCGCGCCCGGGGACGAGGTGCTCGTCCTTCGCCGAGCCGCGCCCGTCGGCGA
This sequence comes from Streptomyces sp. NBC_00663, assembly GCF_036226885.1. Classification (NCBI taxonomy): domain Bacteria; kingdom Bacillati; phylum Actinomycetota; class Actinomycetes; order Kitasatosporales; family Streptomycetaceae; genus Streptomyces; species Streptomyces sp. NBC_00663. Next base: position 4,245,368 of record NZ_CP109027.1, read on the forward strand.
GGTGGACATGGCCGAGGCGGTCGCCCATGCGGCCGACCATCTCCATCGCGTCGGAACGGGCCGTCGCGGAATGGCTGAGGTCGATCGTGAAGTGCCGGTAGTCCTCTTTGGTGACGTCCCAGTCGGGGGCGTACGCGAGCATCTCGCGGTCGCGGTAGCGCCAGGGGTACATGTTCTCGACGGCGAACCGTACGTCCGTCTCGTTGGCCATCCGCCAGATCCCCTCGACGAAGTCGCGGGCGTACTGGCGCTGCCAGCGGAACGGGGGGTGGACGACTACCGTGCTCGCGCCCAGCTTCTCGGCGGCGGCCTGGGCGCGCTGGAGCTTGACCCAGGGGTCGGTGGACCAGACGCGCTGGGTGATGAGCAGGCAGGGGGCGTGCACGGCGAGGATCGGGATCTGGTGGTAGTCGCTCAGCCTGCGCAGGGCTTCGATGTCCTGGCTGACGGGGTCGGTCCACACCATGACCTCTACGCCGTCGTAGCCGAGGCGTGCGGCGATCTCGAAGGCCGTCGCCGTGGACTCCGGGTAGACGGAGGCCGTGGAGAGCGCCACCTTCGCATCCGGGATCCGTACGACTGGTTCTGCCACGGGGGTCAGCCTAAAGGGTTGGGTCGGGTGGGTGCGGGGTGCCTGTTCGCCGTTGTGGGGTTTGCCACGGGCGGGTGCGGGCGCGTTCGTGGTGGCTCGCGCCCCTGGGGTGTCTACACCGAGCCCATGTGATCAAGTCGCCGCAGGATGACGCCCTCCCTGAGCGCCCAGGGGCAGATCTCCAGCTTCTCCACGCCGAACAGGTCCATCGCGCCCTCCGCCACCAGGGCGCCCGCGAGGAGCTGTCCGGCACGGCCCTCCGAGACCCCCGGCAGCTCGCTGCGCTGCGCCTCCGTCATGCCTGCCAGCTGGGGTACCCACGCCTCCAGGGACTCACGCTTCAGCTCACGCTGGACATAGAGGCCCTCGGCGGAGCGGGCGGCGCCGGCGAGGCGGGCCAGCTGCTTGAAGGTCTTGGAGGTGGCGACGACGTGGTCGGGGGCGCCGAAGCGGGCGAACTCGCCGACCGTGCGGGCGATCTGGGCGCGGACATGACGTCGTAGGGCCCTGATCGCCTCCGGGTCCGGCGGGTCGCCCGGGAGCCAGCCGGCGGTGAGGCGGCCGGCGCCGAGCGGCAGCGAGACCGCCGCGTCGGGCTCCTCGTCGATGCCGTACGCGATCTCCAGGCTGCCGCCTCCGATGTCGAGGACGAGCAGCTTCCCGGCCGACCAGCCGAACCAGCGGCGGGCGGCGAGGAAGGTGAGACGGGCTTCTTCGGCGCCGCTGAGGACCTGGAGCTCGACGCCGGTCTCGGTGTGCACGCGCGCGAGGACGTCGTCGGCGTTGCTGGCCTCGCGCACGGCGGAGGTGGCGAACGGCAGGAGATCCTCGACGCCCTTGTCCTCGGCGGCCTGGAGGGCCTCCTTGACGACCGCTATGAGTCGGTCGACCCCTTCGGGGCTCACGGCCCCGGCCTCGTCGAGGAGTTGGGCCAGGCGCAGCTCCACCTTGTGCGAGTGCGCGGGCAGCGGGCGCGCGCCAGGGTGTGCATCCACCACCAGCAGATGCACCGTGTTCGATCCCACGTCGAGGACACCGAGTCTCATGTACGGAACGCTACTGCCAGCCGAACCGGGCGCCGTCCCCGGAGCCGTCCTGGGCGACTTACCCTGGACGCGTGCCAAAGACCAAAAAGGCGAAGAATGAGCAGGCCGCCCCGGCCTCCGACGCTTCTTCGCAGGCGAAGTCGCAGGTGAAGTCATCGGGGTCGTCGGGGAAGTCGTCGGCGACCGCGTCGGCGGACTCCCAGAAGTCGCAGCTGGTGACCGAGGTGAAGTCGCCGAAGATGTCGAAGAAGGCCCGGGCCGCGGACGAGAAGGGGCTCGACTTCGCGCGCGCGTGGGTGGAATTCCCTGATCCGGCGGACGACGAGCAGGTCTTCCGGTGCGATCTGACATGGCTGACCTCTCGCTGGAACTGCATCTTCGGCAGCGGCTGCCAGGGCATCCAGGCGGGCCGCGCGGATGACGGGTGCTGCACGCTGGGCGCGCACTTCTCCGACGAGGACGACGAGAAGCGGGTGGCCGGGCATGTGGCCAGGCTCACCCCGGAGATCTGGCAGTTCCATGACGAGGGCCGGGAACACGGCTGGATCTCGGAGGACGAGGACGGCGACCGGCAGACCCGGCCCTTCCAGGGTTCGTGCATCTTCCAGAACCGTCCCGGCTTCGCCGGCGGTGCGGGCTGCTCGCTGCACATCCTGGCCATAAAGGAGGGCCGCGAGCCGCTGGAGACCAAGCCGGACGTCTGCTGGCAGCTTCCGGTGCGGCGGACGTACGAGTGGATCGACCGGCCCGACGACACCCGGGTGCTCCAGGTGTCGATCGGTGAGTACGACCGGCGCGGCTGGGGTCCGGGCGGCCATGACCTGCACTGGTGGTGCACGTCGGCGACCTCGGCGCACGGCGCGGGCGATCCGGTGTACGTGTCCTACGGCCCGGAGCTGACCGAGCTGATGGGCAAGGCCGGCTACGACCGCCTGGTCGAACTGTGCGAGGAGCGGCTGGCCTCGCAGCTGCCCCTGCTGGCACCCCATCCTGCGGACCCGGTGGACTGACCACTCCACGTCCACTGCCACTGTCACGGCTAGGACGTCGACGGGCTCGGGTCGCCGCTGTCGCTGGGCGGCGGCGTGCTCGCCGGGTCCGACGGGGCCGTGTCGCTCGGGGTCGGGTCCGGGTCGGGCGACGAGGGCGGTGGGTCGCTCGGGCTGGGGTCCGTAGGGGCTGACGTGGTGGGTGTCGGGTCGGAGGACGAGGGCGGCGGGTCGGCGGGGGTGCCGGGGTCGGTCGGGGTGGGCGCGGTGCCGTACCCCTCGATGGAGACGACGGCTCCGGCCGGTGACACGGCCACCCGCGCGCTCCAGTAGCCCGACGGCTCTCGCAGATGGTCCACGTACACCTTGATCGTCAACGCTTCGCCGGGAGCGAGGGTTCCCGAGGACTGGCTGAGGTAGAGCCAGGAGGCGCCGGTGGTCGCGGACCAGCGGACCTGGGTGTCGCCGGTGGCGGTGAGGGTGATCAGCGTGGTGTCGCCACTGTTGTCGGCCGTGACCTCCAGCCGGCCGGCGCCCTTCTTGCCCGCGCCGGTGACGCTGATGACCTCCACGGACACGTCGGGCTTGTTGCCCTTGGTGAAGCGGTCGCCGGGCCGGATGCCGGCGTTGGCCGCGTTCTCGTAGCCGTCGCCGACCGCCTCGCCGTCCAGGCCGCCGGGGCCGCGCGCCTCACTGGCGGAGGCCGAGCGGCCCTCGGCGCCCTCGGCGGTGGGCGTGCCCCTGTAGGCGGCCCAGAGCGCCAGCACCGGGGCGGCCACGACGGTGGCGACGACGGTCGTGGTCACGGCACGCGCGCGGAGGCGGTCGCGGCGGGCCGCGCGGTCCTTCGGGTCCATCGGAAAGCCACGCCGGTCGAAGCGCGGTGCGGCGGCGCCCCGCGCGCGCGGGAGGTGCGCCATGGCGATGTGCAGGGTCGCGCGGGGTGCCTCCAGGACGGGCAGCTCGGAGGGGGTGACGCTCGCGCCGGGCCAGCGGCAGGTGACCGCGCGCTCGGCGGTACGGCGGCAGCGCGGGCAGTCGTCGACATGCCGGACCAGTTCGCGGCGCACGGCCGTGCTGAGCACCATCTGGTGGTCGCCGGTGAGGCGGGCGACGCCCGGGCAGGTGCCGGTCTCCACGACGGCGAGCGCCGCGCGGGTGCGCTCGACCTCGCAGGCGGCAGCGGCGAGCAGTTCACGGGCGGCGGTCAGGTCCATGCCGAGGACGGCGGCGACCTCGTGGGCGGCGAGATGGTGGCGCACGGCGAGTTCGAGGGCCTCGCGCTGCTCCGGGGTGGTGCCGGCCGCCTCCGGCCAGGCGAGCAGGCCGAGTTCACGCCGGCGCTCCTCCTGGACCTGGTCGGAGACGGACGGGCCTGCCGGGTCCCGGTGAGGGGTGTGGCGGCCCGCCGCGTGGGTGGCCTGACGTTTCTGCTTGGCCTCGGCCAGCTTGCGCAGACAGGCCCAGCGGGCCAGTGCGTACAGCCAGGCCCGGCGGTCGCCGGCCGCGTCCGGGCCACGGCGCCTCTCGGCGAGGGCCAGGACGTCACCGAGCGCTGCGGTGGCGGTGTCGTGGTCGCACAGGACGGACAGGCAGTAGGTGAACAGGCCGTCCAGGTACGGCTCGTAGCGCGCGGGCGGGCGCTGCGCCAGTGTGCGCGCGGCACCGCGATCGCGCGCCTCCCGTTGCGCCCGATGTGCGCCGGTGGTGCGGGTCGAGGTCTCCGGACTGCTGCTCATCACCCGTGGACCGTAGGACGCGGCAGTTGACCCCTTCCTGCACCTTGAGCACTTTTACTCCGTACGGGTGAAACGATCCCTCATAAGGGGACAGGAACCCTCAGTTCCGGCGATCTGAGTGTGACGTACGCCATTTCCTGAGTAGCCGTACTCATGTCCGGTTCATCGCGCGCTCACAGACTTCGGGCATGAAACGAATTTCCCTGATGCCGCTGACGGCACTGACCGCACTGTGCGGGCTCACGCTCGCGGGATGCGGCGACGAACGGGCGGCGGACGCCTCCGCGCGGACCGAGGTCGACCGGGTGCAGCCGGGTTCCTCGGCCGCCCCCTCCGCCTCCCCCACCACCCGGCCCGACCCGGCCGACGACGAGTCCGGCGACTCCGAGTTCCTCGCGTTCATGATGCTCCTCAACACGGTCGCCGAGCCGTGCCTGCCGGAGCTTCCGACCGCGGTGCCCCCGGAGGAGCCGGAAGCGACGGAGGAGCCTCCCGCCACGCCCCTGCCCGAGCTGCCCCTCCCGGACGAGCCGCCGCCCTCGAGCGAGCCGCGCGACCCCGAGGAGGCCTTCCAGGAGATCGAGCTGAGCTCCGTCGAGAAGTGCGACGCCCGCCAGCACGTCCGCCGCATCACGAAGGCCCTCGCCGCCGGCCCCGCCGACCCGGCACCGGGCGAGGTCGCCACGGTCCTGCGCGGGCTCGGCTACCTCGACGAGCGCATCGACGGCCCGCAACGCACGCGTGGCGGCGTCGAGTTCACCCTCGACCTGCGGGTGATGGGCGGCTCCCTGTGCCTGTCCGGCAGCACGACCGGCACGAAGACCACGATCGAGCCGTACGGCGCGGACGTGGAGGTCGACTGCACGGAGGTGCGGAGGTGAGACGCGGAGACTGAGCCGTGGCGGGCCTTGACCGGGCCGTGGCGGACGTTGTCAGTGCGGGCGGCTACGGTTTCGTCATGGCTGCCCGTACGAAGACCGCCAAGGACCGCCCCGCCTTCCGCTGCACGGAGTGCGGCTGGCAGACGGCGAAGTGGCTCGGCCGCTGCCCCGAATGCCAGGCATGGGGCACGGTCGAGGAGTACGGCGCGCCCGCGGTGCGTACGACGGCACCCGGTCGCGTCACCACCTCCGCCCTGCCCATCGGCCAGGTCGACGGCCGTCAGGCCACCGCCCGCTCCACCGGCGTACCCGAACTGGACCGCGTGCTGGGCGGCGGACTCGTCCCGGGCGCGGTGGTGCTGCTGGCGGGCGAGCCCGGCGTGGGCAAGTCGACCCTGCTCCTCGACGTGGCGGCCAAGGCGGCGAGCGACGAGCACCGCACCTTGTACGTCACCGGTGAGGAGTCGGCCAGCCAGGTCCGGCTGCGCGCCGACCGCATCAAGGCCATCGACGACCATCTGTACCTCGCCGCGGAGACCGACCTGGCCGCCGTCCTCGGCCACTTGGACGCGGTGAAGCCGTCCCTGCTCATCCTGGACTCCGTACAGACGGTGGCCTCACCGGAGATCGACGGTGCCCCCGGCGGCATGGCCCAGGTGCGCGAGGTGGCGGGCGCGCTCATCCGGGCCTCCAAGGACCGCGGCATGTCCACCCTCCTGGTGGGCCATGTCACGAAGGACGGCGCGATCGCGGGCCCGCGCCTGCTGGAGCACCTCGTGGACGTGGTCCTCTCCTTCGAGGGCGACCGGCACGCGCGCCTGCGCCTGGTCCGGGGCATCAAGAACCGGTACGGCGCGACGGACGAGGTCGGCTGCTTCGAACTGCACGATGAGGGCATCACGGGCCTCACCGACCCAAGCGGACTTTTCCTGACCCGTCGTGACGAACCGGTCCCCGGCACCTGTCTGACGGTCACCCTGGAGGGCCGCCGTCCCCTGGTGGCCGAGGTCCAGGCCCTGACGGTCGACTCGCAGATCCCCTCCCCCCGGCGCACCACCTCCGGTCTGGAGACCTCCCGCGTCTCGATGATGCTGGCCGTCCTGGAGCAGCGGGGCCGGATCAGCGCTCTCGGCAAGCGGGACATCTACTCCGCGACGGTCGGCGGAGTGAAGCTCTCGGAGCCCGCCGCGGACCTGGCCATCGCCCTCGCGCTGGCCTCCGCGGCGAGCGACACCCCGCTGCCCAAGAACCTCGTCGCGATCGGCGAAGTAGGCCTCGCGGGCGAGGTCAGACGGGTCACGGGCGTCCAGCGCCGACTGGCCGAGGCGCACCGTCTGGGCTTCACCCACGCGCTCGTGCCGGGCGACCCCGGCAAGATCCCTGCCGGCATGAAGGTCCTGGAAGTCGCCGACATAGGGGACGCCCTGAGAGTCCTTCCGCGTTCGCGTCGGCGAGAGGCCCCACAGGACGCGGAGGAGCGCCGGTAGACTTTGCCCTGGTCTCGCCCGTCCGTACGAACCGCGTGTGCGAAACGGGAGCACCAGAAGAACCTGCGACCGGAGGAGTGCAGTGGCAGCCAACGACCGGGCAGCAGCTCCCGGAAAGTCCGGCGGGAGCTCCGGTGCCGATGGCCTGATGCGCGCCTCACTGAGCGCCGTGGCACCCGGCACGGCCCTGCGCGACGGCCTGGAGCGGATTCTCCGCGGCAACACGGGCGGGCTCATCGTGCTCGGATTCGACAAGACCGTGGAGCCGATGTGCACGGGCGGTTTCGTCCTGGACGTCGAGTTCACGGCCACGCGCCTGCGTGAGCTGTGCAAGCTGGACGGCGGCATCGTGCTCTCCACGGACGGCTCGAAGATCCTGCGGGCCGGCGTCCAGCTGGTCCCGGACCCGACGATCCCGACGGAGGAGACGGGCACCCGCCACCGCACGGCGGACCGCGTCTCCAAGCAGGTCGGCTTCCCGGTCGTCTCGGTCTCCCAGTCGATGCGTCTGATCGCCCTCTACGTCGACGGCCAGCGCCGCGTCCTGGAGGACTCCGCGGCGATCCTGTCCCGCGCGAACCAGGCCCTGGCGACCCTGGAGCGGTACAAGCTCCGCCTCGACGAGGTCGCGGGCACGCTGTCGGCGCTGGAGATCGAGGACCTGGTCACGGTCCGGGACGTCTCGGCGGTGGCCCAGCGCCTGGAGATGGTCCGCCGGATCGCCACGGAGATCGCCGAGTACGTCGTCGAACTCGGCACCGACGGCCGCCTCCTGGCCCTCCAGCTCGACGAGCTGATCGCGGGCGTCGAGCCGGAACGCGAGCTGGTCGTCCGGGACTACGTCCCCGAGCCCACCGCCAAGCGCTCCCGCACGGTGGAGGAGGCCCTGTACGAACTCGACGCCCTCACCCACGCGGAGCTGCTCGAACTCCAGACGGTGGCAAAGGGGTTGGGCTACACGGGTTCGCCGGAGGCCCTCGACTCGGCGGTGTCCCCCAGGGGCTTCCGCCTCCTGGCGAAGGTCCCGAGGCTCCCCGGCGCCATCATCGACCGCCTGGTGGAACACTTCGGCGGCCTACAGAAGCTCCTCGCGGCAAGCGTGGACGACTTGCAGACGGTCGACGGCGTCGGCGAGGCAAGGGCGAGGAGCGTACGGGAAGGTCTCTCGCGGCTGGCCGAGAGCTCCATTCTGGAACGCTACGTATAAGCCCTTAGTCGCTCTCCAGCACGAACGACGTCTGCACCTTCGCAAACCCGGGCGCGGCCAGCTCCACCAGATACGTCCCCGCCCCCGCCACCCCCGCCGGAGGCGTCGCGCACTCCGGCGCGCTCGGCTTACGGTCCCACTTCACGGTGTACGTGATGCTGCTGCCGGCCGGCGCCCGGAACACGAGGTTCCCCGCGGTCTTCGGGCAGTCGGCGGACGACCAGTAGTCGTCGTCCTCCGCGGCCTGAGTGATCGTCAACACCGCACTCTTCGGCCCGAGATCGACCTTGCAGTCGCCGCCTGAGGAGTTCGCCGCGGTCACCAGCAGGGTGGGCGTCTCACCGGGCTCGTACCCGTTGTGGAGGCTGCGCACGGTCAACTTCACCGCACCGGGCGTGCAGTTGGGCAGTGCGGAGCCCGCGGGCACCGTGTCGCTTTGACCGACACCGCTGCCCGCACCGCCGCCGGCCGCCCCGCCGTCCGAACCGCCGGAACCGGAGCCGCCGGAGGCCCCGGAACCCTCGGTGGACCCGGAGCCATCACCGGACGCGTCATCGGACCCCGATCCACCGGAGCCCCCGCCACCGCTCGACTCGTCGCGCCCGCCCGGGGCTTGACTGATCGCCGGCCCGGAACTCGTCGGCCCGGGGGTGATGGAGGTCGCGGGATTCTTGCCGTTGGACCCGTCGGCACCGTTCTTGCCGCCACCGCCGCCCGAGGTCACCACCCACGCGATCAGCAGCGCCAACAGGGCCAATACAGACAGCAGTACGGCCCTCCGACGCCAGTAGATGGTGGAGGGAAGCGGCCCGACCGGATTGCGCAGAGATCCCACGGCGCAAACTGTACGAGAGATCGGCGGCTCCGCTGCCCCTACCCGCCGCGAGGGATCACAACTTTTCCGGATCATCATTCCGGTCGCGGGTGTTCCACCCCCGCCTGTCGTCGGGTGCGACCCCTGACGATCGCGGAGTGTGATCACATCGGTCCATCGCCTACGGTCAGTGACCATCCCTCCGGGCAATTCGTCTCCACAGGGTGACGCGCCGCCTCCCGAAGGCACGCGAGTTCGCGATCGCGGCACTTGCACCTCTGGCCACGGCTCTGGCGTACGAGTGGTCACCCCGGCCGTGGTCGCCTGCGACTGGAGAAACGGCACTGCTGGCGATCGTCAGGTGCCGTCGTACACCTCGGGGGTGGCGGTGCCCCCGCGCCCCCTCCCCCGCATGGCAGGATCGGAAGGCCATGACTGCGCCCCTCACCACACCCCCCGCCCTCTCCGAAGCCGAAGCGGCAGCCGAGGCCGCGGCCGGGAGCGAAACCCGGACCGACGCCCGAGCCGACGCCCCCGCCGGAGAGCACCTGCACGCCCCCGTCATCGACTGGTTCGACGAGCACGCCCGCGATCTGCCGTGGCGGCGCCCCGAGGCCGGGCCGTGGGGGGTGATGGTCAGTGAGTTCATGCTCCAGCAGACACCGGTCGGCCGCGTCCTGCCGGTCTACGAGCAGTGGGTGGCCCGCTGGCCGCGCCCCGCCGACCTCGCCCAGGAGGCGCCCGGCGAGGCCGTACGCGCCTGGGGCAGGCTCGGATATCCGCGGCGGGCGCTGCGCCTGCACGGCGCCGCCGTCGCGATAACGGAACGGCACGGCGGCGACGTACCCACCGACCACGCCCAGCTGCTCGCGCTGCCCGGCATCGGCGAGTACACCGCGGCGGCCGTCGCCTCCTTCGCCTACGGGCAGCGGCACGCGGTCCTCGACACCAACGTCCGGCGGGTCTTCGCGCGGGCCGTCACCGGGGTGCAGTACCCGCCGAACGCCACCACCGCGGCCGAACGCAGGCTGGCCCGCGCCCTGTTGCCGGCGGACGAGCCCACCGCGTCCCGCTGGGCCGCCGCGTCCATGGAGCTCGGCGCGCTGGTGTGCACCGCCAAGAACGAGTCCTGCCACCGCTGCCCGATCGCCGCGCAGTGCGCCTGGCGGCTCGCGGGCAAGCCCGAGCACGACGGTCCGCCGCGGCGCGGACAGACGTACGCCGGTACCGACCGCCAGGTGCGCGGCAAGCTGCTGGCCGTCCTGCGCGACGCGCACGCGCCCGTGCCGCAGGCCGCGCTCGACCGGGTGTGGCACGAGCCGGTGCAGCGCGCCCGGGCCCTGGACGGACTCGTCGCGGACGGGCTCGTGGAGCCGCTGTCCGGCGGTTTGTATCGGCTGCCGTTGACGTAACGCCGCACAGACACCGCCCCAAATCCCCCTGAACCGGCGCCATTCGCTGCGCCGGTTTACCCCTTTACTGCTTCCGTTACACAACCGACGGACAGCCGAGGGCTAGCCGCGCGCTGCTCCGCACAGCCCCGTGACAACCGCTCCGTAGCTTCATTGGCGTACCGCAGGACGGCGGCACACAGGCAATGAGGAACCGGCGGCAGGCAAGTCGGAAACGGGGATGGAGGCGGTCGGTCATGGCGCAGGGAGAGGTGCTCGAATTCGAGGAGTACGTCCGCACCCGGCAGGACGCGTTGCTGCGCAGCGCCCGTCGCCTGGTCCCGGACCCGGTCGACGCACAGGACCTGCTTCAGACGGCGCTGGCGCGGACGTACGGCCGCTGGGAGACCATCGAGGACAAGCGGCTGGCGGACGCCTATCTGCGCCGGGTCATGATCAACACCCGGACCGAGTGGTGGCGGGCCCGCAAGCTGGAGGAGGTGCCGACCGAGCAGCTCCCGGACGCCTCGGTCGACGACGCCACCGAGCAGCACGCGGACCGCGCCCTGCTGATGGACATCATGAAGGTGCTCGCCCCCAAGCAGCGTTCCGTGGTCGTCCTGCGACACTGGGAGCAGATGTCCACGGAGGAGACGGCCGCCGCCCTCGGCATGTCGGCCGGAACGGTCAAGAGCACGCTGCACCGGGCCCTCGCCCGGCTCCGCGAGGAGCTGGAGAGCCGCGATCTGGACGCACGCGCGCTGGAGCGTGAGGAGCGGGAGCGTTGCACGGCGGCCTGACCGACAGGGCTCGCGGCGCCGACGGGACATGCGGCGCCGACCCCGACCCCGTACCGGGGCGGGGCGCTTTCCAGGCGGCGATGACGGCGGTGGCCGTACTCGCCGCCCTTGCCCTTTTCGCCTCCGCCTGCGCCACCGGTGGCACCGGCACACGCGACGAGGGCCCGGCCCACGTCGAGACCTCGGCCGGTACGGAGATGGCGGTGGGCGCCGCGCCCTCGGCGACGGCCTCGTACTCCGGCAATCTGACCAAGACGGAGGCCGCCCAGCTGCTCAAGGACGACCCCTCGGTCTCGGCGGAGGTCAAGAACGACCTCCAGCCCTGCACCGGCGACGACCCGCCCGTCGACGTGACCTCCGGGGACCTGACCGGCGGCACCGCGCGTGACGTCGTGGTCAACGTGCTGACCTGCGGCGACATCATCGGCATAGGGGCGTACGTGTATCGCCTCCAGGACGGCGCGTACGAGAATGTGTTCAAGGCCGAGGAGCCCCCGGTCTACGCGCAGATCGACCGCGGCGACCTCGTGGTGGACAAGCAGGTGTACGAGAAGGGTGACGCGGTGGCGGAACCCTCCGGCGAGTACGTGTTCATCTACCACTGGACGGCGGGCCACTTCGTGAAGCGCTGGGACCAGTACAGCGAGTACGGCGAGACGTCCGGGGACACGGCCCGGGACACGCCCACTCCGGTGCCGACGACCTGAATTCCGGAACACCCTGGATTCCGTGAACCGATCGGGCCCTCCGGAACGATCACCTTTCGACAGCAAGACGAAAACGCAAGACCAAGACCAAGCCGCAAGACCAAGCCGCAAGACCAAGGACAGAGAGCAGCGGGATGGCAGACCAGACTCACGTTCTGTTCGTCGAGGACGACGACGTCATCCGCGAGGCCACCCAGCTCGCCCTGGAGCGGGACGGCTTCGCGGTCACCGCGATGCCCGACGGCTTGTCGGGCCTGGAGGCGTTCCGGGCGAACCGCCCGGACATCGCCCTGCTCGACGTCATGGTCCCGGGCCTGGACGGCGTCAGCCTGTGCCGGCGTATCCGGGACGAGTCGACCGTGCCGGTGATCATGCTGTCGGCGCGCGCGGACTCCATCGACGTCGTGCTGGGCCTGGAGGCAGGCGCCGACGACTATGTGACGAAGCCGTTCGACGGCGCCGTGCTGGTCGCCCGGATCCGCGCGGTGCTGCGCCGCTTCGGACACGCGGGCGGCGGTGACCGGGGTGAGGAGTCCGCGTCGGCGGCGGACGGCGGTGTGCTGACCTTCGGCGAGCTGGAGATCGACACCGAGGGCATGGAGGTGCGCCGGTCCGGCGAGCCGGTGGCGCTCACTCCGACCGAGATGCGCCTGCTCCTGGAGTTCTCCTCCGCGCCGGGCACGGTCCTGTCCCGAGACAAGCTCCTGGAGCGCGTGTGGGACTACGGCTGGGGCGGTGACACGCGCGTGGTGGACGTCCATGTGCAGCGGCTGCGGACGAAGATCGGCCAGGACCGCATCGAGACGGTCCGTGGCTTCGGCTACAAGTTGAAGGCCTGAGCGGGGCGGACATGCGGGGGACATTTCAGCGCCTGGTTCCGGCGCGGCTGGAGCGTACGGGCATTCGTACGGGACTGCGGTGGAAGCTGAGCGCCGCCATCGCGTTCGTCGGGGCACTCGTCGCGATCGCGCTGAGCCTGGTCGTGCACAACGCGGCCCGGGTCTCGATGCTGGACAACGCCCGCGATCTCGCGGACGAGCGCATCCAGATCGCCCAGCGCAACTACGACCAGTACAAACGACCGAACCCCTTCCCCAACGTCAAGATCAACGACTCCTCGCTGCCGGCGGAGCTGCGGGAGAAGGTCGAGCACGGGCGCCGGGCCACGTACGTGACCGACCGGCCCGGCGGGGAGCCGGACATCTGGGCCGCCGTACCGGCCGCCGACGGGAACGTGCTCTCCCTGCACACCACGTTCACCGACCGCAGCACCGACATCCTCAACGACCTCGACCAGGCCCTGGTCATCGGCTCCATCGCGGTGGTCCTCGGCGGCAGCGCCCTCGGTGTGCTCATCGGGGGCCGGCTGTCGAGCCGGCTGCGCAAGGCGGCGACCGCCGCGGGGCAGGTCGCGAGCGGTGAGACGGACGTCCGGGTGCGGGACGCCATCGGCGGTGTCGTACGGGACGAGACCGACGACCTCGCGAGCGCGGTCGACGCGATGACGGACGCGCTGCAACAGCGCATCGAGGCCGAGCGCCGGGTCACCGCCGACATCGCGCACGAACTGCGCACCCCGGTGACGGGTCTGCTGACGGCGGCCGAGCTGCTGCCGCCCGGCCGGCCCACGGAGCTGGTCCTGGACCGGGCGAAGGCGATGCGCACCCTCGTCGAGGACGTGTTGGAGGTGGCCCGCCTGGACAGCGCGTCCGAGCGGGCGGAGTTGCAGGACATCCTGCTGGGCGAGTTCGTCAGCCGGCGGGTGGCGGCCAAGGACCCGGAGATCGAGGTCCGCGTGGTGCACGAGTCGATGGTCACCACCGACCCGCGGCGCCTGGAGCGCGTCCTGTTCAACCTCCTCGCCAACGCCGCGCGGCACGGCAAGCCGCCGATCGAGGTCACCGTCGAGGGCCGCGTCATACGCGTCCGCGACCATGGCCCCGGCTTCCCCGAGGATCTCCTCGCCGAGGGCCCGAGCCGTTTCCGCACGGGCAGCGCGGACCGCGCGGGGCACGGCCACGGCCTCGGTCTGACCATCGCCGCGGGCCAGGCCCGGGTGCTGGGCGCCCGGCTCACCTTCCGCAACATCAGACCGGCGGGCGCGCCGGAGGGGATGCGGGCGGAGGGTGCGGTGGCGGTGCTGTGGCTGCCGGAGCACGCGCCGACGAACACGGGGAGCTATCCGATGATGCCGTGAGGTTCGGCGCGTCACTCCCGGGTGCCGTTGTCGTCACGGAGGACCGCCTCGATGCCGTACGGCATGCAGAAGGCCCCCGGGGCGGACACCGGCCGGGGGCCTTCAGCTCATCTGCGCTTGCGCGCTTCAACTCATCTGCGCTGCCGCGCTACTGCGCTGCCGCGCTACCGCGCGCTTCTGCTCGATCGCTCACCGACGGGTCAGACGGCCTCGACCATCGGCGTCGGAGCCGCGGCGGCCTCCGTGTCCGTCTTCGGCCCCGCTCCCTTCAGCGCCACCTCCTTGACGAACACGGCCGCCACCAGCGCGACCACCGCGACGACGGAGCCGAGCAGGAACGCCGAGTGGGTGCCGGCGGACACCGCCTGCTGGTACGCCTCGCGCAGCGCGTCCGGCAGCTTCTCCAGGCTCGCCGCGTCCAACTGCGCGGACTGCTCGGTCATCTTGGCACCGGCCGTTCCGCCCTGGTCCGCCATGACGTCCTGGACCCGGTTGTTGAACAGGGCGCCCATGATGGCGACGCCGAACGACGATCCGAGCGTCCGGAAGAGCGTGGTGGACGACGAGGCGACGCCCATGTCCTTCATCTCGACACTGTTCTGCGCGACCAGCATGGTGATCTGCATCAGGCAGCCCATGCCGAGCCCGACGACGGCCATGAACACACCGGACGTGACGCGTGAGGTGCCGGTGTCCATCAGCGACAGCAGGTACAGGCCGATGACCATCAGCGCACTGCCGAGGACGGGGAAGACGTAGTACCGCCCGGTGCTGGTGGTCACGCGCCCCGCGACCATCGAGGTCACCAGCATGGCGCCGAGCATCGGCAGGAGCAGCAGACCGGAGTTGGTCGCGGAGGCGCCCTGGACGGACTGCTGGTAGAGCGGCAGGTAGAGCGTCGCGCCGAACATCACGAAGCCGGTGACGAAGCCGATGACCGACATCAGCGTGAAGTTGCGGCTGCGGAAGATGTGCAGCGGCACGACCGGCTCGGCGGCCTTGGTCTGCCAGAACACGAACCCGATCAGCGAGGCCACGCCGATGCCGATGAGCTCCATGATCCGCGCGGACGTCCAGGCGTACTCGGTCCCGCCCCAGGTGGTGACCAGCACGATCGAGGTGATGCCGACGGTCAGCAGCACGACACCGAGATAGTCGATGCGCGCCTTGGACCGCTTCTTCGGCAGATGCAGTACGACGCTGATCGCGGTCAGCGCGACGACGCCGAGCGGCAGGTTGATGTAGAAGGACCAGCGCCAGCCCCAGTTGTCGGTGATGGTGCCGCCGACCAGCGGTCCGCCGATCATCGCGAGCGCCATGACGCCGGCCATCATGCCCTGGTACTTGCCGCGCTCGCGCGGCGGGATGAGGTCACCGATGATCGCCATGACGCCGACCATCAGACCGCCGGCGCCGAGGCCCTGGACGGCGCGGAACCCGATGAGCTGGGGCATGTCCTGTGCCATACCGCTGAGCGCGGAGCCGATCAGGAAGATCACGATCGATGTCATGAAGGCGCCCTTGCGCCCGTACATGTCACCGAGCTTGCCCCACACGGGTGTGGAGGCCGCGGTCGCGAGCGTGTACGCCGTCACGACCCACGAGAGGTGTTCGAGTCCGCCCAGATCGCCGACGATCGTCGGCATCGCGGTGCCCACGATCATGTTGTCGAGCATCGCGAGCATCATTGTGATCATCAGGGCGAGCAGGACGACCCGCACGCTCCTGGGTTGCTTGCCGTCTACTGCTTCGTGCGTGTCCGCCGTGTCCGCCATGCTTTCCACTCCCCCAGCTACTTACTTGCCGACCGGCAAGTTGACTACACTGGGGAAAGTAGACCCCTAACTAGCCGGGCGTCAAGTAAGTTTTGGTCAAAGCCAAGGGCTTCACGAAGAATGGGCGGCACCATGGACGGCACCAAGCAGCGGCGCCGCGGGAACACCCGCCAGCGCATCCAGGACGTGGCCCTCGAACTCTTCGCCGAGCAGGGCTACGAGAAGACGTCACTGCGCGAGATCGCGGAGCGTCTGGAGGTCACGAAGGCGGCGCTGTACTACCACTTCAAGACCAAGGAAGAGATCCTGGTCAGCATCTTCGACGATCTGACCCAGCCGATACTCGACCTGATCGAGTGGGGCAAGGCGCAGCCGCACACCCTGGAGACCAAGCAGGAGATCGTACGGCGCTACAGCGACATCCTCGCCGACGCCACCCCCCTGTTCCGCTTCATGCAGGAGAACCAGGGGACGGTACGGGAACTGCGGGTCGGCGAGGACTTCAAGGGGCGTATGCAGGGCCTGCGGGACATCATGATCGACCCGAAGGCGGACCTGATCGACCAGGTCCGCTACGTCAGCGCGATCTTCACCCTGCACGCCGGAATGTTCTTCCTCCAGGACATCGACGGCGACCAGGAGGCCAAGCGCAAGGCGGTCCTACAGGTGGCGTCGGACCTGGTGACCCAGGCCCACCACGGCTCCGGCGAGGCGTAGACCGGGCTCAGACCTTCACACCCTTGGAGCGCAGGAAGGCGACCGGGTCGACGGCCGAGCCGTAGTTGGCGGTCGTACGGATCTCGAAGTGCAGGTGCGGCCCGCTGGAGTTGCCGGTGTTGCCGGACAGGGCGATGCGCTGACCGGTCTTGACGACCTGGCCGACCTTGACGTCGATGCGCGAGAGATGGGCGTACTGCGAGTAGAGCCGGTTGCCGTGCTTGATGACGATGGCGTTGCCGTACGCGGAGCCGTCACCGGCGCCGTTGCCGCCGGCCTTGACGACGGTGCCGCCGTGCGCGGCGAAGACCTTGGTGCCGCTGGACACCGCGAAGTCCTGCCCGCTGTGGGTGGACTGCCACATGCCGCCGGCCTGCGCGAAGCTGGCGCTCAGCGTGTACTTCTTCACCGGGTCGATCCAGGAGGCGGCCGAGCTCGTGCCCGCCGCGGACGCGACCCCGGTCCCCAGCACGGCCGAGGCACCCAGGCCGGCAGCCACCACGGCGACGCGGGTGCGGAGCGCGGACGTACGGGAAGAACGGGAAGAGCTGCGCGAGAACATCGAAACCTCATGGGGACGGGGACAGAAAAACCACCCGGCGCACAGGCATCCGCCGGATGGGGCATCCCTTGGTAACCCCGACATCCCGGAACGCCCAAACCACTGATCTACGACGGAAGCTAGTACTTCATCCGAAAACTTCCGCATCCTTGACAGAGGGCGCACTAGGGACGAATCCACCCAGGAGTACGGAATGCACTCAGGTGTTCCGGGGCAAAAGTCCTTTTTGCCCATTTCGGGCTTACTGCTATGCGGCTTAGTAACGGACAAATCGCCTGTGCGGCATGTCACCGGGTGCGGAGATCCAGGGACGCGGAGATGTGACGGGGGCTACGCTGCGGGGTCTCGACTCAGGGGGAGGCCGGGTGGAACTCAAGGCCGTCGCGACGAAGGAACTTGCTCAGCGGACCGGCGCCTCTGTCGGCCGCCTGGTCCATGAGGCGTTGAGGTCACCGGGCGGTCCGCCGTTCCCGCCCGAGGAGCGAATGCCGGTCACCGAGGCCCTTCTGGCGCGACTGGTCCGCCTGGCACACGTCGACATGAATGGCCTGACGGCAGTGCGCCCGGGGTATCGCGAAGTGGCCCGGCAACTCCGCCGTAAAGCACGAAACGATCCGAGCCTCTCCGCCGAAGCCGCGTCCTTCGTGGACCTCGTCACTGACTGGCTCTGTCTCCAGTTCACCGTCCTCCCCTGCCAACCCGCCGCCCGCACACCGCACGACTGGTCACAGCTCCTGGCCGAACTGATCATCAAACTCGATGAATTGGCCCCGGGAGGCGGCCTCCCGGACCTCCGCGACGCGCGGTTCCACCGCCACTACCTGACCTACGTCGCCAAACGCCACGGCCAATTGACGATCTACGGCGTGGACCTGGTGAATTCCCCCTCCAAGTGGCCGCTGGAAGTCGCCTATCTGAGCCTTGAGGTCTCGGCACCGAAGACCGACTGGCTCCTCACGACGAACGAGTTGACCGTGGGCGTCGACGACCACCGGCCCCTCTCCCCCCTCCCCGCCGACCAGGTCCTGGCCCACCACGACCGCGTCCTCCTGCGCGGCGTGGCCGGCTCCGGCAAGACCACCCTCGTGCAGTGGCTGGCCGTCTCCGCCACCCGGGCCGACCCGGACGGCGCGATGTCCCACCTGTACGGCCGCGTCCCGCTGGTCATGCCCCTGCGCACCCTCACCCGGCACGGCGAGCCCCTCCCGGCCCCCGACGGCTTCCTCGGGGCCTCGGGCTGCCCGATCGCCGAGACGCAGCCGGAGGGCTGGACCGACCGCGTGCTCACGCAGGGCCGCGGCCTCGTCCTGATCGACGGCATCGACGAGATCCCGGAGGCGGAACGCGACCGCGCCCGGACATGGCTGAGCGAACTGATCGCCGCCTACCCCGACAACCGCTGGCTGGTGACGTCCCGCCCGAGCGCCGTCCAGGACGACTGGCTCGCCGCCGACGGCTTCACGGAACTCACCCTCTCCGCGATGAGCCCCGCCGCCGTCGCCACGTTCATCGCGCACTGGCACAAGGCGGCGGCCACCGGAAACGCCGACGAGGACAACCAACTCACCGCCTACGAACAGCAGCTGCTCACCGCCATCCGCAGCAAGACCGACCTCGGCCGACTCGCCACCAACCCCCTGATGTGCGGCCTGATCTGCGCCCTGCACCGCGACCGGCGCGGCTATCTCCCGCAGGGCCGGAAGGAGTTGTACGAGGCGGCGCTGGCGATGCTGCTGACCCGCCGGGACCGCGAACGCGCGGTCCTCACCACGGGCGGCGCGGAACTCCAGCAAGAGCCCCAGACCCAACTCCTCCAGCGTCTCGCCTACTGGCTGATCCGCAACGGCCGTACGGAGATGGACCGCGACCGCGCCGAGCAGATCGTCGCCGACATGCTGCCCGCCGTACCGTCCGCCGCGGCCCTCGGCGATGCCAAGGCCGTGTTCCGGCACCTCCTCGACCGCACCGGTCTGCTCCGCGAACCCGCCCCGGACGCCGTCGACTTCATCCACCGCACCTTCCAGGACTACCTGGGCGCCCGGGCCGCCGTGGAGATCTGGGACATCGGCCTGCTCGTCGAACACGCGGTCGACGACCAGTGGGAGGACGTGATCCGTATGGCCGTGGCCCACGCCCGGCCGCGGGAACGGGCGGAGATCCTCCAGGGACTGCTGGCGAAGGGGGACGCGTGCGAGAAGGGGCGGGAACGGAGCCGGGTGTTCCTGCTCGCGGCCGCTTGCCTGGAGCATGCGACGGAGTTGGATCCGAAGGTGCGGGGGGCGGTGGAGGAGCGGGCGGCGACGCTGATTCCGCCGACCACGCCGCAGGAGGCCGAAGCGCTCGCGGCGGTCGGCCCGCTGGTCCTGGATCTGCTGCCGGGGCCGGAGGGTCTCACTGAGGCGACCGCTCTCCGCGTGGTGACGACCGCTGTGCGCGTGGCTTCCGACACGGCCATTCCGTATCTGGCGCGGTTCGCACGGCATCGGTCCCCGTCGGTCCGGTATCTACTCACGACATGCTGGAGCAAGTTCGACGCCGAGCAGTACGCGAGGCAAGTCATCGCCCACGTCCCCCCTGAAGGAGCCATCCTCCAGGTCGAGAGCCCGGCGCAAGTGCGAGAACTGCGTTCAATGGGCGGGCGCCCCCTGGTGTTCTTCCGGGGAGCGCTGCCCCAGCACGAGATAGCGGCATACGTCGCCGAGGTCCAGCCGACCGACGTGACCATCGGGGGCAACCCTGAGCTGACCGACCTCTCCTCGCTGGCAGAAGCCACGGGGCTGATCAGTCTGTCGGTCATGGACTGCCCCCGCCTCATCGGCGTGGACAACCTCCGGGGCCTGAAACTCCAGTGGCTCACCCTCGAACGCCTCGGTCGCCACCTCGACCTGGGCCCCCTCGCCACCCTCGACCATCTCCAGATGCTCAGTTTCGCTCTGCCGGGGCATGGCCTCTGGTCCATGGCGATGCTTCCGACCCACGCCCCGCTCCGCTGGCTCAATCTCGGACTGAGAACGCCCGCACCCGAGGACGGGCTGTTCGGCCTGAGCCGCTTCGCGGAGCTCAGGACCCTGATGCTGAGCCCGGCCGCCAGCCCCTCGTCCACCGCCGAATGGTCGGAGCTGCACAGACTCGGCGAGCTGTTCACGCTCCGGCTTTCCGCGGCCTCCCTGCAACTGTGCCCGCCCGCCACGACGTTCACCACAGTGAGCCGTCTGACCCTCGACACGGACCCGAGCGAGCAACCGAACCTCGTACGACTCCCTGCCCAGTTCCCCGCCGTGACTCACCTGGCCCTCGCAGCCACCTTCGACTCCCGACCGGACTGGGACCTCACCCCCCTCAAGGACCTGCCCGCCCTCCAGCAGCTCACCCTGCCACCCTCCGGCGTTCACACCCTCGCCCTCGACCAGCTCCCCAGCCACATCCAGATCAAGTAGTGCACGCCTCTTCCCACTTACCCCCCAGTAACCTTACGGTTCCCCTCGCGCCACCCACGCCAACCACCATGCCCTCGTCAACGGCAGCAGCACCGGCAGTGAGAGGACCCCCCACCCATGACGAACCGACGCCCCTTGGTGCGCCGCATGACCGTCACCGCCGTCTCCACGGCGACCCTCGTCGCACTCGCCGCCCCGGCCGACGCCGCCGAGGACGTCGGTTACGCCACCTGGCAGCAGGACTGCCAGACCGTGATGGACCAGGCACTGCCGTACCTCAAGCAGCGGATCGCCGCGACGAAGCCCGGTGAGAAGCAGGCGATCGTCTTCGACATCGACAACACCACCCTGGAGACCGACTTCGGCTTCAGCTACCCGCAGCCGGCCAACAAGCCGGTCCTCAACATCGCGAAGTACGCCCAGGACCACGGCGTATCGCTGTTCTTCGTGACGGCCCGCCCCGGCATCATCTACTCGGTCACCGACTACAACCTCGACCACGTCGGTTACGACGTCTCCGGTCTCTACGTCCGCAGCTTCATCGATCTGTTCAAGGACGTCGCCGCCTACAAGACCGCCCAGCGCGCCGACATCGAGAACAAGGGCTACACGATCATCGCGAACATCGGCAACAGCGCCACCGACCTCTCGGGCGGCCACGCCGAGAAGACGTACAAGCTGCCGGACTACGACGGCCAGCTCTCCTGACCCAGCAGGTCAACTGCCGATATCCTCACCCCCGTTCACGCGATCACGGGGGTGAGGCGGATGGACCCGGCGGTCCTCGGCAGCAAGTTGGCGTCCAGCCTGATGGCGTCCCTGGTCAGGAAACTCTTCGCACCGGACGCCCCGGGAGCGGGCCTGACCGACAAGCCCGTACGTCTGTCCTCCCTGGTCTCCTTCCGTGGCGAGAAACGCACTCTCGGCGACAGGGAAGTCCGCGCGCTGGCCCGTCGCATGGTCGGCGCGGCCACCGACTCGCCCGGTGAGCCGCCCTTCCCCGGCGACGAGGAAACGGCCGTCGTCGAGGCCCTCACCGCCCGGCTGCTGGCCCTGGGCGACCTGGAGATGGACGACGTACAGGCGGTCGACCTCGGCCACTGGGAACTGGCGCGCGCCCTCGCCCGCGCGGCCCCCTCCCCGGCCGGCCTGTCCACCGACGCCGGCTACTTCCTCGACTCGGCGACCGAGTGGGCCTGCCTCCAGATCCTGGAGTTCTTCACCCGCAGGTCCACCTTTGTCACCCGTACCCTCGTCGAACAGTCCCGCAGACAGGCCGTGCTGATCGCGAAGACCGACGAGCTGCTGGCCCGCACCCCCCGCCCCGGCGCCGAGGACCGCACCTTCGAACGCCGCTATCTCCGCCATGTCGCCGAGCGCCACAACCACATCACCATCTACGGCATCGACCTGCGCGACTCCCCGGACCGCTGGCCGCTGGAGGTGGCCTATCTGAGCCTGGAGGCCACCGCGTCGGAGGAGCGGGGGAGGGCGGAGGAACTCGCGTCCGGCGGGCCGGTCACCGTCCAACTCCCCGCCGAGGAAGCCCTCTTCGCCCACGACCGTGTCCTCCTGCGCGGCGACGCCGGCTCCGGCAAGACCACCCTGGTGCAGTGGCTGGCGGTGACGGCGGCCCGTGAGGGCCTGCACATCCCGTACGTCCTTCCCCTGCGCACCCTGATCCGCGCGAGTGAGCTCCCCTCGCCGCACGCCTTCCTGAAGGCCGTGAGCTGTCCGCACACACCACCGGACGGCTGGACCGAGCGCGTCCTCGCGGCCGGCCGCGGCCTGGTCCTCGTCGACGGTCTGGACGAGATCCCCGCCGCCGACCGCCACCGCACCCGCGACTGGCTGCTCTCCCTCATCCACGCCTTCCCGGGCAACCGCTGGCTCCTCACCTCCCGCCCCACCGCGGTACGCCCCGACTGGCTGGCGACCGAGGGCTTCCACGAACTCCTCCTGTCCCCGATGCGCCGCGCCGAGGTCGCCACCTTCGTCCACCGCTGGCACACGGCGGCCCAGGCCCCGGAGTACGAGGGCCCCCTCCTCGACTCCCTCCGCACCAAGCGCGACCTGGCCCGGCTCGCCACCAACCCGCTGATGTGCGGCCTGATCTGCGCCCTGCACCGCGAACGCAGGGGCTATCTCCCCACCGGCCGCAAGGAGTTGTACGACGCCGCCCTCACGATGCTGCTCGCCCGCCGGGACCGGGAGCGGGGCATGGAACCCCACCTCGCGGAGGAAGCCCAGCTGGAGCTCCTTCAACGCCTCGCCTACTCCCTCGTGTTGAGCGGCCGAACGGAAATGGACACCGGCACGGCCGAAGGCATAGTGGAACGCTGCCTCCCCTCGATCGCCTTGCTGGGCGACGCGGCGACGACACTCAGGGCGCTCCTTCTGCGCAGCGGTCTCCTGCGCCAACCCGCCGACGGCGTCGTCGACTTCGTCCACCGCACGTTCCAGGACTACCTGGGCGCCCGCTACGCGGTGTCGGAGGGCCACCTGGACGTCCTGCTCAGCCACGCCGACGACACCCAGTGGGAGGACGTGATCCGACTGGCGGTGGCGCATGCGCGGCCACGGGAACGCTCCGTACTGCTCCAGCAGTTGCTGGACCGGAAGACCCCCCGGCTGACTCTGCTGGCGCTGGCCTGCCTGGAACACGCGACGGCCCTGGACCTCACGGTGCGAACGGCGGTGGAGGCACAGGCGGCCGCACTGATACCGCCGCGCACGAAGGAGGAGGCGAAGACACTGGCGGAGGCCGGGCCCCTGGTCCTTGAGCTGCTGCCGGGGCCGGAAGGGCTGACGGACGAGCAGGCCCTGGGCGTCACGGTCGCGGCCTCGCTCCTCGCCTCGGAGGAGCCGGAGGGCGCCCTGGCGGTGCTGCGCCGGTTCCGCGAGCATCCGGACTTCGACGTACGCCGGCAACTCGCCGGTACCTGGCACCGGTTCGACGCACAGGAGTACGCGGCCGTGGTCCTGGACCACCTGAAGCGCCGGAGCCTCTTCATCACCTGCACGTCCGCCGAGCAGCGCGCCGCCCTCGCCGGGATGCGGCCCTGGCACCGCCTGGCCTTCGAGGGCGCCCACTCCGCGCAGGAGATCCTCGCGGCCGTACCCGAGCCGACGGCCGTGGCGGCGCTCGACCTCTACGCCAATCCCCTCCTCGGCGACCTGGCGGAGCTGTCACCGTTCAGCACGCTCAGCGGGTTGTTCCTGGAAGACTGCGCGACTCTGCACGGGGTCGACCAGCTGCCCACGCTCATGAGCCTCGGCTTCAGCAACGTCGGCGATGTGACCGCGCTGACGTCACTGAGGTCCCTCCACAGTCTCTCCCTCTCCCAGGAACTGCCGGGCGCCGCCCTCACCGACGCCCTGCCGCTCGACGCGCCACTGGGGTTCCTGTTCCTGGGCCGGGGCAGCATCGACACCACGGGCCTGCGGGGGCTGCGGCACTGGTCCGGCCTGGACACCCTCAGTCTCGGCCCGCTGACCACCGAACTGTCGGTCGCCGACTGGCAGGAGGTCGCGGAGCTTCCCGAACTCACCGACCTCTACCTGAACGCCAGGATCATCCGGGACTTCCCCCACTCCATCGAGCTGATGCCCGAACTCCCCGGCATCACAGTGCTGCGGATCCCCAACATGTACGGCGCCGAGGACCTGGCACCGCTGGTCCCGCGGCTGCCAGGGGTGCGCTCGGTCATCCTCCAGAACAATCCCGAGCGGCCCTTCTCCGCCGCCGCCTACGCCGGTCTCTTCCCGGACATCGAGATCACTCTCGACCAGCGCTGAGAAACGGCGAAAGGCGAAGGGGCCGGCACCCGAAGGCACCGGCCCCTTCCGCGCATTCCCTGAAGGGCTACGCGTCCTTGCTCAGATTCGGCCCAGCCCCGCCGGCCGCCTGCTCGATCGGCGGAACGTCCGGCAGCGCCGACTTCTCCTCGCCGCGGAAGGTGAAGGTCTGGGTCTCGCCCTCGCCCTCCGTGTCGACGACCACGATGTGACCGGGACGCAGCTCGCCGAAGAGGATCTTCTCCGACAGCGTGTCCTCGATCTCGCGCTGGATCGTGCGCCGCAGCGGACGCGCGCCCAGCACCGGGTCGTAACCCTTCCTGGACAGCAGCTCCTTGGCGGACGGGGAGAGCTCGATGCCCATGTCCCGGTCCTTGAGGCGCTCGTCCACCTTGCCGACCATGAGGTCGACGATCGCGAGGATGTCGGCCTGGGTCAGCTGCGGGAAGACGACCACGTCGTCGACGCGGTTGAGGAACTCGGGCCGGAAGTGCTGCTTGAGCTCGTCCGAGACCTTGTTCTTCATGCGCTCGTAGTTGGACTTCGTGTCACCCGTGGCCGCGAAGCCCAGGTTGAAGCCCTTGGAGATGTCCCGGGTACCGAGGTTGGTCGTCATGATGATGACCGTGTTCTTGAAGTCCACGACCCGGCCCTGGGAGTCGGTCAGGCGACCGTCCTCCAGGATCTGGAGCAGCGAGTTGAAGATGTCCGGGTGGGCCTTCTCGACCTCGTCGAAGAGAACCACCGAGAACGGCTTGCGCCGCACCTTCTCCGTCAGCTGGCCGCCCTCTTCGTAGCCCACGTATCCGGGGGGCGAACCGAAGAGCCGCGAGACCGTGTGCTTCTCGCTGAACTCCGACATGTCGAGGGAGATCAGCGCGTCCTCGTCACCGAAGAGGAACTCGGCCAGGGCCTTCGACAGCTCCGTCTTACCGACACCGGACGGGCCGGCGAAGATGAACGAACCACCGGGACGCTTCGGGTCCTTGAGGCCCGCACGCGTACGACGGATCGCCTTCGAGAGCGCCTTGACGGCGTCCTTCTGGCCGATGACCCGCTTGTGGAGCTCGTCCTCCATGCGCAGCAGACGCGACGACTCCTCCTCGGTCAGCTTGAAAACCGGGATGCCGGTGGCGGTCGCGAGGACCTCGGCGATCAGCTCGCCGTCGACCTCGGCGACGACGTCCATGTCGCCGGCCTTCCACTCCTTCTCGCGCTTGGCCTTCGCGGCGAGGAGCTGCTTCTCCTTGTCGCGGAGAGAGGCCGCCTTCTCGAAGTCCTGCGAGTCGATCGCGGACTCCTTGTCCCGGCGGACACCGGCGATCTTCTCGTCGAACTCGCGGAGGTCCGGCGGCGCGGTCATCCGGCGGATGCGCATCCGGGAGCCCGCCTCGTCGATCAGGTCGATCGCCTTGTCGGGGAGGAAGCGGTCCGAGATGTACCGGTCGGCCAGGGTCGCGGCCTGGACGAGGGCCTCGTCCGTGATGGACACACGGTGGTGGGCCTCGTAGCGGTCGCGCAGACCCTTGAGGATCTCGATCGTGTGGGGGAGGGAAGGCTCCGCCACCTGGATCGGCTGGAAGCGGCGCTCAAGGGCCGCGTCCTTCTCAAGGTGCTTGCGGTACTCGTCCAGAGTCGTCGCACCGATGGTCTGGAGCTCACCGCGGGCCAGCATCGGCTTCAGGATGGAAGCCGCGTCGATGGCGCCCTCGGCGGCACCCGCACCGACGAGCGTGTGCAGCTCGTCGATGAACAGGATGATGTCGCCGCGGGTGCGGATCTCCTTGAGCACCTTCTTCAGGCGCTCCTCGAAGTCACCGCGGTAGCGGGAGCCGGCGACCAGCGCGCCGAGGTCGAGGGTGTAGAGGTGCTTGTCCTTGAGGGTCTCGGGCACCTCGCCCTTGACGATGGCCTGGGCGAGACCCTCGACGACGGCGGTCTTGCCGACGCCGGGCTCACCGATCAGGACCGGGTTGTTCTTGGTACGGCGGGACAGCACCTGCATGACCCGCTCGATCTCCTTCTCGCGCCCGATGACCGGGTCGAGCTTGGACTCACGAGCGGCCTGGGTGAGGTTCCGGCCGAACTGGTCGAGGACCAGGGACGTCGAGGGGGTGCCCTCGGCAGGCCCGCCGGCGGTGGCGGTCTCCTTGCCCTGGTAACCGGAGAGCAGCTGGATGACCTGCTGCCGCACCCGGTTGAGATCTGCGCCCAGCTTGACCAGGACCTGGGCGGCGACGCCCTCGCCCTCACGGATCAGGCCGAGCAGGATGTGCTCCGTGCCGATGTAGTTGTGGCCCAGCTGAAGGGCCTCGCGGAGCGACAGCTCCAGGACCTTCTTGGCACGGGGGGTGAAGGGGATGTGCCCGGACGGGGCCTGCTGGCCCTGGCCGATGATCTCCTCCACCTGCTGGCGGACCGCCTCGAGCGAAATCCCGAGGCTCTCAAGGGCCTTGGCGGCGACACCCTCACCCTCGTGGATCAGGCCCAGGAGGATGTGCTCGGTGCCGATGTAGTTGTGGTTGAGCATCCGGGCTTCTTCCTGAGCCAGGACGACAACCCGCCGCGCGCGGTCGGTGAACCTCTCGAACATCGTTAATCGCTCCTCAGAGCGGTCAGGCAGTGGGGGGAACTTCCCCTCCCTGTCCTTCCGCAGCTTAGTCCCGCAAGCGGGGACCGCTCATTCCAACTGCCGACACCGTCCTTGGCCTCCTGACCCCGAACGCCGACATCTGCTCCAACCTGATGGTGCGAGACGATGTTCCCGCAGGCCAGACAGTTACCCCTACCTTCAGTACGCCGATGGCGAACGTGAGACGGCCTGTCCTGCGTGTCGCCCCCTCCCACTAGGGATGTCTTACCCGCTGGGACTGACACTCCATGCGGCGCGCCCCCGTTCCCTCCGCTATGGGCGAACAACGTTGCGCTTCCCCGCACCCCCGGAAGCCCCCTTTTTGGCGACGCTGCGCATTCGCCGGAACACCCAGCGTAACTCGCACGCTTCTCGGACGGTTGCACTTGTCATGGTTGGCACTCTCCCCCCTGCCACTGCCCCGGTCACCCCCTCTCCCCCGTCGGCCACCACCGTCCCGCTCCCCCGTCGGCCGCTCGACGCGAGCGATCAGGTCCGCCGGTGGTACGAGAACGAACTGGGGTGGCCGACGGTGCCCGACACCCCGGGAACTCCGGTACGACTTTCCGTGGGGCCCCGCTTCGACGTCCTGGACGTCCCGGCCGAGGCGGGTCTCACCGCGCTGCGCCACCTGGCGCCGGGCTCCCCGGTGGCCGTACGGGGCGGCCGGATGCTGATCCTGCTGGCCGCGGGCAGCGCGGACGAGGTGCCGGGGATCCTGGACTGGCTGGAATGGGGTTCGCTGCCGCTCGATCTGAGGATGATCGGAGAGGGCGGCGTCATGGACGCCCCGCTGCCTCCCGAGCCGGCTTCGGCCCTGCCGACCGCACCGCTGCCCCCTGGAGCAGGCTCACGCCCGCCGGCGGTACGACCGCCCTACGGGGACAGCCCGCGCCGCCCGGATGCGCCGTCGTCGCCCGGAGCCCCGCAGCGCTCCTCCGCGCCGGGGGCCGCCGAAGCCGTACGGCTTCCGCTCGTGCCCCGCCCGACGCCGCCGGGTGTCATCGACGCGACAGTCTTCGATCCGGCCGTCAATGCGGCCGCCTTCACCCCTGCCGCCTTCAACCCGGCCGCCCTCAGCCCTGCCGGCTTCGACCCGGCCGTGCCTGGATCGCCGTCCGAGCCGGATTCCGCCGGGCCGCGACCGCTCCCCCGCGGGGCCTCCGGCGCTCTCCAGGGGGCCGCCGTGTGGCTGCGGCCCCCCGAGGCGGGATGCGAGGTCGAGGCCTCGCTGCCGACGCTGTCGGCCCTGGGGGGCGGTGGGGGCGCCCCCGATCTCGTACGAGTGCTGGACACGGTGGCCACGCAGTGCCACCGCCTGCGACTGCGCGCGTGCGCTCAGCCACCCGCCTTTTCCTAAGCGTCGCGCTCAGGCGTTGGCCTTCTCGTAAGCCTCGCGAATGGCCGCGGGAACACGACCGCGGTCGTTGACCTCGTGACCGTTCTCCTTGGCCCAAGCGCGGATCAGCGCGGTGTCCTGGCTGCCACCGGAAGCGGCGCGCGCCTTTCCACGACCGCCCGCGGCACGACCTCCGGTACGACGACCACCCTTGACGTAAGGGTCGAGAAGGCCACGGAGCTTGTCCGCATTGGCAGTCGTGAGATCGATCTCGTACGTCTTGCCGTCCAGCGCGAACGTCACGGTCTCGTCCGCCTCGCCGCCGTCGAGGTCGTCGACAAGAAGGACCTGAACCTTCTGTGCCACCGGATTTCCTTTCATCGATAACTTTGAGGACCCGGGTCTGCGGCGTCCGCCGTTTCGCCGCCCCCTGTTATATGCAGTACTGCACTACGCCGGAAAGCAAACCGCTTTTGCTGGAAAAACACAAACCCCTGGGAGAGACTGACCGACCACCCTCAGTCCGGAAACATGCGCGTTTCGGACATAGGGAACCTGGGCAGGGCCGTACCGTGGAATAGGGCATGACGATCACAGATGCAGAAGCATCCGGCTGTTGCCCAAGGTGTTCGGTTTCACTCGTTCGAGACCCAGGAACTCCGCGACACCCTCGTCATAGGAACGCAACAGCTCCGCGCGGACATCGGTGTCAACGGGCGTCTCGCCGATCTCGACGAAGCCGTGCTTGCCGAAGAAGTCCACTTCGAAGGTCAGACAGAAAACACGCCGAACACCGAGCCAGCGAGCGGTGTGCAGCAACTTCTCCAGCAACTGATGGCCGACACCGGCACCCTTCAGGCCCTGCTTCACCGCGAGAGTACGAACTTCCGCGAGGTCTTCCCACATCACGTGCAGTGCGCCGCAGCCGACGACCTCGCCGTTGTCGTCCCGTTCGGCGACCCAGAACTCCTGGATGTCCTCGTAAAGCGTCACCGTGGCTTTGTCGAGCAGGATGCGTCGCTGGACGTACTCGTCAAGGAGGCTGCGTACCGCCTGGACATCGCTGGTGCGGGCCCGCCGGACGGTGATGGCTTTTGCGCTGACTTCGGGGCTCCGGGCGGACGCGCTCTCTGCTGACATGTGCGGACGCTATCGCCCGCCGCCGTCCGGTGCCGAGCCGGGGTTCTCACGGCTGGTTTCCCCGGCGGTATCCGTCGCGGCCGGTTCCGGGGTTTCCGGTCCTTGGACGATCCGTACGGCGTCCCGCAGCGCGTGGCGCTGTTCGTCGCTCATCATGCCGAAGAAGGCGACGAGAGCGGCGGCGGGGTTGTCGCTCTGGGACCAGGCGTCGTTCATCAGCGCGGCGGCGTAGGCGGCGCGAGTGGAGACGGCCTCATATCGATAGGCCCGCCCTTCGGCCTCCCGTCGCACCCAGCCCTTCTGATGGAGATTGTCCAGAACGGTCATCACCGTGGTGTAGGCGATGGACCGTTCCTGCTGAAGATCTTCCAGGACTTCCCGAACGGTCACCGGGCGGTTCCACTTCCACACCCGCGTCATGACCGCGTCTTCGAGTTCTCCCAATGGGCGAGGCACAGTTCAGCACAATAGTGGGAGATCTAGGTATTCGCGTGCCGGACGTGCACTTTCACCGGCAAACAAGAACAAAAAGGGCGTACGACTCGGAAAACGAGGGAGTCGTACGCCGGTGAGGGCGGGGGCGGACGCCTGTCAGACGTCGGTCTTCACGGAGGCGGAGGCCTGGCGGGACCCCTCCACGCGCGCGAGGGCGGCGTCGACGACGGCGTCCTCCTTGGCCTTGTTGGCGCCGCCCTGGGTCTTCACGATCACCCTGATCACACCGATGAAGAACACCGCCATGACGACGGGGGGCACGAGCGCGGAGACGTAGTCCATGCGTCCAGGGTAGCCACGGGCTCCACGCGCGCGGGCCCGGGGTACGCGTGCCGGGCTCATCACCCTTTCCCGGGCGCGGCGACAGTTCACCGACGGGACGGCGAAAGCCCCTTCGCCGACGCACGCCCGCGGGGCCGGGGATGGAAGCACCCCGGCCCCGCGGTCGATGTCGATGTCGATGTCGTGGCGAACGCCTGGCGGGTCAGCCCGCGGCGAGCTGCTGCGGCGAGCTCGTGGGCGGGGGCGATGCGGGCTTCCGGCGTGGGAAGACCTCACCCGGGGTGGGGATGGGACGTTCCGGCTTGGGGGCCGCAGGCGCCGGGCCCGGCTTCTCCGCGGGCTTCTTCACAGGGGCCGCCGGCTTCTCCGGCTGCTCGGCGGAGGCCTCGCCGCGCACTCCGACACGGCTCCCTCCGGAGACCTCGGCGAACGCCCCGACAAGGACCTCACCGGACATCACACCGGACGTCCCAGGCCTGGCTTCGTCAGACATCACGCGGGGCCTCCCGGGCCGGGCTTCGTCAGACATCACGCCGGACCTCACGGGCCGGGCCTCACCAGACATCGCGCCGGATGCCCCGGAACCGGCCTCGCCACCCGATTCCCCACCCGGTCCTCCGCCCGATTCCTTTCCCGCGGCCCCCTCCGAGGCCTCCGGGGTGGCCGAGAGGCCCCCGGGGAGGGCCAGGAGGCGGGTGCGGGAGGCTGGGACGGCTGGAGCGGCCCGGCGGGCGGTGCCGCGGGCCAGACGGGCGCGTACGTCCTGTTCGGCGAGTTTCTGGCAGCGGTCCAGCAGGGCCGCCGCGGTGGGGTTGCCGCGCAGGGCGCGCAGCGCGGCGAGGTCGTCGGGGTCGGGGCGGTACCCGGCTCCCAGCGCCTCCTCCAGGAGGGCGAGGTAGCCGGCGGCGGTGCCGGGCAGGGCGGCGCGGTACCGGGCGAGGTCGGCCACCAGGAAGGCACGCAGCCGGGCGCCCTCACACAGCGCCTCGTCGAGGGAGTCGGCGAGGCGGAGGCAGTCCTGGACGTCCTCGGCCGAGGCGGTTCGGGGGTGAAGGGCGAGGGCGAGAGCGCGGCGGAGCACACGCAGCTCCTCCACACCGAACGCCATGCCGCCGCGGGATCCGTATGGCGTGGGCATGCGGCGACGATACGCGCTAATCAGACAAATTTGACATAACGGGTGGGCGTGGCGCGAGGGGACACCCGGTTGCCCTCACACCACCGCGCGCCCGGCGCCAACGGCTGGGGCATGCGTGCCACCCGCACCCGCCGGATCACATCCGCGACACGTTCCGCTCGTACACCAGCCGCAGCCCCACCAGCGTCAACCAGGGCTCGTGCTCGTCGATCACCGAGGACTCGCCGAGGACCATCGGCGCGAGCCCACCCGTGGCGATCACGGTCACGTCGTCCGGGTCCTCCGCCAGCTCCCGGGCCATCCGGTTGACGACGCCGTCGACCTGGCCGGCGAAGCCGTAGATGATGCCCGACTGCATCGCCTCGACCGTGTTCTTGCCGATGACACTCCGCGGCCGGGCCACCTCGATCTTCCGCAGCTGCGCGCCCCGGACGCCGAGCGCCTCGACCGAGATCTCGATGCCGGGCGCGATGACCCCGCCGATGTACTCCCCGCGCGCGGAGACCGCGTCGAACGTCGTCGCCGTACCGAAGTCGACGACGATCGCGGGGCCGCCGTAGAGCTCGACCGCGGCGACCGCGTTGATGATGCGGTCCGCGCCGACCTCCTTGGGGTTGTCGGTCAGGATCGGCACGCCTGTCTTCACGCCCGGCTCGACCAGGACCGCCGGCACGTCGCCGTAGTAGCGCCGCGTGACCTCACGCAGCTCGTGCAGCACCGAGGGGACCGTCGCGCAGATGGCGATGCCGTCGATGCCGTCGCCCAGTTCGTCGCCGAGCAGCGGGTGCATGCCCATGAGGCCCTGGAGCAGCACCGCGAGCTCGTCGGCCGTGCGGCGGGCGTCCGTGGAGATGCGCCAGTGCTCGACGATCTCCTCGCCGTCGAACAGGCCGAGGACGGTGTGGGTGTTGCCTACGTCGATCGTGAGGAGCATCGCGACTACTCCGCCTCACGCAGGTCGAGACCGATGTCCAGGATCGGCGAGGAGTGGGTCAGGGCCCCTACGGCGAGGTAGTCGACGCCCGTGTCGGCGTACGCGCGCGCGTTGTCCAGCGTCAGCCGGCCCGAGGCCTCCAGGGCGGCGCGCCCGTGCACGAGCGCCACCGCCTCCTCGCACTCGCCCGGCGTGAAGTTGTCCAGAAGGATCAGATCCGCGCCCGCGTCCACGACCTCGCGCAGCTGGTGCAGGGTGTCGACCTCGACCTCGATCGGCACGTCCGGGAACGTCTCCCGTACGGCCTTGAAGGCCTGGGCGACGCCGCCGGCGGCCACCACGTGGTTGTCCTTGACCAGGGCGGCGTCGGACAGCGACATCCGGTGGTTCACGCCGCCGCCCGCGCGTACCGCGAACTTCTCCAGGGACCTGAGTCCCGGCGTCGTCTTCCGCGTGTCACGCACGCGTGCCTTCGTGCCGTCCAGCGCGTCGGCCCACGCGCGCGTGGCGGTCGCGATGCCGGACAGCCGGCACAGCAGGTTGAGCGCGCTGCGTTCGGCGGTGAGCAGGTCACGCGTGCGCGTGGTGACCGACAGCAGCTTCTGCCCGGCCTCCACCCGGTCGCCGTCCTCGACGTGCCGCTCGACCTCGAACTCGTCCTCGCAGACCACCGAGACGACCGCCTCGGCGACCCGCAGGCCGGCCACGACGCCCGCCTCGCGCGCGACGAAGTCGGCGGTGGCGACGGCGTCCTCGGGGATGGTCGCGACGGTCGTCACGTCCACCCCGTGGTCGAGGTCCTCCTGGATGGCCACGTTGGCGATGTCCTCGACCTCCACGGGGTCGAGCCCGGCGTCGGCCAGGAGCTGGGCGAGCGCGGGGTCGAGCCCGCACTCCAGGTACTCCTCGCCGCCGTCCGCGCCACAGGCACAGCCGTCGCCGCAACCGCCGGACGAGGCGAGGGGAAGGTCGTGGGTGCTCACTGCTGTCACTGCTCCTGAAGGGGCCGGCGGGTCGGGGGGAAGTCTGCGGTATCCGTGGTGTGTACGGCGAGTGTGCGGTCCGGATTCAGCCGTACGACGATGTGGCGGCGCCATGCCGCGTCGTCGCGGTCGGGCTGGTCCTCGCGCCAGTGGCAGCCGCGGGTCTCCTCGCGCTGCTGGGCGGCGGTGACCAGGACGCGGGCCACGCACAGGAGGTTGGTGGCCTCCCAGGTGTCGACGCCGGGCTCGGCGGTCTTGCCGTTCTCGTCGAGGGCGTCACGGGCCTCGGCGTGCAGCCGCTGGAGCTGTTCGGCGGCCTGGGCGAGGGACGCGGCGGAGCGCAGGACGCCCGCGCCGCTCGTCATGATCCGCTGGATCGCGAAGCGGGCCTCGGGCGACTGCAAGGGGTGCGCGGGCGTCTGGGGGTGCTCGACCGGCTCGGGCACGCGCGCGTGGAGGCCGTTCGCCGCGTGGGCCGCCGTGATGTCCGCGGCGATGCGCTCGGCGTAGACGAGGCCCTCGAGGAGGGAGTTCGACGCGAGCCGGTTCGCGCCGTGCACGCCGGTGCAGGCGACCTCGCCGCACGCGTACAGGCCGGGAACGGTCGTACGGCCCTGGGAGTCGGTGCGCACGCCGCCGGAGGCGTAGTGGGCGGCCGGGGCGATCGGGATGGGCTCGGTGACCGGGTCGATGCCGTGGACGCGGCAGGCGGCGAGGATCGTCGGGAAGCGGTGCTCCCACATGTCGGCGCCGAAGTGCCGGGCGTCGAGGTACATGTGCTCGGCGTCCTGAGCCAGCATGCGGCGCAGGATGCCCTTGGCGACGATGTCGCGGGGCGCGAGCTCGGCCAGTTCGTGCTGGCCGACCATGAAGCGCACGCCGTCGGCGTCGACGAGATGGGCGCCCTCACCGCGTACGGCCTCGGAGACGAGGGGCTGCTGGCCCTCCGCGTCGGGGCCGAGGAAGAGCACGGTGGGGTGGAACTGGACGAACTCGAGGTCGGAGACCTCCGCGCCCGCGCGGAGCGCGAGGGCCACGCCGTCGCCGGTCGACACGGACGGGTTGGTGGTCGCGGAGAAGACCTGGCCCATGCCGCCGGTCGCGAGGACGACCGCGGGGGCGTGCACGGCGCCCACGCCGTCGTGCTGGCCCTCGCCCATGACGTGCAGGGAGACGCCCGCCGTACGGCCGTCGGCGTCCGTGAGCAGGTCCAGGACGAGCGCGTTCTCGATGGTGCGCACGCCTCGCGCGCGTGCCGCCTCGACCAGGGCGCGGGAGATCTCCGCGCCGGTCGCGTCGCCGCCCGCGTGGGCGATGCGGCGCCGGTGGTGGCCGCCCTCGCGGGTGAGCTCCAGGCCGCCCCCTTCGGACTCGTCGAAGTGGGCGCCGGTCTCGATGAGGCGGCGCACGGCGTCGGGGCCCTCGGTGACGAGGATGCGGACGGCCTCCTCGTCGCACAGGCCCGCGCCGGCGACCAGGGTGTCGTCGAGGTGCTGCTCGGGGGTGTCGCCCTCGCCGAGGGCCGCGGCGATGCCTCCCTGCGCCCAGCGGGTGGACCCGTCGTCGAGGCGGGCCTTGGTGACGACGACGGTCCTGAGGCCCGCGGCCTCGCAGCGCAGGGCCGCGGTGAGACCGGCGACGCCGGAGCCCACGACCACGACGTCCGCGTCGATCGACCACCCGGGTGCGGGCGCGTGCAGTCGTATGCCTGTCCTGGTCACGAGGCGGCTCCGAAGGTTCCGAAATCGAGCGGAAGGTTGTCGATCAACCGGGTCGTCCCCACCCGGGCGGCGACGGCGAGGACGGCCTCGCCGGTGAAGTCGTCCTTGATCTCGCTGAAGTCGGAGGGGTCGACCAGCGCCAGGTAGTCCAGCTCCAGTGGCGGCGTGAGGCGCGCGGCGTCGTCGAGGACCAGGCGTGCGGCGGCGCGCACGGCCGACGGGGCGCCCGGGATCGCCTTCGCGACGGCGTGCGCGTCGGCGGCCGCGCGGGACTCCCCTATGGCGCTCAGCGCCTCGGCACGCGCGTGCGTGGCGGGCACCTCACGCGCGCGGGCCCGCAGCGCCTCCTGTGCGGCGTGCCGGTCGCGGCCCGCGAACAGGGCCTGGGAGAGGGCGAGGGCCGTGCGGCGCTCCTGGGGCGAGAGGTAGCGGTTGCGGCTGGACAGGGCCAGGCCGTCGTCCTCGCGCACGGTCGGTACGCCGACGATCTCGACGCCGAAGTTCAGGTCGCGCACCATGCGCCGGATGAGGGCGAGCTGCTGGGCGTCCTTCTGCCCGTACAGGGCGACGTCGGGCCGGGTCAGGTGCAGCAGCTTGGCGACGACCGTGAGCATGCCGTCGAAGTGGCCGGGGCGCGAGGAGCCTTCCAGGCGCTCGCCCATGGGCCCCGCGCTGACGCGGACCTGGGGCTCGCCGCCGGGGTAGACCTCGTCCACGGAGGGAGCGAACACGGCGTCCGCGCCCGCCTGTTCGGCGATCTTGATGTCGGCGTCGAGGGTGCGCGGGTAGCGGTCGAGGTCCTCGCCCTGGCCGAACTGGAGGGGGTTCACGAAGACGGTGACGACGACCTCGCCCTCCGGCCCCGCGATCTCGCGCGCGGTGCGGATCAGGGTGGCGTGCCCCTCGTGCAGGGCGCCCATGGTCATCACGACGGCGCGGCGGCCGTCGCGTACGCGTGCGTGGAGCTCGTCGGCGGTGCGCAGCAGGGTGGTGGTCATCCGGCGTCTCCCTCGGTGCCGTCGGTGCCGTGAGGCCCGCTGGTTCCGTTGGTCCCGTTGGCGAGTACCCCGAGGAGGTCCTCGGCGAGTTCGGGCTTGAGCAGCCCGTGGGCGAGCGCCCGGTCGGCGGTCGCGCGGGCCATCGCCAGATATCCGGCGACGGTCTGCGGGGAGTGCTTGCGCAGCTCGGAGACGTGCGCCGCGACGGTGCCGGCGTCCCCGCGCGCGACGGGGCCGGTCAGGGCCGCGTCGCCGGAGCGCAGGGCGTTGTCGAGGGCGGCGCCCAGGAGTGGGCCGAGCATCCGGTCGGGGGCGGTGACGCCTGCTTGCCGCAGCAGCTCCATGGACTGGGCGACCAGCGTGACCAGGTGGTTGGCGCCCAGCGCGAGCGCCGCGTGGTAGAGCGGCCGGTGTTCCTCGGCGATCCATTCGGGCTCGCCGCCCATCTCGATGACGAGGGCCTCGGCGGCCATCCGCAACTCCTCGGGCGCGGTGACCCCGAAGGAGCAGCCGGCAAGCCGCTGGACGTCCACGGGCGTGCCGGTGAAGGTCATCGCGGGGTGCAGGGCCAGCGGCAGCGCGCCCGCGCGCAGGGCGGGGTCGAGGACCTTCGCGCCGTACCGCCCGGAGGTGTGCACCAGCAGTTGTCCCGGCCGCACGGCGCCGGTCTCGGCGAGGCCCTCCACGAGGCCGGGCAGGGTGTCGTCCGGGACGGTCAGCAGGACCAGGTCGGCGCGCTGGAGGACCTCGGCGGGCGGCATGAGCGGAACGCCGGGGAGCAGCTCCGCGGCCCGCTTGCGGGAGGCGTCGGAGACTCCGGAGACGGCCACCGGGCGGTGCCCGGCGAGCTGGAGGGACGCGGCCAGCGCGGGCCCCACGCGTCCGGCGCCGACGACGCCGACGGTGAGGCGCGCGGGGCGGTCCCTGGGGTCTGGCTGTTGGCTTGTACTCACGCGACGGAGGCCTTCCCGTTCCAGTCCGCATCTGGGTACCGGACGATTTCTCGTCATGTTAACGCGATTGGTTCGAGGGGCGTCCGGTTGTCCACAGGCTGTGGGTTTCCCCACGCCGCGGGCGGACGGAAATACGAGTGCCCGCGGGACGGGCCGCGGGGGATGATCCCCGGCATGAACGATGCTGCGGAGCAGGTGGACGAGAAATCGGCGGAGGAGCTGCTGCGGGAGCGGCGCCGGAACGCCGTACGGGCGGCGCGGCGGGTGCTGTGGCGCGGCGGGGCGAGCGGCACGATGCGGGAGCGGCTCGCGTCACTGGCGGAGGCCGCCCCCGAGGTCTACGACGTGGAAGAGCCCGCGGACATCTACGGCAACGGGGTCGTGACGGCCCTGGAGGAGCGAGTCGCGTCCCTGCTGGGCAAGGAGGCCGCCGCGTTCTTCCCGACGGGCACCATGGCCCAGCAGGTCGCCCTGCGCTGCTGGGCGGCCCGCACCGGGAACCCCACGGTCGCCCTGCATCCGCTGGCCCACCCCGAGGTCCACGAACGCCATGCCTTCACCCAGGTCAGCGGCTTGCGCCCGGTGCGCCTGACGAGTGAGCCCCGGCTGCCCACCGCCGACGAGGCGCGTGACTTCGACGAGCCCTACGGCGCGCTGATGCTGGAACTGCCTCTACGGGACGCCGGATTCGTCCTGCCCACCTGGGAGGAGCTCACCGAGGTCGTGGAGGCGGCGCGGGAGCGCGACGCGGTGGTGCACTTCGACGGCGCGCGCCTGTGGGAGACCACCGTCCACTTCGGCCGCCCTCTGGACGAGATCGCGGGCCTGGCGGACAGCGTCTATGTGTCGTTCTACAAGTCCCTCGAAGGCTTCGCCGGCGCGGCACTCGCCGGCCCGAAGACCCTGGTGGACGAGGCGAAGACCTGGCGGCACCGGTACGGCGGGATGGCCTTCCAGCAGTTCCCCACGGCGCTGTCCGCGCTCGTCGGCCTGGAGCGCGAGCTGCCCAGACTGCCGGAGTACGTGCGCCACGCGCGCGTGGTGGCCGCCGCGCTGCGGGAGGGGTTCGCCGAGTCGGGCGTGGCGTGGGCGCGTGTGCATCCCGAGGAGCCGCACACCCACCAGTTCCAGGTCTGGCTGCCCTATGACCCCGATGTGCTGGTCGAGGCGGCGCTGCGGCAGGCGGAGGAGACCGGGACGTATCTGTTCCCCGGCTACTGGGACCGCGGCGGACCGGGCCTGGCCCTCGCCGAGGTCACCGTCGCCGCCGCCGGCCTGGAGTGGACGGCCGACGACGTGAAGGCGGCGGTGGCGGACTTCGTGGCGCGACTGCCGTAGGGCTCCGTGGGTGGGGCCCTGATGGAGGGCGCGGTGGGTGGGGCGTGCCGTAGGGGCTCAGTGCGTGGAGCGTGGCCGACTGCCCAGCAGGCGCCGATTGACGGCTGCCGTCAATCGGGGACGGCGTTGTCAGTGGCGGAGTGCACCATGAAGGCATGAGCGTGCGCATCGACATCACGGGGCTGCGGCCGGATGGGGTCGCCGTCGTGCCCTCGCCCCTCGCGGAGCTCGGGATGGCGCTGCACGCGCTGGCCGAGCCGGGGCACCACCCGGGTCTACAGGGCTGGGTGACGGGCGTGACGGCCGGCCTGGACCCCCATCTGGCCGACCGGATGTGCGACGCGGACTTCCTGTGGCGCTCGACCTTCTCGGACCTGTTCCTGCCATACGCGGGCCTGCCGGGCGGCACCCTCCCCGGCGCCACGCTCGCCGAGGAACTGGACCTGCTGGACAAGCTGAGTGACGAGCAGTTCGTCGACGCGGCCCTGGAGTTCAGCTGCGCGATGCCCTACGGCGTCGGCCCCAGTCCGCTCGTCGACACCGAGCTGGGGCGCCGCGCCCTGGAGCTGGCCGCCGCGCGGGGGCCGCGGCAGCAGCGGTTCAGCGAGCTGCTGCTGACGGATCCGCCCAAGATCCGGGCCTGGCTGCGGCAGTTCCTTCAGGACTGCGACGAGGCGTTCTTCGCGCAGGCCTGGGCTCGTCTGAGTCATCAGCTCGCGGCGGACGCCCGGCACAAGACGGACCTGCTGCGCCGCAAGGGCCTGGCCGAGGCCCTGGCCGCCGTCTCCCCGGCGGTCACGCTCGACGAGGCCGCGGGGGAGATCACGGTCGACAAGCTGAGCGTGGGCCGTACGGCCACCGAGAGCGGCGCCCTGCTCCTCGTACCCACCAGTCTCGGCCGGCCCCACCTGTCCGTGCTGTACCGGCGGGACTGGCAGCCGGTGGTGCAGTACCCGGTCGGCTCGCCGGAGCTGACGCCTCCCTCGTCCGTGGAGCAGCTCGCGCTGCGGATGACCGCGCTGTCCCACCCCGTGCGGATGCGGATCTGCCGCAATCTGGCCCGCAGCGCCTACACCACGAGCGAGCTGGCGCAGGTGCACGGCATGACCGCCCCGGAGATATCCCGGCACCTGGGTGTGCTGAAGAAGGCGGGCCTGGTCTCCACGCGCCGCCGGGGCCGCTACGTCCAGCATCAGCTGGACATAGCCGTCGTGGCCCGGCTGGGCAGCGACTTCCTGGAGGGCATCCTGCGCTGACCGCGTCGCCCGCGCGGCTCAGTCGAACCGGATGTGCTTCACCCCGATCCGCGCCTGCCTGAGCCGCGTCCGCAGCGCACCCTCGTTGTTCGGCCGCAGCCGCAGCCCCGCGAGGACGGCGATGCGGTCGGCCGTCTTCGGCACGGTCGAGTCGTCCGTCCACAGATGTTCGGCGAACTCGGGCTCGCGCAGCCGCTCCAGACAGTGGTCGAGCTGTTGCACGGCCCAGGTCTCGCGCCCCAGGCCGGCGTTCTTCCCGCCGACGAACTGAAGGAGGTGCCCGAAGCCGCGTTCCCGGAGCCGCTTCATGACCGTCTCGCGCTGAGCGAGGAGCGTGAAGTGGCGTACGTCGTGGCCGAGTTCGCCCAGCCGTCCCACGGTCTCGGCGAAGTAACCGGAGTTCGTGACCGTCATGGGAGCGATGACCACGCCGTCGTGTTTGGTGAGGGCCAGGTCGAGGACTTCCACGACGCCCTGCCGCCATGCGGTCAAGTCCTGGAAGTTTCCCCGCAGTTCGGGCGGCAACATGCGGCGCAGCCCGAAGCCGGCGTGCTCGGGGTCGCAGACGACGCTGCCGGGCAGACGGCGCTGGATCTCGTACGCGGTCTGGGTCTTGCCGCCACCGAAGGGGCCGTTGATCCAGAGGAGCATGCGCAGACCTTAGTGGGCGGCGGTCACGCGCGCGTCACGGTCGCCCGGTTCAGCCGTGCCCCCCGGCCCGCACCAGCCCCGTCTCGTACGCCAGGACGACCACCTGGACCCGGTCCCTGAGCCCGAGCTTGGTCAGGATGCGGCCCACATGGGTCTTCACGGTCGCCTCGGACAGCACCAGGCGGGCCGCGATCTCGCCGTTGGACAGTCCCTGGGCGACCAGCACCATGACCTCGCGCTCACGGTCGGTGAGCCGCTCCAGCTCCTTGTGCTGGGGCTCCTTGCCGGCGCTCGGCAGCATCGGCGCGAACCGGTCGAGGAGGCGGCGGGTGGTCGAGGGGGCCACCACCGCGTCGCCGCTGTGCACCGCGCGGATCGCGGCGAGGAGCTCGCCGGGCGGCACGTCCTTGAGCATGAAGCCGGACGCGCCCGCCTTCAGCCCGGAGAAGGCGTACTCGTCGAGGTCGAAGGTGGTCAGGATCAGCACCTTCGGCGGGTTCTCCTCCTGACAGATGCGCCGGGTGGTCTCCACCCCGTCCAGCTTGGGCATGCGCACGTCCATCAGCACCACGTCGACGGTCGTCGCGCGCAGCACCTGGAGGGCCTCGACGCCGTCGCCCGCCTCCGCGACGACCTCCATGTCCGGCTGGGCGGCGAGCACCATCCGGAACCCGGTGCGCAGCAGCACCTGGTCGTCGACGAGCATCACGCGGATCGTCATCGGGGCCTCTTCCGTCTCTCTACAGGGCTTCTTGGTCGGTCGGCGGGGTCGTGACAGGTGTCAACAGGGGGCGTGCGTAGGCGTCAATGCGCCGGTTTGAGCGGGAGCAGGGCGCTGATACGGAATCCTCCGCCCGGACGCGGTCCCGCATCCAGCGTGCCGCCGACCATACCGACGCGCTCGCGCATCCCGATCAGGCCGTGGCCCTGGCCGTCGGCACCGCCGTCCTCGTACAGCTCGTGCGGGGCGCCCTTGCCGTCGTCCTCGACCAGCAGACCGAGCCCGTCGTCGAAGTACACCAGGCGCACGCTCGCGCCCGCGTTGGGCCCGCCGTGCTTACGGGTGTTGGTGAGCGCCTCCTGCACGATGCGGTACGCCGTGAGCTCGACGCCGCTGGGCAGCGGGCGCGGGGTGCCCTCCACCTTGAAGTCGACGGGGAGGCCGGAGGTACGGCACTGCTCGACCAGGTCGTCGATCTGCTCGACGTCGGGCTGCGGGACGTACTCCCCGACCTCCTGGTGCTCGCCGGTGCGCAGCACGCCCAGCAGGCGGCGCATCTCGGCGAGCGCCTGGCGGCCGGTCGAGGAGATCGTCTCCAGGGCCTTCCTCGCCTGGTCGGGCGCGGCGTCGAGGACGTACGCGGCGCCGTCGGCCTGGACGACCATCACCGACACGTTGTGCGCGACCACGTCGTGGAGCTCGCGGGCGATGCGGGCGCGTTCGGCGGCGACCGCGACCTTCGCCTGCGCCTCGCGCTCC
The DNA here is from genome assembly GCF_036226885.1 of Streptomyces sp. NBC_00663. Taxonomy (NCBI): domain Bacteria; kingdom Bacillati; phylum Actinomycetota; class Actinomycetes; order Kitasatosporales; family Streptomycetaceae; genus Streptomyces; species Streptomyces sp. NBC_00663. Next base: position 4,286,847 of record NZ_CP109027.1, read on the forward strand.
TTCTCGAGCCTGCTCGCGCGCTCCTCCAGCTGCGCGAAGTACGCGCGGCGGGTGCGTATCGAGTCGCCGAGCACCCAGGCCAGCGCGAACGGCACCGTCTGGAAGACGATGAGCGCCGCGTTGGCCAGGGCGCTCGCGTCGTGGTTCCACCACCGCAGATGCGCCACGCACGCCGCGCTCAGGCCCATGGCGAGCGCGAGCCGGGACGCCCAGCGGGCGCCGGTCGCGGCGACGGTGTAGACGATGACGAGGAACGCGAAGTCGCCCGGCGTCGTCGAGACGTCCGTCAGCAGCTGGGCGACGCCGATGGCGATGGCCAGGAGCAGCATCTTCTCCGGCATCCGCCGGCGCAGCGCGATCACCAGGCACAACAGGAGGATGACCGGGATGATCGCGGCCTCCGCGTCGGTGCCCTCGTCCGACTGCTCGGCGACTTCGAACATGACCGAGATCCCGAACAGGAAGACGGCCCAGAAGCCGTCGACCCATGTCGGGTGCCTGCGGAGGAAGTCATAGAGGCGCTGCACGTAACCCAGCGTAGGGAAGCGTGAAGTGTGCAGGGGTCAACCGGAGGGTCGATCCATGCGCCCCCGGCATACTCCCCAAGGTGGAGGCCCCGCTCCCCTGTACGCATAGTCTGGCGCCGTGACGGACGGGACGGCTGACGAGTGGCGCGGCTGGCGGGCGGCGACGGAGGCCGCCCTGTACGGCCCCGACGGCTTCTACCGCGGCCCTGAGGGCCCGGCCGGCCACTTCCGTACGTCCGTCCACGCGTCGCCGCTGTTCGCCGAGGCGGTGGCCCGGCTGCTGTGCCGGGTCGACGAGGCCCTGGAGCGGCCCGCGGCGCTCGGCTTCGTCGACATGGCGGCCGGCCGGGGCGAGCTGGTCACCGGGGTGCTCGCGGTGCTTCCCGCGGACGTCGCGGCCCGTACGCGCGCGTACGCCGTGGAGATCGCCGACCGCCCGCCCGGCCTCGACCACCGGATCGAGTGGCTGCCCGAGCCCCCGAAGGGGATCACCGGGCTGCTGTTCGCCAACGAGTGGTTGGACAACGTGCCGGTCGAGGTCGCCGAGGTGGACTCCGCGGGGGTCGCGCGGCGGGTGCTCGTACGGCGGGACGGCACCGAACGTCTCGGCGAGCCGCTCTCCGGTGCGGAGGCGCGGTGGCTGGCGCGGTGGTGGCCGCTGCCCGCCGAGGAGGGGCTGCGGGCGGAGATCGGGCTGCCCCGGGACGAGGCGTGGGCGGACGCGGTCGCGTCCGTGGGGCGGGGGCTCGCGGTGGCGGTCGACTACACGCACGCCGTGGACGCGCGCCCCCTGTTCGGGACGCTCACCGGGTTTCGCGCCGGGCGCGAGACGGCGCCCGTGCCGGACGGATCGTGCGACATCACGGCGCACGTCGCGCTGGACGCCGCGCGGGAGGCATGCGCCGCACCCAGCGGGCGCGTACTGACGCAGCGCGCGGCTCTGCGCGCCTTGGGGGTCGCAGGCGCACGCCCCCCGCTCACGCTCGCGACCACACAACCCGCGGCCTACGTCCGCGCCCTCGCGAGCGCCGGCGAAGCCGCCGAGCTCACCGCGCCCGGGGGCCTCGGTGACTTCGGCTGGCTGCTCCAGCCCGTGGGCATCGAGAGCGCGCGCCTGGGAGACCTACTTGTCGATGTCCCCGACCACGAAGAACAGTGACCCGAGGATCGCCACCATGTCCGCCACCAGCGTCCCCGGCAGCAGCTCCACGAGGGCCTGGATGTTGTTGTACGACGCCGAGCGGAGCTTGAGCCGGTACGGGGTCTTCTCGCCCTTGCTGACGAGGTAGTAGCCGTTGATGCCGAGGGGGTTCTCGGTCCACGCGTACGTGTGGCCCTCGGGCGCCTTCAGTACCTTGGGGAGCCGCTGGTTGATCGGCCCCGGCTCCAGCTCCGCGAGCCGGTCGAGGCAGGCGTCGGCGAGGTCGAGGGCGTTGTGGGTCTGCTCCAGGAGGACCTCGAAGCGGGCGAGACAGTCGCCCTCCGTCCGGGTCACCACCCTCAGGGTGTCCTGAAGCTCCCCGTAGGCGAGGTACGGCTCGTCGCGGCGCAGGTCGAAGTCGACGCCGGAGGCGCGCGCGATGGGCCCGCTCACGCCGTACGCGTGCACGGCCTGCGGGGCGAGGGCGCCCACGCCGCGTGTGCGCCCCCGGAAGATCTCGTTGCCGAGCACCAGGTCGTCGTACACGTCCATGCGGGAGCGCACGGCGGCGACGGCGGCACGCGCGCGTCCCGCCCAGCCGGCCGGGAGGTCCTCCTTGAGGCCGCCGACGCGGTTGAACATGTAGTGCATGCGCCCGCCGGAAACCTCCTCCATGACGTTCTGGAGCACCTCGCGCTCCCGGAACGCGTAGAAGACCGGCGTGATGCCGCCGAGTTCCAGGGGGTACGACCCGAGGAACATCAGGTGGTTGAGGACCCGGTTGAGCTCCGCGAGCAGGGTGCGCGTCCACACCGCGCGCGTGGGGACCTCCATGCCCAGCATGCGTTCGACGGCGAGCACCACGCCCAGCTCGTTGGAGAAGGCCGACAGCCAGTCGTGGCGGTTGGCGAGCATGATGATCTGGCGATAGTCGCGCGCCTCGAAGAGCTTCTCCGCGCCGCGGTGCATATAGCCGATCACCGGCTCCGCGTGCTGGATCCGCTCGCCGTCCAGGACGAGCCTGAGGCGCAGCACACCGTGCGTCGACGGGTGCTGGGGCCCGATGTTGAGCACCATGTCGGTGCTCTCCGCGGCGCCGCCGATACCGACCGTGGTCTCCGTCGTGGGAGTCATGGACACAGTCTCTCCTACGTACGCTGACCCTATGGAGACGGGGAGCGGGCAGGACACGGGACCGGTGGCGGGCGAGCCGGTGTGGATCGGGCTGCCCCCTGGGCTGCTGCGGATGCGTCGGCTGTTGCTGGTGGTGTGGCTGGGGCTGATCGCGCTCGCGCTGGCTCTGCTGCTCGGCGTGTTCGCGGGCCCGGTCTGGGCCGCGTGCGCGCTGCTGCCGCTCGCCGTCATCGCCTGGGGCTGGGTGATGCTCGGCCGCAACTGGGCCTCCTGGCGCTACGCCGAGCGCGCGGACGACCTGCTGATCAGCCGGGGCGTGCTGTGGCGCGAGGAGACGGTGGTGCCGTACGGGCGGATGCAGCTCGTCGAGGTCACCTCCGGTCCCGTGGAACGGCACTTCGGGCTCGCCAGCGTCCAGCTCCACACGGCCGCCGCGGCGACCGACGCCACCATCCCCGGCCTCGAACCGGCCGAGGCGGAACGGCTGCGCGACCGGCTCACCGAGCTCGGCGAGGCCCGATCGGCGGGCCTGTGACGACGCCGGGCCTCGACGACGGCGTCCCCGAGCTGCGGGCGAAGTCGCCGGTGACCGAGCGGCGGCTGCACCCCGTGACCCCGCTCAGACGGGCGTGGGCACCCGTGGCGGTGCTCATCGGGTGGGCGGTGCACGACCCCGACCAGACGCAGCGCCAACTGACCAGGCTCACGACCACGACGCTGCTGATCGCGGTCGCCGTCCTGGTCCCGGCCGCCGCCCTGTACGGCTTCCTCACCTGGTGGTACACGCACTTCGCGGTCACCGAGTCCGAACTGCGCATCCGTACCGGTCTGGTGTTCCGGCGCACCGTGCACATCCGGCTGGAACGCATCCAGGCCGTCGACGTCACCCAGCCGCTCCTCGCGCGCGTGGCGGGCGTCGCCAAACTGAAACTCGACGTCATAGGCGCCGACAAGAAGGACGAGCTCGCCTTCCTCGGGGAGCGCGAGGCGCGCACGCTCCGCGCGGAACTCCTCGCGCGCGCCGCCGGTTTCGCGCCCGAGACGGCGCACGAAGTCGGCGAGGCTCCGGCGCGCGAGCTGCTGCGCACGTCCCCGCGTGACCTCGCGATCGCCCTCGTGCTGACCGGCGCCACCTGGGGCGCGCTGGTCGCCGCCCTCGTCGTACCGCCCCTCCTGTGGTTCGCCACCCACAGCCTGTGGACGGTCCTCGCCACCGGGCTGCCCCTGCTCGGCGCGGCGGGCGCGAGCAGCGTGGGGCGGTTCGTCGGCGAGTACGACTGGACCGTGGGCGAGTCGCCCGACGGACTCCGGATCGACCACGGGCTCCTTGACCGCACGCACGAGACAGTGCCGCCGGGGCGGGTGCAGACCGTGCGGATCGTGGAGCCGCTGCTGTGGCGGCGGCGCGGCTGGGTGCGGGTGGAGCTGGACGTGGCCGGGTCGTCCAACTCGGTGCTGGTGCCGGTCGCTCCGCGCGAGGTCGCCGAGGCCGTCGTCGCGCGCGTGCTGCCCGGCGCGACGGTGCCGCCGCCGACCGCACTGTCCCGGCCGCCGCGCCGCGCCGGACGGTGCGTGCCGGTGTGGTGGCGCGGCCACGGACTCGCCGTCACGGACGCGGTGTTCGCGGCCAGGCAGGGACTCCTGAGGCGCAGCGTCGCCCTCGTGCCACACGCGAAGGTGCAGAGCGTACGGCTTGTTCAAGGCCCTTGGCGGCGCCTGTGGCGGCTCGCCGACGTCCATGTGGACACGGGGGCCGGCAAGACCGTCACCGCCCGTCTGCGGGACGCGGAGGAGGCGGCGGAGCTGCTGCGGGCGCAGGCCGAGCGCTCACGGACGGGACGCCGCGACGCGCCGCCGGACCGCTGGATGGCCTGACGACGGCACCGCCGCGCGAAAACGGCGAGGCCGCGCGGCCCCGACCGGGAACCGCGCGGCCTCGCCGCCGCGCGAAAACGGCGAGGCCGCGCGGCCCCGACCGGGAACCGCGCGGCCTCGCCGCCGGGCGACTCGCTCAGGAAACCGCGCTCCGCAGCCCCTGCACGTCGATCTGCTCCGTCTCGTCGTGCGCCGTCAGGTCGATGACCTGGCCGACACCGCGCGACTCCGCGTCGGCCGGCTTGAACTCCGCCTCGGCCTCGGCCTTGTGGAGCGCGAGCGCCTCCTGGCCGACCACGTCGGCGAGGTCCTCGTTCTGCACCGCCTCCAGCGCGGCGGACGCCTTCTGCATGCCGAAGAAGTCGAAACCGCCCTCGACCGTCGCACGCCGCACGGGCGCCGCCGGTACGACGGCCACCGCGGTCGGCGCGACGAAGTGTCCGGAGGGCTGCTGCACGGGCTGGGCCGGCTTGGCCGTCGTGGTGGGGGTGATGGCGACCGCGCGCTCGTGCCCGTCGGCCGCCACGGGCTGCCCCTGCGCCTCGTCCTCCTGCGCGGACTGCGTGGCCTCCGCTGCGGAGTCGCCGGAAGCGTGGACCTCGGCGGCGACGGGGCCGACCTGGGCCGGCACGTGCTTCGCGGGGGTGTCGCCCTTCGGACCGCCGTCACCGTCCGGCGTCCCGTCCCCCTTCGGGGAACCGTCGCCCTTGGGCCAACCCTCGCCCCGGGGAGCATCCGTGGAGGCATCCGTGGAGGCATCTGTAGACGCGTCTGTAGACGCGTCCTTGGGAGCGTCCGCAGCGGCGTCTTCGAAGGCCTCGTCGCCCTTCAGCGACGGCTCCCCCGCGTCAGCGGAGTCAGCGAAGTCGGCGTCACCGGAAACCTCGTCGCCCTTGTCGGCGGCACCCGCGCCATCCGCGTCCAGCCGCGCCAGCGCCACCTTGGCCCGCAGGAACAGCTGCGAACCCTCCGGCGAGAAGACCGCGGGCGTCTCCGGCTTGTCGTCGACCTCGGCGGCCTCGGCGCTCTCCGCGGCGTCGGCGGCCTCCACGGGCTCCGCGCTCTCGACGTCCTCATCCTCGACCGGGACAGCCACAGCCCCGGCCTCCTCGACACCGACCACGGGAACCGGCACCGGCACCGGCGGCAGCGCGCGGCTCGGCGCAGTGGCCGCTATCTCCAGGAGACGGCGGCCCTCCAGGGCGCTCGCCCGCTCGGTCTCCGCCGTGGCGTACCGGCGCAGCAGCGCGGCGTGCTCATTGCGCAGGCCCGCGAGTTCGGACCGCTTGGCCCGCAGCCGCTGCTCCAGCTTGGCGCGCAGTTCGCGCGACTCCTCAAGGTCGGTCTCCAGTTCGGCGACCCGCTCCTCGAACCGCCACTCGTCGCCGGCACGCGCGCGCGTGAGGTCGGCGACCTGCTTGCCGGCCTGCGCGTCCCAGCGGCGCATGACGGCTGCACCGACCACCGCCGTCGCCGCCGCGCTCGCGGCGATGACACGCAGCACGGCCTGTTGCGAGAACACCCAGGGGCCGAAGGCGCAGACGAGCGAGACGCCTGCGATCGCCGACGGGGGAAGCAGCCTGTGCAAGGGCGGTGAATGGCGGTGACGTCCACGTGGCATGGCCAGAAACTTACCGCGCGTAGGCGAATCGTGGTGCCCCGGCCCGTAAAAACACAGCCATCCCGAGGCTTTCACACGACATCAGGAATCAGACCGGCCACCGAATTCGACATCATCAAGATCGTTTCCGGTCTCACCGGTCGCTCAACCGCCCGCTGATCCACTGGAGGGTCGCCGGAATCTCCCGCCGCCAGGTGTTGAAGTTGTGCCCGCCGCTTTCGAGGATGATCGACGAGATGCGGGTCCGGTCGGTCTCCTTGACGCGCTCTATGAACTTCAAGGTGTCCTTGTAGTTCGACTCGCCCACCTTGCTGCTGCTGACGAGCAGTGAAGTGTCGGGCGCCGGCTCGTGCTTGAGGTACCACCACAGATCGGCGCGATTGCGGAGTTCCTCGTTCCCCTGGAAGAGATCGCCCGTGGTGGGATCGATGGGCGCCTTGTAGTACGGCGAAAGACCCGCCCCCGCGGCGTACACCTCCGGGTGGTGCATGGCGAGCTTCAGCGCGCAGTAACCGCCCGTGGAGTCGCCGATGACGCCCCAGCTGCCCGGCTTCTTCCCCACCCTGTAGTGCGCGAGTACGGCGTCCGGCAGATCCTTGGCGAAGAACGACTCCGTCTGCGGTCCGTTCGGAATGTCGACGCACTCCGTGTCCCGCGGCGGCGCCACCGTCGGCCGCAGCATCACCAGGATCATCGGCTGCATACGGCCGTCCTTGGCGAGCTCCGACGCCGTGCTCGGATAGTGGAGTTTGTCGACCAGCGCCCGCGCGGTGCCCGGATATCCGGTGAGGACCACGGCCGCCGGGAACGTCCGCGTGCGGTACTGCGGCTGGAAGTACTCCGGCGGCAGGTAGACGAACGCGGACGTCGCGATGTGCGTCGTACGGCCCACTATGTCGACCTGCTGGATCTGTCCGGCGCGCTGCGGCCGCCCACTGCCGGTCTCCTTGACCCGTCCCACGTCCGTCACCTGGAGCGGGCCGCCGGACCCGCCGTTCGCCGTATGGTCCACGACGACGCCCTGCTCGTCCTCCTGCCCGAACAGGTCGGCCCAGCTCGCGTAGAACCCGAAGGCCTGGTTGGCGCCGAGCCCGAGCGCCGCGAACAGCGCCAACTGGGTCGCGAACAGCAGGCCCACGCGCCCGCTGACGGCCCGCCAGCTGCGCCGGGCCAGCCGTGGCCACAGCCATACCGTGCCGACGAACAGAGCCACGGCCGACGCGATCGCCAGCACCAGCACGTTGTTGCCCGTGAGACCCATGGTTGCTTCCTGCCTGCGCTTTCTCCCCGTACCGGCACGCCTCCCGCGGATCTTCGCGAGGGCTTGTCCGGCCCTTTTCCCGGCCTTTGAACCGGCTTTGGAGAAGTGAGTGAACCTCTCTCCCCGAGACACCGTCCTAGAGGGCGCAATGTCGCCGGATGCCCGAAACGGGCCCGGATCCAAGGTCTCTCGCAGAACTACGGGATGCGATGTCTGTCAGGACAGATGAGGAAATGTCGGGCGGGGTTCCGAGCCGATCACCGCGCGTGCGGCGCGTACCGCGTGGCCCGCGCCCCGAGGCCGTCCCGGTCCTGGTCGCCAGAGCCTGCGCGGTGGTGGGGCTTCTGGACATCGCCGCGGGGGTGTTCCCGCGCTTCCGTCACAGCCGTATGCACACCCTGGCCGAGGTGCTGCCCGGCGCGCTCGGCCCGTTCGCCGCGGCGCTCTCCCTGAGCGCCGGCGTGCTGCTGCTCCTGCTCGCGCACGGCCTCAGGCGCCGCAAGCGGCGGGCCTGGCGGGCCGCCGTGGTGCTGCTGCCGGTCGGCGCGGTCGCGCAGTTCACGTACCGCCACTCCCCGCTGGGCGTGCTCATCTCGCTCGCCCTGCTCGCGCCGCTGCTGATCCACCGCGACCAGTTCAAGGCGCTGCCCGACCCGCGCAGCCGCTGGCGCGCGCTCGCCAACTTCGTCCTCATGGGCGCCGGTTCCCTCTTCCTCGGACTGGTCATCGTCAGCGTCCACCCCAAGACGCTGGTCGGCGACCCGAGCCTGGCCGATCGCATTACCCACGTGCTGTACGGCCTCTTCGGCTTCGAGGGCCCGGTCGACTACCAGGGCAACACCTCCTGGACCGTCGCCTTCTCCCTCGGCGCCCTGGGCCTGCTCACGGCCATCACCACGATCTACCTGGCGTTCCGCCCCGAACACCCCGCCGCGCGCCTCACAGAGGACGACGAGGCCCGTCTGCGGGCCCTGCTGGACAAGCACGGCGGCCGCGACTCCCTCGGCCACTTCGCCCTGCGCCGCGACAAGGCCGTCGTCTTCTCCCCCAGCGGCAAGGCCGCGGTGACCTACCGCGTCGTCTCCGGCGTCATGCTCGCCAGCGGTGACCCCATCGGCGACGTCGAGGCCTGGCCCGGCGCCATCGAGCGCTTCATGGACGAGGCCAGGGCCCACTCCTGGACGCCCGCCGTCATGGGCTGCTCGGAGACGGGCGGCGAGGTGTGGACCCGCGAGACCGGCCTGGACGCCCTCGAACTGGGCGACGAGGCGGTGGTGGACGTCGCGGATTTCTCCCTCGCCGGGCGCGCGATGCGCAACGTGCGCCAGATGGTCAAGCGCATCGAGCGCGCGGGGTACGAGACCCGCGTACGGCGCGTCCGTGACCTCGGCGACGCCGAGCTGGAGCGCATCCGCCGCGCCGCCGACGACTGGCGCGGCACCGACACCGAGCGCGGCTTCTCCATGGCGCTGGGCCGCATCGGCGACCTCGCCGACGGCGACTGCCTGATCGCCACCGCCCACAAGGCCGACGAACAGCCCGGAGAGTACGGCGACCTGAAGGCGATCCTGCACTTCGTGCCCTGGGGCCACGACGGCGCCTCCCTGGACCTGATGCGCCGCGACCGCTCGGCGGACCCCGGCATGAACGAACTCCTCATCGTGGCCGCGCTCCAGGCCGCCCCGAAGTTCGGCATCGCGCGCGTGTCGCTCAACTTCGCCATGTTCCGATCCGCCCTCGCGCGCGGCGAGAAGATCGGCGCGGGCCCGGTGCTGCGCGCCTGGCGCGGACTGCTGGTCTTCCTCTCCCGCTGGTTCCAGATCGAGTCCCTGTACAAGTTCAACGCCAAGTTCCAGCCCCGCTGGGAGCCCCGCTTCGTCGTCTACCGCGCCTCCGGTGACCTGCCCCGCATCGGCTTCGCCGCCATGCAGGCCGAGGGTTTCGTGAACCTCGCCCTCCCTCTGCCGCGGTTCCTGCGCCGCCGCCGGACCGCCGCACGCGCGTGCGCGCACGCGATGGCGGAAAGAGACGTACGCGCGGCATGACTCCTGGCGCCCCGGACAGGCCCGGGCGGAAGCCCCACCCCCTCTCCAGCCCGGGGGCTTCCGCTCGGGCCGCACGCCGATACGGCTCCGCGCGGGGCCTAGGCTGAACGTATGAGCAAGCAGATCGGACGCGGGCGCGTCGCCGGCCTACCGGCATGGGACCGCTGCGCGGTCATGGGAGTCGTGAACGTCACGCCCGACTCCTTCTCCGACGGCGGCCGCTGGTTCGACACGACCGCCGCCGTCAAGCACGGCCTCGCCCTCGTCGAGGAGGGCGCCGACCTGGTCGACGTCGGCGGCGAGTCGACCCGCCCCGGCGCCACCCGCGTCGACGAGGCCGAGGAGCTCAAGCGCGTCATCCCGGTCGTCCGCGGCCTCGCCTCCGAGGGCGTCACCGTCTCCGTGGACACCATGCGCGCGTCCGTCGCCGCCCGGTCCCTCGCCGCCGGCGCCGCCCTCGTCAACGACGTCAGCGGCGGCCTCGCCGACCCCGCGATGATCCCGGTCGTCGCCGAGGCGGGCGCCCCCTTCGTCGTCATGCACTGGCGCGGCTTCCTGGAGGGCGGCAACGTCAGGGGCGTCTACGCCGACGTCGTCACCGAAGTCGTCGACGAACTGCACGCACGCGTGGAGGCCGTCCTCGCCGGCGGCGTCTCCCCCGACCGCATCGTCGTCGACCCCGGTCTCGGCTTCTCCAAGGACGCCGAGCACGACCTCGTCCTGCTCGCCCACCTCGACCGCCTGCTCGCCCTCGGCCACCCGCTCCTCGTCGCCGCCTCCCGCAAGCGCTTCCTCGGCCGCGTCCTCGCCTCCGACCCGCAGGCCGCACCACCGCCCGCCCGCGAGCGCGACGCCGCCACGGCCGCCGTCTCCGCACTCGCGGCGCACGCCGGCGCATGGGCGGTGAGGGTGCACGAGGTGCGCGCGACGGCGGACGCGGTACGGGTCGCGCGCGCCGTGGAGGGGGCGCGGACCGCTACCTTCACGCCCCGGGCCGACTCCCCCGGAAGCACCCCCGAGACCACCCCCAGGACCACCCCCGAGAGCACCCCTCAGCACACCCCCGAGGCCGCCTCGTGAGCGCCCCCCACACCGATGTCGAGCAGGTGGAAGCCGCCAACACCGCGTTCTACGAGACCCTGGAGCGCGGCGACTTCGAAGAGCTCTCCGGGCTCTGGCTCACCCCGGCCGACCTCGGGGTCGACGAGGAGTACCACGACCCGGCCGACGCCGGCGTGATCTCCTGCGTGCACCCCGGCTGGCCCGTGCTCACCGGCCGCGGCGAGGTCCTCAGGTCGTACGCGCTGATCATGGCGAACACCGACTACATCCAGTTCTTCCTCACCGACGTCCATGTCTCCGTCACCGGCGACACCGCCCTCGTGAACTGCACCGAGAACATCCTCAGCGGCGGTCCCGCCCCCGACGGCGAGGACGGCGAACTCGGCCCGCTCGTGGGCCAGCTCGTGGTCGCCACCAACGTGTTCCGGCGCACGCCCGGCGGCTGGAAGCTCTGGTCCCACCACGCCTCCCCGGTTCTGGCCGAAAAGGACGAGCCCGAAGGGGACGACACCCCGTCCTGAGTGGGTAGGCGCACCCCAAGGCCCTCTGGACCGAAACCGGACCGGAACCGGACCAGGACCGGACCAGGACCGGACCAGGACCGGACCAGGACCGGACGGCCCAAGAAGTGGTTGGAATCACGAACCCCTGGGTAGGGGCGGCTACCAACCCGTGAGCCGCCGGGTTCCCCAGGGGAAACACCCGGTGAAACCTCCTGGCCCCGGCCCGGCCCCATGCCCCCGTGGCCCGGTGCTGTCAGTGCCCGCAGGTAGATTCGTTCGAGGCCGGTGTGCCGCCCGCACCCGGTACGAACCGGCCATTACCGACGATTGCAGGAGTGATTCGCGTGGATCGTGTCGCGCTGCGCGGCCTGAAGGCCCGCGGGCACCACGGCGTGTTCCCCAGGGAGCGCGAGGAAGGCCAGACCTTCATCGTGGACCTCGTCCTGGGCCTGGACACCCGCCCGGCCGCCGCCGACGACGACCTGTCGAAGACCGCGCACTACGGCATCGTGGCGGAGGAGGTCGTGGCCGTCGTCGAGGGCGAGCCCGTCAACCTCATCGAAACGCTCGCCGAGCGCATCGCCCAGGCCTGTCTGAAGCACGAGGGCGTCCAGGAGGTCGAGGTCTGCGTCCACAAACCGGACGCACCGATCACGGTCCCCTTCGACGACGTGACGATCACCATCACCCGGAGCCGAGTATGACCGCGTCCTTCGCCACGGGTCCGAGCGACCCGACCGTCCAGCCGGTACCCGCCTCCGTCGTCCAGCAGGTGGACGCCGCCGACACCACCCTGCACAACCCCAAACGCGCCGTGATCTCCCTCGGCTCCAACCTGGGCAACCGCCTGGAGACCCTCCAGGGCGCCATCGACGCCCTGGAGGACACCCCCGGCGTCCGCGTGAAGGCCGTCTCCCCGGTGTACGAGACCGAGCCGTGGGGGGTGGAGCCGGGCAGCCAGCCGTCGTACTTCAACGCGGTGGTCGTCGTGAAGACGACGCTCCCCCCGTCCTCCCTGCTGGAGCGGGCCCACGCGGTCGAGGAGGCCTTCCACCGGGTCCGCGACGAGCGCTGGGGCGCGCGCACCCTGGACGTCGACATCGTCGCGTACGCCGACGTCGTCTCCGACGACCCGACGCTCACCCTCCCCCACCCGCGCGCCCACGAACGCGCGTTCGTCCTGGCGCCGTGGAACGACGTGGAGCCGCAGGCACAGCTCCCCGGCCTCGGCCCAGTCTCCGGCCTCCTCGCCGACATCACGCGCGACGGCGTCGAACCCCGCAAGGACCTGGAACTCCGGCTGCCCGAATAGTCGTTAAGGTCAACAGCACGAGCGTCGGGCACAAGGATCAGGGCAACCACACCGTCCCTGCCATCCGGGGGAGCTGAAGGGTCACCGTGAGAGAGCTGCGCATCAGGCTGCTGGCCGGCGTGTTCATCGTCGCCGGAGTCCTGTCCTGGGCGGGCGCCCGCCTGTGGGCCTCGATCGGGACCCTTCCCAGCGTCCCCCTGGCCGCCCCCATCGTCCTCGCCCTGATCGCCGTGGTCCTGCTGTCCACGGCGCTGTCGATCCGCGCCCGCCTCAAGGCCCAGCGCGAGCGCCGCCCCGAGGCCAAGGGCGTCGACCCCCTGATGGCCGCCCGCGCCGTCGTCTTCGGCCAGGCCAGCGCCCTGGTGGCCGCCCTGGTCTCCGGCATGTACGGCGGCACGGGCGTCTTTCTGCTGGAGTCCCTCGACGTCCCCGCCCGCCGCGACCAGGCCATCTACGCCGGCTTCTCGGTCCTGGCGGGCATCGCGGTGATAGCGGCCGCCATCTTCCTGGAGCGCGTCTGCAAGCTCCCGGAGGACGACGACAACAACACCGGGGCAACCTCGGCGGCGTGAGCCTTACCCGGCCGCCTACCGCGCCATGATCAGGCTCATCGCCTCATTACGGGTCGCGGGGTCACGAAGCTGCCCACGCACCGCGGACGTTATGGTCTTCGCCCCGGGCTTACGGACCCCTCGCATCGACATGCACATGTGCTCGCACTCGACGACGACGATCACACCCCGCGGCTCCAGGATCTCCATCAGGGAGTCGGCGATCTGCGTGGTGAGTCGTTCCTGCACCTGCGGCCGACGGGCGTAGACGTCCACGAGCCGGGCCAGCTTCGACAGCCCCGTGATCTTGCCGTCGACGGACGGGATGTACCCGACATGGGCAACTCCGACGAACGGCACAAGATGATGCTCACAGCTGCTCAGGACTTCGATGTCCTTCACGAGCACCATCTCGTCATGCCCCAGGTCGAACGTCGTCGTCAGCACGTCCTCGGGCTTCTGCCACAGCCCCGCGAAGATCTCCCTGTACGCCCGAGCCACCCGCCCCGGGGTCTCCTTCAGCCCCTCCCGGTCCGGGTCCTCGCCGACCGCGATCAGCAGTTCGCGAATGGCGTTCTCGGCGCGCTTCTCGTCGAACTCGCCGATGGAGCCTTCGCCGTCCAGCGTCACGGGGTCGGTCATCTGGTGCCTCGTTCCTCGGTGTCCCTGCCTGCACGGCTGAAAAACGCCGCACCCCCCAGGCTAGAACCTGGGGGGCGCGGCATCCATCCCGGGCCTGGTGAGGACACCGAGGCGTAGGAAGGGTCAGCTCTCCGGGCGCTCCTCGGGAGCCGGCTCGGCCACGGGGGCGGACTCCGCCGCCGTGACCTTGGCGGTCGAGATCGCCGGGGTCGCGCCGTTGGCGCCGTTCGTCAGTGCGAGCTCCTTGGGGGAGAGCACCGGCGGACGGGTGGACGGCGTACGGCGGGAGGAGCCGGTCCAGGCGGGCCTGGCCGGGCGCTTGACGATCGCGGAGAAGATCTCGGCGATCTCCTCCTTGCCCAGCGTCTCCCTCTCCAGCAGCTGGAGGACGAGGTTGTCGAGGACGTCGCGGTTCTCGACCAGGATCTCCCAGGCCTCGTTGTGCGCGTTCTCGATGAGCTTCTTGACTTCCTCGTCCACCAGGGCGGCGACCTCTTCCGAGTAGTCGCGCTGGTGGGCCATCTCACGGCCGAGGAACGGCTCGGTGTTGTCGCCACCGAACTTGATGGCGCCGAGACGCTCGGTCATGCCGTACTGGGTGACCATCGCGCGGGCCGTTGCCGTGGCCTTCTCGATGTCGTTCGCGGCGCCCGTGGTCGGGTCGTGGAAGACCAGTTCCTCGGCCGCGCGACCGCCCAGCATGTAGGCGAGCTGGTCGAGCATCTCGTTGCGGGTCGTGGAGTACTTGTCCTCGTCCGGGAGCACCATCGTGTAGCCCAGGGCACGGCCACGGGACAGGATGGTGATCTTGTGGACCGGGTCGGAGTTGGGTGAGGCCGCCGCGACCAGGGCGTGTCCGCCCTCGTGGTACGCGGTGATCTTCTTCTCCTTGTCGGACATGATCCGGGTCCGCTTCTGCGGGCCCGCCACGACGCGGTCGATCGCCTCGTCCAGCATGTGGTTGTCGATCAGCTTCTTGTCCGAGCGGGCCGTCAGCAGCGCGGCCTCGTTCAGCACGTTGGAGAGATCGGCACCCGTGAAGCCCGGCGTACGGCGGGCGACGGCCGAGAGGTCGACGTCCGGGGCGACCGGCTTGCCCTTCTGGTGAACCTTGAGGATCTCCAGACGGCCCTGCATGTCCGGGCGGTCGACCGCGATCTGGCGGTCGAAGCGGCCGGGGCGCAGGAGGGCCGGGTCAAGGATGTCGGGCCGGTTCGTGGCGGCGATCAGGATGACGCCGCCCTTCACGTCGAAGCCGTCCATCTCGACGAGCAGCTGGTTGAGGGTCTGCTCGCGCTCGTCGTGACCACCGCCGAGGCCGGCGCCGCGGTGGCGGCCGACCGCGTCGATCTCGTCGACGAAGACGATCGCCGGGGCGTTCGCCTTGGCCTGCTCGAAGAGGTCACGGACTCGGGAGGCACCGACACCGACGAACATCTCGACGAAGTCGGAACCGGAGATCGAGTAGAACGGAACGCCGGCCTCGCCCGCGACGGCACGCGCGAGCAGGGTCTTGCCGGTGCCGGGAGGACCGTAGAGCAGGACGCCCTTGGGGATCTTGGCGCCGACGGCCTGGAACTTGGCCGGCTCCTGGAGGAACTCCTTGATCTCGTGGAGTTCCTCGACGGCCTCGTCGGACCCCGCGACGTCCGCGAAGGTCGTCTTGGGGGTGTCCTTGGTGATGAGCTTCGCCTTGGACTTCCCGAAGTTCATGACCCGGGAGCCGCCGCCCTGCATCTGATTCATCAGGAACAGGAAGACGACAACGATGAGGACGAAGGGAAGCAGGGAGAGCAGGATGCCGACGAACGCGTTCTGCTTGGTCGGCGAGACGGTGTAGCCGTCGGGAATCTGCTTCTGCTCGAACTTGGTCTGAAGTGTCGCGGCGAGGTTCTGGCCCTGGTCGCCGATGTAGCTCGCCTGGATCTTCGAGCTGCCGTCGACCTTCTCGCCGTCCTTGAGCTCGACCTTGATGGTCGACTCGTCGCCGGTGGTCAGTTTGGCCTGCTGGACCTTGTTGTCATTGATCGCCTGGACGACCTGGCCGGTGTCCACCGTCTTGTAGCCACCGGACGAGCCGACGACCTGCATCAACACGACCACGGCAAGGACGGCCAGCACGATCCACATGACCGGCCCACGGAAGTATCGCTTCACGTCCATCCATACGGAGCGGTGTCGCCCCGTCCCTCCTGCCATAGTGAGTTTGATAAGACAGTTCTTCTGACGGTACCCCAGCTTTGTTGCCCAAAGCCGCACCGGACGGCTGAACGAGCCCGTCTGCATGCTCCAACGGCGCGAAGCCCGCCGGGGTTCCCGATCGTCTCAGGAAGACGGCTCGCTTGGCCCCAAGGCCGGGTCAGCCGCCGTAGACGTGGGGCGCGAGCGTACCGACGAACGGGAGGTTGCGGTACTTCTCGGCGTAGTCGAGGCCGTAGCCGACGACGAACTCGTTGGGGATGTCGAAGCCGACCCACTCGACGTCGATGGCGACCTTGGCGGCGTCCGGCTTGCGCAGCAGCGTGCACACCTTGAGCGTCTCGGGCTCGCGGGAGCCGAGGTTGGACAGCAGCCACGACAGGGTCAGGCCGGAGTCGATGATGTCCTCGACGATCAGGACGTGCTTGCCCTTGATGTCGGTGTCGAGGTCCTTGAGGATCCGGACGACACCGGAGGACTGGGTGCCCGCGCCGTACGACGACACGGCCATCCAGTCCATGGTGACGGGGGTGGACAGCGCCCGCGCGAGGTCGGCCATGACCATCACCGCGCCCTTGAGGACGCCGACGATGAGCAGGTCCTTGCCCGCGTACTCCGCGTCGATCTTCGCGGCCAGCTCAGCCAGCTTGGCGTCGATCTCTTCCTTGGTGATGAGCACCTCTTTGAGGTCGGTGCCCATGTCTTTCGCGTCCACCCGCATCACTTTCGGTCGTCCCACCGGCCTGTCCGTCGCCTCTCGCGGAGGGACGGGATTCAGCCTTGCCGAATCACCAGTCTGCCACCCTGACGCTGGGCGACGACCTTGCCGGGGAGATTGATGGCCCCCTGGCCGCGCCAGCCGGTGATCAGCCGGTCGACTTCCTCGATGTGGCGGGCGAACAGCGAGCCCGCCGGGGCGCCTGCCTCGATGGCGGCGCGGCGCAGCACACGGCGGCGTACGGCGGGCGGCAGGGCGTAGAGCTTGGCGCACTCCAGCAGGCCGGCCGCGTCGCGTACGGCGGCCGCGGCCTGGCTCGCCCAGGAGTCGAGGGCGTCCGCGTCGTCGCGGGAGAGCTGGGCCGTACGGGCGAGTGCCTCGACGACTCCTTTGCCGAGCGCCTTCTCCAGGGCAGGCAGGCCTTCGTGGCGCAGCCGGGAGCGCGTGTACGCCGGGTCGGCGTTGTGCGGGTCGTCCCACACCGGGAGCGCCTGGACCATGCAGGCCTTGCGGGCGGTCTGCCGGTCGAGCTGGAGGAAGGGGCGGCGGTAACGGCGGGCGGCCCCCGGACCACCGGAAACGGCGGCCATTCCGGACAGGGAGCGGATGCCGGAGCCGCGGGCGAGGCCGAGCAGGACGGTTTCGGCCTGGTCGTCGCGGGTGTGGCCGAGCAGGACGGCGGTGGCGCCATGGCGTTCGGCCGCCGCGTCGAGGGCGGCGTAGCGGGCGTCACGGGCGGCGGCCTCGGGGCCGCCTTCGCGGCCGACGGTGACGGCGACGGACTCGACGGGGTCGAGGCCGAGCCCGCGCAGGCGCAGGGCGACTTCCTCGGCGCGCAGGTCGGAGCCGGGCTGGAGGCCGTGGTCGACGGTGACACCGCCGGCGCGGATGCCGAGCTTGGGGGCCTCGAAGGCGAGGGCGGAGGCGAGGGCCATGGAGTCGGCGCCGCCGGAGCAGGCGACGAGCACGAGCAGCGACGGCGAGCGCTCGCGCGTGGAGTCGCCTGAAGAAGGTGAGGAGTCGTCAGAAGAATGCGACGAGCCGCCGGAGGGATGCGAGGAGTCGCCGGAAGAACTGGTGTGGTCGTTGAGGATGTCGTGGAGGACGCGGCGGACCGCCAGGCGTATCGCCGCGACCGCAGGATGGGGACCCATGTCCGGTTCCCTTCATGAAGTTTTCGGGGGTTAGCCCGAGGTTCGGTCACTCAGAGTGTGTAGATGGTGACAGAACCGGGCCGTTCCCCGAGCATTGCACGCCTACCCAGGGCTCACGGTCCCTCGGACGGGTGATTGGAGGGGCGTTCGCCTGCCGTCGGCCGGATTTCTTTGACTATTCGGCTTTGCGGTGCACCCGCGCGATCCAGTCCGCCGGTTTGGCGATCTCCGCCTTGGTGGGGAGGGTGTTGGGCGAGGTCCACACCCGGTTGAAGCCGTCCATGCCGGTCTCGTCGACGACGGCCCGTACGAAGCGTTCGCCGTCACGGTACTGCCGGAGCTTGGCGTCCAGACCGAGCAGTTTGCGCAGGGCCATGTCGAGCCGGGAGGCGCCCTTGGCCCGCCGCTGCTGGAACTTCTCGCGGATCTCCTGGACGCTCGGCACGACGGCCGGGCCCACCCCGTCCATGACGAAGTCGGCGTGCCCCTCCAGGAGGGACATGACGGCGGTGAGGCGGCCGAGGATCTCGCGCTGGGCCGGGGTCTGCACGATCTCCACGAGCGAGCGCCCGCCGTCGTCCTCCTCGGCCTCGGGACGCCCGCCGGCCAGCGACTGGGCGGCCTCGCGGATGCGTTCCAGGACGGTCATGGGGTCGACGTCGGTCTCCCCCAAGAACGACTGGATTTCACCCTCCAGGTGGTCCCGCAGCCACGGCACCGCGGTGAACTGCGTGCGGTGGGTCTCCTCGTGCAGGCAGACCCACAGGCGGAAGTCATGGGGCTGTACGTCGAGTTCGCGCTCCACGTGCACGATGTTCGGGGCGACGAGGAGGAGGCGGCCGCCGCCGTGCTCCCCCGCGGGAAGTTCACGGGTGGCGGGGGCGAAGGTCTCGTACTGGCCGAGGACGCGGGAGGACAGGAACGACAGCAGCATGCCGAGCTCGACACCGGTCACCTTGCCGCCGACGGTGCCGAGGACCGCGCCGCCGGGCGTGTTGCCGCGCCGTTCCTGCATCTTGTCGAGGAGGGGCTTGAGGATCTCCCGGAAGCCGGCGACGTTGGCCCGGACCCAGCCGGGGCGGTCGACGACGAGGACCGGGGTGTCGTGGGCCCCGTCGGTGCCCATCCGGGTGAATCCGCGGACGTGTTCCTCGGAGGCCTTGGCGTGCCGGCGCAGCTCGGCGACGACGGCGCGGGCCTCGTCGCGGCTCACCTCCGGGCCCGGCCGGACCAGCCGGGTCGCGGTCGCCACCGCGAGATTCCAGTCGACCATCTGAGAAGAAGCAGCACCACCGATGCTCGTCATGCGTCAACCGTACGTGAGCGTTCCCGCTTGGGGCAGGCCGCGGAGACGTCGGCCCGGCGGCGTCGGCTTCCCTGGCGACCCGTCAGCCGCAGCCGCACGCGGCCAGCGCCGTCGCCGCCTTGTCCAGGGCCGACTGGGCCGCGTCCTTGCTCGTCGTGTTCGACGCCAGGAACGCGAAGGCCAGGAGACGGCCGTCCTGGTCGACGACCGTGCCCGCCAGCGTGTTCACGCCGGTGAGGGTGCCGGTCTTGGCGCGTACGACGCCGGCCGCGCCGTCGGCCGTGTAGCGGGTGGTCAGCGTGCCCGTGAAGCCGGCCACGGGGAGGCCGGTGAGGACCGGGCGGAGTTCGGGGTGGGCGGGGTCGCCGGCCTTCGCGAGGAGGGCGGTCAGGAGGTCGGCGGTGAGCTTGTCGTCACGGTTCAGCCCGCTGCCGTCCTTGAAGGACACGCCGGTCACGGGGAGTTGCAGCTTCTTCAGCTGGGCGCGGATCGCCTTGCCGCCGCCGTCGAAGTCGGCGCGCGTCTTGGTGGCCACGGCGGTCTGGCGGGCCAGGGCCTCGGCGATGTCGTTGTCGCTGTTGGTCAGCATGCGCTCGACGAGGGTGGACAGGGGCGGTGAGGAGACCTCCGCCAGCGTCTGCGCGCGGTCCGTCGCCTTGGACAGGCCCGGGGACGTGGTCTTGATGCCCTCGGCCTCCAGGAAGGCGGCGAACTTGCGGGCCGCGTCGTCGGCCGGGTCCGGCGCCCGGAGGGCGGTACCGCTGGTGGAGTCGTCCGTGCGGGCCTCGTCGGCCATCAGGGGGCTGACCTGGGCGAGGTTGGCGTCGACGCCGATGGGGTGGAGTCCGGAGCCGGCGTAGAGGGTGGTGTCGTACGACAGCGTCACCTTCCGTACGTCGTCCTTCTTCAGGGCCTTGGCCGTCCGCACGGCCAGCTCGCGCAGGCTCGCCCAGCCCTCCGCGTCCTTGCGAGCGGTGAGGGTGGGGTCGCCGCCGCCGACGAGGACGAGTTCATGGGTGCCGGGTTCCAGGGCGGTGCGGGTGGTGAGGCGGTGGTCGGGGCCCATGGCCGACAGGGCGGCCACCGCGGTGGCGATCTTGGTGGTGGAGGCGGGCGTGAGGGCGTCGTCGGCACCGGCGCCGTACAGGCGCTTGCCGGTGGCCACGTCGACGACCGCGGCGGTACGGCGGCTGCCGAGCGCCGCGTCCTCCAGGAGCGGGGTGAGGACGGCGGTGAGGGCCTGGCCGCTCGGCGCGGACTTCACGGTGTTCGTGGCGCCGCCGAGGCCGGTGAGGACGGAGGAGGCGCTCGGGGCGGGCTCGGGCCCCGCTGCCGTCGTACCCGAATCACCGCCGTGATCTGCGCCACCCGTGTGCTCCAGGGCGACCGCGTGGTCCCGCTCAGCCGTACGCTGACCGGTGGAGTCCCAGGGGCCCGCGGCGGTCACCACGACGGCCGTCAGGGCCAGGCCGGCGGTGGCCGCGCCCGCGGTGTACTGCCAGGTCTTGACCGTCGTCAGACGCGTGACCTGCGGTTTCGCCGCGTTGACGGCTCGTGCCAGCTGGGGGCGTACGGCTGCCAGACGGGGTCGGACGGCGTTCGCGAACCGCGCCACATGCGGTCTCGCGGCCCGCCAAGGCCTCAGTTCAGGCACGACCACCAGCCCCTTTCGCGATCACACACCTGCGTGAGGGACACTTAACCACCAGAACTATGTGCTGATCATGGAGGAGCGTCCGGTGGAGTTCGACGTCACGATCGAGATCCCGAAGGGTTCGCGGAACAAGTACGAGGTGGACCACGAGACCGGTCGGATCCGTCTGGACCGTCGCCTCTTCACCTCGACCGCCTACCCGACCGACTACGGCTTCGTCGAGAACACTCTCGGCGAGGACGGCGACCCGCTGGACGCGCTGGTCATTCTTGACGAGCCGACGTTCCCGGGCTGCCTCATCAAGTGCCGTGCGATCGGCATGTTCCGGATGACGGACGAGGCCGGCGGCGACGACAAGCTGCTGTGCGTCCCGGCGACCGACCCGCGTGTGGAGCACCTGCGTGACATCCACCACGTGTCGGAGTTCGACCGCCTCGAGATCCAGCACTTCTTCGAGGTCTACAAGGACCTGGAGCCCGGCAAGTCCGTCGAGGGCGCCAACTGGGTCGGCCGGGTGGACGCCGAGGTCGAGATCGAGCGTTCGTACAAGCGCTTCAAGGAGTCCGGCGGCCACTGAGCCTCCTGACGACGTCTGTCGCGAACGGGCCGCACGCACACGCGTGCGGCCCGTTCGCGTATCCGCGCACCGGTGGGGAACGTGTCTGTGCGCATACTGAGGCGACGGATGGTGCCGTACAGGGAGCGATACGCAAGTGACGTCGGCGGAGGACCGCAAACCGCAGTCGGACGAGGCGAGGAGCGTCTACGACCCCGAGATCACGTCCGAGTTCGCCATTCCGGACGGGTTCGTCGTGCCGAAGGCGGGCGGGGGCGAGTCGGAGACCTCGTCGGAGTTCGCCGTCCCGGACGGCTTCCACGTACCCGAGACGCCGGTCGTGGAGTCGGAGGGCTCGGCGTTCAGCACACCGCGCACCTACAGCGCCCGACACGCACCGCCCGCGTTCACACCGCCGACCGGGATTCCCGTGGTCTCGCTGACCAAGGACGTGCCCTGGCAGGACCGGATGCGCACGATGCTGCGGATGCCGGTCGCCGAGCGGCCCGCGCCGGAGCCGCTGCACAAGGAGGACGAGACCGGGCCCGCCGTTCCGCGCGTGCTCGACCTGACCCTGCGTATCGGGGAGCTGCTGCTGGCGGGCGGTGAGAACGCGGAGGACGTGGAGGCGGCGATGTTCGCCGTCTGCCGCTCGTACGGCCTCGACCGCTGCGAGCCGAACGTCACCTTCACCCTGCTGTCGATCTCGTACCAGCCGTCCCTCGTCGAGGACCCGGTGACGGCCTCCCGGACCGTGCGGCGGCGCGGCACCGACTACACCCGGCTCGCGGCCGTCTATCAGCTGGTGGACGACCTCAGCGACCCCGAGACGGCGTTCTCGCTGGAGGAGTCCTACCGGCGGCTCGCCGAGATCCGCCGCAACCGGCACCCGTACCCCGGCTGGGTGCTGACCGGGGCCGGCGGACTCCTCGCGGGCGCCGCCTCGGTGCTCGTCGGCGGTGACGCGATCGTGTTCGTGGCCGCCGCGCTGGGCGCGATGCTCGGCGACCGGCTGGCGTGGCTGTGCGCGGGGCGCGGGCTGCCGGAGTTCTACCAGTTCACGGTCGCCGCGATGCCGCCGGCCGCGATAGGGGTCGCGCTGACCGTCGCGGACGTGGATGTGAAGGCGTCCGCGGTCATCACCGGTGGGCTGTTCGCGTTGCTGCCGGGGCGGGCGCTGGTGGCGGGGGTGCAGGACGGGCTGACCGGCTTCTACATCACCGCGTCGGCGCGGCTGCTGGAGGTGATGTACCTGTTCGTCGGCATCGTCGTGGGCGTGCTGGTGGTCCTGTACTTCGGGGTGCAGCTGGGGGCCGACCTCAACCCCGACGTCGCGCTGATCATCGAGGAGCGGCCGCTGTGGCAGATCGGGGCGTCGATGCTGCTGTCGCTGACGTTCGCGGTGCTGTTGCAGCAGGAGCGGTCGACGGTGCTGGTGGTGACGCTCAACGGGGGTGTCGCCTGGTCGGTGTACGGCGCGCTGCACTACGTCGGGGAGATCTCGCCGGTTGCCTCCACGGCGGTGGCCGCGGGGCTGGTGGGGCTGTTCGGGCAGATGATGTCGCGGTACCGGTTCGCTTCCGCGCTGCCGTACACGACCGCGGCGATCGGGCCGTTGTTGCCGGGTTCCGCGACGTACTTCGGGCTGTTGTCGATCGCGCGGGACGATGTCGACAAGGGGTTGGTGTCGTTGGCCACGGCGGCGTCCTTGGCCATGGCCATCGCCATCGGGGTCAATCTGGGGTCGGAGATCTCGCGGTTGTTCCTGCGGCTTCCCGGTGGGGCATCGGCGGCGGGGCGGCGTGCCGCCAAGCGGACGCGGGGATTCTGACGCCGGATGCCTACCAGCTCGGTACCTGATGTCCGACGGCGACTGCGGGTTGTTCGTGGTTGATCGCGCAGTTCCCCGCGCCCCTTAAGGGCGCTTCTAGTAACCCTGGTTGTTGTAGGGGTACTGCTGGTTCTGCTGGTTCTGCTGGTTGTCGTAGCCCTGCTGCTGTGGGTACTGCTGGGCATACGGCTGCTGGGCGTAGTACTGGTCGTCGTAGCCGTACTGCTGCTGGTCCCCGTAGGACTGCGGAGGCTGCTCGTCGTTCGACGGGATGCGGCGGAGCTGGGTCGTCGCGTCGTCCATCGGCGGGGGCTGGTAGGCCTGGGGCTGCGGGGTTGCCGGGGTTTGCGCCGCCGCCCTCTTCTTCTTGGCGCGCTCGCGGAGGTACTCGATGATGATCGGGACGACCGAGACGAAGACGATGAGGACGAGGATCGCCTCGACGTTCTTGTGGATGACGTCGATCTGACCGAGCCAGTACCCCGCGAGGGTGACGCCGGTACCCCAGGCGACGCCGCCGATCACGTTGTACGTCAGGAACGTGCGGTACTTCATACGGCCGGCGCCCGCCACGATGGGGGCGAAGGTGCGGACGATCGGGACGAAGCGGGCCAGGACGATCGCCTTGGGGCCGAATTTCTCCATGAACCCGTGCGCCTTCTCCAGGTTCTCCTGTTTGAAGAGCTTGGAGTTGGGGCGGCTGAAGAGCCTGGGGCCGAAGAACTTGCCGATCATGTAGCCCACTTGGTCGCCGAGGACGGCGGCCAGCACGATCAGGAGGCAGACCAGCCACAGCGGCTGGCTGATGAAGTCGCCCTGCGCCACGAACAGACCCGCCGTGAACAGCAGGGAGTCGCCGGGCAGGAAGGCGAAGAGACCCGACTCGGCGAAGACGATCAGCAGGATGCCGGGAAGGCTGAACGTCTCGATCAGATAGTCAGGGCTGAGCCACTCGGGGCCTAGCGCGAGCGTGGTCACGGGTCTGTGGCTCCTGGTGCTGGGGGGAAGGGCCGGGGGTGCTGCCCAAAAGTATCAACGCAGGCGTCGGAGCCCAGGTTCCATGGGGCCGCCGAGGATGCGCTGTGAGCTCTCCGGGAGAAAGCTGTGTGCCATGAGTATCGATGATTTCGGTGGCGGCCAGGGGCCCCAGCCCGATGTGCTCGTGGTGACCACCAACGACGTGCCCGGCTTCCAGGTGCAGGAGGTACTGGGGGAGGTCTTCGGGTTGACCGTGCGCTCCCGGCATCTGGGCAGCCAGATCGGCGCGGGGCTGAAGTCGATGATCGGCGGTGAGCTCAAGGGGCTCACCAAGACGCTCGTCCAGACCCGCAACCAGGCGATGGAGCGGCTCGTGGAGCAGGCACGCGCGCGTGGGGCGAACGGCGTGCTGATGTTCCGCTTCGATGTGACGGAGGCGGCCGACGTCGGCACGGAGGTGTGCGCCTACGGGACCGCGGTGGTCCTGGCCCGGGAGTGAACCCCCGGGCCAGGACGCCTAGGAGGCGTGCCGGGCGGCGTTGGCCCGGATCGCGTCCCTCAGATGCTCGGCCAGGCCCTCGCCCATGGAGTCGTAGAACGCCTTGAAGCGCTCGTCGGAGACGTACATGTCACCGAAGCACAGGTGCATCTCGTAGGGGATTTCGAAGTAGTACCTGCTGATGTGCTGCCGGTGTTCCTCGGCGAGGTCCATGGCCGCCTCGCCGGACGGCTGCTCGCCGGCCGTCACCAGGGCCGCGTACCGCGCGCCCCAGTCGTCGACCTCGGCCTGGATGCGCTTCCAGTCCTCCTTGGTGTACGTCGCGGCGCGGCGCTGGGACTCGGTGTACGCCTCGGTGCCGCCCCAGCGCTGTTCGGCCTCCTCGGCGTACTGCTCGGGGTCCTTGTCGCCGAAGACCTCGAAGCGTTCCTCCGGTGTCAGGTTGATGCCCATCGTGCGTGCCTCCATGGCCTGCTCCACGGCCGCCGCCATCTTCGTCAGCTTCTCGATCCGGGCGGTCAGCAGGTCGTGCTGGCGGCGCAGGTGGGCGCGCGGGTCCGTGGCCGGATCGTCGAGGAGGGCGGCGACCTCGTCGAGCGGGAAGCCGAGCTCCCGGTAGAACAGGATCTGTTGCAGCCGGTCGAGGTCGGCGTCGCTGTAGCGCCGGTGGCCCGCGTGGCTGCGCTCGCTGGGCGCGAGCAGGCCGATGTCGTCGTAGTGGTGCAGGGTGCGCACCGTCACTCCGGCGAAGCCGGCGACCTGTCCCACGGAGTAGCTCACTTCTCCGCTCCTTCCCTTCTCGGTACGCCGTCCACCGTGCGTCCTCACGCCACGTGAGGTGCAAGCCCACCGGGGGCGCCTCCGGATGTGGTGCCCGTTTTGCCCGCTTATCGTGAGCCCGTGGCCCAGGACACCGCGCAGCAGGCACCCGCAGCCCCGGCGACCCCGGCCCGCGCGCTGCTGCCCCTGATCCTCCCGGCTCTCGCCGTGGGCGTGGGTGCGAGCCTGATCTTCCTCGGGGTGAGCGCGGCGGCCGAGGCGTTCCAGGACGTGCTGTGGCGGAACCTGCCGGACGCCCTCGGTGTGGGCCGGTACTCGGTGCTGTGGATGCTGGTCATGCTCACCGCGACCGGGGTGGCGGTCGGTCTGGTGGTGTGGAAGGTGCCGGGGCACGCCGGACCCGACCCGGCGACCATGGGCCTGGACGCCCCCGTGCTGCCGCTCGTCGTGCTGCCGGGGCTGGTCCTCGCGACCGCCCTGATGCTGGCCGGCGGGCCGAGTCTCGGCCCCGAGAACCCGATCATCGCCGTGAACGTCGGGATCGCCTTCTGGCTCGGGCGGCGGCTCCTCCCCCGGCTGCCGGGCGGGCTTTGGCCGGCGCTGGCGGAGGCGGCGACGATCGGCGCGCTGTTCGGTACGCCGGTCGCGGCGGCCCTGGTCATCTCCGAGGCGCTGGCCGGGCGGCAGGTGAAGGGGGCGTTGTGGGACAACGTCTTCGCACCGCTGGTCGCCGCCGCCGCGGGCGCCCTGACGACCACCCTGGTGGCCCATCCGTCCTTCGATCTGCATCTTCCCGCGTTCGGGCGGCCCGGCTGGGGCGATCTGCTGGCGGCGGTGGTGATCTCGTCCGCGGCGGCCCTGTTCGGCATGTGTGCCGTCCGCGCCTTCCCGTACGTCCACGCCGCCTTCGCCCGGCTGCGGCACCCGATGCTCGCACTGCCCGTGGGCGGCCTCGTGCTGGGGCTCCTGGCCGCCGTGGGCGGTCGTCTCACGCTGTTCAAGGGGCTGGAGGAGGTCGGGGAGATCGCCGCCCACCCGGACGGCTGGTCGGCCGGGGAGTTCGCCACGATGACCGTGGTGAAGCTGGCCGCGCTGCTGGTCGCCGCGTCCTGCGGCTTCCGCGGCGGACGGATCTTCCCCGCCGTGTTCGTCGGCGCCGCCCTCGGGCTGTGCGCCCACGCCCTCGTCTCCGGCGTCCACCCCGCCGTCGGTGTCGCCACGGGTGTGCTGGGCATGCTCCTCGCCATCACCCGGCAGGGCTGGGTGAGCCTGTTCACGGCCGCGGCGCTGGTGGCCTCGCCGACGATCCTGGCCCTGCTGTGCATCGCCTCGCTGCCGGCCTGGCTGCTGGTGACGGGGCGCCCCCAGATGCAGTTGCGCGACGACGGAACCCCGGTCCGCTGAACCCCATTTCGAGGAGTCGATCGATGCCGCTCCACAAAGGTCCCGACAAGCACGACGAGCGCCCGATGTCCGTCAACCCCTTCTACGGGGAGGCCAATCCGGTCGGCGGCATGACCGAGGCGCCGCCCAAGCACCGGCTCCCGGACGCTCCTCTGCCGCCCTCGACGGCGTACCAGCTGGTGCACGACGAGCTGATGCTGGACGGCAACTCCCGGCTCAACCTCGCCACCTTCGTCACCACCTGGATGGAGCCGCAGGCCGGCATCCTGATGGGCGAGTGCCGGGACAAGAACATGATCGACAAGGACGAGTACCCGCGCACCGCCGAGCTGGAGCGGCGCTGTGTGGCGATGCTCGCCGACCTGTGGAACGCGCCTGATCCGGCGGCTGCCGTGGGCTGTTCGACCACCGGATCGAGCGAGGCCTGCATGCTCGCCGGGATGGCGCTGAAGCGGCGCTGGAGCGGGCGGAATCCGAAGCCGGGCGCCCGGCCCAATCTGGTCATGGGCATCAACGTCCAGGTCTGCTGGGACAAGTTCTGCAACTTCTGGGAGGTCGAACCCCGGCTCGTCCCCATGGAGGGCGACCGCTTCCACCTCGATCCGCAGGCCGCCGCGGCGCTGTGCGACGAGAACACCATCGGGGTCGTCGCGATCCTCGGCTCCACCTTCGACGGCTCCTACGAGCCCGTCGCCGACCTGTGCGCCGCCCTGGACGAGCTCCAGGAGCGCACCGGCCTCGACATCCCGGTGCATGTCGACGGGGCGTCCGGCGGGATGATCGCGCCCTTCCTCGACGAGGACCTGGTCTGGGACTTCCGGCTGCCGCGCGTCGCCTCCATCAACACCTCGGGGCACAAGTACGGCCTGGTCTACCCGGGCGTCGGCTGGGCGCTGTGGCGCGACCACGACGCCCTGCCCGAGGAACTGGTCTTCCGCGTCAACTACCTGGGCGGCGACATGCCGACCTTCGCCCTCAACTTCTCCCGGCCCGGCGCCCAGGTGGTCGCGCAGTACTACACGTTCCTGCGGCTGGGCCGCGAGGGCTACCGAGCGGTGCAGCAGACCACCCGGGACGTCGCCGGGCGCCTCGCCGAACGCGTCGAGGCCCTCGGTGACTTCCGGCTCCTCACCCGCGGCGACCAGCTGCCGGTGTTCGCCTTCACCACCGGGCACGACGTGACGGCGTACGACGTCTTCGACGTGTCCCGGCGGCTGCGCGAGAGCGGCTGGCTGGTGCCGGCGTACACCTTCCCGCCGAACCGCGAGGACCTGAGCGTCCTGCGGGTCGTCTGCCGCAACGGCTTCTCCGCCGACCTCGCCGAGCTGTTCGTGGAGGACCTGCGCCGGCTGCTGCCCGAACTGCGCCGCCAGCCGCACCCGTTGACCAAGGACAAGGGTGCGGCGACGGGCTTCCACCACTGAGGGCTACCGGCTGAGCGCCCCGAACCGCCGTACCGCCAGCGGGAAGAAGACCGCGAGCAGCGCCAGCGGCCAGGCCACGGCCGGCCACACCTGGTCCGTGCCGAGGCCGCCGAACAGATCCCGTACGGCCGTCGCCGTGCGGGACATCGGGTTCCACTCGACCACCGTGCCGAGCCAGTCCGGCATGGACGCGGGGGTGGCGAGCGCGTTGGACAGGAAGCCGACCGGCCAGACCAGGATCTGCACGGCCTGCACCAGCTCGGGCTTCCCGGCCACCAGGGCCAGGAAGATGCCGATCCAGAGCATGGCGAAGCGGAAGAGCAGCAGCAGCCCGAGGGCGCCCGCGAACGCCAACGGGCCACCGCCCGGCCGCCAGCCGAGCGCGAACCCGACGCCGACGAGGGCCCCGAGCCCCACCGCCGACTGGAGCATGTCCGCCACCGAACGCCCCACCAGCACGGCCCCGTTGGCCATGGGCAGGGAGCGGAAGCGGTCGATGACGCCCTTGTCGAGATCCTGGGTGAGGGCGATCATCGTGCCCTCCAGGCCGAAGGCCATGGTGAGCGCGAGCATCCCGGGGACCAGATAGTCGACGTACTCCCCCTCGACCCCTCGGCCACCGCCGATGAGATAGCCGAACATCAGCAGCAGCATCACCGGGAAGACCAGGCCGACGACGACCCGCACCGGCTGGCGTGCCCAGTGGGCGAGTTCGCGCCGGGTCATGGTCCAGGAGTCGGTCAGCGCGTAGGTGCTCATGCGGCCTCCTCGGTGAGGTGCAGGAACACCTCGTCCAGCGTCGGCCGCCGCAGCGCCACGTCCTCCGCCTCGATCCCCGCCTCCTCCAGCGCCCGTACGACCCCGGAGAGTGCCGCCATCCGGTCGGTGACCGGGGCGCTGAGCAGCCGGCGGTCGGTGTCGACGCGGACCCCGGCCCGGTCGACCGGCAGCAACGCCACCGCCGCCCCCAGTTGGCCCGCGTCCCGCAGCACGACGTCGATGCGGTCGCCGCCGGTCGCCTTCTTCAGCTCCTCCGGTGTGCCGTCCGCGACGACCCGGCCCGCGTCCACGACCGAGACGCGGTCGGCGAGCTGGTCGGCCTCCTCCAGGTACTGCGTGGTGAGCAGGACCGTCGTACCGCCGCCGACGAGTGACCGGACGGCCGCCCACACCTCGGCCCGCCCGCGCGGGTCGAGGCCGGTGGTCGGTTCGTCCAGGAAGAGCACCTCCGGTTCGGTGATCAGGGAGGCCGCGAGGTCCAGGCGGCGGCGCATGCCTCCGCTGTAGTGCCGTACCGCCTTGCGGCCGGTGTCCGCCAGACCGAACCGCTCCAGGAGTGCGTCGGCACGCGCGCGTGCCCGGCGCGCGCCCAGGTGGTAGAGGCGGCCGAACATCTCCAGGTTCTGCCGGCCGCCGAGCTCCTCGTCGAGCGCCGCGTGCTGGCCGAGCAGTCCGATGCGCAGGCGTACGGCATAGGCCTGCCGTACGACGTCGAGTCCGGCCACCTCGATGCGGCCCGCGTCCGGCCGCAGCAGGGTGGACAGGATGCGGACCAGGGTGGTCTTTCCGGCGCCGTTCGGCCCCAGCACTCCGTGCACCGTGCCCCGGGCGACCGTGAGGTCGAGCCCGTCGAGCGCCGGTCTGTCGCCGTACTTCTTGCGTGCTCCGTCGACGGTGATCGCCGCGTCGGTCACTGCAACTCCCTCGCTAGTCAAAGTTGACTACCTGATCGAAGGTAACCCCGCGAAGTCCATTGGTCAAACTTGATCAGTCAGCATCCTCCGGATGCCGCTCCCCCGTCGCGTACGGGTTCTCCTCGCCCTCGGTGAGGACCCCGACGAACGGCTCGCCCTCCCCCGCGAAGACGTACGCCCCGTCCTCGACGCGCCCGATCAGGCCCTGGATCCAGGCGAGTTCACCGTCGGCCGTGTGGACCCAGAGGTTCATGATCTCGCCGATGTGACCGAGCTGCCCGGGGCCGTCCTCGGGGATGTAGTGCTCCGTGACGGCCCCGCGCCACTCCTCGATGCGCCGGATGCGTTCCTTCAAGAGGGACACCGCCTCGGCGCGCGGGAGGTCGACCATGAAGCCGATGGCCGCCGACTTCACGTCCATCTTCTGGTCGTAGGAGGTCAGCGCCTCGCGCAGCAGCCGCAGGAACTCCTCGGTGCCCGCGTCGGTGATCTCGTACTCCGTGCGGGGCGGGCCACCGGCCGTGGACGGTGCGATCTCGTGCGCGCGCAGGAGCCCTTGCTTGGCCATCTGCTTGAGCGCGTGGTAGATCGAGCCGGGCTTGGCGTTGGACCACTCGTGCGCGCCCCAGTACTCCAGGTCGTTGCGCACCTGGTAACCGTGGGCCCGCCCGTGCTGGCGCACCGCGCCGAGCACGAGGAGACGGATCGCTGACATGCGGTCCAGACTAGGCCGCGCCCTCCCCACCCTGGTCGAGGGCCACCAGGTCCCAGGCCGACCTGCCGTCCAGGGACTCCCGGATGACGTCCGCGTGGCCCGCGTGCCGGGACAGCTCGCGGATCAGGTTGAGCAGCATCCAGCGCACGGAGACCCGGCTGTCCGGCGGGAACCAGGGGTCGTTCGGGAGCGGGAAGGTGTCGTCGAGGCTCGGGACCGAGCGGACGTACGCCTCCGTCTCGGCGGCGACCTTCTCCGCGTACGCCAGCTGCGACTCGACCGTCTCGCCGTCGACCAGGGCGAAGCACTCGTGCCAGTTCGCCTCGGTCCGCTGCACGGCCGGCGGCTCGCCCTTGGCCCGGGCGACCCAGCCCTGCTCGACCTCGACCACGTGCTTCAGCAGCCCCGCGAGGGACAGGTCGCTGGCGCTGGGGCGGGACGCCGCCTGCTCGTCCGTCAGCCCGAGCAGCGAGCGCCGGACGGCGCCGCGCTCCGCGGCCAGATAGCCGAGCAGCGCTCCGCGCTCGTCGCCGTGCGCTTCCGCGGGAACGTGGGTGACCATGAGCGGCCGCCTTTCATCGGAATCAGCTGGTTCTCCCTGACACCGACGAAGCTACGGGCCCTTGCGGTCAGGTTCTGTCCGCAAGGGCCCGCCGCGCGGGAACCGTCTAGAACGGGAAGCCGCTCCGGCCGTGCTGGACCGAGATCCACTTCAGGGTGGTGAAGGCGTCCAGCATCGTCTCGCCGTTGAGGCGGCCGATGCCCGAGCTCTTCTCGCCGCCGAAGGGGACGATCGGCTCGTCGTGGACGGTGCCGTCGTTGACATGGAACATGCCGGTGTCGATCTGCTTGGCGAAGTTCACGCCGCGCTCGATGTTGCCGGTGTGGACGGCGCCGCTGAGGCCGTACGGGGTGTCGTTGACGACGCGGACGGCCTCCTCCTCGCCGTCGACCGGGATGAGGAAGGCGACCGGGCCGAAGACCTCCTGCTGGAGCAGGGCGGAGTCGGCGGGGAGGTCGGTGAGGACCGACGGGGAGACCAGGTTGTCCCTCGTCTCGCCGCGCAGCAGGGCCGTCGCGCCCTCGGCGAGCGCCTGCTCGACGGTGCCCGAGACGGCGTCCGCCTGGGAGGAGTTGATGACCGGGCCGATGACGGTCTGCGGGTCGCGCGGGTCGCCGACCTTGAGGGACTTGACCTTGGCGACGAACTTCTCGGTGAACTCGTCGGCTATCGAGCGGTCGACCAGGACGCGGTTGGCGGCCATGCAGACCTGGCCCTGGTGGACGTACCGGCTGAAGACCGCGGCGTCGACCGCGTAGTCGATGTCGGCGTCGTCGAGGACCACGATGGCGCTGTTGCCGCCGAGTTCGAGGACCGAGCGCTTGAACTGCGAGGCGCAGACGGTCGCGACATGGCGGCCGACCTTGTCGGAGCCGGTGAAGGAGATGACCTTCGGGATCGGGTGCTCCAGGAAGGCGTCGCCGATCTCCGCGATGTCGGTGATGACGACGTTCAGCAGGCCCTTGGGCAGGCCCGCGTCCTCGAAGATCTTCGCGACCAGGGAGCCACCGGTGATCGGGGTGTTCTGGTGCGGCTTCAGCACCACGCCGTTGCCGAGCGCGAGCGCCGGGGCGACCGACTTGAGGGAGAGCAGGAAGGGGAAGTTGAAGGGGCTGATCACACCGACGACGCCGACCGGTACGCGGTAGACGCGGTTCTCCTTGCCGTCGATCGGCGAGGGGATGATCCGGCCCTCGGGGCGCAGGGAGAGGTGGATCGCCTCGCGCAGGAACTCCTTGGCGAGGTGGAGTTCGAAGCCGGCCTTGAGGTACGTGCCGCCGAGCTCGGCGATGATCACCTCGGTGATCTCCTGCTCCCGCTCCTCGATGAGGCGCAGGGCCTTCTCGAAGACCGCCCGGCGGGCGTACGGGTTGGTGCCGGCCCATTCCTTCTGGGCGCGGGCGGCCGACTTGTAGGCCTCGTCGACCTCGTCGACCGTGGCTATCGTGATCGACGCCAGCTTCTCGCCGTCGTACGGGTTGAAGTCGATGATGTCCCAGGAGCCGGTGCCCGGGCGCCACTCACCGTCGATGTACTGCTGGGCCAGGTCGGTGAAGTACGACGACATGTGATCCCCAAATCACTAGCGGACACGGTCGCTTGTGGGCGCGCGACCAACATCACGGTCTGATCACACGTCATCGTACTTGCGGCACAAGCGAGTTGGGGACAGAGAGCTAAGTTATGGGGAGAACCCTCGGGGGTGCCGGGCGACTTCAGGAGAGCTGGAGCAGACCCCGCAGCAGGTCCCGGCTCTCGTCCGGCCCCGGACTGTCCTGCTGGAGCTCCTTGAGGGCGCTCTCGTACTGGGCGACGTCCTCGCGCTTGTCCAGATAGAGGGCGCTGGTGAGCTGCTCCAGATAGACGACGTCGGTGAGATCGGACTCCGAGAAGCTCAGGATCGTGAACGCGCCGCTCTCGCCCGAGTGGCCGCCGAAGCTGAACGGCATGATCTGGAGCCGGACGTTGGGGCGCTCGGAGATCTCGATGAGGTGCTGGAGCTGGCCCCGCATCACCTCGCGGTCGCCGTAGGGGCGGCGCAGGGCGGCCTCGTCGAGGACGATGTGGAAGTCGGGGGCCTTCTCGGCGACGAGGTACTTCTGCCGCTCCAGGCGCAGCGCCACCCGCCGCTCGACGTCGGCCTCGCTCGCGCCCTTCATACCGCGCCGGACGACCGCACGTGCATACGCCTCGGTCTGGAGCAGCCCGTGCACGAACTGCACCTCGTACGCGCGGATGAGGGAGGCGGCGCCCTCCAGACCCACATAGGTGGGGAACCAGCTCGGCAGGACGTCGGAGTAACTGTGCCACCAGCCCGCCACGTTGGCCTCGCGGGCGAGGGAGAGCAGTGACATGCGCTCGGCCTCGTCCGTGATGCCGTACAACGTCAGGAGGTCCTCGACGTCCCTGGTCTTGAAGCTCACCCGGCCCAACTCCATCCGGCTGATCTTCGACTCGGAGGCCCGGATGGAGTAGCCCGCGGCCTCGCGCGTGATCCCCCGCGCCTCACGCAGTCGCCTGAGTTGTGATCCGAGCAGCATGCGCCGCACCACCGATCCCGGCTCTCCCGCGCTCACGTTCGCCAGCCTCCCCAACCGTCTTCCAGGGGCCGAAGTCTGCCACTAAAACACTTCGAGCTGTACTCGTCCGATTACAGAGATGGAAAGAAGCCAAAGATTCCACACAGGAGGGAGCGAGGAGAAGGCAAGAGAGAGAAGGAAGTTGGCGGAAAAAATGCCCAACAAGCGGTACGGGAGCGTCCAATTCGGTCACGTGCACGTGCATCTGCACCTTGCATCTGCACCACACATCCGAAACCATGGTCCCGCGCAACCGCTGCATCGCAACGACCGCGAGTTCCCGGGAGTGCCTCGCATGGGGATGAATGGATCGACCATGCTCGAGCCGTTACGGCAGGGCCTTCCGCCGCTGGATCCCACGGCCGTGTCCAACGCCGCCTCCTGCGCTCTGCCCGCCCGCTACGAAGCGGTGCGCGAGGCACGGCAGTTCACCCGCAGAACACTCGACCAGTGGGACATCGGTGACCGTTTCGACGACGTCTGTCTCGTGGTCTCCGAACTGGTCACCAACGCCCTGCGGCACGGACTGCCGACGAGCAACGGCCGCGCTCTCGATCAGGTCCCGCCGGTGCGGCTGCATCTGATGCGCTGGACGGACCGGCTGGTGTGCGCGGTGCGCGATCCCAGCCACGACAGCCCGGTGGCGCGCGATTCGGACGACTTCTCGGCGGAGTCCGGCCGGGGCCTGTTCCTCGTCGACTCCTTCGCCGACAGCTGGGGCTGGCATCCGCTCGCCGGCACCCTCAACGGCAAGGTCGTCTGGGCCCTGTTCCTGCTCCAGCCGCGGGAATCCGCCGAGTGAGACCCCGCGGCGTTTTTCGGTGCCGCGCATCTACGCGCGTCACCGCCCGTAGGGAGCCGGTCACCCCGGGCTGACCGGGGTCCCGCGCGACCTCACCCGGCTATCAGGTGGTCGAACTCGCCGTCCTTCACCCCGAGGAGCATCGCCTCGATCTCCGCGCGGGTGTAGACGAGCGCCGGACCGTCCGGGAAACGCGAGTTACGCATGGCCACGCCGCCGTCGGGCAGCCGCGCGAACTCGACACAAGAACCCTGCGAGTTGCTGTGCCGGCTCTTCTGCCAGGCCACCCCGCTCAGATCCGTGGCCGCCATGCCGTTGTACACGTCCATGCCGTTGTACACGTCGTGGTCCACAGGTCGCTCCCCGGTGGTGCGGTGGCCTTGGGGCCATTGATGCAATGGTCAACTGGTCCGGATCATAGCTCTGTTCACGTGCAGATGCATGAGCAGATGCACGTGCACGCGGGGTGTTCCCGTGGTTACAGATGTGACGTACGCGGTGCTACATCCGTTCCAGCGCGTCCCCCAGAGCCCGCATCACATGCGACCTCCAGCCCCCGTCCATGATCGTCCGGGCCATCAGCTGCGCGGGGTCGTCGGGGTCGAATCCCTCGTGTACTAGAAAGAGACGCGTTCCACGCCCTTCCTGTTCCACCTTCCACGTGATGGTCCAGTCGGCGGAGTTGGCGGGATCGGCGTCGGTCCAGCGGACGCTCAGCATCCGCTCCGGCTCATAGGCGAGAACCTCCACGTCGACCGTGCCGGAGAAGGTGGTGTTGGGCCGTGGGACGGAGGTCATCGTGTACCGGTGACCGACCTCAAGACGGAACGCCTCGGCCCCTCGCATCTGCCACTGCGCGAGCAGTTCGGGCTCGGTGAGGGCGCGCCAGACCTTGGCG
This sequence comes from Streptomyces sp. NBC_00663, assembly GCF_036226885.1. Classification (NCBI taxonomy): domain Bacteria; kingdom Bacillati; phylum Actinomycetota; class Actinomycetes; order Kitasatosporales; family Streptomycetaceae; genus Streptomyces; species Streptomyces sp. NBC_00663. The sequence continues at coordinate 4,322,274 of NZ_CP109027.1, forward strand.
GGCGGGTGCGGGAAGAACTGGTCGACGCGGATGACGGTGAGGTCGTCGTCGCCTTCGGGTGCGGTGCTCATGAGGCGCCATCGTCGGGCATACGGTCCAGCAGTTCGCCGAGCTCCCTCAGCCGGCCGCGCCAGAACCGCTCGTACGGGTGGAGCCAGTCCTGCACCTCGGCGAGCGGGGCCGCCTCCAGGCGGTAGATGCGCTGCCGGCCGGAGCGCTGCTCGGCGACGAGGCCGGCGTCGCGGAGCACCTTGAGGTGCTCGGAGAGGCTCGGGCGGGCCATGTCGAAGTGGGCGGCGAGGGCCTGGACGGGCTGGGGGCCGCCGTCGCGCAGGAGTCGCAGCACCTCGCGGCGGGTGGCGTTGGCGAGCGCGGCGAACACCCGGTCCGCCGCGGCCTCTTCACGGACCCCGGCTGCGGTCATGCCGGCCCTCCTCGCGGTGCGCCTCTGGTGGCGGCGCTTCTAGTGGTGGCGCTGCTGGTGGTGGAGCCGCTAGTGGCGCGCTTCCGTCAGCAGCATCAGACCGTTGCCGTCGGGATCCGCGAACGAGGCCATCCGGCCCCAGGGGAGCTCGTCGGGACCCTGCACGCGGACGCCCGCCTCGACGAGCCGCGCGCAGTCGGCGTCGACGTCGGTCGTCACCAACATGATCCCCCGTGCCTCGCCGGGCTCGAAACCGCCCATCCCCGGACCGGAGAGCGTGAACACGGTCTGCGCCCCGGCGGGCGCCACCTGGAGCCACCGCCCCTGGGGCAGGTCGAGGTCGGCGGTGACGTTCATGCCGAGGACCTCGGTGTAGAAGCGCAGGGCGCGGTCCTGGTCGGCGACGGGGAGGGTGACGAAGGAGGCGTGGGTGATGGTCATACAGAACACAATAGGTAGGTGATTCCCTACGCGTCAAACGTAGGGAATCACCTACCTATAGCCGCTCACCTGGCGCTGGAGTACGGCAGCAGCGCCATCTCCCGGGCGTTCTTGATGGCCCGGGCCAGCTGTCGCTGCTGCTGGGCGGTGACCCGGGTGACGCGACGGCTGCGGATCTTGCCGCGGTCGGAGATGAACTTCCGCAGCAGGTCGGTGTCCTTGTAGTCGATGTACGTCACTTCGGCCGCGTCCAGCGGATTGGGCCGGTTCTTGGCGGGCTTGCGCTCGGGCTTGCGGGGCATGCGGGTCAGACCTCCAGGAGGGTGTCGAAGGCGGGCGGCAACCGCTTCCAGGCGGCGCGGCCCGCGGCGTACTCGGCGTCGGTCAACAGGCAGGACTCCAGCAGCCGTTCGAGTCCGTCGCGGTCGAGGGCGGGGGAGGTGAAGACGAGGTGCTGGCAGCAGTCGCCGTGCTCGGGGTGCCAGTCCAGCGCGGCGGCGGCGCGACGCACCGGCGGGACCATGTCCCAGGCGGCGTCGGGGAGGGAGGCGAGCCAGGGCCCGACACTCTCCACGCAGAGCGCGCCCCCGGCCGCGTCCCAGTGCAGCAAGGTGTCCGGCCGGTCCGCGAGCCAGAACCGACCCCGGCTGCGGGCGGCGGCACAGGTGATGTCCTCCAGTGCCTCATAGAGCCGCTCCGGATGAAAGGGCCGCTCCCGGTGCCATACGAGGGTGGAGACCCCATGAGCATCGGCCTCGGCGGGCAACAGCGCACAGGCGGGATGCTGAGCCGCGGCAGCGGCCTCGACATCGAACCCGGCGAGGGCAGCGCGGGCCAGGGGCGAGAGGGGGCGCGCGTGCGAGTCGGGGACACGGGCGGGGGTGGCGTGACCTGCCGGGGCCGGCTCCGGGGGCCGCACCGGAGGGATCGGCCCGCCCGCACTAGAGCTCTGTGCCGAAGGGGACGGCTCGCCCGGCACGGAGCCCGCCCCCGCAGGGACTGGTCCACCTGGCACGGAGCCCGCCCCCGGAGGGGCTGACCCGCCCGGCAGGAAGCCCGCCCCCGAAGAGGACGGCTCGCCCGGCAAGGCGTCCTGCGGCAGACGGGACGGCTCGCCCGGCATCCCGCCCCGCGCCGAAGCGGACGGTTCGCCCGGCACGCCGCCCCGCGTCCACGGGAAGGCCTCCCCCGTCAAGTCGCCGGTGTCGATCGGGATCTGGTGGGCCGTCGGGTGGAGTTGGGACAGGAGTTCGTGGTCCTCGGCGTCGGCCTCCTCCGAGGTGGTCACGGCGAGGATCGGGGCGTACTCCAGTTGGCGGGCGAAGGTGTCGGCGATCGTGCGTTGGTCGGTGGCGGCCGCGGCGAGGCCGCGTTCGGCGAGGTCGTCGCCGTTGCCGAGGTAGGGCAGGACCAGTGCGGGATCGACGGCGGTGATGACGCCGGTGACGGTGAGGCCGCCGGCGGTCACCACCTCCGCCATGGCCTTGGGCTCGACGGAGTCCCACAGTTCGACCACGGCGAGCCGGGCCGGCCCGTCCGCCGCCAGGCGGCGCAGCTCGGGCACCAGGTCTTCCCTCAGCGCACAGCACGCGCAGTCGTTGACCAGGGGTGTCTCGGCGGCGGAGAGCAGACCTGAGGCGTCGCGCACGGTGCGGACCACCGTGCCCGCCGCCGCCGTCGCCAGGTCGTGGTGGAGTACGACGCTGCCGGGCACGTCGGCGAGGAGCCGCGCGACGGCCGCCTTACGGGCGTCGGCGTGCAGCCCGCCGACGATCACGACCGAGAGCATCAGCCGCGCTCCCCCGGCCGGCCGTACCGGCGCTCGAAGCGCTCCACGCGGCCGGCGGTGTCCAGGACGCGCGCGGTGCCGGTGTAGAAGGGGTGGCTGACGTTCGAGATCTCGACGTCCACGACCGGGTAGGTGTGCCCGTCCTCCCACTCGATCGTCTTCTCGCTCGTCATCGTCGACCGGGTGAGGAAGGCGTGGTTCGCGGCCCGGTCACGGAAGACGACCGGTCCGTAGGGCGGGTGGATTCCGTTGCGCATGGCGGTGGTCAGCGCTCCTCTCGGAAGTCGACGTGGCGGCCGGCGAGCGGGTCGTACTTGCGCAGGGTCATCCGGTCCGGGTCGCTGCGGCGGTTCTTGCGGGTGACGTAGGTGAAGCCGGTCCCGGCCGTGGACCGGAGCTTGATGACGGGGCGGAGTTCGTTGCGAGCCATGCCGTGTATCTTACTGAAAATGAATTCCATTTACACAACGGCTTCGAGAGAGGTGCGTCACCCATGTCCGCCCACTGCATGCTGACCGGCGCCCGGCCCGGCTTCGGCAACCGCATCTCCCACTCCCACCGGCGCACTTCACGCCGCTTCGACCCCAACATCCAGTCCAAGCGCTACTGGCTGCCGAGCGAGAGCCGGTACGTGCGGCTGCGGCTGAGCACGAAGGGGATCAAGACCGTCGACACCATCGGCGTCGAGGCGGCCGTGGCCCGCATCCGCGCCCGGGGAGTGAGGATCTGATGGCCAAGAAGAGCAAGATCGCGAAGAACGAGCAGCGACAGCAGATCGTCGCCCGGTACGCGCAGCGGCGCGCCGAGCTGAAGGAGATCATCCGGCGGCCGTCGTCCACGGAAGCCGAACGGCAGGACGCCCGGCGGGAGTTGGCCAGGCAGCCGCGCGACGCCAGCGCCACCCGGGTGCGCAACCGCGACCAGGTGGACGGCCGGCCGCGCGGTTACTTCCGGGCCTTCGGCCTGTCCCGGGTGAGTCTGCGGGAGCAGGCGCACGCCGGGTACCTTCCGGGGGTCCGTAAGTCCTCCTGGTAGCTTGCTGCGGTCGTAGCCTCGCCCGTAATCCGCCAGGGAGCTTCCATGACATCGGCTTCGGTGAACTTCTCGCGCACCTCGGCTGCCGCGGCCATGGCTCTCGCGGGTGTCCTCGCGCTGGGCGCGTGCAGTTCGGACGACGGCTCGGACTCCGACGGCTCGACGCCGAGCGCGACCGCCTCCGCCGACGGTTCGGCCGGCGGTTCGGCCTCCTCGTCCGCCTCCGCCTCCGGTGACCTCGCGGGCAGCTGGCTCACCACCGCCAAGGGCAAGGCCGTCGTCCTGATGGTCAACGGCACCGAGGCCGGGCTGTTCGCGACCGGCGGGACGGTGTGCAGCGGGACCGCGGGCGAGGAGTCCGGGATGCAGATGATCCACCTCAAGTGCACGGACGGCAGCAAGGGCCGGGCGACCGGGATGGTCGACTCGGTCGACAAGACCACCCTCAAGGTGACGTGGGAGGGCGGCCTCGGCGCGGAGACGTACACCAAGGCGGAGGGCGGGCAGCTGCCGTCGGGGCTGCCGACGGCGAGCCTCGGCTGAACAGAACCGGGGATCGGCGGGGGCGGGCAACCGCTCCCCGGGCTCGTGCGTGATGATCCTTGCACGCGACTCAGCGGCAGCACGCCGCCCGGAGCATCCAAGGACCCCCATGCGCGCCCTCCCCCTCGCCGCCGCCACCCTCGCCGCGGCCTTCCTGCTGACCGCCTGTTCCGACGACGACGGCGGCGAGGCCACCGGCGCCTCCGCCAAGGCCGGCGGCGCCTGCGCGATCGGCGAGATGGGCGTGCGGGTCGGCCCCGCCAACGCCGCCCCGGCCGCCGGCGACACCGGCAACGTGCCCGTGACGCTCACCAACAAGAGCGGCGCCAAGTGCACGCTGGACGGTCTGCCCGGCATGGACCTCATCGCCGGCGGCACCACGGCGAGCGTGGAGTCCGACCCCGCCGCCACCGCCAGGAAGACGACCCTCGCCAAGGGCGCCGCGATCTCCTTCACCCTCACCTATGTCCGGGGCGAGAAGGGCGGCGACGGCAGCCTCGCCGTGACGAGCGCGGACTTCACCCTGCCGGGGTCCACCAAGACGTACGCCTTCAAGTGGTCGTACGGCGATGTCGCTTTGAAGAAGGACGGCGAGACCCCGGACGCCGCCGTGTCCGGGTTCATGGAGTCCAGCGAGTGACCCCGCTCAGCGCAGGGGCTTGCGGGACTTCACCTGCGCCCGGTCCGCCGCGTCCGAACCCTCCAGCCAGCCCGCCTCGTCGCTGACACCACGCAGGCGGGTGGTGGTGGTCTGCGGGAACATGCGGTCCAGGCGGTCGGTGACGGCGACCTCGCGGGTGGCGAGGACCGGGAGCAGGTCGTCGCCGACCTGGTTCTCGGCGGCGGCGCGCAGCCGGTCGCCGACGCGGTGGGCGTAGGCCGCGAGGAAGGACTGCCGGAAGGTCTTGGTGCGCTTGCGGCCACCGGCCCGCTGGGCGGCCTCCGCCTTCGTCATCGCGGACGTGGCCTGCACCAGGAGCGAGGTGTAGAGCAGCTCCACGGCGTCGAGGTCGGGGCCGAAGCCGACCACCGTGGAGAAGGCGAACGCTTCGCTCCAGACCGCGCGGCAGTGGTTCGCGGTCGCCACCGCGTCCAGCAGCACCGCCTTGGCCTGCTCGTACGGCGGCTCGACCCCGATCCGGCAGGCGCCCGGGGAGTCGTGCGTGGGCGCCTGCGCGTCCAGGAGCGCCTCGTCGACACTGTGCCGGGCCATCAGCTCCTGCGCCTTGGCGGTGAGCGCCTCGGCCTCGTCCGGGTAGCCCGTCGCCTCCGCCTTGGCGAGCAGCGCGCGGATCCGGGTGAGCATGCGGGGCTCGGCGGAGGAATGCCGGCTGACGGGCTCGTCCAGGGGTTCGAGGCTGGGCAGTCGCAGCAGCAGCCGGTACAGCTCCAGGACCGAGGTGGCGCGGGCGAAACGGTCCTGCGACGACAGATCGGTCGTCAGCTCTTCGAGCTGAGCCCGCCAGCGGGGACCGCGCGACCGGTCGTCGGGCGCCTGCGCACGGATCAGCGCCGACACGAGTCGTACGTGTACGTCGTCCAGCTCGCGCCGCACCAGCCGTACGACGTCGGCGGGCTGCCAGCCACGGCGCCAGGCCGCCGCGACGAACTCCCGTCCCCGGCGTTCGAGTTCGGGGTCGGCGTCCGGATCGGCGGCGAGGAGGGAGGCGGCCGTGTCGAGGGCGGAGTCGGCGTCCGTGTAGAGGGCGGCCTCGAAGGCGCGGTCGACGGGGCTGGAGGCACTGCTGCCGGCGCTGCTGCTGGTCACGGGGCGATCGTCTCACTCCCTGAAAATCGGGTGCCGCCGCCCGGGGTGGCTCCGAGCATGGCCGCATGGTGGACATGTCTCTCTACGCGGCCTTTCTCGTGGCCGCCTTCGCGCTCTGTGTGACTCCGGGTCCCGACATGATGTTCATCGTGGCGATGGGCGGCCGGGGCGGCCCCGCGGCGGGGGTGATGGCGGCGTTCGGGGTGGCCTGCGCGATGTTCGTGCACACGCTCGCCGCGGCGCTCGGTCTGTCGGCGCTGTTCCTGGCCCTGCCGACGCTGTACCACGTGCTGCGCTGGGCGGGCGCGGCGTATCTGCTGTATCTCGCGGTGAAGGCGTTCCGGGACCGTTCGGTGCCCGGCGAGGGGGCGGCGGCCGGGGCGGGGATGCGGCGGGCGTTCTGGCAGGGCGCGGTCACCAATCTGCTCAACCCCAAGGTGATCCTCTTCAACGTGGCGTTCCTGCCCCAGTTCGTGGCGCCCGAGAAGGGCCACATGTGGGAGCAGTTCCTGGTTCTCGGGCTCTCGATCACGGTGATGGGCTTCGCGGTGGACGGTTCGATCGGGCTGCTCTCCGGGAAGCTGTCGGCGCTGCTGCGGCGCAGCCGGCGGGTGGCGCGGGGGCTCAACATCTTCAGCGGGACGGTGTTCACGGGGCTGGCGGTGCGGTTGGTGGCGTCGGCGCCGAAGTAGCCGAGGGGTGTCAACGGCGGGTTGACAGTGCCGGACTGTCAACCTACGGTTGACACATGACGACGAACCCCAACATCACGTCATCCGTACGCCTCGACGACCTCATCGCGGCCATCAAGAAGGTCCACGCGCAGCCCCTCGAACAGCTGGAGGACGCGGTGATCGCCGCCGATCACCTCGGCGACGTGGCCGACCATCTGATCGGCCACTTCGTGGACCAGGCCCGCCGCTCGGGGGCCTCCTGGACGGACATCGGCAAGAGCATGGGAGTGACCCGGCAGGCGGCACAGAAGCGGTTCGTGCCCAAGGAGGGCGGCGACCTCGGGGCGAACCAGGACTTCAGCCGCTACACGCCACGGGCCCGCAACGTGGTGATGGCCTCCCACAACGAGGCCGTCGCCGCCCGCAACGCCGAGGGCCGGCCCGAGCACCTGCTCCTCGGCCTGCTGGCGGAACCGGAGGGGCTGGCCGCGAAGGCGATCGTCGCGCAGGACGTCCTGCTCGATACCGTCCGCCAGGCCGCGACCGCCGCGCTCCCGCCGGCCGTCGAGGACGCCCCGGAGCTGGTGCCCTACGGCTCCGACGCCAAGAAGGTCCTCGAACTCACCTTCCGCGAGGCCCTGCGCCTGGGCCACAACTACGTAGGCACCGAACACCTGCTGCTGGCCCTCCTGGAGTTCGAGAACGGCCAGGGCCTCCTGTCCGCCCTCGGCGTCACCAAGGAGGCGACGGAGGCGAACATCGCGGCGGCGCTGTCGGAGTTCACCGCGAAGGGCAGCGGCGCGGCGTCCTGATCAGGCCCGTTGTCAGACCCCCCTGCGACACTCGCAACCATGACCGATCGCTGGGCACTCGCCCCGGCCGAGGGTGGTGGTGTGGAGCTCGCCGCCCTCGGCGGGGACGGGCTGCCCGTCGGGGCGGTGGTGCGGGAGGCGGATCTCGCGGCGGCCGTGCGGGGGCGGCCGGAGGTCACGCGGTGGGTGTGGCGGTCCACCGCCGAGGTGTATCCGCGGCTGCTCGCCGCGGGGGTGCGCGTGGAGCGGTGCTACGACATCGAGGACGCCGAGACACTGCTCCTCGGCCACGCCGGGAGATACGGGGAGCCCCGGTCGGCCGCCGCCGCGCTCGCCCGGCTGCGCGGCGGGCCCGTACCGCCCGATCCCCCGCTGCGCTCCGCCGAACCCGGCTCCCAGTCCTCCCTCTTCGAGCCCCAGGCCGTCCGCCTCCCCCTGACCCACCTCCTGGAGGTCTACGCCGACCAGCTGCGCCGCCAGGACGCCACCGCGCACCCGGACCGGATGCGGCTGCTGATCACCGCCGAGTCGGCCGGAATGCTGGTGGCCGCAGAGATGAACCGCGCGGGACTGCCGTGGAGCGCCGACGTGCATCGGGCGGTGCTGCACGAGCTGCTCGGTGAGCGGTACGCCGGTGGCGGGGAGCCGCGCCGGCTCGCCGAGCTGGCCGACGAGGTGTCCGCCGCGTTCGGGCGCCGGGTCCGGCCCGATCTGCCCGCCGATGTGGTCAAGGCCTTCGCGCAGGCCGGCATCAAGGTCGCCTCGACCCGTCGCTGGGAGCTGGAGACCGTCGACCATCCGGCCGTGAAGCCCTTGATCGAGTACAAGAAGCTGTACCGGATCTGGGTCGCCCACGGCTGGTCCTGGCTCCAGGACTGGGTGCGGGAAGGGCGCTTCCGGCCCGAGTTCCTCTGCCATGGAACCGTCACCGGCCGCTGGGTCACCAACGGCGGCGGCGCCCTCCAGATCCCCAAGGTGATACGCCGTGCCGTCGTCGCCGACCCCGGCTGGCGGCTGGTCGTCGCCGACGCCGACCAGATGGAACCGCGCGTCCTGGCCGCCATCTCGCGCGACCCCGGGCTGATGGAGGTGGCCGGCCGCGAGACCGACCTCTACCAGTCCGTCTCCGACCGCGCCTTCTCCGGCGACCGCGACCAGGCCAAACTCGCCGTGCTGGGCGCCGTGTACGGCCAGACCTCCGGGGACGGCCTCAAGAACCTCGCCGCGCTGCGCCGCCGCTTCCCCAAGGCGGTGGCGTACGTCGACGAGGCGGCCCGCGCGGGCGAGGAGGGGCGGCTCGTACGGACCTGGCTGGGCCGCACCTGCCCACCCGTGGCCGGCTCGGGCGACGACGCCGCCGAGGAGGCCGGCATCCCGCAGGACGGACCCGCGGACCAGGGCTGGGTGACGGGCCACGCCTCCGGCACCGCCCGCGCCCGCGGCCGGTTCGCCCGTAACTTCGTCGTCCAGGGCAGCGCCGCCGACTGGACCCTGCTGCTGCTCGCGGCACTGCGGCGGAGCTGCGCGGACATGGCGGCCGAACTGGTCTTCTTCCAGCACGACGAGGTGATCGTGCACTGCCCCGAGGAGGAGGCCGAGCAGGTCGTCGCCGCCATCCGGGACGCGGCGGCGCTGGCCGCCCGGCTGACGTTCGGGGAGACGCCGGTGCGGTTCCCGTTCACCACGTCGGTGGTGGAGTGCTACGCGGACGCCAAGTAGCCCGCACGTACCCGCTCGTCCGGTGCGGTCAGCGGTCGAGCAGATCCCTGAGCTCGGCCAGGACTTCCTTCTTGTCCGTGCCGTCCAGCGCGGCCAGCGCGAGGCGCCACTGCTCGCGCGCCTCCCCGGTCCGCCCCAGCTCCCACAGCAGCAGCCCGTACTGATGACGGGCCAGCCCGCCCGTGTAGCCGTCCGCCCGGGCGTCCGCGCGGCGCAGCAGCTCGGCGTACTCGCTCTCGGCCCGCTCCGCCCGGCCCAGCAGCCGCAGGGCGCGCAGCAGCCCGAGCCGGGACTGGGACTCCCCGTGCCAGTCGCTGTGACCGCCGAGCATGCCGAGGCTCTCCTCGAAGTGCGGTACGGCCGCCGCCGGTTCGCCCAGGGTGAGGTAGGCGTAGCCGATGTTGCAGTGCGCGGAGTGGGCGACGATGACGTTGCCGATGTCGCTCGCGATCGCGAGGGAGCGCCGGTGGTGCTCGATGGCGGCCCGGGGGTCGGTGTGCTCGTACAGGTTGCCGAGATGGCCGTACGCCACCGCGTCGCCCCAGGGGTCGTCCAGCTGCGGCGAGAGCTCCAGGCAGGCGAGGAGCGCCTGCTCGGACTCCGCGTAGCGGCCGAGGCTCTCCAGCAGCAGACCCTTGTTGCCGAGGCAGCGCCGGACCCGGGAGACCACGCCGAGCCGCTGCCAGAGCCTGAGGGCCTGGTCGTTGGTGTCGAGGGAGTCGCCGTGACGGCCGGCCAGGAAGTGCATGCCGGCCAGGTCGCTCAGCGCGTACGCCTCGGCGACCTCGTCGCCCAGACGCCGGGCCAGCTGGAGCGCGACCTGCCCCAGCACCTCCATCTCGGCGACGCGACCGCCGCGTTGGAGACAGGGGAAGAGAAGCCGCAGCAGGGCGGAGACATGGGCGGCGGTGCGCTGGTCGGAGGCGTCGGCGTACCGCTCGGCGAGCGCGACGATGTTGTCCAGTTCCGCGGTGCTCCACGCGAAGGCCTCCTCCGCCGAGGCGAAGGGCGGTACGGACGCCACGTGCGCGGTGTGCTCGGGCGGCTGCGTCGGGGTCGGGCGGCGGCGGTCCCCCTGGTCGAAGCCGGGTACGACGGTCGCGGTGAGGACGCGTTCGGCGACGGCCGTGTACCAGCGCACACCGGTGCGGGCGACGTCCACGGCCCGTCCGCTCTCGGCGAGTTCCCGGGCGAAGTCACGGACCAGGTCGTGCGGGGCGTAGCGGCCGTACGCCGTCTCCTCCAGCAGCGCCACGTCGACGAGCCGGTCCAGCGCCTCCTCGGCGCGGTCCGTGTCGGTGCCGAGGAGGCGGGCGATGAGCGGGGCGCCGTAGGTGGGCAGATGCAGCGCGCCCAGGCGGCGCAGCGCGAGAGCGGCGTCGCGGTCGGAGCGGCGGCCCGAGGCGGCGAGCGCGTCGTGGGCGACGGCCAGCGAACGGCGTACGGACAGGTCGTCGTACTCCAGCCGCTGCAACCTGCTCTCCGTGGCGGCCAGTTGGTCGGCGAGCACGTCCGGGGTGAGCGCCCGGCGGGCGGCCAGCCGGGCGGCGACGATCCGCAGGGCGAGGGGGAGGCGGCCGGTGAGTTCGACGAGGGGGTGGGTGGCGTCGATACGGTCGCCGTCGTCACCGTCGTCGTCACCGTCGCCGTCATGCGGGCCGGAACCGGGGCCGCGGCCCGAGGCCGCCCGCAACAGCGCCGCGCTCTCCTCCGCCGACAGCGGTTCGAGCGGGAAGCGGCGGGCGCCGTCGAGGGCGGCCAGCGGGGAGCGGCTGGTGACGATCACCGCGCAACCGGGGCCGGCCGGCAGCAACTGCCGTACCTGAGCGGCGTTCTCGGCGTCGTCCAGCACCATCAGCGTGCGGGTCGGCGCGAGCATCGAGCGCAGCAACGCGGCCGCCGCGTCCGGGTGTTCGGGGATGGACCGGGAGTCGGCACCGAGGTCACGGAGCAGCGCGGTGAGGGCCTGGGCCGAGGTGAGGGGGGTCATGCCGGGGGTCGCGCCGTGCAGGTTGACGTACAACTGCCCGTCCGGGAAACGGTCCCGCAGGTCGTGCGCCAGGTGAAGGGCGAGCGCGCTCTTGCCGACACCGGCCATGCCGCTGAGGACCGCGACGGGGGTGGGGTGGTCGGCGGAGGCGGTGGAGAGGGTGTGGCGCAGGTCGCGGAGGTGGGCGGCGCGGCCGGTGAAGTGGGGTGGAGGCGGCGGTAGCTGGGCGGGACGGGGTGGTGGGGCGGGGGGCGGTGCGGGGGTGGGAGCGGGCTCGGGGGACGGGGCGCCTGCGGCTGTGCCAGAGGGGTCGGTGGCGTCGTCGGCCGGCACCCCGCCCCCCGCGCCCGTGCTCGTACCAGCACCCGCCGGCCCCGTCGGCCGCTCCGGCCCGTCCGGCACCCCCCGCAGCACCTCGGCATGCGCCTCCCGCACCCCCGCACCCGGCTCCACGCCGAGTTCCTCGATGAGGCGCACGCGCAGGTCGCGGTGGACGGCGAGGGCCTCCGCCTGGCGGCCGGTACGGTGCAGGGCCAGCATCAACTGGCGGTGGAAGGTCTCGCGCAGCGGGTGTTCGGCGGCGAGGGCGGTCAACTCCGGTACGACGGCCTCCAGTCGGGCGCCGCCGACGGCGAGGTCGGCGTCGTAGCGCCACTCCAGGAGCAGCAGCCGGGCCTCTCCCAGCCGTTGTACGAAGGCGTAGCCGCCGAGTTCGGCGGGCAGCCCGGTGAGCGGGGTGCCGCGCCACAGGGCGAGCGCCGCGGTGCAGGCGCGTGCCGTGCGCTCCCAGTCCCGCCCCGCGTGGGCGGCACGGGCCTCGACGGTCAGGGACTCGAAGACATGGACGTCCAGTTCGCCCTGCTCGACGCGGAGGAGATAGCCGGGGGGCACGGCGCGCAGCCGGTCGGGGTCGTCGAGCAGGCGGCGCAGCCGGGTGACGTGGTTGTGCAGCGAGGCCTGTGCGGAGGCGGGCGGCGCTCCGCCCCACAGGGCGTCCTTGAGCGCGTCGACGGAGACGGTACGGCCGGCTTCCAGCAGCAGGGCGGCGAGGAGTACGCGCACTTTGGGGCTGCCGACGACGCGGGCGACCGGGCTGTCGCCGTCACCACCGCTGCCGTCACCACCGCTGCTGCCACCGCCGTCTGCGTGACCCTCGGCGTCGTACAGGACCGGCGGACCGAGGAGTCCGAAGCGCAACTCGCACCGCTTCACACCGACCCACTGCCTTCCCATGCGCTGTACCTGGCGAAATCCCGCCGTTGGCCACATGTTAGCGATCCGTTGGCGACGCCTGATGTGATCACTTCATCGGATCTGGCCCGAGGGTGCGCGCGTCGTACGCGTTACTCGGGGGAGTGTCGCTGTCGCGGCCGGATCCGGGGATGTGACAGGACCCCGGTCGTCGGAGGTGAACGACCGGGGTCCTCGTCCGTTTTCCGGGGCCCGGCCCCGCACGGCCGGTCGCCCGGCCCCCTTCCCCCTTCACCCCTCCAATGTGACCCATGCCACACCTTGGGAGTGCATAGCCGAGCCGACCCGACGTCCTTAATTAAAGGGTGTGAGGGAGGGGCGACGTTGACGAGGCAGGGGCGGTCCGACGCGTTCGACCGGTTCGTGGCGGACCGGTGGCCGACGCTGCTGCACCTGGCCCGGCTGCTCACCGCCGGGGACCGGCACCGGGCCGAGGACCTGTTGCAGGAGGCGCTGGTCAAGCTGTGGTTCGCGTGGCCGAGGGTGGCCGACCAGGCGCCGGAGGCGTATGTGCGCAAGATCCTGGTCCGCGCCGCGGCCCGCTCGGCCCGGCGCCGCTGGTGGGGCGAGCAGCCCATGGACCGCCTCGACCGGCTGCCCGAGCCGCCCGAAGCGGCGGACGAGACCGCCGCCGTGGACGAACGGACCCGCCTGGAGGCCCTGTTGGCGCAACTTCCGGCACGTCAACGGGCCGCGGTGGTGCTGCGCTACTACCAGGACCTGCCCGAGGGGCAGGTGGCGGAGGTGCTGGGCTGCCCGGTGGGCACCGCACGCTCGCTCACGGCACGGGGAGTCGGACGGTTGCGTCGGCTGATGACCGAGACGGGCGAAGGACGGGTGGAGAAGGAGCCATGGACCACTTCGAGCAGGAGCTAGCGCGCATGCTGCGTGACAGCTACGACCTCGGCTGTGACCAGGGTCGACGTGCGTCGTCGTACGAGGAACGGCACCGCCGACGCCTGTACGCCGGTGTCCGCGCCCGGCAGCGGACCCGGCGGGCCTGGATGGCCACCGGTTCGGCGCTGACGATCGCCGCACTCGGTGCCGTACTGATGACCCTGCCGAACTCCCTCACCCAGGACAGCCCCACCACCCCCCGGCCGCGCCCCGCGACCTCGGCCCCGCTGCTTCCGGCACCGGCGACGGCGACGGCGCTCCCCGCCTCCACCACCCAGGGGGAGCCGCTGCCGTACGGCCTCACCACGACCGCGAAGCCCACCACGTGATCGACGAGACCGCGGCGGCGGCAGCAGCCGTGGCGGAACAGCCGGCCTCGCGGCCGGACCGGCCACCGTCGACCGCCTGGGAACAGCGCCTGCGCCGCTTCGGCCGGCTGCCCCGCCCGCGTACGCCGTCCCTGCGCGACCGTCTGGTCGCCCCCTTCCCTCGGCCGCTCACCCCCTGGTCGGGCTGGGCCGGCCCGCTGCTGGTGGCGGCCCTGGCCGGGGTGCTGCGCTTCTGGCGCCTGGGCAGCCCGCACACGCTGGTCTTCGACGAGACGTACTACGCCAAGGACGCCTGGTCGCTGCTGCGCCTCGGGTACGAAGGGACCTGGCCGGACCGCAAGATCGCCGACCCGCAGGTCCTGGCGGACCCGCAGGTGATCCCGCTCTCCGACCCCGGGGTGTTCGTCGCGCATCCGCCCGCGGGCAAGTGGGTGATCGCCCTCGGCGAGTGGCTGTTCGGCCTCGACCCGTTCGGCTGGCGCTTCATGACGGCGGTCCTCGGCACACTGTCGGTGCTGATGCTGTGCCGCATAGGCCGCCGTCTGTTCCGTTCGACGGCCCTGGGCTGTCTGGCGGGCGCGCTGATGGCGGTGGACGGCCTGCACTACGTCATGAGCCGCACCGCGCTGCTCGACCTGGTCGTCATGTTCTTCGCCCTGGCGGCGTTCGGCTGTCTGCTGATCGACCGGGACCGGGCACGCGCCCGGCTCGCCTTTGCCCTACCGCCTCCCGAGCCGGACGGCCGCACCCGCCCGGACGCCGTCATCGCCGCCCGCGCGGGCACCGGCCCGCGCCCCTGGCGTCTGGCGGCGGGCGTCTGCCTGGGCCTGGCGTCCTCGGCCAAGTGGAACGGCCTGTACTTCCTGGCCTTCTTCGTCGTCCTGACCCTGCTCTGGGACGTGGGCGCCCGCCGGATGGCCGGGGCCCACCACCCCTACCGAGCCGTCCTGCGCAAGGACCTCGGCTGGTCGCTGCTGTCCCTGATCCCGGTGGCCGCCGTGACCTACCTGGCCACCTGGACCGGCTGGTTCCGCTCCTCCGACGGCTACGACCGGCACTGGGCGGACGGCCGCGGCGGCACCTGGTCCTGGATCCCGGCCCCGCTGCGCGGCCTGTGGCACTACGAGTACGGGGTCTACCAGTTCAACGTCGGCCTGGACTCCTTCCACAAGTACGAGTCGAACCCGTGGAGTTGGCTGGTCCTGGGCCGCCCGGTGCTGTTCCACTACGAGTCCCCGAAACCCGGCACGAACGGCTGCCACACCTCCACGGACTGCTCCCAGGCGATCCTCGCCCTCGGCACCCCGGCCCTGTGGTGGACGGCCTGCGCCGCGCTCCTGTACCTGCTCTACCGCTGGGCCCTGCGCCGCGACTGGCGGGCCGGCGCGATCCTCTGCGCGGTGGCCGCCGGATACCTCCCCTGGTTCCTCTACCAGGACCGCACGATCTTCGCCTTCTACGCCGTCGTCCTCGTCCCCTACCTGTGCCTGGCCGTCACGATGACACTGGCCGCACTCCTGGGCCCACCGGGCGCCACGGAGAGCCGCCGCACCCGGGGCGCGATCGCCGCCGGCGTGATCGTCCTGCTCATCGCCTGGAACTTCATCTACTTCTTCCCGATCTACACCGGCCAGACGATCCCGTACGCGGACTGGCATGCGCGGATGTGGCTGGACACGTGGATCTGAGGGCCGCTCATCACGGGTGCGCGGAGATGGTCGGATTTCGTGGAAGCTTCCCCGTATCGAATTCAGCCCCGACGGCCGCACCATCGCCACCGACACCGAGGACAACACGGTTGCGCTCTGGGACACCGGCACACATCGCCGTATCGGCGAGACCCCCCACAGTCACACCGCGCAGATCAAGGCACTCACCTTCAGCCCCGACGGCTCCCTGCTCGCCACCGCGAGCCGCGACAACACCGTCCGACTCTGGGACGTCACCAGCCGACAGCAGATCGGCGAGCCCCTCGAAGGCCACAGCGCCGACGTCACCGGCGTGGGATTCGGCCCCGCCGGCAAGACGATCGTGAGCTGGGGCAGGCCGTGATGCGCACGCCGTCGGGACCCGTATGCACCGCTTCGAGCCCGGCCCGCCCAACTGCGCCACACACGAGAACTGCAAGCGCGGATGCCCGAAGCCGTGCACGGCGACGTACGTCCATCACGCGATCATCTGCCGGCACGATCCTCAACGAACTCGGGGTCGACATGCCCACGATCATGGAGATCCTGGCGCCACACCCAGATCAGCCAGACCCGCCACCCGCACCCGCACCCGCAACTGAGACTGGGGACCCGCCGCGCGGCCCGCGCTCAGCGCCGCCGCCGCATCCGATAAAAGCAAAAGCCCCAGGTCACGGCGAGTGAGTCCTGAGGCTTCCACAGAGCCGCCTTCGGGATTCGAACCCGAGACCTACGCATTACGAGTGCGTTGCTCTGGCCATCTGAGCTAAGGCGGCGCGCCGTCCGCACCATGGTGCGGTCAGCAACGTCGGTAAGTCTACACAGTTTCCAGGGGTGCTCCGCACCAGCCCCGGAGGCAGCCGTTCCGGGGCCGGGAGGGGTTACGAGCAGCGCTTTCCCCGCGTCGGAGGCGTCCCGTGGAGCAGGTAGGCGTCGATGGCGGAGTCGACGCAGGTGCTGCCGCGGCCGTAGGCGGTGTGGCCGTCGCCCTCGTAGGTGAGGAGGCGGGAGGAGGTCAGCTGGGCGGACAGGGCACGGGCCCAGCGGTAGGGGGTCGCCGGGTCGCGGGTGGTGCCGACGACGACGATCGGGGCGGCGCCGCGCGCGGTGATGCGGTGCGGCTCACCCGTGGCCTTCACCGGCCAGTACGCACAGTTCAGCGAGGCCCAGGCCAGGCCCTCACCGAAGACCGGGGACGCCTTCTCGAACTCGGGCAGCGCCTCGCGCACCTCGTCCGGCGTGGAGAACGCTGCGGGCAGGTCGAGGCAGTTCACGGCCGCGTTGGCGAACATCAGGTTCGAGTAGCGGGCGTCGGCGTCCCGCTCGTAGTAGCTGTCGGAGAGGAACAGCAGGCCCGCGCCGTCGTCGTCCTTCATCGCCGAGGTCAGCGCCTCGCGCAACTGCGCCCAGGCGCCCTCGTCGTACATCGCCGCGATCACACCGGTCGTGGCGAGCGCCTCGCCCAGCTTGCGGCCGTCCGCGTCGCCGGTGGGGATCGGGTGCGCGTCGAGCTTGCCGAAGAAGGCCTTCAGCCGGTTCCCGACCTGGTCCGCCCGCTTGCCCAGCGGGCAGTCCGGCTGCTGCACACAGTCCCGCGCGAACGACTGGAACGCCGTCTCGAACCCCGCCGTCTGGTCCAGGTTCATCCGCCGGGCGGGCAGGGACGGGTCCATCGCGCCGTCCAGGACCAGCCGGCCGGCCCGGTCCGGGAAGAGGCCCGCGTACGTCGCCCCGAGGAACGTCCCGTACGACGCCCCGACGTACGTCAGCTTCGCGTCGCCCAGCGCGGCCCGCAGGATGTCCATGTCCCGGGCCGCCTCGGCGGTGGACACATGGCGCAGCAGCTCGGGCGAGCTCGCCCCGCACCCCTCCGCGAACTTCTTGTAAGCGTCGACGAGTTCGTCGGTCTCCTCCGTGTCGTCGGGTGTCGTGTCGGTCTGCGTGTACGCGTCCATGTCCCGCCCGTCGAGACACTTCACGGGCTCGCTGCGGGCGACGCCGCGCGGGTCGACCGCGACCATGTCGTACCGGGCACGGACCTCGGCGGGGTAGCCGATCCCGGCGTACGCCTGGAGGTAGCCGACCGCGGAGCCGCCCGGCCCGCCCGGGTTCACCAGCAGTGAGCCGAGCGCCCTGCCGGAGCCGGTGGCCTTCTTGCGAGCGACGGCGAGGCGGACGTCACCGGCGTCCGGCTTGTCGTAGTCGAGCGGTGCCCTCATCGTCGCGCACTGGAAGCCGGGGACACCGCAGCTGCGCCAGCTCAGCTTCTGTTCGTAGTACGACGTGAGCGCCGCCGGCGTGGCCTTCGGCAGCGCGGCCAGCGCCGCCTCCGCGGCCGAGCTCGGAGAGCCCGTCGCACTCCCCGCCGAGCAGGCGGAGACGAGCAGCGCGGCGAGGGCGAGCACGGCACCGCCGGTACGGGAACGCCGGCTGCGGGGCGGGGCGATCGGGGCTGCGGAGCGAGGACTGCGCCTGAGGTACATCAAGCGAGCGTAACTCTGAGCAGTCGCGCGAATGCTCAGCGTGCACAATCCGGCTCGTACGAGTTACCTGGTCAACCTCCAGTTGATCGCGGGGAAGGGGGAAGCGGGGAGGGGGGCAGGGGGACAGGGGACGGGCCCGTGCCGCCGTCGGTCAGCCCGCTCGCAGCGCCATCGTCATCGCCTCCACCGCGAGCAGCGGCGCCACGTTGCGGTCGAGGGCGTCGCGGCAGGCGCCGATCGCCTCGATGCGGCGGAGCGTGGCCTCCGGGGAGCTGCCGCGGGCGAGCCGCTCCAGGGCGTCCTCCGCGTCCGCGTTGGCGATGGCGACCCGGGAGCCGAGCTGGAGGGCGAGGACGTCGCGGTAGAAGCCGGTGAGGTCGGTCAGCGCGACGTCCAGGCTGTCGCGCTGCGTCCGGGTTCTACGCCGCCTCTGCTTGTCCTCCAGGTCCTTCATCACGCCCGCCGTGCCCCGCGGCAGCCGCCCGCCCTGGACCGCGCCCAGTGCCGTCTTCAGCTCCTCGGTCTCCTTGCCGTCCATCTCCTCGGCGAGCAGCTTGGCATCCTCGGCGGCGGCGTCGACGAGTTCCTGGGCGGCCTTGAGGCAGCCGCCGACGTCGTCCACGCGCAGGGGGAGCTTCAGGACGGCGGCCCTGCGCTCCCGCGCGGCCGGGTCGGTGGCGAGTCGGCGGGCCCGGTCGACATGCCCCTGCGTGGCCCGGGCGACGGCCGCCGCCACGTCGGGCTCGATGCCTTCACGTCGTACGAGAAGGTCGGCGACGGCGGCCACGGAGGGCGTCCGCAGGTTGAGGTGCCGGCAGCGGGAGCGGATGGTGGGCAGGACGTCCTCGATGGAGGGGGCGCAGAGGAGCCAGACGGTACGGGGGGCGGGCTCCTCGACCGCCTTCAGCACGGCGTTGGCCGACTTCTCGTTCAGCCGCTCGGCGTCCTCGACGAGGATCACCTGCCAGCGTCCGATGGCCGGTGACGTGAAGGACTTCCGGACGGTGTCCCGCATGTCGTCGGCGAGGATCTGCGCGCCCACGGCGGCGACGGTGGTGACGTCGGCATGCGTGCCGACGAGGGCCGTATGACACCCGTCGCAGAACCCGCACCCGGGGACCCCGCCGAGCGCCCGGTCCGGGCTCACACACTGCAACGCCGCCGCGAAGGCCCGCGCGGTCTGCGTCCGCCCGGCCCCCGGCGGGCCGGTGAACAGCCACGCGTGCGTCATCTTCGACGCGGTGGGCGGCGGTGCGTCGGAAGCGGCGGCGGTGACAAACGCGTCGGCGTCCCGAGCGGCAGCGGTCAGCTGCTCACTCACCTTCTCCTGGCCGACGAGGTCGTCCCAGACGGTCATGGGTCACGCCGCCCTTTCGTCACGGTTGGGGGTACGAGCCGGAGGTACGGGCCGGCTGGAGGTTCGGGCCGACGGTACGGCCTCCATTGTGCGGGGCGGCACTGACAACGCCGCCCCGCGACCGTCGCGGGGTCAGCCCCGACGCCCCCGACCACGCCGCCCTCGCCCGTCACCGAACTCGTCGCCGTCCCGGTCCCGCGGGCCCAGCAACTCGTCCGCCAGCGACGGCAGATCGTCCAGCGGGGTCTCCTCGGCCCAGTCCGACCGGGCCCGCTTCCGGGGCGCGCCGGTCTCGTCGACCTGAGGCATCTCCCGTGTACGGTCCTCGGCCCCGTCGGGCCGCGCCTGCTCCTCCCGGAAGAACCCCGGCGGCACCCGGTCGGCCGGGGTCTCCCCCGGCACCGGCGGCAACACGGCCGTCTCGTCAGCGGCCCCCGGCACGACAGGCGGCAGCACCGCGGTCTCGTCCGCCGCGCCTGGCACCACCTGCGGCAGCACCGCGGTCTCGTCAGCCGCAGAAGCCGGAGGCTTGGGCAGCTCGGCGGTCACCTCGTTCTCAGAGACTCGCCCCTCAGACCCACGGCTCCCAGAGCCACGGCCGTCAGACCCCCGCCCCCCAGAACCACGGCCCTCAGCACCGCGCCCCCCAGAGCCACGCCCCTCACCGGCGTCCGCCCCGTCGGAGATCTTCCGCAGTACCGCCGTCTCCTCCACCGGCCCGCCCGACGCGTTCGTCGGCGTCACCACCGGCGTGGGCACGGTCGCCGCCTCCGGCGCCACCGCGGGCGGCGTCGGCTTCTTCGGGCCCGCCTCAGCCGCGGCGGACGCCTGCTCGGCGAGCCGCCGCGCCTCCTCGGCCCGCAGCAACGCCTCCTCGGCCTTGCGCTGCTTCTCCACGCGCCGTGCCTCGGCCTCGGCGTGCAGCCGCGCCTCCTCCTCGGCCTGCTTGCGCCGGCGCTCCTCCTCGGCCTTGCGGCGGGCCTCCTCCTCGGCGCGGGCCTTCTCCTCGGCGAGCAGCCGCACCCGCTCCTCCTCGGCCCGCTTCCGCGCTTCCTCGGCCCGCAGCCGGGCCTCCTCTGCCTGCCGTTCGGCCTCGCGCCGCTGCGCCTCCTCCAGCTCGCGCCGCTTGCGCTCCTCCTCCTCGGCGCGCAGCCGCTCCAGCTGCTCCTGGCGCTCGCGCTCCAGACGCTCTTCCTCGGCCTTGCGCGCGGCCTCTTCCTCGGCCTTGCGGCGCGCTTCCTCCTCGGCCTTGCGCCGGGCCTCCTCCTGCTCCCGGATCTCCTGCTCGGAGAGCGGCAGCATCAGGTCGAGCCGGTGCCGTACGACGGTGGTGACGGCCTCGGGCTCCTGGCCCGCGTCCACCACCAGGTAGCGGCCGGGGTCGGCCGCGGCGAGCGTCAGGAACCCGGAGCGCACGCGTGCGTGGAACTCCGCCGGCTCCGACTCCAGCCGGTCGGGCGCCTCGGTGAACCGCTCCCGGGCGATCTCCGGGGAGACGTCCAGGAGCACCGTCAGATGCGGAACCAGCCCGTCCGTGGCCCAGCGGTTGATGCGGGCGATCTCGGTCGGCGACAGGTCACGGCCCGCCCCCTGGTAGGCCACCGACGAGTCGATGTACCGGTCGGAGATGACGACCGCACCGCGCTCCAGCGCGGGCCGGACGACCGTGTCGACGTGCTCCGCGCGGTCCGCCGCGTACAGCAGCGCCTCCGCGCGGTGCGAGAGTCCGGCCGACGACACGTCCAGCAGGATCGACCGCAGCCGCTTGCCGACCGGCGTCGCGCCCGGCTCGCGCGTGACCACGACCTCGTGCCCCTTGGCCCTTATCCACTCGGCGAGCGCCTCGGCCTGGGTGGACTTGCCCGCGCCGTCGCCGCCCTCCAGGGCGATGAAGAAGCCGGTCGCCATCGGCGCCGTCACCGGGTCGTCGCCGCCGAGCAGCGCGTCCCGCAGATCGTGCCGCAGCGGCACACCGGAACGGTCGTCGACCTTGGCGAGCACCAGCGCGGCCACCGGCAGCAGCAGCGCGCCGACCAGCATCATCGTGAAGGCGGCCCCGCCGTGCGCGAACACGAACTTGCCGCTTTCCAGCCGGTGCGGCCCGATCAGCGCGGCCACCAGCGGGGCGATGACCGCGCCGAGCGCCACGAAGACCCGTACGACCGCGTGCAGATGCTCGGTCGTACGCGGGCGGCGGTAGTCCTCGGTCTCCTGGTCGAGCAGCGCGTGCCCGGTGTTGGCGGCCACGCCCGCGCCGGCTCCGGCCAGCGCGACGATCAGGACGACGGTGGTGACGTCCGGGACGAGGCCCGCGGCCAGCAGGGCGATGCCGGTGAAGGCGATCGCCAGCGCGAGCAGACGGCGGCGCGAGAGCGAGACCAGCACCTTGTGCGCCGTACGGATACCGACGACCACCCCACCGGTCAGGGCCAGCACCAGCAGGCCGTACGTCACCGGCCCGCCGCCCAGGTCCTTGGCGTGCAGCACGGACACCGCGACGGCCGCGGAGACCGCGCCCGCGACGGCGGCGGAGGCGAGGACCAGCAGCGGCAGCACGCCGGTGCGGCCCTTGTCGACGCCGGTGCCCGTCTTGGGGCGGCGCAGGCCCTCCAGCGGCGAACGCGCGCGCGGGGTGCGCGTGTCGGGCAGCTCCAGGAAGGTCAGCACGGACAGCGACGCGGCGAACAGACCCGCCGCGACATACGAGGCGAGGGCGGCCTGGTGCTGGTCGAACCAGTCGATCCCGGCGCCCAGAAGGTTGTTGACGAGCGCGGCGGTGACGAGCGCGGCGGCGGCCAGCGGGATCGCCACGAAGCCCGTACGCAGCGACAGGCGGCGCAGCGCGTCCAGGTGGTCGGGCAGCGGCCGTACCGTCGCGCCCTCCGGCGGCGGCGCGGGGAGCAGGGCGGGCGCCGCGCTCTCACGGCACACCGACCAGAAGCGCTCGGCGACTCCGGTGACGAAGGCCGTCACCAGGAGCATCGCCAGCGCGTTCTCCGGCGTCCAGTCGATCCACAGGGGCGCGACGATCAGCAGCGCCGCGCGCACCCCGTCGGCGCCGACCATGGTCCAGCGGCGGTCGAGCGGCCCCTCCTGCGAGGTGAGGGACGTCAGCGGGCCGAGGAGGACCGCGCCGAAGAGCAGCGTGGCCAGGATGCGCACCCCGAAGACGGTCGCCACTGCGAACGCCACTCCTCGGTAATCACCCCCGAAGGACCCCTCGACGATCGCCGCCTGGAGGGCGAGGATCACGACCACCAGAAGGGCCAGGGCGTCACCGACTCCGCCCACCAACTGCGCGCTCCACAGCCGCTTCAGCTGTGGTTGGCGCAGCAGGGCGCGGACGGCACGCTCGCGGGAGTCCGCGGCAAGGGCGTCGTCGGGGGCCGGGTGGTGGGCCGTTGGCTGCTCGGCTCGCGTCATGCTTTCAGCCTATCGGGCAGCACCGACAGCCTGTGGCGCCCGTCCGAACGTGCGCACGCCCCGACACCAAAGTGATGCCGGGGCGTTCGTTTTGCGAAGCCTCAGTGGAGCGACGCGGCTTGTATCAGTCCTCCGACGCCGTCTTCGAAGCCGTCGCCTTCTTCGCGGTGGTCTTCTTCGCGGCCGTCGTCGTCTTCTTCGCGGCGGTCTTCTTGGCGGCCGTCTTCTTGGCCGGGGCGGCCTTCTTCGCCGGGGCCTTCTTGGCGGGCGCCTTCTTCGCCGTCTTCTTGGCGGGGGCCTTGGCCCGCTTCTCGGCGAGGAGTTCGTAGCCGCGCTCGGGGGTGATGTCCTCGACGCTGTCGCCGGAGCGCAGGGTCGCGTTGGTCTCCCCGTCGGTGACGTACGGCCCGAAGCGGCCGTCCTTGACCACGACCGGCTTCTCGCTGACCGGGTCGGTGCCCAGCTCCTTCAGCGGCGGCTTGGCGGCGGCCCGGCCACGCTGCTTGGGCTGGGCGTAGATTGCGAGCGCCTCTTCGAGGGTGATCGTGAAGAGCTGGTCCTCGGAGGTGAGCGACCGCGAGTCCGTGCCCTTCTTCAGGTACGGCCCGTAGCGCCCGTTCTGCGCGGTGATCTCCTGGCCCTCGGCGTCGGCGCCGACCACGCGCGGCAGCGACATCAGCTTGAGGGCGTCCTCCAGCGTCACCGTGTCCAGCGCCATCGACTTGAACAGCGAGGCCGTCCGCGGCTTCACGGCGTTCTTGCCGGTCTTCGGGGTGCCCTCGGGGAGCACCTCGGTGACGTAGGGGCCGTAGCGGCCGTCGCGGGCGATGATCTGGTTGCCGCTGACCGGGTCGGCGCCGAGCTCGAAGTCACCGCTCGGCTTGGCGAGCAGCTCCTCGGCGAGCTCGACCGACAGCTCGTCCGGAGCGAGGTCCTCCGGCACGTCCGCGCGCTGGTGGCCCTCGGAGTCCTTCTCGCCGCGCTCGATGTACGGGCCGTAGCGGCCGACCCGCAGCACGATGCCGTCGCCCACCGGGAACGACGAGACCTCGCGCGCGTCGATCGCGCCCAGGTCGGTCACCAGTTCCTTGAGGCCGCCGAGGTGGTCCCCGTCGCCGTTGCCGGCGACGGCCGCGCCGCCCTCCGTGCCCTCACCGAAGTAGAACCGCTTCAGCCACGGCACGGACTGGGCCTCGCCGCGCGCGATGCGGTCGAGGTCGTCCTCCATCTTGGCGGTGAAGTCGTAGTCGACGAGCCGCCCGAAGTGCTTCTCCAGGAGGTTGACCACGGCGAAGGACAGGAAGGACGGGACGAGTGCCGTGCCCTTCTTGAAGACATAGCCGCGGTCGAGGATCGTGCCGATGATCGACGCGTACGTCGACGGGCGGCCGATCTCGCGCTCTTCGAGCTCCTTGACCAGGCTGGCCTCGGTGTAGCGGGCCGGGGGCTTGGTGGCGTGCCCGTCGACCGTGATCTCCTCGGCGGAGAGCCGGTCGCCCTGGCTGACCTGGGGCAGCCGGCGCTCGCGGTCGTCCAGCTCGGCGTTGGGGTCGTCGGCGCCCTCGACGTAGGCCTTCAGGAAGCCGTGGAAGGTGATCGTCTTGCCGGAGGCGCTGAACTCGACGTCCCGGCCGTCGGCGGCGGTGCCACCGATCTTGACGGTGACGGAGTTGCCGGTCGCGTCCTTCATCTGGGAGGCGACGGTCCGCTTCCAGATCAGCTCGTACAGCTTGAACTGGTCGCCGGTCAGTCCGGTCTCGGCGGGCGTGCGGAAACGATCACCCGAGGGGCGGATCGCCTCGTGCGCCTCCTGCGCGTTCTTGACCTTCCCGGCGTACGTCCGGGGCGCGGACGGCAGGTAGTCGGCGCCGTAGAGCTGTGTGACCTGCGCGCGGGCCGCGGTGACAGCGGTGTCGCTGAGCGTCGTGGAGTCCGTACGCATGTACGTGATGTAGCCGTTCTCGTACAGCTTCTGGGCGACCTGCATGGTCGCCTTCGCGCCGAAACCGAGCTTGCGGCTGGCCTCCTGCTGGAGGGTCGTCGTACGGAACGGGGCGTACGGCGAGCGGCGGTACGGCTTGGACTCGACGGACCGGACGGCGAAGTCCGTGTTCTCCAGCGCGGCGGCCAGGGCGCGGGCGTTGGCCTCGTCGAGGTGAAGGGTGTTGGCGCCCTTGATCTGGCCCAGGGAGTCGAAGTCACGGCCCTGCGCGACCCGCTTGCCGTCGACCGTCTGAAGGCGGGCGACCAGGGTCGACGGGTCGCTCGAGTCGCCCGCACGGCCGGTCCCGAAGGTGCCCGTCAGGTCCCAGTACTCGGCGGAACGGAAGGCGATGCGCTCGCGCTCCCGCTCGACGACCAGACGCGTGGCGACGGACTGGACACGGCCCGCCGACAGGCGCGGCATGACCTTCTTCCACAGGACCGGCGAGACCTCGTAGCCGTAGAGACGGTCGAGGATACGGCGGGTCTCCTGGGCGTCGACCATGCGCTGGTTGAGATCGCGCGGGTTGGCGACGGCGGCCCGGATCGCGTCCTTGGTGATCTCGTGGAACACCATGCGCTTGACCGGGACCTTGGGCTTGAGTACCTCCAGGAGGTGCCACGCGATGGCCTCGCCCTCGCGGTCCTCATCGGTGGCGAGGAAGAGCTCGTCGGAGTCCTTCAGCAGCTCCTTGAGCTTCTTGACCTGGGCCTTCTTGTCGGCGTTGACGACATAGATGGGCTCGAAGTCATGCTCGACGTCCACGCCGAGGCGGCGGACCTCGCCGGTGTACTGCTCCGGCACCTCCGCGGCGCCGTTGGGGAGGTCGCGGATGTGCCCGACGCTCGCCTCGACGACGTAACCAGGGCCGAGGTAGCCCTTGATCGTCTTCGCCTTGGCTGGCGACTCGACAATGACGAGTCGGCGGCCGCCGTGTGCGGTCTCGCTGGTCGGGGACAACTTCGCTCTTCTCTCCGGTCGACGCTGGGGCCTCCCCAGGCAGTCCCCGGGGTCGGGTCATGGTGACGCTGCGGAGTGTGACGGTACATCCCGCCCCCGTGTCAAACGGGAAAAGCCCGCAACGGCCACTCGAACGGTAACCCGACTACCGCCATTCCTGCCGCCCGGAGTACCCACCGGCCATTTCTGGCCTTAGTGGAGGATGCCCTCCCAATTACCGGGACCTCGGCCTTTCCATGGTCGTCAGAGCCGGGTGAAGCACCATGCGCCGACGACGAGCGCGATCACCGAGGCACAGCTCGCGATCGCCGCCGATGCGACCGGGCTCACACCGTGCGCCACGGGTTCCCCGTGTCGCAGGCGGACCGCGGTCCACGTCAGCAGCCCGGCTCCGAACAGCGCGAACACCGTCCCCGCGAAGATCGCCGGTCCGCTCTCCATGGCTCCCCCTGCCCCTTTTCTCCCGACCGCGCGTGCCCTCGGGCATGGAGGCTGACACGCGCGGGCGGCTACCAGGCGAACCCGAGGTGAACGCGGGACCGACGCCGCTGTGGACTCCTCGGGCGCCCTCACCCGGGCCCGGCTCAGACGGATCCGGGCGCGGGTATCTTTCCGGTCGTCTTCTCACCGTCGGTCCGGCTCACCGTGCACACGGCCTTCTTGAACCCCGTGTCCCAGTCGTCCTCGTCGGCCACCCACCCGTACACGGTGCGCTCCGGCCCCGGGGCCCAGGTCGACTCGAATTTGTTGCCGCAGAGCTTCGTCGCGTTGTCGGTGGCTTTCTCGTAGGTCATTTCCGCGGGCGCCTGAACAACGCCTATGACCTGGTCGGTGTGGGGTTTCCCGCAGTCGGTGAGCGGGGCGTTGTAGCCGTCGTCCTCCTCCTCGTAGATCCAGCAGTCACCCGTGCTCATCTGACCGACCCACAGCCGGGCGCCCTCGTCGCGGAACCGGCCGACCTCACCGCCTATCGCCGCATGGCGGCCGAGTACGAGACATGCCGTACCGCTGTTGGCCGCGGTGAAGCCCTCCTGGGTCGGTACGACGGCGTAGAGGGCCGCGTCCGGCAGGGCGTCGACGACCGCGCGCGTCTGGTTCGCGCAGCGCTGGGCGCCCGACGCGCGCGCGTCGGCGTAGTCGGTGGCCGTGTCGACCGCCACGACCTGGCCGTCCGGCCAGTCGTCGGCGCAGTCCACCACCCCAAGGTTCGGCGCCGACTTGAACGGCGTCCCCGTCCAGACCGCCTGTACGCAGTCGCCGGTCTCCAACGGCCTGCTGAGGCCGACGACATCGCCGTACGGCAGCACGGGCCCGGTCGGCGGCGGCGAGCTCTTGGGCACGCTGGAGGTGGGCGGTTTGTTGGCCGCGGTGGTGTTGTCGTCGCCGTCCCCGCCACCGGTCAGCGAGACGGCCAGCCAGGTCCCACCGGCGACGACCAGAACGACGGCCACGACGAGCGCGACGAGGGCGAGCCGCTTCTTGTCCCGGGAGGGCGGCCCGGGCAACCCGGTCTGCCCGAGCGAGCCCCCGCCGGTGGCCCAGCCGGCTCCGGAAGTGCCGCTCATGTAGGGCTGCGTGGGAGCTCCGGGGGCGGGAGCGCCGCCCGCGTAGGGCGGCGTCGGCGTCGGGCTGCCGGAGTACGGAGACGTCGGGCCTCCCCCGTACGGCGGTTGACCGCCCCCGTACGGCGTGGGGCCGCCGCTTCCCGCGTAGGGGCCGTAGGGGCCTTGCGCATAGGGGTTGCCGGGCTCGGGCGACTGCTGCGAGGCGCCGCCGGTCTGCCGCCATGGGTCGTACGCGGCCCCGGCCGCCCCACCCGGCGTGTGCGGCGTCTGCGCGGCCCCCGGCGTGAAGAGCCCACCCGGCCCGCCCGGAGTACCCGGCGTCTGAGGCGTCCCGGGTGTCTGCGGCGCACCCTGGGCACCCGGAGTACCTGGCGTGCCTGGTGTACCCGGAGTCTGCGGAGTCCCCGCCCCCGCGCCACCGCTCCCCCACACCGGCGACGTACTGGCGACGTACCCGGGCGGCGGCCCGTCCACGGCCCCGCCCCCTCCCGGAACCGCCCCCGACCCGCCGGGCTGCGCGCCCCGCCCTTCGGCCGCACCCGCCGCACGGAACCCCTCGGCAGAACCTCCGGCACCGAATCCCTCGGCCGAACCCGCCGCACCGAACCCCTCAGGCGGCGGCCCGAATCCCGGCGACGCCCCCCGCACCACCCGCTCCAGCCCCCGCGCCGCCGTCTCCGGCGACGACCTGCGCACCGGGTCCTTGGCCAGCAACCCCTGGAGCACGGGGGTCAGTTCACCGGCCCGTACCGGCGGGGTCGGCTCCTCGCCGAGCAGGGCCGTCAGGGTCGCGTACTCGCCGTGCCGGTCGAAGGGGCCGCGGCCCTCCACGGCCGTGTACAGGGTCGCGCCGAGCGAGAACAGATCCGCGGCCGGTGTCGGCGGCTCCCCCCGCGCGCGTTCCGGCGCGAGATAACCAGGCGTGCCGAGGATGCCGGCCGTGGCGGTGAGCCGGGGCTCGCGGGACTCGGGTTGGAGTGCGATGCCGTAGTCGGTGAGCAGCACGCGCGCGTACGGGTCGCCCGAAGCATCCGCCGCCAGCAGGATGTTGGCCGGTTTCACATCCCTGTGGAGGATGCCGATCCGGTGCCCGGCGGTCAGCGCGTCGAGCACGGCGAGCCCGACGCGGGCCGCCTGGACGGGCGGCAGCGGGCCCGAACTCCGTACGACCGCCTGGAGGTCGACCGCGTCCGGCACGTACTCCATGACGATCCACGGCAGCCCCTCGTGCACCACCACGTCATGCACCGTCGCCACATGCGGGTGCCCGCGCAGCCGCGCCGCGTGCCGTGCCTCGCTGCGGGCCCGCGCGATGCGCTGCGCGGGCTCGCTCGCGTCCATCGGCACGTCCGGGAGGGCGATCTCCTTGAGCGCGACCTCGCAGGCCAACTCGTCGTCGTACGCCAGCCAGACCCGGCCCATGCCGCCCGCGCCGAGCGTCCGCAGCAGGCGGTAGCGGCCGCTTACGACCCTGCCCTCACCGTGATCCGGCGTCTCCCCCGACATCACGCCTCCCCCCCCGAGGCCCGAGCGGGTGCGCCTCCCCCGAGGACGCGTCGGACCTGTCCCTCGAAGGTAGCCTCGCACGTGCCACTGACAGGAGACCTTTTCGTCACCAATCAGACCAGACCGGGCACACGCGTCTCAGGGGTACACCCCGACCTCAGCCGACTCGGCCTCAGCCCGACTCGGCCTCAGCCGCCCCGCTCAGGCAGGCTCCAGGAACCCCTGCTCCACCAGCACCCGGATCTGCGCCGGCGTACGGTCCCGCAGCAACACCGGGTCCTCGCCCACCAGTTGCGCGATGGCGTCCAGGATCCGCCCCGCGCTCAGCGAGCCGTCACACACGCCGGCGAAGCCCGCGCCGACCGTGTCCACCTTGGTGGCGCGGCGCATGCCGCGGTTCTGGCGCAGCACCACATGCTCCGGGTCCTCGGCGCCGGGCAGCCCGACCTGCTCCTGCACGATCTCGGGCGCCAGCTTGAAGTGCCCTTCCAGCAGCGCCGCGTCGTCGTGCGCCCGCAGATAGTCGAGCCGCTCGAAGTGCGCCCGTACGGTGTCGCCGAGCGGCTGCTCGACGGGGTGCGGCCACTCCTCGGCGACGACAGAGGGCTCGGCGGCTTCTGTCCTGCGCAGCGTGATCCAGCCGAACCCGACCGCCCGCACCTTGCGCGCCTCGAACTCGTCCAGCCAGGCGTCGTACAGCGCCTGGTACTCGGCCGGATCCCCACGGTGGTCACCGGCGTCCCTGAGCCACAGCTCTGCGTACTGCGTGACGTCCTGCACCTCGCGCTGGACGATCCACGCGTCGCACCCGCGCGGCACCCACGACCTGAGCCTGTCCTGCCAGTCCTCCCCTTCCACGTGCTGCCAGTTGGCGAGGAACTGCGCGAACCCGCCCTCGTTCAGCCGTTCCCCCGCCTGCTGAACGAGCGACCGGCACAGATCGTCCCCGCCCATCCCGCCGTCCCGGTACGTCAGCCGGGCGCCCGGCGAGATCACGAAGGGCGGGTTGGAGACGATCAGGTCGTACGTCTCGTCGTCGCGCACCGGGTCGAAGAGCGAGCCCTCCCGCAGTTCGGCCGCCGGGGCGCCGGACAGCGCCAGCGTCAGCGCGGTGATGTGCAGGGCGCGCGGGTTGAGGTCGGTCGCCGTCACGCGCGTGGCGTGCCGCGCGGCGTGCAGTGCCTGGATGCCGGACCCGGTGCCGAGGTCCAGCGCGGCGGAGACGGGCGTACGGACGGTGATGCCGGCGAGGGTCGTGGACGCCCCGCCCACACCGAGGACGACGCCCTCCTCGCGGCTGCCGATGCCACCGGCGCCGCCCACGGCGCACCCCAGGTCGGACACGATGAACCAGTCCTCGCCCTCGGGCCCCCCGTACGGCCGTACGTCCACGGTCGCCGCGACCACGTCACCGTCGGCCTCCGTGAGCCACCCGGCCGCCAGACACGCCTCCAGGGGCAGCACATCGGCCACGCGCGCGTGGGGCACGGGCTGCTGAAGCAGGAAGAGCCGTACGAGCACCTCCAGGGCGCTGTCCCCACGGGTCGCCCGCAGCGCGGGCACGGTCTCGCTGCGGGCGAGCGCCGCGTACGCGGGGGCGCCGAGCAGTTCGAGCAGCCCGTCGGCGGTGAAGGAGGCGCCCAGGAGGGCGTCCCGCAGGGCCGCGGCGACGTCGGGGCGGTCGGCGGAGGGCAGGGGGGCAAGGCTGGAGTCACTCACCACCCCATTGTGAAGGCAAACCGGCGCCACAGGCGGTGCCTGCGGCGCCGGGGCCACGTGACGCGAGGGGTCAGCCGGTGGTCGCCGACGGCGTGGCGGAGGCGCTCTGGCAGCTCTCCTGCTCGGCCATGGCCTTGCCGACGTCGCCCTCTTCGAGGTTCTTGAGGGCGTCGCTGCCGCTCGTGCTCAGCTTGTCGAGCTCGGTCGCGACGTCCTTGAGGCCGTCCGCGAACTTGCCCTGGTCCTTGGTGTCGAGCTCGTCGACCTGCTTCTTGAGGGAGGCGTAGGAGGCGGAGAGGGTGTTGAGCTCCTTGACCGCGTCCAGCTGCTTCTTCTCGGCGTTCTTGCCGTCGCCGGTGTCCGGCGCCCCGGCCTTCTGCACGGCGGCGCCGATCGCCTTGTAGGCGTCGGACATGTCCTGGAAGGCCTGGGCGTCGGTCTTCTGGACGTCCTTCGGCGCACTGCTGTCCGAGGTCTCCTTCTGGATCGCGAGATTGGCGGCCTCGATCTTCTTGGCCTGCGGCTTGACGGCGTCACAGACCTGCTTGG
This sequence comes from Streptomyces sp. NBC_00663, assembly GCF_036226885.1. Lineage (NCBI taxonomy): Bacteria > Bacillati > Actinomycetota > Actinomycetes > Kitasatosporales > Streptomycetaceae > Streptomyces > Streptomyces sp. NBC_00663. Next base: position 4,353,180 of record NZ_CP109027.1, read on the forward strand.
CCCAGGCGTCCAGCTTCTCGCTGTTGTCGTCACCGCTGCTGCATGCCGACAACGCCATTGCCAGTACCGCACCGCCGGACAGCGCGGCTGCGAGCTTCTTGTTCACCGGATTGGTCCCTTCCATGGCTCCTCGGCCCCGGAACATACACGGCGTCTGGAGAACACCTACAAGCAGGGCGTCCGTTAAGTCATGCATTAAAGCCATTTGCACCAAGTGAGAGAAGGCTCACGAAGGGGGCGTGCACACACAGAGCGGGCGGGCGGCGCGTCCACGCACCACCCGCCCGCCCCAGGTGAGGAGGCTGTCGTAAGACTGCCTACGAAACCACCGCGGGATCGGCGGAACTGGCCACCCTCTTGGCACTCTCGTCGTCCCCCACGGCGATCCCGCGCCGCTTGGAGACATAGACCGCGCCGACGATCACGGCGAGCGAGACCAGGGAGATCCCGATCCGGACGCCGATGCTCTTGTCCTCGCCGTAGCTGAACTTGATCACCGCGGGCGCGATGAGCAGCGCGACGAGGTTCATCACCTTCAGCAGCGGGTTGATCGCGGGTCCGGCGGTGTCCTTGAAGGGGTCGCCGATCGTGTCGCCGATGACGGTCGCGGCGTGGGCCTCGCTGCCCTTGCCGCCGTGATGACCGTCCTCGACGAGTTTCTTGGCGTTGTCCCAGGCGCCGCCTGAGTTGGCGAGGAACACCGCCATGAGCGTGCCCGTGCCGATCGCGCCCGCGAGATACGAGCCGAGGGCGCCGACACCGAGCGTGAACCCGATGAAGATGGGCGCCATGACGGCGAGCAGTCCTGGGGTCGTCAGCTCCCTGAGCGCGTCCCGGGTGCAGATGTCCACGACCTTGCCGTACTCCGGCTTCTCCGTGTAGTCCATGATCCCGGGCCGCTCACGGAACTGCCGTCGTACCTCGTAGACCACCGCACCCGCCGACCGCGACACGGCGTTGATGGCGAGCCCCGAGAAGAGGAACACCACCGCCGCGCCCGCGATGAGGCCGACGAGGTTGTTGGGCTGCGAGATGTCCATCATCAGGCTCATCGGAGCCCCGTCGCCGGACAGTTTCTCGCCGACGTCCTGGGCGCCCGTCGTGATGGCATCACGGTAGGACCCGAAGAGCGCCGACGCCGCGAGGACGGCGGTGGCGATGGCGATGCCCTTGGTGATGGCCTTGGTGGTGTTGCCGACGGCGTCCAGGTTGGTGAGCACCTGCGCGCCCGCGCCCTCGACGTCCCCGGACATCTCGGCGATGCCCTGGGCGTTGTCGGAGACCGGCCCGAAGGTGTCCATGGCGACGATGACGCCGACCGTGGTGAGCAGCCCGGTACCGGCCAGCGCCACCGCGAACAGCGCCAGCATGATCGACGTACCGCCGAGCAGGAACGCCCCGTAGACGCCGAGGCCGATCAACAGGGCGGTGTAGACGGCCGATTCGAGACCGATCGAGATACCGGCGAGGACGACGGTGGCCGGGCCGGTGAGCGAGGTCTTGCCGATGTCCTGGACGGGACGCCGGGTGGTCTCGGTGAAGTAGCCGGTCAGCTGCTGGATGACGGCGGCCAGCAGGATGCCGATCGCGACCGCGATGAGCGCGAGGACCCGCGGATCACCGTCCTTTCCGGCGATCGACCCCTCGGTGACACCGTCGAGATCTGCGTACGACGACGGCAGGTACGCGAAGACGGCCGCGGCCACCAGCACGAGCGAGATCACCGCGGAGATGAAGAACCCCCGGTTGATCGCGGACATGCCACTGCGGTCGGACCGGCGCGGCGCCACCGCGAAGATGCCGATCATGGCGGTGATGACACCGATGGCCGGGACGATCAGCGGGAAGGCGAGCCCCGAGTCGCCGAAGGCCGCCTTGCCGAGGATCAGCGCGGCGACCAGGGTCACGGCGTACGACTCGAAGAGGTCGGCCGCCATGCCCGCGCAGTCGCCGACGTTGTCGCCCACGTTGTCGGCGATGGTCGCGGCATTGCGCGGGTCGTCCTCCGGAATGCCCTGCTCGACCTTGCCGACCAGGTCGGCGCCGACGTCGGCGGCCTTGGTGAAGATGCCGCCGCCGACACGCATGAACATGGCGATCAGGGCGGCCCCGAGGCCGAATCCCTCGAGCACCTTCGGCGCGTCGGCCGCGTAGACCAGCACGACACAGGAGGCGCCCAGCAGACCGAGCCCCACCGTGAACATGCCGACGACGCCGCCCGTGCGGAAAGCGATCTTCATTGCTTTGTGTGAGACGGCGGTGAGATCCTTTTCCGGTTCACCTTCCGCCGGGGTCGCTTCCCGTGCCGCCGCGGCAACGCGCACATTGCTGCGTACGGCGAGCCACATGCCGATGTATCCGGTGGCCGCCGAGAACGCCGCGCCGATCAAGAAGAAGACGGATCGACCGGCGCGCTGATTCCAGTCGTCCGCGGGCAGCAGCATGAGCAGGAAGAACACGACCACGGCGAATACGCCGAGCGTGCGCAGCTGCCGGGCCAGATAGGCGTTGGCGCCTTCCTGTACGGCCGCCGCGATCTCTTTCATGCTGTCGGTTCCCTCGCCCGCCGCGAGCACCTGGCGTACCAGGACACCCGCGACCACGAGCGCGGCCACTGCGACGGCGGCGATCACCCAGATGATGATCCGGTTGTCGTCGGTCAGTACCGCGGCTGCGAGGGTAGTGGGATGGTCCAGCTGATGAGGGGTAGAAAGCCCCGCCATTCGTCCTCCTTGACGCTTGGGCTGAGCTCAAGATGTGGACGGATTGTAGGTAGCGGAACCTGATCAAAACAGTGGGCGGTAAACGGAATTAGCCTTCACATGCTCTTCAGCAAATGATCGACGTCACGCCACAGAACCCGAAAGAGCTAATGCCCCAAAGGCATTGACTGATCGTGAATAATTTCACGAATTCCGAAAATACAATGGGCCCCGCCGGAGCGGGGCCCATTGATGTTCTGCTCGTATGTATGAAGGTCAGGGAAGCGTTGCGGCCGGCGGGGTGGTCGGCCAGGTCATACGGATCGACCCGCCGTGCTCCCCCGCGGTGACCTCCACGTCGTCGACGAGGCCGCTGATGACCGCGAGGCCCATCTCGTCCTCCTCGGTCTCCGCGTCCGGATCCTCGGCCGCCGCGCCGGGCGCCCGGTCACCCGGGGCCGAACGCGGTGCCTCGTCGCCGACCTCGATGGAGAACTGCTTCTCCTCCTCGATCAGCAGCACCTTCACCGGAGCGGTGATACCGCTGTTCTGATGCAGTCCGACGGCACGGGAGCAGGCCTCGCCGACAGCGAGCCTGACCTCGTCGAGTACGGCCTCGTCCACTCCGGACCTGCGCGCCACCGCTGCCGCCACCAGTCGGGCGGTCCGGACGTGCTCGGGCAGCGCGCTGAAGCGGAGCTCAACGGTGGCCATGCGTCCCCCTCGGAACTACGGGCGTGCTGTCGGGGGACCGGACCGCCGAAAGTCCGGACCCCCATGTAGTACAGCCGTCCCGGGCGCGGTTCAGGTCACCGGCCCGGTCCGGTGGTTCAGTCGGTCGCCGCCACCGCTTCCTCGACCGAGGTGTGGATCGGGAACACCTTGGTGAGACCGGTGATGCGGAAGATCTTCAGAATGCGCTCCTGGTTGCAGACCAGGCGCAGCGAGCCCTCATGGGCACGCACCCGCTTCAGGCCGCCGACCAGCACGCCGAGCCCGGTGGAGTCGAGGAAGTCCACGCCCTCCATGTCGACGACGAGGTGGAAACTCCCGTCGTTCACCAGCTCGACCAGCTGCTCGCGCAGCTTGGGCGCGGTATATACGTCGATTTCGCCACCGACCTCGACGACCGTACGATCGCCGACGGTACGGGTCGACAGGGACAGGTCCACGGATCCTCCAGCACCTTGCTATCGAGCGGTCGCCCGTTTGGACACTCGGCAGAGCCCCCAGGACGGTTCGCCAGCCGCGATGGCATTCAATCACTTACCGGCAGGCGTGCACGACGCCTTGGTCCCATTGTCCGTCACGCCGGTGACACACTCGGTGCCGATGGCCGAGAATCACCGATCCGATCGATCCCCGACGAACGCCGTGTCCCGGGTGGACCCGGGCACGGTGCTGGGCCGGCTCGCCTCGGGGCCGAGCCGTGCTTCGCGCATCACTCATACGGAGCACTTGCCCCCGCGCGAGGGCCGCCATGCCGTCTGGCCTGACCGGATTCGCCCGGAGGTGCTCGCGGCCGTGCAAGCGGCGGGCATCGAACACCCCTGGGCCCACCAGGCACAGGCCGCCGAGCACGCCCTGGACGGCGAGTCGGTGGTCGTCGCCACCGGCACCGCCTCCGGCAAGTCCCTGGCGTACCTCACACCCGTCCTGACGGCCCTCCTGGACGGCTCCGAGGCCCCGAACGGCCGCGGCGCCACCGCGCTCTACCTCGCCCCCACGAAGGCGCTCGCGGCGGATCAGTGCCGATCTGTGAAGGAACTTTCACAACCGCTGGGCAATTCTGTTCGACCAGCCGTCTACGACGGTGACACCCCGTTCGAGGAACGCGAGTGGATCCGCCAGTACGCCAACTACGTCCTGACCAACCCGGACATGCTGCACCGCGGCATCCTCCCGTCCCACCCCCGCTGGTCCTCCTTCCTGAAGGCGCTGAAGTACGTCGTCATCGACGAGGTCCACACCTACCGCGGCGTCTTCGGCTCCCACGTCGCCCAGGTCCTGCGCCGGCTGCGCCGCCTCTGCGCCCGCTACGGCGCCTCCCCGGTCTTCCTGCTGGCCTCCGCGACCGCCGCCGAGCCCTCGGTCGCCGCCCGGCGCCTGACCGGCCTCCGGGTGGTCGAGGTCGCCGACGACGCCTCTCCGCGCGGCGAACTGGTCTTCGCCCTCTGGGAACCCCCGCTCACCGAGATGCGGGGCGAGAAGGGCGCCCCGGTCCGCCGCACGGCCACCGCCGAGACGGCCGACCTGCTGACCGACCTGACCGTGCAGGGCGTCCGCTCGGTCGCCTTCGTACGCTCCCGGCGCGGCGCCGAGCTCATCTCGGTCATCGCCCAGGAACGCCTGGCAGAGGTCGACCGCTCCCTGGCCCGGCGCGTCGCCGCCTACCGCGGCGGCTACCTCCCGGAGGAACGCCGCGCCCTGGAACAGGCCCTCCACTCGGGCGAGTTGCTGGGCCTCGCCGCCACCACGGCCCTGGAACTCGGCATCGACGTCTCGGGGTTGGACGCCGTGGTGATCGCCGGCTACCCGGGCACGCGCGCGTCCCTGTGGCAGCAGGCCGGCCGGGCGGGCCGCTCCGGCCAGGGCGCCCTGGCCGTCCTGGTCGCCCGCGACGACCCCCTGGACACCTTCCTCGTCCATCACCCCGAGGCTCTCTTCGACCAGCCCGTGGAATCGACGGTCCTCGACCCCGACAACCCCTACGTCCTCGCCCCGCATCTGTGCGCGGCGGCGGCGGAACTGCCGTTGACGGACGAGGACATGGAGTTGTTCGGCCCGGCGACCGAGGGCCTGCTCCCCCAACTGGAGGCCGCGAAGCTGCTCCGCCGCCGCACCAAGGCCTGGCACTGGACCCGCCGTGAGTCCGCCGCCGATCTCGCCGACATCCGCGGCGAGGGAGGCCGCCCGGTGCAGATCGTCGAGTCGGGCACGGGTCGCCTGCTCGGCACGGTCGACGCGGGCGCCGCCCACACGACCGTCCACGAGGGCGCGGTCCATCTCCACCAGGGCCGCACCTACTTGGTGCGGAAGCTGGACCTGGAGGACTCCGTGGCCCTGGTGGAGGAGGCGAACCCGTCGTACTCGACCGTGGCCCGCGACACGACCGCCATCTCCGTCCTGGAGACGGACGTCGAAGTCCCCTGGGGCCAGGGCCGGTTGTGCTACGGCTCCGTCGAGGTCACCAACCAGGTGGTCTCCTTCCTCCGCAGACGCCTCATCACCGGTGAGGTTCTCGGCGAGACCAAACTCGACCTCCCTCCTCGTACGTTGCGCACCCGCGCGGTGTGGTGGACGGTCACCGAGGACCAGCTCGACGAGGCCCGCATCAACCCCGAGATCCTCGGCGGCGCCCTGCACGCCGCCGAACACGCCTCCATCGGCCTGCTCCCCCTGTTCGCGACCTGCGATCGCTGGGACATCGGCGGCGTCTCGATCCCGCTGCACCCCGACACCCTGCTCCCCACGGTCTTCGTCTACGACGGCCACCCCGGCGGCGCGGGCTTCGCGGAGCGCGCCTTCCACACCGCCCGCGCCTGGCTCACCGCCACCCGCGAGGCCATCGCCTCCTGCGAGTGCGACGCCGGCTGCCCGTCCTGCATCCAGTCCCCCAAGTGCGGCAACGGCAACGACCCGTTGCACAAGAGGGGGGCGGTGCGCCTGCTCACGGTGTTGCTGCGGGGAGCGCCGGCGGAGGGGACCGCCGGGGGAGCGGGGGCCCGGGCACCGGCGGAGGGGGCGGCACAGGGTCCTGGTGCACCGGCGAAGGAGGCGGCACAGGGTCCTGGTGCACCGGCGAAGGAGGCGGCTACGGCAGAGGGGGCCTCGGCATCGGCGGCGGAGGTGGCTGCGGAAGAGGAGCCTCAGCAATCGGCGAAGGAAGCGGCGCCGGAAGGGGCTGTTCCGCCGGTCCCGCCCGTGCCCTGACCTCGGCCGTGAACGGCCCCCGTCCCGCCGCCGCCGTCACATCCGAGACCTCCCCCACGAGCGCGCACCGCACGAGCCGGGTGCCCTGCTCCCGGGCCACCCGACCCGCCCGGGCGCAGGCCCCCGCGTCGCCGTCCGCCCAGTGGTCCGCCGCCGCGAGCGCCGCGAGATCCGCACCGCCGGCCGCACGATGCCGGGTCACCACGGCCTGCCCCAGGGCGAGCACCACCCCGAACACCACGCAGAGCACGGCGATCGCACCGACACTCCAGACGGTGGCGGAGCCCCGGTCGGAACCAAGGCCGCGCCGCCACACACGGCGCCCGCTCATGGCCCGCCCTCCACCGAGGCCACGGCCTCCTCCCGTACCTCGAACGGCAACCCGTGCAGTACCGGTGGCTCGGCCACGACCACAACCCGGACCTGGGTTTCTTCCCGGCTGACCGTGACCTTCGCACCGCGCGGCGCCGCCTCACGGGCCACCTCGACGACCGAGTCGGCCGGATCCTGCCGGGCCGCCGCACGAGCCCCCGTCCGGGCCGCGTCCACACACTGGATCTGCGCGGCCACCACGAGCAGCCCCCACACCAGTGCCGTCGCGAACATCACCAGCACAGGCAGCACCACGGCCGACTCCGCCGTCACGAACCCCCGGTCCGCACCGCGCTCACATCCGCGCATCGAGGGCCTGCTTCACGATGCCCTGGAGCTCCGCGCTCACCGCCCCGCTGGTCACCACCTTGTAGAGGACGACCGCGAACGCCACCGCCGCGACGATCCCCATCGCGTACTCCGAGGTGACCATCCCCGCGTCCTTCCGCGCCGCCCGAAGCCGCGCGAGTACCACCTTGCACATCTCAACCCCCGTAAGGAATCAGCTCTGTCCACTACTGCTTCTCGATCACCGGCACTGCCGCACGCCCGCACCCGCCCCCGTCATCCACCACCCCCGCCCCCACCCAGAGCCGGACCCGCCAGCCCGATCACCACGGGCAGAACCCCCACCGCGATGAACGCGGGCAGGAAGCACAGCCCCACCGGCGCGGTCACGAGGACGGCAGCCCGCCGGGCCCGTGCCGTCGCTGTGCGCGCCCAGTCGGCGCGGGCCTCCGCGGCGATCCGGGCCACGGGTCCGGCCGCGGGCAGCCCGGAGACGTCGGCCCGCTCCAGCAGCCGCGCCAGCGGCCCGGCGCCCGGCATCGAGGCCAGCCGCCGCCACGCGTCGCCGGGTTCACCGCCCAGCCGCACCTCCGCCGCGCCCCGCGCCAGCGCCTCCCCGACCGGCCCCCCGAGCGCCTCACCCACGGCCTGCGCCGCGATCACCGGACCGGCACCGGCCGCGATACAGGCCGCCAGCAGATCGGCGGCGAGCGGCAGTTGACGCGCGGCCTCGCCGACGTCGTACTCCTCCTCGGCGCCCGCGGCCGTCTGCCGCCTCCGCCACCACCACAGCCCCGCGGCGACGACCAGCCCGACCACGACCCCGGCGACCCCACCGAACAGAGCCCACCCGCCGGCCACCACCCCCGCCGACGGAAGCCACCGCCGCACGGCCCTCCGCACCTCGCCCCGCGTCCCGGCGGACACCTCCTCCCGCGCCAGCAGCCGAGCCAGCCGACGCCGTATCCGCCGCTCCCGCCGAGCCCCCTCGACCCATCGCACGACCCACGCGAGAACCAGCAAGGCCCCCACAACTACCCCCAGCCTGTGGACAACTTCCGTACTCACCGCACCCCGCCTTCCTCCGCGCCCTCCGAGCGACCGCCGCCCCGCGCCCTGGCCCCGCTCACACCGCCGCCCCGCACCCCGGTCCCGCTCACACCGCCTCCGCTCCCCGCACGATCCGCATCGCCCACCACATCCCCAGCCCCTCCAGCACCCCGCCCACCACCAGGCATCCGAGACCCGGCCCGGTGTGCAGCAGCACGTGCAGGGGATCGGAGCCAAGGGCCGTGCCGAGGAGCAGACCCAGGACCGGCAGGCCGGCGAGCATCACCGCCGTGGAACGGGCGCCCGCCAACTGAGCCCGCAGATCCGCACGTTGGTCCCGTTCGGCCCGCAACGCCGCTTCGAGCCGATCGAGCCCGGCGGCCAGCCCCGCACCCCGGTCCACGGCGACCCGCCAGCACGCCGCCAGCCCCAGCAGCCCGCCGGCCCCCGGCTGCCGCGCCGCCGCCGCGAGCGCGCCCGGCACATCACCGCCGAAACGCGCCGCCGCCAACACCGCCGCCCGAGCGCCACCAAGCCCGTCGCCGAGCTCGTCCCCCGTCCCATGACCGAGCCAGTCCCCAGGCCCATCGCCAAGTCCGTCGCCGCGCCCGCCGCCGAGTCCATCGCCGACGCCTTTGCCAGGCCCACCACCGAACCCGTCGCCGGCCCCCTTGCCGAACCCGCCGCCGAGCCATTCACCGTCCCGCGCCGCCCGCAACAGGGCCTCTCCCGGCTGCCGCCCGGCCCGCACCTCTCCGGCGACCGCCCCGCACAGCGCGATGACCTCGTCGCCTCGCTGTTCCCGCAGTCGTCGCGCCCGGCGCGCCAGCCGTACCCGCCGCAGCAACGGCACCCCGGCCACTCCCGCGACGAGCGGCAGCACCGACGCCCCCAGCAGGGCGAGCACCAGCCCGGCCACGACCGACCACCACTCAGCGCCCCATCGTCTCCGCAACCGCCGCACCTCACGGCCCAGTTGCCGCCACCCCGGCGGCCCGACCCCGACCGCCCCGACCGCCCCACCGGTCCCCGCGAACAGCAACCGCGCCCGCCGAGCCCCGACATGCGGCCCACCCAGCAGCCACACGGCCGCGCCGACGCAGGCCACGGCAGCCCCGGCCGACATCTCACTCACCCCGCCCATGACGCCCCTCCCTGCCCCCTCCGAACTCTCTGGCCCCTCTGCCCTCTCCGGCCTCTCCGGCCTCTCCGGCCTCTCCGAGCAGCCTCCGCAGCCGCTCCCAGCCCCGCTCGTACGCGAAGCCCTCCGCGCCCCACCGCAGTGCCGGCACCGTCCGCACCAGCCCCGACGGGTCCCGTTCCAGCACCCGCACCTCGGCGATCCGCCGCCGCCCCGCCCGGTCCCTGACGAGATGCAGCACCACCGACAGCGCGGCCGCCACCTGGGAGTGCAGCGCGGCCCGGTCGAGCCCGGCGGCCGTGCCCAGCGCCTCCAGTCGGGCCGGCACATCGACGGCGGCGTTCGCGTGGACCGTCCCGCAGCCGCCTTCGTGGCCGGTGTTCAACGCGGCCAGCAGATGCACCACTTCGGGCCCCCGCACCTCGCCCACCACCAGCCGGTCCGGCCGCATCCGCAGCGCCTGTCGCACCAGGTCCTGAAGCGTGACGAGGCCCGCGCCCTCCTGGTTGGCGGGTCTGCTCTCCAGGCGTACGACGTGCGGATGGTCGGGCCGCAGCTCCGCCGAGTCCTCGGCGAGCACGATCCGTTCGCCCGGCCCGACCAGCCCCAGCAACGCGCTCAGCAGCGTGGTCTTGCCGCTGCCGGTGCCGCCGCTGATGAGGAAGGACAGCCGCGCGTCGACCAGCGCCCGCAGCACCCGGTCCCCGCCCGGCGGCACCGTGCCCGCCGCCACCAGCTCGTCGAGCGTGAACGCGCGGGGCCGTACCACCCGTAGCGACAGACAGGTGCAGTCGACGGCCACCGGGGGCAACACCGCGTGCAGTCGCGTCCCGTCGGGCAGTCGGGCGTCCGCCCAGGGCCGCGCGTCGTCGAGGCGCCGTCCGGCCACCGCGGCCAGCCGCTGCGCGAGCCGTCGTACGGCCGCGGCGTCGGGAAAGGCCACGCCGGTCAGCTCCAGCCCGCCGCCTCGGTCCACCCAGACCCGGTCCGGTGCCGACACCAGTACGTCGGTCACGGACGGATCGGTGAGCAACGGCTCCAACGGACCGCTGCCGACCAGCTCGGACCGCAACCGCTCGGCCGCGCCCAGGACTTCGGCGTCCCCGAGCACCCGCCCCTGCTCACGCAGCGCCTGCGCCACACGCGCGGGCGTCGCCTCCGCCCCGCTCTCGGCGAGCCACTGGCGTACGCCGTCAAGAAGCTCCGGTGCCGAATCGCCGCCGACCGGCACGCCACGCGCGCGTGCCCACTCCCGCCCCACTGCCGTGGTCATGCCGCCTCCACCAGCGCCCGCTCCCAGAACTCCTTGCAGAACCGCGTCAGCGGCCCCTTCCCGGCGCCGGGCGGTGTCCGGCTCTCGTGCGGGCGCAGGAGTCCCGCCTCGACCGGCACCTCACCCACCAGCGGCAGTCCGAGCAGCCGGGCCACTTCCCGGTCGTCGAGTCCGGGCGCGTAGGGCCCCCGCACCACGACCCGCAGATCGCGTACGACCATCCCGACCGCGGAGGCCACCCGCCCGGCCGCCGCCACGGCCCGCAGTTCGGCGGGGACGACGAGGAGGCCGAGGTCGAGCTGGGCGAGCGTCTCGGCCACGCCTCCGTCGATACGGCGGGGCAGGTCGACGACGACCGTGCCGCCCCGGCGCCGGGCGGCGGCGAGCACCGCGCGGACAGCCTGCGGCGGGACGGCGACACAGTCGCCGCGGTCCCAGCTGAGCACCCGCAGGGAGTGCAGTTCGGGCAGCGACTCCTCCAGGGCGCCGCCGCCGACCCGGCCGCGCGAGGCGGCGAACGCCGGCCAGCGCAGTCCCTCGGCGGTCTCGCCGCCGAGCAGTACATCGAGTCCGCCGCCCAGCGGATCGGCGTCCACGAGCAGGGTGCGCAGTCCCTCCCGCGCCGAGGTGACGGCGAGGGCGCACGCGAGCGTGGACGCTCCGGCCCCACCGCGTCCGCCGATGACGCCGACGGTGAGGGCGGGCCTGCCGACGCCCTCGGCGACGTCGGCGATCCGATCGACGAGCCACTGCTCGCCGTCGGGCAGCATCAGGACGTGGTCGGCGCCGATCTCGACGGCCCGGCGCCACACCCCGGAGTCGTCCTGGTCCCTGCCGACGAGCACCACCCCGCCTCTGCGCAGGGCTCCCCGCACACGTCGTACGGCGTCGTCGCCGACGAGGACGAGCGGTGCGGCCTCCCAGCGGTCTCGTGGCTCGGGCACCCCCGGGTGGACCTCGGGTGTGGCGCCGGCCGCCGCGCACAGGCGGAGCAGGTCGTCGAGGAGCCCGGGGTCCTCGGTGATGATCAACGGTCCGCCCTGGCGCCCTCCGGCACCGGACGGCGGATCGTGTGTGACGGCTGCGGTCACGATGTCCATCCCCCTTCGCTGCATCCCGCGAGGCCCCGAGGGCCCCGCGAATCCCGAACGTGTGAAGAACCGGCAACCGGCCTCCATATGAACGGCCGATAGGAACCGGCCAAACGCGCCCGACTAACCGGATCCGGCCATCAAGTCGGAGCCGGCGGGCCGCGCTGGAATCACGATGCGGCGAAGACGGAAATGAAGTGGATCTTGGTCGAAATCTGTGGACAACTCGGCCGTTGTGAATACGCCGTCACCCAAACCGGTGAGTCCCGTACGGACTCCGTGCGACTTCCGCAGAGCAGCACCGTGGCTACACACCGTGACGGATCATGAGCATGCAGAAACGGCGACCGCGGCCGCCTCGATGCGGCGGTGCGGTCGCCTGCGAAGAAGAGAAAACCCACCCGGACATGCGACGACCCCCACCGGGGGGGAGAGTGGGGGTCGTCTCCACGGCCGACTCGGGGGGGGAGGAGCCGGGCCGGGTTAGCACGGTCGCGAACGATCCGTGACTTCCATGGTGTACCCGAGAGCCCTCTCAGGCAAACCCACGCGCCACACCTTACGCCGAATGGGCTGCGCCTATGCTCGGGGTCGTGGAAAACCACTCCTTGCCCCGCACAGCGGCCTTCTTTGACCTGGACAAGACGGTCATTGCGAAGTCGAGCACGCTCACGTTCAGCAAGTCGTTCTACCAAGGCGGGCTGATCAACCGCAGGGCCGCCGTCCGGACGGCTTACGCCCAGTTCGTCTTCCTCGTGGGCGGTATGGACCACGACCAGATGGAGCGGACCCGCGAGTACCTCTCCCAGCTCGTGCGCGGCTGGAACGTCCAGCAGGTCAAGGAGATCGTCGCCGAGACCCTGCACGACCTGATCGACCCGATCATCTACGACGAGGCCGCCTCCCTCATCGAGGAGCACCACACCGCGGGACGCGACGTCGTGATCGTGTCCACCTCGGGCGCGGAGGTCGTCGAGCCGATCGGCGAACTGCTGGGCGCGGACCGCGTGGTGGCGACCCGGATGGTGGTCGGCGAGGACGGCTGCTTCACCGGAGAGGTGGAGTACTACGCCTACGGCCCGACCAAGGCCGAGGCGATCAAGGAGCTGGCCGAGTCCGAGGGATACGACCTGGAGCGCTGCTACGCCTACAGCGACTCGGCGACCGATCTGCCGATGCTCCAGTCGGTCGGTCACCCGCACGCCGTGAACCCGGACCGCGCACTGCGTCGCGAGGCGCTCGCGCGCGGATGGCCGATTCTCGATTTCCACCGGCCGGTCCGACTCAAGCAGCGCTTCCCCACGTTCTCCGTACCGCCCCGTCCGGCCCTCGTCGCGGCGGCGGCCATAGGGGCAGCGGCGGCCACCGCGGGCCTCGTCTGGTACACGAGCAGGCGCCGGGCGACGGCCCTCTGAGCTGGGCCACCGTCACGACTGTGACCTTCTGCGGCGTATCGGTGCCCGTTTAGCGCCCGTTTGAGAGTAAAAGTAAAGAACTACAGCCAGCACTTCCGCTTGCCCGGGTCCTGGAGTACAAAGGGGTTAACGGCCCGCGAGACCAAGGACATCCGAGAGGATCACCTTCAATAACGCATTTGGCCCCACGGACCGAGCATGAACACTGGGCACCCACGCGACGTCGACCCGTCGATTACGGGCCAGCCGCACCAGGTGACGGGCAAAGTTCCCGGCCTGATGGGCAACATATCGAGGACGCTTGGTAACCGGGTGAACATGCCAGCGGCGGTACGAGTCTTCGTACCGCCGCAACCCTGTTCCGGGGCTTCTCGCTCTGCCCGGACCTCTTACGCCGCCCCGCGCTGTAGCGCCTCGCACACCGCCGTCGACTCGCGCACTCCGAGCTCGACCGCCTTGCCGCAGTGGGTGATCCAGGCGGCCATCCCCTCCGGAGTGCCGGAGACATAGCCTTCGAGCGCCGCCAGATAGGCCGCCCGGCCCAGTTCGGCGTGGCCGACCTCCGCCGGGCAGATGGACTTGGGGTCGAGACCGCTGCCGATCAGCACGATGCGCTCGGCCGCGCGCGCGACAAGGCCGTTGCGGGAGGTGAAGGGGCGCAGCGCGAGGAGTTCGCCGTGCACGACGGCCGCCGTCACCAGCGCGGGGGCAGAGCTGCCCGCGATGATCAGTTCGGACAGCCCCTCCAGGCGGCCGTTGACCTCCGCGGCGCCCGGCAGCGGCAGTTCGATCAGCGGCTCGTCCACTGGTTCGCCCTCCTGGCGCGGGCGCCCGACCTCGTCGCCGTTGGTCGCCGCGGCCACCAGATGCAGCCGGGCCAGGACCCGCAGCGGGGACTGCCTCCAGATGGACAGCAGTTGGCCCGCCTCGGCGGTCAGCCTGAGCGCGGCGCCCACCACGCGCGCCTCGTCGTCCCCGCTGAAGTCGGAGCGGCGACGCACCTCTTCGAGAGCCCAGTCGGCGCCGGACAGCGCCGCGGAGCCCCGGGCGCCGCGCAGCGCGGCCTCGCCGGTGACCGTGTTGCTGCGGCGTCGCATGATCCGGTGCCCGTAGACCCGGTCCACGGCCTTGCGCACGGACTCCACGGAGTCGGCCACGCCGGGCAGCGAGCCCAGGGCCGCGAGCGGGTCGGCGGTCGCACCTGTCGTACTCATGAGTACGACACTACGCAACCGCGGCCCGCACCCCACGAAGGAGTGGTCTTCTTCACGCACTCCTGCCACGTACAGCTATCACGCCACTACCCTTTGTGAACATGAAAATTGCTTTCGTCGGGAAGGGCGGCAGCGGGAAGACCACCCTGTCCTCCCTGTTCATCCGCCATCTCGCCACGACCGGTGCGCCGGTCGTCGCCGTCGACGCCGACATCAACCAGCATCTGGGCGCCGCCCTCGGTCTCGACGAGGCGGAGGCCGCCGCACTGCCCGCGATGGGCGAGCGGCTGCCGCTGATCAAGGAGTACCTGCGCGGCGGCAATCCGCGGATCGCCTCCGCCGAGACGATGATCAAGACGACCCCGCCCGGCGCGGGCTCCCGCCTGTTGCGGGTGCGCGAGGACAACCCGGTCTACGAGGCCTGTGCCCGGCCGGTGGAACTCGACGGCGACACCGTCCGTTTGATGGTCACCGGCCCCTTCACCGACGCCGACCTGGGGGTCGCCTGCTACCACTCCAAGACCGGAGCGGTGGAGCTGTGCCTGAACCACCTGGTGGACGGTCAGGGCGAGTACGTCGTGGTGGACATGACGGCCGGCTCCGACTCCTTCGCCTCCGGCATGTTCACCCGCTTCGACATCACGTTCCTCGTCGCCGAGCCGACCCGGAAGGGGGTCTCCGTCTATCGCCAGTACAAGGAGTACGCCCGGGACTACGGCGTCATGCTGAAAGTCATCGGCAACAAGGTGCAGGGCCAGGACGACCTCGACTTCCTGCGCGCCGAGGTCGGGGACGACCTGCTCGTCACGGTCGGGCACTCGGACTGGGTGCGCGCCATGGAGAAGGGCCGGCCGCCCCGGTTCGCGCTCCTTGAGGACGTCAACCGCCGTGCCCTGCGTCTGCTGCACACGGCCGTCGACGCGACGTACGACCTGCGCGACTGGGAGCGCTACACCCAGCAGATGGTGCACTTCCATCTGAAGAACGCCCGGTCCTGGGGCAACGAGCGCACCGGGGCCGACCTGGCGGCGCAGGTCGACCCCGGTTTCGTCCTCGGCGAGAGCTTGGTACCGAGCGCCTGACGGCTCCTGACGGCTGGTGCCTGGCCTCGGGGCCCCGGCTAGTGCCCCGGCCCCGGAGTCCTGGCTACTGCTTGGCCGCCGGAGCTCCCGGTACGCCCTTCGGGGCCGGGGCCGGGTGGCCCGAGAGGAAGGACGCCCAGCCCTGCTTCGGGGCCTCGCCGACGCCGAGGCTCCGCATCTTGGCCAGGGCCTCGGGGTCCTGGGCGTCCAGCCAGTCGGCGAGCTGCCGGAAGGAGACACAGCGCACGTCGGGCTTGTTGCAGACCTGCTCGACGGTCTCCTCGACGGCACGCATGTAGGTGCCGCCGTTCCAGGACTCGAAGTGGTTGCCGATGATCAGCGGGGCGCGGTTGCCGTCGTAGGCGCGGTGGAAGCCCTTGAGCAGGCCGTCGCGCATCTGGTCGCCCCAGAACTCGTACTTGTTCGGGTCACCCTGGGTGTTGGTGCCGGACTGGTTGACCATGAAGTTGTAGTCCATGGTCAGCTGCTCGTAGGAGTGCCCGGGGAACGGCACGAGCTGCATCGACAGATCCCACAGGCCCTCCTTCTTCCGGGGCCAGAGCTGGTCGTTGACGCCGCTGGTGTCGTAGCGGAAGCCCAGCTCCCGGGCCGCCTTCATGAAGTTCTTCTGCCCCTCCAGGCAGGGCGTGCGGGCGCCGACGAGCTCCTTGTCGTAGTCGAAGGGGAGCGGGGAGGCCTTCTTCATGCCGGTGTTGGTCTTCCAGGACTTCACGAACTGCTTCGCCTGGGCGATCTCGTCCTTCCACTCCGCGACCGACCACTGGCCGACGCCGCCGTTGCTGCCGCAGAAGTGGCCGTTGAAGTGCGTGCCGATCTCGTTGCCCTCCAGCCACGCGCCGCGCAGCTGCTTCACGGTCTCGGCGATGCCCTCCTCGTCGTTGAAGCCGATGTCGGAGCGGCCCGGGGAGTGCTGCGGCGGCCGGTAGAGGTCCCGCTTCTCCTCCGGCAGCATGTACACGCCGCTGAGGAAGTAGGTCATGGTCGCGTTGTTCGCCTTGGCGACCTTGCGGAAGTGGGAGAACAGCTTCTGGCCGTCCTCACCCGCGCCGTCCCAGGAGAACACCACGAACTGCGGCGGCTTCTGACCGGGCTTCATCCGTTCCGGCCGGGGCAGGTGCGGCTGGGCTCCGGTGTACGCGGTGGAGCCGTCGCCGATCAGGCGGACCGCGCTCTTGGGGGGTGCCTGGGCCGGCTTGGCCTTCTGCGGGCCCGAGGCCCCTTCCTTGGAACCGTCCGTGCCGATCGCGCAACCGGCGAGCGATGCGGCACAGACCGCGGCGACCACGGCGCCGGCGGCGATCCTCTGGGTGGCGGCCATGTTCCGCCCACCTACTTCCTTCTGTCTCGGGAACTGGGGCCAACGACAGCGCCGCCAAGCTCGCACGAGACCGAGAAGGAATTAGTACGACAAGCCGATCAAATATCTGCATCACTCTGATGGGTGACTTATTAGCCCATTTGCCAGGAAAGTCTATGCCTGGCCTTTACTCTGAATTACGATCCGTTTACCGAGCGTTGATTCATCCCGCCGCTGCACGCCGTGACCCACGGCCGCGACCCGACCCCCGCCAGAGCCGGGGGACCACCTGTTCCGCGACCGCGCTGCCCCGGAGGAGACGGGAATTATGTCCGCCTGCGTCCCCACCCGCGCCGCCGACTCAAGTCGGCCCAAGCGCATCCACCGACCCCACAGCCCCCCGCCGTCCGGGCCCCGCCGCTTCCGTGTCGCGGGCGCCGACGTGTCCGCCTCGATCGCGGTCTTCCTGATCGCCCTACCCCTGTCCCTCGGCATCGCCCTCGCCACCGGCGCCCCCCTCCAGGCAGGCCTCGTCGCCGCCGCCGTAGGAGGCCTGGTCGCCGGCCGGCTCGGCGGCTCCCCGCTCCAGGTGAGCGGCCCGGCCGCCGGGCTCACGGTCGTCACCGCCGACCTCATCCACCGCTACGGCTGGCGGACGACCTGCGCCATCACGGTCCTCGCCGGTCTCGCCCAACTGGGCCTCGGCTGTCTGCGCGTGGCGCGCACCGCGCTCGCCGTCAGCCCCGCGATCGTGCACGGCATGCTCGCCGGCATCGGCGTCACCATCGCCGTGGCCCAGCTGCACATCGTCCTCGGCGGCACCCCGCAGAGTTCCGTCCTGGCCAACCTCCGGGCACTGCCCGCCCAGTTGGCCCGCCTCGACCCCGCCGCGGTGTCGGTGAGCGCGCTGACCCTGGCGCTGCTGCTGCTCTGGCCGCGCATCCCCGGCCGGCTCGGCCGTCTGCTGCGCAGGATCCCGGCCGCGCTCGTCGCCGTCACCGGGGCCAGTGCGGCGGCCGCGCTCCTCGGGCTGACCCTGCCCAAGGTCGACCTGCCGTCCTGGAGCAGTCATGCCCTGGCCGGACTCCCCGAGGGCCCGGTGCTCGGTCTCGTCGCCGCCGTCCTGACGACCACCCTGGTGTGCAGCGTGCAGTCGCTGCTCGGCGCGGTCGCCGTGGACAAGATGGCGGCCGGTCGGCCAGGGCTGACCGCCCGGGTCGGCCGCTCCGACCTGGACCGCGAGCTGCTCGGCCAGGGCGCCGCCAACATCGTCTCCGGCGCGCTCGGCGGGCTCCCGGTCGCCGGGGTCGCCGTGCGGAGTTCAGCGAATGTGAACGCGGGCGCGGTGAGCCGGAACTCCACGATGTTGCACGGCGTTCTCGTAGTGATCGCCGCGCTGCTGATGGTCCCGGTCCTGGAGTTCATCCCGCTCGCCTCGCTCGCCGCCCTGGTGATGGCCGTCGGCATCCAGATGGTGTCCCTGCACCACATCCGCACGGTGACCCGCCACCGAGAGGTCCTGGTGTACGCCGTCACCACCCTCGGCGTGGTGGTCCTCGGCGTCCTGGAGGGCGTGGCGCTCGGCATCGCCGTGGCCGTCGCCGTCGCCCTGCACCGCCTCACCCGCACCCGAATCACCCACGAGCACGACGAAGAGGAAGGAGTCCATCACGTCCAGGTGAGAGGCCAGTTGACGTTTCTCGCGGTGCCCCGGCTCAGCCGGGCCCTGCACCTCGTGCCCCAAGGCGCCGACGTCGTCGTCGAGTTGGACGGTTCCTTCATGGACCACGCGGCGTTCGAGGCACTCCAGGACTGGCAGAACTCCCACACCGCGCAGGGCGGCACCGTCGAGCTCACCGGCCGCCGGGCAGGGGTCCGGATCGCCGAGCCCGGAGAGGCCGTAGAGCCCCACACCGGTTCCGGAGCCCCGAGGGACTCCGCCGATCCCGCCACCGCCGCGGGCTGCCGATGCAGCCCCTGGACTCCCTGGCGCAACCACCAGTGCGAGGACCCGCGGTCCGCACCGCGGCCCGCCCCGCACCAGGACCGGTCCGAGGGCTCCGGCACGACGGGCGGCACCGGCGCGTCCAGTACCAGCGGTCATGAACTGGCCCGCGGCATCAGCGCGTTCCAGCGCCACACCGCCCCTCTGGTGCGGGGCGAGCTGGCGCGGCTGGCCCGGGAGGGCCAGCGCCCCTCCCAGCTCTTCCTCACCTGCGCCGACTCGCGTCTGGTCACCTCGATGATCACCTCCAGTGGTCCGGGCGACCTGTTCGTGGTGCGCAACGTGGGCAATCTCGTTCCCCTGCCCGGCGAGGAGAGCGGGGACGACTCGGTCGCCGCCGCGATCGAGTACGCGGTGGACGTGCTGAAAGTGCGGTCCATCACGGTCTGCGGCCACTCCGGGTGCGGAGCCATGCAGGCGCTGCTCAACTCCGAGCCCGGGGGCGTCCAAACGCCGCTCAAGCGGTGGCTGCGGCACGGACTGCCGAGCCTGGAGCGCATGGCCGACGACAGCCGACCGTGGGCGAGACTCGCCGGCCGGGCGCCCGCGGACGCGGTGGAGCAGCTCTGTCTGACCAACGTGGTCCAGCAGCTGGAGCATCTGCGGGCGCACGACTCGGTGGCCAGAGCCCTGCGCGAGCGGGAGCTGGAGCTGCATGGGATGTACTTCCACGTGGGCGAGGCGCAGGCCTATCTGCTCACCGAGGTGTCCGACGCGGGGGTGTTCGACCACGTGACGGGGCATGTGACCGACGCCGAGGCCGCCGAGGAGCTGCCCAGCCCGGCATAGGTCAGGCCCCGCCCGCGCACCCCGTCGGCGTACCTCGCCCGCACGCCCCCCGCTCAGCGGAGACCGGATGTCTCCGCCGGGTGGGGTGGGGCGGGGATCGGATTGCACGGGGCGACCTCACCGCGGAAGAAGGCGAGGCCGGTGACCGGCTGGAAGCTCCCGTCGGGCTGGCGCTGCCCCATCTTCTCGACGGCCAGGGAGTCCCCGCGCCGCAGGTCGAACACCCAGCTGGGGCCCTCAACCGCATCGGAGCGGCCACGGACCCCTTCTCCCCGGGGCTCGGTGCACTCGTAGCCGTTCGGCACCTTGTCCACGACCACATGGATGCCGTTGGCCTTGAGCCGTTCGACAAGTCCGTCCGGCAGGGTGCCGCCGAGGCCGAACTCGTTCATGGTGACCGTCAGGGTCCCGTCCGCGTGCGACACCACCGCGTAGGCCGGGCTCTCGGCGGGGGAGCCCGGCATCAGCAGCCAGGCGCCCGCGACGGCGGCGCAGGCCAGGCCGACCAGGCCGAGCCTCGGCGCGGCGAGGGCCCTGAGGCGCCGGTTCCTCACGGACGTCGGCGCCGTGTCCGTCGTACGGTCGTCCGCGCGCAGGTCGATCTCGCGGCGGAGTTCCGCCAGCAGCCGGTCCTCGAATGTCGTCCTGGTGGTCATGCTTCTCCCCCGGTTCCTCCGGTGACGTATGACAGGGATGTGCCGCGCGGGCCGTCGGCGGGCTCACCCGCCGCCCGGCGCAGCGACTTGCGGGCCCGGTGCAGCCGTACGCGAGCCGTGACCTGGGCGATGCCCAGTGCGGCGGCGGTCTCGGAGACCGTCAGCTGATCGACCACGATCAGCTCCAGAACGGCTCGCTCCCCCGCGGGGAGCCGTTCCAGCGCGGCGAGGGCGCGGCGGCCCGGGGACTCGGCGTCGAGCTTGTCCTCCAGGCGGGCGATGTCGTCCGGCTCCAGCAGCCGGCGCCCCGAGATCCGCCGGTCGCGGGCCGATTCGCGGGCCATCCTGCGGTACTCCCCCGCGACGACGTTGCGGGCGATGCCGTAGAGCCAGGCCGTCTCGCTGCCCCGGCCCGGGCGGTAGGTGTGGGCCGAGTCCAGGACCGCGAGGAAGATCTCGGCGGTCAGGTCGGCGACGGTGTGCGGGTCCGCGACACGCCGGGCCACGAATGATGTCACCGCGTCCACATGCCGCCGGTAGAACTCCTCGAAGAGTTCAGGGTCATGGACCGCCGCCTGCGGCCCGCCCCGTATCCCTTGCACGCGTACCCCCTTCATGTCGGTGGCGCTGTCACCCGTACTTGGAGCGGAGTGTGAAAGGCGTTACAGGGACTGAACTCTGCCTGGTCGGCGTCCGTGGGTACGGATGACGTCGGCCACCGCGAGAGACGGAAGAAATCCCGCCCACAGGTCTAAACCAATTTTCCGTCGGCCCTTGTCAGCGCACCCCCTGGTCTGATGAGCTGTGGCCTGGGACACAACGGACACCCTGGGAAAGGGAGATGTCGTGAGCAACGAATCCTTGGCCAACCTGCTCAAGGAAGAGCGCAGGTTCGCGCCACCCGCCGACCTGGCGGCGAACGCCAACGTCACCGCGGAGGCGTACGAACAGGCCAAGGCTGACAGGCTCGGCTTCTGGGCCGAGCAGGCCCGGCGGCTGACCTGGGCCACGGAGCCGACCGAGACGCTGGACTGGTCGAACCCGCCGTTCGCCAAGTGGTTCAAGGATGGCGAGCTCAACGTCGCGTACAACTGCGTCGACCGGCATGTCGAGGCGGGCAACGGCGACCGGGTCGCCATCCACTTCGAGGGCGAGCCCGGCGACAGCCGCGCGATCACCTACGCCGAGCTCAAGGACGAGGTCTCCAAGGCCGCGAACGCCCTGCTGGAGCTGGGGGTTCGCAAGGGCGACCGGGTCGCGGTCTACATGCCGATGATCCCGGAGACGGCGATCGCGATGCTCGCCTGCGCCCGGATCGGCGCCGCGCACTCCGTCGTCTTCGGCGGGTTCAGCGCGGACGCGCTCGCGACCCGTATCCAGGACGCGGACGCCAAGGTCGTCATCACCTCCGACGGCGGCTACCGGCGCGGCAAGCCGTCCGCGCTCAAGCCGGCCGTCGACGAGGCCGCCGACAAGGCGGGCAATGTCGAGCACGTGCTCGTCGTACGGCGTACCGGGCAGGAAGTGGCCTGGAACGACAGCCGGGACGTGTGGTGGCACGAGGCTGTCGACCGGCAGTCCGCCGAGCACACCCCCGAGGCCTTCGAGGCCGAGCAGCCGCTCTTCATCCTCTACACATCGGGGACGACGGGTAAGCCGAAGGGCATCCTGCACACCTCCGGCGGCTATCTCACCCAGGCCGCCTACACCCACCACGCCGTCTTCGACCTCAAGCCGGAGACGGACGTGTACTGGTGCACGGCCGACGTCGGCTGGGTCACCGGGCACTCGTACATCGTCTACGGCCCGCTCGCCAACGGCGCCACCCAGGTCATGTACGAGGGCACGCCGGACACCCCGCACCAGGGCCGGTTCTGGGAGATCGTGCAGAAGTACGGGGTGACCATCCTGTACACGGCGCCGACCGCCATCCGGACGTTCATGAAGTGGGGCGACGACATCCCCGCGAAGTTCGATCTGTCGTCCCTGCGCGTCCTCGGGTCCGTCGGTGAGCCGATCAACCCCGAGGCCTGGATCTGGTATCGCAAGCACATCGGCGCCGATCTGACCCCGATCGTGGACACCTGGTGGCAGACCGAGACCGGCGCGATGATGATCTCGCCGCTGCCCGGTGTCACCGAGACCAAGCCCGGCTCGGCGCAGACCCCGCTGCCCGGTATCTCCGCGACCGTCGTCGACGACGAGGCCAACGAGGTGCCGAACGGCGGCGGTGGCTACCTGGTCCTGACCGAGCCGTGGCCGTCGATGCTGCGCACCATCTGGGGCGACGACCAGCGGTTCCTCGACACGTACTGGTCGCGCTTCGAGGGCAAGTACTTCGCCGGTGACGGCGCGAAGAAGGACGACGACGGGGACATCTGGCTGCTCGGCCGGGTGGACGACGTGATGCTCGTGTCCGGGCACAACATCTCCACCACCGAGGTCGAGTCCGCGCTCGTCTCCCACCCGTCCGTCGCCGAGGCGGCCGTCGTCGGTGCCGCCGACGAGACCACCGGGCAGGCCATCGTCGCCTTCGTGATCCTGCGCGGCACGGCGAACGCCGAGGACGAGGGCCTCGTCAACGACCTGCGCAACCACGTCGGTGCCACCCTCGGCCCGATCGCCAAGCCCAAGCGGGTCCTGCCGGTGGCCGAGCTGCCGAAGACCCGCTCCGGCAAGATCATGCGCCGGCTGCTGCGGGACGTCGCCGAGAACCGTCAGCTCGGTGACGTGACGACCCTGACCGACTCGACGGTCATGGACCTCATCCAGGCGAAGCTCCCGGCCGCGCCCAGCGAGGACTAGGCAGGTCGCAAGAGGGGCGCCCGGCGTGAGAACGCGCCGGGCGCCCCTTTTAGGTAAACTAAACAAAACTAGCGTGACCCCATAGGTGTGCCGGGAAGTCTGGTCGGCGAGCAGCTCAGCCCTACCCACCGACCGGAGGCCCCCGCATGACAGCGCCCCGCTCCTCCACCCCCCGTAAGGTCTTCGGACGGCTCTCCCTGCCCGAACGCACCTTCGTAGCGGACGCGCTGCGCACCGAGACCGTCGGCGGTGTGCTGCTGCTCGCTGCCGCGATCGCCGCGCTGATCTGGGCGAACGTACCCGCACTGCACGACAGCTACGAGAGCGTCAGCCACTACCACCTGGGCCCCGAAGCCCTCGGCCTGAACCTCTCGATCGCCCACTGGGCCGCCGACGGGCTCCTCGCGGTCTTCTTCTTCGTCGCCGGCATCGAACTCAAGCGCGAGCTGGTCGCCGGTGACCTCAAGGACCCCAAGGCGGCGGCGCTGCCCGTTGTCGCGGCCCTGTGCGGCATGGCCGTACCGGCGCTCGTCTACACCCTGACCAACCTCAGCGGCGGCGGATCGCTCGACGGATGGGCGGTCCCGACCGCCACCGACATCGCCTTCGCGCTCGCCGTGCTCGCCGTCATCGGCACCTCGCTGCCCAGCGCCCTGCGCGCCTTCCTCCTCACGCTCGCCGTCGTCGACGACCTCTTCGCGATCCTGATCATCGCGGTCTTCTTCACCGCCGAGATCGACTTCGCCGCGCTCGGCGGCGCGCTGATCGGCCTGGCCGTCTTCTGGCTGCTGCTGCGCAAGGGCGTGCGCGGCTGGTACGTGTACGTCCCGCTCGCCCTGGTGATCTGGGGGCTGATGTACAACAGCGGCATCCACGCCACCATCGCGGGCGTCGCGATGGGTCTGATGCTGCGGTGCAGCACGCGCGAGGGCGAGAAGCACTCGCCCGGCGAGCACATCGAACATCTTGTACGACCCCTTTCGGCGGGCCTGGCCGTGCCGCTGTTCGCCCTGTTCAGCGCCGGTGTCTCGATCTCCGGCGGCGCCGTGGGCGATGTGTTCACCAAGCCGGAGACGCTCGGCGTCGTCCTCGGGCTGGTCGTCGGCAAGGCGGTCGGCATCTTCGGCGGGACCTGGCTGACGGCACGTTTCACCCGGGCCTCGCTCAGCGACGAGCTGGAGTGGGCGGACGTCTTCGCGGTGGCCACCCTCGCCGGCATCGGCTTCACGGTCTCGCTGCTCATCGGGGAGCTGGCCTTCGACGGAGACGCGGTCCTCACCGACGAGATCAAGGCGGCCGTGCTGATCGGCTCGCTCATCGCGGCGACCCTCGCGACCGTGCTGCTGAAGGTCCGCAACGCCAAGTACCGCCGGATGTGCGAGGCCGAGGAGCGCGACGACGACCTCGACGGCATCCCGGACGTCTACGAGGAGGACGACCCGGCGTACCACCTGCGGATGGCCGCGATCTATGAGAACAAGGCCGCCGAGCACCGCCGGCTCGCCGAGCTCAAGACCGCCGAACGGGCGGGGCTTGCCGAAGTGGCGGGCGGGGCAGGCGAGGAGGACGACCGTCGGGCATGATCTGACGGGACGGTACAAAAAGACGAATCCTTACGCGGGACGAATCCTTACGCAGGGAGAACGCGATGAGCGCACCCGACGGCAGCCCGGTCGGCGCCGAACGCAGCATCGGCCAGTTGTTCGCCTCGGCGACGACCGAGATGTCCGCGCTGGTGCACGACGAGATCGCGCTGGCCAAGGCGCAGCTCAAGCGGGATGTGAAGCGCGGCGCGACGAGCGGCGGCGCGTTCACGGTGGCCGGCGCGGTGCTGGTGTTCTCGCTGCCGATGCTGAACTTCGCGCTGGCGTACGGCATCCGCACCTGGAGCGACTGGAACATGGCGGTCTGCTTCCTGCTCTCCTTCGCGGCCAACGTGCTCATCGCGGGCCTCCTCGCGCTGATCGGCGTGGTCTTCGCGAAGAAGGCGAAGAAGGGCGGCGGCGCGCAGAAGACCGCCGCGTCGATGAAGGAGACGGCGAGCGTGCTGCAGAAGGCCAAGCCGCACCCGCGGCCCGAGCTGCCGCAGGACCGTGTCCCGGAGGCCATCGAGGCTGTGGCACGCTCATCGTCATGAGCGAGCCCGCCACCCCTTCGGCCGAATCCGTAGTACGGCCCGACGTCCTCGGTGACAGACCACTGACCCACCGGGACGTCGCCGCCAACGGCGCGCGTTTCCATATCGCCGAGATGGGCGACGGCCCGCTGGTGCTGCTGCTGCACGGCTTCCCGCAGTTCTGGTGGACCTGGCGGCATCAGCTGCCCGCGCTCGCCGACGCCGGGTTCCGGGCCGTCGCCATGGACCTCAGGGGCGTCGGCGGCAGCGACCGCACCCCGCGCGGCTACGACCCCGCGAACCTGGCCCTGGACATCACCGGCGTGATCCGCTCCCTCGGCGAGCCGGACGCCGCGCTGGTCGGCCATGACCTGGGCGGATATCTGGCGTGGACGGCGGCGGCGATGCGGCCCAAGCTCGTACGGCGCCTCGCCGTGGCGTCGATGCCGCATCCGCGGCGCTGGCGCTCGGCGATGCTCTCGGACGTCAAGCAGACCCGGGCCGGGTCCTACGTCTGGGGGTTTCAGCGCCCCTGGATCCCGGAGCGGCAACTGACCGCGGACGACGGCGCGCTGGTCGCCGAGCTGATCCGGGACTGGTCCGGGCCGAGCCTGCCGGACGACGACGCGGTGGACACGTACCGGCGTGCGATGTGCATCCCGTCGACCGCGCACTGCTCGATCGAGCCGTACCGGTGGATGGTGCGCTCGATGGCCCGCCCGGACGGCATCCAGTTCAACCGCCGCATGAAGCGGCCGGTCCGCGTCCCGACGCTGCATCTGCACGGTTCGCTGGACCCGGTGATGCGGACGCGGAGCGCGGCCGGTTCCGGGGAGTACGTCGAAGCGCCGTACCGCTGGCGGCTGTTCGACGGACTGGGTCACTTCCCGCACGAGGAGGATCCGGTCGCTTTCTCCACGGAACTGATCAATTGGCTGAAGGACCCCGAACCCGATCGGTGACCGTTTGAACGCGCCCGGTATCCGGACCTGAACACCTGTCCTACGAACAGCCAAATGCCCGGCGCATAGGCCAATTGGGGGCCCAGGGGGCGGTTATCGACCTTGGGGCAGGGGCACACGTCGGGGTATGGGCTGGACGCACGACTACAGTGACGCAGCACGCAACCGCCGCTCGGGCCATGGTCTGAGCCCCCACCAGCGAGGAGGCCCGCAGGAGCAGGGCACAGACCTCCGGGTGGGCATCCCGCGCATCCTGCGCCGCCGGGCCCGCTGGGTCTCGGTCCGTCTGCGTCACACCCGAGGCTGAAGCGCCCCGGGCTGACGGGCTCCGGCTGACGCCCCCTCATACGCTCGCGCGGTCTACAGCGCGCAGCTGTCGCTGTCCACCTGCTCGTTCGCGGTGCGCCCCTTGGTGATGTCCTCCCGGATCTCGTCCGCGGTGAGCGCGTAGCCGGTGTCGGCGTTGTCGAGGGACTTCGCGAAGACCACGCCGTACACCGCCCCTTCGGGGGTGAGCAGCGGGCCGCCGGAGTTGCCCTGACGGACGGTCGCGTAGAGGGAGTACACATCGCGGTGCACGGTGCCGCGGTGGTAGATGTCCGGACCGTTGGCCGGGATCCGGCCGCGCACGCGCGCGGCACGGACGTCGTACGAGCCGTTCTCCGGGAACCCGGCGATGATCGCGTCGTCACCGCTCTCGGCGTCCGTCGCCGTGAACTTCAGTGCGGGTGCCTTCAGTTCGGGTACGTCGAGTACGGCGATGTCGCGCTCCCAGTCGTACAGGACGACCGTGGCGTCGTACTTCTGGCCCTCGCCGCCGATCTGGACGGTGGGTTCGTCGACGCCGCCCACGACATGCGCGTTGGTCATGACACGGCGCTCGCCGAAGACGAAGCCGGTGCCCTCGAGGACCTTGCCGCAACTCTGGGCGGTGCCCATGACCTTGACGATGGACTGCTTGGCCTTGGCGGCGACCGGGCTGTTCACCAGCTTGGGGTCCGGCGGCTGGACCTCCTTGATCGGCTCATCGGAGAACGGGCTGAAGACCTGCGGGAAGCCGTTCTGCGCGAGGACCGAGGTGAAGTCCTTGAACCAGGTGTCGGCCGCGTCGGGCAGCGTCTCCGAGACACCGAGGAGCACCTTGGAGCCACGAACCTCCTTGCCCAGGGTCGGCAGGGTGGTCTGGGCGAGGGCGGAGCCGATCAGCCAGGCCACGAGGAGCATCGCGACCACGTTGACGAGGGCGCCGCCGGTGGCGTCCAGGGCGCGGGCCGGGGACCAGGTGATGTAACGGCGCAGCTTGTTGCCGAGGTGGGTGGTCAGGGCCTGGCCGACGGAGGCGCAGACGATGACGACGACCACCGCGACAACGGCCGCGGTCGTGCTGACCTCCGCCTTGTCGGTCAGGGCGTCCCAGATGACGGGGAGCAGGTATACGGCGACGAGACCGCCGCCCATGAAGCCGATCACCGACAGGATGCCGACGACGAAGCCCTGGCGATAGCCGACGATCGCGAACCACACGGCGGCGACCAGCAACAGGATGTCCAGCACATTCACCGGTTCAGGCCTCGCCTCATCACATGACACAGCACGGCAGACACCCTGTCATGACCGCCAGTCGAGCGGGACCTGCTTGTCCCGGTCCCAGGGGCGCTCCCAGCCGGAGTAGTGCAGCAGCCGGTCGATGATTCCGGCCGTGAAGCCCCACACCAGGGCCGATTCGACCAGGAATGCCGGACCTCGGTGGCCGCTGGGGTGGACGGTGGTGGCCCGGTTGTCCGGGTCCGTGAGATCCGCCACGGGGACGGTGAAGACGCGGGCCGTCTCGTTGGGGTCCACCACCCCCACCGGGGTGGGCTCGCGCCACCAGCCCAGGACGGAGGTGACGACGAAGCCGCTGACCGGGATGTACAGCTTGGGCAGCACACCGAAGAGCTGGACGCCGGACGGGTCGAGCCCGGTCTCCTCCTCGGCCTCGCGGAGAGCGGCCCGCAGCGGTCCCTCGGCCAGCGGGTCGCCGTCCTCGGGATCGAGGGCGCCACCGGGGAAGGACGGCTGTCCGGCATGGGAACGGAGCGAGCTGGCCCGCTCCATGAGCAGCAGCTCGGGCCCGCGCTCACCCTCCCCGAAGAGGATGAGTACGGCGGACTGCCGCCCCGCGCCGTCGGCCGGCGGCAGGAAGCGGCTCAACTGCAACGGCTCGACCGTCTCGACGGCGTGCACGACCGGGTCCAGCCAGCCGGGCAGGCCGTCCTTGCTCAGCATCACGCCCGGCGCCTCGCCCGGGCCGTTCACATGCCTGCCTTGCGTATTGCTCGTATGCCTCATCGCCACCCCCGTCGTCCTGCCCCGTCCAACGCCCGGCAAGCCGTTGATCGTTCCAGCCGGGTGCCCTGGTATCGACCCCGAGATCGCCCCTGGGCCCGCGGCCGGGTTCCCGGTCGGTGGCCCGTCATCCGGCCCCCAGCGGCGGTGCCGCCTTGCCGCCCGCGTCCAGGTAGGACTGGGGCGGGTTGAGGCGCTGGCCCGGGAAGCCGCCCTTCTCGTACTTGAGGAGCTTCTTCGCCTTCTCCGGGTCGGTCTCGCCCTCGCCGAACGCCGGGCAGAGCGGGGCGATGGGGCAGGCGCCGCAGGCGGGCTTGCGGGCGTGGCAGATGCGACGGCCGTGCCAGATCACATGGTGGGACAGGTCCGTCCAGTCGCTCTTCGGGAACAGCGCGCCGATCGCGGCCTCGATCTTGTCGGGGTCGGTCTCGTCCGTCCACTGCCAGCGCCGCACCAGCCGCTGGAAGTGCGTGTCCACGGTGATGCCGGGCCGTCCGTAGGCGTTGCCGAGCACCACGAACGCGGTCTTGCGGCCCACACCGGGCAGCTTGACCAGGTCCTCCAGTTTGCCGGGCACCTCGCCGCCGAACTGCTCCACCAGGGCCTTCGACAGCCCTATGACGGACTTGGTCTTGGCCCGGAAGAAGCCGGTCGGCCGGAGGATCTCCTCGACCTCCTCGGGGTTGGCGGCGGCCAGGTCCTCGGGGGTCGGGTACTTGGCGAAGAGCGCGGGGGTCGTCTGATTGACCCTCAGGTCGGTGGTCTGGGCGGACAGGACCGTGGCGACGACGAGCTGGAAGGGGTTGGCGAAGTCCAGTTCGGGGTGGGCGTACGGATAGACCTCGGCGAGTTCGCGGTTGATACGGCGGGCCCGGCGGACGAGAGCGGTGACGGACTCGGCCGTCGGCGACTTCGCGGCGACCTTCTTGACGGCCGCCTTCTTGACGGCCGCCTTCTTGGCCGGGGCCTTCTTCACGGCCTTCGTCGCGGCCTTCTTCGTGGCCGCCTTCCCGACGACCTCGGGTGTCTTCTTCACCGCAACCTTCTTTGTCGCTTTTGCCGCTTTCTTTCCGCCACCGGAGTTCTGTTCGCCCACAGCGGAATCCCGACGTGCAACCACCCGTCCAGCCCCCTTGGCCTGTGCTCTCACCGGCGTTTTGGACACCCGGCCAGCCTAAAGCCCGGCACCGACAATCGCCCCGGACCCAGGAGATCGGCCCCCGATTGGACCCCTGCCGCTTACCTCAGGACATGTGTGCGGCATCCTTGTGACAGATCACACTGTTTGGACCGTCCGGCAAAATGGGGAGCACGGTCCCCTGGTACCAAGGGGGAGAAAGATCCCCTGAGCAGGTCGACAAGGAGAGAACTCGTGGACGACGTTCTGCGGCGCAACCCGCTCTTCGCGGCACTCGACGACGAGCAGTCCGCGGAACTGCGCGCCTCCATGAGTGAGGTGACCCTCGCCCGCGGCGACTCCCTCTTCCACGAGGGCGACCCCGGAGACCGGCTCTATGTCGTCACCGAGGGCAAGGTCAAGCTCCACCGCACCTCCCCCGACGGCCGCGAGAACATGCTCGCCGTGGTGGGCCCCGGTGAGCTGATCGGCGAACTGTCGTTGTTCGACCCGGGCCCGCGTACGGCGACCGCCACCGCGCTGACCGAGGTCAAGCTGCTCGGTCTCGGCCACGGCGACCTCCAGCCCTGGCTGAACGTCCGCCCCGAGGTGGCCACCGCGCTGCTGCGCGCCGTCGCCCGCCGGCTGCGCAAGACCAACGACCAGATGTCCGACCTGGTCTTCTCGGACGTCCCCGGTCGTGTCGCCCGCGCGCTCCTGGACCTCTCCCGCCGCTTCGGCGTGCAGTCCGAGGAAGGCATCCACGTCGTCCACGACCTCACGCAGGAGGAGCTGGCCCAGCTGGTCGGCGCGTCCCGCGAGACGGTCAACAAGGCCCTCGCCGACTTCGCCCAGCGCGGGTGGCTGCGCCTGGAGGCGCGTGCGGTGATCCTGCTGGACGTGGAGCGGCTGGCGAAGCGGTCGCGGTGACCGTTCCGGGGGCTCCGTCCTGATGTAGTTGGCCCATGTCTGAAAATGTGCCCTCCAGAGGTCTCGACCCACAGGGCTACATCGCGCGCGAAGGCTCCCTCGCGCGCGTGCCGCACGCCTTCCGGCCCGTGGTCGCCGCCGCGCGTGACCGGGTCCTCGACCTCTTCGGGGACCGGCTGCACAGCGCCTACCTCTACGGCTCGATCCCGCGCGGCACCGCGCGCGTGGGGCGCAGCGACCTCGATCTGCTGATCGCCCTGCGCGAGGAGCCCACGGAGGCCGACCGGGACGCCGTACGGGCGCTGGGCGAGGCCCTCGACAAGGAGCACCCGGCGATCGACGGCGTCGGGACGCTGCTGTACAGCCGGGCGCGGCTGCTGAGCGAGCTGGAGACCTACGACCTGGGCTGGTTCGTGGCCTGTCTGTGCACCCCGCTGCTCGGTGACGACCTCGCCGAGTTCCTGCCGCGCTACCGGCCCGACGCCCTGCTCGCCCGCGAGACCAACGGGGACCTCGCCCTGCTGCTGCCCCGCTGGCGCGCCCGCATCGAGGCCGCCGACGACAGCGAAACGTCCCTGCGGCCTCTCGTGCGCTTCATGTCCCGCCATCTCGTCCGCACCGGCTTCACCCTCGTCATGCCCCGCTGGAACGGCTGGACCAGCGATCTGCGGGAGATGGCGGAGGCGTTCGGCACGTACTACCCGGAGCGGGCCGAGCAGCTGCGGGCGGCGGCGGTGCGCGGCCACGAGCCCACGGGTGACCGCGCCGTGCTCATGTCGTACGTCGACGATCTGGGGCCCTGGCTGGCGGAGGAATACGCGCGCGTGCACGGCGTGAAGGCGCCCCGCCCCGACTGAACGAGCCCGAGCGCGTCTAGATGAGTCCGTGCTCGTCCAGGTAGTCCATCTGCGCCCGCACCGACAGCTCGGCCGCCGGCCACAGGGAGCGGTCCACGTCGGCGTACACGTGGGCGACGACCTGGGACGGCGTCAAGTAGCCGTCCTCGACCGCCGTCTCCACCTGGGCGAGCCGGTGGGCGCGGTGGGCGAGGTAGAACTCCACCGCCCCCTGTGCGTCCTCCAGGACGGGCCCGTGGCCCGGGAGGACCGTGTGGACGCCGTCGTCGACCGTGAGGGACCTCAGACGGCGCAGGGAGTCCAGATAGTCGCCCAGGCGGCCGTCGGGGTGCGCCACCACCGTCGTACCGCGGCCCAGGATGGTGTCGCCCGTCAGGACGGCCTGATCGGCCGGGAGATGGAAGCACAGCGAGTCGGAGGTGTGGCCGGGGGTCGGTACGACCCTCAGCTCCAGGCCGCCGACGGTGACGACGTCCCCGGCCGCCAGTCCCTCGTCGCCCAGCCGCAGCGCCGGGTCCAGCGCACGCACGCGCGTGCCGGTCAGCTCGGCGAAGCGGGCAGCGCCCTCGGCGTGGTCCGGGTGACCGTGCGTCAGCAGGGTGAGCGCGACACGCCGGCCGGCCTTCTCGGCGACGTCGACGACATTGCGCAGATGACCCTCGTCCAGTGGTCCGGGGTCGATCACCACGGCCAGTTCGGAGTCGGGCTCGGCGAGGATCCAGGTGTTCGTGCCGTCCAGCGTCATCGCGGACGCGTTGGGCGCCAGGACGTTCACGGCACGCGGGGTGGCGGGACCGGAGAGGGCCCCGCCGCGTGGCTGGCCGGGAAGGGCTGCTGCGTCCGTCATGCCGAGGCTCCACCGGTCGGAATGTGTTTCGTGAACTCCTCGTGCCCCGGCCAGGACAGCACAATCTCCTCGCCGTCCAGCCTGGCCCGCGCCAGGACCGGCGTCAGGTCGCGGTCGGGCGACGCCGCGAGCGCCTCGGCGGCGGCGGGGTACGCGATCAGCTGGCGCAGGGTCGCGATCGTGGGCGGCATCATCAGCAGCTCGCCCTTGTCGTACGAGGCCGCCGCGTCCGCCGGACGGATCCACACCGTGCGGTCCGCCTCCGTGGAGGCGTTGCGGGTGCGCTGGCCGGCCGGGAGGGCGGCGACGAAGAACCAGGTGTCGAAGCGGCGGGACTCGAACTCCGGGGTGATCCAGCGCGTCCACGCCCCGAGCAGGTCCGAGCGCAGGACCAGGCCGCGGCGCTCCAGGAACTCGGCGAAGGACAGGTCCCGCGCGACCAGGGCCTCACGGTCGCTCTCCCAGTCCGCGCCGGTCGTGTCCCCGACCACCGAGTCGGGAGTGGGGCCGGCGAGCAGGACGCCCGCCTCCTCGTACGTCTCGCGGACGGCCGCGCAGACGATCGCCTGGGCCTCCGTCTCGGTCACCGCGAGCCTGCGCGCCCACCACGCGCGCGGGGGGCCCGCCCAGCGGATGCCGTGGTCGTCGTCGCGCGGGTCGACGCCGCCGCCCGGATACGCGTACGCGCCTCCGGCGAAGGCCATGGAGGCGCGTCTGCGCAGCATGTGCACGGCGGGGCCGGTGTCGGTGTCCTTCAGGAGCATGACCGTGGCCGCGCGCTTGGGGACGACCGGGGTGAGGGTGCCTTCCGCGAGCGCGCGGATGCGTTCCGGCCAGTCCTGCGGAAACCACTGCCCATTCGCCATGGGCGGAGGCTATCCCGTGGTGCGCGAATGTTCGAGAGGGGCCCGGAGGTGCGGCGATGCCGCTCCAGGGGCCCCAGGAGCCGCTCTACGCCTCCGTGAGCTCCACCTGGACCTCGACCTCCACCGGGGCGTCCAGCGGCAGCACCGCCACGCCCACGGCGCTTCGCGCGTGCACGCCCTTGTCGCCGAGGACCTCGCCGAGCAGTTCGCTCGCGCCGTTGATCACGCCGGGCTGGCCGGTGAAGTCCGCGGCCGAGGCCACGAACCCGACGACCTTCACCACGCGCGCGACGCGGTCGAGGTCACCGGCGACCGACTTGACGGCCGCCAGCGCGTTGAGCGCGCAGATGCGGGCCAGCTCCTTGGCCTCCTCGGCGGTGACCTCCGCGCCCACCTTGCCGGTGACGGGCAGCTTGCCCTCCACCATGGGGAGCTGGCCGGAGGTGTACACGTACACGCCCGACCGCACGGCCGGCTGGTACGCGGCCAGCGGCGGTACGACCTCGGGCAGCGTCAGGCCGAGGTCGGCGAGCTTCGCCTCGACCGCGCTCACGCCTTCTCCCGCTTGAGGTAGGCCACCAGCTGCTCGGGGTTGTTCGGCCCGGGCACGACCTGGACGAGCTCCCAGCCGTCCTCGCCCCAGGTGTCCAGAATCTGCTTCGTGGCGTGTACGAGCAGCGGCACAGTCGCGTATTCCCACTTGGTCATGTGGCCGACTTTAGCCGCTGCCCGCACCCGCCCCTGCGGCCGTGGGCCGCCCACAGGCTTCGGCCGTCTTATCCACAGCCTGCTGCTTGCCGCGCACGCCGAGTGGTTACGCTCGAAGACGTGAGCAGGCTCCAGGTCGTCAGCGGCAAGGGCGGAACCGGTAAGACCACGGTGGCCGCAGCCCTCGCGCTGGCTCTGGCCACCGAGGGGAAGCGCGCGCTTCTCGTGGAGGTCGAGGGCCGGCAGGGCATCGCACAACTCTTCGAGACGGAGGCGTTGCCCTACGAGGAGAGAAAGATCGCGGTCGCACCGGGCGGCGGGGAGGTGTACGCCCTCGCCATCGATCCCGAACTGGCCCTTCTGGACTACCTCCAGATGTTCTACAAGCTCGGCGGCGCCGGCCGCGCCCTGAAGAAGCTCGGCGCCATCGACTTCGCCACCACCGTCGCCCCCGGCCTCAGGGACGTACTCCTGACCGGCAAGGCGTGCGAGGCGGTGCGGCGCAAGGAGAAGTCCGGGCGGTTCGCCTACGACTACGTCGTGATGGACGCGCCGCCCACCGGGCGCATCACGCGCTTCCTGAACGTGAACGACGAGGTCGCGGGCCTCGCCAAGATAGGGCCGATACACAATCAGGCGCAGGCCGTGATGCGGGTGCTGAAGTCGCCGGAGACGGCCGTGCACCTGGTGACGCTGCTTGAGGAGATGCCCGTCCAGGAGACCGCGGACGGCATCGCCGAGCTGCGGGCGGCGAACCTGCCGGTGGGCCGGGTCATCGTGAACATGGTGCGCCCGGAGGTGTTGGACGCGGCCGAGCTGGAACTCGTACGCGGCACGGCTCGTTCCTCCTTCGCGCAGTCGCTGTCCGCCGCGGGGCTGGGCGGGGCGCGGCGCGGCGGGCATGCCGAGCGGCTGGTGGACCCGCTCCTGGCCCAGGCCGAGGAGTACGCCGAGCGGTACACGCTGGAGCACGAACAGCGCGCGGTCCTCGGCGAACTGGACCTGCCACTGCACGAACTGCCGCTGCACGCCGAGGGCATGGACCTGGCGGGGTTGTACGCACTGGCCACGGAACTGCGGAAGCAGGGGATGTCATGAGCCCGGACGCCGAGCGGCAGCACCGCCTCTCCCCCGCGCGCGTGCTCGATCTCGACCCCCTCCTTGACGACCCGGCGACCCGCATCGTGGTGTGCTGCGGCTCGGGCGGGGTCGGCAAGACCACGACCGCGGCGGCGCTGGGGCTGCGGGCCGCCGAGCGGGGCCGGAAGGTGGTCGTGCTGACCATCGACCCGGCCCGCCGGCTCGCCCAGTCCATGGGCATCGACTCGCTGGACAACACCCCGCGACGCGTGAAGGGCGTCGAGGGCGACGGCGAGCTGCACGCGATGATGCTGGACATGAAGCGCACCTTCGACGAGATCGTCGAGGCGCACGCGGATCCCGAGCGGGCCTCCGCGATTCTCGGCAACCCCTTCTACCAGTCGCTCTCGGCGGGCTTCGCGGGCACGCAGGAGTACATGGCGATGGAGAAGCTGGGACAGCTGCGGGCGAAGGACGAGTGGGACCTGATCATCGTCGACACCCCGCCGTCCCGGTCCGCGCTGGACTTCCTGGACGCGCCCAAGCGGCTCGGCTCCTTCCTCGACGGCAAGCTGATCCGGCTGCTCACCGCCCCGGCCAAGCTCGGCGGGCGCGCGGGGATGAAGTTCCTCAACGTGGGGATGTCGATGATGACGGGCACCCTCGGCAAGCTGCTCGGTGGTCAACTCCTCAAGGACGTCCAGACGTTCGTGTCCGCCATGGACTCCATGTTCGGCGGGTTCCGCACACGCGCGGACGCGACGTACAAACTGCTCCAGGCGCCCGGCACGGCGTTCCTGGTGGTGGCCGCCCCGGAGCGGGACGCGCTGCGGGAGGCCGCCTACTTCGTGGAGCGCCTCGCGGCCGAGGACATGCCCCTCGCGGGGCTGGTGCTCAACCGGGTCCACGGCAGCGGAGCCGCCCGGCTGTCGGCCGAGCGGGCACTCGCCGCCGCGGAAAATCTTGAAGAGACCCGCATTGTGGATCAGGAGGCCGGGAAAGCTGGAGTTCGTAACTCTCCCGACACAGACGGCAGTTCAGGTTCCCCCACCTCGGATCAGACCGTCGGACAACTCACCGCAGGCCTGCTCAGGCTGCATGCCGAGCGTATGCGGCTGCTCTCCCGCGAGCAGCGCACGCGCGACCGCTTCACCGCGCTCCACCCCGAGGTGGCGGTGACAGAGGTGGCCGCGCTGCCCGGCGACGTCCATGACCTCGCGGGGCTGCGGGACATCGGGGCACGGCTCGCGGCCGGTCGGCCGGAGCTGCCCGAGAGCGCGGAGGAATGACCCGAGGGCGCCCCTGCGGGGCCAGGCCCCGGTGGGTTGCCCGAAGGGCCCGATGGATGACCCGGAGGGCTCAGCCCACCGCCGCGTAGTTCTCGTACACCTCGTCGTCGTCGAGGGGCAGGATGCCGGCCCCTCGTTCGTACTCCGTGCGCGCGGTCTCGAGGAGCCGGCGCCAGGAAGTGACCAATGGACGCCTGCGCAGCAGTGCGCGGCGCTCCCGCTCCGTCATGCCTCCCCACACGCCGAACTCGACGCGGTTGTCGAGCGCATCGGCCAGGCACTCGGTCCGCACCGGACATCCGGTGCACACCGCCTTGGCCCTGTTCTGCGCTGCTCCTTGAACGAACAGTTCATCCGGATCGGTAGTGCGGCAGGCCGCCTGCGCACTCCAGTCGGTTACCCAGCCCATACCGGCGCCGTCCTCTCCCGAATCGAGGCTCCCCCACGGCGGCAGCGGCATATTCACCGCCGCCAGTTGAGGACGTTACGGAAGGTGGGCACAGCGCAACACCCCCTTCGGGCCCAATCTTGAATGGCCCGAACGGACTATGCGTAAGCGGCAGATCACCCGGGGGAGTGAGCCCGCGACATGCGTGATCATCCCGGCAAAGCGGGACAGTTCTGTTGAGTCACAACGGGCACCAGGTGACACACAAGGCGGATTCGGACACGTCCCCACCAGAAAGTCGGGGAACCTCCGGAACGATTCGGGGTCGCCGGACGTATTGATACGTGGCCGCGCTGCTGTGACAGTTGAGAGCAGCTTAGGCCAAGGCCTGCGCGCGTGTCCGGCGAATGAGAAGGTAGGCCCCCTCTTTGCCATGCGCTCGAAACGGCCTGCCGTCTTCGTCGAACGCTCATGAGTACGGATTAGGCTGCCCCCATGTCGAAGAAGCGCTCCGGTGGCGGTCTGTCCCCCACCCAGCAGGCCGCGAAGTTCCTCGGTGTCAGCGTGCTCGCGGGTGCGGTGCTGGCCGGCATCGCCCTGCCCGCCTTCGGCGCGCTCGGACTCGCGGCCAAGGGATCGGTGGAGAGCTTCGACGAGCTCCCGGCCAATCTGAAGACCCCGCCGCTGAGCCAGCGCACCACGATCCTCGACGCCAAGGGCGCCACCATCGCCACGGTCTACTCGCGTGACCGCACGGTGGTCGAGCTCAAGGACATCTCGCCGTACATGCAGAACGCCATCGTGGCGATCGAGGACTCGCGCTTCTACAAGCACGGCGCGGTGGACCTGAAGGGCGTGCTGCGCGCCCTCAACAAGAACGTGCAGAGCAGCGGGGTCGCCGAGGGCGCCTCGACGCTCACCCAGCAGTACGTGAAGAACGTCTTCGTGGAAGAGGCGGGCGACGACCCGACGAAGGTCGCCCAGGCCACCCAGCAGACCATCGGCCGCAAGATCAAGGAGCTGAAGTACGCGATCCAGGTCGAGGAGGAGCTCGGCAAGAAGAAGATCCTCGAGAACTACCTGAACATCACGTTCTTCGGCCAGCAGGCGTACGGCGTCGAGGCCGCCGCCCAGCGCTACTTCTCCACGTCCGCCAAGGACCTCACCCTCGCCCAGTCGGCGCTGCTCGCCGGCATCGTCCAGTCGCCGAGCCGGTACGACCCGATCAACGACGAGGCGGAGGCGACCAAGCGGCGCAATGTCGTGCTGCAACGCATGGCCGAGGTCGGTGACATCTCGGCGGCCCAGTCCAGGAAGGCGCAGAGCGAGAAGCTGGGCCTGAAGGTCAGCAAGCCGAGGAACGGCTGCATCACCGCGGTCGACGACGCCGGGTTCTTCTGTGACTACGTGCGCAACGTCTTCCTCACCGACCCGGTCTTCGGCAAGACCAAGGAGGCCCGGGCCAAGACCTGGAACCAGGGCGGCCTGACCATCCGTACGACGCTCGACCCGCAGGCGCAGGACTCCGTCAAGAAGTCGCTGAAGGACCACGTCTACGAGAGCGACAAGGTCGCCGCCGCGGCCACCCTCGTCGAGCCCGGCACCGGCAAGATCGTGGCGATGGGGCAGTCGAAGCCGTACGGCACCAACGCCAAGCAGCACCAGACGGTGATCAACTACTCGGTCGGCTACGGCATGGGCGGCTCCAACTTCGGCTTCCCGACCGGTTCGACGTTCAAGCCGTTCGTCGCGGCGGCCGCGTTGGAGGAGGGCCGGCCGGCCGACCAGGAGTACTCGTCGCCGTACCAGATGGAGTACCCGAGCCCCGTCCAGACCTGCGACAGCAAGCCGTGGGTCAACACGAGGGGCGAGAAGCTGGAGAACGAGTCGGAGTCGGAGAAGGGCCCCTACCGCCTGCGCAAGGCGATGGAGCTGTCGGTCAACACCTACTTCGTGCAGATGATCTCCGACATCGGCCTGTGCCCCGTGGTCAACATGACCAACAAGCTCCAGGTCGTCCAGGGCAACGGCGACAAGCTGCCCGAGGTGCCCGCGATCGCGCTGGGTTCCAAGGGCATCTCCCCGCTGACGATGGCGACCGCGTACGCCGCCTTCGCCGCCCGCGGCATGTACTGCACGCCGGTCGCCATCGAGTCGATCACCCAGAAGGTCGGCCAGGCGAAGAAGTCGCTCGAGGTTCCCAAGTCGACCTGCTCACGCGCGATGTCCGAGAAGACCGCGGACACCGTCAACCAGCTCCTCAAGGGCGTGGTCGACTCCGGTACCGGCAAGACGGCGGGCCTCTCCGACCGCGACAACGCCGGTAAGACGGGTACGACGGACTCCCGCAAGAACGCCTGGTTCGTCGGCTACACGCCGAACCTCTCGGGCGCCGTCTGGGTGGGCAGCGCCTCCCAGAAGGTCGAGATGAAGAAGATCTACATCGGCGGCGAGTACAACGAGCTCGTCTACGGCGGCCAGGTCCCGGGCCCGATCTGGAAGGACGCCATGACCGGCGCCCTCGCCGGGAAGGACGCCCCGAACTTCAACTTCGTCGACATCCCGGAGGACAACCCGGGTCGCGGTGACGGCGACGGGAACGGCAATGGCAACGGGGACGGCAACGGCGACGGGGACAACGGCGACGACAACGGCAACACCGGCGGCCAGGGCGACGGCGGTACCGACGGCGGTTCGTTCCCGACGCCCACCTTCTCCATCCCGGAGAACCTGTTCCAGGGCAACAACGGGAACGGCGGCGGGCGCGGGTAAGGCGTACGCCTGAGCGAACGGGCCAGGACACCGGAGGCTGCGACTTCTGGCGTCCTGGCCCTCTGGCGTCCTGGCCCTCTGGCGTCCTGGCCCTCTGGCGTCCTGGCCCTCTGGCGTCCTGGCCCTTCTGGCGGCCTGGCCTTCTGGCGTCCTGTGCCTACTGGCGTTTTGGCCTTCCGGCGTCCCGGCCGTCCGCTGTCCAGCCCTGCTGCCATGTTGGCGTGATTGCGACAACTTGGCTCGACCCGCCTCCGTCTCATGTGGCACCGACGACGATGGTGCGCATGGCTGGTGATCTCTCCCGACGACTGGTCTCCGACGAGTTGTGGGCCCTGGCAGAGCCGTTGCTCCCCGCGTTCACGCCGCGCAGACAGGGCGGAGGCACGGCTCCCGTGGACGAGCGCGCGGTGCTCACCGCGGTGGTGTACGTGCTGACCAGCGGCTGCGCCTGGCGGCTGCTGCCGCCCTGGCTCGGGGTCTCGCCGGCGACCGCGCATCGCCGCTTCACCGCCTGGACGGAGGCCGGAGTGTGGCGACGGCTGCGCCGGACCGCGGTGCGTGGCGGGCCCGCGCGTCCGGGCGAGTCCGACTGGGCCGCCGTGATCGTGGACGCCGCGGCGGTGCGGGCCGCAAAGGTGCCCTTTCACGCCCTCGGAAAAGCACCACATGAGACGGACACGAAGTCACAGAATTACTCAGCAACCCCCCAACTCGGGCACCATCAAAGCCCTTGACTCCTCAATTGCGCTGATGATCCTCTGACCCTCACGCGCAGGAGGGGAGGAGTGATTCATGGGATTGCTGAACATCTCCGAGAGGCGAATACGGGGCTTCTTGGCGGGCACAGCGGCCACTCTGGCGATTTTTGCCGGTGTCAGCGCATGCGGCTCGGCCACGGCCGGTGAGGAACACGGGAAGCCGGCCGCAGCGAATGATGAAAGCGAATCCCCCATCCTCCCGGCCAAGGGCCCGCTCGACAGCGCCATGAGGGAAACGGCAGACCAGCGCAAAGGGTTCTCGCTCCGCGATGCGACGGGCCTGAACCGATATGTGAGTCCGGCCCACGCGAAGAAATTCAAGGTCTGCTTCGAGAAGGAGAAACCGAACCTCAGCGCGGTGATCTTCTTCGCGGTCCGGAATTCCGAGACATGCCCCTCGAAGGTCGGCGCCGAGGTGAAAGCCGGCGCCACGCCGAACGTCGTGGGCACCCAGCTCCGCAAGGCCACCGACCAGCTCGTGCTGGCGGGCTACGCACCGCCGCACATACGCGTGGACGTGAGCGGCAAAGCCGTCTCCAAAGAGCGGAGTTGGTCCTACGAGGTCTGCGGGCAGACGCCCGCGGCCGGCACCCCCTTCTCGGCGGACCTGAGGCCACGGCTCGTGATCTCGGCCTCCTGCCACAGGGACTGAACCAGAAACCGACGGATCCAGCACGAGAACAAGAAGGGGTCATCCCATGCGCAAGCTCGCACGCGCCGTGGCCGTACTTCCGATCATGGCGGCACTCAGCATCGGCATGACGGCGACCGCCGAGGCCGAGACGAACTGCACCGACTATTCCGACAACGGCGGCGCCAAGGCCACGTTCCAGGCGTACGGCGAACATCTCCTGATCGACGACATCTTCGCCGACGGGCATTCCGCGATCGGCGGCATCGAGATCTACGGCGACGGCCACTACTTCTACTGGAACAGAATGAGCGCGGACGGCGGCGTCCGCGATGTCGACCTCGACATAGCCGAGGGGACTTCGGTCGTCATCAACGCCTGGCTCGGTGACTGGGACGGCACGGTTACGGGCGGGATCGACTTCGGCTCCAACGTCGTAGCGAACTGCCACGGCGTGGCCTGATCCATCATTCGCGTACCCATACAAGAAACGGAAGTGTGATTGACCATGCGCAGAATTCTCGCGACCTCGGCCGCCCTCGCCCTGTCGCTCACCGGCCTCAGCATGGCGACCGCCCCCGGCGCCTTCGCCGCCACGGACGCGGCCGCCGAGTACGGCTGTCCGGGGAGTCTCATCGACACGTACAACACACCCGCGACCGGTGAAGTGTGGGGGCAGCTGCGTCTGTACTACTCCTCGGCGAACGGCGGGACCAACTGTGCCGTGCTGCTGGCGAAGAAGTACTACGGCACGACCCACTACATGGAAGTGGGCATCAACATATCCGGCCGCAGCGGCAACGCCCCCGACTCGGGCGCGTACAAGTACTACGCGGGACCGGTGTCGGTGACCTCGACCAACGGGCACTGCATCGATCTCGGCGGGGGCGAGGACAACGGTGGCGCGTGGGCCGGCCGGAGCCTCAAGAGCGTCCACTGCGGCTGACCGTTCGTCGCTGACACGGAGAAGGGGCCCGGCACATGCCGGGCCCCTTCTTCCTGTCCTCGGTACGGCCGTCAGGCGACACCGGTGACCGAGGTGCCGCAGGAGCTCCAGATGACCGACTTGGTGCCGTACTCGCCCACACACCCCGTGAGGACGACGGGAGTTCCCTCGACGATGTCGAGGTCGTAGAGCTTCCCCGTGTTCTTGCCGTCGGGGTTCCAGAGTATGTAGCTCTGGAACGTGCCGCCGTGGACGTCGTTGTGGACGTCGAGAATCGCGACGGCGGAATGCCCGTCGGCTTCCTGGTCGATGACGTTCACCTTTTCGCCGTACGCGGTGAACGACACCATCGAGGCGTAGTAGTTCTTCGCGTTGGTGTAGCAGTCCGTCTCGGCCCAGGCGGTGTGGCCGGCCAGGACCGTGAGACCGACCGCGGCACCCGCGATTCCCAGAATTCGCTGATAAGCACGCATGGCTCTCCTCCGGAGGATCGGATCAGGCTTTTGCTGGATTCCTGTCAGGCGGTCGCGTAGACGGTCACGCAGTTGAGCCAGCTCCCGTTGTCGGTCTGGCACACCTTGATGGCGATCGTCTGGCCCTCGGTGATGTCGGGCAGCGGAGCCTCGTACGTGGTGCCGGCGCCCCCGGTGTTGGCCCACCACTTCGACAGGGCGCCGATCTCGGCCACGATGCCTCTGCCGTCCGCGTAGTGGTCGCGCAGGAACATGCGCTCCCCGTTGGCGTAGAAGTCCATTTCACTGACATGGACGTTCTGCCCGTTGAAGAAGCTGACCGTACAGTCCTCGCCTCCGGCGTCGTCGCTCGCGGCGTTGCAGTGTCCGTAGCCGTCGTCGGCGTGGGCGGCTCCGGGGCTGCCCAGGATCAGCAGGAGGGCGGCCGGTACTCCG
The DNA here is from genome assembly GCF_036226885.1 of Streptomyces sp. NBC_00663. Classification (NCBI taxonomy): domain Bacteria; kingdom Bacillati; phylum Actinomycetota; class Actinomycetes; order Kitasatosporales; family Streptomycetaceae; genus Streptomyces; species Streptomyces sp. NBC_00663. The sequence continues at coordinate 4,395,817 of NZ_CP109027.1, forward strand.
ACCAGGGCCTTCTTGGTCATGCGCAACACGGAATTCCTTTCGTCAGAAGGGGCGGACTACAGCAGACCCAGTTCCTGGGCGCGGGCGCCCAGCGCGACCCGCCCCTTGACCTGCCAACGGGTCATCAGATTTCGCATACGGCGCTGAACCGTGCGATGCCCGAGGCCCACTCTCCGCCCGATGGCGGCCTCGCCCAGCCCCTCGCACAACAACCGCAGAATGCGCAGTTCGACTTCGTCCACGCCTGGTGAGTGATCCATACGAGGCCCCCCCATGAGCACACAGCGACCTGTTCACCTGTGAACGACCCTAGATCAGCCTGTGGACGAGTAATAGGCGCACAAAGTTGATCAGCTGCGCCAATCCGGCATACGGGACGGCGTAATTGCGCCACACATAGCGTGACCCTGCGTGTTTACCGTGCCTTTACGTCCGCTTGGCCAGATTTATTCGAATGTCTGTTGTCGGTGGCGCTTCCTAGACTGGCCATGCAGTCGACACGGGGCCGACTCGGGGGAGGGCGAAATTGACGATTACGCCGGAATCTGAAGCGAGTGCGAAAACGCCGTACATCGACATCGATGACCGAAGAATTCTGAATCTGCTGTATCTGGGGCTCAACGACGCCTCCATCGGGCGGCGCCTGGGAATGGGCCATCGCACGGTGCAGCGCAAGATACAGCGCCTGATGGACCGTCTGGGGGTTGTCGGACGGGTGGCCCTGGGCGCCCGCGCCATGGCGCTCGGCCTGTTGCCCCCCACCGGGTTCTCAAGGAATCAGGAAGGCCACGAAGACGCCCAGCGGGGCCAGCACCAGGGCGGCCGCCATGAGCCAACCCACCTTCCATGAGCTGCTGTCACCGACCTTGACGCAGAACAGCGACATCAAGATCAGGTAGACGGTCATCGGCACGAGCAGGATGCCGGCACCCACGGTCCGCTCCTTTCCACGAGCGCGCCCGGGACCACCGCGAGGGCGGTCCCGGGCGGTTCTACGCCCTACGGCGTGTAGTTGTCGAGGAACCCGGTGGTCGCGGCGTCGCAGTGCACGACACCGGCCGGACGGGCGCCGGGTCCGTCACCGATGATCGGCACGGGAGCGTCCACGGCCCACGGGTTGCCGCCGCTGCCGCGGTCGGTCGCGTCGCACTTCCCGTAGGCGTTCCCGCCGATGCTGTTGACGCCGGGAACGTTGGAGAAGTTCCCCCAGTCTCCCAGCTTGATCCGCTGGCTGGACGGCCGGCCGAGGTTGTCGGTCATCCGGTCGTCTACATAGAGGTACAGGTCGGGCATGTAGCTCTGCCAGACGATGCCGTTGTTCGGCACCGCGTCCCGGTTAGGCACCAGATGCGTCGGCTTGACGCTGCCGTCCGCGCAGAACGCGGCCGCGACGTCCTGCCAGATCGGCGGGGCGTTGCCGATCTGACTGCCGAAGATGTTGTTGTCCCCGCTGTTCTTGAAGAACATCGAGTAGATGTCACCGGCGAAGTTCCGGATCATGATGTTGGTCTCGGGGTGGGCCTTCACCTTGTCCACCCACGCCTTGACGTTGTCGTTGATGTACTTGTGCGCGATCATCGGCCGGTATCCGTGCACACCGCCGCCGACCGCCCGGAAGTCCACGCACGTGCTGTCCGAGTTCAGCCGCGCTCCCCGGAAGTGCGGGAAGAACACCTGCCCCGGGGTGTCGCCGTCGGTGTACGGATGGGCCTCCACGTCCTTGCCGTACTCGAGGGCGTCGTACGTGGTGTAGTCGATGTCGGGCTTGGTGATGCCGTAGTCCGACTCGATGGCCTGGATGATGTCGGTCACGAAGTGCGGCAGATGGGCGTTGCCGATCCGGACCTGGTAGTCGCCCGACTCGCTCCCGGAGACGATCTTCCCGGTGGAGTCGTCGACGATGAAGCTGATCTCGACATCACTCTTGATCTTGTAGCTGTCGTCGGTCTTGAGGGCCACGCTCGCCGGCTGCGACGCGTCCGGGCGCTTGTTGGACATGGCCATCCACACCGGGATGGACATACCGGGCGCCGTTCCGTCGGAGTTCGGCGTCCAGCCGCCCGCCTTGATGTCCTTGTACCACTTCTCGGCGGCGTCGTAGGTCCGCTGTCCGCTGCACTCGCCCACCGGCACGACCGTGGGGCAGCGCGCGGCGCCGGTGATGCCGACCGTGTCCGCCCCGGGGTTGTCCCAGCGCGGCCCCTGGTAGGCCAGGCCCATGCCCCAGTCGTACAGGGTCTTCATGCTGCGCAGCGGCGTGTAGAACTCCTCCGGCAGGTTGCCGTTGAGGTTCTGGTTGGAGTCGAAGATGGCCGCCGCGGTCATGGTCCGCTCCACGAACCGCCCGCTGATCGGCTGCACCGCCACGGCGTCGTACGCGATGTCCTTGTCCCCGGTGCCGTCCTGCGTGATGGTCGACAGCGTGACCTTCGGCTTGTCGTCGAACATGAACGCGCCGAGGGACACCCAGCGGTTGGAGCTGCCGTTCTGGTTGATGACCCGGGTCTTGACGCCCTTGGCGGTGGAGATCTTGTACGTGGCGTACTTGACCTGCGCCCCGTGGTCGGGCAGGTGGACCCAGATCTTCGCGGGCCCGCTGACCGCCTTGTTCAGCGTCCAGGTGCCGGTCATCTTCAGCCGTTCGCCCTTGGCACCCTGCGAGCGGTCGTGGCCGAAGTAGAAGTGACCGCCGAAGCCGGCCCCGAGCTGGTGCAGATCGACCTTGGCCGGCCAGACGGCGGAGATGGTCTGCCCGTCATGGGCGAGCCCCGCCTCTCCGTCACCGAAGTCGAGGGAGAAGCTGCCCTCGTTGGACCAGTCGGCGTTGGCGCAGCCGGGCCGGACCGACGGGGTGCCGCCGGGCAGGTCGTCGATGATCATCGAGCCCGAAGGCAGCCCGGACCGGGAGCAGTTGGGCGGGTAGGCGGTGCCGTCCGCCTGTTCGGCGTCGTAGTCGGGCGAGGTGAAGCGGAAGAACTCGTTGCCGCACGAGTACGAGCAGTCCGTCTTCCAGCTCACCGACTGGTTGTACCAGCACTTGAAGTCGTCGCGGGTGCACGGCCCCGCGCCGGGCTCATTGGCCGCGCCGTCACCGATCTTCGACGGCTCGCACCAGTTGTACGGGCCGCAGAACAGGTCCTCCGGCGGCTTGACCTTGGCTCGGTTGTACTTGGCCGAGCCCTGGACGGTGGCGTCCTCGGAGGTGCCGTTCCACCAGGCCGCGCGGAACGCCGCGACCATCGTGCCCGGGGACTCGATGAAGGACGGGGGGTGGGCGGCGAAGCCCAGCACCTTCTCCGGGTAGGGCCAGTTCTGCGGACGCGCGGCGGCCGAGGCGTCCTCGTTGCCGAGCCGGTCCTCCATGAACGGCATACGGCCGGCGTCCCATTCGGGGTTGGCGGGGTTGTTGGCCCAGCCCACGCCCCAGGCGTCGTTGCCGTTGACGTTCTCGTAGAAGCCCGAGTTGTACGCCCACAGCGCGAAGAACCAGTTCTCCAGCCGGTTGGCGTTGCCGTCGTGGACGACGAGGCCGGCCTTGCGGGTCTGGTTCCACTTGTCGACCAGGATCTGAAGACCGGCGGCTATGTTCGCGGCGTAGTCGAGGCCCACGGCGCGCTGCTTGTCGTAGCCCCAGGCGGTGCCGCCCTTGCCGTGCTCCCGGCCGCCGAGACGCATGTGGTCGGTGACCTGGGTGACGCCGTAGCCGCAGTCGGCCTCGGACCAGTCGATGTCCCAGTCGTTGTCGGTGTTGCCGTCGTAGTAGTCGATGCCGTAGAAGTTCCCGATCAGCGGACTGCCCGTGACGCCGGGCACCGCCGAACGGGCGGCCTGCCACATGTTCGACTCCTGCGTGGTGATGCCGAGCAGCACCTGCGCCGGCACCCGGCCGCCGCCCTCCAGGGTCGGGTTCGGGAACAGGGTCTGCGGCGCGTACGCCGGCATCCCGAGGTTCTTCCAGTTCGCCGACCGCGAGGCGCCGAGGTTCAACTTCCCGGTCACGGCCTTGTCGACGGCCCACTCCACCTGACGCGGCTTGGGCTGCATCGCCTGGTTGCGCGGGTCGTTGCGGGGCACGGAACAGGTCCGTTCCGACTCGACGATCTCGGTGCGGGTGCCGGTGACGTCGGCCGGGTCGTCGGCCGAAAGGGGCTGGGTGGTGAGGGAGTTGGTGCGCATGCCCGACGTCTCGTCGGACGCCTTCTGCGTGCCTTCGGGCGCTTTACCCGTGCCTTTGGGCGCCTTGCCCAGCAGCGGTGACGGCGTGCGCGAGGTCTCCCACTGCGCCGACTTCGACTTCAGCGGCGTCACCACGAACTCGGCCTGCTCACCGCTGTCCCGGACCGTCGCCGTGACGTTCACGGGCCGGGCGTCGAGCGCCGAGTCGGGCTGGAGGTACTTCGGCGAACTCCTGCCGTCCGCCCACTCGGTGTGCTGGACGATCGCGGCACCCTTGGTGGAGAGGGTCGCGTCCTTGTCCGCCCCGGCCAGCCGGGTGACGGTCTTCGGCAGACCCTTCTCGGCCTTCACCCCACCGGTGAGATAGACCTGGCCGCCGCGCCTGGTCAGCCCGGTGTCGCCGAGCGGTCCGGAGCCGAGCCGCGTGACCTTCTTGTCGGCCCAACGCCGCACGAGGGCCGTCTCGTTCTCCTTGAGGCTGTCGCGCTGCACCCGCTCCAGGAACACATAACCGCCGTCGCCGTCGCGGCTGATGCGGTACGGCACGGTACCCGTGGTGGCGAGCTTCTTCTTACGCCCCTCGCCGTCGATCTCGACGAGCGTGCGGCCGACCGCCGCGGCGACCTTCCCGTCACCGGCCGGCACGGAGGAGGTGACCTGCCCGTCCACCACAACGGGCGTGGCGGTCCTGCCGGTTGCCGCGTCGACCCGGATCAACCGGGTCTTCTTCCGGTCCTCCCCCGGCGACTGCGTCAGCACCGCGGTCTCACCGGTGCCGCAACCCGGGTTGTAGTACGACAGCGAGGCGTTGACCTTCAGTTTCGTCACGGCGCCGGTGACCAGGTCGACCACGGCCGTGAAACCACCGCGTGCCATCAGCTTCGGGTCGTTGGTGAACGTGCGCGGCGCGTACACGACCACCGCGCGCTTCCCCGACCCGGTGACACACACGTTGCCGATCCACTGGTCCGCGTCGAACCCCGGCTCGGCCAGCGACGCCAGCGTCTTCCACGCGTAACCGCTCTTCTCCGTCGCGGTCAGCAGATGGAAGCCCTGCGCGTCACCGGTACTGGTCCAGGCGATGTCCGCCGATGACTTGTAGTCCTCGCCGAGTACGTCGACACGGTCGCCGGTGGGCACGGAGTCCGGCCCGGCCACTGCTGCCTTGGTGCCGGTGCTTGTGCCCGTGCCGGGTGGCGCGGCCTCCTCCGCCCAGGCCGTGGCTTGCAGCAGACCCGCGAGAATTCCGCCGGCCGCGATGAGGGCCAGTGGGGCTCGCGCACGTTGCCTTGCTCCTTGGCTTTTTCCTTGTCTGGGACTCAACCACTCGTCCTTTCCTGATACGCGTGCCTGGACGGCACGAATCGTCCGGCCCGCGGATGGACAGGGCGGGGCCGGAAGTTGGGGGGGTGCGTATGCGGCGAAGGGGCGAGGACGGCGTCGTACGACGTCGTATGACTTCGAATGACTTCGAATGACGCGTTCGTCAGTCGCGAAAGGTGAAAGCCCGCTGGTACAAGCCTTGTTGATGCACTATTCGATCAGAGGTGACCTGAACGCCTCAACGGATGCGGGGGAATTGACGTCATTACGCCAGAGCGGCCGGAGGCACAGCGGCACAGCGATACGGCGATACGGCGATACGGCGATACGGCCCGGAAACGCAAAAAGCCCCGCTGTCCCCTCCCGGAAGGGGAGGAACAGCGGGGCTTTTGGGCCCTGTTCTCAGCCGGCGAGCAGCTTCTTCACCGCGGCGGCGACGCGGCCACCCTCGGCGAGACCGGCGACCTTCGGGTTCACGATCTTCATGACGGCGCCCATGGCCCGCGGCCCCTCGGCGCCCGCCGCCTTCGCCTCCTCGACGGCCTGGGCGACGATGTCGTTCAGCTCGTCGTCGGACAGCTGCTTGGGCAGGTACTCGGCGAGCACCTCGCCCTCCGCCTTCTCCCGCTCGGCGCTCTCGGCCCGACCACCCTGGGCGAAGGCGTCCGCAGCCTCGCGGCGCTTCTTCGCCTCCTTGGTGATCACCTTGAGGACCTCGTCGTCGGAGAGCTCACGCTTCTCCTTGCCCGCGACCTCCTCCTTGGTGATCGCGGTGAGGGTCAGCCGGAGCGTCGAGGAGCGGAGCTCATCGCGCTCCTTGATCGCGGCGTTGAGGTCTGCCTGAAGCTTCGACTTGAGCGTGGTGGTCATGGGTTTGATTGTCGCAGGTGTACGACGAGAGACGCCCGTGCATTTACGGGATCCCGGGCGACTGGTCAAGTGCGCGCCCGCGATCTGACACGATGGAGGCATGCGCGCGCGATACGGAGTTCCTTTGGGAATGGCGGCGATTGGCGCCGCCGGACTGCTGTACTCGGCGGGCTTCGAAGCCCGCTCCTTCCGTCTGCGACGGGTGACGGTCCCTGTGCTGCCCGCCGGCATGCGGCCCCTGCGCGTGCTCCAGGTCTCCGACATCCACATGGTCGGCGGCCAGCGCAAGAAGCAGCGCTGGCTGCGCTCGCTGGCGGGACTGCGCCCGGACTTCGTGATCAACACCGGCGACAACCTGTCGGACCCGGAGGGCGTGCCCGAGGTCCTGGACGCGCTGGGCCCGCTGATGGAGTTCCCGGGGGCGTACGTCTTCGGCTCCAACGACTACTACGGCCCGAAGCCCCGTAACCCCGCTCGCTACCTCCTGGAGAAGACGAGCGGCCGGCACGGTCTGAACGGGAACCCGCCCGCGGTCGGCGTGGTTCACAACCCGTGGGAGGACCTGCGGGACGGTTTCGACGCGGCGGGCTGGCTGAACCTGACGAACACGCGCGGCACGCTGAAGGTCGAGGGCGTGTCGGTGGAACTGACGGGACTGGACGACCCGCACATCAAGCGGGACCGGTACGCGGAGGTGGCGGGCGGCCCGTCGTCCTCGGTGGACTTCTCGATGGGCGTGGTGCACGCGCCGTATCTGCGCGTCCTTGACGCGTACGCGTCCGACGCCTACCCCTTGATCCTGGCCGGCCACACGCACGGCGGCCAGCTGTGCATCCCCTTCTACGGCGCCCTGGTCACCAACTGCGACCTCGACACGGACCGGGTGAAGGGCCTGTCGACGCACACGGCGGAGGGCAGGACGTCCTACCTGCACGTCTCGGCAGGCTGCGGCACGAACCGCTACACGCCGGTACGGTTCGCGTGCCCGCCGGAGGCGACGCTGCTGACGTTGGTGGGGCGGGAGTAGGGGACGTTGGTGGGGCAGGAGTAAGGGACGTTGGCGGGGCAGGAGTAGGAGACGTTGACGGGGCAGGAGTAAGGGACGTTGGCGGGGCGGGGCGGGAGGTAGGACAGGGCTGTCACGGGCCGGGTGCCTGAGCGGTTAACCCGCACGGCCCGCCCGTATCGCCCCTTTCGTCCCCCCTGCTTAGCGTGAGGGCATGACCGCCCCGATACCCAGGGACATCCCGGATCTTCCCGCGATCCCGGGCATGCCCGCGCTGCTGCCCTCCCCCGTCCCCGCCACGGCGGTGGTGGCCCCTGTACGCCGCCCGCTGACCGCCGCGTACCGCCTTCTGGTCGCTCTGACGGCCGCCGCGGCGGTGACGATCGACCTGCTCCTGGGCAGCCCGCCACGAGTCCTCAGCTACTTCACGATCCAGAGCGCCGTCCTGCTGGCCTTGGTCTCCACGGCATCGGCCCGCAGGGCCTGGACCGCACGCCGCCCGCTGCCGGCCGCGCTGACCGGCGCGACACTGTTGTATGTCCTGCTCGCGGGCCTGGTGTATCACCTGCTCCTGGCGGAGACGACTACGCCGTTCTCCATGACGGACACGGCGGCGCCGACGGGCTGGGCAAGGATCACGAACGTGGTCCTGCACACGGCCCTGCCGATCGCGGCGACCCTGGACTGGCTGCTCCTGACGGCCCCCGGCCGCCTGCGCCTACGCAACGCGGCGACCTGGCTCGCGTACCCCCTCGCCTACCTGGCCTTCTCCTTCACCCGAGGCGAGCTGCTCCTGCCCGGCACGCCGGCCCGCTACCTCTACCCGTTCCTGGACGTCGACCTCCACGGCTACAAGACCGTCCTCGGCAACGCCCTCCTCCTCGGCCTCTCCTTCTACGCCCTCGCCGTCCTCCTCGTGGCCCTCGACCACATCCGCCCGAACCCCCTCCGCCACCGCACCCACCACCGCGCCAAAACCGGATTTCGTCTCCAGCCACCAGTGGGCTAAAGTAAACGACGTCGCCGCGACAAGCAGGATGTGCAGCGACATCGGGGTGTAGCGCAGCTTGGCAGCGCGCTTCGTTCGGGACGAAGAGGTCGTGGGTTCAAATCCCGCCACCCCGACAGAAAAACACCAGTTCAGGGCCGGTGCTGAGAGATCAGCACCGGCCCTGAACTGTTCTCCAGAGGCTCTCTGGAGAAATCCTGGAGAAGATCTTGGAAATCGTCTCCAGACCAGTGCCCTACCCGCGAGCCCTCAGCAGCGCATCCAGAGCAGCAACGGGCGAGCCGGGGCTCATCGCCCGGCGCGCGTCCAACGCCTCCTCCCACATTCCGGTGAGCGCGGACATCAGCGCCTGCCGCATGCCAGCCGTGATGTGGTCTAGCGGGACTGCACGGAGCCGTCCTCATGACCCATGCGTTCGTCCATCAGCTTCGGCGGGGTCCCCACCTCTCTCATCAGGGTCTTGTGCGTATGGCGCAGTCCGTGCGGCGTCAGCCCAGGAGCGATCGGCACCCAGCACGCCTCAGCCCGCTTGGAGGCCCCTCGCCCACGTGCGGGAATCCCGGGCCACGGCTCAGCGACGACCGGCACAGGGTGCTCTTCCTGATTGCCGCGTCCGGGGTACCGTCCCGTGGCGGCAGGTCGAAAGAGCCAGGTGGCGAAGCCCGAGCGTCGCCAGTGTGCGGCCAGCTCCCCCGCTCCCGCGTTACGGACATACCCGAGATCGGTGATGGCCTCCAGCACCTTCAGGCGAGTCGGCTCCGCCACAGCGCCAGGGCGGTTGAGGACGTTGGACACCGTGCCCGTCGAGACGCCGGCGCGGCGAGCGACGTCGACCAGCTTTGCTCCTGGACGGCTCACAGAGCCATTGGCAGCGCCGTGACCACGGAAGACGTAGGCCAGTCCGTGGCACTCACAAGGCTTCGGTTTCGTCCGGGCGATGTGGCTCGCAAGCAGTGCAGCGAGGAAATCCGGAGCATCAATGTCCCGATAGGAGTCGTCCTTGGGCGGGCAACGGTGCAGTTCGCCGGTATCCAGCTCGTAGAGCTGCCACTCAACGCGAATGCTCTTCGGCCGGACGAACTCGGCCTGAAGGCCAATGATCTCGCCCCAGCGCATGCCTGTGTAGCCCTTGAGGACTCCGCCAACGAACTCATCGTCTCGGCCAGACAGCAGCGCCATCCGCTCGGCGAGCAGCAGAATGCCGAGCGCCGTGGTGACCGCCTTCTCCGGGCCACGGTTGCGGGAACGGCCGGCGCGCTTCCCTCGTCCGCGTCGCTTGGTCGCTGGATTGGAATCACGCAGACCCTCGTCAACAGCGTCGGCAAGGATCAGGTGCAGTGTCGCCCGCCATGTCTTGACGCTGGTAGCCGCGTAAGGAACGGCACGTTCGCGCTTCTCCCAAGCGGCGATGTCGGTGCTCAGGATGTCGGCGATGGCGAAATCCTCGAACGCGGGGAGCAAGTGTTCTTCGATGTGCCGCCGGTAGGTCTGCATGGTGGATGCCGCCAAGTCCTGTGCGGCGTACCAGCGGTTCACGTAGGCACCGAAAGTGATCCGCTCAGGAGGCGCCTTCTTCGTTCCGGCCAACAGCTTCGCTTCTTCGGCGTCCGCCGCCTTCTTTGCCGCTGCCTTGGTCCGGAAGCGGATGGCGTCATCATCGGCATCGCGCACGGTGGCGTACTTGCCGGGCGCGAGCTTGTACCGGCCCCGCCAGTAGCTGCCGAGGTTCTCGGCGTAACCCAACTTGCTCTCCCTAGCGGTGGCCGACGATGTGCGTGCGGCTTCGCTGGTTACCGCGGTGCGAAGGTCGCTGGCGTAGCGCATCGAGATTGGCGCTGGACGGCCTGCGCCGCTTCCCGGGGCGGGCCCTATAGCTCGCTGACAGCGGAACGGCAGACAGCTCCAGCACTTGTCGAATGCCTCAGACCGTGAACGGCGGTAGTGGCTGTGGAGGCGATGACGGTCACCGTGTCTCGATAGCCGCACACACTGGAATCCGCAGAACACCAGGCCATTCACCCCGCGCCTCTACTAGCATCGACCGTGGGCGGGCGTTTGCCGGGTGGAGAACCTGGCGACGCGGAGGGGGCACCTCCTTGATTTCGCGGTGTTCCTTTGATTCATGTGGATCATGAGTCAGCCGCACAGTGAGAGGGCCCATATCGGGGAAGCAGGCTCGAACCACGCATGACGTACGACATCGCGGCCCCCGAACCCGCGGGCATGGTGGCTTCGCTCAGCTCCCTGGGGTACTCGTTGCCAGCTGCCGTCGCGGATCTCGTCGACAACAGCATCGCGGCTGAGGCCCGGCACATCGACGTCGAGTTCACCTGGGCGGGACGGGACTCATGGATCGCAGTCGCCGACGACGGCAGGGGCATGAGCGCCCAGGAACTCGTCACGGCAATGACCGTGGCGGCTCGCGGGCCCGCGACCTCACGTTCCTCCACTGACCTGGGCCGTTTCGGCGTCGGTCTGAAGTCCGCCTCGTTCTCGCAGTCGCGGCAACTCTCCGTGGCCACAGCGACCGACGGTGTGTGGCACGTACGGACCTGGGACCTCGATGTCGTTGAGGAGTCAGGCGAGTGGAGGCTCCTCCACGGAACAGACGTCGACACAACCATCGTGCTGGACAGGCTTCGGAGCGGCACTGACCACGGGACGATCGTGCTCTGGCGGCGGCTCAACGGCTACAACGGTGGTGACGTCCGCGAGGACGACGAGCGCACCCAGAAGCAGTTCTACGCCGAGGCCGCCCGCACGGAGTCGCACCTCGGAATGGTATTCGCCCGATTCCTCACCGGGAGCCGCCGCCGGAACCTGCGCGTGTCCGGAACCCCGGTGGACCCCTGGGATCCGTTCATGGGTAATCACCCCTCTGTCCAGCGGCTCCCCACGGAGGAACTGCCTCTCGGCGGCAGTTCCGTGAGGGTCGAGGCGTTCATCCTCCCCAGCGCCCACCGGCTTACCCCGGAGGAGTACGGCCTGGCTGCAGGACCACAAGGATGGCTCGACCAGCAGGGCTTCTACGTCTACCGCCGCAACCGCCTGATCCTGGCCGGCGACTGGCTGGGACAGAGAGGCATGCGTCGCGAGGAGAAGTACAACCTGGCACGCATCGCCGTCGACATCCCGGCCGAGGCGGACGTCGAATGGGGTGTCGACGTGAGGAAGTCCAGCGTCGTCCCGCCCGTGGGCCTACGTCCGCATCTCCACCGCATCGCACGACAGGCCCGGGCGAGGGCCGCAGACGTGCTGCGGCACCGTGGACAGGTTGCTGCGCGTACGCACGGTGATCCCCTGTCGTACGCGTGGAACGTGCGCCGACCGGATGGCAGGGTCACGTGCCGGATCAACCGCAGCCATCCACTGGTCCAGGCTGCTCTGCGCCCCGGCGGCAACAGCACTGCAGACGTACGCGCATTGATCCGGCTTCTGGAGGAGACGGTGCCCGTCGCCGCCCTCCGTGTGATGCATGAGACGGACACCAGCGACGACCCGGAACCGTTCGGTGGTCCAGGACTCGCCGACGAAGGGGCTACCGAGGTGGCAGAGCGCATTTACGAGTCACTCGTCTCGGGCGGCCGATCGCCCGCCGCTGCGCGCGAGAGGTTGCGGACCATGCCTCCCTTCGACCAACTGCAGGGCTTCTGGAGCGGATGAACCCTGAGTCGTTGTCAGTGGCCGCCCCTACTCTGCTCGACACCGTCTACATCCCGCTGGAGGTCCCACGTGAGCGTTCCCGACGACCCCATGGCCAAGGCCACGCGTCTGGTTCTCGGATTCCTGCCACAGGACCGTCAGCCGAAGCCGGACGAGGTGCAGAACGCGGTCAACGCCATCTTCGGGATGCTGGCCGCGCAGGGGGAGGCCCTTGACCGGGACCAGTTGGCCAAGGAGATCGAGGCCATGACCGCCGTGTTCCAGGAGCGGTCGCTGGCACTCGTGGACCCCAAGGGGCACGAACCCTGGTTGCCCGAGGCGAAGAACGACCGTGCCTGGGACTTCTGGGAGCGCTACCGGCGGTATCTCGAAGATGTGGTGAACCTTCCGCCGTGGGTCGTGAGGCGACTGGACCAGAGCTCGGACGAGGTACTGAGCCAGTTGGAGGATCCTCGCCGTTCTGGCCCCTGGCGTCGCCAGGGGCTCGTGATCGGCCAGGTGCAGTCAGGCAAGACGGGCCAGTACATCGGGCTCGCCGCGAAGGCCGTGGACGCGGGATACCGGTTCATCGTGGTCCTTGCCGGCATCCACAACGACCTCCGGAGCCAGACACAGCTGCGGATAGACGAAGGGCTCCTGGGTTTCGACACCCAGCACCAGAACCGATCGAACGAGGACGGTCGTTCACGCGCGATCGGCGCGGGAGCCATGCCCCTCGCCAAGAAACTCGACATCGCGTCACCGACAAGCAGTGCGGAGAAGGGGGACTTCGGGCTCGCGACGGCCAAGGCCATCAACTTCCCCCTCGGCAGCTTCCCCGTCGTCCTCGTCGTCAAGAAGCACTACAAGATCCTCGAATACCTGCGTAACTGGGTGACAGACGTCCACGGCACCGAGGACGAGAACGGCGAGAAGGTCGTGAAGGACCTCCCTCTGTTCGTCATCGACGACGAGGCCGACAATGCCTCGATCAACACGGTCCGTGACCCCGAGGCAGACCCGACCAAGACCAACGCCGCGATCCGCAGGCTCATGAAGAGCTTCGACAAAGCCGCCTACGTCGGGTACACGGCCACCCCCTTCGCCAACATCTACATAGACCCCGACGTGGACCACGGCGTCGCAGGGGAAGACCTCTTCCCGTACAGCTTCATCCGCAGTCTTCCCTCGCCGTCGAACTACCTTGGTCCGGAGCGGGTCTTCGGGCTCCGGGTCGACGACGAGGACGAGGAGGACGTGGAACCGCTGCCGCTCGTGCGCCATGTGGACGACGCCGACAGCTGGCTCCCCACCAAGCACAAGTCCGGTGACATCCCTGGCGACAGGCTCCCGCAGTCCCTGCGCGACGCGATCTTCTCGTTCGTGCTCGCCTGTGCCGCCCGCCGGGCGCGAGGGCAGACCAAGGTTCACAACTCGATGCTGGTGCACGTCACCCGCTTCACCGCGGTGCAGAGCCTCGTTCGCGACCAGGTCGACGACCACCTGCGGCTCATCGTTGACATGATCCGAGACCGGTACGGAAAGGGCCCTGAGCTCCGCGCCGAGCTCCGGGGGCTCTGGGAGCGGGACTTTGTTCCCACCACGGACAAGTTCCCGGCTGATGAGGTGCAACGTCTGACCTGGGAGCAGGTCTCCGAACAACTCCTTCCTGCCCTCAGGAAGATCCAGGTCAAGACGGTGAACGGCACCTCCAAGGATGCGCTCGACTACTACGAGAACCGGAGAAACGGCCTGTCCGTGATCGCCATCGGAGGACAGAAGCTCTCCCGCGGCCTCACCCTGGACGGCCTGACCGTCAGCTACTACCTGCGCGTGTCGAAGACGTACGACACCCTCCTCCAGATGGGCCGGTGGTTCGGATACCGCCCCGGCTACGAGGACGTGTGCCGTCTGTACACCACGCCCGCGCTTGAGAACGCCTACGTGGAGGTCACCGCCGCGACCGACGAACTCCGCAGGGAAGTCGAGGAGATGGCGGCCCTCAGCCTCACCCCGAAGGAGTTCGGGCTGAAGGTCCGTTCCTCGTCTCTGGGGCTCACCGTGACCGCGGCCAACAAGATGCGCCAGAGCGCGAAGATCCTTCTCAGCTACTCGGGGGAGGGACCGGAGACGGTGATCTTCAAGCTCGCCGACAGGACCGTCGAGAACAACTTCAAAGCCCTCGAAACCCTGGTCCGTCGGCTGGACGACGTCGCGGAACTCGTACCTGGGGGTTCAGGGACCAACGTGCGGTGGGGAGGGGTTCCCCCTGAGGTCATCTCGGAGTTTCTCACCACCTATGAGACCGACCGCATGGCTCAGCGGGTTCGTCCGAGGCTCATCGCCAAGTACGTGGAGCAGTGCGCCAGGGTGGGTGAGCTGGGCAACTGGACCGTGTGCCTGGTCAGTAGCACAACGTCGCAGTCGCCACGGGACATCGCGGGGCACACCGTCGGCCTCGTGACCCGCAAGGCGCTCAACGACGGCTTCAGGGCCGAGGGAAGGTACACGATTCGCCGGGTACTCAGCCCGCCCGACGAACTGATCGGCCTCGAAGAGGCGCAGGAGGACGCGGCACGAAATGCCGCAAAGAAGGAGGCGGAGAAGAAGGAGAAGGCGTCGGCTCCGAAGACGCCGGCGGGCCCCCACATCCGGCGGCAGCGGCGGACCGACCAGGGCCTCCTGCTGATCTACCCCATCGAGCTGCCACAGGCCGCCGACGGTGAGGCGATGACGCCCCTCGTGGGCTTCCAGGTGAGCTTCCCGCACTCCGACTACCAGTCCAAGACCGAGTACATCGCCAACACCGTCTGGCTCCAGGAGGACATCTACACCATCGCCGAGGAGGACGAGGCGTGACCGTCACCGAGGACGAGTGGCGCGAACTGGAGAGTCCCCAGGACACCCCGGGGCGGTCCAGCCTCCGTCTGTACCCGGAGTCCCCGCTCGACATCTTCCTCTCCGTCTCCCACCCCGGCCGCCAGCGCATGTTGGTTTTCCGGGCGGATGCTCGCTCCGCAGACCCGATCGTGCGGTCGGTGGGCCGACTCCCCAAGGCAGCAGGGATCGAGATGAACCTGAGTGCCGTGTCCCGGGTTGAGTACGAGCTCCAGGTGATCCTGACAGCGGACGGACTTCGCGAGGTGTTCAACCCGCTCGTCGCCGACGTCGCCGAGACCGCCAAGTCCGCTCCGGCCGCAGCTGAGGCCCTGGCAGCCGCCGTGGACAGGTTCGAGAGGTGGCAGGACCTCCTGCGCGCTGTCAGCAGGGACGGGCTGAGCGCCGAGGCACGGCGCGGACTCTACGGCGAACTCCTGGTACTCGGAGACGTCCTCCTGGCCTCCCTCGGCCAGGCCGAGGCGATCGAGGCATGGACCGGTCCCACGGGGACCAACCAGGACTTCCAGCTGTCCGAGCTGGCCATCGAGACCAAGGCCAGTGTCGCGAAGCGGCCCCGGAGTATACGGATCGCCAGCGAGAGACAGTTGGACGGAACCGGGACGCCCGCGCTGCTCCTCGCACTCGCGAACCTCGACGAGCGGCGGGGTGGATCGGGAGAGAGTCTGAACAGGAGGGTGGAGGGGATACGACAGCAGCTCACGAGTCCCGCCGCCCGGGCCCGGTTCGACGGTCTACTCGTCCAGGTCGGTTACCTCCCCGGGCACCATGACCTCTACGAAGAACCCCGGTACACCCTCCGCGAGCTTCGGTTCTGGCACGTACGGGAAGGCTTCCCCAGGCTGGTCGAGTCGGACCTGCCCGAGGGCGTCGGTGACTGCACCTACCAAGTGAGCACCTCGGGTCTGGACGCCTATCGCGCCACGGCCGACGAGGTGATGGAACTGATCGGGGGGTCCCATGGCTGAGCTCGACCTGGCCGAGTTCTCGCGGAGCCTCGTCGCCGACGTACAAGCGACCGCTGACGCCGAGGGAACGACCACCCCGGAGGCGTTCACACGCCGGGTCTTCGAGGACCTGGAGCAGGCCGGCGTCGTGTCCAACACTTTCACCGCCTACCACAAGATGCACGGCCACGAGGTGCACGGTTACGGCATAGGAGAGTCGGGCGAGTCCCTGGACCTGTTCGTGACGGACTTCCACCTGGAACCACTGGAGTCCAAGCTCACGAAGGCACAGACCGAGACGTCCTTCAGGCGGCTGCTGGCGTTCGTACAGCGTTGCCGGGACGGGCTGCAGCAGCACATCGACGAGTCGTTCGACGTGTACGACATGTGCGCTGCGGTCGAGAAGGCCCTCACCGAGGTACAGCGGATCAGGCTCTTCCTGCTCAGCAACAGGGTGGGTACCGCAACCGAGTTGCCGGCCTCGGAATTCGACGGCCTCCCGGTGACCCAAGAGGTGTGGGACCTGGCACGGCAGCACCGTCATGCGACGTCGGGCGCTCTCGGCGAACCCATCATGGTGCCTTTCAACCCTCCTCTGCCCTGTGTCTCCGCCCCGAGTTCGGAAGAGGACCACTCCGTGGTCCTGGCCGTCATACCTGGGGAGATGCTCGCCGAGCTGTACGCCGAGTACGGCACCCGGCTCCTCGAACTCAACGTTCGCTCCTTCCTCCAGACCCGCGGCGCGGTCAACCGGGGCATCCGGGAGACCCTGCTGAACGCACCTGGCAGGTTCCTGGCCTACAACAACGGCATCACCGCGACCGCGTCGCAGGTCGACTTCGTGAGGGGCCCGGACGGCGAGCCCACCCACATCTCCGGAGTGCACGGCCTCCAGATCGTGAACGGCGGCCAGACGACTGCCTCGCTCCACTACGCGCTGAGCCGGGACAAGGCCGACCTGTCCCACGTCCGGGTCCAGATGAAGCTGACGGAGGTGGCGCCCGAGCGGCTCGCGGAGATCGTTCCCAAGATCTCGGAGTACTCCAACACGCAGAACCGGGTGACCCAGGTCGACTTCAGTTCCAACCACGACTACCACGTGGACATGCAGCGGATCACCCGCTCCCTGTGGGCCCCCGCGACGGACGGCAGTGGTCAGGAGACCCACTGGTTCTACGAGCGCGCCCGCGGCCAGTACACGGACGAGTTGGCGAAGGCCCGCACCCCTGCCAGGCAACGGCAGTTCAAGAAACTGAACCCGACGAAAAAGAAGTTCACCAAGGCGGACCTCGCCAAGTTCGTCCACTCGTGGAACCAACTGCCGTACCACGTGAGCCGCGGGGCACAGAAGAACTTCGTCGAGTTCATGTTCAACGTCGACAAGGCACCGCCCCGCGTCGACATCCAGTACTGCCAGCGGGTGATCGCAATGGCCATCCTGTTCAAGGCGGTGGACCGGATCGCCGCCATCCATGGAGCGGGCAGCCACAAGAGCATGATCACCACGTACACCGTGGCTCGCCTGTCCTCGGCAACGGACCGCCGGATCGATCTCGACCGGATCTGGCGAGAGCAGGACGTCTCACCGGTGCTGGAGGCCGCGATCCACGATCTGTGCCCCCGCGTCATGCGCGCGGTGACCACTCCGCTTGAGGGCAACCACGTAGGCGAGTGGGCCAAGAAGGCGGCGTGCTGGGACGCCGTGTCCAGGGTGCCCTGGACGCCCCCCCGAGCCCTGACGGCGGAGCTGCTCGACCACTCACTGGACGAGGCGGCACTCGCCGGCGGTACCGGTGCTGAGGAGGGAGCAGGTGAAGAGGCAGCTCTGATCCCTGCCGACGAGTGGTACGCAATCGAGCGCTGGGCCAAGGAAACCCGCAACCTCGAACCCTGGCAGCGGCAGCTGGCCCAGTTCGTCGGAAGGCGCCTCGAACTGGAGCAGGAGGTTCCAGAGACGCAGGCCGTTCAGGCCCTGCACGCCCGTAACGAGGCGCTACGACTGGGGTTCACTCCCGACCCGTAGCCAGCAGCTCCGCGTCCTGGGCGCGAAGCCACTACCTACGTCAGAGCATCCCCTTCTCGATGAAGTCACGGATCGCGTCCTCGGCCCGCCTGAGGACGATCCGCCCGTCCCCGTCGCTGAACGCGACAAGGTCGGTCCCCGGTGCGATGCCGGCCTCTGCCAGCAGGCCGAGAGGCAGCTCGACACGGCCCTGGTCATCGACGTGAAGTTCGGCTGGTTCCCGGAGCATGAGGAGAGTGTGGCACTCTCCCTCTCGGAGGACGTCGACAGGCTCGGACTGCGATCATGGCCGGAGCTGGCAGGACACCGGATCGGCGGTGGGTCGCCACTGCGGAGGGGGAGCATCTTCGAGGTCGACGTGCCAGGGACACCAAGCCCGAGATCGCCCTCAGGAAAGCCGTGCACCGGTTGGGCCTCAGGTTCCGTCTCCAGCGGAGGGTGGCGCCGCGGTGCACGGCCGACTTCGTGCTCCCTCGGCATCACGTTGCTGTCTTCGTCGACGGTTGTTTCTGGCACGGCTGTCCTGACCACAGCCCCAAGGAGTTCCGAGGGCCCAACGCCGCTCTCTGGCAGGAGAAACTCAAGACCAACAGGGAGCGGGACCGACGCAACACAGCGCAGGCCATGGCCACCGGATGGACCGTGGTTCGGATCTGGGAGTGCGAGATTCGTCGCGACGTTGAGAGAGCCGCGCAGCGGGTGGCAGAGGCTACCGATTCGAACGGCCCGGGGTGAGTCGCCGATCGGCTATACCTGCGTGACGGCCAGAGTCAACAGGTCATCGGACAGGTTCTCCCGGCTGACGCAGTGGGCGACGAGCGGGCACTCCGAACACACAGGCTGGTCCTCCCTGCACAGGTCCATCCCGATGAGCCGGATAGCCCCCATACGCAGAGGTGCGTCCTTGCCCGCGCCCACGAGCTTCACCAGGTTCACGCGGCCCTCACTCAGGCGGTTCGCGTGATCCGTCTCGACACCGTTCACACGAGCCGCGACCCGCAGCGTGCCCGTGCCGACCAACATGAGGTCCTCTCCGATCAGCAGTCGGTAGAGAGACTCCTCGGCTGGCTTCATGGCCAGCTTGGCTGGTACGTCGAGCCGCTTTCCCCACTGCCAGTCGTAGGGCTTTTCCACCAGCGGTGCCAGACGGTCCACGCGGGACCGGGCGGGAATCGTGGGCGCCGCGTCAACCAGCTTCTTGAACAGTGCCGCGGTGAGTGTCTTCGACCTTCTGACAGAGGTCATCAACTCCGCCATCGCTGCCCGCTTGATCTTCGCTCCGGAGAGTATGGCCACCACAGCGGCATGCAGCGGCACTGACTCCTCACCGGGAAGCTGGTACCAGTCCCCACCCATACGCCTTTGCTCCGCCCACTCCGCGAGGCCGTTCCTGACCTCCCGCCAGTGGGGCTGGAGCCCGGCAGTCTCCGCGGTGGCGTCACCAACCGGCTTCAGCGCCTCGGCAGCGGCCTCTCCCAGGAGCGGGGGTACGGCGTTCCCGATCTGCCGGAAGGCGTCACTCCTGGTGCCGGCGAACCGGAACCTGTCCGGAAAGGTCTGAACGCGTGCCGCTTCCCGCACAGTGAGAGTCCGCAGCTGCTCCGGGTGGATGTACCAGTAGCCGTCCTTGGCGATGTGGGCAGTGATCGTACGACTGAGTTCTCCCCAGGCCAGCTTCTTGTACTTGTCCGTGTACTTCTCCGCGCTGTACCGCTGGTATTTCTTCTCATCCCCGGTCAGTTTGTCCTGAAGATCCGAGTACTTGGTGTCGGATTCCATAACCTCGAAGATCCGGTGGTCGTCCCTCCGGACTCTCCGGGTCATGTGGTCCCAGACCAGCCCACGAGGCGCCTCTTCGCGCATCTTCGTGGCGAATCCGGACAGGTTGCGAGGCTTTCGGTACTTCAGCTCCCGCTCTCCGACCCGTTCCGTGGGAACGACCTCCAGCTCGGGCAGGTCACCGATGGCGTCGCGCAGGGTAGTGCGCTCCGAGTCGGGCTTCCGCCAGGTGAAGTCGTCGACGTCCTTCCTGGCGAGGAGGATGAGACGCTTCCGATGCTGCGGGACACCGTAGCTCCACGCGTCAACGAGCCGCACCTGCGTCGCGTAGCCGAGGTCCTCCAACTCCTCCTCGATCGTCCGGATGACGAAGAAGTCGTCGTGAAGCCCCATGTCGGGGACGTTCTCCATGAGGACCGCCCGCGGATTGATCCGCTTCACCATGTCCAGGTAGGCGCTCCACAGCTCCTTCCGGCGGTCTTCCGGGTCACGGCCGTGGTTCTTGACAAGGTCACGGATCTTGTTACGCCCGGCCCTGCTGAAGGGCTGGCAGGGAGGTCCACCCGCCACGAGGTCGATCTTGGCGGACTTGAGGATCTCCTCAAGCCTGTCGCGCTCGGCGGGGTCACCGAGATCCATCTCCAGGCTGAGGCCCGGGAAGTTCGCCCTGTGGGTTTCCAGCGCACGCTCGTCGAAGTCCACGGCTGCCGCAGTGGTCCATCCGGCCCGCTCGACGCCTGCGCTGAGACCACCGGCACCGGAGAAGAGATCCACAGCCAATCTCTTGCCCTTACCGAAGCCTTCCAGCCAGTCCTGAAAACCCTCCGGGGTGCAGCTGTTCTTGTTCGGATCCAGCTTGAGGTAGTCACTGCGTTCAAGAGGTACGCCGTAGTGCCCCTTCGTCACAGCACAACCCTTCGTACGCAAGACATGAACGAGCACCAGGAGATCACAGACGCGCTGGTGGAAGCAAGGATTCCGCCGAAGTGGACATCAGGAAAACCTGCTGCTCACCCGCCGCGTACCCCCAGGTATCCCGGTCCTCGGGACCCCGGTCCCCTGGGGCCGGACCTACTCTCTAGTGGGCTCCGAGGTGACCAATCGTAAACGATCGACAGATCACAGCCCTCATCGCTTCAACGACTGATCCTGCCTCTGGGACACGCTCATGCGTTCGCCGCAGGTGACCCTCGTTGAGCTACGGACGCGCCTCCTACCTGCCGGTAGACAGGGTGATGCCCCAAGCCGGGCTGGTTTTTAGGGCTGTCTTCGCTGGCGCGACGGACTGGCGGCGGCCCGGACGCGCTGCCAAGAACGTCAGACGGCGGAGTTTTCGAGTCCCGTGATCCACGGCCAGCGAGGCGCGTGCCTCCGCAGGGTTCGATGCGCAGGGGCGAACCCATGTACGAGTTCGTAGGGGCGAGCGCTGCCCAACCGGTGGCACTCCCCGGCGAGAATTTCAGCGAAGGCCAGCAGCTTGCGTCGGGCTGGGCCCTCAAACAGTTGAGCTGCTGCCTTCGCCCCGCCGCTGATCAACTTCGCGGTGCTGATCAGCTCGTCTTTGGCGGCGGCATCACCCTGCCCAAGGGCAGTCGACAAGCGGTCTCGTTCTCCAACTACGTGGGCAGCAGCCGAGACGAGAACCGTCGATGCGGCAGTCTCGGCGGGCTCTCCTGCATTGGTCATGGCATTGGCCAGCATGGGGAGCTCAGCGAACGGGAGGGGATCCACAATCTCCCAGAGAGACTCCGCGACTTGGAGCCCGGCGCGTGTTCCCGAACGGTCCACGCACAACGGCAGGCGGTCAGGGGAGCACTGACGCACTTCCCAGATCTCGACTCCGGGGTCCGCCATGGCAGCCCTAAGAATGGTCCGGCATGCCTCTCTCAGAGTCTGAATGGAGAAGTCGGGAACGTCCAACCGCACAAGACTTCCTTGGCGTCGGATGTCCAGCACCGGGAATCTGGCTTCTCCAGCTGCTTGAAGGATGGCGAGGTCTCGGCTGACGTAGTTCGGGTCTTCCGTGCCCCGGATGACCAATGATGCGTTCTGCGCGTAGGACACAGCGACCCCGTGCTCGAACCCACGGCAGATGGCGCGAGCGCGGATCGCCGCATCCAGAACCTGGTCCAACTCAGCTGGCTGCCCGCCGAGAAGGAGCGTGTTGCTGACTGGATCCCAGCGAAAGTCTTCGTGTGCGTTCGCATTGCGCCAGTCAGAGCGGATCGTCGAGACCAGCAAGCTGCACAACGGCTGATCATCTTCAGCTGCGAGCAGATCCCGCACGGTCGCGAGTGAGGCCCCTTGCGGGACCGCCCTGCCCAGCAGTTCCAAGACCACGGTGGCCGTGCGCTTGACGTCACCTTCCAGCACGGCCCGGTGCAGGTCCATGGCCGCACGCGCCTTTTCTTCCTGGTGCTCCGCACGGTTGTAGGCATCACGGTAGGCGGACTGTCCGCGATGGGAGGACAGCATCTCCGGCTCACGATCACCATGTCGCGCAATCGCTGAACACGTCAGTTCCGGTTCTGACTTCAGATGACACGTCACCAGATCACGTGCCAAGAGGGTTGCACGGTGCGTCACCAAGGGACGGTCGGTCAGCGCGAGAACAGCAAGCTGATTAAGAAGGTGCACCGTCAGCGGTAGCGAGTCGTCGATCAGGTGCCTCATGCTCAGGCGCAGCCGACGATCGAGTGCCTTTGGATCCTTCGCCCAAGCAGTCAGCAAACGGGCGCGTGACGCCACACCCGAGCCGGGGCTCAGTTCCTCGGCCGACACCCCGAGCGTTCGCTGATAGACGTCCTCGTCAGGAAGACCAGCCTGATCAATCCTGGCAGCAGCCTCCAAGGCGCGTCCAGTTGCCTGGGCCGCGAGTGCATGCTTTCGTACTGCGGCCCAGGCGGACTCCGACCATCCCTGGTCCAGACAGGCGAACAGCGCTTGAGCCTCGGCCCGATTCGCCCGCGCCAGGTCAGCCGGCAGCCGTCGCTCGGCCGCGCTAGTCCGGGACGGACTGAACCGGGACACCTCATCTGCGACGGCACCCAAGGCGACAACCGACCTGCCGAGGCGCCGCAGCAACTCTGGAAGTTGCTTCCCGACAGTCCCGCCGGAAGCGGTCCGCAGGCGCATGACTTCCGCAACTATCTCGTCGGTCTCCCGCTGAAGCCCGGGTAAGTCTGCGTCCCCCAACACTGACTTCCACTGCGCGCGGGTCACCGGCACAAAGGCAACATCCTGCTGTCCCCCGGTCTGCTCAGGGGGCGCAGTGAGATTCAGCTTTCTGATCACTGCTTGCGTAGCGGCACAAGACTCTCGTTCAACCGCGCCCAGTTGGTCAGGGAGGGATACGTCCATCAGCACAGGATGGCACCGGCGCCCTGCCTGAAGCCCGTCGTTTTCCCCATGCCGGTCGCGTCCTTGCGAGGCTTGCCCGGAACCCCCTAGGAGTCCTTTGGGTTCCGGAGAAACCGACTGATCGACGGGTCGACCGCCCGTAGGCTCTGGACTTCTGGCGTGACGCTGTCAGGCATCTGAGGGGGGAAAGTGGATCATCTCTTCGCCGTTGCCGGCCGGTCGGCAACACCGATCTCACCGACCGGTCTGGCTGCGGAAGGGCTCCTCGAACGGCAGCATTTGCAGGAGTGGGTGATCGACAACCCGCAAGTCCTGGGTCAGTCGGTACTGGTGATCACCGCTGAGTTCGACCGGTGGGCCGACACCGACGGGGTGCCTGCACGGGATCGGCTGGACGTCCTTGGGCTGGATGCCACCGGGCGCCTGGTGGTGGTCGAGCTGAAGCGGGGCACAGCAGATCGGGACGTTCATCTCCAGGCGATCACCTACGCTGCGCTGGTGTCCCGGTTCGACCTGGACACTTTGGCGCAGGTGCACCGCGACTTCCTGGCCGGCAGGGGTCAGGCCGTCGAACTCGACGCGTGCAGGCAGCGCCTCCTCGACCATGTGGACGGAGACTGGAGTCCGGAACTGCTCCAGCGCCCCCGCCAGGTGATCATCGCCGCCGACTTCCCCAAGCAGGTGACCCACACCATGGTGTGGCTGTCGGAGATGAACCTCGTCCAAGTGGGCCTGTGGAAGGTGGAAGGCCACCTCGTCGTCGGCTTAACCAAGGTCTATCCGACACCGGAGGTTGAGGAGTTCACCCTCGCTCCGGCCCGTGTCGAAGCCAAGGCCGCAGCCCGCAAACTGGAGGAACGTTCCCGGGCCCGCAACGCCGCTCACGTCCTCGTCGCCGCCGGCCTGTTGCCGGACGGGACCAAGCTGCGGCTGGCGCCGAGGCACGGCGCTCCGCAATCCATCCGCGAGGCCATCCTTGCCTGGGTGGGTGAGGATGACGAGCGCGCAACGGCCATCTGGAACAACAACACGGCCAAACCACTTACCTGGGGCGGCGACGGCATGCCGTACACGCCTACCGGACTGGCTAACCACATCTTCAAGAACGTGACCAGCCGGACACCTGACGGGATACAGGGGACGACCTGGTGGGACGTCGACACCAACGATGTCCCGAACACGGTCGATCCCGATGAATGGGCGGCGTTGGCCGGAGCCAGCCTCGCGGACCTGGCCAAGCAGCTCAACCGCGCCCGCAAGGACTGGACGAGCCTCCACACCCTGCTGAGTGCCATCCCGTCCGGGCGATGGACGACCTACGGCAACGTGGCGTCCGTCATCGGCAGCCACGCAGTTCCCGTCGGCACCCATCTGGCCACCTGCGGTCAGTGCCCCAACGCGTGGCGGGTCCTCACCATGTCCGGTCGCATTAGTGCAGGCTTCCGGTGGACCGATCCGACCCGCACGGATGCACCCGCGGATGTCCTGGCAAGCGAGGGTGTCCGATTCTCCTGTGGAGCTGCCGTTCCGGAAGCCCGCCTGTCGCTGGAGGCACTCCGGAATCTGATCGACGGCTAACTGCGGTTCCTTCGAACACAGCCTGGGGAAGAACCGTGAACCGACTGGCTACGCCAGACGAAGGCTACTGATACGAGGGGGACATGAACCAGTTCGAACTACGCCGTGTGGAAGAGCAGCTCCGCGAAGCGCTGCAAGACACCGCCCTAAGTTGGGTGCTCGACGATGTCGACGCGGCAATCGCCGCGGGAGTGCCGGAGGAGAAGATCCTCCGCCGACGCCAGCAGCGCCGCGGCGATAACCTCCCCGCCACGAGTCCGGCTGCAGCAGCGGCTCGATACGAGGTCGTGGACCGCAGCATGCTTGGCCTCGGAGAGTACGAGTCTTCACGCAAGGGAGGGACCCTGGTCATCGCCACGCGAGCCATGACAGAGGAAGAACGTGTGCAGCTCCTCCTTGATGCGGTAAAGCGCGTGCTCGTCGACCTGCCTGAAATGGAACTGGAGGTGCTGAAGACGCTCCGGTCTGAGCCCGAAGGCGACGCTGGCAGCCGGAGCATGGCTGAGGGGGTCGTGTTCGAACCAGACGAAAGCGCTCGAACGCGCCGTAGCCGAACTGAGTTCCGGGGAGATCGGGTGCCGGCTGAGCGACGTACACGCGTCAGCCAGCTGCTGGCCGAAGTGACGAGGGAGGTAGTCAGTTGAGCACGGTCAATGACCTAGTCAACGAGATCAAGAGCCTTCTGGCTGCGGGGGCGGTGTCGTACGACTCCGCTTCGAAGCCGTCCGACGTCTACGAGGGCTTCATCTTCTCCCTGATCGTCACCACCGCGAGTCGGCATGGTGCCACTGTCACCTACGAAGACGTCTACGGGGCGAAGGCCAGCAATCTTGTTTTCCGGACAGGGCCCGGTCACCTGTACGGCAACAGCCAGCCCTTCACCCACGCCGTGATCGAGTTCGACGGTGCCCCCGCCCTTGAAGTCCACCTCGGCGTCTATGTGACCGGCTCGTCGGGCGTCCTGCACGAGTGCGACGTGTTGGTGCTGCCAGCCGAGGAAGCCGCCCTGAGCCGAGCGCAGGGCATCGCACCACGAGGCAGTCAGAGTGTCCTCATCGTCGAGTGCAAGTACTACGTCTCCAACCTCGGCATCGGCCTCGCACGGAACTTCGAGGGGCTGCGCGCCGACATCCGCACCCAGAACGAACTCTTCGTCGCCAACACCAGATCGTCGAGCATCGTGCGGTACCTCGATGCCCGGAAGAGAGGCTTCGAGCCCGACGTGGTACCCAACTCACCGCAGGCAGGCTATCTCCAGGCCGAGATCAGGAAGACCTTCAAGAGCTACCTGAGCAAGCACGCCCCCTCAACGGTGATCTGAGCCCGTCGCACGAGCGTCGCGCACACGTTTTCAGCGCATGCCGATGTGGCGGGACGGGCGGCCCCAGCGACCGTTGGCCACGATCCCCTTGGGAGCCATCTGGGAGCCGACCCGCTCCCCGAACCCCTTCGAGGCCACCCGAGACCATGACAGCCCGGTGCTCTGAACAGGGAAAACGCCATCCGCGCTGGCGAGATCACCACCCGACCCTCATTCGGGACGAAGAGGTCGTGGGTTCGGATTGCGCCACCCCGGCAGGCGAGACGCCAATTCAGGCCCGGTGTTGAGGGATCAGTGGCGGGCCTGAGTTGTGTTGTGGGGGCGGGGGTGGCTCAGGGGGTGTCGAGTGCCGGTGTTGGGGTCGGGGGTTGTTTGGGTTCTGGGGTGGTGGTGGTCAGGACTGCCAGGCAGGCGACGACCAAGGCGATGCCGGTCCAGGCGAGGGTGGGGAGGTGTTCGTTCAGGATCAGGACGGCCATTAGGGCCGCGACCGCCGGTTCCAGGAGGGACAGGGTCGTTGCGGTGCTTGCGGGGATGTGGGTCAGGCCGTGGCCGAAGAGGAGGTAGCCGAGGAACATGGGGATCAGGGCCATGTAGGTGCCTACGGCTGCGTTGGGCCAGGAGGTGAGGAGAGGGGCGCCTGTGGTGAGCAGGATCGGGAGGAGGAGGACGCCGCCTGTGCCGAATATCGTGCCCATGGCCGCCGGTGAGGATATGCCCTTGTTGATCAGGCGGTGGGCTGCCCAGGAGTAGAGGGCGTAGGTGCCGCCCGCTGTCAGGCCCAGGCATACGCCCAGCACCGTTCCGGTGGCGGATTCCGTGCCCTTGGATGGGTCCGTCGCTTTCGCCGCGCACAGGAATGCCGTTCCGGTCAGGCCCAGCGCCGCGCCTGCCGTCCAACGGGGGGTCAGGCGGTGGCCGTCCGCCATGCGTTCGATCAGGGCCGAGGCGAGTGGCGCAGAGCCGATCGACACCACCGTTCCGGTTGCTACGCCGGCCAGGTGCATGGAGCTGTAGAACGCCAAGGGGTAGGCGGCCACGGCCAGTGCGCCCAGGAGGACGACGCCGGTCTGCGCTCGCAGGTTCTGTGTCTCTCTGCGGATGCTCGGGGCCGCTATCAGGGCCTGGAGCAGTCCGCCCAGTCCCATGGCCACCGCTCCGATCGCCAGCGGGCCCACCTCCGGCGCGAACGTCGCCGCCGTGCCCGTCGTGCCCCACAGCAGCGATGCCAGCAAGACGCACACCGTGCCGGTGAGGTGGTTGGTGATGTGGCTGCCGGGGCGGCTCACAGGCGGTCCAGGATGTCCGCGGCCATCTTGCGCGCGTGCTGGAGACGGGTGTCGGCGCCTTCCAGCCCTGCCCTCGCCATCGCGCCCTCCAGCAGGAACGACAGGTGTTCCGCCGTCGCGCGGGTCTGTTCCGCCGGGTGGTCGGGGAGCAGTTCCGTCAGGTGGCCGGCCAGCAGCGCTTCGACCTCCTCCTTGTGGCGCCGCACCACCGCCCGGCCCTCGTCACCCGCGGGCAGCTCCGCCGCGGCGTTCAGCAGGCCACAGCCCCTGAAGCCGTGCTCGTAGGCGAAGTTGGCGTGGTCTGCGTACGCGTCGAAGACGGCCAGTACGCCGCCCCGCGCGTCCGGGGCTGCCGCCAGCCGACGGGCGTAGAGGTCCAGCCACTCCTCGTGCCGTGCGTCGAGGTAGGCCCTGACCAGGTCGGCCTTGGAGGAGAAGTTGTTGTAGAGGCTCATCTTCGCCACGCCCGCCTCGGCGGTGATCGTGTCGATGCCCGTCGCCGACACCCCGTCCGCGTAGAAGCGTCGCGCGGCTGCCGCCAGCAGCCGTTCCCGTGCGGCGCCCCGGCGTCCGCGGGGCTTCGGGGCGGCGGCCTCGGGGTCGGTCATGACAGCCTCCAAATAATTAATTAGGTAGGTCAGTCTACCTAATTAGCGGCCCGGTGCTGTCCCGGTCGGCCGCTCAGAAACTCCCTGTACGTTCGGCAGCGTCGGCCGGGCCCAAGACCGGCCCCCAAGACCGGCCCCCAAGACCGGCCTCCGAGAAGCGGAAACGCCATGAGCGAACCCCAGGCAAGCGGGCGCTGCTGTATGCCCTCGACCAGAAGGTCGGCGCAGGACGCGGTACGGGTGCAGCCCCCGCCTCGCACCGAGCCGCTGGGCCCGGTGGACCTGGTGGACCTGGTGGACCCGGTGGACCCGGTAGACCCGGTGGACGCCGGCGTCCTACTGCCCGGCGGTGAGTTCCTCATGGGGGCCGAGGACGCCGACGGGGTCGCAGGGGACGGGGAGGGGCCGATTCGGAGGGTGCGGGTCGCGCCGTTTCGGATCGATGCGCACGCCGTCAGCAATGAGCGGTTCGCCGCCTTCGTCGCCGACACCGCGTACCGCACCGACGCCGAGCGCCTCGGGTGGTCGTACGTCTTCGCCGGGTTTCTTCCTGCCGCGTTGCGGCGCGGGGCGGCTCGCCCTGAGGCGACCCCTTGGTGGTGTGCCGTGGGTGGGGCCAGTTGGCGGGAGCCCGAGGGGGCCGGCAGTGGGGTGAAGGGGCGGGAGGACCACCCCGTGGTCCATGTGTCCTGGTACGACGCCGCCGCCTACGCCTCCTGGGCCGGGAAGCGGCTGCCCACCGAGGCCGAGTGGGAGTACGCGGCCCGGGGCGGGCTGGAGCAGCGGCGTTATCCGTGGGGGGACGAGCTCGATCCAGAGGGTGAAGACCCGTACCGGTGCAATATCTGGCGCGGGGTCTTCCCGACCAGGAACACCGCCGCCGACGGGTATCGGGGCACCGCGCCCGTCGACGCCTTCGCGCCCAACGGGTTCGGGCTGTACAACATGTCCGGCAATGTGTGGGAGTGGTGCGCCGACTGGTGGGGCGTCGAGCACGGACACGCTCCCGGGAACGGGCGGCGGCCGTCGGTCGATCCGCCAGGGCCTCCCGACGGCACCCGCAAAGTCATCCGCGGCGGCTCCCACCTGTGCCACGCCTCCTACTGCAACCGCTACCGCGTCGCCGCCCGCACCGCCAACACCCCGGACAGTTCCAGCGGGCACACCGGGTTCCGGTGCGTGGCGCCCGCCCATTGAGCCAGAGACCTACTTCGTACCTGCTCAGATGGCTGCTCGCCTACCCGCTCACCCCTTGGCCGTCAGGGCCTGGCACGCCACGTCGCGACGCCCCCGCCTGGTGGAAGCGGTGCGCGGGGCGGTCGTACGGCATCTCCGCCGTCCCCTGACGTCTCGCTGACATGATCCGGGTCCATCACGCGAGCCGTAGCCTTGGGCCGCAGGAATCGAACCGATGAGCCCGCTAAGGACGTCCATCCAATGATCATCTTCGGCACCAAGGGATACCTCTACCAGCTCGCGATACTCACGCTGGTCTGCGGCGGCTGCGGCAACCCCGCCGCTCACACCCTCAGGAAGCGCGTCACGAAGTTCACGCTGTTCTTCGTGCCGCTGTTCCCGATCTCGACCAAGTACGCGGCGCAGTGCACCTTCTGCGGTACGGAAGTGAAGATCGGCAAGGAGCAGGCCGAGCAGCTCCAGGCGCAGGCGGCGGGCGCCCAGGCCGGGCAGGGGCAGGGATACGGACCGGGGCAGGGGCAGGGGTACGGGCAGCCGCAGCAGCCGTACCAGTCCTGAGGAACTCGGTGGTGCGGCGTCCGCCTACCGGGTAAGTTCCCTTAGGGAACTTACCCGGTAGCGAGAAGGAGCCGCCCCGTGTCGCAGCAGCAGACCTGGACCGCCGTCGACGACTACTTCAACGAGCTGCTCGTGGCGGAGGACCACGCCCTGCTCGCCGCCGTGGAGGACAGCGCGGCGGCCGGGCTCCCTGGGCATCAAGTCGCCGCCAACCAGGGCAAGTTGCTGAACCTGATCGCGCGCATCCAGGGTGCGCGTTCCGTGCTGGAGATCGGCACCCTCGGCGGGTACAGCACCATCTGGCTGGCCCGCGCCCTGCCCGAGGGCGGGCGGCTGGTGACGCTGGAGGCCGATGAGCGGTGCGCCGAGGTGGCCCGGGCCAATGTGGCGCGGGCCGGGCTCGGGGACATCGTCGACCTGCGGCTCGGCAAGGCGCTGGACACGCTGCCCGCGCTGGTGGAGGAGGGCGCGGGGCCCTTCGACCTCGTCTTCGTCGACGCCGACAAGCCCTCAAACCCGGACTATCTGCGGTGGGCGCTCAAGCTCACCCGGCCCGGCAGTGTCATCGTCGGTGACAACGTCGTCCGGGACGGTGCCGTCACCGACCCCGACAGCGACGACCCCCGCGTCCAGGGTGTCCGCCGGTTCACCGAACTCATCGCCGAGGAGCCCCGGTTGACGGCCACGACGATTCAGACCGTCGGGTCCAAGGGGTACGACGGGTTCACGCTCGCCCTCGTCACCGGCTGAGCCCCGGGAGCCGAAGCGGAAGCGGGCGCGCGCGAGAGCGGGTCCTCGTGCGTGTGCTTGTGCGGATCCGTGTGCGTGTGCAGGTCCAGGCCGGCCGTGCCCGGGCGCTCCCGTCCCGGCAGCAGCCGCATGTCGTGGTCGTAGTCGCCGCCCGTGAGGGAGCGGAAAGGCACCGGGGTCTCCGTGAACAGGGCGTCCAGGCGGCGCGCGTACGCCTCGCGGGCCGGGGCGTAGCGCTCGGCGGGCATGTGGTCCGTGCCGTACACCGCGAAGGGTTCGAGCGGGGTCATGCCGGTGAACCAGAACAGGCCGTGCTGGAGCGGGTGGAGTACGTCGGTGAGGCGGCCGTGGATGCCCCGGTCCGAGAACGCCGTCTCGCGGGCGCCCAGCGTCACCGAGAGCAGGGCCCGGCGGCCGGCCAGCGCGCTGCCGCTGTCGTCGTACGGCGGCGGGACCTCCGGGCCGTAGCCGAAACCGCTGGTGAACACCCGGTCGATCCAGCCCTTCAGGATCGCCGGGGTCGAGAACCACCACATCGGGAACTGGAGGATCAGCGCGTCCGACCAGCGGATCTTCTCCTGTTCCGCGGCGATGTCCGGGGCGAGGCGGCCGGTCAGCGTGGCCTCTTCGGAGTCGCGCATCACATGCAGGCGGCGGCCCTCCTGGGACGAGTGGTTGAGGCCGTGGTCCGGGTAGTCGTCGACGTCGACCGTCGGCTTCCACTTCATCGCGTACAGGTCGGAGAGCCGTACCTCGTGGCCCGCGGCGCGCAGATGGTCGACCGCGAAGGTGGTCAACGCCGCGTTCAGGGAACGGGGTTCGGGGTGGGCACTGACGACGAGGATCTTCTTCATGCCGTCACGGTCTCCCGGCGGCCGGGGCGTAGCCAGAACCCTCTTCGACCGGTGGAACGCCAGTCCTGGTACTGCGAGGGCCACTCACCGCCGATGCCTCTGCGCCGCGCCCCATACTGGAGGTCATGGACGACGGGATCTACGACAGCCGACGTGCCCTCGGTGGATTTCTGCGCGCCCGTCGTGGGCGGGTCACCCCGGAGACGGTCGGGCCCACCGGCGTGAGCAAGCGGCGGCGGGTGCGGGGGCTGCGGCGCGAGGAGTTGGCCCTGCTCGCCGGGATCAGCGTGGATTATTACGTCCGCCTCGAACAGGGGCGGGCCACCCAGCCGTCCGCCGAGGTGCTCGACGCCCTGGCCCGCGCGCTCGGCCTCGACGCGGCGGAGCGGCTCCATCTGGACACCCTGGCCGCCGCGCGGCCCGACCCCGTGCCGCGGACCCGGATCGGGGTCGGGCTGCGGCGGGCGATGGACGCGATGGACGGGCTGCCCGTCTTCGCCACCGACCACCGGCTCGACGTGGTCGCCTGGAACCGGCTCGGCGCCGCGCTGATGGGCGGCCTGGACGTGCCCGGCCGCCGCGACGCCAACAACGCGCGGTTCGTCCTCCTCGACCCCGCCGCGCGGGATCTCCACCCCGACTGGGAGGAGCGGGCCGCCGAGGTCGCGGGGCAGTTGCGGGTCGCGGCCGGACGTCACCCCGACGACCGGGAGCTGACCGGGCTCATCGCCGAACTGGCCGACGTGAGCCCGGAGTTCCGGCGTTTCTGGGCCTCCGAGGAGGTCACGATGTGCGCGGCGGGACGCAAACGGCTCCGCCATCCCGTCGTCGGGCTGCTGGAGCTGGACTTCGAGACCCTGCACGTGCCCGCGGGGCCCGGGGAGTCCGGGCTGGTCCTGCATGTGTTCAGCGCGGCTAAGGACAGCCCGGAGGCCGCCGCCCTCGCCAGGCTGGCCTAGTCAGTTGTTCCAGGTCTCGTCGTACGGGTCCTTGGGCGTCGCCACCGGGCGGGCCGAGGTGACCTTCAGGTACGGGATCGGGCCGTTGTTGACCGGGTCCGTGGTGCGCTCGGGTGTGTAGCCGCCGGTGACCTCCAGCCAGGCGTCCGGTTGCAGCACCGGAGGGATCTTCCCGCTCAGGGCGATCTTCACCGGCTGGGCGTCCGCGGCACAGCAGTTGAGGGCCATGCGGACGAGGTAGGGGCGGCCGGACTTGTCCAGGGCGACGAATCCGGTGACCTTGATCTCGCGGCCGCGCAGCTCACGGCCGTGGTCGTAGACCGCGCGGCCCGCGTAGTCGGCGACACCGAGGCGCAGTGGGCCGGTGGCGGGCAGGTCTTCGTAGCCGTAAGCCTGTTGGAGGGCCGTGCCCGTGCGCATGGCGCTGTAGGAGCCGAGGGCGGGCGGGGCGACGAGGACCAGGGCGAGGAGAGGGAGGATCAGGAGCCAGGAGACCCGGGGCTCGGCGTGGTGGTGGTCGTCGTCGTGGGTGCTCCGGCGTTCGTACCAGAGTGTCGCCAGCGCCGCCGCGATCAGGACCGCGCCGGAGAGCAGGAGCAGCGGGCGCAGGCCCGCCTTGACGTAGCGCAGGTAGAGGTCGGTGGAGCCCGCGTGCAGCAGGGTCGCGCCGATCAGGAACATGACCGCCGACTGTGCGTGCCGGTTCACAGCAGCACCGCCCCCGTCAGCACCGCCACCAGCACGGCGAGGGCGAAGGTGGCGGGCGCGAAGCGGAGCGCGAAGCCGCGGCCGAAGGTGCCCGCCTGCATCGCGAACAGCTTCAGGTCGATCATCGGGCCGACCGTCAGGAACGCCAGCCGCGCGGTCAGCGAGAACTGCGACAGCGACGCCGCCACGAACGCGTCCGCCTCCGAGCAGATCGACAGCAGGACGGCGAGAACGGCGAGGGCCAGCACGGACACCACCGGGTTGCCGGCCGCCGCACGCAGCCACTGCTCCGGTACGACCGACTTCAGCGTCGCCGCCGCCATCGCACCGATGACCAGGAACCCGCCGGCGTGCATCACGTCGTGCCGTACCGAACCCCAGAACGCCGCGCCCCTCCCCCGCCCCTCGTAGGAGGCACGCGCCGGTGGCCGCAGCCAGTCCGCGCGGCCGAGGCGCAGCCACAGCCAGCCCATCGCGCAGGCCGTCAGCAGGCCCGCGACCAGGCGGGCCAGCACCATCTCCGGGTTCCGCGGGAAGGCGACGGCCGTGGCCGTCAGCACCACCGGGTTGATCGCCGGCGCGGAGAGCAGGAAGGCCAGCGCGGCGGCCGGGGTGACGCCCCGTCGTACCAGCGCCCCGGCCACCGGCACCGACGCGCACTCGCAGCCCGGCAGCACCGCACCCGCCACCCCCGCGACCGGCACCGCCAGCGCCGGGTTCTTCGGCAGGGCGCGGGCGAAGAACGCCGGCGGCACGAACACCGCGATCGCCGCGGACAGCAGTACGCCGAGCACGAGGAACGGCAGCGCCTGCACGGTCACCGCCACGAAGACCGTCATCCAGCTCTGCATCACGGGGGCGGCCAGGGCGCCACGGATCGGGCCCTGGAGCAGCAGGACCAGGAGCAGGAGCATGGTGAGGAGGAGGGGCGAGTTCAGGTGCCGGGCTTCCTGATCCGTCTTCCCCGGCGGCTGCGCGTCCGCCGGAGGTGGCGTCGGGCCCGCCTCGGGCGGGGCTTCTTCGGTGATCGCCACGGGTGAGGTACCTCCGGTGGTGCGCGCGGGCGCGGGTTTCACGTGGAACACGTGGATTTCCCTCCCCTTGAGTACGGCGAGCAGGTCGCGGGTGTTCAGCGCGTTCCGGGTCACTCCGATCACTTCTGGAACCGCCCGTCTCATTGAGGCAGTCTTTTCCCTCGTGGCGAGCCTTCCGAATCAGAGTCAGCAGGGTCAGTCGGGGCACCAGAGTCGGCAGGGTGACACGGCCGCGCACATGGTGGTGTGCGGGGACGACGGGCTCGCGCACCGGCTGGCCGCCGAGTTGCGGGGTGTCTACGGGGAGCAGGTCACCCTCGTCGTACCGGCGGCCGAGCGGACCGTACGGCCGCCCGTGGTCGGGCGGGCCCGGGCCGCCTCGGCGGCGCTGCTCGACCGGGTGGTGAACGCCGCCGCCGGGCGGACCGGCGGGAGTGAACCCGTCGGTGGCGAACGGCTGGTGGAGGCCGCGGAGGCGACCGAGGCCGTGCTCGCCGACGCGGGCGTGGAGCGGGCCGCCGCGCTGGCGCTCGTGTACGACGACGACGAGACCAACATCCGTGCCGCGCTCACCGCCCGCCGGCTCAACCCGCGACTGCGGCTCGTACTGCGGCTGTACAACCGGCGGTTGGGCCAGCACATCGAGGAACTCCTCGATCAGGCCGCCGCGTTGGCCGCGGGAGGGGAGGGCGATGGCGGTGGCGGTGGCGGTGGCTTCGATGCCTCCACGACCGTGCTGTCGGACGCCGATACCGCCGCGCCGGCGCTGGTGGCCTCCGCTGTCGCCGGGACCAGCAAGGTCGTCCAGACGGACGGGTTGTTGCTGCGGGCGGTGGAGCGGGTGCCGGGGCAGGGGGGTGGGGCGGGGCTCGCCACATTGGCGCTTCTGTCCGGAACCGGTAATGGTGTCGCCGGGGAGCAGGGGCCCGAGTTGCTGCCGGACGCGGTCGCGGTGCGGGACGCGGTGGGGCGCGGGACCGTGGTGCTGGAGCAGGTGTCGTACGCGGGGCCGTCGTTGCCCTCGGGGCGGGGTGGGATCGTGCCGCCGTTCGCCTCGTTGTTCTCGCGGCGGTTGCGATGGTCGCTGGCCGGGCTGGTCGGGTGTGTCGCGGCGCTCGCCGTCGCCCTGTCCGTCGTGACGGGTGAGCATCCGCTGTTCGCGACGTACGAGACCCTGCTCGATCTCTTCGCCATCAACGATCCCGCGCTCGGGGCGCCGATCGGGCGGCAGATCCTGCAACTCCTCGCCGGGCTGGTGGGGTTGTTGCTGCTGCCGGTGCTGCTGGCCGCGGTGCTGGAGGCGCTGGGGACCTTCCGGTCCGCGTCGGCGCTGCGGAAACCTCCTCGGGGGCTGGGTGGGCATGTGGTGCTCCTCGGGCTCGGGAAGATCGGTACGCGGGTGCTGACCCGGTTGCGGGAGCTGGACATTCCCGTGGTGTGTGTCGAGGCGGGGGCCGAGGCGCGGGGGTTGGCCACGGCTCGGCGGTTGCGGGTGCCGGTGGTGCTCGGGGATGTGACGCAGGAGGGGGTGCTGGAGGCCGCGAAGATCCATCGGGCGCATGCGTTGCTGGCGGTGACCAGTTCCGATACGACGAATCTCGAGGCCGCGTTGTACGCGCGGTCCGTGCGGCCCGATCTGCGGGTGGTGCTGCGGCTGTACGACGACGACTTCGCGACGGCGGTGTACCGGACGTTGCGGGCCGCGCATCCGCGGGCGTCGACGCGGAGTCGGAGCGTTTCTCATCTGGCCGCGCCCGCGTTCGCCGGGGCGATGATGGGGCGGCAGATTCTGGGGGCGATTCCGGTGGAGCGGCGGGTGTTGTTGTTCGCCGCGCTGGAGGTGGGCGGGCATCCGCAGCTGGAGGGGCGGACTGTGGGCGAGGCGTTTCGGGCGGGGGCGTGGCGGGTGCTGGCGTTGGACACGGCACCCTCGGGACCCGGAGCGGAGCCGGCTGTGGAGGGGGCGTACGAGGAGGCGGCGGTGCCTTCGGGGCTGGTGTGGGATCTGCCGGACACGTATGTGCTGAAGGCCGCGGATCGGGTGGTGTTGGCGGCTACGCGGAGGGGGTTGGCGGAGTTGCTGGGGCGGCGGGTGCGGGACACTGCGTTGAGCTGAGGCGGCTGGGTGGGGCAGTCGGCGCGGGCTGGGCGAGGCAGTCGGGGCTGGGGCTGGGCGGGGGTGGGTTTCGCTTGCCCGCGCCGGCGGGGTGCCGCTGCGCCCACCCGTGCCGCCCCAGCGGCACGACTGCCCGCAGCTGGAGCGGGGCCGCGTGCCGCTGAGGCAGGGCGGGACGCGGCACGACTGCCCGCAGCTGGAGCGGGGCCGCGTGCGGCTGGGGCGGGGCGGGATGCGGCACGACTGCCCGCAGCTGGAGCGGGGCCGCGTGCCGCTGAGGCAGGGCGGGACGCGGCACGACTGCCCGCAGCTGGAGCGGGGCCGCGTGCCGCTGAGGCAGGGCGGGACGCGGCACGACTGCCCGCAGCTGGAGCGGGACGGCGTGCCGCTGGGGCAGGGCGGGATGCGGCACGACTGCCCGCAGCTGGAGCGGGGCCGCGTGCCGCTGGGGCAGGGCGGGATGCGGCACGACTGCCCGCAGCTGGGGCGGGACGGCGTGCGGCTGGGGCGGGGCGGGATGCGGCTGTCCCGCAGCAGTGGCCGCGTGGTTGCTGGTGGGGGTTAGGGCAGGTGTCGTTCTGCGAAGTCCAGTTCCAGTCTCACCTGCTTGATGCGCTCGTCCACCACCAGGGAGCCGTGGCCCGCGTCGTAGCGGTACACCTCGTGGGTCGCTCCCCTTGCCTCCAGCCGCTTCACGTAGTTGTCGATCTGGCGGATCGGGCAGCGGGGGTCGTTGACGCCGGCCGAGATGTAGACCGGGGACTTGACCTGGTCGACGTAGGTGAGGGGGGACGAGGCCTCGAAGCGGTCCGGGACTTCGTCCGGGGTGCCGCCCAGGAGCGTGCGGTCCATGGCCTTCAGGGCTTCCATCTCGTCGTGGTACGCCGTGACGTAGTCGGCGACCGGGACCGCGGCGATGCCGAGGGTCCAGGCCTCGGGCTGGGTGCCGAGGCCGAGGAGGGTGAGGTAGCCGCCCCAGGAACCGCCGGTGAGGATGAGACGGGTGGGGTCGGCGAGGCCGGATGTCACCGCCCATTCCCTGACCGCCGCGATGTCCTCCAGCTCGATGAGGCCCACCCGGTGCTTCAGGGCGTCGGTCCAGGCGCGGCCGTAGCCGGTCGAGCCGCGGTAGTTGACGCGGACCACCGCGTACCCGTGGTCCACCCATGCCGCCGGGCCCGCCGCGAAGGCGTCGCTGTCGTGCCAGGTCGGGCCGCCGTGGATGTCGAAGACCGTGGGGAGCGGGCCGGTCGCGCCCGCCGGCTTCTGGACCAGGGCGTGGATACGGCCGCCGGGGCCCTCCACCCACACGTCCTCCACCGGCACCGAGCCGGGGGACTTCATGCCGGGCGGGTCGAGGACGACCGCACCGGACGTGGAGCGGACCGTCGAGGGCTCCGCCGCCGAGGACCAGAGGTACTCCACGCTGCCGTCGGGGCGGGCCGTAGCCCCGGAGACCGAGCCCGCGGGCGTGGGGATCTTCACCAGCTCACGGCTCGCCAGGTCGTAGCGGAACAGTTCGCTGCGGGCCTCGAAACTGTGGGCGATGAGCAGGCCCGTGCCGTCCGGGTACCACTCCGCGCTGACGTCACCCGGCAGGTCGAGGGCCAGGTCCGTCTCCTCCCCCGACGCCACGTCCCACACCAGCGGCTCCCAACGCCCCCGGCGCTGATGCCCGATGAGCAGGCGGCTGTCCCCGTCGACCGGCGCGAAGCCGAGGACCTCCAGGCCCAGTTCCTCGGTGCCGCCCTTGGTGTCGTCCAGTTCGGCGACCGGCGTGCCGTCGAGGCGGACCACGCGCAGCGCCGAGTGCATCGCGTCGCCGTGCTCGGTGTGCTCCAGGGCGATCAGCGAGCCGTCGTGGGAGAGGTCGCCGACGCCCGCCGACTCGCGGTGGCGGTAGATCTCCACCGGGGTCTCGTCGGTGCGGGCGACATAGATCGTCGTACCGTCCTCGTCCGTCGAGCGGCCGACCACCGCCGTACGGCCGTCGCGGCCGAGAGCGAGGCCCGCGGGGTAGGAGGCGTCCAGGCCGGGCGCGGCCGGTTCGTCCGCGCCGCCCGTGAAGGGCTGGCGGCGCCAGACGCCGAACTCGTCGCCGTCCTTGTCGTCGAACCACCAGATCCACGCGCCGTCCGGGGTGAGCACGCCGTCCGTCGTGCCGTTCGGCCGGTCGGTGACCTGGCGCTGGGCGCCGGTGGCGCGGTCCCAGGCGTACAGCTCGTACGTCCCTGTCGCGTTCGACACGAACAGGGAGCGGTCCGGGGCGTCCTCCGCCCAGTCCGGCAGGGAGACCCGGGGCGCCCGGAACCGCTTCTCCCACTCCGGCATCGTCTGCTGCCGTTCGCTCTGTTCGCTCTGCTCGGGCGCCGCGGACCCGTTGCTCTCAGTCATGGGCCCATACTGCCCGCC
This sequence comes from Streptomyces sp. NBC_00663, assembly GCF_036226885.1. Taxonomy (NCBI): domain Bacteria; kingdom Bacillati; phylum Actinomycetota; class Actinomycetes; order Kitasatosporales; family Streptomycetaceae; genus Streptomyces; species Streptomyces sp. NBC_00663. The sequence continues at coordinate 4,434,234 of NZ_CP109027.1, forward strand.
CGCACAGACATATCGCTGGCGGGGTCCTCAGCCTGTGGATAACTTCGCGGTCATGCACGGTCCCCCACGCCCGGCCGGGGCGATTGTCAGTGGTCGGGTGCAGACTCGTCCGCATGACCGAACTGCGCAAGACAGTCGAGACCTTCTGGGCCAGTGCGGAGGCACGGGACTGGGAGACGTTCGCGGGGACGCTGGCCGCGGACGTGGTGTACACGCTGCCGCAGACGCGGGAGCGGATCAGCGGGCGGGAGCGGTACGTGCGGTTCAACCGGGAGTACCCGGCTGACTGGCATCTGCGGATCGAACGGATCGTCGCCGAGCCGGAGCAGGTGGTCACCTGGGCCCACTTCACGGTGGGGCTGGAGGAGATGTACGCCATCTCGTTCTTCACGGGGGACAGGGACGGGCGGATATCCGCTGTCACCGACTTCTGGCCGGAGCCGTACGAACCACCGGGCGGCCGGGATCACCTCACCGAGCGGTACTGACCCCGCGGGCAGACCCGGTCGGCCTGCCCCGTACCGTTGAGGTGTGTACCGGTTTCTGCTGACGCCCCGTTGGTGGGGGATCAACGTCTTCGTGCTGCTCGCCATCCCCTTCTGCGTGTTCATGGGGTCCTGGCAGCTGAGCCGCTTCGAGGAGCGGATGCAGGACCACGACCAGGCGACCGCGCAGGCCGCGACCAACAAGCGGGAGGCCGCGGCCCCGCTGGCCGAGCTGCTGCCCGTGGACCAGAAGACGTCCGGGCGGCAGGCCACCGTGAGCGGGCGGTACGGCAAGCAGTTGCTGGTGCCGGGGCGGGAGCTGGACGGCAGGCGCGGGTTCTATGTGCTGACGCTGCTGCGCACCGACGGCGGCAAGGCGCTGCCGGTGGTGCGGGGCTGGCTGCCGGGGGCCGCCGATCCCGCGAAGGCACCGGCCGCGCCGAAGGGCGAGGTCACTGTCACGGGGGCCTTGCAGGCATCCGAGCAGCCCGGGGAGAACGGGGTCAGTGCGCAGGGCGGGCTGCCCGCGGGGCAGACCTCGGCGATCAGCGCCGCCTCGCTGGTGAACCTGGTGTCGTACGACCTGTACGACGCGTGGGTCACCCTCGACAAGGCCGACCCCGGGATGAAGGCGGTGCCCGCGAGCGTGCCGGCCGACAGCGGGCTGAACCTGAAGGCGTTCCAGAACCTGGGGTACACCGGCGAGTGGTTCGTGTTCGCCGGGTTCGTGGTCTTCATGTGGTTCCGGTTGCTGCGGCGCGAGGTGGAGTTCCTCCGGGACGCGGAGCTGGGGCTGGTGCCCGAGGAGAGCGAGCAGCGAGCGGCTGTGTGACGCCGGCCGGCATCACACAGCGTCCGAACAGCGCCAGAAAGCCCCCGCAGGCGTCCTACGACGCCGCCAGCACGCCCGTCCAGTAGACCGTCCCCGCGCACGCGTTGCTCACCGTCGTGGAGGCCGACGCGACGCCGCCCTCGGCGGAGTTGGTGACCGTGACGCTGCCGTCGGCCGTGCCGCCGTCCTCCGTGACGAGCTGGGTGGTCGTGCCCGTGTCGCCACCGGTGGAGGTGCCGTCCGTGGTGGTGCCGGTGTCCCCGCTCGGGGTCGGGTCGGGGGACGGGTCCGGGTCGCCGCTCTCGACGGGGCAGGTCTCCGAGGGGACCCAGGCGAACTGGATGTCGTAGGAGGCGCCGGGCTGGAGGACCAGGGAGGCGAGTTCCGTGGACGGGTCGGGGAGCGAGGCCGCGGCGTCGCCGGCGACGTGCCGGACCTGGCCGACCTTGGCGATGTCCGCCGCTCCCGCCACCGCGAGGCTGATCGAGCCGGGGCCCGAGACCGTGCAGGCGGCGGTGGAGGTGTTGGTGTAGCGGAAGGTGCCGTAGACCGCGCCGGCGGTGTCGGCGGCGCCGGAGCTGGCGGTCGCCGAACCGAGGTCGGCGGCGGTGCAGACGGGGACGCCGACCGTGCTGGTCGCGGAGGGGTCGGTGGCGCCGGCGGAGCCGCCGTTGGAGGTGGAGCCCTTGCCCTCCTCGTCGCCCTTGTGGTCGCCCTTGTCCTTGTCCTCGACCTTGCCGGAGCTGCCCCCGGAGGTGGACTCACCGCCGTCGGGGCCCTTGCCCTGGCTCGCGCCGCCCTGGGCCTGCGAGTAGTGGCCGGCGTTCAACGGGTCGGCGTCGGAGCCGGTGGCGCCGGAGACGTGCAGCAGGGCGGGGACGGCGGTGCCGATGAAGAGCGCCGCGGCGGCCATGCCCACGAGGGCCTGCCGCTTGCGGGCCCGGCGGGCCGGTACCGCGTGCCGCAGGTGGTCCAGTGTGCCGTCGCGCGGCTCGATCTCCTGGACCGCCTGGTGCAGCATGCGGCGCAGTGCCAGCTCGTCCGAGTCGAACCCGCTGTCGGGGCTCTGGTCGTCGAGGCCGTGGTTCACAGTTCCGTTCCCAGCGTGTGATTGCTTCGGGGTGTCCTGCCCGTCCCCGCCCGGCTCGTGCCAGTCGAAGGGCTGGTGCAGATGGCGCCGCCCGTCCCGGCCCGCATCATGGTCCCCGCTCATGCCGGTGCCTCCATGGCGACGCGGAGCGCGGCGATGCCGCGGGAGCCGTACGCCTTCACCGAGCCCAGGGATATCCCGAGCGTCTCGGCGACCTGCGCCTCGGTCATGTCCGCGAAGTAGCGCAGGACGAGGACCTCGCGCTGGCGGCGCTGGAGTCCCTTCATCGCCTTGATGAGGGAGTCACGCTCCAACAGGTCGTACGCCCCCTCCTCGGCGCTCGCCATGTCCGGCATCGGCTTGGACAGCAGCTTCAGTCCGAGGATGCGGCGGCGCAGGGCCGAGCGGGAGAGGTTGACGACCGTCTGGCGCAGATAGGCGAGCGTCTTGTCGCGGTCACGGACGCGCTTGCGCGCGGAGTGGACACGGATGAAGGCCTCCTGGACGACGTCCTCGCAGGAGGCGGTGTCGTCGAGGAGGAGGGCGGCGAGACGCAGCAGGGAGCTGTAGTGCGCCCGATAGGTCTCGGTGAGGTGGTCGACGGTCGTACCGGCCGCCGTCACATCCTCGGCGCCGTCGCGCTGGTTCGGTATGCGGGCGGGCCGCGCTGCGGGCATGGGCGCGATCACCGGCATGCCGCCGGGCGCGCCGGGCATGCGGGGTCGTAGGGCCGCGGGGCGGGGCCGAAGGGCCGTACCGCCACGTGCCGCGCTGAAATCGAGAACCTCTGCCACGCCAGTTGGACACCCTGACCCCCGTGAGGGTTGTACGTGCCTCGCGTCACTTTTGCGTCGGACAGCGCGACGCCTTGGGAACCAGCCCCCCGTCTTGTGCCAGGCAGCACTACTGACCGTGCGTCAAGCGCCTTCATGCCTACCCGCTCTTCCCCTGTGTCCTGAATGGTTCGGGGCGTCCCCACGCCCCTGGCAGCATCCGCGCGCCCCCTGAAGGGCGTTCGCAAAGACGCTCCCCGCCCTTCGCGCGGTTGCGGAGAGCGGGGAGGAAAATCTTCGGACGACAACGACGTCCACAGCAAGTGGTCCGGACCATCGACCGGCTCACACTTGGTTCACAGATCTTACAAACCTGTCGGGTTCAGGCGCCCTTGAATTCGCCCGCGACCAGTTCAGCGATCTGCGCGGTGTTCAGCGCCGCGCCCTTGCGGAGGTTGTCACCGCACACAAAGAGTTCGAGGGCGGTCGGGTCGTCGAGGGCCCGGCGCACCCTCCCCACCCAGGTGGGGTCGGTGCCGACGACGTCGGCGGGCGTCGGGAACTCACCGGCCGCCGGGTTGTCGAACAGCACCACTCCCGGCGCGGTGGCGAGGATCTCGCGCGCCTTGGCGACGGTGACCTGGCCCTCGAAGCGGGCGTGGACGGTCAGCGAGTGCGTGGTGACCACCGGAACCCGGACACAGGTGACGGCGACGGGCAGTTCGGGCAGGCCGAGGATCTTGCGGGTCTCGTCCCGCACCTTCATCTCCTCCGACGACCAGCCGTCCTCCCGCAGGGACCCGGCCCACGGCACCACGTTCAGCGCGACCGGCTCCGGGAACGGCCCGGTGTTGTCGCCGACGGCCCGCCGTACGTCCCCGGGGTGCGTCCCCAGTTCCGTACCGGCGACCAGCGCGAGCTGCTGGCGCAGTGTCTCGACCCCGGCACGGCCGGCTCCGCTCACCGCCTGGTACGAGGACACCACCAGCTCACGCAGCCCGAACTCGGCGTGCAGCGCGCCCAGGGCGACGATCATCGACAGGGTCGTGCAGTTCGGGTTGGCGATGATGCCGCGCGGCCGGACGCGGGCGGCGTGCGGATTGACCTCGGGGACGACGAGGGGCACCTCCGGGTCCATCCGGAAGGCGCCCGAGTTGTCCACGACGATCGCACCGCGTGCCGCGGCGACCGGCGCCCACTGCGCGGAGACCTCGTCGGGTACGTCGAACATGGCGACGTCGACCCCGTCGAAGGCCTCCTCGGCCAGGGCCACCACCTCGACCTCCTCGCCGCGCACGGCCAGCTTGCGGCCGGCCGAGCGCGGGGAGGCGATCAGGCGGATCTCGCCCCAGATGTCCGCGTGCTGGGACAGGATCTGGAGCATGACGGTGCCGACAGCTCCGGTCGCCCCCACGACCGCGAGCGTCGGCCGCGCCGATCCTGTCCCGGTCATCAGCGTCCCGTGCCTCCGTAGACGACGGCCTCGTCGCTGTCGGAGTCCAGCCCGAAGGCGGAGTGGACGGCACGGACGGCCTCGGGCACGTCGTCGGCGCGGGTGACGACCGAGATACGGATCTCGGAGGTCGAGATCAGCTCGATGTTCACGCCCGCGTCGGACAGCGCCTCGAAGAAGGTCGCGGTCACGCCCGGGTTGGTCTTCATACCGGCGCCGACCAGGGAGATCTTGCCGATCTGGTCGTCGTAGCGCAGCGACTCGAAGCCGATGCCCTCCTTGTGCTTCTCCAGGGCGTCGATGGCCTTGCGGCCCTCGGCCTTGGGGAGCGTGAAGGAGATGTCCGTCAGACCGGTGGAGGCGGCGGACACGTTCTGCACGATCATGTCGATGTTGATCTCGGCGTCGGAGATCGCCCGGAAGATCGTGGCGGCCTCGCCCGGCTTGTCCGGCACGCCGACGACCGTCACCTTGGCCTCGGAGGTGTCGTGCGCGACACCGGAGATGATGGCCTGCTCCACCGGCTTGTCCCCTTGCTTGATCGGTTCACTGCTGACCCACGTGCCCTGAAGCCCGCTGAAGCTGGACCGGACGTGGATCGGGATGTTGTAGCGGCGGGCGTACTCCACACAGCGGTGGAGCAGCACCTTGGAGCCGGAGGCCGCGAGCTCCAGCATGTCCTCGAAGGCGATCCAGTCGATCTTCTTCGCCTTCTTCACCACGCGCGGGTCGGCGGTGAACACGCCGTCCACGTCGGTGTAGATCTCGCACACCTCGGCGTCGAGGGCGGCGGCCAGCGCCACGGCCGTGGTGTCGGACCCGCCGCGGCCGAGGGTGGTGATGTCCTTCTTGTCCTGGCTGACACCCTGGAAGCCCGCGACGATGGCGATGTTGCCCCGGTCGAGGGACTCCCGGATACGGCCGGGGGTGACGTCGATGATCCGCGCTTTGTTGTGGACCGAGTCGGTGATGACACCCGCCTGGCTACCGGTGAACGACTGGGCCTCGTGGCCCAGGTTTTTGATCGCCATGGCCAGCAGGGCCATGGAGATACGCTCTCCGGCGGTCAGCAGCATGTCGAACTCACGCCCGGCAGGCATCGGGGATACCTGCTCGGCGAGATCGATCAGCTCGTCCGTCGTGTCGCCCATCGCGGAAACGACGACGACCACCTGGTGGCCGTTCTTCTTCGCTTCCACGATCCGCTTGGCGACGCGCTTGATGCCCTCGGCATCGGCTACGGAGGAGCCTCCGTACTTCTGCACGACAAGGCCCACGTGCGCTCCTCGCTCAGTCAGTCTCTATCCGCACATACGCATATGTACTGCGGTCGGCTCAGTCTATCGAGCGTCCGAAATCGACCTTCGTGAAACCACATGGTGAGACCCGGACGCCCAGCACGACCCTGCCCATCCGCACGATGAACACTCGGCAAAGTGGGCCAGGTCACCCGTTGACGCTCTCCGTAGTCGAACGCTAACTTCGCGTCGTCGTCGCCACACCAGGAGCACTCGGCTCCCCCGGGACTAGCGACGCGCGAAGGACTTCCTTCCCTTGACGACTGCGACCGTCTCAGAGATCCAGCACGTCACTCCCGCCGACCTCTTCGAGGTCCGCCCCTTCACCCCGCACTGCGAGGTCATCCGGGCGGCCGGCGACCACGCGGTGATCGGGGTCTCCCCCGGCAACAGCTACTTCTCCGCCCGCCGGGTCCTGGACCTGGCCCGCTGGGCGCTGGCCCACTTCGACCGGGCGGACTTCGTCCACACCGACCTGCATGTGGCCGAGATGTACGAGGCCTCCGGCTATCCGGCCGACGACGCGCGCCGCAAGGCGGTGAAGAACCTGCGCGGGGTGCGCGCGAAAGTGCAGGCCGCCGTACAGGCGGCGGACCCCGGCGGAACCCGGCTGCGCGCCCACGCCATGTCGGACCTGCGCTCCGTCCCCGCCTACCGCGACCTGCACGCCCACCTCACCGCCCGGCTCGGCACCGACGACGAGTTCCGCACGACCTGCGAACAGCTCGTCGGCACCTTCCTCGCCGGCAAGGTGACGGACGTGACCGAGGCCCAGCGCCGGGTCTGCATGGCGTACGTCTGCGCCGAGGCCCCGCTCTTCCTGGACACCCCGGCGATCCTGGGCGTCCCGTCCTCCCTGAACTGCTACCACCAGCTGCTGCCGATGGCCGAGCTGCTGTACGCCCCCGGCGCCGGCCTGCGCGCCTCGCGCAACCAGGGCCACGCGATCGTGACGCCCGCGGAGGAGGTGCACGTTGTCCGCTGACACCCTCATCGACTTCCCGTTCTCCTGGCGCGGCGACCAACTCCCGGCGGAGGTCGAGGAGTTGAGGTTCAGCTCCCCCGTGCGCCGGGTCCGCACCATCGCCGGTGACGAGGCGTGGCTCGTCTCGTCGTACGCCCTGTGCAAGCAGGTCCTCGAAGACCCCCGCTTCAGCCTCAAGGACACCTCGGCGCCGGGCGTGCCCCGGCAGTACGCGCTGACGATCCCGCCCGAGGTCGTCAACAACATGGGGAACATCACGGGCGCCGGACTGCGCAAGGCCGTACTGAAGGCCCTGAATCCGAAGTCGCCGGGGCTGGTGGACTGGATGCGGGCGTACGCCGAACAGCTCGTCGACCAGCTGGTGCGCGAGGGCGCGCCGGTGGACCTGCGGGGCGGTTTCGCCGACCCGTACTCGGCCGGCATGCACTGCCGCGTCCTCGGCATCCCGCAGGCCGACGCGCCGCGGCTGATACGGAGCCTGGACATCGCGTTCATGAACTCCGCGTGCCCGGTGGCCGGGGCCCGGCTCAACTGGGACCGGGACATCGCGTACATGACCGAGCGGCTGGACGACCCGGCGACGACCGGTCTGATGGCCGAGCTGGCCGCCCTGCGCACCGACCCCGACTACGCGCATCTCACCGACGAGATGCTCGCGACCGTCGGCGTCACGATGTTCGGCGCGGGGGTCGTCTCCACGGCCGGGTTCCTGACCATGGCCCTGGTCTCGCTGCTCCAGCACCGGGCGCTGCGGGCCGAGCTGGTCGCCGACCCCGGGCAGATCCCGGCGGCGGTGGAGGAACTGCTGCGGATCAACCTGTCGATCGGGGACGGGCTGCCACGGCTGGCGCTGGAGGACGTACGTCTGGGGGATGTGCAGGTCGGCGCGGGCGAGCTGGTCCTCGTACTCGTCGAGGGCGCGAACTTCGACCCCGCCACTTTCCCCGACCCGCACCTCGTCGACCTCACCCGTCCCAACAGCGCCGCGCATCTGTCCTTCGGCGGCGGCCGGCACTACTGCCCGGCGACCGCCCTCGCCCGGCGGCATGCCGAGATCGCCCTGGAGGTGCTGCTGGAGCGAATGCCCCGGTTCCGCCTCGCGGTGCCGATCGAGCAGCTGGTGTGGCGCACGGGCTTCATGAAACGCCTTCCGGAGCGGCTCCCCGTCATGTGGTGACCACCTTCTGAGGGGCTCGGTGACCGGTCGTCTTTAAACTTCAAGCACTATGGTTCGCCTGTGCGCGTACTGCTGGTGGAAGACGATGAACCGGTCGCCGAGTCCCTGCGGCGAGGACTGCTGCGTTACGGCTTCGAGGTGGCCTGGGTCACCACGGGCGGCGCCGCCCTGCGGCACGAGGAGCCCTACGACGTCGTCCTCCTCGATCTCGGTCTGCCCGACACCGACGGCCTCGACGTGTGCAGGGCGCTGCGCGAGCGCGGCAGCGTACCGATCATCGTGATCAGCGCGCGCAGCGACGAGACGGACCGGGTGGTCGGCCTTGAGCTCGGCGCGGACGACTACGTCTCCAAGCCGTTCGGGGTACGGGAGGTCATCGCGCGGATAAGGGCGGTGATGCGGCGCGCCCAGCCGAAGGCGGACGTCGCGGCCGGCCCCGACCGCTACGGCGACCGCCTCACCGTCGACCGCAAGGCGGCCCGGGTCCGGCTGGACGGCGAGGAGGTGGCCCTCGCCCCCAAGGAGTACGACCTGCTGGCCTTCCTCACCGAGGAGCCGGGCGCGCTGATGTCGCGCGAGCAGATCATGGAAGCGGTCTGGGACGCGAACTGGTTCGGCCCGACGAAGACGCTGGATGTGCATGTGGCGGCGCTGCGGCGGAAGTTGGCGGGCGCGATCACCATCGAGGCGGTCCGGGGTGTGGGCTTCCGGCTGGAGATCGTCAAAGACGCGTCGGCCTCATGAACCGGCAACTGATCCGCAGCTACATCCTGCTCGTCGCGGTGGCCATCCTGCTGTTCACGGTGCCGGTGGCGTTCACGCTCACGAACCAGCTGCGGGGCGACACCAAGCAGTCCGTGCTGCGCGAGGCGAACACCATGGCGCTGCTGCTGGGCAACGGCGACCGCACCTCGTGCGAGGCACTGAACGAGGTTGCCCAGGCGTACGACAAGAAGACCCCCGGCACCGTCGAGGTGACGCCGACCAGCGACTGCGTCCCTGACCTGCCCGCGCCGGCCTCGGACCCGGCGCTGGACCGGGCCGTCCACGAGAACACGGAGACGACCGACTGGGGTTCCGACTTCGTCTGGGGCAAGCACCTCACGGTCACCGTCCCGGCCGAGGGCGACGCCGCCGTACGGATCGTCTACTCGACCTCGGACATGACGACCAGGCTGTGGCAGATCTGGGGCTTCCGGGCCGCGCTGGCCGTGCTGGTGCTGGCCGCCGCGGCAGCGATCGGCGCGTACGCCGCCCGCCGCATCACCGCCCCCCTCCGTGAACTCAACGCCATGGCGAGCAAGTTCAGCGACGGCGACCTCACCGCGCGCTCGCCGGTGACCGGCCCGCCGGAGACCCAGACGCTGGCCCGCACCCTGAACCAGGGCGCGGAACGCCTGGACACCCTGGTGGCCTCGCAGCGCATCTTCGTCGCGGACGCCTCCCACCAACTCCGTACCCCGCTCACGGCGTTGCGCCTCTCTCTGGACAACATCGCGGACGGCGTGGACGACGAGTTCGTACGGGAGGACGTGGAGCAGGCGACGGCGGAGGTGGTCCGGATGAGCCGACTGGTGAACGGACTGCTGGTGCTGGCGCGGGCCGAGGCGAAGGTGACGGCCGCGGAGCCGCTCTCGCTGCGGGACATCGTCGAGGAGCGGTTGGCGGTGTGGAGACCGGCCGCCGACGAGCGCGGAGTCACCATCGCGCTTGGGGGGAGTAGTGCCGACGGCCGGCCGTCTGTGCTGGCCAGCCCCGGTCATCTGGACCAGGTGCTGGACAACGTGCTTTCCAACGCCCTGGAGGTGTCGCCGGACGGCGGCACGATCACGGTCTCGTACGAGACGCGGGGCGATGAGGTCCTGCTGTCCGTGCTCGACCAGGGGCCGGGCATGTCCGACGCGGAGAAGTCCCGCGCCTTCGACCGGTTCTGGCGTGGCCAGGGTCTGACCGGGCGCTCCGGGTCCGGGCTGGGCCTGGCCGTCGTCAAACAACTGGTGACCGACGACGGCGGGACCGTGAACCTGGCGGACGCGCCCGGGGGTGGGCTGGTGGTGCGGATCAGCCTTCGGGCATCGCCGAGGAGTGGTGGTTGACGATCTTCCACTCGCCGCCGCGCTTCTCGTACTCGTAGGTGTAGCGGGCCTCGACGACGCGCTTGGCGCCGGTGTCGGGGTCGGTGAGCGTGAACTCGTAGACGCCGGCGTCGAGGACGGAGTTGTTGTCGAGGACGTTGATGTGCGTCTCGATCTTCTTGCCGACCGGCTTGTTCTCCAGGAAGTGCTCGAAGTAGTCGACGATGCCGGCGCGGTCGGTACGGACCTTGTTGGACACGGTCGGCAGCAGCACCGCGTCCTTGGCGTACCGGTCGGCGACGGTCTCGGCGTCGCCGGTCCGCAGGGCGGCGTTCCAGCCGTCGAAGAGGGCGGCGATCTCGGCCTTGGCCGGCTTCTTGCCCTGCTTCTCCTTCTCGGGCCCGGCGACACCGACGCCGGCGGCGAAGGTACCGACGGCGACGAGGGCACCGGCGGTGACGATGGCTACACGCTTGGTTATCGGGCGAGGGGTCATGTCATCTCCAGTGCGGGCGAGTTGCTTCGGGGTTGCCTCCTCCGCTCTGTCTGCGGTTCCTGTGGAGGAAGTGACTCCAGACTCGCGTGGCGCTGGTTAGGGGTGGTGCAGGTGAGATGCAGGGGAAGGACAAGGCGGTGACAAGGTACGCAGGGTGATCAGCCCGTCACTTCTGGTGGCGAGCTCAGACGGGCGTAGTGCGCACGGAGCTCTTCGAGATGCGGGGTCTCGCCCAGCAGCCGTTCCCAGTCGCCGATGAGCTGGACGAGCAGCTCGCGGACGCGATCGGAGGCGCCGACCGTACTCCACAGGAACATGGCGAACGCCTGACGGGTGTTGAGGGTGGCCCGGCTCGTCTCACCGTAGATGCGCTCCCTGCGCGCGATGCACTGCTCGAAGAGAGCCGTGGCCGCCTCAATGTCCCCCACGGCCTCGCGGACCCATATGAGCTCCCAGTGGACCGCGTCGTAGAACCTGTTTTCCTCCCCCTGGGTCGCCTCGATCCTGGCCAGCCACCGCTCGATCGCGTCGGTGGCTTCGGCTGCGTGGGCGCTGCTGTCCTCCTCGACGCTGTATCTCAGCGCCTTGGCCCACACCCTCCACACGTCGAGAGCGACCTCGTGTTCGCTCCCCAGGACCCGTTCGGCTCGCGTCGCGTTCTTCTTCGCCAGCTTCAGAGCTTCCTTCAACTGCCCTGCCCTAAGCAGGACTTCGGCCAGTTCCGCCCGTGTCTCGAACGTCCCCGGGTCCTTCGCGCCGAACACCCGCACGCGGTCGGCCAGATCCCGCTCCGTCAGCTCGATCGCGCGGGCGTAGTCACCGGCGTACCGATACTCCTCGGCACGATTCCGGCGCAAGGTGAAGGTGATCTCCGCACGGGGGCCGAACGCACGCTCCGCCGCCGCCACCGCCCGCTCGTGCAGTTCCATCGCGCGGCTGCGCCCGTACTCCTGGGAGGACTTGAGTCCGCCCATGTTGAACAGCCAGGCCTCGTACTCGCCGTCGGTCTCCGGGTCAGAGTGGCCGGCGAGCGCCTCCACATGCGTGAGCCACCGCACGTCCGCGTCGACGCCGCGGAACGTGTTGCTGTTGCCGCGCAGTACGCGGGCGGCCTCATGCCCCGCGCCGCCCTCCGCCCGAGCCACCGCCTGCACCAGCCGGTGCACCGAGATCGTGTCGTCGTCGTGCACCTTGACCAGACTGTGCGCGGCCAGCCGCCGCACGGCCTCCGTGACCTCCACCGGAGTCCCCATCGCCTCCAGATAGGCCCGCGGGATCCCCTCCGGCGCCCACCACCCCACAACCCCCAGAATCCGCCCCGCCAACGGCGTATCGGCCAGCCGGTCCAACGACACCCGCCACACCCGCGCCACCGTACGGGCCCGATCAGTCCCCTCGGCCGACTGGGCGAACACCTCCTCGGGATAGGCGGCCAGCAGTTCCAGATACCGCCCCGCCGAGATCCCCGCCTCCGCGCAGTACGCCGCCGCCTGCTCGACGGCGAGCGGCAGATATCCCAACTCCCGGCACAGGGCGTCGACTTCCTCCCCCGGCCCGTCGATCCGCTCGAACAGCTCGGCCGCCTCCGCCGGGGCCAGCACGTCGAGCGACAACGGCCGAGCCAGCCGGTGCCATCCACTGGCCCGCCGTGTCGTGATCAGGAACCGTCCGCCCGTGGCCCGCCCCAACAGCGGCCGCACATCCGCCGGATCGGACACGTTGTCCAGCACCAGCAGCCACCCCTCGCGCCCCGCCAGCCACTGCACGGCCCGCTCGCGCAGCGCCTCCCGGGACAGTACGTCCCGCAGCGCGGGCTGCAACGCGACCGCCAACTCGGCCAGCCCGGAGTCGAGATCGGCCACCGTCTCCGCGGTGATCCACCAGACCGGGTTGTACGACCCCACCCGCCCCGCCGCCCACCGCGCCGCAAGCGTCGACTTGCCGATGCCGCCGAGCCCATGGACGGCCTGCACGACAACCCCGTTGGTGTCCCTGAACGCCTCGTCGAGCAGCCCGAGTTCACGCTCCCGGCCGACGAACAGCGAGGTCCGGTCCGGCAGGTTGACCAGTCCCTCGGGCGCACGCTCCGGCAGCGCGAACGCCTCCGTCGGCAGATTCACCGACGTCTCGGCGTACATCGCGACCGAGCCGTCCCCGGTGAGCGCCTGCCGTATCCCCTGCGCGGACGCGATCGACCGCTGCCCCGCCGCCTCGGCCCTCGACTCCCCCGTCATACGGTCATCATGGCGCCCGCGAACACGCAGACGCACCACGTTCCGGGCGAAGGAGACCGAACCATGACAGGCGGATGGCAGGGCGACGTACTACTGGGAGGCATCGTCCTGCTCGGCTCCTCCGTCCAGTGGCTCACCGGCATGGGCTTCGCCCTGGTCGCCGTACCCGCCCTGATCCTGCTGCTCGGACCGGCGCAGGGGGTGGTGCTGGCCAACTGTGCCTCGGGGGTGATCTGTGTCGTGGGGCTGCTGGACGGGTGGCGGCGGGTGCGGCTCGCGGCGATGGTGCCGTTGTGCGTGGCGGCGGCGTGCACGGTGCCCGCGGGCGCCTGGATGACCCGCCACCTCCCGGAACCCGTCCTGTTGTTGGTCATGGGCGCACTGGTGACCGCCGCCGTCGTCCTCGTCATGCGCGGCGCCCGCCTCCCCGCCCTGCGCGGCACGAAGGGGGCCGTGGCCGCCGGGGCGGTCGGCGGGTTCATGAACTCCGCGGCCGGGGTGGGGGGCCCGCCGATATCCCTGTACGCCCTCAACGCGGGCTGGTCGGTACGGGAGTTCGTGCCGAACGCCATGTTCTACGGCGTCATCGTCAACGCCTTCTCCGTGGCGGCGAACGGGGTGCCCGAGCTGAGCGCGCCGAGGTGGCTCACGGTGGTCGTGGCCATGGCGGCGGGCGGCGTCATCGGCAGGACACTCGCTTCCCGCATCCCGGAACAGCGGGCCCGGCTGCTGGTCCTGCTGCTCGCGCTGACGGGCGGGCTCACGGCACTGGGCAAGGGCCTGTGGGGGCTGTGAGGCGAGCGTCAGTCGAGGACGGCCAGCACTGCGGACCGGAACTCCCGGGCGGTCGGTGTGTCGCCCAGGGCACGCTCACAGTCCGCCAGCAGGGCCGAGACCAGCGTCCGTGCCCTGTCCTTGTCCCCTGCCTTCATCAAGGCCAGGGCGAGTTGGCGGCGGGCCAGCAGCGCTCCGAAGCTGTCGGCGCCCCAGTGCTCGCGTGAGAAGTCCACCAGCTCCTCGGCCGCCGTGACGGCCCGTTCCACGTCACCTGTCGCGAGCCTCACGGCCACGAGCTCCCACATGAAATCCGCCGTCGTCATCACGTGCTCGGCCTGGAGCTTGTCGCGGGCGAGGGCCAGATACCTCTCGATGGCTTCGACGGCGCCCGCGCCATGGCTCTCCGGGGCGGCCTCGGCCAGCATCCGGTACCGCTTCAGGAGCGGCCTCATGGCGTTCAGCAGGACCGGATGTTCCGGTCCCAGTACCCGCTCGACGTGCTTCAGATGGTCCGCGAGCCGGTGGAGGCCCGTCTCCAGGTCGGGACCGTCCAGCCTGATGCCGATGAGCCGACCGCGGGCGTCGATGGTCTCTGTGTGGTCGGCGCCCAGCGTCGCCTCGCACTCCGCCAGCACCTCCTCGTACAGCGCGATGGCCCTGTCCCGTCGTCCGCTCGCCTCACAGGCGGCGGCAAGAGCCCTGCGCAGGTTCAGATAGCGGGTGTCGTCAGGGCCGTACGTACGAGCCGCGAGGGCCACCGCCCGCTCGACGAGAGCCAGGCTGCGTTCGTGGGCGGTGGCGACCCCCAGCAGCGTCCCGGCCATGCCCAGCACCGTCGGGAGGATGTCGTCGTCGCAGTCCTCGCCCACGTGCGCCGCCAGCGCTTCGGCGTGCTCGGCGTACCGTCGCCCCGAGGCCACCCCGCCCCCCTCCCCGGGCGGACGGGACATCGCGTCGCCGAGCAGCGCCACGGCCATCCGCCGGGCCTCCGCGACCGTCCGCTCGCTCGCCTCCCGGGCCCGCTCGTCCGGGGTCCGCGCGACCGCCTGCACCAGCCGGTGCACGGAGACCGTGCCGCCGTGCAGCCTGATCATGCTGTGCGCCGCCAGCCGCCGCAGCACGTCCGCAAGGGTGAGGGGGTCGGCCAGCGGGGCCAGCAGGTCGCGTGGGACACCGTCGGAGCCGTACCAGGCGATGATCCGCAGAAACACCTCCGCCAGCGGGGTGTCCGCCAGCCGGTCGATGGTCATCCGCCAGACACGGGCGACGGTCCGCTCGGCGTCGCCGCCCTCCGCGGTGGCCGCGTGCAGGCGCGCCGGGTAGGTGGCGAGCCATTCCCGGTACGCGCGCGGCGTGACGGCCGCCTCCCGGCAGTACGCGGCGGCCTGGTCGACGGCCAGCGGCAGAAAGCCCAGTTCGGCGCAGAGCTCCTCCACGCCGACGTCGGGGCCGTCGTAGATCTGGGTGAACAGCCGGACCGCCTCGGCGGGTTCGAGGACGTCGAGGTCCATCGACTCCGCGGTGCCGCGCCAACTCGCGGCGCCGCAGCGGCTGGTGATCAGAAAGCGGCCGTTCGGGGTGCGGTCCAGCAGCCAGGTGACGTCCGCCGGATCCATGACGTTGTCCAGCACGAGCAGCCAGCCCTCACTGCCGGCCAGCCACTGCAACGTGGCCTCCCGCAGGGCCTCTTCCGGCACCGTGCCGACCAGTGCCGGATACAGCGCCCGGGCCAGCGCCGCGAGCCCGGTGTCAAGGTCGGCGCGGGTCTCGGCGGTGATCCACCACACCGGGTTGAAGTCCGCCGCCCGTCGCCCGGCCCAGTGCGCCGCCAGCGTCGACTTGCCGATGCCGCCCAGGCCGTGGACGGCGTGCACCACGACGCCGCCGGTGCGTAGGAACGCCTCGTCCAGGCGGGCCAGTTCGGGCTCCCGGCCGACGAACAGGCTTCCCGCCCGGTCCGGCAGGTTCAGCGTGCGCGGCACGCGGGCCGGCAGCGACACCGCGTCCGGCGGTACGGTCACCGCCTTCTCGACGTGCTGGTACGGCCCGATGTGCTGCGTCCCGACCGCACCCGCGCCGGTCACGGCCACCCCGATGTCACGGCCCGCAGCGACCGCTTCGTCTCCTGAGGCGGCCACCTCGGGCCGGTGCTCGAACACGCCGCTCATGGGTCACATGATGACGTCCAGGGCGGGCGATCGTCAGGAAACCGACCAGAGTTGAGGTGCGGCCGGCCGGGCGGTCACTTCGCCGGACGCATCCCCAGCGGTCCCGCGATCTCCTCCACCATCACCGCGCCCGCCTCGAACTCCAGCGTCTCGTCGCCCATCGCCGCCTGGTCGGTGTCGAGTCCGTCCAGTTCCTCCAGGGGCTGGTTCAGGCGGACGTGCGCCAGGACCGAGTGGAGGGCGCGCAGTGTCGCGGACGCCGTCGTGCCCCAGTTGGAGAAGTAGGAGAACTGCCACCACCACAGCGCCTCGGAGGTGCGGCCCGCGCGGTAGTGGGCCATGCCGTGGCGGAGGTCGGTGATGACGTCGGTGAGGTCGTCGGAGATCCGGGCCGGGACCGGTGACTTGCGCGGCTCGTAGGGGTCGAAGACCTCCGAGTACACGTCGATCGGGTCCAGGAGGCGGGCCAGGTTCTCGCGGAGATCGTCCACGTCGGCGTCCGGGCCTGTGTCGGGCTCGTACCGCTCGTCCGGCACGATGTCCTCGTGCGCGCCCAGGCGGCCGCCCGCCAGCAGGAGCTGGGAGACCTCCAGGAGGAGGAAGGGGACGGCCGAGTCGGGCTCGTCGCCCTTCGCCACCTCGGCCACCGCCACCAGGAAGCTCTCGATCTGGTCGGCGATCTGGACGGCGAAGTCGTCGGGGTTCTGGGCAGTCGCGTGCAGTGTGGCGTCAGACATCTAGGAGTCGTCTCCCCTCGAAGGCGCGGCCGAGGGTCACCTCGTCCGCGTATTCCAGGTCGCCACCCACCGGGAGGCCGCTGGCCAGGCGGGTGACCTTGAGGCCCATGGGCTTGATCATGCGGGCGAGGTAGGTGGCGGTGGCCTCGCCCTCCAGGTTGGGGTCCGTGGCCAGGATCAGTTCCGTGACCGTCCCGTCGGCCAACCTGGCGAGAAGTTCTCGTATACGCAGGTCGTCCGGTCCGACGCCCTCGATCGGGCTGATCGCGCCGCCCAGGACGTGGTACTTGCCCCGGAACTCCCGGGTGCGCTCGATCGCCACCACGTCCTTCGGCTCCTCCACCACACAGATGACGGTGGGGTCGCGGCGGGGGTCACGGCAGATGCCGCACAGCTCCTCCTGTGCCACGTTGCCGCAGGTCGCGCAGAAGCGGACCTTCGCCTTGACCTCCATCAGCGCCTGCGCGAGCCGCCGCACGTCCGTCGGTTCCGCCTGGAGGATGTGGAAGGCGATCCGCTGCGCGCTCTTGGGACCGACGCCGGGCAGCCGCCCCAGTTCGTCGATGAGGTCCTGGACCACGCCTTCGTACAACGGACTGCCGTCCTTCCTGGGGTTCCTTAACGTACGTACGGTAGTTGGCGGACCGCCTCCTTAGAAAGGCGGGCCCGTCCTGGAAAGGCGGGCCCGTCCTAGAAGGGCAGGCCCGGGATGCCGCCGCCCAGGCCCTGGGCCAGCGGGCCCAGCTTCTGCTGCTGGAGCGTCTGGGCGTTCTCGTTGGCCGCCTGCACGGCCGCCACGATCAGGTCGGCGAGGGTCTCGGTGTCGTCCGGGTCCACGGCCTTCGGGTCGATCTTGAGGGCGCGCAGCTCACCGGAGCCGGTGACCGTCGCCTTGACCAGGCCGCCGCCGGCCTGGCCGTCGACCTCGGTCCGCGCCAGCTCCTCCTGCGCGTTCGCCAGATCCTGCTGCATCTTCTGGGCCTGCTGGAGCAGCTGCTGCATATTGGGCTGGCCACCACCGGGGATCACGATCAGCTCCCGCTCTTAGGTCTGTGTCTTGTCCTCTGTCATGAGCCTACGTGCTCCACGCAGCCATCGCCCCAGCACTCTTTCGAGTGAGATGACGTCGAGTCCTATACCTGATCAAGCCCCACTTCCGGGCGGAAAAGAGGTGAAAGCCATCCCTTCGCCACCCATTGGGAGGTAGGAAAGGTCCGGCACGTCGGCATCATGCGTCACACGTGCATTACGCAGCGTGATCGGTCGTGGTCATGGAGGGAGTCCGGGTGGGTCAGCCGGAGATGCAGCCCGAGGGTCCGCCTCAGGACGGTCGGGGCGAGGGGGCGGCCGGACTGCGGCCGGGCGATCTGACGGGACGCTCCTTCCCGCTCGGCGACTGGGGCGAGCCCGCGCTGCGGCTGGACGAGCTGTACCGGTGGGTGGAGCGCGGGGCGCTCGACACCGCCGCCTGGTACCTCATCGACCGGGTGTGGAAGCGGCGCGGGGCGCGGGCACTGCGGGCCGGGGCCGCGACGGGGGCGGTGGCCGGGGCGGCGCTGCCGCTCCTCGACCTCACCGGGGTCGTCGGCGGGGGCGCGCCCTGGGGGTATCTGGCGCTGCTGCTCGCCGGCGCGTGCATGGCCGTCGACCGGTTCTTCGGGGTGACGTCCGGGTGGATAAGGGATGTGGCCACCGCGCAGGCAGTGCAGCGGCGGCTTCAGGTGCTCCAGTTCGACTGGGCCGCGGAGAGTGTGCGGGAGGTGCTCGGTCCCACGGAGGGGACGGCCGGGGAGGCCGCCGAGCGGTGTCTGGGGGTGCTGCGGCGTTTCTCGGAGGACGTGACCGAGCTGGTGCGGGTGGAGACGGCCGACTGGATGGTGGAGTTCCGGACCGGGCCGGCGCCGCTCGGGATCCAGTCGGCGGTGGCGGCCGTACCGCGGCAGGACGGGGGCGGGGGGCAGGGGCGGTTTCCATTGCCGCCGGGGAACGGGGCTCGGCCGAATATGCCCCGGCAGCGGCCGCCGGAACCCAGGTGACGGGGTTGTCGGTGATTCGGGTGCGGGTGCGTGGGGGCTGAGCGCGCAGTTCCCCGCGCCCCTGGGACGTTTCAGCGAACGGCGCTCACAATGGCCCCGTGGAGGATCCTGGGGCGGGACTCGGCGGCTTTCGGCGGTACACCTGGTGGGCCGTGCCCGGGACTGTGGTGGGTGTGCTCGTCGTGGCCTATGGGAGCTGGGCGCTCGACGGTGATGTGCCCCTGTCGGCTCGGGTTTCGGTCGTGCCCGCCCTCTTCGTGGCGGCGACCGCCGCCGGTGTGCTGCTCAGTCGGTGGCTCGCTGCTTCCTCCGACGACCGGGCGTCCGCCGGGTGGCTGGTGGCCGCGGGCCTCTGCGCACCGATGCCGCTCCGGTGGGTCAACTCCCCCACACCGACGACCACTTGCTCGGTATGGCCGTACGCGAGGCCACCACCAACGTCCTGCGGCACAGCCGGGCCCGGCACGCCGAGGTCGAGTGCCGTGTCGCCGACGGACACGTACTGCTCCGGGTCGGCAACGACGGTGCCGGGACTGCGCCGTCGGCATCCGGCGACGGAACGGGACTCGCGGGTCTCGGCGAGAGACTGCGGCGCGGACTTCGGGTTACTGCTTGGTGTACGCCAGCTTCTCCCCGTTGCTCGTGTTCACTCGCTCCAGGGTGCCGTCCGTGCGCAGGATGATCTCGGTGGCCGCGCCCGGGGTGCAGGAGGAGGCGGGCTGGCCCACGGACACCGTGGACGGGCCGATCTCCAACGGGCCGTCGCTGCCCGGCGCTTCGGTGAGGGCGGCCCGGAAGACACAGTGGTAGTCGGGGCCGTCGGCGACGAGGGAGAGGACGGTGTCACCCACCTCGCCTTCCTGGATGGTGAGTTGGCGGGTGTGCTGCCCCTCGGCGTTGTCGATGGTCGCGGTCCAGGTCCCGAGGTATCCGGCGGGGACCGTGCCGTCGGCCGGGGCGGAGGTGGTGGCCGACGGGGAGGGTGAGGGGGCGTCGGTGGTCGGGCCGGGTGTGGTGGGCGCGGTCGCCGTGGGCGTACCGCCGTCGCCTCCGCCCTTGTCGTCCGCGTCGCCGCCGTTGCTCATCAGCGCGTAGACCGAGCCGCCGGCGCCGAGCGCGACGACCAGCGCGACGGCGACGAGCGCGATGGTGGAGCGGCCGTTGCGACGCGGGGGTTCCTGCTGGGGGTGCGGTCGCGGCGGGTAAGGGGTGGCGGCGGGACCGTACGGCGGGGTCGCACCCGGGCCGTAGGGCGGGGTCGCACCGGGGGTGCCGGGGGCGCCGCTGTACGGGTTGTACGGCGCCGGAGCTCCGGGCGTCCAGGGCTGCTGCGGGTGGCCGTAGGCGGGCGTGGGTGCGGGCGCCTGCGGGTGGTGCTGGGGCTGCTGGGGGTAGCCGTAGGCGGGGTGGGCGGGCGGCGGGGTCTGCGCGTGGCCCGCATGGCTCGCGTAACCCGCAGGGGTGGCCGGGGACGGAGGAGCCACGTCCCCCTGCTGCCCGACGACCGTCGGCAGATGATTCAGCGGGCGCGCCCCCGACTGACCGGGCTGCCCCGGCGAGGGCGGCGCGGAGGCGTCCTCGCCGGCGGCCGGAGCGTGCTCCAAAGGCACCTCACCGGTCGCACCCTCCCCGCTCTCCGGGTCCTCCGTGTCCAGCAACTGCACGGCATGCCGCCCGAGTTGGGCCACCAGCGCGCTCGGCAGCCACGGGTCGCGGGAGCGTCCGCCGGACACCGTGTCCTCGGCGCCGGTGCGGTCGAGGACCTGGTCCAGGCTGGGCCGGGCGGCCGGGTCCTTCCTCAGACAGTCCCGTACGAGATCGGCGAGGCCCTCCGGCACCCCCTCCAGGTCGGGTTCCTCCTGGGCGATCCGGAACATCAGGGCGTGCACCCCGCTGCCCCCGGCACCGAAGGGAAGCGTGCCGGTGGCGGCGTACGCGAGCACGGAGCCGAGGCAGAAGACGTCGCACGCGGGCGTGATCCGGTCGCCCCGCACCTGCTCGGGCGCCATGAAGCCGGGCGAGCCGACCAGTGCGCCGGTCCTGGTCAGGCCGCCGTCGGTCACCGTCTCCAGGGCCCGCGCGATGCCGAAGTCGATGACCCGCGGCCCGTCGATGGTCACCAGCACGTTGGAGGGCTTCAGGTCCCGGTGGATGATCCCGGCGGCGTGGATGTCCTTCAGCGCGTGGGCGAGCCCGGCGGCGAGGATCCTCACCGACCGCTCGGGCAGCGCGCCGTGATCATGACCGACGACCTGCTGGAGGCTGGGCCCGGCGACGTACCCGGTGGCGAGCCAGGGCACGGCGGCCTCGGTGTCGGCGTCGAGGACGGGCGCGGTCCAGTGTCCGCCGACCTGCCGGGCGGCCTGCACCTCCTGCCGGAACCGGCCCCGGAACTCCTCCTGCTGGGCCAGCTCCTCGCGCACCAGCTTCACGGCGACGGTACGCCCCCGGTCCGACCGGGCGAGGTACACCTGCCCCATGCCCCCGGCCCCGAGCCGCGCCAGCAGCCGATATGCCCCGATCCGGTGCGGATCCCCGGCCCCCAGCTTCTCCATCGCAGGCCCTCCCCCGACGTCCCCCGTTGTGCGCCTGTGCAACAGCCCCACGATAGTGCGGGGGCGGGGGGAGGCGAGCGGACCGGGTTCGACGGTTCCGTAACGCCGGGCCCGCGCCGAACAGGCCCCAAGCCCGACAACCTGTCGCGGAAACCCCCTGTCCACAGACAGGACGCCGATACCGCTTCCGCATCGCGGACATTTACGCTCGATCGCATGACCCCTCAGCCCAACCCCGAGGTCGGCGCCGCCGTGAAGGCCGCGGACCGTGCTCATGTGTTCCACTCCTGGTCCGCGCAGGAGCTCATCGACCCGCTCGCCGTCGCCGGCGCGGAGGGGTCGTACTTCTGGGACTACGACGGCAAGCGGTACCTGGACTTCACCAGTGGCCTCGTCTACACCAACATCGGCTACCAGCACCCGAAGGTCGTCGCCGCGATCCAGGAACAGGCCGCAACCCTGTCCACGTTCGCGCCCGCCTTCGCGATCGAGGCCCGCTCGGAGGCGGCCCGGCTGATCGCCGAACGGACGCCCGGCGACCTGGACAAGATCTTCTTCACCAACGGCGGGGCGGACGCCGTGGAGCACGCGGTGCGGATGGCCCGGCTGCACACCGGGCGGACCAAGGTGCTCTCCGCGTACCGCTCGTACCACGGCGGCACCCAGCAGGCGATCAACCTCACCGGTGACCCGCGCCGCTGGGCCTCCGACAGCGCCTCCGCCGGTGTCGTGCACTTCTGGGCGCCCTACCTCTACCGCTCCCGTTTCTACGCGGAGACGGAGGAGCAGGAGTGCGCGCGAGCGCTGGAGCACCTGGAGACCACGATCGCCTTCGAGGGCCCGGCGACCGTCGCCGCGATCATCCTGGAGACGATCCCCGGCACGGCCGGGATCATGGTGCCGCCGCCCGGCTATCTCGCCGGGGTGCGCGAGATCTGCGACAAGTACGGGATCGTCTTCGTCCTGGACGAGGTCATGGCCGGGTTCGGGCGTACCGGTGAGTGGTTCGCGGCCGACCTGTTCGGCGTCGTACCGGACCTGATGACCTTCGCCAAGGGCGTGAACAGCGGATATGTGCCGCTCGGCGGTGTCGCCATCTCCGGCGCCATCGCGGAGACCTTCGGGAAGCGGCCGTACCCCGGCGGTCTGACGTACTCCGGGCACCCGCTGGCCTGTGCCGCCGCCGTCGCGACGATCAACGTCATGGCGGAGGAGGGTGTCGTCGAGAACGCCAGGAACCTGGGGGCGACCGTCGTCGAGCCCGCCCTGCGCGAGCTCGCCGAGCGGCACCCCTCCGTCGGCGAGGTGCGCGGCGTCGGCATGTTCTGGGCGCTGGACCTGGTGAAGAACAAGGAGACCCGCGAGCCGCTGGTGGCGTACAACGCGGCGGGCGAGGCGAACGCCCCGATGGCCGCGTTCGGCGCCGCCGCCAAGAAGCACGGCATCTGGCCGTTCATCAACATGAACCGCACCCATGTGGTGCCGCCGTGCAACGTGTCCGAGGCCGAGCTCAAGGAAGGCCTGTCCGCGCTGGACGCGGCGCTCTCCGTGGCGGACGAGTACACGGAGTAGCCGTTGGGGGCGGCGTTGTGACGCTCGCTACGCGGGTAAACACGGGAAACCCGAACGCGTAAGGTGGCGTGCTCGTAGACATGTACGTGCACGCCACCCGAACGCCCCCAGGGAGAGGCCCGACCATGCCCGGCAGCAGCGGCAACGGCGCCGTGACCCGCAACACCCTGCGGCAGCAGATCGCCGACGCGCTTCGCGACGAGGTGCTGGGCGGTCGGCTCCAGCCGGGGCAGGAGTTCACGGTCAAGGAGATCGCCGAGCAGTACGGGGTGTCCGCCACCCCGGTGCGCGAGGCGCTCGTCGATCTCGCCGCTCAAGGACTGCTGGAGGCCGACCAGCATCGCGGCTTCCGGGTCCACGAGTACTCGGTCGAGGACTACCGCGGCATCATCGAGGCCCGCAGCCTCGTCATCGACGGCATGTTCCAGGCCCTGGACCGCGGTCACAAGGGCTTTGTGAACGACCCCGACGGCACCCGCGTCCTCGCCGTCCTCACCGGGGTGCGGCGCCGGGGCGAGGAGGCGCAGCGGGCGGCCACGGCCGGTGACCTCACCGTGCTGATCGGCTATGACCTGCGGTTCTGGCGCGAGTTGAGCTCGATCTTCGGCAACCCCTACCTCGCCGACTTCCTGCACCGGCTGCGGGTGCAGTCCTGGGTGTGCGCGGTGCAGCATCTGCGCCGGCTGACCGATCTGCGCGGACAGCTGTGGGCCGACCACACCGAGCTGGTCGACGCCCTGGTCCGCCGTGACACCGCCGCCGCCCGGGAGATCGTAGGCGCTTACAACGCGCAGTCCCTCGCGGTCATCGAGCGCCTGGCCGGGGAATGAGCACCACCGAATGAGCGCTGCCCCCGGGGTGTGGGTATGGGACGTTCACGACTACTCTTCCCTGACCACTCCGCTACACGGAGCTATCCGAGGAGCTCTCTTTGGCCTGTGATCTGTGGCTGGTACCGCTCGTCGACGTGTTGTGCCACACGCCCGACAACCCGTTCGCCGAGGAACTCGCGCAGTACAACAAGGTGCTGGCCGAGGCCGGCCTGCCGCCGGTACCGGTGTACCAGTACATGCCGGGTCTGTCCGGCGAGGTCGCCCCGGTGGCCGGCTTCGACTATGACGCCCTGCACTTCCTGCGCCGCGCGTATCTGCTCCAGGTCTGCGGCCTGCCCGTCACCCCGGTCGACGAACTGGGCGGGGACTACGAGCAGTTGCTGGAGATGTTCGAGACGACCGCCCAGCAGTCGCACCTGGTCTGGCACTACGACCACGCGGGCGCGTACGTCCCCGTCGACTTCCCGCACCCGCTGGCCAACGACGAACTCCTCGCGGGCGGCGGCCCCTTGGGTTCCGCGCAGACCCTGCTGCGGGAGCTGCAACTGGTCGCCCCGTCGATCGGCATAGACCCGGCCAACCCTCCGGCGGCCCCGCAGCCGCCCCTGGGCCCCACGGAGTTGGAGGAGCCGGCGGTCCCCGCGCCGTACGATCCCAGCCCGTTCTCCCGTGAACGGCACGTCTGGCTGGGCCTGCACGCGGCGGCGACCCGGAGCCTGGCACAGGGCTCGATGATCATCTTCAGCTAGGCCTGTCCGGTGGCGGTCACCGCAGTTGGGACAATCCCTTCTGGAGGTCCTCGGCGTTCATGACCGGTGTCATGGTCAGCTCGGCGTCGAGGTCCATGAGGAAGGGCTCGCCCTTCGGCGGCATCTCGGAGCTGTCCTGCATGTCGAAGACCATGTAACAGGTGCGGACCCCGTGGTCGAGGGTGAAGTAGGCGGCCTCGGGCTTGATGTTCTCCATGGTCTCCTGCATCAGCTGGGGCAGCTTGCCGGTGCGGATCAGCTCGTTCGCCTTCTCGGTGTTCAGGGACGCCTTGAGCAGAACGCGCATCGCCCTCACCTTCTTCCGTCGGTGGACACGCGCATGTTTACAGCGTAGATGCGTACGCCCGATATGTCCCGTCCTCGCTGGGCCCCTACTCCTCCGGGAGACCCCGGGAAGCCTCCCGCGGTGCGACGCGCGCCGAGCCGTCCGGGAGCACGCTGAAGCCGTACCCGAAGGGAGATACGGCGATGATCCTGGTGACCGGTGCGACAGGACACCTGGGCGGCGAGCTCGTACGACGGCTGGCGGCGTCCGGCGAGCCCGTACGGGCCATGACGCGGCGCCCGGACGAGGCCCGCTTCCCGACAGGCGTGGAGCCGGTGTACGGCGACGCGGCCGACCCGGCGAGTCTGACGGCGGCGTTCACGGGCATCTCCGCGGCCTTCCTGATGTCGGCCCAGCCGGTGGGCACGGCCCCGGCCCCGACCCACGACCTGGCCCTGGCGGAGGCGGCGCGAGAGGCGGGCGTACGACGCCTGGTGAAACTGTCGGTGCTGGACGGCGGCGGCACGGGCGGCGACCGCGATCCGATCGTCCGCTGGCACGCGGCGGCGGAGGCCTCGGTCGTCGGCCGGTTCCCCGCCTGGACCCTCCTGCGCCCCGGCCGCTTCATGTCCAACGCCCTGCAATGGGCACCCCAGTTGCGGACCGGCGACGAGGTGGCGATCCCCTTCGCCGACCGCCCGGCGGCGAGCATCGACCCGGCGGACCTGGCGGAGATCGCGGCCCTGGCCCTGACGACCGACGAACACGCCGGTATGACCTACGAGTTGAGCGGCCCCGAGTCCCTCACCCCCACCGAGGAACTCTCACTGCTCGGCCGCGCCCTCTCCCGCGACCTGCGCGTCCGCCCCGTACCGCCCGAGGCGGCCCGCGCGGGCATGGAGCGCTACGGCTTCCCGCCCGACGTCGTCGACGCGATCCTGCACCACACCCTCGACGACGACCGGGGCACGGAGGTCCTCCCGACGGCGGCGAAGGTACTGGGCCGCCCGGCGCGGACGTTCGCGCAGTGGGCGGGGACGCATGCGGAGGCGTTCCGGCGATGATCGGGGCACTGTTTGTTGACTGCCGGCGCACCCGGAAGGCCCGACGGCGGCACGCCTTACGCGGTACGGAACGCCCGGCTGAAGTCGGCGGGTTGGGCGAAGCCCCAGCAGGCCGCGATGACATGCACCGACACATGGGCCAGGCGGACGTCGGCCAGGTCGCGACGGCAGCGCTCCAGCCGCTGCGCCTTGATCCAGACGGCCACGGTCAGTCCCTGCCGCTGGAAGAGCCGGTGCAGATAGCGGGTGGAGATGTGGGGCGCGGCGGCGACGTCGTCGGGGGTCAGCCGGCCGTCGCCGAGGTGCGGGAGGACGTACGCCTGGATGCGCGGCAGCAGCGGATCCGGGCGCCGCGCCTCCGGGTGCCGGGCCCCTGACGGCCCCACATCCAGTAACGCACCGGCGAGTTCGAGGACAGCCGGCCCCAGCCGCAGCGCGTCCACCGGCCGGTACGGCGTCGTGTCCCGCGCCTCCCCCGTCACCAGCCCGGCGAGCGGCGGGGCCAGGTGACCGCCCCCGCCGAACATCCGGTTGACGTCCCGTCCCGAAACCGCTGTCAGAACGGTCAGAACACGGGGGTTCCGGCCTGCGTCAGCTTCCAGTTCGTCGCCGCGAAGTCCGCCGGGTCCAGCGTTCCCTTCGCCGTCACGTAGTCGATCATCAGCTGGCGGATCTCGTTCGTGGAGCTGTACGCGATGTCGGCGGTCGCGATGTGCGGGTACCCCGAACCCCCGTTGGCCCGGTAGTTGTTGACGGCGACGACGAAGACCTGGTCGTCGGCGACGGCCGTACCGCCGTAGGTCAGGTTCTTGATCCTTGACCCCTCCGCCGCGGCGATGTCGATCTCGTAGGAGACCCCCGCGGCCGTGTCGTACATGTAGTCCCAGAAGCTGTTGGCGTTGGTGAGCGTGGCGGTGTCCACGGCCGTGCCGGCCGGGACCTGGTGGTAGTACTTCGCCGCGTACTCCAGGTAGTCCCTGAGCTGGGCGCCGGTGAGCTTCTTGCCGTACAGGGTGTTGTCGTAGATGTAGAGCCCGGCGATGTCCTTGATGGTGACGCTGCCGGCCGGGATGTCGGCGGTGCGGGAGAAGGGCGCGGCGACGGAGATGAGCGGCAGCGCGGCGTCGGACGTCGACAGGCCCGCCTTCACCGTGTCCATCTGCACCTGGTGGATGAAGTCCATGATCGGGACGTCCTTCCAGCAGGAGTCCGCGGCGGACAGATCCTGCGTGCACGTGCCCACGGCCGTGTTGACGTACTTGACCACGAGTTCGTGGTCGGCCTCCAGCAGCTTCTTGATCTCCGGGTCCTCGTCGACGCCCTTCGGGTCGAGGGTCTGCGCGGTCTTCTTGGTGACCTTCCAACGCCCGTGCTGCAACTCGACCTCGAAGTCGAAGACGCTGAGCCGGTAGCCCCAGCAGTACGGTTCGGAAAGGAGCACCTCCTCACCCGTCTCCGCGTTCTTCACGGTGTACGACGGGACCTCGACATGCGTGTGGCCGACCAGGATCGCGTCGATGCCGGGGACCTGCTCGGCGACGAGGTTGGAGGCGTTCTCGACGTACGGGAGCGCGTCGCCGTACGAGGTCGACCCGTCGAGACCGGAGTGGTCGGTCAGGAAGACCACGTCACAGCCCAGCGCCCGCAGCCTCGGCACATACTTCTTCGCCTGCTCGACCAGCCCCGGGAAGACCATCTTCCCGCTCACGTTGTCCTTGTCCCACAGGGCGATCCCGGGGTTGGTGAGCCCGAGGATGCCGACCTTGATGTCCGGCGCGCCCGGCACACAGATCCGCTTCACGGTGTACGGCGGGAAGGCGGGCCTCAGCGTCTTGGCGTCCAGCGCGTTGGCGCCGAGGAGGGGGAAGCGACACTGCTCCTCGAACTTCCTCAGCACCTCGATGCCGTAGTTGAACTCGTGGTTGCCGAGGGCGGCGGCGTCGTAGCGCATGTGGTTCATGGCGACGGCCATCGGATGCTTCGGCGCGCCCTTGTCGGTGATGGGCTGCACGCGCGCGAAGTAGTAGGCCAGCGAGGTGCCCTGGATGATGTCACCGGCGTCGACGAGCAGGACCCGGTGCTCGCCCTTGGCCGCGCGCTGCTGCTTGATGAGCGTGGCGACCCGGGCGACCCCGACGGAGTTCCCCTTGGCGTCGCTGTAGGCGGCGTCCTTGTAGTAATCCCAGTCGAAGACGTGACTGTGCAGGTCGGTGGTGCCGAGGACGGAGAACGACCAGGTCTTGGGGGCCTTCCCGCCGGGTCGGTGTTCGGCGGCCTGGGCCTCACCGGTGGCGAGCGTTCCGGCGACGGCGACGGCCGCGCCGGTGACGGCCGACTTCTGCACGAACTCACGGCGGTTCATGGGCGGGACGGGCATGGAGGACTCCTGGGACGGGGAGAGGGAGGAGGGGACAACTACCCGCGTAGATAGTTGCCTTCCGCCACTTCCCGACGGAACCAGGAAAAGGCCATGGGCCGGTCAAGGAAATCCTTGACCGGCCCACGACCGAAGGTACGTCCTACAGGAACGAGTTGATCTCGATCGTCTCGTCCCGGCCCGGACCCACGCCGATCGCGGAGATCGGGGCGCCCGACATCTCCTCCAGCGCCTTGACGTAGTTCTGCGCGTTCTTCGGCAGGTCGGAGAAGGACTTCGCCTTGGTGATGTCCTCGGACCAGCCGGGCAGGGTCTCGTAGACCGGCTTCGCGTGGTGGAAGTCGGTCTGCGAGTACGGCAGCTCCTCGACGCGCTTGCCGTCGATCTCGTAGGCGACACAGACCGGGATCTGCTCCCAGCCGGTGAGGACGTCGAGCTTGGTGAGGAAGAAGTCCGTGAGGCCGTTCACGCGGGTCGCGTAGCGGGCGATCACCGCGTCGAACCAGCCGCAGCGCCGGTCACGACCGGTGGTGACACCCCGCTCGCCACCGATCCTGCGCAGCGCCTCGCCGTCCTCGTCGAACAGCTCGGTCGGGAACGGGCCCGAGCCGACACGGGTCGTGTACGCCTTCAGGATGCCGATGACCCGGCTGATCTTCGTCGGGCCGACACCGGCACCGGTGCAGGCACCGCCGGCCGTCGGGTTCGACGAGGTCACGAAGGGGTACGTGCCGTGGTCGATGTCGAGGAGCGTGCCCTGGCCGCCCTCGAAGAGGACGACCTTGTCGGCCTCCAGCGCCTGGTTCAGGACCAGGACCGTGTCCGAGACGTACGGCTTCAGCCGGTCCGCGTAGGACAGCAGCTCCTCGACGACCTGGCCGACCTCGATGGCCCGCCGGTTGAAGACCTTGGTCAGCAGCTGGTTCTTGCCGTCGAGCGCCGCCTCGACCTTCTGGGTGAGGATCGACTCGTCGTACAGGTCCTGGATCCGGATCCCGACACGGTTGATCTTGTCGGCATACGTCGGGCCGATGCCGCGCCCGGTCGTGCCGATCTTCCGCTTCCCGAGGAAGCGTTCCGTCACCTTGTCGACACTCACGTTGTACGAGGTGATGAGGTGGGCATTACCGCTGATCAGGAGCTTGGACGTGTCGACGCCTCGCTCGTTCAGCCCGTTCAGCTCGGAGAACAGGACCGACGGGTCGATGACGACGCCGTTGCCGATGACCGGAGTGCAATCCGGGGACAGGATTCCGGAAGGGAGCAGGTGCAGGGCATACTTCTGGTCGCCCACGACTACCGTGTGGCCGGCGTTGTTGCCGCCCTGGTAGCGCACCACATAGTCAACGGATCCGCCTAGCAGGTCCGTCGCCTTTCCCTTGCCTTCGTCACCCCACTGAGCACCGAGCAGCACAAGTGCGGGCACGCGCGTACACCCCTTCCGGGCGGGGCATGTCCAAGGTCAGGGGCGTACGCGGCACGGCCTTGTGCCTCGTACACCGGCGACCTTCTTCGGCCACCGTCGGCCGTGGTCGGCCGCGAACCCGTCGGACCCGGATGCCCCGGAATAGACGAAGCCCCTGGCGCAATAGCGCAAGGGGCTCTTGCACAAAGATGCTACCCGAGGAAGCGAGGCAGGACCGAGGTGGCGACTTCAGCGACTTCCGATCAGCTGCTGGTGGTCATCGATCCGGTCGCCCGGAGGACCGACGGCGAGTCCGTCCGCATCGCGAAAGACGTGCTCAGCGCGGGTGCGACCACCAAGGTCTGCATGCCGGAGGGGCCCGAGGAATTCGCCCGGGCGCTGGCCCGCAGGGGCTCGCGGCGGCCGGTGGTGGTCGGCGACGACCGGGCGCTGGTGCGCGCGGTGTCCCTGTTGCACCGGCAGCGGGAGCTGGCCGGATGTGCACTGTCCTTCGTGCCGGTGGGCGGTGCGCTCTCGGTCGCCCGCTCGCTCGGCGTGCCGACCGGCACGGTGGCTGCCGCGCGGACCGTCCTGGACGGGGTGGAACGCCGCCTGGACCTGCTTGTCGACGACAGCGACGGGGTGGTGCTGGGCGCGCTGCGGATCCCGCCGCTGTACGGGCCTACGGCACCGCAGGAGGTGACCTCGGTGGGCACCCGGCCCTGGCTGCGGACCTGCCAGTCCCTTGTCCGCACCCTGGTCCCGGCCCGCCCCGCCCGCGAGCCCGCGCCGCCCGCGCCCGGCCCCTCCCGGCTCCGGGTGGAGGTGGACGGGGTGACCCTGGTCGACCTGGGCCAGCCGGTGGAGGCGGTCTCGGTGACCCCGGGCGCCTCGGGCTTCGCCGAGGTCGAGGTGCGGCCGGTGTCGGTGGGCGCGGAGGCCTCTCCCCTACGGGTCAGCGGCCGCACGGTGACGGTCACCGGCACGGACTTCCGCTACCGCGCCGACGCGGGCGTGGCGGGCCCGGTACGGCGCCGTACCTGGACGGTGTGGGAGGGGGCACTGGGCCTGACGCTGCCGGGGCGGTGACAGCAGTGGCACATGGGGTGGTTGTTACCGTGCCGGTCCGTCGATCGCACCCGGGAGGACCGCGGGCCATGAGCCAGTACTTCGACATAGGTCACCAGACCCTGTGGAACCCCTCCAACGGGGCCGCCCGCCTGTTCCTGCGCCATGTCCGGCTGTACGAGGAGGAGCTGGGCGTGCCCTCCGGGTTCGGGCCCATGGAGAACGACGAGTGCAAGATCGACCCGGCCGTCTTCGAGACGTACGTCAACGCCGTCCTCGACCTCCACGACCGCACCCGGCACTCGATCATCGACGCGCTCTCCGAGGGCTTCGTCGCCACCGTGCTGGTGCTCGCCGAGCGGGCCGGCATCGAGGTACGGCGCCCCGTGGTCACCGACCGGCTCACGGGTCGGACCGACGTCCAGGTGCCGCTGCCCGACGCCCAGGACCGGATCGAACGCCTGCGCGAACGGGCGGATCTCCTGCGGCGCGGGATGCCCGTCTAGGGCCCTTCTGATGGATCTCCGTGCCGCGGAGCTCCATCAGAAGGGCCCTGGGGCTGTCCGGCTCAGGCCGGCAGCGCGTCCGACTCGTCCTTCAGTGCCACCCCGGTCGCGCCCAGCTCCCGGGCCCGCCCCATCAGCGCCGTCAGCTTCGCCGCCGCGCCCTCGTACGACAGGCCCAGTGGCGGTCTGATGTTGGACAGGCAGTTGCGGTCGGCGTCCGTCGTCACCCCCGGCACCGGGCGGCACGTCAGATACGCGCCCAGCGAGTCCGCCGCCGACATGCCGGGGCGTTCGCCGATCAGGACGACCACCATCGCCGCGCCCATGGCCGCCGCCACCTCGTCCCCCAGCGCCACCCGCGCCTGCTCGGCCAGCACCACGGGGGCGATCCGCCAGTCGGGAAGCCGGCCTGCCGTCTCCGCCACCACCGCCGCCGCGTGTTCGTGCACCGCCCGGCTGGACAGCCCGTCCGCGACGACGAACACCACGTCCCACTCCCCCACCGGAAGATGCGCCCGGTCGGTCGCGTCCAGCCGGCGTCCCAGATCGGGGCGTTGGAGATACGTCAGCCGGTCACCGGCCGCGCTGCGGACCCGTACCGTCGCCAGCCCCGGCAGCCCCGCCGCCACCGTGTCCGGCTCGAACGGCGAGTGCACCGCGTCCCGGGCGGCGGCATGCGCGGCCTGGAGTTCCAGCCGGTGCCGGGTGGGCAGCCCCGTCCCGGCCCGGCCGAGGCCGATGCGGGCCTGCGTACGGCGACGCAGGGATGTCCACAACTCGCCCTCGCTCAGCGTCGGTCGGTTCATGCCGCGAGCTCCCTTCCGGCGATCTCCGTCAGCGGGTGGGCGCCGACCTCGCGGATGCCGCCGCGCTCGTCCAGCAGTCCGGCCGACGCGAGCCACGCCTCGAACTCCGGTGCCGGGCGCAGGCCGAGGACCTCGCGCAGGTACAACGCGTCGTGGTACGAGGCGGATTGGTAGTTGAGCATGATGTCGTCGCCGCCCGGCGTGCAGATCACGAAGGACGCCCCGGCCACGCCGAGCATGGTCAGCATGGTCGCGATGTCGTCGTCATCGGCGTCCGCGTGGTTGGTGTAGCAGATGTCCAGGCCCATGGGCAGGCCGAGCAGCTTGCCGCAGAAGTGGTCCTCCAGGGCGGCGCGGAGGATCTGGCGGCCGTCGTAGAGGTACTCCGGGCCGATGAAGCCCACGACCGTGTTCACGAGCAAGGGCTGGTATCTCCGCGCCACCGCGTAGGCCCTCGCCTCCACCGTCTGCTGGTCCACCCCGTGGTGCGCGCCGGCCGACAGGGCGCTGCCCTGCCCGGTCTCGAAGTACATGACGTTCCGTCCGACCGTGCCGCGCTCCAGTTCGAGGGCCGCCTCGTACGCCTCGTCGAGCAGCCCGAGCGTGACGCCGAAGGAGGCGTTCGCGGCCTGTGTACCGGCGATCGACTGGAAGACCAGGTCGACGGGGGCGCCGCGTTCCATCAGGTCCACGCTCGTCGTGACATGGCACAGCACGCAGGACTGGGTGGGGATGCCGTACCGCTGGATGACCCCGTCGAGGAGGTCCAGCAGGTCCCGTACCGCCTTCGGGCTGTCCGTCGCCGGGTTGATGCCGATGACCGCGTCGCCGGAGCCGAGCAGCAGCCCGTCCAGCAGGGCCGCCGCGACTCCCGCCGGGTCGTCGGTGGGGTGGTTGGGCTGGAGGCGGGTGGCCAGGCGCCCCGGCAGGCCGATCGTGGAGCGGAAGGCGGTGACGACCTGGATCCTCCGCGCCACCGCCACGAGATCCGCGTTCCCCATGAGCTTCGAGACGGCCGCGGCCATCTCGGGCGTGAGCCCGGCGGCCACGGCGGCCAGAGCCGGACCGTCCGCCGCCAGCAGCCACTCCCTGAACTCCCCCACCGTCATCCCCGCCACCGGCGCGAAGGCCGCCGCGTCATGCGTGTCCAGGATCAGCCGGGTGACGTCGTCGCTCTCGTACGGGATCAGCGGCTCGGTCAGAAAGGCCGTCAGCGGCACGTCCGCCAACGCCCAGCGCGCCGCGACCCGTTGGCGCTCCGACTCGGCGGCGAGCCCGGCGAGCCGGTCACCGGAACGTTCCGGGCTCGCGGCGGCCAGCAGCCGGGCGAGGGACGCGAAGCGGTGGCGCTCGCCGCCGAGGGTGGACGTGTAGACGCTCATGGCGGCGACCGTACGAGCCGCGTGTTGCGAGCAGATTGCCGCAGATTTCCTCGGACTTCTAAAGGTCTGGTTGACAAACATTTAACGCCCCGAGACCCTTGCCCGACTCATTCCGCCGACAGAGTCCAGCCCGGTACAACAGCACGTCAGCAGGAGAGGGGCCAGCCCGATGGCAGTGGAAGAGGGAGTCGCCCCAGCGGCGAGAACAGACGAGACAGGCACGGTTCACCGGCTGAAGCCCAACGCCATCGGCCTGCTGGGCGTGGTCTTCATGGCCGTCGCGACCGCCGCGCCGATCACCGCGATGACCGGCAACGTGCCCTTCATGGTGTCCGCCGGCAACGGCATCGGCGCCCCGGCGAGCTACCTCGTCGCAATGGTCGTACTGGCAATCTTTTCCGTCGGCTTCACCTCGATGGCGAAGCACATCACCTCCACCGGCGCCTTCTACGGCTTCATCTCCTACGGCCTCGGACGCACCGTGGGCCTCGCCTCCGGACTGCTCGCCACGTTCGCCTACGTCGTCTTCGAGCCGGCCCTGATCGGCATCTTCTCGACCTTCGCGACGGAGACGCTGAAGGACCAGACGGGTACCGACGTGCCCTGGTGGGCGTTCGCGGTGCTGATGCTGGCGATCAACGCGACCGGCACCTGGTTCGGCATCTCGGTCGCCGAGAAGCTGCTGGTCGTACTCCTGGCCACCGAGGTCACGATCCTCGCCGCGATGGCGATCTCCGTCGCCTTCCACGGCGGCGGCCCGGACGGCTTCAGCATCGACCCCGTGAACCCGGTCAACGCCTTCAAGGGCACCTCGGCCGGCCTCGGACTCTTCTTCGCCTTCTGGTCGTGGGTCGGCTTCGAGTCGACGGCGATGTACGGCGAGGAGTCCCGCAACCCGAAGAAGATCATCCCCAAGGCGACGATGATCTCGGTCCTCGGCGTCGGTGTCTTCTACGTCTTCGTCTCCTGGATGGCGATCACGGGCACCGGAGAGTCGAAGGCGGTGGAGGTCGCCACGGCCAACCCCCTACAGCTCTTCTTCGGCCCCACCGAGCAGTACGTCGGCCACTGGGCGGTCGTCGTCATGCAGTGGCTGATGATCACCGGCTCGCTGGCCTGCGGCATGGCCTTCCACAACTGCGCCGCCCGCTACATGTACGCGCTCGGCCGCGAGGGCGTCCTGCCGTCCCTGAAGAACACCGTCGGCCGCACCCATGACCGGCACGGCTCCCCGCACATCGCGGGCCTGGTCCAGACGATCGTGACCGCCCTGCTCCTGCTGGCGTTCGCCGCGGCGGGCAAGGACCCGTACGCCGGTACGTACGTCCTGCTCGCGATCCTCGGCACCATGGCGATCCTGGTCGTGCAGGCGGTCTGCTCCTTCGCGGTGCTGGCCTACTTCCGGCGCCACCACCCCGAGAGCCGGCACTGGTTCCGCACCTTCACCGCCCCGCTGGTCGGCGGTGTGGCGATGCTCGCGGTGGTGGCGCTGCTGGTCTCCAACATGGGCGCGGCGGCCGGCACGGAGTCCGGCTCACTGGTGCTGAAGGCGACACCGTGGCTGGTGGCGTTGGTGGCGGCGACGGGGATCGGGTACGCGCAGTATCTGAAGCGCCGGGACCCGGCTAGGTATCAGCTTCTCGGCCGGACGGTCCTGGAGGAGACCAGGGAAAGGTGACCAGGCGAAGGTGACCAGGAAAAGGTGACCGCCTACGGGTCGCCGAAGAGCCGGGCTACGGGGCGCCGAAGAGCCGGGCGCGGTGGGTCTGCCACCGTTCCATCATCTCGGCCACGTCCTTCTCGATGAACTCGAAGAACGCGAGGGTCTCGGCCAGTCTGTGGCCCGCCGGAGTCTCGGCGCCCAGGCTGGCCACGCCTTCGCGCAGGGCGTCCTCCCAGCGCCTGATGATCGCCTCGCGGTTGGTGAGCGCCTGGTACCACTGGTCGGAGTGGACCCGGTACCGCTCCCGCCGCGAGCCGGGCTCCCGCTCGCGCGACAGCATGTGCACCTGCGACAGATAGCGCACCGCCCCGGACACGGCCGCCGGACTGATCCGGAGCTGCTCGCTCAGCTGGGCCGAGGTGAGGGCCCCGCTGTCGGAGGAGAGCAGCGCGGAGAACACCCGGGCCGGCATCCGCGGCAGCCCCGCCTCGACGAGCTGCGCCGCGAAGCGCTCCACGAACCGGGAGACCGCCTCCGGGTCCCGCCCCACCGCGTCCATCATGGTCACCACCCTAACCGGGGGTTTATACGCTTCCTTAACTTCACAAATTTCTGAAAGAAGCGTACGTTCAAAAACATGGCGAAGGCAATCAGCGTCTCGGGGCTCCACAAGGCGTTCGGCAGGACGCACGCACTCGACGGACTCGACCTGGATGTCGAGGTCGGCGAGGTGCACGGCTTCCTCGGCCCGAACGGCGCCGGCAAGTCCACCACCATCCGCGTCCTGCTCGGCCTCCTGCGCGCCGACTCCGGCGCCGCCCAGGTCCTGGGCCGCGACCCCTGGGCGGACGCGGTCGAGGTGCACCGCCGGATCGCCTACGTCCCCGGCGACGTGACGCTGTGGCGCAACCTGTCCGGCGGCGAGGTCATCGACCTGATGGGCCGCCTCCGCGGCGGCCTCGACACCGAGCGGCGCGCCGACCTGATCGACCGCTTCGAACTCGACCCCACGAAGAAGGGCCGCACCTACTCCAAGGGCAACCGGCAGAAGGTCGCCCTCGTCGCCGCGTTCGCCTCGGACGTCGACCTGCTGATCCTGGACGAACCGACCTCGGGCCTGGACCCCCTGATGGAGGAGGTCTTCCAGCGCTGCGTCGAGGAGGAGCGCGACCGCGGCCGTACGGTCCTCCTGTCCTCCCACATCCTCAGCGAGGTCGAGGAGTTGTGCGACCGCGTCAGCATCATCCGCAACGGCCGTACGGTCGAGACGGGTTCGCTCGCCGACCTGCGCCACCTGACCCGCACCAGCGTCGCGGCCGAACTGGCCGGCGCCCCCAACGGGTTGGCGTCGCTCCCTGGCGTCCATGACCTCGACATCCAGGGCAACCGGGTCCGCCTCCAGGTCGACACGGACAAACTCGACGCCGTGCTGCGGCAGTTGAGCGCGTCCGGGGTGCGCTCGCTGACCTCCACACCGCCCACGCTGGAGGAGCTGTTCCTGCGCCACTACCAGGAGGCCGCCTCGTGATGACCTCGCTGGCGGGCACGGGCGTACTCCTCCGCTTCTCTCTGCGCCGCGACCGGCTGCTGATCCCCGTCTGGGTCGCGGTGAACGCGCTGATGGTCCTCTCCATGCCGAGCAGCATCAAGTCGCTGTACGGCACGGCCGCCGAACGCGCCGACCTGGTCCACCAGGTGGAGACCAACGCGTCCTTCCGTGCCCTGATCGGCCCGGTCTTCGACACCTCGACCGGCGCGCTGGCGGCCTGGCGCGTGGGGGTCTACGCGGGACTGCTGGCAGCCGTCATGAGCCTCCTGGTCGTCGTACGGCACACCCGGGACGAGGAGGAGAGCGGGCGCCAGGAGCTGGTGGCGTCCGGGACGGTGGGCCGCCGGGCGGCACTGACGGCGGCGCTGCTGGCGGCGGGCGTCGCGAACGCGGTCCTCGCGCTGCTGGTGACGGCGGGCCTGGCCGGCCAGGGGGCCGTGGGCGCCCTGGCACTCGGCCTCGGGGTGGCCGCGGTCGGCATGCTCTTCGCCACGATGGCGGCGATCGTCGCCCAGCTCACCGAGAGCGCACGGCTGGCACGGGGCCTGACGTCGGGGGTGCTCGGCGTGGCATTCGTGCTGCGTGCGGCGGGCGACTCGGCGTCGGACGACGGCAGTTCGGTCCTGACCTGGCTCTCCCCGCTGGGCTGGCTGGAGAACCTGCGCCCGTACGCCGATGAACGCTGGTGGGTGCTGGGCCTGTTCGCGGCGGCCGTGCTGCTCCAGGCGGGGCTGGCCTACGAGTTGGCGGGCCGCAGGGACGTCGGCATGAGCTTCTTCCCGACCCGCCCGGGCCCGGCGACAGGACGGCTCGGCACGGCGGCGGCACTGGCCTGGCGGTTGCAGCGGGGCAGCGTCTACGGCTGGAGCGTCGCCTTCTTCGTCGTAGGCGTGATCTACGGCGGTCTGACGGACGGCGTGGCGGACCTGGTCGGCGACAACGAGAACGCGCGCGAGATCTTCGAGCGCATGGGCGGCCAGAACGGCCTGGAGGACGCGTTCCTGGCGTCGATGGTCGGGATGATGGGCCTGATCGCGGCGCTGTACGTCGTACAGAGTGTGCTGCGCCTGCACGGCGAGGAGACGTCGGGGCGCGCGGAGCCGGTGCTGGCGAACGCGGTCGGACGTTTGCGCTGGGCCGCCGGCCACCTGGCGATCGCCTTCGGCGGCGCGGTCCTGCTGATGCTGCTCACCGGTCTCGGCTTCGCCGTGGGCTACGGCAAGGAGGTCGGGCCCATCCTCGGGGCGTGCCTGGTGCAGGTGGCCGCGGTGTGGGTGATCGGCGGACTGGCGGTCGCGCTGTACGGGCTGCTGCCGCGGGCGGCGATGGCGGCATGGGGTGTCGCCGGGGCCGTACTGCTCATCGGCTGGGTGGGCCCGGCCCTGGACGCGCCACAGGCGGTGCTCGACCTGTCCCCGTTCGGACATCTGCCGAAGTTGCCGGGCGGGGAGATGAGTTGGGGTCCGGTGCTGGTCCTGCTCGGGCTGGCGGTGGTGTGGGTGGCCGGGGGGCTGGCGGGGTTGCGGCGGCGGGACATGGCGAGCTGACCGGGGGCGCGGGGAACCTCTTCGCCGCCCGCTCGCGTCCGTCCTGAGCATGGGACAACGTGCGCAGGCCGCGGCCGGTTGCCTGACCGCGGCCGTCGGCGCCGGTGTGGGACTGGCGGTGTGGGCCGTCGACGTCCGCTCCCGGCTCTGGCGGTTCGAGCAGAGCCCGGACTGGAGTGTGCTCTATGCCGAGTTGCCGCTCGCGGTCCTCGGCGGAACCGCCGCCGCGCTTGTGGTCTGGGCTCTGGCCCGGCGGATCGGACGGTGACGGAGATTCCCCGCACGCTGCGACCATCCGGTGGCCGAGCGAGTCTTCCCCCTTGCTGCTCGTCGCGGACCGGGGAGCCGCGTCGCAGGGAGGGATGCCAGATGGCACGCCCGAGGGCAGAACGCGGTACTCCGGAGGGCGAGAGACAGCGGCGGACCCGCCGGGCCATGCTGTCCGGCGGTTTCACGGCCGTCTGCCTCGGGGGTGGGATCGTCGCCACTCAGGACTTCGGCTCCGCCCCTTGGTGGCTCGTCGTGCCGCTGACCGCCCTGTCCGGCGCCTTCGCCGGCTGGGCGGGGGCGCCGACGGGTCGTGAGACGGGTCAGCCCAACTCCACCCGGAGCCCCTCCAGCCCCCTGATGACGAAGTTCGGCTTCCGCCCGGGCTCGGTGGCCAGGGTGAGCGTGGGGGCCTTTCGCAGCAGGGCCGTCATGGAGGCGGCCAGCTCGATACGGGCCAGGGGGGCGCCGATGCAGTAGTGGATGCCGGCGCTGAAGGAGATGTGGGGGTTGTCGGCGCGGGTGAGGTCGAGGCGCTCGGGGTGGGGGAAGACGGCCGGGTCATGGTTGGCGGAGCCGAAGAGCATCGCGATCTCCGCGCCCCTCGGGATGGTGGTGCCGTCGATCTCGATGTCGTCCAGGACCCAGCGTTCGAAGAGCTGGAGCGGGGTGTCGTAGCGCATCAGTTCTTCGACGGCCGTGGGGACGAGGGAGTGATCGGCGCGGAGCCTTTCCAACTCCCCCGGGTTGCGGAACAGCGCGTACCAGCCGTTGACGGTGGCGTTGACCGTCGCCTCATGCCCGGCGTTGAGCAGCAGCACGCAGGTCGAGATCATCTCCTGCTCGGTGAGCCGGTCCCCCTCGTCGTGGGCGGCGATGAGACCGGAGATGAGGTCGTCGCCGGGTCGCGTGCGGCGCTCGGCGATGAGTTCGCGCAGGTAGTCGGAGAACTCGACGGAGGCCTGTACGGCTTTCCGCGCCACGTCCTCCGGTGGGTTCAGCTCGTACATCCCGCAGATGTCGGCTGACCAGGGCCGCAGCGGCGCCCGGTCGGCCTCCGGGATGCCCAGCATCTCCGCGATGACGGCGACGGGCAGCGGCTCGGCGACATCGCTGAGCAGATCGCCTCCGCCCTTCTCCACGAGCTGCTCCACCAGCTCCCCGGCGAGCTGATCGACATACGGCTTGAGCCGCTCGACGGTACGCGGAGTGAACGCCTTCGACACCAGGCGGCGGATCCGGGTGTGGTCCGGCGGCTCCAGATCCAGCATCCCGTGGTCGTTGAGCGTGTGGAACGGCTCGTGCTCGGCGGGAGGCGGGGTGCGGTGGAAGTCCTCGTGCGAGAACCGGTGCTGATACGTCCGCCCCAGCCGCCGCTCCCGCAGCAGCGCCGACACATCGGCGTGGTGCGGGACGAGCCACTGGTCGGTGGGCTCGTAGTAGTGCACGCGGCCCTTGGCACGCAGGTCGGCGTAGGAGGGATAGGGGTCGGCGAGAAAGTCCGGGTCCCACGGGTCGAAGGCTGCCATGACCGGACGCTAGCCCGACCCTCCCCCTCCTGACCAGGGGTGTCAGACCCAGACCGGGACGTGTTCCGCGGAGTAGCGGGCACCGAAACCGCCGTGGGGGAGGATCTCGGCGATCGCTTCGAGGTCGGCGTCGGTCAGGGTGAGGTCCGCGGCGCCCGCGTTCTCCTCGATGCGCCGCACGCTGCGGGTACCGGGGATGGGCACGATGTGCTCGCCGCGGGTGAGGAGCCAGGC
This sequence comes from Streptomyces sp. NBC_00663, assembly GCF_036226885.1. Lineage (NCBI taxonomy): Bacteria > Bacillati > Actinomycetota > Actinomycetes > Kitasatosporales > Streptomycetaceae > Streptomyces > Streptomyces sp. NBC_00663. The sequence goes on from NZ_CP109027.1 coordinate 4,474,242, forward strand.
CAGGGCCAGCTGGGAGACGGTGGCGCCCTTGGCCGCGGCGAGAGCGGCGAGGCGCTCGACGGCCTCCACGTTCTTCTCGAAGTTGCCGGGCTGCCAGCGCGGGTCGCCCCGGCGCATGTCGCTCGCGTCGTACTCACCGGCGGGCTTGGCCGTCCCGGTGATGAAGCCGCGGCCGAGCGGGGAGTAGGCGACGAAACCGATGCCGAGTTCATCGAGGACCGGGAAGAGCCGCTCGACGTCCCGCTCGAAGAGGCTGTACTCGGTCTGGAGCACCGACACCGGCTGTACGGCGTGGGCGCGGCGGATGGTCTGCGGCCCCGCCTCGCTGAGCCCGAAGTACTTCACCTTGCCCGCGTCGATCAGCTCCTTGACCGTCCCGGCGACCTCCTCGATCGGTACGTCCGGGTCGACGCGGTGCTGGTAGAAGACGTCGATCTGGTCGACGCCCAGGTAGCGCAGGCTGTTGTCGGCGACCTTGCGGATGTTGTCGGGGCGGCTGTTCAGGCCGAAGCCCTTCGACAGGTCGGACAGGTCGAAGCCGAACTTCGTGGCCAGCACGACCTCGTCCCGGAAGCCCTTGACCGCCTTGCCGACCAGGGTCTCGTTGGAGCCCGTGCCCCAGCCGTAGAGCTCGGCGGTGTCGATGAAGGTGACGCCCAGCTCGTGGGCGCGCTGGATGGCCGCGACACCTTCCTTCTCGTCGCCGGGCCCGTAGGCCATGGTCAGGCCCATCGAGCCGTAACCGAGCGCCGAGACGGTGAGGCCCTGGCTGCCGAGTGTCCGCTGCTGCATGGCGTACTCCTGCCCATCAAGTAAAACCAAAACGTTTGCTTTGACCGAGTGTATGCCCGGAGGGCGCCCCTAGCCAAACAGAACGTTTTGGCTGGGTAACCTCAGAACATGACCTCTTCGTCGACCGCGGACTCGACCCGCGACCGCATCGTCACCGCGGCGCGGGCCGAGTTCGCCCGGTACGGGATCGCCGGCGCCCGCATCACCCGTATCGCCAAGGCCGCGAAGACCAGCACGGAACGGCTCTACGCGTACTTCCGCAGCAAGGAAGAGCTCTACGCCTTCATCGCCCAACGGGAGATGGCCGCGGTCTCCGAGGCGACCCGCCTGGACCCGACCAACCTGCCCGAGTACGCCGGCCGCGTGCACGACTACTTCATCCGGCACCCCGACCGCTACCGGCTCATGAGCTGGGGCCGGCTGGAACTGGCCGGCGCCACCGCCGACCCCGTGACCAGGGAGACCATCCGCCGCAAGACCGAGCAGCTCCGCAAGGCACAGGAGGCGGGCCGGCTGGACCCCTCCTGGGAGCCCATCGACATCCTCGTCTTCCTCAACCAGATCGCCATGGCCTGGGCGGGCCAGCTCGACCTGGTGGACGCGGTGGCGGACCAGATCCACGACCCGTCCCTGACGGCCCGCAGGGCGGCGGTGGTGAGGGCGGTGGAACGCCTGTTCCCGGCGACGGGGGCATAGCCGGCCAGGCCGCTGTGTGGGTCACGGCTGGCCGAAGTCCGGCAGCGTGACCGTGCCGTCCTCGGCGAGGGGGAAGCCGGGGTTGTGGGCGATCTCCCAGGCGTGGCCGTCGGGATCGGTGAAAGCGGAGGAGTAGAAGCCGATCTCATTGAGGGCGGCGGGCTTGGTGACGGTGCCTCCGGCCCGCGCCGCCGCGGCGAGCAGCGCGTCGACCTCGGCCGCGGACCGCACGTTGTGCGCGAGGACGATGCCGCCGAAGGCGGGGGGTTCCTTGCCGGCCTCCAGACCGCAGTCCGCGGCGAGCTTCTCCCGGCCCCAGAGGACCAGTCCGAGACCGCCGGCCTGGAAGAAGACGGTCTCCTGGACCTCCTGGCCCCGCCAGCCGAGGACTTCGTAGAAGGCTTTGCTGCGGGCCAGGTCGGAGACGCCGAGGGTGATCAGGGTGACTCGCTGTTCCATGGGGCGGCTTCTTCCGCTGGTCCGAGTCGGAGCAGATCAGCGGACCACGTCGAAGACGTTCTTCTGCAGGCCGTTGGCGTACGCCTCGTGCTCGACCAGCTTCAGCTGCTGCTTGTCCTTGTCCGTGGTGGAGAAGAGGCGCTTTCCGGCGCCGAGGAGGACCGGGAAGACCAGGAGGTGGTAGCGGTCGATGAGGTCGGCGTCAGCGAGGGCCCGGTTCAGGGTGGCGCTGCCGTGGATGATGATCGGGCCGCCCTCCGTCTTCTTCAGCTCGGCGACCTCGTCGAGGGAGCGCAGGATCGTCGTGTCGCCCCAGTTCGAGACCAGGTCGCCCTCGGTGAGGGTCGTCGAGACCACGTACTTCGGCATCACCTTGTAGTCCGCGAACTCCTCCATGCCGGGCCACACCGGGCTGAACGCCTCGTAGCTGGTCCGGCCCAGCATCATCGCGCTCGCCTCCTTCTGCTCACGGCCCTTGATCTCGAACGCCTCGGGGAGGAACTCGATGTCCTTGAAGGTCCAGCCGGCGTTCCGGTAACCCGGCTCGCCGCCCGGGGCCTCCACGACGCCGTCGAGCGAGATGAACGCGGTGCTGATGAGGGTGCGCATGGTGGTTCCTCCGTGTCTCGTATCCGTCTGTGATCTATGACCGTCGAGAATGGAGAAACTCATCGGCCCACGTCTCCCCCTTTTTACGCGGCCCCCTACCCCGGCGTCACCAACCGCGCCTCGTACGCGAACACCGCCGCCTGCGTCCGGTCCCGCAGCCCCAGTTTCACCAGGACCCGGCTGACGTGCGTCTTGATCGTCGACTCCGCCACCACCAGCCTCCCCGCTATCTCCGCGTTCGACAGGCCCTGCGCGATGAGGACCAGGACCTCCGTCTCGCGTTCGGTGAGGTCGCCGTAGGCCGCGTGGGCGGAGGGCATCAGACGGGGGGCGTCGGAGAGTTTCGAGAACTCCGTGATCAGGCGTTTGGTCACGGAGGGCGCCAGCAGGGCCTCCCCCGAGGCCACCACCCGGACCCCGTCGGCCAGTTGGCGGGCCGAGGCGTCCTTCAGGAGGAAGCCCGAGGCTCCTGCCTTCAGGGCTTGGTACACGTACTCGTCGAGGTCGAAGGTGGTCAGGACGAGGACCTTCGCCGTGCCGTCCGCCGCCACGATCTCGCGCGTCGCCTCGATGCCGTTCAGCTCCGGCATCCGGATGTCCATCAGGACCACGTCCGGGCTCAGCTCACGGACCTTCGCCACCGCCTCACGGCCGTTGACCGCCTCGCCGACGACCTCGATGTCCGGCATCGCGTTGAGGAGCACCGAGAAGCCCTCGCGCACCATCATCTGGTCGTCCGCGATCATCACGCGGATCGTCATGCGTCACCCTCGCTCGCACGCGGCACCGGCAGATACACCGCCACCTCGTAGCCTCCCTCGTCCGTCGCGCCCGCCGTCATCTCGCCGTCCAGCATCGAGACCCGCTCCCGCATCCCCGTGACCCCATGGCCGGCGCCGGGCGACGGCTTCAGCAGGGCCCCCGCCGGTGCCGGGCCGTTGACTATCCGCAGGCCCAGGCCGCCCAGGACGTAACCGATCTCCACCTGCGCGGTGGCGCCCGGCGCGTGGCGCAGGGTGTTGCTCAGCGCCTCCTGGACTATGCGGTACGCCGACAGCTCCACCCCCTGCGGCAGCTCACGCACCGCGCCCGTCACCGTCTTCTGCACGGACAGACCCGTGTCCCGCACATTGGCCAGCAGCCCGTCGAGGTCGGCGAGCGTGGGCTGCGGGGCGTCCGGGGCCTCGTAGTCCTCGGCGCGCACCACGCCCAGCACCCGGCGCAGTTCGGTGAGCGCCGCCACCGCGTTCTCACGGATCGTCGCGAAGGCGCGCTCCAGCTCCGGCGGCGGGTTCTCCACCCGGTAGGGGGCCGCCTCGGCCTGGATGGCGACGACCGACATGTGGTGCGCCACCACGTCGTGCAGCTCGCGGGCGATCGTCGAACGCTCCTCCAGCAAGGTGCGCTTGGAGCGCTCGTGCGCCGTGACGGTCTGCTGGGCGGTCACCTCCTGGCGGGCCTCGCGGCGGGTGTGCCAGACGGCGACGACGAGCAGGACCAGCGCGGAGAGGACCAGCATGGGGGCGGTGTCGTCGCTGTAGTAGTAGCTGGGCCCGAGGATCACGTCCGCCACGAAGCCGTAAGCCGCGGTGACGGCCCACATGTACGCCGCCGTACGCGGCTTGGTGCGTATCGCCACGACCGTCAGCACGGTGAGATGGCAGGCGAAGCTCGCGGGCAGCCAGGGATAGCCGTCCATGTAGCTGCCGAAGACCTGGCTGACCGGGGTGGCCGCCATCGACAGCCAGAATGCCGCGATCGGCCGGAGCATGGTCAGCAGGATCGGGAGCACGGCGAGCGGAACGAGCACCACGGCCGTATCGCTGCTGTCGACCGCGGCCATCAGCAGCGTGATCACGGCCGCCGCGGAGACCACGGCATGGGGTGTCCAGGTCGCGTACTCCCGCAGGGGGCCGGGCAGCCGCCGGGTCAGCGGGCCGTCGACCCGCATCCGGGGCAGCGGGCGGTAGGCGAAGGCGTCGTGGAACAGGTCCTGCCGGAGCCCGCGCAGGGCGTTCGCGGCGAGCCGGTACTCCGGGCTGCGCGGCTTGGCCCCGTCCGCCGCCGGCGGTGTCTGCATGTGGGTCGTCTCGGTCACATACAGAACCGTAGGCCGAGGCCCGGGTCGCGGTCGTCACCAGTGAGAGGGGTCCTTCGGCATCCGTCTCAGGTACTACGGGTCCCGCCCGGGCCACGGGGCCACCGCCCTCGACGGCCCACCCGGTTCAATAGCCGGACGGCCGCACCAGCCCCGACTCGTAGGCGAACACCGCCGCCTGCGTGCGGTCCCGCAGCCCCAGTTTCACCAGGATGCGGCCCACATGCGTCTTCACCGTCTGCTCGGCCACCACCAGCCGCTGCGCGATCTCCGCGTTCGACAGACCCTGCGCGATCAGCGAGAGCACCTCCGTCTCCCGCTCGGTCAGATCACCGACCCGTTCCTTCAGCGGGGCCCGGGGGCGGTTGTCGAGGCGGGAGAACTCGGTGATCAGGCGCCGGGTGATGCCGGGCGCGAGCAGCGCGTCGCCGGCCGCCACCACCCGCACCGCCTCGGCGAGCTGGTCGGCGGAGGCGTCCTTCAGCAGAAAGCCCGAGGCGCCCGCACGCAGCGCCTCGTACACGTACTCGTCGAGATCGAAGGTCGTCAGCACCAGCACTCTGATCTGCGGTGTCGCCTCGGTGATACGGCGGGTGGCCTCGATCCCGCCGAGCTCCGGCATCCGGATGTCCATCAGCACGACGTCCGGGGCCAGCTCGGCGACCCTCGCCACCGCGTCCAGACCGTCGACCGCCTGCCCCACCACGTCGATGTCCGGCTGGGTGTTGAGCAGCACGGTGAAGCCCTGCCGGACCATCTGCTGGTCGTCGGCGATCAGTACACGGATGGGGCCGCTGGGGCTGCTCGTCATACGGAGCCGTCCTTGGAGTCGGGGGCGGTGTCGGAGGGAGTGGAAGCGGAGCCCGAGGAGGCGGGGGCCCCGGCCCACGGAGGTGACGTCGGCAGGTACGCGGCCACCTCGAAGCCGCCGTCGGGCGCCGGTCCGGCGCGCAGGGTGCCGCCGAGCATCGCCGCCCGCTCCCGCATGCCGAGCAGACCGTGCCCGGCGCCGTGGGAGAGCGGGGCCGGGCGGGTGGGCGGCGAGTTGGTGACCCGCACGTCCACGCCGTGCCGGTGGTGGACGAGCCGGACCGTGGCCGTCGCGCCGGGCGCGTGGCGCAGGACATTGCTCAGCGCCTCCTGCACGATCCGGTACGCCGACAACTCCACGCCCGGTGGCCGCGGCAGCCGCTCGCCCGCCACATCGACCCGGACGGTCAGTCCGGCCGCCCGGGTGTTCTCCACCAGTGCGTCGAGCCGGTCGAGAGTGGGCTGCGGAGTGTGCGGGGCGGCGCCGGTACCGGTGCCGGTGCCGCCGCCAGGGCCGTCGGCCGGGTCCGCGGTGTCGGCGTGTTCCGAACGCAACACCCCGAGCACGCGGCGCAGTTCGGTCAACGCCTCCAGCGCGTTCTCCCGGATGCCCTCCAGGTTCTCCTTGAGCTCGTCGGACGGGTTCTCCACCAAGTGCGGGGCGACCTGGGCCTGTATGGAGATCACGGACATGTGGTGGGCCACCACGTCGTGCAGCTCGCGGGCGATACGGCTGCGCTCCTCCAACAGCGTGCGCCTGGCCCGCTCCTCGGCGGTGAGGGAGGTCTGCTCGACGAGCTGTGCCTTGGCCTCGCGACGGCCGCGCAGGGCCGCGCCGAGGAGCACGACGATCCCGGAGAGGACGACCGCGATCACACCGGTGGGCGTGTAGTCCGGGCCGCCCCACAGCCCTTGCAGGACGTAGGTGACGAGCGCGGTCAGCGCCAGCGCCTCCACGGCGGCCCGGGTGCGGACGCGCAGGGAGAGCAGCAGGAGCACGAGCAGGTGGGCGATGATCCCGGCCGCCGTCCAGGGCCAGGTGAAGCCCCCCGCCGGCCCGCCGAGCTTGCCGTGCACGGCCAGGGCTCCCACCACGGTGGCCACCATGGACAGCCACCACCCCGCGACCGGCCGCCACATCGCCAGCACCACCGCGCCGCCCTGGGCGAGCCCGATGAGGAACGCCCAGGAGGACCGCAGCGATCCTTGGTCCCCGAGCTGGGCGACGGCGCCGAGCGTGACGCCGAACGCGGCCAGGCACAGCAGCCCGTGCGGCAGCCAGCGCATCCAGACCGACGGCGGCAGCGGATCCACGCGGACCGTCCACAGGTCGTCGCGCAGTGCGCGCAGCCAGCGCAGCGCCCAGCCTCTGGCCATGTGCTGGATCCCCGTTTCCGTCACGCGCCCCACCCTAGACACGCTCCACCTCCCCGGACCTCGTCCTTTCGGCCGGCCGATGCCTCAGGACGACCCGTGAGGCCACGTCCCGGCGACCGCCCTGCTCGTAGCAGCGGAACGCCGTCCAGCAGACGGCGAGGGCCAGGGCGAACACCGGTAGCCAGGCCAGGCGGGCCGCCACCCAGCCGAGGCCGTCGGGGACGGTGTGCAGGCCCGGGAGGTGGCCGGCGAGGAGGCCCATGGCCGTGGTCGCCATCAGTGCCGTCTGATGCCAGAGGAAGACTGTCATCGCGGAGAGGTTCACCAGGGCGACCGCCGCCCAGACCAGAGGGCGGCGCATCGCCCCGCGCAGCCGGTCGCGCAGCAGCAGCGCCAGACCGCACTGGGCCAGGCCGAAGGTGACCGCGGCCAGCGTCGGCGGGTTCAGGTTGGACACCGCGGCGCCGGGGACGCCGACCATCGACGCCGGATAGCCGGCCCACGCGACGAGTGCCGCCGTCGCCACCGCACCGCCCGTCAGCAGGATCCAGCCCGCCCGCCGACGCTCCAGCTCACCGCGCGTCCAAGCCGAGCCCAGCGTGTACGGCACGAGCCAGCCCGCGGCCACGTTGACCCAGCCGAGCCAGTCCGGGCCGCCGAGGCCGAAGCGGATCAGGTCGACATGGAGGACGACGGCGAGCGGCCACAGCGGGCTCAGGCGGGTCAGCAGCGGGGTGGCCGCCGTCAGCGCGGCGAACACCATGAGGAACCACATGGGCGACAACGCCAGCTTGACCAGCGTGCGGACCGTGCCGAACTCCGCGCCCGTCAGGAGCAGTCCGGCCGCCGCCACCGTCCACAGGGTGAGGACGGCCGCGACCGGTTTGAACAGCCGGGACAGGCGCGCGGCCAGCCATGCGCCGTACGTCGTCCCGCGGGCCCGCGCGGAGGTGTAGCTCCGCGTCGCCACATGACCGCCCACCAGGAAGAACACGGCGAGGGTCTGGAACGCCCAGGAGATCGGGGCCAGCCACGGCATGTGCTGCAACGGGCTCGCGGTGTGCAGAGCACCGCCGTCCGCCACGAGGGCGGTCACCAGCCAGTGGCCGAGGACCACGCCGAGGGTGGCGAAGGCCCGCAGGGCGTCCACGGCCCTGTCCCGGTCGGCGGGCGTCGCCGCGTCCAGGCGGGCGGCGCCCTCACGTATGCGCTCTCGGGCTGAACGCGGGGCCGAATGCGAGGTCGGATGCGGGGTCGGATGCGGGGTCGGTTCACGCATGGGTGACCTCCGAGGTCCTGCCCAGGACGATCCGGGCCAGGTTCGTCAGGGAGACCGAGCCGGGGTCGAAGTAGCCGCTGTGGCCGCCGTCGCCCGCCGCGAAGCGGCTCGCGCCGAAGGACGGGGACATGGGGTCGGTGCCGAAGCCGACGGTCGTACCGAACAGGTCCGTCTTGATGTGCGGTACCTCCGCCACCCAGTCGTCGGTGCCGCGGCCGGCCCAGACGCGGGCGCGGGTGTGCAGGGCCGTGGCGGTGTCCTCGCCGGTGCCGGGGCTGCCGAGCAGCACGAGGTCGGTCGCGTCCAGGTGGGATGCGGCGCGGGCGCAGACGACCGAGCCGTAGGAGTGGCAGAGGAGGGAGACGGTCGGGGTCGGGCCGACGATGCCTCGGAGTTGGCGTATGAACTGCCGTAGGTGCGGGGCAGCTTGGTCCGCCCTGCCGGTGGTGGTGACCGTCGTACTGATGGTGTCCGGCGTCTTGTAGCCGAGCCAGGCGATGACCGCTGTGCGGGGCTCTGTGTGGTTCAGCTCGCGTCGGAGGGCGGTCGCGTCGGCGCGGAAGCGGGCGTAGGTGTCGAGGGAGGTGTCGGAGCCGGGGACCAGGACGGCGATGTGGTCGGCGTGCGCCAAGTCGCCGAAGACCTCGGTGGCTTGGCCTTCGCCTCGGCCGTCGAAGTGGAGGAGGTCGCGGGTGGGGGTGGCCAGGGCCCGGTCGGCCGTGGCTCGGTGTGTGTCGCCGTGGGCGGCTGCCATGCGGGAGGCTTCGGCGGCGTTTTCTCTGTTCGCCGCGTAGGCCTTGTCCAGGGTGGCCGCAGTCAGGTGGGGCAGCGTGGCTGGGGCCGGAGCCGGTATCTCCGGGCGGGCTGCGGCGGAGAGGGGGAGTACTACCGCGGTGGTGATGAGGGTGGCGAGGGTGGCTCGGCGCCATGTGTGGGTGCGGCGGGGTGGGGGTTCGGGCTGGGGCGTTTCGCTTGCCCGCGCTGGCGGGGTGCCGCCTGCGCCCACCCGTGCCGCCCCAGCGGCACGACTGCCCGCAGGCTGCGCTGACATACGGTGGATCGAAAACCCCATGTCCGTCTCCCCCTCCCAGTCCGCCCGTCCATCGGGCCTGTCTGAGTGGGAAATTACGGATCCGGACGCCTCGTCCGCGTCCCGCCGGGGAGCTCACATCCGCCGTAGCTCTCAGGTATTACGGGTATGAAAGGGGCCCGCCCTCAAAGCCCCTCACCACACCCTCAACCGCCCCGCACCACGCCCCCCAACCGCTGCCGTCACCACACCCCAACCGCCCCTCACCAAGCCAACTGCGCAAGCTCCTCCACCACCACCGCACACGCGTCCGCCGCCGGATCGATCAGCGGGAAATGGCCCACGTCCTCCAGCAACGTCACCCCCACCACCTCCCCCGCCTTCGCCGCCGCGTCCGCGTACGCGTCGGCGACCGCCTGCGGCACCACGTCGTCCGTACGCCCCTGCACCAGCGTCGTCGCGATCCCCGTCGGCAGCAGCAACGCAGGGTCGGCGTACGACTGCCGGGACGCGAAGTGCTCCTCGCCGCCCAGGAGTTGCAGTGCCGCGCCCCCGCACACCCCCAGCTTCTCCGCCACCGCGAAGTCGGCGATGGGGGCCAGCGCCACCACACCCCGCAGTGGTGGGGGCCGGTCCACGCGCCAGCCGGAATCAGCCGGCAGCATGTGCCGGGCCGCGGCCCACAGCGCCAGGTGCCCGCCCGCCGAGTGCCCGGTGACCACCGTGCGGCGCGGGTCGGCCTGCGGAAGAGCCGCTCGTACCAGCGCCGGCAACGCGTCCATCGCCGCCGCCACGTCGTCGAAGGTGTCCGGCCAACGCCCGGCGACCGGCCCGCCGGACGCGTCCTGCCCCGGCAGCAGCGCCCCCCGCCGGTACTCCACGTTGGCCACGGCGAAGCCCCGCCGCGCCAGAAAGTCCGCGAACGGCGTGATGTGCCGTCGGTCGTACGGCGCCCGCCACGCACCCCCGTGCAGGACGACCACCAGCGGAGTGAGAGCACCCGCCGGGATCTCACCCTTCGGAGCGTAGAAGTCGATCACCTGGTCGGGGTGGTCGCCGTACGCGGAACTGACGTCGGGGTCGACGGGCGGGTGGGAGAACGCCGACTCCTCCTCGGCGGCGGCCCGGGCTGCTGCGGAGTCGTCGGGCATGCTCCAACCTCTCAGCGTTGAAACGCAATTGGATGAGAATTCGCGAGAAACTTCGACTGCTGGCGGGGACGGTATCAGGCCCGTGACGTGCGCGGACACAGGGATGTCACGCTCGGTGAGGGTTAAACGGTTCTGCTGTTTCGTTACGCTGGGCCCGTCGGAGCCCGCGTCGAAGCCCGTCTCGTACGACAGTCCCCCACAACCGTCCCCATGGAGGCCGATATGTCCGCCGAACCCGGCACCGTACGTCCCGGAGGGCGTACCGCCCGTGTCCGCGCGGCCGTGCTCCAGGCGGCCGGTGACGTCCTCGCCGAGCACGGTTTCGCGCATCTCGACCTGGCCGACGTGGCCCGCCGCGCCGAGGTCGGCAAGACCACCGTCTACCGGCGCTGGGGCTCGGTGACCGGTCTGGTCGCCGACCTCCTCGCCGACATGGCCGAGCAGTCGCTGCCGCGCGAGGAGACCGGCACCGTGCTGGGCGACCTCCGCGCCAACGCCCGCCTCGTGCAGCGCACCCTCGCCGATCCCCGCCAAGGCGCCCTGTTCCGCGCGGTGATCGCCGCGGCCACCTGCGACGAACGCACGGCGGACGCCCTGCGACGGTTCTACGACATCCGGGTCGCCGAGTGGGCCCCCTGCGTCCAACAGGGCGTCGAACGCGGGGAGTTGCCACGGGGGACGGACGCCGAGGAGGTCGTACGAGCCGTGTCGGCACCGCTCTACTACGCCCTGCTCACCACCGGAACGCCCCCGACCCCCGCCGCCGCGGACCGTGCGGCACAGGCCGCCCACGCGGCCGCGACAGCCGGGGCCTACACACAGGGCTAACCCCCCAGCACCGCCCCCAACACCCGAGCAGCCCGCTCCACATCCGCGAACCCGACGTACAACGGCGTGAATCCGAACCGCAGCACGTCCGGGTGCCGGAAGTCGCCGACCACGCCCCGCGCGATCAGCTCCTTCATGACCTCCCCGGCGTCGTCGCACCGCAACGCGACCTGGCTGCCGCGCTCCGCGTGGGCCACCGGCGTCACCGACTCCACGCGTCCCGCGGGCACGTACGCGGCCACGCACTCCAGGAAGAAGTCGGTCAGGGCAAGGGACTTGGCCCGTACCGCCTCGATGGAGACACCGTCCCAGACCTCAAGTGCCGCCTCCAGGGCCAGCATCGACAGGATGTCCGGCGTACCGACGCGACCGCGCACGGCACCCGCCGCCGGTGCGTACGCGGGCCGCATGCCGAAGGGCTCCGCGTGCGAGTTCCAGCCGGGCAGCGGGGAGTCGAAACGGTCCTGAAGGCCGGACCGCACATACAGGTACGCCGGTGAACCCGGGCCGCCGTTCAGGTACTTGTAGGTGCAGCCGACCGCCAGGTCGACCCCGTGCTCGTCCAGCCCGACCGGCAGCGCGCCCGCGCTGTGGCACAGGTCCCAGACCGCCACCGCGCCCGCCGCGTGCACGGCGGCGGTCAGCGACGGCAGATCGTGCAGCCGGCCCGTGCGGTAGTCGACGTGGTTCAGCAGCACGGCCGCCGTGCGGTCGCCCAGTACTCCGGGCACCTCCGCCGGTGTCACCGGGATCAGCGTGCACCCGGTCATCCGCGCCGCCGACTCGGCGATGTACCCGTCCGTGGGGAAGGTCGTCGCGTCGACGACGATCTCGTCCCGGCCCGCGGAAGGCCCGCCGGTCATTCGTACCGCGCCCACAACTGCCTTGAAGACATTGACACTTGTCGAGTCGCCGACCACGATCTGCCCGGCCGCCGCGCCCACCAGCGGAGCGATCCGGTCGCCGATCCGCTCGGGCGCCGTCCACCAGCCGCTCTCGTCCCAGGACCGGATCCGCAGCTCGCCCCACTGGCGTCGTACGACATCCTCCACGCGCCCCGGGACGGCGGCCGGGAGCGCGCCGAGCGAGTTGCCGTCCAGGTAGACGACCTCGTCGAGCACGAACTTCCCGCGCACACCCGCCAGTTCGTCACCGGCGTCCAGTTTCCCGGCCCTCGTCGCGAACTCAGACATGCGACCGCGCCGTCCACAGCTCGGGGAACACGTTCTTCTGCGCCCGCTTCTCCAGCCACGCCACCCCGGCGGAGCCGCCCGTGCCCGCCTTGGCGCCCATCGCACGCCGGGTGGCCACCAGATGGTCGTTGCGCCAGCGCCACACCAGCTCGGCGACGTCCGTCAACGCCTCGCCCAACCGGGCGAGTTCAGCGCTGCCGTCCCCGGAGTAGAGGGCGGTCCAGACGGCCTCCACCTCCGCCGACGGCTCGTACCGCAGCGACACGTCACGCTCCAGCACGGCGGCCGGGATCGCGTGCCCGCGGCGCGCCAGCAGCCGCAGCACCTCGTCGTACAGGCTCGGCTCGTGCAGCGCCTTCTCCAGCTCGGCGTGCACGCGCGGGGCGCCCCGGTGCGGCACGAGCATGGACGCCGACTTCTCGCCGAGCAGGAACTCCATCCGCCGGTACATCGCCGACTGGAAGCCGGATCCCTCGCCCAGAGCGGCCCGGTACGAGTTGAACTGGGCCGGGGTGAGCTGGCCGAGCGGCCGCCAGGAGGCGTTCAGCGCCTCCAGTTCCCGTACGGAACGCTTCAGCGCGTCGACCGCGACGGGCACGTCGTCGGAGCGCAGCGCCCGGGCCGCGGTCTCCCACTCATGGACGATGACCGTGAACCACAGCTCCATCACCTGGGTCGTGACCAGGAAGACCATCTCTCCGGGATCGTCGGAGAGGGTGTGCTGGAGGTGGGTGAGCACGTCCGCCTTGACGTAGTCCTCGTACGGCGTCGTGCCTTCGAAGTCGAGATGCGGGGTCTCGGGCTCCTGCGTTTCGTGAGCCTCGTGGGACATCGCTGTCTCCTGTTGTGTACTCCGGGTAGCGGTCCGCCCCTGCCGTTACCGACACGGGGGCCCCGGTCCCCACCCGAATCCTCAGCCGTCACCCCCGAGGTGCGCAAGGCCCGACTGGATCACAGCCGGGCCCGCACCGGACAGAAGGCCTAGCCCAGCGTCTGTGCCGCCGTCGGCGAGGAGTCCTTCAGGAACTGCGAGCAGCGCTCGTACTCCTCCTGCTCACCGATCGACCCGGCGGCGCGGGCGAGGGCGTGCAGGGCGCGCAGGAAGCCGCGGTTGGGCTCGTGCTCCCAGGGGACCGGGCCGTGGCCCTTCCAGCCGCTGCGGCGCAGCGCGTCCAGGCCGCGGTGGTAGCCCGTACGGGCGTAGGCGTACGACTCCACGACGCTGCCCCGCTCGAAGGCCTCGTCGGCCAGCTGGGCCCAGGCCAGCGAGGAGGTGGGGTACTTCGCGGCGACGTCCGCGGGGGCCGTGCCGTTGGCCAGGAGCTCGCGGGGCTCCGGGTCGTCGGGGAGGTGGGTCGGGGGCGGGCCCCCGAGGAGGTTCTCGTGAATCGACATGAGGACAGTCTCTCTCGCCGGTTGTCTGCGGGCGCATTGTGGCTGGTCGCGCTCACGCGGCGGAGCCGCATATCGACGCAGCCCCGCGCCCCTGAAAGCCAAAAGCCCTCAGCCCAGCCGCCCCTTGGACCGCTCGCCTTCCAAGGGAGGCGCGGTGATCGAACCGTGTGTGATGCACTCCGGCCTTCTGCAATCCGGCGGCAGTGCCCGCACCGTCGTGAAGGCGACCGCCGCTCCCACGATCAGCACCCCCGCGCAGACCACCATCGCCCGCCCGAACGCGTCGTCGAAGGCGGCCGGTGTGCGGTACGCCTCCTCGCCCATCCCGGCGATCAGCGGGAGCGCGGCGACCGCGATGAGGCCGGCCGCGCGGGCCGCCGCGTTGTTGATGCCGCTGGCCAGGCCCGCCCGGGCCACGTCCACGGAGGCGAGGACGGTCGCGGTGAGCGGGGCGACCAGGGTGACCATGCCGAGGCCGAGTACCAGCAGGGCGGGCAGGACGTCGGCGAAGTAGTTCGCGTCCGGCCCGACCCTCAGCATCAGCAGCATCCCGAGCGCGCACAGCAGGGGCCCGACCGTGAGCGGGATGCGCGGGCCGATGCGGGCCGCCAGCTCGCCGGACCGGGCGGAGAACAGCAGCATCAACGCGGTCGTCGGCAGCAGGGCCGTACCGGCGCCGAGGGCCGAGTAACCGGCGACGACCTGGAGCTGGAGCGCGGCCAGGAAGAAGAAGCCGCCGAAGGCCGCGTAGACGCAGAGGGTGACCAGGTTGACGGCGGTGAACTGTCTCGACGCGAAGATCCCGAGCGGCATCATCGGGTCGGGACGCCGCTTCTCGACGTACACGAAGGCGACTCCGGCGAGCACGCCGAGCACCGCCGTGATCCAGTCCTCCTCGATCAGCGCGTACGTCACCAGCGCCAGCGCGAGCGCGCCCAGCAGGGCGCCCAGGACGTCGAAGCCGGTGTGCTTGCGGCCGTCGCCGGACTCGGGGACGTGCCGTACGGCGATCGGGGCGCACAGCAGCGCGACCGGGACGTTCAGCAGGAACACCCAGCGCCAGCCGGGCCCGTCCACCAGCCAGCCGCCCAGGAACGGCCCCACGGCCGCCCCGATGCCGCCGAAGCCGGACCACAGGCCGACCGCCCGCCCCCGGTCGTCGGGGTGGAAGGAGGCCTGGATGAGGGCCAGGGACCCGGGCGTGAGGAGCGCGCCGCCCACGCCTTGCAGCGCCCGCGCCCCGATGAGCACGCCGGCGTTCGGGGCGAGCCCGCACAGCAGGGAGGCCGCGGCGAACCACACCACACCTACGACGAAGATCTTCCGCCGCCCGTACCGGTCCCCCAGCGAGCCGCCGAGCAGGATCAGCCCGGCCAGCGTCAGCATGTACGCGTTGATCGTCCACTGGAGCGCGGCGAGGTCGGCGTCGAGATCCCGGCCGATCCGGGGAAGCGCCACGTTGACGACGGTCGAGTCCAGCATCGCCATGCTGGAGCCGAGCACGGTGGTGAGCAGGATCCACTTGCCCTGCGGTGAGGCCAGCCGGACATCGGGCATGACCCCAGTAAACAGCCCGCCCCGGCCAAACAGTGAGCCCGGCGCCGAAGCACCGGGCCCACCAGGTACTACGGGGGTTACTTGATCTTCGTACCCGTCGAACGCAGGTCGGCACAGGCCTGCGTCACGCGCGCGGCCATGCTGCCCTCGGCGAGCTTGCCCCAGGTGCGCGGGTCGTAGGTCTTCTTGTTGCCGACCTCGCCGTCGATCTTCAGGACGCCGTCGTAGTTCTGGAACATGTGGGCCGCCACCGGACGCGTGAACGCGTACTGGGTGTCGGTGTCGATGTTCATCTTGACGACGCCGTTGTCCAGCGCGGTCGCGATCTCCTCGGCGGTGGAGCCGGAGCCGCCGTGGAAGACGAAGTCGAACGGGGAGGTCTTGCCGTACTTGGCACCGACACCCTCGTTGAGGTCCTTCAGCAGCTCGGGGCGGAGGACGACGTTGCCCGGCTTGTAGACGCCGTGCACGTTGCCGAAGGACGCGGCCAGCAGGTAGCGGCCCTTCTCACCGAGGCCGAGGGCCTCGGCCGTGCGGATGGCGTCGTCAACCGTGGTGTAGAGGGAGTCGTTGATCTCGTGCGAGACACCGTCCTCCTCGCCGCCGGTCGGGGTGATCTCGACCTCAAGGATGATCTTCGCGGCGGCGGCGCGGGCCAGCAGCTCCTGCGCGATCGCCAGGTTGTCGGCGAGGGTCTCGGCCGAGCCGTCCCACATGTGCGACTGGAAGAGCGGGTTCTCGCCGCGGGCGACGCGCTCCTCGGAGACCGCGATCAGAGGACGTACGTACCCGTCGAGCTTGTCCTTGGGGCAGTGGTCCGTGTGCAGCGCGACGGTGATGTCGTACTTCTTGGCGACGATGTGCGCGAACTCGGCCAGGGCGACGGCGCCGGTGACCATGTCCTTGTTGTGCTGACCGCCCAGGAACTCGGCGCCACCGGTCGAGATCTGGATGATGCCGTCACTCTCGGCCTCGGCGAAGCCGCGCAGTGCCGCGTGCAGGGTCTGCGTCGAGGTGACGTTGATGGCCGGGTAGGCGAACTTGCCTGCCTTCGCCCGGTCGAGCATCTCGTTGTAGACCTCGGGGGTTGCGATGGGCATCTGTCCGCTCCTTGGAGTGTGCGGGTTGGCGTACTACGTGCTTACGGCCCTGACCTAGACCTTGGTGTGGGGGTTGCGACGTCGTCGTCGGGCCCCATCTTTCCAGACGAACCGGGATGCTCCGAGCGGCTGGAAGCCCTGGTTGTCAGGCCTCTTCAGTCCAGGCCCAACTCGTCCTTGGAGAAGGCGAAGCGGTACGGCACCCCGGCACCCTGTTCGATCTTCTCGGCGGCGCCGGTGGCCCGGTCGACGATCGTGGCGACGGCGACGACCTCGGCCCCCGCCTCCCGCACGGCCTCCACGGCGGTCAGCGGAGACCCGCCGGTGGTGGAGGTGTCCTCCACGACGATGACGCGTCGGCCCGCGATGTCCGGGCCCTCGACGCGCCGCTGCATACCGTGCGCCTTGGCGGCCTTGCGGACGACGAAGGCGTCGAGCCGCTGCCCCCGCGCGGCGGCGGCGTGCAGCATCGCGGCGGCGACCGGGTCGGCGCCCATCGTCAGCCCGCCGACCGCGTCGAACTCCAGGTCGGCGGTCAGGTCGAGCAGCACCTGCCCGACCAGCGGGGCCGCCTCCCCGTCCAGGGTGACGCGTCGCAGGTCGACGTAGTAGTCCGCCTCCAGACCCGACGACAGGGTCACCTTGCCGTGCACCACGGCCTTGTCCTTGATCTGTTGCAGCAGCGCGCCGCGTACGTCCGTCATGCCGCCCAGCTTAGAGGCGCCGCCAGCTCCAGACGGTCGAGGCTTCCAGCGGCTCCAGGGGCGTGACCAGGCGAGGGAGGGTGTTCAGCCCGTTGGGCGGCCCGGTCTGCGGCTCCACGCACACGGCCTCGGCCTGCTCGTCGTAGACCACGACCCACTCCTCGCGGGAGGCGACCTTCAGCTCCAGCTGCCCCGGCCAGGTCAGTGTCACATCGACACCGCCGGGCATGCCGAAGCAGTCGTCCCAGGGCCCGGGCCGCGGATCGACGCGCCGCCCGGTGGGCAGATGGTCGTCCCCGCGCTCCTCCTGCCATCCGGCCTCGAAGGCCACCCGCACGTCCTCGCCGCCGAGGCTGCGGTGGAACCACGGGTGCCAGCCGATCTGGGCCGGGAAGGAGGTGTCGTACGTCTCCACGGACATGGTCAGCGTGACGGAGTCGGGCGTCAGGGCGACGGCCTGGGTGACGCGGCCGGAATAGGGCCACGGCTCGACCAGGTCGTACGTGATGACGGCCTCGTCGGCCGAGGTGCGCGCGACGCGCCAGGCGCCGTCGCGGGTGGTGCCGTGGATGGCGTGCGGCGGGGAGTTCAGCGGCAGCTGGTGCAGGGTGGCACCGTTGCGGAACTGTCCGTCCCTGATCCGCCCGCACCAGGGCACCATCGGGAAGCAGCCGAATCGGTCGCCCTGCCGCAGCAGTTCGACCCCGTCGACGCGCAGCCCGCCGATCCGTCCGCCGTTGTCCGGCAGTACGGTCACCTCCGCGTCACCCGCGGTCAGCGTGATGGGTTCGTTACTCACGGGACGACCCTACTGGGGCGATCAAGAGGGCGATCGCGCCACCACCCCGGCGGCCCGTCAGCGCCGCTTGCGCAGCACCCGCCCCACCACGATCGCCGACGCCAGCACCACCGCCGCGGCGGGCGCGGCCCATCGCAGCGCCGGGTTCGGGGCGATGGTCTGCGGCGCGGGGACGGGCGCGTACCGGCCACGCGGCGGCGCGTGATCGACCTCCTCCGCACTCCGCCCGATCATCGTCCGCCGGGCGTGCGCGGCTTCGGCGGGGAGGTCGCGGGGGGCGGTGAAGTCCTGGTCGGGGGTGGGGACTTCGGAGGGGGTGGGAACTTCGGAGGGGGCGGGGGGCTCAGGCTCTTCCGAGGTTTCCGCCGCTTCCGAGGTTTCCGGCACTTCCGAGGCTTCCGACGCCTCGGGGGCTTCGGGACGCTCGGGGGCTTCGGGACGCTCGGGGGCTTCCGGTGATTCGGGCGCCACGGGAGCCTCGGGCACTTCAGTCGCCTCAGCGACTTCAGGGACCTCAGCGGCGGCCTCGGGCGCCCGTCCCTGTGCCGCGTTCCCCAGGTTCTCCGCGAAACGGTTCAGCAACCGCCCCACAGCCGAGGTCACCGCGTCCCCCGGCAGCTCCGCGATCCGCCCGTCCGCCGAGGCGGTCCCCGTGAAGGTGAGGGTCGAGCCCTTCTCGGCGCCGGCGAGCCGCAGCACCAGCGCGAGCTTCACCGCACCGGTGCCACGCGCCTCGACCGCGTCGCCTTCGAGGCCGTACGTCCCGTCGTCCCGTACGGAGATCCGGGCGGACCCCCGATAGGTGATGGTGTGACCCCCGACGCGTACTTTCAGCCGCCCGGTGACGGGCTCGGCGCCGGCGTCCTGTTGGAGCCCGGGAACGGCCCGGGCGACCCGTAGGGGATCGGCCAGCGCCTCCCTGAGCCGCTCGGCCGGAACCGGAACGAACACCTCATGCTCCATGGTCCGCGAGCCTACCCAGAGGACCGCCGAGTGCACCCCCGTTGGTCGAAAGTGACCGCGCGTCGGAGGACACCCGCTCCTCGGCGGTCCCGTCAGTACCGCGGATGCACCAACGTCGACACCGCCGGCCCGGCCCCCCGCGTCCGCATCCGCTCCGCCGCCCTTCCGTCGGCTTCCAGGTCCTTCTGGGTCAGGGTCTTCAGTGGCGGCTCATGAGGGTCGAGGCGCAGGGATGGGTGGTGGTTCGCGGCGGCGAGGACGAAGCCCCAGTCGCGAGGGGCGCGGCTGGCGGCCGTCGTGCGGTCGGGGCCGGCCGCGAAGCCCTCGTCACGGCCGCCGACACAGTAGGGGGCGGTGTGCAGGCCCGCCGCGCGGACGGTCGCCTCGACCGTCCAGAAGACGCGGGGCCGGGAGGAGACCGGACCGGCGTGCACCACCAGGCGTCCGTCGGGGGCGAGGGCGCGGTGGGCGAGGCCGTAGAACTCCTGGGAGTAGAGCTTGGTGCTGGCGGTGATGCCCGGGTCGGGCAGATCGGCGATCACCACGTCGTACGCCGCCGGCCGCACCCCGCGCAGCCAGCCGAAGGCGTCGCCGGTGGTGACATGGAGGCGCGGGTCGGCGTACGCGTGGTCGTTGAGGGCGGCGAGGGCGGGGTCGGTGCGGGCCAGCCGGACCACTCCGGCGTCGAGTTCGACGACGTCGACCCGGCGTACGTCGGGGTGGCGCAGCACCTCACGGGCCGCGAGTCCGTCGCCGCCGCCGAGGATGAGCACGCGCGTGTGCGGGCCGTTCATCGCGGGGTGGACGAGCGCCTCGTGGTAGCTGCGTTCGTCGCGGCCGCTGACGCGGAGGCGGCCGTCGAGGAAGAGGTCGAGGGGGCGGCCGTCGGTGCCGCCGGTGAGGACGACCTCCTGGACGTCGGTCTGGAGGGCCACCCGGACGTCGTCGCCGTAGACCGCGTGGCGCGCGGCGCGCTCGAAGTCGTCGACGAGGACGGCGGCCGCGGCGAGGATGCCGAGCACGGCGAGGTTGGCGATCACCAGCAGCCAGCGGGCCCGGCGGGTGAGGTCGCGGCGGAACAGGCCGAGGACGAGGGCGCCGCCGACGATCGCGTTGACGGTGCCGGTGATCAGGGCGCCGGTCAGCTGGCCGAGCAGGGGGAGGAGAAGGAACGGGAAGGCGAGGCCGCCGACCAGGCCGCCGACGTAGTCCGCCGCGAAGAGGTCGGCGACCGCGCCGCCCGCGTCCTGGCGGCGGATGCGCTGGATCAGCTCCATCAGCAGGGGGACCTCGGCGCCGATGAGGAGACCGATCGCGAGGGAGAACGCGACGAGGAGGCAGCGCGGTCCGTGGGCCCACAGGCCGCCCCAGTCGCCGGTCCAGGCGAAGACGGCGTACAGCGCCATCGCGCTGCACCCGCCGACGAGGGCGAGCGCGGCCTCGATCGCGCCGAAGCCGGCCGCGGCGCGCCACCGCAGCCGCTTGGCGAGGAGCGAGCCGACACCCATCGCGAAGACCATCACGGACAGCACGACGGAGGCCTGGGTGACCGAGTCGCCGATCAAGTACGAGGCGAGGGCGACCAGTTCGAGTTCGTACACCAGTCCGCAGGCGGCGCAGACGAAGACACCCGCGAGGACGAGGAACCGCCCGACCGCCGGCCGCACCGGAAGCCGCACGGGACCGGCCCAGGGCGGCGGTGTGCCGGGTGGGGCGGGCGCGTGCGGTTCGATCACGTTGCGACGGTACGTCACTGAAACGGGACGCTTCGTCACCCACACGTGTGGAACTCACGCGCGGAGCGCCGACAGGGGTTTGCGCGGCCGACGGGGCGACTCAACCACTAGAGCGCGGCGGGGACCTTGACCCCGACCCGGGTCCGGGTGGCGACCAACTGGCCGTCCTGCGGGTACGCGTGCCAGGTCCGCCACAGGACCTGCCCCTCGTGATGCTGGGCGAGGAGGGCCGTGAACGCGTGCGGGCTGCCGGGGAAGACGCCCACGAGGCCGTGCGGATGGTCGGAGACCAGGGCCAGCAACTCCTGGGCGCGGCCCGCGAACTGGCCCGGGGACAGGACCTCCACCCGGGCCGCGAACTCGTACTCCCAGTCGCCGACCCGCTTGGCGACGCCGAGGGGCAGGGGTGTGCTGCTGCCCGGGATGCACGCCACCGTCTCCGAACAGGTGCCCCGCTCCTCCTCCAGGAGCACTTGGTGGGACGCGCCGAGGAGTCTCAACTGGAGCTTTGTCCCGGTCAGTTCCAGGTCGAGCGTGGCCAGCGCCGGAAGCGGCTCGCGTCCCAGGGCCCAGGCGAGGTCGGCCGCGCGCGTGTCGGTGTAGGAGGTGTTCAGGGTCGTGAGCATGGATCGGCTCCGCAAGCACGCAAAGAAAGGGCGGTGTGGGGGGGCGCCGGCGCACCCGGGTCGACACCGGCGGGGATTCGGCCCGGTCGGCCCGGTCGGGAGGTCACAGCTGAAGTGTCCGGAGGACGGCCGAGGGCCCGCGTTGGTGATTTAGAGGGAATCATGAACTGTGGCGCCGCCACAGCGTTTTTACCCAACTTCGTGGCGTTTCCATCCCTCAGAGGGCCCCACAGTTCAACTGTTCAACTACGGCGCACGCCGGGCCCGCCAGGGCGCACGCCGGGGCACCCGCGCGCCGGGCGCGAAAAGCCGGGCCCCACCCCCGTGCGGGCCCGGCTCGTCCGGATGCGATGCGGATGCCGTACGGAGCTCAGCAGCCCCGTATCAGCCACTTCGGGTCAGCCGCCTCCGCCACCGCATCCGCCCCCACCGCCTCCTCCGCAGGACGACCCGCCGCCACACGACGAGCCGCCACTGTCCCCGCCTCCCCCTCCGTCCGCCCAGCTGTTGCCGCTGGTGTCGCCACCGCCGCCGGCGCTGCCGAAGCGGTAGGTCCGCCGGCCCGCCGTGCGGTTCCGGCGCACGGACCATCTGATCAACCACAGGATCAGGGCCCAGTACAGGGCCACCAGGATGATGACGAGCGCTGTGATCACGGCGTCACCCTCCTTCCGTCCCCCCGAGGCCCCGGCTCAGCTGCCGCCGCCGCAACCGCCGCCGCCCCCGCAGGACGACCCGCCGCCACACGACGAGCCACCCCCGCACGACGACGAGGAGGAACCACAGGACGACGACGAGGACGAGCCGCACGACGAACCGCCGCCGCTGCTGCTGGACCCCCCGTCGGCCCACCAGCTGCTGCCACTGCCGCTGCCGCCGCGCCGACCCGCCCGCACCCCGTGTGAGCTGCCACTGCTGGCCCTCGCGATGACCAGGACCACGAACCCGATGAACACCACTGCCAGGATGATGCCGAGAACCATGACGTCACCCTCCTTCCGTGTCCCCCGAGACGACCCCCCGTGGGCGCCTCGGGTCTTGCGTGGGAGGGAGATGCCCCGGCGTCTCATCAGCCAAAGCAGAGTTGAGCGAATCCAGAGCTTGGGCGCAGGATGACGGGCATGACCTCCACCGCACGCCCGCACCTCAACCGCCGGCTCGCCGAGTTCGGGACGACGATCTTCGCCGAGATGTCGGCCCTGGCCGTGCAGACCGGCTCGATCAATCTCGGCCAGGGTTTCCCCGACACGGACGGCCCCGAGGAGATCCGGGAGGCGGCCGTGCGGGCGCTGCGCGACGGGCGCGGCAACCAGTACCCGCCGGGTCCCGGCGTCCCCGAGCTGCGCACCGCGATCGCCGCGCACCAGCAACGGCGGTACGAACTGTCGTACGACCCCGATACAGAGGTCCTGGTCACGGCGGGCGCCACCGAGGCGATCGCCGCCGCGCTCCTCGCCCTCCTCGAACCCGGCGACGAGGTCATCGCCTTCGAGCCGTACTACGACTCCTACGCGGCCTGCATCGCCATGGCGGGCGGCACCCGCGTCCCGGTCACCCTGCGCCCGGACGGCGACAGCTTCCGCCTCGACCTCGACGAGCTGCGCGCGGCGGTGACGGACAAGACCCGCCTCCTGCTGATCAACACACCCCACAACCCCACCGGCACGGTCCTCACCCACGAGGAGCTCACCGCGATCGCCGAGCTGGCGGTCGAGCGGGACCTCCTGGTCGTCACCGACGAGGTGTACGAGCACCTGGTCTTCGACGCCGCCGAGCACATCCCGCTCGCGACCTTCCCCGGCATGCGCGACCGTACGGTCACGATCGGCTCGGCCGGCAAGACCTTCTCCTTCACCGGCTGGAAGGTCGGCTGGGTGACCGGTTCGCCGTCGCTGGTCAGCGCGGTGCGGTCGGCGAAGCAGTTCCTGACGTATGTGGCCTCGGGCCCCTTCCAGTACGCCGTCGCCGAGGCGCTCGCGCTGCCGGACAGCTATTTCGAGGCGTTCCGCGCGGACATGCGTACCAAGCGTGATCTGCTCGCGAACGGGCTGGCGGAGGCCGGCTTCGGGGTGTTCCGGACCGCCGGCACCTACTTCATCACCACCGACATCCGCCCCCTGGGAGAGACCGACGGCTTCGCCTTCTGCCGCTCGCTGCCGGAACGCGCCGGTGTCGTCGCCATCCCCAACGCGGTCTTCTACGACCACCGGGAGGCGGGCGCCCCCTTCGTACGGTTCGCGTTCTGCAAGCAGACGGGGGTACTGGAGGAGGCGGCGAAGCGGCTGAAGGCGCTGGCGGGCTGACGCGGGCCCGGCGACCAGACACCGGGCGCATGATGCTCGCTTATGCCTGAGTTCTTATGCAATGTGCTGATGTGACCCATGTCAGCACGCTCGCGCCGCCCTCCGTCACACAGCCCGGCACCGCCGAACGCACCAGGTCGCGCCACCCCCTGGCGGTGGCGCTCGGCCTGTTCGCCCTCGCGCGGCTCACCGGTCTGGCCGTGCTCGCCGCGACCGCCTGGGCCACCGGCCACCATCCGCTCACCCTGCTCGGCCGGTCCTGGGACTCCCGCTGGTACCTGGGCATCGCCACGCACGGATACGGCCACACCCTCCACATCCGCCCCGGCGTCGTCTACAGCGACCTCGCCTTCTTCCCCCTCTACCCGGCGCTGGTGCGCGCCGTGACCGAGGTCAGCCCGCTGGGCGGCGGCGCGGCGGGCCTGCTGGTCTCCTGGACGGCGGCCGTGGCGGCGGCCTGCGGCATCTACGCGATCGGCGCCCGCCTGCACGGGCGGGCGGTGGGCACCGCGCTCGTACTCCTCTGGGCCCTGCTGCCGCATTCGGTCGTGCTGTCGATGGCGTACACGGAACCCGTCCTGACCGCGTTCGCCGCCTGGTCGCTGTACGCCGTGCTCACCCGCCGCTGGCTGTGGGCGGGCGCGCTGGCCGCGTTCGCGGGGCTCGCCCGGCCGAACGGTTTCGCGGTGGCGGCGGCGGTGCTGGCGACGGCGGCGTACGAGATCTTCCGGACCCTGCGGCGGCGCGGAAAAGTTACCCACAGCCTGTGGACGGGCGCGGCGATCGCCCCGCTCGGCTGGCTGGCGTACGTCGTCTGGGTCGGCCACCGCACGGGCGACCTGCTGGGCGGCTACTTCGCGGTGCAGCGCGGCTGGGGCTCCAGCTTCGACCTCGGCCGCGGCTCCCTCCGCTTCGCCCGCCACCTGGTCCTCCACGGCGACCGCCTGGTCTTCCCGATGACGCTGCTGATCGTCGCCGCGGCGGCCCTCCTCTACGCCCTGCTCCTCCTGGACCGCCCCCCGCTCCCGCTGGCCGTCTACACCGCCGTACTCCTGCTGATCACCCTCGGCGGCTCCGGCTTCTTCGGGTCCAAGCCCCGCTTTCTGCTCCCCGCGTTCCCGCTGCTGCTCCCGCTCGCCCAAGCCCTCGTCCGCACGGCGAGAGCCCGGCCCTGGCACGCGGTCGTGGTGACCGGTGCCCTGGCCGGGCTCTCGTTCGCCTACGGGGCGTATCTGGTCGTGCTCGCGGATACGCCGCTGTAGAAGACGTTCAGGTCCTACTCGTCGCCGTCGGCGTCACCCTCGGGCTGCTCGGCGTCGTTGACCTCCCGCTCCAGGCCGAGCTGCTCCACGAGCCACTTGTCGAACTCGATCGCGGCCCGCACCCAGCTGACCGTCGACGACACGAAGTGCTCCAGGGCCACCCCGGTGCCGATCAGCATCTGCGCCTCACCGATGAGGCGGACGGTGCCGTCGTCGTGGGTGTGCGTGTAGACCTTCGGCCACAGGGTGCGCCGGTTCCAGTCGTCGATGGACTCGAGCAGCTGCGGCTTCTCGTCGATCTTGTGGGGCCGGTCGTAGAACGTCCGGACGGAGAAGACCTGCTGGTCCCCCTCACCCCGGAACATGAAATACGTACGGAACTGCTCCCACGGCGCCGCGAGGTCACCCTCTTCGTCAACGACGTACTTCAGCTCCATCTGCTCCAGGAGCTGCTTCACGAGGTCCTGATCCGGGACGACGGGGCCCGCCGGTCCTTGGGGCTGCGGCTCGGGCTGGCCCCCGAAGTTCGGAATCGAGGACGGGTCGATGCTCACCGTGTTTTTCCCTTCGTACGGATTCCGCCATCCTCCCCCATGCGGGGAGGGGGGTGGCAACCCCCGGCGGGGCCTGTCAGCCGTGGGCTGACTTGATCCCACCGCCGGGAGTCCGGGTACCCCCGATCAGAGCGTCTTGCCCGTGGTCGGGCCGACGATCAGGCCGTCTTCGAAGGTGTCGACGCGGATCGTGTCGCCGTCCTTGATCTCGCCCGCCAGGATCTCCTTGGCGAGGCGGTCGCCGATGGCGGTCTGGACCAGGCGGCGCAGGGGGCGGGCGCCGTAGGCCGGGTCGTTGCCCTCGTGGGCGAGCCAGGCCAGGGCCTCGTCGGTGATCTCCAGGGTGAGGCGGCGTTCGGCCAGACGGGCCGCGAGACGGTTGATCTGGAGGCGGGCGATCCGGCTCAGCTCGTCCTTCGACAGGGCCGAGAAGACGACCAGGTCGTCGAGGCGGTTGAGGAACTCCGGCTTGAAGGCGGTGCGGACCACCTCCAGGACCTGTTCCTTCTTCTCCTGCTCGGTGGTGATCGGGTCGACCAGGAACTGACTGCCCAGGTTGGAGGTCAGGACGAGGATCGTGTTGCGGAAGTCGACCGTGCGGCCCTGGCCGTCGGTGAGACGTCCGTCGTCCAGGACCTGGAGCAGGATGTCGAAGACCTCCGGGTGGGCCTTCTCGACCTCGTCCAGCAGCACCACGCTGTACGGGCGCCTGCGGACGGCCTCGGTCAGCTGGCCGCCCTCCTCGTAGCCGATGTAGCCGGGGGGCGCGCCGACCAGGCGGGCGACGCTGTGCTTCTCGCCGTACTCCGACATGTCGATGCGGATCATGGCGCGTTCGTCGTCGAAGAGGAAGTCGGCCAGAGCCTTGGCCAGTTCGGTCTTGCCCACGCCCGTGGGGCCGAGGAAGAGGAAGGAGCCGGTGGGGCGGTCGGGGTCGGCGATGCCGGCGCGGGTGCGGCGTACGGCGTCCGAGACGGCCTGGACCGCCTCGGTCTGGCCGATCAGCCTGCGGCCCAACTCCTCCTCCATGCGCAGGAGTTTCTGGGTCTCGCCCTCCAGGAGGCGGCCGGCCGGGATGCCGGTCCAGGCGGCGACGACGTCGGCGATGTCGTCGGAGCCGACCTCCTCCTTGACCATGGTGTCCTTGGCGGCCTCCTCCTCGGCCTGGGAGGCTTCCGCCAAGTCCCGTTCCAGGGTGGGGATCTCGCCGTAGAGCAGCTTGCTGGCGGTGTCGAAGTCGCCGTCGCGCTGGGCGCGTTCGGCCTGGCCGCGCAACTCGTCGAGTTTTTCCTTGAGTTCGCCGACGCGGTTGAGGGACTGCTTCTCCTTCTCCCAGCGGGCGGTCAGACCGCGCAGCTCCTCCTCCTTGTCGGCGAGGTCGCGGCGCAGCTTCTCCAGGCGTTCACGGGAGGCCGGGTCGGTCTCCTTCTCCAGGGCCAGCTCCTCCATCTTCAACCGGTCGACGGAGCGCTGGAGTTCGTCGATCTCGACGGGGGAGGAGTCGATCTCCATGCGGAGCCGGGAGGCGGACTCGTCGACGAGGTCGATGGCCTTGTCGGGGAGGAAGCGGGAGGTGATGTAGCGGTCGGAGAGGGTGGCGGCGGCTACCAGCGCGCTGTCAGCGATCTGGACCTTGTGGTGGGCCTCGTACCGGCCCTTGAGTCCGCGCAGGATGGCGATGGTGTCCTCGACGGTCGGCTCGGCGACCAGCACCTGCTGGAAGCGGCGTTCCAGCGCCGGGTCCTTCTCGATCCGCTCACGGTACTCGTCGAGGGTGGTGGCGCCGACCATGCGCAGCTCACCGCGCGCGAGCATCGGCTTGAGCATGTTGCCCGCGTCCATGGCGGAGTCGCCGCCGGCGCCGGCGCCCACGACGGTGTGCAGCTCGTCGATGAAGGTGATGATCTGGCCGTCGGAGTCCTTGATCTCGGCGAGGACGGTCTTGAGCCGCTCCTCGAACTCGCCGCGGTACTTCGCGCCGGCGACCATGGCGCCGAGGTCGAGGGCGACGAGCCGCTTGTTCTTCAGCGACTCGGGCACGTCGCCCTTGACGATCCGCTGGGCGAGCCCCTCGACGACGGCGGTCTTGCCGACGCCGGGCTCACCGATGAGGACGGGGTTGTTCTTGGTGCGGCGGGACAGCACCTGCACCACCCGGCGGATCTCCTGGTCCCGTCCGATGACGGGGTCGAGCTTCCCCTCGCGGGCGGCGGCCGTGAAGTCGGTGCCGAACTTCTCGAGAGCCTTGTAGGAACCCTCGGGATCGGGCGTGGTCACCCTTCTCCCTCCCCTCGCCTTCTGGAAGGCGTCCTGCAACTTCCTGGCGTCGGCCCCCTGGGAGGAGAGTACGTCCCCGGCCTGGCCGCCCTTGGCGGCGGTGCCGATGAGGAGGTGCTCCGTGGAGAGGTACTCGTCACCGAGGTCCTTGGCGCGGGCGGCGGCGTCGCTGACGACGGCGAGCAGCTCGCGGTTGGGCTGCGGGGGCGCGACGGTGGAGCCGGTCACGCTGGGCAGACCGGCGAGGATCTTCTCCGCTCCGGCACGCACGGCGGCGAGGTCTGCCTCGACGGCGGCCAGCAGATCGACGATGTTCTCGTTGTCCTCCCCCTGGAGCAGGGCGAGCAGCAGATGGGCAGGGGTGAGGTCCGCGTGTCCCTCGGCGGCGGCGCGCTTCTCGGCCGCGTTGATCGCGTCCCGGCTCCGGTTGGTCAGCTCGGCGTCCACGTTCTTGTGCTCCTCCTCGGTGTCGATGACTCGAGTGTCGATCACTCGGGTGTCGGTGACTCTCCTTGGACTGACTCAGCCAACGTACACAAAGTTGAGTCTATTCCACTCAAGGTGCGGTCCGGGAGGGGGTCGGGGACCGGGTTCCCCGCCTGTCGGGGTTAAGTTCCGGGACATGGCGACGTACACGCTGGACCCCGGCGCACCGGACCCGCTCTACCTCAGCTTCTGGCGGGAGCGGCATCTGTGCACCCTGACGACCCTGCGCCCGGACGGCAGCCCGCATGTGGTGCCGGTCGGAGTGACCTACGACCCCGAGGCCCGGCTCGCCCGGGTGATCACGAACAAGACGAGCGCGAAGGTGGGCCATGTGCTGGCGGCCGGCCCGGACGGGGCGCGGGTGGCGGTGTGCCAGGTGGCCGGGCGGCGCTGGGCGACGCTGGAGGGGCGGGCGCACGTCCGGACCGAACCCGGGCGGGTGGCGGAGGCGGAGCGGCGGTACGCGGAGCGCTATGAGCGGGTGCCGTCGCCGAATCCGTCGCGCGTGGTGATCGAGATCGAAGTGACGCGGGCGCTGGGGCGCGGTTGAGCGGCCGTATGTTTCTGCCGTGACTGATGATTTTCAGCCACGGCCGGAAGAAGCGGGAAACGGCGGATACCCGGAAATGTCCCCGAAAACACAGCGGCGTCACCGTGTTCAGGTCACGGTGACGCCGCTGCGGGGGGAAGCACCTGAGCGATCTGTTACGACGGGGGAATCGCGTCAGGCACTGCGGGGGGTGGCTGAGATGGTCCGTTGGGTGGGGGTTTCGGAATCCACCAGCCGATGGTCTCGTTGGTCGAGGTTCACAAAGATCATTCCGTACCGGATGGCACACCGCACAGGCTGCGGCGCCCCCCGAGGCCGCCGCAGACACCGGTACGCCCGCACGTCCTCGTCGTCGTCGCGGGTGACGACGACCGGCTCGCCGAAGACGGTCACCATCAGTGAGTCACCGGAGTGGGGGATCGCGGTGACCAGGTCGATGAAGTGCCATCCGGAGCGATAGGCCGTGGCCATTTCACGACGGAAGGAGCGGTCGTCGGGTGGCGTGGTCATGATTTCGCCTACCAGCCCACGTCCTGCGCGCCGTTGGCGTCCGCCACGACGATCCAACCGACGTCCGGGGAGGAGGCACGGATGTCCCAACCGACGTCACCCGGCGCACTCGCCGCCGCGCTGCTGTCGGCACTCCAACCGACGTCGCCGAGAGGACCGGCCGCACCCAAGGCCAGCGTCAGAGCAACGACGGCAGCGGCAAGCACCGAGCGAAGCATTCTCTTATTCATGGTCGGCTTCGTCCTCACTTGATGGCTTCCTCTCCCCCGCGAAACAAGACGATGGCTTATTCAGGCACGTCAATGCCACACAAGAGATGCATCATGTTCCTGCACGTTCAGGACCCTGGGGGGTGGAGATTTGCCAATAAACCGCACAAAACCGACACATCCTCACGGCATCACTGACCTATGCCCCGAAGGATCGCGCCTCTACGCAAGCGCACTCAGCTCCGGACGCATCTCCCGCGGGGAGGTGGAACCGGCGCCGTGTCTGCTCGAATTCGCGCTGCTCCACCCCGACCCGGACGACCCCGGTTGGCTGCGCCCCGTGCCGCCCTCCGTCGTGCTCGCGCAGCAACTCCAGCCGCTCGAGCGCGAGATCCAGGACCGCCGGCGGATCACCCTCGACCTCACCGACACCTTCCAGCCGTTCCTCGCGATCAGTGCCCAGAAGCCCGCGACCACCCATGCCATCACGGTCCTGGAGGGTATCGACCGCATCCACTCCGCGCTCGACGTGGCGATAGCCGAGGCCCGCACCGAGGTCCTGACGGTCCAGCCCGGCGGCAGTCGGCCGGAA
Source organism: Streptomyces sp. NBC_00663 (assembly GCF_036226885.1). Taxonomy (NCBI): domain Bacteria; kingdom Bacillati; phylum Actinomycetota; class Actinomycetes; order Kitasatosporales; family Streptomycetaceae; genus Streptomyces; species Streptomyces sp. NBC_00663. The sequence goes on from NZ_CP109027.1 coordinate 4,504,187, forward strand.
CACATCCTGAGCCAGGCCCTGAAGCGCAGCAAGCCGCTGATCGAGCGCGGCATCGCCATGCGCACCCTGTACCAGCACACGGTCCGGCACAGCCAGAGCACCTTCGCGTACATGGACAAGATGGCCGGCGCCAAGGTCGAGATACGCACCCTGGAAGAGCTCATCGAGCGGCTCATCATCTGCGACTCGACGGTCGCGTTCATCCCCGCCCAGGACGACCGGCAGGTCGCCCTGGAACTGCGCCACCCCGGCCTGGTCCAGTACCTCATCAAGGTCTTCGAGCAGCTGTGGCAGCGGGCGACACCGCTCCTGGAGGAGGTGCCGTACGAGGCGACCCCCGAGGGCATCTCCGGAGTGCAGCGCACCATCGCCAAGCTGCTCATCGACGGCCATGTCGACGAGGCCATCGCCCGCCGGCTCGGTATGAACGTCCGGACCTGCCGGGCTCACATCGCCAAGCTGGCGGCGGCCCTCGGCAGCGGCAGCCGGGCCCAGCTCGGCTTTCTCATCGCCGAGTCCGGGATCCTCAAACAGGAGGAGACAGAGCAGTGAGTGCGGCGCCGCATCCGGCGCACGTCGCGGGAACCCTGTGCGCCGCAGGAACCGAGGTGTACGAGCAGGCGCTGCGCGAGGGGCACGTACGCGGCGCCGACGCCGAGCGGGCCCCCTGTCTGCTGGAGTTCGGGCTGCTGCACGCCGCTGTGACGGACCCGGACCGGCTGGAGCCGGTCGCCCCGGCCGTCGCCCTCCACCGGCTGCTGCGCAGCTCCGAGGAGCGGATCGCGGACGAGCGCCGACGCGAGGAACAGCTGGCGGAGCTGTTCGAGCCGCTGATGCGGATCGACGGGCCCCGGACCGCGACCGATCCGTCGGCGGTCAGCATCCTCACCGGCTTCGCCCAGATCAACCAGGCCATCTCCGACGCCATGGCCGAGGCCTCGGTGGAGCTCCTCGCCATCCAGCCCTACAACGGCAACACGGCCGCGACCCGGCTGGCCGCCGCCCTGGACCGGGACCAGGCCCTGCTCGACCGCGGTGGCCGTATCCGGGCCCTCTACCAGCACACCCTGCGCCACTCCCCCGCCGTCATCGCCCGCTACGAGCGGCTGCGCGGGGACGCCGAGGCCCGTTCGCTCGACGAGGTCACCGACCGGCTCATCATCGTGGACCGGACCGTCGCCTTCATCCCGGCCAGCACGGACCGCACGCTCGCCCTGGAGATCCGCGTCCCGGCCATGGTCGACTACTTCGCGACCACGTTCGACCGCCTCTGGCGCCTGGCCACCCCCATGCACCCCCAGGCGGTCCAGCAGCCCACCCTCAACGGCGTCACCCCCCGCCAGCGCGCCATAGCCGCCCTCCTCATCGAGGGCCACACCGACGCCGTCATCGCCGACCGCCTCGGCCTCAACATCCGCACCGCCCGTGAGCACATCGCCAAGCTCGCCGCGACCCTCGGCAGTGAGAGCCGGGCTCAGCTCGGGTATCTCATCGGACGGTCCGGGATTCTTGATCAGGGATCGTGATGCCCATCGCGCGGGGCGGACCGTCCAGGCCCACCTGCGCGATACGGACGCCGAGTTGGGTGCGGCTGGCGGCGCCCAGGGTCTCCGACAGTCGGGCGATGTGGGCCCGGCAGGTGCGGACGCTTATGCCGAGCCGTTCCGCGATCACCGCGTCCTGGTGGCCCTCCGCCAGCAGCGTCGCGATGGACTGTTCGCGGTGGGAGATGCCCTCGATGCCGGTGTCGGGGAGCGGGGCGGTCAACGGGATCGCCAGGCGCCACAGGCGTTCGAAGACCGTGGCCAGGAAGCCCACCAGCGCCGGGTGCCGCAGTTCGAGCGCCAGGGTGCGGTCCGCGTTGGCCGGGATGAAGGCCACCGTGCGGTCGAAGAGGATCAGGCGGTCGATGACCTCGTCCAGGGTGCGGGCCTCCACCGCCTCGCCCATCAGCTCCAGGTAGTTGAGGAGGCCCTGGCCGTGGCGTGCCACGTGCGTGTACAGGTCGCGCATGCGCACGCCCCGGCCCCGTAGCGCCAGTGCCCGGTGCAGACCCTCCGTCAGTTCGTGTTCGGGGCGGATACCGCCCGGCTGGACCGTCAGCACCTCCGTGGTGCACGCCTGCGTCGCCTCGTCCATCGCCGCCTGGATGCGGGACAGACCGTCCAGGACGCGCAGCGCCGTTCCCTCCGCGCCGCCCGCGCCCAGGTGCGGGCCCAGCCCGGCGTACCACTCGAAGGCCGCCACCGCCGAGCCCATCCGCCGCTGGCTCGCGCTCACCTCGTCGTAGACCCCGCGCAGCAGCCGGGTCATGACCTCCTGCGGGGACGTCGGGACCAGCCAGTCCATGTCGTCCGGGTCGGGGTGGAGGAGCGCCAGTTCCAGCAGGCACGGCACCGGCTCCGCGTCCTCGCGCGGCACCCGGCCCCGCCGTACGGCCCGGGAATACACGCGATCCCCGGCCTCGCACAGTCGGTCAGCACCGTGTGGATGCCCGTCCGTCGCGTGCCCGGCCATCGCCCAGCCCACCCCCGCATCCAGCCTCTTGTGCCCGGCATGCGCGCGCTCGTGACACGGACACACCCCTACGGGTCCGCAACTATGCGCGGACCCGACCTGCTCCGCAACACGGCTCGGCCCGGTGTGACCGAGGGAAACCACTGATTTACCCCACTATCGTCGTGCCTCCGCCCGCCGCCTTGCAACAAGCTGATGGTCCCCCTCCGTACCCGCCCCGCACCCACCGGAATCCGTTTCTCCGCGTGAGCTGCCCGAAATCCACCGGTGATCACCGCGTTACGCAGCGCATCTAACGTCCCCTCATGGCGGACATATTTGACGCGTACGCGCTGGCCGACGCGTGGGACGAGATGTTTGTGCGGCCGGGTGAGGTCAGGACCGCCTATGAGCCGGTCCTGTCGGCACTTCAGCCGATCGAGCCGAGTGAACTGCGCTTCCGGGCCGACCAGATGGCGCGGGCGTTCACCGACCGGGGCGTGACCTACGCCTTCGCGGGCGAGGAGCGGCCGTGGCCGCTGGACCTCGTACCGAGGATTCTCGACGCGCTGGAGTGGGATCTCATCCAGCGCGGCGTGGGACAGCGCGTACGGGCCCTGGAGGCCTACCTCGCCGACGCCTACGGGCACTGCCGGGCCTTCGAGGACGGCGTCGTGCCCTGGCGGCTGCTGCTCAACTCCCCCCACTTCCACCGCGTCGCCCACGGGGTGGAACCTCCGGGCGGCGTCCGTATCCACGTCGCCGGCATCGACCTCGTACGGGACGAAGCCGGGGACTTCCGGGTCCTGGAGGACAACGTCCGCGTCCCCAGCGGCGTCTCGTACGTCATCGAGAACCGGCGGGCCATGACCCGGATCTTCCCCTCCCTCTTCGCCGAGCAGCACGTCCTGCCGGTCGACGGGTACGCGCAAAGACTCCTCGCCGCGCTGCGCAAGGCCGCGCCGGACGGGACCGAGGACCCGCGGGTCGTCGTCCTCACCCCCGGTCCCAGCAACGCCGCCTACTTCGAACACGCCCTGCTGGCCCGGCTGATGGGCGTGCAGCTGGTCGAGGGGCACGACCTGGTGTGCCGGGCCAACCGGGTGTGGATGCGGACCACGCGCGGCGAGATGCCGGTGCATGTCGTATACCGGCGGCTCGACGACGACTTCCTCGACCCGCTCCACTTCCGGCCCGACTCGGTCATCGGCTGCCCGGGCATCATGAGCGCCGCGACGGCCGGAAACGTCACCCTCGCCAACGCCGTCGGCAACGGCATCGCCGACGACAAACTGCTCTACACCTACGTCCCGGACCTCATCCGCTACTACCTCTCCGAGGAGCCGGTCCTCCCCAACGTGGAGTCCTTCCGGCCCGACGAACCCGGTCAACTCGACGCCGTCCTCGACCAGATCGACCAGCTCGTCATCAAGCCGGTGGACGGGGCGGGCGGGCAGGGCATCGTCATCGGTCCGAAAGCCGACGCCAGAACGCTGGAACGGACCAGACGGGCCGTCGCCGCCGACCCCCGTGGCTTCATCGCCCAGCGGCCCGTCGCCCTGTCCACCTCCCCCACCCTCGCCGGCGAGCGGATGGCACCGCGCCACATCGACCTCAGACCCTTCGCCGTCAACGACGGCAACGATGTCTGGGTCCTGCCCGGCGGCCTCACCCGCGTCGCCCTCCAGGAGGGCAACCTGATCGTCAACTCCAGCCAGGGCGGCGGCTCCAAGGACACCTGGGTACTCGCCGAAGGGCCGGCCGAGGAGCCGGAGGCGCCGGCCCCGGACCGCCGGCCCGCCGTCGCACCCCGCCAGCTCGGTCCCGACGGCAACCCCACCTTCGTGGAGGAAGGGGCGCAGCAGCAGTGAACGACGTGATCCTCTCCCGGATAGCCGAGGCGCTGACCTGGACCGGCCGCTATGTCGAGCGGGCCGACACCACCGGGCGCATCCTCGACGCCTACCTCCACCGGATGCTGGAGGACCCCTGGCGCGACGAGGACGCGGCCTGCCGGTCGCTGTACGCGATCCTCGGCGTCGACGCGGGCCCCGAACGCGTCGACATGCAGCAGGTCCTCGACCAGCTCGCCTTCGACTCCCGCTCCACCTGCTCCATCGAGGGCGCGCTCGGGGCCGCCCGGCTCAACGCGCGCAGCGCCCGCGAGGCCGTCTCCTCCGAGATGTGGGAGTGCCTCAACTCCACCTGGCACGCCCTCGCCGACCAGCGCCGCGCGGCCCGCCGTACCGGCCCCTACGGCTATCTGGAGCTCGTACGGGCCCGTGCCGCGCTGTTCTTCGGACTCGCCGACTCCACCATGAGCCGCGACGACAGCTGGCGTTTCGTGGTGCTCGGGCGGAGCCTGGAGCGGGTGGACATGACCGTACGGCTGCTGTCGGTACGGGTGTTGGACGCCGCGCACGCGCCGGACTGGACGACGCTGCTGAGCGCGTCCGGCGCCGACGAGGCGTACGCGCGCGTGCACAGCGGCTTCGGAGACAGTGCGCGGGTGGCCGAATTCCTGCTCCTGGACCGGGACTTCCCGCGCTCGGCGCTGCACGCGCTGACCACGGCGGAGGAATGCCTCAGCGCCCTCGGCCGCCCCCGCCAGGACCCGGCCCGGCGCCCCATCGGCCGGCTGCGCACCCGCCTCGAATACCTCGACTCGCCCGCCCTACCCGATCAACTTCCCGCCCTGCTCGGGGACTTGCAGCAGGCCTGCATGGCCTCGGCGGAGGCGGTGGCGGAGCGGTTCTTCCCGTACCAGGGGCCCGTGATCTGGGCCCAGGAAGGAGCCTGACGTGGCTCGTCGACTCCGCATCAAGCACATCACACAGGTGTCGTACGCCCAGCCCGCGGCCTCCTCCCACAACGAGGTCCGCATGACCCCGCTGACCCTGCCCGGCCAGACCACCCTGGACGCCCGGGTCACCGTCAGCCCGGCGACCGCGACCTGGTCGTACTGGGACTACTGGGGCACCCAGGTCACCGGCTTCGACCTCCTCGACCCGCACGCCGACCTCACCATCACGGCCTCCAGCCTGGTCGAGACGGCCCCGCCGGAGCCGCTGCCCGAGCCACCGGCCTGGTCGGAACTGGCGGAACGTACGACGAGTTCACGCCTGTTGGAGTTCGCGGGCCCGACAGCCCGTACGACCGTCCCGGCGAAGCTCCTCAAGAAGGCCCGGAAGGCCGCCGCCGGCCTCGACCCGCACGGGACGGCCGTCGCGGTCTCCGCCCTGGTCGCCGACCGGGTCACCTATCTCCCCGGCGTCACCGGGGTGAACACCTCGGCCACCGAGGCCTGGGAGCAGGGCGCGGGCGTCTGCCAGGACATCGCCCACGTCACCATCGCCCTGCTGCGGGGGCTCGGGCTGCCGACCCGGTACGTCTCCGGCTACCTCCACCCCGAGCGGGAGGCGGAGCTGCACCGGCCGGTCGCGGGCCAGAGCCACGCCTGGGTCGAGTACTGGGCGGGCGACTGGTGCGGCTACGACCCCACCAACCGCACCCGCCCCGACGAGTCGCACGTCGTGGTCGGGCGGGGGCGCGACTACGACGACGTCACCCCGCACAAGGGCATCTACCGAGGCGTACCCGGCGGGCCCCCGGAGGTGACGGTGGAGTTCACCCGGGTGGCGTGAGCCCCGTAGGGGAGGGAACCCTGACCCCCTCCCCTACGCCGGCGCGAACGCGAAGAACCCGTCCTCCGTGGTGAGATACCCGTACCCGCTCGCCGCGTCCACCGCCGGAATGCTCCCCTCCGGCAGGTCCTTCGCCAGCACCTTCCGGGTCTGGGTGTCCACGGCGAGCGTCTTGTGCGTGCTGACCCCGTCGAACGTCTCGCCGTACAGCACCTCGCCGTTGCCGGAGAAGCGGACCGGGTCCAGCGCGGTCTCGCCGTCCTCCTGGGCCCACAGCCGGGTGCCGTCGGCGGTCTTCCACACGCTCGTGCCCTCGAAGCCGGTCTCGAACTCGCCCTTGTCCTCGGCGGCCAGCTCGCCGTCGGCGGACCAGACGACGTACTCGGGGCCCTCGTAGGAGGCGGTGAGGGCGCCGCTCGCCAGGTCGTACCAGGCGTAGACCTGAGTGGTGGGGCTCAGGCCGACGCTCTTCTTCCAGGCGACGAGGGCCTTGCCGTCGCTGACCCGGACGACCCGGATCGTACGGTCCTCCGGCTGCCCCTCGTCGTCCAGGACGACGCCCTTGGGGACCTCCGCGTCCGCCGACGACCAGGCCTGCTTGCCGGTGGCGAGGTCGTTGAGGGTGACGTCGGAGGGGTCGTAGTCGTACTTGCCCGCGGCCTCGAAGCCCGGGTAGTAGCCGTCCGTGATCACCGGGGCGTAGGTCTGGTCGCCGCTCGCGACGCCCGTCTCCGGGTCGAAGGCGCACTCGGCGTCGTCGTCGCCGTTGCACGGGATCGTGCGGACGGCACCGGCGCCGATCGGGGCCAGACGGACGCCGCCGTCGTCGGCCGACACCACGTAACCGCCGACCACATGCCCGAAGGCGTAGCCGGACGTCTCGCCCAGCTTCTTGCCGGCGGTGGAGTAGAACGTCGCCGAGGTGGTCGTCTCCTCCTGGGTCAGACCGTCGGACTCCTTCGTCGCGGAGGTGCCGACGGCGACCGCCGGGGCGCCGTCCTTCCAGGTGACGCCCTCGACCGACTCGGCGGTCACGGGGAGCGTCCTGCGCACCGCGCCCGTCCTGGCGTCGCGGAACTCCAGGGTCAGCTTCTCCGGCTCGTCGGAGGCGTACAGGACGGTGTTGACGTCGGCGGGCTCGCCGTCCACCGAGGCGTCGGTGAGATAGGCCCCGCTCGCGTCCCGGGCGAACAGCAGGACCCCGCCGAGGTCGAGGACGCCGGGCGCGGTGCCGCCGGTGTCGAGGCTCCAGGCGGCCTGAGCGCCGTACCCGGGGAGCGCCGCTCCCTTGTACGCCGGCCCCTTCGCGGCGGGCTTCGCGGCTGCGGTGGCGGTGCCGCCGGTTGCCTTCGGGTCGTCGTCACCGCCGCCGCAGCCGGTCAGCAGTGCCATGGACACAGCCGTGGTCAGCAGGTACTTCCGCGCCACCATGTACGTCCCCCGTGTGATTCCCTGTGATCGAGACATGACAGCGGGCGATCCTAGACCAGTTCTTGATCTTGCGTTTACCGGGACCGGACTCCGAGCGGGTCACTGGCCAAATGGCCCCGGAACGTTCACTTCTCCCGGTCGGCGGCGCACAATCGCCCCTATGCCGACAGCGCGCCCGACCAGGCTCATCGCACTGTCCCTGACCGCCCTGCTCCTCACCGCCGGCTGCGGTGGCGACGGCGACGATCCCGGTACCGGCGCGGCCCGGAAGCCCCACAAGGACGGCCATCTCACCTTCACCCTGCTGTCCCTGCGCTGCGGGGTGACAGGGGTGACGGGGTCCCACGCGGACGCCCCGCCGGAGGGACAGTTCTGCGCCGCACGGCTACGGGTGGAGAACAACGACCCGAACTACCACACCTACGAGTCGGCCCGGCAGCGCATCGCGGGCGTCACCGGGGACCGGGCCAGGCCCGACTCCTTCGCGATGGCGGTGCGCCGCCAGTCGGAGACGGTACGGCTGGGCGGCCACACCCTCATGGAGGTCGAACTCTGGTACGACGTCCCGAAGGGTGCGAAGGTCACCGGTCTGAAGGTGTCCGGCGACAACGACCCGACCAGCTTCACCAGCACCAAGCCCGTCGGGCGGGCGCCGGACGGGGTGTTCCTCCCCATGACGCCCGCCGGGCCGACCGTCAGTTCAACTTGATCGCGGCGCAGGCCGAGGCGATCTTGGCGGTGCAGATCTGCTTGACGGTGTAGATGCCGTCGGCGACGACCGTGCGCTTGATGTTGGACTGCGTCAGCGCGGACACCGACACCAGCTGGGCCGGGATCTCCTTGTCGGTGGGGCTGTCGACGCGGTCCTGGGTGAGGGAGTCGAACAGGATGCCCTTGCCCTGGACCTTCGCCACGGCCATCTCGGCGGCGGCCTCGGCCTCCAGCGGGTAGGACTTGTAGACGCTCATGTACTGCTCGCCGGTGACGATGCGCTGCACGGCGTCCAGTTCGGCGTCCTGGCCGGTGATGGGCGGCAGGTCGGTCATGCCCGCCTCCTCCATCGCCTCGATGGCGGCGCCGGCCATGGCGTCGTTGGCGGAGTACACGGCGGCGATGTTGTCCTTGCCGATCGCGGAGATCGCGGCGGCCATGTCCTTCTTCGCGGTGGCCGGCTTCCAGCCGTCGACGTCGTACTTCTCGGAGATCGTCACCTTGCCGTTGAGCTCGGAGAGCGCGCCCGCCTTGAACTGCCCGGCGTTCGGGTCGGAGGGCGAGCCGTTGAGCATCACGATCTTGTCGGAGGTGTCGAGGCCCGAGCCCAACGACTCGATGAGCGTGCGGCCCTGCACCTCGCCGACGAGTTCGTTGTCGAAGGAGACGTACGCGTCGATGGGGCCCTCGGCGAGCCGGTCGTAGGCGATGACCGGGATACCGGCGGCCTTGGCCTTCTTCACCATCGGGGCGATGGCGTGCGAGTCCACGGCGTCCAGCAGGATGACGTCGACCTTGTCGTCGATCATCTTCTGCATCTGGGTCGCCTGCTTCTTGGCGTCCGCCTCGCCGTTGGCGTAGACGGTCTGGCCCAACTTCTTCGTGAGCTCAGAGACCTTCTTCTGAATGATCGGGTAGTCGAAGTTCTCGTAGCGCGTGTTGGTCGTCTCCGGCATCAGCACGCCGACGGTGACGTCGTTGCCCTTGGTCGGACTCGCGTCCGCACTGTCCCCCGACACTCCCAGGGCCCCGCAGGCGGTCAGCGACAGGGCCATCGAGGACGCGGCCATGCAAAGGGCGATACGACGCATTGCGGTGCTCACTTCTGGTGCCTTCCGGACGCGGGCGCAGCATTGCGACCCAGATGACTGAAAAGCCAACGCGGCGACGCCCCCCAGCGTCAAGCAGAACCACTTAACGAGTGCGCAACGCCACTCTCCGTCTGTCTTGTGAAGACATCACGCAACCGCCTCCAAACGCCCTTTACGGACCCTCCATTCAAGCGGAGCCCCGGGGGAGGCGAAGATCCGTACAACCAACTCCATTCCTCGCGAGTCGTGATCAAGACAGCTGCTGTCGGCCGTTCCCCATCCGTTCAGAGGATCGAATGAACCCAGCCAGACGTACGACGATCACGTCCGTCGCCGTGCTCGCCGTCACCGGTGGTCTGCTCACCACGACCACGGCCCCCGCGTCCGCCGCCACGACCTGTGCGTCCCCGGTCTTCAAGCGCCAGTTCTTCGCGAACACCGCCTTCTCCGGCACCCCGAGGAAGACCGACTGCGACACCACCGTCGAGCAGAGCTGGGCCGGCGCCCCCGCCTCCGGTCTGCCGTCCGACAACTTCGGTGTGCGGTGGTCCGTGACAAGGGACTTCGGCTCCGGCGGCCCGTTCGCCCTCGCCGCCTCCGGGCTCGACGGGATACGGGTCTACGTCGACGGCACCCGCAAGGTCGACCTGTGGAAGAACACGTCCACGACCGTCTCCAAGACCGTCAACGTCACCGTCCCCTCCGGCAAGCACACCCTCCGCGTCGACTACGTCAACTGGACCGGCGCCGCCAAGGTGAAGTTCGCGTACACGCCCCGTACGTCCGCCACGGTCGACAAGGTCAAGCCCCTTGTCCCGACGGGCACTTCGCTCACGTACGACTCCGCGACCGGCAAGGCCAAGCTTGCCTGGGCGAAGAACAAGGAGATGGACCTCGCCGGGTACAAGGTCTACCGGCGGCTCAAGGGCACGTCCTTCGGCAGTAGCCCGCTCGCGACGACCACCGCCACCTCGTACAGCGACACCCCGCCGGCGACCGGCGCGACGTACTACTACGAGGTCCGCGCGTACGACAGGGCGGGCAACGTCTCCGCCGGCACCGCCGATCAGCCGGTCGGCACCCCCGACCGCACCGCCCCCGACGCGCCCACCGGGCTGTACGCGAAGGTGGGTCCGGGAGCGGTGACGCTGGCCTGGGACACCAACGGTGTCACGGACACGTACCGCGTGTACCGGGCGACCGCGCCAGGGGGGCCGTTCACGCGGATCGCCGACGGGCTCGACAGCGCCTGGTACCGGGACACCGGGGCCGATCTGACCGGGCGGCTGTACTACCGCGTCACCGCGGTGGACCCGGTCGCCAACGAGTCCGCGCCGTCCGCCGTGGCCGACACCGGCGAGCCTGACACCGCCCCGCCCGCCCAGGTCACCGATGTGACGGTGGAGGGCACCACGGCGGGCAACGCGGTGCGCTGGCAGGCCTCGTCCGACGACCGCCACGTCAACCACTACGAGGTGTGGGCCGCGCCCGACGGCGCGTGGGACCCCGACGGACCGGAGACCGTCTTCGGCCTCTCGTTCAACGACCTGCGCGCGGAGGCCGGAGTCCCGCTCACCTACCGCGTCCAGGCCGTCGACGACTACGGCAACCTCGCCCCCGTCTCCGCCCCGGTCACCGCGACCCGCCCGGCCCCGGGCGCCGTGGCGGCCCCGACCGGCGTCCAGGGCACGCCCCTCGACAGCGCCACCGAGCTCACCTGGGCCTCCGTCACCGACGCCAAGGGCTACCGGGTCTACCGGCGCACCGACCGGAACGCCGCCTGGACCCGGCTCGGGGACCGCCCCACCACCGCGCCGCGTTACTCCGACACCGAGGCGCTGGCCGTCGCCGACGACTACTACGTCGTCGCCCTCGACGCCGAGGGCCGTGAGTCCGCGCCGTCCGAGTCCGTCCAGGTGTGGCGGGAGACCCCGGCCACGCCGACGGCTCCCGTCGCGCCGACGATCACGCTGTCCGCCCCGTACAAGGAGTGCACGGCCAACGACTGCGCGCCGCACGGCGGCACCGGTGTTCCGCTCACGGTGACGCTGCACCACGACCGGCTGCTGTCCGGGTACACGTACCGCTTCTACGGCACCTCCGACACCGGGTACATGACCATCGAGGATTCGACGGTCACCTGGACTCCGCCCGCGCCGGGCTTCTATGTCTTCGAGGTGCGCGCGATCGACTACTACGGCCGCAGCGGCTCGTTCGCCAAGGTCACCTTCATGGTCGGATGAGGCGCGTGCCCGGCCTCCAGCAACCGCTGAGTCCATGAGAAGGGGCCCGGAGGGTGAACCTCCGGGCCCCTTCTCATGGATGTGTTCAGTCCTTGGCCTTCTTCGGCCGCCACACCACCAGCGCGCTGGTCTGCTGCACTTCCTGGTACGGCACCAGGTCGCGTCGGTACGACGCGTGCACCGCCGCCTCCCGCTGGCGCATCGTGGCGGCGGCGCCCTCCAGGGCCGCCTCCATCTCCGCGACGCGGGACTGGAGGGCCGCGACCTGGTTCTCCAGTTCGATGATGCGCTTGATGCCGGCCAGGTTGATGCCCTCGTCCTGCGACAACTGCTGGACGGTACGCAGCAGTTCGATGTCACGGGCCGAGTAGCGGCGGCCCCGGCCGGCGGTGCGGTCCGGGGAGACCAGGCCGAGGCGGTCGTACTGGCGAAGGGTCTGCGGGTGCAGGCCGGAGAGCTGGGCCGCCACCGAGATGACGTAGACCGGGGTCTCCTCGGTCAGTTCGTACGGATTGCGTCGACGGCCGGTCCCATCCATGGCTCTCTCATGCTCCCTTCGCGGCCTGGAACAGCTCCGCCCGCGGATCCTCGTCCGCGGTCGCCTCGCGATACGCCTCCAGCGCTTCACGAGCCTTCCCCGTCACGTCCTTGGGGACACTCACCTCGACGGTGACCAGGAGATCGCCGCGGGTGCCGTCCTTGCGGACCGCGCCCTTGCCGCGGGCGCGCATGGTGCGGCCGTTGGGCGTGCCGGGCGGCAGCTTCAGCGTGACGGGCGGGCCGCCCAGGGTGGGAACCCGGACCTCGCCGCCGAGGGCCGCCTCCGCGAACGTCACCGGGACGGTGACCGTGAGGTTGTCCTCCTTGCGGCCGAAGACCGGGTGCGCGTCCACGTGGACGGTGACGTACAGGTCGCCCGCGGGGCCGCCTCGTTCACCCGGCGCTCCCTTGCCGCGCAGGCGGATGCGCTGGCTGTCCGTCACCCCGGCGGGGATGCGGACCTGCATGGTGCGCGAGGACTTGGCGCGACCGCTGCCCTTGCAGTCCATGCAGGGGTGCTCGGCGATGAGACCGCGGCCCTTGCAGTCGGGGCAGGGGTCGGTGAGCGAGAAGCCGCCGCCCGAACCCCGCGCCACCTGGCCGGTGCCGACGCAGGTCGGGCACACGCGCGGTGTGCCGTTCTTGTCGCCGGTGCCCGAACACGCCTTGCAGGGGGACTGCGAGGACATCCGCAGCGGGACCGTGGCCCCCTCGATGGCCTCGGTGAAGCTCAGCGTGACCTCGGTGTCGATGTCCTGTCCGCGCCGCGGCTGCACCCGGGTGGTGCCCCCGGTGCCGCCGCGGTTGAACAGGCCGCCGAACACGTCGCCGATCCCGCCGCCGAAGCCGCCGGAACCCTGGCCGCCGCCCTGGGCGCCGCCTCCGAAGAGGTCGCCCAGGTCGAAGTTGAAGGAGCCGCCGCCCGCGCCCGGCCCCGGGCGGAAGCCGCCGTTGCCGAAGAGGGCGCGGGCCTCGTCGTACTCCTTGCGCTTCTTGGGGTCACCGAGGATGTCGTTCGCCTCGGAGATCTCCTTGAAGCGCTCCTCCGCCTTGACGTTGCCCTTGTTGGCGTCCGGGTGGAACTCGCGGGCGAGCTTCCGGTACGCCTTCTTGATCTCGGCCTCGGTGGCGTCCTTGGGGACGCCGAGGACCTTGTAGTAGTCCTTCTCGATGAAGTCCTTGGTGCTCATCCCCGACGTCCCTCCTTCCGGTCAGAGACCGTGACCTCAGCCCTCTTCAGAGCTGGTGTCCTTGTCCTCGGCGGCCTCGGAGGAGCCCTCCTCGGCCTTGACGGTCTGCGCGCCCGGCTGCGGTTCGGCGACGGCCACCCGCGCGGGGCGGATGGTGCGCTCGCCGATGCGATACCCCGGCTGGAGGATCGCCACGCAGGTCGTCTCGGTGACGTCCGGCGCGTAACTGTGCATCAGGGCCTCGTGGATCGTCGGGTCGAAGGGCTCGCCCTCCTTGCCGAACTGCTGGAGACCCATCTTCGCCGCGACGGTCTCCAGCGACTCACCGACGGACTTGAATCCGCCGACGAACTCGCCGTGGTCCCGGGCGCGGCCGATGTCGTCGAGCACGGGCAGGAGTTCGGTCAGGAGGTTCGCGATGGCGATCTCCTTGACCGTGATCCGGTCCCGCTCCACGCGGCGGCGGTAGTTCTGGAACTCGGCCTGGAGCCGCTGGAGGTCCGCGGTGCGCTCTTCGAGCGCCTTGCGGGACTGGTCCAGCTGGGCGGTCAGACCGGCGATCTGTGCGGTTGCGTCCCCGGCCGGGGCCGCCCCCTCGCCGTTCGACGAGGGTGCGGCCTTCGACTCGGCGTCGTCGGGGGTGGCGCCGGAGGGGACGTCGGGCTTCTCCTCGAAGCCCGGGGTCTCCTCCGTCACGCGGCACCGTCCTTACGGTCCTCGTCGACGATCTCGGCGTCGACGACGTCGTCGTCGGCCTTCGGGGTCTCGGCACCGGCGTCGGCGCCGCCCGCGGCCTGCGCGGCGCCCGCGTCCGCGTACATGGCCTGGCCGACCTTCTGCGAGACCGCGGCGACCTTCTCGGTGGCGGTGCGGATCTCGGCGGTGTCCTCGCCCTTGAGCGCGGCCTTCAGCTCCTCGACGGCGGCCTCGACCTCGGTCTTGACCTCGCCGGGGACCTTGTCCTCGTTGTCCTTGAGGAACTTCTCCGTCTGGTAGACGAGCTGCTCGCCCTGGTTGCGGGTCTCGGCGGCCTCGCGGCGGGCGTGGTCCTCCTCCGCGTACTTCTCGGCCTCCTGGCGCATCCGGTCGACCTCGTCCTTCGGCAGCGAGGAGCCGCCGGTGACGGTCATCTTCTGCTCCTTGCCCGTGCCGAGGTCCTTCGCGGTCACGTGCATGATGCCGTTGGCGTCGATGTCGAAGGCGACCTCGATCTGCGGGACACCGCGCGGGGCCGGCGGCAGACCGGTCAGCTCGAACATCCCGAGCTTCTTGTTGTACGCCGCGATCTCGCGCTCGCCCTGGTAGACCTGGATCTGCACGGACGGCTGGTTGTCCTCGGCCGTCGTGAAGATCTCGGACCGCTTGGTCGGGATCGTGGTGTTGCGCTCGATCAGCTTGGTCATGATGCCGCCCTTGGTCTCGATACCGAGGGACAGCGGGGTCACGTCGAGGAGCAGGACGTCCTTGACCTCACCCTTGAGGACACCGGCCTGGAGGGCGGCGCCGATGGCGACGACCTCGTCCGGGTTGACGCCCTTGTTGGCCTCGTTGCCACCGGTCAGCTCCTTGACGAGCTCGGCGACGGCGGGCATACGGGTGGAGCCACCGACGAGGACGACGTGGTCGATCTCGTTGATGGAGATGCCGGCGTCCTTGATGACGTTGTGGAACGGCGTCTTGCAGCGCTCCAGCAGGTCGGCCGTCAGCTGCTGGAACTGAGCGCGCGTGAGCTTCTCGTCGAGGTGCAGGGGACCCTCGGCGGACGCGGTGATGTAGGGCAGGTTGATCGAGGTCTCGGTGGACGAGGACAGCTCGATCTTCGCCTTCTCGGCGGCCTCGCGCAGACGCTGGAGCGCCATCTTGTCCTTGGCGAGGTCCACGCCGTGACCGGACTTGAACTGCTGCACCAGGTAGTCGACGACGCGCTGGTCCCAGTCGTCACCACCGAGGTGGTTGTCACCGTTGGTGGCCTTCACCTCGACGACGCCGTCGCCGATCTCCAGGAGGGACACGTCGAAGGTGCCGCCACCGAGGTCGAAGACGAGGATCGTCTGGTCGTCCTTGTCGAGGCCGTACGCGAGCGCGGCCGCGGTGGGCTCGTTGACGATACGGAGGACGTTGAGACCGGCGATCTCACCGGCTTCCTTCGTCGCCTGACGCTCGGAGTCGTTGAAGTACGCCGGGACGGTGATGACCGCGTCGGTCACCTTCTCGCCCAGGTACGCCTCGGCGTCCCGCTTCAGCTTCTGGAGGATGAACGCCGAGATCTGCTGCGGGTTGAAGGGCTTCCCGTCCAGCTCGATCTTCCAGTCGGTGCCCATGTGGCGCTTCACCGAACGGATGGTCCGGTCCACGTTGGTCACCGCCTGGCGCTTGGCGACCTCGCCGACCAGCACTTCGCCGTTCTTCGCGAAGGCGACGACGGACGGCGTGGTCCTGGCACCCTCGGCGTTGGTGATGACGGTGGGCTCGCCGCCTTCGAGAACGCTGACGACGGAGTTAGTCGTGCCCAGGTCGATGCCGACCGCACGTGCCATGGTTGATTCCTCCAGCTGACTTGAGTGGAACGGACTCAAGTGTGCATGACGCACGCGATTGGTGCAACAGACCTGAGTCTGTGACGCTCAACTCTTATCCGTTCCTTACGCGCAAGGACGCTCTGACCTGCGGCGATGCCTGCGCCGGCACCGGTCGAGAAGCGCCTGAGGGCTTCACCCGCAGCAGCGCGAGTACGACGACCAGGGCGCCCGCGGCCACCCACAGCGCCCCCGTCGCCCCGACCCACCCGAGGTGCTCCAGCACCCCGACGAGCACCCCGGCGAAGGCCCCGAGCCCGAGCAGCACCACCGTCCCCTGCGGGGTCAGCCCCAGCCTGCGCAGCCGGTGCGCGAGATGGTCCGGGCCGCGCCGGCCGGCCAGCCGACGGGCGACGACGACCAGAAGGACGTCGGCGACGGCCACCGCGTTGAGCGCGAACAGCACCCCCGCGCTGGAGCCCGCCTCGTGCCCGGCGCGCGCCACCACACCGGCCGCCGCGAGCACGAACCCGGCGAACAGCGCCCCGCCCGAACCGAGCCCCACGCGCGCGGGCGGCCAGTTGTGCATGAGGAACCCGGTCAGCGCGGCGGCCAGCACGCTCAGCAGCACCGCGAGCCCGTCCATCACCTCGGCCGCCGCACAGGCCCCCACCCCGAAGGCGGCGACGACCCCGACGGTCCCGGCGAGCCCGTCGGCGTGGTCGAGTGCCCGGAACCCGAGGGCGACACACGCGATCCAGCCCACGGCGAGCGCCCCGCCGAGGATGCCGGTCTCCTCGTACGGCACCACGCAGGCCGCCGCCACGGCCGTACCGACGAAGAGCACGCGCGCGCGGACCCGCCACAGGTCGGCGGCGAGCCCGAGGGCGGCGACGGCGGCGGCGGCGAAGAGCAGCTCGCCGCCGCCCGGGGGCGCGACGCCGGTCCGCTCCCCGGTGACGACGACCGCGCAGGTCGCGAGCGTCACGGCCACGCCCCCGGACAGCGGCACCTTGCGCTGCTGTCGGCGCCGGTCGATCAGACCGAGGCGCAGGGCGGGGGCGCGCAGCAGTGCGGTGAGTACCGCGGTCAGCAGCAGGGCGGTGGTGGCGGCAGCGATCCCATAGAGCACGAGTCTTAAAGTAGTCACGAATGTACCAATTTGGTACGAATAACACGTTCTGATTGCCACACGCTTTGCCGCCCGCTCTTAAGGCAACCCTCAGCGACACAGATCACCGCAGTGCTGGCTACAGTGCGAACGAGGATGCGGGTACCCTCAAGAGGACTGCATAAGTTACCGCTTAGTAATCTCGCCCCGCCCAGGCCCGAGGAGCCCCCGACATGCAACTCGCAGCGATCATCGTGTCGCTGGTCCTGACCGTGGTCGGCGCCGCACTCTTCGCACGCGTCATCGCGCAGTTCGTCCGCTTCTTCATGCTCGGACAGCCACTGCCGGCCGGTGCCCGGACCGACAACCCGTACCAGCGCAGCGTGACCCTGGTGAAGGAGTTCCTGGGCCACACCCGGATGAACCGCTGGGGCGTCGTGGGCGTCGCCCACTGGTTCGTGGCGATCGGCTTCCTGACCCTGATCCCGGTGCTCGGCCAGGCCCTCGGCCAGCTCTTCCAGGCCGACTTCCAGCTGCCGATCATCGGCGGCTTCCTGCCCTGGGAGATGTACGTCGAGTTCATCACCGTGATGACGGGCCTCGGCATCGCCACGCTCATCGTCATCCGGCTGCTGAACCTGCCCTCGCGCCCCGGCCGCAAGTCCCGTTTCGCGGGCTCCAAGGCCTGGCAGGCGTACTTCGTCGAGTACGTCATCCTGACCATCGGCATCGTGATCTACGTGCTGCGCGGCCTGGAGGGCTCGCTGCACCACGTCGACCACTACGAGGCCGCGTACTTCGCCTCGTACCCGCTGGTCGCCGCCCTGCGCGACCTCGACGTCTCCACCCTCCAGAACCTGACCTACCTGTTCGCGGGCATCAAGGTCAGCGTCTCCTTCATCTGGATGATCGTCGTCTCGGTCAACGCCAACATGAGCGTGGCCTGGCACCGCTTCCTCGCCTTCCCGAACATCTGGTTCAAGCGCGAGGGCGACGGCGGTACCGCGCTCGGCGCCCTTCAGCCGATGACCTCCGGCGGCAAGCCGATCGACTTCACCGACCCCGGTGACGACGACGTCTTCGGCATCTCCCAGGTCGAGCAGTTCTCCTGGAAGGGCCTGCTGGACTTCTCCACCTGCACCGAGTGCGGTCGCTGCCAGTCGCAGTGCCCCGCCTGGAACACCGGCAAGCCGCTCTCCCCCAAGCTCCTCATCATGGCGCTGCGCGACCACTCGCACGCCAAGGCGCCCTACCTGCTCGCGGGTGGCGGCAAGTCCATGGAGGGCGAGGAGAAGGCGTCCGAGGAGCAGCTCGCGGGCGTTCCCGCCGCCGCCCTCGCCGAGGCCGAGCGGCCCCTCATCGGCACCGCCGAGGAGAACGGCGTCATCGACCCGGACGTCCTGTGGTCCTGCACCACCTGCGGCGCCTGTGTCGAGCAGTGCCCGGTCGACATCGAGCACGTCGACCACATCGTCGACATGCGCCGCTACCAGGTGATGATCGAGTCCGCGTTCCCGTCCGAGGCGGGCACGATGCTCAAGAACCTGGAGAAGAAGGGCAACCCCTGGGGCCTGGCCAAGAAGCAGCGCCTGGAGTGGACGAAGGAAGTCGACTTCGAGGTGCCGGTCGTCGGCAAGGACATCGAGGACCTCTCCGAGGTCGAGTACCTGTACTGGGTCGGCTGCGCCGGCGCCCTGGAGGACCGCGCCAAGAAGACCACCAAGGCCTTCGCGGAGCTCCTGCACATGGCGGGCGTCAAGTTCGCCATCATGGGCGGCGACGAGAAGTGCACCGGTGACTCCGCCCGCCGTCTCGGCAACGAGCCCCTGTTCCAGGAGCTCGGCATGGAGAACGTGGCCTCGCTGAACATGGCGTTCGGCGAGGACGACGAAGACCCGGAGACGAAGAAGCCGAAGTCGGCGAAGAAGATCGTCGCCACCTGCCCGCACTGCCTCAACACGCTCGGCAACGAGTACCCGCAGCTCGGCGGCGACTACGAGGTCATCCACCACACCCAGCTGCTCCAGCACCTCATCGACGAGGGCAAGCTGCTGCCGGTGACCCCGGTCGACGGCCTCATCACCTACCACGACCCCTGCTACCTGGGCCGTCACAACAAGATCTACACGCCGCCGCGCGAGATCATGACGGCCGTCCCGGGCCTGCGTCAGCAGGAGATGCACCGCCACAAGGAGCGCGGCTTCTGCTGTGGCGCCGGTGGCGCGCGGATGTGGATGGAGGAGCGGATCGGCAAGCGCATCAACAACGAGCGCGTCGACGAGGCCCTCTCTCTCAACCCGGACATCGTCTCCACCGCCTGCCCGTTCTGCCTGGTCATGCTCACGGACTCCGTGAACGGCAAGAAGAACGAGGGCAAGGCCAAGGAGTCCATCACCGTCGTCGACGTGGCCCAGCTGCTGCTGGAGTCGGTCAAGACCCCGGTGGACCCCGAGGACGCCGCGGAGACCGAGAGCGAGCCGGAGCCCGAGCCGGTCAAGTAGCAGTAGTCGGTACGGCCGTACGACGCCCCCTGTCCGAGCTTTCGGCAGGGGGCGTCGCCGTGTCGTCCCGCGCATGCCGGCGCGTCCCGCAGACGACGAAGGTGACGCTGATCAGCAGCGCCCAGGAGACCCACTTGCCGATCGCGACCGGCTGCCAGCCGTCCAGCTGGTCCGGATAGGTCCAGGCGCCGAGATACGTCGCCACGTTCTCCGCCACCCACAGGAAGAAGCCGATCAGCGTGAAGGACAGCGCGAGCGGCATCCGGTGGCGGTGGGCGCCGATCGTGTAGTGCACCCAGGTGCCGGTGGTGGCCGCCAGCAGCAGCGCGGCGAGCGGCCAGCGCAGGTCGGGGATCCAGTGATGGGTGAGGAAGTTGGCGTAGAGCAGGACGGCGAGCGCGGCGGTGGCGCGGGGCCGGTAGCCGGTCAGGGACAGCCGCATCAGCCGCCAGGAACGGCAGACATAGCTGCCGACCGCCGCGTACATGAAGCCGCCGTACAGCGGCACCCCGGCGAGCTTGGCCAGGCCCGGCTCGGGATAGCTCCATGAGCCGACGTGCACCTTCACCACCTCGAAGGCGAGCCCCAGCACATGGCAGAACGCCACGACCGCCACCTCCCGCCGCGTCTCCCACCCCAGCAGGAAGCCCACGCCGGTGAGCAGGACGCCGTACGCGAGCAGCAGGTCGTAGCGGGCGACCGGCAGCGGCGGGAGCAGCGTCGAGGCCGCCATACCGCCGAACAGGGCGACGGCGAAGGCGCAGGAGCGGGCCTGGAGCCAGGTGAAGCGGGCGAGTTGGCACAGGAGATGCATGGTGCTGTAGATCGCCTGCGGGGCGCGGACGGTTGCAGCGGCGGCGCGTTCTACATGGGCAGCGAGTGCAGCCGTGCGGGGCCTGCCGGCCATACGGCGCCGTCGGCGAGCGGCGTCCACATCGTGCGCAGCGGATGGTCGACGACGATCCCGCCCGGCTGCTCGACCCGCATCCCGTGCGCCGACTCCCGCCAGCCCAGCCGCCGGTACAGCGGCACCCGGTCGGGCAGGCAGAACAGCAGCCCGAACTCCGCGCCGGTGCCCCGGGCGTGGGCGACGGCGGCGTCCACGACCAGCCGCGCCAGCCCGTGCCCCCGCAGGTCCGGCGCGACGACCACCCCGCCGAGCCCCGCCACCGGGAAGCGTTCCTCCCCGACCGACACCGTGCCGTCCACCAGCCCGGCGTGGGCCACCAGCCGTCCCTCGTGCCGGACGCCGAAGTGCACGTCCTTGTCCCGCGACCGCACCCCGAACGCGGCGACCTCGAAGGGGTCGTCGAGGCCGCCGGTGATCTCGTCGAGGTCGGCCTTCGTGTACTGGGGGAGCCTGGTCACCGCGTATGCCATGGAGATCATCGTCGCATCGGGGGTACGGGACAGACCTACGGGGTGGAACACAGCCCCCTCAGCCACTCCGCGCACGCCTCCTGCCCCGCCGGAAGGCTCGCGCCCGGGAAGAGGCGGGTCCAGGCGCGGGTCGGGGCGAGGGCGCCCAGGCGGGTCGCGAGGGTCAGGGCGCGGCGCAGTTCGGACGTCGCGGGGCCGTCTTCCGTCCAGGGTTCCAGGTACGCGTCACGCAGCCTGGGGAGGACCTCGGGCCCGTACCGTTCGCGGACTCGGCGGGCCGGGACGGTGAAGCTGCAAAAGGGGTGGGAGACATGGGCGTCGCCCCAGTCGAAGAAGGTGAAGCGGCCGGGGGCGGGGCGCAAGAGCTGACCGTCGTGCAGGTCGCAGTGGTCGAGGGAGTCGGGGACACCGGTGGCGGCGAGTTCCGCGCACCAGTCGAGGAGGCGGGGGCGGAGGGCGTGCAGACGGGTCCGGTCCGCCTTCTCCAGCGCGGTGTTCTCCGACAGGGCGGTGTCGAAGATGCCGGGGAGAGCGGCAGCGCGCGCGTCCGGTACGCCGAGCCGGTCCATCTCGGCGACGTACGGGATCAGCGCCCGCTGCATCCGCGCGTACTGCCGCAGCGCCTCCTCCCAGGCGCTCACGTCGCTGTCGCCGCGCTCCAGCACGTCCCGGAAGAGATCACCGCCGTGGGGCAGCAGCGACCAGCCACGTCCGGCGTCGACGGCGAGCGGCTCCAGCACATGCTCCGGCACCCAGCCGGCCAGCGCGGCGGTGAGCGCGCCCTCGAAGGCGCTGCCGGGCGGGTTGGCCTTGAACCAGATGTCGTCGCACCGGACACCGGCCCCGTCCCGCACCTCGATGCGCACCAGCACCGACCACGGCCGCAGCCGCACACTCCAGCGCCCCGCCGGCCGCAGTCCGTGCGCCGTGAGCCCCGCCTCAGCCCAGCCGAGCGCGGCCTCCCGCCACTCCCCCTGCTCCCAGGGGGTCACGGTGTCCTGGTAGTTCCCACGGTCCACGACCGTCGCCGTCCTGTCTCGCACCGGCCCATCCGAACATCCACGGCGCCCCTTCCACCAGCGGTTTCCGTAGGAGAAGATCACCGGGACCGTGGACATGCGTGAGTGGGGGAAAACATGGGGCTCGTCGTGCTGCTGGGCATCCTGGCGTTCGTGATCTTCGGGTGCGTGTGTGTGGTGTGGGCCGCGCGCGGCGGACCGCGATGGGTGCGGGGAGTGGCCTGGGTGACGACCGGGCTGGGTGAGGTCGTGATGGCCCTGGCGAAGAGCAGCAAGGGGAGCCGCCGCTCCAACTCCAGTAGTGACGATGGCGACTGAACCGACCCCTTAACCCCGCCGTCGAACACGTGCATCATTGCCAGGTCGTTGTCGATGATGCTGACGAGGTGAGCGGTGCGCGTGCGAAGAGCCGGGACGGGGACGGCGGTTCTGTGCGGTGTACTGCTGGCCGTCTCCTGCGGCCCCGAGCAGCACGCCGACAGCGGCGACGCCACGAGCGGTGCCCCGGTGCGGGCCAACAGCGCGCCCGCCCTGCTGCCGGTGCCGCGCGGTGACGGCAGCGAGGTCGCGGACGACTTCAACGGCGACGGCCACCGCGACCTGGTCCTGAACGACCTCGTCAAGGCGGAGAGCCACACCGACGACCCCGGCATCGGCATCGTCTACGGCAGCGCGCGCGGACTGCGGGCGGGGGCCCGGCAGTTGGTGAGCGCGAAGAAGCAGGGGGTGGCCACCAAGGGCCAACTCCCCGCCGTCTTCGACGCGGAGGCCGGCTGTGACCTCGACAAGGACGGGTTCACCGACCTCGTGGTCTCCACCGACCCGCCCTTCGACGGTCAGGGGCAGCCCCCGGTCCCGTTGCAGATCCTGTTCGGCTCGCCTTCCGGGCTGACCGGCAAGGCCGTCAAGCTCGCCGTCCCCGCCAAGGCCCGCGCGGGCAACGACTGGGCGGACCAGCCCGTGTGCGGGGACTTCGACGGCAACGGCACCGAGGACCTCGTCCTGCACGCCTCCGGCGGCCAACTCACCTACCTACAGGGCCCGTTCACCAGGAAGGGCGCCCCGCGCAAGGCCGGTGCGCCGGTCCGGTCACCGGGACAGGTACCGGTCGGCCCCGCCGCCGACGTCAACCTCGACGGATACGACGACCTGGTCGTCCGTACCGCCGAGGGCACCGCCACCTCCGCCGTCGTCCTCGGCGGCCCCACCGGCCCGACCCGCACCGGCGCCACCCTCCCCACCGGCGTCGACGTCGCCCTCGGCCGCTTCGGCAAGGGCAGGGCGTGGGACGCGGCGGTCGGCGCGATGGGCGGCACCGCCCTGCGCTACGACCTGCCCACCGCCGTACGCGGCACCCTCGCCTCCCCCGGCTCGATGCTCGACGCCGCCGACTTCGACGGGGACGGACTGAGCGAACTGGTCTCCAGCGGCTCGCGGGTGAAGGTCTTCAGGGGCGGGACGAAGGGGCTGTCCGCGGCGGCCATGGTCACCGTCGAGCCGGACGCCGTCGGCACCACCCGGGTCGTCGGCATCGGTGACTTCGACGGCGACGGGCGGGCGGACCTCGCGCTGCGGACCTACCGGGGCGAGACGAAGGACAGCGTCACCGTGTACTCCGGGGCGAAGAAGGGGCTGGTGGCGGCGGAGCCGACGGTGACCTTCTCGACGGCGGCGTTCCTCGGCTCCTGACGGCACGCATCACCCGCCTCACCTCGCACAAATATTTACCGAACTCACGTACAACCCTTGCCTACCGGCAGAGGTCTCCTGATCGCCGACCGCGCTGTGTACCCGAGGTGAGCGGAGAAGAGCTCCCGGAGAACGCGCGCGGTCCGCCCCCATCGACTGCGGGCGCCCCGCCAGGCGCCCCCCGCATGCCGCAGGAGAACCCGCGTGCACCAGCGTCATCTGCGACTCGCCCTCGCCACGGCCACCGCCGCCGCGCTGACGGGCGGTCTGCTGACGTTCTCGGCCATGACCGCGACGGCCGCCGACTCCACCACCGTCCCGCAGGCCGACTTCAACAACGACGGGATCGGCGATGTGGCCTTCTCGGCCGACGGCGCCTACGTCAGCGGCAAGAAGAACGCCGGCCAGCTCGTCGTCCTCTACGGCACCGCCGCCGGAGTGTCGTCCGCGAAGCGCTCCGTCATCAGCCAGAACACCACCGGCACCCCGGGCACGGCGGAGACGGGCGACGGCTTCGGCGTCGACAGCGCGTACGCCGACTTCAACGGCGACGGCTACGACGACATCGCCGTCGGCTCCCCCGGCGAGGACGTCGGCGACGACACCGACGGCGGCACCGTGGCCGTCCTGTGGGGCTCGGCGTCCGGCATCACCGGCAAGGGCGTCACCCTCTCCGACCCGGCTCCCGGCAAGCACGACCGCTGGGGCAAGACCCTCGCCGCCGGCGACTTCGACGGCGACGGCAAGGCCGACCTGGCCGTCGGCAGCACCGGCGCCGCGGTCCACGTCTTCAAGGACGGCATCTCCAGCAGCGGCACGACGGGTGGTCAGTACACCGTCACACCGCCGATCGAGAGCGGCACCGG
Organism: Streptomyces sp. NBC_00663; assembly: GCF_036226885.1. Taxonomy (NCBI): domain Bacteria; kingdom Bacillati; phylum Actinomycetota; class Actinomycetes; order Kitasatosporales; family Streptomycetaceae; genus Streptomyces; species Streptomyces sp. NBC_00663. The sequence continues at coordinate 4,528,615 of NZ_CP109027.1, forward strand.
TGCCGGTGCGCTGCACCTGACCGCGGGGGACGTGAGCGGCGACGGCCGCACGGACCTCGTCGTCGACGGCTACGAGGGTGAGTCCGGCCAGGGCTGGAACTACAACTACTACTTCCCCGGAGCCTCCGGGGGCCTGTCCAACAGCGGCATCAAAGACCTCAAGTCGGGCATCGTCAGCGGGATCGGCGACATCAACCACGACGGCTACGGCGACATCGTGACCGGCGCCTCCTGGAACGGCGAACCGAACTCCGCCACCGGCGGCAAGATCTGGATCACCTATGGCTCGGCGGACGGCCCCGGCACCGTCAAGGGCATCACCCAGAACACCGGCAGCGTCCCCGGCACCTCCGAGGAGAACGACTACTTCGGCTGGGACCTCGACCTCGGCGACATCAACGGCGACGGCTTCCAGGACCTCGTCGTCGGTGCGCCCGGTGAGAACATCGGCGGCATCACCGACACGGGCATGGTCACCGTCCTCTACGGCGCGGCCTCCGGCCTCAACACCTCCTCCGGCGCCCAGTCCTTCGCCCAGTCCACCGCGGGCGTCCCCGGCGAGGACGAGAAGAACGACGCGTTCGGCGCCGACGCCAAGCTCGACGACATCACCGGCGACGGCAAGGCGGACCTGCTCGTGGGGTCGTACGAGAACGACGGCAACGGCGCGGTCCTCTACCTGCCCTCCACCGGCACGAAGATCACCACGACCGGCTCCCGCACCGTCTCCCCGAGCGCGACCGGCGTCTCCACGACGGGCGTCCCGGCGTTCGGCGCCAACTTCGCCGACTGACACTCGGCACCTCCCTCGCACTTCATCTGCCGACCCTCACAGGGAGCACTCCATGCGCAGAAGCACCGCGGCGGCCCTGACCGCCACCCTCCTGGCGACGGGCCTCACCCCGCTGTTCCTCGCCGCCCCGGCCTCCGCCGCCGTCGCCAAGCACTACGACGACTTCAACGGCGACGGCTACCGCGACCTGGCGTACAGCCACTACTACAGCGGTATCTCCGGCGACGACGGCTGGACCGGCGGCGCCGTCAACATCGTCTACGGCAAGGCGAGCGGCCTCGACACCTCGCACACCCAGGTCGTCCACCAGGACAGCCCCGGCATCCCCGGCACCGGCGAGGAGGACGACTACTTCGGCGAGTCGATCACCAGCGCCGACCTCAACAAGGACGGCTACGCCGACCTGATCGTCGGCAACGACAGCGAGCACGTGGGCAGCGCGGAGTACCGCGGGACGGTCACCATCGTCTGGGGCTCCCGCACGGGCCTGTCCGGCGGCACCAGCCTCGCCCCGAGGTCGGGCGCGAACGGCTCCCAGTCCCACTTCGGCAGCGCGCTCGCCACCGGCGACTTCAACGGCGACGGCTCGCCCGACCTCGCGGTCGTCGGCGGCAGCGAGGCGTGGCTGTACCGGGGCCCGTTCACCAAGTCCGGCACGACGGGCAGCGTCAGCAAGATCGACAAGGTGGACCAGGGCTGGTACTCGTACGGCCTCGCTGCCGGCAAGGTCAACGGTGACGGCAAGACCGACCTGGTCGTCCTCGGTACGCAGTTCATCGACAACAAGCCGGCGAACCGCATCTGGTACCTCAAGGGCGCCTCGTCCGGCCTGACGTCGGGCGCCTCCAAGACGTACGCCAGTGAGCCGTGGAGCGCCACGATCGGCGACTTCGACAAGAACGGGTACGGCGACATCGCGGTCGGCCTGCCGGACAACAACGACGGCAAGGGCATCGTCAGCGTCTGGCGCGGCACGTCCTCGGGGCCGAGCGGCTCGATGACGTACAACCAGGCCTCCTCCGGCGTCTCCGGCAGCCCCGAGGCGGGCGACAACTTCGGCTACTCCGTGTCGGCCGGCGACACCAACGGCGACGGCTACGCGGACCTCGCGGTCGGTGTGCCGTTCGAGGACGTGGACGGCAAGGAGGACCAGGGCGGCGTCACCGTGTTCCGCGGCGGCTCGGGCGGCCTCACCGGCACCCGCTCCACCTGGATCCCGCAGACGGTCATCGGCCCGGCCGACTCCTACGCCTCCTTCGGCTCCCCGGTCCGCCTGCGCGACCTCAACCGCGACGGCAAGGCCGACCTGACGGTGGGCGCCAACGGTGACGCCCTGTTCCTGCCCGGCACCAGCACCACGCCGACCACGACGGGCTCCTTCCACCTGCCGGACTTCGGCGGCGGCTTCCTCGACTGACCTCTTCCTCTGCTGTTCAGGAGAACCCGATGCGTCACCTCAGAACCACCCTCGCGACCGCCGTCGCGGCCGGCCTCACCGGTGGTCTGCTCACCCTCACGGCCGCCACCACCGCCGCCGCGGCCCCTTCCGGCCTCGCCGGCGACTTCAACGGCGACGGCTACCGCGACGTGGCCATCGCCGCGCCCATCGCCAAGGTGAGCGGCAAGACCGGCGCGGGCTACGTCGCCGTCGTCTACGGCACCAAGAGCGGCCTCGACACCAGCAAGCGCCAGATCATCAGCCAGGCCACGGACGGCATCCCGGGCACCCCGGAGGCGTCCGACTACTTCGGCGACCGCCTCACCTCGGGCGACTTCGACGGCGACGGCTACACCGACCTCGTCGTCGGCGTGCACGGCGAGCGCATCGGCTCCACCGACTCCTACGGCGCGCTGACCGTGCTGTGGGGCGGCGCGACCGGCATCAAGTCCGGCACCGACATCGCCTCGCCGCTGCCGGAGTACCGCAACGAGCTGGGCTGGGTCCTGGCCGCCGGTGACTTCGACGGCGACGGCCACACCGACCTGGCCGCCGGCAACAACTCCACACCGGCCCTGAACATCTTCAAGGGCCCCATCTCCCGTGCGGGCAAGGCGAGTTCCCTCGTCGGCGTCGACACCGTCGACCAGACGACGATCTACCCCGACGGCCTGATCGCGGGCGAGGTCAACGGCGACGGCAGGACGGACCTGCTGGTCATGGGCCAGGAGGAGACCAGCACCGGCGACTACCGCACCCGCAGCGTCCTCTACACCGGCGACGCCACCACCACCGTCAAGGCCGGCAAGAAGCTCGCGGGCGGCTACGCGGGCGTCATCGCCGACGTCGACAAGGACGGCTACGGCGACATCGTCACCGGCAACTTCATGGAGAAGTCCTCGACCGAGCCGAACGGCGGCCTGGGCGGCGCGGTGACGGTGACGTACGGCGCGGCCACGGGCGTCTCGTCCCGCACCCCGGTGAAGTTCACCCAGGACTCGGCGGGCGTTCCGGGCACGGCCGAGAAGAACGACTTCTTCGGCTGGAGCCTGTCCGCCGGTGACGTCAACGGCGACGGTTACGCCGACATCGCGGTCGGCGCCGAGCAGGAGACCATCGGCTCGGCGAAGAACGCGGGCACGGTCACGATCCTGCGCGGCTCGTCCGCGGGCCTGACCGGCACCGGCGCCAAGTCCTTCTCCCAGAACACCACGAACGTCCCCGGCACGGCCGAGTCCTACGACCACTTCGGCTACGCGGTCCAGCTCACGGACATCGACAACAACGGCCGCACCGAACTGGTCGCCTCCGCCTCCGGCGAGAACACGAGCGACGGCGCGGTCTGGTTCCTCAAGTCCACGACGTCCGGCATCACCGCCACGGGCTCGAAGTCCTTCAGCGGCACCACGCTGGGCGGCCCGTCGGGCGACGCCTACTTCGGCGACGTCCTGGAGGGCTGAGGGATGCGCATCAGAACGGCGACGACCATCGCCGCCCTCCTCACAGCGGGCCTGTCCCTCGCGTCCCCCGCCTCGGCGGCACCGGCGAAGTACGCGGACGACTTCAACGGGGACGGGTACCGCGACTACGCGTCCTCCTGGGGTGAGGGCAACGAGGGCGGCGGCGTCCTCATCACCTTCGGCACCGCGACCGGCCCGGGCACCAAGACCCAGGTCGTCAGCCAGTCCAGCGCCGGCGTGCCCGGCACCGACGAGGCGGACGACGGCTTCGGCACCGTCCGCGCCGCCGCCGACTTCAACGCCGACGGCTACGGCGACCTCGCGGTCGGCGCACCCGGCGAGGACATCGACGGCCGCAGGAGCCAAGGCGCGGTCACCGTCCTGTGGGGCAGCGCGAGCGGCCTGTCGGGCGGCACGAACGTCCCGGCGAAGGCCAGGACCTCGTCGGCAGCCATGGGCTCGGACCTGGCCGTCGGCGACTTCAACGGCGACGGCAAGAAGGACCTGACGGTCGTCGCGGCCGGCAAGGCCTACGTCTACCGCGGCGCGATCAACCGCTCCGGTGTGCACGGCACGGTCTCCACCCTCGACAAGTCCTCGTCGTCCTTCCACGCGACCGCGGTGATCGCGGGCAGCGTGAACGGCGACGGCAAGACCGACCTCGTGGTGATCGGTGACGGCGTCAACACCGAGGAGATCTGGTCGGAGGCCTGGTTCGTCAAGGGCGGCACCACCCTCTCCTCCGGCAGGACCCTGCGCCTGGAGTCCCAGCCGGGCGGCGGAGGCACCGCGTACCGCGGCGGCGACGGCGTCATCGCCGACTTCGACAAGGACGGCTACGGCGACATCGCCGTCGGCACCTCCCTGTACGCCGGTCGCAAGGGCCGGGTCACCCTCTGGTACGGCTCCTCCTCCGGCCCCGGCACGTCCGCCCGCATCACCCAGAACACCAGCGGTGTCTCGGGCACGGCGGAGGCGAACGACCTCTTCGGCGACAGCGTCTCGGCCGGTGACGTGAACGGCGACGGCTACAAGGACCTCGCCGTCGGCGCGTACGGCGAGACGATCGACGGCAAGGAGTACGCGGGCGTCGTCCACGTCCTGTACGGCCGCGCGTCCGGTCTGACCGGCACGGGCTCCCAGGTGTTCACCCGCAACTCGGCGGGAATTCCGGGCGCGTTGGAGGCGGACGACTGCTTCGGCGCTCTGGTCCGCCTGCGCGACACCGACCGCGACGGCCACGCGGACCTGTTCGTGTCGGCCCAGGTGGGCGCGCTGCGGCTGCCGGGTACCTCGTCGGGAGTGACGACGACGGGCATCACATCGGTCCCCGCGGACGGGCTGATCAGCGGAATGCTTCAGTAACCGTCCTGTGCGCGGAATCCCGGAACCCTTCAGGGATTCCCCGTAAGGGATGTCACAGCTCGGCCGCAAAGCCGGGCCCGAACCCTCGGGCCCGGCACGTCACTCTCCGGGAGCAGGTACGTTCGAAGGCGTGGCTGGATTCAGGATCGGACGCGGCCGGGACAACGGCGCTCCTCATACGCGACCGCAACAACCTCCGTACGGGCAGCAGGCCCCGCAGGGACCGTCGTACGGCGGCTACCCCGCGCCGCCGCAGCCGTACCCGGGGCAGCAGCAGGGGTACGGCGGCGGTCACCAGGGCGGTGGCTACGACGAGCCGGAGTACTTCGGCGACGGCGGCGGCTACGGCCACCAGGGCGGCCAGGGGGGTCATGGCGGCCAAGGTGGCCAGGGCCACGACCCGTACGCGGCGAACAACCCCGGTCACACCCAGGCCTTCTCCGTCGGGGAGGACCCGTACAACCAGGGCGGTACCTACCGCGCCGGCTCCACGCCCCCCGCGGGCCCCGTCGGCCCCCGCCTGCACTGGAAGCCGCTGCTGAGGGGCATCCTCACGGCCCCCAACCAGACCTTCCTCCAGATGCGCGACTACACGATGTGGGCCCCCGCCCTCATCGTGACCTTCCTCTACGGCCTCCTGGCCGTCTTCGGCTTCGACGGCGCCCGCGAGGAGGCGATCAACGCCACCCTCTCCAACGCGGTCCCGATCGTCCTGACGACGGCGGTCGCGATGGTCCTGTCGTCCTTCGTCCTGGGCGTGGTCACCCACACCCTGGCCCGCCAGCTCGGCGGCGACGGCGCCTGGCAGCCCACGGTCGGCCTCTCCATGCTGATCATGTCCCTGACGGACGCACCCCGCCTGGTCTTCGCCATGTTCTTCGGCGGCGACGCGACCTTCGTCCAGGCCCTCGGCTGGGCCACCTGGGTGGCGGCCGGCGCCCTCCTGACCCTGATGGTCTCCAAGTCCCACGACCTGCCGTGGCCGAAGGCGCTGGGCGCGTCCGCGATCCAGCTGATCGCCCTGCTGTCGATCGTGAAGCTGGGGACGTTCTAGGCATCCAGGCGGGCCGTCACCGCCTCGAAGACCTCGGTGTACGCCGAGTCGCGATGCAGGTCGACGGTCAGGGTGTTCATGTCCCGCAGAGTGTCGGCCAGCCTCGGAAGCCGGGCCCGGATCTCCGTGTAGAGGTCCATGTCGTCCCGGAATCCCTGGAGGTTGGCCGACGACACGGTCTTGAGCGCCTCGTCCAGCTCGCTCGTCCGCTGCTCCCAGTACCGGACGTACCGAAGGCGGTCCACCGGCTCGTGGATCCGGGCATCGGGAAGCACCACGGGGAACACCCGGTCACGGAACTCACCGCGCGCGGCGACCTGCAACAGCTCGAACAGGCAGTTCGGTGACTTCAGATACGCGTCACTGATCACGAGGATCACACACTTGCCCTGGCCGATCCGCTTCATGAATGCACCGATGGACGCCTTGTAACCGGCGTCCCGCCGGTCCCGCACCATGGTGAGGCCACGCTCCTGGAAGGCGCGGTCCAGCTCGTCGGCCAGGGCGTTGCTGTCCTCGCTCCAGGAGTACGACAGGTAGACGTCCGCGCTCTCCTCGGCCGACAGCTGCAACAGTCTCTCGGCCGTGGTGTCCACGAGCGCCATGCGAAGACCCCCGCGCAGCCCCTCGAACGCCGGGTGGTTGAACGGGATCGCGTAGAGCGTCAGCACCAGGTCGAAGAGGTTCACGACATACGCGAGGTCGTTCCGGAAGTCGCCGGGGACCAGTCCCCGCAACACGGCCGGACATGCCTCCTCCGCAAAGCCGACCCGCATCAGCGGGACGACCCGGGGCCATGGGGACCCGGCCGGAACCCGCCGCGCACGTAGCAGCCCGGCATCGACAGCCAGCGGTCCCTCCGGCCGGGCGAGGGTCCTGCCGTACTCCGACGTCACGACCGCGAGGACGACGTCGTCCTCCCGTACGTCCTCGGCGTCCTCCACCACCAGCACACCGGCCTTCCGCAGGTCGCGGGTGAGCAGCGCCACCCAGTCCGCCTCCTCGGGCAGATGGCTGACGTAGCACCGGGGCGCCGCACGATCCGCGCGGAAGCTCTTCACCCGCACCAGGCGTGTCTCGTACGCGCTGCGCACACGTGCGACCGCCCGCTCCTTGCCCACGATCCGGTTGTCCTCGGCCCCGAGCGCGACCGGCCCCTCGATCTCCGGCAGGGCGATGCGCTCCCCGCACCGGGAGCAGAACATCGTCCGCAGCTCCTCGCGCAGGGAGCCGATCACCACCGTACGGTCCTGCTTGTGCCCGTTGCCGCAGGCCACCGGCGGGAACGGGGACACCGTCACGCCGTGGCGCTCGTACAGAAAGCCTTCGAGGAGCCCCTGGAAGGCCCGTCTCCCGTACGACGGCACCGCCTCGCTGTAGTGCAGCACGAGCTCGATCTCGCCCTCCCGCTCCTGGAGGAGCCGGAGCCCGCAGATCTCGCCGCGGCCCATCTCGAACTGGGCCTGGTTCTGCCAGTGGTTGACCCGGACGAACCGCCGGGTGTGGCCGAGCAGGACCACGAGCGCGGGATAGACGTTCTCCACCCGGCCCCGGACGACGTAGGTCATGTCGTCGACCGTCTCCACGGTGTCGAACAGCGGCCGCTTGTACTTGATCAGCCCGGGGAAGATCAGCAGGATCTCCGCGCCGAGCGTCTCCCGGAAGCAGAGGTTGTGCTCCAGGAAGCGCACCACGGCGGCGTCGAGAAGGACCTGACGCTCGTCCGGCGACAGCGCGTCGACCTCGGGGAACCGGTGCTCTCCCGCCAGCAGCGCGGCCTCGCTGACGGCGCCGAGCTCCTGCGGGTGCTTGTCCGCCTGGAGAAAGATCGAGGAGGCCAGGTCGACCAGCAGTTCGGGGGCGAGCAGGATCGCCCGCGCGCCGGACGACGTCCGCAGCACGCACACATAGCCGTGGTTCTCCAGGTGGCCGACAGCCGTCATCATCTCGGCGTCGGTGAACTCCCAGTCGGGGTCGGTGGCCTCCAACCGGCGCCGGAGATCGGCCGGCAGCACCAGGACCTCCCCGCGCTCCGGCAGTTCCTTCAGCGTCAGGACGAACTCCTTGATGCGCTTGAAGGTGACGGTGGTGACCGTGGTGGTCATCCGCTCCCACGGGATCTGCCCCCGCACCAGTTCCATCAGCCCGCCGACTCCGTCGCCGGTCGCCGCGCTGGTACTGACGTACCCGCCGCTGATCCCCTGCTGCTGGCAGAACTGTTCCAACTCCGCCCGGGAACAGGCCGAGTCACCCCGGTCCACCCGTGCCCCGACCAGCACGGCGGGAGGCAGCTGCCGTCCTCCGGACAGCTGCTGGAGCCAGAACCGCACGCCCTTCAGCGGCTCCTGCCGGTTGGTGGGGTCGAAGAGGACGAGTGCGACGTCGACGTTGTCGAGGAAGATCGCGTGCACGGGCCGGTAGATGTGCTGTCCGGCGAGATCCCACAGCACGGCCTCGCAGTCCGTCCCGTCCGCGCGCCGTGTCCGCATGGCGTCCACGGCCCAGAACTGCTGCCCGTGGGTGGAGGCATGCTCCCGGAACTCGTCGTGCGCCAGCCGCCACCCGAGCCCGGTCTTCCCGACCCCGGAGTCGCCGACGAGGACCACCTTCGCCGTCATGTAGCGGACGGATTCGACGGGGGCGGCCCGGCCCAGGAGGACATCGGGGTCGTAGTCCCAGAGAGCCACGCCCGTCTGGCGGGACTGGACAGCGATACGGGGGAGGTAGGGGTGGAAGGCGAGGGCGGGTGCGGAACGCCAGTGGTCGTCCTCGCGCTGGGGGTTGTCTGTCTGGACGCCGATGCTGGTGCGCAGGACTGCGTCGCTGGGGCGGAGGAGCGAACCGTCCTCGCCGGGACCGGGAAGGTGGACTTCGGTGATCGGCAGCCGCACCGTGTCCTCGGGGAGCGTCAGCACCGCGACCGTCGTCCAGTCGTCGGTGCGCCACAGCCGTATCGTGCCGTCCGCCGAGGCCGTCCCCAGGAGCGTCCCGTCGGCCGAGAACCCCACGTCCGAGATGCTGTCGGTGTGCCCTTCCAGATGTACGGGGCCCTTATCCACAGCACTCTCATGGATGGGCAGGCAGGTGACCTGGCCCCCACTGGTACCCGCGACGAGCACCTCGCCGTCAGGGGACCAGGCGAGGCAGGTCACGATGTCCGACTGACCCCAGTCTTCCCACTTCCAGGCCCCGTCGATCCAGACATCGCTGTTCCACACCCTGACGACCCCGTCCGCCGAACCGGTCGCCAGCCGACGATCGTCCGGCGACCAGGCGAGGCAGTTCACATACCCGCCGCCCGTGCGGAGGATGTGCAGCGGCCCCCGGCTGCGGATGTCCCAGACCACGGCATTGGCGTCCTGCCCACCGGAGGCGAACAAGTCGGCGGAGTGCGACCAGGCGACCTGGCCGACCCAGCGCCCGTGCTGCTTCAGACGCAAGGGCCGGCTGGGTCTGTCGAGCCGCCACACGCGGACCTCGTCGAACCCACAGGCCCCGGCGACCCGCGACCCGTCCGGCGACCAGGACACCCGGTTGACGAAACCGCCGCCGGCGTTGCGGAACGTCGCGACCTCCACGACGTTCTCGGCACTCTCAGTACTCTCGACATCAAGGATGCGCACATGGCTCGGCCCGCTCGGCACGGCGAGCCGGCGTCCGTCCGGCGACCAGGCGACGTACCGGCCGCAGTCCTCCGCCACCGCCCGCCCCAGCCCGTGGCGGAGCCGCACACCGGCGCTGGACGATTCCCCGTACTCCCCCATGGCTCCCCCGCCCGCCCGGCCTTTCCCGCCCCTCGACGAGGGTAGTGCCGCGCAGGTCAGGCGTCAGGCGGTCGGACGGCTCGCGACAGAGCGGACGCAGGCATACGATCGCGGGCCGACGGAAGATCAACATGTGCTCGGCTCATCACAATTCCGCACAAGACCGCGCTTTTGTGCCGACGGCCACAGCGGGCACGGCGAAGGAAGGCGCATACTGAGCCATGACAAAGCCTGCGGCATCGAAGCGTCATCTGCCTACCAGCCCCTTCCGGGCCCCGGTCACACCGGCCACCAAGCACTTCGCGGAGGGCGACCGGGTCAGCCATGACATGTACGGCCTCGGACGGGTGATCGGCGTCGAGGACGGCATCGCGGCGCTCGTGGACTTCGGCTCGACACAGATGCGGATCCTGAGCCCGTACAGCAAGATGACCAAGCTGTAGTAGTGCTGTGCCCGATCGCGGCACACCGGGCCCCGTCCGGGGCCTGTAACGAAAGGCAGACTTCTCATCGAAGCAACGTCGCTGTTCTCCGCCGTGGAAGGGCAACCCCGCCGTTCGACGGCACCCTCGCCGCCTCCGACGACGAGCCCCTTCCAGGCGCCGGACTTCGGAGCGGACGAGCTCTCCTGGTCCGAGTCCGAGGACACGGAGGAGCCCGCCGCCGCCCCCACCCCGGCGCCGGCGGCCAGGCGTAAGGCGCGGCCCAGGGCCGCGTAGCGGTCGTCGTGAAGCGTGAATCCCCATGATCCGCAGCAAATGAGCCCCTCGATGACCATCGAGGGGCTCGTTCCGGTTAAGTTCCGCCGGCTGTTTCCAACTGCCGGCGAAGATCAGCGGCTCAGACGGCTTCCTTGTTCTCCTTGGGCGCCTCGCCCGACCTGCCGACCGGAGGCAGCACGCTCCAGGGTTCGTTGACCTGATGAGTAACGTCACCGAAAGTGAGACTCACAGCAGGTCGGAGGGATGAGACCGTGCCGACGATCACTGCCACAGGTCCGCCCCCTCAGACCCGCTCGGGTTCATGGTCAAGAGGTCTTCATGCAGTCCCGACAGGACGCGCCCAGTCGGGGCGCCGTCCTCTCCCGACTCCATGACGACCCAGCCGGCATCGATGCCCGACACGTTCACATCGCCGCCGGAGTCGAGCTCGTCGAGCGTCGAGAACACCGCTTCATAAGCAACGGCTCGTACCAGGCGGACGAGATCCTCTTTGTCCGCTCCAGCGGCAAGGAGTCGCTGAGCGGCAGGAAGCTGATCGAGCGCGCCTGGATCAGCCCAACCGTCGATGGGGTTACGCCACAGGCTCCGCAACAGTACGAACCGCGCAAGATGCGGAAGGTCTTCGCTGATCTCCGACTTGGCCCAGCCCTCGGCATCATCCGCGTCGAGCGCCTCGAACTGGCTGCGCAGGGACTGTGCCGCTGCCCTCTGGCTCGCGTCCAGACCGTTCAGCCAAGCCTGCCACTCGGATGGGGTTTCGCTCATCGCGACAGCATGCCCCACCACTGCCCATGACGTGTCCCTCGCACGGGTTGGTCTGAACACAGAGGAGGCCCGGCACGAGGCCGGGCCTTCCTTCAGTCAGTGCAGCTAGGTCAGCGCCACACGGGCTCGATCAAACTCGGATCGAACTTCCGCCGCCCCTTGCCAGCGGGGTGGATCAATACGGCCGAGAGGCTGTGCAAGATCAGCGCCTGCTGCCGCTCGATCGGGAGTGAATGGAAGTCCTCCCCGATGTCCGCACTCAGGGATTCGGCTTGCTGCCGCGCCTTGTTGAACCGACCGCGCTCCAGCTTCAGCTCATCCCGACGCCGCTCAAGATCCGGCAGCAGCAGAAGTAGCGTCGACACGGTGATCTTCTGTGCCTTCGCGGCCTGAGTCAGCTCAGCAAGGTCGGCCTCGACGGAGGCCAGCTCGGCTGCTCGCGGCCACTGTTCAGCCGGGGCGACGGTGCTAGCGGCAGCCCTCTCCCGCTGCTCGGCGAGGACCAGACTGATGATGAACTCGTCGACGGGCTCACCGACCCGCCCCACCTTGCCGCACCCGCCATTCACCACAGAGCACTGGTAGGTGAACTTGGCTGCTTTGGAGCCCGGTTTCCACAGCCTGTTGGCCTGTCCCCGGATCTTGGTGTGACACAGCGCGCACCGCGCGATGCCGGACAGCAGGTACTTCCGGGCAAGCATGCGCCCGGGGTCTTTCTGCTTGCGCTCGGCTACGACGACGCATACCGCTTCCCACTCCTCGACGGTGTTGATCGTCTCCCATTCACCGATGACCGGTCGGTTGGAGTCGTCGAGGAGGAGCTCTCCTCGGTGGGTGCGATATCCGCACAGCCGCGGGTTGGTCAGCATGTGCTCCAGGTGATGATGCGCAAGCCGCTTGGTCCCCGCGCGAGGATGACCCAATCCCCGCTTCTGCCATTCGGTACGGATGGTGCCGATCCGTACGCCGGCCAGCAGCTGTTGCTGAGCCTCGCGAACGTGGGCAGCAGCCTCGGGATCGACCTTGACTCCACCCTTCAGCCACCCGTATGGCGCGGGCCCGCCGCTCGGCTTGCCCAGTCGCGCCAGCTCAAGGTGCTTGCGCTGAATCCTTCGCGACGCATCGTGGGACGACTTGTTGGCGAAGGCCACCATGACGCGGGCCATGGTGCGACCGTCCGCAGTCCCGAGGTTCAGGTCGTTGGTGACAGTGGCGAACAGACGCCGCTTGGGTTCCTCATACAACTCGATCAGCCGCTCAAGGTCCCTCGGCTGACGGGCCAGCCGATCGAGGTCGTACGCAACGACTCCATCGATCAGCCCGGCCGCCAGGTCGCTCAACATCAACTCGAACTCGGGCCGCCGGACGTTCCTCTTCACCGGGTGGTGGTGCATGACAGCGACGGCGGCCACACGGTCACCGCGGAACTGTTCACCGACGCCCGGATGGGAGGGCACCCGTGCTGACGACGACCGGACCCCGACACGGCTTCTGGTGCGAGTGCTGGACCCAGGACCTCACCGAGGAGGGGCGGCCAGCGCTGGTGGCGTCCTTCGACGCCTACTCGGCTCCCGAGGCGGACAGATGTGTGGCAGTCACGCTCCGCACGATCTCCCCCGCGCTGGATTCTGACGCATCGGACGTGGCCTGGGCGTGGCTCTCCCAGGGCCGCATCGCAACCCGGCAAGCCCTCTTACGCTCCGAGCCCTGCACGGTCACCATCACCCAGGACCAGACCCACATCACCTGGACGATCCGACCAGCGATCTTCCTACCACTCGCCCACCGCCAAGGCACCGAACTCCCAGCCTGCGCACACGACTTCAAGCCCCACACGCCCGTGTCGAGTCTCAGTTGATGGTTGACGGGTTGGCGTCGGGTGATGCCCCGCCGCTCCAACTCGTGCACCAGGCGGCGCGGACCCCAGCCGGGATGCCGGCGCCGCAGCTCACACACCACCGCCTCCACCTCCCCGGCAATCCGGTGCGGACACGAAGCCGGACGGTGCGACCGGTCCGCGAGACCCGGCAGGCCCGACTGCTCGTACTTGCGCACCCAGGCATGCACCGACTGCCTGGACACCCCATACCGGGCCGCGACTTGAGTGACAGCAACCCCCGCGGCAACCTCCATCACCGCGTGATACCGCTGCTCGACCACGCTCAACTCCACCAGCACGGCCCCGGCCCTCCCCATGCGCCCAATCCAGGCGCACAGCCAAACCGAGGCAAGCGGTGTCAAGCATCAGGTGAGGCCACAACGTCAAGCATCAACCGAGACAAGACAAGCCCCATACGCCCGACTGAGTTACAACTTTCTCTACTAGTTCAAGGCGGCTCGCTCCGCTCCCCGCGCGCGGCACGGCCCCCGGCCGGGCCTGCGCTCCTGTCTCCGCCCCGCTCCAGCCCGGCCGGCGCCCGTGCCGCGCTCAAAGCATGCAACCGCCTGATGCCAGAGAAGAGCTACGTCGTGGCTGGGGCGGTCGGCTCCACGGCTTTACGGAGCCACTTTGGCGCGAGCCTCGAAGATCATGGCCCCAACGTCGTGCTTTACCGGGCAGGTCCACAGACTGCCCGACGCGCCGGAAGCTTACGGGGCCATGATCACTCGCGCCAAAGCAGCGCCACCCCAAAGCCGCTCCGCCAACCTCTACGTAGAAGCCCAGGGATTCATCGCGGCAGAAGCAATCCAGCCCAGGTAGACTCACCTATTTCCTTGCAAGAAGTCCAGTGAAATGGCCCTGACTCGCGTAACCAGACTGTCCTGCGACGCACGAGCGAGATAACTTCTCATCCTATCCGCGAGTTCGCGATCTTCAGGTAGACCATACCGCTGGATTCCTCGCAGTGCCCCGAATGGGACCGCGACTCCATCTGCCGCCAGGCAGTCGCCAATAGCATTCACAGCATGACTGGCTGAATCACCTGTGAGATTGGCAAAGTAGGCCAGTACCTCGGCTGCCTCTGCTCTTGGCAAAGCGGAGCGGTCACTAAGTAGGGTGAGCACGAATCCAAAAGTGAGATCAGATCCCAAGACCTCAGCCAACACGGGTGTTGACCTTGCCGCCTCTACGCGCTGGAGCACCTCTACATCGCGGACGAGTCGGATGAACTCCGCAAGAGCCTCCGACGTGCTAATCCCTTTAGATTTGGCCAGAAACCTCAAGCGCGGCCCCGAAGCCCCTGATGACGCGACAGGAAACATTCCACTGATCTGAGGTGATTTCAGCGCAGTCGGATCCTGCGATAGTTCCATGCGCACCGATTCTGGAACATTTTCAAACTTACGTGCCAAGAATCCTAGAATGGGATCTTTCTTGTGCGACGGGACTTTTCGATGCCTCAACAGGGCCGAGACCTCTGACCAAACAGCCATACTCGGGAAATCAACAGAAATTATGGCTGCGATTAGCCCTTCGTTTACACCACCGAAGGAATAAGCCCCGTGCGAAGCCTCCTCCATTGTCTTTGAGATCGCCCGCTTACAAACGTCCAGCACGACCACGGCGCGCTTGACAAGAGGGTCCGAAAAGCCAATCTGATGAAGGTCGGTGAGCGTAGCTACCTGACCCAAATCTGGCTCGCGACTGAGAGAAGCCTCGAAGAGCTCCAGTGCCCTGCGGTTGCCCTGCTTAGCGAGTTCGTATAGGACGGCATCCCGCACCTCGCCAATTTCAGCACTTACATTTTCCGATAGATAATCAATCCAGGAATTTCGCTCATCTGGACTAACTTGGCGCCAATCGAGTCGCGACAGGACGCGTAGCATACTATGGGCCGTAATTGGCTCGCCGTCAGACAGCCTCTCTCGAAGAGCAGCTGAAAGGGAGTCCCTATCAGAAATTTCAGAGGAAAGCGCAGCAATAGCATTCCACATCGGCTCTCGCGTGGAAAACCATCCCCCACCTACTGTCGTTTGGTAGGCAGGAAATTGGTGCGTCAAAATGCTACTGCAGGCAGAATCGGCTTCGCCCTGTGTGAGGAGAGGAGCTCCTGCCCTGATGACCTCGAATCCAGCCTTGGAGGGAGAGCCGGCGAGGCGACCGAGTGCCAGCACGATTTCCTTCTTCAGAACTCGAAGAGGACCTTCCTCGCGCATGAGCCGAATAGCCTGCTCGTACGCTTTTGAACTGCCACTAGTCCGAAGCAAGCGTACTCCCTGCTCTTTGAGCCAGAGCGTAGTATCCCGGTCTTCTCCCTCTCTCAGCAGCCATTCGCGACCGAGGATTTCGGACGCCGCGAGGGTGTCAACCCAGTCGCCACTTAGTTGCGAGCACAGCCAAAGGGCGTGTAGATCACGAGAGACAACATTTTCTCGCCCAATAGTCTGCGGGCGGGAAAAATAGGCACGATCTCGAACCTCTCTCTCGAAAAATTCCTTAATGTATGTTGATGTTACTCCCGCAAGGAGTTGATCCCTCAAACTACGATTTGGTGTTTGATCTGGCTGAATTTTTGCGAAGCCTGGCTCGGTCACCTCGACCATGGAATCGAGGAGTGCAGAGTTGCGCGAAGCAGCTGCGCGGAGCAGGGCCTCAACTCGACGGAAGACGTCAGACACATTTGAGACTTTAATCTCCTGAGCCGCTTTCGCGCAGTACTCAGGAAAATCCGTGGTCTCGTCAAGCAATTCCAGGGCTCGCGCACAGGACTCTCTTGCTGCGGCGTACTCTCCCAGTTCTGCCTCACGAAGTCCCTGCTGCACATGCAATGCCACTGATGTAAGCACGGGCAGTGACAGGTTTTCCTCATTCAGATATTTAGAGACGCCGGAAGCCTCCTCGCTGCGATCCATGTCCGCATAGGAAATGGCCAAGAAAAGCCCAGAGACTCCCCTAATTTCCGCTGGCGCCACGGCATCATGGACCAGCCGACTCAGGCGTTCCATCCCGACGGCTTCTGTGGGGTGCATCATTGATTGGGCAGCAGCCCGAACCAGCTCCCATTCCGGGGAGGAATCCTGGTCTTCAATTGGGAACAATCCTGGCTGTTCTCCATCACTCGGGTCATTTAGTCGTTCATAGTCCTGGAATCGCCCCAGCACTACGAGGGCCAATGCCTCCATGGCTCCCAGTGAGGAACCACGCCCCACGACAGGAGCCACTTCCTTCGGGGAGAGCGCAGCTAGTGTCCAACCAAGCATCTTAGTTCCCACCCGCCCAGATTTCCTTTGAATCACTCGCGCCTTCGAGCCAGTCAGTCTTTGGCCCCGCCTTTAGCAAAATTCGACTGACTTCCTCTTGTAGCTTTGATGGCTCGTATACGAATGTCTCGACCTCGGCCCTATCTCCAGCGGCAAGAATCTCCATCTTGCTTTCATTCGAAATTTCTCGCTGCGACAGAACGTAGACTTTCTTTTCTGCTTCAACTGCAGCTCGAAATAGATGAAGGCAATGGAATGAGCGGGCAAGGTCGTCTGAAATGATGATCGAGATGCGTGACTTCTGAACCACCTCGGAAATTGCAGGTCTACCATACTCTCTATTTGCTGGCTTTGCACTGTTGTCTACCCGAAGGCTGAAAAATGGTGCAGCTCTGTCGGTTGATTGAACGAAGTCCACTGCGCGGGCAATTGCGCTAGCCAGATCGTCCGACGGGTCGTCTGCAGTCCATGCGAAAGCCCAGCGCTGTTCCACATTCCTATCCGGCGAAAACGGAAGTTCGGGATCCGAATCTGGCGTCGTTGGCGTTGTCAGCAAAGACACGAGGTCCCGGCAAATATCCAGCACGTGTTTTTTGACTGTCTTATATACCAGCGCCTCCTTGTTCTCCGGCTGGATGATAGTGAAATGGTCACCTGGCATTGATCCCGTGTCCAGAAAAAGACCCATAGCCGAAGTAGGGCGCACGATATTGTCAGTTTGTCCAAAATAAGCAGTAATCGGAATTCTGCATTCGTTGGGCGCGCAGGTAATGGACCGGACGACGCTATGGATCACCTTCCTTTGTGCCTCTGCAATAGAATCATTGAGGGTTCCGAGTTCCTTGGCTTGTGAATGTCTGAAGAGGAAGAAGATCCATCTGCGCGCCAGTAGGAAAAGTTCGGAACCTGAGTTAGGACATGCAAACATCACGGCCTTCTTGATCCTGTTAAGATCCAGGCCGCGTCCGTCATTGAGCATTCTTTGCAGATAACGTTGAAGTACTAGGCCACCCTGACTATGGCTGATTAGAATCAGTGCATCGTAATCGTCACACTCAATCTCCAAATAACTCTTCAAGCTATCGGCGATATCATTGAGATTTGGAATGCGACGCAGTGGATTTATTTTGAACTTAGGCGAGTCGTACGGGAAGCGCTTAAAGTCAATCTGAACCTCGCTGCGGTGGATATCACGGTCGCTTTCGAGGAGACGCTGAAGATTTTCCCATGTCTTAGGTCCGGAAAATAGTCCGTGCAGAAATACGACTGCGACTTTCCGCTCCGCCACCTCAACGCTCCGTGGTCTGCAGGTTTAAAGGGAACCCGCAGACAACTGTGCAGGCCCCTCATAGGCTAGCGCTGTTGGGGCTTCGGAACCCCGTGGTTCAACGTATAAGGCCATGGCTGTCGCCGTTCGTACGCGCTTCCTCTCCCTCACGAGGCATGGGGGATCGAAGGGACAACCGCGTCACGCCTGCTCACTGCCTCGCACCGAGTCCTCGTTCCCGCACCACTAGCGCATCAGATTGGACGGGGAGCAGGAGGGAATCAGGGGGACGCGACCTAGCCCAACGAGGACACGGCCCTGCGGTTCGTCCAAGTCAACGTGCTGGCTAACTCTACGGATTCGGAGCTTCCCAGCTCAGTGCTCCGCGTCGCTGGGCCCGGGGCTGCCCGCGTAGTACTCACCGTCGTCGCCGACGAGGTTCGCCGTCAGTTCTGCTGCCAGATCTGCCAAGGCCATCCTGTCGACGTCAGGGGCATGTGCTCCAGAGAGGGTCACCTGTCCTGCGTCCCAGTGGAAGCAGACAGCGCCACCTCCCGGGCTGATCCAGGTGAACAAGGGCTGCCGACCGATGTGGGCCAGGTCGAGGTACCCGTCTTCTCGGAGGGCCCGGCGCGTACGAGCGAAGGTGATCCACTCGACGAACGCGATCGGGTGCTCCTCGGTGTCCATCGCGTCCGCTGTCCTGGTGATGTGGAGTTCGTATCCCATGGCGGGGATCATTCACCAGGGCTCTGACAGAACTGCCGTCCGCTGGCGTCCGTCTCACTTTCCGTCTCATTCAGCTTGGTTCAACGGCGTTCATCCGAGACTCAAAGCTGTCCCGTGGCGGACGCCCTGCGAACCGCCATGCGATCACACCAGAGGGCGGGGGAGAGTGGTGGGTGGCGATACGTCGATGGGCTAGTCGAAACCCGGCGCTCGCCCTCCGATGGCATCACTGGCCGCCCGCATGAACTGTCCGCGGGCTGAATGACGCTCCGCCTCCAACGCGGACTGCTCATCAGCAGCTAGCTGGAAAAGTCGCTGATCACTGCCGTGGTTAGCGAAAGCGATCTCGTTGGTCACAGTGGACACCTCCTCGCAAGCAGTCCAGAGCCCGTGGGCAGCTCGTGCAACTTCGTCGGGCCCCTCAAGTATTACGTTGGCACAAGCCTCTCGAAGGTCGAGAATCGCAGCGTCTGTCTCTAGGACGATCGGGTCTACAGGAACTTCAGAGTCAGGGCCAGGTCTGATCTTCCACAGCTCTTGGATTTTCCTGTCCGCCTCGTGGTACTTCCTCAGCACATCGAGATAGGCCTCGCGGCGAGCCTCTCGGTGCATGATCTTTCGCTGCTCACTACGCTCGGCCTCTTTGTCGCGGAACTCTTGGCGTCCTCGAAGCAGGTTGAATCCGCCCGTGAGCGCGACGCCGAGCAACGCGCCACCAGCACCGATGGCAGCTCCCCAACGATCAACCATATCCGCAGCTCAGATCGCTTCCCTCGACGGAGTGATCGGCTCCCCCGACTTACGTACTACAGGCAGCACGCTCCACGGAAAGTTGATCCAGTCGTCGGTCCGCTTCCACACGTACTCACACTTCACCAGCGACTGCGACTTCTCGTAGATCACGGCGCTGCGCACCTCGGCGACGGCGTCGAGGCAGAAGTCCCGGACCAGCTTGAGCGTCTTGCCGGTGTCGGCGACGTCGTCGGTGATCAGGACCTTCTTGGAGGAGAAGTCGATGGCGTTGGGGACGGGGGCGAGCATGACCGGCATGTCCAGCGTCGTCCCCACCCCCGTATAGAACTCGACGTTGACCAGATGGATGTTCTTGCAGTCGAGCGCGTACGCCAGCCCGCCCGCGACGAACACCCCGCCCCGGGCGATGGAGAGCACGATGTCCGGCTCGTACCCGTCGTCGGCGATGGTCTGCGCGAGGTCACGGACAGCGGTGCCGAACGCCTCGTAGGTCAGGTTCTCCCGCACACTCGCGCCGCCCTCGCTCATACCTGGGTCCGGTGGAAGTTGAGGAAGGAACGGGAGGCGGTGGGCCCGCGCTGCCCCTGGTACCGGGAGCCGTACCGCTCACTGCCGTACGGGAACTCGGCCGGCGAGGACAGCCGGAACATGCACAGCTGGCCGATCTTCATGCCGGGCCACAGCTTGATCGGGAGGGTGGCGAGGTTGGACAGCTCAAGGGTGACGTGGCCGCTGAACCCCGGGTCGATGAACCCGGCGGTGGAGTGCGTGACGAGCCCGAGCCGCCCGAGCGAGGACTTGCCCTCCAGGCGCGAGGCGAGGTCGTCGGGGAGGGAGATGACCTCGTACGTGCTGGCGAGCACGAACTCCCCGGGGTGGAGGATGAACGGCTCGTCGCCCTCCGGCTCCACCAGCCGCGTCAGATCGGCCTGCTCGACGGAGGGGTCGATGTGCGGGTACCGGTGGTTCTCGAACACCCGGAAGAAGCGGTCCAGCCGCACGTCGACGCTCGACGGCTGCACCATGGATTCGTCGTAGGGATCGATCCGCACGCGCCCGGCATCGATCTCGGCCCGGATGTCCTTGTCTGAGAGAAGCACGTCCCGAGGATACGCAAGGCGCGCGGACCGATTTGCATCGGAGGCCGCGCGCCGGTGTGACTGCGTACTGCCACTTCTACTGTCGCTGCTTCTCCAAGGCCACCGGTACGACACTACGGAGCCGAGCGCACCGTGGGCATCGGACCAGCCGACCGGGGCCGAGCCGCTCGGCCTGCTGCATCGGGAACGAAGCGGTGCTGAACACGTGCCCATCGGCACAGCGGACGACGGTGCGTTCCATCAAGTCCTGTAGTCCCTTCCCCAAGAGCCCCGTCCGACTGCTGCTCGCCGGACGACAAATGCCACATTACGGGATGGAAGGAACGACTCTCCAGGCGGCACTCCGGCCACTCCCGGACCCTCTCCCACCCCTCCACCGTACGCCCCAACTCCGGTCCCCCGCAGCCCTGTCACACCCCCTTAACGCACACAGACCCCATGGCTTCAGCGCCGGGGGTCTGACATGGGGTACAGTGACGAGGCGTTACGACACCGGCCTCAACCGGCGTCTTACGCGGGTGTAGTTTAATGGTAGAACATCAGCTTCCCAAGCTGAGAGCGCGAGTTCGATTCTCGTCACCCGCTCCATGATTAAGGCCCAGGTCATCGACCCGGGTCTTTTTGTTGTCTGCGGGGATCTGCGGTCGCGTGCCGGATTCGTGCCGGATGCTTGATCGTCGGGGTCGTGGGCCTGCGGCTCTGGCACGAGCACTGCTTCCTGCGCTTGCTTCCGCGCCCTGCGTACGGTCGCGTCGAGACCGGTTGCAACTTCCTGCTGTCGGTGACGATGTGCGATTCGATGAGGCCCGGGCGCCCGGTGACCAGGATCTACATGTCCCGACCGTACGGCCGTGTTCGCGGCCGTGGGTCGTTCGGCGCGGGTACGTCAGGGGTTCGTACGCCTCGGGGTCGTGCCCTGCCGTCTCCGGTGCTCGCCGTGTCCTCTCCCCTTCGGAAGGTCGCCGCCGTCAGCAGTGCGAAGGCCAGGGCGAAGCCGAGCATGGTGAGGACGCCCCGTGGCCAGAAGATGTGACTGTCGACGAACGACCAGCAGGAGGCGAGCAGCACCACGGCACCCGGCAGCACCCGGGCCCCGTGCCGCCGGTACAGCACCGCGCATGTCGCGAGACCGGCCGTGGCCAGGGCGTAGACCCCCGCCCGGCCCAGTTCGTCGCCGGTGGCGAACAGCCGCCCGGCTGCCCCGTGCACTCCGTGGTCGACCACCGTGCCCGCCGAGATCCCCGCGACGGCGTCGAGCCCGGAGTAGTACGCCGCGTAGACAAGGCATCCGGCCCAGGCGAGCAGCGTCAGGGCTCCCTCGGCGTCGCGGCGCGGCCTGCCCCACAACGGGACCACCAGACCGAGCGCCAGGAAGGGGAACACCGGCAGCAGAACGACGTGCAGCCCGGCCCAGTCACCCGCCGTCGCCGCCGTCAGATGCCGGGGATGGACCAGACCGGCGACAGCCAGCAGCAGGGGGGCCGCCGTCACCAGCGCCGTCGTACGCAGAGCACGCAAGGAACGCATCCCGTCACCGTAGGAGGCCGCACCGGCTCCGCCGTGGCACTGCGCGGGACGCGTAAGACATCCGTAACACCGGCGCGGCCGACTGCTTACGAGAGTCTGACGCGGCCCCCGTTCCCCACCCGCCTCACTGCCACCACGACGACCCTCGTCCTGTCCACGACCTCCACGCGGACGCATGGGCACGACGAGGAATGAAGGAGTGGCACATGAACATGTACGGCGAGCGCAATGAGCACCGTCCAAGTCCCAAGGCCGGGGGACGGCGCGGTCACCGGGCACGGTCCAGGACGCGGCGCATCATGATCGGCGGAGCCGCCCTCGCCACCGTCGCGGCCGGCACCGTGGCCGTGTCCTTGGCCTCGGCCGGCCAGTACGGGGCGTCCGGAGCGGGAGCCGATGGTGCCGTCTTCGTGCAGGGCAACGAACTGAACGGCAACACCATCCACGTCTTCGCACGGGACGGCCAGGGCAAGCTGAAACCCGCGGGCAGTTACGCGACGGGCGGCAGGGGCGGCGACCAGGTCGACGCCCCCACGGACTCCCTCGCCTCCCAGGGGTCCCTCGTCCACGACGACGCCTCCGGGATGCTGCTGGCGGTCAACGCGGGCAGCGGCACACTGACCGCCTTTCGTGCCGACGGAACGAAGCTTGGCCGTCGTCAGATAGTGGACACCGGCGGCGACTTCCCGTCCAGCGTCGCGGTGCGCGGCAAAATCGCGTACGTCATGAACGCGGGCGGCAAGGGCAGCGTCCAGGGCTTCCGGATCACCACGAAGGGGCTCATGCCGATACGGGGGTCTTTCCGCTCCCTCGGCTTGGCCAACGAGGCCGTACCTCGGTTCGACACCTCGCCCGGCGAGGTCGAGATCACCCCGGACAGCCGCAACCTGGTGATCACCACCAAGGGAAACAACACCATCGAGGTCTTCCCGCTGAAGAGGAACGGCCTGCCGGCCGCCGCCGAGCCGGTCGTCAACAAGTCTGCCGGCAACGTGCCGTTCGCGATCAGCTTCGACAGGTCCGGCGGGAGGATGCTGGTCGCCGAGGCCGAGAGGTCAACGGTGACCACCTACCAGGTCCGGCCGAACGGCAAGCTGAAGACCCTTCAGAAGCCGCTTGCGAACGGCCAGGAGGTGCTGTGCTGGTTGGAACGCGCGGGCGACCACTTCTACGGCGGCAACACCGGCAACTCCACCGTCACCGGGTACCGCATGGACAAGCACGGACGGCTCGCCCTGACCAACGAGGTCGGCCTCGCCACCCCGCCCTCCTCGAAATCGCAGGGTGTCATCGACATCGCCGTGACCAAGGACGCGAAGTTCGTCTACGTCCAGAACGCCACCTCCGGAACGGTCGACGGCTTCCGCGTCGAGAAGAACGGATCCCTCACCAAGGTCACCACCACCGAGGGGCTGCCCGCGTTCGCCGAGTCCGGCATGGAAGGCATCGCCGCGATGTGACACCCGAGGCGAACGAAGCGTCGAGAGCACATCCACCGAACGGAGACCCAGTGGACGGCCGCCCTGCCGAGATTCGGTGGGGCACTCTCCGGTGGTGCCCAGGAACTTCGGCCTCGCCACGGCCTGGCTGTTCGGGTTGAAGTCCGCGTATGCGATCCGGTAGACACGACAACAACCCACTCACCTGCCTGAGTTGCGCCTTTCTCCACTGGTTCGGGGCCCGCACGCGGTGCTACCGCGGTGATTTAGCTGTCAATCAGGAGTGTTGAGTCACAAGTGGACACGGCACTCGCCTCTGGCTAGGCTCGATTAACGGATGCCATACCTGAAGTAGCCGTTGCAGCGCAAGGTCGTTGGCATCGAAAGAGTGACCCTACGGGATCGGATCATCAAGGATAATCAGCGTCATTCAGTGTGATGCACTGCCGATCCCACATGCATGAATCATGGGTCAACTACAGCCCTCAGCGGCAGGCACGCGGGTCCGCTTGACGGTGCACGTCGAAAATTCGCGGTTCACCGCTATGCCCTGCGTTTTACGCAGTGAGGCCTCTCAGCAAAGCCGTCTGACTGAAATCAGGGGCAGGAGTCTGACATGCGGAACCTCAGCCACATCAGAAGAAATGCACTCAGTTCCGTCGCGGTGGCGGCCTCGCTGACGCTCGCCGCATCCGTGGCAGCAATCGGCACGGCACACGCCGCTGTGAAGGTCACTATCACCGGAACGGTGAGCTGTGCCAAATTCGATGATTCGACACCGAAGATAGTGACAATAACCCCCAAGAAGGGGACTGTCGGCTCGGACGAAACGCCCAGCGAGGAGCAGGTCGAGCAGTACACGATCAAGCTCACAGGAATTCCGAACAGCGGCACGACCGTCACCGCCAAGGTTGTCTGCGAAGACGATGAAGGCGACACGAATACGTACAAGGTCAAGGATGTCCCGATCAAGAAGCCCGCGAACGGCGGCCCTGTGAACCTCAACCTTCCGGCATAGGTCCTGCCCGTCCCGTGCCAAACATGACGGATCTCAGGCCGCCTGGCCCCCGCCGTCACCCATGGTGGTTCCCCTGGCGGCCGCGTCCATGAGCTGTCCGGCCTCCGCCTGCGCCGTATCGGGGGCGATCACCAGCAGATCCCATCGGCCGTGGCCGGGCGTGAGCAGGCAGACGGTCGGTGGGGCCTGCGGATGATTGGTCAGGTGGAGGCGTACGACCTGGTTGGCGACGAGCATTCGTCCAGGGAACGGTGACCACCCAGCACCGTTCACGGTGACGCTGCCGATCTGCCCCCAGGTCGGCGGCAGTCCGGCCAGCAGCTTGGGGAGCTCGGACGTCAGGTCGTACGAGTGGGGCCACCAGGCTCCGTCGATGAGCCGGGGCATCCGGCCGTACGACGGCTGGGCCGCCAGGCTCAGACGGACGGCTGTCGGCGAGGCGGGCGGGGGCGGGGGCGGCGGGACTGGGGACATGAGAACTCCCTGGTGGCGGCAGTGGGGCTGCGCAGCGGGCTGCGGGGCCTCGCCTCGGTCCGAACAGTGCGGCCGGGATCAGGGGCTGCGCCTCTTCGGCGGTCGTGGGGCGGGGCAGCACGAACAGACGGTCGGTCGGTCGGTCGGTCGGACAGACGGTGGACGGACGGAGACGCGAAGGGATGCGGGCCCTCAGTCGGTCTCGTCCGCGTGGGCCTGGTCGGCCGATGGCCTGCTGGTGTTGAGCCAGGAGCGGAGCGGGTCCGCGGTGTGCGGGTCGCCGGTGTGTGCCGTGTCCAGCGTCAGGTGCAGCCGGGTCCCGGTCCCCGGGTGGCTCGCGGGGTAGCTTCGCTGCTCGCCGCCGGTGAACAGGGTGCGGAGCGCGTCCGCGACGAGCCTGGCCGCTTCCGGGTCCTCGGCGACGATGCGGACCTCCACCCTGCTCCGCGCGGTCGGTCCGCCCGGCTCGGTGGGGTGCGTGGCTTCGGATGTCGTACGGGGTGCCATGGCGGGACCTGCCCCGGACCTCAGCGGCCCGTGTCGCGGTGCGGCCGAGGACGAGACCGGTCCGAACACCGGTGTACGACGTGCCCGCGGCCCCTCCACCGTACTCCCCGCCGAGGACCTGCTCAGAGGCCGTACGACGCCACGGCCGCCATCAGGTACTCGGCGTCCGCCGCCGCCAGCTCCGGCGGTACGACCAGCAGGTCCCGTCCGCCCTGGTCCGCGTCGAGCAGACACACCGTGTACCGGCGCCGCCAGAGGGACTGCCTGCGCAGTCGTACGACGTGGTGGCCGACGAGGATCCGGCCCGGCGACTCCGCCCACATCTGCGTGCTCACGGTGACGCCGACGATCTTTCCCCAGTCCGGGGGCAAGGCGCCGATCAGCGGCGGGAGTTCGGTCAGCAGATTGCGGCAGCGGGGCCACCATGCCCCGTCGACGTGCAACGACACCGCGGCGCGCGGCGCCAGCCGCAGCCGGGCCGCGGGCAGGGAGGGCGGGGGCTGGAGGACGGCGGCCATCGAGGCGCTCCTGTCTGGGGCGGCGACCGGTGGACGCCGCCCGGGTGTCCGCGGCGGACCACGGGACGAGAGGACGGCCCGGCGTACGACATGCCCTCGGCTTCCCACCGTAACTCCGCCTACTGGGAAAGGATCCGCCGCCGACGTGCACATCTCCGGGCGGCGTCGGAGGGCTCTCTCTTCAGTTCCGTGCGGGCTGAATGGCCTTGCGGAGACGGGAGTTGAGGTGGACGGGTGCGTGGTGCTGACCGGTCGGCGTCAAGGGCTGAGGACCAGGGCCAGGCGCAGGGCGGGCGGGTTCGCTCCGGAGCCGCCCGGGACGCCCCGCCAGCCCCAGGAACGCAGGGCCTGAAGCATCCGGGTGTCCCCTCGGCACACGAGCGTGACGCCGAGGGCCGCGCCGTGGTCGTGCAGCAGCCTCTGTTGTAGGCGCCGGGCCAGGTTCCAGTCGCGGCCCTGGTACTGCCGGCTCACCTCGGGCGGGACGACGATCTCGGGGATGGCGAAGAGGCGGCCCGCGGCCGCGAGAGGGAACAGGCCCGTCGGCAGGTACGCACCGAGCCCCTCCCCCTGGCACCCCGCGCCCCGCACGGGAAATCCGTAGGCCAGTCCCGTCGGGTCGGTGTTCCCGGCGAGCAGCAGGGCGAAGCCGGGCCGCCGTTCGGCGGCCGCCAGGCGCCGCAGGAAGCGGGCACGAGACGCCTCGCCCCCGTCCGAGCTGTGCGCGTACACCTCGCCCAGTTCCTGTATGCGGTCGGCGATCTGACATCGGGTCAGCGGGCGCAGTACCGCCCCTGCCCAGGGTGACGCGCCCCGTTCCCTGCTCGGCGGCTCCGGCATGTGCGCGGCCATGACGCGAATCCCTGCTCCGGGGGCGGACGCGACCGTCCCGGCATCGTCGCTCGCCGGGACGGCGCCGGCGACGGAGCCGGCGCACGCGAGTTCCTCGGCCCTTCCACCGTACTCCGGGCCGGACGGCCTTCCGGGCGCCGTCGCTTCCCGGGCTGGGAGGTCGATGTCTTCCGTTGTTTCATCCAGTGATGCGAGTTCGATCCCCGTGGCCCGAGGGCGGGATGATGGCCGCTATGCGTATCCGCATCGACGCCGTCGACCTGCCCGGCCCCGGCGACCCCGCCCGCGGCAACCTTTACGTCGCCGTCCAACGCCGCGACCGTCCTGCCGAAGTCCTCGCGCCACAGCCCGGCGACGGACCGTCCGCGACCTGGACCCTGGAGTGCACCGCGAGCGCCTCGCCGACCGGCACCGAGGTCAAAGGCCCCTATGTACAGGACCGTCTGGGCCGGCGGTTCATCTATCTGTCGTGGGGCACGGTCGACGAGTCGGGCACCTTCACGATGTTCCGCCGCGCCAAGCTCATGCTCGACGTCATCCCCGCCGACGTACTCGCCGCGGCCGCCCGCGACGGGCTGCTGATCGGACACCTCGGTCTGACCGACGCACAGGGCGGGCCCCTGTGCGCACGCGTCGAGCCCCCTCACATCACCTGGACCGCCGCACGGGCCGGCTAGGGCGGACTTCGTCGGCGCGGAGGAATATCTACATCCGCGAAGTAAGAAATAGGCACGGCACCCGGCGAGTATTCCTCGACCGCCGACCCGAGCAGAATTACTGACCGAACAGAGTCGCTCGCACCATGCTAACGTCGTAGTCAGTTGCAGGTGTGGTTGCCAGAAGGTTCATTTCCCGACGGTCCAATCAGCACGGCGACGCGGAATTCGCACAGGGCGAATTCCGGGCTTCGTCTCCGAAGGAGAAATGACATGGCTACTGGCACCGTGAAGTGGTTCAACGCGGAAAAGGGCTTCGGCTTCATCGAGCAGGACGGCGGCGGCGCCGACGTCTTCGCCCACTACTCGAACATCGCCGCCCAGGGCTTCCGTGAGCTGCTGGAAGGCCAGAAGGTGTCGTTCGACATCGCGCAGGGCCAGAAGGGCCCGACCGCCGAGAACATCGTTCCCGCCTGACACCGGCAGCAACGCATACTTCGCAGCTGGGGCCCGCACCTTTGGGGTGCGGGCCCCAGCTCGCTGCATTTCAGAGCGCGTTGACGATCAACTCGACGCCCGTCGTTTCAGGCTCGTTCTCGCGATTCTCTGCGCCTTTCATATCGCTGCGGAAATTCCTTGGTACGTGCCTACGCTCCACATCGAGGAAGGTTCCGCTTGAACCGCGCACGCACCGCCCGCACAGCCCGCACCTACGACCGCTCCTGGGATTCTGCCGCCGAGCGCTCGAACGCTCCCCGGCGTACCAGGAACCACGGACGCCGCCCGGCCGCACCCCAGGGCGAGTTCGCGCTGCCGGTGACGATCACGCCCGCGCTGCCCGCCGTCGAGTCGTTCGCCGACCTCGCCCTGCCGGGACCGCTGCTGGCCACGCTCGGCCGCGAGGGCATGACCGTGCCGTTCCCCATCCAGGGGGCGACCCTGCCGAACTCCCTCGCCGGACGTGATGTGCTCGGCCGCGGCCGTACCGGCTCGGGCAAGACCCTGGCCTTCGGCCTCGCCGTGCTGGCCCGTACAGCGGGTCGGCGCGCGGAGCCACGGCGGCCGCTCGCCCTGGTCCTGGTCCCCACCCGCGAACTCGCCCAGCAGGTGACCGACGCGCTCACCCCGTACGCCCGCTCCGTGCGGCTGCGGCTGACGACCGTGGTCGGCGGGATGTCCATCGGCAGGCAGGCCGGTGCGCTGCGGGCCGGTGCGGAGGTCGTCGTCGCGACGCCGGGACGGCTCAAGGACCTCATCGGCCGGGGCGACTGCCGGCTGGACGACGTCGCCGTCACCGTCCTCGACGAGGCCGACCAGATGGCCGATATGGGCTTCATGCCGCAGGTCACCGCCCTGCTCGACCAGGTGCGCCCCGAAGGGCAGCGGATGCTCTTCTCCGCCACCCTGGACCGCAACGTCGACCTGCTCGTCCGCCGATACCTGAGCGACCCGGTGGTCCACTCCGTCGATCCCTCCGCGGGAGCGGTCACCACGATGGAGCACCACGTGTTCCATGTGCACGAGGCGGACAAGGACCGGACGACCACCGAGATCGCGGCACGGGACGGCCGGGTGATCATGTTCCTGGACACCAAGCACGCCGTGGACCGGCTCACCGAGCGCCTGCTGAGGAGCGGCGTCCGCGCCACGTCCCTGCACGGCGGCAAGTCCCAGCCGCAGCGCACGCGGACCCTCGCCCAGTTCAAGAGCGGACATGTGACGGTCCTGGTGGCGACCAACGTCGCGGCGCGCGGGATCCACGTCGACCACCTCGACCTGGTCGTCAACGTCGATCCGCCCACCGACCACAAGGACTACCTGCACCGCGGCGGCCGTACCGCCCGTGCCGGGGAGTCCGGCAGCGTCGTCACCCTGGTGACTCCCGGGCAGCGTCGCGGCATGAGCCGGCTGATGGCCGCGGCCGGCATCACCCCCCACATCACCCCGGTACGTTCGGGTGAGGCGGAACTGAGCCGCATCACCGGGGCCCAGGCCCCGTCCGGTGTCCCGGTCGTCATCACCGCGCCCCCCGCGGAGCGTCCCCGCCGCGCCGCGTCCTCCGGGGCCCCCTCGTCCCGGAGCCGCCGCGACCGCCCCGCCCAGGGACGCGCCGGCGGACGCGCCGGGCGGCGCAGGGAGCAGCGGCCCGCCTTGGACCCGGCCGCGTAGCGGAGTCGGCCAAAGCCCACCCCTCTCTCACCCCTTTTCTGGAGGCAGCTTTGACACCGGTCCAGACGCAGCGACAACCGGCGGTTCGCTCCACGACGAGCGCGGTCAACGACATGAACGGGGCCGGACCCCGGGTCCGGGACGACATGACCGTCGAGGTCGCCCTGTCCCTCATGACCGGCGCCCGTGTCGAGTACCTCCTGCTGTGCGACGGGGACGACCAGTGCACGGGCTCGATCACCCGGGCCGAACTCGCCGTTCACCGCGGCAGTTCCAGGTACACGGACCGGCTCCGTCTACGGGACGTCCTCACCCTCTCCCGCTGATCCGCCTCACTCCGGTCAGCCCGTTTCTCCTTCTCTCTGTGAGGGCCTCATGCGCTGTGTCATCGCCCGGTATCCCTTCGATCTGAGCAAGAGCGGAGTGCTGGCCTCGATGAAGGGCGTCACGCCCGAGATCGTCACGGGTGAGTCCGTGACCATCGGCCGCCGCCGCTACCCCGTCAAGCAGGTGGGCGAGGTCGTCACCCGACAGGACCGCCGCGATTTCACCGGCGGCGAGGTCGTCCGGGCCATGGCCCGTCTCGGCTTCACCTGCCATGCCCACCCCGACGCCACGCCGGTGCGGGTAGCCGCTCCGCTCGCCGCTTCGTCGGTCGCCGCTTCGCTCGCCGCCTCGTCGGCACTGCTGGGCGGCGCCCATCTGGACGAATGAGGACGGGAAGAATGAGGACGGGCGGCTGAACCGCCCGTCGGATTCACATGAGGGCCCTGCCGACCCATGTCGGCAGGGCCCTCACGGCTGTTCACGGCGACTTCGATACCCATCGTCGCAGGTCACAGGATATGTGCTCCCTCAGACAGGTGAAATCTACTCTTGCCAGAGTAGACATTGGGCTCTGTCGCGGTTAGCCTTTTCTTCGTCAACACAGGTCGAACGAGACCCGCCAGACACGAACTGGCGGGTCGCAGTACCCGAAGTTCGTAGACGCAGTGCATGTCAGGTTCAAGAGAAGGACGGAGGACGCAGACGCCATCAGGATCGCCCGGCCCGGGACGCACTCGGCCGGGTACCGCAAGACCCCGGATTGGAAGGTGGTCCCCGGTCACGCAGCCGCGATCCCCGCACCCCCCTTTCTGTAGGGCTGGTAGCGGAAACAGAAGGTCGGCAGAGCAGTAGGGCCGACGGATGGTGTTGAATTTCCTTCGGGGCCCTGGTGCCGTACGGCGCCAGGGCCCCTCGACGCGTTGCACAACGAGGTGACATGACAGCAGACAACCCCCTCAGTGATCGTCTGGACGACGATGACTACCCCGCGTACACCATGGGGCGGGCCGCCGAGATGCTCGGCGCCACCCCGGCTTTCCTCCGAGCTCTCGGTGAGGCTCGTCTGATCACTCCGCTGCGCTCGGAGGGCGGGCACCGCCGGTACTCCCGCTACCAACTGCGGATCGCCGCGCGCGCCCGCGAGCTCGTCGACCGGGGCACCCCGATCGAGGCCGCGTGCCGCATCGTCATCCTTGAGGACCAGCTTGAGGAAGCTCAGCGCATCAACGCCGAGTACCGCCGGCATGCCGAGCAGGAAGCGCCCGACGCCTCCTCTCGCGCTTCCGGCTGATCACGCGCTCAGCGATCAGCCGCCACTTCGGCTGTTACCAGCCGGCGGCGTCGCTCAGCTCCTGCTGCCAGTACGTGACCTTGATCGAGTCGTCGATGTAGGTGCCCTTGGCGGGCAGCGACGGGTGGGCGGCGGTGCCGACGCTCTCGCTCATGGAGCGGCCGTAGAAGTAGACGGCCAGGGACTTCGCGGTGCGGCCGTTCGAGGCGCTGCCATCGCCGGCGGACAGGCTGATGGCCGCGTATCCGGACTGGCCGGGCTCCAGCGTGACGACGGCCTGCGGCTGCGAGTCCTCGATGACCGGCGGCTCGGACTGGGCGTCGGCGAACTGGACGCTCGGGTAGCCGTAGAGGAAGCAGGTCTTGCTGCCGGTGTTGGTCACCGTGAGCAGCATGTGGTTCACGGGGCGGCTCATCGAGGTCGCGACCGTCTTGGTGTTGGACCCCTCGCAGGTGACCGGCGTGCCGGACGAGCCCGAGGAGCCCGACGTGTTGGGTGCCTTCGACGCGGAGGCGTTGGACCCGGTGGAGGACTTCCCGCCGGAGGAGCCCGTAGAACCCGTGGATCCCGTGGAACCCGTAGAACCTGCGGAGCCTGTGGAGCCCGTCGACGCCGCGGTCGGTGAGGGGCTCGTGGAGGTGGTCGCCGCCGCACCCTCGTCTTGGGCGCCCGATCCGTCGTTGCACGCGGTCAGGGAGAGCGCGGCGAGAACGGTGGTCGCGGCTGCGGCTGCGAGACGGGTGCGGGGGGTACGGACGTTGGACATGTAGCTGAGCCCCTTCGGTGTTCGGGTGTCGGTGGTGATCCGATGACCGAAGCCTGTGGGGTGATCCGTCCCGACCACCACGCCCAGCGGAGTTTTCGGGACGCTGGAACGCTGGAACACCCTCTGACCTGGGAGAACACGGCTGCCCTGGAAGGGCGGACGGGACGCGGGGACCGGCACCCGGCCGGTCCCCGGCGGGGCGGACGGGGTCAGCGGACGTCCACGTAGCCCCAGTCCGCGCGGGAGAGCTTGCCCGTGACGGTGAGGGTCTTGCCCTTGGCGATCGGCTCCGGGCAGGTCGACGTGGTCCGTGTCGCCGGTGGCCGGCCAGGTGCCGTAAGCACGGCGTCGGGGCTGTCGTACCCACCCGCTTGCCGCCTTTGAACGTGCCCACGGTCTTGACGGCTGCGGGTCGGGGCCGCGAACGGTCTCGTGAGGGGGCGGCCCGAGGCATGGCCACAGACTTTCGCATTCAGGTGAATCGCGCCAGGAAGATCACTTTCGGCGACCTACTATCCCGTTTCGTGACACATGGGCAGCCGCGGAGAGCGGCCGACGTAGTCGTCCTCGGCGCCGGGCCGGCCGGGCTTGTGCTCGGCAATCTTCTTCAGGACAGCGGGATCGACTGCGTCGTTCTGGAGCGGGCCGGGCGCGCGCACGTGCAGGCGCGGGCGCGGGCCGGGTTCCTGGCCGCGCACACCGTACGGATCCTGGAGCGGCACGGGCTGGCCGAGGGGCTGCTCCGGTACGGGCGGGCCCACAGCACGTGTGAGTTCCGCACCGAGGACGGGCGGTTCCGGCTGGACTACGGCGGGCTCGGGCTCGGGGAGCGGCACACCGTCTATCCCCAGCAGCTGCTGGTCGGCGATCTGCTGACGCGGTTCCTGGCCGTCGGCGGGCGGGTCGAGTTCGGTACCGAGGCGGTCGCCGTCCTCGACGCCGACACTGGTCGGCCCTCGGTGACCGTGCGGGAGGCGGACGGCCGGCCCAGCCGGTGGCAGGCACGGTATGTCGCCGGGTGCGACGGGCGGCACGGTGCGGCTCGGCGGTCGCTGCCGACCGGTTCCGTACGCCGGTACGGCGGCGATCACGGTGTGACCTGGCTGGGACTGCTCGCCGAGGCGCCGCCCAGCGTGGACGCCGTCGGATACGCGGCGCACGAGCGCGGGTTCGCCGGGCACATGGCGCGGACCAGCGACATCACCCGCTACTACGTGCAGTGCGAGCGCGGCACCCCGGCCGACGCCTGGTCCGAGGGGCTGTGCGCGAGCTTCGCGCGGTACGGGGCCACGCCGGACGGCGGTGGGTACAACCCGCACGAGAACGGCACGGTCCTCTACTTCGGCGTGCCCGTCGAGGCGAAGGTGGCCTGTCGGAGGGTGGAGTTGTACGTTCCCGGCGACCATCGGGACGTGCTGGCCGACCATCTCGACGAGTATCGCCTCCGGCAACCCGCGGAAACGCTCCTTCGGTTGCTGACCGGGGCGTGGACCACGCAGGCGCTGGCCACGTTCGCCCAGCTGCGGGTCGCCGACGCGATGGACGGCGAACACGGTGTCGGTGTCGAGGAGTTGGCGCGGCGGGTCGGCGCGCGGCCGGGGAACCTGGCGACGCTGTTGCGGTATCTGGTGATGGTGGGGGTGGTGGCGGAGGGGCATGACGGTTTCCGGCTCACCGCTTCGGGCGCTCTGCTGCGGGCGGATGTCCCGGATTCGATGCGGGCGCTGGCGCTGATGTACGGCGGGCCGTTCTACCGGTCCTTCGGGGAGCTCGGGCACACCGTGCGCACGGGGGAGGTCGCCTTCGAGCACCTCTTCGGCGAGAACCACTTCGACCACTTCGCCCGTGACCCCCGTCTCGCGGAGCTCTTCGACCAGTCCATGGCCGCCGGATCCGCCATGTTCGACCCGGTCCCCGCCCACCCGGTGCTCACCGCGGCGGCCGAGGCGCCCGGCGGGGCCACGGTGGTCGATGTCGCGGGCGGCAACGGGGAGTTGCTCAGGCGTATCCTCGCCGCGCACCCGCGCCTGAACGGGCTCCTGCTGGAGCGCCCGCACGCCGTGGAGGCGGCCCGGCGCCGCCTCCACGAAACCGGTCTCGCCGCTCGATGCGCCTTCCTCGCCGGTGACTTCGCGGACGTACCGGCGGGCGGTGACGTGTACGTCCTGTCGCGCGTCCTGCACGACTGGGACGACGAGCGCTGCGCCGGGATCCTGCGGCACTGCGCCCGTGCGATGCCGGACCACGCCGATCTGCTGGTCGTCGAACGCGTGCTGCCCCGCGACGGTTCGGTGTCCCTGGCCACCGCCTGGGACCTGCACATGATGTGCAACGTCGGCGGGCGGGAACGCCATGCCGACCACTACGCCCGCCTGTTCGCGGACGCGGGCCTCAGCCTGGTGGGCCTCGCCCCGCTGCCGCTGGACGGCAGTGTGCTGCACGTGAGGAAGGCTCGGTAGCGCCGCGGTTGTCCGTGAACTCCCCCGGAATTGTCCGTGATCGGTAACGGACGGAGCCCGGGACCGCGGTTCCTCGTCCTGCCATGCGAAGGTCGGCGAGGAACTGCGGGAGAGTGGGGCGGACATGGCGCGGCACGGTGCTGGGCGGGGCTGGTACGGCAAGGTCATCGGGGCGGCGCTCGGCGTGACGGTGCTGGCCACCGGCGCCTCGATGTGGACCGCGCAGGCCGGTGCCGTGGACTCGTCGCCGAAGGCGGGCGCGTCCGCCAAGCCGGCCGCCGTGAAGCCGGTGGACGTGACCATCGTGCACGCCTCCGACAAGGGGGCGCGCGGCGTCAACATCACCATCGACGACGGACCCGACCCCGTGTGGACCCCGCAGGTCCTCGACGTGCTCGCCGAGTACGGGGTCAAGGCCACGTTCTGCATGGTGGGGACGCAGGCGCAGGCCCACCCGGAGCTGGTGAAGCAGGTCGTCGCGGCCGGGCACCGGCTGTGCGACCACTCGGTGTCGCACGACACCACCATGGACAAGAAGTCCGAGGCCTACCAGTCCCAGCAGATACTCGACGCCGAACGCATGATCACCGAGGCGTCGGGCGGTGTACGCCCTCTGTACTACCGGGCCCCCGGCGGCGCCTTCACCCCGTACAGCCGCAAGCTCGCCGCCTCCCACGGCATGCGCCCCCTCGGCTGGAACGTGGACACCAAGGACTTCGAGCGCCCGGGCACCGCCGCCATCGTCACCACCGTCCAGCAGGAGATCCCCAACGGTCCCACCCTCCTCTTCCACGACGCCGGCGGCGACCGCTCCCAGACGGTGGAGGCCCTGCGCCAGGTCCTGCCCTGGCTGAAGGAGCAGGGGTACAGCTTCGGGTTCCCGGTGCGCTGAACCCCTTACGGAGTCATGACGTCCCCGCGCGCTCCCAAGGTGGCGAGGCGGTCCGGCCCTAGCGTGGCCTCATGCGTGTACTGGTCACCGGCGGTGCCGGGTTCATCGGGTCCCAGGTCGTCGAGGCGCTGGGCGGGCGCGGGCATGAGGCCGTCGTGTACGACGTCCGGTCCGATCCGCGGGAGGACGTGCGGGACCCCGAAGCCGTCCGGCGGGCGCTGCGCGGCATCGACGCCGTCTGTCATCAGGCGGCCATGGTCGGGCTCGGCAACGGGGTCGCCGACGCCGCCGAGTACGTGGCGCACAACGACCTCGGTACCGCCGTGCTGGTCGCCGCCATGGCGGAGGCGGGGGTGCGGCGGCTGGTGCTGGCCGGGTCGATGGTCGTGTACGGGGAGGGGCGGTACGCGTGTGCGCGGGACGGCGTCGTGCGCCCGGGGCCGCGGGCCGTCGAGGATCTCGACGCGGGGCGGTTCGAGCCGGTCTGCCCGGTGTGCGGGGCGGAGCTCTCCCCCGGTCTGATCGGTGAGGACGCGCCCGTCGATCCGCGGAACGTGTACGCCACCACCAAGCTCGCCCAGGAGCATCTGGCCGCCGCCTGGGCCCGGTGCACGGGTGGGTCGGCACTCGCCCTGCGGTATCACAACGTGTACGGGCCGGGGATGCCGCGCGATACGCCGTACGCCGGCGTCGCCTCCTTCTTCCGGTCCGCGCTCGCCCGGGGTGAGGCGCCCCGGGTGTTCGAGGACGGGCGGCAGCGGCGGGACTTCGTGCATGTGCGGGACGTGGCCGCGGCCAACGCCTTGGCGCTGGAGGCGGGTTCGGGTTCCGGGGCGCTCACCGCGTACAACGTCGGCAGCGGTGAGCCGCACACCGTCGGGGAGATGGCCCGGGCGCTCGCCGACGCCTACGGCGGGCCCGCGCCGGTCGTCACCGGGGAGTACCGGCTGGGGGACGTACGGCACATCACCGCCGACTCGGCGCGGCTGCGGGCCGAGCTGGGGTGGAAGGCCGAGGTCGGGTTCGCGGACGGGATGACGGAGTTCGCGCGGGCCGGAATGCGCGGCGGGCAATCCGAGGGCGGGGCGGGCGCCGTATAAGAGGGGGTCACGAGGCCGGTGGTGCTGCCCGTTTCAGGAAGCGGCAGCGGGCAGCACCACCTCGAAGCGGCAGCCACCCGGGATGTTGTGTACGCTCGCCCGCCCCTGGTGGGCTTCCACGATCCCCCGGACGATGGCGAGGCCCAGGCCCGCGCCCGCCGGAGGGGTACGGGCGTGGCTGCCGCGCCAGCCGGTGTCGAAGACGCGGGGCAGGTCCTCCTCGGGGATGCCCCCGCAGCCGTCCGTGACGGACAGCACGACCGCCCCGCCGGCGCCGCGCTCGGCGGCCACCGCCACCGTTCCGTCGGCCGGGGTCCGGCGGATGGCGTTGACCAGCAGATTGCCGAGGACCCGGCTCATCTCCTTGCCGTCCACCTCCACCGGCACCGGCTCGACCCGGCCGCCCACCAGTCGTACGCCCAGCTCCCGGGCGAGCGGATCGGCGCCCGCGAGCGCGTCGCCGACCAGGTCGTAGAGGGAGATACGGGTGTACGACAGCGGGAGTGTGCCCGCGTGGATGCGGGAGAGCTCGAAGAGGTCGCCGACCATGTCGTTGAGGCGTTCGACCTCGGTGCGGATCTGGCGGAGGTAGCGGGCGGGGTCGGCGGCGACGCCGTCCTCCAGCGCCTCCGACATGGCGCGCAGTCCGGCCAGCGGGGTGCGCAGGTCGTGCGAGATCCAGGCGACCAGTTCACGCCGAGAGGTCTCCAACGCTCGCTCCCGCTCCCTGGATTCGGCGAGCTTGGCGCTGGTGGCCGCCAACTCACGGCTCAGCGACTCGAGTTCGGCGGTGGCGGGGACCGCGGGGGCGGCGAAATTGCCGCCGTCTCCGAACGAGCGCGCGGCCACGGTGAGTTCGCGACTGCGCGCGAC
This sequence comes from Streptomyces sp. NBC_00663, assembly GCF_036226885.1. Lineage (NCBI taxonomy): Bacteria > Bacillati > Actinomycetota > Actinomycetes > Kitasatosporales > Streptomycetaceae > Streptomyces > Streptomyces sp. NBC_00663. The sequence continues at coordinate 4,565,835 of NZ_CP109027.1, forward strand.
GACCCAGCGGCCCAGCAGCAGCGCCGTGGCCAGCGACACCACGGCCGCCATCGCCACGACCGTGGTGACGACGGTGAGATCGTGCGGGGACAGGAACATCGCCCAGGCGACGGCGAGGGTGCCGGCCAGCATGGCGACCACGCCGACGGCGGCGACGACCGCCATGGACGCGGTCAGCGAGCGGCGCCGGACGACACGGAGCACGGCCGCTCCGGCGAGGCCCGTGGCGGCGGCGCCGACGAAGGCGTACACGGCGATGAGGAGGGTGTCACGCATGCTCACTCACCCCCTGGTTCGAAGCGGTAGCCCACGCCCCACACCGTCTGGATGAGACGGGGCCGGGCCGGATCGTCCTCGACCTTGCCGCGCAGCCGGCGGACATGGACGGTGACGGTCGACAGGTCGCCGAAGTCCCAGCCCCACACCTCACGCATCAGGTCCTCCCGGCTGAACGCCCGCCCCGGATGCCGGAGGAAGTAGGAGAGCAGGTCGAACTCGCGGAGCGTGAGGGCCAGTTCGGTGCCGTCCTTGACCGCCCGGCGGGCCTCCGGGTCCAGGTTCAGACCGGCCGCGCCCAGCCGCTGTCCGCCGCCGGCCGGTCTGCTGCGGCGCAGTACCGACTCCACCCGCAGGACCAGCTCGCGGGGGCTGAAGGGCTTGGTGACGTAGTCGTCGGCGCCGACCTCCAGGCCCAGGATGCGATCGTCCTCGTCACCCCGGGCGGTGAGCATGATGACCGGCACCGGCCCGTGGCCGCGCATCCGGCGGCACACCTCCAGGCCGTCCATGCCGGGCAGCATCAGGTCCAGGACGACCAGGTCGGGCCAGTGGGCGGCGGCACGGGTCAGGGCCGTGGGCCCGTCGTCGGCCCGGTCGACCACATATCCCGCGCGGTCCAGATACCCGGCGACGACTTCGGCGACGGTCGGATCGTCGTCGACGACGAGGATCCGGGAGGGGCCACCGTCCACATTCGGCTGCTGCATGCCTCCAGCCTGGCACCGGGCACCCTCCGATGCCGTACCCGAGCGGCCCCGGGTGGCCGATGTCCGCGTTTCGTAAGGAGCGGGAGTCCGATATGCCTGATTCTCGTTCGTAGGGTGAAACCGTGACGACGACACCTTCCGACGTCGACGTGGTGCTCCCCTGCCTGAACGAGGCCGAGGCCCTGCCCTGGGTGCTGGGCCGGATTCCGGCGGGCTGGCGCGCCCTCGTCGTCGACAACGGTTCCACCGACGGCTCCGCCGACCTCGCCCGCAGACTCGGCGCGACCGTCGTGCGGGAACCGCGCCGCGGCTTCGGCGCCGCCTGCCACGCCGGGCTGACCGCCGCCACCGCCGAGGTGGTCTGCTTCTGCGACTGCGACGCCTCCCTCGACCCCGGGCTCCTGATCCCCTTCGTCCGCGAAGTCCTGGACGGCGAGGCCGACTTGGTGCTCGGCCGGCGCCGCCCGCAGGCCCGGGGCGCCTGGCCCCCGCACGCCCGCGCCGGCAACCTCGCCCTCGCCCGCATGCTGCGCCGCCGCACCGGACTGCGCCTGCACGACCTGGGCCCGCTCCGCGCCGCCCGCCGCGAGCCCCTGCTCGCCCTCGGCCTCAGCGACCGGCGCAGCGGCTACCCCCTCCAGATGGTGGTCCGCGCGGCCGACGCCGGCTGGCGGATCACCGAGCACGACGTCCCCTACCTGCCCCGCACCGGCGCCTCGAAGGTGACCGGCACCTGGCGCGGAACCTGGCAGGCGGTACGGGACATGAGCCGCGTCCTGGCCGAACCGCCGACCGTAGGGAGGGCCGTACGGTGACCACGCTCCTCGTCATCGCCAAGGAACCGGTGCCGGGCCGGGTGAAGACCCGGCTCACCCCGCCCTTCACGCCCGAGGAGGCGGCGGCCCTGGCGGAGGCGTCCCTCACGGACACCCTGCGCACGGTCGCGTCGACCCCGGCCACCCGCAGGCTGCTGGTCCTCGCCGGGGAGCCCGGCCCCTGGCTGCCGCCCGGCTTCGACGTCGCACGACAGTGCGCGGGCGGCCTCGACGAACGGCTCGCCGACGCCTTCGCCCACTGCACCGGCCCGGCGCTGCTGATCGGCATGGACACTCCGCAGGTGACGCCGGAGCTGCTGACCGTGGACTTCGCGGACTGCGACGCGTACTTCGGCCCGGCCGAGGACGGGGGGTTCTGGGCACTGGGGCTCGCCGACCCCGATCCGGGACTGCTGCGGGGGGTGCCCATGTCGACGCCGGTGACGGGGGCGGTGCAGCGGGAGCGGCTGGTGGCGGCGGGGCTCCGGGTACGGGACCTGCCGCGGCTGCGGGACGTGGACACGGCGGCTGATGCGGAGGCGGTGGCGCGACTGGCGCCCGACGGCAGGTTCGCGGCGCGGCTGGCCCGGTATGCGGCACCGACACCGGGGAGCTCGTCGACGGACGCCCACCGCAACCCGCTCAGGGGCGCGGGGAACCGCGCGACCAGCCCCCACCGACCCGCGGCCAACCGATGACCAGCCCACCCACCGCCCCTGCCTGGGCCACCGCCGACCCCTACACCACAGCCCTCCGCACCGGCCGCGGCCCGCTCTTCCTCCGCCGCACCGACGGCTGGCTCCTCCCCCTGGAAGTGGAACGCTGGTGCGCCCGGGCCGACGCGGTCGACCGCGTCGTCCTGGACCACTGCGAGGGCACTGTCCTGGACGTCGGCTGCGGCCCGGGACGGCTGGTGGCCGAACTGGCCACCCGAGCCCTCCCCTCCCTGGGGATCGACGTCAGCGAGGCCGCCGTGGCCCACACCATCCGCCTCGGCGGCCAGGCCCTGCGCCGCTCGGTCTTCGAGCCGCTGCCCGGCGAGGGCCGCTGGGGCACCGTCCTGCTGATGGACGGCAACGTCGGCATCGGCGGCGATCCGCACGCCCTCCTCGACCGGACAGCCCAACTCCTCCGCCCCGGCGGTCTGTTGATCGCCGAGACGGCACCCGTGGACATCGACGAACGCGTCCATGTCCACCTCACCGACGCCCGCACCACCACCGGCGCCCCCTTCCCCTGGGCGCGCCTCGGCACCCCGGCGCTGCTGCGGTACGCACGCGGCTGGCTGAGGGAAGATCAGTGGTCGGCCGACGGGCGCACCTTCGTCGCCCTGCGGACCCGCAGGGCCAGCAGCAGCGCCGAGCCGCCGAACAGCACGGCCGTGATCAGCAGCCAGCGCCCCAGGAAGCCGTCCGGCGACAGTCCGGTGGCGGACCGGTAGCGCCGGTCCACCATCCCGCTGATCAGCGGGAACCACACGAGCAGCAGCAGGCAGGACAAGGCCGCCGGTACGCGCACGTACATCACCCACTCCCGGCGGCCGGCCGCCCCCAGCCCCCGCACGAGCGCCCGGTCCGCGACCGCGTACAGCGGCAGCAGCACCAGGTCGTGCAGCAGCGCCGCGCCCACCAGCCACAGCGCCACCCCGAACCAGTCGTCGGCGAGCAGCTGCACACCGGCGTAGGCGGCGAGCGCGAACGAGCAGGCGAGCAGAAGGAGTTGGAGGGGGCTTCCGACAACGATCCGCGGTCGGCGCATCACAGGTCTCCGAAGGTCAGCCGGGCCACCCACTTGGTGTTCAGCACACCCGGTGCCGCGGGCACGATGACACGGGCCGGGTGGCCGTGGTCGGGGGACAGTTCCTCGCCGTTGACGTAGAGAGCGAGGAGGGAGCGCGGGTCGGCGACCTGGTTGGCGCGCAGGGCCGCGCGACGGAAGGCGCCGTGGCGCTGAAGCGACTCCACGAACACGTCCGGCGGATCATCGCGGTCGTAGCCCACCAAAGCCGCCAGGTCGCGCAGCCGCACCCCCCGCCACCACTGGTCCGAGGTCGACCAGCCCTCCACGCAGGCGATGGGCAACGCGGCGCTGTGCAGCGGGAGTCGGAGAAGGTCGGCGCGGCTCAGCCGAACCGTTCCCGTACGTCCCGTCACGACGAGGCGCCACGCCTGCGCACTGGTCTCGGCCGCGTCGATCCCGGCGTACGCGGCCGTCTTGTTGATCTGGAAGCCGTTCGGTCCGCTGCCGGGGTCACGGCCGTGCGGGGCCAGGAGGGCGGTACGCCGCAGCGGGCCGCCGAGGTTCTGCCCGACGGTCGTGACGAGGAGCAGCAGCGAGCCGCCCCCGACGAACCACAGCGCACCCCGCCGGGAGACGGTCGGCGCGGCGGGACGCGGGCTGACGAGGTCGCTGTCCGGTTCCGTCCTCAGGTGCCGCAAGGCCCGTAGCGCCGTGGGGAGTTTGAGCAGGGCGTGCGCGACGAAGGCGGCGAAGAAGACCCACGCGCCGTAGAAGTGCAGGGGGTAGAAGGAACCGGGGAAGACGTAGTCGAGCTGGACGTTGAGGACGCCGGTCACGAACTCGAAGAGCCCGCCCCCGACCAGGAGCAGCAGCGAGATCCGCTCGGCCGCGTGGGCGAGGGAGCGGGCCGGCGGCAGGGTGAACAGCCGGGGCACGACCGACCACAGCTTGGCCAGCAGCACAGGGATGAGTGTGACGCCGAGTGTCACATGCACGCCCTGGTTCAGCCGGTACAGCCAGTGCGGGTCGGTCGGCCAGGAGAAGAGATAGAAACCGAGGAGGCCCTTGTCCGGGGTCTTGTCGTTCACCGGGGACAGGTCCGGGTTGTAGGCGGCGTACGAGAGCAGTCCCGTCACGAACAGCACGGTGATGCCGACGAGCAGGACGAGGCCCAGCACCGAGGTGAACCAGGGGCCGCGCAGGGGGCTGCGCCAGAAACCAGGGGTGGACGGAAGCCGCGGATCGTCTCGCATGGGCCGACCGTAGGCCCGGACCACCCCAAGAAGGGGTGCGCGACCCATGACGAAACGCTGACGTCCGGCCTGGGAGACGCCTCACCGGCCGCCACCCGGCCTAGCGTTCCCGGCGTGACCCGTTCCCTCCGCCGTGATCTGTACGCCGCCGGGGCCGCGGCCCTGCTGGTGACGGCCGCCGTCCTGGTCGGCCGCCCCCGCACCAGCACCCTGCTCGTCGGCTGGCCCCCGCTGCTCGCCTCCTGGGACCCGCACATCGGCCCCGGCACCCCGGCGGCCGTCCTCCTCGCGGCCGCGACCGTCGCCTACGGTCCCGCCCTCGCCGCCCGTCTGCGCTGGCGGGCCCTGCTGCCCCTGGCGTGGGCCACGGCCCTGGCGTGGATCCTGTCCCTCGCCCTGATCGACGGCTGGCACCGGGGCATCGCCCGCCGCCTGACCACCCGCTACGAGTATCTCCAGGTCATCGACCGCTTCGACGACATCCATGGCACCCTGCGCACCTTCACCGACCACATCCTCCTCACCTCCCCCGACCACTGGCCCGCCCACATCGCGGGCCACCCGCCCGCCGCCACCCTCACCTTCGTCCTCCTCGACCGGCTGGGGCTGCGGGGCGGCGGCTGGGCCGGGATGTTGTGCATCGTCGTCGGCGCGACGGCATGCGTGGCGGTACTCGTCACGATCCGCGCCCTGGCCGACGAGACGCTCGCCCGCCGCGCGGCCCCCTTCCTGGTCCTGGCCCCGGCGGCGGTGTGGATGGGCACCTCGGCGGACGCGTACTTCGCGGCGGTCGCGGCCTGGGCGGTGGCTCTGCTGGCGCTGGCGGTGACGCGGGGTTCGATGGGGTGCGCGGGCGCCTCCGGCCTCCTCTTCGGCCTGACCTGCTATCTCTCCTACGGCCTCACACTCGTCGCCCTGATCGCGGCGACGGTCCTCGCCCTCGGCCACCCCGGCATCCGGGCCCGGCCCGCTCTCCTCCTCCCCCTGCTCGCCGGACTGGCCGTCGTCCCGACCGTGTTCACGCTCGCCGGGTTCGACTGGTGGGAGGCGTACCGCCTGCTCGTCACCCGCTACCGCCAGGGCGCGGGCGGTGTCCGCCCCTACGGCTACTGGGTGTGGGCCAACCTGGCCTGCACGGTCCTGATCACCGGCCTGGCGACGGCGGCGGGCCTGCGCCGGACCGGTGCGGTGCTGCTACGACGGGAGGGCGGCGCCCACTCCAAAACGGCGACGCGTCTCGCGCTCCTCGTGACCGCCGCCCTCGCCGCCCTGCTCATCGCCGACCTGTCCGGCATGAGCAAGGCGGAGACGGAACGCATCTGGCTGCCGTTCGCGGTGTGGCTGCTGCCGGCGTGCGCGTTCCTCACCCGGCCACGTGCGTGGCTGCTCGCGCAGGCGGTACTGGCCCTGCTCCTCAACCACCTGCTGCGCACCGGATGGTGACGGCGGGGCTGATCAGTGGTCGGTCTCCAGGTGGAGCTTGAGGAGGTCCACGCCGTAGTCGTTGCCGTTGGGGGTGCGGATGATGGTGTGGATGTGCTGCTGGGTGGGGGTGCCGTTGGGGCCGCCCGAGCTGGTGTCGCCGTCCTCGTGGTAGGCGAGCGGGGACTCGGCGTCGTACTCGATCAGGACGACCGGGGAGTGCACGCGGTAGTAGAACGCGGAGTCGTCCTCGGACTCGCCGATCCAGTAGAAGTACGTGTCGTCGAGGTGCTTCTCGATGTCCCGCAGCCAGACCCGGGAGTGCCCCTCGTCGATGGTGCCGGTGTAGACCTCGACGAGGTCCAGGAGCAGCTTCTGCTGCTTGCGGTTCAGGGCTGAGCCCTGGAGGCCCTTGTACGCCATGACCGCGTTGTCGTTGCCCGCGCCGGCGGTGAGGTTGGTGCCGGTCTTCGTCTCGGTGCCGGGGGCGGCGGTGGCGAGCTGGGTGTCGTCCAGGGCCCGCAGCAGCTTGAGTCCGGCGGCGGTCTCCTCCCGGAACAGGTGGTAGTCGACACCGTCGTACGTGATCTTCGTGGGCTCGGAGCCGCGGAAGGTCGGGGTGGCGACGACCTGGTCGCCGAGGACGAAGTAGTTGACGACGATGTGATGGCCCTCGAACTGGAAGCCCCAGGGGGCGGTCGCCGACGGGGTGCCCATGATCGTGAACCAGTAGGCGTCGAAGTTGAGCGCCTTGGTGGTGTCGCCGCCGGCCTCGCCGAGGTAGTGGTTGAGCTTGCGGATCTGGGTGGCGTTCTCCAGTCCGCGTGCGGACAGCGCCGCCTTCAGCAGCTTGATCGCCAGCTTGTACTGCTTGTCCGTCATATCGCGCAGGGCGAGACCGTCACGGTCGTTGGAGTCGACGTTCGTCCAGTCGAGCCACTGGTCGGCGTCGATGTCGAAGAGCGTGGCCGACTTCTGGTCGTCGGTGAGGGAGTTGACGAAGGCCGCGCCCGCCCGGACGACCGGGGTGGTGGAAACACCGGTGCGGTGGATCGCGTACAGGTCGTCGACGACCGTGCCGTCCGTGGTGACGCCGACGAAGTCGTCGTAGGCGATGGTCTGCCCGAAACCGCCCCCGCCTGCCGGCGGGCCGGACGGGGTGGCACTCGCCGTGGCGTCGGCCGCGGTGGCATCCGTCGTCTCGGCACCGGCCTGGGTGGCGGCGTAACCGCCCATGACGGCGACGGCGGAGACACCGCCGGCGAGGAGGGCCTTGTTCATGAACCAGCGGCGCGAGCGGTGCTGGGCGGGGGTGCGGGGCTTGTGTCCGTGCGATGAGTTGGCCATGCCCGTGACGATTTCGTCGACACTTAAAGCCAACGTGGCAGGGACCTGTGGATCGCCTGGGAGTGGCTTACCTCAGCGAGTCCACGAACGCGGTGAAGGTGGCGGGGGTGACGCGGAGATGGCCTCGGGCCGGGTCCTTGGAGTCGCGGATGGCGATGTGGGTGGTCAGGGGGGCCACTTCCAGACACTCACCGCTGGTGCCGCTGTACGACGACTTACGCCACGGTGCTCCGGTCAGGTCCTGGTTGGTGCCCATAGCGATCCTCCATGACGCGCCCGATCAGTTCCGCCGAGTCCTCCGGGGAGAGGGCGCAGGCTTGCAAGCGAGCGTAACCGACCGAACGCTCCCTGATCACTTGCGGATTGGCCGTCATATGGCCTTGGTCGTAGCCGTCGGCGTAGCAGAGGTCCGGGTCGCGATCGAAGCGCAGCAAAGTGAATGAGCCCATCAGCCCCGGGTGTTGCCCGATCGAGGACGGAAGCACCTGAATCTGCACCCAGGGGTTCTTCGCGAAGCCCACCAGGTACTCCAGTTGCCCTCGCATGACGGCTGGACCACCGACCTGCTGGTGCAGCACCGCCTCCGAGAGCACCACCCACAGCGGGGGCGGCGCTTCCCGGCTCAGAATGCGCTGCCGCTCAAGTCGGGCAGCCACCTGCTCGTCCACCTCGTCAGGGTGGCCCACGCTCAACAGCGCCCTCGCATATTCCTCTGTTTGCAACAGCCCGTAGACCACCTGGCACTGGAACGTGGAAATGTACGCCGCCTTCGCCTCCATCCCTGCGAACGGCTGGAACCAGCTCGGCAGTTGGCTCTGCAACACCAACCCCACCAGCCCCGAGAAGAACCCCTCCGTCCCCAGCGCCGCATCCACCCGCTCACTGAACTCCCGCGTCGGCACCTTCTGCGCGCACTCGATCTGGCCGACCAGCGACCCGGTGCAGAAGATGATCGACCCCAGCTCGCTCAAGGTCAGCCCCGCGCCCTCGCGTCGGCGGCGCAACTCGTAGCCGTAGTAGTCCAGCGGGGAGGCGCAGGGATCAAGGTCTCGGCGGACGTGCGCCACGGGCGGTCACCCCTCGTGTTCTCGACTCATAGCCGAGAGTAACCACCCAACTCCCCTCGGGTGACGGGAATCATGTAACCGGTCACACGCCGACCGTGGTCCCGGGGTGAAACCTCGCGGGCTTCTCGTGAAGGATCGGAGTACCGGCCGGTTCGACAACTCCCGCTGATCATGGTCCGGTTACGATCAAGGTCGCTGCATGACGACGCGCGCAGGGCGGTCACGCCCGAGGTACTCCCCCACCACCTCCTGTGCAGCGAGTGAACCGAACATGCGCCAAGAAAGGCTCACCATGCGCAAGCTGAAGCGCGCCACGTCCGCCGCGGTTGTCGTCGCCGCGCTCGCGGGCACCACGGCGATCGCGGTCGCGACCCCGGCCGCCGCCGCCGACTACAAGTGCACCACCAGCAAGAAGTCCGTCGACGACCCGTCGTACTCGGGTCCGTGGGCCGACAACTGGGACTTCACGGTGAAGGTCTGCGCGAAGCGCTCGGGCTCCACCGTCTACAGCTACGCCAAGATCAGCTGGGACGGTCCGGCGTACGGCCAGGTCGACGACTCCACGATCTTCGACTCGGCCTACTTCAAGGTCCAGATCAAGAAGTCGCAGTCCGGCACGGACCCGGTGAAGACGTCGAAGAACTTCTACGGCATCGAGGCCAAGCTGGAGGACAGCACCTCCAACGGCAACTACAACAACTCGTACACCACGGGCACGATCAGCTACAAGATCGGCTCCAGCAAGGGTCTGGGCGACGGCGAGCTGCACCTCGACTGGGACAGCGACGGCGGCGGCGACCAGAGGCACCTGTTCAGCGCCTCGCCGGTGGTCTGACCCGACCGACCAGACCGCCTGAACCACCCGCTGCCCGGTCCGTCGCCACAAAGACGGACCGGGCAGTTCGTCGTTCCCGCGGCCTTGACCCGCGCTCTCCCGGGGCATACGTTCCCGTTTCGGAAAACGGTTACTACCTGAATTCCGCCCTCGAAGGAGAGGTCCCTTCACGATGAGAGCTGCAAGCGGTACGGGGTCACCGTCCCGGCGGGGAGTACTGAAAGGCGCGGCGCTCACGGCCGGGGCTGCGATGGCGGGGCGGGGCGGCCCCGCACACGCCGCGGGCCCCCGCGCCTGCTCCACCACGGTCCGCATGGGCGGCAACGCCCTCACCCTGTCGGTGGTGGACGGGGCGCTGCGCTGGTCCGCGACGCGTGACGGCAGGGCGGTCGTGGACACCTCCGCGCTGGGCCTGGCCCTGGCCGACGGCACGGTGCTCGGCAGCGATGTCATCCTGCTCGACGAAGGCCGCGGCTCGGTCGTGCACCGCACCTGGTCCCCCGTGTACGGCCGCAACGCCACCGTCACCGACCACTACCAGGAACGCCGCTGGCATCTGCGGGACGCGGCGACGGGCATCCGCTTCGGCGTCCAGTTCCGCGCGTACAGGTCGGGGGTGGCCCTGCGGTACGTGCTGTTCGGCACCGGAACGGCCGTCATCGCGGATGAGTTGACCACCTTCACCTTCCCCGAGGGCACCACGGTCCACAGCGCCCGCGACGAGGACGCGTACGTCCCCGTGGCCCCCGGCGCGATCCCGGTCACCGGCACCGCGACCACCGACAACGGCCCCCTCACCGACCTCCCGCTGACGGCGACGCTCTCCGAGGGCCTCATCGCGTGCGTGTGCGAGTCGGCCCGCCTCAACTACCCGCGTCTGATGCTCAGTTCGGCCTCCGACCACCCCAACGCCCTCTCCGCCTTCCTCATGGAGCACACGGCCCGTGGCACCGGCGAGGTCGAGACGACCTCCACCGTCACCGCTCCCTTCGCCACGCCCTGGCGCGCGGTCGTGATCGGCTCCACCCACGCCGAACTCGTCGACAACGCCGACCTGGTCCTCAACCTGGCCCCGCCGAACGTCCTCCCCGACACGTCCTGGATCAAGCCGGGCAAGGTCTTCCGCTGCGAACTCACCACCGCCGCCGGTCTCGCGGGCGTCGACTTCGCGGTGGCCCGGGGCATCGATTACATCGAGTACGACGCGGGCTGGTACGGCCCCGAGTTCACCACGGTCGACGCGACGACCCCGATCGCCGCGATAGACATGCCCTCGGTCCTCTCGTACGCCACGAGCCAGGGCATCGGCGTGTTCCTCTACGTCAACCGCCTGGCCCTGACCGACGCGGACGCGCTCTTCTCCCTCTACAAGGGCTGGGGCGTCACGGGCATCAAGCTCGGCTTCATCAACGACGGCACCCAGTCGATGACCGACCGGATCACCGCGTGGGCCCGCACGGCCGCCGAGCACGAGCTGCTGATCGACATGCACGACGACGTACGCCCGTCCGGCCTTGAGCGGACGTACCCCAACTACCTGAGCCTGGAAGGCGTGCGCGGCAACGAGCAGTTCCCGACCGCCACGCACAACGTGACCCTGCCCTTCGCCCGCAACATCGGCGGCCCGCTCGACTACACCATCTGCTACGGCCAGTCCCGCAACAAGACGACCAACGCCCACCAGATGGCGATGGCGGCGGTGTACTACCAGCCCCTCAACTTCCTCTTCTGGTACGACAAGCCGTCGAAGTACGCGACCCCCGCGAACTGGCCGGGGCTGCCGTGGTTCAACGCGATTCCGACCACGTGGGACGAGAGCAGGGCGCTGGCCGGCTCGATCGGCGAGTACGTGGCGGTGGCCCGCCGCAACGGCTCCACCTGGTACCTGGGCGCGATGACCAACGAGACGGCGAGGACGCTTTCGCTGCCGCTGACGTTCCTGGCCGCCGACACGACGTACACGGCGACGATCTACGCGGACGGGACGGCCGGCACGAGTCCCTTCCGGACGCCGGTGGTGGTGAGCACGCTGCCGTCCGTCACGTCGGCGACCACACTGGAGGTGACCATGACCGAGGCGGGCGGCCAGGCCGTCATCCTCACGCCCAACTGACCACCCTCGTAGGTCCGGTGGGGTTGCGGGGCTTGCCGGAAGCCGTGCGCTACGGGAGCGGGCTCACGTGTTTGTGCCACACCTCCGTCGCCTCCTTCGCCGCTCCCGGTGCCGCCAGCAGCAACGGCTCGCCGTAGGACGGGAGTTCGGGGAGGGCGATCGCGCCCGCCTCCCGTGCGATCAGGAGGGCCGGGAGTCCGTCCACGTGGTGGAAGGAGCCGATCCCGGCCGCCGTTGCCCTGCCCGCCGCCACCTGCGCCAGGGAGAGGGCCGTGGAGCCCATCACGCGGACCGTGCAGTGGCGGTCGGCCAGGTCGGCGAGGAGGGGGTCCATGCCGGGCCAGTGGGCGTGGGCCGCCCACTCGGTGAGGAAGACATGGCCGGTGAGGGTGGTGTGGGAGGCGGCCTGGACCGGGGTCCCGTTGAGGCGGGCGCCCCGCCCCCTGATCGCGGTGAACGTCTCGTGCCGCCACGGGTCCGCGACCACCCCCAGCAGCGGGGTGCCGTCGGGGGCGGCGAGGCCCAGGGAGAGGGAGCACCAGCCGAGACCGTGGGCGTAGTTGGTGGTGCCGTCGACCGGGTCGATCACCCAGTGCGGGGCGTCGGGGGCGCCCTCGGTGACGCCGTACTCCTCGCCCACGATCCCGTGGTCCGGGAAGGCCGCGGTGAGCGCCTCGCGCAGGTGGGTCTCCACCGCTTCGTCGGTGTCGGTGACGATGTCGGCGGGGCCCTCCTTCTCCCGTACGGCGTCGGGACGGGGGCGGCGGATCAACTCGGCCGCCCAGGCCGCCAGTTCCGTCGCCACGGCCATCGCCCGGTCCAGGTCAACCTCCCGGTCCGGCTCCGGGTCACGCCACTCCCACACGGGTCCTCACCTCGCCTTTGCTCGCCGGCCCCCGGTCAGCTCTTCGCCGCCACCGGGACCACCGCCGTCAGGATCTCCTGTACCCGGTCCGCGATGTCCGCACGGTCGTTGAGAACCCAGGAGATGTGCTGGGCGCCGAAGAAGGCGGAGACCAGGACACGGGCGGTGGCCTCGGGGGAGGTGCCGGCGGGCAGCTGGCCCGTCTGCTGGGCCTGGCGGAGCCACCCGGTGAGGGACTCGGTGTAGCCGAGGTAGGGCATGGGCATCTCGGCGCCGATCAGGGAGCGCTCGATCTGGAGGCGGGCGCCGGCCTGGACCATCGTCTCGTCACGGAAGGCGCGCGCGGTGCGCTCCAGCAGCTCGGTCACCGCCTGGAGCGGGGAGAGGTCGGCCTCCTCCACCTCCTGCCCGATGACGCCGAGGCGGTGGTAGAACTCCTCGGCGCAGGCCTGGGCGAGGGCCTCCTTGTTGGCGTAGTGGAAGTAGACCGCGCCCTTGGTCACCCCGGCGAGCGCGGCCACGTCCTGCACGGTCACCGCCGGGAAGCCCTGGGTGGCGAAGGCCTCCGCCGCCGCGTCGAGCACCTGCCCGCGGGTGCGCACGGCCCGCTCCTGCTTGAGGCCCGTGTCCCGGTGCCGGGGGGCGGTGTCCCGGGCGGGCCGGGGCCTGGCTGCGCTGCGTTCCACGGCCATACTGTCCATCCTCTGGCGATCCTCTGGCGTTCCTTGAAATATACCTTCGGGAATGTATTGTAAGTGGCGGCTCGACCGGCGCCGGCCCTGTGCGGATGTTGTGCCGGTGTTGCTGTCTGCGTGAATACATTCACTGGGGGTTCAGACCATGCATCAGCCTGTCGTCACACCTGTCTCCACGCCCATACGCACCACGGCGGGCTCGACCGCCGTACGAGCGGAAGTCCAGGGTCCGCAGCTCCGCTGGCTCCAGCCGGTCCCGCGCCACATGGTGCACCGCGCCGCCATCGCCGAGGTCTTCCTCACCGACGCCGTCCGCACCGGCGAGCACTCCTTCCTGGTCGCCGCCCAGTGGCCGCGCGACCACGCGCTCTACTCGCCGGGCAGCGACGGCACCAGCGACCCGCTGCTCTTCATGGAGACGATCCGCCAGGCCCTGGTCTACCTCGCGCACGCCTACTACGAGGTGCCGCTCACCCATCGCTTCATCGGCTTCGGCTCGGAGTTCGAGATCACCGACCCGGCCGCCCTGCGCATCGGCGGCGAACCGGTCCCGGTGGTCCTGGAGGCGCGGTGGGTGTGGGTCGGCAACCGTCCGCCGAATCGATACGGCATGCGGCTCGAAGTCGTCCTCACCGTCGGCGGCCGCACCTGCGGGCGCGGCGCGCTGCACGTCGTCGCCGTGGACGACAAGCGGTACGCGATGCTGCGCGGCCGGGGCGCCAAGCCGCGCGGCGTCGCGGTGACCGGCCCGGCCCCGCGCCCGCTGGAGCGGGTGCACCCGGCGGCGGTGGGACGGCTGCGCGCCAAGGACAGCGTGCTGGTGCGCGAACGCACCGACGGCCCTTGGCAGTTGCTGGTCGACGTCGAGCACCCGATCTTCTTCGACCACCCCAGCGACCACGTCCCGCTCATGGTCACCCTGGAGGGCTTCCGCCAGCTCGCCCATCTGCTGCTGCACCCCGGCGACATGGCGCGGGGCGCCGGGCACACCCTGCTCGGCATGGAGTCCGACTGCCTCGCCTTCGGCGAACTCGACGCTCCCATCGACCTGGTGGTGCGCGAGCGCGCGCCGGAGACCGGGTCCGGCCGGACCCGGGTCACCCTGGACGCCGTACAGAACGGCACCGCGCTCGCCACCTGCCGCACCCTGTGGGGCACCCGGGCGGCGGACGGTGCCGCTCACGTGGATCACCGGGTGCCCGTTTCCTCTACCGCCTGAGAGCCGTCCACCGCGTCCCACAGCCCCCGCACCCGCTCGGCCAGTCCGCGCCGTTCCGGATCGGGGGCCGTGTAGTAGGCGCCCACCAGGATCACCACGGCGAGATCGGCCGGCGACTCGGCGGACAGCGACCTCAAGTCGGCCGGGAGCCGCGGGGGTTCGGCAGCCGACTGGGCCTCGTCCATCACCAGACGCAGCGCCGCGTTGAACCGTACGTCCGACTCCACGCGCTCGGCGAGGGCGCAGCACAGGGCGCGCAACCGCTCGTGCGCCGGGAGGTTCCCGTCCTTGTGCCGGGCGAGGAGCTCGTCGACGACCTCGTCGAGATGCCCGGTGAGCGCCCGTGCCAGCTGTTCCTTGGAGGCGAAGTGGGCGTACAGGGCGCCCTTGGTCAGCCCGGTGCGGGCCGCCACGTGCTGGAGGTTGGCGCGCGGATACCCGTGGCGGACGAACTCGGCCGCGGCGGCGTCGAGGACCAGTTCATGGGTGCGCAGTGAGCGCGCCTGTTTCGCCATCGCGTGTCCCTTCGGATGGTGGTCGGAGCAGAGGGAGAGCGGCCAGGGCTCTCGAACAATACCTTCTTGAACGCACTTTTTTTACCTGATACTGAAGGAGTAGTCGTATGTCCCTCGCGACCACCGCACTCGTCACCGCCGCCGCGCACGCCCAGGAGGCGGACAGCGGACGGCGGTTGGCGCCGGAGGTGGTGGCGGAGCTGACCGCCACCGGCCTGGCCCGGCACTTCGTGCCGCGCCGATGGGGCGGCAGGGAGGGGACGTTCACGGACCTGCTGCACGAGGCCGCCGCGGTCGGCGAGGCATGTACCTCGGCCGCCTGGGTCGCCATGCTGTGGGCCGTGCACGGGCGGTACGCCGCGCTGCTGCCCGAGGAAGGGCAGCAAAGGGTGTGGGGCGCCTCCCCGGACGTGCGGATATCGGCGGCGCTCATGCCGCCCGCCGGGCGGGCCGAACCGGCACCGGACGGCTGGCGGTTGACCGGCACCTGGGGGTGCGTCAGCGGCGTCGACAGCGCGGAGTGGATGCTCGCCGCCGCGCCGGGGGACGACGGGGAGACGCGGGTGTTCGCGGTGCCGGGCGCCTGCGTCGACGTACTCGACACCTGGGACGCCACTGGGCTGCGCGGCACCGGCAGCCACACCGCGGTCGTGCAGGACGCCTTTGTCCCGCACGAACTCACCTTTCCGTTCGCCGAGTTGATGCGTGGCGGCTCGGCTCCCGGGCTGCCCCGCTGCCATACCGCGCCCGCTCAGCTCGCCGGCGGTCTCCTGTTCTGCGCGCCGGCGCTGGGCGCGGCCCGCAGGGCGCTGGCGGTGTGGTCGGGGTGGGCGGCGGCCAAGGCGCCGGGCAGCGGGCGCCCGCCCCACGACAGCGCGGCGGTGCGCGAGACGCTCGCGGTGACCTCGGCCCACATCGACGCGGCGGGCCTGCTCCTCGAACGGGCCGCACGGCGCGCCGACTCCGACCCGGTCACCCCCGCCCTCGTCACCGGCAATCAGCGGGACGCGGCCGTCGCCGTCGGCCTCCTCGCCGACGTCGTGGACCGGCTCTTCCGCACCGGCGGCTCGCAGCTGCGCGCCGGTTCCGGCGAACTGACCCGCCTGTGGCGGGACGTCCACACGGTCGCCTCGCACGGAGTGCTCCGGCTGGAGCCGGTGGCCGCGGCCTACGCCTCCACCGCGCTCGGCGGGGCCACCGAGGAACGGGCCAGCACGGCCTCGCGCTCCGCGTAGAACCCGATCTTCCAGTCCAGGTACCGGAGCGTGGCGGTGAACGAGCCGGTCCGCGCGCGCAGCGACTCCCGGTGTGCTTCGAGCAGTTCACGGCGGGCGGCGATGGTCCGGTCGCCCGCCCGGTACAGCTCGACGTAGTGGTTCATGTCGGCCGGTGACATCCCGGTGCTGCGCAGATGGTTGAGGAACTCCAGCCAGCGCAGATGGATCGGACTGTAGGCGCGCACCCCGTACGGGTCCTCCTCGGCGCCCTCGATCAGCCCCTGCCGCTCGTACCAGCCGAGGGTGTCGGCGTCGAGCCCGCTGATGCGGACGACCTCCTCCAGGGAGTAGGTCTCGGCGTGGGTGGTGACGTAGGCGGTGGGGCGCTTGCGGTCGTAGGCCGCGTACTCGGTCGTGGTGTCGCTCACGGACATGGTGATCCTTCTCTGGGGAGGGTCGGGATGATCTTCAGTGGCGCCAGGACGCGGCGGTGCGGTGCGTGGTCAGGGCCGGGCGGTGCCAGGTGGGTGCGGCGGCGGTCCGGGCGGGCGCGGGCTCCTCCGCGGCAGACGTCCGCCGGGCCAGTTCCAGCAGTACGGCGGTGGCGGCGGCGAGCTCCTCGGGGGTCGGCGCGCCGCGCAGCACGCGGAGCACCGGCTCTTCGGCGGGCGCGCTCATACCGGCTGGTTCCCGTGTTTACGGGAGGGCAGGTCGGCGTGTTTGGTGCGGAGCATGGCGAGCGAGCGGACCAGCACGGCCCGGGTGTCACGAGGATCGATGACGTCGTCCACCAGCCCGCGCTCGGCGGCGTAATAGGGGTGCATGAGCTCGGACTTGTACTCCTTGATCCGCCGCTCGCGCACCGCCTCGGGATCGTCCGCGGCGGCGATCTCCCGCCGGAAGACGACGTTCGCGGCGCCCTCGGCCCCCATCACGGCGATCTCGTTCGTGGGCCAGGCGAGGGCGAGGTCGGCGCCGATGGACCGGGAGTCCATGACGATGTAGGCGCCGCCGTACGCCTTGCGCAGCACCAGCGAGATCCTCGGCACGGTGGCGTTGCAGTACGCGTACAGCAGCTTGGCCCCGTGCCGGATGATCCCGGCGTGCTCCTGGCCGACGCCCGGCAGGAACCCGGGGACGTCCACGAGCGTGACGAGCGGGATGTTGAAGGCGTCGCAGAACTGCACGAACCGCGCGCCCTTCTCCGAGGCGGCGATGTCCAACACCCCCGCGGTGGCGGCGGGTTGGTTGGCGACGACGCCGACGACATGCCCGTCGAGCCGGGCGAGGGCACACACCAGGTTGGCGGCCCAGGTGGGCTGCACCTCGAAGAAGTCGCCGTCGTCGACGATCTCCTCGATCACCCGGTGGATGTCGTACGCCTGGTTCGGCTCGGCCGGCACCAGGTCGAGCAGGGCCTCGCAGCGCCGCTCGGGGTCGTCCGACGGCGTCTCGTAGGGCGGGAGTTCGCGGTTGTTGGCCGGCAACAGGGACAGCAGATGCCGTACGTCCTGAAGGCAGCTCGCCTCGTCGTCGTAGGCCGCGGCGGCGACACCGGAGACATCGGCGTGCACGTCGGCACCGCCGAGGCCGTTCTGGCTGACCTTCTCGCCGGTGACGGTCTGGACGACGTCGGGGCCGGTGATGAACATCTGGGAGATGCCGCGGACCATGAAGACGAAGTCGGTGAGCGCGGGCGAGTAGGCGGCGCCGCCGGCGCAGGGCCCGAGCATCACGCTGATCTGCGGCAGGACACCGGAGGCGGCGACGTTGCGGGTGAAGATCCCGCCGTACCCGGCGAGCGCGCTGACCCCCTCCTGGATCCGGGCCCCCGCCCCGTCGTTGAGGCTGACCAGCGGCGCCCCGGCGGCCAGCGCGAGGTCCATCACCTTGTGGATCTTCGTGGCGTGGGCCTCGCCGAGGGCGCCGCCGAAGATACGGAAGTCATGGGCGTAGACGAACACGGTCCGGCCGTCCACGGTGCCCCAGCCGGTGACGACACCGTCGGTGTAGGGCCGCCGGGCCTCAAGACCGAACCCGGTGGCGCGGTGCCGCCGCAGCGCCTCGATCTCGGTGAACGACCCGGGATCCAGGAGCAGTTCGATGCGCTCACGGGCGGTGAGCTTGCCCCGCGCGTGCTGCTGGTCGCTCGCGCCGGGGGCGGGGCCCTCGTGCGCGAGCTCGCGTATGAGGGCGAGTTCGGCGAGGCGGGTGCGGGTGGTGTCGGGCGGGATGGTCGTCGTGTCCGGTGGGGGATGAGGAACGGTGCGTTCTTCCATGACGGTCATGGGTCCATCCTGCCTGTTTTAAATTCCTTCGTGAAGGTATTTTAACGGGGCTTTGCGAAGGAAGTGCGCGGGCGCACGGCCGGGACACGACGAAGACCCCGGCGCCGGGAGTGGAACCCGGGCCGGGGTCTTCGTGCGCTGGCCGGTGCGGTGGGCGGGGGGCGTCGGAACCGACCGGCCGTCCAGGGGTACGTCGGGTACCCCTAGGCCTTGGTGTTCTCGCTCGGCCTGTTGGTCAGGCGGGGCAGGAACAGGGCCGTGGCCGCCGCCGTCGCCAGCAGCATCACCACGCTGATCACAAAGCTGGTGTCCATGCCCTGCTGGAAGTGGGAGGTGTCCGCGATCAGCGCGCCGAACGCCGCCACCGCGATGCAACTGCCCACCTGCCGGAAGGTGTTGAGCACCGCAGCCGCCGTACCGGCCCGGTCGCCGTCGATGTTCTCCAGGATGGCCGCCGTGAGGGAGGGCACCGCGAGTCCGCCGCCGAGGCCGATCGGGACCAGGAGCAGCACGGGGATCCAGTACGAGGTGGAGGAGGTGACCGTCAGCATGAGCACCGAGCCCGCCGTCATCACCAGCTGGCCGATGGCCATCGGCACCCACGCACCCTTGCGGGCCGCGAGCTTGACGCCCGCCATGTTGACGATGGAAATTAGCGCGCACATCGGGATGAACATCGCGCCGGTGCTGACCGGGGAGGCGCCGCGCACCTGCTGGAAGTACATGCCGAGCAGGAAGATCGCGCCGTAGAAGACCGCGTTGATGGTGAAGCCGGCCGCGAGGCAGACGACGACCGTGCGGTTCTTGAAGATGCTCAGCGGCACCATCGGCTGCTCACGCCGCGACTGCGTCGTCACGAACACCGCGATCGCCACCGCGGCGAGCGCCAGGGTGCCCAGCACGTCCGCGCTCCCCCAGCCCGCACGCCCGCCCTCGATCACGGCGTACGTCAGACCGGCCAGGGACGCCACCACCGAGAGCTGCCCGAGCAGGTCCACCGGGGCCGCCCGGCGCGGCGAGGGGGCGATACGGGTCAGCAGGGCGAGCCCGAGGGCACCGACCGGGAGGTTCAGGTAGAACACCGCGCGCCAGCTCAGCCCGCTGGTGAGCATGCCGCCGATGACCGGCCCGACCGCCACGGCCACCGAACCGGCCGCCGTCCAGATCGCGATGGCCCGCGCCCGCTTGCCGGGGTCGGTGTAGGTCTGCCGGATCAGCGCGAGCGAGGCCGGCACCATCAGCGCCGCCGCACCGCCCTGCACCATGCGGGCGCCGATCAGCGTGCCGAGGTTCGGGGCGACACCGCAGGCCAGGGAGGCGACGGTGAAGGAGGCAAGCCCCCAGGCGTAGGCGCGGCTGGCACCGATCCGGTCCGAGAAGGTACCGGCCGACAGCATGAACGCCGCGAACATCAGCGTGTAGCCGTCCACGATCCACTGGAGGTCGGCCATCGTGCCGCCGAGGCTGTGGGAGATGGCCGGGAGGGCCACGTTGACGACCGAGCCGTCGAGGGAGATGACGAAGAAGGCGAGCAGGGCCGCCGCGAGGACGGTGGTGGTGGAGGAGGTCGAGGGGGAGGTGGGGGCGGACGGGTCCGCCGCCGGTCCGTCCGGGGTGCGGGGCCGGTCGGTCCGCGCGGGCCGGGTCAGGATGGCCATGGGAACTCTCCTTGTGAGAAAGGGGTGGAGGGGGGAGGGGCCCTCAGCCAGGGAGGGCCGGAGTGGGTTCGCTCAGGCGTCCACCGGCGCGGCGCGGCGACGGCTGAGTTCGGCGAACTCCGGGTTCGTGCCGAGCACTCCGCCCTCGCCCCAGCGGTTCTGCGGGATCTCCTGGATGAAGACGGTGATCTTGTCGAGGGGTGCCCCGATGACCCGGTGCACGGTCGCGGTGAGCTCCTCGATCAGCTCCTGGCACTTCTCGTCGGTCTGGTTCGGCCAGGTGGTCATGGAGAGGATGGGCATGACGAAGCTCCTTGTGGCGTACGGGGGTTGAGGGTCGAGCAGGAAGAGGGGCGCGGCGGCGGGCTACAGGCCGGCCGAGGGTCGGGCGAGGGTCGGGCGCGAAGGGGTGGCGCGGCGGCGGTTACAGGCCGGCCGAGGGTCGGGCGAGAAGCGGTGGCGCGGCGGCGGTTACAGGCCGGCCGAGGGTCGGGCGAGAAGCGGTGGCGCGGCGGCGGTTACAGGCCGGCCGAGGCTCCCCCGTCGAGGGTGAGGGCGGCGCCCGTGATGTGCCGGGCGGCGGGCGAGAGGAGAAAGGCCGCGAGGCGGGCCACGTCCTCCGGGTCGGCCAGTCTGCCGAGCGGGGTCTGTGCGGCGACCTGGGCCGTGACCTCGTCGGCGGTGGCGCCGGTGCGGTCGCCGATCGCCTTGGCGATCTCGTCCCACAGGGGGGTGCGGACGGCACCGGGGTCGAGGACGTTGACCCGGACGCCCGAGCGCCCGAGGTCCTTGGAGACGGCCTTGGCGAAGGCCGCGACGGCGGCGTTGACCGCGCTGTTGACCGGGAAGAGCGGGTCGGGATCCTTGCGGAAGACACCGCTGACCAGGACGACCGAGCCACCGTCGCCCTCGGCCAGCGGACCGGCGAGCGCCCGGGTGAGCCGTACGGCCCCCATCAGCTTGCCGTTGAACGTGGCCTGCCACATCGCGTCGTCGGCTTCGGCGAGCGGGGCGAGCGGGCCGTCGCCGGCGGTGTGCACCAGGCCGTCCACCCGGCCGAGCTCGGCGACCAGGACGGCGACCGTGGCGTCGACCGAGGCGGCGGAGTTGATGTCGGTCTCGTACGTCACGAGCCGCCCCGCGCCGCCCGTGCGGGCGTCGATCTCCTGCCGGGTCCGTTCCAGACGGGCCGCGTCCCGGCCGAGCAGGACGACGGTGGCGTCCGACCGGGCCAGCTCCTCGACCACGGCCGAGCCCATACCGCCGGTGGCGCCGCTGACGACGATGACGGGGGTGGCGGGGATGGCGGCGTTGGAGGCAGGGGAGGCAGGGGAGGCGTTCATGACTTCCTCAATTCCCGGGCTGCACACCCGGCTTGACGGTACGTCAGCTAGCAGCGGCGGGCCCGGTACGAGCGGGCCCTGCCTGGTGATGAAAAAGGTAGCCGGGTTGAGGAGTCTGCGCAACCATCTAGTTGGTTTTCCAGAACCAGCTAGCTGGTCAAACCCCGGCCGAACCGCCCCCGACCAGCGAAAAGGGAGCCCGGAAATCTCCGGACTCCCTCAGCCGATCAGGCTCCTGACGACCCTCAGACCGACCCCTGGAGCACGTTGTCGATGATCGAGTGGCCGTGTGCCACCACGCTTGCCCGCAGCAGCGCCCAGCCGCTCTCCGTGTCCCCGTCCGGGCCGAGCATCAGCCGGCGCTGCTGCGGCACGATGAACGGCCAGGACGCGATGCCGACCAGGGCGATGAGCACGCGGGCGGCGGTCGCGGGGTCGTCGACGCCGAGGGCGAGGCTGAGCGCGGCCGTCTTGTGGACGTAGTACGCCTCGCGCTCCTT
The DNA here is from genome assembly GCF_036226885.1 of Streptomyces sp. NBC_00663. NCBI lineage: Bacteria > Bacillati > Actinomycetota > Actinomycetes > Kitasatosporales > Streptomycetaceae > Streptomyces > Streptomyces sp. NBC_00663. Next base: position 4,587,713 of record NZ_CP109027.1, read on the forward strand.
CTCGTCCGGGATCGGCTTGTCCCGGTAGTGCAGACCCTCCCAGGCCAGCAGCCGCACCAGGTCGGACTGGCGGTGGTAGTCGAAGACCTCGCCCACATAGGAGCGCAGCCCCTCCTCCGTGACGGGGATGGGGACGGCCTCCGACATATGGGCGTAGACCTTGGTCATCACGGCCGCGAACAGGGCTTCCTTGTTGCCGAAGTAGGCATAGATGCGCTGCTTGTTGACGCCGGAGCGCTCGGCGATGCGGTCCACGCGCGCCCCCGCGAGCCCATGCTCGGAGAACTCCGCCTCGGCGGCTTCCAGAAGCTTGGCGCGGGTCGCCTGCGCCTTGGGTGTCTCAGCCATGGGAACAGCGTAGTCCACACCACAACCAACTGGATGGTTCAGAAAAACCAACTAGATGGTTGCACTCGCGCCGAGACTCCTCTACGGTCTTTCACATCGGCCCCGCCACCCCGGGAATCCCCAGGAGAACCGGTGCGGAAGCGGCGGCAGGCCCCGTACGTCCAGTGCGTCCAGCACATCAGCTGTCCCTGTTCGTCCGACGCTCCTCCCTCGTCAAGGAGAAACGCATGTCAGCCACAGCCTCCCTCCGGACCCTGCTGCTCGTCGGTGACCGTTTCGCCGGATTCGCCGTCCAGCAGGACGTCCTCACCGTCAGCCAGTTCATCGAGGAGATGCGCCTCGGGGTGTACTCCTGGGACAGTCGGCCGGTGCGGGTCCGCGCCGGTCAGGGCGTCACCGCCGAGGACGCGGACATGGTCCGTGACGCGGCCCTGCTGCTCGGCCTGGGCGACCGCCTCGACCTCGACTTCCGCCCGCCGGCCCTGGCCGGCCGCGGCGAGGCCCACAAACACCGAAGCAGCAACACCCTGATAGCCGACCTGAGGCGGGACGGGGCGGACCTCTTCTCCGCCGGCCTCCGGGTCCACAACGACAACGAACTGCTCATCGACCACCAGACCGGCGAGCACGTCCAGGGCATGGTGGCCGTCGAGGCGGCCCGGCAGATGTTCCTCGCGGTCAGCGAGCGCTACCACGCCGCCCGCTACCTGGACCGCTCGTACTACTACGTCATCGAGTCGATGAACACGTCCTTCGAGAACTTCCTCTTCCCGGTCGACGCCACGGTCGTCTACCACTCGCTGCGCGCCGAGCTCGACAACCCGGACCGGCTGTCCTTCGCCGCGGAGATCTCCCTCCACCAGGCCGACCGCCGCGCCTCCATCACCACCGTCACCTACACGGCCTTCGACGCCCCGGTCATCGAGGCCAAGGAGCACCGCCGGGGCCGGTCCGCCGTGGAGCACACGCTGCGCAACGCGCGGCAGACGATCACGCCGGCGGAGCCGGTGCTGGCCACCGTCTGAACCGGCGACAACCGGCGACACCGCTCGACCCCTCTCGCTCTGCCCCCACTTCACACCCCACTCAAGGAGACAGTCATGTCCGCTTCCGCCGCCCTCATCACCGCCACCGAGCTGTTCGCCAAGCCCGAGCAGATCGACGCCGTCGCCGAGGCATGGCAGGCCCACAACGACGCGTCCGGCTTCGACGGCCGCATCCTCTACCGCGGTCTGGAGAGCAACTCCGTCCTCGAACTCGCCCCGCTGCACCGCGGGTTCGAGCAGATGGAGGAGCTGCGCGCCGACTGGTGGAAGCTGTGGGAGGCCGTCGGCCCGCTGGGCGAGGGCGACTTCCGCCGCCAGTTCCTCCAGTTCGTCGAGGCGCCCAAGCCGGCCGCCGGCGCGCTGCCCGACACCCACTACGTGCAGATGCGGCACGTCGAGGTCGTGCCGCGGGTCTACCGGCAGTACCGCGCCTGGCGCGAGGAGACCATCTTCGACGTCGTGCGCACCACGGACGAGGTCAAGAGCTTCCAGGCCTTCCACTCGCTGGCCAGCACCGAGCCCGGCGTGATGTTCGTGTCCGGCTTCGACGCCGACCCGGCGACGTACATGGAGGCGTTCACCTCCCCCCGCTACCAGCAGATCGTCCGCGAGGCGGGCGACACCTACATCACCGGAGGCGACAACGGCCTGTACACCCGCATCTACGAGCGCGTCACCGCCTGACGCCGACTCCCCTTCCCGCCCCACGGCCGGCCGCTGAACTCCTGTGCACCCGCGCGGCGTTGCGCGGCCGGCCGTCCGTATCCGCGAAGGAACACCCGACATGACCATCGCACCCGAGGCACCCGCGGCCCCTGTGGCGCCCACGGCTCCGGCGCCCGCACCCACCGCCCCCGCCGCCCCCATGACCCGGACCTACGACCTGAGCGTCACCACCCAGGGCCCGCTCTACCCGCCGAGCGAGATCGTGGACGAGAACGGCGACTTCGTCGTCATCGGCCGCGTCAACCGGCCCGGCGCCGACGGCTCCACCGTCTCCGCGTGGGGCGGCGCGGTGGTCTCCCCGGACAGCCCCCTGCCCCCGCTCGGCCAGAACCTGCCGTACGACATCGTCCGCGAGCTCGACCTCACCGACCCGGCCGGTCCCGACGCCCAGGTCCAGCTGTTCACCCTGCCCCTGCCGCTGCCGTGCAACAACTATCCGATGCTGTTCGCCCCGGAGCAGCGCCCCGACGCGCATGACGTGCGCCGCCCGAGCTATCCGCTGCACGGGGCGCCCATCCCGGACCTGCGCGAGGAGGACGGCCCGAAGCTGCGTGAGCCGATCACGCTGGGCCAGTGGACCAAGGCGCGCGGCCAGTTGGAGGTGCATGTGCCGGCGCACGGGCGCAGCGCGGACTTCTCCTTCGCCTTCACCGGCCTGATCCCCGACAGCCTCTACACGGTCATGTCGCTGCGCGAGCACGACCTCGACCCGGCGGGCCCGACTCGCCCCGGCCCGCTCGGCGTGCCGAACGCGTTCATCAGCGACAGCAACGGCATGGCCCACTACCGGGCGACCCTCCCCAACCCCTTCCCGGCGCCGGGCACCCCCGGCTCTAACCGGGTGATCAACGTGGTCGTGCTGTGGATGAGCTACCAGCAGAACTACGGCGGTGCCATCGGCCACTTCGGTCTCGGCGGCGACATCCACGCGCAGCTGAAGCTCCAGGGCCCGAGCTTCGGGGAGTTCACGACCGAGCCCGCCAAGTGACGTCATCTTTCGCCGAGTCACGACACGAGGAGTACCCATGACCACCCACCCCATCGGCATCATCGCCACCGGCTCCTACCTCCCCGCCGCCGTCGCCCACAACGACGAGGTCGGCGAGGCGGCGGGCGTGACCGCCGAGTGGATCGAACGCAAGACCGGCATACGACGACGACACCGCGCCGCCCCGCACGAGGCCACGTCGGACCTGGCCGCCCAGGCTGCCCAACGCGCCCTGCTCCAGGCGGGTCTGACGCCGGACCAGATCGCGTACGTCGTCGTCGCCACCTCCACCCCGGACCACCCCCAGCCCGCCACCGCCGCCATCGTCACCGACCTCATCGGGGCGCGCCGGGCCGCCGCGTTCGACGTCAACTCGGTGTGCAGCGGCTTCATGTTCGCGCTGACCGCGGCGGACCGCATGCTGCGCGCCGAGCCGCGAACGGAGTCGGGGCAGGGGCCGTACGCCCTGGTCATCGGCGCGGACATCTACTCCCGCATCCTGGATCCGGCCGACCGCAAGACGGCCATCCTGTTCGGCGACGGCGCGGGGGCCGTCGTCCTCGGGCCCGTGCCGGCCGGAACCGGCCCGATCACCACCAGCCTGACGACCCGCGGCGACCAGCACCGGCTGATCAGCGTGCCGGCGGGCGGCAGCAGGCGGCCCGCGTCGGCGCGGTCGGTGGCGGAGGGCGCGCACTGGTTCACGATGGACGGGCGCGGGGTGCGCGGCTTCGTGCACGACAACCTGCCGGGCGCGATCCACGAGTTGCTGGCCAAGGCGGCCGTACCCGCCCGCTCCGTACGGCACTTCGTCCCCCACCAGGCCAACGGCGTGATGCTGGCGGAGGTGTGGCCCGCGCTCGGCCTGGACACGGCCCGGATGCACCTCGCGCTCGCCCACCACGGCAACACCGGCGCCGCGTCCGTCCCGATCACCCTGGACGTGGCCCATCGCCGCGGCCTGTTCACCGAGGGCGACCTGACGGTCCTGTCGGCCTTCGGTGGCGGTATGTCGGTCGGCTCGGCCCTGTTCCGCTGGGCCCCGACGGCCCACGCCCGCCCGACGAGGGAGCGCGCGGAGACGCGGGTGCCGCTGAGCGAGCCGGTGCTGGCGGGGGCAAGGTAGCGAAGGAACAGACCGACACAGGACGGCCGGACCCGCGACCAGCACCACGACGGAGAACCCCCACGCGTGCGCATGACACCGACAGCCATCAGGAGAACCCATGATCACCACCACCGCCCCCCATCCCCCGTCCCTCCCCCGCCTGCACGTCCTGGCCAACGGCACCCTGGCCTCGGTCCAGCGCGGCGGCAGCTGGTACCTGCTGAACACCGGGCCCGAGGCGCGGTGCCCCGTCCTCCACCTGGCGGGAGACGCCGACGACGCGGAGCTGGAGCCGCACATCTGCCGGAGCATCGACTGACCCGGCGGATGCGACACGGGGAGGGGCGGAGGCCACTACGGCCTCCGCCCCTCCCCGGTCCGTGTGCGCGCTCAGCTCAGCGGCAGCGCGCACTCCCCGGAGCAGCCCTCGGACTGCTCGTCGCGGCCCATGGACCAGCAGGCGAGCGCACACCCGGAGACGGCGACCGCGGCCCGGTCCGCACGCCGGGCGAGATAACCGCGTACGACGGGGTCGTCGCCGACACCACGCGGGTGGCCGACGCAGTCGAGGAGGGGGAAGTCGGAGGGATGGTCGCCGTACGCGAAGCAGTCGCGCGGGTTGACGCCCGGGTGCTCGGCGAGCAGCCGCAGGGCCGCCGCGCGCTTGCCCTCGCCGATCACGGGCTCGGGCAGCTCGCCGGTGTAACGGCCGTCGCGCACGACCGGCGAGGAGCACAGGACGTGCCGGGCGCCGACGTACTCGGCGACGGGGTCGAGGCAGGGCGCGAAGGAGCCGGAGACGAGCACGATGTCGGCGCCGGCGGCGCGGTGCCGGGCCAGTTCGGCCACGGTGGAGGCGATGAAGAACCCGGGCACGGAGGCGGCGAGCGAGAACCACTCGCGGCCCAGGTCGGCCATCTCCTCGGCGCTCTCGCCGGCGTAGGAGCGGTAGTAGGCCCGGTTGACGTCCTCGCGGGGGACCCCGGCGGCGGACCGCCCCTTGAGGTCGGCCTCGACGAGCCGGTACCGCAGCTCTCCCTCCTCCCCGTACCTCCGCACGAGCTGGAAACGCAGGAACTCGAACATGCTCTTGCAGTCGATGAGCGTCTCGTCGACGTCACAGAAGACGAGGTAGGCCGGCCGGTACGCCGTGTCGACCCGTGTCCCGCCGCTGCCTATACCCGCGACCACCGTCATTCCCAGCTCCTCCCGTTCAGAAAAATTCCTTCGCGAAGGTATCACTCACCGAGTGCCGTTGTCAGTGGCCCCGGTTAGCCTCCGAAGGAGATCGCACTCCTCCAGGGAGGTTTCGATGGCCGCGCGCCTCAACCCGTACCTCAGCTTCGACGGCACCACTCGACAGGCGATGGAGTTCTACAAGGAGGTGTTCGGCGGCACCCTCGCCCTGAACACCTACGGCTCCTTCGGCCAGGCGGACACACCCCTCGCCGACAAGATCATGCACGGCATGCTGGAAACCCCGTCCGGCCTCACCCTGATGGCCGCCGACGCCCACCCGGACATGCCGCTGACGATCGGCAACAACTACTCGATCAGCCTCAGCGGCGACGACGACACCGAACTCCGCGGCTACTGGGACAAGCTCTCGGCCGAGGGCACGGTGACGGTCCCCCTCGACAAGCAGATGTGGGGCGACGTCTTCGGGATGTGCACGGACCGGTTCGGGGTGCCGTGGATGGTGAACATCACCCAGGGGCAGGGTCAGGGGTGACCTGAGGGAGGCCAAGGCCCTGTCAGAGGGGGAGGCCGTCCCAGTGGCCGTACGGCACGGAAGTCGCGTCGGTCGAGGGTGAGGATCGCAGCGAGGACCGCGTCGGTGTCGCAGTCGGCGCCATGTTCACCGCTCCCCGGCTCATCCAGCGCCGGATGTTGGTCGAGTTCGGCCGGCAGCAACGAGGACATCACCGGCAGGCCGGCCGCCATGATCGCCTCGTTGGCCGCCGCGTGCTCCGGGTGGGCCGAGTCCAGGGCCGCCAGGAGACCCGACGTGTCTGCGATGACGGTGATCACGCGGCGGTGCCCGGATCGGTCCGGGTCTCCCGCAGAACCCCGTCGGCGACCACGTCCCGGACGTCTGTCTTGGGCGACGTACGGCCCTGTTCCCTCGAAGGTCCGCGAGAACAGGGGCTCGTCCCAGACGCGGTTGGCCGTTGCGGCGAGGTGGATGAACGATTGCGGTGCCAGGCCTACGCGACGGAGCCGCTCCGCCGTTCGATCATCACGACGTCCCGCCAGACCCCGTGGAGCTGCCCGAGGCGTTCGCGGGTGCCGATGACCCGGAAACCCGTCTTCCGGTGCAGGGCGAGGCTGCTGACGTTCTCCGGGAAGATGCCCGACTGAATGGTCCAGATGCCTGCCGCCTCGGTGGATTTGATCAGCGCGCCCAGCAGGGCCGCGCCGACGCCCCGGCCGCGGGCATCGGGGTGGACGTACACCGAGTGCTCCACGACTCCCGCGTACACGCACCTGTCCGACACCGGCACCGCGGCGACCCACCCGAGCACCGTGCCCGAGTCGTCCAGGGCGACATGCCGGTGGCCGGGCACCCGGGAGGCGTCGAAGTGCTCCCAGGTCGGTGCGGTCGTCTCGAAGGTGGCGTTGCCCTCGTCGATGCCGAGTTGATAGATCGTCAGGACCTCGTTCGCGTGCTCGGGCACCATCTCGGCGATACGGATCCCGCCGGCCCCGCTCACGGCTGGGCTCCCGGGGCGATCTCACCGATCAGGCCGCGGACGCGCTTCTCGATCTCGTCCCGGATCGGACGGACGGCGGCCACACCCTGACCGGCCGGGTCGGGGAGCTTCCAGTCGAGGTAGCGCTTGCCCGGGAAGACCGGGCAGGTGTCCCCGCATCCCATCGTGATGACGACGTCGGACGCCTGGACGGCCTCCACGGTGAGCACCTTGGGGACCTCGGCCGAGATGTCGATGCCCACCTCGGCCAAAGCCTCCACGACGGCGGGGTTGACGGTGTCGGCGGGAGCGGAGCCGGCGGACCGTACCTGGACTCGATCGCCTGCCAGCCGGGTGAGGAAGGCTGCGGCCATCTGCGAACGGCCCGCGTTGTGGACACAGACGAACAGGACGGACGGGCGCTCGGCGGGAGTGGTCATGGCGGATGTCTTTCTCGGGCGTGGCGGGACAGGGGCGGCGGGTCAGGGCGCGGCGGGTCAGGGCGCGGCTGGTCAGGGGGTGGCGGGAGCCGTGAGTTCGGGTTCGTCCGGGACGGGGGCGGGGACGGCGCCGGTCCGGTCGGGTGCGGGGTGGCCGAACACCGCGGCCACCAGACCGAGGCCGACCACGGCACCGGCGAACTGGGCCACGACGAACGCGCCGACCGAAGCGGGTGCGATACCGGCGAACGTGTCCGTGAAGGCCCGCCCCATGGTGACGGCCGGATTGGCGAACGAGGTGGAGGACGTGAACCAGTACGCCGCGCCGATATAGGAGGCCACGGCCACGGGGGCGAGCTGGGCGCGACCGGTACGGGTGAGGCCGAAGATGAGCAGGACGAGCCCGGCCGTCGCGACCAGCTCACCGAGCCAGAGGTGGCCGGCGGAGCGGTCATGGGTGGACCACTGCACCAACGGTCTGGCGAACATGGCGTCGGCCAGGACGGCTCCCCCAATGGCACCGGCTGTCTGGGCCGGGAGGTAGGCGGCCAGGTCCCGGGGCGTCAGTCCGCCGGAGGTGCGGCGGCCGGTGAACCACGCCACGAGCGTCACCACGGGGTTGAAGTGCGCGCCGGAGACCGGCCCGAACAACGCGATGAGTACGCCCAGGCCGAACACGGTGGCCAGGGAGTTGGCGAGCAGCTGGACACCGACATCGTCCGTCAGTTCGGTGGCCTGGATGCCGGAGCCGACCACCACCGTGACCAGGGCGGCCGACCCCACGGCCTCAGCGAGGGCCCGGCGGCCGAGTGATGCGCTCACGCGGTCCCCTCAGCCGTCCGTGCGGTCGCCAGGAACGCGGACAGCCCGTCCAGGGTGCCGGGAAGCACCCAGTAGTACACCCATGTGCCGCGACGCTCGCAGTCGATCAGGCCCGCCTGACGCAGCAACTTCAGATGATGCGAGATCGTCGGCTGCGAGAGGTCGAAGGCCGGGGTCAGGTCGCACACGCAGACCTCCCCGCCCGACCGTGAGGCGATCATCGACAGCAACCGCAGCCTGACCGGGTCGCCCAGCGCTTTGAAGACCTTCGCCAGGTCGGCCGCCTGCACATCGTCCAGAGGGGCGGTCACCAACCCGGGGCAGCAACCGGCGGACCCTTCGCCCTGGCCCAGCACCACAAGTTCTTGCTTCGACATTCTTCTATGTTGACGTTTCTCGATACAAGGCGCAAGCTTTGTATCGACAGACATCAATGCAAGCAGATCGGAGCCACGTCATGTCCCGTGCCCAGCTCGCCCTGCGCGTCAGCGACCTCGAAGCGTCAATCACCTTCTACTCGAAGCTGTTCGGCACCGAACCGGCCAAGCGGCGCGAGGGGTACGCCAACTTCGCCCTCACCGAGCCACCGCTCAAGCTGGTCCTGATCGAAGGTGAGCCCGGACAGGAGACAGGGCTCGATCACCTCGGCGTCGAGGTCGAGTCGACCGACCAGGTCAACGCGGCCACCACCCGGCTCAAGGACGCCGGCCTGGCCACCTTCGAGGAGAACGACACCTCCTGCTGCTACGCCCTCCAGGACAAGGTGTGGGTCCACGGCCCCGGCAAGGAGCCGTGGGAGGTGTACGTGGTCAAGGCCGACGCCGACACGCTCGGCAAGAGCGCCGACCCCAACGCCTCCGGCGACGGCTGCTGCACCAGCCAGGGCACCGAGGACGAGGCCCCGGCAGCCGCCGGGTGCGCCTGCGGCCAGTGACACGAACGGCCTGACAGCACGTCCGACAGGTCGCCGCCACCAGGCCGAGCGCGCGAGCGGGTGCGGAACCTACCCCAGCCCCCGCACCCGCCCCACCGCCTTCGCCAGGTACTCCCGGCTCCACGCCATATGACCGGTGTCGTCCGTGGCGCGGGGGCCGTCCTCGACGACGAGGATCAGGCCCAGGTAGAGCTGGTAGAGGGCGAGGCGGTGGTGGAGGGCGGGGGTGAAGTCGAGGGTGCCGCCGGCTGCCACGTAGCCGGCGACCACGTCACTGTCCGGACCCGCGTCGCCGCCGAACGCCAGGGAGATCAGTTCGGCCGCCGGGTCGCCCCAGAAGGCGCGTTCGTGGTCGATGAGGCCGGTGATACGAGGGGAAGGGCCGTCGGTGACGAAGACGTTGCCGGGCCACAGGTCGAAGTGGACCAGGCGGGGTTCGGTGATCTCGTCGAGGGCGTAGGCGCCCTCCGCCACCAGCTTCCTGATCGTGTCCGGCTCCTCGGGCAGGGCCGAGTTCCAGTGCGCCGCGTCCTCCAGCAGCGCCTCCACCATCAGCGTGAACGCCGTCCGCCAGTCCGGCGCCGACAGGCCCGACTCCGGTGCCGGGTAGCCGAACCGGCCGTCCTGCGCGGTGACGGTGTTGAAGCGGGCGGTGAGCGCGCCCAGTTCACGGCGCAGGGCGCCTGCGGCGGTGGAGGGGAGAGCCGTGGCCACCTTGTCCCACGGGGTGCCCTCCAGGACGGAGACCATGAGGAACTCGTCGTCCGCGTAGAGGAGTTCGGGGCCGGGGACTCGACGCTCCTTTGGGAGTTCGGCCAGCCGGCGGTACACCATCGCCTCCGTCGCCATGATGCCCCGCTCGTACCGCAGCACCGGCACCTCCGGCAGCGGCGCGAGCTTCACGATCGCGGGGCGGCCGTCGTCCAGGCGGACCCGGTAGGCCGTGTTGTAGCAGCCGTCGGTCAGTTCGGTCTCCACCCGGCAGCCCGTGCCGGCCGACGCCCGCAGCAGGGCGTCCAGCTCGGCCGGGGACAGGCGGCGCTTGGTCTGACTCTGCATGAGCACACACGCTTTCCACGAAGGCACGCTTTCGGACAGCGGAGGGGCCACCGTCTGGGAGCGCTCCCAAGATGCCGACCGGCCACCCCGACGTCAAGGGTGACCGAGCCGCGCATCCCAACTGCCTTTCCCGCTACGGCAGTTCCACCGTCACATGATCCGCCAGCGCCCGCAGGAAGTCCGCCGCGTCGAACATCTCCCCGGCCGACACCACCCCCGCCCGCACCTTCGTCCGCCCCGTGAGCAGCCGCTCCACCGCCTCCACCACCAGCGGCGCCGTCACCGCGTAGATGTCCCGGCCCCGCGCCACGGCCCGCCGCTCCTCGTCCCCCGACCGCACCACCACGTCCACCAGGAAGGTCTGGTCGGACCGCCGGTCCGCGCCCCCGTCCCCGACCGGCGCCGGAGTGTCCGGCGACGACAGGTCCCGGGCCGCCTCGACCGTCATGTACGTCCGCACCTCGGGAATCGCCAGATGGCTGGGGACGGTCACCACGTCGGCCATCGTGAACTCCCCGATGACCTCCCGCGCCCCCAGCGGCTCCGGAAACGTCCACTCCAGCACCGCGGCCGCGTCGTCCCGGTACTCCAGCCTCCCGCCGCTGAACCGCACCCGCCGCCCGTCCCGCCGACCCCGCGAGACCTCGCCCGCGATCCGTGTCCCCGGCGTCGGGTGCCAGCTGTTCAGGCCGTACGCGACATGCGCCTCGTCGGCCGCCGTCCACTCCCCCATCGCGGCCGTGGCCAGCAGGTCGCCGAGCCCGCCGTAGAAGGCCATCGCGGGCACGACCGGCACGCCCGCCGCACGGGCACGGTCCGCGAAGCCGGCGAACGTGTCGACATTGGCCTCGATCTCCGCCGCCACGTCCAGATACGGGATCCCGGCCCGCAGCGCCGCCTCGATCACCGGCGCGGCGGTCGTCGCGAACGGCCCCGCGCAGTTGATCACGGCCGCGGCCCCGGCCAGCGCACGGTCCAGCGAGACCGGGTCGTCGACCGACGCGGGCCGCGCCTCCACGTCGTACTCGACCGCTACGACCTTCAGTTTCTCCGCGTCGCGGCCGGAGAGGACGGGCACGAATCCGCGCGCCCTCAGTTCCGCGACGACGAAGCGTCCCGTGTGCCCGTACGCCCCGAACACCGCGACCGTCTGCCCCACGCCCGCTCCCATGACGTCCCCCAATTCCCGCAAGCCTCTTCGGCCGGCTGATCCGTTGACGACCATCCTGGACGGAACCCTCGCCCCACCGTGAGTGTCCGGAACGACATGCCCCATACAATTCCGGACATGGCCCCTACCGTCGCCCTCGCCGTCACCGACGGCATGCTGCACTTCGAACTGTCCCTGGCCTACGAGGTGTTCGGCGCCGTACCGGACGGGGTGAGCGTCCCCTGGTACGAGGTCACCGTCTGCGGCTCGGCCCCGGTCCAGGTCGGCCGGTTCCGGGTCGAGCCCGACCACGGGCTTGAGCGGCTGCGGGACGCCGACACCGTGATCGTGCCGGGCTGGGCGGACGTCGACGTGGATCCGCCGGCCGAGCTGGTCGACGCGGTGCGCGCGGCTCATGAGGCGGGGGCGCGGGTGGCGTCGCTGTGCACGGGCGCGTTCGTGCTGGCCGCCGCCGGACTGCTGGACGGCGGACGCGCGACCACGCACTGGGCGCACACCGACGAACTGGCCGCCCGCCATCCCGGGGTGGAGGTCGACCCGGACGTCCTCTACGTCGACAACGGCAGCGTCCTGACCTCCGCCGGGAAGGCCGCGGCGATGGACCTGTGCCTGCATCTCGTACGACTCGACCACGGATCGTCGGTCGCCAACGCCGCCGCCCGCCGACTGGTCGTACCCCCGCACCGGGCCGGCGGACAGGCGCAGTTCGTCGCCGCGCCGGTCCCCGCCCGCGACGACCATCCGCTCGCCGCGCTGCTGCCCTGGGTGATCGAACGCCTCGGCGAGCCGCTGACGGTGGAGGACCTGGCCCGCCGGGCGGGGATGAGCTCACGCCATCTCACCCGCCACTTCCGGGCCGCGACCGGCACCACCCCGCTCCAGTGGCTGCTCACCCAGCGCATCCGCCGCGCCCAGGAGCTGCTGGAGACCACCGACGACGGCGTCGACACGATCGCGACCGCCACGGGCATGGGCACCGCCACCACCCTGCGCCGCCACTTCCACCGCACGGTCGGCGTCCCGCCGGACACCTACCGCCGCACCTTCCGCGCCCGGCCCGCCGCGGCTCAGGAGCCCCCTGCGGCAACAATGGCCCTATGAGCATTGTGAAGATCAACGCACTCACTGTCCCGGCGGAACAGCGCGAGGTGCTGGAGAAGCGGTTCGCCGCCCGGGCCGGTTCCGTGGAAGGCTCGGACGGGTTCGAGTGGTTCGAGCTGCTGCGCCCGGTGGAGGGCACCGACACCTACCTCGTGTACACGCGCTGGCGCAGCGAGGAGGACTTCGAGAAGTGGCGGGCCCAGATGGCGCAGGCCTCGCACGGCGGCGGTGGCGCGACCGCGGAAGGCGGCGAGCGGCCCAAGCCCGCCGCGACCGGGGCGACGCTGTGGTCCTTCGAGGTGGTGCAGCAGGCGGCGCCGAAGGAGAGCTGACCCGTGACCGGCCACCCCGGCTGATGAGTTCGTGGTCACACTGATGAGTTCATGGTCATGAACGGCAATCACGTACACGTCTATTGACGCGTACACAGCAGGCCCTTACGGTCCGGAGAAAGCGCTTTCCCCTCTCTGGAAGAGGTGCGGCGCGACGTGGCGTGTTCCTTCACGTTCATTCACGCGAACGCGAACGCGACATGCCACGTTGCCACACCCAACCCGCAACAGAAAGGGCACGGCCCCCATGACCACACTCTCCGGCCCCCGTACGAGACGCATCACCGCCTCCATGGCCACCACCGTCGGCCTGCTCGCCGGCACCCTGGTCGCCCTCTCCGGCACCACGGCCAACGCCGCCACCACCCGCTACGAGGCCGAGACCTCGCCGGCCGTGTGCACCGGCGCCGTCGAGACCGAGTGGACCGGCTACTCCGGCTCCGGCTACTGCAACGGCACCAACGCGTCCGGCGCCTACAACCAGTTCACCGTCACCGCCTCCGCCGCGGGCACCGCGACCGTCAGCGTCCGCTTCGCCAACGGCACCACCACGGCCCGCGCCACGGACGTGGTCGTGAACGGCTCGACCTCCGCCTCGGCCTCCTTCGAGGGCACCGGCGCGTGGACGACCTGGGCGACGAAGACGTTCACCGTGCCGGTGAACGCGGGCAGCAACACCATCCGCCTCAACCCGACCAGCGCGGGCGGTCTGGCGAACATCGACTACATCGACGTGGAGACCTCGGGCACCACCACCCCGCCCTCCTCCAGCGCCCTGTACGTCTCGCCCACGGGTACGGACAGCGCGGCCGGCACGGCGAGCGCCCCGACCACCCTCACCTCCGCGATCAGCCGCATCACCTCCGGCGGCACGATCTACATGCGCGGCGGTACGTACAACTACTCCTCCACCGTGACGATCCCGGCCGGCAGCAACGGCACCTCCAGCGCCCGCACCCTGCTCTCCGCCTACCCGGGCGAGACGCCGGTCCTCAACTTCTCGGCCCAGAGCGAGAGTTCGTCGAACCGGGGCATCCAGCTCAACGCCAACTACTGGCGGCTCTACGGCCTCGTCGTCGAGCGCGCGGGCGACAACGGCATCTACGTCGGCGGCAGCAACAACGTCGTCGAGCGCACCGTGACCCGCTACAACCGTGACACCGGCCTCCAGTTGGGCCGCATCGCCTCCTCCACGCCGAGCAGCGAGTGGCCGTCCAACAACCTCATCCTCAGCGCCGAGTCGCACGACAACGCCGACTCCGACGGCGAGGACGCGGACGGCTTCGCGGCGAAGCTGACGACGGGCACGGGCAACGTCTTCCGGTACGCCGTCTCGCACAACAACATCGACGACGGCTGGGACCTGTACACCAAGACGGACACGGGCGCGATCGGCCCGGTGACCATCGAGTACTCGCTGTCGTACGGCAACGGAACCCTGAGTGACGGCTCGCAGGCCGGCAACGGCGACCGCAACGGCTACAAGCTCGGCGGCGACGACATCGCGGTCAACCACGTCGTCCAGCACAGCATCGCCTACGGCAACGGCCACCACGGGTTCACGTACAACAGCAACCCCGGCAAGATGACCATCACGAGCAACGTGTCCGTCGCCAACACGGAGCGCAACTTCAACTTCGAGACCGGTACGTCGGTCTTCCGCTCCAACACCTCCTGCAACAGCGGTGCGAACGACCGGTACGTCGGTGACGCCGACAGCTCCAACCAGTTCTGGTCCGGCACCAACGGCTCTCGCTGCTCCTCGTATTCGGGGGCCCTCGGCTGGTCGTTCGCCTCGAACGGCAGCCTGGTGGTGACGTTCGGCGGGGTGCAGGTCACCCTGTAGGCCGGTCGTCGGTACCCCGGGGCAGGAAGGTCAGGACGTAACTGACCTTCCTGCCCTAGATTTGCGCCGTGCGGCACGCCGGAGGGGGCACGGTGGACTACGACTACGACGTCTTCATCAGCTACAGCCATCGCGGGCATGTGCGGGACTGGGTCAAGAACCACTTCAGCCGCGAACTCCAGCTGTATCTCGAGGACTTGCTCCCCAGTGACCCCCGCATCTTCGTCGACTTCGAGATACCCGCGGGCTCGGCGTGGCCGGAACGGCTTGAGCAGGCGCTGCTGCGCAGTCGCTGCCTGGTGGCCATCTGGTCGCCGCCGTACTTCCGTTCGGAGTGGTGCATGGCGGAGTGGAAGAGCATGCAACGCCGGCAGGAGGCGCTGTCGGCGGCGAACGGCCAGGCGCCGACCCTCGTCTATCCGATCAACTTCATGGACGGCGACCACTTCCCCGAAGAGGCCCAGAAGATCCAGCAGTACAAGGAACTGACCAAGTACGGCTACGACGGCCCCCAGTTCCGGGACACCCCCGCCTACCTGGGCTTCCAGGACCGGATGCGCACGGTCGCCGAGGAGGTCGCGGCCTGTCTCGCCTGCGCTCCGGAATGGCAGGAGGGCTGGCCGATCGTCCGCCCGCCCGCCCACGCGGAGTCCTCGCAGAACTCCGTACCGAGGCTGTGATGACGATGACGACCATGTCCCAGGGCCGGATCGCGACGTTCTACTCCTACAAGGGCGGCGTGGGACGCAGCTTCCTGCTCTCCAACTCGGCCGTGCTGCTGGCTCAGTGGGGTTACCGGGTCCTGTGCATCGACTGGGACCTCGAAGCCCCCGGCCTGCACTACTACTTCCGCCCCTTCATGTCCGTGCCGCGAACCGGGCTGACGGACATGGTGCTGAGGGTGCGGGAGGGGGAGCACGTGGGTGCCCTCGGCCACGTCACGCAGGTCAACCTGCCCGGCGGAGCGACCCTCGACCTCATCCCCGCCGGGAGTGTCGGGGACGACTATGTCGCGAAGGTGCAGAGCATCGACTGGGACGCGCTGTACCGGGAGCGCGACTTCGGCAACGTGCTGGAGGAATGGCGGGAGCGCTGGATCGACTCGTACGACGTGATCTTCGTGGACAGCCGGACGGGGATCTCGGACTCCGGCGGCATCTGCACGTCCCAGTTGCCGCACATCCTGGCATTCGCCTTCACCGCGAACGAGCAGAACGTCGACGGTGTCCTGGACGTGGTCCGACGCGCGGCCATCGCCCGCAACGGACTCCCCTACGACCGCTCACGCCTCCTCACCCTGCCCCTGCTCTGCCGCTTCGACATGAGCGAGGAGTACGAGCGGGCGGCGGAATGGCGTGACCGGCTGCGCGGCGACCTGAAGCCCAGCTACGACGCCTGGGTCCCGGACGGGTCCCCCGCCGAGCGGGTCCTCGACAACTGCACGGTGCCCTACTCGGCGTACTGGTCCTTCGGCGAGGATCTCCCCGTCATCACCGAGGACTTCCGCAACCCCCAGCTGATCAGCCACAGCATCGCCTCGATCGCGGCGCTGATCGCCCGGAACCTGGAGGACGCGCGGCTGTTCACGGAGAGCCGGGACGCGTATGTGGACGCGGCGATCCGGACGGGGCGGCGCGGGGGCGACTACGAGTACGACTTCTTCGTCAGTGGTACGCCGAAGACGGACGGGGAGGCCAGGCGGCTCGTTGACCTGCTCGCGGCCGAAGGCCTGTCCACCTTCGGAAGCACCTCGGGCGGAGGACCGGATGCCGGCGCGCGGGAGACCCTCCGCGCGACCATCGACACCTGCCGCCACCTCATCCTGCTGGCCCGCGACTCCGTGGAATCCTGGCACCGTGACGAGCTGAACTACTTCCTCCGCCAGACCTTGGAGGAGCAGTCCGATCGCACCGTGTTTCCTGTCGTCGGCTCGCAGCGCGTCCTGCGCGACCTGCCGGCCCTCGTTCAGTCACTGCCGTCCTACGGCCTCGCCGAGGGCCAACTGGCTGACGTCGCCAGGGCGATCACAGCGCGGGTCCGCTCTGACGCCTCCCATGTTCGTTTCGACGCACCTTCTCCATCGGAGCGGGGTCGCGTATTCATCGGTCACGCGCCGGAGGATCGGGCGTGGGCGGAGTGGGTGGCCTGGAACGTGCGGGAGGCGGGCTACGAAGTCGACGAGGAGTGGCCCGGGCGGGCGGAAGACAGCCTCGTCACCACTCTGCTGGCCCTCCCTGATCAGTACCGGATTGTGCACCTGTTCGGCGAAGGTGAGCCATTCGACAACGAGTTGCCGGCGCTGCTCCAGGCGCCGGACAAGTTCGTGCCGGTGCGCGTCAAGGAGATCGAGCTGCCGACGGCATTGCAACGGCACGGGGTCACCGACCTGTTCGGAGTGACCGAGCAGGAGGCACGGGAGGCGCTGCTGCGGGCGGTCGCCAACCCGGGCGCCCCGCCGGTGGCTCCGCCCGCGTTCCCGGCGGCGGGCAGAGCGGAGCGACGGTTGCCGGCGATCCAGCCGAGCGTGTGGAACGTATCCGCGCGCAACGCCGGGTTCGTCGGGCGGGATGAGCTGCTGTCGGAGATCGGTGCCAGGCTGGCGGACCGGCCCGCCGCGGCACCGTTGGCACTGACCGGGCCGTGCGGGATCGGCAAGACGCAGTTGGCCGTCGAGTACGCGCACCGGTTCGGCGGCGAGTACGACGTGGTCTGGTACCTGGCGGGCAAGGACTGGGGCTACGACTTGGCCAGTCTCGCGGTCGCCCTCGGCAGCACGCCGCCCGACAATTCCATTAACGCGTCCGCGCTGGCTGTCAACCGGGAACTGCGCAGGCGGTCACGCTGGCTGTTGATCTTCGACGACTTCGAGAACCCGTCCGAGCTGACCAGCCATCTGCCCAGCGGCGAGGGCCATGTGCTGATCACCTCCCGCAATCCGCACTGGCATCAGGGAGCCGCGACACTCGATGTCCCCGTGCTGCCTCGCGCGGACGCGGTCACCCTGCTGACCTCCCGCAACCGCGACCTGGCCAAGCGGGACGCGATCCAACTCGCCGAGGCGTTGCACCGTCTGCCGCTCGCGCTGGTCCAAGCCGCGGAAACCCTTTATCTCTTCCCCCCGGACCAATACCTGCAACTGCTGGAACAACACGCCGCCGAAGCGCTCGACGACGACGGTCCACCCGACTATCCGGGCTCCCTGACCTCACAGCTGAGCAAGAGCATCAACAGGCTGGCGGAGCAGAATCCCCAAGCCGCCGCCGTGTTGCGAGCCTGCACTCTCCTCGCCCCCGCGCCCCTTCCGCTGAGCGCGCCCGCCCTGCGGTCCAGCCCGCGTGCCTTCCGGCAACTCCTGATGGCAGTCGAACGGGTCGGGCTGGCCCGGGTGTCCGGCGGCAGCATCCAGATGCCGGGACTGACCCAGGCCGTCCTGCGCGACCAGCTCACCCCCGAGCTGCACCTCCGGGCCGCCACCGATGCCAGCCATCTGTTGGCGGGCCTCGCCCAGGAAGATGACTCGGGCGCCCAGCACCTCCGGACCGATCTGCTGCCGCATCTCCTCGCCATCGCCCCGGGCGACCTCACCACGCGGGAGGCCCGGTACGCGGCGCTCCTGGGCTGCTGGTTCCTGACGGCCCAGGGCGATGCCCAGCAGGCGGTGAAGAGGCTGGAGAACCTGCACCTGGGCTGGGCCGTGGAGCTGGGCGAAGACGTCGAGGAAACCTTGGCGGCAGCCACCTACCGGGCCTACATCTACGCCCTCTTCAACGACCACGCGGAGGCGCAACGCCTGGACGAGGACGTCTACGACCGACAGCGGCGCCTGCTCGGCGTGGACCACACCGACACGCTGCGCACCGCCACCAACCTCGCCATCGACCTCGCGGCCCAGCGTCGCACGGCAGAAGCCGTCACGCTCGGGGAGCGCAACCTCGGTATCCAGCGCGGGGTGCTCGGCGACGACCACCCCGACACCCTGGTCACCGCCGGCAACCTCTCCATCGACCTCGCGACCCTGGGCCAGGACGAGCAGGCGGACACCCTCCGCCGTGACACCCTCGACCGCCAACGCCGAGTACTCGGCGACGACCATCCCGCCACCCGGAACACCGTCAACAGCCGCAAGTCGCGCCACGCTCCGCCCGGCGTCCCGGAACCGACTCGGTCCTGAGGCCGCCCACCCGTACAACTCGTTTGTACGGGTGCCCAATGGTGAACGTACGGGGATCAGTGGGGAGTTCTTACCCATGGGGACGACAACAGGGCCACGGTCGAAGCACGTGCGCCGGAACGCGTCGGCGATGCGGATGGTGGGCGCGCTGCTCGCCGTGTTCCGTACGGCGGCGGGATATACGCAGAGCTCGCTGGCGGACGCGTTCGCCCTCGGCGAGGAGACCATCGCGTCGATCGAGCAGGGCAGACGGCGCCTGAAGCCGGACCTCGCCGAGCAGTTGGACGACTTCCTGGGCACCAAGGGGGCGTTGACGGCGGCGCTGAAGCATCTGCCGGAGGTGGATCTCGTACCGCAGTGGGCGGAGGAGTATCTGGAGCGCGAGAGGGAGGCGATCGCGATCTCGTGGTACGAGAACCAGGTGCTGCCCGGTCTGCTCCAGACGGACGCGTACGCGGAGGCGGTGTTCCGCAGCCGCGTACCGGTCTATGACGAGGACGAGATCGCCCGGTTGGTGGCGGGCCGCGTCAAGCGACGGGAGATCCTGGAGGGCAACGAGGCGCCTTTCACCAGCTTCGTGGTCTGGGAACCAGCGGTAAGGGCCCCGCTGGGCGGCAAGGAGGTACACGCTGAGCAGGTGCGGCATCTGCGTGCGTGCTCGGAACTACCAAGCCTCATGCTCCAGATCCTGCCGCTGAACCGCACCAGCCACGCAGGGCTTGCGGGCCCGTTCGTGATGCTGGAGACGCCCGAGCACCAGCGCGTTGCCTACACGGAGACACAGCGCGGCAGCCAACTCATCGCAGACCAGGACGAGGTGGCGATCCTGAATCAGAAGTATGCGATGCTGCGGTCACAGGCCCTCACGCCCGAGGACACGAGGGATCTGCTGGACCGTCTGCTAGGAGAGCAATGATCGACACCGAACTTCAGTGGTTCAAGTCGAGCTACAGCAGCGATGAGGGCGGCGCATGCGTGGAGGTGGCCACCCAGCCGGCCATCGTCCACATCCGCGACTCCAAGACCCCGGCCGCCCCCCACCTCACCGTCACCCCCGCCGCCTGGGCCGCCTTCCTCACGCGGCAATAGCCTCGGCCGCCCGCAGCGTCACCTTCCTGCGGCGCACCGGATACATCACCGGCTTGGCCACGCCCCAGTACGCGCCCTTGCAGATGAACTCCTTGTAGCGGGCCGCCCCGCGTCCCGCCCAGGCGCGGTCCGTCACCGTGTCGTCGGCCTTGACCATCTGGATGAGGCCCTGCTTGCGGCCGAGGCTGATGCACTGGTGGAAGTAACGGATCGGCGCCTTGGGGACCTTGACGTCGGCGAGGCGGGCGGCGATCGCGTCGGCGGCCTGCCAGGCGGCCGGTGTGGCCGAGGCGCAGGACATGCGCAGCGGCTTGCCGCCGGGGCCCAGCGCGTACGCGGCGTCGCCGACGGCGTACACGTCGGGGTGCGAGACCGAGCGCATGGTGTCGTCCACGACGATCTGCCCCGTGCCGGTGACCTCCAGGGTCGTCGCGGCGGCGATGGGGTGGACCCCGAAGCCGGCGGTCCAGACGGTGGCGGTGGCAGGGATCGGGGCCGTGGTCGCCGTATGTACCGCTCCGTCCTCGACCGCGGTCACCGTCGTGTGGTCGTGGACGGTGATGTTCAGGTCCGCGGTGACCTTGCGGACGTGGGCGCGGCCCTTGGGGGACAGCCAGTCGCCGAGGCCGCCGCGGGCGATGAGGGTGACGTCCAGGTCGGGCCGCGTCTCGGCGAGTTCCGTGGCGAGTTCGAGGCCGGTGAGGCCGGCGCCGACGACGACCACGGGGGCACCGGCGGTCAGTTCGGTGAGGCGGCCGCGCAGGCGAAGGGCGCCGGGGCGGCTCGCGATCTGATGGGCGTGCTCGGTGACACCGGGGACGCCCTGGTCGGCCCAGCGGCTGCCGAGGGCGTAGACGAGGGTGTCGTACGGGAGGTGTTCCTCGGTCGTGCCGTCGACGGTGACCGTCTTGGCGTCCACGTCGACCGCGGTGACCCGGCCGATGCGGAGTTCGACGCCCGTGTCCTTGAACAGGTCCGCGAGCGGGCGGGGTGTGAGGTTCTGGCCGGTGGCCAGCTGGTGCATGCGGATGCGCTCGACGAAGTCGGGCTCGGCGTTGACGAGGGTGATCCGGACGTCGTCGCTACGCAGTCGGCGGGCGATGCGCCCGGCGGTGATCGCTCCGGCGTAGCCGGCTCCGAGGACGACGATGTGGTGCTTCATGGTTCGGGCTCCTGTCCGGTTCGGGTTCCTGTCCGGTTCGGGTTCGGGTTCGCACCTTGAACCGGACGGGGGCTCGATTCCTGACAGAGGGAGGATGTGATCTGCGTCACAGGCCTCCTAGGCTGTGCTCAGAACGCCAGGAACAGCGGCTTTCCGTGCTCGCCGGCCGCCCACTGCTCGGTCGCCCGCGCCAGCTTGTCCGGGTTGACCTGGTTGCGGACCGCGACGATGCCCTCGGCGGTGACCTCCAGGCACATGATCCCCACGACCCGGCCGTCCACGACCGCGACGGCGGCGGGCTCGCCGTTCGCCGTCCAGGCGTACATCTCGGCCCGGCCGCCCGCGTAGTCCCGCTTGACCTGGGCGGGCTTGAACAGGCCCCGCAGGAAGTTCGCGACCGACAGGGCGCCGGAGAACGGGGTGGCGCGGGCCGGGATCTTTCCGCCGCCGTCGCCGACGCTGAGCGCGTCGTCGGTGAGCAGTCGTACGAGGGAACTGGTGTCGCCGCTGGTCGCGGCGGCGAGGAACTCCTCGACGATCCGGCGGGCGGCGGCCTCGTCGGTCTCCGCGCGGGCCCTGCGCGCCTTGTCGTCGGCGACGTGCTTCTTGGCGCGGTGGTAGATCTGCTGGGTGGCGGACTCGGTGAGGTCGAGGATCTCGGCGATCTCGCGGTGCGGGTAGTCGAACGCCTCGCGCAGCACGTACACCGCGCGCTCGTTCGGCGAGAGCCGCTCCATCAGGGTGAGCACCGCGTACGACACCGACTCGCGCTGTTCGGCGGTGTCGGCGGGGCCGAGCATGGGGTCGCCGCCGAGGAGGGGCTCGGGGAGCCACTGGCCGACGTAGGTCTCACGGCGGGCGCGGGCGGAGGTCAGTTCGTTGAGGCAGAGGTTGGTGAGGACCTTGGTCAGCCAGGCCTCGGGCACCTCGATCCGCCCGGTGTCGGCGGCCTGCCACCGCAGGAACGTCTCCTGTACGGCGTCCTCGGCCTCCCCGACCGAGCCGAGCAGCCGGTAGGCCAGAGCCTCCAGGCGATACCTGGAGGCCTCGAAACGATCGACGTCCGTCACGCTCAGAGACATGACCCTGACCCTAAGGCGCTCTTGTTGATCAGGCCAGGGAGAGGCACCCGCCCCGCCCTACTCGAGCCCGATCGCCGCGCAGTCCGCCGCGTACTCCGCCGTGCAGATGTCCTTGACCGTGTAGACGCCGTCCTTGATCACCGTGGTCTTGATGTTCTCCTTGGTCAGGGCGACCACCGGGACCAGCATCGAGGGGATGTCGTCCTGGGTGGGGCTGTCCACGGTGTCCTGGGTGAGGGAGTCGAACATGATGTCCTGCTCCTGGATCTTGGCGACGGCGATCTCCGCGGCGTTGTTCGCCTCCTCCAGGAACGACTTGTAGACCGTCATGTACTGCTCGCCCGCGACGATCCGCTGCACCGCCGGCAGGTCGGCGTCCTGGCCGGTGACCGGCGGGAGCGTGGTCGCGCCCGCCTTCTTCAGCGCGTCGATCGCCGCGCCCGCCATGCCGTCGTTGGCCGAGTAGACCGCGGCGATGTTGTTCAGGCCGATCGCCGCGATGGCCTTCTCCATGTCCGCCTCGGCGACCTTGGGAAGCCACTCCTGGACGTCGTACGACTTGGCGATGGAGACCTTGTTCTGGAGCACGCCGAGCGCACCCTGCTTGAAGCGGGCCGTGTTGGGGTCGGCGGGTGAGCCGTTCAGCATGACGATCTTGCTGGTCTCGGCCTTGGCGCCGAGCGCCTCCATGAGGGCGCGGCCCTGGACCTCGCCGACCAGCTCGTTGTCGTGGGATATGTACGCGTCGACCGGACCCTCGGCGAGACGGTCGTAGGCGATGACATGGATCCCCGCCTCCTTCGCCTTCCGCACGTCCGGCGCGATCGCCTTGGCGTCGACCGCGTCCACCAGGATCGCGTCGACGCGCGCGGCGATCATCTGGTCGAACTGTGTGCTCTGCCGCTTCGCGCTCGCCTCGGCGTTGGCGTAGCGGACCTTCCCCTTGCCGTGGGTGAGGTCGGCGACGCGGGCCTTGATGAGGGGGTAGTCGAACTTCTCGAACCGCTTGGTCTCCTTGTCCGGCAGGAGCAGCCCCACCGTGAGGTCCTCCCGCTTCTTTGGGCGCTGCGTGCTGTCACCGCCCTCCGCGGCGTCGACGACCCCGCACGAGGTGAGGAGGAGCGCGCAGCCGACTGCCAGGGCGAGACGTGCGGCGGCGGTTCTGTGGGGGGTGGGAGCGTTCACTTCAAAAGGGCCTTCCGAGCGATGGCGCGGCAGGGCGGCCGGTTCACTTCACGGCAACACCAGCCCTGCGGGATCCGAGCCTCTCGCGCACCCGCACCGCTCACAGGAGTCCGGTACCGAATCTCCCCCACGCGTCACGCCTTGTTTCACAACTCCCGCCGGTCCCGCCCCGTCCCTCGGCCGTTCGGCCGAGGCCGCGGGCGTCGCCGCCGCCTACCGTGAGCCGTATGAAGTCCCCTTCCCTCCGGGGCGTGGGGCGAGGTGCCTGCGTCGGTGCGCTGCTCGCGCTGGCGGTCGTCGACGTGCTGTCCTCGGGCAGCTCGGGCTACGGCGTCCTGCGTCCGGCGCTCGTCCTCGCCGTCGGTCTGTCCGCCGTCCTGTGGCCGCCCGCGCGTCGCCCCGTCTGGCTCACCCCGCGGCTGCGCACCGCCGTGCCCGCCCTCGCCTCGCTCCTCTACACGGCGACGGCGTACGCCGCGCACCGCTCCGGCGCCTTCGGCCCGGGCGAGACCGCCGTGCTGCTGTGCCTGCTGTTCATCGCCGTACGGCACTGTCCGCCCCGCTGGGCCGTGGTGTGCGGGCTGCTGGACGCGGCGGCGCTGCTCACCACACCCGCCCGGTACTACGGCTCGCTCACCGAGGACGAGGCGCCGGGCTACCTCCTCGTCGGCGTGCTTCTCGCCGTGCTCGTCGCCTCGCTCGCCGCGTATCTGCGCTCCCTTGACTACCGCAGGACCGTCGCCGTCGCCGACACCCGCCGCGAGGAACGCCTCGCCATCGCCGCCGACCTGCACGACTTCGTCGCCCACCATGTGACCGGCATCCTCGTGCAGACCCAGATGGCCCGCATGATGGCCGCCACGCAGCCGCAGGACCTGGATCCGGTCCTGGCCGGTATCGAGGGCGCCGCGACCGAGGCGCTCGCCTCCATGCGCCGCACGGTCGGTGTGCTGCGGGACGCCACGGGCGGGGAGACGGACCACCGGCCCGTCGGCGACCTCGCCGGTATCACCGAGCTGACCTCACGCTTCGCGAACCCCGGTCAGACCGTCACCCTGCACTCCGACGTCCCGGCCGACCTGCCGCACGAGGTGCAGGCCGCGGCCTACCGGGTGGTGCAGGAGGCGCTGACGAACGTACGCCGGCACGCGGCCGACGCGACCCGGGTGGACGTACGGCTCGGTCTCGACGGCGGGCGGCTGATGGTGTCCGTGACCGACGACGGGCGCGGCGGCACCCAGCTCCCGGACGCCGCGCACGGCGGCGGCTTCGGGCTCGTCGGCCTGAAGGAGCGGGTCACCGCGCTGGGCGGTGAGCTGACGGCGGGACCTCGCGAAGGGCACGGCTGGGAGATCAGGGCGGCGTTCCCACCGCCCTGACCCCCTCAGTCCCGTGGCACCGTCAGGGCGCGTTGATCAGGTCGACCGGCGGGACCTGGACCGTACGGTGGCCCGGCGTACCGCCCAGGACGACCTTGCGCAGGGCGACGTTGTTCTTCAGGTTCGTCTCCTGGAGGCGCTTCTCCGGGTTGGCGATGACCTCGATGTAGTACGTGCCGTTCGGCAGGTCCGTCACGTCGAAGGACTGGCCGGGGCGGTACTGGGTGTAGGTGTCGCCGGAGCCGACGTCGAGGACCTCACGGACCGAGATGGAGTTCTGCTGACCGCAGGCCGTCGACAGATCGGTGTTGTACGGCTTGAAGTTGGCGTTCTTCACCGTGTAATCGACGGCGTCGGTGTTGGCGAGGCAGAACGCCTCCTTGCCGCTCTTGACGATGTCCTGCTTGTCCGCGCTCAGCAGCCGGTAGCTGGCGAAGTCGGTGAAGTGCCAGTGCTCGTGGCCGACGCGCGGGTCCCACTCCATGGTGCCGGTGGGCGTGTAGCCGATCTGCTTGCCCTTGGCGTCGTAGAAGTACTGGTACGCGTCCATCAGGTCGGCGCCCGGCTTGCGGAAGCCGTCGACGACCAGCGGCGCGGGGCCCGCGTTCCAGACGTTGGCGCTGAAGGCCAGGTAGTCCTTGCCCGCCACGTCGCCGTCCTCGCCGTCGGTGATGGCGATGTCCCAGGCGGGCAGCGAACGCAGGTCCGGCTTGGGCACGTTCGACGCCACGCCCGCCCGGCCGGTGGGCCGCTTGGCGTTGGGCCTGAGCGCGGGCGCGATCCGGGAGCCGTCGGTGTGGCCGGCGCCGTCGCCCAGGTGGTGGGCGAGGCCGCGGTCCTCCAGGGCGTGCGAGAGGGCGCCCGGGGTGGGCTCGTCGGCGCCGCGCGGGCCGTAGTGGTGGGCCATGGAGTGACCCGCCATGCCGCTCATGCCGCTCATGCCGCTCATGGAGTGACCGTCGTGCGTGGCGCTCATGCCGCGGCCCGCGCCGCCGCCCGAGCCGCCGTCCGAGATCTGGCGGACGGTCACCTTGATGGTCCGCCGGTCGTTCGGGATGCCGAAGGCGTCCCGGTACTTCTTGGCGACGGACACCTTGGCCGTGTACTCACCGGCCGGCAGGTCGACCGGCTTGTCGTAGTCGACGGTGGAGGAGTTGGCCGCCCAGCCCTTCTCGACACCCCACACCGAGCCCAGGGTGAACGGGTTGGTGGGGCAGCTCTCCGGGTAGTGCGAGGTCGCCGGGGCGTCCGGACGGAGCCGGCCCGAGGCGTTGTTCGGGCAGAACGTGCCCTTGGACTTGGACACCTCCTGGCCCTGCGCGTTCTTGATGGACACCTCCAGGAAGCCGGGCAGCCCGGAGAAGTCCTTCACCAGCCCCGCGGGCAGGGCCTTGCTCCCGATCTTCTTGCCCTTCGCGTCGCGCAGGATCTGCTGCGCGACCACCGGGTCCTTGTACGACTTGCGCTTCACCTGGAACTCCAGCGGCGCGTTGTCGACGGTGACATACGTCCCGAGGTCGAGGTAGACCCCGGATTCCCCCTCCCACCGGTCGAGCGTCACGGCGTTCGACGCGGCGATCAGCTTCAGCTTCGGCTTGCCGGGTGTGGCGGCCTGCGCCGCGCCTGCGCCGGGAGCGGCCCCGGCGCCGGTGACGACGACGGTGAGTGCGGCCGAGGCCGCGAGCGCCACGCGTCGGGCGCGGCTGCGTTGGTGCTGACTGGTCATCGGTTCCTCGTCTGCGAGTGCCATGGTCAGTGGCATCGGACTGGACAGCCCACCGGCCGGCCACTGGTACGGGCGCACCCCAACGCGCCCGGGCCGGGTCTGTGAGCAACCTGTGAGACTGGTAAATGGTGTGTCGAGGTTGCCTGTTGAACCAAGGTCACGCCGGAGTTCCTCCGAAGGAGGGACCTCCCTGGTACTCAAGGCGGACCTCGCCGGCAGTCCGGCACCTCACGCCCCGGTTACGTTTCGCTCAACCTCTGGTTGCGACGCGGTGAGCGGGCGACGATGGGTGCATGACGCTGGCCGAGCGCGCCCTGGAGCGCCTGCGAGTCTGGCCCGACCTCCGTACGGGGCAGGCCAGTTGCGGTACCGGAAGCGCCCTGCGCGCCGGCCGCAGCGAGATCGTGCACTTCCATTCCGCCCATGACGTGGACCTGCATCTCACCGACCGGGCGCTCGACCGCTTCTCCGCCGACCTCTCGGAGTCGACGGCCATCCGGCTGGTCCCGGGCTCCCGCTGGGTCACCGTCCACCTCGACTGCGACACGGACGTCGATCTGCTGATGAGCCTGGTCAGCATGGCCCTCAAGGCCCATCAGACGCCGCAGGCCGACACCGCGGACGGGTGCAACTTCCACCGGGTGACGGTCATCCCGTCGGCGCCCGCCAGGCCCGGTGGTGATCGAGGATCGTCTCCTCGAACGGGCGGTAGGTGACGCCGAGTTCCTCGCGGCTGCGGTGGTTGTCGACGCGGAAGCGGATGCCGAGGTGCTTGCGGATGTAGTCCTGGGACAGCCCGAAGGCGGGGCCCAGGATGCGGACCGGCCAGTGCGGCAGCCGGGTCCGGGGCAGCCGGAGGTCGCGGGGGCGGTGGGCGCGCAGGACGCGGGCCATGTCGTGGAAGGAACTCATCGTCTCCGCCGCGAGGATGTACCGGCCGTGCGCGTCGGGGTTCTCCGCCGCCGCGAGGTGCGCGTCGGCGACGTCCCGCACATCGACCGTGGTGAAGCTGAAGTCCGGGGCGCCGTAGAAGAAGTAGCCCTTGAACAGCTCCTCCAGGAGGAAGAGGCTGCCGGACTCGGAGGCGGGGGTGAGTGACGGGCCGAGGATCAGCCCGGGGTTGAGCGCCACCATCCGCCAGCGGTCCTGCGCCTGCGCCGCCTCCCAGGCAGCCTGTTCGGCGACCGTCTTGGCGTAGTGGTACGGGTTGTTCTCCACGGTGCTGGTGGTGTTGACGTACTCCTCCGTGAGGACCTGGTCCTTCATCGTCTCCAGTACGTCGATGTAGTCGCCGAAGATCGCGCCGACGGTGGAGGTGAACACCAGGCGGCGGACGGTCGTGGTGCGTTCGATCGA
This sequence comes from Streptomyces sp. NBC_00663, assembly GCF_036226885.1. NCBI lineage: Bacteria > Bacillati > Actinomycetota > Actinomycetes > Kitasatosporales > Streptomycetaceae > Streptomyces > Streptomyces sp. NBC_00663. Next base: position 4,615,477 of record NZ_CP109027.1, read on the forward strand.
CCCGATGACATTGCGGGTGCCGAGCAGCGCGGGCTCGACGACGTCCCGCCGGCCGTCCTTGATCTTCTCCGGCATGAGGAACGGGGAGGCGACGTGGAAGACGGTCGCGCAGCCCCGCGCCGCCTCGTCGAAGGAGCCCTCGACGAGCAGGTCGGCCGCGAACAGGTCGAGCCTGCCCGGGAACCGGTCCCGCAGCGCGAGCAGGGGCCTGGTCTTCGGTGAGACGGTGGTGGCGCGGACCGTGGTGCGGACCTGGTAGCCGCGCTCCAGGAGCCGCTTGACCAGATGACTGCCGACGAAGCCGCTGCCGCCGGTCACCAGGACCGGCGCCGCCGGTCTGTCCACATCGCCCACCCGCGCTCCTCGTACCGGTCAGAGGCCGTAACGGCTCTTCAGATGGCGCCAGAAGTCACGCAGCATCCACTTGTCGAAGTCCGTGATCTGCGTGGCCGATCCGGCGTTCATGAGGAAACAGCACTGGCCGGTCGGCGTCCAGTCGTAGAAGTCGTCCAGACCGAAGGTATGGCCGACCTCGTGGAGATAGATGTGGATGTTCTCCTGGGCCAGGGCGCCGGTGAAGTACTCCTGTCCGACGCGCTGTCCCCAGTCACCGCCGGCGCCGCCCTGGAAGCCCTTGGTCAGCCACAGGGACTGGTCGTAGTGGCGGGTGACTCCGCCGGGACACCTGGAGTAGTTGCCGTCCTGGTGGAAGAAGCGTCCGCAGTCGGGGGCGCACTGCGGGGCGCCCTCGCTGTCGAGGTTGCCGGCGTAGATGTCGACGGAGTTGTCCGTCCACTGGAGCGTGGAGCGGTTCTTCACCGCCCAGCCGACGATGTTGACCGGAACGCTCGTGTACGGCCAGGAGTTGGTGCCGGTGCCGTTGTCGAGCATGGCCGCCATCCACTTGCCCCACTGCTTCTTCAGGGCGGCGTGGACCTGGTCGCGCAGCGCGGTGCTGACGGGGGCGTCCGACTCCCAGCGGACGCAGTAGTTGATGCTGCCCTTGTTGGCCATGACCTGGTCCCAGCCGTAGTTCTTGAAGCCGTAGAGGTCGGGATAGGTCGACGAGACGTGGTTCCAGACCTCGTTGAGGGGCTGGACCAGGTTCGAGGGCGGGTTCCAGTTGTCCGCCGACTGTGCGGGGGCGGCCGTCGTGAAGGCCGCTGCGAGCACGGCGGTGAGGATGGCGAGCAGTCGTGCGATGCGGGTGCGCATGGAGGTGAACTCCCTTCGTGGGGTCGGGATTTCACCTCTCAGTCGGCGCCGGTCCGGGGCGGGTTGCCGCCCTGCCGTTCACATCGTTCACACCCGGCTTCGCAGGGGCACCGCCACCGCGTCGTACGTCGTCTCCGGTGTCGGGGTCGTCGTGAAGCGGGCGTTGACCAGGTAGAGCCGGTCGCCGAAGCGGGCCGCGGTGGTGGGGACGTCGAAGCGGGGGTCGGTGATCGTGGTGCGCAGGGTCGCCGTGGTCGCCGTCGCGTCGAGGTCCCAGACGCTGACGAGGTTGAGGCGGTTCTGGACGACGTACAGCCTGCGTCCGATGCGCCACAGACCGTCACCGTTGACGACGGAGTCCTGCCCGACCAGCGTGATCCTGGTGGCGTGCCCGGTCCTGGGGTCGACGCGGTAGAGCTCGCCGGGGGTGGACTTGACGACGATCAGGCCCCGGCCGTCCGGGGTGGGGACGACGCCGTTGGCGTTGTTGACGTCCGGGAGCTGGACCCAGTCGCCGGTGAGCGGGAGGGTGCGGACCTCGCCGGCCCGGCCGCGGGGGACGCCGTAGAGGGCGGCGGCGCGGGAGTCGGTGAACCAGGCGCGGTCGCCGAGGAGGGTGACGTCGTTGATGAAGTGGCCGGTGGCCTCGGAGAGTTGGAAGGTGCGGACGACTTCGCCGGTACGGGAGTCATGGACCCGGGCGACGCCGGTGTTGCCGGCGACGTACAGCAGACCGTCGCGGTCGATCTTCAGGCCGACGGCGATCTGGCCGGCGGCTCCGGCGTACAGGACCGTGCCCTCGCCGCTGCGCAGGTCGGCGCGGTAGAGGGCGCCGTTCGCGCGGGAGCCGAGGTAGGCGTAGGGCTCGGCGCCGATCGCGATGCCCTCGGGGAGCCAGCCGTTCGGCAGGGGGAACCGGGTGGGCCGGGCCGCCGCGCTCGCGGTGGCGGGAGCGGCCGTCACAGAGAGTGCGGCCAGCGCCACGGCGCCGCCCAGGACGGCTCTGCGGCTCGGATCATGGACCATGGTGGGGCCTCCAGGGAATCCAACTCCGTTTGCTGTTCCTTCAGTTGAGAACGGAGCGGACGAGGGGCGAGTTCCCTGAAGCGGGGGCGCGGATTCCGCCGGAGTGCAGGACTCCCTATTTCTGCCGTTTCGGTGATAATTGCGGTATGAGTACGGCAGCGTTCATAGAGGCGGCCGCGGGGAGCGATGTGCTCAACGTGATCGCCGCATTCGTCGGTGGCGCGGTCATCGCCGGGGCACTGATCTGGGCCGTACAGTTCGGCATGCGGGTCCGGGACCGGGAACTTCCCCGGCCGCGCCCCGAGGAACAGCCCAGTCTTCCCAGCACCGGCGCGATCCACGAGATCAGAGAGATGCGGGAACCGGACGAGCTCCCGCTCGCTGAGCAGGAACGGCTCATGCCGTACCAGCTCCATCACTCGGGCACGAGACGAGGAAAGGACCAGAACCGCAAACGCTGGCTACCGGGGTCCAGTGGTGGCTTCGGCAGCGGCGGTATCGGACACGTCTGACACCTGGAATCGGCACGACAGAACCGGCCTCCCCCCGCCACGCTGTGTGACGGGGGGAGGCCGGTTGGTGTCTCAGGCGGTGCGGCGCGGGGGAGCCTCGGGCGCCGTCGCGAGGGCCCAGATCACGAAGAAGTCCACGGCGATCATGATCCCGGACCAGACGGGCGAGTACGGCAGGAACAGGAAGTGCAGCACCATCGCCGCCGACGCCAGGAAGATGCCGGTCATCCGGGCCCACCAGGCACCCTTGAGGACGCCGTAGCCGACGCCCACCAGGACCGCGCCCAGGACCAGCATGATCCAGCCCCAGCCGGTCAGGCTGATCTTGTAGATGTAGTCGCCGATCCGGTCGTAGACGTCGTCCGCGGCCAGCGCCGAGATGCCCTGGAGGATCGCCAGCACACCGTTGACCAGCATCAGCACACCGGCGAAGACCAGCCCGCCGGTGGCCCACTCCCCGCCGGGGCGGCCGGGCGGCGGGGCGGGCTCGGCCTGCTGGTGGCCCTGGTCCCACACGGGCGGCGTGGTGGGAGTGCCGGGCGGTGTCGTGTGCGGCTGCTGGGTCATGTCCGTACCCCGTCTCTCGCGCGGGTCCGCGCGTCGGTGTCGGTGATGCTTCGACCATCCGCGCGAGAAGAGGGCGGCGCCCACGGGACGTGAGCCGTTCGGGTGACGGCCCGCATGCGACGGCGGGCGCGAGGACCTTCACTGAGGACATGACCGGTAACCGGACCCACCGCGCCCCGATCACGACCGTCGCGCTGCTCATCGCGCTGACGGCCCTGACCGCTCTGACGGGCTGCTCCGACGACGACACGCCCTCCTCGGTGGCGAGCAAGGCGGCGTCCGTCGCCTCCCAGGCCACCGAGGTGTTCGCGTCGGCCACGGCGGAGGCGGGGAAGAAGTTCGACGACGTCAAGAACGGCGTCGACGTCAAGGACGACGTGACCCTGGGCACCCCCGGCACCGGCTCCGACGGCCGCACCACGGTCGAGGTCACCGTCGCCAACACCGCCGACTCGCAGAAGTCCTTCCTGGTGCAGGTGAACTTCAGGGACGGCGACGGCGACCTGGCCGACGCCGTCGCGGTCACCGTGCGCGACGTACCGGCGGGCGGCTCGAAGAAGGCCACCGCCCGCGGCAACCGCGACCTGTCCGGCGATGTGAAGGCCGAGGTCGCGAGGGCTGTCCGCTACTGAGCACGCCCCCGAAGGCGGCTCAGGCCATCCAGAAGAACACCGCCGTCATCCGCTTCTCCTCCAGCGTCGCACCGCAGTAGCCGGTCGCGCTGTGCACGAGGTTGGCGTTGTAGAGCAGCAGCCGGTTGAAGCGATGCGGGACGCGTACGTCCTCCTCGAAGGCGTCGGGCGCCACGAACCGGGTGCCGAGCGCCTCGACGAGGTTGTTGTGCGGGGCCTGCACGACATTGCCGCCGAGCCGGCCGCCGGGCAGGGACTGGCGGTAGAAGCTGGTCCCGCAGTCCCTGGGGACGGCCGGGTTCAGATAGAGCACCGCCGCGTACCGGCACAGGGCGCGCGAGTCGGTGTGCGGGCGGGGCGTGCTCTCGCCCTCGCCGACGACCTGGACGCAGTTGTGGTTGAGGGTGCCGCCGCCGGGCGCCGACTGCACCCACAGCTCCTTGGCGCCGGTGGCCTGCCGCACCAGCCGCTCGACCCGGGCCAGCTCACCCGGCTCCAGGCCGGGCATGGCCCGCAGCCCCGGCCAGCTCTCCGGCCGGTGCGGGTAGCCCTCGACCCAGTCGTCCTTGGCGAGACACCGCTCCCGTACGGCGTGCGCGTCGGGCAGGACGTCGTCCAGGACCCAGTAGTCGCGGCCCTTGGTGGGCTTGCGGTACGGGAGAACGGGCAAGGTCTGGGAGGGGGGTGGGGGCATGCGCCGAATCTAGGGCCGGGCCGGTTCTCGACTCGCCCGCGATTGGGTCCGGAGTCTCCCGCGAACTGGTCAACCGACGGTCAACCGGTGTACGGAATACGGGAGATCAAGCACCGGATTGTCCGTATTCCGGAGCCCAAGACTCAGTAATGCGCCAGTAACGCCCGCTGCCTAAGGTCGTTTCCTCGGCCCTGTTCCGAACATTGGCCAGCAGCAGGGCAGGGTCATGCCCCTCGGGACGGGAGCCGCCGTATCCCTCCTGTGGGGGGTAGGGATACACCCGGGGGCCCCGTGCGCCGATGAGGTTGCTCTCCGAGCAAGTAATGCGGGGCCCCCACACCTCACTCCCGGCCGCGGAGCCGGCCGCGAATCCCGCCGGAACAGGAAGCCGGGCTAGAGTGCCGCCCTCATGAGCAGCGGAAATGCACCTCCAGCGGACGGCACCGGCCGGCGTACGGCGCCGCCCGGGCTGCGGCTGCACCTGCTCGGCGGCTTCCGTGCCGAACGCGAGGGCGGCGCCCCCGTGGCCGGCCGCTGGCCCCGGCCCAGCGCCCGCCGGCTCGTCGAACTGCTCGCCGTCTCCCCGGGCCGCACCCGGCACCGGGAGGAGATCATCGAGATGTGCTGGCCCGAAACGGCCGGCACCCCCGCCGCCCTCGGCAGCCTCCGTGTCGCCCTGCACGCCGCCCGCCGCGCCCTGGAACCCGAGCTGCCCCCGCGCGCCCCCTCCGCCTACCTGGTCTCCGAGGGCGCGCTGCTGCGACTGCCGACCGAGACGGTGTGGATCGACGCCGACCACGCCGAAAGCCTCGCCGAACAAGCCCTCCACGCCACCGATCACCCACCACCGGCCGGCCACGGGGGCACCACCACGGCCGAGCCCACACCGCACACCGAGGGCCCCGCCGCACGCCCACCTCAGGCCGGAACCACCGCCGCCCAGGCACCGCACGGCCGGAGCACCACCGAACGGGCACCACACGGCGGGCACACCACCGACCGCGCGCCACACGGCGGGCACACCACCCACCAGGCGCCACACGGCGGGCACACCACCCACCAGGCAGCGCACACCAAGAGCCGCGCCGACCAGGCACCCCACCCCAAGAGCCGCGCCCCACGCACACCGCACGCCGGGAGCACCGCCGAGTTGGCGCGTGCTCTGGAGGCGTTCAGGGGTGAGTTGCTGCCCGAGCACCGCTACACCCCCTGGGTGCAGGCCCGTCGTGAGCGTCTGGACGCGTTGCGCGACTCCGTGCGGCTCGCGCTCGCCGAGGCCTGTCTGGCCGACGGCCAGACCGAGCGGGCCGCGGCCGTCGCCCGTGCCGTGCTGGCCGACAGCGCGGCCGAGGAGCGCGCCCACCGGGTGCTCATCGGCGCCTGGCTCCGCCAGGGCATGCGCCGCCGTGCCCTCGCCCAGTACCACCAGTGCCGGCGCGCCCTGGACGCCGAGTGGGGCGTGCTGCCGGGACCCGAGACGGAGGCCCTGCACCGCGCGGCCCTGGGCACGGACACGCCCCCGGTACGACACCACCCGGCCCCCGTACGGCCCACGCCGCCGCCCGCGGTCCTGCGCTCCCTCTCGGAGGCGCCGTTCGTGGGCCGCCGGGCGGAGCTGGAACGGCTCCTGAACCCCGCCCGGCCCGCCCTGTCGGTGGTCGGGGGCGAGGCCGGCATCGGCAAGACACGGCTGGCCGCGGAGGCGGCACGGCGGGCGGCGGCGAACGGGGCGGCCGTGCTGTGGGGCGCGGGCCACGACGAGGGGCCGCAGGCGCCGTACGGGATGTTCGTGGAGGCCCTGGAGGGCTGGCTCGCCGGGCGCTCCACGACGGACCGGGCCAGGATCGCCGCGGAGTATCCCGAGCTGGCGGCGCTGCTGCCCTCGCTGGGGCAGGTCGGTCCGGGGCCGGGTCGGGTCGGTGGCCCGGAGTACGAGCGGGAACGTATCTTCTCGGCGGTCTCGGGGCTCCTGACGATCGCGGCGGACCCGGGGACCGTGGGCGGTGCCGGTGCCCTGGTCGTCCTGGACGACGTCCACGCGGCGGACCTGGCCTCACTGCGGTTGCTGGCCCGCCTGGCCCGTCGGACCCCGTCCCCCTCGGCGCCCCGGCTGCGGTTCCTGGCGACGTACCGGCCCGAGGACCTGCCGGAGACCGATCCGCGCCGGGCCCTGCTCGACACCCTGGTCCGGCAGGGCACGGCCCACCGGCTGCGACTGCGCCGGCTGGGCCGCGGGGAGTGTCTGACACTCGCGGCGGAGGTGATGCCGGCGGCGCCGGACACACAGGCGGCCCTGCACCGGGTGTGGGAACTGTCGCTGGGTCACCCCCTGTTCGCCCTGGAGCTGGCCAAGGCCCCCGCGCAGCCGCCGGCCGCGCACGAGGACCTCACCGCGCCGGAGGGCATCCGGCTCCTGGTCAACGCCCGGCTGTCCCGGTTGAGCCCCGCGGCTCGGCGGGTGATCGAGGTGGTGGCGGTGGCCTCGGGAGGGGTGGCGACACTGGCGGAGGTGGAGGAGCTGGCGCAGGTGACGCAGGTGGAGGAGCCCGCGGGTGCGGGAGCCCCGGCCCCCCTGACGGCCCCCGCCCGTGTCGTCGACGGTATCGAGGCCGCTCTCGCCGCCGCCGTGCTGGAGGAGCGGAGTGTGCCCGCCGACGGGGTCGCCGTTCCCGGGCTGGGGTTTCGGCACCCGTTGATACGGCTGGTGTGCCGGGAGGGGCTGTCGCGGGCGCGACGGCGTCAACTGCACGCCGCGTACGCCGAGTCACTGCTGCGTCGGCGGCCCGGTGCCGTGGACGCGGTGGCCGCGCATCTCGCGGGCGCCGACGATCCGCGGGCCGCCGACCATCTGCACCGGGCGGCCCGCCGGGCCGCGGCGGTCGGCGCCGACGACAGCGCCGACCACTACTACGGCGAACTGACCGCCCGTCTCGACGCGGTGGCCGTGGAGGCCGCCCGTATCCGCCTCGACCACGCGGCCGTACTGCGCCGCATGGCCCGCCACGAGGACGCCGTACGGGTTCTCCGCGAGGCCCTGACCGACCTGCACCGCCATGGCACCCCCGCCGAACAGGCCGCGGCGGCGGCCCGATTGGCGGAGTCCCTGGCCAAGACGGGCGCCCCACAAGAGGGTTTGCGCCTCCTGGACACCCACCGCCCGCCCCAGGACGCGCCCCCGCGGATCCACGCCGACCACCATCTGGCCCGGGGCCTCCTGTGCTTCGTGACCGGCGACTACGAAGGCTCCCTGACGGCAGCGCGCCAGGCGGAGAAGATGGCCGCGGGCGCCGGCGGCGAACCCGCCCCGCAGGGCGCCGACGGTGCACCCGAGGCGTCCCTCCTCGCCCGCGCCCTCGCCCAGCAGTCCACGTCGCTCGCCCTCACCGGCCGCCTCCCCCAGGCCCGTACCGCCGCCGACGCCGCCCTCCCGCACGCCGAGGCCCACGGCGACCCCCGCCTCCTCGCCGCCGTCCTGTCCATCCTGCGCGAGCACGCCCGCCGTTCCGGACGCCTGCACGAGGCCGTGGCGACGGGCCGCCGTGCCCTGGACCTCGCCGACCGCTGCGGCGACCCCGAGGCCGCCGCCTTCGAGCGTGCCAACCTCGCCGAAGTCCACCTGCTCCTCGGCGAGTTCACCGAGGCCGCCACCCTCGCCACGGAGGCGGTCGACGAGGCCCAGGCGCACGCCGGCTGGTGTCTGCCGTACGCCCTGACCGCCCTCGCCCGCGTCCAGCTGCGCGGCGGCCCCCGCCGTCCGGGCCTCCCCGGCACCAGGGAGCTGCTGACCCGCGCCGCGCACTGTCTGACCCGTCGCCCCGACCGTCAGGCCGAGTACGAAGTCCGTACCGCCCAGGCCGAGTTGGCCCTGCGCGACGTACGCCCCGACCGCGCCCTCGCCCTGCTGTCCGAGGTGTCCGGCACCGGCGTCCCCGTGCTCGCCGCCTGGGCCCACCTCACGGCCGGCGAACCGGTGCGCGCCGCCGAGGTCGCGGCGGCGGAGGCCGCGCGGGCCGCCGGTGCGGGCGAGGCGGTCACCGAGTGCGAGGCCCGTACCGCCCAGGCCGCGGCGCTCGCGCTCCTGGGCCGCACCGAGGAGGCCGCCGGCTGCGCGACCCGGGTCCGTGAGCTCGCCGAGACGCTGCCGTACCCGACGGTGCTGCGCCGGGTGGCCTACGCCAAGCCGTAGCACCGCCTGCCACCGGCCGCGCTCACCGCCGCTTGCCGACCACGACGTAGATCTGCTCGCTCACCGCGGCGACCCCGTTGTAGGACGCCGTCGCCTGGAGCCGTCCCGGGCCGGCCGGCAGCGCGGTGGACGGTACGCAGGACCAGGTGCCGTCCCGGCCCGCCGTCGCCGTGCACACCTCGGTCCCCAGGTCGGGGCCCTGTCCGGTCACCCCCGCGTCCTGCGTGTCCTCGTACCGGACGGTGACCTGCGCGCCCGGGTAGGCCGTGCCGCCCGTCCCAGGGCGCGCGCCGAGCGCGACACCCGATGCGGGCCGGGTCAGGGTCGGTTCGGGCAGGCCGACGGTGACCGCGCAGCTCCCCCGTTCCTTGCGGGTGCCGCGTTCGTCGGTGAGCCGTACCGCGCAGCCCTCCAGCCGGGTGCCGGGCACGGCGTCGGCGGGCACGGCCAGCACGAAGGGGAACGAACGGCCGTGCCAGGGACGGCCGTCGGCCGCGCCGGTCCAGGTGTACGACGCGCTGTCGCGGTCGGTGTCGACGGTGCCGCGGTAGCCGTGCGCCGCCAGGGGCGTGTCGGTCACCTCGGCGCCCTCGGGTGCGGTCAGGGTCAGCCGGGACCCGGCGCCGAGCCCGTCGCCCTCGTACCCGGCGATCTGCACGATGCCCGCCCGCCCGGGCAGGATCGTGACGTCGCCCCACAGTTCACGGCCGTGGGCGGCGGCGGGCGGGAGCGCGCCGAAGGCGGTGAGCGCGACCGCCGCGGCCGCCGGGGCGAGGGTGTTCCTGAACCTGCTCATGGTGTGCGGCTCCCTGTCGAGACGAGATCGGTCGGTCGGTGCCACCCCTGGCTGCGATTGTCGCGGGCCGTCGTCACCGGGAACGTGCGCTGTGCGGCCGTATGGCGGAAGCCGTCGCCTGATGGGGGCGCATCCCGTCATCGCCGTGGCCCCGGTCACAGCATGAACAACCGTGGCTCCTCGTCCGTACACAGGGTCGTACGACCCCCGACCGGACAGGAGCCATGGTGCGCTTTTCGCGGAACGCGACGGGAACGCTCTTCGTGGGCGGTGCGCTCAGCCTGACGATCGTCGCGCTCGCCTATCCCACGATGCTCGGATTCAACAAGGTGTCCACTGCGCAGGACCGTGTCATCGCGCAGACGCAGTGGGGGCCGTTGACCGAACAGGACCGGGACTTCGTGGTGAAGGTGCGGGCGGCGGGGCTGTGGGAGTACCCGCTGGGGAAGGTCGCCCTGGAGAAGGGCACGACCGCGGAGGTCAAGGAGGCCGGGCGGCACCTCATCGACGGGCACGCGGCCCTGGACGCCGCCTGCCGCAAGATCGCGCCGATGCTGAACGTCACCCTGCCGAACGTGGCGAGCCCGCAGCAGCAGGCCTTCGTGAACACCATCGAGACCAGCTCCGGCAAGCAGTTCGACTCGAACTTCGCCAACATCCTGCGCACCACCCACGGTTCGATCTTCAACACCATCGCGAAGATCCGTTCCACCACCAAGAACTCGCTGGTGCGCTCGCTGGCCGACATGGCCAACAACACGGTCCTGGACCACATCACGGTCATGGAGCGGACCGGCTTCGTCAACTTCGACCAGGCCCTCTTCCAGCAGACCACCCCGCCGAAGCTGCCCGACACCGACCTGACCCCGCCGGCCCCCCAGCCCGGCGCCCCCATGGTCGTCCTGAGCCCGCCGGCGAACCCGACGTCCACCCCGATCGCCATCCCGGGCGAGGCCGCGAACCCGGGCACGACCCCCAACCCGACGATCGGCTAGCCGGACCTCAGCCGAGCCAGACGGTGGTGTCCGGGGGCAGGAGCCCGTCCGGCAACGGGGCGCTGGTGACCAGTACCTCGCCCCGCGGCAGCTCGACCGGCGTGTCCGACAGGTTCGTCACACTGCGCCAGCCGCCGTGCCGGGCGAAGTCCAGCACCCCGGCCGGGCTGTCCTCGGCCCAGGTCAGCTCCTCCCCCTCCAGCAGCTTGCGGCGCAGCTTCAGGGCCGTGCGGTACAGCTCCAGGGTCGAGCCCTCGACGCCTTCCTGCGCCTCGACGGCGTAGGCCGCGAAGCTCTCCGGCTGCGGCAGCCAGGCGCCGCCCGCGCCGAAGCCGTACGACGGCCCGGTCCGCGTCCACGGCAGCGGCACCCGGCAGCCGTCGCGGCCCTTGCGGACCCGCCCGCTCTGCTCCCACACCGGGTCCTGGAGCACCTCGACGGGCAGCTCGGCGACCTCGGGCAGGCCGAGTTCCTCGCCCTGGTAGACGTACGACGACCCCGGCAGCGCCAGCATGAGCAGCGTCGCGGCCCGGGCCCGGCGCAGCCCTGCGGCGGTGTCGATGCCGGGGGCGTGGCCGCCGGACAGCAGCCAGGCGTTCTCGTCGGTGCCGGGCGGGAGCAGCAGGCGGGAGGCGTGGCGTACGACGTCGTGGTTGGAGAGCACCCAGGTGGCGGAGGCGCCGGCCTCGCGGGCGCCGGCGAGGGAGTCGGTGATGACCCGGCGCAGCGCGTCGGCGTCCCACGGTGTCTGGAGATACTCGAAGTTGAAGGCCTGGCCGAGTTCCTCGGGGCGGGCGTACAGCGCGCGCCGCTTCGCGCTCGGCACCCAGGCCTCGGCGACGGCCATGCGGGGCGGGCGGTAGGCGTCGAGGACGGTCCTCCAGTCGCGGTAGATCGCGTGGACCTCGTCGCGGTCGAAGAAGGGGTGGGTGCCGGGCGCGAACTCGGCGAGCGCGTCCTCGCCGCTGAGGGCGGGGGCGCCCAGGTCGCGCAGCGGCTCGGCGAGGTCCTTGGCGAGCGCGTGGGCGACGTCGACACGGAAGCCGTCCACGCCCCGGTCGGACCAGAAGCGCAGGGTGGTGCGGAAGTCGGCACGGACCTCGTCGTTGTCCCAGTCGAAGTCGGGCTGCTCGGGCGTGAACAGGTGCAGGTACCACTGCCCGTCGGGGACGCGTGTCCAGGCGCTGCCGCCGAAGACCGACTGCCAGTCGGTGGGCGGGAGTTCGCCGTGCGTGCCGCGTCCGTCGCGGAAGACGTACCGCGCGCGGGCGGCGGAGCCCGGCCCGGCGGCCAGGGCCTCCTGGAACCACACGTGCCGGTGCGAGCTGTGGTTGGGGACGAGGTCGACGATCACCTTGAGCCCGAGGCGGTGGGCCTCGGCGGCCAGCGCGTCGAAGTCGTCGAGGGTGCCCAGGCGCGGGTCGACGTCCCGGTAGTCGGCGACGTCGTAGCCGCCGTCGGCGAGCTCGGAGGGGTAGAACGGGCTCAGCCACAGGGCGTCGACGCCGAGGGCGGCGAGATGGGTGAGGCGCTGGGTGATGCCCTTCAGGTCCCCGAGGCCGTCACCGTCGGCGTCGGCGAAGCTGCGGGGGTAGATCTGGTAGATGACGGCCTGTCGCCACCAGTTGGGGTCCTTGGGGGAGAGGTCGGGGGTCACGCGCGACTCCTGGCTGGTCCGTGCGGGCGGAAAAGACGAACAAAGGGGAATGTGTCCACACCGGCGGAGGGGCGAACCTCAGCCATTGCCGGAGCCTCTCGTTCCCCGTGTGGCGAAATTGTGATGACGGTTGAACAGAGCTTGCATTCCCGCAGGTTGACAGTGTTCCGGGCCGAGATCCACGATGGCGGCACACTGTGGCGCATGTGACCTATGAGCCCAGTGTTTTCTGAGTTTTCTCAGTGCTCTTCTGCCACTCCACCCTGATGGGATCCGCATGTCCATAGCGAGACGTGTCACCGTGCGCCGCCTGCTGGGGACGGGCGCCGCGACGCTCGCCATCTGCGCCTTCACCGCCTCCGTCGCCTCCGCCACCGACTGCCCCGGCGGCAAGGGCTGGGACGACGGCGGCAGCTACAAGCCCGGCACGGGCGCCGGCACCGAGACCGGCACCGAGCTGTGCGAGTTCTCCCTCGACGGCAAGAACTTCTTCCCCTCCGTCAAGGTCGACGACCAGAACCTCAAGCCGACCGACGACGGCAAGGTCCACGTCACGGTCCGCACCGCGGGCAACGCGTCCACCTGCACGGCCTCGCTGGCCTCCTACCGCGCCCACGGTCCGACCTTCGCCACCTCCGGCGAGCAGGTCTTCCACGACTTCGACACCGTGACCGTCAAGGCCGGCCAGAGCGACACCCTCGACATCGCCATCCCCGACCAGGGCTGCTACGCCCAGATCGACCTCTACCGGGGCAACACGAAGTTCGACGGCAAGCTCGACGCCAACGACGGCTTCCAGCACGGCGACCTGCCCAAGGGCCCGGACCACCCGGTCATCAAGGACAAGCTGATCGCGGCCTGGAACGGCGGCACGAAGGACTGCACCGCCCAGCCGTCCCCGACGCCGACCCCGACGGCCTCGGAGTCCACCCCGGCCGAGGAGACCACCCCGCCGGCGTCCGAGTCCGAGACCCCCTCGGCCACGCCGTCGGAGACCCCCTCGGAGTCCGCCTCCGAGCCGGCCACGTCCGCCTCGGCGTCCACGACCGCCCCGGCCGCCACCCCGAACGGCGGCGGCGACGACCTCGCCGAGACCGGCGCCAGCAGCAACACCCCGATCATCGCCGGCGGCGCGGCGGCGCTGCTGCTGGGCGGCGGCGCGATCGTGATCGCCACGCGGCGCCGGAAGGCCACGCGCGCGTAAGCGGTACCTGAAACGGATGCCGGGTGGGCCAGGGGACGGCCCGCCCGGCTTTTTCCGTCACCGCGCCCGGCGCCGGAAAACCGTTCGCCGCTCACCCGGCCCCCCTGTTACGGTCCCCCCATGAAGCGCGCCAACCCGTCTTCCACGACGACGCCGGACATGGTCCCGGCGCGCTGACACCTGAGCTGACGCGAACCCCGGGGCGAGTGCCCCGGGGTTCTTGCTGTGCGGTGGCGCTCGTCTCCCGATGTGGAGGAGACCGCCATGAACGACATCAACGCCCGGCACGACCACCGCCGACTCGGCCGTGAGCTCGGCCTGTTCGACACCGACCCGCTGATGGGCGCCGGGCTCCCGTACTGGCTGCCGGACGGGGCCGTCGTACGGCACACCCTGGAGGAGTACGTACGGGAGGCCGAGCGGGAAGCGGGGTACCGGCACGTGTACTCACCCGTGCTCGGGAAACGGGAGCTGTACGAGATCTCGGGGCACTGGTCGCACTACAGCGAGGACATGTTCCCGCCCATGAGGCTGGGTGGCGAGGAGGTCGTGCTGCGGCCCAGCCTCTGCCCGCACCACGCCCTCATCTACCGGTCGCGATCCCACTCGTACCGCGAACTGCCGCTTCGCATCGCCGAGTTGGGCGGCATGTACCGCTCCGAGCTGTCCGGTGTGCTCGGCGGCCTCACCCGCGTCCGCGCCATCCAGCTCAACGACGCCCATGTCTTCTGCACCCTGGACCAGGCCGTCGAGGAGGCCCGCGCCGCCCTCGCCCTGATCCGCCGCGCCTACGCCGATCTCGGCATCCGCGCCGCCAAGTACCGGCTGTCCCTGCCGGGGGAGGGCGAGAAGTACGTGGCCGACCCGGAGCTGTGGCGGCGGGCCACCGCACTTCTCGAAGAGGTGCTGGAGGGGGTGGAGTACGAGGCCGTGGCGGGCGAGGCCGCCTTCTACGGGCCGAAGATCGACGTACAGATCGTCGACCCCGCCGGACGCGAGTCCACCCTCTCCACCGTCCAGATCGACTTCCACCAGCCCGAACGCTTCGACCTGCACTACATCGGCCCCGACGGCGCGAAGCACCGCCCGGTCATGGTGCACCGCAGCGTCATCGGCAGCGTGGAGCGTGCCGTCGCGCATCTCGTCGAGGAGCACGGCGGGGCGTTCCCGGTGTGGCTCGCGCCGGTGCAGCTGGTCGTGCTGCCGGTGGCGCGGGAGCAGTACGAGCAGGCGGAGAACGTCGTACGCCGGGCTCTCGACCTCGGGCTGCGGGCCGAGGTCGCCGGCCCCGAGCACGGCACCCTCGGCGCCCGCATCCGGGAGGCGCGGCTGGTGCCGTACGTCGCGGTGGTCGGGGCGCGGGAGGCCGACGGCGATCTGGCCGCCGTACGGCTCAGGGACGGGCGGCGGCCCGGGGCCGTGCCGGTGGCGGAACTCCTCGCGCAGGCCGGGGCCGTCGCCCGGGCTCGTGGCGCCGAACTGTGGGCCGCCGAGTAGGGCTCACCGGGCAGACGGGCCTGCGACGCCGGGATGATCCGCCGGGCAGGCCCTAAGGTCGGTGACACGACGGAAGGAGTCCCCGTGACCGCCCAGCCCATCCCCGTGATCAGGGACGGGCGGCGGCCCGGGGCCGTGCCGGTGGCGGAACTCCTCGCGCGGGCCGGGGCCGTCGCCCGGGCTCGTGGCGCCGAACTGTGGGCCGCCGAGTAGGGCCCACCGGGCAGACGGGCCCGCGACGCCGGGATGATCCGCCGGGCAGGCCCTAAGGTCGGTGACACGACGGAAGGAGTCCCCGTGACCGCCCAGCCCATCCCCGTGATCATCGACTGCGACACCGGGGTCGACGACGCGCTCGCCCTGCTGTTCGCCGTGCGCCACCCGGGTCTCGACGTGCGCGCGATCACCTGCGTGGCCGGGAACACCGACGTGGACGGGGTCGTCCGCAACACGCTGACCGTGCTGGAGACGGCCGGGGCCGGGGACATCCCGGTCGCGCGGGGCGCCGAGCGGCCGTTGATCGAGCCGGTGCGCACGGCCTCGCATGTGCACGGGCAGGACGGCATGGGCGACCTCGGCCTGCCCGCGCCGACCCGGCGCCCGGTCGACATCGACGCTGTCGCCCTGCTGCGGCGGGAGATCCTCGCCTCGCCACGGCCGGTGACCCTGATCCCCACCGCCCCGCTGACGAACATCGCGCTGCTGCTGCGGACCCACCCCGAGGTGACCCGCAACATCGAACGGATCGTGTTCATGGGCGGCGCGGTGGAGGTCGGCAACGCGACGCCGGTCGCCGAGTTCAACGTCTGGCACGACCCGGAGGCCGCCGCGATCCTGCTCACCGCCGGGGTGCCGATCACCATGTACGGCCTGGACGTCTTCCGGCAGGTCGTCGTGCCCGCCGCGGACGTCCAGCGGCTGCGCGGCAGTTCCGACCCCCGGCTGCGGCTGGCCGGCGAGCTGCTCGCCCACCGCGACCCGGCCACGTCCGGCGATCCCACGCCGACGGGCGGCCTCGGGGACGCGGGGGCGGTCTGCGCGGTCGCCGACCCCGGCGGCATCACCACCAGCCTCCTGCCCGTCGAGGTCTCCCTCGCCCCCGGCCCGACCCGCGGCCAGACCATCGTCGACCGCCGGCCGCGGCCCGGGGAGGCGGAGATCCACGAGGGCGAACGCCGACTGCCCAGGGTGGACGTCGCGTTGGAGGTCGACGTGGAGCGGTACGTGAAGCTGTGGCTGTCGGCGGTGGAGGGCGACTGAGCGCAGGCCGACAGCGAGATCCGCCGGAGAACGACTCCGGGGTGGGAGGCGCGTAACCCATACAGCCCGGACCAGTGGTGCCCTCCCACCCGCGATGCTCCCGTTGAGGCATGACCCGCCGCGCCCTCCTCGCCGTCGCCCTCGTCCTCCCCCTCACCACCACCGCCTGCTCGGCCATCACGACGGAGAAGGCCGCCCCGGCCACCTCCTCCGCCACCCCCTCCGGCTCCCCCACCAGGACCACCGCACCCCCCACCCCCGCGTCCGCGCCCGCCCTCACCCCCGCGCAGGCGCAGGCCGCGCTCATCACCGACATGGATCTGGGGGAGCCCTGGGCCCCCACCGAAGGCGCCGCGACCTGGCGGGACGGGCTGCTCAAGGCCACCACCAAGAAGCCCGACTGCCAGAAGCTGCTCGACGCCCTCTACTCCGAGCGGCTCTTCGGCGCGGGCGCCCATGTACGGGCCGCGACCGGGCTCGACGACACCTGGAACGACGCCCAGCTGCACCACCAGGTCGTCGCCGTACGGCCCGCCGACGCCGACCGGACGCTGGCCTGGCTGAGGACGCTGCCCAAGAAGTGCGGCACGTTCACCGCGAGGACCGGCACCGGCGTCGTGCAGAACGCGGCCGTCGCCGACGAACGGCTGCCGGGGATCGGGGACGCCCGGCAGGCGCTGCGGACCACGCTGACCAGCGTGAACGCGGACGGCGAGGAGACCACGCTCACCCTCGACGTGGCCGCCGTACGCATCGGCGACGACGCGCTGCTGCTCACCGACGGCGGCCTCGGCGACGTCTACGCCGAGGTCACCCAGGCGGTCGCCGAACTCGCCGCCAAGCGCCTGACGGACGTACGCAAGCAGGCCCGCGTGGAGGTGTGAACCGGCGGACGCGCGGCGGGGCGGCGCTCCCCGCGCCGGTCAGTTGCCGTCGAACCTCGTCCTGCGCGAGATCACGTCGCGCGCCACCTCCAGGGCGGTGCGGTTGTGTGCGAAGGCGTGCGCGCGCAGCCGGGCCAGCGCCTCGTCGGTGCTCACCCGCCGCTGCGCCATGATCATGCCGACGGCCTGGTAGACGTCGTCGTAGTCCGTGGCCAGACCGCTCAGCCAGCGTTCGTCCCCGTCGGGTCCGGCCTCCTCGCCTCGCGGCAGCGTCACGAGGGCCACCGTCATCACGCCGGCGACGATCTGCGCGGTCCGCAGATCGCGGTCGCCGAGTGCTCCGGGGGTGTCACGGTAGAGGTCCAGGGTGCCGACGCACACGGCGTCGTTGCCGAGCGGGAACGAGTAGACCGCCCGCACTCCGGCCGCCGTCGCCTGCTGGGCGAAGACCGGCCAGCGCAGCACGTCCCGGCCGGCGGTGAGGTCGGCGGCCAGCACCGGGGCACGGCTCCGGAAGGCGTGGAAGCAGGGTCCGTCACCGAGGGTCGCCTGCACCGCCGCGAGGTGGGACGCCTGTTCACTGCTCGCGCTCAGACCGACGGGCATGCCGTTGGAGCGCAGGGACACACTGGCGCCGATGACCGGGAGCAGCCTGACGGCGACGACGCACAGCCGCTGGGGGATCTCACCGGGCGCCGTGCCGCGCACCTCCTCGGCGATCACCTCGGCGGCGCGCGCACGATCCCGTTCCCGCTCCTCCCGTCCCGGGTCCTGCCCGGACAGCCTGGAGCCGCCTGCGGACGGGCCGGGGTCGTCGCCGGGGGCGCCGGAGCCGTCGTTCCTGGGTCGCACGGCCACCGCCTCCTTCGTCCGGCGCGACCATGGTCGTCCGTGAGCTCCCGGAGCGGACTCACCCGGAGCGGGCATCCGCGCTCATGGCGGTCCGTCTCCCGGGGCGCAGCCCGACTACCCCTCGTCCGAGGCGGGAAACCTGGGCGGGAACCCCTCCCGCCGCCCCGAACGGCGGCCACCGGCCGGGCATCGGTCATCGCGGCGTCCTGGAACCGGCACTCACGAAAGGGGCTTCACACGACGGGGTCGGGTCGCTACCGTCGGTCGTGGTGAGTCAGGAAGCGGCCGCCCACGAGGTCCATCCCGTGCCGGAGCCGCTCATGCGCCTGTCCGCGCCACTTCCGCACCTCCCCTACCGGGGCGGCCCTTCGCCGCCGGAACCGTAGAACGAGACCCGACAGACCCGACAGGCCTGTCCCCGTGCCCGCGACGCCGACCGGGGCGTCTCCCGCCGCTCCGCGCGGGACCGGGGATGTCGGGCGGGGACCGCGCAGGGGAGCCGCGCGTCCTCGCAAGGGGCGGCCACCCCCGCCACCGGGACGGTGGCCGCCCCTCACCTCACCGCTATCTCTTCTCGTACGGGTCCGCCGGCTCCCTCACGCGGACGACCGTCGCGGCGTCCAGCACCGGCGGCCACGCCGAGTCGGTGCCCAGCGTGCCCTTCGGGTGCCAGGTGCCGGTGACGGTGACCCAGGTGTCCGCGGGCAGCGCGTCGGCGCCTCGGATCTCGGCCTTGCTGGTGGTGGCGTCGGCGGCGCAGCAGGAGACGAGGAGCCGGGTGACGTACCAGGTGCCGTCGTCGCCGTGGGTGACGAACCCGGTCAGCCGCACCGTGCGGCCCTTCAGCGACCGCCCGCTGTCATAGATCGCCCGCGAAGCGAACTCGCCCACGGTCAGCTCCACCGGGTCCCCCGCGGGCAGCGCCGGGAAGGTCCCGACCCCCTGCGCGGCCCGCTGCGCGGCCTCGCGTTCGGCGCTGTAGGAGCCGAGGGCGGGCGGCGGGAAGAGAAGCAGGGCGAGCGCGGGGAGGGCGAGCAGCCACGCGGTACGGGGGCCGCGGTGCCCGTGCCCTTCCTCGCCCCCGTGTTCTTCTTCGCCCCCATGCCCTTCTTCGCCCCCATGCCCTTCTTCGTCCCCGTGTCCTTCTTCGCCCCCGTGCCCGGTTCGTCGTACGACGGCTGTCGCGACGCCCAGCAGGACCAGCGCCGCCCCGGAGACCACCAGGTACGGCCGCAGCCCCGCCTGCACATACCGCAGGTACAGCTCGCTGAACGCCGAGATCCGCAGGATCGCCGCCCCGACCAGGACCAGCAGCAGCGCGGGACCGTACCGCCCTCGCCTCACGCCAGCCACCACCCCACGAGCACGCTGCTCACGACGGCGACCACCCAGGTCACCGCGGAGAACCTGACCGCGAAGGCCCGCCCGAACGTGCCCGCCTGCAAGGCGATCAGCTTCAGGTCGACCATCGGGCCCACCACCATGAACGCGAGGCGCGCGGTCGGCGAGAAGCCGCTCAGCGAGGCCGCCACGAAGGCGTCCGCCTCGCTGCACACGCACAGGACGACCGCGAGAACGGCCAGCAGCAGCACCGACAGCCAGGCCGAGCCGGTGAACAGGTCGAGCACGGACCTCGGTACGGCGATGTTGAAGGTCGCCGCGGCTCCCGCGCCGAGCACGAGGAAACCGCCGGCGTGCAGGAAGTCGTGCCGCAACCCGGCGCCGAAGGCGCGCACGCCCTTGCCCGAGTGGGCGGCGGCCTTGGGCAGCCGCAGCCACTCCTCCCGCCCGAACCTGGCCCACAGCCAGCCCATCACCACGGCCGTCGCGAGCGAGGCGACGAGCCGGCCGAGGACCATCTCGGGCTGGGCGGGGAAGGCGAGGGAGGTGGCGACGAGCACCACGGGGTTGACGGCGGGCGCGGAGAGCAGGAAGGCGAGGGCGGCGGCCGGGGCGACCCCGCGGCGCATCAGGCTCCCCGCCACCGGCACGGACGCGCACTCGCACCCCGGCAGCACGACCCCCGCCGCGCCCGCGACCGGTACGGCGAGGGCCTGGTTGCGGGGCAGCAGCCGGGTGAACACCCGCTCCGGCACGAACGCCCCGATGGCCGCGGAGACGACCGTGCCCAGCAGCAGGAACGGCACCCCCTGCACGGTGATCGCGGTGAACACCGTCCACCAGGCGGCGACGGGCGGGGTGTAGAGGTCCAGGGCGAGGGTCGGGCCGAGGACGGAGGCGACGGTCGCGACGGCGATGAGCGCGGCCCCGCCGAGGACGGCGTACACGAGCGCCCGTACGGCCATCCGCAGCCCGTCGGCCACCGTCCTCTGGTTCTCCACACCCGCCCTCTCGTCCTCCGCGCAGGCTAACCGGTGGGTCCTGTGCGGGGGATCGGGACGGTCATAGAGGAGGCTGTGCGGGCGCCGGACCCAGGGTCGTGGTGCCCGGGGCGGTGCGGTGGCCGAGGCCGGTGCGGTAGGCGTCCAGGGCCGCTTCCACCCTCCCCTCGCGGCGGAGCAGGTCGCCCAGCAGGCGGCACAGGTCGGCCAGGTCGCCGGCGGCGCCCGCGCGTTCCAGCAGGCTCAGGGCGCGGACGTAGTGCTCCTCGGCGGTCTCCGGGTCGCGGGCGTCCTCGGCGATGATGCCGAGGAGTCGGTGCGCGGCGGCGGAGTGGACGGCGCCGCGTTCCGAGGACAGGTCGCCGAGGACGTCGTGGAGGAGGGCCGCGGCCTCGTCGGACTTGCCGCGGCGGTGCAGTACGTCGGCGAGCTCGACGGCGGCCTGGCTGGAGTAGAGGGCGGCGCGCTTGGCGGACAGCATGGTGAGCGCCTGTCTCAACTCGCTCTCCGCCCGCTCCAGTTCACCGTTCTGGGCGCAGACGTATCCGCGCATCCAGTGGCAGTTGGCCAGTTCCGTGCGGAGTTGGAGGCCGCGGTAGAGCTCGGCGGCCTTGGCGAGGGAGGCGTCGGCCTCGGCGACGCGGCCCTCGGCGATGAGGGTGCGGGCGACCGAGCGGTGCATCCGGGCGACCAGCGCCGGGTCGCCGGCCTGCGGGGCGAGGGCGAGGGCGAGTTCGGCGGCCTGGGCGGCGCGGGCGTGGGCGCCCATGTCCATGTACGGGCCGATGATGCTGGCGTACAGGAGCAGGAGCGCGTCGGGGTCGTGGAGTCCGCCGCGGTTGAGCTCGTCGAGGGTGGACTCCAGCAGGTAGACGGCGTACCGGAGTTCGCCGGCCAGGTAGTGCGCGAGGGCGCGGCCGCGCAGGGCGGGCACCCGGGCGGGCAGCGGGGCGTCGGCGAGGACCAGCTCGGCCCGCTCGAAGTACTGCCGCCCCTCAATGAGTTCACCGCTCTCCACGGCCGACTCGCCGAGCCCGATCAGGGCGTCGTACCGCGCCTCGGCGAGCTGGAGTTCCTCGGCCTCGGCGAGCAGCGCGGTGTAACTGCGGGCGGCTTCCTCGGTGTCGCCGGCGGCGAGGGTGCGCTGGGCCTCGATGAGCCGCAGCCGCAGATCGGTGACGAGGCGGGCGGGGCGGCCGGTGGCCAGCTCGTCGAAGGCGACGCCGAGCCGGTCGGCGAGATGGCGCAGGGCCTGGTCGGAGGGGCGCACCCGGCCCGACTCCAGGGTGGAGACGTAGGCGGCGGTGTAGGCAGGCTCGGCCAACTGGCGCTGGGTCAGCCCGCGTTCGACCCTGAGGTGCTGCACCCTGCGCCCGATGGTCTCCGGGTCGTCACGGTCGGACATGGGCCAACTCCCCCTGTGCCTCTTGCCGTTCGGCTCCGCCGGGCTCTAGGTTAAACGGCGTATTAAGCCTGCTTAATAGGCAGTACGTAAATAGGCGGGGGAATGCCGTAACCGCTGTCGTCACCGTCGTCACTGCGAGGTCGTCGTGCTCGAACGCACCAGCACCACCGAGCGTTACGCAAGGGGCGTCATAGCCGCCGTGGTCGCCGTGGCGGCCCTGGTCCTGGCGGCGAACGCGGGGCCGGCCAGAGCGTCGGAGGACCACCGGGCCGACCAGGTCGGCCAGGTCCAGCAGCTTCAGCGGGGTTAGGGCCTGTCCTGGCCGGCGGTCAGAGCTGGAACTCCGCCGGGTTCAGGTTCAGCGCCGTGCACGCCTCTCGCAGGACCATCTGCTCGGCCTGCGAGAAGTGGCCGTCGGCGCCCGCGATGACGATGCCTGTCTGGACGACCGCGCGCGCCTCGGCCGGCTTCTTGGCGGCCTTGGCGATGTCCTGGAGCGCCTCGGACCTGCCCTGCGCGAAGTTGCGGGTGAGCTGCTCCACATGCTTGTGGAAACGGGTGCGCAGCTGCTCCGGCGGGAAGTTCTGCAACACCTCGTTGCTCAGGATCATCGACTCCATCTGCTGCATCTCGGACGCGTCCACATGACCGTCCGCCGCCGCGACCAGCGCGCACATCGCCATGCTCGCGTCCCGGTAGGCGCCGCTCTTGAGCTCGGTCTTGATCGAGCCGAGCTGGTTCTTGAACAGACCGACCAGCTGGGCGCGCGAGCCGCCGCCGTGAGAGCCCCCACGCGAACCGCTGCCGTGGCCGCCGCCGTGTCCGCCGCCCTGCACCTGCTGCTGCAAGCCCTTGGCCTGGTCCTTGAGCCGGTCGAACAGTGCCATTGACGTCACCTCGGTACTCGTCTGAGTGATCTCATCCGCACAACGCCCCCGCTCCGGTAAAGGTTCCATCAAGCCGGTCAGCCGCGTGCGGCCGTCGGTGTGACCGGCAGCGCCAACGCGGCCGTCCTGACCCCGCTGGGGGCGAAGGCGGGCACCTTCCAGAAGAAGGTGCAAGAGCGGCTGGTGCGCCTACGTCTACACGCTCTACTTCGAGAAGGACCAGGCACAGAACGGCGTCGACGCCTTCGGGCACCGCAACGACTGGGAGTCCGTCGTGGTCTTCCAGAAGCAGGGCGAGGAGCGCCCCCGCTTCCTTTCCGGCACCCACGCCTTCCGCTTCGCCAAGTGGGGCGAGGTGCCGCGTGCCTGGGGCAACGGCACCTGGGACGAGCCCGCCCTGGTCGACATGAACATGATGGACGACACCCCGCGCAACGCCCTGTGGAACACCAACGCCAAGGGCCACAACTACTGGGGCAAGGCCAACTTCCCGCTGACCGGCAACCTCCAGGACAACATCAACAAGGCCCGCGAGGCCAACTCCCAGGCCAAGGGCGCCATCCCCGCGTTCTGACGCACGACCCCCTGGGACCGCGGCCGTCGACGCCCACTCCCCCCTCCGCGTCGGCGGCCGCTTCGTGCGCGCTAGGTTGCCCGCCATGACCGACCTCGGCCCCGTCCCCTGGCCCCCCGTCCCGATACGGACCGAACGGCTCGTCCTGCGCGAGCCCGAGGCCCGAGACCGTCCGGTGTTCGTCGAGCTGCTCGCCTCGGCGGACGTGCACACCTACCTGGGCGGACCCCGGCCCCGTGCCGAGCTGGAGCGCGAGCTGCCCCCGACACCCGAGCGGTGGCCCGGGAGCTTCGTCGTCGAGGCCGACGGGGCGATGATCGGCCAGGTTCTTCTCAGGAGAGCGCCGGGGCACGGTCGCCCAGCCGCCGCCGGGAAGGTCGACCTCGGTTACCTGCTCCTGCCGCGCGCGTGGGGGCACGGATATGCCGGCGAGGCGTGTGCGGCGGCGCTGGGCTGGCTCGACGGCGCGCTTCCCGGGGAATCCGTGGTGCTCCACACCCAGACCGCCAACGCCCGCTCGATGCGGCTGGCGGCCAAGCTGGGGTTCACGGAGGTGGAGCGGTTCGAGGCGTGGGACGCCGAGCAGTGGCTCGGCATGCGCTCCCCTGACGGGCCGTAGCGCCTCCCTCGGCATACGCTGCCCCGCATGACCTCCGCCGCCGCCCGCACCGTGCTGGATCTGACCGCCGATCTCGGCCTCCCCGGCCTGGAGGACCTCTACCGGGATCTGCACCGCCACCCCGAGCTGTCCCGGCAGGAGCACCGCACGGCCGGTCTGCTCGCCGAGCGGCTGAAGTCGGCCGGGTACGACACCGTCGAGGGCATCGGCGGCACCGGTGTCGCGGGCGTCCTGCGCAACGGGGACGGGCCCGTCGTCCTCCTGCGCGCCGACATGGACGCGCTGCCGGTGCGGGAGGAGACCGGGCTGCCGTACGCCTCGGAGACGGACGGCGTGATGCACGCGTGCGGGCACGATCTGCACGTGACCTGGCTGGCGGGCGCGGCCCGGGCGCTGGCCGCCGGGCGGGACGCCTGGAACGGGACCCTGATCGTCGTCGGGCAGCCCGCCGAGGAGACCGGCGGCGGGGCGGCGGCGATGGTCGCGGACGGGCTGTACGCGCGCGTGCCCCGCCCCGATGTGCTGCTCGGCCAGCACGCCGCCCCGGGCCCGGTGGGGCTCTACCCGCACGTTCCCGGGCTGATCCTGTCCGCCACGACCGACGTCGAGATCGTCGTGCACGGGCGGGGCGGGCACGGTTCGCGGCCGGAGACGACTGTCGACCCCGTGGTGACTGCCGCGTATCTCGTCACCCGGCTCCAGAGCGTCGTCAGCCGGGAGATCGCGCCGCGCGAGTCGGCCGTGCTGACCGTCGGCCGGATCGAGGCGGGCAGCGCGCCGAACATCATCCCGTCCACCGCCCGGATCTCCCTCAATCTGCGCACCCAGTCCGAGGCCGTCCGGGACCGGATGCTCGCCGCGATCCGCCGTATCGCCGAGGGCGAGTGCCATGCCGCGGGCTGCCCGCGCGAGCCGGAGGTGACGCTCGGCGGCTCCTTCCCGGCGACCGTCAACGACGCCGAGGCCGACCGGCGGGTGGCCGCCGTGCACCGCGAGGTCTTCGGCGACGGCACGGTCTTCGACCCGGGCCCGGCGATGGGCAGCGAGGACTTCTCCCTGCTGGCCGCGGACGGGCAGCCGTACGCCTACTGGTTCGTGACCACGACCCCCGCCGCGACCTGGGACGCGGCGCCCGGCGGCGACGACCTGTTCGCGAAGCTGGACGCGATCCCCAGCAACCACAGCCCGCACTTCGCGCCGGATCTGTCGGTGATCGGGCCGGGCGTGCGGGCCCTCCTCGCGGGCGCCCTGGCTTACATGTGACCCCTGTGGCGTCGTTGTCCGTGGCATGACTTACTCTTCGCTCACTCGCCACACGCGACGCACAGGTCCCGCACGTGACCGGCCGCGTGCGGCACCCACATTCGTTCCGGGGGGTTCGAAACCCAAGTGCGTATGCGCTCCCTCGCGGCCGCCACCACGCTGGCGGTCCTCTTCAGCTCGGCGGCCCTGACCGCCACTCCGGCGTTCGCCGACTCCGTCAAGCCCGTCTCGGCGATCGAGGACGCGACTGACACGGTCGTGGACGGCACCCACCAGCGGGTGTTCATCAGCGACCGGTCCACCGACCAGATCGCCGTCACCGACAACGCGGGCACCGTCATCACCACGCTCACCGGCCTGCCCCAGGTCCGTGACCTCACGCTCAGCCCGGACGACAGCACGCTGTACGCGGCGGTCTACGGCGCCGACAAGATCGTCGCGTTCGACACGGCGACGCTCACGCAGACCGCCGAGTACCCGACCGGCACCGGGACCATCCCGTCGCACGTCGCCTACGCCGACGGCAAGCTGTGGTTCGGCTACGGCGACCAGTGGGACTCCGGGCTCGGCGTGGTCGACCTGACCGCCGAGACGCCGACGGTCACCCTCGACCTCGCCGCGGGCCACGACTACGCCAGCCCGCCGGTGCTGCTCGCCGACCCGGACAACCCGGGCACCCTCGTCGCCCTCGACGCGGGCATCAGCTCCGGGCCGGTCATCGTCTACGACATCGCCTCCGGCACACCGGTGATCCGCGTCCAGGACGACAAGGGCGGCTTCCCGCACGACGCGGCCCTCACGCCGGACGGCCAGAACCTGATCACGGCCGGCAGCGGCCTCGTCGAGTACCGCCTCTCCGACCTGGCCACGGTGCGCACGTTCCCGATCGCGTCCCAGCCGGAGTCGGTCAGCGTGGCGCCGGACGGCACGGTCGCCGCCACCGTCCTCGACACGGACGACGTCGGTGACACCTACGTCTTCTCCACGGACGAGACCAAGCCGGCCAACGTGCGCAACCTGACCAGCGAATGGATGCCGCGCGGCCACCTCACCAACTGGACGGCCGACGGCAGCAAGCTGTTCGCCGTCACCGACACCTACTACACACCCCAGTTCCGGGTGATCGACGAGCCCCGCAAGTACGCGGCGACGCTCACCGTGAACGCCCCCGCCTCCGCGCCCCGGGCCAAGACCCTCACGGTGACCGGCACGCTCACCGCCAACCTGGCCCTGCCCGCCGGCACGCCCGTCACGGTCACCCGCACCGACCTGGAGTCGCCGAACGGCAAGTCGCTGGGCACCAAGTCCCTCGGCACGGGCGGCAAGTTCAGCTTCACGGACGTCCCGCCGGCCGGCGCCAAGGTGAAGTACACGGTGACGTACGCGGGCGACGCCACGCACACCGCGGCCACCGCCTCCGACACCGTGGACGTCTCGCGCGCCACGCCGACCCTGACGCTGAACAACGACGGCAAGGTCTACTCGTACGGCCAGGACGTGAAGTTCACCGCGCACCTCGGTACGACGTACAAGAACCGCACGGTGGAGATCTGGGCCAACCCCTACGGCGCGGACAAGCCCAACACGCTGGTGAAGACCGGCACCGTCAACTCCGACGGCAATCTGTCCGTGGTCGTGGACCTCAAGCGCAAGACCGAGCTGACCGCGAAGTTCGCGGGCGACGCCCGCTACGCGCCGAAGTCGACGCAGAGCACGGTCGGCGCCAAGGTGTCGATCTCCACGTCCGTCAGCGGCGCCTACAAGTCCAAGTACACGTGGAACCACACGTATTTGTTCTTCCGCCAGTCCAAGGACCCGGTCGTCACCGCGACGCTGCCGCCGTACGGGGGCCGCAAGCAGCTGCTCCAGGTCCAGTACTGGTCGGGCACCAGCTGGGTCACCACGTACCGCGAGTACTTCAAGCTGGACTCGGCCGGCAAGTCCGCCGTGCAGCTCACCGGCACCCCGCCGAAGGGCGTCCGCTTCCGGGTCCGCAACTCCTACGTCAGCGGCTCGGGCGACAGCGTGAACACCACGACGTACGGCTCCTGGAAGTACTTCACCTTCACGAGCTGAGCGTCTGAAGCTGACTGAGGTGCTTGTGCACATGGTCCAGGGCGCCCTCCCGGCGCCCTGGCACCCGGGCCCTCAACTCCGCCAGCGCGGGCCCCAGTTCACGGGCCCGCGCCGGGTCGTCGATACGGCCCCACTGGTGGTGGGCGCGGTCGGCGGCGGACTCCACGGCGGGCGCGTCCGGTGGCTGCCCGGCCCCGAGCCGGGTGGTCGCCACCGCCAGCCACGCCCGGCAGCTGCGCGCCGGGTCCCCGGCGAACATCGCGAGATCGGCCCGCACCTCACTCCAGTGCAGGGCTTCTTCGGAGGCGGGTCCGTGGGCCCGTACGGCGTTCAGCTCGTGGTGCGCGGCGAGCGCGTCGGCATCACCGTGGCGCCGGGCGGCGACGGCGGCCGAGATCAGGACGTGCGGATCGCCGGCGACGGGGCCCTGTGCGCTCAGGACGTGGCCGACGCTCTCCTGCGGGAGGCGGCTGAGCGCCTGCTGGTGCAACTGGTCGAGCGGCGGCCGGTGTCCGCTCCTCAGGATCGTCGCGACCGCCTTCATGTACGCGGGCGTGCCCAGGCTGCGCCGGGACGGCGGCGGTGCGATCCGCCCGTACACCGCGTTGTTGCGGCCGGTCTCCAGCGGGTTCGCCCGCAGCCACTCCCATGTCTCCGCGTCGGCGTGCAGATCGAGGACGAAGGCGGTCGCGCCGGCCGGGCGCAGCCGCAGTTCGTCCTTGAACCAGTGCCAGGGAAAGCCCGTGTAGCGGACCGTGGCCGGGGTGGTGCGGGCCAGCGCGAGATGGGGAAGGCGCTGGCGGCGGTCCAGTTGGAGCTGGCCGGTGACGAAGACGGTGAGCGGTCCCGGGGCCGCCGCGGCGGCGCGCAGCCGGGTCAGCACGGCCTGCGGCTCCAACGGGTCCGCCAGCTCCACCACGTTGGCGGTGTCCGCGCCGGACAGCACGGCGGGCGGCACGGCCGCGAGGACGGGCAGGACGGACGCGGCGTCCACCAGACACCCCTTGCCCGCCGGTGCGACGGCCAGCAGCAGCACGGTTCCGGGCATCGGTCCCTCCCCATCCCCCGTCGATCACGTACGGCAGCACCGTAACCGCTGCGGCTGCAAAGGTGGGCCTCAGGACTGCAAACGTCCCTTTCGGACGGTTCCGGTCCCACTGGTTCCGGGCAGCGATCTGCGGACCGCGAACACCGTGGTGTCGTCGGCGAGACGGCCACCGCTGTGCCGCAGCGTGCCGTCACGGACACGGGCGACCAGACGGTGGGGTTCGGCGGCCCGCGGATCGGCGGCGACGGCGGCAGCGACCTCGGCGGCGAGCGGGTAGAAGCGGCCCTCGGCGTCCCGGGCCTCGGTGACACCGTCGGTGGTGATCAGGAGGGTCTCGGCGGGGCCGAGGGGGACGCGCTGCACGGGCGGCGGCCCGTCGTCGGAGAGTTCACCGAGGCCGAGCGGGAGTCCGTGCCCGGCCGGCAGGTGCCGTACGCCGTCGGGGCCGACGACCAGCGGGGGCTCGTGGCCGAAGACGACTACGTCCACCACGTCCCGCTCGTCGTCGGGAAAGCCGATCAGGACGGCGGTGGCGAAGCGGTCGCCGTCGTCGCGGCCGAGGGCGGTGAGATGCCGGCCGTGGCGCAGGATGCGGATCTCCAGGCGCTCGGCCACCGTGCCGAGTTCCTCGTGGTACGCCGCCTCGCGGAAGGTGCCGAGCAGGGCCGCCGCCGCCTCCACCGCGCCGAGCCCCTTGCCCTGGACGTCGCCGACGAGGACACGGGTGCCGTGCGGGCCCTGCTGGACGTCGTAGAAGTCGCCGCCGACCCGGGCCTCGACGTCGGCGGCGAGATAGACGGCCGCGTGGTCGAGGCCGCCCCAGTCCGGTGGCAGGGGGCGCAGCACGGTGCGGCGGGTGGTGTCGGCGACGTCCCGCATGTGCAGCAGATGCCGCTCGCCGCGGACCCGGACCGCGCAGGCCAGAACGGCGAGGACGCCGCCGACGGCGACCAGGATGAAGTCGGGCAGGGAACTCTCGTACCGGCTGGGATAGGACGTGTCGGCGACGAAGTACGTCACGAGTGCCAGCACGGCGAAGACCGCGGTGCCCCACACCCCGCAGATCGCGGCGGCGATACCGGGCACCAGCACCACCCAGGAGATCATCCGGAACTCGCCGGCCGTGTTGAAGTCGATCGCCGCGATCGCGACGAGCATCAGCAGCGGCGGCACCCAGGCGACACTGCGCCCGCGGACGCGCAGCAGCTGGTGGCGGCGCGGGACGTCGTACTCCCGGGCGGGTCTGGGCACCCTGACGACCGGACCGCGCCGCCGCCCCCCGCCCATCGGCCTCAGCCCGTGCTTCATGCACTTCAGCGAAACATGGGGGGTGCGGGCCCGCATTCCGACTTGCCAGGCCCCTCTCCCAGGTGTGCTCTGGTAGGCGGGGGCGAGGAGAGAGAGGAGTCCTCTCATGGCTCATGCGGCACCCGCGTCCGGCGGCCCGGCCCGAATGGCCGGCGGTTCGCCCGATGTCTTCAGCCCACAGGTCCACCTGGCGGCGCGGTACGGGATTCCCGTCGTCCTGGGGCTCGTCTACGGCTACTGGGCCGCCGCCAACCGGCGCGGCGGCGGCGAGATCACCGGCTGGAACATCCTGTTCGGCTTTGTGACGGCGCTGGCGTTCATCGTGCTGTGCGTGGCGGTGGCGACGTTCGCCCCGCTGCTCAAGCGCGAGCTGCACTCGCTGGTGAAGTCCGCGTTCGCGGGCGCGGCGATCGGCTTCCTCTACAGCCAGACCGGCGAGAGCGTCCTTCGGTCCACGGCCCTCGGGGTCGCGGTCGCGGCGGGCGTCTTCGCGGTGTTCTTCTACCGCTACTACACGCACGAGGACGGCGAGGGGAACCGCATCCGCTGACGTCGTCGCGGACCGTCGAGGCACGACGGCAGAAGGGCCCGGCAGGCACTGCCGGGCCCTTCTGTCTCCCTCTCTCTCATCACCCGCCCGGATAACCGCCCGGGGCGACGGCCAAGGATCCGGTCACGCTCCAGCTGAATGAGCCGGAGAAGGTCCAGGAGCCGGAAGCCGTCATGTTCCAGGAGTCGTTCTCGTACGGGTCGTCCCAGTTGCTCCAGGAGCCGTCCTTCCACTGGGGACACGGATCGGCGCAGCTCGGCACCCCGCGTCCGCCGGTGTCGACGAACGCGGCGCTCGCCCATCCCTGGGCGCCGACGAGCCAGTACCAGTAAGGGTTGCCGTTCACCCGCTGCCCCTGGACCTTGCAGTCCACACGGTCCTGGCTCCAGGGTGAGAGCTGGGCGACGACGGGCGAATGTGTGGTGGGCGCGGCTCTCACGTTGAGGTCGACGCCGGAGACGATGGTGCCCCAGATCGGACCGCCGGATCCGCCGCCTCCGCCATGTCCGTCGGCGTAGGTCGGCGGGGTGGCGGCTGCGGCCGTGGTGCCCGCTGCCGCGGCGACGAGAGTGCCGCCGGTGAGCAGGGCCGCGGCCAGGGTCCGCAGGGCCGGAGTGGTGCGCATGGATCGGCCTCCTTCTCCCCAGAACCAGGAAACACCCGTTCGGGTGAACCCTCCACCGGAGAGCGGGAGGGCTTGGGAGAACTGGCTTCCGGCCCCGGGGAGTGCGCGGTACACCCGAATGCAGTGCCCCCGCTCGCGCCCGCGCCCGCCGGGCCCTTGCCTGGAAGGGTGCGTCCACGCCTTCGCAACGCCCTCTCGGCCGTGCTCATCGCCCTGGCCTGTCTGCTCGTGCCGTTCAGTGTGGTGTCGGCCTGGGCCGCGTACTGGGTGACCGTCGAGCTGGCCCAGGTCAGGCGTCAACTCACCGACGCCTATGTGCCGTTCGACCTCGCCGGTTTCTGGCTGCCCGTCAGCGCCCTGGTCCTCGCCGCCGTCGGCATCGCGGTCGCCGCCTGCCGTCGCCGCGCGGTGACGGCGACCTCGCTGGGCACGGCGCTCGGCGGCGCGCTGCTCGGCCTCGCGGTCGCCCTCGGCCGCCGGATGACCCTCGCCGACCTGCCCGACGCGGACCATCGCAGCGCCGCCGGTGTCATCTACGACGCCCTCACCGCCACCCTGCGCACGGTCTCCTGGCTGTTGGTCGCCCTCGGCCTCACGGCGGCCTGCGCGACCTGGCTCACCGCCCGCTACGCGCGACGCCGGCAAGTGTCCTCAGCGCCCGTCGCAGATCCGGTACCGCAGCCGACGCAAGCCCGAGCCTGACCGCGTCCGGCGTCCGGTGCGGGTCCACGGCGAACGCGGGCCCCGGTGTCACGGCGATCCCGTGCGCCGCCGCGGCGGCCGTGAAGGTGTCGGCCCGCCACGGCGCGGGCAGTTCCCACCAGGCGTAGAAGACCTGCGGATGGGCCCGTACGGCGAACCCGTCGAGTTCCTCGCCGACGATCCGCTGCCGCAGCGCCGCGTCCGCCCGCTTCGCCTCGACGAGCCGCTCCACCACCCCGGCCGCCATGACCCGCACGGCCGCCTCCAGCGCGAACCGGCCCGCACTCCACCCGCCGGACCGGATCGCGGCGGCGACCGCGTCGACCCGGTGCTCCGGTACGACGACGAACCCGACGGTGAGCCCCGGCGCGACCCGCTTGGACAGGCTGTCGACGACGTGGACGAGGGCGGGGGCGTGGGTGGCGAGCGGGTCGGGGGCGGCCGGGTGCAGGAAGGACCAGATGCGGTCCTCCACGACGGGCAGGCCCAACTCGCCGACGACATGAGCGAGTTGCCGCCGTCGCTCGTCGCTCATGGTCAGGGACGTCGGGTTGTGGAGGGTCGGCTGGAGGTAGAGGGCGGACAGCGGGGCCGTGCGGTGGACGGCGAGGACGGACTCGGGCAGCGGCCCGTCCGCGTCGGCGGACAGCGGCACCAGGACGATGCCGAGCCGGGCGGCGATCTCCTTGACCAGGGGGTAGGTGAGCGGCTCGACGCCGACCCGGCCGCCGGGCCGGACGAGGGAGGCGAGGGTGGCGGCGATGGCCTGGCGGGCGTTGCCGGTGAACAGCACGCGGCCGGGTTCGGGACGCCGGCCAATGGGCGCGAGGAGGGCCGCCGCGGCCTCCCGCGCGGGCGCGGTGCCGGTGGCGGCGGCCGGGAGCAGCGCCTCGGCGAGGACGTCGGGCCGCAGCAGGGGCGCGAGGAGCGGGGCGAGCAGCTCGGACTGCCCCTCCACGACCGGGTAGTTGAGCTCCATGTTCACCGGCGCGGCACTCGCCCGCTCGATGAGGGCACGGCCGGTGGGGTCGCTCGCGGCGGCCCGCACGAAGGTGCCGCGGCCGACCTCCCCCACGACCAGGCCCCGCCGTACGAGTTCGGCGTACACGCGTCCCGCCGTCGATCCGGCGATCCCGCGCCGCCGGGCGAACTGGCGTTGTGGCATGAGCCGTTGGCCGGGCTTGAGCCGCCCGGCGGTGATGTCGTCGGCCAGCCGGTCGGCGATGGCCCGATAGTCGTCCACTCTTCCCCCACTTGCACGTTCTGACGTACCACTCGCTGACGTGCCACTCACGATTGCACCGAGTGCAAAGATCTTATTGCACCGAGGGACGGGAGCGTCCTAGGGTCGGGATCATGACCGATCCCGCGCCTGTGGTGCTGATCCACGGCCACCCCTTCGACCACACCATGTGGGCCCCGCAGATCGAGGCGTTCTCCGGCGGGCGCCGGGTGATCGCCCCCGACCTGCGCGGCTACGGCACCTCCCCGGTCCTGCCGGGCGTGCGCGGCTTTCCCGACTTCGCGCGGGACATCGCGGCGCTGCTGGACACACTGCGCGTCCCGGCCGCGGTGCTGGCGGGCCTTTCGATGGGCGGCCAGATCGTCATGGACTTCCACCGTCAGTTCCCGGACCGGGTCCGCGGCCTGGTCCTCGCCGACACGTTCCCGGCACCCGAGACCCCCGACGGCGTCGAGGCCCGCAACGCGATGGCGGACCGGCTGCTGCGCGAGGGCATGCGCGGGTACGCCGACGAGGTGCTGGAGAAGATGGTGGCCCCGTACGCGACCGCGGAGGTGAAGGCCCATGTCCACCGCATGATGACGGCGACCTCCCCCGAGGGCGCCGCGGCGGCCCTGCGCGCCCGTGCCCTGCGGCCCGACTACCGCGACCTGCTGACCCGGGTGAAGGTCCCCGCACTGGTCGTGGTCGGCGCGGACGACGAGTACACCCCGGTGTCCGACGCGCGGGCGATGCACACGGCACTCCCCGACTCCGAGCTGCTGGTGATCTCCGGGGCGGCCCATATGCCGAACCTGGAGCGGCCGGAGGAGTTCAACGCGGCGCTGGGGGCGTTCCTGACACGGATCGACGGCCGATCGTAGTCTCGGGTTCGTGACGTACCAGTCCATCACGGGGGAAACCGATGTACGCGCTGTGCCGGAGAAGCGGGGAGGCAGACGGGCCGGGGTCTGGCTCGGCGGACTGCTGTTCGCCGCCGTGAGCGTGGTCGTCGGCTGCCGTACCGCCGACACGGACGCCCTCACCCCCGTGCCCCAGCTGCTGGCCTTTCTGCCGTGGCTGCTGGTGCCCACGGGGCTGGGACTGCTGCTCGCGCTGCTCGCGCGGTGGTGGGTGGGCCTGGTCTGGGGAGTGGCGCTGCTCGGCCTGCTGGCGTGGTTCATCGAGCCGTACGGGAAGACCGCCGAGCCCGACGGCAGGGTGCTCGCCTCGCTCAGTGTCCTCACCTCCAACGTCGAGTTCGGGCGTGGCACGGGCGCTCTGGTGGACGTCGTGCGCCGGGAGAAGCCGGACGTCGTGTTCGTCCAGGAGTGCGAGTACACCTGCGAGGCGGAGTTGAAGCGGACCCTCGGGGTCGCCTACCCGAACCGGCGAACCGTGCCGGGCGCGGGCTCCGACGGCTCGGAGATCCTCAGCCGCTACCCGCTCGCCGCGGCCGACCCGGTCCCGGGCACGATGGGGATGCCGGGAGCGGTGGCGGACGTGGACGGGCACGCCGTACGGCTCCAACTCGCCCATCCGATGCCACCGTTGCCGGGTCAGGTGGACGTGTGGAAGCGGGAGCTGGGATCGCTGCGGGAGTTCGCGGCACGGTACGCGGGCACACCGCTGCTGCTCGCCGGTGACTTCAACGCCTCGCAGGACCATGCCGCGTTCCGCCACATCCTCGACGCGGGTCTCCGCGATGCCGCGCGGCTGAACGGCCACCCTCGCACCCCCAGCTGGCCGGCCCGCACCTCCCCGACGCTGGGCGCGCAGATCGACCACGTCCTGGTGTCGGCGGACTTCTCCGCCACCCACGCCCGTTTCCTGGACCTGACCGACACCGACCACCGGGCGCTGCTGGTGGAGCTGGACCTGCACCAGGGCGGATGACGTGTAATAGGCCCATGTCCAGAGAGTTCCCCATCGGCCTCACCCCTCCCGACTGGCTGGTCAGGAACCTCCGGTCCCAGCCGGCCCCGGTCAACTGGGCGGCCGTGGCCCGCGCCTCGATCGCGATGACCCTGCCACTGGCCGTCGGCCTGGCCGTCGGCAAGGTGGAGTACGGCGCCCTGGCCTCCATGGGCGCCCTGTCCGGCGTCATCGGCGACACCGCGGACGCGTACCGCATGCGCATCCTCAACATCGCGATCCCCCAGCTGTTCGGGGCGGTGGGCGTGACGGTCGGCTCGCTGGTGTTCGGCCACGGATGGCTGGCGGTCGCGGTGGTCACGCTCGTGGCGCTGCTCTCGGGAATGATCTCGACGATCGGCGCGGTGGCGTCGGTGTCCGGCCTGCTGCTGCTCCTCAACTCCGTGGTCGGAGCGGGGCTGCCGATGCCGGGCCAGTGGTGGCTGGCGCCGCTGCTGATGACCGGCGGCGGCCTGCTGGTGCTGGTCCTGGCGCTGCTGGCCTGGCCGTTGCGCTCCGGAGTGCCGGAACGGTCGGCGGTGGCGGACACCTACCGCACGGTCGCGACACTGATGGCGGCCTGCGGCACGGAGGAGTACGACGAGGCCCGGCACGCCGTCACCCAGTCCCTGAACCAGTCGTACGACCTCATCCTGGCCCGCCGCACCCGCCACCACGGCCGAAGCCCCGACCTGACCCGGCTGCTGGCCCAGCTGAACGCGATCACGCCGGTGGTGGAGGCGGCTCCTGCGGCGCACGTCACCGGCGAACCCCTTCCCCCGGAGGTCACCGAGGCGGTGCACCACCTGGCGTCGGCCGTGGAAACGGGCTACCCGGGCCCGATAGCCCTCCACCTGCCCACGCCCACCTCGGAGACGACCCGCGCGGTGGACCACGCGCTGCGCCACGCGGCGGAGGTGGTCAGGACCCCGGACGTCGACCCCGCCGGCCTCGACGACCGGCTGGGCCGCCCGGCGGCGCTGCGCATCCGTGCGGCGCGGGCGACCCGCAACGTGGCGCTGTCGGCGGCGTCCTGGCGCTACGGCCTGCGCCTGGCCCTCTGCATCGGCGTGGCCCAGGTGCTGGTCTCGATCATCCCGGTGCCCCGCTCGTACTGGGTGGCGCTGACCATCACGTTCGTCCTGAAACCGGACTTCGGCTCGGTGTTCTCCCGTGCGCTGCTCCGCGCGCTCGGCACGGTGGCGGGCCTGGTGATCGCGGCGGCGGTCCTCTCGGAGGTGCCGAGGGGCTGGTGGGACATCCCGGTGATGCTGCTCCTGGCCCCCCTGATCCCCGCCCTCACCCCACGTGGCTACGGCTACCAGACAGCCGCGATCACCCCGGTGATCCTGCTCCTCTCGGACATCCTGAACCACCAGGGCACAGCCCTGCTCATGCCCCGCCTCCTGGACTCCCTGATGGGCTGCGGCATCGCCCTGGTCGCGGGTTACCTGCTCTGGCCGGAGAGCTGGCACACACGAGTCGGCGACCGCCTGGCCAAGGCGGTGGACGACACCGCGACCTACGTGGAGTCGGCGTTCGGCCACGACCCGAAAGACCCCCCGGCCAGAGCCCGCCTGCGCCGCGGCCTCTACCGCGACCTCTCGGTCATCCGCACGGAATTCCAACGCGCCCTGACCGAACCGCCACCCACGGGCCGCCGGGCGGCGGCGTGGTGGCCGCTGGTGGTGGCGGTGGAGCGCATCGTCGACGCGACGACAGCGGCCCGAGTCCGCACCAAGCACGGCGCCCCCTTGCCCTCCGAGGCCGAGGTCGGCCAAGTGGTCCTCCAACTCCGGGAGCTGGCAGAAGGAGTCCGAGAGGCAGAAACCCTCTACGCAGTCCGCACGGACCTCACAGGCCCAGCGGGAAGCGTCCTGGAACCCCTGCGCCAGGAGGTAGCGGCGGCTCGGGCCATTGCTTCACCGCGCTGACGGGACTGGGACAGCCCCCTGAATCAGCGGTGCGGCCGCCCTGTGCAGGAGGGCGGCCGCACCTGTGGGGGGTGGGGTCAGGTCAGCTGGTCTGCTTCTGTAGGGCCTTGTCCATCGCCGCCGCCAGGCCGTTGGCCCAGAGTTGGTTGACTCGGGAGCGTTCTGTGGTGTTCGGCTGGGCGTTGGTGCAGGACGTGCCCGGGCCGCCGCCGGACATGAGTTCGCTGCACGGGCCGGAGTAGTGGTCGGGGAGGCCGAGGACGTGGCCGGTTTCGTGGGCCGTCACGCGGGTGGAGTCGTACTGCTGGTTCTGGGCGTAGTCGAGGAAGATGTAGCCGCTGCCGTGGCCGTCCGTGGAGGCGTAGGAGCCTCTGGAGTCGTTGCCCTCGCGGTAGGTGAAGTCGGCCGAGGAGGCCGAGCCCGACTGGAGTTTCACGTTGGAGACCGCGCTGTTCCATATCTGGGTGCTGCGCGCTATCTGGGCGCTGAACGTCGGGGCACGGGAGGCGTCGTAGATCACGGTCACTGCTGCGGCGCTGGTCGGGTTCGCGGCCCGCTTCTCCGCCACGGACCGCAACACCGCCTGGAAGAAGGCTTCCGTGGTGTCCGTCGTCGTGGCCTTCGCCGTGTAGCCGGCCGTCGCCGGCGCCGCTGACGCCGACGGAACCGCCATGCCGAGTGCGGCCGTTGTGAGGACGGCGGCGAGGGCGTACGTGTGCTTGCGCATCGATGACTCCTTGGTGGGGGGTGAGTCGTCGATGTGAGTCTCGGGGCGCGTGCGACGGTTGGGATGATGGCAACCGGTGATAGGGCCGGGCTATCGGCAAGCTCTGGTGAAAGCTGTGACTCCGCTTTACGCTCCCTGGGCATGGAGCTCGAGGTGAGGCATCTCCGTGCGCTGTGCGCCATAGCCGACACCGGCAGTCTGCACCGGGCGGCGAGACAACTGGGCGTTGCCCAGCCCTCGTTGAGCACCCAGCTGAGACGGATCGAGCAGGAGCTGGGCGGGGCGCTGTTCCGGCGGGAGCGTAGTGGGTGCCGGCCCACGCCCCTCGGGCGGCTCGTGCTCAGTCGGGCCCGGCCGCTTGTCGCGGAGATGCGCTCGCTCGTCTCCGAGGCGCGGGCCGCCGCCGCCGGGGGGCCGCAGCTGCGGGTCGGCTCCACCGCCAGCCGCGCGCTCGCCGGGTGGCTGCGGCGGCTGCGGGCGCGCGGGCAGGAACCGACCCTGCACATGGACGTCTCGCCCAACGCCCTGCTGCGCATGGCCGCCGACGGGCAGCTGGACGTCGTGTTCGTGCATGAGGTGGAGGGCTCGCCGCTGCGGATCCCCGAAGGGCTGCGACTGCGGGTGCTGGTGGAGCGGGAGCCCCAGTTCGTGTCCCTGCCCGCCGACCATCCGGCCGTCGGGAAGCCCGTCGTCGGGCTCCCCGATCTGGCGCACGACCGGTGGATGATCGACCCGACCGTCGACGGCGAATGGGACGCCGTGCAGCGGATGTTCCGCGGGGCCGGTATCAACCCCCGTGTGCTGTACGGGGATTACCACACCGCCGCCGCCCTCGTGGCCACCGGCGAGGTCGTCACCGTGTGCCAGCCGTCCTGTCTGCCCCGCCCCGAGATGGCCGTACGACGCCTCGACGGCGACCCGCTCGGGGTGCGGCTGCTGCTCGCCGCCCGGACGGAGACGGACCTCGACGGGGTACATCCCGCGTTGGAGGAGGCGTACTGGGAGGCGGCGCGGGAGGCGCCCGCGTACCGGGAGTGGCTGGAACGGTCCGCTGTCCCCGTCCCGGCCACCCCGATGACCGGTTGACTCAGACGCCGATGTCCGCGCCGTCCTTGCGCCACACGGCGACGACCGCCGGGCGCACGATCTTGCCCGGGCCGTCGGGCCAGGTGCTGGCCGGGTTCTCCACCGTGGCGCCGGTGATCTCGCCCGGGTGCTGGACGGCGACCAGGACGCGGCGGTCCTGGATGACCGGGCCGCAGGTCTCCGCGCCGGTCGGCATGGTCAGGAACTGCTTCAGTTCACCGCGCCGGTCACCCTTGGTGGCGACGCCGAACAGGCCGTCGTGGGAGCCGAGTTGGTTGCCGTCGGTGGAGATCCAGAGGTTGCCGTACGGGTCGAAGGCCACGTTGTCCGGGCAGGAGATCGGGCTGACCCTGTCCTTCGGGAACCCGGCGAAGTAGGTGGCCGGGTCGGTCGGGTCGCCCGCGACCAGGAACAGGGACCAGGCGAACTTGTCGCTCTCCGGGCGGTTCCAGCGCTCGGTCAGCTCCAGGATGTGCCCGTGCTTGTTGGCGTTGCGCGGGTTGGCCTCGTCGGCCGCCGCGTAGCCGGTGAGACCGCGGTTGGTGTTGTTGGTGAGGGCGACATAGACCTTGCCGGAGACCGGGTTGGGCTGGATGTCCTCGGGGCGGTCCATCTTCGTGGCGCCGACCTTGTCACCGGCGAGGCGGGTGAAGACGAAGACCTCGTCGGCGGTCATGCCGTCCACGTGCGAGACGGCGCCCTTGGCGGTCGCGGTGGCCAGCGGGATCCACACGCCGCTGCCGTCGAACTCGCCGTCGGCCGGAAGCTTGCCGGTGCCGTCGATCTCGATGGCCGGGGAGTCGCCGGTGAGCTTGGCGACGTACAGCGTCCCCTCGTCGAGCAGCGAGAGATTGTGCTCGCGGACGGCCCGGCCGCTGCCCTTCTTCATCTTCTTGCTGCCGACGAACTTGTAGAAGTAGTCGAAGCGCTCGTCGTCGCCGGAGTAGACGACCGGGCGGCCGTCGGCGGTCAGCCGGACGGTCGCGGCCTCGTGCTTGAAGCGGCCGAGGGCCGTGTGCTTGCGCGGGGTGGACGTCGGGTCGTACGGGTCGAACTCGACGACGTAGCCGAAGCGGTGCACCTCGTTGGGCTCCTGGGCGACATCGAAGCGCTTGTCGAACCGCTCCCACTTGCGCTCGCTCGCCCCGGTGCCGATGCCGTACCGCTTGTCCGTGGCGCTGCTGCTGTTGGCGAAGTACTGGTTGAAGTTCTCCTCGCCGTGCAGCGTCGTACCCCAGGGGGTGGTGCCGCCGGAGCAGTTGTTGAGCGTGCCCAGCACCTTGGTGCCGGTCGGGTCGGCGGAGGTCTTCAGCAGGTCCGAACCGGCGGCGGGACCGGTGAGCCGGAACTCGGTGGTGGCGGTGACGCGCCGGTTGAGGGGATGCCGGGGCACGGCGGTGAGCTTCCCGCTCCTGCGGTCCTCCTCCACCACGACGGCCGACAGCCCGTGCGCGGCCCAGGCGACCTCGACCTGCTCACGGGTCGGGTTCGCGGCGTCGTACCCGCGGAACATCAGAACCTCGTCGGTGTACTCGTGGTTCGCGACGAGGAGCTGCTTGCCGTGGTCGAGCGGGAGCAGGGCGAGGAAGTCGTTGTTGTACCCGAACTGGCCCGCCTGCGCGGCGGCCGTCTGCTTCTCCGCATCGAAGGCGGGCGCGCCCCGCAGAATGGGCTCGCCCCAGCGGATGACGACGTTCTGCGCATAGCCGTCGGGGACGGTCACGGCGTCGGTGGTGTTGGGGGCGACGGGGGTGTAGCGCAGACCGCGGGCCGCCTTGCTGCCGCGACCCGGCTTGTACGAGGTGGCCGGCGCCGTGCCGGTCGCGGCGTGGGCCTGCGGGGCGGCGGCGACGGTCGCGCCGGCCGCGGCGGCCACGGTGACGACGGCGGCGGTCCGCATCATGGACCGGCGGCTGAGGGCGCCGGCGATGACATCACCGACGTACTCGTTGCCGCTGGTGTTGGGCACCTCGTGGAAACAGGCGTTGCCGCACCGGTAGAGGCAGGTCATGGCGGAACGGCCGCCCTGGTGTCCGTCGGACGACGGCGTACTGATCAACGGCAGCGGTATACGCACTTTGTCTTCCCCTTGCTTCCCCATGGGATCCCCTTGAATCCGCGCCTCGGACGCTAGGGGGGTGTGGGTGCGGGAGCGGGGACTGGTGATGAACGGGTGGTGAATCCGGGGTAGCGGAGTGGGAGTTGGGGATGGGTTGCGCAGTAAGACCGAATACGGGGCTTGACGGGAGCGGCCTCCGGTGCCCTCCCCTGCCCAAGATCGCCATCCGGGGCCGCTAACCTTACGTG
Source organism: Streptomyces sp. NBC_00663 (assembly GCF_036226885.1). Classification (NCBI taxonomy): domain Bacteria; kingdom Bacillati; phylum Actinomycetota; class Actinomycetes; order Kitasatosporales; family Streptomycetaceae; genus Streptomyces; species Streptomyces sp. NBC_00663. The sequence continues at coordinate 4,656,043 of NZ_CP109027.1, forward strand.
TCCGTCCTGGCCAGGGATTTACGGGCATCAACTCATGCGAAGGGTTGCGCACATGGGCATTCTCACTCTCCTGCGGAATGCGTTCGGCCGGTCACGCAAGGGGCGTACCGCCGAGGCAGAGGGTGCGGAGGGGACGCAGCCGACCACTCCGACCGTGGTCCCGTCCCCGTCGCCCGAGCCGGTGCCGGAGCCGGTGCCGGAGCCTGCGGCGCCTGAGCCGGTGGCCAAGGCCTCGGTTCCGGAGCCGCGCACGCCGGCCGGCGATGACGAGCACGAGCTGGTCTCCGCCGCGTTCGACAAGGTGACCGTACCGAGGCCTGCGACGCCTGAGCCGGTGGAGTCACGGGAGCCTGAGGCGGTCACGGAGGAGAAGGCGACGGTCGCGGAGGAGCCCGAGGCCGTCGCAGCGGAGACGGCGGCTGAGCCGGTGGCTGAGGCCGAGGGCGAGCCGGTGGCTGAGGCCGTTGAGGACGAGGCCGAGGCGGTGGTCGAGGTCGCGGAGCCCGAGCCCGAGGCTGAGGCCGAGGTCGCGGCCGTGGCGGAGCCGGTGATCGAGGAGGCTGCCGAGGCCACGTCGGCTGCGGAGCCGGAGACCGCCGAAGAGGCCGTCGCCGGCGATGAGCCGGTCGCTGAGGAGACCACCCCGGAGCCGGTGATCGCCGCCGAGCCCACCGCCGAGGCCGAGCCCGTCGCCGAGCCCGTTGCGGAGACCCAGCCGGAGCCCGAGGCCGCCCCCGCCGACGAGCCCACGGCCGTCCAGGAGCCCGTCACGGAGGAGACGCCCGCCGCCGAGGAGCCGGAGCCGATCGCGGAGACCACCCCGGAGCCCGAGCCGGAGGCGGAGACGGCTACCGAGGCCACCTCCGAGCCGGACTCAGAGCCGGCGGCCGAGGTCACCGCCGAGCCGGAACCGGAGAGCAAGCCCGCCCCGGAGCCGGTGGCCGAATCCACCCCGGAGCCCGAGGCCCCCACCGAGCCCGAAGCGGCCCCCGCCTCCGAAGCGACCCCCACCCCCACCCCCGCCCCGATCGCCGCAGCCGCCGACGGTGAAGCCGCCCCGCAGGGGCCACTCGCAGTCGACGACGAAAGCGGCACGGGCGGTGCGGGTGGGAACGACTCGGACGCCGAAGGTGGAGCCGAGGCGGACGCGGCCTCCACCGCCCTCGCCAAGGCCGGCCTCAGCACCGCCCGCGCCCGGACCTACCTCGTCCTCGACCGCTCGGCGAGCATGCGCCCGTACTACAAGGACGGCTCCGCCCAGGCCCTCGCCGACCAGACGTTCGCCCTCGCCGCCCAGCTCTCGCCCGAGGACCCCTCCGTCCACGTCGTCTTCTTCTCCACCGAGGTCGACGGCACCACCGACCTCACCCCCGCCTCCCCCAAGGACGCGATCGACGAGGCGCACGCCGGCCTCGGCCGCATGGGCCGTACCAGCTACCACGCCGCCGTGGAAGCCGTACTGGCCCACTACGACAAGACGACCACCCCCGACGCGAACACCCCCGCCCTCGTCGTGTTCCAGACCGATGGCGCCCCGGACGCGAAGACCCCCGCCACCCAGGCCCTGACCGAGGCCGCCAAGAGCCACCCCTCGGTCTTCTTCTCCTTCGTCGCGTTCGGCGAGCACGAGAACAAGGCCTTCGACTACCTCCGCAAACTGAAGACCGGCAACACGGCCTTCTTCCACGCGGGCCCCACCCCCAAGGAGCTCACGGACGCGGAGCTCTACGACGGCGTACTGATCGACTGGCGCCCGTAACCCCACCCGGCAGGGACCACCACGGCCGCCCCTTTCCACGCCTCAATACGGAAAGCGGGCGGCCCACCCATGTCGGCTACGATTTCTTGGTTCGCAAGCAAGCCGAAAAGCACCACGAAATCCGACCTGGGAGCAGCCCCCGATGGCTCGACACCTCATCACCAGCGCCCTTCCGTACATCAACGGGATCAAGCACCTGGGCAACATGGTGGGGTCCATGCTCCCGGCGGACGTGTACTCCCGGTACCTCCGCCAGCGCGGCCACGACGTCCTCTACATCTGCGCCACCGACGAGCACGGCACCCCGGCCGAGCTGGCCGCGAAGGAGGCGGGGCTGAGCGTCGCCGAGTTCTGCGCCCAGGCGCACGACGCCCAGAAGGCGGTCTACGACGGCTTCGCGCTGGCCTTCGACTACTTCGGCCGCAGCTCCAGCGAGCAGAACGTAGAGATCACCCAGCACTTCGCCCGCCGCCTCAACGAGAACGGGTTCATCGAGGAGCGGGCGATCCGCCAGGTCTACTCGCCCACCGACGGCCGCTTCCTCCCGGACCGCTATGTCGAGGGCACCTGCCCCCACTGCGGCTACGACAAGGCCCGCGGCGACCAGTGCGAGAACTGCACCCGGGTGCTCGACCCCACCGACCTGATCAACCCGCGCTCCGCGATCTCCGGCTCCACCGACCTGGAGGTCCGCGAGACCAAGCACCTCTTCCTCCTCCAGTCGAAGCTCCAGCACGAGGTCGAGGAGTGGGTGTCCCGGCACGAGGCCGAGTGGCCGCAGCTGGCCTCCTCCATCGCCCGCAAGTGGCTGACCGAGGGCCTGCACGACCGTGCGATCACCCGTGACCTGGACTGGGGCGTCCCCGTCCCCGCCGACACCTGGCCGGAGCTGGCGGCCGAGGGCAAGGTCTTCTACGTCTGGTTCGACGCCCCGATCGAGTACATCGGCGCGACGAAGGAGTGGTCGGACCTGGACCAGGAGAACCGGGACTGGAAGTCGTGGTGGTACGAGGCGGACGACGCGGTTCGCTACACGGAATTCATGGCCAAGGACAACGTCCCCTTCCACACGGTCATGTTCCCGGCGACCGAACTCGGCGTCCGTGAGCCCTGGAAGAAGGTCGACTACGTCAAGGCCTTCAACTGGCTGACGTACTACGGGGGCAAGTTCTCCACCTCCCAGAAGCGGGGTGTCTTCACCGACCAGGCCCTGGAGATCCTCCCGGCCGACTACTGGCGCTACTTCCTCATCGCCAACGCCCCGGAGTCGGACGACTCGTCCTTCACCTGGGAGCACTTCACGGCAACCGTGAACAAGGACCTCGCCGACACCCTCGGCAACTTCGTCAACCGCGTTCTGTCCTTCTCCCGCAAGCGCTTCGGCGACGACGTCCCCGAGGGCGGCGCCCCGGGCGAGGCGGAGGCGAAGCTCGGCGAGGAGATCGCCCGCCTCCTCGCCGAGTACGAGACCCAGATGGAGGCCCTCCAGTTCCGCAAGGCCGCGGCGGCGCTGCGCGCCCTGTGGTCGGCCGGCAACTCCTACCTGGAGGAGAAGGCCCCCTGGCTGGAGATCAAGACCGACAAGGACGGCGCCGCGCTCACCCTGCGCACGGCGATGAACCTGATCCACCTCTACTCGGTGGTCTCGGAGCCCTTCATCCCGGCCACGTCCGCGGCCATGCGCCAGGCCTTCTCCCTCACCGACGACACCGCCACCTGGATCACCGAGGCCGAGGCCAAGTCCCTCACCGCGGTCCCGGCCGGCACCCCCTTCACCGTCCCCCCGGTCCTCTTCGCCAAGCTCACGGACGAGGACCTGGAGACGTACAAGGAGCGCTTCGGCGGCACGGCGGAGTAACTGAGGGGCGGGGGCGTGCTGAAGATCTTCCTGTGCCATTCCTCGGGTGACAAACCCGATGTTCGTCTACTGCGGGCAAGGCTGCAGTCCGAGGGGTTCGAGCCCTGGCTGGATGAGGAGGAGATCCTCCCCGGCCAGGACTGGGACAGAGAGATCCGCCGGGCCATTCAGGCGGCGGACCTGATCCTGGTGTGTCTCTCGAAGGACTCGGTGACCAAGGCCGGGTACGTGCAGAAGGAGATCAGGCTCGCCCTCGACGAGGCCGATTACCAGCCGGACGGGACCGTCTACGTCATACCCGCGCGCCTGGAGAACTGCGAGGTTCCCGAGCGGCTGCGGCGCTGGCAGTGGGTGGATCTGTTCGCCGACGACGGTTACGGCAGGCTGCTGCGGTCGTTGCGCAGCAGCGCCGGCCTGCCGGAACGGCGCGGGACGGCGCCGCCGACCGTGTCCGAGGTCCCCGCGCCGGGTGGCGGCTACGCCGGAGCGATCCGTGTCGACGGCTTCTACCAGCGCCCGGACACCGGCTCCACCAACTACCTCCGGTTCTATACCGACGGCACCGTGGTCAGCGTGTCGAGCACCGGCACCGCCGAACAGATCGCGGGATGGTTCACCCGCGAGCACCCGGGTCTGGGCCAGGGCCCGTGCGAGGTCAACGGGGACCAGATCGGGTTCACCACCACGGCCCCCTATGGACGTATCACCTATACCGGGACCATCGGAGCCACGGGTGAAGAGTTGCATCTACACAGCCACAGTCACATCAACGGCCACGAGTCCTACAGCGTGTACCGCTTCACGCACGTCCCCGGGGTCCACGGAGACTGACGACCGCAGCGAAAGGGCCCGGGACCACAAGTCCCAGGCCCTCGGTCTTACTTGAGGACGCCCGCACCCGCCGAGGACCCCAACGAGGTCGGCAGTTTGTTCACCGCAGCCCCCGACTCCAGCCCCGCCGTCAGCGTCGGCGTCCAGTTCACCGTCGTCTTCAGGTCCTTCGACGACGCGGCGTTGTAGGCGGCGACCAGGTCGGTCACCGTGCCGTTGACCAGGTTGCCCGAGCCCTTGATCGAGCCGGTGCCGTCGCCGCTCAGCAGCTTGGCGACCTTCACCGAGGTCGGCACCTTCCAGTAGTTGTTCTCCGCCACGACCTGGGCCTTCGCCCGCGAGTTGATGCTGTACTGCACCGCGTAGCCGTTCAGCGGCGAGACGTCGTAGTAGTTGTTGTAGATGTGGATCTGGCCGACCCGGGAGAGCGGGGCGCGCTGGACGATGCCCTTGTAGACGTTGTGGTGGAGGGTGACGCGCAGCTTGCCGGCCGGCTCGCTGTCGCTGCTGCCGATCAGGGTCGTCTTGTCGTGGTTGGAGAAGACGTTGCGGGAGATCGTCACCAGGTCCGAGCTCTTCGTGACGTCCAGCTCGCCGTCGTGGATCTGGTACTCGCGGCCGTAGTACTTGGGGTTCGCCGAGTCCAGGTGCGGGGTGTCGGTGAACGTGTTGTGGTCGGCCCAGACATGGGTCGCACCGCGCAGGGTCACCGCGTCGTAGTTGGAGTTCCAGTTGCCGTCGTCACCGTCGGTCGGGTCCCACTGCGGGAAGCAGTCCTCGGTGGCGGCGAAGGTGAGGTTGCGGACGATGACGTTGTCGACGTTCTGGATCTGGAGCATGGCGCCGGTCAGACCGGGGTTCGAGCCCGGGACGCCGACGATCGTCGTGTTCGCCGGGACCTTGAGGACGATGTTCTTCGCCTGCTTGGTCTGCGCGGCGGCGCGGGCCTTCTCCTGGGTGCCGGAGGGGAGCTTCGAGCGGCCGTACGTCGACGGGTCGTACGCCTTGAGGTACGAGGTCAGCGAGTAACCCGTGCCCGACGCGTAGTCGGCGCAGGACAGCTTCTTGCCGGTGTCGTCGGTGTTGGCGTCGATGGTGCCCTTGACCTTGATGATCCGCGGGGTGGTGTCCGTCGCCGAACCCAGCGCCTTCACGAGCTGGGCGCGGGTGGAGACGGTGAAGGTGTGGGCGGAGTCGGCCTTCGAGCCGCCGGTCGTGCCGGTGCCGGAGGACGCCCAGCCGTCCTTCGCGGCGAGCGTCTGGTGGTACAGGTCGGCGGCGGCAGTGGTGGTTCCGGCGTTCGCGTTCAGCACGACGACACCGGCGCCGACGCCCGCGGCAACGGCGGCGGCGGTGACGACGAGGGTGCGGCGCTTGCGCAGGGAACGGCGGTGGGAAGGAGCAACCACGGGTGAGTCCTTACGTACTTGGGGGGTACTTCCGACTGTTCTGTGGTCGTGGAGATCCAAAAGGTTGCCGTAAAACTTTGCGACGTTCGGTGATCAAGTTGTGGGCAGGGGGCGGAACTTGCCAGGAAACATACGTATGGTTTGCGCCATGGCAGTACCTGGGATCATCCCGATCGCCTACGAGCCGCACGGCCGTACCGAGGCCATCGGGCTTTACGCGGAGGGGCAGTTCCTGGGGTCGGTCACCTACGCCTTCCCCAAGGGCTTCCGGCCCGACGACGGCTGGGAGGAGCAGAAGCGCCTCTACTCCGTGCTGCACACCTTCGACGCCGAGGGCGGTTACCGCGACTCGGAGATCTGGTGTGCCGGGACCTGGGCCGAACAGCAGCGGGACGCCTCCGTGCTGGCGCGCGCCCGCGCCCATCTGGCGACCCGGCTGCGGAGCCTGCCCCGGCGGACCTACACCGACATCGCGATACGCCCCTTCGAACTCGTCCTGGACGGCGTGCTGTTCGGGCTCGTCACCGGGGAGGAGGACGGGGAGGGGTGGGCCGAGCTGTATCCCGACCGGCTGGGCTTCGGGGCGCCCTGGGACGGGAGTTACGACGCGTGACGATCACTGTTTCTTCACATGTTCTAGGCAGGGACCCCGGCGACGCGCTATACATGCCCGAAGATCACTAGTGGGGGGTTTCATCCATGGCGCTTTTCGGCAACGCGCACACCATCGACCCGGGCCAGGCGGCCTCGGACTTCGCCAAGCTGCTGGGCGCGGGTGAGGGCGTGCAGGCGGCGTACCAGCTGGTGCGCGACGTCATCATGTTCACCGACCGCCGGCTGATCCTGGTCGACAAGCAGGGCATCACCGGCAAGAAGGTCGAGTACCACTCCGTGCCGTACCGCAGCATCACGCACTTCGCGGTGGAGACGGCCGGCACCTTCGACCTCGACGCCGAGCTGAAGATCTGGGTCTCGGGCCAGTCGGTGCCGATCCAGAAGACGTTCACCAAGGGCGTCGACATCTACGAGGTGCAGGCGATCCTCACGCAGTACGTCGCGCGCTGACCTGCGGCCCACGCGTCCCGACGCCCCCGAAGCCTTCTTCGGGGGCGTCCGCATGTACCCGTGAGGTCGCGCCGGGGGCCCCGAGGCGACTTTAAGAAGTCTTGGTAATATCCGGCCACTTGTGCGAGGGCAGGGGCTCTCGCAGGGGAGGGAACCTCACGTGGGCAGACACGCCCTGAGACGGGGCGGTCTCGCCGCTGCCGTCTCCTCACTCGCGGTCGCCGTCGCGGCCGCATCCGTGGTCGTCCTGTCGGAGGGCGGCGATTCCGCGGAGGCGGCCGAGGCCGCCGGCACCACCACGGTCACCCTGACCGACCCCAGCAGCACCACACCGCGCACCGACCGCCCGTACGTCGACGGCGACACCGGCTTCCTGCACCGGCAGACCGGCCGGGACGGGCTGCTGTGGACCGACTTCGCGACCGGTGCGACGGTCACGGTCGCGAACGCCGACGGCGTCTACACACCGGGCACCGGCTGCACCGTCATCGGCTCGGAGTGCCGTACGGCCTGGTACGGCGTGGACGCCGACCTCGTCGCCCTGCCGGCCACGGCGAACGACGCGTACGCCACCCTCTGGGACCCGGCGACGGCCACCTCGAAGAAGGTCAGCTGGAACGGCTCGCTCCAGAACGGCCAGGGCTACTACCGGGCGCTGGCCGGGGACACGATCGTCACCACCAACTCCCTGATCGACCGGGTCGACGGCGAGTGGCGCACCCGCAAGGTCACCGGGGACGCGGTGAACATCCAGTCCGAGGGCGTCCTCGCGGCCGACGCCTCCGGGCTGCTCGTGCAGAACAGCACCTACGGCGCGCTCCACTACGTCGACCTCGCGTCGGCCGTGAGCACCCAGGCCTTCGAGAGCGGCACCAGCGACGCGACGTACCTGATGAGCGCGGACCGTGTCGGCTGGTACTACAACGGCACCGCCGAACTGCACCTGAAGTCCCGCACCGACCTCACCGCCGACGAGCAGGTCATCACGCTGCCCGCCCATCCCGGCGCCCTCGACGGCGACCCGGTCCTGGTCGGCGACTGGCTGCTGCTGCCGCTGTCCTCCAGCGCGCTCGGCGCCAAGCTGATCGCGGTGAACATCACCGACCCCACCCAGCAGCGGACGCTGCTGGAGAGCGCCGGCGCGTACACGCTGGCCGCCGGTGACGGCACCGCACTGGTCAGCGGCGGCACCGACGCCACCGACTGGTGGGTGCGGCGGGTGAGCCTGGCCGAGGACGGCACACCCGCACTGGCGAAGGTGTCCCAGGCCCCGGCGCTGGAGAACGCCAAGACCGGCATCGCGCTCAGCCGCGGCAGTCTGCGCGTCGCCGAGTCCGACCGCACGACGTCCGTGCGCGAGCTCTCCACCAACGGCTCCACCGCGCTGAAGGCGTACGACGCGACCGCCGACGCCTCCTACAACTCCATGGCCGTCTGCCCGTACGCCGACACCAGCTGCGCGGCGCTGTGGGGGAACGTCGACGGCGAGGACGTCTACCTCGACACCAACGGCGGCACCGACGAGGGCGAGAGCCTGGGCGACGACCGGCTGGTCGCGATCGGCGGCCACGAACTGGACTTCGGCGGCCGGGACGGCGCGATCGTGGACGTCTCCGACGGCTACGCCGTCTACAACTCCGGCGGTACGTCGCCGGTGCAGTACGTCGGCGAGTTCGGCCAGGGCGAGAGGCTGAGGCGGTCCGTGCGGGCCGCCGCCCTGAACGGCTCCACGCTGTGGAGCGCCACCACCACCGCCGGCAGGCTCACCTCGTACAGCATCCCGCTGGCGAAGACGCTCTCCACGGTGACCGTGCCGGGCCTGGCCTGCGTGCCAAGCGAGCTCCAGGCGGCGGGCCGCTGGGTGTACTGGGCGTGCGGCACGGACTCGGCGGGCGTGTACGACACGAAGGCCGGTACGACGACCGCGGTCACCCCCGGTGACGTGCTCCTCGGCGACGGCTTCACGGTCCGCCACGACCACGCCGCGGGCACCCTGGTCCTTACCGAGGCGGCCACCGGCACCACCCGCACGGTCGCCTCCGGCCTGCCCGACGACGGCCTTTCCGCGGACCGGCGCTACCGCTGGACGGTCGACGAGTACGCGGGCCTGGTGGCCTGGTTCGACGAGTACGAGCGCACCCATGTCGCCACCGCGGGCGTCACCCCGTCCGCGCTGACGGCCTTCGAGACGCAGGCGAGCAGCTATGTGGCCACCGGCACGAAGTTCGAGGGACGGTGGCTGCTGTCCCGCCCGGTGAGCTCCTGGTCCGTGACCTTCACCTCCGTCCAGAGCGGCGCGAAGGGCAAGGTCACCACCTCCGTCAAGGGCGCCGGGGCCAAGGCATGGGTGACAACGGACTGGTACGGCACCACGGTGACCGGGGACCGTTTCCCCAACGGCGCCTTCACCTGGACCCTGAAGGGGACCGCCCTCGGCACCTCGACGGAGGTCACGGCGGCCACCGGCAAGGGCTTCCTTCAGAACGGCGCGGCGGTCCGCCGCGACTTCGTCAGCCCCGACGGCCCCGACGGCCGCGGCGATCTGCTCACCCTCAACTCCTCCGGCGGCCTGACCTTCCAGTCCGGCACCGGCACCGGCACGTTCGGCGACAAGTACACGGGCACCGGCTGGGCCACCTCCGTCAAGGCGATCCCGTTCGGCGACCTGAGCGGCGACCGCTGCAACGACGTTCTGGTCCGCTACAGCTCCGGCGCCCTGCGTCTGTACAAGCCGGGCTGCGGCAAGGCGGTCAAGCCGTCGACGTCGTACACGACGCTGGCGAGCAGCGGCTGGACCCAGTACGACGTCCTGACCTCGCCCGGCGACATCAGCGGTGACGGCCGCCCGGACCTGATCGCCCGCAACTCCGCCACCGGCACGGTCTACCTCTACAAGGGCACCAGCACCGGCAAGCTGTCGTCGCGCGTGAAGCTCTACGACAACTGGAAGGGCTACAAGAAGATCGTCGGCGCCGGTGACCTCAACGGTGACGGCATCGGCGACCTCCTCGCCCAGGACAAGTCCAACATCCTCTACCGCTACGACGGCAAGGGCGACGGCACGTTCAAGTCCCGGGTGAAGCTGTTCTCCGACTGGGGCGGCTCGTACAACGTCGTGGTCGGCGTCGGGGACATCACCGACGACGGCAGGGCCGACATCGTGTCGCGCGACACCAGCGGCAACCTGTACCGCAACAGCGGTGACGGCAAGGGGTCGTTCGGGGCGCGGACGAAGATCGCGACCGGCTTCGGCGGGTACAGGTCGCTGTCCTAGCCGCTGTTCCGGAAGACGAATTACGGGTGAACAGCCGAAGGGGCCCGGAACCGTGTGGCGGTTCCGGGCCCCTTCTGTGTGGTGCCGGTGTGGACTAGGACCAGCCCGGGTCGGTGACCGTCGCGGTCGCCACGGTGGCCGTCTGCGCGTCGGCGCCGGAGTCGCTCGCACCGAGGACGGCGATCAGGGCGGCGGCGGTGACGGCGACGATCGTGGCGAGCATGCGGCGCATTTGGTTCCCCCAAGTAGTGGTGTTTTAGCGGGAGTTGGGCCGTTCCGGGCGGTTCGGCGTGACTCCATAGTGGGGTTCGAGTGATCCTCGAGTCGCGTGTTTTCCGTGGCACGAAACGATCTGGCACATGTGTGCCAGCGGGCGGTCCTGACGGCCCGACGCGTGAACACGGGATCTTCACACCTTCCAGGGGTGATCTTGGTGAACCGCCACGAGCATGATCACGTCATGCTGCTGACCTGCGCGTCCGCTCCCTGGACAGGCTTGTGGTGGGACCCCGTGGAGCGGCACAATCCCTCCGCATGACTTGACCCACGGAGTGGCCGCGCCGGGGCTGGGACGAGCCCGTTCCCCATGTGCCGCCAGCGTTGTCGGGACCCGCTGTCCCTCCGTGACACGAAGCTGGGGGGCTTGCGTGCTGGTTTCTCTCGGACTGACCGAGCAGTCCGACCGTCTGTATCGCGCCATTCTCAGACGGCCGGATCTGGCCGTCGCGGATGCCGCCAAGGAACTCGGCGTCCCCGAGGACGTGGTGCGCGAGGAGCTGGAGGAACTGACCCGCCTCTCCCTGCTCACCCCCGCCTGGCGCCGGGACGGCCGGCTGCGGGTGGTCGCCCCCAAGGCGGCCCTCGACTCGCTCCTCGCCCACCAGCAGGCCGAGATCGTCGAGCGGCAGCGCGCCCTCGCCGAGAGCCAGGCCGCCGCCGACGCGCTGCTGACCCAGTACGCCGAGCTGCACCCCGAGGAGCCCGAGCACGAGGCGGAACGATTCCTCGGGGTCGAGGCGGTCCGCGCCAAGATCACCGAGCTGACCGCCGACGTCCGTACGGAGATCATCAGCTTCCACCCCGGCGGCCCTCAGCCCGCGGCCCAGTTCGAGGCCAGCGAGCCGATCACCACCGCACTCCTCGACCGCGGCGTCACGGTCAAGGGCGTCTATCAGGACTCCATCCGCAACGACCAGGTCAGCGTCGAACACGCCCGCTGGCTCACCGAGCGCAGCGGCGAGCTGCGCACCGTCCCCGCCCTGCCGATGCGGATGATCATCCTGGACCGGCAGAAGGCCCTGGTGCCGATCGACCCGGACGACAGCTCCCTCGGCGCGGTCCTGCTGCGCGAGCCCGGCGCGGTGGCCGCGTTCTGCGCCCTCTTCGACGCCGTGTGGGACACCGCCACCCCGTTCGGCGAACCGGCCCGCCGCAGCCTCGACGACCCCGGCTCCCAGCCCCGCGAACTGCTCCGTCTGCTCGCCCAGGGCTACACCGACGAGGCCGCCGCCCGCCGCCTCGGCATCTCCCTGCGCAGCGAACGGCGCCTGATCTCCGAGCTGATGGAGAAACTGGACGCGCAGAGCCGCTTCCAGCTGGGCCAGCGAGCCGTCGAGAACGGGCTGTTGTAGGGGGACTTCAGCAGGCGCAGGCGATGCCGCTGACCGGTGCCGTCAGCGGGTCGATCGCCTGCTTGCGGACCCCGGCCGCGTCCTCGACCTCGAAGCCCTCACGGGACCAGTACTCGAAGCCGCCCAGCATCTCCTTGACCGGATGACCGAGGCCCGCGAAGGCGTACGCGGCACGGGTGGCCCCGTTGCACCCCGGCCCCCAGCAGTAGGTGACGACCATCGCCCCGGCCGGCACCAGCTCGGCGGCCCGCTCGGCGATGTCGTCGGTCGGCAGATGCACGGCCCCCGGGATGTGCCCCTGCTCCCACGCCTCCGTGCTGCGCGTGTCGATCAGCACGAACCCCTTCGCGCCGGACTCGATGTCGGCGTGCACGTCGGAGGCGTCGGCCTCGAAGGACAGCCGGCCGCGGAAGTGGGCGAGCGCCTCGGCGGGGTCAGCGGCGGGAACGCGCAGCACCTTCGAGGGGGCGGTGGTGGCGGTCGTGGTCATCGGTCTTCTCCTTGGGTCGGTTCATGAGGGTGTGTACGGCGGCACAGGCGACGACCGTGAGGATGGCCGCGGTCGCGGTGCCGGGAAGCAGCAGCAGGCCGGCGGCACTGACGCCGGTGAGATGCGCGAGGGTGAGGGTGCCGAGGGCGAGGGTGGCGGCACCGGCGGCGCCCTCCGCCTGCGGACGGCTGGTCAGTTCGTGCCAACGGGCGCCGGTGGCCTGGAGGTTGGTGCGGCAGTAGAGGGCGAGGACGAGGACGCTGAGCGCGGCGAGGGGGGCCAGGGGGAGGTCGGCGAGGGGAGCGGGCGGGCGCAGGAGCACGGCGTACAGGGCGGCGGCGCAGGTGACGCCGAGCAGGGTGCCGGCGAGGGCGGTGCGCTGCGGTGCCGGGCCCGCGGGCACGGCGCTCTCGATGCCGACCCAGCCGAACAGGAGCGGCAGGACCGCCCACCAGGAGGCGGTGGCGTCGGGGACGCCGCCCAGCGCCCACCAGCCGCCGGCCGCGGCCAGGACCGCCGCCAGCCGCAGCCGGCGTACCGGCGTGGACAGCGGGCGGGGCCGGTAGGTGGCCCACGTGGCGGCGGCCAGGAGGACCGCGACGGACCACAGGAAGGCGTCACCCCACAGCCGGGCCGCGAACCGTCCCGCGGTCAGCGCGACGGCGGCCTGTCCGGTGGCGAACCCGGCGAAGTACAGCCCGGTGACGACCCGCGCGGCCCGGAACCCCAGCCGGCGCCGCACGAAGGCGACGGCCCCGCCCTGCGCCGTGCCGCCGGCACCCGCGACGAGCAGACACCAGATGATCACCACGAGCGCGACCACCACGGCCCACCCGGCCGGCACGGGAGCGAGAGCGGCAGGCAACAGCAGGGCACCCGCGCCGAGGACGGCGACGAGAGCACGGCTCCCGGCGGCGGCGAGGGTACGCGCACCGGCCGGGGCGATCGTGTGGCCGCCCGTGCCAGGGGCCGCGGGCGGGGTGCGCAGACCCGCGTCGGTGGCCGTCGGGCTGCCCGCTCCCGGTGCGGCGCCCGCCGGGGCACCCGCCCCGGCCGCGGCGTTTCCGGCAGCCGACGTCCCGGCCGCCGCGCCCGGTCCGGCACCGGCCGCCCGCACCCCCGTACCCCCGCCCCTCATGACAGCTCGTGGAAGAACAGCGGGGCGGCGTCCGGGAGTTGGGTACCGGCGGGGACCAGGCGGCTGTCCATGGTCTCCCAGCGGGGCATCTGGGTCGTCATGTCCACCGGGACGCCGAGCTGTCCGGCGAGGTGGGCGGACCAGCCCGGCATCAGGGGGGCCGAGGTGACCGCGACCGCCGCGAGGAGTTCGAGGTGGGCGACGAGGCGGGCGGCGTACTCCTCGCGGGGGCCCGCGGCCCGGACCAGGGACAGCTGGCGCAGGTCGTCCACGGCGCGGTCGACGACCACGGCCAGTTCGGCGGCGGCCTTCTGCGGGGAGAAGGTCTCCGCGCCGAGCGCGGCGGCGATGCGGTCGGGCAGTTCGGCGCGGTCCTCGTCGAGGAAGGTCACGGACAGGGCCGTCTTGGGGACCGTCGACTGGAAGTCCTGCGAGAGCAGGTCCAGGACGGTGTCCGTCCAGCGCTCGATGCCGCCGGCGAGGACGGTGCTGACGGTGTCGGCGAACTCCTTCATGGAGAAGTTGTTCTGCTCGCGCTCGGGGCCGGTCAGCGCGAGGTGGAAGCGCAGCGCGTCGGCGTTGACGCGGCGCAGGAACTCGCCGCCCCAGATGGCGTGGCCGCGGCTGGTGGAGAACTTGTCGCCCTCCAGCCGGTAGAACTCGTTGATCACGACCTGGGAGGGCAGCGTCAGCGTGCCCTGGGCGAGCAGGAGGGCCGGCCACAGGACGGCGTGGGAGAAGGAGCAGTCGAAGCCGATGAAGTTGATGATCCTCGTGTCGGGGTTCGTCCACAGGCGCTCCCACTCGCCCTTGTCCCCATGTGCCTCCGAGAGGCGGGCGGTGGCGGCGGCGTAGCCGAAGATGCCGCTGAACCAGGTGTCGAGGATGTGGCCCTCCCAGCCCTCCAGCGGGACCGGGATGCCGTAGTCGGCCTCACGGGAGATCGGGGTGTCGGGGAGCGCCCGCTCGAACAGGCCCTCCAGGTAGGAGATCAGGCGCGGGCGCCATTCCGCCTTCGACTGGGCCTCGGCGTAGTAGGCCTGGAGCCGGTCGCGGTAGTCGTCGAGCGGGAAGACGATCCGGCGCAGGGTGGTCAGGCCCGGCTCCTGCCAGCAGGACGTGCACTTGGGGTTGGCGACGCCGGCCGGGTCCTGGGCGAGACCGCAGGCCTCGCAGTAGATGCCGTCGGAGGGGTCGGCGCAGAACTGGCACTCGCCGCGCACCTCGGCCTCGTACAGATAGCGGTCGCAGGGCTCGCAGCGGAAGACGGGCAGCTCCTCGACCTTCAGCGCGCCCGCATTCCACAGCTCCAGGAAGAAGCGCTGGACGAACTCGGTGTGCGTGGAGTCGGTCAGCGGCCGGGTGAACCAGTCGTGGTGCATGGCGCCCAGCGACAGCGTGTTCTCCATGCGGTCGCCGAACAGCTTCGCCGTCGGGTACGCGGTGGAGCCGATCTCGGCGGCGCGGCGCGGGACGTAGCAGGAGTGCTCGTCGGAGTAGCCGACGTAACGGACGTCGTTGCCGCGCTGACGGAGGTGCCGGCTGAGGATGTCGGCGCCGAGGAACGGGCCGGAGAGGTGGCCGAGGTGGAGGTCGCCGTTGGGGTTGGGCGGGGCGCTGGTGACGACGTACGAGGTCATGGTCTTCGAAGTCCTTAGAAACTCAGGAAGCGAGCTGGTCGAGGGCGGGAGCGGGCTCCGGGGCGGCTGCCTCGATGGCGCCGGTGTCGAGTGCCGGGAGCACCTCGCAGGTCGGGGCCACCACGCGGCTGTGCGGCGGGAGGTCGTCCAGGACGATGGCGTGGGCGCCGACGCGGGAGTCGGAGCCGACGGTGACCGGGCCCAGCACGCTGGCGCCGGTGCCGATGATCACGCGGTCGCCGACGACGGGGTGGCGGCGGGACCCGGCCGGGCGGCGCAGGTCCTTCCACCAGCCGACCGAGCCGAGCGTCACCTGGTGGTAGAGCATCACGTCGTCGCCGATGCGGACGGTCTCGCCGATGACGACGGCGGTGCCGTGGTCGACGAAGAAGCGGCGGCCGATCCGCGCCCCCGGGTGGATCTCGATGCCGCTCACCGCGCGGGCCAGCAGCGACAGGGCGCGGGCGGTGAAGCGGTGCCCGCGCTGCCAGAGGCGGTGCGCGACCCGGTACGTCCACAGGGCGTGGATGTGCGGGTAGAGCAGCACCTCGGCGCGGGAGGAGGCGGCGGGGTCCTTGGCGAGGACGGTGGCGATGTCCTCGGCGAGCAGCGCCCGCAGTCGCATCTTGGGCTCACATGTGGTCATACGGCGCCTCCGGTCTGACCGGCCGGCCCGCGAGGAACCGCTGCGGCCGGTAGGGCTCCAGGAGCTCCTGGACCGCCTTGCCGGGTACGGCACCGCCGTCGATGATCTCCCGCGCGGCGAGCTCCGCGACGGCGGGCGCCATCTTGAAGCCGCCGCCGCTGAAGCCGAGGGCGAGGTAGAGCCCGTCGGGCCCGGCGGCGCCCACGACCGGGCGCTTGTCCGGCGTGTAGCCGTCGAGGCCCGACCGTGTGCCGGCCAGCGGAGCCGTGGCGGCCTGCGGGACACGGACCGCGATCGCGTTGATCGCCGCCTCCAGCTCGGCCTGCGTCAGCGGCTCCACGTCCCGGCCCAGCTCGGTGTCCGGCTTGCTGGGCACGCCGAAGTAGAAGCGGTCCAGGCCGTCGGGCCGGAAGTAGGAGCCGGTGGTGTCGTCGATGCAGGTCGGCACCGAGGCCCGCGAGCCGCGCCGCCCCGCGCCCGGCAGCTCGGCCTGCGCGAGGCCGATCCGGCGGGCGGTCACCGGGATGTGCACGCCGAGGTACTCGGCGGGAGCGGACCCCCAGGCACCGCCCGCGAGCACCACCAGCGGGGCGTCGATACGCCCGATGGAGGTCAGCACCCCGGTGACGACACCGGCGTGCTCCAGGACCTTCATCGCCCGGATGCCCTCGGACGGGGAGACCCCGAGCCGGTAGGCGGCGGCCAGCAGCGCCCCCGAGGCCATCATCGGGTCGGCGTACCCGCCCTCGGGCTCGTAGGCGGCCAGCGCGATGCTCTCGGTGCTGAGCCCGGGATAGATCTCCTTCAGCTCGCCCGGGTCGACGATCTCGACCCGCCGGTGCCCGGCGGCGTCCGTCGTGGCGGCGGCGTTCTGCCTGAGGTCCTCGGCGTGGTTGTCGCCGACGATCATCACGAACCCGGTCCGCCGGTACCCGCAGTCCCCGCCGATCACGTCCGCCCACTGCTCGAAGACGGGCAGGGAGCGTGCGGCGAGCCGCGTGTCGGCGACGGACGTGTGGTGCAGCCGCAGCAGCCCGCCCGAACGGGACGTGGCGCCCTGGGCGTTGACCCGGCCCTGGTCGCACAGCACGATCCGGCCGAGCCCGGCCAGCGCGAGCTGGTGCGCGATGGCCGCGCCGATCACCCCGCCGCCGACGACCACGGCGTCGGCGTGCGCGTGCACGATGGGACTCATCAGACGGACACCCCTGCCACCACACGGGAGTTGACCGGGCCGGACGGGTCGTCGATCTCGAACACCGAGGCCCACTTGGCCCTTTCGCGGGCGACCGCCTCGGCGCCGCCCCACCAGATGGTGACGAACCGCAGCCGGGTCTCGCCGTCGTTGGTCAGGTCGTGGTCCTGGTACGGCGTGATGAACACCGTCTCCCCGGCCCGCACCCGGCGCGTCTCCGCACCGATGCGCATGACGCCGCTGCCCTCGGTGATGAAGAACATCTCGTTCTCGTCGTGGTTGTGGGCGGTGGACGTCTCGCCGGGCGCCACGTCCACCCAGGCGCCGCCCCAGAAGGGCTCCTCGACCGCGCCGGGCCAGGGGAAGATGCGCCGGCCGCTGACGTTGTACGGCTCCTCGAAGACCATGTCCTCCTCGTGCGCGGTGAACACGTGCATGTAGCTCTTCTTCTGCTGGCTCTGCTGCTCGCTCATGGGGTCCCCCCGTTCATACGGCGACGGGCTGGCGCAGTCGGCTGCGCAGGTCGCGGTGGATGGTGTCGGCCTTGGCGGCCATCTGGCTGAAGGAGGTGGCGGAGCCGATGCCGTGCCGCCACTCGGTGAGGCCGTCGAGGTAGAGACCCACCTCGCAGTCGTCGCCGGTCTCGGCGCGGTAGGCCCGGGTGACGTCCGGGCGGCCCTGCGCGTCCAGCTTCAAGTAGGGCTTGAACGCCTCCAGTTGGCGGGGGAAGGCGGGCTCGCGATACCCGGTGCAGACGATGACGGCATCGGTCTCGATGACGTTCCGCTCCCCGGTGAAGACCTCTTCCGTGTGGAGCTGGACCGTGTCCCCGCTCAGCGCGACCTCACGCACATCCGTCCGCCGGTGCATGTGCAGCCGCTGCCGCCCGGTGAGCCCGTCCTGGTAGACGGCCTGGTAGAGCCCGGTCGAGACATCCGGGTCGACGGCGGCGTAGTTGGTGGCCCGGGCCTGGTTCAGGGCCCGCTCGCGCTCCTCGTCGCCGAGTGCGTAGAAGTAGTCGGTCTCGTCGGGGAAGTACACCTCGTTGCTGAAGTGGCCCAGTTCGTACATCCGGAAGCCGGCGTGCCGGACCAGGGAGTGGATGTGGGCGCCGGGGTGCTGCCCGGCCAGATGCAGCACGATCTCACCGGCGGTCTGCCCGGCGCCGATGACGGCGACGCGGTCCAGGGAGCCGAGGGCGGCGAGCTTGGGCAGCAACTGGGAGGCGTGGAAGACGCGTTCACCGAGCGCGCCCTGGAACACTTCGGGGACGTAGGCCACATGCCCGGTGGCGAGGGCGATGTTCCGCCCCTCGACGGCGTGCACGGAACCGTCTCGAGGATCACGGGACACCACCCGGGCACTGCGCACCCGCCCGTCGTCGCCGACCACCGGCTCCACCGACAGCACCTCACGGTGGTAGTCGATCCGGCCGCGCACCTGCCCGGCCGCCCACTGCACGTAGTCCGACCACTCCAGGCGGCTCGGGTAGCCCCCCATCAGCGTGAACGGGTAGAAGCGGCCGGTCTGGTGCAGATAGCTCGGGAACCCGAAGCGGGAGCGCGGGTCGCGGGGCGTGGCGAAGTCGCGCAGGAAGTGGTGCTGGATGTCGGTGCCGGGCAGGACGAGGTTGGGCTGCCAGGCGGAGTCGCCGGCCTTCTCCAGGTAACGGGCGCTGAGCACACCCCCGTGGGCGTCGTCGTGGTCCTCGACGGCGGCGGCGAGCGCGATCCCGGAGGGCCCGAACCCGGCGACGACCAGGTCATGGACGTCGTATGCGCTCATCGGAGGGCCTCCTCGGCGGCGGTGAGGGCCTCGCGCAGGATGCGTCCGGCGATGTCGATCTCCTGCTCGGAGCAGTTCAGCGGCGGCAGCATGCGCACGACGCAGTCGTCACGGCCGCCGAGTTCGAGGATCAGCCCGCGGCTGACGGCCTCCCACTGCACCCGCTTGGCGAGCTTGCTGGCGGGCTGCCCGGTGACCGGGTCGTTGAGCTCGACACCGGTCATCAGCCCGAGCCCGCGCACGTCGGCGACGTACGAGCTCACGCCCCGCAGCCCCTGCAAATGCACCATCAACTGCTCGGCGCGCGCCCGGACGTTCTCCAGCACCCGGTCCCGGGCCACGACCTTGAGGGTGGCGACGGCGGCGGCGAAGGCGGGCTGGTTGCCGCGGAAGGTGCCGCTGTGGGCGCCCGGCGCCCAGGTGTCCAGCTTCTCGTCGTAGAGGATCACGGAGGCCGGCAGCCCCATGCCGCTGAGCGCCTTGGAGGCACACACCACATCGGGCTCGATGCCGTACTGCTCGAAGGCGAACCAGGTACCGGTACGCCCGCAGCCGCTCTGCACCTCGTCGACGATCATCGGAATGCCGAGCCGCTTGGTGACCTCACGCACCCGCCGCACGAACTCCACGTCGGCCGGGATGACGCCACCCTCGCCCTGCACCAGCTCCATGATCACAGCGGCGGGAAGCGTGATGCCGCCGTTGACGTCGGTGAGGGCGCGCTCCAGGAAGGTGGCGCAGTTGACCTCGCAGTTCTCCCGCTTCAGCCCCAGCGGGCAGCTGTGGCAGTTGGAGTACGGGAAGAAGTGCACGCCCGGCATCCGGCCGCGTACCGGCTCCTTCTGCTCGACGAGCCCGGTGACGCTCATCGCGGCCATGGTGGCCCCGTGGAACCCGCCCTGGAAGGTGATGATCTCCTCACGGCCGGTGGCGGTCTTGCACAGCTTCAGCGCGGCGTCCACGGCGTTGGCGCCGGTCGGCCCACAGAAGTGGATCTTTGTCCGTTCCCGCATCGGCGCCGGCAGCATCCCGATGGTCAGCTCGGTGAACTCGTCCTTGATCGGGGTGGGAAAGTCCAGCCCGTGCACGAACTCGTCAAGCTGACGGTGGGCTGCGGCAAGCGGCTCGGGGTGATTGTGCCCGAGCGACAGCACCCCGGCCCCGGAGAGAAAGTCGAGAAAGACGTTCCCGTCGAGGTCTTCTACATAGCTCCCCTTGCCGCGCCGGATGGCTATGGGAAGTTTTCGCGGATACGAGCGTGAGTTGGATTCACGCGCGGCCTGCCGGTCGAGCAGCTCGGCGCTGAGCGGGCCGGGGAGAGTGCCGGAGACGTAGGGCCCGGGGTACCCGGGGGAGGTAGGGGCGGCGTGGTCAATGGTTGCGGTCATGGAGGGAAGTGCCTTCCAAGGGGTAAGGGAAACGCCTGTCTTCAGGGGCGCGGGGAACTGCGCGACCAGCCACAACGGACCGGCACACGCACCTCAAGCCGCAGCCAGCACGGCGCTCCGGTCGTTACTCGAAAGCACCGCACTCAACGAATCCGTCAACGTCGCCGCCCGAAGCGACAGAAGGCTGAACGACCCGGCGTCACCAATCCCATGACTGGACTCGCACAGCCCGTTGAGGAACAGCGGAGGCGTACCGTCGACCACCGGCTTCAGGGCGTAATCGACACCCACCTCCAGCCGACCGTCAGCCTCCTTGCCAAACCGCTCAGCCAGCGCAGCCATCAGCGGCGGGCAAAGCTCCTCGTGCGCTCCCGGCCCCATGTTCCGGAACCCGGTGGCAAGCACGGCGAAGTCCACGGAGTCGGTCACCGTCTCCCCGGTGTTGCGCTCCAGGAAGTCGATGTTCACCCGCCCGTCCGCCTCGGCCACCGACACGGCCTCCAGGTTGCCGCGCACGAACAGCCGCTGGTCCCCGTCGAGTTCCTGCTCGTAGATCTCCAGGTACAGCTCCCGCAGCACGTCGATGTCGGCGGAGGAGTAGTTCGTCGGGTGCATGAACGCGTCGAGCGCCTTCTTGCCGTCCCGGGAGGCCCGGAAGTAGTAGTCGGTGAACTCGGGGAAGTACCCCTCCTCGCTGAACGGGCTGGTGTCCTTCTGCCGCAGTGAGTGCGACCGCGTATAGGTGGTCACCCGCGTCCGCGGGAACCGCCGCCCCAGATCCAGCGCCAGCTCCACCGCGCTCTGGCTGCCGCCGATGACCGCCACCGACGCCGGCTGCCCCTGCGCCGTCAGCGCGGCGAGCTTCGGCAGGTACTGCGTCAGATGGAACACCCGCTCACCACGGAGCGAGTCGTAAGGCGCCGGAATGTAGGGGGTCCGCCCCGGACCCATGACCAGCGTGCGACCGAGGTAGCGGCGGCCCGACATGGTCGTCACCTCGTACAGCCGCTCCCCGTTCTCCTCCACGACCTGAAGGCCCTCGGCCCGCTGGTTGCAGTCGACGACATGGGAGAAGAAGCCGGCCGCCCAGCGGATGTACCCGGCGTACTCCTTGCGCAGCGGGAACTCCGAGGGGAGGTTCAGATGGCGCAGCAGCCGGCCCTGCTCGTGCAGGTAGTTGAGGAAGCTGTAGCGGGAGCGCGGGTTGCGCAGGGTCACCAGGTCACGGCTGGGGTGGTTCTGGATGTCGGAGCCGTCCAGGAGCATGCCCGGCTGCCATTCCGGGCTCGGGCGGGCCTCCAGGAAGCGTGCGGTCAGCGGGGAGTTCCGCTCCTCCAGGGCGATGGCGAGGGCGAGGTTGGCGGGCCCGAAGCCGATGCCGAGGATGTCGTACACGGGAGTGGTGCTCATCGCTGGGTGCTCCTTGCGGTCACGGTCGTGAAGGTCGGGTTGCCGTCGAAGTCGATACGCAGGCCGCCGATGCGGTCGGCCGCGTACACGCGCTGGTCGGTGCGGTACCAGAGGGGGATGAGGGCGAGGTCGCGGATCGCGATCCGGTCGGCCCGCCGCCAGGCGTCGACGCGTTCGGCGGGGTCGGTGGCGGCGCGGGCGCGGGCCACCAGGGCGTCGAACTCGGCGTCCACGTACCGCCCTTCGTTGTCACCGTGGGCGGTGCCCTCGGCGTCGGGCGCGGTGCACGAGGAGTGCAGCAGCGGGAAGAGCATGTTGTCGGGGGTGGGGTAGTCGCAGGCCCACCCGGCCCGGCACAGACCTGCCGCCGCCACCGACGTACGGTGGTCGACGAGCCCGCGCGCGTCCGTGCGCAGCAACTCGACCTGCCAGCCGTGGACTTGCTCCAGCCCCTGGGCCAGGGCGATGACCCAGTCGTCGTGCCCGGCGCCGGTGTTGTAGGCGAGGTCGATCCGCGTACCGGGACCGAGACCCGCCCGCTGGGCCGCTTCCCGCGCCCGCTCCGGGTCGTACGCCGTCCAGTCCACGTCCCCCATCTCCGGGCGCGGGGTGTGCGCCTTGCCGAACCACGGCGACAGCAGCGAGTGCGCGGCGGTGCGGCTGCCGTGGAAGTACGTGTCGATGAGGCCCTGCCGGTCGATGGCGGCGGAGACCGCCCGGCGGGCGTCCACCGAGTCCATCGGCGCCTGGTGGCAGAAGGGGATAAGGTAGAAGAGCCCGGCGCCCTCCTGCTCCAGGTAACCGTCCCGCTGGGCCGCCTCCGCGGTCTTCGCCGGGGGGATCCTGGCGTAGTCGTAGGTGCCGTCGACGAACCGGGCGTACTCGTCGTCCAGGGCGGTGACCGGGTCGAGGATGTCGAAGTGGATCTCCTCGATCTCCGGCCGCGGACCGAACCACCGCGCGTTGCGCCGCAGCCGGATCGACTCGCCGTGCCGCCAGGGTCCGTCCATCACGAACGGGCCGTTGCCGACGGGGAGATCGTTGTACGACGGGTCCAGCGCGGCCGGCGTCCAGGACGGCACCGGGAAGAAGACCGGCTGGAGCGTCTTGAGGTCGAACTGGACGTCGGGCTCGGCGAGTTCGACGACCAGCGTGGCGTCGTCCACGGCCGTGAAGTCCCGTACGCCGGCCAGGTGGTAGGCGGTCTCGGTGTTGGCCTCGGGGTCCAGGGCGCGCCGCCAGCCGCGGACGAAGCTGTGCGCGGTGACCGGCTCGCCGTCGCTGAAGACGGTGTCGGTGCGCAGCCGGAACGTCCAGGTGGTGGCGGTCGGGTCGGACCCCCATTCCCGGGCCGTCGCCGGGATCAGCCCGCCGTCCTCGTCCAGGGCCAGCAGGCCCGTGAACAGCGCCTTGCAGACCTGGATCCCCTCGCCCTCCTGGGCCTTGTACGGGTCGATGGCGGTGGGCTCGGTGATGCCCGTGCGGAAGATCACGCGGCGCCCCTGACAGCCGGCGGCACGGCCACGGGCGGCACGATCACGACATCGAGCTGCTCGTCCAGCTCGGCGGCGATCCGCTCCACCCGGTCGACGTCCTCGACCCCGCGGTAGGGCGCCGCGACGGCCAGCGAGCCGGCGATCTCGTACCAGCCCTCGGGGGCGCGGCGCAGCCGGTCGCCGGGCTTGGAGGCGGGGATGTAGGAGCGGAAGTAGGGGGAGTGGTAGGCGTCGCCGGGGTTGTTGCGGACCAGCGTGCCGGTCCGGTAGGCGAACTTGATGCAGGTCGCGGCGCGCGGGGTGGCGGCCCTGCGGACCTCGCCGTCGAGCACGGCGGCCCGCTTGTCGGCGTCGTCACCGGCGAGCACGGCCTTCGCGTAGAGCCGTACCGCGTCGATGCCGTGCACCTCGCGCAGGTTGCGGTAGTTCTGGCCGCCGCTCATGCGGGTGGCGAACTCCACGACCCGGTACCGGCCTTGGGAGTCCTGCCGGAACTCGGCGTTGAACAGACAGTTCCTCACCCCGAGTCCGGCGACGATGCCCTCGGCGACCTCGACCAGCTCCGGCTCCTCCTCCGGGGTGCGGAAGGGCAGGGTGTAGAAGTCCTCCTCGAAGTAGGGGCCGGGCATCTGCATCTTGTTGGTGACGCCGACGAGGTGGAAGGCGCCGTCGACGACCACTCCGTCGAGGGTGACCTCCTTGCCGGGCAGGAACTCCTCGATGAGGGCGATCTCGGGGCCGTCGCTCGGGAAGTAGCCGCCCCACTCCTCGGCGAGCCGCGCCACGTCCGTCAGCGCCCGCTCCAGCTCGTCCCGGTCGCGGACCAGGCTCACGCCGATGCTCGCGGCGAGCGCGCTGGGCTTGACGATGAAGGGGTACGCGAAGTCCTCCGCCGCCTTCAGGCCCGTCTCCACGCCGGTCACACCGGCGAACTGCGGGGCGGGCAGGCCGTGTGCGGTGAGGAAGTTGCGCTGGAGCTGCTTGTCGCGGGAGATCGCGTCGGCCTCGGGGCGCGGCCAGGAGTGGCCGAGCAGCTGGTTGGCGCGGGAGGTGACGGCGATGTCGCTGTCGTAGAAGGTGATCGCCGTGTCGATGCCCAGCTTGCGGGCCTCCTCGGCGCAGAAGCGGGCCATCGACTCGCCCTCCAGCTCCTCCGGGATGGGCACCACGGAGGCGAAGCGGCCGTCGTCGGCGGCCTGCTTGACGCCGGTGGCCAGGTGGATCTCCAGACCCATCCGCTCCAGCGTCTCGATGTGCTCGCGGTGCCACGCGTAGGTGTTCCGCATGATCAGCAGGATCTTGTTGCTCATGCCGCGACCTTCTGCTCCAACTCGACGGTGACTACGGTGACTTGCTCCAGCAGCGCCTCGGCGGTGGCGATCGCCGCCGAGGTGTCCGGGCCGGTGGTGAGCACCTGGCCCGCGCGGTCCCAGTTGCCGCGCAGCTCGCCCAGGACGTCGCCGGGCTTGACGGTGGTCTCGACGTCGAGGACGTCGGCCAGGGCCTTGGCCTCCTCGGCGCCCTGCACCTCGACGACCGTGCCGGGGCGGGCGGACAGGAAGCGGGTGGCGGCGGAGCGCTCCGGCACCGGGCGGGTGTCCAGGGCCGGGATCAGCTCGAACTGCCAGGCCACGATCCACTCTTCGATGTCGATGCCGTAGGCGGCGTTCAGCAGGTCGAAGATGCGGTCGCCGCCCATGCGGTTGTGGCTCTCGATGATCTTCGGGCCGGTGGGGGTGAGCCGCAGCTCGGTGTGGGCGGCGCCGTCGGTGAGGCCGAGGGCGTCCAGGAAGCGGGCGACCGTGTCCTCGACGCTCCGCTCCTGCTCGGGGGTGAGCCGGGCCGGCAGGGCGTGCCCGAACTCGATGAACCCGTTCTCGCCGCCGGTCAGCTTCTCCGTGATCGCGAGGATCACGTGCCGGCCCGCGAAGGAGAAGGACTCCACGCTGAACTCCGGCCCGGAGATGTACTGCTCGACGAGGAAGCGCTCGATGTGGAAGAAGTTCCCCCACTGGAGGTCGGTGCGCGCCCGCAGCGCCTCCACCCCGGCCCACGCGGCGGCGGCCTGCTCGGGGCCGTCGATGCGCTCGACACCGAGGCTGGCGGTGGCGTCGGCCGGCTTGAGCACGAACGGGTAGCCGTGCTCGGCACCGAAGGCGACGAGGTCCTGCGCGCTCGTGACCTCGGCGGCGGCGACCGACAGGTCCCGCGTCTCCTCCGAGGAGGCCAGCAGATCGCGCATCGCCCGCTTGTCGTGCAGGAGTTCGGCGGTGCGCTCGGTGGTGCCGCCCAGGCCCAGGTGGTCGCTGATCCGCGCGGCCGGCACCAGACCGGGCTCGGTGATCGACACGACCCGGGTGAAGCCGTACGCGACATGCGCGGCCTCGATCAGCGGGCGGGTGGTCTCCCAGTCGGTGTAGTCGGCGATGATCACGGCCTCGGCGAGCCTGGCCGCCTCCGGCACGAAGTGGTCCTGGTGCTGGATCAGCACGAAGCGGATACCGAGGGCGGCCGCCTTGCGCAGCGTCTGGATCCGGCCGCCCACGACAAGAAGTGTGTGGTCACCGGTGGACCGCGAGGTCGTTGATTGCTGGGTCATGCCGAGAACTCTGTGCCATGAATTCGTGCGGGAAAATACTTTCCGGGTGGCACAAGAATGCCCGGCACAAAAGACGCAGCGGGCCTTCGGAAAAGGGTCGCTGGCACTTTCGTGCCACGCACTTTGGTGCCCGCCCGATCCCCTTCCCCGGCCGCCTCCCGGCCGGGAACATCGAGGTCATGCGGCCAATGTACGAGCCCCGCACACGGGCGTTCCTTCTCGTTCTCAGCACCACTGCGTTTCTGCTCACCCTCGTCGGCGCGGGCCTGAAGATCACCCTCCAGACCTATTTCGTGGCGGAGACCGACAGCTACGGCTACGCGACCGGCGCTCTCGATCAGCTGACCACGTTCTTCGCCGTCGTCATCGCGGCACTGTGCGGAGTGCTCGCCTCGGTGCTGGTGGCGGCGCGCCGCGTCCCCCAGCCCGCCGAGACCGCAGCCGACCTTTCCTCCTGAACAAGGCAGTTGGCGTCCGCCTGCTGACCGACCCCCAAGGCCCCCAAGGAGAGCCCCTCATGGCGGACACCGCCCCCCTGCACCGACGCCTGCGCCAACTGCCCCGCAGCGCCTGGGTGATCTTCGCGGGAATGTTCCTGATCAAGTTCGGGAACTTCCTCAACGTCTTCCTCGTGCTCTTCCTGGTCGCCCAGGGCTTCTCCGCCGCCCAGGCGGGCCTCGCGCTGGCCGTGGTCGGACTCGGCACGTTCGTCGGCAACATGATCGGCGGCACCGTCGCCGACAAGTTCGGCCGCCGCAGCGCCATCGCCGTGTCGATGTTCGGCTCGGCGGCGGCCACCGCCGCGGTGCCCTTCACCGACGGCCTCGTCACCACCACCGCCCTGGTCGGCCTGGTCGGCGTCTTCGCCCAGCTCTACCGCCCGGCGGCCGGCGCCCTGCTCGTCGACGTCGTCGAGGGCGAGCAGCGGGTGATGGCCTTCGCGGTGCTGCGCCTCGCCGTCAACGTCGGCATGGCGGTCGGCCCGCTCGTCGGCGGTCTGCTCAGCGCGGCCTCGTACACGTACCTGTTCTCGGGCGACGCCATGTTCTCCTTCGCCTTCGGCACCCTGGCCCTGCTGCTCCTGCCTGCCGGCCGGCCCCCGAAGGCGGCGGTCACGGTCGCCGAGGCGACCGGCAAGGGCGGCTACCGCGAGGTCTTCACCGACCGCCCCTACGTCCTGTTCCTGCTCTCGATGGTCGCCGCGACCTTCGTCTACGGCCAGGCCACCGCGACCCTCCCCCTGCACGTCACCGACGCCGGCCTGTCCAACACGGCCTACGGTCTCCTCCTCGGCCTCAACGCCCTGCTCTGCGTGGTCATCGAGCTGCCCCTGACCAAGCACACCGAGCGCCGCGACCCGCGCCGCGTCATCGCCCTCGGCCTGCTGCTGCTGGGCGCGGGCATGGGCCTGACCGGTGCCGTGAGCGCCGTGTGGCTGCTGGCGCTGACGGTCGTCGTCTGGACCGTCGCCGAGACCATCTACACGCCGATCGCCAACGCCTACCCGGCCGAGTTCTCCCCGGCCCACCTGCGTGGCCGCTACCAGGGCGCCGAGGGCCTCGCCCACACCCTCGGCGGCACCCTCGGCCCGGCCGTCGGCGGTCTGCTCTACGGCATCAACGCCCCGCTGCACTGGATGGTCTGCGCCGCCGTCGCCGCCCTCGGCGCGGTCCTGGTGCTGGGCGCCAAGCCCGGCGTACGGCAGACCGAGGCCCCGGCGGCCGAGACGCCGGAGCCCGTGCCCGCCGCGACCAACTGACTTCCTCCCCCACGTCACTTCACACCTGAGAGATCCTGATGACCATCGCCAGCACCGAAGTCCCCCGCATCGACATCCCCTCCGCCACCAAGGAGCCGGCCGCCTACGTCACCGCGCTCCTCGAAGTCGCCGCCGAGCGCGACCCGTTCGACGTCCTCGCCAAGACCCCGGTGTGGGCCGCGCGGCTCTTCGCCGACCTGCCGACCGAGCTCGCCGAGACCGTCCCGGAGGAGGGGGAGTGGCCGGCCGCGTTCACCGTCGGGCACCTCTTCGACGTCGACATCGTCTACGGCTTCCGCTGGCGCCTGGTCGCCACCGAGGACGCCCCGGTCTACCCCGGCTACGACGAGGAGAAGTGGGCCCCGCTGCCCCGCCTCCCCTTCCGCCAGATGCTCGACGCGTGGACCGGCCTGCGCGCCTCCAACGTGGCCCTGCTCGCCGCCCTCACCCCGGAGGACTGGCAGCGCACCGGCCACCACGGCGAGCAGGGCGGCGAGACCATGGAGGTCATGATCAAGAAGGTCGTCGGCCACGACATCGCCCACATCAACCAGATCTACCGCGCGATCCGCCTGGTCCGCGAGGCGGCGGGCCTGGACGTAGCGGAGCTGGACGCGACGTACCTGGCGCTGGGCCTGTAACAGCACGAAGGCGCCCGGGACTCGACCGTCCCGGGCGCCTTTCGCGTTCTGCCCGTGTCACATCGTGGTGTTGTCGTTCTCCGCGTCCGGGTCGACGCCCATCGTGAGGGAGCCGGTCACGCCCTTGGCGATGTTCTTCTTGTTGTACTTCAGCTTGAGGAGACCGCCCGTGGTGCCGCTGCCGTCGTAGATGGTGTCCTCGTCGAGCGTGGTCCGCTCCGCCGCGTTGGAGGCGTACGGCTCCACGGCCGCCGAGGCGAGCACCGACTCCTCGTCGAAGAAGAACTGGCCGGTGTGGCAGGTGTTGCCACCCTCGTAACCGGCGTCGGTCCACTCGCCGTTGACGTGCACCTTCACATGGATGTGCACCGTACGACCCCGGTACCAGCCCGGGAAGACGGTCCTGAAGGTGACGTGCCCGTGCTTGTCGGTCCGCCAGGTGCCGCGCAGATAGCGGGTGTCGTCGGTCGGCTCCTGATGGCCGCCACCACCGCCCGGGGGAGGGCCGGTGGGAACGTCGGTGGGCGTACCGGTCGGGGTCTCGGTCGGAGCCGGTCCGCCCCCGCCACCCCCGTTGCCCATCCCCTCGTACCCGGAGTACACGCCCACCGCGTCGCAGTGCCAGATGTCCACGGCCGCGTTGCGGATGGGCCGGCAGGTCTCGTTGTCGATCACCTTGAGCGCGAGGAGGAGGGGGATGCCCTCCTTGTCCTCGGTGACATCACGGCGGATCTTGTCCGCGTCGATGTAGTACGGCCCCTCGGTGGTCTCCGAGGTCAGCTTGTAGCAGGCATCGGCCTCGACCCGCTCCTCACCCGCGGACGCGTTGACGGCGAAGGCACCGCCCACCCCCACCGCGGTCACCGTCGCACCGCCGGCCGCCAGGACCGTGCGGCGCCTCAACTGCCCTCTGTCATCTGCTTTCTGAGTTCCCGTCATGCCCAGGGACGCTAGAGCTGGGAAATCCGGCGAGAACATCGGAATGCGCTGTGAATCGTGGTGCGCAAGGGAAAGGGCTCGAAACCGACGCCGGTTTCGAGCCCTCCTACCCCAACTGCCTTACTTGGGCTGCGGCTTGCGCACCGACAGGTGCAGCTCCTTCAGCCGCGCCTCCTCCAGCTCCGTCGGCGCGCCCATCATCAGGTCCTGGGCGTTGCCGTTGAGCGGGAAGGCGATGGTCTCGCGGATGTTGGGCTCGTCGGCCAGCAGCATCACGATGCGGTCGACACCGGGGGCGATACCGCCGTGCGGCGGGGCGCCGAAGCGGAACGCGCGCAGCATGCCGGCGAACTTCTCCTCGACCGTGTCCCGGTCGTAGCCCGCGATCTCGAAGGCCTTCAGCATGATCTCGGGCTCGTGGTTCCGGATCGCGCCGGAGGACAGCTCCACACCGTTGCAGACGATGTCGTACTGCCAGCCGAGGATGTCCAGCGGGTCCTGGGTCTCCAGGGCCTCAAGACCGCCCTGCGGCATCGAGAACGGGTTGTGCGAGAAGTCGATCGCGCCGGTGTCCTCGTCCTTCTCGTACATCGGGAAGTCGACGATCCAGCAGAACCGGAAGACGTTCTCCTCGAAGTGCCCGGCACGCTTGGCGGCCTCGACCCGCACCGCGCCCATGATCTTCGAAACCTCGTCGAACTCGCCCGCGCCGAAGAACACGGCGTGCCCGGCGGCCAGGGAGAGCCGCTTGGTCAGCTCGGCGACGTTCTCCTCGGTGAGGAACTTGGCGATCGGCCCGGACAGCGAACCGTCCTCGGCGACCCGCACCCAGGCCAGGCCCTTCGCGCCCTGCGAGACGGCGAAGTCGCCGAGCTGGTCGAAGAACTTCCGCGGCTGCGCGGAGACGTCCGGCACGGCCAGCGCACGCACATGCTTGCCGGCGAAGGCCTTGAACTCGCTCGCCTCGAAGACATCGGTGATGTCGACGAGCTCCAGCTGGGCCCGCAGGTCCGGCTTGTCGGAGCCGTACTTCAGCATCGCCTCACGGAACGGGATCCGCGGGAACGGCGAGGTCACATGACGCCCGTTGCCGAACTCCTCGAACAGCTCGGTCATGAGCTTCTCGATCGGCTGGAAGACGTCCTCCTGCTCGACGAAGCTCATCTCGACGTCGAGCTGGTAGAACTCGCCCGGCGAACGGTCCGCACGCGCGTCCTCGTCGCGGAAGCAGGGCGCGATCTGGAAGTAGCGGTCGAAGCCCGAGATCATCAGCAGCTGCTTGAACTGCTGCGGTGCCTGGGGGAGGGCGTAGAACTTGCCCGGGTTCAGCCGCGACGGCACCACGAAGTCACGCGCGCCCTCGGGAGAGGTGGCGGACAGGATCGGCGTCGCCATCTCGTTGAAGCCGAGGGCCACCATCTTGGAGCGGATCGAGGCGATCACCGACGAGCGCAGCATGATGTTCTTGTGCATCCGCTCGCGGCGCAGGTCCAGGAAGCGGTACTCAAGACGCCGCTCCTCGTTGACCCCGTCCTCGGCGTTGATCGTGAACGGCAGCGGGGCGGCGGCGCCGAGCAGCTCGACCTCGCTCACCTCGACCTCGATCTCACCGGTGGGCAGATCCGGGTTCACGTTCTCGGTTCCACGTGAAACAACGCGGCCGTCGATCCGGACCGTCGACTCCTTGGAGACCTTGTCCAGAGCCTCGTACGCGTCCGTGCCCGGCCGGGCGACGAGCTGCGTGATGCCGTAGTGATCGCGCAGATCGATGAAGAGGATGCCGCCCAGGTCGCGCCGATTGTGCAGCCAGCCACTCAGCCGGACGTCGGTGCCGACGTCAGAGGAGCGGAGCTCGCCGCAGGTGTGGGACCTGTACCGATGCATCGTCGTTCATCGTCCTTACAGTGTGGGCGTGTGCCGAGGGTCACTCCCCGACAGGAACGGGCCATGGTGCCCGGACCTCCCAAGGGTACCGGCCACCCCAAGATCGGCTCTCCACCCTTTCCGTCGTATGCATGCATGGGCCATCAGTGGCAGGGTGCGATCACCTCTTCTTACAGTGGGGCAATGCGCACTGGTGAGCCCCTGCCCGCCGTGGGGGAGGTACTCGCCGCCCTCGCAACCGGCCTGTGGCACTGGGACACCGCAACGGGCCTGGTCACCGTGGACGCCGAGGCCGCCCGGCTGCTCGGGCTGCGAGCCGAGGCGACCACCCTCACCGAGGTCCAGGCACGCGCCCGGATGCACCCCGTGGACTGGAACGAGATCACCGGCGTGATCCAGCTCGCCGTCGCCGAGGGCACCCTCGCCGAGGTCCGCATCCGGATCATGGACGAGCAGAACCGGGTGATCCGCGTCGTCCGCAGCCGCTCCAAGCCGTCCTACGACCCCGAGCGCCGCGCCTTCGTCCTCATCGGCGCGATGCAGGAGGTCACCGAGCCCTCGCCGACCACCGCGGCGGCCCGCAGCAGCACCGCGGTCACCGGCGACTGGCGCCGCTCCCGCGAGGCGTTCCTGCTGGACGCGGGCCGCGCCCTGGCCGAGGCCCGCTCGACGGAAGAGGTCCTGCGCGTCGCCGCCGGCCTCTCCATGCCCGGCTTCTCCCCCGACGGCCTCGCCGTC
Source organism: Streptomyces sp. NBC_00663 (assembly GCF_036226885.1). Lineage (NCBI taxonomy): Bacteria > Bacillati > Actinomycetota > Actinomycetes > Kitasatosporales > Streptomycetaceae > Streptomyces > Streptomyces sp. NBC_00663. Next base: position 4,687,618 of record NZ_CP109027.1, read on the forward strand.
TTCGGCGTCGAGGGCGACCGGCTGAAGATCATCGGCCACCACGGCCAGCAGCCCGGCGACGAGGGCCCCTTCTCCCACATGTCCCTGGCGACGGACTACCCGGCGGCGGAAGTGGTCCGCACCGGCCGAGCCGTCTACCTGTCCACCCCCGAGCGCTACCGCGACCGCTACCCCGTCACCTGGCCGCTCGCCGCCCACTTCGGCCGCCAGTCCTGGGCGTTTCTGCCCCTGACCGTCGCCGGCCGCACGATGGGCGCCTGGATGGCGGCCTTCACCTACCCGGTGGCCTTCACCCCCGACGAACGCTCGGTCCTGACCACGGTCGCCCGCATGCTGGCCCAGGCCCTCTCCCGAGCCGAGGCCGCGGAATCCGCCCGCGAACTCACCGACGGCCTCCAGCGCTCCATGCTCCCCAAGCTGGGCCCCGAGATACCGGGCATGAGCGTCGCGGCCCGCTACGTCCCCACCGGCGGCGGCCTCCAGGTCGGCGGCGACTGGTACGACATGATCCCGCTCCCGAACGGCCGCCTGGCCCTCGTCATCGGCGACGTCCAGGGCCACGACGTCCGCGCGGCGGGCCTGATGGGCCAGCTCCGCATAGCCCTGCGCGCCTACGCCTCCGAGGGCCACCGCCCCGACGCGGTCCTCTCCCGCGCCTCCCGCTTCCTGCACGGCATGGCCTACGACGACGACCAGGACCCCGGCGACCTGCGCTTCGCGACCTGCCTCTACGCCGAGGTGGACCCCAAGACCGGCGCCCTCGACATCGCCCGCGCCGGCCACCCCGACCCGGCGATCCGCATGGCCGACGGCACGGTCATGGCCCGCCGCACCGACGGCGGCCTCCCCCTCGGCATCGACCCGGACGCCGACTACCCGACCACCCGGCTCACCCTCGAACCCGGCGAGACGATGATGGTCTGCACCGACGGCCTCCTGGAAACCGGCGGCCACGACCTCGACACCGGCTGGCAGCGGCTCCGCACCATCCTCGAGGCCCACCGGGGCGACGACCTGGAGGCACTCGCCGACGCCCTGGTCCAGGCGGTCCACGGCCCCTCCTCCCACCACACCCCGGGCCCGCTGGCCGACCGCCGCGAGGACGACATAGCGGTCCTGTTGCTGCACCGCGAGGGAGACGGCTGCGGCTGCGGCGACACCGTCCCCGCGCCCCAGGTCCGCCGCACGATGCTCTCGGTGGCCCAGGCGGAACCGGAGCGCGTGGCCGTGGCCCGCGAACAACTGCGCGACCTCCTCCACGACTGGCCCTCCCCGGACCAGATCGACTCCGCGGTCCTGCTCCTCTCCGAGATGCTGACCAACGTCCTCGTCCACACCGACGCCGACGCGCTCCTCCTCGCCGAGATCCACGGCGACGGCCCCGGCACCCGCCGGATGCGCGTCGAGGTCACCGACACCAGCGACGACCTCCCCCACAAACGCCGCCCCGGCGAACTCGCCTCCTCCGGCCGCGGCCTGATGCTCATCGAACTCCTCGCGGACACCTGGGGAGTGGACCCACGGGGCGAGGGCAAGAGCATCTGGTTCGAGCTCTACGAGTCGACGGCGGACGAGTCCTCCACTCCCTCATAACGCTCCCGCAACTCGTGCGCGACCCCGAACGCGGCGGCGGTGAGCGGCACCGCGAGCAGCATCCCGAGAACCCCGGCGACGGACGCCCCCGCCGTGATGGTGACCATGACGACGGCGGGATGCATCTGCACCGTACGGCTCTGGATGACGGGCTGGAGCACATGCCCTTCCAGCACCTGCACGGCAAGCACGACTCCCAGCGCCCACAGCGCGATGACGAACCCACGGTCGGCCAGCGCGACGAGCACCGCGACAGCCCCCGAGACGAAGGCACCGAGATAAGGGATGTAGGCCCCGACGAACACGAGCGCCCCCAGCCCGACGGCCCCCGGAACGTCCAGGATCAACAACCCGACGGTGATGCAGATGGCGTCGATGAGGGCGATCAGAGTGGTCCCCCGCATAAACCCTTCAACACTCTCGAAGGCCCGCCGGGCCATGGCCTCGACGAGATCACCCGACGAGGCGGGGACCAGCGCCCGCAACGCACCGGCGGCCCGATAGGAGTCCCGCAGGAAGAAGAAGACAAGAAAGAGCGCGAGAACAGCCATGGCAAGGGCCTCCCCCACCACACTCACCCCACTGATGACCCCGGAAGCGGCGGTCCCCCCGAACTTCCCGAGCAGGTCCTTGGAGTTGGACGCCAGATCGTCCAGCGAGGTCCCGGCAGCCCCGAAGTGATCCGCGATCCCCTGAGCCGCGTCCTTCAGCGAGGCGACGATCTGATCCCCGGTGTCGATGAGCGCGGCGACGATGATGTACACGGCCCCACCCACCACCCCCACCACGGCCACACAGGTGAGCCCGGCAGCGAGCGCCCGCCCGACCTTGACCTTGATGAGCCACCGATGCAACGGCCCGAGCAACGCGGTCCCGAGCAACGCCAACAACACCGGCACAACAGCGGTCCGCAACTCCGCACACAACCGAATCCCGACGTAGCCAACCCCGGCAACAAGAAGCGCCACGGCACACCAGGCGGCGATGCGGCGGATGGGGAGGGGGAGAAGCTGCATCCCTTCAGCGGACTACAGGCCGACCTCGACGAGACTCCGACACCAGCAGTATCGATGCTTCTCTCAGCCTTTCGGATGAACATCTTTGCTATATACGCGTGTTGCCCTGGAGGTCGGCCTGAATGCGGAGGCACCGAAATAGGACAGGCCCGAAGCCGCAATCCAAGGTTGCGGCTTCGGGCCTCGTCGTAAGTTACCGAGCTCCTCGCGCCTTTACAGGCCGCCCTCCGACATTCCATGCACCGCGGGTATGGTCCCCAGCCGGCCCTTCTGGAAGTCGTCGAACGCCTGCTGGAGTTCCTCACGGGTGTTCATGACGAACGGGCCGTAGTGGGCCATGGGCTCACGGATCGGCTGGCCGCCGAGGATGACGACCTCGAGGTCCGGGGTGTGGGAGTCCTGCTTCTCGTCCGCGCGGACCGTCAGGGACGAGCCCGTGCCGAAGACCGCGGTCTGGCCGAGGTGGACGGGGCGTCGCTCGGCACCCACCGCACCGCGCCCCGCCAGCACGTAGGCAAGGCCGTTGAAGTCCTCACGCCACGGCAGCGTGATCTCCGCGCCCGGCGCCAGCGTCGCGTGGATCATCGTGATCGGGGTGTGGGTGATACCGGGGCCCTGGTGGCCGTCCAGCTCACCGGCGATGACACGGAGCAGCGCGCCGCCGTCGGGTGTGGTCAGCAGCTGGACGTTGCCGCCGCGGATGTCCTGGTACCGCGGCGCCATCATCTTGTCCTTGGCCGGGAGGTTCACCCAGAGCTGGAGTCCGTGGAACAGCCCTCCGGACATGACCAGCGACTCCGGCGGTGCCTCGATGTGCAGGAGGCCCGAGCCGGCGGTCATCCATTGAGTGTCGCCGTTGGTGATGGTGCCGCCCCCACCCTGGCTGTCCTGGTGGTCGAAGATCCCGTCGATGATGTAGGTGACGGTCTCGAAGCCCCGGTGAGGATGCCAGGGAGTCCCCTTCGGTTCGCCGGCGCCGTAGTCCACCTCCCCCATCTGATCCATCATGATGAACGGATCCAGATGCCGGTAATTGATCCCGGCGAACGCACGGCGCACCGGGAAGCCCTCACCCTCGAAGCCGCTGGGTGCGGTCGTCACGGTGAGTACGGGACGGGCCACGGCGTCCGCCGGTGCGGCGACGCGGGGCAGTGTCAGCGGGTTCTCGACGGTCACTGCGGGCATGTCGGTACCTCCTTGGTGCGTCCAGTTTAGTTGAGCATTGAACTTCCTGCCACCCCTAACGGCAGAAGCCCGGAGGGCATTCCCTCCGGGCTCCGCCGCACGGGTGCGCCCCGTGTCAGTTGCTGAAGTACAGGTACTTCCAGGATCCGTACGTCGTCGAGTTCACCGTGTCACCGGACGAGCCGTTGACGTACACCGACCGCATCCGCGCCCGGATGCCCGACTCACCGGGTGCCCCGAGGGATATGGCCGACTTGCCGTTCGTGCCGAGCGGGAAGTACTCCGAGTCCGACGAGTACCAGGTGCCCTGGTAGTAGACCTGGAGGTCGAAGCGCTGCTGACGGCCCGGGTAGTAGGTCATCGTCGTGGTGAGCAGCGGGTCGGTGTTCTTGTGGAACCAGTAGTACGACGTCGAGCCGATCTTCGCCGTCTTGTAGTGCTTGGAGACGGCGGTGGAGATCTTGACCTTGGCGTAGGCCGTGGACTTGACCGTCTTCGGCTTGTAGCGGGCGTCGCCCGAGAAGACCGCGGTGACGGCGGTGTCCCGGGTCATGTCGACCCAGACGGAGAGGTTGCCGTCGGAGTTGACCTTGCCGGTCTTGATGAGCTTCTTGCCCTTGTCGCCGCCGAAGGGGTCGGCGTAGATCGACACCGAGCGGTTCTTGTACGTCGTACCCAGGTGCGCCGTGAACTTGACGTCCTTGCCGTACGAGTACAGCTTGCCGTTGTTGTTCAGGCTGAGCGAGGTCGAGGCGCGGGAGACGTCGACGGAGTCGGAGGCCTTCGCCGCGGTGTGCTCCGCGTCGCCCGCGTAGGCGACCTTGTACGTGACCTTGCCGCCGGCCGGCGGGGTGTCCGTGAAGGAGTAGGTGCCGTCGGACTTCACCGTCACGGCGGCCAGCGCCTTGCCGTTGGGGCTCTCCAGGTCGGTGCGGGTGACCGCGAGCTGCGTGCCCGCCGCGAACGGCACGTTCGCCGTGAGCTTGCCCTTGACCGTGAGCTTCTTGGCGCGGGGCGCGGTCGCGGGCGCGGTGACGGTGAGAGTCGGCACGCTGAGCGCCGGGCCCGTGAACGCCTTCAGGGTGTAGGTGTTGTCCGAGTTGCCGGCCAGGGCGAACACCCGGGAGGAGTCGGGGGCCCAGGTCACCTCGCCCATGCCGACGGTCCCGGCGTCGAAGCGGCGCACCGGCGTGGCGGAGCCCGCCTTGTAGACGTTCACGTGGCGGTCGTAGGCCTGGGCGATCAGGCCGGCCGGGGAGACGTCGGAGGACCAGCCGCTCTCGCTGAGGCCCGCGACCTCGGTGAAGGCGCCGTCGGTGTAGTTCAGCTTCCGGTAGCCGTTCCACAGCACCTGGGAGGCGCCGGGCATGAGGTCGACGTCCAGGGTCCAGCGATCGCTCTCCGTCCTGGCGACCACCTGCGGGGCGGTGCCGGAGACGTCGAGGAGGTTGATCGCGGCCGCGGCGGTGCTGTCGTGGAGGGCGAGGAGACCGGGTGAGGACGGGTCCGCGTCGAGGACGGCCGCGTCGTCGTACGGGGCGACGTCCTGCGGAAACTGTCCGAGGGTCACCGCGGCGGCAGCGTCGGTGGCGACGGGGTCGATGACGCCCAGGTTGCCGTGGAAGGAGCCGTTCTCGTCCGTCGTCCGGTACGAGAACCACAGGCGTCCGCCCGCGAAGCCGGCCTCGCGCGGGTCGACTCCGGTGCCGAGGTCGTAGCGGGTCCTGACCTCCAGGGTGGCCGCGTCGAGGGCCACGATCTCGTGGGTCGTGGGCAGGACGGCGTACAGGGTGAGACCGTCGTCCGAGAGTGCGAGGTCGCTGGGGCGGCCGAAGCCGTCGTTGAGGTCGACCAGGGTGCCGCTGTAGTCGGTGGCCAGGATCCGTCCGTTGTCCTGGTCCGCCACGAAGACGCGCCGCAGCGCGCCGTCCGCGATCAGGCCGACGGGCTGGGTGAGGACGGCCGACGCGGCCGAGGCGGAACCCGCCGCGGTGACGCTCAGGGCGACGGAGCCGAAGAGGACCGCGAGTGCCGTCGCGGTGGATGTGCTGCGCATGCGCACAGGTGTGAACCCCCACAAGAGATCCCGGGGTCGCCGGGAGACTGAGAGCGCCGCGCGGCACCCGGACGCTACGTGGCGTGCGGGGCGCGGCTGCCAAGGGGGAACTCTATGGCATGGCTGTGACAATCAGGTGAGGGTTTTCCTGCCGCCGGGCACCGGTCAGCCGTACATCCGCCGCATCGCGAACTCGACCATCTGCTCGACCGCCTTGGCGTCGAACACCATCCGGTGCTCGCCCTCCATGTCGAGGACGAAGCCGTATCCGGTCGGCAGGAGGTCGATCACCTCGGCGCCGGTGATCACGAAGTACTTGGACTCCTTGCCCGCGTACCGGCGCAGTTCCTTCAGCGAGGTGAACATCGGGATCACCGGCTGCTGGGTGTTGTGGAGGGCGAGGAAGCCGGGGTTGTCGCCGCGTGGGCAGTACACCTTCGACGTGGCGAAGACCTGCTGGAAGTCCTCGGCGGCGAGCTGTCCGGTGGTGAAGGCGCGCACCGCGTCCGCGAGGGACGGCGGGGACGGCTCGGGGTACAGCGGCGGCTGCTGGCCGTACCCGCCCGGCATCTGCTGCTGTGGCGTGGCGTACTGCTGCTGCGTACCCGCGCTCTGGTCGTAGCCGTACATGGGCGCAAGCGTACCGAGCGGGCGGGGTCCGGCGGACGGCTATGGGGCAGCCGCGGGTTTCCCGGAAACCGACAGCCACTCGACAGCCGCTGTCCCCTGGGGTTCGGGGGGCTCCGCTCGTAGCGTCGTCGCATGCGCCGACCTCAGCACGACGAGATCCATGAGCACGTCCATGAGCACGACAGAGGGCTCTCGTACGACCTCCCCGTCCTCGCCCGCCGCCGGATGATCCGGCTGATGGCGGGGGCGAGCCTGGTGCCGCTGGTCGGCTGCTCCGGGGAACACGATTCCGCCGGCTCGGCGTGCGCGACCATCCCGGAGGAGACCGCCGGTCCCTACCCCGGCGACGGTTCCAACGGTGTGAACGTCCTCAAGGAGAGCGGGGTCGTGCGCGGCGACATCCGGAAGAGCTTCGGTGACTCGGCGGGCGGCACCGCCGGGGGCGTGCCGCTGACCGTCACCCTCACCGTCGTGGACGCGGACTCCGGCTGCGGTACGCCGAAGAAGGGGGCCGCCGTGTATCTGTGGCACTGCGACCGTGAGGGCCGCTACTCCCTCTATACGGAGGGGGTCACGGACGAGAACTATCTGCGGGGTGTGCAGGAGACCGACGAGAAGGGCCAGGTCACCTTCACCAGCGTCTTCCCCGGCTGCTACCCGGGCCGCTGGCCGCACATCCACTTCGAGGTCTACGGGGGCCTCGCGGACGCGACCGCCGCGACCGACATCACCAGCACCTCGCAGCTGGCCTTCCCGAAGGACGTCTGCGACACGGTGTACGCCACCGAGGGCTACGCGGCGAGCGTGCGCAATCTCGCCAGCCTCTCCCTGGAGAGCGACAGCATCTTCCGTGACGGGTACGACCGGCAGCTCGCGTCGGTGAAGGGCGGTGTGGGCGCGGGATACACCGCCACTCTCACCCTTCCGGTGTGAACCGTCACAGATGGCCGGATCGGGGTTGCGACTTATTACCGACGGGTAGCATCATCGTATCGAAGCTACTTGTCGGTACGTGAACTAGCGCGAGGATCCAGTGCCTCGCCCGTCTCTCCAGGGAGCCGTCGCCATGGGGCACTACAAGTCGAATCTCCGCGACATCGAGTTCAACCTCTTCGAGGTGCTCGGCCGCGACAAGCTGTACGGCACGGGTCCCTTCGAGGAGATGGACGTCGAGACCGCGAAGAGCATCCTCGACGAGCTGACCCGGCTCGCGGAGAACGAGCTGGCGGAGTCCTTCGCGGACGCCGACCGCAACCCGCCGGTCTTCGACCCGGAGACCAACACCGCGCCGGTCCCCGCGTCCTTCAAGAAGAGCTACAAGGCCTTCATGGACTCCGAGTACTGGCGTCTGGGCCTGCCCGAGGGCATCGGCGGCACGGTCGCCCCGCCCTCGCTGATCTGGTCGTACGCGGAGCTGATCCTCGGCGCCAACCCGGCCGTGTGGATGTACTCCTCCGGCCCGGCGTTCGCCGGGATCCTCTACGACGAGGGCAACGACGTACAGAAGAAGATCGCCCAGATCGCCGTGGAGCGGACCTGGGGTTCGACCATGGTGCTCACCGAGCCTGACGCCGGTTCGGACGTCGGCGCCGGCCGCACCAAGGCCGTGCAGCAGGAGGACGGCTCCTGGCACATCGAGGGCGTCAAGCGCTTCATCACCTCCGGTGAGCACGACATGGAGGAGAACATCCTTCACTACGTGCTCGCGCGTCCCGAGGGTGCCGGTCCGGGCACCAAGGGCCTGTCCCTCTTCCTCGTCCCGAAGTACCTCTTCGACTTCGAGACCGGCGAGCTGGGCGAGCGCAACGGCGTCTACGCCACCAACGTCGAGCACAAGATGGGCCTGAAGGCCTCCAACACCTGCGAGATGACCTTCGGCGACCAGCACCCCGCCAAGGGCTGGCTGATCGGCGACAAGCACGACGGCATCCGCCAGATGTTCCGGATCATCGAGTTCGCCCGCATGATGGTCGGCACGAAGGCCATCTCGACGCTGTCGACCGGCTACCTGAACGCGCTGGAGTACGCCAAGGAGCGCGTCCAGGGTTCCGACCTCGCCGCCTTCGGTGACAAGGCCGCGCCCAAGGTCACCATCACGCACCACCCGGACGTGCGCCGCTCGCTGATGACGCAGAAGGCGTACGCGGAGGGCATGCGCGCGCTCGTCCTCTACACCGCCTCGATCCAGGACGCGATCGCCGTCAAGGAGGCCGCGGGCGAGGACACCAAGGCCGAGCACGCGCTGAACGACCTGCTGCTGCCGATCGTGAAGGGCTACGGCTCCGAGAAGGGCTACGAGCAGCTCGCCCAGTCGCTTCAGACCTTCGGCGGCTCCGGCTTCCTCCAGGAGTACCCGATCGAGCAGTACATCCGGGACGCCAAGATCGACACCCTGTACGAGGGCACGACCGCGATCCAGGGCCAGGACTTCTTCTTCCGGAAGATTGTCCGCAACCAGGGCGCGGCCCTGAACAGCCTCGCCGAGGACATCAAGAAGTTCCTGGCGCTCGGCACCGGCGGCGAGGAGCTCTCCGCCGCCCGTGAGCACCTCGCCAAGGCCGCCGTCGAGCTGGAGGCCATCGTCGGCCTGATGCTGACCGACCTCGCGGCCACCGAGCAGGACGTCAAGAACATCTACAAGGTCGGCCTCAACACGACCCGGCTGCTGCTCGCCTCCGGTGACGTGGTCGTCGGCTACCTGCTCCTCAAGGGCGCCGCGGTCGCGGCCGAGAAGCTGGAGACCGCCTCCGCGAAGGACAAGGCCTTCTACACAGGCAAGATCGCGGCGGCGAAGTTCTTCGCGGCCAACGTCCTGCCGGGTGTCACGGGTGCACGCAAGCTCGCCCAGGGCGTCGAGCTCGACCTGATGGAACTGGACGAGGCCGCGTTCTAGGACACATCAGCACAGCTCTCCCGAGGGCCCGCTTCCATCGCCGGGAGCGGGCCCTCGTACGTCGTCTAGGTGAACCTCTTCGTCGTTAAGGTGAACCCCATGAGCGAACCCCCCCGCTTCGACCGCGGCCACACCGACGACCTCATGTCCTTCCTGGCGGCCAGCCCCTCGCCGTACCACGCCGTGGCGAACGCCGCCGAGCGGCTGGAGAAGGCAGGGTTCAGGCAGGTCGCCGAGACGGACGCCTGGGAGGGGACGAGCGGCGGCAAGTACGTGCTGCGCGGTGGCGCGATCGTGGCCTGGTACGTCCCCGAGGGCGCCGAGGCGCACACGCCGTTCCGCGTCGTCGGCGCGCACACCGACTCCCCCAACCTGCGGGTCAAGCCGCTGCCCGACGCCGGGGCGCACGGCTGGCGGCAGGTGGCGGTGGAGATCTACGGCGGACCGCTGCTGAACTCCTGGCTCGACCGTGACCTGGGCCTGGCGGGCCGGCTGACCCTGCGGGACGGTTCGACGCGGCTGGTGAACGTGGGCCGGCCGCTGCTGCGGGTCCCGCAGCTCGCCATCCACCTGGACCGCTCGGTGTCGGCGGAGGGTCTCAAGCTCGACAAGCAGCGGCATCTACAGCCCATCTGGGGGCTCGGCGACGACGTCCGCGAGGGCGATCTGATCGCGTTCCTGGAGGAGGAGGAAGGGCTCGGCGCGGGCGAGGTGACCGGCTGGGACCTGATGGTCCACTCCGTCGAACCGCCCGCCTACCTGGGCCGTGACCAGGAGCTGGTGGCCGGTCCGCGCATGGACAACCTGCTGTCCGTGCACGCCGGGGTGGCCGCGCTGACCGCGGTCGCGGCCGGCCCGGACCTCGGCTACATCCCCGTACTCGCCGCCTTCGACCACGAGGAGAACGGCTCGCAGTCCGACACCGGTGCGGACGGGCCGCTGCTCGGCAGCGTGCTGGAGCGTTCGGTGTTCGCGCGCGGAGGGTCGTACGAGGACCGGGCCAGAGCGTTCGCGGGCACCATCTGCCTTTCCTCCGACACGGGCCACGCGGTCCACCCCAACTACGCCGAGCGCCACGACCCCACGCACCATCCGCGCGTCAACGGCGGCCCGATCCTCAAGGTCAACGTCAACAACCGGTACGCGACGGACGGTTCGGGGCGCGCGGTGTTCGCCGCCGCCTGTGAGAAGGCGGACGTGCCGTTCCAGTCCTTCGTCTCCAACAACTCCATGCCGTGCGGCACGACCATCGGCCCGATCACCGCGGCCCGGCACGGCATCAAGACGGTCGACATCGGGGTGGCCATCCTGTCGATGCACAGCGCGCGCGAGCTGTGCGGCGCGGACGACCCGCATCTGCTGGCCAACGCGCTGGTGGCGTTTCTGGAGGGATAGTTTCCGCACGCCTGGTTACCCGCCCCTGACGGAAACTTCATGCAGGGGAGGCGACACTCATGGGCCTCGGCGGATGCATCATCCTCATCGCCGCGGGAGCCATCCTCACGTTCGCGACCGACTGGGACATGCAGGGGGTCAACCTCGATCTGGTCGGGATCATCCTGATGATCGTCGGACTGATCGGGGTCAGCACCTTCAGCAGCATCGCGCGGCGCAGGCGGGTCGTGGTGCCGCCCACCACGCCGGTCATCGACGAAGAGGGGCGTCAGCGCAGGGATTTCTGACAGCTCGTCACCAATTGGACTCACAGGAAATATCCAGACAACCGTGAGCAGTCCGTTACACCGGACTGCTTGTCGGCTTGTATGGGTTTCGTGAAGACTTGTGAGGACTTGGAGGCCCGGGGGGTGAGTGGTACCGGGCCTCTTCCTCACAAGACTTCGCACCAGGGGGCCCGCCGTGCTCGACCTCGCGGCGCCCAGCGGTCGCCACGCGGCCCGCCGCGCCCACGCGGCCCCCGAGGAGCCGTCGACGCGCCCCCGGCTCGCCGTCCTGATCCCGGCGCACAACGAGGCCGACCGCATCGGCGCCGCCATCGACGGCCTGCGCGACCAGACCCGGCGGCCCGACCTCGTCGTCGTGGTCTGCGACAACTGCACCGACGACACCGCCGAGATCGCAGTCGCGCACGGCGCCCAGGTGTTCCACACCCAGGGCAACACCCACAAGAAGGCCGGCGCCCTCAACCAGGCCATCGCCTGGATGCTGCCCCACCTCGACGACCGTGACCTGCTGCTGGTCCAGGACGCCGACACCGTCCTCGACCCCTCGTTCGCCCAGACCGCCCTCGCCACCTTCAACCGCAAGGTCGGCGCCATCGGCGGGGTCTTCTACGGCGAGGAGGGCGGCGGACTCCTCGGTCTGCTCCAGCGCATGGAGTTCCACCGCTACGCCTGGGAACTGGAGCGCACCGGCGGCAAGGCCCAGGTGCTCACCGGCACCGGCACCATGTTCCGTGCCCGGGTGCTGCGCGAGGTGCGGGCGGCCCGCCGCGCCGGGGTGATCGGCGGCGGCAGCGGCTACTACAGCCTCGCCTCGCTCACCGAGGACGACGAGATGACCAAGGCCGTCAAGACCCTCGGCTACCGGGCCATGTCCCCGGCCGGCTGCGCGGTCACCACCGAGGTCATGCCGACGCTGGGCAAGCTCTGGCACCAGCGGCTGCGCTGGCAGCGCGGCGCCCTGGAGAACCTGCGCGACTACGGCTGGACCAAGGTCACCGCCCGCTACTTCGCCCAGCAGTTCCTGATGGGCTTCGGCGCGCTGTCGTTCCTCGTCTACCTCGTCTACATGGCCACGTTCACCACGCTGTACGGCTGGCCGGGCTTCTCCCCGTTCTGGACGGGGATCGGCCTGATCTTCGTCGTCGAGAAGACGGTCTCCGTACGGCGGGCCGGCCCGAGGGCCGTCCTGGTCGCGGCGCTGATGGTTCCGGAGATGCTCTACGACCTCTTCCAGCACGCCGTCTACTTCACCTCGCTGTGGGGCATGTTGCGCCGCAGCGAGGAGAAGTGGGTCGCCACATGATCCCCAACTAGGAGAAGCACGATGTACGGACGAGTGATCGGCGCGGGCACCACCGGTGCCGGAGGCGCCACCCTGGCCGCGACCGGCCTGTGGATGAACAGCATGGCCCTGGTCGTCACGGCCACCACCCTGGCGGCCGCGGGCGTGGCGCTGTACAAGCTGGCCCCGCGCCCGCGTCGCCGATAGTGGCCTTATCGGCCTACTGGTCGCTCTGGTCGGGGTCCATCCCGGCCAGCACCAGGGGCAGCCGGTCCGCCCCGCCCTCGACGAGGCGGACCGGAACTCCCCAGTCCTGCTGGTGGACATGGCAGGCGGGGTATTCGTTGGCCGGGTCGTCGTCGCAGGACGCGGCCATCGCGGAGACGTGCAACACGCCCTCCCCTACGGCCGGATCGAGGCGCAGGACGCGGGAGAGGTCGGTGCCCGCGCCCTCACCCACGCCGTCGAGCAGCAGCTCGGGCGGGGTCGATGAGACCAGCAGCCGGGTGGACGGCCCGTACCGGCTGTCGAGCTTCTGCCCGGCCGGCGCCTGGAAGACGACGTCCAACCGGAGCTCACCGGGGGCCACTTCGGTGGCCGCGCGCTGGGTGCGATGAGCGACGGAGGCCACCTTCACGGCCTCCTCCGGCAGCCGCAGCCGGGTCAGCCGGTGCCGGGCGGACTCCACGACCACGATGTCGTCACCGACGAGCACGGCGTCGCTGGGTTCGCGCAGATCGGTGGCGAGGGTGGTGACCTCGCCGGTCGCCGGGTCGAAGCGGCGCAGGGCGTGGTTGTAGGTGTCGCTGACGGCGACCGAGCCGTCGGGGAGCGCGGTGACGCCCAGCGGATGCTGGAAGAGGGCCTGTTCGGCGGCGCCGTCGCGGTGGCCGAAGTCGAAGAGGCCGGTTCCCACGGCGGTGTGGACGGTGCCGTCGAGGTCGACCCAGCGCAGGGCGGACGTCTCGGAGTCGGCGAGCCACAGCCGGTCCGGGGTGGCGGCGAGCCCGGAGGGCTGGGCGAACCAGGCCTCGGGAGCGGGCCCGTCGACCAGACCCTCGTTGGTGGTACCGGCGGCGACGGACACCGTGCCGCCGTCCGGGTCGTACGTCCACAGCTGGTGGACGCCGGCCATGGCGATCCACACCTTGCCGTTCCACCACGCCACGTCCCAGGGGGAGGACAGGTTCACCTCGCGGGCCGGGCCCGAGGTGGCGTCGCCCTGCATCCACTGATCGCCGGTGCCGGCGAGCGTCGTCGTCCGGCCCGACTCCGGGTCGTAGCGCCGCAGGGCGTGGTTCACCGTGTCGGCGACCACCACGGAGCCGTCCGGCAGCAGCGCCAGCCCCTGCGGCTCGTTGAAGGAGGCCGCGTCGGCGGAACCGTCCTCGAAGCCACGCCGCCCGGACCCGATCCGGCGCACGGCCTTCTCCCCGTCCGCCGCCAGCTCGACGAGCTGATGCCGGGTGGTGTCACTGACGAGGAAGTTCCCGGAGGGCAGCAACACCGCCTTCCCCGGGAACCGCAGCACGGTCGGCTCGGGCTCCGGCGCCACGTACGGCCCGTCCCCGCGCCGCAGCGTCCCCTTCGCCTCGTGCTCCGCCTCCAGCTCGGTCACCAGCCGCTCGATGGCGTGCACATGCCCCTCACCGGCGTGCTGCGCGACGACGTACCCCTCCGGGTCGATCACGACGAGCGTCGGCCAGGCCCGCACCGCGTACTGCTTCCAGGTGGCCAGCTCGGGATCGTCGAGCACCGGATGCTCCACCCCGTACCGCTCCACGGCGTCCACGACCGCCGCATGCTCGGCCTCGTGCACGAACTTCGGCGAGTGCACCCCGATGACGACGACGGTGTCGCGGTGCTTGTGCTCCAGGGCGCGGAGTTCGTCGAGGACATGGAGGCAGTTGATGCAACAGAACGTCCAGAAATCGAGAATGACGATGCGTCCCCGCAGGTCGGCGAGGCTGTACTGCTTCTCGCCGGTGTTCAGCCAGCCGCCCTTGCCGACCAGCTCGGGGGCCCGGACACGTACGCGGCGGGGTGCGGAGTCGCTCATGGATCAAGGGTGCCACCCGGCACCGACAGTCAGCTCAGCGCATGCCCGGTCGTCGCGTCCACATGGTCCGGTACCTCGTCGTGGCGGTCGCCGACCGTGAGGGTGCCGGTGGGTTCGAGGAGGAGGATGGCGGTGGGGGTGGGGGCGTAGGGCTTGTGTTCGATGCCGCGGGGGACGGTGAAGACCGAGCCCTTCGGGAGGGTCACCGTGCGTTCGCCCGTCGACTCCCGCAGGGAGATGTGCAGTTCGCCCTCCAGGACCAGGAAGAACTCGTCGGTGTGGTCGTGGACGTGCCAGACGTGGTCGCCCTCGACCTTGGCGATGCGGACGTCGTAGTCGTTGACGGCGGTGACGATGCGGGGGCTCCACTGCTCGGTGAAGGAGGCGAGGGCGGCGGAGAGCGCGATGGGTTCCATGAGGTCATCGTGCGGGGTGCCGCAGGCGGTTCACGAGTGCTAGGAATTGCGTATGCCGCAAGGATCCTCTCAGCCGCCTCAGCCGCCGCACCCGCGTGTCCCGCCCCCGCACCGGGTCGCCGTGATCGTCGACGAGGGCACCAACCCGTTCGAAGTCGGCGTCGCCACCGAGCTGTTCGGGCTGCCGCGGCCCGAGCTGGGGCGGCCCGGGCCGCTGTACGAGGTGACGCTGTGCACGCCCACGCGCGCGGTGGACATGAACCACGGCTTCTTCGCGATGACCGGCACGGCCGGTCTGGACGCCGTGGACGGCGCCGACACCCTCGTCGTCCCGGGCCGCCCCGACAACGTCGTACCGCGCAGCGCCGAGGTCCTGGACGCCGTCCGCCGCACCCACGCGCGCGGGGCACGCGTCATGAGCTTCTGCACGGGAAGCTTCGCCCTCGCCGAGGCCGGGCTGCTCGACGGGCGCCGGGCCACCACGCACTGGATGTGGGCCGAGACGTTCCGCGCCCTGCATCCGCGCGTACGCCTTGAGCCCGACGTGCTCTTCGTGGACGAGGGCGAGATCCTCACCGCCGCCGGCAGCGCCGCCGCTCTCGACCTCGGCCTGTACGTCATCCGGCGCGACCATGGCGCCGAGGTGGCCAACGCCGTGTCCCGGCGCCTCGTCTTCGCCGCCCACCGCGACGGCGGGCAACGCCAGTTCGTGGAGCGGCCGATCCCGGAGGTGGCCGACGAGTCGCTGGGGCCGCTGCTGGCGTGGGCGCAGGAGCGGTTGGGCGAGCCGCTGACCGTGGCAGGCCTCGCGGCCCGCGCGGCCGTCTCGCCCGCCACCCTGCACCGCCGGTTCCGGGCCCAGCTGGGGACGACGCCACTCGCCTGGCTGACCGGGGAACGGGTGGCGCTGGCCTGCCGGCTGATCGAGCGGGGCGAGGAACGGCTCGACGTGGTGGCCGCGCGGAGCGGACTCGGCACCGCCGCGAACCTCCGCGCGCGCGTGCGGCGCGAGACCGGCCTCAGCCCGTCGGCCTACCGGCGGCGTTTCGGACCGGCTGCCGGGGAACCGGTCATGGCATGAGATTCCTCGTACGCGACCGGCTGCTCGGCTTCGGCGACGACTACTGGATCGAGGACGACCAGGGCAACAAGGTCTTCCTCGTCGACGGCAAGGCCATGCGGCTGCGGGACACCTTCGAGCTGAAGGACACGCGCGGGCGCGTCCTCATCGACATCCGCCAGAAGATGTTCGCGCTGCGCGACACGATGGTGATCGAGCGGGACGGCGAGCCCCTGGCGCGCATCAAGCGCAAACGCCTGTCCCTGCTCCGCAACCACTACCGCGTGTCCCTCGCCGACGGCAGCACCGAACTCGACGTCAGCGGCAAGATCCTCGACCGGGAGTTCGCCATCGAGTACGACGACGAGCTCCTCGCCGTCGTCTCGCGCCGCTGGCTGCACGTCCGGGAGACGTACGGCGTGGACGTCGTGCGTGAGGACGCGGACCCGGCGCTGCTGATCGCGGTGGCGGTGTGCGTGATCCACCTGGCGGAGAAGGAACGCGAGGAGGACTGAGCGCAGGCTAGGAGGCCGGCCGGCGTGGGGTCTCCAGGCCCAGCATGCGGTCCTTGAGCGCGGGGAACTGCTCGCGGGTCGCCGCGACCTTCCCGGGGTCGAGCTCGACCGTGAGGATCTCCTCGCCGGCCCCCGCCTCCGCCAGCACCTCTCCCCAGGGGTCGACCACGATCGAGTGACCGGCCTGCGGAACTCCCGCGTGGGTCCCGGCCGTTCCACACGCGAGCACGAACGCCTGGTTCTCCACCGCCCGCGCCTGAGCCAGCAGCGTCCAGTGCCCCCGGCGGCGCTCAGGCCAGCCCGCGGGGACGACCAGGGTCTCGGCGCCGGCGTCGACGAGGCCGCGGAACAGTTCGGGGAAACGGAGGTCGTAGCAGGTGCCCAGACCGAGGGTGGTCTCGGGCAGACGGACCGTCACCAGCTCCTGGCCCGCGCCCATCAGCACGGCCTCGCCCTTGTCGAAGCCGAAGCGATGGATCTTGCGGTAGGCGGCGATCAGATCACCGGAGGCGGAGAAGACGAGAGAGGTGTTGTAGAGCGTCCCGTCGTCGGCGCGCTCGGGGATCGAGCCCGCGTGCAGCCACACGCCCGCGTCGCTCGCGGCCTTCGCCATCGCCTCGTGCGTCGGCCCGTCCAGCGGTTCCGCGTTGCTGTCGAACCCCTCGTAGGCGAAGGCGCCCGTGGTCCACAGCTCGGGGAGGACGACGAGATCGGCGCCCGCCTGTTCCCGTACCAGGGAGGCCACCCGCAGCCGACGTGACTCGACCGATTCGTCCTCGTTCACGTCGATCTGGATCAGAGAGGCGCGCACACTACCACCGTCCTGGCATTCGAGCCGTTCACACGGGCCTACGATCGTCACACGAAAGCACTGCCGGGGTGCCTCACAGCAGCGTAACTTAGCGTTCCAACACACCCGCTCAGTGCAGCCACCTCCCGCTGGCAACGCCGCCACCACCTGCCCGTGTACCGACCGCCGAGGGGTCCCGTTCCGTGAGTCTGCATCCCACCCTCCAGCCCTACGCCGACGCCTGGACCCACTCCATCGAAGCGATATCCGAGCTGGTGACCCCGCTCGTGGAAGGAGAGTGGAACCGGCGTACGCCGTGCCCGGGCTGGTCGGTCCGTGACGTGGTCTCCCATGTCATCGGTCTGGACTGCGAGATGCTCGGCGACCCGCGCCCGATCCACACGCTCCCGCGCGACCTGTACCACGTGACGAACGAACAGCAGCGGTACACGGAGATGCAGGTCGACGTCCGCCGTCATCACACGGCGCCGGAGATGACGTCCGAGCTGGAGTACGTGATCATCCGCCGCAACCGGCAGCTGCGCAACGAGTCGCGTGAGCCGGGCTCGAAGGTGCGCGGCCCCTACGGCAGCGAACTGACGCTCGAGGAGTCCATGCGTCGGCACGCCTTCGACGTCTGGGTCCATGAGCAGGATCTGCGCGCCGCCCTCGGCCGCCCGGGCAATCTGGACTCGCCCGGCGCGCACATCGCCCGGGACTACCTGCTCGCCGAGCTGCCCGCCGTGGTCGCGGAGAAGGCCGACGCCCCGCGCAGTTCGGCCGTCGTCATCGACGTCCACGGCCCCATCGAGTTCCTGCGCACGATCCGCGTCGACATCCAGGGCCGCGGCACCCTCGAAACGGCCCCCGCTCTCGGCCCCGCCGCCACCCTCACCCTCGACTGGGAGACCTACGTCCGTCTGGCCTGCGGCCGGGTGACCCTGGACGCGGTGGCGGACCGGGTGAAGGCCGAGGGCGAGCCGCAGCTGACGGCGGCGATACTGAGGAACTTCACGGTGACGCCGTAACGGCACCTCTTCAGCCGACCGGGTCGGCGGTGGGTGGGCAAAGGCCGGGGGGTCTGGGGGCGGAGCCCCCAGGGCCGCCCACACCGACGCGCCCCGCTCACGCGGGAACGTGCACTGTCTCCACCCGGCTCGCGACAAGCCGCTCCCGCTCCCTGCGGATCGCCCGCTTCCGCAGCCGCAGGATCTGGCTGACCCCCACCGCCTGAAGCACGAACACCACGGAGAACGCGATCCGGTAGTTGTCCCCCGTCGCGTCCAGCAGCACGCCCACCGCGAACAGTGTCGTCATCGAGGCGACGAACCCGCCCATGTTGGTGATCCCGGACGCCGTGCCCTGCCGCTCCGGCGGGTTCGCCGGGCGCGCGAAGTCGAAGCCCAGCATCGAGGCCGGCCCACAGGCTCCGAGCACCGCGCACAGCACCACCAGCAGCCACATCGGCGCGTGTGCGCCGGGGTAGGCCAAGGTCACCGCCCACACCAGCCCCGTCGCGCCCACGGTGCCGAGCGCCAACGGCAGCCGCGCCTCGTGGTGCCGGGCGACGACCTGGCCGTAGACGAGCCCGACGAGCATGTTGGACAGCACGACCAGGGTCAGCAGCTCGCCCGCGGTCGCCCGGGACAGCCCCTGTGCCTCGACGAGGAAGGGCAGGCCCCACAGCAGCAGGAACACCATCGCCGGGAACTGGGTCGTGAAGTGCACCCACAGCCCGAGACGGGTCCCCGGCTCCCGCCAGGACGCGGCGATCTGGCGTCGTACGTAGGCCGCGCCCTGGTGGGGAAGCGGCTCGGGCTCGTAGCCCTCGGGGTGGTCCTTGAGGAAGAGGAGCAGCAGCACCAGCACCACCACGCCCGCGAGCGCACTGCCCGCGAAGGCGGCCGTCCAGCCGACGCCGTGCAGCAGCCGGGCCAGCACGAGGGTGGAGACGAGGTTGCCGGCCATGCCCGCGAGGCCGGCGAGCTGGGCGACCATCGGGCCGCGCCGGGCGGGGAACCAGCGGCCGCCGAGCCGCAGCACACTGATGAACGTCATCGCGTCACCGCAGCCGAGCAGCGCGCGAGAGGCGAGGGCCATGCCGTACGAGGGGGAGAAGGCGAAGCCGAGCTGTCCCGCCGTGAAGAGCACGACCCCGATGGTCAGCACCTTCTTGGTGCCGAGCCGGTCGACAAGGAGGCCGACGGGTATCTGCATGCCCGCGTAGACCAGCAGCTGGAGGATGGAGAAGGTGGACAGCGCGGAGGCGTTCACCTGGAAGCGGTCGGCGGCGTCGAGGCCGGCCACCCCCAGCGACGTACGGAAGATGACGGCGACGAAGTAGACGGAGACGCCGATGCCCCAGACCGCCATGGCACGCCGGCCGCCGGGCGGATCGGCGGGCAGGGCCTGGGACCTCATCGGACCTCACCCCGCGCGAGGTGCGAGAACCACTCCACGTGCCCGTGGATCAGTCCGACGACCGCCTCCGCGTCGCCGGAGCGCAGCGCGTCGAGGATCTGCTCGTGCTCGGCGAGGGTCTTGGTGATGCGGTCGGGGTGGGCGTGCATGACCGCGACACCCATCCTCAGCTGCCGGTCGCGGAGCTGGTCGTAGAGGCGGGAGAGGATCTCGTTGCCGCCGCTGCGGACGATCTCGGCGTGGAAGCAGCGGTCGGTGACGGCGGCGCCGGCGAGATCCCCCGCGGCGGCCTGCTCCTTCTGCCGCGCGAGCAGCTCCTCCAGGCGCGCGATGAGCTGCGGGGACGCCGGTACGGCCTTCCGTGCGGCGTGTTCCTCGACCAGCTGGCGGGTCTCGACCACGTCCGCGATCTCCTGCGCGGAGACCGGCAGGACCAGTGCGCCCTTCTTCGGGTAGAGCTTGATCAGGCCTTCCACCTGCAACCGCAGCAGCGCCTCCCGCACCGGGGTCCGCGACACCCCGACGGCCTCGGCGAGCTCGCCCTCGGTGAGGAGCGTGCCCCCTTCGTAGCGGCGCTCCAGGACGCCCTGCTTGACGTGGTCGTAGACCCGGTCGGCGGCGGGCGGCTGCTTGGCGGAGGTGGGGCTGGGGGCGTCGGCGGGGGCGGTGGCGGCGGGCGGGGCGGAAGGCATGCGCACAGCATAGATACAACACGTACGCATAAGAGATCCGTTCCACCATGCGGACCGCGACATTCGCCCCAGCGGCCGCACAACCTTCTGTGCTACTTACGTGTCACACACATGCGGCCCCTTCATCTTTCCCCTCCAACTCGGCCGCATACCAGGCGAATTCGACGTATTCGGGGTATTTCAGTTGACAACCGCTACCAAGGGCCTCCGTGTCCGCAGAGCCGCAGCCGTCGCCCTCACGACCGGCGCGATGCTCGCCACCGGGGCTCTCACCGCGGCGCCGGCGCAGGCTGTGACCACGCCGACCATCACCGCCAAGGGCGGGTACCTGATGAACAGCGCCACGGGCAAGACCCTGTTCACCAAGTCCGCCGACACCAAGCGGCTCACCGCGTCCACGACCAAGGTCATGACGGCGAAGGTCGTGCTGTCGCAGTCGAACCTGAACCTGGACTCCAAGGTCACGATCAAGAAGGCGTACAGCGACTACATCGTCGCCAACGGCGCCTCGTCCGCGGGTCTGATCGTCGGTGACAAGGTCACCGTCCGTCAGCTCCTCTACGGGATGATGCTGAAGTCCGGCTGTGACGCCGCGATGGCGCTGGCCGACAAGTACGGCTCCGGCACCACGGTCGCCGCCCGCACCAAGAGCTTCATCGGCAAGATGAACACCATGGCCAAGAGCCTGGGCATGACGAACACGCACTTCGACTCGTTCGACGGCATCAGCAAGGGCTCCAACTACTCGACGCCGCGCGACCTGACGAAGGCCGCCCGCAGCGCGATGAAGAGCTCCACCTTCAAGACCGTCGTCAAGACCAAGTCGTACACGGCCAAGACGGTCACGAAGACCGGCTCCACGCGCACCATGGCGGCGTGGAAGAACACCAACACCCTGCTCGGCTGGAACGGCACGCTCGGCGTGAAGACCGGCTCCGGCACCGAGGCCAAGTACTGCCTCGTCTTCGCCGCCACGCTCAACGGCGAGTCGGTGATCGGCGCGGTCCTCACCGCGTCCTCCGAGGCCAACCGCACGGCGGACGTGAAGAAGCTCATCAACTACGGCTACGCGAAGATCAGCTGACGCGTAGACGTGAAGCAGTGAAGTGAGGGGGCCTGCGGCGGCGGGCCCCCTCACTCATTCACCGGACCGGCCAGAAGAACCGCCGCTTCTCTTTCGCCGTGGCCCCGATCCGCCCGTAGAACCGGATCGCCCCGTCGTTCCACACCGGCGTCTGCCACTGCACATGCCCGAGCCCGAGCCGCCGCGCCTCCTCGCGCACGGCGTCCATCAGCAACTCCCCGATGCCGAGCCCCCGATGCCCGTCCCGCAGGAACAGGCAGTCCATGTGGAGGTACTCGACCCCGTCCCAGGTGGACACCTCGGCGGAACAGGTGGCGTACCCGACGACGGGCCCACCCTCTCCCAACTCGGCGACCAGCCCGATCAGTCGAGGCTCGGGCTCCCCGAACAACAAGGGCTCCAGCCGCTCGGCCAGCCCCTCGGCGGGCGGATCGGCCTTCTCATAAACGGCATGCTCGGCGATGAGGGCGACAAGCTCCGGAAGATCACCGACGCGCGCCCGCCTGACGTTGGTCATCGGACCATGATGCCCGCTCGGCGAATCGTTCAGCCCAGCCAGTCATATCTACAGGGGCCCGCATCCGCAGGCTGACGATGCCGGACGGGGCGCACTGGTTCCCGGCGGTGGACGTCTGCAAGCAACTCGGGCACACCAACCCGCAGAAGGCACTCTCCGACCATGTGCCGGACGACCAGCGAGAGATTCTCGAGACCCTAACTGGAGGTTACGGTCTCAGCATTCCCGCAGGTAGGGAGTGGCGCCGAGACCTGAATGTCATCTCTCTCCAAGGTCTCATCCTCCTCGTCAACGCCTGCACCAAGCCGGCCTGCGCCCCCTTCAAACAGTGGGCGGCCGAGGTGATCGAGACCATCCAGCGAGAGGGTTCCTACACCCTCGAAGAGGCCGAGGTTCAACCCACCGAGCCGGGCGCCCCGATCGCGTACGCGATGCCGGAACAGGTCGCGGAAGCCATCGTCCGGCTGGAAGCGCACAACCTTCAGCTCGACGAGGAGCTCGCGAGCGCACAGCGTGAATCTCTGGCTCTGCAAAGGGAGATGCTGGAGATGCAGCGGGCCACGCTCACCGCGCAGCAGGCCATCGCCCAGGCCATGGACCGCATCGCGAACCGCCTCGACGTCCTCGCCGTCGACCGGCCGGCGCCCACCGCCGACCTCGCCGCGCACCCGACCACGGAAGCCGTACTCGCCGACTGGCGGCAGCGCCTCTCCGTGACGTCGGATGTCTGGTCCGTGGCTGTGGTGATCGCCCCCGTGCTGGTCGAGGAGGGTGAACTGCGACAGCCGCTCGCCTCCATCGCCGCCCGTACCGGACTCTCGGTGCACCCGCGTCAACGAATGCCTGCGCCTGCTGCGCAAGCACGCCTGCATCCACGCCCGGGGCGGCACCGAGGACGGAACGCCGGTCTACGTGCTCAAGCGTTCCTGACCGGCCCAGGAACGGATGAAGGGGCGGCCGCAATCCGAACTTGCGGCCGCCCCTTCGGTTTTCAACCTACCGTCTCAGCGGCTACGCCGGGTTGCCCGTGGAGATGTCGAACTGGATGTCCACGTCCTTCGGGTCGACGTCCGTGCCGGCCTTGGGGGATTGCCGGATCACGGTGCCCTGGCCCCAGGTGTTCTCGTCCACGGGGGTCTTGTCGTAGTGCCAGCCGGCAGCCTTCAGACAGGAGAGGACCGAGTCCCAGCTCTTGTAGGTGAAGTCCGGCACCTCGATCTTGTCCGGGTCGTTGTACGACTCCTGCGGGTCGGTGCACTCGCTCTTGTCGACCGTCCGGTTCGGGTCACCGGACCGGTACCCCGTCGGATGGGACGAGGCCGAGGTGCTCGCGCCGTCGCTGCCCTTGGCGTCGTCGTCCGAGCCGCCGTTCATCAGCAGGGCCGCGATGAGGCCGCCCACCGCGATGACGGACACGATGATCGAACCGAGGATCACCGGCTTGTTGTTCTTGCCGCCGCCCGTCGCGGGCGGGGCCTGCTGGGGCGTGATGTTGTACGGCGGCGGGGTGCTCTGCGCGTACGCGTTCGGCGCCGGCGTCTGGTAGCCGCCCTGCTGCGGGTAGCCGTACGCCGGGGACGGCGCGGGCGCCGGGGTCGGGGTGCCGTACGGGTTCGGGGTGGGGGCCGGCTGGTACGGGGTCTGGACGTTGTTCGTGGCCGGCGGGGGCGTCTGGCCGACCGGCGGGAAGACCGCGGAGCCGACACCCGCGCCGCTCGCGGTCTGGGCGCCCGGGACGATGCTCGGCGGTGCCGCCTGGAAGGAGGCCGCGACCCGCAGGCACTCGTCCCGCATGGCCTCGGCGCTGGGGAAGCGCTCGTTCGGGTTCTTCTTCAGCGCGCGGGCGATCAGCGCGTCCACGGCCGGCGGGAGCGCTCTGTTGATCGAGGAGGGGGCGACCGGCTCCTCCTGCACATGCGCGTACGCGATCGCCAGCGGCGAGTCCGCCTCGAACGGAAGGCGCCCGGTGACCAGTTGGAAGAGCATGATGCCGACCGAGTAGAGGTCGGAGCGGGCGTCGACCCCGCGGCCCAGGGCCTGCTCGGGGGAGAGGTACTGCGGGGTGCCGACCACCATGCCGGTCTGCGTCATCGACGTCACACCGGACTGCATGGCGCGCGCGATGCCGAAGTCCATGACCTTGACCACGCCGCGCTTGGTCATCATCACGTTGCCCGGCTTGATGTCGCGGTGGACCAGGCCCATCTCGTGGCTGATCTCCAGCGCCGCCAGCACGTCCGCGGTGATCTTCAGCGCCTTGTCGGCGGGCATCGCGCCGAACTGCCGTACGTCCTCGTCGAGCACCGAGCCCAGCGGGCGGCCCTCGACGTACTCCATGACGATGTAGGGCATCGTCATGCCGTCGAGGCTGTCCTCGCCGGTGTCGAAGACGGAGACGATGTTGGTGTGCGTGAGCTTGGCCACGGCCTGGGCCTCGCGGCGGAAACGCTCGCGGAAGGCCTGTTCCCGGCCCAGCTCGGTGTGCAGGGTCTTGATCGCGACAGGGCGGTCGAGCATGGTGTCGTGCGCCAGGTGCACCGAGGCCATGCCGCCTTCGCCGAGCAAGTCACGCAGCTGATAGCGGTTGTTGGCGAGTGCCCGCCCCGCGTACCGGCCGTGCGCGCCGTCCTGGCTCATCTTCCGCGTCCCCCATCGGCCATCAGGCGCCGGCCCGACTGTCGTTGATCGAATGGCTCATTCCCGGCCAAGTCTGCCCCACGGCACTGACAGGTCAAGCCGGGTGCCCGTTCCGTGACCGTACGCGAAAGAAGCGTCGCGGAAGCGTTACAGGGGGCGTACGGCCGGTACACAGAATTTGCACGACAGCGCGTGCTACCGCTTTTATGACCGGTCCGTCTCGGACCGGCCCCCGGGGTCTTCCCGGACCGGAGGCTTGCGCGGAGGCTGTAGCGTGGCCGACGGAGACCGTAACAACACCGCGCGCACCGCGGGCAGAAACGACGGCGAGGACTGATGGCACAGCAGCAGCGCGCTCAGGGCCCGTCCGACCCCGAGGCGACTGGCGGCGGGATGTCGGATGCGCCGGAGCTGTGGGGTAACGGCGGACTGGTGGGGGACGGCCGCTATCGGCTGACCCGCAGACTCGGCCGGGGCGGCATGGCCGAGGTGTTCGCGGCCGAGGACGTACGGCTGGGCCGCACCGTCGCGGTCAAGCTGCTCCGCGCCGACCTCGCCGAGGACCCCGTCTCCAAGGCCCGCTTCACGCGCGAGGCCCAGTCGGTGGCCGGTCTCAACCACCACGCGATCGTCGCCGTGTACGACTCCGGCGAGGACTATGTGAACGGCCAGGCCGTTCCGTACATCGTCATGGAGATCGTCGAGGGACGGACGATCCGCGATCTGCTGATCAACGCCGAGGCGCCCGGGCCCGAGCAGGCGCTGATCATCGTCTCCGGTGTCCTGGAGGCGCTCGCCTACTCGCACCAGCACGGCATCGTGCACCGCGACATCAAGCCGGCCAACGTCATCATCACGCACAACGGCGCGGTGAAGGTGATGGACTTCGGCATCGCCCGCGCCCTGCACGGCGCGCAGTCGACGATGACGCAGACCGGCATGGTCATGGGCACGCCCCAGTACCTGTCGCCGGAGCAGGCCCTCGGCAAGGCCGTCGACCACCGCTCCGACCTGTACGCCACGGGCTGCCTGCTCTACGAGCTCCTCGCGCTGCGGCCCCCGTTCACGGGTGAGACTCCGCTGTCGGTGGTCTACCAGCACGTGCAGGACATCCCGACCCCGCCCTCCGAGGTCTCCGACGCGACTCCGCCGGAGCTCGACGGCCTGGTCATGCGCTCGCTCGCCAAGGAGCCGGACGACCGGTTCCAGACGGCCGAGGAGATGCGCGGTCTCGTCCAGTACGGGCTCCAGATGCTGTACGAGCAGGGCGGCCACACCGGCACCTGGAACACCGGCCCGGTCGCGATGCACGACGGCCGCAACACTCCGTCCGCGGGCTTCGCGAGCACCACGGTCATGGGGCACCCGGACCCCGGCGCCTCCGGTACGACGCAGATCCCGCAGCAGATCCTGCCCCAGAGCTACGGCGGCGGGGACGACGGCGGCTTTGAGGGGCACGGCAACCGGGGCAGCGGCCGCGGCAAGCTGTGGATCCTCGCCGTGTTCGCGGTGATCGCCATCGCGGCGGGCGTCGCGCTGGCCCTGAACGGCGGCGGCGGAGACGGGGGCGGGGCCGGCACCACGCAGTCGCCGACCACCTCGCAGACCACCGACGACGAGACGGCCAGCGAGTCGCCGAGCGACGAGCCGACGGACGACCCCACCGACGAGCAGACCGACGACGGCACGGGCAACGGCGGCTCCTCCTGGACCCCGTCGTCGACGCCGTCGTACACGCCGTCGGCGACGCCTTCGGACACGGCGACGGAGCCGACGGACGAGCCGACGACCGAGGAGCCGACGGACGAGCCGACGGACACCGCCGAGCCGACCGACACGGCGGAGCCGACGGACACCAGCGGCGGCGACACGGGCAACCCCGACGGCACTTGAAGGCCGGGCCTGCCGACCGGCGGCCTCTGACCTGACCTCCACGCGCGCGTACGGACCGGAGACGGACCGTACGCGCGCGTGCTGTTTGCCGAGCTCGTGACCGCTCACCCCGCGAACGCGTCGCACACCGCCTCGTACTCCTGTGTCCACCACACCGCCAGCGCCGACGACGCCGGGAACTGGGGGTCCGCGCGGGTGTCGCCGCGCTCGTAGTGCCAGCGCAGCATCCAGAAGTCGTTGAGCCGCTCCCACCACACCCGGTGCACGGCCGCCGCCAGCTCCGAGGGCGCGGCCCCGGCCGCGCGCCGGTACGCGCGCGCGTACGCCCGTACCTTCGGCAGGTCGAGCGCCCCCGCGGGCCGTACGAAGAAGATCGCGGCGGCGCGTACGACCTCCTCCGCGCGGGGCTGCACGCCGAGCCGGTCCCAGTCGACGATCGCGGCGGGCGCGTCCCCTTTGTAGAGCAGGTTGAACGGGTGGAAGTCGCCGTGCACCCAGCCCGTGGCGGCCCCGCGCGGCGGCCTGCGGTGGGCGTGCCGCTCAAGGAGGGCGCGCCGTTCCAGGAGGCGGTGGCGGGCCAGCTCGTCGAAGGAGTCGGCGGGGCGGTGGCGGTGTACGCGAGTGAGCAGGTCGTCGATGACGGCGAAGGTGTCGCTGGGGTCGGCGCTCCGAACGGGGTGGGGGCTCGTGGCCGGACGCGTGCGCGCCTTGGGTGGCATGACGCGCTCCAGGGCGG
The DNA here is from genome assembly GCF_036226885.1 of Streptomyces sp. NBC_00663. Lineage (NCBI taxonomy): Bacteria > Bacillati > Actinomycetota > Actinomycetes > Kitasatosporales > Streptomycetaceae > Streptomyces > Streptomyces sp. NBC_00663. Next base: position 4,714,775 of record NZ_CP109027.1, read on the forward strand.
CGTGCACGGCCCCCAGGAGGGCGCCCAGCCGTGCGCACTGCTCCGGGGTGAGCTGGCCGCCGTGGCGGTGGCGGCCCTCGACCCAGGGGTGCAGGGCGTAGGCGTGCCCGCCGACGACGGCGACCGTACGGCCGTCGCGGCCGGCCAGCGGTGGGGCCACGGGGACCCCGAGGTCGGCCAGGCGCTGGGTGGCGCGGTGCCGGCGTTCGATGGCGGCGGGGTCGGCGGTGTCGGGGTCGAAGTGGTGCTTGAGGAAGTAGCGGCCGCGGGTCGTGCGGAGCCGGTAGCCGCGGTTCAGCAGCCCTTGTTCGACGGGTTCGCAGGTGACGGCGGAGCCGGCGGCGTAACGGCTCAACAGGGCGCTCAGCGGGGGCGCGTGGGACACGGGGGGTGGTACACAAGGGCGCGGCACGCGCCAGATGCTAGGGCACCGAACGAGGCTGTGAGCTGGGCGTTGTCACAGACAGTCGCTTTCGGTCACGGCATGTGCGCGAAGTGACTTTCCAGGGCGCCGTCGGTGGAGTGCACGGTCCCGAACTGTGGCTCGACGCGCAGATAGACGGGCTCGTACGGCTCGCCGTCGACGACGCGGGGCGCCGGGCCGAACCGTTCGCGTTCGGCGGGCGTCGGCTCGTGCGCGGCGCACTCCCCGACGATCTGCACCGACCACAGCCCCTCCCCGGGCCGGGCGGTGCTCAGGTTGTCGGCTCCGTAGGCGACGACGTGCCCGATGCACGCCCGGTGGTAGCCGCAGCTCCTGGGCAGCCGCAGCAGCACCCGGCCGTCGGCCACGAGGTGGCGGGCGAAGGCGAGGAAGGGCAGGGCGCGCATGCTGGTGGCGACCCGGCCGTAGTCGGTGCGGGCGAGCAGGTCGACGGCGCGCTGTTCGTCGGAGGGCATGACACCAATGTCGGACGTGAGCGCCCCTCACGGGAGAGGTCTTTGGTCCTCAAAGAGCGTTGACGCCGGCAATGCCCTCAGCGCCGTTCCTGCTCCACCTGCATCCGTGTCACGTACGCCGCCGCCTGCGACCGCCGCTCCATGCCGAGTTTGGACAGCAGACTGGACACATAGTTCTTGATCGTCTTCTCGGCGAGGTGCAGCCGCTCGCCGATCGCGCGGTTGGTGAGGCCCTCGCCGATCAGATCGAGGATCCTGCGCTCCTGCTCGGTGAGGTGCGCGAGCCGGTCGTCGCTCTTGGCACTGCCGCCGTCCCGCAGCCGCTCCAGCACGCGCGCGGTGGCCACCGGGTCGAGCAGGGACCTGCCGGCCGCGACGTCCCGTACGGCGGAGAGCAGCTCGTTGCCCCGGATGGCCTTGAGGACGTATCCGGCGGCGCCCGCCATGATCGCGTCGAAGAGCGCCTCGTCGTCGGCGAACGACGTCAGCATCAGGCACTTGATGTCCTCGTCGCGCGACCGGATCTCCCGGCAGACCTCCACCCCGCTGCCGTCCGGCAGACGCACGTCCAGGACGGCGACGTCGGGCCGGGTGGCCGGGATCCGCACCAGCGCGTCGGCCGCCGTACCGGCCTCGCCGACCACCTCGATGTCGTCCTCGACGGAGAGCAGCTCATGGACACCCCGGCGGACCACTTCATGGTCGTCGAGCAGAAATACGGTGATTTTTCCGTCTTCACGCACGCGGCAAGTCAAACACAGAAAGTCTTCCGGTGACCTGGGTCGCCGGGATAACGTGCCGTTGCTCCGGCCTCCTGCAAGGCTGTGACCAGCAGCTGTTCCCGAATTCCGCGACCTAGTAGGAAATCCAAGCATCCACTTACTTGGAAATCCAAACAAAATCGCAGGTCAGAAGGGGTTTCACAGAAATGTGCAGCACTGGGTAACGTGCCTTTTGCAGGGCGCTCGCCGGGGCACCTTGTCACGCCTGATCCCGACCGGTCCGCACCCACCCCGTGCGTCCGCAGGGCCTCAGGTGAGCCGCACTGGCACCCGGCGAACCCGGATGCCGGACCGACGGAGGAGCACACGTGACCGTGGAGAGCACTGCCGCGCGCAAACCGCGACGCAGCGCCGGGACCAGGAAGTCCCCGAGCACCGAGCCCGAACTGGTTCAGCTGCTGACGCCCGAGGGCAAGCGCGTCAAGAACGCCGCGTACGACAAGTACGTCGCCGGTATCACCCCCGATGAGCTCCGCGGTCTGTACCGCGACATGGTGCTCACCCGCCGTTTCGACGCCGAGGCCACCTCCCTGCAACGCCAGGGCGAGCTGGGTCTGTGGGCCTCGCTGCTCGGCCAGGAGGCCGCCCAGATCGGCTCCGGGCGCGCCACCCGCGAGGACGACTACGTCTTCCCGACCTACCGCGAGCACGGCGTCGCCTGGTGCCGCGGTGTCCCGCCGGAGAACCTGCTGGGCATGTTCCGCGGCGTGAACAACGGCGGCTGGGACCCCAACAGCAACAACTTCCAGCTCTACACGATCGTCATCGGTTCCCAGACCCTGCACGCCACCGGCTATGCGATGGGCATCACCAAGGACGGCGCCGACAGCGCGGTCATCGCGTACTTCGGTGACGGCGCCTCCAGCCAGGGCGATGTGGCGGAGTCCTTCACGTTCTCCGCGGTCTACAACGCGCCGGTGGTGTTCTTCTGCCAGAACAACCAGTGGGCGATCTCCGAGCCCACCGAGAAGCAGACCCGCGTCCCGCTCTACCAGCGCGCGCAGGGCTTCGGCTTCCCGGGCGTACGGGTCGACGGCAACGACGTGCTGGCCTGCCTCGCGGTGACGAAGTGGGCGCTGGAGCGCGCCCGCAGCGGCGAGGGCCCCACCCTGGTCGAGGCGTTCACCTACCGGATGGGCGCCCACACCACCTCCGACGACCCGACCCGCTATCGCGGTGACGAGGAGCGTCAGGCCTGGGAGGCCAAGGACCCGATCCTGCGCCTTCGCCGGTATCTGGAGGCCTCAAACCACGCGGACGAGGGATTTTTCGCGGAACTGGAGGCGGAGAGCGAGGCGTTGGGCAAACGAGTGCGCGAAGCGGTCCGTGCCATGCCGGACCCGGACCGTTTCGCCATCTTCGAGCACGCGTATGCGGACGGGCATGCGCTGGTCGACGAGGAGCGCGCCCAGTTCGCCGCCTACCAGGCGTCGTTCACTGACGGAGAGGGGGCCTGACATGGCGACCGAGACTTCCACGAAGATGGCTCTGGCCAAGGCGATCAACGAATCGCTGCGCCGCGCCCTGGAGGCCGACCCCAAGGTCCTGGTCATGGGCGAGGACGTCGGCAAGCTCGGCGGCGTCTTCCGCGTGACGGACGGCCTTCAGAAGGACTTCGGCGAGAGCCGTGTCATCGACACCCCGCTCGCCGAGTCGGGCATCGTCGGCACCGCGATCGGCCTCGCGCTGCGCGGCTACCGCCCGGTGGTGGAGATCCAGTTCGACGGCTTCGTCTTCCCGGCCTACGACCAGATCGTCACCCAGCTCGCGAAGATGCACGCCCGCTCGCTGGGCAAGGTCAAGCTCCCCGTCGTCATCCGCATCCCCTACGGCGGCGGTATCGGCGCGGTCGAGCATCACTCGGAGTCGCCGGAGGCGCTCTTCGCGCACGTGGCGGGCCTGAAGATCGTCACCCCCTCCAACTCCTCCGACGCGTACTGGATGATGCAGCAGGCCATCCAGAGCGACGACCCGGTGATCTTCTTCGAGCCCAAGCGGCGCTACTGGGACAAGGGCGAGGTCAACACCGAGGCCATCCCGGGCCCGCTGCACAAGGCCCAGGTGGTCCGCGAGGGCACCGACCTGACGCTGGTGGCCTACGGCCCGATGGTGAAGACCTGCCTGGAGGTCGCGGACGCCGCGGCCGAGGAAGGCCGCAACCTGGAGGTCCTGGACCTGCGCTCGGTGTCCCCGCTGGACTTCGACGCGATCCAGGCCTCGGTGGAGAAGACCCGCCGTCTGGTCGTGGTCCACGAGGCGCCGGTGTTCTTCGGCTCGGGCGCGGAGATCGCCGCCCGTATCACGGAGCGCTGCTTCTACCACCTGGAGGCACCGGTGCTCCGGGTCGGCGGCTACCACGCCCCGTACCCGCCGGCCCGTATCGAAGAGGAGTACCTGCCGGGCCTGGACCGGGTACTCGACGCCGTCGACCGTGCCCTGGCGTACTGAGGAGAGGGTCGTGACGACGATGACTGAAGCGTCCGTACGCGAGTTCAAGATGCCCGACGTGGGCGAGGGACTCACCGAGGCCGAGATCCTCAAGTGGTACGTCCAGCCCGGTGACACGGTCACCGACGGCCAGGTGGTGTGCGAGGTCGAGACCGCCAAGGCGGCCGTCGAACTGCCCATCCCCTACGACGGTGTCGTCCGGGAACTCCACTTCCCCGAGGGCACCACGGTCGACGTGGGCACGTCGATCATCGCGGTGGACGTGTCGGGCGGGGCGGCCCCCGCCGAGGCACCGGCACCGACACCGGCAGCCGAGCCCGAGAAGAAGCCCGAGGGACGCCAGCCCGTCCTCGTCGGCTACGGCGTCGCCGCGTCCTCGACCAAGCGCCGCCCCCGCAAGGGCCCCCAGATCCCGGTCCAGGAGGCCTCGACGGCGATCCAGAGCGAGCTGAACGGCCACGGGGGCGCGGCGGCCGCCCAGGCTCCCCAGGTCGCCCAGGCTCCCCAAGCCGCTCAGGCCGCTCAGGCCGCTGTCCAGGAGCGCCCGCTGGCGAAGCCGCCGGTGCGCAAGCTGGCCAAGGACCTCGGCGTCGACCTGGCAACGGTCGTCCCGTCCGGCCCGGACGGCATCATCACGCGTGAGGACGTCCACGCGGCGGCGGCCCCGGCACCGGAGCCCGCGGCGACCGCGGCACCGGCGCCCGTCCAGGCTCCCGCGCCCGTGCCGACGTACGACACCACGCGCGAGACCCGGGTCCCGGTCAAGGGCGTGCGCAAGGCGACCGCGGCGGCGATGGTCGGCTCGGCGTTCACCGCGCCGCATGTCACGGAGTTCGTGACCGTCGACGTGACCCGGACCATGAAGCTGGTCGAGGAGCTCAAGCAGGACAAGGACCTCGCGGGTCTCCGGGTGAACCCGCTGCTGCTGATCGCCAAGGCCCTGCTGGTCGCGATCAAGCGCAACCCGCAGGTCAACGCGTCCTGGGACGAGGCCAACCAGGAGATCGTGCTCAAGCACTATGTGAACCTGGGCATCGCCGCGGCCACCCCGCGCGGCCTGATCGTCCCGAACATCAAGGACGCCCACACCAAGACGCTGCCGCAACTGGCGGAAGCACTCGGCGAGTTGGTGTCGACGGCCCGGGACGGCAAGACCTCCCCGGCCGCGATGCAGGGCGGCACGGTCACGATCACCAATGTCGGCGTCTTCGGCGTAGACACCGGCACGCCCATCCTCAACCCCGGCGAGTCCGCGATCCTCGCGGTCGGCGCGATCAAGCTCCAGCCGTGGGTCCACAAGGGCAAGGTGAAGCCGCGTCAGGTCACCACGCTGGCGCTCAGCTTCGACCACCGTCTGGTGGACGGGGAGCTGGGCTCCAAGGTGCTGGCGGACGTGGCCGCGATCCTGGAGCAGCCCAAGCGGCTGATCACCTGGGCGTGAGACATGAGTGAAGGGGGCCGGCGTCCGCGGACGCCGGCCCCCTTCTCGATGACTGTCTACTCGCCTGCTGTCTAGAGGTACGGCCCGCCGGAGCGTCCGCCCGGGTGCCCGTCCTCGCCGTCATGGCCCACGCCCGGGGGCAGCGCCCGGCGCATCTGCTCCAACTGGGCCCGCGCGGCCATCTGCTGGGCGAACAGCGTGGTCTGGATGCCGTGGAAGAGGCCCTCCAGCCAGCCGACCAACTGGGCCTGCGCGATCCGCAGTTCGGCGTCGCTCGGGGTCGCCCCGTCCGAGAAGGGCAGGGAGAGCCGCTCCAGCTCCTCGACCAGCTCCGGCGCCAGACCGTCCTCCAGCTCCTTGACGGAGCTGCGGTGGATCTCCTTCAGCCGGACCCGGCTCGCCTCGTCGAGAGGAGCCGCGCGCACCTCCTCCAGCAGCTGCTTGATCATGCTGCCGATCCGCATGACCTTGGCGGGCTGCTCCACCATCTCCGTCACCGGAAGCTCGCGGGAGTCCTCGTCCCCGGTGCCGCCAAGCGCCATCCCGTCCTGGCCCACGACCAGGATCTGCGGCTGTTCGGACGACCGTTCGTTCCTCGGCATCTCCATGCCGCCATTCTCTCGCACCCGTACACCTCATCACTGGGGTGCCCCCGGTGGAGGGTGATCCACCGTTTACGGTGCGGAGGATTCCGTCGGGGTGGACCCGGCGGCGGTACCCGTGATGCCGGAATCGCGGGGCGATGTGACGCTGGTGCTGTGACGCGATGGCTGCGCACCGTGCGCACTACGGGACTGGTGATCGCCCTGGGAACGGGTGGGGCGGTGCTGCTGCCGTACGACGCGATGGCGGCGGTGGCGGCGAGGAGCCCCGGGCCGACACCGGGGGTGCGCGCGTCGGACGGTGCCGCGCGCCCCGGGAGCCGCCCCGCCGACGACACCTTCGTACCCGAGGGGGCCGCCACCTTCGTACCCCACGGGGCCGCCACCCACCTACCGCATTCCCCTCGGGGAACGGTCACCCCCGCACCCTCCGCCGCATCACCGCGCCCCGGCCAGCAGGCGCCCGCCCCGGACCCCGAGCCGTCCCGGGCCGGGAGCCGCGCGGGTGAGGGGCGGGACCGGCCGGGACGGCGGGTGGAGGAGGACGAGGTGCGGGAGACGGACGCCGGGGCGGTGGAGGACGGTGGCCGGGAGAACGCGGGGGTCAGGGACGAAGGCGCGGGGGAGTCGGAGGAGTCGGAGGCAGGGGACACGGCCGACGGCGACGCCACCGCCGTACCGGAGGCGTCACAGCCGCCCGCTTCACCGGTACGGCAGCCCGCCGGACAGGCCGTCACCCAGGCCGAGCGTCCCGTGGAGCCCGTGCTGCGGATCCTGCCGCTCGGCAGCGGACTGGTCATGATCGGCCTGGGCCTGGCCCTCGCCCTGCTGGGCATGCGCCTGCGCCGCGGCTGACGCCCGCACGAGCCCTCTTCGCGGTCTACTCCGCGACCAGCAGCACCTTGCCCACGTGGCCGCTCTCCTCCACCACCCGGTGGGCCGCCGCCGCGTCGCTCATCGGGATCTGCCGGTCGACGACCGGGCGGACGTGGCCGCCGTCGAGGAGGGGCCAGACATGTTCGCGTACGGCCGCCACGATCGACGTCTTCTCGCTCAGCGGGCGGGCGCGCAACGAGGTCGCGCTGACGGCGGCCCGCTTGGAGAGGAGCATGGCGATGTTCAGCTCGCCCTTGATGCCGCCCTGCATGCCGATGATCGCGAGGCGGCCGTTGACCGCGAGGGCCCTGACGTTGCGGTCCAGGTACTTCGCGCCCATGTTGTCGAGGATGACATCGGCGCCCGCCCCGTCCGTGGCCTTCTTGATCTCCTCGACGAAGTCCTGCTCCTTGTAGTTGACCAGGATGTCCGCGCCCAGCTCGGCACAGCGGTCGAGCTTGGCCCGGGTACCCGCCGTCACGGCGACCTTCGCGCCGACGGCCTTCGCGAGCTGGATCGCCATCGTGCCGATGCCGCTGGAGCCGCCGTGCACGAGCAGGGTCTCGCCGGGGCGCAGGTGGGAGACCATGAAGACGTTCGACCAGACCGTGCAGGTCACCTCGGGCAGCGCGGCGGCCTCCCGCAGGTCGAGCCCCTTGGGCACGGGCAGCAGCTGACCGGCCGGGACGACGACCTTCTCGGCGTAGCCGCCGCCCGCCAGCAGCGCGCACACCTCGTCGCCGACGGTCCAGCCGGAGACGCCGGTGCCGATCGCGGCGACCCGGCCGGAGCACTCCAGGCCGGGGTAGGGGGAGGCGCCGGGCGGGGGGTCGTAGAAGCCCTGCCGTTGCAGGATGTCGGCCCGGTTGACGGCGCTGGCCACCACCTCGACCAGCACCTCGCCCTCGCCGGGCACCGGATCGGGGACCTCGCTCCAGACCAACGCCTCGGGCCCACCGGGTTCGGGAATCGTGATCGCTCGCATGGGGGCGACGCTACTCCTCGGTCTCCGGTCCCCCACCGATCGGCCTTTGGACGGGGCAGCATCGGCCTTTGGACGGGGCCGCCCGGAAATTCCTGTGCGTCACCGATGAGTTTGCGCGACGGTAAAGGTCTCCCCATGCGTAGCCCAAGCACGCGCACGCGACCCGCACGCGGAAGGACACCCCACCATGAGCCCCACCCCGAGCCGGAACACCTCCGGCCTGGCCATCGAGACCGCGGGACTGGTGAAGACGTTCGGCGAGACCCGGGCCGTGGACGGAGTCGACCTCGCCGTCCCGGCGGGCACGGTCTACGGCGTCCTCGGTCCGAACGGCGCCGGCAAGACGACCACCGTGAAGATGCTCGCCACCCTGCTGCGCCCCGACGGCGGCGAGGCCCATGTCTTCGGCCACGACGTCGTCCGCGAGGCCGACGAGGTGCGCGGCCGGGTGAGCCTCACCGGCCAGTACGCCTCCGTCGACGAGGATCTCACCGGCCTCGAGAACCTGATCCTGCTCGGCCGTCTCCTCGGGCACCACAAGAAGGCCGCGCGGGTGCGGGCCGGGCAGTTGCTGGAGGCCTTCGGTCTGACGGACGCGGCCGGAAAGCAGGTCAAGCACTACTCGGGCGGCATGCGGCGCCGGATCGACATCGCCGCGTCCATCCTGAACACCCCCGATCTGCTGTTCCTCGACGAGCCGACGACCGGGCTCGACCCGCGCAGCCGCAACCAGGTGTGGGACATCGTGCGCGCGGTCGTCGCCCAGGGCACCACCGTGCTGCTGACCACGCAGTATCTGGACGAGGCCGACCAGCTGGCATCGCGGATCGCCGTCATCGACCGCGGAAAGGTGATCGCCGAGGGGACCAAGGGCGAGCTGAAGGCGTCCGTGGGCGCCGGGTCCGTGCATCTGCGGCTGCGTGATCCGGCGCGGCGGCCGGAGGCGGAGCGGGTGCTGAGGCTCGCGCTCGACACGGACGTACAGCCGGAGCCGGACCCGGTGGCGCTCACGGCACGGCTGTCCGGGGCCAACGACTCCGCGGCGGAGCAGGCCTCCCGCGCGCTCGCCGAACTGGCCCGTGCCGGGATCACCGTCGACAACTTCTCGCTGGGCCAGCCCAGCCTGGACGAGGTGTTCCTCGCCCTCACCGGACACGACACCCACAAGGCCCCCGACGAGAAGGAAGAGGCGGCGGCATGAGCACCGCGACCACCACCGAAGCCAAGGACCTCGCCCCCGTCAGCGCCGAGTCGCTGGCCGCGCTGCTGGTCGCCGGGGAGCGGCCGCCGCGGCCCAGCGCGCTGTCCGCCTCCCTCACCTTCGGCTGGCGCGCGATCCTGAAGATCAAGCACGTCCCCGAGCAGCTCTTCGACGTGACCGCGTTCCCGATCATGATGGTGCTGATGTACACGTACCTGTTCGGGGGCGCCCTGGCCGGCTCCCCGAAGGAGTACATCCAGTTCCTGCTGCCGGGGATCCTGGTGATGTCGGTCGTGATGATCACGATGTACACGGGTGTGTCCGTGAACACCGACATCGAGAAGGGCGTCTTCGACCGGTTCCGGTCGCTGCCCATCTGGCGGCCGTCGACGATGGTCGGCTATCTGCTGGGCGACGCCCTGCGCTACACGATCGCCTCGATCGTGATGCTCGTCGTCGGCATGATCATCGGCTACCGCGCGGACGGCGGGGTCGGCGGTGTGCTCGCCGGGATCGCCCTGCTGGTCGCGTTTTCGTTCGCGTTCTCGTGGATCTGGACCATGTTCGGGCTGATGCTGCGCACCGAGAAGTCGGTGATGGGCGTCAGCATGATGGTGATCTTCCCGCTGACCTTCCTGTCCAACGTCTTCGTCGACCCGCGCACGATGCCCGGCTGGCTCCAGGCCTTCGTCAACAACAGCCCGATCACCCATCTGTCCTCGGCCGTGCGAGGGCTGATGGCGGGCGACTGGCCGGCCGACGAGATCGCCTGGTCACTGGGGTGGGCGGGCCTGTTCGTGGTCGTCTTCGGCCCGATCACCATGCGTCTCTACAACCGCAAATGATGTGTCTCAGTCCTGCGGCAGCGGCCGGACGTCGGGTGCCACCTGCGCACCCGGCGTCGCCCGCACGATGGTGATCAGCCGGTCGGTCAGCTCCAGCGTCCCGATGGCCGGATCGTCGTAGCCGAGCACCCGATGCCCTCGTACGACACTCACCACCAGGTCGGAGGTCTCCCGCGGGCCCATGCCCACCTCGGCCTTTATGACCGGCCGTTCGATGATGTCGAGGCCGCTGCCCTGCTGGACGAGGTCCTCCATCACCATGCCGGCCGCGGGGCTCAGCACGGACAGCCCGAGCAGCCGCCCGGCCGCGCTCGCACTGGTGATGACGGCGTCCGCGCCGGACTGCTTGAGCAGGGGCGCGTTCTCCTCCTCACGCACCGCGGCCACGATCTTGGCGCTCTTGTTGAGCTGCCGTGCGGTGAGGGTGACGAGGACCGCGGTGTCGTCCCGCTGCGTCGCGATGATGATCTTCCGTGCCTTGTGGACCTCGGCCCGCTTCAGCACATCGCTGCGCGTCGCGTCCCCGATGACCCCCGCGAAGCCCTCGGCGGTCGCGGCGTCGATCACCTTGGAGCTGGGGTCGACCACGACCACCTGCTCTTTCTTGAGCCCCGTCGCGCAGACGGTCTGGATCGCCGACCGCCCTTTGGTCCCGAATCCGACGACGACGGTGTGCTCACGCAAGGTGGACCTCCAGCGGTTGAGCCGCCATTCCTCCCGGGTGCGTTCGGTGAGGACTTCGAGCGTGGTGCCGACCAGGATGATCAGGAACAGCACGCGCAGGGGCGTGACGACAAAGATGTTGGTGAGCCGGGCGGCGTCGCTGACCGGGGTGATGTCGCCGTAGCCGGTGGTGGAGAGGGTGACGGTCGCGTAGTACCAGGCGTCGAGGAAGTCGACCGAGCCGTCGGAGGTGTCGTTGTAGCCGTCGTGGTCGAAATAGACGAGCAGCGCGGTCGCCGAGAGCACCAGCAGCGCCATGAGGACCCGCTTGGCAACCTGTCGGAACGGGTGCTCCACCACCTTCTTCGGGAGCTTCACCCGATGGGTCACGAGATGCTCGCCCGCCTGGCGGGCCATCGCGTCATGGCCCGGAAGTTTCACGTGAAACACACCCCGATCCCGGCGGACGCCCAGGGCAGGTCGAGAAGTTCCAGCTCCTGACCCGCCCGCGCACCACCGGGCGGTACGACGGCCAGGGCATCGGCCGCCGCGATACCGCGCAGCATGGCCGGACCGTTGTAGTGCAGCGGGACGGCGCTGTCACCGCGCAGGACGACGGGGATGAGCCGGGTGTCGTGCGGGTGGCCGTGGACCTCGTCCCGCAGAGGAAGCCCGTACGCCTCCGGGGCGGGGTGGGCGGCGAGCGTCCGCAGCAGCGGCTCGGCGAGGGTGAGCAGGCCGGACACGGCGGCGAGGGGGTTGCCGGGCAGGCCGACGAGGTGCTGGTTCTCCTTGATACGGGCCAGCAGCATCGGATGACCCGGGCGCACCTTGACGCCGTTGACGAGGAGTTCGGCGCCGATCCGCTGCAAGGTGGGGTGGACGTGGTCGACGGGGCCGGAGGCGGTGCCGCCGGTGGTGATGATGAGGTCGGCGTCGGAGCCGGTGATCGCCTTGTGCAGGGCGCCCGCGTCGTCGCCGAGTCGGCGTACGGCGATGACCTCGGCGCCGAGTGCGCGCAGCCAGGGCGGCAGCATCGGGCCGAGCGCGTCCCGGATGAGGCCTTCACGCGGCCGGCCCTCGGTGAGCAACTCGTCGCCCAGGACGAGGACTTCGACGCGGGGGCGGGGGACCGCGGTGAGGGTGTCGTATCCGGCGGCCGCGGCGAGCCCGAGGACGGCCGGGGTCACGAGGGTGCCCACGGGCAGGAGTTGGTCGCCGTCGCGGCACTCCTGGCCGCGCGGGCGGATGTCCTGGCCGTGCTTGGTGTCGTGGAGGGCGTGCAGCCGGCCCTGGTTGTCGGTACGGCCGTGCTCGCTGCGCAGGACCGCGGTGGTGTCCGGCGGGATACGGGCGCCGGTCGCGATCCGGACGGCCTCGCCGTCGCTGAGCCGCTGGGGCTCGGCATGCCCGGCCAGGACGCCCTCGTCCCGTACGTCCCACGGCCCCGGTCCGGCGACCGCCCAGCCGTCCATCGCCGAGGTGTCGAAGGAGGGCAGGTCGGTGAGGGCGGCGAGGGGGGCGGCCAGGGTGAGGCCGAGGGCGGCGTCGAGGGGCACGGAGACGGGGGTGCGGCGGGCGGTCCGACTGCCGGGGCGGGCGGCGCGGGCCGCTCGGGCGGCGATGGCGCGGGCCTCGGGCCAGGGGGTGGCGCGGTGGTGGGCGTCGGGCTTGCCGGGGGCGTCGCTCCGCGTCGGCCCGGTGGGCGGGGGCACTTGCTCGCCCGGGGTGCGGTCTGAGGTGCGGCCCGGAGTGGGCCCCGGGGTGCGGCCCGTGTCGCGGCTGTCGTTCACGAGGGCGAGCACCTCCTCGACGTCCAGGTCCTCGGCGTCGTCGGTCTCGGCGCCGGTCCGGGCGGAGCGGGCGGTCATCCGGCGTCCGTGCCGGAGGTGTCACCCGAGTCGGGGGCGCTCCGCTTGGCGTCGGCTGCGTCCTCGTCGGGCCAGGCGAGGGCGAGGGCAGTGGCCTTGCGGGCGGCCTCGGCGACCGCCTCGGGGCCTCCCCCGGCCTGCGCGGCGGCGTAGCCCACGAGGAAGGTGGTCAGCGGCGCCCCGGGCCTGGCCACGTTGTGGGCGGCGTCGCGGGCGAGGTCGAGCAGGACGCCGGTGTCGACGTCGAGATCGATGCCCAGCTCGTCCTTGACTGCGGAGATCCATTCATCCAGCACGGGTCCATGCTCCCTGATACGTGCCCTGGCGGCGGCGATGTCGTCCCAGGTGTCGCAGTCGAAGGACGCGACGGGGTCCGGGACACGGGTGAGGTGGAGTCCGGCGGTGAGCCGGCGCAGGGGCAGCCCGGTGAGGCCGTCGTGCGCTTTCGTGAGCGTGGTGAGCTCGCGGCGCAGTGCGGAGGCGCGGTAGGCGGCCACGAGGGGTTGGTCGCGGCCGTCGGCGTCGGTGAGCAGCGCTCCGTCGGTGCCGGCCGCGCGCAGGGCGCTCAGCAGGCGGCGGACGGTGTCCGCCGTGAGGAACGGCAGGTCGGCGGAGAGGACGACGACGTCCCGTGCCGTGGTGGGGTGCAGTCCGGCGCCGAGCGCGGCGAGCGGACCGCCGCCGGGTGGCTCCTCGCGGGCCCAGGTGACGGGCCGAGCGGTGGGCCTCGGGTCGGCGACGACGACGGTGGTGCGGGCGTCGGCGCAGGCGGCCAGCACCCGCTCCAGCAGCGCCCGTCCGCCCACGCGCACGCCGGGCTTGTCCGCGCCGCCGAGCCGCCGAGCGGCACCTCCGGCGAGCACGACGACGTCGTACACGAGATCGGCACCGGGGGCACCCACGGGCTCGTACGAGGTCACCCTCCGAGTATGCGGGCCGCAGCGATCACAGGGAACGCGCGGGGCTCCGCAATCACAGAGTGCGCGGGGGCACCACGGCACCCGGGGTGCGCGTGGGGCGCTCAGCGACGCGGGGTGGGTGTGGGGCGCCTCGGGGGCCGGGGTCGGTGTGGGGCGCCTCGGGGTCCTGGATGGGCGTACGTGACCCTTCACCTTGGGTTCGCGTGGGGGACCCCGGTCACAGTGTGCGCAGGAGCACCGCCGGTTGTTCGACGCAGTCCGCCACGTAGCGCAGGAAGCCGCCCGCCGTGCCGCCGTCGCAGACGCGGTGGTCGAAGGTGAGCGACAGCTGGACGACCTGGCGTACCGCCAGCTCTCCCTCGTGCACCCATGGCTTGGGGATGATGCGGCCGACGCCGAGCATGGCGGCCTCGGGGTGGTTGATGATCGGCGTGGAGCCGTCGACGCCGAAGACGCCGTAGTTGTTCAACGTGAAGGTCCCGCCGGTGAGTTCCCCGGGGGTGAGGCCTCCGGTGCGGGCGGCCTCGGTCAGCCGGGCGAACTCCGCGGCCAGCGACTCGGCGTCCCGCGCGTGCGCGTCCCGGACGACGGGCACGACGAGGCCGCGCTCGGTCTGGGCGGCGAAGCCGAGGTGCACCTGGTCGAGCTGGACGACCTCCCTGGCCGCCATGTCGACCGTGGAGTTGAGCTCGGGGTAGCGGGCGAGGGCCGCCGTGCAGATGCGGGCCAGCAGGGCGAGCAGGGAGATCTTCGCTCCCCCGGCGGCGTTCATCGCGGCACGCGCCCGCATGAGTTCGGTCGCGTCGGCGTCCACCCAGCAGGTGGCGTCGGGGATCTCACGCCGGCTGCGGGACAGCTTGTCGGCGACGGCACCGCGGATGCCCTTGAGGGGCGTGCGGATGCCTCCGGCGACGGGGGCGGTGAGGGTCGTCGGCGTGGGCGTCGGTTCCGCAGCGGGCGTCGATTCCGGGGTGCCGGTCGGCAGGGACGCGGGGGCGTGCGCCGTGGCCGTCGGCTGGGAGGCGGGGCGTCCCTGGGCCGTGGCCGCCCGCAGCGCGTACTCCACGTCGGCCCTCAGGATCAGCCCCTCGGGTCCTGACCCGGTCAACTCCCGCAGATCCAGGCCGTTCTCCCGGGCCAGCCTGCGCACCAGCGGCGAGATCACCGGGACCGGCCCCTCCACCGCTTCGGGAACCGCGGGGCGCCCGTTCGCCGCCTTGGGCGCCGCAGGCATCCGTACCCTTCTGCGCCGCGCCGGTGCCTCCGAAGTGCCGTATCCCACCAGCACGTTCCCCGAACCCTCGGTCTTCGCGCCCGTGTCCTCGGCGGGAGCGTCGGAGGCGGGCGCCCCCACCGCGACCGTGATCAGCGGCGCCCCGACGGGCAGTTCCGTGCCCTCCTCGCCGAAGCGGGCCGTGACGACACCGCCGTAGGGGCAGGGCACGTCGACCAGCGCCTTGGCGGTCTCGACCTCCACGACCGGCTGGTCGACGGCGACGACGTCACCGACCTCCACCAGCCAGCGGACGATCTCCGCCTCGGTGAGCCCCTCCCCGAGGTCGGGGAGCTTGAACTCCAACACCTGTGCCATCAGCTCTCGGCCTCCCACTGCAAACGTCCCACCGCGTCCAGGATCCGGTCCACGCCGGGCAGGTGGTGACGCTCCAGCATTGGCGGCGGGTAGGGGATGTCGAACCCGGCCACGCGCAGTACCGGCGCCTCCAGATGGTGGAAGCAGCGCTCCGTGACACGGGCCGCGATCTCCCCGCCCGGGCCGCCGAATCCGCCCGACTCGTGTACGACGACCGCGCGTCCGGTCCGCCGCACCGAGGCGCAGACCGTCTCGTCGTCGAACGGCACCAGGGAGCGCAGGTCGACGACTTCGAGGTCCCACCCCTCGGCCCGGGCCGCCTCGGCGGCTTCGAGGCAGACGGGTACGGACGGCCCGTACGTGATGAGCGTGGCGCTCCGGCCCGAGCGCCGCACCACCGCGCGGCCTATCGGTTCAACGCTCTGCGGCTCGTCGGGGTTCCAGGAGTCCTTCGACCAGTACAGGCGCTTGGGTTCGAGGAAGACGACCGGGTCGTCGGAGGCGATCGAGGCACGCAGCAGGCCGTAGGCGTCGGCGACCGTGGCGGGCGTGACGACATGGAGTCCCGGGGTCGCCAGGTAGTACGCCTCGGAGGAGTCGCTGTGGTGCTCGACGCCGCCGATGCCGCCGCCGTAGGGGACGCGGATGGTGATCGGGAGGGGCATCGCGCCGCGCGTGCGGTTGCGCATCCGGGCGACGTGGCTGATGAGCTGCTCGAACGCCGGGTAGGCGAACGCGTCGAACTGCATCTCCACGACCGGCCGGAGCCCGTACATCGCCATGCCGACGGCCGTGCCGAGGATGCCGGCCTCGGCGAGCGGGGTGTCGGTGCAGCGGTCCTCGCCGAACTCCTTGGCGAGGCCGTCGGTGACGCGGAAGACACCGCCGAGGGTGCCGACGTCCTCGCCCAGGACATGGACGGTGGGGTCGGCGGCCATCGCGTCGCGCATCGCGCGCGTGAGGGCCTGCGCCATGGTGGCGGGCTTCACCGCGACGGTGGTCATGGAGTCTCCCCCTCTGCTTCAAGCTCGGCCTGCAACTGGGCCCGCTGCTCGCGGAGTTGCTGGGTCTGCTCGGCGTAGACGTGGTCGAACAGGTCCATGGGGTCGAGCGCCGGGTCCTGGTTCATGCGCTCGCGCAGGTCGGCGGCCATGGTCTCGGCGGCATCGCGGGCGGCCTGTATGCCGGCGTCGTCGAGGAGCCCGCGCGTGGTCAGCTCCTGCTCCAGGAGCTTGATCGGGTCGTGGTCGCGCCAGGCGTCGACCTCCGCGTCACCGCGGTAGCGGGTCGCGTCGTCGGCGTTGGTGTGGGCCTCCACGCGGTACGTGATGGCCTCGACGAGAGTGGGTCCGCCGCCTTCGCGCGCGCGGCGTACGGCGTCGGCGAGGACCTCGTGCACGGCCGCCGCGTCGTTGCCGTCGACCAGCCGGCCGGGCATGCCGTAGCCGACGGCCTTGTGGGCCAGCGACGGGGCCGCGGTCTGCTTGGCGAGCGGGACGGAGATGGCGAAGCCGTTGTTCTGGACGAGGAAGACGACCGGCGCCTGCCAGACGGCGGCGAAGTTCAGCGCCTCGTGGAAGTCGCCCTCGCTGGTGCCGCCGTCGCCGACCATGGCGAGCGCGACCACGTCGTCGCCCTTGAGGCGGGCGGCGTGTGCGAGGCCCACGGCGTGCGGGAGCTGGGTGGCCAGCGGGGTGCACAGGGGCGCCACACGGTGCTCGCGCGGGTCGTAGCCGGTGTGCCAGTCGCCGCGCAGCAGCGTCAGAGCCTGCACGGGGTCCAGGCCCCGGGCGACGGCGGCGAGGGTGTCGCGGTAGCTGGGGAAGAGCCAGTCACGGTCTTCCAGGACCAGCGCGGCGGCGACCTCGCAGGCCTCCTGGCCGGTGCTGGAGGGGTAGACGGCGAGGCGGCCCTGCTTGGTGAGGGCGGTCGCCTGCGCGTTGTACCGACGACCGCGCACCAGCTCGGCGTAGAGGCGGCGCAGCAGGCCGGGGTCGGCCTTGCCCGCCGCCTCCGTGCCGAGCACGCGGTACGGCTCCGCGTCCGGCAGCAGCGGCGCGGGGTCGGTACGGGGCTGCCAGGCGGGCGGCGGTGATGGCCGGTACGCGCCCCGCTGCTCCATGACCGTCATGACGGCACCTCCTCGTGGGAGCGGCTTCAGACGCGTCACGGGTTGTGATGCGCCTCACCTACCGATTGTTCGGTCGTCGGCACATTTTGGCTACAGGCACCCTCAGGCTGTGGACAAACGGTTCTCCACAGCCTGCAATGAACGCAGTACGTCCATGGTAGGGAGGCGGGGGGACATGGCACCTGAACAAATGGCCGAAGGCCCGGAGGGCGGCACCCCCCTTCCGCCCCCACGCCCCCTCGACGCCATCGATCAGGACATCCTGCACATGCTCCAGGTCGACGGGCGCGCGTCGATAAGGTCCGTCGCCGAACGGGTCCATGTCTCCCGCGCCAACGCCTACGCGCGTATCAACCGCCTCATCGAGGACGGCGTCATCCGCGGTTTCGGCGCCCGCGTCGATCACGAACGCGCGGGCCAGGGCACGTCGGCGTACATCACCCTGAAGATCGTCCAGAACACCTGGCGCACGGTCAGCGAACAGCTCCGCCAACTCCCCGGCGCCTCCCACATCGCCCTGGTGGGCGGCGACTTCGACGTCCTGCTCCTGGTCCACACCCCAGACAACAGATCCCTGCGCGAACTGGTCCTCACCCGCCTCCAGGCCATCCCGGAGGTCCTCAGCACGCGCACCCTGCTGGTGTTCGAGGAGGAGGACCTGGAGCCGCAGGGCTGAGGCGCCCGGAGGCCGCGGCCCGGCGGTCAGGACGAGGGCGTCGCCGCGACGGCGAGCATCAGCCACAGCATCGGCAGCAGCGCGAACCCGAGGCCGGCCCCGGCGGCCATCATGCGTGTCGCCCGCAGGGCCCGGCGGTGCGGCAGGGCCCACGCGAACAGCAGGAGCGCGCCCGCCCAGTAGAGGACACCCCCGAAGGCGCCGGTCTCGTGATGGGACGCGAACCAGCGGTACTCCAGGACGAGGAACGGCAGGCCGAGCAGGGAGGCGACGAGCGGCGCCTTCCACCAGGTGGGGTGACGATGAGCGGTCCGGATCATGTGCCCCAGCTCATCAGCGGCGGGGCGGCCGGCGCATCGGCGGCCGTACTCATCCCGCACGCGCGCGTACTCAGACGGACCGCGCCACTCAGGCGCCCCGCCGCAGCCCCCCGAACACCAACCGCACCACCGCGTCCGCCACTTCCCGCTCGTTCATCCCCCGCCCGTCCGGGCGGTACCACTCCACGATGGAGTTGATCATTCCGAAGACGAGCCGGGTCGCGAGGCGTACCTCCACGTCGGCGCGTACATCGCCCTCCACGGCCGCCGCTTTGAGCAGTTCGGCGACGCGGTGGTCGAAGTCGCGGCGGCGCTCCAGGGCCCAGCGCTCGGTGCCGGTGTTGCCGCGCACGCGCAGCAGCAGGGTGACGTAGGGGAGTTCGGCGATGAGGACCTCGACCATGCGCCGGACCACGTACTCCAGGCGCTCGGCGGCGTTCCCCACGCGCGCGTGCTCCTCGTCGAGGATGCCGAAGAGCCCGTCGAGCGCCCGGCTGACGGCCCGCCGCAGCAGCTCCTCCTTGCCCGCCACATGGTGGTAGATCGAGGACTTGGAGATCCCGGCCGCCTTGGAGAGGTGCTCCATGGAGGTGCCGTCGTAGCCGCGCTCGTTGAAGACCCGCACCGCGACGGACAGCAGCGTCTCGGGGGTGTACGTGTCGCGCTTGGCGGTGGTCATGACGTACTGCCCTCCCTCTTGTCGGTGGCGTACGCGTGGCGGTACAGCGCGAGGGACGGGGCGTAGCGGCCGCTGGGGTCCCGCAGATGCAGGTCGTCGAGGAGGGCGTAGGCCCAGTTGCGGCCGAGCCTGCGGCTCCATTCGAAGGGGCCCAGCGGGTAGTTGACGCCCAGGCGCATCGCCGTGTCGATGTCCTCCTCCGTGGCCACGCCCTTGGCGACCGCGTCGTGCGCGAGGTCGACGATCCGGGCGACCGTGCGGGCGACGATCATGCCGGGGACGTCGCCGATGACGCTGACGTCCTTGCCGAGCGCCTGGAAGAGGCCGATGGCCTCGGCGAGGGTCTTCGGGGCGGTGTCCTGGGAGGCGGACAGGGCGATGCGGGTGGCGCGGCGGTAGTCGAGGGCGAGGTCGAAGTAGACGACGTCCCGGAACTCGACCGACGTCTGTCCGTCGGCGAGCGCCAGCTGGCCGCCGCTCGGCAGGACCAGCCGCGTGCCGTGGTCCTCCTCGTCCTCGCGGACCTGGATGCCCGCCTCACGGATCAGCGCGAGCAGTTCGGACGCGGGGCCCAGATCGCCCTCGGCGACGACGTACGCGGGCGCCTGCGCCGGTTCGGCGGTGTGCGGCTCGGCGGCCTCGGCGTCGGGGCCGTGGTCGTACCAGCCGTGCCCGCTCTTGCGGCCCAGGCGGCCCGACTCGACCAGTCGGCGCTGGGCGAGCGAGGGCGTGAAGCGGACGTCCTGGAAGAAGGACTGCCAGACCGAGTGGGTGACGGACTCGTTGACGTCCTGCCCGATGAGGTCGGTGAGCTCGAAGGCGCCCATCTTGAAGCCGCCCGACTCGCGCAGCACCGCGTCGATGGTGGCGGGGTCGGCGCCCTGGGCCTCGTAGACCGCGAAGGCCTCGGCGTAGTACGGCCGGGCGATGCGGTTGACGATGAAACCGGGGGTGTCGGCGCAGGCGACCGGCGTCTTGCCCCACGCGCGTGCCGTCTCGTACGCGCGCGTGGCCGATGTGACGTCGGTGGCGAACCCGGAGACGACCTCGACGAGCGGCAGCAGGGGGGCCGGGTTGAAGAAGTGCAGGCCCACGAGGCGGCCGGGGTTGCGCAGGGCGCCGCCGATGGCGGTGACCGACAGGGACGAGGTGTTGGTGGCGAGCAGACAGTCCTCGCCGACCACGTCCTCCAGGGCGCGGAACAGCTCCTGCTTGACGTCGAGCCGCTCCAGGACGGCCTCGACGACCAGGGAGCAGTCGGCGAGGTCCAAGAGCTCGGTCGCGGCCGTCAGACGCGCGCGTGCGGCATCGCGGTCGGCGGCGGTGAGGCGGTCCTTCTCGACGAGCCGGTCGAGGCGGGCGCCGATCGCGTCGGCCGCGTCCTGGGCGCGTCCGGGGACGGCGTCGTACAGCCGTACGAGGTGGCCGGCGACCAACGCGACCTGGGCGATGCCCTGGCCCATGGTGCCGGTGCCGACGACGGCCACGGGGCTGCTGAGGTCGAGTGCTGTCATGTGCGCGATCCTCCCGCACGGGGTTTTCCACAGATGCGGCGGACCCCCTTGTCCCGACCGATCGTTCGGTTACTCTAACTCTGACTGGCCGTTCCTGCCCATGGTTCCGACCATGGTTGTGCCCAGGTCATGAGCTCGACGAAGAGTTCTCCAGACGAGGAGTTGGTCCCGCATGGCCGCCGAACTGACCGCCCACGAGCTGATCGCCCAGCACCGGCCCACCCTCGACCAGGCGCTGGAGGCGATCCGCACGCGCGCGTACTGGTCCCCGCACCCGGAGCACCCGAAGGCCTACGGTGAGAACGGCAGTCTGGACGCGGCGGCGGGCAAGGCGGCCTTCGACGCCCTCCTCGGCACCCGCCTGGACCTCGGCCAGCCCGGCACGGACGACTGGGTGGGCGGCGAGGTCTCGCCGTACGGCCCGCAGCTGGGCGTCGAGTACCCGCACGCGGACGTGGACGTGCTGCTGCCCGCCATGAAGGCCGGGCAGAAGGCCTGGAGGGAGGCGGGCGCGGAGATCCGCGCGGTGGTCTGTCTGGAGATCCTCAAGCGCATCAGCGACCGGACGCACGAGTTCGCGCACGCGGTCATGCACACCTCCGGCCAGGCGTTCATGATGGCGTTCCAGGCGGGCGGCCCGCACGCGCAGGACCGCGGCCTGGAGGCGGTGGCGTACGCGTACGTGGAGCAGGTCCGCACCCCCGACACGGCGGAGTGGACCAAGCCCCAGGGCAAGCGCGACCCCCTCGCCCTGACCAAGCAGTTCACTCCGGTCCCGCGCGGGATCGCCCTGATGATCGGCTGCAACACCTTCCCGACGTGGAACGGCTACCCGGGCCTGTTCGCGTCCCTCGCCACCGGCAACGCGGTCCTGGTCAAGCCCCACCCGCGCGCGGTGCTGCCGCTCGCGCTCACGGTCCAGGTCGCGCGCGAGGTGCTGGCCGGCGCCGGCTTCGACCCGAACCTGGTGGCGCTGGCCGCCGAGCGGCCGGGCGAGGGCATCGCCAAGATCCTCGCCACCCGCCCGGAGATCCGGATCATCGACTACACCGGCTCGACGTCGTTCGGCGACTGGCTGGAGACCAACGCCCGCCAGGCGCAGGTCTACACGGAGAAGGCCGGCGTCAACACGGTGCTCGTCGACTCCACGGCGAACTACAAGGGCATGCTCTCCAACCTGGCGTTCTCGCTGTCCCTGTACAGCGGCCAGATGTGCACCACCCCGCAGAACTTCCTCATCCCGCGCGACGGCATCCGCACCGACGAGGGCCCCAAGACCTTCGACGAGGTCGCCGCCGACCTGGCCCGCTCGGTCGACGGCCTGCTCGGCGACGACGCCCGGGCGAACGCCCTGCTGGGCGCGATCGTCAACCCGGACGTCAAGGCGCGCCTGGAGGCCGCGGCCGGGCTCGGCGAGGTCGCCCTCGCCTCCCGGGAGATCACCAACCCGGAGTTCCCGGACGCGGTCGTGCGCACGCCGGTCGTCGTCAAGCTGGACGGCGCGCGGAAGTATTGGGAGAGGGCCGACGACGAGGCCGCCTACATGAGCGAGTGCTTCGGCCCGGTCTCCTTCGCCGTCGCGGTCGACTCGACGGCGGACGCGGTGGAGCTGCTGCGGCGCACGATCCGCGAGAAGGGCGCGATGACGGTCGGCGCGTACACGACCGACGACGAGGTCGAGCGTGCGGTCCAGGAGGTCTGCTTCGACGAGGCCGCGCAGCTGTCGCTGAACCTCACGGGCGGGGTGTACGTCAACCAGACGGCCGCGTTCTCCGACTTCCACGGCTCGGGCGGCAACCCGGCGGCCAACGCGGCCCTCACCGACGGCGCCTTCGTCGCGAACCGCTTCCGGGTCGTGGAAGTGCGCCGCGAGGCCTAGAAGTCAGCCGTGAGGCTCCAGTGGTACAGCGTCATCCCCACGCTCGTCGCGAGGTTGTAGCTGGAGACCTGGGGCCTCATGGGCAGCGCCACCAGATGGTCGCTGCGCGCGCGCAGCTCGGCGGAGAGCCCGCTGCGCTCCGAGCCGAACGCGAGGACGGCGTCGTCCGGGAGCTTCACGCCCCGGATGTCGTCGCCCTCCGGATCGAGGGCGAAGAGCGGCCCCGGGGGGAGTTCCTCGACCGTCACCCGCTCCACCGCCGTCGCGAAGTGCAGCCCCGCGCCCCCGCGCACCACTGTCGGATGCCAGGGGTCGAGCGTGCCCGTGGTGACCACACCGGTCGCCCCGAATCCCGCCGCCAGCCGGATCACGGCTCCCGCGTTGCCAAGGTTGCGCGGGTTGTCGAGGACGACCACGGGCGCGGGGCGGGGAAGGCGCGCCAGCGCCGCCAGGTTCGCCGCGCGGGACGGCCGTACCGCCAGGGCGGCCACGCCGGTCGGATGCGGGCGCGGCACGAGATTCTCGTACGCCCCCGGCGCCACCTCCGTCAGCAGCGCGTCCAGCGTCTCGCGCACATCGGCGGCCAGGTCGGCGGCGAGGGCGAGCGTGGCCGCACGGTCGGTGGTGACCGCCACCGGCACCTCGGCCCCGAAGCGCAGCGCGTGCTTGAGGGCGTGGAAGCCGTCGAGCAGGACGGCGGAGTCGGCGAGCCGGTGCCAGACGGCCACAGGGCCGACGGGGTCGGCGGGGTCGGTCATGCCGTGAAGCCTACGTGCGTCTCCTCGGCGCTCTCGGGGGCGCGTGGCTGCGGCAGCGTCGTACGGCCCCGCCCGGCCGTGAGGCGTGCACGCGCGCGGTCCGCCCAGCCGCCCAGCCGGCGCAGGAACGGTGTCGGCAGGAACACCGCGTCGGCGGCGATCATCGCGAGCGAGAAGAACGGCAGCCCGAGGACGACGGCGATCACGGCGTGCTCGGTCATCATGGCCGCCAGCAGGACGTTCTTGACCCGCCGGTTGAACAGCGTGAACGGGAAGGCGACCTGCACGGCGACGGTGCCGTACGTGATGAGCAGCACCATCGTGGAGCTGGAGGCCAGCGCGTCGGCGAGGCCGGGCCAGGGGGAGAAGTAGTCCAGGTGCAGCGGGTAGTAGACGGCGGTGCCGTCCTGCCAGCGGGAGCCCTGGATCTTGTACCAGCCCGCGGTGGCGTAGATCAGACAGGCCTCGGCCATGATCACGAGCAGGGCGCCGTTGTGCACGAGGTTGGTGACGACGTCCAGCAGGATGCGCGGCTGATCGGTCCGTGCCAGCCGTCCGACCGCCCACCACACGCCCAGCGACAGCCAGACCGCCCACAGCAGCGAGGGGACGAACAGGTCGCCCTCGAAGAGCCTGCCGGCGCCCGTCGCCGCGATCAGCACCAGCCCGAGCACCACCCACAGGACGGGACCGACCCGGTCCGGGAGGTGCTCCCCACGCGTGCGTGCCCGGCGCTCGTCCAGCGACCACACCTGGCCGCAGCGCGTGAACACCAGGTAGAGGCACATCAGGTGCAGGACGTTGTCGCCGCCGTCGCCCATGAAGATGCTGCGGTTCTGGAGCGAGAGCACGCCGACCATGAAGAGCACGGACATCGTGCGGGTGCGCCAGCCCACCAGCAGCAGGGCGCTGGAGAGCACGGCGAGGGCGTAGACGAGCTCGAACCAGACCCGCCCGTCGGACCACATCAGCGCGGTGAACGCGCCGTTGCCCGCGATCAGCTGCTCGGCGAGGTCCCAGCTCCAGGGGCCGTCGGGGCCGTACAGCTCACCGCGGTGGGGCAGTTCGCGCAGCAGGAAGAGCAGCCAGGTGGCGCTGAAGCCGATGCGGACCACGGCGGCCTGGTACGGGCCGAGGGCCGACTCGGTGACCCGGGCGATGGCCCGGGAGAGGGCCAGGGAGATCCGGTTCACCGGTCGCCTCCCACCTGGTCGGCCCGCGTGACCGACCACCAGGGAAGCTCGCGGTAGGCGGGCTTGTCGGAGACCTGTTCCTGGCTCCACTCGGGCGGCCGCACGTTCGTGGACACGGACCGGACCTGCACCCGCTCGACGCTCCCGCCGCGCCCCGCCGCGTCGTCCCGGTCAAGGCGCATCACCACGATCCGGCGCAGATACGTCTCCGACAGCGCGCCGCGCAGCCCGACGGGCCGGTTGTCGGCGCCGTGGGTGGCGGAGAAGAAGTCCCAAGCCCGGCGCAGCTCGTTCTGCTGGGTGTGGCTGGGCAGCAGATTGCCGTCGATGGCCCGGCCGTCCTCGGCGGACAGGTCGTACCAGCCGGTGGTCCGGACGGTGCCGTCGGCGGCCAGGATCTGGGCGCGCACCTGGACGGCGATGTTCTGCTGTAGCGGGTTCGGCGCGAACAGCTTCCAGTTCTGCTCGAACTCGGGGTAGATCCAGTCGTCGATCGCCCTGCCGTGCTGCTTGGTGACCGCGTTCGCGGGCGCGACGTGCAGGAACGTCATCCCCAGATGCACACAGACGGTGACCGCCACGATCGCGAGGGCCAGCGCGGCACCGATCTGGTAGCGGAGGGACAGCGCGGCGACGCCGGTCCGGGGGTCGGCGGGCGCGGGCGGGAGGTGCGGCAGCGGCGGAGGTGCCGGCTCGGCCGGCGGCACGGGGGCACGCGGCTCGTCGGCCCCCAGCGGGGCCTCCGAGCCTGTGTCGTACGCGTCCATTCCGCCCCGTTTCCCGATGTCCGGTCCCTGTCCGGGCCAACCGCGCCCACCGCACCGCACGGCACTCGCAGGCGAACGGTACTCAGGCCCGCCCGCCGGGCACAGAGGCTATCCACAGCGGTTGACACCTTACGGCGCCCGGCACACCATGGATGCGACGAACCGAACGATCGGTCGGGAGCGTGTTCCGGGCAGCGACCGGGGCCAAGGGGGCCACATGGCAACAGCAGCACAGGCGTACGACAGGCCGGACGCCGCCGGTCAGGACGGTTACGAGCGCGCCTTCGACGCCGCCGTGGCCGCCGACGAGCGCATCGAGCCGCGCGACTGGATGCCGGACGCCTACCGCGCGACACTGGTCCGCCAGATCGCCCAGCACGCCCACTCCGAGATCATCGGCATGCAGCCGGAGGCCAACTGGATCACGCGCGCGCCGAGCCTGCGCCGCAAGGCCATCCTGATGGCCAAGGTCCAGGACGAGGCCGGGCACGGCCTGTACCTCTACAGCGCCGCCGAGACCCTCGGCACCGGCCGTGACGAGCTGCTCGACAAGCTCCACTCCGGCCGCCAGAAGTACTCCTCGATCTTCAACTACCCGACCCTGACCTGGGCGGACGTCGGCGCGATCGGCTGGCTCGTGGACGGCGCCGCGATCACCAACCAGGTCCCCCTGTGCCGCTGCTCCTACGGCCCCTACGCGCGCGCGATGGTCCGCATCTGCAAGGAGGAGTCCTTCCACCAGCGCCAGGGCTACGAACTGCTGCTGGCCCTCAGCAAGGGCACCCCCGAGCAGCACGCGATGGCGCAGGACGCGGTGGACCGCTGGTGGTGGCCGTCGCTGATGATGTTCGGCCCGCCCGACGACGAGTCGGCGCACTCCGCGCAGTCGATGGCCTGGAAGATCAAGCGGCACTCCAACGACGAGCTGCGCCAGCGCTTCGTCGACATCTGCGTCCCGCAGGCGGAGTCCCTCGGCCTGACCCTCCCCGACCCGGACCTGAAGTGGAACGAGGAACGGGGACAGCACGACTTCGGCCCGATCGACTGGACCGAGTTCAAGAACGTCCTCAAGGGCAACGGCCCCTGCAACGAACAACGGATCACCCAGCGCAGGCGGGCCCACGAAGAGGGCGCCTGGGTGCGGGAGGCGGCGGCGGCCTACGCCGCCAAGCACGGCAACGGGACGGGAGAGCAGCAGGCATGACGAACACCGACTGGCCCCTGTGGGAGGTCTTCGTGCGCTCGCGCCGCGGCCTCTCGCACACCCACGCCGGCAGCCTGCACGCCCCGGACGCGGAACTCGCCCTGCGCAACGCCCGCGACCTGTACACCCGGCGCGGCGAGGGCGTCTCGATCTGGGTCGTCCCGTCGACCGCGATCACCGCGTCCTCCCCGGACGAGAAGGACCCCTTCTTCGAACCGGCCGCCGACAAGCCGTACCGCCATCCCACGTTCTACGAGATCCCGGACGGGGTGAAGCACCTGTGACCGCCGATGTGACCCTCGACGCGACCACCCGCACCGCCGCCCTGGCCCTCGGTGACGACGCGCTGATCCTCTCCCACCGCCTCGGCGAATGGGCCGGTCACGCGCCCGTGCTGGAGGAGGAGGTCGCCCTCGCCAACATCGCCCTGGACCTGCTCGGCCAGGCCCGCGTGCTGCTGTCGATGGTGGGCGACGAGGACGAACTGGCGTATCTGCGCGAGGAGCGCGCCTTCCGCAACCTCCAGCTGGTGGAGCAGCCGAACGGCGACTTCGCCCACACCATCGCCCGCCAGCTGTACTTCTCCACCTACCAGCACCTGATGTACGCCGAACTGGCCGCCGGAGAGGGCCCGTTCGCACCGCTCGCCGCGAAGGCCGTCAAGGAGGTCGCCTACCACCGCGACCACGCCGAGCAGTGGACGCTGCGGCTCGGCGACGGCACCGACGAGAGCCGGGAGCGGATGCTGCGGGCGTGCGACGCGCTGTGGCGGTTCACCGGCGAGATGTTCCAGCCTCTGGAGGGCCTCGACATCGACGGGACGGCCCTGGACGCGGCGTGGCTCGCCGCCGTGACGGCCGTCCTCGGCCGCGCCGGCCTGCCGGTCCCCGACGGACCGCGCACGGGCGCGTGGACGGCCGGTGCGGGCCGGCAGGGCCTGCACACCGAGTCCTTCGGACGGATGCTCGCCGAGATGCAGCATCTGCACCGCAGCCACCCGGGGGCGTCATGGTGACCGCGACCCCGCTGGAGGCGGAACTCCTGGAGATCGCCGGCGCTGTCCCCGACCCCGAACTGCCGGTGCTCACCCTCCAGGAGCTCGGCGTCGTCCGCGCGGTGCACGCTCACGACACCGACTCCGTCGAGGTCGAACTGACCCCGACCTACACCGGCTGCCCGGCCATCGAGGCGATGTCCCTCGACATAGAGCGGGCCCTGCGGGCCCACGGCGTCCAGGACGTCACCGTGCGCACGGTGCTCGCGCCCGCCTGGTCGACGGACGACATCACCCCCGAAGGCCGCCGCAAACTGGAGGAGTTCGGCATAGCTCCCCCGCGCGTACAGCGGACCGCGGGACCGGTCCCCCTGCCCCTTGGCGCCACCCGCACCCTCACCGCGCCGCCCGTCCACTGCCCGCACTGCGGCTGTGCCGACACCGAACTGCTCAGCCGCTTCTCCTCCACCGCGTGCAAGGCGCTGCGCCGCTGCCTCGCCTGCCGTGAACCGTTCGACCACTTCAAGGAGTTGTGATGGCCCGCTTCCACGCGCTCCCGGTGGCGGCGGTCGACCGGCTCACCGACGACTCCGTGGCCCTCACCTTCACCGTGCCGCCGGAACTCGCCGAGGAGTACCGCCACGCCGCGGGCCAGCACCTCGCCCTGCGGCGCCGGGCCGACGGCACGGAGATCCGCCGCACGTACTCGATCTGCTCCCCGGCCCCGGGCGACGAGGCTCCCCGTCAACTCCGGGTCGGTGTACGGCTGGTGGAGGGCGGCGCGTTCTCGACGTACGCGCTCAAGGAGATCAACGTCGGCGACGAGGTGGAGGTGATGACCCCGGCGGGCCGCTTCACGCTCGCCCCCGCGCCCGGTCTGTACGCCGCGATCGTCGGCGGCAGCGGCATCACGCCGGTGCTGTCGATCGTCTCGACGCTGCTCGCGCGTGAGCCGAAGGCCCGGTTCTGCCTGATCCGCAGCGACCGTACGGCGGCCTCGACGATGTTCCTGGACGAGGTCGCCGACCTGAAGGACCGCTACCCCGAGCGGTTCCAGCTGGTGACGGTGCTGTCCCGGGAGGAGCAGCAGGCCGGCCTGCCGTCCGGGCGGCTCGACCGGGAGCGGCTGACCGGACTGCTGCCCGCGCTGCTGCCGGTGGCCGACGTGGCGGGCTGGTTCCTGTGCGGGCCGTTCGGTCTGGTGCAGGGCGCGGAGCGGGCCCTGAAGGACCTCGGTGTCCCGCGCGCCCGCATCCACGAGGAGATCTTCCACGTCGACGCGGGCACCCCCACCGCGCCGACGGCTCCCACGCCCGCGCACAGCACGGTCACCGCCCGCCTCGACGGCCGCGGCGGCACCTGGCCCGTCCAGGACGGCGAGTCCCTCCTGGAGACGGTCCTGCGCAACCGCCCCGACGCCCCCTACGCCTGCAAGGGCGGGGTGTGCGGCACCTGCCGGGCCTTCCTCGTCGCCGGCGAGGTCCGCATGGACCGCAACTTCGCGCTGGAGCCGGAGGAGACGGAGGCCGGCTATGTGCTGGCCTGCCAGTCGCATCCGGCGACGGAGAAGGTGGAGCTGGACTTCGACCGGTAGCCGTCAGGCGGGCGGTGCCGCGCCGTTCCCTTCTTCTAGAACCTGTTCTATCTTGACGGACCGTCAGATCGGTGCCGCGGGATCAGCCGCGGCACCGACCGGCCGACCGTCGGGAGGACAGCAACCGTGGACTTCACCTTCACCGAGGAGCAGCAGGCGGCGGCCGAGGCGGCACGCGGGGTGTTCGCCGGGGTCGCACCGGACGCGGTCCCCAGCCCCGCGCTGGCCGTGGGCGCCGTCGCCGACACTTTCGACCGCGCCCTGTGGAAGAAGCTCGCGGACGCGGACCTGCTCAGCCTGCTGACGGCCACCGAGCACGGCGGGGCGGGCCTGGACGCCGTCGCCCTGTGCCTGGTGCTGAGCGAGTCGGCGAAGGTGCTGGCCCGGGTGCCGCTCCTGGAGAGCAGCGCCGCCCTGGCCGCCGTACAGGCTTATGGCACCGAGGAGTTGAAGTCCGCCCTGCTGGAGCGGGCGGGCCGCGGTGAGGTGGTCCTCACGGTCGCCGCGAGCGGCCGCACCGGCCACGACCCGGCCGAACTCGCCGTGACCGCACGCCAGAAGGGCGCCGAGTGGATCCTGGACGGACTCCAGACGGCGGTGCCGTGGGCGTACGACGCCGACCTCGTCGCCGTACCCGCGCACACCGCGTCCGGGCACACGGTGCTCGCGCTGGTGGCACCGGGAAGCGAAGGGGTGACGCTCGCCGAGCAGTTCTCCACGACGGGGGAGCGGCTGGGCGAACTGCACCTGGAGTCGGCGCGGATCACGGCACGGTACGTCCTCGACGCGGACGGCGCCTGGGAGTCGCTGCGCCAGCTACTGACCGTCGGCACCTGTGCGCTGGCGCTCGGGCTCGGTCGCCAGGTGCTCCGGATGACCGGCGAATACACCGGCAAGCGGGAGCAGTTCGGGTTCCCGGTCGCCACCTTCCAGGCGGTCGCCGTGCAGGCCGCCGACCGCTACATCGACCTGAAGGCCATGGAGGCCACCCTGTGGCAGGCCGCCTGGCGGCTCGGCTCCGGCACGCACGGGACGCTGCC
Organism: Streptomyces sp. NBC_00663; assembly: GCF_036226885.1. Classification (NCBI taxonomy): domain Bacteria; kingdom Bacillati; phylum Actinomycetota; class Actinomycetes; order Kitasatosporales; family Streptomycetaceae; genus Streptomyces; species Streptomyces sp. NBC_00663. The sequence continues at coordinate 4,744,649 of NZ_CP109027.1, forward strand.
CGTCTCCGGTGAGGTGGCCGTCGCCAAGATCTGGGCCGCGGACGGCGTACGACGGGTCGTGCAGACGGCACAGCATCTGCACGGCGGCTTCGGCGCCGACGTCGACTACCCGCTGCACCGCTACCACGCCTGGGCCAAGCACCTGGAGCTGTCCCTCGGCCCGGCCGCGGCCCACGAGGAAGCCCTCGGCGACCTGCTGGCGGCCCACCCGCTGGGCTGACGCGCCCTCGGGGGCCCGGGTCGGCTACAGGACGAAGGCGGGCGAGCCGTTGTCCGTCACCATCGGCCGACCCGCGCCTTCCCAGGCCAGCATGCCGCCGTCGATGTTCACCGCGTCGATGTCCTGCTGCACCAGATACTGCGTGACCTGCGCGGAACGGCCGCCGACGCGGCACATCACATAGGCGCGCCGCCCCTCGGCCACCGCCTCGGTGACCTCGCCGAACCGGGCCACGAAGCCGCTCATGGGAACGTGCAGCGCGCCCTCGACGTGCCCGGCGGCCCATTCATCGGCCTCACGGACGTCCAGAACGAGAGCGTCGGCCGGCACACCGGCGACGTCGACCGAGGGCAAAGCAGCTCCGAAACTCATGAGCCCGAGGCTACCTGAGGGCTCCCGTCCCCCAGCCGCCCCGCCCGTCACCGATGCCTGGCCACGCCGGGGCGCGCCGCCCACGACGGCTACTGCCCCCGCAGCTCCACCAGCTCGCGCTCCCGCTCGGCGACCTGCGTCAGCAGCTGCTCGGCGATCTCCTCCAGGAGCCGGTCGGGGTCGTCCGGGGCGAGGCGCAGCATCGCGCCGATCGCGCTCTCCTCCAGCTCCCGTGCGACGACGGTCAGCAGCTCCTTGCGCTGGGCGAGCCATTCGAGGCGAGCGTAGAGCTCCTCGCTCTCGGACGGCTGCTGCTCCGGCGGCTTGGGGCCGGCCGCCCACTCCTCGGCGAGTTCCCGCAGCAGTGGCTCGTCGCCCCGCCCGTAGGCGGCGTTGACGCGGGTGATGAACTCCTCGCGCCGCGCCCGCTCGGTCTCGTCCTGGGCCAGGTCGGGGTGGGCCTTGCGGGCCAGCTCGCGGTAGAGCTTGCGGGCCTCGTCGCTGGGCCGCACCCGCTGCGGGGGCCGCACCTGCTGGTCCGTGAGCATCGCCGCGGCCTCCGGGAACAGGCCGTCCCCGTCCATCCAGCCGTGGAACAGCTCCTCCACGGCCGGCATCGGCATCACCCGGGCGCGGGCCTCGTCCGCCTTGCGCCGGTCCTCGGGGTCACCGCTGCGGACGGCCCTGATCTCGGCGATCTCCGCGTCCAGCTCATCGAGCCGGGTGTACATCGGCCCGAGCTTCTGGTGGTGCAGCCGGGAGAAGTTCTCGACCTCGATCCGGAAGGTCTCCACCGCGATCTCGTACTCGATCAGCGCCTGCTCGGCGGCCCGCACGGCCCGCTCCAGCCGCTCCTCGGGCCGCGGCGCACCGTCCTCGGGCACCGCCCGCGTCCCGCCGGCGACACCACCCTGCTCAGCTTCCGGGGTCGTCACCCGACCAGCGTAGGCCACGGCCGCAGCGGCGCCCCCGCCACGGCGTACCTCAGCCCCCACGCCCACGCGGCACCGCGAACCCCGCACCGCGCACGTCAGCCCCCACGGGCCTCTCAGACGCCCATCTCCGCAGGGATCCGCCCCGCCCGCACCGCCGCCACCAGCTCCGCGTGGTCCGCCTCCGTGCGGTCGGCGTAGGCGACGGCGAACGTCGCCATCGCCTCGTCCAGCTCCTCGTTCTTGCCGCAGTACCCGGCGACGAGGCGCGGGTCGGCGCTGTGGGAGTGGGCGCGGGCCAGGAGCGCGCCGGTCATCCGGCCGTAGTCGTCTATCTGGTCGGCGGCGAGCGCGGCGGGGTCGACGCTGCCCTTGCGGTTGCGGAACTGCCGCACCTGGAAGGGGCGGCCCTCGACCGTCGTCCAGCCCAGCAGCATGTCGCTGACGACCTGCATGCGCTTCTGCCCGAGGACCACCCGGCGGCCCTCGTGCCCCTCCGCGGGCGCCTCGAAGCCGGCGGTCACCAGGTGCGGCAGCAGCGCCGAGGGGCGGGCCTCCTTCACTTGCAGGACCAGCGGTTCGCCACGGTGGTCGAGGAGCAGCACGACGTACGAGCGGGTGCCCACACTGCCCGTGCCGACGACGCGGAACGCCACGTCGTGCACCGCGTGCCGGGCCAGCAGCGGCAGACGGTCCTCGGAGAGGGTGTCCAGGTACTCCTCCAGGGCGCCGGCGACGGCCGCTGCCTCCGCGTCCGGCACCCGCCGCAGCACCGGCGCGGCATCGACGAAGCGGCGCCCGCCGCCCTCGGTCGGCTCGGTCGACTTCGCCGCGAACCGCCCGCTGGTGTTGGCGCGCGCCTTCTCCGAGACCCGTTCCAGAGTGCCGACCAGGTCGTGGGCGTCGCTGTGGGAGACCAGTTCCTCGTCCGCGATGGCGTTCCACGCGTCCAGCGCCGGGAGCTTGGCGAGCAGCCGCATGGTGCGGCGGTAGGAACCCACCGCGCCGTGCGCCGCCTGACGGCAGGTGTCCTCGTCGGCGCCCGCCTCCCGGCCCGCGAGCACCAGCGAGGCGGCGAGCCGCTTGAGGTCCCACTCCCAGGGGCCCGGCACCGTCTCGTCGAAGTCGTTGAGGTCGATGACGAGGTCGCCGCGCGCGTCCCCGTACAGCCCGAAGTTGGCCGCGTGGGCGTCGCCGCAGATCTGGGCGACGATCCGGGTCATGGGGGTGCGTGCCAGGTCGTACGCCATGAGGCCGGCGGAGCCGCGCAGGAAGGCGAAGGGCGTGGCCGCCATCCGTCCGACGCGGATCGGGGTGAGCTCGGGCAGGCGTCCGCGGCTGGACTCCTCGACCGCGCTCACCGCGTCGGGGCGGGAGCCGTCCACGTCGAGGGCGGCATGCGCGCCGCGCGGGATCCTGGCCCGCAGCGACTTGCCCTCCTCCTTGGGCGAGCCCTGCGCGGGCCAGGCGGCGAAGCCGCGCGCGGGCGGCAGCCTGCGCCCCGCCTCTGAGGAAACCTCCACAGCAGCTTCCGTACCGACCTCGGTCACAGCGACCGCCTCCCCCGCACACGCACGCGCCCGAACATCAACTCGTGCAGACCGTACAGCCGGTGGCCGAAACGCGTCAGACCCTGTGGACAACTCCACAGCTGTGGAAAACCCACCCGACTCCGGCTGCCCCTCAGCAACGGCCCCCGGCTCCCACGCCGCTCCGACCGCCGCTCAGCAACCGCCCCCCGGCTCCCACCCCACCAGATACCGCTTCGCCCACCGCCCCAGCTCCGCGAACGCAGGCTCCAGCGCCGCCCCCGCTTCCGTCAGCCGGTAGGACACCCGCAGCGGCGGCCCCTCGTCGACCTCGCGTACGACGAGTCCCGCGGCGGCGAGTTCGGTGAGGCGGTCGGACAGCATCCGTTCGCTGATGCCGGGGATCGCCCGGCGCAGATCGACGAAGTACGCCGGTCCCGGGGTGAGGACGGCCACGATCGGCCCGGTCCAGCGCTTTCCCAGGAGCTGGAAGACGCGGGTGATCCCGTCGTCGACCCGCCTGCACGCCTCGGTGCCGTGACTCCGCTCACCCGCCATGCCCCCAGGGTACTGCCCTCTTCGTAGGGAGATGAAAAAAAGTAAGTCCCTGTGTTATTCATAGTCGAGTACGAATTACTAGCCGCTTCCCCAGCGGTCACTCACCGCTGCCTCCCCCTGGAGACCCCATGGCCACGCTGCTCCACATCGACTCCTCCGTGTTCCCGCACGGCGCCTCCGCCTCCCGCACCGTCACGGACGCCTTCCGCCGGACCTGGGAGGAGCAGCACCCGGAGGGCACCGTGATCTACCGCGACCTCTCCGCCGACCCCGTGCCGCACATCACCGCCGACGCCCACACCGCCGGCTTCTCCGACCCGGCGTCGCACACCCCCGAGCAGGCCGCCGCCTTCGCCGCGCGCGTGCGACTGATCGAGGAGCTGGAGGGGGCGGACGCGGTGCTGATAGGCGCCCCGATGTACAACTACGCGATCCCCTCGACCCTGAAGGCCTGGCTGGACAACGTGATGCTGGTGGGCCGCACGTTCATGGCGGAGGACTCGAGGATCAAGGGCACCCCGGTCACCGTCGTGGCCAGCCGCGGCGGCTCCTACGCGCCCGGCACCCCGCGCGAGGACTACGAGTACGTACAGAACTACCTTCAGGCCGTCCTCGCCGACTCCCTCGCCCTGGACCTCGACTTCATCGTCCCGGAGCTGACCATGGCCCCGCAGAACCCGGCGATGACCGAACTGATCCCCCTCTACGAGACCTCCCGGGAGCGCGCCCTCCAGGACGCCGAGATCAAGGCGAAGGCCGTCGCCGAACGCCTGGCCGCCTAGGCTCACGTCGTGTGATTGTCCTCACCACGCGATCCGCACCGAGGAGAGCGGGATCGAGGACAACGGGACAACGAGAAAGCCCCCCAGGTCCGAGACCTGGGGGGCTTTCATCTGGTGCGCGAGGGGGGAGTTGAACCCCCACGCCCTTGCGGGCACTGGAACCTGAATCCAGCGCGTCTGCCTATTCCGCCACCCGCGCATTGGGTGTGTCCTCGGGCCCTGTTCCCTTGCGGGCCTGGCGCCTTCCGACACCCAGAACATTAGCACGCTGACAGAGGTGGATTCACATCCCTTTCCCCAGGGCAGCAGCCGACCAGGACCTTCACCGGACGGCACCGAACCCCCGCCCCTGCGGCTACGTATCAACGTCGACCGGTTCACGTATCAACCTCGTACCGGTCCCGTCCGTCTCACCAGGAGCCGGTCGGGGTCCACAGTCAGGTGCGGGACACTGGTCCACGGCCACCTCTACGATCCTTGACAAGGACAAGTCGGCCGCGGGAGTTCGAAGAGGAGCTCCACAGGGAACTTCGGAGGCGTCGACACCCGTCGACGGTGCCGACAGGGGGAACCAGCCGATTCACCGGCGCGTGGATACGATCAGTAAGCAGTACCAGGTGCAGTACCAGGTAAGGCAGTACCCGCTCTGCGGGGTGCAGGACGGCAGCAACTACGGAGGAGGTGCCCCATGGGAGTCCTGAAGAAGTTCGAGCAGCGTCTCGAAGGTCTGGTCAACGGCACCTTCGCCAAAGTGTTCAAGTCCGAGGTCCAGCCCGTGGAGATCGCCGGCGCGCTCCAGCGCGAGTGCGACAACAACGCGACGATCTGGAACCGCGACCGGACCGTCGTCCCCAACGACTTCATCGTGGAGCTGAGCACACCGGACTTCGAGCGGCTCAGCCCCTACTCCGGCCAGCTCGGCGACGAGCTCGCCGGCATGGTGCGCGACTACGCCAAGCAGCAGCGCTACACCTTCATGGGCCCGATCAAGGTCCACCTGGAGAAGGCCGACGACCTCGACACCGGCCTTTACCGGGTGCGCAGCCGTACGCTCGCCTCCTCCACCGACCAGCAGGCCCCCGGAACACCGGGAGCAGCCGCCGCACCGGCCGCCCGGCCCACGGCGCCGAGCGGCTACGGCTACCCGCAGTCCGCCGCGCCCGCCGGCGCCCCGCCCATGCCGGCCGCACCGCCCCCCGGCGGACGCCCCGGGGGCTACGGCTACCCGCAGCCCGCCCAGGCCCCGCGCTCCGGCGGACCCGTCGGTGCCCCGGCACCCGGCAGCCGCACCCGCCACTGGATCGAGATCAACGGCGCCCGCCACCAGATCTCCCGCGCGACACTCGTGCTGGGCCGCAGCACCGAGGCCGACGTGCGGATCGACGACCCCGGCGTCTCCCGCCGGCACTGCGAGATCCGAACCGGAACGCCCTCGACCGTCCAGGATCTCGGATCCACCAACGGCATCGTGGTGGACGGACAGCACACCACCCGCGCTACGCTCCGCGACGGCTCGCGGATCGTCGTGGGCAGCACCACCGTTATCTATAGGCAAGCCGAAGGGTGAAGCGGGGGCAATGTCAGAGCTGACCCTCACGGTCATGCGGCTGGGTTTCCTGGCCGTACTGTGGCTGTTCGTGATCGTGGCCGTGCAGGTCATCCGCAGCGACCTGTTCGGTACGCGCGTCACCCAGCGCGGCTCCCGGCGCGAGGCCAACCGGCCTCAGCAGGCCCAGCGCCAGCAGCAGGCGCCGCCGCAGCAGCGCCAGCAGAGCGCCGGCGGCCGACGGGGCCGTAACGCCCCCACCAAGCTGGTCGTGTCCGAGGGCATCCTCACCGGCACCACCGTCGCGCTCCAGGGCCAGACCATCACGCTCGGCCGGGCGCACGACAGCACCATCGTGCTGGACGACGACTACGCCTCCAGCCGCCACGCGCGGATCTACCCGGACCGGGACGGCCAGTGGATCGTCGAGGACCTCGGCTCCACCAACGGCACGTACCTGGACCGGAGCCGGCTGACGACCCCCACACCGATTCCGCTGGGCGCGCCGATCCGCATCGGCAAGACCGTCATCGAGCTGCGGAAGTAGTGCTACATCATGAATAGGCGCGAGCGGAGCGAGCACGCAGCGGCCCCCACCCCGGGCCCCGGCGCGCTCCCGACCGGAGGGTGGGCACCGTGCGGATGTATCCGGAGCCGACGGGCGAGGTGCGCATGAGTCTGTCACTGCGCTTCGCCGCCGGATCGCACAAAGGCATGATCCGGGAGGGCAACGAGGACTCCGGATACGCCGGACCCCGACTGCTCGCCATCGCCGACGGCATGGGCGGCGCCGCCGCCGGTGAGGTCGCCTCCTCCGAGGCCATCTCCACCATCGTCGCCCTCGACGACGACGTCCCCGGCTCCGACGTCCTCACCTCCCTCGGCATCGCCGTGCAGCGCGCCAACGACCAGCTGCGCTCCATGGTGGAGGAGGATCCGCAGCTGGAGGGCATGGGCACGACGCTCACCGCCCTGCTGTGGACCGGCCAGCGCCTCGGCCTCGTCCACGTCGGCGACTCCCGCGCCTACCTGCTGCGCGACGGCGTCCTCACCCAGATCACCCAGGACCACACCTGGGTGCAGCGCCTGGTCGACGAGGGCCGCATCACCGAGGAAGAGGCCACCACCCACCCGCAGCGCTCCCTGCTGATGCGCGCGCTGGGCAGCGGCGAGCACGTCGAGCCCGACCTCTCCATCCGCGAGGTCCGCGCCGGCGACCGCTATCTGATCTGCTCCGACGGCCTGTCCGGCGTCGTCTCCCACCAGACGCTGGAAGACACCCTCGCCAGCTACCAGGGCCCGCAGGAGACCGTGCAGGAGCTGATCCAGCTCGCCCTGCGCGGCGGCGGCCCCGACAACATCACCGTCATCGTCGCCGACGTCCTCGACCTCGACACCGGCGACACACTCGCGGGCCAGCTCTCCGACACCCCCGTCGTGGTCGGCGCCGTCGCCGAGAACCAGCTACAGCTGCACGACAACGGCATCATGCAGACCCCCGCCGGACGCGCCTCCGGGCTCGGCCGCCAAGTGCCCGGACAGGGCGGCGGGGGCGGCGAGTTCGGCCCGCCCGGCTCCGGCGACGTCACCGGTTTCATCTCCACCGACGGCTTCGGCGGCTACTCCGACGACGACTTCGTCAAGCCCCGCAAGGGCCGTAAGTGGCTCAAGAGATCCCTCTACATCGCACTCGCCCTCGGCGTCATCGGCGGCGGGCTCTACGGCGGCTACCGCTGGACCCAGACCCAGTACTACGTCGCCGCCAACGGCGACCACGTCGCCCTCTACCGCGGCATCAGCCAGGACCTCGCCTGGGTCTCGCTGTCGAAGGTGGAGAAGGACTACCCGAAGATCGAACTCAAGTACTTGCAGCCGTACCAGCAGGAGCTCGTCGAGAACACCATCGCGGAAGGCGGTCTGAAGACCGCTCAGAAGAAAATCGACGAACTCTCCGTGCAGGCATCCGCGTGCCGCAAGGTGGCCGAGGCGCAGGCGACCGAGAGCGAGAAGAACTCCAAGACCGGTGAGGGCGAGGCCGGCGGGACCACGGGAACCACCCGCTCCTCCCTGACGTCCAAGGCGTCGCCCAGTCCGTCCACCTCGACCTCACCGTCCCCGAACGCGTCCGCAACCCCGACCGCGCCCACTCCCAGCCCCGGCCCCACGCTCTCCGACGAGGAGAAGCAGGTCGCCGGCAAGTGCGGTACGTGAGAGGCCCCGTCACACGATGAGCAGTACCACCAACTCGCCGACGCACCACACGTCCACGATCGGCTCGATCGGCACGCCGAGCCGGCGCAACACCGAGCTCGCACTGCTGGTGTTCGCCGTCGTCATCCCGGTGTTCGCCTACGCCAACGTAGGCCTCGCCATCAACGACGAACTCCCCGCCGGTCTCCTGGGCTACGGCCTCGGCCTCGGCCTGCTCGCGGGCGTCGGCCATCTCGTCGTACGCAAGTTCGCGCCGTATGCCGATCCGCTGCTGCTGCCACTGGCTACGCTGCTGAACGGCATCGGGCTTGTCGTCATCTGGCGACTGGACCAGTCCAAGCGACTCCAGGCGAGCAGGGACTTCGTCGAGTCGGCACCGCGCCAGCTGCTGTACTCGGCGATGGGCATGGCCCTGCTGGTGGCCGTACTGATCTTCCTCAAGGACCACCGAGTCCTGCAGCGGTACACCTACATCTCCATGGCCGGAGCCATGCTCCTGCTCGTGATGCCGCTGATCCCCGGTCTCAGCGCGCCCACCTACGGCGCCAAGATCTGGATCAAGATCCCCGGCCTCGGCACGCTCCAGCCCGGTGAGTTCGCGAAGATCGCCCTGGCCGTGTTCTTCGCCGGCTATCTCATGGTCAAGAGAGACGCCCTGGCCCTGGCCAGCCGTCGCTTCATGGGCCTGTACCTGCCGCGCGGGCGCGACCTCGGTCCGATCCTCGTGGTCTGGGTGATGTCGATCCTCATCCTGGTCTTCGAGACCGACCTCGGCACATCCCTGCTGTTCTTCGGGATGTTCATCATCATGCTGTACGTCGCCACCGAGCGGACCAGCTGGATCGTGTTCGGTCTGCTCATGTCCGCGGTCGGCGCGGTCGGCGTGGCCAGCTTCGAACCGCACATCCAGACCCGTGTACAGGCCTGGCTCGACCCGATGCACGAGTTCGAGCTCTCCCGCGCCGGTGTCCAGGACGGCATCATCCACTCCGAACAGGCCATGCAGGCCCTGTGGGCCTTCGGCTCCGGCGGCACCCTCGGCACGGGTCTCGGACAGGGCAACTCCGACCTGATCGGCTTCGCCGCCAACTCCGACTTCATCCTCGCCACGTTCGGCGAGGAACTCGGCCTGGCCGGCGTCATGGCGATCCTGCTGATCTACGGGCTGATCGTCGAACGCGGCGTGCGCACCGCCCTCGCCGCCCGCGACCCCTTCGGCAAGCTGCTCGCCGTCGGCCTGTCCGGCGCCTTCGCGCTCCAGGTCTTCGTCGTCGCCGGCGGTGTCATGGGTCTCATCCCGCTGACCGGTATGACGCTGCCGTTCGTGGCCTACGGCGGTTCGTCGGTCATCGCCAACTGGGCCCTGATCGGCATCCTGATCCGCATCAGCGACACCGCGCGCCGCCCGGCCCCGGCCCCCGCCCCCAGCCCCGACGCCGAGATGACCCAGGTGGTCCGCCCGTCATGAACAAGCCCCTGCGCCGGATCGCCCTCTTCTGCGGCTTCCTCGTCCTGGCCCTGCTCGTCCGCGACAACTGGCTCCAGTACGTGAAGGCCGACGACCTGCGGACCGACACCGACAACCGCCGCGTCGCCATCGAGCGGTACGCCACCCCGCGCGGCGACATCATCGTCGACGGCAAGGCCATCACCGGGCACAAGGAAACGACCACCGGCGACTTCAAGTACAAGCGCACCTACAAGAACGGCGCCATGTGGGCGCCCGTCACCGGGTTCGTCTCCCAGGCCTACGGCGCCAACCAGCTCGAGTACATCGAGGACGGCATCCTCACCGGCAACGACGACCGGCTCTTCTTCCGCAACACCCTCGACATGATCACGGGCAAGCCGAAGGAGGGCGGCAACGTCGTCACCACCCTCAACGCCGCCGCCCAGAAGGCCGCCTACGAGGGTCTCGCCAAGCGCGGCAAGGGCGCGGTCGTCGCCCTGGAGCCGTCCACCGGCAAGATCCTGGCGCTGGCCTCCTACCCGTCGTACGACCCCGGGACGATCGCCGGCGGCGGCGACTCCGACGCGGCGGCCTGGAAGAAGCTCGACAAGAAGAACAACCCCGACGACCCGATGCTCAACCGGGCCCTGCGCGAGGTCTACCCGCCCGGCTCGACCTTCAAGGTCGTCACCGCGGCGGCGGCCCTGGAGAACGGTCTGTACGGCGACGCCGACGAGAAGACCGACTCCCCGCTGCCCTGGGTCATGACCGGCACCCGCACCGAGCTGAAGAACGAGGGCAACATCCCCTGCAAGAACGCCACCATGCGCGTCGCCCTGCAGTGGTCCTGCAACACCGTCTTCGGCAAGATCGGCGCCGACCTCGGCAACGACAAGATGCTGGACGAGGCCAAGAAGTTCGGCTTCGACGAGGAGCAGTTCACCCCGGTCCGCTCCAGCGCCTCCGTCTTCTCCGACGACATGGAGCCCTCGCAGGTCGCCCTGTCCTCCATCGGCCAGTACAACACCGCCGCCACCCCGCTTCAGATGGCCATGGTCGCCTCCGCGGTCGCCAACGACGGCAAGCTCATGAAGCCGTACATGGTCGACGAGCTCCAGGCCCCGAACCTGGACACCATCGCGAAGAACGACCCGGCCGAGCTCAGCCAACCGCTGTCGCCGGAGAACGCGCAGGTCCTCCAGTCGATGATGGAGACCGTGGTCCAGAAGGGCACCGGCACCACCGCCCAGATCGGCAACGGCGTCACCGTCGGCGGCAAGACCGGCACCGCCCAGCACGGTGAGAACAACAGCAAGAACCCGTACGCCTGGTTCATCTCGTACGCGAAGCTCAGCGACGGCAGCAAGCCGGTCGCCGTGGCCGTGGTCGTCGAGGACGAGAGCGCGGTCCGCGAGAACATCTCCGGCAGCGGCCTCGCGGCACCGATCGCGAAGAGCGTGATGGAGGCGGTCATCAACTCCAAGAAGTGACCCCCATCACGTCCCCTTCACATCGGTGCACGTTGCGATACCGGTCCTGTATCGGGTGACGGGCTTGGCCAGGTCACACAAAGCCAGCCGGGTACGGTAGGCCCGGACGGCAGCCTCCGACCGCACACCAGTGCCGGTCGGGACCGACGGAGAGGGCTGGTAGGTAGCTATGGAAGAGCCGCGTCGCCTCGGCGGCCGGTACGAGCTGGGCCAGGTGCTCGGCCGTGGTGGCATGGCGGAGGTCTACCTCGCGCATGACACCCGGCTCGGCCGCACCGTGGCGGTGAAGACGCTGCGCGCGGACCTCGCACGCGACCCGTCCTTCCAGGCCCGGTTCCGCCGGGAGGCCCAGTCGGCCGCCTCGCTCAACCATCCCGCGATCGTCGCGGTCTACGACACGGGCGAGGACTACATCGACGGGGTCTCGATCCCGTACATCGTCATGGAGTACGTCGACGGCTCCACGCTGCGCGAACTCCTGCACTCCGGCCGCAAGCTGCTGCCGGAGCGCGCGATGGAGATGACGATCGGCATCCTTCAGGCCCTGGAGTACTCCCACCGCAACCAGATCGTCCACCGTGACATCAAGCCGGCCAACGTCATGCTGACGCGCAACGGCCAGGTCAAGGTCATGGACTTCGGCATCGCCCGCGCCATGGGCGACTCCGGCATGACGATGACCCAGACGTCCGCGGTGATCGGCACGGCGCAGTACCTGTCGCCGGAGCAGGCGAAGGGCGAGCAGGTCGACCAGCGTTCGGACCTCTACTCGACAGGCTGCCTCCTCTACGAACTCCTGACGGTCCGCCCCCCGTTCGTGGGCGACTCCCCGGTGGCCGTGGCCTACCAGCACGTCCGTGAGGAAGCACAGCCCCCGTCGGTCTTCGACCCCGAGATCACGCCCGAGATGGACGCGATCGTGCTGAAGGCCCTGGTCAAGGACCCGAACTACCGCTACCAGTCCGCCGACGAGATGCGCACCGACATCGAGGCGTGCCTGGACGGCCAGCCGGTCGCGGCCACGGCGGCGATGGGCTCGGTCGGCTACGGCGGCTACCCCGACGACCAGCCGACGACCGCACTCCGCTCGACGGACGCCGGCGCCACGTCGATGCTCCCGCCGATGAACCCGGACGACCCGAACTACGGCGGCTACGACGACCGCCCCGACCGCCGCCGCCAGAAGAAGAACAACACCTCCACAATCCTGCTGGTCGTGGCGGCTGTCCTGGTCCTGATCGGCGCGATCCTGATCGGGAAGTGGGCGTTCAGCGGCAACAACGCCGCCGACGACAAGGTGGCGGTGCCGACCTTCGTGGGCGAGAAGCTGGACACCGCCAAGAACATGGCCACGAACAGCGACCTGAAGCTGAATCCCACCGAGAAGACGTGTGAGGACCAGCCCAAGGGCAAGATCTGCTCGCAGGACCCCGAGCCGGGCACCGACGTGGACAAGCAGTCCACCATCAACGTGGTGGTCTCTACGGGCGCCCCGAAGGTGACCGTGCCGAGCGTGATCGGCGACCAGTACGAGGACGCCAAGACGAGGCTCGAGGGTGACGAATTCGGGCTCGTGGTCAAGAAGAAGGAGAAGGAGTCCACGGAGGAAACCGGCTCCGTCCTCGACCAGACCCCGGTCTTCGGCAAGGAAGTCGAAAAGGGCACGGAGATCACTCTCACCGTCGCCGTCGAGGTCCAGAAGTCCACGGTGCCGGATGTCGCGGGCAAGACCTGTGACGAGGCCAAGGCCCTGATGACGTCGAGCAACCTCACCGGCAACTGCGTCACCGACACGGAGACCGACGACGCCAACCTGGTCAACAAGGTCATCAGCACCGACCCCGGCATCGGCAACTCGGTCGACAAGGGCTCCACGGTGACGATCCACCTCGGCAAGGCCAAGGAGAACCAGCAGGTTCAGGTTCCCCAGGACATCGCGGGCAAGAAGCTGAACGAGGTCACGAAGACCCTCCAGAACCTGGGCCTCCAGGTACAGGTCCAGGGCTCCCAGGACGGCAACGCCACGGTCGTCACCTCCAACCCGACCCCGGGCAGCACCGTCAACAAGGGCGACACCATCACCCTGTTCACCACCGACCAGGGCGGCGGCGGCAACGACGGAGGCACCAACATCTTCGGCGGCACGACCGGATAGGCGGCCCGCACGGAGGACTGACGCCGACTTACGGCAACGAGTGAGCCCCGGTTCCCTGATTCTCAGGGGCCGGGGCTCACTCGCGCTCGTGTCCTTACATAGAGCCGTCCTCAGCGTCGCCATGCTCCTCCGCGACAGCGACGTCGCACGTCAGGTGCGCACGTACCTCCTCGACACGGAGTACCTGGCCCGCACCCAGCCTGTGGATAACAACACCGACGCGAACTGATCGCGCTGCGCACCGGAGTCCAGCGCATCGAGCGACGGCTTCATCAGCACCACGACCGGCTGAAGCGACTCGAGGGCGTGCGGGATGGCTGCCAACGTCGTCGTGCAAGGCGGTCACGGAGACAGAGGGGTCGACATCATCGGGATCACGGCCGACGGACGACGCATGGTGGTCCAGTGCAAACGGTGCGCCCCCTACCTCACCATCGCCAGCCCGGACATCCTTCGCTCAGTCAGCGCAGCTCCTTGGGCAACGTCCGCTCCCCGTCCACCTTCTGCACCCGCACCAGCTCCCCCCACACCACATACCGGTACCGGGACGTGTACACCGGCGTGCAAGTGGTCAGCGTGATGTACTTGCCGGCCTTCTTCTTGCCGGACTCCTTCGGGATGGCGCCCAGGACCTTCACGTTGTACTTCGACGTCTCCGGAAGGATCGCGTACGCCTTGTAGACGTACCACTTGTCCTTCGTCTCGAAGACGATCGGGTCGCCCTTCTCGATCTTGTCGATGTTGTGGAACTTGGCGCCGTGGCCGTCCCGGTGGGCGGCGAGGGTGAAGTTGCCGTCCTTGTCGGTCGAGGGGAGCGTGGCCTTGATCGGGTCCGTGTAGTAGCCCGCCACACCGTCGTTGAGGATCTTCGTCGACGTGCCCTTCTCGACCAGGACCTCGCCGTTCTTCATCGCCGGGACGTGCAGGAAGCCGATGCCGGCGCCGGTGTCCAGGGCTCCCGGCCCCGTGTTCTGGGCCCAGTTGTCGCGGACCTTGTCGGCCTGTTTGTCGGCCGCGCGGTCGGCGATGACGTTCGTCCACCAGAGGGAGTACACGACGAACAGACCCAGGACCAGGCCCGCGGTGATGAGGAGTTCACCGAAGACACTGATCGCCATCGCGATCGGGCCCATGCCGCGGCGCCGACGCGCAGCGGAAGGGGGCGTGTCGGTGTGCTCCTGGTGGTCGGTGGTGGCTGCCACTTGGTCATCTGCCCTTAATTGACGAGCGCATCCGGCTTGCCCTTGCTGCGCGGCCGTTCCTCGACCATCTTGCCCCAGACGATCAACCGGTACTTGCTGGTGAACTCCGGCGTGCAGGTGGTGAGCGTGATGTAGCGACCCGGCGCCGTGAAACCCGACTGCGGCGGCACCGGGTTCAGCACACTCGTGTTGCTCGGCGACGTCACCGGAAGCGACGACGTCATCTTGTACACGAAGTAGTCGTCCTGGGTCTCCACGACGATCTCATCGCCCTTGGTGAGACGGTTGATGTACCGGAACGGCTCGCCGTGCGTGTTCCGGTGCCCCGCCAGCCCGAAGTTGCCGCTCTTCGCGCTCGGCATCGCCGTCTTCAACGCGCCCTCGGAGTAGTGACCCACCATGCCCCGGTCGAGCACCTTCTTGTTGCTGACGCCCTCCGCTATCGGCACCACCACATCCAGCTTGGGAATGTGGAGGAGGGCGAAACCCTGCCCGGCCTCGAACTCGCCCGGCGCCCGCTGCCCGCTCTCCCACTCCTCCTGGAGGTTGCTCGCCTCCTTGCCGGCCTGCGCATGCGCCCGGACGTTCGTCCACCACAACTGGTACGTGACGAACAGCAGCATCAGCACGCCGGTGGTGATGAACACCTCACCGATCGCCCGGCTCGCGAGCACCCCAGGACTGGGCTTGCGGGCCTTCGCCCTGCGGCGGGCCTCGACACGGGAGAGGGGGGACGCGGAGTCCTCCGGCTCTTCCTCCGGCGCCGTCGGCTCCGCCCGTCTGCCCCCATGACGCCCGCCACGCCGCTTGGCGGCCTTTCTCCGGGCCGCACGACCACCGGTGGGGGTTCCGGTGGCTGCTGATGCGGACGAGACGCCAGAGGGCGACGTAGCCTCATCTATTCGCTCCGGCAGGTCGGAGAGCCTGAGTGCCACCGTCTCGTCATCGAGGGGCGGCACATAAGACTCGTAGGACTCGTACGGCTGCTGCTCCCCGTACGAGGCCTCCGACTCGCGCTCGGGGCGCAGTGCGGTCACGCCGTGGCCCTGCCCACCACCGGGGCCAGCCCCGCAGATCGCGCCACCGCACCCTGGTCGCCGCACTCCACCAGCCAGTTGGCCAGCATCTGGTGACCGTGCTCGGTGAGCACCGACTCGGGATGGAACTGAACGCCCTCGACCGGCAGTTCACGGTGCCTCAGGCCCATGATGATGCCGTCGTGGGTCCGGGCGGTCACTTCCAGTTCGGCCGGGACCGTCTCCGGCTCGGCGGCGAGCGAGTGATAGCGGGTCGCGGTGAAGGGCGTCGGCAGCCCGGCGAACACACCCTTGCCCTCGTGCTCCACCAACGACGTCTTGCCGTGCAGCAGCTCAGGCGCCCGGTCCACGACACCGCCGTACGCCACCTGCATCGACTGCATGCCCAGGCAGACACCGAACACCGGCACCCCGGTCGCCGCACAGTGGCGGACCATCTCGATGCAGACCCCCGCCTCCTCCGGCGTACCCGGGCCCGGCGAGAGCAGCACACCGTCGAAACCGTCCTGGGCGTGCGCCGTCGACACCTCGTCGTTGCGCAGCACCTCGCACTCGGCGCCCAGCTGGTACAGGTACTGCACCAGGTTGAAGACGAAGCTGTCGTAGTTGTCGACGACGAGAATCCGCGCACTCACTGGTTGTCCACCGTCACATCGTTGAAGGGCAGCAGCGGCTCCGCCCACGGGAAGACGTACTGGAAGAGGACGTAGACCACAGCAAGCGCCAGCACGAGTGAGAGCAACGCCTTCACCCACGCGTTCCCCGGCAGATGCCGCCAGATCCAGCCGTACATGCCGTCCCTTCCGTCGCACCACGGCACCAGACTCACGCCGTACCGCACCAGACTAACGGCGCAGGGCCGGTGGTTTCCCTGCCTCCACAGGCTGTGTGGAGTCCAGATGCGCCCACACGATCAGGCGGTGGCTGTGACCCCACTCCGGATCGCACGTGGTCAGGGTGAGATAGCGGCCCGACCGCTCGTACCCCGACTTACGTGGCACAGGATCGATCACCTCAACGTCCGTGGGAACGGTTTTGTAGGGCCCTTTGTCGATCCGATACGTGAACCAGGTCGTCCCGTCCGTCAGCACCACCGCATCCCCGCGCCGCAGCTTCGGGAAGTCCTTGAACGGGTCGCCGTACGTACGCCGATGCCCCGCCACAGAGAAGTTGCCCTCCCCACCCAGCTGCGCGGTGCGCGCGTAGTGACCGAGGCCCTTCTTCAGCGTGCCGACGCCGGTGCCCTCCAGCACCGGCTTGTTCCACGTGAAACCAAGACGCGGGATGTACATGATCGCGAAGGGTTTGTCCTTCTTGTACGGCGCCGGAGCGGACGGAGTCGCGGAGGCCTCGGCACCCCCGGTGCTCCTCGGCTGCTCCACCTGCCCCTTCGACCACTCCTCCTGGAGCTGGTCGATCTGCTCGCCCATGACGTCGTCGGCCTTCACGCCGGTCCAGAACAGCACGTAGACCACGAAGAGGACTATGACCGCGCCGATGGTGATGCAGAGTTCGCTGAGGGTCCTGATGACAAGACGTACACGCACCGGCGGCTCCCGGAGAGACCTACTCCACAGGCTTGGCGTACTGCAGATCCACTGTGCCCGAGTAGCCGGGCAGAGTCACCGTGCCGTCGTCCTCGACTTTCCATCCGAGGCCGTAGACGTTGACGTAGACCATGTAGTTCTGGATCGCCTTGCTGGCCGCCAGCGACTGCCTCAGCTTCTCCGGGTCCCCGACCGCCGTGATCTTGTACGGCGGTGAGTAGACCCGGCCCTGAAGGATGAGCGTGTTGCCCACGCAGCGAACAGCGCTGGTGGAGATCAGCCGCTGATCCATGACCTTGATGCCCTGGGCCCCGCCCTGCCACAGCGCGTTCACCACGGCCTGGAGGTCCTGCTGGTGGATGACCAGGTAGTCGGGCTGCGGCTCGGGGTAGCCGGGGAGCTTCGCCGTCGCGTCCGGCGGAGCGTCGTTGAGGGTGACGCTGACCGCCTCGCCCTTCAGCTTCTGAGTGCCCGCCTTCTTCTCCAGCGCCGACAACTTCTCGTCCTCGGCCCGCGTGGAACCGTCGTCCCGCTCGGCCAGCGCCTCCACATCGTCCCGCAGGGCACCGTTGGACTCGTCGAGCTGTCCGTTCTTGTGGCTGCGCTCCAGGATCAGGTCGGAAAGCTTCAGCAGCGAGGCATCCGTGCGGATATTGGTGCCCTTGGCCGTATTGAAGCTGGTGAAGAAAATGAGGCCGGCGAGCGCGAAGACGGCCACCGTGAGCAGCCGGACGGGCCGGAAACGTCGGCCGCGGACAGGGGTGGATTCCATCCCCTGGGGGTTGGCAGAATTGCTCAACGTACCCTTATCTCCTTCGGCGCCGCGGAAGCACTACGCTAACGGACGCCCGGGGGAGCACTCAGTGTCCCCTTGTACGCTGCCCCGAGCCCGACCCAGCTACCTGCGCGGCCACGCAGCGCATCGACAGGAGAGACCCTCGTGCCGAAGTCACGTATCCGCAAGAAGGCCGATTACACGCCGCCGCCGGCGAAGCAGGCGACCAGCATCAAGCTGAACAGCCGCGCCTGGGTCGCGCCCGTCATGCTGGCCCTGTTCGTCATCGGGCTGGCCTGGATCGTCGTCTTCTATGTGACGGACGGCTCGCTGCCCATCGACGCGCTGGACAACTGGAACATCGTGGTGGGCTTCGGCTTCATCGCCGCCGGATTCGGCGTCTCCACCCAGTGGAAGTAGCTCTCCCCAGGGCTATTCACTGAGTTATCCACAGATCGCTGAAGTATCCACAGGCTACCTGGGGACAATAGAACGACGATCTGTGGATAACTCACAGAGGGTTGACGCCGGTACGACTGCCACACCGGCCTCCGCAAGCCTGTTCGCCCTCTGTTCGCCCCCTGCCTGACCTGCGAAAACACGGGTCAGCGACAGGGGGCACAGTTGTTCGCGCACGCTATGCACAAGATTCGCAACCCGCTGTGGACAACCGGGCTTCTCGCGCTCAGATGAGCTGCGTGGTGCGCACCAGCGTCATGACGACGACCACGACGAGGACCAGCGCGCAGGTGCCGTACTGGACGAGGGCGCGGCGCTCGCGCGGGGCGTGGACCATGGCGTAGCCGATGACGACGCCGCCGACGAGGCCGCCGATGTGGGCCTGCCAGGAGATGTTCGACCAGCCGAAGGTGAAGATCAGGTTGATCACGAGCAGGGCGATGATCGGCCGCATGTCGTACTGGAGCCTGCGCATGAGGACGGCTGTGGCGCCGAAGAGGCCGAAGATGGCGCCGGATGCCCCGAGGGTGGCGGTGGTCGGGGAGGCCAGCAGGTAGGCCAGGGCGCTGCCGCAGAGGCCCGAGACCAGGTAGAGCGTGAGGTAGCGGGCTCGGCCGAGGGCCGCTTCGAGGGGGGCGCCGAGGAACCACAGGCTGAGCATGTTGAAGCCGATGTGCCAGATCTCCTGGTGGGTGAACATCGAGGTCACCAGGCGGTACCACTGGCCGTCCGCGACGCCCTCGGTGGGCGTGAAGGGTGCCGGTGGCCAGGCGCCGATCAGGACGAGGTCGCTGAGGAGCGACGACGACACCTGAACGGCGATGAACACGGCGAGGTTGATACCGACGAGGATCTTGGTGACGAGCCGTGGGTCGGAGGTGACCGTGCCGCCGGCGAGTGTGCGGGGTGTTGCCGCGTCGGGGGCGTGGCCGGTGCCGGAGCCGCCGCGGACGCAGTCGGGGCACTGGAAGCCGACGGAGGCGCTGACCATGCATTCCGGGCAGATCGGGCGTTCGCAGCGGGTGCAGCGGATGCCGGTCTCGCGGTCGGGGTGGCGGTAGCAGCCGGGCAGGCCCTGTTCCTGCTGTGGGCTGCCTGGCGCCTGGTCCATGAGGTCGTCCCCTACGTCGTCGTATGCAATGAAACCGCCCCGCCCCTCCTTACGGATGAGCGGGGCGTTTGGTTCCCGGTGTCAGCTCTGGCGGGTCTCCACGACGACCGACTCGATGACGACGTCGTTCACGGGACGGTCGGTGCGCGGGTTGGTCTGGGTGTCTGCGATGGCGTCGACGACCTTCTGGCTGGCCGGGTCGGTGACCTCGCCGAAGATGGTGTGCTTGCGGTTGAGCCAGGTCGTGGTGCCGACGGTGACGAAGAACTGCGAGCCGTTGGTGCCGGGGCCGGCGTTGGCCATGGCCAGGAGGTAGGGCTTGTGGAACGAGAGGTCGGGGTGGAACTCGTCCTCGAACTGATAGCCGGGGCCGCCGGTGCCGTTGCCCAGCGGGTCACCGCCCTGGATCATGAATCCGCTGATCACCCGGTGGAAGACTGTGCCGTCGTAGAGCCTGTTGGTGGACTTCTCGCCGGTGGCGGGGTGGGTCCATTCCCGCTCGCCCTGGGCGAGTTCGACGAAGTTGCGGACCGTTTTGGGGGCGTGGTTCGGCAGCAGCCGGATTTCGATGTCGCCTTGGTTGGTCTTCAGGGTGGCGTAGAGCTGCTCAGCCACGGTCTGCCTTCCGTTGTCCTCGTGTGACGTCCCGATCCTCGCACGGTCAGGGCTGTTCGGCGCCCGTCGGCTCGGTGGAGGTCCCGTTCAGGCGTCGTGGGCGGAAAATGGGACGAGTCGCCTCGTGCCGGGCGCGCTCCTCGGCGATCCGTGGCATTGTCGACGGCAAGCTCCCGTTGCCCCGTATGCCCGCCCTCACATGCCTCTCCGTCGGTTGGCATGCATGATCCGTAAAAGGGTGGAAAGTCGAATTACCGTACGCCACCGAGGAGGAGGATTCCCGTGACCCGCATCGACAGCGTGCGCGCCGCGACCGGCTCGGCAAAGGACAGCGTGCTGCACGCCGCGGAAGTGGTGGCGCCCTACGCCGACACAGCCAAGGACAGGGCCGCGCACTACGCACAGGAGGCGCGCGTACGGATCGCGCCGAGGGTGTCGCAGGCGGCCGAGCAGGCCCGTGTTCAGTACGACGTGCATCTCGCGCCGCGGCTGGAGCAGGCCCGTACGCATGTACCGCCGAAGGTCGACCAGGCTGCTCATGAGGCCGCCGAGCGCACCCGGAAGGCGGCCCGGCAGGCCGCCGACTATTCACGTCCGAGGATCGAGCAGGCCGTGGCAGCGGCCGGTCCGGTGAGGGACGAGGCTGCTTCACGCAGTGTGGCCGCGTTGGCCGCGCTGCGCGGGCAGGTATCGCCGAAGGAGATCGAGAAGCTGACGCGCAAGCACGCGCGGCGGGCCAGGGTTGGCCGTCTCGCGAAGGCGTTGGCGGTCGCGGGGCTGCTCGCGGGCGGTGCCTTCGCTGCCTGGAAGTGGTGGGACAAGCAGGCCAACCCGGACTGGCTGGTGGAGCCGCCGGCCGCGACCGAGGTGCCCGAGTCGAATCGGCTGACCTCGGTGGACGGCAGTGGTCAGTCTGTTCTCGACCCTGAGGTGCAGGCCAAGGAGGCCGAGGAGGAGGCTGCGCACCGCGACGACGGGCGGTGACGTCCGGCGAGGTGCGCGGCCGGTGACGTCCGGCTCTCTGAGTGTCGCTGTGGGGCGGGAGGCCTGAACGGGCTTCTCGCCCCACAGCGATGTTTCACGTGAAACGTCGGCCGAAGAGGCCTCCGGCCGACTCCGGGTCCGGGGCGCTCCCGGGTGCGGCGAGCTGGAGGCCGTACCAGAGGACTGCCTGGTTCGAGGTGATGACCGGGACGCCGAGTTCCTGTTCCAGGGGGACGACTGCACCCTGGGAGGGGAAGCCGCTGCCGGGTACCAGGACGCTGTCGGGGCGTGGGGCGTCCGGGTCATGGAAGGCCTTGACGACCTGCTGGTGGACCTCGGTGGGGTCGATCGTCCAGTGGGCGCCCTCGTCGAAGGCGTTGTAGCGGGCGGTGCCGTCCCACTCCGGGCCCAGCTGGAACTGGACGAGGCGGGTCTCCTCAATGCCGACCTCGCCGAGGTAGGCCTCGGTGGCCCGGAAGGTGGGCTCGGTGAACCAGGGCGGCATGACGAGCAGGGGGCGGCGTATGCCGGTCGCCTGGAGGGCGGCGGTGATGGCGGTGGCCGCCGTGTAGACACGGACGCCGTGGGCGTGGGCGCCGGCCGCCTCGATGAACTCGGTGTCGAAGGCGGGTCCGCCGAAGAAGCTGCTCGATCCGAAGCAGAGCGCGATGCTGTGCGCGCCCAGCCGGCCCAGCTGGTCCAGGCCCCGGACGACGTCGGGGGCGTGGGCGAGGGCGCCGGCCGGGCTGCCGACGTACTCGGTATCCGCGGGGCGCGGGCATTCGAAGCGGGCGGTGTGGATCGAGACGTCGTCGGGGGCCGTGCGCCAGATCTCGGTCTCGGGCACGGGGTCGTTGTGGATGACGAGGATGCCGAGGCGGGCGGCGGCGGTCATCAGAGGTCACCTGCCGGGGCGGGGGTGGCGGTCGGGAGGGCTTCCGCGTGCTCCGCGCCAGCTCCCGCCGTGTCGGCTTCTGTTGTCGCCGCGAAGCCGATCCACGCGATCACCGCGCCGGCCAGGGCGACGCCGCCGGCCAGCAGGAACGCCGTGCGGAAGGCTCCGTCGCCGGGGTCGGTGCCGAGGACGAGGACCAGGGCCGCGACTCCGAAGGCGCCGCCCGCGTACTGGGTGGTCGTCATCAGGGCACCGGCGACGCCCTGGTTGCGGTCGTCCACGTCACGGGTGCCGCCGACGAACATCGAGGTGTAGATCATGCCGTGGCCGAGTCCGCTGACCACCAGGCCGGGCAGTAGCGCGGCGAGGTAGCTGTGGTGGGTGGCGGAGGCGCCCAGCAGGGCGAGGCCGAGCGCGCCGACGGTGAACGCCAGTGCCAGGGAGCGGCGTACGCCGAGGGGGCCGACGATCTTTCCGGCGATCATGTTGCCGAAGGTGATGCATGCGGCGAGCGGCAGGAAGGCGATGCCCGCGGCGAGCGGGGCGTAGTCGCGGCCGTCCTGGAGGAGCAGGGTGACCAGGTAGAACTCGACGCCCGCGACGCTCGCCATGTAGAGCGCGGAGGAGCACATGCCCATGACGAGGCTGCGGGTGCGTCGCAGTACGGGGTCGACCAGGGGCTGGGTGCTGACGCGCTCGCGTCCGGCGAACAGCGCCAGCAGGAGGGCTCCGGCGAGGAAGCTGCCCAGGGTCAGCGGGTCGGTCCAGCCGGCGTCGGCGGCGAGGGTGAGGCCGAAGACAGAGACGAGGACCATGCCGGTGCACAGCACGGCGTTGAGGACGTTGAGCGTGGTGGTGCGGCCGTGCTCGGACTTGCCCGGCAGGAACTTGGGGGCGGCGAGCACGCACAGCACGGCGAAGGGCAGGTTCACGAAGAACGTCCAGCGCCAGGAGAGGCTGGTCAGCAGGCCGCCGATGACGACACCGGCGGCGAGGCCGCTGGCGCCGACCGTGCCCCAGACGGCGAGCGCCCGGGTGCGTTCCTTGCCGGCCTGGAACGTGGTGTTCACCAGGGCGAGGATCGAGGGCTGGAGGCAGGCCGCGGCGATGCCCTGGAGGGCGCGGGTGATCAGCAGCAGCGCGGCGTTGGCGGCGAGGCCGCCCAGCAGTGAGGCGACGCCGAAGAGGACCAGCGCGGCCATGAACAGCTTGCGCGCGCCGAGCCGGTCGCCGAGCCTGCCGCCGACGATCAGGAAGCCGGCGAAGAACACGGAGTAGGCGCTGACGACCCACTGCTTGGCGGTGCCGGACAGGTCCAGGTCGGCGCTGATGTCGGGCAGGGCGACGAAGATGACGGAGAAGTCGAGCGCGATGAGGAACTGGGCCGCGGAGAGGGTGATGAGCCCGCCGAGGAGTCCGCGGGACGCCGCCGGCGTGGGGGGTGTGGTGGGTAGGGGCATGGTGGGGTGACCGCCTGGTTCTGTAGTCGTGCCGTCTGGTGTGCTGTCAGCGGCGTCGTCTGTCGTGCCGTCAGAGGTGCGGAGCCTGGGCGGCTCGTGCGGGGGCGAGTGCGGGGGTGAGTGCCTGGGCCAGCTCCTCGACCGTGTCGGCCACGGGCCCGGCGCCCGCTTCGGTCAGTTGCCGTCGCGTGGCGACGCCGTAGGTGACGCCGATCGCGGGGATGCCGGCCGCGGCGGCCATCCGCATGTCGTCGACGGCGTCGCCGACGACCACGCATCGGCCGGGTGCCACGTCGACGGAGCGGGCCGCGAGCAGGGCCAGGTCGGGGTGGGGTTTGCCGCGCGGGGCCATGCCGTGGCAGACGACGGCGTCGAACGCGTCGAGGAGGCCGGCGGGTTCGAGGAGTTCGAGCGCGCTGGCCCGGATCTTGCTGGTGCAGATCGCGGTCCTGCGGCCCTCGGCCCGTAGCCGGGCCAGGAGTTCGGGTATGCCGGGGAAGACCAGGTCGGCGGCCTTGGGGACGACCTCCTCGCGGAACAGTTCCCGGAACAGGGCGACGGCCGCGGTCACGTCGGGGTGTTCCTCGGGGAGCCCGGTGAGTTCGGCGAAGACGGCTCCGAGCGGCTTGCCGACGGTGGCGCGGATCCGGTCCGCGGGGACGTCGGGGCGGCCGGTCCGCTCCAGTACCCGGGCGAGGACTCCGGCGATGGCGCCGGGGGTGTCGAGCAGGGTGCCGTCGAGGTCGAAGAGGACGGCGTCGGGGGCGTCGAGGCCCGAGGCGGCGGCGTCAGAGGTGTCGAGGCCAGAGGCGGCGGCGTCGGGGGCGTCGTACGTCGTCATGCGCCCGCACCCGCCCCAGCTCGGGCCGCTGCCCTGGTCCCTGCCCCTGCCCCTGCCTCTGCCTCTGCGCTGGCCCCTGCCCCGGCGCCTGTCGGCTCGGTTAGTTCGAGGGCGAACTGGGTGGCGAACTGGCCGGCGAGGCTCGCGGTGGACAGCAGGACTGCGCGGTTGGCGGCGGAGGTGCGGCCCGCGGTCGCCCGGGAGATCGCCTTGAGGAGGTACGGGGTGATGGCGGGGCCGCTGACACCTGCCGCCTTGGCCTCGGCGGTGGCGTCGGCGAGGGCGGCCTCGATGTCGGCGGAGGGGATGCCGTCCGCCTCGTGGATCGGGTGCGTGATCACGGGCGAGGTGGCGTTGCCGGCCCGCCAGTGGGCGAGGACGACGGCGGCGATCTCGCGCAGGTCGTCCAGGCGGTGGGGGTTGGGGATGCCGCTGCTGACGCTCAGATAGGCGGGGAAGTCGTCGCAGCGGTAGCCGAGGACGGGGATGCCGGCCGTCTCCAGCCACTCCAGGGTCCACGCCGGGTGCAGCATCGACTTGGCGCCCGCGCAGACCACGGCCACCTTGCTGCGGGTGAACTGCACGAGGTCGGCGGAGATGTCGAAGGTATCGGGGGCGTCGCGGTGCACCCCGCCGATGCCGGCCACGGCGAACACCCGGATGCCGGCCAGCTCCGCCGCGACCAGGGAGGAGGAGACGGTGGTGGCGCCGGAGCCGCCGCGGGCCAGGGTGATGCCCATGTCCCGGGTGCTGACCTTGGGCACGGCCGGGTCGGCGGCGAAGAGTTCGAGCTGTTCCTTGGTCATGCCGACGCGTATCCGGCCGTCGAGCAGGGCGACCCGGGCGGGGACGGCGCCCTCCGCGCGGACGGCGGCGTCGATGTCGAGGGCCAGGTCGAGGTTGGCCGGGTAGGGCAGGCCGTGCGGGATGGCCGAGGACTCCAGGGCGACGACCGGGCGGCCCTCGTGCAGGGCCTCGCGGACCTCCTCGTCGATGTCCAGGAGGGTGGGGTCGGCGGCGAGGGCGGTGGCGGTGACAGTCATGTGTGGGCTCCTCAGCTGTTCGGGGTGGGCGACGAGGCGGCGGGGACGTCGGCTTCGAGGGTGAGCGAGCCGCCGGAGACCGTGCCGGTGCCGGTGCCGTCCAGGAACCGGGGGTGCGCGCCGCGCATGGACGCCATCACGAACTCGTAGGGCAGGTCGTCGAAGGCGCCGTGGTCCTTGAGGAACTCCATGGCGGCGCCGCTGCCGTGCGGGTGGTAGAGGCTGTCGGTGCGCCCGTCGAACTCCAGGGGCTGCATGCCGTACAGCTTGCAAAGCACCTTGTTGAAGACGGGGGTGGCCTTCACCCAGCGGCCGTCGAGGTGAATCTGGGTGAGGCCGTGGAAGAAGACGTCGCCGCCGATGTGCTCGATGAGGCGGGGCGAGGCGAGGTGGTTGCGGACGTCGCCGTACACCAGCTTCGAGGGGATGCCGAGGGCGCGTACGGAGGCGGCGAACAGAGCCGACTTGTGCAGGCAGAAGCCTGACTTGGCGGTGGCGGTGCTGGAGGCCTTGAGGCCCTCGCGGGACAGGTCGGCGCCGTACACCTCGTAGTGGACGGTGTCGCGGACCGCGTAGTACAGCTTCACGGCGTTCTCGCGGCGGTCGGCGCAGCGGTCGTCGATGACGTCGTCGATGAAGGTCTGGACGGCGTCGGACTCGTAGTCGAGGAACTGCGTGGGGGCGGTGAGGCTGTGGGTCACGTCGGTGGTGGTCATGGCTCGTTCCCTGGTCGGAGGAACTGGTCGGAGGAGATCGTCGGAGGAGATCGTCACAGGGCCTGGTCAGAGGCCGAGGAGGCTCGCGATCCGGGTGCGCTGGATCTCGCTGGTGCCGGAGTAGATGGTCCCGGCGACGGAGTCGCGCAGTCCGCGTTCGACGCCGTGCGCGGTGAGCACCCCGCGGCCGCCGTGGATGCGGACCGCGTCGAGGGCGTTCTGCACGTTCGCCTCCGATACGACGGTCTTGGTGGCGGCGAGGTCGAGGGCGGCGTCCTTGCGCGCTTCCACCTTCGCGCCGGTGTCGCGCAGCCATTTGCGGGCGGTCTCGGTCCGGATCTTCATGGTGGCGATCTTGTGGGAGATGGCCTGGTACTTCCCGATGGATTGGCCGAACTGTGTGCGGTCCTTGGCGAATCGGACCGTCTCCTCCAGTCGGCGGGTCATCTCGCCGAGCGTGATGGAGAAGGCGAACAGGACCTCGCGCTTCATGACGTGGTCCAGGACGAGGAACCCGGCGCCCTCCCCGCCGACCCGCTGGGCGACCGGCACCCGCAGCTCCTCGAAGGCGAGGGTGCCGATCGGGCTGGTGCGCAGCCCGATCTTGTCCATGGCCGGCCCGACCACCAGGCCGGGCGTCCCGGCCTCGACGAGGAGGCAGGTCAGGCCGAACGGGCCGGGGGCGCCGGTGCGGACGTAGAGGAGGAAGACGTCGGCGACGGGAGCGTTGGTGATGAACATCTTCCCGCCGCTGACGACGTAGTGGTCGCCGTCGCGGACGGCGGTGGTGGAGATGTTCATCGCGTCGGAGCCGCCGGACTCCTCGGTGATGGCGTGGGCGGTGATCAGATCGCCGGAGACGATCTTCGGGAGGTAGCGCTCCTTGAGGTCGTCGTCCCCGAACCGCTGGAGCGGTGTGCCCACGGACACGATCTGGGTGGAGGCGGAGAAGGACAGGCCGGAGTCGTGCGAGACGCGGCCCAGTCCTTCCAGGGCCCGCATGGTGTCGGTCAGGGAGCGGCCGTGGCCGCCGTACGAGGGGGCGAAGGGGGTGCGCAGAAGGCCGGAGTCCTGGACGGCCGACCACTTGTCCCGGGGGAACTCGGCCCTGCTGTCGAGTCCGTCGAGATCGGCGTTGAGGCGGTCGGCCCAGGGGGCCATCAGATGGAGGAGGTCGGAGGGGGGTGGCTGGTCGGACATGGCTGCTCCTTGAACCGTCGGGCCCGTCAGTACTGGGAGAAGCCGTCCTCGGACAGGGTGTGCCGTTCGTTGCCGACGATCGGCGGGTTGAAGACCGAGACCAGGTGCAGGTCCTCGTAGTCGGAGGCTATGAGGTAGTGCGGGTCGTGCTCGTTCAGGACGTAGATCGTGCCCGGCATGATCTTGTGCCGGGTGCCGTCCTTCTCCATGACCTCGCCGGAGCCCGCGACGCAGTAGCAGGCCTCCAGGTGCTTGCGGTACTGGAGCGCGCTCGTGGTGCCCTGGCGGACCAGGGTCACGGCGAAGGCGAAGCCCATCCGGTCGGCCTCGACGAGCAGCCGGTGGCTGGTGCCGTTGCCCCACTCGACGGGGGCGACTTCGTCGACGGTGCGCGTGAACACAGGGGTCTCCTTGGTTGTTGAGGGGGGTGGTGGTGGGGTGGTGGTGAGGCTGGTGTGGCGGGGTCGGTCAGGCGGCCGGGGCGGGCTCGGCGTGACGGACGATCAGCTCGGTGATCGCGGCGATGCTCCGGAAGTGCTCCGGCCTGATCTCCAGGTCGTCCACCGGCACCTGATAGGCGGTCACGATGTGGGACACCAGCCGGACCAGGCCGAGGCTGTCGATGACGCCGGCGGCGATGAGGTCGAAGTCGTCGGTGAGGTCGGAGGCGTCCTCGCCGGCCAGGTACTCGGCGGCGATGTGGGCGCGCAGCTCATCGGCTGTGGCGTGGGGGGCGTGCAGCGGCTGGGCACCCGTGGCGTGGGGGGTCTGGGCGGTTGTCATGCGGTCGCGGTCTCCTTCATACGGTCGTCTCTGATCCGGTTGCGGTCCGGCTTGCCCGTGCTGGTGCGGGGCAGCGGCTGGTCGGTGATGTGGACGGAGGACGGGATGGCGTGCCGGGGCAGCCGGGCGCCCACGTGGCTGCGCAGGCCGAGGCCGGTCAGCGCGGCGGCGGGACGCCGGGTCACCCGGGCGTGCAGACGGGCCCCCGCCTGGTCGTCGGGCAGGGCGACGACGACCGCCTCGCTCACGTCGGGGTGGGTGGTGATGACGGCCTCCACCTCCTGGAGGTTGGTGCGGATTCCGCGCACCTTGACCTGCCAGTCGGCGCGTCCTTCGAGGTGGACGAGGCCGTCCGCGGCGCGGGTGACGATGTCGCCGGTGCGGTAGTAGGTGTGGCCGTCGAACTCGGCGAACGCCCGCTCGTTCAGGGCGGTCCGGAGGTAGCCGTCGGTCTGGAAGGGCGTGGAGACGACGAGTTCGCCGGTGCCGGGGCCGTCCAGCGGGGTTCCGTCGGGCGCGAGCACGAGAGCGCGGACGCCCGGGAGGGGCCGGCCGATCGGCATCCGCTCCTGCTGACCGGGGGCGCGGGGGACCTCGTACACGAACGAGTCGTTGGTCTCGGTGCAGCCGAACACGTTGTGGAACCGCGCCTCGGGGCAGGCCGCGAACGCCTTGGGCAGCAGGTCGGCGGGCATGGCCTCGCCGGTGAGGACGGCCTGCCGGACGGTGGGTTGGGAGGGACCCTGCGCGAGCAGCCGGTGCAGCATGGGGACGCCCTGGACGAAGGTGACGTGCCGCCCGCTCACCAGGTCGGCGAGGCGTGCGGCGTCGGCTGCCTGCTCCTTGCCGACGAGGACGACCTCGGCGCCGAGCCGCAGGAAGGTCCATACGTCCAGCAGGGCCAGGTCGAAGTTGAGGGGCGCGTAGGAGAGGGCGACGTCGTCGGCGGTGAGGCCGAAGGCGTGGGTCGCCCAGTCGGCGAAGGCGGTGAAGCCGTCGACGGGGATCGGCACGATCTTCGGGGTTCCGGTGGAGCCGGAGGTGGTGAGCAGCAGTCGGGTGCGGGCCGGGTCGGGGATCGCGAACCCGGTCGCCTCGGTCTCGTCGCGCGGTAACGGCTCGGCGGACAGCGTGCTCTGCTCGTCCACGGCGAGCAGGTGGGAGGCGCGGGCCTGCCGGCTCAGCCGGGCCAGCGCCTCGGCGCCGAGGTCGGGTGAGGGGACCAGGGCGACCAGGCCCCGGCGGAACACCGCCAGCAGCAGGGCGACGGTCTCCGGCGACTTGTGCGCCGGGACGCAGACGGTGGCGCCGGGCGCGAGGTCCAGCCGGTCCAACTGGTCGGCGAACGTCGAGGTCAGGGCGTCGAGCCGACGGTAGGTGACGCTGCGGTGGCAGCAGGACAGGGCCACGCGGTCGGCACGTTTCTCACGGTGGGCGCCGACGGCGTCGGCGAGGTGTGGTGACGGCATGAACGGCCCCCGGACGGTAGGGAAGGGAACCCGGCGCGATCCGGTCGCCCGCTGTCGGGGCCCGGTGCCGAGCGCTGATCATGACCATCACTGTGTGGAGCGGGCCGGGGGTGTCACAAGCACGGTCCGCGATCCTCATCAGGTCCGCAGGAATCCGTCAGGTTGCCCTTCGGTGAGGGGCGGTTGGTCCGGCGGATGGTGGTCGGACCACCTCTCGAAGTCCGTGCCGAGCCCTTACGTCCGTGGTTCGACGGCCCGGGGTGGTGGTCCGGTCACCATCCGCCGGGCCGACGGGGTTCCCTCGGCACCTCCTCCGGGTGCCGGGCCGCTCGGCAGGGTGGGAGGCGTCAGAAGTCAGCGCGTGAGAGGCAGGCGTCACCGTGACCAGAGCCGTCTTCAGCGAAGCCGTCCTCGGCGAGGCCGACTTCAGCGAGACCGTCGTCAGCAAGGCCGACTTCAGCGAGACCGTCGTCAGCAAGGCCGACTTCGGCGAGACCGTCTTCGGCGAACCCGTCGTCAGCGAGGCCGTCTTCGGCGAAGCTCTCCTCGGCAAACCCATCGCCGGCGAAGCCGTCCTCGACGGGCCCGGGGCGGACCTCGGCTGGGCCGACTTCCACCAGTCGGCGGACGTCGTCGCGGAGCTGTCCGCCACGCTGTTCCCGCGGGTGCTGCGCCGCAAGGACCAGCGATGGTGGGCCGAGCAGTACGTACGCGGGCTGCTCGCCGCGGACGGCCGCAAGTCGGTGCGCCGGATCGCCGCCGCGGTCGGCGGCGGGGCGGCCGAGCAGAGCCTGCACCATCTCATCGCCGCCTCCACCTGGGACTGGTCGCCGATGCGCGCGGAGCTGGCCCGACGCCTTCAGGACGCCGTCGCCCCGTCCGCCTGGGTGGTTCAGCCGATGGCCATTCCCAAGGTCGGTGAGCACTCGGTGGGCGTCGGTCGGCAGTTCGTGCCGCGCGCCGGCCGGCCGGACAGCGGACAGCAGGCGTTCGGTCTGTGGTTCGCCTCGGAGCGGACGAGCGCGCCGGTCAACTGGCGGCTGCATCTGCCCGGCGGCTGGATCCGCGACGCGGAACGGCGCCGGCGGGCGGAGATCCCCGAGGGCGCGGGCGAGGAGAGCCTGGAGGAGTGCGCGGCCTCGGTCCTGAGGTCCACGCTCAAGTGGGGGCTGCCGCGCCGGCCGGTGGTCCTCGGCGCGGCGGGCCCGGACCTCGGCGCGACGATACGGCGCTACCGGGAGGCCGGCGTCCCGCTGCTGGTACGGGTCCCCGGTGGCACCGCGCTGGCCGTGGCCGAGCCGTCGCTGCCCGGGTTCGGCGCGGGGCTCTTGGCGGCGCAGCGGATCGCCGACTCGGTCCGGGCCCTGCGCCGCCCCGTCCAGTGGGCCGATCCACTGGGCGGCCCGACGACCGTACGGAGTTCGCTGGTCGTGGGCGTCCCGGTGACGCTGCCGGACGGCGGGCGGCCGGGGCTGCTGCTCGGCGAGTGGGCCGACCCGCGCCGGCCACCGACGGAGTTCTGGCTGACCGACCTGGACCGCCTGCCGGTCCCGGCGCTGCTGAGACTCGCCAAGCTGGCCCGCCGCGTGGCCCGGGACTGCGCCACGACCGGCGAACAGGTCGGGCTGCGGGACTTCGTCGGCCGCTCCTTCAAGGGCTGGCACCGCCACACCACCCTGGCCTCCGTCGCCTACGCCGCCCACACCCTGGCCGACGACCGGGACACCGCCGACGGCTTCAACACCTCCGGCACCGTCACGGCACGCAGCGCGTGAGAGCGGCCGTACGCCCTACTGCCCGCCCCCGGCCCCGCCTCCGCCTCCGCTTCCGCCTCCCAGCAGATGCCGTGTGCGATGCAGCCGCAGCGCCAGCTGCACCTCCAACGCCTGTGCGGGCTCCTGCCAGTGAGGGCCGAGCAGGTCGGTGATCCGCTCCAGCCGGCGGGAGACGGTGTTCGGGTGGACGTGCAGCAGTTCCGCCGCCCGCGTGGGGCTGCTGCCGGAGGTGAAGTACGACTCCAGGGTCCGCAGCAGCTCGGTCGACTGCTGGTGGTCGTACTCGAGTACGGGCCCGATCGCCGTCCCGACGAACCTCTCGACGTCCTGCTTCTCCGACAACAGCAGTCCCAGGAACCCGAGTTCCCTGGGCGAGGCCGTACCGCCCGTGCCCTCCAGGACGGTGAGGGCGTCCAGGCAACGGCGGGCCTCCTGGTGGACGCGCCTGACGTCGTCCGGCGCGATGGTCGGCCCGGCCGCGCCGCCGGTCACCGGATGCCCGAGCACGACGGAGAGTTCCCGCTGTACGGCCTTGGCGGCACCGGACGGATCGTCACCGGGCAGCAGCAGGACGATGTGGCCGCCGTCGACGTACTTGAGCCCCGAGAGCCGGTGCGCGCACGCCGAGGCCCAGGCGTTGGCCCGGCTCTGCGAACCGCCCTCCGGCCGGACCACCACGACCACGTGCGGCTCGGCGAGGTCGACCCCGAGGCGGCGCCCCCGGGACGCGAGCTGGGCGGGCGGGAGTTGGGAGACATGGAGCAGGTCGTGCAGCAGCTCGTCCCTGACCTGGCCCTCGGCCACCGCCGAACTGCGCTGCATCAGCAGCTGCACCGCGACGGCCTGCGCGACCAGGCCCAGCAGTTGCTCCTGCGCCTCGGACGGAGGCCGCGCGCCGTGCAGCAGCAGGGTGCCGAGGCTCTCCGTGCCGCCGGTGACCGGGCAGGCGCAGAGCATGCCGCCGGTGCCGTCGTCGCAGCGTACGGGGCCGTCGGCGGCCTGCGCGTCCAGGCACAGACGGTCGACGGGGGAACCGTCCACGCGGGTGTCCCTGCCGTTGTCTATGCGGGTAGATTCGAGGCCCGACAAAAAGTCCGGGAAGCCTTCTGTACACGCGAGATCCTTGCCGACCGTGCCCCGCACCAGCACCGCGCCGCCGAGTTCGGCGGACGCCCGCTCCAGCAGGGCGGGCAGTTCGCTGCCGCCGAGGGCCAGGTCGATCAGGCTCCGGTGGATGCTGTGCAGCCGGCGCACGGTCGCGGAGGAGTCCTTGGCCTGCGAGACGTCGCCCGTCAGCTCCGCGACCTCGGTCCGGGTCCGCTCCAGCAGCCGGGTCCGCTCGATGGCGACGGCCGCGAGGTCGGCGAGTGAGGCCATCAGCGAGATCTCGTTGGGCAGGAAGTGCCGGATGTTGCGGTCGGCGACGTAGAGCACGCCGAGCGTGGAGTTCTCGTGGCGCAGCGGGACGGCCATGATGGCCCGCAGCCCCTCGGACCGGACCACGTGGTCGATGGTCTCGTTGTGGACGAAGCTCTCGTCGTGCAGGTAGTCCGGGGTCCAGAACGGGGCGGATCGTTTCTGTGCGTGTGCTCCGACCCCGCCGGCCAGCGGCACGTCGAACCCGACGGTGATGGCGGAGGCGTGGCCGTCCGCGGCCCGGACGCGGGAGATCCCGTCGTCGCCGTGCAGGCTCACCCAGGACATGTCCAGGCCCATCAGCAGCCGGGCCCGCCGGGTGATCACGGCCAGCAGGGTGTCGAGGCTGTACGGGTGGGTCAGGTCGCGTGCGGTGTCGACGAGCGCCGACAGTCCGGCCTCGCGCTGCTGACGCCGCGCGAAGAGCTGTCTGACCTCCAGCGAACGGTCCTTGGCCGCGGTCAGCTTGGCCAGTTCGTCCGCGGCGACGCCGGCCGCGGCCGCCTGCCGCAGCAGTTCCTCGAAGCGCTCGGCGGGCGCCTCCCCGGCCAGCAGGTCGAGCATGGCCAGCACATACGCGTCCAGCACGCCCCCACCGGTCTGCAACCCGCGGCCCTCCCCCAGAGCATGGACCAGATCGTTCCGGAAAACCTAGTTCAGGTTTTTACCGAGGGTCAACCAGTTCTTGACCGGGTCGCATCAAAAGTGCAGGTCATCGGCTTTGACGGTGATGTGATCACCTAACCGACGGGTTCGTACTGTTGCCGGAGCACCTTCCGCCCCCTCCACCCCGGCCGTCACGCTCGGCAGCACAGGCAACGCACAGTGCGACGCCGCCGACCGACCGGAACGGGTGGGGACTCATGCCGTACACACCGCGGGTGCAGGACTACGAGCGCTCTCTGGAACGCAGCCGACAGTCCCTCAACCGGGCCGACCGTCCCGACCTGTTCACCCTCGCCGGCCGGCAATGGGACCTGCTGGACGAGGTGTTCGCCCCGGTGTACTCGCCGTCGACGGGCATCGCCCTGGACTTCCTGGGGCTCACCGAGCCCGTTGCCGAGGAGATGCGGCGAGGGTCGTTCCTGGAGATCGGCTGCGGTACGGGCGTCATCGCGGTGGTCGCGGCACTGGCCGGCCACGGTCCGGTCGTCGCCTCGGACATCAACGCCCGCGCGGTGGAGAACACGGCCGTCAACGCCCGCCGCCACGGCACGACGGACCGGCTCCGGGCCGTGCACGGCGACCTGTTCGCCGGCCTCGGCGCCGACGAACGCTTCGACACCGTCTTCTGGAGCTCGAACTACGTCCTCGGGCCCGACCACTACGAGTACCGCTCCGCCCACGAACGCGCCTACGTCGACGCCGGCTACCGCACCCACCGCCGCTATCTGCACCAGGCCCCGCTGCGCACCACACCCGGCGGGCGGGCCCTGCTCCACTTCAGCAGCCGGGGCGACCACCCCCGCCTGACCCGCATCGCCGAGGAGACCGGCCGTGAACTGCGGGTGCTGGAGAGCTGCCGGGTCCGGGAGGGGGAGTACGGCAACGAGATCGTCGAACACCTGCTCCTGGAGATCGTGCCGGCCGGCTGACCGGAGCGGATGACGCCGGCCAGTTGAGCGGAACCAACCGGAACCCACGGATCCGACCTGCGGAGAGACCGGATTTCCATGCGCACCCTGCTCGTCGACAACCACGACTCGTTCACCTACAACCTCGTCCACCAGCTCGCGCGCGTCACCGGCGCCGAGCCGACGGTCGTCCGCAACGACGACCCGCACTGGCACCCGGCGAAGCTGGCGGACTTCGACGCCGTCGTCATCTCGCCCGGCCCCGGAACCCCGCGGCGCCCCGCCGACCTCGGCATCTGCCGGCAGATCATCGAGCGGACCGAACTGCCGCTGCTCGGCGTCTGTCTGGGCCACCAGGGCATCGGGCTGCTGAACGGGGCGAGCGTCGACCGCGCCCCGGAGCCCCGGCACGGCCGCACCTCGCCGGTGCTGCACGAGGGCGACGGACTGTTCGCGGGCCTGCCCTCACCGTTCGAGGCGGTGCGCTACCACTCCCTCGCCGTGACCCGCCTCCCCGACCTCCTGGAGGTCACCGCGTGGACGCCGGACGGCGTGGTCATGGGCCTGCGCCACCGGGAACGGCCGCTGTGGGGCGTCCAGTTCCACCCCGAGTCGATCAGCTCGCAGTACGGCGACGAACTGCTGGCCAACTTCCACCGGCTGGCGCGGACCGGCGAGGGCCGCCACCGCGCGACGGTCACGCTCCAGGCCCCGGCGCCGCCCCCTCGTACCCCCACCCGCTCCCTGCGCGCGCTCACCGCCGAGGTCCCCACCCGCTCCCTGCGCGTCCTCACCGCCCAAGTCCCCACCCCCTGCGACGACGAGACGCTCCACGACCGCCTCTTCCGCGCCGCCGACCACGCGTTCTGGCTGGACAGCAGCCGCCGCGACGGCCAGGGACGCTTCTCCGTCATGGGCGACGCCTCCGGCCCGCTGGCCCGGGTGGCGAGGGCCGACGTGGCCACCAACACCGTGACCGTGCGGTCGGCGACGGCCGAGGAAACCGTGGAAGGCCCGTTCCTGGAGTGGCTCGACCGGGACCTGGCCTCCCTGGACGTCGAAGTACCGCCGCTCCCCTGCGACTTCGCCCTCGGCTGGACCGGCTTCCTCGGCTACGGCCTCAAGGCGGAGTGCGGCGCCCCGCCCGGCCCTCACGCGGAGGAACCCGACGCCGTCATGGTCTTCGCCGACCGGGCCCTCGTCCTCGACCACGACACGGGTACGACCCACCTCCTGGCCCTCGCCGAGAACAACGCCACGGACTCCGCCCGCGCCTGGCTCGACGCCACCGCCCGCCGCCTCACCGCCCTCACCGGCGCCCTCCCGGACCCGGTGCCCGAACCCCCCGCGCCTTTCGAGGAGTTGCGGCTGCGCCACGACCGCGACGCCTACCTCCGGCTCATCGACGAGTGCCAGGAGGAGATCGCCGCGGGGGAGAGCTACGAAATCTGCCTCACGAACATGGCCGAAGCCCAACTACCCGAAGGGCACGGCGCCTTCGACGCCTGGCAGGCGTACCGCTTCCTGCGGCGCACCAGTCCGGCCCCCTTCGGCGCCCTGCTGCGCTTCGGTGAGCTGTCGGTGCTCTCCACCTCCCCCGAACGGTTCCTGCGGGTCTGCGCCGACGGGGTCGTGGAGTCCAAGCCCATCAAGGGCACCCGCCCGCGCGGCGCCACCCCCGAGGAGGACGCCGCCCTCGTCGCCGACCTGCGCACCCATGAGAAGGACCGCGCCGAGAACCTGATGATCGTCGACCTGGTCCGCAACGACCTGGGCCGCTGCGCCGAGACCGGCAGCGTACGGGCCGACCCGGTGTTCGCCGTCGAGAGCTACGCCACCGTCCACCAGCTCGTCAGCACCGTGACCGCCCGGCTGCGCCCCGACAGCAGCCCCGTGCGCTGTCTGCGCGCGGCCTTCCCACCGGGATCGATGACCGGCGCTCCCAAGCTGCGCACCATGGAGATCATCGACCGCCTGGAGAACGGCCCGCGCGGCATCTACTCCGGCGCCCTCGGCTATCTGTCCCTGTCCGGCGCCGCGGACTACAGCGTCGTCATCCGCACCGCCGTGGTGACTCCGGGACGGCTGCGGTACGGCGTCGGCGGCGCGATCGTGGCCCTGTCCGACCCGGCGGCCGAGTTCGAGGAGACGGTCGTCAAATCGGCTCCGCTGCTAGCGCTGGCCGGCACCGGCTTCGCCGACCTCCGGCTCGGGCACGCGCTGCCGGGAGCCGCCCGCTGACACCACGGGCCCGGCTCCCCAGAGGGACCGGGCCCGCAGCAGTTCCTCTCCTACGACGTCGAGGTCGACGTCCCTCTCGGCGAGACAGCGCAGCTCGCGCAGGGACTGCTCATGACAGCCCAGCAGCGTGTCGCCCTCCAGCGCCCGCCCGCGCGCCGCCGCCTCCACCGTCCGCGCCGTCATCACATGCCCGGTGTTCCAGCTGACCAGGGACGGCACCTGCTCGGCCCGCGTCCCCGACCACAGCAGCATCGGCGGACGGGCCCCGCGGGCCCGCAGCCGCTGCCAGCGCGCACCGGCCAGCGCCGTCTCGCGCGCGCGGTACAGCAGCCGGGCGGTGGCCAGGGCCGCCGTGCCGCGCAGCCCGCTCGCCGCGGCGCCGGGCAGCCGGTCCAGGCGCGCGTCCACCTCGTCCTCCAGCGCCCCCAGCTCACAGGAGGCGGCCGTGCCCAGGGCCGCCAGGTCGACGCCGCGTTCCCGGGCGCGCTCCAGCCCGGTCCACTGGGCGTCGAGGACGGCACGGTACTGACGTACCGAGAAGACCAGGGTGGACTCGACGCCGATCCCCTCGGCGAGACAGTCGGCGACGGTGTCGATCCCGGCCGACGTCGCCGGGACGCTCACCAGCAGATTCGGCCGGTCCACCCCGCTGTGCAGCACCCGGGCCGCCGCCACCCACGCCTCCGGGTCGTCGGCACCGTCGAAGGCGGCCGCGGCGACCGACACGAAGCCGTCCCGGGCCCGCACCGCCTCACAGGCCGCCCGGACCGCTCCCAACGGCGTCCCGGACGCCATCCGAACACCGCGGAACCCGCACCGCACGGCGTCGAGCACCGCCGGCCGCTCCCCCGGACACGCCTCCCACCACGGCGCGACCCCTTCGGCGACGAGCTCCTCGATGAGCTCCCTAGCTTCAGCCGTCATCACCCCTCAACGCTAGGGGGATTGGCTGGAACACGTCACTGGTGTTGTCCAGACGTTGTCAGGTCTCCGCGGACTCTGTCAGGTGCGCGCACGAAAGCGGACAGAAAAACCCCCTGACCGCGTTCCCGCAGGTCAGGGGGTTCATCGTCGTGGAGCCTAGGGGAGTCGAACCCCTGACATCTGCCATGCAAAGACAGCGCTCTACCAACTGAGCTAAGGCCCCGGAAAAGGAGCGTCCGTCCGGAGGAGTCACACCACCGGCCGGCGCCGCAGACCAGAGTACCGGGTCGCCCGGGGTATCTCGCAAAAAGATTGGGGGTCCCGATGGATGACCACTCTCCGTAAGATGCTCGGCGTGGTTCGCTACAGCGAACCACGGTATTTGGGGAAGCGATGGGGAGACGCAATGGACGCCGCACAGCAGGAAGCCACCGCAAGAGCGCGGGAACTGCAGCGGAACTGGTACGGGGAGCCGCTGGGGGCGCTCTTCCGTAAGCTCATAGACGATCTTGGCCTCAACCAGGCGCGTCTCGCGGGGGTACTGGGACTGTCGGCACCGATGCTGTCGCAGCTCATGAGCGGACAGCGGGCGAAGATCGGCAACCCGGCCGTGGTGCAGCGGGTGCAGCTGCTCCAGGATCTGGCGCGGCAGGTCGCGGACGGCAGCGTCAGCGCCGCCGAGGCGACCGAGCGGATGGACGAGATCAAGAAGTCGCAGGGGGGCTCGGTGCTCAGCAACGCCACGACGACCACGAACAGTTCGGGAGCACCGACGGTCAAGCGGGTCGTCCGCGAGATCCAGTCGCTGCTCCGCTCCGTCGCGGCCGCCGGCGACATCATCGACGCCGCCGACACCCTCGCCCCGACCCACCCGGAACTGGCAGAGTTCCTCCGGGTCTACGGCGCGGGACGCACGTCGGACGCCGTCACGCACTACCAGTCCCACCAGAGCTGACGCGGTGAGGCGCGAGGGGGTCGCGCCTCACCACAGAAGGACCGGAGAACGACACGCGGGGGCGTGTCCTTCCACCGGACCCCATCGCACGGGCTCTCATCTCCCGGGCGTGAGGGGTGCACGGGGGGGACATGAAGAGGACATGAGGGGTGTCACTCATCTCTGAGGGATACGACGGGAGTCGTATCCCTCGCGGTGGGGGAAGCAAGGGGGGAGACCGAAGGGGGAGGAGCGACGCACAGCCATGGGTGAGGTCTTCGCCGGCCGGTACGAACTCGTCGACCCGATCGGACGCGGTGGCGTCGGCGCCGTCTGGCGCGCCTGGGACCACCGGCGCCGGCGCTATGTCGCCGCCAAGGTGCTCCAGCAGAGCGACGCGCACTCCCTGCTGCGGTTCGTCCGTGAACAGGCGCTGCGGATCGACCACCCCCATGTGCTCGCGCCCGCCAGCTGGGCCGCCGACGACGACAAGGTCCTGTTCACGATGGACCTGGTCGGCGGCGGCTCCCTGGTCCACCTGGTCGGCGACTACGGCCCGCTGCCCCCGTCCTTCGTCTGCACGCTTGTCGACCAGCTGCTGTCCGGGCTGGCCGCGGTGCACGCGGAGGACGTCGTCCACCGGGACGTCAAGCCCGCCAACCTGCTGCTGGAAGCCACCGGCACGGGCCGCCCCCGGCTGCGGCTGTCCGACTTCGGCATCGCGATGCGGCTGGGCGAACCCCGCCTGACGGAGACCAACCTCGTGGTGGGGACGCCGGGATACATCTCGCCCGAGCAGATGATGGGCTCCGAACCGGACTTCCCCGCCGACCTGTTCGCCGTAGGACTGGTCGCGCTGTATCTCCTGGAAGGCGCGC
This sequence comes from Streptomyces sp. NBC_00663, assembly GCF_036226885.1. Classification (NCBI taxonomy): domain Bacteria; kingdom Bacillati; phylum Actinomycetota; class Actinomycetes; order Kitasatosporales; family Streptomycetaceae; genus Streptomyces; species Streptomyces sp. NBC_00663. Next base: position 4,783,773 of record NZ_CP109027.1, read on the forward strand.
GGCCCGACTCCAAGGCGCTCGTGCAGTACTTCGCGGCGCACGGCACACCGAGTGCGCCCAAGGGCATCCCCGAACCTCTGTGGCAGGTCGTGGCGACCCTGCTCCAGCCGGATCCGCAGGCGCGGTTCCGGACGGCCACGGGGGCGCGCAAGGCGCTCGCCTCGGCCGTGGAGCTGCTGCCCGAGCCCGGCCCCGACGACGAGCTGATCGAGATCTTCGACCAACTGGGCCCACTGCCACCGGGGTTCGGCCCCGAGGGCCCGCTCAAACAGGCGCCCGGTGTGGAGACGGGGCACCGCACTTCTGACCTCACACCACCCCGCCCTCAGCACCCTCCCGCCATGGACCCGTCGGTATCCACCGGGGCGCCGGCACAAGGCCAGGCACCGGGTCGAGGACAGGGACCGGGCCAGGGACAGGGCCGAGGACAGGGACCGGGCCAGGGACAAGGTCAGGGACAGCACGGCGTACCACAGCAGCCCGCGCACCCGGCCCCGTTCGCCCCCCACGACCCCACCCACGTCCTGTTCTCCCCCCGCCCCCGTACCCACCCGGCACCGCCTCTGGCACCGCCCGTGACCCCTACGCCGACGCCAACGCTGCCGCGTCAGCGCGCTGATGCCTCTACTGCTTCGTACACCGCTCAGGTCCCGCAGGTTCCCCCTCCGGCCCAGGAAACTTCCCGCCGCCGCGGCTCCCGGGCACGACGCCGACCCGGCCCCCCGGCCAAGGTGGTGTTCCCCCTCCTGCTCCTCGCGCTGATCTGCTACGCCGTGGGCTTCTGGGCGCTGACCCGCATCTGAGCCCCGCCCCACGCACTGGCCCGGCACCGCGCAACGGCCGTCAGAGCACCACGGCCGTCACAGCTCCACAGCCGTCACGGCACCACAACCGGCACTAGAACCGGCACTAGAACCGGCACCACAACCGACCCACCTCACGGCCCCGCACCCCTACCAGGCGCCCCCGGCCCGCCGCCGAGCCACCGCCGTCCACACCCCGAGCGCCGCCAACACCAAGGTCCCGCCCCCGAGCCCGGCCGCGGCAACCACAGTCATCACGGCGTCGTTCCCGTCGTTCCCCGCGACCCCGTCACCGCCCTCACCGCCCCCGGCAGCACCCCGCCCCGGTCCCGCCGCCGCCTCGAAGGGCCCCGGAGGCTCGAACCGCCCGTCGTACGTGGGCCCCGCCTCGGCCGTGCCCTCCACCCGCACACGCAACGTCACCTCGTACGGCCCGGTGCCGTACTCCTCGCCCATCCCCTCGGCGAGATGAAGGGCCAGGTAGTACGTGCCGGCGAACCGCGTGCCGCTCACCGAGCCGAGGGAGGCATAGCGGTTGGCGTAGTCGACGGGCGGCAGCGAGCCGAGGGACGCCGACTTCTGGCTGCCGCTGTAGCCGAGGTTCACGTCGTCGACGGGACCGCGCGCGGGGTTGTACAGCGCCATGTTCAGGGCGCCGCCCATGTAACCGCCGCGACGCGTGCTGCCCAGTTCGGCGGTGGCACCGATCCGTTGCCCCCAGCCGACCGGTACCGCGTAGAAGAGGGTCTGCCCGGGGGAGATGTCGACGCTCCAGACCCCCTGCTCCACCGCCGCGGCCGCGCCGAAGCCCGACCCTCCGGAGCGGGGAACGGCAGGCCCCGTAAGGGGATCGAGGGAACCGGAATCAGAGCTTCCCGAGCTCCCCGAGCTCCCCGTGCTCCCCGTGCTCCCCGTCGGAGTGGTCCCGACCGCCTTCTCCAGACGCGGCTCCAGGAACGGCGCCAGCTCCAGGTCCCAGTCGTCCGGCGTCGAGCTCGTCCCGGCGATGCGGTGGACGACCACGTAGTACCGGCCCTCACCCTGACACGACGTACGCCGTGCCGCGGTCTCGCGCGACCCCCACGCCACGACCGGCCGCGGGCTGCGGCTCGGCCCGACGTAGGCGCTCTCGACGGAGCAGCTACGGCTGTCGGCGTCCCGCACGGTCACCCTGATGCCGTCGGTCGCGGTCACCAGCGTGCCCGCGCGCGGGACGGCGGTGACGGAGACGTACGCGTTCGAGGTCGCGTCGAGGTCGAGGCGGTAGGAGACGTCGCTGTCCGCCGGAAGGGAGCTCTTGTAGGTCCTGCCGGGGACGAGGAGCTGGGCGTCGGCCGTGGTCGACGCACCGGTGACCGGCTGGTCGTCGGAGGCGAAGCCATAGGCACCTGACGTTCCGTCCGCCAGCGCGGGCTGCCCCGTCAGGGTGACGACCGCCAAGGCCACCCCCACGAGTGCCGGGCGCACAACGGTCCACGGCCGAGAACGCCACCGCACCGTACGCCGCCCCACCGCCACCCGCCACCCCACCTCGTCGCCGGACCGTGGCCCATCCTGCCCAGCCGGGGCGAGGCTCACCCCCGTATTCCGCGCGCCGTGTCCCGAAGGCAACGCAAAACCCCGACCGCAACGGCGGCCGGGGTCTGTTCAGAACCGGAAGTCTCAGACCGAATGTCTCAGAGCCGGATGTCAGACACTCACGAACCCGTGGGCACGGAGTCAGTCGCCTCCGTCCACAGATCCTGCTCGGCGCGATCCGCCTGGATCTGGCGGTACACGAGGAGCCCGCCGATGGCGGCCAGTGCGACCAGGAGAAGCTTCTTCACCGTGCGACCTCGTCTTTCTTTGACGTAGGGGACCTCTGGCGCCCGACTATACACACCGACCGATACCGATCGGTGACCTGCGTCAGCCCCTCAACTTCCGCCCTCCACAGCGCAGTAGAAGCGGATGACGCCGCTCCGATCGGAGGGTGATCACACCTCCACACGCGGTGACTTTTGACCCCTCTCCTCCCCTCTCCTCCGGTTTTCTGGCCCCTTGCACCCATCCGGGTGGTGTTCATCTGAACATCGACGCGCCATGGGCGTCGGTCCGTGCTTTCGCGGCCCTCATACACATCATGAGGAAAGTACGCAAATCGCCCAACCCGAAAGTAGAGGGGCCATGGACCGCAACAAGGCCATGAAGCTGTGGACCGCCATCGTCACCGCCTTCCTGGCGCTGTGCACGACGCTCGGACTCGTCACCACGACCGCCGCCGCGGCCGTACCCCAGACCGACACGACCCGCAGCAGCACCGAGCAGCGGACCACGACCGAGGAGCCGGCCCCGTGGGCATGGGCCTGGTCCCTGGCCCATGCCAGGTCCCTGCCCCCCACGATGAAGCAGCGCATCCGCGCCGAGGCCCACGGCAAGACGCCGAGCTGCCGCCACCGCGAGCCGTCGGACACGGAGTCGACCGACGAGACGACCGCCTGCGAAGAGACGGCCCCCACCCCCTGAAGCAGCAAGCCCAAGAAGAACCTGAAGCAGCGAGCCCGCGCAGAATTGAAGCAGCGAGCCGCGAAGCACCTGAAGCAGCAAGCACATGAAGCAGCCGCAAGCCCCCCGACGACGTACGCCCGCCCCGAAGACCAGGAATCTCAGAGCTGCTCCACAGCTGGGAAGAATGGCACTGGGTGATCCAGGAGGACGGCAGAACCGACGCCGCCGCCCCCTAGAACCTCGACCACTGGATAGACCTACGACTTCCGCGCCCCGGTCCACCCCGCCATCCTCTGCGTACGCCGCGAGCTGTTGTTGTCGCTCGGCGACTGGATGGCAGATCAGACCTGGTCGAGCGCGAAGCCCGTATGTCTGTCACAAGCCCGTGTGTCTGTCATAGAGGAACGAGCGCGCGCACTCGCCGCCTTCCGATGGCGTACGACCCCGGGTTCAGCGCCCTCCCTCAGGACCGGCGAACCAACGGGCCACCGTGCGCAGAGTCGCCTCGTCGAGCCGGTCGACCAGGGCCTGTACGGCGGCCACGTCGTCCGGAGTGAGGTCGTACCGCCCCGCCTTGCTCAGCCCTGCCATCAGGACCTGATGCCGACGGTCGCGCATGCGCTCTGCGAGCTTGTCCGGCGCCCCGACCGCGGCGGCGGCAGGCTCATCAAGAACCTCCGGAACAGCAGGCGCGCAGCAGGCGCGAGGGAAGCCTCGGCGGCGGCGGACTGCCAGCCTCCGCCCTCCCCGGGCCCCCAGACCTCGACCGTCACCTCTTCGCCCCGCGCCCGCATGGTCTGGCTCATCTCGCCCACGGCGTACAGCACGGGCACTTGTTCACCCCTAGGGAAGCGGTACGGCACGGGACCATAATTGACACCTCGTCAGATATCCAGGCCCGCTGCCCGCGCCCGGCACCCGCCGACGAGGAGGGGCACATGCCAGAACTCCGCGACGAGCCGCAGGCCTCCACGGAACCCCTGCAGAGACCCTCAGAAGAAGCCACGCCGAGCGCGCCCGCAGCGCCTACGCCCGCGCCGAGGCCGCCTGCGGGCACGCGGGCATCGGCCCGGGCGCCGTCGAGCTCGTACCGAAGAGCCCGGCCGGCCGCGCCGCCCACTCCCTGCGCCTGCCCGCCCAGTCACTGAGCGCCCTCGCCACCTCCGTCCCCGACCCGGCAGCGGACGCCCGCTGCGCCCGCAACATCGCCGCCGCGACGGCACTGGCGGCACAGACCCACGACGAGAACACGGCACAGCCCCATGGCGAGAACGACGACCACTCACGGGCCGTCTCCCGCGAAGCCTCCCGCGCGGCCTTCCATACGGCGGTGAACGCGTCCCAAGCCGCGGCGGGCTGGATTCAGCCCCGTCCGCGCTAGCCGCGAACGCGAACCCCGTCGTCCGGCACCGGTCCCTCCCCTCGTGGGGACCGGTGCCGAACTGTGGGGGGGGCGCGTCGGCCCGCACCAGGGCGGCGAGGGCCGGGCAAAGGCCGGAACAAGACAGTCCGGATGCGGCCGGTGATTACTCCGGCGGAAGCTCAGGCGACGCACAGTCAACTGCGCTGTCGTGGCTTGATCCTGCCCCTTGGTGCCGTCGCCGGGGAGGTTCCGGACCTGAGGGATCGACTTTTCCGCAGGTCAGCCCTATAGAGTGAGTTTTCCGGTCCGGACGTCCAGCAGCGAGGGAAGTAAGGGGTGGGGGCCTTGAGTTCCGACTCAGGGGCACGCACGGCCTTCGCGGAACGCCTCGCACTGCTGTACCGGGAAGCCGGCAATCCGCCGCTCAAGAGCGTGTCCGAGGCGGTCGTACGCCTCCAGCGGATCGACGAACGGGGGCGTCCCGTACAGGTCTCCGCGCAGCGGATCAGCGACTGGCGCCGGGCCAGGAACGTCCCCGCACAGTTCACCGCCCTCGCGGCCGTCCTGCACATCCTCATACCCCAGGCGCGCCGCGCCCAGCCCACCCCGGCCTCCACCGGCCTCTACGACCTCGTCCACTGGCAGCGCCTGTGGGAGCAGGCGATCACCGGCTCCGCCGACGAGGAACGCCCGCCGGCCGAGACCCCGCCCCCGTCCGCGGCCGGTGTCTGCCCCTACCGGGGCCTCGCCTCGTACCGCCGTGAGGACGCCCGCTGGTTCTTCGGCCGGGAACGCAGCACCGACGCCCTCCTCACCCAGCTCCTCGCCGCGGAGCGGACCGGGGGACTGGTCATGCTCGTGGGCGCCTCGGGAGCCGGGAAGTCCTCCCTGCTCAACGCCGGTCTGGTACCCGCGCTGACCGAGGGGGGCCGGGAGGTGGTCCAGTTCGTGCCGGGCGCCGACCCGCTCGCGGAGCTGACCCGTCGTATCCCCGCACTCGCCGCCGTACCGGATCCCGCAGAACCCGACTTCGCCCGGACCGTGCGAGCCTCCGTCACCGCGTGGGCGGGCGGCGGCGCCCGGCCGGTCCTGATCGTCGACCAGTTCGAGGAGACGTTCACCCTCTGTGCCGACGAGACGGGCCGCCGTACGTTCGTCCAACTGCTGCACGCCGCGTCCGCACCCGGCGACAGCCCGAATAATCCGGATGATCCGAACGATCCGGGTGATCTGGGCGATCCGGCCCCGGTGCTGGTCGTTCTCGGGGTCCGCGCCGACTTCTACGAGCAGTGCCTCTCCTATCCCGAGCTGGCCGACGCGCTCCAGCACCGGCACATGGTGCTCGGGCCGCTGACCGGCACGGAGCTGCGCGAGGCCGTCGCCGCCCCGGCGAAGGCCGTGGGGCTTGAGCTGGAGCCGGGGCTCGCGGAGCTGATCGTGCGGGAGGTGAGCGCGGACGGGCCGCGCGGGGAGCACGACGCGGGAGTGCTGCCGCTGCTCTCCCACGCGCTGCTGTCCACCTGGCAGCGCCGCAAGTCGGGGCGGCTGACGCTGGCCGGGTACCGGGCCGCGGGCGGTATCCAGGGCGCGGTGGCGGCGACGGCGGAGCGGGCCTGGTCGGGCCTGGACCCGGCGGCCCGTACCGCCGCGCGGCTGCTCCTGCTGCGCCTGGTCCGGCTCAGCGAGGACACCCAGGCCACCCGTCGGCGCGGCACGCGGCGTCAGCTGGCGGCGGAGTCGGCTGATCCGGACAAGACCGAGGAGTCCCTCGAGGCACTGGTCCGGGCGCGGCTGGTGACGCTGGACGCGGAGACCGTGGAGATCACCCACGAGGCGCTGCTGCACGCCTGGCCTCGGCTGCGCGACTGGATCGACGAGGACCGCAACGGCAATCTGCTGCGCCAGCGCCTGGAGGAGGACGGCAGATCCTGGGAGGACTCCGAGCGGGACTCCGCGCTCCTCTACCGCGGCTCACGCCTCGAACAGGCCCATACCTGGGCGAAGTCGGCCGGCGACACCTTCCTGACCCGCAACGCGATGGAGTTCCTGGCGGCCTCGGTACGGCTGCGCAGGCGCACGGTGTGGATCAGCCGGGCTGCGATCTCGGCGCTGCTCGCTCTGACCCTGGTGGCCGTCTGTGCGGCGGTGATCGCGTGGAAGCAGCGGGACGACGCCGTCTTCGAACAGGTCGTCGCCGAGGCGGACCGCTTCCAGGACACCGACCCCTCGCTCTCCGCCCAGCTCGCCCTGGTGGCGCACCGGCTGCGCGGCGGCGACGAGGGCGCCCGCAGCCGACTGCTGTCCACGGCGAACGCCCCGCTGGCCACCCCGCTGCTCGGCCACACCGGCGCCGTCTACCTCACCTCGTTCAGCCCGGACGGCCGCACCCTGGCCACCGCCAGCTACGACCGCACCGTCCGCCTGTGGGACGTCTCCGACCCCGGGCGCCCCAAGCCGCTCGGCCACCCCCTGACCGGGCACACCAGCTGGGTCAGCAGCGCGGTCTTCAGCCCGGACGGCCACACCCTGGCCAGCGCCTCGGACGACGGAACGATCCGCCTGTGGGACGTACGCCGGCCGAGCCGCCCGCGTTCCCTCGGCACGCCCCTGACCGGCCACGACGGCACGATCTACCTGGTCGCGTTCAGTCCCGACGGCCGCACGCTGGCCTCCGCCGGCGACGACCACACCGTGCGCCTGTGGGACATGACGGACCCGGCCCGCCCCGCACCGCTCGGCAAGCCGCTGGCCGGCTCCACCGCGGCCGTGCGGTCCGTGGCGTTCAGCCCCGACGGGCGGACCCTGGCGGCCGGGGGCGACGACGACGCGATCCGGCTGTGGAACGTGACCGACCGGCGCGCTCCCGAGCCGCTCGCCAAGCCGCTGACCGGGCACAACGGCCTCATCCACTCCGTGGCGTTCAGCCCGGACGGCCGCACCCTCGCCAGCGGCAGCACGGACGACACCGTACGGCTGTGGGACGTGGCCGACCCGCGGCGTCCCGGCCCGCTGGGCACCCCGCTGACCGGGCACACCGGTCCCGTCTGGTCGGTGGCGTTCAGCCCCGACGGCAAGCGCCTCGCCGCCGCCAGCGCGGACAGCACGGCGAGCCTGTGGAACGTCGCCAACCCCGCCTCCCCGTCCCAGATCGGGGAGCCACTGTCCGGCGCGAGCGGGGAGATGTACGCCCTCGGCTTCAGCCCCGACGGCCGCACCCTCGCCACCGGCAACGGCGACAACAAGGTCCGCCTGTGGTCGATCCCCACCTCCGACATGACCGGCAGGCTCGGCGCGTTCCGCCCCGACGGCCGCGTCCTCGCCACCGCCGCCCGCGACGAGTTCGTCCGCCTGTGGAGCGTCGCCGACCCCGGCCGGCCCACGCTGCTGTCCAGGCCCTTCCGGCCGGGGGAGGGCGACGTCCGCGCGCTGGCCTTCGCCCCCGGCGGCCGCACCCTGGCGGTCCTGACAGGCAGTCACGCGGTACAGCTGTGGAACGTCTCCGACCCCGGCCACCCGGTCCCCTACGGCAGTCCGGTCCTCCTCCAGACCCGTTTCCCGGGGCCGGAGGCACTGGCGTTCAGCCCGGACGGCCGTCTCCTGGCGACCGCCCACGACGACCGCACGGTCCAGCTGTGGGACGTCGCCGACCCCGCCCACCTCACCCGCCTCGGCACCCCGCTGACCGGCCACAAGGGATACGTCAACTCCCTTCTCTTCAGCCCCGACGGCCATACGCTGGCCAGCGGCAGCGCCGACGACACCGTCCGCCTGTGGAACGTCACCGACCCCGGCGACGCGACCCCGCTCGGCAAGCCGCTCACCGGCCACTCCGGCCCCATCGACGCCCTCGCCTACAGCCCCGACGGCCGTACGCTGGCCAGCGCCGGCGACGACGACACGGTCCGCCTGTGGAACATCACCGACCCCGGCAACGCGACCCCGCTCGGCGAACCACTCACCGGTCACACCGAGGCGATCGTGTCCCTGACCTTCAGCCCGGACGGCGACACCCTGGCGAGCGGCGGCAACGACAACACGATCCGCGCCTGGGACGTCAGCGACCCCGCGCTCACCACTCCCATCGGCCAGGCGATGAGCCCCAACGGCCGGACCGGCAGCTTCCTGTCCTTCAGCCCGCGCGGTGACATGCTCGGCGTCTCCAGCGGCATCGACACCGTCCGCCTGTGGAACCTCGACACCGACACGGCGGTCCGTCACATCTGCGCGGCCACCCACGGCGTCCTGACCCCCGGCAAATGGCACGAGTACCTGCCTCGTCTGCCGTATGAGCCCCCATGCGACGCCTGACGTTGTTAGCCTTGGCCATAGCCCGGTCGCTGGTGCATCCCCCGTCGCCAGCGACCGGGCGTTTCTCCGTCCAGAACCTGGCCATACGAAAAAACCCCAGTCATATCGACTGGGGTTCCTCGTTCTGTGGGGCTAACAGGATTTGAACCTGTGGCCTCATCCTTATCAGGGATGCGCTCTAACCAACTGAGCTATAGCCCCGCCGCGCTCTGCGGTGTGTGTCCCGCGCGCTGACTCCTGAAGATTAGCGCACGACCGGGGCAGTCCCAAAATCGATAGTCGGGGCCGGTCACTCGTCCTCGGCGAGCGTCAGCTCGACGCCGCCGACGAAGCCCGCGGAGAGGTTGTAGATGAAGGCGCCGAGCGTCGCGAGGGCCGTCGCGAGGACGACGTCGATGACCGCGATGATCGACGTGAACAGCAGGACGTTCGGCAGCGACAGGAAGGACTGTAGGTCGAAGCCGTTGGACTCGTTCGAGCCGGTCGCCTCCGAGATGGTGCCGCCGACCGTCGAGAAGACGCCCATCGCGTCCATGACCATCCACAGCACGGCGGCCGCGACGATCGTGCAGATGCCGAGCGCGATGGAGAGCAGGAAGCTGACCTTCATCACCGACCACGGGTCGGCCTTCGCCACCCGCAGCCGCGCCTTGCGGGTGCGCGGCGTGGTGCGCGCCCCGGTGCGCGGCCGGCGTACGGCACCGGTGGCGGCGGCCTGCGCCGGGTAGGCCTGCGGCGGGTGGTAGGGCCCCGCGGCCTGCTCCGGCCGGCGTTCGCCCGGCAGCGGCGACGGCGCCGGCTGCTGGGCCGACGGCTGGGGCTGGCCGCCCGGAGCGGCCGCGCCCCCGCCCGCCGCGTACTGCTGGGTCTGCGGACCTCGGTCCGTCACAGTTCCCCCCTGGGATCCATGCGAGTCGGGCGAGGGAGAGTCCTTCGCGGGCGACTTGATCGCTTTGAGCTGGGTCGTGTGCGAATCTGTCGCCCGCCCGTCCGTGGTGCGCGCGTCGGTCGTACGCGCGGCGGAGCCACGACCGCCGTCGTCCGTGTCCGTACCGGAAGGGGTACTGGACGGTCCGGCGCCCGTGGCTCCGCTCACGTGACTCACTCCTCGTGCTACTCGGCCGAGGGCGCCTCGCCCTCGTCCGTGCCGGTGGTCGCGGCACCCTCGACGGTCTCGTCGACGGCGTCGTCGCCGTCGACCTCCTCCGCCTCGCGTCCCGCCTCGGCGTTACGTGCGATACCGACGACGGCATCGCGCTTGCCCAGGTTGATCAGTTGGACGCCCATGGTGTCACGGCCCGTCTCCCTGACCTCGTTGACTCGCGTACGAATCACACCGCCGCCCAGTGTGATGGCGAGGATCTCGTCGGTCTCCTCGACCACCAGCGCGCCGACGAGGGAACCCCGGTCCTCCACGATCTTGGCGGCCTTGATGCCGAGGCCGCCGCGACCCTGGACGCGGTACTCGTCGACGGCGGTCCGCTTCGCGTACCCACCGTCTGTGGCAGTGAACACGAACGTACCGGGTCGAACAACATTCATCGAGAGCAGCTCGTCTCCCTCACGGAAACTCATGCCCTTGACACCCGAGGTCGCGCGGCCCATGGGACGGAGTGCTTCGTCCGTGGCCGTGAACCTGATCGACTGCGCCTTCTTGCTGATCAGAAGCAGATCATCCTCGGCCGAAACGAGTTCGGCTCCGATCAGTTCGTCGTCAGAACCGTCGTCCGTTTCCCTGAGGTTGATCGCGATGACACCTCCGGAACGCGGCGAATCGTAATCCTTCAGAGCCGTCTTCTTCACCAGACCGCCCTTGGTGGCCAGGATCAGATACGGCGCCACCTCGTAGTTGCGGATGGCGAGGATCTCGGCGATCGCCTCGTCCGGCTGGAAGGCCAGCAGGTTCGCGACATGCTGGCCCCGCGCGTCCCGCCCGGCGTCGGGCAGCTCGTACGCCTTCGCCCGGTAGACACGGCCCTTGTTGGTGAAGAACAGCAGCCAGTGGTGGGTGGTGGACACGAAGAAGTGGTCGACGATGTCGTCTTCCTTGAGCTTCGTGCCGCGCACGCCCTTGCCGCCGCGCTTCTGGGCGCGGTAGTCGACGGTCTTGGTGCGCTTGACGTAACCGCCGCGCGAGACCGTGACGACGATGTCCTCTTCCGCGATCAGGTCCTCGATGGACATGTCGCCGTCGTAGGGCACCAGCATGGTCTTGCGGTCGTCGCCGAACTTCTCGACGATCGCGGCGAGTTCCGCGCTGACGATGCCGCGCTGGCGGACCGGCGAGGCCAGGATCTCGTTGTACTCGGCGATCTTCGCCTGGAGTTCGTCGTGCTCCTGGATGATCTTCTGGCGCTCCAGGGCGGCCAGCCGGCGCAGCTGCATCTCGAGGATGGCGTTGGCCTGGATCTCGTCGATCTCCAGGAGCTGCATCAGGCCCGTGCGCGCGATGTCGACCGTGTCGCTCGCCCGGATCAGTGCGATGACCTCGTCGATGGCGTCCAGGGCCTTGAGCAGACCGCGCAGGATGTGCGCCCGCTCCTCGGCCTTGCGCAGCCGGAACTTCGTCCGGCGGACGATGACCTCGATCTGGTGCGTCACCCAGTGGCGGATGAACGCGTCCAGCGAGAGGGTGCGCGGCACACCGTCGACCAGGGCCAGCATGTTGGCGCTGAAGTTCGACTGAAGGTCCGTGTGCTTGTACAGGTTGTTCAGTACGACCTTGGCGACCCCGTCCCGCTTCAGGACGATGACCAGACGCTGGCCGGTGCGCGAGCTGGACTCGTCGCGGACGTCCGCGATACCGCCGACCTTGCCGTCCTTCACCAGGTCGGCGATCTTCTGCGCGAGGTTGTCCGGGTTGGTCTGGTACGGCAGCTGCGTGACCACCAGGCACTGGCGGTTCTGGATCTCCTCGACCTCGACGACCGCCCGCATGGTGATCGAGCCACGGCCCGTGCGGTACGCCTCCTCGATGCCCTTGCGGCCGACGACCAGCGCGCCGGTCGGGAAGTCCGGGCCCTTGATGCGCTCGATGAGGGCGTCCAGGAGCTCCTCGTGCGAGGCCTCCGGGTTCTCCAGGTACCACTGGGCACCGGCCGCGACCTCGCGCAGGTTGTGCGGCGGGATGTTGGTGGCCATACCGACCGCGATACCGGCCGAGCCGTTGATCAGCAGGTTCGGGAAGCGGGCCGGCAGGACGGTCGGCTCCTGGGAGCGGCCGTCGTAGTTGTCCGTGAAGTCGACGGTCTCCTCGTCGATGTCACGGACCATCTCCATCGACAGCGGCGCCATCTTGCACTCGGTGTAGCGCATGGCGGCCGCCGGGTCGTTGCCCGGGGAGCCGAAGTTGCCGTTGGAGTCCACGAGCGGCATGCGCATCGACCAGGGCTGGGCGAGGCGGACCAGGGCGTCGTAGATGGAGGAGTCGCCGTGGGGGTGGTAGTTGCCCATGACGTCGCCGACCACGCGCGCGCACTTGTAGAAGCCGCGCTCGGGGCGGTAGCCGCCGTCGTACATCGCGTACAGCACGCGGCGGTGGACGGGCTTGAGACCGTCCCGGACGTCCGGCAGGGCACGCGCCACGATGACGGACATCGCGTAGTCGAGGTACGAGCGCTGCATCTCCGTCTCGAGCCCGACGGGCTCGACACGCTGGGCGATGATGCCGCCCTCTTCAGGGGTGACAGGAGTGTTCTCGTCGGCCATTGCTGGTGAAGATCCTTCCTGGTGCGGTCAGCTGAGACCGACTCAGATGTCGAGGAAGCGGACGTCCTTGGCGTTGCGCTGGATGAACGCGCGGCGGGCCTCGACGTCCTCGCCCATGAGGACCGAGAACAGGTCGTCGGCCTGGGCGGCGTCGTCGAGGGTGACCTGACCGAGGACGCGGTGCTCCTGGTCCATGGTCGTCACGCGCAGCTCCTCGGCGTTCATCTCGCCGAGACCCTTGAAGCGCTGGATCGAGTCCTCACGGACCCGCTTGCCGCGCTGGCGGCCCATTTCGAGGAGCGCGTCGCGCTCGCGGTCCGAGTACGCGTACTCGATGTCGTCCCGGCCCCACTTGAGCTTGTAGAGCGGCGGACGGGAGAGATACACGTGCCCGGCCTCGACCAGCGGCCGCATGAAGCGGAACAGGAAGGTCAGCAGCAGGGTGGAGATGTGCTGACCGTCGACGTCGGCGTCCGCCATCAGGATGATCTTGTGATAGCGGAGCTTCTCGATGTCGAAGTCCTCGTGCACACCCGTGCCGAAGGCCGAGATCAGCGCCTGGATCTCCTGGTTCTGAAGGATCTTGTCGATCCGCGCCTTCTCGACGTTGAGGATCTTGCCCCGGATCGGGAGGATCGCCTGGTACTGCGGGTTACGGCCGGACTTGGCCGAACCGCCGGCGGAGTCACCCTCGACGATGAAGATCTCGCACTTCGTCGGGTCGTTGGACTGGCAGTCGCTCAGCTTGCCCGGCAGCGACGCCGACTCCAGCAGACCCTTACGACGCGTCAGGTCACGGGCCTTGCGGGCCGCCACGCGCGCGGTGGCCGCCTGGATGCCCTTGCGGATGATGTCCGCGGCCTCGACCGGGTTGCGGTCCAGCCAGTCGTTGAGGTGCTCGTAGACAGCCTTCTGCACGAAGGTCTTCGCCTCCGTGTTGCCCAGCTTGGTCTTCGTCTGGCCCTCGAACTGCGGCTCGCTCAGCTTGATCGAGATGATCGCCGTCAGACCCTCGCGGATGTCGTCACCCGTGAGGTTGTCGTCCTTCTCACGGAGCAGCTTCTTGTCGCGCGCGTACTTGTTGATCAGGTTCGTCAGCGCCGCGCGGAAGCCCTCTTCGTGCGTACCGCCCTCATGCGTGTGGATGATGTTGGCGAACGAGTACACGCCCTCGGTGTAGCCGCTGTTCCACTGCATCGCGACCTCGAGCGAGAGGCTGCGCTCCTTGTCCTCGGCCTCGAGGTCGATGATGGAGGGGTGGACCGGCTCTCCCTTGCGGGAGTTGAGGTACTTCACGAAGTCGACGATGCCGCCCTCGTAGTGGTACGAGACGGTCTTGACCTCGTGCTTCTCGTCCTCGCCCGCCTCGTCCGCACCGGCGGTGGCCTTCGCCGACTCACGCTCGTCGGTGAGGTTGATGCGCAGGCCCTTGTTGAGGAACGCCATCTCCTGGAAACGCCGCGACAGCGTCTCGAAGGAGTACACCGTGGTCTCGAAGATGTCCGGGTCGGCCCAGAAGGTGACCGTGGTGCCGGTCTCCTGGGTCGCTTCGTGCTGCTCCAGGGGCGCGGTCGGGGCGCCGCCCTTGTACTCCTGCGTCCAGCGGTAGCCGTCGGTCTTGATGTCGACGGCCAGCTTGGTGGAAAGCGCGTTCACGACGGACACGCCGACGCCGTGCAGACCACCGGAGACGGCGTACCCGCCGCCGCCGAACTTGCCGCCCGCGTGCAGCACGGTGAGCACGACCTCGACGGCCGGCTTCTTCTCGACCGGGTGGATGCCCACCGGGATGCCACGGCCGTTGTCGACGACCCGTACACCGCCGTCGGCCAGGATCGTCACGTCGATGGTGTCCGCGTGACCGGCCAGCGCCTCGTCGACCGAGTTGTCGACGACCTCCTGCACCAGGTGGTGCAGGCCGCGCTCGCCCGTCGAGCCGATGTACATACCGGGTCGCTTGCGAACCGCGTCCAGACCCTCGAGGACGGTGATGGCGCTGGCGTCGTACGAGGCGGTGACCTCGCCGTGCGCGCCGGCGGCGGTGGACGGGATGTTCTCGTTGGGGTTGCCGGAATCGGCCACGAAGCGCCCTTTCTGGCACAGCACGAGCCAAGCTCTTCGGCGGGTTGCCGGAGCGGCTGCGGCATGTTGCGTTGGTAAGCCTTGATCAGCGTTGCTCAGCTTGTCCCGGACGGTCCCCACGAGTGGGGCGGGATTAGCTTCCAGTCTACCGGTAGCGCCGACAGTGATGGGGGTTTGCCGGTACCTGAGTCCTCATGTGCCGCCCTGAATCCTCCTCTCCCGGGTCCCCATATACGGAGCGGGGCTCCAAGAGGCTCACGCAGGCGCTCAGCGCTTCGGACTGTCAACCCTTGGCTACTTGGGAGTCAGGTCGCAATTCGCGACCGCATGCGGCCGTACGACACGACGGCCGCCGAAGGTCCCGAAGGACCGCCGACGGCCGCCGATGTGATGTCTGTCACCCACAGGTTTGCGGGTCATCCATAGGTGTCACCAGGCCCCGTGCTGCCCGGGGCACGCAGGGGGCCGTAGCGCCGCGGGGGACCCCCGGGACCCTGCACCTTGATGATCCGCACCGCGCCGTGCCCCAGATCCTCGTTCAACCGGGCCACCAGCGTCGGCGCGAGCAACCGCAGATTCGTCGCCCACGCCGTCGAGTCACAACGCACGACCAGCACCCGCTCGTCCTCGTCGTACCGTTCCGGCTCACAGTGCTTGGCCACGTCCTCGCCGACGATCTCCGGCCAGCGCCCCATCACCCCACCGACCGCCGCCGGCGCCTCCCAACCCCGCTCACTGATCAGCCGGTTGATCGCCGACCCCAGCGCCATCGGGTCACGCCCGTCAGCGCGCGCGCCGGAGCGCAGACCACCCCGCCGCGCCTGCTTCTTCTGCTGCGCCGCGTCCCCCCGCGCGCGTGCCTGCTCCTTGGCCGCGCGCAGCGCCACGCGCGCGAGGTCGACACCGGAGGGTTCAGGCGCCTTCTGGGGAGTGGGCTCCTCAGGACTGCCGCTCATACGCGCTCCACCACCCCGCCGGACACCGAGTACCGCGCCCCGGCCAGCAGATGCGGTACGTCGTCGTCGACCGCCGCCGTCACCAGCACCTGCTCCCCGGGCGCCACCAGCTCCGCCAGCCGCTCCCGCCGCCGGGTGTCCAGCTCGGCGAACACATCGTCGAGGATCAGCACCGGCTCATTGCCCTCCGCACGCAGCAGGTCGTACGACGCGAGCCGCAGCGCCAGCGCGTACGACCAGGACTCCCCGTGCGAGGCGTACCCCTTGGCGGGCAGCTGACCGAGTTTGAGAAGCAGATCGTCCCTATGGGGACCGACCAGGGTCACACCCCGCTCGATCTCCTGCTTACGGGCCTCCGCGAGCGCCGCCATCAGCTGCTCGTGCAGATTCTCGCGCGTGTGCGCCTCGCCGGGCGCCGACGGCTTGTACTCCAGAGCGATCGGGCCACCGCCCGGCGCCAGCTGCTCGTACGCCTTGTCGGCCAGCGGCTGGATCGCGGCGATCAGATCGAGCCGCTGGGCGAGCAGCTCGGCACCCACGCGCGCGAGGTGCTGGTCCCACACGTCGAGGGTGGACAGATCCATGGACCGGCCGCCGTGCCGACGCGCGAGCGCGGCCGACTTCAGCAGGGTGTTGCGCTGCTTGAGCACCCGCTCGTAGTCGGAGCGCACGCCCGCCATGCGCGGGGAGCGGGCGGTGATCAGCTCGTCGAGGAAGCGGCGCCGCTCCCCGGGGTCGCCCTTGACCAGGGCGAGGTCCTCGGGAGCGAAGAGGACGGTCCTGACGATGCCGAGCACATCACGCGGTCTGACCTGCGAGGACCTGTTGATACGGGCCCGGTTCGCCTTGCCCGGGTTCAGCTCCAGCTCGACCAGCTGCTGCCGCTCGCCCTGCCGCACCTGTGCCCGGACGATCGCACGGTCGGCGCCCATACGGACCAGGGGGGCGTCGGAGGAGACGCGGTGGCTGCCGAGGGTGGCGAGATAGCCGACCGCCTCGACCAGGTTCGTCTTGCCCTGCCCGTTGGGGCCGACGAAGGCGGTGACGCCCGGGTCGAGCGGAACTTCGACCCGGGCGTACGAGCGGAAGTCGGCCAGCGACAGATGCGTGACGTGCATGGTCGGGCGCCGACCTCCCCCGGCTTGTGGACCGCTGGGCGGCCCTGTGGCTTACTTCTTCTCGACCGCGTGGCCGCCGAACTGGTTGCGCAGCGCCGCGATCATCTTCATCTGCGGCGAGTCGTCCTGACGGGACGCGAACCGCGCGAACAGGGACGCGGTGATCGCCGGCAGCGGCACCGCGTTGTCGATGGCGGCCTCCACGGTCCACCGGCCCTCGCCGGAGTCCTGTGCGTAGCCGCGCAGCTTGTCCAGGTGCTCGTCCTCGTCGAGGGCGTTGACGGCCAGGTCGAGCAGCCAGGAACGGATGACCGTGCCCTCCTGCCAGGACCGGAACACCTCGCGTACGTCGGTGACGGAGTCGACCTTCTCCAGGAGCTCCCAGCCCTCGGCGTAGGCCTGCATCATCGCGTACTCGATGCCGTTGTGGACCATCTTCGCGAAGTGCCCGGCGCCCACCTTGCCGGCGTGCACCGCGCCGAAGTCGCCCTCGGGCTTGAGCGCGTCGAAGACCGGCCGCACCTTGGCGACGTTCTCCGCGTCGCCGCCGTACATCAGCGCGTAGCCGTTCTCCAGGCCCCACACACCGCCGGAGACACCGCAGTCGACGAAGCCGATGCCCTTGGCCGCGAGCTCCTCGGCGTGCTTCTCGTCGTCTGTCCAGCGGGAGTTGCCGCCGTCCACGACGACGTCACCCGGCTCCAGGAGCTCGGCCAGCTCGTCGACCGTCGACTGGGTGGCGGCACCGGCCGGGACCATCACCCACACGACCCGCGGGCCCTTCAACTTGCCCACAAGCTCTTCCAGGCTGTGGACATCGGCGAGGTCCGGGTTGCGGTCGAATCCGATGACGGTGTGGCCTGCGCGGCGGATCCGCTCGCGCATGTTGCCGCCCATCTTGCCGAGGCCGACGAGACCGAGCTCCATCAGTTGTTCCTTAGGTTGCTGTGGCGTGTGTGGCACCTTCGTACCTACGTCCGAGCCTAAACCCGGACGCTCACGCACACCTGTGGGCATACGCGCTCATACGTACGCCCCCACCTGCGGACTTTCCCCAGACCCTGAGCTCGTCGTCCACGGCCTGGGGACAACTCCGGCCGTCCAGCCGCTCAGCCGCTGAGTCGCACCGGCATGATCAGGTACTTGTAGGCCTCGTCCGCCTCCGCGTCCAGAGCCGGCTTGCCGCTGAGCAGCGCGGGCTTCGTGGACGTCGTGAAGGACAGCTGGGCGACCGGGGAGTCGATCGCGCTCAGGCCGTCCAGCAGGAAGGTCGGGTTGAAGGCGATCGACACGTCGTCGCCCTCCAGGTTGGCGTCGACGCGCTCCACAGCCTGTGCGTCGTCGCTGGAACCGGCCTCCAGGATCAGCACGCCCTGCTCGAAGCTCAGCCGCACCGGGGTGTTGCGCTCGGCGACCAGCGCCACGCGCTTGACGGCCTCCACGAAGGGGGCGGTCTCGATCACGGCGACGGAGTTGAACTCGGTCGGGAACAGCGAGCGGTACTTCGGGAGGTCGCCCTCCAGCAGACGGGTCGTCGTACGACGGCCCGCGCCCTCGAAACCGATCAGGCCCTCGCCGGCGCCCGAGCCGGAGAGCGCCAGGGTGACGCTGTCGCCACTCGTGAGCGCCTTGGCGGTGTCCAGGAGCGTCTTGGCGGGCACCAGGGCCACCGCGGACGCCTCGGGGTTCTCCGGCTTCCACAGGAACTCACGGACCGCGAAGCGGTAGCGGTCGGTGGAGGCCAGCGTGACGGTGTCGCCCTCGATCTCGATGCGCACACCGGTCAGCACGGGCAGCGTGTCGTCGCGGCCGGCCGCGATGGCGACCTGGGAGGCGGCGGAGGCGAAGACCTCACCGGGGACGGTGCCGGTCGCGGTAGGCATCTGCGGCAGCGCCGGGTACTCCTCCACAGGCAGGGTGTGGAGGGTGAACCGGGAGGAGCCGCAGACCACGGTCGCCCGTACACCGTCTGTGGAAATCTCGACCGGGCGGTTGGGCAGGGCGCGGCAGATGTCGGCGAGCAGCCGGCCGGAGACCAGGACCGTGCCCTCCTCCTCGACCTCGGCCTCGACGCTGACCCGCGCGGAGACCTCGTAGTCGAAGCTGGACAGGCTCAGCTGGCCGTCGTCGGCCTTCAGCAGCAGGCCGGCGAGGACAGGCGCCGGCGGACGGGCCGGGAGGCTGCGTGCCGCCCAGGCCACTGCCTCCGCGAGTACGTCGCGTTCCACCCGGATCTTCACTGTTGCCGCCTCCTGCTGTTGCCGGCGCTTCGCTCTGCCTGGCCTCGTCGTCTGTCTCGGTGTCGTCGGCCCCAGTGCGGGGAAGGACACCGGGGAACAGTCTGACGCACCCCACTGACAGTAGGTGCCTCTCGGGGTCAAGTCGTGACGAGGGGCAGTCGGGAGCCGGACAGCGAGTTGTGCACAGGACCCACTTCGAAACGGATTCCCAGCTCTCTCTAGTTGGGAGTAGTAGTAGGGGCTGTGGATACGGTGGATAACTCCGTTTTCCCAGGTCAGACCGGAAATTTTGTCCACGGGCCCTGTGGGCGAAGACGGTGGACAACTCGGGGTCTCTGTGGAGAACAGAAAGTTCTGCACACCCCATGCACAGCCTGAGGTGAGTTCTCCCCAGCTGCGTCCCCAGCTTTACCCACGTTTCCCACACCCCAACCCGGCACCTTCGTGTGACCGCTTTCACTCGACCCGGTGAGCTGCCGCGTCGCGTTGCCGAACAGTGGACAGGCATGTGGAGAAGCTGGGGATCGCTGGGGACAACCTGGCTCAGCCTGTGGGTTGCCGGTGGACAACTTGATGCACAGCCTGTGGATCTTTTCGTCGTCC
Organism: Streptomyces sp. NBC_00663; assembly: GCF_036226885.1. Lineage (NCBI taxonomy): Bacteria > Bacillati > Actinomycetota > Actinomycetes > Kitasatosporales > Streptomycetaceae > Streptomyces > Streptomyces sp. NBC_00663. Next base: position 4,803,441 of record NZ_CP109027.1, read on the forward strand.
ACAGTCTGTGGAGATCGCTCGTCCACGAATCCACAACCACTTGACCTGGCCTGATGGTCTTTCACCAGGCGCCCTGTGGACGGCGATCTGGACAACTTGGCAGTCCCCAGGATGTGGACGGCAGAAAGTCGGCGAATCTGTGGAGGGAGGCCGTAACCCGGCGGTTAATCGAACAGCGGGCTACGAGGACATGACGGCGGACGCGGCGCTGGAGCAGCGCTGGAGGAGCGCTGGAGCGACGGTGGGGCGACGGCCGGCATGACGAAGGGCGCCCCGGGACCGTGTCCCCGGGCGCCCTGGACGCCGTGAGTACGCCTGTGTCAGCCGTTCTTGATGCGGTTGGTCAGCTCGGTGACCTGGTTGTAGATGGAGCGCCGCTCGGCCATCAGATTGCGGATCTTGCGGTCCGCGTGCATGACGGTCGTGTGGTCACGGCCGCCGAACAGGGCACCGATCTTCGGCAGGGAGAGGTCGGTGAGCTCGCGGCACAGGTACATGGCGATCTGCCGGGCGGTCACCAGCGCGCGCCCGCGCGAGGTGCCGCACAGGTCCTCGACGGTCAGGCCGAAGTAGTCCGCCGTGGCGCCCATGATCGCCGTCGAGGTGATCTCGGGAGCCGAGTCCTCGCCGCCGGGGATCAGGTCCTTGAGGACGATCTCCGTCAGGCCCAGGTCCACCGGCTGCCGGTTGAGCGACGCGAACGCCGTCACCCGGATCAGCGCGCCCTCCAGCTCACGGATGTTCCGTGAGATCCGGGAGGCGATGAACTCCAGCACCTCCGGCGGGGCGTTGAGCTGCTCCTGGACCGCCTTCTTGCGCAGGATCGCGATCCGGGTCTCCAGCTCGGGCGGCTGGACGTCGGTGATCAGACCCCACTCGAAACGGTTCCGCAGCCGGTCCTCCAGTGTCACCAGCTGCTTGGGCGGCCGGTCGCTGGAGAGCACGATCTGCTTGTTCGCGTTGTGGAGCGTGTTGAAGGTGTGGAAGAACTCCTCCTGCGTCGACTCCTTGTCCGCGAGGAACTGGATGTCGTCGACGAGCAGGATGTCCATCTCCCGGTACCGCTTGCGGAAGCTGTCGCCCTTGCCGTCGCGGATGGAGTTGATGAACTCGTTGGTGAACTCCTCCGAGCTCACATAACGCACGCGCGTGCCGGGGTACAGGCTCCGCGCGTAGTGCCCGATCGCGTGCAGCAGGTGCGTCTTGCCGAGCCCCGACTCCCCGTAGATGAACAGGGGGTTGTACGCCTTCGCGGGCGCCTCGGCGACGGCCACCGCGGCCGCGTGCGCGAAGCGGTTGGAGGCGCCGATGACGAAGGTGTCGAAGAGGTACTTCGGGTTCAGGCGTGCGGTGGGCTCACCGGGGCCGCTCGCCGGCGCGGGCTTCGCGGCCGACGGGCCGGGAGCGCCACCGGCCGAGGGCAGTGCGGAGCCACCGTGTCCCCCGCGGTGCGCGTGCCCGCCGGCGGAGGGCGGCTCGGGCAGGTCGCGGCGCGGGCCGGGCTGGTCGTAGTCGTCGCGGCGCGGGCCGGGCTTGTCGTAGTCGTCCCGCCGGGGCTGGTCGTAGTCCGCGCGCTGCTGCTCGTAGTCGGGGCGCTGGCCGTCGTAGGGCGGGCGGTCCATCGGCTGCGGGCGGTAGTCCTGGGGCGGTGAGGCGTACGCGTCCTTGGGGTACGGCTCCTGGGGGTACGACTCCTGCGCGGACGGTGTCGCGTACGGGTCGCGCTCGGGGAAGCCGAGGCGCGGCTGCTGCCAGCTGTACTCGTCCTGCTGCGGCCGGGGCCAGGCGCCGGGTTCGGGGCGCTGGTACTCGCCGGGGTAGGCGGGGCGGGCCGTGGGCAGCTGGTCGCCGGGGCCACCGGGGAGCTGCTCGGGGCGGCCCGGCTGGCGGTCGTCGGCGCGGTGGCGGCCGTAGCCCTCGTACTGATGGTCGTACGGGTTGCCGTCGTACTTGCCGCCCTGGCCGCCTTGGCCGTCGTACTGGCCGGCGGGGAGCTCGGGCTCCTCGTAGCGCGACTGGGGGCGGGGCGGTTGGGGCGCCGGTGGGGCCGGGGGCTCGCCGGCGGAGTCGTCGACGGTGATCGCGATGCGGATCGGGCGGCCGCACTCGCGGCTCAGGGTCTCGCTGACGATCGGGGCGAGGCGGCCTTCGAGCACGCCCTTCGCAAACTCGTTCGGTACGGCGAGCAGGGCGGTGTCCGCGACCAGCGCGAGCGGCTGGCAGCGGCGGATCCAGTGCTCGTCCTTGACCTCCACGCCCTGCCCGCGGCCCTCGCCGAGGAGCTGCTCCAGTACTCGTGGCCACACTGCGGCAAGATCGGCAGGTACGTCAGCCACAGGGCACGCTCTCTCACAGGTCCCACGAACGTGTGATGGTGGGACGGGTCGGGATCTACACCGCGGGGCGCGGGGGACAAAGGAACGAATCGGAGTTCAGCCAAGGTAGTCAGGGCGACGGGTGCGGTTCAAGTTGTTGTCCCCAGCCTGTGGATAGTGTCTCCCGGTGACCGCTGGTTTGACCGGATGGCGTAGCCGCGCGTACCGTAACCAGGTCGAGTTGTCGATGGCTGCTGCCGCCTGCCTCCGATGGGCACAGATCGCGTCAGGTGATCGGGAAGCGGTGCACTCGGGCGTAAGCGAGAGCTACTCGTGGGCGCACGGTGACAGCCAGGACGGCACCCGCCACCACCGATTTGATTTCTGGAGCCCCCGAGTGAGCAAGCGCACCTTCCAGCCGAACAACCGTCGTCGTGCCAAGACCCACGGCTTCCGCCTGCGGATGCGTACCCGTGCCGGTCGCGCGATTCTCGCGAACCGTCGTGGCAAGGGTCGCGCCAGCCTGTCCGCCTGATCCTGATCAGGTCATGACGTCGTGCTGCCTACCGAGCATCGGCTGAGGCGGCGCGAGGACTTCGCGACCGCAGTACGACGAGGGCGCCGGGCAGGCCGCCCGTCCCTCGTCGTTCATCTTCGTAGCGGTGCAACGGACCCGCACGCGCCTGGGGAGAGCGCTCCCCCGACGCGTGCGGGTTTCGTCGTGAGCAAAGCCGTGGGCGGAGCGGTGGTGCGCAACAAGGTGAAGCGCAGGCTTCGCCATCTGATGCGCGACCGGGTCGACCTGCTGCCCCCCGGTAGCCTGGTAGTCGTACGAGCGCTGCCCGGTGCGGGTGACGCCGACCATGCACAACTGGCCCGAGACCTGGACGCCGCCATCGAACGGCTACTGGGAGGGGGCGCGCGATGAAGTACCCGCTGCTGGCTCTGATCAAGCTGTACCAGTGGACGATCAGTCCGCTGCTGGGGCCTGTGTGCAAGTACTACCCGTCGTGTTCCCGCTACGGCTTCACGGCCATCGACCGGCACGGTGCGATCAAGGGCACTGCGCTCACCGCCTGGCGCATCCTGCGCTGCAATCCGTGGTCGCTGGGAGGCGTGGACCATGTCCCGCCACGCAAGCGTCCGCGGTGGCACGAAATGCTGCGTGACGCCTGGCGTACACGCAGGGGCGGGCACTCCGCCGCCGAAACGGCCACCGAGGGGAATCCCTCTTCGATCACTGAAGAGAATCCTCCTTCGAGCCCGGCCGCAGAGACTCCGTCCCATGCCCAAGGAGCATGATTAGTGGACACGATTGCCAGCCTGTTCAGCTTCATCACGACACCCGTCTCCTGGGTCATCGTCCAGTTCCACAAGGTGTACGGCGCCATCTTCGGCCCTGACACCGGCTGGGCCTGGGGCCTGTCGATCGTGTCTCTGGTGATCCTGATCCGTATCTGCCTGATCCCGCTCTTCGTGAAGCAGATCAAGTCGACGCGGGCCATGCAGACGCTCCAGCCTGAGATGAAGAAGATCCAGGAGCGCTACAAGAACGACAAACAGCGTCAGTCCGAAGAGATGATGAAGCTGTACAAGGAGACGGGCACCAACCCGCTCTCCTCGTGCCTTCCCATCCTGGCGCAGTCGCCGTTCTTCTTCGCGCTGTACCACGTGCTCAACGGCATCGCGACGGGCGACCAGATCGGCGTCATCAACGAGTCGCTGCTCGCCAGCGCCCGTAAGGCGCACATCGTCGGTGCCCCGCTCGCCGCGAAGTTCACCGACAGCCAGTCGACGGTGGAGGCGCTCGGCGCCACCCTCATGGACGTCCGGGTCGTCACCGCGATCATGATCGTCATGATGTCGGCGTCGCAGTTCTTCACGCAGCGCCAGCTGATGACCAAGAACGTCGACACCACGGTGAAGACGCCGTTCATGCAGCAGCAGAAGATGCTGATGTACGTCTTCCCGGTCATGTTCGCCGTCTTCGGCATCAACTTCCCGGTCGGTGTCCTCGTCTACTGGCTGACCACCAACGTGTGGACCATGGGCCAGCAGATGTATGTCATCCGCAACAACCCGACCCCGGGTTCCAAGGCGCAGGCCGCCTACCTGGAGCGGCTGACCAAGCACGTCACGCACCACGGCAAGGTCCGGCGCCGCAGCGAGAAGACCATCGTCAAGGCGATCGTCGCCAAGGGCCGTGACCGCAACGAGTTCGAGCGCAAGTTCATCAACTCCCTGAGCAAGGCGGGTCTCGCCGCGCAGGCCGACGGCGTTGTGATCAAGAGCGAGAGCCAGGCCGCCGCCCAGGCCGAGGACGGTACGCCGACCACGGGCGGTACCGGTACGCCGAAGCGCCAGCAGCCCAAGCGGCAGAGCAAGTCCCAGCGGCAGTCGGGTGGCGCCACCGCCGGTGCGGCGAAGCCGGCTGATGAGCATGTCTCGCTCAGCAAGTCCGACGACGAGCCCGAAGACGCCAAGCCCGCCGCCCCCGCCAAGAAGGCCGCGCAGAAGCAGCAGCCCGGCGCCGGTACCCGCAGCAAGGCCCAGTCCGGACAGCGCAAGGGCCCGCAGCGGCCCAAGTCCCCGTCCAAGAAGTAAGAAGGAGTCCAACCCGTGACGGAAGGCACCACCTCCGCCGCTGCCGAGGGTGCAGACACCCTGACCCGCCTGGAGCAGGAGGGCGAGATCGCGGCGGACTACCTCGAGGGTCTGCTGGACATCGCCGACCTCGACGGCGACATCGACATGGACGTCGAGGCCGACCGCGCCGCTGTCTCGATCATCAGCGACGCGGGCAGCCGCGATCTGCAGAAGCTGGTCGGCCGTGAGGGCGAGGTGCTGGAGGCTCTTCAGGAACTCACGCGCCTGGCCGTGCACCGGGAGACCGGTGACCGCAGCCGTCTGATGCTGGACATCGCCGGGTACCGCGCCAAGAAGCGTGCCGAGCTCTCCGAGCTGGGCGCCAAGGCCGCCGCCGAGGTCAAGAGCAGCGGTGAGCCCATGAAGCTCAATCCGATGACGCCGTTCGAGCGCAAGGTCGTCCACGACGCCGTGAAGACCGCCGGCCTGCGCAGCGAGTCCGAGGGCGAGGAGCCGCAGCGCTTCGTCGTCGTGCTGCCCGCCTGATCGGTCCGTACGTTCCTCCGGCCCCGTCTGCCCGGCAGGCGGGGCCGAACTTTGTCAGCCTGTTAGTTCTGGTGGTTGTGGTGATCGGCGCCGCGTGCGCCCATCGCGGTACGGAAGGACGGTCCCCGTGACGGAGGCAGCGGAGCTCCCCCCTGCGCCCGAGCAGGCGCGCACGGTGTTTGGTGATCGCTACGCGGACGCGGTCCGGTACGCGGAGCTGCTCGCTGAGGCGGGCGTGCAGCGTGGCCTGATCGGCCCGCGTGAGGTGCCCCGGCTGTGGGAACGGCACCTGTTGAACTGTGCGGTGCTCTCGGAGGTCGTCCCCGAGGGCGTGACCGTGTGCGACGTGGGCTCGGGTGCTGGTCTGCCGGGCATTCCCCTGGCGCTGGTCCGGCCCGACCTGAAGATCACGCTCCTGGAGCCCCTGCTGCGGCGTACGACCTTCCTGACCGAGGTCGTGGAACTGCTCGGCCTGGACCATGTGACGGTCATGCGGGGCCGTGCCGAGGAGGTCATGGGCAAGCTGCCGCCGGTGCATGTGGTGACGGCACGGGCCGTGGCCCCGCTGGACCGCCTGGCCGCCTGGGGGATCCCGTTGCTCCGTCCGTACGGCGAGATGCTGGCCCTCAAGGGCGACACCGCCGAGGAGGAGCTCAAGGCGTCGTCCACGGCACTCAGCAAGCTCGGTGCGGTGGAGACGTCTGTCCTCCAGGTGGGTGAGGGAGTCGTGGATCCCCTGTCCACGGTCGTCCGGGTCGAGGTCGGGGAGAGCCCCGGCGGGGTGCGCTTCGCGGCCAAGCGGGCGAAGGCGGCCCGTACGGGGCGTGCGCGCCGTCGTCGCGGATAGGTGACGAACGTCTCGCCGCTGATCCGTCCTGACGACGAGACGTACTCCACACAAGCTGCCAAACCTACGCACGTCGGAGTGTCGCGCCATTTCGGCTCCGGCTGCTGTGCATCGTGTTTCACGTGAAACGTCGCTCACTGCTGCACGGCATCATCAGCCGTGGTCGCGCCGCGGCCGAACCTCGCGAACGCAAGCCTCTAGGTTCTCTTGGAGAAGGCCGCTCGGATGACCCTCCGTCCCCATCGAGGGGCACGGAGTTGTCCACAGAGGTGGATTTCTCCACAGAACACCAGGCCTCACTGGTTCACGACCCCGAAGACATGGGAGGCTCTGTTCATTGCGAGCCTGAAGTCGAGGAGAGTGAATCCTTGCGGTCCGACGCCAACATCGCGGGACCGATGACCGATCCGGTCCCCGGTCCCCGAACCGAGTCGATCGGGGACGATGTTTCACGTGAAACACCGCCCCCGATGGACGACACTCCCATCGGTCGTGCTGCCCAACAGGCGGTAGAGGCACTGGGGCGCGCCGGTGAGGGCCTGCCACGGCCTGAACAGACCCGCGTCATCGTCGTCGCCAACCAGAAGGGTGGCGTGGGCAAGACGACGACAACGGTCAACCTCGCTGCTTCGCTGGCTGTGCACGGAGGCCGGGTCCTGGTGATCGACCTCGACCCACAGGGCAACGCCTCCACTGCCCTGGGTATCGACCACCACGCCGAAGTGCCCTCCATCTATGACGTGTTGATCGACAGCAGGCCGCTGGCCGAAGTCGTCCAGCCGGTCCCGGATGTCGAGGGGCTCTTCTGCGCCCCCGCCACAATCGATCTCGCCGGTGCGGAGATCGAGCTGGTGTCCCTGGTGGCACGTGAGAGCCGGCTACAGCGGGCGATCGAGGCGTACGAGCACCCGCTGGACTACATCCTCATCGACTGCCCGCCCTCGCTCGGTCTGCTGACGGTCAATGCCCTGGTAGCCGGTGCCGAGGTCCTCATCCCGATCCAGTGCGAGTACTACGCGCTGGAGGGGCTGGGCCAGCTGCTCCGCAACGTCGACCTGGTACGGGGACACCTCAACCCCCACCTGCATGTCTCGACGATCCTGCTCACCATGTACGACGGCCGGACGCGGCTCGCGTCCCAGGTCGCGGACGAGGTGCGCACTCACTTCGGTGACGAGGTGCTGCGGACCAGCATTCCCCGCTCGGTCCGTATTTCCGAGGCGCCGAGTTATGGGCAGACGGTGCTGACCTACGATCCAGGATCGAGCGGTGCCCTCTCCTATCTTGAGGCGGCACGAGAAATCGCGCTGAAGGGCGTGGGCGTCGCCTACGACCCGACGCAGGTCCATATCGGCACTCAGAGCAACCCGAGCATGGTGGAGGGCATTCAGTGAGCGAGCGACGGAGGGGTTTGGGCCGTGGGCTCGGCGCACTGATCCCTGCTGCCCCGACGGAGAAGACGCCGACTCCGGCCGCGATGGGAGGCGCTGGTTCGGCGTCCCCGTCGGCCGTGCCGGTGCTGACGAGCGACCGTGGGGTGGCCGCGGCGAAGGTGGCCACACTGCCGCCTGTTTCACATGAAACGGAGGAGCCGTCGCTGAACGGTGCCATGGAGACGTTCCCGTCTCCGGTCGGTGCCCACTTCGCCGAGCTTCCCCTCGACTCCATCACGCCGAACCCGCGCCAGCCGCGTGAGGTCTTCGACGAGGACGCCCTGCAAGAACTGGTCACCTCCATCAAGGAGGTCGGCCTCCTCCAGCCGGTCGTCGTACGACAGGTGGGCCCCGCGCGCTACGAGCTCATCATGGGCGAGCGGCGCTGGCGGGCCAGCCGCGAGGCCGGCCTGGACGCGATCCCTGCGATCGTCCGGGCCACGGACGACGACAAGCTTCTGCTGGACGCCCTCCTGGAGAACCTGCACCGGGCACAGCTGAATCCGCTGGAAGAGGCCGCCGCCTACGACCAGTTGCTGAAGGACTTCAACTGCACCCACGACCAGCTGGCGGACCGCATCGGCCGGTCCCGCCCGCAGGTCTCCAACACCCTGCGTCTGCTGAAGCTCTCTCCGGCCGTTCAGCGCCGGGTGGCCGCCGGGGTCCTCTCCGCGGGGCACGCGCGGGCGCTGCTCTCGGTCGAGGACTCCGAGGAGCAGGACCGCCTCGCCCACCGGATCGTGGCCGAGGGACTCTCGGTGCGTGCCGTCGAGGAGATCGTGACCCTGATGGGCTCGCGTCCGCAGACGGCTCAGCGCGCCAAGGGCCCGCGAGCCGGCACTCGGGTCTCCCCGGCGCTGAGCGATCTGGCAGGGCGTCTCTCGGACCGCTTCGAGACGCGTGTGAAGGTCGACCTGGGCCAGAAGAAGGGCAAGATCACGGTCGAGTTCGCCTCGATGGAGGACCTTGAGCGGATCCTCGGCTCGCTCGCCCCGGGCGAGGGACCGGTCCTTCAGAAGAGCCTTCTGGACGGGGACTCCGAGGACACGGAGGACTGATCGTCCCGCTTGCACAGCGGGCTGTGTCCGGTCTCCTCCGGACACAGCCCGCTCTTTGCTTTCATGCGGTGTCGATGGCATCACATCGTGGATACGATGCGTTCGGTACGGCGCATCCACCCGGCAGCACCTCTCAGGGGAGGAAGGTGTCATGCGAACGGTGAGCCGCAGCGGACTGGTGAGCGCGGGTCTGGGACTGGGCGCGGTCGGCGGCTTCGTCGGCAGTCTGCTCCGCGAACGGAGCGCACTGACAGCCGCCCGCGATGCCGCGGGCGAGGGAAGCGAGGAACAGCCTTCATGGGGCGACGGCTCGTACCGCTCACGCTGGACAACCTTCAGGACATTCCCCAGCGCTGTCGCTCGTGTGTCTTCTGGGAGTTGGACCCCGTCAGCGGTGAGGCCGCGGTAAGAGCGGGCACGGCCGCCCTGGAGAAGGAGTCCTGGATCTCCGCGGTCCTGCTGGACTGGGGCTCGTGTGGCCGGGTCGTCTATGTCGACGAGGTACCGGTGGGCTATGTGCTCTACGCCCCTCCGGCTTACGTCCCCCGCTCGACGGCGTTTCCCACGAGCCCTGTCTCACCGGACGCGGTGCAGTTGATGACGGCGTTCATCATGCCCGGGTACCAGGGGCAGGGGCTGGGCCGGGTGATGGTGCAGACGGTGGCCAAGGATCTGCTGCGTCGGGGCTTCAAGGCCATCGAGGCCTTCGGGGACGCCCGTTGGAAGGAACCGGCCTGTGTGCTGCCCGCCGACCATCTCCTGGCGGTGGGTTTCAAGACGGTCCGTCCTCATCCCCTGCATCCGCGTCTGCGGCTGGAGTTGCGCACCACGCTCTCCTGGAAGGAAGACGTGGAGATGGCGTTGGACCGGCTTCTGGGCGCGGTACAGAAGGAACCTGCCCTGCGCCCCCTCTAACGACAATGGGCCAGCCCTTCCGGGCTGGCCCATTCGTGTTTCACGTGAAACATCACTCGGCGATGAAGTCCTCGAGGTCGCGCACGATCGCGGCCTTCGGCTTGGCGCCGACGATGGTCTTGGCGACCTCGCCACCGTGGTAGACGTTCAGGGTCGGGATGGACATGACGCCGTACTTGGCGGCGGTACCCGGGTTCTCGTCGATGTTGAGCTTCACGATCTCGATCTTGTCGCCGTACTCGGCGGCAATGGCTTCGAGGGACGGAGCGATCTGGCGGCACGGACCGCACCAGGCAGCCCAGAAGTCCACCAGGACGGGCTTGTCGCTCTTGAGGACGTCCTGCTCGAAGGAGTCGTCGGTCACGTTCTTCAGGGTGCCGGCCACGGCGGGCTCCTTAATTCTTGTGCGTGGGGTGGTGGGTGGGTGGAGAGGGGTCAGACAGAGGTCTTCTCGGGCTCGGCCTGCTCCTCGTCCGCGAGGGCGGCGAGGAAACGCTCGGCGTCGAGAGCGGAGGAACAGCCGGTGCCGGCCGCCGTGATCGCCTGGCGGTAGGTGTGGTCGACCACGTCACCCGCGGCGAAGACGCCGGTGATGTTCGTCCGCGTGGAGGGCGCGGCGACCTTCAGGTAGCCCTCCTCGTCGAGGTCGAGCTGGCCCTTGAAGAGCTCGGTGCGCGGGTCGTGGCCGATCGCGATGAACAGGCCGGTCACCGCCAGGTCGGAGAGCTCGCCGGTCTTGAGGTTGCGCAGCTTCAGCCCGGAGAGCTTCTGGTCACCCTGGACCTCGGCGACCTCGCTGTCCCACACGAACTTGATCTTCGGATCGGCGAAGGCGCGCTCCTGCATGGCCTTGGAGGCGCGCAGGGTGTCGCGACGGTGGACAATCGTTACGGACTTGGCGAAGCGCGAGAGGAAGGTGGCCTCCTCCATCGCGGTGTCACCGCCACCGATCACGGCGATGTCCTGGTCCTTGAAGAAGAAGCCATCACACGTGGCGCACCACGAGACACCGCGGCCGGAGAGAGCGTCCTCGTTCGGCAGGCCGAGCTTGCGGTGCTGCGAGCCGGTGGTGACGATGACGGCCTTCGCCTTGTGGACCGTGCCCGCCGTGTCCGTGACGGTCTTGATCTCACCCGTGAGGTCGACGCTGACGATGTCGTCCGGGATGAGCTCGGCGCCGAATCGCTCGGCCTGGCCGCGCATGTTGTCCATGAGCTCGGGGCCCATGATGCCGTCCTGGAAGCCCGGGAAGTTCTCCACCTCGGTGGTGTTCATCAGCGCACCACCCGCGGTGACGGCGCCCTCGAACACCAGCGGCTTCAGCGACGCGCGCGCGGTGTAGAGCGCTGCCGTGTAGCCGGCAGGCCCGGAGCCGATGATGATCACGTTTCGGACGTCGCTCACGGCTTGTTTCCTCGTCTCTGGACTGCGTCAGTACGACCGGTGGGAGCCCCTCTCAGAACTCTCACCCCACCCAACGGATCCTACGGGGCGCGCATTCCCGGTGTGTCCGGGCACACGGAGAGGCGGCACCGTACGGGATACCACGCAGGAGGGAGACGAAGCGTCAGTGCGCTGAACGCGCGTAGGAGTGCGTCATCAGAACCTTCGCGGAGGAGGACGGGTCCTTCTCGCAGCCGGCGTCGACCACGTAGGCGTCGACCCGGCTGCTGTCCTTCGCGTTGAGCATCAACACAAGGTAGGCCGCATCGCCGTCGTAGGTGCCCTTCTCCGCTGCCAGCGCTTCGTCGTCCCGACCGATGCCTTGCAGAACGCAGGAGGGGACCTGGGGCACGGGCTGGTTCTTGATGTGGTTCTCGGGGACGGTGTTCGCACCCAGGCTGCGCGGTGCACGGGATCCCTCGCCGGAACCCTGCGCCAGCAGTTCGGAGACCTGGGTCTCCACCTTCTTGCCGGAGAAGGCGTCGGCCTGTGTGGTCGGGTCGGAGGGCTTGCCGTCGTTGAAGGACGACAGCAGCACCGAGCCGAGCCCGAGGGCGGCGACGGTGAAGACGGTTCCCAGGACGGCGATCTTGCGACGCCCGCCACGGGAACGGCCCTTGCGACCCGGGCCGGTGGTAGCGGCTCGGGCGTGGCCGGTAGGACGGTCCGCCGACACCGATGTTTCACGTGAAACATGCGCATCGGCGAGTGCGGGGGCTTCGACGGACTCAGGCGCTGTCGCGTTGAGGAGAGCCTCCGCGGCGAGAGCGGCGTCGATTCGGCCCGCGATCTCGTCCGGCATGCGCGGCGGGCCCGGCAGCGAGCCGAGCAGCCCCCTGATCTCCTCCAGAGAGGCGTGGACGTCCGCGCAGAGCTCACACGCGTCCAGATGCCGTCGTACATCCGCGCTGCGGGTGGGTGTGAGCAGACCTTCGGTGAGGTCGGAGATCTCCGCGACGTCCGGGTGCCCGGTCGTGTCTGTCGTGGATGTCACGCTCGCCCACCTCCGCCCTTCACAGCAGCTGAATCGCCTGGACCTGTCTCACGGGGACCTGGGTCAGGGGATCCCGCTGCCGGTGGGACGGATGTCCCGTGCACCCGGTTCCGTCCTCCGCCCGATTCTCTGCGGTCACCGGTGTTTTCCGGCCGCAGATGGGTGAGGAGGGGAAGGAGTCTGGCCCGGCCGCGGGCGCAGCGGCTCTTCACCGTGCCGGTCGGCACGTCGAGCATGCGGGCGGCTTCGGCGACCGGATATCCCTGCATGTCCACCAGGACGAGAGCGGCCCGCTGATCGGGCGGCAGCGTACCGAGAGCCTCCAGGAGCTGGCGGTGCAGATCATTGCGCTCCGCCGGTGCCGAAGCCTCCTCGTGGGGCTCCAGGAGCTGCTCCAGGCGCTCGGTGTCGTCGACCGGGGAGGTCTTGCGGGAGGCCGCCTTGCGGGCCCGGTCGAGGCAGGCGTTCACCGTGATGCGGTGCAGCCAGGTCGTGACCGCCGACTGGCCGCGGAAGGTGTGGGCGGCGCGGTAGGCGGAGACCAGGGCGTCCTGGACGGCGTCAGCGGCCTCCTCGCGGTCCCCGAGGGTGCGCAGGGCCACGGCCCAGAGCCGGTCGCGATGACGCCGCACGAGCTCGCCGAACGCGTCGGGATCGCCGTCCACATGACGGGCGAGGAGGTCCTGATCGCTTGCGTCGCCGTATGCGGTGCCATCTGCCATCGGACCCCCTCCCCTGGGATGTGGTGCGCTCAGCCCTTGAACGTCACGTCGGTGATCGCCTGCTTGTAACCGGCGCCGCTGTATCCATCCGTCTGTGCGTACGGCACAGCCGTGATCCACAACAGCACGTACTGCGTCTTGGCCGACTTCGACGCCTTCAACGTAAGAGAGTTGCCGCTCGTGGTGGCGGTTCCGATCTCCGTCATTCCGTCGACGCCGGACGAGGGGGACAGCGAGTCGGTGGCGTAGAGCTTCACGGTCGTGTTGTTGCCGGCGTACCGGAGCCCTATCGAGGCGGCCGAGATCTTCTGAGGCGAGCCGAGGTCGTACACGATGCCCACACCCGGCTTGTACGGGGCGAGCGTCGGGCCGGCGTTGTAGCGCTTGGTCCGCCAGTAGGTGGAGCTGTCGCCGTCATACGTCAGCTTCACGTCCTCCGGAGCCTGTGCGTCGCCGCTGGCGACGTACTCCTGGGAGCCCGCGATGCTGAGCGTCTTGGCCGGCTTGGTCTTGTCGCCGCTCTTGTCGTTGTCGTCCGTCGTCTGTGTCTGGTTGGTGTCGTCGGACTTGTTGTGCTGCTCCATGAGGGCGTCCGCCAACTGCCAGCTGCCCAGGCCCAGAGCGGCGATGAGGAGCGCCGACACGGCCCACTTGAGGGCCTTGCCGGTGCGGCTCTGCAACGGAGGCGGAGGAGACGGCAGCGGTTGGGTGACGCCGGGATGCGGCGCCGGACGGCCGTACGTGCCCTGCTGGTACGTCGTGCGCTGGTACTCGGGCGGCGCGGTGAACGCCGGCTCCGGCGGGCGGATGCGGGGCATCTCGCCGATCGCCTTCACCAACTCCTCCGGCGTGGTGCACGGCGACTCGTGGCGGGAAGCGGTCGCGCCGTCGTTGACGAGCGCGCGCATCGACAGCTCGGACAGCCCGCGGTGAACGCCGGCCCGCACCTGGTCGGGCGGGATCAGCCCGATGTCCTTGGGCAGCCCGGACAGGCCGTAAGCGTCGTTCTCGTACGGCCAACGCTGGGTCAGGCCCGCGTACAGCAGCGCGCCGATCGCCTCGGTGTCCGTGCGCTGCGGGGTCTCGGACGTGATGCCACGCAGCGCGGCATTCACGGCGAGGCCGCGGATGCGCCACTGTCCGCTGGAGGTCCGCAGGACCGCGTTCGGGTTCAGGCGCAGATGCGCGAGGCCCTCGCGGTGGGCGGCGGCCATGGCGGAGGCGACCTGACTGACCATCTGGTACGCGTCGTGCGGCTCCAGCGGCCCGGGGGCCAGGAGCGCGGTCAACTCGGTGGCGTCGGGCAGCCATTCGTGGACGACGTAGACGAGGTCGTTCTCCTCGACGGCGTCCAGGACCTGGACGAAGCGCGGGTCACCGAGCAGCGCGGAGGAACGGGCCGCTGCCAGGACGGAGCGGGCCCGTGAGTGGTCCGCCGGCAGGATGTGGACACCTACGGCGCGACGGAGCTTCTCGTCGACCGCTCGCCAACTGCTGAAGCCGTCCAGCCGGGTGACACATTCCTCGAGCCGGTAGCGTCTGGCGAGCTTGTGGCCGCTGTGCAGCTCGGGCGGTGAGGCCTTCCCGGGACCCTCGGTCCCGCCACTCCCCTGTGCCTCTTCGTTGTCCGTGTCCCGCTCCCGGTTTGTGGCCACCCCGTCGGCCGTGGACTGGTCCGCCTGTGCGGTCAGCGGCTCGTCGCCGCTGTTGTCTGCCACGTCGACGGCAGCCGTACTCCGTTCCGCCACCGTCGTTCCTGCCTCCCCATTCCTTGCGCGCCGACCGACATCCGTGCGCGCCGTCCGACGCCGAAACCAATTGTGCCCACAGTCCGCCGCTATGCACGACACACAGTGGCGGACGATGGTTGTGCGCGTACCCCCTTATCAGCGCCCCAGCCGTCCGCGCACCATGCCGACCAGGGAGTTCAGCTCCTCGATACGCATCTTGCGGGCGGCCAGGAAGAAGATCCCGAGCAGGACCGCGCCGCCGACGATCAGGGCGGCGAAGGAGCCGATGACGCCCTGGCCCAGAGCATGCGCGATGCCGTAGCAGGCCGCGCCGCTGAGGATCGCGGCCGGTACCGAGGCGATGCAGAGCCTGGCGTAGGTCCGCATGACGCGGGCGCCGTCCAGGTCGCCGCCCAGGCGCTTGCGCAGGCGGCTCCAGGCGACGCCTACGCCGACGGCGTAGGCGAGGCCGTACGAGGCGGCCATGCCGACCACGGCCCAGCGGGCCGGGATCAGGAAGTAGCAGACGGCGGAGGCGGCGGCGTTGACGGCCGCCACGATGACCGTGTTGTAGAAGGGGGTCCGAGTGTCCTCGTAGGCGTAGAACGCGCGCAGAACGACGTACTGCACGGAGAACGGGATCAGGCCGAGACCGAAGGCCATCAGCATGAAGCCCATGTTCGTGGCCTGGTCGGCGCCAGAAGAGCCGAAGATCAGGGTGCACATCGGGATGCCGAGGGCGACGAACCCGAAGGCGATGGGCACGATCGCGACGGCCGTGGTGCGCAGGCCCTGGGAGATGTCGTCGCGAACGGCACCGCTGTCGTCCTCTGCGGCCGAGCGGGAGATGCGGGGCAGCAGGGCGGCCATCAGGGAGACCGTGATGATGGCCTGCGGCAGGCCCCAGATCAGCTGGGCGTTGGCGTAAGCGGCGAAACCGGTGCCCTTGACGCCGGAGTCGAAGCCGGCGGCGGTGGACAGCTGGGTGACCACGAGTGCGCCCGCCTGGTTGGCGAGGACGAAAAGGATCGTCCACTTGGCGAGCATCGCGGCCTTGCCGAGACCGTGGCCCTTCCAGTCGAAACGGAGCCGCAGGCGGAATCCGGTCTCGCGCAGGTAAGGGATCATCGCCAGGGACTGGACGATCAGGCCGAGCAGAACACCGACGCCGAGGAGCCGCTGGCCCTCCGGCGGGATGTTCGTGACCTCCATCCCGGAGCGCTCCGAGGTGCCGTAGACCCACAGGAACGTGCCGAGCGTCACGATGATGACGATGTTGTTCAGGACCGGGGTCCACATCATCGCGCCGAAGCGGCCGCGGGCGTTGAGGATCTGGCCCATCACCACGTGGACGCCCATGAAGAAGATCGAGGGCAGGAAGTAACGGGTGAAGGTGACGGCGACCTCGTTGGCGGCCGGGTCGTTGGCGACCTTCGCGGACAGCGCGCGGACCAGGAGTGGGGCCGCGAACATCGCGAGGGCGGTGAGTGCGGCGAGCGCGACCATCACCACGGTCAACAGACGGTTCGCGTACGCCTCGCCGCCGTCCTCGTCGTCCTTCATCGCTCGCACCAGCTGCGGCACGAAGACGGAGTTGAGGCCGCCGCCGACGGTCAGGATGTAGATCATCGTCGGCAGCTGGTAGGCGACCTGGAAGGAGTCGCCGAGAAGGCCGAGGCCCAGCGCGGAGACGATCATCGCGGAGCGCACGAACCCGGTGAGCCGCGACACCATCGTGCCCGCCGCCATCACCGCACTGGACTTCAGCAGCCCCCCGGCCTTTCCGCCCTTCTTGGCGGCAGCCGCAGCTGCCGGAGTCGGCGAGGCCGGAGGGGGCACGGGTGCGGTGCCCAGGTTCATGGTGCGGTCCGCGGACGGCGGCATGGGGGGCTCGGCACCCGGTACCGGCGCCGGGGACGGAGCCGGAACCGACGGGGGCTGGTACGGCTGCTGGCCGCCGCCCTGCTGCTGGTCGCGGAAGAGATGCGCGAAGGCGTCCGGCTCGTGGCGCTCCTCGGCGGAGTGCGTGACGAGGTCGTCCACACCCACGTACTGCGTGCTGCGCGGGTCGTCGCCGTACGGCAGGTACTGGGTCGCCCCGTCCGGCTCGGGCGCCGGAGTCTGCGCCCACACATGCGGGTCGGGGGCGTACGGAGACTGCTGGGGCTGGGCGTACAGCGGCTGCTGCGGCTGGTACGTGCCCGGGGGCGGCGGGGGGTGCGCGGCGCGGTCGTAGAGCGCCTCGGCGACCGGGTCCTGGGCGGAGAGGTCCTGCGCCCGGTAGGGGTCCTGGTCGTAGGCGTCCTGGAGGTACATGTCCGCGGGGGGCTGCGGCGGTACCTGGCCGTGCTCGGGCGGCGGGCCCTCGGGGTGGCCCGAGCCGCCCGCGGCCTGGCCGCGGTCACCGTCGTACGGCGCGTTCATGGTTACCCCACCTCATCGTCCCGGGCCCACCGGCCACGACATCCTCAACGGTCCACTCTCTCACCCGTGCCGGACGGGTCGGTGCTTTCCGCTGCGGTGTCCGGTGTCAGGTCACTCGGCTGCTGCGGCTCGTCTGCCCCGGGCCGCGGGCCGGACTCCTCAGGGAGACGGTCTTCGGGGCCTTCGGGGTTCTCCGGGCCGTCCGTCGGCTCGTCGGCCGCGTCGGGATCCTCGGATCCGCCGTCGTCGGCCTCCCGCTCGGCGGCCCGCTTGCGCTGCTTGTACATCCGGAAGCCGGCCAGGACGAGGAGGAGGAAGCCGCCGCCGATGACCAGCATCACGGTGGCCGTGAACTCGGTGACCCTCACCTTGAACCGGACCGGGTCGCCGTACGCCTGGCCGTCCTCGGTGAACAGCTGGGCGACGACCTCCGCCTGGCCGTTGGCCTGGGCCGAGGTGGTGAACTTCACCGTCTGGCTGTGCCCGCCGTTGACGGTGACCTGCTGTTCCTCGTAGTCGCCGTCGCCGATCTTCAGGCGGGTCGGGCTCGTGGAGGTGAGCCGCAGGACGAGGTGGTCGACGCCCTGCACCAGGTTGTTCTGCACGGTCACGGGGATCGTGGCGCTGCGCCCGGAGAGCTTGACCTCGGACTTGTCGATCAGCTTGACCTGGTTGGTCAGGTTGTCGAGGTAGTTCCGCACACCGTCGCGGTAGCTCTGCGCCTCGGCGGCCCGGCCGCGCCACGACGTCGACATCTCACGGTTCATGGCCCGCCCGAAGGGGGTCACCACGCGGGACTGGTCGGTGAGGATCACCTTGAACCGGTCGAGCTTGTCCTGTACGGCCGCGATCTGCTCGAAGGCGGGCTTGGACAGCTCCTGCTTGCGCAGCTTGGCGGGGTAGGCGGAGGTCGACGGGACCTTGGTGGTCGCGCTCGCGTCCGGCTTCGAGGCGGCCGCCGACGTCAGGTCCTGGGCCTGCGTCCAGTTGCCGCCCTGGAGGGCGGCCACCGCCGCGGCCATCGCCTGCGCCTGGCTCGTCGTCGGCGTGCGCTGCGGGGCGACGACGATGCTGCGCTGCTTGTCCACCTGCTGGTTCAGCGCCAGGCTCGAGGCGAGGAACTTCTGCACGGCGAGGGTGGAGGCGGAGGCCGAGGTGAGGTCTCCCTGGAACGCCGTGGACAGCCGCGCGTCGGCGACCACCGCGGTCGTGCCGCCACCGATGGGGCGGGCCGCGGAGGGCGTGTACGGCAGGCCGGCGGTCTCCTCCAGGCTGTCGCTGCGCGCGATCACCTTGTCGGCGCCCGCGGAGGTGGCGACCTTGACGATGGAGGGGTCGACTGCGCCGTTCACGGGCCAGGCGAAGTCGGTCTCCGGCGTCACATGGAGCACTGTCTGCACAGTGGTGGCCGCGACGTCGGTGGCTTCCTTGAGGTGGCTCAGGGAGCCGGTGACGCCCGTGCCGTTGTGGGCGAGGGAGGCGAGGTCGGGGTCGGCGAAGGGAAGCGCGACGACCTCCTTGTCCGCCACCGCGTCCTGAAGCTCGGCCAGCCACTGCTTGGCGACCGCCTGGTGCGTGCCCGCCACGGTGGTGTTGCCCGACTCGACGCGATAGGTGCCGGTCATGGCGTCGACGGAGGCCAGCAGGTCCGGGTCGATCACCCAGGTGACGTCCAGGGACTTGCCCAGCGAGAGCATCTGCTCCAGCCGGCCGCCCGCCGAGATCTCCTTGGCCAGGTCGTCGTTGAGGAAGACCGGCGTCTGCTCTTCGTTCGACCCGGTCTCCGCCGTCATGTGGGCGGTGGAGATCAGCGGCCACAGGACCGCCGTCTTCGTCCGGGTGTCGGCGTCCTCGGGCTGCCAGGGCAGATACGTCCGCTGGATGCCGAGGACCTGCTGCCACTGCTGTGCGGAGGTCTCACCGGTCAGGGAGACGCCGAACTGGTAGACGCCGTCCGAGCCGAGGTCCAGTTCGTCGACCGGGACGGAGATGCTGAAGGTCTGGGCGACGCCGGGTGCCAGCTTGGAGAACTTCTCGACGTACTTGCCGCCGACGACGGTGCCGTCGAGGCCAGGCTGGAAGTCGGTGCGCTGGGCGACGCCGTCGACGTCCGAGCGGGTGCTGAGCTCGGGGCCGACTCGCAGGTCCACCTGGGCGTCCGTGACCGTCTGCTTGCTGTCGTTGGTCACGGTGCCGGACACGGTCACCGTGTCCCCGTCCGTGGGGACGCCGGGCGTGAGCGTGTTGATGTCCACGGACACGGTGCCGGAGCCCGACGCGGCGTTCGCGGGCCCGGCGGCGGGCAGCTGGAGCAGTCCGGCCAGCAGAGGCGCTCCGGCGAGCAGTGCTCCCGTGCGCCGCAGCCACCGGCGGGCAGGTGAGGGACTCATCCCCTGGAAGTCTGCCGCCTCGGCCACGCGCTCGCCCGTCCCTCGTCGTCAGTGGTCGTCAGTGGTCGTCGCAATGTGCGTCCACGCATGGTAACGATGCGCGCTGAGGGGAAGTGCCGCGGACTGCTCCACAAGATCGGCGGACAGGGCCGGACCGTCCTGTATGTGTACGTATAAAGGGGAGCGAATCCGCATGGCTGACGGGCGGCCCTTGCCCGCAGTCCTGCGTACGGGTCTGTGCAGATTTAATGGAGGCGCTCTCGGTCGCCGGGGCCACGTACCCTTTTCTGTTGTGCCGAACGCCAACGAAGACAAGCCCAGCGCCCTGAGCCAGGTGCAGCACCGCGCGGTCAGTGAACTGCTGCGGGTCGCCCCTGTCGCCGACGACCTTGCCCGCCGTTTCCAGGAGGCCGGGTTCTGCCTCGCCCTGGTCGGCGGCTCGGTCCGGGACGCGCTGCTGGGCCGGCTCGGCAACGACCTGGACTTCACGACCGATGCCCGCCCTCAGGACGTACTGAAGATCGTGCGCCCGTGGGCGGACTCGGTGTGGGAGGTCGGGATCGCCTTCGGCACGGTGGGCGCGCAGAAGGACGGCTACCAGATCGAGGTGACGACCTACCGGTCGGAGGCGTACGACCGGACCTCGCGCAAGCCTGAGGTGTCGTACGGCGACTCCATCGAGGAGGACCTCGTCCGGCGGGACTTCACCGTGAACGCGATGGCCGTCGCGCTGCCGGAGAAGGAGTTCATCGACCCGCACGGCGGCCGCGACGATCTCGCGAAGCGAGTGCTGCGTACTCCTGGCACGCCCGAGGAGTCCTTCTCCGATGATCCGCTGCGGATGATGCGGGCGGCGCGGTTCGCGGCGCAGCTCGACTTCGAGGTGGCGCCGGAGGTCGTCACCGCGATGAAGGACATGTCCGGGCGGATCGAGATCGTCTCGGCCGAGCGGGTCCGGGACGAGCTGAACAAGCTGATCCTGTCCGCGAACCCGCGCAAGGGGCTGACCCTGCTGGTCGACACGGGCCTCGCGGACCACGTCCTGCCCGAGCTGCCGGCCCTGCGCCTGGAGAGCGACGAGCACCACCGCCACAAGGACGTGTACGACCACACACTGATCGTCCTGGAGCAGGCGATGGCCCTGGAGGAGTCCGGCCCTGACCTGGTCCTCCGTCTCTCCGCCCTCCTGCACGACATCGGAAAGCCCCGCACGCGTCGCTTCGAGAAGGACGGCCGGGTCTCGTTCCACCACCACGAGGTGGTCGGCGCGAAGATGACCAAGAAGCGCATGACGGCCTTGAAGTACTCCAACGACCTGGTGAAGGACGTCTCGCGACTGGTCGAACTCCACCTGCGTTTCCACGGATACGGCACGGGCGAGTGGACGGACTCCGCGGTCCGCCGTTACGTCCGCGACGCAGGCCCGCTCCTCGACCGCCTCCACAAGCTGACCCGCTCTGACTGCACGACCCGTAACAAGCGCAAGGCGACGGCGCTTTCGCGTGCGTACGACGGTCTGGAGGGGCGCATCGCTCAACTCCAGGAACAGGAGGAGCTGGACGCCATCCGCCCGGACCTGGACGGCAATCAGATCATGGCGATCCTCGGCATCACCCCCGGCCCGGCCATCGGCCGCGCATACAAGCACCTGCTGGAACTGCGCCTGGAGAACGGCCCGATGGGCGAGGAGGCTGCGGCCGAGGCGCTCAAGGAGTGGTGGGCGGAGCAGGGCTGAGCTGTGAAGCGGGGTCATGTTTCACGTGAAACATGACCCCTGGAAAGCATCGAGGGGCGACGTTTCACGTGAAACGTCGCCCCTCGTGGTGTCTGCGGTGCCGCAGGAGCTACTACTTGTCCTTCAGGCAGAGCAGGAAGTCGGTGCCGTCACCGGACTCGGTGTAGGTGTACTGGAAGTCCTTGGCCTCAGCCGCGCACTTGGTCTCGCCAAGAGTGCCGCTGAACGTGCCCTCGATCTTGGCCAGCACCTCGTACTGGGCCTTCGAGGAGCCGCAGTCGACGACCTCGAGGTCCGGGTCGTTGTCGTTGGTGCTGCCTCGGTGCATGCAGTCGCCGACCGCCGCGGTGTTGGCGTCGTCACGGCTGGAGATGTAGCCGCCGATGGCGATACCGGCGACGGCCACGACGATGACTATGTTCTTGATCGTCTTGAAGCTGAGCTTTCGCTTGGGCTGCTCCGGCGGGACCGGCGCGTAGGGGACGCCGCCCTGCTGGGGGAAGCCCGGCTGCTGGCCCTGGGCGTAGGGGTTGCCGTCCTGGGGCGGGTACGGGGCCTGGGCCTGGGGCTGGCCGTAGGGCTGCTGGCCCTGGGCGAACGGGTTCTGGCCCTGGGGCGGCGGAGTTGACACTTGGGGGTCCCCCTAGAACATGGGTGAGTGACGCGCAATGCGGCGCGAGTAAGACGCACGTAAGTTACCGGCACCCACTGACAGCCTTGTACCCGAGGGGGACTCTGTGGCATTGATGTGACACTTACTGACGCTCAAAGCGGGCCATAGTCACCGCAACTGCCCCGTAGATAACGGCCACTGTTATCACCAACACCACAGAGCGTCCGTCCGGCGGCAGCATCAGGGCGGCGACGGCGGCAGCTCCCACGAAAGCGATGTTGAACAGCACGTCGTAGACGGAGAAGATCCGGCCCCGGAAGCCGTCGTCGACCGAGGACTGCACGAGCGTGTCCGTCGCGATCTTCGCGCCCTGCGTGGTCAGGCCCAGCACGAAGGACGCCACGAGCATCGGCGCGACGGCGAAAGGGAGGCCCAGGGCGGGCTCCAGGACCGCTGCGGCCGCCGCGCACACGACGATCCAGCGGCCGGGTCCAAGACGTCCCGCCGCCCACGGTGTCGCCACGGCCGCGACGAAGAAGCCCGCGCCCGAGATGCCCAACGCCAGCCCCAGCAGGGCGAGTCCGTCGTCGGTCGTCGAGGAGAACTCGTACCGGCACAGCATCAGCAGCATGACCAGCAGGGCGCCGTAGCAGAAGCGCATCAGCGTCATCGCGGCGAGCGCCCAGGCGGCCTCCCGGCGCGGCGTTCCGGTGAGATGGCGGACGCCCGCCGCGAGGTCACGGGCGGTGCCGGAGAGGGCCGCCGTGAGACCGGGGTGCGCCATCGCGCGGTCGGGGCCCAGCAGTTCCTTGGGGATACGCAGTGACGCCAGCGCGGCGCACAGGTACAGGAGCGCGCCCAGGAGGACCACGGCCGCGTCGGAGTCCGCCACCAACAGCCGTACGACGAAGGCGAGACCGCCGCCCGCGGTCGCCGCGAGCGTGCCGGCGGTCGGGGAGAGGGAGTTGGCCACGACCAGTCGTTCGTCGTCGACCACGCGGGGCAGCGCGGCGGAAAGTCCGGACAGGACGAAGCGGTTGACGGCGGTGACGCACAGGGCGGAGGCGTAGAAGAGCCAGTCCGGGGCCTGGCTGACCATGAGGACGGCGGTCGCCGAGGCCATCGCCGCGCGCACGAGGTTGCCGTAGAGGAAGACCTGGCGGCGGCGCCAGCGGTCCAGCAGGACGCCGGCGAAGGGGCCCACGAGGGAGTAAGGGAGCAGGAGTACGGCCATCGCGGAGGCGATGGCGGCGGCCGAGGTCTGTTTCTCCGGGGAGAAGACGACGTACGCGGCGAGCGCGACCTGGAAGACGCCGTCGGCGCCCTGGGAGAGCAGGCGTACGGAGAGCAGACGTCTGAAGCCCTGGAAGCGCAGCAGGACGCGCAGGTCACGGACGACGGCCATGGGGCACAGCCTCACATACGGGAAGGGTCCCCGGGCGGTACAACCCGGGGACCCTCGACACAGCCCTGGCAGGAGCGTTTTGACTGAGCCTCGGCGCGCGAGCGCCGGATCGAGCTAGCGCTCGACTTCACCCTTGATGAACTTCTCGACGTTGGCGAAGGCCTCGTCGTCGAAGTACTGGACCGGCGGGGACTTCATGAAGTACGACGACGCCGACAGGATCGGGCCGCCGATGCCGCGGTCCTTGGCGATCTTCGCGGCGCGCAGGGCGTCGATGATGACACCCGCGGAGTTCGGGGAGTCCCAGACCTCGAGCTTGTACTCCAGGTTCAGCGGGACGTCACCGAAGGCACGGCCCTCGAGGCGGACGTAGGCCCACTTGCGGTCGTCGAGCCAGGCCACGTAATCCGAGGGACCGATGTGGACGTTCTTCTCGCCCAGGTCGCGGTCGGGGATCTGCGAGGTGACGGCCTGCGTCTTCGAGATCTTCTTGGACTCGAGGCGGTCGCGCTCCAGCATGTTCTTGAAGTCCATGTTGCCGCCGACGTTGAGCTGCATGGTGCGCTCAAGACGGACACCGCGGTCCTCGAACAGCTTCGCCATCACACGGTGCGTGATGGTGGCGCCGACCTGCGACTTGATGTCGTCGCCGACGATCGGGACGCCCGCCTCGGTGAACTTGTCCGCCCACTCCTTGGTGCCGGCGATGAAGACCGGGAGGGCGTTGACGAAGGCGACCTTGGCGTCGATGGCGCACTGGGCGTAGAACTTCGCCGCGTCCTCGGAGCCGACGGGCAGGTAGCAGACGAGAACGTCGAC
Organism: Streptomyces sp. NBC_00663; assembly: GCF_036226885.1. NCBI lineage: Bacteria > Bacillati > Actinomycetota > Actinomycetes > Kitasatosporales > Streptomycetaceae > Streptomyces > Streptomyces sp. NBC_00663. Next base: position 4,827,416 of record NZ_CP109027.1, read on the forward strand.
CTGCTTGTCCTTGAGGATCTGGACGACGTCGACCGGGGCCTCGGCGGACTCCTCGATGGTCTCGCGGTAGTACTTGCCGAGACCGTCGTGGGTGTGGCCGCGCTGGACCGTGACGCCCTTGTTCGGGACGTCGCAGATCTTGATGGTGTTGTTCTCGCTGGCACCGATGGCGTCCGAGAGGTCGAGGCCGACCTTCTTCGCGTCGACGTCGAAGGCGGCGACGAACTCGACGTCACCGACGTGGTAGTCGCCGAACTGGACGTGCATGAGGCCGGGGACCTTGGTCGCCGGGTCGGCGTCCTTGTAGTACTCGACTCCCTGGACCAGCGACGCGGCGCAGTTGCCCACGCCAACGATGGCTACGCGGACCGAACCCATTCCGGTTGCTCCCTGTGTGTATGAGTGAGGCCCTGACTGGGCGCTCACGTGGCGGTGTCGTCGGGCAGATCGGTCCGGGGGGTGTCCCCGGGCCGTGGCAGGTTGCCCGTCGCTCCAGTGGTGTTGTTCTGCTGAGAGGACTGAGCGGGCCCCCCGGTGGAACCACGTAGGTCCCGTCCGGCCCGCTCGCTCTCGATGAGCTCGTTCAGCCAGCGCACTTCGCGCTCCACGGACTCCATTCCGTGGCGCTGGAGCTCAAGCGTGTAGTCGTCGAGGCGCTCCCGGGTGCGCGCGAACGACACGCGCATCTTGTCCAGGCGCTCCTCCAGCCGGCTGCGGCGGCCCTCCAGCACCCGCACGCGCACATCGCGCGACGTCTGTCCGAAGAAGGCGAAACGCGCGGCGAAGTGCTCGTCCTCGTACGCGTCGGGGCCGGTCTGGGAGAGCAGTTCCTCGAAGTGCTCCTTACCTTCCGCCGTCAACCGATAGACGATCTTGGCGCGACGCCCTGCGAGTGGTGCGGCGAGGGCGTCCTCAGGAGCGTTCCCCGGCTCCTCGATCAACCAGCCGTTGGCGACCAGCGTCTTGAGGCAGGGGTAGAGCGTGCCGTAGCTGAACGCACGGAACACACCCAGTGACGTATTGAGTCGTTTGCGCAGCTCGTAGCCGTGCATCGGGGACTCGCGGAGCAGACCGAGTACGGCGAACTCGAGGATCCCGGCACGCCGGCTCATGGTCGCCTCCTCTCGGTCTTCGGCTCGCTTATGTCGCTCTGATGTATCGACTCGATACATCACGACGATAGAACGGCCTTCCGCATGCGACAAGTGCGGAGACGGTGAACGGGATCACATCACCGATTCGTTGCAGGCAAGTTGCCTGATTTGGGGTGAACTTCGGGGCTAGGCGGGTTTTGACGGTGCGTAGTCTGTGCGGCATGCACACCACCGGGAACCGAGTGACGCCTGGGGGCGTCGTCGTCCTCGGTGCAGTACGGGTGAATGCGAAAGCGACCACATCCGTACTTCGGGGGGACCGGAAACCAGCAGCCGCCGTTTCCAGGCGCGCAAAGGTGCGCCTGCCCGAGGAGTAGTCGTTCGATGAGCGAGCACCGTCGCAAACCGCCGCAGCCGCAGGGAGGCGGACGTGCCGCGGCCCGACGCGGCCAGTCCGGCTCGTCCTCCGGCCGCCGTGCGGCACCGCGTGGCGCCACCGGATCTCCTTCCGACGCGTACGGGTCGGGTTCACACGAGTCGGGAGCAGAGGAGCGGCCGTACGGCGGCCGCGCCGACGCCCGCCGCGCGGCACAGAGAAACGGGGGCAGCCGGCGCAGAGCGCCCGAACCCACGGGCCGCGGCGCACGCCGCGGCTCCACCGGCCCTGGACGCGGCCGAGCCACCGCCTCCACCAAGAACCGGTTCATCGACTACCCGCGCGCCGGCAAGTACGGCTGGCAGCGCTGGGTGCCCTCCTGGAGACTCGTCTCCGGGCTCAGCCTCGCCTTCTTCGGCAGCCTGGTCGCCATCGCGGGCATCGGCTACGCCATGGTCGGCATCCCCGACGAGAACGCCGCGGCCAAGTCCGAGAACAACGTCTACTACTGGGCCGACGGCAGCCAGATGGTCGCCACCGGCAGCGGCGCGAACCGGCAGAACGTCGACATCGCGAAGATCCCCAAGGCCATGCAGTGGGCCGTGATCTCCGCGGAGAACAAGAGCTTCTACAGCGACTCCGGCGTCGACCCCATGGGCATCGCCCGGGCGCTCGCCAACATGGCGCGCGGCGGTGACACCCAGGGTGGTTCGACCATCACCCAGCAGTATGTGAAGAACACCTACCTGAGCCAGGAACAGACCGTCTCCCGCAAGTTCAAGGAGATGTTCATCTCCATAAAGGTGGGGACGAAGCTCACGAAGGACGACATCCTTCAGGGCTACCTGAACACCTCGTACTACGGTCGCGGTGCCTACGGCATCCAGGCCGCCGCGCAGACCTACTACGGCGAGGACGCCGAGGACCTCTCGGTGTCCCAGTGCGCCTTCCTGGCCGCGCTGCTCAAAGGCCCGACGTACTACGACCCGATCGACAACACGAGCATCGACCCGTCGGCCACCAAGGAGAAGAACCTCAAGCGTTCACAGGAACGCTGGAGCTGGATCCTTGAGCAGATGCACGACGACAAGCGCATCACGGACACCGAGTACGCGACGGCCGTGAAGAAGTACCCCATGCCCCAGGGCCTCAAGGCGACCAAGGGCATGACCGGCCAGATCAGCTACCTCGTCGACACGGCCAAGAAATACGTGCTGTCCCACTCGAAGATCTCGCGGGCCGACTTCGACAAGGGTGGGTACCAGATCTACACGACGTTCGAGAAGAGCAAGGTCAACGCGCTCTCGACGGCCGTCAAGAAGATCGAGAAGGAGAACATCGACCCGGACAAGCGCGAGAAGGACAAGCACGTCCAGTTCGGTGCGGCGTCGGTGCGGCCCAACGACGGTGCGATCGTCGCGATCTACGGTGGCGCGGGCTACGAGAACGACCACTTCAACAACAACGCGGACACCTCGGGTGTGCCCGTCGGTTCGACGTGGAAGCCGTTCGTCCTCGCGGCGGCCATGGAGTACGGGACGTACAAGGACCCGGATGTCGGTGTCTCGCCGCTGAGCAAGTACAACGGCAACGACCATCTGAAGGTCCGGAAGCCGGACGGCTCCTACTACCTGCGCAAGGACAACTCGACCTTCTATCAGGAGAACGAGAGCGACTATCCCTGGGGCTACATCAGTCTGCGCAAGGCGATGGAGCAGTCCATCAACACGCCGTTCGTGCAGCTCGGTGTGGATGTGGGGCTGGACAACGTCGCGAGTGTGGCGGAGAAGTCCGGCATTCTGAAGAGCACGTTCGCCGACATCAACCCGTCCTTCGCCCTCGGTACGTCCACCCCCAGCGCCATCCGCATGGCTGACGCCTACGCCACCTTCGCCGCGTCCGGCAAGCACGCGGACCCGTACTCGGTGACCGAGGTCAAGCACAACGGACAGCCGGAGCAGGGCTTCGACAAGCCGAAGGTCACCCTGGCGATGCCCGAGAACGTGGCGAACAACGTCACGGACACCCTCGAGAACGTGATCAAGAACGGTACGGGTAAGAACGCGCTGGCCCTGGGCCGTACGGCGGCCGGCAAGACCGGTACCACCGACAGCAACAAGTCGGCCTGGTTCGTCGGTTACACCCAGCAGCTCTCCACGTCGGTCGCGATGTTCCGAGAGGACCCGAAGAAGGGCAAGCTGCTGTCCATGAACGGCACGGCGGGTGTGGAGTCCATCCACGGTGGTGACATCCCGACGTCGATCTGGACCGAGTACATGAAGGCCGCTCTCAAGAACGACAGCGACACCGGCTTCCCGGACGCCGAGAAGATCGGTGAGATCCAGGACGAGGTGGGCGCACCGTCTCCGACGCCGTCCGTGACCGCGACGCCGAGCGAGACGGCCAGCCCGACGCCGAGCCCCACGCCCACGCCGACCCTGACCTCCCCCTCGCCCTCGCCGAGCGAGTCCTGCAAGTTCAGCTGGCAGTGCTCGGAGACGGGCGGTACGGACACCGGCGGCACGGACGGAGGCGTGACCTCCACACCGACAGCCACGGAGACAGACACCACCAGAGGCAACGGCAATGGAGGCATCTTCGGAGGATCGTCCGGTTAGCCTCCCTATCGCCCGCCGAGGGTGTTTCACGTGAAACATGGGCCGTCGCACCCACCAGGTGCGGCGGCCCTCGGCGTATTCCTAGGCAGGTACGGCAGGATGTGCCCCATGCCCAGTGCAGAATCCACGCAAGCGAGCGTGCACGAGCAGGACCCGGTGCAGCCGACCAGGGACGACGAGATCGCCGCGAGCGGCAGTGAGCTGATCGGTGGTCCCATCGGGCGGCGCGCCCTGCTCGGGACGTCCTGGTGGACTCCCGTGCGGGTCATCGCGCTTGTGGCGATCGGCATGTTCGCCCTCGGTCTGATCCAGAAGGCACCCTGCTACAACGGCGGCTGGTTCTTCGGCGCCAGCTCGCAGTACACGCACGCCTGCTACTCGGACATCCCGCACCTCTACGCGGGGCGCGGCTTCTCCGACGGGCTGGTGCCGTACTTCGACAAGCTCAACGGCGACATGGAGTACCTCGAATACCCGGTGCTGACCGGTGTGTTCATGGAAGTGGCAGCTTGGCTCACACCGGGCAGCGGCAGCATCCAGGACCAGGAACAGTGGTACTGGATGGTCAACGCCGGGATGCTGATGGCCTGCGCCGCCATCATCGCCGTCTGCGTGACCCGTACACACGCCCGGCGCCCCTGGGACGGTCTGCTGGTCGCCCTGGCCCCCGCCTTCGCGCTGACCGCCACCATCAACTGGGACCTCCTGGCGGTCTCCCTGACGGCCGCCGCGATGCTGATGTGGTCCCGGGGCCGTGCGCTCGCGTTCGGCGTCCTGCTGGGCCTCGCCACGGCCGCCAAGCTCTATCCCGTCTTCCTGCTCGGCCCGCTGTTCGTGCTGTGCTGGCGCGCCGGCAAGTGGCGGGACTTCGGGAAGGCGTTGGGCGGCGCCGCGGTCTCCTGGCTCGTCGTGAACCTTCCGGTGATGCTGCTCGCCTGGGACGGCTGGGCGAAGTTCTACGAGTTCAGCCAGGAGCGAGGCGTCGACTTCGGTTCCTTCTGGCTGATCCTGGCGCAGAACTCGTCCGACCCGCTGAGCACCGACACGGTCAACACCCTCGCCACGCTGCTGGTCCTGCTGTGCTGCGTCGGCATCGCCGCGCTCACGCTGACCGCCCCGCGTCGGCCGCGCTTCGCCCAGCTGGCCTTCCTGATCGTCGCGGCGTTCATCCTCACCAACAAGGTCTACTCGCCGCAGTACGTCCTGTGGCTGGTGCCGCTGGCCGTGCTGGCCCGGCCCAAGTGGCGGGACTTCCTCATCTGGCAGGCGTGCGAGGTGGCGTACTTCCTGGGCATCTGGATGTATCTCGCGTACACGACCAGCGCGGACGCCCACAAGGGTCTGCCCCAGGAGGGCTACCACTGGGCCATCGGCCTGCATCTGCTCGGGACGCTGTACCTGTGTGCCGTGGTCGTCCGTGACATCTGGATGCCGGAGCGGGACGTGGTGCGTAGGGCCGGTGACGACGATCCCTCGGGAGGCGTGCTCGACGGTGCGGAGGACGTGTTCGTCCTGGGCCCCGCGGCTCATCCCCCGCGGCACGCCGCCCACTTCGGCGGGCCGCAGGTGGAGTGGGGCGACTCGGCGGCTCCCGCGGACCGTTGGGGCGATCAGGCCGCCCCCTCGGACCGTTCGCTCTGAGCGAACAAGGCGTAGGCAGCCACACGAAAGGCCGTACACGGGAGGCCCGTGTACGGCCTTTCGGCTGTCTGCGTACGGCTCTTCAGCCGGTCCGTACGACGCTCAGCGGTCGACGATCCGGTCGAACTGCGTGGTGGTGTGCCGGAGATGGGCCACCAGCTCCTCGCCGACCTTCGGCTCGGGGGCGTCGGAGGGCACGAACAGGATCGACACCTGCATGTGCGGCGGCTCCGCGAACCAGCGCTGCTTGCCGCCCCAGACGAACGGAGAAAGGTTCCGGTTCACCGTGGCGAGGCCCGCGCGGGCGACGCCCTTGGCGCGCGGCATGACGCCGTGCAGCGCCTTGGGGGCCTCCAGGCCCACCCCGTGCGACGTACCGCCCGCCACGACGACCAGGAAGCCGTCCGAGGCCGCCTTCTGCTGCCGGTAGCCGAAGCGGTCGCCCTTGGCCACGCGCGTGACGTCCAGGACGGCCCCGCGGTACTCGGTGGCCTCATGGTCCCCCAGCCACAGCCGCGTGCCGATCCGCGCGCGGAAGCGGGTCTGCGGGAACTGCTGCTGGAGCCGGGCGAGGTCCTCGGCCTTGAGGTGGCTGACGAACATCGTGTGCAGCGGCAGGCGCGCCGCGCGCAGCCGGTCCATCCAGCCGATGACCTCCTCGACGGCGTCCGAGCCGTCGGTGCGGTCCAGCGGCAGATGGATGGCGAAGCCCTCCAGGCGGACGTTCTCTATGGCGGAGTGCAGTTGCGGCAGATCCTGCTCGCTGATGCCGTGCCGCTTCATCGAGGACATCACCTCGATGACCACCCGGGCGCCCACGAGGCCGTAGACCCCGTCGATCGACGACACCGAGCGGATGACGCGGTCGGGCAGGGGCACGGGCTCCTCACCGCGCCGGTACGGCGTCAGCACCAGCAGGTCACCGCCGAACCAGTCCTTGATGCGCGCGGCCTCGTACGTCGTGCCGACGGCGAGGACGTCCGAGCCGAGCCGGGTCGCCTCCTCGGCCAGGCGCTCGTGTCCGAAGCCGTAGCCGTTGCCCTTGCAGACCGGGACGAGCCCTGGGAACTGGTCCTGCACGTGCTTGTGGTGCGCACGCCAGCGCGCGGTGTCGACGTAGAGCGTGAGCGCCATGGCCGGACCTGGAACCTTTCTCGTGGCTGCGGTGTATCAGAGGTGTGGAAGCAAATTGTGCTGTCTCAGCGGCGCGACATGTAGATGTCGAGCGCCTTGTGGAGCAGCTTGTTGAGCGGGAAGTCCCACTCGCCGAGGTACTCGGCGGCCTGACCGCCGGTGCCGACCTTGAACTGGATCAGGCCGAAGAGGTGGTCGGTCTCGTCCAGCGAGTCGGAGATGCCGCGCAGGTCGTAGACGGTCGCGCCGAGCGCGTAGGCGTCGCGCAGCATCCGCCACTGCATCGCGTTCGAGGGCCGGACCTCACGGCCGATGTTGTCGGAGGCGCCGTAGGAGTACCAGACGTGCCCGCCCACGATCAACATCGTCGCCGCCGACAGGTTCACGCCGTTGTGGCGGGCGAAGTACAGCCGCATCCGGTTGGGGTCCTCGGTGTTGAGGGCCGTCCACATGCGCTGGAAGTACGACAGCGGGCGGGGCCGGAAGTGGTCGCGCACGGCCGTGATCTCGTACAGCCGCTGCCACTCCTCAAGGTCGTGGTAGCCGCCCTGGACGACCTCGACGCCAGCCTTCTCGGCCTTCTTGATGTTGCGGCGCCACAGCTGGTTGAAGTTCTTGTGGACCTCTTCCAGGGAGCGGTTCGCCAGCGGCACCTGGTAGACGTAACGCGGCTGGACGTCACCGAAGCCCGCGCCGCCGTCCTCGCCCTGCTGCCAGCCCATACGACGGAGCTTGTCGGCGACCTCGAAGGCGCGTGGCTCGATGAAGTCGGCCTCGATGTCCCGCAGTCTCTTCACGTCGGGGTTCTGGATGCCCGCCTTGATGGAAGTGGCCTCCCAGCGCCGGATGATCACCGGCGGGCCCATCTTCACGGAGAAGGCGCCCTGGTGCTTGAGGTGGGCCAGCATCGGTTCCAGCCAGTCGGTCAGATTCGGCGCGAACCAGTTGATGACCGGGCCCTCGGGCAGATAGGCCAGGTAGCGCTTGATCTTGGGCAGCTGGCGGTAGAGGACCAAGCCCGCGCCGACCATGTCGCCGGTCTTGTCGTCGAACCAGCCGAGGCTCTCCGAGCGCCACTCCGCCTTGACGTCTGCCCAGGCCGGAACCTGCATGTGGCTCGCCGCCGGCAGGCTCTGGATGTACGCCAGATGCTGCTCGCGGCTGATCGTCCTCAGGGTCAGGCTCATTCGGGGCGCTCCTCGGGCTGGTGTGTCCCCATGGGTACAGGGGCTCCGGCTCTCGCGCCGAAGCCTACTGCGCCTAGCGAGCGCCCCGACTGGGCGTACGGAACCTGCGCCCCGGCTCGAGGGCCGCCGAGGTGTTCCGTGGTGCTTCTGGGTGATGTGGAGAGGACGGTGTCCCTGGCGTCAGCTGATCCAGCCGCCGAAGAGGCCTCCGTGGGCCATGCCGAGGAAGAAGCCGACGGCCGAGGCGCCGAGACCGAGGATCAGTCCGAAGCGCTCACGGGTCGTCTCCGAGATCCACTGGCCGTACGCGCCGGTGCAGATCCCCACCAGGCCCGCCCAGGAGCTGAGCAGGTGCAGGTTGTGGAACATCGCCGTGACGAAAGCCAGGATCCCCAGCACCAGGGTCACCGCGAGCAGCGAGTCCTGGAGAGGGTGGGGTTTTCCGTCCGTGGCGAAAAGGCCTCCGACGGCGGTGTTGGGTCGCATTGCCTGTGCCATAGGGCACCTCCTGCGGAAGGCGGCGCATCGTAGCGCCATACACACCCGATGTGTACAGATTGTCGGTCCTGGCGGCCGGATTTCAACCGGAAGCCGGTGTGCGGGTAGTCTGTACCGTCTGCACTGGTGTCTGCCCATGTCACGACCAGGACTACCGCGAGGAAATCCTGATTGTCAGTGGCGGCCGATACCGTTGCGTACGCATCACGACCCTCCTGCCACGGAACGACCGTGGCCGCTGAGTCCAAAGGAGGTGGGTTCCACATGCGTCACTACGAGGTGATGGTCATCCTCGACCCCGATCTGGAGGAGCGCGCTGTCGCTCCCCTGATCGAGAACTTCCTCTCCGTCGTCCGTGAGGGCAACGGAAAGGTCGAGAAGGTCGACACCTGGGGCCGTCGTCGTCTCTCGTACGAGATCAAGAAGAAGCCCGAGGGCATCTACTCGGTCATCGACCTGCAGGCCGAGCCTGCGGTCGTCAAGGAGCTCGACCGCCAGATGAACCTGAACGAGTCGGTCCTCCGGACCAAGGTCCTCCGCCCCGAGACCCACTGAGCTCTCCCGCTCAGCTGATCTCGGGATTCGAGTAGCAGCAACCAAGCAGCCAGAGCAGCAAACCCGCCGAGAGGTACCCCCATGGCAGGCGAGACCGTCATCACGGTCGTCGGCAATCTTGTCGACGACCCCGAGCTGCGCTTCACCCCCTCCGGTGCGGCGGTCGCGAAGTTCCGTGTCGCGTCCACCCCCCGCACCTTCGACCGTCAGACGAACGAGTGGAAGGACGGCGAGAGCCTGTTCCTGACCTGCTCGGTCTGGCGTCAGGCGGCGGAGAACGTCGCGGAGTCGCTCCAGCGAGGCATGCGCGTCATCGTGCAGGGCCGGCTGAAGCAGCGGTCCTACGAGGACCGTGAGGGCGTCAAGCGCACGGTCTACGAGCTGGACGTCGAGGAAGTCGGCGCCAGCCTGAAGAACGCCACGGCCAAGGTCACCAAGACAGCCGGCGGTGCCGGCCGAGGTGGCCAGGGTGGTTACGGCGGCGGTGGCGGCCAGGCCGGCGGCGGCTGGGGTGGAAACTCCGGCGGCGGCCAGCAGGGCGGCGGCGGTGCTCCCGCCGACGACCCGTGGGCCACCGGCGCTCCCGCCGGTGGCAACCAGGGCGGCGGCGGTGGCGGCGGCTGGGGTGGAAACTCCGGCGGCGGCCAGCAGGGCGGCGGCTACTCGGACGAGCCCCCCTTCTAAGGGCTCGTATCCCCACTTCTTGATCACACAGGAGAAACACCATGGCGAAGCCGCCTGTGCGCAAGCCTAAGAAAAAGGTCTGCGCTTTCTGCAAGGACAAGGTCACGTACGTGGACTACAAGGACACGAACATGCTGCGGAAGTTCATTTCCGACCGCGGCAAGATCCGTGCCCGCCGCGTGACCGGCAACTGCACGCAGCACCAGCGTGACGTCGCCACGGCCGTCAAGAACAGCCGTGAGATGGCGCTGCTGCCCTACACGTCCACCGCGCGCTAAGGGAAGGGTGACCGAATAATGAAGATCATCCTCACCCACGAGGTCTCTGGCCTCGGTGCCGCCGGCGACGTCGTTGACGTCAAGGACGGTTACGCTCGCAACTACCTGATCCCGCGGAAGTTCGCTATCCGCTGGACCAAGGGTGGCGAGAAGGACGTCGAGCAGATCCGTCGTGCTCGCAAGATCCACGAGATCCAGACCATCGAGCAGGCCAACCAGGTCAAGGGCCAGCTGGAGGCCGTCAAGGTCCGTCTGGCCGTGCGCTCCGGCGACGCCGGTCGTCTCTTCGGTTCCGTCACCCCGGCCGACATCGCCTCGGCGATCAAGGCTTCCGGTGGCCCCGAGGTCGACAAGCGCCGCATCGAGCTCGGTTCGCCGATCAAGACGCTGGGCGCTCACGAGACGTCCGTGCGTCTGCACCCCGAGGTTGCCGCCAAGGTCAGCATCGAGGTCGTCGCGGCCTGACCGCTGCGCTCGGTTTGAGCAGTTGTGAGAGGGGCCGTACCCATTGGGGTACGGCCCCTCTTGCTTGCCCGAGTCGGGCGGCTTGGAGTCTCTTGGTGTTTCACGTGAAACGTCCCGGACCGACATGTTTCACGTGAAACGGAACGCCGCGGGCTGACGTGTTTCACGTGAAACGAGCCAGCGGTGAGCGACGTTTCATGTGAAACGTCAGCGGGTCGCGCCCGTGACGATCCAGCGCCCCGACCGTGCGCGCAGCCACAGGGTCAGCATGCGAACGGCCATCATCAGCGTCATGGCTCCCCACAGAGCGGTCAGGCCGCCACCGAGCATCGGTACGAGCAGGGCCACGGGCGTGAAGACCGCCAGGGTCAGCACCATCGCCCAGGCCAGGTATGGCCCGTCGCCCGCGCCCATCAGTACGCCGTCCAGGACGAAGACGATTCCGCAGATCGGCTGGGAGAGCGCCACGACGAGCAACGCGGGCAGCGCGGCATCCTTCACCACGGAGTCACTGGTGAACAGGGGCAGAAACACGGGCCGAGTCATAACCACCAGCAGGCCGAGCACCACGCCGACCGCGATCCCCCACTGCACCATGCGGCGGCATGCCTCACGTGCCCCCTGGGCGTCGCCCGCACCGAGATAGCGGCCGATGATGGCCTGCCCCGCGATGGCGATGGCGTCCAGGGCGAAGGCGAGGAGGCTCCACAGGGACAGGATGATCTGGTGCGCCGCGATGTCCGCGTCGCCGAGACGGGCCGCGACCGCGGTGGCGATCATCAGGATGGTCCGGAGCGACAGGGTGCGGACGAGCAGAGGGACGCCGGCCTGGGCTGAGGCTCGGATGCCGGCCGTGTCGGGACGCAGAGAGGCGCCGTGGGCTCGGGCTCCGCGTACGACCACCGCGAGGTAGACGGTCGCCATGCCGCACTGGGCGATGACGGTGCCCCAGGCGGAGCCGGCGATGCCGAGGTCGGCGCCGTAGACGAGGCCTACGTTCAGGGCCGCGTTGGCGACGAAGCCGCCGATGGCGACGTAGAGGGGGGTCTTGGTGTCCTGGAGACCCCGCAGGACACCGGTCGCGGCTAGAACGATGAGCATGGCCGGGATGCCGAGGGAGGAGATCCGGAGATACGTGGTCGCGTAGGGAGCGGCCGTGTCCGAGGCGCCGAAGAGCTCCACCAGGGCGGGCGCCATGGGAAGGACGACGGCGACGACCGCGGCGCCGAGCAGGAGCGCCAGCCAGATGCCGTCCATGCCCTGTCGGATGGCGGACTGGAGATCACCGGCGCCGACGCGCCGGGCGACAGCCGCTGTGGTGGCGTAGGCGAGGAAGACGAACACGCTGACGGCGGTCACGAGGAGGGCCGAGGCGACTCCCAGCCCCGCGAGTTGTGCGGTTCCGAGATGGCCCACGATCGCGCTGTCCACCATGACGAAGAGGGGCTCGGCGACGAGCGCGCCGAAGGCCGGGACGGCCAGTGCGACGATCTCTCGGTCGTGCTGTCGTCGGGCGGCGCGCGAGGTCGCGGGAGCGTGTGTCATGAGCACCAATCTAATCGTCCACAGGTAATAGATGCAATTGATTAGTGACCCTTACTTGGTCTCGTGTGTGGCACGCTTGCGCGGCTCGTTCGATCTGATCTTGGTCCGACTGGGGAAGTTTTTCTTCTGCACAGCCGGTGGACGGGAAGTATGCAGGTCAGGGCGGGTCTCTCGAAAGAAGGGCGAGCTTGTTCACAGGGCTGTCCACCGGGTCGTGCACAGGTTTTGCGGAGTTCTCCACAGCATCCGGGCCGTCGTCCACATGGCCTGTGGATAACCAGATTGGCTGACGGTGCCGACGGGCCTACGGTGGTCCGGCGCCCGCTCCATCTGTCGGCTGGGAAACCATCACAAAACCGACGCGCCACAAACGGAGCTGGGCCTCTTATTTGTCAGTGCCGTGCCGTAGAAAGAGAGGCACGGCGAGGTCCGCTCGGCGGACGGGAGGAGGTGGCTCGGTGAGCATTTCCGAGCCCTTGGACGATCCGTGGGCCGACAGCGGTCCCAGTGATCGTCTGCCTGCCTCGCGCCGACGCGGCGACGGGGGACGGGGCCGCGACGACCAGCACGACCGCGGCCGGGAGAACGGCGAATGGGACGGCGGGGGCACCTCGTTCGAGCGGGTGCCGCCGCAGGATCTCGACGCGGAGCAGTCCGTGCTCGGCGGCATGCTCCTGTCCAAGGACGCCATCGCCGACGTCGTCGAGGTCATCAAGGGCCATGACTTCTACAAGCCGGCCCACGAGACGATCTTCCAGGCCATCCTCGACATCTACGCCAAGGGTGAGCCGGCCGACCCCATCACGATCGCCGCCGAGCTGACCAAGCGCGGCGAGATCAACAAGGTCGGCGGCGCATCGTATCTGCACACCCTCGTCCAGACGGTTCCGACGGCGGCGAACGCCGAGTACTACGCGGAGATCGTCCATGAGCGGGCCGTGCTGCGTCGGCTGGTCGAAGCCGGTACACGCATCACCCAGATGGGATACGCGGCCGACGACGACGTCGACGAGATCGTCAACCGTGCCCAGGCCGAGATCTACGCGGTCACCGAGCAGCGCACCAGCGAGGACTACCTCCCGCTCGGCGACATCATGGAGGGCGCGCTCGACGAGATCGAGGCGATCGGCTCCCGCACCGGCGAGATGACCGGTGTGCCCACAGGCTTCACTGACCTCGACTCCCTCACCAACGGTCTGCACCCGGGCCAGATGATCGTCATCGCGGCCCGACCCGCCATGGGTAAGTCCACACTCGCGCTGGACTTCGCGCGGGCGGCGTCGATCAAGAACAACCTGCCGAGCGTCATCTTCTCCCTCGAAATGGGGCGCAACGAGATCGCGATGCGTCTGCTGTCGGCCGAGGCGCGCGTGGCCCTGCACCACATGAGGTCCGGCACCATGACGGACGAGGACTGGACACGCCTGGCCCGTCGGATGCCCGAGGTCTCGGCCGCGCCGCTCTACATCGACGACTCCCCGAACCTGTCGATGATGGAGATCCGCGCGAAGTGCCGTCGGCTCAAGCAGCGCAACGACATCAAGCTCGTGATCATCGACTACCTCCAGCTGATGCAGTCCGGCAAGCGGTCCGAGAGCCGTCAGCAGGAGGTCTCGGACATGTCCCGTAACCTCAAGCTCCTCGCCAAGGAGCTCGAGGTCCCGGTGATCGCGCTCTCGCAGCTCAACCGTGGCCCCGAGCAGCGCACCGACAAGAAGCCGCAGGTCTCCGACCTGCGTGAGTCCGGCTCCATCGAGCAGGACGCCGACATGGTGATCCTGCTGCACCGCGAGGACGCCTACGAGAAGGAGTCGCCGCGCGCCGGCGAGGCGGACATCATCGTCGGCAAGCACCGTAACGGCCCGACGGCGACGATCACGGTCGCCTTCCAGGGCCACTACTCCCGCTTCGTGGACATGGCTCAGACCTGAGCCGTCCGACCCGCGCCAAATCAGCTCGACGCCCCGGCACTCGCCGGGGTGGACTGGGGTCATGACGACATCCCAGGAAGAGCTGCTCCCCGGCACGCGCCGCGCACTGCTGCACCGCATCGCCGTGGCCCAGGCCGAAGGGCGGACACCGTCGCTGGTCGCGGCGGTCGTGCGGGGCGGCCGGGCCGTCTGGCACGGCTCACGGACCTCGGTGGACGGACACGGCCCGGACGAGAACGTGCAGTACCGGATCGGCTCGATCACCAAGACCTTCACCGCCGTTCTCGTGCTGCGACTGCGTGACGAGGGCGTGCTCGACCTCGGTGACCCGCTGGAGAAGCATGTGCCGGGGACCGGCGCGGGGGAGGCGACCATCGCCGAACTGCTCGCGCACACGGCCGGGTTGGCGGCCGAGTCACCGGGGCCGTGGTGGGAGCGGACCCCGGGCGCCCTGCGTCCTGAGCTGTCGGACGTCCTGGGCGAGCAGCCCTTCCTGCATCCGGCCGGCCGCCGCCATCATTATTCGAACCCCGGTTACGCCCTGCTGGGTGCCCTGGTGGAGAAGCTGCGCGGGGCCCCGTGGGAGGAGGTGCTGCGGCGTGAGGTGCTCGAACCCCTGGGCCTGGACCGTACGAGCGCTCAGCCCCGGGCGCCGCACGCAGGCGGCTGGGCCGTGCATCCCTGGGCCGATGTGATGCTGCCGGAACCCACCGAGGACCTGGGGAGGATGGCTGCGGCGGGCCAACTCTGGTCCACGACCGGTGACTTGGCGAAATTCGCGGCCTTCCTGACGAACGGGGACGACCGGGTGCTGAGCGCGGAGACGGTGCGGGAGATGCACACGCCTGCCGCGCCGCCCGAGGTCGCCGATGTAGTGGACGGTGCCGCCTACGGCCTCGGGTTGCAGGTCCAGCACCGGGACGGCCGACTGCTTGTGGGGCACTCCGGTTCCCTGCCGGGGTTCCTGGCGAACCTCACGATCAGCGTGGCGGACGATGTCGCGGCGGTGGTGCTGACCAACTGCACCTCCGGCCCGATGCTGTCCTCCGTGGGCGCCGACCTCGTCCGGATCGTCGCCGAGGCCGAGCCGCGCATTCCCGACCCGTGGCGACCGCTTCCCGAAGTCGACGCCGACGTACTGGAGTTGGCCGGGCAGTGGTACTGGGGCACGCATGCCTTCGCCCTGCGACTCACCGTCGAGGGAGGAGTCTCCATGGGGCCGTTGTCCGGCGGTGGCCGCCGTTCACGCTTCCGCGCCAACGGCGACGGCACCTGGACGGGGCTGGAGGGTTACTACGCCGGAGAGCTTCTACGGGCCGTACGGCGGCCGGACGGCAGCGTGAGCCACCTGGACCTGGGGTCGTTCGTGTTCACGCGTGAGCCGTACGACGAGGGGGCTCCTGTGCCGGGCGGGGTGGACCCGGAGGGCTGGCGCGGGATCGGCTAGCGGGTGTGGTGGATCGTGGGGCGCCCTGTTTCACGTGAAACAGGGCGCTTCGCCTTGCGAGGGCCTCTGCGGAAGGCGTGTCAGATTGCCCTGCCGGGGACTCAGAGAGGCAGCTTGAAGCCCAGATGCGAGGCCTCGAAACCCAGTCGTTCGTAGAAGCGGTGGGCGTCGGTACGGGTGACGTCGGAGGTCAGCTGTACCAACTGGCAGTTCTGGCGCCGGGATTCGTCGATCGCCCACTCGATGAGCTGGGTGCCCAGACCGCCGCCGCGCTCGTCGGCGTGCACACGGACGCCTTCGATGATCGATCTGGTGGCACCGCGTCGGGACAGGCCGGGGATGACCGTGAGCTGGAGGGTGCCGACGACGCGGCCCTCGCGCACGGCGACCATCAGGTGCTGGTGGGGGTCGGCGCTGAGCCGCTCCAGTGCCGTCAGATACGGGGCGAGGTCGTCCGGTGACTCACGCTGGGCACCCAGCGGATCGTCGGCGAGCATCGCGACGATCGCAGCGACATCGTCGGAGTCGGCGGCACGTATTTCAAGATCTCCCATGCCGTCAGCCTATGCGGGCACCTTCAGCGACTCGACGACCTTGACCAGGGGTGCCAGCTCGGGGTTCCTGGCCGCTTCGTCGAGCGCCTCGCGCAGCGCGGAGTCGTTGGTCGGCCGCGCCTCCTCCAGCAGGGCAAGGCCTGCCGGCGTGACGTTGGTGTAGATGCCGCGGCGGTCGGTGGGGCACAGGTAGCGGGTCAGCAGACCGCGGTCCTCCAGCCGGGTGACGAGTCGTGTGGTGGCGCTCTGGCTCAGGACGACCGCGTCGGCGACCTGCTTCATCTGGAGGTGGCCTCCGTCGCCGTCGTGCTGACGGCTGAGGACGTCGAGCAGGGAGTACTCGCGCACGCTGAGGTCGTGCCGCGCCTGGAGGGCCCGCTCGATGTGGGCCTCGATCCTCCCGTGCAGCAGGGAGAGGGCGCACCAGCCCTGGGCGAGGGCGGTGAGTGCGGGGTCCGTCGCTGTCATTGGCGCTTCCTTCGTCCCGGAACGGCTGAAACCAGGATAGGGCAGGCCCGCAATAGCCTGCGCTTGCAATTAACAAGCGTCTGCAAGTATTGTCATCAACTGTAAAGCGCTCATGCAATCAACTGGGAAGGTGCAGATCTCCATGCCTCTCGCGCTTCTAGCCCTCGCGATCGGGGCCTTCGGCATCGGAACCACCGAGTTCGTGATCATGGGCTTGCTGCCCGAGGTCGCGGGAGACTTCGGTGTCTCCATCCCCACGGCGGGCTTCCTGGTGACGGGCTACGCGCTCGGTGTCATGTTCGGCGCCCCGCTCATGACGGTGCTCGGCACCAAGGTCTCCCGCAAGCGCATGCTGATGGCGCTCATGGGCCTGTTCATCGTCGGCAACCTGCTCTCCGCCCTCGCCCCCGCGTTCGGCGTCATGCTGATCGGCCGGATCGTCGCCTCGCTCGCCCACGGAGCCTTCTTCGGCATCGGGTCGGTCGTCGCGGCCGATCTGGTCGCCCCGGACAAGAAGGCCGGCGCCATCGCGATGATGTTCACCGGCCTGACGGTCGCCAACGTCGTCGGTGTGCCGCTGGGCACCCTCGTAGGACAGACCGCCGGCTGGCGGGTCACCTTCGCCGTCGTCGCCGCGCTCGGCGTCGTCGGCCTGCTCGGCATCGCCAAGCTGGTCCCCGACCTGCCCAAGCCTGAAGGCGTGCACCTGCGCCACGAACTGGCCGCCTTCAAGAACACCCAGGTCCTGCTCGCCATGGCGATGACCGTGCTCGGCTTCGGCGGTGTCTTCGCGGCGATCACCTACATCGCGCCGATGATGACCCACGTCACCGGGTTCGCCGACGGCTCCGTCACCTGGCTGCTCGTCCTCTTCGGCCTCGGCATGGTCGGCGGCAACCTGGTCGGAGGCAAGTACGCGGACCGCGCCCTGATGCCCATGCTGTACGTCTCCCTGGGCGCCCTCGCGATCGTCCTCGCGCTCTTCACGTTCACCGCGCACAACAAGGTGCTCGCGGCCGTCACGATCGCGCTCATCGGCGCCCTCGGCTTCGCCACCGTCCCGCCGCTCCAGAAGCGCGTCCTCGACCAGGCGCACGGCGCCCCGACGCTCGCCTCGGCCGTGAACATCGGCGCCTTCAACCTCGGCAACGCGCTCTCCGCCTGGCTCGGCGGCCTCGTCATCAGCGCCGGCCTCGGCTACACCGCTCCCAACTGGGTGGGCGCGGCCCTCGCCGCGGGCGCCCTGGGCCTCGCCGTCCTTTCAGCGGCCCTGGAACGCAGGGACAGCGGGCCCAGCGCGGTAGTCGCCGGAGCCGGAGCTGGAACCGGATCTGGAGCCCGAACGGGATCTGGAGCGGCAGCCGTGCCCGCCGAGCAGAGGCCCGTCGCCCACCACTGAGGCTGCGCCCGCCGCCGACCGGGCGGGCCGTACGGACATCGCGCCGGTCCCCGTCACTCCTCGGGGACCGGCGGGTCCGTATGTCGGCTCAGCCCGTCGCGGCGGTCATGGTCACCCCGCCGCCACCGTCACCGGCGCGAACCGGCGGCTCCAGTCGCCCGGCAGCTCCGGGATGCCGTATGTCATGACCGCGTTGAAGGCGACGGACGCCAGGCCATGCTCCTTCGCCCAGGCCAGCAGTTCTTCGTGCCGTACGTCGATGTCGGTGCGCAGCGGGCGGTCCGTGTGGGCGGCGAGGGAGGCGATGAGCGCCTTGGCCGTCTCCGTGTCCTGGGCCACGAGCGGGCCCACGACGTGGGTGTCCATGTTGGGCCACGCGGCCGCGTAGCCGATGATCCGGCCGTTCTCCTCCGCGACCCGCAGCTGGTCGGCGAAGGCGGGCAGGCGCGTGACGATGTGTGTGCGGTCGGCGCCGAACACCGCTTCGTCGAGCCGGAGGATGGCGGAGAGATCCCCACCCGTGGCCGTCCGCGTCGTGACGGTGGGCCGGTAGCCGTCGGCCCTGAAGTGACCTCGCACCATCTCCGCCCGGCCGGTGGTCTTGAAGCCGAGTTCCTCGTAGAGGGGGCGGCCGTTGGGTGTCGCGTGCAGGGTGAGTGGGATGGTGCCCATCGCCGCGAGCACATGGCGCATCAACCGGCGGCCGATCCCCTTCCGGGCGTGGCGTTCGGCGACCAGGACCATGCCGATGGCTCCCAGCTCCGGGCGCTCCTGCGGCCCGTACGTGGTGACGACGCAGGCGCTGACGAGTCCGCCCTCGGGGTCGTCGATGCCGTATCCCGTTCCGGAGGCGAGGAGGTAGCCCCACTTGTGCTCCTCGCGCGGCCACCCCCGGTCCTCGGACAAGTCGGCGCAGGCAGCGAGATCGCGATGCGTCAGACGGCGGATGGGCAGAGAAGCGGGGGAAGGTGTCGACACGCAGGTCAGGCTGTCTGACGGGCACCCCTGCCGTCCACCTGTTTCCGCGGAGAAGTACGAGCTTTTGGTCATGCCGTAGCCGTCCGCACAGCCCGACGACAGCTGGTCGTTGTTTCACGTGAAACATGGGCGAGCCGCAGGATTCCGGCGTCCTCGGCGAGGTACCGAAAGCCGGCCCGGCTAGCCTCGGGTTCCATGGCCAGACTTCATCTCTTCGATCTCGACGGCACGTTGTTGCACGGAACGTCCGCCCCTGTCGAGATATCCCGGCAACTCGGCCTGGAAGCCGAGGCCGTGGCCCTCGATCAGGCGATCTCGTCGGGTCTCATCGAGCCACCCGAGTATGCGACGCGGGTGCGCACCCTGTGGGTGGATCTCACGGACGCCCATGTGACGGCCGCATTCGAGGGGGCGCCGTGGCTGGCCCGTATTCGTGAGGTCTGGGGGGAGATCCGAAGCAACGGCGACTACTGCGCGGTGGTGTCGCTCTCGCCGTCCTTCTTCGTGGAGCGGCTCATCGACTGGGGTGCGCATGCGGCGTACGGGTCGCGCTTTCCCGCCGTGCCGTTCAACGAGCCCGTGGATCCGGCCGGTGTACTCAGCGCGGCGGCGAAGGTCGTGATTGCCGATCGGTTGTGCAAGGAGTTCGGGGTCACTCGGGCCGATTGCGTCGCTTATGGAGACTCGTCGTCGGACAGGGACCTCTTCGGTGTGGTTCCGGTCTCCGTCGCAGTCAATGCCGACAGCCATCTGGCCGGTCTCGCGACCCACTCCTACGCGGGGAAGGATCTGTGGGGAGCCTATGAATTGGCGTGTCGCTCCTGGTAATTGAGCGAATTCATGGTGAGCGCCCTTGGCTCATTCATGGCGGACCCAGGGGGGACTTGTGTGCGGAGCGGCGCCCGGTAGGGTCGACTCCGGTTCTCGTCCGGCGAGGAGCGTGTTCTGTGTGCACCTCCCCGCGTCGGGCCGCGAACGAGGCAACGCAGCCTAATGGGACGGAGAGATCGAAGACCCGCGTTTTCGGTTATGCGGCCGGGCATCCGTGCGCGATGGGATGCTGCGGTGAGAGCACTGCGGCCAATGTCGCACTCTCTCCTTACTTGTCCGTATGGGGCGTGAATACGGGTTGAATATGGCCGCATCGGCCGCGGCCATCGACGGAGAAAGCAAGCCGTCCGCGGGGGAAGCAGGCACATTCCGATCGGGGAAGTGCGCAGACCGACCGAAAGATGTTCGAGGCGAGGCACACCATGGACGCTCCGACCACCACGTCGGCCGACAACGGCACTTCCGGCGGCGGGAGCGGCTGGTTCACGCCGCACCAGCAGCCGGCGACGCCGCCGGGCGGTGAGCAGGAAGCCGCCGAGGGCAACCGACTGGCGGCACTGCGCCCGGTCGGCAGGACCACACCCGGTCACGACGAGCACACGGCGGCACCAGAGTCGGGGCAGCCTCGCCGGCCCGCACCCCCCGCCCCGCACTCAACCGCCCCTCACCAGCCCGCACCCTTCGCCCCGTACGCACCCCCACCCACTCCACAGGCGCCCCCGATATCCGCCTCCGCGGCACCGGCGACACCCCCTCCCGCCGAACAGCGCGTGCCCCCTCAGCGGACCGCCCCCGCGAGGGCCCAGGAGGCTTCGCCGGACGCGGTTCTCATCCGCCGGACCATGGCGGAAGTCGGCCCGGTGGCCGACAAGGTCACCTCGTACTTCTACGCCCTGCTCTTCGTCCGCCACCCCGAGTTGCGCTCGCTCTTCCCCGCGGCGATGGACACTCAGCGGGACCGGCTGCTCAAGGCGCTGCTCACCGCCGCGGAACACATCGACAACACCCCCGTCCTCGTGGACTACCTCCAGAACCTCGGCCGCGGTCACCGTAAGTACGGCACCCGTCCCGAGCACTACCCGGCCGTCGGCGAGTGCCTCATCGGCGCTCTGAGCAAGTACGCCGAGCACGTCTGGGGGCCGGAGTTCGAGGCGGCGTGGGTCCGGACGTACACGACGATCTCGCAGGTGATGATCGACGCGGCGGCCGCGGACGAACTGAGGGCGCCCGCCTGGTGGTACGCGGAGGTCGTCGCGCACGACCTGAGGACACCGGACGTCGCCGTCGTCACCGTCCGGCCGGACCAGCCCTATCCCTTCCTCGCCGGGCAGTACACGAGCCTGGAGACGCCCTGGTGGCCGCGGATCTGGCGGCACTACTCCTTCGCCTCGGCACCCCGCTCCGACGGCCTGCTGTCGTTCCATGTGAAGGCCGTCCCCGCGGGCTGGGTCTCAGGCGCCCTGGTGCATCGCGCCAGGCCCGGCGACATCCTCCGCCTCGGCCCGCCGGCCGGTTCCATGACCGTGGACCACACCACCGACAGCGGCCTGCTCTGCCTGGGCGGCGGTACCGGCATAGCGCCCATCAAGGCACTGGTCGAGGACGTGGCCGAGCGCGGCGAGCGCCGCCCGGTCGAGGTCTTCTACGGCGCCCGAACCGACATCGACCTGTACGACATCGACACGATGCTCCGCCTCCAGCAGACCCACCCCTGGCTCTCGGTCCGCGCGGTCATCGACCAGCAGGCGCGTCTCCAGCTCCCCGACGCGATCCGCAGGTACGGCCCCTGGAACGAGTTCGACGCCTATGTCTCGGGCCCACCCGGGATGATCCGCAGGGGTGTGGACGCGCTGAGGGACAGTGGCATCCCGTCCGAGCGCATCCGCCACGACTCGGTGGAGGAGCTCGTCGTCATCGGCGACTGAGCACCCGGATCCGCCTCATCCCAGGTCGGGCGCGTGCATGGCACGTACGCCCTCGATGTTCCCGTCCAGGTAGTGCCGCAGCGACAGCGGTACGAGGTGGACGGAGGCGATCCCGACCCGGGTGAACGGCACCCGCACGATCTCGTACTCGCCGATGGGCTCGTCCACCTCGGGGCCATGCCGCAGGGAGGGGTCCATGGACTCCAGGCGGCAGACGAAGAAGTGCTGGACCTTCACCCCGGTCGCGCCACCGTCGTCGCCGATGTGCTCGACGGTGTCGACGAAGCAGGGCACCACGTCGGTGATCTTGGCGCCGAGTTCCTCGTACACCTCGCGGTGCAGCGCGTCGACGACGGTCGTGTCACTCGGCTCGACCCCGCCACCGGGGGTGAGCCAGTAGGGATCCACACCGGGCTTGGTGCGTTTGATCAGGATCAGGTCGTCGCCGTCCAGGAGAACGGCACGTGCGGTGCGCTTGACCACGGGTCGGACGGTCATGGGTGAAATGTGGCCCGCTTGGTTCCACGTGAAACATCGCAAGCGGTCATTGCCCGAGTGCACCGGGCGCCCGGTCGAGAACCGCAGGTCAGCCCCAGTCGTCGGCCGCCCGCAGCAGCCACTCGTGCGCCCGTGCCACATGCGGCATCGCCAGCGTGCCGGTGCGGACCACCAGGAAGTACGTCCGCAACGGCGGCACCGCGGGATGGTGCAGCGCGACCACGTCCCCTCGCTCCAGGGCTTCGGCGCACAGATAGCGGGGCAGCACCGCCAGCCCGGCACCCGCCGCGGCGCAGGCCAGTACGGCGCGCAGGTCGGGGACGATGACGGTGCCCGGAGCGGCCGGTCGGGAGTCGAAGACGGACGCCCAGTAACGGGAGACGAACGGCAGCGACTCATGCACCTCGACCACCGGAATGTTCTCCAGGGCCGGCGCGCCCTTGTGGCGCAGTGTCCCCGCGCCGATCTGCTCGGCCCGGAGCGGGGAGGCGACCAGGACGTGCACTTCGTCGCAGAGCGGAGTCGCGGTGAGCAGGGCACCGCGCGGACGGGCCGTACAGATGGCCAGATCATGATGTCCGGCGGCCAGCCCCTCCAGGGTCTCCTCGGCGTTTCCGAAGGAGGCGCGCAGTGCGAAGCCCTGGCCGTCCTCCCCGGTCAGCTCGGTGAGTGCGGGCAGGGCCCGTTCGGCGGTGAACTCGGGTGGCCCGGCCAGGTGCAGGGTGCGTAAGGACGACTCGTCGTCGAGCCCTGTCTCGGCGATCTCCACGAGGGCGTCGAGGTGCGGTGCGGCCTTGTGGGCGAGTTCGTCGCCGATGGTCGTCGGGGTCACGCCGCGGGCCTGCCGTAGGAACAGGGGGCGGCCCAACTGCCGTTCCAGGGTGCGGATCTGCGAGGTCACGGCGGGCTGCGAGAGGCCCAGCAACGCGGCGGCGCGGGTGAAGGAGCCGGCCCGGTGCACGGTCACGAAGGTCCGCAGCAAGGCCAGATCCATGCTCCGCCCTCCCCTTCCGTGCCTGTTCCAGCCCCCGGCCGGGCCCTAACTATAAATATGTCGATAGGTCTCTGTCGCTACTGTGATTGGACACTGACACAGAGTCAACTAGCCTTGTTCGCGCGGTTCTTCGCGCGCAGAACCGAGGACGGTCCGAGCCACGAGGGGGGAGGCTCGGACCGTCCGTTGTACGTAGCCCGACACCGACCGGTGGGTACGTGTAGCGGTCAGTCGGCCGACTCACGCAGCGCACGCAGCACATCCGCCACCAGGTCCTCCGTGTCCTCGGCGCCGGCCGAGAAGCGGACGAAGCCTTCCGGCACCGCGTCCCCGCCCCAGCGCCCCCGCCGTTCGGCCGTCGAGCGCACCCCGCCGAAGCTGGTCGCGTCGTCCACGAGCCGCAGCCCCTGAAGGAAACGCTCGGCACGCGCGCGCGTGGGCAGCGTGAAGGAGACCACGCACCCGAAGCGGCGCATCTGCCGCGAGGCGATCTCGTACGACGGGTCGTCCGGCAGCCCCGGATAGCGCACCCCGAGCTCCTCCGGCTGGTCGCGCAGCGCCTCGGCGACGGCCAGCGCGTTCGCGCTCTGCCGCTCGACCCGCAGCTGGAGCGTGGCGATCGACCGGTGCGCGAGCCAGGCCTCCATGGGGCCGGGGATCGCCCCGACGAGCTTGCGCCAGCGTCGTACGGCCGTCATCGCCTCGGCGTCGCGGGCGCTGACGTAGCCCAGGAGGACGTCTCCGTGCCCCGTGAGCTGCTTGGTGCCGCTCGCCACCGAGAAGTCGGCGCCGAGCTCCAGCGGGCGCTGGCCGAGCGGTGTGGCGAGCGTGTTGTCGACCGCGACGAGGGCACCACGCGCGTGTGCCGTGTCCACGAGCCGCCGGATGTCGCAGACGTCGAGCCCGGGGTTGGACGGCGTCTCGAGCCACAGCAGCCGCGCGCCCTCCAGCACGGCCAGTTGGGCGTCCTGGCCGGTCGGCGCGGTGCGTACTTGGATGCCGTACGCCCGCAGCTGTTCGTGGACCAGGGGCAGCGCCTGGTAGCCGTCGTCGGGCATGACGACCGTGTCCCCGGCGCGCAGTTGTGAGAAGAGCACCGACGAGATGGCGGCCATCCCGGAGGCGAACACGAGCGTCTGGACGTCGTCCCGCCCGGGCGCCTCCAACTCGCCGACGGCCCGCTCCAGCAGGGTCCAGGTGGGGTTCTCGTCGCGGCCGTAGGTGTACGGCCCGGCGACGTCGCCCGGCAGATGGAAGTGGGCGGCGAAGACCGGGCCGGGAAGGGTGGGCTCGTTCTTGACGGGCTCGGGGAGTCCGGCCCGCACCGCGCGCGTGCCCTCCCCGGTGGCCCCGGTCGATTCGCTCATGCCGCCTGTCCCTCCACGTGTTCACGGACCGCCACGAGCAGCCCCTCGCTCGCCGCCTCCACCATCTCCAGGCACTCCTCGAAGCCGTCCATGCCGCCGTAGTAAGGGTCCGGTACGTCGAGATCGTCGCCCGCCGACATGTCGTACGAGCGCAGCAGACGCACCTTCGCCGCGTCCTCCGGGGTGGGGGCGAGACGGCGCAGGGCCTTGAGGTGGCCGTGGTCGAGGGCGATCACGAGGTCGAGGCGGGCGAACCACGACGGCCGGAACTGACGGGCCGTGTGGGCGCTGTCGTACCCGTGGGCCTCAAGGACGGACACGGTGCGCGGATCGGCGCCGTCGCCCTCGTGCCAGCCGCCCGTGCCGGCGCTGTCGACCTCGACCCGGTCGTCGAGCCCGGCCTCCGCCGTGCGGGCACGGAAGACGGACTCGGCCATCGGTGAGCGGCAGATGTTGCCGGTGCAGACGAAGCAGACGCGGTAGGTCATCCC
Source organism: Streptomyces sp. NBC_00663 (assembly GCF_036226885.1). Classification (NCBI taxonomy): domain Bacteria; kingdom Bacillati; phylum Actinomycetota; class Actinomycetes; order Kitasatosporales; family Streptomycetaceae; genus Streptomyces; species Streptomyces sp. NBC_00663. The sequence goes on from NZ_CP109027.1 coordinate 4,852,374, forward strand.
CGGGCTCAGTCCCCGTCGGGGAGGATGACGTTGAGCGCCCAGGACACGATCGAGATGATCAGGCCACCGAGGACGGCGGTCCAGAAGCCGTCGACGTGGAAGCTCAGGTCGAGCTTGTCCGCCAGCCACGAGGTCAGCAGCAGCATCAGCGCGTTGACGACCAGGGTGAACAGGCCGAGCGTGAGGATCAGCAGCGGGAGGCTGAACAGCTTCACGATCGGCTTGACCAGGAAGTTGACCACGCCGAAGATCAGCGCGACGAGGATCAGGGTCCCGATCTTCTTACCTGTGCTGTCACCGGTCAGGGTGATCTTGTCGAGCAGCCACACGGCGACCGCCAGGGCGCCCGCGTTGGCGATCGTCTTGACTAGGAAATTCTTCATGTGTCTGATCGTGGCAGAAGAGATCGGTTACCAGCAGTGGGACAGGGGCGGACAACGGCGATGAAGGCATTCCGGCTGGACGAACTGGAGGCGGAGCGCGCCGCCAATGACGGCGCTTACCTGCAGTTTCTGCGGGAACGGAACATGTCGGCGGGCCTGTACGCGCTGGACGCCGGCGAGCATGATCCACAGAAGCCGCACAACCAGGACGAGGTCTACTTCGTTGTGAGCGGCCGTGCCGCGATCACGGTGGGGATGGAGACGACCCAGGTGGCCCGTGGCAGCGTGGTGTACGTGCCAGCCGGTGTCGCCCACAAGTTCCACCACATCAGCGAGGACCTGAGGGTCCTGGTGGTGTTCTCTCCGCCGGAAAGCTGAGCCGCCGTCTCGGGGTTCCCTAGGGGTTCGATCAGGGGAGGACGAGGGGTGCGAGGCCCCCGCCCGGGCCCTTGCCCGTCCTAGCATCGAAGCAGGACAGCGGAATGATCCGGCGACAAGAGAAGCCGGGACGAGAGAGGGTAAGGGCGATGCGTGAGATCTTCGCGGGACTGCCGTGGTGGGTGAAGTGGATCGCGGTGCCCGTCATCGCCCTGGTCGTGTTCGGCGGGCTGATAGCCAGCGTGCTGCACTTCGTCGTCTGGCTGCTGTTCAAGGCACTGGTCTTCGTGGCCCTGGTCGGCGGGCTCATCTATGTCGTACGGAAGTTCACGTCGAGCTCCTCGTCGCGCAGCGACTGGTGAGGAGCGCACGGGGTATCGGTGATCGGTAACAGGAATCACCGGTTCCCTCGGGCGAGGGAAGTTTTGGGCGCAGGCCGTCTGTGAGCGGTGTCAGGCGGTTAAAGTCCGGAATTCGACGCGGGGACGATCCCCCGCGAGCGGCGTACACCCCCTCCCGTGTCCCCCCGCACGGGCAGCCCCCTCGTGCTTCGGGAGTGACCCTTGGCCACGGTTGACACCGCCCCCGCAGAGCTTCACGTACCCGTACAGACGGCGTCCCCGGCACGACCGGCGAGCTCCGAACGACAGGACGGAACGACGCCCCCGGACCAGCCGGATCAGCCGGATCAGTCCGAGCAAGCCCCCTCCGGGACCCTCATCGGGTCCGTGCAGCGCGCGATGCGCCTGCTGGAGTCCGTCGCCGGGCACGAGCACGGCGCCCCCGCCAAGCAACTGGCCCGCGAGACCGGCCTGGCCCTGCCGACGGCCTACCACCTGCTGCGCACGCTCGTCCACGAGGGCTATCTGCGCCGGGACAAGGGCCTGTTCTTCCTCGGTGGGGCGGCAGAGCGACTGAGCAGCAGCGGAGCCCAGCAGAAACGTCGCAGCACCGTCGTCGAGGCACTCGCGCACTGGCGGGACGTGATCGGCGTTCCCGTGTACTACGCCATGTACCGCGACGGTGAGATCGAGGTCATGTGCGTCTCCGACACCCCGGGCAATCCCGCGGTCGAGGAGTGGGCCGACTTCCGTGAGACCGGGCACGCGCACGCCATCGGTCAGTGCCTGCTCTCCCAACTCGATGAGAGCGCCCGCCGCGACCACCTTGAGCGCTACCCCGTTCAGGCCATCACCCCGTACACCGTGCGTGACAGCCATGTGCTGCTCCGGCGTCTGGACCGAATGGGGCGGATGGACCCGGTCTTCGAACAGCAGGAGTACGCGCTCGGGACGGTGTGCGCGGCGATTCCGATCACGGTCGGGCCGACCGCCGCTACGATGGCCATTTCTCTCCCTTCCCATCAGGCCGATCGACTGCTAGACGCCACGCGTCAACTACAGAGTGAGATCGGACAGCTCCTGGGGTCGCTCGCGATCTCTATCAGTATCTGAAAACTCACTCCTTGTGATCTCTCGTGTACGTTCAGCAAGATTCCTTCAGTGTCAAAAGGGTCATTCCCGGCCAGTCAACGGCAGATGACGGGGTAGGCGATGGACGAGTCCGTACAGGCAGAGGTCATGATGAGCTTTCTCGTCTCCGAGGAGCTCTCTTTCCGTATCCCGGTGGAGCTGCGCTACGAGACCTGTGATCCCTATGCGGTGCGGCTGACCTTCCATCTGCCCGGGGACGCGCCGGTGACCTGGGCCTTCGGGCGCGAGCTGCTGATCGACGGTGTGGGGCGGCCGAGCGGCGACGGGGATGTGCGGATCGCGCCGGCCGAGGCGGACACGCTCGGTGAGGTCTTGATCCGGCTTCAGGTCGGTGCCGACCAGGCGCTGTTCCGTTCGTCGACGGCGCCACTCATCGCCTTCCTCGACCGCACCGACAAGCTGGTGCCGCTGGGACAGGAAGGGGCGCTCGCGGACTTCGACACCCATCTGGACGAGGCGCTGGACCGCATCCTGGCGGAGGAACAGAGCGCCGGCTGAAGCGTGCCGCAGGGAGGGAGGCGGAACGCTTCAGCACAGGCGGGGAGATGAGCAGGAAGGCTTCTTCTGAGGAGATCCCTCTGCGGAGGCGGGGTTCCTTGTGCCGCGGTTTCCAGAGGCCTCGGGCTTCGGCGGCGGACTGCCGAAACGGCGTCAGCGCTTGCGCCGGCGACCACGTCCACCGCGTCCGGTGGCAGCCTGCGGAGTGTGGGTGTCCTGCGGACCGTACGCCCCCGCCCGGACCCCTGCGCCCGCTCCGACCGGAGTCGGCTCGACACCCATGGGAACCGCCGCGGAGCCCGGCCGGTCGGCCGAGACGACCAGCGCCGCGAGAGCGGTGGTGACCGGTACGGACGCCACCAGGCCGATCGAGCCGACCAGCGTGCGCACGATCTCCTCCGCGACCAGCTCGCTGTTGGCGACCGTTCCCACGCTGCTCTGCGCGATCGAGAAAAGCAGCAGCAGGGGGAGCGCGGCGCCCGCGTAGGCCAGAACGAGGGTGTTGACGACCGAGGCGATGTGGTCGCGGCCGATGCGGATGCCCGCGCGGTACAGCCCGCGCCAGCCCATCGAGGGGTTGGCCTCGTGCAGCTCCCAGACCGCCGAGGTCTGCGTCACCGTCACGTCGTCGAGGACACCGAGCGAGCCGATGATGACGCCGGCGAGCAGCAGACCGCTCATGTCGATCGACGGAAAAAGACCATGGATCAGACCGGTGTTGTCGTCCGTGTTGCCGGTCAGCGCTGCCCAGCCGATGAACAGCGAGCCGAGGATGCCGATCAGCAGCAGCGAGATCAGCGTGCCGAGCACCGCCACGGACGTTCTCGCCGACAGCCCGTGACACAGATACAGGGCGATCAGCATGATGGCACTCGCCCCGATCACGGCCACGACCAGCGGGTTCGAGCCCTGAAGGATCGCGGGCAGGATGAAGAAGTTCAGGATCAGGAAGCTGATCGCCAGCGCCACCAGGGCCATCAGGCCCCGCAACCGCCCCACGACCACGACGGCCAGCGCGAAGATGCCGGCGAGCAGGGCCATGGGGAGCCGGCGGTTCACGTCGGTGACCGAGTACTGCAAATCCTTGGGGGCGGAGGGCTCGTAGGCGACCACGACCTTCTCGCCCTCGTCCAGCTGACGTGACTGGTCCGGTTGCACGATCTCGGTGAACGTACGGCCCTTGTCCTTGCCGGTGTCGACACGGATGGTGGCCTTCTTGCAGGTGCCGTCGGCCTGTTGCTGGGCGGAGGAGCCCTCGGCGGTTGAGGTGTCGCCGGTCGGGGTCCCGCCCGAGGCGTTCACGGACTTGCAGCTCACCTCGTCGACCTTGGTGACCGTGGCCTGCTGGGTCTGCCGGTCGAATCCGACGCCGGTGCGCTCGTGCCCGGGGGCGCCCCCGGGCCACAGCACGGCGAGACCGACCAGGACGGCGGCGCCGAACGGGATGAGGATCGCCGCGATGACCTTGCGCAGGTGCTGGGAGACCGGGGCCGCCGGGCCGTGGCTGTGGCTGTGGCCGTGCGAGCTTCCGTGCCCACCGCTCCCTCCAGCGCCGCCAGCGTCACCGGCACCGGGGCCTGGGCTGGTGCCCGTTCCGTGTCTGCCATCGGCGTCATGGCCGCGATCGTGGCTACGGCCGTGGTCGTGGCCGTGCTGGTTGTGGTCGTGACCGTGGTGGTCGTGGTGGTCGCGATGGTCGTCGTGACCACCATCAGGTCCGGGACCGCGTCCGACCGGGCCACCCGTGCCGGGACCGCGTCCGACCGGGCCACCCGTGCCGGGACCGTGATCGCCCCGGCCGCCGGAGCCGGGACCCTGTCCGCTCCAGTCACCCGGTCCAGGCGTGTTCCAGCTGCCCGTACCAGGCCCGCTCCAGTCGTCCGGCCCGCGCTGAGGACCGTACCCGGAACCGTGCCCGGCCCTGCCGCCCGCACCCGCTCCCGCGTTTACGCCTCCGCTCCCGGGCCCGCGCCCGGCCCCGGTGCCAGGGGTTTCGCCTCTGCTGCCGGGGCCACGGGGTGGCTCGGGCGGGTACGGGGGCTGAGGTGTCGTGGTCACCGACCGATCATCGCAAGAACGGCAGGGGCCCTCTGTTCACCGCGCCCGAATTGACGCTAGCGTGGGGGCACCTTTGTACACGCGGGAGCTCGGAGCACCGGGCTGAGAGGGCGCTGACCTCCGTCCCAGCGATGTTTCACGTGGAACATCGTCACCACTGAGTGACGTTCCCCACGAAACGTCGGAGGACGGAAGCCGCTGCGTCGACCGCCGAACCTGTTACCGGGTAATGCCGGCGTAGGGAGTAGGTCTCATGACCATCAAGGACGCACGCACGCCTGCCTCCAGCCAGGACGAACAGCCCATTCAGGGCGAGGAGTCCACGGAGAGCGGGAAGTCCATCGGCTGGCACAAGGCGTACGTCGAGGGTTCGCGCCCCGATCTGCGGGTGCCGGTCCGACAGGTGCACCTCACCAACGGGCAGTCGGTCACGCTGTACGACACCTCGGGCCCGTACACCGATCCCGCGGCCGAGACCGATGTCCGCCGGGGCCTGGCCCCGCTGCGAGAGAACTGGATCATCGCCCGCGGCGACACCGAGGAGTACGCGGGCCGTCCCGTCCGTCCCGAGGACGACGGCATCAAGCACACCTCGCCGCGCGGCGGCAATCTGCGCAACCTCGACGCGGTCTTCCCGGGGCGGCCCCGACTCCCGCGCCGGAGCCGTGACGGCGCGGCGGTGACGCAGCTGGCGTATGCGCGCCGCGGCGAGATCACGCCCGAGATGGAGTACGTGGCCATCCGGGAGAACGTGGCGCCCGAGGTCGTACGGGAGGAGATCGCGGCGGGGCGCGCGGTGCTCCCGGCCAACGTCAACCACCCGGAGATCGAGCCGATGATCATCGGCAAGCGGTTCCTGGTGAAGGTCAACGCCAACATCGGCAACTCGGCGGTCACCTCTTCCATCGAGGAGGAGGTGGAGAAGATGACCTGGGCGACGCGTTGGGGCGCCGACACGGTCATGGACCTGTCCACCGGCCGCAACATCCACACCACTCGTGAGTGGGTGCTGCGCAACTCCCCCGTCCCCATCGGCACGGTGCCGCTCTATCAGGCGCTGGAGAAGGTCGACGGCCGTGCCGAGGAGCTGACCTGGGAGATCTACAAGGACACGGTCATCGAGCAGGCCGAGCAGGGGGTGGACTACATGACGGTCCACGCGGGTGTGCGGCTGCCGTACGTCCCGCTGACCGCCAACCGCAAGACGGGCATCGTCTCGCGTGGCGGCTCGATCATGGCGGCGTGGTGCCTGGCCCACCACAAGGAGAGCTTCCTCTACGAGAACTTCGAGGAGCTGTGCGAGATCCTGGCCGCGTACGACGTGACGTACTCGCTCGGTGACGGCCTCCGGCCCGGCTCGATCGCGGACGCCAACGACGAGGCGCAGTTCGCGGAGTTGAGGACGCTCGGGGAACTCAACACGATCGCCAAGCGTTTCAACGTTCAGACCATGATCGAGGGCCCCGGGCATGTCCCGATGCACAAGATCAAGGAGAACATCGACCTTCAGCAGGAGATCTGCGAGGAGGCTCCGTTCTATACGCTCGGCCCGCTGACCACGGACGTCGCCCCGGCGTACGACCACATCACCTCGGGCATAGGCGCCGCGATGATCGCGTGGTGGGGCACTGCGATGCTCTGCTACGTCACGCCCAAGGAGCACTTGGGCCTGCCCAACCGTGACGACGTGAAGACCGGCGTCATCACCTACAAGATCGCGGCCCATGCGGCGGACCTCGCCAAGGGACACCCTGGCGCACAGGAGTGGGACGACGCGTTGTCGGACGCCCGCTTCGAGTTCCGCTGGGAGGACCAGTTCAACCTGGCCCTCGACCCTGACACGGCCCGGGAGTTCCACGACGAGACCCTCCCGGCGGAGCCGGCCAAGACGGCCCACTTCTGCTCGATGTGCGGCCCGAAGTTCTGCTCGATGAAGATCAGCCAGAGCATCACAGAGCGGTTCGGTGGTGCGGCGGCCGAGGGGGCGTCGCCGGAGGAGATCGCTGAGGGGATGTTGCAGAAGTCGAAGGAGTTCGCGGCGAGCGGGAGCCGGGTGTACCTGCCGCTGGCGGACTGACGTCCGTTCATCGGCGCTGCTCCGGAGGGGGGTTTGGTGTCTTCGGGGCAGCGCCGTCGTGGGTTCGGGGATGAGGGGTGGGTGGAGTCTTGATCGTTCTCAAGGTGACGGATGAGGCGCAGTCGCTGGTGTGGGACGGCGATGATCTGGTCGATCTGGTGGGCGGGGGCCGCCGATGGGGTCCTGACGGCGTGGAGCAGCCTGCCTCGTTCGTCCATGGTTATCCCTTCGACCGGAGCGTCGTCTCCTCGTCCGGTCGCTACTCCGTCGTCTATGCCGAGCGTGGGACCAAGGCGCTGCTGTTCGATGGTGATCAGCTCGTCCGTGAGCTGAACCGGAGCTATTACCAGGCCGATGTCTTCGACTATCCGGTGGCGCTCGGCGCGTTGCAGGACGGCCGCGAGGTGCTGGTCCACTGCCCGGATGAATACAACGTCCTGGAGATCGAGGACGCGGAGTCGGGAGAGTGGCTCACCGATGGCGAACGGCAGCCCAAGGACGTCTTCCACTCGCGGCTGGCGGTGAGCCCGGGCGGGACTCACCTGCTGTCGGCGGGCTGGGTGTGGCATCCGTACGGCGTGGTCGAAGTCTTCGACCTGACCGGCGCGTTGACCGACCCCGCTCTGCTCGACGGCCGGGGCGTGCTGCCCGCGGACCCCGGCATCGCTGCGGAGGTCGCCTCGGCCTGCTGGCTTGATGACGATCGCCTGGCTGTGGCGACCGGAGGGGAGCCTCGCGACGGTGAGGAGACCCCTGACCTCGGCCCAGGGGAGTTGGGTGTGTGGTCGCTCTCCGCAGGGGGGTGGATCCATCGCAGCAAGGTCGATTTCTGCATCGGCACCCTGATCGCGCGGGGCGACACGGTCGTCTCGCTGTACGGCCACCCGCGGCTGATCGATGTCACGACCGGCGCGGTGGTGGCGGAATGGCCCACCGTGAAGGTGCCCCAGAGAGACGGCAGCTACGGGGTCACCCACATTCCGACGCCCGTCGCTGCTCTGCACCCGGACGGCACCCGCCTGGCCGTGGCCCAGCCGGACACCATCGCCGTCATCACTCTTCCGGAGTTCACGGCGGCCGGAAAGCGGGTGTATCCGCCGATCGCGGAGTGATCGTCGGGCGGCGGGGACAGGCGTATCCCTTACTCCTGCCCATGCCGCCGGCCGGGCATCCGACTTGCGCTCCCCCGAAGGCGGCTCGCCGCGGCGAGGGGCGCAAGCCGGGGGTTACTCCGGCTGGTGTTCCGGGCCGCCGAAGTCCGGGCTGGTGTAGTCCGGGCTGGTGAAGCTGGGGCGTGGGCCCGTGGAGCCGTCGTCCGGGCTGCTGAAGCCCGGACGGCCGTAGCCGAGGTTCGGCATCCGGCTGGGTGCCGGCGGTGTCGCGCGGTGCAGGGCGGCCGCGGTGCCGGGGTCGGCCAGAGCGTCCCGCAGGAAGGGCAGCACGCCCCGCTCCAGCAGGGCGTCGTGCCAGGCTTCCCTGGCGCGGGCGACCTCCCCGGTCAGCTCGGCGTACGGCCCGGTGTCGACGAGCGAGGGGCGGTTGCGCAGGGCGGTGAGGAGGAGCCCCACCGCGGCGACCAGGATGGCCACCGCGGTCATCGCACCGAAGACCCAGCCCGTCGTCAGCATCGTCCTGGCGAACGCCTGTTCGGGGTTGAGCATCTTCAGGATGTAGCCGACGAGCAGGAATATCGCCGCGGCGGTCCCGGCGAGGACGGGAGCGAGCACCGCGACGACGGCGACGGCGCCCGCCCCGGCGGTCTCGGCGACCTCTCCCATGGTGGCGGCGAGCCCCGCCGCACCCGAGCCGGACTCCGTGGAGCCGGTCTCGCGCACGGACGTCGGGGTGGACGGCGCCGGCTGGCGCAGTTCCTCGCGGACCTTCACATAGTGCTGGTACTCGGTCGCCGCGGCCGCCGTGATGATCGCGGTGGCGTTCAGCGCCATGGTGCGCAGCTGTTCGGGATTCAGCCGCTGTCCCACAGCGGCCAGTTCCGGGCGGTGTGGGGCGGAGCGCAGCGCCTCATCGAGGATCCGCTCGTAATCCTGGCGGTCCTCGCTCAGCAGGTGCTGCGGAACGCTGTTCATGTGCATCCCCCGATGCTCCGTAGGGCTTGGGGCTCGCATGACTGTGAGCCGTCGGGCAGAAACGGAGGGGAGCCTGCTACGGATAAGCCGATGGTAGAGCGGTGACGGCACAGGGTGACAGGGGGTTTCCAGAAATTGGGCCCTGGCCTGCGCCGTCTCGGCTCAGTCCGTCATGGGGGATCGTCTTCCCTGTGAACGTTCAGATACCCAGGGGAAGTTGCTGGACCAGCAGTTTTCCGGCCATGGTCACTCCGCCGTCCATCGCGATGGCCAGGCCGTCGGCGTAGACGTGCGGTCCCTCGACCACCGGACCGCCCCCGTCCTCGCCGTCCTCGGAGCCGACCTCGCCCAGCAGATAGGGAATCGGGCTGTGACCGTGAACGATGCGGGTGCCGCCGTACGTATCCAGCAGCGAACGGACGGCGTCCGCCCCTCCCTCGTCGCGGAAGGAGAAGCGCTTGGTGAACTTGCGGAACAGGTCCCACACCTCGTCCGCGTCGTTGCGCGTGAGGGTCTCGCGGACGGTGTCGTTGACCGCCTCGATCGAGTCGCCGTAGTCGAGATAGGCGGTGGTGTCCGAGTGGACCAGCAGATGACCGTCGACGGACTCCATGGCGTCGAGCCGGGCCATCCACTGGAGGTGGTGGTCCTGAAGACGGTCCATGTCGGTCTTCTGCCCGCCGTTGAGCAGCCAGGCCGCCTGGAAGGTGGCGGTGCCCGCGCCGGAGTTGACGGGGGTGTCGGCGAACCGCTTCGCGCCGAGCAGCAGCAGCTCGTGGTTGCCCATGAGGGCCTTGCAGTAGCCGCCGGCCGCGGCGGCCTCGGCGGACAGCCGCATCACGAGGTCGATGACGCCGATGCCGTCCGGGCCGCGGTCGGTGAAGTCGCCGAGGAACCACAGCCGGGCGGTGCCGGCGCACCAGTTGCCCGCGGCGTCGATGAGGCCCTTCTCCTGGAGGGCGGCCATCAGCTCGTCGAGATAGCCGTGCACATCGCCCACGACGTACAGCGCGCCCGCCCCGTTCACGGTCTGCGGGATCGCGGCCGGGTCGACGGTCACCTGGAGGGTGTCACCGCGGTTGACGACCGGCAGGTTCCGCTCGGTGGGGGTGTACCCCTCCGGGTAGCCCTCGGGGTACGCCTCCTCGTGGGGCGGCGCGACATCGCCGGGGTGTGTGCTGTGGCCGTACGGACCGGTCTCGTGGACGTACGCGGGCACCCGGAAGTCGCGCAACGTCGCCGTCCGCTCCGTTTCGGGTCCCTGACCGGCCCCCTGAGTCATCAGACCCCTCCACCATCGCGCCGCATCTGCACCGCTTCGGACTGCCTGGTCGCAGCGGCCCGCGGTGTCGTGGGCCCATCATAGGAATGCGGATCGCGCCATGTGATGACCCAGGGGTGGTGAATCAGCGCAAGAGTGCAGTTCACCGCGGCTTTCGCCCCGATTGGGCAGGGCTTCGGCCATCTGCTGACGGCCCTCCCGTCGCCTCTTTCCGTGCGGACGGGTCTCCGTCCGTCGCCCCCGGCGCCGCTTCCCGAACGGACGCCTCTCGGTCCGCCGCTCCCGTCGCCCCTCCCGTGCCGACAGCCCTCGGCCCGCCGCCCCACCCGGCCGGGCTCCGCTCCTCCCGGCCGGGCTTCGCTCCTCCCGGCCGGGCTTCGGCTGCTCGCTGTAGGCGTACTACTTCTCCTCAGGTGACCGGGGCGGGCTGACGGTCGTCCGGGGCGGGCGCCGCTGGGACGAGGTGCGCACGATCAGTTCGGTCGGTATCACCTGCTCGACCGGCTGGTCCGACTCCACCCCCTCGATGGCGTCGATGAGGAGCTGGACGACCGCTGTGCCGATCCGCCGGGGCTTCAGCGAGAGCGTCGTGATGGGCGGTTCGGTGCTGGCGTACACGGTGGACTCGCTGCAACAGACCAGAAGCAGGTCCTCCGGTACGCGCAGTCCGTAGCGGCGGGCGGCGGCCAGCAGGTCGGTGCCGTTCGGGTCGAACAGCCCGTAGACGGCGTCGGGCCGGTCGGGCCGGGCCAGCAGTCGGTCGGCGGCCACGGCGCCCGCACAGGGGTCGTGGGCCGGGTAGGCCTCGTACACCGGGTCCTGGCCGACGCGTTCGCACCAGCGCAGATACGCCGTGGTCGACAGATGGGTGTACGTGTCCGTCGTCGTCCCGGTCAGCAGGCCGATGCGGCGGGCGCCGGCGTCGGCCAGATGGTCGAGGATGCCGAGTACGGCGGCTTCGTGGTCGTTGTCGACCCACGCGGTCACCGGCAGCTCGCCGGCCGGACGGCCGTCGGAGACCACCGGGAGGCCCTGCCGGACCAGCTCGCTGACCACCGGGTCCTGGTCGGACGGATCGATGACGACCGTGCCGTCCAGGGCGACGTTCGACCACACGTCGTGGCGCGAGGTCGCCGGGAGGATGACGAGCGCGTAGCCGCGGGCGAGCGCGGCCGACGTGGCGGCCCGGGCCATCTCGGCGAAGTACGCGAACTCGGTGAAGGTGAAAGGTTCATCCCCGTACGTCGTCACGGTCAGGCCGATGAGTCCCGACTTGCCGGTACGGAGGGTTCGGGCCGCTGCCGACGGGCGATAGCCCAGCCGGTCGGCGACTTCACGGACATGGCGTCGGGTGGCGTCCGGGAGCCGGCCCTTTCCGTTGAGGGCATCGGAGACGGTCGTGATGGAGACTCCGGCGGCGGCGGCCACGTCTCTGATGCCCGCCCGGCCCGGTCGGCTTCCTCGACGTGAGGTTTCCGCGCGGCTCACCTGGTGCTTCCCTGCTGCTGTCATGGCGAGCCGATAGTAGGGCTCATGCGGTGGGGTAGTGCGGACGCATATGCACGCGTTGACAGGCACGTTTCTGCATGGTCATCACCCGTCAATTCCCTTCGAATGAAAGGGAGTTGAACGATCCAATGGCATTACGTGGCTTGTCGGCACGCATGAGCCTGCCAAGTTCTCGATGTTTCGAAGAGGTCTCAACTCACCTTCACGAGGGATGCGCGCCACGGCGCGCACTACCGGCGCATAGATATATGTGAGAGCGCCCTGCGATTCGTCTGCCTTCGGTCGGTGATGCCCCTGATGCCTGTGGGGCTGATGGGGTTTGCGGTCTCCTGCGTCTCACCTGTACGCACCGGGGCCGAATCCTCATAAGGTGTGGAGTATTGGAAGCCGGCGGCGTGGACGGGCCGCCGGTGGTCGCGAGGAGGACTGCGGTGAGCGAGACGAGCCCCAAGCTGCGCGCCGAGCTGGAGGGTATCCCCACCTACAAGCCGGGCAAGCCCGCCGCGGCCGACGGCCCGGTCGCCTACAAGCTGTCCTCCAACGAGAACCCCTATCCGCCGCTGCCCGGTGTGATGGAGAGCGTCACGGCCGCGGCCTCGTCCTTCAACCGCTACCCCGACATGGCCTGCACGGGCCTGATGAACGAGCTGTCGGAGCGCTTCGGCGTCCCGCTCACCCACCTCGCCACCGGCACCGGTTCGGTCGGCGTCGCCCAGCAGCTCATCCAGGCGACCTCGGGCCCGGGCGACGAGGTCATCTACGCCTGGCGGTCCTTCGAGGCGTACCCGATCATCACGCAGATCAGCGGCGCGACCTCGGTGAAGGTGCCGTTGACGCCGGGTGATGTGCACGACCTGGACGCGATGGCCGGCGCCATCACCGAGCGGACACGGCTGGTCTTCGTCTGCAACCCCAACAACCCGACCGGCACGGTAGTGAAGCGGGCGGAGCTGGAGCGGTTCCTCGACCGGGTGCCGAGCGATGTGCTCGTCGTCCTCGACGAGGCGTACCGCGAGTTCATCCGGGACCCCGAGGTGCCCGACGGCGTGGAGCTGTACCGCGACCGGCCGAACGTGTGCGTCCTGCGGACCTTCTCCAAGGCGTACGGCCTCGCCGGCCTCCGCATCGGATTCGCCATCGCCCATGAACCCGTGGCGGCGGCGCTGCGCAAGACCGCGGTGCCCTTCGGTGTCAGCCAGCTCGCGCAGGACGCGGCGATCGCCTCGCTGCGCGCGGAGGACGAACTGCTCGGCCGGGTGGGCTCTCTGGTGTGTGAGCGCAACCGGGTCGTCGAGGGGCTGCGCGCTCAGGGCTGGACGGTGCCCGAGACCCAGGCCAACTTCGTGTGGCTGCGGCTGGGGGAGCGCACGGTCGACTTCGCCGCGGCGTGCGACCGGCACGGTGTGGTGGTCCGTCCGTTCCCCGGCGAGGGTGTGCGGGTGACGATCGGGGAGGCCGAGGCGAACGACATCTTCCTGAAGGTGACGGAAGGGTTCCGTAAGGAGCTCTAGTTTTGTGGGGTGCTCAGGTTCGCCGGGGAGAGCCGGTCGTCCACGAAGCTCCAGTCCTCCATGAAGCCCTAGTCCTCCACGAGTTCGACGCGGACGGGGTCTCCGTTCCGTACGGAGGCCAGCAGGCCCGGGTCGCCGTCCAGACGGCCCAGAACATTGCACGGACTCGCGAGGCGGCACTCGTCGCCCCGCGAGATCGGCGTGGGCCCGTAGGGGAGCGCGAGGGCGTCGCCGTCGGTCCAGAAGGCCACCGTGCCCGGTTCCACGACCTGTTGGGCGTTGGTTTCACGTGGAACCGAGACGCCGGTGTCGAAGTAGACCTCCTGTCCCCAGGTGTGGGCGGTGGAGGCGAGCGGCAGCGCCTCGGTGAGGGCCTGTGCCGTCGGGGTGTCGTCGAGGGATGCGGTGAGGTGGCCCGAGGGCCATGAGAGTCGTATCTGCACGACATGAAATTCAACAAGATGTTGAAGTAGCTGCCAAGGGGTCGGGGCTGACGGCCGGGGTGACGCAGGAGACATGACCCCCCTGCCGTCCGTCGAAATTCAGTACGTCATACTGGGCTTGTGAATGTGAACGCGTTCACAAGCGTGTCCCGGTTGCTCCATTGATGCGTGTGACATAAGGGGCAAACTGCCGCTGTACCACGGCACGTAAGGAGACTGACGACGTGGACCTGGCTCTGGCGCCGGAGACACTGGCGCGATGGCAGTTCGGCATCACCACCGTCTACCACTTCCTCTTCGTCCCTCTGACGATCTCGCTCGCCGCCCTCACGGCCGGCTTGCAGACCGCCTGGGTGCGCACGGAGAAGGAGAAGTACCTCAGGGCGACGAAGTTCTGGGGCAAGCTCTTCCTGATCAACATCGCGATGGGTGTCGTCACCGGCATCGTGCAGGAGTTCCAGTTCGGCATGAACTGGTCCGACTACTCGCGCTTCGTCGGCGACATCTTCGGTGCGCCGCTCGCCTTCGAGGCCCTGATCGCCTTCTTCTTCGAGTCGACGTTCATCGGTCTGTGGATCTTCGGCTGGGACAAACTGCCGAAGAAGATCCACCTGGCCTGCATCTGGATGGTCTCGATCGGCACCATCCTGTCGGCGTACTTCATCCTCGCGGCCAACTCGTGGATGCAGCACCCGGTCGGCTACAAGATCAACGAGGCGAAGGGGAGGGCCGAACTCACCGACTTCTGGCTGGTGCTGACGCAGAACACCGCCCTCGCCCAGGCCTTCCACACCCTGTCCGCCGCGTTCCTGACCGGTGGCGCGTTCATGGTCGGCATCTCCGCCTTCCATCTGCTGCGCAAGAAGCACATCAGCGACATGAAGCCCTCGCTGCGGCTCGGCCTGGTCACCCTCATCGTCGGCGGCATGCTCACCGCGATCAGCGGTGACACCCTCGGCAAGATCATGTACGAGCAGCAGCCGATGAAGATGGCCGCGGCCGAGGCGCTGTGGGACGGCGAGCAGCCGGCTCCCTTCTCGATCTTCGCCGTCGGTGACGTCGACAAGGGCCACAACAGGGTCGCCATAGAGATCCCGGGGCTGCTGTCCTTCCTGGCCAAGGACGACTTCAGCTCGTACGTTCCCGGCATCAACGACGTCAACAAGGCCGAGCAGGAGAAGTACGGGCCCGGCGACTACCGGCCCAACATCCCCGTCGCCTACTGGGGCTTCCGCTGGATGATCGGCTTCGGCATGACGTCCTTCGCGATCGGCCTGCTCGGACTCTGGCTGACCCGCAAGAAGTTCATGCTGCCGCAAGCCCTGCGGGTGGCTGACGACGAGGTGCCGCATCTCGTGCTGCTGCCCCGGGGCACGAAGGCCCTCGGCCCGAAGCTCACCCAGTGGTACTGGCGTATCGCCGTGCTCACCATGGGCTTCCCGCTGATCGCCAACTCCTGGGGCTGGATCTTCACCGAGATGGGCCGTCAGCCGTGGGTCGTCTACGGCGTCCTTCAGACCCGCGACGCGGTCTCCCCCGGTGTCTCCCAGGGCGAGATCCTCACCTCGATGATCGTCTTCACCACGCTGTACGCCATCCTCGCCGTCGTCGAGGTCAAGCTGCTCGTGAAGTACGTCAAGGCCGGCCCGCCCGAGCTCACCGAGGCCGACCTCAACCCGCCCACGAAGATCGGCGGCGACACCCGTGACGCCGACAAGCCGATGGCCTTCTCGTACTAGGCCCAGGGAGATCGAGTCATGGAACTTCACGACGTCTGGTTCGTACTCATCGCCGTCCTGTGGACCGGCTACTTCTTCCTGGAGGGCTTTGACTTCGGGGTCGGCATCCTCACCAAACTGCTGGCCCGGAACCGGCCCGAGAAGCGGGTGCTGATCAACACCATCGGCCCCGTCTGGGACGGCAATGAGGTCTGGCTGCTCTCGGCGGGCGGCGCGACCTTCGCCGCCTTCCCCGAGTGGTACGCCACGCTCTTCTCCGGCTTCTATCTGCCGCTGCTGGTCATCCTGGTCTGCCTGATCGTCCGAGGTGTCGCCTTCGAGTACCGGGCGAAGCGGCCCGAGGAGAACTGGCAGCGCAACTGGGAGACCGCGATCTTCTGGACCTCGCTCCTCCCCGCGTTCCTGTGGGGCGTCGCCTTCGGCAACATCGTGCGGGGCGTGAAGATCGACAAGAACTTCGAGTACGTCGGCAATCTCTGGGACCTGCTCAACACCTACGCCCTCCTCGGCGGAGTGGTGACGCTCACGCTCTTCACCTTCCATGGGGCGGTGTTCACGGCGCTCAAGACCGTCGGGGACATTCGGGAGCGGGCACGGAAGCTGGCGCTCCAAGTCGGGCTCGTCACGGCCGTGTGCGCGCTGATCTTCCTGGTGTGGACGCAGATCGACGGTGGGGACGGCAAGAGCCTGGTCGCTCTCGTGGTCGCGGTGGCCGCGCTGGTCGCCGCGCTGGTGGCGATTCAGGCGGGGCGTGAGGGCTGGTCGTTCGCCCTCTCGGGGGTGACGATCGTGGCCGCCGTGGCCATGCTCTTCCTGACGCTGTTCCCGAACGTCATGCCGTCCAGCCTCAACGGGGACTGGAGCCTGACGGTCACCAACGCCTCATCGAGTCCGTACACCCTGAAGATCATGACCTGGTGTGCCGGTATCGCCACGCCGATCGTCCTGCTCTACCAGAGTTGGACCTACTGGGTGTTCCGCAAGCGCATCGGAACGCAGCACATCGCCGAAGCCGCGCACTGAGGTGTGTTTCACGTGAAACCAATCGATCCGCGTCTGCTCCGGTACGCCCGCGCCACTCGCCTGTTCATGGTGGCGGTCGTCGGCCTGGGCGTTGTCGGAGCAGCGCTGGTCATCGCGCAGGCGATGCTCCTGGCCGAAGTGGTGGTCGGCGCGTTCCAGCACGGCCTGTCGGTCGGTGAACTCCGCACTCCCCTGCTGCTGTTGGTGGCCGTCGCCTGCGGGCGCGCCCTGGTCTCCTGGCTCACCGAACTCGCCGCCCACCGGGCGAGCGCGGCGGTGAAGTCCGAGCTTCGGGGGAGGTTGCTGGAGCGGGCCGCGGCGCTCGGGCCGGGGTGGCTGAGCGGACAACGGACCGGCTCGCTGGTCGCACTCGCCACTCGGGGAATCGACGCCCTGGACGACTACTTCTCGCGCTATCTGCCGCAGTTGGGGCTGGCGGTGGTCGTGCCGGTGGCGGTGCTGGCGCGGGTCGTCACCGAGGACTGGGTCTCGGCCGCCATCATCGTGGGCACTCTCCCCCTCATCCCGATCTTCATGGTGCTGATCGGCTGGGCCACGCAGTCCCGGATGGACCGTCAGTGGCAGCTGCTGTCCCGGCTGTCCGGGCACTTCCTCGACGTGGTCGCCGGTCTGCCCACCCTGAAGGTGTTCGGCCGGGCCAAGGCACAGGCCGAGTCGATCAAGCGCATCACCGGCGAGTACCGGCAGGCGACCATGCGGACGCTGCGGATAGCCTTCATCTCCTCCTTCGCCCTGGAGCTGCTCGCCACCCTGTCGGTGGCCCTGGTCGCCGTGACGATCGGCATGCGGCTCGTGCATGGCGAGATGGACCTGTACATCGGCCTGGTCATCCTGGTGCTGGCGCCCGAGGCGTATCTGCCGTTGCGTCAGGTGGGGGCGCAGTACCACGCCGCGGCGGAGGGGCTGGCCGCCGCCGAGGAGATCTTCGAGGTGCTGGAGACGCCGGTGCCGGTGGCGGGTACGGCTGCGGTGTCGGCCGGCGCATCGGCGGGTGCCCTGGCCTTCGAGGGCGTCACCGTTCGCTACCCGGGACGGTCCGGCGACGCGGTCCATGACGTGTCCTTCGCCGTCGCGCCCGGGGAGACGGTCGCGCTGGTCGGGCCGAGCGGGGCGGGCAAGTCGACGCTGCTGAACGTACTGCTGGGATTCGTGGCGCCCGCCGAGGGGCGGGTGCTGGTCGGGGGCGTCGATCTCGCCGACGCGGATCTCGGCCGGTGGCGGTCGCAGGTGGCGTGGGTGCCACAGCGGCCGCACCTGTTCGCCGGGACGATCGCGGAGAACGTCCGGCTGGCGCGCCCCGAGGCCGACGACGCCGCCGTACGGGAGGCGCTGGCGGACGCGGGAGCCCTGGAGTTCGTCGACGAGCTGCCGCAGGGCGCTGACACCGTGCTCGGCGAGGACGGCGCCGGTCTGTCCGCCGGCCAGCGGCAACGGCTCGCGCTGGCTCGGGCGTTCCTCGCGGACCGGCCCGTGCTGCTGCTGGACGAGCCGACGGCTGCGCTCGACGGGGCCACCGAGGCCGAGGTCGTGGCGGCGGTGCGCAGACTCGCGGTCGGACGGACGGTGCTGCTCGTCGTGCACCGGCCGGCCTTGTTGGGAGTGGCGGACCGGGTGGTGCGGCTGGAGGAGCCCGTGCAGCCCGCCTCCGCGGAAGCCACGCAGGCCATGGCCGCGGACCTCACGCCGCCCACGTCGGCGGAGCCCGCGCCCTCCGCGCGGTCCGAGGCCGGGACCCCTGGCGGGGTCGAGAGCCATCAGGCCGAGGCGGACGTTTCTACGGCCGCCGACACCATGGTGGCCGAGGCGGCGGCACCGGCCGTGGGGAACCGCGGTGTCCTCGCCCGGGTCCGTGCCATGTCCGGCCCCCGGCGTGGTCGGCTGGCGCTGGCCCTGTTGCTCGGGAGCCTCGCGCTCGGCAGCGCCGTCGGGCTCATGGCGACCTCCGGGTGGCTGATCTCGCGGGCCTCGCAGCAGCCGCCCGTGCTCTATCTGATGGTGGCCGTGACGGCGACCCGGGCCTTCGGGATCGGGCGGGCCGTCTTCCGGTACGCCGAGCGGCTCGTGTCGCACGACGCCGTGCTGCGGATGCTGGCCGACACCCGGGTCGCCGTGTACCGGCGCCTGGAGCGGCTGGCGCCCGCCGGGCTGCGTCGGACCCGCAGGGGTGACCTGCTCTCACGGCTCGTCAGCGATGTCGACGCCCTCCAGGACTACTGGCTGCGCTGGCTGCTGCCCGTCGGCGCGGCGCTCACGGTCTCCGCGGCGACCGTCGGGTTCGCTGCCTGGCTGCTGCCCGAGGCCGCCGCGGTGCTCGCCGTAGGACTGCTGGCCGCAGGAGCCGGGGTGCCGCTGGTCACCGGTGCGGTGGCCCGGCGCGCGGAGCGGCGGCTGGCACCGGCGCGCGGTGTGCTGGCGACGCGGGTGACCGACCTGCTGACCGGGACCGCCGAACTGGCCGTCGCCGGCGCCCTGCCCACCCGTACCGCCGAGGCACGCGAGGCCGACGGAGTGCTGGCGCGGATCGCCTCGCGCTCCGCCACCGCCACCGCTCTCGGTGACGGGCTCACCGCGCTCTTCACCGGCCTCACCGTCGCCGCCACGGCCCTCGTGGGCGCCCGGGCGGTCGCCGACGGGCGGCTGAGCGGGGTGGCCATGGCCGTCGTCGTGCTCACCCCGCTGGCCGCCTTCGAGGCCGTCCTCGGCCTCCCGCTCGCCGTTCAGTACCGCCAGCGGGTGCGCAAGAGCGCGGAGCGGGTGTACGAGGTGCTGGACGCCCCGGAACCCGTACGGGAGCCGGAGCAGCCGTGCGAGGCGCCCGTCTCCCCGTTCCCGGTCGTCCTGAAGGGTCTGTCCGCGCGGTACGCCGGACAGGACCGGGACGCCCTCGCCGGGCTCGACCTCACCGTCACGGAAGGCCGCCGGATCGCCGTCGTGGGCCCCTCCGGCTCCGGCAAGACGACCCTCGCGCAGGTGCTGCTGCGGTTCCTGGACGCGGGGGCCGGCTCGTACACCCTGGGCGGGGTGAACGCCTACGCGCTGGACGGGGACGACGTACGGCGCCTCGTCGGGCTGTGCGCACAGGACGCGCACCTCTTCGACAGCTCACTGCGCGAGAACCTGCTGCTCGCCAGGAAGGACGCCACCGAGGCCGAACTGCGCGACGCCCTGCGGCGGGCCCGGCTGCTCGACTGGGCCGACGGGCTGCCCGACGGGCTGGACACGCTGGTCGGCGAGCACGGGGCACGGCTGTCCGGGGGGCAGCGGCAACGGCTGGCGCTGGCCCGTGCGCTGCTCGCCGACTTCCCCGTCCTCGTCCTCGACGAGCCCGCCGAACACCTCGACCTGCCCACCGCCGACGCGCTCACGGCCGACCTGCTGGCCGCCACCGAGGGCCGTACGACGCTGCTGATCACTCACCGGCTGGCCGGGCTGGAGGCGGTGGACGAGATCGTCGTCCTGGAGGAGGGGCGGGTCGTGCAGCGAGGCACCTACGCCGAGCTGGCCGCCGTGGAGGGGCCGCTGCGGCGGATGGTGGAGCGGGAGGCGGAGTCGGAGGCGCTGGTGCTCATGGCATGAGCCGTCGCCGAGCCACCCGTCCTCAAGGTGCCGACTTTCTGCATCAAAGGGGACTAATTACGCTCGGCTCATGTCCTCCGACGCCACGAGCCCCGGTCCCGATCCGCTGCCTTCCGCGCAGCGTTCCACGCTGTCGGCCGAGCTGACCGCGAGGGTGCCGCAGTTGCTGGAGGCCATGCGGTCCGTCGGCAGCGGACTCGAACTGCATTCCACGCTGGACCGGATCTGCGAGACCGCGGCAGAGCTGACGGACGCCCGTTACGCGGCCATCGGCGTCATCGACGAGGACGGGCGGGGCCTGGCCGACTTCGTCTTCCACGGCGTCGACGAGGCGACCGCCCGCCGTGTCGGACGCCTGCCGGACGGACACCGGGGGCTGCTCGGCGCGCTGATCCGGGACCCGGAGCCGGTACGGCTCGCGGATCTGACGACCGACCCGCGCTCCTGCGGCTTTCCGGAGCACCACCCGCGGATGCGCGGCTTCCTGGGCCTGCCGACCCGGGTGCAGGGGGAGATCTTCGGGAACCTGTATCTGGCGGAGAAGCGCGGCGGCGAGCCGTTCAACGACCACGACCTCCACATCGTCCGGGTGCTGGCCACGGAGGCCGGCATCGCGATCGGCAACGCCCGGCTGTACGAGGCGGCCAAGCAGCGCGAGCGCTGGATCGACGGTTCGGTCGCCGTCACCACCGCCCTGCTGTCGGGCGGCGACACCGACGACGCCCTCCAGGTCGTCGCCGAGCAGGCCCGCAGACTGTCGGGGTCGGCGGCCGGGATCGTGCTGCTGCCCGCCGACGAGGGCGGCCTGGAGATCGCCGCCGTGGCCGCGGACCAGCCGTCGGCGATGCTGGGCACCGTAGTCCCGCCCGAGAGCGGCATCGTCGCCGAACTCCTCGACGGACAGGCGGTGTTCCTGGAGGACGCGGCCGGTGACCCCCGCATGACCACCACGCTGGCGCACGGCTACGGGCCCACCATGATGGTGCCCCTGTGCAGCGACGGCCGGATCCTGGGCGCCCTCGTCACACCGCGGACGCGGGGGGAGCGGCTGTTCACGGAGACCGAGCGCACGCTGGCGATCCAGTTCGCCGCGCAGGCCGCGCTCGCGCTGGTGATGGCCGATGCGCAGCGCGACCGGGAACGGCTCGCGGTCTACGAGGACCGTGACCGCATCGCCCGTGACCTGCACGATCTCGTCATCCAACGGCTGTTCGCCACCGGGATGACGCTGGCGAGCGCACAGCGCGGTTCGCTCGTGCCCGAGGTGCGGGACGGCGTCGGCAACGCCGTCGACGAACTCGACGTCACCATCCAGGAGATCCGTACCGCGATCTTCGCGCTCCAGCAGGAGCCCGCCGAGGCGCCCTCGGGGCTGCGCACACGGGTGCTGCGGGAGATCAACACGGCCGCCGTGCCGCTCGGCTTCAAGCCCTCGCACCGCTTCGTCGGCCCGGTCGACGCCCTGGTCGGCGACCTCACCGGCAAGAACCTCATCGCGGCCCTGCGCGAGACCCTCTCCAACGCCTTCCGGCACGCCCGGGCGACACGCATCGATGTCGTCGTCGACGCCGGCGTGACCCTGCCGGACGGGCGCAAGGGCGTCCGCCTGACCGTCGCGGACGACGGCGTCGGCATCCCGGCGGGCGGCCGGCGCAGCGGCCTGAAGAATCTTGAGCGGCGTGCGGAGTCCCTCGGCGGCACCAGCCGGCACGGGCCGGGCATCGGGGAGGACGGGGGCGGTACGACGGTGGTGTGGGAGGCGCCGCTGGAGTAGGACCGTATGACGTCCCGTCATCTCGCATCCCCACGGCGTCCGTTCAGTCGTACGTCTGACCCGTCCGAGGTCCGCTGTCCCCCGGCCGTACGACTTGAACAGGACCGCCCGCGCGGGGTCGGGTCAGGATCGCTGGCATGCGACTGTCCCGCCGTCATCCGCTGCTCGTCCCGGCGCTGCTGTGCGCGCTCGCCGTGCTGGCGGCCCGTCCGACGACCGACACCACGGAGACGAAGGCGAGCGGGGACGGCGGCGCGGACCCGGGGATCAGTGCACAGGTGGCACGGCTGTACGAGGACGCGGCGCTGGCGACGCAGCAGTACGAGGCGGGGCGGTTGGAGGCGGAGGGACAGCGGGCGACGGCACAGCGGCTGGAGGGGCTGCTCGACCGGGAACGCCGGGACATCTCCGTCCTGCACGAGGACCTGGGCCGGATCGCGCGCGCCCAGTACCGCAATGGCGGCGACCTTCCGCTCACCGCGCAGATCATCCTCGCCGGCAGCCCGGAGCAGCTGATGCGTGGTCAGCAGGTCTTCTCCCAGACGAACCTGGCCGTGAACAACGCCATCGAGAAGAGCCGGCGGGCCGAGGCGAAGCTCGCGGCGGACGAGGCGAAGGCCGCGGCGGCGTGGCAGTCGCTGGAGAAGCGGAACGTCGAACTCGCCGGGCTGAAACAGGGCATCGAGCAGCAGCTCGAAGAGGCGCGCGGGCAGTTGCAGGGCCAGGCGGACGCGTCGGTCGCGGCGGGTGCGTGTCCGGGTGCCGTCCGGCTGGATCAGCCGACGGCGCAGTTCACGGCCCCCTGGGTCGCTCCCGTGGAGACGTACGAGCTGTCCGCGGGCTTCGGCAGCGGCGGCTCACGGTGGGCCGACCGGCACACCGGGCAGGACTTCGCGGTGCCGATCGGCACGCCCGTGCGGGCGGCCGGCGCGGGGCGTGTGGTGAAGGTGTCCTGCGGGGGCGCCTTCGGCATCGAGATCGTGATCGAGCACCCGGGCGGCTACTACACGCAGTACGCCCATCTCGCCGCCGTCACCGTCGACCAGGGCGACCGGGTGGCGCCGGGGCAGTGGATCGGCCAGTCCGGCACCACCGGCAACTCCACCGGCCCGCACCTGCACTTCGAGGTGCGGGTCACCCCTGAACTGGGCTCGGGCGTGGACCCGGTGCCGTGGCTGGCGGCGCGGGGCGTGCCCCTCGGCTAGGACAGGCTTTCGCGCTGGGCCACCAGCTGCTCGATGACGACCGCCACGCCGTCCTCGTTGTTGTCGACCGTCCGGCCGGAGGCCGCGGCGAGCACGTCGGGGTGCGCGTTGCCCATCGCGTACGACCGTCCCGCCCAGGTCAGCATCTCGACATCGTTGGGCATGTCGCCGAAGGCGACGACCTCCTCGTGCGAGATGCCGCGCTCGGCGCAGCACAGGGCGAGGGTGCTGGCCTTGGAGACGCCCGGGCCGCTGATCTCCAGCAGGGCGCTGGGGCTGGAGCGCGTGACGTTGGCGATGTCACCGATCGCGAGACGGGCCAGGGTGAGGAAGGCGTCCGGGTCGATCGTGGGGTGGAAGGCGAGGATCTTCAGGACCGGCTCGCCGGCGCCGGGCCCGTCCGCCGCCAGCAGCTTCTCGGCGGGCTGGAGCTCGTCCGGGATCTCCATGTGCAGCTTCGGATAGTCCGGCTCCTGGTGGAAGCCGTACGTCTGCTCCACCGCGTACACCGTGCCGGGCGCCGCGTCCCGCAGCAGGCGTACGGCGTCCAGCGCGTTCTGTCTGGCCAGTTCCCGCACCTTCACGAACCGGTGGGCGTCGGCGCCACCGTGCAGATCGACGACCGCGGCGCCGTTTCCGCAGATGGCGAGGCCGTGGCCGTGGACGTGGTCGCTGACGACGTTCATCCAGCGGGCGGGCCGGCCGGTGACGAAGAAGACCTCGATGCCCGCCTCCTCGGCGGCGGCGAGGGCCGCGACCGTCCGAGGGGAGACGGACTTGTCGTCGCGCAGCAGGGTGCCGTCGAGATCGGTGGCTATCAGGCGCGGCGGGACGGCGGCGGCCGGGGTCTCGGGCTGTCGAGTCGCTGAAGTCACCCGGCCATTCTCCCGCATATGCCTGCACGGTCGTGCAGGAGCCCGCACAGGTGAGTGATTACAGCCTCCCACCTGCCCCCTCACGCACCGTGGTCTCAGCGCAGCTGTGCCGGGGCCTCCATGGCGATCTGCTCGAAGACCTTCTCGTCGGCGGCGAAGTCCGAGTCGGGGATGGGCCAGTGGATCACGATCTCGGTGAAACCCAACTCCCGGTGCCGCCCCGCGAAGTCCACGAACGCGTCGAGCGACTCCAGCGGACGGGCGCGGTCCGGGGTGAATCCGGTGAGCAGGATCTTGTCGATTTCCTTCGTGTCCCGCCCGATTTCGGCACATGCGTCGGCCAGCTTCTCGACCTGTCCGCGAATGGCTTGAATCGACTGTTCAGGAGTGCCGTTCTCGTACAGCTTGGGGTCGCCGGTCGTCACCCACGCCTGCCCGTGGCGCGCGGCGAGCCGGAGCCCGCGCGGGCCGGTGGCGGCCACCGCGAAGGGCAGCCGGGGCCGCTGGACACAGCCCGGGATGTTGCGGGCCTCGTGCGCCGCGTAGAAGTCGCCCTCGTACGACACCGAGTCCTCGGTCAGCAGCCGGTCCAGCAGCGGCACGAACTCCGCGAACCGGTCGGCGCGCTCACGCGGCGTCCACGGTTCCTGGCCGAGTGCGGTGGCGTCGAAGCCGGTGCCGCCCGCGCCGACCCCGAGGGTGACGCGGCCGCCGGAGATGTCGTCCAGGGAGATCAGCTCCTTGGCGAGGGTCACCGGATGCCGGAAGTTCGGCGAGGTCACCAGCGTGCCCAGACGCAGTCGGTCGGTGACGGCCGCGGCGGCGGTCAGCGTCGGTACGGCACCGAACCACGGGCCGTCGCGGAAGGTCCGCCAGGACAGGTGGTCGTAGGTGTACGCGGTGTGGAAGCCGAGCTGCTCCGCCCGCTGCCATGCCGCACGGCCCCCTTCGGACCAGCGGCGGTACGGGAGGATCACGGTGCTCAGACGCAGACTCATGTTTCGAGCGTATGCGGCCGGACGGGTTTCACGTGAAACAGTGACCCACGGTCATGGTCCGACCGGGTTGCGTGGCCCGCGGTCAGCGTGCGCGGCCACTCAGCCAGGGGCTCAGGCCGACCAGGATGAACTCCTTGTGCACCCGGTCGCCCGGCAGCGGCACCATCAGGAAGTTGCCCGGCGGGAAGCGGCGCGTCTTGACCCAGGCGTGGCCTTCGTAGAGGGCGCGCAGGAAGGCGGGGACGTCGTCGCGGGCGATATCGGGGCATTCGACGCCGTCGACGGTGATCAGCGCGTCGTCATCCGCGTAGAGCCGCACATCCACCTGGGGTCGGCCGCCGAGCTCGACGTAGGCCTCGTGGGGCAGGGAGCCGTCGGGGTCCGCGGTGACGCCGACGCCCGCGGCCGTGCGGCGCGAGGTCTGGTCGGCGCCGATGTCATGGGTCACCTTGATCGCGAGGGCGTACTCGGCGGCGAGTGCGCGAAGGGCGGTGACGGCGGCCTCGGTGGTGGGGAGGTGGTCCATGGCGTCGATCATGCCGGGTCCGTCCGGGGCCACGCGGGGGAATTACGGGCCCCTCGGCGGTGGTGCGCGGCGCCGAGGGGTCAGTGCGGCTCGGGAAAGCGCAGATACCGCGGCGGTACGGCCTCGGTCAGCCAGACCCCGTTCGCGCTGACGTGGAAGACAAGGCCGTCGCGGTCCATGGCGCCGGCGTCCACCGAGAGGACCACGGGGCGGCCACGGCGGGCGCCCACCCGGGTCGCCGTCTCGCGGTCCGCCGAGAGGTGCACGGCATGCCGGTTCATGGGCCGCAGGCCCTCGGCGCGGATCGCGTCCAGGCTGCGGGCCACGGTGCCGTGGTAGAGGTACGGCGGTGGTGTCGTCGGGGACAGGCCGAGGTCGACGTCGATGCTGTGGCCCTGGCTGGCGCGGATGCGGGTGCCTTCGACGGCGAAGCGCTTCTTGTCATTGGCGGCCACCACGTGGTCCATCTCTTCCCGGGTGAAGCGGAACCCGTGCGCCGCCGCCGCGGCGATCAGCGTGTCGATCTCGACCCAGCCGCCCTCGTCGAGCGTGAGCCCGATGCGCTCCGGCTGATGGCGCAGATGCTTCGAGAGGTACTTCGACACCTTCACGGTGCGTCGTTCGTCCATGTCCATCAGCGTGACGGGCGAGACGTGAATCACGCGAATGATTTTGCCTCGGATGTTTGGTCCACAACCAACTATAGTTATCCACAGGCTAGTTGGCGCTTCTGTGGACAACTCACCGCCGTGTCAGCCCCCTTCGGCAAAATCGCTTGGGGGACCGCCCCTTGACGTGAGCGCGTCCAACGCCCGCGCCCGCACCTCCCGTTCAGCCGCCAACGCCACGAACTCCGCCACCCGCTCCGCGCCAACCAGCCCCTCCACGGCCCGCATTGTCTCCTCGGGCAAGGACACCGACCGTGCCGCGGAAGGCTGCGTCGGGCTCTGGCCCGTACTGAGGTGCTGCCTCAGATGCCGTACCGCCAACAACCGCATCGCCCGGGCGAGTTCCGCGTCTACCGTCTGCTGCGCGAGCGGCCTGAGCCGGCGTACCAGCGTGGCCGCCTCGGCCGCTTCCGCGTCGCTCGGACGGTGCGGTCCGTCGAGGTAGCGCGCGAAGACATGCTCGGTGGTGAACTCCAGGAAACGGGCGGCGATGTGCTCTACCCGAACCCTCAACTCCCTTAGGTGGCCAGCGATAGCGGACAGCGGAACCCCCGCGGCGTACAACTCGACGGCGACGGCTAGCTCTTGAGGGCTCGGTACGAGGAAGGAGTCCTCGTCGCCGGGCACCGGCTCCAGCACCCCGAGTTCCACGGCCTCGGCGACCGCGGCGACGTCCGGGCTGCCGCCGAACCGCTCGTCCAGCTCCGCGCGCGAGATCCGCCCCGCCTCCTCGTCGCTCCACGGCCCGTCCACCTCGGCGACCAGCCCGAGCACCCCGCCGAGCCCGCGCCCGGCGTCCCAGGCCTCCAGAAGCTCCTTGATGGAGGCCAGGGTGTAGCCGCGGTCAAGCAGGCCGGCGATCTGGTGGAGACGGGCGAGATGGACGTCCGAGTAGAGGTTGGCACGGCCGCGCCGCTCGGGGCGGGGGAGCAGGCCGCGGTCCTGGTAGGCGCGGATGGTGCGGACGGTTGCGCCGCTGAGGTGGGCGAGGTCCTCGATGCGGTACGCGGGACCGGCACTCACCGGACCGCCCCTGCCTTCGGTGCCCGGCGCGGAACAGCGGTCGGCATGCCGGGTGGCCGGCGTGACGGCGTGGGCGGCCAGCCGACGAAGCCCCCGCGAGAGACAACTCCCGGACTCACAGCGGTGGTTCCAGCCGCGCGATCGCCCGCAGCGCGCGCGGCGCGAGGCGGGACATGAGGCGGGCGCCGCGCGCCTCCGGTGTCACCGGCACGACCGCCTCGTTGCGCACGACCGCCCGCAGGATCGCGTCGGCGACCTTCTCCGGCGGGTAGTTCCGCAGCCCGTACAGCCGCGCCGCCCTCTTCTGGCGCCGCTTCTCCTCCACGCCGTCGACGCCGGCGAACCGGGCGGTCGAGGTGATGTTGGTGTTCACGAAGCCCGGGCAGATCGCGCTGACGCCGATGCCCTGACCGGCCAGTTCGGCGCGCAGGCACTCGCTGAGCATCAGCACCGCCGCCTTGGAGGTGCTGTAGGCGGGCAGCGCCTTGGAGGGCTGGTACGCCGCCGCCGACGCCGTGTTGACGATGTGGCCGCCCTGTCCACGCTCGGCCATCTGCTTCCCGAACAGCCGGCAACCATGGATGACGCCCCAGAGATTCACGTCGAGGACCTTCTTCCAGTCCTCCGGGGTGGTGTCGAAGAAGGACCCTGACAGGCCGATCCCGGCGTTGTTGACCAGGACGTCCACCACCCCGTACGCGGCGGCGACCCTGTCGGCGAGCTTCTCCATGGCCTGTTCGTCGGAGACGTCGACGGTCTCGGCCCAGGCCTCGGGCGCCCCCAGCAGGCGGGACATCTCGGCGGTACGGGCCGCGCCCTCCGGGTCCCGGTCGACGGCGATCACCCGCGCGCCGGACTCGGCGAACGCGTACGCCGTCGCCCGCCCGATGCCGCTGCCCGCGCCGGTGACCAGCACCAGCTGGCCGCCGAACCGGTCGGCGTACTTCCCGTCCGGCGCGGTGACCGTCCTGCCGCTCTCGTTGACCGTCACGAACTCTCCGATCCAGGACGCCAGTTGGTCGGGCCGGGACCGCGGTATCCAGTGCCGGGCCGGGAGGGTGCGCCGCGTCAACTGCGGGACCCACTCCTCCAGTTCGTCGTAGAGCCGCTCGGACAGGAACGCGTCGCCGAGCGGCGTGATGAGCTGCACGGGCGCGTGCGCGTAGGCGTCGGCGCGGGGGTGGCGCAGCCGGGCCCGTACGTTGTCCCGGTACAGCCAGGCTCCGTGCGCCGCGTCCGTGGGGAGGGACGAGGTGGGATAGCCGTCTCCGGGGACCCGTTCGAACCGCTCCAGGAGGCGCGGCCACACCTTGCCGAGCGGGCCGCGCCAGGCCAGTTCGGGCAGCACGGGCGTGTGCAGCGCGTACACGTACCAGGACTTGGCGCCCTGGCCGAGGAGCTGGCCGACGCGGCGCGGGGTGGGGCGCCTGAGGCGGGTGTTGATCCAGTGCCCGAAGTGGTCGAGGGACGGGCCGGACATCGAGGTGAACGACGCGATCCGGCCCTCGGTGCGGGCGACCGTGGCGAACTCCCAGGACTGCACCGAGCCCCAGTCGTGCCCGACCAGATGTACCGGCCGGTCCGGGCTGACCGCGTCGACCACGGCGAGGAAGTCGTCCGTGAGCTTCTCCAGGGTGAAGCCGCCCCGCAGCGGCCGCGGGGCGGTGGAGCGGCCGTGGCCCCGGACGTCGTAGAGCACGACGTGGAAGCGGTCGGCGAGACGGGCGGCGACCTGGGCCCACACCTCCTTGCTGTCCGGGTAGCCGTGCACGAGGACCACGGTCGGCTGTCCGGGCTCGCCGAGTTCGGCGACGCACAGCTCGACACCGCCGGTCCGCACCCGGCGCTCACGCGCGTTCTCCAGCTTGCTCACTTCGCCTCCGCCCAGGGCCGCGTCCCGCGCTCACGCGTGCCTTCGAGAACCAACCCGGTCACTTCGCCTCCGCCCAGCGCCGCACGTGCGGCAGGTCGTCGTCCAGCCAGAAGGCGCTCTCCTCGGGATCCTCGGAGTCGGTGACCACGAGGATCTCCTCGAACTTCGCGCCCGTGCCCCGGAATCCGAGGTGGGGTTCGACCGCCCACAGGCCCGGCTGCGGCGGGTGGTCGGAGAAGCGGTACGGCGACCAGAGCGGGGACCATCCCTCGCGGTGGCCGTGCAGGGCGTCGGCCGCGAGGCCCTTGAGGGACTGGGTGCCGAACCCGAGGACCTTCGGTGACCAACGGCGTTGCTTCACCCGGTCCACCTTGTGGGCGATCACCCCGAAGGGGTAGGCGCGGTGCCGGTTCGCGTAGCCCTGGCGGACCATGAGGCGGTCCACGTCCTCGTAGATCGCGCGCAGCGGGCGCCGCTCGCGCACCTCGCGCAGGATCAGCTCACGATGGACCTCCAGGTCGTCCATCAGCTTGTCCTGCACGGGGTTCGGGCCCAGGGAGCCCGAGTAGCCGATGTCCGCGGTGAAGCCGTCGTGGACCGGGGCCATGTCCAGGATGAACGGCATCCCGGGCTCCAGGCGCCGGTGGGTGGGGAAGAACTGGAGCGGGAGACGGAAGTTCACGAACGCCGTGCGGTCCCCGAACCAGGCGAAGGGGAGATGGAACCAGTCCCGCACCCCGCGCTCGCGCAGCCACTCGCGCTGCATCCGCGCCGCCTCGCGCTCGGTCACTCCGGGTTCCAGCCGTGCCGCCACGGCCTCGGCGCACTCGTACGCCAGCCGTTGCACTTTTCTGAATCCCCGCAGTTCCGCGGCCCGTTCGCCTGACACCGCCGTCGTCATGCCACCCCGTCCCGCCCAGTCCTCGCCGACTGCGCTACGTGCTCGTAACGTGACACCGCCGAATGTGACAGTCGTTAGAGGCTGCGTCAATAGGCGGGCTCGGGCCTGTGGAAAACTCCGACGCCGCCCGCCGACCCGGCCCTCCCGTAACTCTCAGGCATGGCATCCCCTACGGGCCCGTACATCTGGAGGCTGACCCGAAGACAGCTCTGCGGTGTGACGACCCGAGTGGTGCGGGTCACTACTGTCGACGACGTGACTGTGATCGCGACCGAAAGCCTGAGCAAGCGGTTCCCCCGGGTGACCGCGCTTGACCGGCTCTCCGTGGACGTCGGACCCGGTGTGACCGGACTCGTCGGAGCCAACGGAGCCGGCAAGTCCACACTGATCAAGATCCTGCTGGGTCTGTCCCCCGCCACCGAGGGCCGCGCCGAGGTGCTCGGCCTCGACGTCGCCACCAAGGGCGGCGCCATCCGCGAGCGCGTGGGGTACATGCCGGAGCACGACTGTCTGCCGCCCGACGTCTCGGCCACCGAGTTCGTCGTCCACATGGCGCGCATGTCCGGCCTGCCGCCCACCGCGGCCCGCGAGCGCACCGCGGACACCCTGCGCCATGTCGGGCTGTACGAGGAGCGCTACCGCCCCATCGGCGGCTACTCGACCGGCATGAAGCAGCGCGTGAAGCTCGCCCAGGCCCTCGTCCACGACCCGCAGCTGGTCTTCCTGGACGAGCCGACCAACGGCCTCGACCCGGTCGGCCGCGACGACATGCTCGCCCTCATCCGGCGCATCCACACCGACTTCGGCATCTCGGTCCTGGTCACCTCGCACCTGCTGGGCGAACTGGAACGCACCTGCGACCACGTGGTCGTCGTCGACGGCGGCAAGCTCCTGCGCTCCAGCTCCACCACCGACTTCACCCAGACCACCACCACCCTCGCGATCGAGGTCACCGACACCGACGAGCACCCGGACGGCACCCGCGCGGTGCGCGAGGCGCTCCACGCGCGCGGGGTGAGCGTCGAGGCGGGCAGCGGCCTGCCCGGCGCCGGCCACATCCTGCTGCTCACCGCACAGGGCGAGGAGACCTACGACGTCGTACGGGACGTCGTCGCCGACCTCGGCCTCGGCCTGGTCCGCATGGAGCAGCGCCGCCACCACATCTCGGAGGTCTTCCAGGACGACCAGGAGACCGAGGAACAGCAGCGGAAGGAGGCCGTCGGCCATGGCAGCTGAACACCCGGTCACCGCCCCCGCGGGCGACCAGACCCGCATCCACAACATCGGCTATCGCGCCTACGACGGCCCCCGGCTCGGCCGCTCCTACGCGACCCGCTCGCTCTACTCGCAGTCCCTGCGCGGCGCCTACGGCCTCGGCCGCTCGGTCAAGTCCAAGGTGCTGCCGATGCTGCTGTTCGCGGTGATCTGCGTTCCCGCGGCCATCATGGTCGCCGTCGCGGTCGCCACGAAGGCCAACGCCCTGCCGGTCGAATACACGCGCTACGCGATCATCATGCAGTCCGTGATCTGCCTGTACGTCGCCTCGCAGGCGCCCCAGTCCGTCTCGCGCGACCTGCGCTTCAAGACCGTTCCGCTGTACTTCTCGCGGCCCATCGAGACCGCCGACTACGTCCGCGCGAAGTACGCGGCGCTGGCCTCGGCGATGTTCATCCTGACCGCGGCTCCCCTCCTCGTCCTGTACGTGGGCGCGCTGCTGGCCAAGCTGGACTTCACCGACCAGACCAAGGGATTCGCGCAGGGGCTCGTCTCCGTGGCACTGCTCTCGCTGCTGTTCGCCGGCATCGGCCTGGTCATCGCGGCGGTCACCCCGCGCCGCGGCTTCGGCATCGCGGCCGTCATCGCCGTCTTCACCATCTCCTACGGCGCCGTCACCACCCTCCAGGCCATCGCCGACGCCCAGGGCAGCACTTCCGCCATCCCGTGGATGGGCCTCTTCTCGCCGGTCACCCTCATCGACGGCGTCCAGACCGCCTTCCTCGGCGCGACCCCCTCGCTGCCGGGCGGCCACGGCCCCTCGAACGGCCAGGGCGTGGTCTACGTCCTCATCACCCTCGGCCTGATCGCCGCGAGCTACGGCCTGATGATGCGCCGCTACAAGAAGGTGGGACTGTGACCACGCTCTCCATCGACCACGTCTCGCGCTGGTTCGGCAACGTGGTCGCCGTCAACGACGTCACCATGACGATCGGCCCCGGCGTCACCGGCCTCCTCGGCCCGAACGGCGCCGGAAAGTCCACCCTGATCAACATGATGGGCGGCTTCCTCGCCCCCTCCACCGGCACGGTCACCCTCGACGGGCAGCCGACCTGGCGCAACGAGGCCATCTACCGGCACATCGGCATCGTCCCCGAGCGCGAGGCGATGTACGACTTCCTCACCGGTCGCGAATTCGTCGTCGCCAACGCCGAGTTGCACGGCCTGGGCGCCAAGGCCGCCCAGCGGGCGCTGGCCACGGTCGAGATGGAGTACGCGCAGGACCGCAAGATCCAGACGTACTCCAAGGGCATGCGCCAGCGCGTGAAGATGGCGTCCGCCCTGGTCCACGACCCCTCGCTGCTCCTCCTCGACGAGCCCTTCAACGGCATGGACCCGCGCCAGCGCATGCAGCTCATGGACCTGCTGCGCCGCATGGGCGACGAGGGCCGCACGGTCCTGTTCTCCTCCCACATCCTCGAAGAGGTCGAGCAACTCGCCTGGCACATCGAGGTCGTGGTCGCGGGGAGGCACGCGGCCAGCGGCGACTTCCGCAAGATCCGCCGCCTGATGACCGACCGCCCGCACCGCTATCTGGTGCGCTCCAGTGACGACCGCGCCCTCGCGGCCGCGCTGATCGCCGACCCGTCCACGTCCGGTATCGAAGTCGACCTGGCGGAGGGCGCGTTGCGCGTCCAGGCCGTCGACTTCGGCCGTTTCACCGCCCTGTTGCCGAAGGTCGCCCGCGACCACGGCATCCGGCTGCTGACGGTCTCGCCGTCCGACGAGTCCCTCGAGTCCGTGTTCTCTTACCTGGTCGCGGCGTAGGAGGCCGAAGATGTACGACCCCACAGTCGCCCGACTCACCTACCGAGCCCTGCTCGGCCGCCGCAGGGCCCTCATCCTGGGCGCCCTGCCCCTGCTGCTGATCGTGATCTCCGTGATCGTGCGCGCCCTGGTCGGCGCCGACGACCAGACCGCGTCCGACCTGCTCGGCGGCCTCGCGCTGGCCACGATGGTGCCGATCATCGGCGTCATCGCCGGCACCGGCGCGATCGGCCCGGAGATCGACGACGGCTCGGTGGTGTATCTGCTGTCCAAGCCGATCAAGCGGCCCACGATCATCTTCACCAAGCTCATCGTCGCGATCGCCGTCACCATGGTCTTCTCGGCCCTGCCGACCCTCATCGCCGGCTTCATCCTCAACGGCAACGGCCAGCAGATCGCCGTCGCCTACACGGTCGCCGCGTTGGTCTCCTCCATCGCCTACGCCGCGCTCTTCCTGCTGCTGGGCACGGTGTCCCGGCACGCGGTCGTCTTCGGCCTCGTCTACGCCCTCGTCTGGGAGGCCCTGTTCGGCTCCCTGGTCTCCGGGGCGCGCACGCTCAGCGTCCAGCAGTGGTCGCTGGCCGTGGCCCACAAGGTCGCCGGCGGTGAGCTGGTCACCTCGGACGTGAGCCTGCCGACGGCGACGGTGCTGCTGGTCGTGGTGACGGTGCTGGCCACCTGGTACGCCGGTCAGAAGCTGCGCACGCTGAAGCTGGCGGGCGAGGAGTAGGCACCCCAGGGAGCGGGCGCCGCAGGGAGCGGACGCCCCAGGGAGCGGACGCCCCAGGGAGCGGGCGCCGCGAGGAGCAGACGCCGCGCTTATTGACGGAGGCTTCACCCCGGTCCCGGCACACTGTCGGGACCGGGACGCACTGCGAGGAGGAACGGGGATGGCGGACGCGCACCACGACGAGCGGGGCCGGTCCGGGGACGACACCTGGGACAGCCTCGTCCTGGACGAGGACTTCATACGCTCCGCGGACACCTCGGAGCCGTCCGCCCGCGCCCGCATGCTCGCCGCCCGCTGGCGCGACGAGGCCCCCGAGCCGCAGCCCTGGCGCTCCGACGAGCCGCCTGCGGGGTGGTTCTTCAGCAGGGGCCGCCGCAGATGGTGGCGCAAGTAGGGGAACAGACGGCCGATTAATTCGGTGGCGCCCAACTCGGCCTACCGGCACGATGGTTGTGTCCACGCGGCCGGACGACGACTCCGGCGCCACGTTCTGGGAGAGGAGCGGACGATGTCGATGCACGGCAGTACGTCCAGCTCCCGTCAGGGCAGCCCGCGGCGGGTTCCGGTGTAGTTACCCCACCGTCGGACCTGCCCCGCACAGGAGCTGCCCGGGGCGGCCGCTTCGAGCACGCGATGTCGCTCTCGCGTGGGCCGCCCACCCGGAGGATTGGCCGAGAGGCAAGGCACTGGCTTGCGCTGTGCTCAATGGAAAGCAAGTCACGGTCGGGGGACACCCCGCGCACGTTCGATCCGTGCATCCTCCGCAAGACCCGATCAGGTTCAGGCGCCATGGCGGAATCGGCGCGGCCAATGACGACGGTCGCCGTCCACCCCCACCCGGCCTCGCTGGAGCTCCACATGGAGCTCGGCGGACCGAAGTTCCGCGCCTTCCGCGAGCTCATCCGCCTTCAGCCGCTTCACCGACGGGCCCCGCTCCACCGACCTGCCCTAACCGAGCAACCGCTCCAGCACCACGGCGATCCCGTCCTCCTCGTTGGAGGAGGTCACCTCGTCGGCCACCGCCTTGAGTTCCTCATGGGCGTTGGCCATCGCCACGCCCCGAGCAGCCCAGCCGAACATCGGGATGTCGTTGGGCATGTCACCGAAGGCGATCGTGTCCGCGGCCTTCAGACCGAGCCGGCGTGCCGCCAGCGACAGTCCCGTCGCCTTCGACAGCCCCAGCGGCAGCAGCTCCACGATGCCCGCGCCCGCCATGGCGACGTTCACGAACCCGCCCGCCGCCTGCCGAGAGGCCTCCGCCAGCTCGTCGTCCGACAGCTCCGGATGCTGTATGTAGATCTTGTTCAGCGGCGCGCTCCACAGATCGGCCGGGTCCGTGAACGGGGTGGCGGGCAGCTCGCCGGTGAGCGCGTAGCCCTGCCCCACCAGCACCTCCCCGTCCAGCCCATCCCGGCTGGCGGCCAGATACAGCGGACCGACCTCCGCCTCGATCTTCGCGAGCGCGACCCCGGCCAGCTGCCGGTCCAGCGTCACGGACGTCAGCAGCCGGTGCGCGCCGGCGTCGTACACCTGCGCGCCCTGCCCGCACACCGCGAGGCCCTCGTAGCCGAGGTCGTCGAGGATGTGCCGGGTCCACGGGACCGCGCGGCCGGTCACCACGATGTGCGCGGCACCGGCCACTGTGGCCGCGGCGAGCGCGGCACGGGTGCGGTCCGAGACCGACTCGTCGGAGCGCAGGAGCGTCCCGTCGAGGTCGGTCGCGATCAGCCGGTAAGGGAATCCCCCGGCCGGGGTCGAAGGCGCGTCGCTCACTTGGAGACCGGCTCCAGAACCTCACGGCCGCCCAGGTACGGGCGCAGCATCGCGGGCACGTGGACGGAGCCGTCGGCCTGCTGGTGGTTCTCCAGGATCGCCACGATCGTGCGCGGTACGGCGCACAGCGTGCCGTTGAGCGTCGCCAGCGGCTGCACCTTCTTGCCGTCGCGCATGCGGACGGAGAGGCGGCGGGCCTGGAAGCTGTCGCAGTTGGAGGCCGAGGTCAGCTCGCGGTACTTGCCCTGGGTCGGGATCCACGCCTCGCAGTCGTACTTACGGGAGGCGGAGGCGCCCAGGTCGCCCGAGGCGACGTCGATGACCTGGAAGGGCAGCTCCAGGCCGGTCAGCCACTGCTTCTCCCAGTCCAGGAGCCGCTTGTGCTCGTTCTCGGCGTCCTCGGGGGCGACGTACGAGAACATCTCGACCTTGTCGAACTGGTGCACGCGGAAGATGCCGCGGGTGTCCTTGCCGTACGTGCCGGCCTCGCGGCGGAAGCACGGCGAGAAGCCGGCGTAGCGCATCGGCAGCTGGTCGGCCTCCAGGATCTCGTCCATGTGGTACGCGGCGAGCGGGACCTCGGAGGTGCCGACCAGGTAGTAGTCGTCCTTCTCCAGGTGGTACACGTTCTCCGCGGCCTGGCCGAGGAAGCCGGTGCCCTCCATGGCGCGCGGGCGGACCAGCGCGGGGGTGAGCATCGGGACGAAGCCGGCCTCGGTGGCCTGGGCGATCGCCGCGTTGACGAGGGCGAGCTCCAGGAGCGCGCCGACGCCGGTCAGGTAGTAGAAGCGCGAGCCGGAGACCTTCGCGCCGCGCTCGACGTCGATGGCGCCCAGCGCCTCGCCGAGCTCCAGGTGGTCCTTGGGCTCGAAGCCCTCGGCGCCGAAGTCGCGGATGGTGCCGTGCGTCTCCAGGACGACGAAGTCCTCCTCGCCGCCGACGGGCACGTCGGGGTGGACGAGGTTGCCGAGCTGGAGGGCGAGGCGCTTGGTCTCCTCGTCGGCCTCGTGCTGCTCGGCGTCGGCCGCCTTGACGTCGGCCTTGAGCTGCTCCGCCTTCTGGAGCAGCTCGGCGCGCTCCTCCGGAGTGGCCTTGGGAATGAGCTTGCCGAGCGACTTCTGCTCGGAGCGCAGCTCGTCGAAGCGGACGCCGGACGACCTGCGCCGCTCGTCGGCGGACAGGAGAGAGTCGACGAGCGCGACGTCCTCTCCACGGGCGCGCTGGGACGCGCGCACTCGGTCGGGGTCCTCACGGAGCAGGCGAAGGTCAATCACGCGCTCAAGGCTACCGGTGCCGGATGTGAGCCCACGACTCACTATTCCGAACTACGCCTTACGTACCGTTATGGGGGAATTGCCCTCTGTGTTCGCCCGTGTCAATAAAAGGTGTCTCACTCCCTGGAACGAAGCAGGTTCCGGGTGCCTGGTTGACTGGATTTCCTTGTGGGGAACGGGATTTGAGGGCGGCTCTGTCCACAGGAATCCACACCCCGAATGAGTTATCCACAGGCTGTGCGAAAGATCTGTGGACTTCGGAATTGATCATTCCGATCCGGGGGTGACGGGCGAAGAATTCCCGTTCCAAACCGTCTTCACGCCCACTTTCGAGTGGAAATGGGTCGCCCCAAAGGATTGATCGATGGAAACGGGTGGACGAAGGGTGACCTGTGGGGCTGTGGACGAAGTTGGGTGCTGTAGGGCGATTTGTCGACTAGGTAGTGGTTCCGTGTCGACTTGTCCCCAGGTCGAGATGGCACCCTGTGGATAACACCTGTGGATAACGAAAATATGCAGGTAAGAGCGGCTGGAAACCTGCTGGAAACCTACGAGACGCCTGCGGGACGTCGGTCAGAAACGCCCGTCCTGGCAGCGCGCCACCCAGTCCGATGCCGCCACGAACTCGTCGTCCGAGGTTCCGCGCAGCGGCGGGCGCACCCCGCCCTCGGTCGCGTCCGCACGCGGGTACGAGCCGAGGTACCGGATCTCCAGGCAGATCCGCTTGAGCCCCATGAGGGCCTCGGCGACCCTGCGGTCGGAGATGTGGCCCTCGGCGTCGATGCAGAAGCAGTAGTTGCCGATGCCGGCGCCGGTGGGCCGGGACTGGAGCAGCATCAGGTTGATGCCGCGGGTGGCGAACTCGCCGAGCAGGTCGCGCAGGCCGCCGGGGTGGTCGTCGCGCTGCCACAGCACGACGGAGGTCTTGTCGGCGCCGGTCGGTGCGGCGGGCCGGGCGGGTCGGCCGACCAGTACGAAGCGGGTCTGGGCGTTCTCGGCGTCGTGGATGCCGGTCTCCAGGGCCTCCAGGCCGTACAGGGCCGCGGCGAACTCTCCGGCGAAGGCGGCGTCGTACTGGCCCTCCTGGACCAGCCGGGCGGCGTCCGCGTTGGAGGCGGCGGACTCCCAGTGGGCGTCCGGGAGGTTCTTCTTCAGCCAGTTGCGGACCTGCGGCTGGGCCGCGGGGTGCGCGGAGACGGTCTTGATCTCCGAGAGCTTGGTGCCGGGCCGGACCAGCAGCGCGAAGGTGATCGACAGCAGCACCTCGCGGTAGATCATCAGCGGGGCGCCCGCGACCAGCTCGTCGAGGGTGGTGGTGATGCCGCCCTCGACGGAGTTCTCGATCGGCACGAACGCGGCCTCGGCCTCACCGGCCCGCACCGCGTCCAGCGCGGACTGCACGGACACGTACGGGATCAGCTCCCGCGTGGCCGCCTCCGGAAGCCTGCGCAGAGCGGCTTCGGTGAAGGTGCCCTCGGGACCGAGATACGCATAGCTCGCTGGCATGACCTCACCCTAATGGGCCTTGCGAACCCCGGGCACTCGTTCCACCACGGCCCCTCCGCTGAGTGAATCGCCGTGACGGAACGCGGCCCCGCGCGTTGGCGAGCCCCAGCCCCCCAGCCCCCCAGCCCCCCAGCCCCCCGCCGTCCGCTCACCCCTCCAGCAGCCCCTGCCCCACGTACTCCCCTTCCGCCGCCCCGCCCGGCACCGCGAACAGGCCGCTGGACTCGTGGCGGATGTACTTCGACAGCGCGTCGCCGCGGTCGAGCTTGCGCTGGACGGGGACGAAGCCGCGCAGCGGGTCGGCCTGCCAGCAGACGAAGAGCAGGCCCGCGTCCGGGGTGCCGTCCGTGGCGATGCCGTCGTGGAAGGACCAGGGGCGGCGGAGCATCGCCGCGCCCCCGTTCTGGTCGGGCCGGGTGATCCGGGCGTGGGCGTTGAGGGGGACCACCAGGTCGCCCTTGGCGTCGGTCTTCTCCAGGTCCATCGCGGTCGTCTCGGAGCCGCCGGTCAGCGGTGCCCCGTTCGCCTTGCGCCGCCCGATGACCTGCTCCTGCGCCTTCACCGTGAGCTGCTCCCAGTCGTCGAGGAGCATCCGGATACGGCGTACGACGGCGTAGGAGCCGTTCGCCATCCACGCGGGGTCGGTCGAGCCGGACGACGGGACGAAGATCCGCCGGTCGAAGTCCGATTCCGTCGGCTTCGGATTGCGGGTGCCGTCGATCTGGCCCATCAGGTTGCGTGCCGTCATGGTGTGGGCGGTGGCGCCCGGCGAGCGGTTGAAGCCGTTCATCTGCCAGCGGATCTTCGCCGCGCCGCCCGCGTCCTTCTGGATCGCGCGCAGGGCGTGGAAAGCGACCAGGGCGTCGTCGGCGCCGATCTGCACCCACAGGTCGCCGTTGCTGCGCGCCTTGTCGAGCTGGTCGGAGGAGAAGGCGGGCAGCGGGTCGAGGGCGACCGGCCGCTGTTTCTCCAGTCCGGTCCGCGCGAAGAAGCTGTGCCCGAAGCCGAAGGTGATGGTCAGCGCGGACGGGCCGGCGTCACGGGCGACATCCGTGTCGTCGGACGCCGTCGCCTCGCCCGCCATCAGCCGCCGGGCCGTCTCCGACCAGCGGCGCAGCAGTGCGGCCGCGCCCTTGCGGCCCGCGCCGGCCGCCAGGTCGAAGGCGACGAGGTGGCCGCGGGCCTGGAGGCCCTGGAGGATGCCGGGCTGATGTTTCCCGTGAAACATCACCTCCTCGGCGCCGAGTGAGGTGAGCGGGGTGGCCTCGGCGGGCCGTGCGGCGTACCCCACGGCTCCGCCGGCCGCGCCGAGCACGAGCCCGGTGGCACCGGTGGTGCCCAGCAGCCGGCGCCGCGAAAGGCCCTCCTTGGGGAGGGCGCTTTCCGAAACGCCGTCATTAACTGCCCTCTCGGCAGCCCGGGCCTCCGGGATGGACTGGTCAGCCATGGGTGGTTCAGCCGATCTGCGCGTTCTTGGAGACGGTGGTCTGGTCGATGTCGGAGGTCCGCACGGTCACGGCGACCTTCCAGTCGCCCGCCATGGGGAGCTGCACACCGCTGGCGGTCCAGTGGCCGGTGGTGATGCGGTCGGGGGTGACGGGCAGCGGTCCGATGTTCTTGGCCTCGAGGGTGAAGGAGACCTTCACTTCGGGCACGTCGAAGGCGCGGCCGTTGGGGCGCTCCACATAGACGTGCATCTCGTTGGCGCCGACCCGCGCGGGGTTGAGGTCGACCCGGGCGATGCCCTTGCCGTCCTCGCCTCCGGTGTCGAAGGGGATGTCCAGGGTGACCGCGGAGGACGTGTCCGCGGAGGACGACGAGGAGGAAGCGGACGAGGACGTGGCGGCCTTGGCCTCCTCCTCGGTGCGCCCGGGCTCGGTCTGGGTCAGCACGGTGGTGACGGCGAGCAGGACGACGGCGACGCCGGCCTCGGTGAGCACCGAGCGGCGCAGTCCGAACCGGTCGGGGTTGGCGTCCCGCTGCCGCTTGCGCCGGGCGGTGTCGACGGCGGCCCGCTGCCGGGCGAGCTGGGCGGCCCGCCCGGAGTCGGCACCGGCCGCGCCGGCACCGACGTGCTCCTTCTCCCGTACGAGAGCCTCCTGTACGGGGGCCTCCTGTACGGGAGCCTTCTGTACGTCAGCCCTTTCCGCGTCGGTCGTCTGTACGTCAGCCCCTTCCGCGTCCGCGTCCGCGTCCGTCTCTTCCGTCTCTTCGGTCTCCGCGGTCGCCACCGCCCCGGTGTTTGCGAGGCGTGCCGTCCAGCGCCGTGAGATCCAGGCGATACCGACGAGGAGCGCCACGAGCCCGATCTTGACGAGCAGCAGCTGACCGTACGTGGTGGCGGTGAAGGCGGACCAGGAGCCGAGCTGTCTCCACGACTGGTAGATGCCGGTCGCGACGAGTGTGACGACGGAGGTGAAGGCGAGGGTGGAGAAGCGGCGTACGGCGGAGCGTTCGATGGGAGTGTCCGCGCGGTACAGCGCCACGAGAAGGGCGCACAGGCCGCCCAGCCAGGCGGCGACGGCCAGCAGGTGGAGCACGTCGACGGGCATCGCGATGCCCGTCTGGAGGCCGGTGGAGGCGTGTTCGGCCATGGCCCAGCTCGCGGCGAGTCCGGCGGCGACCACGGTGCCGCCGATCGCGAGCCCGAAGGTCAGGTCGCGTTTCTCCTCGTCCTCGCGTTTGTCGTAGGCCCCGAAGAGCACGGCGATGAACAGCGCGGCCGCACTGAGCAGCAGCAGTCGGGAGACGAGCGCGGCGCCGGTCTTGGTCTGGAGGACCTGGCCGAGCAGGCTCAGGTCGAAGACGTCGCCGAAGGAGCCGGTGCCGGTGTAGGAGCCGCGCAGGAGCAGCAGCAGAAGGGTGGCCGCGGCGAGCGCGAGCCATCCGGAGACGACGAGTCGCTGTACGGCCCGTACGCCGGAGCCGCGCTGCCAGCAGGCGAGGACGAAGGCGGCGCCGCCGACCATGACGATGAAGCCGGCGTAGGAGACGTAGCGGCCGAACCCGTAGAGCCAGCCGACGACTCCGCCTCCGGCGGTCTGGTCGGAGACCGAGACGCTGGTCCGGGAGGGGGCGCCGATGGAGAAGGTGTAGGCCCCGGCGACGGGGTGGCTGTCCTCGGAGACGACCTGGTAGGTGACGGTGTATGTGCCGTCGGGCAGGCCGCTGTGCAGTTGGACGGCGTAGGTGGTGCCGCTGACGTTGGCCGGCTTGCCCTCGTCGACGCGTTTGCCCTTGGGGTCGAGGACCCGGAGCGAGCCGTCGGACATCGCGACCTTCTCGGAGAAGGTGAGCGAGACCTGGTCCGGGGCCTTGGCGACCACCGTCCCCTGCTGGGGGTCGCTGCCGGTCAGCGCGGCGTGCGCGGAGGCCGGTCCGGCGCCGGCGAAGAGCAGTCCGGTGGCCGCGAGGAGCAGCAGTACGAGGACCCGCACGCGGGGGGCGATGGTCTGCGTCAAGGTGGTCCCTCCCTCAGTGCCCGGTCTTGGGGGTGTACGTCGCGGACTTCACCGGCATCTCGACGGTGACCGGGTCGGAGTCGGCGAAGTGCAGTTCGACGGAGACGGTCTGGCCCTGCTTCGGCTGGTGCTTCAGCTTCTCGAACATGAGATGGGTGCCGCCGCTTTTGAACACGAGTTGACCGTGGGCGGGTACGTCGAGGCGGTCGGCCTGCTGCATGGCGGAGTCGACGGTCTCGTGCATGGTGACCTCGCCGAGGTCGCTGGTCACGGACGTCAGTTCGGCCTTCGTACCGCCCTTGTTGGTGACGGTCAGGAAGCCGGCGGCCATCGTGTCGGAGACCGGCTGCGGCATGTAGGCGCCGGCGACGGACAGTTGGGCCTTGCCGTCGTCGGAGGAGGCGGAGGAGCCGGAGGAGCCGCAGCCGGTGAGCAGCAGGATCCCGGTCAGGCCGGCGCCGAGGAGGGCCGTCCGCCTCACGGGGTCTCTCCCTTGACGAGCTTGGGGAGGTCCTTGATGTAGTCGTCGACGGTGGCTTCCTCGGTGTAGAGGACGTATCCGCCGTCGGTCTTCGGGGAGAAGGCGACGACCTGGGTGCCGTGGGTCGAGACGATCTTGCCGTTCTTGTCCTTGTGCGGTGCCTCGATGGTGATGCCGAGGGTGCGGGCGCCGGCCTGGATGGTGGCGAAGTCGCCGGTGAGGCCGACGACCTGGGAGTCGATGCCCTTGAGCCACTTACCGAGGGCCTTCGGGGTGTCCCGGTCGGGGTCGGTGGTGACGAAGACGATCCGCAGCTCGTCCTGCTGGGCCTTGGGCAGCTTGCTCTTGGCGACGGCGATGTTGCTCATCGTCGTGGGGCAGACGTCGGGGCAGTTGGTGTAGCCGAAGTAGATCAGCGTGGGGCGGCCCTTGGTCTGCTCGCGGAGGTCGTACTTCTTGCCGTCGGTGTCGGTGAGGACGAGGTCCGGCTTCTCGAAGGGCTTGTCGAGGACGATGGCGGCCTTCGCGGCGGCGGAGTCCTCGGAGACCACGGAGACGGGTGAGCCGGTGTCGTCACCGCTGCCGCAGGCGGTCAGGGTCAGGGAGGCGGCGGCGAGCAGCGCGGCCGCGGCGAACGTCTTCTTGCGCATAGAGAAATGTCCCAGATGTGAGGGCTCCGGCGTGCACCGGGGGCGGTACGGGCGGTGGTGCCACCCCCGGTGCGACGCGCGGACGGTCGGACTCAGGCGTCGGTGCCCGGGCTGGTGCGGCGGCGGCCGGCGAGCACGCCGTAGGCGACGCCCAGGGCGCCGACGACGATGCCGACGACGCCGAGGACGCGGGCGGTGGTGTCACTGCTGTCGGCGGGAGCGGCGGTGTCGGCGGCGGTGCTCTCGGCCGACTTGGCGTCGTCGGAGGTCTCCTCGGCGTCCGTCGAGCCGTGGGAGTGGCCGTCCTCGGTGGCCTCGGACAGCGTCAGGACGGGCGCCGGGTTCTCCGGCTCCTCCTGGCCGTTCTGCTGGACCTCGATCCAGCGGACGACCTCCTTGTTGGAGTACGTCTGGATCGCCTTGAAGGTCAGGTCGTCGGCGTCCTCGGGGAGGGCGCCGACGGAGACCGGGAACTTCTGGAAGAAGCCCGGCTGGACGCCCTTGCCGGTGGCGGTCCAGGTGATCTTGGAGACGGCCTGGTCGATCTTCTCGCCGTGCATCTCGATGGGCTTGTCGAGCGTGGCCTTGGTGACCTTGACGTCCCAGCCGTCGATCGGCTCCGGCATGGCGGAGGCGAGCGGGTGGTCGGTGGGGAAGGTGACCTCGAGCTTGGTGGTCGAGGCCTTGTCGCGCTCGTTCGGCACCTTGAAGTCGATGACCGCGTAGCCGCCCTTGGCCGCGGTGCCCTCGGGCTGCACGCTGACGTGGGCGAACGCGGGGGAGGACAGGACGACGACGGCCGAGGCGGTGAGGGCGCCGACGGCGGCGACACGAGAGGTCTTCATG
Organism: Streptomyces sp. NBC_00663; assembly: GCF_036226885.1. NCBI lineage: Bacteria > Bacillati > Actinomycetota > Actinomycetes > Kitasatosporales > Streptomycetaceae > Streptomyces > Streptomyces sp. NBC_00663. Next base: position 4,896,058 of record NZ_CP109027.1, read on the forward strand.
AAAGGGGGCACTCCACTTCGAGAGGTGATTCCGGTGATGAAGAGGGGTACGCGCGCGTGGAGGTGCCGTCGGGTGTCGGACACGGGCACGCGTACGTGGGCCGCACGACGGCGGCCTCCCCTTCCCGGGAAGTGGCGCGCGTCGTGTCAGGCGGCGAGGACGAGAGCGTCGGCGGCCGGTGGGCCGCGCCTGATCACCGTGTGCTGGAGTGCGGTGGTGCGGGGGTTGGACGGCGCGAGCAGTGCGGTGCGCGGCAGTGCGGGGCCGGTCAGCGGTGCGCCGGGGAGCCCGGCCCGCAGGGCGCGCACGAGGGCGAGCGCCCCGCGCAGGGACCGTACGAGTGCCCCTTCGGCGATGCCGTGCGCCGACAGTTCGGTCAGTCGCAGCAGGGCCAGGTCGCCGTGGCGCAGCAGCCAGCCGGCGGCCAGGGCGGCGAGGACGTGTCCGAGCAGCATCGGCAGGGACGGCAGCAGCGAGACGGAGGAACCGTCCGAGGTGGCGCCCCCGGACATGTTCATGTGCGTGTGCATGGCCGGATGAAGGCGGGCCTCGGTCAGGATCCGGGCCGCCTGGGCGGGGCTGATCACCGCCGCGGTGGTCCCGCAGACCAGCCGCGCGGCCTGCTCGACCAGCGAGGCGTCGCTCACGGTGGTCATGGAGGCCATCGACGACTGGGTGGCGGTGGTGTGCTGTCCGAGGCCGAACAGCGCGTGCAGCACGACCTGTCCGGTCGTGAGCAGTGCGGCGATGCCCGGCAGCGACCGGGTGCGTCCGGCGAGCGGTGCCACGACCGCGACCACCCCGAGGAAGCCCGCGCCCAGGGTCCACAGCGGAACCGTGGCGCAGGAGGCGAGCGTGTGCCCGCCCGCGGCCAGCACGACGCAGACCGCGGCGAACACCGCGGCCCGCAGGACCCGGAGTCCGGTTCCGGTGCGCGCCGTAGGGGGGTGGGGGGCAGTCATGGCGGGCTCATCATCGCACTGGCCTTACGGCGGCCATACGGCAGGTCCACAAGATGACGTACGAGGCCTACGACCGGAAGATCACGTTCTGCGGCGAACCGGCCTCACATACCCCATTCAACGCCCCCTACGCATCCCCCATATGGGCGGCGTCACGTCAACAGTGTGCTTACACCCGGGCAAGGGCGGCAATAGGTAACGGTATGTCGAGCCGCGGCCGGGAGGCTGGAGCATGAGCATCTGGTGGTCACTCCATCTGCGGCGCGAGGCTGCGAGCGTTCCGCTCGCCCGGCGGCTGCTGCTCGGCACCATGGAGACCGCGGGCGTCGACCCCGACATCTCCTACGACCTCTCCGTCGCGCTCAGCGAGGCCTGTGCGAACGCCGTCGAGCACGGCGGGGACACCGGGCACGGCGGCACCTCGGAGGCGTACCGCGTCACGGCCTATCTGGACGGCGAGAAGTGCCGGATCGAGGTCGCCGACTCCGGCCCCGGTTTCACCCGCACCTCCCCGGCGGCGCGCCGCGTGCCCAGCGAGGCGGAGAACGGCCGCGGGCTGTGTCTGATCCAGGAACTCGCCGACCACGTCCACATCGGCAACAAGCCGGGCCGGGGCGGCGCGGTGGTGAGCTTCGACAAGATCCTCAAGTGGAAGAAGGACGCTCCGCTCATGGCGGTGTAGGGCCGCTTCCCCCAGCTTCCCCCAGCGCGCGCCACGCGGTTCAACGCGGTTCGCGCGTGCGGAGTTTCCGCTTCCTCAGCATTCACAGGCAGCTCTCAGCGCCTTCCGATCCCGCTGACGGACACCGTCCCTAACTTCCTGATCATGACGGGAAACCACAAGGACAAGACGATCACCCGGCGGCGCGCCATCGCCGTGACGGGCGGCACGATCGCGGCGGGCGGCCTCGCCGTCGCCGGCTACCAGTCGGCCTCCGCCGACACCGGGACCAGCGCCGACGCGACCGCCACCGCGTCGGCCACGAGCACCGGCGGCGAGTGCATGACGCTCATGACGAGCGTCACCGAAGGCCCCTACTACCTCGACGGCGCCCTGGTGCGGAAGGACATCACCGAGGGCAAGAGCGGCGTCCCGCTCACCCTGCGCCTGACCGTCGTCGACGCCACCGACGGCTGCACCCCGGTCCCCGGCGCGGCCGTGGAGATCTGGCACTGCGACGCCTGGGGCTACTACTCCGGCTACACCACCGCCAACCCCGGTGGCTCGGCCCCCGCCGAGAGCGAGGACGGCTCGACCGCCGACGACGCCACCTACCTGCGCGGTTACCAGATCGCCAACGGCAACGGGGTGGTCAGGTTCGAGACGATCTTCCCGGGTTGGTACACCCCGCGCACCTGCCACATCCACGTCAAGGTCCACACCGGCGGCGAGAAGGAGGACGGTACCTACGAGGGCGGCAAGGTCAACTACACCGGCCAGTTCTTCTTCGACGACGACATCGCCCAGGAGATCTTCACCCTGGAGCCGTACTCGAAGCACTCCGGCAGCTACACCACCCTCGACAACGACATGGTGTACGACGGCGGCGGCGCCTCCAGCGGCCTGCTGACCCTGAAGGCCGTGCACAAGAAGGACCCGTCCAAGGGCTACAAGGGCTTCCTCACCCTCGGCATCGACCCCGACGCCGAGAGCACCGGCGCGGGCAGCGGCGGCGGAGGCGGCGGCACGCCCCCGAGCGGCGCGCCGACCGGCGAACCCCCGTCCGACGCTCCGTCCGAAAGTGCCACTGCCTCGGCCTCGGCGTCCTCGTAAGGTACGGCCATGAGCAGCCGCGAGGACGAAGCGCTGGCGCATGCCGCCGTCACCGCGCTGACCGGGCAGCTGGCCCTGGCTCCCAAGCCCGGGCTGCCCGATCCGCGCGACCTGGACGCACGGACCACCCGCCTGGACCACAGCGCCCTGCGCTGGTCGGCGAAGGCGCTCGTACCCGGCCTCGCGGCCATGGCCGCCGCCGCCCGCCGCACCGGCGAGCCGACTCCCGGGCTCCGCGGCGAACTCGGCGCGATCGGCCGCTGCACCGAGCACTCGGTGGGCCTCGCGGGCGGCGGCCACCGGGGCGCCCTGTGGGCTCTCGGCCTGCTGGTCGCCGCGGCCGCCCTGAACCCCGGGGGGAGGGGCTGGGACGTCGCCGCGACCGCCAAGGGCATCGCCCGGCACCCCGACAAACGGGCCCCGCGGCGTCCGTCACGCGGATCGTCGGTGTCGGCGAAGTACGGTGCCGCCGGGGCGCGTGGTGAGGCCCGCGCCGGATTCCCGCACGTACGGCGGGCGTTGGACGCGCTGGCCGCCGCCCGCACAGCGGGTGCCACGGAGGCGCAGGCCCGCCTGGACGCCCTGCTCACCGTGATGTCCACCCTCCAGGACACCGAACTCCTCTACACCGCCGGTCCACTTGGCCTGCGCCACGTCCAGGCCGGCGCCCGCGGCGTCCTGGAAGCGGGCGGCACGTCCACGGCGGCGGGCGCGACGGCCCTCGCCGCCTTCGACGAGGACCTGCACACGCGCGCGTGGAGCCCGCGCGGCAGCGCGGGGCTGCTGGCGGGTGCGCTGTTCCTGGACTCCCTTCCGGTACGCGCCGGTTCACCGGCCAGGGCGGCCTGACGCCGACCGGCCGCCCGGACCCGCTCCGGGCGGCTGTCTGTTCACGGGCCTTGGCTGCGGGCGGACGTCTGTGCGGCTGTCTGTTCACGGGCCTTGGCTGCGGGCGGACTTCCGTGCGGCGTCAGTTCACGAGCACCGGCTGCGGGCCCGCCTCCGGCTGGGCGACGGCGACCTTGCGGCGTACCGCCGGGCCCATGGCGTACGACGCCACGAGCGTCGCCCCTCCCAGCAGCAGCCACCCGGCCGTGCCCCACCCGAGCAGCAGCGTCGTCAGCACGAGCGGGCCCAGCGTCCTCGCCACCGTCACGCCGGTGCCGAAGAAGCCCTGGTACTCGCCGACCCGGTTGGCCGGCGCCAGCTCGAAGGACAGCTGCCAGGACCCGGCGGACTGCCCCATCTCCGCGATCACCTGAAGCACCGCCCCGGCGACCAGCGCCCCGGCGGCCACCCACGCCGAGCCGCCCGCCGACAGCGCGAACACCGCGCACGCGGCCAGCATCACCCACCCCGACCGCCGCACCGCGCGCGTGGCCGGCACGAGCCCCGTGACCCCGCGCGCCATGCGCACCTGGAACAGCATCACGGCCCCGGTGTTCAGCACGAACAGCACGGAGACCAGCCAGGCCGGCGCGTCGGTCCGCTCCGCGATCCACAGCGGCAGCGCGAGGCTGAGCAGCGGCATCCGCAGCAGCAGGACGGTGTTGAGGAGCGTGACGACGACATAGCGCCGGTCGCGCACGACGGTCAGGCCGTGACGTTTCCGTGTACCGGCACGAGGCGGCGGCACCCGCGCCGGCGAAGGCAGCCGCAGCAGCACCCCCGCACACACCACGAAGCTCAGCACGTCCACCGCGAACACCCCGAGATACGCCGCCCGCGTCCCGGCCTGCAACGCCAGCCCGCCCAGCCCCGCACCCACCGCCAGACCGGCGTTGAACGCCGACTGAAGGTGCGCCAGCAGCCCGGTCCGCTCCCCGGCGGGCACCAGCCCCGCCAGCAGCGTCTGCCGGGCCGCCGCCAACCCCGACTGCGCGGCGGCGTAGACACACGCGGCCAGGACGAACGGCACGAACCCGCGTACGAACAGAAACGCCGCCACCGCGCCCCCGGCCACCACCGCCAGCAGTACCGCCGTCCCACGCGCCCCGTGCCGGTCCGCCAGCCGCCCCAGCGGCACCCCCGCCACCGCGCCGAGGGCCCACGCGAGGGTCAGCCCGAGCCCCACGCGCGCGGGGTCGAGGCCGACGACGTACGTGAAGTAGAGCGCCGACGTCACGAGGAAGGCACCGTCACCGACGGCGTTGGTCAACTGGGCGAGGGCGAGGACGCGTTGCGGCCCCCGGGGCGGGACGAGCGAGTTCGTCATACGACCGACGTTAGAAGCCGACTGGACCGACGAACAGGACCAATCACCGCCCCTCTCCCTGACCCAATCGGTCCCCACCGTGGCCCCCGTCAGCCGTCTCCCTGGCCCGATCCGTCCTCGCCATGGCCCCTCAGTCCGCTTCCCCGTAGTCCGCTCCCCCGTCCCCTCCGTCGAGGACCCGCCCCAGTACCTCCAGCGCCTCCGGATAGGCCCGCTCCCGAGGCGTTCCGTACCCCACGACCAGCCCCTGCGCCCGCCCGTCTGCGTCGTCCGGCGTGTGCCAGTGGTCGCCCAGCCGTCCCACCGCGAGCCCCGCCGCCTCGGCCCGCGCAAGCGTCTCCTTCTCGTCGGCGACCTCCACCAGCGCATGCAGCCCGGCCGCGATCCCGCGCACCGCCCGCCCCCTCCCCAGCCGGTGCACCAACTGGTCCCGGCGCCGCCGGTACCGCAGCCGGCAGGCCCGCACATGACGGTCGTAGGCATGGCTGTCGATGAGCTCGGCGAGCGCCAACTGCCCGATGGTCTCGGTGTGGTGATCGCTGTGCAGTTTGGCGTCGGCGACCGCGTCGACCAGGTGCGGCGGCAGCACCATCCACCCGAGCCGCAGCGCGGGCCCCAGGGTCTTCGACGCCGTGCCCAGATAGACCACGTGCCCGGGCGCCATGCCCTGGAGCGCCCCGACGGGCTGCCGGTCGTACCGGAACTCCCCGTCGTAGTCGTCCTCGACGATCAGCCCGCCCCGCGCGCGTGCCCAGTCGGTGACCGCCCGCCGCCGCGAGGGATCGAGCGTCACCCCGGTCGGATACTGGTGCGCCGGCGTCAGCACGACCGCCCGCGCGTCCCCCAACTCCCCCGCACAGGCACCCTTCTCGTCCACCCGCACCGGTACGACCCGACCGCCACCCCTGCGCACCACCTCCCGGTGGAAGGCCAGCCCGGGATCCTCCATGGCGATCTCGCCGCCGTCCAGCACGCGCGTGAGAAGCGCGAGCCCCTGCACGTACCCCGAGGTGATCACGATCCGCTCCGGCGGCGCGACGACCCCGCGCGCCCGCCCCAGATACCCCGACAACGCGGTCCGCAGCTCGATCCGCCCGCGCGGATCGCCGTAGTCGTACGCCAGAGAGGGCGCCGTGGCGATCGCCCGCCGCAACGCCCGCAACCAGGCCGCCGCGGGAAAGGCCCCGACATCCGGACTCCCCGGCCGCAGATCGAACCGAGGCGCACGCGCGCGTGAGGCGACGGACGGCACCTCGGCAGGGACAGCGGGCAGCGAGGCCACCTGCGTACCGGCCCCTTGCCGAGCGGTCAGATACCCCTCGGCGACAAGCTGGTCATAGGCCGCTTTGACAGTCCCCCGGGAAACCCCCAGCTCCTCAGCAAGCCGCCGAGTAGCAGGCAACCGAGCCCCAGGGGCGAGCCGCCCCACACGCACGGCATCCCGAAGAGCCCGCTCCAGGCCGGACCGCCGCCCTTCAGCAGCGATCAGCTCAACATGCAGGTCCACTGCAACCCCCTGGTCTTTTAGGGGCGCGGGGAACTGCGCGACCAGCCCCCACAGACCCGCAGCCCGCAAAGAGGGCCGGGCACCCCACTGGTACCCGGCCCTCATCAAAACGTCAGCCCTTCAGCGAAGCCATCCAGCTCTCGACCTCGTCGGACCGCCGAGGCAGCCCATCAGACATGTTCCGGTTGCCTTCCGGGGTCACCAGAATGTCGTCCTCGATCCGCACCCCGATACCCCGGTACTCCTCGGGCACGGTCAGATCGTCGGCCTGGAAGTACAGCCCGGGCTCGACGGTCAGGACCATCCCCGGCTCCAGGGTGCCGTCGACATACGACTCCACGCGCGCGGCGGCGCAGTCGTGGACGTCCATGCCGAGCATGTGCCCGGTCCCGTGCAGCGTCCAGCGCCGCTGGAGGCCGAGTTCCAGCACCCGCTCGACGGGCCCCTCGACAAGCCCCCACTCGACGAGCCGCTCGGTCAGCACCCGCTGCGCGGCGTCATGGAAGTCCCGGTACTTGGCGCCCGGCTGCACGGCCGCGATACCGGCCTCCTGGGCGTCGTACACGGCGTCGTAGATCTTCTTCTGGATCTCGCTGAAGCGGCCGTTGATCGGCAGCGTGCGCGTGACGTCGGCGGTGTAGTACGTGTGCGTCTCGACGCCCGCGTCCAGCAGCAGCAGATCACCGGAGCGCACCGGCCCGTCGTTGCGCACCCAGTGCAGGGTGCAGGCGTGCGGACCGGCGGCGCAGATGGAGCCGTAGCCGATGTCGTTGCCCTCGACGCGCGCGCGGAGGAAGAAGGTGCCCTCGATGTAGCGCTCGCTCGTCGCCTCGGCCTTGTCGAGGACCTTCACGACGTCCTCGAAGCCGCGCGCGGTCGAGTCGACGGCCTTTTGCAGCTCACCGATCTCGAAGTCGTCCTTGACCAGCCGCGCCTCCGAGAGGAAGACCCGCAGCTCCTCGTCCCGCTCGGCGGTGACCTTGTCGGTCAGCGCGGCCTCGATGCCGGCGTCGAAGCCCCGTACGACCCGCACCGGGCCGGTAGCCTCGCGCAGCGCGTCGGGCAGTTCGCGGACGTCGGAGGCGGGGATGCCGTACAGCTTCTCCGCCTCGGTCAGGGAGTGCCGGCGGCCCACCCACAGCTCGCCCTGGCCGGAGAGCCAGAACTCGCCGTTCTCGCGGTCGGACCGCGGCAGCAGGTAGATCGTCGCCTTGTGACCGTCTCCGGCCGGCTCCAGGACGAGGACGCCGTCCTCGGTCTGGTTTCCGGTGAGGTACGCGTACTCCACGGAGGCCCGGAAGGCGTACTCGGTGTCGTTGGAGCGCGTCTTCAGGTTGCCGGCGGGGATCACCAGCCGCTCGCCCGGGAAACGCGCGGAGAGCGCCGCACGGCGGGCCGCGGTCTCGGCGGCCTGGGCGATCGGCTCCAGGTCGTGCAGCTCGGTGTCGGCCCAGCCGGACTTCATGTTCTCGGCGAGCTCGTCGGAGACGCCCGGGTACAGGCCGTTCTTCCGCTGCTTGATGGGCTCTTCCGACTCAGTCTCCGGGGTCTCCGGGGTGAGCTCGTCGGCCACGGTCATCCTCCTCGATACGGCACTGGACCTTCTCCATCGTACGGTCGTACGGAAGGGGGCCCAGGGCCGGAAGGCCTGTTACACGCCGCTGTCCGGCGTTACACGGGGCGCTACTCGAAACGGGCGGCGAGCAGCACGACGTCCTCGTCGGAGTCCGCCCCGTCCAGCCCGTCCGGCAGCACGGTGCGCAGCACGTGATCGGTGATCGCGTCCGGGTCGTGCCGCAGCGCCTTGGGTACTCCGGCGGCGGCCGCGTGCAGCCGGGCGAAGGCGCGGTCGGTGGCGTCGCCGGTGCGGTGCAGCAGCCCGTCGGTGTAGAGCAGAACCGTCTCTCCGGGTTCGGCCACCAGCTCCACGCTCGGCGCCTCCCAGCAGGCGAGCATGCCGAGCGGCGCCGACACGGACGTCTCCACGAACTCCGTGCGCCGCGCACCGACCAGCAGCGGCGGGCAGTGCCCGGCACCGGCCAGCGTGATCTTGCGCAGTGCGGGCTCGCAGTAGGCGAACAGGGCGGTGGCGGAGCGGGCGGGCTCGGTCAGGCGCAGCAGCAGCTCCAGGTCGGACAGGACCGCGACCGGGTCCTCGCCCTCCATGACGGCGTACGCCCGCAGCGACGCTCTGAGCCGGCCCATCGCGGCGACCGCGCTGGGGCCCGAGCCGGTCACCGAGCCGACGGCCAGGCCGAGGGCCGCGTCGGGCAGCGGCAGTGCGTCGTACCAGTCGCCGCCGCCGCGCGGGCCGGTGCGGTGCCGGGCGGCGAGCTGGACACCGGCGACGCGGGGGAGGCGGGACGGCAGCAGCTCCTCGGCCATCGTCGCCATGCACGCGCGCGTGCGCTCGACCTCGACGACGCGGGCCAGGTGCTCGGTGGCGTAGCGGGCGTACAGGCCGACGAGGTGGCGCTGGCGCTCGGAGGGCTCGGCCGGTTCGTCGTAGAGCCATACGGCGGCGCCCAGCCGGCCTGCCGCGTCCGACGACAGGGGCAGCGCGTAGCTCGCGGCGTAGCCGAGGCGGGCGGCGACCTCGCGGTGGCGGGGGTCGAGGCCGTCCTCGGCGAAGAGGTCCGGTTCGGCGATCTCGCCGTCGCCGTCGGGCAGTCCCTCCAGGATGCGGCCGTACGACATGACGCTGCGCGGCACCGTCTCGATGTGACCGAGGTCGGCTCGGGCGAGGCCCAGGCCGATGGTGGTGTCGGGGCCGAGTCCGTCGCCGGGTTCCAGGACGACGAGACCGCGCCGGGCGCCCACCAGGGCGGCTCCGGCGCGCAGCAGTTCGGTCAGGGCGTCCGCGAGTGTGTCCGTGCGGGCCAGCCGTTCCGTGAGCTCATGGAGGGTCGTGAGGTCGGAGACCCAGCCGGCGAGCCGGTCCTGGAGCAGGGCTCCCGGGGCGCCCGGTGGAGAGGCCGGTGAGGTGTCCGGGGCTACGGGCGCGGGCGCGACAGTGTGTGCGGGCGAGGGAACCGTTGAATCGATTCCGGCCACTTTCGGAGGGTGAGGGGCGTTCATGGCGTCCGGCTTTCCGACCGGTGCGTATTGCTCAAAAGCATCGCAAACCCCCATGTCATTCTGCGCCGCTAGCAGTGTCTCCACATGTACACGCACTCGTGAGGGGATGTCCAGCATTGTCCTGCCGGGATTCCTGGTGTCCGTGGGTCACCGGTGCACCCCTTGCCGAAAAGCGAAGTTGGCTTGAAACTGACTCAGGTAACGCCTTATTGCGGTCGACTGGCCTTGCTCCACAGAGCGTCACAGCGGTCGTGATGGGTACGTACTCGGAGAAGACCAGGGGTGGTTGACAACCACCCGGAACCTGGTGACGGACCCGGGCGTCTTAGCCACCGACGACCGAGCCCCATCCTCCCGTGGCGGAGGCGAAGAGATACACGCGGGACGGCAAACGCCAGACTTCGCCACCCCCACGCCACGCCCATGCTTTTGATAGATGCAGTGTGGGCCCGGCTGCCGCAGACGCAGCCGACGTTCGGCCCATAGGGGTTCCCCTTGTCTCGGACAGGGGTGTGATGCGCCAACAGGTACGCACAGTGCAGTGATCGACACATGGTGTGATGTGGCCCACGGTGTTGCCAGCGGTGCAACGGAAAGGAACGAGCGCTCATGCGCGAGATCCTCGGAAAGGCACGCAGGCTCCTGTCCAAGCGGAACGACGGGGGGCCTGAGTTGATCAGCGCGGCCCTGACCTTCGCGACGGAATGGCAGTGGCCCGTACTCCCGGGTGCGGCCCCGGACCCGCAGGGCCGGGCCCGGTGCTCCTGCCCCGACCCCGAGTGCACGGTGCCCGGGGCGCACCCCTTCGATCCCGGCCTTCTCGCGGCCACGACCGACGAGCGCATGGTGCGCTGGTGGTGGACCAACCGGCCCGCCGCCCCGATCGTCCTGGCCACCGGTGGGCCCGCCCCTTGTGCGGTCTCCCTGCCGGCCCTCGCGGCCTCCCGGGCGCTCACCGCCCTCGACCGCCAGGGCATGCGCCTGGGCCCGGTGATCGCCTCGCACCACCGCTGGGCGATCCTCGTCAAGCCGTACTCCATGGAACAGTTGGGCGAACTGCTGTACGCCAAGGACTTCGTCCCCGGCTCGCTGCGGTTCCACGGCGAGGGCGGCTACCTCGCCCTGCCCCCGTCCGAGACGGGCCACGGCGCCATCCGCTGGGAGCGCGCCCCGCTGCCCGGTTCGGCCTCCCCGTGGGTGCCCGACGTCGAGGCCGTGGTCGACGCGGTGGTCGACGCCCTCACTCGTACGGGTGTGAGCGCGCCCGAGTTGTAAGGGTGTCGGGCGCGCGCGGAACCAGCCGTGCGCGCCCGGTCGTTATCGTCCCCTTTCATGAACCTTCGTCTCCTCGCCCTCTCGGGCGTCGTGGCATGCGCGGTCGCGCTGCCGCTGGCCGTGGCGTCCGCGGGGCAGGTGGGAGACGACGTCCGTGCAGCCGTACGGCCGTCCGGGCAGGAACGGTCTTCTGATGACAAGGCGCAGTCCGCCGCGCCCTCCCGTTCCCCCCTGCTGCTGGGCCTGGGACTGGCCACCGCCGCGCGCTGCGGGCCCGAACTCACCTCCGCGGACGGCATCGAGGCGCAGACCTGTGTGCTGACGCAGGGCGAGGAGACCTGGGCGCGGACCTACTACCGCAATGTCACCGGCGGCGCGCTGGACTCCGTGCTGAGCCTCATGGGCCCGGACGACCGGAGCGTGCAGATTCGCTGTGCCGTGGGCGCGGGGGACGAACCGGGGACCTGTGAGACGCCCCGGGAGCGCAGCCGGGGCGGACCGGACGCCTACACGGCGGTCGCGGAGTTCGCCGGGGAGGCGGGGAGCGGGCCGCTGCTGCTGCGATCCGGAAGCAACTCGTCGGCGCCTGACGGCAGTTGACGTGCCTCGACGGTCCGTGAACGGAGGCGGGCAGACAAAGACCCGGTTGCTGGCGACGGGGGATGCACCAGCAACCGGGCTACTCGAACGGTAACAAGAGATCGGCTGTTCGCAAATTCGATCTCGGAAGTTCGTCGGCTTTCCGGACACCGACTCACTTGTTCCGGACGGGAGTTGTGATCCGTTCCAAGCGCGCCTCGAGTGCCGGAGCAGCTGACCGACCGGTCAGCCGCGTCCCGGACTCGAACCTGTGTGTCAGCTGAGAGTCACCTGTCGGTTGGTCAGGCCGCCACGCGCGCGACGCTCGTCCGCGGTGAGCGGCGCGTCCGAGGCCAGGGCGGCGGTGAGCCGCTCGGCGAACTCGGCCGCCGGCTTCTCCACGTCGTCCGCGGAGACCTCGCTCGGCAGGTCCCAGACCGGCACGGTCAGGCCGTGGGCGCGGAAGGAACCCACCAGCCGGGTGCCCTCGCCGAGGCTGGACCTCCCGGCCGCGTGCAGCCGCGCGAGCGCGTCCAGAAGCTGCTCCTCGCCGTACGGCATGACCCAGCGCAGGTGGTTCTTCTCCGGCGTCTCGCACCAGTAGGCGGCGTCCACACCCTGGAGCTTCGCGGTCGGGATGGCCGCGGCGTTGGCCCGCTCCAGGGAGGCGGTCACCTCCGGGGTGGCGTTCTCCGCGTCCGGGACCCAGAACTCGAAGCCCTCGTGCACGACTGGCTCGAACACGCCTTCGGGGTCGAGGAGATCCTGCAACCGGGGACCGTCGGCGGGGGCGCGGCGGCCCTGGACCGGGGTGCCCGGGTCGGCGGTGAGCGCGCGTTGCAGGGTGTCGGCGAGGTCGCGGCTGATGTCGCCGGACGCCGTGTCGTTCTGGAGGCCCAGCAGGACCGAGCCGTCGTCGCGGCGCAGCGCCGGCCACGCCATCGGCAGCACCGTGGCCAGGGTGACCGACGGGACGCCCTCCGGGAGGCCGCCCTTCAGGGACAGCTCGACCGTCGCGGCCGGCACCAGCTCGCGCAGCGCCACCCAGTCGCCCTCGCCCGCCAGGCCCTCGAACGGGCGCTGCACCAGCTCGGTCACCGCGTGCGCGGCGGCCCGGCCGTGACACGCCTTGTAGCGGCGGCCGCTGCCGCAGGGGCAGGGCTCACGGGCACCGACGACCGGGACCTCCCCGTCGGCGATCTGAGGGCGCTGGGCCTTCGTCTGGGGTCGCTTCTTGGCCATCGTGGGGTCTCCCGGTTACGACTCGTCTCGTACGGCGGGAGCCTAGCCGTTCACGCCATGCGCGACGGGAGCCTGTGGACAACGTGCCGATGCGTCGGGTCGGCCCGGTGCGGCGAGCCCCGGCCCTCAGTCCAGGTCGGTGAAGGCGTCGGCGAAGTCCAGGTCGGGCATGGACGCCACCGAGGGGGCCGTGACGCGCGTAGCGAAATCGTCCCGGCGGTGACCTGCGTCCGGATCATGAACGTCGTCGTGCACGACCACCCACACCGTGACCTCGCCGCGGGCGTCGTCCCGGACGCCCCAGTCGTCGGAGAGCGCGGTGATGATGTTGAGCCCGCGGCCGCCGTGCGCGGTGACCGAGGGCGTGGCCGGAGCGGGGCGGGTGGGCCCACCGCCGTCCGTCACCTCGACCGTGAGTCTGCCGCCCGGCTCCACGCGCCACGCGGCACGGACGTCGCCGTCCCCGGCCAGGGCGTCGCCCAGGGGCCGGCCGTGTTTGCACGCATTGCTCAAGAGTTCGGAAAGGATCAGTACGGCGTCGTCGATGACCGTCTCCGACACACCGCCCGTCCGCAGCTGAGAACGCATCCGGTGTCTTGCTTCCCCCACGCCCGCAGGGCCATGGGGTACGGCCATGCTCGACGACGTGGGCACCTCCTGTGCCACCACCAACGCCACCCCCGAGACCTCCTTTGCCCCACGCCACGGTGTGGATGCCCCATTGGCCTGTACCGGAAACCGGCCAATCCAGGTCCGCCGACGCATTCACAACGATCGAATACGGACCGAACGCGCCGGTGCACTCCCTGTAATCGGATGGCCGGATTTCGGTGATTTGGCCGAGACCGAAGATGCTTCAGTCGACTCGTGGGGTCAAGGTTTCTTCACAGGTCTTTACCAGTGAGTCACCGTCAGGGACCGCACCGGTCATCGGCCCAGTCGGCCCAGCACCGCGCGGGGCCGGTTGGTGATGATGGCGTCGACGCCCAGCTCGACGCAGAGATCGACGTCCTCGGGCTCGTTCACCGTCCACACGTGCACCTGGTGGCCGGCTCGCTTGAGCCGCTCGATGTACGCCGGGTGATTGCGCACGATCCGGATCGAGGGGCCCGCGATCCGCACACCCGCCGGAAGCCGGCCGTCCCTCAGCCGGGGCGAGACGAACTGCATCAGGTAGACCGTCGGCAGCGCCGGCGAGGCGGCACGCACGCGTGCCAGCGACCGGGCGGAGAAGCTCATGATCCGCACCGGGGACTCGGCTGCCGTGGCGGGGGCCTCAAGGCCGAACCGCTTCAGCAGCACCAGCAGCCGCTCCTCCACCTGACCGGCCCACCGGGTGGGGTGCTTGGTCTCGATGGCCAGTTCCACCCGCCTGCCCGCGTCCGCGACGAGTTCGAGGAGCCGCTCCAGGGTGAGTACGGACGTGTCCTCGCGGTCCTCGGGGCGATGCTCCCAGTCCGGCTCCTCGTCCCGGTTCTTCCAGGAGCCGAAGTCTAGGGCGGCCAGCTCGGCCAGCTCCAGGGCGGAGACCGCCCCGCGCCCGTTGGACGTACGGTTGACGCGTCGGTCGTGGACACAGACGAGATGGCCGTCGGCCGTCAGGCGCACATCGCACTCGAGGGCGTCGGCGCCGTCCTCGATCGCCTTCCTGTACGCGGCCAGAGTGTGCTCGGGGGCCTCTTCGGAGGCTCCGCGGTGGGCGACGACCTGAATGCCGTGCTGTCGTGCGTGGGTCACCGCGTCATGGTGCCACCGCTGCGGGGTACGCGTCGCACGAGGTGGGCGACGATCGGACGAGGAGCGAGCGCCGAGATGCGACCGTTTCGTCCAACAGGTCCCATATAAAGGATGGTCGCAGACCCACAGGCACCGCTTATGGTGCTCTGACGTCCTGTGGGAAAAGCTGACGGCATACAAAAGCACATGCACAGCTGCATCGCGCCGGACCGTCGGCAAGCGTGAACGAGTGTGACCGAGTGCGACCTTAGGACAACAGCCGTGGATCGAGGAGAGAAGCTGTGAGCACCGAGAACGAGGGCACTGCCGTACCCCCGGCCCCGTCCGCACCTCCCGTGCCGGTGGATTCCCCCGCAGCCTCCCCGGCCTCCCCGCAGGCGAGCGCGCCGGACAGCGGCGCCCCGACGACCCCGCTCCCCACGACGCCTCCGCACGCCCCCGGCGCGCCGGAGCAGGAGCTGGTGCACGCGGGCCAGACACCGGCCTACGCGTCGGCGGGATCGAGCGGCCCGCAGGGGGCGCCGGGTTCGCAGGCCTCGCCGGGCTCGTCGGGCTCGCCGGGTGAGGGCTCTCCGGGCCAGGCCCCCGGGTACGGCGCGCAGGGCGAGGGCGTTCCGGGCGGGCAGGCGCCCGGCTACGGCGCCCAGAGCCAGGCTCCCCAGGCCGCGGACGGCTCCTGGCCGCCTCCGCCGCCCGCCACCCCGGCGTACGCCGACAGCGGCTCGGGCGGCGCGGGCGCCGGTGGCTGGGGCGCCTCCTACCAGCAGCCCGCCCCCAAGTCGCGCGGACGCGGCGGTCTGATGGCGGCCGTCCTGATCGCGGCCCTGGTCGCGGGCGGCCTGGGCGGCGGCCTCGGCTACACCCTGGCCAAGAACGACGACAACACCTCGTCGACGACCGTCGCCGCCTCCGACAGCGGCGGAGACGTCAAGCGCGACGCGGGCACGGTCGCGGGCGTGGCCGCCTCGGCCCTGCCGAGCACGGTGACCATCGAGGCCGAGTCGAGCAGCGGCGAGGGCGGCACCGGCACCGGCTTCGTCTTCGACCGCGAGGGCCACATCCTCACCAACAACCACGTGGTGGCGGACGCGGTGGACGGCGGCAAGCTGACCGCGACCTTCCCGAACGGCAAGAAGTACGACGCCGAGGTCGTCGGCCACGCACAGGGCTACGACGTCGCGGTGATCAAGCTCAAGAACGCGCCGGGCGACCTGAAGCCGTTGACCCTCGGCGACTCCGACAAGGTGGCGGTCGGCGACTCGACCATCGCGATCGGCGCCCCCTTCGGCCTGTCCAACACGGTCACCACGGGCATCATCAGCGCCAAGAACCGCCCGGTTGCCTCCAGCGACGGGACGGGCTCGAACGCCTCCTACATGAGCGCCCTCCAGACGGACGCCTCGATCAACCCCGGCAACTCGGGCGGCCCGCTGCTGGACGCCCAGGGCAACGTGATCGGCATCAACTCGGCGATCCAGTCGACGAGCAGCGGCGGCCTCGGCGGCAGCAGCCAGTCCGGCTCGATCGGCCTCGGCTTCGCCATCCCGATCAACCAGGCCAAGTACGTCGCCCAGCAGCTCATCAAGACCGGCAAGCCGGTCTACGCCAAGATCGGCGCGTCGGTCTCCCTGGAGGACTCCAGCGGCGGCGCGAAGATCACGGAGCAGGGCGCCAGCGGCGCCGACCCCGTCGAGTCCGGCGGCCCGGCCGCCAAGGCCGGTCTGAAGCCCGGCGACGTCATCACCAAGCTCGACGACAGGGTGATCGACTCCGGTCCGACCCTCATCGGCGAGATCTGGACCCACCAGCCCGGTGACAAGGTCAAGATCACCTACGAGCGGGGCGGCAAGACCAACACCGTGGAGCTCACCCTGGGCTCCCGCGAGGGCGACAGCTGACCTCACGCGCGCGGTCGTAGCGCCGAACCCCACGCGCGCGTGGGCACCGGTTACTCTTGTCCCCGCGCCGCCGGTCGACGAGCGGCGGCGCGGGGTGGGTTGCCCGAGCGGCCTAAGGGAACGGTCTTGAAAACCGTCGTGGCAGCGATGTCACCGTGGGTTCAAATCCCACACCCACCGCACGTGTTCGAAGGGGTGTCTCTCCAGGAGAGGCACCCCTTCGGCGCGCGTGTAGGGGCAGCGTCATGGCCGCGCGTCCGTCACCTTCGTCCTGGCGTGAGCGGCGGGTCCTGGAGCTCGTGGTCCTGGGCCAGTTCGTCCCAGGCCACATCCCTGAGGGCCGCCTCGGCGTCGCAGCCCGAGGGCACGAAGGTCGTCGACTGGAACCAGACGATGGTGAGACGGGAGCGGTACAGGACCGGGTCGCGGGACGGGTCCAGGGCCGTGGAGCGGAAGGCGCCGACACAGGCCACCGACGGGAGGATCTCGACGGGGCCGTGGGCGCCCGCGTACTGGTCGGGGTACTCGCGCGGCGGCGGGACGAGGTGGACGGGAGCGGTCGGGTAGGCGTGCGCGGCCGAGCGCAACAGGCCCTGGATCCTCACCTCGTTGACCGGTCGGCACGGATAGCCCTCGGGCAGTTCGCCGTACGTCGAGGAGAGCCGCAGCTCGGCGAGGACGACACTGCGGCCCGAGGCGAGGGTGAGGCGTGCCAGGGCCATGGTCGGCACTCCGGGACGGTGGCGCATCGTGCTCCCGTGGATGGTGCTGTACGTGGTGCCGCGGCATCCGCCCTCACGGCCGGTGCCCCGTCATGCGTGCCGCCGACGCGATCGTGGCGCGGGCCTCGCGTTCGGACAGGCCGGTGTTGAGGGCCGCCTCGACGAGGGGGTCCACGAGGGCGGGTCCGATGCCGTCCTCGTAAGCACGGCAGGCCGCCCAGAACAGGCGGGTGTTGCGCTGGCCCTCGTGCGCGGCGAGGACGAACTGGACCAGGCCCTGCCCGTGGTCGCCGGTCGACGCGGGCGTGGGGTGGTGGGTGGTGCGGGGCGGCGGGAGCAGGAGGCGCAGCAGAGCCGGCGGACAGGCCGCGGGCGCGAGGTGCGCCGTACCGGGGGCCGTCGCGTACACGCCGTGGTCGGTGCGGGAACCGGGGCCGACGAGATAGCCGCCGGCGCCGCGGATGTCGATGCCGGGCGCCAGCCGCCCCGCGGAGTTGGGGACGACGACGTCCGGCGGGCCGCTCAGCCACAGATGGCGGCCGCCGCTCGGGGTCAGGACGACCACCGTGGCCGGGATCGTGAAGAGGTGACGCAGGGCCAGTTCGCGCAGGGCCGTCGAGGAGTCCGTACCGGACTTCGTGTCGAGGTCGACGCCGATCAGATGGTGGGGCGGGAGGCCGCAGGCGATGCCGTAGCCGGTCGCCCAGGGGGCCGCGGCGAACAGTTCGCGGATGCGGGAGGGGTCGGTGGCGGCGTCGTAGACCCCGTGTCCGAAGCGGCCGCACTCGCCGTGGCAGGGCGGGCCCGACACGGCCTCGGGGGGTGCGGGGGGCGCGGGGGCCGGGGTCTGGGGGGTCGTGGGGGCTGGAGTTTCGGGGCTCGCTGTGCCGTCGCGGTGCGGGGAGCGCAGCGCCGGGAGCTTCGTCCGGGACAGGGGGATGACAGCCAGTCCGCGCTCGGCGGCGGACAGGGCGTGTGCGAGGGCCAGCGTCGTGGCCTGCCGGTCTGTGGTGGCCATGACTCCATTTTCGTACGAGTGTTCGAAAAAGGGAAGGGAGTTCGGGGGCGACTCGCCGGGCGGTGCGGATTGGCCGGAAAGGCGACGGAACGCTTCACCTCTTGCGGCGCTTGGGGCGGAGATGCCCGGAGCAGGGTGATCCGATGCCTTACATCGCGAAAGGGGTTTATCGACTTGTCCTCACGCTTCAGGGGGAATGGTGGCTTCCGGGGTGGTTCGCCGGGGATTCGGTGGGCAACTCTGGTCCTGCGACGTCGTGAACGACACCGGGGTGGTCGGCCAACTGCCTTGGACACAGCCTTACTTGACGTATTTCCGGCTCAAGCAGCCGGGTTCTGGAGGAAGAACATGGCAAGCATCCGTACCGCCCGCGTCATCGCCGCCGTCTCCGCCCTTCCGCTCGCCGCGGCTCTGTTCACCGGCGTCGCGACGGCGGACAACGGCGGCTTCGCGGACGACGGATCGAACGCGGGTGTCGCGAGCGTCGTCGGCAGCGGGGTCGGTGGCGCCAACAACGGCAACTCGTCCACCACGCAGCAGAACGCGGTCGGCTCCGGCGCCTCGAACCAGAGCAACACCGCGCAGGTCAACGGCTCCGCGTTCACGGCCATCAATCAGGGCAACGACAACACGTCCATCAATTTCACGCCGCTGTGGTGGTGAGCCGGGGGTGAACTGAGGGGGTGCGCCGGGGGGTGGCCTGAGGGGTGAGGTGAGGGGGTGAACTGAGGGGAGGGCCGGCGGACCGGGGGGTCGGCCGGCCTGATCCGTCGGGTGTGCTCAGAGGGGTGGTCGTACGGCTGCGCGGTGGTGCTTCGGCGCCGCCGCGCAGCCGTTTTCGCATGACCCTCGACAGCTCGACCCTCGCAGCTTCGGCCCCCACGGCTTCGACCTTGACAGCTCCCACTATCTGACGGACAGTCAGAAATCTTCTCGAAGTTCGTGGGCGGTTGGCGGGAACCCGGGCGGCGGCTGCGGTGTACCAGAAATGACAGAACGCGACGGGCGGGACGACGGGGACGCGGAAGACAGAGCGAGACAGAGGAAGACAGAGGGGGAGGTTGAGGTCCATGGCGCACGAGCCGCAGGTGAGCGACGGGCTGAGCGACGTGTTGGCCGACGAGTTGGGCAGGCGACTGAAGGCGTACGAGGGCCGGACCGCCGCCGTTTCCGCCGTCGGCAAGGACCCTGTCAACGCGCCCATGATCCGGCACTGGTGCGAGGCCATGGGCGACACCAACCCGGCGTACACCGGCCCCGACGCCATAGCGCCCCCCACCATGCTCCAGGCGTGGACGATGGGCGGCCTCTCAGGCCATACCTCCCGCTCCTCGGCGTACGACGAACTGCTCACCCTCCTCGACGAGTCGGGCTGCACCTCGGTCGTCGCCACCGACTGCGAGCAGGAGTACGTCCGCCCCCTGCGCCCAGGTGACGAGATCACGTTCGACGCGGTCATCGAGTCCGTGTCGGACCGCAAGACGACAAAACTCGGCACGGGCTACTTCGTCACGACCCGCATGGACATCCACGTCGGCCCCGACCTGGCCGGCACCCACCGCTTCCGCATCCTCAAGTACGCACCGGCACATCGGAGGGAGGGCCCACCGCGGCAGGAATCCGAGCGGCAGAAACCCGAGCGGCAGGAACCCGAGCGTGCGGCGCCTCGGCAGGAGAAGCCTCCTCACGAGAAGCCCCCGCGTCCACGCCCCGTCGTCAACCGTGACAACGTCGGCTTCTGGGAGGGCGTCCGCGAGCGCCGTCTGCTGATACAGCGCTGCACCGGCTGCTCCACGCTGCGCCACCCCTGGCTGCCCGGTTGCGCCGCGTGCGGACACCCGGGGTGGGACACGGTCGAGGCGAGCGGTACGGGCCAGGTCCACTCGTACGTGGTCATGCATCACCCGCCCTTCCCGGCCTTCGACCCTCCCTACGCGGTCGCGTTGATAGAGCTCACGGAAGGCGTGCGAATGATCAGCAACGTGATCGGGGTGGCGTACGACAAGGTGCGGATCGGTATGCCGGTACGGCTCGAATTCAAGGCGTACGACGAGGAGTTGGTGCTGCCGGTCTTCCGGGCCGAGGAAAGTCGCGCCGCCGTCGGGGGAGGTTCCCGTGCGGCCCGGTGAGCAACTACCGCCGTTGGAGATCCCGGTGACCCGCACTCTCGTCGTCGCCGGGGCCATCGCCTCCCGCGACTACCAGGACGTGCACCACGACGCCGAGCTGGCCCGGCAGAAGGGCTCCCCCGACATCTTCATGAACATCCTGACCACCAACGGCCTGGTCGGCCGCTACATCACCGACCACTTCGGACCGACGGCCGTCCTGCGCCGTGTGGCCATCCGGCTGGGCGCCCCCAACTACCCCGGGGACACGATGGTGTTGAGAGGCACGGTCGAGGAGATCACCGAGGGGGCGGACGGCGACACGGCGACGGTCCGCGTGACCGGGGACAACGCCATCGGCAGACACGTCACGGGGACGGTGACGGTCACGGTCCCTCCGACAGCCGACGTGCCTGTGACGTCCGCGGCGCCCTCGACGGCCGACGTGCCGGTGACGTCCGTGGTGCCCTCGACAGCCGACGTCCCTTCAACAGCCGACGTGTCCTCGGCGGCCCCGGCGCCCTCGGCAACCGCCGTGCCCTCGGAAGTGACCGCCCCCGCAGGAGGTGCCGGATGAGTGTGCGTACGCGGGACTCCCTCGGTGGGCGGGCGGCGATCGTCGGTATCGGGGCCACGGAGTTCTCCAAGGAATCCGGGCGCAGCGAGCTGAGCCTGGCCGCCGAAGCGGTGCGGGCGGCGTTGGAGGACGCCGGGCTGACGCCCGCCGACGTGGACGGGATGGTGACGTTCACGATGGACACCAGCCCTGAGATCACCGTCGCCCAGGCCTGCGGCATCGGTGAGCTGTCGTTCTTCTCCCGCGTCCACTACGGCGGCGGCGCGGCCTGCGCGACCGTGCAGCAGGCGGCGCTGGCGGTGGCGGCGGGTGTCGCGGAGGTGGTGGTCTGCTACCGCGCCTTCAACGAGCGTTCGGGGCGTCGCTTCGGCTCCGGGGTGCAGCACCGGGAGCCGTCGGCGGAGGGGGTGGCGCTCGGCTGGTCCCTGCCGTTCGGGCTGCTCACCCCGGCGTCCTGGGTGGCGATGGCGGCCCAGCGCTATCTGCACACGTACGGCCTGACACCGGGGGCCTTCGGACAGGTGGCCGTCACCGCCCGCAGACACGCGGCGACCAACCCGGCGGCCTACTTCCACGGCCGCCCCATCACCCTCGCCGACCACGCCGCCTCGCGCTGGATCGTGGAGCCGCTCCGCCTCCTCGACTGCTGCCAGGAGACGGACGGCGGCCAGGCCCTGGTCGTTACCTCGCTGGAGCGGGCGCGGGACCTCATGAACCCGCCCGCCGTCGTGGCCGCCGCCGCTCAGGGGGCGGGCCGGGCCCAGGAGCAGATGACCAGCTTCTACCGCGACGACCTGGCCGGCCTGCCGGAGATGGGCGTGGTGGCCCGCCAGCTGTGGCGGACGTCGGGGCTCACCCCGGCCGACATCGACGTGGGGATCCTGTACGACCACTTCACGCCGTTCGTGCTGATGCAGCTGGAGGAGTTCGGGTTCTGCGGGAAGGGGGAGGCGGCGGACTTCGTGGCCGAGGGGCGACTGCCGCTGAACACGCACGGAGGACAACTGGGGGAGGCGTATCTGCACGGGATGAACGGAATGGCGGAGGGCGTGCGTCAGATAAGAGGGACGGCCGTGAACCCCATACCCTCGGCCCGCCGGGTCCTGGTGACGGCGGGGACGGGAGTGCCGACGTCGGGGCTGGTGCTCACGGCGGACGGATGACATCCGAGGAGTCGCCCAGGGAGGCCGTCGAGGAGACAACCAACGGGGCCGCCGAGGAGACCTGCAACGGGCCGCTGAGGAGACCGCCGAGGGACCGTCGCGGAGAGCTTCATGGATGTCACGATGGAGGCCCCCCAGGACGGCCCCCCAGGACGGCCCCCAGGACGGCCCCCAGGACGACCCCCCAGGGGTCATCCCGCAGTAGTTCCCGGGCTCTCGTCCACCCTCAGGAGGTGGAGCCACCCCTACCCCTACAACCTGAGGCGGAGTCGTCTTCGGGACCTGCGGCCGATGAGCGGGAGGCACCCTCGCTCCTAGCGTGGAGCCATGACCACACCCGTCTGCACCAGCGCTTCGGACGCCGCAGTACCGGCGAGGCAGACCCGCCCGCATGCGACGTACCCCTCCTTCTCGTCGTACGTGAAGGCACGCCAGCCGGTGCTGCTGCGTACCGCCCGGTCGCTGACCGCGAACCCGAGCGACGCGGAGGACCTGTTGCAGACCGCGCTCACCAAGACGTACGTCGCCTGGGAGCGGATCGAGGACCACCGGGCGCTGGACGGCTATGTGCGCCGGGCGCTGCTGAACACACGCACCTCTCAGTGGCGCAAGCGCAAGGTGGATGAGTTCGCGACGGACGAGATCCCGGAGCCCGAGCCGCTGCCCGGCGGGGACGACCCGGCCGAACAGCAGGCGCTGCACGACGCGATGTGGCGGGCGATCATGAAGCTGCCGGCCCGGCAGCGGGCGATGGTCGTCCTCAGGTACTACGAGGATCTGAGCGAGGTACAGACGGCGGAGGTGCTCGGGGTGTCGGTGGGCACCGTGAAGTCGGCGGTGTCGCGGGCACTGGGCAAGCTGCGCGAGGACCCGGAACTGGGCCTGGTGCGTTAGGCCGCCCGGCGGGCCTGCGGCGGGCAGTACCGTTCCTCCCCGGTACCCCCCGCCCGCTGTGAACGCAACGTGACGTGATCGATCACCGCGGCCTAGTGACATACCAAGCGGTATGTGAGCAGAATCAGCCCAACCCTTACTACCGCGTAGGCAATGTCGCCCCGGGAGGACGCCGTGCTGAGCACGATGCAGGACGTACCGCTGCTGATCTCGAGGATCCTGACCCACGGGTCGACGATCCACGGCGCATCACAGGTGACCACCTGGACCGGCGAGAGCGAGCCGCACCGTCGCTCGTTCGCCGAGATCGGCACCCGTGCGGCCCAGCTGGCGCATGCTCTCCGTGACGACCTGGGCGTCGCCGCCGACGAGCGGGTCGCGACGCTCGCCTGGAACAACGCCGAGCATGTCGAGGCCTACTTCGCGATCCCCTCCATGGGCGCGATCCTGCACACGCTGAACCTCCGGCTCCCGGCCGAGCAGCTGGTGTGGATCGTCAACCACGCGGCCGACCGGGTGGTGATCGCCAACGGTTCGCTGCTGCCGCTGCTCGCCCCGCTGCTTCCGCACCTGAAGACGGTGGAGCACGTGGTCGTGACCGGCCCCGGCGACCGTTCCCTCCTCGACGGCTCCCACGTGCGCGTGCACGAGTACGAGGAGCTGATCGCCGCCAAGCCGACGGCCTACGACTGGCCGGAGCTGGACGAGCGGCAGGCCGCCGCCATGTGCTACACCTCCGGCACCACGGGCGACCCCAAGGGCGTGGTGTACAGCCACCGTTCGATCTACCTGCACTCCATGCAGGTCAACATGGCCCAGTCGATGGGACTGACGGACCAGGACACCTCGCTCGTCGTGGTGCCCCAGTTCCACGTCAACGCCTGGGGCCTGCCGCACGCCACCTTCATGACCGGCGTGAACATGCTGATGCCGGACCGTTTCCTTCAGCCCGCGCCGCTCGCCGAGATGATCGAGCGAGAGAAGCCGACCCACGCGGCCGCCGTGCCCACCATCTGGCAGGGACTGCTCGCCGAGCTGACCGCCAAGCCGCGGGACGTGTCCTCCCTCGGGCAGGTCACCATCGGCGGCTCCGCCTGTCCGCCCTCCCTCATGGAGGCCTTCGACAAGCTGGGTATGCGGGTCTGCCACGCCTGGGGCATGACGGAGACCTCCCCGCTCGGCACCGTCGCCCGCCCGCCGGCCCAGGCGGTGGGCACACCGGAGGAGTTCGCCTACCGGCTCACCCAGGGCCGTTTCCCGGCCGGCGTCGAGGCCCGCCTCTCCGGCCCCGGCGGCGAGCGCCTGCCCTGGGACGGCGAGTCGGCCGGTGAGCTGGAGGTCCGCGGCAACTGGATCGCGGGCGCGTACTACAACGGCCCGGCCGCCGAACCGCTGCGCCCCGCCGACAAGTTCAGCGAGGACGGCTGGCTGAAGACCGGCGACGTCGGCACCATCTCCCCCGACGGCTTCCTCACCCTCACCGACCGCGCCAAGGACGTCATCAAGTCCGGCGGCGAGTGGATCTCCTCGGTGGAGCTGGAGAACGCGCTGATGTCCCACCCGGACGTCACCGAGGCCGCCGTGGTCGCCGTCCCCGACGAGAAGTGGGGCGAGCGCCCCCTGGCCACCGTCGTCCTGCGCGAGGGCTCCGCCGCGACCTTCGAGACACTGCGCGCCTTCCTCGCCGACGAGGGCCACATCGCCAAGTGGCAGCTCCCGGAGCGCTGGACGATCATCGAGTCGGTCCCGAAGACGAGCGTGGGCAAGTTCGACAAGAAGGTGATCCGCAAGCAGTACGCGGAGGGCACCCTGGACGTCACCAAGCTCTAGCAGACCCCCGTCGGCACCAACTGGCCCGCGAAAGGCTCAGTTGGTGCCGATCCGTGCGAGCAGGTCCACGATCCGCGCCTGCACCTCGGCACTGGTCGACCGCTCCGCCAGGAACAGCACCGTCTCCCCGGACGCCAGCCGCGGCAGGTCCGCCTGGTCGACGGCGGCGGTGTAGACGACGAGCGGGGTGCGGTTGAGCTGCCCGTTCGCCCGCAGCCAGTCCACGATCCCGGCCTGCCGCCGATGCACCTGCAACAGGTCCATCACCACCAGGTTCGGCCGGAACTGCCCCGCCAGCGCCACCGCGTCCGCGTCGCTCGCGGCCCGCGCCACCTGCATCCCGCGCCGCTCCAGCGTCGCCGTCAGCGCCAGCGCGATCTCCGCGTGCTCCTCGATCAGCAGCACCCGCGGCGGATGCTGCTCACTGTCCCGCGGCGCGAGCGCCTTCAGGAGTACGGCGGGATCGGCGCCGTACGCCGCCTCGCGCGTCGCCTGTCCGAGCCCCGCGGTCACCATCACCGGTACCTGCGCCGTGACGGCGGCCTCCCGCAGCGACTGGAGCGCGGTCCGCGTGATCGGCCCCGTCAGCGGGTCCACGAACAGCGCGGCCGGGAAGGCGGCGATCTGCGCGTCGACCTCCTCGCGCGAGTGCACGATGACCGGCCGGTACCCGCGGTCGCTCAGCGCCTGCTGGGTCGTCACGTCCGGCGCGGGCCACACCAGCAGCCGACGCGGATTGTCCAGCGGCTCCGGCGGCAGTTCGTCGTCCATCGGCTGTGGCCGCGGCGGATCGGCGACCTCCACGGCCCCGCCCGGGCCGTCCAGCGGCTCGGGCCCCTCGGCGGCGTTCTCGTCCGGCGCTCCTATGGCGTACGACCGTCCGGTGCCCTCGGTCATCTGCGTCAGCCGTGACTGGCCGGCGAGCGACGGCTGCGGTGCGGCAGCGGCGGGCGCGGGGGCCTCCGCGGTGGGGTGCGGACGGCCCGTGGCCGGGTCGGGCGGCGTACCGAGCTTGCGGCGCCGGCCGGACCCCCCCGGCTGATGCGGCGCGGGCGTCGCCGACGTCTGCGGCTGCTGCACCTGGGCCGCCTGCCGGGTGAACGGCACGCCCTGCCCCAGCGTCCGCACGCTGATCGCCCGCCCCTGCGTGGAGTTCGGGTCGACGGGAGCGGCGGGAGCGGCGGGCGCCACCGCCTCGGCGGGCAACGGCTGAGCAGCACGCGCCGGCGCCTGAGCCGGTGCCGTACTGGCGACGGCCTCGGGCGGCAACGGTGTGCCGGGCGCAGGAGTACCGGCGGACTGCGCGGCGGCCCCGGCACCAGCCGTGCCGTCGGCGCCGCCGGGGCCGACGGTGCCGTCAGCCGTGGCCCAGGGCTGCGATGCGGCCTCGGCCGGAAGCGGCTGCGCGGGAGCGACGGCCGCGTTCGGAGCCTGAGCCTGAGCCTGAACCGGAGACAGAGCCTGGGCGGGCGACGCGGTCTGGCCGGTGGCGTTCTGGGCCGGCACGGACACGCCAGGAGCGACGCCCTGCGCCGGCACCGGCTGAGCGGGCACTGGCTGAGCGGGCACCGGCTGGTCCGGAGCCGCCGTCACCTGGACGCCCTGCCCCGAGGCCGCCTGCTGCGGTACCGGAACCCCCGGCGCGGGCGCCCCGGCGGCCTCAGCGGGCTGACCCACGGCCCGGCGACGCCGACCCGTCGGCGCGCTCGCGGGGTGCGGCTGCGGCGGAGTGTGGTCCTCGGCCTGGTCGTGCGGCACCGCGTCGTGCCGCCCGTCGTCGACGAGCCCGGCGGGCATGGCGGCGGGCACAGCAGCGGGCGCGGCCTGCCCGGGAACGTGTACGGCGACCTGGGCGCCGGACGCCTGCGGTGGCACGGCGGCCTGGGCCTGAGCCGGAACGGGAACCGCAGCCGCAGCCGGAGCCGGGGCCTGCTGCGCAGGGACCTGCGAAGCCACAGCGGCCCCCTGCCCCTGCCCCTGCCCCGGCGGCACCTCTGCACCGGCACCCTCGGGACCACGGTCCGCCTCCGCGGGCGGCAGGGCGAACACCGCACGCGGCCCCGCCTCCTGCGCGGCCGCACGCTCGTTCGCGGCGGCCAGCGCACGCCGTCGACGCCCGGTCGGCTGAGTCTCCCCGCCGGCCCCGGCCCCGTCCCCGGACGCCACCGCGGGCAACGCGGGCGGCAACGCATGCTGCGCAGGTGCGGGCACCCCCTGCGCCGACACCCCCTGTGCCGACACCCCCTGTGCCGACACCCCCTGCGGCGGCACTCCCTGCGGCGGTACGGTCCCGCCCAGCCCGCTGCCCATGGCCGCGGTACCCGCGGCATGCTCGGCGGCGGTCATGACGGCACCCTCGGAGACACCGGCACCTATGGCGACATCAGCGGCGGCGCCGGCGGCAGCACCCGCGGCCCCGTCACCCCCGGCGATCTCGGCAGGCCGCCCCCGCCGCCGACCGGTACCGCCGGCCGCGTCCCCGGACTCCACGCCCGTCTGCGCCGCGACCTGCGCCGCCTCCTCCGCCGTACGCCTCCTGCGGCGCCCGGTCGGAGCGGTACCGCCGCCGCCCTCACCCGGGCCCTCGGCGGAGCTGTCGGAGTCGGCGGCCAGGTCCTCGCTCTCCAGGAACGCGTCGACGGACGACCGCCGCGCCCGGCGTCGTCCACCCGCGTCGGTCGTCTCCGGAGCGGCCTCGATCGCGGCCGGACCGGAGGCGGAGGGGTCGGCCGGAACAGCGCCCGCGCCACCCCCGATCGGCACTTCGAGGACGTAGGCGCTGCCGCTCATCCCCGGCACTTCATGCGTCTGGAGCACACCGCCGTGCGCCCGCACGATCCCGCGCACGATCGGCTCGTGCACCGGGTCTCCCCCGGCGTACGGGCCGCGCACCTCGATCCGTACGACCTCGCCGCGCTGGGCGGCGGCGACCACGACCGTGTTGTCCATGTAACCGCCCGCCGAGACGGGCGCGTTGCCGGTCGCGTCGACACCGGCGACATCGGCCACGAGGTGGGCGAGGGCGCGGGCGAGCAGCGAGTGGTCGACCTTGGCCTCGATGGGCGGCGCGTGCACGGCGAACTGCACGCGTCCGGGCCCGACGAGTTCGACCGCACCTTCCACACCCGCCGCGACGACGGCGTCGAGCATCACCTTCGTCCGGGTGATGCCGTCGCTGCCCGCGTCGAGCCGCTGGTAGGCGAGGACGTTGTCGATGAGCTGGGTGATCCGCGAGTACCCGGCGGACAGATGATGGAGGACCTGGTTGGCCTCGGGCCACAACTGCCCGGCGTCGTCCGCCGCGAGGGCGGCCAGCTCGCGGCGGAGTTCGTCGAGGGGGCCGCGCAGCGAGGCGCCGAGCAGCGTCAGCAGCTGCTCGTGCCGCCCGGCGAGAGCCTCGTAGCGGTCCTTCTCCCGTTCGCCCAGGGCGGCGTACCGCTCCTCGCCGGCGGCGAGTTCCTCCGCGTGCCGCTCCTGGAGCTCCTCGACCTCGGTGACGTGCTTCTGGCGCAGCGCGGTGAGTTCGGAGGCGTGCTCCTCGGAGAGCCGCTCCAACTCGTCCGCGTGCTGCTTCTCGACGGTGGCCTTCTCCTCGGCGAGGGTGTCGTACGGCCGCCGATCGGCGAAGGTCATGACGGCGCCGACGAGCTGGTCGCCGTCGCGTACCGGCGCGGTCGTCAGGTCGACGGAGACCTTCTCGCCCTTCTTCGACCACACCACCTGCCCGCGCACCCGGTGCTTGCGCCCGGAGCGCAGGGTGTCGGCGAGCGGGGACTCCTCGTAGGGGAAGGGCGTGCCGTCGGCGCGGGAGTGCAGCATCAGCTCGTGCAGCTCGCGCCCGCCGAGGTCGCTGGCCCGGTAGCCCAGTATCTGCGCGGCGGCCGGGTTGACGAGGACGATCCGCCCATCGGTGTCGGTCCCGACGACGCCTTCCGACGCGGCCCGCAGGATCATCTCGGTCTGCCGCTGCGACCGGGCCAGCTCGGCCTCGGTGTCGACGGTGCCGGTGAGGTCCCGTACGACGAGCATCAGCAGTTCGTCGCCGCTGTAGCCGTAGCTGTCGTAGGCCTGCTGGCCGTTCTCCAGATTGGCGCTGGTGACCTCGACGGGGAACTCGACCCCGTCGGTCCGGCGCGCGATCATCCGGGTCGGCTTGGTCCGCCCCGCCGGATCCATGTGATCGGGCCGCCGCATGGAGCCCGGGATCAGCTTGGAGTCGAACTCGGGCAGCAGATCGAGCAGCCCGCGCCCGACCAATGCCGTACCCGGCGTCTCGAATGCCTCGAGCGCGATGGTGTTGGCGTTCACGACGGTCCCATTGGCGTTGACCAGCACCAACGCATCGGGCAGCGCGTCGAGTATGGCTGCGAGGCGAGCAGCGCCTCGGGATGGCCTGCTGCTCACGAGACGCTTCCTCCCTGTTACCGCATCTTGCCGACCGCTCGGGCCATCTTGCCAACCGGTCCGCAGCGTGTCACGCGAGGGAGTCTAAGGGCTGCGGTTGCGCGCGCGGCCCCGGATGAGAGGGAGGTCGCACGACGAAGTGACGCAGAACGTGTGCCCGACTCCCGCGACCTCTTCCTTCGTCTCCCCTGGACCTTCGCGGTTCGTTTACGCCCTCGCTGAATCCGCCATGAAATGCCTGTGCGGACACGGCGGGTGTACGGCGTCGCCGGACCGCCGCAGGACCTGCGGGGCCGCCGGACGCGTCAGGACCGCAGGTCGGGCAGTACCGGAACCATCCGGTCCCACCGCCCGATCTCGCATCCGTTGCTGCGGTCGTACGTCGCCTCGACGGGCCGCCCGGCCCAGGTCCCGGTGACGTGCGCGGTGGCCGGGCCGCCGTACTGCATGGTGCAGACGCTGTCGTCGGGTACGGGGGCGAAGGCGTCCTTCCCCCAGCGGGTGCCGCGGTCGAGCGCGGCGCAGGCCCGGCCGGCGTCGGGGTGGGTGCCGCCACCGGGATGGCAGTACAGCTCGAAGGTCCCGTTCCCGCCGTGGCCGGCGTTCCTGACGGTGACGGTGAGGTGGTCGCCGGTGCCGAGGTCGTCGCGGGCGGGCGGCGGCATCAGGTCGAGGGCGGCGGCGGGCGCGGCGGCGAGGGAGCCTACGGCGACGAGGGAGGAGGCGCCGGCGACGAGCAGCCGGGCGAGCGGGGCGCGGGACTTCCGGAACAGGGACATGACCTGACTAACGCCGCCCGCCCCGACCGGTTGCGCCACGGCCCGTCGACCGCGAGAAGAGCTTTGCTCTGCGGCCCGCCTGCCTAGTACCGTGGGAGGCGATTGGTGACACCACGCTCGACTGTGTCATCATCTGCACGCACCACTCGCGCTCGCGCGGGCGGCTGTGCTGGAGGCGTCGCCTAGTCCGGTCTATGGCGCCGCACTGCTAATGCGGTTTGGGACTTCAATCCCATCGAGGGTTCAAATCCCTCCGCCTCCGCGCTTGATCACGAAGCCCCGGTCGTCCGACCGGGGCTTCGTCGTTGTCAGTACGGGCCTCTGATGCCGTTTTCGCAGGTCACAAGGGGTGCGGCAAACGGATTTCACATGGCGGCGGCAGTCATGTAATGTTCTTCCTGTCGCCGCGAGCGGCCCGAAAGGGCAAAGAACGGCGGGAAAACAGAACAAGCACTCGTAGCTTAACGGATAGAGCATCTGACTACGGATCAGAAGGTTGCAGGTTCGAATCCTGCCGAGTGCACATCGAGAGAGGCCCCGGAGAGATCCGGGGCCTTTCGCGTGTCGTGATGTTGGGGGAGGGAGAGCGCGATGAAGGTCAGGGGCGGCGGCAGAGCGGGGCTCGTGGGTGTGGGGCTGGCGGTCGTGCTGGTGGGGTGCGGTCGCGGTGACGGAGGCGAGGACGCCGGACGGGCGCCGGAGTCCGCGTCCGCGTCCGCTTCCGTATCTGCGTCCGGGTCCGCGTCCTCGGCCGAGCAGGGGCGGCTCGCTCCCGATGTCTTGCAGAGTCGCTGGTGGTCCTGGGCGGCTTCGGAGCCCGAGTCGACCAACCCGGTCGCCGACGAGGACGGCGGTGACTGCGCGCGGAACCAGCCGAAGGACGTGTGGTTCCTGGCCGGCACCTTCGGTACGCGGGCCGAGCGCAGCTGCCCGGTGCCCGCGGGCGTGCCGGTCGCCTTTCCCCTCGTGAACCGGATCGGCGGGCTCGACGACTGTGCGCTGTTCATGGACGGTGTCGAGGGATCGGCGGTCCTGGACGGCAAGAAGGTCGAGGCGGACGTCTACCGCGACGAGGCCGTGACCGTGGAGGGCGTCGCGGGCAATCCCGTCACCGGCACCGACCAGACGTTCGAGGGCACGGGCTGCGGGCTGTGGGTCCAACTGCCCGCTCTCAAGAGCGGTCCGCACACGCTGAAGATCCGTGGCACTGCCGGGGACTTCGCGACGGGGGTCGACTACACGCTGACCGTGGCCGCCGCCTCGTAGCGGGGGCCGGGTACGGGAGTTCAGGCCGCCGCCCCGGCCAGCCGGTGGAAGGCCTCGATCGTGTGCGGGTGGGCGAGTTCGTCCAGCAGGTGGCGCCACTCGGGGTCGGCGGCGGCCGGGTGGGCCTGGTCCCAGGCGGTGAGCAGCGGGGCGAGTTCGCTGTCGTCGGCGGGGACCGGGGTGTGGGGCTGGGTGTTCATGGGAGCTTCCTTCCGGTGAGGGTCGAGCCTCTGGGGCGGGACGCGTTCCTCTGAAGGCCGTGGAGAACCTCTGACGTCCACCATGCCGCGAGCCCCCTCGCGGAACCATGGAGTCGCCTACCGGGCCGGGGGTGTGGCCAGCCCCACCCGCCGGGTGCGGCTGCCCCGTGTCGGGGCGGCGCCGGCCCAAGTGCCGTGGCACGCGCATCCGTTGAGGCGAACATACACGCTTGTGCCACATGTTCGAATGCGCCTAGTTTTTCGCGTCATGACCATGACGAGAAGAACGATCCTGCGCGGCATCGCCGCCGCACCCCTCGCCGGCGCGGCGGCGAACGTCCTCTCCGTCGCTCCCGCCCACGCGGCGACCGTCGCCGCGAACCAGTACTCCCTGGCCGGCCGCACCTCCAACGAGTACGGCGAATTCGCCGCGCTGGCGGCCGGGTTGGCGGCGCGGCTGACCAAGGTGGACGCCACCACCGTCATCGCCACCACCAACCGTGACGCCGACGCGCTGAGCAGCGCCCCCAGCACCGCCGAGGCCTTCCAGACCGGCTTCGCCTGGGACCCCGCCGACCAGGACGTCCTGTACTGGATACCCCAGGGCGTCACCACCAGCGCCGACGCCTACGGCAACGGCCGCTACCCGGACAGCGGCGGCGACAAGGTCGTCCTCGTCTCCTGGTACTTCGAGACCGACACCGACCCCGACACCCCGGGCGACGAGTACGCCATCGACAAGGGCATGCGCCTGACCTTCGTCGACTACAACGCCCCCGCCGCGCCCACCTATCGGCACGTACTGCTCGTCGAGCCGGTGCGCACGGCCTCGGGTGCCTACTCCTTCGCGCCCGTCCAGAAGCACGCCGGCGGCATCATGTGGTACGGCAACCTGCTCTACGTCGTCGACACCTACAAGGGTCTGCGGATCTTCGACCTCAACACCCTGTTCACCGTCGAGACCGCGGAGAAGGACGTCTGCGGTCTGCACACCGACGGCAAGTACTACGGGTACGGCTACCAGTACGTCCTTCCGCAGAGCTACGCCTACGACAACGCCGGAACGTATCTGCGCTACTCGACGATCGGCCTCGACCGTGCCAGCACCCCCGACAGCCTGGTGATCGGCGAGTACTCGCTGGACGGCGTGGTCTCCTACAACGACCCCGGCCACACCTTCAACGGCACCGGCGCGCCCGCCGAGACGACACCCCACGTCGTCCGCTGGCAGCTCGACTACACCGACCGGCACCCGGGTTCGCTCACCGCGACCGAGGCCGTCACCGTCGCCCAGAAGAAGATCCAGGGCATCGTCTCCCGCAACACCAAGCACTACCTCTCGGTGAGCGCCGGCCCGTCCGCCAAGGGCGCTCTGCGCACCTTCACCTCCGGCGCGTCCACCGCCACCACCGTCGCCGACCTCGCCGTCGGCTGCGAGGACCTGAGCTTCCACAGCAGCGGGGCGTCCGGCTGGTCGTACAGCGAGTCGGTGATCTGGAACGTCAGCGAGTACGACGGTCTGCGGTACGTGTACGCGGTGCGGGCGGACGGTTCGTAGCCGCCGTCTGCTAACCGGCGAGCTGGAGGTCGCCGTGGTGGAGGCGGCCGGCGGCCGGCAGGGGCCGTACGGTTGCCGTCTCCCCGCGGGTGCCCGCGAAGACGCACAGCCGCAGCACCAGGAAGCGGCCGATGCCGGCGAGGCCGGAGGCGCCCAGGTAGACGGCCTGCTCCCAGACCAGGCCCGGCGAGGACTGCACGGTGTGCAGAACGAACATCGCGGCGCAGGTCACCACGTAGGCCGCCGTCGCCGAGCCAGCCGACTGCACATGGCGGCGCAGTCCGGCGCGGCGGCCGGTGCCGAAGGTGAACAGGGCGTGCAGCTCGGTGCACAGGATCGTGGACGCGATCGTGATCACGGCGTTGGCCGCCGCCCAGGGCGTCAGCAGCGCCAGCAGCGGGACCGCCGCGCTCGACAGCAGCCCCACGCCTCCGCCGCACACCACGAACCGGACGAAGGAGGCGAGCGGGCCCACCTCGGGCTTCACCTCCGGCTGCACGTCCGTGCTCTCCGCGCGGTGCGTCTGCATGGCGGTGTCCTTCCGAGGTGATCGAGGAGTTGCTGACGTGCTCCACGATCTCCCGGTCCGCCGCGCGAAACGATGGTGTGCCCTCCCGGAACGGGGGTGGGGCCAGCTCCACCATCTCCCCTCCGCCGCGCCCTACTTGCCCTGCTCGGCGGCCTCCGCGTCGGCGCTCCGCAGCTCCTCGATGGACTCCAGGGCGAGCCCTGTCGTCCGCGTGAACCAGTCGTTCAGTACGGCGACCTCGGCCGCGGAGCGGTCGGCGAAGAGGGTGTCGAGGCGGGCGTAGTAGGGGCCGTAGAGGGCCGTGAGGCGGGTGACCGCGGACGGGACGGCGGCGACACGGACGCGGCGACGGTCGTTCGGGTCGGGGCGGCGGGTGATGAAGCCGCCGCGTTCAAGGCGGTTGAGGATGCCGGTCATCGCGCCCGTCGTGACATGGGCGTGCTCCGCGAGGTCGCCCGCGGTGAAGCAGGTTCTCGCCAGCCTTCAGGACACAGGCGAAGCAAAGCAGGTCGGTGACCTTCAGACCCAGCCGCTGGGCCATTTCCTGCTGGCCGAGCAGGTGCGTCGCGATGAGGCGCGGATCTGTTGTGGGCGGGAGGCTGGAACGTGAGTGCGCCCCAGTATGACGAGGGGCACACCGTCGCGGGGTGGACCGGGTGCGCCGTGGCCACGGTCGGGTGTGTCGTCCTGGGTCTCGGGGTGGTCAGGGCGTCGGCCCCGGTGCTGGCGGGCGGGGCGCCGTGGTGGTGCTGGGGGTGCTGGTCACCTGGGCCCTGCATCTCGCGGGCTGGGGCAAGCCGCCGGGGCGTCGGCCGCGGGAGCGGTGGGGGATGCGGACGCGGGACCTGTCGGCGCGGGCCGGGCATCCGGGGTGTGTGGGGTGCCGGCCGGCGGGGCGGGGGCGGCGTGGCGTTGTGCCGGTGGTCGCCGCCGCCGGGCCGGAGGTCGTCACCGCGGACGCCGGTGGCTGATCGGGCCGTTGTCAGTGGTGCCCCCTACTCTCGATCGGGATGGCACAGGCATGGAAGTGCGCGGGGCTGCGTTGGTCGGCGGACGGTCCCGTGCTGGCGTGGGACGGGGGCCGGCGCTCCGCGCTGAGCTGGGGGAAACGAGTGGCCTTCGGGGTCGCGGACGGGGGTGGACGGACCTGCGTGGGGGCGCGGGGGCACGCGTGTCCGGTGCGGGCGCCCGTGCCGGGGCGGAGCACGGGGGCGCGGTGCGAGGAGTGTGCGCGCCTCGACCGGGCGCACTCGGTGGCCGCCGACACGATCGCGGACGATCCGCGCCCGTACCACGTGTATCTGGCGTGGTTCGGGCCCGGCATGGCCAAGGTCGGGATCACGGCTGAGGAACGGGGTTCCGCGCGGTTGCTGGAGCAGGGGGCCGTCTGTTTCAGCTGGCTGGGCGTCGGTCCGCTGATGGCGGCGCGGCGGAGTGAGGAGCTGCTGCGGGCCGCGTTGCGGGTCCCGGACCGGATTCCGTACGTCGCCAAGCGCGCGGTGCGGTCCGCGTTGCCGGGGACCGAGGGGGAGCGGGCGGCCGAGATCGCGGAACTGCACGCACGGGCGGTGGCGTTGGGCGGCTGGCCGGAGTCGCTGCGGGCCGAGCCGTTCCGACCCGTGGACCACGTGGCGGTGTTCGGCCTCGCCGGGGCGCCGGCCGCCGTCGGTGCGGTCACCGAGCTGGTCGCGGGCGGCGTGGTGGGCGGACGGCTGGTCGCCGCGGCCGGGCCGGATCTGCATCTGGACACCGGGGGCGGGGTGGTCGTACTGGACACGCGGTTGATGACGGGGTGGGGGCTGGTGCCGGTGGACGTGACATCAGGGGCGGCGGAAGTCTCGGTGCCGGTACGGGAGTTCAGGAAGGAGACAGGGGTGCAGGACGGGCTGTTCTGAGGCCGGACCACCGGAAGGAGACTTGAAGGAGGCGCAAAGTAAAGACTCGGATCCCTCCCGGATCCCTTTCGGCAAGGAGCCTGGACGCGATGCCGGGCAGGGATCGATCGTGGCTGACATGAGCGATCACCGTATTGCCCCTGACGCACCCGTCCCTCCCGTCGCGGCTCACGAACCCCCTTACCACGCCGTCGTGTTCACCTCCCTGCGCACCGAGGAGGACCACGGAGAAGGCCCCGGATACGGCCCCACCGCACAGCGCATGGGCGAGCTGGTCCAGGAGATCCCCGGGTTCCTCGGCGAGGACTCGGCGCACACGCCGGGCGGGCTGTCGGTCACCGTGGCCTACTTCCGGGACCTGGCCGGTATCGAGGAGTGGCGGCAGAACGCGGAGCACCGGGAGGCCAAGGCGTACGGACGGGCGCACTGGTACGAGCGGTACTCGCTGCACATCGCCCGGGTCGAGCACAGTAACGGCTTCCGGCGGGCGGAGAGGGCGGTGACAGGTTCCCGAAAGGGTTTCCTTTGAAAGACGAGGCCGGTGGCGGGGTGCAGAACATCACAAAACGGGGCTGATTCCCTGGCCTGACCTCGTACGACCGGCGCTGCCTTGGTGTTCCCTGTGAGTTTCTCAGGGAAATCACAGGAAGCCGAAAGCCTGCTCTCAGAGCCTCCCGACAGTGTGTCCACCATGACCACGACCTCGCCCCAGGGGCGCACCGAACTGCTGAGGCCGGACGGGAGCCCCGTCCGAGTGCTTGTGGTGGACGACGAGCTGTCGATCACCGAACTGCTGTCCATGGCCCTGCGTTATGAGGGCTGGCAGATCCGGAGTGCGGGGGACGGCACCGGTGCCATCCAGACCGCCCGGGAGTTCCGGCCCGACGCCGTCGTTCTCGACATGATGCTGCCCGACATGGACGGGCTGACCGTCCTGGGACGCCTGCGGCGTGAGCTGCCGGACGTGCCGGTGCTGTTCCTGACGGCCAAGGACGCCGTCGAGGACCGTATCGCCGGGCTCACCGCCGGTGGGGACGACTACGTCACCAAGCCGTTCAGCCTCGAAGAGGTCGTCGCCCGGCTGCGCGGCCTCATCCGGCGCTCAGGCGCGGCCGACCGGCGGTCCGACTCCGTGCTTGTCGTCGGTGACCTCACCCTCGACGAGGACAGCCACGAGGTCTCGCGGGCCGGGGAGGGCATCCACCTCACCGCGACCGAGTTCGAACTGCTCCGCTTCCTGATGCGTAACCCCCGGCGTGTGCTCAGCAAGGCGCAGATCCTCGACCGCGTGTGGTCCTACGACTTCGGGGGGCAGGCCAATGTCGTCGAGCTCTACATCTCGTACCTGCGCCGCAAGATCGATGCCGGTCGCGAGCCGATGATCCACACCCGGCGTGGCGCCGGTTACCTGATCAAGCCCGCGGCGTCATGAGCGGGCGACGACGGGAGCGTCCGCAGAAGAAGCGACTGGGCAAGCCGCGTACCCTGCGGGCGCGGCTCGTCGTCGCGTCGGTTGTGCTGATCGCCGTGGTGTGTGCGGTGATCGGGACCGTGACGACGTTGGCGTTGCGGTCGCATCTGTATGAGCAGTTGGGTACCAAGGTCGGAGAGGCCGCGATGCGGGCCTCCGGTATGGGCGTTCCTCCCGGACAGCAGACCAAGGGCACGGGTAACAACGGCCCTGGGAGCACCCCGAGCACGCTCGCAGATCTGGTCAGCAAGGGGCCGCAGCAGAGCAGTATTGCCGCCACCGTCCAGAAGAGCGTCATCACTGATGCCAAGGTGGGCGAGGACGACAACTACAGCCGGACCGCTGTGGACCTGAGTGATGATGCGATCGAGGCGCTCAACGAGGTCCCCCAGGACGAGAAGCTGCACACCGTGGACCTTCCCGGCCTCGGTGAATACCTCGTCAGGTACACCTCCGGTGACAAGGGCGACTACTACGTGGGCCTCCCCACCAAGGAAGTCGACAACACCCTCAACACCCTCATAGCCGTAGAAGCCAGCGTCACCGCCGCCGGTCTCATCGCCGCCGGTATCGCCGGTACCGTCATCGTCGGCGTGGCCACCCGCCCCCTCCGTCGTGTCGCCGCGACCGCGACCCGGGTCTCCGAACTCCCCCTCCACACCGGCGAGGTGAACCTCAGTGAGCGGGTGCCGGAGTCGGAGTGTGATCCGAACACCGAGGTCGGCAAGGTGGGCGTCGCGCTCAACCGGATGCTGGACCATGTCCACGCCGCCCTGCACTCGCGTCAGCAGAGCGAGATGCGGGTACGGCAGTTCGTCGCGGACGCCAGCCACGAACTGCGCACCCCCCTCGCCTCCATCCGCGGATACGCCGAGCTGACCAGACGCGGCAGGGAGCAGATCGGCCCCGACACCCGGCACGCACTCGGACGTATCGAGTCCGAGGCGGGCCGTATGACGTTGCTCGTCGAGGACCTTCTCCTCCTCGCGCGGCTCGACGCCGGCCGGCCGCTCCAGTTCGAGCAGACCGACCTCATCCCCCTCGTCGTGGACACCATCAGCGACACCCGCGCCGCCGGCATGGAGCACAACTGGCGGCTCGATCTGCCCGATGAACCCGCGCTCGTCTCCGGCGACGCCGCACGCCTCCAGCAGGTGCTCATCAACCTGCTCGGCAACGCCCGTAAGCACACGGAGCCAGGGACGACGATCACCGCCCGTATCCAGCGGCGTGGGCCCTGGATGTGTGTGGACGTCGAGGACAACGGCCAGGGCATCCCGCCGGATCTGCTGCCGCATGTCTTCGAGCGGTTCGCGCGCGGGGACTCGTCGCGGTCCCGGGCCTCCGGGTCGACGGGGCTGGGGCTCGCCATCGTGCAGGCCGTGGCGACCGCGCACGGCGGTGCCGTGACCGTGGACAGCGCGCCGGGGCGGACCGTGTTCACGGTTCACCTGCCCGCGCTCGCGCCCGCGACGCCCCGCCCGGCGCCCGAAACGAATTGGCAATCGCACTCACAGGCACAGCACAGTGCCAGCACATGGGTGCAACAGGGCACTTGACCAAAGTCGGTGTCATGCGAACCGACTCTTCTCCCGGCAATCTGCCGGCGCGGGAGCACCTCCCGGCCACAGATGCCGGTACGCCTGTCCTGGACGTAGTGATCCCCGTCTACAACGAGGAGAAGGACCTCCAGCCGTGTGTGCGCAGACTGCACGAGCACCTCACGCGCACCTTCCCGTACGCGTTCCGCATCACGATCGCGGACAACGCGTCGACGGACACCACCCCGCAGGTGTCCCAGCGGCTGGAGGCGGAGATCGCCGAGGTCCGGGCCTTCCGACTGGAGCAGAAGGGCCGCGGTCGCGCCCTGCGCACCGTGTGGTCCGCCTCGGACGCGCCGATCCTCGCCTACATGGACGTGGATCTGTCCACCGACCTCAACGCCCTGCTCCCGCTGGTGGCCCCGCTGATCTCGGGCCACTCCGACCTGGCGATCGGATCCCGGCTCGCCCGCTCCTCACGCGTGGTGCGTGGCCCCAAGCGGGAGTTCATCAGCCGCTCGTACAACCTCATCCTGCGCGGCTCGCTCCAAGCCCGCTTCTCGGACGCGCAGTGCGGCTTCAAGGCCATCCGGCGTGATGTGGCGCAGGTGCTGCTGCCGATGGTCGAGGACACCGGCTGGTTCTTCGACACCGAGATGCTCGTCATCGCCGAGCGCGCGGGACTCCGGATCCATGAGGTCCCTGTCGACTGGGTCGACGACCCGGACTCCACCGTCCACATCGTGAAGACCGCGACCGAGGACCTGAAGGGGGTGTGGCGGGTGGGCAAGGCGCTGGCCTCCGGCTCCCTCCCGCTGGACCGGATCGCGCGTCCCTTCGGTGACGACCCGCGCGACCGCGAGATCAAGGACGTACCGAAGGGGCTGGCCCGCCAGCTCGTCGGGTTCTGTGTCGTCGGCGGACTGTCGACGCTCTTCTATCTGCTGCTCTACAGCGCCTTCCGGCAGTTCGGCGGCTCGCAGGTGGCCAACGCGCTCGCGCTGCTGGTCTCCGCCGTCGCCAACACGGCGGCCAACCGCCGGCTGACCTTCGGGGTGCGCGGCAGCGGTGGCGCCGTCCGCCACCAGGCGCAGGGCCTCGTCGTCTTCGGCATCGGCCTCGCCCTGACCAGCGGTTCGCTCGCCGCCCTCGACGCGGCCAGCAGCAACCCCGCGCACTCCACCGAACTGGCGGTCCTGATCGCCGCCAACCTCGCCGCGACCGTGCTGCGCTTCCTGCTCTTCCGGGCCTGGGTGTTCCCCGACCGCCGCGAGTCGACGGTGGTCGCGAGCCACACCCCCGCCCCCACCGCACCACCGCTCCACCCGCCGCTGCCGGTGCGCGCGGGCGGCAACCACTTCTCGTACGACGACCAGTTCCGCGCCGGTGAAGCCGCGGACCGCACCTGGGGGGACGCCACCGTGCAGTTGCAGCCGGTGCGTCCGACCGACACCGACCCGAGGGACGCCCGATGACCATCACCAGTACGGCCGTTCAGGAGCCCTCGGCTCCCGCGGCCCCACCCGCCCCCGAGGCCGGTGAGCCCAAGCAGCCGTTCGTCAGGAGACTGTGGCGCGGCCGCCCCGAGGACCCCCGCTGGGCCCGCCCCGCCTTCTGGGGCCTGCTCCTGGCCACCGCGGTGCTCTACTTCTACAACCTGAGCTCCTCCGGCT
The DNA here is from genome assembly GCF_036226885.1 of Streptomyces sp. NBC_00663. Taxonomy (NCBI): domain Bacteria; kingdom Bacillati; phylum Actinomycetota; class Actinomycetes; order Kitasatosporales; family Streptomycetaceae; genus Streptomyces; species Streptomyces sp. NBC_00663. Next base: position 4,935,953 of record NZ_CP109027.1, read on the forward strand.
ACGCCAACTCCTTCTACTCCGCGGCCGTCCAGGCCGGCAGCCAGTCCTGGAAGGCGTTCTTCTTCGGCTCGCTCGACGCGTCCAACGCGATCACCGTCGACAAGCCCCCGGCCTCCCTGTGGCCGATGGCCCTGTCGGTGCGGATCTTCGGCCTCAGCTCCTGGGCGATCCTGATGCCCGAGGTCCTCATGGGCATCGGCTCGGTCGCCGTCGTCCACGCCTCCGTGCGCCGCCGCTTCAGCCCTGCGGCCGGTCTGATCGCGGGCGCCTCGCTCGCGCTCACCCCCGTCGCGGCGCTGATGTTCCGGTTCAACAACCCGGACGCGATGCTGGCCCTGCTGATGGCCGTGGCCTGCTACTTCGTGGTCCGGGCCGTGGAGGACGGCCGCACGAAGTGGCTGGTGTGGGCCGGTGTGGCGATCGGCTTCGCCTTCCTCGCCAAGACGCTCCAGGCCTTCCTGATCCTGCCGCCGCTCGCGATCGTGTACGCGGTCTGCGCGCCGGTGTCACTGAAGAAGCGAGCCGGTCAACTGGCTGCCGCGACGGGCGCGTTGATCCTCTCCGGCGGCTGGTGGGTCGCGATCGTCGAACTGTGGCCGGCCTCCTCCCGCCCCTACATCGGCGGCTCCCAGAACAACTCCTTCCTTGAACTGACCTTCGGCTACAACGGACTCGGCCGTCTCAACGGCGAGGAGACCGGCAGTGTCGGCGGCGGTGGCGGCAACAGCGGCGGCCAGTGGGGCGAGACCGGCTGGGACCGGATGTTCAACTCCGAGATCGGCGGCCAGATCTCCTGGCTGCTCCCGGCGGCCCTGATCCTGCTGGCCGCGGGCCTGTGGGCGACCCGCAAGGCCCGCAGGACGTCCGTCACCCGCGCTTCGTTCCTGGTCTGGGGCGGCTCGCTGGTCATCACCATGGTCGTCTTCAGCTACATGGCGGGCATCTTCCACCAGTACTACACGGTGGCCCTCGCCCCCTACATGGCGGCCGTGATCGGCATGGGCGCCGGGCTCCTGTGGGAGAAGCGCACCGAGATGTGGGCGTCGATCACGCTCGCGGCGGCGGTGGTGGCGAGCGCCGCCTGGGGGTACGTCCTCCTCAACCGCACCTCCGATTACCTGCCCTGGCTGAAGTGGCTGGTCCTCGTCGGCGGTCTGGTCGCCGCGCTCGGCCTGATCTTCGCGGGCCGGATCAACCGCCAACTCGCCCTCGCGGCGGCGTCCTTGGGCCTGGCGGCCTCCCTCGCCGGTCCGACCGCGTACACCATCAGCACCCTTCAGGAGGGCCACACCGGCTCCATCGTGACGGCCGGTCCGGCCGGCGCGAGCATGATGGGCGGCGGTGGCGGCCGGGGCGGTGGCCCCGGTGGCGGCGGTGGCGGTTTCCCGGGCGGCGGCCAGAACCAGCAGAACGGCAACGGCAGCACCCAGAACCAACAGGGCGGCGGCACCGGCTTCCCCGGCGGCGGCATGCCCGGCCAGAACGGCAACAGCAACAGCAACTCCCAGAGCCAGCAGGGCAACGGCTTCCCGGGTGGCGGTCAGACGGGCGAAGGCGGCGGTATGGGCGGCGGCGGTGGCGTCGGCGGTCTGCTGAACGGCGCGACCGTCTCCGACGAGGCCAAGAAGCTGCTGGAGACGGACTCCGGCGACTACACCTGGGTCGCGGCGGCCATCGGCGCCCAGAACGCGGCGAGCTACCAGCTCTCCACCGGCGACCCGGTGATGGCGATCGGCGGCTTCAACGGCACCGACCCGTCCCCGACGCTGGCCCAGTTCAAGCAGTACGTCGAGGACGGCAAGATCCACTACTTCATCTCGTCCGGCTCCGGCGGCGGCATGGGCGGCAGCAGCAGCGGCACGTCCTCGCAGATCACCTCCTGGGTCGAGGCCAACTTCAAGAAGGTGACGGTGGGTTCGTCCACCTTCTACGACCTGACGCAGAAGGCGAGCAGCTGACGTAAGGAACGAGAGAGGGCGGCGACCGTGGAGGTCGCCGCCCTCTTCGTCGTACGACAGGAGGGCGACGGAAGGGCGACTGAAGGGCGACGGAAAATCGCGTTGTACGCCGTATAGGGACTGTTCTACGGTGTACAGCATGTCCGCCCCCACATCAGTCACCGTCTCCCAAGGCCACCCCCAGCGCTGGCTCATCCTCGGTGTCATCTGTCTCGCCCAGCTCACCGTGGTCCTCGACAACACCGTGCTGAACGTCGCGATCCCCTCGCTCACCCGTGAGTTGGGCGCGGCGACCTCGGACATCCAGTGGATGATCAACGCGTACTCGCTCGTGCAGTCCGGGCTGCTGCTCACCGCGGGCAGCGCCGCCGACCGCTACGGCCGCAAAAAGATGCTGATCGCCGGTCTGAGCCTGTTCGGGATCGGCTCGCTGGTCGCCGGACTGGCCGACAGCACGGGCCAGTTGATCGCCGCGCGCGCCGGGATGGGCGTCGGCGGGGCGCTGTTGCTGACGACGACACTCGCCGTCGTGATGCAGATCTTCACGCCCGAGGAGCACGCGAAGGCGATCGGCATCTGGGCCGCGGTCAACGCGCTCGGCTTCGCCTGCGGCCCGCTGCTGGGCGGGTTCATGCTGGACCACTTCTGGTGGGGCGCGATCTTCCTGGTCAACCTGCCGGTCGCGGCGGTGGGGCTGGTGGCGGCCGTGACGCTCGTCCCCGAGTCGAAGAACCCGCGCGGGGACCGTCCCGACCTGCTGGGCGCGTTGCTGTCGACGATCGGTATGGCGTCCCTCGTCTTCGCGATCATCTCCGGTCCCGAGCACGGCTGGACGTCGGGGCGGGTGCTGCTGACGGCGGCCGTCGCGGTGGGTGTGCTGGGCGGGTTCGCGTACTGGGAGAGCCGGATCGAACACCCCATGCTCGACCCGCACTTCTTCCGCGACCGCCGCTTCACGGGCGCCATCGCGGGCGCCGTGCTCATCACCTTCGGCATGGGCGGCTCGCTCTTCCTGCTCACCCAGCACATGCAGTTCGTCCTCGGCTACGGCCCCCTGGAGGCGGGCCTGCGCACCGCGCCGCTCGCCCTGTCGATCGTCGTCCTCAACTTCTCGGGGGTGGCGGCGAAGTGGGCGAAGCGGCTGGGCAACCCGGCCGCCATCGGACTCGGCATGGCGTTGATGGCGGGCGGACTGGTGTCCATCGCCACGGTGGCCTCTGGCGGTTATGCCGGGACCCTGGTGGGGTTGCTGCTCATCGGGGCGGGGGCGGCGGTCGCCAACCCGGCCATGGCGCACGCGATCATGAGCTCGATACCGCCGGAGAAGGCCGGGATCGGGGCCGGGATCAACGGGACCGTGGCGGAGTTCGGGCAGGGGCTGGGGGTGGCGGTGCTGGGGGCTGTGTTGAGTTCGCGGTTCGCCGCGCTGGTTTCTGTGGCGGCGTCCTCGTTGCCGGCGGCGTTGGCCGAGGCGGGGTCGGCTGGGGAGAGGGCGCGTATTACGGAGGCGTTCTCTTCTGGGCTGGAGAGCAGTTTGCTGGTGGGGGCGGTTGCGGTGTTGGCCGGAGGGTTGGTTGCCGCTGCGCTGTTGCGGCGGGCTGAGCGGGGTGAGGGCGCCTGGTAGCTCGGGGGTCCTGTGTGGGGGCGGCTGCCGGTCTGTTGTGGTTGATCGCGCAGTTCCCCGCGCCCCCAAGGGGGGCGCTTAAGGTGATCGGTGTTTGTACAGCTAGGAAGGTGCGCCATGGTGGAGGCTGGGCAGCGGGCTGCGCGTACCAGTGTGTGGCTGGAGGGCGGTAAGGCGCGGCGGGGTGGGCAGCCCACCGGGCTCGATCGTGAGCGGATCACCGACGCCACCGTCCGGCTTCTCGACCGGGAAGGGCTGGCCAAGTTCTCCATGCGGCGGCTCGCCGGTGAGCTGAACGTCACCGCGATGTCCGTCTACTGGTACGTCGACACCAAGGACGACCTCCTCGAACTCGCCCTCGACGCCATCTACGGCGAGCTCGACCTCCCCGACCCGGAGGCGGACGGCGAGGACTGGCGGGACCAACTCCGGGCACTGGCCCGGGGTTACCGTGCCCTGCTGGTCCGGCACCCGTGGATCTCCCCGCTGGTCGGCACCTTTCTCAACATCGGCCCGAACAGCCTGGCCTTCTCCCGGGTCATCCACGGTGTGATCCGCCGCACCGGGCTGCCTGCGTACGGGGTGGCGGCGGCCATCTCCTCGGTCTTCCAGTTCGTGTACGGCTTCGGCACGATCGAGGGGCAGTTCAACGCCCGTTCCGCCCAGGTCGGCATGACCCCGGACGAGTACTTCCGTGACGCGATGAGCGCGGTGAGCCAGGCCCCGCAGACCGCCGACCTCGTCAAGGAAGCCGAGGACATCATGGCGGCGCGGGGCGGCGACACGGTCGAGGAGATGTGGGAGCGGGACTTCGACTTCGCCCTCGATCTGCTGATCGCGGGGATCGAGGCGATGGTGCAGAGGGCTGAGCGGAACGGCTAGGCGTCCGGCGAAGCCAGCCGTGCCGGGAAACCGCCCGTCGCCACCGGCCCCCACTTCTCCGGTGTGATCCGGATGATCGACTTGCCCTGCTTGACCATGGCCGCCCGGTACTCGTCCCAGTCGGGGTGCTCCCCGGAGATGTTCCGGAAGTACTCCACGAGCGGTTCGACGGAGTCGGGCGAGTCGATGACCTCGGCCGTTCCGTCGATCTGGACCCACGGTCCGTTCCAGTCGTCGCTCAGCACGACGACGCTCACCCGCTCGTCCCGCTTGGCGTTGCGCGTCTTGGCCCGGTCCGGGTAGGTGGACACCACGATCCGCCCGGAGTCGTCGACCCCGCAGGTCAGCGGTGAGGCCTGCGGGCTGCCGTCGGCCCGGCGGGTCAGCAGGAGGGCGCGGTGCCGGGGGCGTACGAAGTCCAGCAACTCGTCGAGGGAGACACGGGTGTTGGTCGCGATGTTCGGTGCCATGGCCCCACCCTAGGCCTGCGGAGGCAGCGACTCCCCTTGCACGGCCTGAATGTCGAGCTCCACCTTCAGCGTCGTGCCGATCGCCGCGATGCCCGCCTGCACGACCTGGTTGTAGTTCATGGCGAAGTCCTCGCGTCGCAGCTCGGTCGTCGCCCGGAACGCCGCCCGGGTCCCGCCCCAGGGGTCGGCGCCGGTGCCGAGGTAGGCGAGGTCCAGGTCGACGGGGCGTACGACCCCGTGCATGCCCAGTTCGCCGTGGACCGTCCAGCGGTCGGCCCCCGCGAGCGAGATGCCCGTCGACCGGTAGGTGATCTCGGGGTGCACCTCGACGTCCAGGAAGTCCGCCGACTTGAGGTGGCCGTCGCGCATCGCGTTGCCGGTGTCGATGGACGCGGCCCGGATCACCGCCTCCACCCGGGACTTGGTGACGTCGTCCGGTGCGATCTCGATGGTGGCGGCGAACTCCGTGAAGCGGCCGTGGACGCTGGAGATGCCCAGGTGCTGGGCGACCGCGCCGACGCTGGAGTGCGCGGGGTCGACGGTCCAGGGTCCCGGCGGCGGGAGTTCGGTGCCGCCCTGCCGGGCCAGGGTGACCGTGCCGACCTCGGCCCGGCCGCTCGCGGTGACGATCGCGCTCGACGCCGCGGGCGCGTAGCCGACGGCGGTGACGATGACGGTGTACGCGCCGGGCGCCAGCGGCTCGGGGTCGCGGACCGCGCCCTCGTCGTCGGCCTCGGCCCGCAGCACCTGCGTGCCGGTCATGTCCGTCACCGTGACGACCGCGTGCGACACGGCCCATCCGTCCCGGGTGCGGATCCTCGCGGTCAGTCCCATCTCAGCTCTCTCCTCACACAGGTCCGGCCCGCGGAACGCGCCTCCGCTCGAAACGCGCTCCACGGGCCGGGGTATTCAGTGACTCACTCGCCGGGGTGCGCGAGCTCTATGTCGTGGCCGTCGGCTCCCCGGCCGGCCACCGTCAGGGCCGTCGCGACCGGCGGATAGCCCGTCGCGATGACCGTGTAGTCGCCGCCGTCCAGATCGGTGAAGGCGTACGCCCCGTCCGACCCGGTGGTGGCGGTGCCGACGACGTTGCCCGCCGCGTCCACGAGGGTCACTCGTGCGTCGGCCAGCGGACCGTGCGGCGCTCGTACGACGCCCTGGACCTGGGCGCCCGACTCCAGCTCGACCTCGACACGGGTGACGCCCGTGCCGCCGACCTCGACGGGCAGCGCGCGCGGCCGGTACCCGGCGGCGTTCACCGCGACGGTCACGGCACCCGGCACCAGCTCGGCGAAGCCGAACTCGCCCTGCTCACCGGTGGTCCCGGTGGCCAGCAGATCGCCGCGGACGTCGGTCACGATGACCATGGCGTCCTTCACCGGCAGCGCGCTGTCCGAGGCCCGCACGACCCCGGTCAGCCCGCTCGTGCCGCTGAGCAGGATGTCGTACGCCACCGGCTCGCCGCCCACCACGACGGTGGACGCCTGCGGCTGGAAGCCGTCCGCGGAGGCGATCAGGACGTACGACCCGACACTCGGCGCCTCCACGCCGTACGAACCGTCGGCCTGGGTCACCGACCGGCCCAGCTGCCGTCCCGCGAGGGAGATCAGCGTGACCGCGGCCTGCGGGACGGGCGCGCTCTCGGCGCCGCGGACGAAGCCGCGGACCGGGATGCCGCCGCCGGTGGAGGCGGTGGGGGCGTCGAGAGTGGCGACGGCGGCGAGCCGCTGTGTGCCGTCGGCCGGGGCGGGCCGCGTCTCGGAGGTGGCGGCGGCCCAGCTCGGGACGCGCTCCTCGGAGGCCGCCTCGGTGGCCGTCTCCTCGGCCGCGACAGCCGGGGCCTCTTCCGCGGCCGGAGCGGCCTCCTGCGCCATCGCGCCCTTGGTCCGCAGCGGGACCTCCTTGATGAACAGCGTGATCAGGAAGGCGATCGCCGCGAGGGCGGCCGCGATCAGGAACACGTCCGCGATGCCGTGGCCGTACGCGCTCTCCATGACCGTGCGCAGCGGCGCGGGCAGCGCGTCCATGTCCGGGATCTCGCTGGAGCCGCTCGAACCGGAGGCGGCGGAGGCGTACTTGGGGCCGAGGTCGGTCAGGCCGTCCTTGACGTAGTCGGTGATCTTGTTGGCCATCACGGCGCCGAGCACCGAGACGCCCATCGCACCGCCGAGGGACCGGAAGAAGGTGACCGTGGAGGACGCCGAACCGAGGTCCTTGGGCTCGACCTGGTTCTGCGTGCACAGCACCAGGTTCTGCATCATCATGCCGATGCCGAGACCCAGCAGGGCCATGAAGATCGCGGTCTTCCAGTAGTCCGTGTCGTAGCGGATGGTGCTCAGCAGACCGAGGCCCGCCGTGATGAGCACACCGCCGCTGACCAGCCACGCCTTCCAGCGTCCTGTACGGGTGATGAACTGCCCGGAGACCGTGGAGGAGACGAACAGACCGGCGATCATCGGGATCGTCAGCACACCGGACATGGTCGGGGACTCGTCGCGGGCCAGCTGGAAGTACTGGGCGAAGAAGACCGTGCCGGAGAACATCGCCGTACCGACGAACATCGAGGCGATGGACGAGAGGGTGATGGTCCGGTTCTTGAACAGACGCAGCGGGATGAGCGGCTCGGAGGCCTTCGACTCGACGAGCACGAAGATCAGGGCGAGCGCGATCGAACCGCCGACCATGGCGTAGGTCTGCCAGGACAGCCACTCGTACTTGTCACCGGCGAAGGTGACCCAGACCAGCAGCAGCGAGACCGCGGCGGCGACGAAGAATGCGCCGGCCCAGTCGACCTTCACGTTCCGCTTCACGACCGGCAGGTGCAGGGTCTTCTGGAGCACGATCAGCGCGATCACGGCGAAGGGCACACCGACGTAGAAGCACCAGCGCCAGCCCAGCCAGGAGGTGTCGGTGATGACACCGCCGAGCAGCGGGCCGCCGACGGTGGCGACGGCGAAGGTCGCGCCGAGGTAGCCGGAGTAACGGCCGCGCTCACGCGGGGAGATCATCGCCGCCATCACGATCTGCGCGAGGGCGGAGAGACCGCCGACGCCGATGCCCTGGACCACCCGGAAGGTGATGAGCATGCCGGCGTTCTGGGAGAGGCCGGCCGCGGCCGATCCCAGCACGTAGATGATCAGCGCTATCTGGACGAGCGCCTTCTTGCTGTAGAGGTCGGCGAGCTTGCCCCACAGGGGGGTGGAGGCCGTCATCGACAGCAGGGCGGCGGTGACGACCCAGGTGTAGGCGGACTGGCCGCCGCCGAGGTCGCCGATGATCTCCGGGAGGGCGTTCGAGACGATCGTGGACGACAGGATCGCCACGAACATCCCGAGCAGCAGCCCGGAGAGCGCCTCCATGATCTGCCGGTGGGTCATCGGGGTGTCCGCCGGGTGCCCGGCGCCTCCCCCGTGCTTGGCGTGAGCCCGCACACCGGCTGGTGTGGTCGTTGCCATGGGCTTCCTTCTCTTATGCGCTTGCGGGTGTACGGGTGGGATCGTCAGAGGTGGGGTGGGCGGCGCGGCAGTCGTCGAAGCTGGCCCGGAGCCGGGCCATGAGGCCGCTCAGCTGGGCCACCTCGTCGTCGCTCCAGTCACTGAGCCGCTCGGCGAGCATCCGGCAGGTCCGCTCCGACAACTCGTCCAGCTGGACCAGGCCGGCCGGGGTGAGATGCAGGATGCGGCCGCGCTTGTCCGCCGGGTCGAGGGAGCGCCGGATCCAGCCCCGCTCGGCGAGATGCGCCGCATGCCGGCTGGTCACCGACATGTCCACGGCGAGCAGCTCCGAGAGCTTGCTCATGCGCATGTCCCCGTGACGGGCGAGCAGGGTCAGCACGGCGGCGGAACCGCTCGGGCAGTCGGACGGCAGGATCCGTCCCATCTCCCGTTTCACGGCGCCGAAGGCACTGAACTGACGCATCAGCTCCTCGTACTGCGTCTGCCCGGCCATCCCACCTCCCGTATTCGTTGCTTGGGGCAACCATAGGACCGGTTGGTTGCTACAGGCAAATAAAACTGGGGGGTGCGGTATAAAAACTTGGCAAAGGCAAGTATTGCGAGCGTAAACACGCATGTGAGGCGGGCTGCCGCGGTCACCAGCCCCCCACTTGGGCCGTCACGCCGGATTCGCTAGTGTCTCGGGGCATGGCTAACACCCAGGACCCCCAGGGCAACTACGACCCCGCCGGCAGCACCCAGATGTTCCGCGCGTTCGTCGACGAGGGCCCGCAGGGCCGCCAGCAGGCGGCTGCCGCCGCTCCCGCCTCCTCCGGCCCCCGCATCGGCCTGATCATCGGTGTCGTCGTCGCCGTGGCGATCGTCGCGGCGGTGGCCTGGCTGGCGCTCAAGTAACGCGCACGGCCCGAAGGGCTACTTCCAGCGGACGTCGACGTCCCGCGTCTCGATGTGCATACCGAGCGGCACCCGCCATGCCTCGACACACACCGTCCACGTCCGCTCCTTCCGCGCGCCGCCCTCGATCGGCGCCGGAAGCTCCACCTCCGACTCGACGGTCCCCCAGTCGACCCCGAGCGCCCCGATGATGTGCGTACCGAACCCGACGGTCCCCGAACGGACCGCCGCGTCCCCGGAGTTGCGGAAGGCGAGGGTCACGTCCTCGCACCACCGCTGATCGGTGGCGGCCCGTACCGGATCACCCCAGGTGAGCGCGGCGGGGGCGGTCGCACGAGGGGCGGGCGCGGTCGGGGACGGCGAACCGGACGCCGCAGGACCGGACTTGGCGGCGCTCGACGGGCGGGCGCTCGGCGCCCCGAGTTCCCGTGGCGGTGAAGTGGTGGCGCCGACAGGGGAGTTGCCGGCAGGGCTCGGCGTCACGCTCGGCCGGGGGCCGGGCTCCCCGTCGAGTGGCACCACCCGCACACTTCCCGTCGGCCGCACGGACGGGGGCGTACCGCCCGCCGGGCCGACGGCCACATAGCCGTCACCGGAGCTCCCGCAGGCGGCCAGCACCGCACCCAGACAGACGACGGCCGCCGATGCGCCGATCGCGGCGCCTCGACGGCCATGCGTCCATGTCGTACCCGGTGTCGTACGAAGCATCGGGCCATGGTGGCTGACGCTCCGTCATTTATGAAGGGGTCAGTCGGAGATGAGGCCCTCGCGGAGCTGCGCCAGGGTCCGGGTCAGCAGCCGGGAGACGTGCATCTGGGAGATGCCGACCTCCTCGCCGATCTGCGACTGGGTCATGTTGGCGAAGAAGCGCAGCATGATGATCTGCCGCTCGCGGGGCGGCAGTTTGGCGAGCAGGGGCTTGAGGGACTCGCGGTACTCGACGCCCTCCAGGGCGGTGTCCTCGTAGCCGAGGCGGTCCGCGAGGGAGCCCTCGCCGCCGTCGTCCTCCGGGGCCGGGGAGTCGAGCGAGGAGGCCGTGTAGGCGTTGCCGACCGCGAGGCCGTCGACGACGTCCTCCTCGGACACGCCCAGTACGGCGGCGAGTTCGGCGACGGTCGGGGAGCGGTCGAGCTTCTGCGAGAGCTCGTCGCTGGCCTTGGTGAGGGCCAGCCGCAGTTCCTGGAGGCGGCGCGGGACCCGCACCGACCACGAGGTGTCGCGGAAGAACCGCTTGATCTCGCCCACGACCGTCGGCATCGCGAACGTCGGGAACTCCACGCCCCGTTCGCAGTCGAAGCGGTCGATCGCCTTGATCAGGCCGATGGTGCCGACCTGGACGATGTCCTCCATCGGCTCGTTGCGGGAGCGGAAGCGGGCTGCCGCGTACCGCACGAGCGGGAGGTTGAGCTCGATGAGGGTGTCCCGGACGTAGACACGCTCGGGGCTGTTCTCGTCGAGTGCGGCGAGCCGCAGGAAGAGGGAGCGGGACAGGGTGCGGGTGTCGATGGCTCCGGAGACAGCCGGGGGAGCCGGAAGGGCCGGGGCCGGCGCGGCCTCGACAGCGGTTACGTCGTCGAGCGCGGGCGCAGCCTCGCTCTTCGTGAGCGTGAGCACCTTGGAGCTGCCCTGTTCTGCGGACATGCCACCCCCTCTGGGTCGCGGGACGGTCGCGGCGGGCGTTCCGTCGAGGAACGTCAGCCTTCACCTGAATACCGGCGCCGAAGCCCCGGCAAACGCGCTTCCGGCAGAATGTCACATGTCGGCAACACGCTGTAGTGACATGTCGACACGTGAGACGCGAATCCGCCCTGGATAAAGGGGGTCTGACGGTATTTCGGCGCAGAAACGTGGGGATCCGCGCTGGTGAGCGATTCGCTCGCGAAGGTGATCTATCGCTTCTGTATTCGGTTGGGCCTCAGCCGAGCCTGGACCGGCCCTCGATATCGCTTACAGGTCCTAGGCCTCGATACGGTTCGCGGACCGCAATCGCTGGAAGCTACGCGCGAGTAGCCGCGAAACGTGCATCTGGGAGACGCCGAGTTCCGCGCTGATCTGCGACTGGGTGAGATTGCTGTAGTACCGCAGCAGCAGGATCCGCTGTTCCCGCTCGGGCAGTTGCACCAGCAGATGCCGGACGAGATCGCGGTGCTCCACGCCGTCCAGGGCGGGGTCCTCGTAGCCGAGACGGTCGAGGAGGCCCGGCAGTCCGTCGCCCTCCTGGGCGGCCTCCAGCGAGGTCGCGTGGTACGAGCGCCCCGCCTCGATGCAGGACAGCACCTCGTCCTCGCCGATGCGCAGCCGCTCGGCGATCTCGGCGGTGGTGGGGGTGCGGCCGAAGGCCGTCGTCAGGTCCTCCGTCGCGCTGTTGACCTGCACCCACAGCTCGTGGAGCCGGCGCGGTACGTGCACGGTCCGTACGTTGTCCCGGAAGTACCGCTTGATCTCGCCGACGACCGTCGGCATCGCGAAGGTCGGGAACTGCACGCCGCGGTCCGGGTCGAAGCGGTCGATGGCGTTGATGAGCCCGATCGTGCCGACCTGGACGACATCCTCCATCGGCTCGTTGCGGGAGCGGAAGCGGGCGGCCGCGTACCGCACGAGCGGGAGATTGGCCTCGATGAGTGCCCCGCGCACCCGGTTGTGCTCCGGTGTGCCCGGCTGGAGCTCCTTGAGCTGGCCGAAGAGCACCTGGGTGAGCGCCCGGGTGTCGGCGCCGCGGCTGCGCTGGGGGGCGGGTGGTGCCGGGGTCTGGACGGGCGCCGAGGTCTGGACCGGCGCTTCTTCCTGGGGTGGCGCAGTACTGGCCGACACGGTCAACGCCACCTCTTCATAGGTCTACATCGGTCTACATCGGTCAACTCATCCGTCAAAAGCGGTCATAGCATCACAAGACATGTGCACTGTGTGCAAGCACCCCATAACGCCGTGTTGAGGGAAGAGTTGAGGCGCAAGACGCGCGAAAGCCCCCCGCCGTTCCGGCGAGGGGCCATACGGAGACGAGGTTCGGCTCAGTACGCGTAGTCCGCGATCACCCAGGTCGCGAACTCCTTCCAGAGCCCCACCCCCGCCTGGTGCTCCGGGTGCTCCACGTACCGGCGCAGCGCTTCCGCGTCCTCGAACCCCGAGTTGATGGCGAAGTCGTAGGCGATGGGCCGGTCGCTGATGTTCCAGCCCAGTTCCCAGAACCGGATCTCGTCGATCTTCCCCTCCAGCGCCTGGAAGGCCTCGAAGCCCTTCACGACCCGCGGGTCGTCGCGCTCCACACCGTCGTTGAGCTTGAAGAGGACGAGATGGCGGATCATGAGCACTCCTGAATACGGCTTACTGCGCCCCGTCGGCGAGCCAGGTGAAGAAGTCGCCGATGGCCCGGGCGGCGTCCGATATGCCCTCGAACCCTATCTGGACGTAGTCGGCCGCCGTCTTCGGGTCCGTGATGATCACGTACAGCACGAAGACCACGAGTACGTAGACGGCGGCCTTCTTGGAATTCACCGCCATCGCGGCCTCCCCCGTGACTGTGGTGCCTGTGGGACTGGTGTGCCGGCGGCGAGTGTAACTTCACATCATATTTAAGGACCAACGGCCTGCCGTCTCAGGTCCTTTGCCGGGCCCCGGGAGGGAGGCCCGGCCACAGGATGGAAGAGAGCCCGGCGGATCTGGCAGGAATCCCCGGGTGGGACGGGCCCCACTGCGGGGTGCGCGCCTCCGCTTTCCTCGTGGGCGGCGCGTGCTTGCGGGTCCGGACCCTGTCGGGGGAAGCGGCTTGTCCCCCCGTATGCCGCTTCCCCCGTCCATCTTGTCGCGTCTGCTCGCAAAACAGTCGGTGGGTGAGGCCGGGCCCGGCCTCACCCACCGACTTGCTGCCTCACCATGGCTGAGGCAGTGTGCCGCCCGCGGGTCACGCCTGCGGCACACGTTTCAGGGACAGGGGCTAACCCGCCCGGCGGGCGAGGATGCCGACTGCGGCGCGGCCCATGGTGCGGCCCTGGATGTCGAGGGTGACGTCCTCGAAACCGGCCTTCACCAGCTCGTCGTGGAGCTGTTCGGGCGTGGTGTTCATGGTGTGCCGGTGGTGCACGATCACCAGGCGGCCACCGGGGCGCAGCACGCGTTGCAGCTCGGCGTAGGCCGCCGGGCGGTCCCACAGGGTCACGTTGTTCACCGAGAGCGCCGCCGACACGGACGCGTCCGGCAGGCCGGTGGCATCGGCGGTGCCCTCCTTGATCGACGCGTGCCCGGTGGCGAGGTGCAGGGCGCAGTGCTGCCGGGCCATGGAGCGCATCGTGGCCGACGGGTCCACCCCGATCGCCCGGCCGCCCGGCGCGACCGCCTCGGCGGCCAGCGCGAGCCCGATGCCGGGACCCGGGCCCACCTCAAGGACCTGGTCCCCGGGCTTGAGGTCGGCCTGTTCGACCGCCCAGGCCTCCTGTTCGGCGTTTCCGCGCTGCATGATCGCGCCTCCGATGAGCCCCGGAATGCCGCTGGGGCGTCCGAAGATCGGGCCGAGGACCGCCAGTAGGAGCGAGTTCATTCGGTCGGCATTCCCGTCTCTGTGAGTGACGTCCCCGGCACCTGCCTGGCGTCCGGGGCCGTCCTGGGTCGGCAAAGGCCCTGCTGCGAGGGCCGGGACCAGAGCGTCGGAGGCGGGACTCGAGGATCACTGGAGAACTCTGGGTGACGAGGGCGCCGTCGCCGTGTCCGTCGTGGCGTCCAGTGAGGCTCGACCGTTCGTCTAGCACCCCCGCCGACCTTGGCGGCCCGTCGAACGGAAGGGGAGTCATGAGCGGGTTCACCCTCACCGAGTTCCGGAAGGTCGTGGAGGCGTGTCTGGAGGGGGCGGATGCCGCCGCCCTCGACGAGTCCGCCATGGACACCGACTTCGGCGACCTGGGATACGACTCCCTGGTCGTCTACGAGATCGCCATGCGGGTGCAGGACGAGTACCGGGTCACCATCCCGGACGAGGCCTTCGACGACCTGCGCACGCCGGCCGCCTTCATCGCCTACGTGGACGCCGGGCTCCCGGCGGACCGATGACGGCCCTGCCCTGCGAGGAGCTGTTCCAGTGAGCCGAACCGTCGCCATCACCGGCATCGGCGTGATGGCCCCCAGCGGAGTGGGCCGCAAGGCGTTCTGGGATCTGCTGATCTCCGGACGCACCGCGACCCGCACCATCACCAGTTTCGACCCCGCCCGATTCCGCTCCCGGATGGCGGCGGAGGTCGACTTCACCGCCGAGCAGAGCACCCTCACCCCCCGCGAGCTGCGGCGCCTTGACCGGGCCGCGCAGCTCGCGGTGCTGAGCACCCGGGAGTGCCTGGAGGACAGCGGGCTCGATCTCGACACCCTCGACCCCGGGCGGATCGGCGTCAGCGTCGGCACCGCGGTCGGCGGGACGACCAGCCTGGAGCGCGAGTACCTGGTGCTCAGCGACAGCGGCCGGCTGTGGGAGGTCGACGGGAGCTATCTGTCGCCCCATCTCTACGACGCCTTCGTGCCCAGCTCGTTCGCCGCCGAGATCGCCACGATGACGGGGGCGGAGGGGCCCGCGGCCGTCGTCTCGACGGGGTGCACCTCCGGCATCGACGCCGTCGGCCATGCGCGCGACCTCATCGTCGAGGGCACCGTCGACGTGATGATCGCCGGTGGCACGGACGCGCCGGTCTCCCCGATCGCGGTGGCCTGCTTCGACGCGATCAAGGCCACGTCACCGCGGAACGACGACCCGGAGCACGCCTCCCGCCCCTTCGACCGCACCCGGGACGGCTTCGTCATCGCCGAGGGCGCCGCCATGCTCGTACTGGAGGAGCTGGAGCACGCGCGGGCCAGGGGCGCCCATGTGTACGCGGTCATCGACGGACACGCCTCCCGGTGCAACGCCTTCCACATGACCGGGCTGAAGCCCGACGGACGGGAGATGGCCGACGCGATCACCAGCGCGCTCGACGAGGCGCGGCTGGCGCCGGAGGCCGTCGACTACGTCAACGCGCACGGCTCCGGCACCAAGCAGAACGACCGGCACGAGACGGCGGCCTTCAAGCTGGCGCTCGGCGAGCACGCGTACCGGACGCCGGTGAGCTCCATCAAGTCGATGGTGGGGCACTCGCTCGGCGCCATCGGCTCCATCGAGATCGCCGCCTGCGCCCTGGCGATCGAGTTCGGGGCCGTGCCGCCCACGGCGAACCTGCACGAGGCCGACCCCGAGTGCGACCTGGACTACGTGCCGCTCGAAGCCCGTCCGCGTGACCTCGGGACCGTCCTGACGGTGGGGAGCGGCTTCGGCGGGTTCCAGAGCGCCCTGGTGCTGTCGCGCGAGCCGCGGGGCGGACGGGGGGTGAGGGTGTGACCGCGACCTCCGTGACCGCGACCTCCGCGACCGGCGCCTCCATGACCGAGTTCGCTGCGACCGAGTCCGCTGCGACCGGGGCCCCCGTGGCCGGGCTCTCCCCCGGCACCGCCCCTCCGGTCGTCACCGGTATCGGTGTCGTCGCGCCGAACGGGCTCGGCGTCCAGGAGTGGTGGGACGCGACCCTGCGCGGCGAGTCCGGCATCCGGCTCGTCCCGGGCTACGACGCCGCCCGCTATCCCTCGCCGCTGGCCGGCGTGGTCACCGGCTTCGACGCGGCCGCGATGCTGCCGGGGCGGCTGCTGCCGCAGACGGACCGGGTCACACGGCTCGCGCTTGTCGCCGCGCAGTGGGCGATCGAGGACTCGGGGGTCGATCCGGCGGCGCTGCCCGAGTACA
Organism: Streptomyces sp. NBC_00663; assembly: GCF_036226885.1. Taxonomy (NCBI): domain Bacteria; kingdom Bacillati; phylum Actinomycetota; class Actinomycetes; order Kitasatosporales; family Streptomycetaceae; genus Streptomyces; species Streptomyces sp. NBC_00663. Next base: position 4,951,981 of record NZ_CP109027.1, read on the forward strand.
CGACCGGGGTCGCCACCTCGAACGCGACCGGCGGCTTCGAGTTCACCCACCGCGAGGTCCGCAAGCTGTGGACCGAGGGGCCGGGACGGGTCAGCGTCTACGAGTCGTTCGCCTGGTTCTACGCCGTGAACACCGGCCAGATATCCATCCGGCACGGTCTGCGCGGCCCCGGCAGTGTGATCGTCGCCGACCAGGCGGGCGGTCTGGACACCTTCGGCCAGGCCCGGCGGATGCTGGGCAAGGGCGCGGCCCTGGTGGTGTCGGGCGGGGTCGAATCCGCCCTCGATCCCTGGGGGCTGCTCTCGCACCACTCCGGGGGACGGCTCTCGGGGGTGCGCGATCCGGCCCGGGCGTATCTGCCGTTCGACGAGGCCGCCGCCGGGCATGTGCCCGGGGAGGGCGGCGCGCTGCTCGTCGTGGAGAGCGCGAGCGGCGCCGCCGAGCGGGGCGCCCGACAGGTGTACGGGCAGCTGGCCGGGCACGCCTCGACCTTCGATCCGCCGCCGGGCTCCGGCCGGCCGCCGGGGCTGGCCCGGGCCGCACGGCTCGCGCTGGCCCAGGCGGGGGTGGCACCGGCGGACGTCGACGTGGTCTTCGCCGACGCTGCGGCGCGGCCGGCCCTCGACGACGCCGAGGCCGCCGCCCTGGCGGAGCTGTTCGGCCCCTACGGCGTGCCCGTCACCGCGCCCAAGACCCTGACCGGACGGCTGACCGCGGGGGGTCCGCCGCTGGACGTCGTCGCCGCGCTGCTCACCCTGCGGCACGGACTCATCCCCCCGACCGCTCATGTGGAGCGCCCCGTTCCACGGCATCGGCTCGACCTCGTACGCGGCGAGCCCCGCCCCGCCCGGGTGCGCACGGCACTCGTGCTGGCCCGTGGCCAGGGGGGCTTCAACTCGGCCCTGGTCGTCACCGCCCCGCCCGTCACGCCCGGCACGTCCGCCGCGACGGACGCGGACCACGGCCCCCGAACAGAAGAGGAAGGCACAGCGTGAACGACATCGTTCTGCCGGAGCACTCCGGCCCCGAACTCCAGCTCGACGGTCCTCAATTGCAGTTCGCCGACCTGCGCAGCGTCCTCGTCGAGTGCGCCGGCGACCTGGAGGACACCGACCTCACCGAAGCGGCGCTCGACCGGCTCTTCACCGACCTGGGCTACGACTCGCTCGCGATCCTGGAGACCGCCGCGGCGGTCGGGCAGCGCTACGGCGTCGAGCTGCGCGACGAGGACGTGGCCGAGGCGGTGACACCGCGGGCGTTTCTGCTGCTGGTCAACCGGAGCCTGGCGACCGCGGCCCAGGGGACGCCGTCATGACCGGCACCCGGGCCGCCGAGCCCGGCCCCGCCCTGGTCACCGGTGCGACCCGGGGCATCGGCCGCTCCGTGGCGCTGACGCTCGCCCGCCGGGGGCACCCGGTGTTCCTGTGCGCGCGCGACGCGGATGCCGTCGCCGCGGAGGTCAAGCGGCTCACCGACCTCGGCCACACGGCCGCGGGCGCCGCCTGCGACGTCACCGACGCGGCGCAGGTGCGCGCCTGGGTCGGGGCCGCCGTGGACCGCTTCGGTCCGGTGCGAGTCCTGGTCAACAACGCGGGCCGCAGCGGTGGCGGGCCGACGGCACAGCTGTCCGAGGACCTCTGGGACGACGTGATCGCCACCAATCTGAAGAGCGTCTTCCTGGTCACCCGCGAGGTGCTGACCACGGGCGGCATGACCGGCCTGGACAGCGGACGCGTCATCAGCATCGCCTCGACCGGCGGCAAGCAGGGGGTCGTCCTCGGCGCCCCGTACTCCGCCTCCAAGCACGGCGTGGTCGGGTTCACCAAGGCCCTCGGCCTCGAACTGGCCAAGACCGGCATCACCGTGAACGCCGTCTGCCCCGGCTATGTGGAGACGGAGATGGCGGCGGAGGTGCGCAAGGGCTACGCCGGTCTGTGGGAGACCGACGAGCAGACGGTCCTGGAGCGGTTCCAGGCGAAGATCCCGATCGGCCGCTACACGGAGCCCGAGGAGGTGGCCGCGTTCGTCGGCTTCCTCGTGGGCGACGAGGCGGCCGCCATCACCGCGCAGGCGCTCAACGTCTGCGGCGGGCTCGGAAACTACTGACACGGGGAGGGGTCGGCCGTGCCGATCGAATCGACCACCACGACGACCACTGCGACCACGGCTGAGACGAGGGCTGAGAGGACGGCTGAGACTACGGCCGCCGAGCACAGTGCCCGGTACGCCGGGCCGGCCCGGCGCGGCTACGGGCTGATCGCCGACGTGACCCGCTGGCCGGTGCTCTTCCCGCCGTGCCTGGCGGCCGAGGTGCTGGAGAGCGACCGGGACTCGGAGCGGATCCGGCTGTGGGCCGTCGCCGGTTCCGAGATCCGCACCTGGACGTCCCTGCGCAAACTGGACGAGGAGCGGCTGCGGATCGACTTCCGGCAGGAGGCGCCAGGGCCGCCGCTGGAGTGGATGAGCGGGCACTGGCGGTTCGAGGAGCGGGACGGGCGCACGGAGCTGGTCCTCGGGCACGAGTGGATCCTGGAGGCCGGGTCGGAGAGCGCGCGGACGACCGTCGCCGAGGCGCTCGGCCGCAACAGCGAGGCGGAGGTCGCGGCCGTGGCCCGCTGGGCGGGGCGGGACGCGGGCCCGGAGGAGCTGCTGTTCACCGTCCACGACGAGTACGTCGTACCGGGACCGCCGGCCGCGGTGTACGACTTCCTGTACCGGGCCGACCTGTGGCCGCAGCGTGTCGCGCACGTCGCCGAGCTCGACCTCCAGGAGGACGAGACGGCGCTGGTCGGCGGTGCCCGGGTGCAGACGCTCGACATGCGCACCCGCGGCGCCGACGGCTCCGTGCACGGCACGCAGTCGGTGCGGCTCTGCTTTCCCGGCGAACGGCTCGTCTACAAGCAGACGACCGTGCCGCGCGGGCTGCTGGGGCACAGCGGTGCCTGGCTGCTGACGGCGGCGGAGTCGGGGGACGCCACCCGGGTGGTCAGCGTCCATCAGGCCGCCCTCGACCCGGACGCGCTCGACACCGTCTTCGGCGCCGGCACCACGCTCGCCGGGGCCCGGGACCGGGCGGCGGCGCTGCTGGCCGGCAACAGCCGCCGCACCCTGGAGAGCTGCGGTGCGCATCTCCTGGCGCAGGCGCGCCGGTGAGCGCGTCCCGTACGGCGGCCGGGGCGTCGTACGCGCCCGCCGTCCTGGAGGAGATCGCGGACGGGGTCCACGCGTATGTGCAGGAGACCGGCGGCTGGTGCGTCAACAACGCGGGCGTGCTGCTCGACGAGGGCCGGGCGCCGGTCGTCGTGGACACCGTCGCGACCGAGGCGCGGGCCCGCCGGTTCGGCGAAGCGGTGCGCCGGCTCGGCGGGGCGGCGCCCCGGGTGCTGGTCAACACGCACTTCCACGGGGACCACACCTTCGGCAACGCGCTGGTCGGCGGCCCCGACACGGTGATCGTGGCGCATGAGCGGGCCCGCCGGGAGATGGCGGCGGCGGGCCTCGGGCTCACCGGTCTGTGGCCGGGGGTGGAGTGGGGCACGATCGAGCTCAGGCTCCCGGACACGACGTACGACCGCCGGATGGAACTGCACGTGGGCGGGCGTGCGGTCCAGCTGCTGCACCCCGGACCGGCGCACACCACCGGGGACACCCTTGTCTGGCTCCCCGCCGAGGGGGTGCTGTTCGCGGGGGACGTCGTCCTGCCGGGGTGCACGCCCTTCCTCCTCATGGGATCGCTGAGCGGCTCCCTGCGGGCCCTCGCCGAGCTGCGCGCGCTGGCACCGCGCGTCGTGGTCGGCGGGCACGGGCCCCTCGCCGGGCCCGAGGCGATCGACGAGACGGAGCGGTATCTGCGCTGGCTGCTGCGGACGGCCGAGGACGCCCGGGCGGCCGGGCTCGCACCGCTGGAGGCGGCACGCCAGCTCGGCACCCATCCGTTCCAGGACTGGACGGACCCCGAACGCCTGGTGGGAAACCTGCACCGCGCCTACGCGGAGGCGGACGGCGGCCCGGAGGGCGAACCCCTGGACGTGGTGCGGATCTTCGGCGAGATGGTCGAGTTCAACGACGGCAGACTGCCGGCGTGCCACGCGTGAGGCGGGGGCGTTCCCGGCGGTCCGCGTGCCGGTCATGACGGCGTCCCCCGGGCCGTGGCTGAGTGATGGGCTGCTTCCCGGCTGGGTCCGGGTGGTGGAGATGTGTGTGGACGCGTCGGTCACGGCGTTGCATCGCGAGGAGCGTGAGCTGCTCGGCCCGGCGGCGGTGGAGCGGCGGTGGCGTGAGTTCGCCACCGGGCGGGTCTGCGCCCGGCAGGCCCTCACCGCCCTCGGGGTGCCGCTGTCCGGTCCGCTGCTGCGTGGGCCGGACGGCGCCCCGTGCTGGCCCGACGGCGTTCGGGGCAGCATCACGCACTGTCCCGGGTACCGCGCCGCCGCGGTCGCCTTCGCCGCCGACGCCCGGGCGTTGGGGATCGACGCGGAGCCGCCCGGACCGCTGTCGCCCGCCGCGACGGCGGCACTGACCACGGCCGCGGAACGCGGGTCGCTCCCGCCGCCGCACGCCCATGTCCCCTGGGAGACGGTGCTGTTCAGCGCGAAGGAAGCGGCGTACAAGGCGTGGGCCCCGACGCTCGGACCGGGCCGCTCCCTCGCTCTGCGGGACGCGCGTGTGCGCCTGGTCCCGGTCGCCGCGGACACCGGCCGTCTGGAAGTCCGGCACGGGCGCGGGGAGTTGCCCCGGCTGGAGGGTGCCTACCGGCTGACGTCGGACCTGATCGTGACGGCCGCCTACCTGCCGGCCGGTGCCGCCGCCGACGACGACTGAGCGCCGTCGGGCCGTCGGGCCTGCCGGTGGTGCGTGACGACTCATCGGCCGCCGTCGTGCGCGGGCGAGCGGGGTGCCGCGTACGTCCTGACGGTCGCCATCGCCCGGTCGAACGCCTCGGCGTCCGCCGGGCCGCCGGTGTGGGCGGCCGGGGCGAGCAGGGGCAGTACCTGGGAGGCGCCGCCGCGGACGGCGGGGTGGCGGCGGGCCGCGGCGCCGAGGGAGCGGTCGGGTGACGCGTCGAGCAGCAGCAGCCCAGGATCGGTGCCCGAGGCGTCGAGCAGCGACATGAGCGCGGGCCAGTACCGCACGGGCAGCGCGATCTGGTCGCCCCAGAACGCCGGGTCGACGGCCTCGCTGTCGCGCAGGGGCCGTGCCGTACGGCAGGACACCAGCGCCGTGCGGGCGGGTGCCGGGCGCAGGGCCGCCACCTCCCGGGTGAAGCGCCGGGCCGTGGCCGACACCGACGGGCTGTGGAAGGCGTGCCCGGAGCGCAGCGGCAGCACCGTGCGGCCCGCGGCCGTCAGTGTCGCGCGCACCCGCTCCAGCGCGTCGGAGGGACCGGCGAGCACCGTCTGGCGGGGGCCGTTGACCGCGGCGACCGTCACCGGGCCGAGGTCGGCGGGCAGTTCGTCCTCGGCCGCCGCCACCGCGAGCATCCCGCCCCGGCCGTCGTCCCCGACGACCCGGGCCCGCGCCGCCGCGAGCCGGCCCAGATCGGCGGCGCGGAACACCCCGGCCAGCACGGCGGCGGCCAGCTCACCGGCGCTGTGTCCGAGCAGCACCCCGGGCGGGCCCACGGTGGCGGCGACCGCCCGACCGAGCGCGTACCCGACGCCGAGCAGGAGCGGCTGGGCGATCCGGGCGTCGTCGAGGTCCGGGTGGGGCGCGGCCCGCAGCCAGTGCCGGGCGAGCTGGTCACCCTGCCCGCCCTGTGCATCGAGCGCGTCGAAGAATCCGTCCATGGTCGCGGTGAACCGCCGGTGCGCCCCGTACAGTCCCGCGGCCATGCGCTCGCGCTGGCTGCCCTGTCCGGGGAGCAGCAGCACGGTCATCGGGTGACTCACCCGCGGCCTCCTTTCTGTTCTTTCTGCGGACACGGCCCGGTCGGCCGGAGCCGCGACCTTGCCCCCGGTTTCTCGATCCGGAGTGGACGCGGGCTCGAGCGGATCTCGTGTCCGGGTGCCGACACTCGCGGCCCGCGACCACGTCTCCGGAGGAACCATGGAGCTGTTCGACGACAATTTCCGCGCCGGCCTCGACGGCGCCTGGGACGTTCCGCCGCTGCAACCGGTGACCGTGCGGACCGCGGCCGAGGGCCTGACGGTCACGCCGGCCGACACCGACCCGCTCACCGGCGAGCCCGCGTTCGCGCCGCCGGCCGAGGGGCGCGGGGGCGGACCCGGCCCCGGTGATCATCTCGCGTGGGTGGCGCTGGCCCGTGGACCGGGCGGCGCCCGGGGGTTCGAGGTGCCGGCCGACGGGACCGTGGAGTGCGCGGCGACCCTGTCGGCGCGCGGTCTGGGCGGGGCCCGGCATCCCTTCGGCGCGGCGGTGCCCGACCCGGACGGTGACGTCCGGCTGGCGACCGCGGCTCTGATCACGATGGACCCCCTCTCCCATGTGGTCTGCGACTTCCTGCTGACCAACACCCGCGTGCACGCCCTCTACGAGCGGGTGCCGTTCCCCGGCGAGCGGTACGCCGCGTTCTCGTACGCCGTCCCGGTGGCCTCCCGCACTCCCGGCGCGTGGCACCGGCTCTCGGTCCGGTACGAGGCGGGCGGCACCCGTGTGGTGTGGCGCGTCGAGGGCGTGGAGGTCTTCCGGGTGGACCGGCCGGGGCTGCGGCCCGCGGACCGCGGCGGGCTGCTGCTGGACCACGGCGGGGAGGAGGGCGAGCCGGTGCGGCTGGGCCGGATGGTTCCGGCGCTCGGGCTGCTCACCCTGCTGGACGGCGCGGGCCCCGACGGCCGGGGTCTGGTCCGGCCGGCCGCGGGGAGCGGGACCTGGTTCGACCCGCGCGTCGGGGCGCCCCGGGAGCAGGAGTTCGTGGGCGACGACGACCTGCTGAAGCAGTCGGCGTGGCGGCCCGGAGCCGTGCTCGGGGCACGTCGGGTGACGGTGCGGGCCGAGGTTGACAGCGGGGTGCGGGGATCCTAGATTCAGCGTTAGATTTGCTTTCAAAGCAAATAAAAAGTCACTGTGCCGACGGCCGACAGCCGACAGTTTCGACGGAGACTCTCATGAGCGAAGAGCAGGCAGCCAGCGGTCTGAGCTGGAACGAGCGGGTCATCCAGGAGTTCCGGGCGAACAACGGCCGGGTGGGCGGGATGTTCGAGGGCGCCCCCATGGTGGTGCTGACCACGATGGGCCGGAAGACCGGGAAACCCCATGTGAACCCCGCGATCTACTACAAGGACGGCGACCGCTACCTGGTCTTCGCCTCCAACGCCGGCCGCGGGAAGAACCCCGACTGGTACCACAACCTGCTGGACAGCCCGCAGGTGACGATGGAGATCGGCACGGACGAGGGCGCCGTACGGCCCTACGCCACCCGCGCCCAGGTCCTGGAGGGCGAGGAGCGCGACCGGTACTGGGAGTTGCAGTGCTCCCTCGACCCGGCGTTCCGGGAGTACGAGGAGAAGGCGGGCCGTGCCATTCCCGTGGTCGCCCTGCACCCGCTCGACCTCGGTGTGATCACCGAGCGCAGCCGGATGATCGGCACCCAGCTGCTCAAGCACCACGCCGACCTGAGGGCCGAGCTCGCGCGGGTGCGCGCGGCCGTCGACGAGACGCTCACCGCCGGCGGCGCCGACCCCCGGTCCATGGCGGACCTCTCGGAACAACTGCGCAAGCACTGCCTGACGTACTGCTACGGGCTCCAGATGCACCACATCCGGGAGGACGGCTCGTTCTCCGCCTTCGAGAAGCGCTTCCCGCACCTAGTCCCGGCGATCACCCGGCTGCGCGAGGAACACAAGGTGGTGGAGGCGGCGCTGGCCGAGTTCGAGGAGCTGCTCGACAAGGGCGGTTTCCAGAACCCGGACGACGTGGCCCGGCTCCGCGTGGAGCTGGACCGGGTGGTCGGCGGCCTGGAGGATCACTTCCGCTACGAGGAAGAGACCCTGCTGCCGGCGCTGGAGGTCTGAGCGATGACCGAGATGCGCTACCGCGTGCTCGGCAAGACGGGCTTACGTGTCTCCGAACTCGCCCTGGGCACCATGACGTTCGGCGACGACTGGGCGCTGCCCGAGGGCCGCGCCGGCCGGCTCCTCGACCTGTTCGCCGAGGCCGGCGGCAATGTGATCGACACCTCCAACGAGTACGGGCGCGGCAGCGCCGAGTCCACGCTGGGCGAGCTGCTGAGCGGCCGCCGCGACTCCTTCCTGCTCACCACGAAGTACACCCTCCAGATCCGCCCCGGCGATGTGAACGCCGCGGGCAACCACCGCAAGAACCTCGTGGTCTCGCTGGAGGACAGCCTGCGCCGGCTGCGCACCGACCACCTCGACATCCTCTGGGTGCACGCCCGGGACACCCTCACCCCGGTCGCCGAGGTCATGCGGGCCCTGGACGACCAGGTGCGGGCGGGCAAGGTGCTCTACGTCGGTGTCTCCAACTGGCCGGCCTGGGAGATCGCGCAGGCCAACACCCTGGCGGAGGCGCGGGGTTGGACCCCCTTCGCGGCCATGCAGGTGCACTACAACCTGCTGGACCGCGCCGTCGAGAACGAGTTCCTGCCGATGGCGCACGCCTTCGACCTCCCCGCGTTCGTCTGGGGACCGCTCGCCGACGGCCGCCTCACCGGCAAGTACCTCAGGGGCGAGGAGGGGCGCCTGGACAAGGTCGCGTGGGGCAGGGCCCGCGGCGCCGGTGACGACGTGGTGCGTGAAGTGGTGCGGATCGCCGAGGAGTTGGGCCGTCCGCCCGCCCAGGTCGCCCTCGCCTGGCTGCGCTCCCGCCCCGGCACCGTGATCCCGGTGATCGGCGCCACGACCGAGGAGCAGCTGCGCCAGAACCTCGGCAGCGTCGACCTCCAGCTCGGCCCCGGGCACCTGGCCGACCTGGACAAGGCCACCGCGGTGCCCGCCGGTTACCCCCATCTGTTCCTGCGCTTCCCGGCGATGACCCGCATGATCTACGGCGAGCACTGGGAGCGGGTCGACGACCGCCGGACGACGACCCGGCGCGCGGTCACCGACGACCTCTTCTCGACGCGGGACTGAGCACCGGACCGCCCCCCCCGCATCACGCGCAGCGCCCGGCCGGAATGTCCCGGCCGGGCGCTGTCCGTCGTACTCAGCTCGATCGCGCACTCACTCCGACGTCGTGATGCTGAACGACCGCACCTTCAGCGTCACGCCCTGCCCCCACAGCCGGTTGCTGAGCAGGCTCTTGTCGTCGTGGAACTTCTGCGGTGTCGGGGCGCCCTTGGCCGGGTCGTAGTAGAAGTCCGCGCTGTCCTCCAGGCGCACCAGGCCCGCCTTGTCGCGATCGTTGGCGCCGCCGCCGCCGTCCAGGAGGTTGCCGGTCGCGATGCCGCACTGCACGGAGGTGGCCGTCACCTGCTCGTCCGGGCCGCTGTGCTCGATGCGCAGGTACTTGCGGTCGAACGCATGGGTGCCGATCTTGTCCGTCGACAGCACTGTCTTGCCGTTCACCAGCCAGCTCACCCGCTTGCCGCCCTGGTCGTAGCGGATCCGCAGCTTCACGGGCTGGCCCGCGGTGCGCTTGAACACCGGCACCGAGTAGTGGAACGCGGCGTACTCGCCGCTCTCCACCGGGAGGCGCTCGTAGACGGCGTGCACCTCGTGATTGGTCACCGAGAAGTTGGCCACCGTGTGGGAGGCGTGGTCGACGGTGATCACGGTGGCGCTGGCCAGCCGCGGATCGGACTGCGGGTCGCTCACCGCCTTGCCGAACGGCTGCTCCTCGACGCCGTCGGCCTTGACGGTGACGTCCGCGTTGCAGTTCCAGGACCCGGTCGCGGGGACGGGGAAGCCGTTCGCGGAGGACACCCGGGGCTGGGCCACCCACTTGAGATGGTCACCGGTGCCGCCGCCGAAGCCGGTCGCGCTCTGGTCGGTCGTCGCGGCGAACGCGGGGCGCCCGGTGCGCGGGTTGCGGCCCGTCGGTACGACGGTGATGCCCTGGGCGTTGGAGGTGATGACGCCGTCACCCTGCGCCAGCTTGCCCTCGGGGGTGTTGGCCGAGCCGAGCAGCCAGGTCTGCTGCGCGTCGAAGCCCTTGCTGAAGTCGTCCGCGAACAGGATCTTCTCGGAGTGCGAGGCCCCGGTCCGCTCGGCGGCACCGGCGCCCGGGGTGAGCGTGAGGGCCGAGCACACGGTGGCCGCGGCCACCAGGGTCACGGCGGTGCGGCGGGAGCGGACCAGGGGACGGGTGCTGTGACCAGCCGCTGCGGGCATGGGGTCTCCTTCGTACATCGGTACGTCGACTGCGTGCATCGGTACGTCGACCGTGGTCAGCGCGGACCCGGTCGGACCGCGCGGCAGCACCGTGCTCACCACCCCTCGATTTCCACTCGAAGCACACCCGTGTCCGCGACGCCGGATCGAGCGGTCTTCGAGCCGCCGCTCCCACGCTGTGCGCGCAACCGGACAGATCCCCGACGCCAAGGGCAGGCACATGACGATCCCCGAGGAACTCCTCCAGGTCTCCGAGGAAGTGGCCACCGCGCTCGCGGAACAGCGGCCGGTGGTCGCCCTGGAGTCCTCCCTCATCACCGCGGCCCCCACCCTCGAACTCCCGCTGGCCATCGAGAAGTCCGTCCGCGACACGGGCGCCGTACCGGCGACGACCGGCGTGGCCGACGGACGCCTCCTCGTCGGTATGGACGCCGATCAGATCGAACGGATCCGCAGCGCCGAGCACGTCCAGAAGCTGAGCGCCCGCGACCTGGGCGCCGCCGTGGCGGGCGGCGGAGTCGGCGCCACCACCGTCGCCGGCACGATCGTCATCGCCGAGCGGGCCGGCATCGAGGTCTTCGCCACCGCGGGCATCGGCGGCGTGCACCGCGGCGCCACCCGCACGCTCGACATCTCGCCCGACCTCCTCCAGTTCACCCGCACCCGGATGGCCGTCGTCTCGGCCGGGGCGAAGAGCATCCTGGACGCCCGGCTGACCGCCGAGTACCTGGAGACCGCAGGCGTCCCCGTCCTCGGCTACGGCACCCCCTGGCTGCCCCGGTTCTACGTCCGGGGCGACGACATCCCGGTCACCCGCGTCGACGACCTGACCACGGCCGCCCGCGCCGCCCGCACCCACTGGCAGCTCAACGGACGGAGCACGGTCCTGCTCGCCGTCCCGGTGGACGACGCGGAGGCGGTCGACGGCGACCTGGTCGAGGCGGCCATCGCGGACGCGCTGGCCGAGGCCGAGCGCACCGGGGTCACCGGCAACAAGGTCAGCCCGTTCCTGATGCGCGCGGTCTCCCGCGCCACCGGCGGCCGCACCACCAGCGCCGGCCGCTCCATCCTCCTCGGCACCGCCCGCGTCGCCGGCGACCTGGCCGTCGCCCTCGCCGCGGAACGCACCAAGACCACGGGGGAGGAACGGTGAGCGGCGGCAGCGGGAACGGTGGTGCCGTGAGCGGTGGCGTGGCGACCGGCGGAGCGGTGAGCGGTGGTGTGTCGGGCGCTGGGCTCGTCCTGGATCTCGATGGCACGCTGGCCGACACCCCCAGGGCCATCACCGCGATCATGCTGAAGATCCTCGCCGACCGGGGCGCCCCGGCGGACGAGGCGGACGTTCGCCCGCTGGTCGGCCGGCCGCTGGAACAGAACTTCGCCCAGCTGCTCGGCCAGGCCCCCGACGGCCCCGAGATCGCCTCGGCGCTCGCCGCCTACCGGGAGCTGTTCCGCGCCCACCTGGAGGCGACCGGCCCGGCCGAACTGGCCTGCGCGGGTGTCGTCGAGGGGCTGCACGCCGCGCGCTCCGCGGGGCTGCGGCTCGGGGTCGCCACCTCCAAGCCGCGCCGGGCGGCCGACCGGGTCCTCGGTCTGATGGGTGTCGCCGGGCTGTTCGACGTCGTGGCCGGCGACGACAGCGTGCGGCACGGCAAACCCGACCCCGAGATGGCCCTCCTCGTCGCCGACGGACTAGGGCTGCCTCCGGCCCGCTGCGTGGTCGTGGGGGACGGGGTCGCCGACATGGAGATGGCCCGCGCCGCCGGGATGCGGTCGATCGGGGTCTCCTACGGGGTCGCCACCCCCGCCGAACTCCGCGCGGCGGGCGCCGAGGTGGTCGTGGACTCCTTCGCCGCCGTGCTCGCGCTCGTGACCGGGTCCACAGCGGACCGCACCACCGACGAAAGGGAGTTGTGATGACCCAGCCGACCACCGACCGCACGACCGACCGTGCGACCGTCCTGTGGCGGGACGACTTCCGGGAGGGCGTACGGACCGAGGGTCCCGACGCGCCCTGGCGGTTCGTCCAGGCCTCGGCCGAGCTCATCGCGAACGACGCCGTGATCGGTACCGGCCCGGACGGGCTGCGTCTGGTCGCGCGCGGCCGTCATCCCCGTACCGGCGAACCGGCCTTCACCCGCACCGTCGCCCGGGAGACCGGCGAGCCCGGGTCCATCCCCGGCTTCGCCGACCACGCCAAGTGGATCGCCTACGTCAACCGCCAGTCCACGGCCGGTTTCCAGGGGTTCGACACCGAGCCCGGACGGGTCCTGTCCGTCGAGGCCGTGATCTCGGGCCGCAGCTACGGCACCGCGGGCCACCCCTTCGGGGGCGCGGTCGCCGACCCGGACGACGACATCCGGCTCGCCGCCGCGATGCTCAACACCATCGACCCCGAGACCTCCGTGGCCTTCGACTTCCTGCTCACCAACAAGCACGTGTACGCTTTCTACGGCCGCACCAACTTCTCCCGCCGCCACCTCGGCGCCTACGGCTCCTTCGCCAACACCGTGCCGCTCGCCCCGCGTTCACCGGGCGACCGGCACCGGGTGCGGATCTCGCACGACCGGTCGGCGGGAACGGTGAGCTGGGTCCTGGACGGCGAGACCGTGCTGACGGTGGACCGGATCGGGCACCCGATCGACCGCGCCACCCTCACCCTCGACGAGGGCGGCAAGCTGACCGAGGTCGAACCGCGCCAACTGAGCTTCGGCATGGGCCTGATGAGCCTGCTCGACGGCTCCTGGCCCACCGGCCGCGGCCTGGTCAGGCTCTCCCGCGCCACCACCTACTACCGGCCGGACCAGGGGGCGCCGGCCGAGCAGCGCTTCGTCGACGAGGACAGCGCCGAGAGCAGCAGGCTCTTCGGCCAGGGCGCCGAACTCCGCATCGCCGACTACGTGGTGACGAGCCGACCGGCCGTCTGACCGCACACATGAGTGAGGGGCCGCCGATCGAGGCGGCCCCTCACTCATGCGCGGTCAGGACAGATCGCCGAGCGGCACCGCGAGCCGGGCCGAGCCGAACCGGCGGGCGGCCGGCTCCCACTTGAGGACGGCGTGCCCGGCCGCCGTGTTGGCGTCCCGCCAGAACCGCTGCAACTCGGCGCCGAGCGACTGGCCGCCGGTGCCGCCCGTGCGCTGGAGCCGGCCCACGGCGTCGAGCAGCAGGTCGACGGCGGCGACATGGTCGCGCTGGGCGCGGGCACCGGTCAGTTCCGTGCCGAGCAGCCCGCGGTCGGCGTCGCGCGCGGCCCGGGCCAGCAGCAGCTCGGCCGCGTCGGTCTGCGCGGAGCTGTGCGCCAGGTCGAGCTCGGCCGACACCGAGGGCGGCTGGGTGGACGGCGCCGCCGCCCGCTTGTGCGCCGTCGTCCGTGTCCAGGCGTCGAGGGCGCCGCGGACGGCACCGAGCACCGGTGCCGCGAACGTCAGACCGCTGACGTTCTTGTGCGGCACCTCCAGACAGGCGGGGCCCGCGCCGCCCGGGTCGCGCCCGGTGGCCAGCTGGCGCTGGAGGAACGTGTGGCCCTCCGGTACGAAGACCTCGTCCAGGACGACGGTGTCGCTGCCGGTCCCGCGCATACCGACCGTGTCCCACGTCCGCTCGATGCCGTACGCGGCCCGCGGGACCAGCAGGAAGCGCACCTGCGAGCGGCCCGAGGGCAGCGGGACCTGCGCGGCGAGCAGCGCGAAGTCGGAGAAGTGCACGCCGCTCACATACGGCCAGCGCCCGCTGAGGATCCAGCCGCCGGACGCCATGCGCGCCGCACCGCCGGGGACCAGGGCGCCGACGACGAGGGCGTCAGGGCCCTGCGCCCACACCGTGTCCCGGCCCTCCTCCGGCAGGAACGCGGCCATCCGGGAGAGCGAGGCGAGGATGGCGGCGCACCAGCCCGCCGAGGGATCGCGGCGCGACACCTCGGTCACGGCCGTCAGGTAGTCCTCGAAACCGCCCTCGTGCCCGCCCCACTTCGCGGGGACGAAGTGCCGCGCGAACCCGGCCTCGCGCAGCGCCTCGGCCACCTCGGGGTGGAGCACCTTCTCGCGCTCCGCGTACGCCGCGTGCCGCGCCGCAAGCTCGGGCAGCCGGTCCGGGAGCTCGGACAGGTGGGTCGGGCGCGGCCCGTTCGGGCGCTGGAGCGGCGCCTGGTACGTCGTTGTCTCCGGCACGGAGTCCTCCCCGCGATCGAGCCGCCACGCTGCTGCGACGGCAAGGGAGGGCAGCGTGGGCGCCCAGGGTCGAAGCTGCCTCGACGGTGGCTGGACGAACCTCCCGGACACGGGACGCCGGACGCCGGACCGGACGCCGGACGACGGACGGCCGTCTCTCCGGTGCGGGAGAGACGGCCGTACGGTCGTGCGGGCGCGGTGGCTCAGTCGGTCGTGCGCCGGGAGGTGAGGGAACCGGACGTCGCGTCGTCGTCCGTACCGCTCTTCTCCTCGGCGTCGGCCGGGCCCGCCTGCCGCGGCGGCTTGGCGTTGCCCGCGGCGGCGAACATCAGGCGGCCCGGGGGAAGGATGAGCGCGGCCGGGGAGGCCAGCAGATAGAGGATGACGACGGTCAGCAGCCCGGCCCCGGCGGCGTCCACGGCCTTGCCGTCGTCGTCCAGTGACCCGAAGAAGACCGTGCCCACCACGGCGATGCCGACGGCCACCCCGACCTGGATCGCGGTGTTGACCAGCGCGGCGGCGGAGCCGGCCAGCCGGCCCGGGGTCTTGGCCAGCACGGTGGCGATGAGCACCCCGGAGGTCATCGAGACGCCGAGGCCGGTGACGAGCATCCCGGGCACCAGCTGCCAGGAGTGCAGGTCCTCACCGGCGGAGCGCACGGCGAGCAGGTTGCCGGCCATGCCGATCGCCGCGAGCAGCGAGCCGACGACGGCGACGGGCCTGCCGTAGGGCCGGATCTTCGGCGCGAAGGGGCTGAAGAGCCCGACCCCCACGGCGAACGGGGCCATGGTCAGCGCGGTGTGCAGGGGGCTGTAGCCGAGGCCGGACTGGAGATGGACGGTGATCACCAGGGTGTAGCCGGTGCCGGCGAAGAAGAGCACGGCCACCGAGAGGCCGCCCATCGGCGCCCGCTCCCGCAGCAGCCCGGGGTCGATGAGCGGGGCGTGACCGCGCCGGACGACCGTCTTCTCGTACCGCCCGAAGAGCCACAGCAGGACGGGGCAGGCGGCCATCAGGACCCAGGTCCACCACGGCCAGCCCATGGTGCGGCCCTCCACCAGGGGGTAGAGCAGGGCCAGCACGGCGAGGGTGGCGATGGCGAGGCCGCGGACGTCGGTGGTGGCGGCGTGCTGGGCGCGGGAGTCGCGGCACAGGACGAACGTGCCGATCAGGGCGGCGATGCCGATGGGGACGTTGATGAAGAAGATCGGCCGCCAGTCGAGCCCGAACAGGTCGGCGTCGAGGATCACACCGCCGATGAGGGGGCCCGCGACGCCGCCGACCGAGAAGTTGAGGCCGAAGAGGGTGGCGGCCTTGTGCTGCTCCTCCGGGGGGAACTCGACCCGGAGCATGGCCAGCACCTGCGGCACCATCATCGCCGCGGACGCGCCCTGGGCGACGCGGGCGGCGACCAGCATCTCGGCGTTGACGGCGAGGCCGGTGAGCGCGGAGGTCACCACGAACGCGGCGAGGCCCCCCTGGAAGACGCGTAACCGCCCGAAGCGGTCGCCCAGTCGGCCCGCGGTGATCATTCCTGCCGCGAAGGCCATGACGTACCCCGCCACGGCCCATTCGAGCTGGGTGCTGGAGGCGTCCAGGTCTCGGCGGAGGGAGGGGAGCGCGACGTTGATCACCGTGGTGTCGACCAGGTCCATGAAGGCCGCGGACAGCGTGACGACGAACGCCGCCCAGCGCCGTGGGTTGTACGAGGTCGTGTCCGGTGCGGGTGGGGCGGAGAACGACATCGGCCGTCCCTTTCCTGATCAGTCCCGGAGCGGGGTGTCCGGTATCGTGGAGAACGGAGAGATGATTTGCTTTGAAAGCAAAGGTATTGGGGGTTGTGGCTGATGTCAACGCAGCGCGGGGCGCGGCGCGCCGAGGGGTCGGCGGGTGCCTCTGACGAGGCGGCTGGTGGCGGCGCCGGTGACGAGGAGATGAGCCGGGACGACGCCGTGCGCGCGATGCTCGTCCTGATGCCCCGCGTGGCCCAGCGGCTGAAGAAGACGACCGTCCCCGAGCGGCTGAGGTCGCTCAACCTCGCCCCCCGGCATCTCTCGCTCCTGTCGCACCTGGTCTTCGACGGCCCCGCGCTGGTGAACGAGCTGGCCGCCCGGCTCCAGGTGGCGCCGACGACGGTGAGCCTGATGGTCGCGGACCTCAGCCGCCAGGGAGTGGTCGAGCGCAAGCCGGACCCCGCCGACCGGCGCCGCACGATCGTCTCCATCTCGGACGACCCCGAGACCCAGGAGGCGATCAACGGCTGGCTGGCCCGCGGCGCCAGCTCCTGGGGCAAGGCCCTCGAACCGCTGACCCCGCGGGAACGGGCGGTGTTCGTACGGACCATGGAGGCCTACGAGCGCGGCGCCTCCGGCGAACCGGAGAGCTGACGCCCGTTCCCGGAGGGGTGCCGGGCCCGGCCTGAGTGGTCCTGGAGCGTTCTTCGAGTGGGGCCTGGTGTGTTGCGCGTCGGCGGCGGGCAACTCCGCCCGCCGCGCACTCCGGGAGGATGCGCATGCCCGAGACCGTGCTGGTCACCGGTGCCACCGGAACGGTGGGACGCCGCCTCGTCGCGGCGCTGAGCGGCCAGGGGAGCCAGGGAAGCAGGGGGAGCCAGGGGGGTGGGCGGTTCACCGTCCGCGCCCTGGTCCGTGACCCCGGGCGCACCGGGCCGCCCGAAGGCGCGGACGAGACCGTGCCCGGGGACCTGACCGACTCCGCCGCGATGGCCGAGGCCCTGCACGGCGTCTCCACCGCCTTCGTCGTCCTGGCCGCGGACGCCGGGGACGCGTTCGCGCAGGCCGCGGAGAAGACCGAGACGCTCCGTCATCTGGTCGTCGTCTCCGCGGACGCGCCCCCCGACTCCGCGGACCGCGGGCCGCTCTTCGCCCGCCATGTGCTCGGCGAGGCGCGGATGGCCGCCACCGGGGTGCCGGTCACCGTGCTCAGGCCCGCCCCGTTCGCGACCCAGGCGCTGGGCTGGGCCGCGGATCTGGCCGCCGGGGACACGGTGGGCGTCGTCCACCCCGACCTCGCCGTCCCGGTGATCGACCCGCGGGACGTCGCCGAGGCGGCCGCCGCCGCGCTGCGGGGCGTCCCGCCGGACCGGTCCCGGGTGCTGGCGCTCTCGGGGCCGCAGCTCCTCGACGTCCCCGAGCGGGTGCGCATCCTCGGGGAGGTGCTCGGCCGCGAGCTGAGCGTGGCACGGGTGGAGCCCGACGTCTGGGTGGACCGGGTCGCCCCGTTCCTGCCCGAGGCCTACGCCCGTGGCCTGCTGGACGTGGAGCGCCATCTGTACGAGCGCCGGCTGCCGGTCGTACCGGCCGTACGGGAGCTCACCGGCCGGGCGCCCCGCTCCTTCCGCACCTGGGCGGAGGACCACGCGGCGGCATTCGGTGCCCCCGGCCGGCGGCCGGCGCCGCAGCCATCACCGGCGCCGCAGCCATCGCACTCGCCACAGTCGTCGCCGTCATCGCCCTCATCGCCGTCATCGCCGTCATCCAAGGAGGCATCATGAGCACCGCCGCCGCCCGCCCCACCGCCTCGACCTCCGTCCGGCAGACCGCCCAGTCGGGGCTCTACGCGGAGGTCCAGCTCTTCTACGCCCGTCAGGTCCACCACCTCGACGCCGTCCGCGCCGAGGAGTTCGCGGCCACCTTCGCCGAGGACGCGCTGTTCGCGCACTCCCCGGACGAGCCCGCGGTCCGCGGCCGGGCCAACATCGCCAGGGAGGTACGGGCCTACAACGAGCGGCGCTTCCGGACCGACCCGGTGCAGCGCCGGCACTGGTTCACCATGCTCGACGTACGGGAGCAGGACGACGGCTCCGTCCACACCGAGTACTACGCCCTGATCGGCACCACCCGGCCGGGCGAGCCCCGCCCCGTGATCGCGCCGAGCTGCCTGGTGCGCGACGTGCTCGTCCGTGAGGACGGCGAACTGCGCACGCTGAAGCGGGAAGTGACGCAGGATCAGGAGATCGCGGGCTGACCGGACCTGACCGGACGCGGAAGCGGCGATGCGGGCCGGGCGACGTGCCCCGGCCCGCATCGTGGTCGTACGGTCAGGCCCCCGGTCCGTCGCTCTCCACCGGTCCGGACTCCCGGACCGCCGCGATGACCGCGTTCTGCCCCCGGTCGCGCCAGGCGGCGAGCCGTTGGTAGTCGTACCCGCCGAACGCCTCGTCGGCCTGGTCGAGGAGGGTCTCCTTGAGTTCCTCGTCGACCGCGGGATTGCCGAGCCCGGCCCAGCCGCGCTCCAGGCCGTCGCCCAGGTGTGCCATCAGATGGCGCAGCCCGCCCTCGCCGCCGCCCAGATGGAAGGCCCGGAAGGGACCGGTGACCGCCCACCGGGAACCGAGGGACGCGGTGACGATGTCGTCCAGCTCGCCCACCGTGACGACACCTTCGCGCACCAGGTGGATGCTCTCGCGCAGCAGCGCCGACTGAAGCCGGTTGGCGACGAACCCGGGTACGGCGCGGCGCAGCAGCACCGGTGTCTTGCCCAGACCGCGGTAGAAGTCCATGACCGCCTCGACCCGCGCCGGCTCAGCCTCCTCGGCGGCCACGACCTCCACCAGCGGCACGATGTGCGGCGGATTGAACGGATGCCCCACGATCACCCGCCCCGGCTTGTCGAGCGTGGCACCCAGGTCGGCCGGGAGCAGCGTGGACGTCGAGGACAGCAGCAGGGCGTCCGGCGCGGCTTCGGCGACCGCGCGGAAGACGTCCTGCTTCAGCGCCAGGTTCTCCAGCACGTTCTCCTGGACGACCTGGGCCCCCTCGGCGGCCTCCGCGGGGCTGCCCCAGAAGGTGAGCCGCGACGCCAGCCGTTCGGGGGGCAGCCGGCCGCCGGGCAGGGAACGGGCGTACAGCGGAAGGGCGCGTGTGACCTGTTCCTCGGCGTCCGGGCGGGTACTGCTGATCCGGACGTCGAGACCGGCGGCGGCGAACAGCGCCGTCCAGCCGAGGGCGATGGTCCCGGTGCCGAGGACGGCGACCGTGCGGGGGTTCTCGAAACCGGTCATGCCGCACTCCGCTCGTCGTCGCGGCCGGAACTGAGGATCTCCTGGTGCAGCCGCTGGATCCGGGTGCACGGCTCCACGCCGAGCTCCCGCATCAGCGTGCCGCGCAACTGCTGGAACGCCTCCAGCGCCCGCCAGGTGTGGCCGGAGCGGTGCAGGGCGGTCATCAGCAGCGCCCAGATGTTCTCGCTGAGTGGGTTGTGGGCGGCGACGGTCACCAGCTCCGCGAGGATCTCCCCGTGCCGCCCCATCCGGAGGTCGGCCGACAGGCACAACTCCAGGGCCCGGGTGCGGGCTTCGTCCATCGCGAGGATCTCGATGTCCAGGATGCGCCCGGCCGGTACGTCGGCCAGGGCCGGGCCGCGCCACATGTCCAGCGCCTGCCGCAGCAGGGCGGAGGCCTCGGCGGGTGCTCTGCGCTCCAGCGCGAGGGCGCCCGCGGCGGCCTTCTCGTGGAACCGCGCCATGTCGGACCGGCCGGGCTCGGCACCCAGCTGATAACTGCCGAACCGGGTGATGAGAACGTCTTTCGCGGTAAGCGGCGAGCCCGCCGGGAGCGCCTTCCTGATGAGCCGCCGTAATTGCATGACATAGGTCTGCAACGTGGTCTGCGCGCTGCGGGGTATGTGCTCACCCCACAGTTCCTCCATGAGCGTCGGGATCGGGACGAGATGTCCCGACCGCAGGGCGAGAAGTGCCAGGAGCTGACGGGGTTTTCCGGCGCTGGGCACCAGTGAGGTGCCGGCCAGGCGTACGTGCAGCGGACCCATTACCTCGATATCCATGACTCGGCCTTCGCTCGGAAATCAGGACGGCCTTGAGTCTGGCACGAGTAATTCGCGGTTCCCAGTGATCCCTTCATGACTCGACGGGATATTTTCATGCCTGCGGCAGGGAATATTGACAAGCTGTCAGATGAGCCCGTCCTCGCGCGCCATCCGGATGGCATCGACACGATTCCGGGCGTTCAACTTGCTGACGATCGCGGTGAGATAGTTGCGCACCGTACCCGCCGACAGATGGAGCTGGGCGGCGATGTGGCCCGCGTCGTGGCCGTCCGCCGCGCGCGCCAGCACCTCGGTCTCGCGCGGGGTGAGGATGCCGGAACCGAGGGTGAGCGCCTCCAGCGTCATGTCCTGGTCGTAGACCCGCTGTCCCGTCATGACGTCACGCACCGCGGCCGCGAGCCGGTCCGGCGGCGCGTCCTTGAGCAGCAGTCCCTCCAGTCCGGCGTCCAGGGCCCGGCGCACCACCGCGGGCCGTGCCGTGCTGGTCAGGATGAGGGTGCGGCACTCCGGCAGGGTCGCGCGCAGCTGTGCGGCGGCGGTCAGGCCGTCGGTGCCGGGCAGCCCCACGTCGATGAGGGCCACGTCGGGGCGGGTCCGCCCAGCGGTGGGCACGATCTCGTCACCGTGGCCGATCTCGGCCACCACCGTGAAGTCCGGTTCGAGATTCAGCAGGGCGACCAGCGCCCCGCGGACCATGTGCGCGTCCTCCGCGATGAGTAGACGTACCACGTCAGCGGCCTCCCCCGAGCTGCCCTTGGTCGTCGGCTGAAAAGAGCCTTGCCCAACAGTACGGCTGGTACTGACGTTGCCACAGACAACTATCAGCCAATCAAGCAAGTATGTGTTCGGGGTCGAGTCGCACTCGAGAAGTGCTCCACCGGTCGCGGTGAGGGTGCGCCGTGTTCTTTTCTCACTCCTGCGGAGTTTTCCTCGTCAGCACGGCGAAGTGGAGAAGGCGTTGACAAGAACGACAGGTATCAGGGTTTCCGATACGCCGCACCCGCGCACGAGTTCATACGGCAGGATTCTCGGCGTCGGCGGCTATCGCCCCCGCACGGTGATCGACAATGCGGAGTTGTGCCGGACGCTCGACTCCACGCCCGAGTGGATCGAATCCCGCTCCGGTATTCGTGAGCGACGCTTCGCGGCCCCCGACGAAACGCTGGAGCAGATGGCCGTGGCGGCGTCGGGCAAGGCGCTCGCCCAGGCCGGGATCGGCCCGGAGGACCTCGATTTCGTCCTGATCGCCACGATGACGAACCTGCGGCACGCCCCGCCGCTGTCGGCCCGTATCGCGCGCTCCCTCGGGGCCGACCGGGCCGCCGCGCTGGACACCTCGGCCGCGTGCTCCGGGTTCTGCCACACCCTGGCGATCGCGGCGGACATGGTGAGCGCGGGCAGTGCCCGCCATGTCCTGGTGATCGGCGCGGACCGGATGACGGACATAGTGCAGCGCACCGACCGGGGCAGCGCGTTCCTGTTCGCCGACGGCGCGGGCGCGGTGGTGGTGGGACCGTCGGACGAGCCAGGGTTCGGCCCCGTCGTACGGCGCACGGACAGCCGGTACGTCGACTCGGTCTGGATGACGGCCCCTTGGTCCGAGGGCGGTGAGCGGCCGTGGCTGCGCATCGACGGCCGGCGCATCTTCCGCTGGGCCATGGACGAGGTGGCGCCGGCCGCCGAGGAGATGCTGCGGGTCGCCGGTGTCGCCCCCGACCGGCTGGGCACCTTCGTCCCGCATCAGGCGAACGTGCGGATGATCGAGCTGATGGCGGACCGCCTGGGCCTTGGCCCGGAGACGGTCGTGGCCAGGGACGTCGTCCACACCGGCAACACCTCCGCCGCGTCGGTGCCGCTCGCGCTCGACGCCGTGCTCGCCGAGGGGCGGGTGGGCCGGGGCGACACCGCCCTGCTGATCGGGTTCGGCGCGGGGCTGAGCTTCGCCGGGCAGGTGGTGGTGCTGCCATGACCGAGCAGACCACCGGCGTTCCGCGTTCCGTGCCGGCGGAGGCGTTCCGGGCGGCCATGGCCTGTCACGCGGCCGGCGTGGCGGTCGTCACCACCAGGGACGCGACGGGGCGCCCCTGGGGACTGACGGTCACCTCGTTCAGCTCGGTGTCCCTGGAGCCGCCGCTGGTCGTGGCGTGCGTGGCCCGTCGCGCGGGCGGCTACCGGGCGTTCGCGGACTGCACGCGGTTCGTGGTGAGCCTGCTGGACGAGGAACAGGAGGAGATCGCCGCACGGTTCGCCCGTAGCGGCGCGGACAAGTTCCCCCCGCACGAGAACGAGCACGAGCACGACACCACCGCCCCCGGCATGCCCCCGGGGGTGCCGGGAGCCCTGTGCCGGCTCGACTGCCGCGTCCACGCCCGCCACCCGGCGGGCGACCACCTGCTCCTCGTCGGCCGGGTGACCGAGGCACACCACCGCGAGGGCACCCCCCTCATCCACCACCGCCGAACCTTCCACACCCTGCACCCGAACGCCGTACGGTCCTGAAGGCGGGGATGCCGAGCCGGCCACGGGCCGGTTCGCGCGGGTCGGCCGGGCCCGGGGACTCCGGGTCGGGCCGCCGGGGTCGTAGGGCTGGGGCGTGGCGGTTGGCCCGGCCCATACGCGCGGGGTCGTATCGACCGCGTCAGGGCCCGGCCGGCGGGGCGAGGAACCGGAATGGTTGCTCGCCCCGCCGGCCGGGCCCTGTCGGTGTGTCTGGTCGGTGTGTCTGATCAGTGTGTGGTGCGGGACTGCCGGGACTGCCAGTCCTGGAGCGGGCGGAGCCGGGTGCGCTCGCGTGGGCGCCGCAAGGCGTCGATGCCCTGGACTGCGGCGGCCAGGTCCCGGACCGTGGTCAGACAGGGCACTCCCTGCGCGAGGGCGGCGGCCAGGACCCCCTGGCCCTCGGCGGGAGCCTCCCCCCGGTGGTGCGTGACGACGACCAGGTCGATCTGCTCGTCGCGGACCAGTCGGGCGGCACTCGTCCGGCCGATCGCGTGGGCGACGCCGGCCTTGACGCCGTTACGCCGGAGCAGGCCCGCCAGACCGCCGGTGGCCAGCAACTCGAAGCCCAGGGCGGCCAGTTCACGGGCCGGGAAGATCACCGAGCGCCGGTCGCGGTCGGCGATGGACAGCAGGGCACGGCCCTTGGTGGGCAGCGGCCCCCCGACGGCCGCCCGGGACTTGGCGTAGGCGAACCCGAAGGCCTCCCCGACACCCATGGCCTCCCTGCCGCGGCCGGCGTTCCCGATACCGGCAGCAGCCTCCCCGCTGCCCGGCTCCGTTCCGATGCCCGTCGCCGCCCCGGTCCCCGGCAGGGTCTGGGCGACGGCGACCGGCGTGTCCGGGGGCAGGGTGGCGCCGTCGCCGGTGGGGCGCAGCAAACCCTCGGCCCGTAGCTCCGCCACGGAGGTGCCGAGCGCGATGCGTGCGGCGGCCCGCGCGAGGGGCACGCCGGTCGCCTGCGAGGTGAAGGGCACGGTCCCGGACACCCGGGGTTCGGCGCCGCGCACCTGGAGCACCCCACCGGCCAGAGCGCATCGCACGGTGAGCGCGCCGCGCACTCCGAGCGCCCCGGCGAGCACCCGGGTGGCCGCACGCACCCGTTCGAGGTCCTGGCCGCCGAGCGTGACGGCCGGCAGGACGTGCACCGCACCGGCATCCGACGCGTCGACCCACCCGAGGCGCTCCAGCACCCCGCCCAGATAGACCTCCTCCCCGTCGAACAGCGCGTCCACGGCGACCTCGACGGCATCACGCACCACCTGCCCGATCACCACGGGCCACGCACCACCGGCGCTTCCGGGCAGAGCGAGCAGAGAGGCCAACGCCCCTGCGTCCGGCACGAGTTCCGGGCTCCCGCCCCCCGTCCTGCCTTCCTCTCCCCCTCCCCATCCCCCACGCCCACCGGCCCACCCCACCGTCACCGGATACTCGACGCTCTCGGCCGCCGCCCGGGCCTCGGCCGGTGAGGACGCCGTCATGTACCGCACCGCGGAAAGCCCGGCGGTACGCAGAAGGCGCTGGAACGTGTCGTGTTCCTCGGTGGCGCGGACGGCAGACACCGGGGTGCCGAGGACCCGTACGCCCTGGTCCGCGAGGTCCCGCGCGAGCCGCGTCGCGTCCGCGCCGCCGAACTGCACGCACACCCCGGCGACGGGACCGCCGCGTCGCTCGGCGTGCACCACCTCCAGGACCGCCTCGGTCGTGAGGGGTGCGCAGTAGAACCGGTCGGCGGCCCGTTCATCCCCGTCCGGGGACGCCGGGGCGGAGCCGACCACGACGGTCTCGTGCCCCGCCGCGCGCAGGGCCGCGCACGCCTGGAGCCAGGCGTGCGCGGACCCGCCGCCGTCCTGCCCCAGGACGATCACCGCGGGCTTCGTACGCGTACGCCCGCCCGCCGGCCCCCGTCCGTCCCGGCACCGGTCCGGCCCCAGCAACGGAGGCACCGAGCGCACACCGAGGGCACACCGGATCTCCCGTACGACGTCTTCCCGCAGCCCGCGCAGCTCACCGATCCGGCGATCCCGGAACCCGTGCCGCTTGACCTCGGCGACGAGTTCCCGGGTCAGCTCGGGAGCGGCGACCAACTCGTCCGCCACTTTGCGGATCACGGAGAGCTGCTCGGCAAGCCAGGAATCGATCTCGGCGCGCCCGGCGCCGGTCACCTCAAGCGCGGCGCCCCCATGCAGACGGACCAGCGCCTCCTGGAGGGCCCCGGTGACGGTGTGGCCGACGGCCAGGGTCTCCGCTCCCGAGGGGGCGACCGCGCGGACGGCGACATGGCCGGGCGCGGGGCGGGAGCGTACCGGCGTCTCGTCGAGCGTGCGGCCGACGGCCAGTTCGGCACAGATCCCCGCCATCGGCAGACCGGTGGCGCAGGCCACGAGCGCCGCCTCGCGCGCACCCCGCGGGTCCACGTCGAGGACGGTCACGCGCCCGCTCTCGGGGTGCACCGCGCACCACAGGGTGCAGCCCCCGGCGCCCGCTCCGATCTCGCGGACCACGGCCCGGCCGACGTCGCGCAGCGTCTCGTACACCCGCGTCGTCGGTGTCCTCGCGGGCGCGACGGTGATCGTGCCGCCGCCGTCCGGCAGGTCGAAGGTCTCGAAGGCGCAGACGACCTCGATGTCGTCGTTCCGGTCGCGCACCAGTTGGAGCCCGTATCGGCGCCCGCCGGCAACGGCCGCGCCCGCCGCGACAGCCTCCGCGGCCCGGTGGAGCGCCCCGGCGTCGGCGCCGAGGAGCCGGACGCCGTACCGGTCGAGGGTGCCCGCCTCGTGCAGGGCCACGGCCGTGTCGAGGGCGACGCGTCCGTCGAGGGCCGGCAGCAGCGCGTCGGGGCGCTCCCTGGCGATGACGTTCTCGACGGACTCGGGGGTCACGGGTTCGGCGTAGGTGACGTCGGCGAACCCCGGGTCGGTGGTGACCGTCCCGGGGTCGGGGTCGACGAGGACGACCCGCAGCCCCAGGTCCGTCAGCGCCCGGCACGCCTGTGGGCCGGCCTCGAGGACCAGGACCGACCGCACGGTGCCGTGCTCAGGCACGAGGCCCGCTCCAATAGGTACGGGCGTCCGGTCGCAGCGCGCGGTTCAGGGGATCGCGCAGCAGCCGGGCGACCAGGCCGGCCGGCACGACGACGAAGAGATAGGCGACGGCGAGCAGCGCCAGGACGCAGGCGCGGCGAAGCGCATCCATGATGAGGCCTCTCAGAAGGGGGGTTCGGTCCACGAGCCCAGGGATCAGTCCAGCGGGATCAGTTCGCGCCAGTTGTCGTTCTCCGGCCAGGCCGGCTGCTCCGCCTTCTCGATGAGGAAGCCGCCGAGGGCCAGGGTGTCGATGTTGGTGCGCATGAAGCAGCGGTAGGCGTCCTCCGGGGTCGCCACGATGGGCTCGCCCCGCACGTTGAACGACGTGTTGACGAGGACGGGGCACCCGGTGAGCCGGTCGAACTCGGTCAACAGCCGGTGGAACGCGGGGTCTTGCTCCGCGTCGACCGTCTGCACCCGGGCCGAGCGGTCGACATGGGTGACCGCGGGGATGGTGGACCGGGGAACCTTCAGCAACTCCAGACCGGAGACCTGCCGGGAGCCCTGCCCGGACGCCTGCCCGTCGCCCTCCCCGGACGCCTGCCCGTCGCCCTGCCCGAGGTCGCCCTCCCCGAGGTCCCGCTCGGCGAGCTGCTGCTGGGCCGCGATCCGGGCGACGATCAGCATGTACGGGCTCGGCTGCCCCAACTCGAAGTACTCCTTGGCCCGTTCGGCCAGCACCGCGGGCGCGAACGGCCGGAACGACTCACGGAACTTGATCTTCTGGTTCATCGCGGACTGCATCGCCGGATCCCGTGGGTCGCCGAGGATGGACCGGGAGCCGAGCGCCCGCGGCCCGAACTCCATCCGCCCCTGGAACCAGCCCACGACCTTGCCCTCGGCGAGCTGCCCGGCCACCGCGCGGCTGAGTTCCTCGGCGCCGAGCCGGCGGTGCGGGATGGCGGAGGCGTCCAGATAGGCCTGGATCTGGTCGTCGTCGAACCGGGGGCCGAGGCGGGAGGCGCGCATCGCGTCGCGGCCCGTGCGGATGTGGGTCCGGGTGCGCGCCGGTCCCCGCTGGGCCAGCAGCGCCGCCCCGAGGGCACCGCCCGCGTCACCGGCCGCCGGCTGGACCCACAGTTCGTCGAAGATCCCGGCCTCGGCGAGCTTGCCGTTGGCGACGCAGTTGAGCGCCACCCCGCCCGCCAGGCACAGCCGGCTCTCCCGGGTCAGCCGGCGCGCCGTCCGCGCCAGCTTCAGCATGATCTCCTCGGTGACGGCCTGCACGGACGCGGCGAGGTCGAACTCCCGCTGGGTGAGCGGGCTTTCCGGTTCCCGGCGCGGACCGCCGAACAGCTCCTCGAAGCCGCGCCCCGTCATCACCTGGCCGTACTGGAACGCGAATCGGCGCATGTCGAGGCGGAAGGAGCCGTCGTCCTTGATGTCGACCAGCCGCTCCCGGATCAGGTCGGCGTGGACGGGCCGTCCGTAGGGGGCGAGGCCCATGAGCTTGTACTCGCCGGAGTCGACCTTGAACCCGCAGAAATAGGTGAACGCCGAGTAGAGCATCCCGAGGGAGTGCGGGAAGGACAGCTCGGCGACCGGGACGACCTCCCCGGCCACACCGTGCCAGATCGACGTGGTCGTCCACTCGCCCACCCCGTCCACGCACAGAACGGCCGCGGTCTCGTAGGGACTGGGCAGATAGGCGGACGCGGCGTGCGACTCGTGGTGCCCGAAGGCCCTGATCTCGGGGACGGGACCGGCGAACAGCGCGCCCAGCCGCTCCCGGACGGTGTCCGGCGCGCGCCGCTTCCAGCTCAGCCACTCGGGCATCACCTCCCGGAACGAGCTCCAGGAGCGCGGCGCCGTACCGAGGTAAGTCGCCAGCACCCGACGGAACTTGAGGTCCGAGCGCTCGTAGTAGGCGACAGTGTCGAGGTCGGCGAGGGAGAGTCCCGCCTCGTCCAGGCAGTAACGGACGGCGAGTTCGGGGAAGGACGGGTCGTGGCGGCGTCGGCTGAACCGCTCCTCCTGAGCGGCGGCGACGATCCCGCCGCCGTCGACCACGGCAGCCGCGCTGTCGTGGTAGTACGCGGACAGACCCAGGACGGTGGTGACGGGGGCATCAGATGCCATGGACCGAGCTCCTCGATTGTCAGTGGAGGCGGGTCAGTGGGAGGCGGGCGCGAGGCGCGCGAGGGGCGGGGTACGGCGTACGGTGCGCAGCGCTGCGTACAGTGCGGCGGCCCGGCCGGCGGGCGGGTTGAGGGAGCGCTGGCCGACCCGGACGCGTTCCCAGACCTCGGCCTCTCCGCCGGGTCCTGGGCGCGCGGGCAGCTCGTTGAGATGGCTGTCGATCGCGTCGGCCGCCCACGCCGAATGACCGGTGGCCACGTTGTCGATCGTGTTGTGGAGATCGACGAACTGGGTGCTGAAACCGTGGTGCCGCAACGCCACCCGGGCATCGCGGTAGCTGCCGCCGACCCCGGACAGCTCCATCGCCAGGTTGAGCCCGAGGATCTCCGGCATGAACTCCTCCGGGAACCGGGAGACGCTCAGCCAGAACACCGGCATGGCGAAGGCCTCGTCGCGCAGTTGGGGCCAGGCGATGAACTCGGGCGAGGCGGTGGGCGGCAGATCGATCCCCATCTGGCGCAGCAACGCACGGTAGATCCGGGGGTGGTTGAGCTCCGGCTCCCCGTTGCCCAGCTCGTCCCAGTAGGTACGGAAGAGGAAGTGCCCGGCGCGGGACGCGGCGAGCCGGTAGTCCGTGAACCCCTGGAGCCAGCCGCCGTCGATCATGATGAGCGGCGCCAACTGAAGGGTGGAGTCGATGAGTTCGTCCCGACTGGGCAGGTCCACCTGTTCCTCGTCGAAGCCCTCGGCATGCTGGTCGTGGGCCCGGGCCAGCCAGGGGCGCAGCCCGTTCTCCCGGTCCCAGCGCTCGGGCAGGGCCCCCTTCGCCGGCCGGTTGAGGGCGTAGCGGGAGCGGGCCAGCCAACGGGACGCGTAGGCGTGCGCGAACGCGCGCAGACCGGGCGAGTCGGCGCGGCTCAGGAGCAGCGGGTAGGCCTCGCGTGCGGCGCGGGGCGTGAGAGCGGGGCGCCGCACCGGAACCGGCCCGCGCGACCCGGGTGCCGCCACCGAGGCCGACGCCACCGCCTGTGACACCCCGCCCCGCCCGGGCCAGTCCGCCTGGGCCCGGTGCAGCCCGGCCTGACGGCTCGCGGTGACAGAGGGGCTCTCGGCTTCAGCCCCGTCCGGTGCGTCGGGATGCAGGACGGACCCCGGTTCGGGAAGCCCCCGTATCCACCGCCGCAGCACGGCGAGCTCCTCCTCGGTGAAGATCCGGAACATGGGCCCCTTGGGGCCGATGAGCCGCCCCAGCAGCGGACTGGACTCCGGCTTCCCGGGGCGTACGAGCCTGCTGCGGGCCAGCGCCGCGAGGAAGGGCGCGGGACCGGCGTCGACATCGGCGAACCACTCCGACAGGGGACGTCCCTCCAGCCGGAAACCGGAGTGGTAGACCGCCGCCTGCCGGGCCCGGGTGTGGATGAGCCTCCAGACCCCGTAGTCGGGGTGCAGGGACAGCGCGGTCTCCTGACGCAGCCGCTCGCTCCACTCCCGCACCTCACGCAACGCCCAGCGAAACCCCTCAAGCACCCCACCGACCGCCGCACCCGACGCCGATACGACACCGGCACCGGCATCGGCCGCGGGCGCTCCCGCCGCCTCGGCATCAGACCCCGCCGCCTCGGCATCAGACTCGGCCATCGCCGCCAACTGCGCCCGTACGGCGGCCCAGGACAGCTCGCGCCCCGGCGCCCAGCCGGCGGCCCGGGCCGCGCCCAGGTCGAGCGTCTCGTACGTCTCGTCCTTGGCGTCCGTGGCCCGCAGCGCGGCGGCCAGAGGCGGCAGCACGCCGACGTGCCGCAGGCACAGGTCGGCGCCGAGCAACTGGCAGCGGTAGGTGTCGGGCAGCCGGCTCATCGTCAGCAGCAGCGCGGGGAGCCGGAAGCTGAATCCG
Source organism: Streptomyces sp. NBC_00663 (assembly GCF_036226885.1). NCBI lineage: Bacteria > Bacillati > Actinomycetota > Actinomycetes > Kitasatosporales > Streptomycetaceae > Streptomyces > Streptomyces sp. NBC_00663. The sequence goes on from NZ_CP109027.1 coordinate 4,981,757, forward strand.
TCGACGGACTCGCTGCCCGCGAGCAGCACACCGGGCAGCTCCTCCGCGACACCGTGGCGCCGCAGCAGCTCACGGAAGTCGCTGCCGCGGTCGGCCAGCGGCAGCCCGACCCCGACGTCCGCGGCGTACAGGGTCAAGGTCCGCAGGACGGGTTCCGTCTCCGAGTTGCCGGGCCCCGACAGCCATTGCAGCCAGGCTCCGGCACTGAGCGCGAACGGCGCGCAGTTGCGCAGCACCCGGCGGACGGCCTCGTCGAGATCCTCCCCCGCGTCAGGGAGCACCGTGCCGAAGGCGTCGGCCTCCGCAGCGCTCCACCGGGCGGCTTCCGCGCACAGCGCGAGCAGCTCCCGTTCCGCGGTTTCGGGGTCGGGGTGGGCGTGGACGTCGGTGGACGGTAGGCCCCGGCCGTCCTCCGGGGTGAGGGGATCGGGAGCGCCCGGAGACAGGGCGCGCAGGTACAGGGTGCGATAGCGGGAGGACATGACGCAGCGGCACCTTCCCTCAGAACATCGGGTAGATGGTGTTGTCCTTGCGGCGCCTGCGGCGGTTCCTGCGCTGCTTGAACAGGGCGGCGAGCTTGCGGAACACAGTGATCACCTCACGGTGGGAGACAGGGGATCCAGCGGAAGCGAGGGCGAACCCGCGCTCAGGCGAGGGCGAACTCGGCGCGCAGAAGGTCGGCCACGACGCGCGAACCGTCGTCCGTGTGGTGCGTCTGGTCCACGAACAGCCACCCGTCCCGTTCCGGCGAAGCCCCCAGCGCCTCGTTGACGTCGAGGAACGGCACGCCGTGCTGCTTGCAGACGTCGGCGAGGCGCTGGGCGTAGGCGGTGTGCACGGCCGGGTCGAGGATCTGCTGGAACAGGTTCCACATCTGCGCGCGTTGGCTGTAGTTCTCCTCGATGAGCAGCCGCTCCTGCTCGGTGAGGCGCTTGCCGCTCCACGAGGCCGTGGCCTGGAGGGCGAACAGCACCCGGGCCCCGGTGGGGGCGGCGAGTTCGACGAGCCGGGCGAGATCGCGCCCGGTCGTGCGGGCCGCGATGTCGATCCGCTGCTCGGGATCGGCCAGCGCCCGGTCCTCCTGCCGGGCTTCCCCGCCCAGCCGCCGGGCCGCCTGGGCCAGCCGCCCCTGGGCCCACCCGGGCTGCTTGCCGCCCTGTCCGAGCGCGGGCACGCCGAGCTGCCGGAAGAACTCGCCGGAGAAGAAGAACTGGCCGTATCCGCTGTCCGCGGCGGGCAGCCCGCCGACCACGAGGTCGTTGAGGCCGGAGTAGACGACAATGTCCCGTACGGCGGGCAGTTCCCCCCGGTGCATCAGGAAGAGCAGGGTCTCCTGCGTGGAGTTGAAGGCGGGCGCGGCGAGGTTGAGCCAGGGCCGGGCCGCCGGCGCCTGGGAGAGCAGGGACGGAATGGTGTGCGCGTCGTCCGTCGCCCCGAGCCCGAAGGCGGGCGAGGCCCCCAGCATCAGGCTCACCGGACCGTCGGGCAGCTCACCCTTGAGCGAGAACGCCCCCCGCGCCGAGACCGAGTGCCGGAAGCCTCCGGCATCGGTGTTGATCACGGGGGAGCGGAAGCCGGGCCGGTTGAAGAACATGACGTACGGCGTCCAGCAGATGTCGCCGGTGGCGAACTCCTCGTAGTGGCGCATGTGCGGAGTCAGTCGTTTCTGCTGTTCCACTGGTTCCCCTCCGAGCAGACGGTGAGCCTTGACCGGCGGCCGGCCCGGAGCGGAGTCCGGCCCGGCCGCCCGGGGCTCAGAGACCGTGCTCGGGCCCGCTAGAGAGGTGCTCGAAGGTCGTCGGAGAAGTGGCGACGGTCACCGGGGGCGCGGCGGGCGGCCGCAGGGCGGGGACGCGGACGACGAGGACGAACCAGCCGTCGACGCTCTCGGTGCGCAGGCTGCCGCCGACCTGTCCGGCGCGCGCCGCCATGTGCTCGAGCCCGCTGCCGCCGTGCTGGGACTCGGAGGCGACATGGGGGCCGTCGGCGGCGGGACCGCTCACCCCGTCGTTGGCCACGGTGAGTTCGAGCTGCCGCAGCTGTCCGTCGCACGTCGTCGCCAGGGTGATCTCGCACCGGGTGGCCCGGCTGTGCCGCAGCATGTTGGTGACGGCCTCGCGCAGCACCACCGCGAGCACATTGCCGACCCGCGGTTCGATGTGCCGGAAGTCGCCCTCGGTCGTCATCTCGATGCCCGCCGAGTCGAGCACGCGCTTGCTGAGCTCGACCTCGTCGACCAGCCGTAGGGAACGCCTGCCGTGCACCACGGTGCGTACGTCGGCGAGGGCGGCGCGGGTGATCGCCAGTGACTCGGACAGCTCCTGGCGTGCCTGGGCGTCGTCCTTGCCGATCAGCCGGTTGGCCAGTTCGGTCTTCAGGGTGATGGCGGACAGGCTGTAGCTGAACAGGTCGTGCAGGTCCTGGGTGAACCGCACGCGTTCCCGGGACACCGCGACCCAGGCGGACTCCTCGCGCCGCCGGTGCAGTTCGGTGACGAGATCGACCAGCCGGCTCAGCGCGGTGGTGATCAGACCGATGGACGCGCAGGACAGCACCATGAAGGCGGCCGTGAAGAGGTCGTCCCCGGTTGCCAGGGCGGTGACGAGGACGGCCACGTTGATCACACCGAACAGCGCGTACGCCAGCTTGGCGCGCAGCAGCACCGTGCAGGCGCCGGCGAGAAAGCCGGCCAGGGCGCCCGACTGGTGGCCGAGGAACAGCACCGGGCTGAGGGAGAGCAGGGCCTGGAGGGCAAGCGTCCAGGGGAAGCGCCGGTTGACGACCTGGAGGCGGCCGCGGGCCGAGGGCGAACAGTGCGCCATCTGAAGGACGTAACAGCAGCTCACGACGGCGGAGGCGAGGGTGAGCCCCTGCGGGGTGTGCGAGACCTTGATCAGGTTTGCGACGCCGATGACGGCGAATCCGGCCAGGATGACCGACATGAGGGTCATGGCGTACTTCGGCGGCATCACCGCTGTGGACCGACGCACCGATCCTTGTCGGCGGAGGGTCTGGACGGCACCGGTGTCGCGGGGATCCGTATCCGAAGGGGACGTGGCAGCAGATCTGTCGTGGGGGACGTTCCTAACAGCACGTGGGGGGCCTCGCGTTTCTGGGGTGAGGAGTGCGGTGCGGACACGCCACTTACTTTTGCCCAAGCCGGAGACGCGACAAACGGAATTCGACCGCCCGGCGCGCTCCGTACACGCAACAGCCCCCGACCCGTTTTCCCTGGTCGGGGGCTGTTCCTCAAGCGGTAGCGGAGGGATTTGAACCCTCGGTGACTTGCGCCACACTCGCTTTCGAGGCGAGCTCCTTCGGCCGCTCGGACACGCTACCGAGGGAGACCTTACAGCAAGGTGGGGCATGGTTTGAAATCGGTATCCGGGTGCTCTCAGCGCTCCCGGAAGAACTCGGTGAGCAGGCTCGCGCACTCCTCGGCGAGGACGCCCTCGATCACCTCGGGCCGGTGGTTGAGCCGCCGGTCGCGGATGACGTCCCAGAGGGAACCGGCCGCGCCGGCCTTCTCGTCGCGGGCGCCGTAGACGACCCGGTCCACCCGGGACTGCACGAGCGCGCCCGCGCACATCGTGCAGGGTTCGAGGGTGACGACCAGCGTGCAGCCGGTCAGCCGCCACTCGCCGAGCCGGACGGCGGCCCGGCGGATCGCGAGGACCTCCGCGTGGGCGGTCGGGTCGCCGACCGCCTCGCGTTCGTTGTGCCCGGAGCCGAGGACGGTGGTGCCGTCCGGGGCCAGTACGACGGCCCCGACCGGCACATCGGGCCCGGCCTTCCCGGCCTCGTCCAGGGCGAGCCGCATCGCGGCCCGCCACAGGTCACGCACCGGGTCCGGGGGACCCCCTGAGGTCTCCCCGGTCAGCGGACGGTCTCCAGGACCTCCGAGGCGCCCAGGGCCTCGGCGATCTCGCCGAGCGCGTCCTGCGACAGGGACTTCAGCTCCTTCTCGCTGATGCCCAGGTCGTCGAGGACGCCGGGGTCGCCGACCGGGCCGTGCGGCACGGCCTCGGCGGAGCCGCCGCCCTTGTCGTCGTTGTCGTCGTTGTCGTCGTCCTCGTCCTCGCCGTCCTCGGTGCCGTCGAGGTCGAGGGATTCCAGGTCGGCGTCGTCGCCGCCGGGCTCCCTTCCGAGCAGTTCGTCGGTGAGCAGGATCTCGCCGTAACTGCTGCGGGCAGCGGCGGCGGCGTCCGAGACGTAGATACGAGGGTCGTCCTCGCCGTCGATGCGGACGACACCGAACCAGGCGTCCTCCTGCTCGATCAGCACGAGCACCGTGTCGTCCTCGGCCGCGGCTTCCCGGGCGAGGTCGGCCAGATCCGACAGCGTCTCCACATTGTCGAGGAGCTCTGTGTCGCTCGCTTCCCACCCGTCTTCGGTGCGCGCGAGCAGTGCGGCGAAGTACACCGTGACTCTCCCACTGGTCATAGGCGTGCCGGTTGGGGGTCCCCCCGGCGGAGGTCTGCGGGCGGGGAGGCATTGGCTCCGAGCCCCACCCACTCGGAATCGTGGCAGAAACGGAGCGTTCAGGGGACGTCTTCGGCACCCTGTGTCCGCCCGTTTTGATCGTCCACCAGCGGGATCGTACGCGGCTGACGGTGCGGCACACGCATCAGGCGGCCCAAGAACGGCCCAAGGCCTACCAGCGGAAGGTGCGCATGCGCATGGCGTGGCGCAGCCGTGCGGCCTTGGCGCGCCGGGGCTGGACACGGTCGCGCAGCTCCCGGGCCTCGGCGAGATCGCGCAGGAACTGGGCGCGCCGCCTGCGGCGCTCGGCGTCGGTCTCCTGTTGTGGGTCCTGCTCCGGCACAGGCACTGGCATAGGCACACCACCCCGTCACGTCCCTCCCACTTTCCCTCTGTCGGGGGGTTTGATGCCAGCGCACGGGTGAGGGGAGGTTTGCCGTTGCCGGGACGCCGGGCATGGCGGGCCCGGTTACTGTTGTGGACATGCGTCTCCACGTCGTCGACCACCCTCTGGTCGCCCACAAGCTCACCACGCTGCGCGACCAGCGCACCGACTCCGCGACCTTCCGCCGTCTCGCCGACGAGCTGGTCACCCTCCTCGCCTACGAGGCCACGCGCGACGTGCGCACCGAGCAGGTCGACATCAACACGCCGGTCGCCCGGACCACCGGCGTGAAGCTGTCCTACCCGCGCCCCCTGGTGGTGCCGATCCTCCGCGCCGGCCTCGGCATGCTCGACGGCATGGTCCGTCTGCTGCCGACCGCCGAGGTGGGCTTCCTCGGCATGATCCGCAACGAGGAGACGCTGGAGGCGTCCACGTACGCCTCGCGCATGCCGGAGGACCTCTCGGGCCGTCAGGTGTACGTCCTCGACCCGATGCTGGCCACGGGCGGGACGTTGGTCGCCGCCATCCGTGAGCTCATCAAGCGCGGCGCGGACGATGTGACGGCCGTGGTGCTGCTCGCGGCGCCCGAGGGCGTGGAGCTGATGGAACGCGAACTGGCGGGCACCCCGGTGACGGTGGTGACGGCAGCGGTCGACGACCACCTGAACGAGCACGGCTACATCGTGCCGGGCCTGGGAGACGCGGGCGACCGTCTTTACGGTGCTGCTGAGTAAGGGCGCGGTTTCGCCGTAGGGGTGCGGATGCGTTGCGACTGACGGCCGTATGTGGCTTGTCGCGCCCCGCGGCGGAGCCGCGTTTCGATACAGCCCCGCGCCCTTAAAAGCCTTTCAGCAGGCCTTCTTCGAAGAACTCGGCGCAGGCTGCGGGTTCCCCAGCGCGGCCAGCGCCTTGTCCGCCGCCGCCTTGGCCGTCAGGGACTTGAACCCGGTCCCGATGACCAGATCGACGTCGGCCCCCTTACGCCCGTCAGCCCGCGTCTCGGCCCCACCCAACTGCGTGCCCAGCACAGGCAACGACGTGCCCACAGCCGACGTACGCCCCACCAGCAGCCCCGCGCCCTTGACCTTCTTGTCGAACTCCGCGCTCGCGTTGCCCACGTCACCGATCTTGAAGCCGCGCTTCTTCAGCTCGTCCGCCGTCTTCTTGGCGAGCCCCGCGCGGGGCGTGGCGTTGAAGACGTTGACGGTGATCTGCGCCGGCTTGGGATAGTGCGACGCGGACGCGGACGCGGACGTGGACGCCGAGGCCGACGGGGACGCCTTCGTCGCGCAGTCCGCCTTGGGGCCCGCCGCGGATGCCTCGTCGTCGTTGCCGGTGAAGATGCCGATGAGCTGGAGCGTGCCCCAGCCGACGAGGCCGAGCGCGGCGACGGAGGCCACCAGCGCCAGCACGAGCCTGCCGCGCCTCCGGGGCCGGCGCATGCGCGGGTATTTGTCCCCCGTGATCCGGTACTTGCCGCCCATGCCTGGGGGAGTCAGCATGCTCATGGGCGCAGCGTAGTGCGCCGGGGCGGCGATGCCTACTAAATGATCATTGGATCCGGGTCAGGTGAACCCGAAAGGGCCAACCCTCTACAGCGTGGCCACTTAATCCAGCTCAAGCACACGCGCGTGCAGCACCTGGCGCTGCTGGAGCGCCGCCCGTACCGCGCGGTGGAGGCCGTCCTCGAGATACAGGTCGCCCTGCCACTTCACGACGTGCGCGAAGAGGTCGCCGTAGAACGTGGAGTCCTCGGCGAGCAGGGTTTCCAGGTCGAGCTGGCCCTTGGTCGTCACCAGCTGATCGAGGCGGACCGGGCGCGGCGCGACGTCCGCCCACTGCCGGGTGCTTTCCCGGCCGTGGTCGGGGTACGGCCGGCCGTTTCCGATGCGCTTGAAGATCACACGGAAAGCCTACCGGTCAAGACCTTCCGGGCGCAGCCATGGCGACGGAGTGTGATGCTGGAAAAGATGCCATGAACGGGGGCAAACCGGAACAGGTGCCTGAGATGAGTGACAGCGAGACCATGCCGCCGGCCACCGCTGCCGAGGCGCCGGGCAGTGCCCCCGCGCTTCCGAAGGAGGCCTTGGAGATCGCTTCCGGGTACGCCTTCGCCGGCCCCGCCCTCGATCTCGGCGCCCTGCTGTGGGACGGGGTGTGTCTGCCGGACGCGCAGGTCAGGATCCCGTTGCCGATGCTGAACCGGCACGGACTGGTCGCGGGCGCCACCGGCACCGGCAAGACCAAGACGCTCCAGCTGATCGCCGAGCAGCTCTCCGCGCAGGGCGTGCCGGTGTTCCTGGCCGACATCAAGGGTGACGTGTCCGGGATCTCGGCGCCGGGGCAGCCGGGTGACAAGGTGCGCAGCCGCTCGCAGGAGGTTCATCAGGGGTGGACGGCGACCGGCTTCCCGGCCGAGTTCTACGCCCTCGGCGGCATCGGGCACGGCATCCCCGTACGGGCGACGGTCACCGACTTCGGCCCGCTGCTGCTCTCCAAGGTGCTCCAGCTCAACCAGACCCAGGAGCAGTCCCTCGGCCTGATCTTCCACTACGCCGACACCAAGGGCCTCGAACTCGTCGACCTGAAGGACCTCAGGGCCGTCGTCACCTTCCTGACCTCCGACGAGGGCAAGCCCGAACTCAAGAACATCGGCGGCCTCTCCACCGCCACGGCCGGCGTGATCCTGCGCTCCCTCACCGCCTTCGAGGCGCAGGGCATGGCCGACTTCTTCGGTGAGCCCGAGTTCGACACCGCCGACCTGATGCGTACGGCGTCCGACGGGCGCGGCATGGTCTCCGTCCTCGAACTGCCCGCCGTACAGGACAGACCCGCGCTGTTCTCGACGTTCCTGATGTGGCTGCTCGCCGACCTCTTCCACGACCTGCCCGAGGTCGGCGACGCGGACAAGCCGAAGCTCGTCTTCTTCTTCGACGAGGCGCATCTGCTCTTCCACGACGCCTCGAAGGCGTTCCTCGACTCCATCACGCAGACCGTCCGGCTGATTCGCTCGAAAGGGGTCGGCGTCTTCTTCGTGACGCAGACCCCGAAGGACGTACCCGGCGAGGTCCTCGCCCAGCTCGGCAACCGCGTCCAGCACGCGCTCAGGGCCTTCACCCCGGACGACCAGAAGGCGCTGAAGGCGACGGTGAAGACGTTCCCCAACTCGGCGTACGACCTGGAGGAGCTGCTCACCGGACTCGGGACGGGTGAGGCCGTGGTCACCGTGCTCAGCGAGAAGGGCGCCCCGACCCCCGTCGCCGCGACTCGGCTGCGCGCCCCCGAGTCCCTGATGGGCCCGATCGAGCCCGCCGCCCTCTACGAGGCGGTCAAGTCCTCGCCGCTCCACGGACGTTACGCACAGGCTGTGGACAGAGAGTCGGCGTACGAGAAGCTGAACGCGACGCGGGGGGCCAAGGGCCCGGACGAGATGACGGAGCCTCCCAAGACGACCCCCAAGGCCACCCCGAAGGCCAAGGAGGACCCCTCCGTCGTCGAACAGGTCGTCGGCAGCGGGATGTTCAAGTCTCTCGCGCGCTCCGTCGGCACACAGATCGGCCGTGAGATCACCCGCTCGATCTTCGGTACGGCCCGGCGGAAACGGTAGGTCCGCGTCCGCCGGACGCGCGGCTCAGCGGCCCTGCTGCTCCTGCGGGGGCCGCTGCGGCTGCTGTTCCCGATCCTGCGGCTTGGGCGTGTTGCGGGCGGCCTCGGCGCGCAGCAGGGCGCGCAGGACGGCGTACGGGTCGACGGGCATGGCGGTCGTGCTCCTTGGGTTCGTTGCTGAAACGGCCTCTGTCGCGAGGGCCGGTCAGCAGCGCAGGACCACCGTGCGGAGGGTGAGCTGGGCGTACGACGGGCGCGGCGGCGCCGGGAGCGGGGGGCGCTCCGGGACGACGGGGGCCGGGGGCTCGGCCCGGGGCGCGGGACGCAGCGGGGCGACGGGATGCTGGGCAGCCGGTCGCAGGACCGTGTCCAGGACGTCGTACTCGGCGACCTCACTCGCCGCGACCGGCACCGCCGCGTGCGCCCCGGTGTGGGCGCCGGGCATGAGCAGCGCGAGCAGCAGGACGAAGGCGCGGAGCCAGGTTCGGGTGCTGCTCATGGTTGCTGGTCTGCCCCGGGGAGTACGAGGTTCCTCGCGTCGCCCGTCAGATCCGCCCGCACGGGTTACCCCGTCACACTTCGCGCGGCATCCGCTGGGCCCGCCCGCGCATCCGTACCGCCGTGACGATCTCGACGACACCCACGACGACCAGCCAGATCCCGCCGACCACGGTGAGGACGGCGACCGATTCGAAAGGGGAGTCGATGAGGACGATCCCGGCGATGAAAGTGACGATGCCGAGGAAGACCTGCCAGCCGCGGGCGGGCATCGACGGGTCGGAGGCGGCGGCCAGGGTCTGGGTGATGCCGCGGATCAGCCAGCCGATGCCGATCCACAGGGCGAGCAGCAGGATCGACTGCATGGGGCCGCGGAAGCAGAACAGGCCCAGCAGGATCGACAGGGCGCCGCTGATGAAGGCGAGCACGCGCAGCCCGGTCGTCTTGTGCGTGCCGAAGGCGGAGACGAGCTGGAAGACACCGCTGACGACGAGGTAGACGCCGAAGAGGATGCCGGTGGCGAGAAGCGTGGAGCCGGGCCAGACCAGTACCAGGACGCCCAGGACGAGGGAGGCGAGCCCGGTGACCAGGACCACTTGCCAGGCGGCCTTGGACAGCGCGTGCAGGGGGCCCTCGAAGGGTGGTTCCGGCTCATGGCCGCCGCGCGGAGCCTGCTGCGCGTGGACCTTGCGGTCGTCGTACTCCCGGCTCCAGGAGGAGCCGTGCGGTGCCTCGGTCATGGTCCATGCTTGGACCGCGTACGGCCGTGGCGCGCGGTGGGTTGGACCGTACGGCTTACTTCTTCGCGGCCTTGGCGGCCTTGGCGGCGGCCTTCATCTCCTGCTTGTGCGCCCGCACCTTCGTCAGCGACTCCGGTCCGGTGATGTCGGCGACGGACCGGAAGGACTTCGCCTCGCCGTAGGCGCCCGCGGCCTCCCGCCAGCCCTTCGGGGTGACGCCCAGCTGCTTGCCGAGCAGGGCGAGGAAGATCTGGGCCTTCTGCTTGCCGAAGCCGGGCAGCTCCTCCAGCCGGCGCAGCAGTTCGCGGCCGTCGGCCACGCCCTTCCAGACCAGCTCGGCGTTGCCGTCGTAGTGCTCGACGAGGTACTGGCACAGCTGCTGGACGCGCTTGGCCATGGAGCCCGGGTAGCGGTGGACCGCCGGCTTGTCGGAGAGCACGGCCGCGAAGGCCTCCGGGTCCTGGGCGGCGATCTCGTGGGCGTCGAGGTCGTCGGCGCCGAGCCGGTCGGCGATCGTCCGGGGCCCCTTGAACGCCCACTCCATCGGGACCTGCTGGTCCAGCAGCATCCCGACGAGCGCGGCGAGCGGGGAACGCCCGAGGAGCGCGTCGGCCTCGGGGTCCTGGGCGAGGTGCAGGGAGACGTCCATGTCTCCGATCATGCCGCGCCGCGGGTCAGGCCGCCCGCCAGTACCCCAGCGCGTGCAGGCGCTCCTTGGGGACGCCCAGGTCCTTGCGGACGTAGGAGGACAGGGTGCGGGTCGTCCTGGTGTCGCAGGCGATCCAGACGTACGCGTCCGGGTGGGCCCTGAGGAGGTCCGGGAGGTCGGTCTTCACCCGGGTGACCAGGTCGTCGCCGGTCCGGACGTCGTGGCGGGACGCGTCCGTGCGGAAGGGGAGGCCGTCGGTGGCGCCCTCGAACCAGATCGTCGCCGGGGACGGGTCGAGCGCGGCCAGCAGGGAGTTGATCGCGGGCAGCGAGGCCGGGTCACCGATCACGAAGACGTGCGTCGGAGAGGGGTCGGGGTGGGTGAACTCCGTGCCGTGGACCGTGGCCTCGATCGTGTCGCCGGGCTTCGCCGCGCGGGCCCAGTCGCTCGCCACGCCCTCATGGAGCGCGAACTCCAGGCTGAAGGTGCCGGCCGCCGGGTCCGGGTCGACGAGCGTGTACGCCCGCTGGTGCGGCTTGCCCGCGGCGGCGAACCACAGCCGCACCCACATCGTCGGATGCACACCGGTCGCGGCGAGCAGACCGCCGTCGGTGAGACGGAGCCGCCGGTAGTGCGGGGTGACGTCCTCGGCGCCGGTCACCGTGAGGACGAAGTCCTTCGCCCGCAGCAGTCTGAGGACCGCGCCCTCCCAGCCGTGCCCCTGCCCCATCGCCTCTTCACCCCTCGCGTACGATTTCACCACGACCTACTTAGGTGAGCCTAACCTAAAGCACAGGAGAGCCCCAGCGTGAGCGCCGAGATCTACCGAGATGCCTGGGGTGTCCCGCATCTGCGCGCCGACAGTGTGCGTGAACTCGCCCGCGCCCAGGGCCGGGTCACCGCCCGCGACCGCGCCTGGCAGCTGGAGGTCGAACGGCGCCGCGCCCACGGCACCTCGGCCGCCCTCCTCGGCGTCGAGGCCCTCCCCTGGGACCGCTTCGTCCGCCGCGCCCGCGTCGACGACACCGCGCGGCGCTGCTTCACCGACCTCGCCGCGAAAGACCCCGAAACGGCCGACTGGGTCCGGGCGTACGTCGACGGCGTCAACGAGGGTCTGGCCGAGACGGACCTCCCCCTCGGCACCCCCGGCCGCTGGGAGCCCTGGACCCCGCTCGGCGTCTGGCTCGCCACCCACATCCTCTTCGCGGGCTTCCCGGCGAAGCTCTGGCGCGAGCAGGCCGTCCGGCATCTCGGCGAGGCGGCCGTCGCACTGTTCGCCATCGACGGCCCCGGCACCTCCGGCAGCAACGGCTGGCTGGTGAGCGGCGAGCGGACCACGACCGGCCACGCCGTCATCGCCGGCGACCCGCACCGCTTCATCGAGGACCCCGGCGTCTACCAGCAGATCCACCTGTCCTGCCCGGAGTTCGACGTCGTCGGCCTCGCCGTCCCCGGCGTCCCCGGCATCGCCCACTTCGGCCACACCGGCACGGTCGCCTGGGCCATCACCAACGCCATGGCCGACTACCAGGACCTGTACAGCGAGAAACTGCGCCGCACCGGCGCCGGGGTCGAGGCCCTCGACCCGGACGGGAGCTGGCGGCGCGCCGCCCGGCACACCGAGACCATCGAGGTCGCCGGTGAGGAGCCGGTGGAGATCGAGGTCATCGAGACCGCGCGCGGGCCGGTGATCGCCGGTGGCCCGGAGGGCCTCGACGACGGATCCGAGGGGAGCGACGACGCCACCCCGCTCGCCCTCAGCCTGCGCAACCCGCCCCGGGTGACCGGTGACCTGGGCTTCAGCACCCTGCTGCCCCTCCTGCGCGCCCGCCGGGTCGCCGACGTCGACCGGGCCTTCGACCGCTGGGCCGAGCCGGTCAACGTCGTGCAGGCCGCCGACACCGAGGGCGGGCTGCTGCACCGGGTCGCGGGCCGGGTGCCGGTACGGTCCACCGCCAACCGCACCCGGATCGTCCCCGCCTGGGAGGCCGGGCACGAGTGGACCGGCTGGCACGAGATGCCGTACGGCGAACTCACCGACGGCGTCGCCGTGATGGCCAACCAGCGCGGGCCGGCCGCCCCGCTCGGCGTCGAGTTCGCCCCGCCGCACCGGGCGAACCGCATCGCCGCGCTGCTCGCGAAGAAGGAGAAGTGGACGGCCGCCGACATGCCGGCCATCCACATGGACGCCCATCTCGCCTCCGCCGAACCCCTGTTGGAGCACCTGGCGGCACTCGAAGACCTCAGCCCCGAGGCCGCCGAGGTCAGGGAGACCCTCCTCGGCTGGAACCGCCACATGGACGCGGACAGTACGGCCGCCGCCCTCTACTCGGCGGTGCGCGGCGCGGTCGTACGGCGGCTCGCGGCGCACCCCGCGTTCGCCGCGCTCACCACCGTGCCCGCCTACCCGGAGGTCCTCCTCCCCTGGCTCGGCCTCGTCCCGCGCATCGGCTACGCCCTCGAACACCTGCTGCGCGCCGAGGAGTTGTACGGCGTCGACCGGCCCGCGGAGGTGCGCGCCGCCGTCGAGGAGGTGGCCGCGGGGAACCCCGTCAAGACCTGGGGCGAGACCCACCGCCTGCTCCCCTGGCGGGCGTTGCCCGACCCGTCGTACGACGAACCGGGGCTCTCCGGCGACCACGACTGTGTGCTCTGCACCTCCGCGGTCCCGGGCCTCACCGACCTGGCCGCGCGCGGTCCCGCCGCCCGCTACGTCTGGGACCTCGCCCGGCGTGCGGACAGCCGCTGGGTGGTGCCGTTCGGTGCCTCCGGGGTCCCCGGCTCGCCCCACCACCGTGATCAACTGCCCCTGTGGCTCGGCGGCGACCTCGTCCCGGTCGTCACCGACTTCGAACAGCTCAGCAAGGAGAGCGATGTCTGACCTCTACGTCCACACGCAGGACGTCGACGACTTCGGCACCGTCCGCGTCCGGGTGCTCGACGCCAAGGCCGACGCCGGGCTGGTGCACGGCTGGGTCAGCGAGGAACGCGCCGCCTTCTGGGGCATGAACGGACTCACCGAGGACCAGGTCGCCGAGATCTACGCCCACATGGACACCCTCGACACCCACCACGCCTACCTCCTGGAGAAGGACGGCGAGCCGGTCGGGCTGCTCCAGACCTACGAGCCCGAGGCCGACCGGGTCAGCGAGTGCTACGCCGTGGAGCCCGGCGACATCGGCGTCCATCTGCTCCTCGCGCCCGCCGGAACCGACGGCGCGCGGGCGGGCTGGTCCTCCGCGCTGCTCGGCGCCGTCGCCTCGTACGTCCTGGTCGGCCTCGACCGGCGGCGGGTCGTCGTCGATCCCGACGTGCGCAACGAGAAGGCGATCGCCCGCTTCCTGCGCCAGGGATTTGTGGCGGGGGAGCGGGTGGTGCTGCCGGAGATCGACCTCCCGGACGTGTACCTGCCCGAGAAGCACGCCCAACTCGCCTTCCTGCGGCGGGAGGTAGCCTTCCCCGGGTGACCCCGGATGACCTCGTCGCCCACTACGGACTGGAACCGATCCCGCGCGAAGGGGGTCTGTTCCGCCGTACGTGGGAGGGACCCGAGCGGGCCGACGGCCGCCCGGAGGGCACCGCCATAGTCGCCCTCCTCACCGCGGCCGACCACTCCGCCCTGCACCGCCTGCCCGCCGACGAGATCTGGCACCACTACCTCGGCGATCCGCTGGAACTCCTCCTCCTCGCCCCCGACGGCACGTCCCGGACAGCGGTCCTCGGCCCCGACGTCCTCGCCGGACAGTCGGTACAGCTGACCGTCCCCGCCGGCACCTGGATGGGCGGCCGGAGCCTCGGCGCCTGGACCCTGTTCGGGTGCACGATGGCACCCGGGTTCACCTACGAGGGCTACGAACACGGGGACGTGACGGAGCTGGTGGCGCGTTATCCCGCCGAGGCGGTGCGGATCGCGGCACTGTGTCGGCCATGAGATTTGTCGAGGGGTGGGTGGTCCCGGTGTGGGGTGCGGGTCTGCGCTGCGGTGTTCACGCGGGTGATCTCCGCGGGTCTGTTTTTCTGCCGGGGGTCCGGGGGTTGTCCCCCGGGATGGTGCAGCATCCCGCCGAGGCGGCGCGGATCGCGGCACTGTGTCGGCCATGAGATTTGTCGAGGGGTGGGTGGTCCCGGTGTGGGGTGCGGGTCTGCGCTGCGGTGTTCACGCGGGTGATCTCCGCGGGTCTGTTTTTCTGCCGGGGGTCCGGGGGTTGTCCCCCGGGAAGGCGCAGCATCCCGCCGAGGCGGCGCGGATCGCGGCACTGTGTCGGCCATGAGACTCCTCGAAGGGCAGGTCGCCCTGGTCACCGGCGCGGGTGGCGGCATCGGCCGCGGCATCGCCCTGCGGTTCGCCGAGCGGGGTGCGGCGGGGGTCGTGGTGCATTGCCGTACCTCGGTGGCGGCGGCGGAGGAAGTGGCGGTGCGCGTCAGGGAGTTGGGGGCCCGGGCCACGGTGCTGCGGGCCGATCTGCGGGACGAGGAGGCGTGTCACCGGCTGGTGCGCGAGGCCGCCGAATGGGGCGGGCGACTGGACTCGTTGGTCAACAACGCCGGTGTGCAGCCCGTCCAGGCGCTGGCCGCCATGAGCGCGGACGAGTGGCGGGAGGTCGTGGACGCCAATGTGTCCAGCGTGTTCGCGTGCACGCAGGCGGCGGCCGAGGTCATGAGCGAGGGCGGGGGCGGCTCGGTGACCCACATCGCCTCCATCGAGGCCGGCCACCCCGCCGCCGGGCACGCCCACTACTCCGCCGCCAAGGCCGCCGTCGTCATGCACGCGCGGTCCGCCGCCCTGGAGTACGGCCCGCTCGGCCTGCGCGTCAACAGCGTCTCGCCCGGACTGATCGACCGGGAGGGGCTCACCGGCGACTGGCCGGAGGGAGTGGAACGGTGGCTCGGCAAGGCGCCGCTCGGCCGGCTGGGCCGCCCCGAGGACGTCGGCGACGCCTGCGCCTTCCTCGCCTCCCCGCTCGCCTCCTGGATCACCGGACAGGACCTCGTCGTCGACGGAGGAGTATCGGCGCGGCCGACCTGGTGAGTGTTCCGGCGCGCGCGTACGTACATGTTCCGGAGCGGCGGGACGGAGTACGGACGTGGAGCGTGACGGTGGCCGAGGTCGGCGACGGTTTCAAGGGCTGGTGCTGCTGGGCACCGTGCTGGTCCTGCTCCTCTTCGGCGGGGCGGGACCCGCGTCGGCCCACGCCGCCCTCCGCGCCACCGACCCCGAGGACGGAGCCGTCCTCAAGTCCGCCCCCCGCCAGCTCACCCTGACCTTCACCGAGTCCGTCGGTCTGCTCGACGACTCCTTCCGGGTCCTGGACCCGAAGAACCAGCGGATCCGCACCGGCGAGGCCGGGCATGTGCCGGGCCGCTCGGACACGGCCCGGGTGACCCTGCCGGCCGAGGGGCTCGGCGAGGGCACCTTCACCGTGGCCTGGCGGGTGGTCTCGGCGGACAGCCACCCCGTGTCGGGCGCGTTCACGTTCTCCGTGGGCAAGCCCTCGGCCACCACGGCGTCCGTGGACCCCGGCCCGGTCGAGAACCCGACGACGGCCGCCCTCTACAACATCGCCCGCTACCTGGCCTATCTCGCCGCCGCCCTGCTCATCGGCACGGCCGTCTTCCTCGCCGGCTGCCGCCCGGCCGACGCGAACATCCTGCCCCGGCTGCTGTGGGCGGGCTGGTGGACGCTGGCCGGGGCGAGTGTCGCTCTGCTGCTGCTCAGGGCGGCCTACGAGACGGGGACGGCCCCGACCCTCGACGGCTTCGGCCGGACCCTGACGACCCGCCCCGGCCAGGTGCTGCTGGCCCGGCTGGGACTGCTCGCGCTGACCGCCGGGTATCTGCGCTGGGTGCGCAGGGCGTGGAGCGCCAAGGGCACGCGGACCGTCGGCGGTGTCCTCGCCGTCGCCCTGGCCCTGACCTGGGCCGCCGGCGAGCACGCCTCGGCCGGTATCCAGGTGCCGCTGGCGATGGCCTCCTCCGTGCTGCACGTCCTCGCGATGGCGGCCTGGCTGGGCGGCCTCACCGCCCTGGTCACCACCCTGTACCGGGCGTCGGTGGTCGAGGCCGCCACGGTCGCCCGCTTCTCCCGGCTCGCCTTCGCCTGTGTGACCGTCCTGGTCGTGACCGGGGTGTACCAGTCCTGGCGAGGCCTCGGCTCCTGGGCGGCGCTGACCGGGACCTCGTACGGCCGACTGCTGCTCTTCAAGCTCACGGCGGTGGTCGTGCTGCTCGGGGCGGCCGGGCTGTCGCGGCAGTGGGCGGCACGGCTGGTGACGGTGGACGCCGAGAGCGTCGTACGCGCGTCGGAGCGGGTGCCGGAGCCGGCGGGCGGGCCGCCGCTGCCTCCGGCGGCAGAGGCAGCCCGCCCCTCGGAGGGGATCGGGTACCGGCGAGGGCTGCGGCGGTCCGTGGCCGTCGAGGTCACCGTGGGGGTCGTCGTGCTGGTGCTGACGACCGTGCTGACCGGCACGCTGCCCGGGCGGGCGGCGGAGGAGGCGAGCGACGCGGCCCCGGCCGGCGGGCTGCCCGTCGCCTCGGTCACCAACGTGCCCTTCGACATGGGCGCCGCCGGGCGCGGGACCGTGCAGATCACCCTCGACCCGGGCCAGGTCGGCCAGAACCAGATCCAGGCCGTGGTGTTCGGCGCCGACGGCGGCTTCGCGGCCGTCCCCGAGCTGCGGCTGACCTTCACGCTCCCGTCCCAGGACATCGGCCCCCTCGACGCCCGGCTCAGCGACCGGGGCGGCTACTGGGGCACGAACGACTTCAGCCTGCCCCTCGCCGGCACCTGGACCATGAAGACGACCGTGCGGATCTCCGAGACCGACCAGGTCAGCGAGACGGACTCGGTCGAGATCAGGTAGCGGGCCCGGAGGGCTTGTCCGACGGGTCGAAGGCTATTCGGGCCTTCTGGTCGATCTTGTATGTGTCGGTCACATTTCCACAAAGGTGCCCATCATCTCTTGACGCATGACAGGACATACGGCTGTCATTACGCAACCGTGTTCGGTCAAGTTGATTTCTGGTCGTTTACGACGGACTTCAGCATTCCCCTTCGCCCTGCCTGGCCGAACCCTGCCCTCAGGAGCCGTTCATGTCCGACCTCCACCTCCCCTCACCCAGCCGCCGGACCCTGCTGCGCGGCATAGGCGGCGCCGCCGTACTCGGCGCCGGCATCCCCCTGCTCAGCGCCTGCGGCGGCAGCGGCACGGCCGCCGACCCGAAGACCGTCACCCTCGGGTCCAACGGCTCCGACGCGGTGCCGAAGAAGGCGTACGCCGAGATCTACGCCGCCTTCACCAAGCAGTCCGGGATCACGGTCGACGTGAACACCAAGGACCACAACACGTTCCAGGAGCAGATCAACGCCTACCTCCAGGGCACGCCGGACGACGTGTTCAACTGGTTCGCCGGGTACCGCATGCAGTTCTTCGCGGCCAAGGGCCTCGCCACCCCGCTCGACGACGTCTGGGCGAAGATCGGGGACAACTTCCCCGAGGCGATGAAGAAGCTCAGCAAGGGCGCGGACGGCAAGTACTACTTCGTCCCGCTGGACACCTATCCGTGGGCGGTCTTCTACCGCAAGAGCGTCTTCCAGAAGCACGGCTACACGGTCCCCACCAAGTGGGACGAGTTCGTCGCCCTGTGCAAGCAGATGAAGAAGGACGGCCTGGTTCCGATCGCCTTCGGCGACAAGGACGCCTGGCCCGCCCTCGGCACCTTCGACCAGCTCAACTTCCGTACCAACGGCTACGACTTCCACGTCGACCTGATGGCCGGAAAGGCATCCTGGACCGACGCCAAGGTCCGCAAGGCCTTCGACCTGTGGGCCGAGATCCTCCCCTACCACCAGGACGGTGCCGTCGGCCGCACCTGGCAGGACGCCGCCCAGAGCATGCTCTCCGGCAAGGCCGGCATGTATCTGCTGGGCTCCTTCGTGGGCCAGCAGGCCACCGACAAGACCATCCAGGACGACCTCGACTTCTTCCCCTTCCCGGAGATCAGCCCCGAGTTCGGGCAGGACACCGTCGAGGCGCCGACCGACGGCTACATGATGAGCAAGAGCCCCAAGAACCACGCGGGCGCCGTCAAGCTCCTGGAGTTCCTCGGCACCCCGGAGGCCGAGGCCCTCTACCTCAAGGCCGACTCCAGTGTCGTCGCCGCGTCCAGCACCGCCGACACCTCCTCGTACACCGCCCTCCAGAAGAAGGCGTACGACATGATCAGCGGCGCCAAGAGCCTGACCCAGTTCATGGACCGCGACAGCCGGCCAGACTTCACGTCGACGGTGATGCAGCCCGCGCTTCAGAAGTTCATCCGGGACCCCAAGGGCATCGACGGCATCCTCTCCTCGGTCGAGCGCCAGAAGAAGACGATCTTCGCCTCGTCATGACGACCGGCACCGAGACCACCGAGACCCCGACGGCGGCGCCCCTCGCGTCGCCTTCGGGCGTTGCCCCGCGCAAGAGGCCGACGGGCCACCGCCGCCTCCTCACCCGCCGCGACCGGATCACCCTCGGTCTGATGGCGGGCGTCCCCACGATCCTGCACGTCGCCCTGGTGTGGCTGACGGCTCTGGCGTCCATCGCGCTGGCGTTCACCACGTGGGACGGCATCGGCTTCGACTCCATCAAGTGGGTCGGCCTGGACAACTTCCGTGAACTGTTCACCACCAACCCGCAGTTCTGGCCCGCGGTCCAGCACAACGTGATCTGGTTCGTGGTGCTGATCCTGCTGCCCACCCCCTTCGGCCTGTTCCTGGCCGTCCAGCTGGACAAGAAGATCCGCTTCAGCCGCGTCTACCAGACCGCGTTCTTCCTGCCCGTCGTCATGTCGATGGCCGTCATCGGCTTCGTCTGGCAGCTCATCTACAACCCCGACACCGGCCTGATCAACAGCGTGATCGGCGCCAACACCCCCGGCCACTACATCGACTGGATCGGCGACCCCGACCTCAACCTCTGGGCCATCCTCGTCGCCGCCTCCTGGCGCCACGCCGGCTACATGATGATCCTCTACCTCGCCGGCCTCAAAAGCGTCGACCCGGCCCTGCGCGAGGCCTCCGCACTCGACGGCGCCGGCGAATGGCAGACCTTCAAGAACGTCATCTTCCCCACCCTGCGCCCCACCAACACCGTCGTCCTGGTCGTCACCATCATCGAAGCCCTGCGCGCCTTCGACCTGGTCTTCGTCTTCAACAAGGGCGCCCAGGGCACCGAACTGCTCTCGATCCTGGTCACCAACAACATCATCGGAGAGTCCAGCCGCATCGGCTACGGCTCCGCCATCGCCGTCGTCCTCCTGGTCATCTCCCTCGCCGTGATCGTCCCCTACCTGATCGCGACCTTCCGGAAGGAGCGGCGAGCATGAGCGGAATCGCCCTGCGCGGGAAGCCGGTACGCCCGGCCCGGATCCTGCTGCACACCTTCCTCATCGTCACCTCCCTGGCGTGGCTCGCCCCGCTGCTGTGGGCCCTGTTCGCGGCCCTGCGCCCCTACGCGGAGACCAGCGAGAAGGGATATGTGTCCTGGCCCGACAAGCTGAGCCTGGACAACTTCAGCAACGCCTTCCAGCAGTCCGACATGCTCCACTACTTCGGCAACACCCTGCTCATCGCGGTCCCGGCGGTCCTGGTGACCCTGCTGCTGTCGTCGATGGTGGCCTTCTACGTCAGCCGCTTCGACTTCCGCCTCAACCTCGCCCTGCTCCTGGTCTTCACCGCCGGCAACCTGCTCCCCCAGCAGGTCATCATCACCCCGCTGTACCGGCTGTACCTGCTGGTGGACCTGCCGGGCATCACGATGAGCGGCAAGCTGTACGACTCCGCCCTCGGCCTGGTCCTCATCCACGTCGCCTTCCAGTCCGGCTTCTGCGCCTTCGTCCTCAGCAACTACATGCGCTCCCTCCCGCACGAGCTGACCGAGGCCGCCCTCGTCGACGGCGCCTCCGTATGGCGCCTGTACTGGCAGATCACCCTCCCCCTGTGCAAACCGGCCATGGCAGCCCTCGCCACCCTGCTCTCCATCTGGATCTACAACGACTTCTTCTGGGCCATCGTCCTCATCTCCACCGGCGAGAACATGCCCATCACCTCGGCCCTGAACAACCTCTCCGGCCAGTACTTCACCGACCCCAACCTCGTCGCCGCCGGCGCCCTCCTCACCGCCATCCCCACCCTGATCGTCTACTTCACCCTGCAACGCCAGTTCGTGAGCGGCCTCACCCTGGGCGCCAACAAGGGCTGAGCCCCTCGTACTTGAAAGAGAACCACCGTGCTTCACTCCTTCACCCCGGTCGCCTCCGTCCCGGTGGACCTGGCCAACGCCCGTGTCCACGAGGAGGGTTGGCAGTCCTGGAGCCCCAGCGGCGGCTACGCCCTCGGCGACCGGCCGTACCGCCCGACGAACGACAACTGGGCGACGGTCTGCTACCGGCCCGGCGTCACCGTCCCCGAAGGAGCCTTCCAGGGAGAGGGGTTGCTGGCCCTGGACCCCGGTGACGGCTCCCCGGTCCGCCTCTGGGCGGCCCCGGACCCGGTCCGCGAGGTCCCGTCCATCAGGCTCGTCCTGGCCGGGACCGTCGCGGAGGTGAGCGCCGACGGCCCGGTGAAGGAGTGGACGGGCACGGATGTCCAGTCGCTGCTGGGGGAGTGGGCGGAGACGCTCGGAGTGACGCCCCCGCGCCCGGCACCCACCGTCTGGTGCTCCTGGTACGAGTACTTCACCCAGGTCACCGAGGACGACATCCACGAGAACCTGCGCGCGATGGACACCCTCGACCTGCCCATCGACGTCGTCCAGATCGACGACGGCTACCAGAAGGCCCTCGGCGACTGGCTCACCCTCTCCGGCCGCTTCCGCTCCCGCCGGCACATCGCCGACGCGATCCGCGCCCGGGGCCGCCGGGCCGGCATCTGGACGGCACCCTTCCTGGTCGACCCGGCGAGCGACCTGGCCACCGAGCACCCCGACTGGCTGGTCCGGGACACCGAGGGCGGCTTCACCCACGCCGGCCGCAACTGGGGCCACGACCTGCGCGTCCTGGACACCACCCACCCCGAGGCCGCCGCATACCTGACGGACGTCTTCCGCACCCTCCGTACCGAGGGCTACGACTACTTCAAGGTCGACTTCCTCTACGCGGGCGCCCTGGACGGCGTACGCCACGCGCCGGTCGACGCGCTGGAGGCGTACCGCTCCGGCATCGCGCTGATCCGCGAGGCGATCGGGACGGACGCCTACCTGCTGGGCTGCGGTGCCCCGCTCCTGCCCTCCATCAGCCTCTTCGACGCCATGCGGGTCAGCCCCGACACGGCCCCGCACCGCCGCCCCGAGGCCGGCGACTACAGCCAACCCGGGCAGGATCCGGCCGAGTTCACCGGCGTCGGACGCCAGTGGCAGCACGGCCGCCTCTGGGTCAACGACCCCGACTGTCTGATGGCCCGCCCGGCCGTGGAGACCCGCGAGCGCTGGGCGGCGCACGTCGAGGCGACCGGCGGTCTGATGGCCTCCAGCGACCGGCTGCTGTCCCTGGACCCGTGGGGTGTGGCCACAACGCGCCGACTGCTGGGCGGAGATGACCGGTGAACCCCCGATTACTTCCGCCGCCGGCCGCGGTCGTAGAGGGTGACACGGACACAACGAAAGGACGTGAGTCACATGACCGAGCCGGTGAAGGGCCCCGCCAGCTACTTCCCCTCCATCGAGAAGAAGTACGGCCGCCCGGTCGAGGAGTGGCTGGAGCTGATCCGCAGCTCCCCGCTGACCCGGCACATGCAACTCGTCACCTGGCTCAAAACGGAACACGGCCTGGGCCACGGCCACGCAAACGCCCTGGTCGCGCACACACTCGCCGAGGGGAAGTAACGGGGGACCGACCGTGCCGCCCAAGGCCCGGAGCGTGGTGACACCGGGCCTACTGTGCGCTCGGGCCGCCTGGCCAACAGGGTCACCGGGCCCCGGTGGCAGGATCCAGCGGCATGGGAACTGAACAGCAGGACGACCGTCCCGTGGCCCTGGTCACCGGGTCCACCTCGGGCATCGGTGAGGCCGTCGCCCGGCGGCTGGCCGGGGACGGGGCGCGGGTCGTCGTGCACTCGCGCCGCAGCACCGACGCCGGCGAGGCGCTGGCGGCCGAGCTCGGCGGGACGTACGTACGGGCGGACCTGGAGGTGGAGGAGGAGACCCGGGCCCTGGTCGGCGCGGTCCTCGACCGGTACGGCCGCCTCGACGTCCTGGTGAACAACGCGGGCATCAGCTGGCCCATCCCGCACGCCGACCTGGCCGCCGCGACCCCGGCGGACTGGCGCCGGCTGCTGGAGGTCAACCTGATCGCGCCCTGGGTGCTGTGCACGGAGGCGCTCCCGGCGCTCCGCGAGTCACCCGGCGGCGGCTGTGTGGTGAACGTCACCAGCCATGCCGGGGTGCGCCCCAAGGGCTCCTCCGTCCCGTACGCGGCGAGCAAGGCCGCCCTGAACCATGTGACGCGCCTGCTCGCCGCCGCGCTCGGCCCCGACGTCCGGGTCAACGCCGTGGCGCCCGGCCTGGTGGACACCCCGATGACGAAGGACTGGACGCAGGCCCACGAACTCTGGCGCGACCGCGCCCCGATGCACCGCCCCGCCCAACCCGCCGACGTGGCCGACCTGGTGGCCGCGCTGATCGCCCACCGCTATCTCACCGGCGAGGTGATCGTGCTGGACGGTGGCCTGAATCTGACGTGAGCGACCGCGCACGCGCCTCGGGGCCGAACCAGATTCCTGGCTCGGCCCTCTGAACTGTGGGGGGTCTTTGAACTTACGATGATCGGCGTCCCAACGCCCGCCCAACGTGCCCTCAACGCCCGCCCGGCATCCGCCCAGTGACCACCTTGCACCCATATGTCTGAGAATCGGCCAGCCAATTGATACCTGGAGAGTCGCGGGACCTCTCGCGAATACGACGAAGATCGGCATCCGCCGCGTGGCGTCGGCCACAGGTCCTCCTGTGGGCCGCGGCCGGTGCGGTCACCCTCGGCTTCCTTGTCGCGCTGGAGATCACCGCCCGCCACTACGGCCTGCCGGGCCCGCTCACGACTCAGGTCAAAGAGGTGATATTCCCGCCTAAGTCAGGCTTCCTGCTCTACGGCAGCATGGCCCTGATGATGGTGGTGCTCACCCGGCGCGAGCGATTCATCGCGCTCGGCGTCGCACTCGGCATCGACGCGGTCCTGCTGTTGCTGCGCTGGGCGACCGGCACCGGACTGCACGGCGGCCACCCGTTCGGGAACGGGGCACTGTGGGTCATCCTGGGCTGCGCGGTCATCGCCGTCACCCGCCGCACCGGCCACGAACGCGTCCTGCTGCTCAAGGGCGTGGGCCTGGCCCTGCTCCTGGTGGCCGGCCGCAAGACCGGCGACACCTGGCTGCTCATCACCGCCAAGGCCCGCCCGACGGTCCTCGACCCGTATCTGGCGGTCGCCGACCACGCGCTGGGCGACCCGTCCTGGCTGGCCGGCCGCATGCTCAAGGCCACGGGCCCCGTCGGCGCCCACTTCCTCGACCTCGTCTACGGCCAGCTCGCCGTGGCCGCGGTCGTCGTCTCCCTCTACGGGCTGCGCAACGTGGCGGCCGAACGCCGCTTCCCCCGCCACCACCTGGTGCGCACCTTCCTGGTCATAGGCCTGCTCGGACCCGGCATCTACATGATCTTCCCGGTGGTCGGCCCGGTCTTCGCCTACGGCACGGGCGTCGAACACTGGCAGCCGGACGGCCTGTGGACCCACACGCCGGCCACCGCCCAGTGGATGGTGGGCGACTTCTGGCCGCACACCCCACCCCCGCTCACCGACCCGCAGCCCATCCCGTTCGACGAGCTCACCCCGCGCAACTGCATGCCGAGCCTGCACACCGCGTGGGCCACCGCGATCTTCATCCACTCCCGCAAGGGCCCCGCGCTCCTGCGCCACGGGGGCACGTTCTGGCTGCTCGCCACGCTCACGGCGACCCTCGGCTTCGGCTGGCACTACGGCACCGACCTCGTCGCCGGCGTGGTCTTCACCCTCACCATCGAGGCGGGCCTGCGCGCCCAGGCCCGCGGCTGGGACCGCACGGCGACCCACCTGGTCGGCTACGGCACGGCGGTTTTCACGGCGCTCCTGCTGTCGTACCGCTACCTCTCGATGGAGATGGCCCTCCACGCGTGGCTGTACGGGCCCCTGGTGCTCCTGGCGATGGGGTCGGTGATCTACGCCTACGTCCGCATCACACGGTCGTGGGAGCGGGAGGTCACCCCGGTACCGGAGAGGGAGCCGCAACCGGAACCGGTATGACACGGGGCGCCCCGACGCCGGAGGGTCCTGTCGTGGTGGGCCCGCCCGCGTCGTGGTGCGCCCCTCGTACCCTGTCCCCGTGCCGTCCTCCCGTCTGCATCGCGTCGCCGTCCTTGTGCTCGTGGGCGCGAAGCCGCTCGACGTCGGCATTCCCGCGCAGGTGTTCACGACCCGCGCGAGCATGCCGTACGAGGTGCGCGTGTGCGGGGCGGCCCCCGGCCTGGTGACCGGCGCCGACGGCCTGTCGTACCACGTCGCCCACGGCCTCGACGCGCTCGCGTGGGCGGACATCGTCTTCATCCCCGGCTACCGGTTCCCCGACCGCGAGGACCCGCCGCCCGCCGTCGTCGACGCGCTGATCGCCGCGCACACCCGGGGCACCCGGCTCGCCGCCATCTCGACGGGCGCCTTCGCCCTCGCCGCCACGGGCCTGCTCGACGGCCGCCGCGCCACGACGCACTGGCACTACACCCGGGCGCTCGCGGCGAAGCACCCGCTCGTCCAGGTCGACGAGAACGTCCTGTTCGTCGACGAGGGCAGCGTGCTCACGTCGGCGGGTGCCGCCTCCGGAATCGACCTGTGCCTGCACATCCTGCGCGGCGACCTCGGCGTGGCCGCCTCCAACCACGCTGCCCGGCGCCTGGTCGCGGCCCCCTACCGCAGCGGCGGACAGGCGCAGTACGTGCCGCGCAGCGTGCCCGAGCCGCTCGGCGAGCGGTTCGCCCGCACCCGGGAGTGGGCGCTGCACCGGCTGGGAGAGCCCCTCACCCTCGACATGATGGCGAGGGAGGCCGGGGTGTCGGCGCGTACGTTCTCGCGACGCTTCGTCGAGGAGACCGGCTACACGCCGATGCAGTGGGTGATGCGCGCCCGCATCGACGTGGCCCGTGAACTGCTGGAGCGTTCGGAGCGGAGCGTGGAGCAGATCGCCGCCGACGTCGGTCTGGGCACCGGCGCGAATCTGCGGCTGCACTTCCAGCGCATCCTCGGCACGACCCCGAGCGACTACCGGCGCACGTTCACCCGGGGCGAGTAGCGAACCCCGCGGGCCGCTGCCGCCTGGCGCGATCCTTTTGAACCATGGCGTTGTCGCCACTGTCCGGCCCGGACACCGCGCGCGACGCTGGAGTCGAACCCGCACCGCACGGACATCAAGGGGCATTCATGACTCGCATCGCGATCAACGGATTCGGCCGCATCGGACGCAACGTGCTGCGCGCACTCCTGGAACGCGACAGCGACCTCGAAGTCGTCGCCGTCAACGACCTCACGGAGCCCGCCACCCTCGCCCGGCTCCTGGCGTACGACTCGACGGCCGGCCGCCTGGGCCGCCCGGTGACCGCCGACGGGGACACGCTCGTGGTCGACGGCCGCCGTATCAAGGTGCTGGCCGAGCGCGAGCCCGCACAGCTCCCCTGGGCCGAACTCGGCGTCGACATCGTCCTGGAGGCCACCGGCCGCTTCACCTCGGCGAAGGCGGCCCGCGCCCACCTCGACGCGGGCGCGAAGAAGGTGCTCGTCAGCGCCCCGTCGGACGGCGCCGACGTCACCCTGGCGTACGGCGTCAACTCGGACGCCTACGACCCGGAGATCCACACGATCGTCTCCAACGCCTCCTGCACGACCAACGCGCTCGCGCCGCTGGCCGCGGTCCTCGACGAGCTCGCCGGCATCGAGCACGGCTTCATGACGACGGTGCACGCCTACACCCAGGAGCAGAACCTCCAGGACGGCCCGCACCGCGACGCCCGCCGCGCCCGCGCCGCCGGCGTCAACATCGTGCCGACCACGACGGGCGCCGCCAAGGCGATCGGCCTGGTGCTGCCGAACCTCGACGGCAAGCTGTCCGGCGACTCCATCCGGGTCCCGATCCCGGTGGGCTCGATCGTCGAACTCAACACGACCGTCGCCCGCGACGTGACCCGCGACGACGTCCTGGCCGCCTACCGCACCGCCGCCGAGGGCCCGCTGGCCGGCGTCCTCGAGTACTCGGAGGACGCGCTGGTCTCCTCCGACATCGTGGGCAACCCCGCCTCCTCGATCTTCGACTCCGCCCTCACGCGCGTGGAAGGCCGCCACATCAAGGTCGTCGCCTGGTACGACAACGAGTGGGGCTTCTCGAACCGAGTGATCGACACCCTCCAACTCCTGGCCACCCGCTGACCCACACCCCCAACACGACGAAGGGCCCCACCTTGCGGTGGGGCCCTTCGACATCGTGCCCGGTGAGGCACTGGCGGAGGATACGAGATTCGAACTCGTGAGGGGTTGCCCCCAACACGCTTTCCAACTGTGGTGGTGGGCTGCGGGGGTGTGTTCGGGGACGTTCACCTGCGGTCATGTTGGTCCGCCATCCGCCACGGGGGGGTGGCCACGGTCTGGCCTGAACAGCCGTGAACGAGACTGAATGAGACGGAAACTGAGACGGAAGGCCGATCGGCTGACGCACCTTGCAACCTCCGCAACGTGATCTTCTCGGAGGTGCTTCACCGGAAGAAAACACTGTTTTTCCAACACGGGCTGGTTGCGGGTACCACGATGTACGCACCACCGTGAGAGGGCAACTATGACCACCACCCTTGCCAAAGGCGGCAACGCTGTCTTGTCCGGAGCGGTCTGCCGCGTCACCCTCACTTCTCGCACTACGGGCATCGACGTGTCTGCTGTCTTGCTTGCGCAGGACGGAAAGGCGCGGAGTGATGACGATCTGGTCTTCTACAACCATTCGTCGCAGGATGGGGTCGTGCTGAACGGCCAGACGATCGTTGCGGATCTGACCGCAGTTCCTGCGACAGTCGACCGGGTTGCGATCGTCGCCAGCATCGACCCGGAACTGTCAGTCCTCCACTTTGACGAGAGCAATACCCCTCATGCCGCCATCGAGTGTGGAAGCGCACCGATCACGTTCGCGCCGCCGCCGCTGACACACCGAGAGACAGTAGCTGTACTCGTTGAGCTCTACAGACGAGCAGGCGGTTGGAAGGTAAGGGCAGTAGGCCAAGGATGGGACACGGGGCTGGCGGGACTGGCAACAGATGTTGGCATTGTGGTAGATGACCCCGGGCTGTCCGCGGCGCAACCTCCAACTGCTGCGACAGCCACGCACACTCAGCCCAGTCATGCTGCCCCACCACGCCCCATCTACGCACCGACCATCTCATCGCCAGTTCCACCGATCCCGCTGACGTCGCCCAATCGCCCTCTTGTCCCGCTGGGCAAAGTCGCTCTCACCAAGGCTGGTCAGGCGACTATTGACATGCGCAAGGACGACCCCAGCCTTGTCGTGACGGCCACGCTCGAATGGAACGGCGGAAGCGCGGCCCGAAGACGATCCGGCGCAGACCTCGACTTGTACGCGCTCTATGTTCCGGGGAGCCATGTCACCCCGCAGGGCAAGCGCCCGAACAAGTCAGAGCAGGTCATCTACTACCGTCAGCTCGGATCGCCCGTTGCGCCGCCCTACATCGCCCTGGACGGCGATTCCCGGGCGCCAGGCCGCGAGACGATTACCATCCGTCGCCCGGACCTACAGGGCTACGTATTTCTGTGTGCCTACAGCGCGGTGGAAAACGGTACGGGTTCATTCAAGTCCTACGGTGCTCGGGCAGTCGTCACCGACGGGCGGGGATCCACGGTGACGGTGCCCCTGTTCAACAACCGCAACTTGTCTTACTGGGTCGCCATCGCCTTGATCGACTTCACAGTTCCCGGTGGTGCCCAGATCCGGCACGTCGAGAAGTACAGCGGCAACCACGTCGAGGCTCGCCCCACCCTCTACTCGAACGGGAACTTTCGTATGAGCACGGGAAGGGTCGAATTCAAAACGAGATAGTCGTCAGCGCGTCTCAGAATCAGGCAGCAAGAGCCCGCCGGCCCTCAGCCTGCGAAGCTAAGGGCATTTGGCGCCTGGCCCCGGGGCTGACCTGAGGCGGAGCGGTATCGGCGCATGGTGGGCGGTGGGCTGGTTCGTAGGTGTTCTCGGCATGGTCGGGCACGGGTCTGGCACGCCGCAGTTCGGCTCCTCGTCCGAGCTGCGGCGTGCTCCATGCTTCAGGCGTTGACGAAGGAAGGCGGGGTACCGAGCCACATCGTTCCGGAACTCCCATCTGCCTGCGGCCTGGCCAGTTTTGAGCCAGCGTGCGATCAAGGCCCGGAAGCAATGGCCACGCGCTGCTCATCCTCAATGTCGAGGCGCCGCATTAGGAAGCTGGCGAAGACCAGCATCTCTTCGGCCTCATCGCGCGCGTCCTTCTCGTCCGGCCCGTGCATGCGAGGGTTACGCAAGGCGCCCATTGCGCCCTTGAACAGGAACTGCATGCCGTTCTGCTCGCTCTCCAGTGAGCTCCCCGTGGACCGGGTCACTGTGATCTGAGGGGCGGGTTTAC
The DNA here is from genome assembly GCF_036226885.1 of Streptomyces sp. NBC_00663. Classification (NCBI taxonomy): domain Bacteria; kingdom Bacillati; phylum Actinomycetota; class Actinomycetes; order Kitasatosporales; family Streptomycetaceae; genus Streptomyces; species Streptomyces sp. NBC_00663. The sequence continues at coordinate 5,010,806 of NZ_CP109027.1, forward strand.
CCAGGGCGATACCCATTAGCCTCTCACCGACCTCGTTGATGCCGATGAGCGTCGCGACACGGTGCTCCACCGCCTGGAAGGCGCTCCTGACCGCGTCGTAGTAGAGACCGACGTTGAACCGTACGGCCGCGACATCCGCGATCAGCGGATGCAGCATGCAGGTGACATACATGGCATTCGCCGACTCAGCGTCCGCGATCGAGATGGCGGGTATGGCCTCAGGGACGAGAGCGGAAACGGGATCCTGGCCTTTATGGAAGGGCGTGTTGTCGGCCTCAACCCGCGCAGGTCCCAGCACCTGCTCACGGATGCGCCAGTACTCATCCACTCGCGCCACATCCGCAAACGGGCGGATGTTTCGGTCGTAGCGCAGCGTCCAGTCGAGATCTTCTGGGTTGTGGCTGCCTCCGCGGAAGCAGGGCTCGTGCAGCCCGAGCGCGAAGGCGGCGAAAGTGACCTTCTTATTCAGAGCCGCCACATCGACGGCAGCCGTCACAGGCCCTAGGTCGACAGGCCGCAGATCTGGCAGCGCGCCGGGCTCCTTGGGCTGATAGTGAGGTTCGATCGAAGCCGCAGTCCGCACCATGGCAAGGAGGACCCGGATAGCGGGACCGGTGCCGACGCAGTTCGCAGCGCCAGCGACCGTCAGAGACAACTCCGTCGTGCCCTGCGGAAGTCGCCACAGGTCAGCATCTACGCCCCGGACCAGCGCGGGGGACAGCTGTTGAACGGCCTCTTCGAACTTCAGCCCTGACGCATATAGCCTCCGATCGACATAATCGAAGGTCGGCCAGCGAAGGAAGGCGGAGAAATGCTGCCAGACCACGTCGAGAAGGGCGTGGCCATCCTCACCGGTGGGCCGAGGCATTCCCTCAGGCGCGACAGTCCGAACGATCACCTGCTGTCCCCCAGCGTCCTAGTTTGAGCGGTGCACGCAGGCTACTACGGGACCCTGCCCTGCCAGTTGCGAGTTTCGTACATCTGATCACGAGCACTGTGCACCGCGAGCCGCGCTGCTAGGGAGTAGCGACGTCGGCGCAGGCGGGCATCCGCATCGCGTATCGCACTGATGCTGGCGGGCGAGCCATGACGATCACCACACCGACGACAGTGTCAGTCGGACTCACTTGAATACCTCAACTCTTCCTCTGAGCAACCCCGTACACCGAATCCGGAGCAACAGCGACAGACATAATGTCGCCATGAGCGACGAACAGCCAAAGGAAAGGCCACCCTTCCGTATCTGGGTGCTCGGAACACTCGCAGTAGTCGGCTTCGTGATCCTCTTCTGGCGTGGCCCCTGGTGGTTCGATGGTGCCCACATCCGTGATGCCAATCTCGAACCTGCTGATGGAGTCGTCATCACTGGCTTCCGGACTGGGCTGGTTGCACTGGCAGCAGGCATCATTGCCGGGATGGGCCTCTGGTACACACACAAGAGCCACCGGCACGCCGAAAAGCTCTACGAGCACGGGCAAGAACAGTTCAACCACGCCCGCGAGAAGGATCGCGAGCAAGCCGAGTTGACACGCGAAGGGCAAGTCACCGGACGCTACGTCGAGGCCATCAAGTTGCTGGCATCTCAGAATACAACTGAACGACTCGGCGGTATCTACAGCCTCGAACGGATTATGAACGACTCACCGAAGGACTACGCCACCGTGGTGAAAGTCCTCGCGGCCTTTCTCCGTCAGAAGCCATTGAAGCCGATGCGTCAGGCAATCCCCATTGATAAGCAGGCAGCCTTCACCGTCCTCAGCCGTCGCCCGAAGCACGAAGGGGTGCACCCCGAAAACATCGACCTGCGTGGTGCGTATCTTGTGGGTGCGGTATCCGAGGGAGGCAACTGGGAGAACGCCAACTTCAGCGGCGCCAACCTCACTGAAGCCTTCCTGGTCGATATCTTTGGGCCATACGCAGACTTCAGTGGAGCGATCCTCGACAGGGCCGATTTGCATAACTCGGCCATACCAGGTGCCAGGTTCAATGGCGCATCGCTACGCGCAACCACACTGCCAGGCAGCCTCGAAGGAGTCTGGCTCTGGGACACTGACCTCAGGGAAGTCACTAATTACAGGCCAGAGCTGATACGAAAAGCGTACACCAACGACGGTACACAGGCTCCCGCCAGAGAAGCCAGTCAGTAGAGACTCTGCCGGCTACCCGCTACTTGCAGCCGCCTGCGGCGATGTATTAGAGAAATGGCGTGTGTCGCGGAATCATATCGACTGCCATTTTGTCACTAATCTCCATGGCCGCCTGCCACACCTTTGGCCGACGCTTCCGGAGAGTTTTGATTGATTTCCTGGCGTCGTTGACGCTGGCCAGGTCTTTGCGAGTGAAGCAAAAGAAGGGAGGCAGGAGATCCGCCTGCTGTTCGTCTTCCAGCAGTAGTAGTGTCAAGCCGTTCAAATAGCCTTCAATATAGCTGACGTCCCAGTAATTCCGCTCCTTCTTCTTCTTTTTTCGCATTGTCTCATAGTTGTGCGCCAGTCGATGAACGCGTGCGCCATCAGAGTATTCACCAGTCTTGCGACGAGTCAGAATTCGACTGCAAGCGTCAAGTAGGCCGTCTTGATAGCTCAGACAGTAAATGACCCCAGGAAATTCTTTATGGTTCAACTCCTGCGCGTCTGCATGCGCTCGCGAGACCCTCGCATGCGCCTTCCTGACCCAATCATAGATATCATCGAAAAGGTAGTGGTCGTGATGACTTGTCACTGCCTCCTTGAGCTGATGGAGGAAATGGTCACCACCAGTCTGCAAAACACTAAGGTCAAAGTCCGAGGCGTTGGGGGGCGGGAAAGGGGAAACTGTGTAGGCGCGGGGGCGCATTTTTGACATTCCGGTAGTCAATGTTTTGTAGATTTCAATGAAATCTGAGTCGGACAATGAGTAACCAATAAATATCACAGTTTTCGTAGCAAGTAGATGGCGCAGCGTGCCTCCGATGGCGTTTCCCTTAAGGGATTCTAGAGCTCTTTGATAGTCATCAGAGGTGGCCACGAGTGAGGATAGAGAATCTATTGACCCATGAATCTTGTAGACTTTCCGGTTCGGTAGCGAGTGAAGTGCGTAGTCAGAATCCGCGACGATTGGTATAGCGCCGCAATCTTGCTCGAAGTAACGGTCCCAATTTGTGGTAATGATATCTGAAATATAGGGCATAGTGGCCAATTCGCGATGAAAGCGCGTTGCATCGCTCCGCAACCCTGGGAAGCTGTCTGCATAGTCGAATCGTTGCCAAATTTTCCGTACGAGATCTGGCCTCCCATTCTGGTCCTCATAGCGTTGCATGACGTCGGGAAAGGAGGGCCCCGGATCGATATTCAGTTCCTGTGCTACCTCCGTGTACATATTGACCGGGAAGACGGCTGGAACTTCCGTGCTGATCCCGGCTCCTGCAAAAATTGCAACGTCACCTTTCGCTGCTGCTTCTACCAGGCTCTGCGGCAGCTCTACGGGAGTGTCATGTTCGCAGAGGTAGCATGAGTGCTCCATGTCTCTCGCATCCTTCCAGCTATATACGCAGCGTAAGTCGTCTCGATCGCCTACGCCATGGCACTGGGGGCATGGACGCGCAGTTCCTCTCAGTAGGTAAGAGTGGTGCTTCGCGAGGATCACTACGCCAGTACGTAATGCTAGGTCGGCGGAGCGGCTTTGGGGTGGCGCTGCTTTGGCGCGAGTGATCATGGCCCCGTAAGCTTCCGGCGCGTCGGGCAGTCTGTGGACCTGCCCGGTAAAGCACGACGTTGGGGCCATGATCTTCGAGGCTCGCGCCAAAGTGGCTCCGTAAAGCCGTGGAGCCGACCGCCCCAGCCACGACGTACCCCCTTCTCTGGCATCGGGCGGCTGCATGCTTTGAGCGCGGCACGGGCGCCGGCCGGGCTGGAGCGGGGCGGAGACAGGAGCGCAGGCCCGGCCGGGGGCCGGGCCGCGCGCGGGGAGCGGAGCGAGCCGCCTTGAACCAGTAGAGAAAGTTGTAACTCAGTCGGGCGTGTGGGGCTTGAAGTCGTTTGTGCAGGCTGGGAGTTCGACGCCTTGGCGGTGGGCGAGCGGTAGGAAGAGCACTGGTCGGATCGTCCAGGTGATGCGGGTCTGGGCATGGGGGATCGTGACCGTGCAGGGTTCTGAGCGCAGCAGGGCTTGTCGGGTTGCGATGCGTCCCTGGGAGAGCCAGGCCCACGCCACGTCGGAAGCGTCGGAGTCCAGAGCTGGAGAGATCGTGCGGAGCGTTACCGCAACCCATCTGTCTGCCTGGGAAGCCGAGTAGGCGTCGAGGGATGCCCGGAGCGTCGGCCGTTCTTCCTCGGTGAGGCCCTGGGTCCAGCACTCGCACCAGTAGCCGTGGCGGGGTCCGTTCATCAGCACGGGTGGCCTTCCCTGCGTACGTCGGTGAAGAGCTCCGCGGTGACCGTGTGGCCGCCGTCGCTGTCGTGGACCACGACCCGGTGGGCGATCGCGGTGACCATGCCCAGGCCCCGGCCGTGCTCGGCCTCCTGGTCCTGGTGCTCGACCTTCGGGACCGCGCCAGCGCCTCCGCCATCCGTGACCGACAGGGCGATCACCTGTGCCGACACCGCCAGTGCCAGATGGAAGCTGCCGGAGTCCCGGCCGCTGGCCGTGTGCAGGATTGCGTTCGCGCTCAGCTCGCTCACGATCAGCTCGGCGTCCTCGACCAGCGGCGATCCGCGCAGGATGTCGCGGGTCCAGCGGCGAGCCCGGCTCACCTCTTCTGGAAAACCTGGGCAAGTGAGCCCCCAGACCCGGGCTGCACTCGTATACTCGTGCATACAAGTTCCTTCGTGCTGATAGGCCGCCATGTGCAGCGGGTTCGGGCTAGACGAGTTTCACGCCGTCGTGGGCGCGGATGGCCGGCGGGGACGTCGCGTCGAGTGCGTCCAGGACGCGGATGGCGTACGCCTCGTCGGAGAGATCGGAGACTTCTTCGCGGGTGGCCCAGCGCAGGGCGCGGGTTTCGTCGCCGGTGGTGGGCGTGCCGTCGGCGGCTTCGCAGCGGAAGACCAGCGAGACGATCAGGCCCGTCATGTTCTTGTAGACGCCGGTCAGGGTCGCGGGAAGTGCGATCTTGATGCCGGTTTCTTCGAGGACTTCGCGTTGGAGGGCCTCGGGGATGGTCTCCTCGCGTTCGAGGACGCCGCCCGGGGGTTCCCACTTGCCGTTGTCGCGGCGCTGGATCAGAAGGGCCCGGCCCTGGGCGTCGACGACCACTCCGGCAACGCTCACGGAGTGCGGTCGGTCAGTGCTCACGTTCCTCGGCCCTCTCGGCTGGCTAGGCTCTCCACCGTAGCAACAAGACTCGCCCACTCGTCTAGATACCTAAAGGAGTACGCGTGAGCCCTCTTTCTTCCGGCCTTCTCGGCGATCTCGACCCCACGAGCGATCGTGCGGTCTTCCGGCAGATCGCCGACCAGCTGCGTGAGGCCATCGACCGTGGGCGATTCCGCGAGGGCGACAAGCTGCCCTCGGAGGCTGACCTCGTCGATCACTACGGGGTATCCCGTATGACGGTCCGAAACTCCTTCTCCATCCTTCAGGGGGAAGGGCTCGTGCACGCCGAGCACGGCAAGGGCGTCTTCGTCCGGCCCCGGCCGCCCGTACGGCGTCTCGCCTCCGACCGGTTCGCGCGGCGGCATCGCGAGCAAGGCAAGTCCGCCTTCATCGTCGAGGCCGACGCCGCCGGCAGTCACCCCCAGGTCGACAGCCTTGAGGTGAAGGAAGAGAAGGCCAGCCAGGACATCTCCACCCGGCTCGGGTCCGTACGGCGTGTGCTCGCCCGGCGGCGCCGGTATCTCCTCGACGGACGGCCGGTCGAGTTCGCCACCTCCTACCTGCCCCTCGACATCGCCCGCGGCACTCAGATCGCCGAACCCAACCCCGGGCCCGGCGGCATCTACGCCCGCCTCGAAGAACTTGGCCACCGCCTCGACCACTTCGAGGAGGAGATCCGCGCCCGTATGCCCTCGCCGGCCGAGGTGAAGACGCTCCGGCTGGCCTCCGGTGTGCCTGTCATCCACCTGGTCCGCACGGCCTTCGACACCGAGGGGCGAGCCGTGGAGGTCTGCGACACCGTGATGGCGGCTGACGCATACGTGCTGTCGTACCAGCTTCCGGCGACCTGATCGTCATGGTTTGCGATGGTGCGCGAGGTCGGTTCTCGGACTCGTACACCCCAACAGGCATACTCGTATAGACGAGTGGGCAAGTTGAGTGGCAGAGTGGTCCGCGTGATCCCGAAGATCGGGTTCGCAGGGCGCATCATGTATAGACGAGTAGATAGGGGAACTCCCTTGCGCACCATCCGTGTTGAGGCCTCCGCCGCGACGATCCTGTTGACCGAGGCTCCGGAGCCGAAGGTTCGCGACCGTCAGACCGGCGAGCGGGCCATGGACACCGTCAGCGGTGAGCCGCTGATGACGATCGGCGTCGTCTACATCGAGGAGGGCGAGTCGTCGCTGATCAAGGTCACCGTTCCTGAGAGCGGTATCTCGGAGGGACTGGCGCTCGGGGCGCCGGTCTCGCTGCCGGGGCTGATCGCCCGGCCCTGGGAGAGCGTGTTCAACGGGCAGCAGCGCCACGGCATTGCCTTCCGCGCTGCCGCTGTCACCCCGGCCGCATTCCCGGCTGCTGCCAGCGGGGCCGCTGCCTGATGTCCGACCTGACGACACTCCTGGAGGTGGGTGGTCCTGTCGCCGCACTCGGCGGTGGGGCCGCCTACGCCCGGGCCAAGCACCCCGGGGTCTACTGGTCGACCGTCGGCCTGCCGATATCCACGGCCCGGCTGCTCAGCTCGTACAGCTCGGTCATGGAAGCGTGCGGTCTGACCGTCGCACCGTCCCGGCTGCGCATGCTGGCAGTCAAGGCCACCACCCGGCGCGAGATACGGCCCGTACCGCCGCGTCGCGGCATCATCCGTCCTACGTCGACCGGCCTCCGGCTGCGGCTCCGGCTCGCCCCGGGGCAGGAACCCGCCGACGTCGCCGCCTCCGCCGAACGACTGCGGCACGCCTGGGGCGTTCACGCCGTCTACGTCACCACCGTCAAGCCCGGTGTCGTCGAACTGCGGCTCGTCGGCTTCGACGTCCTGCGACAGGTTCGGATGCCTCGCAAGGTCGACTCCGGGTACCTGCGCATCCCGGTCGCGCTTCGCGAGGACGCCACCGCCTTCGTACGCGACTACCGCACCATGCCGCACCAACTCACCCTCGGCGCAACCCTGTCCGGCAAGTCCATGTACCTGCGCCACCTCATCACCGGACTCGCCCCGCAACCGGTCGCCCTGGTCGGCATCGACTGCAAGCGGGGCGTGGAGCTGGCGCCATTCGCGTCCCGGCTCTCGGCCCTCGCCACCGACCCGGAGCAGGCTGCCGAACTGCTTCCCGCGCTCGTCAAGGAAATGGAGGACCGCTACGACCTGATCAAGGCCCGGCAGGGCATTGCGCCGGACATCCCCGACGAGGAGATCACCTCCGACCTCTGGGGCCTGCCCGAACACGAACGCCCCACCCCCATCGTGCTGTTCGTCGACGAGGTCGCCGAACTCTTCCTCGTCGCCACCAGGAAGGACGAAGAACGGCGCGACGAGATGGTCACCCAACTCATCCGACTCGCCCAACTCGGCCGCGCCGCCGGCATCTACCTCGAAGTCTGCGGACAGCGCTTCGGCGCCGAACTCGGCAAGGGCGCCACCATGCTCCGCGCCCAGCTGACCGGCCGCGTCTGTCACCGCGTCAATGACGAGGCCTCCGCAAAGATGGCCCTCGGCGACATCGCCCCGGAAGCGGTCATGGCCGCGTGCGCCATCGCGCCCGAACGCCCCGGCCTGGCCGTCGCCGGTGACACCTCGGGCGGCTGGTCCCGCATCCGTACGCCGTACCTCTCCCGCGGCGACGCCGCCGAGACCTGCCGCGACTCCGCGCACCTGGTCCCCGACCTGCCCGCACTCAAGCCCTTCCGGCCCTACGTGCCCGTACGACCGGTCGAATCCCCGGCGCCGAAAGTCCAGCCGCGCCCGATCGCCGACTGACCTTCCTCCGCCTCCCCAACTCCGGTCGGCGTGACCGCCTCACGCCACGTCCCTACCCCTCCCATGCCTGAACCCGGAAGGAGCCGCTCATGCGCGCCCAACTGGCCCGCGTCGACGCGGTGCTCGTCCAGGCGCTGATCGCCGCCGCGCTGTCCTTCGCCCACATCCACGACATCGCCTCGGCGGCCGGACAGGACGGATGGAAAGCGTGGGCCTACCCCATCTCCGTCGACCTGCTGCTCGTCGCCGCCTGGCGCCGACTCCGGTCCGGTGAGGCGAAAGCGTCCGGGTGGTGCTGGTTCGTCATCGCACTCGCCGCATCCCTCGGCGCGAACGTCGCCACTGCTGGACTGCTCAACCTGGACCACGTGCCGGCCTGGCTGCGCATCCTCGTCGCGGGCTGGCCCGCGGTCGCCTTTCTCGGCGGAACACTCCTCGCCCACTCCACCCCGACGACACCGGCCAACGACACCGAGGTCATCGAGGACCAGGAGGACGCGCCCGAACCCACCCCCGAGCCACCCGCCCAACCAGCCATCGAAGCGCCGCCCGAGCGCCCCGCCGTACCCGTCCCGGCCGCCCTGGTCGACCACGCCCGCAAGATCGCCACCGAACACCACACCCGCACCGGCACCCCGATCGACACCCCAACCCTCCGCGCCCGCCTCGGCGTCCCCGCACCCATGGCCGAAGCCATCGCCGCCCAGCTCTGAGAGGAGATCCACATGCCCGCCAACCGCCGCTTCCGCAACGTCACCCGCATCGGCCCCGTCCAGGTCGCCACCTCGTACGACCAACGGGGCCGCGAGAAGCACACCGCCGCCTGCACCGCCCCGCGCTGCGGCTTCTCCTCCGACTACGACAGCCGCGCCGCCGCCGAACTGGCCGCCAACACCCATCGCTGCCCTGTCCGCTGAGAGGACCTCGCACCCGTGACCGTCAGCCTGCCGCTCGTCTTCATCCTCGGCTTCTTCGCCTGGGGAGCGGTCAAGTTCCTCGGCGTCCGTACCTGGGTCGTCGTACTGATCGCCCTCTTCGGCTTCCTGCTCTCCCGCACCTTTATGGCCCCCGCCGTGGAGTCCGGCACGCGCTCCGGCGTGGACATCATCAACGGCTCACACGACTAGACGAGTAGATAAGGAGAACGCCGCCGTGTTCCTGCCCAAGTACCCCGACAACCCGACCCCGCCGCCCGCGCACACCCACGCCCCGGCCGACCCGATGCCCGTACGGCGCTCGCTCCCGTCGGTCTCCATCGATCAGAAGACCGTCGTCGCCCTGGTCGTCGGCGGAGTCGTCCTCACCGCGCTCCTGGCGGCCGTCGCCGTCACGGCCATCTCCGTAGCCGTGGCCGCCGTGGTCCTGCGCTCCCTGCTCCGCGAGCAGCACCGGCGCTGAGCCCCCGCCAGACCTCCGGGGCGGCGTCGCTCGACCAAGCATCACGCCGCCCTGGGGCCTGTTCCTCCCGACCTAGCCAGCCAGAAGGAGAAACGCCATCTTCACCCGCACCACTCCGGCCCCACTCCCGGAACTCGCGAACCTGGCCTCGCAAGGCGCGCTCCCGGGTATCCTCCGCCAGCTCTCCACCCTCGGCGGCTGCACCCACCCCATCCGCCTCGACGGCCACCGCACCGAGTACGACGTCGACACCACGACCGGAGAGATCGGCGCCCTCGTCCACCACCTCGACTCGACCAGCCTCCCGGCCGGCCAACTCCTCGTCCGCTGCAACAACCGCCGTACGACCCGCTGCCCGGCCTGCGCCGAGGTCTACCGCCGCGACACCTTCCACCTGATCACCGCTGGACTGCGTGGCGGCAAGGGCACCCCGGAACACGTCGCCGCTCACCCCCGCGTGTTCGCCACCTTCACCGCCCCCGGCTTCGGCCCGGTCCACAACCGCCGCACCGACGGCCGCCCCTGCCGCTGCGGCGTTCACCACGACCAGGACGACGAAGCACTCGGCACCCCACTCAACCCGGACACCTACGACTACGAAGCAGCCGTTCTTTGGAATGCCCACGCGGGCGCCCTCTGGCGACGCTTCTCGACGTACCTGCGCCGTGAGGTCGCCAAGCGCGCCGGCCTCTCCCAGCGCAGGCTTCGCGACCACGCGCGCGTGTCCTTCGCCAAGGTCGCCGAGTACCAGAAGCGCGGTGCCGTCCACTTCCACGCGGTCATACGCCTCGACGGCCCTGGAGGCGGCGACACCCCGCCCCCGACCTGGGCCACCGCCGAGCTGCTCACCGACGCCGTAGGCGCCGCCGCCTCCAAGACGAGCGTGGACGGCCCGACCATCGACGGCCGCACCCACACCTTCACCTTCGGCCGCCAACTCGACGTCCGCACCATCCGCTCCGCCGACTTCAACGACGGCCAGGAGCTGACCGAGCGAGCCGTCGCCGCGTACATCGCCAAGTACGCGACCAAGGGAGCCGAGACAGCCACGGGAGCTCTCGACCGCCCGCTCAAGTTCGCCGCCGAGCTGGCCCAGCTCGACATCAGCGACCACGCCCGCCGCCTGGTCCGAACCGCCTGGACCCTCGGCGCCCGTAAAGACCTCGAACACCTCCGCCTACGCGCCTGGGCCCACATGCTCGGCTTCCGCGGCCACTTCTCCACCAAGTCCCGCCGCTACTCCACCACCCTCGGCGCCCTCCGCGACGCCCGCGCCGAATGGCGCCGCGCACAAGCCGCCCCGCCCACGCGCGAACCCGAGACGACGTACGTCCTCGCGCACTGGGTCTTCGCCGGAACAGGCCTCTCCGACGCCGAAGCCTGGCTGTCCGCATCCCTCGACCCCGCCCCCGGAACGGAAGGAGAGCCCACCCGTGGCTGAGCCCCGCGTCGTCGCTGTCGTGCCCGAACAGTTCGATCCGTCCTTGGCCCTGCTGACCGTCGAGGAAGCGGCCCGACGGCTCCGGATTGGTCGTACGACCTGCTTCCGGCTCGTCCTCGCCGGAGAGATCGAGTCCGTCATGGTCGGGAGGCTGCGTCGAGTCCCCGCCGATGCCGTGCCCGCTTACGTCGCGAAACTCCGCTACCGACCCGCCGAAGCTGCTTGAGGGGGAAGCCATGGCAGAGAACAAGCGCAGTCGTCAGCCCAACGGGGCCTCCTCCATCTACTTCGGCAAGGACGGCAAGTGGCACGGCCGAGTGACGGTCGGGGTCCGCGATGACGGCAAGCCGGACCGTCGCCACATCGAGCGCAAGACCAAGGCCGAGGTGACCAGGGCCGTCCGTGACATGGAGCGGGCCCGGGACGAGAAGAAGCTCAGGAAGCCGGGCCAGAGCTGGACCGTCCAGGCCTGGCTTGAGCACTGGGTCGAGAACATCGCCAAGCCGTACGTCTCTGAGAACACGTACGACGGCTACGAGGTCGACGTACGTGTGCATCTCGTCCCTGGCCTAGGCGCTCACAAGCTCGACAAGCTGGAGCCCGAGCACCTGGAGCGCTTCTACCGGAAGATGCAGGACGCCGGGAGCTCCGCCGGCACCGCTCACCACGCTCACCGAACGGTCCGGGTGGCCCTCGGTGAGGCCAAGCGGCGTGGGCACGTCGCCACCAACGTGGCCGAGATCGCCAAGGCTCCGCGTCTCGAAGAAGAGGACATCGAGCCGTTCACGATCGAGGAGGTTCAAAGCCTGCTCGTGGAGGCCGCCAAGCTCAGGAACAGCACGCGCTGGGTCGTCGCCCTGGCGCTCGGCCTCCGCCAGGGGGAGGCGCTCGGGCTCCACTGGGAAGACGTCGACCTGGACGCGGGATACGTCCGCATCCGCAAGAACCGTCTCCGCCCCAAGTACGCCCACGGCTGTGGAGACAACCCGTGCGGCCGGAAAGCTGGCTACTGCCCCCAGAAACAGCAGACCCGCCGCGAGCACAAGTCCACCAAGTCCCGCGCCGGGCGTCGCACGATCGGTCTGCCTGACCCGCTGATCAAGCTCCTCCGCCAACATCAGGACGTACAGGAGAAGGAAAGGATGGCGGCCGGTGCCGACTGGGAGGACAAGGGATACGTCTTCGCCTCCCCGACCGGCGGCCCTCTGAGCCCGAACACGGACTTCCACGTCTGGAAGCGACTGCTGCGAGACGCGGGCGTACGAGACGGCCGTCTCCATGACGCTCGCCACACCGCCGCGACCGTCCTCCTGATCCTCGGCGTCCCGGACGTCGTGGTCGACGCGATCATGGGCTGGGAGCCCGGGGGAGCGGCGAGGATGCGCGCCCGGTACATGCACGTCACTGGAACGCTGCTGCGGAAGGTGGCCCAGCAAGTCGGCGACGCTCTCTGGGAGCTCCCGAAGACGAACTGAGACGGAAACTGAGACGGACAACGACGAAGGGCCCCGCTGCAAGCAGCGGGGCCCTTCGACATCGTGCCCGGTGAGGCACTGGCGGAGGATACGAGATTCGAACTCGTGAGGGGTTGCCCCCAACACGCTTTCCAAGCGTGCGCCCTAGGCCTCTAGGCGAATCCTCCGCCGCAAACAATACAAGACGTTGAGGAGTGCTCGCGAACTCGTTCCCACCCCCGGCCATCGGGTACTGTTTGGGCAGCCCCTCACGCGGCGCTATCTGACTGAACTCCCCCAGGGCCGGAAGGCAGCAAGGGTAGGTCGGCTCTGGCGGGTGCGTGGGGGGCGCTTGCGTGGTCGGGGGAGTCTCCGCGGGCCCGGGTTGTCAGTGGGCGCCTATAACCTCGTATGCGTGTCGTCTCTCGCGCTGTACCGCCGCTATCGCCCGGAGTCGTTCGCCGAGGTCATCGGGCAGGAGCATGTCACCGACCCGTTGCAGCAGGCGCTGCGGAACAACCGGGTCAATCACGCGTACCTGTTCAGCGGTCCGCGCGGTTGCGGCAAGACGACGAGCGCGCGCATCCTGGCGCGCTGTCTGAACTGTGAGCAAGGTCCCACGCCCACCCCGTGCGGCGAGTGCCAGTCCTGCCAGGACCTCGCGCGCAACGGCCCCGGCTCCATCGACGTCATCGAGATCGACGCCGCGTCCCACGGAGGCGTGGACGACGCCCGTGAGCTGCGCGAGAAGGCCTTCTTCGGCCCCGCGAGCAGCCGGTACAAGATCTACATCATCGACGAGGCCCACATGGTCACGTCGGCGGGCTTCAACGCCCTGCTGAAGGTCGTCGAGGAGCCCCCGGAGCACCTCAAGTTCATCTTCGCCACGACCGAGCCCGAGAAGGTCATCGGCACCATCCGCTCGCGGACCCACCACTACCCCTTCCGGCTCGTGCCGCCGGGGACGCTGAGGGAGTACCTCGGTGAGGTGTGCGGGAAGGAGAACATCCCCGTCGAGGAGGGTGTGCTGCCCCTGGTCGTCCGCGCGGGGCAGGGCTCCGTGCGTGACTCCATGTCCGTCATGGACCAGCTCCTCGCCGGTGCGCGCGAGGAGGGTGTGACATACGCCATGGCCACCTCCCTCCTCGGCTACACGGACGGCTCGCTCCTGGACTCCGTCGTCGAGGCCTTCGCCACAGGCGACGGCGCCGCCGCCTTCGAGGTCGTGGACCGGATCATCGAGGGCGGCAACGACCCGCGTCGCTTCGTCGCCGACCTCCTGGAGCGCCTGCGCGACCTCGTCATCCTCGCCGCCGTCCCCGACGCCACGGAGACGGGGCTCATCGACGCCCCGGCCGACGTCCTGGAACGCATGCAGGCCCAGGCCGGCACCTTCGGCGCGGCCGAGCTCAGCCGCGCCGCCGACCTCGTCAACGCGGGCCTCACGGAGATGCGCGGCGCCACGTCCCCGCGCCTCCAGCTGGAGCTGATCTGCGCGCGCGTGCTGCTGCCCGCCGCCTACGGCGACGAACGCTCGGTGATGGCCCGCCTGGACCGCCTGGAGCGGGGCGTCAACTTCTCCGCCGGGGGCGCCGGTGCCGCGCCCGCGATGGCTTACGTCCCCGCCCCTGACGCCCACGCACCCATGCCCGCCGCCACCCCGCTCCCACCGGGCGGCGGCGCCGCGGCGGCACGGGCGGCGGTACGGGGCGGAGGCCCGGCCGGGGGAGCGCCGGCCCAGTCGATGCAGCAGGGCCAGCAGGGTCAGGAAGGTGAGCCAAGCCAGCCGGTTCAAGGGATGCCCGTGGCGCCTCAGCCCGCCGCCCCCGCAGCCCCGGCCGCCATGCCTCCGACGGACGCCACCCCACCCCCTCCCGCACCAGCGCCTACCGCTACCCCTGCCCCCACCCCTGCCTCCGGCCCCGCGCCCGGCGCCTGGCCCACGGCCGCGCCCGCGGGCGGCGGCCGACGCCCCGGCGGCTGGCCCACGGCAACCCCGGCGGGCGGCGGTGCCCAGCCCCCGGCCGCACCGAGCACCCCCGCCGCACCCCAGCCCGTCGCCGCCACCCCGGCACCCACCCCGCAGACCGCGCCCCCCGCGGCCGCGGCCGCCTACGCACCCCCGGCCGGTGGCCTCGACCCCCGCATGCTCTGGCCGAACATCCTGGAGGCCGTCAAGAACCGCCGCCGCTTCACCTGGATCCTGCTCAGCCAGAACGCCCAGGTGGCGGGCTTCGACGGCACCACCCTCCAGCTCGGCTTCGTCAACGCCGGTGCCCGCGACAACTTCGTGAGCAGCGGCAGCGAGGAGGTCCTGAAGCAGTCGCTGGCCGAGCAGTTCAGCGTGCAGTGGAAGATCGAGGCGCTCGTCGACGCGTCGGGCGGCTCCGCCCCACCGCAGACGGGGGGCGCGACACAGAACTTCGGCGGTGGCTACGGCGGTGGCGGCGCCCCGGGCGGCCCCAGCGGCTACGGCGCAGCCGCGTCGCCGTCCCCGGCCCCCGCCGCACGCCCCCAGGCGTCCCAGCAGGCCCCGGCATCCCCCGCACCGGCCCGGGCGACCCCCGCTCCGGCGCCCCCGGCCCCGGCGCCGCAGCCCTCCGCCCCGGAGCCGCCCCCGGTCTCCCCTGAGGACGACATCCCGGAGGACGACGACCCCGACCTCAACGAATCGGCCCTGTCCGGCCGTGAACTGATCGTGCGGGAGCTCGGGGCGACGGTGATGGAGGAGTTCACGAACGAGTAGGGCGCGGGCGAGCCGGGAGCGAACGAGTAGGGGCGCGAACGAGTAGGGCGCGGGCGAGCAAGGGCGCGAACGGGTAGGTGCGCGAACGCGTAGCCGGCCGGCATTCCTCCCGCGGTTCCCTCCAGGCAGAGGCCGCGGCTCCCTTCAAGCAGAGGGCGTTAGAGGAACGCACAAGGCGCCCACGCCCCCGCCCTCAGCAACCCGCACAAAGCCACGCCCTCCACGCCGGTTACCCTGAACCCCGTGAAGGTCCTTGTCATCGGCAGCGGCGCCCGCGAACACGCCCTGTGCCGCTCCCTGTCCCTCGACCCCGACGTCACCGCGCTGTACTGCGCCCCCGGCAACGCCGGCATCGCCGAGGTCGCCGAGCTGCACCAGGTCGACGCCCTGGACGGCGAGGCCGTCGCCGCGCTGGCCGGTGAGCTCGGCGCCGAGCTCGTCGTCGTAGGCCCGGAGGCGCCGCTTGTCGCCGGTGTCGCCGATGCCGTGCGCGAGCTGGGTGTCCCGGTCTTCGGCCCCTCGAAGGAGGCCGCGCAGCTGGAGGGCTCCAAGGCCTTCGCCAAGGACGTGATGGCCGGCGCCGGTGTGCCGACCGCCCGCTCCTACGTCTGCACGAACCCCGACGAGGTCGACGAGGCTCTCGACGCCTTCGGCGCCCCGTACGTCGTCAAGGACGACGGCCTCGCCGCCGGCAAGGGCGTCGTGGTCACCGACGACCTGGAGGCCGCCAGGGCGCACGCCAACGCCTGCGACCGCGTCGTCATCGAGGAGTTCCTGGACGGCCCCGAGGTCTCCCTCTTCGCCGTCACCGACGGCGAGACCGTCGTCCCCCTCCAGCCCGCCCAGGACTTCAAGCGCGCCCTCGACGGCGACGAGGGCCCGAACACCGGCGGCATGGGCGCGTACTCCCCGCTGCCGTGGGCGGACCCCAAGCTGGTGGAGGAGGTCCTCGACACCGTCCTCCAGCCGACCGTCGACGAGATGCGCCGCCGCGGCACCCCGTTCTCCGGCCTTCTCTACGCCGGCCTCGCGATCACCAGCCGCGGCGTCCGTGTCATCGAGTTCAACGCCCGCTTCGGCGACCCGGAGACCCAGGTGGTCCTGGCCCGCCTGAAGACCCCGCTGGCCGGTCTCCTGCTGGCCGCCGCCAAGGGCGACCTCGCCGACCTGCCGCCGCTGCGCTGGAGCGAGGACGCCGCGGTGACCGTGGTCATCGCCTCGCACAACTACCCTGGCACCCCGCGCACCGGCGACCCGATCACGGGCCTCGACGCGGTGGCCGCCGAGGACGCCCCGCACGCCTATGTCCTGCACGCCGGCACCAAGCACGACGGTGACGCCGTGGTCAGCGCCGGCGGCCGTGTCCTGTCCGTCACGGCGACCGGCGAGGACCTTCACGAGGCCCGCGACCGCGCGTACACCGCCGTCGGACGCATCCACCTCGACGGCTCCCAGCACCGCACGGACATTGCCGCGAAGGTGGCGTCCGGCGCCTGAACCGCCGTACCCGGCCACGGGATCCGATGAACCGAGCAGGCCCCGAATCCGTCTCTGGATTCGGGGCCTGCCCCTTCTGCGCCACTGTGAAAGGGACGAGGAACGTGACTGAATCCAAGTCAAGATCGAGGGCCTGATCCTCGCTGTCCGTCATCCACCTTTCCCCAAAGCCATTCCATCGAGTGACCGATGTCTTTTCCTGCTGACGGAGGCCAAGGGCCCAACTAGGGTGCGGCGCAAGCGTTCCGGCACTTGGCCCACCGGCATTGCGATGTCGGTGGTGGGTGCCACAGTGGGGGAATGAGCAACGCCAGGACAGCAGGGAGGGGGCGATTCCGGTCGTGACCGGTATGGGTGTGGAGGCGGGCGCACAGGCCGCCCGTTCCCGGGCGCTGGCCGTGCTGCGCATCCGCAGTCGCGCGCTGGCCGTCGCCCTGCTGCCCGCCGCGTTCGCCGTGGTGCTGTACGCGGGCGGGACCACCGGCCATCTGGTGGGCCCCGGCTGGCATGCCGCCCGCTGGACCGTCACACCACTCGCCGTCCTCGTCCTGACAGCCGCCGCCGTCATCGCCCTGGTCGTCGCGCGCGCCCGCCCCGCGGTGAGTCCGACGGTCCCGATCGCCGAGGAGTCCGCCCCGGACCTGTACCGCATGGTGCGCGACCTGGCCGACCGCCTCGACGTCCCCGCCCCCTCCGCGATAGCGCTCACCCCGGACTGCGACAGCTGGCTGGAGGACCGCACCCATCCGGCCCACGGCCCGCCTCCGCAGTCCGACCGGGACGAGCTCACCGGCGCCCGCGGCGCGAACCGCCGTACGACCGCGGCCCCCGTCCTCGTCATCGGCTCCCCGTTCCTGTGGTGGATGCGCGTGGGCGAGCTCCGCGCCGTCCTCGCCCCCGTCGTCGCCGGTACGGGCCCCTCGGCCCACCCCGACATAGCCGCGGCCCGCCGTTTCGTGCGGGGTCTGGACGCCGCGGTCGCCGTCTCCTCCACCTCCGGGCGCTGCCCGCTGACCCGCGCGGTCTGCGCGGGCGTCGGCTGGGTGGCGCGGCTGCTGCTGCGCAGCTGCCGGGAGCACGCGGCGCTGATGGAGCGCGGGGTGGCCGCCGCGGCGGCCGAGCGCGCGCAGGCGGTGGACTACGGCCTGCGGATCGTCGCGCAGGAGCAGGTGGGCCTGGCGTACGCGGGCTGGGACCGCCTCCTGACCCGCGTCGCGCTTCCCGCCTGGCGCATGGGCCGCTGGCCCTCCCGCCTCGACGCCGGAGTGGTGGCCGCGCTGACGGAGCTGTCCCGCCGCGACCGGCTGGCCGAGGGCTTCGCCTCGCGCCTGGGTGAGCGCCCGGCCTGCGACCTCCTGGAGGAACCCGGCGCGATCGACGAGGCGGCCTCCCTCCTCGCCGCTCGCCTCTTCCACGGCGGCCCGGCCGAGCGCGGCCCGGACTGGGCCCCGGTCGACTGGCAGGAGTACCCGGAAGAGGTGGTGGACCGGAAGTGGCGCCTGGACGCGGCCCGCCTCCACCGAGTCCTGGACGCCCAGGGCATCCACCACACCCCGCCTCCCATGGCCCCGGAACCGGCGGGCCCCACGTTGTCGCGGGTCCTGGACTACCTGGCGACCCCGGGCCTCCAGCAGCCCACACCGCCCCCTGATCCCGGGACCGGGACCGTCGAAGCAGAAGCAGAAGCAGAAGCAGAAGCAGAAGCAGGAACAGGAACAGGAACAGAAGCCGAGGCGGAGGCCGAAGCCGAAGCCGAGTTCGACAACGAACGCACCGCCACCCTCGCCGCGGCCCTCACCACCGAACTGGCCCGCGAGGAAGCCACCGCGCCCACGGCCCCCACGGCGCCCACGGCGAAGGCCTCCGACACCCCACCCCCCTGGGACGACACCACCCTCCCGCTCTTCCCGCTCCAACCCCCGCGCACCGCCCGCGAACTCCTCACCGACCACGTCACCGCGATGGTCTGCTGCGCCGCGATGGACACCGCCGGCGCCATCCCCGGCCTGGACTGGCTGGACGGCCCGACCCTCCTCATCGACGGCGAACGGGCCCCGGACCTCGCCCCCGGGGTCCTCAGCCTCATCGAGGACGGCGACCCCACCCCGCTGCGCCATTGGCTCACCCAGGCAGGCATACGCCCGGAGAAGCCGCTCCGCCTCGTCTGAGGCTCTGAGGCGCTGAGGCCGGCCGTATCGGAAGCCCGGATTCCACTTTCGGCCAATTCGCAACGAATAGTGACAGCCTGCGTGCGTAATGTGATGTGCTGGGACCGATCGCGCACATGGCAAGGGCTTACGACATAAGACAAACGCGCGCACGACCACACGGGGGCACGAGGGAGGGGAGCAGCCATGGGTTCGGAGCCGATCCGCCGCTGGGAGTCGGGAGCCCTGGCGCATGCCGTGACGGACCCCTTCGGCCAGGGCCCCCTCCCCTGGCTCCGAGGCAGCGAGACCTACTTCGACGACACGGGCCAGGTCGTCCCCTGGTATGTGGACCCCACCCCACCCCAGCCCCCGGCCGGAGCCACGGGCGCCCGGATCCCCGCCCCCCGAAGCGCCGGCGGCCCCCGCGCCGCCGATGACGTCCGCCGCCAGATCAAGGGCTTCGCCTCCACCGGCGCGGCCGCCCCCGGCGAGGCCATCGACTTCCACGTCACGGTCGACCCGCCCCAGGAATTCAGCGTCGACGTCTACCGCATCGGCCACTACGGCGGCGACGGCGCGGCGAAGATCACCACCAGCCCGCGCCTCTCGGGCATCGTCCAGCCCCCGCCCCTCACCGCGGACCGTACGGTCTCCTGCCACCACTGGTGGCTGAGCTGGCGCCTCCAGATCCCCTCCTACTGGAGCATCGGGGCGTACGTGGCCGTCCTCACCACCGCCGACGGCTACCGCTCCCACGTCCCCTTCACCGTCCGCCACGACCAGCCGGCCGACCTGCTCCTGCTCCTCCCGGACGTCACCTGGCAGGCGTACAACCTCTACCCCGAGGACGGCCGCACCGGCGCCAGCCTCTACCACGCCTGGGACGAGGACGGCCGTCTCCTCGGCGAGTCCGACGCGGCGACCACCGTCTCCTTCGACCGCCCGTACGCGGGCGCGGGCCTGCCGCTGCACGTCGGCCACGCCTACGACTTCATCCGCTGGGCCGAGCGCTACGGCTACGACCTCGCCTACGCCGACGCCCGCGACCTGCACTCCGGCCGCGTCGACCCCACCCGCTACCGCGGCCTGGTCTTCCCCGGCCACGACGAGTACTGGTCGGCGAACATGCGCCGCACGGTGGAGCGGGCGAGGGACCACGGCACCTCGCTGGTCTTCCTCTCCGCCAACACCATGTACTGGCAGGTGGAGTTGGGCCCGTCCCCGTCCGGCGTCCCCGACCGCCTGCTGACCTGCCGCAAACGCAGGGGCCCCGGCCGCCCGGTGCTGTGGCGCGAGATCGACCGCCCCGAGCAGCAGCTGGTCGGCATCCAGTACGCGGGCCGCGTCCCCGACCCCCACCCCCTGGTCGTGCGCAATGCCGGCCACTGGCTGTGGGAGGCGACCGGCGCCCATGACGGCGACGAGATCGAGGGCCTGGTCGCGGGCGAGGCCGACCGCTACTTCCCGCGCACCGCGCTCCCCGAGCACGACGACCGCATCCTGCTCGCGCACTCCCCGTACGCCGACAGCGAGGGCGCCCTCCGTCACCAGGAGACCTCCCTCTACCGCGCCCCCTCGGGCGCCCTGGTCTTCGCGTCGGGGACGTTCGCCTGGTCCCCGTCCCTGGACCGCCCGGGCCATGTGGACACCCGCGTCCAGCGCGCCACGGCCAACCTCCTGGACCGCATCTGCAAGCGCGACTGACACCACAGCCAGAGGTCTGACCGACCCCAAGTCCAAGGTCAGCCCCTTATAAGGGACAATCGACCCGTTGGACAGAACCACGGGGAGGAACCGTGTCCGGATTCGTAGAAAAGCCCGAGCCGATCCAGGTTCCGGGTCTGGTGCATCTGCACACCGGCAAGGTGCGCGAGCTGTACCAGAACGAGGCGGGCGACCTCGTGATGGTCGCCAGCGACCGCATCTCCGCGTACGACTGGGTGCTGCCCACCGAGATCCCCGACAAGGGCCGTGTCCTCACCCAGCTCTCCCTGTGGTGGTTCGACCAGCTCGCCGACCTGATCCCGAACCACATCATCAGCACCGAGCTGCCCGAGGGCGCCCCCGCCGACTGGGCGGGCCGCACGGTGGTCTGCAAGTCGCTTCAGATGGTCCCGGTGGAATGCGTGGCCCGCGGCTACCTGACCGGCTCCGGCTTGGTCGAGTACAACGACTCCCGCACTGTCTGCGGCCTCGCCCTCCCCGAGGGCCTGAGCGACGGCAGCGAGCTCCCCGCCCCGATCTTCACCCCGGCCACCAAGGCCGCGGTCGGCGAGCACGACGAGAACGTGTCGTACGAGGAGGTCGCCCGCCAGGTCGGCGCGGACACCGCCGCCCAGCTGCGCCAGGCCACCCTCGCCGTCTACACCCGCGGCCGGGACATCGCCCGCGACCGGGGCATCCTGCTCGCGGACACCAAGTTCGAGTTCGGCTTCGACGGCGAGACCCTCGTCATCGGCGACGAGGTCCTCACCCCGGACTCCTCCCGCTTCTGGCCGGCCGAGTCGTGGGAGCCGGGGCATGCGCAGCCGTCGTACGACAAGCAGTTCGTGCGTGACTGGCTGACCTCGCCGGCCTCCGGCTGGGACCGCAAGAGTGAGCAGCCGCCGCCGGCGCTGCCGCAGGAGGTCGTGGACCGGACGCGCGCCAAGTACATCGAGGCGTACGAGCGTCTGACCGGCATGAGCTGGAGCTGACCGCATGACAAAGGCCCCGGTCGATGACCGGGGCCTTTGAAGTGGAGCGAACGACGAGGTTCGAACTCGCGACCTCAACCTTGGCAAGGTTGCGCTCTACCAACTGAGCTACGTTCGCACTGCGCCGAAGCGCGAAGTCCACTATACCCAACCTCGCTCGCGCGCGAGACGTACGGCGGTGTGCCGGTTCTCCGCCCCGAGCTTCGAGACGGCCGACGACAGATAGTTCCGTACGGTCCCCTGGGACAGCGCGGCCCGCTCGGCGATCTCCGCGACGGGCGCCCCGTCGGCGGCGAGTTCCAGCACCTCGGCCTCGCGCGCGGTCAGCGGGGAGTCCCCGGCGGAGATCGCGTCGGCGGCCAACTCCGGGTCCACATACCGCTGTCCGGCATGCACCGTGCGGATGATCTCGGCGAGCTTCTGCGCGCTCACCGTCTTGGGGACGAACCCGCGCACACCCGCCTCAAGCGCCCGCTTCAGATGTCCGGGGCGACCATGACTGGTCACGATCAGCACCCGGCAGCCGGGCAGTTCGGTCCGCAGCGATGTGGCGACCTTCACACCGTCCGCCCCCGGCATCTGAAGATCGAGCACCGCCACATCCGGTTCGTGCGCCCGGGCCATCGCCAACGCCTCGGGCCCGGACGCGGCCTGAGCGACAACCGCCAGATCCTCCTCCAGCGACAGCAGCGCGGCCAGCGCCCCCCGGATCAGATGCTCATCATCGGCAAGCAGCAGCCGTACGGTCACAAGCCCACCTCCACCGACACCCGGCCCACCAGCCCCACCATCACGAGACCGCCTCCGCCCCCACCTGGGTCCGCCCGACCGTCACGAGTCCGCCTCCGTCCCCGCCTGGGCCCGCCCGCCCGACCGTCACGAGTCCGCTTCCGTCCCCGCCCGCCCGCCCGACCGTCACGAGTCCGCTTCCGTCCCCGCCTGGGCCCGCCCGCCCGACTGCCACGGGACCGCTTCCGTCCCCGCCTGGGCCCGCCCGCCCGACTGCCACGGGACCGCTTCCGTCCCCGCCTGGGCCCGCCCGCCCGACTGCCACGGGACCGCTTCCGTCCCCGCCTGGGCCCGCCCGCCCGACTGTCACGAGTCCGCCTCCGCCCCCGCCTGGGCCCACCCGCCCAGCTGCCACGAGACCGCCTCCGCCCCCACCCGGTCCCACCCGCCCGACCGTCACGAGACCGCCTCCGCCTCCACCTGGGCCGGCCCGTCCGACCGTCACGAGATCGCCTCCGCCTCCACCTGGGCCCGCCCGTCCGACCGTCACGAGATCGCCCCCGCCTCCACCTGGGCCCGCCCGTCCGACCGTCACGAGATCGCCCCCGCCTCCACCTGGGCCGGCCCGCCCGACCGTCACGAGACCGCCTCCGCCCCCACCTGGGCCACCAAGCGGAACACACCCTCCCGCACAGGTCCCGCCTCCAGCGTCCCGTCCACCGCCGCCAGCCGTTCCCGCAGCCCGGCGAGCCCGGATCCTCCCGGCCCGGACGGGCCGGCGGCCCCGTCGTTCTCCACCGTCAGCACCACACCTTCGCCCGACCTCTGTACGGCCACCGTGCACCGCTTGGCATCCCCGTGCCGCAGGACGTTGGTCGTCGCCTCCCGGACCACCCAGCCGAGCGCCGACTGCACGTCCAGTGGTAGCCCGGCCACCTCGCCGCTGACCGTGCACGAGATCCCGGCCGCCTCCAACACCCCTTGCGCCCCGGCGAGTTCGACCCCCAGGTCGGCCTCCCGATAGCCCCGTACGACCTCCCGCACCTCGCGCTGCGACTCCTGCGCGATGCGCTGCACCTCGATCATCTGCTCCTCGGCCTCGGGCCGCCCGCGCCGGGTCAGCTGTACGGCGAGTTCGCTCTTCAGCGCGATCACCGCGAGGTTGCGGCCCATGACGTCGTGCAGATCGCGTCCGAACCGCAGCCGCTCCTCGGCGACGGCGAGCCGGGCCCGGGTCTCGCGGGCCTCGTCGAGTTCGTAGACGGCGTTGAGGAGCCAGACGGAGAAGACGGAGGTGAAGGCGAGGAACCCGCCGCCGAGCAGCACCATCAGCATCGTCACCAGCGTGGCGGGCGCCGGCAGCCCCAGGGGGAGGGCCACGACCCCGGCCCCGGCCGCGAACCCGGCGACGACGGCGTACACCCGCCGCCGCTCGCGCACGCCCAGCGCGATGACCCCGGCGCCGAAGATCAGGACGACCCCGAAGACACCGCCGGCCGCGGTGTCCACGTCGTCCCCGCCGGGCCCGCGCTCGGAGACGCCGATCGCGGCGACGGCGACCGCGGCGGTGATCGCGCCGAGTGTCCACAGCATGTGGACGGGCTGCTCGCGCCGGCCACGCGTCCAGTCCAGCGCCCGCGAGGCGGTCACGGCACAGGCCACGGCGTGCGCGGCCACCAGCACCAGCAGCGGCGCCGCGAGCCAGGCCGTCATCGCCCCGACCAGCGGCAGCCCGATGGAGGCGACCTCGATCAGCGCGAAGAAGTGGAAGGACCACCGGGTGTACGTCTCGACCTTCGCCGGCGTGCTCTTCCGCCCCCACCAGCTCCCCGGCTCGCGCATGCTCTCCCCGTACGTCAGCGCCTCGGCTCCCACCGGAACCACCGCCCCACAGCAAACACCCCCGCAGCCGCCCAGGCCAGCGCGGTCATCACCGGCCCGATCGTCTCGTACGCGCCGAGTTCTCCGGTCCAGCCGCCGCGGATCAGCGTGATCACCGGGGTGAGCGGCAGCAGCTCGCACAGCGAGGCCATCCGGTCCGGCAGCAGCTCCAACGGGACGGTGATCCCCGAACCCGCCATGGCGACCATCACCAGCGGCAACGCCGTGACCTGAGCGCTCTCCACGGTCCGGGTGACGCCCGCGGTGACGGCGGCCAGTAGGGCACACACCGCCAGCCCCAGCAGCAGGCCCACGACGGCGAGCTGCGGCGCCTTCGGAGCCGGGACGTCGAGCAGCGCGGTACAGGCCGCGGCCAGCACCAGGGACTGCACGAACCCCGTCGTCAGGGCGGGCAGCGCGGTCCCGGCGAGGATCTCGCCGTCCCTCAGCTCTCCCGTCCGCAGCCGCTTGAGGACGAGTTCCTCGCGCCGCCCGACGAAGACACCGACCAGCGCCGAGTACACCGCGAACAGCAGCGAGAACCCGATCGCCCCCGGCAGCAGCACCATCCCGACGCTGAGCCCGGTGCCCGTCAGGTCCATGTCCTCGACCACGGCCCGCGCACTCAGCGGCAGCACCAGCGGCACGAACACCGCGGTGACGATCATTCCCTTGCTGCGCCCGAAGAGCGTCAGCTCGGCCCGCGCGAGGGCCTTCACCCGACCGACCACCATCCGGTCGACCACGACGCTCATGCCCTGACCTCCTGAGCCGCGATCCCCAGGAACGCCTCCTCCAGCGAGGCCGACCGCACATCGAGCCCCCGCAGCTCGACCCCCGCCCCCGAAGCCCACACCAGCACTTCCGTGGCCGCCCGCTGTAGCTCCCGCGTCCGCAGTCGTACGACCCTCCCGTCGACCTCGTGGGAGAGCACGCCCAGTGCGCCGAGCGGCGGCAGATCGCCGACGAAGTACCCCTCGGGCAGTTCGAAGGAGATCCGTGAGGGCTGCCCGGCCGTCACCTCGGCGGGCGTCCCGGTGACCGCGATCCGCCCCTCGTGCAGGATGGCGAGCCGGTCGGCGAGGCCCTCGGCCTCCTCCAGATAGTGCGTGGTCAGCAGCACGGTCGTACCGCCGTCGCGCAGCGCCCGCACCAACTCCCAGGTGTCCCGGCGCCCTTCGGCGTCGAGCCCGGTCGTCGGCTCGTCCAGGAACAGCACCTCGGGCCGCCCCAGCAGCGCGAGCGCGAGATCCAGCCGCCGCCGCTCGCCCCCGGACAACTGCTTCACGCGTACGTCGCCCCGGCGCGCGAGCCCGACCAGCTCCAGCGCCTCGGCCGGCGGTCGCGCCCCGCTCACGCATCCCGCCCACATCCGGGCGGTCTCGGCGACGGTGAGCTCGGACGGAAAGCCGCCCTCCTGGAGCATCACGCCGGTCCGCGGCCGTACGACGGCCCGCTCGGCGTGCGGATCGTGCCCGAGCACCCGCACCCGGCCCCCGGCCGGCGGCGCGAGGCCTTCCAGCAGCTCGACCGTGGATGTCTTGCCGGCCCCGTTGGTGCCGAGCAGTGCGAAGACCTCGCCGCGGGCCACGGAGAAGCTGATCCCGCGGACCGCCTCGAACCCGCCCCCGTAGACGCGTCGCAGGTCGGTGACCTCAATCACGTTCGTGTTCATGGGCCCAGCATCTCGGCGCTTCGGGACCGGAAGCAGTGCGCGCTGTCATCACTCGGCATGACAAATGTCAGATGCCTGATCGGGCATGAAAAAAGCCCCCCGGTTGAAGCCGGGGGGCTTTGATCTGGAGCGAACGACGAGGTTCGAACTCGCGACCTCAACCTTGGCAAGGTTGCGCTCTACCAACTGAGCTACGTTCGCATTGCCTCCGACCAGCTCTCACTGATCGGCGCGAGCACCATCCTACCTGATCCACAAGGGGACCAGACCGGCGATGCAGAGCGGGTGACAGGAATTGCACACTGCGCCTTCCCCCTGGAAGGGGGATGTTCTACTACTGAACTACACCCGCATGTACTCCGTGGGCTGGGCTTTTCCGTCCCCGCCCCTCGGCGTGCTCCAGACTCTAGCCGACCAGGAGGGGTGCAGCGCAAGTCGGTTGTCCTGAGGGGCGGGTGACCGGGCGTCGACGGGGCTACTGCGCCTCGGCGAACGCCTCGTAGACCCTCTTGGGGATACGGCCGCGGGCCGGCACGTCCATCTTGTTGGCCTGGGCCCAGGCGCGGACCGCCGCCGGGTCGGGAGCGACCTCGGTCTGCTTGTACGCCTTGCCGGACCGCGAGCGCTTCCGGCCGGCCTCCACGTAGGGCTCGAGCGCCTTACGCAGTTTCTTGGCATTCACCTGATTCAGGTCGATCTCGTACGACTTGCCGTCGAGTCCGAAGGCGATCGTCTCCGCCGCTTCCGAGCCGTCGATGTCGTCAAAGAGAGTGACCACGACCTTCTGCGCCACGAATATCGGTCCCTTCGTACGGCACTTTGCCAATTCATTTGTACAGTGCCCGACAATGCATTGTGAAGCCCGACTAAATCCTTTGGCGTGTCCGAGCGCAATAGGTATCGGGTGTCGATCGCTGATCTTTCCTGGAAATTTTGGTGAACATCGCTCCCGATACCGGATCGTGACAGCCGTCACGTAGCTTCCTACAAGTCAACGCGCGTAGAAATTTTGTGCGGGTAGTCTGAAGGAACCTGCTCAGCACCACACACCGGGAGTGCCAGTGGCACGCGTCGTAGTCGACGTCATGCTCAAGCCGGAGATCCTCGACCCCCAGGGCCAGGCGGTGCAGCGCGCACTGCCGCGTCTGGGTTTCGAAGGCATCTCGGACGTCCGCCAGGGAAAGCGTTTCGAACTGGAAGTTGACGGGCCGGTCGACGAGGCCGCCCTCGCCCGCATCCATGATCTTGCGGAATCCTTCCTCGCCAACACCGTGATCGAGGACTTCACGGTGAAGGTGGAAGAAGTCGCGGAGGCCGCGAAGTGACCGCTCGTATTGGCGTCGTCACTTTCCCGGGGAGTCTCGACGACCGTGACACCCAGCGCGCGATCCGCCTCGCGGGCGCCGAACCGGTCGCTCTCTGGCACAAGGACAAGGACCTCCGCCAGGTGGACGCGGTCGTCCTTCCGGGTGGTTTCTCCTACGGCGACTATCTACGGGCCGGCGCCATCTCCCGCTTCTCGCCGGTGATGGAGACGGTCATCGAGCAGGCCAAGGCAGGCCTTCCGGTCCTCGGTATCTGCAACGGCTTCCAGATCCTCACCGAGGCCCACCTCCTCCCGGGCGGGATGCTCGGCAACGACCACCTCCACTTCATCTGCCGCGACCAGAAGCTGCGGGTGGAGAACGCGGAGACCTCCTGGACCGCCGACTACGAGGCGGGCCAGGAGATCCACATTCCGCTGAAGAACATGGACGGCCGGTACGTCGCCGACGAGTACACCCTCGACAAGCTCGAGGCGGAGGGCCGTGTCGCCTTCCGGTACGTCGACTTCAACCCCAACGGGTCGCTCCGTGACATCGCCGGCATCACCAACGAGGCCGGCAACGTCGTAGGCCTCATGCCGCACCCGGAGCACGCCGTCGAGCCGCTCATCGGCTCCGGCCGCACCGACGGCCTCCCCTTCTTCACCTCGATCCTCAAGAAGCTGGTCAACGCATGAGCCGGACGCCTCTGGACACGGTCGAGCACGCGGCCGCGACCCCCGACGTCGAGCTGCCCTGGGCCGAACTCGGTCTGAAGAAGGACGAGTACGAGCGGGTCGTGGAGATCCTCGGCCGCCGGCCCACCGGTGCCGAGCTCGCCATGTACTCGGTCATGTGGTCCGAGCACTGCTCCTACAAGTCCTCCAAGGTCCACCTCCGCCAGTTCGGCGAGAAGGCCCCGCAGAGCGATGCGCTGCTCGTGGGCATCGGCGAGAACGCGGGCGTGGTGGACGTCGGTCAGGGCTACGCCGTGACCTTCAAGGTCGAGTCGCACAACCACCCCTCCTACGTCGAGCCCTACCAGGGCGCGGCCACGGGTGTCGGCGGCATCGTCCGCGACATCATCGCGATGGGCGCCAGGCCGGTGGCCGTGGTCGACCCGCTGCGTTTCGGTGCGGCCGATCACCCCGACACCAAGCGGGTGCTCCCCGGTGTCGTCGCCGGTATCGGCGGCTACGGCAACTGCCTGGGTCTGCCCAACATCGGCGGCGAGGTCGTCTTCGACGCCTGCTACCAGGGCAACCCGCTGGTCAACGCCGGTGCCATCGGCGTCATGCGGCACGAGGACATCCACCTCGCGAAGGCGTCCGGCTCCGGCAACAAGGTCATCCTGTACGGGGCCCGCACGGGCGGCGACGGTATCGGCGGCGCCTCGATCCTGGCCTCCGAGACCTTCGACGACGCCAAGCCGTCGAAGCGTCCGGCCGTGCAGGTCGGCGACCCCTTCCAGGAGAAGCTCCTCATCGAGTGCACCCTGGAGGCCTTCAAGGAGAAGCTGGTCGTCGGCATCCAGGACCTCGGTGCCGCCGGTCTCTCCTGCGCCACCTCCGAGCTCGCCTCGAACGGCTCCGGCGGTATGCGCGTCACGCTGGACGACGTACCGCTGCGCGACTCCACGCTCTCGCCCGAGGAAATCCTCATGAGCGAGTCGCAGGAACGCATGTGCGCGGTCGTCGAGCCGGCGAAGGTCGACCGGTTCCTGGAGATCTGCGACAAGTGGGACGTCATCGCGACCGTCATCGGTGAGGTCACCGACGGCGACCGGCTGGAGATCTACTGGCACGGCGGCAAGATCGTCGACGTCGACCCGCGCACGGTCGCGCACGACGGCCCGGTCTACGAGCGCCCGTACGCCCGCCCGTCCTGGCAGGACGAGCTCCAGGCGGACGACGCCAACAAGCTTCCCCGGCCCACGACGTCGGACGAACTGAAGCAGCAGGTCCTGAAGCTCGTGTCGTCCCCGAACCAGGCCTCCAAGAAGTGGATCACGTCTCAGTACGACCACTTCGTGCAGGGCAACACGGTGCTGGCCCAGCCCGAGGACTCGGGCATGATCCGCATCGACGAGGAGACCGGCCTCGGCGTCGCCATCGCGACGGACGGCAACGGCCGTTACGCCAAGCTGGACCCGTACCACGGCGCCCAGCTGGCGCTGGCGGAGGCGTACCGCAACGTCGCCACCACCGGTGCCAAGCCGCTCGCCGTCTCCGACTGCCTGAACTTCGGCTCGCCCGAGGACCCGGCCGTCATGTGGCAGTTCGCCGAGGCCATCCGTGGACTCGCCGACGCCTGCCAGCAGTTGGGCACCCCGGTGACCGGCGGCAACGTCTCGCTCTACAACCAGACCGGCGAGGTCGCCATCCACCCGACCCCCGTGGTCGCGGTGCTCGGCGTCATCGACGACGTCGCCCGCCGCACGCCCGTCGCCTTCCAGGAAGAGGGGCAGCTGCTCTACCTCCTCGGTGACACCCGTGAGGAGTTCGGCGGCTCGGCCTGGTCGCAGGTCGTCCACGACCACCTCGGTGGTCTGCCCCCGAAGGTCGACCTGGAGCGTGAGCGCCTGCTGGCCGAGATCCTGATCTCCGCCTCCCGCGACGGCATGATCGACTCCGCGCACGACCTGTCCGACGGCGGTCTGATCCAGGCGGTCGTGGAGTCGGCGCTGCTCGGCGGCAAGGGCGCGCGTCTGGTCGTACCGGACGGGCTCGACGCGTTCACCTTCCTCTTCTCCGAGTCGGCGGGGCGTGCGGTCGTCGCCGTGCCGCGCTCCGAGGAGGTCCGCTTCAACGACATGTGCGGTGCGCGGGGCCTGCCGGTCACCCGCATCGGTGTCGTCGACGGGGAGACCGTCGAGATCCAGGGCGAGTTCGCGCTCTCCCTGGAGGAGCTGAAGAAGGACCACGAGGAGACGATCCCGGCGCTGCTCGCGTAGCCGGTGACATGCCTGTGAAGGCCTCGGTCGTCTCAACGGCCGGGGCCTTCGGCCGTGTTAGCTTCGGCCGGTCATCAGTGATCAAGGGGGACGAGGGCGATGGAGTACTGGCGCATACCCGGCCGCGGCGGCAGGCTCAGTGACCGGCTCAACCAACTCGTCGTGATCACCGCGGTGTTCGGCATCGGGGCGGGCGGCTGCGGGCTGTGGCTGGAGACGGACGAGGCCCTCGACCGGGCCGGCAGCCGGGAGAAGATCACGCGGGCCTGTGCGGGGCTGGTCGACCCGGACCGGGTCCTCGGGCTGAACGGCGGTATCGACCGGGCCCGGCCGGGCGGTGACGCGGACGACGTGATGTTCGACTTCGACGCCGTCTCCACGCCGCTGGCCACGATGCCCACGGAGTGCGTGATCTACCGGGTCGGCGACCCGGGTACCTCGTACGACCACTTCGCGCTGTCGGTGTGGGCCACCCCGTCCGACGACTACGCGCAGGTCGTCGACGGCTGGGACGACCCGTTCGACGCGCGGGCCCGCGACGGGAGCGACGACGTCACGCGCGAGGCCTCCCGGAGCCCCGCGTACCCGCTCGGAGACGGGCGGCTCGGGACGTACGGGGACCGCAGCGTCTCCGTGAAGGCCCGCTGCGCCGACGAACCGGAGGACAAGACCTCGATCGACGTGCAGGCGACGGCCCTGTACGCCGACGACGAGACCCCCCTCTCGGACGCCGACCGCCGCACCCTCGCCGAACTGGCCCGCACCGCCGCCGAACGGGCCGCGGCGAAGACCGGCTGTACGACCGAGCTGCCCGCTCTCCCCGCCGAACTGCCTTCTCCCAGCGCGAAGTTGACGGCCGCCGGTACCGCGAAGGGCACCTGTGCCTGGTACGCCGGCCGGCTCGACAGCCGCCTCCCCGACCGTGCCCTCGACGCCCCGACGGGCGCCCGCGTCTTTGAGGAGAGCTGCCTGCTCGCGGTGAGCGAGAAGGAGGCGGGCGAGATCTGGTCCGCGCTGAGCGACAAGGAGCGCGGCGACAGCAGCGAGCCGTACACCCCCTGGTGGCTGAAGACCGAGTCGTTCTTCGGGGACGAGGCCGGCGAGGCCGTCGCCGAGGGCGTCGGCACCGACCAGCGCCGGCTCGACCCCGGCACTGCGGGCGTCGACACCGAGGCCAACGTCTGGTGGGCGTCCTCCACCTGCGCCGGCGAGCCCGCCCTCCACACCCTGAGCGTCCCGTACCCGTACGAGAAGTACATCCGCCCCCACCTCCGCGAGCTGTTCCAGGCGTACGTCGACGATGTCGCCGCCCGCCGCGACTGCACGGGCCTGAAGTTCCCCGGGGCCACCGACTTCAGCTCCTGACCGGTACCGGCGCCGCGGCGGGTTCCGTGGGCGCCGGGCCGGACTTCGGCAGCCGCAGCGCCAGCACCACCCCGAGCACCATCAGCGCCGCCCCGCACAGGAACACCGTGTCCATGGCGGAGACGTACGCCGTCATGTCCGTGCCGTCGCTCAGCCGGCTGATGAGGGTGCCGAACAGGGCGGCGCCCAGGGCCGTGCCAAGGGTCTGGAAGAAGCGGACGCCGGTCGTCGCGACCCCGAGCTGATGGCGGGGTGCCGCGGACTGGACGAGCTGGATGAGCTGGCCGATCAGCTGGCCGAACCCGGCGCCGACCAGGAGCAGTTCGGCGCGCAGCCACCACAGCGAGGTGTCGGTGCCGGTGGTGGCCAGGAGGAGGAAGGCCACGGCGGTGACGGCGGACCCGGTGACCACGAACGTCCGCTCGGACCAGCCGCGTTCGGTGAGCTTGCCGGTGACGACGCCGACCACGGTCATGCCGATGGCCATGGGGAGGAGGTACAGGCCCGCCGAGGAGCTCGCGATGCCCCGGACGACCTGGAGATAGACCATCACGTAGTACATCGAGCCGACCATGGCCGCGCCGACGAGCCCCTGGATGGCGAAGCCCCAGCGCAGTTCCGGGATCCGGAACATGGACAGCGGAAGGATCGGCTCGGCGGCGGTGCTCTGGCGGCGCAGGAAGAGGGCGAGAGAGGCCGCGGAGGCCAGCGCGAGGCCGATTACCTGCGGTGATGTCCAGTCGTACTCCTTGCCGCCCCACTCGGTGACCAGCAGCAGCGTGGTGGAGAAGGCGGCGGCGAGGGCCGCGCCGAGGAAGTCGATGCGGTGCCGTTCGGTGTGCCGGGGGAGTTTGAGGACCAGCGCGGCGAGGGCGAGGACCGTGATGCCGATGGGCAGGTTGACGTAGAAGATCCATCGCCAGCTCGCGTGGTCGGAGAGCACCCCGCCGATCCACGGACCGAGCGCCATACCGCCGCCCGCGACGATGCCGCCCATGCCGGCGCCCTTGCTGTCCTTCTCCTTGCCCGGCCCCTTGAGCTGGGCGATCACCACCATCGTCACGCTCATCAGGCCGCCCGCGCCGATGCCCTGGACCGCCCGGGCGGCGATCAGCTGGCCGATCGACTGGGCGGCACCGCACAGCGCCGAGCCGAACAGGAAGGTGCCGACGGCGCCGAGGAAGACCTGCTTGGCGCCGAGGGTGTCGCAGAGCTTGCCGTAGAGCGGGAGCACCGCGGCCGAGGCCAGCGAGAAGGCGCTGACCAGCCACGGGATCTTGTCGATGCCGTGCGCGGGGTCGAGGTCCCGGACGATCGGGACGGTCGCCGCGGACACGATCTGCATGTCCAGGACGGCCAGCACGATCGTCGCGAGGCAGACGAGGAAGCCGATCTTGCGCTGGGTTTCGGTCATGGGCAGAACCATGCCCGAGATTCGTGTACTGAGTCAATGTTTCATCCGGGATCAAACTTAGTCTTGGTACAGCGATGCTTGGTAAGGTGTCGCCATGGCTTTTGCTGAGGGCATGGGGCTGCGCGAGCGCAAGAAGATCCAGACCGGGATCCGGATCTACCGCACCGCGGTGGCGCTGTTCGACGAGAAGGGCTTCGACGCCGTCTCCGTGCAGGAGATCGCCGATGCCTCCGAGGTCTCCAAGATGACCGTCTTCAACTACTTCGGTACGAAAGAGGACTTGGTCTTCAAGCCCATGGAGGAGCACTTCCACGACCCGGCCCGTGCCGTGCGGGAGCGCAGGCCGGGCGAGTCCGCCGTGGACGCCGTACGCCGGCAGTTCCTGGAGATGATCGACGGCCGTGA
Source organism: Streptomyces sp. NBC_00663 (assembly GCF_036226885.1). Lineage (NCBI taxonomy): Bacteria > Bacillati > Actinomycetota > Actinomycetes > Kitasatosporales > Streptomycetaceae > Streptomyces > Streptomyces sp. NBC_00663. The sequence goes on from NZ_CP109027.1 coordinate 5,043,961, forward strand.
CCCCTCGATCGGCCTGCACGCCGAGCCCTTCGCCCGCCGGATCCGCTCGGTGATCATGGCCACGCCCGTGCTGCGGGACCGGGCCTATGTGTCCGCCGAGAAGGGCGCCCTCGAACTCGCCGACCTGCTCACCGAGGAGACCGGCGACCGCACCCTGGCCCTGATCGCCGCCTCCACCCTGACCTCCGTCCGGCAGGCCCTCGTCGAGGAGCACCATCTGCGCATCGACGCCGGCGAGAGCGTGGAGGAGGTCGCCGCCGACGCCGCCGAACGGGCCGAGCGGGCCTTCGCGTTGGTGGAGGGCGGCCTCGCCGGGTACGCCGTCAAAGAGCGCTGAGCAGCCCTAGGCTGCCCCCATGCCACCGGCCAAGAAACGCACCCGCAGCTACGACCCCGCCAAGATCCGCACCGCGGTGCTCACCCAGTTCGGGCATGTACGCCAAGCCGTCGGCACCCTCACCCCGCAGCAGCTCGCCGCCCCCACCCGCCTCGGCGAGTGGACCGTCCGCGACCTCGCCGCCCACGTCACCATGGCCGTCGGGGCCATCAGCCGCGCCCTCGATGCCGAGGAACCGCCGAAGCGCACGCTCGCCCTCCTGGACTGGCCCTTCACCACCGCCGGCCGCGCCGAGGGCATCTCCGACGACACCCAGGCCCTCGCCACCGCCGACCCCGACCTCGACGCCCTCTACGCCCGCACCGAGGAACGCTTCACCGAGAGCCTCGACCGGGCTCCCGACGACCGCCTCATCGGCAGCCGCACCGGCGCCATGACCCTCGGCGACTACCTGGTCACCCGGACCGTCGAACTCGTCGTCCACACCGACGACCTGAACGCCGCCGTCCCCGGCCTCGACATCCCCCACGACCGCCAGGCCCTGGCCGCCTGCACCCGGCTCCTCGCCGACGCCCTCGCCGTGAAGGCCCCCGGCGGCTCGACCGAGGTGCGGGTGCCGCCGTTCGCGGTGGTCCAGTGCGTCGAGGGGCCCCGGCACACCCGCGGCACCCCGCCCAACGTCGTCGAGACCGACCCGCTGACCTGGATCCGGCTCGCGACCGGGCGGCTGACCTGGAAGGACGCCGTCGAGGAGGCGAAGGTGAGCGCGAGCGGGGAGCGGGCGGACCTGGCCGGTCTGCTCCCCCTGATGGGCTGACCGGGGAACCGGCCTTCCGCCCCACCCGTCCCAGCGGCATGGACACACAGCGAATGACCCTCGCCGTCCTGACCGTCCTCCCGCTCGCCGCGGCCTGCGGAACGGAGCAGGCCGACGGCGGTTCGGTCAGCGCCGAGCGCTCCGTCACCGGCATCCAGTGGGCCGTCGACAGCGTCACCGTCGACGGCACCACCCACAAAGCGCCCGCCGGGGCGAACATGACGATCGAGGACGGCAAGGCGGCCGGCAACTACGGCTGCAACCACTTCACCGCCAAGGTCGCCTTCGAGGACGGAGCCCTCCGGCTCAGCGACACCACGACCACGGAGATGGCCTGCGAGGAGCGGCCCATGGCCTTCGAGAGGACCCTCGCCCGCACCCTCGCGGGCAGCGCCCTGAAGACCGACGTCACGGACGACCGGCTCACCCTCACCACCGACACCGGAGACACCGTCCGCCTCACCGAGGAACCGGACGCCCCGCTGTACGGCACGAAGTGGGACATCACGTCCCCCGGCCCCACCGGCGAGGCCCACCTCACCTTCGACAAGAGGACCGGGAAGGTGACCGGGAGCCTCGGCTGCAACAAGGTGACGGCGACCGCCACGGTCCGCGACGGACATATCACCCTGGGCGCCCCCGCCACCACCCGAATGGTGTGCGACACCTCACTCATGAAGACGGAGAAGGCCCTCCTGGGCTTCTTCGACAGCACGGTGAAGTACGAACTGGATCATCGTGCCCTCACGCTGACCAGCGAAAACGGAAAAACCACCAACGCGGTCGCGGCCGGGTGATCCCTTAAAGGTCCGTATCCCCAATTCGGACCAGTGGTCGACCTCGCCTACACTCGGGGACGTGCCACGTGGTGACGGTCGACTCAATCATGATCTGCTCCCCGGCGAGAAAGGCCCCCAGGACGCGTGTGGCGTCTTCGGTGTCTGGGCTCCGGGTGAAGAGGTCGCCAAGCTCACTTACTTCGGGCTCTACGCCCTCCAGCATCGGGGCCAGGAATCCGCGGGTATCGCGGTCAGCAACGGCTCCCAGATCCTCGTCTTCAAGGACATGGGCCTCGTTTCCCAGGTCTTCGACGAGACCTCTCTCGGTTCGCTCCAGGGTCATATCGCGGTCGGTCACGCCCGCTACTCGACCACCGGTGCCTCCGTGTGGGAGAACGCCCAGCCGACGTTCCGTGCCACGGCGCACGGCTCGATCGCGCTCGGCCACAACGGCAACCTGGTCAACACGGCGCAGCTCGCCGAGATGGTCGCCGACCTCCCCAAGGACAACAACGGCCGCTCGACCCGCGTCGCGGCCACCAACGACACCGACCTGCTGACCGCGCTGCTCGCGGCCCAGGTCGACGAGGACGGCAAGCCGCTGACGATCGAGGAGGCCTCCCCGAAGGTCCTCCCGCAGGTCCGCGGCGCGTTCTCCCTCGTCTTCATGAACGAGCACACCCTCTACGCCGCCCGTGACCCGCAGGGCATCCGCCCGCTGGTCCTCGGCCGCCTGGAGCGCGGCTGGGTCGTCGCCTCCGAGGGCGCCGCCCTCGACATCTGCGGCGCCAGCTTCGTCCGCGAGATCGAGCCGGGCGAGTTCATCGCCATCGACGAGAACGGTCTGCGCAGCTCCCGATTCGCGGAAGCGAAGCCCAAGGGCTGTGTCTTCGAGTACGTCTATCTCGCGCGTCCCGACACCGACATCGCCGGCCGCAACGTGTACCTCTCCCGCGTGGAGATGGGCCGCAAGCTGGCCAAGGAAGCCCCGGTCGACGCCGACCTGGTCATAGCGACCCCGGAGTCCGGCACCCCGGCCGCCATCGGCTACGCGGAGGCCTCCGGCATCCCGTTCGGCGCCGGCCTGGTCAAGAACGCGTACGTCGGCCGTACGTTCATCCAGCCCTCCCAGACGATCCGGCAGCTCGGCATCCGCCTCAAGCTGAACCCGCTGAAGGAAGTCATCAAGGGCAAGCGCCTGGTCGTCGTCGACGACTCGATCGTGCGCGGCAACACCCAGCGGGCGCTGGTGCGGATGCTCCGTGAGGCGGGCGCCGCCGAGGTCCACATCCGGATCTCCTCGCCGCCCGTGAAGTGGCCCTGCTTCTTCGGTATCGACTTCGCCACCCGCGCCGAGCTCATCGCCAACGGCATGACCATCGACGAGATCGGCACCTCGCTCGGCGCCGACTCGCTGGCGTACATCTCCATCGACGGCATGATCGAGGCGACCACCATCGCCAAGCCGAACCTGTGCCGCGCCTGCTTCGACGGCGAGTACCCGATGGAGCTCCCGGACCCCGAACTGCTCGGCAAGCAGCTCCTGGAGACCGAACTGGCCGCCGGTCCGGCCGCCACGGCCGCGGCCGACGCGATCCGTCGCCCGTAAGCCCAGCAGTACGACACGAAAGTTCTCACCGTCATGTCTGAGACAACTGGTGCCAGCTACGCAGCCGCGGGCGTCGACATCGAAGCGGGCGACCGCGCCGTAGAGCTCATGAAGGAGTGGGTGAAGAAGACCCAGCGCCCCGAGGTCCTCGGCGGCCTCGGCGGATTCGCCGGCCTCTTCGACGCCTCCGCCCTCAAGAACTACGAGCGCCCCCTGCTCGCCTCCGCGACCGACGGAGTCGGCACGAAGGTCGACATCGCGCGCCAGCTGGGCGTCTACGACACCATCGGCCACGACCTGGTCGCGATGGTCATGGACGACATCGTGGTGTGCGGCGCCGAGCCGCTGTTCATGACCGACTACATCTGCGTCGGCAAGGTCCACCCCGAGCGGGTCGCCGCGATCGTCAAGGGCATCGCCGAGGGCTGTGTCCTCGCCGGCTGCGCCCTGGTGGGCGGCGAGACGGCCGAACACCCCGGTCTGCTGGGTCCGGACGACTTCGACGTCGCCGGCGCCGGTACGGGCGTAGTGGAGGCCGACCGGCTCCTTGGCCCGGATCGCATCCGTACGGGTGACGCGGTGATCGCCATGGCGGCCTCCGGTCTTCACTCGAACGGGTACTCGCTCGTCCGGCACGTCCTGCTGAACCAGGCGGGCCTGTCCCTGGACGCGCGGATCGAGGAACTGGGCCGCACCCTCGGCGAGGAACTGCTCGAGCCCACCAAGATCTACTCGCTGGACTGCCTGGCGCTGACGCGCACCACCGACGTGCACGCCTACTCGCACGTCACCGGTGGTGGCCTCGCCGCCAACCTGGCCCGCGTGATCCCCGACGACCTGCACGCGATCGTCGACCGCTCCACCTGGACCCCGGCCCCGATCTTCGACCTCGTCGGCAGGACCGGCTCGGTCGACCGGCTGGAGCTGGAGAAGACCCTGAACATGGGCGTGGGCATGATCGCGATCGTCCCCGAGGAATCGGCGGACGTGGCGCTCACCACCCTGGCCGACCGTGGGGTCGAGGCATGGATCGCGGGCGAGATCACCGACCGCGGTGACCGCACCACGGGTGCGGAACTGGTCGGCGACTACGCGGTCTGACAGGCAGCGCAAAACCCGGTCCGGTGGTGTGGACCACATCGGACCGGGTGAAGCACAGCTGGAGCGTCAAGCGCCGCGGCGTTGCTGCGACGACGGACCGGACTGATCGTCCTCGTCCTCATCGTCGTCGTTATAGAGATCCGCGTACTGGGAGTACGGGTCGTCTTCGTCGTCGTCGTCCTCGAACGGCTCGCCATTCGGCGGCTGGCTCGAAGTCGAAGCGCCCAGCTCATTGGCCAGACGCGACAGGTCAGTCCCGCCGCTGCTGTACTTCAGCTGGCGGGCGACCTTCGTCTGCTTGGCCTTTGCCCGGCCGCGCCCCATGGCTCGACCCCCTCGGATACGGGGCTCGGTGGCCCCAGAGTCTTGACACGCGTTCATGATCTGGAACGGGCTCTCCGTGGAGAGACCCGTCCGTAGGGCTTCCACGGTACCTGAGCCCGCGCCCATACGGTACGTCGCCCGCAGGACGTGCCTGGCCCCAGAACCCTCGAGGTGCCCTGTCCTCGCTGGTCAACGGCGATTTTAACCACTTCTTGGCGGCCGACCCGCCGACGAACGTGAGAGTTCTCTCTAAGTGCCCGTCGGCGGGTACCGCTCACGGCCCGGCCGCGGCGATCAGCGGGCCCTGCGCGCCAGTGCCGCCTCGTGCATCCGCTGCTCGGCGATCCGGTCGGCCGCCGCGGCCGGCGGGATACCGTCCGTCTTCGCACGTGCGAATATGGCGAGCGTGGTGTCGTAGATCCTCGCCGCCTTGGCCTTGCAGCGGTCGAAGTCGAAGCCGTGCAGCTCGTCGGCGACCTGGATGACCCCGCCCGCGTTCACCACGTAGTCCGGCGCGTAGAGGATGCCGCGGTCGGCGAGATCCTTCTCCACACCCGGGTGCTCCAGCTGGTTGTTGGCCGCACCGCAGACGATCTTCGCCGTGAGCGCGGGCACGGTGTCGTCGTTCAGAGCGCCGCCCAGGGCGCAGGGGGCGTAGATGTCCAGGCCCTCGGCGCGGATCAGGGTCGCGGTGTCGGCGACGGCCGTCACGCCCTGCGGGTGCGCCGCGAGGATGCGGCCCACGGCCTCCTCGCGCACGTCCGTGATGACCACCTCGGCGCCCTCCTCGCGCAGGTGGGTCACCAGGTGGCGGCCGACCTTGCCGACGCCCGCGATGCCGACCTTCCGGCCCGCCAGCGAGGGGTCGCCCCACAGATGCTCGGCGGAGGCCCGCATGCCCTGGTAGACGCCGAAGGCGGTGAGCACCGAGGAGTCGCCCGCGCCGCCGTTCTCCGGCGAACGCCCGGTCGTCCACCGGCACTCCCGGGCGACGACGTCCATGTCGGCGACGTACGTGCCGACGTCGCAGGCCGTGACGTAGCGCCCGCCCAGCGAGGCGACGAACCGGCCGTAGGCGAGGAGCAGCTCCTCGCTCTTGACCGTGTCCGGGTCGCCGATGATCACGGCCTTGCCGCCGCCGTGGTCGAGACCGGCCATGGCGTTCTTGTACGACATCCCGCGCGCGAGGTTCAGGGCGTCGGCGACGGCCTCCTCCTCGGTCGCGTACGGGTAGAAGCGCGTGCCGCCGAGTGCGGGGCCCAGCGCGGTGGAGTGGAGAGCGATGACGGCCTTGAGTCCACTGGCACGGTCCTGGCAGAGCACGACTTGCTCATGACCGCCCTGGTCCGAGTGGAACAGGGTGTGCAGGACGCCGGCTGATACTTCGGTCACTGTGGTGACTCCTGGATGCGTAGCGGCGGTTGGGACCAGCTCCCGTAAGGGTGGCGGGCGCTGTGGGCACGAGATTAGAGCCTGGCTGCACCCGCCCACCTCGCCGTGCTCAGGATCACCTACCCACGGAGTACCCCCGTGCGACGATTTGCATAGATTTCCCGCGCGTTTGTCAGCGGGTTCCGCAGGTTTTCCCGGCAGTGGGCGGGGGAGGGAGCAGGCGTGCCCAAGGTGTCCTCGGTGGTCGTCCCGTACCCGACCTATCTCCGCGTGTACGAACCGCTGGCCGCCTTCCCGGAGCCGGAACGCGGCCACTGGGCCCGCTACGCCCGCCGCCCCGACCGTCCCTCGTACCAGGACGAACTGCGCCGCTCCCTGGCCGACTTGCTGCCCACCCCGCCGGTCCCGGTGCCGGTGCACGAGAGCAGCGACGCCTTTGTGCTGGACGTCGACGGCGTGGTCTGCGTCTGCCCCTGGCGGACCCGGCTGCGCGGCTGGCAGGCGCTGGGGGAGCTGGCCGAGGAGCTGCCGAAGCCGGTCCTTGAAGCGGTGCTGCCAGAGGTCGTACGGCTCCAGGCCGCCAAGGATTACGAGCGGTGGCTGATCCGGAACCCGGACGCCCGCCCCTGGATCCGCTCCTCGACCTGGCAGGTGCCGCTGCACTGGTTCGTGCTGGTCGGCGACGAGGAGCGGTCCTTCGACAAGGGGTCGGGGGACATCCCGCCGATGCTGCGCTACCGGACGCCGATGGTGCAGGCCCGGCGGCGGGTGGCGCGGGCCCTCAGGACCCTGAAGGACACCCTCGACGAGGGGCCGCTCATCGACGGCCTGGTGGACGTGGGGCGTTGGCTGGAGGAGTTCCATCCGCGCTCGCTGGTCGAGCTGGACTACGGCGGCCTCGTGCATGTGCTGCCGGCCGGCGAGCTGGAGGACGACCACTCGGCGGCGGACGTGGCCGAGGGCATCGAGGCGCTGCGGCAGGGGGACGGGGCGGCCGCGGGGGAGGCGTACGGGCGTCTCGTGGAGCGTTGGCGGTCGGTCAGGGACCGGCGCTCGGCGAACTGAGCGCGGCTCAGGTCACGAACGGATGTTTGACGTGACGCTCGTTTTGGGGTTTTGTCCTCGCACTGAGGTGCCTGTGTGCCTTGAGGCTCTCCCGACATGGGACGTACGTCACGATCCGGGCGTTCGCCTCAACTGAGGCTCAAGTGCGGTCAAGCGTGATGGACCGCACGTACCTGGCTCTTGCGTCTCTTCCCCCTCCTCATGCCAAAATAGGACAAGGGGCCCGGGGGAGGTTCCGCTTTGGGGGGTCTGGTGACTCCTGATCGCTCTGTGACTGATCGTCACAGCGGCGTGACTGTCCGCTATGGCATGGTCCATCGGCCTCTGTCGCCGATGAACATCCTGGGGGCAATTCCATCGGTTTGGCCGACGAGGCTGGACGGATGGTGTAGTTGTAGTGCCGAGGACAAGCCGTTCGTCCTATAACCGACTCGACTCGCGTCCGCCATTTCGGGCAACGCGGGTCAAGGTGCAGAATTTAGAGGAAAGAACCGAGAACGATCGGTTCTCCCGAGGAGGCCGCTCATGACCGCTCGCACCCCTGATGCCGAGCCGCTGCTGACCCCGGCTGAGGTCGCCACCATGTTCCGTGTGGACCCGAAGACGGTCACGCGGTGGGCGAAGGCCGGGAAGCTTACTTCCATCCGTACGCTCGGCGGGCACCGCCGCTACCGCGAGGCGGAGGTCCGTGCACTGCTCGCGGGCATCCCGCAGCAGCGCAGCGAGGCCTGAACCAACTGAATAACGGGCAAACCGGCAGGTCCCCAACGTGCCGATACGTCCGTGACAACGCTTCACAAGCTCCAAACGACGCGGGTTCCGCCCCAACGGGACCCACGCCCGAGCTCATCCCAGAACCTCACAGGGTGCGTCGTCGATCGCGCTGGACTCCGCCGAGTCCAGCGCGATCTTTTTTGTGCGCGGACCGTGGGCTGTCACCGGGCTCTGTGAGCGGGCTTGTCGGAGTCTGGGGAGGGGTGTCGGATCTCCTGTGGGCGGCCCCTCCAGGCTGGTGCAATTGCACATATTAAATTGACCAGTTGTAGGCCGGGTGTAAGTACCGCGCTTCCAGAAACTCATGCGGTGACACCCGTCACATGCCAGAGTCCTTGTTGCGTCTGACTCAGGTGCGCTAGAGGAGGTGCGCGTTCCACCGTCCCACGCGCGCACGGGTGTTGGGGGCCGCCGGTGGTCACGCGGTCGAGGGACTTTCGTCCTCGATCGCCTCCTCCACGGCCTCGCCGGCCCCCGGACCGGAGTCCATGGCCAGCCGCAGCAGCTGATGGCAGATCGGGCAGTGGCGCGTCAGATGGCGATAGGAGGAGGCGGCCGCCAGATGGGCACGGAGCAACGCCCGCGTCTCGTGCCTGACCGAAGCCGCCATACGCCACCTCCAGGGGCCACAGAGGGACCGGGCCCTGTCTTCTGGGTACCGACCGAATGTGACGCCGTCAAGACGGCGTGAGGCGACTTGGGGGCTGTGCGGGGAGACGTCCAGCTGGTCGACGCACGAAAAGAGGCCCGGATCCGAAGATCCGAGCCTCTCACCGCGGTCCTGACGGGATGTGCTGTACCCGATTGCGGCTGCGCCGCGGGCGCGGCCTCCGCCTTGACGGGGTGGCGAGTTGGCTTGGGGTGTGAGGTGAGTATGAAGAAGGCCCGCTTTCCCTGAAGGGTGCGGGCCCTGCTTCTCACCGCGGTCCTGACGGGATGTGCTGTACCGGATTGCGGCTGCGCCGCGGGCGCGGCCTCCGCCTTGGCGGGGTGGCGAGTTGAGTTGGGGTGTGAGGTGGGCATGAAGAAGGCCCGCTTTCCCCGAGGGGTGCGGGCCTTGCTTCTCACTGCGGTCCTGACGGGATTTGAACCCGCGGCCTCCACCTTGACAGGGTGGCGAGCACTCCAAACTGCTCCACAGGACCAGGTTTCGCGGCGCTTATTCCTGCGTTGCGCTGCGAGAAGGACTGTACAGGAGGGTGCGGGTCCTGCGCGAACTCACCCTGTGTGCAGGGTCGGTTACGGGACAGCCGCGTCGATCGCCTTCCCGATCCGCTTGTCCGAGACGGGGTACGCCGTGCCCAGCGCGTGGGCGAAATAGCTGACCCGGAGCTCCTCGATCATCCAGCGGATGTCCAGGACGGCGGCCGGGACCGGGCGGCCCTGCGGCAGCTGCTCCAGGAGCCAGGCGTACTCGTCCTGCATCTCGTGGACCTTCTCCATGCGGGTGGTGTCCCGCTGCACGGACGTCGGCATCTGCTGGAGGCGGCGGTCCGCCGCCACCAGGTAGCGCATGAGGTCCGGCAGCCGGCGCAGCCCCGTCGCCGTCACGAAGCCGGGCTTCACGAGGGCGTCCAGCTGCTTGCGCACGTCCGTCAGGTTCGCGAGGAGCGCGGGGCTCCGAACGGTCTTCAGACGGCGCTCACAGGCCTGCCAGGCGGCAAGGACCTGCTGCACCTGCCCGACGGTACGGACGGTGGTGTCGACGATCTCCGCGCGGACCTTGTCGTACAGCTTCCGGTACGACTCCTCGTCCCACGCCGGCCCCCCGAAGTCGCCGATCAGCTTGTCCGCCGCCGCCATCGCGCAGTCGTCGAAGAGGGCCTGGACCGTGCCGTGGGGGTTGGCCGAGAGCGCCAGCTTCTGGGCGTTCGTCAGGTGATCGCTCGCGAACTTCGCCGGGTTCACCGGGATGTTGCGCAGCACCAGCCTGCGCGTGCCCTTCCACATCGCCTCGGACTGCTCGGCCTCCGTGTCGAAGAGCCGGACCGAGACGGTGTCGCCGTCGTCCACCAGGGCCGGATACGCCTTCACCGGCTGGCCGGCGCGGCGGGTCTCGAAGACCCGCGTCAGCGTGCCGATCGTCCAGTCGGTGAGGCCCTTGCGCTCCAGGGACTCGCCGCCCTGGCGCTCCGCGGTGGCCGCGGCGGCCTGGGAGAGGGCCTGGCGTGCCTTCGGCCTCAGCTGGAGCTTCAGCGCCTCCAGATCCTTGTCCTCGGCCAGCTTGCGGCGGCGCTCGTCGACGATCCGGAAGGTGATGCGGAGGTGGTCCGGGATCTTCGACCAGTCGAAGTCCTCGGCCTCGAAGGGCACGCCGACCATGCGCTTCAGCTCACGGGCCATCGTGAGCGTCAAAGGCTCCTGGAGGGGGACCGCCGTGTCCAGGAAGCGCTTGGCGAAGTTCGGGGCCGGGACGTAGTTGCGGCGGATCGGCTTGGGGAGGGAGCGGATGAGCTCCGTGACGACTTCCTCCCGCAGGCCCGGGATCTGCCAGTCGAAGCCCTCGTCCGTGACCTGGTTGAGGACCTGGAGCGGGATGTGGACGGTCACACCGTCGGCGTCCGCGCCCGGCTCGAACTGGTAGGTGACCCGGAACTTCAGCTGGCCCTGCCGCCAGGAGTCGGGATAGTCGGCCTTGGTGACCGCCTCCGCCGACTCGCGGATGAGCATCTCCCGCTCGAAGTCGAGGAAGTCGGGCTGCTCGTGCCGCTTGCGCTTCCACCAGGAGTCGAAGTGGGCGCCGGAGACGACGTGTTCGGGCACCCGCTGCTCGTAGAAGTCGAAGAGGGTGTCGTCGTCCACGACGATGTCCCGGCGCCTGGCCCGGTGTTCGAGCTCCTCGACCTCGCTCAGCAGCCTGCGGTTGTCGGCGTAGAACTTGTGGTGCGTACGCCAGTCGCCCTCGACGAGCGCGTTGCGGATGAAAAGTTCGCGGGACGTCTCCGGGTCGATCCGGCCGTAGTTGACCTTGCGCTGGGCGACGATCGGCACGCCGTACAGCGTGACCTTCTCGTACGCCATCACGGCCGCCTGGTCCTTCTCCCAGTGCGGTTCGGAGTACGTCCGCTTCAGCAGATGCTCGGCGAGCGGCTCGACCCACTCCGGCTCGATCTTCGCGTTGACCCGGGCCCAGAGGCGTGAAGTCTCCACCAGTTCCGCCGACATGACGAAACGGGGCTGCTTCTTGAAGAGGGACGAGCCGGGGAAGATCGCGAACTTGGCGCTGCGGGCGCCCAGATACTCGTTCTTGTTGCCGTCCTTCACGTCCTTCATCCCGATGTGGGAGAGAAGGCCGGCGAGGAGGGAGACGTGGACGGACTGGTCGGCCGCGTCCTCCTCGTTGAGATGGATGCCCATCTGCTTGGCGACGGTACGCAGTTGCGTATAGATGTCCTGCCATTCGCGGATGCGCAGGAAGTTCAGGTACTCCTGCTTGCACATCCGGCGGAAGGAACTCGAACCCCGCTCCTTCTGCTGCTCGCGGATGTACCGCCACAGGTTCAGATAGGCGAGGAAGTCGCTGGTCTCGTCGCGGAAGCGGGCGTGCTGCTGGTCGGCCTGGGTCTGCTTGTCGGCGGGGCGCTCACGCGGGTCCTGGATGGACAGCGCCGCCGCTATGACCATGACCTCGCGGACACAGCCGTTCTTGTCGGCCTCCAGGACCATCCGCGCCAGGCGCGGGTCGACGGGCAGCTGGGCGAGCTTGCGGCCGGTGTCGGTGAGGCGCTTGCGTGCGTCCTTCTCGGCCGGGTTGAGCGCGCCGAGCTCCTGGAGGAGCTGGACGCCGTCGCGGATGTTGCGGTGGTCCGGCGGGTCGATGAAGGGGAACTTCTCGATGTCACCGAGGCCGGCCGCGGTCATCTGGAGGATGACGGAGGCGAGGTTCGTACGGAGGATCTCCGCGTCCGTGAACTCCGGGCGGGCGAGGAAGTCGTCCTCGGCGTAGAGACGGATGCAGATGCCGTCGGACGTACGGCCGCAGCGGCCCTTGCGCTGGTTGGCGCTGGCCTGCGAGATCGCCTCGATGGGCAGCCGCTGGACCTTGGTGCGGTGGCTGTAGCGGCTGATGCGGGCGAAGCCGGGGTCGATGACGTACTTGATGCCCGGGACGGTGAGGGAGGTCTCGGCGACGTTCGTCGCCAGAACGATCCTGCGCCCGGTGTGCTGCTGGAAGACGCGGTGCTGCTCGGCGTGCGAGAGGCGGGCGTAGAGGGGGAGGACTTCCGTGAACCGGTAGTTCTTCTTGTTCAGCGCGTCGGCGGTGTCGCGGATCTCCCGTTCTCCGGAGAGGAAGACGAGGATGTCGCCCTTGCCCTCGCCCTGGAGTTCCTCGACGGCGTCGCAGATCGCGGTGATCTGGTCGCGGTCGGAGTCGTCCGAGTCCTCTTCGAGGAGCGGGCGGTAGCGCACCTCCACCGGATAGGTCCGCCCGCTGACCTCGACGATCGGGGCGTCGCCGAAGTGCCGGGAGAAGCGCTCGGGGTCGATGGTGGCGGAGGTGATGACGACCTTGAGGTCCGGGCGCTTCGGCAGCAGCTGGGCGAGATAGCCCAGCAGGAAGTCGATGTTGAGGGACCGCTCGTGCGCCTCGTCGATGATGATCGTGTCGTAGGCGCGCAGCTCGCGGTCGGTCTGGATCTCGGCGAGCAGGATGCCATCGGTCATCAGCTTGATGAACGTGGCGTCCTGGTTCACCTGGTCGGTGAACCGCACCTTCCAGCCGACGGCCTCGCCGAGGGGGGTGTTCAGCTCCTCGGCCACGCGCTCGGCGACGGTGCGGGCGGCGATTCTCCTCGGCTGGGTGTGCCCGATCATGCCGCGCACGCCCCGCCCCAGCTCCATACAGATCTTCGGGATCTGGGTGGTCTTGCCGGACCCGGTCTCACCGGCCACGATCACGACCTGGTGATCGCGGATCGCGTCCGCGATCTCGTCCTTCTTCTGGCTGACCGGGAGCTGCTCGGGGTAGCTGACGGCGGGCACGCGGGAGCGCCGCCCCGCCATGCGTTCCTCGGCCTTCGCCACCTCGCCCTCGATCTCGGCGAGCACGGCGGCGCGCGCCTCCGGCTTGCGGATCTTGCGCGCGCCTTCCAGCCTGCGGCCGATCCGGTGCGCGTCGCGCAGGGACAGCTCGGTCAGGCGGGGGGCGAGAGCACCGAGGCTGGGGGCGTCGGAGGCGCCGGGGGCGGAGGCGGGATGCGTAGACATACGCGATCCAGGATCTCATCCCGGCCAAATTCATGGCGAACGCTTTTGCCTCCGGCGGCGCCGGGCGGGTGGGGCGGCCCTAGGAAACCCGGGAGGCGTCCCCCGGACCCTGTGCGGGCACCGCGGCCTCGGCCTCGCGTCGGCGGCGGTTCTCGTCGAGGACGATCGACTTCGCCGTGTTGGAGACCGCCTTGATCCCCAGGTAGGCCGTGGTCATGCTGCTCACCGCGGTGAAGGCCGCCGTGAGCACACCGACGACGACCGATGTGTCGCCGTCCAGCTGCCACACCCCGACGAGCGCGACCACTGCGATCGCCAGATTGCTGGACACCACCGCCAGCAGCCCGTACCGAGCCCGAGCGAGCTCCACCCCGTCCCCCTGCACAGCCTTGGCCATCGTCTCCCCCTGAGTGCCGCGTCGACCAGCCAGAACGTAGCGCCGGTCCGGATCCGCTGCCAAGCAAAACGCCTCCGCGGGATCCCTGCCGGGCGCTAGCCTCGGCCCATGTCTGCCGCCTCGGCCAAGAAGACGTACGACCTGTTCGTCAGTTACTCCCAGTCCGATCGCCCTCTGGTGTCGAAGTTCGCTGAGGATCTGCGTGCCCGCAAGGTGAGCCTCTGGTACGACCGTTGGGAGATGCGCCCGGGGGACACACTGCGGGAGCGGATCAGCGACGGCATCGCTCAGGCCCGCACCTTCATGGTGTTGCTCACCCCGGCCTCGCTCGCCTCGGACTGGGTGAACTACGAACTGAACGTGGGCATGCTCCGGGAGATCGAGGGGGCGAAGCTGCGGGTGGTGCCGGTGCTCGCCGGGGGCGTCGACGTGAAGGAGATCCCTGTCGACCTTCGTACGAAGTACTGCCTGGACATCTCCTCCCGGGACGGCTACGCCGCGGCGCTCGAGCAGCTGGTGGACCTCATCCACCCCGAGCGGCGGGAGCGGCAGGAGCTGTTGCGGGCGCTGCGTGCCGGAGAGGGGCAGTTCCGGTATGTGCCGGTCCTCCGGGAGTACGCGCTCACCGGTCACGACCAGACGATCCAGATCGCGGCACTGCGCGGGCTGGCGAAGAAGGACGGGGCGGACGTCACGCTGGCGGTGATCGAGCGCATGCTGAACCAATGGGGCGTGCAGGCTCTCGATGCCGCTTACAAGATCCTTGTCCGGCGCGGCCGTGAGGGGATCCTGGGGCTGGCGGCCACGTACTTCGACGACTCCCGCTACTACCACCAGAAGCTCGACCTATTCGCGGAGATGGAGCCGGCCCTGGCGGGGGTGCGCGACGAATACTGGGCCGCGCCCTTCAACTGGCACCTGCCGAAGGTCGCGGAGGCGCTCTTCGACGCGTCGGATGCGGACATCCGCATGGGGTCGCTGATCTCCGCGCACCATCACTTCGGGGAAGGGCTGGGCATCCCGATGCCGACACAGGCTCGGCTGGGCCTGGCGGAGTCGTATGCCGAGGTCCGGATTCCGGGGCTGCTGGCGGTGCTGGAGAGGTCCGCGCGGCGCTCGCGCTGACGGGGAACGCCGAAGCCCCTCCGGGATCACCCGGAGGGGCTTCGATCATTGTGGCTGGGGCCGGGGTCGAACCGGCGACCTATCGCTTTTCAGGCGATCGCTCGTACCAACTGAGCTACCCAGCCACGAGATTCCAGAAGGAACCTCAGCGGTCCTGACGGGATTTGAACCCGCGGCCTCCACCTTGACAGGGTGGCGAGCACTCCAAACTGCTCCACAGGACCAGGCTTTGTGTGCGACCTGCACTTTGTCGGTGCCCGATGTCGCTGGATCAGCATATCAGAGCTCGGATGGTGTCCCGCACCGCATATTTCAGGGCCCGGTGTGCACGTAGGCGGCCCACCAGAGGGGGTCGCTGACCGGGCCGCGGCGGAGTCGGCGGACCGCTTCGTGCAGGGCGTGGGCGGCGCGCGCGGGGTCGAGGCCGGCGCCGGGAGGGGAGGTCAGGCCCTCGTAGAAGGAGTCCGCGACCTGGAGCGCACAGGCGTCGTCCACCACCCATTGGGCCGCCACCACATGGGCGAAGCCCGCCAGTTGCAGGGCGCCCGCGAGGTGCACCGCCTCGTCGGGCAGGACGGCGGCGCCGCGGGCGGTCTCGCAGGCGGAGAGGAAGGCGAGCCGGGCCTCGCGCAGCCGCAGACGGGAGATGTCGGCGACGCTGAGCGGGCCGGCCTGCGCATGGTCGTGGAGGTAGAGCGCGCCGCCCGCCGAGTCGGTGGGGTCCTGGGTGCCGTGTCCGGAGAAGTGCAGGTAGGCGTGGTCGGGGAGGGCGGCGAGCAGGGTGTCCCGGGAGGCCTCGGGGCCGGTGAGGACGGTGGTGGGCGTCGTGGGGGTGGCGCGGGCGGCGAGCTTGCGGACCTCTTCGCGCGCGTGGGGGAGGCGGGGCAGGCCGGGGGTGTCCGACTGGTCCACGGCCAGCATGCGGGCGGCGGCTCCCTGGTCATGCTGCTGGTTCCGGGTGGCGGCGAGGGCTCTGAGCGTCGTCGTGTACGAGCAGACGTAGCGGTCGGGGAGGGCGCGGGCGTCGGGGGTGGTGGGGTCGGGCGGGTAGTGGCCCGCCGCGTGGAGCGGGAGCAGGGACAGGAGGCCGGTCGGGCACCACCACACTCGGGTGGCGTCCGGCGCCAGCTGTTCCAGCGCCGGCAGGACCGGCGCCGCCACCGTGTCCCACAACCAGGCCAGGGTGCGCAGCAGCAGCCGCTGGGCCCGCCAGGCGTCGGCCGGTGAGCGGCCCACGAGGGCGAGGGCGTCGAGGAGGGCCACCGCGCGGCCGGTGAGGCCGTCGTCCCCGGCGAGGTCGAGGTCGGGGAGCGGCACCGCGTGGAGGTCGTGGGCGGTGACGATCAGGGCGTCGCAGCGCAGCGCGCTCGTGTTCACGACGACGACCGGGCCATGGGCGGCGGCGGTGCGCAGCCGGTCGACGGACGGCAGCCGCAGAAAGTCCTCCAGGCCGGGCAGCCGACGGGCCTGGGCCGTCAACTCGTCCATCTCCTGGGCGAGTTCGCGGCGCTGTTCGGCCGCCGTGCGCCGGGCCCGCTCGGCGGTGTCCGACGGGTCGGGGGCGGCGGAGTCCAGGAAGGCGCGGATCTCGCGGATGCGGTCGGCGAGGTGGGGTGCGCGTTCCCGGAGTTCCGTCATCTCGTCGCGGGCCTCCAGGGCCTGTGCGAGCAGCACGCCACGGCCCTGCTCCAGAAGGCGCAGGGCCTCGTGCGGGCGGCCGCAGTTCAGGGCGACGGCGGCGGCCTCGCCGGCCAGGCCCGCGGCCCGGCCGAGGGCGTCGAGCCGGTCCCGGCGGTCCAGTCCGTGCCAGGCCATGAGCGGCAGATGGGCGAGGGCCGCGCGGTGCGCGTCGAGGGCCTCGGTCCAGTCGCCGAACTGCGCGGCGGCCCTGGCCCAGGTCTGCGCGGCGTGGAAGCGGGCGAGCGCGGGGGCGGTGGTGACGGTGGTGGCCTGCCGGAAGGCGTCGAAGGCGGCGTAGAGATCGCCCTCGGCTTCCTCGTACGCCTCCGCTTCCTTGTGTTCCTCTGCCTCAGCCTCCGCCGGCGTCCCCGCCCGTACCAGCAGCGCCGACCCCAGGTTGTTGAGGCACATGATCCGCTGCGGGTGGTCCTCGGGTACGGCGCGCAGGGCGGCGCGGGCCGCGAGGGCCGCCTCGTGCGCGTCGGCGGTGCCGTCCGTGGTGCGGGACGTCGCGGGGTCGAGGCCGCCGGCGCGGGCGACGAGGGCCATGGCGAGGTTGGAGAGGTAGATCGGGCGTTGCGGATGGCCGGTGGGGCACAGGCGCACCGCGTGCCGGAGCCGGTCCACCGCCTCGTCGGCGTCGACGCGCCGGCCCTGGCTGTCGTGCCGGTGGCCGAGGACGAGGCCCAGGTTGGAGAGGTGGACAGGGCGTTGCGGGTGCGCGTCGTCCACGCCGTCCGCCGCGATGCGGGCGGCGTCGACCGCCTCGTCGAGGTCGGTGGCGGCGCCGGTGCGTTCGTAGTGGGACAGCAGGGCGACGGCGAGGTTGCCGTGGTGCTGGGAGGTGTCGACGTGGCCCGGCGGCAGGGCGGCGACGGCGGCGCGGGCGGCCTCGATGGACTCGTCGAGGTCGGTGAGGGCACGTGACCACTCGTAGCGGCGGCGCAGCGCGATGCCGAGGTTGCACAGGTGGACGACCCGGGCGGCGGTGTCGGCGGGGGCCGTGGTGTCGACGGCCTGCCGGGCGGCCCGGACCGCGTCGGCGAGGTCCTGCTGGTCGCCTGCCCAGGTGTAGCGGACGAGGAGGGTGGTGCACAGGTTGGTGAAGTAGGTGGCCCGGTCGGGATGGTCGGCGGGCAGCGCGTCCGGCGCCTCGCGGCTCAGCTCGATGGCGCGGTCCAGGTCGGCGCGGCTGCCGAGGCGTTCGGCGCGTACGCGCAGGGCCGCGCCGAGGTTGGACAGACCGGCGGCGCGGTCGGTGCCGCTGTGGTGCCGGGAACCGGCGGACCGCTGGGCGCGCAGGGCGCCTTCGAGTCGTCGTACGGCCTCGTCGAGTGCGGTGAGGTCGTCGGTGCGCTGGTGGACGGCCTGGAGGGCGCGGCCGAGGTTGAAGAGGACCTGGGTGGCGTGCGGGCCTCTCTCGTCGGGGAGGTGGGCGAGGGCGCGGCGGTTCCAGAGGATCGCCTCGTCGAGGTCGGCGGGGTTGCCGCTGTCGGCGTGGCGCAGGAAGAGCGTGCCGGCGAGGTGGGACTCGTCGACGAGCTGCTGGGGGGCGTCGGGGTGGTGGTGGACGGCGGCCCGGAAGACGGTGATGGCCTCGTCGAGGTCGGCCGGGTGGCCGGTGAAGTGGTGGCGGCGGCCCAGGGCGAGGCCGAGTTCGGAGAGGCATTTGCTGACGGCGGTCGGGTGGAAGCCGGTCAGTAGGGTGCGCGCGTGGCGCAGGGCGGTGACGGCCTCCTCGTTGTCGGCGGGGGACGCGGTCCGTACCGAGCGGGCGTGCAGGGCCTCGCCGAGGTGGGTGAGCAGGACGCCCTCCTGCGGGGTGCCGACGGGGCAGACGGTGAGGCCGCGGCGGGCGGCGGCGACGGCCGCGTCGGCGTCGGCGAGGTCGTCGAAGGCGCGGAAGCGGGTCAGCAGGACGCCGCCGAGGTTGTAGAGGTGCTCGGCGCGGCTGCCGGGGTGGAGGGAGTCCCGCAGCAGGGTGACGGCCTCGTCGAGGTCGGCCCGCCGGTGCAGCCACGGGAAGCGGTCGCGCAGGGCGAGCGCCAGGCTCTCGGCCGCCCCGGACCGCTCCGGGGTGCGCCGCGGGTACGGCGGCCAGGGCCTCGCGTCCCGTGTCGACGGCGGCGTCCAGGTCGGCGGGCGCCCCGGTCACCCCGGCGAGCGAGCGCAGGACGTCGCTGAGGGCGGAGAGATAGCCGTGCCGCAGGGGGTGGCCCGGCGGGCAGGCGGCCACGGAACGGCGGGCGGCGGCGACGGCGGCGTCCAGGTCGGCCCGCCGCCCGTGCAGCTTGAACCGCTGGTGCAGCGCCCGCCCCAGGTTGGCCACGTACATCGGCCGCTGCGGATCCTCGGCCTCCGCGTTCTGTACGGCGCGTTCGAAGGCGTCGGTCGCCGCGTCCAGGTCGGCGGGCGCGAACGTCCGCTCGTACCGGATGAGCCGGGCGATCCCGGCGTTGGAGTGGAACAGGGCGTGCGGCACCGGGGTGACCCGGACCGCCTCGGCGCCGGTGTCGACGGCCGCGTCGAGGTCGGCGGGGTCCTGCCGGACGCCGTAGCGCAGGCTCAGTGATCCGGACAGGTTGGCCAGGTACATGCCCCGGTTGGGGTCGCCGGGCTCCGCCGAGCGCACCGCCTCGCGGCCGAGGGCCACCGCGTCCTCCAGGTCGGTCCGGTCGCCCCGCTGGGTGTACCGGAAGCGCAGCGCGCTGCCCAGGTTGGACAGCATCATGGCGCGGCCGGGGTAGGCGGCGGGCAGCACGTCGGCGGCCCGGCGCCAGCGCGCGATCGCCTCCTCCAGCGCGGCCGGGTCGCCGGTGGTCTGCCAGAGCGCGAAGAGTTCCAGGGCGCGGGTGGTGGAGACGCCGAGATCCTCCACGGGCGGAACGTCCAACTGGGCCACGGTCTCCCGTACTTCGGGCGGCACCTCGTCCGGGACCAGCCGCCAGACCACCGCGTACAGCAGCACGGCCAGCTGTAACTCGGCCAGGTTCTCGGGGGTCTCGGCCTCGTGCAGGGTGCAGCGGGCGTGGAACAGGAAGGCGATCGCCCGTACGACACCCCGCTCCATGACGTACAGCGGTCCCGTCGGCCCCTCGGGCGCCACCAGGGCGATCGCCCGTAACTCCTCCGCCTCCGTCACGGCGGCCGGGTCGAGCACCGCCTGCCGGTCGCCGCGGTCGAGGAAGGCCTCAAGCCGCTGCCCTAGCCGCTCGGCGAGCAGCTCCGACCGCTGCCACGCGCTGTCGTCCCGCATCGTTCGCTCGCCCCCGTCGGCTGCCGCGTACGCCCCAGATGCCTCATGATGGTCCCTCAGAGCCTGTGGCATGTCCCCGGGTGAGGAGAGGGATTCGTGGAGACCGCGGAGCTGTTGGGTGAGCTGTGCCGGCAGCTTCCCGTGCTGCGGGAGTACGCCCGGCAGACCGGTGACAGTGTTGCGCTGGAGGAGATTCTGGCGGCGGCCCGGCGGGGCGAGCCGGTCATTGAGGGGCTGCGCGAGCTCGGGCTGCTGAGGGTGCTGGCGATGGGCGAGAGGGTTGAGCCCCGCAACGCAAGCGAGTGGTCCGGGGGCGCCATGGTCGCCCTCCCCGGTGCAGATCACTCCGGCCGTCTCGCGTACGGCGACTACCGCTGCCCGGCGGGCAGTTGCTCGCGCGCGGAGCAGCCGCGGCCGGGTGACGACCTGCCGGTGTGCGCTCTGCACGGCCGGCCCCTCAGCTTCGGATGAACACCGTCGTCGCCGAGCTCGGCCGCAAGTACGTCGAGCGCTGGGTGGCGATGCTGGTGCTGCCCGGTCTGCTGTACGTCGCCGGCGCGGCGGCCGCCTACCGGCTGGGGCACACGCACTGGGCCGATCTGGGGCGGCTGACCGGCCTCGTGGAGGAGGACGGGCGCAGCGTCTCGTCGGTGTGGCTGCTCGCGGTCGTGGTGCTGCCGGTGCTGTCGGCCGCCGCCGGGCTGGCCGCGCGGGGGGCCGCCGCGATGCTCGGGCGGCTGTGGTTCGACCCGTGGCCCAGCGGTCTCGGGCGTGCGGCGCGGCAGCTGACCGCGGCCCGTGCCGCGCGCTGGGAGGCGGCGGAGGCGGCGTTCCGGGCGGAGCCGGACCGGACACCGGCCCGGCTGGACGCGCTCGCCGCCCGCCGCAACGCCGTGGCCCTGGTGCCGCCGGCCCGGCCGACCTGGTCGGGGGACCGGCTGCGGGCGGTCGATGTGCGGGTGTGGGGCTGGTACCGGCTGGACGTGGTGTTCGCCTGGCCCCGGCTGTGGCTGGTGCTGACCGAGTCCGAGCAGAACGCCCTGCGTGCCGCCCGCACCGAGCTGGACTCCGCCGTCGCACTGGCCGGCTGGGGTGTGCTGACGCTGCTGCCCGCGCTGTGGTGGTGGCCGGCCGTGCTGCCCGCGGGCGCCCTGGTCGCCGTAGGACTGCGGCGGACGCGGGCCGCCGTGGACACGCTGGCGCATCTCACCGAGGCGGCGTTCGATCTGCGGGGCGGGCTGCTGGCGCGGGAGCTGGGGTTCGCGGTGGCGGAGGGCGAGCGGTTGACTCCGGACGTGGGCGCGCGGGTGACCGCGCATCTGCGCAAGCACGCCTGAGACGCAGGAACCCGCTTCCTGGAGGAAGCGGGTTCCGGTACGTCGTTCGCTGGTGCCCCCAACGGGATTCGAACCCGTGCTACCGCCTTGAAAGGGCGGCGTCCTAGGCCGCTAGACGATGAGGGCGGAGACGGGAGAAGCATATGGGATGGCAGGAAGGATCGCCAAAACTGTTTAGCGGGTGCTCCCGGACGGGCTCGGCGAGGGGCTGGTGCCGGTGCTGGTGCCGCTGCTGGGGCTGGGGCTCGGGGTGGCTCCGGGCAGGTTCTCCTCCGGGAGATGACGGCTGACCTCCGCCGTCGTCAGGCCGAGGCCGCCCAGTTTGATCGCGTCCCAGGCTTGCAGATGCCGGGTGTCGCGGTCGAAGTAGAGGATCGAGGCCTCGATCGGGTCCGGGTACTTGCCCTCGACCGCGCGCAGCCCGCTGCCGCCGGTGGAGCCCTCGACGCGCAGCCGGGTGCCGTTGCGCATGACCTCCGTCTCCTGGTGGTGCAGATGGCCGGAGAGGACCAGCGGGACCGAGCCGTCGACCTCGCGGGCGGCCGAGGGCTCGTGGATCACGGCGACGTCGACCGGTTTCCCGGCGGTCGTCCAGTCGCGCAGCGAGGCGGCGAGCCGGCCGCCGGCCGCCTCCTGGGTCTCCTGGGCGCCGGACTTCTCGCTGCGGTCGGGGGTGTACTGGGGATCACCGAGCCCGGCGAAGCGCAGCCCGGCGACGGTCTCGGCGCGGCCGTCGTCGAGGACGTGGACGTTCTTCATGCGCTCCAGGTAGCGCTGGGTGACCTGGGAGTCGTGGTTGCCGCGGACCCAGACGTACGGCGCCCCGAGGTCGGCGACCGGGTCGAGGAAGCCGTTCTCGGCGGCCGTGCCGTGGTCCATGGTGTCGCCGGAGTCGACGATCACGTTGACCTGGTACTGCTTCACCAGCGAGGCGATGATCTTCCAGCTCGCCGGGTTGAGATGGATGTCCGAGACGTGCAGGACGCGGATGGTGGTGGGGTCCGGCTGGTAGGCGGGGAGCGTGGAGGTGACGTCGTACAGCTTGGTCACGTTGGTCACCAGGCGCGCCAACTCCCGCTGGTAGACGTCGAACTCGGTGACGATGCTGCGCGCGTTGCCGACCAGGGACGGGGCCGAGGAGAGCAGTCCGGAGAACTTCGGCTGGAGGACCGAGTCGGGGTTCCAGGTGGCGTACGCCGTCCCGCCGCACGCGGCCAGCAGGGTCAGGGCGAGGCCGCCGGCGGCGAGGGCGCGGCGCGGGCGGCGGTAGACGGCGAGGCCGAGGGCGGTGGCGCCCGCGACGACGGCGACACAGGAGCGCAGGGCCAGGTCGAGGGTGCCGTGCTCGACGTCCCGGGCGACCTCGTCCTGGAGGCCGGAGATCCGCTCGGGGTGGTCGACCAGGGCCTGGGAGCGGACCGGGTCGAGTTGGTCGACGTTGACGTCGAGGCGGACCGGGGCGTGATGGCTGTCCAGTTGCAGGGCGCCGAGCGGGGAGACGTTGATCTTCGTGCCGCCGGTGAGGGACGGGCGCAGGGTCATCGTGGTGTTCATGGGCCCGACCGGGGTGCGGACGTTGCCGACGATGAGCAGGCCCAGCCAGGCGCCGAGCAGCACGACCGCGACCAGACCGAGGGCGCGGCCCCACGGGTGCGGCTGGGGCACGAGTTCGACGGAGGGGTGCGGGCGGCGGGTGCGGTAGTGCCGGGCGAGGGCGCGGGGCGAGCGGCGTAGGCGGATCAGGACGTTCAGGGCGGCGACGGGGACGCGGGCCATTGGTCCCGTATGCCCAAGTGCGGGGGTGGCTATGCGGTGGTGTGGCGCACGGGATCAGCCCCAGCCGAGTTCGTGGAGACGCTCGTCGTCGATGCCGAAGTGGTGGGCGATCTCGTGGACGACGGTCACGGCGACCTCGTGGACGACGTCGTCGCGGGTCTCGCAGTAGCGCAGGGTCGGGCCCATGTAGATCGAGATGCGGTCGGGCAGGACGCCCGCGTACCACTCGCCGCGCTCGGTGAGCGGGGTGCCCTCGTACAGGCCGAGCAGTTCGGGGTCGTCCGCCGGGGGTTCGTCCTCCACGAACACCGCCACGTTGTCCATGACCCGGGTCAGCTCGGGCGGGATCTGGTCCAGGGCCTCGGCCACCAGCTCTTCGAAGGCGTCGCGCGTCATCTCCAGCACAGGGACATTGTCGGGGACGGGGGCGTGATCCGCGGGGTCGGGCACGGCTGGTGTGCGGTCGGGCCGTGCGGGGCACCGCGCGTGTCCTCTTGTGGGCGGCGGGAGTTGGACAGGTGGACTCCCTCACCCGCCCTCGGAGGTGGCTGCCCGTGCGCCCCAAGTACGTACCCGTCCGTCTGGCCGCCACGGTCATGGCCGTCGCCGCCGCCGCAGGCTGTATGAGCGTCGGTGACGACGACGGGGGCAAGAGCGCCAAGCCCTCGCACTCCGCGGGAGAGCGGGGCGGTGAGGCGCCGGACGGCGGGACGGCGGTGTCGGGCGGCGGCTCCGGGTACGGGGCGGCGGGCGCCGACGGCAAGCACGGCGAGAAGGGGAAGGGCAAGGGGAAGGGGAAGGACGGGGAGTCCGCGTCGCCCTCCGCCTCGGCGTCGGCCCAGGACGACGCGTCGCCCTCGGCGAAGCCCCAGCCCGGGAAGCCGGACAAGCCGGGGCAGCCGACGCCGACCAAGGCGCCGCCGACCCCGACGAGGACGGCCGACCCGGACCCGGTGACGCCGACCCCCGAGCCGCCGACGCCGGACCCGCCGACGCCGTCGGCCGAGCCCTCCTCCTCCGCCCACCCGGACACCGAGCCGCAACTGGTCCAGCGGGAGCCGGCGCCGACGGCGGGATCACCGGTGTGACGGCCGCGGCGATGTGACGTACGTCTAGTCCACGGGGATCGGTTTGCCTTGGGGGGTGGAGGGTGCGTATGGTGGTAGATCGTTTGATCCCATTGCCCGGCGCCATTGCAGAGAGCGCCGTGTGGCGCGTTCTCTCCCTTGCCGTGGCTGACCGCATAGAGGCGGTCGTATTGCGAAATCACGGAGTTGACGGGCGCGTGCCGACGAGACTCCGGAAGGTTTCGCTTACGCATGTCCATTTCCAGTTCTGATCACATCGTCATGCCCGAGAACGACGAGAACGAGGCCGTCGAGGCGCTCGAGACCGTCGACTCGGCCGACTCGCTCGACACCGCCGACACCGCCGACTCGGTCGACGAGACCCCCGGGGTCACCTTCGCCGACCTCGGTCTTCCCGAGGGCGTCGTGCGCAAGCTCGCGCAGAACGGTGTGACCGCCCCCTTCCCGATCCAGGCCGCGACCATCCCGGACGCCCTGGCCGGCAAGGACATCCTCGGCCGTGGCCGCACCGGCTCCGGCAAGACCCTCTCCTTCGGTCTGCCGACCCTGGCGACGCTCGCCGGCGGCCGCACCGAGAAGCACAAGCCCCGCGCGATCATCCTCACGCCGACGCGTGAGCTCGCCATGCAGGTGGCGGACGCCCTCCAGCCCTACGGCGACGTCCTCGGCCTGAAGATGAAGGTCGTCTGCGGCGGTACGTCGATGGGCAACCAGATCTACGCCCTCGAGCGCGGCGTCGACGTCCTGGTAGCCACCCCGGGCCGGCTGCGCGACATCATCAACCGCGGCGCCTGCTCGCTGGAGAACGTGCAGATCGCCGTCCTCGACGAGGCCGACCAGATGTCCGACCTGGGCTTCCTGCCCGAGGTCACCGAGCTGCTCGACCAGGTCCCGGCCGGCGGCCAGCGGATGCTGTTCTCCGCCACGATGGAGAACGAGATCTCCACGCTGGTCAAGCGCTACCTGAGCAACCCCGTCACGCACGAGGTCGACAGCGCCCAGGGCAACGTCACGACCATGTCGCACCACATCCTGATCGTGAAGCCCAAGGACAAGGCGCCGGTCACCGCCGCGATCGCCTCCCGCAAGGGCCGCACGATCATCTTCGTCCGCACCCAGCTGGGCGCGGACCGCATCGCCGAGCAGCTGTGCGACGCCGGTGTGAAGGCCGACGCGCTGCACGGCGGTATGACGCAGGGCGCCCGTACCCGCGTGCTCGAGGACTTCAAGAAGGGCTACGTCAACGCGCTCGTCGCGACCGACGTCGCCGCCCGTGGTATCCACGTCGACGGCATCGACCTGGTCCTGAACGTGGACCCGGCCGGTGACCACAAGGACTACCTGCACCGCGCGGGCCGTACGGCGCGTGCCGGTCGCACGGGTACGGTCGTCTCCCTCTCCCTGCCGCACCAGCGCCGCCAGATCTTCCGCCTCATGGAGGACGCGGGCGTCGACGCCGGGCGTCACATCATCCAGAGCGCCGGCGCCTTCGACCCCGAGGTCGCCGAGATCACCGGTGCCCGGTCGATGACCGAGGTCCAGGCCGAGTCCGCGGGCAACGCCGCGCAGCAGGCCGAGCGTGAGGTCGCCTCCCTGACCAAGCAGCTGGAGCGGGCGCAGCGCCGTGCGAGCGAGCTGCGCGAGGAGGCCGACCGCCTCGTCGCCCGCGCCGCCCGTGACCGCGGTGAGGACCCGGAGGCCGCCGTCGCCGAGGCGCAGGCCGCGGTCGTTGCCGCCGAGGCCGTCGAGGCGTCGGTGCCCGCGCAGCCGGCGGCCCAGGAGGCCGAGCGTGGCTTCGAGCGTCGCGACAACGACCGTGGCGGCTTCCGTCGTGACGAGCGTCGCGACGACCGTGGTGGCCGTTCCTTCGAGCGCCGTGACGACCGTGGTGGCCGTTCCTTCGAGCGTCGGGACAACGACCGCGGTGACCGTGGCGGGTTCCGTCGTGACGAGCGTCGCGATGACCGTGGTGGCCGTTCCTTCGAGCGCCGTGACGACCGGGGCGGCTTCAACCGGGACAACCGTGACCGCGGTGAGCGTGGCTTCGAGCGTCGGGACAACGAGCGCGGTGACCGTGGCGGGTTCCGTCGTGACGAGCGTCGCGACGACCGTGGTGGCCGTTCCTTCGAGCGCCGTGACGACCGCGGTGGCCGTGGCTTCGAGCGTCGGGACAACGAGCGCGGTGACCGTGGCGGGTTCCGTCGCGACGACCGTCCGGCCGGCCGTTCCTTCGAGCGCCGTGACGAGCGCGGTGGACACCGTGGCAGCGACCGCCCCTTCAACCGCGACCGCCGCGACGACCGTCCGGGCTTCCGCTCCGGCGGCCACGAGCGCCCCCACGGCCGCCGTGACGACCACCGTGGCACCGGCACCGGCACCGGCTCCGGTTCCGGCTCGTCCTTCGGCCGCCGTGACGACAAGCCGCGCTGGAAGCGCAACGGCTGACAAGTAGCTCAATGAAGGGCCCGTACGACTCCGGTCGTACGGGCCCTTCGGCGTTCCGGGGTTTCCGAGGGGCACGGGCGGCCGGTTTGCCGGACTCCTCATGATTAGTGAATGTGTTCGAATCCTGTGCGTGGCCTGTGTTAACTTCCGCGCCTCCCTAGCCAGTTGGAGGTGTCGTGGCCCCACGCCACAGGCCCCATCGCATGTGTTTCCTCGTTCCCGGCGCGCTCGTCGCCTCCGTCGTGCTCGCGCCCGCCGCCCACGCCGACACGACCCCCGCGCCCCTCACCATCGACGCCCCCGACCGCTATCTGCCGCGCGGCCTCAACCTGGAGTCGGCGGGCGGCGCCGGCGACCTCGGCCGGGTGGAGCGCGACGGCTCCGAGGACTTCACCGGATTCCGCTGGACCCCCACCTCCGGCGACCCGACGGCCATCGGCCAGGACCCGGCGGCCCCGTCCGCCGAGCGCGTCGGAGGCTTCGCCTCGGACGTCGTCGGCGTCCACACACCCGCCGACCGGTCCGTGGAGCTGAAGGACATGAAGGCGGGCACGTCGATCCGCTTCACGCTCCCCGAGGGCCAGACCTACCAGGGCACGTACGGCGACACGGTGCTGACGGCCACCTGGGCCGCGGACGGCTCCGTCGCCTCCCTGCACCTTCTGCGCCCCCGTGACGACGGGGAGTTGAAGGACACGGAGGTCACCGGCAAGGACGGTGTGAGGCCGGCGTCGTACAAGGTGCTCGGCGGCGACGCCGACACCCTCGCGATCTGGGTCTCCGGCGACCCGGCTGGCCAGGTCGGCCTGGTGGACACGACGACCGGCCGGATCACCGGCGTGCTCAAGGGCACCTGGGGCAGCGGGTACACGCAGGTCGCGGTCGGCGCGACGTACGTGGCCTGGTTCGACCCGGCGTACGGCGACCAGAAGGCGCACCTGCTGCGCCGGGACGCCCTCGACGGCACCGAGACCACGGTGGACGTGGCCTCGTCGTACGAGCAGCGGGCGTACATCGCGCTGGCCGGCGACTGGCTGGTCTCGCTGCGCCAGACCGAGTCCTTCCGCAACAGCGACGCCCCGAAGGACCGCGGCGAGCCCCTGCTGGCGGTCCCGGTGACCGGCGGTCAGGTGCGGACGCTGCTGCCGCACGCCCGCCTCGGCGGCACCTACGGCCTGAACCCGACGCCGGACGGCGGGATCCTGGTCGCGGGCGGCGCGTCGGCGGGCGACTGGGGCGTACGGAAGGTGACGGCGCGGCCCGACGGCACCCTCGCGGTGGCCACGGTGAGGTCCCTGACGCCGAAGGCGGGCACGTACAGCGCGGTGACCCTGGCCGCAGGCGACCTCGCGACGAGCGAGCCGGACACCAACTACCTGCCCTCCCTCTACAAACGCCACATCGACCTCGGGACCGCGTCCGCCGGCCCCCGCGCCCTCGTCGCCCAGCCGCCGCTGAGCACCGACGGCACGGGCGGTACGGCGGGCAGCGGGGCCTTCGCGCTCGGCGACGGCGCGTTCGCCTACCCGGCGGCCGGCGGCATCGATGTCCGTTCGGCCCCGGACGACGCGGTGAGCGTGGCGGTCCCGGGCGGCGGCCAGATCGTGGACGCGTCCGGCCGGTACGTCGTCTTCGGCTACGGCTACATGTCCGGGTTCGGCTCGTACCAGCAGTACGTCGTCGACCGCGAGAAGCCCGGCTCCGACAAGGTCCTCCTCACCCGGCCCGCGTCGGCCGCGGCCGTCTGGGGCAGCGACTTCTGGACGCCGGGCGACACCGAGGGGACGGTGACGTCGACCGATCTGAGGTCCGGCGCGACCGAGACCTTCGCGCTCGGCAAGGAGTGCACGCCGACCGACCTCCAGGCGGTGGGCCGCTGGGTCTACTGGACCTGCGCGGCCTCCGGCGACCCGGCGGGCTCCGGGGTCTGGGACCGCGACACCGGGCGCATGCTCGACGTACCGGCGGACGGTGAGCTGGGCGACGGGTACGTGGTCGTGCACGACGAGGGGACGGGCCAGCTCCGGCTCGTCGACTTCCACACGGCCGACACGGTCGAGACCCACGTCCTCGCGACCGACCTCCCCGGTTACCTCTCCCACGGCGCCTACGCCGTCGACCGCTTCGGCGGCGGTGTGGCCTGGCTCCCGGGGCGGGGGAAGCCGGGGGCGATGCGGGCGGTTGCCTCCGGGGTGCCGACGTCGGCGCTGACCGCGGTCGAGGCGCACGCGGACCGTTCCGCCGCCGGGTGGACCGCCACCTGGCAGCTCTCCAAGCCGGCCGCGCCGGGCGCGCATGTCGTCATCAAGGACGCCTCGGGGGCGACCGTGCGGACCCTGGACGCCGTTCAGCACGGTGCCGAGCTGGAGGTGACGTGGGACGGGGCCGACGAGGGCCCGTACACCTGGGAGTTGGCGGCGGCGCCCGCGGACGGGCAGGGGGCCGAGCTGCGGTTGACGGGCGGTATTTAGCCATCCTGTGACGTGTGTCACGCCCCCGGCAAGGGAATTGCTGGGGGCATGACAGATGACGCGATAGCGAGCGGGCCGTCCAAGGGGCCGAACGGCCTGTCGGACGAGGAACGGCTGGCCCAGCTCGGTTACACACAGGTCCTGGCCCGCCGTATGTCGGCGTTCTCCAACTACGCCGTCTCCTTCACGATCATCTCGGTCCTGTCGGGCTGTCTGACGCTGTATCTGTTCGGCATGAACACCGGCGGCCCCGCGGTGATCACGTGGGGGTGGGTGGCCGTCGGGCTGATGACCCTGTTCGTCGGGTTGTCGATGGCCGAGATCTGTTCGGCGTACCCGACCTCCGCGGGGCTGTACTTCTGGGCCCACCGCCTCGCCCCGCCCCGGACCGCGGCCGCGTGGGCGTGGTTCACGGGCTGGTTCAACGTGCTGGGGCAGGTCGCCGTGACCGCCGGCATCGACTTCGGGGCGGCGTCCTTCCTCGGCGCCTACCTGAACCTCCAGTTCGACTTCGAGGTGACGCCGGGCAGGACGATGCTGCTCTTCGCGGCGATCCTCGTCCTGCACGGCCTGCTCAACACCTTCGGCGTGCGGATCGTCGCCCTGTTGAACAGCGTCAGCGTGTGGTGGCACGTGATCGGCGTCGCGCTCATCGTCGGCGCCCTCACCTTCGCCCCCGACCACCACCAGTCCGCGTCCTTCGTGTTCGGCGAGTTCGTGAACAACACGGGCTGGGGCAGCGGGGCGTACGTCGTCGCCCTCGGCCTGCTGATGGCCCAGTACACCTTCACCGGCTACGACGCCTCCGCCCATATGACCGAGGAGACGCACGACGCCTCGACGGCGGGCCCGAAGGGGATCGTGCAGTCGATCTGGACGTCGTGGATCGCGGGCTTCGTGTTGTTGCTGGGCTTCACCTTCGCCATCCAGTCCTACGACGGTGCCCTGAACTCCCCGACCGGCGCGCCGCCCGCCCAGATCCTGCTGGACGCGCTCGGCGCGACCTCCGGCAAGCTGCTGCTGCTCGTCGTCATCGGGGCGCAGCTGTTCTGCGGGATGGCGTCCGTGACCGCCAACAGCCGCATGATCTACGCGTTCTCCCGGGACGGGGCGCTGCCGTACTCGCGCATCTGGCACACCGTCAGCCCCCGCACCCGCACACCGGTCGCCGCGGTGTGGCTGGCGGCGGGCGGCGCGCTGATCCTCGGTCTGCCGTACCTGATCAATGTGACCGCGTACGCGGCGGTGACGTCCATCGCCGTCATCGGCCTCTACATCGCGTACGTCATCCCGACCCTGCTCCGGCTGCGCAAGGGCGAGGAGTTCGAGCGCGGGCCCTGGCATCTGGGCCGCTGGTCCAGGGCGATCGGGGTGGTGTCGGTGGCGTGGGTCGGCGTGATCACGGTCCTGTTCATGCTGCCGCAGCTCTCGCCGGTCACCTGGGAGACCTTCAACTACGCGCCGGTCGCCGTCCTGGTGGTGCTGGGCTTCGCGGCGACCTGGTGGCTGGCCTCGGCCCGGCACTGGTTCCTCAACCCCGACCACGAGCGGACGCTGGCGAGGGAAGCGGCCCGCAAGGGTGCCCCCGAACCGGTCGATCCGTGATCTTTACGGCCCGTCTCCCGAGCCCGGCGCGGCCGTGTCCCCGATACCCGATCGGAGAGACGGCCGCGTCCGGCTATGCTCGGGGAGGCAACATCGCCTGGGCCCTTAGCTCAATTGGCAGAGCAGTGGACTTTTAATCCATTGGTTGTGGGTTCGAGTCCCACAGGGCCTACATGTGACGGCGCCCGAGCCGGCTTCGGTCGGTTCGGGCGCCGTCGTGTTCGCGGGGTCAGCGCGTCCGTGGCCACAGCGCCCCGAGGATCAGCCGTACCTGGTCGATCAGATGCGCGGGCTCGAACGTGCCGGGGTCGGTGAGGGCGAGGCGGCCGAAGTGTTCGGCGCAGGCGACCAGGGCGTGGGCGAGGATCCGCGGGTCGAGGGAGCCAGGGGACTCGCGGGTCGGGTCGTTCGGGTCGGTCAAGGCGTGGGAGAGCCACGTCTCGACGCGGAGCCGGAATCGTTCCCGGTCCGCCTCGATGCGGTCGCGGACCACCGTCGGCATGTTGCCGGGCGGCGCGAGGATCAGCCGCCAGGTGTCCGGGTCCTGACGGAGCATCGTGGACATGCGGCGCACGGTCTCCGCGGCGAATGCGGCCGGGTCGCCCCGTTGCGCGGGGTCGTCGGGGATCGTGGCGAGCAGGCGGTCGAAGGCGCGGGCCTGCTGGCGGTCGAGCAGTGCGGTCAGCAGGGCATCGAGGTGGTCGTAGGCGCCGTAGACCACGGACCGGGCGACGCCGGCCCGCTTGGCGATGGCGTCGATGGAGATCCGGTCGTAGCCGTCGCTGACGATCACGGCGAGGGCGGCGTCGAGGAGTTGCTCACGGCGCTGCTCGATCGGGACGCGCGGGGCGTAGGGGCGCCGCTTGCGGGGCTGGTTCTCCGAAGTCGTGTGGGTCGACACCTTGGCAGTTTACGACAGCCGTGTCTTAATTTAAGACACCAGTGTCGTAAGTGAGGGGCGGCTCCATGACGAAGCTCAAGAGGTTCCGGCGCGGCGAGGTCCGACCGCACGAGGACCACGGCTTCTTCGGGCCCGGCTCGGTCGTGTGGAAGGTCTGGAGCTATCCGACCGCCCCGACGGTCGGCTTCCAGCGGGCTGTCGTCGTCGAGGAGCTCGACCCGCCACTGGTGGCCGCCGTACACGCCACCCAGGGCATCTACCGCCGCTCCCGCACCCGTTACGACCGCACCCTGCGCTACTTCGCGATGGTGGCCTTCGCCGGTTCCCGTGAGGTGTGCAAGGCCGCGGACGTGCTGGTCAAGGTGCACTCCAAGGCGATCGGCGAGCTGCCGTACGGCGGCGGGACCTACGACGCCAACGACCCCGCCTCACAACTGTGGATCCAGCTCACCGGCTGGCACTCGATCCTCTACGCGTACGAGAAGTACGGCCCCGGCAAGCTCACCGAGCAGGAGGAGACGGAGTACTGGGAGGCCTGCGCCCTCGCCGCGGAGTTGCAGACCTGCTCCCCCGACGACGTCCCCCGCAGCAGGGACGGCGTCCGGGCGTACTTCGCGGAGATGCGCCCGCGGCTGTCCGGCAGCCCGATCGCCCGGCAGGCCATGCACCATCTGCTCAGGGCCGAACTCGTCTTCCCGCCGACGCCCTGGTGGGCGACGCCGGCGAGCCTGGCCGTCGCGCGGGCCCAGCGGATCGCCACGATCGCGACCATGCCGCGCTGGATGCGCGAGCTGGCGGGCATCCGGCAGTCCCGCCTCCTCGACACGCTCATCGTGCCGGTCATGAGGGCGGCCTTCGCGCTCGCCCATCTGAGCCCGCGGCTCGAACTGCTCCTGATCGGACGCCTCTCGCCCTCGACGGTCCCGGTGATCGCACCGATGAAGCTCGGCGTCCCGCCGCGCACGCAGGAGGTGCTGACGCCCGCCGAGGCCCGCGCCCGCCACGGCTACCCCAGGCCCGCCGAGGCCCATCTCGACCTCCGCGCCCGGCAGGCCGCCCGTGTCTTCGACGACGGCAAGGCCCCCAGCGACCAGGGCCTCATCGAGTCCCAGGAGATCCTCGGCCCGCTCGCGTAGCGGGCGCCCAACACCTGTGCCGACGGCGTAGGTTGGGCCCATGGCGACGTCACCGGTGATCCTGCTGCTGTCGGGGAGCCTGCGCTCCGGCTCCACCAACGAGGCCGTCCTGCGCACCGCGCAGGCCGTGGCGCCGTCGGCGGGGGTGCGGGCGGTGCCCTACGACGGTCTCGCCGGCCTTCCGCACTTCAACCCCGATGACGACACCGACCCGCTCCCCGCGCCCGTGACCGGGCTCAGGGAGGCGATCGGCTCGGCGGCCGGGATCCTGATCTGTACGCCGGAGTACGCGGGGACGCTGCCGGGCTCGTTCAAGAACCTGCTCGACTGGACGGTCGGCGGCACCGAGATCTGCGACAAGCCGGTTGCCTGGGTCGGCGCGGCGGCCCAGGGGCGCGGCGGAGGCGCGGAGGCCACCCTGCGCACGGTCCTCGGCTACACCGGCGCCGACATCGTGGAGCGGGCCTGCGTGAAACTGCCGGTGGACCGGGGGATGCTCGGCGCGGACGGGACCGTCACCGACCCCGATTTCCGGCGGCGGGTCGGCGAGACCCTCGGCCTGCTGGCCGCGGCGGCCGACGCGCTGATGCGGCCGGGGACATGACACAGGCGCTCAACCTCTGGCGCCGGCAACTGGGTCACGTGCCCGAGTCGGTCTGGGCGCGCACCGAACTCCAGGTGCTGATCCTCGCTGACAACGGCCTCACGGACCTCCCGCCCGCCATCGGCGGACTCCACCGGCTGACCACACTGGACCTCGGTCACAACCGTCTCACCTCGGTACCGCCCGAACTCGGCGCCCTGACCGGCCTCACCGGCTTCCTCTACCTGCACGACAACGACCTCACCGAACTCCCCGACGCCCTCGGCGCCCTCACCCGGCTGCGCTATCTCAATGTCGGCGAGAACAAGCTCTCCGAGCTTCCGGACGCCGTCGGCCGGATGACCGGGCTGGTCGAACTCCGGGCCCAGCACAACCGGCTGACCACCCTGCCGGACGGCATCGGCCGCCTCCGCGCCCTGCGGGAACTCTGGCTCCGCGGCAACCAGCTCACCGGCCTGCCGCCGTCCCTCTCCGGCCTGCGCGAGCTGCGCCACCTGGAGCTGCGGGAGAACTCCCTCACCGAGCTCCCGGACGCCCTCGCGGGGCTGCCCCTCCTGCGCCACCTGGACCTGCGCGGCAACCACCTCACCCACCTGCCGGACTGGCTCACCGCCCTGCCCGCGCTGGAGAAGCTGGACCTGCGCTGGAACGCCTGCGATCCGTCGTCGCCGCTGGTGGGGGAGCTGGAGCGGCGGGGGTGCGTGGTCCTGTCGTAAGGCAGCACGGTTCAACCACTGAGAGATGAGGTGCAGTGACCCACGAAAGGCCCGGGACAGCGACCGGCGTGGTCATCCGATCCGCCGCCCCCCACCGACCTCGACACCGTCGCCACCTTCGAGGAGACCCCTCGCTCCGCCGCCGAGTGGGAGCAGCGGCGCCGTGAACTCGCCGGGGCGGGGCTGCCGTTCCTGGTCGCCGAGGTCTCGGGAGTGGTCGCCGGGTACGCGTACGCGACTCCGTGGCGGCCCCGGCCGGCCTACCGGTTCACCGTGGAGGACTCGATCTATCTCGCCCCGGACGCCACCGGGAAGGGGCTGGGCAGCGCGCTGCTGGGGCCGCTCGTCGAGGCGGCTGCCCGGGCCGGGAAGCGGCGGATGATCGCCGTGGTCGCGGACACCGGCAGCGACGCCTCCGTCGCCCTGCACCGGCGCTTCGGCTTCACGGACGCCGGGCGGCTGACCGCCGTGGGACACAAGCACAGCCGGTGGATCGACACCCAGCTGATGGAGAAGGAGCTGAAGGTGTAGCCCGCTGCACCCCCGACAGGGGAGCCTGCTCGACCGTCGTCCCGCACCCCCGTGACCTAGCCTTCCCGCATGGGAAAGACCATGCGGCGGGCCGTGCGGGCGACGGGGCATCTGCTGCTCGCCGCGGCGATGGCGTTCGGCGTGTGGATCTTCATCTGTGTGCTGCTGATCACCGCCGTCGGCACCCTCGTGCTGGTCGGCGCCTGGCTGCTGCCCGAGACGGTGCTGCTGATCCGGCGGATCGCGGGCGCCAAGAGGAAGACGACCGCCGCGTGGACCGGCGTGCGGATCCCCGAGGCCTACCAGCCCCTCACCGGCACGACCCGCGAGCGGTTCCGGACCGCCGTGCACGACCCCGGCACGCTCACCGACTTCCGCTGGATGGTCGCGTACTACCTCTACGGCGCCCTCCTCTTCCTCGCCCTCCCGCTGTGGCCGCTCGCGCTCGTCGTCGACGGGGTGTGGAGCGGGCTGCTGCGGCAGCAGCCCGTCGTCCTTCCGCTCATCGTGCGGATCGCCGACCTGGAGGCCGACTGGTCGACCTCGTTGCTCAAGCCGTCCCCGAAGGCGGTGCTGGCCCGCCGGGTCGAGGAGCTGGCCGCGACCCGCGCCGACGCGATCGCCGCGCACGGCGCCGAACTCCGCCGTATCGAACGGGACCTGCACGACGGCGCCCAGGCCCGCCTGGTCGCGCTGTCGATGCGGATCGGCCTGGCGAAACGGGCCTACGACCGTGATCCCGAGGCCGCGCGCAGACTGCTGGACGAGGCCCAGGACCAGGCCGAGCAGGCGCTGACCGAACTGCGCCAGGTCGTGCGCGGCATCCACCCGCCGATCCTCAGCGACCGCGGCCTCGTGGGCGCGGTGCGCGCACTGGCGGCGAGCAGCGGGCTGCGGGTGAGCATCGAGGACGAGGGGCTGGACGAGGGGGTGCGCGCGCCCGCCGCCGTCGAGGCCGCCGCCTACTTCGTGGTCGCCGAGTCCCTCACCAACGCCGCCAAACACAGTGGCTCACCCCGCGCCGAGGTACGGCTGACCCGCGCCCGGCGCGGACTGCGGGTGCGGGTGAGCGACGTCGAGGGGCGGGGCGGCGCCGACGAGGGCGGCGGCTCGGGGCTGCTCGGGATGCGGCGCCGGGTCGCCGCGCTGGACGGGACCGTGGACGTGTCGAGCCCCGCCGGGGGGCCGACCGTGATCGAAGTGGAGCTGCCGTGCGTGTGGTGATCGCCGAGGACAACGCCCTGCTGCGGGAGGGGCTGGTGCTGCTGCTGACGTCCGCCGGGCATGAGGTGGTGGCCGTCGCCGGGACCGGGCCCGAGATCATGCCTGCGCTGGTGGAACACCGGCCGGACATCGCCGTCCTGGACGTGCGGATGCCGCCGGGCTTCCGGGACGAGGGGCTGCGGGCCGCGCTGGAGGCCCGGCGGCAGCTCCCCGGCCTTCCGGTGCTGGTGCTCTCGCAGTACGTCGAGGAGTCCTACGCCGCCGAGCTGCTCGCCGGCGGCACCAGCGGGGTCGGCTATCTGCTCAAGGACCGGGTGGGCCGGGTCGACGAGTTCCTCGACGCGCTGGAACGGGTCGCCGGCGGGGGTACGGCCCTGGACCCCGAGGTCGTCACCGAGCTGCTCACCCGCCGCAAGGACACTCCGCTGGACTCGCTCACCCCGCGCGAGCGCGAGGTGCTGGAGCTGATGGCGGAGGGCCATGACAACGCGACCATCGCGAAGGCCCTCGTCGTCACCGAACGCGCCGTCCACAAGCACATCGGCAACGTCTTCCTGAAGCTCGGCCTGCCCCCGAGCGACAGCGGCCACCGCCGGGTGCTGGCGGTGCTGGCCTACCTCGCCCACACGCCCCCGAAGTAGCTATCCGACGCTCAACTCGCCCAGCGGCAGCGTGTGCTGGGTCTGGAGCACCTTGGCCCGCAGGTAGCGGACGTTGTGGGCGGTGGTGAAGACCCCGGTGGGCACCCGGTCGCGGACTTCGATGCCGAGGTCGCGCAGCTGGCCCGCCTTGTCGGGGTTGTTGGAGAGCAGGTCGAGCGACTCGATGCCCAGGGCCTTCAGCATCTGCGCGGCGGCCGTGTAGTCGCGGTCGTCCTCGGGCAGGCCCAGCGCGGTGTTCGCGGCGTAGGTGTCGAGACCCTGGTCCTGGAGGGCGTACGCGTCGAGCTTGTTGTAGAGACCGATGCCGCGGCCCTCCTGGCGGAGGTACAGCAGCACGCCGCCGCGTTCGGCGATGCGCTCGACCGCCTCGCGCAGCTGCGGGCCGCAGTCGCAGCGGGCGGAGCCGAAGACGTCGCCGGTGAGGCACTCGGAGTGCAGCCGGACCAGGGGGTTCGGGCCCGGCTCGCCGAGGACGACCGCCAGGTGTTCCTGGCCGTCGACCAGTCCGTGGAAGGTGACCAGCTCGGAGTCGACGCCGTAGCCGTCACCGAAGCGCAGAGGCACGCGGACACGGGAGCGCTGGGTCGCGGCGGGGATCTCGGTCATGCGGGTACTCCGGTCCGTAGACATATCTGCTTCAGATTTGAATCAGATCTACGGTTCGAGACCCTACCCCATGCTTTAAATTTGAAGCAACAGGATTATGGCGCTCGTCACGAACAGGACGGGGACGACCGCCGCCGCCACGGAACCTCGTCCCCCGTGTCCTCCTGGAGCCCGTCCGCGATCGCCCTGGAGATCTCCTCCAACTGCCCCACCTGCTCCGGGGTGAGCCGGTCGAAGAGAGCGGAGCGGACCGTGTCGACATGCCCCGGCGCCGCCCGCTCCACCTCCGCCATGCCCTCGTCGGTCAGCACGGCGATGCTGCCGCGCTTGTCCCAGCGGCAGCTCTCCCGCCCGACCAGCCCGTCCTTCTCCAGCCGGGTCACGGCGTAGGTGAGCCGGGGCCGGGTGATCTTCAGCCCCTCGGCGAGATCCGTCATCCGCAGCCGCCGCTCCGGCGCCTCGGAGAGAGTGGAGAGGATGGAGTAGTAAAGGTGCGGCATGCCGGCGTCCTGCTGGAGCTGCCGGTCGATCGCGTCCTCCAGGAGGTGCGCCGCGGCGATGTACGCGCGCCAAGCGCGCTGCTCCTCGGGAGTGAGCCAGCGAGTCGTCATACGGCCAGTGTAAGTTTGTTTCAAACTTGAACCAAGAGCCGCACGTCACAGCGAGAGGGACCGCTCCGATGCCGCACCCGTACGTCCTCCTCTCCGCCGCCGTCTCCCTCGACGGCTACCTCGACGACACCGGGCCCGACCGGCTCCTCCTCTCCTCCCCGGCCGACTTCGACCGCGTCGACGAGGTCCGCGCCTCCGTCGACGCGATCCTGATCGGCGCCGGCACCATCCGAGCCGACAACCCGCGCCTCTTGGTGAACTCCGCGGAGCGCCGCGCGGCCCGGGTGGCGGCCGGCAAGCCGGAGTACCCCCTGAAGGTCACGGTCAGCGGCTCGGGCGACCTCGACCCGGAAGCGAGGTTCTGGCACACGGGCGGCGACAAGCTCGTCTATACGACGGACCAGGGCGCCCAGCGTGCCAAGGCGCACGGCCTCGCCGCCGAGGTGGTCGCGCTCGGCCCCGACGTCGACTGGCACCGCCTCCTCACCGACCTCGCCGCAAGGGGCGTGGACCGCCTCATGGTCGAGGGCGGCGGCCGTATCCACACCCAGCTCCTCCAGCAGGGCCTCGCCGACGAACTCCAGCTGGTCCTCGCCCCGCTGTTCGTCGGCACCCCGGAGGCCCCCCGCCTCTTCGGCCCGGGCGGCTACCAGGACGGACGCCTGCGGCTGGTGGAGACCCGGCAGATCGAGGACGTGGTCCTCATGCGCTACGAGCCCACGGCCCCCGGCACCGGTCCGCTCGCCACGCCCGCCGACCACCACTGGCTCCGCCTCGCCTGCGAACTGGCGGCCCTCTGCCCGCCCTCGCGGACCGCCTTCAGCGTCGGCGCGGTCGTGGTCGCCGCCGACGGCACGGAACTCGCCCGCGGGTATTCGAGGGAGGGCGCCGACCCCGTCGTACACGCGGAGGAGGCCGCTCTGGCGAAGATCGCCGCGGACGACCTCCGGCTGGCGTCGGCGACGGTCTACAGCAGCCTCGAACCGTGCGCCCGCCGCGCCTCCCGTCCGGCACCCTGCGCCCGGCTGATCCTCGACGCCGGGGTGCGGCGCGTGGTGACGACCTGGCGGGAGCCCGACACGTTCGTGACGGCGGCGGACGGGAACGGGTTGCTGGCGGCGGCGGGCGTGGACGTCGTCGTGGTCCCGGAGTACGAGGAGCGGGCGAAGGCGCCGAACAGGCACCTGCTGTCATAGCGTCAGCCGACCGATCGGCCCAACAGATCCTGCGCCCCCGCACCCCCCGGGCCACGCTTCCCCTATGAGGCCCCGACTCACCGCCGCTCTCCTGCTGGTCCCCCTCCTCGCCACCGCCTGCGGGACGACCGGCGCCGACACCCGCACCATGGCCCGCGCCCTCCCCGCGGACGCCGCCTTCACCCACCCCGGTGTCCTCGTCAGCGAGGCGCAGTTGGCGGCCGTGAAGAAGAACGTCACCGCCGGGAAGCAGCCGTGGCTGAAGGCGTACTTCGGGATGCGGGACAGCAAGTACGGGGCGTACAAGTACCAGCCCGAGCCGTACGCGAGTGTCGACTGCCCCGGTGGTGACCATGCCGACCGGCCCGCGCACGGCTGTGTCGAGGAGCGCGAGGACGCGATCGCCGCCTACACCCAGGCCCTTCTCTTCCGGATCACCGGCAAGCGGCAGCACGCCCTGAAGGCCAGGGAGATCCTGGACGCGTGGTCGGCGAAGATGCGTCGGCACACCGAGGAGGACGCCGGGCTTCAGACCGGGTGGGCCGGGTCGACCTGGGCGCGGGCCGCCGAGATCGTCCGGCACAGCCCCGGCGCGGGCTGGCCGGCGGACCGGGTGGCGCGGTTCGAGACCATGCTGCGCACGGCGTATCTGCCGACCGTGACCCGCAAGGTCCCCGACTACAACGGCAACTGGGACCTCGTGATGACCGACGCGGCCATCGGGATCGCCGTCTTCCTGGAGGACCGCAAGGCCTTCGACCACGCCCTCGAACGGTTCCGGGAGCGCGTGCCCGCCTACTTCTACCTGGCGAAGGACGGCACGCTGCCCCTCACCCCCAAGGGGTCGAGCGTCACCACACCGCAGAAGCTGACGGCGTACTGGTTCGGGCAGAGGACGTACAAGGACGGCATGTCCCAGGAGACCTGCCGCAACTTCAAGCACGTCGGCTACTCCATCGCCGCCACCGCCCACATCGCCGAGACGGCCTGGCACCAGGGGATCAACCTCTACGGCGAGATCAAGGACCGGCTGAAGAGCACCCTCGCCTTCCATGCCCGCTACCAGGCCGGCGAGTCCGCGCCCGCGTGGCTGTGCGGCGGGAAGGTGGACCGGACCATGGGCCCGGACCTGGAGGTCGCCCTCAACCACCTGGAGGGCCGCCTCGGCCTCTCCGTCCCGGCGGCCCGCAAACTCGCCGAGGAGACCCGCCCGGCGGGCACCGACAACCTCTTCGTCTCCTGGGAGACCGTGACCCACGCGGGCAATCCGGCCGCCTGAAAAAGCAGGTCAGCAGCGTCGAGGAGCAAGGCGTGCGCGAGCAGCCCCGCGGATGGCGTACTATTGAGTCATCGCCGCGGGGTGGAGCAGCTCGGTAGCTCGCTGGGCTCATAACCCAGAGGTCGCAGGTTCAAATCCTGTCCCCGCTACTGATGGCTCAGGGCCGGAATCCAGTCAATGGATTCCGGCCCTGAGTCGTTTTCCTGGCCGTCACGGTGGTTGTCACGGCGGGTGATCGTGCGACCCCCCTCCGCATAACAACTGACAAACCGTCAGCACCTGTGTGTTTCCTGAGACCGGGTCAACTCGCCCGTTTTTCACCGGTCATGACCCCTACGTCCTGCTGAAAAAGGTTAATGATCAAGCGGAACAGCTTGGAATCAGCACCCCGGGTCTATTAACGTTCGATAACGCAGCGCGGTCGTCCCAGCCGTCACAAGAGTCGGCTCCGTGCGCACGCGCCGAATCCCGCAAGGGAACCGGGGAACCACCAACTTGGGGTGAATCACGCGTAAGTCGCCGTGGCCACGCGGCGGTTATACGCGCGTAGGAGACCTTCCTGCTCCGAACCCGTCAGCTAACCCGGTAGGCGAGAAGGAAGGAAAGGAGCACGCCCACGTGGCGTCAAACCCGCCTGCCCCCGAGGCCCCGTATGTGCCGAGCCAGCGCAGCACCGATGCCTTCGGCTACGGCAGCTACCACCATGACGAGGGTGCGCAGGAGGTCTGGAATCCCACCGAGGACTCCCTCCGGCCGGCTCGCGGCAAGCACCGGGTGGCCAAGCAGCGCGGCGGGGGACTCGCCCGCAGCTCCACCGTCCTGGGCGTCGGTGTCATAGCCGCCGTCGGCGCGGGCGGCATGGCCAGCGCCAACACCGGCAAGTCGCCGGTCTCCATCTCGATGCCCGACCTGCCCTCCGTGGGCGGTGTCTTCGGCGGTGACGACGAGGCCCCCAAGGGTTCCGCCACCGCGCTCAGCAGCCTGGCCACCAGCAGCACGGAGACCGCCGAGAGCGGCTCGGACGCCGGTGAGGCGCTGCGCAACCGGATCATGGCGCAGGCCGAGAGCCAGCAGAACCAGGTCGACAACAAGGTCCAGCTCGCCGCCGAGGCCGAGGTCGCCGAGCAGTCCGCGAAGGCCGAGGCCGCCGCGCTGAAGCAGGCCGCCGACGACGCCGCCGAGGCGAAGAAGGCCGCCGAGGAGAAGGCCGCGAAGGAGGCCGAGGCCAAGCGTCTCGCCGAGCTCGCCAAGCAGTTCACGCTGCCGACCTCCTCGTACACGATCACCTCGACCTTCGGTCAGGCCGGTTCGCTCTGGTCCTCCGGCTACCACACCGGTCTCGACTTCGCGGCGCCCACGGGCACGCTGATCAAGGCCATCCACAGCGGCACCATCACAGAGGCCGGCTGGGCCGGCTCCTACGGCTACCGCACGATCCTCACCCTCGACGACGGCACCGAGCTGTGGTTCTGCCACCAGTCCTCGATCAGCGTCAGCGTCGGCCAGAAGGTCAGCACCGGTGATGTGATCGGACGCGTGGGCGCGACCGGCAACGTGACCGGGGCCCATCTGCACCTGGAGGTCCACCCCGGCGGGGCGGACACCGGCATCGACCCGATGGCGTGGCTGCGCAGCAAGGGCCTCACTCCCTGAGGCGGTTCCCCTTCTGAACCCCGGCGGTCCTGACGCTCACCCCCCGACGTCAGGGCTGCCGGTTTCCCGCGTCCGGAATACCGGCTTCCGGTGCGGGCGTTGATCCCCTACATGACTTCTCTTCGCAAGCTGGGCACGTCCGACCTCGAGGTCTTCCCGCTCTCCCTCGGCGGCAACGTCTTCGGCTGGACCGCCGACGAGGCGCAGTCCTTCGCCGTCCTCGACGCCTACGCCGCCGCGGGCGGCAACTTCGTCGACACCGCCGACTCCTACTCGGCATGGGTGGAGGGCAACTCGGGCGGCGAGTCCGAGACGATCATCGGCAGGTGGCTCAAGGCGCGCGGCAACCGCGAGGACGTCGTGATCGCCACGAAGGTCAGCCAGCACCCGGAGTTCCAGGGCCTGACGGCCGCCAACATCAAGGCCGCCGCGGACGCCTCCCTGCGCCGCCTGGGCACCGACCACATCGACCTCTACTACACCCACTTCGACAAGCCCGAAGTGCCGGTCGAGGAGATCATCGGCGCGCTGGACGAACTGGTCAGGGCGGGCAAGGTGCGGCACATCGCCGCCTCCAACATCTCGGCCGAGCGGCTGGAGAAGTCGCTGGCCTTCTCCGAGCGCGAGGGCCTGGCCCGCTACGTGGCACTCCAGCCGCACTACAACCTGGTCTCGCGTGACACCTACGAGGGTGAGCTCCAGGACCTGGCGGAGCGCACCGGCCTCGCCGCTGTCCCGTACTTCTCGCTCGCGTCCGGGTTCCTCACCGGCAAGTACCGCGAGGGCGAGGTGGTGGAGGGCGCCCGGGCGGCGGGCGCCGGCAAGCACCTGGAGACCGAGCGGGGCCGCGCGGTGCTCGCCGCCCTCGACGACATCGCCGAGGCCCACCGCGTGCCGGTCGCCACGATCGCCCTGGCCTGGCTCGCCGCCCAGCCGACGGTGGCGGCCCCGATCGCCTCGGCGCGGGTGGCGGAGCAGCTGCCGGCGCTGCTGCGGGTGGCGGAGGTGACGCTCACGGACGCGGAGGTGGAGCGGCTCACGCAGGCGTCGGCGTAGGACTGCCGGTCGCGCGTTCTACGACTGGTACGGGTTGTAGGCGGGGTACGCCGCCTGGGGGTAAGCCGCCTGGGAGTACGGGGCCGTCTGCTGCCCGTACCCGTACACCCCGTGCATCGGCCACGGCGCCGCCACCACCGGGACCGGCGGTGCCGTCATCCGGGCGGCGTGGTCCAGCGCGGGGCGGGCGACCTCGCGCCGGGCCCACAGCTCGTGCAGCAACTCCCGCTCCCGTACGACGAAGTCGGCGCCGGCGCGGCCACGGCGCCCGCGGTGCCGCAGGAACGCGAGGGACGTCGCGTACGCCTCGTACTGCGCCACCGCGCGCGCCGCGGGCCGTCCGGCGTGGTGGCGGGCGTACTGGCGGGCGATGCGGCGCGCCCGCATCGAGCCGAGCGCGAAGGGTTCGGCGGGGGTGAGCCAGCCGGTCACGGCGTAGGCGGGCAGCTCCTCGCGGACGGTCCGCAGCTCGCGCTGCCGGGTCCAGATGACCAGCCAGGTCAGCAGCCCGAACGCGGGGAGCATGAAGGCCGCGTAGACGGCGAAGAAGCCGTACTCCCCGAAGGTGGACGAGCCGTTCCAGACGGCGTGCATGCCCATCGCCAGCAGCAGGCCGGAGAGGGGGAGGAGGACCCGGCGGACGTGCTGCCGGTCGGCGGACAGGGCCGCGATGCCGAAGCCGATTCCCGTGAGCACCGTGAACAGGGGGTGCGCGAACGGGGACATGATGACGCGCACGAAGAAGGTCGCGGCGGTCACGGACGCGATGCCGCGGTCGCCGGTGAGCTGGTCGGTGCCGAAGGCGGTGCCGAGGTAGAGGATGTTCTCGGTGAACGCGAAGCCGGTGGCGGTGACCCCGGCTATCACCACGCCGTCGACGATCCCGGTGAAGTCCCGTCTGCGGAAGAGGAAGACGAGGAGGATCGCGGCGGCCTTGGCCGACTCCTCGACGACCGGCGCTATCACGGTCGCGCCGAGGGTGTCCGCGCTCGACGGGTCGGCCGTCGCCGTCGCTATCCATTTCGTCGCGAAGCTGTTGGCGACGATCGCTATCAGCGCCGCCGCGCAGGCGCCCCAGGCGAAGCAGAACAGCAGATTGCGCCAGGGGCCCGGTTCGACCCGGTCCAGCCAGCGGAACGCGGCTATCAGCAGCGGCACCGGCAGGATCGCGAGGCCGAGGCCGACGAGGAAGCCCTCGGTGCCGGTCTGTTCGCGCACCAGGGCGAGGATGACGAGCCCGGACAGCGCCAGCAGGGTGCTCAGCGCGCCGTACCGCACCCACTTCCGCTGCCACCAGTGTGCGTGCCGCAGCGCACCGCCGGCGGGGCCGGTGGGAGGGTGCGTCGGGTACGGGGGAAAGGTGGCCACGGCATCGACCTTAACGAGGGGGTGGCTGCGGTGCTTGTGTCTGTTGCTTCTCTGTCGCTTCTCTATCGCTGTACGCGGCGGAACAGCAGGTCGTTCACGACATGTCCCTTGTCCAGTCCCTGGCCCTCGAAACGGGTCAGCGGCCGGTAGTCGGGACGCGGCGCAAAACCGCCGTCCGCCTGGGTGTTCTCGAAGTCCGGGTGCGCCGTGAGCACCTCAAGCATCTGTTCGGCGTACGGCTCCCAGTCGGTCGCACAGTGCACGATCGCACCCGGCCTGAGGCGGGTCGCGGCGAGGCTGAGGAACTCCGGCTGGATCAGCCGCCGCTTGTGGTGCCGCTTCTTCGGCCACGGGTCGGGGAAGTAGACGCGCAGTCCGTCGAGGGAGTCGGGGGCGAGCATCTCGCGCAGCAGGATGATCGCGTCGCCGTTGCCGACCCGGATGTTGGGCAGGCCGCCCTGGTCGGCGAGGGCCAGCAGATTGCCCTGGCCGGGGGTGTGCACGTCGACGGCGAGGATGTTGGTGCCGGGGTCGGCGGCGGCCATCCGCGCGGTGGCCTCACCCATGCCGAACCCGATCTCCAGGACGACGGGGTTGGCGTTGCCGAACAACTCGCCGAAGTCGATGACCTGCTGCCCGTCGATGTCCAGTCCCC
Source organism: Streptomyces sp. NBC_00663 (assembly GCF_036226885.1). Taxonomy (NCBI): domain Bacteria; kingdom Bacillati; phylum Actinomycetota; class Actinomycetes; order Kitasatosporales; family Streptomycetaceae; genus Streptomyces; species Streptomyces sp. NBC_00663. Next base: position 5,088,745 of record NZ_CP109027.1, read on the forward strand.
ACTTGGGCCACAGCCGCTGCAACGCGTCGGCCTGCCCGGCGGTCACCCGGCTGCGCCGCGGCTGAAAACTCCGGATCCGCCGCTCGAAGTGCGACCCGGCGGGATCAGCCTTCGGACCGTCGGGGAACCGGGGCTCCCCCTTGGCCCGGGTGTGCCGAACGGGCACACCGGGGGTGTGAGGGGGCTGGGACGCGTCGGGGGCGTTGCGGGAGTCAGACACAGTGGGGTCGATTTTACGTGCGTCGCCGCCCTCCCCGCCGCTTCCTGGCTGCGGCAGCCGTCCATCCGCTGAGCTGCGGGCAGTCGTGCCGCTGGGGCGGCACCCGGCCCAAAGACAGGCGGCACCCCGCCGGCCGAGCGAAACCCACCCCCGCCCAGCCCCCACCCCGCTCAACCCTCGCCCAGCGCGGCCAACGCCCGCCGAGCCACCTCCCGCCCGATCGGCAGCGAGGCCGTCGCCGCAGGCGAAGGCGCGTTCAGCACATGCACCGTCCGCGCCCCCTCCTTGATCAGGAAGTCGTCGACCAGCGTCCCGTCCCGCAGCACGGCCTGCGCCCGCACCCCCGCCGCCGTCGGCACAAGATCGTCCTCCCGCACGACGGGCAGCAGCCGCCGCACCGCCCCGGTGAACGCCGCCTTGGACACCGACCGCCGCAGCTCCCCGGCCCCGTACCGCCAGTGCCGCCGCGCTATGCGCCACGACCCCGGCCACGCGAGCGTCGCGCCCAGCTCCCGCGGCCGTACGACACCCCACCCGTACCCCTCCCGGGCGAGCGCCGGCACCGCGTTGGGGCCAATGTGCACGCCCCCGTCGATCCCGCGCGTGAGGTGCACGCCGAGGAACGGGAACGCCGGGTCCGGCACCGGATACACCAGCCCCCGCACCAGCTCGGGGCGCGCCAGCTCGTAGTACTCGCCGCGGAACGGCACGATCCGCATCTCCGGGTCGTCCCCGGCCAGCCGCGCCACCTCGTCGCAGTGCAGTCCGGCGCAGTTCACCAGCACGCGCGCGCGCACCACGTCCCCGGCGGCGGTGCGTACGGCGACCCCCAGCTCGGGGCGCCGGTCGATCCGCTCGACCCGGGCGCCGTACCGGATCTCCGCCCCGGACGCCTCCGCGAGCTGCCGGGCGACGCCGACGAAGTCGCACACGCCGGTGGTGCCGACGTGTATGGCGGCGAGGCCCTCCACCTCCGGCTCGTACTCCGCGATCTGGGCGGCGCCCAGCTCCCGGACCGGAATGCCGTTCTCCCGGCCGCGCTGCACCAGGCCGTGCAGCCGCGGCAGCTCGTCCCGCTCGGTCGCGACGATCAGCTTTCCGGTGACGGCGTGCGCGATGCCGTACTCCGCGCAGAACTTCACCATCTCCGCGGCGCCCTTCACCGCGTACCGCGCCTTCAAAGAACCCGGGCGGTAGTAGATGCCGCTGTGGATGACCCCGCTGTTGCGCCCCGTCTGATGCCGGGCGGGCCCGGCCTCCTTCTCCAGCACGGTCACCCGCGTCCCGGGCGCGGCACGCGTGATCGCGAACGCCGTGGACAACCCGACGATGCCTCCGCCGACCACGAGCACGTCACAGTCGTAAGCGACCGCTGAACGCATGTGCACCACCTCCCACCTCGATAGTGCACTGCGCCACTGACAGTCCCTTCAAACGCGGGATACGACAGGGCCTAGGCGGGAGCCATCAGCAAGGGCCTCGCCCGCTCCCGCAGCTCCACCACCCGCGGCTCGTCGCCGTACGGCTCCAGGCGGTGCAGAAGATCCTTCACGTACTCGGTGGTGCGCGCCGACGAGATGCGCCCCGCGACCTCCACCGCCCGCACGCCCTGCTCGCATGCCGCGTCGAGATTGCCCGACTCGAGCTCGGCGACCGCCGAGACGACGAGCCGCAGTCCGTGCGAGCGCACGAACTCCTCCGTCGGCTTCGACAGGGCCTGCTCCGTGAACCTGCGCACCTGACGCGGCGCCTTCAGGTCGCGGTAGCACTCGGCCGCGTCGGCGGCGAACCGGTCGTAGGAGTAGAAGCCGAGCCAGGACGGGTCCTGGTCGCCGTCCCGCGCCCGCTCCAGCCAGCCCTCGGCGGCCCGCAGCGCGGCGCCCGCCGCATGCGCGTCACCCGCGCGTGCGTGTGCGCGTGCCTCGACCAGCCGGAAGAAGCTCATGGTGCGGGCCGTTGCCAGGCCGCGGTTGCGTTCCAGGGCGGCCTGGGCGAGGTCGACGCCCTCGTCGCCGAAGCCTCTGTAGGTCGCCTGGAGGGACATGGAGGCCAGGACGTAGCCCCCGAGGGGGACGTCGGCCGCCGCGCGGGCCAGCCGCAGGGCCTGGATGTAGTAGCGCTGCGCCGCCTCCTGCTGGCCGGTGTCGAAGGCCATCCACCCGGCGAGGCGGGTGAGTTCGGCGCTGGCACCGAAGAGTGCCCGGCCCACCTCGTCGGAGTAGGAGCCGAGCAGCAGCGGAGCCGCCTCCACCCGTAAGCACTCCGGCACCATGGACGAACGCCAGTCGCCGCCTCCGTACTTGGAGTCCCAGCGCCTGGCGTCCTCGGCGGCCTCCCGCAGCTTCTGCACATCGCTGTGGCCGACTTTGAGCGGTGCGCCGGAGTCCTCGGAGGTGTTCACCTCGCGCGCGACCGAGCTGTCGGCCGGGGTTATCAGCCACCGTGAGGCGGGCGTTGCGTACGCGCTTACTGCGAACGATCCGGCCAGCGACTGCCAGATGCCACCGGAGCCGGCCCGGCGGCCCGCGAGGTCGAGGCGGTACAGCTCCGTCGCCGACGTCACCGCCTGTCCGACGTCCCGGGGGAAGGCGAGGCCCACTTCGGGCGCGGGATCCGCGTCCGCCAGGCCGATCTCGTGGAGCGGTACCGGGCGGCCGAGCTTCTGGCCGATCGCGGCGGCGATGAGGTGCGGCGCGGCGCCCTGCGGCACCATGCCTTTCGACACCCAGCGCGCCACCGACGTCTTGTCGTAGCGAAGAGTCAACCCGCGTTGAGCGCCAAGATCGTTGACGCGACGCGCGAGTCCTGCGTTGCTGATTCCCGCGAGGGCGAGAACGGCGCCGAGTTTTTCGTTCGGCCCGCGTTGCTCCCTGGACATGCGCCACCCCTCGACACAGACGGCTGCCGCGCTGGCATAACCACCCGGCATTCGTAAACCCAGCGTAGTTCGCCGCATCCCAAGCGTTAAGGGGCATTCTTCCGGATGGCGGGATTGTGGCCCGTACGCGCGTGCGGGCCCCACACGCACCGTCGCGGCGTGCTCCCGCTGTGTGGCCGTGCGCCTGCGTGTGCGCTCTTCTCCGGCCATCGGGGGAGCGGTTCCATGGATCGTGCGTGGGTCGGCCCGCTGTACTGGATCCAGTGGGCTGGGGGATTCCGCCGCCTCCATCCCCGCGGGCGGCGGAACGGTCCGGGGGGCGAACTCCGTTCCCCGGACTGCGCGTTGTCGAGGCGCTGCGCAGAGCCTGTACGGAGCGTGTGCGCGCCTGTCGCCGCAGCGCCAATTTGGCTGAAAACCGACCCCGCTTTCCGCAGGTAATTACCGCTCCCACCACGGAAGTTGGCGGCGCTAAGGGCGTTCTGGGGGAGCGTATCGGGGGCGCATTCAGGTCGCAGACCCCTCCCCTGTGCGGGTGTTCGCTTCTTCACGGGCACGCGCGTGGGGGCGCGTTCAGCGGAGCTCAAGCCGCTCCACCGTCCCTCCGGTGCGCGTCCTTCATGGCAGCATGGTGAACCGATTCGTACGGTGCACTGGTTGTCCACAGCCTGTGGAGGCGTCCATGCGGTGGTTGGTGGGGTGGAGCAGCACCGCAGCGGGAGCAGTCGAGATCGGTTCCGCCGGGGCCACCGGCGCGGACGGCGAGACCGTGCACCCGGTGGGGTCCCAACTGCTGTGGGGAGATCCCGATCCGCTGTGGGCGGTCGGCGACTGGCGCCCCGACGAGGTGCGGGTCGTGACGGCCGACGCCCAGACCCGGATCGCCGTCCTCGGCACCTGCGGCGCGACCGACGAGCAGTTGCGGGTCGGCCTGTTCGCCGCGCGCGGAGGGGCACTTCGCCATCTGACCTACTGGCCCGGCAGCTACACGGCGGTCGTCCAGGTGGGCCGTCGCGTCACGGTCTGCGGCGATCTCGCGGGCGCCCGCCCGGTGTTCTACACCCCCTGGGCCGGCGGTACGGCCTACGCGACGGCCGCGCTCCCGCTCGCCGACCTCATCGAGGCCAACCTGGACTTCGGCCACCTGGCGGCGCTGCTGGCCGCCCCCGACGTACCGGCGGCCCTGCACGACTCCACCCCCTACGACGGCGTACGGCGCATCCCGCCAGGACACGCGCTGATCCTGCGCGCCGGGGCACGCGAGATCGCCGGGTACGAGCCGGTGGCCTCCCTCGCGGTGGCGGCGCCCACGGCCGATCCCGACAGCGCGGTGGACGCCGTACGGGACGCGCTGGTCGATGCGGTACGCGCGCGCTTGTCGGCCCCTCGGCATGTGCCCGGCGCCGACATCGACCCCGGCCCGGTCCCTGGCATGGGCCCCGCCGAACGCCGTGCCGCGCGCGGCATGCCGGTCCCGGGGATCGGCGCCGACCTCTCCGGCGGCCCCGCCTCCGGCACCCTCGCCCTGCTCGCCGCCGGCCTCCCGGGCATGCCGGGCACGGTCCTGGGCCACGGCACGGGCGCGGGCGAGCGTCTGCTGGCGGTCACCTTCAACGACCTGGCGGTGGGCGGCCGCGAGGCGGAACTGGAACGCGCCGGCAACCTCGCCGCCAACCCGCGTCTGCACCACGTGGTGGTGGCCGGCGGCGAGGAGACACTGCCGTACGCCGACCTGGACGGCCCGCTGACCGACGAGCCCGGCGCGAGCCTGGTGACGGCCGCCCGCCACCGTGCCCGCCTGGCCTCCGGCAGCGCGGACCACTTCACGGGCTACGGCGCCCGCCAGGTCCTGGACGCCCACCCCGCACGCCTCGCCGACCTCCTGATGGACCGCAAACGCCGCCACCTCGTCCGCCCGGTCGCCGCGCTGGCCAAGGCGGACGGCTCGGTGATGGTCCCCGCGCGCGTGTACAGCGCGGCACGACGCCTGTCCCGTACGCCGTACCGCACCGGCCTGGAGGTCCTGGCCGACCGCCTGATGGACCGCCGCTTCGACGAGCCGGGCGGCGCGGTCGGGGCCTCCCTGGCCGCGCTCACCTGGGCCAGACCGGGCCCCGCGGCCCGTTGGCTGACCGGTGAGGCGCTCGCTGAAGTATCGGTTCGCCTCCAGGGCGCCACGAGCCGCTCGGGGGTGGGCCCTGGCCAGCGTCCCGGCGACTACCGCGCGCGTGCGGCGCTGGCGAGGCACGCGGCGGACATCAGGGTCCTGGAGCAAGCGGCCGAGATCCGTTTCCAACGCCTGCACGCCCCGTTCCTCGACAACCAGGTCGTCCGCGCCTGCCGCGCCCTCCCCGAGGCCCTCCGCGTCCAGCCGGGCGCCCGCGCCGCGATCCTCCGCACGGTCCTCCAGGGCGCCGGCGTGGCCGACCTCCCCCCGGGCTGGGGCGCCCCGTCCCACGCCTCCGCGGCGGTGGCCGCCCGCACGGGCCTGCGTGTCGCCGCGGACTCCCTGATGGCCCTCTTCGGCACCCCGTTGCTGGCGGAAGCGGGCCTGGTGGAGGCAAGAGTGGTCCGCAAGGCGCTCCGCGCGGCAGCGGAGGGCGAGCCGTTGCCCTTGGACGGCCTCGCCGACCTCGTCTCCCTGGAACTGTGGCTGCGCCGCCTCCTCTCCCGCCGAGGAACCTGCTGGACCGGCACCCCGGCCCGCGCCCGCGCGGTACCGGCGGGGATCACACCGCAGAGGGGGGCGCTGGGGGCGGGGGCGACGGCGAGGAGGGGGTAGGGGCTTGGTCCGCGTCTTTCAGCCCGTCCGGCGTTTGAGGACGAAGCCCCTTCCGGGCCGACAGCGGGGGTCTGGGGGGCGGGAGCCCCCAGAGACGCGGGGTCGAACGGGCAGCAGCCCCTGGGATGGGAACGGGTAAGGGCGGCGGGGGCGAGGAAACCCCGACCCGAACCCCCACCCACCCGTCACCCGACAGCCCACCGCCCACAAACCAAGTGCCCCCCACAGCGTCCCCGGCGACAATGACCCGGTGCGGTACAGAATTCTGGGCGTCACCCAGGCAGCGGACGACCACGGCACCGTCGTACCCCTGGGCGGACCCCGAGTCCGAGCCCTGCTCACCGCCCTGGCCCTCCGTCCGGGCCAGACCCTCACCCCCGACACCCTCATCGACGACATCTGGGCCGCCGATCCGCCCCAGGACGCTCACGCCGCCCTCCAGGCCCTCGTAGGCCGCCTGCGCCGAGCCGTCGGCAAGCCCACGATCGTCTCGACCCCCGGCGGCTACCGACTCGCCGCGACCAAGGCGGACGTGGACCTCTTCGTCTTCGAACGCCTCGTGCACCACGGCACCGAAGCCCTCCACCGAGGAGACCCCGGCGCCGCGGCGCACACCTTGGACGAGGCCCTCACCCTGTGGCGCGGCCCGGCCCTCGCCGACCTCCCCGACCGCACCGCCGCGACCCGCCCGGAGACCCTCCGCCAGGAGGCGACCAGGACCCGCGCAGAAGCGTTCCTACGTCTCGGTCGCGCCCAGGACGTCGTACCGGAACTGACCGAGCTGACCACGGCCCATCCGTACGACGAGAGGCTGCACGCCCTCCTGGTCCGCGCCCTGCGCGACACCGGACGCCCGGCCGACGCCCTGGTCGCGTACGAGACGGCCCGCCGCGCCCTGTCCGAGGGCCTGGGCACGGACCCGGGCCCGGAACTCCGCGCCCTGCACACCGAACTCCTGTCGCCGCCGCCCGAGCCGCCGGCGGCACCTTCGCCCAAGACGTCACCCCACCTCGCCCGCACCGGCAACCTCCGTCCCCGTCTCAACTCTTTCGTGGGCCGGGAACCCGAACTCGACGCCATCCGTTCCGAATTGCACAGGGCCCGGCTCGTCACCCTCACCGGACCGGGAGGCTCTGGGAAGACCCGTCTCGCCGAGGAGGCCGCCGCCGGCCTGCCCCAGGCGTGGCTGGTCGAACTGGCCCCGCTGGACCGCCCGGACGCGGTGCCCGGCGCGGTGGTCAGCGCGCTCGGTCTGCGCCAGACCGTGCTGATGGCCACCGAGCTGTCCGCCCCGCAGGAGGACCCGGTCGCCCTGCTCGTCGAGTACTGCGCCCCGCGCAGCCAACTCCTGATCCTTGACAACTGCGAACATGTCATCGAGGCCACGGCCCACCTCGCCGAAACCCTCCTCACCCACTGCCCGGGGCTCACGATCCTCGCCACCAGCCGTGAACCCCTGGGCGTCCCCGGCGAGTCCGTGCGCCCGGTCGAACCCCTCCTCCCCGACCAGGCGCACCGCCTCTTCACGGAGCGCGCGACGGCCGTCCGCCCGGACGCGGCCGACCTCGTCCTGCGCGACGTCGACGCCGTGGCGGAGATCTGCCGCCGCCTCGACGGACTGCCGCTCGCCATCGAGCTGGCGGCGGCCCGCCTGCGGCTGCTCACGCCCCGGCAGATCGCCGACCGCCTGGACGACCGCTTCCGCCTGCTCACCTCCGGCAGCCGCACGGTCCTGCCCCGCCAGCAGACCCTCCGCGCGGTCGTCGACTGGTCCTGGGACCTGCTCGACGAGCGGGAGCGGACGGTGCTGCGCGAGGCGTCCGTGTTCGCGGGCGGCTGGGACCTCGCGGCCGCGGAGGCCGTGTGCGGCGACCCCGCCGCCGAGCTGATCGGGGCGCTCGTCGACAAGTCCCTGATCGTTGCGGCCCCGGGCGAGCTGTCGGACAGCGGCGGCGCCATGCGCTACCGCATGCTGGAGACGATCCACGAGTACGCCGTGGAGCGCGCCGCCGAGGCCCCGGAGCTGCGCGCCGACGCCGAGCGGCGGCATCGCGCGTGGGCGGGCGCACTGGTCGCGGAGGCCGAGCCCGAGCTGCGCTCGGACGGTCAACTCCCGTGGATCTCCCGCCTGGAGACCGAGCTCGACAACATCCGCGCGGCGCTCCACCGGGCCGTGGACGACGGGGACGAGGAGGCGGCCGGCGCCATCGCCCTGGCCATGGGCTGGTTCTGGTGGCTGCGCAACTACCGGCGCGAGGGCGCGGACTGGGTCGACCGGATCCTGCGTCTGGGCGCTGCCCTGGACACGACCTCGACGACGACCGGCGCCCCCCTGCCTCCGGACCCCAGGGCCCGCTGCTCGCTCATGGAGGCCCTGGACCCCGTGGATGCCCTGCTCTCCGCCCCGGACGGCGAGGCCGGGCACCCGCTGCACGCGCTCCGCATGGAGCTGCGGATGCTGCACATCCTCCTCGTGTCGGAGATCGAGGCGCGCACCCGGGAGCCGGACGAGCGGCTGGGGCGGTACGTCGCCCTGGTGCGGGCGTACTTCGAGAAGGGCGGCCCGCAGGCGGCCCGGATGCCCGGTCTGGTCTGGCCGCTGACCTCGTTCTTCATGGGCGACCGGGTGGACGCCAGAAGCGTCCTGGACGCCGCGGTCGCCAACTCCCGTGAGTACGGCGGCGCCTGGGAGCTGGGCGTCACCCTGATGTTCCGCACGCACATGGTGGTCGACTCCCCGGGCGGTATGAAGGGCGTCGACGACGACCTCGCGGAGCTGCGGTTCCTCAGCCGCAGCGTCGGCGACCGCTGGCTGCGGGCCCAGGTGTACAGCGCGGCGGGGGAGACGGCCATGGCCCGCGGCAGGCTGGAGGAGGCCAAGGGGGAGTACGAGGAGGCGCTGCAACTCGCCTACGAGGTGGGGGCGTACACGGAGACGCCGTTCCTCATCGCCCGCCTCGCCGAGATCGCCTACCGCGCGGGTGACCGCTCGGCCGCGATCATGGCCCTGGACGAGGCGAGTGAGGCCGCCGAGCGCTACAGCGTCGGGGACAGCCGGGCGTTCGTCCTGCTGCTGCGGGCGCATGTCGCGCTGGACGACAAGGACACCGCCACCGCGCGTGAGCTGCTGGAGGAGGCCCGCGTGGAGACCGCGCGGGGCACCCCGCCGCCGCAGTTCATCGTGATGCTGAACTCCGTCGAGGCCATGGTGACGGTCGCCGAGTCGGGCCCGGGGCACGGGCTGCCGAAGCTGGCCGCCACCGTCCGGGAGGCGGTGGACAAGCAGTGCGCCGACCTGATCGTGGCGACGCTCGTGGACGCCACGTCGGCCCTGCTCGCCGATCTCGGGGACCTTCCGCGCGCGACCCGGCTGCTGGCCGCCGCCGGACACTGGCGCGGCGGCGACGCCCGCTCCATGCCGGAGGCCGCGCGCGCCGAGCGGGCCGAGGCCACGGCCCGCACCGGGCTCGGTCCGGTGCGGTACGGGGTGGAGTACGCGCGCGGTGTCGCCCTCACCCCGCACGACGTGCTGCGCGAACTCGACGAGATGCTGAGCGAGGGCGTGACCGGCCTCTGAGACGCGGCAGGCCTACGCGCAGCGGAACTTGGACTCGGCCCAGTCCGCCAGCAGCAGGTCGTCGTACTCACTGTGCGGCTCGACGACCAGCCGTACGGTCTTGCGCCCGGTGAGGTCGACATGGACCGGGACCGCCGCGTCCCCGCCCTGGACCATGCCGGACTTCCACAGCCGGACCCCGTCGGCGTAGACGGAGAAGTACATCTTGCCGAGCCCGAGGGTCATGTCGTCGACCCCGACAGATGCGTCGTAGGACGTGCACTCGCGGTTGAGGTCGATGGTGACGGAGGACCGGCCGTGCACGGTCACGCCGTGCGTGTAGCTCTTGTCGGCGATCGAGACGCCGTACCGCTGCCACACCCAGCTGCTCTCGGCGATGCGCATCTCGGGCTGGGTGCCGTCGCCGTTGACGTTGTACGCCAGCTCGCTCCACTGGTAGACGGCCGGAGCGGGCGTGGGCGTGGGCGTCGGAGTGGGGGTGGGGGTCGGCTTGGGGGTCGGCTTCGGAGTGGGTGTGGGCGTCGGGGTCGGGGTCGGGGTGGGCTTCGGGGTGGGCGTGGGTGTCGGTGTCGGCGTCGGCGTCGGTGTCGGTGTCGGGGCGATGACCGGCGGCGCGGGCACGGGCTTTTTCTTCGGCGGCGCTGGTGTCGGCTCCGCGGACTCGACCACCGGCGTGGACGCGGGCGGCTTGGCCTCGGGCTTGTTGTCGACCGGCTTCTCGCTGCCGGCCAGGGCGAGCGCCGCCGCCACGCCCGCCGCGACGAGCACACTGGCCGCGATACCGACCTTGACCGGCGCGCCCAGCCCCTCGGAGGCCGCCGCACCGCCGGCCGCGCCCGCCCCGCCCGACGAGCCGCTGCTCGCCGCCGCGGCGCCCGCGACACCCGCCGCGCCCACTCCGGTGCCTCCGGCGATGAGCGCGGCCACCTTGGCGTACCCGGCGGCACCGAACCAGCCGATGACCGCGACCGGCACGACGGCCGGGATGCTGCTCGCGACCTCGGAGACCTGCGCGGCCGCGAGGCGGCACTTGGCGCACTCCTCCAGGTGCTTGCGCAGGCCACGCTCGGCGCGGGTGCGCAGCCGGCCGCGGGCGTAGGTGCCGAGCTGGTCGGCGTAGCGGGCGCACTCCTCGTCGTCGGCGAGGGTGGCGCTGACATGGGCCTGGAGGTAGGCCTGCTTGAGGCCCTCGCGGGCCCGGGAGGCCAGCACGCGCGTCCCGTTGGCGTCGAGGCCGAAGAGCGTGGCGACGTCGCTCGGCGACTCGTCCTCGACCTCGGTGTGCCACAGCACGGCCTGCCAGCGCTCGGGCAGCGACCGGAAGGCCTGCATGGCCATGGACTGCTCGGCCTCGTGCATCGCGCGGACGTCCGCGCCGAGGTCCAAGGTGTCGTCGTCGGCGACCTCGCCACCGCGCGCGGACTGCGCGGCGAACAGCGCGAAGTCGTCGACCAGTTGCTCCCGCTTCGCGGACTTCGTCCAGTTCGCCGCGACCCGGCGGACGGTTGTCAGGAGATACGCGCGTACGGCGTGCTCGGGCCCCGAGCCGCCGCGCACCGCCTGGAGCATGCGGGCGAAGACCTCGGCGGTGAGGTCGTCGGCGGTGTGGGCGTCCCGGCAGCAGGTGCGGGCGTACCGGCGCACCGCCTCCGCGTGGCGCCGGTACAGCGCCTCGTAGGCCGTATCGTCGCCCGAGCGCATCCGGCCGATCAGGTCGGCGTCGGAGGGCGGCAGGAGCGCGCCGTCGTCACGCCGGTCGCGCTGCGTCGGGACACTGCCCTCGGCCGGGTCGCCGGCGTTCAGCGGGCGTCCCGCCCGTCCGCCCTGGCTCGGCACCTGGGGCGACCCGAGACCGTCCGCCTCACCGTCACCGGGTGACTCGTCGCGCCCGTCAACACTCATCGCGGAAAGCCCCCGCCGCCTGCCCTACCGGTCCCGAACACCGGGTCAGAGTGCCATACCCGCTTTTGGGTGGGCCCCGGCTGTACCGGGCATCCACTCGTCCGTGGGGATTTGCGGCACGGCAGTACTAGCCGTCACCCCTGCGGGGAAGGCTCAACTGTCGGTGTCCTCACAGGAGTTGGGGGACGTATCCGAAGAGGGCGGAATGCGCACGGGGTGTGAGCGGCACAGCACCCACACCCCGGCGTCACCTCTTCGAGTCACCGCGCCACCCGGCGTTGACAACCCGGGTTCACGACGGCCGTGACCGCAGGCCCTCCAGCAGGATGTCCAGCAGCCGCGCCGAGGCCGCCGCCTGCTGCGCCGCGTCCGGCAGCGAAGGCGCCGCCGTCGCGATCACCAGCAGCACGTCCGACACCGACACGTCGGCCCGCAGTTCACCCGCCGCACGCGCCCGCTCCACGAGCTGGCCCACCACGTCGAGCAGCGCCGCCGCCCCCGTGTCGTCGGCCGACAACGGCTCCTCGGACACCAGCCGCAGCTCACCCGAGCCGGGCTGCGTCCGCTGCGCCGGCACCCGCGCCTCGTCGAACACGGCGCCGTCGGAGTGCTCGGCCCGCTCGTCGGGAACCCCGACCCGCAGCACCTGCGGCGGCAGCAGCCGCCCGGCACCTGAGGCCACCGACGTCCGCAGGAAGCGCGACAGCGCCGACCACGGCTCGTCCTCCTGCCCGAGCGCCGTCCGTGCCTGGTCCGTCAGCCGGGAGGTCTCCTCCTCGGCTATCCGCCGCACCAGGACGTCCTTGCTCGGGAAGCGCCGGTACACCGTGCCCACACCGACTCGGGCGCGGCGCGCCACGTCCTCCATCGGCGCGCCGTACCCCAGCTCGCCGAAGACCTCGCGCGCCGCCCGCAGTACGTGCTCCAGATTGCGCTGTGCGTCCACGCGCAGCGGCGTCGACCGCGACGCGTCGCCGCGTCCGTTCCCCGCCGCCGCGCTCATCGCTCCGCCACCGGATGCGATGGCGGACGCGGAAGACCAATGAGAGTCCTGAACATGCATAAGCGATCCCCCGGTAATGACGTCTCCCCCCGGAGACTCTCCCCGCCACTGAAAGGCCGGGGCGACACAGGGAACGAACCCGGTTCACGGACCGCCCGTCGCGGACCCGATGAGCGCATCCCCTACACCCCGTCGACACACGAACATAGTTGAGAGGGAGTCAATTCAGAAGGGGCAGGTTCCGCACGGAGCGCCCCCCGAAAGGAGTACGGATCACATACGTCCCGATTGCACCCCTCGAGTGCCCCCAGCGCACACCCGCTGACCTGCGAACCTTCCCCGCACGCCGTCGATTCGGCCAACCCCGCGCCCGCCGCACCGCCGGTCACACAAATTGTCGGGGCTGTGGACAAACTCAAGCGTCGGGTGCGTCATGGGGTGGTGAAGGAACGCGCGCGCATTCTCGTTGTCGGTGGCGGCTACGTCGGGATGTACACGGCCCTGCGTCTCCAGCGGAAGCTGAAACAGGAACTCAGGCGCGGAGAAGTCGAGATCACGGTCGTCACCCCCGACCCCTACATGACCTATCAGCCGTTCCTTCCCGAGGCGGCCGCCGGCTCCATCTCGCCCCGCCATGTCGTCGTTCCCCTGCGCCGCGTCCTCGACCGGTGCACCGTGATCATCGGCGAGGCGACCGCCATCGACCACGCCAAACGCACCGCCACCCTGACCACCCTCGCCACGGAGGAGGAGGGAACGGGCGCCCGGCAGCTGACGTACGACGAACTCGTCCTCGCCCCCGGCTCGATCTCGCGCACCCTGCCCGTCCCCGGCCTCGCCGACCACGCCATTGGCTTCAAGACCGTCGAGGAGGCCATCGGACTGCGCAACCACGTCATCGAGCAGATGGACATCGCCTCCTCCACCCGCGACCCCGCGATCCGCGACTCCGCCCTCACCTTCGTCTTCGTCGGCGGCGGCTACGCGGGCGTGGAGGCGCTCGGCGAGCTGGAGGACATGGCCCGCTACACCGCGCGGTACTACCACAACGTCCGGCCCGAGGACATGAAGTGGATCCTCGTCGAGGCCTCCGACCGCATCCTGCCCGAGGTCGGCGAGGAGATGGGCCGCTACACCGTCACCGAACTGCGCCGCCGCAACATCGACGTACGCCTGAACACCCGCCTCGAATCCTGCGCCGACCGCGTGGCCGTCCTCAGCGACGGCGCCCGCTTCCCGACCCGTACGGTCGTGTGGACGGCGGGCGTCAAACCCCACCCGATCCTCGCCGCCGCCGACCTCCCGCTCACCGGACGAGGTCGGCTGAAATGCACCCCGGAACTGACGATCGAGGGCGCCACGCACGCGTGGGCGGCCGGAGACGCCGCGGCCGTCCCCGACGTGACCGCCGCGGAACCCGGCAAGGAGACCGCCCCCAACGCCCAGCACGCGGTACGCCAGGCCAGGGTCCTCGGCGACAACATCGCGCACGCGCTACGGGGCGAACCCCTGGAGACGTACTCCCACAAGTACGTCGGCTCGGTCGCCTCCCTGGGCCTCCACAAAGGCGTCGCACACGTCTACGGACGCAAGCTCAAGGGATACCCTGCCTGGTTCATGCACCGCGTCTACCACCTCAGCAGGGTGCCCACCTTCAACCGCAAGGCCCGCGTCCTGGCCGAATGGACCCTGTCCGGGCTCTTCAAGAGGGAGATCGTCTCGCTGGGTTCGCTCGAACATCCCCGAGCGGAGTTCGAACTCGCGGCCGGTGGAAAGCCTCCTCACGACCCCACGAACGACCCGAAGGGGTCGTCCTGACCGGACCGCGGAACTCCACCGGCGGGGCAGGCGTCTGACGGATGTCGGCCCGGTCGGTCACACTGCCACACTGATGCCCGACCCAGGACGGGTGCACGCCCGCCCCTCGAACCCGCGAGGACCCAGGACGGGTCCGGAGCCGGCCGAAGACGACGACACGAGGCAAGGATTCGTGAACTTCACGCGCTGGAGCGCCCGGCTCCCCGGAACGCAGCGCCGCGCAGCCGCGCGGACCGACCACGAGCTCACCCCCGAGCGACTCGGGGAGGGCGCCGTACCCGCGGCCCGCGCCGAACAACTCACCGACGACACCCCACCCGTGCCCGCCGTCGACGAACTCCCTGTGCGCGAGGTCCTCGACCGCGTCCCGGCCCTGGTGGCCCTGGTCCACGGCCCCGACCACCGCCTCGCCTACGTCAACGACGCCTATGTGACCGCCTTCGGCCCACGATCCCCCGGCGCATCCGCGAGCGAAGCCCTCCCCGAGCTCCACGAGACGGGCCTCCTCCCGCTCCTCGACCAGGTCCTGCGCAGCGGCAAGCCCCGCACCGTCAAGTCCCGCAAGGCACCCGACGGCCGCTCCTACACCTTCACCTGCACCCCGGTAACCGAGGGCGACACCGCCGGCGTCCTCGTCTTCGCCACCGACGTCACCGACCACGCCGAGGCCGCCGAGCGCCTCAGAGCGAGCGAGCGCCGCCAGCGCGAAACCGCCGTCACCCTCCAGCGCTCCCTCCTCCCCCAGGTCCTGGAGGAGCCCGACGACCTCCGCATCGCCGCCACCTACCAGCCCGGCGGCACCGAAGCCGCGGTCGGCGGCGACTGGTACGACGTCATCACCCTCGGCGGCGGCCGCACCGCCCTCGTCATCGGCGACGTCATGGGCAGAGGCGTCCGCGCGGCAGCCGTCATGGGCCAACTCCGTACGGCGGTCAGGGCCTACGCCCGCCTCGACCTCCCGCCGCACGAGATCCTCCAGCTCCTCGACGGCCTCGCCACCGAGATCGACGCCAACCAGATCGCCACCTGCGTGTACGCCATCCACGACCCCAACGAGGGCAAGCTGGTCTACGCCTCCGCCGGCCACCTCCCGATCCTCGTCCGCGACGAGAGCGGCGCGGTGCTCCGCGCGGACGAGCCCACGGGCCCGCCCCTCGGCACCGGCGGCTGGATCCACTCCTCGGGCTCGATCCCACTCGGCCCCGGCTCCACGGCGGTCCTCTACACGGACGGCCTGGTGGAGCGCAGGAACGAGGACCTGGACGAGGGAATCGCGTCGTTGGAGCGCGCGCTGTCCGGTGCGACCGGCACACCCCAGGTCGTCTGCGACCGCCTCGTCCGCTCGGCAGGCGTCACCGCCGACCACGACGACGACGTGGCCGTCCTGGTCCTCCAGCATCCGTCCCGCACGGGCCCCGACAGCGACCTCTTCCGCAACGCCGCGCTCGAACTCCTCGGCGGAGTGGAGGCGGCCCCACGCGCGCGTGCCTTCGCCTCCGGCGTGCTCACCAGCTGGCGGTTCCCCGCGGAGCTGCATGACCTGGGGGTGCTGGCGGCGAGTGAACTGGTCGCGAACTCGTTGCAGCACGGAACACCACCGATGCGGCTGCGGCTACGCCGCACCGACCGGCGGCTGATCATCGAGGTGACGGACGGAGACGACCATCTGCCTCGGCGCCGTAAGGCCGAACCCGGGGACGAGTCGGGGCGGGGGATCGCGATTGTGGCGACCATTGCTTCGAACTGGGGATCGCGTCGGACGCCGGGTGGCGGGAAGGCCGTCTGGTGCGAGTTTGTGTTGCCTAAGGGGTAGGGGCGCAGGGCTGTGTTGCGGCTGCGGCTGCGCTGTGGCTGGTCGCGCAGTTCCCCGCGCCCCTTAGGGCGTTGCGGTTACGCGGCGACAGATTCCTGCTGTGTGCCGCCGTGGGCCACCACGCGGCTCCTCGCCCGCCACGGATGGTCCTGTACGTCGGTCAGCTGACGGCCCAGCCTCAGCGCCAGATACGTGATGCCCACCGAGAACAGCAGGAACGTCACGACGTACGGCGCGTGCAGGGAGGCGCCCATCGGGCCGCCGACCGCCGGGCCCACGGCCAGCGCGAGCTGCTTCACCAGGGCGAAGGCCGAGTTGTACTGACCGGCCATGCCCGTCGGGGCGAGGTCGGCCACCAGCGGGGCGACCGTCGGCGACAGCATCGCCTCACCCAGACCGAAGAGGGCGTACGTCGAGACGAACGCGGCCGTGGCCATCGCCTGGCTGCCGTGCCCGAGACCGGCGTACCCCGCCGTGACCCACGCCAAGGACCAGATGATCCCGACCGCGGCGATCACCCGGGACCGCCGACGCCGCTCGACGAACTTCAGCACGGCGAACTGCGCGATGACGATCATCGCGGTGTTCGCGGCCAGGGCCGACCCCAGCGCGGAAGTCGAGATCCCGGCGGCCTCGACTCCGTACGCGGCCAGGCCCGACTCGAACTGGCCGTAGCAGGCGAAGAACAGGACGAAGCCCAGCACGCACAGCTGCACCATCGCCCGGTTCCCGAGCAGCTGCTTCCAGCTGCTCTTGCCGGAAGCGGTCGGCGCGCCCTCCATCCGCGGCGCGCGCGGCATCCGCACCGTCGTCATCACCACGGCCAGCAGCAGGAACATCGCCGCCTCGATCGCGAAGAGGAGGGTGAAAGAGGAGACGTTCGTCGTGTCGACGAGGTGACCACCGATGAGCCCGCCGACGCCGAGCCCCAGGTTCTGAAGGAAGAACTGCATCGCGAAGGCCCGCGAGCGGGTCTCCGCCGTGGAGCAGTCCACGATCATCGTCGCCAGGGCCGGCTGCATCACGGCCTGTCCGGCGCCCAGCGCGGCCGCCGACAACAGGACGGTGGTCGCGTTGCTCGCCAGCCCCAGACTCAGCGCGCCGAGCGCTGCCGTGACCAGGGCGGCGAGCAACACCGGAAGCGGGCCCCGCCGCACGATCGCCCGGCCGGCGAACGGCAGCACGATCAGCGCGGCCACGGCGAAGACGGCGAGGACGAGCCCCGCCGTCACGGCACCCAGTCCCCGCACCTGCGCCACATAGACGTACAGGTAGGGGACGGTGAAGCCGAGCCCGAACGCGCTGAGTGCGTTACCCACGTGAATCCGGCGCATCGCTGCGCCCATCGCCCTGGTCACGTTCACCTCAATCAGGTAGTTGGAGTCCCTCAGTACTTAGAACCGAAGACTTCGAAGCTAAATTTCAGAGCTAAAGAGTACACAGAGAAGGACTTCAACGCCAAGCGGCCGCGTGCGATACTGACGCCCATGGCTGACACCCCCGGCGGTCCCGGCAGTCTCCACATCGGCAGCGAGCCGACACTGGAGGAGCAGATCGCCGCCTACCAGCGCGAGTTCCAGGACCTCGACCCCCAGGTCGAGCAGATCGTCTCGGCCCTGTCGCGACTGAACCGCCGTATGAACGTCGCCTACGGCCGCCAGACCTCCGCCCTCGGCATCAGCAACACGGACTGGGAGGTCCTCAAGGCCCTCGTTCTCTCCGGTGCCCCCTATCGGATGGGCCCGGGAGACCTCGCCAAGCGCCTCGGTCTGACGCCGGCCGCCATGACCCACCGCATCGACCGGATGGTCACGGAGGGTCTGGTGAACCGGGAGCGCGACGAGTCCAACCGCGTCCGCGTCATCGTGGAGCTGACCGCGGAGGGCCGTGAGAAGTGGCTGGAGGCCATGCGCCTCGCCACGGTCTTCGAGGAAGACCTCCTCCAGGACCTGTCTCCTGAGGAGCGGACGGCGCTCGGCGACGTCCTCACCCGCCTCCTGCGCAGGGTGGAGCACGCCCAGCCGGACGCGGGCGGACGCCTCAGTGACCTGGACTGACGGCACCGCTGCCGTCGCCCGCTGCCTGTCACCCGAAAAGATCTTGACAGGGGTGGTTGACAGCCCCCTCCGGGATCCGTAGAGTTCTTCGGGTTGCCGCGGAGCCGTAACGGTTCTTCGACAACACCTCCGCCGCATCAGCGGCACAACAAACCATCAGCACGATCTCCCAGCCGGGATGAATTCGGCGTGCCCGAATTCAATTCGATTCGGGTACGGCAGCTCGATTAGGAACTGCCGAGAGGATCCGCTAAGGTTTGAGACGTCGGAACGGCCCAACGGCCGGGAAGACAAGCCCCGCTGACTGGGAGTCAGGCCCGAAAGGATCTGATAGAGTCGGAACCGCCGGAAAGGGAAACGCGAAAGCGGAAACCTGGAAAGCACCGAGGAAATCGGAACCGGAAACGGTCTGATAGAGTCGGAAACGCAAGACCGAAGGGAAAAAGCCCGGAGGAAAGCCTGAGAGAGTCTCTCGGGTGAGTACAAAGGAAGCGTCCGTTCCTTGAGAACTCAACAGCGTGCCAAAAATCAACGCCAGATTTAGTTGATACCCCGTCTCCGACCGGTTTCGGTTGGGGCGAGGTTCCTTTGAAGAAACATACAGCGAGGACGCTGTGAACGGTCGGGCTTATTCCGCCTGACTGTTCCGCTCTCGTGTGTGTGCACCGGATTACCGGTAAACATTCACGGAGAGTTTGATCCTGGCTCAGGACGAACGCTGGCGGCGTGCTTAACACATGCAAGTCGAACGATGAACCACTTCGGTGGGGATTAGTGGCGAACGGGTGAGTAACACGTGGGCAATCTGCCCTTCACTCTGGGACAAGCCCTGGAAACGGGGTCTAATACCGGATACCACTACCGCAGGCATCTGTGGTGGTTGAAAGCTCCGGCGGTGAAGGATGAGCCCGCGGCCTATCAGCTTGTTGGTGAGGTAATGGCTCACCAAGGCGACGACGGGTAGCCGGCCTGAGAGGGCGACCGGCCACACTGGGACTGAGACACGGCCCAGACTCCTACGGGAGGCAGCAGTGGGGAATATTGCACAATGGGCGAAAGCCTGATGCAGCGACGCCGCGTGAGGGATGACGGCCTTCGGGTTGTAAACCTCTTTCAGCAGGGAAGAAGCGAAAGTGACGGTACCTGCAGAAGAAGCGCCGGCTAACTACGTGCCAGCAGCCGCGGTAATACGTAGGGCGCAAGCGTTGTCCGGAATTATTGGGCGTAAAGAGCTCGTAGGCGGCTTGTCACGTCGGGTGTGAAAGCCCGGGGCTTAACCCCGGGTCTGCATTCGATACGGGCTAGCTAGAGTGTGGTAGGGGAGATCGGAATTCCTGGTGTAGCGGTGAAATGCGCAGATATCAGGAGGAACACCGGTGGCGAAGGCGGATCTCTGGGCCATTACTGACGCTGAGGAGCGAAAGCGTGGGGAGCGAACAGGATTAGATACCCTGGTAGTCCACGCCGTAAACGGTGGGAACTAGGTGTTGGCGACATTCCACGTCGTCGGTGCCGCAGCTAACGCATTAAGTTCCCCGCCTGGGGAGTACGGCCGCAAGGCTAAAACTCAAAGGAATTGACGGGGGCCCGCACAAGCAGCGGAGCATGTGGCTTAATTCGACGCAACGCGAAGAACCTTACCAAGGCTTGACATACACCGGAAAGCATTAGAGATAGTGCCCCCCTTGTGGTCGGTGTACAGGTGGTGCATGGCTGTCGTCAGCTCGTGTCGTGAGATGTTGGGTTAAGTCCCGCAACGAGCGCAACCCTTGTCCTGTGTTGCCAGCATGCCCTTCGGGGTGATGGGGACTCACAGGAGACCGCCGGGGTCAACTCGGAGGAAGGTGGGGACGACGTCAAGTCATCATGCCCCTTATGTCTTGGGCTGCACACGTGCTACAATGGCAGGTACAATGAGCTGCGAAACCGTGAGGTGGAGCGAATCTCAAAAAGCCTGTCTCAGTTCGGATTGGGGTCTGCAACTCGACCCCATGAAGTCGGAGTTGCTAGTAATCGCAGATCAGCATTGCTGCGGTGAATACGTTCCCGGGCCTTGTACACACCGCCCGTCACGTCACGAAAGTCGGTAACACCCGAAGCCGGTGGCCCAACCCCTTGTGGGAGGGAGCTGTCGAAGGTGGGACCAGCGATTGGGACGAAGTCGTAACAAGGTAGCCGTACCGGAAGGTGCGGCTGGATCACCTCCTTTCTAAGGAGCACTTCTTACCGGGCTTGCCCGGTCAGAGGCCAGTACATCGGCGAATGTCCGATGCTGGTTGCTCATGGGTGGAACGTTGATTATTCGGCACTTTCAGTCATCTCGGGCTGCCAGTACTGCTCTTCGGAGCGTGGAAAGCTGATCATGAGTGGCGAGGGTGTCGGGCACGCTGTTGGGTGTCTGAGGGAATGAACCCCCTCGATGCCGGCCCCAGTGAACTCCAGCTTTTGGTTGGGGGTGATGGGTGGCTGGTCGTTGTTTGAGAACTGCACAGTGGACGCGAGCATCTGTGGCCAAGTTTTTAAGGGCGCACGGTGGATGCCTTGGCACCAGGAACCGATGAAGGACGTGGGAGGCCACGATAGTCCCCGGGGAGTCGTCAACCAGGCTTTGATCCGGGGGTTTCCGAATGGGGAAACCCGGCAGTCGTCATGGGCTGTCACCCATACCTGAACACATAGGGTATGTGGAGGGAACGCGGGGAAGTGAAACATCTCAGTACCCGCAGGAAGAGAAAACAACCGTGATTCCGGGAGTAGTGGCGAGCGAAACCGGATGAGGCCAAACCGTATGCGTGTGAGACCCGGCAGGGGTTGCGTATACGGGGTTGTGGGATCTCTCTTTCACAGTCTGCCGGCTGTGAGACGAGTCAGAAACCGTTGATGTAGGCGAAGGACATGCGAAAGGTCCGGCGTAGAGGGTAAGACCCCCGTAGTCGAAACATCAGCGGCTCGTTTGAGAGACACCCAAGTAGCACGGGGCCCGAGAAATCCCGTGTGAATCTGGCGGGACCACCCGCTAAGCCTAAATATTCCCTGGTGACCGATAGCGGATAGTACCGTGAGGGAATGGTGAAAAGTACCGCGGGAGCGGAGTGAAATAGTACCTGAAACCGTGTGCCTACAAGCCGTGGGAGCGTCGGAACAAGGCTTGCCTTGTTCTCGTGACTGCGTGCCTTTTGAAGAATGAGCCTGCGAGTTTGCGGTGTGTTGCGAGGTTAACCCGTGTGGGGAAGCCGTAGCGAAAGCGAGTCCGAATAGGGCGATAGAGTAGCGCGCTCAAGACCCGAAGCGGAGTGATCTAGCCATGGGCAGGTTGAAGCGGAGGTAAGACTTCGTGGAGGACCGAACCCACCAGGGTTGAAAACCTGGGGGATGACCTGTGGTTAGGGGTGAAAGGCCAATCAAACTCCGTGATAGCTGGTTCTCCCCGAAATGCATTTAGGTGCAGCGTCGTGTGTTTCTTGCCGGAGGTAGAGCACTGGATAGGCGATGGGCCCTACCGGGTTACTGACCTTAGCCAAACTCCGAATGCCGGTAAGTGAGAGCGCGGCAGTGAGACTGTGGGGGATAAGCTCCATGGTCGAGAGGGAAACAGCCCAGAGCATCGACTAAGGCCCCTAAGCGTACGCTAAGTGGGAAAGGATGTGGAGTCGCACAGACAACCAGGAGGTTGGCTTAGAAGCAGCCACCCTTGAAAGAGTGCGTAATAGCTCACTGGTCTAGTGATTCCGCGCCGACAATGTAGCGGGGCTCAAGCGTACCGCCGAAGTCGTGTCATTCATACAATAGGGCCAACGCCTGTATGGATGGGTAGGGGAGCGTCGTGTGCCGGGTGAAGCCGCAGCGGAAGCTAGTGGTGGACGGTTCACGAGTGAGAATGCAGGCATGAGTAGCGATACACACGTGAGAAACGTGTGCGCCGATTGACTAAGGGTTCCTGGGTCAAGCTGATCTGCCCAGGGTAAGTCGGGACCTAAGGCGAGGCCGACAGGCGTAGTCGATGGATAACCGGTTGATATTCCGGTACCCGCTGTGAAGCGTCAAACATCGAACCCATTAATGCTAAGGCCGTGAAGCCGTTCCGGACCCTTCGGGGAAAGGAAAGTGGTGGAGCCGCCGAACCAAGGTGGTAGTAGGTGAGTGATGGGGTGACGCAGGAAGGTAGTCCATCCCGGGCGGTGGTTGTCCCGGGGTAAGGGTGTAGGCCGAGTGGTAGGCAAATCCGCCGCTCATTAAGGCTGAGACCTGATGCCGAGCCGATTGTGGTGAAGTGGATGATCCTATGCTGTCGAGAAAAGCCTCTAGCGAGTTTCATGGCGGCCCGTACCCTAAACCGACTCAGGTGGTCAGGTAGAGAATACCGAGGCGTTCGGGTGAACTATGGTTAAGGAACTCGGCAAAATGCCCCCGTAACTTCGGGAGAAGGGGGGCCATCACTGGTGAGGGGACTTGCTCTCCGAGCTGGGGGTGGCCGCAGAGACCAGCGAGAAGCGACTGTTTACTAAAAACACAGGTCCGTGCGAAGCCGTAAGGCGATGTATACGGACTGACGCCTGCCCGGTGCTGGAACGTTAAGGGGACCGGTTAGTGCGCTTTCGGGCGTGCGAAGCTGAGAACTTAAGCGCCAGTAAACGGCGGTGGTAACTATAACCATCCTAAGGTAGCGAAATTCCTTGTCGGGTAAGTTCCGACCTGCACGAATGGCGTAACGACTTCTCGACTGTCTCAACCATAGGCCCGGTGAAATTGCACTACGAGTAAAGATGCTCGTTTCGCGCAGCAGGACGGAAAGACCCCGGGACCTTTACTACAGTTTGATATTGGTGTTCGGTTCGGCTTGTGTAGGATAGCTGGGAGACTTTGAAGCGGCCACGCCAGTGGTTGTGGAGTCGTCGTTGAAATACCAGTCTGGTCGTGCTGGATGTCTAACCTGGGTCCGTGATCCGGATCAGGGACAGTGTCTGATGGGTAGTTTAACTGGGGCGGTTGCCTCCTAAAGAGTAACGGAGGCGCCCAAAGGTTCCCTCAGCCTGGTTGGCAATCAGGTGTTGAGTGTAAGTGCACAAGGGAGCTTGACTGTGAGACCGACGGGTCGAGCAGGGACGAAAGTCGGGACTAGTGATCCGGCGGTGGCTTGTGGAAGCGCCGTCGCTCAACGGATAAAAGGTACCCCGGGGATAACAGGCTGATCTTCCCCAAGAGTCCATATCGACGGGATGGTTTGGCACCTCGATGTCGGCTCGTCGCATCCTGGGGCTGGAGTCGGTCCCAAGGGTTGGGCTGTTCGCCCATTAAAGCGGTACGCGAGCTGGGTTTAGAACGTCGTGAGACAGTTCGGTCCCTATCCGCTGCGCGCGCAGGAATATTGAGAAGGGCTGTCCCTAGTACGAGAGGACCGGGACGGACGAACCTCTGGTGTGCCAGTTGTTCTGCCAAGGGCATGGCTGGTTGGCTACGTTCGGGAGGGATAACCGCTGAAAGCATCTAAGCGGGAAGCCTGCTTCGAGATGAGTATTCCCACCCACTTGATGGGGTAAGGCTCCCAGTAGACGACTGGGTTGATAGGCCGGATCTGGAAGCCCAGTAATGGGTGGAGGTGACCGGTACTAATAGGCCGAGGGCTTGTCCTCAGTTGCTCGCGTCCACTGTGTTGGTTCTGAAACCACGAACGGCCCCATGCCCATGGTCACGGGTGTGGTGCGGCATGTTTGACAGTTTCATAGTGTTTCGGTGGTCATAGCGTGAGGGAAACGCCCGGTTACATTCCGAACCCGGAAGCTAAGCCTTACAGCGCCGATGGTACTGCAGGGGGGACCCTGTGGGAGAGTAGGACGCCGCCGAACAAAATTTGAGAAAACCCCCGTACCGGTTAATCGGTACGGGGGTTTTCTGCGTTCGGCTACCGTAATCAGCATGAGCAGCATGAACTTCGAGATCCGTTCCATACGCGCCGACGAGTGGCCCGCCGCGAAGGAGCTGCGGCTTCTCGCGTTGCAGGACCCCGCCGCGCCCGTTGCTTTTCTGGAGACGTACGAGGATGCCGTTACCCGCCCGGACTCCTTCTGGCAGGAGCGGGCTGCCGGGGGATCGGATCCGGCCGGTGGGGTTCTCCAGTTTGTTGCCGAGGCTGCTGACGGAACCTGGGTCGGGTCCGTCGTCGTACTCATTGAGGAGGCCGGCTCCACCGACTGGGCCGGGTTCCCTGTGGAGCGGCGGCAGGGGCATGTCGTCGGGGTGTTCGTGCGGCCCGAGTGGCGTGGGGGCGGGGTGACCAAGGCGCTCTTCGACGCCGCTCTGGAATGGGCCTGGGGGCGTGGGGTCGAGGCTGTGCGGCTCATCGTGCACGAGGACAATCCGCGGGCTCAGGGGTTCTATCGCAAGGCCGGGTTCGTGCCGAGCGGGAAGGTCGTGCCCTTGGAGGGGCATGACGGGGAGAACGAGTTGGAGTTCGTGCTGGAGAACGCAGTCTGACCTTCAGGTTCAGACCGGTAGTTCGTCGTGCGGCCAGCGGGATCTTGCCTGTTCCCGGGAGCGGAGCAGGGCCAGGGTCGGCAGGCCGCGGTCCGCTCCGGTGGCCAGGAGCTCCGGGAGTTGGGGAAGCGGGGCCACGGCGGCGACGTCGTCCAGGACGAGGGTCAGTGGTGGGTCGAGGCGACCGGAGGATGACCGTTCGGCCATGCGCCGGCCACGCTCGACCACGCTGGAGACGAGGGCCGTCAGGAGGGGCATCGCGCCCGGGTTGGTCCTGGGGTCCTCGATGGACTCCCCCACTACGAAAAGCGTGCCCCCTTCGTCGACGAAGGAATCCAAGGCGAGGGCATCAGTTCGGTTTGGAGTGCAGGCCTCGCGGATGTTGACCGTGAAGAGCGCGGAGAGGGCTCGGCCGGTCAACTCCTGGGCGATGTCCCGGCGTTCCGGGTGGGCGGTGAGGGTGGCTTCCAGTTCGCCCGCCGCGCCGGGGGCCGCCTTCGGATTCGTACGGAGGATGCGGACCGCGTCCTGGATCTGGGTGCCCTGGGACCAGCGGTGGACGTGGCGGATGGTGCGGCCGTCTATGGCGGCGGCGTGCAGATAGCTGCGAAGGAGCGTTTCCGCGGTGTCGCTGACCGCCTGGTCGAGGCGGGCGGTCGGGCGGACCGGGGTGAGGAGCGCCGCGGCTCTCGCCTTCGCCGTCTCTCTGTCCTCGCAGCCTGCCGTGGGGGACCAGTGGAGGCGGGCCGGGGTGTCGCAGAGGTGGGCGGGGTCGTAGAGGTGGACGGGGCCCAGTTTGGCGCGGGCGTCCTTGGTGTCCGACCAGACCGCGGGGTTCGAGGTGACGACGAGGGTCGGGCCCTCCGCGTCGCGTACCGCCTGGATCGCCGTGAGGTGGCGGGTTTCCCTGGGGGCGACCAGTACCTTCTCCACCCGCGCGGGCACGGCGACCGGCGCGGGAGCGGGCTCCGGGACCGGCTCCGTCCTCGGTGTCGGCACCTCGTGGTGCGTGACCCTCTCGACGGCGGGCTCGGGAGCCGTCGGCGGCTGCTCCACGGCCACGGTTCGCGGCGCCATCTGAGGCTCCGTCCTCCGCGCTCGTCGTACCGCCTTCCAGCGGGCGACCGTCCCCAGTACGAACACGGTGAGGACGACCAGCACCATCAACTGCCCGATGAGCAGGCCCCAGAACAACCCGTACCCGGAGAGCTGGGCCGCCGGGGTCTCGGGCCACGCGCCCGGCATGTCATGGGGGCGGCCGATCAACTGGCGCATGGCCAGGGGCGTACGGGTGAACGTGACGCCGTCCGGCCAGCCGCCGTGGGCGAACAGGCCGGCGAGGCCGGTGGCCGACCAGACGAGCAGGGTCATGCCGATGAGGAAGGCGAGTATGCCGACCAACAGCCCGTCAGGGATGCCTCCCTGGCCTCCCTGGCCTCCTCGACTCCCCTGGCCTTGCTGCCGACGGCGGTCGTCCGGTCTCACCACTGCCCGCCTCCCTGCCTATGCCACCGTCGACTCGGAGTCGCCCATGTGCTGTTCCATGTGCTGTTCCATGAAGGCCGCCGCCCGCTCCTCCGCCTCCAACTCGGCCGCGCGCAGGGCGTCGTCGGTGAGTTCGCGGTCGGCGGAGGACTCGGTCATCGCGCGGTCGGTGAAGACGAGCGGGCGTTCCGTCTCGGTGATCAGGTGTTTGACCACCTGGACGTTGCCGTTGACGTCCCACACCGCGATGCCCGGTGTCAGGGACGGGATGATCTCCACCGCCCAGCGGGGGAGGCCCAGCACCCGTCCCGTTGACCTCGCCTCGTCCGCCTTCTGGGCGTAGATCGTCCTGGTCGACGCCATCTTCAGGATCGCCGCGGCCTCCTTGGCCGCCGCTCCGTCCACGACGTCGGACAGATGGTGGACCACCGCCACGAACGACAGGCCCAGCCGTCGGCCGAACTTCAGCAGCCGCTGGAAGAGCTGGGCCACGAAGGGGCTGTTGATGATGTGCCAGGCCTCCTCGACCAGGAAGATGCGCTTCTTCCGGTCGGGGCGGATCCAGGTGTGCTCCAGCCACACGCCGACGATCGCCATGAGGATGGGCATGGCGATGGAGTTGCGGTCGATGTGGGACAGGTCGAAGACGATCAGCGGGGCATCCAGGTCGATGCCGACCGTCGTCGGGCCGTCGAACATGCCGCGCAGGTCACCGTCGACCAGTCGGTCCAGGACCAGGGCGACGTCCAGGCCCCAGGCCCGCACATCCTCTATGTCGACGTTCATCGCCTCGGCCGACTCCGGCTCGGGGTGCCGTAGTTGCTCCACGATGTCCGTGAGGATCGGCTGGCGTTCGACGATGGTCTCGTTGACGTAGGCGTGCGCGACCTTCAGGGCGAAGCCGGAGCGCTCGTCCAAGCCGTGGCCCAGGGCGACCTCGATGATGGTGCGGAGCAGCGCGAGCTGGCCCGTCGTCGTGATCGCGGGGTCGAGGGGGTTGAGGCGGATCCCCATGTCCAGGGCGGCCATCGGGTCCAGGCGGATGGGGGTTATGCCCAACTCCTGCGCGATGAGGTTCCATTCACCGACGCCGTCCTCACCCTGGGCGTCGAGGACGACGACCTGTCGGTCGCGGAAGCGCAACTGCCGTAGGACATACGTCTTCTCCAGCGCCGACTTGCCGTTGCCGGACTCGCCGAGCACCAGCCAGTGGGGTGCCGGGAGCTGTTGGCCGTAGAGCTGGAAGGGGTCGTAGATGTAGCCCTTGCCGGAGTAGACCTCGCGGCCGATGATCACGCCCGAGTCGCCCAACCCGGGGGCCGCCGTGGGCAGATAGACCGCTTGGGCCTGGCCCGTGGAGGTGCGGACGGGCAGGCGGGTGGTCTCGACCTTGCCGAAGAGGAAGGACGTGAAGGCGTCGGTCAGGACGGACAGCGGATCCCGCATCGGCGACTCAGCCCCTACCTTCGGATTCCGGTGGCGAACGGGAGTGTGTTCACGAAGGCGCGGTGATGTTCGCGGTCACACCACTCCAGCTTCAGGTACGACTTTCCGGCCGAGGCCCGGATGGTCCGTTTGTCGCGGGCCAGCGCCTCGGGGTTGCGGGAGGAGACGGTGATGTAGCCGACCAGGTTGACGCCGGCCGCGCCGCTCGCGAGGTCTTCGCCGCGCTGGTCGAGACGGTTGTGGGAGGCGACGTCGCGGGGGTCGACGGTCCGGTTCATCTTGGCGGCGCGGCTGGCCTCCGCCTCGTCGTTCGTCTTCTCCGTCAGCATCCGCTCGATGGCGACCTCGGTGGGTTCGAGGTCCATCGTCACGGCGACCGTGCGGATGACGTCCGGGGTGTGGACCAGGAGGGGCGCCAGGAAGTTCACGCCCACCGGGGTCATCGGCCACTCCTTCACCCAGGCCGTGGCGTGGCACCAGGGCGCGCGGGTGGAGGACTCGCGGGTCTTCGCCTGGAGGAACGTCGGTTCCATGGCGTCGAGTTCGGCCGGCCAGGCGTTGCGCCTGGTCATCGCCTGGATGTGGTCGATGGGGTGGTCCGGGTCGTACATGGAGTGGATGAGCGAGGCGAGCCGGCCCTGGCCGAGGGGCTGGCGGACCCTGATGTCCGCCTCCTGGAGGCGGGAGCAGATGTCCGTCAGCTCGCGCGCCATGACCACCGCCAGGCCCGCGTCGCGGTCCAGCTTGCGGCCCGACTGGGGGCGCGCGGCACGGGCCATCGCGTGGGCCTCGGCGGAGAGTTCGCGGGTGTAGTGCATACAGGCGACCAGGTACGCGCGGTGCTGCTCGCTGCTGGTGGAGACCATGGACTGCAACTGGTCGTACGACTGCATGAGCCATCCCGGTGCCTTCTCGTCGCCGCGGACGGCCACGTCCTTGGCGTGGGCGTCCGGGTCGGCGGGGAGGGTGCGGGCGAGCATCTGGAGGCGGGTGACGAAGCCGTCGCCGTTGGCCACGTGCTTGAGGAGCGTGCCGAAGCGGTCTACCAGCGCCTCCTGGTCCTCGGAGTCGCGCAGACCGACGCCGGGCCCCTCGATCTCGATGGCGGCCGTCACCGTCCTGCGGTCGGCGTGCAGGAGTACGGCGATCTCGTCGGGGCCGAAGGGGGCGGCGAGCCAGTTGATGCGGCCGATGCCGGGGGGCGGGCCGATCTCGACCTCACGGCCGTCGGTGCGGATGCCGGCCTCCATGACACCCGAGCGGTACACGGTCCCCTGCTTGAGGGTCCGCTTGTAACTGCGGTTGATCTCGAACCACTTGTAGAACGTGCGGTGCTTGTACGGCACGTAGACCGCCGCCAGTGCGAGCAGCGGGAAGCCCATGAGCAGCACGATGCGCAGGGACAGCACCGGGACGATGAGCCCGCACATCATGCCGAGGAACGCGCCGCCGATGATGAGCGCGATCTCGCCGGTCTCACGATTTCTGCCGACGATCGCGTTCGGCCGGGCGCGGCCGATCAGATATGTACGGCGGGGCGTGACCGGATGGGACACGTGGGACTCGGTCGTCAACGCCCTTCACCTCCCGAGCGGTTGTTACTGCTGTTGCGGGTGTTGCTGGCATGGGGTGTGTTCACCGGGCTGCCCGAGCGGGGCGAGGGGGCGGCGGAGGGGACAGATCCGCCGCCACCGACGCCGCCGTTCGAGCCGCGCGTGCTGTGGGCGGCGACGCCGCCGGAGGCCGGGTTGGAGGGGCGGGCACCGCCGCCGGAGGACTGGCCGCCGCCGTTGTTGTCGGCTCGGGTGCTGTGGGTCTTGATGCCCTGGGCGACGAGGGTGGCGGGGCTGCTGATGACGGCCGCGGCCTTCCCTTCCGCGCCCTGCATGATGCGGTTGTTGCGGGAGCCGGCGATCTCGTCGCCGAAGCCGGGGACGAAGCGGTAGATCATCGCCGACGCGAAGATGGCGAGCAGGATGATGGCGAGGCCGGAGACGACGGCGGAGAACGCGTCGGGGCCGTTGTCGGTGGACAGCGCGCCGGCCAGGCCGAGGACGATGACGATCACCGGTTTGACGAGAATGACGGCGATCATGATGCCGGCCCAGCGGCGGACGTGGCCCCAGAGGTTCTTGTCGACGAGGCCGGCGTAGACGACGGTGCCGAGGAGTGCGCCGACGTAGAGCAGGGCGGCTCTGATGACGAGCTCCAGCCACAGGACGCCGGCGGCGAGGATGCTGACGAGTGAGACGACGATCAGCATGATCGGGCCGCCGCCGATGTCCTCGCCCTTGTTGAGGGCGCCGGAGAAGGTGCCGAAGAACGTGTCCGTCTGGTCGCCGGTCGACTTCGCGAGGACCTCGGTGATGCCGTCGGTCGCCGATACGACGGTGTACAGGATCAGCGGGGTGAAGGCCGAGGCCAGGACGGTGAGCCAGAGGAACCCGATCGCTTCGCTGATGGCGGTGGTGAGGGGGACGCCTCGCACCGCGCGCTTGGCGACGGCGAGCAGCCACAGCAGCAGGGTCAGGACCGTGGACGCCGCGAAGACGACCGCGTACTGCTGGAGGAACTTGGGGTTCGTGAAGTCGACGTTCGCGGTGTCCTTCACGGCCTCGCTGAGCTTGTCGACGGTCCAGGAGGCGGCGTCGGCACAGCCCTTGGCGAGGGAGGAGAGGGGGTCGAGGGAGGAGGTGGGGTCGAGGGTGGTGGATCCGCCGGAGCCGGTGCCCTGGCCTTTTTCGCAGTAGTCCTTGGCGGGGCCGTGGATCAGGTCACAGGGGTTGTTGCTGCCTGAGGGTGACGGCGTGGGCGAAGGCGTGGGTGCGGCGAATGCACGCGTGGTCATGAGAACGGCTGTGGTCTGCACGGCCGTGATGACAGCAGCGAGCCTGAGTACGCGTCGGCTACCGGGCATAGGTGAACCCTCCGTACTCTTCGACGGCCTTCGCCATCTCGTCGGCGCTGGAGGCCCTGTCGTCGCCGGGGACCGGCGAGGGGCCGTCCTTCTGGGAGTGCGTCACGATCTTCCAGTCACCACCGGTCCACTGGAGTTGCATGGTGATGGTGAACCAGGTGCTGGTGACCGGGTTGGTGGAGTTCTCGCCTGCCAGGCCGAGGAGGCCACTGCACCAGACCTCGACGGTCGCGTTGTCGGCGGATGCCTGCGTGGCCTTGGTGCCGATCGGACTCGTACGGGATACGAAGGTGTAGCCCTGGGGTGTGGAGCCGTCGTCGTTGAGTCCGACGTTCTTGTTGAACTGGGGTGTGTATGCCTTGTCCAAGGTCGCTTCGAACTGTGCGACCCGGGAGGGCGTGATGATGGCCTTCAGGATGGCGTCACGCTGGGTCTTGTTGAACATCTCGGCCGAGCCCAGCGACACCGCATAATTCGCCGCCGCACTCTGCGCCCCCTGCTCATCCCGCGCGAACCCCGACTTCACCGGTGTCGTCCCGCTCGCCGCCGTAGGCGAGGTCGCCGGCTTGTCGGCGGTCCCGGACTCCGTGGGGGAGTCGTCTCCTCCGCGGTTCGCGAAGGCGATCGCGGCGATGAGGACCACCACCACGCCGACGACCGTGACGAGGCTTCGGGACGACGAGCGGCCGCCTCTCCGCGTCCCGCCGTACAGGTCACCGCCACCGCCCTCCGGCAGCCGCGTGCGGGTCTGGCCCGTGCCCCCGTAACCGCCGGAGGTCTCGCGTTCGTCCCCGAGACTCATGCCGCGTACGCCCCCTCGACGTCGTGCGGAAACTCGTAGGCATACGACGGTAGCCGTGCTGGTTCCCGCGCGGGCGCGGTGTGGTGACTGGACATCAGGGAAACGCAACCTCAGCCGGTGGGCACGACGGGCGGGTGGTGTTGGGGACGAGGTGAAGGGGCCGGGCGTGCCCGGAGTGGCTACACGGCCATGCCGTACACGATGGTGAACAGCGTGCCGAGTGAGCCGATGATGAAGACTCCGGTGAGGCCGGCGATGATGAGGCCCTTGCCCTGTTCGGCGCTGAAGGTGTCGCGGAGCGCGGTCGCACCGATGCGCTGCTTCGCGGCGCCCCAGATGGCGATGCCGAGGCAGAGCAGGATGGCCACCGCCATCACGACCTCGATCATCACCTTCGCCTCGTTGCCCAGGCTGCCGAAGGGGCCCCAGTCCGGAGCGATCCCGCCGATGATGGTGTTGATGTCTCCCTTGTCGGCCGCAAAGAGCATGTAAGTCACCGCCCCTGGTGGGTAGTTCCGCTTCCCCTGCGGGTGCGCAGAGGTCAGGCCTCATTGTCGCCGACAAATCCGCCGCCGTATGTCGACTTGGCGTCATTGATTGGCGGGTTTCGTACGAATGCTTGTCTGGTACTTGTCCGGTTACTCTGTGTATCACGGCAGGTCACGCCGGGCAATGAGGCCTGAGCGGAACCTGTCGTGTGGTTCCGTCGTTAGCCCCTCTTACGAGCTGGTGCGCTTGTGGCACCCATGTTCTGCGGGTGAAGGCTATCTCCGGGGGGCGGAGCACGACGAACGGGTGCCGTTCCCCCTACTGTTCCCGTCATGGCGCTGAGTGACATAACCCGCTCCGAGGTGGAGAAGGCGATCGAGGAGTGCGATCGGCTGGGACGTGATCTCTTCCTTCAGCGGTACGGCTTTCGGCGAGCCCGTCGGTACCTGCTGTCCCATGAGGGCAGGCAGTACGACTCCAAGGCCGTCGTCGGCGCCGCGCACGGCTTCCTGCCGGGGCGGGCCCGCGAGGCGCTCCGCGAGATCCTCCTCCGAGTCGCCGCGGAGCGGCACGACGCGGTGAGAGACGCGACCAGGGAGCCTTCATCGGCGTCACCCTGACCGCCCTCGACTCCGGCGTCCGCCATCGGCCGATCAGACGCGGTTGATGCTGAAGCGGGTGACGCAACGAAGTCCGTAAGCGTCCGGGCCGTGGGACTGGTCGAGGCTTACGGTGTCGAGCTGAGGCACAGCGCCGTAGGCGTAGTAGATGGCCTGGCCGGATCCGGCAAAGGTGCCCGCGGCGAAGGGGATGACCTGGATCGCGATGTCGTCGCGTGCCGCCGTGTCCAGCAGGTACTTCAGCTGGGCGCGGGTGACGTCGGGGCCTCCGAACCGCATGCGCAGGGCGGCCTCATGGGTGATCACCTGCTGTGGGTCGGTGAGTCCCGGTAGAGAACGGCTTGGCCCGGGACGTGGACGGTGAGGGCGGTCCGCAACCGGGTGGCGTGGTGCTCGACCTGGGCCATGTCCAGCAGGACGGTCGGCAGGATCTCGCGGTACTCCTCCCACCAGCCGCGCGTCCGATCGGCCGCCATGTCGCTGAGTGCCTCGACGAGCGCGTTGTCCCCGCAGTCGTCATGGCAGGCCAGATACGGCACCGAGGTCACCATTCCCGAAGGGCCCGCGAAGGGTTTCGTGATCGGGGAGGCGATCACAGGCCCTAAGCGCTAGCGCGTCGTGCACTTGGGGTAGGTCGCTCCCTCGGTGCAGGAGTTGTACGCGCTGCTGCTGACGTCCACCTCTTCCTCGTCCCCGCTCTTCGTGCGGACCGTCAGTTCGTATTCGGTGTGGCAGCTGCGGGTCTTTTTGCCGTTCCTCTTCTTCGTCTTGCACTCGTTGTCCGTGTCCTTGCCGATGACCGTGCCGGTGACGGGCTTTGAGTCGCTGCCGCAGGCTGTCAGCAGTGGTGCGCTGAGGACGGCGACGGTGGCAAGGGCTGCGAGTGTGCGCTTCATGTGAGTTCCCCCGTGGGTATCGGCCATGACGAACGAACGAACGGGCCGCGGCGCGTCGCCACGGCCCGTTCCCTCAGTATCAGTGCCGCTCAGCCGGTGAAGGCGGCCAGGCCCTCAGGAGTTCCCCAGCCGGTCGGGCCGTCGTAGCCCGACCTGGCGGTGCAGTAGTAGCTCGTGGTGCAGGTGCCGTTGTTGCCGGACGTCACGTCGTTGAGGGCTGAGGTGCCCGCTGACGCGTAGGGGTAGGAGGCCGGGTAGTCGGTGGTGCCGGGGGTGCCGGCCAGGGCGTAGACGCCCGCGATGATGGGGGCCGAGGCGCTGGTGCCGCCGAAGGTGTACCAGCCCGCCGTGATGCCGTAGGAGTCGTAGACCGAGACGCCTGTCGCCGGGTCGGCCACCGCCGAGACGTCGGCGATCATGCGCTTGGTGCAGCTCGTGTCGGTCTGCCAGGAGGGTTTGGTGTCGTACGAGGAGCAGCCCGAGCCCGTTCCCTCCGTGCTGCTGGTCTTCCAGACCGTTTCCGTCCAGCCGCGGGTGGTCGAGGCCGCCTTCGACAGGGCCGTGCCGCCCACCGACGTCACGTACTTCGAGGCGGCCGGGTACTCGGCGCCGTAGCCGCTGTCGCCGGCACTGACCGTGATGGCGACGCCCGGGTGGTTGAAGTAGGAGGAGTCGTACGAGGTGTCGCTCGACGATTCGCTGCCGCCGTAGGAGTTGGAGACGTACTTCGCGCCGAGCTTGACGGCCTCGTTCACCGCCGTGCCCAGGTTGGCCATCGTGGCCGACTTGGCCTCCACCAGGAGGATGCTGCACTTCGGGCAGATGGCCGAAGCCATGTCGAGGTCGAGGGAGATCTCCTCGGACCAGCCGGTGTCGCTGGAGGGGAGGGAGGTCGTGGAGCCGGTCTGGCTGACCTTCTTGAAGCAGCCGTTGGCCGTCGTGCAGGCCGACAGGCCGTAGTACGAGCGGTAGGTGGCCAGGTCCGCCTCCGCGTTCGGGTCGTTGTAGGCGTCGACGATGGCGATCGTCTCGCCGGAGCCGTTGGAAGCCGCCGCGGAGGTCAGGCCGTAGGCGCTCTGGAGGTCGGTGGGGCCGTAGCCGGAGGGGGTGGTGGCGTCGGCGGCCTTCGGGGTCACGCCGTTCGCCCGCTGGAACGCCGTGGTGCCGCCCGTGACGCGGAGGGAGTCACAGGCCAGCTCACCCGTCTTCTTGGGGGTCGAGCAAGGAGTCGCGGCCCAGGTGACCTTGGAGGGGACGGCCGCGTTCGCGTGGACGGCCGCGGTGCCGAGGCCGGCGAACATCAGGGCCGCCGCGGCGGCCGCGGTGCCGATCCGGCGCCATCTGAGACGTATGTCGGTGGGGGTCGTGCGCATCGTGCAGCCTCCTGAAGGTGGTGGAACAGGAGCAGTGCGGGTGCGTACCGCCGGTGCGGTGTCCCGGCGGCGGGCGGCGGCCCGGAACGACGGTCTCTTGTTGAGTACGCGACAACAAGGCGGGTGGTGGAATCCTGACTTCCGCCATACCGAACGGGGGCGGGGGCTTACTTCCCGATGGCCGCTCGATGGACTGTGTACGGCGGTCGCTTGACCTGATTCACAGGTGTACGGCGAACGGGCCGCGGCTGGATGCCACGGCCCGTTCTCTCATCCATGCCGTCGAGGGGACCCCACGTCCCCCTCTG
Source organism: Streptomyces sp. NBC_00663 (assembly GCF_036226885.1). NCBI lineage: Bacteria > Bacillati > Actinomycetota > Actinomycetes > Kitasatosporales > Streptomycetaceae > Streptomyces > Streptomyces sp. NBC_00663. The sequence goes on from NZ_CP109027.1 coordinate 5,123,602, forward strand.
CCGACGGCTTCCCGGTGACCCGACCGGGAGGTTGACGGGGGCTCAGCCGGTGAAGGCGGCCAGGCCCTCCGGGGTGCCCAGGCCGGTCGGGCCGTCGTAGCCCGACTTGGCGGTGCAGTAGTAGCTGGTGGTGCAGGTGCCGTTGGTGCCGGATGTCACGTCGTTGAGGGCCGAGGTGCCTGCCGCCGCGTAGGGGTAGGAGGCGGGGTAGTCGCTGGTGCCGGGGGTGCCGGCGAGGGCGTACACCGACGCGATGATGGGGGCCGAGGCGCTGGTGCCGCCGTAGGTGTTCCAGCCGGTGCCGTCGGAGCCGTAGGAGTCGTAGACCGAGACGCCCGTGGCGGGGTCGGCGACGGCCGAGACGTCGGCGATCATGCGCTTGGTGCAGCTGGTGTCGGTCTGCCAGGTCGGCTTCGCGTCGTACGAGGAGCAGCCGGAGCCCGTTCCCTCGGTGCTGCTGGTGTTCCAGACGGACTCCGTCCAGCCGCGGCTGGTGGAGGAGGTGGAGAGCTTCGTGCCGCCGACCGCCGTCACGTACTTCGAGGCGGCCGGGTACTCGGCGCCGTAGCCCTCGTCGCCGGCGGAGACGGTGATGGCGACGCCGGGGTGGTTGAAGTAGGAGGAGTCGTACGAGGTGTCGCTCGACGATTCGCTGCCGCCGTAGGAGTTGGAGACGAACTTCGCGCCGAGCTTGACGGCCTCGTTCACCGCCGTGCCCAGGTTGGCCATGCTCGACGAACTCGCCTCGACGAGGAGGATCTTGGCGTTCGGGGCGATCGCCGACACCATGTCGAGGTCGAGGGAGATCTCGCCCGCCCAGCCGCTGTCGGCGGTGGGCAGGGAGGTCGTGGAGCCGGTCTGGCTGACCTTCTTGAAGCAGCCGTTGGCCGTCGTGCAGGCGGAGAGGCCGTAGTACGAGCGATAAGTGGCCAGGTCCGCCTCGGCGTTGGGGTCGTCGTACGCGTCGACGATCGCGATGGTCTCGCCCGAGCCGTTCGAGGCGGCGGCGGACGTCAGGCCGTAGGCCTTCTGGAGGTCGCTCGGGCCGTAGCCGGTGGGAGTGGCGGAAGTGGCGTTCGGCTTGAGGGACTTGGGGGTCACGCCCTTCAGCGCGGCCTGCTTCTCCATGAACGCGGTGGTGCCCGCGGTGACGCGGAGCGCGTTGCAGGCGGCGTAGCCCTTCTTGGGGGTCGCGGCGCAGGAACTCTCGTACTGGACATGGGCCTTGGCGACCTGGGCCGCGATGGCCGAGGGGCTCACCTTGTGGGGGGTGGTGTCCGCGTGGGCCTGGGCGGCGGTGCCGAGGCCGGCGAGCAGGAGAGCGGTGGTGGCCGCGGCGGCGGAGCCGGCCTTGCGCCATCTGCCGGACATGTGGGGGGTGTTGGGCGTACGCAACGTACAGCCTCCTGTAAGTGGGGTTGCAGAGGCCTGCGGTGGGGGGACCACCGGTGAGGTTCCCGGTGGGGGCGGCGACCCGCGTAGACCATCCCCTTGTTGAGTACGTGACAACAAGACGGGTTGCGGAATCCTGACTTCCGCATGACTTAGGGGTGTGGGGGCTTACTGATCAATGGCGGCCCGATGGCCTTGAGTTGGCTGTGCCTTGACTGTGGGCACAGCCGACTCACAAGTGGGCTATCGAGGCAGCAGGCCGTGCAGCAGCAGGTGTACGAGGGTGTCGACGGCGTCGACGGCCGCCTGGGCGTCGGTGTGGCCGTTGGCCGCGAAGGTCGCGATGCCGTGCAGCGCGGCGCCCACGGTGAGGGTGAGCACGGCCGGGTCGCCCTCGATGATCTCGCCGCGCTTCTGGGCCGCCGCGACGATCGCCGCCAGGGATCCCACCGTGCGCTCGGCCGCCGCGGCCATCTGCTCGGAGGCGTCCGGGTCGTGCTTGAGGGAGTACATGAGCTCGATCAGCGCGGCGTTGTCGGTGGCGAACCGCAGATAGGCCAGGGTGAGCGCGGTGAGGCGGGGCTGGAGCGGGAGCGTGGGGTCGTCGGCGGTGGTGAGGGCCTGGAGGAGGCGGTCGTAGCCGTCGAGCGCCAGGGCGTCGAGCAGGGCCTGCTTGTCCTTGAAGTGCCGGCCGGGCGCGGCGTGGCTGACGCCGATGTCCCGGGCCAGCTCGCGCAGTGACAGCGCGGCGGCGCCCTTGTCGCGCAGGGTGCGTTCGGCGGCGGTGAGCAGCGCTGAGCGCAGGTCTCCGTGGTGGTAGGGGCGGCTCGTGGACATGGGCATCATCGTATCCGTATGTTGGCGCCGTCATCATTGTTGTCATTGACAGCATTGTTGGCGACGTCTACATTGAGGCCATGGCTGAGAAGCAGAACGCATGGAACCTGACCGACCTCCCTGACCTCACGGGCCGGACGGCCGTCGTCACCGGAGCCAACAGCGGCCTCGGGCTCCGTACCGCGGAGGGGCTGGCCGGGGCGGGCGCGCACGTCGTGTTCGCCGTACGGGACGTGGAGCGGGGGCAGGCCGCGGCGGCGGGCGTGCGGGGCAGCACCGAGGTGCGGCGGCTCGACCTGGCCGACCTGTCGTCCGTCCGTGAGTTCGCGGACGGCTGGGAGGGGCGGCCGCTGAGCCTGCTGATCAACAACGCGGGCGTGATGATGCTGCCGCAGCAGCAGACGCGGGACGGCTTCGAGATGCAGTTCGGCACCAACCACCTGGGCCACTTCGCGCTGACGAACCTGCTTCTGCCGTACGTCACCGATCGGGTGGTCACCGTCTCCTCGGGCCTGCACCGCGGTGGCAGCGGCGTGATCGACTTCGACGACCTGAACCAGCGGGCGAACTACAGCCCCACCCGCGCCTACGCCCAGTCGAAGCTGGCGAACCTGCTGTTCACGCTGGAACTCCAGCGCCGGCTGACGGAGTCGGACTCCGCCGTCCGCGCCACGGCCGCCCACCCCGGTTACGCCGCCACCAACCTCCAGAGCCACGCGGCCAGCCCCCTCTCCCGGGCCTTCATGAAGCTCGGCAACCGGTTCATGGCCCAGGACGACCAGGCGGGCGCGCTGCCGACGCTGTACGCGGCGACACAGGACCTCCCCGGCGCGAGCTACGTAGGCCCGGACGGCTTCCAGGAGATGCGCGGCGCGCCCGCCCTGGTGGGCCGGAGTGCGGCGGCGAGCGATCCCGAGGCGGCGAAGCGGCTGTGGACGGTGTCGGAGGAGCTGACGGGCGTGCGGTTCCCGCTGGAGGCGGCCGTACGGGGTTAGGACCTGTCCGGCGGATCATGCCGCAGACGCGGGGGCCGGCACGCCGGCGTCGATGAGGCGCCGCTACTTCCCTGCGACCTGATCCGCCGGACAGGCCCTGGCGAGCCGGAGCGGTCCTGATGCTGCTCTCACCTTTGTCGGTCACAGTGGTTTCTGATGAAGCACATGTCCCTCTGTGTCGCACTCGTGCTGCTCGCCGCCACCTCCGCCTCCGAGGCGGCCGCCGACGACGGGCCGGGGCCCCTTGGTGTCACCGTCGTGGCGGAGGCGAGTGTGGAGACGGTGAGAGTCGGGGCGTTGTTCGCGGGCGGTACGCATTTCTGTACGGCGTCCGTGGTGCACAGCGCGCACCGGGATCTCCTCGTGACCGCCGCCCACTGTCTCGACGGGGACGAGGACGACCTCGTGTTCGTGCCGGGCTACCGGAACGGCGGGGCGCCGTACGGGAGATGGCGGGTCACCCGGCGTTTTCTCCCCGACGGGTGGGACGAGGACAGTGACGTGGCCTTCGCGACGGTGGCCGAGCGGCAGGGCCGTGCCATCGAGGACGTCGTCGGCGGGAACCGCTTCACCACCGGCACCGCCACCGGCGCCACCGCCGTGACCCTCACCGGATATCCCCACTCCCGTGAGGTGCCCGTCCGCTGTACCAACAAGCCGGTCGCGCACAGCCGTACCCAGCAGCGCATCGCCTGCCCCGACTTCAGCGGCGGGACGAGCGGCAGTCCGTGGGTGAACGGGGACGGCCAGGTCGTCGGGGTGCTGGGCGGGCATGAGGAGGGCGGGGTCACGGACGACATCTCGTACAGCGTCGTGCTGGGGCGCGAGGCCGCGGAGTTGTACCGCCGAGCAGCCAACTGATCGATGTGGCAAGGTCACTTCGGTGGACGCACTGAGGGAACGGGACCCCGCGCACATAGGCGCGTACACCTTGCTCGCACGGCTCGGGGCCGGTGGCATGGGGCAGGTGTATCTCGCGCGGTCGCCCGGCGGACGGCTCGTCGCCGTCAAGGTCATCCGGGACGAGATCACCGACCATCCGGAGGCGCTGGCGCGGTTCCGGCGGGAGGTGGAGACCGTGCGGGCGGTGCGCAGTGCGTACACCGCGCATCTCATCGACGCCTCGCTGGACACCGCGCCGTACTGGCTGGCCACCGAGTATGTCGCCGGGCCCACCCTGAGCGCGGCCGTCGGTACGCACGGGCCGCTGCCCGCCGACAGCGCCCGGCGGCTCTTCGCCGCGCTCGCCGAGGCGCTGGCCGGCGTGCACGCGTACGGCGTCACCCACCGGGACCTCAAGCCGCAGAACGTGCTCCTTTCCCCGCAGGGACCTCAGCTCATCGACTTCGGTATCGCGCGGGGCGCCGCCGACACCGCCCTGACCCGGACCGGGCTCGCCCCGGGGACGCCCGGATACACCGCCCCCGAGGTGCTGATCAGCAACCAGGTCGGCCCGGCGGCGGACGTGTTCGCGCTGGGCGCGACCCTCGCGTACGCCGTCAGCGGGCGGCCGCCCTTCGGGAGCGGGCCCGCGCACGCGGTGTCGTACCGCGTGGTGCACGAGGACATCGACGTCGCGGGGGCCGAGCCGGGGATTGCCGCGCTGATCCAGGAGTGCGTCGCCAAGGAGCCGGCGGCGCGGCCGGGGCTGGACGCCGTCATCGCGCGCTGTGCGGTGTCCTCCGCGCTCGCCGAGGATCCCTTCTACGGCCGCCTGGCCGCCGACTCCGTGGCCGCGCCGTCCGACCTCCGGGCCGCGGTGGCGGCGGGCCTGGTGCCCCCGGGACACGGCGCCCCGGCCGCACCCGCGCACCGGCCGACCGTCGGCCCGGGCTACGTCCCGACCTACGTCCCGACCCATGCGCCGACGACCGCGCCCGAGCCGCCGCACCGCTCCCGCCGTAGACCCTGGTTGGTGGCCGTCTCCGTCGCGGCCGTGCTCGTCGCCGGGTCCGTGGTGGCGTGGCGGATGCAGGACGGGCAGGGCGGGCAGGGCGACGGTGGGGCGGAGGCCCGGGGCGGGGGTACGGCGTCGGCGTCGGCGTTCGCGAGCGGATCGGCCACGGCGTTCGAGCCGCCCGCCTACATCGTGGACAACAAGGTCTCCAACGACTTCTGGAAGCTCTCGACCGACCCCGGCGAGGCCGCCGAGGGCAGAGGTGCCTGCACGGTGATCGATGCCCAGAGCACGCCGCTGGAGTTGCAGTACAGCGCCACCGACGCGGACAGCCCGGACGGCGCGAGCGGCGGGAACGTCGGGAAGCGGGCGAAGATCACCTTCCGGTTCAAGTACGCGGAGATGCAGAAGACGAAACCGGCGCCGTACTACGTCTCGGTCGGCGTGAAGTCGCCGCGCGACTTCGATCCGGAGACCGGCAGGCCGTACGGGGAGGACGTGAACAAGACCATCGGCGCCACCAGCAGGCCGGTGGACATCTTTACGCACTGGAAGGAAGGCGGGGACGTCGAACTCGTCTACCCCGACGACTTCCAGGAGCACTTGCCGACCGGCAAGGCCTACGACGCCGTACCCGTCGCCGACGACCCCGGTGACTGGACCGTCGTCTTCTACCACGTCACCGGCAGCGCCCCGACGGATTTCAAGTCCATCGGTTGCGGCGGATTCCACGGGGGAAGCTCCTAAACTGACCCGGGCGGACTCCCCGGTGGACTCCCGGGCGGCGAGGGGCGGTTGACGGTGCGTAAGGCGTGGATCGTGGCGGGTGCCGCTCTCGGAGCGGGGCTGAGCTTCGTGATGCTGCTCGTCGTGGGTGTCTACGTCGCCGCCGGAAACCTCGCCAACGGGGTCGGGGGCGCGACCAAGGCGCTGGCCAAGGGGGCCGTGCCGGCCGCCTATTCGGGGCTGGTCCAGAAGTGGGGCAACCTGTGCACCGCCATCAACCCGGCCCTGCTCGCCGCCCAGCTGTACCAGGAGAGCGGGTTCAACCCGAAGGCGCAGAGCGGCGCGGCGGCGCAGGGGATAGCGCAGTTCATCCCCGGCACCTGGGCCACGCACGGCATCGACGGTGACGGGGACGGCGACCGCGACGTATGGGATCCGAATGACGCGATTCCATCGGCCGCCTCCTACGACTGCAAGCTCGCCTCGTACGTGAAGGACGTCCCCGGGGACGCCACGAGGAACATGCTCGCGTCCTACAACGCGGGCGCCTACGCGGTCATCAAGTACGGGGGCGTACCGCCGTACAAGGAGACCCAGAACTACGTGAAGACGATCACGACGCTGGAGGAGAGCTTCGCCGCTCCCGTCACCCGCGTCGACCCGTCCGAGCAGGCCGCCGCCGCGATCACCTACGCGCAGAACAAACTCGGCACGCCCTACCTCTGGGGCGGTGACGGTACTGCTCAGGACGGGGGCCGGTTCGACTGCTCGGGGCTGACGAAGGCCGCGTACGAGAGTGTCGGGGTCACGCTGCCGCGGGTCGCCAACGACCAGTGGAACGCGGGCCCGCATCCGGCCAGGGACGAGCTGCTGCCGGGCGATCTGGTCTTCTTCTCGGACGACCTCACCAACTCCCGCGCCATCCGGCATGTGGGGATTTATGTCGGCGGCGGATACATGATCGACGCCCCGAGAACGGGTGCTGTGATCCGGTTCGACCCGATCGACACCCCCGACTACTTCGGTGCCACCCGGGTCACCGAAGATGGCGCGAAAGCGCTCCCGACGACGGTCTGAACGGGCTGTGAACCTACCCCCTGAGCTGCTGCGATGTGTCTCTCTTCGATAACGTCTGCGTGATCATTCAGTGGAGTGTGGAACGTATTAACGGGGACCGTGCGTTCCTGTTGTCGTAGAGGCGATCTACACACCACGGGGGTGGGACAGCGGCGCGCGAGAGTCTGCGCGCCGGGAGAGACGACGAAGGGGCCGCAGCACCATGGCTGGACTCGCCGCATCCGGGTCGAACCCCGACGTCGAGCTGCTCTACGACATCAACGGCCTGGCCAAGGACGCACCGCACTGGTTCGACCGGGTCATGGAGTTCGTGGGTGAGTACGGCATCCTGCTCGCCACCGTCCTGCTGGTGCTGTGGTGCTGGCTGTCCGTGCGCCGGCGCGGCGGCGAGGACGCCGCACCGTCCGTGGCCGCCCTCCTGTGGGCGCCGCTGGCCGCGGGCGTCGCCGTCCTGATCAACGTGCCGATACGAGGATTCGTGGAGCGGCCCCGGCCCTTCGTCGACCACGACGGCCTGGAGGTCCTGGTCTCCGGCAAGACCGACTACTCCTTCGTCAGCGACCACGCCACGATCACCATGGCGCTCGCCGTCGGACTGTTCGTCGCCAACCGGAAGTTCGGCGTCGCCGGCCTCCTGCTCGCCCTGCTCGAAGGCTTCTGCCGGGTCTACATGGGCGTCCACTACCCGACCGACGTCCTTGGCGGCCTCGCCCTCGGCACCGCCGTCGCCCTCCTCCTCTCCCCGCTGGCCATGGCCCTGCTCACCCCCCTGACGAAGGCGATCGAGCGATCGCCGCGGGCCGGCCGGCTGATCCGGTCGAGGAAGGCTCCGGCGTACGGCGGCCAGGGCGCCGTCGTCCCCGGCGCGCGCAAGGACTCCGGCGCCGAGGAGCGGGACCTCGCGGCCTAGGCCGTTCTTGGGGGACTACAGGGCTTGCGGGAACGTGAAGAAGCCCTGGGGGTCGTACTGCTTCTTCAGCGTCGCCAGCCGGGTCGCCGCGTCGCCGTAGTACGCCTTCCGCCAGTTCGTCAGCGTCGGGTCCGTGTAGTTCTGGTACGCCGCTCCCGACGCGTACGGCTTCATCGCGTCGTGCGCCGCGGTCAGCCAGGACTGGCCGGTGGCACCGGACGTGCCCGCCCGCCAGGACACGATGTACTGGGCCAGCATGCGGGAGCGGCGGTGGACGAACGCCGTGGCCGTCGGGGAGACGCGGTTGACCGCTCCGCCGAGCGCGGTCAGCGCGATGCTGCCGGAGCCGCCGCGGACCGTCTCCATCTGCTTCAGCAGGGCCCGGATGCCGGCCGTGGAGAGCGAGCGGTCGAAGAAGTCCGACTTCGCGGCGTACGTCTCCCGGTTCAGCGCGCCCTGCGGGGCGCGGCCGGGGGTCTTGCCGGGCAGATGGCACTGGGCGTCGGTGGCGAAGGAGGAGCAGCCGGCGTAGATCTCCATCGCCTCCTCGTAGGAGCGGCGGCGCAGGGAGACGTTGCTCGCGGGGGCGCCGACCTTGTCGGCGAGGCGGTCGACCGCGTTCTGGAGCTCGCCGTAGGTGCCGAGGGAGAAGGCGGCGACGTTGACCGTGGTGTAGCCGCCGGTCGTGCCCGCCAGATGCAGGGACGACCAGATCTCGTCCGGCTGGTCCGGACCCCACTCCTGCCAGGCCTTGATGACCGCGGCGGCCTTCGACCAGGGCCAGGACAGATAACCGGTCACCGCCTGCGGGGCCGGGTGGGTCTTGAACTGGAGTTCCGTGACGATGCCGAAGTTGCCGTTGCCCGCGCCGCGCAGGGCCCAGAAGAGGTCCTTGTTCGTCGTGGCGTTCGCGGTGAGCTGCTTGCCGTCGGCGGTGACGAGCGTGGCCTGGGTGAGGCTGTCGCAGGTCAGGCCGTAGGCGCGGGAGACGACTCCGTGGCCGCCGCCGAGGGTGAGGCCGGAGACGCCGACGGTGGGGCAGGAGCCGGCGGGGATGGTGACGCCCTTCGCGGTGAGGGCGCGGTAGACGTCGATGAGCTTGGAGCCGGCGCCGACGACCGCGGTGCCGCCGCTGGACCTGATCTTGTTGAGCTTCGACACGTCGATGATCAGACGGCCGGTGCCGGAGGACCAACCCGCGTAAGAGTGGCCGCCGTTGCGGATCGCAACCTTGAGGTGGTGGGCGCGGGCGTAGGCGAGGGTGGTGCGGATGTCGTCGGTGTGGGCGACGTAGGCGACGGCGGTGGGCTTCAGGGAGTCGAAGCGGGTGTTGTAGAGCTGGTGGGCCGCGGGCCAGTTGGTGTCGCCGGGGCGCAGGAGGGGGCCGTCGAGGTCCTGGGCGAGGGCGGTCCAGTTGGCGGGGGCGGTGGGGAGGGCGGCGGACTTGCCGGAGGCGGAGACGGATTTCCCGGTGGCCGTGGTGGTCTGGGCCGCGTTGGCGGAGTCGTTGCCGGTGCAGGCGGCTGTGGTGACCGTGGCTAGTGCGGCTACGCCGCCTGCGACGAACGTACGGCGTTCCATGGTGCGTGCCCTCCGTGGCCTCGGGTCGGCTGTCGTGGCTGTCGTGGAACGAGACGGGGTGGGGGTGGTCGGGGTTCCATGGTGCACGGAGTCGGGGCCGGCGTGCCGGGGTGTCGCTTGCCCGCACGTGCGGGGTGCCGCTGCGCCCACCCGTGCCGCCCTGCGGCACGACTGCCCGCAGCGAGGGCGGATCGAGGGTGCTGCTGCTTGGGTGGGCGCCGCCCTGCGGTACGACTGCCCGGAGCTAGGGCGGATTGAGGGTGCTGCTGCTTGGGTGGGCGTCGCCCTGCGGTACGACTGCCCGCAGCTAGGGCGGATTGAGGGTGCTGTTGCTTGGGTGGGCGCCGCCTTGCGGTACGGCTGCCCGGAGCTAGGGCGGATTGAGGGTGCTGTTGCTTGGGTGGGCGTCGCCTTGCGGTACGGCTGCCCGGAGCTAGGGCGGATTGAGGGTGCTGTTGCTTGGGTGGGCGCCGCCTTGCGGTACGACTGCCCGCAGCGGGGGAGGGAAGCCGGGCGGCTATGCGGGGGGCAGGTGGTTCTGGGCGTCTGTTCGTGCCTGGCTTCTTGCTCTTCTTGCCGGGCCGCGCCAGCCGCAGGTGCAGCGGGCTGTGCAGAAGCGGCCCTGGTCGACCGTTGTCGTGAGGTGTTCCGGGGAGTCTTGGGGTGGGGGGACCCTGTCCTGCTGCGCCACGGCGACAACGTTACCGAGCCCGGGTAAAGGGGCGGTATGCGTGACGGCCCCACGGACCCGTCGTTAAGGGGAGCGACAGGGGGTCCGTGACGGAGGCAGGCGATGGCGGAGCGGCAGCACAGGGTCGGCGGGGCGGTCGTCGCGGGGGTCATGGTCTGGTGCGGGGTCAGTGGGTGTGCCGGGAGTGACACCGACCAGGACGCGCGGGGCGGGGATCCCGTCGCCGTGCTGCACGCCGCCGCCGGCCGCCTTGTGGAGGCCGGGAGTTCGAAGGCCAGGACGTCCATGGAGATGGCCACCGGCGGGACCCGCGTCACCATCCGGGGCGAGGGTGTCTATGACTACCGGCGGCAGATCGGGCAGCTGAAGGTGCTGCTGCCGCAGGATCCCGCGGGGCAGAGTGAGCACCGGCCGATCACCGAACTGCTGGCTCCCGGCGCCCTGTTCATGAAGAACCGGGGTGCCGGTGTCCCCGCGGACAAGTGGGTGCGCGTCGACACCGCGGGACTCTCCGACGGGAACCTGGTCACCGGCGGCGCCACCGACCCGTTCGCCGCCGCCGAGTTGCTGCGCGGGGCGCGGACGGCGACGTACGTGGGGGAGACGGACGTGGCCGGGATCGCCGTACGGCACTATCGCGGGGTCGCCGATCTCGCCGTGGCCGCGCGGGGGGCGACCGACGGGAACAGGGAATCGCTGGGGGCGGCGGCGAAAGGGTTCGCCACGGCGCGCGTTCCCTTCGACGTCTACCTCGACGACGAGGGACGCATCCGCAAGGTCCGGCACCGGTTCAGCTTCGTCAACGGGCAGCGGCAGGGCACCGTCGCCGTGGCGTCGACGACCTTGCTGTTCGACTTCGGCGTCGCCGTCGACGTACGCCTGCCGGACGGCGATGACATCTACGCCGGGAAGATCGCGGAGGAGTGAGCCGGGGGCCGGCCGGGGGCGAGCGGTCGTGACGGGCGTCAAGAACTAGCCCGTCCGTGCCATGCGCGGTGTGTAGACCGCTCCCTACTCTAGGAAGCGGTGACGGCAGAGAAGAGGTGATGCACGTGGCTCCGGTCGGCGGTACGGCAGTTCAGGACCACGTGGCCCTCGCCGAGATCGAGCTGTGCGGAGAGCTGATCATCGCGGCGTCGGCCGCCCCGGACCGGCTCAGCCTGGAGAGCATCGACGAGGTGCTGAAAGTGGCCGAGGAGCGCGAGGCCTGCGGCGACTGAGCAGCCGCAGACAGGTCAGGTCCGCATCATGCGGGCGATCGCCTTCGTGGCCTCTTCCACCTTCGCGTCGATCTCGTCGCCGCCCTTGAGGGCCGCGTCGGCGACGCAGTGGCGCAGGTGCTCCTCCAGCAGTTGCAGGGCGAAGGACTGGAGGGCCTTGGTGGAGGCGGACACCTGCGTGAGTATGTCGATGCAGTAGACGTCCTCCTCGACCATGCGTTGCAGGCCGCGGATCTGGCCCTCGATGCGGCGCAGGCGCTTGAGGTGTTCGTCCTTCTGCTTGTGGTAGCCGTGGGTGACGTTTTCGGTCACCGGCTCGGAGGGCGCCGTGGCGCCGGCCTCGGTCGTCGTCATCGCGTCCTCCACAGTTCCGGACAGGTATATACCCCTACTGGGTATATCGTACCGAACTTTGCTGGGTATAGGGCAGGCGGAAGGCCCCCGTGCCGACCACTCTGCCTGATGGGCGACACTGGGGGACGGCCCATTAGCCGTGGCCGGATGATGCACTTAGCATCAGCCTGACCGAAACCGATGCACCCCGAGGACCCCTTGTGCGCTTTCGTCTGACCCCCAGGGAGACGAGCTTCTATGACATGTTCGCCGCATCCGCGGACAACATCGTCACGGGCTCGAAGCTCCTCATGGAACTGCTCGGGGCGGACACCGCCGGCCGGGCCGAGATCGCAGAGCGTATGCGGGCCGCGGAACACGCTGGTGACGACGCCACACACGCGATCTTCCACCAGCTGAACTCCTCGTTCATCACGCCGTTCGACCGTGAGGACATCTACAACCTCGCGTCCTCCCTCGACGACATCATGGACTTCATGGAGGAGGCCGTCGACCTGGTCGTCCTCTACAACGTCGAGGAACTTCCCAAGGGCGTCGAGCAGCAGATCGAGGTGCTGGCGCGGGCGGCGGAGCTGACCGCCGAGGCCATGCCCAGTCTGCGGACCATGGACAACCTCACCGAGTACTGGATCGAGGTCAACCGCCTGGAGAACCAGGCCGACCAGATCCACCGCAAGCTGCTGGCCCAGCTCTTCAACGGCAAGTACGACGCCATCGAGGTGCTGAAGCTGAAGCAGATCGTGGATGTGCTGGAGGAGGCGGCGGACGCCTTCGAGCACGTGGCCAACACGGTGGAGACCATCGCGGTCAAGGAGTCCTGAGCCCTTCATGGACACCTTTGCGCTGATCGTGACCATTGGCGTCGCGCTCGGATTCACCTACACCAACGGCTTCCACGACTCGGCGAACGCGATCGCGACCTCGGTCTCGACCCGGGCGCTCACGCCCCGGGCCGCGCTGGCCATGGCGGCCGTGATGAACCTCGCCGGTGCCTTCCTGGGCAGCGGGGTGGCCAAGACCGTCAGCGAGGGGCTGATCGAGACGCCGGAGGGCTCGAAGGGGATGGGCATCCTCTTCGCGGCCCTGGTGGGTGCGATCACCTGGAACCTCGTCACCTGGTACTTCGGGCTGCCCTCGTCCTCCTCGCACGCGCTGTTCGGCGGCATGGTGGGGGCGGCGCTCGCGGGCGGTACGACGGTCTACTGGCACGGGGTGCTGGAGAAGGTCGTCATCCCGATGTTCGTGTCGCCGTTCGTCGGTCTCATCGCCGGTTACCTGGTGATGACCGCGATCATGTGGATCTTCCGGCGGGCCAACCCGCACAAGGCCAAGCGCGGTTTCCGGATCGCGCAGACCGTCTCGGCGGCCGGCATGGCGCTCGGTCATGGTCTCCAGGACGCGCAGAAGACCATGGGCATCGTGGTGATGGCCCTGGTCATCGCCGATGTCGAGGACTACGGCGATCCGATCCCGGTGTGGGTGAAGATCGTGTGCGCCGTGATGCTGTCGCTGGGTACGTACGCCGGTGGCTGGCGGATCATGCGGACGCTGGGGCGGAAGATCATCGAGCTGGACCCGCCGCAGGGGTTCGCCGCGGAGACGACCGGTGCGTCGATCATGTTCACCACCGCGTTCCTCTTCAAGGCGCCGATCTCCACGACCCATGTCATCACCTCCGCGATCATGGGCGTCGGCGCGACCAAGCGCGTGAAAGCCGTGCGGTGGGGTGTCGCGAAGAACATCGTCCTCGGCTGGTTCATCACCATGCCGGCGGCGGCGCTCGTGGCGGCGGCCTCCTTCGGCATCGTGAACCTGGCGTTCCTGTAAGGCAGCACGAAACGGGCCCGCCCCCTGATGAGCCAGGGGGCGGGCCCTTTTGCGTCCTCGCGGTGGCACCGCCATGCAGCACCGCGAGGGGTCTTGTGGGGTGTCGGCCTAGCCGAAGCGGCCCGAGATGTAGTCCTCCGTCGCCTGGACCGACGGGTTGGAGAAGATGCGCTCGGTCTCGTCGATCTCGATCAGCTTGCCGGGCTGGCCGACGGCGGCCAGGTTGAAGAAGGCGGTGCGGTCCGAGACGCGGGCCGCCTGCTGCATGTTGTGCGTCACGATGACGATCGTGAAGCGCTCCTTCAGCTCGCCGATCAGGTCCTCGATCGCGAGGGTCGAGATGGGGTCGAGGGCCGAGCACGGCTCGTCCATGAGCAGGACCTTCGGCTCCACCGCGATCGCCCGCGCGATGCACAGACGCTGCTGCTGGCCGCCCGAGAGGCCGGAACCCGGCTTGTTCAGACGGTCCTTGACCTCGTTCCAGAGGTTCGCGCCCTTGAGGGACTTCTCGACCACGTCCGCGAGCTCGGACTTCTTGTAGCTGCCGTTCAGCCGCAGGCCCGCCGCCACGTTGTCGAAGATCGACATGGTGGGGAAGGGGTTCGGACGCTGGAAGACCATGCCGACCTCGCGGCGGACGGAGACCGGGTCGATCCCGTTGCCGTACAGGTCCTCGTCGTCCAGCATCACCTTGCCCTCGACCCGGCCGCCGGGGGTGACCTCGTGCATCCGGTTCAGGGTGCGCAGGAACGTCGACTTGCCGCAGCCGGAGGGGCCGATGAAAGCCGTCACCGAGCGGGGCTCGACGGTCATCGAGATGTCCTCGATCGCCTTGTGGGCGCTGTAGTAGGCGGTCAGTCCGCTTACGTCGATTCGCTTGGCCATGATTACGTCACTTCCAGAGATTCAGTCGCCGAGAGGCCGCGTCAGCGACCGGTCTTGGGGGCCTTCCAGCGGGCGATGCCGCGGGCCACCAGGTTCAGGATCATCACGAAGGCGATCAACGTCAGAGACGCCGCCCAGGCGCGGTCGTACGCCGCTCCGGAACCCGCGCTGTTGGCGTACTGCTGGTAGATGTACAGCGGCAGCGACGCCTGCGCCCCTTCGAAGGGGTTGGTGTTGATGAACGGGTTGCCGAAGACGAGGAGCAGCACCGGAGCCGTCTCGCCCGCGATACGGGCGACCGCCAGCATGATGCCGGTCGTGATGCCGCCGATCGAGGTCGGCAGGACCACCTTCAGGATCGTGCGCCACTTCGGGATGCCCAGTGCGAGGGAGGCCTCGCGCAGCTCGTTCGGGACGAGCTTGAGCATCTCCTCGGTGGAGCGGACGACCACCGGCATCATCAGGATGGCCAGGGCCAGCGAGCCGGCGAAGCCGAAGGGCTGCATCTCGAACTGGAGCATGAGGCTGAGGATGAACAGACCCGCGACGATCGAGGGGATGCCGGTCATGACGTCGACGAAGAACGTGATGGCCTTGGAGAGCTTGCCCCGCCCGTACTCGACCAGGTAGACCGCGGTGAGCACACCGATCGGGGCCGCGATCAGGGCGGCGAGGCCGACCTGCTCCAGGCTGCCGATGATGGCGTGGTAGATACCGCCGCCGGGCTCGGTGTCGGCGACCACACCCATGGAGTGGGTCAGGAAGTAGACGTCGAGGACCTTCACGCCGCGCGCGACGGTCACCCAGACCAGGGAGACCAGCGGGACGACGGCCAGCAGGAAGGCGACCCAGACGAGCGAGGTGGCGATCCGGTCCTTGGCCTGGCGGCGGCCCTCCACGCGGGCGGCGATGCCGTAGGTCCCGGCGAGGAAGAGGAGCGCTGCGATCAGGCCCCACTGGACCTCGCTGTCGAGGCCGGCGCCCAGACCGATGCCGACCGCGACGGCGAGCGAGCCGGCCGCGATGGCGTACGGGGACCACTTGGGCAGACGGGCACCGCGCAGGGTGCTGACGGTTGCGGTGCTCATGCGTTGGCCCCCGAGTACTCTGCGCGGCGGGCGATGATCGCGCGGGCCGCGCCGTTGACCAGCAGCGTGATGACGAACAGGACCAGACCGGAGGCGATCAGCGCGTCCCGGCCGAACTCGGTGGCCTCGCCGAACTTGCTGGCGATGTTCTGCGCGAAGGTGCCGCCGCCCGGGTCGAGCAGGCTGGCCTGGATGTCGAAGGTCGGGGAGAGCACGGTGGCCACGGCCATCGTCTCGCCGAGCGCGCGGCCGAGGCCGAGCATCGAGGCGGAGATCACGCCGGAGCGGCCGAAGGGGATCACCGACATGCGGATGACCTCCCAGCGGGTGGCGCCGAGCGCGAGGGCCGCCTCCTCGTTCATCCGCGGCGTCTGCCGGAAGACCTCACGGCTGACGTTGGTGATGATCGGCAGGATCATGATCGCGAGCAGGATGCCGACGGTCAGCATCGAGCGGGCCGCGCCGCCCTGCCAGGAGAAGATGCCGGTCCAGCCGAAGTAGTCGTCCAGCCAGCCGAACAGGCCGTTCATGTTCGGTACGAGGACCAGGGCGCCCCACAGGCCGTACACGATGGACGGTACGGCGGCGAGCAGGTCGATCACGTAGGCGATGGGACCGCTCAGCTTGCGCGGGGCGTAGTGCGTGAGGAACAGCGCGATGGCGACCGCGATCGGGACCGCGATGGCCATGGCGACGATCGAGGAGACGACCGTGCCGAAGGCGAGGACCGCGATGCCGAAGACCGGCTCTTGCAGGTTGGTGTTCCACTCGAAGGTGGTCAGGAAGTTGCCGTGGTCCTTGCTGATGGCGAGGGACGCGCGGTAGGTGAGGAAGACCGCGATCGCGGCCATGATCACCAGCAGGAAGATGCCCGAGCCGCGGGAGAGGCCGAGGAAGATCCGGTCTCCGGGGCGGGTGGCGCCGCGGGCGGCGCGCTTCTGCTCGGTCGCGGTGGGCGGGGCTGCGGGGGGAGGTGTGTCGGTTATCTGTGTGGTGTCCATCGGGTTCTCCGGTCTGCGAAGACGCGCGGCGTGCGCGGCTCCTGGCGGCGGTGCACCGGACGGTGCGGCCCGGCCCCGGTGCGGGGACGGGCCGCACGCTCAGATCAGCTCAGGCCCTCGATGGTGGTGCGGACCTTGGCGATGATGTCGTCGGGGATCGGGGCGTAGCCGGCCGTGGAGAGCTGGCCCTGGCCGTCCTCGGAGGCGATGTAGCGCAGGAACGCCTTGGTGCCGGCGAGGGTGTCCGACTTGTTGCCCTTGTCGCAGACGATCTCGTAGGTGACCAGGGTGATCGGGTAGGCGCCGTCGGCCTTGGTCGCGTAGTCCAGCTGGAGCGACAGGTCCTTGCCGGTGCCGACGACCTTGGCGGCCGCGATCGCCTTGGTGGCGTTCTCGACGGTGGCCTCGACCGGGGCGGAGGCGCCGGTGTCGATGGTGACCGGGACGATGCCGTCCTTGGCGTACGACAGCTCCATGTAGGAGATGGCGCCGGAGGTCTGCTTGACCTGCTGGGCGACACCGGAGGAGCCGGACGCCGACTGGCCGCCCTTGGCCTGCCAGGCCTTGCCGCCCTCGTACTTCCAGTTCGCCGGGGAGGCGGCGATCAGGTACTTGGTGAAGTTGTCCGTGGTGCCGGACTCGTCCGAGCGGTGGAACGCCTGGATCTTCAGGTCGGGGAGCTTGGCGTCGGGGTTGAGCTTCTTGATCGCCTCGTCGTTCCAGTTGGTGATCTTGCTGTCGAAGATCTTGGCGAGCGTCTCGGCGTTCAGGACCAGCTTGTCGACGCCGGGGACGTTGAAGCCGACCGCGATCGGGCCGCCCACCATCGGCAGGTCGATGCCCTGGCCGCCCTTGCAGACCGACTTGGAGGCGGTGACCTCTTCGGGCTTCAGCGCCGAGTCGGAACCGGCGAAGGCCACCTGGCCCTGGGTGAACGCGGTGACACCGGCGCCGGAGCCGGAGCCCTTGTAGTTGATCTGCACACCGGAGCAGGAGGCGGTGAACGACTTCACCCAGGCGTCGATCGCGTTCTTCTGCGCGGAGGAGCCGTCGGCGAGCAGCTGCCCCTTGGCGTCGTCGCACTTGATGGAGCTGTTGGCGGCGGTGGACGAGCTGGCGCCGTCCGAAGCGCCGGTGTCGTCGGAGCCGCACGCCGTGAGGGCCAGGGCGCCGGAGACGGCGAACGCGCCGAGAGCGAGAGCCCGCCGGTTCTTGCGCTGAAGCTTCACTGAGGGAGTTCCTTCCGAGAGCCGCCGTCCTGAATCCGGCGGCGTGCGAAGAGTGGGTGGCGCGGGTGCGTCTTCGAGGTGTTCATCCGACGCGCGGTCCGCACCGCGTAAGGCCGAAATTAGGCAGATCAGGTGAAGGCGCCGACTGGCGGAAATGAACGGCGGGTGAACCCCTGCGGAAGGTGCGGTTAGGTCACGGAACGGTTGCATTCCATGGGGCGCACCGGTCCTAGGTGAGGTGCAGTACCGCCAGGAGATCGTCGACCAGCGCGCGGTCCCTCGGCTGGGTCAGCCGGTTGCGGGCCGCCGTCGGGGGAAGCCAGAGGATGCGGTCCACCTCGGTATTCGGGGTGAAGGCCCCGGCCGTGGCCTCCGCCGCCCAGTACTGGACCTGTTTGGGGCGGGCATTGGCCAGGTAGCGGGCGGTGGGGAGCCGGGCACCCGGGGTCGCCTCGTAACCGGTCTCCTCCTCCACCTCGCGCAGCGCGCCGGCGAGCGGGTCCTCGCCGCGTTTCAGCTTGCCCTTCGGGTGGGACCAGTCGTCGTATTTCGGCCGGTGGACGAGGCAGATCTCCAGCTCGCCGTCGACGGGGGAGCGGCGCCACAGGACGCAGCCGGCCGCGTGGACGGTGGTCGTGTCGGGAGAGCTCACTGGGCGCTCACCGTTCCTTCCCGGCTGTCTCCGCTGTCTCGACTGTCTCGGTTATGCGGTGCTGACTGTTTCCTTCTGCCATGCCTTCTGGAAGGCGAACCTCGCGGCCTCCACCTCATGGCGCTGGTCGGCGTGGAGCACACCGAGGGCGTACGCCGTCGCGGGGGCGATCCGCGGGGTGCGCGCCGCCTGCGCCGCGGCGGCCGCCGCCTCCGACGCGTCGCGGTGCCGGTCCAGGGCCTCGCCCGTGGCCAGCAGGCGTACGTCGACGCGGTCGCCGTTCCGGAGGACCTCGCGGGCGTAACGGTGCAGGCGCAGCAGCAGGCGGACCTGGTGCCAGGGGGCGTCCTGGGGGTGGGGGGACGGGTCCGGGGAGAGGCCGTGGATGAGGGCCTCGGCGTTGTAGGGGTGGCCCGCGGTGACCAGGGGGAGGGCGGTCACGGCGTCCTTGAGGCGGTCTTCGGCCGCGGCCGCGAGGGGGTGGAGCGGGATGCTGGTGGCCGTGGGGGACAGGGGGACTTCGCTGGCCAGTACGGCGATGTTGTCGGCGACCGCGTGGAAGCGGCTGGAACCCAGGGCCTGGAGGGCGGTGCTGTGGGCTCTTGTGCGGGCGAGGGTGAGCTGGCGGTCCAGGAGGGCGCCCGCTTTGGCCGCGCCCACGGTCAGGTTGCCACGGTCCGGTGTGGGCGTACCGGGGTGCCCGCTCGCCGCGCCGGCGGGTGCCGTTGCGCCCACCCGTGCCGCCCCAGCGGCACGACTGCCCGCAACGGCGGCGGATCCATCGACTGCGCCGGCGGCTGGGGCGGCTTGGAGGGGCAGCATCGCGCCCGACAGCCTGTGCAGGGCCAGCAACAGGCGTTCCAGCCTTGCCTCGTACGCGTGCTCCAGCGCCAACGTGCCCGACAGCCAGGCCAGTTCGGGTCGGATGCGTTCCGACCAGTCCGGATCCAGGAGCGGGCGGAAGGTGTGCAGGCTGGCGCTGATGCGGCGGGCCGAGCGGCGCAGGGCGCGGGCCGCGTCGACGGACGCCTCCGAGCCGCCCGCCGCCGCACCGCCGTTCTCGCGGTGCTGGCGCAGGGCTCGGAGGAACTCCGTGGCCTGGGCGCGGAGATAGCCCGCGAGGGCGTCCGCCGTGACCGCCCCGGCCGTGGGGTCCGTCGGGTCAAGGTGTTGCTGTGCCACGCCGGCGCCTCCGGGCGTCTATGAGCATCTCCTGGACGTTGCGCAGGGGCTGGCCGTCCGCGTCGGTGGCGTGCCGCTCCCAGTCGCCGTCCGGGCCCAGATGCCAGGAGGCGGTGGTGTCGGACATGCCGGTTTCCAGAAGGCGGTTGAGGGCTGCGCGGTGGGCCGGGTCGGTGACCCGCACCAGCGCTTCGATACGGCGGTCGAGGTTGCGGTGCATCATGTCGGCGCTGCCGATCCAGACCTCGGGCTCGCCGCCGTTGCCGAAGCCGAAGACCCGGGAGTGCTCCAGGAAGCGGCCGAGGATGGAGCGGACCTTGATGTTCTCCGACAGGCCCGCCACGCCCGGGCGGATCGCGCAGATGCCGCGCACCCAGACGTCGACCGGCACGCCCGCCTGGGAGGCGCGGTAGAGCGAGTCGATGAGCGCCTCGTCCACCATCGAGTTGACCTTGATGCGGATGAAGGCCGGGCGGCCCGCGCGATGGTGCTGGACCTCCTTGTTCACCCGCGAGATCAGGCCGTCGCGCAGGGACTTGGGGGCCACCAGGAGACGGCGGTACGTCTCGCGGCGCGAGTAGCCGGAGAGACGGTTGAAGAGGTCGGAGAGGTCCGCGCCGACCTGGGGGTCGGCGGTGAGCAGGCCGAGGTCCTCGTACAGGCGGGCCGTCTTGGGGTGGTAGTTGCCGGTGCCGACGTGGCTGTACCGCCGTAGCGTCTCGCCCTCCTGGCGGACCACCAGGGACAGCTTGCAGTGGGTCTTCAGACCGACGAGGCCGTACACCACATGGCAGCCCGCCTCCTCCAGCTTGCGCGCCCACTTGATGTTGGCGTGCTCGTCGAAGCGGGCCTTGATCTCGACCAGGACGAGGACCTGCTTGCCGGCCTCGGCGGCGTCGATGAGGGCGTCGACTATGGGGGAGTCGCCCGAAGTCCGGTACAGGGTCTGCTTGATGGCGAGGACGTCCGGGTCCTCGGCCGCCTGCTGGAGGAAGGCCTGCACGGAGGTGGAGAAGCTGTCGTACGGGTGGTGCAGCAGGACGTCACGGGCGCGCAGGGCCGCGAAGATGTCCGGCGCGGACGCCGTCTCGACCTCGGCCAGGTCGCGGTGGACGCCGGCGATGAACTTCTTGTACTTGAGCTCGGGGCGGTCGAGCGAGGCGATGCGGAAGAGACCGGTGAGGTCGAGCGGGCCCGGAAGCGGGTACACCTCCGCCTCGCTGATCTTCAGCTCCCTCACCAGCAGGTCGAGCACCTCGCGGTCGATGGACTCCTCGACCTCCAGGCGCACCGGCGGGCCGAAGCGGCGCCGCATGAGCTCCTTCTCCAGCGCCTGGAGCAGGTTCTCGGCGTCGTCCTCCTCCACCTCCAGGTCCTCGTTCCTGGTCAGGCGGAAGGCGTGGTGCTCCAGGACCTCCATGCCGGGGAAGAGCTCTTCCAGGTGGGCGGCGATGACGTCCTCAATGGGGACGTAGCGGCCGGGGGAGCTCTCCAGGAAGCGGGACAGCAGCGGCGGGACCTTGACGCGGGCGAAGTGGCGGTGGCCGGTGACGGGGTTCCGGACGACGACCGCGAGGTTCAGGGAGAGGCCCGAGATGTACGGGAAGGGGTGCGCCGGGTCGACCGCGAGGGGGGTCAGGACCGGGAAGATCTGGTGCCGGAACAGAGTGAACAGGCGGGCCTGCTCCTTCTCCTGCAATTCGTTCCAGCGGACCAGGTGGATGCCCTCCTCCGCGAGTGCGGGGGCGACGTCCTCGTGGTAGCAGGCGGCGTGCCGGGCCATCAGCTCGCGGGAGCGGGCCCAGATCATCTCCAGCACCTCGCGCGGCTGGAGGCCGGAGGCGGAGCGGGTGGCGACACCGGTGGCGATACGGCGCTTGAGACCGGCCACCCGGACCATGAAGAACTCGTCCAGGTTGCTGGCGAAGATCGCGAGGAAGTTGGCCCGTTCGAGCAGTGGGGTGTTCGGATCCTCGGCGAGTTCGAGGACGCGCTCGTTGAACGCGAGCCAGCTGCGTTCCCGGTCGAGGAAACGACCCTGCGGCAGCTGGGCGCCGTCGTAGGGCGCCTCTTCATACGCGTCGAGGTCGGCGTCGATGTCGGGTTCCAGGTCGGAGACCGCGGCCGCGATGGTGTGCGGGCGGTGCGCGGCTATGGAGCCCACGGAGGGCTGCGCGTGCTGGACCTGTGCTGCCTGGGTGTTGGGCTGGCTCATGGACCCATTCTTCCGCGCCACGGGCGATACGGGCGCGTCGGACAGCGCGGGCGGGAGCGCGGCGGCGAGGCGGAGGTCCCCGTTCCCCGCGGACCCCCCGGGGGGCGGCGAAGGCTCTGGCACGGCGGGCGTCATTCGCCGAGCGTCGCAAGCCCGTCTGAACCAATGGTTACGGAGACATGGCGTGTGGGATATCGCGGGACGGCTCCCGGGCATCCACGGCTCCGGCCGGGCGGCCGGGGACATGCCCGGGCCGCACGTCCCCCACCCCCGTGGGAGGACGTGCGGCCCGGAAGCCGTGCCCGGATGTCAGGCGGTACGGCGGCGCAGCAGAAGGAAGGCGGCGGCGGTCGCGGCGACGGCGACGGCGAGGAGGATGCCGGTCTCGATGAGCTGGAGGGGCCAGAAGTGGGAGGCGGGGTGGTACTCGGCGTAGAAGGCGACCGCGTGGTGGTCGGCCATGCACCGGGCGAAGTCGTCGCCGCAGTTCGGGTAGGGGATGTGGGCGCCGGTGGAGGTCAGCATGCCCTGGTCGCCGTAGAGCACGTCGCCGCTCATGGGCGGCCACTCGGCATCCAGGGGCGCGGTGGCGTTCTTCCACGGCCACAGGTCGGGGGTCACCAGGGCGGCGAGGTGGACGACGCCCCAGGTGACGGCGGTGCCGACGGCCAGCGCGGGCAGGGTGCGGCGCAGCAGCAGGCCGGACAGGGCGCCCAGGGCGAGGCCGCACAGGGGCAGGGCGAGGGCGACGGTGCCGTTGGCGACGAAGGTCTCGGAGTCCATCCACTGGAGGAACACCGGGAACGGGTTCGCCTCGTAGACCAGGCGGTGCAGCAGCACCAGCACGGTCGTGCCGGCGGTGAGCAGGGCGGCCGGCACGGTCAGCTTGGTGACCAGCCAGCGGGCCGGGGTCACGGACTGCGTCCAGGCCAGCCGCGCGGTGCCGTTCTCCATCTCGCGGCCGATGAGGGCGGCTCCCGCCCAGGCGGCGACGGGGAGACACAGCCAGGCGAGGGCCATCTCGGGCAGTCGTACGGCCCGGTAGTAGCCGTTGACCGTGGTGTCCCACATGCAGGCGTCGATGTCGTCGGGGCACTGGCGTCGCCAGTTGGCCCAGGCGTCGGTCACGGCGGGGCCGTACGCCCACAGCAGGCAGCCCGCGGCGGCGGCCACGACGAGCAGCCAGACGATCAGCGCGCCGCGGTGCAGGCGCAGCACGGTCCGGCCGGTGGCGGCGGGGCGCGCGGGTCTCGCCCGGGCGGTCTCCGGGGCGGTGAGGGTCATACGGGGGCTCCTGGCGGGGACGGGTGCGGGGCGTGCGGGCGGGGACGGTGCGGTGTCTTTTCAGAAGGAGCGTGAGGGCGGTGCGGTCGTGGTGCCGGCGGTGCTCATGGGGTGCGTGGGGGCGGTGCGGTCGTGGTGCCGGCGGTGTTCATGAGGTGCGCTTGCGCGTGCCGGTCTCGCGGTGCAGCAGCCGGAAGGCCAGCAGGGTCAGCAGGGCGGTGAGGGCGAGGACCAGCCCGGTCGCGATCAGTTGCATCGGCCAGTAGTGGGAGGCCGGGTGGTAGTCGCGGTACCAGCCGACTGCGTCGAACTTGTCGTAGAACGCGAGGCAGGCGTCGTTCTCGGAGTTGGCGCAGGTCGCATTGGAGATGTGCGCTCCGGTGGCGGTGACGATGCCTTCGTCGACGCCGAGGCCGCCGCCGGTCGGGACGAAACGCTTCAGACCGACCACGCTGGTGGACGTGGTCCACAGGTGGGGCATGACCAGCTGGACGGCGTACCAGAGCAGGCCGGTGAAGCCGAGGCCCGCGACCAGGGCCGGCAGGGAACCGCGCCGGAGCAGGCCCGCGAGGGCGCCGCCGACGAGGCCGGCCAGGGCGAGGGCGACCACGACCGGGCCGTTGGCGTAGAAGGTCGGCAGGTCGTACCAGCTCTTGAGGCTGCCGATCCGGCCCTTGCCCGCCGACCACGCCAGGTGGTGCAGCAGGACCAGCAGGCCGGTGCCCGCGGTGACCACGGCCGCCGGAAGCGCCAGCCGGGAGGCGAACCAGCGGAGCGGGGAGGTGCTCTGCGTCCACGCCAGCCGGGCGGTGCCCGTCTCCACCTCGCGGCCGGTGAGGGCGGCGCCCGCCCAGGCGGCGACCAGGAAGGGGGCGGCGAGGACGGCGTAGGTCGTATAGCCGTAGATGTCCTTGTAGTGGATGATCGCGGCCTGGTCGTACGCGCACGTCGCTTGCTGGCAGGCGTCGTACGCCCGCCAGGCCGCCGCGGACGCGTTCGCGAGCGGGCCGCGCAGCCACAGCAGAACACCGGAGACGGCGACGACCACGGCCGTCCACAGGAGGAGGGCCGGGCGGTGCAGGCGGATCAGCCAGCGGGTGAGGTGCGGGGAGCCGGCCGTGGGCGGGGTGAGGACGGTCACGCGACGGACTCCTCACGGCACTTCACCGCGGTGGCCGGCGTCGGCGCCCCGGGGTTGCGCAGATAGGACAGGACCAGCTCCTCCAGGGTGGGCGTGCCGGTGCGCCAGTCGGTGGGGAGCGGCGCGGCCGGGCGGATCAGGGCGGTGAGCTGGCGGCCCGTGGTGCGGGACTCGACGACGGTGTGCGGGGCGAGGTCGGTGTCGGCGGTGGTCGACACGCGCGCGTGGGTCTCCAGCAGTGCGTCGATCTCCCCGGCGAGCCGGACCCGGCCGCCGCCGATGAGCAGGAGGTGGTCGCAGGAGTCCTCCAGCTCGGCCACCACGTGCGAGGACATGACGATCGTGGTGCCGTGCTGGGCCGCCTGGGACATCAGGACGCCCATCAGCTCGTGCCGGGCCAGTGGGTCGAGGTCGGCCATGGGCTCGTCCAGGAGCAGCAGTTCGGGCCGTTTGCCGAGGGCGAGGGCGAGGGCGACGCGGGTGCGCTGGCCGCCGGACAGGGAGCGGACGCGGGCCTTCGGGTCGAGGTCGCCGCCGGCCACGATGGCCTCGGCGGCGCGCGTGTCCCAGCGCCCGGGGTTGAGGTCGGCGCCCATGCGGAGCGTCTCGGCGACGGTGAGCTGCGGGTAGAGCGGCTTGTCCTGGGCGACGAAGCCCACGCGTGCGCGTGCCTCGCCCACGGGGCCGCCGAGGACGGCGAGGCGGCCCTCGGTCGGCGCCATGAGGCCGGCCGCGAGGGCGAGCAGGGTGGACTTGCCCGCCCCGTTGGGGCCGACGACGGCGCAGACGCGGCCGGCGGGGAGCGTGAAGGAGCAGTCCCGCAGGGCCCATCCGGCGCTCCGCCGCAGCCGGCCGAAGCGCTTGCCCAGCGCGGCTGCCTCGAGGGCGGTGTCGGTCATGAGGGGTCTCCCTGGCTGTGCTTGGTCGAGGCGGGCTGCTTGGCCGAGGCGGACTCTTCGGAGAGCCGAGCCGAGAAGTGCTTGTCGAGTACGGCGGTGAAGAGTGCCGCCACGTCGTCCCGGTCGAGGCCGGAGTCGAGGGCCTTGGCGGTCCAGTCCTCCAGCTCGGTGTGCAGGGGCGAGTCGGCGGGGGCGGCGCCGAGGCCGCGGCGCACGAAGGTGCCGAGCCCGCGGCGGGCCTCGACCAGTCCCTCGCGCTCCAGCTCTCGGTAGGCCTTGAGCACGGTGTTCGGATTGATGGCGGTTGCCTCGACGACCTCACGGGCCGTGGGCAGCTTGTCGCCGGGTTCCAGCAGGCCCAGGCGTAGCGCTTGTTTCGTCTGTTGCACGATCTGCACGTACGTGGCGACGCCGGAGTGCCGGTCGATGCGGTACTCGAGCACCCGTACAACCACCCTTTCACTAATTGAGTAGTGAAAGGGTGGTTCAAAGGTGGCCACAAAGTCAAGCCCGATTCCGTGAACCGATCGGTGGGGCTCGTGCGATGAGGGGGTGTGAGCGAGACGAGAAGCGACGGAGATCTGCTGCGGGCCGCGGCGGACGGGGACCGGCGCGCCTTCGAGGAGCTGTACCGGCGGTTCGCGCCCTGGCTGACCGCGCGACTGCGGGGCCGGTGCGCCGACGCCGGGATAGTCGACGACGTCGTGCAGGAGACGTTCCTCGCGATCTGGCGCGGCACGGCCCGCTACCGGGAGGACGGCGACGTGACCGGGTGGCTGTGGCGGATCGGATCACGGCGACTGGTCGACGCGCTGCGCGGCGACGGGGCGCGGGGCCGGATGCGGCAGGCGCTGGCCCGGCTGCGGCATCGCCACGAGGCGTCCGCGGAGGAGCGCGTGCTCGCGGGGGTGGAGCACGGGGACCTCGCCGGCGCCCTGGTCCGGCTCTCCCCCGAACTCCGCGCGGTCCTCCAGGCGACGGTCATCGACGGACTGACCACCCGCGAGGCCGCCGTCGTCCTGGGAATTCCGCCCGGGACGGTCAAGACGCGGGCGCTGCGGGCCCGCAAGCAACTGCGGGAGGCGCTGGCATGAGCGGGCGGATGGACGGACGGGGACTGCGGGGCCGTGCGAGGACAGCGGAGGTGACGGCATGACGTGGCATGTGGATGCCGAGGATCTACGGGCCTACGCCCAGGGCGAGCTGGCGGCGCCCCGGCTCTGGTCCGCCGACACGCACCTGATGTCCTGCGCGGACTGCCGAGAGGCGCTCGCCTCGGTGAGCGACCCGGTCGCCCTCGACACCGGCTGGGAGCGGCTCGACGCCGAACTCGACGTCCCCCGAAGGGGGCTGTTCGAGGCGCTGCTCGTGCGGCTCGGCGTCGCCGACCATGTCGCGCGGTTGCTCACGGCGACACCCGTGCTGCGCCGCTCATGGCTGGCGGCGGTGGTGTTCCTGCTGCTGACGACCGTGGGCGTGGTCTACACGGCCGACTCGCCGACCCTCTTCCTCGCCCTGGCCCCGCTGCTCCCGCTCGCCGGTGTCGCGCTGTCGTACGGCCCCGCGCTGGACCCGACGTACGAGATGGCGGTCGTCAGCCCGGTGCACGGCTTCCGGCTGCTGATGATCCGCACGGTGGCGGTGCTCGCCGCAGGCCTGGGCCTCAACGGCCTGGCGACTCTCGCCCTCCCCTCCTACGGCCTGCGCGCGCTGGCCTGGCTGCTGCCCGCGCTCGCCCTGACCGCGACCGGCCTCGCGCTCACCCCGCGCCTGGGCCCGGTGCTCGCGCCGTCCCTGGTCGGCGGGGCGTGGATCGCGCTGCTCGTCGCCGCCGACCGGGCCGGCGACGGCCCGCTCGTGCCGTTCACCGCGGCCGGCCAGGGCGCCGCCGCGGCGGTCGCCGCCCTCGCGGTCGGCCTGCTCTTCCTCGTACGCGACCGTTTCGACGTCTTCCACAGGAGTGCCGTATGACACCCACCGTCTCCGCCGAGGGGCTCAGCCTCCATTACGGCGGTACCCGCGCCCTCGACGACGTGTCGCTGCGGCTGACCCGGGGCGTCACCGGGCTGCTCGGCCCCAACGGGGCGGGAAAGACCACCCTGTTGCGGGTGCTGGCCACGGCCGTCCCCGCCGACCGCGGCGCCTTCACGGTGCTGGGGAACGACCCGGGCACCGCGCGCGGCCGGCAGGAGGTCCGGCGGCGGCTCGGCTATCTGCCCCAGACCCCCGGCTTCCACCCGGACTTCACGGCCTTCGAGTTCGTCGACTACGTGGCGATCCTGAAGGAGCTCACCGACCGCGGCGCCCGCCATCGCGAGGTGCGGCGCGTGCTCGACGAGGTCGACCTGGGCGACGTCCGCGCCAAGCGCATCAAGAAGCTGTCCGGCGGCATGCGACAGCGGGTGGCGCTGGCCGCGGCGCTCGTCGGCGACCCCGGTTTCCTCGTCCTGGACGAGCCGACGGTCGGCCTCGACCCCGAACAGCGCATGCGCTTCCGGGAGTTGATCGCCCGGGCGGGCGAGGGCCGGACCGTGCTCCTGTCCACCCACCAGACGGAGGACGTGGCGATGCTCTGCCACCGCGTCGTGGTGATGGCGAGCGGTCGGATCCGCTTCGACGGCACCCCGGCCGAGCTGACCGCGGTGGCCGCCGGACGCGTGTGGCACAGCGCGGAACGCGACCCGGGCGCGAAGGCGGGCTGGCGCACCGGCACCGGCTCCTTCCGCAACGTGGGCAGCCCGCCCGCCGGCGCCGACCTAGCCGACCCCACCCTGGAGGACGGCTATCTGCTCACCCTCGACGACGCGGGCGTGGAGGTGGCGGCGGCATGAGCGCGGTCATGGAGGCGGCCCCGACCGCCACGCGGACACCGTCACAGAACTCCTGGGCGGCCGTGTTCGCCCTGGCGCGCTTCGAGGCGCGCCGGCTCCTGACGACCGTCCCGGTGCTCCTCGGCTTCCTCGTCTACGCGGCCTGGATCGTGTGGCGCGCCCTGGACTACGCGGACGGCTACCCGGCCCTCCAGGACGCCGACCGCGCCACGCAGGGCGGCCCGCTCTTCGTCGGCCTCGCGGTCCTGCTGGCCGTGAACCAGACCGTGCTGAGATCCCGCCGCCGCGACACGGAACGGCACTTCACGGTGCTGGTGATGAGCACGGCACACCGGACGGCCGCGCATCTGCTCTCCGTGGTCCCGGCCGTCCTGCTCACCGCGGTGTGCGTGGCCGGCCAGTTCACCTGGCAGGCGCTCAAGCCGGGCGCGCTCGGGCACGGTTCGCCGGGCGAGCTGCTGGTCGGGCCGCTGACGGTGCTGGCGTTCGGGGCTGCCGGGGTGCTGCTCGCCCGCCTGGTGCGGACGGCCTTCACGGCACCGCTGGTCGTGGTCTTCTTCCTGTTCCTCTTCCTCCTCAGCACCGGCGGGGGCGTCGACGACGGCTGGACGCGCTGGCTGACCCCGGTCATAGGCGTGGCCAGCAGCAACACCCTGCCCTCCGACCTGATCGGCCGCCCCGCCGCCTGGCACGCCCTCTATCTCGCCGCGCTCGGCCTGACCGTGGCGCTGCTCGCGGTGCTGGTCGGCGGCGGCCTCCGGGCGCGGTCCGTGCAGGCCGGGTTCGCCGGGGCGCTGGCGCTGACGGTCCTCGGCGCGGTCGCCCAGGGCCAGGGTGTCGCCCCGGACGTGACGGCAGCCCGGGAGCGGGCCTCGCTCCACCCCGAGCAGGTGCAGACCTGCGTGGAGCGGGACGGGTCGCGCTACTGCGCCTTCCCCGAGTGGCGGGGCCGGACCGCGGACTGGGCACGGACCGTGGCCGAGGTGCAGTCCCTCGCCGGCGGCACGGCCCACGACCAGAGCCTGCTCGTCCGCCAGCGGATCGACGCGCGCTACGGCCTCGACGGCGACTCCGCCCTCGAACCCGCCGCGACCCCGGGCCAGGTGACGGTGGGCACGGCCTGGGGCGGCAACCGCGTCCCGGAGTTCTCGGTCGCCGTCGCCGGGGTCCTGGTCACCGGCGACGAGAAGACGACCGGTGACCTGTGCGACGGCCGCATGGTCACCCTCATGTGGCTGGCCCTGGCCGGGCGGTCCGACCCGATCGGCGCCCTCAAGAACGTCCGTCTGGACGACAGCGCGAGCGGCTCGGCGATCGTCCTGTCCCAGACGAACCCGCTGCTGATGACGGCCGGTCAGACGACCGTCGTGCGCAAGCTGCTGGAGCAGCCGCGGGACGGGGTGGCGGCGAAGGTGAAGGCGAACTGGACCGACCTGACCTCGCCGAAGGTGACGACGGCCCGGGCGGCCGAACTGCTGGGTGTGAAGGCAAAGGTGGGGGCGGACAAGTGCGAGTGAGTGAAGGGCTGGTGCGGCGTGTCCCGCCGCGCCCCACCCAAGGCGAAGGCGGGGGTGGACGGATGAGAGTGACCGTGGCGCTGGTGGCGCCCGTCCTGCGCACCCTTCCCTGGCGGGCGCTCGGTGCCGCCGGTGCCGTGGGGCTGCTGATCGTCTCGATGGCGCGGCTGACCACCGGGGTCGACGAGCTGCTGGCGCTGAACCTGCTGCGGGCCGGCGTCCTGGCCTTCGCCCTCGGCCTGGCGTTCGTACTGGACGACCCGGCCCGGCACACCACGGCTCCGGTACCGACCCGCAGACCCGTCCGTCACGCCCTGCGGCTGGCGCTGGTCGCGCCGTTCACCGCGGTGTGGTGGACGGCGGCGCTCCTGCTCGTGCCGGACGGCATACGTCCGTCCGTGGGCGACGTGACCCTGGAGGCGGGCGCCGCCTTCACCCTGGCGCTCGCGGCGTCGGCGGCGGCGATCCGCTTCACCCAGGCGGCGGAGCCGGGACAGGCGGTGGCCGGCGCGGTGCTCACGACGGCCGTCCTCGGGCTGCTGCTGTTGCCGGGGCGCTGGGCGCTGTTCGTGGGGCCGGAGGACCCGCGATGGGGAGCGGCACATGACCGGTGGGGGATGGTGCTGGCCGGCGCGGTGGTGATGTGGGGGGTGTGCGGACCGGAGCCGTTGAAGCGGAGAGCGCCTTTCAGCACGTCCGGCGTTTGAGGACGAGGCCCGTTCAGGGCCGAAGCGGTGGGCTGGGGGCGGCAGCCCCCAGGCGGATGACACGGACGCCGGGCGCGGCGCAATCCCACGCCGCGTCACATCGGCTCACGCCAGCGCCCGCGTCACGTCTCCGTGCGGTACATCAGGTCCGTCTCATGCGTCACGAACCCGAGCCGCTCGTACACCGACACCGCGGCCTTGTTGTCCGCGTCCACGTAGAGCATCGCCGTCGGCAGCCCCTGTGCGGCGAGGTGCCGCAGCCCGATGGTGGTGAGGGACTTGCCGAGGCCGCCGCCCTGGACGCCCGGCTTCACCCCCAGCACATACACCTCGCCCAGCCGCTCCATCGCGTGGACCTTCGTCCAGTGGAAGCCGACGAGTTCGTCGCCGCGGAAGGCGAGGAAGAAGCCGGCCGGGTCGAACCAGGGCTGGGCCATCCGGTCGTCGAGGTCGCGCTGGACGAGCGAGCCCTGCTCGGGATGGTGGGCGAACGCGGCGGCGTTCACGGCGAGCCAGGCGGCGTCATCGGTGCCGGGGACGAAGGGCCGTACGGAAACGCCCTCCGGGAGCACCGGGTCGGGCAGGTCCAGGTCGGTCAGGGACCGCCGCATCTGCCGTAGCTCACGGAACAGGGTCAGCCCGAGGACCTGCGCGAGATGCCGGGCGGCGGAGTGACCGCCGTGGGCCCACACCCGCAGCCGCTTGCCGGAGGCGGCGAGGAGGGCGGAGCCGAGCGCCCGGCCGTGGCCGCGACCGCGGTGCGCGGGGTGGACGACCAGCTCGGCGGCCGGGGCCTCCACGGGATCGGTGTCCTCCAGCTGGGCGTAGCCGACGAGTTCGTCGTCGACGGTCAGCAGCAGATGGTCCACGCCCTCGCGGGCGCCACCGCGCAGTTGCAGCCGGCCCTGCTCCGAGACCGCCTGCTGGCCGTCGGCGCGGGCGGCCTCCGCGAGGAGCGCGAGGACGGCGTCGGTCTGGTCCGGGGAGAGCGCCGCGTGGTTCTGGATGGAGCGAGTGCTGCCGGGCCGCACGGTGTCGTCGCTGGTCATGCGTACGAGGGTACGGGGGAGAGCGCGCAAAGTGGCGGCACCGTAAACCCCGCAAAGCGCCTGCAAAGGAGAGGGCAAAGGGAAACCAGGATGTAACCAAGAAACCCCTGTCGCGCTACGCGCGTTGACTTTAGGCTGCGCCGGACGGGGCCCACTTGCTCAGCCGACCCACAGGGGGGCGTATGCCAGCCATATCCCAGCCGCACCACCGCCGCAGACGGACCGTCCGACTGCTCGCCGCAGCCGCCGGTCTCGCCACCGCCGGTGCCCTCGCCGCCGCGCTGCCCTCGTCGGCCGCCCCGGTCGAATCGGGCAAACCGGGTAAGGCGCCCAGTCGTTACCAGGACGTCCAGCTGCTGTCCTTCAACGACCTGCACGGCAACCTGGAGCCGCCGTCCGGCTCCTCCGGCCGGGTCACCGAGCTCCAGGCGGACGGCACCACCAAGACCATCGACGCCGGTGGTGTCGAGTACCTGGCGACGCACCTGCGCGAGGCGCGCGCGGGCAACAAGTACTCCATCACCGCGGCCGGTGGCGACATGGTCGGCGCCTCCCCGCTGATCTCGGGTCTCTTCCACGACGAGCCCACCATCGAGGCGCTCAACAAGCTGGACCTGGACGTCACCTCGGTCGGCAACCACGAGTTCGACGAGGGCGCCAGGGAACTGGCCCGCCTCCAGAAGGGCGGCTGTCACCCGACGGCCGGCTGCTACTCGGACGAGGAGTTCGAGGGCGCCGACTTCCCCTACCTGGCCGCCAACGTCCTGAGCGAGAAGACCGGCAAGCCGATCCTCAAGCCGTACTACGTCTGGCAGAAGAACGGCATCAAGGTCGGCTTCATCGGCGTCACCCTGGAGGACACCCCCGGCGTCGTCTCCGCCGAGGGCGTCAAGGGCCTGAAGTTCAAGGACGAGGTCGAGACGATCAACAAGTACGCCAAGGAGCTCCAGCGCCAGGGCGTGAAGTCGATCGTGGCCCTCATCCACGAGGGCGGCGCGCCGGCCTCCGGGTCGTACAACTACAACTGCGACTCCCCGGGCGCGGGTGACGGTATCTCCGGCCCGATCGTGGACATCGCCAAGAACATCACCCCGCAGGTCGACGCGCTGGTGACGGGTCACACCCACGCCGCGTACGCCTGCACCATCAACGACCCGGCGGGCAACCCGCGCACGGTCACCTCGGCCGCCTCCTTCGGCCGTCTCTACACGGACACGACGCTGACGTACGACCGTTGGACGGGTGACATCGCCCGCACGTCGGTGAAGTCGGCGAACCACGTGGTCACCCGGACCGTCGCCAAGGCGCCGGACATGACCGAGCTGATCGGCCGGTGGAACACCCTCGCGGCGCCCATCGGCAACCGCGCGATCGGCTACATCTCCGCCGACATCACGAGCACCGGCACCGAGTCCCCGATGGGCGACCTCATCGCCGACGCGCAGCTCGCCTACGGCAAGCAGCTCGACCCGGAGACCGACCTCGCGCTGATGAACCCGGGCGGTGTGCGGGCCGGGCTGACGTACGCGCAGAAGGGCACCGAGGGCGACGGCGTGGTGACCTACGCCGAGGGCTTCACGGTCCAGCCGTTCTCCAACACCGTGAACCTCCAGGACTTCACCGGCGCCCAGCTGATCAAGGTCCTCCAGGAGCAGGTCAGCGGTTCGAACGCGGCCTCCCCGAAGATCCTTCAGCCGTCCTCGGGTCTCACCTACACCCTGGACCTGACGAAGACGGGCGCGGACCGGATCGTCGTCGACTCCGTGAAGCTGAGCGGCGTCGCCCTCGACCCGACGGCCACCTACCGTGTCGCCACCAACAGCTTCCTCGCGGGCGGCGGCGACGGCATCACCACCCTGGGCCAGGGCACCAACGACCTCGTCGGCACCGACGACCTCGCGGCCCTGGAGCAGTACCTCCTGGCCAACTCCTCGGCCACCAGCCCGATCGCGCCGCCGGTGACGAACCGGATCACGATCGTGCAGTAGCGGTTTCCGCAGTACCGAAGAGGCGGCCACGTCACCGACGTGGCCGCCTCTTCGCGTATTAAAACCTGTGTGAGACGAGGTTTGGTTCCGGGTTTCCCCTGAAAACTTGTCTCAGTCGCAATTCATCGAGGTCTAAGCGGAATTGGCCTTTTCCGGGTTCGGGGTCCCGTAGTGTTTTCCATGTCGAAACCGAACGGCGAAGGAGAAACCGATGAGCTTCCACAAGGTCACCCCCGTCAAGGCGGCCCGCAAGCCCGCTCCGCAGAAGAAGGCCCAGGTGAAGAAGGTGACCCCGCGGCGACGCCCGGTGTCCCATAAGCACTGAGCAATAAGCGCTGAGCAGCAAACGCTGAGCAGCAAGCGCTGACCAAAAATAACCGGCATAAGCTGCCCGTAATCCGTACCTGATAATCACCGAGGAGAATTCCATGAGCTTCCACAAGATTGCCCCCGTCGCCAAGAAGAACACCAAGCCCGCCGCCCCGGCCCCCAAGAAGAAGGCCGCGCCGAAGAAGGCCACCGCCGCCGCCACGTCGCGCCGCCGCCCGGTCGGCAACAAGAACCAGGGCTGCTGACACCCGAAACGACGAGGCGGGGCCACCGACAGGGACTCGGTGGCCCCGCCTCGGGCATGTCCGAAGGGAGGGACGATGAAAGAGATCCGTGCGGCCTTCCACCGGTTCTGGCCGCTCACCCGCGGCGACCGTAAGTGGCTGCTGGCGATCATCGCCTGTGTGGTGGTGTCCGCGCTCGCCGAGACCGCCTCGATCCTGCTGTTCGCCGAGCTGACCGACACCGCGCTCAAGGCCGGTTCGCTCGCCGCCTTCTGGGGCCCGGCCGGTGCCTGGCTCGCCGTCGCGGCGCTCGGTGCGCTCGTCGGCTACCTCGGCAACTCGCTCGCCACCTGGACCGCCGAGAGATTCGTGCTCCGGCTGCGGGCGAAGGTGTTCCGGCATGTGCAGGACCTGCCGCCGCACTTCTTCCAGCAGCACCGGCAGGGCGACCTCGTCGAGCGGCTCACCGGTGACGTCGAGGCCATCGAGCAGATGGTGGTGTCCGGGGTCGTCGGCACCGTCTCCGCCGCCTTCGCCGCCGTCTTCTACTCCGCCGCCGCCCTCTGGCTCCGCTGGGACCTGGCCCTTGCCACCTTCGTCCTCGCGCCGCTGTTCCTGCTCGCCGCCCGCCGCTTCGCCGGGCGCATCAAGAGCGCCTCCCAGGACGAGCGCGTCGCCGACGGCGCGATCACCTCGGTGGTGGAGGAGTCGCTCGGCAACGTGGTCCTCACCCAGGCCTACAACCGCCACCGGGACGAGGAACAGCGCCTGGACCGCGAGGCCAGGGCCTGGATGCGGGCCAGCGTCCGCGGGGCCCGGCTCAGCGAGATGTACGAGCAGTTCGTCGAGGTGGTCGAGACGATCTGCGTGCTCGCCGTCATCGGACTCGGGGTGTGGGAGATCTCCGCCGACCGTATGACCCTCGGTCAGCTTCTCGCCTTCGCCGCCTTCATCGGCTACCTCTACCCGCCCGTCCGCAACCTCGGCGGGCTCGGCCTCACCCTCACCGCCGCCACCGCCGGCGCCCAGCGCCTCAACGAGATCCTCGATGCCGAACCCGCCGTCACCGACCCCGCCGAGCCCGTGCGGGAGTGGCCGGTGCGCGGGTGGGTCAGCGTGCACGGCGCGAGCTTCGGCTACCCGGGCGCCGCGCACGCCTCTCTGAGCGACGTCACCTTCACCGCCGCCCCCGGCGAACTCGTCCTCGTCACCGGCCCGAGCGGCGCCGGCAAGTCCACCCTCGCCAAGCTGCTGCTGCGCTTCTACGACCCCTCGTCCGGCGTGCTCTGCCTGGACGGCGTCCCGCTGACGGACGTACCGCTCGCATTCCTGCGCGAGAACATCGCCCTGCTCCCTCAGGAGACGCTGATCCTGCACGGCACCATCCGGGAGAACATCGCCTGCGGGCGTCCGGGCGCGACACAGGAGGAGATCGAGAAGGCCGCCGCGGCAGCCGCCGCCCACACCTTCGTCGCCGAACTCCCCGACGGCTACGACACCGTCATCGCCCCCGGCACCGCCGCCCTCTCCGGCGGCCAGCTCAAGCGCATCGCCATCGCCCGCGCGATCCTGCGCGCCGCGCCCGTCCTGATCCTCGACGAGCCGACGGCCGGCCTGGACGCGATGGCCGCGCGGCGGATCGTCCAGCCGCTGCGCCACCTGATGTCCGGCCGTACGACGATCATGATCACGCACGATCTGAGCCTGGCCCCCGACGCCGACCGCATTCTCGTCGTGGACGGCGGACGGCTGGTGGAGGAGGGCACGCACGACGAACTCGTCCGGCGCGGCGGGACGTACGCGCACCTGGCGTACGCCGGTCAGCGGGAGGTGCGGCCGACCGGGAGCCCCGCCGGACTCCTGAGCGTGTAGCCCAGTCCCCGCACGGTCTGGATGAGCCGCGGTTCGCCGCGGCTCTCCAGCTTGCGCCGCAGATACATGACGTACACGTCCAGGGTGTTGGAGGCGGGCTCGAAGTCGAAGCCCCACACCTCCTTGTGGATCTGCGCCCGGCTGAGCACCTTGGCCGGATGCCGCATGAGGTAGGCGAGAAGCGCGTACTCGGTCCGGGTGAGGTCGAGGGGACGGCCGCCGCGGGTGACGGCACGGGTGCGCAGATCGATGGCGATGTCCTGGAACGACAGCCGCTCACTGGCTTGCGGCGGCACCACACGCGGTCGGCTGCGCCGCAGCAACGCCCTGACCCGGGCGAGCAGTTCCTCGGCGTCGAAGGGTTTGGCGAGATAGTCGTCGGCGCCGTTGTCGAGGGCGACGATCCGGTCGCCGACCGCGGCCCGTCCGGTGATCATCAGGATCGGGACGGTGGAGCCGGAGGCCCGGATACGGCGGGTGGCGGCCAGCCCGTCGAGTCCGGGCATGGTGACGTCCATCAGCACCAGGTCCGGGCCGTCCGCCATGAGTTCCAGGGCACTGCGCCCGTCCCCGGCGAGGACGGTCTCGTACCCCTCGAACCGCAGCAGCCGCCCAAGCCCTTCTCTCACGGCCTCGTCGTCATCGGCCAGCAGAATCTTCCGCGCCATCCGAACACGGTGTGACGAGAGCCTGTGGCAGAGCTGGCAAGGCGATGAGCGTGGCCTTTAAGGCTCGCAGCCGGCCTGGCTACCGGGCCGCAGGGCGTGGGGCATCGCCGCGATGAGCCCGAGGGCCTTCAGCCGTGCGCGTCGGTCGGTGTGGTACTCCCGGCAGGTCACACCCCTGCCCCCGCCGTCCCGAGCAGTCCGTGCGGCAGATAGCCGGACCGGACGCCGAGCTCCCAGCCATGGACCTGGACGGCGAGACAGGCCAGGGCGAGGGCGCCGAGGGGGAGGAGGGAACGGGGCGCCGGATCACCGGCAGCGGCCTCAAGGCACTCCCGGTGGGCGATCAGCCGGGCCGCGAGAGCCTCCTCGAAGGAGGCCTGGTCGTCGTCGAGGAGCACGCGCAGCAGGCGCTGGTCCGCACTCAGCGCATCGCCGATCTCGCCGATCTCGCCGATCTCGCCGATCGCGTCGAGCCGCCGGGCGGACTCCGCGCGCTCCCCGGTGTCGGGCTTGCGCAGTGCGACGGCCGGCCAGTCGCGGGGCAGATGCCCGGCCGGCTCGGTGAGATAGCGGCACAGGGCGTCCATGGCGGCGAGGTCGGCGGGGGCGGAGACGGAGGTGTACGGGTTGTAGGGCGACCCGTCCCGGACGGCGGGCGCGTAGTCCCCGCGCAGCAGCAGCCCGACGATCCGCTCCCGGTCCCGCACGAGCCCGCTGACGACAGCCACCTCGAACAGATCGAGCCACGTCCGCGCGGTGGGCGCCTCCTTGACGACATCCCGGAAGGTGAGGGGCCCGTCCCCGAACTCGTCGTCATCGGGGTCCGTGCTGATCCGTTCCCCGACGAGGGGGAACCGGATCTCCTGGTCCCCGTTCGGGAAGCACAGGACGCTCAGCACTCCGTGCACACACTCCGCCGCGGTGACGGCGACCACGCGCGCCTGGTGGTCGAGCCCCGGGTCCGCGACCGCACGGGCGGCGACATGGTCGAGGAGTTCGTCCGCCATGGCCTGTATCAGTGCCGGCGAGATGCTGTCGTACCGCAGGGAGTGCCAGTGCGAGAACGCCCGCCCGTGGATGTCGTCGAGCGCCTCGGCCAGCCGCTGGTCACTGACCTGATGGCATGTCACGTCCCGCACGTGCCCCGTCCCTTCACACAGCTGATGAGTGGACGAGGCACGTTATCAACGGGCACCGACAGCGCTTGTACCCGGCGTCAGGAAGCCGTCGGCGTCCAGTCGCCGAGCCAGTCCGCGACCTCCTGGTTCGCGGCCTGCGCGTCGGTCAGCTGGGGCCGGTCGCCGCTCGCGGCGCCCGATCCGGCGCCCGTGTTCTTGTACTCGGCGAACCGGTCGGCCTTCCAGGAGAAGCCGCTCATGTCGGTCCACGGGGTGGACTTGATCGCCGCGCTCAGGCTGGTGTTGCGGACGGTCGTCTGCGGGTCGAGGGTCGCGTCACCACCGGCGTGCCAGGGGCGGCCGAGATAGAAGCTCGCGGCCGAGACGTCGCCGTTGACCGTGGAGTTGGCGATCAGGAAGCCCTTGCGGTCGGCGGCCGTGCTGGGAGCGGTGACGTACCCGGCGGAGGTGCCGTTGTAGCGCTTCTTCAGCGTGATGACGGACTTGTCGATCACCGCGGTGGCGCGCCCGAAGATGAAGTCGACGTTGCCGATGACGTAGGAGTTGGTCATGTAGACACGGCCCAGCTTCTCCTTGGCGGCCGTGTCCACCAGCAGCGTGTCCTGGTCGCCGCTGACGATGACCCCGTCCAGGAACACCTTGTCGGCGCTGGTGCGCAGGGCGACGGCCTGCTGGGCGATGTCGGTGTGGGCGGCTTCGTCGAAGTCGTTGGAGATGGTCAGGTTGCGCGCCTGGAAGTCATCGGCGTCGACGGCGACGGTGGCGCTGCCGCCGGTGCCGTAGGTCCCCGAACCGTCCGGCTTCTGCGTGCCCGAGGCGTTGTTGTAGACGATCACCGTGTCCTTACGGCTGCCGCCCGTGCCCTGGATGGTGACGTGCGGCTTGTTGGACGGCACCTTCACCAGCTCGCGGTACGTCCCCGGCTTCACCTGGATGACGACACGCGAGGCGTTGTTGGCCGGTACGGCGTTCACCGCGGCCTGCACGGTCGTGTACTGCCCGCTGCCGTCCTTGGCGACGGTGAGGGTGGTGGCAGCGGCGGCCAGCGTGGCGGCGGACGCGGACGTGGACGCGGTGGTGCCTATCGAACTCCGCGGCCCCGCACCGGACTTGAGGAGCGAGGGCACGTTGGCCGTCGCGTCGAGCGTGTACGCGTAGTAGCTCTTCGGATCGAAGGCGGTACCCCCGCTCTCGTTCCTCCCGCTCGTCCCGACGAAGGTGTTGCCCTTCTGGACGATGGTGGCGGTGCTGTCCTTGATGACGGGGTTGTTCATGCCCTGGAAGTACGAGTTCTCCAGCACCATCTTGGTGGCGCCGCGCGAGTAGTTCCCGTACGACGACGTGATGTCGGTGCCGGCGACGTCCTCCAGGAAGTTGTTGTAGAGGTGGGCGTGGGCGGCGTTGTCCGTGGACGGGTTGCGCTGCTCGGTCTCCCGGATCCAGTTGTGGTGGATGGTGATGTCGGTGACGACGTTGTCGGTCCACCCGATGCCGAACGCCTTGTTGTCCTGGCTCATCTTGTTCCAGGAGACCGTCACGTACGTGCTGTCCTTGCGCACGTCGATGAGCCCGTCGGCCATGTGCCGCAGATCGTTGTGATCGATCCACACATGGTGGGCGCCGTCCATCTGGATGCCGTCGAAGTCGTGCTCCTTGTCGTTCCACACGCCTTGATAGGCATCCCGAATGGTCAGGTTCCGGATGATGACGTTGTGGACGCCGGTGCCGAGGAAGAAGCCACCGCCGACGATGTGCCCGGACGTCCCGGACCCGACGATGGTCTTGTTGGACTGCACCTTGATCTCTTTGCCGACCGGGTCCATGTTGATGGTCGCGGCGACGACGATGACGTACGGCTCGGCGGCCGTCGCGTACTTCTCCAGGTCGGCCAGCGTCTTCACGGTGACGATCTGGCCGTCCCGGCCGCCGTAAGTGCCGTTCTGGCCGAGGGCGTTGACCGAGGCGAAGCCGTCGGCGGTGGCGGTGGCCCAGGCGGGCGCGGCGGCGGCGGTGGCGGCGGACGCGGCGTTCTCGGCGTCGTCACCGAAGACGGGGCTGTAGGCGAGAACACCGGCCGCCGTCAGGGCGAGGGGGGCGCCGACGACAAGAGCGGTCTTGCGCCGGCGATGGCGGGGCTTGCTGCGGGTGTCGGTCATCCGTACGGCTTCCGTTCCGTGGGGGTGCGGGACGGAACGTGGTTGCCGCGCGGGGCGGAAAGGTTGCCGGGGCTCTCAGACCGTTTCCGGCGGCGGCGTCGCGGCCCCCGGCAGACGTACGGTCGCGATCGTGCCGCCGCCGTCCGCGTGCCCCAGGGTCACCTGACCGCCGGCCTGCTCCACGGTACGGGCGACGATGGACAGGCCGAGGCCGGAGCCGGGGAGGGCGCGGGCGCTGGGGGAGCGCCAGAAGCGGTCGAAGACGTGCGGGAGTTCCTCGGCGGGGATGCCGGGGCCGTGGTCGCGGACCGTCAGCTCGCCCTGGCTCAGCCGTACGTCGATCGTGCCGCCCTCGGGGCTGAACTTCACGGCGTTGTCGAGGATGTTGACGACGGCGCGTTCCAGCGCGGCGGGCTCGGCACGGGCGAACCAGGGTTCCAGATGGGCGTTGATCGTCAACTCCGGCCCACGGAGCCGGGCGCGGCGGAGCGCCGACTCGACGGTGTCCTCCAGCGACACGACCTGCACGCGCTCGCCGCGCTGGCCTTCCGAGCGGGACAGCTCCTGCAAGTCACCGATGAGAACGGCCAGTTCGGTCATCTGTGCCTTCACGGAGGCGAGCAGCGCCTTGCGGTCGGCCTCAGGGATGGGCCGTCCCGTCTCCTCACTTCGGGTGAGCAGCTCGATGTTGGTCCGCAACGAGGTCAGGGGAGTACGGAGTTCATGACCGGCGTCCGCGATGAGCTGCTGTTGCAGCTCGCGGGAGTTGGCGAGGGAGGTGTTCATCGAGTTGAAGGAGCGGGAGAGACGGGCCACTTCGTCATCGGCGTCGTCCTCGACCGGGATGCGCACGCTCAAGTCCTCGGTACGGGCCACATGTTCGACGGCCTCGGTGAGCTTGTCGACGGGGCGCAGTCCTGCGCGGGCTACGGCGAGACCGGCTGCGCCGGCGCCGAGGACTCCGATGCCGGAGACGAGGAGGAGGATGAGGGCGAGTTCGTTGAGGGTGGACTCGGTGCTCTTCAGAGGGACGGCGGCGACGACTCCGACGGCGGGGCCTGCCTGGCCGGTGCCGGTGGTGGTGGGGCCCAGATAGCGGGTCACCACGCGGACCGCGTTGCCGTTCTCGTCGGTGCCGTTGCGGAAATGGAGCCGGTTGCTGTCGGCTTCCTTGATCACGTCCTTGTCGGCCTGGGTGACCTTGATCGTGCCCGTGGAGCCGTCGAAGACACAGACCTTTCCGCTGTCCGTCACCACCTGCGAGTAGTTGTTGCGGAAGTTGAAGCCGGTGCTGTTCGTCGGGGTCGTGGTGCAGGAGTTGAGGGCGGCCTCGGCATCGCCGATCTGCTGGATCTGCCGCGGTCCCTGCATCAGCTTCTGCAAGTCGCTGTCCACCTGGTCGTACAGTTTCCCCTGCACGATGAACCAGCACGTCACCGAAACCGCCGCCACCGCGAACGCCACCGCCGCCGCCACCAGCAACGACAGCCGCGCCCGGATCGGCAGGGTCTGGAAGCGGCGTAGAGGCTTCCTCACTCCGCGCCGCCCTGTCGGAGCACATAGCCCACGCCCCGCACGGTGTGCACGAGGCGGGGCTCGCCGCCCGCCTCGGTCTTGCGGCGCAGGTACATGACATACACGTCGAGGGAGTTCGACGACGGCTCGAAGTCGAAGCCCCAGACCGCCTTCAGGATCTGCTCACGGGTCAGGACCTGGCGCGGGTGCGCCATGAACATCTCCAGCAGCGTGAACTCGGTGCGGGTCAGCTCCACCGGGCGCCCGGCACGGGTGACTTCCCGCGTCGCCAGGTCCATGCGGAGGTCCGCGAAGGTCAGCGCCTCGTCCTCCGGCACGGCACCCGCACCGGAAGCCGCCGCGTACGAGCTGCGCCGCAGCAGCGCACGGACCCGCGCGAACAGCTCGTCCAGCTCGAACGGCTTGACCAGGTAGTCGTCGGCGCCGGCGTCCAGGCCGGTCACCCGGTCACCGACCGTGTCCCGTGCCGTCAGCATCAGGATCGGCGTGGTGGTGCCCGCGCCGCGCATCCGGCGGGCGGCGGTCAGACCGTCCATGCGGGGCATCTGGATGTCGAGGACGACCAGGTCGGGCTGGTACGCGGTCGCCTTCTCCAGCGCGTCCGCGCCGTCGACCGCGACCTCCGTGTCGTAGCCCTCGAAGGCGAGGCTGCGCTGGAGTGCTTCGCGCACGGCCGGCTCGTCGTCGACGATCAGGATGCGCTGGGGGTCACGGTCGCCATCGGCGGGGCTCATCGCTCGCGGTTCCTCGGGGTGCGGTGGGACGTGGGCGCCTTCAGCGTCGCACGTCGGCCGGCGGTCGGGTCAAGCACGGGGCGGGTCGGGCGCGGGCCGGGTCAGGCGCGCACCCGGCTGCGCCGGGCGGTGCGGCGGGCGGCCACTGTCGAGATCTCGGGGGCCCGGACCGCGGGCGCCGTCGGCGCGTGCAGCTCGTACGCCACTTCAAGGGCCAGGGTGAGGCCGGCCGGGTCGGTGGCGGCCACCGTGTGGGAAACCTGCTTGATCATGACGTACTCCCTACGCGCTCAGTGGTTCAGCTGTCGGTGCCGCCGGCCCGCAGCTTCGCGAGGTCGGCCTTGACGGTGTTGATCGGGATGGCGAAGCCGAGGCCGACGCTGCCGGCGCTGGAGGAGGACGTGGAGTCCGCGGCCGAGTACATCGCCGAGTTGATGCCGATGATGTTGCCGTTCATGTCGATCAGCGCGCCGCCGGAGTTGCCGGGGTTCAGCGAGGCGTCCGTCTGGAGGGCCTTGTACGTCGTCGTCGACGAACCCGTGTCGCCGTTGAACTGCTGGCCGCCGAACTCGAACGGCCACTGACCGCTGCCGCCGCTCTGGCCCTGGTCCTGGCTCTGGCTCTCGTCCGTCGAGACGGTCACGTCACGGTTCAGGGCGGAGACGATGCCGCTGGTCACCGTGCCGGTCAGGCCCTCGGGGGAGCCGATCGCCACGACCTCGTCGCCGACCTGGACACCGTCGGAGTTGCCGAGGGTCGCGGTGGTGAGGCCGGAGGCGTTCTCCAGCTTGATCAGGGCGAGGTCCTTGGCGCTGTCGGTGCCGACGACCTTGGCCGTGTACTCCTTGCCGTCGCTCGTCGAGACCTTGACCGAGGTGGCGCCGGAGATGACGTGGTTGTTGGTGATGATCTCGCCGTCGCTGGTGATGATCACACCGGAGCCGGTGGAGGAGCCGTTGCTGAGCGTCGCGTTGATCTCGACGATGCTCGGGCTGACCGCCTTGGCGACCCCGGAGACCGTGCCCTTGTCGGCGGACGGCACCACATTGGTGCTGGTGCTGCTGCTGGAGGCGACCGTGTCGTTGCCGGTCAGCTCCTGGATGCCGTAGGCCGTACCGCCGCCGATGGCCGCGGCGACGATCGCGACGGCGGCCAGGAGGGCGAAGGGACCGCGGGCGCGCTTCTTCTGCGAGGGCGAAGGCGCGGGAGCCACCGGCTCCGCCGCCACCGCCGTCAGGACAGCGGTACCGCCGCTGCCGTTGCCGTCACCGCCGGCGACCTGAGTCTGCGCCGGCCACACCGTGGTCCCCGGCTCCACCGTCACCGGCTGCGGCGCGGGGGGCTGGGCCGGCGGGGCCGGCCACTCGGGGTTGACGGGGGAGGAGGCGTGCTGCTGGGCGCCCTGGTAGGGGTTCGCGTACTGCTCGTACTCGC
This sequence comes from Streptomyces sp. NBC_00663, assembly GCF_036226885.1. Lineage (NCBI taxonomy): Bacteria > Bacillati > Actinomycetota > Actinomycetes > Kitasatosporales > Streptomycetaceae > Streptomyces > Streptomyces sp. NBC_00663. Next base: position 5,166,870 of record NZ_CP109027.1, read on the forward strand.
CGTCGCGGCGGAAGCTCTCGGTCATGACACTGAGCTTGTCGCCCGACCATGAGAGCTCCCTGAGTGCTCCCTGAGAACGCCGCCAGAACCTTGTTTGCCCGATATAAAGACCGCGCTGGCCCCACCGGGAAACCTCTCAGAGAGGCTTAATAAAGGGCCCGCGAGCCCTCATCCACAGCCGCAGGACCGTCGTACGACGAGCTTCGACGGGAACAGCTTCAACCGCTCCCGCCGCGACCCCGCCACCCGCAGCCCGTCGTCCAGTACGAGGTCCACCGCGGCCCGCGCCATCGCGGAGCGGTCCGATGCGATCGTTGTCATCGGCGGATCCGCGAGCGCGGCTTCCTTGATGTCGTCGAAGCCGATGACCGCCAGCTCGCCCGGCACGTCGATGCGCAGCTCGCGCGCCGCCCGCAGCAGGCCGATGGCCTGGTCGTCGGTGGAGCAGAAGATCGCGGGGGGGCGGTTCGGCCCCGACAGCAGCTCCAGCGCCACCTGGTAGGCGTCGTAGCGGTTGTACGGCGCCTCGAAGAGCCGTCCCTCGGTGGTGAGGCCGGCCTCCTCCATTGCCCGTCGCCAGCCCTCGACGTGGTCGGAGACCGGGTCGCCGACGGAGGGGGTTTCGGCGGTGCCGCCCATACAGGCGACGTAGGGATGGCCGTGGTTCAGGAGATGCTCGACGGCCGTCTTCGCGCCGGTGAGGTCGTCGAGGACGACGGCGACGTCGTCGATCGCCTCGGGCCGCTCGTGCAGCAGCACCACGCGCGCGTCCCAGGCCTCGATCTCCGCGGCGGCCAGGTCGTTGAGAGCGTGGCTGACGAGGATCAGGCCGGAGACCCGCATGCCGAGGAAGGCCCGCAGATAGTGGGTCTCGCGCTCGGCGACATAGTCGGTGTTGCCGACCAGGACCATCTTTCCGCGCTCGGCCGCGGCCTGTTCGACCGCATGCGCCATCTCGCCGAAGAAGGGCTGACGGGCGTCCGGGATGATCAGGCCTATGAGGTCCGTCCGGCGGGACGCCATCGCCTGGGCGACCCGGTCGGGCCGGTACCCCAGCTCCTTGATCGCGGCGAGAACACGCTCGCGCGTGGCCGGGGCGACCGGCCGGGGTCCGTTGTTGATGACGTAACTGACGACGGCAGTCGACGTCCCTGCCAGTCGCGCCACGTCATCTCGAGTCACCTTGGCCACGCGCGGAGTCTACGCGGATGGACCCGCTCTGGGCAGGGCGTAAGCCGTCTTCGCTGTGCTCCGCCTGAGCGACCCCTGTGCACGCCGGGCCCCGTCAGACGTCGGCGTTGACCTCGGTGGCGTCCAGAGCGGCCGTCTCGTCCGCATCCTCCGCCTTTGGCCGGTCGCTCCGGGCCTTGGCGTCGTCGGTCGCGCGCTCGCCCTTCTCCGGAGTAACGAATCGGTAACCGACGTTCCGGACGGTTCCGATCAGCGACTCGTGCTCGGGGCCGAGCTTGGCGCGCAGTCGTCGTACGTGCACGTCCACGGTCCGGGTGCCACCGAAGTAGTCGTAGCCCCAGACCTCCTGGAGCAGCTGGGCGCGTGTGAAGACGCGGCCCGGATGCTGGGCCAGGTATTTGAGGAGCTCGAACTCCTTGAAGGTCAGGTCCAGGACCCGGCCCTTGAGCTTGGCGGAGTAGGTCGCCTCGTCGACCGACAGGTCGCCGTTGCGGATCTCCATGGGGGAGTCGTCGTTGACGATCTGCTGCCGGCCCATGGCGAGCCGCAGTCGGGCCTCGACCTCGGCCGGTCCGGCGGTGTCGAGGAGTACGTCGTCGATGCCCCAGTCGGCGGTGACGGCGGCGAGGCCGCCCTCGGTGACGACGAGGATGAGTGGACAGCCGGGCCCCGTGGAGCGCAGGAGCTGGCACAGGCTGCGGACCTGCGGGAGGTCGCGGCGGCCGTCGATGAGGATGACATCGGCACCGGGGGTGTCGACGAGGGCTGGGCCTTCCGCCGGAGCCACGCGCACGTTGTGCAGGAGCAGGCCGAGAGCGGGGAGCACCTCCGTCGACGGCTGGAGTGCGTTGGTCAGGAGCAGCAGAGAACTCATACGGCTGGTTCCTCCTCGGTCCCGGCGAGGTCGTAGCTTTCGTATACAGGTGATCCGAAAGCACAAAAGGACCCGGGGGCTGCATTGCCCGAGTCCTCTGTTCAGGAGAATAGCCCACATGCGCATGGAACCGGCAGGTCGTGTCGTGCGATCCACCTCGATTCCGCACTCTGAGACGAACAGAGGCACACCTATACGGACGTTTCTGCACACCGCGGACGGGGTGGCGATCGATTCCGTATACGATCCGCCGGCCTTCGTATACGACGCCTCCGCGTCACCCTCCCGTGGTCCCGTGTTCGTCGTCGCGCACGGTTTCACGGGCGACGCGGATCGTCCTCATGTTCGCCGGGTGGCGGAGGCGTTCACGCAGTACGGCGCCGTGGTCACGTTCTCCTTCCGCGGCCATGGGGCCTCCGGCGGGCGGTCGACGGTCGGCGACCGTGAGGTGCTGGATCTGGCCGCCGCGGTGGAGTGGGCGCGCTCGCTCGGGCACGCGCGCGTGGTGACCGTGGGGTTCTCGATGGGCGGGTCCGTGGTGTTGCGGCACGCGGCGCTGTACCGGGAGGAGCGGGACGACCGGAATGAGCACGAGGGGCGCACGGGTGCGCAGACCGACGTGGTGGTTTCGGTGAGTGCTCCCGCCCGGTGGTACTACCGGGGGACGGCGCCTATGCGGAAGCTTCACTGGCTGGTAACGCGGCCCGCCGGGCGGCTGGTGGGGAGGTACGGCCTCCGTACCCGCATCCACCACAGGGAGTGGGACCCGGTCCCGCTGTCCCCGGTGGAGGCGGTCCCGAGGATCGCCCCGACCCCTCTCCTCATCGTCCACGGCGACCGCGACGGCTACTTCCCCCTCGACCACCCCCGCATGCTGGCCGACGCGGCCCCCGGCCACGCGGAACTGTGGGTGGAGCATGGAATGGGCCATGCCGAGAACGCGGCCCCGGACGAGCTGCTGCGGCGCATCGGGGACTGGGCCGTCTCACAGGAGAGCTAGCCTGACGGTGTTCAACACGGTCGAGTGAGGAAGCAGCGGAAGCAGATGCCAAAGGTCACGGTGCGCTACTGGGCCGCCGCGAAGGCCGCGGCCGGGGTCGCCGAGGAGGCGTACGACGCCGCCACCCTCGCCGAGGCGCTCGACGCGGTGCGGGGGCGACACCCCGGTGAACTCACGCGCGTGCTGCAACGATGCTCGTTCCTCATCGACGGTGACCCCGTGGGCACCCGCGGACATGAGACGGTACGGCTGGCCGACGGCGGCACGGTCGAGGTGCTCCCGCCGTTCGCAGGAGGGTGAGCGATGACGAACCAGCCGTATGAGGGTCAGCAGTACGAGGGCCAGCAGTACCAGGGGCAGCAGGGGCACGACCCCTACTGGCAGCAGGCGTACGAGGACCCGCAGGCCGCTCAGCAGTACACCCAGCAGTGGCAGGGGCAGACCTGGGAGACCCAGATGTCCGCGCCGGTCGCGCCCGCGGACACGGCGTATCTGCCGCCGCAGGGGTATGAGCCGGCCGGCTATCAGGACCCCGGGTACCAGGAGCCTGTGTATCAGGAGCCCGTGTACGAGGAGCCGGTCTCGGCTCCGGCCGCGGAGCCGGTCGCGGCTGCTTCCGGCGACTACGGCCCCGCCACCCTCGGCGGCAACGCCCGTGTCACCGACGCCCAGCGGGCCCGGCTCGAAGGCCGGTCGCCGATCATCGAGCCCGGGATGCAGCCCGCCGCCCTCACGGCGGTTCTGGGGCTGCTGCTCGCGGGTGCGGCGACCGTCGGGTCGTACGCGCTGCTCGTACCGCTCGTTCTTCTCCAGGCCGTGACGGCCGCGGGCTGGTTCCGGCTGAACGGCATGTGGCCCGCCCGGCAGGGCATCGCGCTGGCGTTCCTCGGGGCGGTCGTCGCGGACGTGGCGCTGCTGGCCGCCGACCGGTCGCCCGCGGCGATCCTCGGCACGCTGGGGGTGTGGGTGCTGCTGTGCCTGGTGCTCCAGCTGCGGTCGCACGCGGACCCCGACACCCGGATGTACGGCCTGATGGCGACCGTCGCCTCGTCGGCGCTGGCGATCGTCGCGGCGGGGTATCTCGCGGCGTCGGCGGACGCGGTGTCGGTGGGCGCGGCGTCGGTCGCCGTGGCCGTGCTGGCGCGGGCGCTGCCGCTGCCCACGGCCGCGTCGGTGGTCGTCTCGCTGCTGGCCGCCGCGGGTGCGGGTATCGCCGTCGGCGGGATGACCGGGGTGGGTGCGCAGGGTGCGCTGCTCGGGGTCGGCGCGGGGGTGTGCGCGCTGGTCGGGCACCGGGTGGCCAGTTACGACTATCCGTCGCGGTTCGTGCACTTCACGGCGGGCGTCGCGCTACCACTGGCCGCCGCCGCTCCGGCCGTGTACGTACTGGGACGCGCGCTCGGCTAGTCCGCGGGCGGTTCGTCGTGGGTCGGGGCCGCGCCGGGGGGGTGTCCGTCCTCGGAACGGCGCGGTGCCGGGGGCGCGCGTCCACGTGTCACAGGTGATCGACAAACCGGCGGGCCTCTTCGTCCGTGGCGTTACCGTTTGCAGCGACGTAGACCGCCTAGGTGGGGGAACACCAAAGAATGCGCGCACTGCGAATACTGCTGATTGTTGTTGTTGTGCTGGGTGGGCTCTTCGTCATCGCCGACCGGGTTGCCGTGCACTTCGCCGAGGGTGAGGTGGCGGACAAGCTGCGGAGCAGTGAGAACCTCGCCAGTACGCCCGATGTGTCCATCAAGGGCTTTCCGTTCCTGACCCAGGTCGTGTCCGGGGAGCTGGACGATGCCGAGGTCGGGATCAAGGACTACGAGGCGGCCGCCGGGAGCGCCGGCGAGACCATTCGGATCGATGACATCAAGGCGAACTTCAAGGGCGTCTCGTTCTCCGGGGACTACAGCTCCGCCACGGCCGCCACGGCGAGCGGTACGGCGTCCATCTCCTACGACGAGCTGCTCAAGGCCGCCAAGTCCGACCCGACGGAGATCTTCACCGGGGTGACCGCCGAGGTGGTCGGGCTCTCCGACGGGGGCAACGGCAAGATCAAGGTGAACGTCAAGGTCACGGCGCTGGGCAAGTCGACCACCTACCCCGTGCTCAGCACGGTCACCGTGGCCGGCGACACCGTGAAGGTGCACGCCGACAACCTGCCGAACCTGGTCGTCGAGGTCGCCGAGGGCAAGGTGCGGTCGATCACCGACTTCGAGCAGAAGATCGACGATCTGCCCGGCGGCATCCAGCTCGACAAGGTCGAGGCCGCGCCGGACGGTGTGGAGGTCACGGTGAAGGGTTCGAACGTCGAGCTGGCCGGGTAGGACCGCGTTCGGCGGACGGCGAGTGTCCGAGGGGCGAGACGGGCCGTCCGTCATGGTGGGTGTGATGACGGCCACCGGCGTCCGGAAGCCGTGCGAACACGGTCCGGGCGCTGATCCAATCCCACATCGCGGACGATCGCGTCTCAAAATACGACACGCCGGTGACATGGCTGGTAGTCCGTCCCTACGATCGACGGCATGAAGCGACAGGCGGATCTCACAAAGCGGCGGGCAGTGGACCTGTGCCGCGTTGCCGCCATGCTCTGTCGCACTTTCTGAGCGGAAGCGCCGAGCGCCGTCCGCATCCCCTCGCCCTGATCCCAGGGCATCCGTGCGCCGAGGCCCCGTCGGCCCGCGCACGCCTCACAGCCGTATGCCCCGCCGTAACTGCCCCGGAGGAGAAAGAGCATGAGCCGCAGCGACGTCCTGGTCGACGCCGACTGGGTCGAGGCCAACCTCGACAACCCGAACATCGCGATCGTGGAGGTGGACGAGGACACGTCCGCCTACGAGAAGAACCACATCCGCAACGCGATCCGTATCGACTGGACCAAGGACCTCCAGGACCCGGTCCGCCGTGACTTCGTCGACCAGGAGGGCTTCGAGAAGCTCCTGTCGGCCAAGGGCATCGGCAACGACACCCTGGTGATCCTCTACGGCGGCAACAACAACTGGTTCGCGTCGTACGCCTACTGGTACTTCAAGCTGTACGGCCACGAGAGCGTCAAGCTCCTCGACGGCGGCCGCAAGAAGTGGGAGCTCGACGCCCGCGAGCTGGTCGAAGAGGTGCCCGAGCGCCCGACGACCGACTACAAGGCCAAGGCCCAGAACACCGCCATCCGCGCCTTCCGCGACGACGTGGTCGCCGCGATCGGTTCGCAGAACCTGGTCGACGTGCGCTCGCCCGACGAGTTCTCCGGCAAGCTGCTCGCCCCGGCCCACCTGCCCCAGGAGCAGTCGCAGCGTCCGGGTCACGTCCCGTCCGCCCGCAACATCCCGTGGTCGAAGAACGCCAACGACGACGGCACCTTCAAGTCGGACGACGAGCTCAAGGAGCTCTACGCCGAGGAGCAGGTCGACCTCGCCAAGGACACCATCGCCTACTGCCGCATCGGCGAGCGCTCCGCGCTGACCTGGTTCGTGCTGCACGAGCTGCTCGGTGTCGAGAACGTCAAGAACTACGACGGCTCCTGGACCGAGTACGGCAGCCTCGTCGGCGTCCCGATCGAGCTCGGCGCCAACAAGTAAGCAGACCCCGTCCCACCCCGACCGGCCTTCCTTCCGGTCAGACCTTCTGAATCTGGAGAAAGACATGTGTGGAGCGAAGGCCGGCGGCCCCGACGCCTCGACGATCAAGCCCGGTGAGACCACGATCCAGGGCCAGGTGACGCGTGACGGCGAGCCTGTGGTGGGCTACGTCCGCCTCCTGGACTCGACCGGCGAGTTCACCGCCGAGGTCCCCACCTCCGCGACGGGCCAGTTCCGCTTCTACGCGGCCGAGGGCACCTGGACCGTCCGCGCGCTGGTGCCGGGCGGGACCGCCGACCGTACCGTCGTCGCCCAGCAGGGCGGCCTCGCCGAGGTCGCGATCGCCGTCTGAGCAGGCGTGACCGAACGGCCGAAGGGCCGCACCCCCCAGGGTTGGACTCCAGGGGGTGCGGCCCTTCGGCCTTTCCGGGGCCCCCGGCCTACGCTGGAGTCATGCTGGCGCGTCGACGGCACGTCTATTTCGCCATGATGGGCACCTGCGTCGGGCTCTTCGTCCTGGCGTGGGGTGTCGTACGGCTGTGGTCGATCCCGGTCGCCGTGGGGATGTGCGTGGTCGCCATGGTGATCCCGCCGGTCGCCGCCATGGTCGCCAACCGGCGCGGACCCGACGACCGTTGGTGGGACGACCCCTCCGGCGATCCCAAGTCCGACGAGTGGTGGGACGAGCTGGACGGGAAGAAGCGGCGGCAGTAGGAAGGGGCCCATGTCGCCCATGAGGTTGTCGACCGTCGTACTCGACGCACCGGACGCCCGTCAGCTCGCCCGCTTCTATCAGCGCCTGCTCGGGTACGTGGTGCGCGAGGCGGAAGCCGACTGGGTGCTCATCGGGCCGCCGGGCTCAGGGGTGGGGCTCGCCTTCCAGACCGAGCCCGCGTACGTGCCGCCGGTCTGGCCCGGCCGGGAGCCCGGTGCGCAGCAGATGATGCTGCACCTCGACATCGAGGTCGACGATCTGGACGGTGAGAGCGCGCGAGCGCTGGCCGAGGGGGCGACGCTCGCCGCGTACCAGCCGCAGGACGACGTACGGGTGCTCCTCGACCCGGCCGGGCACCCGTTCTGTCTGTGGACGCCGGAGGCTCAGTAGACGAGCGCCTGCGTCTCGTCGCCCAGCGCCTCCTGCACGAACACCTGCGCGCCCGCGATCCGTACGCCCTCGATGACGTCCTTCTCCGTGATGTCCCGGCGGGCCGCGCACTGGGTGCACAGGGTCAGCGTGCCGCCGGCCAGGACCGACTCGATCAGGTCGGGGAGGGGGGCCGCGTGCGGCAGCTCGAACTCGGCGGCCCGGCCCGGCAGCGCGAACCACGCGGACTCGCCGGTCAGCCACAGGGAGACCTCGACCCCGCTGGCCACGGCAACCGCCGCCACCGTGAACGCCTGCGAGCAGCGTTCGGGGGCATCGGCCCCCGCCGTCACCTTGATCACGAGCTTCTTCGCCATGACTGAATCGTAATCAACGCGGCTACAACCCAGGTCGCGGGCCGTGAGTCTCCTGTGCGCACATATGGAATGTGCACTTCACGTTCTGTGGGGGGACGTCTTGGAAGTACCTGAAGTTCAGGAAATCCCGGTACCTGACGAGGTGCCGGAAGTGCCGGAACAGCTCGAGGCGGCAGTGGCGCCCCGGCCCCGGCGGCGTGGCCGCACCACGCTGATCATCGCCGCGGCCGCCGTGCTCGGCGTCGTCGCCGGCACCTGCACCGGGTTCGTCGTGCAGGCGAACCGCGAGCCCACCGCGCTGCCGCCGCTGTCGCAGCCGGTCGTCAAGCAGGCCAAGGGCGAGGTCGAGCCGCTGTCCGCCGCCCAGGACCGGCACGTCAAGGTGAACGGCGATCTGCGCAAGCTGCTGCTCAAGAAGCCCAAGGGAGCCCGGGAGCCCGACTTCGCGGCGGGCGTCGACGGCTGGATGGACATCGCCGAGTACGCGGACCTCTACGAGAAGCCGCAGAACGCCTTCGGCAACCTCGCGACCGACGAGTTCCGCCGGGCCGCCGTCACCGACTGGCTGGTCGGCGGCACGTACAGCGTCGAGATCGTGCTCACGCAGTTCCGCCAGGAGCGGGGCCTGACGGCCGCCGACTACACCGCGAACGAGCAGGACTTCGCCGGTGACGAGGACGACACCGACAGCTGGCCGGTGCCCGGGACCGGTGACGGGTGGGCGTACGTCCACAACAAGCCGGACACGAAGCCCGGTTATCTGCCGCTGTACTCCGCCGAGGCGATGGCCACGCGCGGCGACATCGCCATGACCGTCTGGGTCTACGACACCAAGCCCATTCCCAAGAAGAAGATCATGGACCTGGCCAAGCGGCAGATGGAGCGGCTGTGAGCACCGACAACCCCGAGGTCCTCCAGAGCCCTGACAACCCCGAGGTCCTCCAGAGCCCCGTACCGGACGGGACACCGGTGCCGGACGCGCCGCCCGTACCAGATGTGCCGCCCGTACCGGACGAGCCGCCCGCGCCCGTCGCGAAGAAGCGTTTCCCCCTTCGCCGCGTCGCCACCCTCACCGGCTCCGTCCTTCTCCTCGGCGCCGTCGTCGGAGGCACCGGCTACACCGTCGTGACCGTCCAGGACGCCGACCGGGACCCCGGGAAGCCGAGCTGGAAGTTCCCCAAGGCCGCCGCGGACAAGGACGCCCCGGAGGCGAAGGGGCTGCGCGGAATGCTGCTGCCCTACGAGGCGAACGGCTTCTCCCAGGGCCCCGACATCGACGAGTTCGGCGCCGACGCCGAGCTGAGCGGCCGGCAGGCCACCGCCCTGCGCAAGGAGTCCCTCAAGGGCCTCCCGCCCGCCGACCGGCGGAAGCTGGAGAAGCAGATCGACCGCCAGCGCATCAAGGGTGTCGTGATGCGCAGCTACCTCAACGCCAACGGCTACGCGGTCTACGACGACAAGGTGTCCTCGGTCAGCGTCACCCTGACGCAGATGGAGAGCCAGGCCGCCGTGCGCAACAGCTCGACGTCCGAGATCGAGTTCTTCGAGGCCCTCGGCATCATGCGCAAGGGCCCGAAGATCGACGGCCACAAGAACGCCAAGTGCTTCCTCGCGCCCAAGGACAAGGACGAGAAGATCGACTGGATGTTCTGCTCCGCCTACGTGGGTGACGTCCTGGTCGCCGTCAACGCGTCCGGGGTCGCCCCCCTGGACAAGGACGGGATCTCCACCTTCGTCGGCGCCCAGCTCGACCGCATCGACGACCCGGGGAAGGCCGTATGACCACCGAACAGCAGCCGATCGGGGAGATCTCCGAGGTCACCGACGTCACCGAGGTCACCGGGGCCGCGGAGGCGGGCGCCGAAACCACCGAGGGGGCCCCGGCCGCCCCGCCCGTCAAGAAGGACCGCCGGGTGCTGCGGGCCGTCCTGCGGTGGACCGCCGCCGTCGTGGTCTTCGCCGCGGCCGGGGCCGGGACGGCGTACGGGATCACGCGGATGGAGCGGACGGACGTACCGGGACTCGCGACCGAAACGGACGGACGCTGGGAGTATCCGCCGATCGTGCAGCCGCCGCTGCCCTCCGGCAGCCCGAGGCCCTTCGGCAAGGCGAACTCGGCCAACTCCCACTACGCCGACCTGCGCGCACTGCTCCTGCCCGCGCCCAAGGGCGCCAAGGCCGACAAGGCGCTCGACGGCGAGGACGGCTGGCTGGCGCGGAAGGACTTCCTCGCGGTCTACGAGGACAAGGACGACCGGGACGCCATCGGCCAGCTCCTGACCGACCAGGGGTTGCGGCACGTCGCCGCCCGGGGCTGGACCACGGCCGACGGCACCCACACCCGGATCTACCTGCTTCAGTTCGACACGGCGAGGGTCGTCGACTCCCTCCAGGAGAACAGCTTCACCGGCTACGACGCCCCCCAGTTCGCCCTGAAGGGCGCCTCCGAGGTGCACATCGACGAGGCGTTCCCGGAGAAGGCCGAGGTGGAGAACGTACGGCACTACGCATACGGCGAGGCCAAGCCGTACGGGGCGGAGCAGGTACGGGAGGCGTATCTGGTCTCCGGCGACGTCCTCGGGCTGGTCGTGCAGTCGCGGAAGGGCTCGGCGGCTGCCGTGCCGTTCCAGCAGACGGTGGTGCTCCAGAGCCAGCTGCTGGGCTGAGGCGTGCGTCGGGGAGCCGTGAGGCCTACCTCGCAGAGAAGGGCGGGCCCCGGCCGACTAAGCTGGGGCCCGGCTCTAGTACCGCCCATAACCGCTCAGCAAGGAGCACCCCGTGCTTGAGGCATTCTTCGAAGCCCTGCTCGTCCTGGTCTGCGTCGGCGTCCTCGCCTTCGCCGGGCTGACGGTGAAGAAGCTGTACCAGGGCCAGCGCTGACCCGAAGCTAGGAACTGTAGAAGCTCATGATCGAGATCCCGTCCGACCTCCACAAGGACCTCGTCCCCCTCGTCTTCCTGCTCGGCAACTGGGCGGGCGCGGGTGTGCACGACTTCCCCGGCTCCGAGAAGTGCAACTTCGGGCAGGAGGTCACCTTCAGCCACGACGGCCGTGACTTCCTGGAGTACCAGTCCCACACCTGGGTCCTGGACAACGACGGGAACAAGGTCCGTCCGCTGGAGTCCGAGCACGGCTTCTGGCGCGTCGACGCCGACCGCAAGGTCGAGGTCACGATGGTCCGCGACGACGGTGTCGTCGAGATCTGGTACGGCGAGCTGGCCAAGCAGAAGCCGCAGATCGACATCGTCACGGACGCGGTGGCCCGTACGGCGGCCTCCGGCCCCTACAGCGGTGGCAAGCGCCTCTACGGCTACGTCAACAGCGACCTGATGTGGGTCGGCGAGAAGCAGACCCCCGAGGTCGAGCTGCGCCCCTACATGTCCGCGCACCTGAAGAAGGTCGTCACCCCGGAGGACGTCGAGCGCTGGGCCAAGGCCCTGCCCGATGACATGCCTGACGACGGCATCGCCTTCTTCAAGTAAGCATTCGCTCAAGTAGTCATACACTCGTCGGTGTGGTGAGCACCGACTGGAAGAGCGACCTCAGGCAGCGCGGCTACCGGCTGACGCCGCAGCGGCAACTCGTGCTCGAAGCCGTGGACACCCTTGAGCACGCGACCCCCGACGACATCCTCACGGAAGTGAAGAAGACCGCGTCGGGGGTCAACATTTCCACCGTCTACCGGACGCTGGAGCTCCTGGAGGAGCTGGGCCTGGTCAGCCACGCCCACCTGGGCCACGGCGCGCCGACGTACCACCTGGCCGACCGCCATCACCACATCCACCTGGTCTGCCGCGACTGCCAGAACGTCATCGAGGCCGACATCAAGGTGGCGGCGGAGTTCACCGCGAAGCTGCGCTCGACCTTCGGTTTCGAGACGGACATGAAGCACTTCGCGATCTTCGGCCGCTGCAAGGACTGTTCCCTGAAGGCTTCAACTACCGAGTCGTAGGCTTAGGCGTATGAAGAGCCCTCTGCTGTCCCTGCCCGGCGCCGTCCCCGGCGAAGGCGTGGACGAAGACGTCGCCGCCCACTACGGCGACCTGTTCCGCGAGCAGCGCGCCCTCGCCGAGGGCACCGGATTCGTCGACCTCTCCCATCGAGGGGTCATCGCCGTCACCGGCGACGACCGGCTCAGCTGGCTGCATCTGCTGCTCACACAGCATGTCGCCGAGCTGCCCGTCGGAGAGGCCACTGAAGCGCTGGTGCTGTCCGCCAACGGCCATATCGAGCACGCGCTGTATCTGGTCGACGACGGCGCGACGGTCTGGATCCACGTGGAACCGGGCACCCAGGAGGCGCTGCTCGCCTACCTGGAGTCCATGAAGTTCTTCTACCGCGTCGAGGTCACCGACCGCACCGCGGACATCGCGGTGGTCCACCTCCCGGCGGGCTCCATCGCCGAGGTGCCCGAGGGCGTCGTGGTCCGCGAGACGGCGTACGGCCGCGATCTGTTCCTGCCCCGCGAGGACCTGGAGTCGTACGCGGCGAAGACCGGCCCGGCCGCCGGCCTCCTCGCCTACGAGGCGCTCCGCGTCGAGCAGCACCGCCCCCGCCTCGGCTTCGAGACCGACCACCGCACCATCCCGCACGAGCTGGGCTGGATCGGCACCGCGGTCCACCTCCAGAAGGGCTGCTACCGCGGCCAGGAGACGGTGGCCCGCGTCCAGAACCTGGGCAAGCCCCCGCGCCGCCTGGTCTTCCTGCACCTGGACGGCAGCGAGGTCCACCTCCCGCCCGCCGGCACGGACCTCCGCCTCGCGTCCGACGGCCCCGACGGCCGCAAGATCGGTTTCATCACGACGTCGGTACGGCACCATGAGCTGGGGCCGGTGGCGTTGGCGTTGGTGAAGCGGAACGTGGCCGTGGACGCGCCGTTGGTGGCGGGGGAGACGGCGGCGGCACAGGAAGTCGTGGTCGAGCCTTAGGGCTTGGCCGGCCCAGGGCTTTGGGCCCCTGGGTTCCCGACCTCAGATCTCCAGCAGGACCGTGAACGGGCCGTCGTTCGTCAGGGACACCCGCATCTGGGCGCCGAACCGGCCCGTCGCCACCGTCGCGCCGAGGGCGCGGAGCTGGGCGACGACCTCCTCGACGAGGGGCTCGGCGATGTCGCCGGGGGCGGCGGCGTTCCAGGTGGGGCGGCGGCCCTTGCGGGCGTCCCCGTACAGGGTGAACTGGCTGATGACAAGCAGGGGAGCGTCGGCGTCACTGCACGACCGCTCCTCGTGCAGCATGCGGATCGACCAGAGTTTGCGGGCGAGTTGGGCCGCCTTCTCCTTGGTGTCCTCGTGCGTCACCCCGACGAGGACACAGAGCCCCTCGCCGCTGATCTCCCCGACCGTCTCGCCGTCGACCACGACACTCGCGCCGTCGACCCTCTGCACCACTGCACGCATGGCCCCATGATGCCGTGCGGGCGGCGGCCCACCCGCACGGGGCTTCTCAATGATCCTTACCCCCCATCTGGGCCGTTCGGGGGCACTCGGTCACATAGCGGCCACTTGGGGTGGCACGATGCTCACACACGGCGGTCGAGGGGACGGTAGAGGCACATGAGCACACCGAGTACCGAGCAGCCACCCGAGTCCGCGGTCAGACCACCCGCGCAGCGGCTGCCCGTGGACCCGCCGGAGCCCGACCTGGCCGTCCTGAACCTGCCCGCGCTGCGCACGCTGCGCCGGGACGCCCAGCGTGACGAGGCGGACCTCAGCTATGTGCGGCGTCTGCTCCAGGGCCGTATCGACATCCTGCGCGCGGAGCTGGCCCGGCGTTCCCCGGCGGGCGAGGGCTCGGTCGTGGACCGGCTCTCGGAGATCCTCACGGACGCTCCGGCCCGCCAGCGCTCCTCCGCCCGCCACGTCACGCTGGGCACCCCGCACAACGAGGAGTACCGCCGCCTGGCCGCCGACATGCTCGCCGAGGTCGAACTCTCCGACCTCGCCGCCCGCACGGACGCCGAGCTGAACGAGGCGATGGGCCGCCTGGTCCGCTACGAACAGCAGGTCTCCCGCCGCCGACAGCACCTCCAGCGCACGACGGACGAGTGCAGCGGCGAGATCGCCCGCCGCTACCGGGAGGGCGAGGCGCAGGTGGACGACTTGCTGATGTGAGGGGGAGCAGGCTCGCCGACGCCGCTCCCTATCTCTCAGCCCGTCCGGCGTTCGAGGACGAGGCCCTTTCGGGGCCGACAGCGGGGGTCTGGGGGCGGCAGCCCCCAGTGATGGGACGGGTAGGGGCGGCGGGGGCGAAAACTGTTGTGGCCCGCACCCACCACCCCCCTACCGTGACCCCATGACCACCCGCCGCCCGCACTCCGCCATCGACGTCCGCCCCCTCACCGAGGCCGACATCCCCGACTGGACCCGCGCCCTCCACACCGGCTTCCTCCGCAGCCCCACCCCCACCCAGCAGGAGATCGACTCCCGCACCGGCTACCTCCTGGCCCACCGCACCCAGGGCGCCTTCGACACCGACCGCTGCGTGGCGACGTTCCGCTCCTTCGACCAGCAGCTCACCGTCCCCGGCGGCAACCAGATCCCCGCCGACGCCATCTCGAACGTCGCCGTCACCGCCACCCACCGCCGCCGCGGCCTCCTGACCCGCATGATGAGCAAGGACCTCACCGCCGCGAAGGACCGCGGAGACGTCGCCGCCACCCTCATCGCCGCCGAGTACCAGATCTACGGCCGCTACGGCTTCGGCCCCACCACCTGGATGACCGAGTGGACCGTCGACGTCCCCCGGGCCGGCCTCGACCCCCGCTGGTCCACCCCGGACGACGGCGGCCGTATCGACCTCGTCGACGCCGAGGACGTCCGCAAACTCGGCCCCGAGCTGCATGAGCGCCTGCGCCGCGTCCAGCCCGGCGCGGTCAGCCGCGACGACCGCTGGTGGCAGGTCAACACGGGTGTCGTCCACCTGGAGCCCACGCCGTGGGCGGAACCCTTCTACGCCCTGTACCGCTCCCCGTCCGGTGAGCCCGAGGGCCTGGTGTCCTACCTCTGCGACGACACCTGGCACGACAAGCAGCCGCACGACACGGCCCAGGTGAAGTGGCTGATCGCGACGACCCCCGCCGCCGAACGCGCCCTGTGGCACTACCTCTGCTCGATCGACTGGGTCACCCAGGTGAAGACCGGCTGGCGCGCCCCCGACGACCTGCTCCCCTTCCACCTCCCCAACCCGCGGGCCGCGAAGGCCACCACGCAGGCGGACTGGCTGTGGGTGCGGCTGCTGGACGTCGTACGGGCGCTGGAGGCGCGGGCGTACGACGGGGAGGGCTCCCTGGTTCTGGAGGTGGCCGACGCGGCCGGGCTGGCCGGGGGGCGTTACCGGCTGGAGGCGGCGGCGGACGGCGCGTCCTGCGTGCCGACCGGAGAGAGCCCCGAACTCACCCTGGACGTCGCCGACTTGGCGGCCCTGTGGCTGGGCGACGAGTCCGCCGTACGGCTCGCGGCGCTGGGCCGCGTCCGGGAAGAACGAGTGGGCGCCGCCCAGGTGGCCGACGCCCTACTGCGTACGTCCAGGCGACCGTGGTGCCCGGACATGTTCTGAGACCTCCCTCCGACGACGGACGACAAGGACGAATCCGTAGCTGTTGCTGTTGAGTTGTGAGGCTGTGCTTGTGGAGTTGTGGCTGTGCTTCAGAAGCCGATGTTCAGTTGTCGATGTTCAGTTGTGACTGTGCTGTCTTCCGCTGACCGAGCGGGCTCCCGGCTCCCCTCCGGAAGGGAGCCCGATCGGCCGGACTGACGTCGGACGTGGGCGGTCCGGTCAGCCGGACTGGGCGAGCAGCATCACGAGGATCGCCGCTCCGAGGCCGCCCACCATGGTGTTCCTGGCCTTGACGCCGACCGTGAGCAGCAGGAAGGCGATGATGCCCATCGGCCCCCATTTCCACTGCACGAGCTGCTCGAATCCGATGGCTAGGGCGGCGATGGCGATGGCGAACGGCATGACGATCCCCCCTGGGCGAAGCATGGTGTCGTGCTGCGTGTCGTGCGCGGTCGGCTGGCGCCAACCCCCTTGAAGCTTGACCATGTTGTGCAAGTTGGTAACCAACTTCACTGTACTTATCTCCGCTTGGAAGCGTCTCATAACCACCTTCCCTCGAACTGCCCAAAGATGGCGGGAAGTTGTAGTGTTTGGTCGTGGACCCGAAACCCGTCTCCGTCAATGGGCCGGAGAAGGCGCAGCGGTCACAGAGGTCACCCCGCGAGGTGGCCGACGAGCTGCGTTCCCGCATCCGGTCCGGTGAGCTGCGGCCGGGTCAGCGCATGCCCACCCAGGCCAGGCTGGCGGACGAGTTCGAGGTGGAGCGCGGAGCCGTACGGCAGGCCCTGCGCATCCTTCAGTCGGAGCAGCTGCTCACCAACGTCTCCAAGGGCAGCCCCGCGACGGTCGCCACCGACCTCGGCAGGGCGCTGACCGGCCCCGGAGCCCCGCCGCTGCCGACGATGGTCGCCCTCGCCCCGCGCGTGGCCGCCGCCTTCGCCACCCCGCACGTCGAGATAGACGCCCTGTGTCTGACCTCGGTCTCCTTCAACCTCGCCCTCGGCGAACCGCTGCGCCAGATTCACGCCGGACGACTGAAACCGGCCAAGGTCGACGTCCGTGTCCTGCTGCCGAGCCGGGACATCGAGCTGGCCTTCCCGATCCCCGTGGACGCCTCGACGGACGGCAGGGTGCAGCGCCGCTGGCTGTCCCAGCGCAACGCCCAGGGGCAGGTGCTCCGGCACAACCTCCTGGCCCTGCGCGCCACCCACGGCATCGACGTCAAGGTCACCTTCCGGGCCCTGCCCTTCACCCCGCCGGTGAAGCTCTACCTGCTCAACAACACGGAAGCCCTCTTCGCCTACTACACGCTCACCAAGCGCGAGGAGGAGATCGACCACGAGCAGCTGGTGATGTACGACGCGGAGGGCACCCAGTCGATGCTGTTCGCCTTCGAGCAGGGTGCCGGGCTGCGGGACACCACCTTCGTGGAGCAGTCCCATCTGTGGTTCAACGCACTGTGGGAGACGATCAGTTCGGAGCTGACGCTCACGAGCTGAGGTCTCCCACAGGGGTGGATCCAAGGGGACCCGGGTGGTTCCTCTTCATAGGGCGGGCCCCGCGACGAGGAGGGCGAGCATCACGGCGCCGACGGAGCTCAGGGCCGGACTCTTGGCCTTGACGCCGACGCTGAGCAGCAGCAGGCCGAGGATGCCGGCGGCGCCGTACTTCCACTGGACGGTCTGCTCGACGCCGACGGCGAAGATGGCGGAGAGGAGGTAGATGGCGGGCATGTGGTTCCCCCTTAGGGCGTGAGGCGGGGCGGTTGGGCTACAAGGAGGCAAAACTTCCGCCAACTTGGAGAAGTTGGCAACCATCTCTGATGTAGTTGTCCCCACTTGGTACCTACTCCGAAACAACTCTCAAGCAACTCCCCATAGATGGACGAGAGTTGTAGCGTTTGGTCGTGACCCAGGAGAACGTGGCATTGAACGGCAGCAGAAAACTCTCGCCCCAGGAGATCGCCGACATCCTCCGGGACCGGATCCGCGCCGGCGATCTGAAGGCGGGCGACCGCCTGCCCACCCAGGCGGAACTCGCCGAGGAGTTCAACGTCGAACGCGGCACCGTCCGCCAGGCCCTGCGCGCCCTCCAGGAGGACGGCCTCCTCAGCAACGTGAGCAAGGGCAGCCCGCCCCGGATCGCGCAACCGGCACCGGTCAGGGGGGCGCCGCAGCCGACGATGGTCTCGCTCGCGCCCAGGATGACCGAGGCCTTCTCGGCGGCACGGGTACGCGTGGACGTCGTGAGCCACACCTCCGAGACCCTGATGCTGGCCCTCGGCGACGCACTGCGCCAGATACACGAGGACAGGATCCGCCCCCAGTCCATCGAGTTCCGCGTCCTGCTGCCGTCCCGGGACATCAACCTCGCCTTCCCCGTCCTGGTCGAGCGGGACGGCGAGGAGGACCCGGTCCACCAGCGCTGGCTGAAGATGCGCAACGCCCAGGCCCACGTGCTGAAGCACAACCTCAACGCCGTCCGCTCCACCCACGGCATCGACGTCACGGTCACCTTCCGCGCCCTGCCCTTCACCCCGCCGGTGAAGATGTACCTGCTCAACGGGGACGAGGTACTGCTCGGCTACTACATGCTCGAACGCCGCGAGGAGGAGTACGAGAGCCAGACCCTGGAGATGTACGACGTCCTCGGCTCCCGCTCCGTCCTCTTCTCCTTCGTGAAGGAAGCGGGCCAGCGCGACGCGGCGTTCGTGGAGGAATCCCAGAAGTGGTTCGACGCCCTCTGGGAAACCATCACGACGGACCTGACACTCTCCTAGTGACTCCTGATACGGCGCAGACTGATTCGGTGGCAGAAGAGACAGCGGAACTGCGAGAAGTGATCAAGCAGGCCAAGGTCGTGCTGTGGGACTTCGACGGCCCGATCTGCCAGCTTTTCGCGGGGCATTCGGCGGAGCGCGTGGCGACGGAACTGGTCGAGTGGCTGGAGAGCCGCGGCCTGCACGGTCTGGTGACGGAGGACGAACGGAAGTCCCTCAATCCTCAGGTGATCCTGGCAGCCGTCGACCGACGGCACCCGGACAGCGACCTGGTCGCGGAACTGGAGGAACGTCTCACCAGGGAGGAGTTGCGCGCCGCGTCCTCGGCCCGGCCCACCATCTACGCCGACCCGCTGATACGCACCTGGACGGCCGTGGGCGCCCGGTTGGCCGTTACGACCAACAACTCACCCAAGGTGGTCCGCGCTTACCTGAACGGCCGCGATCTGCTTCCGTGCTTCGCCCCCCACATCTACGGCCGTACCCAGGACCTCAACCACCTCAAGCCCAACCCGCACTGCCTCAATCGCGCGCTCAACGCGACGGGTACGGCCCCCTCCGAGGCCCTGATGATCGGCGACTCCTCCTTCGACTACGTCGCCGCCCACAGGGCGCGCGTTCCGTTCGTCGGCTACGCGCGTAACGAGGACAAGGAGCGGGAACTGAGGGCGGCGGGAGCCATGGTCGTGGTGCGCTCGCTGGACGTGATCCAGTCCATGGTGAAGAGCCGGCCCTGAGTCATCGGAGCCGGGCCCAAGACACATCGAGTGCGTTGGAAGCACCTCGCCAGGTGACTCCCCGGACTGGCCGGAAAGACCGGCCGCATGCGATAGCATCCCCGAACCGCTTGAGCCAAACGCTCGGTCCCGCGCGTGTAATGGGTGAGAACACCTCATCCTCGGCCGGCCTGACGAGGTAGAGAATCCACCACCCGTAGTGGCTACTCGAGCTCGGCTCTGGTCGTGCCTGATAAAAACGGCAATTACTGTTGCCTTGCCGTACCTACCTCCCTCGCGCGAGTCATCCGGAGCGGCCCGTGGGCCCATCACCCCGTCCCCGTCCTCACCACGGGGGACGCGTCAAGCCTGGCGTCGTCGAGGCCTTCGTGGCCCTGGCCACGCGCGGAACCCCGGTTGCCGACGGACCGCACGGGCGGGTGTACGAACTGCCGTTGTCGCACGCGATGGCGCCCCTGGCGGGTCTCGCGGCCGGCACCCCCGTGATCGTGCGGGTCCGGCACCCCGAGACGCGGTCCACGAGCATCAGGACCTGGCCCTACGAGGCGCAGGTCGTCCGAGCGGTCCGTGCCGTGCTGTCCGGTGTGCCGGAGCGCCTTTTCGGGGCCGAGGACTTCGTCGTCCACACCGCTGTGGACGGTCTCCCGCTCTCGGAACTCTGCGGTGACGACAAGCACGTCGACTCCCCGATCGTCGACTCCCTGACCGAGCAGCTCGCCCGGCTGACCCAGGTGCGGGGCACCGCGCTGCCGTCCCTGCCGGCGGACTGGCCCGGCAACCACACGGACCGTCAGGGGTTCCTGCGCATCCGCGCCCTCATGGCGCACCGGCAGGTCGTCCAGCCCCATTGGACCGCGTTCGGTGGCCTGTTCACCGCCCTCGGTGTCCCGGCGGACGCCATGCTGCGGCTGGCCGAGCAGGCTCCGGTCATGTCCCGGCGGCCGTACAGCGTGCTCCACACGGCCCTGAGCCGGGACAGTCTGATCATGCCCGGCGACGGCGGTCCGCCCGTCCTCGTCGACTGGGAGTCGGCGACCTACGGCGATCCGCTCTACGAACTCGCCGCCCATCTCGTGCGCATGCGCTACCCGACGGAGCAGTGGGACGAGGTGACCGAGTCGTGGGCCAAGGCGATGCGGTCGCCGCGCCCCGCGGCCGTCAACGGCCTGAGCAGGGATCTGCGGCACTACATCGCCTTCGAGCGGGCGCTGTCCGTGTACCAGACGGTGATGACGGCGGCGCGTTCCCTGCTCGACGCCGTCGGCGAGCAACGGCTGGACGAGGCGACGGGGCGGGTGAGCCGGGCCCTGGAGGAGGGGGCGCGGTCGCTCGGCCTCGGCGGTGTTCCGGGCGAGCCCGAGCTCAGGCGGATCCTCTTCCGGTGGCAGACGGCCAGGAACGGCGGCCACGGCCTGTCGTTCCGTATCAGCGGACGGAGTCAGGACCCGCGCTCTGCCGAGCACCCCGACTTTCCCCGCTCGGCCGTGCGCGAGGCCCTGATCGCGGAGGGCGCCGCACCCGCCGGCCGGGTCTTCAAGGGCACCGGGCACCTCAACTCGGTGGTGCGGGTTCCCGGGGTCGACTTCCCCGTCGTCGTACGGCGCAAGGTGGCCAACGTCTGCCGACGCGAGCGCGGCTTTCTGAGTGAGCACGCGGTGCTGCGGGCCATCGAGCAGTCGGGGGCCGCCGTGGCGGTGCCGAGGTTCCTGGCCCTGGGGTCCAGCTACGAGGGGGAACCTTTCGCCATCCACACCTACGAAGGGCCGCAGGACACGGACCAGCCGCCCAACCACCCCGTGCACGGCCTGCTGCCGCACGAGGCGGACGGGCTCGTGGCCCAACTGCACGCCCTGACCACCGTGGACTACAAGCAGCTCGACCCCGCCGCGGGCCAGGGCAACTTCTATCCCTGGCTGAGCGAACAACTGGTCCTGCTCGTCGGCGGGCTGCCGAAGGAGTCCCAGCAGCTGGCCCGGATCCTAGGTCTGCCCGATGCCGCGCGCCTCCGCGAGATCCTGAAGCGGCACCGGGTGAGCCACCGCACGCCCACCCTGCTGCACGGTGACCTGAACCCGTGGAACCTGGTGCGCCGCCCCGGCAAGCGGGCGCTGACGATCATCGACTGGGAAATGGCCGTCGTGGGCGACCCGCTCTACGACCTCGTCCGGCACATGCACCTCACCCCGACCCGCCCGGAGATCCGCGAGCGCATGTTCCGTCGTTGGTCGAGCCTGCTGTCCCCCGAGCACACCGTCGCCTGGGAGCGGGACTGGGACGTCTACCGCTGGATCGAGATCGTGCGCTCCGCGTACATCGACCTCGACCGCCTCGTCACCGGCGCGAGCCTGGACGCCCCCAACGTCCGCCGGGCACTGGACTCCTACGCGATGACGCTGGCGTCGGCGACGGCGTCCCTCGGTCTCCCGGCGCGCTCGACGGCCAGTCCGCACCTGGCCCGGGCGCTCGCGTAGCCACCGCGCGACGGCCCCGCGACGGCCGGCACGGCCCGTGCCGGCCCGTGGGGTCACATCTGCAACACCACCTTCCCCACCACCCCCCGCCCCTCGATCCGCGCATGCGCCTCCCCGGCCCGGTCCACCGGGAACACCTCCCCGACCACGGCCCGCAACCGCCCCGCCGCGGCCTCCTCCAACGCCCGTGCCATGAGCCGCCGTACCTCGGCCGGCCCGAACTGCACGTCGCCGATGCCGAACACCTTGATGCCCCGCCGCCCGGCCTCAGCGCTGTCGACGCTCGCGAAGCCGCCGGTCGGCGCGCCGTGGGCGGAGAAGCGGCCGGTGTCCGCCGTCAAGGCGAGGGCCGCCGCCCCCAGTTGGCCGCCCACGCCGTCCAGGACCACGTCCGCCCCGTCTCCGCCTAGCGCCTCGCGAGCCCGTTCCGGCCAGTCGGCTCCCGCGATGTCCACGGCGGCCGTAGCCCCCAATTCCCTTACCAGCGCCAGCTTTTCCGCACCCCGGGCCAGGGCCGTCACCCGAGCGCCCCGGGCCCGCGCCAGCTGGACCAGCAGCGTGCCCATCCCGCCCGACGCGCCCAGGACGAGGACCCGGTCGTCGGCGCTGACGGCCGTCAGCTCCAGCAGGCCCGTCGCCGTCACGCCGTCGTGGACCAGGGCCGCCGCCGTGAGGAGGTCCAGGCCGGCCGGGACCTCCGTGAGAGACGGGACCGGTGCCGTGGCCTTCGACGCGTAGCTGCCGGTGACGAGGGAGACGACCCGGCGGCCCCGCCAGGCCCCGTCCACGTCCGGACCCACGGCGGCGACGACTCCGGACACGCCGCCGCCGGGGACGTACGGCGGTGTCGTCGGGAAGTACTCACGGCCCCAGCCCGCCCGTAGCTGCGTCTCCAGGAAGATCGTGTCGGCGTACGCGACCTCGATCAGCACCTCGCCCGGGCCGGGGGCCGGGTCCGGGAGGTCCACCGGGACCAGCGTCTCCGTGCCGCCGAACCCCTGCACCTGTGCCGCTCGCATGAGCTGCCTCCGTCGTTCGTCGTCGATGTGTCCGTGCGGGCAGTCTTCGACCTCGACCGGACTTGAGGTCAAGGGCGCCGGGCAGGGGCGTTGACGGGCTTCTGCCGCGGCGCCCTTACGCTCGACCCCATGGACGAGATCGGGCTGCGCGAACGCAAGAAACAGCGGATGTACGAGACGGTCTCCGAGATCGCGATCCGTCTCTTCCTGGAGAAGGGCTACGACGCTGTTCCGGTGACGGAGATCGCCGCCGCGGCCGAGATCTCCAAGCCGACCCTCTTCCGCTACTTCCCGGCGAAGGAGGATCTCGTCTTCCATCGCATCGCCGACCACGAGGACGAGGCCGCGCGGGTGGTACGGGAGGGGCGGGGGGCGCCGCTGGAGTCGTTGCGGCGGAACTTCCTGGAGGGGGTCGAGCAGGCCGATCCCATCACCGGGGTCAACGATCACCCCGCCGTCCGTGCGTTCTACGAGCTCCTCTACGGCACGCCCGCGCTCGTCGCCCGTATGTACGCCCACCTGGAGCGTTCCGAGGAGGCCCTCGCCGCGGCCCTCGGCGGTGACCTCGACGCGCGGCTGGCCGCCGGGCAGATCATCGCCGTACGCCGCGTCCTCGCTCAGGAGAACTGGCGGCGGATCGGGGCGGGGCAGGCCGCCGACGAGGTGCGGGCGGCGGCGCTCGGGGACGCCGAGCGGGCCTTCGATCTGCTGGAGGCGGCGCTGCCGCGGTACTCCTAGCCCAGCGACGGTGGGCAGCGGATGATGCTCGGTAAAAAATTTAACTCGGTAACGAAATGCCGGTAGGCTCGTTCCCATGACCTCACCCCACCCGGCCGCCCTCCCCGCTCTCCCCTCCCTTCACCTCGAACGCGCCCACCACGACGCCTGCCGCGCCGCCCTCGCCGCCATGGTGGACGGCGCCCAGGAGCAGGTCGTCGTCGGTGAGAACGTCTCCGCCTCCGGGGCCGACGCCGAAGTCCTCGGGTACCAGCTGCGCAGCAAGGCCAAGGAGATGCGGGAGCTGCCCGAAGGGCCGTTGTTCTTCGGCCGGCTGGACTTCGACGGCGGTGAGCACGCCGGGCAGGCCTACCACGTCGGCCGGCTCCGGATCAGCGAGCACCCCGCCGCCCCGCCCCTCGTCGTCGACTGGCGCGCCCCCGTCTCCCGCGCCTTCTACCAGGCGAGCGCCCACGACCCGCAGGGCGTCGCCGTGCGGCGGCGGTTCGGGTGGGCGCCGGGGAGCAAGGGGGAGTCGCGGGACCTGACCGGTCACGAGGACGAGCACCTGAGCCGGGGAGAGGACCGCGCCAGCGACATCCTCGTCCGCGAGATCGAGCGCCCCCGCGTCGGCCCCATGCGCGACATCGCCGCGACCATCCAGCCCGAGCAGGACGATCTCGTACGAGGTGATCTCGCCGTCTCCGTGTGTGTGCAGGGCGCTCCGGGGACGGGGAAGACCGCCGTCGGGCTGCACCGGGCCGCCTACCTCCTCTACACCCACCCGCAGCGCATCCGGCGCGGCGGCATGCTGATCCTCGGGCCCAACCGCACCTTCCTCTCCTATATCGCGGAGGTGCTGCCCGCCCTCGGCGAGACCGGCGTACGGCAGGCCACGCTGCCCGAGGAGATCGGCCGGCACCCGGTCACCGGCCACGACGACGCGCGCGCCGCCGCGCTGAAGCACGACCCGCGGATGGCCGAGGTGCTGCGGCGGGCGCTGTACGCGCGCGTGTCGGCGGCGAGGGCCGAGGAGATCGCGATTCCCGAAGGGGCGTACCGGTGGCGGGTGCCGGCCGGCGAGTTCGCGCGGATCGTGGCCGAGGTGCGGGCCGAGGAACCGCCGTACGCCGTCGGGCGCGAGCGGGTGCGGACACGGGCGGTCGGCCACCTCCGGGCGCTGGCCGAGCGGCGGGCCGGGCCGCCGCCGTACGCGTGGGTGCGCAAGATGTCGACGGCGGTCAGGCCGTACGTCGACGCCGTCTGGCCGCGGGTGCGGGCGGAGGAGGTCGTCGCCGAACTGCTGGGGACGGAAGGGGCGTTGGCCGTGGCCGCCGAGGGTCTGCTGGACGCCGACGAGCAGCGGGCGCTGCTCTGGGCCAAGCCGCCGCGGTCGTGGAAGTCGGCCCGCTGGTCGGCCGCCGACCTCGTGCTCCTCGACGAGGTCGGCGGGCTGATCGAGCATCCGGAGGGGTACGGCCATGTCGTCGTCGACGAGGCGCAGGACCTCTCCCCGATGGAGTGCCGGGCCATCGCCCGGCGGGCCGCGTTCGGCTCGTTGACCGTGCTGGGGGATCTGGCGCAGGGAACCACGCCGTGGGCGGCCCGCAGCTGGGGCGCGCTGCTCGCCCACCTCGGCCGGCCCGACGCCGCCGTCGTGCCGCTGACCACCGGGTTCCGGGTGCCGGAGGCGGTCGTAGGGCTCGCCAACCGGCTGCTGCGGCACCTGGACGTCGACGTGCCGGAGGCGCGATCCCTGCGCGGGGACGGGGAGTTGAGGATCCGGGAGGCGGGGGACGACCTCACCGGCGCGACGGTCGCCGCCGTGCGCGACGCCCTGGCCCGGGAGGGTTCGGTGGGCGTGATCACGGCCGACGCGGACGTGCCCCGGGTGCGGGCGGCCCTCGACGCGGCCCAAATCCCGGCGGCCGGCCCCGACGACCTGGGCGCCCGCCTGACCCTGGTCCCGGCCTCGCTGGTCAAGGGGCTCGAGTACGACCATGTCGTGGCCGTCGAGCCCGCGGCGATCGCGGAGGCGGAGGAACGGGGGCTGCACCGGCTGTACGTGGTGCTCACGCGGGCGGTGACGGGGCTGGAGGTGGTGCATGGACGGCCGTTGCCGTTCCAGCCACTCCCGTAAGTGGCGTGGCACACTTTTGCAAGCGGGTGCTTGCAACAGTTAGCGGTCGTGCGGCACAGTGGAGGCATGGCATCGCTGAACGTCGGCAATCTCGGTGAGTATCTGCGCGAGCAGCGGCGCAACGCGCAGCTGTCGCTCAGGCAGCTCGCCGACGCCGCCGGGGTGTCCAATCCGTATCTGAGCCAGATCGAGCGCGGGCTGCGCAAGCCGAGCGCGGAGGTCCTCCAGCAGGTCGCCAAGGCGCTGCGGATCTCCGCCGAGACGCTGTACGTCCGGGCCGGGATCCTCGACGCGGAGCGGGACCGGGACGAGGTGGAGACACGTGCCGTCCTCCTCGCCGACCCCACGTTGAGCGGGCAGCAGAAGCAGGTGCTGCTCCAGATCTACGAGTCCTTCCGCAAGGAGAACGGATTCGGGACCGACGCCGACACCGAGGCCGTCGAAGCCGACGGCACCACCGGCATACAGGACCGCGGCGACGACGCCGCGCCTGGCACCCGCACAGCCGACGGCGGCGACGCCGATCCGCAGCAGACGGCCAGTTGAGGCGGACGCACACCGATGCGGACGCACGACCGACACAGAGGCCACTGACCGCGGAACCCAAAACCCTCATCTGCAAGCGACCCGGGAGAACCATCACCATGGCCATCACCGACGACCTCCGCAAGACCCTCAGCGACCCCACCCCCCTCTACTTCGCCGCCGGCACCGCCGACCTGGCCCTCCAGCAGGCGAAGAAGGTCCCCGGCATCGTCGAGCAGCTGCGCGCCGAGGCCCCGGCCAAGATCGAGGCCGTCCGCGGTACCGACCCCAAGGCCGTCCAGGAGAAGGCCGCCGCCCGCGCCAAGGAGGCCGGTGCCAAGGCCAAGGAGGCGCAGGAGTCCCTCCAGGCCAAGGTCGGCGAGTTCATCGCGAGCCTCGACGGCGACATCAAGAAGCTCGGCAGCACCCTCGACGCCGATCTGAAGAAGTTCGGCGAGAGCGCCCAGGACTTCGCCCTGCGCGGCGTCGGCGTCGCCGCCGAGTACGCCGTGAAGGCGCGGGAGACCTACGAGAAGGTCGCCGAGCACGGCGAGCAGGCCGTGAAGACCTGGCGTGGCGAGGCCGCCGAGGAGATCGAGGAGCTGGCCATCGCCGTCGAGCCGAACGCCGAGCCCGTCGAGGTCAAGGCGGAGCCCAAGCCGGCCGCCGCCGCTCCGGCTCCCGCGCCCGCTGCCGCTTCGGCGCCGGCGAAGAAGACGGCCGCCAAGAAGGCTCCGGCGAAGAAGACCACCGCCAAGAAGACGACGCCGCCCGCGAAGTGACGACGGGCGCAGCTGTACAACGGGCCGGGCACCTCGGGGGTGTCCGGCCCGTTGTACGGGTACGGTGACCGCGTAATGACGAGCCGAGTCAGGTGGTGGACGTTGTGCTGATGCAGGGTTTCGCGGGATTGATGTGGCTGCTCTACCTCGCGATGCTGGCCTTCGCGGTGGTGGCCTTCGTGATGGCCGCCCTCTTCCGTGAGGACGCGTACCGCGCGGCCGACAAGCAGGGCAAGGGCTTCTGGCTGATCATCCTCGGCATCGCGGTGGCCGTGAACCTCCTGGTCCCGATGCTCTTCCTCCAGCTCGCCGGCCTGGTCGCGTCCATCGTCTTCTTCGTGGACGTCCGCCCGGCGCTGCGCCAGGTGTCCGGCGGGCGGGGCCGCAGGGGCGGCGGTTCGAGCAGCGACGGCCCGTACGGCCCGTGGAACGGCGGCCGGTAAAGGCTTTTCAGGGCGCGGGGCTGTTCCGATGCACGGCTCCGCGCGGGCGCGGCCAGCCACAACGGACGCGCACCCGGCACACCACAGGATCCAAAACGGCGCTCAGGCCGCCCGATCCAGCAGCACCACCGCCACGTCATCGGCCAGCTCGCCCCCGTTGAGCTCCCGCACCTCGTTCACGGCGGCCCGCAGCAGCGCCTCGCCCCGCAGCCCCTCCCTCAGCTGCCGGCGCACCATCTCCACCATGCCGTCCTGCCCGAGCCGCTCCCGCCCCGCCCCGATGTGCCCCTCGATGAGCCCGTCGGTGTAGAGCATCAGGCTCCACTCCCGCCCCAGCTCCACCTGCATCCGCGGCCAGCGGGCCCCGGGCAGCAGCCCGAGGGCGGGACCGTTGTTGTCGTACGGCAGCAGTTGTGCCGGCCGCCCCGGGCGGGCCACCAGCGGCGCCGGATGCCCGGCGAGGCACAGCCCGGCCCGGCGTCCGTCCGGCGCGATGTCGACCGTGCACAGCGTCGCGAAGATCTCGTCGTCGGCCCGCTCATGCTCCAGGACCTGCTGGAGCGTCCCCAGCAGCTCGTCACCGCACAGCCCCGCGAGGGTCAGCGCCCGCCAGGCGATCCGCAGCTCCACCCCGAGGGCCGCCTCGTCGGGCCCGTGCCCGCAGACGTCGCCGATCATGGCGTGGACGGTGCCGTCGGAGGTCCGTACGACGTCGTAGAAGTCACCGCCGAGCAGGGCGCGCGAACGCCCCGGCCGGTACCGGGCGGCGAACCGGAGAGTCGAACCCTCCAGCAGCGGTGTGGGCAGCAGCCCGCGCTCCAGGCGCCGGTTCTCCTGCGCCCGTACCCGGCCCTCCGCGAGCCGCCGCTCTGCGGTGTCGGAACGTTTCCGCTCCACGGCGTAACGGATCGCGCGGCTCAGCAGCCGACTGTCCAGTTCGTCCCGGAAGAGATAGTCCTGGGCGCCCACGCGCACCGCTTCGGTGCCGCGCTCGGCGTCGCCGGAGGCGGTGAGGGCGATCACGGCGTGCCGCGGGGCGAGCTGGAGCACGTGCTTGAGCACGGCGAGCTCGTCGTGGTCGTCGCCGCGCGCCGGGGCCGGCAGGGCCAGGTCGAGCAGGATGCAGTGGACGTCGTCGGTGAGCAGGCGCTCGGCCTCGGTGAGGTTGCGGGCCGTGCGGACGCGGATGGGGTTGCCGGCGGAGTCCAGGAGCTCGGGCACGAGCGTCGAGCCGCCGGGATCGTCCTCGATCACCAGCAGCGTCAGAGGGGTGCCGTGGTGCTTCTCGACCGTGCCGTCCTTACGCGGGGCCTCGTCCTTCGCAGGGCCGCCGAGGGGGCCGCCGACCGGGCCGCCGACTGCTGTCGCGGCCTGCGCCTGACCACCTTCCACGGCCGGGATCGCTCTCTGCCGCGGTACGGGTACGGGCATCGTCTTGGGTTCCTTCCCTCCCCCCGAGGGCATGGTGGGGCGAGGGACCTCGACCCACCGACGGGGACCATAGCGGTAGTCGGCGTCGCAACGGAATGGTGCACGGCACGCGGCTCCGCAGGCGGCCACTGTCATATGCCGCGTTCCCTACCGCAGTTGGACACCCCGCCCGAGGTGGCGGAATGACGAACGTCACGTCCACACCGGGTTTGTACGACGCCCGAGGTGCCCTGCGTCACGTGACCCCCGCCACGCGGCCTCACGCGTCCGGCCGCACCACCGCCAGGATCGGCATCGACCCCGCCCCCGCGATCGTCACCGTCCGCCCCGGCCGCGGGGCGTGCACGATCGCGCCGTCACCCAGGTACATCGCGACATGGCTGGCATCGGAGTTGTAGATGATGAGGTCGCCGGGCCGCATGTCCTTGACGTCGACCTTCTTCAGCTGCTTCCACTGCTCCTGCGAGGTCCGCGGAATGGGCTGCCCGGCACTGGCCCAGGCCTGCGAGGTGAGCCCCGAGCAGTCGTACGACCCCGGCCCCTCGGCGCCCCATTCATAGGGCTTGCCGATCTGCGCGGTCGCGTACGCCACGGCCTTCTTGCCCTGGGCGGACGCCTTGCCGTCGATCTCGTCGAGTATCCCGGAGTCGAGCCAGGCGGTCTGCGCCTTGTAGGCGGCCTGCTGCTCCAGCCGCGCGAGGCGCTCCTTCTCCTCCTTCTCCAGCTTGGACTCGAGTTCCTCGGCGGCGGCGATCCGCTTCTTGACCTTCTTCTTGGCGGCGGCCTTGGCCTTGCGGTTGGCCTCCAGCTTGGTCCACTGCGCGGAGGCGTCCTCGGCGTACTGCTCCAAGTCCTGCTGGGCGCGGGTCATTTCCGCCAGGAGCCCCTTGGTGGCGCGCTGCCCCTGGAGCACCCGCCCGGCGCCGTTGAGAAAGTCCTCCGGGTCGTCGCTGAGCATCAGCTGCGCCTCGTCGGGCAGTCCGCCGCTGCGGTACTGGGCGGCGGCCGCGGCCCCCGCCCGCTGCTTCAACTCGGCGAGCTTCTCCTGCCCCTTGACGATCTTCTTCGCCAACGCCACGATCGCGGCCGACTGCTGGTCGGCGGCCTCCTCGGCGGCGTTGTACTGGTCCGTGGCCACGGCGGCGTCGTGATAGAGGTCGTCCAGCTGGGTGCGTACGGCCTCAAGGTCCTTGTTGGTCACGGGGGTGGCGGACGCCGAGGGCGTCGGAGTGGGGGCCGGCGCCGCGAACGCCGTACCGGGCGCCGCCAGCACAGTGACCGCACAGACCACGGTCACGGCAACAGTCACCAGCCCACGCTTGCCCGCACCCATACCCCAGCCCCCATATCTGATTTACCGTCAGTAACTTACGGACGCCTGGGGATCGTGCCATGTCATGACAGAAAACGACAGAGGCAGTGCATCCCTCCCCCTGATCCACCCGCCCCATGACGATCTCCCCATCCTTGTGACGAACGACTCACAGAGATCGTTCCCCGCAGGTCAGCGACCCCGAGGCGCCAACGCCTCCCACGCCACGGTCACTTCGCCCTGCCGCCATCGCACCGGCCCGTCCAGCACCGGCCAGTCGGCCCGCAACTCCCGTACGGCCCGCATCCACCGCTGCCGGGCCCCGTACGACGCATAGGGCGCGGCAGTGGCCCACGCCCGGTCGAAGTCCCGCAGAAAGGCATGTACCGGCTCCCCGGGGACATTCCGATGGATAAGCGCCTTGGGCAGCCGCTCGGCGAGATCGGACGGCCGCTCCAGTGACCCCAACCGTGCCGCGAAGGTCACCGTCCGCGCCCCCTCCGGCCCGAGCGCGACCCACACATGCCGCCGCCCGATCTCGTCGCAGGTCCCCTCGACGAGCAGCCCGCCGGAGGCCAGTCGGGAGCGCAGCCGCTCCCAGACGGCCGCCACCTCGTCCTCGTCGTACTGGCGCAGCACATTGGCCGCCCGGATCAGCATCGGCCGCTGGGCAATCGGAATCTCGAACCCGCCGTGCCGGAACACCAGCCCGTCCTGTTCGTACGGTTTCGCCGCGGCGACCCGGGCCGGCTCGATCTCCACGCCCACCACACGCGCGCGTGGAGCGACGGTACGCAGCCGCGCGAGCAGCTCCACGGCCGTCCAGGGAGCGGCCCCGTACCCAAGATCCACGGCGACGGGATCAACGGCCCGCCGTAGCTCGGCACCATGAACGGCGGCGATCCATCGATCCATCCGCCGCAGCCGATTGGGATTGGTGGTCCCGCGCGTAACGGTGCCCACAGGACGACGGGCGGCGCGAGATGTCATACGTACGAGGTTATGCGGCACACGAGCCCCCCCGGCGCGGCCCCGACCCACAACGGGCCCGCACCGGCCGCCCCGCAACGCAACGCAAGCCCGAACAGTTGAGCGACCCACGGTAATGCGAGGGCAAAAACCGCCCAGCCCGGAATGGGAACGAGCCCCTCCGACGTTGCACCCCCTTGGAGGGCGCCCCACACCCTCCGTCCGGCATGCCCGCTGCAAGGAGGAAACGCCACGTGAGCCAGTACGTCAGCAGGCTCGGGCGTCGTTCCCCGGCCACGCCCCCGCGCCTCAGGCTGCACCGCCGCCCCCGCCGCGTAGCGATGCTCTCCGTGCACACCTCCCCCCTGCACCAGCCCGGCACCGGCGACGCGGGCGGCATGAACGTCTACATCGTCGAGCTGGCGCAGCGCCTCGCCGCGATCAACATCGAGGTCGAGATCTTCACGCGCGCGACCACGGCGTCCCTCCCGCCCACCGTGGAGCTGGCCCCCGGCGTCCTGGTCCGCCACGTGGACGCGGGCCCCTACGAGGGCCTCGCCAAGGAGGAGCTCCCCGCCCAGCTGTGCGCCTTCACGCACGGCGTGATGCAGGCCTGGGCCGGCCACCGCCCCGGCTACTACGACCTTGTCCACACCCACTACTGGCTCTCCGGCCACGTCGGCTGGCTGGCCGCCCAGCGCTGGGGCGTCCCCCTGGTGCACGCCATGCACACCATGGCCAAGGTCAAGAACGCCAACCTCGCCGACGGCGACACCCCCGAGCCCGCCGCGAGGGTCATCGGCGAGACCCAGATCGTCAACGCGGCGGACCGGCTCATCGCGAACACCACCGAGGAACGCGACGAACTCGTCCACCACTACGACGCCGACCCCGCCAAGGTCGCGGTGGTGCACCCCGGCGTGAACCTGGACCGCTTCAGCCCCGCGGACGGCCGCGCAGCGGCCCGCGCCCGCCTCGACCTCCCCCAGGACGCGCTCATCCCCCTCTTCGCGGGCCGCATCCAGCCCCTGAAGGCCCCGGACATCCTCCTGCGCGCGGTCGCCGTCCTCCTCGACGAACGCCCGGAACTCCGCTCCCGCATGGTCGTCCCGATCGTCGGCGGCCCCAGCGGCAGCGGCCTGGCCAAGCCGGAGGGTTTGCAGAAGCTGGCCGCCCGCCTGGGCATCGCGGACGTCGTACGCTTCCGCCCACCCGTCGGCCAGGACCAGCTCGCGGACTGGTTCCGAGCGGCGTCGCTGCTGGTGATGCCGTCGTACAGCGAGTCCTTCGGCCTGGTGGCGATAGAAGCACAGGCGGCCGGCACCCCGGTCCTGGCGGCCGCGGTCGGCGGCCTCCCGGTGGCGGTCCGCGACGGCGAGACCGGCTTCCTCGTACGGGGCCACAACCCCGCCGACTACGCGCGCGTGCTCGCGAACTTCGCCGACGACCCCCAGCTGACCGCCCGCGCGGGCGCCGCCGCCGCGCGGCACGCGCAGTCCTTCGGCTGGGACACCGCCGCGGCGGCGACGGCCGACGTCTACACGGCCGCGACCCAGGCCCACCGCCGTCACGTACGCTCCCACCATGGCTGACACGGAGAAGGCGGCGCAGGTCATCGAGGCCGTCCTCAAGGACAACGAGCTCGACTGGGAGAGCCCCGCCCCCGGCACCTACGTCGTCCAGCTCCCCGGCACCCGCAAACTGAAGACGACGGTCTCTCTCCTCGTCGGCCGCCACTCCCTCTCCCTGAACGCCTTCGTCATCCGCCACCCCGACGAGAACGAGCCCGGCGTCCACCGCTGGCTCCTGGAGCGCAATCTCAAGCTGTACGGCGTGAGTTACGCCGTCGACCGGCTGGGCGACATCTACGTCACCGCGAAGCTCCCGCTCGCCGCCGTCACCCCCGACGAGATCGACCGCCTCCTCGGCCAGACCCTGGAAGCGGCGGACGACAGCTTCAACACCCTGCTGGAACTGGGCTTCGCGACCGCCATTCGCAAGGAGTACGAGTGGCGCGTGTCCCGTGGCGAGTCGACCCGCAACCTGGACGCGTTCACGCACCTCACGCAACGTCCGGCGGACGGCCCCTCAAGCTGACGTGGCGTACCGCCCCGGTGTGACCCCCACCAACTTCCGGAAGTGCCGGGTCAGATGGGACTGGTCGAAGAAGCCGGTGGCCGCCGCGACCTCGCCGGGCCGCCGTCCCTCCAGCAGCAGTCGGCGGGCGCGGTCGACGCGGCGGGAGTTGAGGTACTGGTGCGGGGCGATGCCGTAGGCCGTGCTGAACGCCCGTACGAGATGGGCGGGATGGGCGTGCAGCAGTGCGGCGGCCTCCTCCAGGGCGACCCCTTCGACGACCCGCGCGTCCAGCAGCTCACGCAGCCGGCGGGCGAGCCCGGGGTCGGCGCGCGGGACGTCGGTGGCGAGGCGGGGCCGCAGATGTGCGGTGAGCCGCTCCCCGATGAACGTCAGCCTGCCGGCCGCCTCCAGCTCGTCGCCGGGATGGTCGAGGGCGTGGTGAAGCTGCCCCACGCGCCGCCGCAGGAGCGGGTCCCGCAGATCGGGGGTGTCCACGGCGGGCCCCACGAGATCCTCGCCCAGCACCGTGGTGTCGAGATAGACGACGCGTTTGCGGAAGCCGCCGGGGCCGGCGGGGGAGCCGTTGTGGGGGACGTGCGGCGGCAGCAGCGACACGGTGTCGTGCGGGGTGCCGTGCTCGTGCCGGTCGAGGTCGTACCGTACGGCCCCGTCGTCCACGATGAGCAGCGTCCACGCCTCGTGCACATGCATCGGATAGGCGTACCCGGTGAAGTGCGCGTGGAAGACCTCCCTGACACCCGGGACGGCCGGGCGCCAGGCGGAGACTTCCTGCCGGGCGGTCATGCAAAGAACGTACAAGACCGCGTCGGACCACGGCCCGCAAGCTTCCCGCATGAGTACTGAACCGATCCGCTTCGACACCAAGATCGCCGTGCTGCTGCGCGAGGACCTGGAGACCTGGCAGCGGCTGAACGTCACCGCGTTCCTCGTCAGCGGCCTCGGCACGGAGGTCCCCGAGGTGATCGGGGAGCCGTACGAGGACGCCGACGGAGTGCCCTCCCTGCGGATGTTCCGCCAGCCGGTGCTGGTGTTCGAGGGCACCAAGGAGACGCTGAGGACGGCTCACGCGCGCGTGCTGTCCCGTGCGCTGCCGCGCTCCGTCTTCACGAGCGACCTGTTCTCGACCGGCAACGACCGCGACAACCGGGCGGCCGTGCGGGCCGTGCGGACGGCCGACCTCGACCTGGTGGGGATCGCGGTGTACGGCCCGCGCAATGCCGTGGACAAGGTCATGAAAGGCGCGCGGATGCATCCGTGACGGAATCTGCACAGCGCTCGCGCAACCGCGCGGTGGGCGCAGGCCGCCGGGGCGAGTTGTCCGGTTCGCGGCCGCGGGGGCAACAGCTGTCGGCTCCCTGTGTGGGACGGGGTGTAGAGAAGCTGCCCCCAAACGGTGTGCGTGTCCTCATGGTTCGGGCGCGCCCCTGCTCAACTGCCGTGCCCCGGGAGCCGGGGAACTGGATGCCGGGCACGCTCCGTGGTTTGATCCTGCGCACCGCGCCCCGCCCGCTGTCCCCCGCGGGGCGGTTCCCCCCATGTGCTGTGCACCTCCATGTGAAGGGCAGTCTCCCCATGAACTCCGCTCCCCAGGTCCGGACCCTCGACCTCTCCGACGCCGA
Organism: Streptomyces sp. NBC_00663; assembly: GCF_036226885.1. Taxonomy (NCBI): domain Bacteria; kingdom Bacillati; phylum Actinomycetota; class Actinomycetes; order Kitasatosporales; family Streptomycetaceae; genus Streptomyces; species Streptomyces sp. NBC_00663. The sequence continues at coordinate 5,201,557 of NZ_CP109027.1, forward strand.
GCTCGACACCGTCTCGGGCGGTCTGGCCCCGCAGATCACCGTCACCGCCGGTGACACGACCCTCAGCAGCGACGACGTCCTGACCCAGCTCGACGGTGTCAAGGCGACGGCCCTGGGCGCCCTCGGTGGCACCCTCGGCGCGCTGCCGCACCAGGTCGGCGTGACGGTCGGTCTCTGATCCACCGACAGGCTCCAGGCCCCCTGCCCGCCGGGAAGTGCGGGCCGGGGGCCTGTCGCCGTCCGGTCAGGCCGCGCTGACCTCGGGCTCGGCGGCGGCGAGGGCCGGTGCGCCGGTGTTCGTCTCCTCGTCCGGCAGCCGCCGCATCAGGACCGCGTACCCCACTCCGGCCACCGTCCCGACGACGGCGCACAGCCCCCACAGCCACTCGGCGCCGTAGTGGTCGATGACGAGCCCGGACATCAGCGGGGCGACGAGGGCGGCGGCGGACCAGGACAGGGTGTACATGCCCTGGTAGCGGCCGCGGCCGTGCACGGGGGAGAGGCGGACGACGAGGCCGGTCTGGGTCGGGGCGTTGACGATCTCGGCGAGTGTCCAGACGCAGACGGTGAGGGCGAAGACGCCGATGGACCCGGCGAAGGCGGTGAGCCCGAAGCCGTACCCGGCGAGCAGGGACGAGATGACGAGCAGCCGGCGCGGGTCGCGGTGCTGGATGAACCGGGTGACCGGGATCTGGAGCGCGACGATGAGGACGCCGTTGACGGCGATCGCCATGCCGTAGTCGGCGGGCGTGAACCCGGCCTCGCCCATCGCCACCGGCAGTCCGACCGCGCCCTGCTGGAAGACGAGGGCGATGAGGAAGGACAGCCCGACGACACCCATGTAACGCCCGTCGCGCAGCACCGTCCCCAGGCCGACCTTCCCGTCCGCCGCCTTGTCGACGGGCGTGCGCTCGGGGCGTGACTCGGGCAGCTTCAGGAAGACGACGATCGCGCAGACGGCGGTCATGCCCGCCTCGATGAGGAAGCCGGCGAGATAGCTGAACTCGGCGATGAACCCGGCGCCCATGGAGGAGATCGCGAAACCGAGGTTGATGGCCCAGTAGTTGAGTGAGAAGGCCCGCACCCGGTCCTCGGGCCGCACGATGTCGGCCATCATCGCCTGCACCGCCGGCCGCGAGGCGTTGCTCGTCAGGCCGACGAGGAAGGCGACGGCGGCGATGGCGACAGGGTCGTGCATGAAGCCGAGCAGGGCGACGGAGGCAGCGGTGGAGGCCTGGGCGACGAGGAGCGTGGGCCGTCGCCCCAGCCGGTCCGTCATCACCCCGGCCCCGATGGAGGAGACGACTCCGCCGAGCCCGTGGAGGGAGGCGACGAGTCCGGCGTAGGCGGCGGAGTAGCCCCGGTCGAGCGTCAGATAGAGCGCCATGAAGGTGGCGACGAAGGCGCCGAGCCGGTTGACGAGGGTGCTGGTCCACAGCCACCAGAACTCGCGGGGGAGCCCGGAGACGGTCTCCCGCAGGGCGCGTCTCACGGTGACGAGTGGCATGGCGGATCCCCCGGTGCGGTAAGTGTCCCAAGCGGCGACCAGAACTTACGGCGGAGGCCGTCGGGGAGGCCACTCAATTAACAGATCCAGTCAACAGTCCGCCCATCGAGCGCCCGCGCGGGCGCCGCGGCCCTTGGATTACGCTCATACGCATGGCCGACGCACCGTACAAGCTGATCCTCCTCCGCCACGGCGAGAGCGAGTGGAACGCGAAGAACCTGTTCACCGGCTGGGTGGACGTCAACCTCAACGAGAAGGGCGAGAAGGAGGCGGTCCGCGGTGGCGAACTCCTACAGGCCGCCGGTCTCCTCCCCGACGTGGTCCACACGTCCCTCCAGAAGCGCGCGATCCGCACCGCCCAGCTCGCCCTGGAGTCCGCGGACCGCCACTGGATCCCGGTCCACCGCAGCTGGCGCCTGAACGAGCGCCACTACGGCGCCCTCCAGGGCAAGGACAAGGCCCAGACCCTCGCCGAGTTCGGCGAGGAGCAGTTCATGCTCTGGCGCCGCTCCTACGACACCCCGCCCCCGCCCCTTGAGGACGGCACGGAGTTCTCCCAGTCGGCGGACGCCCGCTACTCCTCCATCCCGCCGGAGCTGCGCCCCCGCACGGAGTGCCTGAAGGACGTCGTCGTCCGCATGCTCCCGTACTGGTACGACGGCATCGTCCCGGACCTCCTGGCCGGCCGCACGGTCCTCGTCGCCGCCCACGGCAACAGCCTCCGCGCCCTGGTCAAGCACCTCGACGGCATCTCCGACGCCGACATCGCGGGCCTGAACATCCCGACAGGCATCCCGCTGTCCTACGAACTGGACGCCAACTTCAAGCCCCTCACCCCGGGCGGCACCTACCTCGACCCCGACGCGGCAGCGGCGGCGATCGAGGCGGTCAAGAACCAGGGCAAGAAGAAGTAACCGTCACGATCATGCCCCTGAACTGCGCGGACGGCGCGGTTCAGGGGCATTTTCAGGTTCTGGGGTCAACCGGTGTGGGGGCGGGGTGCCCAGCGTCGTCGGCGGCTCGGCGGGCCGGTCTCAGATCATCAGGGTCACCGCGTGGACCTCGTCCGCCTTGTGGCCCGCGCGCTCGTGGACGCGTTGGACCGCCTCGGCCGAGGGGGCCTCCGAGAGGCAGTAGACCGTGCCGGACTCCGGGTCCGCCCAGGCGCGTTCGAAGTGGACGTTCTCGTCCTTCTCTATGGCGAGGTCTGCCTGGTGGGCCTCGCGCAGCTGGTCGGCGGTGATGCCTTCCATGCCGTGGTGTACGTCCATGAACCGGGTCATGGTCCGACACCTCCTTCCCGTTCCGCGCTCCCCTCCATGCTGCGCCCGGCACCCCGCCCGTGCGACCGCACAGCGAAGGGCCCCGGCGCGCACGCACACCGGGGCCCTTCACGTCGTACGAGATCCAAGCCGCCGTAGGTCAGCCGCACTGGCAGGGATTGCCCGACTGGCACCCGCACCCGCAGCCCGAGCCGCAGCCGCACGCGCCTATCAGCATCAGGTTCCTGACCTCGGCGGGCTGCTCGGTCTCGCGTTCCTGCGTGGGGTCGGGCGTCTTGCTGGGGGATTCGGCCATGGGTCCCTCCTCGGAACAGGCTGGATGCCTGTGTTCATTGCATGCCCGCCCAGGAGGTCGCATCAACGGCGCACTGAGGCTCGTACGCGCCCCGAACAAGCGCCATCACGCCGTCATCAGGCCGCCGCCGCGCCGCCGTCACGCCTTTGTTCAGGCTCCTTCCACGCCCGTCACCGGCTGGATGTCCGCCGCCTGAAGCTCGTCCGCGTGCTCACCCGTCACCAGGTACACCACCCGCTTCGCCACCGACACCGCGTGGTCGGCGAACCGCTCGTAGTAGCGGCCCAGCAGGGTGACGTCGACGGCCGTCTCGATGCCGTGCTTCCAGCGGTCGTCCAGCAGGTGCTGGAAGAGGGTGCGGTGCAACAGGTCCATCTCGTCGTCGTCCTGCTCCAGCTGGAGCGCCAGGTCGACGTCCTTGGTGATGACGACCTCCGCCGCCTTCGCCATCAGGCGCTGCGCGAGCTGGCCCATCTCCAGGATCGTGGCGTGCAGGTCGGCCGGGATGGCGCGCTCCGGGAAGCGCAGACGGGCCAGCTTGGCGACATGCTGGGCCAGGTCGCCGGAGCGCTCCAGGTCGGCCGACATCCGCAGCGACGTGACGACGATACGGAGGTCCGTCGCCACCGGCTGCTGCCTCGCCAGCAGGGCTATGGCCCGCGCCTCCAGCTCGTGCTGGAGGTCGTCCACCTTCTGGTCGGCCTCGATGACGCTCTCGGCCAGCTTCAGGTCGGAGTCGAGGATGGCCGTCGTGGCGCGCCCGATCGCCGACCCGACCAGCCGGGCCATCTCCACCAGACCGTCGCCGATCGAGTCCAGTTCCTCGTGGTACGCGTCCCGCATCAGGGGTCCCTCTCTTACGTCTGCCTCGGGGGTTCCGGGGGCCAGAACCAGCCTCCGGGAAGCCCGGGAAGGCTCCGGAGAACCGGCGCTGTGAACCCCACGCTCCCACGTTCGGCCCCGTACGCGTCGTTTTCCGCCACCCCAAATGAACCAACCCTGGCTCCAAGGTGAACTCTGGGCGACGAGTGTTCGAGGTCGCACCCCGATGGCTGTGGCCAGGACCGATCCCGTGCCTAACCTGGATGCATGGACGTGAACGCGGCGGTCGCCGCAGCGGCAGCGATCGCCGGAGTGCTCACCGGCGTGATCGCCATGCTGGCGTTCCGCTTCAGCGAGCGGGAGCAGAAGCGCCCCACACGTACCTCCCTGCACACCGACCCGGTGCTTCCGCCGGGCGTGGACACCGTCCTGTCCGTCCTCCGCTCCTCCGCGGTCGTCCTCGACGAGGCCGACTCCGTCGTCAAGGCCAGCTCGGCCGCGTACGCGCTCGGCCTGGTCCGGGGCGGGAAGCTGGCCGTGGAGCCCATGCTCCTGATGGCCCGGGACACCAGACGGGACGGGGAGATACGACAGGTCGAACTGGACCTCCCCAGGCGCGGCACCGGGCGCGGGGAGGCCCTCGCCGTCTCGGCCCGCGTCGCGCCCCTGGGGTCGCGTCTGGTGCTGCTCCTCGTCGAGGACCTCACCGAGGCCCGGCGCATCGAGGCGGTACGGCGCGACTTCGTCGCGAACGTCAGCCATGAGCTCAAGACGCCGGTCGGCGCGCTCTCCCTGCTCTCCGAGGCCGTCATGGACGCGAGTGACGACCCCGAGGCCGTGACGCGCTTCGCCGGCCGGATGCAGATAGAGGCGACCCGGCTCACCAACCTGGTCCAGGAACTGATCGACCTCTCCAGGGTCCAGAACGACGACCCTCTGGAGGACGCCGAGCCCGTCCGTGTGGACGAGCTCGTCGCCGAGGCCATCGACCGCTGCCGCCACCAGGCCGGCACCAAGCAGATCACCATGGCCTCCGGCGGTACGGCCGACCTGAGGGTCTGGGGCAACCGCGGCCAGCTCGCCGCCGCCCTCGGCAACCTCGTCGAGAACGCCGTCAACTACTCCCCGGCCCGCACCCGCGTCGGCATAGCCGCCCGCCGGGTGACCGCGCCCGGCGGGGACCTCATCGAGATCGCCGTGACCGACCAGGGCATCGGCATCTCCGACAAGGACAAGGAGCGCGTCTTCGAGCGCTTCTACCGCGTCGACCCGGCCCGCTCCCGCCAGACGGGCGGCACGGGCCTCGGTCTCGCGATCGTCAAACACGTGGCCGCCTCGCACGGCGGGGAGGTCACGGTGTGGAGCTCCGAGGGTCAGGGCTCCACCTTCACCCTGCGACTGCCGGAGGCGGGGGCCCCCCGCGACCGCGCACCACACCACCCCGGACTCGACGACGAGACCGGCGGGCCCACCGACTCATCCCCGTACGAACCGCTTCCCGCCCCGGAGGTCCTTCCGTGACCCGAGTGCTTGTCGTCGAGGACGAGGAGTCCTTCTCCGACGCCCTGTCGTACATGCTCCGCAAGGAGGGCTTCGAGGTCGCAGTGGCGACCACGGGGCCCGACGGACTCGACGAGTTCGAGCGCAACGGCGCCGACCTCGTCCTCCTCGACCTGATGCTGCCCGGCCTGCCGGGTACCGAGGTCTGCCGCCAGCTGCGCGGCCGTTCCAACGTCCCGGTCATCATGGTGACCGCCAAGGACAGTGAGATCGACAAGGTCGTAGGCCTGGAAATAGGAGCCGACGATTACGTCACCAAGCCGTTCTCCTCGCGCGAGCTGGTCGCCCGTATCCGCGCCGTACTGCGCCGCCGCGGCGAGCCCGAGGAGGTCACCCCGGCGGCCCTGGAGGCGGGGCCGGTCCGCATGGACGTGGACCGTCACGTGGTCACGGTCTCCGGCTCGAAGGTCGACCTCCCCCTCAAGGAGTTCGACCTCCTGGAGATGCTGCTGCGCAACGCGGGCCGGGTCCTGACCCGCATGCAGCTCATCGACCGCGTCTGGGGCGCCGACTACGTGGGCGACACCAAAACCCTCGACGTCCACGTCAAGCGCCTCCGCGCAAAGATCGAACCTGACCCGGGCGCGCCGCGGTACCTGGTGACGGTGCGGGGGCTGGGCTACAAGTTCGAGCCGTAGGCCGTAACCCGTAACCCGTAGCCCATACGCCGTCGTACGACGCACGAAGGGCGGGGCCTCCTTTTCGGGAGGTCCCGCCCTTCGTCGTACGGCTGGTTACTGGGCCGCGCTCTCGCTCGTCGTCGCGGAGGCCGACGCCTCGCCCGACGGGGTCGCCGAGCCCGTGGCGGACTCGGTGGGGGAGGGAGAGGTCTCGGCGGGGGCCGAGGGCATCTCGGTCGGGCCCCACTTCTCGAAGTAGCTCCCGGCCGGGACGACGAAGGCCTTCAGGCTCACGTCGCCGGTCTTGCTGAAGGAGAAGGTGACCTTCTGCGCGTTGCCGTCCTTGACGGCCTCGCTGCTGTTCTCCAGGACCGCGGTGGCGTTGCCCTTGCCGCCGAGGACGAGGGAGCCGCCGGCCGGGATGGTCAGCTTGCCCTTGCCCTTGGCGGGGGAGAGCTCGGCGGTGGCGCCGGCGCCGTCCACGGCGATCGCGTCCAGCGTCTGCGCGCTGGTGCCGTTGTTGAACAGGGTCGCGGAGATCACGGCGGGGCCGGTGGACTCCTGGTCGGGCTGGGTGATGACGACGGCGTTCTGCACCTTGATGTCGCCGACGGTGGTGGCCGCGTTGTCCGGCTTGATCTCCAACGTCTGGGCGTTGTTGCCGGCACCGCACGCGGCGAGCGAGGCGATCGAGAACGCGATGGCGGCGGCGGCGAGGGCACCGCGTCGATGGCTGCTGCTCACGGCGGCGGCAACTCCTTGACTCGAACGGGCGGGGACTGCATAAAGCCGCCCTAAGTGTCTGTCAGCGGCCTTAGGTTACCGAGCCGTTCCCGCGTCATCGCACCCGACCCTCCCCTCGGGGCGTCCGCTTCCCTCAGCAGGGCGTAGTCGGCGCTCGGGTCACCGGCTTCACAAGCGACTCCCTGGTCACTTTGGAGCAGTACTCGTCCGGCATTCACATAACAGCATGCGCATCCGCTCGCAAATCTTCCGTGAAGGAATCCGCGATCGCCCACGGAATTGATCAACGGGTGATCCGGTGGGCGCCGGTGATTGTGCGTGATCAATTCCGGAATCGGCGGGGAACGGACTCCGGACACCGAACGGAGTAGCGGAAGTCGCACACCTGGAACCAGACATATGGGGACGTTCGTCCTCTCTCGGAGGGCTCCGGATGCGTGTAACGTACGCGTTTCACCTCCCCCGGAGAGCCGCTCCGACCTGCGAATACTTTCTTCCGCTAGGCCTCCGCAGCACGTTCCTGTTGCTGTTGTCAAGCCCCGAGATATGCCCTGACCTGCGAAAACGCCATTCAGAACCCGCAGTTTCCGTGTTACCCTGGATAGCCACGGAAGGGGTACCTGTCACATGACGTTCAAGGTTGGCGACACCGTGGTCTATCCCCATCACGGGGCCGCGCTGATCGAGGCTATCGAAACTCGCCAGATCAAAGGCGTGGACAAGACCTACTTGGTGCTGAAGGTCGCCCAGGGTGACCTGACGGTACGTGTGCCAGCGGACAATGCGGAGTTCGTCGGCGTGCGTGATGTGGTCGGTCAGGACGGGCTGGACCGGGTCTTCGAGGTGCTGCGCGCGCCGTACGCCGAGGAGCCCACGAACTGGTCCCGTCGCTACAAGGCAAATCTGGAGAAGCTCGCCTCCGGCGATGTCATCAAGGTCGCGGAAGTAGTGCGTGACCTGTGGCGTCGTGAGCGCGAGCGTGGACTCTCCGCCGGTGAGAAGCGCATGCTCGCCAAGGCCCGCCAGATCCTGGTGAGCGAGCTCGCCCTCGCGGAGAACACGAACGAGGACAAGGCCGAGGCCCTGCTCGACGAGGTCCTCGCGTCCTGACGACGCCCGCTGCCGCCAGGCCCGGCTCAGCACACTGATAATGCCGCGGTGCCCGATGACGACGTAAAAGCTGTCGCCGGGCGCTGCGGCATGTTCATGCCCGGAAACATGCGTGCAGGCGCAGGCAATCGCAGGCATTCATCTGCATGCCCGTAATTCTTCGGGGGAAGCCCCCGATACTTGGCGTGCCGGGCCCGGGCACTGGCTCGACCGGCGCGTCACGGAAGGGTCCGGTCAAGGCGTCGCGCCCGGCACGCTGTCTGTCGTACCCACGTTGGCCGAGCACACAAACCTGACAGGAACCGATGTCTGACGATTCGCGCTCCTCGCTCGCGACAAGCCGTGCGGAAGCCCGTACCGCCGTCGTGATCCCGGCCGCCGGCCGGGGCGTACGCCTTGGCCCGGGCGCCCCCAAGGCGCTTCGCGCGCTCAATGGCACCCCCATGCTGATCCACGCGGTCCGCGCGATGGCCGCCTCCCGCGCGGTCTCCCTGGTCGTGGTCGTGGCCCCGCCCGACGGCGCCGCCGAGGTCAAGAGCCTCCTCGACGTCCACGCCCTGCCCGAGCGCACCGACTTCCTGGTCGTCCCGGGCGGCGCCGAGCGCCAGGACTCCGTCAAGCTCGGCCTGGACGCCCTGCCGCCGGAGTACGACATCGTCCTCGTCCACGACGCCGCCCGCCCGCTGGTCCCGGTGGACACCGTCGACGCCGTGATCGAGGCCGTACGGGACGGCGCGCCGGCCGTCGTGCCCGCGCTGCCCCTCGCCGACACGGTGAAGGAGGTCGAGCCCGCTTCGGTCGCGGGTGACCCCGAGCCGGTCGTCGCCACCCCCGAGCGCGCCCGCCTGCGTGCCGTGCAGACCCCGCAGGGTTTCGACCGCGCGACCCTGGTCCGCGCCCACGAGACGGTCACCGACAACGTCACCGACGACGCCGGCATGGTCGAGCGGCTCGGCCTCACCGTCGTGGTCGTCCCCGGCCACGAGGAGGCCTTCAAGGTGACCCGCCCCCTCGACCTCGTCCTCGCCGAGGCGGTCCTGGCCCGCAGGAGGCTCAACGATGGCTTCTGAGACGCCCGTGCTCCTGCCCCAGGTGGGCATCGGGACCGACATCCACGCCTTCGAAGAGGGGCGCGAACTGTGGTGCGCCGGTCTGAAGTGGGAGGGCGAGGGGCCGGGTCTCGCCGGCCACTCCGACGCCGACGTCGTCGCCCACGCCGCCTGCAACGCGCTGTTCTCCGCGGCGGGGCTGGGCGACCTCGGGCAGCACTTCGGCACCGGGCGGCCCGAGTGGTCGGGCGCCTCCGGCGTCGTACTGCTCACGGAAGCGGCCCGGATCGTGCGGGACGCCGGATTCCGGATCGGGAACATCGCCGTACAGGTCGTGGGACCGCGCCCGAAGATCGGCAAACGGCGGGACGAGGCGCAGAAGATCCTGTCCGAGGCGGCCGGCGCTCCCGTGTCGGTGTCGGGCGCGACCACGGACGGACTCGGCTTCCCCGGACGCGACGAGGGGCTGATGGCGGTGGCGACCGCGCTCGTCGTCCGAACCGCAGGGTGACTGTTATCCACATCCGTCCGATGCACTAGGCATCGCCTACTACCCTGGACCCGTGACTATTCGCCTGTACGACACCAACGCCCGGCAGATCCGTGACTTCGTCCCGCTCACAGCGGGCTGTGTCTCGATCTACCTCTGTGGTGCCACCGTGCAGGCCGCACCGCACATCGGGCACATCCGGTCGGGGCTCAACTTCGACATCATGCGCCGGTGGTTCGAGTACCGCGGCTACGACGTGACCTTCATCAGGAACGTCACGGACATCGACGACAAGATCATCAACAAGGCGGCCGAGCAGGGCCGCCCGTGGTGGTCGATCGGGTACGAGAACGAGCGGGCGTTCAACGACGGTTACACCGCGCTCGGCTGCCTGCCCCCGACCTACGAACCGCGTGCCACCGGGCATGTGACCGAGATGGTCGAGATGATGCAGGGCCTCATCGAGCGCGGTCACGCCTACGAGGCGGAGGGCAACGTCTACTTCGACGTGCGCTCCTTCCCCGGCTACCTGGAGCTGTCCCGGCAGGAGCTGGACAACCTGCTCCAGCCCGCCGGTGACGGCGAGACCGGCAAGCGGGACCCGCGCGACTTCGCCCTGTGGAAGGCCGTGAAGCCGGGTGAGCCGAGCTGGTCGACGCCGTGGGGGCGTGGCCGCCCCGGCTGGCACCTGGAGTGCTCGGCCATGGCGCACAAATACCTCGGCACCGCCTTCGACATCCACGGCGGCGGCCTCGACCTGATCTTCCCGCACCACGAGAACGAGATCGCCCAGGCCAAGGCCTTCGGCGACGACTTCGCGCAGTACTGGGTGCACAACGCCTGGGTCACCATGGCCGGCGACAAGATGTCCAAGTCGCTCGGCAACAGCGTGCTGGTCAGCGAGATGGTCAAGGCCTGGCGCCCCATCGTGCTGCGCTACTACCTCGGCACTCCGCACTACCGCTCGATGATCGAGTACAGCGAGGAGTCGCTGCGCGAGGCGGAGTCGGCGTTCGCCCGCATCGAGGGCTTCATCCAGCGGGTGGTCGAGAAGGCCGGGGGAGCCGTCGAGCCGTCCGCCGAGGTGCCGCTCGCCTTCGCCGAGGCCATGGACGACGACCTGGGCGTCCCGCAGGCGCTCGCCATCGTCCACACCACGGTCCGCCAGGGCAACAGCGCCCTGGCCGCCGACGACAAGGAAGCCGCCGTGGCCCGCCTCGCCGAGGTCCGCGCCATGCTCGGCGTCCTTGGCCTCGACCCGCTCGACCCGCACTGGGCCGGTGAGACCGACCGAGGCGAGGATCTGCACGGCGTGGTCGACAGCCTCGTACGCCTTGTCCTCGACCAGCGCGAGGCCGCCCGCGGACGGAAGGACTGGGCCACCGCGGACGCCATCCGCGACCAGCTCAACCAGTCCGGACTGGCCATCGAGGACGGTCCGCAGGGACCGCGCTGGAGCCTCGGCCCCCGCTGAGTCCCACCCCGGCCACGAAGATCGATTGTGCCGTCCGGCTCTCCGGGCGGCACACTTCATAGACGTACTCATAGACGTACGAACATTTCGACGACGTAGGACAGGTAGGTCATGGCAGCCAACAACCGCCGCATGTCCGGCAAGAAGGGCGCGCAGGTCGGCAGTGGCGGCCAGCGACGCAAGGGTCTCGAGGGCAAGGGCCCGACCCCGCCCGCCGAGATGCGCAAGAAGCACAAGGCGAACCGCATCGCGAACGCCAAGGCGAAGCAGGCGGCGCGCCGTCCCGCGCCGCGCGGCCGGGGCGGCAAGGGCACGTCCGAGATGGTCGTGGGCCGTAACCCCGTCTTCGAGGCGCTGCGCGAGGGCGTGCCCGCGACGACGCTCTACGTCCAGCAGTTCATCGACAACGACGAGCGGGTGCGCGAGGCGCTCCAGCTCGCGGCCGAGCGCGGCGGGATCAACCTCATGGAGGCCCCCCGCCCCGAGCTCGACCGTATGACCAACGGGCTCAACCACCAGGGTCTGGTCCTCCAGGTCCCGCCGTACGAGTACGCGCACCCCGAGGACCTCGCCAGCGCCGCCTACGACAACGGCGAGGACCCGCTGATCGTCGCCCTTGACGGCGTGACCGACCCGCGCAACCTCGGTGCCGTCGTCCGCTCGGTGTCGGCCTTCGGCGGCCACGGTGTCGTCGTGCCCGAGCGCCGCGCGGCCGGGATGACCGCCGGTGCGTGGAAGACGTCCGCCGGTACGGCCGCCCGTACGCCGGTCGCCCGCGCCACCAACCTCACGCGCGCGCTGGAGGGTTACAAGAAGGCCGGCATCGCCGTCGTCGGCCTCGCCGCCGACGGAGAGCACGAGGTCGGCACACTCGAGGCTCTCGACGGCCCGGTCGTCATCGTGGTCGGCAGCGAGGGCAAGGGCCTGTCCCGACTCGTGGGCGAGACCTGCGACTTCCGGGTCCGCATCCCGATGCCGGGCGGCGCCGAGTCGCTCAACGCCGGTGTGGCGGCCGGGATCGTGCTGTACGAGGCGGCGCGCCGACGCGCCTGAACACGCGTGCCCGTCCTCACCCGTACGGGGTAATCGGGGTGTTCTGCGCAAGCTTGACGCGGTCCGGACACATCCGGGCAGTCAAAGCAGTGTCCTAAGCACACGTCACTCGGTTAGATGAGTGTGGACACCAGAACACCCCGCACACCCACGGGGGACCGCTCGTCGGGCTTCAACTCCGGATTCGCCTCCGGACTCGACGACGCTCCCGCGCTGAGCATGGTGAAGGTGCCGAGCGATCCGGCGCAGATCATCGTCAATCACGCCAGCTTCCGCGTGCAGTTGGGCGCGACGACGAGACGCGCGGCCCAATCCCCGCGGATCGCCCGGCACTTGAGCGCCGCCGAGGACACCGCCCGGATGCCCGCCGTCGGCACCGCCGGCACCGGCGCGGCGCGCCGCCGGCCCGTCGTGTGGAGCGGCAGGTCCGCCCCCGACGACACCGGCGCCCACCGCCTGCTCCAGGCCGTTCGAGGCGGCGTCCGCCCGCTCGAGGAGCCGGGCGCCGCCGACGCCGGAGCCACCCAGGTCATCCCCCGCATCGACGTGGACAGCGGCTACGGCCCCGGCTACGACGACGCGTTGACCCAGACCGTCGAGACCCCCGTCGTCGGCGCCCAGCGCACCCACGAGCCCCTCCTGCCCGGCATGCGCACCGTCGGCAGCGCCTACGACGAGGAACTCGCCTACGCGGACGAGCAGTTCGCCGAAGCGGTCGACGAGGAGACCGGCACCCCCGGCAGGCGCCACGGCGACGACCCCGCCCGGCACGCCTACTACCCGGGCCGCCGGATGAACCTCGGCGTCGTCCTGCTCCCGCTGCGCATCTTCCTCGGCTTCATCTCCATCTACGCCGGCATGGGCAAGCTCTGCGACCCCGTCTACTTCGACGGCGGCAAGCGCGGCTCCATGGTCAAGTGGCTCAACACCCTGCACCCCTGGGAAGTCGCCGAGCCGCTGCGCCAGTTCGCCCTGCACCACCCCGTCGGCTCTGGCCTGGTCATCGCCTTCCTCCAGGTCATCGTCGGCGTCCTCACCATCCTCGGCTGCTGGCAGCGCGTCGCCGCCGTCGTCGGCGCGATGCTCTCCGCCGCGCTGCTCCTCACCGTCAGCTGGAAGAGCGTCCCCGCCTACGACGCGCCGGACATCATCTATCTCGCCGCCTGGTCCCCACTGATCATCGCCGGCGCCCCCGTCTACTCCATCGACGGCCGCCTCGCCGGCAGCGCCTGGCGCCGCCTCGGACCCCGCTCCGACATCTGGGAGCTGCGCCGCTACGTTCTGCGCCGCGGCGCCCTCGTCAGTGCCATCGTCATCGGCCTCACCCTCCTCATCGGCTCCCTCCTCGGCGGTGCCGTCCGCGACGCCGACCGGGTCGTCGTCCCGGGCCCCGGCGAGGCCCCGCGCAACGAACTCCCGGGCTCCCCGCTCCCGCAGGACCCGGCCAAGCACAAGAAGCGTCCCTCGGCCTCCACGTCCCCCACCCAGGGCGCCACGGCCGGTTCCACCCCCTCCGGCGCCGCGACCACCCCGGGCGCCACCCGCGACACCAGCACGGCCGGCACGCCCAGCCAGACCCAGGGCACCGGCCAGGCGCCGCCCCAGCAGTCCTCCCCGGCCCAGCAGGCCCCCAGCACCAGCGCAGGACCGACCGGCTCCACCGGCGGCACCGGCGGCACCGGCTCGAGTGGCGGCACGGACACCGGAGGCACCTCCTCCGGCGAACCGGGCCTGGTAGGCGGCCTGTTGGGGTAGAGGGGCCGGTGGGAGGCATCCTCGGGCAACCCACCGGCTGAACCGCAAGCCCGACGACGAAGGGCCCCGCAACTGCGGGGCCCTTCGTGATGTCCGTACCACGGGGGCCGCTAGCGGCCCAGCGCCGCCAACTCCGCGGCGGCCTCCGTCAGATCCTTCGCCGTGTCGATCGCCCGCCAGTACGCCCCCTGCGGGATCGGGAACCCGGCCAGCCGCAACTCCCGCGCCAGATGCGGGAACGTCGTCCGCTCGTGGTCCCCGCGCTCCGGGAGCAGCTCGGCGAACTCGGGCGAGAAGACGTAGACACCGGCGTTGATCTCGTACGTCGTCGGCGGGGCCTCGATGAAGTCGGTGATGTGACCGAACCCGTCGGTCTGCACGGCACCCCACGGGATCCGCGGACGCGCCAGCGCCAGCGTCGCCACCGCGTCGCGCTCGGTGTGGAAGTCCGCCATCTCGCGCAGCGAGAACCGGGTCCAGATGTCACCGTTGGTCGCGTACCAGGGCTTGTCGGGGTGCGGAAGGTGCGCCGCCGCGTACTTGAGGCCGCCACCGCGGCCCAGCGGCTCCTGCTCGATGACGGTCGTCACGTTCACCGGCAGATCGGCCGAGTCGAGCCACTTCTGTAGGACATCGGCGAGGTGGCCACAGCTGACCACCACGTCGGTCACGCCCTCCTCGGCGAGCCAGACAAGCTGATGGCCGATGATCGGCGTCCCCGTACCGGGGATCTCGACCATCGGCTTGGGCCGGTCGTCGGTGTAGGGGCGCAGCCGTGAACCCTGGCCGCCGGCCAGGACGACGGCTTGAACGGGGCGGGACGCGGCGTTCGGATCGGTCATGACCGAACTGTACGGCGCGTCCCGCCGGCGGCTTCTGCCGGTGACCGCTCAGCTGTTGCGGAGGCGGCCGCCTCAGGTGTGCGAGGCGGCCACACCCGTGGCGAAGGAGGTGTCGCAGACGGGCCGGGCGTACGACTGCGCACGCGTCGGGCCGTACACCCGCACCGCCGCACGGCCCAGGGCGCGGGCGATCGAGGCGCAGTGCTTCGCGAGCGAGGGACGGTCGTTGACGGCCTCCTGGAGGTGGGTGAGCGCGACACCAGGGTTCTCCTCCTGGAGCTCCGCGAGGAGCTTGTCACGCAGCACGTCCTGCGGGGCACGGGCCTTCGCACGCGCCGCCGAGATGTCGGAGGCGGTGAGCACCGAGTCCGAGGGGCTCCCCGTCCAGTTGACCCGGGTGACCGCGAGGGTTCCGGAGAGCACCAGGAAGACGGGCAGGACAAGGGCGAGCGTGCGGCCGATACGGCGGGCGGGGCCCCGGCCGCGACGCGTCTGTTGGTTAGTGGAGTGCTTCACGCGTGTGAGGGTAGCGCGGGGTGATGATTTGGCGACATTTAGTCACCGGTTCGGGGGATGAACTGGTGCCCCGAATTGGGTAAGGGGTTGACGCACACGGCTCGAAATGCCCGGTCTGTCGGGGTATTTGGTGGCAGTCTCCCGAACACGACAAGGGCCCCGCAGACGTCTGCGGGGCCCTTGTCGTCAACCTGGGTGATTTACCCGGGTTGTTCTGCTGTGGGTCAGTCCGACAGGCGGGCGCCCGTGGACGTCGAGAACACGTGGGTCTCGCCACCGCGCGGCACGACGTGCAGCGTGCTGCCCTTCTCCGGGACGTCACGGCCGCTGACACGGACGACGAGGTCCTTGGCGTCGGCGCCGACCTTCGCGGTGCCGTAGACGTACGCGTCGGCGCCGAGCTCCTCGACCACGTTCACCGTGACCGCGAGACCCTGCTCCGACTCCGCGCCGGCCACGTCGAAGTGCTCCGGACGGACACCGACGGTGACGGTCTTGTCCGTGGCCGCGGCGAGCGCCTCACGGTCCACCGGCACGACTGACTTGCCGAACTTCACACCGCCGTCGGTGATCGGGACCTCGACCAGGTTCATGGCCGGGGAGCCGATGAAGCCGGCGACGAAGAGGTTCGCCGGGCGGTCGTACATGTTGCGCGGGGTGTCGACCTGCTGGAGCAGACCGTCCTTGAGCACGGCCACCCGGTCGCCCATCGTCATGGCCTCGACCTGGTCGTGGGTGACGTAGACGGTGGTGATGCCGAGACGGCGCTGGAGCGAGGCGATCTGCGTACGGGTCGAGACACGGAGCTTGGCGTCGAGGTTCGACAGCGGCTCGTCCATGAGGAAGACCTGCGGCTCACGCACGATGGCGCGACCCATGGCGACACGCTGACGCTGACCACCGGAGAGCGCCTTCGGCTTGCGGGCCAGGTAGTCGGTGAGGTCGAGGATCTTCGCCGCGTCCTCGACCTTCTGCTTGATCTCCGCCTTCGGCACGCCGGCGATCTTGAGCGCGAAGCCCATGTTGTCGGCGACGGTCATGTGCGGGTACAGCGCGTAGTTCTGGAACACCATGGCGATGTCCCGGTCCTTCGGCGGCAGGTGCGTGACGTCACGGTCACCGATGCGGATCGCACCGCCGTTGACGTCCTCGAGCCCCGCCAGCATGCGGAGGGAGGTCGACTTGCCACAGCCGGACGGACCGACCAGAACGAGGAACTCTCCGTCCTCGATGTGGATGTCAAGACCGTCTACGGCGGGCTTCTCGGTGCCCGGGTAGATCCGGGTCGCCTTGTCGAACGAAACAGTGGCCATGGTGATGGGCCCCCTTCTACCGGCAGGAACGTGCCGGACGATCCGTTGTAGGAAGGTGGTGGTGTAGTCCACACAGGTGAACTTGGAGGGACGCTACCTGGCGTTTGCCGGATCTGTCAGTAGTCCGGGGCATGTGAACTTCGTCGAAATTTTCGAGAGGGCTCTGCCGGGACCTGGGTACACTGCACGGGCGCGTACGCGACAGACGTACGTCTGCCTCCTTAGCTCAGATGGCCAGAGCAACGCACTTGTAATGCGTAGGTCGTCGGTTCGAATCCGACAGGGGGCTCTCGTGATGCCCAGCCCAGACAGTGTCTGAGCTGGGCTTTTGTGTTCATCGGATGCGGCGTCGGCGACGTGCGCGGGCCGTGCGTCGGTCCTCGGTCTCAGTTGTGGTCTCAGTCGGGAGTTCCGGGCCCGGCATGAAGTGGTCTCCCATACGACGCATGGCGTCCTTGGAGAGGTGGGATCTGCCCTTCACGTAGCGGCGGGTCTGGCTGATCTGGGTGTGGCGGAGGATCTCCATGATCGTGGGCATGTCCACCCCGAGTTCGTTGAGGATCGTGCCGGCGGTGTGGCGGCTGCCGTCGTAGAGGCGGCGGTCGTCGATTCCGGCTTCCGCGAGGAGTTCCTTGAATTCCTCCCAGTCCTGGCGAGGGTCGAGGGGGCGGCCGTCCGGCCGCGCGAAGACCAGCTTGTGTTCCTCCCACGAGTCGCCGGCCGCGATCCGCATCGCTTCTTGCTGGGCTTGGTGCTCGCGCAGGTAGGGGATGAAGGGTGGCGGGATGGGCACGGGGTTCTGGCTCTTCTTGGTCTTCGGTCGGGTGAAAACGAGCCCGCCGCCTTTGCGCTCGGGGCAGACGCTCGCGTGCCTGGTGCAGCCCTTGGGGCAGGGCTTGGGGCACCCGCGTTTGTAGCTCTCGTGACGCTTGCAGCCGGGCGGGCACGGCTCGAAGCGGTGGAGGCGCGCGCCGCACGCGTGGGGGTCCTCGCAGCCGTGGCGCCACGTGAGCCGCTGGAGCTGCCACCGGGGGTGGAACAGCTCGTCGTCGAGGTCGACGTACGGCCACCGCAGACCGAGCGTCTCGCCCTGGCGAAAGCCCATGCCGACGCCGACGCACCACCGCATGAAGGTGGGGCGCCTTGCTGCGGCTTTCAGAAAGGCCTTGGCCTCTTCTTTGGTGAAGGGGTTCGCCTCGGTCTCGTCGACCGTTGGCGGGTCTACCAGGGTCGCCACATTTTCGACGATGAGGCGGCGGCGGTGGGCGATTTTCAGGGCGCGAGAGAGGATGCGGTGCACCTTGAGGACGTGGGACGGTGCGTGACCCTCGTCGAGCATGACGCGGTACATCCGCTCAAGATGTTCCGGCTGGAGCTTGTCGATCCGGTGCTTGCCAATGCCCGGGATGATGTCGTTGCGGGTCTTGGACCAGTAATCGTCCAGGGAACGCGGCTTGAGCTTCAGGGAAGCGATGTCGGTGAGGTAGGTGGTCATCCACTCTTCGACGGTGGGCTTGCGGCCGGCCTTGGGGGCGCGGCCCTTGTCGCGGAGGGCTTCCAACTCGCGGACCTTGCGCTTCACTTCAGCCTCGGTCCGGGCCCGGCGGTGGCGGCGGTCGGGGCTGCCGTCGTCCTTGACGCCCATGGTCACGCGGCCGTGCCACCAACCGTCGCTGCCCTCGTAGATGGACGACTCCATGTTCGCGTTGCGGGGGCTCATGTGCTCCTCCATGCGGGAGGCGGCCCCGGACTGGTGGTCCGGGGCCGCCTCGGGTGTGCGTGGGTTAGTTGGGCAGGGGTTCGAGGTTGTTCACGTAGGCCTCAAGGTCGCTTCGGCGGATGCGGCGGGCGCGACCGCGCTTGACGTACTTCAGGGACCCTTCGGCCATCAGCTCGTAGACGGTGGAGCGACCGAAGCGCAGGACCTTTGCGGCTTCGGTGGGGGTGTAGAGCAACTGGTCGGGTGCGAGGGCGGTGTTCATCAGGTGTCTCTCCTCGGAGGCTGCTCGGGGTGCTCTGAGAAGTTCGGGTGATGGGTGCGGCTGTCCGCGTCTGTCCGAGGCGCGGATTTCTGCGTCATCGCGTCACATACGTCATTCAGGCCTCTGAGCTGGGCTTATGTGGTGACGCGGATAGTGCAGGGCGTGTCACAGGGCGGGGGTGGGCTCTGTCATCCGTGACACGGATGACGCGGGATGACGCAGCGTTCGGCCGTCTGCGTCATCGCTGGAGCCGCTGGTCAGGGACCGGTTTCGTGGGGCTGGTGACGTGGGTGACGCAGCGTCTCTCTTCTTAGGAAAAGCAGAGGGGGTTGGTGTCTGTTGTGGTGCGCCGCTCAGGACGAGAAGAAGGAGCCGCTGCGCGGCACGTCTTGTGCAGCGGCGGCAGGCCGCCGCAACAGCAAGAAGAGCACCCGGCGCGGGGTGCTCCTCTTGCTTGTGCAGTTCAGAGGCGCGGTCAGAATGCCGCTTCCTGCTGGTGCGAGGGCTCGACCGTGGGGCGGGTCATCTCGATGTAGCGGGCTGCGCTGGTGCGGCCCCAGTCGATGAGGACGCCCCGTGCCGCGAGGGTCGGCTGTAGCCGCTTGAGCCGGTCGGAGAGAACCTTGCCGGTCGTGGGCCAGCCCTTGGGCAGGGGACGGCACTCCTCGCCGCTGTAGAGGCTGGTGAGGCAGTGCAGCCACTCCGATGACGTCATCCGGACCTCGGCGCCGACGTCGAGCCCCGCGGCGTGCTCCAGAACCGTCTGAGCCAACAGGTCGCCCTCGATGACGTCGTCGTTGAGGTCGTCGAGACTCGCCCGGTACGCGGCCAGTGCTCCCCAGCCGGTTGCCGCATCGAGCTGGGCGCACAGGTGGGCGAAGTCAGCCATCCGCAGGTCGGTGGGGGTGTCCGCCTGCGCGGCCCGCACCCTCACCGTCAGGTCCAGCAGGGAGCCGAGAACGACGGGGAGGATCTCCGCGTACTCCGTCCACAGCTCCGCCTCGGTGCGCCGCACCTGGGGCCGCACGAGGCGCAGCGGCAAGAGGCGTTCGGCGAGGTCGGGGCGGATGACGCCGACGTCGATCCCGGTCAGCAGCATGGGGCGCCGGTAGCGGGAGCGCACGACGTCACCATCGGTGAACAGCGCGCGCTTGATGCTCTCGGCACCGGTCACGATGCAGCACATGAGGTCGGACAAGTCCGGCGGCAGGTGGGAGAGGTTGTCCAGCGCGGTGACCCATCCGGCGGCAACCGCCGTGATCATGTTCTCCTCGTCCTTCGGGGCCCGACGCAGGTCGCCGCTCATTCCCTCGATGATCCGCACGAGCATCCGGCCGCCGGTGGACTTGCCGGCGCCCTGGGGGCCGGTGAGGAACGGGGCGGGAACGGGCACGGACGGCTCCAGGCAACCGATGAGCCAGGCGAGGGCCAGGCACTCGGTCTCCGCGTTGGCGAAGTTGCAGAGCCTGAGCAGGAGGTCGATGCCCTTGCCGTTGGTGTCCTTGACGGGCAGGGGCAATTCGCCGGTGAGCTGGGTGCGCCGCCAGCAGACCTCTTGGGGGTCGGGGGTGCGGATGTCCCAGCCGGTGGGGTGGATGCGGACGGACTTGCCGTCGGTGCGGCCCAGGTCCAGCCATGTGGCCCCGTCGTACCCAGGTGCCACGCGAATGTGGGTGGGCTGTACGTCCTCGGTCAGGGCGAGTGCTTCGATCAAGTCCAACGCCTCCTTGAGTGCTGTGCCGTTGAAGACGCCGACCCCGTCTTTGAAGAGGCCGACCATGAGTTCTTGGCGGTGGCTGCCGGTGGTGCCCTGGGAGCGGATGGGGCGGGCGACGGGGTGGCCGTTCTTCTGTGCGTAGACGGTGCCGTCGATGGTGCGGAAGTAGCGGAAGTGGGCTTGCGCGTAGTCGGTGATGATCTGGCGGGCCGGAGTCTTCTCGTCCTCGGACACGGTCACATCCCCAGTGCGGTGCGGGCGTTGGTCCACGCGTCGGTGCAGTGCCGGGCCGTCTCGCCCTTGGCCCGTGCGGCGGTGAACAGCCGGGCGACGTGCGTTTCGGTGAGGCAGCCGCACCGGCCATGGGTGGAGAGCACCGCGAGGAAGGTGCGGTAGACCGTCGCGTGGATCTCACTGCGGGCTTCCGTAATGCGCTGCTCCGCCATGGCGAGACCACGGGCGAGGTAAGTGGGCGTGCGGTGCGGGCAGGCGCCCCGAATGCCGGGTACGGGCGCTGTGAGTCTCTGTGGCGCGCCGAGAGGCTTGGGTGCCTGCTTTACCGCCAGGGAGCGCACAACGTCCGGCAGGGGCGCCGTGGCGCCCTCGCCGGGAGCAAGCCAACGGGCGTACTGCATAAGGGACTTGACGTCCACGCCGGGCCGAACCGCGTTGGATGACGGCATGGTGCCCCGGTAGATCCAGTGCTCGCCCCGCGTCGTCGGCACGGTCCGCGTGGCGGGCAGCGTGGCGCGAGCCCATTCGATGGCGCCTGTGCTGTCGAGGTCGACGACGGTGAGGCCTGCGCCGCCGGGGTGGTAGGCAACAGCCGCCGCCTCACGCCACGCGCGCGCCCACGCCGGGGAGTTGAGGACGTCAGGGTCTGTGGTGGCCGCCGCCCATCCGTGGCACGGGGCCGGGCAGGTGCAGCGGCCGGGGGTCCGCATGTTCGGCCGTCCCCCGCACGCGTTTCGCGTGCAGGTGGGGCAGTTCCCGAACGGCAGCTTCCCCGCCCGTAGCGGCAGTACGGGCAGGCCGCCAGCGGCGAGACGCAGAGCGGTCATAAGGTGCTCGTTCATGCGGCCACCTCCCACGTCTCGTGTGGCCTGGTCGTGCGGGAGCGCAGGAGGAGTGCGTAGGCGTGGCGGCCCTGTCGGGGGACGACGCCGTTGCCGATGATGCGGAGTTGCTCCTTGCGGGGGATGTCGGGCACAGCGGTGACCCAGCCGGCTGGCAGGCCCATCATCCATTCCGCGAACGCGGGAGACAGCCGGCGGTTGCCTCGGGTGCCCGGCTCGGTGGGGCAGGGCGCGGCCTGGCCGGTGACGTGCTCCCATCGGCGGATGGCCGGCCCGTAGTCGATGCCGTCCGTCGAGATCCATGTGCCGCTGTAGGGCAGGCGGTTGACGACGAATTCGTTGAGCGGGCGGGAGTTGTGGTCCATCAGGTTGGAGGCGCCGGACTTCCAGTCCCGTGCGGCCGGGGTGGGCAGCAGCGTCACGTTTCCGGCGGGGGTGCCGGCAGGCGTGTCACTGCGGTGCGCAGGTTCATCCCGCCCTTGCGCTTCGGGCTGGTGCCGGGGCCACCCGTGCCGTCCGAGGTGGTCGGGGTCGGCATCAGCGGGATGGCCAACTGCGAACCAGCGGTCGCGTTCGTGCGGGGCGCCGGTTTCGGGGTCACCAGCTCGTACACATGTCCACCGGACGTCATACCCGATCGCGGCCAGGTCCGCGGCGACGACGTCCAGCCCCCGCGAGCGGAGCGCCGCCACGTTTTCCAGGAACACGAGACGCGGTCGAATGTGGCCCACAGCCTCAGCGACGTTTTTCCAGACTCGCGACCACTGGCCATTGATCCCGTCCTTCCGTCCAGCGTTGGAGGTGTTGCGGCAGGGGAACCCGGCACTGATCACGTCCGGCCGGTACAGGGCACGAACCCACTCCCAGTCGGCGCGGGTGATGTCCCCGAGGTTGGGCACGCCCGGGTGCCGGTGGGCGTGCACGGCGGCGGCGTAGGGGTCGTTCTCTGCGAAGGCGACGACCTGGCCGCCGATGTGGGCGCGTACGGCGGCTTCCAGTCCGCCGTAGCCGGCACACAGGCCGACGATGCGGGCCGGCGTGTCTGGGGCTCGCCGGATGTCGGTGGGTTGCGTCATGCTGGGAGACCTCCAACAGGTCTGTAGAGGACTGGAGACAAGGGCGACCCCGGTTCTTGGCGGAATGGGGGGTCGCCCTGCCTGTTGCCGATCCAGTAGGGGGATGGTGTGTCTGAGGATCTGATCAGCGCTCGACTGCACGCACGGATTCAGCGGGACTTCCCGGACCCCGGTGCAGCGAAGGGGATAGAGGGCGCACTGCGGAAGCTCGCGGAAGAACTCCAAGACTCCCGACAGGACATGGAGCGTTTGTTGGCGGCAGCGGTGCTGTCCGCGAACGGAGACGTAAACGCGTTCCGCTCAGCAGTCCGCGTTGCCCGGGTGGACTGGCGTGACCTGCTCATGGATGGCGGGTTGGCCGACGAGGACTGGCCGGGTGTTCTGGATGAGGAACTGGGCAGCCGCCGGTAGCCCATGATCAGCCGTAGAACCTGTTCCGCTTGATCACTGCCTTGCGGATGTTGACGGTCGTTCCTCCGCCGTGGCCGCGCGTGCCGAGCACCTGCACGGCGAACCATCCGCCGAAGATCACGGCGGCGAGGACGATGAGCTGAGTGATCAGCGCAGTGAGCGCGGCGATGAACGTGGTCAGCAGAAGCAGCCCACCGCACACGGCGAGGAACCCGACGCCCCCAAGGGCAACGTTGACGGCCGCGCGGGAGACGGGCGGCTTGGCGACCACCGGTTCGGGCTGCATGGGGTTCATGGCGTAGCCGGTGACGACGCGGCCGTCGGGCAGGACGATGCTCGCCACCGCCGGGACGTGGCCCGGCTGGACGGGCACCATTGGGGCCGCCGGCTGAACGACGACAGGCTGTATCGGGGTGGGCTGGTGGACTTCCACGGCCCGCTCAGCGGCCGTGGGGCGGGCAGGTTCGGGGTACATGCGGAATCCCTTCCGAACGCGGGTCAGGGAGGCAGAGACACCCCCTTCCGGGGGCGCTATGGAGGGGGTCTCGGGGTCTGACCTGGGGTGCCTCCCTGCCTCCCTGAGTGATAATTCGTGCAGGTCAAGGCCAGGGAGGCGGGTCAGGGAGGGGTTCAGGGAGTTCTCCCTGCCTCCCTGACCCGGGGCGGCTCGCCTCCCTGTCACTCGGAGGCGGAAGCGGAACCGTCTGCGTCGCGGTTGGCGAGGGCGGTGGTGACGCGGTCGCGGGCGACGACCATGCGGCCGTCGGACTTGTACGGCTCCGCGCCGGCCGCGTCGAGAACGCGCTTAAGGTCGAGGAACGACCAGCCGCCGTACGCGTCCGCGTCCAACGCGGCGAGCCGGTTGATGACCTCCTGCGTGCGCACCCGGGCATCGCTGCCCAGCACGCCCGCGATGTCCGCCAACGCGTCCCGCTCCACACCCTTCTCGATGACGTGCAGCGTGGTGACGCCGCTGCGCATCGCCTTGGCGCGGGCGGCGATGGCCTTGGCGTCGTCGTCGCCGATGAAGTGCGTGCGCACCGTGATCGAGGACTGGCCCTTGGGGATGTCGATGCCGTCGGAGGCGACGACCAGCGTTCCCTTGTCCAGACCGGGGCGCAGCAGGTTGGGGGCGGCACCGCCGTTGACGGCCTTCTCCCCGAGCGCCATGACGGCCTGCGACTCCGTACCGAGGGCGAGAGCGGCGCGGGTGTGTGCGCCCTCGCGGACCAGCTTGGGGAGGTTCTGGTCGGTGGGGTCCTGGGTGCCCTGCCACATCAGCACGTTCACGACACGGCCCTGGTTGTGAATCTTACGAACGGCCATGAAGTACCGGCTGGTGGCCTTGGAACCGCCGTAGGGGCGGCCCTCCTCGTCCTTGACCGGGCACATGAACGCGACCTGTGCCTCGTCCACGATGCAGATCAGTGGATCGAAGACCATGCTCGGATCGTGCTGACGTGCGGCGATGCGGCGGTTCATCTCATCGACCACGGCTTCGACCATCTCGGTCGCTTCGATCACGTGCTCATCGGTCGGTCCCTGGATCAGGACCGTGGCGATGCCGTCGAACATGGCCCAGTCACCGCCCTTGAGGTCCGCAAGCCGGAATTCCACGGTCTTGTCGAGTGCGGCCCACAGAGCGAGAGAACGCAGGGAAGCGGTCTTGCCCTGGTTCGACAGGCCCGTGATGAGCAGGTGACGCTGATACAGGCTCAGGGCGGCGGCATCGCCGCGCAGATCCTGACCCCACGGCGCCCTGCCCGTCTTGTAGTTCGCGGTCAGGCTCTCGTCGGTGACCAGCGGCGAGGGCCCGATCGGCTCATCGAGCGCCCCGGAGTCGGCGATCCACAGTCGCACGGTGCGGGCGGCCTCGGGGATGGTGATGAACACTTCGTGTTCGTGCCGGGTGAGGTTCTCCGCGAGCTTCCTGCGCCGGTTCTGCACCTCGTTCGTCGACACTCCCGAGGGGAGGGTGACGTCGACCTCGACACCGCATCCGGCGATCGTGATCGGCGACAGCATCGACGCGCCGACGTCGCCCATCTCCTTGATGGCGTTCCTGAGGGCAGGGATGCCCAGGTCGCGCAGGGCCTTGACGACGATCGATGGGGTGATCGGCTCGCCCTCGCCGGAACGGACGTTGGCGGGCAGCGCCCACTGGGGTGCGGCCTGCTGATGCCGGCCGACCGACCACATGCCCAGCAGGCCGAACAGCGGGCCGAGGACGACCGCGTACGGCCAGATCACCTGAACGATGTGGATCAGCGCGCCGATGAACTCGATGGTGGCCGACAGCGGGGTGATGACGTCTTTGACTTCCTTGGTGTTCAGGGCCATCACGATGCCGAGGGCCACGAGGACAGCGATGCCCATGCCGGTGCCCGCGGCGACGCCCTTGGCTGCGTCCAGCGGGGAGTGCAGCAGGTCCATGCGGCGGCGGTGGCGGGCGTCGCGGAAGCGCTGGAGACGGTCCTCCCACTCCTCGGCCACCTCAAGGTTGCCCTGTGCTTCGGCGGCGCGGAGCATGCGCTCATAGCGGGCCCCGGTACGGCCGTCCCACGTGCGGCGGGCCATGATCCGGCCGCCGTTGAGGGTGTAGAGGGTGTGCCGGGCGATGGCGCGGCCGGTGGTCGTGGTGCGCTCGTCGGTGGCGATGCGCCGTATGGCGCGCCCGGAGCGCACCCACAACGGAACGAACGGGGCCGGGGCGGGGTCGGTGACCACGGTCAGCGTGGTCACGGTGCCCGTGTCGGCGGTCGGGTCGGTGTCCTTGTGCAGGTTGATGACGTTCTCGGTCATGCTGGGACTGCTCCTGACTGCCCTCATGGGGGCGGGAGTTGAGAGAAGAGCCGGGGCGGTCGGGACCGTGGCAGGGACGGCCGCCCCGACGCTCAAAGCGGGAACGTGCAGGTCACACAACGTGCAGGGGGTGGGCGGTGGGGATGCTCACCACCAACACCGCTTCCTCTTCGGCACGGGGTTCGGGCAGCCGTTGACCATGTGATCCACACACGCCGGGCAGTCCTGCCGGGGCTTGAGCCTGCGGTGGATGCTCTTGTCGTGGGCGTGCTGCCAGCACTGCGGACACTCACCCGGAGGCGTTTGTGTGGCGGCCATGGTCACCACCAGCCCGACGACTTCTTCGCGGCCTTGGCCTGCGCGTACTCGTTGACGATGCGCTGCCGCTCGGTCTGCAACGCGGTCATCTCAGTGGTCAGCCGGGTCAGAACCGACTGCTTTATGGCCGCCAGCTTCTGTTCCGCGCGGCCGGTGCTTGTGCCCCGCACCACCCGGTACGAGCCGCCCGCGAGCGCGCCCATGATCTGGCGACGCTCGGAACCGGTCAGCGGCCACCACTGCTCGTCGTGAACCGCTTGGATCTTGTCCTGCGTCTCCCGGATCTCCTTGTCCAGGCGACGGGTGTTGGGCTTGCCCATGGTCAGCCCCTTTCCTGGGTGAGAGGGGTCGTGGCACGGGTCAGGGAGATGGCGTCGGCGTCGACCGTGCAGCCTTGGGAGTCCAGCCACGCGACGACGCTTCGGAGGGCGCCGGCGCGGCCTTGGTCGGCGGGCACGGTCACGGTGCCCACGGCCCACGCCTGGCCCCTGCCCGGCGCGTTGACCCAGCCGTCCCAGTAGTAGGAGCACGCCAGCGGCGCGGTGTTGTTGCTGCTCACAGCACAACTCCTTGCTGATGATGGGGTGTTGGGGTTCAGGCGGCGGTGCGCTGTTCCTCTGCCGCCAGGCACAGTCCGCAGATGCCGTGCCGGGTCGACAGGCAGTAGGAGTAGGTGATCTGGCAGGCCGGGCAGGTGCGGCGGGCGTGCACCGCCAGGGCGAGGGCGCCCCACTTGCGCGAGGTCATCGGCCGTACCGGCAGCGCGAGATCGAGCCGGTAGAGGTAGGCCACGCGAGGGCCGCCGGTACGGCGGTTGATGCGCATGACCTGCGCCGCTACCGGCTGACCCCCCGGACGCAGACCCAGGGTCCGTAACTGCCGGCGTGTGGCCAACCCGTCGGGGGCGAGCTTCCACGGGTAGGTGGGTATGCCGTGCAGGGCGCCGGTGGGGTCGAAGCACTTGCCGTACACGCCGGACATCACGGCGCCCCGACAGTCTTCTTGGCCGCGCGCTCAGCGAGCAGCGCGTCACGGAGCTTGCGGGCGTTGGCCGGGGAGGTGTGGATCGCGCGGCGAATGCCCTCAGCGGTCACCTTCTTGTCCGACCAACCCTCCGCTGCGGTCCGTGCCTCATCGAGCAACTGGGCCCAGGTGCGCTTGGGCCGAGGCGATCGAGCAGCGTCGGGAACGCGCCCGGTCACGCCGCGCGGCGGAGTCGATGCCGCAGCGACCGAACGCGGTGCCGGGGCAGCGATCGGGGCGGCGGGCGCGGCGATCGAGGGCATCGGCTTGAGCGGGAGCATCGACTTACCCAGGTCGACCGCGACCGGTTCGGGCACGCTCAACCGGGACAGAGTGACGACCGGAGCGGGGGTCGATTCGGGCAGGTCAGCCATAGACCGTTTCCTGATGGTCTCAGTAGATTCCTCCGCATTCGCGGCCCGGGGGAGCGCCGGGGCGGTGGGGGTGTTGAACATGGCTGCGAGGGCGGCATCGGCGCCCTCGGTGACCCGATCGCGCTGCACGTCGAGCAGCCTCGATCCGAGCGCCGTGTCACCGACACCGATCCTGCGAGCCAGACGCCACGACTTGCGTTCCGACCACTTCCTGACCCAATCGGTCGGGTGCTGGGCGGCGCGGGCGCGGTGGTAGGCGAGGGCCTGTACGAGGTCGGCGGTGTGCCGCTCGTGCTCCGCGTCGCGGCCGTCGGTGTGCACCACGATCCGCCGGGCGAGGAACGCCATGCCCTCGGCTGAGACGGACATGCCCAGCGGGGTCAGGGCGTAGATGACGGTGCGGGCCGCATCGGGTGCGGCCATGGCCCCCATCACGGACGCGGCGGCGGGCAGTGCCCACAGTCCGAGTCGGACGATGCGTGGGGAGGACTGGCCCAGCATGGTCAGGCCGAGCAGGACCAGGGCGAGTACCGCGGTGGCGCCCTCGCCCGCTCCGAGCGCTCCGAGGGCGGTGCCGGTGCCGTAGGCGTGGCCGATGTTGCTGTACGTGCCGATCCCGCCGACCACGCCGGTGGCGAGCATGGGCACGAACGCGGCCGTCAACACTCCGATCTGAACCTTCGTCAACTCGGTCCGGTTCACCGCGCACCCCCGGCGGTCAGCAGGAGGGCGAGGACGAGCAGGGCCCCACCGGTCAGGGTGAGGTCGACCGCACGGCGCAGGCAGGTGAACTTGGCGACCGCCAGCCGGGACAGGCCCGCGACGTCGGCGGCGAGATCCCCGCCGTTGAGATGCTGGGTGATCTCCTGAGCGGTGAGGGTGGCCCACAGCGGGAAGCCGTGACGGCCGCGCAGGTCGGGGCGCACCGACCGCAGAAGCAGTCCGGCCGCCGCGACCAGCAGCGCCACCCCGGCGCCGCCCGCAACACAGGCGGGCACGTTCAGCGGCAGCTCCCGGGCGATCGTCCAGGCGCCGGCGAGGACCGCGCCGACGAACGCCAGGAGCAGTGCGGTCTTGTTGTCGGTGCGGGCGATCTCCGCCTTCAGCTCGGCGTGCGCGGCGGTCAGCTTCGGGTTGATGGTGCTCATGCCGCACCGCCGGTTGCGCCGGAAGCGCGGTTGGCCAGAGCCCGCCGCTCGGCGAGCACACGCCGGCGGGCGCGGCGGATGCGCCGGGCGTCCAGCTCGGTCGGCGTGCGGTCAAGGGTGATGATCTGCGCGTCGATCAGGTCGACATCCGCCAGGATCAGCGGCATCTCCCGCTCGATCGCGTCCAGCTCCGCGGCCGTCGGCTCCATGAAGTCGGCGAACGCGGTAACAGCGTCCTGAACAGTCACGATGGTGCTCATGGGTCGTGTTCTCCCTGGTAGGTGGAACGGCCCGAACAGCACCCCCGGAGTTGCCCCTCCGGGGGTGCGCGCCGTTGATGGGGAAAGCCGCACATCATGTGCGGCGCGGCCTACCGAGCGGCGGCCGAAGCGCCCCGACCAGGAGTCGAACCTGGCCTGCGACCATCGGGGCGGGTGCGCGAACCTGAGCCGCGCCGGCCACCTTTTTCGGGAGGTGACGGCCCGTCGTACGCGATATGGATCTGTGCCTCAGTCCCGCTCTTCCGAGGAATCGCAACTCGGTCTCTTCGCGCGGCGTATGCGCCCTTGGGCAGATCCGTTCTTTTGAGTCGGCACGTGTCCCTGACGGGAGATGACCGACTGGTCTCCACTCGCCTCGGCTGGTGTCGTCACGGCCGTCGTATCTGCGGTGGATCACGCTGTGGAGTTGTCAGTGCAGACGGGCACACTTAGTGGTGTTGCACCACCTGCTCAGCTTGTTGGTACAAGCTGATGCAGTGATGCTGCACCCACGGACAGTGAGTCGTCAAGGGGGTTGGGCCCGCATGTACCAACAAGTTGCGCGAGTGCGTCATGATGAGGGCATGAGCAAGCAGCCGA
Organism: Streptomyces sp. NBC_00663; assembly: GCF_036226885.1. NCBI lineage: Bacteria > Bacillati > Actinomycetota > Actinomycetes > Kitasatosporales > Streptomycetaceae > Streptomyces > Streptomyces sp. NBC_00663. The sequence continues at coordinate 5,230,777 of NZ_CP109027.1, forward strand.
AGTACCGACAAGTTGCGGACGTCCTGCGCCGCGAGATCGCTAACGGCACCTACGCGGCCAACGGGGGCCGGCTGCCTTCTGAGAACGATCTACAGCAGCGCTTCGACGCGTCGCGGAACACCATCAGGAACGGCCTAAGCCTGCTGGTCGGCGAGGGTCTCATCTCATCCAGCCAGGGCCTTGGCTACGAGGTGAAGTCACAAGAGGTATTCGAGCTCAACGCCTCTCGCTTCGAGAACCTGACCTTCCCGCAGAACGGCGACGCCTACAGCACGGACGTCACCAACGCAGGGCGACGGCCGCACCAGACGTTCCGAGTCGAGATGCTGCCGGCGCCCCAAGAGGTCGCTGAGCGCTTGAAGGTCGAGCCCGGTACGACGGCAGTATTGCGGTTTTGTCATCGCTACGTGGACGACGTCCCTTGGTCCACTCAGGCGACCTATTATCCATCGTGGCTGGTCAACGCGTCCCCACGACTGGCTGAGCCTGGAGACATCGAAGAAGGGACGACCCGGTACCTGGCCGCTCAAGGCATCGAGCAAATCGGGTACTTCGACGAAATCGCCGCGCGGATGCCGACCCCGGAGGAGGCACGGCTGTTGGAGATCGGCGTAGGCGTACCGGTCCTGCTCTGGACGCGCACCGGCTACTCAGCTGACCGCCCCATCCGGTGCACCACCACCACCTTCCGGGGCGACTTGAACCGGATGAACTACGAGATCGGCGATCTGGCCGCCCGGAGCGAGAACACGTGATCATCACGCTTGCTGAGCCGCACGACGTAGCCAAGCTGCTGGCCTTCCGCGAGGAGGCCGCCGCTTGGCTACGCGGCCTAGGCTCCGACCAGTGGAGCCGCCCGTACCCCGCTGACAAGCTGCTCGCCACAATCGAAGCGGGCACGGTGTTCATGCTGCGCGACGGGCACACCACCGCTGGGACCATCACGCTCACCCCAGATGCCGAAGAGGGCCTCTGGACTGACGATGAACTGACCGAACCGTCGATGTTCATCAACAAGCTCACGGTCGCCCGTGAGTACGCAGGGCAGAACCTTGGCAGTCGCCTCCTCGACTGGGCGGGCGACCGGGCCCAGCGGGCGGGAGCCCGATGGATTCGGTTGGATGCATGGACGACGAATCATGCACTCCAGCGGTACTACCTGGAGCAGGGGTTCACGCACATTCGTACGGTCCGGGAGGGCGCGGCGGTGAACGGTGGCCCACGAGTCTCCGGTTGGCTTGCCCAGCGAACGGCAGAGCCAGCAGATCACGGATTCACGGACCGCACACCACCCCCATCACGGCTTCCGCTCGCGGCCTGAGCGTCGAAGCGAATCGCAGGAATTTCCCCGTCCCAACAAGCACTCGGTTCCGATCGGGCGCAGCTCCTGCCGTAGGCCGCACAGCACCGGCAGCGCTAACGCTCGCCCGCTTATGGACAGGCCCGCGGGCCTGAGTCGAGCACCCGTCGCAGCCACCCACGGTGCGAGCGTGGCTGCCGAGCCACATACAGATCAGCTCCTGCCTGGGCTCGCCAAGTCGGGCCGCACTCGGGTGGATTGACTGACTGCCAATCCTTCTGATAGGTGGGCAGCCTATGGCATGATCGTGTGCCTGTTGACTGGCAGAGGGTCCGGCGCTACGGCTCTTCGGGGAATGGGACGGACGGAAAAATGACGAACGGCGATTCAGCGATCACGCCAGAGGATCAAGAGGCGGCAGAGCAGCAGATCGTTGATCAGTCAAAGCGTATCGATTTCTACATTACAGAGTATTCGGTCGAGATTCTGGCCAACAAGATGCGCGATGGCGAATACGTGGTTCCCACTTATCAACGTGAATTTACCTGGGAACATGATCGCAAATCGAAGTTCATCGAATCCCTCATCATGGGCCTTCCAATACCCTTTGTTTTTTTCTGGGAAATGTCAGACGGCAGGCTGGAGATCGTGGACGGATCCCAGCGCTTGCGCACGCTGGAGCAATTCCTATTCGGCGAACTTAGGCTCGTCGGACTTGAAAAGCTATCTCTCCTTTCCGGCTTCACCTTTCACGACCTTCCAGAATCACGGCAGCGAAAGGTCCGTAATAGGTCGATTCGCGGGATCATTCTCAATGAGCATGCAGACGAGGCCGCGCGCCTAGACATGTTTGAACGGATTAATACTGGAAGCAAAAACGCGAATACTGCCGAAGTTCGCCGCGGAGCGCTTGCAGGTCCATTCATGGAATTGGTCATGGAGCTGTCCGAAGACCCGCTACTTCAATCGCTAGCACCTATGAGCTACAAGCGGAAGCTTGAACGTGGATACGACGAGCTCGTAACGCGCTTCTTCGCCTACAGCGATGGCCTGGCTACCTATAAGGATCGACCGTCCGACTTTATTTACGAGTACACCGAAAAGAAAAACGTTGAGTTCCGCGTCGATCGCAACGCTGCCGAGACGTACCGTAAGCGGTTCCATGAGACCATGAAATTTGTCGACCGCGTATTTCCTCACGGATTCCGCCGATCTGCTACAGGCACGGCGACACCGCGAGCGAGGTTCGAGAGTATTGCGATCGGCTCCTACTTGGCTCTCAAGGAGCGTCCCGAACTAGCGACGATAGACAGCGACAGAATCGCTGTAAGCGAGTGGACACAGGGAACAGAATTCACCCGCGCCATCGGCGCCGATGGCGCGAACGCCCGCTCTCGCCTTGAAGGGCGAATCAACTTCGTCCGATCTCGGCTGGTGGCAGTATGAGCACATCAGATCTGGTCACCTTCTTCGATGAAAGATTCAGCGAAGTCAGCGCTTATCTGGAACTACTAGAACAAGTAGAGATGGTAGCGCGTAATGGTCCGCCCAAGCTTGCAGGCTCGGAATATCGCATCACGGCGCCACAGCAGAAAATCCTATACTCCAGCGTCTACCTTCAACTTTATAATCTCGTTGAAGCGACTATGGCCAGGTGCATATCTGAGATAACAAAGGCAGCCGCAGCATCCGCGAGGTGGCAGCCCCACGAGCTTAGCGACGAGCTCCGCCAGGAGTGGGTCCGCAGTTCCGCACGCACTCATGCTGACATGGCCCCTGATAGCCGCTTGAAGTACGCCCTTCAAATGACTGATCATTTGGTCAACCAGCTACCTATCCGCGACTTCGAGATTGAGGCTGGTGGAGGGGGAAACTGGGATGACGAAGCCATTTATGCGATGGCTAAGAGATTAGGGTGCCAGATTACCATCAGCAGCACCGCTCTCGCGGGCGTCAAGCGTGTAAGACGGGATGGGATGGGATCGATGAAGTTGGTCAAGGATCGCCGAAATAGTTTGGCTCATGGTTCAATTTCGTTCGTGGACTGCGCCGATGGTATCATTGCGACGGAACTTCGAGAAATGTCGCAACAAGTTGAGAGTTACTTGCGCGAAGTAATCAAGTGCTTTGCTCACTATATTGATTCCTATATCTTTCTGCGGCCGGAGATACGGCCGAATGGTGGCACAACGTGAACGACCGTATCCCTGATATCGCTGCCGTGGACCTTTTCTGCGGCGTTGGCGGGCTCACTCATGGCCTTGTCAGAAGTGGCATCAATGTTCGAGCGGGCGTTGACCTTGATCCGCATTGCAAGTACCCATTTGAAGCAAACAACAGCGCACCATTCCTTGAACGCGACGTGAATGAGCTCAAGGCTGATGAACTCAAGGCTTACCTGAGCCCGGGCGATTACTCATTGCTGGCTGGGTGCGCGCCATGTCAACCCTTCTCCACTTACAGTCAAAGCGGGAGGAGTAAGAAGCGCGGTTTGGACTGGCAACTGGTCCTAAAGTTTGGCGCCCTAGTTGCCGAGTTGCAGCCAGATCTAGTCACCATGGAAAACGTGGCACAGCTCGCCCAGCACGAAGTTTTCGTAGATTTCTTGAAGTACCTGGATGGATATTCCGTCCATTATTCCATCGTCGAGTGCTCCAAAATTGGCGTTCCCCAGTCCCGTAAGCGGCTCGTGCTAATTGCCTCAAAATTGGGCGACGCTGGATTGAGCCTGGCAAGCCAGACCAACGCTCCCCTTCGAACCGTCCGGCAGGAGATCTCGAAACTTCCCGCCATCGCCGCCGGCGAGCAGCACAGTCGCGATCCTCTTCACACCGCAGCTTCGCTCAGCGAGATGAACATGCGCCGTATAAGGGCATCCAAGCCTGGTGGGACTTGGCGCGACTGGGATCCAGAGCTGATTGCCGCATGCCACCGAAAGACCACCGGGGCCACGTACCCGAGCGTCTACGGCCGAATGGAGTGGGATGCTCCCGCACCCACCATCACCACGCAATGCTTCGGTTTTGGTAATGGCCGCTTTGGGCACCCAACGCAGGACAGGGCCATCTCCCTCCGCGAGGCAGCTATGCTGCAAACTTTCCCTAGGAACTACAAGTTCCTCCCTAAGGGTGAGCAGGTTCGATTCAATCGCCTTGGTCGACTCATTGGCAATGCTGTTCCGGTTAGACTTGGTGAGGCTATCGGAAAAGTGATCATGGAGCATGTTCGATCAGTAGAAGGTGGTAAGAAGATGGAACCTTCGGATCGGCTTTTTTGACAAGCTTCGGTGTGTACGACAGTTCCTACTGTGGACCATTGTGGACAAGGCTGCCGAGGCTTGCCTGTGTCGCTGAACTGTGGAAATCGCCGAGGGGGAGCTAGCCTCCGGAGCAGCATGTGCCGTGAAGGCACGGAGAAATCCGTTCGAATGGCTTCCTCAGATGAGTGCTGCGGATCTACTGTTGGACTTTTTCCCTTTTGGGCAGAGCTTGCAATGCTCTGAACCATGCGGTTGGCAGAGTAGTCCCTCTCTAATCATCTTTTTGACCCCTTTGGCTGGCAAGGGGCCTTGCTTCGCCGTTTCTCGTGCTCTACGACGGGCTTCTATGGCGAGCATCTTCCTGTAGCGCGCATTCACGGTGGCTTTGGATTTGCGTCCGCCCATTGCTTACGTGCCTCCTTGTCTTTACACCAACCCCTGACGTAATAGCACCATTGAATCACCCCTCCAAGGACGACAGAGAAGGCGGCGAGCCAACGAGGGATGTTCTCGTCCGAGCGTCCCATTGGAATGAGAACGAGGCCGATTCCCGCCGCAAGGCATACGATCCCGATGTGGTAGGTCCACTCAGCCGTCCACTCCCACTTGCGTGCCGTGCGAGCATTCTCAATCTGTGCATGACGGAGGGACTCCGATTCGTCCGCAGTAAAGACGTGCGGGAGCCATTCCGTAATCTCCGCGTAGGAGTACATGCGGGCCCGCGCATTGAACCCGCATTGAACACATGCGACGAGAGCGATGGCAGCAAATGTGAGAGTAAAGAGCGCCCATCCGGGATATCGGATCATGTTTGGAGCCTGGGCAATAACGCCGACGGTGGCGGCGGAGAAACCTGCAAGGAGGGCAGCTGATCCACTAGCCATTGATTGCCGAGCAGCGGTCAGGCCGATGGGTGTCGGTCGGTACCAGCGCGCTTGGGGCGCCGCGCGGGGTGGCGGCTCAGGCTGATCGTGCGGGCAATGTCCCCAGCAGATGTGAAGGCCCACGAACCTCACCTACCTCATGCCTCTCACCATGGTTGGACGTGGCATGTCACGCTGCAAGTGGAGCAGTCGGCAACGGTGTGAACCTCATGCGAGTCCTCACGGCTGGGCCGTCTGTGGGCCATCCGAGAGCGGCCAACGACGACAGACGACGACACGGCGACAGCCCTCCCCTGCTCAGAGAGGGCGCCTCGGGTGCCAGCGCAGGTTCTCGTACGCGAAGGGGAGTTGAGGGAGTCCGGAGCTACCGCAGCGCTCGGAGCGTCTTCGGGCTGACATTGAGGTCAGCACGGTCTCAGTTGTGGTCTCGATACATGCAGGTTCCGCGAGCGCCCGCGGACGTCCACTGAAGTCCGCCATGCCTGCTGACCAGGAACGAAGCCCGTCTGGCGGACATCGGTGGACACCCCCGCATCGAGATCGGACAACTTGTAATGCGTAGGTCGTCGGTTCGAATCCGACAGGGGGCTCCAAGAACGGGCGGGGCCGGGCCTCCCGCGTTGCCTTGTTACCCCTGAGTGACCGTCCGGGTGCCAGGGTGGGGGCATGCGCGTACTGATCGTGGAGGACCACAAGGATCTCGCGGAGAGTGTCGCGAGGGGGCTTCGGCGGCATGCGATGGAGGTCGAGCTCGCGCACGACGGCGAGCAAGGACTGAGCCGGGCCTCCAGCGGGGTCTACGACGTCGTCGTACTCGACCGTGACCTGCCGCTCGTGCACGGTGACGAGATCTGCCGGGCGCTGGTGCGGCAGGGCTGTCCGTCGCGGGTGCTGATGCTCACCGCCGCCGGGACGCTCGCCGACCGGGTCGACGGCCTCGATCTCGGCGCCGACGACTACCTCGCCAAGCCCTTCTCCTTCGCCGAGCTCATCGCCCGCGTCCAGGCCCTCGACAGACGCGACCAGCCCGCCGTGCCCCCCGTCCTCGCCCGCGGGGACCTCGAACTCGACCCGGCCCGCCGCACCGTGCTGCGCGGCGGGCGCAGGCTGGAGCTGTCGCCGAAGGAGATGGCCGTCCTGGAGGTGCTGCTCGCCGCCGGCGGTGCCGTCGTCTCCGCCGAGGAACTGCTGGAGCGGGCCTGGGACCGGGACGCCGACCCGTTCAGCAACGCGGTCAAGGTCACCGTGAGCCGGCTGCGCCGCAAGCTCGGCGACCCGCCGGTCATCGAGACGCTCCCGCACGTCGGCTACCGCATCTGAGGACCCCGGTGGGCGTGTTGCGACGCGGAGGGCCGTACGCCAGCCTGTGAGGGAGGTAACCCGGGTGTGACCGGGGGTGCGGCAGCCTGGGGTCCGTGGCGCGTGTCTCGTAGGGGGAATGATGAGGGTACTGGTGGTCGAGGACCATACGGAGCTCGCGGACTCGATCACCAGAGTCTTCCGCCGCCAGGGCCTCGCCGTCGACACGGCCTACGACGGCGCGACCGCGCTCGACCTCGTCGAGGAGGTCGACTACGACGTCGTCGTCCTCGACCGTGACCTTCCCGACGTGCACGGCGACGAGGTCTGCGGTGAACTCGCCGCCAAGGGCGTGCGCACCAAGGTGCTCATGCTCACGGCCGCCGCCTCCATCGCCGACCGCGTCGAGGGGCTCGGCCTGGGCGCCGACGACTACCTCGCCAAGCCCTTCGCCTGGCCCGAACTCCTGGCCCGCACCCGCGCCCTGGGCCGCCGCGCCCACCCGGAGCGGCAGCCCGAACTCGTCCGAGGCGCCCTGCGCCTGGACCCCGCACGCCGCACCGTCAGCCACTCGGGCACCCAACTGCCCCTCACCACCAAGGAGTTCGGCGTGCTCGCCTATCTGCTCGGCGCCGAGGGACGGACCGTCCCGGCCGACGAGCTGCTCGCCAAGGTGTGGGACGAGGTCGCCGACCCCGGCACCACCACCGTCAAGGCGACCGTCAACCGGCTCCGGGCCAAGCTCCTCGACGCCTCCGTGATCGAGACCGTGCCCGGCCGGGGCTACCGGGTCTGACATGGCGCCGCCCCTCCTCGCCCGGCTCGCCCGAGCCCGCGACCGCGCACTGCGCTCCGCCCCCGCGTCCTGGCTGCGCGCCCTGGCCCGGCGCCTGACACCACGCCGGGTGCGGGTCCGCTTCGCGGTCCTCTTCGGCCTGCTGTTCATCGCGTCCGGCGCCGTCCTGCTCGGCATGACCTATCTGCTGGTCAACCGGCCCACCCACAGCAGCGTCGTCAAGTACGAGATCAACGGCGGCGACGGCGCGCAGCCCACGATCCACATCCAGCCCGGCGGCCAGAACGGCGGCGACGCCCCGCCACCCGAGTTCGCACTCGACGCCCAACTCCGCGAACAGGCCGCCCGGATGCACGAGGCCCAGATGCACGACCTGCTCGTGCAGTCCTGTATCGCCCTCGCCATCATGGCCTGTCTCTCCGTCGCGCTCAGCTGGCTGCTGGCCCGCCGGGTGCTGCGCCCCATGCGCACCGTCACCGCCGGCATCCGCAGCATCTCCGCCCGCAACGTCCATGAGCGGCTCGCCGTCGAAGGACCCGGCGACGAGATCAGCGACCTCGCCGACAGCGTCGACGGCCTCCTCGACCGCCTGGAGGCCGCCCTGGAGTCCCACAAACGCTTCGTCGCCAACGCCGCCCACGAACTGCGCACCCCGCTCACCGTGGAACGCGCGCTCCTGGAGGAGTGCCTGCTCGATCCCGACGCCACCGCCGCGTCGTTCCGCGAGAACTTCGAGCGCCTGCTGCGGATCAGCACCCACCAGGGAGCCCTGCTGGAATCCTTGCTCACCCTGGCCGTCAGCGAGCGGGGCATGGACCGCACCGAGCCCGTCGACCTGGCCGAGGTCGTCGAGTCCGTCCTGCTCACCCAGCTGTCCCGGACCGAACAGCAGGACGTACGGATCGCCGACCGCACCGAGCCGGCCCAAGTCGCCGGTGACACCGCGCTGCTGGAGCGGCTGGTCGCCAACCTCGTCCACAACGCCGCCTACTACAACGTGCCCGACGGGACCGTGGACGTCACCGTCCGCCGCCACGACCGGCACGCCGTCCTCACCGTCACCAACACCGGCCCCGCCGTCCCCGAGGAGCGCGTCGCCCAGCTCTTCGAGCCGTTCCAGCGCATGAGCCGCACCGCGGGCGACGGCCACCACGGCCTCGGCCTGTCGATCGTCCGGGCCATCGCCGCGGCCCACGACGCCGCCCTCACCGCCCGCCCCGGGCCGGCCGGCGGACTCGTCGTCGAACTCTCCTTCCCGCTCCTTGTCAAGGACGCGGAGCGATATGCGGTCTGGCCGCAGACACGCGCGGCAACCGCGTCCAAGTGACCAGAACGGCCGGTTGGACGACACCGTTCGCTAGGTATCGTTCTGATTGACCGGCCCCGGTCGTGAACGGGTTTTGGAGACGTTTCACCGGGCCATTCGGTCCACGGGGTGAGATTCCCAGGAGCTTCCCGAGTGGAAGCTCTTTTCCTTTGGAGAGGGAATTAGGGGTGAGGGGCGGAAAATGAGCGAGCGAATCGGCGGCGGCATTCCCCTGTCCGACAGCCAGGAGGGCATCTGGCGGGCACAGCGCCTGGCGGGCCCCCGCGCGCTCTACAGCGTCGGGCAGGCCGTCGAGATCACGGGCGCGCTCGACGTGCCCGCCTTCGAGGACGCGCTGCGCCGCACGGTCGAGGAGACCGAGATCCTGGGCGTGCGCTTCGTCGAGGACGCGGGCGGTGAGGTGCGAGTCGTGCCGGGGGACGCCGGAGGGCGGTCACCGCGAGTCCTGAGTGTCGAGGAATGGGACGGGACCGGCGGCGACCGGCGGGCGTGGCTCGAAACCCGTATGCGTGCCGAACTCGCCGCGGTCGAGGATCCGCTCGCGGCGCGACTCCACTCGTTCGTGCTCTTCAGACTTGACTCCGATCGGCACTGCTGGTTCCAGGGTTATAACCACCTTCTCCTCGACGGGTACGCGTGCACCCTGATAGCCCGGCGGGTCGCCGATCTGTATTCCGCTCTCGTGGCGGGCGGGGAATTTCCGCAGTGCGATCTCCTCTCGTTGAGCGAGGCCCTTGACGAGGAGACGCGGTACCGGAACTCGGCCGAATTCACGGACGATCGGCGTTATCTGTGCGACCGATTCTCGGATCGCCCGGAATTGGCGGAGGTCGCAGGGCTTTCCGTCGGCTTCGACCATGCCCTTCACGAAGACGCCGGACCGGTGCTGCGCACGAGCGGCGCCCTCGCACCCGCCGCCGTGGACGCGCTGCGTACCGCCGCGGCCGGCGCCGGCCTGCCGACGTCCCGGCTGCTCGTCGCCGCCGCCGGCGCCTTCGTGAGCGGCATGGCCGGGTCGTCCGAGGCGCTCCTCAGCCTGCCCATGACCGGCCGCGTGACCGAGACCGACCTGCGCGCACGCCTCACCCGGGCGAACATGCTGCCCCTGCGGTTCCCGGTCCCGGCCGGGGCCGGCCTGCTCGACCTCGCACGGACGGCCGACGGGGCCGTCGGCGCCCTGCGTCGGCACCAGCGGTACCGGGGTGAGCGGCTGCGCCGGGAACTGGGCTGGCCGGAAGGCGACCGCTGGCACTTCGGGCCGTATGTGAACATCCTGCCGCCCGCCGGAGAGCTGGCCTTCGGCGACTGCCGGGGCGTGGCACGGGACGTGTCGACCCGTGTCGTCGAGGACTTCGGCGTGCTCATCGACCGGACACCCTCCGGGATCGAGATCACCGTCGAGGCGAACGCGGCCCGCTATGACCGAGCGTGGACGCGTGCGGTTCACCGTTCCCTCGTCGGTTACGTGGAGCGCGCGGTTGCGGACCCCATGGCGCCGGTACGGCGGATCGGGGTCGCGGGGGAGGACGAGCGGGGCCTGGTGGTGGGGGAGTGGAACGCCACGGGGCGGGACGTGGATGCGTCGTCGGTGGTGGAGCGGTTCCGGGGGTGGGTGGCTGAGGCTCCGGGGGCGGTTGCGCTGTGGGCCGGGGGGCGTGGGTTGTCGTATGCGGAGGTGGATGCTCGGTCGGATGCGTTGGCGCGTGGGTTGGTGGCGCGTGGGGTGGGCCGCGAGTCTCGGGTGGGGTTGTGTCTGCCGCGTGGTGCCGAGATGGTCGTGGCGATTTTGGGGGTGTGGAAGGCCGGTGGGGCGTACGTCCCGCTGGACCCGGAGTACCCGTCTGACCGGTTGGCGTTCATGGTCGCGGACAGCGGGGCCGAGGTGGTGCTGGTCTCGGAGGAGACGGCCGGTCGTGTGGCTGCGGGTGTGCTCCTGGACGAGGTGGTGGGTGAGTCCGGTGTGCTGCCGGAGGTTGGTGAAGGTCAACTCGCCTATGTGATCTATACGTCGGGGTCGACCGGGCGGCCGAAGGGTGTGGCCGTCGCGCATGCTTCCGTGGCCAATCTGGCGTCCGTGATGCGTCCCGTCCTGGGCGTCGAACCTGGCGTTACGGCGTTGCAGTTCGCGTCCTTCAGTTTCGACGCGGCGGTGCTGGATGTTGCCGTCACGCTGGCCGGCGGGGGCACGTTGGCGATCGCCTCGGCTGAGGAGCGCCAGGATGCGGCTGCGTTGGCGGCCATGGTGAAGGCGGCCGGGGTGACGGTCGCGAGTGTGGTGCCTTCGCTTCTCGGGGCGTTGGAGCCGGGTGCTGTTGCCGGGGTCGGGAACTGGGTGCTGGGTGCTGAGCGCCTGGAGGCGGGGCTGGCGGCGAAGTGGCGTGAGGGTGCCCGGGTTTGGAACACGTACGGGCCGACTGAGGCCACGGTGATCTCGACTGCGGTGTTGCTGGAGGAGGGCATCACGGGTGAGGACGCCCCGCCTGCGATCGGCCGGCCTCTGGGCAATGTCCGTACCTATGTGCTGGATGCGTTTCTGCGGCCTGTTCCGGTGGGTGTGGCGGGTGAGCTGTATATCGCTGGTGGTGGTCTGGCGCGTGGGTATGTGAATCGTCCGGATCTGACGGCGGAACGGTTCGTCGCGTGTCCGTTCGATGAAGACGGCGGGCGGATGTATCGCTCCGGGGACCTGGCTCGGTGGACGGCGGACGGGCTGTTGGAGTTCGTGGGGCGTGCGGATGCTCAGGTGAAGATCCGTGGGTTCCGGGTGGAGTTGGGCGAGGTCGAGGCTGTTCTTGCCGCGCATCCGGGGGTTGAGCGGGCGGTGGCCGTCCTGCGGGATGGCCGTCTGGTCGGGTACGTAGTCGGTGGCGCGGAGGGTGAGGACGTACGGGCGTATGCCGGTACCCGGTTGCCGGAGTACATGGTGCCGTCGGTGGTCGTCGTGCTTGACGCGTTCCCGCTGACCGTCAACGGGAAGGTGGATCGGGCCGCCCTGCCGGTGCCCGAGGCTGCGGTGGGGGCTGGGCGGGCGCCGTCCACTGCGGGCGAGGAGGTGCTGTGCGCCCTGTTCGCGGAGTTGCTCGGGGTGGAGAGCGTGGGCGCGGAGGAGAGCTTCTTCGCGCTGGGTGGTGACTCGATCACGGCGATGCTGCTGGTGTCGCGGGCTCGCCGGGCGGGTCTGGCCGTCAGTGCGCGGCAGGTGCATGAGCTGCGGACGCCTGCGGCGCTGGCCGGGGTGGCGGCGCCGCTCGACGGGGTGGCGGATGGCTCGGTGGGTGGTGCGGTGGGCGGTGCGGTGGGTGGTGCCCGGCCGGTGGACTCCGCCGTGGGTGAGGTGCCGCTGACGCCGGTGATGCGGGAGGTGCTGGACCGGGTCGGTGCCGACGGTGTGCGCGAGGTCGTGCAGTCGATGGTGGTGGAGGCGCCGGCGGAGCTGGACGAGGTGGCGCTGCGGGGCGCGGTGGCGGCTCTGGTGGAGCGGCATGAGGTGTTGCGGGCGCGACTGGTGGCGGATCCCGGGCGGCTCGTGGTGCCTGAGCGGCTGGTGGTGCCGGTTGACGGGCTGGTGACGCGGGTCCGGGCCGTGGGCGCGGACTCGGGGGCGGACTCAGAGGCGGAGTCGGGCGCGGAGATCTCGGCGTTGGCCGAGGTCGAGGTCGCGGCTGCGGTGCGGCGGTTGGATCCCGTGGCCGGGGTGATGGTGCAGGTGGTGTGGCTGGACGCGGGGGCCGGGGCGGTGGGGCGGCTGGTTGTGGTGGCCTGTCACCTGGTCGTCGACGCGGTGTCCTGGCAGGTGCTGCTGCCGGATCTGTGGTCCGCGTACGAGAGCCTCGCCGCGGGGCGGACCGTGGAGTGGGACCCGGTTCCGGTGTCGTTCCGTGCGTGGGCGCGGGAGTTGGCGGCGCAGGCGGGGCGGCCGGAGCGGATGGCCGAGCTGGCGGCCTGGCGGGCGGTGCTGGAAGGCCCGCAACTACCGCTCACCGAGCTGCCGTTGGACCCGGCCGTGGATGTCGGCGCGACGGTTCGCGAGGTGTCGGTGTCGGTGCCGGCGGAGGTCACGGCGGCGCTGTTGACGGAGGTGCCGGCGGCGTTCCGGGCCAGGGTGGACGAGGTGCTGCTCACGGGCCTGGCCGGGGCGGTGGGTGAGTGGGCCGGGGCGGGCGGGTTCCTGGTGGACGTCGAGGGCCACGGCCGGGAGCCGCTCTCGGGCGGCCAGGACCTGTCCCGGACGGTGGGGTGGTTCACGTCCTCGCGTCCGGTGCGGTTGCGCGCGGGCGTCGATGCGTCGGTGCCGGGGAGGCCAGAGGGGTCAGAGGGGCCAGAGGTGCCCGGGGTGCCGGGGGTGTCCGAGGTGAAGGAGCGGGTGCGGGCGGTCCCCGGTGACGGGCTCGGCTACGGCCTGCTGCGGTATGTCCGTCCGGACACGGCCGGGGACCTGGCGGGCCTGCCGTCGGCACAGGTCGGCTACAACTTCCTCGGGCGGGTGGGGACGGGCGAGGGCTTCGGGGCGGGGAGCGCGCCGGACGCCTCGGTGATGCACGCCCTGGAACTGCTGGGCGCGGTACGCGACACGGCGGACGGTCCGGTGCTGGAGCTGCGGCTGGACTGCCCGGCGCGGCTGCTGGGCGAGGGCCGGGCGCGTGGACTGCTGGAGGCGTGGGCGGACCGGCTCGCCGCGCTGGTCGCGGACGTCCGCTCCGGGGCGGGCGGTCACTCGCCGTCGGACTTCTCGCTGGTCGCGCTGGACCAGGCGGGGGTGGAGGAGATCGAGGCGGCGGTGCCGGGGCTGGTGGACGTCCTTCCCGTCGCGCCGTTGCAGGAGGGCCTGCTGTTCCACTCCCTCTTCGACGAGGACGGAGTGGACGTCTATGTCGAGCAGCTCGTCCTGACGCTCGACGGCGAGGTGGACGGAGCCCGGCTGCGTGCCTCGTGGCAGGCGCTGCTCGACCGGCACACGGCGTTGCGGGCCGGATTCGTCCAGGTCGCGGACGCGGCGGGACCCGTGCAGGTCGTGGTCGACCGGGCCGAACTGCCCTGGCGCGAGGTCGATGTGACGGGCCTGGACGGGGACGGCGGCGCCGCCGCGGACCGGGTGGGCGTCGCGGAGCGGGCCGCGCGGTTCGACCTCGCGGCACCGCCGCTGCTGCGCGTGGCGCTGGTCCGCGAGGGCGCGGGCCGGTCGCGGATGGTCGTCACGCTCCACCATCTGCTGCTGGACGGCTGGTCGTTGCCGCTGGTGCTGCGGGAGTTGTGGACGCTCTACGCGGCCGGCGGCCGGGCGGAGGGGCTCGGTGCGCCGGTGTCGTCCCGCCCGTACTGGGCGTGGCTCGCCGGGCGGGACAAGGCGGCGGCGCTGGCGGCGTGGCGGGCCGAACTGGCGCCGGTCGAGGAGTCGGTGCTCGTCGCCCCGGCCGAGCCGAGCGCGACGACGTCCGTCGTCCTGGACCGGGTCACCGAGTGCACGAGCATCGAACTGTTGCGCGATCTTGAGCGGGTCGCCCGTGGCACCGGCGTGACCCTGAACACGGTGGTGCAGCTGGCCTGGGGGGTGGTGCTGGGGCAGCTGACGGGCCGGCGCGCGGTGACGTTCGGAGCGACGGTGGCGGGGCGTCCGGCGGAGCTCGCCGGCATGGAGACGATGCTCGGCCTGTTCATCAACACCCTGCCGGTGCGCGTCGATCTGGACCCGGCCCGTCCCGTGGGAGAGGCCCTGGCGGAACTGCACGCACGGCAGTCGGCGCTGCTCGACCATCAGCACGTGGGGCTGAGCGAGGTGCAGCGCGCCGCGGGCCCCGGCGCGACCTTCGACACCCTGCTGGCCTTCGAGAACTACCCGGGCGACCTCGACGCCCAGCCCCTCGGCACCGACCTCGCGCTCACGGCCACGGAGCTCCGCGAGTCGACCAACTTCGCGCTGGCCCTGGGCGTCACCCCCGGCGACGGCCTGGAGATCCGCCTCGACCACCGCGCCGACCTCTTCGACCGCCCCACCGCCGAGCGGATGGCCCGCCGCCTGGTGCGGGTGCTGGAGCAGGTGGCGGCCGATCCCAGCCTGCGGCTGCGGCTGCGGCTGGGCACTCTGAATCTGTTGGACGACTCCGAACGCGGGCTGGTGGTGGGGGAGTGGAACGCCACGGGGCGGGTGCTTGAGCCGGGTTCGGTGGTGGAGCGGTTCCGGGGGTGGGTGGCTGAGGCTCCGGGGGCGGTTGCGCTGTGGTCCGGGGGGCGTGGGTTGTCGTATGCGGAGGTGGATGCTCGGTCGGATGCGTTGGCGCGTGGGTTGGTGGCGCGTGGGGTGCGGGCGGAGTCCCGGGTGGGGCTGTGTCTGCCGCGTGGTGCGGAGATGGTCATTGCCATCTTGGGGGTGTGGAAGGCCGGTGGGGCGTACGTCCCGCTGGACCCGGAGTACCCGTCTGACCGGTTGGCGTTCATGGTCGCGGACAGCGGGGCCGAGGTGGTGCTGGTCTCGGAGGAGACGGCCGGTCGTGTGGCTGCGGGTGTGCTGCTGGATGAGGTGGTGGGTGAGTCCGGTGTGTTGCCGGAGGTTGGTGAAGGTCAACTCGCCTATGTGATCTATACGTCGGGGTCGACGGGGCGTCCCAAGGGTGTGGCCGTCGCGCATGCCTCGGTGGCCAACCTGGCGTCTGTGATGGGTCCGGTGCTCGGGGTTGAGCCCGGGGTGGTGGCGTTGCAGTTCGCGTCGTTCAGTTTCGACGCGGCCGTGCTGGATGTTGCGGTCACGCTGGCTGGCGGCGGGACGTTGGCGATCGCCTCGTCTGAGGAGCGGCTGGACCCCGCTGCCCTGGCCGGGATGCTTCAGGACGCCGGCGTGACGGTCGCGAGTGTGGTGCCCTCGCTTCTCGGGGCGTTGGAGCCGGGTGCTGTTGCCGGGGTCGGGAACTGGGTGCTGGGTGCTGAGCGCCTGGAGGCCGGGCTGGCGGCGAAGTGGCGTGAGGGCGCCCGAGTTTGGAACACGTACGGGCCGACTGAGGCCACCGTGATCTCGACTGCGGTGTTGCTGGAGGAGGGCATCACCGGCGAGGACGCCCCGCCCGCGATCGGCCGCCCCCTGGGCAACGTCCGCACTTATGTACTCGACGCGAGCCTGCGGCCTGTTCAGGTGGGTGTGACGGGTGAGCTGTATATCGCCGGGGGTGGTCTGGCGCGTGGGTATGTGAATCGTCCGGATCTGACGGCGGAACGGTTCGTCGCGTGTCCGTTCGATGACAGCGGCGGCCGGATGTATCGCTCCGGGGACCTGGCTCGCTGGACTGTCGACGGCCAGTTGGAGTTCGTGGGGCGTGCGGATGCTCAGGTGAAGATCCGTGGGTTCCGGGTCGAGCTGGGTGAGGTCGAGGCCGTCCTCGCCGCCCACCCGCAGGTCGAGCGGGCGGTGGCCGTCGTACGGGATGGCCGTCTGGTCGGCTACGTCGTCGGCGATGTGGACGAGGACGCGGTACGGGCGCATGCGGCGACCCGGTTGCCGGAGTACATGGTGCCGTCGGTGGTCGTCGTGCTCGACGCGTTCCCGCTGACCGTCAACGGCAAGGTCGACCGGGCTCTCCTGCCGGTGCCGGAGGTCGCGGCGAGTGAGGTGCGGGCGCCCGAGAACTCCGCGGAGAAGGCGTTCTGCGAGCTGTTCGCCGAGGTGCTGGGGCTGGAGAAGGTCGGGGTCGGGGACGGGTTCTTCGAGCTGGGCGGTGATTCGATCATGTCGATGCTGCTGGCTTCCCGTGCTCGGCGCGCCGGGTGGGTGGTGACGCCTCGGCAGGTCTTCGAGGAGAAGACACCGGAGCGGCTGGCGCTGGTGGCGGCCGTGACCGGGGACAGGGTGGAGGAGGCCGAGGACGGCGGTGTCGGTGAGGTGCCGTGGACGCCGGTGATGCGGTCCCTGGGGGCGGAGGCGCTGCGGGCGGGGTTCGCGCAGTGGATGGCGGTCGGCGCGCCCGCCGGGCTGGGGACGGAGGTGCTGACTGCGGGGCTCGCGGCGGTGCTGGCCGTGCACCCCATGCTGCGGGGAGGTGTGCGGGGCGGGTCTGACGGCCGCCCGGTCCTGGTGGTGCCGGAGGCCGATGCGGTGGACCTTTCCGGCCGGGTGGTGCGGGTGGATGCTGTTGGTGTTCCTGACGGCGGTCTCGACGACGTGGCCGGGGAGGCTGCCCGGGCCGCGGTCGCGGCGCTGGACCCGGTGGCGGGTGTCATGGTGCGCGCGGTGTGGGTGGACGCCGGGCCGGACCGCGTCGGCCGGGTGGTCGTCGTAGCGCATCACCTGGTGGTCGACGGGGTGTCGTGGCGGGTGCTGATGCCGGATCTCCGGGCGGCCTGCGAGGCTGTTGTCGCGGGACGGAAGCCGGAGGGCGTCCTGGAGTCGGGTGGTGCCTCCTTCCGTTCCTGGGCACGGCAGTTGGAGCGGGCGGCGCTGCGTGCGGAGCGGGCGGCGGAGCTGGACGGCTGGGTGGAGCTGCTGGCCCGGGCCGACGGGCTGCGGACGGTCGGGCCCCGGGCCGACGGGCTGCGGGTGGTTGGGGCCGACGGATTGCCGGTCGTTGGGGCCGGTGGACTGCGGGTGGTCGGATCGCGGGCCCTGGATCCGGACCGTGACACCGTCCGGACTCTCTCCCGCCGTGAGTGGACGCTGGCCGCCGATCGCAGTGCCGTCCTGGTGGGCCGTACTCCGGCGCTCTTCCACTGCGGTGTGCACGAGGTGCTGCTGGCGACGTTGGCGGGTGCCGTGGCGCGCTGGCGTCCGCGGGCCGGTGCCGGTGGGCTGCTGGTGGACGTGGAGGCGCACGGCCGGGAGCCGTTGGCGGAGGGCATGGACGTGTCCCGGACGGTGGGCTGGTTCACCGCGGTGCATCCGCTGCTGCTGGAGGTGTCGGATCTGGATCTGGACGATGCCGCGGTCGGCGGTGCCTCCGCGGGCGCGCTGGTCAAACGGGTGAAGGAGCAGGTGCAGGCGGTGCCGGGGGACGGCCTCGGACACGGTCTGCTGCGCTGGGCGAACCCGGACACGGCACGGGTGTTGGCGGATCTGCCCGTGCCGGAGATCGGTTTCAACTATCTGGGCCGGTTCGCCGCCGCCGGCCCGGACGACGGGCCGGTCCGCGCCTGGCAGACGGCCGGGGGCGCGGCGATGGCCGGTACGGCGGATCCCGACATGCCGGTGTCGCATGCGCTGGAAGCCGGCGCCCTGGTGGCGGACACCCCGGACGGGCCGCTGCTCACCCTCACACTGAGCTGGCCCGGCAGGCTGCTCGACGAGAGCCGGGCGGAGTGTCTGGGCCGGGCCTGGCTGGAGCTGCTGGAAGGCGTCGCCGCCCACACCGCCGACCCGTCGGCCGGCGGCCACACCCCCTCCGACTTCGCGCTGCTGGATCTCGACCAGGACGAGATCGAGGCCCTCGAATTCGAGTTCGCCGCCGACGACGACCACCACTGATCGCTGCGCCCGTCCTTCCCCATCCCCATCCCCTTCCCCTTCCTCTCCCTATCTCCCTCCCTTCTCCCGTCTTCCTTCGCTCTTCCCCAGCGCCCGCTCCGGGCCGTCCCTTTTGTGACTTCTGTCTGTGAGGAGATCTACGCGATGACCCGGACTCGGAACGCCATCGAGGACATCTGGCCGCTGTCGCCCCTTCAGGAGGGACTGCTGTTCCACGCGGCCTTCGGGGACGGGGCGTCCGACGTGTACGCGGGGCAGCGGGCCCTCGCCCTCGACGGGCCGCTGGACGTCGACCGGCTCCGCCGCTCCTGGGAGAGTCTGATCACCCGGCACGGCGCGCTGCGGGCCGGCTTCCGCCGGCGCAGGTCGGGCCAGGCGGTACAGGTGGTCGCCCGCCACGCGGAACTCCCCTGGCGGGAAGCCGACTTGAGCGGCCTGGCGCAGGAGGAGGCGGAGGCCGAGGCGGCCCGGCTCTCCGAGGCCGAACTGTCGGCCGGCTTCGATCTCGCGCGGGGTCCGCTGCTGCGGCTGCTGCTGATCCGCCTCGGCGGGCGACGCCACCGTCTGGTCATGACGACCCATCACATCGTGCTGGACGGCTGGTCGTTGCCGATCCTGGTCGACGAACTGTCGACGCTGTACCGGGCCGGAGGCGAGGCCGGGGCGCTGCCCCCGGTCCGCTCCTACAAGGATTACCTGGCCTGGCTGGGCCGCCAGGACCGGGAGGCGGCACGGAACGCGTGGCGCGCGGAACTGGCGGGGGCGGACGAACCGACCCTCGTCGCCCCGGCCGACCCCGCCCGGACACCGCTGCGGCCGGAGGCGCTGACCGTCGAATGCAGCGCGGAACTGACCCGAGCGCTGGAAACACTGGCCCGTGACCACGGGGTCACCATGGCCACGGTGGTGCAGGGCGCGTGGGCCCTGGTCCTCGCCCGGCTGTCCGGACGCCAGGACGTGGTGTTCGGCACCACGGTCGCCGGCCGCCCCACGGACCTGCCGGGCGCCGACTCGCTCATCGGCCTGTTCATCAACACCCTGCCGGTACGGGTCGAGCTGGCCGGCGGCCAGTCCGTCGCCGACCTGCTGCGTATCCTGCAAGCGCGCCAGGTCGCCCTCCTGGGCCACCAGCACCTCGGCCTCACCGAGATCCGGCAACTCACCGGACCCGGCGCCGAGTTCGACACACTCGTCGTGTACGAGAACTACCCGCGCCCGGCGGACGCGGCGCCGGACGGCCCCGATGCCCTCACCATCCGGCTCGACGGCCGGACGAGGGACGCCAGCCACTACCCTCTCGGTCTGATCGTCGGGCCGGGCGAGCGACTGGAGCTGCAACTCGACCACCGCACCGACCTGTTCGACCGGGCCCTCGCCGAACAGGTGCTCGGCGCGCTCCAGCAGGTACTCGAAGGCTTCGTGGCCGACCCGCGGACACCGCTGGCCCGCCTCGGCCTGCTGACCGGCGGCGAACTGACCCGCGTCACTCGGGACTGGCAGGACATCCAGCCCGAGGCGCCCACCGGGACACTGCCCGAACTCCTCGCCGGGCAGGTGCGACGGACACCGGACGCGATGGCCCTGGACTCGGACGACCGGACGTACGGCTACGCCGAATTGCAGGACGAGGCGGGCCGCCTCGCCCGGCACCTGATCACCCTGGGAGTGGGGCCCGAGCGCCGGGTCGCCGTGGTCGCCGAACGGTCGGCGGACACCGTCGTCGCACTCCTCGCCGTCTCCATGGCCGGCGGCGCCTTTGTCCCCCTCGACCCCGGGCACCCCGCCGACCGGCTCGCCCTCGTCCTGGAGGACGCCGACCCGGTCGCGGTCCTCTGCACCGAGGCCGGCCGCGCGCTGCTGCCGCAGGCCGCCCGGGACCGGGCGATCGCCCTCGACGACCCGCAGGTCGCGGCAGCGGTGGCACGCCAGGCACCCGGCCCGGTGACCGACCCCGAACGCACAGCTCCGCTGCGCCCCGCCAACGCCGCCTACGTCATCCACACCTCGGGTTCGACGGGGCGGCCGAAGGGTGTGGTGGTGTCGCATGCGGGGTTGGTGAATTTGGCGGGTGCGCAGGTTGAGCGGTTTGCGGTGGGTGTGGGTTCGCGGGTGTTGCAGTTTGCGTCGTTGAGTTTTGATGCGGCGGTGTCGGAGTTGTGTATGGCGTTTGGTGCGGGTGGGGTGTTGGTGGTTGCGGGGGCTGGGGCGTTGCCGCCGCGGGTGTCGTTGGGTGAGGCGTTGGTGCGGTCGGGGGCTTCGCATGTGACGGTGCCGCCTGGGGTGTTGGCGGTGGAGGAGGGGGTGTTGCCGGCGGGGTTGGAGACGTTGGTGGTGGCGGGGGAGGTGTGTGCGCCGGGGTTGGTGGATCGGTGGTCGGTGGGTCGGCGGATGGTGAATGCGTATGGGCCGACTGAGGTGACGGTGTGTGCGGCGATGAGTTTGCCGTTGGAGCCGGGTGCGGGTGGTGGTTCGGGTGTGGTGCCGGTGGGGCGTCCGTTGCGGAATGCGGGGGCGTTTGTGCTGGATGCGTTTTTGCAGCCGGTGCCGGTGGGTGTGCGGGGTGAGTTGTATGTGTCGGGGGTTGGGCTGGCGCGTGGGTATGCGGGGCGTGCTGGTCTGACATCGGAGCGGTTTGTGGCGTGTCCGTTCGGTGAGGGTGGCGGGCGGATGTATCGCACGGGTGATGTGGTGCGGTGGCGTGCGGATGGGCAGTTGGAGTTTTTGGGGCGTGTGGATGAGCAGGTGAAGATCCGCGGGTTCCGGGTGGAGCTGGGTGAGGTGGAGGCTGTTCTTGCCGCGCATCCGGGGGTTGAGCAGGCGGTGGCGTTGGTCCGGGACGGCCGCCTCATCAGCTACGTCGTCGGCGATACGGAGGGTGCGGACGGAGCGGAGCTGCGGACGTATGCCGGTACCCGGTTGCCCGAGTACATGGTGCCGTCGGTGGTCGTCGTCCTGGACGCCTTCCCGCTGACGGTGAACGGCAAGGTGGACCGGGCCGCCTTGCCGGTGCCGGACCTGGGTGCGGGAGCCTCTCGTGCGCCGTCGACCCCGACCGAGGAGGCGCTTGCGGCCCTGTTCGCCGAGGTGCTGGATCTGGAGCGGGTGGGGGCGGAGGAGAGCTTCTTCGAGCTGGGCGGTGATTCGCTGCTGGTGATGCGGCTGATCGCCCGGATCAGGTCGGCGTTGGGCGTGTCGGTCGGGGTTCGTGAAGTGTTCGCGGAGCCGACCGTGGCGGGTGTCGCGCGGCTGGTCGAGGGGGCCGGGGCGTCGACCGATGTGGCGCTGGCGAGGCGGGAGCGGCCTGAGCGGATGCCGTTGTCGTTCGCCCAGCAGCGGATGTGGTTCCTCAACCGCATGGACGGGGCGGGTACTGAGGGCGCCGCTGCCTACAACATGCCTTTCGCCCTTCGGCTGTCGGGGCGACTGGACGTGGCCGCGCTGGATGCGGCGTTGGGTGACGTCGCTGAACGTCACGAGAGTCTGCGCACGGTCTTCCCGGACGTGGAGGGCGTGCCGTATCAGGAGATCCGTGAGGGTGTCGAGGGGCGTCCTGTGCTCCAGGTGGTCGAGGCCGGCGAACGGTGGCGTGACGCCCTGCAGGAGGAGGCCGGGCGCGGATTCGATCTGGCAGCTGAACTGCCTTGGCGGACCAGCCTGTTGAAGGTCTCGGAGTCGGAGTGGGTGCTGCTCCTGGTCGCTCATCACATCGTCACGGATGCCTGGTCGATGGGTGTGCTGGCGGGCGACCTTCAGGTTGCCTACGGAGCTCGGCTCTCCGGGGAGACTCCGGGCTGGGAGCTGCTTCCTGTCCAGTACTCGGATTACGCGCTGTGGCAGCGCGAGGTGCTGGGTGAGCTGGAGGACCCGGACAGTGCGGGGGCGGCCCAGGTCGCGTTCTGGCGGCGGGCGTTGGAGGGGGTGCGGCAGGAGACTGCGCTGCCGTTCGACCGTCCGCGAGGGGCGGTGCCGACGTTCCGTAGTGGGTCGGTTCCGGTCGGGGTGGATGCGGGGACGCATGCCCAGTTGGTGGAGCTGGCCGCGCAGGGCGGGGCGACCATGTTCATGGTCGTGCACGCGGCGCTGGCACTGCTGCTGGCCCGGATGGGGGCGGGCGAGGACGTCTGCGTCGGCACCCCGGTCGCCGGGCGGCCGGATGCGCAGTTGGAGGGGCTGGCCGGGTTCTTCGTCAACACGCTGGTCCTGCGGTCCGATGCTTCGGGGAACCCCACGTTCGGTGAGCTGCTGGCACGGGTGCGCGAGGCTGATCTGTCGGCGTACGCGCATCAGGACGTGCCGTTCGAGCGGCTGGTGGATGAGCTGAACCCGGCGCGTTCCGCGGCCCGGAATCCGCTGTTCCAGGTGATGCTGGCGCTTCAGAACGTGCCCGAGGCCCGGTGGGAGTTGCAGGGGCTGTGGGTGGAGCAGGTTCCGCCGGTGGAGGATCCGGCAGCCCGTTTCGACTTGGCGGTGGACCTCAGCGAGCAGTGGAACGAGAGCGGTGCCCCGGCCGGGCTGGGCGGGGGGATTCTCTACGCGGCCGATCTGTTCGATGAGCGGACGGTTCGCGGGCTGGCTGGGCGGCTGGTGCGGGTGCTGGAGCAGGTCGCGGCCGATCCGGAGGTGCGGCTGAGCGATCTGGATCTGCTCGGTGAGTTTGAGCGGGCCCTGGTGGTGGGGGAGTGGAATGCCACGGGGCAGGTGCTTGAGCCGGGTTCGGTGGTGGAGCGGTTCCGCGCCAGCGTGGTCAGGGAGCCGGGGGCGGTTGCGCTGTGGTCCGGGGGGCGTGCGTTGTCGTATGCCGAGGTGGACGCGCAGTCGGATGCGCTTGCGCGTGGGTTGGTGGCGCGTGGGGTGGAGGCGGAGTCCCGGGTGGGGCTGTGTCTGCCGCGTGGTGCGGAGATGGTCATCGCCGTTCTGGCGGTGTGGAAGGCCGGTGGGGCGTATGTGCCCCTTGACCCGGAGTACCCGTCTGACCGGTTGGCGTTCATGGTCGCGGACAGTGGGGCCGGGGTGGTGCTGGTCTCGGAGGAGACGGCCGGTCGTGTGGCTGCGGGTGTGCTGCTGGATGAGGTGGTGAGTGACTCCGGTCTCCTGCCGGATGTCACCGGCGTCCAACTCGCCTATGTGATCTATACGTCGGGGTCGACCGGGCGGCCGAAGGGTGTGGCCGTCGCGCATGCTTCCGTGGCCAACCTTGCCTCGGTGATGCGGCCCGTCCTGGGCGTCGAACCTGGCGTTACGGCGTTGCAGTTCGCGTCGTTCAGTTTCGACGCGGCGGTGCTGGATGTTGCGGTCACGCTGGCTGGCGGGGGCACGTTGGCGATCGCCTCGTCCGAGGAGCGGCTGGACCCCGCTGCCCTGGCCGGAATGCTTCAGGACGCCGGCGTGACGGTCGCGAGTGTGGTGCCTTCGCTTCTCGGGGCGTTGGAGCCGGGTGCTGTTGCCGGGGTCGGGAACTGGGTGCTGGGTGCTGAGCGCCTGGAGGCCGGGCTGGCGGCGAAGTGGCGTGAGGGCGCGCGGCTGTGGAACACGTACGGGCCGACCGAGGCGACCGTGATCACCACCGCAGTGCTCCTGGAGGAGGGCATCACCGGTGAGGACGCCCCGCCGGCGATCGGTCGCCCCCTGGGCAACGTCCGCACCTACGTGCTCGACACGTTCCTCCGCCCGGTCCCTGTCGGGGTCACAGGTGAGCTGTACATCGCCGGAGACGGCTTGGCGCGCGGTTACATCAACCGCCCGGACCTGACCGCGGAACGCTTCATCGCCTGCCCGTTCGATGAGGACGGCGGCCGGATGTACCGCACCGGTGACCTGGCCCGCTGGACCGCCGACGCTCAGCTGGCCTTCGTCGGCCGTGCCGACGAGCAGGTCAAGATCCGTGGCTTCCGGGTCGAACTCGGTGAGGTCGAGGCCGTCCTCGCCGCCCACCCGCAGGTCGACCAGGCGGTGGCCGTCGTACGGGATGGCCGTCTGGTCGGCTACGTCGTCGGCGATGTGGACGAGGACGCGGTACGGGCTCATGCGGCGACCCGGCTGCCGGACTACATGGTCCCGGCTGCCGTGCTGGTGCTGGACGTGCTGCCCCTGACCGTGAACGGCAAGGTGGACCGGGGTGTGCTGCCGGTGCCGGAGCTGAGTGCCGGCGCTTCCCGTGGGCCGGTGACGGCGACGGAGGAGGCGCTGTGCGGGCTGTTCGCCGAGTTGCTCGGCGTGGAGAGCGTCGGGGCGGAGGAGAGCTTCTTCGAGCTCGGCGGTGATTCGTTGCTGGTGATGCGGCTGATCGCCCGGATCAGGTCGGTGCTGGAGGTGTCGGTCGGGGTCCGTGAGGTGTTCGCGGAGCCGACCGTGGCCGGTATCGCGAGGCTGGTCGAGAGTGCCGGGGCGTCGGCGGGCGTGGTGGTGTTGGCGCGTCGGGAGCGGCCCGAGCGGGTGCCGTTGTCGTTCGCTCAGCAGCGCATGTGGTTCCTCAACCACTTGGAAGAGGTCGGTGCGGAGAGTGCGGGCGCCGTCTACAACCTGCCGCTGGTGCTGCGTCTGAACGGGCGGCTGGACGCTGCCGCGCTGGCTGCGGCGTTGGGCGACATCGCCGACCGGCACGAGAGTCTGCGCACGGTCTTCCCGGACATCGAGGGCGTGCCGTATCAGCGGGTGCTGGTGGGGGCGGACAGTCGTCCGGAGCTGGTTGTGGTCGAGGCGGGTGAGCGGTGGCGCGAGCTTGTGGAGGCTGAGATCGGGCGTGGCTTCGACGTCGGGGCCGAACTGCCCTGGCGTACCACGCTGTTGAAGGTCTCCGAGGCGGAGTGGGTCCTGCTGCTGGTGGCCCACCACATCGCCACCGACGCATGGTCGATGGGCGTGATAGCAGGCGATCTCCGGGACGCCTATCGGACCCGACTCGCCGGGGAGGACCCGGGCTGGGGCCTGCTCCCTGTCCAGTACGCGGATTACGCGCTGTGGCAGCGCGAGGTACTGGGTGAGCTGGATGACCCGGACAGTGCGGGAGCGGATCAGGTCGCCTTCTGGCGGCGGGCGCTGGAGGGCGCGCCGCAGGAGACGGCCCTTCCGTTCGACCGTCCGCGGTCGGCGGTGCCGACGTTCCGGAGTGGGTCGGTTCCGGTCGGGGTGGATGCGGGGACGCATGCCCGGTTGGTGGAGCTGGCCGCGCAGGGCGGGGCGACCATGTTCATGGTCGTGCACGCGGCGTTGGCTGTGCTGCTGGCCCGGATGGGGGCCGGGGAGGACATGTGCGTCGGCACGCCGGTCGCCGGGCGGCCGGATGCGCAGTTGGAGGAGCTGGCCGGCTTCTTCGTCAACACGCTGGTCCTGCGCTCGGATGTGGCAGGGGACCCGTCGTTCGTCGAGGTGTTGCGTCGCGTGCGTGAGGCTGATGTGTCGGCGTACGCGCATCAGGACGTGCCGTTCGAGCGGCTGGTGGATGAGCTGAACCCGGCCCGCTCCGCGGCCCGGAATCCGCTGTTCCAGGTGATGCTGGCGCTCCAGAACGTGCCCGAGGCGCGGTGGGAGCTTGAGGGACTGACTGTCGAGCAGATCCCGCCGCAGATGGCTCCCGCCCGTTTCGACCTCTCGGTGGGCCTCAGCGAGCAGTGGTCCGGCCAGGGTGTCCCGGCCGGTCTGGATGGCGGGATTCTCTACGCGGCCGATCTCTTCGATGAGGGGACGGTTCGTGGGCTGGCCGGGCGGCTGGTGCGGGTGCTGGAGCAGGTCGCGGCCGATCCGGAGGTGCGGCTGAGCGCTCTGGATCTGCTGGAGGAGTCCGAGCTGGCGGCGGTCGTCGAGGAGTGGAACGCCACGGCTGAGGCGCTTGAGTCCGGTTCGGTGGTGGAGCGGTTCCGCGCCAGTGTGGCCAGGGAGCCCGGGGCGGTTGCGCTGTGGTCCGGGGGGCGTGCGCTGTCGTATGCCGAGGTGGATGCCCGGTCGGATGCGTTGGCGCGTGGGCTGGTGGCGCGTGGAGTGCGGGCGGAGTCCCGGGTGGGGCTGTGCCTGCCGCGTGGTGCCGAGATGGTCGTGGCGATGTTGGGGGTGTGGAAGGCCGGTGGGGCGTACGTCCCGCTGGACCCCGAGTACCCCTCCGACCGGCTGGCCTACATGGTCGCCGACAGCGGGGCCGAGCTGGTGCTGGTCTCGGAGGAGACGGCCGGTCGCGTGTCCGCGGGTGTTCTGCTGGATGAGTTGGCGACCGATTCCGGCGTGCTGCCGGAGGTCGGATCCGAGCAACTGGCGTACGTCATCTATACGTCGGGGTCGACCGGGCGTCCCAAGGGTGTGGCCGTCGCGCATGCCTCGGTGGCCAATCTGGCGTCCGTGATGCGTCCCGTTCTCGGCGTTGAACCTGGCGTCACGGCGTTGCAGTTCGCGTCCTTCAGCTTCGACGCGGCGGTGCTGGATGTTGCGGTCACGCTGGCCGGCGGGGGCACGCTGGCGATCGCTTCGTCCGAGGAGCGCCAGGATCCGGCTGCCTTGGCGGCCATGGTGGAGGCGGCCGGCGTGACGGTGGCGAGCGTGGTGCCGTCGCTGCTGAACGTGCTGGAGCCGGAGGCGGTGTCCGGGGTCGGGAACTGGGTCCTGGGCGCCGAGCGCCTGGAAGCCGGCCTGGCGGCCAAGTGGCTTGCAGGCGCCCGGGTTTGGAACACCTACGGCCCCACCGAGGCCACTGTGATCACTACCGCCGTGCTGCTGGAAGACGGCATCACGGGTGAGGACGCTCCGCCCGCGATCGGTCGTCCCCTGGGTAACGCCCGTACGTATGTGCTCGACGCGTATCTGCGTCCTGTCCCGGTCGGTGTGACGGGTGAGCTGTACATCGCTGGGGACGGCTTGGCGCGCGGCTACGTCAACCGCACCGACCTGACGGCGGAGCGGTTTGTGGCGTGCCCGTTCGGTGAGGGCGGGGGGCGGATGTATCGCTCTGGTGACCTGGCTCGGTGGACGGCGGACGGGCTGTTGGAGTTCGTGGGGCGTGCGGATGCGCAGGTGAAGATCCGTGGGTTCCGGGTCGAGCTGGGCGAGGTCGAGGCCGTCCTCGCCGCTCACCCGCAGGTCGAGCGGGCGGTGGCCGTCGTACGGGATGGCCGTCTGATCGGGTACGTCGTCGGTGGCGCGGACGATGAGGACGTACGGGCGTATGCGGCGACCCGGTTGCCGGAGTACATGGTGCCGTCGGTGGTCGTCGTGCTCGACGCGTTCCCGCTGACCGTGAACGGCAAGGTCAACCGTGAGGCCTTGCCGGTGCCGGATCTGGGGGCGGGTGCTTCGCGTGAGCCGGTGACTCCGGCCGAGGTGGCGCTTGCGGTTCTGTTCGCCGAGGTGCTGGGGCTGGAGCGGGTGGGGGCGGAGGAGAGTTTCTTCGAGCTGGGTGGTGATTCGCTGCTGGTGATGCGGCTGATCGCCCGGATCAGGTCGGTGCTGGAGGTGTCGGTCGGGGTTCGTGAGGTGTTCGCGGAGCCGACGGTGGCGGGTGTCGCGCGGCTGGTCGAGGGTGCTGGGGCGTCGGCGGGTGTGGTGGTGTTGGGGCGTGGGGAGCGGCCTGAGCGGGTGCCGTTGTCGTTCGCCCAGCAGCGGATGTGGTTCCTCAACCGGATGGACGGGGAGGGCGCTGAGGGCGCCGCTGCCTACAACCTCCCGTTCGCCCTGCGGCTGACCGGCAGCCTGGATGTCCAGGTGTTGCAGGCGGCGCTGTGGGATGTCGCCGATCGTCACGAGAGTCTGCGGACGGTCTTCCCGGACGTGGAGGGCGTGCCGTATCAGGAGATCCGTGAGGGTGCCGAGGGGCGTCCTGTGCTCCAGGTCGTCGAGGCCGGCGAGCGGTGGCGTGAGGTCATTCAGGGCGAGGCCGAGCGCGGGTTCGATCTCGCGGTCGAGTTGCCGTGGCGTACCTCGCTGCTCAGGGTCTCGGAGGCGGAGTGGGTGCTGCTGCTGGTGGCCCACCACATCGCCACCGACGCCTGGTCGATGGGCGTGCTCGCCGGTGACCTGCAAACGGCGTACCGGTCGCGGTTGAACGGTCAGGCACCGGAGCGGGAGCTGCTTCCTGTCCAGTACGCGGATTACGCGCTGTGGCAGCGCGAGGCGCTGGGCGAGCTGGACGACCCGGACAGTGCCGCGTCGGGGCAGGTCGCTTTCTGGCGGCAAGAGTTGGACGGGGCACCGCAGGAGACGGTGCTGCCCTTCGATCGTCCGCGGTCGGCGGTGCCGTCGTTCCGGAGTGGGTCGGTTCCGATGGAGGTGGACGCGGGGACGCATGCCCGGTTGGTGGAGCTGGCCGCGCAGGGCGGGGCGACCATGTTCATGGTCGTGCACGCGGCGTTGGCTGTGCTGCTGGCCCGGATGGGGGCCGGGGAGGACGTCTGCATCGGTACGCCGGTTGCCGGACGGCCGGATGCGCAGTTGGAGGAGCTGGCCGGCTTCTTCGTCAACACGCTCGTTCTGCGGTCCGATGCTTCGGGGAACCCCACGTTCGGTGAGCTGCTGGCGCGGGTGCGCGAGTCCGACCTCGCGGCGTACGCGAACCAGGACGTGCCCTTCGAGCGGCTGGTGGATGAGCTGAATCCGGCCCGTTCCGCCGCCCGTAACCCACTGTTCCAGGTCCTGTTGGCGCTTCAGAACGTGCCCGAGGCCCTCTGGGATCTCGAAGGGCTGGCGGTCGAGCAGATCGCGCCTCTGGCGGATCCCCCGGCTCGCTTCGATCTCTCCCTGACGCTGAGCGAGCGCCGGTCGGAGGGCGGGGCCGCCGGTGGTCTGCGTGGCGGGATCCTCTACGCGGCCGATCTGTTCGACGAGGGGACGGTCCGTGGGCTGGCCGGCCGGCTGGTGCGGGTGCTGGAGCAGGTTGCCGCCGATCCGCAGCTGCGGCTGAGCGCCGTAGAGGTGCTGGAACCGGGGGAGAGGTCCACGGTCGTCGAGCAGTGGAACGGGCCCGTGAGCGAGGTCGAAGCCGCGACGGTGCTGGAGCTGTTCCAGGGGTGGGTGGCGCGGACGCCTGAGGCGGACGCCCTGTGCTCCGAGGACAAGACGCTGTCGTACGCCGAACTGAACGCGCGTTCCGACGCGTTGGCGCGCGGACTGGTGGCGCGTGGTGTGGGCCGGGAGTCCCGGGTGGGGCTGTGCATGCCGCGGGGGCTGGATGCGATCGTCGCGATCCTGGCGGTGTGGAAGGCCGGTGGGGCGTACGTCCCGCTGGACCCGCAGTATCCGTCGGACCGGCTGGCCTACATGGTCGCCGACAGCGACGCCGAACTCGTCCTGGTCGCACCCGAGACCGCCGACCGGCTGGCCGACGGCGTGGAGACGGTCCTGCTCGACGAGCTGGACGGCGACTCGTCCGCACTGCCCGACATCGTCCCTGATCAGCTCGCCTACATCATCTACACCTCGGGTTCGACGGGGCGGCCGAAGGGTGTGGTGGTGTCGCATGCGGGGTTGGTGAATTTGGCGGGTGCGCAGGTTGAGCGGTTTGCGGTGGGTGTGGGTTCGCGGGTGTTGCAGTTTGCGTCGTTGAGTTTTGATGCGGCGGTGTCGGAGTTGTGTATGGCGTTTGGTGCGGGTGGGGTGTTGGTGGTTGCGGGGGCTGGGGCGTTGCCGCCGCGGGTGTCGTTGGGTGAGGCGTTGGTGCGGTCGGGGGCGTCGCATGTGACGGTGCCGCCTGGGGTGTTGGCGGTGGAGGAGGGGGTGTTGCCGGCGGGGTTGGAGACGTTGGTGGTGGCGGGGGAGGTGTGTGCGCCGGGGTTGGTGGATCGGTGGTCGGTGGGTCGGCGGATGGTGAATGCGTATGGGCCGACTGAGGTGACGGTGTGTGCGGCGATGAGTTTGCCGTTGGAGCCGGGTGCGGGTGGTGGTTCGGGTGTGGTGCCGGTGGGGCGTCCGTTGCGGAATGCGGGGGCGTTTGTGCTGGATGGGTTTTTGCAGCCGGTGCCGGTGGGTGTGCGGGGTGAGTTGTATGTGTCGGGGGTTGGGCTGGCGCGTGGGTATGCGGGGCGTGCTGGTCTGACGTCGGGGCGGTTTGTGGCGTGTCCGTTCGGTGAGGGTGGCGGGCGGATGTATCGCACGGGTGATGTGGTGCGGTGGCGTGCGGATGGGCAGTTGGAGTTTTTGGGGCGTGTGGATGAGCAGGTGAAGATCCGCGGGTTCCGGGTGGAGCTGGGTGAGGTGGAGGCTGTTCTTGCCGCGCATCCGGGGGTTGAGCAGGCGGTGGCGTTGGTGCGGGACGGCCGCCTCATCAGCTACGTCGTGACGGGTTCGAGCGCCGACGTGGACGCGACCGCTCTGCGCGCCTTCGCTGCCACGCGTGTGCCGGATTACCTGGTGCCGTCGGTGGTCGTCGTGCTCGACGCGTTCCCGTTGACCGTGAACGGCAAGGTCAACCGTGAGGCCTTGCCGGTGCCGGACTTGGGTGCGGGAGCCTCTCGTGCGCCGTCGACCCCGACCGAGGAGGCGCTTGCGGCCCTGTTCGCCGAGGTGCTGGATCTGGAGCGGGTGGGGGCGGAGGAGAGCTTCTTCGAGCTGGGTGGTGATTCGCTGCTGGTGATGCGGCTGATCGCCCGGATCAGGTCGGTGCTGGAGGTGTCGGTCGGGGTTCGTGAGGTGTTCGCGGAGCCGACGGTGGCGGGTGTCGCGCGGCTGGTCGAGGGGGCCGGGGCGTCGACCGATGTGGCGCTGGCGAGGCGGGAGCGGCCTGAGCGGGTGCCGTTGTCGTTCGCCCAGCAGCGGATGTGGTTCCTCAACCGCATGGACGAGACCAGCGCTTCCGCCTACAACATGCCCTTCGCGTTGCGGCTGACCGGCAGCCTCGATGTCGAGTCGCTACAGGCCGCCTTGGCTGACGTTGCTGATCGTCACGAGAGTCTGCGGACGGTCTTCCCGGACGTGGAGGGCGTGCCGTATCAGGAGATCCGTGAGGGTGCCGAGGGGCGTTCTGTGCTCCAGGTCGTCGAGGCCGGCGAGCGGTGGCGTGACGCCATGCGGGAGGAGGCCGGGCGGGGCTTCGACGTACGAGGCGAACTGCCCTGGCGGACCACGCTGTTGAAGGTCTCGGAGTCGGAGTGGGTGCTGCTCCTGGTCGCTCATCACATCGCTACGGATGCCTGGTCGATGGGTGTGCTGGCGGGGGACCTTCAGGTTGCCTACGGTGCTCGGCTCTCCGGGGAGGCTCCGGGATGGACGCCGTTGCCGGTGCAGTACGCGGATTACGCGCTGTGGCAGCGGGAGACACTCGGTGAGCTGGACGACCCGTCGAGCCCAGGAGCGGGTCAGGTCGCGTTCTGGCGGCGGGCGTTGGAGGGGGTGCCGCAGGAGACTGCGCTGCCGTTCGACCGTCCGCGTCCGGCGGTTCCGTCCTTCCGTAGTGGGTCGGTTCCGATGGAGGTGGATGCGGGGACACATGCCCGGTTGGTGGAGCTGGCCGCGCAGGGCGGGGCGACGATGTTCATGGTCGTCCATGCCGCGCTGGCCGTGCTGCTGGCCCGGATGGGGGCAGGCGAGGACCTGTGCCTCGGCACCCCGGTCGCCGGGCGCTCGGACGCCCAACTGGAGGAGCTGGCGGGCCTCTTCGTCAACACGCTGGTCCTGCGGTCCGATGCTTCGGGGAACCCCACGTTCGGTGAGCTGCTGGCACGGATCCGGGAATCTGATCTGTCGGCGTACGCGCATCAGGACGTGCCGTTCGAGCGGCTGGTGGATGAGCTGAACCCGGCCCGTTCCGCGGCCCGTAATCCGCTGTTCCAGGTGATGCTGGCGCTCCAGAACGTGCCGGAGGCCAGGTGGGAGTTGCAGGGGCTGGCGGTCGATGAGGTCCAGCAGACGGACGACCTCGTGGCCCGCTTCGATCTCTCTCTTTCGCTGAGCGAGCGCAGGTCGGAGGGCGGCGCCGCTCGTGGTCTGCGTGGCGGGATTCTGTACGCGGCCGACCTCTTCGATGAGGGGACGGTTCGTGGGCTGGCCGGGCGGCTGGTGCGGGTGCTGGAGCAGGTTGCCGGTGATCCGGAACTGCGACTGAGTGACCTCGACCTGCTCGACGAGCCCGAGCGGGTGTCGGTCGTCGAGGAGTGGAACGCCACGGCTGAGCCGCTTGAGTCCGGTTCGGTGGTGGAGCGGTTCCGCGCCAATGTGGCCAGGGAGCCGGGGGCGGTTGCGCTGTGGTCGTCCGGGGGGCGTGCGGTGTCGTATGCCGAACTGGATGCCCGGTCGGATGCGCTTGCGCGTGGGCTGGTGGCGCGTGGTGTGGGCCGGGAGTCCCGGGTGGGGCTGTGTCTGCCTCGTGGTGCGGAGATGGTCGTCGCCATCTTGGGGGTGTGGAAGGCCGGTGGGGCGTACGTCCCACTGGATCCCGAGTACCCGTCTGACCGGTTGGCGTTCATGGTCGCCGACAGCGACGCCGAACTGGTGCTGGTCTCGGAGGAGACGGCCGACCATGTAGCCGCAGGTGTGCTGCTGGATGAGTTGCTGAGTGACTCCGGTCTCCTGCCGGAGATCGGTAGCGACCAACTGGCCTATGTCATCTATACGTCGGGGTCGACGGGGCGGCCGAAGGGGGTGGCCGTCGCGCATGCTTCCGTGGCCAACCTGGCGTCTGTGATGCGTCCCGTCCTGGGTGTTGAACCTGGGGTCACGGCGTTGCAGTTCGCCTCGTTCAGCTTCGACGCGGCGGTGCTGGATGTTGCGGTCACGCTGGCCGGCGGGGGCACGTTGGCGATCGCTTCGTCCGATGAGCGGCTGGACGGTGCGGCGCTTGCGCGCATGATCGAGGCGGCCGGGGTGAGCACGGCGAGTGTGGTGCCTTCGCTCCTCGGGGCGCTGGAGCCGGACGCGGTGTCCGGGATCAGGAACTGGGTCCTGGGTGCTGAGCGCCTTGAGGCCGGGCTGGCGGCGAAGTGGCGTGAAGGCGCGCGGGTTTGGAACACGTACGGGCCGACCGAGGCCACCGTCATCACCACCGCAGTCCTCCTGGAGGAGGGCATCACCGGCGAGGACGCCCCGCCGGCGATCGGCCGCCCCCTGGGCAATGTCCGCACCTACGTACTGGACGCGTTCCTGCGCCCGGTCCCTGTCGGGGTCACAGGTGAGCTGTACATCGCCGGAGACAGCTTGGCGCGCGGCTACATCAACCGCCCGGACCTGACGGCGGAACGCTTCATCGCCTGCCCGTTCGACGAGGACGGCGGCCGGATGTACCGCACCGGCGACCTGGCCCGCTGGACGGTGGACGGTCAGCTGGCGTTCGTGGGCCGTGCCGACGAGCAGGTCAAGATCCGTGGCTTCCGGGTCGAACTCGGTGAGGTCGAGGCCGTCCTCGCAGCCCACCCGCAGCTCGATCGAGCGGTGGCCGTGGCCCGGGACGGCCGTCTGATCGGGTACGTCGTCGGAGACGCGGACGCCGAGAACGTACGGGCGTATGCGGCGACCCGGTTGCCGGAGTACATGGTGCCGTCGGTGGTCGTCGTACTCGACGCGTTCCCGCTGACCGCCAACGGCAAGATCAACCGTGCCGCCCTGCCCGCCCCCGACCTCGGCGCGAGCGGTGGTCGTGCGCCGGCCACTGGGACCGAGGAGGCGCTTGCGGCCCTGTTCGCCGAGGTGCTGGACCTGGAAGCCGAGGCGATAGGCGCGGAGGAGAGCTTCTTCGAGCTGGGCGGCGATTCGCTGAAGGTGATGCGGCTGATCGCCCGCATCCGCTCGGTGCTGGAGGTGTCGGTCGGCGTCCGCGAGGTCTTCGCCGATCCGACCGTGGCCGGTATCGCAAGGCTGGTCGAAAGCACCACAGCGTCGACGGGTGTGCTGCTGGCGCGTCGGGAGCGCCCCGACCGGGTACCGCTGTCCTTCGCCCAGCAGCGCATGTGGTTCCTCAACCGCATGGACGAGACCAGCGCGTCCGCCTACAACATGCCCTTCGCTCTCCGCCTGACCGGCAGCCTCGACACCGAGGCCTTGCAGTCGGCCCTGGGGGACATCGCCGACCGGCACGAAACCCTGCGCACGGTCTTCCCGGACATCGAAGGCGTGCCCTATCAGGACATCCGCGAGGGTGCCGAAGGACGCCCCCGCCTCCAGGTGATCGAGGCTGGCGAGCGCTGGCGTGACGCCATGCGGGCCGAGGCGGGACGTGGGTTCGATCTGGCGGCCGAACTGCCGTGGCGGACCATGCTGCTGAAGGCCTCGGAGTCGGAGTGGGTCCTGCTCCTGGTGGCTCACCACATCGCCTCCGACGCCTGGTCGATGGGCGTGCTGGCCCGCGACCTACAGAGCGCCTACCGCGCCCGCCTCGCAGGGGAGGCCCCGGGGTGGGAGCCCTTCCCCGTCCAGTACGCGGATTACGCGTTGTGGCAGCGCGAGGTACTGGGTGAGCTGGACGACCCGGACAGCGCCGGAGCGGGGCAGGTCGCCTACTGGCGACGGGAGTTGGAGGGCGCTCCCCAGGAGACGGTGCTGCCCTTCGACCGCCCGCGTCCGGCGGTGCCGACGTTCCGTAGTGGGTCGGTACCGGTGGACGTCGATGCGGGGGCGCATGCCCGGCTGACGGAGTTGGCGGCGCAGGGCGGGGCGACGATGTTCATGGTCGTCCATGCCGCGCTGGCCGTGCTGCTGGCCCGGATGGGGGCGGGGGAGGACATCAGCGTCGGCACCCCGGTTGCCGGGCGTTCGGACGCACAGCTGGAGGATCTGGCCGGGTTCTTCGTCAACACGCTGGTCCTGCGCTCGGACTTGGCGGGGGACCCGTCCTTCGCCGAGGTGCTGCGCAGGGTGCGCGAGACCGACCTGTCGGCGTACGCGAACCAGGACGTGCCCTTCGAGCGGCTCGTCGACGAGCTCAACCCGGCCCGTTCCGCCGCCCGCAATCCGCTGTTCCAGGTGATGCTGGCGCTCCAGAACGTGCCCGAGGCCCTCTGGGACCTCGAAGGGCTGGCGGTCGAGCAGATCCCGCCGGCGGAAGACCCCCCGGCCCGCTTCGACCTCTCCCTGACGCTGAGCGAACTCCGCTCGGAGGGCGGCGCAGTCGACGGTCTGCGGGGCGCGATTCTCTACGCGGCTGATCTCTTCGACGAGGAGACCGTCCGCCGGCTGGCCGAGCGGCTGGTGCGGGTGTTGGAGCAGGTCGCGGCCGATCCGCGGCTGCGGCTGAGCGACGTAGAGGTGCTGGAGGAGGCCGAGCGGGCGGCGGTCGTTGAAGGATGGAACGCCACGCATCAGCAGGTCGACACCGCGACCGTGCTGGAGCGGTTCCGTATCAGTGCGGCCGGGGCGCCGGAGGCGGTGGCGCTGTGGTCCGAGGGCCGGGCGCTGTCGTATGCCGAGGTGGACGCACGGTCGGACGCGCTCGCGCGTGGGCTGGTGGCGCGTGGCGTGGGCCGGGAGTCCCGGGTGGGGCTGTGCCTGCCGCGCGGTGCCGAGATGGTCGTGGCGATGTTGGCGGTGTGGAAGTCCGGCGGGGCGTATGTGCCCCTTGACCCGGAGTACCCGTCCGACCGGCTGGTGTTCATGGTCGCCGACAGCGACGCCGAACTCGTCCTGATCGCGCCCGAGACCGCCGACCGGCTGTCCGCGGAGGTCGACACCGCCCTGCTCGACGAACTGGACGGCGACGCGAGCGAGCTGCCGGATGTCACCGGCGTCCAACTCGCCTATGTCATCTATACGTCGGGGTCGACGGGGCGGCCTAAGGGGGTGGCCGTCGCGCATGCCTCTGTGGCCAACCTGGCGTCTGTGATGCGTCCCGTCCTGGGCGTTGAACCTGGGGTCACGGCGTTGCAGTTCGCCTCGTTCAGTTTCGACGCGGCCGTGCTGGATGTGGCGGTCACCCTCGCCTCGGGCGGGACGTTGGCGATCGCCTCGTCCGAGGAGCGGCTGGACCCCGCTGCCCTGGCCGGAATGCTTCAGGACGCCGGCGTGACGGTCGCGAGTGTGGTGCCCTCGCTCCTCGGGGCGCTGGAGCCGGACGCCGTAGCCGCGATCAGGAACTGGGTCCTGGGCGCCGAGCGCCTTGAGGCCGGGCTGGCGGCCAAGTGGCGCGAGGGAGCGCGGGTTTGGAACACGTACGGGCCGACCGAGGCCACCGTGATCACCACCGCGGTGCTCCTGGAGGAGGGCATCACCGGCGAGGACGCCCCACCGGCGATCGGTCGCCCCCTGGGCAATGTCCGCACCTACGTACTGGACGCGTTCCTGCGCCCGGTCCCTGTCGGGGTCACAGGTGAGCTGTACATCGCCGGAGACGGCTTGGCGCGCGGCTACATCAACCGCCCAGACCTGACCGCGGAACGCTTCATCGCCTGCCCGTTCGACGAGGACGGCAGCCGGATGTACCGCACCGGCGACCTGGCCCGCTGGACCGCGGACGGTCAGCTGGCCTTCGTCGGCCGCGCCGACGAGCAGGTCAAGATCCGCGGCTTCCGAGTCGAACTCGGTGAGGTCGAAGCCGTCCTCGCAGCCCACCCGCAGCTCGATCGAGCGGTGGCCGTGGCCCGGGACGGCCGTCTGATCGGGTACGTCGTCGGAGACGCGGACGCCGAGAACGTACGGGCGCATGCGGCGACCCGGCTGCCGGAGTACATGGTGCCGTCGGTGGTCGTCGTACTCGACGCGTTCCCGCTGACCACCAACGGCAAGATCAACCGTGCCGCCCTCCCCGCCCCCGACCTCGGCGCGAGCGGTGGTCGTGCGCCGGCGACCCCGACCGAGAGGGCGATCGCGGCCCTGTTCGCCGAGGTGCTGGACCTCGAAGCCGAGGCGATAGGCGCGGAGGAGAGCTTCTTCGAGCTGGGCGGCGATTCTCTGAAGGTGATGCGGCTGATCGCCCGCATCCGCTCGGTGCTGGAGGTGTCGGTGGGCGTCCGTGAGGTCTTCGCCGATCCGACCGTGGCCGGTATCGCAAGGCTGGTCGAGAGCACCACAGCGTCGACGGGTGTGGTGCTGGCGCGTCGGGAACGCCCCGACCGGGTGCCGCTGTCCTTCGCCCAGCAGCGCATGTGGTTCCTCAACCGTATGGACGAGACCAGCGCGTCCGCCTACAACATGCCCTTCGCTCTCCGCCTGACCGGAAGCCTCGACACCGAGGCCTTGCAGTCGGCCCTGGGGGACATCGCCGACCGGCACGAAACCCTGCGCACGGTCTTCCCGGACATCGAAGGCGTGCCCTATCAGGACATCCGCGAAGGTGCCGAGGGACGCCCCCGCCTCCAGGTGATCGAGACCGGCGAGCGCTGGCGTGACGCCATGCGGGACGAGGCCGAGCGCGGCTTCGACGTTCGAGGCGAACTGCCGTGGCGTACCACGCTGTTGAAGGTCTCGGGGTCGGAGTGGGTGCTGCTCCTGGTGGCTCATCACATCGCCACGGACGCCTGGTCGATGGGCGTGCTGGCCCGCGACCTACAGAGCGCCTATCGCGCTCGTCTCGGCGGGGAGGCTCCGGGATGGGAGCCGCTCCCCGTGCAGTACGCGGATTACGCACTGTGGCAGCGGGAGGTGCTGGGCGACTTGGACGGCGACAGCGACGGCGACCGCGACAGCGGCAACGGGCCCGGCACGGGTACCGGGCAGGTGGATTACTGGCGGCGGGTGTTGGAGGGCGCGCCGCAGGAGACGGTGCTGCCGTTCGACCGTCCGCGTCCGGCGGCGCCGTCGATCCGCAGCGGGTCGGTTCCGGTCGGGGTGGACGCGGGGACGCATGCCCGGCTGACGGAGCTGGCGGCGCAGGGCGGGGCGACGATGTTCATGGTCGTTCATGCCGCGCTGGTGGTGCTGCTGGCCCGGATGGGAGCCGGGGAGGATGTCTGCGTCGGTACGCCGGTCGCGGGCCGGTCCGACGTACAGCTGGAGGAGTTGGCGGGGTTCTTCGTCAACACGCTCGTGCTGCGCTCCGACGCCTCCGGTGACCCCACCTTCGGTGACCTGCTGGCGCGTGTCCGGGAGACCGACCTGTCGGCGTACGCGAACCAGGACGTGCCCTTCGAGCGGCTCGTCGACGAGTTGGGTGTGGCGCGTTCCGCCGCGCGCAATCCGCTGTTCCAGGTGATGCTGGCGCTCCAGAACGTGCCCAAGGCGCAGTGGGACCTGGAAGGGCTGGCGGTCGAGGAGATACCGCCCGCGTCCGACCCGGCCGCACGGTTCGACCTGTCGGTGGCCCTGAACGAGTTCCACACCGCCGAGGGCGAGCCGGAGGGTATGCGGGGCGGCATCCTGTTCGCGGCCGACCTGTTCGACGAGGACACCGTCCGCCGGCTGGCCGGGCGGCTGGCGCGGGTGCTGGAGCAGGTCGCGGCCGATCCGCAGCTGCGGCTGAGCGCCGTCGAGGTGCTGGACGAGGCCGAGCGGACCACGGTCGTGACGGAGTGGAACGCCACGGCCCGCGACGCGGACGACGTCACCACGGTCGTGGAACGGTTCCGCGAGTGGGCCGCACGGACACCGACGGCGGTGGCGCTCCGCTTCCTCGGCCGCTCGCTGACGTACGCCGAGGTGGATGCCCGGTCGGACGCGTTGGCGCGTGGGTTGGTGGCGCGTGGTGTGGGCCGGGAGTCCCGGGTGGGGCTGTGTCTGCCGCGCGGGGCCGAGATGGTCATCGCCATCTTGGGGGTGTGGAAGGCCGGTGGGGCGTACGTCCCGCTGGATCCCGAGTACCCCTCCGACCGGCTGGCCTACATGGTCGCCGACAGCGGGGCCGAGCTGGTGCTGGTCTCGGAGGAGACGGCCGACCGTGTAGCCGCAGGTGTTCTGCTGGGTGAGGTGGCGAGGGACGCCGGTGTTCTGCCGGACGGGGTCGCATCCGGCCAACTGGCCTACGTCATCTATACGTCGGGGTCGACCGGGCGCCCCAAGGGCGTGGCCGTCGCGCACGCCCCGGTGGCGAACCTGGCCACCGCCATGCGCCCGGTGCTGGGTGTCGAACCCGGGGTGACGGCCTTGCAGTTCGCGTCGTTCAGCTTCGACGCCTCCGTCCTGGACGTCGCGGTGACGCTGGCCGCGGGCGGCACGTTGGCCATCGCCTCGTCGGAGGAGCGGCTGGACCCCGCTGCCCTGGCCGCCCTGGTGGAGACCTGCGGTGTCGAGGTCGCGAGCGTCGTCCCGTCGCTGCTCGGGGTGCTGGAGCCGGAGGCGGTCCACGGGATCGGCAACTGGGTGCTGGGCGCCGAGCGGCTGGAGGCCGGACTGGCCGCCAAGTGGCGGGCGCGGAGCCGGGTGTGGAACACCTACGGTCCGACCGAGGCCACCGTCATCACCACGGCGACGCTGCTGTCGAAGGGCCTCACCGCCGAGGATGCGCCGCCGCCCATCGGCCGCCCCCTGGAGAACGTCCGGACCCATGTCCTGGACGCCTATCTGCGGCCCGTGCCGGTAGGGGTGCCCGGCGAGCTGTACATCGCCGGCGACGGTCTGGCCCGGGGCTATGTCAACCGCCCGGACCTGACGGCGGAACGCTTCATCGCCTGCCCGTTCGATGAGGACGGCGGGCGGATGTACCGCACCGGTGACCTGGCCCGCTGGATGGCCGACGGACGACTGGAGTTCGTCGGCCGCGCCGACGAGCAGGTCAAGATCCGTGGCTTCCGGGTCGAACTCGGCGAGGTGGAGGCCGCTCTGGCCGCCCACCCGGAGGTGAAGACGGCCATAGCGGTCGTGCGCGACGAGCGGCTGATCGGCTATGTGCTGCCCGTGTCCGGGCAGGAACCGCGGGCCGACGCGGTACGGGAGTTCGCCGCCACCCGGCTGCCGGACTACATGGTGCCGTCCGCCGTCGTGCTGCTCGACGCTCTGCCGTTGACCCTGAACGGCAAGATCGACCGCGCCGCCCTGCCCGAGCCGGAGCGCGCGGCGGACGGTGGCCGTGCGCCGGCGACCCCGACCGAGAGGGCGCTCGCGGCCCTGTTCGCCGAAGTGCTGGACCTGGAAGCGGACACGGTCGGGGCGGAGCAGAGCTTCTTCGAGCTGGGCGGTGACTCGCTGAAGGTGATGCGGCTGATCGCCCGCATCAGGTCGGTGCTGGAGGTGTCCGTCGGGGTCCGTGAGGTGTTCGCCGAGCCGACCGTGGCCGGTGTCACGCGGCTCGTCGAGACCGCCGGGGCGTCGGCGGGCGTGGTGCTGGCGCGGCGGGAGCGGCCCGAGCGGGTGCCGCTGTCCTTCGCCCAGCAGCGCATGTGGTTCCTCAACCGCATCGAGGGGACCGACAGCGACGGGGCGGGGGCTTCCGCCTACAACCTCCCCTTCGCCCTGCGGCTGACCGGCACCGTCGACACCGAGGCCCTTCAGTCGGCGCTGTGGGACATCGCCGACCGGCACGAGAGCCTGCGCACGGTCTTCCCCGACGTGGAAGGCGTGCCGTACCAGGAGATCCGCGAGGGCGCCGAGGGGCGGCCACGGCTGCGAGTCGTCGAGGCCGGTGAGCGGTGGCACGAGCTCATGCAGGACGAGATCGGGCGCGGCTTCGACGTACGGGCCGACCTGCCCTGGCGGGCCTCGCTGCTGAGGATCTCGGAGACGGAGTGGGGCCTGCTTCTGGTGGCCCACCACATCGCCTCCGACGGCTGGTCGATGGGGGTGCTGGCCAACGACCTCCAGGCCGCCTACCGCGCCCGCCTCGCGGGTCGGGCCCCGGAGTGGGAGCCGCTTCCCGTGCAG
Organism: Streptomyces sp. NBC_00663; assembly: GCF_036226885.1. Lineage (NCBI taxonomy): Bacteria > Bacillati > Actinomycetota > Actinomycetes > Kitasatosporales > Streptomycetaceae > Streptomyces > Streptomyces sp. NBC_00663. Next base: position 5,271,701 of record NZ_CP109027.1, read on the forward strand.
TACGCGGATTACGCGCTGTGGCAGCGGGAGACGCTGGGCGAGCTGGACGACCCGGACAGTGCGGGGGCGAGCCAGATCGCGTACTGGCGGGGCGTGCTGGAGGGGGCCCCGCAGGAGACGGTGCTGCCCTTCGACCGCCCGCGTCCGGCGATGCCCTCGTTCCGCAGCGGGCAGGTGCCGGTCCGGGTGGACGCGGAGACGCATGCCCGGCTCGTGGAGCTGGCGGCGCAGGGCGGGGCGACGATGTTCATGGTCGTCCATGCCGCGCTGGTGCTGCTGCTGGCCCGGATGGGGGCCGGGGAGGACGTCTGTGTCGGTACGCCGGTCGCCGGCCGCTCGGATGTGCAGCTGGAGGGGCTGGCGGGGTTCTTCGTCAACACGCTCGTCCTGCGCTCCGACGCCTCCGGTGACCCCACCTTCGGTGACCTGCTGGCCCGTGTCCGGGAGACCGACCTGTCGGCGTACGCGTATCAGGACGTGCCGTTCGACAAGCTCGTCGACGAGCTCAACCCGACCCGGTCGGCGGCCCGTAGTCCGCTGTTCCAGGTGATGCTGGCGCTCCAGAACGTGCCCGAGGCGCAGTGGGACCTCGAAGGGCTGGCGGTCGAGCAGATCCCGCCGGCTGAGGACCCCGCGGCGCGCTTCGACCTCTCGTTCTCCCTGGGGGAGCGGTGGTCCGGGCAGGGCGTCCCCGCCGGGATGGGCGGCGGGATCCTCTACGCGGCCGATCTGTTCGACGAGGAGACCGTTCTTCGGCTGGCCGGGCGGCTGGTGCGGGTGCTGGAGCAGGTCGCGGCCGATCCGCGGCTGCGGCTGAGCGACGTGGAGGTGCTGGAGGAGTCCGAGCGGGCTGCGGTCGTGGCGGAGTGGAACGCCACGGCGATCGAGGCCGACACCTCGACCGTGCTGGAGGGCTTCCGGGAGCGGGTGGCTGAGGCACCAGGGGCGGCTGCGCTGTGGTCCGGGGGGCGTGCGCTGTCGTATGCCGAACTGGACGCCCGGTCGGACGCGTTGGCGCGTGGGCTGGTGGCGCGTGGGGTGGGCCGGGAGTCCCGGGTGGGGCTGTGTCTGCCGCGCGGTGCCGAGATGGTCGTGGCGATGTTGGCGGTGTGGAAGTCCGGCGGGGCGTATGTGCCCCTTGACCCGGAGTACCCGTCCGACCGGCTGGTGTTCATGGTCGCCGACAGTGACGCCGAGTTGGTGCTGGTGACGGCCGAGACCGCCGACCGCTTGTCCGCGGAGGTCGACACCGTCCTGCTCGACGAGCTGGCGAGCGAGTTCGGCACGCTGCCGGACGTCGGCCGCGATCAACTGGCCTACGTCATCTATACGTCGGGGTCGACGGGGCGGCCGAAGGGTGTGGCCGTCGCACACGCTTCCGTGGCCAACCTTGCCTCGGTGATGCGTCCCGTCCTGGGTGTTGAACCTGGCGTCACGGCGTTGCAGTTCGCGTCCTTCAGCTTCGACGCGGCGGTGCTGGATGTTGCGGTCACGCTGGCCGGCGGGGGCACGTTGGCGATCGCTTCGTCCGATGAGCGGCTGGACGGTGCGGCGCTTGCGCGCATGATCGAGGCGGCCGGGGTGAGTACGGCGAGTGTGGTGCCTTCGCTCCTCGGTGCGCTGGAGCCGGATGCCGTTGCCGGGGTCGGGAACTGGGTCCTGGGTGCTGAGCGCCTTGAGGCCGGGCTGGCGGCGAAGTGGCGTGAAGGCGCGCGGCTGTGGAACACGTACGGGCCGACCGAGGCGACCGTGATCACGACTGCGGTGTTGCTGGAGGAGGGCATCACCGGTGAGGACGCCCCACCGGCGATCGGCCGCCCCCTGGGCAACGTCCGCACCTATGTGCTCGACGGGAACCTGCGGCCTGTCCCTGTCGGGGTGACGGGTGAGCTGTACATCGCCGGGGATGGTCTGGCGCGCGGTTACATCAACCGTCCCGATCTGACGGCGGAGCGGTTCGTCGCCTGCCCGTTCGATGAGGACGGCGGCCGGATGTACCGCACCGGCGACCTGGCCCGCTGGACGGTGGACGGTCAGCTGGCCTTCGTCGGCCGTGCCGACGAGCAGGTCAAGATCCGTGGCTTCCGGGTCGAGCTCGGCGAGGTCGAGGCCGTTCTCGCCGCCCACCCGGACGTGAGGACGGCCGTGGCGATGGTCCGTGAGGACCGCCCGGGCCATCCGCGCATCGTCGGTTACGTCCTTCCGGGCGACTCCCCGGCCGGGACCCTGGAGGCCGGCGGTCTGCGGGAGTTCGCGGCGACCCGGCTCCCGGACTACATGGTCCCGTCGGCCGTCGTGGTCCTCGACGCGCTGCCTCTGACGGTCAACGGCAAGATCGACCGGGCCGCCCTGCCCGTGCCCGACCCGGAGAGCGACGGCTCGGGTCTTCTTCCCCGGAACGGCACCGAGGCGCTGCTGTGCACCCTGTTCGCCGCGGTACTGGGCGTCGACCGGGTGGCCGCCGACGGCAACTTCTTCGATCTGGGCGGCAATTCGGCGCTGGCGATGCATCTCGCGGGCCGGGTCCGGTCGGAGACCGGTGCCGAGCTGAACCTGAAGCAGTTCTTCGGCGATCCGACGCCGATCGGCGCGGCGCGCATCCTGGGCACGAAGTCGCGTCCCTCGCTGCTCCCGGTCGCGCACGAGGGCGGTGAGGCGCCGGCGACGGCCGGACAGCGGTTCCTCTGGCGGCGTGCCGCGGCCGACCCGGGTACCCGGGCCCTCCAGTCGTCCGTCGCCCTGCGGCTGCGCGGGGAACTCGACCGTGACGCGCTGCGGGCGGCGCTGGCGGACGTGGCCGAACGGCACGACATTCTGCGGACGGTGTTCGCCGAGACCCCGGAGGGCGGGCTGGTCCAGCGGATCCTGGACGCCGACGACCCCGCCGTACGCCCGGATCTTCCGGTCGTCACGGCGACCGAGCGGGAGCTGCCCGCCGTGCTGGCCGCCGGTGCCGCCCGGCACTTCGATCTCGCGCGCGAAACCCCTTGGGCGCACACGCTGTTCGAGCTCTCCGAAACCGACCATGTGCTGCTTCTCGTACTGCATCGGATCGGTGGCGACGACGCGTCCCGGGACGCCCTCGTGCGCGATGTGTCCGTGGCGTACGGCGCGCGCTGGGAGGGCCGGGCGCCGGAGCGGGCACCCCTGCCGCTTCAGTTCGCCGACTACGCGGTGTGGGAGAGCAGGCTGCTGGCGGGCACGGAGCCGGAGTGGGAGTCGGAGCCGCAGTCGGATGCGTCTGCGTCTGCGTCTGGGTCGGCATCGGCGTCGGCGGCGGCCTCGGTTGAGAGCGTTGCCGGTGATCAGATCGCGTACTGGAAGGAGGTGCTGGCGGACGCGCCGTCCGCGATCACCCTTCCCGTGGACCGGCCGCGCTCCGAGCGGCCGAGCCGGCGGACCGGGGCGGTGCCGCTGCGCGTACCGGCCCCGGTGCATGTCCGGCTGATGGAGACGGCCCAGCCGCTCGGTGTGACCTCGGTCGCCGTCGTGCACGCCGGGCTGGCGATGCTGCTCGCCCGGATGGGAGCCGGCACCGATCTGGTGCTGGGCGCGGTGGCACCGCGGCCGACCGGCGAGGGTGAACTGGAAGCCGTGGTGGGCCCGTTCGCCGGGCTGCTGCCGCTGCGCACCGATGTCTCGGGCGACCCGACGTTCCGGGAGATGCTCGGCCGGGTCCGGGAGACCACCGAGGAGGCGGAGCGGTCCGGGGACGTTCCGTTCGCGCGGATCGCCGAGGCGCTCGGGGTCGCGGACGCGGCACCGGGTGACCCGCATCCGCTCGTCCAGGTCGCCCTGGACGTCCGGGACGACACCGCGGCGAAGTGGGACGTGCCCGCGGTCCCGGGCCTCGACGCCTCGCTCGTCGGCCTCGGTGCCGTGGCGTCCGCGTTCGATCTGACGGTACGGCTGACCGACCGGCACCGGGACGACGGCGGACCCGACGGCCTCGACGGCACCCTGGACTACGCCGAGGAACTGTTCGACCGGGCCACCGCCGTCGGTCTCACACGGCGTCTGCTCCGTCTCCTCGGGCAGGTGGCGGCCGAGCCGGAACTGAGGCTCAGCCAGATCGACATCCTGCTCGGCGAGTCCGAGCGCCGGCAGCTGACCGAGGACTGGAACCGCGGCGCGGCCAAGGTTCCGGACGGCACCGTGCTGCCGGCGTTCGCCGAGGCGGCGGCCCGCGATCCGCGCGCGGTGGCCGTCCAGGACCGGTACGGCTCCCTCAGCCGCCGGGCCCTGGACCGGGCGTCCGCGTGGCTGGCCGCCTGGCTGGAGCGGCGCGGGGTGGGTGCGGGCGACGTCGTGGTGGTGGCGGTACGGCCCGGCACCGACTGGGCGGTCGCCGTGCTCGGTGCCCTCCGGGCCGGCGCCACCTGCGTGATCGCACGGGCGGACGACCCCGCGGGGGCGTTGTCGGCGGCTGCCGGGCTGGGCTGTGCACGGGTGGCCGCGGTCGTGCTGTCGTCGGGCGGTGGCGGGGAGAGGGCCTCCGGGGCGGCGACGGTGCCCGTCCTGCGGGTGGCGGACGCGATCCGGGCCGGGGGCAGGCGGCTGCGCCGTCCCCCCGTCCTGCCGGACCCGCTGCCGTCCCAGCCTGCGGTGCTGCTTCCCGGGGAGTCTCCGGACGGCACGCTCGTGGGCGAGCTGGTGGACCACCGGTCCCTGCTCGGCCGGGTGATCGACCGCCAGGCGTCCTCCCCGTCGACGGAGCCGACCGCCACCGCGATCCGCTTGGCCGCCGACTCACCGTCCACCGACCTGCTCATCGGTCTGCTGGCCGCGCTGAGCGGGGGACGTACGGTCGCGGTGGAGAGCGCCACGATGCCCGCGGGTGAGCGACTGAAGGGTGGGGCGGGGGCCGAACGTGGTGGTCTCCAGCTCGTGCCGCAGTCGGACGGCGAGGCGACCCGGTCGCACCTTGAGCTGACGCGGTCGGAGCATCGGGCGGCCCATCCCGACCAGGAGGTGGCGCAGCCGCACCGCGCCCCCACCCCGGTCCTGATCCCGGCCCCGCTCTCCCTCCCCCGTACCGCTCGTGCCTATGTGCTCGACGAGTGGCTGCGGCCGGTGCCGGCCGGGGTGGCGGGGGACCTGTATGTGGCGGGGCCGTCGCTGGCCCGGGGCTATGCCGGGGCGCCGGCCCGCACCGCGGGAAGTCTGGTCGCCGATCCCTTCGGGCGCGGCGGTGATCTGATGCTGCGCACCGGGCGGCGTGCCGCCTGGACCTCGGACGGGCTGGTGCAGCCGCGCGCGGCGCTGGCCGCCGGTGCCGGTCTGACGGCGCCGCGGCGGGCCGGGCGGCGGCGGGACGACCTCGACGCGCTGCTGTCGTTGCAGAGCGGCGGGTCTCGTACTCCTCTGTTCTGTCTGCACCACAGCACGGGGCTGGCCTGGTCCTACGCCGCGCTGCTGCGCCACCTTCCGCAGGATCTGCCGGTCTACGGCCTTCAGGCGCCCGGGTTCACCGACCGCAGGGCGATGCCGGGCAGCGTGCCGGAGCTGGTGGCCGACTACGTCGACCGGATCCGCTCGGTGCAGCCCGAGGGGCCGTACCAGCTGCTCGGCTGGTCCTTCGGCGCGGTGCTGGCCCAGGCCATCGCCGCGGAGCTGGAGGAGCGGGGCGAGGAGGTCACGCTGCTGGCGCTGCTGGACGGGTTCCCCGGCGGACACCACCGGATCGACGAGGACGGTCCCCGGCAGGACGGCGACGGCGACGGCGGCGATGGCTATGCCGGCGGCAGCGGTGGCGGTGGCGGTGTGGACGGGACACACGTCCGGATCGACGGCGCGGCGGACCAGGAGGGGCGGGCCCTGCTCGACGGGCCGGGGGCGGCGAGCCCGCCGGCCGACTCGTTCACCGTCAACGTGGAGGAGACGAAGGAGCACATGATCCGGCTGGCGCAGGGGCACACGCCCCGGCGGTTCGGCGGTGGCGCGCTGCTGTTCCTGGCCACCGAGGGCGACCTGGCCCAGCTGTCGCTCGCGGCGGCACGCACCACCTGGGAGCAGTACATCGCCGCGCCCATCGAGGGGTTCGAGATCGCCGCCGACCACGTCGGGATGCTCCGGGGCACGCACGCCGAGGCCATCGGCCGGGAGGTCGCCCGGCGCCTGGTGACACCCGGACCCACGGCAGACCACAAGCCCGTGTCAGAAAGGTAGGACTCGCATGACTCAGTCGTTCGAGCTTCCGGTCGACAAGCGCCGGAACGTCCTGGACCCGGTGCCGGAGCTCCTGGCACTCAACGCGCGGGCGCCGCTGTTCCGGCCCCCGGGCGGGATGCCCCACTGGATCGTGACCGATCGCGAGGTGGTGCGGCAGATCCTCGCCGACGCCGAACGGTTCTCCAGCATGCCGCCGCCCGAGCCGGACGGCCGCAAGCCCGATCCGCACCCGGGGAGTCTGCTCCAGACCGACGGGGCCGAGCACAGCCGGCTGCGGCGGCTGGTGGCGCCGATGTTCACGGTGCGGCAGATGAAGGCGCTGGAGCCGATGATGGCGCGGATCGTGGACCAGCGGCTGGAGGTGCTGGAGCGGGCCGGCCGCCCCGCCGACCTGATGCGGTACTTCGCCCGGCCGGTGTCGGGCCTGATCCTCGCCGAGCTGATCGGCCTGCCCCGCGACGACCTGTCCGAGCTGTCCCGGCTCGGCGACCACCGGGCGTCCGGGCACAGCCCGCGCCGGCACCCGGCGACGTCGGAGTACGTGGGGCACTTCCGGAAACTGGCCGCGGCCCAGCGCCGCGATCCGGGCGAGGGCCTGGCCGGGATGCTGATCCGCGAGCACGGGGACGCGGTGTCGGACGAGGAGGTGGCCGGCATCTGCGAGAGCGTCGCCAACGGCTCGATCGAGAACACGGCGGAGACCATCGGCCTCGGCGTCCTGGCGCTGCTGTGCCGTCCCGACCAGCTGGCCCTGCTGCGGGAGCGGCCCGAGCTGATGGACCGGGCGGTGGAGGAGCTGCTGCGCTATGTGTCGGTGGTGGCGTCCGTGTCACCGCGTACCGCGCTGGTGGACGTGGAGATCGGCGGTGAGCTGATCAAGGCCGGTGAGGTGGTGTCGTGCTCGGTGTTCGCCGCGAACCGCTGCCCCTACGGCGGCGACGACGGCACCGCGGACCGGCTGGACATCGCCCGGGAGCCCGCCAACCACCTGGCGCTGGGCTTCGGCGTGCACTTCTGCCTGGGTGCGGCGCTGGCGCGGCTTCAGCTGCGCATCGCGCTGGCGGGGCTGCTGGAGCGGTTCCCCGGGCTGCGGCTGGGCACCGGCGTGGAGGAGCTGCGGTTCCGGTCGCTGGCACCGCAGTTCGGTGTAGAGACGCTGCCGGTCCTGTGGTGAGGCCGGTGGCTGACACGGCGGACACAGCAGACAGCACGGACACCACAGTCGCGGCCCGGGTGGAGATCCGGGTGGACCGGGACAGCTGTGTGGGCTCGGGCGCCTGCGCGCTGTTCGAGCCGGACTTCTTCGACCAGTCGGAGGAGGACGGCCTGGTGGTGCCGCGGGTGCGTGAGGCGGGCCCGGAGGCGCTGCCCGCGCTGCGCACGGCCGCGTCCCGCTGTCCCGCCCGCGCCATCGTGCTGGTGCCGGCCGACGGACCGGAAGGCGCCTGCGACGGTCAGGCAAGTGCCGGGTGGGACCGCTCTGACTGAACGGTCCCGCGGGGCGCCCGTTGCAACCCTGGTGTGACCGGGCGCCCCGTAGAACTTCTGGTATGCCGAATAACCATCAGAAGCGCGTGACCGGGCCCCTCCTGGCGGTGCTGTCCGTGGCGACAGCGGGAGTACTTCTCGCCGGCTGTTCGTCGGGCGACAAGGACGCGAACGTGACCAGCGAGGGCGGCTCGAACTCCTCCGCCGCCGCGGGCGGCACCGACAGCGCGGGCGTGGCCTACGCGAAGTGCATGCGCGAGCACGGTGTCTCGGAGTTCCCCGACCCGGAGAAGGACAGCGGGGGCGGCGTGAAGCTCGTCATCCCGCAGGGCGTCGACCAGAACTCGCCGACCTTCAAGTCGGCCCAGTCCGCCTGCCAGAGCCTGCTGTACCAGGGCGACACCGGTGACGCCGCCGGCAGCCGCGCCTTCGACGCGACGAAGGTCGCGGCCTGGGCGAAGTGCATCCGTGAGAACGGCGTGCCGGGCTTCTCGGACCCGCAGGTGAACGGGAACACGATCGTCATCGACGCCAACGCGGCCGGCCTGTCCGGGCGGGACGATCCCAAGTTCTCCAAGGCCGCGGAGGCCTGCTACAGCATCCGGCCCGGCGGCACCCTCGCCTTCATGGGAGGGCCGCAGCAGTGACCAGTCAGGAGGAGGGGACCGTCGCGCGGACGGTCGCCCAGGAAGCGCCGGCCCCCGCGGAAGCGCCGGGCGTCGAGGGCGGGGAGCTGGAGCTGCGGCCCGAGGCCGTCCCCTCCTTCGACGGGAGCGGCGCCGCCGGGGACCCGGAGCCGGTGGACCGGCCCCGCCGTCGCCGCCGCGGGATGCGCGTCGTCCTGGTCACCGCGTGTGTGGTGGTGGTCGCCGCGGTCGCGGCCGGTGCCGCCCTCGGGGTGTTCGGCGGCGGGGACGACGACCCCGAGGCGAAGGCGCCGTCCGGGCCGCCCGCCACGACCCAGGTCAAGCGGACGACGCTGACCAGCTCGCAGGCGCTGGACGGTCAGCTCGGGTACGGCGACACGGTGGCCGTGCAGGCCCCGGCCGCGTCCGGCTCGGCGCAGTCCGGGCAGGCGCAGGGCGGTGGCGGGGCGGGCGCCGGGATCGTCACCTGGATGCCCTCGGACGGCGACACGATCACCCGCGGCAAGCCGGTCTACAAGGTCAACCAGCAGTCCGTACCGCTGCTTTACGGCTCGGTGCCGCTGTACCGGACGCTGAAGCCGGGCGTCAGCGGTAGCGACGTCAAGATGCTGGAGAAGAACCTGAAGGCGCTCGGCTACGGCGGCTTCACGGTGGACGACGACTACACCTCGGACACGGCCGACGCCGTCGAGGAGTGGCAGGACGACCTGGGCCGTGCGGAGACCGGGCAGGTGACGGCCGGCGACGCGGTGGTGGCGTCCGGCGCGCGGCGGGTCGCCAAGGCGGAGCTCGCGGTCGGCGACAGCCTCACCGGTGACGTGCTCACCTGGACGGGCACCGACCGGGTCATCTCCGTGGACCTTCCCGTGCAGTACGCGGACCTGGCGAAGAAGGGCGGGAAGTCGACCGTCACGCTGCCGGACAACACCACGGTGACCGCCGTGGTGACGGACATCGGCACGCCGACCTCGTCCGGCGACTCCGCGGGCTCCGGCCAGGACCAGCAGAACTCCTCGGACTCGGGCTCCTCGAACGCGACCGTTCCGGTCGAGCTGAAGGTCGAGGACGCCAAGAAGCTCGGCGCCTACCAGGCCGCCTCCGTCAGCGTCGAGTTCGCGGCGGAGACCCGCGCGAACGTGCTGGCGGTGCCGATCAGCGCCCTGTTCGCGCTGCCGGGCGGCGGCTACGCGGTCGAGGTGGTGACCGGGTCGACGTCGGAGTACCGCAAGGTGCAGCTCGGCACGTTCGGCAACGGCATGGTCGAGGTCTCCGGCACCGGCATCACCGAGGGCACGGTCGTGGGGGTCCCGAAGTGACCGTCACCGCCCACCCGGTGATCGAGCTGGCCGGGGTCGGCAAGTCGTACGGGGACGTGGCCGCCCTGGTCGAGGCGGACCTGGTGGTCCACCGCGGCGAGATGCTCGCGGTCGTCGGCCCCTCGGGCTCGGGCAAGTCCACCATGCTCAACATCATGGGCACCCTGGACCGGCCCACCTCGGGGACGGTGGCGATCGCCGGGCACCCGGTGGACTCCCTCAACGACCGTGAGCTGTCGGCGCTGCGGGCCGGCACTATCGGCTTCGTCTTCCAGCAGTTCCATCTCGCCGCCGGGGTGCCCGCGCTGGACAGCGTGGCGGACGGTCTGCTGTACAGCGGACGGCCGCGCCGTGAGCGGCGCCGGCTCGCCGAGGTGGCGCTGCGCAGGGTGGGCCTGGGGCACCGGCTCGACCACGAGCCGCAGCAGCTGTCCGGCGGTGAGAAGCAGCGGGTGGCGATCGCCCGCGCGGTGGTCGGCGATCCGCCGCTGCTGCTGGCCGACGAGCCGACCGGCGCGCTGGACTCCCGCTCGGGGACGGTGGTGATGGAGCTGCTCCACGAGCTGCACGAGGCCGGGACGACGGTCGTCGTCATCACCCACGACCGGGACATCGCGGGGTCCCTGCCGCGCGAGGTCAGGGTGCGGGACGGCCGGATCGAGCACGACTCGGGATCACCGGGGCCCCGGGCCCTGGCGCACACGGGGGTGGAGCGATGAGTACGGCGTATTCGGCGCTGCCGGCCGAACGGCAGCGGCCCTGGGCCGATCTGCCCCCGCCGCCGCGTCCCCGGGCGGCCCGGCTGAGCCTGTCGGACGTGGCCCGGGTGGGCGGCTGGGGTCTGCGGTCGCGGCCCATGCGGGTCTTCCTGTCCGCCCTCGGTATCGCGATCGGGATCGCGGCGATGATCGGCGTGGTGGGTATCTCCACCTCGTCGACGAACGATCTGAACAAGCAGTTGGCGGCCCTCGGCACCAATCTGCTCACGGTCGCCCCGGGCACCACCATGACGGGCGACAACGCCCATCTGTCCGACGACGCCGTCGCCATGATCACGAACCGGCCCGAGGTGATCTCGGCCTCCGCGACGGGCACCACGGACGCGAAGCTCTACCGCAACGACCGGGTGCCGGCGGTGGAGTCGGGCGGTCTGACGGTCAGCGCGGCCCGTACCGACCTGCTGCGTTCCATCGGCGGGAAGATCGTCGACGGCCGCTGGCTCAACGAGGCCAACAGCCGCTACCCCGCCGTGGTGCTGGGCGCGGAGACCGCGCGGAGCCTCGGCATCCACCGGGCCGGGACGGATGTCCAGGTGTGGCTCGGCAACCGCTGGTTCACCGTGGTCGGTCTGCTGGCCCCCAACGAACTGCTGCCCGCCCTTGACACCCAGGCTTTCGTGGGCTGGACGGTGGCGGAGAAGGAACTGTCCTTCGACGGCTATCCGACGACCGTCTACACGCGGGCGAAGGACGAGGACGTCGAGAAGGTGCACAGCGTGCTGGGCCCGACGGTCTCCCCGGAGGACCCCAACGAGGTCAATGTCTCCCGCCCCTCCGACGCGCTGGCCGCCAAGCACGCCGCGGACAAGTCGCTGAGCGGGCTGCTGCTCGGCCTCGGCGGGGTCGCGCTGCTGGTCGGCGGGGTCGGGGTGGCCAACACGATGGTCATCTCGGTGCTGGAACGCCGCTCGGAGATCGGACTGCGCCGCTCGCTCGGTGCGACCCGGGGCCAGATCAGGATCCAGTTCCTCGCCGAGGCGCTGCTGCTGTCCGGGCTCGGTGGTGTGGGCGGTGTGCTCCTTGGCATCGGGGTGACCGACGGCTACGCCGCCTACCAGGGCTGGGCCGCCCTGGTGCCGCTGTGGGCGATGGCCGGGGGACTGGCCGCCACGCTCGCCATCGGCGGGCTGGCCGGCTTCTACCCCGCGGTCCGAGCGGCCCGGCTCCCTCCGACGGAGGCCCTCGCGACCAACTAGCCGCCCTGGACGGTGGCTTGACATTCCGGACCGCGGCGCCTTCGTCGCCATCCCCCGCCGGCGGGGGCGCCGCACCCCGGTCGTCCGGTGTCCAACTGCCCGGGTCGGCCGGTTGGACGACCCTGTCGCGCCGGACGCCCGCAGGTCAGACTGTGGTCCGGCTCCGCCCCGCCCTCCAGAAAAGTGAATATCTATTGCCGCGGATTGTTCCCCGAATTGGTGAACCTTGTTCGGCCCAATGGCTCGGGCTAAGGTTTTCCTATCCGACAAGGAATTAATTCGATCCGCGGGAGTGGCTATGGCAAACCCGTTCGATGATGAAGACGGGGCCTTTCTGGTGCTCGTGAACAGGGAGAATCAGCACTCGTTGTGGCCTGCATTCGCTGAAATTCCGAATGGCTGGCGGCTCGTTTTCGGAGAGGCCTCGCGCAAGGAATGCCTCGCCTATGTGGAGGAGAGCTGGACGGATCTCCGTCCGCAGAGCCTCATCGACGCGATGAAGGAGACCGAGGCGGCCCGCTAGTGGCCCGCCCGACCGCAGCGACGCTACCCAGGGAGTACCTGTGGCCATGATGGGCGGACCCGTCATGATCCGGTCCGACGGACCGGATTCCTCGAACAACACCCAGCGGGCGAAGCCCGGAACGACGAAGAGAATCATCCCGTACACCCGCGGGCACCGCCGCTCCATCGGCTTTCTCGTGGTCTGCACCACGCTGAACGCCCTGTGCGCGGTGGCCCCGCCCCTGCTCCTGAAGTACCTGATCGACGACGGCATCATGGCCGGCGACAACCGGACCGTGGCCTGGCTCGCGGGCGCGGCCGCCGCGGTCTCCGTGCTGGCCGCGCTGGTGGGGTTCGGGGAGAGCTGGTTCTCCGCCAAGGTCAGTGAGGGCCTGGTCTACGACCTGCGGGTGCAGGTCTTCGACCATGTGCAGCGCCAGTCGCTCGCCTTCTTCACCCGCGCCCAGACCGGCGCGCTGGTGAGCCGGCTGAACACCGATGTGATCGGCGCCCAGCAGGCGGTCACCCAGATGCTCTCCACGGTGGTCTCCGCCGCGCTGACCGTCCTGTTCGTGCTCGGCACGATGTTCTACCTGTCCTGGACGATCACCCTGATCTCCCTGGCACTGGTCCCGTTCTTCATCCTCCCCGGCCGGCTCGTCGGCCGTCGGCTCCAGGGCCTGGCCCGGCGGCACATGCAGGTCAACGCCGAGATGGGCTCGCTCATGCACGAGCGGTTCAACGTCGCCGGCGCTCTCCTCGCCAAGCTCTACGGCCGCCCGGACCGGGAGACCGCCGGGTATGCGCGGCTCGCCGCCCGCGGCCGGGACATCGGGGTGCGTAACTCGGTGTCGATGAAGCTGCTCTTCCTGTCGAGCATGTTCATCGGCTCGATCGCCACCGCCGTGGTCTACGGCGTCGGCGGGACGCTCTCGGTGAACGGCGTCTTCGAGGTCGGCACCCTGGTCGCCCTCGCCACGCTGCTCACCCGGCTGATGGCGCCGGTGGGGCAGCTGTCCAACGCCCAGGCCGACGCGATGACGGCGCTCGTCAGCTTCGACCGGCTCTTCGAGATCCTCGACCTGAAGCCGCTGGTCACCGAGAAGCCCGACGCGGTGGCGCTGCCGCCCGCCGCGTCCCGCGACACGGCCCCCGGCGTCGAGTTCCGCGGGGTGTCGTTCCGGCACCCGCGGCCCGCCGACGTCTCGCTGGCCTCGCTGGAGGACTTCGCCACGCCGACGCCCGAGCGCGAGGGCGACACCTGGGCGCTGCGCGACCTCAGCTTCACCGTGCCGGCCGGCAAGCTCACCGCGCTGGTCGGCCCGTCCGGGGCGGGCAAGACCACGGTCACCCATCTGGTGCCGCGGCTGTACGACCCGGAGGAGGGCACCGTCCTCATCGACGGCCGCGATGTGCGCGACCTGACGTTGCAGTCGCTGAGCGACACGGTCGGCATGGTCACCCAGGACGGGCATCTGCTGCACACCACCATCCGGGAGAACCTCCTCTACGCCCGCCCGGACGCCACCGAGGAGGAACTGGTCGCGGCCTGCCGGGCCGCCCAGATCTGGCGGCTCGTCGCCTCCCTGCCCGACGGCCTGGACACCATGGTCGGTGACCGCGGCTACCGGCTCTCCGGCGGCGAGAAGCAGCGCATCGCCATGGCCCGGCTGCTGCTCAAGGCCCCGCCGGTGGTGGTGCTCGACGAGGCGACCGCGCATCTCGACTCCGAGTCCGAGGCCGCCCTGCAACTGGCCCTGAAGACCGCGCTCGCGGGCCGCACCTCGCTGGTCATCGCGCACCGGCTGTCCACCATCCGGGACGCGGACCAGATCATCGTCCTGGACCAGGGGCGGATCGCGGAGCGCGGTACCCATGACCAACTGCTGGCGCTCGGCGGGCTCTACGCCGAGCTGTACCGCACGCAGTTCGCCGCGCCGGCCCTCGCCGACGAGGAGCCGGCCGAGGTCGAGGAGATGCCGCAGCAGCGAGTGCCGGAGCCGGTGGGCCACGGCCACGGGGGGCCGGTGTTCTTCGGCCCCGGTGGCCCCGAAGGGCCTGGTGGGCCCGGTGGGCCGGGGATGCCGGGACCCGGCCCGGGACCCGGACCGCGGCCGATCGTCTTCGGCCCCGGCCCCCAGGGGCCCGGCGGACCGGGAGGCCCCCGACCCCAATGAGTACGGCCCGCGAGACCGGTGCCCGCGACGCTCCCACAGCGTCGCGGGCACCTCTTCGTCCGGCTCCTTCGTCCCGTCCTTGTCCACACCCCCTAGAGGTAGGGGGGGAGGCCGGCTCGAACCGCAGGGGTTTCGCCCAGGATGTCGGGCTGTTAATTTCGGTCACATCTGAAGCATGCAAATGTCGACCTTGTGAAATCGCTCCCCCCACATTCTGGCAACCGGCGATGGATTTTCGGCAGAAAGCGTGTTCGGACGAGAAATTCTTCTTCGTGGACGGCAACCGCCTTTCGCAGCAGCGTGGGGATGTAAGGAGCTGGGGTGGAGTCCGAGGGAGCAATAAGTCAGCAGCCCGTCGTGGAGGTGGAGATCGGCTCGTTGAGCCTGTCCGGATCACCGCGGTTGGCGGGGGAGAGAACGGAGCACATTCAGGTACTCGCGGCAGCGCAGAACCCGCTGCCACCGATCACGGTGCACCGGTCGACGATGCGGGTCATCGACGGCTACCACCGGCTGAAGGCGGCCCGGCTGCGCGGCGAGAGCACGATCGCCGCCCGGTTCTTCGACGGGGACGAGGCCGCGGCCTTCGTCCTCGCGGTCCAACTCAATGTCCACCACGGTCTGCCGCTGGCGCTCGCCGACCGCAAGCGGGCCGCCGAGCGCATCGTCGTCTCCCATCCGCAGTGGTCCGACCGCAGGGTCGCCTCGGTCACCGGGATCGCCCCCGGGACCGTCGGCGAGATCCGCAAGCGGGTCGTCCAACTGCCGGGCCCGGAGGGGCGACGGCTCGGACAGGACGGCAGACTGCGACCGGTCGACGGCAGTAGCGGCCGCATCCTGGCCGGTGAACTGCTCACGGAGAACCCGGAGCTGTCGCTGCGTCAGGTCGCGCGGGCGGCCGGGATATCCCCGGAGACCGCCCGGGATGTGCGCAACCGGCTGCGCAACGGCGAGGACCCGCTGCCCCGGCAGCGCCGGCGCAAGGAGGCGGAGACCGAACCCGGGGAGCCGCCCGGCCGCGGGGAGTTCGGGGCGCTGCGACTCGCCCGGCCCGCTCCCCGTACCCGCCCGGACATGGCGTCGGCGCCCGACCGAGCCGTGCTGATCAAGCGGCTGAAGGCCGACCCGGCACTGCGTTTCACCGAGACCGGCCGCAATCTGCTGCGCCTGCTCGTTCTGCACTCGCTGCGCAAGGAGGAGTGGGAGGCGATCGTCAGCAACGTCCCGCCGCATTGCAGCGACATAGTGGCCGATCTCGCCCGGCAGTTCGCCGACCTCTGGTCGGAGTTCGCCGAGCGGGTCAGGGACGACGTCGCACAGATCGGCTGAGAACGGACTCCGGAATGTCGACCGTCGCGAAAGTTGCCGCTTTCGCGACGGTTTTCCGATTCCCGGACGCCGTTGTCGCGAGGGGGTGCCGGCGACGAGGTGGCGTGAATCCTTCGCTCGTTATTCATCGGCGATTCCTGTGTATTCCTTTTGGGTTCCCCATGAAATTCCGGCCGAACGCTGTCCGAAAATCGCCCCCATTACTCGCGTCGAGTGGCCGAAATATTGCCGTGCTGGCGCTAATGAGCCGGTATCCTGACGATTTAGTCGCAGGTCAGACGCGGTGTTGTTCTGGCCTCAATCACTTTGAGTGTTCGCGAGTTGATGGCGCCACGTCAGCCAACTTCGGGGTGCGCTGACGCGGCGGCGTAGGTACGGGGGGTACCTGTGAAGCTCAACGAAAGGGACGCAGAACTCGGTCTGCTACGAGGGCTCCACGAGGAGTGCGTGGCCGGAAAGGGAGCCCTGGTCGTCGTCAACGGCCCGGTGGGCTGCGGCAAGACCGCCCTGGTCCGCGCATTCGCCGAGCAGGTCAGCGAGCGGGGAGGAACCTTCCTGTCGGTGACCGGCGCCGCGAGCGAGAGCCTCGACCGACTGGGCCTGATCGACCAACTGGTGACCGCGATGCGGGCGACGGGCGCGGCCGACGGACCACCGGCCGCCACGGAGCTCGCGAAGGCCGCGGAGGCGAGCGGACGCGTACCGCGCGCGCTCATGCAGCGCCTCCACCGGTCCGTCGCCGAACTCGCCGGACGCCGGCCGCTCGTCCTGCACGTCGACGACGTGCACTTCGCCGACGAGGCGTCCTTGCAGTGCCTGCGCTATCTCGTACGACGTATCGACGCGCTGCCCGTCCTGGTCGTGCTGACCGAGAGCGCCGGCCACGACCGGGCCCTCGCCACGCTGCACGCCGAGACCCTGCACCTGCCCCACTGCCGGCGGCTGCGGATCGGACCGCTCACCGTCGACGGGGTCGCCGCGTATCTGGCCGGGCAGCAGGCGACGCGTGCCGCGGGGCAGCGGAACGCCGAACCGTGGGCCCGGGCCAGTGGCGGGAACCCCCTGCTGCTGGACGCCCTGGTCGAGGACACCGCCCGGCGCGGCCCGGACCAGGCCGCGGGGCCGGGCGCCCCGACACCCCACGAGGCGTTCCGGAACGCCTTCCTGCGCTGTCTGCACCGCGGTGAGCCGACCCTGCTCGCCGTCGCGCGCGCCGCCGCGGTGCTCGGCGACTCGGTCACACCGGCGCTGATCGGCGCCCTCCTCGGGGCGGACGCGACCTCCGTGCGCTGGAGCATCACCGAGCTGCGCGCGGCCGGTCTGTTCTCGGACGCCTGGTTCGGCCACGAACGCGCCCGGCTGACCGTCCTGGCGGACATCCCCGGACCGGACCTCACCGCCCTGCGGGCCCGCGCCGCCGGACTGCTCCGGGCGAGCGGCGCCCCGGCCGCGGTGGTGGCCCGGCAACTGCTCGCGGCGCACGACTCGGCCAAGGCCCCCTGGCAGCTCGACATCCTCCGTGAGGCGGCGCGCGAGGCCCTCGCCGCGGGCGACATCGGCGCCGGCGTCGACTTTCTGCGGCACGCCTCCCGCCTCTGCACGGACGCCGACCAGGAGGCGGAGGTGATCGCCGCCCTCGCGGAGGCCCAGTGGGCCGTCGACCCCGCGAAGACCTCCCGGTACCTCCCGCAGCTCAGCCGGATGGTGCGCGCGGGGCTGCTGACCGGGTCCGACGCCCTGGTCGTGGTGAAGCAGAAGGTGTGGCGGGGCGACTTCGCACAGGCCGACGACCTGCTGCGGATCATTGAGGCGCGCGAAGGGGCGGGGCCCGAGCACGCCTGGGACACCGGTCCCGAGCATGGCTGGGAGGCCGACCCCGAGCGCACCTGGGACGCCGGTCCCGAGCGCGCCTGGGAGGCCGGCCCCGAGCACTCCCGGGGCACCGGCACCGAGCACTCCTGGGACGCCGGTCCGGCGCACTCCTGCGACTCCGGTCCGGCGCACTCCTGCGACGCCGGCCCCGAGCACGCCTGGGACACCGCGGGGTACCCCTCTGCCGTCAACCGCTCGGACCCCGCCCTCGTCCGGCTCTGGCTGTCCTTCTGCTGCCCCGGCCTGCGACGCGCCCGTACGACGGACCGCACGACGGACCGCACGCCGGCCGGTGGCGCCACCACCGCCCCCACCGCCCCGACGGCGGGCCGGCCGGCCGTGATGGCGCCGCACGCGTTCCTCACCCTCGCCGCCGGCCTCGTCGCGGCCGAGCGGGGCCGGCCCGCGGGCGGGCTGCTGCGCGGTAGCGGCACGGTCAGCCCGTTCGCGGACCCCCTGGTGGCCCTGATCTACCTGACCGGGGCCCAGCGCCTGGACGAAACGATGCTCCTGGCGGAGCGGCTGCTGGACGAGCCCCACAACCGGCGGGTCCCCATGGGCCGCGCGCTGCTGGAGACGATCCGGGCGGCCGCCGCCCTGGGCCGGGGCGATGTGGCCGGCGCGGGCGAGGCCGCCGCGACCGCGCTCGACCTGGTCAGCGCCGAGGCCTGGGGCATCGCGATCGGTCTGCCGCTGGCCCTGGCGATCCGCGCGGCGACCGAGGGCGGCGATCTCGAGACCGCGCGGGCCTGTCTCGACGTGCCCGTTCCCATGGTCATGTTCGGCACGCCCTTCGCGCTGCCCTACCTCCACGCCCTGGGCCGCTTCCGCCTCGCCCTGAACCGGCCGCGCGCGGCCCTCAGGGACTTCGAGTCGTGCGGCGAGCTGATGGCGAAGTGGCAGCTCGACTCCCCGGAGCTGGTGGACTGGCGCAACGACGCGGTCGCCGCCCTCATCGCGCTGGGCGACCGGCAGCGCGCCCGGGAACGGGTCGAGGAACACCTCGCCCGGCTCGGCGACCGGCCCAGCCGGGCCCGCGGCACCGCCCTGCGTCATCTCGCGGCCGTGAGCCCGCCCCGGCACCGGCTGCGGCTCCTGGAGGAGGCGGTGCGGGTCCTCGACGCCTGCGGTGACGGTCTGGAACGGGGGCGGGCCCGGGCCGAGGCGGAGATCGCGCGCCGTGCGGCGCAGGCGCGGACCGACGCGCCCGGGTCCATGGATCCGCCGGCCGTGCCGTGGGACGCGCCGTCCCCGCCGGGCCGGGACGCGCTGCCCGCGCCGCTGGCCGAACTCACCGACGCGGAACTCCGGGTCGGCGCGCTCGCCGCCGCCGGCCGCACCAACCGGGATATCGCCGACCGGCTCTCCATCACGGTCAGCACCGTGGAACAGCACCTCACGAAAATATACCGGAAATTGAAGGTGCGTGGCAGGGCCGATCTCCCGGCGTCAATCACCGGTCTTTCCGAGGTCTCCTGATCTCCGAATGCAGGGTGAATAACTCCCCGTCCAAGTGACGGTTTCGGGCTGTTGGACAGAGTTGTGACCGGGATTGCGATCGTGTGATTCTGGGTGCCGAAATCAACCTGCCTAAACCGAATCCACCGGGGGGAATTCCATGGGCCTGGAACGTGCGCCGGAAGAATCCCCGGAAACCGAACGGGCCGTGGCCGACAACCGGGCGGCCTTCGACCGGACCGGGCTGCGGGCGGGCCGGCCCGACCGGCCCGGCCCGGCCGACACCACCGTGAAGATCCTCGACCGGCCGTGGGCGGCGCCGATCGCCCTCAGCCCCGCCGCCGCCCGCACGGACCGGCCCGCCCTGCTGTGCGCGGCCGACGCGGCGGGGCTCCCCGTCGTGCACCCGCTCGTTCCGCACGGCCTCGCGCACCGGGAGCCGCCGGCTGCCGGGTCTGCCGCTCTGCTGCTCCCTCTGGGCTCCCGGGACGGCGCCGATCCCCCGCGGCCCGTCCCGGGACACTCTCTCCCCGACTGGGCGGAGGTGGAGCGGCTGTGCGCCACGTCCGCGCTGCCCGTGCTCGTCGCGGGAGTGCGTACGGCGCTGGACGCGGCCCGCGCCCTGGAGGCCGGGGCCGGTGGTCTCGTCACCGACTCGCTGGCGGCGCTGCCCGAGCTCGCCGCGGCCGTGGGCGGCCACCGTCCCCTGCTGCTCGGCGGCGGCATCCGCACCGGCGCCGACGTCCTGGTGTCCCTCGCCTCGGGGGCCGACGCGGTCCTCGTGGGGCGACCGGTGCTGGACGCGCTGCTCGCCGACGGGGAGGCGGGCGTCGCCGAGGTGCTGGCCACGCTGGTGCGCGAACTGGAGCAGGCCATGACCTTCACCGGCACCGCCTCGGTCGCCGAGGCCCGCCCCGACAGTCTGCGGATCGGACACCGCCCGCCGGCCGCCCGGCCGAGCCCCGGGCCCGACGTCGGGTACCCGCTGCGCAAGGACGATCTGCACCCGAGCCTCTCCGACCCCGTCCTGGACACGATGACCTTCCTCAACGAGGTCACCCACCGTTTCCCGGACGCGATCTCCTTCGCGCCCGGCAGGCCGTACGACGGCTTCTTCGACACCGAGCAGATCTTCACGTACCTGCGCGGCTACCTGGACCACCTGAGGGCCGAGGGTGCCACGGAGCAGGACATCCGTACCGCCATGTACCAGTACGGGCCCACCGCGGGGCAGATCCGGGAGATCGTCGCCGACTCGCTGCGCAAGGACGAGGACATCGACGTACCGCCCGAGTCGATCGTGATCACCGTCGGCGCCCAGGAGGCCATGCTGCTGGTGGTGCGGGCGCTGACCGCCGGACCCGAGGACGCGCTGCTGGTGGCGAGCCCCTGTTATGTGGGCATCACCGGCGTGGGGCGGCTGCTGGGCGTGCCGGTGACCGCCGTCGAGGAGCGGGCGGACGGGTTCTCCTGCGCCGACTTGGAGGCCGCGATCCTGCGGGAGCGCGCCCGCGGACGGCGGCCCCGCGCCCTGTATGTGATCCCCGATCACTCCAACCCGTCCGGGACCACGATGGACCTGCCGACGCGTCGCGCGCTGCTGGAGGTGGCCGAGCGGCACGGCATCCTGCTCATCGAGGACAGCCCGTACCGCCGGGTGAGTCCCGGCACGCCACTGCCGACGCTCAAGTCCCTGGACCGGTCCCGCCGGGTCGTCCACCTCGGCTCGTTCGCCAAGACGGTCTTCCCGGGTGCCCGGGTCGGCTTCGCCGTCGCCGACCAGCAGGTGGTCGACGACGACGGCCGGACCGGTCTGCTGGCCGGCGAACTCGCCAAGATCAAGAGCATGGTGACGGTCAACACCTCGTCCCTGAGCCAGGCCGCCGTGGCGGGCGCCCTGCTGGCCGGCGACGGCCGCCTCTCCGTGCTCAACGCGGAACCGGCCGCCTACTACGGCGACGCCATGCGGACCACACTGCGCGCCCTGGACGCTCGGCTTCCGCCGGCCCGGCGTACCGCCCTCGGCGTGCGCTGGAACGAGCCCACCGGCGGCTTCTTCCTCACCGTCCAGGTCCCCTTCCGGGCGGACAACACGGCCCTGACGCGGTCGGCACAGGAATTCGGCGTCATCTGGACGCCGATGAGCTACTTCTATCCGCAAGGCGGCGGCCATCAGGCCCTCCGTCTCTCCACCAGCTATCTGACGACCGCCGATATCGAGGAAGGCACCGAGCGGCTCGCCCGGTTCATCGAGGCACAGGCTCCGGCGTCGTGAACTCCGCGGAAAGGCGAGGCAAGTGAGCGGGAACTGCAACGCACAACGATCGCGGTCCAAGCCGCGAATGTGGGGGTGGACTTTTCGATGACAGTCAGCCTGGACCGGCCGCCGCTGGCCCTGACCGGTGACGGCGCCCTGAAGACGCCGTACCGGCCGCGGATCGTCGGGGTGGGGACGGCCGCCTCGGCCGTCACCTACTCCCAGCAGGAGGTGCTCGACGCGTTCGGCATCACCGATCCGAAGATCCAGTCCGTCTTCGCCAACAGCGCCATCGACCGGCGCCATCTGACCCTGCCGGAACCGGACATCGACGGTGTCCGCGCCCCCGAGCCGCAGGGCGACCTGATCGACAAGCACAAGACCATGGCGGTCGAGATGGGCGCCGAGGCACTGCGCGCCTGTCTGAAGCGGGCGGGTGCCGAACTCTCCGATCTGCGGCATCTGTGCTGTGTGTCGTCGACCGGTTTCCTCACCCCCGGCCTGAGCGCCCTGATGATCCGTGAGCTGGGCATCGACCGGCATTGCAGCCGCAGCGACATCGTCGGCATGGGCTGCAACGCGGGCCTGAACGCGCTGAACGTCGTGGCCGGCTGGTCCGCCGCGCACCCCGGTGAACTCGCCGTCGTGCTCTGCACGGAGGCCTGCTCGGCGGCGTACGCCATGGACGGCTCGATGCGGACCGCGGTCGTCAACAGCCTCTTCGGTGACGGTGCCGGAGCGATCGCCCTGATGGCCGGGCCGGGTGACGAGGCGTCCGGGACCACCGAGGGCCCGACGGTCCTGAAGTTCGCCAGCTGCATCATCCCCGAGGCGATCGGCGCGATGCGCTACGACTGGGACCGCGAGCTGGACCGGTTCAGCTTCTATCTCGATCCCCAGATCCCCTACGTCGTCGGCGCCCACGCCGAGATCGTGGTCGACCGCCTGCTCGGGGACACCGGGCTGCGGCGGAGCGACATCCGCCACTGGCTCGTGCACTCCGGCGGCAAGAAGGTGATCGACGCGGTCGTGGTCAACCTCGGGCTGACCCGCCACGACCTGCGGCACACCGTCGGCGTCCTGCGGGACTACGGCAACGTGTCGAGCGGATCGTTCCTTTTCTCGTACGAACGGCTCCTCGACGAGCAGGTGACCCGGCCCGGCGACTACGGAGTGCTCATGACCATGGGACCGGGCTCCACGCTCGAGACGGCGCTGGTGCAGTGGTGACGACAGGAGAGAGCGCAGTGAGTGACCTGAGCGGCGTGCCGACACTGACCATCGACGGCTCCCAGCCGCTGTCGATCAGGACCGTCAAGGACGTCACCGTCCTGTGCGACGAGGCGGAGGACCGGGGCGGGGCGGTGATCCTGCGCGTCACCGGCGCACCCGCGCCGGGCTGGGCCGACGGGCTGGACGTCGCCCTCGTCACCAAGTGGGAACGGGTGCTGCGGCGGCTCGAACGGCTGCCCGCGGTGACCGTCGCGCTCGCGAGCGGCGACTGCGGCGGAACGGCCCTCGACGCCTTCCTCACCGCCGACGTCCGGATCGCGACCCGCAGCAGTCGGCTGCTGCTGCCCTTCGAGGGGGAGGCCACCTGGCCCGGCATGGCCGTCTTCCGGCTCGCCCGCCTGGCCGGTGCCGCGCGCGCCCGCCGTGCCGTTCTGTTCGGCCAGCCGGTCCAGGCCCCCGAGGCGCTGATGCTGGGTATCGCCGACGAGCTGACCGAGACCCCCGACGCGGCGGCGGCCACCACCGTCGAGCGCCTCAAGGGCCTCTCCGGCAAGGAGGTCGCCCTGCGCCGCCAGCTCTTCCTCGACGCGGCCACCACCAGCTTCGAGGACGCCCTCGGCCCGCATCTGGCGGCCTGCGACCGCGTGCTGCGGCGCACCGCCGAGGAGGCCGCCTGATGGTGGCGTCCAGCGATGAGACGCAGCAGTGGTCGGCCCTGACGGAGGCCGCCGAGCAGGTGGACAAGGCACTCGCGTCCCTGCCGGAGCCGACCCGCCGCACCCCGCACCAGCGCGCCGAGGCCGAAGGGGCGAAGAAGCGGGCCCGCGCCCTGCGCGCCCGCTTCCTGGACGTCCACGCCGACACCGTGTACGACCGGCTCACCGAAGGGCGCACCCGTAGCCTGCGCGTCGACGAACTGGTCGCGGCCGCCGCGGACGCCTACCCCGCGCTGGTACCGGACGCCTCCCGTCTCGCGCAGGAGCGGAGCCGTCCGCAGGCCGACAAGGAAGGCCACGAGATAGACCAGGGCATCTTCCTGCGGGCCGTCCTGCGCTCGCCCACGGCCGGCCCGCACCTCCTCGACGCCATGCTCCGGCCGACCGCCCGCGCCGAGCGGCTGCTCCCGGAGTTCCTGCGCACCGGCGTGGTGGAGCTGGAAGCCGTACGGCTGGAACGCCGGGACGGTGTCGCACGGCTGACGATGTGCCGGCACGACCGGCTCAACGCCGAGGACAACCAGCAGGTCGACGACATGGAGACCGCCGTCGACCTGGCTCTCCTCGACCCGGACGTGCGGGTCGGGCTGCTGCGCGGCGGGGAGATGAGCCACCCCCGCTACCGCGGCAAGCGGGTGTTCAGCGCGGGCATCAACCTGAAGAACCTCAGCTCAGGGGACATCTCCCTGGTCGACTTCCTGCTGCGCCGCGAACTCGGCTATATCCACAAGCTCGTCCGCGGTCTGCGCGTCGAGGGCGCCGGGGCGCCGTGGCACTCGCCGTACGTCGAGAAGCCGTGGGTCGCCGCCGTCGACGGCTTCGCGATCGGCGGCGGCGCCCAGCTGCTGCTGGTGTTCGACCACGTCCTGGCCGCGTCCGACGCCTACCTCAGCCTCCCGGCGGCCAAGGAGGGGATCATCCCCGGCGTGGCCAACTTCCGCTTCAGCCGGTACGTCGGGCCCCGGCTGTCCCGTCAGGTGATCCTGGAGGGCCGCCGGATCTGGGCCTCGGAGCCGGCAGCCCGGCTGCTGGTGGACGAGGTCGTGGACCCGCAGGAGCTGGACGACGCCGTCGAGCGGAGCCTGGCCCGCTTCGACGGCGAGGCGGTGCTCGCCAACCGGCGGATGCTCAACCTCGCCGAGGAGCCCGCCGAGGCGTTTCGCGCCTACATGGCGGAGTTCGCCCTCCAGCAGGCGCTGCGGCTCTACGGGGAGGACGTCATCCACAAGGTCGGCAAGTTCGCGGCGAGGTCCGCGTGAGCGCCGCCGGCCGTTCCCGGGTGCGGTACGAGAAGAAGGACCACCTCGCCCACGTCACCCTCGACCGGCCCGAGGTGCTGAACGCGATGGACCTGCGGATGCACGAGGAACTCGCCGGTGTCTGGGACGACGTGGAGGCCGACGACGACATCCGCGCGGTCGTCCTGACCGGGGCGGGTGAGCGGGCCTTCTCCGTCGGACAGGACCTGAAGGAACGCAGCCGCCTCGACGGCGCGGGCACCCCGCGCACGACCTTCGGCAGCCGGGGCCTGCCCGGCTGGCCCCGGCTCACCGAACGGTTCACCCTGTCCAAACCGGTGGTGGCGCGGGTCAACGGCTACGCCCTCGGCGGCGGCTTCGAGCTGGCGCTCGCCTGCGACCTCGTCATCGCCTCGCACGACGCGGTCTTCGCCCTGCCCGAGGCCAAGCTCGGGCTGATCCCCGGCGCGGGCGGCGCGTTCCGGCTCGCCCGCCAGCTGCCCCTGAAGACCGCGATGGGGTACCTGCTCACCGGGCGCTCCATGGACGCGGCGACCGCGCTGCACTTCGGGCTGGTCAACGAGGTCGCCGACGACGAGGAAGGCGATTTGGACCGCCGGGTGGCCGCCTGGACGGACGACCTGGTGCGCAGCGCGCCCCTGTCGGTGCGGGCCATCAAGGAGTCCGTGATGCGCTCGCTCGACCAGCCGCTGGAGGAGGCGTTCGCCACCCGCTATGTGTGGGAGGAGCGGCGCATGCAGAGCGAGGACGCCGTGGAGGGCCCCCGTGCCTTCGCGGAGAAACGCGCTCCCGTGTGGTCCGGCCACTGAGCCGGAGGAGGAACGACGGAAGGACCTGCCGATGCCGCTCGCGCGCGTCAACGGGATCGAACTCAGTTACGACGACCATGGCCCCGCCGACCGGGCGGAGCCCGTCGTGATGCTCGCCGGCACCGGCGGGCCGGGACGGATCTGGCGGAGCCACCAGGTCCCCGCCCTCAGGGCGGCCGGCCACCGGGTGATCACGCTCGACAACCGGGGCATCCCGCCGACCGGGCCGTCCGTCGTCGGCTTCACCCTCGCCGACATGGCCGCGGACGTCGCCGCGCTGATCGAGCGCCTGGGGGCGGGCCCGTGCCGGGTGGTGGGCCACTCGCTGGGCGGGCTCATCGCGCAGGAACTCGTCCTCGCCCGGCCCGAACTCGTCAGCCGTGCCGTGCTGATGGCCAGCTGCGGACGGGCGGACGCGCTGATCGCCGCCATGTCGGCGGCCGACATCGAGCTGGCCGACAGCGGCGTCAAGATCCCGCCCTCGGTGTCGGCGTACCAACACGCCCTACAGAACCTCTCGCCCCGCACGCTCAACTACGAGGACGGGCTGCGGGACTGGCTCGGCATCTTCGAGCTCTCCGCGCCCGACCCGTCGACGATCCGCGCGCAACTCGGCCTTGAGGTCATCCCGAACCGCCTTCCGCACTACCGCCGGATCAGGCGCCCCTGCCTCGTCATCGGGTTCCAGGACGACCTGGTCGTCCGCCCGCATCTGTCACGCGAACTCGCCCTGGCCATCCCGGGCGCCCAGTACACGGAGATCCCCGGCTGCGGCCACTACGGCTATCTGGAGCGGCCCGACGCCGTGAACGAGGCGCTCATCGCCTTCCTCGCCGACTGAGCGGACGCCAGGACGGCTCAGAGGGCCCGCAACCGCCGTACGACCTCCAGCTGTTCCGTCTCCAACGGGCGGCCGTCCTCGATCTCCCACAGACAGTTCTGGAGGACCCGCCCGAGCGTCCAGGCACGCGCGCGTGCCCGGTCCAGACCCAGGACGTCCGTCAGGGCGTCGAAGCGCCAGCGCACCTCGCCGGGGTCGAAGCGGTTGTCGATCGCGGGCAGCAGGTCGAAGCCGGGGTCGCCGGCCAGCGGCTTGGGGTCGATGGCGAGCCAGTCCGCGCGGTCGGCGCCGAGGACGTTGTCGTAGTGCAGGTCCCAGTGCAGCAGCCGGTCGCCGGGCTCGTCCACGACCTCCGCCACGGCGGCGGCGCAGTCCGCGACCAGGGCCCGTGCCTCCGGGTCGGCGATCCGGTCCAGTGCCGACGGCGTGCGCTCCAGCATGGCCGAGGCGATGTCGCCCAGCGCGCGCATGCCGTCCGGGGCCGGTGAGGCGGTCAGGTGGGCCAGGAGGCGGGCTATGACGAGGACGGCCCGGCGGGAGTCGGGGTCGTAGGACAGCATGCGGCGCGGGTCGAGGCGTTCCAGCAGGATCGTGCCGGTGGCCGCGTCGTGGTCGAGGAGGCGTACCGCGCCGTCGCCGTCCCAGACGCGCAGGGCGACGGGCTCGCCCTCGCTCTCCTCGTCGAGCAGTTGCAGTTTCAGGACGGCTCCGGTGCCGTCCGCCCGCAGCACGGGCAGGACGAGGGCGCTGACGCCGTGCATGGCCGCGCCGTCCGGCCGCAGTCCCCAGTCCGCCAGGAAGCGCTCCGCCTGTTCCGGGAGCCCGGCGATGAACGCCCGCCCCGCCGCTCCGTTGAACTTCTCCTGCGCCGCCGCGAGTCCGGCCGGAATGTCGATCACGCCGCGAGCGTACCGGCGTGGGTAAATCGGCTCATGCGAATGAGGCGGGGCCTGCACAGGGTGTGGACGTACGTGCGCGGCGCGCCCGGCACGTACATCTGGCTGGCCGTCCTGTTCGTGACGACCGTCGCCCTGCATCACATGTCGCCGGAGTTCGAGGAGCAGTTCCTGCGCCAGCGCTCGACCAACATCCGTGAGCTGTCGAGCAATCCGGTGCGGGTGCTGGTCTCCAGCGCGATGTGGATCGACGGCGGGGTCTGGCTGCCGTACGCCGTCCTGTACTCCGTCTTCCACGCGCCGGCCGAGCGCTGGCTGGGGACGGCGCGCTGGCTGGCGGTCTGCGCGGCGGCGCATGTGCTGGCGACCCTGATCAGCGAGGGGGCGCTGCTGTGGGGCATCCGGCACGGGATGGCGCCCGAGTCGGCCGTCAACACCCTTGACATCGGCGTGAGTTACGCGCTGGCCGGGGTGGTGGCGGTGCTCGCGTACCGGATCCCGGTGCCCTGGCGGGCGCCGTACGCCGCCGCCGTGCTGATCGTCTACGGCGTGCCGCTCGTCACCGGCCGGACCTTCACCGACCTCGGCCACTTCACCTCGGCGCTGATCGGATTCGCGTGCTATCCGCTGGTCAGAGGCCGGGAAAGACCACGAAATCCGAAGGAGACAGCGGCGGCCGTGGGCGGCTAACGTCCCCGCATGAGCAGCTCGGCCAACGCTGTCGTGAACGGCGGCATCTCGTTCTGGTTCGCGGACGACGGTTTTCCGGCGGTACGGGAGCCCCTCGCCGGTGACGCCACGGCGGACGTGGTGATCGTCGGCGGCGGTTACACGGGCCTGTGGACCGCGTACTACCTCAAGAAGGCGGCCCCCTTCCTGCGCGTCACCGTCCTGGAGCAGAAGTTCTGCGGCTACGGCGCCTCGGGCCGCAACGGCGGCTGGCTCTACAACGGCATCGCGGGCCGCGACCGCTACGCGAAGCTGCACGGCCACGAGGCGGCGGTGCGGTTGCAGCGGGCGATGAACGACACCGTCGGCGAGGTCGTCCGGGTCGCCGAGGACGAGGGCATCGACGCGGACGTCCACCAGGGCGGCGTGCTCGAAGTGGCCCGTACGCCCGCCCAGTTGGCCCGGCTGAAGGACTTCCACGCGCACGAGCTGTCGTACGGCGAGAAGGACCGCGAGCTGTACGACGCCCGGGGGACGGCCGAGCGGATCCGGGTCGCGGACGCCGTCGGCTCCTCCTGGACCCCGCACGGCGCGCGCCTGCACCCCGTGAAGCTGGTGAAGGGGCTGGCCGCGGTCGTCGAGGCGCTCGGGGTGGTCATCCACGAGGGGACGCCGGTGACGGAGATCCGGCCGA
This sequence comes from Streptomyces sp. NBC_00663, assembly GCF_036226885.1. Classification (NCBI taxonomy): domain Bacteria; kingdom Bacillati; phylum Actinomycetota; class Actinomycetes; order Kitasatosporales; family Streptomycetaceae; genus Streptomyces; species Streptomyces sp. NBC_00663. Next base: position 5,300,012 of record NZ_CP109027.1, read on the forward strand.
AGCACGCGGTGACGCCGTACGGCACGGTCCGCGCCCCTTATGTGCTGCGCTGCACCGAGGGGTTCACGGCGAGCCTCAAGGGCCAGCGACGGACCTGGCTGCCGATGAACTCGTCGATGGTGGTCACCCAGCCGCTGACGGACGAGCAGTGGGAGACGGTCGGCTGGGACGGGCGCCAGGCGCTGGGCGACATGGCGCACGCGTACATGTACGCGCAGCGCACGGCCGACGGGCGGATCGCGCTGGGCGGACGCGGGGTGCCGTACCGCTTCGGCTCGCGGACGGACAACGACGGCCGGACCCAGGAGGCGACGGTCGAGGCGCTGCGCGAGATCCTCGTGAGCTTCTTCCCGTCACTGGCCGGGGTCGCCGTCGAACACGCCTGGTCGGGCGTGCTGGGCGTCCCGCGCGACTGGTGCGCGACGGTCACGTTGGACCGGGCTACGGGCCTCGGCTGGGCCGGGGGTTACGTCGGCTCGGGCGTGGCCACCACCAACCTCGCCGCCCGCACCCTGCGCGACCTGGTGCAACTGGACTCCGGCCAGGCCGGCCGGACCGCTCTCACGGATCTGCCGTGGGTCGGACACAAGGTCCGCAAGTGGGAGCCGGAACCGTTCCGCTGGCTCGGCGTCCAGGGCATGTACGCGACGTATCGAGCGGCGGACCGGCGGGAGGCGGCGTCGCACGCGGCGGGGTCGTCGCGGTTGGCGCGGTTGGCGGATCGGGTCGCGGGTCGGCACTGAGCGCCGCGGTCGCGGGACGCACTGAGCGCCACCGGCCGGCTCACGCCACCGATTCCGGTACGGGAGCCTGCGCCGCCGCTCCCTGCCCGGACGGCTTCGCCGTCACCATCAGCGCCGCCACCACCCCCGCCAGCAGCATGATTCCCGCCGCCCACCAGATCGCGACCGTGTACCCGTGCACGACCGCCTCCTTCGTGACCAGGTCCCGGTCGGCGCCGCCGCTCAGGTGGGCCGCTACATAGGCCGCGCTGCTGGTCGTGGCGATCGTGTTGAGCAGGGCCGTGCCGATCGAACCGCCCACCTGCTGGGAGGTGTTGACGGTGGCCGAGGTGACGCCGGAGTCCTGCGGAGCCACGCCCGCGGTCGCGGTGGCGAAGACCGGCATGAAGGTGAGGCCCATGCCGAGGCCCATGAGGATCAGGGCGGGGAGGATCTCCGTCGGATAGTCGGAGTCGATCGTCATCCGGGTCAGGATCACCATGCCGCCCGCGGCGAGGACCATGCCGGGAGCCATCAGCATCCGGGGCGGCACGCGGTCCATCAGACGGGCCGAGATCTGCGTGGAGCCGATGATGATCGCGGCCGTGAGGGGCAGGAAGGCCAGGCCGGTCTTGACGGGTGAGTAGGCGAGGATCACCTGGAGGTAGTAGGTCATGAACAGGAACAGGCCGAACATGCCGATGACGGCGAGGCCCATGGTCAGGAAGCAGCCGGCCCGGTTGCGGTCCTTGACGATGTGCAGGGGGAGCAGCGGCACGGGGGCCCTGGTCTGCCACCACACGAAGGCCGACAGAAGGACCACGCCGGCCGCGAAGAGCCCCAGCACCAGGGAGTCCGTCCAGCCGCGCGGCTGGGCCTCGCTGAAGCCGTAGACGATGGCGACCAGTCCGCCGCAGCCCAGCAGCGCGCCGGGCACGTCCAGGCGGACGTCCGCGTGTCCGGGGCGGTCGTGGAGGAGGGCCAGCGCGCCGAAGACGGCGACGACGGCGATGGGGACGTTGACGTAGAGGCACCAGCGCCAGTCGAGGTACTCGGTGAGCAGCCCGCCGACGATGAAGCCGATGGCGGAGCCGGAGCCGGCGAGGGCGCCGTAGATGCCGAAGGCCTTGCCGCGTTCCTTGGGGTCCGTGAAGGTCGTGGTCAGAAGGCTGAGCGCGGAGGGGGCCAGGACCGCGGCGAAGACGCCCTGAAGGGCTCGGGCACCGAAGAGCATGCCGGAGTTCTGGGCCGCGCCGCCGAGGGCGGAGGCGGCGGCGAAGCCGATGAGGCCGATGACGAACGTGCGTTTGCGGCCCACGAGGTCGGCGATCCGGCCGCCGAGCAGGAGAAGGCCGCCGAAGGCGAGGGTGTAGGCGGTGATCACCCATTGCCGGTTGGCGTCGGACATGCCCAGGTCCTCCTGTGCGGAGGGGAGGGCGATGTTCACGATGGTGGCGTCGAGGACGACCATCAGCTGGGCGAGGGCGATGATCACCAGGCCCCACCAGCGGCGGGGGTCGGCCTGATCCGGTTCACCTGTTTGGGTGACACTCACCCCGTCAGAAGACCATGAATCGGGACGTACCGCATCCGCGAGAGGCGCCTCATCGTCGAGCTCTGTGGTGGCTCATGGTCGAGCCTCGCGGCGGCTCATGGTTCGAGTACGACCTTCCCGGTGGTCCCCCGTGTCTCCAGCGCCCGGTGCGCGGCGGCCGCCTCGGCGAGCGGGAAGCGCTGCACCGCCGGGGTGAGGCGGCCCACGGCGGCCTCGGTGAGGGCGCGTAGTTCCAGCGTGCGGACGGGGTTGGGGCCGCCGGCCTTCCGCATCATCACGGGGCCGAGGACCTGTTCGGAGACCCCGTCGACGAGGTGCGGCGCGCCGCCCTGGATGCCTTCGGCGGACCAGCCGAACACGAGGTGCCGGCCGCCGGGGGCGAGGAGGGCGAGGGCCTCGCGGGCCACGTCGCCGCCGACACCGTCGAAGACGACGGTCACCTTGTCGCCGCCGAGGTGGGCGCGGACCTTGTCGGGCCAGGCCGGGTCCCTGTAGTCGACGGCGAGATCGGCGCCGTTCGCCTCGACGAGGGCGGTCTTCGCGGGGCCTCCGGCGAGGCCGACGACGGTGGCGCCGGCGTTCTTGGCGTACTGCACGAGCAGGGTGCCGATACCCCCGGCGGCGGCCGGGACGAGGGCCACGGAGCCGGGGCCGAGCTCGCTGAACTGGAGGATCCCCATCGCCGTACGGCCCGTCCCGATCATGGCGACGGCCTCGGCGAAGTCCAGGTTGCCGGGAATCTCGTGGACGCGGTCGACATCGGTGACGGCGAGCTCGGCGTAGCCGCCGGGCGCGAAGCCGAGGTGGGCGACGACGCGCTTGCCGAGCCACAGGGCGGCGACGCCGTCGCCGAGGGACTCGACCACACCGGCGACCTCGCGGCCGGGGACCGTGGGCAGACGGGGCGGTTCGGGCAGCGGGCCCTGGGCGCCCTCGCGCAGGGCGGTGTCCAGGAGGTGGACACCGGAGGCCCGTACGGCGATACGGACCTGGCCCGGGCCGGGGCAGGGGTCCTCGACCTGTTCGAGGACGAGGTTCTCGGCCGGGCCGAAGGCGTGCAGGCGGACGGCGTGCATGAAGGCTCCCTGGGCGGCTGCGGTTGAGGCGGCTGTTGTCGAGGCCCCAGCCTTCAACCTCAAGCATGCTTGAGGTCAAGGGCGTTACGGCCGAGAGCCAGGGACACGGCGGTGAGCGCGCTGTTGAAGGAGACCTCGGACAGCACGCCGGGGGCGGCGACCTGGTCGCCGGCGAGGTAGACGCCGTCGCCGCGGTCGATGGCGGGGCGGTCCCGCCAACTGGTGCTCGGCAGGTCGACGGCGCCGGTACGGCCGTTCGCGACGGCCTCGCCGCGCCAGGTCACGCGGGTGCGCCAGCCGTCGAAGGCGAGGTCGAGGAGCTGCTCGGCACGCGCGACGCCGTCGGCCTTGGACTCGTGCGGGGCGAGCGGGATCTGGCCCTGGATCAGCTGTTCGCCGGCGGGAGCGAGGGTGCGGTCCTGGGCGGTGAAGCGCTCGATCCAGCCCGGGGAGTCGAGGTCGGAGACGGCGAAGGCGTCGCCGCGCCGGGTGCGGACGGCGAGGTCGACGAGAGCCGTACGGCCGCTCGCCCAGGTCAGCGAGTCGTCGGCGAGGAGACGGCGGGCGGCGGCGAGGGAGGTGGCGACGATCACGGGCGTGTCCGTGGGGAGCGTGTCGACGCGGGACAGGGTCTCCATACGGACGCCGAGGTTCCAGGCGCGGGCGGCCATACGGTCGACGACGCTCGCCCAGCCGCCGACCGGGTAGTGCGCCTCGGGCGGCAGCTTGGTGGCGCGGCGCAGGCGCTCCTGCACGAACGCCGCGGACAGGGAGCCGGGGTCGTGGTGGAACAGGGCGACGGCCGAGTAGTGGGCGGCGGCACGCGCGGCCTCCTCCCCGGCGATGGGGGCGGCCCAGGTCAGGAAGTCGGTGTCGACGGGGGCCTGGGGGAGGCCGGGGCGCAGCAGCTTGAGCAGGGCGAAGGGCGGGGTGCGGCGCAGGACGCCCTTGTGGCGCAGCCGTAGCCGGGCCGCCTCCAGGGGCGGCAGCGGGGCGAGCGGGCCGATGAGGTCGCGCTGCTTGAGCCAGGCCCAGTGCGGGCCGCCGTTGTAGAGGGCGTGCGGGCCCTCGTTGGTCCGGTACGGCCCCTCGGCGGTCCGGGCCCGCCCGCCGAGGGTGTGGTGGGCCTCGTGGAGGGTGACCTTGGCGCCCGCTTCGGCGGCGGTGACGGCCGCGGTGAGTCCGGCGAGGCCGCCGCCGATGACGGTGATGCGGTGCATGGGTGGGTGTTCCTCTCGGTCGGGACGTGGGGGGTCGATGTGTGGGCTGCTGCGGATACGACGTCCGCGCGCGCGGAAATGTGACGTCAGGGGGTGTACTCGCAGGTCAGGGCGTGGGTCCCGGGCCGTTGTCAGTGGTGGGGTGCAGCATGGGGGCATGGCGAGGCGAGCGGCGGGCGGGACGGGCAGGACGGGCGGGGCCGTTGGTGGCGGCGGGTCCGGTGTGAGGGCGGCGCGGCGGCCGGAGGTGCGATTGCCCGCGCTGGAGGCGTACGGCGGGGAGCTGGAGCCGGACGGGGACTACGACGGACTGGAGTTCCGGGACCTGGACCTCGCCGGGCAGGACGGCGGGGGCGCCCGGTTCATGGACTGCGCGCTGACCGAGTGCGCGCTGGACGAGACACGGCTGCGCCACGCGCGCTTCCTGGACTCGGTCCTCACCGGTGTGCGGGGCGTCGGCACGGATCTGTCCGAGGCGACGCTGCGTGACGTCGAATCGGTGGACGCGCGGCTGGGCGGGGTGCAGTTGCACGGGGCGGTGCTGGAGCGGGTGGTGATCCGCGGCGGCAAGATCGACTACCCGAACCTGCGGGCGGCCCGCCTCAGAGACGTCGTCTTCGAGGGGTGCGTGCTGGTGGAACCGGACTTCGGAGGCGCCCGCCTGGAGCGCGTCGAGTTCATCGACTGCGCCCTCAGACGCGCGGACCTCACCGGCGCCACCCTCACGGACGTCGACCTGCGCGGCGCGGCCGAACTGGACATCGCCCGAGGGGTGGAGCGACTGGCGGGGGCGGTGGTCAGCCCGGCACAACTGCTCGATCTGGCACCGGTACTGGCGGGGCAGCTGGGGATCCGGGTGGAGGGCTGAGGATGCCGTCGACCGGCGTTCTCAGCCGATGAGGGCCTGGAAGCTCTCGATGGTGCGGCGGCGCGCGGTCATGAAGGCGAGCCACGAGCCGTCGGCGTAGTGCACACGGAAGCGCGCCAGCAGCTGGAGGCGGGGACGCCGTTCGACCCGGACGACCCAATCGCGTGGGACTTCCCACACGGGGACGCCGTCCCGCTGCCCGACCAGCCCGACCCGCTGGTCGGTGACCCGCAGGACGAGGGCGCCGCCGGCGGTCCGCGGCATGCTCGCGGCGATGCTGCCGGCTCCACCGGAGGCGGCGCCGACGGTGTGCATCAAGTGGTCGCCCAGTTCGCCGCCGCGTTGACCATGGCCGTGGATCTTCATCTTGACGCCCTTGGCGTCCTTGGCCGGGACGACTACGCCGTAGGTCTGGAGCTGCTCGCCGGCGGCCAACTGGCTGCGTGCGGAGCGTTCGTTGAGGGAGAGGGTGGGTTCGGACACGAGGCGCGATCGTACCGGGGGCGTGTAGGCCGGCCCGTGGGGGCCCGCCCGTGACGCGCATATCCCCGGCCGGGCTCAGCTCACCCTGGGGAACTTGGCCTGGAGGGTCCAGATCGCCGGGTTCTCGCCCAGGTCCTCGTGGAGGTCGGTCAGGTCGGCGAGGAGGTCGTGGAGGAAGTCGCGGGCCTCGCGGCGCAGGTCGGCGTGGGAGAAAGTGAGCGGGGGGTCCTCGGCCGGCATCCAGTCCGACTCGATGTCCACCCAGCCGAAGCGGCGCTCGAAGAGCATGCGGTCCGTGGACTCGGTGAAGTCGAGTTCGGCGTACTGAGGGCGGGAGGCGCGGGAGCCCGCCGGGTCGAGGTCGAGGTGTTCCACGATGTCGCACAGGGCCCACGCGAAGTCGAGCACCGGCACCCATCCCCAGGCTGTGGACAACTCCCGGTCCGCCTTGGTGTCGGCGAGGTAGACGTCGCCGCAGAACAGGTCGTGCCGCAGCGCGTGGACGTCCGCGCGGCGGTAGTCGGTCTGGGGCGGGTCGGGGAAGCGGTTGGAGAGGGCGTAGCCGATGTCGAGCACGTACGTGATGGTGTCACGCCACCCGGACCGGGGCGTCCGGCGTCCGGCGTCCGATGGGCCGGGGGTCGGGGGGCGGGCGTCCGCGGGTCCGAGGGTCGGGGGCGGGCGTCCGTGGGCCGGGGGTCGGGGGCGGGTGTCGGAGGGGCCGGGGGCTGGGCGTCCGAGGGGCGGGTGTCCGAGGGGCGGGGGCGGGTGTTCGCGGGCCCGGGCGGCCGGGGGCGGGTGTCGGAGGGGCCGGGCGTCCGCGGGTCCGCGGGTCCGCGGGGCGGGTGTCCGAGGGGCGGGGCGGGTGTCCGCGGGGCCGGGCGTCCTAGGATCTCTGGCATGTCCAGATCCGCACGCCTTGTCCCGGCCTGTGTCTCCGCCCTGACCGCTCTCGCCGCGCTCACCCTCACGGCATGCGGCGCCGGCGACGGCGCGGTGCGGGGCACCCCAGGGGGAGCCGGGGTGCGCGACCCGTATTTCCCCAAGGCGGGCAACGGCGGATACGACGTCGGCCACTACGACCTGCGCCTGTCCTACGACCCGGACACCGACCACCTGTCCGGCACCGCCGGCATCACCGCCCGGGCCACGCAGGACCTGTCCGCCTTCGACCTGGACCTGAAGGGGCTGGACGTCGAGTCCGTCACGGTCGAGGGAAGGGCCGCCCGCTTCCACCGCACCGGCCAGGAGCTGACCGTCCGCCCCCACGACGGCCTCGACAAGGGGGAGACCTTCAAGGCCGAGGTCCGCTACTCCGGCACCCCCCGGACCCTCACCGACGCCGACGGCTCCCAGGAGGGCTGGCTGCGCACCGCCGACGGAGCGGTGGCCCTCGGCGAGCCGATCGGGTCGATGACGTGGTTCCCCGGCAACCACCACCCCGCGGACAAGGCGTCGTACGACATCACGGTCACCGTCCCGGACGGTCTGGAAGCCGTCTCCAACGGGGAGTTGAGGAAGAAGGAGACCGGTGACGCGGGCACGACCTTCTCCTGGCACACGGCCGAGCCCATGGCGAGCTATGTCGCCACCCTCGCCGTCGGCGACTACGGCATCCACCGCTCCACCGCCGCTGACGTGCCCGTCTACACGGCCGTCCGGGAAGGGGAGAGCGCGAAGGCGCTCGCGCGGCTGCCCGAGATCATGGAGTGGGGGGAAGAGAACTTCGGGCCCTACCCCTTCTCCTCCACCGGCGCGATCGTCGGCGGCGAGGACGACGCCGAGTACGCCCTGGAGACGCAGAACCGGCCCTTCTTCCCCGGCGCCCCCGACACCGGGCTCCTGGTGCACGAGCTCGCCCACCAGTGGTTCGGCGACTCCGTCACCCCGAAGAGCTGGCGGGACATGTGGCTCAACGAGGGGTTCGCGACATACGCGGAGTGGCTGTGGGAGGAGGACGAGGGCGGCGACAGCGCGCAGGACACCTTCGACCGGCTCTACGAGGAGGGGGAGGACGAGTATCCGGACCTGTGGGCGTTCCCGCCGGCCGAGCCGAACGGGGCCGCGCACCTCTCCGACGATCCCGTCTACCAGCGCGGCGCGATGGTGATCCAGAAGATCCGGCAGACGGTCGGCGACGACACCTTCTACGACATCGTGCAAGGCTGGACGGCCGGGCACCGGCACGGCAACGCCGACACCGACGACTTCACGGAGTACGTCGAACAGCGGGCGCCGGACGAGGACTTCGACGCGATCTGGGACGAGTGGCTGTACGGGGAGGGCAAGCCGGCACGACCGTAACGGTCACCCGGTGATCAGAGAACGGTCCCGGACGGTCACGGATGGCTCCGGGCGGTCGGGAACAGGCGCCTTCCGGACGGCCGCCCCGCATATGCGTCGGTATACCTAGGGTGGGCGCCCCGGGTACGTATCCGGTCCTGCTGCCGAGGGGACGTCATGGACAGCTTCGTACCGCCGGCGCTGTCGGCCCATGAGACGGACGACGTCGGACTGCCCGCCGAACTCACCCGGTTCATCGGACGGGACGCCGAACTCGCCGAGATCCGCGAGGCGTTGTACCGGGAGCGGCTGGTGACGCTGATGGGCGCCGGCGGGGTCGGCAAGACCCGGCTCGCGCTGCGCACCGCCCGCCGGATGCGCGAACGCTGCCCGGACGGCGTGTACTTCGTGGAGCTGTCCGAGCTGCGCGACCCGGAGCTGCTGGCCAACGCGGTCGCGGCGGTCGTGGAGCTGCCCGAGCAGTCCGAGCGGGTGGGCCGCACCCCGCTGGAGGCGCTGATCGCCTACTTCGGGAGCCGCAGACTGCTGCTCGTCCTGGACACCTGTGAGCATCTCGTCGACGCCTGCGCGGTGTTCGTGCAGTCCGTGCTGCGCTACTGCCCGCAGGTCCGCGTCCTGGCGACCAGCAGACAGCCGCTGGACGCCCCCGGCGAGCGGGTGCTCCAGGTGATGCCGCTGCCGGTGATCGACCCGGACGACGACGCCCGGCCCGGCGCCGAACCCAGCGACGCCATGCTGCTGTTCGCCGAACGCGCGGCGGCCGTGGTCCGCGGCTTCGGGCTCACCGACGCCAACCGCGGCCTGGTCGCCCGGCTCTGCCACCGCCTCGACGGCATCCCGCTGGCCATCGAACTGGCCGCCGTACGCCTGCGAGCGCTCTCCCTGGAACAGCTCCTCTCCCGTCTCGACCACCGCTTCCGGCTGCTGTCCGGCGGCAGCCGCGGAGTACTGCCCCGCCACCAGACCCTGCGCACGGCCATCGACTGGAGCCATGGGCTGTGCACCGAGCAGGAGCAGTTGCTGTGGGTGCGGCTCTCGGTGTTCGCCGGGGAGTTCGAGCTGACCGCCGCCGAGGAGGTCTGCTCGGGGCCCCGGCTGCCGCCGGAGGAGATCCTGGAGTGTCTGATCGGGCTGGTGGACAAGGCGATCGTGCTGCGGCTCGACGACGAGGGCGACGGCAGCGACGCCCGCTACCGGATGCTCGACACCATCCGTGAGTACGGCCGCGAGCGCCTCGCCGAGAGCGGCGCCGAGCTGGAGTACCGCACCCGCCACCGCGACCACTGCCTCGCCCTGGCCGAGGAGTTCGACGCCCGCTGGCTCAGCCGCGACCAGGTGGTGTGGATGCGCAGGGCCTGGCGGGAGCGGGCCAGTCTGCGCTCGGCGCTGGAGTTCTGCTGCACCGAACCCCGCGAGGCCATCGCCGGGCTCCGGCTCGCCGCGGCCCTGTGGGGGCTGTGGCTCGGCACCGGACGCACGGTCGAGGGCCTGTACTGGCTGGAGCGGCTGCTGCCGCTGTGCCCCGAGCCGCACCCGGCCCGGGTCCGCGCCCTCAGGGTCGCCGGCCACCTCAGCCTCATGTCCGGCGCCCACGGCCGCGGCCTGGAGCTGACCGAACGCGCCGAGGACGCCTCCCACGAGGGCGGCGGACGCGTCGACGCCGCCTACGTCGTCTTCAACCGCGGACTCGCCCACACCCTGGCCGGCGAGGTCGACTGGGCGCTGGAGCGGCTCAGGGACGCCCGCGAACGGTTCGCCGGCCTCGGCGAACAGGGCGGCGAGGCATGGATGCTGGGCACGATGTGCGGGGCACACCTGTGCGCGGGCGAGTATGACAAGACCCTCGCCACCTGCGAGGAGACCCGACCCGTCCTGGAACCGCTGGGGGAGCGCTGGGTGCGGGGCTGGGTGGGCTGGATCCAGGGCTGCGCCCTGTGGGGGCTGGGCCGGCACGAGGAGTCCGCGGCCGTGCTGCGCTCCGCGCTGACGATGTGCCTGGAGATCCACCACGCCCAGGGCATCGCCTTCTCCATCGACACCCTCGGCTGGGTCGCCGCAGCCGAGGGCCGCCCCGAGCGGGCGGCGGCGCTGCTGGGCGCGGCTGACCGGCTGTGGGAGAGGTTCCACGACCCGCGGCTCGGCATCCCCGCCATGCACCGGGCCCACGACGACGCGAGGGCGATCACGCGCGGCGCCCTCGGTGCGCGCCGCCACGAGGAGTTGTACGCCGCCGGCGCCGCGCTGTCCCTCCAGGAGGCCGTGGACCGCGCCACGGGCGAGGCGACCGGCGGGCGGACGAGCGCCAGACGGGCGGTGGGACACGGCGGCTGGTCCGCACTGACCGTACGGGAGCGGGAGATCGCGGCCCTGGTCGCGCAGGGTCTGTCGAACCGTCGTATCGCCGAGCAGCTCACCATCTCCAAGCGCACGGTGGACTCGCACGTGGAGCACATCATGGGCAAGCTCGGCTACGCGTCACGGACCCAGATCGCCACTCTCGCCGCGGCCCGGCCCAGCGCCTGACGCCGAGGGGCCGCCCGGCGCGTGGTGATGATCCGCCGACAGATCACCGTACGCACCGGACGGCCTCGAGAGCCTTCGACGGCACCGCCGGACAGGGCGATGCCGCCGTCGCCGATCACCAGGACGAGCGGGCTCTGTGGTCGCACCCCGGACAGTCTGCGCCACGCACCCGCCGCCCGCATCGGCAACAACACCCACTAGGGATACGTAAGTTGCGACGCGGACGGCATCGGTACGCCCGCGGGGGCCGTACGGCTACTTGACGTTGACGGCGTTCCACGCCGCCGCGACCGCGTTGTACTCGGCGCTGCCCGCCCCGTACAGGTCGCTCGCCGCCTGGAGGGTGCCGGTGCGGGCGCCCGCGTAGTCGGTCGAGGAGGTGAAGTACGTCGTCAGCGCCTTGTACCAGATCTGGTACGCCTTGGTGCGGCCGATGCCGGTGACGGTGGAGCCGTCGTACGTGGGGGAGTTGTAGCTCACGCCGTTGATCGTCTTCGCGCCGCTGCCCTCGCTCAGCAGGTAGAAGAAGTGGTTGGCGACACCGGACGAGTTGTGGACGTCCAGCCGGCCGACGGTGCGCGACCAGTAGTCGGCCGAGCCGCCGTCCTTGCTGGGCTTGTCCATGTAGCGCAGCGGGGTGCCGTCGCCGTTGATGTCGATCTTCTCGCCGATGAGGTAGTCGCCGACGTCGGCGGAGTTGGCCGCGAAGAACTCCACCGAGGTGCCGAAGATGTCGGAGGTCGCCTCGTTCAGACCGCCCGACTCACGGCTGTATTTCAGCCCGGCCGTGGCCGCGGTCAGGCCGTGACTCATCTCATGTCCCGCGACATCGAGCGAGGTCAGCGGGTGGGAGTTGCCCGAGCCGTCGCCGTACGTCATGCAGAAGCAGCTGTCGTTCCAGAAGGCGTTGACGTACGCGTTGCCGTAGTGGACCCGGCTGTAGGCGGCCTTGCCGTCACCGGCGATGCCGTTGCGGTTGAAGGCGGACTTGTAGAAGTCCCAGGTGACGGCGGCACCGTAGGCGGCGTCGACGGCGGCGGTCTGCCGGTTGGCCGGGGTGCCGTCGCCCCAGGCGTCGTCGGCGTCGTGGAAGAGGGTCCCGGTCCCGGAGGTACCGCCGCCCAGGTCATAGGTCTTGTGGCCACCGCGCCCGGAGTCGACGAGGTCGAAGCCCCCCGAGGCGGCGGCGGTGGTGCCCAGCGTCACGGTCCCGCTGTACTCACTGCTGCCGGTACCGGTGTCGATGCCCTGGTACTCGTAGATCTTCTTGCCGGTGGTGGCGTCGGTGATGACGTGCAGCTCGCTGGGGGTGCCGTCGTGCTGGAGCCCCTTGACGACGGACTCGTAGGCGAGGACGGGCTTGGCACCGGCGGCCCAGACGACCTTGCGAGCGGAGGCGCTGGCGGAACCGGTCCCCGCGAGGGCCGCCTTCTTCGCGGTGGCGGCGGATATCGCGGCGTCCGTCGACGCCACGGCTATCCGGGCGTGGGTCGCCTTGCTGACGCCCTTGAGCGCCCCGCCCTTCGCGACGTGCGTGACCAGGTCGCCGCCGAGGACGGGCAGACCGGCGTAGGTGCGCTCGTAGCGGGTGTGGACGGTGCCGTCGGCGTCCTTGACGACATCGCGGGCGACCAGCGCCTCCTGGGCGCCGAGCCCGAGCTCGTCGGCGGTGGAACCCGCCGCGTCCTGCGCCGACTTGAGGGCGGCGGCGCGGGCCGGGGCGCTGAGGGGAAGGGCGGTGGCGCCGTTGACGGACTCGGGGGCCGCGGTGGCGGCACCGTTCTGAAGCGCGAGCACGACCATGGCCGCCGAGCCGATCAGGGCGGCGGCACGCAGACGGGTCGTACGGGAGATACGGGACTGCTGTCTCACTCGGTCTCCTTCGGGCCGGCCTCAGGGTTGGCGAGGCACAGGCAAGGCACAGGTGGGGCACAGAGGTGCGGCGAGCGAGGAGAGGGTGACATCCGAACCGGCCCGTTTGACAGGCCGCCGTCAAGACTTTACGTGTTCTTGTCCGAAAGTCAGTTTTCACAATCCGCTATGCGGACGTGTGAGGCATGGTCAACTCCTCGCTTGTTAAGCGGAGTTGGCGGCGAATCCGTCACTCGGCCCCGTCCAGCAGGCGGGCGAGGTCCGGCGGCCACAGGGCGTCCGGCGTGGCGCGCAGTTCCTCCCGTGGCCACCAGCGCCAGGCGAGGATGCCGTCCTCGGCGTGGGCGGCGGCGAGATGCGGGCCGACCGGCTCGCGGCGCGGACCGTGGGCGACGTAGATGTGCTCGTCCTGGTGAACGGGCCCGACCGCATGGGTGAAGTCGTGTTCCCAGGTGCACAGCAGCGGGCCGGGCTCCAGATCCGTCCAGCCCGTCTCCTCGCGCAGCTCCCGCAGGGCGCCCTCCCGCGGCGTCTCGTCCGCCTCAAGGCCCCCGCCGGGCGGCGCCCAGTGGAGGCCGACCTCGACGTTGTCGTACCGGAAGAGGAAGACGGCCCCTTCCGGATCGAGTACGGCGACCCGGGCGGCGTGCCGGGGCAGGCGCAGCGACTTGCGCAGAACGGCACACGGCCGGCCGAGTTGAAGGTCGGTGCGGTGGTCGACGACCTCGTAGCCGAGGGCGGTCCAGAAGGCGAGGCCGCGGGGGTTGTTGTCGAGGACGGCCAGCCGCAGAGCGGTACGCCCGGCGGAGCGGAACCGTTCCTCGACAAGCCCCGCGACCCGCTTGCCGACCCCCTTGCGATGCGCCGCCGCGTCGACCATCAGCAGCCCGATCCACGGGTCGGGATCGTCGGGATCGGGATGGTGCGCGAGCGTGATCACGATCCCCACCACCCGCCCCTCGCCACGGGCCAGCAGCACCTCCACACCGGGATGGGCCAGCTCCTCGGCCAGCGCGGCGGCCACCTGCTCCGGACGGATGTCGTACGGGTCGGGGAAGTCGCCGCTGAGGGCGTGGAACTGGTGATTGGAGGCGTAAAGCGCGGTGAGTTCGGTGAGGACGGGGGCCGGGATGTCGTGATCGGCCGTCAGAGGCAGGGGTTCGAGGCGCACGCGGGGACGCTACCGCCCCCGAACGCCGAAGACCCCCGGCCGAAGCCGGGGGTCTTCGCGCGATCCCGCGTTTGTCAGACGCTGACGCCGAAGTCCTGGGCGATGCCGACCAGGCCCGAGGCGTAGCCCTGGCCGACGGCGCGGAACTTCCACTCGGCGCCGTTGCGGTACAGCTCGCCGAAGACCATCGCCGTCTCCGTCGCCGCGTCCTCGGACAGGTCGTAGCGCGCGATCTCGGCGCCGCCGGCCTGGTTGACGATGCGGATGTAGGCGTTGCGGACCTGGCCGAAGTTCTGCGAGCGGTTCTCCGCGTCGTAGATCGAGACCGGGAAGACGATCTTGTCGATGTCGGCCGGGAGACCGGCCAGGTTGACGTTGATCGCCTCGTCGTCGCCGGCGCCCTCACCCGTGCGGTTGTCACCGGTGTGGACGATGGTCTGGTCCGGGGTCTGCTTGTTGTTGAAGAACACGAAGTGGCCGTCCGAATAGACCTTGCCCTGCGTGTTGACCGCGATCGCGGAGGCGTCGAGGTCGAAGTCCGTGCCGGTGGTGGTGCGGACGTCCCAGCCGAGGCCCACGGTGACGGCGGTCAGGCCCGGAGCCTCCTTGGTGAGCGAGACGTTGCCACCCTTGGACAGGCTTACAGCCATGGTTGGGAGTCCTTTCCCTCGTTTATGTACTGCCTGAAGCTACATCTACCCGTATGAACGCCGAGAGGGGTACCGAAGGTTCCAGGTGTCTTTACTTTCTTTACCGAACAGACGGTGAACGATATTCGCGTGACGTGTGCCGGTCATCCGGGGGACCATGGACGGCATGTCCGGTCCCCACGTCATCCGCGGCTCCGTCTCGCTTCCCGAGGCCGAGCTCCAGTGGCGTTTCTCGCGCTCGTCCGGACCCGGCGGGCAGCACGTCAACACCAGCGACTCCCAGGTGGAGCTCCGCTTCGACCTCGCCAACACCGACGCCCTGCCCGAGGTCTGGAAGGCCCGCGCCCTCGAACGGCTGGCGTCCCGCCTGGTGGACGGCGTCATCACCGTCCGCTCCTCCGAACACCGCTCCCAGTGGCGCAACCGCGAGACAGCCGCGGTACGCCTCGCGGCGCTCCTCGCCGAAGCGACCGCCCCGCCCCCCAAGCCCCGCAAGCCGACCCGCATCCCGCGAGGCATCAACGAACGCCGCCTACGCGAGAAGAAGCAGCGCGCGGAGACGAAGCGAGGCAGAACGGGCAGAGACTGGGGCTGACCGAGGACGCCCGGCCGCGGCCACGTCGTGGCCGCTCGCGCGGTTCCCCGCGCCCCTGGGCGGCACGACGCCGCAGCGCGTCATCACGGGCGCCTCTTCATAGGTGACCGATTCCGCGCCGTTCCGAGGACGGACACCCCCCGGCGCGGCCCCGACCCACAACGCACCCGCACGCTTGCTGTCACACAGTCGCCCCGTCATCCGTCAACACCCTGACGGAAAGGTGTGACAGATGACCGACAACGACTTCCTCGCCCACCGCTTCGAGACCCACCGCCCCCGTCTCAGGGCCGTGGCGCACCGGATGCTCGGATCGTCCTCCGAGGCGGAGGACGCCGTACAGGAAGCCTGGTTCCGGCTGAACCGCACCGGCGCCGACGACATAGACAACCTGGCCGGCTGGCTGACCACGGTCGTCGGCCGGGTCTGCCTCGACATGCTCCGCACCCGCACCTCACGCGCCGAACAGCCCCTGGAACCCGACGACGTCCCCCTCCCACCCGCCGAGACCGCCGAGACCGCCGACCCCGAACAGGACGCCCTGCTCGCCGACTCGGTCGGGGTCGCCCTGCTCGTCGTACTCGACACCCTGACGCCCGCCGAACGCCTGGCGTTCGTGCTGCACGACCTGTTCGCCGTGCCCTTCGAGGAGGTCGGCGAGGTCGTCGGCCGTACCCCCGCCGCCGCCCGCCAGCTGGCCAGCCGCGCCCGCCGCCGCGTGCAGGGTGCGCCCGCGCCCGACGCCGACGAGGTGCGCCGACGCCAACGCGAGGTCGTCGACGCGTTCCTGGCCGCCGCGCGCGACGGCGACTTCGAGGCCCTGGTCGACGTACTCGACCCGGACGTGGTCGCGCGCACCGAGGCCGGGGTCACGGCCGGCGCCCTCGCGGTGGCGAAGGGCGCGACGAGCTTCGCGGCGGTCGCCCGGATCGCGAGGCCCGCCCTGGTGAACGGCCGCACCGGGCTCGCGGTGCTGATCGACGGAAGGGTGGAGCGGACGCTGGCGTTCACGTTCGTACAGGAGCGGATCGCGGTGATCGACATCGTGACGGAGCACGCGCGCGTGGCGGACAGCGAGGTGGAGATCCTCTAGCCCAGCCCCAGCACCCCCACCGTTTCCCCCTCCACCGTCTCCCCGTTCGTCCGGAATCCCAGCCCGAGGTAGAAGTTCTCCGGCCCGTGCTCCCCCGGATGCCAGGTGACGTACAGCTCCGTGCCGCCCCGGCGCCGGATCTCCGCCGCCACCGACTCCACCGCGAACCGCCCGTACCCCCGCCCCTGCGCGCCCGCGTCGATGTTCAGCCGCCACAGTCCGGAGCGGATGAGGGTGCCGTCGTCGGCCCAGTCGATGTCGAAGAAGGCCATCAGGAAGCCGACCGGCCGGTCGCCGTCGACGATCAGGCGGGGCCAGGCGGTGCCGGGATGGACGTACGCCTCGGCGAGGGACTTCACCACCGGGGAGACCGCGAATTCCTGCTCGGGACGGACGCGAATGGCGAGGGCGGCGTCGATATTGCGGGGGGTTATTTCTTCGAGGCGGAGGCCGGGCGTGATCATGCGCGGCACCTTAGACGGCGCCGTCCCCGAGGCACACGCGAATTACCGTCAACCCAGCTGCCGATACCGCCCCTTGAAGTACGCCAGCGGCCCCCCGTCCGCGCTCGGCACGCGCGCGGTGAGCACCCGGCCGATGACGAGCGTGTGGTCCCCGGCCCGCACGCGCTGCTCCGTCCGGCACTCAAGGGTCGCCAGCGCTCCACCCACCAGCGCTGCCCCGGTGGCCGCGCCGCGGACGTAGGGGATGTCCTCGAAGAGGAGCCGGTCGCTGAGCCGGCCCTTCATCGCGAAGCGCCCCGCGATGTGCCGCTGGCTCTCGGCCAGGACGGAGACGGCCCACAGGGGCTGCTCGTCGAGGAGGTCGTCCATGCGGGAGCCTTCACGCAGGCTGACCAGCACCAGCGGCGGGTCGAGGGAGACCGACATGAACGCGGTGGCCGTCATGCCGACGTCCTCGCCCTTGGGTCCGTCAGGGTCGAGCGGCGGCTCGAAGGCGGTCACCAGGACCACGCCCGAGGCCAGCCGGGACATGGCGGCGCGGAACTCGTCGTTGCTCACCCCCTCAGGATGCCCGGAGGGAAGGACGGTGGCGGTGGGGGCTGTGTTCGGCACGTCGGGAACGCTAGTGTCCGCCCGGTGCTCGCCGCATCGGACCTCAGCCCGAACTCGGACCTAGGACCCGCGACCGATCGCCGTGTATGCACTCCGCACATGCCCACAAAGTTTGCGTTCAGTAAACGCACAGCGAAAACGCAGAAACACCACTCAATTGTTCATCTTTAGCTGTGACTTGAGTCACAAGGGGCATTAATTGTTGACCCTGTGTACCGAGTGAGCAGCGCGCTGTGATTCAGTGGCGGGGAAGCTGCCAGAACGATACGCCGATGAGAACCCTTGATTCGCTGCGAGGTCTCGGGGGGAGGGCGAGCATGGAGACCGAGTCGGAGCCCTACGTCCGCCTTGCGACCCTGCGGCAACTGCACCAGGTCATGGCGGACATGAACACCGCCCGGTCTCTTGCGGACACCCTTCAGACAGTCGCCGACGGCGTCGTCACCGGCCTCGGCTACGAGCTGGCGTGTGTCAACCTCGTCCGCCCCGACGGCGACCTCGTCGTCGCCGCCTTCGCGGGCAACCCGGCCGCCGAGGCGCTGATCACCGGCAGGGTCGGCTCCCGCGAGTCCTGGGAGCGCCGGCTGAGCATGGGCGAGACCTGGGGCGACCTGGTCTTCATCCCGCACACCGAGGGCTGGGTCCTCGACGACGACGACGTACCGCAGTGGTACACCGACGGCCCAGCGCCCCGCTTCGAGGACGAGTGGCACCCCTCCGACCGGCTCTTCGCGCCCATGTTCACGCCGGGCGTGCAGGGCGGCGCGTGCGGCGAGCTGATCGGCGTGCTGTCGGTGGACCGGCCGCGCAACGGACGCAGGCCCGGCGCATGGGGTCGCGAAGCGCTCCAGATGTACGCGTTCCAGGCCGCGATCGCGATCAGCAACGCGCGTCTGAGGGCCAACATGCAGCGCGCACTGGTCAGACTCGAACGGGAGCAGCAGGCGCTGCGCGCGAGCGAGGAAAGCTTCCGGCAGGCCTTCGAGTACGCCCCCTCCGGCATGGCCATCGCCGAGATGGGCGGCGACCAGCACGGCCGCATCCTGCGCACCAATGACGCCCTGTGCCGCCTCCTGGGCCGCCCCGCCTCCGCGATGCGCCGCTACGCCTTCTCCGACCTCGTCCACCCCGAGGACATAGGGACCCTGCTGCGGACCTCGGCGGAGGGCGGACGCGCGGAGCTGCGCCTCGGCCGCCGCGACGGCACGTACGTGTGGGTCAGTCTCCGCAACTCCGTCGTCGCCGACGCCGCGGACGGCCCCCGGTTTCTCCTCACCCACGTCGAGGACATAGAGGACCGCAAGCGCCGCGAGCTCCAGCTCGCCCACCGCGCCTCGCACGACTCCCTCACCGGCCTGCCGAACTCCGCCGAACTGCGTGCCCGTCTCTCCTCCCGCCTCTGTCAGCGCCCCGCGCACCCCGGCGCCCTGGAGTCCCTGGACGCGGCCTACGGCCACCCCGCCTTCGACGCGCACGGCCATGGCTTCGACTTCCGGCCCGGCGTCGAGTCCTTCGACGCCTACGACCACCATGTGCACACCGCCGCCCCCGAGGGGGAGCACGACGACGGCACCAAGGGGCTCGCGGTCCTCTTCTGCGACCTCGACGGCTTCAAGTCGATCAACGACCGGTTCGGGCACAACGCCGGTGACGCGGTTCTCATCGAGGTCGCCCGCCGGCTGACCCGGCAGGTCCGCGACGGTGACACCGTCGCCCGGCTCGGCGGCGACGAGTTCGTCATCCTCGCCGACGGCCTCGGCCGCGCCGACGCCGCCGATCTCGCCGTACGCCTGCGCAACGAGATCATCCAGCCCATCCGCGCCGAGGGCCGGGCCGTGCGCGTGGGCGCCAGCTTCGGCATCGGCTGGGCGCACTGCGGCATGACCGCCGACGAGGTGCTGAAGTCCGCCGACGAGCGGATGTACGTAGAGAAACGATCTCGTCCCAAACAGCACCGGCGCGCGGGCTGAAGCCCAGGTCAGTGAGTTGATGCGATCCGAGTCACCCGTTTGGGGCAGCAGGAGCGGGTAGGCTCGCCATTCTGACTCCATGTATCGCATCCGCCCGCACCTGGTGAGGAGTACCAAGGGATGACGTCCGGCAACAACGGCGCCAGCACGCCCGAGGACGACGACCCGTTCGGCTACCTCTACGCCGACGGGCAGGCCAACGGAGCCCAGCCGCCGTCCGGTGGCTACGGCTACCCGAACACCGTCAACCGGGTGCGCCCCGTCGGACAGCGCCAGTACGGCCAGCAGCAGCCGACCGCGCCGTACGGACAGGTGCCGCAGCAGCAGGCCCAGCAGCAGGGGGCCTACGGCCAGCCGAACAACGCGCACTACGCCGCGCCCGAGACCTTCCCGGGCGGCGCTCCCACCACCCAGCAGCAGCCGTACGGCGGCAACGGCGGCGGCCGGGGCCGCGGCCCCAACACCAAGGGGCTGCTGATCGGCGCCATCGCGGTGGTCGCCGCGGTCGTCATCGGTATCGGCGTGGCCATGCTCGGCGGCGACGACGACAAGGACGGCGGCAGCGAGGCGTCCACCGCCCCGACCGCCCAGCAGAGCAGCAAGCCGAGCGCGTCGGCGAGCGGCAGCGCGGCGAGCGAGGACGACCTGCCGAAGATCGACGCGAAGGCGCTGTCGCTGAGCCCCGGCATCACCACCGCGACCGACGTCCAGGGCGCCAAGGCCGACGGCGGGATCTACCTCAACGGCTTCAACCAGGTCGGCTCCTCGGTGACCTGGAACGTCAGCGGCATCCCGAAGAGCGGCAAGTACACCCTGTACACGGGTTACAGCGTCCCCGGAAAGGACGCCACCGCGACCCTCACGATCAACGGCACGGCCTCCACGACCCCGGTCGGCATGGACAACTACGCCAAGGCCGCCGAGGGCGACTACGCCAAGGGCTGGACGCAGACCTACAACTGGGTCCAGCTCAACAAGGGCAGCAACACCATCAAGATCTCCTGCGAGCAGGGCAACCAGTGCGACGCCCTCCTCGACCAGCTGTGGCTGGTGAACGGCTGGGTCGACTCCTAGTCCCTACGCCGCGTTGACCCCGCCGGTCACCGTGATCCGCCCCAGCAGCTCCTCGTAGACCCCCTGGTCGAACTCGCCCGCCACCGGCGCCGCGACCGTCGCCGCCGACAGGGCGACCGCGCGGGCCAGCCGGTCGGGCCAGGGCAGATGTTCCACCAGCCCCGACAGCAGGCCCGCGACCGCCGAGTCGCCGGCGCCCGTCGGGTTGCCGTGGAGGCGGGCCGGCGCGGTGGCGCGCCAGCGGCCCTCGGGGGCGGCGGCGAGCAGGCCGTCGGTGCCGAGCGAGGCGACGACCGCGCGGGCGCCCCGACGGCGGGCGTCCTGGGTGGCCCGCTGTGGCTCGTGGGAGCCGGTCAGCTCGGCCAGTTCGTCGGCGTTCGGCTTGATGAGGTCCGGGCGGGCGGCGACCCCGCGGCGCAGCGGCTCCCCGCTGGTGTCCAACAACACCGGTACTCCGGCCGCCCTCGCGGTGCGGACCAGCCCGGCGTACGCGCCCACCGGCACCCCCGGCGGCAGGCTGCCGCACAGGGCCACCGCGTCGGCCGACGCGAGGAGATCCTCGTACGCCTCCTGGAAGGCCGACCACTCCGGCGGGGTGACCACCGGGCCCGGCTCGTTGAGCTGGGTGGTGTCGCCGGTCCGCTCGTCGACGACGGCGATGGTGCGGCGGGTGGCGCCGGAGACCGGGAGCAGCGCGTCGGTCACGCCGGGAGCACTCGTCAGCTGGTCCTGGATCACGCGGCCGGTCGCGCCGCCGGTGAAGCCGGTGACCGTCACCTCGTGGCCGAGGGCCGCGAGCACGCGGGCCACGTTCAGACCCTTGCCGCCGGGGCGTTCGGTGACCTCGGAGACCCGGTGGGAGGCGTGCGGCCGCAGGGCCCGTACACGGTAGGTGATGTCGAGAGCGGTGTTCAGCGTGACCGTGAGGATCACCTGGGCCGACCTCCCCCGAAGACGTTGCTGAGCCGTTTGGTGGGGTGATCATGCCAAACGGACGGCGGTCGGCCCAGTCTCCCAGGCCAACCGCCGCCCTCAACAGATGGACAGATCAGCCCAGTTGGGGATCGACCACCCATTCACCCCGGCGCATCACGCCCTTGAGCTCGAAGTCGGCGTCGAGCAGGACGAGGTCGGCGTACCGGCCGGGTTCGAGGGAGCCGACGCGGTCGGCCATGCCCAGCAGCCGGGCCGGGTTGGCCGACAGCGCCGCGACGGCGTCCTCCACCGGCAGCCTGTCGATGGTCACCGCGCGCTTGAAGGCCCGGTCCAGGGTCAGCGTCGACCCCGCGATCGAACCGCCCTCCACCAGCCGGGCCACGCCCTCGCTGACCTCGACCTCCAGCGGGCCCAGCATGTAGCGGCCGTCGCCGAAGCCGGCCGCGTCCATCGCGTCCGTGATGAACGCGACCCGGTCCGCGCCCTTGTGATGGAACGCCAGCTGGAGGGCGGCCGGGTGCAGATGCGTGCCGTCGTTGATGAGCTCGACCGTGATCCGCTCGTCCTCCAGGAGGGCGGCGATCGGGCCCGGGGCGCGGTGGCCGAGGGCGGGCATCGCGTTGAAGAGGTGGGTGGCGACGGTGGCGCCCGCGTCGATGGCCTCCACCGTCTGCTCGTACGTCGCGTCGGTGTGGCCGATCGCCGCGATGACGCCGTGCTCGGCGAGGAGCCGTACGGAGTCGATGCCGCCGGGGAGCTCGGTGGCGAGCGTGACCATCCTGGCCTGGCCGCGCGCCGCGTCGATCAGCTTGCGGACCTCGGCGGGGTCCGGGTCGCGCAGCAGCTCCTCGGAGTGCGCGCCCTTGCGGCACGGGGAGATGAACGGGCCCTCGAAGTGGATGCCGGCGATGTCGCCCTGCTCGGCGAGCTCGCTCAGCAGGCCGGCGCGCTGGGCGAGGAAGTCCATGTCGCCGGTGACGGTGGAGGCGACGAGGGTGGTGGTGCCGTGCACGCGGTGCGTGTGGATGCCGTGGAGTACGTCTTCTGTGGTGCCGGAGGTGAAGCTGGCTCCGCCGCCGCCGTGGTTGTGGATGTCCACGAACCCCGGGATGAGCCAGTGGCCGGATACGTCGGTGACCTGGGCGTTCTCTGGTGCGCTTCCGGCGATGTGGGTGCCGTTGATGATCACTCGGCCGCTTTGGACGGTTCCTGTGGGGAGGACGACCGTTGCGCCGGAGAGGATGAGGGGGGCGCTGTTCGATGCGGGGTGCGGGTGCGTTGTGGCTGGTCGCGCAGTTCCCCGCGCCCCTTGCGGCGTTGCCATCAGGGGGTTTCCTCCTTGAGGTCGGTTGTGTCGAGGAGGTCCCAGGCCAGCAGGCCCGCGCCCAGGCAACCCGCCGTGTCGCCGAGGGCCGCCGGGACGATCGTCGGCAGCTTCTGGAAGGTGATCCGCTGTTGGACGGCATCCCTCAGTGGTGTGAACAAGGTTTCCCCCGCCTCCGCCAGGCCGCCACCGATGATCAGGGTGCTGGGGTCCAGGAGGGTGAGGGCGGTGACCAGGCCGTCGGCGAGGGCGTCGATGGCGTGCTGCCAGACGGCCTGAGCCCGGGGGTCGCCGGACTCGACGGCTTTCGCGCAGTCGGCCGCGTCGGCCGAGGGGTCCCCGCAAGCGGCGGCCCATGCCTGGCTGACCGCCGCCGCGGAGGCGTACCGCTCCAGGCAGCCGGCCTGACCGCACGGACAGGCGGCCCCGCCCGGGCGTACGACGATGTGGCCGATCTCGCCCGCGAAGCCGTGGGCGCCCGCCTCCACCCGGCCGCCGATGCCGATGGCGCCCGCGATGCCGGTGCCGAGGGGGACGAAGAAGAAGCGGTCCGCGCCCTGGCCGGCGCCGAGCCGGCCCTCGGCGAGGCCGCCGGTGCGGACGTCGTGGCCGAGGGCGACGGGGACTGCGAGTCGCTCGGTGAGCAGCGCGCGCAGCGGGACGTCGCGCCAGCCGAGGTTGGCGGCGTAGCGGGCGACGCCCTGGTCGGCGTCGACGATGCCGGGGACGGCGACGCCGGCGGCGGACGCGGGCTCGCCGAGGTGCTCGGCGCCGTACGCGTGCAGCTCGGCGGCGAAGTCGAGGATGCCCTCGACGACCGCGTCGGGGCCGCGCTCCCGGCCGGTGGCGCGGCGGGCCTGGTGGAGCAGCTCGCCGGAGGCGCCGACGAGGGCGGCCTTCATTCCGGTGCCGCCCACATCGAGGGCGATGACATGTCTCACGGGGGTAGTGTGGCCCGCCGACCCGGGAGAGGTCTAGTCCACTCACGTGGTGTAGACCTTATGTCTGACCTTTCGAAAGTTTCGGAGGTTCCAGTGGCGATGACGACGATGTGGGGCTCGGCAGTGCGGCGGGGTAGGACAGGAACGATCGCGGTGGTGTCCGCGCTGGGCATGACGGCGGTTCTCGGCGGCTGCGGCCTCGGCGACGACTCGGGGGACGTGACCCTGCGACTGGTCGCCGCGGACTACGGGAACAGCAAGGCGAACAGCTCCCAGAAGTACTGGGACGCGCTGGTGGCGGACTACGAGGCCGATCACCCCGGCGTCGAGGTCGACGTCAGCGTCTACTCCTGGAACGACGTCGACCGCGAGGTCAAGGACATGGTCGCGGACGGGAACGCGCCCGACATGGCGCAGATCGGCGCGTACGCCGACTACGCGGCCGACGGCCTGCTCTACTCCGCCGGCGAACTGCTCTCCATCTCCACCGAGGCCGACTTCGTCTCGCGGCTCGCCTCGGCGGGGGAGGTCGACTCGACGCAGTACGGCATGCCGTTCGCGGCCTCCACCCGGCTGCTCTTCTACAACAAGACCCTCTTCGCCAAGGCCGGGCTGACCCCGCCGAAGACCTGGGCGGAGCTCGCCGCGGACGCCGCCGCGCTGAAGGCGGCGGGCGTGAAGTACCCGTACGCCCTGCCCCTCGGCTCCGAGGAGGCGCAGGCCGAGACCATGCAGTGGCTGCTCAGCGGCGGGGGCGGCTACACCGAGGACATCGGCACCTACGGCATCGACTCGGCGGCGAACGTCGACACCCTGACCTGGCTCAGGGACGACCTCGTCGGCAAGGGGCTGACCGGGCCGGTCGCGCCGGGGAAGCTGAACCGGGCCGACGCGTTCGCCGCGTTCGCGGACGGCGAGGTCGGGATGCTGAACGGGCATCCCACGCTGATGAAGACCGCCGCGGCCAAGGGCGTGAAGTTCGGCATGGTCCCGATGCCCGGCGTCGACGGTCCGACCAAGTACTCCATGGGCGTCGCCGACTGGATGACGGCGTTCAAGCAGAACGGGCACGCCGAGCAGATCGGGGACTTCCTCGACTTCGTCTACGACGAGAAGAACGTGCTCGCCTTCTCCCGTGAGTACGACCTGCTGCCGGTCACCCTGTCGGCCTCCGAGGTCATGAGCACGGCGAAGGAGGACAAGCATCTGGAGCCCTTCCTGGCGGAACTCCCCGGCTCCGAGCTCTACCCCGTCGGCAAGACGTCCTGGGCGGACGTCAGCGCGGCCGTCAAGCAGCGGATCGGCGAGGCGGTGACGGCCGGGGGCAGTCCGTCGGAGGTCCTGGCCGGCATCCAGTCGAAGGCGCAGATGGCGGAGAGCGCGGAGTAGGGCTTGTCAGTGGCGGGGGCTACGGTCGCTGACATGAACGACCTGGCCCCCCGAGAACAGGCCATCCTCGCCCTCGAACGCCGCGGCTTCACCGGCCCCGGCGCGAAGGAGCGTGCGATACGCGAGGAACTGGGCCTGGCCCCGGTCCGCTACTACCAGCTCCTCAACGCGCTGCTGGACGACCCACGCGCCCTGGCCCACGACCCGGTCACGGTGAACCGCCTGCGCAGGGTGCGCGACGCACGCAGGTCGGAGAGGTGACGGAGGGACTGACCGACACGGACGCTTCTTTCAGCCCGTCCGGCGTTTGAGGACGAGGCCCTTTCGGGGCCGAAGCGGGGGTCTGGGGGCGGCAGCCCCCAGGGATGGGAACGGGTAGGGGCGGCGGGGGCGAGAAAAAGGCGTGCGATCCGGCGCCGTGGATATGGTCCCTCTATGGGCAGCCACAAGGACTCCACGGACGACTTCCCGCGCACGCCGGTGACCCAGGCCGGACGCGAAGGGCTCGCGGCGATGCTCGCGCGGCCCGGCAGGACGGTCGTCGCGCTCGACTTCGACGGGACGCTCGCGCCGATCGTGGCCGACCCGGAACAGGCCCGGGCCCACCCCGACGCCGTGTCCGCGCTCGCCGCCCTCGCCCCGAAGCTCGCCTCCGTGGCCGTCGTCACCGGTCGCCCCGCCGGTGTCGCCGTCCGCCTCGGCGGTTTCGCGGGCGTCCCCGGCCTCGAACACCTCGTCGTCCTCGGCCACTACGGCGCCGAGCGCTGGGACGCCGTCAGCGGCGAGGTCACCGCCCCCGCCCCGCACCCCGGCGTCGCCGCCGTCCGCGCCGAACTCCCCGGCTTCCTCGACGGCATCGGCGCCTGGCACGGCACCTGGATCGAGGAGAAGGGGCGGGCCGTCGCCGTCCACACCCGCCGGGCCGAGGACCCGCAGGCCGCCTTCGACGCACTGCGCGGCCCTCTCACCGACCTCGCCACCCGCCACGGCCTGATCGTCGAACCCGGCCGGCTCGTCCTCGAACTCCGCCCGCCGGGCATGGACAAGGGCCGGGCCCTGACGGAGTACGTCCATGAGCTGGGCGCCGAGGCCGTGCTCTACGCCGGCGACGACCTCGGAGACCTCCCCGCCTTCGCCGCCGTGGACAAGCTCCGCTCCGACGGGATCCCCGGGCTGCTGGTGTGCAGCACCGGCAGCGAGGAGGTGGCCGAGCTGAAGGAACGGGCCGACCTGGTGGTGGACGGCCCGGCGGGGTTGGTACGACTGCTGCGGCGACTGGCGGAAGAGCTTCCCGGAACTTCCCCCGGTGATCAGGAGCGCAACGCCGCCAGCTGATCCAGGAACCACTGCGCGGGCGGCAACGCCGTGGCCGCGGCGGCGAGCCGCTTCGTGCGCTCCGCCCGCTCCCCGGGCCCCATCGTCAGCGCCTCGTGCAGGGCGTCGGCGGTGCCGATCACGTCGTACGGATTGACCACGATCGCGTCCTCGCCCAGCTCCTCGTACGCCCCCGCCTCCCGCGACAGCACCAGCGCGCACCCCTCGTCGGAGACGACCGGCACCTCCTTCGCGACCAGGTTCATGCCGTCGCGGATGGGGTTGACCAGGGCCACGTCGGCAAGCCGGTACGCGGCGAGGGAGCGGGCGAAGTCGTCCTTGACGTGCAGCACCACCGGGGCCCAACCAGGCGTTCCGTACGCCGAGTTGATCTCGTCCGCCAAGCGCTGCACCTCGGCCGTGTAGTCCCGGTAGACGGCGAGGTCCTGCCGGGAGGGGTAGGCGAACGCCACGTGCACGACCCGCTCCCGCCACTCGGGGCGGGTCGCCAGCAGATGCTCGTACGCGTGCAGACCGCGGACGATGTTCTTCGACAGCTCGGTGCGGTCGACCCGGACGATCGTGCGGCGGCCCGCGCCGATCTCCGTCCTCAGGGCCGCCATCCGCTCGGCCACGTCCGCCTCGTGCGACCGCTTGCGCAGGAAGTCCGCGTCCGCGCCGAGCCCGTGCACACCGACCCGGGTGTCCCCGAGCCCGCCGACGATCTCCGTCGCGCACGCCTCGAACGCGGATGCCCAGCGCCGGGTCAGGAACCCCAGCCGGTCCGCGCCGAGCATGCCCCGCAGCACCTGCTCGGCCACGTCGTCCGGCAGCATCCGGAAGTACTCCGGCGGGGCCCACGGGGTGTGCGAGAAGTGACCGATCCGCAGGTCGGGGCGGAGCTCCCGCAGCATCCCCGGCACCAGCGTGAGGTGGTAGTCCTGCACCACGACCGCCGCGCCCCGCGCGGCCTCCGCCGCCAGCGCCTCGGCGAAGGCGCGGTTGTAGGTCTCGTACGACGCCCACTGCCGCCGGAACTCCGCGTCGAAGACCGGTTCCAGCGGGGTCTGGTACAGCAGATGGTGGACGAACCACAGGACCGAGTTGGCGATGCCGTTGTACGCGTCCGCGTGCACGCCGGCGGGGATGTCGAGCATCCGTACGCCGGCCTCGCCCTCCCCGCGCCGTACCGCCTCGCGGTCGCCGTCGCTCAGCGCCGAGCAGACCCACAGGGCGTCCGCGTCGGAGCCGATCGCCGACAGCCCCGAGACCAGCCCACCCCCACCGCGCCGGGCGGACAGCGTGCCGTCCGCCCGGACCTCGTAGGAGACCGGGCCACGGTTGGAGGCCACCAGTACCTGAGCAGCACCGAACGTTGAAGCCATACGGATCAACCTAGCCCGGCCACGGAACACTCAAACGTGCGTCCGGTCCGATGCGGCCCGCCCGACCGCAAGGCTCAGGCCACCTTGCGGGTCGCGTACTCCGCGATCTCCGCCATCGGCGGGCGTTCCTCCGTGTCCACGGAGTAGGTGCGGGGCTCGAAGCCGGTCTCGCCGCGTTCGAACTGGGTGAGGGAGGGGCGGACGAGGTGGCCGCGGGCCAGCCGGAGCTGGGCGGTGCGGTAGATCGCGGCGGACATCCGGCCGAGGGCCTGCCCGTCCTGGTGACGGTGTTTGCGGACACCGACGTCGACCTGGGCGAGCGCGTCGAGGCCGACGAGGTGCAGGGCGTCGACGAGCATGCCGAGCTCGATGCCGTAGCCGACCGGGAACGGCAGCTGCTCCAGCAGAGAGCGGCGGGCCGCGTACTCACCGCCCAGCGGCTGGACGAAACCGGCCAGCTGCGGCCAGTGCATGTTCAGCAGCGGGCGGGCCATCAGCTCGGTCACCCGGCCGCCCTGGCCCGCGGCGCCGCCGAGCGGACGGTCGTACATGGCCTTGACCAGGTCGACCCCGGGTTCGGTGAGCAGCGGGCCGACGATCCCGGCGACGAAGTCGGAGGAGAACTCCTTCAGGTCGGCGTCGATGAAACAGACGATGTCGCCGCTGGTCACCAGCAGCGAGCGCCACAGCACCTCGCCCTTGCCGGGGACGGCGGGCAGGCGGGGCAGGATCGCGTCGCGGTGCACCACCGTGGCCCCGGCCGCGGCCGCCACTTCCGCCGTACGGTCGCTCGACCCCGAGTCGACGACGACTATCTCGTCGACCAGCGGGACCTGCTGCATGAGGTCGTGACGGATGATCGCGACGATGTCGCCGACCGTCTCCTCCTCGTTCAGCGCGGGCAGCACCACACTGACCGACTGGCCCGTGCGCTGCTTGGCGGCCAGTATCTGGTGGAGCGGCCGGTCGGTCACGGACCAGGAGCGGGTGGTCAGCCAGCGCTCGACTTCTTCCAGCACGTAGGCGACTCCTCTACTTGTGATCCACTACTTGTGATCCATCTCGCGGTTCGGACGTCTATCTCAACTGTCCACCTCGTCGGTTACAGTCTTGAACAACGCGGATGACCATCACATGTCCTGGATGGTCCGACGTTCACAACTTCATACCGCTCATCCAGAGGGGCAGAGGGATACGGCCCGATGAAGCCCCGGCAACCCTCCAGTCGGTACTCGTAGATCATTGTTGATCGCTCCGCGAGGCTCCCGACTCGGGAAGGTGCCAAATCCGTCTCACGGCGAGATGCGTCGTGAGGAAGATGAGGAGAAAGGGCCTCGCCTCTCATGGCTGCGCAGACTGTCGCAAACACCACCGGAACCACCGTCGACCTCGGCCCCGCCGCGGCGCTCAGCTGCCGCGAATGCGGTCACCGGGTGCCTCTCGGCCCGGTCTTCGCCTGCGAGGAGTGTTTCGGCCCGCTCGAGATCGCGTACGACTTCTCCGCCTACGACGCCGAGGAGCTCCGCAAGCGGATCGAGGCGGGACCCGCGAACATCTGGCGCTACGCGCCGCTGCTGCCCGTCCCCGCGGACGTGGCCGACAAGCCCAACATCAACCCCGGCTGGACCAAGCTCGTCCAGGCCGACAACCTGGCCCGTGAGCTGGGTGTCGAGGCCGGCAAGCTGTTCGTGAAGGACGACTCCGGCAACCCGACGCACTCCTTCAAGGACCGCGTCGTCGCCCAGGCCATCGAGGCCGCCCGGGTCTTCGGCTTCACCACCCTCTCCTGCTCCTCCACCGGCAACCTCGCGGGTGCCGTCGGCGCCGCCGCCGCCCGCGCCGGCTTCCGCTCCTGCGTGTTCATCCCGCACGACCTGGAGCAGGGCAAGGTCGTCATGGCCGCGGTCTACGGCGGTGAGCTCGTCGGCATCGAGGGCAACTACGACGACGTGAACCGCTTCTGCTCCGAGCTGATCGGCGATCCGGCCGGTGAGGGCTGGGGCTTCGTCAACGTCAACCTGCGGCCGTACTACGCCGAGGGCTCCAAGACCCTCGCGTACGAGATCTGCGAGCAGCTCGGCTGGCGGCTGCCGGACCAGCTGGTCGTGCCGATCGCCTCCGGCTCCCAGCTGACGAAGATCGACAAGGGGCTCCAGGAGCTGATCAAGCTCGGCCTCGTCGAGGACAAGCCGTACAAGATCTTCGGTGCGCAGGCGGAGGGGTGCTCGCCGGTGTCGGTCGCCTACAAGGCGGGCCACGACGTCGTTCGTCCCCAGAAGCCGAACACCATCGCCAAGTCCCTCGCCATCGGCAACCCGGCCGACGGCCCCTACGTCCTCGACATCGCGCGTCGCACCGGCGGTGCGGTGGAGGACGTGAACGACGAGCAGATCGTCGACGCGATCAAGCTGCTGGCCCGCACGGAGGGCATCTTCGCGGAGACGGCCGGTGGCGTGACGGTCGGCGTGACCCGCAAGCTGATCGAGAACGGGCTGCTGGATCCGACGTTGACGACGGTGGTGCTGAACACCGGCGATGGGCTCAAGACGCTGGATGCGGTGGCCGGGACGGGGCTGACCGCGACGATTCGCCCCAACCTTGATTCGTTCCGCGAGGCTGGTCTCGCTTAGTCGTTGTTCGTCTGCGGGCCGGTGGGGGCTGGTCGCGCCCAGGCGGCGGTAGCCGCAAGTCAATACAGCCCCGCGCCCCTGAGGGCGACTACCTGACCGGAGGTCTTGAAAATGAGCGTCACCGTCCGCATCCCCACCATCCTGCGCACCTACACCGGCGGGCAGGCCGAGGTCGCCGCCGAGGGCTCGACCCTCGCCGACGTCATCGCCGACCTGGAGAAGAACCACACGGGTATCGCCGCCCGCGTGCTCGACGACCAGGGCAAGCTGCGCCGGTTCGTCAACGTGTACGTCAACGACGACGACGTCCGCTTCGAGCAGGGCCTGGAGACCGCCACCCCGGACGGTGCCGGCGTCTCGATCATCCCGGCCGTCGCCGGCGGCTGAGTCAAGCTGACCGAATGACCGATCATTACCGTCGGTAAGGCCGATTACCGAGAGTTCAACGAATTGCCCCCTCCGTGAGAGAAACGGAGGGGGCAATTCTCTATGGTTGAGCGCGGTACAGTTGGGGAAGCTGCTGCGCCCCCATGCCACACGCATATGAGTTCCTGCTCCACTTGCGACGAGAAGCAGCCAAAGTGTGCGGTTCTTTTGCGCGTCTTGTGCCTTTTATGAGGCCCGACTTGCCCCGAATTCGGGCGAATTCTCACTACATTCCGGACCCCGCACGTCCAGAATTCTCGTCCGATTGACCTGTTGCAGACGGCAGTTGGACAGATACATTCAGCCGCGGTCGACGCGTTCCGGCGCACGCCCCCAATCCGTGGGGGGTGAGGTCTGACCCGGATCCGCGAAGTGTGGATCTGTGCAAGGGCCAGTAATAGGGGAGTTAGGCATGGCTCAGGGCACCGTCAAGTGGTTCAACGCGGAGAAGGGGTACGGCTTCATCGCGGTCGACGGTGGTGCGGATGTTTTCGTCCACTACAGCGCGATCCAGATGGACGGGTACCGCACCCTGGAAGAGGGCCAGCGGGTCGATTTCGAGATCTCGCAGGGCCAGAAGGGGCCGCAGGCGGACATGGTCCGGCTGGCGACCGGCTGAAGCACGCGCCGACTGATTAGCAGCGACGTTCTTCTTTGAAGGGCCCGCACCTCATGGGGAGTCATGGGTGCGGGCCCTTCGGCGTGCCCGGGACCCCCTGTGGCCTGCGCGGAGCCCTTGCGGCGCCTGGCCGGTCCCTGAGCGGCGCTTGCACTCGACCATGCCGAGTGCTAATTATTGGCGTTAGCACTCTGAAGGTGAGAGTGACAAAGAAGGACCGGGTCGGTGAGGCCCGCAGGCCAGGTGGGGCAAGGAACCACGAGGTGTGCGAGCCGTCCGTCGCGGGCGCGGGCGCGGTCCGAAGGAATCACCCCCAGTCCTGGAGGGACCACTTCACATGGCCAAGATCATCGCGTTCGACGAGGAGGCGCGGCGCGGCCTCGAGCGCGGCATGAACCAGCTCGCGGACGCCGTCAAGGTGACGCTCGGCCCCAAGGGTCGCAACGTCGTCCTCGAGAAGAAGTGGGGCGCCCCCACGATCACCAACGATGGTGTGTCCATCGCCAAGGAGATCGAGCTCGAGGACCCGTACGAGAAGATCGGCGCCGAGCTGGTCAAGGAAGTCGCGAAGAAGACCGACGACGTAGCCGGTGACGGCACGACGACCGCGACCGTCCTGGCCCAGGCCCTGGTGCGCGAGGGTCTGCGCAACGTGGCCGCCGGTGCCAACCCGATGGCCCTCAAGCGCGGTATCGAGAAGGCCGTCGAGGCCGTCTCCGGTGCTCTCCTTGAGCAGGCGAAGGATGTCGAGACCAAGGAGCAGATCGCTTCTACGGCCTCCATCTCCGCCGCCGACACCCAGATCGGCGAGCTCATCGCCGAGGCGATGGACAAGGTCGGCAAGGAAGGCGTCATCACCGTCGAGGAGTCCCAGACCTTCGGTCTGGAGCTGGAGCTGACGGAGGGTATGCGCTTCGACAAGGGCTACATCTCCGCCTACTTCGCCACCGACATGGAGCGTATGGAGGCGTCCCTGGACGACCCGTACATCCTGATCGCCAACTCCAAGATCGGCTCCGTCAAGGACCTGCTCCCGCTCCTGGAGAAGGTCATGCAGTCGGGCAAGCCGCTGCTGATCATCGCCGAGGACGTCGAGGGCGAGGCCCTGTCGACCCTGGTCGTCAACAAGATCCGCGGCACCTTCAAGTCCGTCGCCGTCAAGGCCCCGGGCTTCGGTGACCGCCGCAAGGCCATGCTCGGCGACATCGCCATCCTCACGGGCGGCGAGGTCATCTCCGAGGAGGTCGGCCTCAAGCTGGAGAACGCGACCCTGGACCTCCTGGGCCGCGCCCGCAAGGTCGTCATCACCAAGGACGAGACCACCATCGTCGACGGTGCCGGCTCCGCCGACCAGGTCGCCGGCCGGGTCAACCAGATCCGCGCCGAGATCGAGAACAGCGACTCGGACTACGACCGCGAGAAGCTCCAGGAGCGCCTGGCCAAGCTCGCCGGTGGCGTCGCCGTCATCAAGGCCGGTGCCGCGACCGAGGTCGAGCTCAAGGAGCGCAAGCACCGCATCGAGGACGCCGTGCGCAACGCCAAGGCGGCCGTCGAGGAGGGCATCGTCGCCGGTGGTGGCGTGGCCCTGCTCCAGGCTTCCGCGGTGTTCGAGAAGCTCGAGCTGACGGGTGACGAGGCGACCGGCGCCAACGCCGTGAAGCTCGCCCTGGAGGCTCCGCTCAAGCAGATCGCCGTCAACGGTGGTCTCGAGGGCGGCGTCGTGGTCGAGAAGGTCCGCAACCTGACCGTCGGTTGGGGTCTCAACGCGGCCACGGGCGACTACGTCGACATGATCGCCGAGGGCATCATCGACCCGGCGAAGGTCACGCGCTCCGCTCTTCAGAACGCCGCGTCCATCGCCGCGCTCTTCCTCACCACCGAGGCCGTCATCGCCGACAAGCCGGAGAAGGCCGCCGCGCCCGCCGGTGGCGGTATGCCGGGCGGTGACATGGACTTCTGATCCCTCGCGGATCGGTCCAGTCCTTGCCGAGGGCGGCACTCCCTGTTCCGACAGGGGGTGCCGCCCTCGGGCGTTCCCCGGAGGTGGGCGGGATCACAGGGGCAGTGGAAATGGAGGGATGTACTGAGCGGTTGCCTACTGCGTACTGTCCATGCGTATGCACATACCCGACGGTACCCACCGCTCGTACCACCGCTAGGAGCCCCGCGTGACCGCCTCCCCCTCCCGCGCCGCCGAGATCCTCTCCCGGCCGATCACGATCAACGGCCTGACCGTCCCGAACCGCATCGTGATGGCGCCGATGACCCGGATGTTCTCCCCGGGCGGCATCCCGGGCGCGGACGTGGCGTCGTACTACGCGCGGCGCGCGGCGGCCGGTGTGGGTCTGGTCGTCACCGAGGGGACGTTCGTCGGCCATGACTCGGCCGGGTACAGCGGCCGTGTCCCGCGCTTCCACGGCGAGGAGCAGCTCGCGGGCTGGAAGAAGGTCGCCGAGGACGTGCACGCGGCGGGCGGCACGATCGTCCCGCAGCTGTGGCACATCGGCATGGTCCGCAAGGAGGGGCAGAACCCCTTCCCCGAGGCCCCCGCGGTCGGTCCCTCCGGCATCCGCGTCGGCGCGACCGAGTCCACCGGTACGACGATGACCCAGCGCGACATCGACGATGTCATCGGCGCCTTCGCCGAGGCCGCGGCCGCCGCGGAGCGCATCGGCATGGACGGCGTGGAGATCCACGGCGCGCACGGTTACCTGGTCGACCAGTTCCTGTGGGCCGGCACGAACCGCCGTACGGACGGCTACGGCGGTGACGCGGTCGCCCGTACCAGGTTCGCCGCCGAGATCGTCGCCGCCGTCCGCGAGACCGTCTCCGCCGACTTCCCGGTCATCTTCCGCTACTCGCAGTGGAAGCAGGAGGCCTACGACGCCCGGCTCGCGGAGACCCCGGAGGAGCTGGAGGCCATCCTGAGCCCGCTCGCCGCCGCCGGTGTCGACGCCTTCCACGCCTCCACGCGCCGCTACTGGCTCCCCGAGTTCGACGGCGCCGACCTCAACCTGGCCGGCTGGACCAAGAAGCTCACCGGCAAGCCCGTCATCACCGTCGGCTCCGTCGGCCTCGACGGCGACTTCCTCAACGCCTTCGTGGGCGAGGGATCCCCGCTCAAGGGGCTCGACGATCTCCTCGACCGCCTGGAGCGCGACGAGTTCGACCTCGTGGCCGTCGGGCGCGCGCTGCTCCAGGACCCGGAGTGGGCGGCGAAGGTCCTCGCGGACCGCTTCGAGGAGCTCAAGCCGTACGACGCGGCGGCGCTTCAGTCGCTGAGCTGAGCCCCAACTCCTGTGTAGTGTCCGGGAGATGAGGATTCTCCAGCTCTCGGACACGCACCTGGAGCGCGTTGACGCCGTCAACCGGCACGGTGTCAACGCGCATGACTCCCTGCGGCTCCTGCTGCACGAACTCCGGTATCTGCGGGGCATCGACGCCGTCGTCGTCACCGGCGACCTCGCCGATGACGGGTCCCCGGAGGCGTACACGGCCGTACACGCGCTGGTGGGCGGGTTCGCGCGGGACGTGCTGGGCGGGGTGCCGGTGTTCTATACGACCGGGAACCACGACGAGCGCGAGGCCTTCGGCAAGGTGCTCGGCAGTGGGCACGCGGAGCCCGAGGCCGTTCTGGAGTCGGCGGCGGCGGAGCGGGCCGCGGTGAGCACCGTCGGCGGGTGGCGGTTCGTCACGCTCGACTCGCTGGTGCCCGGGAAGGTGCACGGGCACCTCTCCGCCGGGCAGCTCGCCTGGCTGCGCGAGGTGGTGAGCACCCCGGCCGAGCACGGCACCGTCCTCGCGTTCCATCATCCGCCCATCGCCCTCGACAACCCCCTCCAGCAGGTCTTCGGGCTGCGCAACCCCGCCGACCTCGCCGCCGTGCTGCGCGGCAGCGACGTCCGGGCCGTGCTCACCGGGCACTTCCATCTCCAGCTCTTCGGGCTGCTGGAGTCGGTGCCGGTGTGGGTGACGCCCGGCGTGGTCAGCCGCATCGACCTGACGGCGGCGCCGGGAACCGAGCGTGCCGTGCGCGGGGCCTCGGCCTCGCTCGTCGTGCTCGGCGGTTCCTCCGGGCCGGTCTTCCACACCCTCCACGCGCGTGACCCCCACGCGCACGAGACCGTCTACGAACTGGGGGAGGAACGGGTAAGGGATCTCGTCGCACGGGCATGACCTGCGCCACTTGGGTAAGTCAAGCAACTGACTTAAGGTTGCCTCGGTCAAGTACTAGCCGATGGAGGCCCACCCATGTCCGACGCCCTCGCCCCTCCCGCCCCGGCGGGAGGTTCCGCACCGCCGCGGTCGAACGCCGTGGTGGCGGTGCTGGCCTTCGCCGGAATCGTGGTCTCGCTGATGCAGACCCTGGTGATCCCGATCGTCCCGGAGCTGCCCAAACTCCTGGACGCGCCGGCCTCCGACACCGCCTGGGCCGTCACCGCCACCCTGCTCGCCGCCGCCGTGGCCACCCCGGTCGTCGGCCGCCTCGGTGACATGTTCGGCAAGCGCCGCATGCTGCTGATCAGCGGCGTCATGCTGATCATCGGCTCGGTCGTCTGCGCCCTGGCCGACTCCCTCGTGCCGATGATCATCGGCCGCGCCCTCCAGGGCCTCGCCTCCGGTGTCATCCCGCTCGGCATCAGCATCATGCGCGACGAACTGCCCGCCGAGCGGCTGGCCTCCGCCACCGCCCTGATGAGCGCCTCCCTCGGCATCGGCGGCGCCCTCGGACTGCCCGCCGCCGCGCTCATCGCCGACAACTTCAGCTGGCACGTGCTGTTCTGGACCTCGGCCGTGCTGGGCGCCGTGGCCATCGGCCTGGTCACCGTCTTCGTGCCCGAGTCCCGGGTGCGCACCGGCGGCCGGTTCGACCTCGTCGGTGCCGTGGGCATGGCGGCCGGGCTCATCTGTCTGCTGCTGGCCATCTCCAAGGGCGCCGACTGGGGCTGGGGCAGCGGCACGACCGTCGGGCTGTTCGTCGCGGCCGTCGTGATCCTGGTGGCCTGGGGCTTCTTCGAACTGCGCACCAGCCAGCCGCTGGTGGACCTGCGCACCACCGCCCGCCGTCAGGTGCTGGTCACCAACCTCGCCTCGATCGCCGTCGGCTTCGCCATGTTCGCGATGAGCCTGGTGATCCCGCAGCTTCTCCAGCTCCCCGCCCAGACCGGCTACGGCCTCGGCAAGTCCATGCTCGCCGCCGGTCTGGTCATGGCCCCCTCCGGCCTGGTCATGATGGCCACGGCGCCGATCTCCGCCGCCGTCTCCAAGGCCCGCGGCCCGAAGGTCACGCTGATGATCGGCGCCCTGATCGTGGCCGCCGGGTACGGCCTGAACATCGTCCTGATGAGCGAGGTCTGGCACTTCGTCCTCGTCTCCTGTGTCATCGGCGCCGGCATCGGCTTCACCTACGGCTCGATGCCCGCGCTCATCATGGGCGCGGTGCCCGCGTCGGAGACGGCCGCGGCGAACAGCCTCAACACCCTGATGCGGTCCATCGGCACCTCGTCGGCCAGCGCCATCGCGGGCGTCATCCTGGCCCAGCTGACCACGGACTTCGGCGGCTACGCGCTGCCCTCCGAGAGCGGCTTCAAGGCGGTCCTCGCGGTCGGCGCCGGGGCGGCCCTGCTCGCCTTCGCGGTGGCGTCCTTCATCCCGCGCCAGCGGGTGGCGGGGGACGCGGTGCCGGTGGCGGAGGGGCCGGTGGAGCCGGCCGAGGTCGCCGCCAAGCCGTAGGCGCCGTACGGCAGTCGGGGCCCGTCGCTCATCCGCGGCGGGCCTCTTCCGTGCTGCCTAGAGGTTCCCCAGTGGCTCGATGTCGACCTTCACCGGTGTGCCCCACACCCGCAGCACCTCGTAGTCGGTGAACTCGTGGACCAGCCGGTACGCCATCGCCGCGCGCGGCCCCCTGCGCGCCGCCGCGAGATAGAGCTCGGCCTCGCGGCGGTCGCGGCGCGGGGTGCCGCACAGCTGCCACTCCTGGCCGGTCCACAGCTCGGGCAGCCAGCGCTGCTGCGGCTGGGGCCGGTCGTCGCGGACGCCGTAGCGGGAGGGCGCGGTGGCCGCGGGGCCGGTCTGGGCGGGGCCGTTGATGGAGGCGCGGCGGGCGGCCCGGCGCCGGGTCTCGCACAGCAGGCACAGGTCGGGGGCGTTCTCGTCGACCGGGCCGTTGGGATGCTCGGCGCACCGGGTGCTCGGCGCGGCGGTGGTGACGCTCTCGTCCAGCAGCTCCAGGGCGCGCTTGAGGTCGGCCTTGACCTCGTGGAGCTTGGCGTCGGGGGTGTCGGAGGAGAGGGCCTCGCCGTGCTCGCCGAGAAGACGCAGGGCTCGGCCCAGGGCGGTGAGCTGGGCGTGGTTCATGGGTGAAACCGTACACATCCGGATGAGGCGGTGAGACGCTCCGCCCGGCTCACCGACCTCGGGGACGACGTCGACACGTCGTACTCGTCCGGTGGATCGCGGCGGGTCACCGGCCCAGGTGAGAAACCGCCGATGCCCCGGCGGCGGCCGGGGCATCGGTCAACGGGGGTCAGCCCTGGGGGCAGGCGTGTGTCGGTGCGGAGGCGAGGTCGCCGAGCACGGGCGCGACGGTGTGCTCCGCGGTGCACATCACCGGGGCGGCCGACCCCCAGTGGTTCCCGGAGGCTCCGGAGGCAGGGTCGTGATCGGCGTGCGCGGGGGCGGCGAGGGCGACGGCGGAGGTGGCCAGCGCGGCGGCCATGAGCATCTTCTTCATGATCGGGAAACGACCGGACGGCCACCTGGGTCACATCGGGCCGCGTCCTTGAGCCCGAACACGTACGTCGCCCCGAACCCGACCGCATAGGCCGTCAGCAGCCCGCCCCCGTAGATCCCGGCGAGGACCGGCCACCCCGCGCCGCCCGCGAGCAGCGGGAACAGCGCCCATCCCGACGGCCCGATGGCCGTCGCCCCCACTCCCTGCCCGAGCATCGCGAACAGCCCGACGAAGGCGCCGCCCGCCGCCCCGCCCACGCAGGCCGTGAGGAAAGGGCGCCCCAAGGGCAGGGACACCCCGTAGATCAGCGGCTCGCCCACGCCCAACAACCCTGCCGGAAGCGCCGACTTGATCGTCGTACGCAGGCCGGTGTCGTGCCGCAGCCGCACATACACCGCGACCGCCGCCCCCACCTGCCCCGCACCCGCCATGGCCAGCAGAGGCAGGAGCGGGGTGGAGCCCTGTTGCTCGATGAGGGTGGCGTGGAGGGGGATCAGGGCCTGGTGGAGGCCCAGCATCACCAGGGGGAGGAAGAGGCCGCCGAGGACCGCGCCCGCGAAGACACCCGTCGTCGACAGCAGCCAGTTCGCCGCGGTGCCGATCGCCGACGAGACCGTACCGGCGGCGTACATGAGGACGTACAGGGTCGCGAGGCCGGAGACGAGGACGGTGACCGTCGGCGTCACCAGGACGTCCAGCGCCGCCGGCACCCGCCCCCGGCACCACTTCTCGACGTACGTCCCCAGCAGCGCCGCCGCCAGCGCGCCCAGCACTCCGCCCTGCCCCGGGGCCAGCGTCACGCCGAAGGCCGTCACCTTCGCCACCCCCGGGTAGACGACGACGGCCGCGACCGCCGCGCCCAGGATGGGTGTGCCGCCGAACTCCTTCGCGGTGTTGTACCCGACGAAGACCGCGATGAGGGACATGAAGGCGGACGCGATCGCGGCCAGGGCGGGGGTGAGCGAGGGCAGCCAACCGGCGTTCACCAGCAGCCCGTTGACGCCCGCGAGGATGCCGCAGCCGATCAGCGCGGGGATGAGCGGCAGGAAGACGTTCGCCACCCGGCGCAGGACCGTCCTCACCGACGAGGGTTCCCGCCGTACCAGCAGCGCCTCGAAGTCCGCCGTCACCCGCGCCACGGCCCCCGGCCCCAGCACCACCTGGTACGTGTCGTCCTCCACCACCCCCAGCACCCCCGGCAGCGCCCGCACCGCCTCCCCGTCCACCAGCGAGCGGTCGGCCAGGTCCAGCCGCAGTCGGGTCATGCAGTGGGCGACGGACGTGACGTTCGAGGGGCCGCCCACGAGGGGGAGCAGGGCGGCGGCGAGTTCATCGGAATGGGGCACGCCCCCGAGCGTGCTGCTCAGCCGCCCGCCGCCGCCAGCGCGGCACGCAGATGCCCGCCGGACTCCTCCAGAAGGCGGGTGGCCGCCGGTCCGTCGACCCCGGCGAGGATGACCAGGATGGCGTTCTTCACCTCACCGTCCGTCTCCGCCAGGGCCCGCTCGATCTCCTCGTCCGCCGCGCCCGTGGCGAGGGCGACGATACGGCGGGAGCGCGCCCGGAGCTTCTCGTTCGAGGCGCGCACGTCGACCATGAGGTTCCCGTACGTCTTGCCCAGCCGGATCATCGTGATCGTCGACAGCATGTTCAGGACCAGCTTCTGCGCGGTGCCCGCCTTCAGCCGGGTGGACCCGGTGACCAGCTCAGGGCCCACGACGACCTCGATGCCGTGCTCCGCGGCGGCGGCCAGCGCGCTGCGCGCGTTGCAGGACAGCCCGATCGTCAACGCGCCCTGTGCGCGGGCGTGTTCGACGGCACCGATGGCATACGGGGTACGGCCGGAGGCGGAGACGCCGACCACCGTGTCCAGCGGCGTCAGCTTCAGCGCGTCCAGGTCGGCTCGCGCCAGCTCCTTGGAGTCCTCGGCGCCCTCGACCGAGGTGACCATGGCCTCCCGTCCGCCCGCGATCAGACCGACGACCTGCGCGGGGTCGGTGTTGAAGGTCGGCGGACACTCGGAGGCGTCCAGGACACCCAGGCGCCCCGCGGTACCGGCACCGGCGTAGACCAGCCGGCCGCCCTGGGCCATCCGGGCGGCGACGGCGTCGATGGCGGCACCGATCTCGGGCAGGCGTTGCGCCACGGCGGCGGGCACGGTGACGTCCTCACCGTTCATGAGACGGGCGATGTCGAGGGTGGGCAGCTGATCGATGTCGGCCAGGTCGGGGCGGAAGGCCTCGGTGGTGAGCGCTTCCAACTCGGCGCGCAGATCACGGTGATTGGAGGTGGAGGTCATGGGGGGCGGCTCTTTCAAGTAACGGTGTGGAGTCCTACCTCAGGGGCGCGGGGAACTGCGCGACCAGCCACCACAAACCCGCAGCCGCCAACGCAACACCCACCCCTACGATCACGATCTCCCGCGATGCCGGTGTGCCAACGCCTCGTACGACGAAGCAAGCGCAGGCGCCGCGGTCTCGTAAGTCCTCTGCGCCACCCCCACGAACAGACAGTCCACGACCAACAGCTGACTGGTCCGAGAAGACATCGCCGCCGGCCGCAGCTCGCTCTCCCGGGACGTCGACGTCGTCAGCACATGGTCCGCGTACTGCGTCACCGAACTGTCCGGCCGCCCGGTGATGGCAACCGTCGTCGCCCCGCGTTCGAACGCGACCCGCAGTGGCTCGATGACATCCCCCGTCGCCCCGGAGTGGGTGATCGCGATGGCGACGTCCCCCGCCCTCAGCTGCACCGCGTTGGTGACGGCGAGGTGCGGATCGCTGTGCGCGTGGGCTATCAGCCCGATCCGCAGCAGCTTCTGCGTGAGGTCCTGGGCGACCAGCCCGGACGCCCCGACGCCGTACACGTCGATACGACGCGCGGTCGCGGCGGCGGCGACGGCCGCGGCCAGCTGCACGGTGTCCAGACCGGCGGCCGTGTCGGCCAGCGTCTGCTGCTCGTCGTACGCCAGTTTCGCGACGACGTCGGCGATGGGGTCGTCCACCGCGATGTCCGTCGTGATCGCCGGCGCCCGCCCCGACTGCTGCTGGGCGGCGAGGCCCGCGAGGGCGAGGCGCAGGTCACGGTAGCCGGGGTAGCCGAGGATGCGGGCGGTGCGCACGACCGTCGCCTCGCTCGTGCCCGTCAGCTCCGCGAGGCCGGTGACCGTCAGGGCCGCGCAGCCCGCCGGGTCACCGGCGACGGCCTCGGCGACCCGTTGCATGGAGCGCGTCATGGAAGGGCTGAGGGTGCGCACCTTCGCGGCGAGGGCGGCGGGGGCGGGCGGTGCGCCCGAGGCGCTGCCGAAAATTTCCTTCACGTCCTGCGTCACAAGTGAAAGATATTTTCGGCTCGGTGTCGGGGTCAAGAGTACGCACAATGGGTGCATGGATCCCTCCGGCCTCCCCGTAAGCCCCTTGGAGCAGGCGTTGCACGCGGCACGCGCCCTCGTGCTCGCCGATCTGGTCGCGGGAGAGGTCGCCGACGCGGACGTCGTCTCGCTCGTCGAGGAGTCCGTGGTGCAGCGGCGCTGGTGGGTGGAGCAGTGGCCGGCCGGCGCGGAGTTCGTGGCCGGGCTGGTCGCGCAGGACGTACAGGACGCGCTTCTGGAGCGGTACGGCCGCTGGCCGCTGTGCCCGGTGTGCGAGGCCGGTGATCCGCACGCCCTGGAGGTCGAGCCGGAGCTGGGGCCCGATCCGCACTGGGTGTGCCACAAGGCGGGGGTGAAGGTGGCCTCGGTGGGCTCACTGGGCCCGGCGACCGGCGGGACCCCCTCCGCGTGACCGTCTACATAGACCCGCCCGCCTGGCCGGGGCACGGCCGGATGTGGTCCCACCTGGTGAGCGACGTGTCGTACGACGAACTCCACGCGTTCGCCGACGGCCTGGGCGTCCCGCGCCGGGCCTTCGAACGCGACCACTACGACATCCCCTCGCACCGCTACGCGGACGTGGTCGCGGCCGGAGCGGTGGAGGTCAGCAGCCGCGAGGTGGTGCGGCTGCTGACGGAGTCGGGGCTGCGGAGGCCGAAGGGCCGCCGGATCGGCTAGGACAGGCCCTGGTCCCGCCTGCGCAGGTACAGCCGAAGCTCGGCGTCCTGCTCGTCCCGCTCGTGCGGCGCGTGCTGGTCGTGCGTGTGCACCTCCCGCTGCTCCTCGACGGTCGCCCGGACGTACCCGGCGCGGGTGACCACGGCCTGCGAGGCGAGGTTCGTCTCCTCGATCGTCGCCATGAGCAGCCGTACGCCGTCCCGGGCCAGCGCCCACTCGCTCAGCGCGCGCAGCGCCTCCGTGGCGTAGCCCTGGCCGCGGGCCGACTCCGCGAGGTCGTAGCCGACCTCCGCGCGGCCGTCCTCGTCCGGGACGCCATGGAATCCCATGCCGCCGACGGCCCGGCCGTCCTCCCGTCGTACGAGGACGAAGACGCCCCACTCCGGGCGGTGCACGCCCGCCTCGTACGCCTTGACCAGCATCCCGGCGGCTTCGCGGGTGCCGTCGTAGGGGCCGTCGGCGACCCACTCGTAGCCGCCGTCGCCGCCCAGGCGCAGGTCGGCGGCGGCCGCGGGGGTCAGGCCCTCCAGGGTGAGCCGGTCGGTGGGGAGGACGAGGTTGTTGTACCAGTCCCACTCGGTGACCGGGGTACGGCCGGACAGCTCGCCGCGGCCGGTGGCCCACAGCAGGGTGGGCCAGTGCTCGGGTCCTGGCTGGATGTGCGGGAACATGCGGGTGAGCACGAACTCGGCGAGCTCGGCCGGGGGTTCGTAGACCAGGCCGAGGCCTTCGGCGATGTCGTGGGTGTGCAGCAGCACCTCCCCGACGGCGAGCGCGGCGAAGCCCTCGGGGTTCGCGGAGTAGTAGGGCCGCGGATGGTAGGCGCGGGTCCTGGGCGGCGTCACCCGGACCGTCGCGGCGAGCAACACGCCGCCGCCCTCGATGAGTTGAAGAACGCGCGCGTTGTCCGTGCGGTCGTCGACCACGATGTCGAAGGGCCGGTAGGTGTCCTGCACCCGCCCGGCCAGCCGCCCCGCGTACACGATCAGATCCTGCGCGATGTGCTGGGCGGTCTCCCGGCAGCTCCACTCGCACCGCCCGGCCCGCACCCCGTCCCAGTCCCGCTCGACCGCGCCCCGCAGCACCGCCACGGCCCCCGCGACGGCCTCTTCCACCCGTTCCGCACCCCTGTTTCCCATGAGGGCAGGCTAGGGCCTGCCCGGCGGATGCCGCAGACGCGGGGTCACCCGCACCATATGAAGCACCGTGGCTTTCCTGCGACCTGATCCGCCGGACAGGCCCCGGCCGGTGCGCTCAGGGCGACAACATTTCCAGCTCACCGGCGAGGTTGTAGCGCGCGGTCGCCTCCCACTCGGCGGCCCCGTGAGGTGTGCGGTACAGCCGGGGCAGCTCGAGGAGCTGTCGCAGGATCGCCGAACGTCCTTCCCTGAAGGCCTCGTTGGGCACGAAGTGGTATTCCTCCCGCACGGCGGCCGTGTAGGCGGCGTAGGCGGAGGGCGGCGCGGCCAGGATCGCGAGATCGGCGTCGCACAGCACCTGCCCGTCGCGGTCGTCGTCGGCGGGGTCGTGGGTGACGGTGAGCCGCACGAGCCGCGCGACCTCCGCGGTCCTGCCCTCCGGCACCCCGGCCTCGGCAAGGGCCCGCTCGGCGATCCGCGCCGACCGCTCCTCGTTCTCCGACCGCTCGGGCAGATACACGGCGTCATGGAACCAGGCCGCCAGCCGTACGACGTCCGGGTCGTCCGCGTACTTCTCCAGTACGTCGACATGGTCGAGGACCGCGGTGAGGTGAGCGAGCGTGTGATACCGCCGCTGCGGCTCCTGCCAGCGGGCGAGGAGGTCATCGGCGTAGGGGGCGGGATCGGGGCCCTCGCCGCGGACCCCTGCCAGCGCGTGGGAGAAACGGACACGGAGGGCATCGAGATCGACCATGTACCGATTGTCGCGCGGGGCCCCTAGCGTGTGGGGGCATGACGACGACTGATGACGTACGCGATCCCGAGCTGCCCGGCCTCCTCCTCGCCACCGAGCGCGACGCGCTGATCCCGCTGCTCCGGTCCCGCCCGGACGCCGATTTCGCAACTCTGACGGCCGGATGTCCCCGCTGGACGGTCCGGGACGTGGTGGCGCACTGTTCGTCCGCGCTGACGCGGGTGGTGGAGAGCCGTTACGAGAAGGGGGTCTTCTCGCCGGAGGCGAACGACCGGGACATCGCCGAGCGCGCCGAGTGGACCAACGCGCAGGTCGTGGACGAGCTGGAGCGCGGGATGACCGAGGCCGGGCCGGTGATCGCCAAGGCGGGT
Source organism: Streptomyces sp. NBC_00663 (assembly GCF_036226885.1). Lineage (NCBI taxonomy): Bacteria > Bacillati > Actinomycetota > Actinomycetes > Kitasatosporales > Streptomycetaceae > Streptomyces > Streptomyces sp. NBC_00663. The sequence continues at coordinate 5,344,273 of NZ_CP109027.1, forward strand.
GGGGCGCTGGACCTGGCCGCGCTGGGTGAGTGGGTGCACGGCGGGGACGTACGGGACGCGCTCGGGGAACCGGGCGCGTACGCGGGCCCCGGCCTGCCGCACGCGCTCACCCTGCTGGCCCGCATCACCCGCGAGAAGGGCTGCCTGCCGCTCCACGCCGACCTGGACGACGTCGACGAGCCGCTCACGCTGGGCGCGGTGTCGGGCGAGCGGACGCCGGCCCGCTACATCGGGGACGCCGCCACGCTCGTACGGCTCTGCTCGGGGCGCCCGGTGGCGGGGCGGACGTTCGAGCTGGCGGGGGCGGAGGCGGCGGAGCTGAACATCTTCTGGTGACCGACGGCGATCTTGTCGCAGGCGCGGCGGCTGCGGGCGTACCCTGGGATTGGACTAGACCTCTAGTGCCGTCCTGTCCTGTCTGTCGCCTACGCCTACGAACGGGGTCCCATGAGCAAGCGTGCAGTCCTCGAGGTCATCGCCCTCGACGCCGAGGACGCGATCGCGGCGCAGGCCGGAGGCGCGGACCGGCTGGAGCTGGTGACCGACATGGCGGCCGACGGTCTGACCCCGTCCGTGGCGACCTTCACCGCGATCCGGGCCGCCGTCGACATCGACCTGCGCGTGATGCTCCGCCTCACGGACGGCTTCGCGGCGGGCGATGTGGACCGGCTGGTCCGCACCGCCGGTGAGCTGCGCGCGGCCGGCGCGGACCAGTTCGTGCTCGGCTTCCTCGACGCGGAGGGCGGCGTGGATCTGGCAGCGGTGGAGCGGGTGGTGGCCGAACTGGACGGCTCCCCCTGGACCTTCCACCGCGCCCTCGATCACACCGCCGACCGGGACGCCTTGCGCAAACAGCTGGCGGACCTGCCGGGGCTGGACACCTACCTCACGGCGGGCGCCGCGACGGGTGTGGAGGACGGGCTCCCCACGCTGCTCACCGAGGCGGCGAGGGCAGGGGAGCCGGGGTACGAGCAGCGGATCCTGGTGGGCGGCGGCCTGGAACTGACCCACGTGCCCCAACTGCTGGCGGCGCGGATCGACGCCTTCCACATCGGCGGAGCGGCAAGGCCGAAGGGCTGGAGCCACCCGGTGTCGGCAAAGGCGGTGGAGGAGTGGCGCCGCGTATTGAACGCCGGATGAGTCGATGCCGTCTTTGGGGCGCGGGGAACTGCGCGACAAGCCACGACTCACCCGCACCCGGCGACGCACACCCCCGCCGCCGCCATGCCCAGATAGATGGCGCTGCTGTTGAGGGAAACCCCCCTGCTGAAATCCCTGCCTGACTAGGCGAGTTGCTGTGGCAGCGGAGCCGCGTGGGTGACGATCAGGCCCGACACCGCTCGGGTGAGGGAGACGTACAGGCGGCGCAGGCCCGTCCGCTCGTCCGGCTCGCCGTCGACGACCGCCTGGGGCTCGTCGAGGACCACGTAGTCGTACTCCAGGCCCTTCGCGAGCGAGGCGGGGACGAGGGTCAGCCGGGTCTCCTCGGTCGTCTCCTCGCCGGGGGCGAGACAGCCGATGCCGGCCGCGTCGAGGGCCTCCGACAGTGCCGGGACGCGGGCGTCCGCCGCGATCAGCCCCGTCGAACCCTCGTTGCGCAGCAACTCCTCGCACGCGGCGATGACATCGGCCGTGTCGGTGGTCTCGCGCAGATCGAAGAAGCCGGGGTTCTCACGGACCGACGCGACCGGGGTGAGGCCCGGCGCGATGTGCGGGAGCAGCCGGGAGGCGTAGGTGATGACGTCCGTCGGGACGCGGAAACCGGCCGTCAGCTCCTCGATCACCCCGTCGGACTTGCCGAGGTGGGCGAGCGCCTCGTCCCAACTTCTCGTCGCCCAGGGCGTGGTGCCCTGCGCGAGGTCGCCGAGGACGGTCGCCGAGCCGGTGGTGCAGCGGCGGCCGACCGCCCGGTACTGCATGGGGGAGAGGTCCTGCGCCTCGTCCAGCACCACATGCCCGAGCGAGTGCGTGCGCTCGACCACGTCCGTCGCCTCGTCGATCAACACGGCATCGGAAGCGGACCACTTGGCGGACTTCACCGACCGCACGGGCTTCGCCCAGAGGATCGTCTTCTGCTCGTCCTCGTCGAGGATCCCGTCCGCGTGGGCGGCGAGGAAGTCCGCGTCCGTCAGCAGTCGCAGCACCAGCTTCGCCGGATCGACGGGCGGCCAGATCTCCTTCACGGCCGCCTTCACCGCCGTGTTGCGGGCCACCGCGTCCTGCACCCGGTCGTCCGGCGCCTCGCCCGCGCGCTCCATCTGCACCAGCACGGCGTGCGCGATGCGCTGCGGAAGGGCGGCACGGGCGGCGCCGTAGCGGATGTCGCGGTCGAGCAACTCGCGGACGATCTCCTCGAGTTCGTACGCCGGAACCCGCCACCGGCGCGATCCGCGCACCACCACGACCGGCTCGGTCGGCAGCACGACATGCGAGTAGACGGCCCGCCGGACGACCTGTGCCATCCGGGCGTCGCCCTTGATGACCGCGGCGCTCGCCTCGTCCGTCCCCCGCACCTCGATGCCCTTCGCCACCAGGTCGTCGACCGTGGCCTGCTGCACGCTCAACTCGCCCAGCGCCGGCAGCACCTGCTCGATGTAGTGCAGGAAGGACCGGTTCGGCCCGATGACGAGGGTGCCGGTGCGGGCGAGCCGGTCGCGATGGGCGTACAGCAGATACGCGACCCGGTGCAGACCCACGGCGGTCTTCCCGGTCCCCGGCCCTCCCTGCACACACACGGTCCCGCCCAGACCCGACCGCACGATCTCGTCCTGCTCGGGCTGGATGGTGGCGACGATGTCCCGCATCGGCCCGACACGCGGACGCTCGATCTCCTGCTGGAGGAGCTTGCTGGTGGTGGCCGCCTCGGCCGGGTCGGAGAGGTGCTCGTCCTCGTACGCCGTGATGTCGCCGCGCGTGTACCCGAAGCGGCGGCGCAGGCCGACGTCCATCGGGTCCTTCTTGGACGCCCGGTAGAACGGCTGCGACACCGGCGCACGCCAGTCGATGACCATCGGGTCGCCGTCGTGGTCGTGGACGTGGCGCCGCCCGATGTAGAAGCGCTCCCCGTCGGCGCCCTCCGCCTGCTCGGCGCCTGGGGCGTGCAGATAGTCGAGGCGGCCGAAGAACAGGGGGGTGTCGCTGAGGTCGGCCAGCGCCTTGATGCGCTCGTTGATCTGGCGTTCCAGGATCTGGGCGTTGACCCAGTTCGCGGTGACGTCCTTGATGTCGAGGGACTCGGCGTCCTCCCGCATGGCGCGCAGGGCGGCGCGGGACGCGGCGAGATGGCCGCGCTCGCGGCCGAGGGGGTCGTCGGCGGGCGTGGACAAGGGGGTGCCTCCGAAGGTGCTGCGGGCTGAGGTGCTGCGACATGCCGACCGGTTTCCGTCCGGTCGGCGGCACTCCGCGGGGGAGGCGGGCAAGAGCGGAGATTGTAGGTGAGGTGAGTGAGGGGCCGCCAATGGTTTTCGCGGGCCGGGCCCCTGATCGATTTCCGCGGGGCCCCTAGGGGACGGGGCCGCGCACCCCGTACTCAGGTATCACGGCAAGTCGGGACCTTGGGCCGATGCGCTCTTTATGCCTCGAAAGCCACCATGGAGACATGAGTGCAGCGACCATCACCCCAGCCCCCGGTCGCCCGTCAGGAGCGACCCCCCTCACCGACACCCACCCCACCCACCGCCTCGGCGACCTCCTCCGGGCGATACGCGTCTTCACCGGCGCCGCCTTCGAGGTGGTCATCCTCGGCGAGTACGGCGAGGAGGCCGGCGTCCGCCGCAAGCGCTAGGCCCCCAGCTCCCAGCCGCCCCCAACCCTCAGCCCCCAGCCGTCCTCAGCCCCCAGCCGACCTCAGTCCTCCGCCAGCAGTTCATCGGCGTCCATGATCCGGTAGGCGTACCCCTGCTCCGCCAGGAACCGCTGCCGGTGCGCGGCGAAGTCCTGGTCGATCGTGTCGCGGGCGACCACGGAGTAGAAGTGGGCCTGGTGCCCGTCCGCCTTGGGCCGCAGCACCCGCCCCAGCCGCTGCGCCTCCTCCTGCCGGGACCCGAAGGTGCCCGACACCTGGATGGCGACCGTGGCCTCCGGCAGGTCGATGGAGAAGTTCGCCACCTTCGAGACGACGAGGACGCTGATCTCGCCCTCCCGGAAGGCGTCGAAGAGCTTCTCGCGCTGCGCGTTGGGTGTCTCACCCTTGATGACCGGCGCCCCGAGGTGCTCCCCGAGCTCGTCGAGCTGGTCGATGTACTGCCCGATGACCAGGATCTGCTGCCCGGCGAAGCGCCGCACGATCGCCTCGGTCACCTTCCGCTTCGTCGCGGTCGTGGCACAGAAGCGGTACTTCTCCTCCTGCTCGGCCGTGGCGTACGCGAGCCGCTCGGAGTCGGTCAGGTTGACCCGGACCTCGACACAGTCGGCGGGCGCGATGTAGCCCTGTGCCTCGATCTCCTTCCAGGGCGCGTCGAACCGCTTGGGGCCGATGAGCGAGAAGACGTCCGACTCCCGCCCGTCCTCCCGGACGAGGGTCGCGGTCAGCCCCAGCCGCCGCCGGGCCTGGAGGTCGGCGGTGAACTTGAACACGGGGGCGGGCAGCAGATGCACCTCGTCGTAGACGATCAGCCCCCAGTCCCGCGAGTCGAACAGCTCCAGGTGCGGATAGACACCCTTACGCCTGGTCGTCAGCACCTGGTAGGTGGCGATGGTGACGGGCCGGATCTCCTTCCGCGTCCCGCTGTACTCGCCGATCTCCTCCTCGGTCAGCGAGGTCCGCTTCACCAGCTCGTGCTTCCACTGCCGGGCGGAGACGGTGTTGGTGACGAGGATGAGGGTGGTCGACTTGGCCTGCGCCATGGATCCGGCCCCGACCAGGGTCTTCCCGGCACCACAGGGCAGCACCACGACCCCGGAGCCACCGTGCCAGAAGTTCTCCACGGCCTGCTTCTGGTACGGGCGCAGCGCCCAGCCGTCCTCGGCCAGCTCGATCGGATGCGCCTCGCCGTCCACGTACCCGGCGAGGTCCTCGGCCGGCCAGCCCAGCTTCAGCAGCGTCTGCTTGATCTGTCCGCGCTCGGAGGGGTGCACGGCGACGGTGTCCGGGTCGATCCGGGCCCCGACCAGCGGCGCGACCTTCTTCGACCGCAGGATCTCCTCCAGCACCGGCCGGTCGGTGGTCGTCAGCACCAGCCCGTGCGTCGGGTGCTTGGAGAGCGTCAGCCGTCCGTACCGGTCCATGGTCTCGGCGACGTCCACGAGCAGCGCGTGCGGCACCGGATACCGGCTGTACTGCACGAGCGCGTCGACGACCTGCTCGGCGTCATGCCCGGCCGCGCGGGCGTTCCACAGGCCCAGCGGTGTCACCCGGTAGGTGTGGATGTGCTCCGGTGCCCGCTCCAGCTCCGCGAACGGCGCGATGGACCGACGGCACTCGTCGGCCTGCTCGTGGTCGACTTCCAGGAGCAGAGTTTTGTCCGACTGGACGATCAGCGGTCCGTTCACGTACGCACTTCCTTCCGCACGGGCCAAACCTCCAGTGTGCCGTATGCGGCGGGAAGGGGGTTCTCAGAAGACCACCGTCCTGTGCAACCCCTGACCGGCCTTGTCTGTCTAGTCGGGCGGGGACCGGCGGAGTGAGGAGCACGCGGTGATGTCGGTGGGCAGGTGGGGGTTCGGAATCGGGGCCACGGCGGTACTGGTGGCCACCGGGGCGTGGGTGATGTGGCCGCAGGGCGTCGACCCCGACCTGTGGCACGAGATACGGCCCGCGATAGAGGCACATCTGGAGGCCGAGTCGCACGGCACCGGGTACGGCGAGACCGTCCCGGAGCTCGACGCCCGCTGGTTCTGCCACGCGGAGGCGCTGGAGCTCGACGAGCGCGACGGGGTCGTCCGGGCGGGCGTCGACACGCTCTGCATGGAGTACGGCGTCCAGGCACACGCCCTCGTCGAGTGCTCCGGCGCCCATGTCCCGCAGGTGCTGCGCCTGGAGCGGGAGGCGTCCGGCGGCTACCGGATCGTGTCCCAGGAGGAGCCGCCCGACGGGGCGGAGTACGCGGAGTGGACCCACGCCCACTTCGGTCACTTCACCCGCGCCGAACTCGACGACACCCTCTCGGCCACGCCCCTGGAGGCCGCCGCCCGCACCCACTTCGGCCTGGCCGCGGACGCCCCGGTGAGTGACTGCTAGGTCCTGCCTCAGGGGCCCGGCCGGCCTTGTTCGTCGGCCAGCTCCGCCACCCCGGTGATCCGGTGCAGTGGATACGTCCTTACCTCGTCCGCCGTGTGGTCGTACGCGGTGACGAAGCCGCCCTCGACCCGGACCGGGGCGATGACGCGCTGGCTGGCGGCGCCCTCGGCGTTGACGTATCCGATCCACAGGGCCTCGCCGGTGAGGACGGCTGCCTGCATGGTGGCGAGGGTCTCGGCGGAGCTGGTGCGGGGGAGGCCGCCCGTCGGGCTCGCCGAGGGTGTCTCCTTGCGCGGGGTCGTGGAAGCCAGGTCACCGGCGCGGATCGCGCGGATCGCCGCCGCCAGCAGCGTGGTGTCCGGCACCGGCGGGCCGTCCGGGACCGGCTCGGGTGCCGTGCGCGGCGGGGTGCGGTGGGCGTGCGCGCGGGCGATGAGGACATCGCCCTCGGCGGACTCGGCGGCGGGCGCGAAGCCCATCGAGCGCAGCCCGTCCAGGAGGGCGGCCGGGTCGGCCTGCGAGGCCAGCACGGTCGGGGCCAGGCGGCGCAGGCCCAGCCCCGCCGCCCGCTTGTCGGCGAGGATCTCGTTGAGCACGGCGTCGTCGTCGCACCGCACGTACGCGGAGGCCGCGCCGACCCGCAGATGCCCGTGCCTACGGGCCACGTCGTCGATCAGATAGGCCAGCGGCTGCGGCACCGGCGTACGGGAGTGCGCGGCGAGGAAGGCGTGCAGGTCGGAGGCGGACCGCCCGGCGTCCAGCGCCCGCCGCACCGAGCCCGGCGTGAACCGGTACACGGTCGCGCCACCCTTCGACTCCACGTCCGCCAGCACCCCCAGCGTGTCCGCGAGCGGCCGTCGCAGCGGCCCGGGCGCCACCGCCGTCAGGTCGGCCTGGAGCAGCACGTGGTCGAGCGGCTCGGGCAGCAGCGGCGCGAGCAGCCGCCCGGCGGCCGCGGCGGCGACGGCCTGCTCGGCGGCGGAGAGGGGTTCGGGGTGGGGTGCCGGTACGGGGTGATGGTGCGCGGGGTGGTGGTGCACGGGGAGCTTGTCGCCGGGGCCGGCCGGCTCGTGTTCGGCGGCCCTGGCGGGGGCGGCGGCCCCCAGCAACGCCCGCCCGTGCGCCGACAGCGCCCCGCGCCCGGTGACACCGAGCATCTCGGCCTCGCTGAGCGCCCACTGGGCGAGACGGGAGCGGAGGTCGTCGCCGGGAGAGCCGGGACCGCCGGGAGAGCCGGGGGAGCCAGGGACGCCGGGAGAGCCGGGGACATCGTGGCCCCCGCTCGGCCCCTGCGCCCCTTGAGCCCCCTGCGCCCCCCGCAACGGCCGTTCCCACCGCAGCCGCGCCAGCACCGATTCCGCCGCCGGTGCCGCCCCCTCCGGGAGCCCCGCCAGCAGCGTCAGCACCCGGTGGCGTACCTCCGACGCGGCGCTGCGGTCGAGGCCCGGACCGAGTGCCGACAGGGCCCGTTCCTTCGCGTCCCGGCCGCCGACCAGCCCGGCCGTGCGGGTCGCCGCCAGCCATGCCTCCGCGAGCCGCGCCCACCGTTCGGCGGCGGGCTGTTCCAGCCACTCGTCGTACGCCGGGGTCGCCGCGTACCGCTCGTCGGCCTCCCCGTCGGAGGCCAGCAGCCCGGCGGCGTAGGCCAGTTCGACCCAGAACGCGGCGATGGGCTCGGGCACGTCGAGGGCGACCGCGGTCCGCTTCAGGTCCCGCACGCTCAGCCCGCCGGCCCGCAGCACCGTCGGCCCGCCCTCGTCCCAGTCCTTCAGCAGCTCCTCGACTGTCGCCAGCGCCGTGTACGCCTGTCCGGCCGCCGTCGCGTCCACAACCTGTGGACGGTAGGTCGCCACCGGTTCCACGACCGGCGGCACCGGCTCGGTCACCCGGTGCGCGAGCCCGCCCCGCAGATGCAGCGCGACCTCACGCGGCAGGACGACCGTCCCCGGCGACGTCGGCAGCAGCAGCCCGAGGTCGAGGAGCCGCCGCAGCCGGGGCGCCGGATCCGCGGTGACCTGCCCGTACGGCGGCCCCCACACCAGCCGCCGCAGCACGTCGAGGGACTCCTCCGGCAGCCCGCCGAGCAGCTTCGTCATCCGCTTGCGGTCGGTGAACAGCCCGGCCAGGGCGGCCACGGCCGACACGGAGTCGTGCGTGGACGGCAGCCCGGCCGCCGCCACGAGCTCCTGGATCCGCCCCGGCGACATCCCCGCCGACGCCTCCTGCACGGTCGGCCCGAGCCCCGTCGGCGACGGATGCTGCGGCGAGGGCGCGAGCAGTTCCCGCGCGGTGCGCACCAGCCGCAGCCGCTCGTCCTCGCCCCACACCAGCGCCTGCTCGCGCAGCGTGCCCAGCGCCCGGGGCAGCGCGGCGGCGACGGTGGGGTCCCCGGCGTCCCCGGCCATCAGCCCGAGCAGTTCCTCGTACGACGCCGGGTCCTGGGCCACCGCGAGCGCCTCCGCCGTCTGAAGCGCGAACCGGTCCAGGCGTTCGAGGGCGCGCACGACCGAGGCGCGCGTCCCGGCGCGGGTGGCGAGCTGGGTGAGGTCGGTGGGGACGGGGGTGATGAGATCGGGGCGGGCCCGCAGCAGCAGGGCCAGGGAGGCGTCGTCCCTGGCCCGGAGGGCTTCGGCGAGGGAGCGGGGCGGGGTGGCCGGGGTGCTCATCCGACCCACGGTAGCGGGTGGGTACGACGGTGAGGTGCGGCCCAGCGGCTCGCGACCCGCCCCGGCGGCACGACCGTACGCGGCCACGTCGGCCGCCCCGCGCGCGATACGGTCACCACGGGGCATCAACCCGCCGCCCCCCGGAGGGACTTCGTGGGAATCGAGAGCGATCAGGTCGTCTACGAGTATCTGAGCCGCGTCGGCGACGTCGCGCAGCAGCGGCAGTTGCCGTCCGGCACTCGCATGCGCCTCGTCTCCGAGCTGCGCAACGAGATCGACCGGCGCCGCGCCAAGGCCCCCGTGGACAGTCCCGCGGCCGTGCGCCGCATCATCGACCGTCTCGGCAGCCCCGACGATGTCGTCACCGCGGCCGGCGCCACCCCGCAGAGCACGTCGGTGCCCGCGCCCACCCCCACCGCCGTACCCGTGCAGCGCGACCGGGAGGTGGCGGAGCCGCGCCCCAAGGGCCTGCGCCGCATCATCCCCAAGCCCCGCCCCGCCGAGACCTCGAAGACGCCGGACGAGGTCCCCGCCCCACCGCACCTCGCCTCCGCGGCCGACCTCGGGGACAGCGAGCTGCGGCCCGACTGGTGGCGGCTGGACGACACTCCGTTCGGCGCCGGGGAGAGCGTCCCGGGTTTCGTCGGCGGTGTGGAGATCCCCGAGCTGCTCAAGCCTCCGCCGCCGAAGCAGGACCCGAAGCCGCTGGTCGAGAAGGCCGGGGAGCCCGAGGAAGAGGAACTGGAGGAGGCCGCCGGGGAGATCGCGGCCCCACGCCGCCGCCTCTCGTCCCTCTTCAGGGCCCCCCAGGGCAAGTGGACCAACCCCCTGCTCCTGCTCGCCGCCGCTCTCCTGGTCGCGGGCGCGGCGATCGGCAACCTCGTCGTGCTCCTCCTCGGCTGGCTGATCGCCTACGCCTCACGGCGGCTGACCGACCGGGAGACGAAGTGGGCGGTGATGTATCTGCCCGGCCTGGCGCTCACCGCCGGGATCGTGTGGCTGTGGGGCAGGACCGAGGGCCGCTGGGGCGACCCCATCGCCGAGGGCCGGATGAACGCCGCGGTCGCCGACACCTGGCCGTGGGTGGTGCGGGGCGCGGCGGTGGCGTCGGCGCTGTTCCTGGTGTGGCGGTCCCAGCGACGGAAATAGCGGGAAGCCCATTGCCGCGCCCGGGCACAATGGCCCATATGGCCTCTACACCCTTCTCCGCCGCCCCGACCGTCGGCTTCGACCTCGACATGACCCTCATCGACTCCCGCCCCGGCATCCGCGCCTGCTATGTGGCGCTCGCCGAGCGGACGGGGACGTACATCGACGCCGACCTGGCGGTGACGCGGCTCGGGCCGCCGCTGGCGGAGGAGATGGCCCACTGGTTTCCCGCGGAGCAGGTCCCGGCCGTCGCCGATCTCTACCGCGAGCTCTATCCGACGTATGCCATCACCGGCACCCTCGCGATGCCGGGTGCCCGGGAGGCGATAGCGGCCGTGCAGGCGGCGGGCGGCCGGGCCGTCGTCGTGACCGCCAAGTGGGAGCCCAACGCCAAGTTGCACATGGAGCACCTGGGCATGGCGCCCGACGCGGTCATCGGCAACCTGTGGGCCGAGCAGAAGGCGGTGGCCCTGCGTGAGCACGGGGCGAGCGTGTACGTCGGCGACCACGTCGGTGACGTGCGCGGTGCCCGCGCCGCCGGGGCGCTGTCGGTGGCGGTGCCGACGGGCCCGTGCGGCGCGGTGGAGCTGACCGGGGCCGGTGCGGACGTCGTGCTCGACGACCTCACCCGGTTCCCCGACTGGCTCGCCGGCTACCTTCCGGCGCGCGCCTGACGCCGCCCCGCGGCGACCGACTGAAGCACTCCGGCCCCGGCCATCAGGAAGCCGACGCCCATCAGCATGCTCAGTCCGAACATGTACGTCGGAAAGGGCGTCGTACCGAGCAGGAACGGGGCCACGGTGACCAGAGTGGCCACGGCGCCGATGAAGAACACGACGGCACCGGCACGGATCAGTCGGTCACCGGGCACGGCGGAATTCGTTTGGGTTTTGTCACGCACCGGACCAGGGTAGTTCCCTGCCCGGAGGAACAACCGGGCGACGTCTTGTCACCGGCCTGAAGACCATTAGCCTTGGTACCGGCGGGTCCCGACGACCCGCCCCAGTGCTATCAAGAGCCGTTTCAGAAGCAGTTTTCCGACGAGTACGAGGACGAGGAACAGACGTGCCTACCGGCAAGGTCAAGTGGTTCAACAGCGAGAAGGGCTTCGGCTTTCTCTCCCGCGACGACGGCGGTGACGTCTTCGTCCATTCCTCGGTCCTCCCCGCCGGAGTCGAGACACTGAAGCCGGGCCAGCGAGTGGAGTTCGGGGTCGTCGCCGGACAGCGCGGTGACCAGGCCCTTTCGGTCGTCATCCTCGATCCGACCCCGTCGGTCGCGGCGGCGACCCGTAAGAAGCCCGACGAACTGGCCTCCATCGTCCAGGATTTGACGACCCTCCTGGAGAACATCACGCCGATGCTGGAGCGCGGCCGCTACCCCGACAAGGTCGCCGGAAACAAGATCGCCGGCCTGCTGCGCGCGGTCGCCGATCAACTCGACGTATAGAAGCCGTACGGAACTGGTGGATTTCTAAGGGAATTCCAGCGCGTCCGGGCCGAGGGGCGGCACCAGCCCCTCGGCCGCCGCGCGCGTCAGCAGTCCCCTGACCGCGGCGTATCCGTCCGTGCCGAGATCCGCCGTGAACTCGTTGACGTACAGCCCGATGTGCTGGTCGGCGACGGCCGGGTCCATCTCCTGGGCGTGTTCCATGACGTACGGCCGGGACACCTCGGGCTCGTCCCAGGCGGCGCGCACGGAGCCGCGGATGGAGTCGGCGAGCAGCGTCAGCGTCTGCGTCCCCAGCGACCGCTTGGCGATGATCGCGCCCAGCGGAATGGGCAGCCCGGTCGTCTCCTCCCAGTGCTCGCCCATGTCGGCGAGCTTGTGCAGCCCGTAGTTCTGGTAGGTGAAGCGGGCCTCGTGGATGACGAGTCCGGCGTCGGCCTTTCCGTCCCGCACGGCCGGCATGATCTCGTGGAACGGCATGACGACGATCTCGCCGACCCCGCCCGGCAGCGTGTCCGCCGCCCACAGCCGGAACAGCAGATACGCCGTCGACCGCTCGCTCGGCACCGCGACCGTCCGGCCACTGAGATCGGCGCCGGCCTCCCGGGTCAGCACCAGTGGCCCGCAGCCCCGCCCCAGCGCGCCTCCGCAGGGCAGCAGGGCGTACTCGTCGAGGACGTACGGCAGCACGGCGTACGACACCTTCAGCACATCCAGCTCACCGCGCTCGGCCATGCCGTTGGTGATGTCGATGTCCGCGAACGTGACGTCCAGCGCCGGCGCGTCCGGCACCCGGCCGTGCGCCAGGGCGTCGAAGACGAAGGTGTCGTTCGGACAGGGCGAGTAAGCGATGTCGAGCCTCATACCGTCTTCCAACTCTCCAATACCGGTGCGAGCTTCCCGAAGCCCTCGGTCAGGGCCTGGAGTGCGTCCCCGATCCGCCAGGCGGCGCGGTCGCGCGGGCCGACGGGGTTGGAGACGGCCCGGATCTCCAGCACGGGTACCCCGTGCAGAACGGCGGCCTCGGCGACACCGAAGCCCTCCATCGCCTCGGCGAGCGCGGTGGGGTGACGGTCCTTCAGGAGCGCCGCGCGGGCGGCGGTCCCGGTCACGGTCGAGACGGTGAGCACGGCTCCGGCGCGGGCGCCGGTGGCGGCGACGGCCTCTCGTACGAGTGCTTCCGGCGGACGGTGGCTGACGGTCCCGAAGCCCAGCTCGGTGACCGGCACGAACCCGTCGGCCGTCTCGGCGCCCAGGTCCGCCGCGGTGATCTCGTCGGCGACGACGAGCGACCCGACGGGCGCGTCGGGCTGGAAGCCGCCGGCGATCCCGGCGGAGACGACGAGGCCGTAGGGGGCGGCTGCGAGGGCCGTCGCGGTGGCCGCGGCGGCGCGGGCGGGGCCCACCCCCGCCGCGATCACCTCGATGTCCGTGGTCCCCGACAACGCGCGAGCCACCGCGTCCCGTTCGACCGGGACCGCGGTGGCTACGAGGATGCGCATGGCGTACGACGGCTCAGGCGTCGGAGTTGACGAGCTTGAAGTTCCAGACGCCCTTGTACTTCTCGCTGGCGCCGCTCTTCGTCTTGTCCTGCTCGACGACGCTGATGTACAGCGTCTTCGGGGCGGCCTGGCCCTGCTGGTCGGCGAAGAGGTCGACGCCCTGGAAGGAGTAGTACGTCTTCTTGTAGACCGTCGTGACCTGCTGGCCGTTGATCCACAGCGCCCAGCCGGTGTCCGCGATCTTCGGGTCGACACCGATGCGGAGGGTCTCGCTCTGGGCGACCTCGATCGAGTCGGACGCCTTCTTCAGAGCGCACTTGGTGGCCTTCTCCTGGCCGAGGTTGTCACCGTCCTCGTAGCAGGTGGCCTCGGCGCTGATGGAGTTCTTGCCGACCGTCACGGTCGCGCGGGGCGTCGGCTTGTCACAGGCCGACAGGACGAGCAGTCCGGCGGAAACGGCGCCGGCGACAGCGACGGCGCGGCGGCGTCGCACAGCGGCTTGCATCGTGGTCATGGCCGAAGGCTATCGGGCAGGTGCGGCAGTCTCTTTATGCGGGGTACGGCGTGCCCTGTTCGTTACGCCTCGTTACGCCACGCGCGTGCCCGGCCGGCCCCCCTGGCGGGCCGAGCTCAGCAGCCCCTTCACCGTCGTCAGCCAGCCCACGGCGATCACCGCGGCGGCCACCGCGAGGCCCAGGGTGCCGTTGAGGGGCATCACGATGCCGACCGCGCCGCCGAACACCCAGGCCATCTGGAGCATCGTCTCCGAGCGGGCGAACGCCGAGGTGCGCACCTGTTCGGGCACGTCCCGCTGGATCAGAGCGTCCAGGGACAGCTTGGCGAGGGCCAGCGAGAACCCGGCGATCGCGGTGAGGACGGCTACGAGGAACGCGCCGAAGAAGACCGCGGCCGTGATCGCCGTGCCCAGCACCACCACCAGGACGGTCACGATGATGATCTCCGGCGCGCGGGAGCGCAGCCCGGCACCGACCGCCGTGCCGACCGCGTTGCCCACACCGGCCGACACGGCCACGATCCCCAGCGAGACGGCCGCGCTCTCCCCGGTCAGCGGGTGCTCGCGCAGCAGGAAGGCGAGGAAGAAGGTCAGGAAGCCGGACAGCCAGCGCAGGGCGGCGTTGGCGCCGAGGGCGTGGGTGACGGCGATACCGACGGTCCGCAGCCCCGGCCGCTTGGCCGACTTGCGGTGGGGGCCGTGCAGATGCTCCTCGTCGGCGGCGAGCAGCGCGACGTCCTCGCCCTTGGCGGAGTCGACCTTCGGGGGCAGCGTGAAGGACAGGAAGGTCCCCGCGATGAAGATCACGAAGGCGCCGTAGAGCGGCCAGCGCGGCCCGAGGGCCTGCAACCCCGCCCCGATGGGCGCGGCGACACCGGTGGCGAGGAGCCCGCCGAGCGTGACCCGGGAGTTGGCCCTGACGAGGGAGAACCCGGGCGGCAGCAGCCGCGGCACGACAGCGCTTCGTACGACGCCGTACGCCTTGGAGGAGACCAGCACGCCCAGGGCCGCCGGATACAGCTCGATGCTGCCCGTGACGACCGCACCGGAGAGCACCAGAGCCAGCAGGGCGCGGGCGAGCATGGCCCCGGCCATGGCGGCGCGGCGCCCGTGGGGCAGCCGGTCGAGGAGCGGGCCGATCACCGGGGCCAGGACGGTGAAGGGGGCCATCGTGATGGCCAGGTAGAGGGCGACACGCCCGCGTGCCTCGTCGGTGGGGACGGAGAAGAAGACGGTCGAGGCGAGCGCGATCGTGATCATCACATCGCCCGCGCCGTTCACACCGTGCAGCTCGATCAGCTTGCCGAGGCCGGATTCCCCCGCCCCGTGGGCGTGTGTGGCCTTGCGGATGCCGCGCGCGGGGCCGGTCACCGGGAAGTGCAGGGCACGCCCGACGGAGCGCAGAGAACCTCGCGTCCTGCCGTTGCCCTTGATCCCGGTGGCCCCATGGGGCGTCTTAGCGGTTGCCACGACGTTCATAGTGCCCCGAGTGGGCCGTTCGTAGTGCGGTTACCGCGCGTATGTCCGTGCTTTCGTGAGGTGCTTTCGTGCCGTGCCGAGTCGGATGGGTGGGGGTAAACGTCCCGTCGGTGTAGGCCGTACGCACGCGAGCAGGTAGCGTGCGTATCTCAGCCATCCCGCAGAATGGATGGACAGGTGCGCCCGAGTGCGAGCGGGCGCGGACGTCGACGCGGTCCTCCGGTCCGCTCCGTCCGCCCCACCGCGCGTTCAGGCAGGCGCACCAGAGAGACGGCGTAGGAGAGAAGCGATACCTGTGAGCGCAGCGACCACGCGAAGCCGCACCCCCGACCGCCTGTGCGCCGAGGCCGTCGACCTCGCCCGCGCCGCAGCCGAGGAGGCGGCGGCGCCCGGTGTAGTCGGGGAGCACACGGGTGTGGCCTCCGAGGGAGACCGGGTCGTCACGCACTTCTTCGAGTGCAAGGAAATGGGTTACCGCGGCTGGCGCTGGGCGGTGACGGTGGCGAGGGCGTCGCGCGCCAAGAACGTGACCCTCGACGAGGTCGTCCTGCTCCCCGGGCCCGATGCCCTCCTGGCCCCCGAATGGGTCCCCTGGAGCGAGCGCCTGCGCCCCGGTGACATGGGCCCCGGCGACCTCCTCCCCACCGACGCCGAGGACCTGCGCCTGGAGCCCGGCTACTCCGGTGAGGACGAGCCGATCCCGAGCTCGGCGGTCTCGGAGGAGATGGCGGAGCTGGTGGAGGCGGAGGACGCGGAGGTGACCGCGGGCACCCCCTCCAACCTCCCGGTGGCCCCCACCCGGGGCACGATCGCCGCGCTCGCCGAGGAACTGGGCATGCGCCGCGCCCGGGTCCTCTCCCGCTACGGCCTGCACAGCGCCGCGGACCGCTGGGAGGAGGCGTTCGGCTCCAAGACCCCCATGGCCCAGGCGGCCCCCGCCACCTGCGTCAGCTGCGGCTTCCTCACCCCGATCGGCGGCTCCCTCGGCCAGGCCTTCGGTGTCTGCGCCAACGAGTTCGCCCCGGCGGACGGCAGGGTGGTCTCCCTGTCCTACGGCTGCGGCGGCCACTCGGAAGCAGCGATCATGCCGAAGCCGCCCCGTCCGGCGCCCCCGGTGATCGACGAGACAAAGGTCGACGCCTTCCCCCTCCGCCCGGCCCCGGACTCGGGTTCGGTCCCAGCGGTCACGGACGAGGACTCGGCGGAACTGGGGCATTCGTAGGGACGCCGGCTCAGCTCTCGTAGGGGTGGTCGTGCACCTGTCGGCTGACCCGGTCTCCATCGCGCCCCCTCGTGATGTCCAGGATCTGTGCGAACCACCCCGACATCTCGATCTCCTCGTCGCGCGGGTCGTACGCCGCCCCGGCCTGCCGGAGCCACAGTCGGGCCAGTTCGCGTTCGGAGAGGTTGGCGGCCAGCAGCTTCGTGAGCGCCGCGCGCAGTGCCGTCACCGCCAGCCGCCTGATCGCCTCCAGCAGCGGGGCCGCGTCGCCCTCCCACACGGTGTCGCACTCCCTGGCCGCGTCGGGGGCATCTGTTCATGCTGGTCATCCCGAGCGAGCCTAGGGCGTGTGTGCTTCAGCGGCGGCGTCGCAGTGACGCGTCCAGCAGGGCCGGCGGGGTGTTGAACTTCTCGTGGGCCGCCAGGTCCGTGCCGGGCGGCACGATCTTGTCGATCTCGTCCAGGACGTCGGGTGACAACACCGTCTCCGCCGCCGCGAGTTGTGAGGCCAGGTGCTCCGCCGTGCGCGGGCCGATGAGTGCGCTCGTCACCGCCCGGTGCGCGGTCACGAAGCCCAGCGCCAGCTGGATCAGGGTGAGGCCCGCTTCGTCCGCCACCTCGGCCAGGCGTTCCACCGCGTCCAGCCGCGCCCGGTTGTACGGCAGGCTCATGTCGAAGCGGTCCGGCATGAACGCCGAGCGGTTGGTGGCGACTTCCCGGCCCCTTCGGACCGCTCCCGTGAGCCAGCCCGACGCCAGCGGGCTCCACGCCAGCACCCCCAACCCGTACTCCTCCGCCACCGGCAGGACGTCCGCCTCGATGCCCCGCTGGAGGATGGAGTAGCTGGGCTGCTCGGTGACGTAGCGGGCCAGACCGGACGAGCGGGACGCCCACTGCGCCTGCACCATCCGGTGGGCCGGGAACGTCGACGAGCCGAAGTAGCGGATCTTTCCGGCGCGTTGGAGGTCGGTCAGGGCCGACAGGGTCTCCTCGTCGCTCGTCTCCGGGTCCCAGCGGTGGATCTGGTAGAGGTCGACGTGGTCCACGCCGAGGCGGCGCAGGCTGTCGTCCAGGGCCTGGGTGAGCCAGCGGCGGGAGGTGCCCCGGTGGTTGGGCTTGTCCTCGCTCATCGGCATGGCCGCCTTCGTGGCCAGCACGATGTCCTCGCGCCGGCCCGCTATCGCCTTGCCGACCATCTCCTCCGACTCGCCGCGGCTGTACATGTCGGCGGTGTCGATCAGGTTCACCCCCGCCTCCAGCGCCGTGTCGACGAGGGCGGTGGCCTCCTCCTGGGTGGTGCGTCCGATCGCGCCGAAGTTCATGGCGCCGAGCGCCAGGGTGCTGACCTGCACGCCGGTGCGGCCCAAGGTGCGGTACTGCATGATCACGCCTTTCGGAGAAGAGAAACGGAACACAGTTCCGGATTGCCTCGCAAACGATACGGAACCTTGTTCCGTTTTCGCAAGCGGCCCCGCCGGATGTCGTACGGTGGGCCCGTGAACGACCCCGACGCCCCCGCCCGGCACCCCGCCCCGCCGCGGCGGAAAGATGCCCGGCGCAACCAGGAGACGCTCCTCGACGCCGCCGCCACGGTCTTCGTGGCCAAGGGTGTGGACGCGCCCGTGCGGGACATCGCGGCCGAGGCCGGGGTCGGGCTCGGCACCATCTACCGGCACTTCCCGACCCGCGCCGACCTCGTCATCGCCGTCTACCGGCATCAGATCGAGGCGTGTGCGCAGGCCGGGCCCACCCTGTTGGCAGAAGGGCCGACACCGTACGACGCACTCGTCCGGTGGATCGACCTCTTCGTCGACTTCCTCGTCACCAAGCACGGCCTCGCCGCCGTGCTCCAGCCCGGCAACGCCGACTTCGAGGCGCTGCACACCCACTTCCTCGACCGGCTCGTGCCCGTCTGCGCCGAACTGCTCGACGCCGCGGCCGGGCAGACCGACTCCGAGGTGACGGCGTACGAGCTGATGCGCGGCGTCGGCAACCTCTGCATCGGCGCGGACACCGACCCTCGCTACGACGCGCGCCGGATGGTCGGGCTCCTCGTCGCGGGGCTGGGCCGGCCACGCGGCTGACGGGAGATCCCGTCGAGGGCCCAAGACCAACTCGCGGTACCTTCGTCGCACGCAGACGAGGAGAGCCATCGTGAGCAAGTTCGTGCGGCCCGCAGCCGAGGGAGCCGACCCGTTCGGGACCGCCCGTCTCAGGCGGGGCGTGCTCGACGCCTGGACGACCAGCCCCGCCCGCTTCCGGGAGGACGCGAACGCCGAGGAGGACCTCGTCCTCGGCGGATACCGGGACCGGCTCGTCGTCGAGCTCGCCCAGAACGCCGCAGATGCCGCCGCCAGAGCGGGGGTGCCGGGGCGGCTGCGGCTCACGCTCCGCGAAGGCGTCCTGGTCGCCGCCAACACCGGCGCCCCGCTGGACGCCGCCGGTGTCGAGTCGCTCTCCACCCTCCGCGCCTCCGCCAAGCGCGACACCCCCGCCGGTGCGCCCTCCGTCGGGCGTTTCGGCGTCGGCTTCGCCGCCGTCCTCGCCGTCACCGACGAGCCCGCGGTCGTCGGCCGGCACGGAGGCGTGCGCTGGTCCCTCGCCGAGGCGCGCGACCGTGCCGCCGAGACCGCCCTGCACAGCCCGGGCCTGGGCGACGAGATCAGGCGGCGCGACGGGCACGTCCCGCTCCTGAGGCTCCCCTTCGCCGCCGAGGGCACCGCCCCCGACGGCTACGACACCGCCGTCATCCTGCCGCTGCGCGACACCGCCGCCGCCGATCTCGCCGAGCGGCTCGTGCACGCCGTCGACGACGCGCTTCTGCTCGCCCTTCCCGGCCTTGAGGAGGTCGTGATCGAGGCGGGCTCCGACGTCCGCACCCTCCGCCGCCGCACCGACGGCGCCTTCGTCGTCGTAGAGGACGTGCAGGACGGTACGACCGGGGCGACCACCTGGCGGGTCACCTCCGCCCACGGGCCGCTCACGCCCGACCTGC
This sequence comes from Streptomyces sp. NBC_00663, assembly GCF_036226885.1. Taxonomy (NCBI): domain Bacteria; kingdom Bacillati; phylum Actinomycetota; class Actinomycetes; order Kitasatosporales; family Streptomycetaceae; genus Streptomyces; species Streptomyces sp. NBC_00663. The sequence goes on from NZ_CP109027.1 coordinate 5,363,427, forward strand.
TCACCGACCGGCCCGTCGAGGAGCGGCTGCGGCCGCACTGGTCGGTCACCTGGGCCGTGCCGGTGGACGCGGACGGGGCTCCGGTCCGGCCCCGCACCAACCCCGTCGTCCACGCCCCCACCCCCAGCGACGAGCCGCTCGGCGTCCCCGCGCTCCTCATCGCCTCCTTCCCCCTCGACCCCACCCGGCGGCATGCCGCCCCCGGCCCGCTGACGGACTACCTCGTGCAGCGGGCGGCGGACGCCTACGCCGAACTCCTCGCCGCCTGGCGGCCGGTGAACGTCGGGATCATCGACCTCGTGCCCGGCCCGCTGGGCAAGGGGGAGCTGGACGGAGCACTGCGACAGGCCGTCCTGGAACGGCTGCCGCGCACCGCCTTCCTGCCGCCCGTCCACGAGCCCACCGACGAACTGCCCGAGGCGCTCCGGCCGAGGGAGGCGGAGGTCGTCGAAGGCGCGGGCGCGGACACCGTCCGGGTGCTCGCCGAAGTGCTGCCCACCCTGCTCCCCGCCGGCCTCGAACGCCGTGTGGAACTGCGGACGTTGGGCGTCGCGCGCGTGCCCCTCACCGACGCCATCGACCGGCTCGCCGGTCTGGAGAAGGAACCGGAGTGGTGGCGGCGGCTCTACGACAGCCTCGCCGGGGTCGACCCCGACCGGCTCTCCGGGCTGCCCGTGCCGCTCGCCGACGGGCGGACGACCATCGGGCCCCGGCAGGTGCTCCTCCCCGCCCCGGACGGCGCCGCCGTCGAGCCCGAGATGCTCGCCCGGCTCGGGCTGAAGGTGGCCCACCCGGACGGTACCCATCCGCTGCTGGAGAAGCTGGGCGCGCTGCCCGCCTCCCCGCGAGCTGTCCTCACGACCCCCCAGGTGCGGGCGGCCGTCGCCGCCTCACTGGACGACGAGGGTCCGCTCGACTGGGAGCAGGACACCCTCGACGCCGAGGAACTCGCCGACACCGTCCTGGCGTTGGTGCGGGACGCGGGCCTCGAACCCGGTGACGAGCCCTGGCTCGGTGCGCTGGCCCTCCCCGACGAGGACGGCGAACCCGCCCCCGCCGGCGAACTGGTCTTCCCCGGCAGCCCCTTCCACCAGGTCATCCGGGACGGCGAACTCGCCACCGTGGACGCAGAGTTGGCCGACCGCTGGGGCGAACAGCCGCTCGCCGCCTGCGGTGTCCTCGCCACCTTCGCCCTCGTCCGCGCCACCGACGTCGTCCTCGACCCGGACGAACTGGAGCCGCGCGACGGGGACTTCGCCGAACCGGACGACGCCGGGCTGCTGGACGCCGTGGACGTGTGGAGCGAGGACGTCCTCGACCGCTTCCCCGACTCGCCGGTCCCGCCGGTCGCCACCGAGCTGGTCGCCGTACGGGACCTGGAACTCGTCGACGAGGAGCGCTGGCCGCAGGCCCTCGCGCTGCTCGCCCGGCCCCCGCTGCGGGACGCCCTCACCCAGCAGGTGCGGATCCTGCTGCCGGACGGCACCCATGAAGTCGTACGGCCTTACACCGCATGGTGGTTGCGCGGGCACCCGGTGCTCGACGGCCGCCGCCCGGCGGGCCTGCTGGCGGCCGGCGGCGACCCCCTCCTGCGCGGGCTGTACGACGAGGCCGACGCGACCGGGTTCGACGACGAGCAGGTGCTGCGGGCGCTGGGCGTACGGACGTCGGTCGCCGCGCTGCTCGACGAGCCGGGCGGCGCGGCCGAGCTGCTTGACCGGCTGGCCGATCCCGAGCGGGAGGTCAGCGGGGCGCAACTGCACGGCCTCTACGGGGCCTTGGCCGACCTCGACCCGGAACAGGTGACGCTGCCGGAGGAGTTGCGGGCCGTGGTGGACGGGCATGTGGAGGTCGTGGACGCCGCCGACGCCGTGGTCGTCGACTCGCCCGACCTGCTGCCCTTCACCTACGGGGTGCCGCTGCTGCCGGTGCGGCCGACCCGGGCCGCCGAGCTGGCCGAGCTGTTCCAGGTGCGGAGGCTGAGCGAGTCGGTGACGGGGTCGGTGGACTCCGAGGGCACCGAGCACGACGTACCGGACTCGGTGCGGGTGCTGCTCGGGGCGCGGACCCCGGCGTCGTACGTCGAGCACGAGGAACTCGTCGTGGACGGCGTGGAGATCGACTGGCGGCTGACCGGCGACGGCGTGCTGCACGCCGCGACCCTGGAAGGGGTCGCCGCCGGCCTGGCGTGGGCGGCCGGGCAGTGGCCCCGGCGGTTCGAGGTGGCGGCGCTGCTGGAGGATCCCTCGCGGACGGAGGAACTGGCGCGGGATCGCTGGTTCGACTGAGGCGGGCAGCGGGGTACGGCCGGTCTTGAAAACTTCCGCACAAATTTCTTACCGGCCGTACAACCATTCCCATGCGTCGCGAATCTGATCAGCTGAGTCAACAGACTCACCGATCACTTTGGGCCCAGGCGTGCTGACACGACCGTGGGGGACGATCTCCGTCAGGGCCCCTCTTCACGTGGGGAACGCATGCGCATTCGAGTCCTCGGGGCTGCCGTCACCGGCGCCCTGGCCCTGTCCGCCCTCGCCGTGCCGGCCGCCCAGGCCGACACCATCGAAGGCGACACCACGATCTCGAACGTCGTCGTGAACGGCGGCAAGGCGGTCGTGGTCGGCGCGACCACCACCAAGACCGTCTCCGTGACCTTCAAGGTCACGGACGACTCTGGCGTCAAGGACGCCATGGCCATCCTGTGGCACGGCTCGGACTTCGACAGCTCCGACAGCGGCGCCGTGGCCACCAGCGGCGACGGTTACGCCACCTGCACCGCGACCAGCTCCACCACCGCGAACTGCAAGGCCAGCTACGAGTTCGAGCCGCAGTACAACGCCGTCAACTCGGTCGCCGGCACCTGGAAGGTCTGGGGCATCGCCTCCGGCAAGGACGCCGACTACGTCCAGAAGGACAACGTCAAGACCTTCCAGGTCCAGCGTCTGTCCAAGCTCACGGTCAACGCCTCCCCGGAGCCCGTGAAGAAGGGCAAGACCATCACGGTCACCGGCAAGCTGACCCGCGCCAACTGGGACGCGGCGAAGTACTCCGGCTACTCCGCCCAGTCGGTGAAGCTTCAGTTCCGCAAGAAGGGCTCCACCACCTACACGACCGTGAAGACCATCAAGTCCAGCTCCACGGGCGGTCTGAGCACCACGGTCACCGCGTCGGCCGACGGCTACTACCGCTACAGCTTCGCGGGCACCTCGACCACCCCGGCGGTCTCCGCCACGGGTGACTACATCGACGTGCAGTAAGCACCCCTCGCACCTCTCTCTTCACCTTTCCCACCTGAGGAAACACATGCGTATTCGCGCCACCGTGGCCGCCGTCTCCGGCGCCCTGGCCCTGTCCGCCCTGGCCGTTCCGGCCGCGCAGGCGGACGGCTCGTCGTACAGCAAGGACGACCTCGTCAAGGCCGCGCAGTCCGCGCGTCAGGCCGCCGACGGCAAGTCCACGTACGCCGCCGACGACACCGGCGTCCCGTACGCCCTCGACCTGTCCTTCTCCAACGTGAAGGTCAACAAGGGCAAGCCGATCGTCGCGGGCATCGCCAACCAGGTGACCGTGCCGGTCACCTACACCGTCACGCACGCCGAGGACATCGACCTCAACGCCTCGGACTTCGTGTTCGACGTCGAGATCTACCGCGGCACCTACGACGAGCCGCTGAACATCCTGTGGGGCGACGACTGGCCGACCTGCACGGAGACCTCGGCGACCACCGACACCTGCACCGGCACGATCGACGTCTACCCGGGTGACGAGCTGGTCAACGCCGACGCCGCCACGTGGAAGGCGATCGGCTACGCCATCGACTGGAACGACCAGGACCCGATGTCCGAGGACATCGACTGGAGCAAGGTCGGCTACGTCGACCAGGACGCGCTGACCACCACCAAGCTCCAGCGCTACTCCAAGCTCACGGTCAACGCCTCCCCGGAGCCGGTCACCAAGGGCAAGACCATCACGGTCACGGGCAAGCTGACCCGCGCCAACTGGGAGACCCACAAGTACGCCGGGTACACCGGTCAGTCGGTGAAGCTTCAGTTCCGCAAGAAGGGCTCCACCACCTACAGCACCGTCAAGACCATCACGACGAACTCGACGGGCAACCTGAGCACCACCGTCAAGGCGGCGGCGGACGGCTACTTCCGCTACTCCTTCGCGGGCACCTCGACCACCCCGGCGGTCTCCGCCGCGGGTGACTTCGTCGACGTGAAGTAAGCAGTACGTGCCACGAAGGCCGGCCCCGGGCGCATCCGGGGCCGGCCTTCGCGTTTCGTCATGGGCATCCCATACGACGATCAAGCATCCCGCCGGTAACGACAAAGTCGGCAAAGTTCGCACCGGCCCCTACAACTCACCCGGGTGGCCGTGGATCTGATCCCGTGAGTCAACAGACTCCTAGATCGACTCTCCCCCTGGGGAACGCACATGCGCATCAGAGCCACCGTGGCCGTCGTCTCCGGCGCCCTGGCCCTCACCGGCCTCGCCCTTCCGACCGCCCAGGCCGCCGACTCCGGCACCCCGTACACGCTGGACGTCAGCTTCTCCAACTTCAAGATCGCCTCGTCGGTCAAGGTCGGCACCTCCGCCGTCGTCAGCACGAAGGTCACCTACACGCTGACCCACGGCTCGGACGTCGACCCCACCGCGTCGGACTTCTTCACCGACCCGTTCCTCTACCGGGGCACCTTCGGCGCCGACAGCACCCCTGAGCTCTACGGCGACGACGCGGCGACCTGCACGGTCACCTCGGCCACCACCGCCACCTGCACCGGCACCATCGACATCCACCCGGCCGACGGCGACCTGTCCAACGCGAACGCCGGTACCTGGAAGGGCGCCGCCGAGGCCGTCGACTTCAACGGCCAGGACCCCTCCAGCAGCAGCCTCGACCTCAGCAAGGTCGGCTACAAGGACCAGGGCGACCTCGCCTCCCTCAAGGTGCTGCGCCTGGCCAAGCTCACCGCCAACGCCTCCCCGGAGCCGGTGCGGAAGGGCAGGACCATCACGGTCACCGGCAAGCTGACCCGCGCCAACTGGGACACCGGCACCTACTCGGGCTACTCCGCCCAGTACGTGAAGCTCCAGTACCGCAAGGCCGGCACCACCACGTACACCACCGTGAAGACCGTCAAGACCAGCTCCACGGGCGCCCTGAGCACCACGGTCACCGCCTCGGCCGACGGCTACTACCGCTACAGCTTCGCGGGCAGCCCGACGACGTCGTCGGTGAGCGCCACCGGGGATTACATAGACGTTCAGTAAGCAGCAACCCCCGTTATGCGGGAACGCGGCGGTCGACCCATTTCCAGGTCAGCTCCAGGGCGGCCGCCGCCACCACCGAGATGCCCACCGCTATCCACGGCATCGTCACCCCGACCAGCTTCAGCGCGAAGAAGTCCTGGAGCCACGGGACCGCGAGGACCAGCAGGAACCCGGCGCCCATCGACGCCACCAGCACCACCCGCCACCAGGTGTACGGCCGGGCGATGATGGCCAGCACCCACATCGAGATCAGGAACAGGGTGAGGGTGGCCACGCTGGTCTCCGCGTCCAGTGAGCCCTTGCCCGTGTAGTAGTGCCGCGCGATCAGGTAGGTGGCGAAGGTCGCGACGCCCGCCACCACGCCGCCCGGGATCGAGTACCGCATCACCCGCCGTACGAAGTGCGGTTGGGCCCGTTCCGTGTTGGGCGCCAGGGCCAGGAAGAACGCCGGGACGCCGATCGTCAGGGTCGAGAGCAGGGTCAAGTGGCGGGGCAGGAAGGGGTATTCGACCTGCCAGCACACCACCAGCAGCGCCAGCAGCACCGAGTACACCGTCTTCACCAGGAACAGCGTCGCCACCCGCGTGATGTTCCCGATGACCCGGCGCCCCTCCGCCACCACGTCGGGCAGCGTGGCGAAGCTGTTGTTCAGGAGCACGATCTGGGCGACCGCCCGGGTCGCCTCCGAACCCGAGCCCATCGAGACGCCGATGTCGGCGTCCTTCAGCGCCAGCACGTCGTTCACCCCGTCGCCCGTCATCGCGACGTTGTGCCCGTGGGACTGCAACGCCCCCACCATGTCCCGCTTCTGCTGCGGGGTGACCCGCCCGAACACCGTGCCCTCGTCGAGGGCGTTCGCCATGTCCTCGGGGTCGGACGGGAGGTGGCGTGCGTCGACCGTCGTACCCTTCAGGCCGAGTTTTCCGGCCACCGCGCCCACCGACACCGCGTTGTCACCGGAGATGACCTTGGCACGGACGTCCTGCTCGGCGAAGTACCGCAGGGTGTCGGCGGCGTCGGGGCGCAGCCGCTGTTCCAGTACGACGAGGGCGGCGGCGGAGGCTCCGTGCGCGACCTCCGGATCGTCGAGGTCGCCCGTCGTGCGGGCCAGCAGCAGGACGCGCAGGCCCTGTTCGTTGAGCCGCTCGGTCTCGGCCAGTGCCGGGTCGTCGGCGCCCAGCAGCACGTCCGGCGCTCCCAGCAGCCAGGTGCTGGACTCCCCGTTGCCCTCGCTGAAGCTCGCGCCGCTGTACTTGCGGGCGGAGGAAAAGGGGAGCGACTCGGTGCAGCGCCAGTCCTCGGCGTCGGGGTAGGCGTCGATGATCGCCTGGAGGGACGCGTTCGGGCGGGGGTCCGATTCACCCAGGGAACCCAGTACCCGTCGTACGTACGTCTCGTCGCTGCCGTTGAGGGGCCGCAGCTCAGTTACGTCCATGCCCCCTTCCGTCAGTGTGCCCGTCTTGTCGAGGCAGACGGTGTCGATCCGGGCGAGGCCCTCGATGGCTGGAAGCTCCTGGACGAGGCACTGTTTTCGGCCAAGCCGGATCACGCCGATCGCGAAGGCGACGGAGGTGAGCAGGACCAGGCCCTCGGGGACCATCGGGACGATGCCGCCGACCGTGCGGGCGATGGACTCCTTCAGGTCGTGGCTCTTGACGACCAGTTGCGTGATGACGAGGCCGATCGCGGCCGGGATCATCATCCACGTCACGTACTTGAGGATCGTGGAGATGCCCGTACGCAGCTCGGAATGGACGAGGGTGAACCGGGACGCCTCCTCGGCGAGTTGGACGGCGTACGCCTCGCGCCCCACCTTGGTGGCCCGGAACGCGCCGCCGCCCGCGACGACGAAGCTGCCGGACATGATCGGGTCGCCGGGCTGTTTGACGACCGGGTCGGCCTCGCCGGTCAGCAGCGACTCGTCGATCTCCAGGCCGTCGGCCTCGACGCACTCCCCGTCGACGACGGCCTTGTCACCGGGCCCGATCTCGATCAGATCGTCGAGAACGATCTCCGACGTGCTGACTTCGAGCGCCTCGCCGTCCCGTCGTACCGTCGGCTTCGCCTCGCCGATCACGGCGAGGGAGTCGAGGGTCTTCTTCGCCCGCCACTCCTGGATGATGCCGATACCGGTGTTGGCGATGATCACGTACCCGAACAGGCTGTCCTGGAAGGGGGCGACGAACAGCATGACCAGCCAGAGCACGCCGATGATCGCGTTGAACCGGGTGAAGACGTTCGCGCGGACGATCTCGGCGAGCGACCGGCTGCTGCGCACCGGTACGTCGTTGACCGCCCCGCGCGCCACCCGCTCGGCCACCTCGGCAGCGGTCAGCCCGCCGTCGGCCGCGGGGGCGGGCACAGGCACGGGGTGCACGGGGTCGAGTTCGGCGCCCGCGTCGATGTGCGTCATGCATTCGACGGTACGTGCGGTTTTGCGGCTTCACCCGCCGAGTGAGCGGAAGTTCCGACCTGGGGAGGAGAGGCGGCAGGGCCGAGTGGTGCCCAGGTAGTACGGGCCTACTCGGCTTCCCGTAGGGCCCCGGCGGCCTCGGCCCGCTTGATGGCTGCGTCGCGCCTGCGGACGTAGTAGATGCCGATCAGCCCGAGGCCCGCGCCGGCCAGGCAGGTCCACACCCACCAGGCGTGTCCGCGGTCGTCGAACCAGCCGTAGAAGGGGAGCTGGACGAGGAAGAGGACGAACCAGAGGATCGTGCCGCCGATGATCGTCGGCACGATGGGGCCCTCCAGGGGCTCCGGTGCTTCGTGCTGCGGGGTCCACTTCGCCATGGGCACAGCTTACGAGGCGATCGCGGAGCGGCCGGAGGCGCGTGCGGGCGCGCCGGTCTACGCGCGGAGATAGGCATCCCGGCTCTCATATGTTCATACTGAAACCGTTTGCGTCTGTCCACTTCTCATCGTAGGAACATCCAATGTCGACCGCCCTTGACCGTTACTTCAGGATCTCGGAGCGGGGCAGCACACTGCCCCGAGAGATCCGCGGCGGTTTCGCCACCTTCTTCGCGATGGCCTACATCATCGTGCTCAACCCGATCATCCTGGGCAGCGCGAAGGACATGTACGGGCACCAGCTCGACAACGGCCAGCTCGTCACCGCCACCTGTGTCACCGCGGCCTTCACCACGCTCCTCATGGGCGTCATCGGCAATGTGCCGATCGCGCTGGCCGCCGGTCTCGGTGTGAACTCGGTCGTCGCCCTCCAGCTGGCGCCCCGGATGTCGTGGCCGGACGCCATGGGCATGGTGGTCCTGGCGGGCTTCATCGTGATGCTGCTGGTCGCGACGGGCCTGCGCGAGCGCGTGATGAACGCGGTCCCCTTCGGCCTCCGCAAGGCGATCAGCATCGGTATCGGCCTGTTCATCATGCTGATCGGGCTCGTCGACTCCGGCTTCGTCTCCCGCATCCCGGACGCCGCGCACACCACCGTCCCGCTCCAGCTCGGCGGGGACGGTCACCTCAACGGCTGGCCGGTCCTGATCTTCATCCTCGGCGCGCTGCTCACGCTCGCGCTCCTCGTCCGCAAGGTCTCCGGCGCGATCCTGATCTCGATCGTCGCCATGACCGTCCTCGCGATGATCATCGACGCCGTCGCCACCATCCCGTCCTGGGGCCTGACCACGCCCGAGTGGCCCGGCAACCCGGTCGCCACCCCCGACTTCGGTCTCATCGGCGAGGTCAGCCTGTTCGGCGGCTTCGACAAGGTCGGCGTGCTGACCGGCATCCTCTTCGTCTTCACCGTGCTGCTGTCGTGCTTCTTCGACGCGATGGGCACGATCATGGGCGTCAGCGACGAGGCCAAGCTGACCGACGCACAGGGCCAGATGCCCGGCATCAACAAGGTCCTCTTCGTCGACGGCCTCGCGGTCGCGGCCGGCGGCGCCAGCTCCTCGTCCGCCACCACGGCCTTCGTGGAATCCACGGCCGGCGTCGGCGAGGGCGCCCGCACCGGCTTCGCGAACATCATCACCGGCGGCCTCTTCACCGTGGCGCTGTTCCTCACGCCCGTCGCCACGATGGTCCCGTCCCAGGCGGCCACCCCGGCGCTGCTCGCGGTCGGCTTCATGATCCTGGCCAACTCGGTCAAGGAGATCGACTGGGCCGACTACACGATCGCGATCCCGGCCTTCATCACGATGGTGATGATGCCGTTCACCTACTCCATCACCAACGGCATCGGCATGGGCTTCATCACCTTCGTGGTGCTGCGGCTGGCGGCCGGCCGGGGCAAGGAGATCCCGGTCGCGATGTACGTCGTCTCCGCCGTCTTCGCCTTCTACTACCTGATGCCGGCGCTCGGCCTCACGTGACGCCGTAGAACTTCTCTGTCTCCTCGACGGCGGTCTGGAACCGCTCGTCGAAGTCGTCCCGAATGAGCGTCCGGACCACATAGTCCTGGACGCTCATTCCCCTTTTGGCCGCATGGTCCCGGAGCCGGTCGAGCAGCTCCCCGTCTATCCGCAGGCTGAGCACGCTGGTCCCCATGAACACGAGGGTCTAGGTCGCGACGGGGCGCCGTTCACTTTCCGCCGTCGGCTCACTCGTACGAGTGACGTCGCCGTTTCAGTGGCCTGAGTCACGGGAATCACCGTGCACCGCCGCTTGTTTAGCGAGAGTAATGAGTTACCCTAAAGAGATGCCGGACCTTACCCATGGCGACGACGTAGCCGCCGTGAACTCACTCCGCTCCGCCGTGATGCGACTGTCACGCCGACTCAAGCACCAGCGGGTCGACGAGTCGCTGAGCCCTACCGAGATGTCGGTCCTGGGCACCCTTTCCATCTGCGGCAAGGCCACCCCGGGCGAGCTCGCCCGCAAGGAGCACGTACAGCCGCCGTCGATGACCCGCATCGTGGCGCTGCTGGAGGCCAAGGGCCTGGTCCGGCTTGAGCCGCACCCCGAGGACCGCCGCCAGAAGGTCGTCACGAAGACGGAGCAGGCGGAGGCGATGCTCGCCGAGAGCCGCGCCAAGCGCAACGCCTTCCTGGCCGCCCTGGTCGACGGTCTCGACGAGGACGAGTGGGCGAAACTGCGCGCCGCCGCCCCCGTGCTGGAGAAGCTCGCACACCTGTAGTCCGTCTTGAGGAGGCGAACCCTTTTGAGTACGGGATCCGGAGCAGACTCCGCCCCCGCACCGTCCACCCCGACCCTTGAGGACCCTGGCAAGTCCTCGATGTTCAGCTCGCTCAGGAACCGCAACTACCGCCTCTTCTTCCTGGGGCAGGTCGTCTCCAACACCGGTACCTGGATGCAGCGCATCGCCCAGGACTGGCTCGTCCTCAGCCTCACCGGCTCCGCGACCGCCGTCGGTGTCACGACGGCACTCCAGTTCCTGCCGATGCTCCTCTTCGGCCTCTACGGCGGCGTACTCGTCGACCGTCTCCCCAAGCGCCCCACCCTTCTGGTCACCCAGTCGGCGATGGCCCTCACCGGCCTGGCGCTCGCCTTCCTCACCCTGACCGGCCACGTCGAGGTCTGGCACGTCTACGTCGCCGCCTTCGCCGTCGGCCTCGCCACCGTCGTCGACAACCCGGCCCGGCAGACCTTCGTCTCCGAGATGGTCGGCCCCGACCAGCTCCAGAACGCCGTCAGCCTCAACTCCGCGAACTTCCAGTCGGCCCGCCTGGTCGGCCCGGCCGTCGCCGGTCTGATGATCACGGGCGTCGGCACCGGCTGGGCGTTCCTGGCGAACGGCCTCAGCTTCATCGCGCCGATCACCGGCCTGCTGCTGATGCGCGCCCGCGACCTGCACGCCGTGCGGCGCGCCCCGCGCGGCAAGGGCCAGCTGCGGGAGGGGCTCCACTATGTCGCGGGCCGCCCTGACCTGATCTGGACGATCGTGCTGGTCGGATTCGTGTCGACCTTCGGCTTCAACTTCCCGGTCTACCTGTCCGCCTTCGCCGACGACGTCTTCCACGCGGGCGCCGGCTCCTACAGCCTCTTCAACACCGTCATGGCGATCGGCTCCCTCGCGGGCGCCCTCCTCGCCGCCCGCCGCGGCACCGCCCGGCTGCGGGTGCTGGTGGTGGGCGCGGTGGCCTTCGGCGCACTGGAGATAGTGGCGTCCATCGCCCCGTCCCTGTGGCTGTTCGCCCTGCTGATGATGCCGATCGGCATGTTCGGCATGACCGTCAACGTCACCGCCAACAGCAGCGTCCAGCTGAGCACCGACCCGGCCATGCGCGGCCGGGTGATGTCCCTCTACATGATGGTGTTCATGGGCGGCGCCCCGCTGGGCGCCCCGATCGCCGGCTGGATCACCGACGCGTACGGGGTGCGGGCCGGCATGGCGGTGGGCGGCGCGATCGCCGCCGCCGCCGCGATCGTCATCGGCCTGGCCCTGGCCCGGCTCGGCAACCTGCGGCTGTCGGTGGGCTGGAACCACGGCCACCCGCACGTCCGCTTCGTCCCGCGCGAGGCGCAGGAGCAGCTGGCGGCGGCGGCGTAAGTCAAAGACGGCCGGCCCGGGGGCTGGACCCGCTAGACCCTCCGGGCCAGCAGCTGCCCCGGCCACTGCTGCTCGCCGACCGTGAAGGCCTCGACGCGGCTGAAGCCGTTGTTCTCGTAGTAGCGGACGAGCTTGCCGTCGTCGCCCGCGTAGCAGTCCACGCGGAGCAGTCCGATCCCGGCCAGCCGGGTCTCCTCGGCCGCGTGTTCGATGAGGGCGCTCCCCACCCCCTGGCCCTTGAAGCGGCGCTCCGAGGCGAGCCAGTGGATGTACCGCTCGGGCTCGCCGGGCGCCGGGAGATGGGCGAGATAGGCGCCGGGCGCGCCGGTGAGGCTGAGGGTGGCGGCCGGTACGCCGTCGACCTCGGCGATGTAGGTGACGCCGTCGTCCATGTACCGAGTGACGGATTCGAGCGTCTTCGGGCTCTCCGACAGCGGCTTGGACCCCCACTGCCCGGTACGCCCCTGTGAGACCAGCCACTCCACACAGCTGTCCAGCATGCCGAGTATCGCGGGGATGTCGTCGTGGTCGCCGTTCCTGATGGTGATCGCCATGACGGCAGCGTAGATCTTTGCCAAGGTGAGCGACATGAGACTTTTCGCCGCCGTGCTGCCGCCGGATGACGTGGCCGAGGAACTGGCCGCCGAACTGGACGGCTTGAAGCAGCTGCCCGGGGCGGATGAGCTGCGCTGGACCGGCCGACCCGGGTGGCACTTCACGCTGGCGTTCTACGGCGAGGTCGAGGACGACGTCGTACCCGAACTGTCGGCGAGGCTGGAGCGGGCGGCGGGGCGGACCGGTCCGTTTCCGCTGGGCCTGCATCGGGGCGGGCAGTTCGGGCGGGGGCGGGCCCTGTGGATCGGCGCCGACGGGGACATGGCGGCGCTGCGGCTGCTGGCCGAGCGGGCGGAGGCGGCGGGACGCAAGGCGGGCGTCGACATGGGGGAGCACCGGCGGTACAAGGCGCATCTGACGGTGGCGCGGAGCCGGTCGGAGGTGGATGTGCGGCCGTATGTGACGGCGCTGGGTGGTTTTGAAGGGCGGGCGTGGACCGTGGACGAGCTGGCGCTCGTGCGGAGCAGCCTGCCGCGGTCGGGGGTGCCGGGGGAGCAGCCTCGGTATGAGGTGGTCGGTCGGTGGGGGTTCGGAGGGGCCGGTTAGGCTCGGGGGCGTGGACCCGAAGACCCGGAACCGGATCATGGCCGTTGTGCTGGTGCTGATGTTTGGCGTTGTCGCGTTGGCGGCGGCGCTCGGTAAGTAGGGCTGGGGAACTGCGGGCCGGTTTGTCGGCTGCGGGCCCGAGGTGGCTGGTCGCGCAGTTCCCCGCGCCCCTGGGGGCGTTTGCCCTGACCGGTGATTACCAGGCGAAGGCCTCGGGGGACGGACCCGGGCCCGGGAAGATCTCGTTCAGGTCGGTGAGGAGTTCCTCGCTCAGTTCCAGTTCCGTGGCCCGGATCGCTGAGGCGAGCTGGTCCGCGGTGCGCGGGCCGACGATCGGGCCTGTGACGCCGGGGCGGGTGAGGAGCCAGGCCAGGGCCGTCTCGCCGGGTTCCAGGCCGTGCTTGTCGAGGAGATCCTCGTACGACTGGATCTGCGCGCGCACGGCCGGATTGGTGAGCGCCTCCGCCGTACGGCCGGACGTGCGGCGACCGCCCGCCACCTCCTTCTTGATGACCCCGCCCAGCATGCCGCCGTGCAGCGGCGACCAGGGGATCACGCCGAGGCCGTACTCCTGGGCGGCCGGGATGACCTCCATCTCGGCGCGGCGCTCGAAGAGGTTGTAGAGGCACTGCTCGCTGACGAGGCCGATGGTGCCGCCACGGCGGGCGGCGATCTCGTTGGCCTGGGCGATCTTGTAGCCCGGGAAGTTGGAGGAACCGGCGTACAGGATCTTGCCCTGCTGGATCAGGACGTCGATCGCCTGCCAGATCTCCTCGAAGGGGGTGGCGCGGTCGACGTGGTGGAACTGGTAGACGTCGATGTGGTCGGTCTGGAGCCGCTTGAGGCTGGCGTCCACGGCTCGGCGGATGTTCAGCGCGGAGAGCTTGTCGTGGTTGGGCCAGGCCTCGCCGTCGGCGGCCATGTTGCCGTAGACCTTGGTGGCGAGGACGGTCGCGTCGCGGTGGGCGGGGTTCTTGGCGAACCAGTTGCCGATGATCTCTTCGGTACGGCCCTTGTTCTCGCCCCAGCCATACACATTGGCGGTGTCGAAGAAGTTGATGCCCGCGTTCAGCGCCGCGTCCATGATCGCGTGACTGTCGGCTTCGTCCGTCTGCGGGCCGAAGTTCATGGTGCCGAGGACGAGCCGGCTGACCTTGAGTCCCGTGCGTCCGAGCTGCGTGTACTTCATGACTTCTTAGCCAACGGCGTGGAGTGCGCTCTAGGCAAGGAGCCTTGACGCTAACTGGAAGTTAGTGCTTTCCTTTGGCAAGTGAGATCTTGAACTTTCAATATCACTCCAGGAGTGCCCATGCCCCCCACCGGGTCTTTCCGCAAGACGCTCGTCGCCTTCGTCGCGTCCGCCGCCGTCCTGGGCCCCGCCGCCGTACCGGCGCTCGCATCGCCCCACGCCGTTTCCTCCGCTCGGGCCGACCACGGCGCCTCCGCCCGCCTTGAGCACCAGAAGGATGTCGTTGTCCGCGTCCTCAAGGGCGTGTTCGAGCGCGGCGACACCGAGGTCGTGGACCGTTTCGTACGGCCGGACTACATCCAGCACAACCCGCTCGCGCCGGACGGGGCGGAGACGCTGAAGGGGCTGGCGACGGCCGTACACGCGCAGTTCCCCGACGCCAAGTACGACATCAAGCGGGTGATCTCCGACGGCGACCTCGTGCTGGTGCACTCGAACGTCGTCCTGACGCCGGGGACGCGCGGCACCGCGGTGTTCGACATCTTCCGGTTCCAGGACGGGAAGATCGCCGAGCACTGGGACGTCGGCCAGAATGTGCCGGAGACGTCCGCCAACGGCAACGACATGTTCTCGACGGTGAGTTGGCCGCGGACGGAGCAGCCGGGGCCGGGCTTTCTCACCGCGTACAACAAGAAGCTGGTGACGTCCGCGTTCGACCAACTGCTGGTGAAGAAGGACCTGTCGGCGATCGACCGGTACTGGGGCCCCGAGTACGACCAGCACAACCCGAACATCCCGAATGGCGTGGCGGGTGTGAAGTCAGGCCTGGGCGCGTTCTTCAAGCAGTTCCCGCAGCTGAAGGTCACGCCGAAGCGGGTCATCGCCGAGGGTGATCTGGTCGCCGTCCACAGCCACTACGTGAACGCGCCGGGGGAGCGGGGGCAGGCGATCGTGGATCTGTTCCGGGTGCGGTGCGGGAAGATCGTCGAGCACTGGGATGTGATCCAGGACGTGCCGGCGACTTCGGCGAACGACAACGGGATGTTCTAGGCGAGGGAGTTGACGAACCTCGTCCAGGTTGCGGGGGTGATCTGGACGGGGTGGGTCTCGGGGGTCTTGGAGTCGCGGACGTGGATGGTGGCGGGGGTGACGGCCACTTCGAGCCACCTAATGGGTGTGTCAGTGTGTTCTCTTCGAGAACGTAGTTGATGCTTGTGGCGTCATGTGAACATTGCCCCCGACGATCTCGACCCTGTAACCCTCGGGGACGGGCATCCGCTCCAGCCGCTCGAACCACTCGTCCAAGCGCGCTCGGTGTCGGCGCCGGCGTCGGCCATCTCGATCCTGTCTTCAAGGACGGTCATCGTGGCGCTCCTCCCCGTGACCGAGGTGCGCCGATTCAGTCAGTCTGTTCCGGCCTCGTACGTCTGTCCCCATCCCCACGCCTGGTACATCGCCTCCGCGAACGCACCCGCGATCTTGTGCTCACCGTCGGCGTTCGGATGCGTCCCGTCGTACGTGTCGACGGTGAAGTCGTACGACTCCGGCGGCGACGCCAGCAGCAGCGGCGAGCGCGGCTCGTCCAGGTCGGCGACCGCCTTCGCCAGCAGCTCGTTGAAGAGAGTCACCTGGGCCGCGAACTCGGCGTCCTCCTCGACGCGTACGTTCGTGAGCACGGGGAGGACGACCATCCGGACGCGGGGGTTCGCTTCCCGCGCCGCGGCGATGAAGGCGCGCGCGTTCTCCGCCGTCTGCTCCGCGTTCGTGTAGAAGCCCAGGTCGATCAGGCCCAGGGAGACGAGGAGGACATTCGCCCGGCAGGTCCGCACCACCTCGCCGATCAGGGGCGTCATGTGGAGCCAGCCCTCGCCCCACCCCGCCAGGTGGGCGGTGGGGAAGTCGGGGTCGGCGTACTCGTACGACGTCGGCGCGTCCGTCGCCTTGTCGTGCAGGGTCTCGCGCGGGCCCACCACGGCGAACGGGCCGCCGTACGTATCGCACAGGTGCTGCCACATCCGGTAACGCCATGTGTGGTCGCCCGCGCTTCCGATCGTCATGGAATCGCCGACGGGCATGAACCTGAGCATCCGCTCATGATGAACGATCACGGCGCGAGGCGGGGTGTGACAGTCACCACGTGATCACCATCCCTCCCCATCCGGGGATGGCAAGCTTGACCGCATGCGTGCGCTACTGGGTGTCGTCGGAGCCTCCGCCCTGCTCCTTCTCATGGGCGCGGCCCCCGCCGCCGTCGCCGCCGACGGGGACGGCAAGGGTGACCAGGACTTCACCATCGAGGACTCCCGGATCACCGAGTCCAGCGGCCTCGCCGCCTCCCACCAGCACCCCGGCATCTACTGGACGCACAACGACCAGGACACCGGCAGCTACCTCTACGCCGTGGACAGCGGCACCGGGAAGACCGTCGCCCGCATCACCCTCGCCGGGGTCGGGCAGCAGCGGGACGTCGAGGCCATCGCGATCGGGCCGGACAACCAGATCTACGTCGGGGACATCGGCGACAACGACGGTGTGAGCTGGCCGTATGTCTGGATCTATCAGCTTCCCGAGCCGAAGAACCTCACCGACCAGACCATCCGCGCCAAGCAGTACGTCGTGAAGTACACCGACGGCTCCCGGGACGCCGAGTCGATGATCGTCCATCCCAAGACCGGGCGCGTCTACATCATCGACAAGCAGGAGGACGGCGGGCACCTCTACGAAGGGCCCGCCCAGCTCTCCACGTCCGGCACGAACGTCTTCAAGCCCGTCAAGCCCGTCGACCTCTGGGCCACCGACGCCGCCTTCTCGCCGGACGGCCAACAGCTCGCCGTACGCGGGTACTTCGGGGGTATCTGGTACGACTGGAACGGCGGCGACCTGAAGCGGGAGGGGCGGCTGAGCGTGCCCCTCGGGCAGGGGGAGTCCGTCAGCTACTCCGCCGACGGCACGAAGCTCATGCTCGGGAGTGAGGGCGAGGGGAGCGAAGTGGTGGCGCAGGACGCGCCGGGGGGTGGCGGGTCGTCCGATTCGCCTTCCGGGGGCGGTGGTTCGGCCCAGGATGGCGGCGATGACGGCGGTGGCGGCAACGGCACCGTCAAGGTCGGTGCCCTCGCCGTCGCGGCCGTCGTCGCCGTCGTGTTCGGGTTCCGGAGGCTGCTGCGGCCCCGGCGGTGAATTACCGCGGCGCCCGATGTCTTGACGTGTTCATGTGGCTTGTCTTCCATGGGGGTGCGGGTGTGGGAGCGCTCCCACCCGTTCCGGGCCCGTATCCCCGAGAGAAGGCAGCGACATGTTCCGCACCTTGCGAAGAGCGTTGTGCGCGGCGGCGCTTCTGTTACCGCTTCTGGCCGGTGTGCAGCCGGCGGCTCAGGCGGCCGAGGCCGCGGCGGGTGCCGGCTACTGGCATACCAGTGGCCGGCAGATCCTGGACAAGGACGGGCAGGCGGTCCGGGTCGCCGGGATCAACTGGTTCGGCTTCGAGACCAGCAACCAGGTCGTCCACGGCCTCTGGTCCCGCGACTACAAGTCCATGATCGACCAGATGAAATCGCTGGGATACAACACCATCCGCATCCCGTACAGCGACGACATCCTCAAGTCGGGGGCCGTCCCCAACAGCATCGACTTCAGCAGCGGCAAGAACGCCGACCTCCAGGGGCTCAACTCCCTGGGCGTGCTGGACAAGATCGTCGCGTACGCCGGACACGACGGCCTCAAGGTCATCCTCGACCGGCATCGCCCTGACTCCGGCGGCCAGTCCGCGCTCTGGTACACCTCCGCGGTGCCGGAGTCGACCTGGATCGCCAACCTCAAGGCCCTGGCCACCCGTTACCTCGGCCAGGACACCGTCGTGGGCATCGACCTGCACAACGAGCCCCATGACCCCGCCTGTTGGGGCTGCGGCGACACGGCCACGGACTGGCGGCTCGCCGCCCAGCGGGCCGGCAACGCGGTGCTCTCCGTCAACCCCGACCTGCTGATCTTCGTCGAGGGCGTGCAGACCTTCAACGGTGTCTCCGGCTGGTGGGGCGGCACCTGATGGGCGTCGGCCAGTACCCGGTGAACCTGAACGTCGCCAACCGGGTCGTCTACTCCGCCCACGACTACGCCACGAGCGTCGCCCAGCAGAGCTGGTTCAGCGATCCGTCCTTCCCCGCGAACATGCCGGGGATCTGGGACAAGTACTGGGGTTACATCTTCAAGCAGAACATCGCCCCGGTGTGGGTGGGGGAGTTCGGTACGACGCTCCAGTCGACCGTGGACCAGAAGTGGCTGGCGGCGCTGGTCTCGTATCTGCGGCCGACCTCGACCTACGGGTCGGACTCCTTCCACTGGACCTTCTGGTCGTGGAACCCCAACTCCGGTGACACCGGCGGGATCCTGAAGGACGACTGGCAGACCGTGGACACCGTGAAGGACGGGTATCTGGCGAGCATCAAGGCACCGGGCTTCCCGAGCGGCGGGGGCGGTCCCACCGATCCCGGCGATCCCGGCGGGGGCACCGCGGCCTGCACCGCCGCCTACACCGTCAGCAGTGACTGGGGCGGCGGCTTCAACGCCGAGGTGAAGGTCACCAACTCCGGCACCACCGCGCTGAGTTCCTGGAAGGTGACCTGGACCTGGAGTGGCTCCCAGAAGATCACCAACATGTGGAACGCGTCCTACACGCAGTCCGGGGCGACGGTCACCGCGACCAACGCCGCGCACAACGGGGCGGTGGCCGTGGGAGGTTCGGCGAGCTTCGGGTTCGGCGGTGCCCCCGGGGGCGGGGGTGTGCCGACGGTGAGCTGCACGGCGACCTGAGCGGCGGGGCGCCCGGCCCGGTGGGTGCCGGGCGCCCTCACCGTCGTACGGGAAGGGGATCGGGCTCGGCCTCGGCGCGTTCGTCGAACTGGCGGCGGGCCGCGCGGATGGTGTCGATGTTGGCCTGCGACCAGTCGGTGATGTGCTGGATCAGGGCGCCCACCTCCCGGCCGAGGCCGGTCAGTCGGTACTCCACGCGCGGGGGGATCGTCGGGTAGACCGTGCGGGCCAGCAGGCCCTCGCGTTCCAGGGAGCGCAGGGTCGAGGTCAGTACCTTCTGGGTCACGCCGTCCAGGCGGCGGCGCAGCTCGGTGAAGCGCATCGGGCTGCCGTCCTCCAGGGCCACCAGCACCAGCATGGTCCACTTGCTCGCGATCACCTCCAGCACGGCACGGGTGGGGCAGTCGCGCAGGAAGACGTCCACGCCGCCGTGTTCTCTGAGGTCGAAGCCGGTATCCATGAGGAACCTCGATACCAGAGAAGTGCCTTCTTCCGCGCGGGGATTGCGGCGGCCGAGGATGAGCGCATGAACCGTATGCATGCCATCGTCCAGTCCGCGTTCGGCGGCCCCGAGGTACTGACGTATGCCGAGACCGACGTGCCCGAGCCCGGGCCCGGTGAGGTGCTGGTGCGGGTCGGGGGTGCCGGGGTGAACCCCGGGGACACGGTGTTGCGGTCCGGGCGGGTGCCGGAGCTGGTGACCCTGCCGTGGACGCCGGGCAACGACGTGGCCGGGGTCGTGGAGCGGGTCGGGGAGGGCGTGACGCGGTTCGGGGCCGGGGACGAGGTGTACGGGCTGCTGCCGCTCTCCCCGCGCGGGGCGTACGCCGAGTACACCGCCGTACCGGCCGCCGTGCTGGCGCCGAAGCCCAAGAACCTCGGCCTGGCGGAGGCCGCCGCCGTGCCGCTGGTCGCGGTCACCGCCTGGACGGCCCTGTCCGTCCTTGCCCGGGTGCGGCCCGGCGACCGGGTGCTGATCCACGCGGCGGCCGGTGGGGTGGGGCATGTCGCGGTGCAGCTGGCCAAGGAGCTGGGCGCGTTTGTCGTCGGTACGGCACGGGAGGCCAAGCACGCCTGGCTGCGGGAGCTCGGCGCCGACGAGGTGATCGACTACACGGCCGTGGACTTCCGGGACGCGGTGGCGCCGGTGGACGTGGTGCTGGACCTGGTCGGGGGCGCGTACGGGCAGCGGTCGCTGGATGTGCTGCGGCCCGGCGGGCTGCTCGTGGGCGCGGCGATCGACCCGGGGGTCGATGAGGGGCAGGCCGCCGAGCGCGGGCTGCGCTATGTGTGGGTGACCGCCGAGCCCGCGGGCGAGCTGCTGTCGGAGATCACCGAGCGGATCGAGGCGGGGCGGCTGCGGGTGACGGTCGAGCGGACCTATCCGCTGGCGGAGGCCGCCGCGGCACACCGGGCGATCGAGGAGAAGCGGACGACCGGCAAGCTCGTGCTGGTGCCGTGACGGACGGACGAGATAAGGGCGCCCGGTTCGTCACCGGGCGCCCTTCATCGTCGTACGACTGCTGTGACTTACAGCTTCTCGATCACGTAGTCGATGCACTTCGTCAGCGCCTCGACGTCCGCCGGGTCGATCGCCGGGAACATCGCGACGCGGAGCTGGTTGCGGCCGAGCTTGCGGTAGGGCTCGGTGTCGACGATGCCGTTGGCGCGCAGGACCTTGGCGATCGCGGCGGCGTCGATCTCGTCGGCGAAGTCGATCGTGCCGATGACCTGCGAGCGCTTGGCGGCGTCGGTGACGAACGGGCTCGCGTACTTGCTCTCCTCGGCCCAGGTGTACAGGCGCGTCGAGGAGTCCTTCGTACGGGCCGTCGACCACGCCAGACCACCCTGGCCGTTGATCCACTCCAGCTGCTGGTTGAGCAGGAAGAGGGTGGCGAGGGCCGGGGTGTTGTACGTCTGGTTCTTGCGGGAGTTGTCGATCGCCGTCGGCAGCGAGAAGAACTCCGGGACGTGGCGGCCGGACGCGTGGACGCGCTCGGCGCGCTCGATCGCGGCCGGGGAGAAGACGCCGATCCACAGGCCGCCGTCGGAGGCGAAGGATTTCTGCGGGGCGAAGTAGTAGACGTCGGTCTCGGCGATGTCGACCGGGAGGCCGCCGGCGCCGGAGGTGGCGTCGACCAGGACCAGCGAGCCCTCGTCGGCACCGGCCACGCGCTTGATCGGGGCGGCGACACCGGTGGAGGTCTCGTTGTGCGTGAAGGCGTAGACGTCGACGCCCGCCTCGGCCTGCGGCTCCGGGTGGGTGCCCGGGTCGGAGGCGATGACGGTGGGCTCGGCCAGCCAGGGAGCGAGCTTGGCCGCCTTGGCGAACTTCGAGCTGAACTCGCCGAAGTTCAGGTGCTGCGACTTGTTCTCGATCAGACCGTGGGTCGCGACGTCCCAGAACGCGGTGGAGCCGCCGTTGCCGAGGATCACCTCGTAGCCCTCGGGGAGCGAGAACAGCTCGGAGATCCCCTCGCGCACCGCGCCGACCAGGTTCTTGACCGGGGCCTGGCGGTGGGAGGTGCCGAGCAGGGAGGTACCGGTCGCGGCGAGGGCGTCCAGCGCCTCGACACGCACCTTGGAGGGGCCCGCGCCGAAACGTCCGTCGGCGGGCTTGATGTCAGCGGGAATCTGGATCTCAGCCACGAGCCGGAGCGTATCTCCTCGGTGAAACCGGACGGAAACGTGTCCGTTCGATGAGACGACGCCGCCGGCTCGTGGACTTGTCGGGATCTACGACTCCTGCGGTGCCGTCAGCCGTACCGGCAGCTCGAAGAGGTCGTTCTGGGTCACCACCGGCTTGTTGCGGAGTTCCGTCGCCGGGACCGCCAGGTCGAGGGCCGGGAAGCGGGCGTAGAGGGCCGGGAGGGCCACGCCCGCCTCCAGACGGGAGAGGGCGGCGCCGGGGCAGACGTGCGGGCCGTGGCCGAAGCTGATGTGGCGGTTCGGGGAGGTCCGGGTGATGTCGAACTCGCCCGCCGTGGGGCCGTGGGCCTGCTCGTCGCGGCCGATCGCGGCGTACGACACGATCAGCGCGTCGCCCGCCGGGAGGGTCTGGTCGCCGACCTGGACGTCCTCCGTCGCGAAGCGGATCAGGACGTGGGAGGTGGGGGTGGAGTGGCGGAGCGTTTCTTCGACGACCGAGGACCAGTCGACCTCGCCCGCGAGGACCAGGGCGCGCTGGACCGGGTGGAGTGACAGCTGGACCACCGCGTTGACGATGAGCGAGATCGTCGTCTCGTGGCCGGCCGCGACCATCAGCTGGAGGGTGGAGACGATCTCCTCGTCGGTGAGGTGGTCGCCGTTCTCGGAGGCCTGGATGAGGGCCGAGGTGAGGTCGTCGCCGGGCTCGGCGCGCTTGGCGGCCACCGTCTCCGCCATGATGCCCGCCAGCTCCATCAGCGTGGCGATGACCTCCTGGGGCGGCGTCTGCGTCGAGAAGAACTTCTCGAACAGCTCCTTCAGGCGGGGGAGCTTCGACTCGGCCAGGCCCATGAGGTCGGCGATGACGTACATGGGCAGGGGGTAGGCGAAGGCCGCCTTGAGGTCGACGGTGTCGCCGCTGTCGCCGCTGTCCAGGCCGTCGAGGAGCTTCTCGGTGAGCGCCGTGATCCGCTCCCGCATCTCCTCCACCCGGCGCGGGGTGAGCGCCTGGGCGACCAGGGTGCGCATCCGGCGGTGGTCGGCGCCGTCGACGGTGAGCATCGAGCGGCCCGGGTTGGCGAGGCCGATCAGCGGCCAGTCCGCGGGGATCTCGCCGCGCTGCCAGGCGCCCCAGACGTTGATGTCCTTCACCAGCCGGGGGTCGGTGAGCAGGGCCTTCGCCTCGGCGTGGTGGGTGACCGCCCAGACGGGGACGCCGCCGGGCAGCTCCACGGCGGCCAGCGGACCGGCCGCGCGCAGCCGCGCGCTCTCCCCGTCCAGGTCGGTGACGAAGGGGTCGAGGGCTATGCGGGTCTGTTCCGGGGCAGGGGTCTGTTCCGGGTCGGTGGTCATAGGGGTGTCTCCAGACGGACGGCGTGAGTGAGGGCAGGCGTGGGGCTCAGCGCGCCGGTACGGGTGTGAAGCGGACCGGCAGTGCGGACAGGCCCCGCAGCCAGGGCGAGGGGCGGCGCGTCAGGGTGTCGGCGGGGACCGCGAGGTCGATGTCGGGCAGGCGGTCCAGGACGACCTCGATGCCGGTCCGCGCGATGACCTCGGCGACCTCCTGCGCGGGGAAGGGGCACCGGTGCTCGCCGTGTCCGAAGGAGAAGTGCGCGCTGTTGCCGCCGGTGAGCGTGGAGCCGTCGGTGCGCACCTGCGGGTCGGAGTTGGCGCCCTGGAGGCCGAGCAGCAGCAGGTCTCCGGCGCGGACCCGGCGCCCGCCGAGCTGGGTGTCGCGGGACGCCCAGCGCCCGGCCACGTTCTGGGTGGGCGTGTCCTCCCACAGGACCTCGTTCATGGCGTCGGCGACGCTGTTGCGGCCGCCGAACAGGGAGGCCGCGAACCGGCTGTCGGTCAGCATCAGCCGCAGCGAGTTGCCGATCCAGTCGGCGGTGGGCTGGTGCCCGGCCGCCATCATCACCATCAGGTCCTGGGCGATCTCCTCGTCCGTGAACCCGCTGCGGTTCGCGAGCATGCGGGAGACGACGTCGTCGGCGGGCTGGGCGCGCCGGTCGGCGAGGAGCTGGAACATCGAGGTGGCCAGATGGGTCTGGCCCGCGATGGCCCGCTCCCGGCCGTCGATCATGTCGTTCAGTGCGGTGACCAGGCCCGGGCCCTGCTCGTCGGAGAAGCCGTAGAGGCGGGCCAGGACCCGTACCGGCAGCAGCATCGCGTAGTTGCCGATGATGTCCGTCTCGCCCTCGGCGCACACCGCGTCGAGCAGCTCGTCGGCGAACCGCTCGGCATAGGCGCGCAGTTCGGCGGGGCTCACCGCCTCCAGCGCCTCGCTGATCATCGCGGCGCGCTCACGGTGGCGCTCGCCGACGGTGTAGAGGATCGACGGCTGCTTGCGGCCGATCATCGGCAGCAGCGGCCAGTCGTCGGGGATGCGGTCCCACTGGTTCCACAGCTCGGAGTCCCGGCTGAACAGCACCGGGTCACCGGTGACCTGGTGCAGCTCGCGGTAGCCGAGCACCAGCCAGGCCGGTATGTCACCGTCGAGCACGACCGGCGTCACGGCACCGTGGTCGCGCCGCATCTCCCGGTACAGCTGCGCCGGTTCGGTCTGGAACCTGGGGCCGCCGAGGGGTACGGGAGCGGTCACCGGGTCAACTCCTGTTCGAGGACGGGGGCTTGGTGGGCGTATGTGTTCTTGACGTGCTCGACCAGGGTGATCAGCACCTGCTTGCCGGAGGCCCGGGAGCGGGCGTCGCAGTCGAGCAGCGGGATGTGCGGGTCGAGGTCGAGGGCCTCGCGGATCTGCTGCGGGGCGTAGGCGGGGCCGCCGAAGTCGTTGCAGGCCACGATGAACGGCGTGCCGTGGTGTTCGAGCCGGTCGATGGCGTACCAACTGTCGTCGATACGGCGGGTGTCGACGAGGACGACCGCGCCGAGCGTCCCGGAGAACAGCCGGTCCCACAGGAACCAGAACCGCTCCTGGCCGGGGGCGCCGAAGAGGTACAGCACATTGCGGGCGTCGAGCGTGATCCGGCCGAAGTCGAAGGCGACGGTGGTCGCCTTCTTGTCCCGGACCTCGCTGATGTCGTCGAGGTGCTCGCCGGCCCGGGTCATCGTCTCCTCGGTGTTGAGGGGACGTATCTCGCTGACCGAGCGGACGAGGGTGGTCTTGCCGACGCCGAAACCGCCGACGACGACGATCTTGAGGCCGTTGTCGGCGGTGGCACCCAGGGGGGTGCGAGCGGCTGCCTCGGAGGCTGCTTCAGAGGTTGCGGAGTCCAACGAGCACCTGTTCCAGGACGTCGGGATCGGGGACGGCGGCCTTGCGGGGGTGGCGGGCGCTGACGCGGCCCGCCGCGAGGAGGTCGCCGAGCAGGATCTTGGTGATGCTCACCGGCAGCTTCAGCTCGGCCGCCAACTCGACGACCGCCGTGGGCAGTTGGGTCAGCTTCAGGATCGCCGCGTGCTCCGACTGCATGCCGGTGGTCGGATCGCACTCGGCGACCACGAGCGTCACCAGGTCGAAGGGGCTGTCCGGAGTGGCGTGCGCGCGGCCACCGGTGAGGGTGTACAGACGGTCGGGTGAGTCGTCCCTGCCGGGGCGGCTCATGACGACCGGGGCTGCGCGGTGAGATGGGCGCCGAGCTGTTCGACGAGCTCGCTCATGTTGTGCCCGACGAGACCGGCGTCCGCCTCCTCGGTCGTGACGACGGCCAGATGAGCGCCCTCACCGGCCTCGACGATGAAGAGGACGCCGCCGTAGAACTCGGTCATCGCCGACCGCACGCCTCCGGTGCCGTCCCCGAACTCCACGGAGGCGCCCTGCGACAGGGCCTGGATGCCGGCGGCGATCGCGGCGAGCTGGTCGGCCTGGTCGACGGTGAGTTCCGGCGTCCGGCACAACTTCAGTCCGTCCCGAGAGAGGACGAGCGCGTGCCGCGCGCCCGGGGTGCGCTCCAGGAGGCCCTCGATGAGCCAGGTGAGCTTCTCGTCGGCGGTGGTCGTGCCGGTCATGACGTGGGGTCGCCTTCCGGGGTGGGGTGTGCGGTGGACGGGGTGGACGGTTCGGGGGTCGCTTCGCGGACCTCTTCGCGCGCCTCTTCGCGGCTCTCTTCGGCCGGAGTGGCGGGGTCGCTCTGGTCGGAGAGCGAGCCGCGCACGGCTTGGCGGAAGCTGCTGAAGCGGATGGCGCGGGTGGGGGTGTCGTCGGTAGGGGCGCCGGGCGCGCCAGGGGCGCCGGGGGCGGTGCTCGCGTTGGGCCTGGCGTGTCCGCCGGACCCGGGGGCGCCGGTGGACCCGGTGGGCCCACTGGACCCGGCGGTCTCGGCGGCACGCGCGCGGAGCCGTTCCCGCTGCTCCCGCTCGGCCTCGGCGAGGGCGCGGCCCCGGCGGCGCTTGGGCAGGCCGTCGGGGAGCCCCTCTGACCGGCTTTCGGACCGGCCTGTGGGCAGGTCGTCGGGGAGGGTGGCGGCGCTGTGGCGGGGGGACTCGTGGGTGGGGACCGGGTCGGGGGCGGGGGCGGACGGCGTGTGCGGGGCCGCCTCCGTCCCCGTGCTCGGGTCCGGTCCGGCGGCGTCGCCCCGTACCTCCGTACCTTCCACCGACTCCGCGGTCTCCGCCGTCACCGCCGTCTCCGTCTGCGGAAGCGTCAGTGCCCCCGGCGGGCGGGCGGCCAGTTGTTCCGGTACGAGGATGTCCTGCGGTACGAGGACCAGGACGCCGGTGCCGCCACGGGCCGAGGGACGGAAGGAGACCGTGAGCCCGTACTTGCGGGACAGGCGGCCCACGACGGCGAGGCCGAGACGGGTGCCGGTGAGGCCGCCGAGTTCGGCGTCGTCGCCGGACACGGCCCGTTCGGCGCGCCGGAGTTGGACGTCGCCCATGACCAGGCCGCTGTCCTCGACGGAGACGATGACACCGGCCGGGACCTCCTCGACGTACACGTGTACCTCGGCGGTCGGGGGTGAGAAGTTCGCGGCGTTGTCGAGGAGTTCGGCGAGCGCGTGCATCACGCCTTCGGCGGCGTGCCCGGCGACGGCGGCCTCGCAGGCGGAGTGCACCCGCACCCGCCGGTAGCCGCTGATGCGGCCCATCGCGCCGCGCAGGATCGACTCCATGGCGATGGGCCGGGCCCAACGGCGGCCCGAGCGCGCGCCGGTGAGGACGGCGACGGAGTCGGCGAGCCGGCTGGCCTGGGCGGTGCGGTGGTCGAGGTGGAGGAGGTCGGCGAGGACGTCCTCGTCGTCGTGCCGCTCCTCCATGGCGCGCAGGTCGGCGAGCATCCCGGTGGCCAGCGCCTGCATCCGGCTCGCCGCGTTGGCGGTGGCGGACAGGGCGGTGGAGCGTTCCTGCTCGGCGCGCCGGGCGCGCTCGGTCAGGCGGGCGTTCGCGGCGGTGAGCCGGGCGCGCTCGTCCTCCAACTCGGCGGTGAGCCGGGCGCGTTCCTCGGCGAGCTCGGTGGTGTGCCGGACCCGCTCATGGGTGAGCTCCTCGGTCAGCTGCACCCGTTCCTGGTCGAACTCCGTGCTCTGCCGGGCCCGGTCCTGCAACAGCCGCCCGGCGTCGAGGGTGACGGCCTCCAGGCGGCGGCGGGTGATCCGGGCGTTCTGCAGGGCGTGGACGGCCACGGCGACGGCCGTGGTCAGCAGCAGGGCGCCGATGCCGGTGCCGAGGGCGAGCGGGACGCGCTCCGACTCCGGCGCCCGGGCCACCGCGCCGGCGACCGCGAGCGCGGCGAGCACGGCGGTGAGCAGCGGGGCGGGCAGGAGGGTACGGGCGGTGGGTCGTTCGCCGGGCAGGCTGGGGGCGGTCATGAGTCGGGTCCTTGGTAGGGGGCCGCTGTCTGTTCCTGGGCGAGAAGCGACACCTGTCGCTCAATAGGCGGTCACTATATGAGAGTTGGTGATCAAATTGGGAAGGTTCTGGAGGCGTTCACAGGTTCCGGTGACGCGGGGTGACGGCGCATCAGTCGGCGCACGGTCACGGTCGGTGTGCCGTCACTGTCAGTGGTCGGATGCATGCTTGAGCCATGACGGATCTCGAGTCGGCGCTGCGGGCGGCCGTCCGGGGTGAGGTCGGCTTCGACGTCACGTCCCGGGCGCTGATGACCATGGACGCGTCCAACTACCGGAGGGTCCCGCTGGGTGTCGTGGCACCCAGGGACGCCGACGACGTGGCGGCGGCCCTTGAGGTGTGCCGGGAGCACGGCGTGCCGGTGGTGCCGCGCGGCGGCGGCACGTCGATCGCCGGTCAGGCCACCGGCACCGGGGTGGTGCTGGACCTCACCCGCCACATGAACCGCCTGCTCTCCCTGGACCCCGGGTCCCGTACGGCCGTCGTCCAGCCGGGCCTCGTCCTGGACCGCCTCCAGGACGCCGCCGCGCCGCACGGCCTGCGTTTCGGCCCCGACCCCTCCACCCACAGCCGCTGCACGCTCGGCGGGATGATCGGCAACAACTCCTGCGGCTCGCACTCGGTGGCCTGGGGCACGACCGCGGACAGCGTCCGGGAGCTGGACGTGATCACCGCGCGCGGGCGGCGGCTGAGGCTCGGGCAGGACTGGGCCGGCGCCCCGGACGGCCTGCGCGACCTGGTGTCGGGCGACCTGGCCCGTCTGCGCACGGGCTTCCCCGCCCTCCCTCGCCGCATCTCGGGCTACGCGCTGGACGCGCTGCTGCCGGAGAACGGCGCCGACGTCGCCCGCGCCTTCTGCGGCAGCGAGGGCACCCTCGGGGTGCTGACCCAGGCGGTGGTCCGGCTGGTGGAGGCCCCCCGCGCGCGTGCGCTGGCCGTGCTGGGGTACGTGGACGAGGGCGCGGCCGCCGAGGCCGCCGCCGGGCTGCTGCCCCACCACCCCCTGACCGTGGAGGGCATGGCGGCCGACCTGGTGCCCTCGGTGGCCGCGCTGCCGCGGGGCGGGGCCTGGCTGTTCGTGGAGACGGGCGGAGACACCGAGGCCGAGGCACGCGCGCGTGCGCAGACCGTCGTGCGTGCGGCGGACGTCGTGGACGCGCTGGTGATGACCGACCCGGCCGGGCAGCGGGCGTTGTGGCGCATCCGGGAGGACGCGTCCGGCACGGCGACGCGTATGCCGGACGGCTCCGAGGCCTGGCCCGGCTGGGAGGACTGCGCGGTGCCGCCACCCCGACTGGGCGCGTATCTACGGGACTTCAGAAGCCTCCTCACCGACCACGGGCTGCGCGGGACGCCGTACGGCCACTTCGGCGACGGCTGCATCCACGTCCGCATCGACTTCGACCTGCTCACCGACCGGGGCGTCGCCGGTTTCCGCCGCTTCTCGGAGGAGCTCGCCGACCTGGTGGTGGCGTACGGCGGCTCGCTGTCCGGGGAGCACGGCGACGGACAGGCGCGGGCCGAGCTGCTGCCGCGGATGTACGGCGCCGAGCTGGTGTCCCTCTTCGAGCGGGTTAAGGGCGTCTGGGACCCCGACGACCTCCTCAACCCCGGCATGCTGGTCCGCCCGGCCCCCCTGGACGCCAACCTCCGCTTCTCCGTCCTCCCGCGCGAGCCGGTCGACGTGGCCTTCGGCTACCCCGCCGACGACGGCGACTTCTCGGCGGCGGTCCGTCGCTGCGTGGGCGTCGCCAAGTGCCGTACGACATCCGTGGCGGCAGCGGGCGTCATGTGCCCCTCGTTCCGGGCGACCGGCGAGGAGGCGCACTCCACGCGCGGGCGCGCCCGGCTGCTGCACGAGATGCTCGCGGGCGAGGTGGTCACCGACGGCTGGCGCTCGGAGGAGGTGCGCGAGGCGCTCGACCTGTGCCTGTCCTGCAAGGGATGCCGGTCGGACTGCCCGGTCGGGGTGGACATGGCCACGTACAAGGCGGAGTTCCTCCACCACCACTACGCCGGCCGCCGCAGGCCGCCCGCCCACTACACGATGGGCCGGCTCCCGATGTGGCTGCGCGCGGTGGCCCGTACGCACACCGCATGGCTGGTCAACGCCCTGGCGGCCGTACGGCCGTTTGCGGGGGCGGCGAAGCGGCTGGGCGGGATCGCGCCGGAGCGGCAGATTCCACGGCTGGCGGGGGAGACGTTCACCCGCTGGTGGGCGAAGCGGGACACGGCCGACAGCGGGGCCAGGGGTGAGGTGGCCGCCCGCCGGGCGGGGCGTACCGGTGCCGGCGCCTCGGTGGTGTTGTGGCCGGACACCTTCACCGAGCATCTGTCCCCCGAGGTGGGGCAGGCGGCCGTCCGGGTCCTGGAGGCGGCGGGCCTGTCCCTGATCCTGCCGCCCACCCTGCGCCCCTCACCCGCCTTCGCCCCGCTCACGGCCCGCCGCGGCCGGGTCTGCTGCGGGCTGACGTACGTCTCCACCGGCCAACTCGACCGCGCCCGTACGGTCATGCGCCGCACCCTCGACCTGATGGCACCGGTGCTGGCGACGGACCTGCCGGTCGTCGTCCTGGAGCCCAGCTGCGCGGCGGCCCTCCGCACGGACCTGCCCGAACTCCTCCACGACGACCCGCGCGCGGCCGTGCTGTCGTCCCGTGTCCTCACCTTCGCCGAGGCACTGGAACGGCTGGCCCCCGGCTGGACGCCTCCGCGGGTCGACCGCCCGGCGGCCGGCCAGACCCACTGCCACCAGCACGCGGTCCTGGGCGACACCGCGGACCGCCGGCTGCGCGAAGCGGCGGGCCTGGAAGGCGACCTGGCCGGCGGCTGCTGCGGCCTCGCGGGCAACTTCGGCTTCGAGGCGGGGCACTTCGAGGTGTCGCGGGCCTGCGCGGAGGACCAGTTGCTGCCGGCGGTCCGCGACGCGCCCGACGGCGCGGCGATCCTGGCGGACGGCTACTCCTGCCGGACCCAGCTGGAACAGCTGGCGGGGGTGCGGGGGCGGCATCTGGCGGAGGTGCTGGCGGAGGCGCTGGAAACGGATGAGAACCCCGGAGAGAGGCCGGGAGAGAGGCCGGGGGTCTGACGGCCGGCGTCGGGCTGACGCGGCACATGATCTATAGCCTGGTGGGCTCACCTGTCTGAAGGAGCCCGCGCATGGCCCTCCGCGTCCGCCCCATCTCCCGCCCCGACCACCTCGCCTTCATCGCCGCCCGCCCCTCCGCCAGCCACACCCAGATCCCCTCCTGGGGTGAGGTGAAGCCGGACTGGCGGGCGGAGAGTCTGGGGTGGTCCGACGAGGAGGGGCGGCTGGTGGGGGCGGGGCTGGTGCTGTACCGGCCGGTGCCGAAGCTGCGGAAGTACCTCGCCTATCTGCCCGAGGGGCCGGTCATCGACTGGTACGACGCCGATCTCGGCGAGCGCTGGCTGGAGCCGATGCTCGCCCATCTCAGGCGGCAGGGCGCGTTCTCGGTGAAGATGGGGCCGCCCGTCGTCGTGCGCCGCTGGAGCGCCGACGCCGTGAAGGCCGCGATCGCCGACCCGGCCGCCCGGCGGCTGCGGGACGCCGAGGCGACCTCGTACGAACCCCGTGCCTTCGATGTCGCCGACCGGCTGCGGCGGGCCGGCTGGCAGCAGACGGAACCGGGCGGCGAGGACGGCTTCGCCGCCGGACAGCCCCGGTACGTGTTCCAGGTCCCGTTCGCCGGGCGGTCCCTGGACGAGATCCACGGCGGTCTCAACCAGCAGTGGCGGCGCAACATCAAGAAAGCAGAGAAGGCGGGCGTGGAGGTCGTCCGGGGCGGCCACGAGGACCTTCCGGCGTTCTACGCCCTCTACACCGAGACCGCCGAACGCGACCGCTTCATCCCGCGCCCGCTCGCCTACTTCCAGCGCATGTGGACCGTACTCAACGCGGAACACCCCGACCGCATGCGTCTGTACCTCGTCCGCCACGACGGCGACCTCCTCGCCGCGGCCACGATGCTCACCGTCGGGGAGCACGTCTGGTACTCCTACGGCGCCTCCACCGCCCGCAAGCGCGAGGTCCAGCCCAACAACGCCATGCAGTGGCGCATGATGACCGACGCCCACGAGCTTGGCGCCGCCGTCTACGACCTGCGCGGCATCACCGACACCCTGGAGGACTCCAACCACCTCCTCGGCCTGCTCCGGTTCAAGGTCGGCACCGGCGGTCAGGCCATCGAGTACCTGGGGGAGTGGGACTTCCCGCTCAACCGGCTGCTGCACAAGGCGCTGGACCTGTACATGGCGCGGCGCTAGCGGGGCTGTCGCGGGTCAGTGGCAAAAGGGGTTCACGTTACTGACCGAGTCCATTACTCTGGACTGGACAGTACATCCCGATGAACGACCCGTGTGTCGAACCCCTGGAAGGCCCCGTGAGCACCCCCAGCACCGCCGCCTCGCCCTCGGCGACCCCGGCCGCCCAGACCTCCGCCGCCCAGCCGCCGGCAGGCGCGCCGCCGCGCCGGGCCTCCCTCGGCTCCATCGGCATGGTGCTGTCCGCGGGCGTCTCCGTGCAGTTCGGCGGCGCCCTCGCGGCGAGCCTGATGCCCCGGGCCGGGGCGCTCGGTGTGGTCACGCTGCGGCTGCTGGCGGCGGCAATCGTGCTGCTGGTGGTGTGCCGGCCGCGGGTGCGCGGACACGGCCGCGCCGACTGGGCCACGGTGATCGTCTTCGGTCTCACGATGGCCGGGATGAACGGCCTCTTCTACCAGTCCATCGCCCGCATCCCGCTCGGCCCGGCGGTCGCCCTGGAGGTCCTCGGCCCGCTGGCCCTCTCGGTCCTCGCCTCCCGCCGCGCGATCAACCTGGTCTGGGCCGGGCTCGCCCTCGCCGGCGTCATGCTCCTCAGCGGTGGCGGCTTCGGCAGCCTCGGCGTCGTCGGCGTCCTCTTCGCCCTGGGCGCGGGCGCCATGTGGGCGGCGTACATCGTCTTCAGCGCCCGTACCGGCCGCCGCTTCCCGCAGGCCGACGGGCTCGCCCTCGCCATGGTGGTCGCGGCGCTGGTCTTCCTGCCGCTCGGGATCGCCGAGTCCGGCACCAAGCTTCTCGACCCCACGACCCTCGCCCTGGGCTCGGCGGTGGCCGTACTCTCCTCGGTCCTGCCCTACACCCTCGAACTCAGCGCCCTGCGCCGCCTGCCCGCGTCCACCTTCGCCATCCTCATGAGCCTGGAACCGGCGATCGCCGCCACCGCCGGCTTCCTCGTCCTCAGCCAGGCCCTCTCCACCACGGAGGCGCTCGCCATCGCCCTGGTCATCGCGGCCAGCATGGGCGTGGTCCTGACACAGACGGGGCGGGCGAAGCCGACGACACCGGTGGCACTACCGGAGGAGCCCTGAGCGACTCTGGCCGGTCCGGGCGCCCTGTTCTTCACGGTGCCCAGGGCTCCGGCCGGTCCGCGCGGCCATGTTCTTGACGCCTCGGGGTCTGGCCGGTCCGCGCCGCCTTGCTTCCGGCACGTCGGGGTCTGGTCGGCCTGTGCCGCCATGTTCTCGGTGTCTCGGGCTCTGGCAGATCCGCGCTGCCCTGCCGCCGTGCTGCCGGCGTCTCAGGCTCTGGTCGGTCCGTGCCGCCGTGCTCCCGGTGCCTCGGGGTCTGGTCGGTCCGTGCCGCCGTGCTCCCGGCACGTCGGGGTCTGGTCGGCCTGTGCCGCCATGTTCTCGGTGTCTCGGGCTCTGGCAGATCCGCGCTGCCCTGCCGCTGTGCTGCCGGCGTCTCAGGCTCTGGTCGGTCCGTGCCGCCGTGCTCCCGGCACGTCGGGCTCCGGTCGCCCCGCGCCCCCTGCCCCTGGCGTCTCGGGGGCTGGTCAGCCCGAGGTCGGTGTGCCTTCCGGTAGCTGTGGTGAGCGCACCATGCGGAGGAACGCCTTTACCCCCGCGATGATCTCCTGGTTGTCGGTGAGGCGGTCCACCGTGGACTCGAACTCCCGGCCCAGCGCGGCGATCCTGCGATCGTTCTCCTCCGCCCGTTCGTACGCGCTCATGGCCAGCGCGTCCACGGTCCGGCGCAGTTCGGCGAGGGCCCGGTACTGTTCCTCCGCCTTCTCCTCCAGGACCCGCGTCCCGGTCTCGGCGCGGTCCAGGCGGGCGTTCAGCTCGACCACGTCGTCCCGGGGATACGTGACGTCCTTGAGCAGTGCCCCGAGCCGCCGCCGAAGCTGGCCGAACCAGGCGCCGGCCGGGCGGAAGAACGTACTCAGCAGGAAGAACGCGGCGAACCAGTAGCCCGTGAACGCGCCCGTCGCCCAGGTGACCGCGACGACCACCGCCGACGTCACCACATGTCCCGCGACCGCCGTCCGCAGCATCGCGCGGGCGATCCGCGTGGCCTCGGCGTCCCGGGCCGGGGAGATCTCCAGGCCCTTCTCCCGGCTCACCGCGATCTCCGCGAGGACGGCATGCGCCCGGAAGTAGAGGTTCCAGGGCACGGTCAGCAGAAGCAGCAGCCACAGCAGGCTGAGCACCCCGGCCCCGGCTCCGAACACCACCTCCGCCGGCGCCCCCGCCAGATACGCGACGACCAGCGCGACCCCCGCGGCGACCACGGCCCCGACCCCCGCCAGAAACCTGCCCATGCCCCACCTTCCAGGTCGGATCCCCACCGGTGTCCATGGTTCCCGCACGGCCCCGCGGTGGCATGAGTAGCCGTACTCAGTCGTGCTCGCCCGGCACCTGGTGCCTTCGACACCTCCGACGCCTCCGACACCCTCCGAAAAAACAATGCAAGCACGCTTGCTTGTTTATGGGGCGGCTGTCATCCTCGCTGCCATGGCAGACCCCACGCCCGTCATCGACGACCTCTGCGCGGAAAGCGAGGAACTCGACCTGATCGTGGCCGAGTTGAGCAAGGAGCAGTGGTCGTTGCCGACCCCCGCCCCCGGCTGGACCGTCGCCCACCAGATCGCCCACCTCGCCTGGACCGACCACTCCTCCCTCCTCGCCGTGACCGATCAGGGCGCCTTCTCCCGCGAGGTCGAGAAGGCGCTGGCCGCACCCGGCGACTTCGTGGACAACGGTGCCGAGGAGGGGGCGGCAAAGCCTCCGGAGCGGCTGCTCGCGTACTGGCGGGCGGGGCGCGAGGACCTGGCCGACGCTCTGCGGGGCGCTCCGGACGGCGCCCGTTTCCCCTGGTACGGCCCGCCCATGTCCACCGCCTCCATGGCCACCGCCCGCCTGATGGAGACCTGGGCACATGGCCTGGACGTGGCGGACGCTCTGGGCGTCACCCGCGCCCCCACCGACCGGCTGCGGCACATCGTCCGACTCGGCGTCCGCACGCGCGACTTCGCCTTCGGCGTGCACGGGCTGACCCCTCCGTTCGAGGAGTTCCGCGTCGAACTCGTCGCACCCTCCGGTGAGGTGTGGTCCTACGGCCCCGAGGACGCCCCCCAGCGCGTCACCGGCCCCGCCCTCGACTTCTGCCTCCTGGTCACCCAGCGCGCCCACCGCACCGACCTCGCCCTGACCGCCATGGGCGAGGACGCCGGCCGCTGGCTCGACATCGCCCAGGCCTTCGCGGGGCCGGCCGGGGACGGGCGCGCGCCCAAGGGGGAGGCCGCCGGATGAGGACTCTCCGTATCGGCAACGCCTCCGGCTTCTACGGCGACCGGTTCGACGCCCTGCGCGAGATGCTCACCGGCGGCGAACTCGACGTCCTCACCGGCGACTACCTCGCCGAGCTGACCATGCTCATCCTGGGCCGCGACC
Source organism: Streptomyces sp. NBC_00663 (assembly GCF_036226885.1). Lineage (NCBI taxonomy): Bacteria > Bacillati > Actinomycetota > Actinomycetes > Kitasatosporales > Streptomycetaceae > Streptomyces > Streptomyces sp. NBC_00663. Next base: position 5,398,513 of record NZ_CP109027.1, read on the forward strand.
GGCTGAAGGACCCCGGCGCCGGGTACGCCCGCACCTTCCTGCGGCAGTTGGAGGAGTGCCTCGGCATCGCCCAGGAGCGGGGCGTGCGGATCGTCGCCAACGCCGGCGGCCTCAACCCGGCCGGACTCGCCACCCGGGTACGGGAGTTGGCGGACCGGCTCGGCATCGCCGTCCGCGTCGCCCATGTCGAGGGCGACGATCTGACCGCCGCCCACCCCGGCAGCCTCGCCGCCCACGCCTACCTCGGCGGCTTCGGCATCGCGGAGTGCCTGCGCGCGGGCGCCGACGTGGTGGTGACCGGGCGGGTGACGGACGCGGCCCTGGTCACCGGCCCCGCCGCGGCTCACTTCGGCTGGGGGCCGACCGACTACGACCGGCTCGCGGGCGCGGTCGTCGCCGGCCATGTGCTGGAGTGCGGAACCCAGGCCACCGGCGGCAACTACGCCTTCTTCGCGGACGGCGACGTACGCCGCCCCGGCTTCCCCCTCGCCGAACTCCACGAGGACGGCACCGCCGTCATCACCAAACACCCCGGCACCGGCGGCTTCGTCGACGTCGGCACGGTCACCGCGCAGCTCCTGTACGAGACCCAGGGCGCCCGGTACGCCGGACCCGACGTCACCGCCCGTCTCGACGCCGTCCGCCTCACCCAGGACGGCCCCGACCGCGTCCGCGTCTCCGGCGTCCGCGGCGAGGCCCCGCCCCCCACCCTCAAGGTCGGCCTCAACAAGCTCGGCGGCTTCCGCAACGAGGTCGTCTTCGTTCTGACCGGCCTCGACATCGAGGCCAAGGCGGCGCTGGTGCGGGCGCAGATGGAGCCGGTTCTGGGCAAAGTCGCCTCCGCCCGCTGGGAGTTGGCCCGCACCGACCGCGCGGACGCCCCCACCGAGGAGACCGCCAGCGCCTTGCTGAGGCTGGTCGTCCGGGACCCGGAACAGGACGTGGTGGGGCGGGCGTTGAGCGGGGCCGCCATCGAGCTGGCCCTCGCCAGCTACCCCGGCTTCCATGTGCTCGCGCCACCTGGGAAGGGCGCGCCTTATGGGGTCTTCGAGGATGTGTACGTCTCCCAGGGCGCCGTCGACCAGGTGGCCGTCCTCCACGACGGCCGCCGGATCCCGGTGGCGCCGGCCCAGGACACCGCCGTACTCGAGAGTCTGCCGGAGCCACCTCTCCCCGAGCCGTTGCCCGAGGCTCCGCTGACCAGGGCGCCCCTCGGCCTCGTCGCGGGCGCCCGCAGCGGGGACAAGGGCGGCAACGCCAACGTGGGGGTGTGGGCCCGGACCGACGAGGCCTGGCGCTGGCTCGCGCACACGCTCACCGTCGACCGCTTCCGCGAACTCCTGCCGGAGGCAGCCGACTTGACGGTCACCCGGCACCCGCTTCCCGCCCTGCGCGCCCTGAACTTCGTCGTCGAGGGGATCCTCGGCGCCGGTGTCGCCGCCCAGCACCGATTCGACCCGCAGGCCAAGGCGCTCGGCGAATGGCTGCGCTCCCGCCACATGGACATCCCGGAGGCACTGCTGTGACCGTCCTGTCGTCCGCGCTGGACGTGGAAGGCGCCGACTACCGCGCCCACCGCGAGGCCATGCTCACCAAGCTGGACGAGCTGACCGCCGAGCACGCGAAGGCGCTCGCGGGCGGCGGCGAGAAGTACGTCCAACGACACCGGGGGCGCGGCAAGTTGCTGGCGCGCGAGCGCATCGAACTGCTCCTCGACCCGGACACTCCCTTCCTGGAGCTGTCCCCGTTGGCCGCCTGGGGCAGCGACTACTCCGTCGGCGCCTCCCTCGTGACCGGCATCGGAGTCGTTGAGGGCGTGGAGTGCCTGATCACCGCCAACGACCCGACCGTGCGCGGTGGCGCGAGCAACCCGTGGTCGTTGAAGAAGGCCCTGCGCGCCAACGACATCGCCCTCGCCAACCGGCTCCCCTGCATCAGCCTGGTGGAGTCAGGAGGCGCCGACCTGCCGTCCCAGAAGGAGATCTTCATCCCCGGGGGTGCCATCTTCCGCGACCTGACCCGCCTCTCCGCCGCCGGAATCCCCACGGTCGCCGTCGTCTTCGGCAACTCCACGGCGGGCGGGGCCTACATCCCCGGCATGTCCGACCACGTGATCATGGTCAAGGAGCGCGCCAAGGTGTTCCTCGGCGGTCCGCCCCTCGTCAAGATGGCCACCGGCGAGGAGAGCGACGACGAGTCGCTGGGCGGCGCGGAGATGCACGCGCGCGTGTCCGGGCTCGCCGACTACTTCGCCGTCGACGAGCAGGACGCCCTGCGTCAGGCGCGCCGCGTGGTGGCCCGCCTCAACCACCGCAAGGCGTACGGTGATCCGCCCCTCGCCGAGCCGCCCAAGTACGCGGCCGACGAACTCCTCGGCATCGTCCCCGGCGACCTGAAGATCCCCTTCGACCCGCGCGAGGTCATCGCCCGGATCGTCGACGCCTCCGACTTCGACGAGTTCAAACCGCTCTACGGCACCAGCCTCACCACCGGCTGGGCGAGCCTGCACGGCTACCCGGTCGGCATCCTCGCCAACGCCCAGGGCGTCCTGTTCAGCGCGGAGTCGCAGAAGGCCGCCCAGTTCATCCAGCTCGCCAACCAGCGCGACATCCCCCTCCTCTTCCTGCACAACACCACCGGCTACATGGTCGGCAAGGAGTACGAGCAGGGCGGCATCATCAAGCACGGCGCGATGATGATCAACGCGGTGTCCAACTCGAAGGTCCCGCACCTCTCGGTGCTCATGGGCGCCTCCTACGGCGCCGGGCACTACGGCATGTGCGGCCGCGCCTACGACCCGCGCTTCCTCTTCGCCTGGCCCAGCGCCAAGTCCGCCGTGATGGGCCCCCAGCAACTGGCGGGCGTGCTCTCGATCGTGGCCCGGCAGTCGGCGGCGGCGAAGGGCCGGCCCTACGACGACGACGCCGACGCGGCCCTGCGGGCCATGGTGGAGCAGCAGATCGAGTCCGAGTCGCTGCCGATGTTCCTCTCCGGCCGCCTCTACGACGACGGCGTCATCGACCCGCGCGACACCCGCACGGTCCTCGGTCTGTGTCTGTCGGCCATCCACACGGCGCCGTACGAGGGTGCGCGCGGCGGCTTCGGCGTCTTCCGGATGTGAGGGATCCCCAGTGACTTCCATGATCACTTCTGTCCTTGTCGCGAACCGCGGCGAGATCGCCTGCCGGATCTTCCGCACCTGCGGTGAGTTGGGAATCCGAACGGTCGCGGTGCACTCGGACCCGGACGCGAACGCCCTCCACGCGCGCGTGGCCGACACGACGGTACGACTCCCGGGGGCCACACCCGCCGAGACGTATCTGCGCGGCGACCTGATCGTGAAGGCCGCCGTCGCCGCCGGCGCGGACGCCGTGCACCCCGGCTACGGCTTCCTCTCCGAGAACGCCGACTTCGCCCGCGCCGTTCTGGACGCCGGGCTGGTGTGGATCGGCCCGCCCCCGGAGGCGATCGAGGCGATGGCGTCCAAGACGCGCGCGAAGGAGCTGATGGGGCTGAGGCCGCTGGGGGAGGTCGGCGCGTCCGACCTGCCGGTGCTCGTGAAGGCTGCCGCGGGCGGCGGGGGGCGCGGAATGCGGATCGTGCGCCGCCTGGAGGATCTGAGCGCCGCGCTGGAGAGCGCACGCGCCGAGGCCGCGAGCGCCTTCGGGGACGGCGAGGTGTTCGTCGAGCCGTACGTCGAGAACGGCCGCCATGTGGAGGTGCAGATCCTCGCCGACACCCACGGCACCGTCTGGGCGCTCGGCACGCGCGACTGCTCCCTGCAACGCCGGCACCAGAAGGTCATCGAGGAGGCACCGGCGCCCGGGCTCTCCCAGGGGCTCGAAGAGGAGCTGCGCACACTGGCCGTGCGTGCCGCGCGCGCCGTCTCGTACGTCGGCGCGGGCACCGTCGAGTTCCTCGTCGCCGACGACAAGGCGCACTTCCTGGAGATGAACACCCGCCTCCAGGTCGAGCACCCCGTGACGGAGGCGGTGTTCGACGTGGACCTGGTCGCACTCCAGATCGCCGTGGCAGAGGGGCAGCCGCTCCCCGAGTCACCTCCCCACGCGCGTGGCCACGCCGTCGAGGCCCGCCTCTACGCCGAGGACCCCGCACACGACTGGGCCCCCCAGACCGGCACCCTGCACCGCCTCACCGTCCCCGGCGTCCGCCTCGACACCGGCTACGAGGACGGCGACGAGATCGGCGTCCACTACGACCCCATGCTCGCCAAGGCCGTCGCCCACGCCCCCACCCGCGCCGAGGCCCTCCGTAAACTGGCGGGCGCGCTGGAGCGGGCGGAGATCCACGGCCCGACGACCAACAGAACCCTCCTGGTGAACTCCCTGCGCCACGAGGAGTTCACGACGGCCGCCATGACCACGGCGTTCTACGACCGCCACCTGACGCCGTTGACGACGACACTCCCCGATCCGCACGCCCCGCTGGCCGCCGCCCTCGCCGACGCCCACGCCCGCTCCCGGTTCGGCGCCTGGCGCAACGTCCCCTCACAGCCCCAGGTGAAGCGGTACGACCTGGCGGGCGAGGAGACCGAGGTCCGCTACCGCTGGGGGCGGGAGGGCCTGGAGGCGGACGGGGTGCGAGTGGTGCACGCCGACGCGCGTCTGGTCGTACTCGAAGTGGACGGCGTACAGCGGCGGTACGAGGTGTCCAGGTACGGCGACGAGGTGTACGTCGGCCCGACCGCGCTGAGGGCCCTGCCCCGCTTCCCCGATCCGAAGACACAACTGGCCCCGGGCTCCTTGGTGGCCCCCATGCCGGGAACGGTGGTCAGGATCGCCGAGGGCCTGGAGGTCGGCGCGAAGATCGAGGCCGGTGAACCGATCGTGTGGCTCGAAGCGATGAAGATGCAACACCGCATTTCGTCCCCGGTCACAGGAGTGCTGAGCGCTCTGCACGCCGTCCCCGGGCAGCAAGTGACAGTCGGTTCTCTGCTTGCGGTGGTGGACACCCCCTAGGGGCGCAGGGCTGCATCAATGTGCGGCTACCGCCGCGTGAGCGCGACCAGCCACAAACAACCCGCACCCGGGAAGGAATCCCATGCCACCCACGATCGAATCCGAAGAACACAAAGCCCTCCGAACAGCTGTCGCCGCCCTCGGCAAACGCCACGGCCGCACCTTCGACCGAGAAGCCCTCTGGTCCGAGGCGGCCAAACTCGGCTACCTCGGCGTCAACCTCCCGGAACAGTACGGAGGCGGAGGCGGCGGCATCTCCGAACTGTCCATCGTCCTCGAAGAGCTGGGCGCCGCAGGCTGCCCCCTGCTGATGATGGTCGTGTCCCCCGCCATCTGCGGCACCGTCATCGCCCGCTTCGGCACCGAAGCCCAGAAGCAGGAATGGCTCCCCGCTCTCGCCGACGGCACCCGCACCATGGCCTTCGGCATCACCGAACCCGACGCCGGCTCCAACTCCCACCGCATCACCACCACGGCCCGCCGCGACCCGGAATCAGGAGACTGGCTGCTCACCGGCCGCAAGGTCTTCATCTCCGGCGTCGACATCGCCGACGCCACCCTCATCGTCGGCCGCACCGAAGACACCGGCACAGGCCGGCTCAAGCCCTGCCTGTTCATCGTCCCCAGGGACGCCGAAGGGTTCCACCGCCGTCAGATCGACATGGAACTCCAGGCCGCGGAGAAGCAGTTCGAGCTGACGCTCGACGACGTACGGCTCCCCGCGGACGCGCTCGTCGGCGACGAGGACGCCGGCCTCCTCCAGCTCTTCGCCGGCCTCAACCCCGAGCGCATCATGACGGCCGCGTTCGCGATCGGCATGGGCCGCTACGCGCTCGCTCAGGCGATCACCTACGCCCGCGACCGCACCGTGTGGAACACCCCCATCGGCGCCCACCAGGCCATCGCCCACCCCCTCGCGCAGGCGCACATCGACCTGGAGCTGGCCCGGCTGATGATGCAGAAGGCGGCCCATCTCTACGACGCCGGGGACGACGTCGGCGCGGGCGAGGCGGCGAACATGGCCAAGTACGCGGCGGGCGAGGCCTGCGTCAGGGCGGTCGACCAGGCCGTGCACACCCTCGGCGGCAACGGCCTCACGCGCGAGTTCGGGCTCGCCTCGTTGATAACGGCCGCACGCGTGGCTCGTATTGCTCCGGTGAGCCGGGAGATGATTCTCAACTACGTCTCCCACCAGACCCTGGGCCTGCCCAAGTCGTACTGACCCGGCACAGCGTTGTGCGAGGAGGAACCATGTTCCGCAGCGAGTACGCAGACGTCCCGACCGTCGAACTCCCCATCCACGAGGCCGTACTGGGCCGCGCCGCCGAGTTCGGCGACACACCCGCCCTGATCGACGGCACCGACGGCACCACCCTCACGTACGCCCAACTGGACGCCTTCCACCGCCGCGTGGCCGCAGGCCTGACCGAGGCGGGGGTAAGCAAGGGGGACGTGCTCGCCCTGCACAGCCCGAACACGATCGCCTTCCCCACCGCCTTCTACGCGGCCACGCGCGCGGGGGCCTCCGTCACCACCGTGCACCCGCTGGCCACGGCGGAGGAGTTCGCCAAGCAGCTCACCGACTCGGCGGCCCGCTGGATCGTCACCGTCTCACCGCTCCTCGGCACGGCCCGCAGGGCGGCCGAACTCTCCGGCGGCGTCGAGGAGATCTTCGTCTGCGACAGCGCCCCCGGACACCGCTCCCTCCTCGACATGCTCGGCACCACAGCCCCCGAGCCACAGGTCGACATCGACCCGGTCGAGGACGTGGCCGCGCTGCCCTACTCCTCCGGCACCACCGGCGTCGCCAAGGGCGTGATGCTCACGCACTCCCAGATCGCCACCAACCTCGCCCAGCTGGAACCGCTGATGCCGGCGAAACCCGGCGACCGCATCCTCGCCGTACTGCCCTTCTTCCACATCTACGGCCTGACCGCCCTGATGAACGCGCCCCTGCGGCAAGGCGCCACCGTCGTCGTACTGCCCCGCTTCGACCTGGAGACCTACCTCGCGGCCATCCAGAAGCACCGCATCACCGACCTGTTCGTGGCCCCGCCGATCGTCCTCGCCCTCGCCAAGCACCCCCTGGTCGCGCAGTACGACCTGTCGACCCTGCGGCACATCGTCAGCGCCGCCGCCCCCCTCGATGCCCAGCTCGCCGCCGCCTGCTCACGGCGCCTGAACCTGCCGCCCGTCGGCCAGGCGTACGGCATGACCGAACTGTCGCCCGGAACCCATGTCGTCCCCCTGGACGCCATGCGCGAAGCCCCTGCCGGCACCGTCGGCAAGCTCATCGCCGGCACCGAGATGCGCATCGTCTCCCTCGACGACCCCGGCAAGGACCTCGGCGTCCGCGAGGCCGGCGAGATCCTCGTCCGCGGCCCCCAGGTCATGAAGGGTTACCTCGGCCGCCCCGACGCCACCGCCGCGATGATCGACCCCGACGGCTGGCTGCACACCGGCGACGTCGGCCATGTCGACGCCGACGGCTGGCTGTTCATCGTCGACCGGGTCAAGGAACTCATCAAGTACAAGGGCTTCCAGGTCGCACCCGCCGAACTCGAAGCCCTGCTCCTCACCCACCCCGGCATCGCCGACGCCGCCGTCATCGGCGTCTACAACGACGAGGGCAACGAGGTCCCGCACGCCTACGTCGTCCGCCAGCCCACCGCCGCCGACCTCTCCGAAGGAGAGGTCATGATGTACGTTGCCGAACGCGTCGCCCCCTACAAACGCGTCCGCCACGTCACCTTCATCGACGACGTCCCAAGGGCCGCCTCCGGCAAGATCCTGCGCCGCCGGCTGAGGGAGCGCGCATGACCCTGATCGACCGCACCCGCGCGCGGGGCGTCGAGACCCTCACCCTCGACTCCCCGCACAACCGCAACGCCCTGTCGGCCGCGCTGGTGGGCGAGTTGGCGGACGCGCTGACCGACTGCGGCAAGGACGGCGACGTACGCGCCGTCGTCCTCACCCACACCGGCAACACCTTCAGCGCCGGCGCCGACCTCAAGGACCCGCCCCACCCGGACGCGCTGGTGGGCCTGCTCCGCCAGATCGTCGCCGTACCGAAACCCGTCCTCGCCCGCGTCACCGGCCACGTCCGCGCGGGCGGCCTCGGCCTGCTCGCCGCCTGCGACATCGGAGCGGCGTCCACCGGAGCGACCTTCGCCTTCACGGAGGTACGGATCGGGGTCGCCCCCGCCGTCATCTCCCTCCCGCTCCTCCCGCGCACCGACCCGCGCGCCCTCGCCCGCTACTACCTCACCGGCGAACGCTTCGACGCCGCCGAGGCCGCCCGCATCGGCCTGCTCACGACGACGGGCGACGACGTGGACGCCGTACTCGAACCGATCCTGGAAGGACTGCGCAAAGCCGCCCCCGAGGCCCTGGCTGAGACGAAACGGCTGCTCACGGTTAGGGTGCTGGAAGCCTTCGACCGGGACGCGGCCGACCTCACCGCGCTCTCGGCCCGCCTGTTCGCCTCCGCGCAGGCCCGCGAAGGCATGACGGCCTTTCTAGAACGACGGGACCCCACATGGGCGCTGTGAGCACGGTCGGCGACCGTATGGACCGTTCCCCTGGCGAACGCACCCCCAAGCAGGACCGCAGCCGGGCCACCCGGCAGCGGCTCCTCGAAGCCGCCGTGGCCTGCCTCGCCGAACACGGCTGGGCGGGCTCCACGGTCTCCGTCGTCGCCGAACGCGCGGGCGTCTCCCGAGGCGCCGCCCAACACCACTTCCCGACCCGCGAGGACCTCTTCACGGCGGCGGTGGAGTACGTCGCCGAGGAACGCTCCGGAGCGCTCCGCGACCTGTTCCCGCAAGGCGCGGCCGGCGACCGCCGAGCCGTCGTCTCGGCCCTGGTCGACCTCTACACCGGCCCCCTCTTCCGGGCCGCCCTCCACCTGTGGGTCGCCGCCTCCAACGAGGAGCAACTGCGTCCCCAGGTGACGGAGTTGGAGGCCCGGGTCGGCCGTGAGACCCACCGCATCGCGGTGGACCTGCTGGACGCGGACGAGTCGAGGCCGGGCGTACGGGAGACGGTCCAGGGCTTGCTGGACATGGCCCGCGGCCTGGGCCTGGCCAACCTGCTCACGGACGACAAGGGACGCCGGGAGAAGGTGGTCGCGCAATGGACGGCCCTGGTGGAGACGGCGCTCAGGGACTGAGCCGCTCCACCCGCCAGCTCCCGTCCGCCTCCGCCACGTACCGCAGCCGGTCGTGCAGCCGGTTCTCCCGCCCCTGCCAGAACTCCACCGTCTGCGGAGCCACCCGGAAACCACCCCAGTGCGGCGGCACCGGCACCTGCTCGCCCTCCGGATAACGCGCCGCCAACTCGGCGTACGACGCCTCCAGATCGGCCCGCGTCCCGATCACCGACGACTGCTCGCTCGCCCACGCGCCCAACTGCGAACCGTGCGGCCGGGTACGGAAGTACGCGGCGGTCTCGTCCCGGCCGGTGCGACGCGCGACGCCGGTGACGACGACCTGGCGGGCCATCGGATGCCACGGGAAGAGCAGCGAGACGTACGGGTTCTCGGCGAGGTCACGCGCCTTGCGGGAGTCGTAGTTCGTATAGAAGACGAACCCCCGCTCGTCGAACTGCTTCAGCAGCACCGTCCGCGCACTCGGCCGCCCGTCCGCGTCCGCCGTCGACACCACCATCGCGTTCGGCTCGAACAGATGGGCCTCCGTCGCGGCCTGCTTGAACCAGCGCGCGAACTGCGCCACCGGAGTGGCGGCCAGCTCGCCCTCGGAGAGCCCCTCGGCCCGGTACTGCTTACGCATCGAGGCGGGGTCGGGAGCGGTCTCGGCTCCTCGGGAGACGGCGTCTGCGTCGGTCACGTGGTCATCTTGCCGTATCGAACGCCACACCACGGAAGGTGGCACTGAGTGCCGCGAACCCTGCCCAGGGGTGGCACTCGGGGATATGGTGCAGATGCCACCCCCGTGGGGTGACCGCCGACCCAACGGGGCATCACTGGGATGACCGCCCAGGACCGCGAGCCCCGCACAGGCCGTGGATCCGTCGGCGTCACCCGTCGCACACATCATGAGGAGCCGCCTGATGTCCGACTTCGTACCTGGCCTCGAAGGAGTCGTCGCGTTCGAGACGGAGATCGCCGAACCGGACAAGGAGGGCGGCGCACTCCGCTACCGGGGCGTCGACATCGAGGACCTCGTCGGCCACGTCTCGTTCGGCAACGTCTGGGGCCTGCTCGTCGACGGCGCCTTCCGCCCCGGCCTGCCGCCCGCGGAACCCTTCCCGATCCCCGTCCACTCCGGCGACATCCGCGTCGACGTCCAGTCGGCCCTCGCCATGCTCGCCCCCGTCTGGGGCCTCAAACCCCTCCTCGACATCGACGAGGCCCAGGCCCGCGACGACCTCGCCCGCGCCGCCGTCATGGCCCTGTCCTACGTCGCCCAGTCCGCCCGCGGCCAGGGCACCCCCATGGTCCCGCAGCGCGAGATCGACAAGGCCCAGTCCGTCGTCGAACGCTTCATGATCCGCTGGCGCGGCGAACCCGACCCCAAGCACGTCGCGGCGGTCGACGCGTACTGGACCTCTGCCGCCGAGCACGGCATGAACGCGTCCACCTTCACGGCGCGCGTCATCGCCTCGACCGGCGCGGACGTGGCGGCGGCCCTGTCGGGTGCGGTGGGCGCCATGTCGGGCCCGCTGCACGGCGGCGCCCCCTCGCGCGTGCTCCACATGATCGAGGAGATCGAACGCACCGGCGACGCCGAGGCGTACGTCAAGCATGCCCTCGACAAGGGCGAACGCCTGATGGGCTTCGGCCACCGTGTGTACCGCGCCGAGGACCCCCGCGCGCGCGTGCTCCGCCGCACCGCCCGCGAACTGGGCGCCCCGCGCTTCGAAGTCGCCGAGGCGCTGGAGAAGGCGGCCCTAGCGGAACTCCACGCCCGCCGCCCGGACCGCGTCCTGGCCACGAACGTGGAGTTCTGGGCGGCGATCGTCCTCGACTTCGCGGAGGTCCCGGCGCACATGTTCACGTCGATGTTCACGTGCGCGCGTACGGCGGGGTGGTCGGCGCACATTCTTGAGCAGAAGCGGACGGGGCGGCTGGTGCGGCCCTCTGCCCGCTACGTGGGGCCGGGGGTCCGGAGCCCGCAGGAGATCGAGGGCTACGGGGACATTTCCGCCCACTGAGGTGGCTGGCTGAAGGGCGCGGGCGACTGCGGGCCGGTCTGTGGCTGGTCGCGCAGTTCCCCGCGCCCCTTGAGTGGCGTTGATCAGGCCGGAGTCAGCAAGTCACCGTGGTGGCGCTCCGCCACCAGCGGATGCGCCCGCAGCTTGCCCTTGAGCTCGTTGTAGCCGTACTCGGCGAAGAGCGGGTTCGACGGGTCGTCGGTGACACCCGGCGCGGTGGAGGCATGCGGGAAGGGCAGCGGCTCCACGCGCGCGTCCAGCCGCGGGTTGTAGAAGAACGGCACGGAGAACCGCTCGGTGGCGCCGGGCGGGGAGACGACGCGGTGATTGGTGGCGACGAGATACCCATTGGTCGCCACCTCCAACAGCTCCCCCAGATTCACGACGAAGGCCCCCTCCAAGGGCGGCACGTCATGGAAGAGCCCGTCCTCACGCTGCACCTGGAGCCCGCCGACCTGGTCCTGAAGGAGCAGGGTGAGGAACCCGTAGTCCTTGTGGGCGCCGACCCCCTGATCGGCCCCGTCACCGGCACTCCCCGGATACCGCACGAGCTTGAGATGCGGATGGGCGCGCGTGCCGAAGATCGGGTCGTAGAAGTCCGCGGGCGCCCCGATGGAGGCGAGCAGCTCGTGCAGCAGCCGCTCGGCGACGGAGCTGAGCCGCTCGACCCAGGCGAGGGAGGCGGTACGCAGCTCGGGCAGGGAGTCGGGCCACTGATTGGGCCCCTCCAGCCACCAGTACGCCGGCTCACCGGCCCCGGGTATCCGCGCGGGCCGCTCGGCCCCGATGTCGAGCTGATCCCGCCAGTCCCGACTGCCCCCGGTGCGCTCGTCACCGGTGCGGGTGTACCCCCGGAAGTGGGGCGAGTGCACGTTGTCGAGGGCGAGCCGCTCACTCTCGGGAAGAGCGAAGAACTTCCGCATGGCGGAGAGGAGGGCGTGAGTCTCCTCTTCCGGGACCCCATGCCCGACGAGCTGGAAGAACCCCACGTCATGGGCGGCACTGTGCAACTGGGCATGCAGCAGCGCACGGGCCTGGGGACCGCGATCGGCGGCCGACAGATCGATGATCGGGAGCTGCTGGTACGACGGATTCGACGGATTCGTCGACACGTAGGTCATGGTGCGTCCGCAAAGGGTGAGAGGGAGAGAAGCGCGGCAGTGGATGGCTGCGCAAAGGGAGGGCTGGAGGCTCAGATGGAGCGTCGACAGCCCATGCTCGTGACGCGGACGTAGTCCACGTGGCGGCGTCGAACGAGCGAAAGCATGAGGTCAGCGTACTGCGTGCCGCAAGAAACGCGGGTGGCGCAGGTCACTCCCGTAAATCCTGCGGAGCCCTGACAACGCAGACGACCCGCGAGCTCGGGTCCCCCCGCCTCAGCGGGGGAGCCGGCCGGACGTACCGGCGAGCTCGCGGGTCGGGTGACTGCTTGGGATTGGGCCGGCTGCACGCGTCTGTCGCGCACTGGTCCGGCACCGCACTGAATGTGGTGACGGGCTGCTAGCCCGCAGCCACCTCACGCGTCCGGGTTTCACTCATTTACCCGATCACCTCCCTTCGGTGTGAACCACACCTTAGGAACCGCTCGGTCACCGATCAACCGCTTTTTCGAGATGTTGACGGAGCGGATTCAGACCGGACGCTGTACCCGTTGCTCTTCAGGTCCCCTCCGAGAGGAACAGTGCCGCCAGCCCAGGCAGCCGCCGACGCATCTCTTCCTCGTCGTCGAAGTCGAAGTCCTCGCCCAGTGGGTCGGTGGGGGAGTCGGCTGGCGGATGGTCGGCCTCGTACTGCTTCCAGTCGGCCCAGAAGATCTCGCCGTCCCCGGTGATCCGTTCGTAGGCCTCGGAGGCGCAGTAGTTGGCGTCCTCGTTGAAGAGGGCACGGTCCTCGAAGTCGGCGGCTGCCGCGATGACGTCGGGGTGCTCGGCGAGGCTGTCGGGGGCGGCTGCCGCGCGTTCGTACCAGTGGCGGCCCTCGGCTATCAGACCCGCGCGGAAGTCCATGAAGCTGTCGTCGGAGCAGCCCCCGCCGATGAGGTAGGCGGCGGCCCAGACGTCCCAGCGGTAGAGGGCGTCGTGGAGGGTGTCGAAGTGGTCCTGGTACTCCAGGATCTGTTGCTTGGGGCGGGCTGCCAGGAGGGTGGCCAGTGCCTCGTGGAAGGGGACTTCGTCCGTGGTGGCGAAGCGGGCCTTGTTGATGAGGTGCCAGAACTCTTTCGTGTCCACAGCGCCGCACTGTGCCGGCCGGGTCTGACAATCGCCCCCACCCGCCGACCTCAGAGCATGCTCCTGCGCCCCTCCTCGAAGTAGTGCCCCTGCGCCAGGTCCGCGAGCAGCCCCGCCTCCTCCGGCTTCCAGCCCAGTCGCTGTCGCGTCAGGGCGCTGGACGCGCGGAGGTCCAGGGAGGCGAAGTGGGCGATCCAGCCGAAGTGGGCGGCGGCGTCGGTGTCGGTCACCTGGACCACCGTTACGCCCAGGCCGTTGCCTATGGCGGTGGCGATGTCGTGCAGCGGTACGCCCTCGTCGTCGATCGCGTGGAGTCGGGTGCCTGGCTCGGCCTTCTCCAGGGCCAGGCGGTAGAGGCGGGCCGCGTCGTCGCGGTGGACGGCGGGCCAGTGGTTGGTGCCGGCCCCGATCATCGCGGAGACGCCCTTGTCGCGGGCGATGTCGATGAGCTTGGGCACGAAGGCGCCGTCCTCGGGGCCGTGGACGGACGGGGGAAGGCGGACCACGCTGGTGCGTACGCCGCGGTCGGCGAGGGCGAGGGTGGCCTCCTCCGAGGGGACGCGGAAGGGCGCCACGGAGTCCGGGTGGGCCGGGTCCTCCTCGGTGGCGAAGACGCCGGGCTCGACCAGGAACGCCGATGTCGTCACGAAGGGCTTGCCGGTGCCTTCCAACACCGAGCCCATCGCCTCGATGGCGTGCAGGTCGATCACGCCCGAGGCGGCGATGTTCGAGAAGTCGTGCTTGAAGGCGGTGTGGATGACGCCGTCGGCCGATTCGGCGCCCCTGCGCAGGCTGTCGAGGTCGTCCAGGTCGCCGTGATGGACCTCCGCCCCTGCTGTCCGCAACGCGGCCGCGGAGGAGTCGGAGCGGGCCAGGCCCACCACCTCGTGTCCCGCGCTGATGAGTTCACGTACGACCGCGGTGCCCACGAAGCCGCTGGCGCCGGTGACGAATACGCGCATGCTGATGACCCCCAGAGGGATGGAAATCGGGGTGGAAATCGGGATGCCTCCAGCCTCGGCATCAGAGGGGTCCCGCGTCCAAAGCCTCTTTCGTATACGGCAATGCGATCTGGGCATCACCGCAGCTAGGCTCGTTGTATGGCCGACTCCCAACCGATCTCCGTGGACCTCGACCTCCGTCTCGTCCGGTACTTCACCGTCGTCGCCGAGCACCGGCACTTCGGTCGTGCCGCCGATGCGCTGCACATCACTCAGCCCTCCCTGAGCCGTCAGGTGCAGCGGCTGGAGCGGGAGTTGGGGGCGCGGCTGCTGGACCGGACGCCGCGGGGGACGCGGTTGACCGAGGCGGGGGAGGTCTTCCTGCCGGAGGCACGGGCGTTGCTGCGTGCGGCGGCTCAGGCGGCCGTACGCGCGCGTGCCGCCGCTCAGCCGCACCGGATGACGGTCGGTTTCACCTCCGGCATCATCGTCACCCCGGCGGTCCGGGCGGTACGGCACCGGCACCCGGACGCCGAGGTGCTGACCGCCCACCTGACCTGGGACGACGTCCACCACGCCCTGCTCGATCACCGGGTCGACGCGGTGGTGACCCGGTTGCCGTTCCCGACCGACCGGCTGCGGGTGACGGTCCTGTACGACGAGCCGCGCGTGCTGATCGTGCCGCTGGACCATCGGCTGGCCGGCAAGGAGTCCGTCACCCTGGACGACATCGCCGACGAGCGGCTGCCGCGTACGGCGGACCCGGTGCGCAGCGCGTTCTGGCGCTTCGAGCCGCGCCCGGACGGGCGTCCGGCGCCGGACGGGCCGCTCATCGAGGCGATCGAGGACAAGCTCGAACTCGTGGCCGCCGGCGAGTCGTTGGCGGTGGCCGCGCAGTCCGTCGGCCGGGTCCTGCGGCCCGACCTCACCATGGTTTTGCTGGAGGGCGTCGAGCCGAGCCATGTCGTCGTCGCGACCCGCGCGGATGACCACGGCCGCCTGGTGACGGCCTTCCGCAAGGCCGCGCGGGATCACCTCACGGCCGACTGATCGTCTCCAGCAGATTCCTTACGAGGGGACTGTCGTCGCCTTCGCGCCAGGCCACGGCCACCACGGTCCGCGCGTCCGTGACACCGCTCAGGGGCCGGAAGGCGACGCCCTTGAGGCGGATACGGCGGATGCTCGCCGGTGCGAGCGAGACCCCGAGGCCGGTCTCGACGAGGGCGCAGACGGTCTGCCACTCGGTGGCTCGCTGGGCGACGCGCGGGGCGCAGAGGTCGGTGATGCGGTCGTGGAGGCCGGGGCCCGCCTCGCGCGGCAGGAGGACGAAGGGGTGCTCGGCCAACTGGGCCGGGGTCACCGTGCGTTGGGCCGCCAGGGGGTGGGCGCGGGGCAGTACCGCCACGAAGGGTTCCGTCAGGACCGTACGGAAGGACAAGTCCGGGTCGGTGGAGGGTGGTTCGCGCAGGAGGCCGACGTCCAGGCTGCCCTCGCGCAGGGCGGCCAGTTGGGGAGCGGTGGTCATCTCCCGGATGTCCAGGCGCACTTGGGGATAGTGGCCCACGTAGGTCCGCAGCAGTTCCGGCAGCAGCGTCAGGGCGAGCGACGCGGCGAAGCCGAGGCGCAGGGTGCCGGTCCGGCCGTCCGCCGCCGCGCGGGCCGCCGCCAGGCCGTCGGCGAGGGCGGTGAGGGCCTGGCGGGCGGCGGGGAGGAGTTCGCGTCCGGCCGGGGTGAGGGCGACGAGGCCCGGCGGGCGGGCGAAGAGCGGGGCGCCGACCTTGTCCTCCAGGCGCCGGATCTGCTGGCTCAGGGGCGGCTGGGCGATGCCGAGCCGTGCGGCGGCCCGCCCGAAGTGCAGTTCCTCGGCGAGGACGACGAAGGCGTGGAGTTGGGGGAGGGGGAGTTCGGGTCGCTGCTCCATGGCTGCCATATCTCTATCGATATCACTTCATCCATCACCACCTATTAGACGTATACCCCCTGCTCACCTACCGTTCCGGCACATGACGAAGCGACGCGCGATTCTCAGCGGTTCGGTGTTCGAGGAGCAGATCGGGTACGCCCGTGCCGTGGTCGACGGCGACTGGGTGCATGTCTCGGGGACGACCGGATTCGACTACGCGACCATGACCATCTCCGAGGATGTCGTCGAGCAGGCCGAGCAGTGTCTGCGGAACATCGGGGCGGCTCTGGCCGAGGCCGGGAGCGGTTTCCCGGACGTGGTCCGGGTGCGGTATCTCCTCCCGGACCGCGAGGACTTCGAGCCGTGCTGGCCGGCGCTGCGGCGGGCGTTCGGGGAGGTGCGTCCGGCGGCGACGATGATGATGTGCGGGCTCGCGGATCCTCGTATGAAGATCGAGATTGAGGTGTACGCGCGGCGGGGAAGTGGAGAGAGTGTCTGATCTTCGGATAGTCCGGGTGGAGCGTGCGGTCGGTGACGCCATGCTCGAACAGTGGCGGTACGTCCACAACGTGATCATCCCGGCCGACCCGCTCGGCCTGGACGCGGTGCGGGAGCGGAGTACGCGCTACCGGTTGGAGAACGCGTACGTCGGTGACGTTCTCGTCGGCTGTTCCACCGTGCGCCCGCCGGAGGGCGAGGACGCGGTGGCGACCGTCATCGCGCGCGTCCTGCCCGCGTACCGGCGGCGGGGGTACGGAACGGCGCTGTACGAGAACGGGCTCGCCCACGCGCGCGTGCTGGGTGCGAGGACGATCGAGACATGTGTGCTGGCCGTCAACGAGGACGGTCTGCGCTTCGCCGGGAAACAGGGGTTCGTCGAGGTCGAGCGGTATGTGCTGGACGGCGAGAGCGACCTGTGGATCGATCTCAGACGCGATACGGCCGCGTAGAGACGCGTAGATACAGGAGCGGCGTACAACGATTCCCCCAACTTGTGGGAACTCGGTGTGTGCTGCGTCACGTTCCAGTTAGATGATTGCAAGTGAGCGAACCGACGTGCCGTACGGACGGACGCAAGCCTGATGGGGGTCCAGGTGAGTGCTTCCAGGCGTAGTGGGACCACCGACGAGCTGGGGCCGGACGAGCCCGAGCGGCCCGGCCAGCCGGAGCAGCCCGAGCGGGACGGCTCGGATCTGCTGGCCGCCCTGCTCGACGGCATGGACGCGGCGCTGTGCGCCTTCGACGCGGACGGCGCCGTCACGCACTGGAACCGTGAGGCCGAGCGGATTCTGGGGTGGACGGCGGCCGAGGCCGTGGGGCGGCAGGGGTTCGCCGGGTGGGCCGTACGGGAGGCCGACGCCGAGGAGGTCGAGGGGCGGCTGATGTCCGCCATGGAGGCTCCTGGGCGGCAGGTGCACGAGTTCGCGCTGCTGACCAAGGACGGCGGGCGGGTCCTCGTACGGACGCAGTCGGCCGCCGTGCGCGGTCCGGACGGCAAGCCCGCCGGGGTGTACTGCGCGTTCAGCGAGGTGCACGCGCAGATCGACCTGGAGCGGTCGATCGCGCTGAGCGAGGCGCTGTTCGAGGACGCGAGCTGGGGTGTCGTGCTCGTGGACGCGGATCTGCGGCCCGCCGTGGTGAACGCGCACGCGGCGCGGGCGCTGGGCATCGGCCGTACGTCGGTGCTGGGCCGGCCCCTGGGTGAGCTGCTCGCGCAGGGCGTGGAGGAGCTGGAGAGCGCGCTCACGCATGTGCTGGCGGAGGGTGCGCCGCCCGCTCCGGCGGAGATCTGGGTGAGTGTGCGGACGCCGGAGGGCGAGCAGCGGCGCTGCTGGCGATGCGGCTTCGTGCGGCTGGCCTCGCCACTCGCGGAGGAGCCCGTGCCGTTGGGCGTGGGCTGGCTGTTCAACGACGTCACCGCGGCCAAGCTGGCCGAGCAGGAGGCGTCCATGCTGCGCTTCCGGGGCAACCAGCTGCATCGCGCGGCCCGTGCGGCCGCCGAGTGCGAGGACCCGACGGAGGCGGCGACGATCCATCTGGACTTCGCGCTCGCCGGCTTCGCCGACCACGCGGTGATCGACCGGGTGGCGGGGGCCGTCGGCTCACTGGCCGACGGGGACTCGGATGTGCCGGTACGGCTGGTCCGGGTCGCCGCGACTCCCTCCGGGGCGTCGGGGCCGAGCGTGCTGACCGGGCAGGCAGGGTTGCCGGTGCGGTACGCGGAGGGGCATCCGGCGTTGCAGTGCGTGGAGCGGGTCGGGTCGGTGCGGGCGAGTGTGGGCTCGGTGCCGGTGGAGCGGGCGCGGGAGTGGGCGCTGGCTCGGCAGTGGCCGGGGGACGCGGTGCACGCGCTGTGTGCGGTGTTGCGGAGCCGGGGGCGGACGTTGGGGGCTGTGACGTTTCTGCGGGGCGCTGGGCGGAGTGCGTTCGAGCGGTCTGACGCGGCTTACGCGGAGGATGTGGCGCTGCGGATCGCTGCGGCGCTGGATCTGGCGGGGGTGCTGCGGGGATAGGGGCGCGCCGGTTCGCGGGGCGCCCGGAGTGGGGGCTGGGCGGGGGTGGGTCTCGCTCGCCCGCGCGTGCGGGGTGCCGTCGCGCCCACCCGTGCCGCCCTGCGGCACGACTGCCCGCAGCTACGGCGGACGGGCGGTGGCCGCAGCCAGGAGCCCTAGCGCCGGTAGAAGATCCTGTCCGCGTACTCCTCGAACACCCGCTCGTTCCAGTCCAGCCCGCCGTCCACGTTGCCCGACCTCAGCATCGGTGGTTCCACGCCCCGCTCGGCCAGGGACGTCGCGGCCGTGGCCACCATGGCCTGCATCAGGGCGGACGTCACCACGGTCGACGCGGGGGCGAAGGGGGCCGGGACCGTGTCGAGGGTGAGTTCCGCGTCGCCGATGGCGATCTTGGAGTCGAGGACGACGTCGCAGTGGTCCTTGAGGTAGGTGCCGGACGAGTGCCGGGAGCGGGTCTCCGTGGCATACGCCACCGACGTGACGCCGATGACCTTCACTCCGCGCGCGCGGGCGCTCATCGCCATCTCCACCGGCATCGCGTTGCGGCCGGAGAGGGAGATGATCACCAGGGCGTCGCCCGCGCGGAGCGGGGAGGAGTCGAGGACGGCGCCGGCGAGACCGTCGACCCGCTCCAGGGCGGAGCCGAGCGTGGCCGGCATGACGTCGACGCCCACGGCCCCCGGCACGGCGAGCAGGTTCATCAGCGCGAGCCCGCCGGCCCGGTAGACGACGTCCTGCGCGGCGAGCGAGGAGTGCCCGGCGCCGAAGGCGAAGAGCCGGCCGCCGGCGGCGACGGTGTCGGCGAGGAGCGTGCCGGCCGCGGCGATGGGCTCCGCCTCCTCGTCGCGGACCCGTTGCAGCAGGCCGATGGCGGCGTCGAGGAACCGGTCGGCGGGCGTGCCGTCGCTCATACGAACCCCTTCGGTTGGCTGTGTCGCGGATCACCGTGCGGTCTGGACCAGTGCGGTGTCAATACGGCCGACCGTAGGCCCCGGAATGGCCCCGGAATGGTTGCGGGGAGGCGTGGGACGGCCCGGGAAGGGCGCTCCGCGGCGGCCGGGAGGCCGACGAAACCGGCTCGTTTCACCGGCGCGGCACGGTTGTCAGTGGTATGCGTCAGAATTGAGGTCAGGGCCAGCGCACGCGCCGCGGAGTGGTCGCGCTTCCGGCAGAGCTAATCGAGGGGCACGTATGTCCGGACTGATCGACACCACGGAGATGTATCTCCGCACCATCCTCGAACTGGAAGAGGAAGGTGTGGTCCCCATGCGCGCCCGGATCGCCGAGCGGCTCGACCAGAGCGGGCCGACCGTCTCCCAGACGGTGGCGCGGATGGAGCGGGACGGCCTGGTGTCCGTGGCGAGCGACCGGCACCTGGAGCTGACCGACGAGGGACGCCGCCTGGCGACGCGCGTGATGCGCAAGCACCGCCTCGCCGAGTGTCTCCTCGTCGACGTGATCGGTCTGGAGTGGGAGCAGGTCCACGCCGAGGCCTGTCGCTGGGAGCACGTGATGAGCGAGGCCGTGGAGCGCCGCGTCCTGGAGCTGCTCCGCCACCCCACCGAGTCGCCGTACGGCAACCCGATCCCCGGTCTGGAGGAGCTCGGCGAGAAGGACGGCGCCGACCCGTTCCTCGACGAGGGCATGGTCTCGCTGGCCGACCTCGATCCGGGCCTTGAGGGCAAGACGGTCGTGGTGCGCCGTATCGGCGAGCCCATCCAGACCGACGCCCAGCTGATGTACACGCTGCGTCGCGCGGGCGTGCAGCCCGGCTCGGTGGTGAGCGTGACGGAGTCGGCCGGCGGGGTCCTGGTGGGCAGCGGAGGCGAGGCGGCGGAGCTGGAGGCGGACGTGGCCTCGCATGTGTTCGTGGCCAAGCGCTGAGCCTCGGGTCCCTTCCTTCCGGCGGCCAACTGCTGGGGCGGCCGGGGCAGTTGTGGCGTCCCGGTGATCTCGCCGATGCGGGGTCGATGTGAAGCAGATTCGAAGATTCAGTGCGTCGAATCGCAGCGCTCGGACGCCCCGCGTGCAAGGCTGTCGCGTGAGGCATATGACCTGAGGGGGCGGGGATGATGTGCCGCAGACGTGTGGAGGGCCCCGGCGCCATGTGGCGCCGGGGCCTGTCCTCCCCTGTGCTGACCCGGAGCCCCGAGCTCTCAGGGTCATTCCCCTCGGACCGATTTCCCCGAGCGGTCCGCCTCCCGCTGAAGATCTCCCCTCGGCGTCGGCGATCAATCCTTGAGGGAGGTCACTCGAATGAGGGGTGTTCTCGGCGGAGGACGCATTTTCGAATAGGCATTCGATAGCCTCTGGGTGACACGCCGGGCGGAACGTGCGCTTCAGGGAGGGGCGGCGCGAAAGCGAGCACGTCAGGCAGGGCAAGGCAGACATGGTTCACAGGACCGGCCGGCTGAGCGGGAGCAAGCGGTCCGAGCGGAGCTAGGGGGGTGCCAGGACCAATGGCGCGGCGCATCGACGTGACCGGGGCAGGCGGCGTACGCCTGGCCGCCTGGGAGTTCGGCGACCCTCCCAAGCCCGACCTGACGGCGGAGCCGAGGGAGCACGGCGTACGGGAACAGGGCGGCGCGGCCGGCCGGCGGGCCGGGCAGCGGACCGCCCAGGGCGCCCTCGACCGCTCGCCCGGCGTGCTGTTACTGCACGGCCTGATGGGCCGCGCCTCCCATTGGGCCCCTACCGCCCGCTGGCTGTCCGAGCGCCACCGGGCCGTCGCCCTGGACCAGCGCGGCCACGGCCGCAGCGACAAGCCCCCGCAGGCCTCCTTCACACGCGAGGCCTACGTCGAGGACGCCGAGGCGGCCCTCGAACAGCTCGGCCTCGGCCCCGCCGTCCTCATCGGCCACGCCATGGGCGCCCTGACCGCCTGGCAGCTCGCCGCGAAACGGCCCGACCTGGTCTCCGGCGTGATCATCTGCGACATGCGGGCCTCCGCCCTGGGAGCGGCCTCGCAGCGCGAGTGGGCCGACTGGTTCAAGTCCTGGCCCCTCCCCTTCGCCACCCTGGCCGACGTACGGAAGTGGTTCGGCGAGGACGATCCCTGGGTGGAGCGGCCGAACCCGGCCCGCGGAGAGTTCTACGCCGAGGTGATGGCCGAGTCGCCCGACGGCTGGCGTCCGGTCTTCGAGCCCGAGCAGATGCTGAAGTCCCGGGAGACCTGGGTCTACGACGCGCACTGGGAGGAGCTGACGCAGGTGCGGTGCCCCACGCTGGTCGTACGCGGCCTCGACGGCGAACTGGGGCGGGCGGAGGCGCAGGAGATGGTCCGCGTCCTGCCCCGCGGCGAGTACGCCGAGGTGGCGGACGCCGGGCACCTGGTCCACTACGACCAGCCGGACGCCTGGCGCGCGGCCGTCGAGCCGTTCATCGACGGCCTGTTCGGAGGGTAAACACCCTCAGCCCTCAGCCCCCACCCCTGTCACCCCTTGCTCACCGCCGCCAGGATCTCCGGGAGCCGGGCCGCTGTCCTCGGGGCCGACGCCCGCAGCCCCGCCAGTGTGATCGCCACCCCGTACAGCGCCCCCGCCGGCAGCAGCACCCAGGTCCACCGGTCGCCGTCCCTGACCACGTTCAGCCAGATCGTCAGCGTGATCACGGGCGCGCACAGCAGCGCGGCGGCGATCATGCCGCCGAAGATGGAGATCCAGGCGAGCCCGGTCTGACCGGGGGCCACGTTCTTGTAGCCCTCCTGCGGGATGGAGTACGGGAACCGGGCCGAGGTCCAGGCGCCGGTCGCCAGCATCGCGCCCAGCAGGGCGAAGGACAGGCCGAGCGCCTCGGGCAGCCTGGCCCAGTCGCCGAGCATCGCCGTCGTCACGACGGTCACGAGCGTCGCGTACGGCAGGGTGATCAGCAGCAGTGCCAGGGCCCGGCCGCGCAGCTCGACGTAGGCGTCCCGGGGCGAGGAGATGGTCATCGCGACCATCCAGAACGCGGAGGTGTCCTGCCCGAACTGGTTGTACATCTGGATGCCGAGCATCCCGGCGGCGAAGCACGCGAAGTAGATCGAGCCGGTGCCCTGAAGGGCGTTGAAGACGGGGACGATCAGTCCGATGGCCAGCGAGGTCACCCACGCGGCCTTCGTCTTCGGGTCGCGCCAGATGTAGCGCAGGCTCCGCTCGACCACCGTGCCCGTCCGCCCGCCCGGCAGCAGACGCGCGAGCCCGGTCGACGCCCGTTCGCGGGCGGCCGGTTCGGTGGCGGACTGGAGTGTGGAACCGTCGGGCGAGACCATCAGCCGCGTCATGTGCCGCGACCACAGTCCGAGCAGCGCCACCAACGCGCCCGCACTGAGAGCGAGTTGAGCGACCGCGACGCCGTACGACCCCGAACTCGCCGCGTCCGCAGCCCCTATCGCGGACGCGGGCGGCACCCAGCGCAGCACATCCCCGACCGGGTCGAGCTGCTCAAGCCCGCTCGAACCCAGGCGCTGCGCACCGAAGTTGACGAGCTGCGCCCCGATCGCGATCACCAGCCCGCTCAGCACGGCCAGGTCCCGCCCCTTGCGGCTGGTCAGCAGCCGGATGTTGGCGGCGGCGACGGCCCGCGCGAGCGCCACGCACACCAGCAGCGCGAGCACCACCCCGACGACGGCGACGACGTACGCCACCGCGCCGTGCGCCACCGCCACCGCGGAACCGGCGAGCAGGCACAGCGTGAACAGCGGCCCGATCCCCACCAGCGAGGCCGCGAGCAGCGCCCGCACCAGCGGCCGGGGCCGCAGCGGCAGCATCACCAGACGCGTCGGATCCAGGGTCTCGTCCCCGCCGGGGAAGAACAGCGGCATCACCGCCCAGCCCAGCGCCAGCACCACCACCAGCAGCACCACCACCGATCCGGCGTGCTCGTTGCCCCGCAACGCGATCAGCCCGATCAGCTGGAGCGCCGCGAACAGCAGCGTGACGACGGCCGACGCGACGTACGCGGCCCGCCGCCCCCCGGACTGCCGTAGCCCGTTGCGCAGCAGCGACAGCTTCAGCCGTACGACGACGGCGGTGACGTCGGCACTCATCGCGCCGCCCCGCCGCCGAGCCAGTCCAGATCGGAGCCGGCGTTCCGCCCGTGCGCCCCGACCAGCTCCAGGAACGCCTGTTGCAGCGAGGGCGCCTCTCCGCGCACCTCGGCGAGCGTGCCATGGGCCCGGATGCGTCCGGCGGCCATCACGGCGACCCAGTCGCACAGCGACTCGACGAGTTCCATGACGTGTGAGGAGAAGACGACGGTGGCGCCGGAGGCGGTGTACCGCTCCAGCACCCCGCGGATGGTCTGGGCGGACACCGGGTCGACGCCCTCGAACGGCTCGTCCAGGAAGAGGACTTCGGGGTTGTGGAGGAGCGCGGCCGCGAGCCCGATCTTCTTCCGCATACCGGTCGAGTAGTCGACGACCAGCTTGTGCTGGGCCCCGGCCAGGTCGAGCACATCGAGCAGCTGTGCGGCCCGCTTGTCGACCTCGGTCCCGGGCAGCCCCCGCAACCGCCCGGAGTAGCCGAGGAGTTCGCGGCCCGACAGCCGCTCGAAGAGCCGCAGCCCTTCGGGGAGGACCCCGATCCGTGCCTTCACCTCGACGGGGTCCCGCCAGACGTCATGCCCGACGACGGAGACGGACCCCTGATCGGGCCGCAACAGCCCGGTGATCATGGAGAGGGTGGTGGTCTTCCCGGCTCCGTTGGGCCCGACGAGCCCGATGAACTTCCCAGCGGGCAACTCAAGATCAATCCCGGCCACGGCAACTTGCTGCCCGAACCGCTTCCAGAGCCCACGCACACTTACGGCCGACGTCATGCATGCCAACCTAAGCGCTGGTTACCTGTCCCGACCGCACGCATAGGCAAGCGGCGAGATCAACTCCTCAGCATCCGGCAACCACCGATTCGCCGGGGTGGGCCGACAAGCCCACTGCACAGCTCCACGGGACCCGTAACGAGTAGGCGGAGCAGCCACGTACGCCCCCTCGCCCAACGCCACCAGATCCAAGGAAGAAGGCGTCCACCCGAGCTTCCGCACCAACTCCGGCACCTTCACCGAGGCTCCCGGCAACACGAAGAAGTGCATCCGACGATCGGGCGACAAGGTCACCGGCCCGAGCGTCAACTCCATCCGTTCCATACGGGCCAGCGCGAGAAATCCCGCGGTCTCCGGCACGGACACCGCGTCGAACGTCCGCCCCGTCGGCAGCAGAATCGACGCCAGCGGCTGCTTGGACCACAACCGGCGCGCGACGGTCGCACTGCCCGTGGCCTGCGTCGCCCAGTCCTCCCGCGCCGGGTGCGCGCCGGGTGCGGCGCACGCCGCCTCGCCGCAGGAGCAGCGCTGCACCCCGTCGACGGCTTCCAGCCAGGCGCCGGGGAAGACGTCCCAGTGGCGCTCCTCGGCGTAGCGTACGGCTGTCTCCAGCAGCGATTCGCCGCGCTGCTTCGGAATCTGAACGGCTTCGGTGCCCGCGATCGTCTCTTCCACGATGAACACAACTCCCGCACTCACCTGGAGTTACGGGGGTAACGCGCGCGGGGGAGGGGCATCGATTCCGCATCTGGGGCGCATGGATGCACGTGTGGGGGCGCGCGGGAGGATCTGTCGCCGGACGTGGGTAGCCCCGTACGGGGTGGCTTCCGTCTTTTACCCCGGCAATCCTCGCATGTCCCGCATTACCGGTATGTCCGCGGGGCATTGATCTTCACGGCCGGATCTTTTCGCTTCAGGGGTTGTTCCCAGGGGGTATGCCATGGCCGCAAGGCCTCTCGTCGCGCGGCAGCCGAACGAACGGTTGCAGGCGCTCATCCAGGAAGCGGGTTGCTCGAACGCCGGGCTGGCCCGCCGCGTCAACATGTGCGGCGCGGAGCACGGTCTCGACCTGCGCTACGACAAGACGTCCGTGGCCCGTTGGCTGCGCGGTCAGCAGCCGCGGGGCCGGGCGCCGGCGATCATCGCGGAGGCGCTGGGGCGCAAACTCGGCCGTACGGTCACGATCGACGAGATCGGCATGGCCAACGGCAAGAACCTCGCCTCGGGCGTGGGCCTCCAGTTCTCACCGACCGTCCTCGGTGCCATCGAGCAGGTCTGTGAGCTGTGGCGCAGTGACGTGGGGCGGCGGGACTTCCTGTCCGGCTCGTCGGTGGCCGCGTCCGCGCTCGTCGAGCCGAGCCGTGACTGGCTGATCTCGTCGCCGGACTCACAGGTGGCGCGTTCGGCGGGGCCCCGGGTGGGGCAGTCCGACGTGGCGGCCGTGCGGGCGATGACCCAGGCCCTCGTGGACCTCGACCACCAGTACGGCAGCGGGCATGTGCGGCCGGTCGTCGTGCACTACCTCAACAGTGTGGTGAGCGGGCTGCTCGCGGGGTCGTACCGGGAGGCCGTCGGGCGGGAACTGTTCGCCGCGGTCGCGCGGTTGACCGAGCTCGCCGGGTACATGGCCATCGACACCGGCCAACCGGGCCTGGCCCAGCGGTACTACATCCAGGCGCTGCGGCTCGCGCAGGCCGCCGGGGACCGTGGCTACGGCGGGTACGTCCTCGCCGCCTCCATGAGCCATCTCGCCGCGCAGCTCGGAAACCCGCGTGAGATCGCACAGTTGGCGCGGGCGGCGCAGGAGGGGGCGCGGGGGCGCGCGACACCGCGCGCCGAGGCGATGTTCCATGCGGCGGAGGCGCGCGGGCACGCGCTGATGGGCGACGCGCGGGCGGCGCAGGTGGCGTCCGGGCGGGCGGTGAGCGCGCTGGAGTCGGCGGACGTGAACTCCGGGGACGACCCGGTGTGGATCGCCCACTTCGACGAGGCCTATCTGGCCGACGAGTTGGCGCACTGCCACCGCGACCTCGGTCAGGCCGAGGCGGCGGCGCGGCGGGCGCAGGAATCCCTCGACGGGCTGCCGGAGACGAAGGCGCGGCGCCGGGCCATCGGGTACGTCCTGCTCGCCAGCGCGCAGGTGCAGCAGCGCGAGATCGAACAGGCCTGCCACACCGGGCTGAAGGCCGTGGAGTTGCTGGAGACCGTCCGGTCCAACCGGGGCGCCGAGTACCTCGACGACTTCCAGCAGCGTCTCGAACCCTTCCGGGACGAGCCCGTGGTACGGGAGTTCGGGGCCCGGTTGGACCTTCAGGCCGCCGCGTGAAACCTGTGGGTACGGGGGTGTGAACTCCCGGGAAACGAAGGCTCTTGGGCAGAAAGGAGGGCTTATAGAGCGGATGCGGGCCCGGTTCTGTTACCGCGGTCACAGGGACGCAGGTCACGTCCCGTGCTGCGTGGCACCGGGCTCGGGGGACCCGGTAGCGTGAGCCGACGATTCACAAGGTCCCCCATTAGTAGGAGTCCCGGTGACGCAGAGTGGACAGGGCGAGGAGCCCTCGCCGCGCGTGGCGCGCGAAGGCATCGTGCTGCCCTCCGACGGTGGCGAACCGCTGCTGCCGGGCATGACGGGCGTACCCGCGGGCGGTCACGTTCCGCCGCCCGCGCCCACCGCACCTCCGGCCGCCCCGCCCGGCGCACAGGCCTGGGGCACACCGTGGGGTCCCGACCAGCAGGCCCCGGCCCCGCAGCAGCCGGGCCCCGGTGAGGGCTGGGGTGCCCCGCAGGGACAGCCGTGGGGCGCGCCGGACGCGTACCAGGGGCAGCCGCAGGCCCCTGACCCCTACCAGGCCCAGAGACCGGCGCCGGACCCGTACCAGGCGCAGCCGTCCGGCTATGACAGCGATCAGGCGACCTCCTACTACCTGCCGCCGGTCGGCCAGACGCCTCCCGCGTCGCAGCCGTCGCCGCAGCAGGACGCCTCGGCACCGCAGCCGTCCGGCTATGACAGCGATCAGGCGACCTCCTACTACCTGCCGCCGGTCGCCCAGACGCCTCCCGCGTCGCAGCCGCTGCCGCAGGAGAGCGCCTCGGCGCAGCCGCCCGGCTACGACGCCGACCAGGCCACCTCCTACTACCTGCCGCCCGTGGGCCAGCCCTTGCAGACGCCGCCCCCCGCCGGCCCGTACGGCGCCACCGGCGGCGCGCCCCTGCCGCCGGCCGACGAGGGCGCCACGCAGTACATCCCGCCGGTCGCGCCGGGGGCCCTGCCGCCCGAGGTGCCCGCCGAGCGCACGCAGTTCCTGGGACAGCCGGCGCACGGGCAGGCGCCGCAGGGTCAGGGCGCCGGGCCGATGCCGCCGGTGTCGGGGCCGGACGCGGAGGCGACGCAGTTCATCGCGCCGGTGACCGGGGAGCACGGTGGTGAGCGGCAGCCGCCCGCCGAGTTCGACAACCTCTTCCGCGGCGGGCCCGGCGGGGACAGCCCGGCCGGGGCCACGCAGCAGCTGCCGCGCTTCGAGCCGGGGCAGGCCCACCCGGCGCAGGGCCGGCCGCAGCCGTCGTACATGCCGCCGACCGGTACCGGACGGCGGGCGGCGCAGGTGCAGGCGGACGAGCGGGACCGCAGCGGGCGTACCCGGTCGCGGGTGCCCGCCATCGCGGCCGTCGGGGTCGGTATCGCCGTCCTCGGCATCGGTGCGGGCGCGCTGCTGGCGAGCGGTGGTGGTGACGACAAGGGCGACGACAACAAGCCCGTCTCCGCGACTGCCCCGGCGACCGAGGGTTCCGCCTCGCCGTCGACCGACGCGGCGAAGGAGCAGGCGGTCGCCCTGGACAAGCTGCTGGCCGACAGCGGTGACAGCCGGGCGTCCGTGATCAGCGCGGTCGGCAATGTGAAGGCCTGCAAGGACCTCGGTCAGGCCGCGACCGACCTGCGCAACGCCGCGACCCAGCGCAACGACCTGGTCACCAGCCTGTCCGCGCTGTCCGTCGACAAGCTCGCGAACCACTCCGAGCTGACCACCGCCCTCACCAAGGCGTGGAAGGCGTCCGCGTCGGCCGACAACCACTACGCGGCGTGGGCGGACCAGGTCGCCTCGAACAAGAAGGGCTGCAAGAAGGGCCAGGCTCGCTCCACCCCGCAGACCGTGGCGGGCAACCAGTCGAGCGGCGAGGCGACCACGCAGAAGAAGACGGCCGCCCGGCTGTGGAACGCGATCGCGCGGACGTACGGCCTGACCGAGCGCACCTACACCCAGCTGTAGCCGTCGCGGCGGCTACGGCCAGGTGCGGTCGGCTCAGTTGACCTCGGCGGTCGCCAAGGTCCTGCGGACGTCGGTGAAGCCCGGGTGCGCGGCCACGAGGCGGCCCTTGCGGACGACCTGGAGCGTCACGTCGGTGTTGACGAGGCGGGTCAGGCCGATGCCGGCGAGGCTGTTCTCGTACTCCCAGTTGAGGGTCGGCGTGAGGCTGCCGGTGTCGACCTTCAGACCGCCGTTGAGGGCCTTGCGGATCGCGGTGCCGGTCACCTCGCCGTCGCCGAGCGACTCGAGGACGGCCCTGAGGACGGTGTAGGCGATCCAGGTGGTCTGCACTCCGGCGTCCGCGGGGTCGATGCGGTTGTCGCCGAAGGCCTCCTTCCCGATCACCTTCTTCATGGCGTTCCAGCGCCGGTCGGTCGAGGGCGGGTACCAGCTGGTGATGTACGACCCCTCGTACGGCCCCGACCGGCCGCCGGAGGCGTCGATCACCGTCTGGTCGACGCTGCCGAGCACGGTGGCCGTGCGGACGGCCGGGTAGTCCTCGCGCGAGCGCCGGAAGGAGTCCATGAAGGTGCCGGTGTGGTCGCCGAGGGCGGGCACCACACAGCCCTTCTTCGCGGGGTCGGTGGTCGTGTGGTCGAGGGCGCGTGCGGACTGGGCGGAGTACTCGGTGGCGTCCTCGTCGGCCAGCTGGTCCGCGGCGGCGGGATGGCCGCCCGCCTTGAGGCCGGAGTCGATCATGACGTGCAGCTCGTCGCCCGCTATGGAGTCGGGCCGGACCAGGGCGACGGGACCGCAGGCGCCGGCGAGTTCCTTGCCGAGCCCGGCCAGCAGGGTCGACTGACCGCCGTTGACGGGGAAGGAGAGAGGGCTCTCGAACTCGGAGTTGGTGATGCCGTAGCCGCCGATGTAGGGGATGTCGGCGCTCTCCAGGGTCGGGAAGAACGCGTCGCCGTGCTGGCTGTAGGAGCCGACGACCGCGACGACGCCCTCGTCCGCCGCGCGCTGGGCGCACTTGGCGGCGGTGACGGTGTCGTTCTGGTCGTTGCAGACCAGGACGGCGAGTTTGTGGCCGTTGATGCCGCCGCGGGAGTTGATCCAGCGGGCGTAGGCCTGGGCGAGGGCGGGCATGCCTGGCTTGTTGGTCGCGTTGGTGTCCATCGGCGCCCAGGTCATGATCTTGATGGGTTCGTCCCCGGTGCCCCCCGTGACACCGGGGACGACCCCGCAACCGGCGACGAGTGACGCACAGGCCACCAGGGCGCCCGCCGCGAGGGCGGTTGCTCTGACGGGACGTGTGAGCGTGGGGAGGAAGGTGCTGCGGGTGCGTCGCCTGCCGGTCATGGGCACACACGCTTCCGCCACATCGCCAACCTGGGAGTGACGTACGGTCAACGGTTGGTGACGTGCAGGTGAATTGCGGGGTCCGGTGAGACGCGTGGGACGGGGAACGTACGATCGATGACCGTGCAAGGTTCGGAGAACTCTTCCCGTCGCGGCCGTCGCTCATCCACCATGGGCGGTATGCCACTGAACGACATGCCGTGGTGGCGCTGGCGCAGCAATGTGCGCTCCGCGCTGCACATGCTCTCCGACCCCGGGTTCCAGCGGGACGTCTGGCTGGCCGGCGTCGAGGGGTACGGGGACGTCACCGACGCCGTGTACCGCCTCGTCGAGGACACCTGGCTGGACAACTGGTCCGCCGAGAAATACGTCGGCACGATCTTCCGGGACTCCCAGGAGGCGGCCCTCGTCGACACCGCCGTCCTGCGCGTGCTGCGGATCATGCACCAGGCCGGACCGGACGCCCCCGTGTCCGTGTACATGGAGAACCCGGGCTGGCCGGACGCGGTGCGGGCGGCACGGGACGCGCATGTACGGATGGCGACGGCAGACGGGGAGGACCCGGACGCCCCGCCGCGCTCGCTCCAAGTGCTGCACATCATGACCCGGTCCGCGTGACGGACGCGTTCTCTGCGGAACCGGCGGTCGTGAGACCCTGTCCTGCATGAACGAGCAGTCCACCCGAGCCGCGGCCCCGGCCGAGCAGTACGTCCTCACCCTGTCCTGCCCCGACAAGCAGGGCATCGTGCACGCCGTGTCGAGCTACCTCTTCATGACCGGTTGCAACATCGAGGACAGCCAGCAGTTCGGCGACCACGACACGGGTCTGTTCTTCATGCGCGTCCACTTCTCGGCCGAGGCGCCGGTGACCGTGGACAAGCTGCGGGCCAGTTTCGCGGCGATCGGTGACTCCTTCCACATGGACTGGCAGATCAACCGGGCCGAGGACAAGATGCGGGTCGTGCTGATGGTCAGCAAGTTCGGGCACTGCCTGAACGACCTGCTGTTCCGCGCCCGGATCGGCGCGCTGCCGGTGGAGATCGCCGCCGTGGTGTCCAACCACACCGACTTCGCCGAGCTCGTGGGGTCGTACGACATTCCCTTCCACCACATTCCGGTGACGAGGGAGAACAAGGCCGAGGCCGAGGCGGAGCTGCTTCAGCTGGTGCGCGAGCGGGACGTCGAGCTGGTCGTGCTCGCCCGGTACATGCAGGTGCTCTCCGACGACCTGTGCAAGCAGCTCAGCGGGCGGATCATCAACATCCACCACTCGTTCCTGCCGAGCTTCAAGGGCGCGAAGCCCTACCACCAGGCGCATGCCCGGGGCGTGAAGCTGATCGGTGCCACCGCGCACTATGTGACCGCCGACCTCGACGAGGGGCCGATCATCGAGCAGGAGGTCGAGCGGGTCGGTCACGACGTCACGCCGGACCAGCTGGTCGCGATCGGGCGGGACGTGGAGTGCCAGGCGCTGGCGCGTGCGGTGAAGTGGCACGCGGAGCGGCGGATCCTGCTCAACGGGCGGCGGACGGTCGTCTTCGCGTAGTGGTTTCCCTCGCGCATACGAAAAGGGCGGCGCCCACCGACGTGATGTCGGTGGGCGCCGCCCTTTGTGGTCCGTGGCCGCCGCCTCTCCCTCAGAGGCTGCGGGCGGCGATGTCGCCGTAGGACGTGGTGGCGTGGATGTCGAGCGCGGGGGTGCCGTCGTTCCGGAGGGTGTTGGTGACCCGGCCGTAGGAGGTGCCGGCGTCGAGGGTGGCGGAGGTGTCGCGGGCGGCGCCGACGGTGATGTCGCCGTGCTCGGTGTGCAGGGTGAGGGTGCCGCGGGTGGCCTCCGTGACGGTCAGGTCGCCCTTCTGGGTGCGCAGGTCCGCGGGGCCGGTCAGGCGGCCGAGGACGATGTCGCCGGCCTGGAGGGTGAGGCGGGCGCCGGAGGTCTCGTCGAGCTTGACCGTGCCGTGGGCGGTGTCGAGGGTGACCTCGCCGAGACGGCCGACCCCGCGCAGTTCGGCGCTGGCCGTCCGCGCCTCGACATGGGAGCCGACCGGCAGCTGGACGGTGACCTCGATCGCCCCCGAGGGGCCGAGGAGCTGGTTCTTCGTCGGGCTGTTGATCCGCAGCACCCCGTCGGCGCAGGCGACCTGCGTCTGCCTCGCCGCCTTGACGTCCCGGCTCTTGGCGGGGTTCGCCGGCCGGATCTCGACGGTCGTGTCGGCGCGGTGGGCGGCGATGAAGCGGAGATGCCCGGCGGGGACGTCCAGGACGACGGTGACGGGGGCGGGGGTGGTGAACTTCTGCATGGTGCTGCTCCTTCGGGTTATGTTTCCGACGAAGGAAAAGCTACGTTGCGTTCATGGAATCGGCAACGGACTCGTTGCTCGGAGTGGGTATTAGCGCAGGTGGTGGTAGGTAAATCATTGCAACGGCTCAAGAAGTAACGCAACATGGGGTGACTGTGCTCATTGCAATGGGTGAGGGTGAACGCTACATGCGGCTCAGTGACGCCGCCGCGAACAGCACGTCCCTGATCGCCTCGCGGTCGCCCACCTGGCCCGCCGCCGCTTCCTCCGGTGACACATGGCCCGCGGCCAGCTGGCAGAACTCCACGCCGTCCAGCGCCACATGGGCCACCTCGTGCGCCGCGGAGCCCACGGCGGCCGGGGAGTCCAGCGGGATCAGCCACTCGCCGCCGCCCCGCCCCTCGATCTCCAGCCGCAGACTGCGCCCCGGCGCACCCGCCGGCACCAGATGCCGGCCCACACCACGCGACGCCAGCCCGTAGCGCCGCCGGACCGCCAGCGCGGTGGGGAGCATGCGGGCCGCGAGGTCGATCATGCGGTTGAGATGGCGCGGGGACGGGGGCTCGTACGGGTAGTCGACGGCCTCGGCGATGTCCTCCGCGTGCACCCAGCACTCGAAGGCGCGGTCCAGCATCGCGTCGTGCAGCGGGAGTTCGAAGTCGCCGTAGGCGACGGACAGCTTTCCGGCGCCACCGCCCGTGAACGACACCGTGCGCACCAGGTCGTGGCTCTGCTCGCGCCACGGGGCGCGCACGGAACGGGTGGGCGGGAAGTGCGAGCCGCGCCAGTACGCCTCGGTGCGGGCCGCCGGGGTGGGCGTTCGCGCGGTGACGTCACCCAACGGGTCGTCGAGACCGAGGGCCAGCGCCACCAGGCCGTCGACGGTGAGTAGATGCGCGATCACACCGGCGACGGTCGTACGACGGCTCGTCGCCTCGTCGGCCTCGAACCAGCGCAGCCGCACGGGCGCGTGCCACTCCGCGTCGCCCATGTCGCGGAGCAGGGCGTCGAGGCGGGCGGCCTCGGCGTCGTACGGCGCCGCCCACTCGGGTACCGGGATGCGCGGCGGACGGCGGTCCAGGCAGCCCTCCAGTACGCGGGTGCGCAGGCCCGGGTCGAGGTCGAGGCTCTCGGGCGGGTGGAGCAGGCCGACCGCCTCGCGCAGCCGCAGCGCCTCGTCCGCGCACGCGCCGCAGAAACCCAGGTGGTCCTCCACCGCGGCGGTCTCCTCCGCCGAGCAGGCGGCCAGCGCCCAGGCCCCGAGGAGGGACTTCAGGACCGGGTGCTCCAGGACCAGCGGCGGAGGCTTCGGCAACTCCTCCAGCGGGGGCAGCGGCTGTCCCGTGTCCTCGAGGGAGGCGCGGGGGAGCGGTATGCGGGGCGGCTGGTCGGGGTGGGGGTGGGAGGGGCCGGAGCCGGTGCCGTCGGTGGGGCCGCCCGGGGTGCCGGGGCCGCCGGGTGTACCGGGGCCGGCCGGGGTGTCGCCGTACGGCTCGTGGCCCCCGCGGTGCGCGTCGCCCACGTCTCCCGTCCCTCCCGGGCGCTCTTCGCGTTCCTTCCGGTTCGCCTGGCCGTCCTGGCCGTCCTGTCCCTCCGGGTCCTCGTGCTCGTCGTACGCCTCGGAGTGGTTGTCGTTCACGCCGCGCCCCCGTATCCCGGAGGGGCTCCGGGTGCTCCGGCGTCATGGGCGGTGGAGAGGAGTTGCAGGCCCAGGCGGAGGCGACGGCGGGCCTCGTCCTCGGTGACGCCGAGGTCGGCGGCGGTCTGGCGGTAGTCGCGGCGCTGGAAGTAGGCCAGCTCCAGGGCGGCGCGCAGCGGGGCCGGCATGGACGTGACGATGTAGTCGGCGCGGGCGGCGACGGAGGCGTGGCGGACCTTGCGCTCCAGTTCCTCGGTGGAGCCGAGGCCGCCCTGGGCGAGCGCGGCGGTCTCGGTGGCGCGCAGGCGCTGCACGGCGAGGCGGTGGGTCAGGCCGGCCACCCAGGTGCGCAGCGGGCCCTGCTTGGGGTCGTAGGTCTCGGGGTGTTCCCAGACGTGGGCGAAGACCTCGCGGGTGATGCCGTCGGCGGCGCGCTCGTCGCCGAGGACGCGGTGGGCGAGGCCGTGCACGAGGGAGGCGAAGCGGTCGTAGAGCTCGCCGAGGGCGGCCGCCTCACCGCGTGCGAGCCGCTGCTGCATCTTGCGGTCCCAGCGGGGCGGTGCGTCCTTCTTCGCCATGCGGCCCCCTCACCCTGTTCGCCTGCCCGTCCTGCCGGGCGTGGCGCCCGTCAAGCCTGAACCCACCGTCTCCTCGAATGTAGTCGGCACGTCTGACAGCGCACGCCCCTTTGTCGCAATGCGCGCCCCCGGGGAGCGGAGGGTGATAGTGGATGTTCGCGTACCCCACCGTTTCGTGCGCATCCCCGATCGAACAGGATCGAAGGCGACTAAAACAAGCCTCTTCTGATCGGTTTCCGTTTCCCGGGCCGGGTTTCAGGGCACCGCCGGTGGGCAGCCGCGCTGCAAGGAAGCGTAGGAATCGCTTCCGTTTCCGGCGAGCGAAGGGCGTGGTGGTGGCGTTCAACGTGACCGGCGACCAGCACGGGGACTGGGCCGTGCTGCGGGTGTCGGGCGAGCTGGACCTGGTGACGTCGCCGGTGCTGCGCCAGCGGGTGCACGACGTGGTGGCCGAGGGCCGCCACAGTCTCGTCCTCGACCTCTCGGAGGTCTTCTTCTGCGACTCCAGCGGCGTCGGCGTGCTCATCGCCTCCCGGCGTCTGATCCGCTCCTGCCAGGGCAGCCTGCGCCTGATACTGCCCGCCCAGGGGGCACCGGAGGGCTCCCACGTCAA
Organism: Streptomyces sp. NBC_00663; assembly: GCF_036226885.1. Taxonomy (NCBI): domain Bacteria; kingdom Bacillati; phylum Actinomycetota; class Actinomycetes; order Kitasatosporales; family Streptomycetaceae; genus Streptomyces; species Streptomyces sp. NBC_00663. The sequence continues at coordinate 5,433,783 of NZ_CP109027.1, forward strand.
CCGGGTGCTGGGCGCGCTGGGAGTACGGCGCCTCTTCGACGTCCACCTCGACGTGGACTCGGCGACGGAGGACGAGGCGGGCCCGCTGTCGGCGTGAGGGTCTCCGTTGTGCGAGCGACTGCGCCGTGCCACACCGTTGTCCCGAAATTCCCCCGGTCTTGGCACAACCGTCGCTTTCCCGCGCCGCGGCCCGGTCCCGCGTCGTACGCTCCGAGCGAGATGCACCGGATGCACCCCACGTGATGTAAGGCGGCTGGTAGAGACATGGTCAGCAGCGAGTACGAGCGCAGGATCGCCGCCCGGTTCGCCACTTTCGACCAGGACGGCAACGGCTACATCGACCGGGCGGACTTCAGCGCGGCGGCCAAGGCGCTGCTCGCGGAGTTCGGGACCGCGGCCCGGTCGGACAAGGGCCAGGCCCTGTACGGCGGCGCGGAGGCGTTCTGGCAGGGCATGGCGGGGATAGCGGACCGGGACGGCGATCAGCGCATCACCCGGGACGAGTTCGTGAACGGGGCCGTCAAGCGGCTGCGGGACAATCCCGAGCGGTTCGCCGAGATCGCCCGCCCCTTCCTGCACGCGGCCCTCGCCGTGGCCGACCGGGACGGTGACGGGACGGCCACCGTCGAGGACGCCGCGCGCGTGCTCAGGGCCCTCGGCGCGGAGGAAGGCGTCGCCCTCGCCGCCGCGAGCGCCCTCGACACCGACGGTGACGGGAAGATCGCCGAGGCCGAGATCGTGCCCGCCTTCGCCCGCTACTTCACCGTCCCGGAATAGCGGAACCGGAATCCGCGTCAGCGGAGCCCGAATAACGCTCGCGCAGTTTGTACTTGAGCACCTTCCGCAGGGTCTCGTTGCGCGGAAGGGCGTCCACCACCTCCAGCTGCTCCGGCAGCTTGTGGACCGACAGCCCTTCCGCGCGGAGGTAGGAGACGGCGGCGGCAAGCGTCAACTCCGGGCCCCCGCCCGCCGGTTCGATCACCGCGCACACCCGCTCGCCCCGCTCCTCGTCCGGCAGCCCCACCACCGCCACGTCCCCCACCGCCGGGTGCGCGGCCAGCAGGTCCTCGATCTCCTTCGCCGAGATGTTCTCGCCCTTGCGGATGATCACGTCCTTCGCGCGGCCGGTGAGGACCAGATGCCCGGAGTCCTTGAGGAACCCCAGGTCGCCGGTGCGCAGGAAGCCCTCCTCGTCGAAGGCCTCCGCCGTCTGCGCCGGGTTCAGATAGCCCTGGCAGACCGCCTCGCCGCGCAGCCGCACTTCCCCGTCCACGATCCGTATCTCCATGCCCGCCGGCGGGCGGCCCTCCGTCGTCGCGAGGTTCTCCGTGGTGTCGTCCGGCGAGCCCATCGTGATCATCGGCACCTCGGTCATGCCGTACCCGTGGGTGAGCTGGACGCCCATCTCGCGCACGACCGCGTGATAGACCTCCGGAGGCTTCGGCGCCCCGCCGCCCGCGAGCAGCCGCAGGGTGGGGATGACGGGCGTGCCCGGCTGCTTGCGCTGCTCCGCCAGGAACATCGAGTAGAACGCCGTCGACCCGCCCGCCACTGTCACCCCGTGCTTGCGGTACCCCTCCAGCGCGTCCGGCAGCGCGAACTGCTCGAACATCACCGCCGGGAAGCCGTACAGCAGCAGCATCACCGTGTAGTCGGGGCCCGCGATATGGGCGTACGGGAAGGCCATCGAGCCCACGTCGGCGGCGGAGAGGCGCAGTGCGTGGGCGAGGCAGGAGCCGCCCGCCATCAGTGAGCGGTCCGTGTGCAGGACGCCCTTGGGGTCGGAGGTGGTGCCCGAGGTCCAGTAGATCCAGCGCACCGAGGTGCCCTCGGCGGGGGGAGCGGGGAGGGTGGCCGGGTCGCCGTCGGGGAGGTCGTCGTACGCCTCGAAGACACCCTTCGCGCCGAGGCGCCGGGCCATCGCCGGGTAGTCGAAACCCCGCCATACGCCGGGTACGGCGAAGTACTCCGCCTTGGACTCACGGAGCGCGAAGCCGACCTCGCGGTCGCGGTAGAAGGGGATGACCGGGGACTGGACGGCGCCGAGGCGGGCCAGGGCGAAGGAGAGCAGGGCCGTCTCGATCCGGGTGGGCAGTTGCCAGGCGACGACCGTGCCCGGACGCACGCCCATGCCGTACAGCCCCGCCGCCACCCGCTCGGCACGCGCGCGCAGCTCGCCGAAGGTCAGGGTGCGGTCGTCCTGGAGGAGGACCGGACGGTCGGGGGTCAGGCCGGCGCGGCGCGCGGCCAGGTCCCAGAGGGTGCGGGCGGAACTCAGGGAGTGCGGGGTCTCGTTCACGGGTGCCCCCTGCTTGGCTGACGACTCGTCAGGTGACATGCTATCTGACGATCCATCAGATAGTGCCTGTCAGGTGAACACCGTCCGGCGGAGGGGATCATGCCGACCGAACTGCCCCGCATCATCAGCGTCGACGACCATGTGATCGAGCCCGCGCACCTCTTCGAGACCTGGCTGCCCGCCAAGTACCGCGACCGCGGACCGCAGCCGCTCACCGCCGGGATCGGCGAACTCGCCTACGTGGGAGGCAAGTACCAGATCACGATGGACCCGGACGGCCCGCCCACCGACTGGTGGATCTACGAGGACCTGAAGTTCCCGTACAAACGCAACATCGCCGCCGTCGGCTTCGACCGGGACGAGATGACCCTGGAGGGGATCACCCGGGAGGAGATGCGGCGCGGCTGCTGGGATCCCAAGGCACGCCTCGCCGACATGGACCTCAACCATGTCGAGGCCAGCCTCTGCTTCCCCTCCTTCCCGCGCTTCTGCGGCCAGACCTTCGCCGAGGCGCACGACAAGGAGGTCGCGCTGGCCTGTGTGCGCGCCTACAACGACTGGATGGTGGAGGAGTGGTGCGGCGGGAGCGGCGGGCGGCTCATCCCGCTGTGCCTGATCCCCTTGTGGGACATCGAGTTGGCGGTCGCCGAGATCCGGCGCAACGCCGCGCGGGGCGTGCGGGCCGTGACCTTCTCCGAGATCCCGACCTATCTCGGCCTGCCGTCCATCCACTCCGGCTACTGGGACCCGTTCTTCGCGGTCTGCCAGGAGACCGGCACGGTCGTCAACATGCACATCGGCAGCAGCTCGCAGATGCCGGCCGCCTCACCCGACGCACCCCCCGCCGTCCAGGCCGCCCTCAGCTTCAACAACGCCATGGCCTCGATGATGGACTTCCTGTTCAGCGGTGTCCTGGTGAAGTTCCCGACGCTCAAACTGGCGTACAGCGAGGGGCAGATGGGCTGGATCCCGTACGCCCTCGAACGCGCCGACACCGTCTGGGAGGAGCACCGCGCGTGGGGCGGGGTGCGCGACACGATCCCCGAGCCGCCGTCCATGTACTACTACCGGCAGATGTACTGCTGCTTCTTCCGCGACCAGCACGGCGTCGCGTCCCTGGACGTCGTCGGCCGGGACAACGCCACCTTCGAGACCGACTACCCGCACGTCGACTCGACCTTCCCGCACACCAAGGAGGTCGCCCTCGACCATGTGAAGGGCCTCGACGACGAGACCGTCTACAAGCTGATGCGCGGCAACGCCATCCGCATGCTCGACCTGGATCTCGACAGGGATCTCGACAGGGATCTCGGCAAGGGCCCCGGCGAGTAATGGACCTGTCGTACACCGCGGAAGAGGAGCAGTTCCGCGCGGAGTTGCGGCGCTGGCTGGCCACCGTACTGCCCACGCTGCCGACCAAGCCGTCCCCGGACGACTGGCCGGGCCGCCGCGCCTACGACCTGGGCTGGCAGCGCAGACTGTACGACGCCGGGTACGCGGACGTGCACTGGGACGCCTCGCCGACCCTGCGGCTGATCTTCCTGGAGGAGACCGAGAAGGCCGGAGCGCCCTATGTGGGCGCAGGGTTCGTCGGGCTGCTGCACGCCGGGCCGACCATAGCCGCCGAGGGGACCGACGAGCAGCGGGCGCGCTGGCTGCCGCCGATCCTGCGCGGGGACGAGGTGTGGTGCCAGGGGTTCAGCGAGCCCGAGGCCGGCTCCGACCTCGCGGCGCTGCGCACGCGCGCGTGGCGGGACGGGGACGACTACGTGGTGAGCGGCTCCAAGATATGGACCTCGCACGCCGAAGTCGCCGACTGGTGCGAGCTGTTGGTGCGGACGGACCCCGCGGCGCCCAAGCACCGGGGGATCAGCTGGCTCGCGATGCCGATGGACGCGCCGGGGATCACCGTACGGCCGCTCAGGACCCTCGCCGGGTCCGCCGAGTTCGCCGAGGTGTTCCTCGACGAGGTGCGGGTGCCGGTCGGCAACCGGGTCGGGGCCGAGAACGACGGCTGGCGCGTGACCATGGTGACGCTGTCCTTCGAACGCGGCACGGCCTTCGTGGGCGAGGTCGTCGCCTGTCGGCGCGTGCTGCGCGAACTCGCCGTGGAGGCACGGAAGAACGGGCGCTGGGACGATCCGGCGCTCAGGCGGCGGCTGGGGGCCCTCAACGCCGAGTTCCGGGCGTTGTGGCGGCTCACTCAGTGGAATGTGAGCGAGGCGGAGGCGCGGGGCGGGGTGCCGGGGGTGGGGGCGTCGGTCTTCAAACTGCGGTATTCGCAGGTGCGGCAGGACCTGTACGACGCGGCGGCGGAGGTTTTGGGGGAGGGGGCGTTGGACTTGAGGGCGCCCTGGGTGGTGGACCGGTTGTCGTCGTTGTCGTACACCATCGCGGCCGGGACCTCGCAGATTCAGCAGAACATTGTGGCGGAGCGGATTCTGGGGCTGCCGAAGGGGCGGTGAGCGGTGCGGTTTCAATTGACTGTGGAGCAAAGGGCGTTGCGCGATACCGTGCGAGCCGCAGTTGGCCGTCGGGCGCCTGCGGGTTCGTCGGGGCTGGTCGCGCCCACGCGGCGGAGCCGCACATGTCACAGCCCCGCGCCCCTTAGCGGCATGCAGGTGGCCGGCGATTCCCAGCTCCGTCTTGATCGGGGGATGTGGCGGGCTCTTGGGGAGCTTGGGTTCTTTTCTCTGCGGCTGCCCGAAGCCGACGGAGGAGCCGGATTGGGGCTGCCCGAAGCCGTGTTGGCGTTCGAGGAGGCCGGGCGGGCGCTTGTGCCCGGGCCGCTCGTGGCTACGCATCTCGCCGCCGGGGTGGTGCCCGGTGCGGATACCGGGGAGGTTGTCGTGGCCGCCGCTGACGGGCGGCTCGTGGAGTGGATGGACGAGGCCGATGTCGTGTTGCCGGGGGCGGAGGGGGCCGTAGCGATGCGGTCGGTGGATCCGCTGACGCCGCTGCACCGGGTGCCCGCTCCGGCGCCCACCGATTCCGTGGCCGTCCTGCTCACCGCCGCCGAACAGCTCGGGACGGCCACCCGCGCGTGCGAGCTGGCGGTGCAACACGCCCGGACACGTGAGCAGTTCGGGCAGCCGATCGGGGCGTTCCAGGCCGTCAAGCATCTCTGCGCGCAGCTGCTGGTGCGGGTCGAGCCGGCCCGCGCGGCCGTGTACGCGGCGGCCGTGACCGAGGACCCGGCCGACATCGCCGCGGCCCGGCTGCTTGCCGACGAGGCCGCCGTGCGCGGCGCCCGCGACTGCCTCCAGGTGCACGGCGGCATGGGCTTCACCTGGGAGTCCGAGGTGCATCTGCTGCTGAAACGGGCATGGGTGCGGGCCCAGCGTGGCGGTGGCCGTACGGAGAGTGAGGAGCTGCTCGCGGCCGAGCTGACGGTCTGACAGGGCCCGGCCCCGGCCTGGGCTGGGCAGTCGCGGAAGCCCGTCCCGGAAATGTCGCGGACTGTGGCATACCGGAATCACGGAGCGTTGATATCGGGTTGTGTCCTATGCGTGACCCGTCACGGCCTGGAGTCGGTGTCCTACTCCGGTACCTTCTGTGGGATGCGAGTGGTTCCGAGCACGAGCCGTGCCGGTGTTGCCTCCGAGGCGGCTCCGGGTGCGGCGGTGCGCGCCGCCTCTCGCCGGGTGGGAGGGCCGTCGGCCCCCGCCTGTTCGACTCCCCGCAGCGAGCGTCGCACAGTATGGCGCACGGGTACTCCTTCGCGCTGGAATATGCCCGAAGCGCTTGTTGGGGTGACTGTACGTCAACCATGCTGGCTCGTAAGGGACTCACGTTGTGTGACCCCGGCTTTGGCTGTTGTTCTGGCCATGCAAAAAATGGCTACGATCGTGGCCCTCGTGAGGCGCGAGGCTATGTGTCTGCCGGTTCGGATGGTGTGAGCGGTGCAGGTGCTTCAAGTGCAGCTGGAGATCCGGCCCGACCCCGCTGAGGTGGGACGAGCACGCAGGTGGGCCCGGTCGCGGCTCGCCGGGTCCGGCATAGGGGCCGACGAGCCGCTCGCCGAGACCCTGATCCTGCTCGTGTCCGAGCTGGTGACCAACGCCGTGGTGCACACCGGCTGTCCGGCCGTGCTGCGGCTGTCGTTGCCCGGTTCCGCGACCGAGGAGGCCACCGTCCGGTTGGAGGTGGCCGACACCAGCGGCTGTGCGCCGGTGCCGCGTTGCGCCGACGGGGACGCGACGGGCGGCCGGGGTCTCGCCCTGGTCGACGGACTCGCCGACCGCTGGGGCTGGAGCCCCGAGGGCGCGGGCAAGCGCATCTGGTGCGAGCTCGACCGGTGTACGCAGGGCCGCCGGGAACCCGCGCCCGCCTTCGGCGGCGGCACTTCGGCGTTCGAGGGCTACGAGGGCCTGGCGTACGAAGCGGTGTAGGGGCCGCGCGATCGGTGCACGGCCGCAAAGTGGCCGGGTCGCCTCCGTCGGATGAGGGGCGGTGCGCCGTGACGTGCTTCCGTGCGCGCCTGTCACAAATGGGGCGTAAGTAATAAAAACCTTTGCTGGTGTTGACGCCGCGTGTCCGTTTGCTCACGCTTGTGGTCAGCGATTCGCCGCGAGGGGACGGCGAGGGTTTCGGTGACGGAAGCCCTTGGCGAGTGTGGGTCGTTGGTTCGGCGTCGGTTCCCTCGGGGCCGGGAACCGGGGCGGGTACGCCGGAGCCGGACGGCGGCGCGCGGTGCCGCCGTTCGGCCTTGTACCGGAAGACTTGTCCGGAAGGCCTGCTCAGAGAATGGCGACCGGTGCCACGGGAGTTCCCGTCGCGCCCGTGAACGGCTCGGGCATCGCCGACAGCAGGAACGTGTAGCGGCGCTCTTCTCCACAGGCTGTGGACAACTCTTCGAGATTCCAGTTCTGGCCCTGCAGCATCCCCATCTCCACCAGGTCCAGCGCATGCACGGGCAGCCACAGATCCTCGATCTCCGGCGGAAATATCTCGAAGGTCAGGGTGTCGTTCGCGACGGCCGCCACATCGCGCGCGTGGAACCACTGAGGCGTACGGATCGACAGGCCCGGTGACGGATAGCCGTACGCGTGCTTGTCGCCCGCGAGACACACCTGGATCTGGCCCGTCCGTACGAGCACGATGTCGCCGGCCCGCACGCGCGTGCCCGCGAGTTCCTCGGCCGCCTCCAGGTCCTCCGGGGTGACGGCGTGGCCGCCGTCCAGCCGTGCGACGCCCCGCGCGCGTGCCACGTCCAGCAGCACCCCGCGCGAGACGATGTGCCGCGCCTTGTCGATGCCGCTGAACTCGGCGCCGCCGTGCGGGGTGATGGTGTCGGCGGGGCGGCCGTTGTAGAGCCGGCCCGAGTGCGAGACGTGGGTGAGCGCGTCCCAGTGGGTGGCCGCCTGGAGGCCCATCGTCACGGCGTCGTCGCTGCACGCCACCGTTCCCGGGCCGAAGATCTCCTGGTTGATCTGCACCATGGCGTGCAGCGGGTTGACCCGGCCCGGGATCATGCCGGTCTGCACGCCGTCCTGTTGCAGGGGCAGGGCGAGCGGGACACGGCGGCCCGTCCTGACCTCGGCGGCGGCCTGTCGTACCACCTCGTCGGTGATCAGGTTGAGCGTGCCGATCTCGTCGTCGGTGCCCCAACGCCCCCAGTTGTTCACGCGTTTGGCGATGTCGTGGAACTCGGCCGGCAATGTCATCGACGCTCCCCAGGGGCTTGTCTCCGGGTATCTGACGGGTCATAAAATCTAACGGTCCGTCAGAAACCGCGGGAAGGGGCCGGTCGTGGGGAACTTCTTGGCAGGCAAGGTCGTCGCCGTGACGGGGGCGGGGCGGGGGATCGGACGGGCGGTGGCGCTCGCCGCCGCGGCCGAGGGAGCGCGGGTCGTCGTCAACGACTACGGCGTGTCCGTGGACGGGTCCTCGCCGACGAGCGAGATCGCCGAAGGGGTCGTCAAGGAGATCGTGGCGGCGGGCGGCGAGGCCGTCGCCGTGGCCGACGACGTGTCCACGATGGCCGGTGGACAGCGGGTGGTCGACGTCGCGCTGTCCTCGTACGGGCGGCTCGACGGGGTCGTGTGCGTCGCCGGGATCCTGCGCGAGCGGATGCTGTTCAACATGACCGAGGAGGAGTGGGATCCGGTCGTCGCGACACATCTGAAGGGCACGTTCACCGTGTTCCGGGCGGCCTCGGCGGTGATGCGGAAGCAGCGGGCCGGGACGCTGATCGGGTTCACCAGCGGCAACCATCAGGGGTCGGTCTCCCAGGCGAACTACAGCGCGGCGAAGGGCGGGGTCATCTCGCTCGTGCGGAGCGCCGCGCTGGGCCTGCACAAGTACGGGGTGACCGCGAATGCGGTGGCGCCCGTCGCTCGTACGCGGATGTCCGCGGGCGTGCCCATGGAGCTGGCGGAGATCGGGGAGCCGGAGGATGTGGCGGCCCTGGTGGTGTATCTGCTCTCGGATCGGGCCCGGGAGGTGGGTGTGACCGGGCAGGTGTACACGATCGCGGGGGCGAAGCTGGCGGTGTGGGCTCAGCCGCGGGAGCTGCGCGCGGCGTATGCGGTGGGTGGGTGGACGCCGGATGCGATCGCCGAGTTTCTGCCGGGGTCGGTGGGGGTGGATCCGATGCCGATGCTGGCGCGGGTGGCGGCGATGGAGGAGGCGGCCGCGCGGGGTGAGAGGCCTAACGCCCAATAGCTCGGGTGGAGTTGTTGTTTGGCGGGTGCGGGTCGGATGTGGCGGGTCGCGCAGTTCCCCGCGCCCCTTAGGGGCGTGCACATGTCCGGCGTTGAGAGGAGGCCCTCTGTGGACTTCGGGTTCAGTGGCGACGACGAGATCTTCCGTGCCGAGGTGCACGACTGGCTCGGTGCGCATGTTCGTGGTGGGCTCGACCGGCGGGAGTGGGAACGCGCCCTCGGCGCCGCCGGGTGGATCGGGCTCGGATGGGCTGAGGAGGGGTACGGCAATCGGACCGTCGGGCTGACTCAGCAGGTCGTCTGGGCCGAGGAGTATGCGCGGTCCTCGGCTCCTCCTCGGTCCGGGCACATCGGGGAGAACCTGCTTGCGCCCACGCTCATCGCTCACGGCAGCCCGGAGCAGAAGGCGCGGTTCCTTCCCGCCATCGCCGCCGGGGACGAGCTGTGGTGTCAGGGGTACAGCGAGCCCGGGGCCGGGTCGGATCTCGCCGGGGTGCGGACCGGGGCCGTGCGGGACGGGGCGTACTACCGGATCACCGGGCAGAAGATCTGGACCTCGCTCGCGCAGGACGCCGACTGGTGTTTTGTGCTGGCCCGGACCGAGGCCGGGTCGCGGCGGCATCAGGGACTGTCGCTTCTCCTCGTGCCCATGGATCAGCCGGGGCGGATCGAGGTGCGGCCCATTCGGCAGCTGACGGGGACGAGTGACTTCAACGAGGTCTTCTTCGACGGGGCACGCGCGCGTGCGGAGCATGTCGTCGGGGGCGAAGGGGCCGGGTGGCGGGTCGCGATGAGTCTGCTCGGGTTCGAGCGCGGGGTGTCCACGCTGGCCCAGCAGATCGGGTTCGCCGAGGAGTTGGGGCGGGTGGTGCGGGCCGCGGTCGGGTCGGGGGCGGTCAAGGACCCTGTCGTACGGGAACGGCTCGTCCGGCAGTGGGCCGAGCTGCGGGTCATGCGGTGGAACGCGCTGCGGACGCTCGGCCGGGCCGGGGACGCGGGGGCGCCCAGCGTGGCCAAGCTGCTGTGGGGCGGCTGGCATCAGCGGCTCGGGGAGCTGGCCATGGCCGTGCGGGGGGCGAGCGGGGGTGTGGGGCCGCGGGACTGGGCCGCCTCCTCGCCGTATGAACTCGACGCGTTCCAGGAGCTGTTCCTGTTCTCCCGGGCCGACACCGTGTACGGCGGCTCGGACCAGATCCAGCGCACGATCATCGCCGAGCGGGTGCTCGGTCTGCCCAGGGAACCCAAGGGGGTTGTGTGATGCGCGGAGTCCTGTTCGACGGGAAGCGGGTCGAGGTCGTGGACGACCTGGAGGTGCGGGAGCCGGGGCCCGGCGAGGTGGTCGTCGCCATCGCGGCCGCCGGGTTGTGTCACAGCGATCTGTCCGTCGTGGACGGCACCATCCCCTTTCCCGTGCCCGTGGTGCTGGGGCACGAGGGGGCGGGCGTGGTGGCGGCCGTGGGCGCGGGCGTTACCCATGTCGCGGCCGGTGATCATGTCGCGCTGTCCACCCTTGCCAACTGCGGGACCTGTGCGGAGTGCGACCGGGGGCGGCCCACCATGTGCCGGCAGGCCATCGGGCGGCCGGGGCGGCCCTTCTCGCGCGAGGGGCGGCCGGTGTTCCAGTTCGCCTCCAACTCGGCCTTCGCCGAGCGGACCGTGGTGAAGGCCGTCCAGGCGGTACGGATCCCGGAGGACATCCCCCTTTCCTCCGCCGCGCTCATCGGATGCGGGGTGCTGACCGGGGTGGGCGCCGTGCTCAACCGGGCCAGGGTGGACCGGGGGGACGGCGTGGTCGTGATCGGCACCGGCGGCATCGGGCTCAACGTCCTCCAAGGGGCCCGGATCGCGGGGGCGTCGCGGATCGTCGCCGTCGACGCCAATCCGGCCAAGGAGGCGGTGGCGCGGCAGTTCGGGGCGACGGACTTCCTGACGTCCACGGAAGGGGTGCGCGAGCTGCTGCCCACGGGGGCGGATCACGTGTTCGAGTGCGTGGGGCGGGTAGAGCTCGTCCGGCAGGCGATCGATCTGCTGGACCGGCATGGACAGGCTGTGTTGTTGGGGGTGCCGCCGGCGGGCGCGGAGGCGTCCTTCGCCGTGTCCTCGCTGTTCCTGGACAAGTCGATCCTGGGGTGCCGGTACGGGGCGTCGCGACCGCAGCGGGACATCCCGCTGTACGCCGAGCTGTATCGGACCGGGCGGTTGCTGCTCGATGAGCTGGTGACGCAGACGTATCCGGTGGAGGAGTTCGAGCGGGCGGTGGCGGACGCGGAGGCGGGGAAGGTGGCTCGGGGGGTGCTGACCTTCTGAGCCGGCTCGGGGCTGATCTTCTGAGCTGGCTTGGGGCTGATCTCTGAGCCGGCTCGGGGTTGTCCACAGGCCGGGAAAAACCACTGCCGGGTTGTCGGTGGCGCCGCCTACCGTCGTGCCCATGTCCTATCGCGATCTCGCCTCCCGACAGGTCCTCGTCTGGGCCGCGACGGCCGTCGGCTCCCGTATGCCGGTCGCCATGGCCCCGCTCGCTCTGGTCTTCCTGGTGCGGGAGCGACCCGGTGGGTACACGCTGGGTGCCGCGCTCGCGGCGGCCTATGTGATCGGCGAGATCGTCGGTGCGCCGGTGCTCGGGATGCGGCTGGATGCCGCGCGGGGGCGCCGCCATCTGGCCCTCGGGCTGGTGGGCGGGGCGGTGGGGTTCGCGGGGCTCGGGGTGCTGCCCGGTGCGCCGAGCGGGGTGCTGGGGGCGTTCGCCTTCGTGGCCGGGTTCGCGCCGGGGGCGGTCACCGGTGGGCTGCGGACGCTGCTGACCTCGCTCGTTCCCGACCGTGCCGTGGCCCAGGCGCTGTCCACCGAGTCGATGCTGATGGCCGGGGTGTGGGCCGTGTCGCCCGTCGCGGTCGCCTGGCTCGCCCTCGGCGTCGCGCCGCGCGCCCCGCTTCTCCTCGCCGCCGCCCTGATGGCGTCGTCGGTCGCGGGCCTGTGGCGGCTGCCCGCCCGCTGGGACGACGAGGCGCGAGAGGGGGAGGACGGCGGCCCCTCGACCCTCCGCGTGCTGATCCGCGCCTGGCCGGTCTACGTCACCGGCGCAGCCAGCCTCACCCTGCTGGGCCTCTCCGAACTCACCCTGCCCGCCCTGCTCGAACAGCGCGGCATCGGCATCGGCTGGACCGGCCCGATGCTGGCCGGCATGGCCGCGTCGGCGGCACTCGGCGCGTTCCTGTACGGGGTGCGGGCATGGCCCGGGCGGCTGCGGACGCGCAGCGCGGTGCTGATGTGCGGCATGTCGGCGTTCGTGGTGCTCGCCGCCCTGATACCGGGCGCGGCCGGTATCGCGGTCGCCCTGGCGCTCGCGGGCGCGATCCAGTCGGGTGCGCTGATCACCCGCAACCTGGCCCTGCGGGAGGCCGTGCCGCCCGGTGCCGTGGCCGCCGGGTACTCCGTGATGTACGCGGCGGCGGGGGCCGGATACGCGGCGACGGGGTCCCTCGCCGGTGGGCTGCTCCAGGTGGTGGCCCCGTCCACGGCCGTTCTCGCGGGTGTGGCGCTGGGGCTGCTGCTCACGGCGCTCGGCTGGTGGGGGGAGGTGCGCGGCGAGGCGCGGGCGCGGGCGTCAGATACGGCTGGGCGTACGGCCGGTGGCGTCGGTGCCCGCGCGGAACGTGCGCCGGTAGCTGGTCGGGGTGACGCCGAGCGCCTGCTGTAGGTGCTGGCGCATCGACTGGGCCGTGCCGAAGCCGGCGTCCCTCGCCACTTGGTCGACGGACAGGTCGGAGGACTCCAGCAGATGCCGGGCGCGCTCCACCCGCTGCTGGGTGAGCCACTGGCCGGGGCTGATGCCGACCTCCTCGCGGAAGCGGCGCGTGAAGGTCCGTACGGACATGGCCTCCTGTTCGGCCATGTCCCGCAGCTGGATCGGCTCGTGCAGCCGGTCAAGCGCCCAGGCGCGGGCCGCGGTCGTGGTGGCCAGCTGCGGCTCGGGCACCGGACGCTGGATGAACTGCGCCTGTCCGCCCTCGCGATGAGGGGGTACGACCGTACGGCGGGCCACGGCGTTGGCGACGGCGGTGCCGTGGTCGCGGCGCAGCATGTGCAGGCACAGGTCGACCCCGGCGGCGACGCCCGCGGAGGTCAGGACGTCGCCGTCGTCGACGTACAGGACGTCCGCGTCGACCCTGATCCGCGGGAAGAGCCGTTGGAGGCGTTCGGCGTCGGCCCAGTGCGTGGTGGCGGGGCGGCCGTCGAGCGCGCCGGCGGCGGCGAGGACGTAGACGCCCGTGCAGATGGAGGCGAGACGGGTGCCGGGGCGGATGTGGGCGAGGGCCGCGGCCAGCTCGGGGGTGAGGACGCCGTCGTCGTAGACCGGGCCGAACTCGTAGGAGGCGGGGACGATCACGGTGTCGGCGGTGGCGAGGGTCTCCGGGCCGTTCGCCACCATGATGTCGAAGTCGGCGTCCGTGCGGACCGGGCCCGGTGGCCGGATCGAGCAGGTGACGACCTCGTACAGGTGCCGTCCCTCGGCGTCTCGCGGGCGCCCGAAGATGCGGTGCGGGATGCCCAGCTCGAAGGGGAGCGCGCCGTCCATGGCGAGGACGACGACGCGGTGCGGACGGAACCCCGGCTCAGCGGTGGGCGCGGTGGTGGTCGGCCCGGTGCTCGGCTCACGGCTCGCGGATCGATGCATGGCCCGATCCTAACGAATGCTGTCCTTCGGGCCACTCGATCGGGAAGGCCGCGGATCGGAAGCTCTATGTCGTGACCCAGACAACCGAAGCCGCCGTCCAGGCGCCCCGTACGGGAAAGAAGCCCGCCCGCCCGCGGCGGAGCCGCAGAATGTCACTGCACCGCGCCTGGTTCGTCGCCGCCGTCGCCTTCGTGACGATCATCGGCGCCGCCGCCTTCCGGTCGCTTCCCGGCCTGCTCATCGACCCGCTGCACCAGGACTTCGGCTGGTCGCGCGGCACGATCAGCGCCGCTGTCTCCATCAACCTCGCCCTGTACGGGCTCACCGCCCCCTTCGCCGCCGCGCTGATGGACCGCTTCGGCATCCGCCGGGTCGTCGCGGTGGCGCTGACCGTGATCGCGCTCGGGTCGGGGCTGACCGTGTGGATGACGGCGGCCTGGCAGCTCATGCTGTGCTGGGGGCTGCTGGTCGGGCTGGGGTCGGGATCGATGGCGCTGGCCTTCGCGGCGACCGTCACCAACCGCTGGTTCACCGGGCGCCGCGGTCTGGTCACCGGCATCCTGACCGCCGCCTCCGCCTCCGGCCAGCTGATCTTCCTGCCGGTGCTGTCCTGGATGGTGGAGGAGCACAGCTGGCGCCCGGCGGCCGTCACGGTGTCCCTGGCCGCCCTCGCGGTCGTCCCCTTCGTCTGGCTGCTGCTGCGCGACCACCCGGCCGACGTGGGCCTGAAGCCGTACGGGGCCGAGGAGTTCGTGCCCAAGCCGGAGCCCGTGCCGGGCGCCGGCCGCCGCGCGCTGAGCGTCCTGGTCAAGGCCGCCCGCACCGGCCCGTTCTGGCTGCTGGCCGGCACCTTCGCGATCTGCGGCGCCTCCACCAACGGCCTGATCCAGACCCACTTCGTGCCCGCCGCCCACGACGCGCACATGCCGGTCCAGGCGGCGGCCTCGCTGCTCGCGGTCATCGGCGTCTTCGACGTGGTCGGCACGATCGCCTCCGGCTGGTTCACCGACCGCTACGACGCCCGCCGGCTGCTCGCGACGTACTACGCGCTGCGCGGCGTCTCGCTGCTCTTCCTGCCGATGCTGCTGGCGCCCAGCGTCCACCCTCCGATGCTGTTCTTCATCGTCTTCTACGGCCTCGACTGGGTCGCCACCGTGCCGCCCACCGTGGCGCTGTGCCGGGAGCAGTACGGCGAGGACAGCCCGATCGTCTTCGGCTGGGTGCTGGCCTCGCACCAGGTCGGGGCGGCGCTGGTGGCCTTCCTCGGCGGTGTGGCCCGGGACGTCTTCGGGTCGTACGACATGGTCTGGTACTTCTCCGGGGCGCTGTGCGCGGCGGCGGCGCTGATGGCGCTGGTGATCCGGCGGAAGCCGGTGGCGGCGGTGCGGGTGGCCGCGGTCTGACCGGTCGGTCAGACGAACCGCCCCCTGTGGAACAGCAGGGGCGCCGCGTCCTCGTCGCCCGTGCCCAGCGCGTCCACCCGGCCGACCACGATCAGATGGTCGCCGCCGGTGTGCACCGCGTGGATCGTGCAGTCGATCCAGGCGAGCGCGCCCGTGAGGCGGGGGGCGCCGGAGCAGGGCGCCGCGTCGTAGGCCACTCCCGCGAACTTGTCCGCGCCGCTGACCGCGAAGCCGCGGCACAGGGCGCCCTGGTGGGCGGCGAGGACGTTGACACAGAAGGCGCCGGCGCGGGCGATGCGGGGCCATGTCGTCGACGTACGGCCGACCATGAAGGTGACCAGGGGCGGGTCGAGGGAGAGGGCGGAGAAGGACTGGCAGGCGAAGCCGGCGGGACCGGACTCGCCGTCGGTGGCGGCTGCGGTGACCACGGCCACGCCCGTCGCGAAGTTCCCCAGCACCCGCCGGAACTCGCCCTGTCCGACCGGCGCCCGCTCGTCCTCGCCGACACAGCGCAGGTCGGGGCGGGGCAGGGGGTCCAGGGGTGTGGCCGGGACGTCCCGCGCCGTGGATTCCCCAGCCGCGGCCACGGACCGCAGATAGCGGACGGCGGCCTCGGCTGTGCCTGCTTGTCCCATCACACCTTCATTGAAGCTGACGGAGCGTCAGATGGAAAGGGGTGGTGCGCGGGCGCCGAAGGCCTTCCGTACCCTGCGTGCATGGGGTGGGGAGAGGGACGACGGCAGCTCACGGACGCCTGGAAGTGGTCCGAGCTGCACACGGCTGCGGCGGCGACCGCGCTTCAGGTGCCGGTGCTCTGGCTGCTCGCGTGGCTGACGACCATCAACGACGACGACTACGGCAGCGGGCTGGGCGGCGCGCTCGCCGGGGCCTTCTTCCTGCTGGTCCTCGTCCTGCTGCCGTTCCTGGCCACCCTGTACGCGGCCGTGGCCGTGATGCCCGTGCTCGTCCTCGCGCGCGTGGCCGTGCGCCGGCTGCGTGGGCCGGAGTGGCTGTGGCACCTCGGGTTCGTCATCCTGGTCAGCGTCTTCTGGGTGCTGGTCCTGGCCGGGTGGTCCGCGTCCGGGCCGGCGGTGCTCGCCGCGGCGGGCATGCTGGCCGCGTTCGGTCTTCTCCCGCTCCTGGCCGTGGCCTACGTCCGCCGCCGTGCCCGGATCAAGGGCAGCGCGTGGGGGTTCTTCGGTGTCTGGCTCCGCTCGGCCTGCGCCACCTTCGGGCTCTGCGTCCTGATCGTCGGCGGCGCGGTCGCGGCCTCCTTCACCGGACTGCTCAAGGACTACGCGCCTCCGACGCTCTCCGTCGAGCAGCTCACCGGCGCCTGGCGCGGCGACGGCGGCGCGGTCCTGAACCTGCGTGCGGGCGGCCGGGCCGACTTCACCGACCTCCCGCTCCAGGACCCCGACGGCTTCGAGTACGTCCGCTGCGACGGCACCGGCACCTGGACCGTCGACCGGGAGGGACGCGAGGACGCCTACGGCGGGGAGGGGCCGAAGGAGCGGGACGGAGTCGTCGTACGGCTCGACGGCGGATGCGGGGAGCAGACGTACTGGACGATCGGCGGCACGGCCCACGACCCCCAGCTGTTCGTGCTGTTCGGCGACGCGGACGCGGGCGAGCTGCGGATCCTCAAGAAGAAGTGACGCGGATCGGCTGCGGTCACCGCCCCCTGAACTCCGCGCTCCGCCGCTCCACGAAGGCAGCCACCCCCTCCCGGGCGTCCGCCGTCGTCATGTTGATCTCCTGCGCGGCGGCCTCCGCGGCGAACGCGGTGGCGCGGTCGGTGTCGAGGGAGGCGTTGACGAGCTGCTTGGTGAGGGCGATCGCGCGGGTCGGCCCCGCGGCGAGGCGGCCGGCCCACTCGGCGGCCGTCTTCGCCAGCTCCCCGTCCGGGACGACCCGGTTGACCAGGCCCAGGCGTTCGGCGTCGGCGGCGGTGAGGGCGTCGCCGAAGAACATCAGCTCCTTCGCGCGCTGCGGGCCGACCAGGCGGGGGAGGAGATAGGCGCCCCCGCCGTCGGGGACGAGGCCGCGTCGTACGAACACCTCGATGAACTTCGCCGACTCCGCGGCCAGGACGAGGTCGCAGGCGAGCGCGAGATGGGCACCGAGGCCCGCCGCCGTGCCGTTCACCGCCGCGATCACCGGCTTCTCGCAGTCGAGGACCGCGGCGATCAGACGCTGGGCGCCCAGCCGGAGCATCCGCGCCACGTCCCCCGCGACCCGCTCCCCGGCTGCCGCACCACCACGCAGGTCCGCGCCCGCGCAGAAGCCGCGCCCGGTCCCGGTGACGACCACGGCCCGCGTCCCCGGGTCGGCCGACGCATCCGCCAACAGCCGGATGAGAAGGTCGCGTTGGCCGGGGGTGAGGGCGTTGAGGGCCTCGGGCCGGTTGAGGGTGAGATACAGGACCTGGCCGGTGACGGTGTACCCGACGTCATCGCTCACCGGCACACCACCAGTGCGTCCAGTGCCACCGCGCCCTGGCCGCGTGGCAGGACCATGAGTGGGTTGATGTCCAGCTCGGCCAGTTCGTCGCCGAGTTCCAGGGCCATCCGCTGCACCCGCAGGACGACCTCGACGAGGGCGTCCACGTCGGCAGGTGGCCGTCCCCGCACCCCGTCGAGCAGTGCCCGACCCCGCAGGTCGCCGAGCATGTCCCGGGCCTGCTCCTCGGTGAACGGCGGTACGCGTACCGCCACGTCGCGCAGGACCTCCACCAGCACGCCGCCGAGTCCGACCGTGACCGTCGGTCCGAACAGGTCGTCGTGGGTGACGCCGACGACCATCTCGACGCCCCGCTCGACCATCTGGCAGACCAGCACCCCGTCCAGGGAGACGCCCTCGTAGCGGGCGATGTCGGTCAACTCCCGGTAGGCGTCGCGGACCTGGCTCGCGGAGGTGAGCCCGATCTTCACCAGGCCCAGCTCGGTCTTGTGGGCGATCTGCGCGCCGGAGGCCTTCATCACCACCGGGTAGCCGACCAGGCCCGCCGCGCGGACGGCCGCCGCCGCGCTGGTCACCAGTTGCTCGCGCGGCACGCGGATGCCGTACGCCCGCAGCAGCTGCTTCGCCGCGTGCTCGCTCAGCTGCTGGCCCGGGCGCGTCAGCGCCTGCGCCTTGCGGAAGGACGGGGAGGTGGTGCGGGGGGCCTCGTCGAGGGGGGAGCGGTAGGCGGCGGTGAAGCGGTGGTGTTCGAGGTAGGCGCGGACCGCGGTGACGCAGTTGCCGACGGTGCGGAAGGTGGCCACCCGGGAGGAGCCCAACAGGACCTCGCGGTATGCCGGTTCGGTGCCGACCGGCGATCCCCACACCACGCAGACCAGCTTGTCCGTCTGCTCGGCCGCGTCCACCAGGTCCTGGACCAGCTTGTCGCTGAGCGGCGGGAAGGGGCCGGTGACCGGGCAGATCAGCACGCCGACCGCCGGGTCGTCGAGGATCGCGTCGATGATCTTCCGGCCGCGGTGGTCGCCGACCGGATGCCCGCCGTTGTCGACGGGGTTGGCGACATTCAGGTACTCGGGTATCCACTGGTGCAGTTCGGCCTGCTTGGCGTCCGAGAGCGTGGGCAGCTTCAGCCCCGCCTCCGTCGCCAGGTCGGCGAAGTGGGCTCCCGTGCCGCCCGAGATCGAGTAGACGACGACGCCGTCCGCGCGCGGCGGCCGGGCCCGCGCCAACAGGGCCGCGGTGTCCTGGAGTTCGTCGAGACCGTCGACCCGGATCACGCCGTACTGCCGCATCGCCGCGTCCACCACCGCGTCCGCGCCGGTCAGCTTGCCGGTGTGGGAGGCGGCCGTGCGGGCGCCGGTTTCGGTGCGGCCCACCTTGACCGCGACCACCGGCACCTTGCGGCGGGCGGCCCGGTCGGCGGCCAGCAGGAAGGAACGGCCGTCCTTGAGGCCCTCGACGTAGCAGGCGATGGCGCCGACGTCCGGCTGCTCGGCGAAGTAGGAGAGGAAGTCGGCGGTCTCCAGGTCGGCCTCGTTGCCGGTCGGCGCCCAGTGGGAGAGGCGGATGCCGAGCTCCTGGAGGGCGAAGACGGGGCGCCCCTGGTGCCCGGACTGGGTGATGAGGGCGATCGCCGGTCCGACGAGGTCGTCACGGAAGTGCTCGAAGGCGTTGAGGTTGGTGTTCGGACCGAGCAGCCGCATGCCTGACCGCCGTACGGCGGCCGTCAGCCGGGCCTGTGCGGCGGCGCCCGCCTCGCCGGTCTCCGCGAACCCGGAGGCGAAGACGACCGCGAACCTCACCTTGGTCTCGGCGAGTTCCTCGATCACCGGAAGCGGGTCGGCGACCAGCAGGACGGCGAGGTCGACTTGCTCGGGCAGCTCGGCGACGGACGCCACGCAGGGGATGCCGAACACGTCCGGACGGCTGGGATGCACCGGGTGCAGCCGGGCCCCGACGCGTTCGGCCCAGCCGAGGAGCTGCCGGGTGACGCCGGTGTTGGGGCGGCCCTCGGTGTCCGAGGCGCCGATCACGGCGACCGATTCCGGCCGGAAGAAGCGGTCCAGGTCGGGGACGTCGCCGTAGAGCCGGCGGCCGCTGACGTCGAGGTCGTCGACGTCGGCCGGCCGGCCGTGGACGGCGGGCCCGGGTTGCTCGCCGCATGCGATGGCCCGGGCCCGGCGGGAGTCGGTGGTGAGGGTGCCGTGGGTTGATCCAAGCATCGGTCCGCCCGCTCCTGTGTGACAGCGATTAACTGACGCAGTGTCAGATTAAAGGAACTGACGCTGTGTCAGGAATGGCCGTGCACGCAAAGTTGACGCCGGCGTACCGCGTGGGTGTGCCCGCGCCTCGTGAAGGGCGGTCATCCGTGGTCGTACCCGCTGGAGGCGCTCTACGTACGTACGGCGTCCAGCCGGGCCGCGGACCCCGTCCGGGCGATCGCCTTCGCGATCTTCTCCGCGTCGATCGCCAGCTCGCGGAACATGCCGGAGATGGGGTTGGTGTAGCCGGTGAAGTAGAGGCCGGGGGCGTTCGGCGGGGTGTGCGGGCCGTGGACGACCGGTCTGCCGCGGGCGTCGAGGACCTTGAGGTGGCCGACCAGACCGTCCAGGGCGCGGACGTAGCCGGTCGCCGCGATCACCGCGTCCGGGCCGACACGGTCGCCGTCGGCGAGGACGACCTTGCCGTCCTCGAAGCTCTCGACGGCGGCGACGATCTCCACCCTGCCCGCCCGGACGGCGTCGATGAGGCCGACGTCCTGGACCGGGATGGCACCCTCGTTGACCCGGCTGTAGAGGCCGCTGTCGGGGCGGGGCAGGCCCTGGGCGGACAGGTCGGGCACGCTCAGCTTGGCCATGGGGCCCGCCAGGCGGTCGACCAGGCCGACCGGGAGACGGCGGACCAGGACGCCGGTGTACTGGGCGGCCCAGCCGGCCGTCGAGCGGCGGACGATGTGCGGGGCGGTGCGCACGGAGAGGCGCACCCGGGAGGCGCCGCCCTCCACCAGGTCCACGGCGATCTCCGCGCCGGTGTTGCCGACGCCGACGACGAGCACGTCACGTCCCGCGTAGGGCTCGGGGTTGCGGTACTCCGAGGCGTGCACGAGGTCGCCGGTGTAGGCGTCACGGCCGGGCCACTCGGGCAGTCGCGGGGTGTGGTTGTAGCCGGTGGCGACGACCACCGCGGCGCCGGTCAGTTCACGGCCGCCGGTGGCGTGCAGCAGCCAGCCGGTGCCGTCGGCGGCGCGCTCGACGCGGGAGACCTCGACGCCGGTGACGATCTCCAGCTCGTGGTGCTCGGCGTACTTCTCCAGATAGCGCACCACGTTGTCGCGGGACACCCAGCGCCCGAACCTGCGCGGCATCGCCAGGCCCGGCAGGCCGGAGAGGCGGCGGGTGGTGTGCAGATGGAGGCGGTCGTAGTGGCGCCGCCAGGAGGCGCCGACGCGGTCGGACTTCTCCAGGACGACGGCGCGCACGCCCTGGGCGCGCAGCGCGTACGCGGCGGCGAGCCCGCCGGGGCCGCCGCCGATGACGTACACGGGGCGGGCGGCGGAGTTCGGCTCCGCCGGGGCTGGAGGGGACGCTGTGGAGTCGGCCATGAGCGCGAGCGTAATCACGCGTCCGGTTGATGGGTCTCGGTCAAGACGGGAATTGGTTGCGGATTGATCACGCCTGTAGGAGGAGTGGGTGGGGCTCGTGGCGTAGGACGCCTGGTTGTGGTGGGCCGGTGCGCGCGTGCCCGCGGAGAAAGGCCACGGCGCCGAGCCCGCTTCTCGCGGAGGGGCTCGGCGCCGTGGTGTGCGGTGGCCAGGTTTTTATGACGGGAAACCGGCACCGCGTTCAGGGGGGTGAGGCAGGAGGCTACTTCTTCTTCGGGGCCTTGTAGCCCGTCACCTTGGCGATCCAGGTGATGAAGTCACCCGGGTCGGTGTTGGCGCCGTGGCCCTGGTCCCAGTAGTAGAGGTGGTTCACGTCGTCGCCGAGGCCCTTCGCGGCGGCGGCGAGGTTGGCGGAGACCGTCAGCGAGGTGTCGGAGTCCTTCGTGCCGAGGCGGATCCACCAGTGCTTGGTGCGGCCCTCGTTGGGCTTGTCGACCAGGTGGTACATCGGGTTCATCAGCCGCAGCTTCTCGGGGATGTCGCTGTCGAGCCGGGCGCTGCTGCCCTTGACGTGCTTCAGGCTGTACGCCGTGAAGTGCCGGAACTGGGTGGTGCCCGTGCCGAACTCGTTGTTGATGTCACCGGCCATCGCGTCGGACGAGTCGGTGGGGAACGTGAACAGGTCGAACGCGGGGGCGTCCTTCTTCCGCGCGCCCACGTGGGTGAGGAAGTCGGCCCAGGTGAAGGTGGCCTTCTTGCCGTCCCATGTGATGAAGGTGTTGGCGGCGAGGTAGGTCGCGCGGTCGGCGTCCGAGAGGGCCGCTAGATAGGTGGTGGCCGACGGCTGGATGTACTGCTTGAGCATGTACTCGTCGTAGTTGCGGGCGTTGAGCGTGCCGAAGCCGTTCAGGCCGCGCAGCTTGAGGCCCGCCTGGTACTCCGCGAACTGGGCCTTGAGCTCCTTCGACACCGTCTGGTCGACCTGCTTGCCGGTGCTCAGGGCGTTGGTGCCCCAGTTCCACTCGTAGGCGGCGTCGGCGTGCTCCAGGTCGGTGATCGGGCACCAGGCGCCGGTCGCGAAGATCGCGTCCGAGGTGTCGGCGGCGCCGGCCGCCTTGAGGTACTTGTCGTAGATCGGGCTGTCACCCGACGCGCCGAGCAGCGCGGACACGGCGCCGCCGGCGCTGGTGCCGGTGGAGACGATCCGGTCGACGTTGCCGGGGATACGGCCCTTGTTGAAGCGCACGTACCGTACGGCGGCCTTCAGGTCCACGATGACGGCGGGCGCGGTGCCGTAGAACTCGCCGGCGGAATTGGTGAGGGTGCGGCCGCGGGCGCCGGGCTCCACGACGACGTATCCGGCCGCCAGAGCCAGGGTGCCCAGGTCGACCATCTTGCCGCCGTTCTGCTGGGCGGAGCTGCCGGACTCGGTGCCGCCGGCGGAGGCCGAGGCGCTGGGGGAGGCACTGGCCGAGGCGCCGCCACCGCCGGATCCGGTCGGCATGCCGGTCGAGCCGCCGCCCACGCCGGTGGCCGAGGCGACGGAGGAGGGCATGTACCCGCCGACATGGTTGGCGAAGAGGATCGGCGCGTCGGACGCGTCCACCGCCTTGCCGTCGATCTCGACCGGAACGCTGACGTTCAGGCTCTGGTACTCCTCGTCCACCGGGTTGGCGACGTAGGTGAGGGCCTTCCAGAAGTGGTAGGCCACCTCGTGGTCGGTGCCGGCGGCGTCCGCGATCGTGGCCGTCACCTTGGTGTAGCCGTCCGGGTCGAAGACCAGGCTGTCGTCCGTGCTGTCCGAGGCGCTGTCGGTCGCCGCGCCGGCGCTCAGGGCAATGCCCCCGACCGCCGCGGCGCCCGCCGTCGCGCCGATGCCGATGACGACGTTCCTGCGCTTGATTGCCCTGTGCTTCACGGTTGGCTCCCTCGGCGGCTTCTGCTTACGGAAGCGAACGTATCCAGAGTGCGGACAAAATTGCCAACAATCCGTGGGTATTCTCAGGGACTGCTCAGATTCTCAGCGGCCGCACAGGCTTCTCTCATCTCCTCTCACCCGCACTCCGGTCTTCCGGGGCCGGTCCATCTGACGTACCGTCAGATCTCATGGACACGATCTGGCTCACCGGTGCGGAATGGCTGGCCGTCCTGCGCATAGGTCTCGGGCTGTGGTGGCTGGAGAGCTGGCGGCACAAGGACAAGAAGACGTGGTTCGAGGGCGGCGGGATCACCTGGGCCGCGGACATCGCCGCCAAGCACCGGTGGACCCCGGTCCGCAGCGGCTTCGACGTGGTCGTGACGCCGCGCCCGAAGACGATGGCGTACGTCGTCGCCTACGCGGAACTGGCCCTCGGCCTCGGTCTGGTCCTCGGTCTGCTCACGCCCGTCGCCCTGGTCGGCGGGCTGCTGCTCAACGCCCTCTACTTCACGCTCATGATCCACGACTGGGCCGAGCAGGGGCAGAACTCGATGATGGCGCTGATCTCGGTGGTCGGCCTGTTCGGGATGTCCTGGCAGACATGGTCGCTGGACAGCGCGCTGGGCTGGTTCTGATGAGCGCGGCGCGGCACAACGTCCCCGAGGCCGACGCCTTCACCCGTACGTACTGGGACGCGGCGGCGGAGGGCACCCTTGTGATCCGCCACTGCCGCGCCTGCGACCGCCCCCACCACTACCCCCGCGAGTTCTGCCCGCACTGCTGGAGCGAGGACGTGCAATGGCGGCCGGCGAGCGGCCGGGCCGAGCTCTACACATGGTCCGTCGTCCACCGCAACGACCTGCCGCCCTTCGGCGAGCGCACCCCGTACATCGCCGCGGTCGTCCAACTCGCCGAGGGACCGCGGATGATGACGGAGGTGGTGGACGCCCCGCCCGAGACCCTGTGCGCGGGCATGGAACTCCAGGCCGGCTTCCGCGACGGGATCCCGGTGTTCCGGCCCCGGGGATGATCGACGGCCCCCTTTTTTGCGGCGCCGCGGTATTCAATGGCCCGATGGCTCCTACACGCGCACGGACCCCGAGTCCCCACCCGGCCCCCGAAGTGCTCGGACACGGGCTGCGGTTGAGCCCCTGGGACCCGGACTCCGAGGCCGACGCCGCGACCTGGCTGCGCGCCCGCGCCGACCCCGAGTTCCGGCGCTGGAACACCCCGCTGAAACTGGTCACCGACCTCGCGAGCTCCCACGCCTCACTGCGTGCGGTGGCGGAACGCATGGCGGACGGCGAGAACGTGTCCTTCCGCGTCGCGGACGCGGCGAGCGGTACGACGCTCGGGCACCTCGGCGTCAACGCGATCGACCCCGTCATGCGCGTCGCCCGCGTCGGCTACTGGGTGCTGCCCGAGGCCCGCGGCCACCGGGTCGCCGCCCGCGCCCTCGTGCTCGCCTCCCGCTGGGCCTTCACCGAGCTGCGCCTGCACCGCCTCGAACTGGGCCACGCCCTCGGCCACGAGGCGTCCTGCCGGGTCGCCGAGCGCTGCGGCTACCCCTACGAGGGAACCCTGCGGGGTGCGATGTTCGAGTCGGGCAGGATGGACGCCTTCCGGGACGTCCATCTGCACGCCCGGCTGGCGAGCGACCCGGAACCGGGGGATCCGCGATGAGCTGGCACATCACCGAGGACCTCGACGCCTTCCTCGCCCGCACCGGCGCCTTCCTGCGCTCCCGTCCGGTGCTGCACACGGTCCAGCTGACGGTGACCGAGCGGCTGCGGACGTACGGGAGCAGGGCGTACGGCGACGAGGCGCCGGTCTTCGGCGTGCTGGAACAGGACGGAGCCCCCCGGGCGGCCTGGTTCCGCACCCCGCCCCACTGGCTGACGCTCACCCCGCTCGCCGCCGAGGAGGCCGCCGCCCTCGCCGCGCACCTCTCCGACCTCGGGCACCGGCTCCCCGGTGTCTCCGCCGACCGCGGCACCGCCGTCGCCTTCGCCGAGGCCTGGCGGCGGCACACCGGTGCCGAGGTCGCCCTCTGGCAGCACCAACGCCTCTACCGGCTGGACGCGTTGACACCGCCCGACCCGATGCCGCCGGGCCGGGCCAGGATCGCGGGCAAGGCGGACCGGGAACTGCTGGTGCGCTGGTTCGACGGCTTCCTCGACGACGTCGGCAAGACCGGCGCAGGCGACCCCGAGGCCTGGGCCGACGCCCGCGTCGAACACGGCGGCGCCCTGCTCTGGGAAACCCCGGACGGCGTCCCCGTCTCCCTGGCCGCGGCGCACCCGAGCGTCGCCGGACAGGTCCGCGTCGGCCCCGTCTACACCCCGCCGGAGCTGCGCGGACGCGGCTACGCCGGGGCCGCGACCGCCGCCGTCAGCCGGGCCGCCCGGGAGGCCGGTGCCGAGGAGGTGCTGCTCTTCGCGGACCTGGCCAACGCGACGAGCAACGGCGTGTATCTGCGGGTCGGCTATCGCGGGGTCGCCGACTTCGCGGTCTACGACTTCTCCACCCCGCGGCCGTCTCAGGGCCAGAGCAGCTCCCGCGTCCAGCCGTCCTCGGTACGGCGGTAGCGGAGCCGTACATGCTGCCGCCGGGCGTCCCCCTGGAAGAACTCCACCTCCTCGGGGACGAGCCGGTACAGCGTCCAGGACGCCACGGGAGCGTCCGGCTCCCGCTGCGCCCGCTCCCAGGCCGCCTGCGAGGTGCGCGCCAGTTCCTCCACCGAGCCCAGGACCTCGCTCTGCCGCCCGGTGAGCGCGGCGGCGAGCGCGCCGGTCGACCGGGCGTGCAGATCCGCTTGCCCCTCGACGGAGGGTGCGGCGGTCACCGGCCCCCGCACCCGCACCTGACGGCCGAGCACCGGCCAGTAGAAGCCGAGGGCGGCGTACGGCCGGGCCGCCAGCTGTCCGCCCTTGCGGCTGTGGGAGTGGCTGGCGAAGGCCCACCCGTCCGCGTCGGCGCCGTGCAGCATCACGGTCCGTACGTCCGGGTTGCCCGCCGCGTCCGAGGTCGCGAGGGACATGGTGTGCGGCTCGCTCTGCCCGGCCGCCACCGCCTCCGTGAACCAGGTGGTGAACAGGGCCAGGGGCGCCGGGGGCGCGGAAGCCGGGTCGAAGGCCGGCAGCGTGGTGACCTCCGGGTCCCACACCCGCAGCGACCTCAGCGACTCGTGAAGATCCGGGGTTTCCATGCCCCGATTCTCGCCTGCGCGGCGGTGCGGGGGTGTTTCCTGGGGCGTGGAACCACTGGGGCAGGGGAGACGATGGTGAAACGCATGTCCGGTACGGCGCTCAGCGCCGCGTCCGTCCTCCTCGCGAGCCTCACCGCCTGCACCGGAACCGGGGGAACCGCGTCCCCCTCCATCACCGCGCCCGCGGTCTTCTACCTCCGCCCGCCGGGCGACAAGGCGGGCCCGCACGACAAGATGCCGTACTCCCTGGTGGCGGAGGACACCGGCGGTCCCGGCGCGCGCACGCTCACCGCGGACGTGCCCAAGGGCGCGGAGGACACCGTCGTGATCCGCAAGTACGGGGGCTGCACCGGCAGTTCGGCGCACGTCACCTGCGAGGTCGACGGCGACTACAGCAACTGGGCCGACGCGCCCCGCGCCAAGGTGGTGGCCGCGAAGGGGGCGAAGGCCGGCGACTCGGCGGTGGTGACGTACACGTACACGACCAAGGGCGGCGAGAAGCTCACCGCGCGGACCCGTTTCGTCGTCGGTGAGCCGGTCGTGGAGGCGGTGGCGCCGGAGTCGGTGGACGACGTCCGCCCCGGCTCCCGTCTCACCGAGCCGATCGTGGTCCGCAACACGGGCGAGGTCCCGGCGCGCGGCCTGGGCCTGGAACTGCGCGTCAGCGGCACGGAGTTCGACACCCGGTACGCCAACTGCCGCTACCCGGGCCTCCAGAAGGGGACCATCGCCGTCTGTGAGTTCCCGGACCTCGTCCTGGACCCGGGCGAGACGGTCACCCTCGCCCCCGCCCTCGGTATCCGCGCGCCCGAGACGCGGATGTACACCTCCTACGGCAAGGACGTCTGGGCGCTGGACATGGGCCCGGGCCACTACGCGACGGTCCACAAGGGCGGCGACCACGGGGAGGGCCCGGCGCTTGAGCCGCGGCCCTTCGGCAAGGACACCGGCGACGCCTTCGTGGCGGGCGGCGGCTCCACTTATGTCGTCCTCGACACCTACGCCGACTACGAGGTGTCCGCGGTCGACCTGAAGGGCGACCCTGGCGACAAGAAGACCTTCGAGATCGAGGTCCACAACAACGGCCCCGCGGACGTCGGCTCCCCGGTCCGCCTCGTCTTCGAGCCTCCGCTCGGCATGTCGATGGTGAAGCAGCCCATGACGGAGTACGACGACGGCGTCTACGAGCCGTACTGCGAGAGCAACGGCTTCACCTACACCTGTGACGTGAAGTCCCTGAAGCCGGGGGAGAGCCAGAGCCTGGAGTTCACGATGACCCTCGGCGATCCGGGCGAGGGCACCCTGACCCTGGAGAACAAGAAGCCGTTCGGCCCCTGGGACGTGGGCCGCCGTGACCCGGACGCGGGCAATGACACGGCCGTCATCAGGGTGTCGCGATGACGGTTCATCCCCGCCCCAGGATCACCGTCCCCGATGAGCAGAACCAGCCTCCGGTGCCGGACGCCACCGCCAGTTCCGGCAAGGTTCCGTCCTTCCGGCGGACTTGCCGCTCGCCCGCCTCGCCCCGTAGCTGCCGTACCGCCTCCACCAGTAGGAACAGGCCGCGCATGCCGGGGTGTTGGGCCGAGAGTCCGCCCCCGTCCGTGTTCACGGGAAGCTCCCGCGCCTGGACGTAGGCCCCGCCTTCGCCCTTCTTGCAGAAGCCGAGGTCCTCCAGTGTCACCAGGGTCATGTAGGTGAACGCGTCGTAGATCTCCGCCAGTTCGATCTCGCTCGGCCGCACGCCCGCCCGCTCGAACGCCAGCCGGCCGCTCACCGCCGCCGGGGAGACCGTGAAGTCCGGCCACTCGGACATCGTGGCGTGGGAGACGTGTTCCCCGGTGCCGAGGATCCGGACGGGGGTTGCCCGGCTGTCCCGTACGTACTCCTCGGCCGCCAGCAGCACCGCCGCGCCGCCGTCGGAGCGGAGGCAGCAGTGCAGCTTGGTGAAGGGGTCCGCGATCATCGGGCCGGACAGGACGTCGTCCACCGTGATCGGGTCGCGGAACATGGCCTCCGGGTTCCGGGCCGCGTTCTCCCGCGCCTGGACCGCCACCTCCGCCAACTGCTCGACGGTCGTGCCGTGTTCGATCATGTGGCGGCGGGCCGCCATCGCGTACTTGGCGATCAGGGTGTGGCCGTAAGGGACCTCGAACTGGAGCGGCCCCCGGGCGCCGTACGAGAGGTTCCCGGTCCGTCGGCCCGCCTTGATGTCCGCCCTCGCCGTCGAGCCGTAGACCAGCAGCACGGCGTTGGCGTGGCCCGCGGCTATCGCGTCCGCCGCGTGGGCCGCCATCACCTCCCACGTCGAGCCGCCGACCGAGGTGGAGTCGACCCAGGTGGGGCGCAGCCCCAGGTACTCGGCCACCTCCACCGGTGCCAGCACCCCGGTGCCCGCCGACGCGAAGCCGTCCACCACGGACCGGTCGAGCCCCGAGTCCGCCAGCGCGCGGCGGGCCGCCTGGGCGTGCAGAGTGTACGGCGTCGCGTCGTCCACCCGGCCGCAGTCGGAGAGGGCGACGCCGACCACGGCGACCTTCCGGGCGCCCGCCGTCATCAATGAGGCAGCCATGAATGACCTCTCCCTCGCTCTGTGCTTATCGACCCACCACTCCTAATATGACGGACCGTCAGATCCGGAGGGAAGGGGTCGCCATGGACGCCGGCTTCACCGCCGAACAGGACGAGATCCGCCGCACCCTGCGCGAACTCCTCCACAAGCGCTGCGGGGCGGAGGAGCTGCGGGCCGCCGTCGACACCCCCGCCGGCCATGACCCGGCCCTGTGGACCGCCCTCTCCGAACAGCTCGGCCTGCCGGGCCTCGCCCTGCCCGAGGCGTACGGCGGTGTCGGCTGCTCCGTCACCGAACTCGCCCTCGCGGCAGAGGAGACGGGGCGCGTACTGGCGCCGTCCCCACTGCTTGCCACCGCCGTGCTCGTCGCCCCGTTGATCCTGGCCCTCGGCACCGACGCCCAGCGCGCCGACCTCCTGCCCCGGATCGCCTCCGGCGCCCTGACCGCCGCCCTCGCCGCCCCCGCCGCGGGCCTCGCCCTCACCGGCGACAACCGCGGGGACTGGGCCGGTGGCGGACGCGCGGGAGGTGTGCAGGCGCGGCGGGCGGGGGCGGGCTGGACGCTGTACGGGGAGGTCGCGCCGGTGCCGGACGGCCACCGTGCGGGCCTGCTGCTGGTCGCCGCGCACACCGGCGGCTTCGCCCGCTCCCGCACTCTTCTCTTCCTCGTCGCCGGTGACGCCGAAGGGCTCGCCCGCACCCGGCAGACGGCACTCGACGCGACGCGCGCGCTCGGCCGCCTCCAGTTCCGGCACGTCGAAGCCGAGCCGCTCGGCGACCAGGAGGGCGCGGACGTGCCCGGCGCGCTCGCCCGGGTCGGGGACGCCGCCGCCGCCGTCCTCGCCTGCGAGGCCGTCGGGGCCGCGGACCGCGTGCTGGAGCGGACGGTCGAGTACGTGAAGCAGCGCGAGCAGTTCGGACGGGCGATCGGGTCCTTCCAGGCGGTCAAGCACCGGCTGGCCGACGTCTACGTCCAGGTGCAGGCGGCCCGGTCGGCCGCCTACTACGCGGCCTGGGCCGCCGCCCACGGGGAACGCGTCGGCGGGCTCGCCCTCGCGCAGGGCCTGGAGGCGCTCAGAAGCTCCGCGGGTGAGGCGATCCAGCTGCACGGCGGCATCGGGTTCACCTGGGAGCACGACGTCCAGCTGTACTTCAAGCGGGCCGCCGGGGACGAGCTGCTGTTCGGGCCGGCCCATCGGCTGCGGGCGCACGCCGCCGACGCGGCCGCACTGTTCACGGCGACGGAGGTGCCGGTGTGATCGGCGAGAAGACGGTGCAGCGCATTTCGTCCACGCGGGGCTTCGCCAAGGTCGCCCCGCATGTCATCCCCGCCCTCGACCGGGCCGTCCACCGCCTCACCCGGGGGAAGGTCATCCTCAGCGCCCAGATGCTGCCGGGCGTCATCCTCACCTCGACCGGCGCCCGCAGCGGCCAGGTCCGCCGCTCCCCGCTCGCCTGCATGCCCGAGGCGGACGGCACCTGGATCCTCATCGGCTCCAACTTCGGCCGCCCCGGCCACCCCGCCTGGACCGCCAACCTCCTCGCCCACCCGGACGCCGGGATCAGCTGGAAGGGCACGGACATCCCGGTGCGGGCCCGGCTGCTGGAGGGGGAGGAGCGGGCGGCCGTATGGCAGCGCCTGCTGACGTTCTGGCCGCCGTACGCCACCTATCAGTCCCGGGTGGAGCGCGAGATACGCGTCTTCCGGATCACCCGCCGGTAGGCACAGCTGCTCCCGCATGACGAAGGCAGGCGGCGGCCCGTCCGGAGGGTGCCGGACGGACCACCGCCTGCCGGACAGGACGGGGTGTCTGAAAAGACGGGAGAGGGGCCGCTGTTACTTCGTCGGCTTCTTCCCGGTCACGCCCAGGTGGACCAACAGCGCCAGGTTCGGCTTGAGTTCGGCCTGCTTGACGCCCCAGGTCTGGAAGCCCTTCTGGTGCGAGGCGACGGCCGCGAGCATCGCGACCAGTGAACCGGCGACAGCCGCCGGGTTCACGTCCTTGTCGACCTTGCCCTTGGACTGCAACTCGGCCACCGAATCGGCCAGGGAGTTGTTCACCGAGTTCAGGATCTTCATTCGGAGTTTGTAGAACCGTTTGTCGCCCTCGGCGGCACCGAGATCGACGACCCTGAGGATGGCGTCGTTCTTGCGCCAGAACTCCAGGAACCCGTCCACGAGTTCCTGCGCGGTCGTCCAGCCGGCCTTGCCGACCCACGACCGGCCCTCCAGCAGAGCGGTCAACTGCCCGCCCTCGGTGGCCATTTGCTCGGCGATCTCCAGGACGGCGCCCTCGACGTCCGGGAAGTACTGGTAGAAGGTGGCGGGCGAAGTCCCCGCCTTCCGGGCGACATCGATGACTTTGACGTCCCGATAAGGGGAGGAGCTGAGCATCTCGCTGAGGCAGTCGAGCAGCTTCTGCCGGGTCGCCTGCCCACGCCGGCCGGCCACGCGGCCGTCGACGGTACGCACTTGTCCTGTCATGCCGTCAGCTTACCGAGGGGTGATCGGAGCGCGATTCGGCCGACTGCAAATGGGGTGCACGGGCTTCGGGAGACGGGTGTGCCTGGTCCTGCGGGGTGCGTGAGTCGCCGTTAGTTTGGCGGTATGGCCGAAAACAGGGCATCCGCGTACGGAGAGGGCGTCCCGTGCTGGGTGGACGCGCAGCTTCCCGACGTCGAGGCGGGCAAGCGGTTCTACGGTGAGCTCTTCGGGTGGAGCTTCGAGGAGCAGCGGTACGGCGGGGCCGTGTGGGCCCTGCACGAGGGCAAGCCGGTCGCCGCGCTCGCGCACAAGACGGACGGGCGGATGCCCACCGTGTGGACGGTGTACTTCGCCACCCCCGACATCGAGGGCCTGGCCGACCGGGTCTGGGCGGCCGGCGGGCAGGTCGTCACCGCCCCCATGCCGGTCGGCGACCTCGGCACCAGCGCCCTGGTCACCGACCCGGACGGCGCCGTCTTCGGCCTGTGGGAGCCGGAGAGCCACCCCGGCTTCGGCACCCGGCACGAGGTGGGCACCTTCGGCTGGGCGGAGCTGTACTCGCGTGACACCGAGGCCGCCAACACCTTCTACGGCGGGCTCTTCCACGACGCCCTGTTCGGGCCGGACGCCGTGCCCGACTTCGGCCGCGCCCCCGTCTCCGACGTCTTCCCGGCCGAGATGCCGCCGCACTTCCTCGTCCACTTCCAGGTCGCGGAGTGCGAGGCCGCCCTCGGGACGGTGAACCGGCTCGGCGGCCGGGTCCAGGCGCCACCTTTCGAGACGTCCTACGGCAGAGCGGCCGTCGTCACCGACAATCAGGGGGCGTCCTTCGCACTGCTGGAGCGCCCGTCCCGGGAGCCCGGCCGGTGAAGGCTGCCGTTTTGGGATGAGACATCCCGATGTGCGCCCGGGTTCGCCACCAGGCCTCCGGCCAGGAAGAATCAGGGTGCGTGCCGCCATGGCGGTGCGGTGGTGAGACGCTGCACGGGGTCGCGTACATAAGGATGTGACGTGGCCCGTACGGGGAGGTGGCAGGCAAGTGGTGGATCAGCTGACGCAGCACGATCCGCGGCGCATCGGGCCGTTCGAGGTGCTGGGACGGCTGGGTGCCGGCGGCATGGGGCTGGTCTATCTCGCGCGCTCGGCGTCCGGCCGGCGCGTGGCGATCAAGACGGTCCGGACGGAGCTCGCCGAGGACCAGCTGTTCCGCGTCCGCTTCACGCGTGAGGTCGAGGCGGCCAGGGCCGTCTCCGGCTTCTACACGGCGGCCGTGGTCGACGCCGACCCGCGCGCGGCCGTGCCGTGGCTGGCCACCGCGTACGTCCCCGCGCCCTCCCTCGAAGAGATAGTGAACGAGTGCGGGCCGATGCCGGCCCAGGCGGTGCGCTGGCTCGCGGCGGGCGTCGCGGAGGCGCTCCAGTCGATCCACGGCGCGGGGCTGGTCCACCGTGACCTCAAGCCCTCCAACGTCCTCGTCGTCGAGGACGGCCCCCGGGTGATCGACTTCGGTATCGCCTCCGGCGTATCGAACACACGTCTGACAATGACGAACGTCGCCGTCGGCACCCCCGCCTACATGTCCCCGGAGCAGGCCAAGGACTCCCGCAGCGTCACCGGCGCGAGTGACGTCTTCTCGCTCGGCTCGATGCTGGTCTTCGCCGCCACCGGCCACCCGCCCTTCCACGGCGCCAACCCGGTCGAGACGGTCTTCATGCTGCTGCGCGAGGGCCCGGACCTCGAAGGCCTCCCCGACGAGCTGCGCCCGCTCATCGAGTCCTGTATGCAGATGGAGGCCACCGGCCGCCCCAACCCGGCCGACCTCCAGGCCCAGCTGGCCCCGCACCTCTTCGGCTCCGGCTCCGACGACAGCGGCACGGCCTCGGCCTGGCTGCCCGAGCGGGCGGTCGGCCTGATCGAGGCCCGCCGCAACGGCCGCCCGGCCGTGAAGCCGGGGCACGGCGGACGCAGCGGAGGCGGCCGGCCCGCCCCCGTGCCCCCGCCGCCCTCCCATGACCCGGTCGTCCCGGCCCGTGTCCCCGTCGGCGCCCCCGACACCGGCCCGGTACGCCTCGCGAGCGCCCCCGTGCCCATCGGGCCCGGCCCGCGTGTCGCCGACGCCCGTGCCGCCGCCGTGAAGGCACCGCCGCCCGAGGCGGGCCTGGTCGCCAGCTGGTCCAAGCCGCGCCCCGGAGTCAACGGCACGGACGGTGCCGTGGGCCCCGCCGTACCCGCGCCCCCGCCCCTCGCGCCCGAGACGGCCTCCGGCTGGCGCCCCTGGCGTTTCCGTATGTCCAACGACGTGTGGGGCACCCCGTCCGTCGCCGGTGACCTCGTCTACGTCACCTCCTTCGAGGTGCACGCCCTGGACGTGGCGACCGGCCGGCGCAGCTTCAAGACGCGGGACGTCGCCTGGTCGATGGCGGTCGCGGACGGCCGTATCCACGCCTCCGACGGCCCCACCCTGTTCGCCCTGGACGCCCGCGAGGGCGGCGACCTGTGGCGGCTCCAGACCGAGGCCTGGGTGTACGCGCTCAGGGCCGACCGGGGCACCGTCGTCACCGGCACCCGCGGTGGCGGCGTCCAGGCCTGGGAGGCCGCCAACGGCCGCAAACTCTGGGAGGTCACCGGCGCCCAGACCGACTTCGAGTCCCCCGAGGCGGGCCCGGCCCTCCACGACGGCACGGTCTACGTCTGGCAGGACGCCCGGCTGCGCGCCCTGGACGCCCGCACCGGGGACGAGCGCTGGTCGTACCCGATCGGCGACGCGGCCTCCTGCGGCGGGGTGCCGGTACGGGTCTCGCAGGCGCCGGACGGCTATGTGTACGTCGCCGCCGGCACCCGCGTCCTCGCGCTGGACGTGGCGAGCGGCCATGTGAAGTGGCACTTCGAGGCGCCGGCCGTGTTCCTGTGCGCGCCCACCTTCGTGCCGGGCCCCGCGGTCACCGGCGGCGGGGTCTACCTGGCCGACTATCTCGGCACGGTCTACGCCCTCGACGCCGCCGACGGCCGCGACCGCTGGCGCATCGCCACCGAGGCACGGTCCTCCATCGAGCCGGTGCTGGTCGCGGCGGGCCATGTGCACGTGGGGAGCGGCAAGGGGCTCTACACGCTGGACGCGGTCACCGGTACACCCAAGTGGCGCTTCCAGGCGGGCGGCGACATCGTGGGCGCCCCCGCGGTCGCCGAGGGCCGGATCCACTTCGGCTCCACCGACCATCTGCTCTACACCCTGAAGGCCGACGACGGCCGGCTGCGCTGGAAGCTGGCGACCGGCGGCGAGATCACCGGCGCCCCGGTGGTCAAGGACGGCGTCGTGTACGCGTGCAGCAAGGACCGCTGTGTGTACGCGCTGGACGCGGAGAAGGGCACCGGGACGGCCCGCACGGCCTGACCGGGCCCGATCGGGCCTTGTGCGGGACGGCCGTCGTACGCCCGGGGCGGGAGGACCGCCCCGCGACGGCTGCTAGCGTGACGTGTTCACGATCAAGCAGGCGTTTTGTCGCCTTTTTCTCACGGGGGAACAGTGGTGAAGCTTCGCCATGTCCGCGCGGTGGCCGTCTTCGTCGGAGTGGTGGTCGCACTGACCGGCGCCCGGCACTCGTCCGGAGCCGGATGCTCGGGTCACAGCTCCAACTCCGACAGCTCCTCGCACAGTTCGACGGGCGGCGGCAGCACCCACTACGACGACGATGACGACTCCGTCTCGGGCTCGGGCTCGGACTCCGGCTCGGGCGGCGTCTCCGAGACCACGCTCGGTGAGCCGACGCAGGACCTGACGATCGCCGAGTGCAAGGTCGAGAACGGCTCCCTCGTCGCCGACGTCCGGGCCACCAACAGCAGCACCGCCGAGACGTACTCCTACATGTTCCAGGTGGCGTTCAAGGACGCCTCCGGCACGACCGCCGCGACCGGCAGCAGCGGCATCTTCTCGCTCGCCCCGGGCGCCTCCGACTCGGCCCTCGTCACCGCGAGCTCCACGGTCACCGACGGCACCTGCGAGCTGGTGGACCCGCAGCGCATCAGCGCGTCCTGAACCCCGGCCGGCGGGCGGAGAACAGCTCCGCCTGCCGGTCCCCGGGCAGGTTGCCCAGCGCGATCAGATGCGGCGCCTGCGCGAACCCGGCGGCCAGCGCCGCCTCCCGGGCCGCCCACAGGGCCCGGACGGTGCCCTGCACCCCGGCCGTCGGCTGCTCGGCGATGACGGCGGCACGGGCGACGGCGACATCCAACGCCTCGCCCGGGTCGCTGAGTTCGGAGACGAGCCCGATGTCGTACGCCCGCCGCGCGGACATCCGTTCCGCCGTCCCCATCAGCATCATCCGGGCGACCTCCCCGTACGGGATCCGCTGCGCCATGAGCACCGACTCGTACGCGCTGACCATGCCGTAGGTGGTGTGCGGGTCGAAGAAGGTGGCGTCCGGATCGGCGACGACGAACTCGCTCTCGCCGAGCAGATAGAAGGCGCCCCCGCAGGCCATGCCGCGCACGGCGGCGATGACGGGTTTCCAGAGGTCGTTGGACTTGGGCCCGACGCGCAGCAGCGGATCGTCGGCCATGTAGGGGGAGGTGGGCTGCGGGACCTCCGCGTCCCGGTCGAGCCCGGTGCAGAAGGCGCGTTCACCGGCGCCGGTGAGGACGACGGCCCGCACGGAGTCGTCGAACCGCAACGCGCGCCAGGCCGCCCGGAGTTCGTCCCTCAGCTCCAGGTCGAGGGCGTTGAGACGCTCCGGCCGGTCGAGGGTGACGACGGCGACGCCGGTGTCCTTGTCGGTGGTGGCCCGAAGGGTCATGGCCGCTCCAGGATCCACTGCGGCAGCCCGGTCCCGGGGTCGGGCACGAACCGCACTCTGGCGCCGATGCGCAGGCGCTCGACCGGCAGCGAGTCGAGCCGCGCCCCGGGCTCGGTGACCAGGTTGCCGACCAGCCGGATCCGCGGCGCCTCCGCCAGCTCCACGACGATCACGTTGTACGGCGCCTGCGCGGCGTAGTCCGGCAGCAGCGGCGGGTGGGGGACGACGTACGACCACACCTGCCCCTGCCCGGACAGC
The DNA here is from genome assembly GCF_036226885.1 of Streptomyces sp. NBC_00663. Taxonomy (NCBI): domain Bacteria; kingdom Bacillati; phylum Actinomycetota; class Actinomycetes; order Kitasatosporales; family Streptomycetaceae; genus Streptomyces; species Streptomyces sp. NBC_00663. The sequence goes on from NZ_CP109027.1 coordinate 5,470,120, forward strand.
CGCCGCCACTCGGTGCCGAAGGACTGGCAGTGGGGACAGCAGGGGCGGGGCGGGAAGCGGAGTTCGCCGCAGTCGGCGCAGGCCTGGACGCGGAGTTCGCCCCGGGCGGCGTACCGCCAGAAGGGGGCGCCTTCGGGGTCGATGGCGGGAGAGAGCATGGTCAGCTCCTGTTCGTCAGCAGCAGGGCCGAGGTGGGGACGCCCTCACCGGCGGTGACCAGACAGGTGGCGGCGCCCGGCACCTGGGCGGTACTGGTTCCTCTGAGCTGCTTCACCCCTTCGTTGATGAGGTTGAAGCCATGGACGTAGGCCTCGCTGAGCCCGCCGCCACCGGTGTTGATCGGCAGCCGCCCCCCGCTCTCCAGCGCCCCCTGCTCGGTGAACGCGCCGCCCTCTCCCCGCCCGCAGAACCCGTACCCCTCCAGGGAGAGCGGGATGAGCGCGGTGAACGCGTCGTATATCTGGGCGACGTCGATGTCCTCGGGGGCGAAGTCGGCGTGCTTCCACAGGTGTCGGGCGGCGGCCCAGGACGGTCCGGTGAGGGGGTCGTCGTTCCAGTAGTTGACCATGCCGTGGTGCTGGGCGGGCAGGCCCTGGGCGGCGGAGTGGACGTACACGGGCGTCCGGCGGCAGTCGGCCGCCCGCTCCCTGCTGACCACGACACAGGCCAACGCCCCGTCCGTCTCCAGGCAGTTGTCGAAGAGACAGAGCGGCTCGCTGATCCAGCGGGCGGTCATGTACATCTCGCGGGTGAGAGGGCGGTCGTACATCACGGCCGCCGGATTCTGGTTGGCCCTGTTCCGGCAGGCGAGGGCGACATTGAAGAGGTGGTCGCGGGTCGCCCCGTACTCGTGCAGGTAGCGGCGCGTCAGCATGGCGATCTCGTCGACGGGCCGGAGCAGCCCGAAGGGCCGGGTCCACTGGGCGGGGGTGGGGAGTTGGGTGACGGTGTTGCGCCACGGCCGGGGCCCGCTGCCCCGCTTCCGTGACCGCCAGGCGACGCCGACCGTGGCCTGACCGGCGGCGATGGCGGCGGCGAGGTGCGCGACGGTGGCGCAGGAGCCGCCGCCCCCGTACCCGACCCGGCTGAAGTAGGTGAGATCCCCGAACCCGACGGCCTTCGCCAGCTCGACCTCGTCCGTCTCCTCCATGGTGAAGGAGGCGAGGGCGTCGACCTCGCCGGGGGCGATGCCGGCGTCGTCGAGGGCGGCGACCACGGCACGGCAGGCGAGGGTGCGTTCGTCCTCGGGGAGTTGCTTGGCGAAGGCGGTCTGTCCTATCCCGACGATCGCGGTGGCGTCCTTGATCCCGGCCATGCGCGCACACCTCCACACTGCTGAAGGGCTGCTGACAGGCCGTCAGGGTACAGCTAATCTGACGGGTAGTCAGCTCCGGGGTTGGGAGGCCTGCGATGCGCGGTGATCTGGAATGGGGCGGCATTCCGGGACTCGTCCGGTCCGCGGTGGAGCGGTACCCGGACGTCGAGGCGGTGGTGGAGGGCCGTACGCGGGTGTCGTACGCCGAGTTGGGCGCCCGTGTCGAGCGCGCGGCGGCGGCCTGTCTCGCGAACGGCGTCGAGCCCGGCGACCGGGTCGCGATCTGGGCGCCGAACAGCCTCGACTGGATCGTGGCGGCGCTCGGCGCCGTGTCGGCGGGCGCGGTCCTCGTCCCCCTGAACACCCGCTTCAAGGGCATGGAGGCGGCGGACGTGCTCCGTCGCAGCGGGGCGCGGCTGCTGTTCGTGACGGGGACGTTCCTGGGGACGTCGTACGTGGCCTCGCTGCGCCGGGCGGTGGGGGAGGCGCTGCCGGCGCTGGGCGGCTCCCTGGAACAGGTGGTCGTCCTCTCGGACGACGCCCCGGCGGAGTACCGCACCTGGAAGGACTTCCTGGCGAGCGGGGAGGGGGTGGGGACGGCGGAGGTGCGTGAGCGGGCCGCCGGGGTCGACGGCTCCCGCCCCTCGGACATCGTCTTCACGTCCGGTACGACGGGCCGACCCAAGGGCGCGGTGATCACCCACGCGCAGACCCTGCGGGCGTACGAGATCTGGAGCGACCTCGCCGGCCTCCGCCAGGGCGACCGCTATCTGATCGTGAACCCGTTCTTCCACACCTTCGGCTACAAGGCGGGCGTGATCGCCTGTCTGATGCGGGGCGCGACGATGATCCCGCAGCCGGTGTTCAACGTGGACACCGTGCTGGCGAACGTGGCGTCGGAGGGGGTGTCGGTACTGCCGGGCCCGCCCACCCTGCTCCAGTCCCTCCTCGACCACCCGGCGAGGACGTCGTACGACCTCTCGGCCCTGCGCCTGGTGGTGACGGGCGCCGCTGTCGTCCCCCTGACCCTGGTCGAACGTCTGCGGGACGAGCTCGGCGTGGCGACCGTCCTGACCGCGTACGGCCTCTCGGAGGCGAGCGGCATCGTCACGATGTGCCGCCGCGGCGACCCGCCGTCGGTGATCGCCTCGACCTCGGGCCGCGCGATCCCGGGCACGCAGGTCCGCGTCGAGGCCCCGCTCGGCACACCCGGCGAGGTCCTGGTCCGCGGCTTCAACGTCATGCGCGGCTACTTCGAGGACGCGGCGGCGACGGCGGAGGCGGTCAGCCCGGACGGCTGGCTGCGCACGGGCGACGTGGGAGTCCTCGACGCCGCCGGGAACCTGCGGATCACCGACCGCCTGAAGGACATGTTCATCGTCGGCGGCTTCAACGCCTACCCGGCGGAGATAGAGCAACTCCTCGGCCTGCACCCGGATGTCACCGACGTCGCGGTGATCGGCGTACCGGACGCCCGGCTGGGCGAGGTCGGCAAGGCGTACGTGGTCCGGCGCGAGGGCGCTGTGCTGACCGGCGACGACCTGATCGCCTGGGCGCGGCGGGAGATGGCGAACTACAAGGTGCCGAGGGCGGTGGAGTTCGTGGGGGAGCTGCCGCGGAACGCGAGCGGGAAGGTGGTGAAGGGGGAGCTGCGGCGGGTGTCGGCCGGCTGAGCCGGCTCCGGGGCCCGGCCCTCGGCGCCGCCTGGACATGCATCGGCCGCGGCGGCTCCCCCTCCGCGCCGCCGCGGCCGATCCCCGTGTGGGAAAAGGTTCGTGTGGGTCAGGCCGGGTTGTCCGTGGCGTGGACGTTGTCCGTGGTGGCCTCGCCCGTGTCGCCGCTCAGCTTGAGCGGGTCGCTCGTGGCGTGCACGTTCTTGATGGTGACGGGCTCCGTGGTGGCGTGGACGTTGTCGGTCGTCGCGTCGCCGGTCGGCTCGTCCGTGGCGTGCACGTTGTCCGTGCCGGTCTCGTCGCTCATGTCGCTGGCTCCCCTGACAGTGTGGTGCGATGGATGGGCTGGGTCCGCCCGGCGACTCCCCCGAGTGTTTCCGGGCGGACCCAGCTGGGCCGGTTCACCTTAGAGGCCCGGCCCGTTGTCGCTCCGTCTGCCCCCCGACGCGACGGCTCGACACAGTTGAGAGTGCCGGGCGGCGATAAACGAATGATGAACGTGCGTTCTCGCCGGTCAGGGCGGTCCGGCTCGGCTGACTCAGGCAACCGCCCTCGGGTGCAGCAGGCTTCGGGCCTCTTCCGCCTCCGCCGAGCCCAACGCCTCGAAGATCTCCAGGGCTTCACGCCAGCACACCTGGGCCCGGCCGAGCTGCCCGATCCCGGCGAGGGCCCGGCCGAGCACCGTCAGCACGTTGCCGTGCCGCCACTCGCCGCCGATGCCGCGCAGCAGACTCAGTGCCGTCTCCGCGTGTGCCGCGGCCTGAGCCGGCCGCCGGGCCGCCAGGTCGAGCTCGGCGAGCCGGAACAGCGCCATGCCCTCCCAGAGGCGCTGCCGGCTGTCGCGGAACACCTGAAGGGCCTGCTGGAGGCACTCGGTCGCCTCGGTCAGCCTGCCGCTCTGGGTGAGGGCGAGGCCCAGGGCGTACCGGCCGTTGGCGCCCTTGAAGGCGTGGTCCATGTCGTCGTACATCGCCGTGCCCTGCTGCGCCAGCTCGACCGCGCTCTCCGTCCGCCCGGTGGCCAGATGGATGCGCGACAGGTTGCACAGGGCGCTCGCCTCGCCGGGACGGTCGCCGAGGGCGCGGAAGCTCTCGATGGCATGGGTGAAGTACGCCATGCCCTCAACGTTCCGGTTCTGGTAGAGCGCGATCACACCGCCGATGTTGGCGGCCCAGCAGCCCGTGAGCGGGTCCTCGGCCTCACGGGCCAGTTCGGAGGCGCGCTCCGCCTCCTGGGAGGCGATGTCGAACCTGCTGTCGGAGTGCTGGTGGACAAAGGCGAGCGCCACCGAGGCCCGTGCCTCGGTCCGTGTGTCGGCGGATTCCTGGGCGACCTCCCGCAGCAGCGCCGCGACCGCCTCGTACTCCTTGGAGTTGGCCCCCGACTCCGCCAGGTCGACGGCCGCCCACAGGACGTCGACGGCGCGACGCAGGGTGTCCGGCCGTGCGGACTGCCGTACGCAGGCGAGCAGGGGCACCGCCTCCGCGTACAGCCAGTCCTGCGCCGCATGCCGGTCCGAGAACGTCAGCCCCGGATAGCCCGCCGGCTCCAGGTGGTCCACCAGCCGGTCCCCGGGGCGCTCGATCAGGTAGACCCCGCCGACCGTCGCCAGATAGAAGTCCAGCAGCCGCGAGAGCGCCGCCCCCCGCTCCTCCGGCGGCCACTCGTCCCGTTCGGCGCACGCACGCGCGTAGAGCCGCACCAGGTCATGGAACCGGTACCGGCCGGGAGCCGCCGACTCCAGCAGGGACGTGTCGACCAGGGACTCGAGTACGTCCTCGGTGTCCTCGACGCCCAGGTTCAGCATCGCCGCCGCGGCGGCGAGGGAGATGTCCGGGCCGTCCGCCAGGCCCAGCAGCCGGAACGCGCGGGCCTGGGCGGGCTCCAGGGCCCCGTAGCCGAGCTCGAAGGTCGCCTTCACGGCGAGGTCGCCGGCCTGGAGCTCGTCCAGCCTGCGGCGTTCGTCCGCGAGCTTCGCCGCCAGCACCGACACCGTCCAGGTGCGGCGGGCCGCCAGCCGCGACGCGGCGATGCGGATCGCGAGGGGCAGGAAGCCGCACGCCGCGACCACGTCCAGCGCCGCCTCCCGTTCCGAGGCCACGCGTTCCTCGCCGACGATCCGTATGAACAGCTGGAGCGCCTCGTCGGGGGACATCACGTCCAGGTCGACCAGATGGGCGCCGGCGAGGTCCACCATCCGCACACGGGACGTCACCAGCGCAGCGCAGCCCTCCGTGCCGGGGAGCAGGGGGCGGACCTGTGCCGCGTCCCGCGCGTTGTCCAGCAGGACCAGCACCCGTCTGCCGTCCAGGACCGAGCGGTACAGCGCCGCACGCTCCTCCAGGGAGTCGGGGATCGCCGAGTCCGCGGTGCCCAACGCCCGCAGGAACGCGCCCAGTACCGTCTCCGGTTCCGCGGCACGCTGGCCCGCGCCCTGGAGGTCGACGTACAACTGGCCGTCGGGGAAGGCGGAACGGGCCTGGTGGGCGACGTGCACCGCCAGGGTCGTCTTGCCCACGCCCCCGATGCCGGCCAGCGCCGACACCGCCATCACCCGGCCCTCGGAGGACGCGAGGACGTCGCCCAGTTCGGCGACGAAGGAGGCCCGCCCGGTGAAGTCGGGGACGGTCGCCGGGAGTTGCGCCGGGCGGACCGGGGCGGCGGCGGGCTCCGCCTTCGGGGAGGACGGTTCCGCGAGGCCCGGGTCGGCCTGGAGGATGCGCTGCTGGAGCTCCTTCAGTCCGGGCCGCGGGTCCACGCCCAGTTCGTCGGCGAGCAGGCGCCGCGTGTCCGCGTACACGGCGAGGGCCTCCGCCTGGCGGCCGCTGCGGTACAGCGCCAGCATCAGCAGCTCGCGCAGGCGTTCACGGAGCGGGTGCGCCGCGGTCAGTGCCGTGAGTTCCGAGACCGCCTCGGCGTGGCAGCCCTGCTCCAGGTCCATGTCGAGGCGCGTCTCGAGGAGTTGCAGCCGCCACTCCTCAAGGCGGACGCGCTGCGAGGACGCGTACGGGCCCGGTACGCCCGCCAGCACCTCGCCGTCCCACAGGGCCAGGGCGCGGCCCAGCACCTCGCGGGCGTGGCACAGATCCCCGGCGGCCCGCGCCTTCTCCGCCTCCGCCGCCCACTCCTGGGCCACGGTGACGTCCAGCGCGCCCTCGCCGAGCGAGCGGATCGCGTAGCCGCCCGCGTCACTGGCCAGGACGCCGGGGTCGAGGACCTTGCGCAGCCGGGACGCGTACGTCCGGACCGCGGCGAGGGCCTGCGACGGGGGCTCCTCGCCCCACAGGGCGTCGATCAGCTCGGCCGCGGTGGCCGTCCGGCCCTCCCTCAGCAGCAGGGCCGCGAGCAGGGCCCGTTGCTGCGGGGAGCCCATGGCCAAGGGCTCGTCGCCGCGCCAGGCGCGCACCGGTCCGAGCACGCTGAAGCGCAGCGGCAGCATGGGCTCCGTCGCGGAGCCGGGGCGCCGCTGCTCAGGCACCCGCGGTACACCGTCCATCGCCGTCCCCTCAGACACAGTGAGCAACCCGGTCAGACACAGTGAGCAACCTCGCCAGACACAGTGGGCAACCCCGCCAGTTTGCCTTGTTCATGGCAGATGCGTCAGCTGTGGAGAGAGTGATCACAGGTAGGCGCGCGGTAAATCACAAGCCCCTCACGCTCCCTCCGCACAATTCCGCGCACAAACCATCATGACCGGGCACCGTCACCGCAGCTGACGGGTCGTCAGATCGGCGCTACCGTGGCTCACATGGAGACCACCCCGGAATTTCCGAAGATCATCTCCGTCGACGATCACACGGTGGAGCCCGCCGACGTCTGGCAGAACCGGCTTCCGAAGAAGTACCTGGACGTCGGTCCCCGCATCGTCCGCGCCCCGCTGAGGGAAATGACCTTCCTGGGCGGCCGGTTCAAGCCCGTCATGGGCCGCCGGGGTGAGGAGGGCCCGCTCGGCGACTGGTGGGTCTACGAGGATCTCCACCGCCCCCTCACCCGCCTCGACACCGCCGTCGGCTACAGCAGGGACGAGATCAAGCTGGAGGTCATCACCTACGAGCAGATGCGGCCGGGGTCGTACGACGTCCCGTCCCGCCTCGCCGACATGGACGTCAACCACGTCCAGTCCGCCCTCTGCTTCCCCACCTTCCCGCGCTTTTGCGGCCAGACCTTCACCGAGGCCAAGGACCACGAGCTGGGGCTGCTGTGCGTCCAGGCCTACAACGACTGGACGGTGGAGGAGTGGTGCGGACCCCAGGCCCACGGCCGTCTCGTACCGCTCACCCTCATCCCCCTCTGGGACGCCGAGCTGGCCGCCGCGGAGGTCCGCCGGATGGCCGCGCGGGGCGTCCGTGCCGTCGCCTTCTCCGAGATACCCCCGCACCTCGGTCTGCCGTCCATCCACACCGACGCCTGGGACCCCTTCCTCGCCGCCTGCGACGAGACCGGCACGGTCATCGCCATGCACATCGGCTCCTCCAGCCGGATGCCGTCCACCTCCGCCGACGCCCCGCCCGCCGTCGGCTCCACCATCACCTTCGCCAACTGCTGCTTCTCGATGGTCGACTGGCTGATGAGCGGTGCGTTCGAGCGCTTCCCGAACCTCAGGGTCATGTACGCGGAGGGCCAGATCGGCTGGATCCCGTACATCCTCGAACGCGCCGACGTGGTCTGGGAGGAGAACCGCGGCTGGGGCGGGGTCGCCGACAAGGTCCACCGCCCGCCCTCCGAACTCTTCGCCGAGCACGTCTACGGCTGCTTCTTCGACGACGCCTTCGGCCTCCGGAACCTGGATGCCATCGGCGTCGGCAACGTCCTCTACGAGACCGACTACCCGCACTCCGACTCCACCTGGCCCAAGTCGAGGGAGGTGGGCGAGGCCCAGATGGGTCACCTCGCCCCTGACGTGGTCGAGCGGATCGTCCGGGGCAACGCCATCGAACTGCTCGGGCTGACCCCCGACGGACTCTGGGGCGGTCCCCGGTGATCGAGTACGGCATTCAGCTCCCCGTCCAGTCCCAAAGCACGATCTACACCGAGCCCTGGGAGACCGCCGCCGGCCCGGACGACCTGGTCGCCGTGGCCCGCGCCGCCGAACGCGCCGGTTTCGCCTACATCGCGAGCTGCGACCACGTCGCCGTCCCGCGCCGCCTCGCCCCCGCGATGAGCACGGTCTGGTACGACCCCGTCGCCACCCTCGCCTACCTGGCCGCCGCGACCGAGGACATCCGGCTGCTGAGCCATGTCGCCGTCGTGGGGCTGCGCCACCCCCTCCTCACCGCCAAGCAGTACGCCACCCTCGACCACCTCTCCGGCGGCCGGCTGATCCTCGGGGTCGGGGCCGGGCATGTGGCGGAGGAGTTCGAGGCGCTGGGGCTCGACTTCCGGCAGCGCGGCGCCCTGCTCGACGAGTGCATGGACGCACTGCGGGCCGCGCTCGGCCCCGAGGAGTTCCCCGAACACCACGGCAAGTTCTACGACTTCCAGGGCCTGGGCCAGCGCCCCCGCCCCGCCCAGCCGCGCGTCCCCCTGTGGGTCGGCGGCTCCTCGCCCGCCGCCGTCCGCCGGGCCGCGCTCAAGGGCGACGGCTGGCTGCCGCAGGGCGACCCGAGGGACCGGCTGCCCGCGCAGATCGCCGAACTGACCCGGATCCGCGAGGAGGCGGGCATCGGGGAACCGCTGACCGTCGGCGCCCTCACCGAGCCCCTCCACATCGGCCGGCCCGCCTGGGACGTCGGCCGCCGCACCCTCACCGGCAGCCCCGAGGAACTCGCCGAGTCCCTGCGCGCCTACCGCGCGATGGGCGTCCACCAGATCCAGGTGCGGTTCCGCTGCCGCGACCGCGCCGAACTCACCGACCAGATCGAGGCGTTCGGCGCCGACATCGCCCCCGACCTCTGAGGAGACCCCGCATGGGCAAGCTGGACGGACGCGTCGTCATCGTCACCGGCGCGGCACGCGGACAGGGGGAGCAGGAGGCACGGCTGTTCCGGGCGGAGGGGGCGGAGGTCGTCGTCGCCGATGTGCTGGACGAGCAGGGAGAGGCGCTCGCCGAGGAGATCGGGGCGCGGTACGTCCATCTCGACGTCGGCGAGGAGGAGCAGTGGCGGTCCGCGGTGAGCGCGGTCAAGAACGCCTTCGGCCGCGTCGACGGCCTCGTCAACAACGCCGGCATCCTGCGCTTCAACACCCTCGTCGACACACCCCTCGACGAGTTCATGCAGGTCGTACGGGTCAACCAGGTCGGCTGCTTTCTCGGGATCAGAACCGTCGCACCGGTGATGGAGGACGGCGGCACCATCGTCAACACCGCCTCCTACACGGGGGTGACCGGCATGGCGGCCGTCGGCGGCTACGCCGCCACCAAGCACGCCGTCCTCGGCCTCACCCGGGTCGCCGCCCTGGAACTCGCCGACCGGCGCATCCGTGTCAACGCCCTGTGCCCCGGCGCCATCGACACCGCGATGTCCAACCCGGCCCAGCTTGACCCGGGGGCCGACGCGGAGGGGATGAGCCGGGCCCTGGACGAGCTGTACCGCAAGCTCGTGCCGCTCGGGCGGATCGGGCGCCCGGAGGAGGTGGCACGGCTCGCGCTGTTCCTGACGTGCGACGACTCGTCGTACATCACCGGGCAGCCGTTCGTGATCGACGGGGGGTGGCTGGCGGGGGTCAGTGTCGTCTGACCATCGTCTGACTGGCCGTCAGGTATTGACCTTTCTGACGGTACGTCAGAAAGTCGTAGGACTCAGCAGCCTCACCTGACGTGGAAGGGTGAACCGCCGTGGAATTCGGGCTCTTTGTACAGGGATACGTGGGCAAACGCGCCGAGACCGACCCGCTCGCCGAGCACAAGGCGCTGATGGAGGAGACCGAGTACGTCATCCAGGCGGACAGGTCGGGCTTCAAGTACGCCTGGGCCTCCGAACACCACTTCCTGGAGGAGTACTCGCATCTGTCGGCGAATGACGTCTTCCTCGGGTACTTGGCCCACGCGACGGAACGGATCCATCTCGGCTCCGGCATCTTCAACCCCCTCGCCCAGGTCAACCACCCCGTGAAGGTCGCCGAGAAGGTCGCCATGCTCGACCATCTCTCCGAGGGGCGCTTCGAGTTCGGGTCGGGCCGCGGGGCCGGCTCGCACGAGATCCTCGGCTTCCTGCCCGGCATCACCGACATGAACTACACCAAGGAGATCTGGGAGGAGACCATCGCCGAGTTCCCCAAGATGTGGCTCCAGGACGAGTACGTCGGCTTCCAGGGCAAGCACTGGCAGCTGCCGCCGCGCAAGATCCTGCCGAAGCCGTACGGGAAGTCGCACCCGGCGATGTGGTACGCGGCCGGGTCGCCGCCGTCGTACGCGATGGCCGCGAAGAAGGGGCTCGGGGTGCTGGGGTTCAGCATCCAGAAGGTCTCCGACATGGAGTGGGTCCTTGAGCAGTACAAGAACTCCGTCGTGAACGCCGAGCCGGTCGGGGACTTCGTCAACGACAACGTGATGGTGACGACGACGGCGATCTGCGCGCCCACGCACGACGAGGCGATCTCCATCGCCGTGAACGGCGGGCTGCACTATCTGCCCTCGCTGGTCTTCCGCTACCACGACACGTTCCCGCGGCCCGAGGGCTTCCCGGTGTGGCCGGAGACGCTGCCCGAGTACACCGCGGAGTTCGTGGAGCTGCTGATCGAGGAGGAGCTGCTGATCTGCGGCGATCCGGCGGAGGTGCGGACGCAGTGCAAGCGGTGGGAGCAGGCCGGGGCGGATCAGTTGAGCTTCGGCTTGCCTGTGGGGGTGCCGAAGGAGGAGACGTTGCAGACGATCCGGCTGATCGGGGAGCACGTGATTCCGGAGATCGACACGGATCCGGTGCATCGGACGTCCCGGTTCCGGGCGGCTGCTTGAGCGCCGTTGCGGGGTGCGGGTGTGTGGGGGCTGGTCGCGCAGTTCCCCGCGCCCCTGGGTGGATCACCGGACCGTACGCCTAGGAGGCAACCGGCATGTTCGATCACGTCATCAAGGGCGCCACCGTGGTGGACGGCACCGGGGCGCCCGGCCACACCGCCGACGTCGGCATCCGTGACGGGCGTATCGCCGCGATCGGAGAAGAGATCACCGGCGAAGCCGCCACCACCGAGGACGCCACCGGGCTCGTCCTCGCGCCCGGGTTCGTCGACCCGCACACCCACTACGACGCCCAGCTCTTCTGGGATCCGTACGCCACGCCCTCCCTCAATCACGGTGTGACGACGGTCGCCGCCGGGAACTGTGGGTTCACGCTGGCCCCGTTGAGGGCGGGGGACGCGGACTACACCCGGCGGATGATGTCCAAGGTCGAGGGCATGTCGTTGGTCGCTCTCGAAGAAGGGGCGCCCTGGAGCTGGGAGTCGTTCGGGGAGTATCTCGACGCGCTCGAAGGGCGGATCGCGGTCAACGCCGGGTTCATGGTGGGGCATTGCGCGCTGCGGCGGTATGTCATGGGGCCGGACGCGGTGGGCGGGCAGCCGACCGATGAGCAACTCGCCGCCATGCTCCGGCTCTTCCACCAGGCCATGGACGCCGGCGCCTGGGGCCTGTCCACCACCCAGTCGAGCACGCACTCCGACGGCGACGGGAAGCCCGTCGCCTCCCGGCACGCGCTGCCCGCCGAACTCGTCGCCCTCGCCAAGGCCGTCGGCGAGCACGAGGGCACGCAGATCGAGGCCATCGTCGCCGGGTGCCTCGACCAGTTCAGCGACGCCGAGATCGATCTGTTCGTGGAGATGAGCGCGAGCGCCGGACGGCCGCTCAACTGGAACGTGCTCACCATCGACGCCACCGTCCCCGAACGCGTCCCGCGGCAGCTGTTCGCGAGCGAGCAGGCGCGCAAGGCGGGCGGCCGGATCGTGGCCCTCACCATGCCGATCCTCACGCCGATGAACATGTCGCTGGGCACCTTCTGCGCGCTCAACCTCATCCCCGGCTGGGGACCGATCCTCGGCCTGCCCGTCCCCGAGCGGATCGAGAGACTCCGCGACGCGGACGTACGGGCCGGGATGCTGGAGCGCGCCCGGTCCAAGGAGGCGGGCGTCTTCCGGCGGCTGGCCGACTTCGGGCGGTACGTCATCGGCGACACGTACAGCGAGGCGAACCGCGGGCTCGGCGGGCGGGTGGTCCGGGACATCGCGGCGGAGCGGGGGCAGGACCCCTTCCACTGCCTGGTCGAGATCTGCGCCGCCGATGAGTTGCGTACGGTCCTGTGGCCCATGCCCACCGACAACGACCCCGCCTCCTGGGCGCTGCGCGCCGAGACCTGGCGGCACGAGGACGTGCTGCTGGGCGGCTCGGACGCGGGGGCCCATCTGGACCGGATGTGCGGGGCGCCGTACACCACCCGGTTCATCGGCGACTGTCTGCGCGGACGCAGGCTCGCGACGCTGGAGCAGGCGGTGAAGATGCTGACCGACGATCCGGCTCAGCTGTTCGGACTCAGGCAGCGCGGCCGGATCGAGGAGGGCTTCCATGCGGACCTCGTGCTCTTCGACCCGGAGCGCATCGCCGCGGGCACGGCCACCCTGGTGCACGACCTGCCGGGTGACAGTCCGCGGCTGGACTCCAGGGCGATCGGGATCCGGGCCGTGTGGGTCAACGGGGTCGAGGCGATCCGGGACGACGTGGTGAGCGGGGCGGTGCCCGGGAAGGTGCTGCGGTCCGGGCGGGACACCCGGACGGTGAGCACCCGGTGAGCGAGCGGCTGTTCATCGGGGGCGAGTGGACCGAGCCGGAGGGCGGCCATTACGCGGTCGTCGACCCGGCGACCGAGGAGCCCGTCGGGTGGGCGCCGGAGGCCTCGCGGGATCAGGTGCACGCGGCGTGTGCCGCGGCCCGCGAGGCCTTCGGGCCGTGGTCGCGTACGTCGGCCGAGGAGCGGGCGGCGATCCTGGGCCGGGCGGCCGACGTCATCGCCGACCGCTTCGGCCCGTACGCCGAACTCGCCCAGGCGGAGACCGGCGCGACGACCGGCACCGCGCGGGCCATGCAGGTCGGGGTGGGCGTGGCCCGCTTCCGCCGGTACGCGCGCGTGGAGAGCGCCGAGTGGGCGATCCCGCCGCAGATCAACGAGGCCGGGCCGATGGGGAGGGCCGGGGTGATGGGCGCGCTGGCCGTCCGCCAGCCCGTCGGGGTGGTCACCTGCATCACCTCGTACAACAACCCGTGGGCCAACCCGGCCGGCAAGATCGCCCCCGCCCTGGCGATGGGCAACACGGTCGTGGTGAAACCGGCCCCGCAGGACCCCCTGTCGGTCTACCGGATGGCGGAGGCGCTGGAGACGGCCGGGGTGCCCAGGGGGGTGCTCAATGTGGTCTCCGGCCGCTCGGCCGAGGTCGGCGAGGCGGCCGTGGACTCCCCGGACGTCGACATGGTCAGCTTCACCGGCTCGACGGCGGTCGGACAGCGCATCGCCGAGGTGTGCGGGCGCGGGATGAAACGGCAGCTGATGGAGCTGGGCGGAAAGGGCGCGGCGGTCGTCCTCGACGACGCGGACGTCGGATCGGCGGTGGCCGGTATCGGGACCACCTTCTCCTTCTACAGTGGCCAGATCTGCACCGCACCGACCCGGGTCCTGGCCCAACGGGGGGTGTACGACCGCCTGGTGGCCGGTCTGGCGGCGTACGCGGCACGCCTCAAGGTCGGCGACCCACGCGACCCGGCCACGGTCGTGGGCCCGGTGATCTCGGCGGCCCATCGCGAACGGGTCGAGTCCTACGTGGAGTTGGGTCGCAAGGAGGGCGCGACGCTGGTGACAGGCGGCGAACGCCCGCCACTGGACCGGGGTTTCCACGTCACCCCCACCCTCCTCGCGGACTGCACGCCCACGATGCGCGTCGCCCGCGAGGAGATCTTCGGCCCGGTCGTCTCCGTCATCCCCTTCGACGACGAGGAGCAGGGCATCGCCCTCGCCAACGACTCCGAGTACGGCCTCATCGACTACGTCTGGTCCGGCGACATCGCCCGAGCCTTCCGCGTGGCCCGGCGGCTGCGGGCGGGCGGGGTCGGCGTGAACACGGTCGGGCGCAACATGGAGGCGCCGTTCGGCGGGTTCAAGAAGAGCGGTGTCGGACGGGACGTGGGCTCGTACGCCCTGCACGCGTACAGCGAGGTGCAGGCGATCGTCTGGCCCGGGTGAGGCCGGACCGGCTCGGGGCCACCGTTCAGAGCACGGCGAGCCGGTCGACCAGCAGTTTCACCCTCTGCTCGGTTTCCTCCGGTGGCAGCCTTCGTGTGCGGGTCAGGGTCGCGATGCCGTGCAGGGACGCCCAGAACAGTTCCGTGAACAGCCCGGGTTCCACGCCGTCCCCGGCGACCTGGGCGAGAGTCTCCAACAGTGCGGCGAAGGCGTCCTTCAGCGGCTCGGGGGTGTCCTCCTGCGCGTACGGCAGGCCGCCGTCGAGCTGGAACAGGGCGTCGTAGACCGCCGGGTTGCGCTCGGCGAAGTCTAGGTAGCCGCGGGCGAGGGCGGTGACCCGCGCGCGCGGGCCGTCCGCGGCGGCCGTCGCGGCCCGTAGCGCGACGGCCAGCTCGGTGGCGCCCTGGAGGGCGACGGCACCGATGATCTCCCGCTTGCCCCGGAAGTGGCTGTAGAGGACGGGCTGGCTGTACTCGATGCGCTCGGCGAGCCTGCGGGTGGTGACCGCGTCCCAGCCCTGCTGCTCGGCGAGTTCACGGGCTGTGGCCACGATGAGGCGCTCCCGCTCCGCCCGTTCGCGCTGCTTGCGTTCCTGTACCGACATGACTGGATCCTAGCATCGCTAGACAATCGAGCGGCAGTAGGTCTAGCGTTGCCTCAACAGCTAGCGGCGCTAGATTCGCCCAGCGCCCAGCGCCCAGCGTCCGGCATTTCAACAGGGGGTCGTCATGCTCAGCACACTCGAGGTCGTCACAGTCGTGGTCGTCGGTGTGATGGTGGGGGTGGAGTTCGCCGTCGCCTTCGTCATGAACCCGATACTCAACGCCCTCCCGGAGGACAGCGGCCAGCAGGGCCACGCTCACGGGGGCCGGATGCTCGGCGCGGTGATGCCGGTCTGGTACATCGGCTCGCTCGCCCTCGTCGCGCTCTGGGCCGTCGCCGGACGGCACCACGACGGCACCGGTCTCGTGGTGACCGCCGGCGCGCTGCTGGTCCTCAGCGTGGTGATGTCGATCCTGCTGCTGGTCCCGATCAACAACCGGAACAAGACGTGGACCGCCGAGAACCGGCCCGCCGACTGGAAGCAGCAGCTGAACCGCTGGCTGCGCTGGCACTACGTCCGCGTGGCCGTCATCGTCACGGCCTTCGCCCTGCTGGCCGCCGCCCTCGTCTGAGCCCGCCCCGGCCCGTCCCTGACTCGTCAGAACAAGGAGAAGACAGTGTCGCTGAAGAAGATCAACACCGTTCTGTCCGCCGCCTTCATCCTCTTCATCCTCTGGTTCGGTACGGGGTTCATCCTGGACCCGGAGACGTCGGTGCAGGGCTTCGGCCTGCCGCACCCAGCGACCGGCGACGGAGGCGGCTTCCTGGTCGTCAAGGGAATCCGCGACGTCGTCCTGGCCCTGGTCCTGGGCGTCCTGCTGGTGACGGGTCACCGCCGGGCACTGGGCTGGGCGCTGCTGGTGGAGTCCCTCGCCGCGTACGGCGACATGGCCACCGTGCTCGGCCACCACGGCTCCGTGGCCACCGCGCTGGGCGTCCACTGCCTGACCGCGACCGTGATGGCGGGCAACGGCCTGCTGATCCTGCGCGAGACCCGCAAGGCCGCGGCCACCGCCGCTCCGACGGCGAGGCCCGTTCCGCAGCCGGTCTGACGCCGACGCGGGTCAGTCGGTCAGATCGACCCGCACCGTCAGCAGCCCCGCCCCCATGGCCCGTACCCCCACACTGTTCACCCGGGGCAGACCGCGCAGCCGGGCGACCGGGTCGTCGTCGGGGAGCAGATGGGCGACACCGGTGTGCCAGCGCCCGCGCAGCCGCACCCGCACCCGCGGATCGGCCTTGATGTTGCGGACGTACTGCGACCGCTCCCCGAACTCCGAGACCAGCCAGAAGGAATCACCGACCCGCCGCCCGCCGAGCGGGGTGCGGCGGGGGAGTCCGGAGGTGCGGCCGGTGGTCTCCAGGAGGGTCTGGGTCGGCAGCCGGCGCATGACGGCGTTGAGCCTGCGCTGAAAGGCGGAGACGGCTCGATACTTGCGTTCGTTGTGACGGGGCATGGTTACCAAGTCTGCTGTAGGGGCTGGTGAGGTGATCGTGCGGGTCGTGACGTGGAACCTGTGGTGGCGGTTCGGCCCGTGGGCCGAGCGGCAGAAGGCGATTCTCGCCGTCCTGCGCGACCTGCGCCCGGACGTGGTCGGTCTACAGGAGGTGTGGGCGGACCGCCGCACCGGCGAGAACCTCGCGGAATGGCTGGCCGCCGAACTGGACCTGCACTGCGCCTGGGCGGCGTCCCCCGCCCCCGAACGCTGGCGGCGCCGCATATCCGACGACTCCGTGGACATCGGCAACGCGGTGCTGAGCCGCTGGCCGGTGACGGACCAGGCGGTGCTGCGCCTGCCCGCCCCGCCGGACCTGGACGACGGCCGACTGGCCCTGTACGCCCGCCTCGACGCGCCGGGCGCCCCCGTCCCCTTCTTCACCACCCACCTCACCTCCCCCCTCCACGCCTCGGCGACCCGCCGCCAACAGGTCACGTCCCTGGCGGAGTTCGTGGCCGCGCATCGCGACAGCACCCCCCACCCGCCCATCGTCACCGGCGACTTCAACGCCTGGCCCGACTCCGACGAGATCCGCCTCTTCGGCGGCACCCGCACCTCCCCGGCCGTCCCCGGTCAGGTGTTCTTCGACGCCTGGGAGTACGCCGCCCAGGGCACCCCCGGAGCGACCTGGACCCCGGAGAACCCCTACGTCCACCCCGGCCTCGGCCCGGGCGTCCGCGTCGACTACATCCACGTGGGCGCACCGGCGGGCCCGGACGGCGAGGGCACGGTACGGGGCGTACGGCGGGCCGGGCACGGGCCGGTGGACGGGGTGTGGCCGTCCGATCACGCGGCGGTCGTCGCGGACTTGCAGGGCGCGGAGTAGCGCGGCGGGAAGGACGGGGCGGCGCGCGCACGTCACTGCGTGAAGAGCGACGCCGGATGGCGGGGGTTCGCCGAGCAGACGTACAGGCCCGCGTGCCCGCCCCGCCCGACCGTCATCCCCGTCGGCTCACGCGCCGCCCGGCCCGCTTCCGACCGGGGGTCCAAGTGCCGTTCCTCCAGCGGGCGGAAGCGATCATCGGCATCCATGTCGTACTCGTACGTGTCCAGTTGGAGGAACAGCTCCAGCGGCGCCCGGCACCGCCCGCACTCCATCGTCCCCGGCAGGTCCGTCACACCCCAGCGCATGCTGCCGCCGAGCTTGCAGCCGGGGATCGTCGAGACGTCGTCGTACAGCCCCCGTTCCTCCAGCCAGGCCTCGTGGCGGCCCGCGAGTCCTGGGGGGAGTTCCTCGTGCCAGGGGTACTCCGTCAGCCGCTCGGGGTGCAGTACGCACGCCCTCGGGACCATGTCCTCGTCCTCGCCGGGGTCCGGCCGGCCGCCGGGCGGGCCGGCCACGTCGTCCGCCCGGCGCCAGACGAGGACACACGCCTGACCCCACCCCTCCGGATGCGGCTGGTCGTGCCAGTCCGTGCACCACAGCACCTGCACCAGGTCCGTACCGTCCGGGAAGCGCAGCTCCGGAAAGTCCGCCGCCGTCAGCTGGGCCACCGCGACCAGCGGGTAGGGGCCCAACTGCCGTCCGTTCACGTCCCGGTGCTCCCCGCACGACGGCCACGGCTCGGCGGCCGGCCACCACAGCGGGCCGCCGATGTGACTGTCCCGGGCCCCCGGCACACCCCGGCGCGGGTGCAGCCGTACCGTCGTGCGGGCGTACGGCGCGAGCTCCGGGATGTCACGGGCGGGGTCGTGAGAGGCGGGGCCGGTGGTGAGGATCATGCCGGCGACCCTAGGTCCTCCTCGCCCCAGACCTCCTCCCCCTCCTCACCTGCCCAGGAAGATCGGGTTCGTGAGGGCCGCCAACGCCCCCGGCAGCGGACCCGCCGCCGTCTCGTGCCGCACCTCGGCGCGGACGTACGCCGCGTAGGCCGGAGTCGTCCGCCACTCCACCACCCCGGAGCCGGTCACCGGCAGTGCCGCGCCGGTGAACAGCACCCCCTGGTCGGTGACGAACCGGACGGTGCAGCGCGGTGCGCCCGTGACGTCGAGGCGGACGGTCACCGGGGTGTCCGCCGCCGCCTTCAACCGGCCGCCGATGCCCGCGTGTTCGCCCTTGCCGCCGACGGCGGTGAAGTCCAGCGAGATCCGCGAGGACTCGGCGATGTACGACCGCCCCGCCCGGATGCCCTCCTGGATCGCCTCCCGGGTGAGGTCGTCGGCCAGGACGACGGTCTGCGGCGAGCCGACCACGTCCGGATCCCGGTGCGCGTCACTGCTGCCCATCGCGGGAAGCCACGCACGCCCCTCCCGCGTGGAGGCGACCAGCACGCTGTCCCAGTCCGCCAGCGCCACCTCGTCGTCGGGCGTGTAGGGCCCGTTCCAGACCTCCACCGCGTCCGCCTCGCCGAAGCCGAACCGCCATCCGCACCCCACGCAGGTGGCGTGCGGATGGGCCGGTACGACCAGGCCCCCCGCCCTGCGGACACGGCGGGCGAAACGGCCGAAGCGGTTGTCGCGGGCCCGGTAGCGCCAGTCGATGAAGGTGCCGGGGTCCGTGCCGAGGGCGACCACATGGCCGTTCCTCGTCGTGATCTCCTCACCCAGCATCACCAGCAGGTCGTCACCCGCCACGTCCGCCCAATGGGCGTGCGCGGAATGGGTGTTGTGCTCGGAGGTGTTGATGAAGTCCAGCCCCGCGGCACGGGCCAGCGCCCCGATCTCGGCGGGGGTGCGGCGGCCGTCGGAGTGCCAGGAGTGGAGGTGGCAGTCGCCGCGGTACCAGGCCCGGCCCCGCCCCTTCGCGCGCTGCGGCGGATAGACGGGCTCGACGACCTCACCGGGCTCGCCGTACGTCAGCGTGATCGTGATCTCGTACGACAGGCCCTGCGGCGCCACCGTGTACGGCCCCAGCGCGATCGACCAGGTGCCTTCGCGCACCGGGCCCGGGATGTACCCCGGCGTCGCGTCGTCGGCCCGGATGAAGAACTCGGTCCTGGCCCCTCCCGACCAGCCCCGGAAGCCCTCGCCGCCCAGTTCGGTGCCCCGTTCGTCGAAGACGCCGATGTCCAGGGCGTTGCCGGCGGTGCCCGTCGGGACGGCCGGGCGGTCGTAGGTGTAGGCGACCTTGAGCTCCCGTACGCCGGACGGGACCTCGACCGGCACGTACACGAAATCGGGGGACCCGGTGGGCAGCGTGCCCCGGATCGTCCGCGTCTCCTGCTCGCCGTCCGCCGCTGAAGCGAAGGTCACGCTTCCCAACGTAAGTGCGGCGGCGGCTCCCGTCACGACGAGTGTGCGTCTTTTGATGTCGTGCTCGTCATCACACATGCGCTCCACTCTCGGGTACGACCGTGAACTCCCGTGGAAGAAAAGGGAATCAGCGGCGGCCGGGCGCTTTCGCCGTCGATGCCGACCAGTCGGTATCGACATCTCTCATCCGGCGCGGTAGAGATGCGGTCATGCGTATCTCCGCCACGATCTTCCTCACCGACGAGACCATCACCCCGACCCGGCTCGCCCGTGAGCTGGAGCAGCGGGGCTTCGCCGGCCTCTATCTCCCCGAGCACACCCACATCCCGGTGGAGCGGACCACCCCGTACCCGGCGGGCGGCGACCTCCCGCCCGAGTACGGCCGCACCCTCGACCCCTTCGTCGCCCTCGGCCAGGCGGCGGCCGTCACCGAGACGCTGGGCCTCGGCACCGGCATCACGCTCGTCGCCCAGCACGACCCGATCGACCTCGCGAAGCAGATCGCCACGGTCGACCATCTGTCCGGTGGCCGCCTCACCCTCGGCCTCGGCTTCGGCTGGAACGTGGAAGAGGCCGCCGACCACGGAGTGGACTGGCGTACCCGGCGCGAGCTGGTGCGGGACCGGATGGCGCTGATGCGGGCGCTGTGGTCGGAGGAACCGACCGCCTACAAGGGGGAGTTCGGCAGCGTCCGCGCCAGCCATGCCCACCCCAAGCCCATTCGAGGCCACCTCGGTCCCCGCACCCTCATCGGCGGCGCGGCCGGCCCGAAGCTCTTCACCCACATCTGCGAGTACGCCGACGGCTGGATGCCGATCGGCGGACGGGGCCTGACGGAGACGCTGCCGGTGTTGCGCACGGCATGGGAGGAGGCGGGCCGCGAGCCGGGCGCGCTACAGGTCGTCCCGTACGCGGTGTTCCCCTCACCCGGCAAGCTCGCGCACTACGAGGAGCTGGGTATCGAGGAGATCGTTGTCCAGCTGCCCCCGGCGGGGGAGACGGAGGTGCTGCGGACGTTGGATGAATACGCCGGGCACCTGTAACCCCCCAGGGGCGCGGGGAACTGCGCGACCAGCCCCCACGCACCCGCACCCGGCAAAACCCCACAGCACCCCTGATCACCCCGAACGTATGCTCAAACAATGACGACTTCCGCGACCGGAACCGGCCCCACCGAAAACTCCATGCGGCGCGCCCTCAAACGCGCCCGCACCGGCGTGGCCCTGGACGTCACCGAAGCCGCGGTCCTCCTCCAGGCCCGCGGCGAGGCTCTGGACGACCTCACCGCGACCGCGTCCCGCATCCGGGACGCCGGCCTTGAGGCCGCGGGCCGCCCCGGCGTCATCACGTACTCGAAGAGCGTCTTCATCCCCCTCACCCGGCTGTGTCGGGACAAATGCCACTACTGCACCTTCGTCACCGTCCCCGGCAAGCTCCGCCGTGCCGGCCACGGGATGTTCATGTCCCCGGACGAGGTCCTGGACATCGCCCGCAAGGGCGCGGCCCTCGGCTGCAAGGAAGCCCTCATCACCCTCGGCGACAAGCCCGAGGACCGCTGGCCGGAGGCGCGCGAGTGGCTCGACGCGCACGGCTACGACGACACGATCGCGTACGTCCGCGCGATATCGATCCGCATCCTGGAGGAGACGGGCCTGCTGCCCCATCTCAACCCCGGGGTGATGTCCTGGACGGACTTCCAGCGCCTCAAGCCGGTCGCGCCCAGCATGGGCATGATGCTGGAGACCACGGCCACCCGCCTCTGGTCGGAGCCCGGCGGCCCCCACCACGGTTCCCCGGACAAGGAGCCCGCCGTGCGCCTGCGCGTGCTGGAGGACGCGGGCCGCTCCTCGGTCCCCTTCACGTCCGGGATTCTGATCGGGATCGGTGAGACGTACGAGGAGAGGGCCGAGTCCCTCTTCGCGCTGCGCCGCGTGTCCCGCTCCTACCATGGCGTCCAGGAACTGATCATCCAGAACTTCCGCGCCAAGCCGGACACCGCGATGCGCGGCATGCCGGACGCGGAGCTGGACGAGCTGGTCGCCGCCGTGGCGGTGGCCCGGCTCGTCATGGGCCCGGCGGGCAACATCCAGGCCCCGCCGAACCTCGTGGACAGCGAGTACGAGCGGCTCATCGCGGCGGGCATCGACGACTGGGGCGGGGTGTCCCCGCTCACCATCGACCACGTCAACCCGGAACGCCCCTGGCCGCAGATCGAGGAACTGGCGGCGAAGTCGGCGACGGCCGGGTTCCAGCTGCGCGAGCGCCTCTGCGTCTACCCGGAGTTCGTCCAGCGCGGCGAGCCCTGGCTCGACCCCCGGCTGCTGCCGCACGTGCGGGCGCTGGCGGACACGGAGACCGGCCTCGCGCGCGAGGACGCGGTCGTCGAGGGACACCCCTGGCAGGAGCCGGAGGAGGTCTTCGTCCCCTCCGGCCGCACCGATCTGCACACCACCATCGACACCGAGGGCCGTACGGCCGACCGTCGCGACGACTTCGACGTGGTCTACGGCGACTGGGGCGCCCTGCGGGAGGCGGCGGCGCCGGGGATGGTGCCCGAGCGCATCGACACGGACGTACGCCAGGCGCTGGCGACGGCGGCCGACGACCCGACGAAGCTCACGGACGCCGAGGCCCTCGCGCTGCTGCACGCGGACGGTCCGGCGCTGGACGCCCTGACCCGCATCGCGGACGACGTCCGTAAGTCGGTGGTCGGCGACGACGTGACGTACATCGTCACCCGGAACATCAACTTCACCAACGTCTGCTACACCGGCTGCCGCTTCTGCGCGTTCGCCCAGCGCCGCACGGACGCCGACGCCTACACCCTCTCCCTGGACCAGGTCGCCGACCGTGCCCAGCAGGCGTGGGAGGTCGGCGCGGTCGAGGTCTGCATGCAGGGCGGCATCCACCCGGACCTGCCCGGCACGGCCTACTTCGACATCGCCAAGGCGGTGAAGGAGCGCGTCCCCGGCATGCATGTGCACGCCTTCTCGCCGATGGAGGTCGTGAACGGCGCCACCCGCACCGGCCTGTCCATCCGCGAGTGGCTGACGGCGGCGAAGGAGGCGGGCCTGGACTCGATCCCCGGCACCGCCGCCGAGATCCTCGACGACGAGGTCCGCTGGGTCCTGACCAAGGGCAAGCTGCCGACGGCGACCTGGATCGAGGTGATCACGACGGCCCACGAGGTGGGCATCCCGTCGACCTCGACCATGATGTACGGCCATGTCGACCAGCCCCGCCACTGGCTGGGCCACCTGCGCACCCTGGCCCGCATCCAGCAGCAGACGGGCGGCATCACCGAGTTCGTGACGCTCCCCTTCATCCACACGAACGCCCCGGTCTACCTGGCCGGCATCGCCCGCCCCGGCCCCACCATGCGGGACAACAGGGCGGTGACGGCGATGGCCAGGCTGCTGCTCCACCCGCACATCCCCAACATCCAGACGAGCTGGGTGAAGCTCGGCACGGAGGGCGCGGCGGAGATGCTGCGCTCGGGCGCGAACGACCTGGGCGGCACGCTGATGGAGGAGACGATCTCGCGCATGGCGGGCTCGTCGTACGGGTCGTACAAGTCGGTGAAGGACCTGATCGCGGTCGCCGAGGCGGCCGGCCGCCCGGCGAAGCCCCGCACCACCCTCTACGGCGAGGTCCCGGAGGAGCGGCGGAAGGCGGCGGAGGTGTCCGACGGCCATCTGCCGCAGCTGCTGCCGGTGCTGGACTGAGAAGAAGAGGGCGGGCGCACGGCAGTACGATGATCCGACGCTGTCGGTGAGCTGAGGAGATACGTGCCGTGCCTGCCTCGAAGGTCTGGGTGACCGGTCTGACGGTGGGAGCGATAGCCGTGGTCGCCGCTCTCGCCGTACAGGCGGACAAGGGCGCGAAGCCCGAGGCCGCGGCCACCCGCCCCACCGCCTCGGCGTCCGCGCAGCCCTCGGCCGGGCCCACGAAACCGGCGGCGACCGCCGTGCCGGACAGCTCCGGCACCGGTCGCCGGATCGTCTACTCGCTCGGCGAGAAGCGGGTGTGGCTGGTCGACGCGAGCGACGCGGCCCGCCGCACCTTCGCGGTGTGGCCCGGGACGGTCTCCCCCGACCCGGGCGCATACACGGTCGGGACCCGCTCCGGGGACCCGATCACCGGCTCCGACGGCGTCAAGATCGAGCACGTCGTCTACTTCGCCGCGAAGTCCGGCAAGAACATCGCCTTCTCCAACGCCGTCGACGGCTCCTCCCCGCCCCCCGCCGCGTCCGGCACCCAGACCGGCGGCATTCGCATGAAGAAGGCGGACGGGTCGGCGCTGTGGACGTTCGGCGAGACCGGCACCGCGGTTGTCGTGGTCAAGTAGCCGCGTACGGCGTGTACTTGGCCCGCCCGGCTCCGTACGGTGACCGGATGGACAGCTCTGTCGTCTTCAACATCGTCACCACGGGCATCGCGGTCGTCGCCGTGGTGACCTCCGTCGTCTTCAGCGCCCGGCAGGCCCGGATCGCGAAGCACGCCAACCACATATCCGTGATGATCGACCTGCTCGCGGAGTTCCGGTCGGTGGAGTTCCACGACCAGCACGACTACGTCACCCAGCGCCTCGGCGCCGAGAACGACCCGGCGGCCGGGGTGCGCGGCCTGCCCGCCGAGCCCAGGGCCGCCTTCTACAGCGTCGTGTACTACTACCAGTCCTTCGCCAACCTCGCCGTCTTCGGACTCCTCGACGAGACCCTGCTGGCCACGGTCCTGCGCACCCGGATCGTCTCGGTCTGGCAGGCGGTCCGGCCCTTCGTGGAACGCGAGCGGGAGCTGCGCGGCGAGGCGGGTGGCGGCACGTACATGTCGATCTTCGAGGAGCTGGCCCGGCTGGCGGCCGAGCTGCCGCCCGAGCACGTCCGCGACCGGATGACCGAGAACCGGCGCAGACGGCCGCGCGCGCTGAGCTGAGTCAGGCCTCCCGCGCCCCGGCGGGCAGCTGTACGACGATCAGCACCACCCCGCTCAGCACGAACACCCGCAGCGCGGCGTCGAGCCCGTTCCAGTCCTGCGACTGCCACATCGAGAACCACTCCCCGCCGATCGCCATGAACCCGGCGCCGAAGAGCAGCAGGACCATGAGCAGTCCGTACGTCGAGAAGCGCCGGGCGCGCAGATCGTCGCGCCGGGCGTAGAGCCAGGTGCCGAAGACCAGCACCAGCGCGGCCACCGTCTCCCAGACGATGATCGCGACGTACGCCGCGTCCTGAAGTCCCTTGCTGGTGACGGCCCGCCACATCAGGTCGTCGTCCTTGAAGGTCGTGTCCATCGCGAGGACATGCCGGACGAACTGCTGGTTCGTCCCGAAGTCCGTGATGTTCCCGAAGGCCACGAGGGCCATGTACAGGGCGACGGTCGCGGTGAGGAGGGTGCTGGTGAGGTGGAGTGCGCTGCGTGGGGGTGTGGTGGCCATGGCGATCATTTTTCCCTGTGAGGGTGAAGTCGCGCCGTACGCATTGAGCCAGAATGAAGGAGAGACGCCACGACGAGGGGGACGTACGGGGATGGCGCAGTCGTCTGGGCGTGAGCCGGATGAGGGTGGATTTGTCGGCCGGGAGGCCGAACGGGCCCTGTTCCTGAGGAACTTGAACCTTCCCCCGGACGATCCAGGCCACCGCCGCCGCTTCCACGTCCGTGGCGACTCCGGCGTCGGAAAGACCTTCCTGGTGGAGGAGTTGAAGCGGCTCGCCCGGGAGCAGGGGGCGCTCACGGTGTATGTCGACGAGGACACCGGAAGCGTGCCGGACGCGCTGGAGGCGATCTGCCGTCAGTTCGCCGCGCGGGGACGGAGACTGAAGCCGCTGGAACGCCGGCTGGCCGTGTACCGGGAGCGGCGGCGCGAGGCGGAGGCGGCGATGCGCGCACAGGATCCACCCGCGTCCGCCGGGAGCAGGGCCGTCGTCCAACTGGGCATGGGCGCGCTGGAGACCGCCGTACCGGGGTCCGCCCTGCTCACCCGGGCGCTGCCGGCCGATCTGATCGCCCAGGGCGCCGACCGGCTGCGCGCCGGTCTCAGCGCCCGCTTCCGCAACGCCGACGACATCGACCTCGTCCTGCACCCGGAGGCCGCGCTCACCCCGGTCCTGCTCCGCGAACTGCGCGCCGCCGCCTCCGCGGTGCCGCGGATCGTCCTGTTCTTCGACACCTACGAACAGACCGGACCGTTCCTGGACCCGTGGCTGCGCGGTCTGTTCCGGAAGGAGGACGAGCACGGCGGTCTGCCGGACACGGCCGTCGTCGTCACCGCAGGGCAACTGCCGCTGCCGTCAGGCCGCTGGAACGGTGCCGTGGAGCTGCCACTGACCCCCTTCACCGACGCCGAGACACGTCAACTCCTCGCCGGGAAAGGGGTGGTGGCCGAGCCGGTGGTCGCCGAGGTGCTGCGGGTGACCGGCGGGCTGCCCGTCCTCGTGTCGACCCTCGCCGAGAAGCGGCCCGACGGCCCGGAGCAGGTCGAGGACCCCAGCGCCGACGCGGTGGACCGGTTCCTGAGCGCCGAGCCCGAGGTCCGTCATGACGTCGCCCGGCTCTGCGCGCTGCCGCGCTGGCTGGACGGCGACGTCTTCCGCGTCCTGATCGACCTCCCGGACGGTGAACTCGACGCGCAGTACCGGTGGTTGCGGGGGCTGCCCTTCGTGGGGGAGCGCGGCGGACGGGTCCGGTACCACGATGTCGTACGGGAGCCGATGCTGCGGCAGGAGCGGCTGCACTATCCGCGCCGGTGGCGGGAGCGGCACCGGAAGCTGGCGGCGGCGTTCGCCGAGTGGCGCGAGGACGTGGCGGAGGACCGCGAGGGCGACGGGCTCTGGTCGGACGAGGAATGGCGCGCCCTGCGCCTGGAGGAGACGTACCACCTGCTCTGCGCCCGCCCGACGGCCGCCCTCGCCGACGCGCTGCGGCTGTTCGTCGAGGCCTGCCGCGAGGACGAGGCCGAAGGACGCCGCTGGGCCCGGATGCTCCAGGACGCGGGCGGCGCCACGGACCACACCCAGTCGGCCGACTGGGGACGGGAGTTGGGTGAGGCTCTCGACGACGAGGCGGGCCTGGCCCGCGCGCTGGACCTGCTCCTGACCCGCCCCGGCCTGGACCCGCGCGGCCGGGCGGCGGCGCACGCGCTGCGGGGCCGCGAGTGGCGCCACGAGCGGGAGTACGGGCGGGCGCTGGAGGAGTACGACCGGGCCATCGAGCTGGCCCCCGACACGGTCCTCGCCCACTACGGCCGGGGCCTCACCCTCCAGCTCATGGACGACTACCCTGCCGCCCTGATTGCCTTCGACCGCGCCGACGCCCTGTCCCCCGACACCGGCTGGATCATCGCCGAACGGGCCGAGACCTACCGCCTGGCGGCCCGCTACGACGAGGCCCTCACCGACTTCGACCGCGCCCTCGCCCTCGACCCGACCGACGCGGGCGCCCTGACCGGGCGGGCGGTGTGCCGGCACGTCCTCGGCCGGTACGACGAGGCCCTCGCCGACTTCAACCGCTCCCTCGCCATCGACGACGACCTGTGGACGCTGGTCCGCAGAGCCCGACTGCGGCGCAGCAGAGGGGAGTTGACGGAGTCCTTCGCCGACTTCGACCTCGCGGTCGCCCGTGCCCCCGACGCGGCCTGGGTCGCCTCGGAACGCGGCGACTCCTACCGGCTCGCGGGCCGCTACGACGACGCGGTCACCGAGCTGGGCCGTGCGGTCGCCCTGGACCCGGACCACGCCTCGGCATGGGCCAGCCGGGGCGCGGCGCTCGGCGAACTCGGCCGGGGCGAGGAGGCGCACGCCGACCTGGACCGCGCGATCGAGCTACGCCCGGGATACGCCTGGGCCCTGGTCATGCGGTCCCGGGCGAAGTACATGACCGGCGACGAGGCGGGCCACTTCGCCGATCTGGAGGCGGCGGTGGCGGCGGCCCCGGACGCCCTGTGGATCCGCCGCGAACTCGGCTCGGAGTACCTGGACGCGGGCCGCCACGAAGAGGCGACCGCCGCCCTACGCCATTGCCTGGAGCAGGAACCCGAGGACGCGAGCTCCTGGGCGATCCTGGGCGCCGTCCACCGCGCCCGCGCGGACCACACCGAGGCGCTCCGGCACCTGGACCGCGCCCTCGCCCTGTCCCCCGACTACGGCTGGGCATACGGCCAGCGCGCCCGTGTAGGCCTCGCCACGGGCCGCACGGACCAGGCACTCGCGGACCTCGACCGCTGCGCGGCCCTGAACACGGAACCGACCTGGGCCCGCCGCACAGCCGTGGAGCTGCTGATGCTCTGCGAGCGCTGGACCGAGGCCGAGGCCCGCCTCACCGACGACATGGACGACTTGTCCTGCGAATTCCACCGGCACGCGGGCCGTTGGGCCGAGGCCCGCAGCGCCGCCGAGAAGCTCCGTCAGGACGACGATCCGCTCGCGGGCACGTTCGAGCTGGCGCTGACCGTGAGCCGATCGGAGGGCCTGTCGGCAGCGGCCCCGCTCTGGCGGGACCTGGTCCGTACGGCGGAGAACATGACCCTGACTCCCCTGGAACGCGCCCAGGCCCACTGCTTCACGGGCTGCGCCCTCACCGACCGACCCACTGCCGAACAGGGCCTCGCGGAGATGCTGGCCCTGAACCCCAGCTGGCTGGAGCTGGCGACCCTGGCGTCCATCCTCAGGGAACTGAAAGCGAGCCCGGGCGCGGACGCCTCCCTGATCACCGACTGTCTGGAGGGGGCGCGTTATACGGAGTAGGCGGTGAGGAACGTGGACCAGGCGCGGTCGGTGACGGTGAGGTGGGGGCGGGCTGTGTCCTTGGAGTCGCGGATGTGGACGGTGGCGTGGGTGGGGGATATAGCGACCTCGACGCACGCAGGGCCGTCATCGCTGCTGTAGCTGCTCTTGAACCACTCCAGGGCGGAGGTCATGTCTCTTCTTCTCCCAGGACTTTCTCGATGAAGGCCAGCGACTCGCGTGGCGTCAGGGCCTGCGACCGGATCATTCCATAGCGCATTTCCAGGATCTGGACTTCCCGGGGATCGCTGATCACTCGGCTGTGCAACTGAGCCTCGGAGTGCCCCAGCGTCTTGCCATCCCGAAGTTTCAGCAGCTGAAGTGGCCCGCTCATACCTGAGTGATCCTCACAGTCCGTGGGCATCACCTGAATCTTGACGTGCCTCAACGCGCCCATCTCCAACAGGTGTTCGAGCTGTCGCCGGAGCACCATTCTGCCTCCGATGGGCCGCCTCAGCGTCACCTCTTCCTGGATGAAGGTGAGCAGTGGGGCGGGCGTCCGCTCGAAGATCCGCTGCCTTGCCATGCGTGCGGAGACCTGGCGGTCGATCTCATCCTCGGAGAACGCGGGCTGCCTGTTCGCGAACAATGCCCGTGCGTACTCCGGTGTCTGGAGCAGGCCGTTCATGTTGTGGTTGTCGTAGGCCCCGAACTCGACGGCCTCGTCCTCCAGCTTCGCCAGATCGCGCACCTTCTTGGGGTAGCGGGCCTCCTCCAGGTCCTTCTTCATCGCGGAGATCTTCCCGCCCGCGCCGAGCACCTCATCGGCCTTGTCGAGGAAGTCCGGCTTGGGGCTCCGCCGACCCCGCTCCACCGACGAGACCATCTCCCCGCCGTACCCGATCGCCTCGCCGAACTCGGGCTGCGTCAGTCCGGCGGCCTCCCGCCACATCTTGATCTGCCGCCCGACAGCCTTGAGTACGGCTGCGGCCTCCTCGTCCTCCATGTCACCCCTCCACGCGTACCAGCCGTACGGCTACGCCACGCACCCGGACAGTTCCGCTCCGTACCGGAGTCGTTGCTGTTCAGAGTAGGTACGCGCGACCACTCTGGGTGACGTGAATCAGAAATCTCCACCCCAAGTCACCGCCCCGACGCACTACTTCACGGTGCTGCTGTCCGCGAACCGAAGAGGCGCCCGGCGCGCCCGCGAGCACACGGTGCGCCAACTGGGGTGCTGGGGCGTGCCGTACGAGGCCGCCGCGCACGTCGTGGCCGAGCTGGCGTCGAACGCCGTGCTGCACGGCCGCGTCACCGGGCGGGACTTCCGGCTGAGGCTGAAGCTGTACGCCGATGACGGGGTCCTCCGTGTCGAGGTGACCGACGCCCGGGGCGACCGGATCCCGCAGCCCCGCGACCCGGTGGCGGACGACGCGGAATCGGGGCGTGGCCTGCGGATCATCGAGGCGTACGCGGAGCGTTGGGGCGTGGAGGCGGCTCCGGCGGGCGGGAAGACGGTGTGGGCCGAGGTGGCACCGGATCTTGGGGATGCGTGACCCGGTCGTTCCCGACGCCAAGAACCAAAGAACTGGGGGAAAGAACCAACCCCACCCCCACCGCCCCCGTCGATCACCCGCAGGGGTGAACATCGCCAACTCAGCTGGCGCGGCGAGGGAGTTGTGGTGCAGCGTCTGCCTCACAGAGCGCAACACAACCGCCCACATGCATCGGCCCCCGCCGGGACGGCAATCCCAGTGCGAGGGCCTGATCACCGAGGAAGAGGAAACCTTCCCGATGACTGACCAGCAGCCTAGCGCGCCCGCGCGCGCCAAGTCCGGCCGTTTCACCCGTGGGGTCGAGCACGTCAACGAGCCCCACACGGACAACTTCGTCGTGGTCGGAAACCACCTGGCCCAGCACCCCGAGTTGTCCCTGATGGCCATCGGCCTGGCGGTCCACATCCAGTCGCTGCCCGCGGGAGCCTCCGTCGGCATCAAGGTGCTGGCGGGGAAGTTCCCCGAGGGCGAGATCAGGATCGCGGCGGCTTTGCGGGAGTTGGAAGAGCACGGGTACCTGGCGCGCCCCAAGGAGCGTCTTCATTCGGGCCGATACGTGACCCGGACGCTGTCGTACAACAAGCCGAGGTCGGCAGTGCTCCAGGCAGCGGCAGAGCCGGAGTCTGAGCCCGAGCCGCACGTCTCCCCGCCGCCGAAGCCCTCGGCCGCCGCAGCCAACCTCCTCGCCGAGCTGCGCACGTACGACTCCCGCCTCCTCCTCACGGAACGGGACGTACAACGCCTGACCCCGGCGGCCGACGCCTGGCTGGAACGCGGGGTCCCCGCCAGCGCCGTACTGCGAACTCTGGCGAGCGACCTCCCCACCGTCCCGATCAAGCACCCGGCGGCCCTCCTGGCCCACCGCCTCAAGGAACTCCTGCCCCCGGCGCTCCCCGCCCCTGAACCCCTCCCGGCCCCGGCCGGCCGCCCGGACCCTTGGCAGGACTGCGACGGCGACTGCGGCCGCGTCTTCCGCGCACCGGAACCGGGACGGTGCCGGGACTGCCGTCCGGCGTCGGCAGCGGCGTAGCCGACCCAGAGCCTGGCCCCGCTACGGGCTTTCGATCGTGCGGATCTCCGGATACGGGCGACAACTGACCACCCAAGCCCAATAACGACCACTCCGGGCACATCCCGCATACCGTTCCGCCCCCTGAACCGACCGTTCCTGGTCGATTACAGTGCTGAGCTGTCGTATGCGCGGACGGTCGCCATGGGAGGTCTTGGTGGGTGTGACAGCCGGGGCCGTCTGGGGGCGGGTCGAACAGCAGGACTTCCGGAGCCGGGTGCGGGGCACGCTGCTCGGGGCCGCCGTCGGGGACGCGCTGGGCGCACCGGTCGACGGGCTCTCGCTGGAGGAGATCCGGGAGGCGTACGGGGCTGAGGGGATCGTCGATCTCGTTCCGGGGTACGGGCGGCGCGGCGCCGTCTCCCATCTCACCCAGCTCACCCTCTTCTCCGTCGACGGACTCATACGCGCCCAGGTCCGCCGCGACACCGGCGCCTGGCATCCGCCCACCGACCTCCACCGCGCCTATCTGCGGTGGGCCGCCACCCAGCGGGACTGGGGGCCCGACGAGCGACGCAAGGAGGACGGGTGGCTGGCGCGGGAGGAGTGGCTGTACGCGCGGCGTGACCCCGCCCGCTCTCTCCTCATCGGCTTCGGCGACGAGAACATGGGCACCCTCGACGCCCCCAAGAACCCCGGTGAGGCCGGGGCCGAGGCCGCCGCCCGGTCCGGGCCCTTCGGCCTGCTCGTCGGGTGGGAGCCGCAGCTCGTCGTACAGCTCGCCGTGGAGTGCGCCGCGCAGACCCACGGGCACCCCGTCGCCTACCTCGCGGCGGGCGCGTACGCCGCGATCGTGCACGGCCTCGCGCGCGGCGAGAGCCTGGACGCGGCCGTCCAGCAGACGCTGGCCCTCATCGCCGCCAGACCAGGACACCAGCCCGTCTCGGACGCCTTGCAGCACGCGCTGGGCGCCGTACGGCAGGGGATGCCGACGCCCGCGAGGGTGGGGGAGCTGATCGCGGACGGCACCGCCGAGGGGCTGCTCGCCGGTGCCGTCTACTGCGCGCTCGTCAGCGAGGACGTACGCCACGGGCTCTGCCTCGCCGTCAACCACGACGGCCCCTCCGCCGCGGCCGGTGCCCTCACCGGCGGCCTCCTCGGCGCCCTGCACGGCGAAACGGCCCTCCCGCCGGCCTGGCTGGCCGAGCTGGAGGGCCGTCCCACGCTGCTGGAGCTGGCCGACGACTTCGCGATGGAGATGACCCAGGGCCCGGCCCTGCACGGCCCGGCGGGGTCGTCGCCGGGCTGGCTGGCCCGGTATCCGCGGGGCTGAGGCGCTCGCGGTTCGGTTCGGTTGTGGGTCGGGGCCGCGCCGGGGGTGTCCGTCCTCGGAACGGCGCGGAATCGGTCACTCAATAGAGCGCGCCCGTGCTGACGCGCCAACCGCTGCGGGCGGACACCCCCCGACACGACCCCTCACGTTCGAACGCGGCTGCGGTCGTGCCGCCCAGGGGCGCGGGGAACTGCGCGACCAGCCACAGCGCACCCGCACCCGCCGACGAACCGCCGTCACGTCTTCGTAGGCACCGGCTCAGCCAGCGCAGCGACCCCGTCTCCGTCCGTGTTGATCTTCTCGATGATCGCCAGCCGCTCCGGGGTGTCCTCCGGCTTGATGAAGCCGATCAGGATGTACAGGACCAACGACACCGCGAGCGGGATCGAGACCTGGTACTGGAGCGGGACGCCGCCGTCCACGTTCCAGTTGATCGGGTAGTTCACCAGCCAGAAGGCCAGCAGCCCCATCGACCAGCTGGTGAGCGCCGCCGTCGGGCCCGAGCGGCGGAACGGGCGGAGCAGACCCAGCATCATCGGGATGGCCATCGGGCCCATCAGCCCGGCGACCCACTTGATGACGACGGTGATGATGTCCTTGAAGGTCGGGGAGTTGACCTGCGTCGCCGCCGCCATGGACAGGCCGAGGAAGACGACCGTGGTGATACGGGCGACCCGCAGGCCCTGCCCCTCGCTCCAGGTCCGGGCGCGGCGCCAGACCACCGGCGCGCAGTCACGGGTGAAGACGGCCGCGATGGCGTTGGCGTCGGAGGAGCACATCGCCATCGTGTGGGAGAAGAAGCCGACGATGACCAGGCCCAACAGGCCGTGGGGCAGGAGCTGTTCGGTCATCAGACCGTAGGCGTCCGAACCGTCCGGCTTCTGTGACTGCACCAGCAGCGGGGACAGCCACATCGGGATGAAGAGGACCACCGGCCAGACCAGCCACAGCGCCGCTGACAGCCGCGCGGACCGCTCCGCCTCGTGCGCGCTGCCCGTGGCCATGTAGCGCTGGGCCTGGTTGAGCATGCCGCCGTTGTACTCGAAGAGCTTGATGAAGAGGAAGGCGAGGAGGAAGACCGTGCCGTAGGGGCCGACCAGCGGTTCGCCGTGGCCCTTCAGCTGCGGCTCGTCCCAGGCGCCCCAGAAGCCGATGCCCTTGTCGTTCAGCTCCAGGACCACGGCGATCAGCATGGCCACACCGGCCAGCAACTGGATGATGAACTGGCCGAGTTCGGTCAGCGCGTCCGCCCACAGACCGCCGATCGTGCAGTAGACGGCGGTGATGCAGCCGGTGATGAGGATGCCCTGGTTCAGGGAGATGCCGGTGAAGACCGACAACAGGGTCGCGATCGCCGCCCACTTCGCGCCCACGTCCACGATCTTCAGCAGCATGCCGGACCAGGCCAGCGCCTGCTGGGTTTTGAGGTCGTAGCGGTTCTTCAGGTACTCCAGCGGGGAGGCCACATGGAGCCGGGAGCGCAGCCGGTTGATGCGCGGCGCGAACAGCTTCGAGCCGATCGCGATGCCGAGGGCGATGGGGAAGGACCAGGTGACGAAGGAGGTGACGCCGTAGGTGTACGCGATGCCCGCGTAGCCCGTGAACATCACCGCGCTGTAGCCCGACATGTGGTGCGAGATGCCGGAGAGCCACCAGGGCATCTTGCCGCCGGCCGTGAAGAAGTCGCTGACGTTGTCCACGCGCTTGTGCGACCAGACGCCGATGGCCACCATGACGCCGAAATAGCCGATGAGCACGGTCCAGTCGAGACCGTTCATGTGCGCCCTCCCAGGGTCGACCCGGCGCTCATCGTGGGCGCTCCCGCGTGAACACGACAAGCAGGCGTAAGGTCAAGGGGAGGTAAATTCATTCGGCATACTGGTCTTGGTTCATCTACATGAACGTCACCGCATCAGCTCCCCGGCGTTGACCAGCAACGACTGCCCCGTGATGGATCGTGCCCGGTCCGACGCCAGGAACACCGCCGCGTCCGCCACATCTGCGTCCGTCGCGAGATCGGGCAGCGCCATCCGGTCCGTCAGCCGCTTGAGCACCTCGGCTTCCTCCGCCCCCTCCGTGTGCGCGGTGAACTGGACGTACGCCTGCACCGGCGGCCCCCACATCCAGCCCGGCAGCACCGTGTTCACCCGGATCCGGTACGGGCCGAGCTCCCGGGCCAGCGAGTACATCGCGCTCGTCAGCGCCCCCTTCGAGGCCGCGTACGCCGCCTGCCGCACCTGCGAGGGCGCCGCCACCGAGGACTGCGTACCGATGAAGACGACCGAGCCCCCGCAGCCCTTGAGCGCCGGCAGGCACGCCCGGGTCATCCGCAGCGACCCCAGCAGGTTCACGTCGATCACCGACTGCCAGGTGGTGAAGTCGGCGTCCTCCAGGCCGCCGAAGTAGCTGTCCCAGGCGGCCACATGGACCACCCCGTCGATCCGCCCGAACCGCTCCATCGCCAACTCCGCGAGCGCCGCGCACTGTCGCTCGTCGGTGATGTCCGTCGCCCGGTACGCGGTGTGCGACCCGTCGGGATCGATGTCGGAGGCGGACTTCGCCAGGTTCGCCTCCGTACGCGCCCCGAGCACGGCGTTCCCGCCGTCCCGTACGACGGCGGCGGCGACCTGATGACCGAGGCCGGCCCCTACGCCCGACACCACGACGGTCTTCCCTGAGAGCAGTGATGACATCGATGACCCTCCCGGCGGCTCGACTCGGACTCTGGCGCATTATCTGACGGGGCGTCAGAGTAAGGGCGACCGGAGGAAAGGGGAACCGCATGAGCGACGACACCCGCAGCGAGACGTACGCCGAGCTGGCCGCCGTAGGGCCGTACGGAGTCCACCCGGGCCATGCTCTGATCACCATGGTCGAACCGCACCCGGGCCATGAGTACGCGTACAACCGCTGGTACGAGGACGACCACTACTACGCCGGTGCGATGGCGATGCCCTGGATGTACGCCGGGCGCCGCTGGGTCGCCACCCGGGACCTCCAACTCCTGCGCTACCCCGAGAAGTCGGCGGTCGCCCAGCCGGTCACCGCCGGGTGCTACCTCTCGACGTACTGGATCACCGACGGCCGCTACGCCGACCACATGAAATGGACCGTCGGGATCAACAAGCGCCTCAACCGCGACGGCCGGGTATACCAGGACCGCACCCATGTCTTCACGGCCTTCCAGGACCACGAGGCGACCGTGTACCGGGACGGGGCGGCCGGGCCGCGCGACTACCACGCCCTCGACCACCCCTACGCGGGGCTGGTGATGGAGGTCATCGACGCCGAATCGGCCGAGCAGCGAGCGGAGTTGCTGGAGTGGCTGCGCTCCCGCCGGCTGCCGAAGCGCGTCGCCGGGTCACCGGCGGCGATGGTGACCGTCTTCCGGCCGACGCCGCTGCCCGGCGACCGGATGACGTACGTGAAGCAGGTCGAGGGCGTCGACACCCGGCTGACCCTGCTGTGGTTCCTGGAGGCGGACCCCCGGGAGTGCTGGGAGGCGTACTTCACGGGCCTGGACGGGTCGGTGGCGGAGGCGGGCCTGGGGCGGGTGGAACTGGTCGCGCCGTTCGTCCCGACGGTGCCCGGGACGGACACGTACGTGGACCGGCTGCGCTGAAGCCCCTGTCAGGGCACAAGCCGAGCCCCCTCGGCAAGGACGGCGAGCTGGACGAGAGGGCTCTTCAGTGGTGCTTGTGCAGTTGAGTAGTGCTGTTCGGTCACTGCTGTTTGATCACTCGGTCGTCTACGCCTTGACCGAGCCGACGAAGGCGCTCCACGCGTCCGCGGGGAAAGCCAGGGTGGGGCCGTCCGTGACCTTCGAGTCCCGGACGGCCATCGCCGCGAGAACCGGGGACTTGATCTCGACGCACGCGCCATTGCCCTGGGAGTAGGAGGACTTGACCCACTCGTCCGTGACGCCCTGCTTGATTGCCATGTTCTCTCCGATAGCCAGTTGCTGAGTTGCTGTCACCGCGCGGTGCGTTTGTCTCCGTCTGCACGACACGGTTTGCGCCAACGTTGTTGCCTCGATGGCGTGATCGACGCTACTCGCCAACATCGGAGTGCGGGGGAGGTATTCACCCGGCCGAGTGGCATATTCCAGTGGGGTCTTCCATCACGGCCGGGCTTAGGTGTACCTTTCGGCGCCCCGCCTTACAGAGTGGCCTCGCGTGCGTAGTCCTTCGCCACCTTCGCGATGAATTCCCGGCTTTGGTCCGCGTTCAGGGCCTGTGCCCGCAAATGCTCGTACATCACGCTGTACTTCTGCACGTCCTGCGCCTTCTCCAGGTACAGGTCGCTGGTCACGCCCTCGATGTAGACCACGCTGGAGTCGGCGGCGTCGGGGAACTCGAGGATCGCGTACTGCCCGCTGACCCCCGGGTGCGCGCCCATCGTGAACGGGATCAACTGCACGGTGACATGCGGCAGCTGGGACATCTCGATCAGATGCTCCAGCTGCTCGATCATCACCTGCCGGTTCCCGACCTCGCGGCGCAGCGTCGCCTCGTCGAGCACCGCCCACAGCCGCAGCGGGTTGTCGGCGGCAGAGATACGTTCCTGTCGGCGCAGCCGCACCTGTACGCGCTTGTCGATGTCGGTCGGCGTCGCCTCGGGGAGCGCGCCGGAGATCAGCGACTCGGCGTACGTACGGGTCTGCAACAGCCCCGGGACGACCTGGGGGTCGTACACCCGCAGACTCGCCGCGTCCGTCTCCAGCCCGATGTAGACGCTGTAGGGGATGTCCCCGAAGGAATGCCACCACCCCTGCTGCCGTGAGTCCTTGGCCATCTGCATCAGCGAGTCCACGATCCGGTGGTCCTCGACCTCGTACACCCCGCACAGGTCGCGGACGTCACGCTGGCTGATGCTGCGCCGTCCGTTCTCCAGACGGCTGATCTTCGACTGCGACACCAGCAGCCGTTCGGCGACCTCTTCGGCGGTCATGCCCTTGAGCTCGCGGAGCCGGCGCAGCTCCTGGCCCAGCCGGCGCCGCCTGACGGTGGGATTGACATTGGTCGCCACGAGAACGTGCACCTCCGGCTGCGTGCCTTCGAAAACTGCCACTTTGCGTATCTGCTGTTGAGCAGACTGCCACCAAGGTGGTTTCTACCGCTGGGAAACCGTGGATATGCGCTGCCCAGGCGCCGGTTCGCGGTGAACGGCGGTGACACGCGCGCCGTTGAGAGTGTGTGGAGGCAAAAAAAGCGCGCGGGACGGCGGGACCGTGGTGTCGTCCGGACACACGGTCCCGCCGCCCCGCGCGGACCAGCGGCTCCCGATACCGGGTCTCGGATACGCCGGAGTTGCGTGGTACGGCTCGGTTCCCTCAGCGGTGTCGTGGAACTGCGGCTCAGTGAGCCACGACACGCGCCATGGAACCGTGGCGCGGTTGCACCGGAACACCGCGAGCGGGTTCCGCTGCGGCCCTGCCACCGGCCGCGGCCGGACGGCCGGGTGCCGGAGCGGGGCTACGGCGTGGCTGTGCCGCCACACCGTTCTGGACGTCCATCACGGCGTGCGCGACGAGACCGCCCATGGGGTCGTGCCTGATCAGATCCCGCAGCCGGGACCTCGAGGACCTGCCCTCGTTGCCCGGATACAGGTGCTTGCCGAGGCCGACCGCGTGGGCCAGGGCGGCCAGCGCCGCGGTCCGCGGGTCCGGCGGTACGCCGGTGCGGATCGCCGAGTCCAGTCGGGCTCTGATCTCCCGGCTGATGGCGTTGTCCGTCGCCTGATAGCGAGTCGTCGGCAACACCCCGCACATCTGACCGGCGACGGCATGCACCATGCCGCACCGCTCGAGATGCGAGAGGTAGGTCTGGCGCAGCCCCAGCCGGGGTCCGCCAATCCAGTTCACCGCCCGCACGGGAGCGCCACGCCTTCGCAGCAACTCCAACGCGCAGTCCAAAGTCGGATCTCCAGTCGGCCGTGGGGCTACCACGGCGATACGATCCCCGTCAGGGGCTATCCGTCCGGCCAGCGCCAGCTCCACTAGCTGCGCTCCGGCCAGACCGAGGTCGAGCGACTGCGGCTGTGCGGTGGTACCCGTGGTCGGGTCCAACGCCAGCAGCAGAAGCTCCTCCGGAAGTGTTCTGCGGCTCCTGCCCATCCATGCCTCCCCGCGTGGATGAAAGACAGGGTGACCCCTCTCACATTGGTCTGTCGAGGGTGCGTGACCTGTTTGTAGTGGAACCGGTAGGTATGTCGTTCTCGTCTACCGCAGGAGCCAAGCCCTCACACAGGACACTGGTACATGGTTCGGACAGTGCGGTGGACCGTGATCCCGGGCAGGCGATCGGATAAAGCTTCAAGGATCCCCGGGTTCCCGGATCCACGCGTTCACGGTTTAGGAGGCATCGGTGGCGGGCGAGTCCCCCGACAGGTCGAAGCAGCGCGAGTCGTCGGCAGAACCGACGTCGGGGAGCGCGGGTCCGGTTCCCGAGGCCAGGACCGAGGCCCGCGATCCGCGGCTCGCGGTCGCCCGGGACTCCACCGAGAGCACCGCTTCCGGCACGGAGTCCCGCGGCGCCGGCAGCGTGGACACGGCGACGCGAGTGTTCTCGGTACGCGACGTGGCAAAGGCGAGGGAGTCCGCGGCACGGGCGGGGGAGGTTGGTGCCGGGGCTTCGGGGGCTTCCGGGGCTTCCGGGGCTTCTGAGGCTTCCGAGGCTGGGCGGGCTGAGGCGCGAGGTTCCGGGGCGGCCGGGGCTGGGCGGGCTGAGGCGCGGGGCTCTGGGGCATCCGGGGTATCCGAGGCTGAGCGGGCTGCGACGCGGGGCTCCGGGGCATCCGAGGCTTCCGAGGCTGAGCGGGCTGCGACGCGGGGCTCCGGGGCATCCGAGGGCAAGCGGGCTGAGACGCGGGGGGCCGGGGCATCCGGGGTATCCGAGGCTGAGGCGCGGGGTTCCGGGGCGGCCGAGGGTGAGCGGGCTGAGGCGCGGGGTTCCGGGGCGGAGGACTCGGAGGCTCGGGAGCCCGCTGCCGAGGACGCCGAGATGCCGGAGACTCAGGGCTCCGAGACCGAGGGCGAGACCGAAACCGAGGGCGCCGCGGCTGCGGAGGCTCAGGGTGCCGGGCCGGACACGGGCGGCGACGCGCGGCTGCGGGCCGCGGTGGCGGCGTGGGTCCGCTCGGGCGACGGAACGCCGGGGGCGACGGACGCCGGGGCCGATGCGGAGTCGGACGCAGAGAAGGCCGCCGAGTCGGACGCAGCGTCCGACGCCGGAGGCGACGCCGATGCCGATGCCGAGGACGCGGCTGTGGAGGCCGGTGGCGACGCCGAGGCGGCGGAGGGGCCCGAGGGTGCCTCGAAGGCCCTCGACGCGCCTGAGGCGGACGCTGAGGCCGCCGGCGCGGGTGAGCGGACGGACGGGGCCCCGAAGGCCGACGCTGCCGCCGAGACGGGGCGGGAGGCCGAATCCGGGTCACGGGCCGACGCCACCACCACGTCCGCCGAGCGAGGCACCGACGAGCCCGCTGACGCACCGAGGGACAAGCCGGCCACCATCAGCACCGGCGCCGCCCCCAAGGCCGACGAGCCGCGCGACGCTCAGGACACCCCCGAGCCCGCCGACAAGCCCGCCGCCGCGACCCCGAAGCCCGACCCGCGAGCCGCGGCTTCCACCGACGCGCCTGAGGCCGCCGAAGGCGACAAGGCCCCGCAGGGGTCATCCGCGCCCGGCGACGCAGGCCGCGCCACCGACCCCACCGACGCCCCTCAAGCCGCCGAAGGCGAGAAGGCCCCGCAGGGAGCACCCGCACCCGGCGACGCAAGTCGCGCCACCGACCGCACCGACGCTTCTCCCCCCGCCGGCACGCCTCAAGCCGCCGAAGGCGACAAGGCCCCGCAGGGGTCATCCGCGCCCGGCGACGTAGGCCGCGCCACCGGCCCCACCGACCCCACCGACGCCCCTCAAGCCGCCGAAGGCGAGAAGGCCCCGCAGGGAGCAGCCGCGCCCGGCGACGCAAGTCGCGCCACCGACCCCACCGACGCCCCTCAGCCCACCGGCGTCTCTCAGCCCACCGACACGCCTCAAGCCGCCGACGGTGACAAGGCCCCACAAGGGCCACCCGCACCCGGCGACGAGAGTCGCACGGGTGGTGCGGGTGGGAAGCAGGGCGAGGCCGATGGCGTAGCCGAGGCCGGGCGGCAGGTGGATCAGCCGACCACCATGCTCAAGCTCCCCCGGGCCACCCCCGCCGCAGAGCGCACCAGCAAGTTCGTCGCGCTCAAGCCCGACGTCACCACCCCCGTCCCCGTCCCGGTCCCCGTCCCCCACGTCGGCCCCGAGCGCACCACCCAGCAGCCCCTCCCGCCGAAGCCCCCGCTGGACCTGCTGGCCGAGCTCACCAACACCCCGCGGCCCCCGGAGACCCCCCTCCGCACCACCGTCCGCCGCGTGAAGATCTGGACGCCCCTCGTCCTCCTCCTCGCGGTCATCTTTGCGGTCGTACAGTCCGTACGCCCGCTGCCCACCCCCACCCTCCAGCTCACCGCCGAGGACAGCTACTCCTTCGACGGCAGCAAGGTGGACATCCCCTGGCCCGCCGACGGCCAGGGCGCCCTCGACGTCCAGGGCATCGGTTCCTTCGGCTCCTCCGGCGACCAGAAGCCCGTGCCGATCGCGAGCGTCGCCAAGGTCATGACGGCGTACCTCGTGCTGCGCGACCACCCGCTCAAGAGCGGCGCCAAGGGCCCGAACATCAAGATCGACCAGACCGCTCAGGACGAGGGCGCCGCCAAGAGCGACGAGTCCAAGGTCTCCGTCACCGCCGGCGACGCCCTCTCCCAGCGGGAGGCGCTGGAGAGCATCCTCATCGCGTCCGCGAACAACATCGCCCGTCTCCTCGCCCGCTGGGACGCTGGTTCCGAGAAGGCCTTCGTCGAGAAGATGAACGACGCCGCCGAGGACCTCGGGATGACGAACACGACGTACACCGACCCCTCCGGGCTGAACAACACCACCGTCTCCACCGCCGTGGACCAGGTGAAGCTCGCCAAGAAGGCGATGGAGTACCCGGCCTTCCGCGAGGTCGCCGCGATGATGTCGTACGACGACTACAAGGGTCAGAACCACCCCAACTGGAACCAGCTCGTCGGCAAGAACGACGTCGTCGGCATCAAGACCGGCACCACCACCTCCGCCCTCGGCAACCTCGTCTTCGCGGCGAAGAAGGAGGTGAACGGCGAGACCCGCACCATCGTCGGTGCGGTGCTGCGCCAGCCGGCCGGTGGCCTCGACAACACCATCCTCAGCGCCGCCCTCACCGCGGGCGATCAGCTGATCCGGGCCGCCCAGGGCGCCCTGGAGTCCGCGACGATCATCAAGAAGGGCGAGGTCGTCGGGTACGTGGACGACGGGCTCGGCGGGCACACTCCCGTCGTCGCGACCAAGGACGTCACCGCCGTCGGCTGGTCCGGGCTGACCGTGAAGCTGACGTTCGCCGCCGATGACGTACCGCACACCGCGAAGGCCGGCACCAAGGTCGGCACGCTCACGGTCGGTGACGCCTCGGCCGGTGCCGTGGCGGTCCCGGTCGCGCTCCAGACGGATCTCGCCGAACCGGGCTTCACGGACAAGCTGACCCGCCTGGGCTGATCGACGGCCGAAGAGCCGGTCCCTGCCCCGCCGCCGACGCCCCCGCCCGGGGGCCCGGCGGCGGGCTGCGTGCTAGCGTCACGAATCGGGGCAGGTCGCCGGTCGCGCACAACGCGACCGTGAACGAGGCCGGAACATCACACGGCCGGGAAAAGAAGACGGGACACGGGGAGTTGCCTTCAGGTGGCCACTGCGGAGCCGACACGCGCAGACGACGCCGATCCGGGCTCGGACATGAGCCCGCGAATACGCGTGCCCGCACCGCGCACAGAGAGCACGGGCGACAGCAGCAGAGAGCGCGGCAGCAGCGAGAGCAGCAGCAGCGAGAGCAGCGGCAGCCAGAGCAGCAGCGGCGAGCTCGGCAGCGGCGGCGACAGCCGTCGTACCGACACGTCACCCAAGCCTGAGCCGTCGCCTCCGGTGCCCTCCCGCTCCCTCACCGCGTTCCTCGCCCTGCGCGAGCGGCTGCTGCGGCACCCCGTTCTCTCGCTCACCGCCCTGTCCGGCGGCCTCCACATCATGTGGTTCTTCGTGTTCGCGAACAGCGGCGGCGACCTCGCCGCCCAGGACGCCTGGGCGGAGTTCGTCGGACGGCACCCGGACTCGGCGTACAACCTCGCCTGGTACGGCGGCATGCACCCGGTGTCGTACAGCGTGGTCTCGCCGTATCTGATGTCGGTCCTCGGTGTCCGTACGACGATGATGATCGCCGGCACCGTCTCGGCCGGGCTGCTCACGCTGATCCTGCTGCGCAGCCGGTCCGTGAAGAACCCGCTGTGGGCCTCGCTCGCGGGCGTCGTCGCCTTCTTCTGCAACGCCGTCTCGGGGCGCGTGACCTTCGGCCTCGGCACGATGTTCGCGCTCGGCGCGGTCGCCGTCGTGTTCTGCTGGCCGTACCGCTGGCGCTACAAGCGGTGGGCGAAGGCGCTGTGCGCCGCGCCGCTGGCCGCGCTCGCCACGATGGCCTCGCCGGTCGCGGGCCTGTTCGTGGGCCTGGTCGCGGCGGCGCTGTTCCTGCAGAAGCGGCGGCCCGG
The DNA here is from genome assembly GCF_036226885.1 of Streptomyces sp. NBC_00663. Lineage (NCBI taxonomy): Bacteria > Bacillati > Actinomycetota > Actinomycetes > Kitasatosporales > Streptomycetaceae > Streptomyces > Streptomyces sp. NBC_00663. The sequence continues at coordinate 5,512,815 of NZ_CP109027.1, forward strand.
CGCCTGGGCGCTGGGCATCGCGCCGACCGTGGTGGTCGCGGTGTCGGCGTGGCTGTTCCCGTTCTCCGGCACCCAGCCGATGATCTTCGGTTCGGTGATCCTGCCGTTCATCTACGGCGCGCTCGTCTACTTCCTCGTCCCCAAGGGGTGGAAGACGGTCCGGCTGACGGCCGCGGTGTACGCGCTCGCCGTCGTCCTCGTCTGGCTGATCAGCTCCCAGATCGGCTCCAACATCTCCCGGCTGCCCATGCTGTTCGCCGGGACGGTGCTGGTGGCGGCGCTGCCCTTCACGGTGCCGCGCAGCCGCAAGTGGTACGCGATCGTGCTGGCCATCGCCGGGTTCGGCGGCTGGATCGGCTTCAAGTCGGTCGACGACGTCCTCAACACCACCCCGGCCGCCTCCTGGGCCCGCGAACTCGCCCCGCTCGTCAACGAGCTCCAGGAGGTCGGCGCCGAGAAGGGCCGCGTCGAGGTCGTGCCGGCCCGCTCCCACCGGGAGGCGTCCGCGCTCGCCCCGTACGTCAACCTCGCCCGCGGCTGGAACCGCCAGGCCGACATGGAGCGCAACCCGCTCTTCTACGACGACACCCTGAACTCGGCGAACTACCACGAGTGGGTCAAGCGCTGGGCCGTGCACTTTGTGGTCGTCTCCAAGGACGAGCCGGACGGGGACGGGGCCAAGCGGGAGCGGGACCTCGTCCAGCGCGGCATGCCCTATCTGAAGCAGGTCTGGGGCGACGCCAACTGGCAGCTGTTCAAGGTCACCGACCCCACCCCGCTCGCCGAGCCCAACGCGGTCGTCGACCGCGCCGAGCAGGGCGAGATGACCCTCCAGGTGAAGAAGGCCGGCCGCATCCTCATCCGGATCCCGTACTCGCCGTGGCTGAGCGTCGTCGACGCCGACGGCAAGAGCCTGGAGCCGCCGAAGGAGACCCAGGCGTCCAAGGACCGGGCCGACGGGGAGCCGAAGACGTACGACAACGTCAACGGCTGCCTGATGGAGACGGAGGAGGACGCCCAGGGCGACAAGTGGACCGAGCTGCTCGCGCCGAAGGCGGGAACCTACCATCTGGCGGCGCCCTATCAGCTGCCGCGGGGCACGCCGTGTCCGGACGAGCTGAAGTAGGGCCGCCTACCTGACCGGGAAGGCGACGTCGCAGACGGGGTCCTCGGGCCCCGCCGCGTCCCAGTCCGCGAAGTAGATCTCCCGGCAGGGCCCCGCCTGCTCCAGGCCCTGCCCGGCGATCCACTCCTCCACCGCCTCGAAGGCGGCCACGATCTGCGGATGGGCCACCTGGGCCTTGGTGATACGGGTGTACGCGAACCGCTGGGCGGGCTCCACCCGTACCGCCGTCTCCCAGGCCCGTCCGCGCTCCGCCGCCCACGCCCGGGCCGCGGCCTCGTCGGCGACGGGCACACAGGACTCGGCGGGGCCGTCGCTCTCCATGGAGACCTCGGACTCATAGAGCACGAACGGCGCCGCCGTCACGCCCCCGCACTCCCGCGCGGCCTCCTCCAGGCGCCCCAGCGACGCCCCGATCCACGCCGGCAGCTCATCGGCCAGCGTGTGCCGCTTCTCGGTGATCACCACCTGCTCCGGCAGCTCCACCGTCTCCACCACGAACTTCCCGTACATCTCGGAGCTCCTCCCCGACAGTCGTCCACGGAGGTACTCGGCGAGCGTCCGCTGCCCGGCCAGCCGGGTCTCCACCCCGGCCCAGTACGCGGCCAGCACGTCCGCGCCCGCGACCCCGCCCGCCTCGACCACCTCGGCGATCCGCGCCAGCGGCATGTCGAGCTGCCGCAGCATCGCCACCAGCCGGGCGCGTTCCACCTGACCGGCCCGGTAGTAGCGGTAACCGCTGGCCTCGTCGACATGCGCCGGGGTCAGCAGCCCGAGCCGGTCGTACAGCCGCAGGGCCTTGGCCGAGAGCCGGGCCCGCGCGCCGAACGCGCCGATGGTGAGCAGGTCGTCGTGGGTCGGGTCGTCGTGGGTCGGGTCGTGGTCGGTCACGGGATCATCCTCGTCCTCCGTCACCGGACGGGTCTTTCCGCCCGGTGACGAGGAGGCTCTTCCCTGCCCCAGGGGCAAGGTCAACCGGCGAGCTGCGCCTCAAGGGCAGCGACCAGCTCGGCCGCCTCCGGCTCGGTCTGCGGGGAGAAGCGGGCTACGACGGTGCCGTCGCGGCCGATGAGGAACTTCTCGAAGTTCCAGCGGATGTCACCGGTGTGCCCCTCGCCGTCGGCGAAGCCGACAAGGCGGTCGTACAGCTCGTGCCGGCCCTCGCCGTTCACCTCGACCTTCTCGGTCAGCGGGAAGGTCACGCCGTACGTCGCCGAGCAGAACTCCGCGATCTCCTCGGCGCTGCCGGGCTCCTGGCCGAGGAACTGGTTGCAGGGGACGCCGAGGACGGTGAAGCCCTGGTCGGCGTACTGCTTCTGGAGGTTCTCCAGGCCCGTGTACTGCGGGGTCAGCCCGCACTTGGAGGCCACGTTCACGATCAGCACGGCCTGGCCGGCGTACTGGGAAAGGTCGGCGGCGCCGCCCTGGAGGGTGCCGATCTCGACGGAGAGGGGGGAGGCGGGGGAGTTGCTGTCAGCAGTGGTCATAAGCGGATGCTAACTCCGGTAAGTGTCGGGCCGACGTGAGGCCTCCACGAGCACGGTCCCGGCCGCCGTCCGCTCGTACAGCACCGACCGCCCCGCCCGCCGCCGCTCCACCAGCCCGGCGTCCCGCAGCACCCGCAGATGCCGGCCCACCGACCCGAGCGCCTGCCCGGTGACCGCGACCAGCTGCGTGGTGCTCAGGGGCGTCCCCAGCAGCACCAGCAGGCCGGCCCGCGCGGTCCCGACGAGCGCCCCGAGCCCCGCCGGAACGGGCCGCCGGTCGTGGTCCTCGGCGAGCACCCCGAGACACGGGTAGACGACGGCGTACCGCTCCCGCCCCTCCCACGACACCCAGCCGTTGCCCGTCGTCACCGGGACGAAGGCCAGCTCGGCGCCGGAGGCGATCTCCCGCGGCGGATAGGCGTGCGGGTTGACCTGGAACCGGCTCTCCCCGAGCCAGCGGGTCCAGGGCCGCAGCGAGTCCAGTACGGCCGCCCAGCCGCCGTGGCTGACCTGCGCGGTCCGGGCGACCACGTCGGCCTCCAGAATGCGCCGCCGGCGGTCCCAGTACGGCCGTACGGTCTCCGCCCAGACATGGGTGAGGAGCGCGGTCGCCCGCTCGGGCAGGTCGTCCCGGTCCAGGAGCGCGGGGAGCGGTCCGGCGAGGGAGACACGGAGGTTCGCGCGGGCCGCGTCGGAGCCGGCCGCCCGCACCCGGGCCACGGTCGCCTCGAAGCTCTCCCCGGCGACCGGGGTGGGGCAGACGAAGTCGGCGATCCAGGACCTGAGCGCGGCGTCGACGAGCGGGCCGGCCACCGGGTCGGCGGCGAGGAACGCGCGGTAACCCGGCAGATGCGCGCGCAGCCAGGCCTCCTCGCCCGGGTGGGCGGCGGTCCCGGCGTGCAGCAGCTTCAGACACGCGAACGTCTCGGCGAACGGGGAGAGCAGGAACCGGCTGCGGGCGAGGGTGTCGGTGCCGATCAGCCACAGGCCCATGCGTCGCAGGCCCCCTCTCCTGTGCGCGTACGACCTTTCGTATGTCGGCGAAAGATTAACGACCGGCCGGTGATCGCTCCGAGACTCCGCCGTATGCGCAGTTACCGACAGCTGTTCCGCACCCCGGAGTTCACCCCCTTCTTCCTCTCCTACGCCGCCTTCAACGCGGCCCTGACGATCGGCGGGCTCTCGCTCGCCACGCTGGTCTACCGGGCCACCGAATCGCCGCTGCTGTCGGCGCTGAGCATGTTCGGGCCGCAGCTGGCGCAGGTGCTGGGCGCGACCTTCCTGCTCTCGGGCGCCGACCGGCTGCGCCCCCGGTCGACGCTGGCCGGCACGGGTCTCGCCTACGCGGCCCTCACGGCGCTGCTCGCGCTGCCCGCACTCCCGGTCGGGGCGGTCTTCGTCGTCGTCCTCGCCCAGGGCCTGATCGCGTCGCTGGGCGGCGGAGTGACCGGCGGCCTGCTCAACGAGATCCTGCCCAAGTCCGGTTTCGTACTGGGGCGTTCGGTGTTCAACATGGCCTCCGGACTGATGCAGGTCCTCGGCTTCGCGCTGGGCGGCGGACTGCTGGCGCTGCTGTCACCCCGCACCTGCCTTCTCCTCGCGGCGACCCTCTACGCGCTCCAGGCCCTGGGCTACCGCCTGGGCCTGACCGACCGCCCCGCCCGCGCCAAGGGCCGCCTCTCGGTCCGGGCGACCTGGCACACCAACGCCGTCCTGTGGTCCTCACGCCCTCGCCGCCTCACCTACCTGGGCCTGTGGATCCCCAACGGCCTGGTGGTCGGCTGCGACTCCCTCTACGTCTCCTACGCCCCCGACGCCGCCGGTGTGCTGTTCGCGAGCGGGGCGCTGGGGATGTTCGCCGGGGATGTGGTGGTCGGCCGTTTCGTACCGCCCGCCCTGCGTCCCCGCCTTGCCACCCCGCTGCTCCTGCTGCTGGCGACGCCGTACCTGATCTTCGCCCTGCACCCGCCGATCCCCCTGGCCGCGGTGGCCGTCTGCCTCTCCAACGTCGGGTTCGCCGCGAGCCTGGTCCAGCAGGAGCGGCTGATGTCCCTCACCCCCGACGACATGGCGGGCCATGCCCTGGGCCTGCGGTCCTCCGGGATGCTCACGATGCAGGGCGTGGCGGCGGCCCTCGCGGGCACGGTGGCCCAGGTGACGTCCCCGGCGGCGGCGATGGCTATGACGGCGGGCCTGTCGGTACTGGTGACCTTGACGCTGGTGGCGGCCGGCCGACGGGAGGTGTCCGCGGCGGCTATGGAGCCGAGTCGGGCTCGCTGAACACCTCGGGGACCTTGTTGTCGAGGACGACACGGGAGAGCAGGGCGGCGAGGCGGTCGCGTTCGGCGGGGGTGAGGTGGGCGGGCAGCGCGTCGACGCGGCGGCAGGTCTCCTCGTAGAACTCCGCGGCGATCCGGGCCCCTTCGTCCGTCAGCCGGACCCGTACGGCGCGACGGTCACGGGGGTCGGGTTCCCGCCGGACGAGACCTCGCTGCACGGTCCGGTCGACGAGCCCGGTGAGGCTGGACTTGGCGAGGCCGAGGGTTTCACCGAGCTCGGTCATGCCCTGAGGATGCGACATCAGGACACAGAGGAGCTGGCCCTGCTGCGGGGTGAGGTGAAAGGCACGACTGGAGTCGGCGTACACGGCGTTGATGAGGAACGCGGAACGGACCAGGGCGGGGACTATGCCCAGGGGGTGGCCGACGGGGGTGGTGGGTGGGTTGGGCATTGGGGCAGCTTAGTCGGGGGGTTGGGCGGCTTGGCGGGCCTGGGCGAGGGTTGTGCGGGTGGCCTCGGTCTTGGGGTGGGTCCCACCGAAAACAGATTCGTGTTGGGCGAGGACGGCTTCCAGGACGGGGATGCCTCGGTCCAGGTCCCCGCCCCGGACGTAGGCGACGCCGAGGTTGTTGCGGCAGGTGAGGCTGAGCGGGTCCATGAGGCCCAGGGTTTCTTCGAGACGGGCGAGCGTGGCCTCCAGGAGAGGGACGGCTCGATCCAGGGCCAGGGCTGCGGAGAAGGCGAGGGCGAGGTTGTTGCGGCAGGTGAGGCTGAGCGGGTCCATGAGGCCGAGGGATTCTTCCAGCAGGGCGAGGGTGGCCTCCAGAAGGGGGATCGCCCGGTCCGGGTCTCCGGCCTCGACGTAGGCGATACCGAGGTTGTTGCGGCAGGTCAGGGTGTTCCGGTGAGTGTCCCCAAGAGCTGATTCGTACTGCGCGAGGACGGCTTCCAGGAGGGGGACGGCCCGGTCCAGGTCCCCGGCTTCGCCATAGGCGCTGCCGAGGTCGCAGCGGGCGATGAGGGTTGCCATGGCTGTGTCACCGAAGTCCTGCTCGCATTGGGCGAGGACCAGCTGACGCAAGACGACGGTCTGGGCATCGCGCTGCTGGTGGAACAGGAACTGGGCGGCTGCGAGGTAGGCGTGGGCCATCTCCTGGGACGGGACGCTGTGGGGCGGGCTGCTCTCGGCCAGCGCGTCGATGTGGGGGAGGACCTCCTGCCACTGGTCCGCGTCGGAAGCGTCGTCCTCGCCGAGCGACAGCACGGCTTCCTGAAGCACGTGCTCGGCATCCAGCCGCCCTTCAGCCCGCCCCCGCAAAACCGTCTGCACCAACCGATGCACACTCACGAACCGCTGCCCGCTGAACCCCACCATGTTGTACGAGTGCAGCACCCCGAGCGCCCGGTTCAACGCCACCGCGTCCCGCGCCAACGGCTTCAACAACCCCCGCGGAATATCATCCGGCGCCATCCAGGCCATAGCCTCCAACAACCGCACCGCCGACGGATCCCGCCCCGAGATCGCCCCCAGTGTCTGGTCCCAGATCCTCGCGATCGTCCGCTCCGGATCGATCCCCGCGCTCACCTCGTCCAACACGAGTCCCAGCGACCGCCGATACTCCTCCAACCCGGCCCCGGTCTCGTACACATACGCACCCGCCTGCTCCAAGGCCAGCGGCAGACACCCGAGCACCCGCGCCAACTCCGTCGCCGCACCCCACTCCTCATGGGTCGGAGCCCGGCCCAAAAACGCGAGCCGGGTCAGCAGATCGACGGCCTCCTCCAACGGCAGCAGCCCCAGCGCCATGGACGGAGCCACCGCGTGCCAGCCCGTGGCCTTACGGCTCGTCGCCAGATGGTGGCCCCGGTGCAGTGTCCCCACGTACGGCTTCAGCACCCCCGGATCCTCGACGTTGTCGAAGACCAGCAACCACCCCGCGTGCTCCTGCAACCACAGCAGCGCCCACGCGGCCCGCTCGTCCGGCCCGGCCGCCCCCGCCCACTGCGGGCACAACGCCATGGCCAGCCCGCCAAGGCCCGTGACGATCGACTCGGCCGTCTCCGCGGTGATCCACCACACCAGCGTGTACGCGTCCCGATAGCGCGCGGCGTACTGCAAGGCCAGCGTGCTCTTGCCGACGCCGCCCAGGCCGTGGATCGCCCGCACGGCCGTCTGCTGGGTCACCGCCGCCGTACCGCCACCGGTCAACAGCGAGCGAAGTTCGGCCAGTTCGTCCTCCCGGCCCACGAACACCCCGGACGCCGATCCGGGCAGAAACCCCGCCCCCGCCGGTGCCTCCACCGTCCGCGCCCAGTGGACGGCCGCCGCCGGCAGGACGACGACACGCGCGTTGTCCCCGCTGACGGCGACGCCGATCGACTCGCCGGCCGCGATGGCCCGTTCCCCGGACGCCGAGGGACCCGGACCGTGCTCGGTGTTCACCGCTTCGCGGGACCGGGCCCGTCACCGGTGATCGCGACGCCGATATCGCGACCCGCGGCGATCGACCGCTCCCCGGACGCGACGACGACCACCGGACCGCCGCCGCCGTCGCTCGGCAGCAGCGCCGCCAACTCGCCCTCCAGCGCGGGGTCCTTGCTCAGCGCCTTGCGGATCACCTGGCGTAGGGCGCCCAGGGCGTCCTCGCTGCCGGGGTCGGCGACCGCGTCCGCCACAGCCTCCGCCAGCGCCTCCCGGACCCGTTCGTCGGCCCGCTCGTGGGTGGTCCGGAGGAGGCTGCGACCCACCTCCGCCGGTCCGCTCACCACCGGCACGCCGTCGCTGTCCAGCACCTGTTCCCCGTGCGCCCCCAGCGACTCCCGCAGAAAGGGCGTCATCCCGTCCACGAACCCGGCGTCCGCCATCCCAAGGCCCCCAATCTCCCGCTAGCAGTAATACAGGGCGTGACGCGCGGCCGGTGATGAAGAGCCCAATCCGCACGTTTCCGTTATGACAGGCACCCTTGACAGCGTGCGTACTGTTTCGCGACGTTTGAGCCCCACCGCGGGACGCGGCCGGCGCGTCATGGGGGGAACTGGGGGGAGCGATCGCCCATGCGATCCATGAGCAACTCCATGAGGAACCAGAGAAGTCAGAGAAGCCAGAGAAGCCAGAGAAATCAGGGAAGCCAGATCACGATCCACAGGCCCGAGGAGCTCAGCGGCACGCTCCGCGCGGCCTGGCACCGGGTGATGGACGAGTCGCCGGACTTCGGAAACCCGTTTCTGGCACCCGAGTTCGCGGCCGGGGTGGGCCGCCATCGGGGCGGGGCCCGGGTCGCGGTGCTGCACGAGGGCGCGGAGGCGGTCGGCTTCTTTCCGTACGAGCGGGGGGCGTTCGGGGTCGGGCGGGCGATCGGTCTCGGGCTCTCCGACTGCCAGGCCCTCGTCCACCGCTCCGGAGTCACCTGGGACACCGGGGAGTTGCTGAAGGCCTGCGGGCTTTCCGTGTTCGAGTTCGATCATCTCGTCGATGAGCAGAAGCCCTTCGGCCGGTATGTCACGGGGACGTTCGCCTCGCCGGTCGTGGATCTGAAGGCGGCCGAGGGCAGTTACCCGGAGTGGCTGCGGGCCACCTATCCCGGCCTGGCGAAGACGGTCCTGAAGAAGGAACGCCGGCTGGCGCGCGACCACGGTGAGCTGCGGTTCGTCTTCGACGAGCGGGACCCTGAGGTGCTGCGGCAGCTGATGCGCTGGAAGTCCGCCCAGTACCGGCGCACGGGGCGCATGGACCGGTTCGCCCGCCCCTGGATCGTCGACCTCACCGAGCATCTCTTCCATGTCCGCGAGGACCACTTCACCGGCGTCCTGTCCGCCGTCTACGCCGGTGACCGCCCGGTCGCCGCCCACTTCGGCCCGACCTCGCGCACCGTCTTCGCGGCCTGGTTCACGGCGTACGACCCCGAACTGCGCTACTACTCCCCGGGCCTGCTCATGCATCTGCGGATGGCCGAGGCCGCCGGGCGCGAAGGGGTGCGGGTGCTGGACCTGGGGCGGGGGGACAAGGAGTACAAGGACTGGCTCAAGACCCGTGAGCTGCGGGTCGGCGAGGGTTTCGCGGTCCGCCCGCATCCGGTGGCCGCGGCGCACCGCATGTGGCGCAGACCGGTCCGGGGCCTGCGCAACACGGTCCTGGCCCACCCCCGGCTCCGCGATCCGGCCGACCGTCTGCTCAAGACTGTCGGCGGCCTGCGCACGCCACCACCGGCGAAGTAGCCGATGACGCCCCCGCCACAGACATTGCGGCCTTCCCAGACGAGGTGACGATGCCGTACGGATCGCGGCTCGCCGCGACGATGACGCGGCGGCTCGGCCGGGAGTGCGTCTACACGCCCTCGGCCCGGCTGGCCCTGTACCTTGCCCTGCGCCGCTGGTGCCGCCCCGGTGGACGGGTGCTGATGTCCCCGGTGAACGACGACGTGATCCTCTTCGTCGTCCTCGCGGCCGGTCTGCGCCCCGTGATCGCCCCGGTGTCCCCCTGGGACGGCAACATCGACCCGGCGGCCGTACCGGAGTCCACCTGGCGCTCCCTGGACGCGGTGCTGACCACCAACCTCTACGGCATCCCGGACCAGGTCGGCGAACTCCGCAGGCGCTGCGACCAGTTGGGCATCCCGCTCATCGAGGACGCGGCCCACGCGATCGGCACGCACGTGGCCGGACAGCCCGTCGGCACCTTCGGCGCTGCCGCCGCCTTCAGCCTGTCCAAGCATGTCGCGGCGATGGCGGGCGGCTTCCTCGCGGTCGAGGACGCCCGCACCCGGCGGGAGCTGGAGCTGCTGCGGGACGACCTCCTCACCCCGGCCCGGCTCCGCGCCGACCTGGAGGTCACCCTGCGGCCCCTGGCCCGTTCGACGGTCAAGGCCCTGCACCTCGTACGCCCCACCTGGCGGGCCATGCAACGCCTCGGCCTGCTGGAGCGCGACGCGTTCCGGATGCCGCTGCACGCGCCGCGGCTGTCGCTGGCCGCGCACGAGGCGCCGGGCCTGCCGCCGTACGACCCCTGGATCCGCGTCGACCTGCATGACTATCGCGTCCGCCACGGGGCGTTCGTGCGCGCCCAGTTGAACCTCCGGCTCAACCGCCTGGACGCCGACCTCGCCCACCGCAGGGCGGGCGTCACCCTGCTCGCGGGCACCCCCTGGGCCTCCCCGGCGGTGCGCGAGCGGGCCGGGGGAGAGGGGCCGCTGCCGCTCTTCCGGGTGCCGCTGCTGGTGGACGACCGGGACGCTCTGGTGGAGCGTCTGGTGGGGTACGGCGTGGTCTCCGGGTATCTCTACGACCCGCCGCTGGACGACTACGCGGGCGCGGAGTTCGTCGACCCGGCGCCGGACCCGGAGCCCGCCCGCTGGTTCGCCTCCCATGTACTGCCGGTGGACCCGCTGCTCGCCCGCCGGGTCACCAAGGCGCTGACGAAGGAGCGGGCCCGGACAGCCGAGCCGGGCGCGGCGGTCACGGCACGATCGACACCGCGCGGTAGTCGTATCCGTCCTGTTTGAACCCCGGGGCCTCCCAGGTGAGTTGCACCCGCTGGCCGGGGGCGAGGTTGCGGAAGGAGCCCCGCCCGGCCTGGATGTCGGAGTAGTGGGCGAAGCAGCCACCCGGGGTCTCGGGGGAGTCGAGGACGCCCCAGCCTTCCTCGTCGTACCAGTCGCGGACGATCGCAGTCACCATGGACCGGACCCTACCGGAGCGACGCCTGCTGTATGACTACTCACTGTTACGGGTGACGTCCGTGCTCGCCGTGCTTGCGCAGGTCGGAGGGTGGGAAGGCAGCGCGTGCACCGTCCAACCGCCGCCCCCAGAGGTCTCCTTGCGACGCTCCGTCACTCTCGCCCTGTCCGCCGCGCTCACCGCGCTCGCGCTCACCCCCGCCCCGCCCGCTGACGCCGTTGCTGCCGCCGCTGCCGCCGCCGTCCAGCCGGGGCACGTCTGCTTCTGACCCCAGCCCGGCGAGATGGGCGGCGGCTGGTGCTACGACGCCAACCGCGGCGGGTACGCCGAGCTCGACAACGCGGTGCGCAGAAACGCGAAGTCGTTCAGCTCCCAGGTCAACCGGACCGCCTACGTCCTCCACTTCCCCCGCTCCGGCCCCTGTCTGCAACGCACGGTCTACGGCGGCGACTACTCCGAGAACTGGGAGTGGGCGGACAAGGTCGACGCGATCGACACCACCCCGCACTCCGACTGCCAGCCGGGGTGAACCGCCGCGTCCGGCGCGCCCTCGCGACGCTGTCCCTGGCCGTGTGGGCGACCAGTTGCGGCGGCCCGCGGGAACCGGCCGTGTCACTGACCCCGGCCGACACCCTCAAGGCGGCCCAGGTCCTGCTCACCGACCGCTGTCTGACCCGCCAGGGCCTCACTCCGCCCCGGCCGGGCGGCCCGGCCGTCTCCGGGGCCGTGGACCGCGCCCTGTTCGGCACCGGCCGGGCCGAACTCACCCTGACGCTGCCCGGGGGACAGGTCGTCGGCCATCACACCGACGGCTGTCTCGCCGCCGCGGAACGCCGTCTCTACGGCGACCAGCGGCGCTGGTTCCACGCGGTCACGCTCGTGAACAACCTCAAGTCCCGGGCCCCGCGCGAAGACCGCGCCGCCTACAAGGAACTGCGCGCCCACGGCCTCACCGAGGCCCGGGCGTTGCTGAGCGCGTCGTACCGCCATCCCTAGCCCGGCTGTCGGCGCATCGCACAACCACCCCTGGAAAGGCACTACTTGTGAAGCAGTACGTCTCCCTGCTCGTCGCCGCCGTCCTCGCCACCGGCACGGGCCTGGCCACCGCCTCGCCCGCGTCGGCCGCGGAGTGTCCGAGCGGCAACTTCTGCGCCTGGACCGACGCGAACTTCGGCGGGCAGCGGATGAACGCCTCCGGTGACGACGAGTGGTGGGAGAGCTGGATCGCCGACGAGGACTCCTCGTGGGCGAACCACGGCATCTCCGGCCCCGGCGTCAAGGACCACGTCAAGGTCTACGAGTCCGCGATCCAGTTCCCGTCCACGGGCGGAGCCATGACGATCTGCCTCCGCCCGGGCGACGAGGTGGGCTACAACGCGACCGCCAACGACCGCGGCGACGCCCATGTGTGGGCGATGGGCTGCTGACCGCTTCCGTCGCTCAGCGCACGTCGACGTAGTCGCCGCTCGCGGTGGCCGCGGAGGTGGTGGCCGTACCGGCGAAGTTCCAGCGCCAGTAGCCGTCCTTGCCGGCGGTCACCGTCGTCCTCAGCTTGCCGGTGCTGTCGCTCGTCACGGTCTTGACCGTGGTGTAGGTGTCGCTGCCCTTCGGCCGGAACTGGAGGCGCACCGGCTGCCCGGTGTAGCCGGCGTAGACGTACTTGTCCCAGTTGGCACGGGCCAGCTTGCCCGTCACCGTGATCGCCTTGCCCTTGCTCACCGGCTCGGGCGAGGCGTTCACGGAGAGCGTGCCGCGGCGCTTGACGGGGTGGGTGCCCCAGTCGCCGCCGTAGTAGTCCCCGTCCTTGGCCTGGAACTGGACGTACACGTCCCAGGGCCCGGCGAGGGTGTTGCGGGGCAGGTCGATGTCCTTCTCCAGCTGCACGGTCAGCTTGCAGGTGGATGTGGTGGAGCTGACGGCGGTGCAGGTGGGCTCGCCGTGGAAGGACCAGTAGTCGTCGCCCTTCTCACGGTCGATCTTCAGGAACGCGAGGTCCTTGCTGATCCCGGAGTCGTCGGAGACGGTCGCCGAGATGGTGAACTTCTCCGTCCGGGACGTACCGAAGACGATGGACTTGCCGCCGTTCACCGACACCTTCTCGATCACCACGCCGGTCTCCGCGGCGGACGCGGACGAAGCGGTGAGAGCGGTCCCGGACAGGACGAGGGCGCCGGTGAGCACGGCGCTCAGAGATGCTGCACGCATGAATCCCCAGGTGGTTCGAGCCGGCCGGCGACCCTGGATCGGATCCCCCCAGGTCACGGGCGCGGCGAGTGCCGTGAGGATACGACATCCAGGGCGCCCGGCAGCAGGCGCGGCGACCATCGGCGGGGTCGCCGCGCCCTGGTGGGTCAGGCTGTACTACAGGAGACCGTGGGCCAGGTGTAGTTGCCGTTGTGCTGGATGGTCACGCCCCAGGTGTTGCCGCTGCCGTTGGGCTTGGCGGTCAGCACCTGTGCGCCGGGGTAGCTGACGGTGGCGTTCCAGGTGGAGAGGACCTTCGCGGGCGAGGGCACGTTCATCGTCACGGTCCAGTTGCTGGACCCCGAGACCGAGACGTTGAGGTTGTACCGGTCGCTCCACGAGGACCCGGCGGACAGCGTGGCCGTACAGCCGGTGTTGCCGCCGCCACCACCGCCACCGCCGCCACCGGGGGCGACGGCCCGGCCGGTGGTCGGCGAGATCATCCCGGCGCACAGCCCGCGCGCCGCCAGCCCCTGCGCTATCCGCGGGATCGCGGCGAGCGTGTTGGCGGACCAGTCGTGCATGAGGATGACCTGGCCGTCAGTGAGCCGTCCGGCGGCGGCGACGATGGCGTCCGTACTGGCGCCGTTCCAGTCCTGTGAGTCCACGTTCCACAGGATCTCGGTCAGCCCGTACTTGGCCTCGACCGCCTTCACGGTCGCGTTGGTCTCGCCGTACGGCGGCCGGAACAGCGTCGGTGTGCCACCGCCGGCCGCGGCGATCGCCTGCTGGGTGCGGGAGATCTCCGAGTCGATCTGGGCCTGGCCGAGGGTGGTCAGATGGGGGTGGGTGTAGCTGTGGTTGCCGACCCACATACCGGCGCTGACCTGGGCCTTCACCAGGGACGGATTGGCGGCGGCGTACTGGCCCTGGTTGAACATCGTGGCCCGCAGCCCGTTCTGGGTGAGCGCGCTCAGCACGGCCGAGGTGTTGCTGGAGGGCCCGTCGTCGAAGGTGAGCCCGACGTACCCGGTGCAGGCGGCGGCGACCGCCTGTGCCGGGGCGGCGGCCTGGACGGTGAGGGTGCTCGCTGCTGCCATGGCGAGGACGGCCAATCTGCTGAACAGGGAACGGAGGGGACGGCGGAGCTCACGGCTGCTCATGCCCTCACCCGCTGACCGTGATGTTGGAGCTGCCACTGCTCTGGTAGCCCTCCGTCGCCATGATCATGTAGTAGCTGAAGTTGCCGAGCGGCATCCCGACGCGGGACCAGGCGTCGAAGTGGTTGCCGGTGGTGATGGTGCCGCCGGTCCGCCTCGACTGGCGCACGCTCCAGTACTGGTTGAAGGTCCTGGTGCCTTCCACGGACGGGGCGTTGTAGCGGGTGGTCTGGTAGATGTCGTAGGTGCCGCCGTCGCTGGTGACCGTGCCCTTGTACGTGCCGGTGGGCCGGTAGGTGCCCCAGTTGTCGACGATGTAGTACTCGACGAGCGGGTTCGAGGTCCAGCCGTACAGCGCCAGGTAGGCGTTGCCGGACGGGCTGAAGCTGCCCGAGTACGTCACGTTCCTGCGGGAGCCGTTGCTCCAGCCCTTGCCCGCGACGAAGTTGCCGGTGTTGCGCCAGGAAGTGCTGTAGTTCCCACCGGAGTTCAGGGTCATCGAGACGGTGCCCTGGGCGTCGGTCCAGAAGGAGTAGTAGTACCCGTTGTTGGTCCCGGTCTGGTTCGTGGTGACGACCGTGGCGGCGTGAGCGGTGCCGACGGCACCGGGGAGGGTCAGCGCGGCACCGGTGCCGAGCAGGAGGGCGCAGACATTGCGGCGGGTGGGGGCGGAGTTGTTGCTGGGTGCGGGTGCGTCGTTCATGGACGTGTTCCTCCTCGTCCTCGGAGAGGGCGGTGGGGGGCCGGAGGGGGGAGCCCCGTCAACGCATGCAGTGTTGGTCTGTCCCCGACAAGTGTCAATGGTTTCGGCACAGTTGACGAAACAGTCGCAGGTGGCTGACGTGCGAGGGTGATGAGGGGGGTGCCTCTCGATCGAGATCGACTTTCGATCGTGCGCATCGAATGTTTCGAGGAATTACCGGTCGGTGCGGCCCGGTTCCTTCATCCTCCCCACGCGTCCCGCACCTTCGCACCTTTCTGTAACCGTTCCAGTTCGCACCGTTGACACCACGCGCACCTCCCCTTACCGTCACGCCAATATTCCGCACGTATGTCGAGATTTCGAACGCTCGGAAGGCGAGTCCCCAGTGCATTGCCGGGATCGGCCCGTAGGTGACCTGAACGCCGTGGCGCAGCCTGACGTATGGGTAGGTGCACACCCCCCGGCACAGGGATCACGGGCGCAGGCGCGCCCCGAACGCCCGGCCGCAGCAAGGAACTTGGACGCCTGACCAGCGTCCCCGCAACTCCCGCTCAAGAACGGCCAGTTGCTCCCCCCTCTGGAACCCGTGAACCTCGCTGAGCCGATCCTCGCGTCGTTCGTACGTCACCGTTCCACCGCTCGGTCGCTCCACCGCACCCCCTCGCCCTCACCCCTCGACATCCGACTCGCACGCCGTCATCCCCTCAACGAC
This sequence comes from Streptomyces sp. NBC_00663, assembly GCF_036226885.1. Lineage (NCBI taxonomy): Bacteria > Bacillati > Actinomycetota > Actinomycetes > Kitasatosporales > Streptomycetaceae > Streptomyces > Streptomyces sp. NBC_00663. The sequence continues at coordinate 5,528,137 of NZ_CP109027.1, forward strand.
GAGAAGGACAAGGAACCATCACCGTGCTCGATCGAAGAACCGTCCTAGCCGGAGCCGCCTCCCTGGCCCTGACCCTGTCCGCCTGTGGCCTCGAGAGCGACACCTCCGACACCGGCTCCGGCAGCTCAGAGGGCGGCACCGTAGGCATCGCCATGCCGACCCGGTCCTCCGATCGCTGGCTCACCGACGGCAAGAGCGTGGTCGCCAACCTGAAGGCCAAGGGGTACAAGACCAAGCTGGTCTACGGCGACGACGACCCGAAGGCCCAGGTCGCGCAGATCGAGAAGCTGGTCGGGGAGGGCGTCGACGCCCTGATCATCGCGGCGATCGACAACAAGTCGCTGAACGCCGTGCTGAAGAAGGCCGCCGACGCCGACATCCTGGTGATCGCCTACGACCGGCTCATCATGGGCACCAAGAACGTCGACTACTACGTCTCGTTCGACAACGAGATGGTCGGCCGGATGCAGGCCCACCACATCATCGAGAAGCTCGGCTTGGACAAGGGCAAGGGCCCGTTCAACATCGAACTGTTCGCCGGTTCTCCCGACGACAACAACACCAAGTACTTCTTCGACGGTTCGATGGCCCTCCTCCAGCCGTACCTGGACAGCAAGCAGTTGGTGGTCCCGTCCGGCCAGACCGAACTCGACAAGATCACCACCCTGCGCTGGGACGGCCCCACCGCGGAGAAGCGCATGAACCGCGTCCTGTCCAAGTACGCCGGCCAGAAGCTCGACGCGGTCCTCTCGCCGTACGACGGCATATCGAGGGGCGTCCTGTCCTCCCTGCACTCGCACGGCTACGGCACCACCATCAAGCCCCTCCCGATCGTCACCGGCCAGGACGCCGAACTGGAGTCCGTGAAGTCGATCATCGCGGGCCAGCAGTCGGAGACCGTCTACAAGGACGTCCGCAAGCTCGGCGACGCCGCCGCGACCGTCGTCGACGACGTGCTCAACGGCCGCACCCCATGGGTCGACAACGCCATCGGCTACAAGAACGGCGTCAAGCCCGTCCCCGCCGTCCTGCTGCAACCGACGAGCGTCGACAAGTCCAACTACGAGATCCTGATCAAGGACGACTACTTCACCGAGGACGAGCTCAAGTAGCGGCCCGGTCGCCGCACACGGCCACATCGCCACACGGCCGCACCGCCGCACGGCCTCATGCGAAGAGCGTCTACGGATCTCCGTAGGCGCTCTTCGAGTTCAGCGGTACTCCGCACGCGCCTTCAGCAGTTCCAGCAGTGCGTCGAGCCGGTCGAAGCCGGCGGGCAGCGCCTGCGCGAGCGCTCGCCTGACCTTCTTCTCCTTCATCGCGTTGCCCACCCACGAGTCGGGCTTGGTGTCCAGGACGGTGGCGTCCACCACCGCGGCCTGCTCCGGTGCCTGGTCGAAGAAGTCGATCAGGGCGCGGCGGGCACCGTTGTCGGCCCACTGCGGGTACGCGGTGTCCGAGTCGCCCCTGCCGAGGCGGGACGCGGTCTCCAGCAGTCCCGACAGGTACGCCTTGTAGTCCAGAGCGCCCTGCCGTCGCTCCTGGAGCAGGGCGTCGAGCAGTTCCGACATCCGGTCGTAGTACTTCGGGTTCATCGGGCGCTCATCGACGATCACCTTGCGCAGGGTGTTGGTGAGCGTCCCCGCCATCGCCTCGGGGTCCTGCTTGATGCCCGTGGGAAGCCGGTCGAGTGCTCCGGCCCCCTTCTCGGCGATCAACCGGATCAGTCCGGCTTCCTGGAAGTCGGCGACCACCTCGGAGGGACGGGCGCTGATGTACGTGTCGAGCAGGTGCCGCATGCCGGCCTCGTACTGGGTGAAGTCGACCTTCTCGCCGGCGCCGAGTCTGACCTCTTCGCGTACGTCGGCGTAGTGGGCGATCTCCTTCCTGATCGCGGCGGCTTCGGCGTCGCTGTACCCGGTGGCCCGCATCTCGTTGGCGAGGTCGCCGTATGCGCGGGTCACCGCCGCGACGGCCTTGTAGAGCGCGACCCGCTTGGCTTCGTTGGCTCTGAGCTGCCCGGCGTCGCCCTGTTCGGCGGCGCAGAAGTACCGCTGGTACTGGAGGGTGCCCTTGGGCGCCGCCACCGGCCCACAGAGTGCCCGGATCTTCTCCAGGGCCGCGTCGAGATCGTCACGGGCCCTGTCGAGCCGGTCCGACAGCAGCCCCTCGACGTCCTTCGTCTCATAGCCTTCGAGGGCGCCGCCGGCGTAGTCCGTGATCGCGGACTCCAGGGAGTTGAACAGGTCGCGGTAGTCGACGACGTAGCCGTACTCCTTGTCCTCGCCGTCGAGGCGGTTGACCCGGCAGATCGCCTGGAAGAGGCCGTGGTCCCGCAGCTGCCTGTCGAGGTACAGGTATGTCGCGCTCGGAGCGTCGAAGCCGGTCAGGAGCTTGTCGACGACGATGAGCAGCCGCATGCGGGCCGGGGCGTTGACGAAGCGTTCCTTGACGTCCCTCTCGAACTGCTCGACCTTGCCCATCGCCTTGTCGGCGGGCTCGTCGAAGTGGTCCGCGAGCATCCGCCGGTAGATCTCGTACTGGCGCAGCCGCTCGGTGGCTCCGTGGCCGGAGTCCTCCTTGGAGATGTCGCCCGCGTGGGGCGTGTACGACGTGACGACGGCGCACTTGAGCCCGGCCTGGGTGAACAGCTCGTAGAACCTGCACGCCTGGTAGATGCTCGCACTGACGAGGATGGCGTTGCCGCGTCCGTCCGACAGACGCGGTTTGGTCTCCATGTCGAGCAGGATGTCGTCGACGATCTGCCGGGCGCGCGGCTCCGAGCCGGCGACTTTCCGGACGGTGCTCCAGCGTTTCTTGAGCGCGGCACGGGAGAGGTCGGTCATGCCGCGGGTCCTGGCCTCGAACCACTGGTCGACCTTGGCCTGCGAGGTCAGGTTCTGGTCGATGGTGCGAGCCTCGTACCTCAGGTCGAGGACGACACCGTCCGCGACACCTTCGTTGAACCTGTAGGTGTGGATGAAGCTGCCGAACCGCTGGACGGTGGTGTCCTTGTCCTCCTGGAGGAGCGGCGTACCGGTGAAGCCGATGAACGTGGCATCGGGCAGGAGCGCCTTCATGGCGTCGTGCAGCTTGCCGGACTGGGTGCGGTGGGCTTCGTCGACGAAGACGAAGATGTTGCCCTTGGCGTGGAAGTCCTTGGGTACGGTTTCCCTCAGCTCACGCACGAACTCGCTCTCGGCCTCGTCGCGGGCGCCCTCGTCCTCCGGGCCACGGAACTTGTGGACCAGCGAGCAGATCACCCACTCCTGGCTCGCGTTCAACGTGGCGAGGAGGTCGCCACCGCTCTTCGTGCGGTAGACGGACTCGTCGACTCCCTGGAAGACCTTCGCGATCTGATCGTCCAGTTCGGTCCGGTCGGTGATGAGGAGCACGCGGGCGTCCGGCTGGTTCTCGCGGATCCACTTGGCGAGCCACACCATCGTCAGGGACTTCCCGGAGCCCTGGGTGTGCCAGATGATCCCGCCCTCGCGCTCGGCGATCCGCTGCTGCGCCGCCCTGACGCCGAAGTACTGGTTGTGCCGGCAGGTCTTCTTCTGCCCCGTGTCGAAGACCATGAAGTCATGCACCAGCTCCAGCAGCCGCTCCTTCGAGCAGAGCTGGGTCAGGGACCGGTCGAGCGGGCCGGCGATGTCGGAGGGCTCACGCCATGCGAGCCAGTACTTCTCCGGTGTGCCGACCGCGCTGTAACGCAGCCCCTCCACGTCGTTGCCGGCCATGACGAGCTGCACGGTCGTGAAGAACGATCGGATGAACTCCGGACGCTGGTTCCCGATGCTCTGCCGGATGCCCTCGGAGACGGCGACCTTCGAGCGCTTGAGCTCGATCGTCCCGAAGGCGATGCCGTTGACGTACAGCACGATGTCCGGGCGCTTGGTGTGCCGCCCCCGCACCGTCACTTCCTCCGCCAGGGCGAAGTGGTTGGCTTCGGGGCGCGCCCAGTCGACGAGCCACACCGTCTCCGTCTGCTCGCCGGCACCTGGCTTGACCTTCACCCCGTACCGGAGCAGGCCGTAGACGTCCCGGTTCGCCTCGTACAGATCACGGCCGCCGCCGAGCGAGGCGTCGCTCCTCAGCTTGTCGATGGCTTTGCTGACGAGGTTGTCGGCGTAGCCCCGCGCACGGAGGTTCCGGGTGAGCAGTTCGACATCGACGTTGGCGTTCGCCGCACGGTGTCCCCAGTCGCCGAGGTACTCGTAGCCCAACGAGTCGCGGAACAGGGCGATGACACGGTCCTGAGTCCCGCGCTCGGGTTGCCCGACGTCGCTCATACCGCGGTCACCGCGTTCTCCTGGGCAGGCAGGCGGGTACGACCGGTCAGGAGCTGTCGCATCATGCCCTGCTTGACCTGCTGTGCCTTCGTGAGCCGTCGGCGCAGGACCGTCAGCTCGCCGTCAGCGTCATCCAGCGCCGCGGCGATCGCCCGCTGTTCGTCGTGGGGAAGAGCGGGAACGCCGGTGTTCCTGACCTGCGCCAGACTGATCTGCGGATACGCCTGACCGGTCACGATGGATTCGTAGTACTCCCGCATCGCATGCTGCGACAGGTAGTGGTACACGTAGCCGGGGTCGAATCTGCCGTCCTTGATCCGCACCCTGGCGATGTGCTGGTTGATGTTCGCCTCGCCCGTGTTCACCAAGCGGACGACGCGGCCGACGTAGCCGGTGATCGTCATCAGGATGTCTCCGTCGGCGATCCGGCTCCGACGCAGGGCGTGATGGGCGGCCGGTGAGATGAACATCGACTGCCGCATGTCCAGGCCGCGCTCGGAGACGCACTCGCTCCGCAGGAACGGGATACCGCTGGACTCCCAGGCGAACCCGTAGGTCGTGGGGGTCGCGCCCTTCGTGATGGACGCCGAGATCTCTCCCAGGCGAACGTCCGCCTGCGGATCGGTGCGGCCGGCGGGGCGGGTGCTGTTGGTCAGGAGGTGCTGCGTCATGCCCAGCTTGATCGCCTGCTTCTTGGCGAGCATCCGCTCGATGACGGACATCAGGGCGTCCACATCGCTGAGACTCTCCGCGATGAGGCGCTGTTCGGGCAGCGAGGGCAACGCGATCTCGAACGCCGCGAACTCCGTCTTGTTGACCAGGGGCACCGCCTGTTCGCCGGCGCGCTCGCGAACGAGTGGCGACAGGGCGCTGACGGCGTAGTACAGGAACTCCGGGTCGACCTGGCCGGCCGGGACGACCGCGTTGATCTGCTGATTCGTGGCCAGAGCGCGACCGGCGAGCCCGACCTTTCCGATCGTGGAGCCGATGCACACAAAGAGCGTCGAGCCCGCGGGAACCCGTCTCGACCGGGAGAATCCGCGGGCGGACAGCATCTTGCCCGACGCCGTCACATATTTCGTCCGGCCGAGATCCCCGGGACTGACGAACAGGAACTCATGGCCGTAGTTGGAGCGGTCGCCGGTCGACGGCGTACTGCCCGTCACCACCGTGCCGACCGAGCCGACGCGCGCCCGGCTCCAACTGGGCGGAAGTGCCGCCCCCGCGCTCACCGGCCGATCCCCATCGCGGCAAGATGGCCGGCCACCTTGGCTTCCCACTGTTCCAGCTCGGTGGTGATGTCCCCGACCGTCTCCGCGTAGCGCTCGCCCAGCTGCCGGATACGTCCGACGAGCGTGAACGTCAGGGAGTCCGCGACACCGGCCACCCGGTCCGCGATCGTGGCATGCCACTTGTCGTCGAGGACGAGCTGCCTGATCTCAGGCTCGTCGAGGTCGCCGTACTTCCTCAACGTCGCCAGATCGAGGGCGGCCTGGGCTTCCCTGACGGCCTTCTTGGCGCCGGCCTCCTCGTCGTACAGCCGCACCAGGTGCCGCAGTGCCCTGACCTCCTGCGCATCGACTTCCGCAGGTCCCTCTGGTCGAGCCGCTTTGAGGCGCGCCGCCGCGAGGGCCTTGGTGATCTTGCCGTCGTCCATCGCCCCGGCGAGCAGGCCGTCCTCCGTGGCGTGCTCCTCGATGTACTCCTCGACGGCGCGGCTCGTGTCCGCCGCTGCCGCGTGCAGCGCGTCGACCTTCGCCTGCCCGTCCGCGAAGTACCGGGCGACGACGAGCGCCGGCGGGACGAGGTCCGTCTTGTGCTTGGTGGCGCCGCGCCCGGAGCCGATGACGAGGTCCGGGGTCTCGGAGAGCTTGCGCTCCTTGTCCTCGATGGTCCGGCGGGGCTTCGCCGCCTGGCACCACCCTTCGTTCATGACGAGGAAGACGTCGTCGTGCATGACGTCGTGCCAGTACGTCATGAGCTGTTCGTAGACGTCGTACTCGTCGAGCAGCGGGGTGTTCCTGAACCGGGCCAGCAGATCGTCGCTGATACCGGCGATCAGGTCCTTGGGGACCGTGTCCGGGTCGAGCGCTCGCAGGGCCGGCCGGTGTGCGGCGAACCAGTCGTCGACCCGGCCGCGGGCCTCAGCGGCGAACTTCTGGAACTCCTCGGAATCCAGGACGGCCTGCTGTACCTCGGCCACCCCGACCGCCAGGTCGCTGTAGCCCGGGCGGTTCGGCCGGAAGAGCGTGGCACGAAGACTCGGGAACGCCTCCCAGTACCTGCTGAGCGCGTCCAGGTCGCGGTCCGGGATGCCGCCGTGCACATGCGCGTGCAGGTCCTGGATGTCCTCCGGCTCGGAGGAGTCGATGTACCGCGGGATGTTGAGGTTGTAGTCGTTGTTCGGGCCGGCGATCTCCTGGAGCGGCACCATGCGTGCGTAGCGCTCGATCTCGGTCTGCTTGGTGAAGACGTCGACGATCTTGTGGATGTCCTGGCTCCGGAGGCGGTGCTTGTTGCCGTCCTTCATGAAGCCCTGGGAGGCGTCGATCATGAAGACGCCGGTTCGCGTCTTGGCGTCCTCCTTGTCGAGAACGATGACGCAGGCCGGGATGCCGGTGCCGTAGAAGAGGTTCGCGGGCAGGCCGATGACGCCCTTGATGTAGCCGCGGTCCAGCAGTTCCCTACGGATGGCGGCCTCGGCGTGGCCCCGGAACAGCACACCGTGCGGCAGGATGACCGCGGCCCTGCCGTTGTCCTTGAGGGACGTGAGGATGTGCAGCAGGAAGGCGTAGTCGCCGTTCTTCTGCGGCGGCCGGCCGAACTCGAAGCGGCCGTAGTCGTTCTCCAGGCCGTTGCTCCACGACTCGGTCGAGAACGGCGGATTGGCGACGGCGAAGTCGAAGGTCCGCAGCTGTGCGCCCGGGGTGAACTGCGGGCTGGTGAGGGTGTCGCCCTTGCGGATGTCACGGTCCTCGTAGCCGTGGAGGATCATGTTCATCTGGGCCAGCGCCCAGGTGGCGTTGTCCTTCTCCTGGCCGTAGACGGTCAGGCCGCGCGGGGCCTCGTCGGCCACCGTGAGGAGCAACGAGCCGGAGCCGCACGTGGGGTCGTAGACCGTGTGGTCCTGGCGCGTGTCCGCTCCGATGCCGAGGACCTTGGCGAGTACCCGCGAGACCTCGGCCGGGGTGTAGAACTGCCCCTTCGACCTGCCCGACTCCGTGGCGAAGTGGCGCATCAGGTACTCGTAGGCGCCGCCCAGCAGGTCGTCGCCCTCGGCGCGGCTGCCGCGGAAGTCGAGATCGGCGAAGATCGTCACCAGCTTGGAGAGCCGGTCCTGCATGTCCTTGCCCTCGCCGAGCTTCTCCTCGTCGTTGAAGTCGGCCAGGTCGATGACCTTCTCAAGCCCGTTGGCCTCGGCGAGCCGGCGGATGATGTCGTTGGTCTTCTTGCCGATCTCCTTGTCGCCCTTGAGGGCGACCATGTCGTCGAAGGACCCGCCGGCGGGGACGTCGATCAAGGAGTGCGGGTCGGACTTGGCCTTGTCCGTCACGTACTTCACGAACAGCAGCGTCAGGACGTAGTCCTTGTACTGACCGGCGTCCATGCCGCCGCGCTGCTCGTCGCAACTCCGCCACAGCGAGCGGTACAGATCCGACTTCTTGAGAGCCACTACCGTCCTTCACGCGACACCGTGTGACGGTTGCGTCACTGGGCGATACTCCAAACGAGTGTCTCAACGATAGCGCCGGGCACTGACAGGAGCCCTGACCATGGGCCAGGGCTCCACCAGTTGATCAGGCCGAACGTCGACGGGGTACGCCGCTTCGGGGCTCAGCGCATCCCCGTCATCGAAGATCGGCACCTTGTCGAGGAAGATCCATTGCCGGCCATGGGCGTCGGTCGGGCGCACCTCGACAAACCCGGGACAGCTACCGTCGTCAAAGGGCCAGTTCGAGGGGATCAAGCCCCTGAACTGGCCCTTGGTCACGTGCCCCCGGCAGGATTCGAACCTGCGACACCCGCTTTAGGAGAGCGGTGCTCTATCCCCTGAGCTACGAAGGCAGGGCGGCGTGGATCTCGGTGAGATCCGGCGACCAGCCTAGCGGATAAGGCGTGGGCGGTGGGAAGGTTCGCTTCCGCGCAGGTCAGGTGGGGAGGGGCGGAGGCGTCAGGCCGTCGGTACCCGGGTGAAGCGGCCCGCCGTGTGGAAGTCCTGTTCGATCGCCGTAGCGGTCGCCCGGAGTTCCGGGAGCAGGTCGCTCACGCATTGCGCGGGGGTGCGGCGGGTGGTGTGCATGGCGGTGTTCAGGGCCGCCACCACCCGGCCCCGGTGATCGCGCACCGGGACCGCGATCGAGCGCAGGCCCGCCTCCAACTCCTCGTCCACCAGGGCGTACCCCTGCGCGCGGACCTCGGTGAGGAGCCGGTCGAGGGCCGCGCGGTCCGTGAGGGTGCGCGGGGTCAGCGGGCGCAGCTCTCCGGGGTTGCGGCGGGCCGGCGGGAGGTCGGCCAGCAGGACGCGGCCCATGGAGGTGGCGTAGGCCGGGAGCCGGGTGCCGACGGCGAGGTTGACGCTCATCACCCGGTTCGTGGCGACGCGGGCGGTGTACTGGATCTCGTCGCCGTGCGCGGTGAGCACCGCCAGCGACGCCGACTCGTGGATACGGGCGGAGAGGTCCGCCAGATGCGGGGTCGCGATCTCGGACAGCGTGGTGCGGGCCAGGGGCGGGAAGCCCAGGGACAGCACCCGGGGCGTGAGGGCGAAGGTGCGGTGCCCGGTCGCGGTGACGAGGCCCAGGTGCTCGTAGGTGATCAGGGCGCGGCGGGCCGTGGCGCGCGCGAGGCCCGTCGCCTTCGCCACCTCCGTCAGGGTCAGGGCGGCCCGGCCCTCGCCGAACGCGGTCAGCACGGTCAGCCCGCGGGCCAGGGACTCCACGAACCCCCTGCCGAGCTCCTGCTTGGACGCCCCGGTCCAGATCGCGAGACCGGACGGCCCGGACCCCGCCTCCGCTACGGGCGTCTGCCGCAGCTCCCGTTCCATGTCCGCCACCGCCGCCCGCAGCCGCGGCAGCAGGGTGTCCCGCAGTCCGGCCGCCGTGTGCCGGCTGGTGTGGCTGACGACGCTCGCCGCACACGCGATCCGCCCGGTGTGCGGCTCCCGTACCGGTACCGCGACCGCCACCAGGCCCGGTTCGATCAGCTGGTCGTCCAACGCCCAGCCGTCGACGGCCGCTTGTGCCGCCCGGCGCTCGAACTCCTCGTCCGGACCCGGGTGTTCGCGGGGCGGTACGGCCGGAAAACCCCGGTCCTCGGGGTCCGCCGCCCGGCGTTCCCGCCAGGCCCGCCGGTCCGCGTCCGTCCACTCCGTCGCGAACAGGGCGCCCGGCGCGGTGCGTTCGGCCGGCAGGAGGTCGCCGATACGGAAGCTCAGGGACATCGCGCGGCGGCGGGTGGCCTGGTGGATGAAGCGGATGCCGTCGCGGTCGGCGACCGCCAGGGACACCGACTCGTCGAGTTCGTCGGCCAGTTCGTCGGCGCGCGCGTCCAGCAGGGCGGGCAGCCGCAGGGCGGCCAGATAGGCGTTGCCGAGGTCCATCAGCCGGGGGGTGAGGACCACGTCCCGGCCGTCGAGGCGGACGTATCCCATGCGGGCGAGGGTGGCGGTGATGCGGTCGACCGTGGACCGCGCGAGGCCGGTCGCCCGCTCCAGCGCGCTCGGGCTCAGCGCGCCGCCCGCCTCGGTCAGCTCCCGCAGTACCGCGATCCCGCGGATCAACGGCGTGACCGCCTCCGCCGGCACGGCGGCAGCGGCCGTCGGCGCCACGGCGTCGTCCATGGTCGTGATCGTCTTCGCGGGCATTCGCTCTCCGGTACGGCAGTCGCGGGAGCCCTACGGTAAGCCTGCACGGGCTGTCCGGGTGGGCGTACCGGTGCCGGTGCGGCGTAGCCGCTCGGCGCGGCTCGGCTCAGTCCCGCGTCACGCGTACCCGGTAGTCGCCCGACGGGTCGACCCCCGCCACCTCGATCCGGATCCCGTGTCTGCGGTCCTTGAAGACCTGGCCCGGGGCGAAGGGGGCGTCGGAGAGTTCCGCGTGGACGTTGGGGCTGCGGGTGCAGCCGCCGCTGTCCCGGCGGGAGTCGTACACCGTGACCGGGCCCATCCCGGTGTCGACGTCGGCGTCCACCTTGTAGATCAGCGCCCCGGGCCGGCACACCGCCTCGTCGTTGCCCTCGCGGGTGCGCAGCTCCACCGCGTATCCGGTACGGCCGCTGACCGGCACGAAGAGCAGCTTGGCGCCGCCGGTCCTGGCCATCGGGGTGAGGGCGTACTCGGTGGTGCCGCGGGCGGTCGCGCAGGTCACCTGGGAGGCGTCCAGCCAGCCCAGTTTCCACTTGTGCCAGCCGAGGAGGTCGTTGTTGGCGCCCCAGTCCTCGCTCATGATGTCCCAGTGGCCGACCGAGCCGCCGCCGCCCGCCGTGTAGAGGTCGGGCAGCCCGAAGACATGCCCGTTCTCGTGCGGCAGGACCCGGTAGCCGGTCTGCGCGTAGGAGCCGGAGCCGTCGTCCTGGCGGGAGTAGACGAAGGACGCGTTGGCGACCGGGACGCCGTCGGCGACCGGGGCGTCCGGGTTCCCGGCGAAGGTCACCGACAGGACCGTGTCCAGCGCGGAGGGCCCGGCGTTCGGGGTGACCAGCACATTCAGGAAGTCGTACGACCGGAAGTCCACCTTCGGGTCGGCGGCGGCCACGATGTCCTGGACCAGGTCCCGGTAGCCGGGGTCGAAGGGCGCGCCGCGCTCTATGCCGTACGCCGCGAAGGACTTCGGCATGCGCAGCCAGGTCGGGATCGGCGTCTCGGGGCGGTAATCGAGGCGGCCGTAGGAACTGGTGCGGAACCAGTCCTGGGTCTGCGGGAAGAACTCGCGGAATCGGTCGAGGGCGGGGCCGCGGCCCCGCGCGTCGGAGAAGTCGATCATCAGGGTGAGGGCGCGGACGGTGCCGGTGGAGCGGGAGTAGCCGCCGGTGGTGGGGACGCCCTCGGACATCTGGATCGCGGAGCCGCCGCGGATCAGACAGGGGCCGTGGGCGGAGGTGCGGGCCAGCGCGACCGGTCCGGCGCCCGCGGGTGCGGGGGCCGCCGTGAGGTGACGTGTACCGGCCGAGGTGCTGACCGCGAGGGTCAGCGCGGTCACGGACACGAGGGCGGCGACGCGGCGCGGGCGTATCCGACGGCTGGTCTGCTGCGCTGCCCGGCTGGTCTGCTGCATGCACGGCCCTCTCCGTCCACGGCAGCCGCAGGTCCACGGGCTGCACCCTTTCGATCACCCTGTGTCGTGGGGTGGGCGGGCGCGCGCTGGAGAGGCCGAACGTGGGTTTCTCGGCCGAGGCGATGTGAGTCAGGTCACAGCACAACTTCCCCTCAACCTGAAATAACCGGGGAGCGTCTCCCCGTTTAGACCTGTGTTCGCGCGAAACGGGGAAAGCCTCCCCGGATCGCCAGACCAGCCGACCGAGGAGTACGCCGTGACCGTGACCGCTGTGCAGAAGAAGGTGACCCGGCCCCGCGCCGACGCCCTGCGCAACCGGGAGCGCATCGTCACCGCCGCCCTGGAGATGTTCGTCGAGTTCGGCCCCGATGTGCCGCTCGACGAGATCGCCCGCCGCGCCGGTGTCGGCAACGCCACGGTGTACCGCAACTTCCCCGACCGTGACGCGCTCGTCCGCGAGGTCGTCTGCTCCGTCATGGACCGGACGTCCGAGGCGGCCGAGATCGCGCTCGCGGAGAGCGGGGACGCCTTCGGGGCCCTGGAGCGCTTCGTGCACACCTCCGCCGACGAGCGGATCAGCGCGCTGTGCCCCATGGTGCAGAGCACCTTCGACCAGCACCACCCCGACCTGGAAGCATCCCGCGAACGCATCGAGGAGCTCGTCGGCCGGCTGATGGACCGCGCCAAGGCGGCCGGTCAGCTCCGCGACGACGTGGGCGTCGGTGACGTGATGGTGGCCGTGGCCCAGCTCAGCCGGCCGCCGGCTGGCACGGGATGCCTCAGCGCCGACCGTTTCGTCCACCGCCATCTACAGCTGTTCCTGGACGGACTGCGGGCCCCGGCCCGCTCCACCCTGCCGGGCACGGCCGTGACCATGGAGGACCTCCGCCAGTCCTGACCGAATAGTCGACCGACGAGTCGACCACCGGGTCGACCGATTAGTCCAGAGCTCCACCGCAGTCCATAACGCAACGACTCTCACCGGCCGTCACCGATGACGGACCGTCCCCGTTACTCGTCCTTTTTCCGTCACGAAGTCCTGAAGTGGGTAGACCCATGTCTCAAACAGCCGCAAAGGCTCCCGGCGCACCGGCCCCGTCCGGTGACGCCAACCGCTGGCGGGCGCTCGTCTTCATCGCGCTCGCCCAGCTGATGGTCGTCCTCGACGCCACCATCGTGAACATCGCCCTGCCGTCCGCCCAGGTGGACCTCGGCATATCCGACGGCAACCGGCAGTGGGTCGTCACGGCCTACGCCCTCGCCTTCGGTGGCCTCCTCCTCTTCGGCGGCCGGATCGCCGACCTGTGGGGCCGTAAGAACGCCTTCGTCGTCGGCCTGATCGGCTTCGCACTCGCCTCCGCACTCGGCGGCGCGGCCACCAACCAGGCCATGATGTTCGGCGCCCGCGCCCTCCAGGGCGTCTTCGGCGCGCTGCTCGCGCCCGCCGCGCTCTCCCTGCTCGCCGTGATGTTCACGGACGCCAAGGAGCGGGCCAAGGCGTTCGGCATCTACGGTGCCATCGCCGGTGGTGGCGGTGCCGTGGGCTTCATCCTCGGTGGCGTGCTGACCGAGTACATGGACTGGCGCTGGACGTTCTTCGTCAACATCCCGTTCGCCATCGTCGCCGCGCTCGGCGCCTACTTCGTCATCCGTGAGCCCGAGGGCGGCCGCAACCGCAACCCGCTCGACATCCCCGGCGTCCTGCTCTCCACCCTGGGTCTGGTCGCGCTGGTCTACGGCTTCACCCGCGCCGAGTCCAACGGCTGGGGCGACTCCGTGACCGTCGGCATGTTCGTCGCCTCCGCGGTCCTGCTGCTCGCGTTCGTCGTCACCGAGGCCAAGGTCAAGGCCCCGCTGCTGCCGCTGCGCGTGGTCACCGACCGCAACCGCGGCGGTATCTACCTCTCGCTCGGTATCGCGATCATCGCGATGTTCGGCACCTTCCTGTTCCTGACCTACTACCTCCAGGTCGTGAAGGGCTTCTCGCCGATCAAGACCGGCTTCGCGTTCATGCCGATGATCGTCGGCATGATGGTCGGCTCGACCCAGATCGGCACCCGTCTGATGACCCGGCTGCCGGCCCGCATGCTGATGGGCCCCGGCTTCCTGGTCGCCGCGGTCGGCATGCTGCTGATGACGCAGCTGGAGATCGGCTCGTCGTACGCCTCGACGATCCTGCCCGCGATGCTGCTGCTCGGTCTCGGCATGGGTACGGCGTTCATGCCCGCCATGTCCCTGGCCACGTACGGCATCGAGCCGCGTGACGCCGGTGTCGCCTCCGCGATGGTCAACACCTCGCAGCAGGTGGGCGGCGCCATCGGTACGGCCCTGCTGAACACGATCGCCGCCTCCGCCACCACGTCCTACGTCGCCGACCACATCGGCTCCGCGACCTCCAAGTCGCAGCAGCAGCTGGTGGCGCTGGAGGGCCAGGTGCACGGCTACACCAACGCGATCTGGTTCGCCGTCGGCATGCTGGTCCTGGCCGCGGCCATCGTGGTGACCCTGGTCAACGCCGGCCGTCCCGACACGTCGGCCGTGGCCGGTGCCGGGGAGGGCGCGGAGGACGAGCTGCCGGTCCCGGTCGTCGCCCACTGACGACGACCGGACGGTCGTACCCCTTCGGGCCTCGTACGTACGGGGACGGGGACGCTCCGTACGTACGAATGTGAGGGCCCGGCTCTCACGGGATCTGCCCTGGCTCAGCGGAGCCAGGGCAGATCCGCACCCGCTTCGTTGGGCTGAAGTCCCTCGGCGACGATCTCCATGATCTCGCCGAGGGACTTCTGCTGTTCCGGGGTGAGCCGGTCGAACATCGCCTGGCGTACGGCGGTGACATGGCCGGGCGCCGTGCGGCTCAGTACGGCGTGCCCCTCGTCGGTGAGGATCGCGAACTGGCCGCGCTTGTCGGAGGGGCAGTCCTCGCGGCGGACCCAGCCGTTCTTCTCCAGGCGGGAGACGGCGTGCGAGAGCCGGGACCGGGTGATCTTCGCCTTCATCGCCAGCTCGGTCATCCGCAGCCGGCGCCGCGGCGCCTCGGCGAGGGCGACGAGCAGCCCGTAGTAGATGTGCGGCATGCCCGCGTCCCGCTGCAACTGGCGGTCGAGGTGGTCCTCCAGAAGAGTGGTGGCGTGCATGTAGGAGCGCCAGACGCGCTGTTCCTCGGCGGTGAGCCAGACGGGTTCTTCGGCCATGTCGTCCACTGTACGAGAAGGCTCCTTGAAAGTTAAACAAGTTCGGAGTATGTTCAGGAAGGTAGAAGTTTTAGAGTTCAAGTAACACCTGAAAAACTGTGTTCATATAACACCTTTCGGAGGGAGCCGCGCCATGTCCGCCGCAACCCAGGAGCGCACACCCCTGGAGCGCATGCCCGCGCTCTACCTCAGTCACGGCGCGCCGCCGCTCGCGGACGACCCGATCTGGCCCGGCGAACTCGCCGCCTGGTCCGCGGACCTCCCGCGCCCCAAGGCGATCCTCATGGTCTCCGCCCACTGGGAGGAGGCCCCGCTCGCCCTCGGCGCGGTCGAGACCATCCCCCTCGTCTACGACTTCTGGGGCTTCCCCGAGCACTACTACCAGGTGACGTACGGCGCCCCCGGCGCACCCGCGCTCGCCGAGTCCGTCCGCAAGCTGCTGCGCGCCCCCGGCGTTCCCGTCCAGGACATCCCGGACCGCGGCCTCGACCACGGCGCCTACGTGCCCCTCGTCGAGATGTTCCCCGAGGCCGACATCCCGGTCCTCCAGATCTCCATGCCGACCCTCGACCCGGTCAAGCTCATGGACATCGGCCGCAAGCTGGCCCCGCTGCGCGACGAGGGCGTCCTGATCGTCGGCTCCGGCTTCTTCACCCACAACCTCGCCGCGCTCCGGCACACCGGCGGGGGAGTGCCGAGCTGGTCCTCCGAGTTCGACGACTGGGGCCGCCGGGCCCTGGAGACCCGGGACTGGGACGGGCTGCTCGACTTCCTCCACAAGGCCCCGGCCGGCCGCTACGCCCACCCGCGCACCGAGCACTTCGCGCCCCTCTTCGTGACGATGGGCGCGGCCGAGGTCTCCGGCGAGCTGGACACGCAGCGCTCGGTGATCGACGGGTTCTGGATGGGGATGGCGAAGCGGTCGGTGCAGTTCGGCTGAGGCGGTACGCCCCGCGGGGCATAAGGGCCGGATGTGGTGTAGCTGTGAATTCCGTGGGAGTGCGCTGACCTGGCAACCATCGGGGGGTGCCGGCCGTCTTCTGGGGCAGGGGACGACCGACGGCGGCGGCTTTTCCGGTCCCTCACCCGGACCGGACGGCGGTCCATTCCAGGGTCGGACGGCCACGCCGAGTGTGACGGGCGTCTCATGGGAGCAGGGGCGGGAGGGGTTCATGAGGAGCCGGGGATCGGTCTCGACTCATGGCCTGACCTGCGGCTCCGTGGAACCGGTCGGTACCGTCGCCGACCGTGTGGCCGCGCAGGATACTGCATGATCAGAAAAATAGGGGGACGGGTTGGGAATTCTGTCCTGATTCCAGTCGTTGTTTCCATCGGAAGCAGGGCACCCGAGGAGAGTCCGGACCGGACAGTGCCGGACCGGATCGGGACCAGGCATCCAAGGACCACCCGCCAGCCCACATCGCAAGGGAGCACACGCATGGCAACCCGTGCCGTCGCCCGTCGTCAGTCCGCCTCCGGTGGGGCCGTCGACAAGGCACGCAGTGTTCGCGCCCACGCCGGCGAGATCGCCGACCGCGACCTGGTCGGCATGTATCTCGACGAGATCGCGCGTACCCCGCTGCTCGACGCCGCCAAGGAAGTCGAGCTGTCCCAGATGATCGAAGCGGGTGTGTTCGCGCGGCAGGTTCTCGACGGGTACGAGGAGTCCAAGGCGGACGCCACCCGCGAGGAGCTCGAAGCGCTGGTCGACGAGGCCGAGCGGGCCAAGGACGTCTTCATCCGGTCCAACCTCCGCCTCGTGGTCGCGGTCGCCCGCCGCTACCCGCGCAGCGGCCTCCCCCTCCTCGACCTGATCCAGGAGGGCAACGCGGGCCTGGTGCGCGCGGTGGAGAAGTTCGACTACCGCAAGGGCTTCAAGTTCTCCACGTACGCCACCTGGTGGATCCGCCAGGCGATCACCCGCTCGATAGCCGACCAGTCGCGCACGATCCGCCTCCCCGTCCACCTCGTGGAGGAACTCGGCCGTATCCGCCGGGTCCAGCGCGAGTTCAACCGGGAGAACGGCCGCGACCCGGAGCCCGCCGAGATCGCACAGGAGCTGGGCTCCACCCCCGAGCGCGTGACGGACGTCCTGGACTGGGCCCGCGACCCGGTCTCGCTGAACATGTCGATCGACGACGACGGCGACACCCAGTTCGGCGACCTGCTGGAGGACACCTCCGCGGTCTCGCCCGAGCAGTCCGTCCTGACCCTCCTGCGCAGCGAGGAACTGGACGACCTGATCGGCCGCCTCGACCAGCGCACGGCGTCCATCATCAAGATGCGCTACGGCATCGACGACGGCCGGGAGCGCACCCTGACCGAGGTCGGCAAGGAGCACGGGCTGACGCGCGAGCGCATCCGCCAGATCGAGAAGCACGCCCTGCTGGAACTGAAGAAGCTGGCCCGGGACACGGGTTTCGACGCGGCGGCGTAGGGCCGACCGCAGCGGCGTGGGCGTGCCCGCGCACGCCGGGTGTCGCAACGCGGCGCAAACATGGCTGTGTTGGGTCGCTTCAAGAGGCAGGACCCTGGGAACAAGACTTCAGGGTCCAAGAGTTCAGGTACATGAGTTCGAGAACGCGAGTTGTACGAGTCCGGTCTTCTGTCGAGGGCCGGGCCCCAGAGCCAAGTCCCGACGCACTCCCCCCGGCGCCGGGACTCTCCCTGAGCCGGACTTCGGCGCCCTCCCCCCGGGTGCCGGGGTCCGGCTCTGCTCTTTGCCCTTCGTGCGCCTGGTCGATGCGAGGGCATGCTGGACGGCGGGCCACCCCGTACCTGAACCCCGGGGTGGCCCGCCGGATGGCAGATTGTGTCACATGGGCATAGCCTGCCGATGTGAGCAGCCCCACCCCAGCATCGCGTTCCACCAGTTCCGCCGGTTCGGCCGGCTCCTCCCGTGCGTCGTCGTCGGCGCCGGTCTCGCTGACCGAGCGGCGCAAGGCCGAGACGCGGATGGACATCGCCAGGGCGGCGGCGGGGCTCTTCGTCCAGCGCGGGTTGCGCGCCACGCGCGCCGAGGACATCGCCCAGGCCGCCGGTATCGCGCCGCGCACGTTCTACCGCTACTTCGCGACCAAGGAAGAGGCCGTCGCCCCGCTCTACGCGGCAGGCGCCCAGCGCTGGGCGGAAGCGGTGCGGGAGGCACCGGCGGAACTCTCCGTGCCGGAGGCCCTGGAACACGCGGTACGCCGGACCCTCACGCCGGGTGTCGGAGTCTCCGCCGCCTCCTGGGAATGGGTACGCACCTTGATCCGCCTGGCGGAGACCAGCCCGGCGCTGGGCAAGGTGTGGGCGGAGGTGTGCCGGGATGCGGAGGGGATGTTGGGGGAGGTGTTGGAGGAGCGGGGGGCGCGGGGCGGTGGGGTGACGCAGGGTGCTGACAACGTTGCCGATGCCGACGCAGATTCCGCCGGCTCAGCCGTCACCGCTGAGATCCGCTTCGCGGCGGCGGTCGCGAGCGCGGCGGTGCGGACGGCGGTGGAGGCATGGGTGGCGGGCGACGCGCGGGTGAGCGGGCCGGGGGGACCGGCGGAGTTGGCGTTGCGGAATCTGAGGGTGTTGGAGGGGTTTCCCTGGGGGCGCCCGTAGCTCGGTGGGCGCGGTGGCGAGCGAGCCCCCCGCCCAGCCCCCACCCCGGGCACCTCACGACCGGGTCAGTTCACCCGCCCGCGGCCCGAACCATCCGCTCCCCCAACCCCCGTACACATTCCACCAGTTCACTAGGCGATTCCACCGTGAAGTCGACCCCCGTCATGGCAAGCCGAATCGCCAGCCACTCCACCGCGTCCCCCGACTCCCCACGCAGGCGACAGCGGGCCTCACCGGAGTCACCCACCTCGCCCACCGCCTCCGGCGTCCCCACCCACCCCGGCACCCGCGCCGCGACCACCTCCGCCGAAGCGGCGAACGTGACGGCGAACTCGTACGTCTCCTGCCGCCGGTACATCGACTGCCGCAGATACTCCGCCGCGCTCCCCGTCGGCAACTCCCGCGGAGCGAACCGCGCCCCTGTGGCGAACGGCTCGCTCACCCGGTCGACCCGGAACGTACGCCAGTCGTCGCGATCGAGGTCGTACGCGACGAGGTACCAGCGCCGCCCGGTGGAGACCAGCCGATACGGCTCCGTCACGCGCCGCGACTCGGTCCCGTCCTTCGTGCGGTAGGCGAACCGCAGCCGCTCGTGCCCGGCGACGGTCGAGGCCATGACGGTCAGCGTCTCGGGCGCGATGCTCGCCCCGTCCCCGCTGGTCAGCGGCGTGGTCGCGGCCTGGAGGGTGGAGACACGGTGCCGCAGCCGGGACGGCAGCACCTGCTCCAGCTTGGCCAGCGCCCGTACGGACGCCTCGTCGACCCCCTCGACCGCGTGCCCGGCCCCCGCCCGCAGCCCGACCGCGATGGCGACCGCCTCCTCGTCGTCGAGGACGAGCGGCGGCATCGCCTTGCCCGCGACGAGCCGGTAGCCGCCGTCGGAACCCTTGCTGGCCTGCACCGGGTAACCCAGTTCGCGCAGCCGGTCGACGTCCCGCCGCACGGTACGGCGGGACACCCCGAGCCGGTCGGCGAGCTCGCCGCCGGGCCATTCGCGCGGGGTCTGGAGGAGCGAGAGGAGGTGGAGAAGCCGGGCCGGAGTATCCGTCGTCATGAGTTCGAGGATGCCGTAGATCTAGGACACGATCTGACCTAATGCGGTCGTAGCTTGAGCACATGACCTCCACCGAAACCGTGGTTTCCACGCCTGCTCCTACGCCTGACCGGCGCCGCTGGTTCGCTCTCGCGATCGTGATGACCGCGGCCTTCATGGACCTCGTCGACGTCACGATCGTCAACATCGCCATCCCGTCCATCCAGGCCGAGGCGGGCGCGAGCGTCAGTCAGATCCAGTGGATAACGGCCGGCTACGCGCTCGCCTTCGCCGCCGGCCTCATCACCGGCGGGCGTCTCGGTGACATCCACGGCCGCAAGCGGCTCTTCCTCATCGGGATCGGCGGCTTCACCCTCGCCTCCGCGCTGTGCGGCCTCGCCGCGAACCCGGAGATGCTGGTCGCCTCGCGGATCCTGCAAGGCGGGATGGCGGCGCTGATGGTGCCGCAGGTGCTGTCGATCGTGCACGCGACGTTCCCGGCGGAGGAGCGCGGCAAGGTCTTCGGGCTGTTCGGCGCGATCGTCGGCCTGGGCGCGGTGTCGGGTCCACTGCTCGGCGCCCTGCTGACGGAGTGGAACATCCTCGGCCTGGAATGGCGCCCGATCTTCCTCATCAACCTCCCGGTCGGCATCGCGGGTCTGATCCTCGGCAGCCGCTACATCACCGAGTCCAAGGCGCCGCGCGCCCTGCGCCTTGACCTGGTGGGCGTCGCCCTGGTGACCCTCGGACTGCTCATGCTGCTCTATCCGCTGACCCGGGGCCGTGAGCTGGGCTGGCCGCTGTGGGGGTACCTGTCGATGGCCGGCGCGCTCGTCGTCTTCGCCGCGCTGGTGACGTACGAGAAGCGCAAGGCCGCCCGCGATGGCTCCCCGCTCATCGAACTCTCCCTGTTCCGCGTGAAGAGCTTCGCCGCCGGCATCGCCGTCCAGACCGTCTTCGGCATCGGCCTCGGCATCTTCTTCCTGGTGTGGACGCTGTACATGCAGGTCGGACTGGGCTGGCGTCCGCTGAAGGCGGGGCTGACCGGGGTGCCGTTCTCGATCGCGGTCTCCCTGGCCGCCGGGCTGTCGGTGCAGAAGCTGGTGCCGCGCGTCGGAGGCCGTGCGGTCCTCCAGTCCGGGGCGCTGACCATGACCGCGGGTGTGCCGCTCTACCTCTGGGAGGCCGGCCGGTACGGCACCGCCATCGCTCCCTGGCAGATGGCCCTCCCGCTGGTCGTGATGGGCCTCGGCATGGGCCTGATCTTCGCCCCGCTGACCGACATGGTGCTGTCGGGCGTACCGCGCGAGCACGCCGGATCGGCGTCCGGCCTCATCAACACCGTGCAGCAGATGGGCAACGCGCTGGGGCTCGGCCTGGTGTCGGTGGTCTTCTTCAACGAGATCCCGGACGCGCTGCGCCCCGAGCAGGTGGGACCGGTCTTCGTCGACGCCTTCCAGCACGCGCTGGGCTGGGTCGCGGCGGTCATGGCCCTGATCTTCCTGCTGATGTTCGCGCTGCCCAAGCGGGGGGCGCAGCATCTGGAGGGGGCGGGGGAGGAGCCGGCGGGCGTGAACGAGAAGCAGCCGGAACTCGTCTGACCTGAGCGCGTGGATCCCTGAGCAGGTGAGTACGTGGATCCCTGAGTACGTAAATCACTGAGTATGTGGAGAAAGGCCCGGCGCCCCTGTGCGCGCCGGGCCTTCCGCATGTCCTGACCAGGCCGGAAGTCCGTTCATGCCCGAATCGGGCCCGAACCTGTTTACTTTCCAGAAATCCGGGCGTAGCCTCCAGGCGAAACCACAAGTTCGGGCATCAGTCGGAAACGACCGGACATCGAGTCGGAGGCGAGCGGACATGTACGCACCGGAGCGGCAGCAGGAGATCCTCCGGCTCGCGCGTGACGGCGGGCGGGTGGACGTGCTCTCACTGGCCGAGGAGTTCCAGGTCACCGCGGAGACGATCCGCCGGGACCTGAAGGCCCTCGACCGCGCGGGCCTGCTGCGCCGCGTGCACGGCGGAGCCATCCCCGCCGGGCGCCTCGACTTCGAGCCGGACCTCGCCGAGCGCGAGACGACGGCGGCCGACGAGAAGGACCACATCGCCAAGGCGGCCGTCGCCGAACTCCCGACCGAGGGCACGCTGATCCTCGACGCCGGCACGACGATCGCCCGCCTGGCCGGCGCCATCCCGCTGGAAGCCGCGCTCACCGTCGTCACACACAGCCTGCCGATCGCGGCCCGCCTCGCGGACCACCCCGGCATCCAGCTCCACCTCGTCGGGGGGCGCGTACGACACCGTACGCGCGCCGCCGTCGACGCCTGGGCGCTCCGCGCGTACGGCGAGATCCGGGCAGATGTCCTTTTTGTGGCGGCCAACGGCTTCTCCGCCGACCATGGCCTGACCACCCCCGACCTCGCCGAGGCCGCGGTCAAGCGCGCGGCGATCGCCGCCGCCCGCCGTGTCGTGCTGCTCGCCGACTCCTCCAAGCACGGCCAGGAGCACTTCGCCCGCTTCGGCGACCTGAGCGACGTGGACCTGCTGATCACCGACAGCGGGCTGAGCCCCGAAGACGCCACCGCCATCGAGCGCGGCGGCACGGAGGTAGTGCGCGCATGATCCTCACCGTCACCCCGAACCCGTCCCTGGACCGCACCTACGAGGTCCCCTCGCTGGAGCGCGGCGAGGTCATCCGCGCCACCGGCGAACGCATGGACCCGGGCGGCAAGGGCGTGAACGTCTCGCGCGCGGTGGCGGCCGCGGGCCGGCGCACGGTCGCGGTTCTGCCTCTGGGTGGTGCGCCGGGGGCGCTCGTCGCGGATCTGCTCGACGCGCAGGGCATCGAGGTCGCGCCGGTCCCGGTCGCGGGCGCCACCCGCTCGAACATCGCGCTGGCCGAGTCCGACGGCGTACTGACGAAGATCAACGCTCCCGGCCCGGAGCTGTCGGCGGAGGAGCAGGAACTGCTCCTGGAGACAGTGCGGGCGCAGTCGCGTGACGCCGACTGGATCGCGTGCTGCGGGAGCCTGCCCCGGGGGCTCGCGCCGTCGTGGTACGCCGACGTGGTCGCGCGGGCGCACGCCGGAGGTGCGCGCATCGCGCTGGACACCTCGGGGCGTGCGCTCCTGGAGGCGCTGCGCGAACGCCCCGACGTGGTGAAGCCGAACGCCGAGGAGCTCGCGGAAGCCGTCGGGCGCCCCCTGTCCACGGTGGGCGACGCGGTGAAGGCGGCCGAGGAGTTGCGCGAGATGGGCGCACGCGCCGTGCTCGCGAGCCTGGGCGCCGACGGACAACTCCTCGTGGACGGCGAGGGCGCCTGGTACGCCAGCGCACGCGTCGACACCGTCCGCAGCAACGTGGGCGCCGGCGACTCCTCCCTCGCCGGCTTCCTCATCGCCGGCGGCAGCGGCCCGGAGGCCCTCGCCTCCGCCGTCGCCCACGGCGCCGCCGCCGTACAACTCCCCGGCAGCGTGATGCCGACCCCGTCCGACCTGGACCCGGCCGCGGTGACGGTGACGGCGGAGGTACCGGTGGACCGCGCACTGAAGGAGCCGGTGTCATGACGAACCGTTTCGCTCCTACGACGGTGAGGGCGCCGGTGGCGTGCGCCTCCAGCTCCGCTTCTACGACGGTGAGGGCGCCGGACGCGCGTGGCGCATCGGCGATGACGTCCCCGGCGAGGCGCGCCTCCGTGCCGGCTGTGGCGACCTGCGCGGCAGCGCGCGCCACCGCAACGGCCAAGGCGCCCGGCCCGGCTCGCTGGGCGCTCTCCACTCGTCCGGCACCCCTCAGTGGACCGGCCATGAAGCGGCGAGGCTCCCCGTTACTCGCCGCGGCCTGCGGGCGGCAGGGCCACCTGAGCCGCCCTGCCGCCCGGTGGGGGCGAGGCTTCCCCGGCCTCGCCCCCACCACCCCGGAGCTCATCCCCGAGCCCACCCCCATGACCCCCCACTGCACCCCCGTCCCCACCCTCGTCCCCGCCCCCGCCCACTGCACTCCCCGGGCGATACGCGTGCGAAGGAGCCCGCGATGAGCGACATGATCACCGCGGACCTGGTCGATCTCGACCTGTCCGCCGACACCAAGGAAGCGGCGGCACGCGCCCTCGCCGAACGCATGGTCACCCTGGGCCGGGTGACCGACCTGGAGGGCTTCCTCGCCGACGTGGCCGCTCGCGAGGCCCAGATGCCGACCGGCCTGGACGGCGGCATCGGCATCCCGCACTGCCGCAGCGCGCACGTCACCGAGCCGACGCTGGCCTTCGGACGCAGCGCCGCCGGCATCGACTTCGGCGCGGCGGACGGCCCCGCCGACCTGATCTTCCTGATCGCCGCGCCCGCCGGTGCGGACGACGCCCATCTGACGATCCTGTCGTCGCTGGCGCGGCAGCTGATGAACGCGGAGTTCACCGACGCGCTGCGCGCGGCGGGTGACGCGGCGACAGCGGCGGCGCTCATCCGCGGGGATGCGCCGGAGGCGGACGCGGCCGGCGCCTCCGCGGACGTATCCCCGGGCGCCCCCGCGGGCGCCTCATCGGACTCCGTGGCGGTGTCGGGGGCGGCCTCCGCCGATACCGCCACGGGTACCGCGGCCCCGGCGCCGGGCGGCCCGACCGCTCCGGCGCCGGGCGCCACGGACGCGAGCGGGGCGGACACCGCCGACGCGCGCCCCTTCCGTATCGTCGCCGTCACCTCCTGCCCGACCGGCATCGCCCACACCTACATGGCGGCCGAGTCCCTGGAGAACGCGGGCCGTGAGGCGGGCGTCGAACTCGCCGTCGAGACCCAGGGCTCGGCCGGCTTCACACGGCTCGACCCGGCCGTCATCGCGGCGGCGGACGGCGTGATCTTCGCCCACGACGTCCCCGTACGCGACAAGGACCGCTTCGCCGGCAAGCCGACCGTCGACGTCGGCGTGAAGGCGGGGATCAACCGTCCCGCCGAGCTCATCACCGAGGTACGTGGGAAGGCGGCGCGCGGTGAGGTGACCGGGGCGCCCGGAACCGGCTCCACGCCGGTCGAGCGCGCGGGCGACGCCGGTGACAGCTACGGCACCAAGCTCCGCAAGTGGCTGATGACCGGTGTGAGCTACATGGTTCCGTTCGTCGCGGCGGGCGGTCTGCTGATCGCCCTCGGCTTCGCGATCGGCGGCTACCAGATCAACGAGGCCAAGCCGGTCATGGAGCACTTCGACTGGGGCCAGGTCGACAGCTGGGGCGCGCTCCTCTTCCAGATCGGCGGCATCGCCTTCGGCTTCCTCATCCCCGTCCTCGCCGGCTACATCGCCTACGGCATGGCGGACCGGCCCGGCCTCGTGCCCGGCTTCGTCGGCGGCATGATCTCCGTCAACATCGCCGCAGGCTTCCTCGGCGGCCTGGTCGCCGGTCTGCTGGCCGGTGCGGTCGTCCTCGGCATCCAGAAGATCAAGATCCCACCGGTGCTGCGCGGCATCATGCCGGTGGTGGTGATCCCACTGGTCTCGTCGATCGTCGTCGGCTTCCTGATGTTCATCGTGATCGGCAAGCCGATCGCCGAGGCCCAGAAGGCGATGACGGACTGGCTGAACGGCCTCTCCGGCACCAACGCCATCCTCCTCGGCATCCTCCTCGGCCTGATGATGTGCTTCGACCTGGGCGGCCCGGTCAACAAGGTCGCCTACGCCTTCGCCACCGCCGGCATCGCCGTACAGGACCCGAGCGACTCGGCGATGAAGGTCATGGCAGCCGTGATGGCGGCCGGCATGGTGCCGCCGCTGGGCATGGCCCTCGCGACGACCGTGCGCAAGAAGCTGTTCACCGAGACCGAGCGCGAGAACGGCAAGGCGGCCTGGGTGCTCGGTGCCTCCTTCATCTCCGAGGGCGCCATCCCGTTCGCCGCCGCCGACCCGCTGCGCGTCATCCCCGCCTCCATGGCGGGCGGCGCGGTCACCGGTGCGCTGACCATGGCCTTCGGCTCCACCCTGCGCGCCCCGCACGGCGGCATCTGGGTCACCTTCCTGATCGGCAAGCCGTTCCTGTACCTGCTGGCCATCGCGGTCGGCACGGCGGTCACGGCGGGCCTGGTGATTCTCCTCAAGGGTCTGCGCAAGACGGCCCCGGGAGAGACCGCCGCCGCCCCCGACGGCACCGCGGCGGCTTCGACGACGGAGACGAAGCAGCCGGTCGCGGCGTAGTAGGAGACCCACCGACTCCCGTCATCGCCATGCCCCTTTGGGCGGCTGTGAGTTGTTCACGGCACCTGCGAGATACGTCACGGTCCGGGACCAAAGTCCCGGACTGTGGTGTCTACTGGGGCGCATGCCTGAGCACGTCTCGATCTTCCAGATGGCGGGAATGGCCGTCCTCGCCCTGGCGACCGTCGTCTGGGCGATCGGCCTGACCCGCGTCCTGCGCCGCGGCCGAGAGGCCGCCCTGTGGGGAGCCGCCCCCACCCTCGGGGGCCTTCCGTACCAGCGGCAGGCGGGCCCCGACCTGGAGTCCGTCCAGCTCACCCCGGCGGAACGGGACGCCTTCGCGGGCCTGGTACGACAGCTCAGCGACGGCCGCTGAAGCCCAAGAGCTCACCCGCTCGTCATGCGGGCGCGCGTCACGAAACGCGCGCCGCCCGCCGCTCCATCGCATCCCGGGCGGCGTCCTCGGAGACGTACACCTCGCACATGTGCCGCCCGTCGGGCGTGGCCGTGTGCTCGACCTCCCACAGGGAGATCTCCTCGCCGTCACGCAGCAGGAACGCATGCTCGTAGAGCGAGAAGCACAGTCCGATGCGCCCCGCGCGGCACGGTCGTCCGAACGCCTGCGTGATCTGGTGCGCGCACGCGTCCGCCAGCAGCGCCGCCGTCTCCGCACCCGGCCGGTCCGGGTTCTCAGCGCGCCGCAGCAGCCGACGCGCGTGATCGGCGGAGTCGTCGGGCATGTACGCGTGCCGGGGCGCGGGGATCGGCGACAACTGCACCGTCACCGGCAGCTCGAAGTCGGGAGTGTCCGCGGGCAGCGGCAGCCGGGCCGTGGCCGCGCGCAGCTCCTCGTCGTCCACGTACACCTCGTGCTGCGGGTCGCTGCCCGGCACGGTGTTGTGGACCAACTCCCAGAGCGTGAGCGCGGAGCCGTCGGCGAGCAGCCAGGTGTGGCGGTAGGTCTCGCGGTGCAGCCCCGCGCTGTGGTGCGCGGAGTGCAGTGAGCTGTCGTGCGCCAGTGCGCAGTCGAGTCGCTGTATCGCCTCGTCGGGCAGCTCGAAGGAGTTCAGCGCACGGCCGAGGAGTCGCGCGAGGTGCTCCTCCGGAGACTCGGGCGACTCGCGTGGCTCGTACGCTGCTGTCTCGTACGGAACGCTCAAGGTTTCTCCCGGCGTTGCTGCATGTCACCTTGTGGGTGCATACCGTAGCCCCTCGGTCGGACATCATGTCCGGGAACCGAGAAAACGTGCGCACAGAAAACTCGCGGGCCGTGTGAGAAGTTCCCACGCGGCCCGAAGATCCGTCAAAAACAGCCGGTCAGAAGGCACTTGGCGGGCAGGAACTCACGCGGCGCTGCCGGCGGTCCACTGGCTCCACGACATGTTCCAGCCGTTGAGCCCGTTGTCCGGTGCCACCGTCTTGTCGGGCGAGTTCTTGACGATCACGACGTCCCCGAGGATGGAGTTGTCGTAGAACCACTTGGCGCTCGTCGCCCCCGAGCCGCCCTGCGCGTCCTGTAGTCCCACGCACCCGTGGCTGGTGCCGGTCTGGCCGAAGGGGGGATTGGCCTTGTTGTACCAGTAGTTGCCGTGGATGAACGTCCCCGACTGGGTCAGACGCATCGCGTGCGGCACGTCCGGGATGTCGTAGGCGTTGTCGAGCCCGACCGTCCGGCTGTCCATCCGCAGCTTCGGGAACTTCTCGGAGATCACCATCTGTCCGTTGTAGGTGGTGAACTCCGCGCTGCCCGCCGAGATCGGCACCGACTTGAAGGTCTTGCCGTCCCGCACGACCGTCATCGTCTGCGTCTTCACGTCGACCGTGGAGACCTGCGACCGCCCGATCGTGAAGCTGACGGTCTTCTTCTGTACCCCGACGACGCCGTTCGCGCCCTTCACGCCGTCCAGGTCGATCTTCATCGTGACCTTGGAGCCGGCCTTCCAGTACTCCTGCGGCCGGAAGTCGAGCCGCTGCGACCCGAACCAGTGCCCGACCACCTGCTGCCCGCTGCTGGAGGAGACCGTGATGTGCGACTGCACGGCCTTCTTGTCGCTGATCGCCTTGTCGAAGCTGAACGACACCGGCATCCCGACCCCCACCGTCGTACCGCCGTCCGGCGTGTACGTCCCGATGAAGCTGTTCGCCTTGCTGACCGTGGTGAAGGTCGAGTCGTCCGAGACGGCACGCCCGTCGGCGTCCTTCGCGGTCGCCGATATCTCGTACTTCGTCTCCCGCTCCAACTGCTCCTTCGGCTTCCAGCTGGCCCCGTCCGCGGAGAGCGTGCCCGGCACGTCCTGCCCCGTCCCCGCCACCTTCATCTTCACGACGGTCAGCTCGCCCCCGCTGACCTTGACCCCCGTCGTGTTGATCGACGCGCCCGTCGAACCGTTCTTCGCCGAGATGACGATCTTCGCCGCCGACGTCTTCGGGGAGTCCCCGGCGCCCTTGCCGTCGTCCTTGCCGTCGGCGCCGCCGCCACAGGCGGTGAGAGTGAGGGCGCCGACCGCCAGAACGGCACAGGCCCCCAGTGCGCGCCTCGTTGCTATGTCCGGCGTTGTCACGAGCTGCTCCCGGTTCGTGTGATGTGCGTGATCCGCTCCAGTGCGTGGAGAAAGAGCGCATCCATGACCGGTCGGGTTCCCCCAGTCGACGGTGAACGCCATCACGTGACACAACCGGGACAATCCCCACACGAAACGCGCCACCCCGGAGCACAGGCCCCCGGCCCCCGTCCCGTCCCTGTCACCGACCCCCGTACAACTCCCCGTACGACAGCCACTCCCCACCCGGTCCGCGCACCGACTCGGCCGCGCGGACGGCGCGCACGATCGCGCGGGTCACCATGTCGGCGCCCGCCGCGAGGAGTTCGTTGAGCGCCAGGGGGTGCTCGGCGTCCAGCGCGCGCTCTCCCGTCGCCAGCGTGAACACCGTGTCGCCGTCGTTGAGAAGGTGCACCGGCCGTACGGCGCGCGCGATGCCGTCGTGCGCCGTGCCGGCGAGCTTCTGCGCCTGCGCCTTCGACAGGTCCGCGTCGGTGGCGACGACCGCGAGCGTGGTGTTCAGAAGGGGAGCCGCGTTCTTGGCCGCGGTCTCGGCGAGCCGCCGACGCGCGGCCTCATGTACATGCGCCTCCGGATAGTCCACGCGCCCCTGGAACAACTCCCCGTACAGAACGCCCGTTTCCGGATCCAGTACGGCGCCCGCCGCGTTGGCCACCACCAGCGCGGCGACCGTGATCCCCGACCCGAGCACGACGCTCGCGCTGCCGACCCCGCCCTTCAACGACCCGACAGCGGCGCCCGTACCCGCGCCCACGCCCCCTTCTTGCACGCGCGTCCCGGGCGCGCTCGCCGCGGCCTCCTCGACCGCCGTCCGGCCCACGGAGGCATCCGGCCTGGCCCGGAAGTCGCCGCCCCGCCCGAGGTCGAAGACGCAGGCGGCGGGCACGACGGGCACGACGTGCGTCGGATCCGGCCCGACACGCACCCCGCGCCCCTGCTCCTCCAGCCACGCCATCACGCCGGTCGCGGCGTCGAGTCCGTAGGCGCTGCCCCCCGTCAGAACGATCGCCTCGACCTTCTGCACGACGTTGCGCGGGTCGAGGGCGTCGGTCTCCTTGGTGCCGGGGCCACCGCCGCGCACGTCCACGGCGGCGACGGCGCCGCCCTCCGGGGCGAGCACCACGGTGGTGCCGGTGAGCCAACCGTCGCCGGTGCGCGTCGCGTGCCCCACGCGCACACCGGCGACGTCCGTCAGAGCGTCAACTGTCATGGCCCCAGTCTCGTCCAGGCCACCCCGACACCCGCCCACCGGCGCGACGCTCGCACCGGCACCGACCG
This sequence comes from Streptomyces sp. NBC_00663, assembly GCF_036226885.1. NCBI lineage: Bacteria > Bacillati > Actinomycetota > Actinomycetes > Kitasatosporales > Streptomycetaceae > Streptomyces > Streptomyces sp. NBC_00663. Next base: position 5,557,528 of record NZ_CP109027.1, read on the forward strand.
ACCGGCGCGGAACCGGCACTGACCGCCGGAATCCGCGCCGGCGCCCATCACCCGACCGGCGCCGGTGCCGCCTGCTTGCGCTCACGGGTCGCCATCCGCGCCGTCAGCGTCGTCCCCGTGGCCACCGCGAGTGCCGAGACGATGCCGGCCGCGAGCACGGCCCAATCGCCCAGGAACGTGCAGGCGATCACCAGCAGCGCTGTGACCGGCAGTACCAGCTGCTGCGCGGTACCCACCTTGAAGTAGCGCGAGTGCAGGGCCCAGACGGTGAGGAGATAGAGCGCCGTCGGCAGCGTCACCGCGGCCGACGCGGCCAGCGTGGAGATGTGCGCCTCGCCGACCGCCTGCTCGACCGCCACCTCCAGCCCGGCGCCGATCGCGGCTGCCGAGGCGAAGATCAGGTAGTGGCCGTAGCCCCACAGGAACGCCTGCTTGCTGGTGCGCAGCCTGCCGTGGATCGGCACGACGAAGTAGATCCACCACGCCGCGAACACGATCAGCAGCCCGCCCGCGGCGATCGGCAGCAGTTCACCGAGCGCGTCGTTCTCGTCGACGGCGGACTTCACGGCGACCGTGGCCGCGGCGATCGTCTCGCCGAGGACGATGATGGTGAACAGCCCGTACCGCTCGGCGATGTGGTGCGGATGCCAGGAGGAGGTGAAGTCCTTCTCCGCGTACGCCGGCACGCACATCTCGACCACCGCCATCACGAGGAACACCCAGGGCCTCGCCCCCACGGGCAGCACCACAAGCCCCAGCCAGCCGACCATGCAGAGCAGCACGCCACCGGCGTACCGCAGAGCCATCGTCCGCTCCGCGCCCTCGCTGGACAGCGCCACGCGTATCCACTGCGCGGACATGGCGAGCCGCATGATCACGTAGCCCAGCCAGACGGTCAGGAAGTCGTGGTCCTCGAAGGCCCGCGACACCCCGGCCGCGAGCACCAGCACACCGGCGATCTGGACCAGGGTGACGACCCGGTAGAGGACGTCGTCGTTGTCGTACGCCGAGGCGAACCAGGAGAAGTTCATCCAGGCCCACCAGATGGCGAAGAAGACCATCGCGTAGTTGAGGATGCCTTCGCCGGCATGTCCCTCGGCGATCGAGTGCACCAACTGCACGCCCGCCTGGGCGATGGCCACGACGAAGCACAGGTCGAAGAAGAGCTCCAGGGGCGAGGCGACCCGATGCGCCTCGTCGCGCCCGCGGGCGCTGAGCCTCCGCAACGGACTACGGGGGGCGTGCGCGTCGGAGGGCGCTGGGGACGGAGTCGAACTGGACGTCATGCGTCCAAGCACAGCAGATACCGGCCAGAAATTCTTGTGCACGCTTTCACAAGCGGGCGAGGGTCCAAAGCCTCGGAAGAAACTCCAGGTCAGCCGAGCCCGGGACGCGACGCCATCGCCGTCCGCGACTCCGTCCAGAGCAACTACGCCCACGTCCGCTGGGGCCGGGCCGTACCCTGGACCCATGAGTACCGCCCCCGACCCGGCGCCCCGCGCTCCCAAGCCGTCGCTGATCTTCGACGACCCGCTGGACCAGCAGTCCTCGGACGACACGGACCGCGGCTGGGGCGAGCGGGGCGGCGCGGACAGCGCGGCGGACCTGAAGCGCTTCCTCGACGAGAAGCCGCCCCACCACCTCTGAGCCGCCCGCCGCACGGCCTGCCAGAACCGGCAGGCCGTGGCGGTCGCTACCGCTCGTCGTGGCCCGAGCCGCGCTGGGCGACCAGTGCGTCGCGGATCTCCTTGAGGACCTCCAGCTCGGTGACCTCGATGATCTCGTGCGTCCCCTCCTTCGCCTTCCTGCGGGCTTCCTGTCGCGCCAGGTACTTCGACATCGGCAGCACCATCAGGAAGTACACGACCGCCGCGGTGATCACGAAGCTCAGCGTCGCGCCCAGCACGGTGCCCCACATGATCTGGATGCCGCTCTGCACCGTGCCGTCCGCCGCGACCTTGCACGGGTCCTTCAGGCACGAGCTGTAGCCGTCGAGGTTCTTGGTCCCGATCGCCCCGACCAGCGGGTTGATCACGCCCTTCACCACCGAGTTCACGATGTTGGTGAAGGCGGCACCGATGACCACTGCCACGGCCAGGTCGACGACGTTCCCGCGCATCAGGAAGGCTTTGAAGCCATCCCAGACGTTCGGCTTCTTCTCGCTCACCTAGGGGACTCTCCTCGCAGGCACAGGTTGTGGAACAAACAGCTCCGCAACCTACGTCAACGCGAGGTGACCCTGTCCAATTGGGTAGCTCGAAAGGGGTGCTTGGCAGAAGGCCGCGCAACAGGCGGATCACACGGCTCAACACAGCGTCACCGCCAGTCGTGCCGTCGCGCTCGCACCCGCGAGGCGTGCCGCGATGGAGCGCGGCACCGAGAGCACCACCAGAGCGCCGCTCTCGACAGCACCCTCCAGCGGTTCGGGCACCTTCTTCACCCGCGCCCCGCGCGCGATCACCTGTGCGTCGCCGCCCGTCGCCGTCGATTCGGCGGCGATCACGTCGACCCGGTCTCCGGGCCGCAGCAGCAGAACCGTGGCCCCGTCGGCGATACGCACCGGCGCCGTCACCATCTCGACGGCACGGTGCTCCCGTACCGGCGCGGCCGTCGGGTGCCCGCGGGCCCCGTCCGCCCCGTCCGGACCGACGGCCAACAGCGCCGCGGCCGTCACGGCGAGGCCCGCCGCAAGGGCCCGCCTGCGATGCCGTACGAGCCGGGCCAGTTGACAACGACCGCCCCGCACCCGCACCGGAGCGAAGTGCGGCACCTCGCACGTGGCGGGGGCATCGCTGCCCGGCGGGCGCGGAACGAGAGGAGAGGGAGAAGGAGCGAACGACACGGGACCACCACCTGTGACAAGGAATCGGCTGGCAAGGCCACGATGAGGCCTCGCGCCGAATCCCGCCGAGACAGGTGGACGACCGACTGGTTGTGGAAAACTCCCGCACCCGAACGGGGAGTTCCGCCCTTCCGTCGCGGGGTACGGCGCCGTGTCAGGGCAGTTCGAAGCCCGGATCCATGCCACCGAGCGCCGTTGTGCACAGGCAGTCCCGCTCGTCGTTCGCCGGCAGCGCGGCCACCGCGTCGAACAGGACACCCCGCAGCCGGTCCACGTTCGCCGCGAACACCCGCAGCACCTCGTCGTGCGAGACGCCCTCACCGGTCTCGGCGCCCGCGTCGAGGTCCGTGACCAGGGTCAACGACGTGTAGCAGAGCTCCAGTTCACGAGCGAGCGCCGCCTCGGGATGACCGGTCATGCCCACCACCGACCAGCCCTGCGCCTGGTGCCACAACGATTCGGCGCGCGTCGAGAAGCGCGGCCCCTCGATCACCACCAGCGTTCCGCCGTCCACCGCTTCCCAGTCCCGCCCGCGCGCCGCCTTCAACGCCGCCGTCCTGCCGACCGGGCAGTAGGGGTCGGCCAGCGACACATGGACGACCTGGGGCACCTCGCCGCCGGGCAGCGGCAGCCCGTCGAAGTACGTCCCCGCACGGGACTTCGTACGGTCGACCAGCTGATCCGGCACCAGCAGCGTGCCGGGCCCGTACTCGGGGCGCAGCCCGCCCACCGCGCAGGGACCGAGGATCTGACGAGCGCCCACCGACCGCAGGGCCCACAGATTGGCGCGGTAGTTGATCCGGTGCGGCGGAAGATGGTGGCCGCGCCCGTGCCGGGGCAGGAACGCGACCCGTCGGCCCGCTATGTCACCGAGGAAGAGGGAGTCACTGGGCGGGCCGTAAGGGGTGTCCACCTGGATCTCGGTCACGTCGTCGAGGAACGAGTAGAAGCCCGAGCCGCCGATTACGCCGATCTCTGCGTTCGCCATGACCAGCACAGTAGCTGGCCCCGGGCAGCGGGCCGGAGCGGGCTTCTGAAAACGCCGAGGACCCCGCCGTCGTACGACGACAGGGTCTGCGGGTGAGTCCTTAAGCGGCGGAGGTGCTGCTGGAGGAGCCGCTGCTCGACGGCTTCGAGTCCGAGGACGACGACGTCGAAGAGGACGGCGTCGTCGTGGCGGACGTCGACTTCGACGACGTAGCGGGCGAGCTGCTCGACGAGGAGCCGCGGCTGTCGTTGCGGTAGAAGCCAGAGCCCTTGAAGACAATGCCGACCGCGGAGAACACCTTCTTCAGGCGGCCACCGCAGTTGGGGCACTCGGTCAGAGCGTCGTCGGTGAACTTCTGCACCGCCTCGAGGCCCTCGCCACACTCGGTGCACTGGTACTGGTAGGTCGGCACTTGTCTTCCTCCTGGCACTCTCACTCAATGAGTGCTAACGACGGTCCATAGTGACGTATTCCTGAGGATCAGTCCACCGTCACCGGCACGCGGTGACCGACGCCACGTGCGACCGTACGGCTCCGGGGGCGCGCCGCGAGCCGTGAACGCAGGGCGAGGAGGGTCGCCAGGGCGAGCAGTGTGCCGACCATCGGGACCAGGAATCCTGCACCGTCCCAGAAGCGGTCCTCCAGCTGCCCGGCGACCGTGACGGCGCCGGCTTGGCCCAGTGCCACCGCACCGGTCAGCCAGGTGAAGGCCTCGGTCCGGGCGCCGGCCGGCACCAGGTCCTCGACCAGCGTGTAGCCGGTGATCAGCGCGGGCGCGATGGACATGCCGACCAGGAGACCGAGTCCGGCCAGCGCGAGAACGGAGTGCGCGGCCCACAGGCCGGAGGCGGTCAGCGCGAGCGCGGCGTACCCGACCACGAGGCGCCGCTGCGGAGCGACCTTCCACGCGATGGCGCCGCAGGCGATGCCGGAGATCATGTTGCCCGCGGCGAAGACGCCGTACAGGACACCGTTCAGCCCGGGCTCGCCGATCGACTCGGTGAACGCGGCCAGCGAGACCTGCATGCCGCCGAAGACGGAACCGATGCCCAGGAACGTCACGATCAGCACGCGCACGCCGGGTATGCGCAGCGCGGAGCCGTGCTCCACGCGCGCGTGCCCGTCCAACGCGACCTGGGGCTGTGTGCCCTTCTGCGCGGCGAACAGCAGGCCGCCGATCAGGGTCAGCGCGGCCTCCGTCATCAGGCCGGCGGCCGGGTCGACCGCGGTGCACAGGGCGGTGGCCAGGAGCGGGCCGACGACGAAGGTCAGCTCGTCCGTGACCGACTCGAAGGCCGCCGCGGTGCTCATGAGGGGGGAGCCCTGGAGCTTCACGCCCCAGCGGGCGCGCACCATGGGGCCGATCTGGGGCACCGAGGCGCCCGTGGGCACGGCGGCGATGAACAGCGCCCACAAGGGCGCGTGGGAGAGCGCGAGCGCCGTCAGGGTCAGCCCCGACAGGGAGTGCACCAGCACACCGGGGATCAGCACGATGCGCTGGCCGTGACGGTCGGCGAGGCGGCCGCTGTAGGGCGCGAACACCGCCATGGAGACACCGGTGACCGCGGCTGCGGCGCCCGCCGCTCCGTACGAGCCGGTGGTGTGCTGCACGAGCAGCACGATGGAGATCGTCAGCATCGCGAACGGCTGCCGCGCGGCGAAGCCGGGGAGCAGGAACGTCCAGGCGCCGCGCGTGCGCAGCAGTTGCCCGTATCCGGGGCGGGAGGAAGCCGACGAGTCCTTCGACGGCTCGGTGGTGACCGTGGATGCCACGGCCCGTGCCTTTCTGCCGCCTGGTAGCGCGCCCGTGCGGGGGCGCCGAGAGCTGTCCTCGTGCGCGGAACTGCGGTAGATACCGGCGCCCACTGCGAGGGGTGTCCCGGCCGCCATACGGTCGCGCCAGCTCTGCGTCAGGCAGAGTTGGTTCGATCAAAGTGCGCCTTCATCGTACAGGGATCAATGGCTGATGTTCCTGTGAAAACGAGCACCATTGGGGTCGTTCACCTGCGATTGATGAAGGTGTGAACCGTGCGAAACATGCCCTTAACCGGCGGTCACTGTCAATGCCCCGGGGTCGCGCCGTCCGTCCCCAGCCATCCGGCCAGCTTGCCCCCGTGCCCCACCGCGCGCAGCCGCTTCTCCGCCGCGTCCCGGACGGGGTCCGTGGCGACCACGAGCAGTTCGTCCCCGCGGCGCAGCACCGTCGTGGGCAACGGAACGAACGATTTTCCATCGCGGACGACGAGGGTGACGGCGGCCCCGGCCGGCAGACGCAGTTCGTTGACCTCGACGCCGTGCATCTTCGAGGCGTCCGGGATAACGACGGACAGCAGGTGTCCGCGCAGCCGCTCCAGGGGCGCCGACTCGATGCCGAGGTCGGCGGCCTCGGCGTCCTGGCCCAGCCGGAGCTTGCGGGCGAGCCAGGGGAGCGTCGGCCCCTGGACCAGGGTGTAGACGACGACCAGGACGAAGACGATGTTGAAGATACGGCGGCTGCCGTCGACGCCGTTCACCATGGGGATCGTCGCCAGGATGATGGGCACGGCGCCGCGCAGCCCGGCCCAGGACATGAGGGTCTGCTCCTGCCAGGGCACCCGGAACGGTGTCAGGCACAGCACGACGCTGAGCGGGCGGGCGACCATGGTCAGCACCAGCCCGATGACGAGCGCGGGCCACACGTCGTCGCCCAGTTCGTGCGGGGTGACGAGCAGACCGAGCAGGACGAACATGCCGATCTGGGCGATCCAGCCGAGCCCGTCGGCGAAACCGCGCGTGGCGGGCCAGTGCGGGAGCTTGGCGTTGCCCATCACCATGGAGGCGAGGTAGACGCCGAGGAAGCCACTGCCGTGGGCCAGTGCGCCCGCCGCGTACGCCGTGACGGCGATCGCCATGACGGCGATCGGGTAGAGGCCGGAGGCGGGCAGGGCGACGTGCCTGAGCCCCCAGGAGCCCAGCCAGCCGACCGCGAGGCCGACGGCCGCGCCGATGGCCAGTTCCAGGGCTATCTCACCGATCAGCAGGTACCAGTGCTCGACGGGGCCCGCCGTGGAGAAGGCGACGACCAGGATGACGACCGGGGCGTCGTTGAAGCCGGACTCGGCCTCCAGCGTGCCCGTCACGCGCGCGGGCAGGGGGATCCGCCGCAGGACCGAGAAGACCGCCGCCGCGTCCGTGGAAGAGACGACCGCCCCGATGATGAGCGCCTGCCGCCACTCGAGGCCGATCAGGTAGTGGGCGGCCGTCGCCGTGACCCCGACGCTCACCGCGACGCCGGCCAGGGCCAGGGCGGTGGCGGCCGGCAGGGCCGGCTCGACCTCCTTCCACTTCGTGCCCAGGCCACCCTCGGCCAGGATCACGACCAGGGCCGCGTACCCGATGACCTGGGTCAGTTCGGCGTTGTCGAACTTGATGTCACCGATGCCGTCCTGGCCCATGGCGATGCCGATGCCCAGGTAGACGAGCAGGCTGGGGAGCCCGCTGCGCGAGGAGATCCGGACCGCTGCGACGGCGACGAGCAGGACGAGCGAGCAGACGAGCAGGAGCTGGTTGAGGTCGTGGACGGTCAGCGGCTGTTCCCTTCCCAGGCCCACGGGCATCACGCGCGCGTGGGCTCACGTACATAGGACACGAAGTGGCGGTTCTTCGCACCCAAGTACTTCGTTACCTTACCTAACTCTTGACGATTTCTTGACACTCCTCAGGGCAAGATCGAACGCTCGCCCGTTCGGGTTCCCGACTCCGCGTCAAGTGGCGTCAGGCCCTGCGCCTATGGTTGCTCCAGCGCTCATTCAAAAGGACAGCCCGCCCTGCCGCTCGCGTTAGGACAGCAAGGACAGCGATGCCCCCCAACACCACCGCCTCATCGGGTCAGCAGCCCGGCAAGTCCGGCAGGAAAAAGGGGCGCAAAGCCCGTCTGATCGTCCTCGTCCTGGTATTGGCCATCATCGGGGGCATCGCGTACGGGGCGTACTGGTCCATCAGTACCGTCCGTGCCTCCCTCCCGCAGACCAAGGGCTCGATCACGCTCGAGGGCCTGTCGGGACCGGTCGACGTGAAGCGCGACGGCAACGGCATCCCGCAGATCTACGCCTCCACCGACCAGGACCTGTTCATGGCGCAGGGCTACGTCCAGGCGCAGGACCGGTTCTACGAGATGGACGTGCGCCGCCACATGACCTCCGGGCGCCTGTCGGAGATGTTCGGCAAGGGCCAGATCAAGAACGACGAGTTCCTGCGCACCCTGGGCTGGGACCGGGTCGCGAAGAAGGAGTACGACACCAAGCTGTCGGCCTCCACCAAGAAGTACCTCCAGGCGTACGCCAAGGGAGTCAACGCCTACCTGGAGGGCAAGGACGGCAAGGAGATCTCCCTGGAGTACGCCGCCCTCGGCTTCACCAACGACTACAAGCCCGAGCAGTGGACCCCCGTCGACTCGGTCTCCTGGCTGAAGGCAATGGCCTGGGACCTGCGCGGCAACATGCAGGACGAGATCGACCGCGCCCTGATGACCAGCCGTCTGGGCCCCAAGCAGATCGCCGACCTGTACCCGGAGTACCCGTACAGCCGCAACAAGGCGATCGTCCAGGAGGGCCAGTACAACGAGCTCACCCAGACGTTCGAGCAGGACGGCTCCACGTCCGCCGCGGGCTCCACCAGCGGCGCGACGGGCACCACCGACACCTCCACGGCCTCCACGTCCCTCCAGAGCCAGCTGGCGGGCCTCCAGGACGTCCTGGACGACGTCCCCACGGCCGTCGGCGTGAACGGCAACGGCATCGGCTCCAACGCCTGGGTCGTCTCCGGCAAGTACACGATCACCGGCAGCCCGCTGCTGGCCAACGACCCGCACCTGTCGGCCTCGCTGCCGTCCGTCTGGTACCAGATGGGCCTGCACTGCCGCACCGTCTCCAGCAAGTGCCAGTACGACGTCACCGGTTACACCTTCGCGGGCATGCCCGGCGTCGTCATCGGCCACAACGCGAACATCGCCTGGGGCATGACGAACTCCGGCGTGGACGTCACCGACCTGTACCTGGAGAAGCTCAGCGGCAGCGGCTACCTGTACGACGGCAAGACGGTGCCGTTCACCACGCGCGAGGAGACCATCAAGGTCGCCGGCGGCAAGTCCAAGACGATCGTCGTCCGCGAGACCAACAACGGCCCCCTGCTGTCCGACCGTGACGACGAGCTGGTCAAGGTCGGCAAGAAGGCCACCGTCGACACCGCCGCACCCGACCGCGGCGACGGCTACGGCATCGCCCTGCGCTGGACGGCCCTCCAGGCGGGCACCAGCATGGACGCCGTCTTCGCCATGGACAAGGCGGCGAACTGGAACGAATTCCGCGCCGCGGCCACCCTGTTCGAGGTGCCGTCGCAGAACCTGGTCTACGCCGACAGCAAGAACATCGGCTACACGCTGCCCGGCAGGATCCCCACGCGCGCGAAGGGCGTCGACGGCTCGATCCCGCAGCCGGGATGGGACTCCGAGTACCGCTGGACCGGTTGGATCCAGCAGGACGAACTGCCCTACGAGTACAACCCGTCGCGCGGCTACATCGTCACCGCCAACCAGGCCGTGATCGACCAGGACAAGTACCCCTACACGCTCACCACGGACTGGGGCTACGGCACCCGCAGCCAGCGGATCACCGACCTGATCCAGTCGAAGATCGACGACGGCGGCAAGATCTCGACCGACGACATGCGTCAGATGCAGGTCGACAACAGCAGCGAGATCGCCAAGCTGCTCGTGCCCAAGCTGCTGAAGATCGACATCGAGGACAAGGACGTCCGCGAGGCGCAGAAGCTGCTGGAGGGCTGGGACTACACCCAGGACGCCGACTCCGCGGCGGCCGCCTACTTCAACTCGGTCTGGCGCAACATCCTCAAGCTCGCCTTCGGCAACAAGCTGCCCAAGGAACTCCGCGTCGAGGGCCAGTGCCTGTGGGTCGAGAAGGCCGACAGCACCGGGCCGGTGGACGAGGAGACCGAGGTGCGCGAGTGCGGTCAGCGCGACCCCGACCAGGCGCAGCCGGACGGTGGCGACCGCTGGTTCGAGGTCGTGCGCAACCTCATGGACGACGAGAAGAGCGACTGGTGGAAGACGCCGGCCGGCGTCGGTGACCGCCCCAAGGCCGAGAACCGCGACCAGCTGTTCAAGCGCGCCATGATCGACGCCCGCTGGGAGCTGACCGCCAAGCTCGGCAAGGATATCGACACCTGGAGCTGGGGCCGGCTGCACCGCCTGTTCCTCAAGAACCAGACCCTCGGCACCGACGGCCCCGGAATCATCCAGTACATCCTCAACCGCGGCCCCTGGAAGCTCAGCGGCGGCGAGGCCACGGTCAACGCGACCGGCTGGAACGCCGCCGGCGGCTACGGCGTCATCTGGGTGCCGTCGATGCGGATGGTGGTCAACCTCGGCGACCTCGACAAGTCGAAGTGGATCAATCTCACCGGCGCCTCCGGGCATGCCTACAGCGCCCACTACACCGACCAGACGAGCAAGTGGGTCAAGGGCGAACTCCTGGACTGGTCCTTCTCGAAGGACGCGGTCGACAAGAGCACGAGCGACACCCTGGTGCTCAAACCGTGAGCCGCTGAAGCCGGCTGAACCCGAGCAATCGAAGGGCCCCTCCACGCGCGTGGAGGGGCCCTTCGCGTACGCCGGGCGGCGTTCAGCGATCCGCCGTCTGCGGCTCGTCCCGGAAACGGCGCACGCCCGAGGGCGTCACCACCGCGTCCACCGGCCGGTCGTGCGCCTCCTCCGGGACGCGCTCGACGACCTCGGAGTCGTAGAGCAGAACCACCAGCGCGGGATGCGCACCCGCACGCTCCAGGCGCGCGAGCACGCGGTCGTACGACCCCCCGCCGCGCCCCAGACGCATACCGCGCGCGTCGACCGCGAGGCCGGGCAGCAGTACCACGTCGGCGGCGGTCACCGCGTCCGGCCCCAGGCGCTCGCCCGCGGGCTCGAAGAGGGCCATCTTCCCGCCGTGTTGGACGCGCGCGAGGGAGCCCTCCCCGGTGTACGCGCCCCAGTCCAGGTCGTTGTCGGGCAGGAGCGCGGGGAGCAGGACGTGCACGCCCCGCGCACGCAGCGCGTCCAGCAGCGCGAGCGTGCCGGGCTCGCCCCCCACCGAGACGTACGCCGCCACCGTGCGCGCCCGCACCAACTCGGGCAGCCCAAGCGCCCGCTCCGCCAGCGCGACCGCGGATTCCCGCACGTCATCGGCCGTCAACCTGCTTCTCACCGCGAGGAACTCTCGCCGCAACATTCGCTTGTCAGGCTCGTCAGGACGTCCGCTGTGACTCAAGGGTCGCTCCCGTATCCTTCTAATCCGCTCATACCAGAGCTAATTAACCGGAGCTTCAGATTCCTTGCAAAGGCACCGGATAAGGTTGCGGCCATGACTCAGTCGCACCCTCGGATCAGCAAGGCTGTCATCCCAGCAGCAGGCCTCGGCACCCGGTTCCTGCCGGCCACCAAAGCCACTCCCAAGGAGATGCTGCCGGTCGTGGACAAGCCGGCGATCCAGTACGTGGTCGAGGAGGCCGTCTCCGCGGGCCTCGATGACGTCCTCATGGTGACGGGCCGCAACAAGCGCCCCCTTGAGGACCACTTCGACCGCAACTACGAGCTGGAATCCGCCCTTCAGAAGAAGGGTGACGCCAACCGGCTCGCGAAGGTGCAGGAGTCCAGCGACCTCGCGACGATGCACTACGTCCGTCAGGGCGACCCCAGGGGCCTCGGCCACGCCGTGCTGTGCGCCGCGCCGCACGTCGGGCACGAACCCTTCGCGGTCCTCCTCGGTGACGACCTGATCGACCCGCGCGACCCGCTGCTCCAGCGGATGGTCGAGGTCCAGGAGCAGCACGGCGGCAGCGTCATCGCCCTCATGGAGGTCGCCCCCGAGCAGATCCACCTCTACGGCTGCGCGGCCGTGGACCCGACCGACGACGGTGACGTGGTCAAGGTCCACGACCTGGTCGAGAAGCCCGCCCCCGCCGACGCGCCGTCCAACTACGCGATCATCGGCCGTTACGTCCTCGACCCGCACATCTTCGAGATATTGCGCAAGACCGAGCCCGGCCGCGGCGGCGAGATCCAGCTCACCGACGCCCTCCAGCAGCTCGCCGCGGACGAGAAGGTCGGCGGCCCCGTGCACGGCGTCGTCTTCAAGGGCCGCCGCTATGACACCGGGGACCGTGGCGACTATCTGCGTGCCATTGTCAGACTCGCGTGCGAACGTGAAGACCTGGGCCCGGACTTCCGGACCTGGCTTCGCAGTTACGTAGCCGAGGAGATGTAGCAACGTTGAGCAGCGCCGCGCCCCGCACCACCGGCCAGGACCACCTCTGGTCGGTGGACGAACACCTGGAGGACATCCTCGCGACCGTCCGCCCCCTCGAACCCATCGAGCTGCAACTCCTCGACGCCCAGGGCTGCGTCCTGGTCGAGGACGTCACGGTGCCGGTCTCCCTGCCGCCGTTCGACAACAGCTCCATGGACGGGTACGCGGTACGGGTCGCCGATGTCGCGGGCGCGAGCGAGGAGTTCCCCGCCGTCCTGGACGTCGTCGGGGACGTCGCGGCGGGCCAGGCCGAGCTGCTCCACGTGGGACCCGGCCAGGCCGCCCGCATCATGACCGGCGCCCCGTTGCCGCCCGGCGCCGAGACCGTCGTACCGGTGGAGTGGACCGACGGAGGCCTGGGCGAGGGTCCCGTGACCGGCATGCGCGCCCGCGCGCTCGCCCCCGAGGGCGCCGAAGGGCACGTGCACGTGTACCGCCCGGCCGAGGCACGCGCCCACGTACGCGCCACCGGCAGCGACGTGAAGGCCGGAGACCGCGCCCTCGACGCCGGTACGGTCCTCGGCCCGCCGCAGATCGCCCTGCTCGCCGCGATCGGCCGCGGCACCGTACGCGTGCGCCCGCGCCCGCGCGTGGTCGTCATGTCCACCGGCAGCGAGCTGGTCCAGCCCGACGAGGACCTCGGCAGCGGCCAGATCTACGACTCCAACAGCTTCGCCCTCACCGCCGCCGCCCGCGACGCCGGCGCCATCGCCTACCGCGTGGGCGCCGTCGCCGACGACGCCGAGACCCTCCGCGACACCATCGAGGACCAGCTCGTGCGTGCCGACCTCATGGTCACCACGGGCGGGGTGAGCGTCGGGGCGTACGACGTCGTCAAGGAGGCCCTCTCGCACGTTGGCGACGAGGACGAGGCAGGCAGCGGTGTCGAGTTCCGCAAGCTCGCCATGCAGCCCGGCAAGCCCCAGGGCTTCGGCTCCATCGGCCCCGACCACATCCCGCTGCTCGCGCTCCCCGGCAACCCGGTGTCGTCGTACGTCTCCTTCGAACTGTTCGTGCGCCCCGCGATCCGCACCCTCATGGGCCTGGACGACGTCCACCGGCCGCACGCGCGCGCGAAGCTGACCGCCGGCAAGGCGCTGACCTCGCCGAAGGGGCGCAGGCAGTTCCTGCGCGGGGCGTACGCCGACGGCGCGGTGACGCCCGTCGGTGGCGCCGGCTCGCATCTGGTCGCGGCCCTCGCGCACGCGAACGCGCTGATCGTCGTCCCGGAGGACGTGGAGAGCGTCGAGCCCAACGCCGAGGTCGAGGTGGTCCTGCTCGGCTGAGTGCTCCTGGTTGGCGGTACCGTGTCGCGCACAGCAGGCCCCTGCGCCGCACCGCGAAGGGCCGAGACCGGGAGCGCCACACAGCATGAGTACGCAGGACCGACTGACGCACATCGACGAGGCGGGCGCCGCCCGCATGGTCGACGTATCCGAGAAGGACGTGACCGCGCGCACCGCCCGTGCCAGTGGCCGCGTCCTTGTCTCGCCCCGCGTGATCGAGCTGCTGCGCGGCGAGGGGGTCCCCAAGGGTGACGCCCTCGCCACCGCGCGGATCGCGGGGATCATGGGTGCCAAGCGCACCCCGGACCTGATCCCGTTGTGCCACCCCTTGGCGGTGTCCGGTGTGAAACTGGATCTGTCGGTCGCGGACGACGCCGTGGAGATCCTCGCCACCGTCAGGACGACGGACCGCACGGGCGTCGAGATGGAGGCCCTCACCGCGGTCTCCGTCGCCGCGCTCACCGTGATCGACATGGTCAAGGCGGTCGACAAGGGAGCGGTCATCACGGACGTGCGCGTGGAGGAGAAGACAGGCGGCAAGTCGGGCGACTGGAGCCGGGCGTGAGCGCCGGGGTGCCTGAAGCCGGGCCCGCGCCGTATCGCGCGCTGGTCGTGACCGCCTCCAACCGCGCCGCCGCCGGTGTCTACGAGGACAAGGGCGGTCCCCTCGTCGCCGCGGGGCTGAAGAGCTTCGGCTTCGCCGTCGAGGGGCCCCAGGTCGTGCCCGACGGCGATCCCGTGGAAGCGGCCCTGCGTGCCGCCGTGGAGGCCGGTTACGACGCCGTCGTCACCACCGGCGGCACCGGTATCTCGCCCACCGACCGCACCCCCGAGGCCACCCGCAAGGTGATCGACCACGAGGTGCCCGGCATCGCCGAGGCCATCCGGGCGTTCGGACGGGAGAAGGTGCCGACCGCGGCGCTCTCGCGCGCTCTGGCCGGGGTGGCGGGCCGGACGCTGATCGTCAATCTGCCGGGTTCCACCGGCGGGGTGAAGGACGGACTGGCCGTCCTGGAGCCCCTGCTGGCCCACGCCGTCGAGCAGATCCGCGGCGGCGATCACCCCAGACCCGGCGCCGGCAGTGGGGGTGCGAGCTGAACAGCCCATCCTGGCCCGTCGTACTCGCGGACGGCGATGTCGTCCTGCGGCCGATAAAGATGCGCGACCAGCGGGCCTGGCGCGAGGTCAACCGGCGCAACCGCGACTGGCTGCGCCCCTGGGAGGCGACCATTCCGCCGCCCACGCCCAGCGGGCCGATCGCGCACCGGCCGACCTACCGGCAGATGGTGCGGCATCTGCGGTCCGAGGCGAACGCGGGCCGGATGCTGCCGTTCGTCATCGAGTACCAGGGGCGCCTGGTCGGGCAGTTGACCGTCGCCGGGATCACCTGGGGCTCGATGTGCTCGGGGCACGTCGGCTACTGGGTGGACGAGTCGGTGGCCGGCCGTGGCGTGATGCCGACCGCGGTGGCGCTGGTCGTCGACCACTGTTTCCGGACCGTCGGCCTGCACCGCATCGAGGTCTGCATTCGTCCCGAGAACGGGCCCAGCCGACGGGTCGTGGAGAAACTCGGATTCCGCGAGGAGGGGATCAGGCCCCGTTATCTCCACATCGACGGAGCCTGGCGCGACCATCTCGTCTTCGCGCTCACGGCGGAAGAGGTGCCGGAGGGGTTGCTCGCCCGCTGGCAGCGGGCACGCTCACAGAAGGCCCCGCACACCACGCCCCGGAACCCGCAGAACACCCCAGGGAATCCCGCATAGCGCCGGGAAATTGAATAAGTGTTCGAGAATGATCGGTCGGTGACCGTCTGGGGCATTAAATTCGCACCCTCGGCGGCCTGCTGATCGCATCGGTCACAAAAAAAGCTCGAAATATCAGCCAGATCGTGCGACACACCGGCCCAATTGGCGGATGGCCTCACGCAAACCCCTCTACCGTGTGAGGCGTGAGCAGCAGCGGCCTCATCTACGCAGTCATTGTCGGGGCCTGGGCCGCCTACTTGGTGCCGATGTGGCTCCGTAGGCAGGACGAGCTGAACGAGGCCCGTCCGACGGAACGCTTCAGCACCGCCATCCGGTTGCTGTCCGGACGGGCGGGGATGGAGCGCCGATACGCCAAGGACCTGCGGGCGCGCTCCACCGACGAGGGGGAGCCCAGCGCCGTCGCCCCGGACGTCGTCACCGACTCGGTGGACGTCCGGGCCTTCGCCATGCCTCCGACGCGCCCACAGGCGCGCGCGGACGTCCAGGCGCGCACGGAAGCACCGGCGCCGGGGCGCAGGGAATCGGTGCGTGAACCGGCGCGCGAACGGGCAGCCGAGCCGGCGCCCGCTTCCGCACCCGCACCGGCGCACGCATCCGGATCCGCGCCCGCGCGCAGACCCGTACCCACCCCTCGGCGCTCGCCCGCGGCGGAAGCCGCCGCAGCGCGCGCCCGGCGCACGAAGGCGCTCGCGCGCCGACGGCGCACCACCGTGGCGCTCTTCCTCGCTTTCACGCTCGGCGCGATCGTCGCCGCCGTCGGAGGGCTCACGTTCCTCTGGGCGCCCGGCGTCCCCGCCGTGCTGCTCAGCGCCTACATCGCCTACCTGCGCTCCCAGGAGCGCCGGCGCTTCGCCTACCAGATGGACCGTCGCCGCGCGGAGGCGGCGGCGCAGCGTCTGAAGGAGCGTGCGCGGCAACCGCGCCGGCGGCCGTCCGCGGACACCGCCGCCGACGCGGACGAGCCGGACGAAGGACCAGAGCCCGAGCAGCAGGACCACGGACTCTCGGCGCTCGCCGCCGACCGGCGTGCGCTCGTCGAGCAGACCGATCACGCCGAGTGGGTCGACCAGCAGCGTGAGCGGCAGCGCAGGCCCGGGCACGGGGACAGCTGGGAGCCGGTGCCGGTGCCGTTGCCGACGTATGTGACGGCGCCGGTCGCCCCGCGGGCCACGTCCGATGTGGACCTGGGGGCGCCGGACGCGTGGAGCTCGGCGCGGTCGAGCTCCGTCGCCGGGGACCGGGACGCTCAAGGAGGCGCCGCCGAGGCCGGGGACGGGCAGGACGGTGCGGGGTCGGACGCCGAGCCGGGGGATTCCTCCCGCGCGGAGGACAGGACGGACGGGGGCGGCCGCAGTGACGCCCGCCGGGCCGCGTCCGCGCGGCGGGCCCGGGAGCGGGGGCGCACGCCGCTGTTCGACCAGTACGAGGACGGGGAGCGGCCGCGCGCGGCCAACGAGTAGACGAGGAAGCCCCCACCTGTGGGTTGCCGCTTCGGCGGGGCAGGGAACGGATTTCCAAGCACCCCGAGAGGGGTGCTAAGGTTTCACTCGTTGCAAGGGCCTGTGGCGCAGTCTGGTAGCGCACCTCGTTCGCATCGAGGGGGTCTGGGGTTCAAATCCCCACAGGTCCACGCAGCATAGAGCCCCTGTCGGGTAATCACCGACAGGGGCTCTTGCCATGCCTGGAGGTGATCGTCTCCCTCAGCGGCGGCTACCGACAGGATCCCGTAGCGCCAGACCTGCCGGCACCACCGCCGCGGCGACGGCGAGGAGAGCGCAGGCCATGGTCGTCGCGCCGAGTTCCGGCCAGGGGACGTGGATCGGGGACCGTACCGACTGGAGACCCAGGGCGGCCCACATGCCGGTGAGATTGAGGGCGGTCACCAGCAGACCCAGGAGCGCGCCCACGGCGACCACCGTCAGGGACTCCAGGGCCACGAGACGGAGCACCTGGGGGTTCGTCGCTCCGGCCAGCCGCAGGGACGCCAGTTCACGGGTGCGGTCGGACGTCGCCATCAGGAGCGTGCCGGCGACGGAGAGGGCCGTGTAGAGGAGAGCGATGCCGAGGACCAGGAAGTGGCCGAGGCGGGTGGTCGAGTCGGCGGACGTGAAGCCGGCCGTGGGGTAGGCGGCGGACAGCCACGCCGCGCGCGTGAGCAGCGTCGCCTCCGGGGCCGCCGAGCGCAGCGCCGTCCGTATCGCCGACACCTCGGCCCCCTCCCTCACCTTCACCTCCACCCGGTCGAACACGGCCCCGCGCGCGTTGGCCGGTGTGATGTACACCCCGTTGTCGCCCGTCCCGGTCGGCATCACCGCGGCGATACGAAGGGATCTGCGGGTGCCGTCGCCCAGCCAGACGGTGACGTGTTCGCCGACCTGGTGCCGGGCCCACTCCTCGTTGACGACGATCGAGTCGTCGGAGAGGTCGGCGATCCTGCCCGCCGACAGCGGCACGGCGGTCGTCGCGGCCAGCCGCTCCGGATCGGCCGCCCTGGCCTCGGACTTGATGAGGGCCACGCCCTCCTCCAGGACGTACACCGCGCTCGACGCGGTCGGCGAGACCTCGGCGCCCCGGACCGCGCGCAGACGCTCCAGCGTGCGCGCGTCCAGACCCGTCGCGGACGTCATCACGAAGTCCGCCCGCGTGCGCTCGCGCGCCTCCGTCGCCCGCGCGTCGCTCAGGGTGGCCGTCGCGCCCAGCAGCGAGCCCGTCAGCGCCACCATGACCAGGACGGGAGCGGCGAGGGCGGCTGTGCGGCGGAGGGCGGTCGTGGTGTTCGCGCGGACCAGCGTGCCGCGGGGCGTGAGGAGCCTGATCAGCGGGCGGACCAGGAGGGGGGACAGGAGGGCCGTCGCTGTGATCAGCAGCAGCGGGCGGCCGGTGTACGTCTTGCGGTGCAGCAGGTCGCCCGGGTCCGTCAGCAGCGCCAGGGCAAGCGTGATCGCCGCCGTCAGCAGCAAAGCGATCCCGCACAGGAGTCGGGTCAGCGTCAGGGGGTGTTCGTCGGCCGTGGCCTCGCGCAGGGCCTGGGTCGGGGCGGTGCGGCCGGCCCGCCAGGAGGCGGCCGTCGCCCCGCACAGCGCCACCAGCAGGCCCGTCCAGAACGCGACCTGATACGGCCAGACATGGTCGCCGATCGTGAACCAGGCCGGGGCGATGCCGCTCTCGACCACTCGTTCCGCCAGCCACGGGGCGGCGTACGACCCCGTTGCGCAGCCCGCCGCCGACGCGAGGACGCCCACGAGCAGCGCCTCCGCCAGTACCGTGCGGCGGACCTGGCCCGGCGTCGCGCCCACGGTCCGCAGCAGGCCGAACTCCCGGCGGCGCTGGGCCACCGCGAAGGCGAAGGTGGACGCCACGACGAACACCGACACGAAGCCCGTCACACCGCCGGCGGTGCCGAACAGGGCGTTCAGGGTCGTCAGGGCCTCGGCGTCGCGGTCCGGGTCCGTGTCCGCCAGCCGTCGTTCGGCGCCGACCAGGACCCGCGCGCCCGATCCCGAGGACGCCACCACCCGTCGTACCGCCTCCGGCTCGGCCTCCACCACGAGTTGTGTGCTCACCGGCGCCAACTCGGCGGCGCGCGCGTCCGTGTAGAACAGCGCGCGCTCGAAGACGGGAGCGCGCGCCACGCCTCTCGCGCCCAGCGCATCGACCGTGCGCGACGGGCCGGCCCCGCTCCCCGTGTCCGCAACCCGCGCCGTGCCGACCACGCGCACCGTCCCGTGCGCCGTCCGCAGGCGTTGTCCCACGGTCGTCCCGGCGCCCGTGGCCACCACTTCGTCCGCCGCGCGGGGCGGGCGGCCTGCCGTGAGGCGGTACGGGGCGAAGGCCGCGGTCGACCAGGGGTGGCCGATCAGATCGTCGCCCACGGCGACGGTGCGGTCCTGGGTGACCTTGCCGAGCGCGCGGAGCGCGGCCACCGTCCGGGCCGGTACCGGGCCTGGATGGGCGAGGGGCTGGGTGCGGTCGCCGATCCGGGTCGGCACGTGCAGGGTGTCCTGGGCCTTCACCACGACCGGCGCCGCCGCGAAACGTTCCGGGCCGCGTGCGGGGGCGTCGACGGAGGAGGCGAGGGCCAGGCCCATGACCGTGAGGAGGGCGACGCCGAGGGACAGGGCGACGAAACTGCCGGTGAAGGTGGTCCAGCGGGAGCGCAGGGCGCTCAGGGCGAGGGTCAGCACGGGACCGCCTCCAGGGAGGTCATACGGGCCGCCACGTCGGCCGCCGACGGGTCCGTGAGCTCCCCGTTCACTCGGCCGTCGACCAGGAAGACGACGCGGTCGGCGTACGAGGCGGCGACCGGGTCGTGGGTGACCATGACGATCGTGCGGTCCTCGGTGTCGACCAGTTCGCGGAGCAGGGACAGCACCTCGCGGCCCGTACGCGAGTCCAGGGCGCCGGTCGGTTCGTCGGCGAAGAGCACCTCGGGACGGGTGATCAGAGCGCGCGCCAGGGCGACGCGTTGCTGCTGTCCGCCGGACATCCGGTCCGGGCGGTGCCGGGCGCGGTCGCCGAGGCCGACTCGTTGCAGCGCCTCACGCGCGCGTGCTCTCGGCACACGCCGGCCGGCCAGGCGCAGGGGCAGGGCGACGTTCTGCTCGGCGGTCAGGGTGGGCAGGAGGTTGTACGACTGGAAGACGAAGCCCACGCGTTCGCGCCGCAGCAGGGTCAGGCGACGTTCGCTCAGCCCGGTCAGCTCCGTGTCGCCGATGCGCACCGAGCCCGACGTCGGCCGGTCCAGGCCCGCCGCGCAGTGCAGCAGCGTGGACTTGCCCGAGCCGGAGGGGCCCATGACGGCCGTGAACGTGCCCTGGGGGAAGGCGAGCGAGACACCGTCGAGCGCGGTCACACCGTCGTCGCCGGTGCCGTACCGCCTGCGGACGGTGGTCAGTCGGATCGCGGGGTCGGTCGTCATCTGGCCTCATCGCGTCGGGGAGGGCTTCGGCGCCCTCGGCAAGTCGAAGGAAGTGGGCTTCAGCCAACCGTCCGACGGGCCCTCGAAGCAGTGCGGCAGGGACGAGACCTGGGGTAGGGCCAGGCATACCCCAGGTCTCCGGCTGGACGGATTCCGCCGCCGCTCCCCGCCTCCTACCGTGATCTCCATGACGGTGTGGCAGGCGCTCGGCGGGCGCGGATATCTGAGGTCGGCGTGGCCGTGGCGGTCGGTCGCTTTCCTGGCGGGCGGGGCGCTGTTCGGGGCGCTCGTGCTGGTCGGGATCGTCGCCGGGGTCCTTGTGGGCGCGGCGACGGCCGTCGTGCTCGTCGGGCTGCCGCTGCTCGTGCTCACCGCGCTGTCCGGGATTCCGGTGGCCGCCGTGGAGCGGTGGCGGGTCGGGTTGGCCGGGGTGGGGCGGGTGCCCGCGGGAGCGCATCGGGTGCCCGACGCGCCGGGGCTCGCGCGCTGGCTCGCCGTGCGGCTCAAGGAGCCCGACACCTGGCGGGAGTTGGCGTACGCCGTGTTCCTCGCGCTCGTGCTGTGGCCGCTGGACGCGCTCGTCGTCACCTGCGCGGCCGGAGTGCCGCTCTTCCTGCTCGCGACGCCGCTGCTGGTCGCCGTCGACGGGGAGGCGAAGGTGGTGAAGCTCTGGACGGTCGACACCTGGCCGGCCGCGTTCGGGGTCGCGGTGGCAGGGGGCGTGTTGCTCCTGCTGGGGGCGTATGCGCTGGGGGTGGCCGCCGGGGCGCGCGCCGAGGTGGCGAAAGCGCTGCTGGGGGCGCACACGCAGAACAGTGCGCGGGTGACCGAACTCGTGCGCTCGCGCGTGCGGTTGGTGGACGCCTTCGAGGCGGAAAGGCGCCGTATCGAGCGTGATCTGCACGACGGCGCACAACAACGGCTCGTCGCCCTCACCATGAGCCTCGGCCTCGCCCGCCTGGACGCCCCGCCCGGCCCGCTCGCCGACCAACTCGCCCAAGCGCACGGCGAGGCGGAGAAAGCCCTTGCGGAACTCCGCGAACTCATCCACGGCATCCACCCCAAGGTCCTCGCCGACTACGGCCTCGAAGCCGCCGTCGCCGACGCGGCCGACCGCAGCGTGATCCCGGTCGACGTCCGCCTCGACCTTCCCCGGCGCCTGCCCCAACCCGTCGAGTCCGCCGCGTACTTCGTCGTCTGCGAAGCCCTGGCCAACGTCGCCAAGCACAGCGGGGCGAGCCGGGCGGTCGTGAGCGGGGGAGTCGTCACCGGGGTCGTCAGGGGAGCCGTCGGCAGCGGAGCCGTCGACGGGGGACCGGAGAGGGAGCGGCTGACGCTCGAGATCCGGGACGACGGACGCGGGGGCGCGGACAGCGGCGACGGCACCGGGCTCACCGGTCTCGCCGACCGGGTGTCAGTGCTCGATGGCAGACTTTTCCTGTCCAGCCCGCCGGGTGGACCGACCCTGCTGCGAGTGGAGATCCCTTGCCGGCCGACCGAGCCCTGCGCATAGTCCTCGCCGAGGACAGCGTCCTGCTGCGCGACGGCCTCGTCGGCCTGCTCACCCGGTTCGGGCACGAGGTGGTGGCGGCCGTCGGCGACGCGGACGCCCTCCTCACCGCCGTCGCCGAGCACGCGCCGGATGTGGTCGTGACCGACGTCCGCATGCCGCCCGGCTTCCAGGACGAGGGGCTGCACGCGGCGGTGAAGCTGCGCGAGGAGCGGCCAGGACTGCCGGTGCTGGTGCTCAGCCAGTATGTGCAGCGGGCGTACGCCGCCGAACTCCTCGACTCCGGGGACGGCAGCGGAGTCGGCTATCTGCTCAAGGACCGGGTGGGACAGATCGAGGAGTTCGTGGACGCCCTCCACAAGGTCGCGGCCGGAGGGACGGTCGTGGACCCCGAGGTCGTACGGCAACTGCTGCGCCGCCGGCGGGATCCGCTCGCCCGGCTCAGCCCGCGCGAGCGGGAGGTGCTGGCGCTGATAGCCGAGGGCAGGTCGAACGGCGCGATAGCCAAGGCGCTGGTGGTGTCCGAGGCGGCCGTAGGCAAGCACATCGGCTCGATCCTCACCAAGCTGGACCTGCCACCGGCGGACGACACCCACCGCAGGGTGCTGGCGGTGCTCGCCTACCTCAGGGCCTGAGGCCGCCGGCCCTCGGAGAGGTCATGCCGTCACAGCGCCTTCGCGTAGCAGCGGCTCGACTCGTAGTGGCGGTAGTACCCGAACTTCTCGCACGGCTCGTACCCGCTGGAGGCGTACAGCGCGATGGCCTCCGGCTGCTTGTCGCCCGTCTCCAGCACCATGCGCACCCGACCCGCCGCCCGCGCGTCCTCCTCCAGCGCGGCCAGTATGCGCCGGGCGAGACCGTTGCCCCGCGCCTGCTCTATGACGTACATCCGCTTCAGCTCGGCGTCCCCGTCGCGGTACCCCTCGTCATTGGTGTCCTGCGCGCGCCAGCCACCCGTGGCGACCGGGCTGTCGTCCGCGTCGTAGGCGATGAGGTAGACGCCGTTCGGCGGGTCGAAGTCGGACGGGGCCAGGGGGGTGGCATCGCCGTCGTCGCCGTAGCGGACGGCGTACTCGGCCTGGACCTGGTCGTTGAGCTTGATGGCGTCGGGGTGGTCGAAGGAGACGCGACGGATGGCATGCATGTCGGAAACGGTAAGCCAAGAAGGTCCAGAACAGGACTCAGTCCAAGGTGCGGGTAGGGTGCCCTGGTGCTCACTGTGACCTCTGCGAATGTAAACGGACTCCGCGCCGCCGCGAAGAAGGGCTTCGTGGAGTGGCTCGCCGACACCTCCGCCGATGTGCTCTGTCTGCAAGAGGTGCGGGCCGAGCCGCAGCAGCTGCCCGAAGAGGTCCGCGCGCCCGACGGCTGGCACGTCGTGCACGCCCCGGCCGCCGCCAAGGGCCGCGCCGGTGTCTCCCTCTACAGTCGCCGCGAGCCCGACCGGGTGCGGATCGGCTTCGGGTCGAGCGAGTTCGACACCAGCGGCCGGTACGTGGAGGTCGACCTGCCCGGTGTGACCGTCGCCTCCCTCTACCTGCCCTCCGGCGAGGTCGGCACCGAGCGCCAGGACGAGAAGGTCCGCTTCATGGGCGAGTTCCTCGCCTACCTCAAGGGGCTGCGCGAGCGGGCCGCCGCCGACGGCCGCGAGGTCGTCGTCTGCGGCGACTGGAACATCGCCCACCAGCCGGCCGACCTGAAGAACTGGCGCGCCAACCAGAAGAACTCCGGCTTCCTGCCGGAGGAGCGGGCCTGGCTGACGCAGGTCCTCGACGCGGGCGACGGGGGGTACGTCGACGTGGTGCGGGCGCTGCATCCGGAGGTCGAGGGGCCGTACTCGTGGTGGTCGTACCGGGGGCGGGCCTTCGACAATGATTCAGGTTGGCGCATCGACTACCACGTCTCGACCCCGGGCCTGGCGGCCAAGGCGGTCAAGGGGTTCGTGGAGCGGGCGGCCACGCACGCCGAGCGCTGGTCGGACCATGCGCCGGTGACCGTGGTCTACGACCTCTGACCTTCAGGGCTCCTGTCCCGGCCTGCTTTGCTTGCGCAGCCGCCGGTCCAGTGCCAGTGAAAGCTCCGCCTCCACCACGCTCCGCGCCAGCGGGCGCAGGCGTTCGAGGTCGTTCTCGGTGGCGTGGCGGAGGACGAGGTCGGTGAACATCTCCGCGAGTTCGTCGACGTGGTCGCGGACGCGTTTGCCGGCGGTGAGGACCTCCGCGAGGGGGATGCCCTCGGCGACCAGGGCGGAGGAGACGTCGAGGAGACGGCGGCTGATGTGGACGATCTCGTCGCCGTCGGTGCCGAGGTAGCCCAGCTCCAGGGCGGCGGCGAGGTTCTCCGGGGTGACCTGGCCCTCGAAGCGGGCGGCGAGTTCCTCCGGGGTGAGGTGGACCGGTTCCTCTTCCGAGGGGGGTTCGACGCCCAGGAGGTCCGCCACGTCGCGGCCGTTGTCCAGGGCTTCGGCCAGTTCCGCGATGCCCGTCAGGGTGTGGCCGCGTTCCAGGAGCGCCGCGATCGTGCGCAGCCGGGCCAGGTGATGGTCGTCGTACCAGGCGATACGGCCCTCGCGGCGCGGCGGCGGAATCAGTTTGCGTTCGCGGTAGAAGCGCAGGGTGCGCACCGTGATGCCGGCCTGCCTGGCCAGCTCCTCCATGCGGTACTCACGCTTCTCCGTCACGCCCGCAGCCTATGTTGTACCGCCGGTAACTTTCCTTCCCCCGCCCCCTACCCATCGGTACGGAGCTGCTCTACCCTCCCATTGCGCCAGTGTTCACTGGCGGAGTCGGAAAGCGTGGAGGGTTCGGGATGACCGAGCACGAGCATGTGCGGGTGGCGGTGATCGGGTCCGGGTTCGGTGGGCTCGGGGCCGCCGTACGGCTGCGGCGGGAGGGTGTCACCGACTTCGTCGTGCTGGAGCGCGCGGACAGCGTGGGCGGCACCTGGCGGGACAACAGTTACCCCGGGTGCGCGTGCGATGTGCCCTCCCACCTGTACTCCTTCTCCTTCGCCCCCCATCCCGACTGGCCCCGCACCTTCTCCGGGCAGGAGCACATCCGGGCCTATCTGGAGCATGTGGCCGATGTCTTCCACCTCCGGCCGCACATCCGCTTCGACTCCGAAGTGATGAGGATGACCTGGGACGCGGAGCGGCTCTGCTGGGACATCGAGGTCAAGGGGGGCGGGCGGCTCTCCGCCGACTTCGTCGTCTCCGCCACCGGGCCGCTGTCCGACCCCAAGGTCCCCGAGATCCCCGGCCTCGACTCCTTCCCCGGAAAGGTCTTCCACTCCGCGCGCTGGGACCACGACTACGACCTGCGCGGCAAGCGGGTCGCCGTGGTGGGGACCGGGGCCTCCGCGATCCAGATCGTGCCCGCCATCCAGCCGCAGGTCGGCCGGCTCACCCTCTTCCAGCGCACCCCGCCCTGGGTGATGCCCCGCGTCGACCGGGCCATCACCGGCGCCGAGCGGGCGCTGCACCGGGCGCTGCCGTTCACCGGGCAGGCCCGGCGTGGACTGCTGTGGGGGATCCGGGAGTTGCAGGTCTCGGCGTTCACCAAACACCCCGACCAGCTCGGGTTCGTCGAGCAGCTGGCCAAGCGGAACATGGGGCGGGCCGTCAAGGACCCGGCCCTGCGCGCCAAGCTCACCCCCGACTACCGCATCGGCTGCAAGCGCATCCTGCTGAGCAGCACCTACTACCCGGCGCTCGCCCGGCCCAACGTCGATGTCGTCGCCAGCGGTCTGCGGGCCGTGCGCGGCTCCACCCTCGTCGCCGCCGACGGCAGCGAGGCCGAGGTGGACGCCATCGTCTTCGGCACCGGCTTCCACGTCACCGACATGCCCATCGCCGAACGGGTCGTGGGCGCGGAGGGCAAGACGCTCGCCGAGGTGTGGAAGGGCGGCATGGAGGCCCTGCGCGGTGCCTCCGCCGCCGGGTTCCCCAACTGGATGACCATCATCGGGCCCAACACCGGGCTCGGGAACTCCTCGATGATCCTGATGATCGAGTCCCAGCTGAACTACATGGCCGACTTCGTACGGCAGTTGGACGTCCTCGGCGGTCGCGCCGCCCTGGACGCCCGGCCGAGCGCCGTCGGCGCCTGGAACCGGCGGGTGCAGGAGCGGATGAAGCGCACGGTGTGGAACACCGGCGGCTGCACCAGCTGGTACCTCGACGAGAACGGCCGCAACACCACCATCTGGCCGGGGACGACGAGCGAGTTCCGGCGGGCGACGCGACGCGTGGACATCACCGAGTACGAGGTGCTCCGCACGAGGAAGCCGCCAGAGGAAGAGAAAGAGACGGGGAAAGTGACGGGGAAAGAGAAGGGGACAGGGAAAGAGGAGAAGTCGGCGGGGGTGTCCGCGTGAGCCGGCTGATGTCCGTCGGGTCCGGGCCGTACGCCCCGCCCGTCCCCGCCCGAGAACTGACCGCCGTCTCCGCCGACGGGGCCCGGCTGCATGTCGAGGTCCACGGTCCCGAGGGCGCGCCCGTCGTCGTCCTCGCCCACGGCTGGACCTGCTCGACCGCCTTCTGGGCGGCGCAGATACGGGATCTCGCCGTCGACCACCGGGTCGTCGCCTACGACCAGCGCGGTCACGGACGCAGCCCGGCGAGCCCGGCGTGCACCGTGGACGCGCTCGCCGACGACCTGGAAGCCGTACTGGAGGCGACCCTCGCACCGGGGGAGAAGGCCGTGATCGCCGGGCACTCGATGGGCGGGATGACCGTGATGGCGGCCGCCGCCAGGAAGAACCTCCAGGAGCGTGCCGCCGCCGTCCTGCTGTGCAGCACCGGGTCCTCGCGGCTGGTCGCCGAGTCCACCGTCGTCCCCCTGCGGCCCGGGCGGCTGCGGACCTGGCTGACCCAGCGCGTCCTCGGATCGCGGGCGCCGCTCGGGCCGGTCACTCCCCTCGCCCGGCGGATCCTCAGGTACGGGACGATGGGGCCGGGTTCGGCGCCGCACATGGTGGAGGCGTGCGCGCGGATCGTGCACGCGTGCCCGCGCAAGGTGCGGTACGCCTGGTCGCAGGTGCTCGACCTGATCGACCTCGACCACGGCGTACGCTCCCTCGACGTGCCGACGGCCGTCCTCGTCGGTACGGCCGACCGGCTGACGCCGCCGGTGCACGCGCGGGCGCTGGTGGCGGCGCTGCCGCAGTGTGTGGGGCTCACCGAACTGCCGGGACTCGGGCACATGACGCCCGTGGAGGCTCCCGAGCTGGTCACCGGGAAGATCCGGGACCTCGTGCTGACGTACGCGACGCTCAAGGAGGGCGCATGAGCAGGGTCGGTCTCGAAGGACAGGTCGCCGTCGTCACGGGCGCCGCGCGCGGCGTCGGGGAGCTGCTCGCGCGGAAGTTGTCGGCGCGGGGGGTGAAGGTCGCGCTGGTGGGCCTGGAGCCGGACGCGTTGAAGCAGGTCTCCGAGCGGCTGCACAGCGAGAGCGACCACTGGTACGCCGACGTCACCGACCACGAGGCGATGGCGCGGGTGGCGCGGGAGGTCAAGGAGCGGTTCGGCAAGGTCGACATCGTCGTCGCCAACGCCGGTGTGGCGACCGGCGGGCCCTTTGTGGACTCCGATCCCGAGGCGTGGCGGCGGGTCATCGAGGTGAACCTCATCGGGTCGGCCGTCACGGCCCGTGCCTTCCTGCCCGTGCTGATGGAGAGCCGCGGCTATCTGCTCCAGATCGCCTCGCTGGCCGCCATCACGCCCGCGCCGATGATGACCGCGTACTGCGCGTCCAAGTCGGGCGTGGAGGCGTACGCGCACAGCCTGCGGGCCGAAGTCGGCTACAAGGGCGTACGGGTCGGGGTCGGGTATCTGTCCTGGACCGACACGGACATGGTGCGCGGGGCGGACCAGGACGAGGTCATGCGGGAGCTGCGGCAGCGGCTGCCGTGGCCCTCCAACAAGACGTATCCGCTGGGTCCCGCGGTGGACCGGATCGTCGCCGGGATCGAGCGGCGTTCCAGCCATGTGTACGGGCAGTGGTGGCTGCGCGGGATGCAGGGGGTGCGCGGGTATCTGCCGGGGCTCATCGGGACGGTCGGGGTACGCGAGATGCGGCGCTTCGGGGACCGATTGGAGGGCATGCGCTCAGGACTCGTCGGCGCAGGTGGGGCGGCTGATGAGGAGGCGCGCGCTACGCGGCGTGACTGATCGAAATGCGCACTGTGTCCGGTCGTGTGAATCTGGTCGAGGCCCCGGACAGGGGCTCTTCCCTCACCCTCTTCGGGAGTGAACCCACATGGGTATGAAGGACCAGTTCCAGGACAAGTCGGAGCAGTGGCAGGAGCAGGCCAAGCAGAAGGCCCAGCAGGGCCGGGAGCAGGCGAAGCGTGGTCAGCAGGAGCGCGGCAAGCCGCGTGACGAGGAGACGGAGCGGCTCCAGCGCGAGGAGCAGGACCGGCTCGACCAGGACTACGACGCGTAGCCGCTGCGCTCGGCTTTAGCCGCTGAACATGGGGTGCCCTGAGGAGGGGCGCCCCATGTTTGCGTTGCTGTTTTGAGGTGCGTTGTCTGGTGCGAGGCGGTGGGGGCTTGTCGCGCAGTTCCCCGCGCCCCTTACGGTTTACGGCATCAACGCATCACCCTTTTCATGTTCTCGGCGGCAGTTTTGGCCTTGATCGGTCCGGTACGTTCGAGTAGTCCGGCGGGGTCGCGGGTGGGTTGGTGGTCAGTAGGTCCACCGCCAGTTGCACCGCGTCGTCCAGTTGGGCGTGGCGGCCCTCTGCCCAGTCCAGGGGGGTGCGCAGGACTTCCAGGTCCGGGGTGACGCCCCGGTTCTCCACGGTCCAGCCGTACGCGTCGAACCAGCCCGCGTTCATCGGTACGGTGATGATCGTTCCGTCGCCCAGTTGGTGGCGGCCGGTCATGCCGACGACTCCGCCCCAGGTGCGCTGGCCCACGACCGGGCCGAGCTTGAGGAGTTTGAAGGCGGCCGTGATCATGTCGCCGTCCGAGGAGGTCGCCTCGTCGGCGAGGGCGACTACCGGGCCGCGAGGGGCGTTTGAGGCGTACGACACCGGCTGGGCGTTTCTCGTGAGGTCCCAGCCGAGGATCGTGCGGGTCAGCTTCTCCACCACCAACTCGCTGATGTGGCCGCCCGCGTTGCCGCGTACGTCGACGATCAGGGCCGGCCTCGACACCTCCATGCGCAGGTCCCGGTTGAACTGGGCCCAGCCCGAGCCGCCCATGTCGGGGATGTGCAGATAGCCGCAGCGACCGCCGCTCAACTCCCGTACCACCTGCCGTCGTTTGGCCACCCAGTCCTGGTACCGCAGGGGGCGTTCGTCGAGCAGGGGGACCACCGCCACGCGCCGTGCGCGGCCCTCGCCCTCCGCCGGGGTGAACGTCAGCTCCACCGTCGTACCGCCCGCCCCGGCGAGCAGCGGGTACGGGCCGGTCACCGGATCGACCGGGCGGCCGTCGACGTGGGTGAGGACCGCGCCCTCGCGGATGCCCGTGCCGGCCAGCGGGGAGCGGGCCTTGGAGTCGGAGGAGTCGCCGGGGAGGATGCGCCGGACCGTCCAACCGGCCTCCCGCCGGACCAGGTTGGCGCCCAGCAGGCCCTGGCGGCGCTGGTAGTGGGGCGGGCCCTCGTTGCGGCGGGCGGCGGTGACATAGGCGTGGGAGGTGCCCAGTTCGCCGAGGACCTCGCGGAGCAGGTCGGCGAACTCGTCCGGGGTCGCCACCCGTTCCACCAGCGGGCGGTACTGGTCGAGGACCGCGTCCCAGTCGATGCCGCACATCCCGGGGTCCCAGAAGTAGGCGCGGATGATCCGGCCCGCCTCCTCGTAGGACTGGCGCCACTCGGCACCCGGGTCGGCCTCGTGCAGGATGCGGCGGGCGTCGATCCAGACGGTGGAGTCGCTGTCGCCGGACTCCGTGGCGGGCACCGCGCGCAGATCGCCCTCGTCGACGATCACCAGCCGCGACCCGTCACCGCTGACCGCGAACCAGTCGAGGTCGTCGACGAGTTCGGACTTCTTCGCCTTGGTGATGTTGAAGTACTCCAGGGTCGGACGGCCGCTCGTGTCGTCCGGGTTGGCGAAGGTCTCGCCGAGGGCGCCCGAGATCGGCCAGCGCAGCCAGACCAGTCCGCCGCCCGCCACCGGGTACAGCGCCGAGTACTTGGAGGCGCTGACCGGGAAGGGCGTCACGCGGCTTTCCAGGCCCTCGACCTCCACCGTGACCGCGCTGCCGTCGCCCGGCTCGTCCTCCGCCGGGTCCAGGCCGCCGGCCGCCGGGCGCCCTTCCGGGTTCAGGGCGAAGGGGGAGGGGGTCGCGGAGGACAGCGGGACCAGGTACGGGCGGCAGCCCAGCGGGAAGGAGAGGTCGCCGGTGTGGACGTCGTACACCGGGTCGAAGCCGCGCCAGGAGAGGAAGGCGAGGTAGCGGCCGTCCCGCGTGAAGACCGGGTTCTCGTCCTCGAAGCGGCCGTTGGTGACGTCGATGATCAACCGGTCCTTTATGCGGGCCATCTTGATCTGGCGCAGGGAGCGCCCGATGCCCGGGTGGGACCAGGTCAGCCACGCCCCGTCCGGGGAGAAGGAGAGGTCCCGTACCGGGCCGTTGACGGAGCGGATCAGCTCGGTGACCTCGCCGTTGGAGTCCTCCGTCCCCGCGGCGGCAGCCGCATCATCAGACACAGTGATGAGGAGGAGCCGCCCGTCGTGGGAGGCGATGGCCAGACGCTCGCCCTGAGGGTCGGACACCAGCTCCAGGACGCGGCCCAGCTCGCCCGAGGCCAGGCGTCTGGGCTCGCGGTCGCCGGTCGCGCGCGGCAGATAGGCGATCTCGATCGCGTCCTCGCCGTCCGCGTCGGTGACGTACGCGACCTGGCCGACCGAGCCGAGCATCTCCGGGAGCCGGACCCGTACCCCCGGGGTGTCGGTGATCGTACGGGCCGGGCCGTCGCGGTGGGTGAGCCAGTAGAGGCTGCCGCGGACGACGACGGCGCTCGCGCGGCCCGTCTCGTCGACCGAGACGCCGTCCACGTGCTGGGCGGCCGGCACCTGGTACGTACGGCGTCCCGCGCGCGGGCCGCTGAGGCGGACGTCGAGCCTGCGGGGCGTCCCGGCCGGGGACAGGTCGTCGACGATCCACAGGTCGCCCGCGCACTGGTACACCACCCGGTGGCCGTCGCTCGACGCGTGCCGGGCGTAGAAGGCGTCGTGGTCGGTGTGGCGGCGCAGGTCGGTGCCGTCGTGGGCGCAGGAGTAGAGGTTGCCGACGCCCTCGTGGTCGGAGAGGAATGCGATCCGGCCGCCGACGAACATGGGGGAGTGGAGATGGCCGTCGAGCTCTTCGAGCAGGCGGTGGCCGTGCAGCCACAGGCGGCCCGTGGCGCCGCCCCGGTAGCGCTTCCAGGCGGCCGGTTCGTGCGGTGGGGTGCCGGTGAGCAGCAGGGTTCTGCGGTCGCCGTCGAAGTCGGCGACCTGGAGGTCGGAGACCGGGCCCCAGGGCAGCTTGCGGCCGGGATCGCCGTCGGTGGGCACCTTGTAGGCCCAGGTGAAGTACGAGAAGGGCTCGCCGTGCGAGGCGACGGCGAGGATCTGCGCCCCGCCGTTGCTGTCGGCCGGGGTCCAGCCGCACACCTGGGTGTCCGGCGACCCCCAATAGGTCAGCCGTCTGCCGGGGCCGCCCGCCACGTCCACCAGGTGGATCTCGGGCACGAGGCTGCGCCAGCTCGTGTACGCGATGTGGCGGCCGTCGGGGGAGAAGCGCGGGTGGCCCACCTTGGTGCGGTCGACGGTGAGCCGCCAGGCGCGGTCGGCTCCGTCCAGGGGGGCCAGCCACAGGTCGTCCTCGGCCACGAAGCACAGCAGGTCACCGCTCAGATGCGGCAGGCGCAGATAGCTCACCTCCCTATGCTTTTCCGGGGGATGGACCGGAGCAACTTATGAATAATCGCCCCCGGGTGACCCATGACACGAACGAAACCGTTTCGTTTCGCTAGCGGGTGCGCTACATTCGTCATGTACGAAACCGTGTCGTTCGGCGCGGGAAGTCGGAGTGGGAAAGGGTGATCGGCATGACTGAGGTCGCAACGGCGCGTCGCAGTCGGATCACGCCCGAGCGTGAGGCCGAGCTGTACGAGGCCGTGCTCGACCTGCTCCGCGAAGTCGGCTACGACGCCCTCACCATGGACGCCGTGGCCGCTCGCACCAAGTCCAGCAAGGCCACGCTCTACCGCCAGTGGGGCGGCAAGGCCGAACTCGTCGCGAAGGCCGTCCGGCACACCAAGCCCGGCGGCGCGGGTGTCGCCCAGATCGACACCGGGTCGCTCCGAGGCGACCTGCACGCCCTCACCATGCGCTCGGACGACTGCGAGATGGAGCAGAACTCCGCGCTCATGCGAGGCCTGGCCATGGCGATCCACGGCAACCCGGATCTTCTGAAGGCGTTCAAGGAACACCTCATCGGCCCGGAGGTGGCGGATTTCCGTACCGTGCTGCAACGCGCGGTCGACCGCGGTGAGATCCGCCCGGACAACCCCGCGATCGACTTCGTGATGCACATGATGATCGGCGGGTTCGCCGCCCGCTCGATGATCGACGAGCAGCCGCCGACACAGGCCTTCCTCCTGTCGTAC
Source organism: Streptomyces sp. NBC_00663 (assembly GCF_036226885.1). NCBI lineage: Bacteria > Bacillati > Actinomycetota > Actinomycetes > Kitasatosporales > Streptomycetaceae > Streptomyces > Streptomyces sp. NBC_00663. Next base: position 5,589,799 of record NZ_CP109027.1, read on the forward strand.
ATCGACGCCGTGGTCCTCCCCGCCCTCGGCAACCAGAACTACTGACCCCTTTCCCCGGCACGACCCTCACCTGACGTACCCGCTCACGTCGTCGGGACGATCACGCCTGCCACCCACCGGGCTGATCACCCCTGCCCCTGAACCACCTCACGACCTGACCGGGAGTACGCCCACGTGGCCACTTTCCTGTACAAACTCGGCCGGCTCGCCTTCAGGCGACGGCATTTCGTCGCCCTGATCTGGGTCGCCCTGCTGACGCTCGCGGGCGTCGGCGCGGCCAGCGCCCCCGCCGCGGGCTCCTCCTCCTTCTCGATCCCGGGCACGGAGGCGCAGAAGGCCTTCGACCTGCTGGAACAGCGCTTCCCCGGGGCCAGCGCGGACGGCGCGACCGGACGCCTCGTCTTCAAGGCGCCCGACGGCGAGAAGATGACCGACGCCGCCAACAAGGCGACCGTCGCGAAGACCGTGGCCGCGCTCGGCGACGGCTCCGAGGTCGTCTCCGTCACCGACCCCTACAAGACCAACGCCGTCAGCAAGGACGGCACCGTCGCCTACACCTCCGTGTCGTACGACGCCCCCGCCATGGAGCTCAAGGACTCCACCCGGGACGCCCTGGAGGCGGCCGGGGACGAGGCCAGGGACGCGGGGCTGACCGTCGAGGTCGGCGGTGACGCGCTCCAGGCCGGGGCCGAGCCGGGCGCCATCGGCGAGGTCATCGGCCTCGCGATCGCCGCGGTCGTCCTGGTCATCACCCTGGGCTCACTGGTCGCGGCCGGGCTGCCGCTGCTGACGGCGATCATCGGCGTAGGGATCGGCGTCTCCACCATCACCGCCCTCGCCAACGCGCTCGACCTCGGCGACACCACCTCCACGCTCGCGCTGATGATCGGCCTCGCGGTCGGCATCGACTACGCCCTGTTCATCGTCTCCCGCTACCGGGGCGAGCTGGCCGAGGGCCGCGACCGCGAGGAGGCGGCCGGCCGGGCCACCGGCACCGCGGGCTCCGCGGTGGTCTTCGCCGGCCTCACGGTCGTGATCGCGCTGGCCGGACTGTCGGTGGTCGGTGTGCCGATGCTGAGCAAGATGGGCCTCGCGGCGGCGGGCACGGTCGTCATCGCCGTCCTCATCGCGCTGACCATGATCCCGGCGCTGCTCGGCTACGCGGGCAAGAAGATCCGGCCGACGGGCGAGAAGCGCAGGAAGCAGGCGAAGAACGCGGCGGAGAAGCCGGCGGAGAAGGCGGTGGAGAAGCCGAACCTCGGCACCCGCTGGGCCAGCTTCGTCATCCGCCGCCCGGCCGTCGTGCTCCTCCTCGGCGTCGTCGGCCTGGGCGCCATCGCCCTGCCCGCCACCTCCCTCGAACTGGGTCTGCCGGACGACGGCTCGCAGCCGACCTCCACCACCCAGCGCCGCGCCTACGACCTCCTCTCGGAGGGCTTCGGACCCGGCTTCAACGGACCGCTCATGGTCGTCGGCGACGCCAAGGACAGCGCCGACCCGAAGGGCGCCGCCACCGAGGTCACCGACCGGATCAAGGGCCTCGACGACGTCGTGACGGTGACGCCGGCGGCGTTCAACAAGGCCGGGGACACCTTCACCATCACCGTGATCCCGGACTCCAAGCCCTCGTCGACGCAGACCGAGGACCTGGTGCACGCCATCCGGGACAGCGGGGCGGACGTCAAGGCCGCCACGGACACCGACGTCCTGGTCACCGGCACCACGGCCATGAACATCGACTTCTCGCAGAAGCTCTCCGACGCGCTGATCCCGTACCTGGCGCTGGTGGTCGGCCTGGCCTTCCTGCTCCTGATCGTGGTCTTCCGCTCGATCCTGGTCCCGCTGAAGGCGGCCCTCGGCTTCCTGCTCTCGGTGCTCGCCGCGCTCGGCGCCGTCGTCGCGGTCTTCCAGTGGGGCTGGCTCGGCGGTCTGATCGGGGTCGAGGAGACCGGCCCGATCATGTCGATGATGCCGATCTTCATGGTGGGCGTGGTCTTCGGCCTCGCGATGGACTACGAGGTGTTCCTCGTGACCCGGATGCGGGAGGCGTACGTCCACGGCGAGTCCCCGAGCCAGGCCGTCGTCACCGGCTTCAAGCACAGCGCCCGGGTCGTGGTCGCCGCCGCGGTGATCATGATGGCCGTCTTCGGCGGCTTCATCAGCTCCAGCGAGTCCATGATCAAGATGATCGGCTTCGGCCTCGCGATCGCGGTCTTCTTCGACGCGTTCGTCGTCCGCATGGCGATCGTCCCGGCGGTGCTCGCGCTGCTCGGCAAGAAGGCCTGGTGGCTGCCGAAGTGGCTGGACCGCGCCCTGCCGAACGTGGACGTCGAGGGCGAGGGCCTGCGCAAGTCCGACGACGACAAGAAGGACGAGGACCGGGAGCTCGTACCGGCCTGACGTCAGGGTCCTGAACCGAAGCCGTGGTGGAGTCCGCTCCACCACGGCCTCGGCCGTTCAGGCCGGGGCCATTGTCAGTGGTCGGGTCTAACGTGGCGGGCATGACCACACTTGCCGCACGACCTCGCACGGCCCTGCTGGTGATCGACGTCCAGAAGGGTGTCGTGGCCGAGGCCCACCAGCGTGACGCGGTCGTCGCCACCATCGCCGCGCTCGTCGACCGGGCCCGCGAGGAGGGCGTCCCGGTGGTCTGGGTCCAGCACTGCGACGACGACCTGGTGAAGGGCAGCGAAGCCTGGGAGTACGCGCCGGAGCTGATACGCCGGGACGCGGAACCCCTGATCCACAAGAACTACGGCGACTCCTTCGAGGACACCGAACTGGAGGAGGTCCTCGCGGGCGCCGGGGCGGGCCACCTCATCGTGACCGGGGCGTCGACCGACGTCTGCATCCGCTCCACCCTCCACGGCGCCTTCGTCCGCGGCTACGACGTCACCCTCGTCGCCGACGCCCACACCACGGACGACAACAGCAAGTGGGGCGCCCCACCGCCGGACCAGGTCATCGCCCACACCAACCTGTACTGGCGGTACCAGTCGGCGCCGGGACGGACGGCGGCGGTGGCGGAGGCGAAGGACGTGACGTTTCAGTACCCGGCTTAACCGTTCGCCCGCGCCATCCACCCACCGCTAGCGTGCCCCGCATGACGACGACCGACAGCCCAGCGGGCACCGCCGACTCCGGAGCCCACCCCCTGTTCGCCGAGGCCCTGCGGGAGAAGGGGCTCGATGAGCTGCGTGCCCAGGTACGGCGGTTCCCGGAGGCGACCCGTACCGCCGCCGAGGCCGCCGCGGCCATCGGGTGCGAGCTGAGCCAGATCTGCAAGTCGCTGATCTTCGCGGCGGACGGGGTGCCGGTGCTGGTGCTGATGGACGGCGCCTCCCGGGTCGACGTCGAGCTGGTGCGCGAGGTGCTCGGGGCCGAGAAGGTGACGCGGGCCGAGGCGGACGTCGTACGGGAGACCACCGGGTACGCCATCGGGGGTGTCCCGCCCTTCGGGCACCGGACCAGGACGCGGGTGCTGGCCGACCGTTCGCTGCTGGAGCACGACCTCGTGTGGGCCGCGGCCGGCAATCCGCACGCCGTCTTCCCGATCTCGCCCAAGGACCTCGTCGCGCACGCCGGTGCCGACCTCGTGGACGTGCGCGAGCCCACCGCGTGACGCCGGCCGTCACCGCGGCCGTGCTGCTCGCCGCGGTCACGCACGCCAGCTGGAACGCCATCGCGCACAAGATCACCGACAAGCTGGTCGGGTTCACGCTGATCGCCGGCGGCGGGATGCTGATCGGGCTGGTCATGGTGCCGTTCGTGGCGATACCGGCGGCGGGGGCGTGGCCGTATCTCATCGCCTCCGCCGTGATCCACGTCGTGTACTACATGCTGCTGATGAAGTCCTTCCGGCTGGGGGACTTCGGGCAGGCGTATCCCATCGCCCGCGGCAGCGCGCCCCTGGTCGTCACCCTCCTCGCCGCCGTCTTCGCCCACGAGGTGCCCGACGGATGGGCCGCCGCCGGGATCGCGGTGTCCTGCGCGGGACTGACCGGCGTCGCGCTGTGGGGGCTGCGCGGGCGTCGGCCCAACTGGGCGGCGATCGGGGCCGCGTTGGCGACGGGCCTGTCCATCGCCGCGTACACCGTCGTCGACGGGCTCGGGGTGCGCGCCTCCGGATCGTCGCTCGGGTACATCGCCTGGCTGATGGCCCTGGAGGGCGTGTTCGTACCGGCATACGCGCTCTACCGTCGGCGCGGGCAACTGATCGCCGAGCTACGGCCGTTCGCGGCGGTCGGACTGCTCGGGGCGGCGCTGTCCGTCGCCGCCTACGGGCTCGTCCTGTGGGCGCAGACCAAGGCCGAGCTGGCGCCGATCGCCGCCCTGCGGGAGTCGTCGATCATCGTCGGCGCGGCCATCGGGGCGGTGTTCTTCAAGGAACGGTTCGGCGCGCCGCGGATCGTCGCGGCCGGGTTGCTGGTGGCCGGGATCGGGCTCATGCTGCACGCCGGGTGACCGAGCCGTCACTGGCTAACCTGTGGGCCATGAGCGGTGTCTTCATCAACTACCGCAGGGGCGGGCACTCCGGTGTCGTCGACGATCTCGACGCGGCCCTCGCGCGGCACTTCGGCCGGGGGCAGGTGTTCCTGGACCGGCCGTCCCTGCTGCCGGGGCAGCGGTTCGCGGACGCGCTGGCGGAGCGGGTCGGCGACTGCGACGCGCTGGTCGCCGTGCTCCACCCCGGCTGGGCGGACGCACGGCACCCGTCCGGGGCCCGGCGGCTCGGGGACGAGGACGACTGGGTCCGGCGGGAGATCGAATGGGCGCTGGCGGGCGGGAAGTTCGTCCTGCCGGTGCTGCTCGACGGGGCCGAGATGCCCACCGCCGCCGAACTGCCCGACACGCTCCGGGCGCTCGCCGGGCTCAACGCGCCCCAGCTGCGCGAGACGCACTGGACCGCCGACCTCGCCGTGGTGATCGCCGCGCTGGAGGGGAGCGTGCGCGCGAAGTGGCAGCCGGTCCCGGCGCCCGACGAGCCCGGGCCGCGCCCCGGGCGGTGGCTGGGGGCGCTGACCGTGCTGCTCGCCGCGGCCACCCTGGCCGGCGTTCCCGCGCTGCCGCAGGACGACGACTGGGTCGGCACCGGCGTGCTGCCGTACACCCTGACCGCCGCCCTGATGTGCTGTCTGCTGCTGTGCGCGCCGCTGGTCGCGGTCGCCGCCGTGCGGGTCGTACGGCGGTCCGTCGACGGCCTGGAGCGTGATCTGCACGCGGTCCGGCACCGGACGTACATCGGCAAGACCTGGCCGGTCGGGGTCGGGCTGGTCCTGGTCGGGGTGTACGGCGCGCTCCGCGGCGACCTGGGCATGGTGCAGGCGCTGGTCCTGCTGCTGGTCCTGGGCGTCGCGGTCGCCCGGGCGGCGGCGACCGACATCCGGCTGCGCCGCCGCGACGACGACCTGTGGGCCCGCTGGCCGCACCGGCTGCCCGAGCGGGTGAACCGGGCCGTGCTGCGCCGCGCGGTCGCCCGGCTCCATGTCCGCCTCGACGGGATGACCGCCCCGCTCTCGCTGGAGCAGCGGGAGAAGGCGGACTGGGAGCTGGAGGACATCGGCGGGGCGGTCGGGCGGGTGGCGGACGAGGCGGGGCGCTCGCGCGGGGAGTGGCTGCGGGAGGACCATCCGTGGCTGTTCGCCGGGTACGTGGTGTGGCTGGCGCTGATCGCGGCGCTGGCCGTCGCCTCGGGGCTCGCCTTCGCCGACGCCGGGGAGGGGACGGTCCGGCGGTATGTGACGCTGGCGGTGGTGGTGCTGATCGGCGTGCTGCTCGCGCTCGGCACGCTGGAGCTCGCGCACCGGTATCAGCGGCGGCAGCGGCGGGAGCTGGTACGGCAGGTGGGCGGGTTCCGGGTGACGCTGGCCGCGCGGGTGGCCGCGATGAGTCTCCCCGCACGCACCAAGCCGACGGCGCCCGCACCGCGGCCGGAGGAGTACGCGGAGCCTGAGTAGTAATCGCCGCGGACCGAGCGCTCAGCTCGCCGACTGGTCGCGTTCGCCTCTCCGGTAGCACTCTGGAAGGAGTTCTTCCGGAGGTGATCGTCATGATGCACACCACTGTGGGATGGCACGTCGAGATGGAGTTCATGGAGGACACCGATCACACGCGCGCGGTGGCGATGGTCCGGCTGCCCGACGGCAGCGAGGTACGGGCCCACGGCCACGCCAGCCGTCACCACACCGACTCGCATCAGCCGCGGGTCGGCGAGGAGGTCGCCGGGGCCCGCGCGCTCAACGAACTCGCCATGCAGCTGCTGACCAAGGCGCACGGCGAGATCGACGCGGCGTCCGGGCGGACGTCCCACCCGATCCACGTATAGGCGGCTATACGGCTGCCCGTACCGCCCGCACCAGCGCCTGCGCCCGCGGATCCGCCGTGACCGTCCTGCGCAGGCCGTTGGTCACATAGCCGAAGGCGATGCCGGACTCGGGGTCGGCGAAGCCGAGCGAGCCGCCGCGGCCGGGGTGGCCGAAGGAGCCCGGGCCGAGGAACGGGGCCGCGCTGCCGTGCAGCATGTAGCCGAGCCCGAAACGCGTGTTGACCACCAGAACGCGGTCGGGCCCGGCGGACTCCTCGGCGCGTGCCCGCTCCACCGTGGCCGGGGACAGCAACCGGACGCCGTCCACCTCGCCGATCGTCGCCGCGTAGAAGCGGGCCAGACCGTCGGCCGTGGCGATCCCGTTGGTCGCGGGCAGGGCGCTCGCCCGGTAGGCCGGGTCGTTCTGGTCGGGGAAGGGGGTGATCGCGCCGAAGGCGCGGTTGGTGAGCGAGTCGGGGTCCTGATAGGCCTCGGTCACCGAACGCTTCGGCCGCATCCGCGGCGCGGCGGCGGCCTCCGGCGCGTCGACCCGGCCCACGCGCCCGGCCCGGTGCGCCTCCGTCTCGGGCAGCCCCAGCCACAGCTCCGCCCCGAGCGGCCCGGCGATCTGCTCGGCGATCCACTCACCGGTGCCGCGGCCCGTCACCCGTCGCACCAGCTCGTCCAGCAGCCAGCCGTACGTCAGCGCGTGATACCCGTGATCCGTGCCGGGCTCCCACACGGGCGTCTGCGCGGCCACGGCCTCCGGGCCCGTCAGCGGGTCCAGGGCCTGCTCGGGCGTGATCGGGCGGTCGAGGACCGGCAGTCCGGCCCGGTGGTTCAGCACCTGCCGGACGAGCACCCGCTCCTTGCCGTGCGCCTTGAACTCCGGCCAGTACTCGCCGACCGGCGCGTCCAGGTCGAGGCGTCCGCGCTCGGCCAGCATCAGGGGTACGGCGGCGGCGACGCCCTTGGTCGCCGAGCGCACGATCTGGGCGGTGCCGCGCTGCCACGGCTCACCACCGTCGACATCTTTGGTGCCGGCCCACAGGTCGACGACCTTGTGTCCGTCCCGGTACACGGTGACGGCCGCGCCCCGGTCCCCGAGCTGCTCGAAGTTGCGGACGAACGCGTCCCTGACCGGCTCGAAGCCCTCGGCGACTGTGCCGTTCACGTCCACGGCCGTACTCCTCTGCGTGCTGACCGGTGCGGGTGTGCCCCTGTCTCACCCAAGCAGGATCGTCACGTCGATGTTCCCGCGGGTCGCGTTGGAGTACGGGCACACCTCGTGGGCGGCGTCCACCAGCTGGCTCGCGAGGGTCTGGTCGAGCACGGGGAGCGAGACGCTCAGGGCGACCGCCAGACCGTAGCCGCGCTGGGCGTTGGGGCCGATGCCGACCTTCGCGGCGACCATGGAACCGGTCAGGTCGAACCCGGCGCGGCGGCCCACCAGCACCAGCGCGTTGTGGAAACAGGCGCTGAAGCCCGCCGCGAACAGCTGCTCCGGATTCGTGCCGTTGCCGTCGCCGCCCAGCGCCGGAGGCATCGCGACCTTCAGCCCGATCTGGCCGTCCTGGCTGGTGACGTAGCCGTCCCGGCCGCCGTGGGCGGTGGCCTCGGCGACGTACATGATCTTCGTCGGGCGGGTGTCGACGACGGTGGTGTCACTCATGGCTGGCCCCCCAGAGAACGAGTGTGCGCAAATACATCGTGCACAAGGTACCGGTCGGTAGGTCGACCTTGAACGAGCAGGGGGTAGCGACCGGCGGTAACAGGAGGTCAGTAGAAGGCGGCAGGGGCTCAGTAGGGGCGCTCGGTCGCCGCGTGTGCCCTCTTTGCGAGCTCCCACAACTCCTCGCGCAACCTCGCGACGCCCGGGGCGTCGAGCCCCGTCGCGGACAGGAGCGCGCCGGGCACGCGCGCCGCGCGCTCCCGCAGTTCCTCTCCGCGCCCCGTGCAGGCGACGAGCACCGAGCGCTCGTCGTGGGCCGCGCGCTCCCGGCGCACCACCCCGGCGCTCTCCAGCCGCTTGAGCAACGGCGACACCGTGCCGTAGTCGAGCCGCAGCGCCGCCGCCAGCTCCTTGACCGTCGTCTCGCCGCGCTCCCAGAGCACGAGCAGCACCAAGTACTGCGGGTAGGTGAGACCGAGTTCCTCCAGCAGCGGGCGGTACGCGGCCGTCACGGCGCGCTGGGCGGCGTACAGCGCGAAGCACAGTTGCTCGTCGAGGAGCAGTGAGCCGTCGGCCGCTGTGGGGTCCTCGTTCGTCACGCGCCCATTGTCACGGACGGTCCGACCCGGCGGACACCGAACGCGGATCGAAGCCGAACGGCAGCTCCAGGCGGTGGGCGCGCATCAGGTCGTCGTCGGAGAGCAGCTCGGACGTCTTGCCGTCGGCCGCGATGACGCCCTCGCTGAGGATGAGGGAGCGCGGGCACAGCTCCAGGGCGTACGGGAGGTCGTGCGTGACCATGAGGACCGTGACGTCCAGGGAGCGCAGGATGTCGGCGAGTTCGCGCCGGGAGGCGGGGTCGAGGTTGGAGGACGGCTCGTCGAGGACGAGGATCTCCGGTTCCATGGCGAGCACGGTGGCGACGGCCACGCGGCGGCGCTGGCCGAAGGAGAGGTGGTGCGGCGGGCGGTCCTTGAACTCCGCCATGCCGACGCGCGCCAGCGCACGGTCGACGCGCGCCTCCAGTTCCGCGCCCTTCACGCCGGCGGCCGCCGGTCCGAACGCGACGTCCTCGCGCACGGTCGGCATGAACAGCTGGTCGTCCGGATCCTGGAAGACGATCCCGACCCGGCGCCGGATCTCCGCCATGTGCCGCTTGCCGACGGGCAGCCCGGCGACGCGCACGCTGCCGGTGCCGCCGGACAGGATGCCGTTGAGGTGGAGCACGAGGGTCGTCTTGCCGGCGCCGTTCGGCCCGAGCAGCGCGACCCGCTCCCCGCGCGCGACGGAGAAGTCCACGCCGAACAGGGCCTGATGCCCGTCGGGGTAGGCGAAGGCGAGGCCGGAGACCTCGAGAGAAGCGGTCACGGCATCCAACCCACTCACAGCGTCCAACCCACTCACAGCATCCATCCCAACAGACATACGACCAGAGCCGCGCCCGGCAGCGCGAACGCGTACGTCCACTGCGCCCGGGACGCGGTCACCTCGTCGATGACCGGCATCGAACCGGCGTAACCCCGGCTCACCATGGCGAGGTGCACGCGCTCGCCGCGCTCGTAGGACCTGATGAACAGGGCGCCCGCCGACTTGGCGAGCACCCCCCAGTGCTTCACGCCCCGCGCCTCGAAACCGCGCGACTCCCGCGCGATCCGCATGCGCCGCATCTCGTCCGTGATGACATCGCCGTAGCGGATCATGAAGGAGGCGATCTGCACGAGCAGCGGCGGGAGCTTCAACCGCTGGAGCCCCAGCAGGAGTTCGCGCAGCTCGGTCGTGGACGCCAGCAGGACCGAGGCCGCCACGCCGAGCGTGCCCTTGGCGAGCACGTTCCAGGCGCCCCACAAGCCGTTGACGCTCAGCGAGAGGCCCAGCACCTCGACCCGCTCGCCCTCCGCCACGAACGGCATCAGCACCGCGAACGCGACGAACGGCACCTCGATCAGCAGCCGCTTGAGCAGGAAGCCGGCGGGCACGCGCGCGAGGTACGTGACAACGCCCAGCAGCACGGCGTACAGCCCGAAGGCCCACATCGCCTCCCGCGGGGTCGAGACGACGACCACCACGAAGCAGAACACCGCGGCGAGCTTGGTGTGCGGCGGCAGGGCGTGCACGGGGGAGTGCCCGTGCCGGTAGAGCTTGTGAGCGTGTCCGGCGCCCATCTCAGACGCCCGCGCTCACGGGGGAGGCGTCCGCGTCGGCGGTACGGCGCCTGCGCACCGCCCAGAACACCGTGCTGCCCGCGACGACCGTGACGCCGACGCCGATCACGCCCGCGAGACCGCCGGAGAGCCGGGCGTCGTCGACGTCCTTGACGCCGTAGTCGGCGAGCGGGGAGTCGGCGGAGGCGTGCTTCTCGGTGTTCTTGTCGATGCCCTGGTCGGCGGCGACCTTCTCCAGGCCGTCGGGGCTGGCGGAGGCGTAGAAGCTGACGCCGCCCGCGAGGACGAGGGAGGTGACCAGGCCGGCCAGCCACACCTTGCGGTGCGAGCGGGCGGCGACGGGGACGGCCACCGGGTCGGGCGCGTCGACGAGTTCGCCGTTGACGCGCAGCTTGAGCCGTTGCCGCAGGTCGCGGGCGCCGTACACGAGGTCCGGGCGGACGGCGACGACGGCGCCGACCGTCAGCGCGGTGATCACGGCCTCGCCGATGCCGATCAGCACGTGCACGCCGACCATCGCGGTCGTGACCTTGCCGATGGAGACGTCGGTGGTGCCGCCGACCCAGTAGATGAACGTGAAGGCGACGGCCGCGGCCGGGACGGAGAGCAGCGCGGCGGCGAAGGAGGCCACGGTGATCGACCGGCGCTTACGGGGCAGCACCTTCACCAGGGCGCGGAAGACGGCGTACGCGACGACCGTCGTGACGACGGCCATGTCCGTGATGTTCACGCCGAGCGCGGTCAGTCCGCCGTCCGCGAAGAGGATGCCCTGCATGAGCAGGACGACGGAGACGCAGAGCACGCCGGTGTAGGGGCCGACGAGGATCGCCGCGAGGGCGCCGCCCAGGAGGTGGCCGCTGGTGCCCGCGGCGACGGGGAAGTTGAGCATCTGCACGGCGAAGATGAACGCCGCCACCAGGCCCGCCAGAGGCGCGGTGCGCTCGTCGAGCTCGCGGCGCGCACCGCGCAGGCTCACGGCGACGGCGGCAGCCGCGACCACTCCGGTCGCGGCGGATACGGGGGCGTCGATAAATCCATCAGGCACATGCACGGTTAGATGATGCGGCTTAATGCGAACAAGTTGCAAGAGCGATCCTCTTGTGGGCTCGCTGTGGGTTTCGCCGCGACCTCGCTGTGTGAGATGCCCGACGATGTCCGGCGTCCGGGGGCGGACCCGGGAAAATGTGCGACATTGGAGGGGAAGCGGTCGCACAGCTTCCGCACAGGTCACGCAGCGTAAGGGGCCGAGCCGATGTCGGTAGTCGAACAGTACGCGCGAGCCCATATCGTCACGGACGCCGACATCACGGTCGCGGAACCCGAGGCGGTCCCCGTCGTCCTGCGCTACGACCCCGACGCCGACCCGCGCGCGGTACGCGTCGGCCTGCCGGGGCCGCACGAGTGGACCTTCGAGCGGGCGCTCCTCGAACAGGGCCTGCGGGCGCCGGTCGAGGCCGGGGACGTACGGGTGTGGCCGTGCGGGCGGGTGCAGGCTGTGGTCGAGTTCCACTCCACCCACGGCGTCTCTGTGGTGCAGTTCGAGTCCAAGGCACTGCTCAGGTTCCTGCGCCGGACGTACACGGCCACCCCGGTGGGCAGCTAGCTCCCCATCTTCAGCAGCGCGGCCACGATCGGCCCCGCCGTGTCACCGCCGTGCCCGCCCGCCTGGACGACACCGGCGGCGGCGAGGTCGCCGCGGTAGGCGGTGAACCAGCCGTTGGGCTTCTTCTGGCCGTCGACCTCGGCCGAGCCGGTCTTCGCGCCGACGTTGCCGTAGACGCCCTGCATCGCCTCCGCCGCCGTGCCGTAGGCCGCTGTGTACGCCATCAGCTCGCGCAGCTGGGAGAGCGTGCCCGAGGACATCGTGCGCGAGGCCTTCGCGAGCGTGCGGCCGTCCACGTCGGGGGAGACCAGGTACGGCTGCCTGAAGACGCCGGACTCCACGGTCGCCGACACCGACGCCATGTTCAGCGGGTTCATCCGCACCGCGCCCTGGCCGATCAGCGAGGCCGCCATCTGGGCCTGCGACTGCACCGGCACCGAGCCGTCGAAGGTGGGCACGCCGACCGCCCAGTTGTTCATGGACAGACCGAAGACCTGCTGGGCCTGCTCGGTCAGCGAGTCGTTCTCCAGCTTGGGCGCCTGGCTGATGAAGGCGGTGTTGCAGGAGCGGGCGAAGCTCGCCTTGAAGGTGCCGCCCTTGATCGAGAACTTGTCGTCGTTCTGGAACTTCCAGCCGCCGTACGTGAAGTACTTCGGGCACGGATGCGCCTTGTCCGCCGACGCCAGCCCCTTCTCGATCAGCAGCGAGGAGGTGACGACCTTCATCGTCGAGCCGGGCGCCAGGGAGCCCTGGAAGGCCACGTTGAAGCCCTTGTTGGCGTTCGCCACGGCGAGGATCTCGCCCGTCGAGGGCCGCAGCACCACCACGGACGACTGCGCCCGCTTCGCGACCTGCGCCTCGGCCGCCGCCTGGAGCGTGGGGCTGAGCGTCGTCTTCACCGTGCCCGGCGTGCCCTTGCTCAGCTCCAGCAGGGTCTTGTCGGACAGCTTGGCCTTCTTCGACTCCTTGCCGCGCACGACCTGGAGCTCGACGCCCGCCTTGCCGCCGGCCTTCTTGCCGTACTTCTCGCGCAGCCCGTCGAGCACCGAGCCCAGCGACGGGTACTTCTCGGTGGTGATCTCGCCGCCGTCGCGGTCCATGGCCTTGACCGGCGGGGTCCCGGACTCACCGGTGACGAGCGTGTCGCCGTCCTTGAGGTCGGGGTGGACGACCGCGGCGTGCCAGTCGACCTGGGGCTTGCCGGTGGTGGTGTTCCGGACGACGGTGAGCGAACTGTCGTACGACAGCGGCTTGGAGGTGCCCTTGTACGACACCGTCGCCTTCACCGCGAAGGGCACCTTGCCGCCGGTCGGGGTGCCGGGGGTGAGGGTGACGTCCTTGAGGTGGGCGTCCTTGGTGTAGCCGGTGAGGAGCTTCGCGGCGGCCTCGGTGTCACTGGTGACGGCGGCGGCCCGGTCGGCCTTGCCCTGCTGCCAGGACGTCAGGAACGTCCGGGTCGTGGTGTTGACCTCGGTCGCGGACAGCGGGCCCGTCTTCACCTTCGGCTTCTCGTCGGCCGAGGCCGCCGTCGAGGACGTACGGTCCTCGGCCGCCGCCCCACCGCTGTACAGCACGTACCCGGCGAAGCCGGCGCCGCCGACGACCACGGCGACCATCCCGCCGATCACGGCGGGACGGTGCGTCCTACGTCGCTCGGCGACGCGCCTTCTCTTGCCCACAGCCTTCGTTCCTCCGCGAATTTCACCGGGGTTCCCGTTGTCCTCGTCCACCACCTCAACGACGGCGACCACCCCAGAGTCCCGTCCTGTGGGGGTGAGTTCAGTCTCCCGCCACCAGCACGGCCCGCACGATCGGTCCGGCCGCGTCGACCCCGTGGCCGCCCTGCTCGGTCATGGCGGCCGCCGCCACATCATTGCGGAAGCCGGTGAACCAGCTGTTCGAGGTGGCGTTCCCGTCGACCTCCGCCGAGCCGGTCTTCGCGCCGATGTCGTCCCCGGCCAGGCCCCGCATGATGCCCGTCGCGGTGCCCGGCGCCTGCGTGGCCGTCATCCGCATCATCTGCTTCAGCTGGGAGACCGTGCTCGACCGCAGCCCCTCGGCGGTGGCCAGTTGGCGGCCGTCGAGCTTCGGCGAGACCAGGTACGGCTGGCGGAAGGTGCCGGTGATGGCGGTGGCCGTCACGGACGCCATGTTCAGCGGGTTCATGGTGACCTGGCCCTGGCCGATGGCGCCCGCCGCACGGTCCGGGCCGCTGACGGCCGGGACACTGCCGTCCTGGGAGGTGATGCCGGTCTTCCAGTTGTCGCGGCCGAGCCCGAACTTGTTCTGCGCCTCGGCCGTCAACGACTCGTCGGTCAGCGGCTTCTCGTCGATCAGCTTGATGAAGGCCGTGTTGCAGGACCGCATGAAGCTGTTGGCGAGCGTGGCGCTCTCGTTGGGCTGCATGTTCTTGAGGTTGTGGAAGGTCTGTCCCTGCCACACCGCGTCGGGCGGGCAGGGCGCCGGGCTGTTCATCGAGGTCACGCCGTTGTCGATGAGCATCGCCGAGGTGACGATCTTCCAGGTGGAGCCCGGGGCGACCTTGCCCTCGAAGGCCGCGTTGAAGCCGTCGTCGCGGTGGTTGGCGACCGCCAGCACCTCGCCGGTGCTCGGCTTGACGGCGACCACCGAGGAGTTGTCGTACTGGGTCACCGCCTTCTCGGCGGCGGCCTGCGCGCCGGCGCTGATCGTGGTCCGGAGCTCCCCCGCCCTGCCCTTGGAGAGCGTCAGCAGCGAGGTGTCCGCAGAGCCGTCGCCGTCGTGCTGCACATACAGCTCGACGCCCGGTGTGCCGCCCGCCTTGGCGCCGTACTTCTCGCGCAGCGCGTCCAGGATCGGGCCGAGGGAGGGGTACTTGTCCTTCGTCAGCACCTTGCCGTTGCGGTCCACGGCCTCGATGGGCGGCGTGGACGACGTGCCGACGACAAGGCTGTCCTGGTCCGTCCGCAGCTCCGGGTGGACCACGGACGGCTTCCAGTCGACCAGCGCCCTGCCGGTGGTGATCCCGCGCACGACGGTCAGAGAGCTCTTGTACGACAGCGGCTTGGACTTGCCCTCGTACGACACCTTCGCCTTCACGGTGAAGGGCACGGTGGTGCCCCGGGCCGTACCGGGCGTGATCCGCACGCCGGTGATGTGCGCGTCCTCGGCGTACGACGTCAGCAGGGTCTGCGCCGATGCGTTGTTGTTGGTGAGCTGCGCCGCGGCCGTGGCCGAGCCTTTCTCCCAGTCCGCGAAGAACTTCGCCGATGTCTCCCGGACCTCGTCGGCGTCGGGCGGACCGGTCTTGACCTCCGTGCCGGAGCCCCCGTCGCCGTTCAGCGCGGACACGATGTTGAACGCGCCGTACCCGGCCCCACCCACCATCACGGCGAACACACTGCCGATGATGGTGACCTTGACCCCCTTGTTCATGGAACTGAACCCCTCCCCGTTATCAGTCCTCCGCACTTTAAGTGGGCCGAGTGAAAACTGTGAGGGGTGTTTCCCTTTGTGGCCGAGTTGTTGACTAGACCCAGGTGTCCAGCCACATCCGTGAACGCCAGTCATCGATCGGGATGGCGGTTCCGGTGTACAGGGGCCAGAAGTAGATGAAGTTCCAGGCGATCAGCAGCACCAGCACGCCCGCCCCGGTCGCCCCCGCCACCCGCCGGGTGTCGCTCGCCCCCGGCGGCCCGACGATCGCGCCGATCATCATCGCCACGGCCAGGCACAGGAAGGGCAGGAAGACGACGGCGTAGAAGAAGAAGATCGTGCGCTCCTGGTACATGAACCAGGGCAGATAACCGGCCGCGATACCGCAGGCGATGGCACCCGCGCGCCAGTCCCGGCGGAAGAACCAGCGCCACAGCACGTACAGCACCGCGAAGGCCGCCGCCCACCACAGCAGCGGGGTGCCGATCGCGAGGACCTCGCGCGCGCACTTCTCCGTCGCGTCGACCGGGCAGCCGTCCTTGCCGGCGGCCGGGGACTCGTAGAAGTACGACACCGGGCGGCCGTCGACGATCCAGCTCCACGGGTTGGACTGGTAGGTGTGCGGGGAGCTGAGGCCCACATGGAACTCGTAGACCTGGTGCTCGTAGTGCCACAGGCTGCGCCACCAGTCAGGGAACAGCCAGGACCAGTTGCTGTCCTTGCCGTCGGTCACGGCCCAGTTGCGGTAGTAGCCGCCGGAGCCGTCGGTCGGGGAGAGGATCCAGCCGAGCCAGGACAGCAGGTACGTGACGATCGCGACCGGGACCGTCGCCAGGAAGGTGATGCCGAGGTCGCGCTTGAGGACGGCCGTGTACGGGTGGCGGGCGCCGGCGACCTTGCGCGAGCCGACGTCCCACAGCACGGCCATCACACAGAACGCGGCCATGATGTACAGGCCGTTCCACTTGGTGCCGATGGCCAGGCCCAGCATCAGGCCCGCCAGCCAGCGCCACGGACGCCACCCCAGGCGCGTGGTCTCCGCGGTGTGCGCGTCCGGGCGGACCCGGCCGTCCGCGTCGACCGGCAGCGCGGCGGCGAGTTTCTCGCGCGCCTTGTCCCGGTCGACCACCAGGCAGCCGAACGCGGCCAGCACGAAGAACATCAGCACACCGTCGAGCAGCGAGGTGCGGGCCATCACGAACGCCAGCCCGTCCACGGCCATCAGCGCGCCCGCGAGACAGCCGAGGAACGTCGAGCGGAAGATACGGCGGCCGATCCGGCACAGCATCAGGACCGACAGCGTGCCCAGCAGCGCCGTCATGAACCGCCAACCGAACGGGTCGAAGCCGAAGATCAGCTCGCCGACGCCGATGACGTACTTGCCGACCGGCGGATGCACGACGTACGACGCGTCCGTCGGGATCGTCACCTTGCTGCCGATGTCGAGGATGACGTCGTTGGCGTTCTTGTCCCAGGACACCTCGAAGCCGCGGTGGACGATCGCCCACGCGTCCTTGGCGTAGTACGTCTCGTCGAATATCACCGCCTTGGGGCTGCCCAGGTGCCAGAACCGGATCACGCCCGCGAACAGGGTGACGAGCAGCGGGCCGCCCCAGCCGGACCAGCGCACGAGCCGCTCCGTCAGCGCCTTCGGGAAGCCGAGCGCCGCCCACATGCGCGGGTTGGGCCGCGCGTACGGCGGCACCAGCCGGTCCCGGACATCGCTGCTGGGCCCCGCCGAGTAGCCGAAACGCCGCAGTCGCTGCTGCCACGAAGGCCGCTGGTCCTGCGGCGGCTGGTCCTGCCGGGTGTCCGTGGAGTCCATGGACGACGCTGTACTGGTCACCGCGCCATCGTAGGGAACACGTCTGTGGGAGTCGCGTGGATGGGCCCTGCGAGGATGGAAACGTGACAGGAACCCTTGTTTTGGCAGGCACCCCCATCGGTGACATCGCGGACGCCCCGCCCCGGCTGGCCGCGGAACTGGCCGCCGCGGACGTGGTCGCCGCCGAGGACACCCGGCGGCTGCGGCGCCTCACCCAGGCGCTCGGCGTCACCCCCAAGGGGCGTGTCGTGTCGTACTTCGAGGGCAACGAGGCCGCCCGTACACCCGAACTGGTCGAGGAACTCGTCGGCGGCGCGCGCGTGCTGCTCGTGACGGACGCCGGCATGCCCTCGGTCTCGGACCCCGGTTACCGGCTCGTCGCGGCCTGCGTGGAGAAGGACGTCAAGGTCACCGCCGTGCCGGGGCCGTCCGCCGTGCTGACGGCGCTCGCGCTGTCCGGGCTGCCCGTCGACCGGTTCTGCTTCGAGGGGTTCCTGCCCAGGAAGGCGGGGGAGCGGCTGTCGCGGCTGCGCGAGGTCGCCGAGGAGCGCCGGACCCTCGTCTACTTCGAGGCCCCGCACCGGCTGGACGACACCCTCGCCGCGATGGCCTCCGTCTTCGGCGAGGAACGGCGGGCGGCCGTCTGCCGCGAGCTGACCAAGACGTACGAGGAGGTCAAGCGCGGTCCGCTGGGGGAGCTGGCGGCGTGGGCCGCGGAGGGGGTGCGCGGGGAGATCACCGTCGTCGTGGAGGGGGCGCCCGAGAAGGGCGCGCAGGACGTGAGCGCCGAGGAGCTCGTGCGCCGGGTGCGCGTGCGCGAGGAGGCCGGCGAGCGCCGCAAGGAGGCGATCGCGGCCGTGGCGGTCGAGGCGGGACTGCCCAAGCGAGAGGTCTTCGACGCGGTCGTCGCGGCGAAGAACGCGGGGGCGTAGACGACGTCTGTGAGGGGGGCGTAAAGCGCCCCTGAGCAGGGCGCTTCTCCTCTGAGCGCGCGCCCCACGCGCAGGCAAAGGGCGACGGCCGAAAGCAAAGCCCAGCCCCTGTCGGCAGGGCCGTTTCGGCAAGGAAGGTCCAAATCGGGTCCAACAGTCGACAGGGCTGATGCATTCGCGGCGGCGGAAGCGTCCACTGGTCGAAGGGACGCACCCGTCCCGGTGTCCAGCGGACCAGAGGAGCTGGCATGAGCGAGATCGCAGGGCAGTCCGCCGCACTGCGCAGTGGCGCCACCGCCGTCGTCCACGAGTCGTACTCCTTCGCCTGCATGCGCTGCGGGCACGGCTGGGAGCAGTCGTACGAGATCGAGCACCACACCGACGCCGACGGCCACCAGTTCGTCATCTACGTCGCCGACCAGCAGGTCGTGCCGTCCCCGCTGTCCCGGCCCACGTGCCAGAACTGCGACGGCCACGTCGTGCGCATCATGCGGCCGGGCCAGGTCTCCTCGGTGCTCGACGTGGTGCACCGCCATCAGCACGGCACCCCGCAGGCCGGCCCCGTAGAGGTGCCGGAGGTGCCCGCGCAGGGCAAGGAGCGCCATCACTGGCAGCTGTCCGATCTCCTGCACCCCTTCCACCACCGCAAGGCGAGCTGAGCTCCGCCGGTCCGGGTGGGCATGCCCCTTTCGTAGGATCGGGGCATGCCTTCGAACTCCTCCGCCGCTTCCGACAAGAACGCGGCGCCGCCGCTCCCGGAGCCCCTCCGGGTGCCCGTGGCCGACTCCCACACCCACCTGGACATGCAGTCCGGGACGGTGGAGGAGGCGCTCGCGAAGGCCGCGTCGGTGGGTGTGACCACGGTGGTGCAGGTCGGCTGCGACATCAAGGGCTCGCGGTGGGCCGCGAAGACGGCCGCTGCCTTCGACAGCGTCCACGCGACCGTCGCCCTGCACCCCAACGAGGCGCCGCGCATCGTGCACGGCGACCCCGACGGCTGGTCCCGGCAGGGCGCCCGGCAGCCGGGGGGCGCGCAGGCGCTCGACGAGGCGCTCGCCGAGATCGACCGCCTCGCCGCACTCCCCCAGGTCAAGGGCGTCGGCGAGACCGGCCTCGACTACTTCCGCACCGGGCCCGAGGGCAAGGAGGCGCAGGAGCGCTCCTTCCGCGCCCACATCGAGATCGCCAAACGGCACGGCAAGGCCCTCGTCATCCACGACCGCGACGCCCACGAGGACGTCCTGCGCGTGCTGAAGGAGGAGGGCGCACCGGAGCGGACGGTGTTCCACTGCTACTCCGGGGACGCGGAGATGGCCGAGGTGTGCGCCCGCGAGGGCTACTTCATGTCCTTCGCCGGCAACGTCACCTTCAAGAACGCCCAGAACCTGCGGGACGCGGTGGCGGTGGCCCCGCTGGACCTCCTCCTGGTGGAGACCGACGCGCCCTTCCTGACGCCGGTGCCGTACCGCGGACGGCCCAACGCGCCCTACCTGATTCCGGTCACGGTGCGCGCGATGGCGGCGGTGCGCGGGATCGACGAGGACGCCCTGGCCACGGCCCTCGCCGTCAACACGGCACGCGCGTTCGGCTACTGAACACCACGCTGAGTACTCGCGTCGCTTTGGAGAGTGACGGCCGCTCCGCTAGGTTCTGGGTCTCTCTGGACCCTGGAGCGTGTCGGCGTGAGCAACTCCCAGTACCAGACGTACGAGCCGTACGGCGCGGCCTACGACCCGCACAACGCGGAGACGCTGGCCTACGGCGTGCAGGTGGCGCCGACGCTGCCGATGCCGGTGGCGTACGAGGACACGTACCGGCCCGCCTACGACCTCGCCGGAGGAGCCACGCCGGTGCCGGCGCCCACGGCCGTGCCCACGTCGGCGCCCGTGCCCGCGCCTGCCTCGCGCGCCGGAGCGGACCGGCGGGCCGCGCGCCGGCGGAAGGCTCGGGGCCCCGAGCGCGTCGACAACACCATGCGCCGGCTGCTGCCGCAGGCGCTGGTCGTCGCGTTCCTCGCGGGCGGGACCACCGCGTTCGTCGCCGAGGACAAGGCCGTCGAGCTGAACGTCGACGGCAAGCCGCGCACCCTGCACACCTTCGCGGACGACGTGACCGAACTGCTCGCCGAGGAAGGTGTCGAGGTGGGAGCGCACGACGTGGTCGCGCCCGCCCCCGGCACGGAGCTCAGCAGCGGCGACGAGATCGCGGTGCACTACGGGCGCCCCGTACGCCTCACGATCGACGGGCAGCGGCACGAGGTGTGGACCACGGCGCACACGGTGGAAGAGGCGCTCAGACAGCTGGGGGTGCGTGCCGAGGGCGCGTATCTGTCCGCCGCACGCTCCCAGCGCATCGGGCGCGGCGGGCTCACGCTGGACGTGCGCACCGAGCGCGCGGTCACCGTCATGGCCGACGGACGGTCACGGACCGTCCGCACCAACGCGGCGACCGTGCGGGAGGTCGTCGAGGAGGCCGGCATCACGCTGCGCGGGCAGGACACCACGTCGGTCGCGCCGGAGAGCTTCCCGCGCGACGGACAGACGGTGACCGTGCTGCGGATCACCGGCACCAAGGAGGTCCGCGAGGAGGCGATCCCGTTCCGGGTGGAGCGCAGTGCGGACCCCACGCAGTTCAAGGGCACGGAGATCGTCGAGCAGGCCGGACGCGAAGGACTGCGGAAGGTCACGTACTCCCTGCGCACCGTCAACGGGGTCCGGGAGAAGCCGCGGCGGATCAGGACCGAGGTGGTGCGCGAGCCGCGGGCCCAGGTGGTGAAGGTGGGCACGAAGCCCATGCCGACGTCGGTGCAGGGGGCGGACGGGCTGAACTGGCAGGGGCTCGCGGCGTGCGAGTCCGGCGGGCGGCCCGGCGCGGTGGACCCCTCGGGCACGTACGGCGGGCTCTACCAGTTCGACACACAGACATGGCAGAGCCTCGGCGGCAGCGGACGCCCGCAGGACGCGCCGGCGGCGGAGCAGACGTTCCGGGCGAAGAAGCTGTACGTACGGCGCGGGGCGAGCCCCTGGCCGCACTGTGGGCGCCGGCTGCACGGCTGAGCGGTGTGGGGGCCGGCGCCGGGCGGGTTTCCGCTCGCCTGCGCCGGCGAGGTGCCGCTGCGCCCACCCGTGCCGCCCCAGCGGCACGACTGCCCGCAGTTGCGGTGGGTGGAGGGAGCGGAGTGGCTGGGGCGGGTGCCGGTCCTGCGGCATGGCTGTCCGCAGTTGCGGTGGGTGGAGGAGGCGGAGTGGCTGGGGCGGGTGCCGGTCCTGTGGCACGACTGCCTGCGGTTGCGGTGGGTGGAGGGAGCGGAGTGGCTGGGGCGGGTGCCGCGGCTGGGGGGCGGTCCTGCGGCACGGCTGTCCGTAGCCATGGCGGCGGACAGCCGAGCGGAGCGGCCCCCGTACCCTTGTCCCGTGACCAGCAGCCCCACCCCCGACGCCCTCCTCGGTCCCGCCGACATCCGTGAGCTCGCGGATGTTCTCGGTGTACGGCCGACCAAGCAGCGCGGACAGAACTTCGTCATCGACGCGAACACGGTCCGCCGGATCGTGCGTACCGCCGGCGTACGGCCGGACGACGTGGTCGTGGAGGTCGGGCCGGGACTCGGGTCGCTCACGCTCGCGCTGCTGGAGGCCGCCGAGCGCGTCACGGCGGTCGAGATCGACGACGTACTCGCCTCGGCCCTGCCCGCCACCATCGCCGCGCGCATGCCGACGCGGGCCGAGCGGTTCGCGCTGGTGCACTCCGACGCCATGCAGGTCGCCGAGCTGCCGGGGCCGCCCCCGACCGCGCTGGTCGCGAACCTGCCGTACAACGTCGCCGTGCCCGTGCTGCTGCACATGCTCGACACCTTCCCGAGCATCGAGCGCACCCTCGTGATGGTGCAGGCGGAGGTCGCCGACCGGCTCGCCGCCGGGCCCGGCTCCCGGGTGTACGGGGTGCCGTCCGTCAAGGCCAACTGGTACGCCGAGGTCAAGCGCGCCGGCTCCATCGGGCGCAACGTCTTCTGGCCGGCGCCCAATGTCGACAGCGGGCTCGTGTCGCTGGTGCGGCGGGCCGAGCCGATCAAGACCAGCGCCTCCAAGCGTGAGGTCTTCGCCGTCGTGGACGCCGCGTTCGCGCAGCGCCGCAAGACCCTGCGGGCCGCGCTCGCCGGCTGGGCCGGCTCCGCGGCCGCCGCCGAGGCCGCCCTCGTCGCCGCCGGGGTCTCGCCGCAGGCACGCGGGGAGTCGCTCACGGTGGAGGAGTTCGCGCGGATCGCGGAGAACAAGGTGGAGCAGCAGGAGCAGGAGCAGGAGCAGCAGTGAGTGTCACCGTCCGCGTTCCCGCCAAGGTCAATGTCCAGCTCGCCGTGGGTGCCGCCCGCGCCGACGGGTTCCACGACCTCGCCAACGTCTTCCTCGCCGTCGGGCTGCACGACGAGGTGACGGTGACGCCCGCCGACGAGCTGAGCGTCACCTGCGAGGGCCCGGACGCCGCCCTCGTCCCCCTCGACCGGACGAACCTCGCGGCGCGGGCCGCGCTGATCCTCGCCGAACGCCGGGGCATCGAGCCCGCCGTCCACATCCACATCGCCAAGGACATCCCCGTCGCCGGCGGCATGGCGGGCGGGAGCGCCGACGGCGCGGGCGCGCTGCTCGCCTGTGACGCGCTGTGGGGCACGAACGCCTCCCGTGAGGAACTCCTGGACATCTGTGCCGAGTTGGGCAGCGACGTGCCGTTCAGCCTGGTCGGCGGGGCGGCGCTCGGCATCGGGCGGGGGGAGAAGCTCACGGTCCTCGATGTCGGCGGGACCTTCCACTGGGTCTTCGCGATGGCGGAGCGCGGGCTGTCCACCCCGGCCGTGTTCGGGGAGTTCGACCGGCTGACGCGGAGCGTGGAGGTGCCCGAGCCCGTCGCCTCCCGGGCGCTGCTCGACGCGCTCGCCGAGGGCGACCCCGAGGCGCTCGCCGCCGCCGTCTCCAACGACCTCCAGCCCGCCGCCCTCTCCCTCTTCCCGGAGCTCGCCGACACCCTCGCGACCGGCAGCGGCGCCGGTGCGCTTGCGGCGCTGGTGTCGGGGTCGGGGCCGACGACGGCGTTCCTCGCGCGTGATCCGGAGTCCGCGGCGAAGGTGGCCGAGGCGCTGGGCGCGTCCGGTACGTGCCGTTCCGTACGCGTCGCGTCGGGGCCGGTGCGGGGCGCCACCGTGATGGCCGGAAACTGACGTTCTCCCGACCATCCCCGGAAGATCCACAAACCCCTCACCAGGCCGGGGTTGACTGCATAAACATGCAGGTCAGATGTAACCCACGCCACAGTAATTTAATGTTCACCATTGCGGCCCATGGCCCTTTTCGCCCCCCTCTGTGTCCAAGAGACGGCTGGCATGATCGGCCATCCCCGGTCCCCTGTTACCGGTGGTATTTCGTGGCGAGAGGAAATTCCCCATGGGCCACATGGATCACTTCAGCGCAGGCTGGGTCACTCCCGTTCTCTCCTATGTGATGGCGTGCGTCGGATCGGCGCTCGGGCTGCGCTGCACCGTCAGGGCGCTCGAAGCGGACGGCGCCTCGAAACGGAACTGGCTGACGCTCGCCTCCGTCGCCATCGGCTCCGGCATCTGGACCATGCACTTCGTCGCCATGCTCGGCTTCAGCGTCGAGGGCACGCCGATCCGCTACGACATCCCGCTCACCGTCCTCAGCCTGCTGATGTCCATCGGCGTGGTCGCGGCCGGCGTCTTCACCGCCGGGTACGGCAGGTCCCGGGTCACCTCGGTCGCGTTCGGCGGCCTCGGCACGGGGGTCGGGGTGGCCGCGATGCACTACACCGGCATGGCCGCGCTCAATCTGCACGGCGCGGTCGACTACGACCCCGCGCTCGTCATCGCCTCGGTCGCGATCGCGGTCGTCGCGGCGACGGCGGCGCTGACGCTCACGCTGATCGTGCGCGGGGGTGTGCTCGCGGCTCTCGCCGCGCTGGTCATGGGGCTCGCGGTGAGCAGCATGCACTACACCGCGATGTATGCCGTGAGCATTCAGCTCGCGCCCAGCAGTGCGGAGTTGGGCGGGGCTACGCCGACCGCGTTCATCTTCCCGTTGGCCGTGGTGCTGGGGTCGTTCCTGTTCCTCGCCGCCGCGTACGTCGCGTTGTCGCCGACCGGGAAGCGGCATGAGTCGGCTATTGCCGCGGAGATTCTTCGTGAGGTCGAGCTCGCGACTGCTTGAGAGCGCCAACGGATCTGCCGTGCCATGAGGTGTGGCGTGCGCGGGTCCGTTGTGGCTGGTCGCGCAGTTCCCCGCGCCCCTGACGGGGCGCTGTACGCACCCGAACCATCAAACCGAGGCACCCCCCATGCGCGTTCTCCGTAGTACCACCGGCCGGCTCCGGCCCAGATCCGTCCGCGCCAAGATCGTCTCCCTGCTCATGCTGCCCATCGTGTCGCTCATGGCGCTGTGGGGCTTCGCCGCCGTGACGACGGCTTCCAGCATCGGGGACACCGAGCGGGCCAAGGACGTCAACGTCGAACTGCTCACGCCTGTCAGTGAGTTCGTCACCGCCTTGCAGGCCGAGCGGGTCGCGGTCATGGGGCGCGGGGCCCTGCCCGCCGGTGTGCGCAAGGCCACCGACAAGGCCGCCGCCGCGCTCCTCGACGGCATCAACGCCTCCAGCTCCGACGCCGCGCTGCTCGACGCGAGCCTGCCGCAGCGGATCGAGACGCTGAAGGGCGAGGCCGGGGGGATCGCGCGGGTGCGTACCGAGGTGTCCGCCAAGGGGGCCAGGTCCACGAAGGCGTACACGCTGTACTCCGCGATCGTCGAGGACGCCTTCTCCGTCGCGGGCGGCCTCACCGGGGACCAGAGCACCGACGCCGCGTCCGACGCGCGCGTGGTGCTCGAACTCGCCCGCGCGCGCGAGGCGCTGGCCCGGGAACAGGCGCTGCTCGGGGCGGCGGAGGCGGCCGGGACGCTGACCCGGCAGCAGTACACCGAGTTCGTCGGCGCGGTCGCCACCCAGCGCCAGCTGCTGCGGCCGGCGGTCGCCGACCTCAAGCCCGAGCACCAGGCGGCGTACGAGGAGATCCTGGACGGCGACGCGTACGCCGGGCTCCAGGCCGTGGAGAACCGGGTGCAGAGCGCCGGGCCGGGGGCCTCGGCCGTGGCGGCGGGGCTGCTCAGCGGCTGGGACGCGGACGTCACCGGGACGCTGAAGGAGCTGACGGCCGCCGAGACCGGTGCCGGTACGGGCGCCACCGCCCAGGCCGACCCGTTCGGCTGGGACACCCTCGGCGCCTCCGGTGTCGCCGTGGTGCTCGGTCTGGTCGGTGTGCTGCTGTCGCTGCTCGTCTCCGTGCTCGTCGGGCGCGGGCTCATCGTCGAACTGCTCGACCTGCGCAACGACGCCCTGGAGGTGGCCGGCCGCCGACTGCCGCAGGCCATGCGGAAGCTGCACGCCGGTCAGGGCGTCGACATCGACGCCGAGGCCCCCATGCGCCGCCTCGTCGGTGACGAACTCGCCCAGGTGGGCACCGCGTTGACCGCCGTGCAGCGGGCCGCGCTCAAGGCGGCCTCCGAGCGCGCCGAACTCCTCAGCGGCATCTCCGGCGTGTACGTCAGCCTCGCCCGCCGCAGCCAGGTCCTGCTCCACCGCCAACTGGACCTGCTCGACGGCATGCAGCGCCGCCGGCAGGACCCCCAGGAGCTCCAGGACCTGTACCGCGTCGACTACCTGGCGACCCGGATGCGCCGCCACTCCGAGTCCCTGCTGATCCTGTCCGGCATCGCCCCCGGCCGTGGCTGGCGGGACCCGATCCCGCTGGCGGACGTGCTGCGCGCGGCCGTCGCCGAGATCGAGAACGCGCCCCGCGTGCAGATCTGGGCCGTGCCGAAGGTGTCCGTGGTCGGCGGCTCGGTCGCCGACGTCATCCACCTCCTCGCCGAACTCGTCGAGAACGCCACCGCGTTCTCACCGCCCAGCACCAAGGTGCAGCTGCGCGCCGCCCGGATGCGCGACGGCGTGCTCATCGAGGTCGAGGACAGCGGCTTCGGCATGAACGAGCAGGCCTTCACCGACGCCAACCGCAAGATCCAGTCCGAGAAGGTCGACCTCCTCGACGCCAAGCAGATCGGCCTGTTCGTGGTCAACCGGCTGCGCGAGCGGCAGGGGCTGCGGGTGGAGCTGCGTCCCTCGCCGAACGGCGGTGTCACGGCCGCGGTGTTCATCCCCGAGGCGCTCACGCGCGACGACATGCCGGTCGGCGAACGCGCTGTCGGCGGACGCGGGCTCGCCCCGGCGGCGGCGCTGATCCAGCGGCAGGGCTTCCCGCAGCAGGGGTTCGGTGGGGCGGGCGCCTGACGCGGTCTTTGCCCGATCTCCACACGATCCACCGCACCGGGAGTACGCGGTGGACACCCCGGGCCTCTAGGGTCACTTGACGCTTCAAGCTTCCCTCAAGTGACCGTCCTGGAAGGCACCTCCGTGTCCCAACCCCCCACCCACCGCAGGAAGCGGTCCCTGTCACGCCGTGGCGTGATCGGGGCCGCCGGAGCCGTCGCCACCGGGGCCGCCCTGACCCCGGTGGTCTTCGCGGCGGCCGACAGCGACTCCGACTCCGCTACCACCGACGCCGGTACGACCCCCGAGAAGTTCCCGGCCACCCGCTCCGACGCGAGCACCGGCGCCGGTACGGCCACCACCGCCTTCGCCGCCTCCTATGTCGGCGTCCGCTGGAACGGCCCCGCCGCCTCCCTCCGCCTCCCCGACGGCGACTGGCAGACGCTGAACGGCGGTTGCGCGACCGTCGAGGACGGCGGGACCGCCCTGGTCTCGACGGCGCCCGTCACGTCGTACGACCTCAAGGCCGCGGACGGCACCACCGACGTGCGCTCGCTCGCCATCGACACCACCGGCGGCCCGAAGCGCACCGTGAAGGTGCCGTCCGAACCCACGCGCGTGCGCGGCGTGCGGTATCTGTCGCGTCCGGCGTGGGGTGCGGACGAGTCGAAGCGGTACAAGGACGGCGTGGTCAACTCGCCCGAGAAGTACTACGCGTTGCAGGCGATCACCGTCCACCACACGGACACCCCGAACGGCGACGCCGACCCCGCGGCGACCGTCCGGGCGATCTACGAGTACCACGCGGTCACCCTCGACTGGGGCGACATCGGCTACCACTTCCTGATCGACGAGGCCGGTGTCGTCTACGAGGGCCGCTACTCCGGCGACGACGGCGTCCCCGCCTTCGACCCGGACGGCAATGTCGTCACCGCCTTCCACACCGCCGGTTACAACTCCGGCAACCTCGGCATCGCGCTGCTCGGCACCCTCACCGAGCAGGGCCCGACGGACGCGGCGAAGGCCTCGCTGACCCGGCTGATCAAGGTCATCGCCCGCTTCAAGGGCCTCGACCCGCAGGCGAAGATCACGTACACCAACCCGGTCAACGGCGTCACCAAGGACGCGACCACCGTCAGCGGCCACCGCGACTGGCTCCAGACCGACTGCCCCGGACAGACGATGTACGACCTCCTTGACGAGGTCAGGGCAGCCGCAGGACGCTGACCTGGGCTTACCTGCGGAGGGATCGGTCACCGAACAGCGCGCACTAGGCTGGGAGGCTGATCGATCCCCCTCGTCAGGAGAGAAATGGCCGTCAACCTGGTCAATGTCGAGAACGTCAGCAAGGTGTACGGCACCCGTGCGCTGCTGGACGGTGTCTCGCTCGGCGTCTCCGAGGGCGATCGGATCGGTGTCGTGGGCCGCAACGGCGACGGCAAGACCACCCTGATCCGCATGCTGGCCAAGCTGGAGGAGGCCGACACCGGCCGGGTCACCCACTCCGGCGGACTGCGCAGCGGCGTCCTCACCCAGCACGACTCCCTCGACTCGACGGCGACCGTCCGGCACGAGGTCATCCGTGACATGGCCGACCACGAGTGGGCCGGCAACGCCAAGATCCGGGACGTGCTCACGGGCCTGTTCGGCGGGCTCGACCTGCCCGGCTTCCCGCAGGGACTCGACACCGTCATCGGCCCGCTCTCCGGCGGTGAGCGGCGCCGGATCGCGCTCGCCAAGCTGCTCATCGAGGAACAGGACCTGATCGTCCTCGACGAGCCGACCAACCACCTCGACGTCGAGGGCATCTCCTGGCTCGCCCAGCATCTGCGCGAGCGCCGCTCCGCGCTCGTCTGCGTCACCCACGACCGCTGGTTCCTCGACCAGGTCTGCACCCGCATGTGGGACGTGCAGAAGGGCGACGTCTACGAGTACGAGGGCGGCTACTCCGACTACGTCTTCGCGCGCGCCGAGCGCGAGCGCATCGCGGCGACGGAGGAGACCAAGCGGCAGAACCTGGTCCGCAAGGAGCTGGCCTGGCTGCGCCGCGGCGCCCCCGCCCGTACGTCGAAGCCGCGCTTCCGGGTCGAGGCCGCCAACGAGCTGATCAAGGACGTGCCGCCGCCGCGCGACACCAGCGAGCTGATGAAGTTCGCCTCCTCGCGGCTCGGCAAGACGGTCTTCGACCTGGAGGACGTGACCGTCCAGGCCGGCCCCAAGGTGCTGCTCAAGCACATCACCTGGCAGCTCGGCCCGGGTGACCGCGTCGGCCTCGTCGGGGTCAACGGCGCCGGCAAGACCTCGCTGCTGCGGGCCATGGCCCAGGCCGCCCGCACCGAGGGCGAGACCCAGCCGGCCGGCGGCCGGGTCGTCGTCGGCAAGACGGTCAAGCTGGCCTACCTCTCCCAGGAGGTCGCCGAGCTCAACCCCGGCCTGCGGGTCCTGGAGGCCGTCCAGCAGGTGCGCGACCGCGTCGACCTCGGCAAGGGCCGCGAGATGACCGCCGGGCAGCTGTGCGAGACGTTCGGCTTCTCCAAGGAGAAGCAGTGGACGCCGGTCGGGGACCTGTCGGGTGGTGAGCGCCGCCGCCTCCAGCTGCTGCGTCTGCTGATGGACGAGCCCAACGTCCTCTTCCTCGACGAGCCGACCAACGACCTCGACATCGAGACCCTGACCCAGCTGGAGGACCTCCTCGACGGCTGGCCCGGCTCGATGATCGTCATCTCCCACGACCGGTTCTTCGTCGAGCGCACGACCGACCGTGTCTTCGCGCTCCTCGGCGACGCCACCCTGCGGATGCTGCCGCGCGGTATCGACGAGTACATCGAGCGCCGCCACAAGATGGAGCAGGCCGCGGCGGCCTCGGCGCCGGTCGTGCAGAAGGCCGTCCCCGAGAAGAGCGCCGCCGACCAGCGGGCCGCCAAGAAGGAACTCCAGAAGATCGAGCGGCAGCTCGACAAGCTCTCCGAGAAGGAGACCAAGCTGCACGCCCGAATCGCCGAGAACGCGACAGACTTCGCGAAGGTGGCCGAACTCGACGCCGAGCTGCGCGACTTGGCCGGCGAGCGGGACGAACTGGAGCTGCGCTGGCTGGAACTCGCCGAGGACGCGTGAAGGGTACGTGAAGGCGCATAACAGAGGCATCACGGGCCGGTCCTCCCTTGGGTACAGGGGATGATCGGCCCGTCTCGCTGTCGGTCCCGAGTGATAGAAAGAGCCGTCTGAGAACTTTCTGAGTACGACTCTGAGTCCGTTACGTACCTCAGGGCGTGGCTAAAAATCAGTGAATGAGGGGGAACGCGCTGATGACCCAGCCGCCCGGTTTTGGAGCACCGCAGGACCCGCCGCCGCAGGGCGGTTTCGGCGCGCCGCCGCCTCCCGCGGGACCGCCGCAGACGCCGCCGCCTCCGCAGGGGCCGCCGCAGCCCGGTTACGGCTATCCCCAGAAGGTCGACCAGCCCGGCCCGTACGGCCAGCCGCCGCAGCAGCCCGGTCCCTACGCTCAGCCGCAGCAGCCCGGCCCTTACGCCCAGCCCGGCCCCTACAACCAGCCGCAGCAGCCGGGTCCGTACGGCCAGCCCGGTTACGGCTACCCGCCCCAGCCGCAGTACCCCGGTGGCCCCGGCACCCCGCCCCCGCCCGGCTCGCGCAACCCCTTCAAGGGCAAGCCGGCCCTCGTCATCGCGGCGGCGGTCGCCGGACTCCTCGTCGTCGGCGGCACGGTGTGGGCGGTCAGCGGCGGGGACGACGACCCGAAGAAGCCGGTGGCCGAGGAGAGCGGCAGCGCCAAGCCCTCCGCGTCCGACGACCCGGTCAACCCCGGTGACGGCGACGGTGGCGGCGGCAAGGACCAGGAGGACCTCAACGAGGGCCGCCAGGCGGGCGAGTCGAAGGTGCTCTGGTACAAGACCGCGCCGGACGCTCCCGGTTCGGGGGCCGACGCCCCCGGCATGTGGATCACCGACAAGACCGCGGTGAAGGCGGCGTACAAGCAGCTCTTCGGCTACCAGGTCAGTGACGGCACCCCCGCCTGGGACCCGATCACCTTCGACCAGAAGATCTGCTCGGTCACCCCGCAGAAGACCGCCGCCAACAAGATCGTCGTCGCCTACATGAGCGGCAGCAGCGACCGCGCGGAGTGCAACAAGCTCCAGGAGGTCGACCTCGACACCGGCGCCAAGGGCTGGACCGGGGAGGTCGCCGACGGCGAACTGTTCGACTCCACGCTCCAGATCGAGCTGACCATCACCGGCAGGACGCTGATGGTGGGCCGCTCGATGTCCGGCACCGCCCTCGACGTCACGACCGGCAAGAAGCTGTTCGACAAGAAGAAGTACGGCGACGCCTGCTTCCCGAGCGCGTTCGCCGGCGGCTCCAAGCTGATCGCCGTCTCCTCCTGCGACGCCTCCGGGGCGAACGAGCACGACGAGGTGCAGGAGCTGGACCCGACGACCGGCAAGGTCAAGTGGACCCAGAAGTTCGACAAGGGCTGGCGGGTCGCGCGCGCCTACTCCATCGACCCGCTCGTCATCTACAGCACCAACGAGGACAAGAACGCCTGGAACATCTCCACGTTCACCTCGGGCGGCAAGTTCCGCTCCCAGGTCGGCTTCGACGAGGACTTCGATCCCGCCTGCGACTGGGCGATCTTCGCCCGTGACCTGACGGGCTGCACCGGCACGGCCGCCGACGCCGACACGCTCTACCTGCCGACCAAGGCGACGACGGGCGCGAACGAGATCGTGGCGATCAACCTCTCCACCGGCAAGGAGAAGTGGCGCGTGAAGTCCCCGGCGGACGAGTCGATGCTGCCGCTGAAGATCGAGAACGGCAAGCTCATCGCGTACGTCGCACCGTCGTACGACGCGGGCGGCCAGGTGGTGTCCATCGCGACGACCGGCTCGGAACACAAGCCGGCGAAGCTGCTCCAGAACCCGGCGTCCGCCGCCGACGTCGAGGACGGCTTCTACTCCAAGGCCGTCGACTGGGTCGGCGGACGCTTCTATCTCTCGACCACCCGGCTGAACGGCGACGACGACGCGCAGGAGAAGTTGATGCTCGCCTACGGCAAGTAGCGCGCCCTGCCCGCCACGGCAGGCAGCCCTCCCGCCCTTCGTCCGCTTCCGTCCCCGCTTCCCGAGGTGCTCCGTCATGACCCAGCCGCCGCCCCCGCCGAACCAGCCCCCGCCCGGGGGAGGCTTCGGCCCGCCCCAGGACCAGCCCCCGCAGCCACAGCCCGGCTACGGATACCCGCAGGCTCCGCAGACGCCGCCGCCCCCGCTCCCGCAGGGCCCGCCGACGCCCCCGGCCGGTCCGGGCTACGGCTACCCGCAACAGCCCCAGCCGCAACAGCCGTACGGCCAGCCGCCCACCCCGGCGCCGAACCCGTACGGACAGCCGCAGCCCGACACCTACGGGCAGCAGCCCGGCGGCTACGGCCAGCCGCAGCCGAACCCCTATGGCCAGCAGCCCGGTTACGGCTACCAGCAGCCCACCGTGCCGATGCAGCCGCAGGCCGCGCAGCCGGCCGGCGGACGGAAGCTCAACTCGCAGCTGACGATCATCATCGCGGCGGTCGTCGCGATCGCGCTGATCGTCGGCGGCGGCCTCTGGTACGCGGGCTCCTCCGGTGACGACGGCAAGAAGGACACCGCGGGCAGCGGCGGCGCCACCGGCGGCGGCGACGAGAAGGGCGGCACCGGCGGCACCAGCAGCAAGGGTGACGAGAAGGTCCCGGCGAACACCGCCGCCTCCGTCCTCTTCCAGGTCCCGCAGCCCGAGGTCAAGGTCGACACCACCTACACCGTCAACGGCTCCTGGCTGACCGACACCGTGTACGCCAAGAGCGGCATCGCCGAGATCGTCGGCTACGACCCCGACAAGGGCACCGAGAAGTGGACGATCAAGTTGCCCGGCCCGGTGTGCCAGGCCAGCCGTCAGATGACCGACAAGCATCTGACGGCCATCGCCTACGAGCCCGCGATGCCGACCAAGGAGGAACCGACGGCCGGATGCAGCCAGGTCGCGGCGATCGACCTGGACGCGGGCACGAAGCTGTGGACGAAGACCGCCAAGGCCGGTGACCGGCTGATCCCCTGGGACAACGTCACCGTCAGCGCGAACACCGTCGCCACCGGCTCCACCAGCGGCGGCGCCGCCTGGGACATCACCACCGGCAAGTCCCTGTGGAGCCCGAAGCCGACCGACAGCTGCTACGACGCGGGTTACGGCGGCGGCGCGAAGCTGGTCGCGGTCCGCAAGTGCGGTGACTACGACGCGCGCCAGCTGCACATCCAGACCATCGACCCGGCGTCCGGCAAGGTGATCTCCGAGTACAAGATGTCGCAGGGCATCGAGTACGCGAGCATCGTCTCCACCGACCCGCTGGTCGTCGCCGCCGAGGTCGGGGAGGACGCGGGTGCCAGCGGCATCTCCGACGTCTTCTCCATCGACAACAGGACCGGCAAGCTGCGCACCCGTATCGCCCTCCCGGGCGACGAGTACGCGGCCCGTTGCGACGGCATCTACCGGCCCGAGTACTGCTTCCAGATCGCCGTCGGCAACGACCGGGTGTACGTGCCGACGGAGGAGCACCAGGGGACCGGCAGCGACTACAGCCGGACCAACGAGATCATCGCCTTCGACCTGGCCACGGGGAAGCAGACCGGCCAGCGCGCGGACGCCGGCGACGGCTACACGATCAGCCCGCTGCGCATGGACGGCGGCAACCTGATCGCGTACAAGCGTCCCCCGTACGACAAGGGCGGCCAGATCGTCAGCATCGACGGCGGCACCTTCAAGGAGACCAAGCTCCTGGAGAACCCGGCGACGGAGGCGGTGCGCGACGTGGAGACGAGCATGCTCCCCGACTCCTCCGAGCTGATCTACCACGACGGCCGGCTGTTCATGTCGGAGGTCTACGCGAGCGATTTCGGCAGCAGTTCGGGCGAGAAGGAGTATCTGGCGATCGCTTTCGGCGCGAAGTGATCGCGTAACCGCCTCCACGCACTGCCCCGTCCCTGCTCAGGAGCGGGGCAGTGCGCGTACCACCCATCAATCTCGAATGACGGAAATTCCGTCGATCCGGGGCACTTCTCACCAGTAGGGGGAGCGCAACGTCGAACAAGCGTGTAGCTTCCGGGGGCATGAAGGGCGGGGGAGCCGGGAGGGGGCTCCTGTCCGTGCGGAGGGGGGACTGGGGGGTTGCTCGATGGGAGTGCGGCTCATGGTGGTCGACGACCACCGACTGCTGGCCGAGGCGTTGGCCTCGGCGTTGAAACTGCGGGGCCATCGGGTCCTCGCCGCGGCGGCACCGGCCGCGGGGGCGGCGGAGCTGGTGATCACCCGGGCGCCGGAGGTGTGCCTGCTGGGCACGGCGACCCCGGCCGAGCCGGGCATCTTCGACCCGGTGGTCAAGATCAAGCGGGACCGTCCGCAGGTGGCGGTGCTGGTCCTCGGCCCGGTGCCGAACCCGCGCGGGATAGCCGCGGCCTTCGCCGCGGGCGCCTCGGGCTATGTACGGCACGACGAGCGCATCGAGGGTGTCGAGCGGGCGATCATGAAGGCGCGGGCGGGCGAGGCGGCGGTGGCACCTCAGCTGCTTCAGGGCGCCTTCAGTGAACTGCTCAACCCCGCCGCCCAGCCCGACGACGAGGGCCAGCGCCTGCTCCAGATGCTGACGCCGAGGGAGGTCGAGGTCCTGGTCCGCGTCGCCGACGGCGAGGACACCCGCCTGATCGCGGCCGGCATGGGCATCGCCCCGTCCACGGCCCGTACCCATGTGCAGCGGGTGCTGATGAAGCTGGGGGTGGGCTCGCGGCTGGAGGCGGCGGCATTGGCGGCGCGCACGGGGCTGCTGGAACGTGCGGGACCGGTGCCGCACGGGCTGCCGGAACCGGGGGCGGGGCCGGAATGACCGTCAGCGTCTCCAGGCTGCGGGATCGGCGCTTCAACGGCTACTTGAAGGTGAGGCTCCCGCATCCGCTGGATGCCGAGGTGAAAGCCGTCGTCGTCGCGTACTGGGCAGGCTCGGCCGAGGGCAAAGAGGGCCTGCTCGAGGGCGTGGACGGCCGGGTCGCCGGTGTCCTGAACGCGTACGCCCAGCGGATGGCGTCGATCGCGGTGCGCACCGGGTCCGTGGACGATCTTCGGCGCGGGGTGGTCGCTGCGGCGCTGGCACACGGGCGCCTTGACGACTACCGCAACAGCTTGTTCGTCCTGTCCACCGTCCATGACAGCGCGTCTCTGATCGGTACTTCGCTCGGGAAGGTCCTCGACGGGCTGAAGGGTGTCCTGCCGCCTGCCGGGCTGGACACGCTGCGAACCTTCGACCGGCGCGACGAGCGGAGCAAGTCGCTGAAGGCGTTCGGACGCAGGAGGTCCGGCGCCGGGGACACCTTCCGCTACGTCTAGCACCACGCGACGGGGCCGGAGTCCCGCAGACCCCGGCCCCGTCGCGTCGCCGTCCTACTCGGTCGGCTTCTCCTCCGCCGTCACCGGAGGCACCGGCGGCGGGGTCGGGCGCAGCTTCAGCCACACCAGGAAGAAGATGCCGAGGAGCAGCATCCCGAGCCCGGTCCACAGGTTGATGTTGACGCCCTCCGCCTTGTCGAGGGTGGCGTCGGACGGGTTGATGCCGGCGATGGTGACGATGACCCCGTACAGGACGAACAGACCGCCGATGATGCGGCGCAGGTCGAAGATGCGGGCGGCGGTGGCCGACTTGGCCTGGAGCTCGGCGACTTCCCGCTGGACGTCCTTCTCGGAATATCCGTGGTGGTCAGACATGGTCTCTCAATCCTCCCGCGATCAGAACGAGAACGGGATGTAGCAGGCGGCGGCCAGCACGATCGCGCCCCAGCCCAGCAGGGCCGGCCTGCGGTACCAGGCGTCGTCGCCCTCGGCGGGGGCCTCGGTCATACCGGGGGAGCGGGTGCCGTAGACCAGGCCCTGGAGCTCCTCGGCGGGCTTGGGCGCGGTGAACATCGACACCGCGAACATCACGACCGCGCCCGCGACGAAGCCGACGATCGCGGAGACGAAGTTGGCGCCCTGGTCGGAGGGGATGTCGATGATGCCCTGCTTGTAGATCCAGAAGTAGTTCACCATCGCCGCGACCGTGCCGGCGAGCAGGCCCCAGAAGCCGGACTTCACCGACGCCCGCTTCCAGAACATGCCGACGATGAAGACCACGAACATCGGCACGTTGAAGAAGGAGAACAGCGTCTGGAGGTAGCTCATGATGTTGGAGAAGGAGGAGGCGAGGAACGCCGTGCCCACCGAGGCCGCCACACCGATCACCGTGATCAGCCGGCCGAAGCGCACGTAGTACTCGTCCTCACGGCCGCGCTCCACGTACCGACCCCAGATGTCGTTGGTGAACACCGTGTTGAAGGACGACACGTTCGCCGCCATGCCCGCCATGAACGCGGCCAGCAGACCCGTCACCGCGATGCCCAGCACGCCGTTCGGCAGCAGCTGTTCCATGAGATAGGGGATGGCGTCGTTGTACTGGTAGCCCGAGTCGGGGGTGCCGAAGCCGGGGATCAGAGCGGCGGCGGTCAGGCCCGGGATCATCACCAGGAAGACGATGAAGATCTTCGGGAACGCCGCGATCAGCGGCGTGCGCTGGGCGGCGCTCAGGTTCTTCGCCGACAGGGCGCGCTGGACCTCGGCGAAGTTCGTCGTCCAGTAGCCGAAGGAGAGGACGAAACCGAGGCCGAGCACGATCGTCAGCCAGTTCGCGCCCAGCGGGTTGTCCGAGCCGATGCCGGTACCGCCCCAGGCCGTCGTGAAGTTCGCGCCGTGCTCCGCCGTCAGCTTGTCCGTCAGGCCGTCCCAGCCGCCGACCTTCTTCAGGCCAAGGACCACGATGGGGATGAGGGCCGCGAGGATCACGAAGAACTGAAGCACCTCGTTGTAGATCGCCGACGACAGTCCGCCGAGGGTGATGTACG
This sequence comes from Streptomyces sp. NBC_00663, assembly GCF_036226885.1. Classification (NCBI taxonomy): domain Bacteria; kingdom Bacillati; phylum Actinomycetota; class Actinomycetes; order Kitasatosporales; family Streptomycetaceae; genus Streptomyces; species Streptomyces sp. NBC_00663. The sequence goes on from NZ_CP109027.1 coordinate 5,625,983, forward strand.
CCAGCACGAACGCGCCCGCGACCACGATCGCCACCCACTGCGGCCAGCCCAGCAGCGCCTCGACGACGATCGCGAGGGCGTACAGGTTCACCCCGGCGATCAGGATCGCGGCGAAGGCGAACAGGGCCGAGCTGAGCAGGTGCGCCCATTTGTCGAAGCGCAGCAGCAGCATCTCGGGGACCGAGCGGACCTTGCTGCCGTAGTAGAAGGGCATCATCACCAGGCCCAGGAAGACCATGGCCGGGATGGCGCCGATCCAGTACCAGTGCACGGTGTACGCGCCGTACTGGGCGCTGTTGGCGGCCATGCCCAGGATCTCGGTGGCGGCGAGGTTGGCCGAGATGAAGGCGAGGCCGGTGATCCAGGCGGGCAGTGAACGTCCGGAGAGGAAGAAGTCGAGGCTGGTCTTCACCGATCTGCGGGCGGCGAAGCCGATGCCGAGGACCACGACGAAGTAGATCGCCAGGATCGTGTAGTCGAGCCAGTTCGTGGGGAGTCGCAGCTCGGCCGCCAGATTTGTGACCTCTGTGGGGGTTTGCATGGGGCAATTGAACCCTTCGGCTGGCGTTCTTTGTTTGATTCTGATGTTGACGCTGCTGTCGAGTTATGGTTACTTGTGTTTAGTTCTGTTTGAGTGAAGGAGTCCGGCGGTGAAGAAGACCTCGACCCGGCTGGCCGACGGTCGCGAGCTCATCTACTACGACCTGCGTGACGACACCGTGCGGGACGCGGTCGACCGCCGTCCGCTGGAGCGGACCGTCACCACCTCCGAGGTCCGCCGCGACCCGCTCCTCGGCGACTCGGTGGCCATCGCCTCGCACCGGCAGGGCCGCACCTACCACCCGCCGGCGAACGAGTGCCCGCTGTGCCCCTCCGAGGGCGACCGGCTGAGCGAGATCCCGGACTCGTCGTACGACGCCGTCGTCTTCGAGAATCGTTTCCCCTCCCTGGCCGGCGACTCGGGCCGCTGCGAGGTCGTCTGCTTCACCTCCGACCACAACGCGTCCTTCGCCGACCTCACCGAGGAGCAGGCACGCCTGGTCCTGGAGGCGTGGACGGACCGGACGTCGGAGCTGTCGCATCTGCCCTCCGTGGAACAGGTGTTCTGCTTCGAGAACCGCGGCGCCGAGATCGGGGTGACCCTCGGACATCCGCACGGGCAGATCTACGCGTACCCGTTCACCACGCCTCGCACCGCCCTGATGCTGCGCCAGGTGGCTCAGCACAAGGAGGCCACCGGCGGCGAGAACCTCTTCGACAGCGTGCTGGAGACCGAACTCGCCGGTGAGCGGGTCGTCCTGGAGAGTGAACACTGGGTCGCGTTCGTGCCGTACGCCGCGCACTGGCCCTACGAGGTCCACCTGTACCCGAGGCGCCGGGTGCCGGACCTGCTGGGCCTGGACGAGGACGCGCGCTCAGAATTCCCCCAGGTTTATCTGGAACTCTTGAGGCGCTTCGACCGGATCTTCGGCGAAGGTGAGCCCCTCACGCCGTACATCGCGGCCTGGCACCAGGCCCCGTTCGGCGCGCTGGAGGAGTTCGAGGGCGTCAGCCGTGACGATTTCGCGCTCCACCTCGAGCTTTTCACCATCCGCCGCACGCCCGGCAAGCTGAAGTTTCTCGCGGGTTCCGAGTCCGGCATGAACGTGTTCATCAACGACATCCGGCCGGAGGCCGCGGCCGAGCGACTGCGAGAGGTAGCGAGTTCATGAGCGGTAAGTACCTGGTGACGGGTGGCGCGGGTTACGTCGGCAGCGTGGTCGCCCAGCACCTGCTGGAGGCGGGCCACGAGGTCGTCGTCCTCGACAACCTCTCCACCGGCTTCCGCGAGGGCGTCCCGGCCGGCGCCGGCTTTATCGAGGGCGACATCCGCGACGCCGCCAAGTGGCTCGACGCCTCCTTCGACGGCGTGCTGCACTTCGCCGCGTCCTCCCAGGTCGGCGAGTCCGTCGTCAAGCCCGAGAAGTACTGGGACAACAACGTCGGCGGCACCATGGCGCTGCTCGGCGCGATGCGCGAGGCAGGCGTGCGCAAGCTCGTCTTCTCCTCCACGGCCGCCACCTACGGCGAGCCCGAGCAGGTCCCGATCGTCGAGACCGCGCCCACCAAGCCGACCAACCCCTACGGCGCCTCCAAGCTCGCCGTCGACTTCATGATCACCAGCGAGGCGGGCGCCCACGGCCTGGCCGCCGTCTCCCTGCGCTACTTCAACGTCGCGGGCGCGTACGGCGCGTACGGCGAGCGGCACGACCCCGAGTCGCACCTCATCCCGCTGGTCCTCCAGGTCGCCCAGGGCAAGCGGGACGCCATCTCCGTCTTCGGCGAGGACTACCCGACGCCGGACGGCACCTGCGTCCGCGACTACATCCACGTCGCCGACCTCGCCGAGGCCCACCTCCTCGCCGTCCAGGCCGCCACCCCCGGCGAGCACCTGATCTGCAACCTCGGCAACGGCGAGGGCTTCTCCGTCCGGCAGGTCATCGAGACCGTCCGCCAGGTCACCGGCCACCCGATCCCCGAGGTCGTGGCCCCCCGCCGCGGCGGCGACCCGGCGACCCTGGTGGCCTCGGCCGCCACCGCCCGCGAGAAGCTGGGCTGGAACCCGTCCCGCGCGGACCTCGCGGGCATCGTCGCGGACGCGTGGGAGTTCGCGCAGAACATCTCAAGGGAGCAGTAGTGGGCGCAGAGCAGGTGCGCGACGGTTTCGTGGCGCTCTACGGCACCGAGCCCGAAGGCGTCTGGTCGGCGCCGGGGCGCGTCAACCTCATCGGTGAGCACACCGACTACAACGACGGCTTCGTGATGCCCTTCGCGCTGCCGCACACCGCCGTCGCCGCGGTCTCCCGCCGCGACGACGGCGTCCTGCGCCTGCACTCGGCGGACATCGAGGACGGCGTCGCGGAGCTGCGCCTGGACGACCTCGTCCCGGAGACCGACCGCGGCTGGACGGCGTACCCGGCGGGCGTGGTCTGGGCCCTGCGCGAGGCCGGCCACGCCGTGACCGGCGCGGACATCCACCTCACCTCCACCGTCCCCTCGGGCGCGGGCCTGTCGTCCTCGGCGGCGCTGGAGGTCGTGGTCGCCCTGGCGCTCAACGACCTGTACGAACTGGGCTTGCAGCGCTGGCAGTTGGCCCGGCTGTGCCAGCGCGCGGAGAACGTCTACGTCGGCGCTCCGACCGGCATCATGGACCAGACGGCGTCGGCGTGCTGCGAGGAGGGCCACGCGCTCTTCCTCGACACCCGCGACCTCTCCCAGAAGCAGATCCCCTTCGACCTGGCCTCCGAGGGCATGCGTCTGCTGGTCGTCGACACCCAGGTCAAGCACTCCCACAGCGAGGGCGAGTACGGCAAACGCCGGGCCGGCTGCGAGCGGGGCGCCGCCCTGCTCGGCGTCGACGCGCTCAGGGACATCGCCTACGGCGACCTCGACGCGGCCCTCGCACGGCTCGGCGACGACGAGGAGGCGGTCCGGCTGGTCCGGCACGTCGTCACCGAGGACGAGCGGGTGGAGAAGGCCGTCGCCCTGCTGGAGTCGGGCGACACCCGCGCGATCGGCCCGGTGCTGGTGGCCGGTCACGCCTCCCTGCGCGACGACTTCCGCATCTCCTGCCCGGAGCTGGACCTCGTCGTCGACACGGCGATGAGCGCGGGCGCCCTGGGATCGCGCATGACCGGCGGCGGCTTCGGCGGCTCGGCGATCGTGCTGGCGGACGTCGCCGACGTCGACAGCATCACCAAGGCGGTCGAAGAGGCCTTCGCCGCGGCCGGGTTCACCGCGCCGCGCGTCTTCGAGGCGGTACCGGCGCCGGGAGCGCGCAGGCTCGTCTGAGGTCCCGGATCAGCCCCGCGCCCCTGGTGGAGCGCGGGGCTGACCCATGCTTTGCCCGCGTTGGCGCGATCTTGGCGAATTCCCGACGGATCCCTGACGCCGCCGCGAGTAGCGTCACCGTGTTCGAGTGGATGCGGACGCAAACGGGGGCACGATGAGCGACCTGTCGGTCGACTACGCGGTACTGAACCGGGTCAGGCACAACCTCGACCACATCGCCGAGCTGATGAAGAAGCCGGGCCGCGAGATGCGGGACGTCACCGGCGACTCCATGGGCGTGCCCGAACTGGCCCGCCGCATGGACCACTTCGGCGACGAGTGGTCGTACGGCATCAAGCAGCTGACGAAATTCTCCGAGAAGGCGTCCAAGGCGCTGCTCAAGGTCAAGGAGTCCTTCGAGCAGCTCGACCACGAACTCGCCCAGTCCCAGCGGCATCGGGACTCGTGACCGTGGCGGACGAATTCCCGGCGCTCGGCTTCGTGCCCTGCCCCGGCGACCACGAGGCCGCCGACGAGGTGGCGAAGACGGTCCGCCGTACGGCGAAGGCCCTCGCCGAGATCTCCCAGGTGCTGCACGGCACCGGCGCCGGCGACTGGAAGGGCCAGGCGGCGGAGGCCTTCCGGGAGAAGTTCGACGACGAGTTCCGCCCCCGCGTCGACGACGCCCGCGACTCCTTCGCGGGCGCGGCCGGCGCCCTGGAGGACTGGGCGGCCCACATGGCCCACCAGCAGGCCGCCGCCCGCCGCCTGGAGGCCCGCGCCGCCGAGGCCGCCGGGCGGGTGGACAGCGCGCACGCCCAGGCCAAGAAGGTGAAGGACGCCGACGACCACCAGGCTCACGACGCCGACCGGGCCGTCCACGCCCGCCAGGCCGAACTCGACGACCTGCGCCGCCAGGCCCACCGCATGTCCGAGCACTACCACGCCTACGGCAAGGACATCGCCGAGCGCCTCAGGACCGCCATGGACATCGCCCCCGACGAGCCCGGCATCTGGGACCGCCTCGGCGACGCCATCGCCGACCTGGGCAAAGCCCTGGCCGATCTGCCGGGTCAGGTGGGCGAGTTGCTCGCGGACGTCGGTGACTGGCTCAAGGCCCACGCGGACTGGATCACCGTCGCCGCCTCCGTCGTCGGCGTGATCGCGATCTTCTGCCCCGCCCTCGCCCCGCTCGCCATCGGCCTGAGCGCGCTCGCCCTGTTCGCGCACGCCGCGTCGTACGGCATGAGCGGCCTCTTCCCGCCCACCGGCGACCACATCGGCAACTGGCTCACCCTCGGCGGCGACGCCCTCGGCATGATTCCGGGCGTGGGCGCCGCGAAGTCGGGCCTGACGGCCGGGTTCAAGGCGGGCCGGGCCGCCGAGGGCTTCGTCGCGGGCACCCGCGTCGGCATCAAGACGGCCGCCGTGACCGCGAAGGACGTCATGAAGGCCGCCGACCCGGTCGCCAAGATGATCGACCGCCCGGTGATGGCCGTGGCCACCCGCCTCGGGGTGTCGCGCGGCGCCGCCCTCACCGCCACCGAGGGCGTCCAGGCCGCCGCCACCCTCGCCTGGACCGCCCCCACCGCCCTCAACGCCTATGCCACCAGCACCGGCCGCTACGACGCCGCCACCTGGGGCACCGGCGTCGGCAACATCACCATGGGCACGGGCGGCGGGAAGTTCGGCGGACTCGTGGCCGTGGGCAGCGCGATCGGCCTGGGCGCATGGGAGCTGACGGACTGATGACCGACGTGGACGTGGCCGACCTCTGGTTCGAACTCCCGCCGGGTTTCGTCGAGTTCGACCTCGCCGAGGACCCGGAGGCGCGCATGCTGCGCATGGCGGACGCGGTCGACGCGCTCTTCGCCGACGCGACCCCCGAGCAGAAGTTCAGCCTCGTCGTCTCCGGCGAACACGTCCTGACGACGATGATCTCGGCCGGCGCCGCACATGTGTCGAGCTGCCTGCTGCGCATGCCCGGCGACGAACCCTCCCAGGCCATGCTCTGCGTCCTCGTCGAACACCCCCAGACCGGCCCCGAGTTCCAGGACCGCCAGGCCGCCGCCCGCCGCACCGCCGCCCAGTGGCGCGCGCTGCACCCGGACGCCGAGGTCGGCCTCGTCATGCTGCCCTACGGCATCTCGGCCCTCTGCATCCGCGAACAGCACCTCGCCGTCCCCGGCGCGCTCTTCGGCCTGCCCGACCCGGTTCCGGCGACGGTCCGCCAGGCCGAGTTCTGGGTGCCGCTGAAGACGGGCCCCGGGGCGGTCCTGTTCGTGTTCACCACGCAGGACGTGGCGCACTGGGCGCGGTACGTCGACGTACTGAGCGGCATAGTGAAGTCGATCTCGGAGGAACGGGCATGAGCGACGAGGTCACGCACCGGACGCCGGTGCTCCTGGCGACCGGAATCAGCGCATACGTGCTCGCGGTGATCGCCGGCATGTACTTCCTGGACGTCTCCGCCCTCCAGATCCCCCTGTGGATCGCCCACGCGGTCGTCCTGGCCCTGCTGATCCGCAAGCTGGGCGCGAAGGAGTCCAGCGTGTACGCCGCCCTGTTCGTCGTCCTCACCTCGGCTTCGGCCGTGTACGTCATGGGCCTGGCCCGCGACGACCTCACCCTCCAGCGGCGCGGCGAGAAGGTCACGGCCACGGTGTTGAAGGAGTGGCGCGACCCGGCCGAGGGCCGCACGGGACGCGACTCCCACTACACGCTCCGCCGCGAGGACGGCACCCGCGTCCCGGGCCCGCCCCTGACGACGACCTCCGACGCGTACGACGTGGGCCAGACCCTGACGGTCATCGAGGACCCCGACGCGGAACTGGCCCCCGAGACCCCCGGCCAGGCGAACGCCACCGCCGAGATCCTCGGCGCGGCCGCCCTCGCCCTCGCCGCGCTGGGCGCGGTCGGCTGGATGACGTGGAAAGGCGCACGGAAGGAGCAGGACGTGGACACGGGAGCACAGGCGGCACAGGAGGAGAAGCTCCGCGAGGCCCTGCGCACCTACCCCGCCGACCGCCGCGGCTACATCAAACTCCACCCCGAGGACTACCCCGCCCTCACCCACCGACGAGCCGCCCGCATCGCCTGGGAGACAGGCCTGCGCACGGAGGCGGCGGGCAACCGGGGTTCGTGGCGCTTCAAGGAGACGGTGGTGGAGCAGGTCCCGCTCGACTAACCGAGCCGCTTCGTCAGCGTGAACTCCGTGATGCCCGGTGGATAGTCCGGGATCACGCACACCACGTCGTAGCCCCGCTTCCGGTAGAACTCCGGCGCCTGGAAGTCCCAGGTCTCCACCCGGGACATCGCGCACCCCCGTTCGTCGCGCGCGATCCGCTCCGCCTCCGTGAGCAACCGCGAACCCAGGCTCGCGCCGCGGTGGCGTTCGTCGACCCACAGGTAGGTGACGTGGAGCCAGGTCGTCCAGGTGTGGCCGACCAGGCCGCCGGCGAGGTTCCCCGCCCCGTCCAGCACCCAGACGTGGAGCGGAAGTTCCCGTTCGTCCGGGGTGCCGCGCAGGGCGCGCAGGACGGGCGAGGCCGCGGTGTTGGTGTCCCGCAGCCGGATTCGCAGCAGATCGCGCCGGTCTTTGTCGACTTCTGTCTCCATACGAAACATGCGGCTCACCATAAACGCGCTGGACAGCCAGTTCTGCAAATTGCCTTCCGCTCCTGCCCCCCGGCCGTACCCTGATGAACAGCACCGGTGGGGGCCGGTGCTGATCAGGGGGCGAGACAGTCGGGTACGGCACCCGAAGTGGGGGTAGCAGTTGGTGCACGGCGGCGGCCGTGCGCAGCGCCATCGCGCTTCGGGCGTCGTACCTGCGCCTGGTCTTCCGTCTCCCGACGATGGGGTATCCCCTGCTCTTCAAGAGCTTGGGGAAGGGGGTTTCGTGGTTCGCATCCGAGTCCTGGTCGTCGACGACCATCGCATCTTCGCCGAGTCGCTCGCCGCCGCACTGGCGGCCGAGCCCGACGTCGACGTCTCCGCGGCCGGCAGCGGTCCCGCCGCGCTGCGCAGTCTGGAGCGCGCGGCGGCCGAGGGGCGGCGGTTCGATGTGCTGCTCGTCGACGCCGACCTGGGCGGCAACGTCCAGGGCATCCGGCCCGCCGTGCCCGTCCAGGAGGCGGGCGAGGACGGGCTCGTCGACGGCATCTCACTGGTGGTCGGGGTGCGTACCGCACAGCCCGGCGTCCGGATCGTCGTACTCGCCGAGAAGGACGATCCGCGGCGCGCCGCGCTCGCCCTTCAGGCCGGTGCGTCCGGCTGGGTGGCCAAGGACTGTTCCTTGTCCCGCCTGCTGACCGTCATACGAGGGGTCCTGCGCGAGGAGACCCATCTGCCGCCCGCCCTGCTCACCGGGGTGCTGCGGGAGCTGACCGCCGCGCGCAAGCACCGCACCGAGAGCGAGCGGCTGGTGGAGTCGCTCACGCCGCGGGAGCGGGAAGTGCTGCGGTGCATGGTCGCCGGGCTCGGCAGAAAGGCGGTCGCCGAGCGGCTGTTCCTCTCCCCGCACACCGTGCGCACCCATATGCAGAACGTCCTCGGCAAGCTGGGCGTGCACTCCACGCTCGCGGCCGTCGCACTGGCCCGCCGGGCCGGGGTCGGGCCGGTGGACCTGGAGCCGGCCGGGCGTATCCGGGCGGAGGAGACCCACACGGCCTGAGCCAGGTGGGCGCTCAGCCGGGGATGTTGTCGAAGGGGGCGGTCAACTGGCGCAGCAGCCCCGCCAGTTCGCCCCGCTGGGCCCGGGAGAGCTCCGCGAGGATCGCCCGCTCCTGGTCGAGGAGGCCGGCCAGGGCCTGGTCCGCGCGGTCCCGGCCCTCGTCCGTCAGCCGGACCAGGACGCCACGCCGGTCCGAGGGGTCCGGCAGACGCTCCACCAGGCCCTTCTTCGTCAGCCGGTCGATGCGGTTCGTCATGGTGCCCGAGGTGACCAGGGTCTGCGTCAGCAGCTGTCCGGGGGAGAGCTGGTACGGCGTGCCCGCGCGCCTGAGCGCGGTCAGGACGTCGAACTCCCAGGGCTCCAGGCTGTGCTCGGAGAAGGCGAGACGGCGTGCGCGATCCAGGTGCCGGGCCAGTCTGCTCACCCGGCTGAGCACCTCGAGCGGTTCCACGTCGAGGTCCGGGCGCTCCCGGCGCCACGCAGCGACCAGCCGATCGACCTCGTCCTCCATGACGATCAGTGTAGTGGTTGTGTCGATGTGAAGTCTCTTGATGTCGAGTCTCTTGACGTCGAGAGACTTCGCGGAGGACAGTGGATCTCATGACGACTTGGGACCCCGCCCAGTACCTGCGCCACGCCGACCACCGCGCCCGCCCCTTCCTCGACCTCCTCGCCCGCGTACCCGGCCTGCCGGCCGACCCGGCCCGTATCGCCGACCTCGGCTGCGGCCCCGGCAACGTCACCGCCCTCCTCGCCGACCGCTGGCCCACCGCCCGCATCACCGGCTACGACAACTCGCCCGAGATGCTCGACAAGGCCCGGGCCGAGCACGCCGGCCCCACCCCGGGCGGCGGCAGCCTCGACTTCTCCCCCGCCGACGTACGGACCTGGGCGCCCACGGGGTCCTACGACCTCATCATCAGCAACGCCACGCTCCAGTGGGTCCCCGGGCACGTGGAGTGCTTCGCGGACTGGATCGGCGCCCTCGCACCCGGCGGCACCCTCGCCTTCCAGGTGCCCGGCAACTTCGACGCCCCCAGCCACCGCCTGATGCGCGAACTCGCCCACTCCCTCGGCCTCCCCGTCGCCCTGCGCCACGACGACGCCGTCCACACCCCCGAGGCCTACCTGGAACACCTCACCGCCCTCGGCTGCACCGCCGACGTCTGGGAGACGACGTACATCCATCTCCTCACCGGCGAGGACCCGGTGCTGGACTGGGTGAAGGGCACAGGACTGCGGCCCGTCCTCACCGCCCTCGCCGACGACCCCGCGGCCCGCGAGAAGTTCCTGACCGCCTATCGCACCGCCCTGCGCGAGGCCTATCCGACCAGGCCGCACGGCACGCCGTTCCCCTTCCGCCGCATCTTCGCGGTCGCCCGCAAGGAAGGGGCGTAAAGATGATCACCGCCGTCGACCACATCCAGCTCGCCGCCCCGCCCGGCTCCGAGGACCGGCTGCGCGCCTACTACGCCGGCGTCCTCGGCATGACCGAGATCCCCAAACCGACCGCGCTCGCGGCCCGCGGCGGCTGCTGGTTCCAGGCCGGGATCGTCCAGCTCCACCTCGGTGTCGAGGCCGCCTTCCGGCCCGCGATCAAAGCCCACCCGGGGCTGCGCGTCACCGACATCGACATGTACGCCGCCCGCCTGGAGGCCCGCGGCGCCACCGTCACCTGGGACACCGACCTGCCAGGACACCGCCGCTTCTACTCGTACGACCCCGTCGGCAACCGCCTGGAGTTTTTGGAGCCGGGCGTTTGAGCTGCCGGGCCACGGTTCACCCGGCAGCCGGGAACCAACGCAGTCGGGAGTGAGTGACGTGGCGAAGGACCAGAAGGCCAAGGCCAAGAAGGAACAGGCCAAGGGCAAGGCCAAGGAGGCCATGGGCCGCGCGGTCGGCAATGAGCAGATGACCACCAAGGGACGCGCCGAACAGATGAAGGGCGACGCACGCCAGGCGAAGGAGAAGGAGAAGGACATCTTCAAGCACTGACGTCTTCAAGCACTGACGTCTTCAAGCACTGAGGAAAAGGGCGCCTGCGAGCCCTGAGGACGGGGTCGGCACCACCGGGCTCAGCTCTTGCGGCGCCCTATCAGGTGCGGCTTCGCCTCCAGGCCGTCCAGGCCGTGCCAGGCCAGGTTCACCAGGTGCGCCGCGACCTCCGCCTTCTTCGGACGGCGGACGTCCAGCCACCACTGGCCGGTCAGCGCGACCATGCCGACCAGCGCCTGCGCGTACAGCGGGGCCAGCTTGGGGTCGAAGCCGCGGCTCTTGAACTCGCGGCCCAGGATGTCCTCCACCTGGGTCGCGATGTCCGAGATCAGCGAGGCGAAGGAACCCGTCGACTGCGGGATGGGCGAGTCACGGACCAGGATGCGGAAGCCGTCCGTGTACTCCTCGATGAAGTCCAGGAGCGCGAACGCCGCCTGTTCGAGCAGCTCGCGAGGGTGACCCGCGGTCAGCGAACTCGTCACCATGTCGAGCAGCCGCCGCATCTCGCGGTCCACCACCACCGCGTACAGCCCCTCCTTGCCGCCGAAGTGCTCGTACACCACCGGCTTGGACACCCCGGCCTTCGCCGCGATCTCCTCCACCGACGTGGCATCGAAGCCCTTGGCGGCGAAGAGGGCACGACCGATCTCCAGCAGCTGTTCCCGGCGCTGGGCACCCGTCATCCGGGTGCGACGCGCGCGCCGGGGCTTCTCATTGCTCTCGGTGCTGCTCGAGTCGGTCGCCACGCCGTCAATCATGCCGCCTCGACGCTGTCCTTCCGGCGCCGGGAGCCGTCTTCACCGCTGATGCGGCGCGAATCGATACGCGAGCGTGACGGCCAGCGCACGTCGTACGCCCAGCCCGCCATCTCGAACCAGCGGATCAGCCGCGCCGAGGAGTCCACCTGGCCGCGCATCACACCGTGCCGCGCCGACGTCGGGTCGGCGTGGTGCAGGTTGTGCCAGGACTCACCGCACGACAGCACCGCCAGCCACCACACGTTGCCCGAACGGTCCCGCGACTTGAACGGCCGCTTGCCCACCGCGTGACAGATCGAGTTGATCGACCAGGTGACGTGGTGCAGCAGACAGACCCGGACCAGGGAGCCCCAGAAGAAGCCGGTGAACGCGCCCCACCAGGACATCGTCACCAGACCGCCGATCACGGCCGGCAGCGCCAGGGAGAGCATCGTCCAGTAGATGAAGTGCCGGGAGATCGAACGGATCGCCGGGTCCTTGATCAGATCCGGCGCGTACTTCTCCTGCGGCGTCTGCTCCTCGTCGAACATCCAGCCGATGTGCGCCCACCACAGGCCCTTCATCAGCGCCGGAACCGTCTCCCCGAACCGCCACGGAGAGTGCGGGTCACCCTCCGCGTCGGAGAACTTGTGATGCTTGCGGTGGTCGGCCACCCACCGCACCAGCGGGCCCTCGACCGCCATCGACCCCGCGATCGCCAGCGCGATCCGCAAAGGACGCTTGGCCTTGAACGAACCGTGCGTGAAGTAGCGGTGGAAACCGATCGTGATGCCGTGGCAGCCGAGGTAGTAGAAGAAGACCATCAGGCCGAGGTCCAGCCAGCTCACCCCCCATCCCCACGCCAGCGGCACCGCCGCCAGCAGCGCGAGGAACGGAACGATGATGAAGAGCAGCAGCGTGATCTGTTCGATCCCGCGCTTCTGCTCCCCGCCGAGTGTGGCGGAGGGCACGGATGAGCCGTCGTTCGCCTTCGGGGCGTCTTCGATCACATCGGACCTTGTGGTCATGGGGCGTCCCCTGTGGGGTTCGAGGGTTGGAGAAGAATCGTGGTACCGGTAACCGCGCGGGAGTCGAGCGGGACGTCCCTACGGTTCCGTAACCTACGGCGACGTAAGTATGGCAGCGCGTCGCCCGACGGCAAGAGCCCGAGAGTCTGCGCGTCCCGACCGCCACCTATCCTGGAGTCGTTCGGACAGCGCGGTCCGCTCTCATTTCTTCCCGGATGACCGGCCCGTATGCGGCAGCCGCCGTGCGACCGACATCCGGGTTCCCTCCCGGACGAGCTTCAACACTGCAAGGAGCCGCACCTGTGAGCAGTGCCGACGACCAGACCGTTTCTCAGGAGACCACCTCCGCCGAGCTGCGCGCCGACATCAGGCGACTCGGTGACCTCCTCGGCGAGACCCTCGTCCGCCAGGAGGGCCCGGAGCTGCTGGAGCTCGTCGAGAAGGTCCGCCGCCTCACCCGCGAGGACGGTGAAGCCGCCGCCGAGCTGCTGCGAGGCACGGAACTGGAGACCGCCGCCAAGCTGGTGCGCGCCTTCTCCACCTACTTCCACCTGGCCAACGTCACCGAACAGGTGCACCGAGGCCGCGAACTGCGCGCCAAGCGCGCCGCCGAGGGCGGACTCCTCGCCCGAACGGCCGACCGGCTCAAGGACGCCGACCCCGAGCACCTGCGCGCCACCGTGCAGAACCTCAACGTGCGCCCCGTCTTCACCGCCCACCCGACGGAAGCCGCCCGCCGCTCGGTGCTGAACAAGCTCCGGCGCATCGCCGAACTCCTGGAGACCCCGGTCCTGGAGACCGACCGCCGCCGCTACGACACCCGCCTGGCCGAGAACATCGACCTGGTGTGGCAGACCGACGAGCTGCGCGTCGTACGCCCCGAGGTCACCGACGAGTCCCGCAACGCCATCTACTACCTCGACGAACTGCACGCCGGAGCCGTCGGCGACGTCCTGGAGGACCTCACCGCGGAGCTGGAGCGCGTCGGCGTCACCCTGCCCGAAGAGACCAGGCCCCTGACGTTCGGCACCTGGATCGGCGGCGACCGCGACGGCAACCCCAACGTCACCCCCCAGGTCACCTGGGACGTCCTGATCCTCCAGCACGAGCACGGCATCAACGACGCCCTCGACCTCATCGACGAACTGCGCGGCTTCCTCTCCAACTCCATCCGCTACACCGGCGCCACCGAGGAACTGCTGACCTCGCTCCAGGCCGACCTGGAGCGCCTCCCCGAGATCAGCCCCCGCTACAAGCGCCTCAACGCCGAGGAGCCCTACCGGCTCAAGGCCACCGCGATCCGCCAGAAGCTCGAGAACACCAAGCAGCGGCTCGCCAGGAACACCCCGCACGAGCCCGGCCGCGACTACCTCGGCACCAGCGAACTGCTGAACGACCTCACCCTCATCCAGACCTCCCTGCGTGAACACCGCGGCGGCCTGTTCGCCGAGGGCCGCATGAACCGTACGATCCGTACGCTCGCCGCCTTCGGCCTCCAGCTCGCCACCATGGACGTCCGCGAACACGCCGACGCCCACCACCACGCCCTCGGCCAGCTCTTCGACCGGCTCGGCGAGGAGTCCTGGCGCTACGCCGACATGCCCCGCGACTACCGCGGCAAGCTCCTCGCCAAGGAACTCAGGTCCCGCAGGCCCCTGGCACCCACCCCGGCACCCCTGGACGCGGCCGGCGAGAAGACCCTCGGCGTCTTCCACACCGTCAAGCGCGCCCTCGACGTCTTCGGCCCCGAGGTCATCGAGTCGTACATCATCTCCATGTGCCAGGGCGCCGACGACGTCTTCGCCGCCACCGTCCTCGCCCGCGAAGCAGGCCTCATCGACCTGCACGCCGGCTGGGCCAAGATCGGCATCGTGCCGCTGCTGGAGACCACGGACGAGCTCAAGGCCGCCGACACGATCCTGGAGGACATGCTCTCCGACCCCTCCTACCGGCGCCTGGTCGCGCTGAACGGGGACGTCCAGGAGGTCATGCTCGGCTACTCCGACTCGTCGAAGTTCGGCGGCATCACCACCTCCCAGTGGGAGATCCACCGGGCACAGCGCCGCCTGCGTGACGTCGCCCACCGCTACGGCGTCCGGCTCCGGCTCTTCCACGGCCGCGGCGGCACCGTCGGCCGCGGCGGCGGCCCCTCGCACGACGCGATCCTCGCCCAGCCCTGGGGCACCCTGGAGGGCGAGATCAAGGTGACCGAGCAGGGCGAGGTCATCTCCGACAAGTACCTGGTCCCCTCACTCGCGAGGGAGAACCTGGAGCTCACGGTCGCGGCGACACTCCAGGCCTCCGCCCTGCACACCGCCCCCCGCCAGTCCGACGAGTCCCTCGCCCGCTGGGACGCCGCGATGGACGTCGTGTCGGACGCGGCGCACGCCGCCTACCGCCAGCTGGTCGAGGACCCCGACCTGCCGACGTACTTCGTCGCATCGACCCCCGTGGACCAGCTCGCCGACCTGCACCTCGGCTCGCGGCCCTCCCGCCGCCCCGGCTCGGGCGTCTCCCTCGACGGACTGCGCGCCATCCCGTGGGTGTTCGGCTGGACCCAGTCCCGCCAGATCGTTCCCGGCTGGTTCGGCGTCGGCAGCGGACTGAAGGCCCTGCGCGAGGCCGGCCTCGACACGGTGCTCGACGAGATGCACGAGCAGTGGCACTTCTTCCGCAACTTCATCTCCAACGTCGAGATGACCCTCGCCAAGACCGACCTGCGCATCGCCCGCCACTACGTCGACACCCTCGTCCCGGCCGAGCTCCAGCACGTCTTCGCCCGCATCGAGGCCGAACACGCGCTCACCGTCGCCGAGGTCCTGCGCGTCACCGGCGAGAGCGAACTCCTTGCCGCCCAGCCCGTCCTGAAGCAGACCTTCACCATCCGCGACGCCTACCTCGACCCCATCTCCTACCTCCAGGTCGCCCTCCTCAAGCGCCAGCGCGACGCCGCCGCCGCCGGCGAGGAAGCCGACCCGACCCTGGCCCGCGCCCTGCTCCTCACCGTCAACGGAGTCGCGGCGGGCCTGCGCAACACCGGCTGACACCCCCGCACGACACGACGGTGCCCCCGAGGTCCGACCTCGGGGGCACCGTCGTACTCCGTGCTGACGCCTCGCTTGCGCCTATGCCTATGCCTATGCCTTACGGCGGCGGAACACCAGGTAGCCGCCAGCGGCCACCAGCGCGGCGGCAGCGCCGCTCAGCAGGCCCACCGGGGCACCGTTGCCGGTCTCCGCGAGGTCACCGCCCTCGCTGTCGCCGCTGCCGCCGCCCTGGGCGGACGGGGAGGAAGAGGGCTCCGCGGACTCACCGGCGGGCGCCGACTCGGACGCGGAAGCCGACGGAGAGGCGGACGCGGACGACGACGGCGTCTCACCGGGCTTGCCGCCGTCGTCGCTGTCCTCGCAGTCGGTCCAGAAGACCTTGTGCTTCGCGGCGCCCTTCTCGCCCTCGAAGTTCCAGAACAGCTTGTAGTGGCCGTCGGGCAGCGACAGGTCCTCGGTCCGGCCGTGACCCTCGGCGTCGAGGGTGATCTCACCGGACTTGACCGTCTCACCCTTGACGTCGGCCGTCGGGGCCCAGGCCTCGATGTGCCAGTCGACCTCCTGGACGGAGTCGAAACCGAACGCGTCCAGGTAGAAGGTGCACACGTGCGGCTCGTTGCGGTGAAGCTCCTCGCCGGTCGTGGCGTCATGGATCTTCACCGTGCCGTTGTCACCGGGAGCGGTGGCATAGGCGGAAGGGGCCGCGAGCAGGGCGGCCAGGGCGACGGCGGACAAAGCGCCGGCGCGGCTGAGGGTACGCATGGGCAGTCCATCTTCGAGACGTGACAGGGAAGATGTGGAGGGGGCGGCTCAGCATCCAGCCACGACTGACCCAAGGTCAATCACGAACAGACAACACTCACGTCCTCCACAGCTGTGGAGAACCCCGAAAGCCGTCAGATGGTCACGAAAGCGGCGGTGAGCAGCGCGATTCCCGCCCCCGCCATCACCCACGCGCCCCGCGTGCGCCCCAACCCGCCCGCCACCACGACCGACGCCAGCAGCAGCGCACCACCGAGCGGAACCCAGGCATAGAGAATCCCCGCCGGACCGGACCGTACGACGTCATCACTGCTGGGCTTCACGACCACCGTGTACGTCTCGCCCTTGCGCACGGCGACCGTCCTCTCGATGACGACCACCGCACGCGCCTTGGACCCCTCGGAGATCGGCGTGTACGGCCCGGAGCAGGTGTCCTCCCCGCACCGCGTCACCTCGATCGTGCCGCTCTCCCGGCCCTTCGTCAGCATCACGTGCTGCGCGGTGCCCCACGACGCCCACACCCCGGCGATCAGGATCAGCGCCGCGACCGCGCCCATCGCCGCGAGCCGCCCGAAACGGAGGGCGGCGACCGAGGCCTGGCGGGAGGCCTGACGGGACTTTGCGGCGGTGGCAGGCATGGCGGGGATCATTGGCCATGGCCGGACAGCCCGTCAACTTCGGCTGGCCCGGCGCCGCCTCCGCGCCCGGACAAGTCAGGAGTTGTACGTGCTTTGCGCCCGCTCCAACCCCTCGATCACCAGACTCTCCACGGCATCCGCCGCCCGGTCCACGAAGTAGCCGAGCTCCTTGCGCTCGGCCGAGGAGAAGTCCTTCAGCACGAAGTCCGCGACCTGCATCCGACCCGGAGGCCGCCCGATCCCGAACCGCACCCGGTGATACTCGGCGCCGAACGCCTTCGTCATCGACTTCAGCCCGTTGTGCCCGTTGTCCCCGCCGCCCAGCTTCAGCCGCAGGACGCCGTAGTCGATGTCCAGCTCGTCATGGACCGCCACGATGTTCGCGACGGGCACCTTGTAGAAGTCCTTCAGCGCGTTCACCGGCCCACCGGACAGATTCATGAACGACATCGGCTTGGCGAGGATCACCCGGAGGTTGAACGGCCCCGGCGGCCCGATCCGCCCCTCCACGACCTGAGCCTGCGCCTTCCCGGCCCGCTTGAACCTCCCCCCGATCCGCTCGGCCAGCAGATCGGCCACCATGAAACCGACATTGTGGCGGTTGGCCGCGTACTCCGGCCCGGGATTGCCGAGGCCGACGATCAGCCAGGGGTCGTTGGCGGGGGTCGTCACGTCCATGTCTCCTCGATACGCGCCAGCCGCCACTCCCGTACGGAAGCAGCGGCTGACGAATTCTCGCAGAGCTCCCGCAGAGCTCCTGCCGAGCCTCAGGCTCAGGCCTCGGCGGCCTCGTCGCCCTCGGCCTCGCCCTCGGCGGCCTCCTCGGCCTGCGCGGCCAGGACCTGGAGAACGACAGCGTCGCCGTCGACGGCCAGGGTGGTGCCCTTGGGGAGCGTGATGTCCTTGGCGAGGATGGAGGCACCGGCCTCCAGGCCCTCCACGGAGACCGTGACGGACTCGGGGATGTGCGTGGCCTCGGCCTCGACCGGAAGCGCGTTCAGCACGTGCTCCAGCAGGTTGCCACCGGCGGCCAGCTCGCCCTCGGTGTGAACCGGGATCTCGACCGTGACGGTCTCGCCGCGCTTGACCAGCTGAAGGTCGACGTGCTCCAGGAAGCCCTTGATCGGGTCACGCTGGACCGACTTCGGGATCGCCAGCTCGTTGCTCTTGCCGTCGATGTCCACGGAGAGCAGGACGTTCGGGGTACGCAGGGCGAGCAGCAGCTCGTGGCCCGGAAGCGTCAGGTGCAGCGGGTCCGAACCGTGGCCGTACAGCACACCGGGAACCTTGGCGTCACGACGGATGCGGCGGGCAGCGCCCTTGCCGAACTCGCTGCGGGTCTCGGCGGAGATCTTGATCTCGGACATGTGGATCACTCCTCGTATGGGTGAGAGCGGACAAGGTCACCCGGCCACGAACGGCCTGCTACGAAGAGCGCGTCGATAACGGACAGCCGTACCTCGTCATGAGGACGGCCTCCCTCGCCGAGCAACTGGGGCAGTCTACTCGGCGAGGAAGGCCGCAGAAAAATCGATCATGCAGAAGCGTTCTGCCGGTGAGCGGCAGGCCTACTGCTCGTCGAACAGGCTCGTCACCGAACCGTCCTCGAACACCTCACGCACCGCACTCGCGATCGTCGGCGCGATCGACAGCACCGTGATCTTGTCCAGGTCACGACCCAGCTCACCCGGCGTCGGCAGCGTGTTCGTGAACACGAACTCGCCCACCCGGGAGTTCTTCAGCCGGTCCGCGGCGGGCCCCGAGAGCACACCGTGCGTCGCCGTGACGATGACATCCTCGGCACCGTGCGCGAACAGCGCGTCGGCCGCGGCGCAGATCGTGCCACCGGTGTCGATCATGTCGTCGACGAGGACGCACACGCGACCCTTGACCTCACCCACGACCTCATGGACGGTCACCTGGTTCGCCACGTCCTTGTCACGCCGCTTGTGCACGATCGCCAGCGGCGCACCCAGACGGTCGCACCAACGGTCGGCCACCCGGACGCGTCCGGCGTCCGGCGACACGACCGTGAGCTTGTCCCGGTCGATCTTCCGGCCCACATAGTCCGCGAGCAGCGGAAGAGCGAAGAGATGGTCGACCGGGCCGTCGAAGAAGCCCTGGATCTGATCGGTGTGCAGATCGACGGTGAGCAGGCGGTCGGCACCCGCGGTCTTCATCAGATCCGCGATCAGACGCGCCGAGATCGGCTCACGCCCACGGTGCTTCTTGTCCTGCCGCGCGTACCCGTAGAACGGCACGATCACCGTGATGGAGCGGGCCGACGCCCGCTTCAGCGCGTCGATCATGATCAACTGCTCCATGATCCACTGGTTGATCGGAGCCGTGTGGCTCTGGATCACGAAGCAGTCCGCACCACGTGCCGACTCCTGATACCGCACATAGATCTCGCCGTTGGCGAAGTCGAAGGCCTTCGTCGGGACAACCCCGACACCCAGCTGCTGGGCGACCTCCTCGGCAAGCTCGGGGTGGGCGCGGCCGGAGAAGAACATCATCTTCTTCTCGCCGGTCGTCTTGATCCCGGTCACAGCACTGTCTCCTCAGAGGTGTCTCAGCTGGGTGTCGAGAGACCTCGCCGCTGGGCGCGACGGGGCCGTCTCAGCTGGTAGGTGCGGGTGTGCACTTATCACGGTACGCCGTGTTTGACGCACCTGTTTCCGGTCAGCTATCGCTGCCCGGCTCCCGGGACGCCGCCTCGGCCGCCTTCGCCGCCGCGCTTCCCGGACGCTTACGAGCCACCCAACCCTCGATATTCCGCTGCTGACCACGGGCCACAGCGAGCGAACCGGGCGGCACATCCTTCGTGATCACCGACCCTGCGGCCGTGTACGCACCGTCCCCGACCGTGACAGGCGCCACAAACATGTTGTCCGAACCCGTCCGGCAGTGCGACCCGACGGTGGTGTGATGCTTGTCCTGCCCGTCGTAGTTCACGAACACGCTCGCGGCACCGATGTTGCTGTACTCACCGATGGTCGCGTCACCGACGTAAGAGAGGTGAGGCACCTTCGTCCCCTCCCCGATGGCGGCGTTCTTCGTCTCCACGTACGTCCCGATCTTGCCCTTGGCACCGAGACGGGTACCGGGCCGAAGATAGGCGTACGGCCCCACGGTCGCCTCCGGCCCGATGTGCGCCCCGTCCGACACGGTGTTGTCGACACGGGCACCGGCGCCGACGTGGGTGTCCTTCAGACGGCTGTTGGGACCGACCTCGGCGGTGGAGCCGATGTGGGTGGTGCCGTGCAGCAGGGTGTTCGGGTGGACGACCGCGTCCTGATCGAAGGTGACGCTGACATCGACCCAGGTCGTCGCCGGGTCGATGACGGTCACGCCGGCCAGCATGGCCTGCGTCAGCAGCCGGTCGTTGAGAATCCGGCGGGCCTCGCTCAGCTGGACGCGGTTGTTGATGCCGGCGATCTCACGGTGATCGACGGCGACGGAGGCGCCCACGCGGTGCCCGGCTTCCCGGAGGATCCCGAGAACATCGGTGAGGTACTCCTCGCCCTGACTGTTGTCGGTCCTGACCTTCCCGAGCGCATCGGCGAGCAACTGCCCGTCGAACGCGAACACCCCGGAGTTGATCTCACGGATCGCCCGCTGCGAGTCGGAGGCGTCCTTGTGCTCCACGATCGCGGTGACGGCACCCGAGGCGCTGTCGCGCACGATCCGCCCGTAGCCGGTCGCGTCCGGGACCTCTGCGGTGAGGACGGTGACGGCGTTGCCGTCGGTGGAGTGGGTGGTCGCGAGGGCGAGGAGGGTCTCACCGGTGAGAAGGGGAGTGTCCCCGCAGACGACCACGACGGTCCCGTCGACGACCCCACCAAGCTCTTCGAGCGCCATCCGTACGGCGTGCCCGGTGCCGTTCTGCTCCGCCTGTACGGCGGTCCGTACGGCCGGGTCGATGTCGTTGAGGTGCGCGGTGACCTTCTCGCGCGCGTGACCCACGACGACGACCAGGTTCTCGGGGTCCAACTCACGGGATGCGGCCAGCACATGGCCCACGAGGCTGCGGCCACAGAGTTCGTGCAGAACCTTGGGGGTGGCCGACTTCATACGGGTGCCCTCACCCGCTGCGAGAACGACGACGGCTGCCGGGCGGTTGGCGCTCACGGGATGCCCTTCGGCTGTGGAGGGGGTGGGGTGACATCCGCAGGATACCGGGGCGTTTCTTGGGGGACATGAGTGTGGGCCCTGACTGTGCTGTCAGGGCCCACGTTCAGTTGGCTCCCGGGGAAGGAATCGAACCCTCATTCAATGGACCAAAACCATTTGTCCTGCCTTTAGACGACCCGGGATGGTTCGTCCGCTATGTCCGATTCTCTAGATCGGTGCGGCGCGCAGCCCCTACTATGCCGTACCACCAGCCTTCGATGCGACGGTACAAGTCGGCGCCCTTCAGGACTCTGACGGCCAGGCAGCCGCGATAGGAGTCACCGATGTTTTTCCGTACCGTCTTCGGGTTGTGTTTCTTCAGCGTTGTCTTGTAGAAGGCGGAGCGGTCGGCGTCGACGAGTTCGGCCCAATACTCTTCGGCGGCAGGCACGTCCGCGGTCTCATGGATCATCACGGAGTACCGCAGGCGCTCACGCTCAACGCCGAGAAGGTCGAGCCAGGCATGGAAGACCTTGATCATTCCAGGGTCGCTGTTGACGAAGGTGACGCTTTCCCGGCGGGCGTACGGCTTGTCCTTGCCGCCCTCGGCCCAATAGAGGGCGACGCCGGCAATGAACAGATCCCGGTCGGACAGGTCGCCGATTTCTGCGGTTGCGGCTGCCTTGGTTTGCCGGCGCTGCTCGTCCCGTACGGCCAGTTCGTGCTCCCAGCGTTTCCGACCGGCCAGCCTGGCCTGCTCCGCGGGGTCACGCCGCTCCGGCTTCGGCAGATCCCGAACCCACAACGAGATCGAACTCTTCGAGCACCCCAGCTCCACCTGGATCTGGTCATAGGTCCAGCCCTGGAGCCGTAGCTCCCTCGCCCTGTCCCTCAGGTCGTCCTTCGCGTTTGGGCGCCTCGTCCATTCCGGAGGGGGCTCGCCCTCCAGGAGGCGGTTGAGGATGTCGTTGTTGTGGACGTGCAGGTGGTCGCGGATCTGGCGTCGGCTGAGTCCTGCCCGTCGTAAGGCCACCGCCTGTTCCCGCAGCCTCTCGAAGTCGGCGTATTTGTCATGTGAACGTGCCATGGGCATACCGTCCGGGCGGAATAATCGCTTCCGGGGTCGAACAGGGGCTGGTTCAGCAGTTCGAGGGAAATCGGGTGGTTTCGCTTCTGGCCGGTCATGGCAGGTGGTGTAGGCCAGTCCCGGAAACTCACCGGAAAAGCCGCACCCGCCGCCCGTAGGCTGGAGGCATGACCACGACGGGGGAAGACCACGCCGCGGCCCGGACGGGGCCGTGGTGGTGGGCCAGGTGGCGTACCGCACTGTTGGACGTCGGCCTCGCGTTCGTGTCCGTGCTGGAGTGCGCGCGTGAGGGGATCGACTTCGCGGGGGATGCGGGGATCCCGACCGCGGCGGGGGTGGTGTTCGGGGCGTTCGCGGGGGCCGCGCTGCTGGTGCGGCGGAAGTGGCCGATCGCGGTGGTGCTGGTGTCGATCGCGATCACGCCTGCCCAGATGGGCTACCTGATGGGCATCGTCGGGCTTTACACCCTTGCCGCGTCCGAGCTGCCTCGGCGGATCATCGGGTCGCTGGCCGGGATGTCGTTCGTCGGCATGCTGATCGTGATGTTCGTGCGGGTGCGGCAGAGCATGGAGACGGGGGAGAGCGATCTCGGGAGTTGGTCGGTGCCGTTCGCGGCGATCGCCATTTCCATTGGGCTCACCGCTCCGCCTCTGCTGCTCGGGCTGTATGTCGGGGCTCGGCGGCGGCTCATGGAGAGTTTGCGGGAGCGGGCCGACAGCTTGGAGCGGGAGCTTCAGTTGCTTGCCGAGCGGGCCGAGGAGCGGGCGCAGTGGGCGCGTAATGAGGAGCGGACCCGGATCGCTCGGGAGATGCATGACGTCGTCGCGCATCGGGTGAGTCTGATGGTGGTGCATGCGGCGGCGTTGCAGGCCGTTGCTCGGAAGGATCCTGAGAAGGCCGTCAAGAATGCCGCGTTGGTGGGGGACATGGGGCGGCAGGCGCTGACCGAGTTGCGCGAGATGCTCGGGGTGTTGCGGAGCGGGGACGGCGGTGGGGTGCGGCAGGTGGCCGTGCCGTTGGCCGCTGTGGGGGTCGCTGCCGCGGCTGCGGCTTCGCGGGCCGTTGAGGAGTCCGACGGGCCTTGTCTGTCCGAGTTGGAGGAGTTGATCGGGCAGTCGGCGGCCGCGGGGATGGTCGTGGATCTGACCGTGGACGGGGATGTGCGGCCGTATGCGGGGGAGGTCGAGCAGACCGCGTATCGGGTCGTCCAGGAGGCGTTGACCAACGTCCACAAGCATGCGGCCGGTGCGAAGACGCACGTACGGCTCGCGCATCGGGGGTCCGAGATCGCGATGCAGGTGGAGAACGAGCCGCCGCCGGAGGTGTCGGTGGCGTCGTCGGCGCGGTTGCCGTCCGGGGGGAACGGGCTCGTGGGGATGAAGGAGCGGGTCGTCGCGCTGGGCGGGGTGTTCGTGTCCGGGCCGACGGATGCGGGGGGTTTTCGGGTGTCGGCGGTGATTCCGGCGGCGTAGCGCTGTCGCTCGGGGTGTTTCAGCCTGCTGTGAGTCGTACGGGTTCTATGCCTGCGACGAGTGCGGCGAGGGCGTGGTCGATGTCGGGGCCGAGGTACCAGTCGCCGGTGTGGTCGAGGGCGTAGGTGCGGCCTTCGGCGTCGATGGCGAGGAGGGCGGCGGTGTCGGTCTCGGCGCCGAGGGGGCAGATCTCGGTGTCGAGGGCGCGGCCGAGGTCGCCGAGGGTGCGGGCGAGGTGGAGGCCGTGCAGGGGGTCGAGGTGGAGGTGGGCGGGGGCGACCTGGCGGCCGGGGCCGGTGGGGGTGATGTGGAGGCCGCCGAATTCGGCCCAGGCTTCGACCGCGGCGGGGAAGACGGTGTGGCGGTGGCCCGCGGGTGAGGCGTGGGCGCGTAGGGCGTCGGCCCAGATCTCCGCTTGTTTGATGTCCCAGCGTCCGGGTTGCCAGCCGGCGGCGCGCAGGGCGGCGTCGACGGGTACGGGGAAGCGGGTGCTGCTGGTGCGGTCGGGGTGCATCTGCCCTTCGATCGTCGAGGTCATGGACGTGTAGCGGTTCTTCGGTAGGTGTGGGGGGTTAGTCGTCCGCGGCCGGGTCGACGATGCGTACGCCGAAGTGGGCGCTGAGGGCGGTGCAGGCGCGGCAGGGCGTGGCGAAGCTGCCGTGGAGGGGGTCGCCGTCCTCGCGGATGCGGCGGGCGGTGAGTTTGGCCTGCTTGAGGGCTTTGCGGGCCTCGCCGTTGGTCATGGGTTTGCGGGCGGCGCGTTTGGTGCGGGCGGCGTCGGCGGCGGCGAGGTGGCGGGAGATGAGGATCGTCTCGGCGCAGCGGCCGGTGAAGCGGTCCCGCTGGGTTGATGTGAGGGTGTCGAGGAAGTCCTGGACGAGTGGGTGCAGGGGTGGGACCTGGTCGCCGCGGGCGGCGGTGCCGGTGAGGGTGGCGCCGCGGACGGAGAGGGCGGCGGCGACGGTGGGGAGTATGCCGTCGCGGCGGTGGCGCAGGACGGGGGCGTGGGCGGCTTCGGCGCTGCTCCAGCCGATGCGGGGGTCGCCGGACAGGCCGGTGCGCGGGTCGCCGGTTGCGGCTGGTCGCGGTCCTGGGTGCGGCCCCGTCTGCGTCGTATTCATGATCATCATCCCCTCCGAGCATCCCCCCGGATCACACAGAGTGCCAAATGCCGTGGCTGGTGCGGAAGCTGGGGCGGTGCGACACGCCCGTGTTTGGGCGGGCTGTCACGACGGGGTGACGGCTGGTCACGGAAGCGGAGGGCCGCTGACCGGCGCCCGGTGACCGGTGTCGTCGTACCGCATAGGCTGTCGGCACCCGCATGTATGCGGTCACACGCTGGAGAACGTCGGAGAAGTCGAATACGGGCTGGGGTGGCGGGTCGGAGCCGGGTGGACCGGGGCCGGGGCCGGTCGCCGTGGGTCGTACAGAGTGCCGCAGGGGGCAACCGCCATGACGACAGGTCGGCTCGGGCAGCAAGCCGCGCCGCCGAACGCGGCCTATGCCGGGCAGGTCGTGCATTTCCCGGATCCGGTCCGGGCTGCGCGTCACCCGAGGGGGGTGCGGGTGGACGAGCACGGCTATCCCGACTTCTCGGCGTATGCGCGTGCGGCTGCCGAGATCGCTGATCCGCCGGAGGGTTTCGGTGTCGATGAGTTGCGGCTGACGGACTATGTGTCGGCGAACGCGGCGCTCGCGGCGACCGGCCATGACCTGTGGGACACGATTCCGGCGGTGGCGACGCCGCACGGCTGGACGTGGCATCACGTGGTGGGTTCGCGGCGCCTTGAGCTGGTTCCGGTCGAGGTGAAGGCTTTGCTGCGGCATCATGGCGGGATCGCCACGGCGGCGGTGGACCACGGGAAGCGGGGGACGCGGCCGTTGCAGGAGACGCGGCCCGCGCACTTCGGTCTGCCGAAGTCGGGTACGGCGGTGTCCGAGTCGCAGGTGCTGGGGGTCGAGGAGGATCTCGGGTACCGGTTGCCGGGGGCGTATCGGTCCTTCTTGAAGGCGGCGGGTGGTTGTGCGCCGGTGGGGACGGCTCTGGACCCGGAGTTGGGTCTGCTGGTGGACCAGCCGTTCTTCACGGTGCGGGACGAGGCGGCCGTCAACGACCTCGTGTATGTGAACAAGTGCCTGCGCGACCATCTGACCAAGGACTACCTGGGTGTCGGGTTCGTGCAGGGCGGTCTGCTGGCCGTGAAGGTGAAGGGCGCGGGGGTCGGTTCGGTCTGGTTCTGCGCCTACGACGACGCGCGTGACGTCGATCCTTCGGTGGCGCCCGCGGACCGGGTGGAGCGGCTGTTGCTGCCGTGCGGTGATGACTTCGATGTGTTCCTGTCCCGACTGGCGGGTTCGCCGCCGGAGTTGGAGACAGTGGCGAACCTGATGGTGGACGGCGGTTTCGCGCGGTCCGTGCCGGTGGCCGGGGCCGTTGCCGGGGCTGGGGAGTGAGCTGACCGATGGTGACGTTCGCGCAGGCGCAGGAGCGCGCGGAAGAGTGGATCAACGGGGACGTTCCCTCGTATCAGCATCGTGAGGTGCGGGTGCGGGAGTTCGAGCTCGGGTTCGTGGTGTGGGCGGAGGACCGTGCGGACGGGCCGCGTTCGGACGGGGGTGCCCAGCGGTTGGTGCTCGCCCGGGACAGCGGGGAGGCCACGTTGTGGCCGGCGCTGCCGGTGGGTGAGGTGATCCGCCGCTACGAGGAGGAGTACGGGCGTGCCGCGGAGGACGCGGCCGCGGCTTCGGCGCCTGCGGCTCGGGTGGATCTGAATCAGACGTCGTTCCTTTTGACGCCGCCGGAGTGGTTGCAGGAGGCGGCGGATCAGTTGGGGATTCCTGATCGGCGGGGGGCGGGTTCGGGTTCCGGGAGTGGGGCCGGGGCCGGTGGTGGGGCGGCTGCGGCTGGTGGCTCTGCCGGTGGTTCTGCCGGTGGCGGTGCTGGGTTCGGTGCGGGTGCGGGTCCTGGTGCGTTGCCTGAGACGCAGGCCGGTGTGCCGGTCGGGTCGGGGAACGGGGCCGGGGGGCCGGGTGCGGCTTCGTCGGGGTCGGCGCCGGGGGCCCCGGGTGTGCCTGCCGGGGCGACTCCGTGGGCCGGGACCGATACCAACGCCGATGCGGGCGACGACCGTTCGGTGCCGTTGCCGGCGACGGTGTTCGCGCCGCCGCTGAGCGGTAGCGACGATGACACTCCGCCGCCTGCGACGCCGCCGGAGGCCAAGACCGCGCTGATTTCGGGCGGCAGCCAGCTTCCGCCGACGGCGCTCGCACCGGCGCTCGACGATGCGCATGCGCCGGGTGGTGCGGTGCCGCCAGGTGCACCTGGGGTGGCTCCGGGTGGGGCGCCGTACGGGTATCCGCAGGGTGCGGGGGGTGTGGGTGGTGCGGGAGTGCCGGGCACGCCCCCTCCGGGCGCCCCGCACGCGCCTGTGCCGGGTGGGCCGCAGGGGAGCACGCCGCCGCCTGTTCCGGGTGCTCCTTCCTATGGCTATCCGCAGGGGCCCGGGGGTGGGCCGGGGGCGCCTCAGCCTCCTGGCGCGCCGGGTGCGCCTGGCGGGGTCGGTGGTCCGGGGGCGTCGGAGCGGTCGCTCGCGCCGAACGCCGGGGACATCGCCGACGCCGCGACCAGCAAGGCCGCGCCTCCGCCGCGCCGTGGGCATGGAGCTGGGACGCCGCCTCCGCCGCCGGGTGCTCCGGGGGCGCCTGGCGCGCGTCCGGGGGGTACGCCCCCGCCTGCGCCGGGTGCGCCGCCTGCGCCTGGTACGCCGGGTGCGGCGGCCGGTGGGTATGTGCCGACGCAGCTGGTGTCCGCGCTCGGGCCGGACGGTCCTGAGGGCGTGCCGGCTGCCGGACCGGGCGCACCGACCCCGCCGGGCGCCCCTCAGCCTCCCGGTGCGCCGAACCCGCCCGGCGGTACGCCTCCGGGCGGTATGCACCATGCCGCCACGATGCTGGCCGACCCGGGGCGGATGGGCCCGGGTGGGGGCGCGCCGCAGTCGCCGGGCGCCCCTGGCATGCCTGGTGCGCCCAGCGCTCAGACTCCTCCGGGCGCCCCGGGTGCACCTCACGCGCCCGGCGCTCCGGGAGTTCCTGGCGCCCCCGGTTATGCGGGTGCGCCGGCCCAGGGTGGCCCCGGCGCACCGCAGCCTCCTGGCGCTCCTGGCGCCCCGGGCATGCCTGGCGCGCCCGGCGCGCAGGGTTCTGCCGGGGGCGCGGGGGGCGCTGTTCACCAAGCGGAGACGATGCTGGCCGCGCCCCCGGTGGGTGGCCCCGGCGCGCCTCCGCCGCCGCAAGCCCCGGGTGCACCCGGCATGCCCGGCGCGCCCGGTGTTCCTGGCGCCCCCGGTATGGCGCCGGGTGCGGGCGCCCCTCAGCCCATGGCGCCCGGTGCGATGCCTCCCGGTGCGATGCCGCCTCCCGGTGCGATGCCGCCTCCTGGTGGGATGCCGCCGGGTGCCGTGCCGCCGCCGGGGCAGCCCGGTCCCGGTCAGGCGCCGGCGTACGGCTACCCGCAGCAGGGGCAGCCGACCGTCGGTCCGGGCTACCAGGCCGTGTTGCGCTACCGCGCGCAGGACGGTTCGGAGCAGCAGCTGATCCGGCGTTCGGCGCCGGGTACGCCGCACCCGGAGTGGCAGATCTTCCATGAGCTGCGGGGGATGAACATCCCGCCGGACCAGGTGCTGGAGCTGCACACGGAGTTGGAGTCGTGTGAGCTGCCGGGTGCGTACTGTGCGCGGATGATCCGGGAGCAGTGGCCGCAGGCGCGGATCGCGAGCATCGCGCCGTACGGCACGGATCACGCGAGCCGGCAGCAGGGGATGCAGCAGTTGCTGGCGCATCAGGGCGAGTTGCACCAGGTGGCGGACGGACCGGCGCGGCCGGGACCGGTGCGCGCCCCGATTCCGCCGGTGCAGGCCGCGCCGCCGATTCCGCCGGAGGGCGTGGCGCAGGAGCTGGCGGGGGCGTTCGGGCCGGGGATCTTCCGGTTCGAGCAGGCCGCGGTGTCCCGGCAGGGCGTGCCGCCGGTCGTGGCGCACTCGCTGGTCGCGGCGGGGCTGCCGATGGACATGGGCCCGTTCTTCTGGGCGCAGGCCCAGCCGGGGCGGCCGGTTCCGACGCTGGCCGAGCTGGCGCAGGAGCGCGGGGTGCAGCCGGCCTCGGACGCGGGGTCGTACCTGGTGATGGGCAGTGACTTCGGCCGGGCGATCTGTGTGCAGTACGGGACGGCGAACATCGTGGCCGTGCCGGTGGAGGCGGGGCCCGGCGGGGCGCCGGTGCCGCCGCAGTTCGTGAACACGGGGCTGCCCGAGTTCCAGCGGTGTCTGGCGCTGCTGGGGCGGATGTGGCGGCTCCGGTTCGGGCTGAACCAGGAGCAGGCGGGTCGTTGGACCGTCGACTTCCAGGCGCAGCTGGCCTCGTTGGACCCGGCGGCGCTGGGTTCGCCGGAGAGCTGGTGGTCGGTGCTGCTGGAGCAGATGTGGGACGGGCTGCTGTAGGGCCCTGAGCGTGGAAGAGGCGGGTCCGGTCGCAGTGGCCGGGCCCGCCTCCGCGTCGTCCTGGACTGTTCTCGGCTGCTTCGAGCACTTCGACTGCTTCGATTCCTTCGAGTACTTCGAGTACTTCGAAGAAATCCTTCGCCGTCCTGTCACACCTTCCCGGTCCGCTCCGTCAGTGCAGTGAACGCGGCCCACAGCAGTGGGCGGCAGCTCACCACTTGTCTCAGGAGGCAGGACATGAAGGCTCGGATGACGAACCCCGCGTATGTGCTCCCCGGTGCGCTGAAGGGGATCGGGACGATCTTCCAGGCGGTCGGCGAGAGCGGTCTGTCGC
Organism: Streptomyces sp. NBC_00663; assembly: GCF_036226885.1. Classification (NCBI taxonomy): domain Bacteria; kingdom Bacillati; phylum Actinomycetota; class Actinomycetes; order Kitasatosporales; family Streptomycetaceae; genus Streptomyces; species Streptomyces sp. NBC_00663. The sequence goes on from NZ_CP109027.1 coordinate 5,655,176, forward strand.
AGGAGCTGGCGGAGATCGTGGGGTTGAGGGCGAGTCAGATCAACGGGTGCGGCGCGTGCGTGTACGGGCACGTGAACAATCTGCGCAAGGCGGGGACGAGCGAGGAGCGGATCGCGAGCGTCGTCGGATGGCGCGAGGCCCCCTTCTACAGTGACGCCGAGCGGGCCGCGCTCCAGTTGACCGAGGTGATGACGCGGCTCGCGGACCGTTCGCACGAGTCGGTGCCGGACGAGCTGTGGGACGAGGTGGCCGACCACTTCGACGAGAAGGAGCTGTCCGGGCTGATCCTCGTCGTCTCGCTGACGAACCTGTTCAACCGCATCAACACCACCATCAAGGAGCCGGCGGGCACCAGCTGGGGCTGAGGCTGGGGGAAGGCCGTGACCTGTGCGCGGAGTGTCGCGTTATGCACTGTTCTCCCTGATACATCAAGATGTGCGCGAAATCATCATTTTGCATCTCTTTGATGGAGAGGGGTTCCAGGATGAGCGGCACACCTGTCTCGTCCCACGGCTTCGCGGTCGTACGGGGGCGTGGCTACCGTCCCGGACAGGTCGACGCGTACGCCGCGGCGCTCTCGCAGGACCGTGACGCCTCCTGGGAGCGTGCCGCCCGTCTCACCGTGCTCGCCAAGGAGATGGAGGCGGAGCTGGAGGCGTTGCGCGAGAGGGTCGTACGGCTCGCTCCGCAGACGTACGAGACGCTCGGGGAGCGTGCGCGCCGGATCTTCCAGCTGGGGCAGGAGGAGGCGGCGGCCCTGCGCGACGGCGCGCGGCAGGAGGCGCAGCACCTTGTGGAGGAGGCGCGGGCGCGCGCGAACGGCGTGCGCGACGCGGCTCAGGCGCACGCCGATGCCGTACGCGCCGAGGCGGACGAGCGCGCCCGGCAGCGCCTGCTCGTGGCGCGCGCCGAGGCCGACGAGATCCGTATCGCCGCCCGGCGCGAAGTGAAAGAGGGGCGCACAGAGGCGCTGGAGGCGTTGCGCGAGGTACGGCAGCGCACCGCCGGCATGCTCGCCGAGCAGGCCAGGGAGCACGCCGAGCGCTGGGCCGAGGCCGAGCGCGCGGAGGTCGAGCGCGCCGCCGCGCTGGACGCCCGCCATGCCGAGCAGGTCGCCCGCGCGGAGGCCGCGCTGTCCGAGGCGAAGCAGGCGTTCGCCGACGCGGAGGCCGCTACGCGCGGACGCCAGGAGGAGGCGCGGGCGCGGGCGGCGGAGCTCCTCGCCGAGGCGCGGCTGCGCGAGGACCGCATCGCGCGCGAGACGGAACGGGTGCTGCGCGAGCACGGGGAGCGCTGGGACGACGTACGCGCCCACATGGACCTCGTACGCAACAGCCTGACCACACTGACGGGCCGGGCACCGGCGGAGTAGTGGAGCCACCTGACGCGTCGGCGCCCGGATCACTCCTCCGCGCCCCGCCCCCGCCGTACCTCCCGCGTGAGCGCCCAGGCGTCCGCCACCGGGCCCAGGTGGGTGAGTTTGTCGGGGTTGAGGATCGTGCGGATGGTCTGGACGCGTCCGTCGAGGACGTCCAGCGTCCAGGTGTGGAGCACCTTGCCGTCCCGGTCGCGGGAGACGGCGCCCGGCTGGCCGTTCAGTTCGCAGGGCTCGGTCGTGACGTCCACGCGCGCGTGGAGGTGCACGAGGGAGGCGAGGACGCGGGCCACGTGGTCGGCGCCGGCGACGGCCCTGGCGAGCTGGGGGGCCTTGCCGCCGCCGTCGCCGACCAGGGCCACGTCGGCGGCGAGCAGGTCCCGCAGCGCGGTGACGTCGCCCGCGCGGAAGGCGTCGACGAAGCGGGCGGCGAGTTCCGCGCACTCCTCGCGGTCCGCCGGGAAGCGGGGCCGGCCCTCGGCCATGTGGCGCCGGGCCCGTACGACGAGCTGACGGCACGCCGACTCCGAGCGCCCCACGGCCGACGCGACCTCGGGGAAGCCGAAGTCGAAGACCTCGCGCAGCACGAAGACGGCCCGTTCCAGCGGGGAGAGGCGTTCGAGCAGCAGGAGGGCCGCCATGGACACGGAGTCGGCCAGTTCCGCCGAGCGTTCCGGGTCCTCGTAGGGGTCGTCGAGCAGGGGCTCGGGGAACCACGGGCCGACGTACGCCTCCCGTCGGACGCGGGCCGAGCGCAGTACGTCGATCGCGATCCGGGTCACCGTGGTGGAGAGGAAGGCCTTGACCGACCGGGGCTCGACCGGGGAGGCGGCGTAGCGCAGCCAGGTCTCCTGGACCGCGTCCTCGGCCTCGCCGACGCTGCCCAGCATGCGGTAGGCGAGGGAGAACAGCAGGGGCCGCAGCTCCTCGAACTCCTCGGTCCTGCCCATGTGTCGGCTCCTCCCTCGCTCCCCGGCCCTGGCTTCCGTCGCGCGCGGGGCCCCCTCCGCCGTCGCCGGTCAGTTCATGAACGACTCGGGACCGAAGCGCCCCCACGCGACGATCACGGCGAGCGCGAGGTGGACGAGGTTCAGCGGTACGAACCCGGTCTCGCCGCGCCGGCCGTGAGTGATCATCGCGCCGATCATCAGCGGGGTCCAGCAGACGGCGGTCACCGGCACCAGGACCGGTGCGACGCCGACGGCCGCGGGCAGGACCAGGCCGGCGGCGATCCACAGTCCGAGGTTCATCGTCCACTCCCAGATCGAGGATGCTCTGCACCCTCTGGACGAGACAGCGACCGGCCCTGTGACATCCCTGGCCTTTACTCCCCTCTCCGCACCGCCCCCGCCAGAATCCACCCCTCCACGGCCTCGTACTGGCGTCGCTGCTCGTCGGACCCGCGGCGTTCGGAGAGCACCGTGCCGAGCCAGCCGAGGGCGAAGCCGGCCGGGATGGAGACGAGGCCGGTCGTGGTGAAGGGGAACCAGTTGAAGTCGCTCTCCGGGAACGCCGAGACGGGTGACCCCGAGACGAGGTTCGTGCCCGGCATCAGCAGCAGGACCACCAGCGAGCCGCCGATCAGCGTGCAGAGCAGGCCTGTTCGGGTGTAGCGGCGCCAGAAGAGGCTGTAGACGAGGGCCGGGGCGATGGCGGAGGCGCCGAGGCAGAACGACAGCGTCACCAGGGGCTGGAGGCTGCGGTGCTGGACCAGGGTCGCCAGCAGGATCGCCGGAAGGCCCACGGCGAGCGCGGAGACGCGTGCCACGGTCATCTCGCGGCGGGCCGAGATCTCCCGGCCGCGCCCCGCGAACACGTCGTGGGCCAGGGAGTTGGCGCAGGCGAGGATCATGCCGGCGACCGAGGCCAGCAGGGTGAGGAAGATCGCGGTGGTGACCGTCGTGAACAGCAGGGTCTCGGCGGTCGAGACCTCCGCGCCGAACGCCGCCCGGGAGCCCAGCAGATAGGCCGTGTTGCCCTGCGGGTCGGCCTGCGCGATGACGGCCCGGCCGATGAGGGCCGTGGCGCCGAAGCCGACGACCGTGATGACGACGACGAACAGCACCACCGAGGACACCGCCCAGGACATCGAACGGCGGACCTGGCGGGCGCTGCCGGCGGTGTACATGCGCATGGTGATGTGCGGGAGACAGGCTCCGCCGACGACCACCGTGAGCTGCGAGACGATCATGTCGAGGCGGGGTTCGGGCCCGCCCGCGAACTGAAGCCCGGAGTGCAGGAACGCCGTTCCGACGCCGCTCTGCCCGGCCGCCGCGTCGAACAGCGCGCCGGGGTCCCAGTCGAAGCGCTGGAGGATCAGTACGGCGACCACGCCGCCGGAGCCCAGCAGCATCACCATCTTCAGGATCTGGATGAGGGCGGTGCCCTTCATCCCGCCGATCGCCGCGTAACTGATCATCAGCACACCCAGTCCGATGATGCAGCCTGTCTTCAGGGAGCCCGAGGAGAAGCCGAGGATGAACGCCAGCAGCTGGCCCGTGCCCGCGAGCTGCACCAGCATCAGCGGCACCAGCGCGGCCAGCGTCACCGCGCACGCGGCGATCCGCACCGCGCGCCCGGGCATCCGGCGGGTGAGCGCGTCGCCCATGGTGAACCGGCCCGCGTTGCGCAGGGGTTCGGCCAGCAGGAACATCAGCAGCACCAGCGACAGGGCGGTGCTGAGGGCGAGGACGACCCCGTCGTAGCCGCACAGCGCGATGACGCCGCCGGTGCCGAGGACGGTCGCGGCGGAGATGTAGTCCCCGGCGATGGCGAGGCCGTTGCGCATGGGGGACAGGGAGCCGTAGCCGGTGTAGAACTCGTCGAGGTCGTCGCGGTCGGGGCCGGTCATCACGCACAGCAGCAGCGTGACCGTGGCCACCGCCGAGAACGCCACCAGCGACATCGCCTGCGCGGAATCACTGAATCCGGTCATCGTGCGGCCTCCCGCTTGGCGTCCACCGCGGCCTGCTTGCGGATGCGGTCGGCGATCGGGTCGACGTACACGCGCGCGGTGTGCTCGTAGAGCGCGATCGCCAGCCAGGTGACGGGGAGTTGGAGCAGGGCGAGCAGCAGGCCGGTGGGCAGCCCCGCCATGACCGTGCTCGTCATCAAGGAGGGCGCGAAGGCGGACAGGACGAGGAAGAGGGTGAAGTAGCCGAGCGCGGTGAGGGTGGCGACCCGCCGCTGGCGGCGGTAGGCGCCGCGCAGGACGCGCAGATCGCTGTGGTGCCCCAGGGCGGGGCGGCGCGGCCGGCGGCGGGCTGCCTCCGGTTCACGGTCGACGGGCGGCTGCCAGGGGTACGTGGGGTGCGTGGGGTGCGCGGAATACAGCGGGTGGGTCGGGGGTGGGGTCGGGGGCGGGGACGAGTACGGGTCGTAGGACATCCCGGTGGCTCCTTGCGCGGCTCGGGTCCTGTGTGGTGCGGATGCAGGGAGTTGGGGGGTGGGGTGCGGGGGAGCCACGCACGTTACTCGTAGGTAGCCGGAGGGGCGAGCTTTTCGGCAAACTGATTGGTCGGTACGCGCTTACTTCGCTGACCTCGGGTGTTACCCGGATTAACTCAGGTTTTTGAATGTGACGTCCGGGCGGAAAGTGTCACCCATGTCTCATCGGCGCCTTCCGGCGTCACATCGCCCGGTACGTCGCTCTCTTGTTGGCACACACGCCTTGAGGGTCGTCTCTCAAGGCATCCGCTCACGAGAGGGGACCCCCGTGAACATCGTCGTCTTCGGCGCGAACGGCCCGACCGGGCGCCTCGTGGTGGCCCGGGCCGCCGCGGCCGGACACACCGTCACCGCCGTCACCCGCCGCCCCGACGCGTTCCCGGTGCCGGGCGCGCGCGTGGTGGGGGCGGACGTCCACGACGCCGCCGCGGTGAGCGCCGCCGTCGCCGGACAGCACGCGGTGATCTCGGCGCTCGGAGTGCCGTACACCCGCGACCCGGTGACCGTGTACTCCGGCGGCATCACGCACATCACCGAGGCCATGCACGAGCACGGCGTACTACGGCTCGTCGCCGTCACCTCGACGGTGCTCTTCGGCACGCCCGCGCCCGGGGAGAACTTCCTGTTCCGCAGGGTGCTGGAACCCTCGCTCATGCGGTTCATGGGGCGCACGGTGTACGAGGACATGCGGCGCATGGAGGAGATCGTGCGCCAGAGCGGCCTGGACTGGACGGTCCTGCGGCCGGGCGGGCTCTTCGACGGGGAGCGGGTGAGCGACTACGGGACCGGTACGTCACGGCTCGCGGGGCGCTACACCGCGCGCGTCGACCTCGCCTGCGAGCTGGTGCGACAGGCCGTCGAAGAGCGGGGCCAGGTGGGGGAGTTCGTGGACGTACGCACCACTGAGGGCACCCCGAGCCTCCTGGACCTGATGAGGAAGGAGGCGGTCGCCGGGAAGGCCGCGTGAGGGGGCGTGGGCGCGCGGGGTACCTAAACGGGGCGCGAAGGCGCTCGGCTAGTCAGGGTGTGAGGCGTGCGCGCTGGTAGCGCGCGCCGGGGCGGGTGCCGATGACGCACTCCCCTACGGGGGTGAAGGCGTTGCGTGCGAGGACCGCGCGGGAGGCCAGGTTGTCGAGGGTGGTGCGCGCGATCAGAGAGGTGAGTCCGTACGACGTCCCCGCCGTCCGGCACACCTGCGCCACCGCCTGCGTCGCCACCCCGCGACCGGCCGCGCGTTCTCCCACGCGGTAGCCCAGTTCGGCGCAGCCGTCCTCGACGTCGATCAGGTTCACGCGTCCGACGATCTCCCCGGAGGCGTCCAGCACCACGTGGAAGTGGCAGATTCCGGCGTCCTGTTCGGCCAGCCGCGCGCGGTGCACCTCGGCGAAGTCGGCGAAGTAGGCGTCCCCGCGGTCCGAGATCGACCGGGTGAAGTACTCCCGGTTCTCCCGCTCGAACGCGAGCAGCGCCGCCGCGTGATCCGCCCGCAGCCGCTCCAGTCTCAGCCCCAGCTCCGCTCCAGCCATGTCAGGCACCTTTCGCAGACTCGGTCCCAGCTCCCGTCCAGCCACGTCCGGCACCCTACGCAGACTCAGTCGGAGAGCACCGGGAATTTCCGTGGCGCGAGGAGCAGCAGCACCAGGAACGCCAGCGCCGCCGCGCACGACGCCCCCAGGTACACGGCGTGGACCGCGTCCGCGATGGCCCGCCGGGTCGACTCGGGGGCCGTACCGGCGTCCAACGCGCGCGTGACGGAGTCGAGATCGCTCGCCCCGCCGAGCCGGGCGGCCAGCACCCCGTTGGCCACCGCCCCGAAGAGCGCCGCGCCGAGCGTCTGCCCGGTCTGCCGGCAGAAGAGGACCGAGGCCGTCGTCGTACCGCGCTCCGACCAGCCCACCGTCGACTGCACCCCGACGATCAGGGGGAGTTGGAACAGCCCCAGAGCGGCGCCGAGGACCAGCATCAGCAGCGTCGGCTGCCAGGCCGCGCCCGGATACGGCAGGAAGGGGAACGCGAGCAGCACCAGCGCTGCCGTGCCGATGCCGAGCATCGCGGTGTTGCGGAAGCCGATCCGCCGGTACACGTGCTGGCTCAGCGCGGCCGACACCGGCCAGCTCAACGTCCATACGGACAGCACGAATCCGGCGGCCACCGGCCCCAGGCCCAGCACCGACTGGGCGTACGTCGGCAGGAACACCGTCGGCGCCACCATCAGCAGCCCGAGCGCGCCCAGCGCCAGGTTCACCGCGGCGATCGTACGGCGCCGCCACACCCACCCCGGGATGATCGGCTCGGCCGCCCGGCGCTCCACGGCCACCACGACCGCCACCAGCGCGAGACCCGTACCGAACAGGCCCAGTGAGGGTGCCGACAGCCACGGCCAGGCCACTCCGCCCTGCACCAGCGCCGTCAACAGCACGCCCCCGCACGCGAACACGGCGAGCGCGCCCGCCCAGTCGATGCGCGGGCGTGCGCCGGAGGCGCGTTCCGGCTCGTGCAGGTGGCGCACGATCAGCCACAGCGCGACCGCGCCGATCGGCAGGTTCACCAGGAAGATCCAGCGCCAGTCCGCGTACGCCGCGAGGACGCCGCCCACTCCGGGGCCGGCCACCGCCGAGACGGCCCACACCGTGGAGAGCTTCGACTGGATCTTGGGCCGCTCCTTCAGGGGGTACAGGTCGGCGGCGAGTGTCTGCACGGTGCCCTGGAGCGCGCCGCCGCCCAGGCCCTGCACCACGCGGAACGCGATGAGCGCGCCCATGTTCCAGGCGAGCGCGCAGAGCAGGGAGCCGAGCAGGAACAGCGCCGCGCCCGCGACCAGCACCGGCTTGCGGCCGAAGGTGTCGGACAGCTTGCCGTAGACCGGGAGCGTCACCGTCACGGCCAGCAGATAGCCCGAGAACAGCCATGAGAAGACGGAGAAGCCGCCGAGGTCGCCGACGATCTGCGGGACGGCCGTCGAGACGATCGTGGCGTCGAGCGCGGCCAGCGCCATCGCGAGCATCAGCGCGGCCACGACGGCTCCGCGCCGGTGCGCGCCGGGCGGGTTCGCGTCCGTGGCGGGCTGTGTCTCCGTGGCCCCCAGCTCCCCCAGCTCCCCCTGCTCCCCCTCGCTCACCGGAATCCTTTCCCCTTGCATCTATCTGCCGCCCCACACCCTCTCACTTGACCCTCACGTCGCGGCAGGGTGCAGGCTGAGCCCGCTGAAGGGTGGAGCGGACCCCTAGATCGGCTCCACCCGGGGGTGGACTGCCCCTAGGGGTCTCTCCGTACTACGGCTCGGGGAGGGTTCGTCCCGCTGGAGGACGAGACGGTCCCTGCCCCGTCCTTAACCTGGCTTTACGCCGCTCAGGAGGGGCTCGGGGTGGCGGACCGCAGGTCCGGGGGTGGGGTTTTCCCCAGGAAAAGACTGCGCTGGGCACCAGCGCGCCGGACCCCCGGTGAGCAGCAGACTCATCGACGTAGCCAAGAACGCATGCAGGACTCAGCAGCACACGTGATTCATCCGCTGACGGATATAGGAGACATACCGTGACATCGGCTGTGACCATCACCAGGCACGGGGGCACTGGAGGGACTACGGCCGTTGCCGCGCGGGCGCGGCAGGTCGTGAAGGCGTACGGGTCCGGCGAGACCCGTGTCGTCGCCCTCGACCATGTGGACGTGGACATCGCACGCGGTCAGTTCACCGCGATCATGGGCCCCTCGGGGTCCGGCAAGTCCACGCTCATGCACTGCCTCGCCGGGCTCGACACCGTCAGCAGCGGCCAGATCTACCTGGACGACACCGAGATCACCGGGCTGAAGGACAAGAAGCTCACGCAGCTGCGCCGGGACCGGATCGGATTCATCTTCCAGGCGTTCAATCTCCTGCCCACACTCAGTGCGCTCGAGAACATCACGCTGCCCATGGACATCGCGGGCCGCAAACCCGACAAGCAGTGGCTGGCGCGGGTCGTGGACACCGTCGGGCTGTCCTCGCGGCTCAAGCACCGGCCCAACCAGCTCTCCGGCGGCCAGCAGCAGCGCGTCGCCGTGGCCCGGGCGCTGGCGGCCCGGCCGGAGATCATCTTCGGTGACGAGCCGACCGGAAACCTCGACTCGCGCGCGGGCGCCGAGGTGCTGGGCTTCCTGCGGCGTTCCGTGGACGAACTCGGCCAGACCATCGTCATGGTCACCCACGACCCGGTCGCCGCCTCCTACGCCGACCGTGTGCTGTACCTCGCCGACGGCCGGATCGTCGACGAGATGTACAAGCCGACCGCGGAAGCCGTCCTGGACCGCATGAAGGACTTCGACGCCCGGGGGCGTACGTCATGACCGTCATGAAGACCTCGATGCGCAACTTCTTCGCGCACAAGGGGCGCATGGCCCTCTCCGCCGTGGCGGTGCTCCTGTCGGTGGCGTTCGTGTGCGGCACGCTCGTGTTCACCGACACCATGAACACGACGTTCGACAAGCTCTTCGCCACCACCGCCTCCGACGTCACGGTCTCCGCGAAGGGGGCCAAGAGCGACGACACCCCGCAGAACGGCAAGCCCGCCTCCCTGCCGGCGTCCACGGTCCAGCAGGTCGCGAAGGCGGACGGCGTGAAGTCCGTCGAGGGCGCGGTCAGTTCGATGAACGTGACCGTCGTCAACGACGAGAACAAGAACATGGGGTCGTCCAACGGTGCGCCCACCATCGCGGGCAACTGGACCAAGAGCGACCTGCGTTCCATGGAGATCACCTCCGGGCACGCCCCGCGCGGGCCGACCGAGACCATGGTCGACGCCGACACCGCCGACAAGCACCACCTGAAGATCGGTGACGAACTGCGCACCATCTCCGTCGTCGGTGACTTCAAGGCGAAGATCGTCGGCATCGCCACCTTCAAGGTCACCAACCCGGGTGCGGCGATCGTCTACTTCGACACCGCCACCTCCCAGCGTGAACTCCTCGGCGCCGAGGGCCGCTTCACCCAGGTCTATGCCACCGCCGCGGCCGGCGTCAGCGACACCCAGCTCAAGCAGAACGTCACGCAGGCCCTGGACGGCTCCTACAAGATCCAGACGGCCAAGGAGAACGCCGACGAGAACCGAGAAGACGTCGGCCAGTTCATGAACGTCATCAAGTACGCCATGCTCGGCTTCGCCGGGATCGCGTTCCTGGTCGGCATCTTCCTGATCATCAACACTTTCTCCATGCTGGTCGCCCAGCGCACCCGCGAGATCGGCCTCATGCGGGCGATCGGCTCCTCCCGCAAGCAGGTCAACCGGTCCGTGCTGGTCGAGGCACTGCTGCTCGGCTTCGTCGGCTCGATCCTCGGCGTCGGCGCCGGTGTCGGCATCGCGATCGGCCTGATGAAGCTCATGTCGATGGCCGGCATGAACCTCTCCACCGACGACCTCACCATCAAGGCCTCCACCCCGGTGGCCGGCCTGGTCCTGGGCGTCGTCGTCACCGTCCTCGCCGCCTATCTGCCCGCCCGCCGGGCCGGCAAGGTCTCCCCGATGGCCGCCCTGCGCGATGCCGGCACCCCGGCCGACGGCAAGGCCGGCTGGGTGCGCGCCCTGATCGGGCTGGTCCTGACGGGTGCGGGCGGTTACGCCCTCTACGCCGCCGCCACCTCCGACACCGCCAAGGACGGCTCGCTGCTGCTGGCCGGGGGCGTAGTCCTCTCCCTGATCGGCTTCGTCATCATCGGCCCGCTGCTGGCCGGCGGTGTCGTCCGGGTCATCAGCGCGGTGATCCTGCGGGCCTTCGGTCCCGTCGGCCGCATGGCCGAGCGCAACGCCCTGCGCAACCCCCGTCGTACGGGTGCCACGGGCGCGGCCCTCATGATCGGCCTGGCGCTGGTCGCCTGTCTGTCCGTCGTCGGCTCCTCCATGGTCGCCTCGGCCACCAGCGAGCTCGACAAGTCGGTCGGCGCGGACTTCATCGTCCAGGGCAACCAGCGGATCGTCCCGCAGGCCCAGAAGGCCATGGAGCAGACCCCGGGCATGGCCCACGTGACCTCCTACAAGGAGGTCGAGGCGGTCCTGACCTCGCCCGACGGCAAGAAGGACGACTCCCAGGTGACGGCGGCCGACCCGTCGTACGCCCAGGACCTGCGCCGCGCGACGACCGCGGGCACCCTGAGCGCCGCCTACGGCAAGGACTCCATGTCCGTCGGCTCCGACTACGCCAAGGACCACGGCGTCCACGTCGGCGACACCATCAGCGTCGCCTTCAAGGGCGGCGACACGGCGAAGCTCAAGGTCGCGGCCATCACCGACGACGACTCGGCGCTCGACCAGGGGGCGCGCTACCTCTCCATCGAGACGATGAAGCGGTACGTCCCCGCCGACCAGGTCCCGCCGAACACGATCATGTTCGCCAAGGCCAAGGACGGCCAGGAGAAGCAGGCCTACGCCGCCCTGAAGAAGGCGCTGGACGAGTACCCGCAGTACCAGGTGCGCGACCAGACCGACTACAAGCAGGAGCTGAAGGACCAGATCGGCCAGCTCCTCAACATGGTCTACGGCCTGCTCGCCCTGGCGATCATCGTGGCGGTCCTCGGTGTCGTGAACACCCTGGCGCTGTCCGTGGTCGAGCGGACCCGGGAGATCGGCCTGATGCGGGCCATCGGCCTCTCGCGGCGGCAGCTGCGCCGGATGATCCGCATGGAGTCGGTCGTCATCGCCCTCTTCGGCGCCCTGCTGGGCCTCGGGCTCGGGATGGGCTGGGGAGCCACGGCGCAGAAGCTGCTCGCACTGGAGGGCCTGAACGTCCTCGACATCCCGTGGCCGACGATCATCGGCGTCTTCGTCGGATCGGCCTTCGTGGGGCTGTTCGCGGCCCTGGTCCCGGCCTTCCGGGCGGGGCGGATGAACGTCCTGAACGCGATCGCCACCGAGTAGCCACAGTCCGCGGAGGACCGAGTGGCCACAGCCCGAGGGGGGGGCCGAGTGGCCACCGCCCACGGGGGAGCAAGGGCCCGGCGCCGAGAAGTCACGGGGGACTTCTCGGCGCCGGGCCCGTCGCTTTTCGGTTCGTGGGGAGAACCGGCGTTATCCACAGCCCCCGGCAGCGCCGCTCGCACCGACGTACGCTGGAGACCCCCCGGCCGGTCACCGCGTCGGGCCCCTCGTGATGCCCAGCCACGTTCGTGTTGCCCACACCCAGGACGGAAGCGCCCCCTCCATGAGCCTGCACGGTCTGCTCGACGCCGTAGTCAAGGACACCGCCCTAGCGGAAGCGATCACCGCGGCCGCGGACGGCAACCGCATGCACGTCGACCTGGTAGGCCCCCCGGCCGCCCGGCCCTTCGCGATCGCCGCGCTGGCCCGCCAGGCCGGCCGCCCGGTGCTGGCGGTGACGGCGACCGGCCGCGAGGCGGAGGACCTGGCGGCGGCCCTGCGCTCGCTGCTGCCCTCCGAGGGCGTCGTCGAGTACCCCTCCTGGGAGACCCTCCCGCACGAGCGCCTCAGCCCGCGCAGCGACACCGTGGGCCGCCGCCTCGCCGTCCTGCGCCGGCTGGCCCACCCGCGCCCGGACGACCCCGACACGGGCCCCGTGTCGGTCGTCGTGGCGCCCGTACGGTCCGTGCTCCAGCCGCAGGTCAAGGGCCTCGGCGACCTGGAGCCGGTGGCGCTGCGGACCGGCCAGAACGCCGACCTCAACACGATCGTCGAGTCCCTCGCGGCCGCCGCCTACGCGCGCGTTGAGCTCGTGGAGAAGCGCGGCGAGTTCGCCGTACGCGGCGGCATCCTGGATGTCTTCCCGCCCACCGAGGAGCACCCCCTCCGCATCGAGTTCTGGGGCGACGACGTCGAGGAGATCCGCTACTTCAAGGTCGCCGACCAGCGCTCCCTGGAGATCGCCGAGCACGGCCTGTGGGCGCCGCCCTGCCGCGAACTGCTGCTCACCGACGAGGTACGCGCGCGTGCCGCCGCCCTCGCCGTGGAGCACCCCGAGCTCGGTGAGCTGCTCGGCAAGATCGCCGAGGGCATCGCGGTGGAGGGCATGGAGTCCCTCGCCCCGGTCCTCGTCGACGACATGGAGCTGCTGATCGACGTCCTGCCGAAGGGCGCCATGGCCGTCGTGTGCGACCCGGAGCGGGTCCGCACGCGCGGCGCCGACCTGGTGGCGACCTCGCAGGAGTTCCTCCAGGCGTCCTGGGCGGCCACCGCGGGCGGCGGCGAGGCACCCATCGACGTCGGCGCGGCCTCCCTGTGGTCCATCGCGGACGTCCGGGACCGGGCGCGCGAGCTGGACATGATGTGGTGGTCGGTGTCGCCGTTCGCCGCGGACCTGGAGCTGGAGGCGGACACCCTCCAGCTCGGCATACACGCGCCCGAGACCTACCGCGGCGACACCGCGAAGGCGCTCGCCGACACCAAGGGCTGGCTCGCCGACGGCTGGCGCACGGTCTTCGTGACCGAGGCCCACGGCCCCGCGGCCCGCACCGTCGAGGTCCTCGGCGGCGAGGGCATCGCGGCCCGCCTCGACGCCGAACTGGGAGAGATCTCCCCGTCCGTCGTGCATGTGGCGTGCGGCTCGATCGACTACGGCTTCATCGACCCCGCGTTGCGGCTCGCCGTCCTCACCGAGACCGACCTGACCGGCCAGAAGGCGGCCGGCAAGGACGGCGCCCGGATGCCGGCCCGGCGCCGCAAGACGATCGACCCGCTCAGCCTGGAGGCGGGCGACTACATCGTCCACGAGCAGCACGGCGTGGGCCGCTACATCGAGATGGTCCAGCGCACCGTGCAGAGCGCCACGCGCGAGTACCTCGTCGTCGAGTACGCCCCCGCCAAGCGCGGCCAGCCCGGCGACCGCCTCTACATCCCCACCGACCAGCTGGAGCAGATCACCAAGTACGTCGGCGGCGAGGCCCCCACCCTGCACCGCCTGGGCGGCGCCGACTGGACGAAGACCAAGGCGCGCGCGAAGAAGGCCGTCAAGGAGATCGCGGCCGACCTGATCAAGCTCTACAGCGCGCGCATGGCGGCCCCCGGCCACACCTTCGGCCCGGACACCCCCTGGCAGCGCGAGCTGGAGGACGCCTTCCCGTACGCGGAGACCCCCGACCAGCTGACCACTATCGCCGAGGTCAAGGAGGACATGGAGAAGTCGGTCCCCATGGACCGCCTGATCTGCGGCGACGTCGGCTACGGCAAGACGGAGATCGCGGTACGGGCCGCGTTCAAGGCCGTGCAGGACGGCAAGCAGGTCGCGGTCCTCGTGCCGACGACGTTGCTGGTGCAGCAGCACTTCGGCACCTTCTCCGAGCGCTACTCGCAATTCCCGGTCAATGTCCGGGCGTTGAGCCGCTTCCAGACCGACACCGAGGCGAAGGCGGTCCTGGAGGGCCTGCGTGAGGGCGCGGTGGACGTCGTCATCGGAACCCACCGCCTGTTCTCCTCCGAGACCAAGTTCAAGGACCTCGGCCTGGTCATCGTCGACGAGGAGCAGCGCTTCGGCGTCGAGCACAAGGAGCAGCTGAAGAAGCTCCGCGCGAACGTCGACGTCCTGACGATGTCCGCGACCCCGATCCCCAGGACCCTGGAGATGGCGGTCACCGGCATCCGCGAGATGTCGACGATCACGACACCCCCGGAGGAGCGCCACCCGGTCCTGACCTTCGTCGGCCCCTACGAGGAGAAGCAGATCGGCGCGGCCATCCGCCGTGAACTGCTGCGCGAGGGCCAGGTCTTCTACATCCACAACCGCGTCGAGTCGATCGACCGCGCGGCCGCCCGGCTGCGCGAGATCGTCCCCGAGGCGCGGATCGCGACCGCGCACGGCCAGATGTCGGAGACGGCGCTGGAGCAGGTCGTCGTCGACTTCTGGGAGAAGAAGTTCGACGTGCTGGTGTCGACGACGATCGTCGAGTCCGGCATCGACATCTCCAACGCCAACACCCTGATCGTGGAGCGCGGCGACAACTTCGGCCTCTCCCAACTGCACCAGCTGCGCGGCCGGGTGGGCCGAGGCCGGGAGCGCGGGTACGCGTACTTCCTCTACCCGCCGGAGAAGCCGCTGACGGAGACCGCCCACGAGCGCCTGGCCACCATCGCCCAGCACACCGAGATGGGCGCGGGCATGTACGTGGCGATGAAGGACCTGGAGATCCGGGGCGCGGGCAACCTCCTCGGCGGCGAGCAGTCCGGCCACATCGCGGGCGTCGGCTTCGACCTGTACGTCCGCATGGTCGGCGAGGCGGTGGCGGACTACCGGGCGTCCCTGGAGGGCGGCGTCGAGGAGGAGCCGCCCCTGGAGGTCAAGATCGAGCTCCCGGTCGACGCGCACGTCCCGCACGACTACGCCCCCGGCGAGCGGCTCCGGTTGCAGGCCTACCGCTCCATCGCCTCGGCCAACACCGAGGCGGACATCAAGGCCGTACGGGAGGAACTCGTCGACCGCTACGGCAAGTTGCCGGAGCCGGTGGAGAACCTGCTGCTGGTGGCGGGCCTGCGGATGCTGGCACGCGCGTGCGGCGTCGGCGAGATCGTCCTCCAGGGCACCAACATCCGGTTCGCGCCGGTGGAGTTGCGGGAGTCGCAGGAGCTGCGGCTCAAGCGGCTGTATCCGGGGACCGTCATCAAGCCGGCGGCGCACCAGGTGCTGGTGCCGCGTCCGAAGACGGCGAAGGTGGGCGGAAAGCCGTTGGTCGGGCGGGAGTTGCTGGGATGGGTCGGGGAGTTTCTGACGTCGATCCTGGGGTCGTAGAAGTGAGGGGTTGAGGGGTCACGACCTGCCGTTCTGCGGCACCATGTCGGGCATGGCGTTCGGGGGAAGCGGGAGCAGGACCGCCTCGGTCGTGGGGGTGACGTGCGCGCTGGTCACCGGGGTGGTGGTGTACGTGCTGTGGGGGCAGCACGGCCCGCTCGGGGTGTCCGACCGCGGCAGCCTGGTCTCCGTGGCCCTGCTACCGCCCGCTCTGGTCGTGTCCGTCGTGGGGCTCAGGCGGCAGCGGTCCGGGGCGCGCGAGGACGAGGCGGTCGCGGTCGCCCGGCTCGTACGGGAGGTGCGGTCGGTCGGCGAGCCGCAGTGGATGCACAGCCTCGGCGGTGAACTGACCGCCATCGACGTGACGTTCGCGTTCCGGCCCTACGCCCACGCGCGCGCCGCCGAACTGCCGCCCACGCCCGCCGGGCAGTTGGAACGGGTCGTCGAGGACTACCGGGCCGTCCGGCCGCGACGGCTGGTGATCACCGGGGAGCCCGGAGCGGGCAAGACCGTGCTCGCACGCAAGCTCCTGATGGAGCTCAACAAGGCACGCGGTGAGCGTGAACCGGTCGCCGTGCTCATCGCGCTCGCCGACTGGGACACCCGTGAGGCCCTGACCGACTGGATCGTGCGGCACCTGGAACGCGACTTCGGCATGCCGTCCCGCTCCGCCCGCAAGGTCATGGACGCGCGCATGGTCCTGCCCGTGCTCGACGGACTGGACGAGATGGACGCCGCCGACGTCGACCTGGCCGACTCCCGGGCGCGCCGGGCGCTGGAGGCGCTGGCCCGCTACCAGGACGGCACCGACCCGGCACCGCTCGTGCTGACCTGCCGGGCCCGGCGATACGACGAACTGGAGGCCGACGGCAGCCACATCCTCGACGCGGCCCGTATCGAGATCGAACCGGTGGACTCCGCGCGAGCGGTTCGCTTCCTCGAACTGCGAGGCGCCGCGCGCAGGCCGGCGCTGTGGGAGCCGGTGCTCGACGAGTTGCGGTCCGCGCCGGGGGGCGTACTCGCGTCGGCGCTGTCCACCCCGTGGCGGCTCGCGCTGGCGGCGATCGTCTACGAACGGGAGGGCGACCCGGGGGAGTTGGTGGGCACGGCCGCGTCCTCCGCCGATGCCGTCGCCGAGTTGCTGCTGGGGCGCTTCATCGCGGCGGTGGTGGACCGTGTGCCCCAGCAGGCCGGACGGTTCCCGGAACGGACCGTGCACGCCCGGCTGCACCGGCTGGCCAGGGGACTGGAGACGGACCTGGTGCTGCACCGGCTGGGAGACCGGGTGGCGCCGGCGGTACGGACGGCGGTGATCGGGGGGTTGGTGCTGACGACCGCCGTACAGGTGGCGGCTCTGTGGCAATGGCCGGTGTACGTCGAAGTCGCGACGGTGAACTGCCTCGGCCTGATCCTCGGTGTTCTCATCCTCTTCAACGAACTCCGGTCCCTCCAGACCGGTTCCACCGAGGAGAGCATCCTGTCCACCATCGCGGTGCCGCCGCTGGGCAGTCCGCTGTGGCGGCTGGGGCTGCGCCGGTTCGGCCGCAGAAAGGTGCGCGTCCTCGCGGTGTTCCTGCTGGTGGGCGCGGGCGCCTGGCGGGATCTGGCCGGCGGACCGTTCGACGCGTGGACCGTCCTGTTCCTGGCGTCCACCGGCTGGATCGCCCTGATGATCGTGGTCGGGTGCGTCATGGCCGAGTTCGACAGCACGGCCGTCGGGCCCGGTGGGCCGGTCAGGGCGGTGTGGTGCCTCAGCGCGCTCGTCGCCGGCACGATCGCGGGCGGCATCGCGATCAGCGGCGGTCCCGAACTGATCGACGTGCTGTTCGGGGCCTGCATGATCGCCGTGCTGCTCGGGGTGATGTCGGAATGGGTCGGCTACCTGATCTACCGCCTCGCGAACCCGGCCCTCGGCCTCCGCCTCCCCGCCTTCCTCGACTGGTGCGTCACCGCGGGCCTGCTCCGCACCTCCGGCATCGCCTACCAGTTCCGCCACCGCGAGTTCCAGGAGTGGCTGGTACGACACCCTCGGCCGATCCACTGAGCCTCACGCCACAGGACGTATGCGCCCCCGCGTCGCCTCCGCCAACACCCCCGCCAGCCGGTCCCGTACGGCGACCTGCGCGGCGATCCGCTCCTCCATCACGGCCAGCCGGTCCAGGGCCACCCGCAGCGCCTGGGCGGAGGCCGGACCCTCGGTCACATCGCCGTCCAGGCACGGCAGGAACACGCGTACGTCGTCGAGGGTGAGCCCCGCGTCCAGGAGGTGCCGGATGTTGCGGACCCGGACGGCGACCCCGGCGTCGTAGAACCGGTAGCCGTTCGCCGCGCGGACGGACGTGATGAGTCCCGCCTGCTCGTAGTGGCGCAGGGCGCGCGGTGTGCTGCCGGTGGCCTGGGCGAACTCGCCGATCCGCAGGCGGGGCGTCGGGGCGGTCATGCCGGTGAGTCTCATGCGACGACCGCACCCCCGTCCACCGGAAGGACCACGCCCGTGATGAACGACGCCTGCGGCGAGGCGAGTTGGGTGATGGCCCAGGCCACCTCCTCGGGGCGGCCGACCCGGCCCAGCGGAGTGTGCTCCAGCTGCCACGCGCGGATGGCGGCACGCTGCTCGGGGGTGAAGCCGGAGTGGTCCGCGATGGGCGTCTCGATCGCGCCGGGGGCGACGGCGGCGACCCGGATGCCGAGCGGGGCCAGTTCGACGGCCCAGCTGCGGGTGAGCACTTCGAGGGCCGCCTTCCCGGCGGCGTAGAGCGAGTTGCCGGGCCAGCCGCGCTGACCGACGGCGGTCGTGACGTTGACGACGACACCCCGGCTCTTGGTGAGGGCGGGGAGCGCGGCCTGGGTGAGCAGTACGGGCGCGAGGAGGTTCGTCGCGAGCTGGGGCGCGACCGACGCGCGCGTGTACGTGCGCAGGGACTCGGCGTTGACGATCGCCGCGTTGTGGACGAGGCCGTCGATACGGCCGTAGTGCGCGAGTGCCGTACGGACGACCGTGTCCGGGCCGTCCTCGGCTGTGATGTCGGCGGAGAGCGGCGTGATGAGGGCCTCGTCGTACGCCGCGGTCTCGGCGAGCGGTGCCGGGCGGCGGCCCACAGCGAGGACGTGCGCGCCGCGGGCGGCGAAGGCGTGGGCGGTGGCGCGGCCTATGCCGGTGCCCGCTCCGGTCACGATGACGGTTTCCGGGGCCTTGGTGGAGGTCATGCGGGGATTGTCGAACCCTGACACCGGTGTCAAGGTCAAGCCGTACGGTGCCGGGGCGGGGGTCTCGCGGGGCCTGTCGCCGGGGCGTGAGGGTCGCACGGAGCCCGTCACCAGGGCGTGGGGGCGCGTGGAGCTTGTCGCCGGGGCCCGGGGGCGCGTGGAGCTTGTCGCCGGGGCGGGGGTCTCGCGGAGCTTGTCGCCGGGGCGTGGGGGCGCGTGGAGCTTGTCGCCGGGGCCCGGGGGCGCGTGGAGCTTGTCGCCGGGGCGGGGGTCTCGCGGAGCTTGTCGCCGGGGCGTGGGGTCTCGCGGAGCCTGTCACCAGGGCCCGGGGGCGCGTGGAGCCTGTGGCCGGGGCGGGGGTCTCGCGGGGCTTGTCGCCGGGGCGTGAGGGTCGCACGGAGCCCGTCACCGGGGCGGGGGTCGCGCGGGGCCTGTCACCAGGGCCCGGGGGCGCGTGGAGCCTGTCGCCGGGGCGGGGGTCTCGCGGAGCCTGTCGCCGGGGCGTGGGGGACCGTCGGAGCCCGTCAGCGGAACAGGGTCGCCGTCAAGGTCCGGAACACCTCCTCGGGGTCCTTGTCGCCGACCGGCCCGTCCAGGTTGCGGCCGAGGAGCAGCGTGGCGAAGCCGTGGGCGAGGGACCAGGCGGCGACGCCGGCGAGGCGCGGGTCGATGCCGCCGGGGTCCACCGTGGACACGGACGTGCGCAGGGCGTCGCCGGCGAGGGCGCGGGCGGTGGTCAGTTCGAGGTCGTCGGCGCGCAGCAGTCCCGGCGTGAACATCACCTGGAAGTGCGCGGGGTGCTCGCGCGCGAAGCGCACATAGCGCACGCCCGCCTCCTTGAGGTCCGGGGCCTCCCGGAGCGTGGCGGCCAGCAGTCCGAAGCCCTCGGCCGCGATCGACGTCAGCAGACCGGTGCGGTCCTTGAAGTGGTGCGCGGGAGCCGCGTGCGAGACCCCGGCCCGGCGGGCGAGGTCGCGCAGGCTCAGCGCGGCGGGCCCGTCGGCGGCGATGACGTCGAGCGCGGCGGTGAGGATCGCGCGCCGCAGGTCGCCGTGGTGGTAGGGGCGGCGTGAGGCCGGCTTGGTGCTGTCGGTGTCCGCAGGTGCCATGGACAGCAGCGTACGCGCAATCTAGGCATTGACAAGTTCGGGCGGTCGAGGCAATCTTGTCAGTGTCAAGTTGTGCGGTGGGCGGCCGAGAGGCTTCCGCCGACTTCGGTACGACGAGGAGGCGTGGCATGTCGCAGCACGAGGGTGGGGCCGGTGTCGTCGGCGGCGTGGAGCCGGCCCGGGTGCGTCAGCTCTGGCACCTGCTGGAGCCCCTGCACGCGGTTCTGTACTACGCGCCGGAGGTCTTCGAGGAGGCGGCGGCGCTCGGTTACGACACCAAGGAGCGCTGGCCGAGCTACTTCCCCTTCCGCGCGGCGCCGTTGGGGGCGGTGGACGCCGGGCGCGTGACGTCCGCGTTCTACAGCTTCAGCCCGCGCATGGTCGCCGAGCATGCCGACACCGCGTGGAGCGTCGCGCCTCCGGAGGCGGTGCTGGCCGCGCGGCTGCGCGGGATCGACCGGGCGTACCGCGCGATATTCGGCGACCGCGTCGACAGCCCCGAACTGGCGGAGGCCGCCGCCCTCGCCCGGCGCGTGGCGGAGGCGGCGAACACCGCGGGCCGCCCGTTGGCCGCGGCCAACGCCGCGCTGGAATGGCCCGAGGCCCCGCACCTCCAGCTGTGGCAGGCGGCGACGATCCTGCGCGAGCACCGCGGCGACGGCCATCTCGCCGCCCTGCTCGTCGCCGGCCTCGACCCGGCCGAGTCGCTCGTCTCCTTCGCGGCGATAGGCGCCGCGTCCGTCGAGCGCTTCGAGAGCCGCGGCTGGAGCGAGGCGGAATGGACGGCCGCCCGCGAACGCCTGGCCGCCCGCGGCCTGCTCGACGCCGACGGTACGGCCACGGAGGCGGGCCGCGCGCTGCGCCACCGCGTCGAGGAGCACACCGACCGACTCGCCGCCGACCCCTGGCAGCCCCTCGCGCCGGCCGACATCGACCGTCTCGTCGAACTGCTCGGCGACTACTGGGTGGCGGTGCTGTCCTCCGGACTGCTGCCCTCGGAGGCGACGTTGGGGATCGGGAAGGTGTGAGGGCCGGGGGGCAGGGTGAGGTCCCGAGACGTGGGGGAGCTGCGGTGAGCGACCTGTCGGTGCGGGACGCGCGAAGCCGCCCGCGGGAGGGATGCTCTCCGCGGACGGCCCCTACGATGTCGTGTTCCTCCGTGGGCCTGCGGCCTTACGGCTGCTCGGGCCTGTCTCGGTCCATGCCCATCGTGCCTTCGATCTTCTGCTGTGCGTCGTCGACCTGGCTCTCGTACTTGTTGCCCGTCTTGTCGTTGGCCTTGCGTTCCGCCATGTCGGACATGTCCTTGGCCTTGTCCTGCATCTGGCGGTTGCTCTTGAACCTGTCGAAGATGCCCATCCAGAGCTCCTTCCGGAGGTGACTCGATTCGACGATACGCCCGACATGCGAGGAACGCCCCTTGAGGCCCCATATGGTCTGGACCTCTTGCCCGCTACGGTGAGAACAGGCAGCTGAGAACAGGCAGTACATGCCTGTGCGGGGCGGAGACGGACAGAACAAGGGGAGGGGCGCACCGTGACGCGTCTGAGGGGTGGGGCGGCGGGTGTCGCCGCGATACTCGGCATGGTCGTACTGCTCACCGGATGCGAGGGCGTCGACCTGCCCTCGGACAGCGAGCCCTCGGGCTCCGCCCCGGCCGTCGGCTCCGGCCGCGCCGTGAGCCCGCTGGACAACCCGGACGGCACGAAACCCGGCCTCGCCGCCATCACCTCGGACGCCGACCGGGCCAAGGCCCGGGACCTGATCGAGAAGGTGGCGACCAAGGGCCGCGGCCCCAAGACGGGGTACGACCGGGACGAGTTCGGCTACGCCTGGATGGACTCCGCCCCCGGCGGCGTCCCCTTCTCGCACAACGGCTGCGACACCCGCAACGACCTCCTCAAGCGCGACGGCGACGACGTCCGCTTCCGCTCCGGCTCGGACTGCGTCGTCGCCTCCATGACCCTGGCCGACCCCTACACCGGCCAGGAGATCGACTGGGTCAAGGCCCGTGCCACCAAGGTGCAGATAGACCACGTCATGCCGCTGTCGTACGACTGGCAGATGGGCGCGGCCCGCTGGACCAAGGGCAAGCGCGAGGACATCGCCAACGACCCGCTCAACCTGATCCCGGTCGACGGCCCGGCCAACGGCTCCAAGAGCGACTCGGGCCCCGCCTCCTGGCTGCCCCCGAACAAACAGATCCGCTGTTCCTACGTGGTGCGCTTCGCGCAGGTGTCCCTGAAGTACGAGCTGCCCGTGACGAAGGCGGACAAGGAGATCATGCTGCGCCAGTGCGGCGGCTGATCCGGCCATGGCTCCGCCCGACCCGGCCTCGGGTCCGTAAAACGGGTTCCCGCTCCTGCCACCGCCCGCCTACGGTGGCCGCATGGAGCTGAAGGTGTCGAGTCTCGCCGAGCGCCCCGACGACCTCGAGCGAGTCGTCGGGATGGCCGACAGCTGGCCGGAGTTCGTCACCCGGGACCTCGTGGGGGACTACCACTACGGCCGGATCGCCCGGGAGTTCCCGGCGTATGTGCTCTTCGCCGAGGACGAGCGCGGCGAGGTCGTCGCCACCGGGTTCAGCGTGCCCTTCGCCCTCGATGCCGAGGGACGGGGCGAACTGCCCGTCCGAGGCTGGGACGAAGTGCTCCTGTGGGCCTTCGCCGACCTGCGCCGCGGACAACGGCCCGACACGGTCAGCGCGATCGCCATCAACGTCCGGCCCGACCACCAGGGCAAGGGCCTGTCAGGTCGCATGCTGTCGGCGATGCGGGACAACGCCCGCGCCCACGGCTTCGGCGAGGTCGTCGCCCCGGTCCGCCCCAGCGCCAAGCACCTCGAACCGCACACCCCCATTGAGGAGTACGCCCACCGCGTACGCCCCGACGGACTCCCGCACGACCCCTGGCTGCGCGTGCACGCCAGGGCCGGCGCCACCGTCGAAGCGGTGGCGCCGGCGTCCATGACCGTGGTCGGCTCGCTGGAGCAGTGGCGCCGCTGGACCGGGCTGCCCTTCGACACCCGGGGCGACATCGAGGTGCCCGGAGCGCTGGTGCCGGTGCGGTGCGAGCCGGAGCGCGGGTACGCCGTGTACGTCGAGCCCAATGTGTGGATGAGGCATCCGCTGTAGCCGTACGGCGGTTCAGCCGGCCAGCGCGTCCAGGTCCAGGATCTCGCCGCTGGGCTTCTGCGCCGGGACCTTCTTGTCGTAGTCGCTGAAGGTGAGCGTGCCCGGGTCCTTCGCGGAGGCGCTGTCGACCCGCAGCAGATACGGCTTGCCCTCGGTGGCGACGTACAGCGTGTAACGCTCCTTGCCGTCCCGCTCGTTCAGCACGATCGCGGGCGTGCCGTCCACGGTGGTCGTCTTCCCGCGCGAGGCGTCCGAGTCGACGTCGTCGGCGTCGCCGAGCACCGTGTCGAGGTCGCAGAAGCTCGCGATGTCCTTGGCGTCCTCGCCCTTCGCGGACATCTTGGTCCACTTCCCGGCGAGCAGCGCCACGGCCGCGTCCACGTCCGACTTCTTCTCGCCCTTGCTCTGCTCGCGCAGGAACGCCTCGTCGTACTTCATGTAGACGGTGTCCCCGACCTTGATCAGATCGGCCTTGCCCTGACCGCCCATGCGCATCGTGCCGGCGCACTCGCCCTGCTTGTTCAGGGCCATGTCGATCGTGATGGTGCTCCCCGACTCATCGTCGGGGACGTCCCCCTTCATCCGCAGCGAGGAGGCACCGGTCGTGGCCTCGACGGCCTTGTCGGCGATCTCGGCGCCGGTGAGCCCGGCGAAGGGTTCCTTCGGCTTGCTCTGACTCTTGCCCGGCGAGGACGAACTCGACGTGCTGGAACCGGCCTTGTCCGGCTTGCTGTCGGCCTTGTCCTGCCCGGACTGGCAGCCGGTGAGACCGATCGTGGCCGCGGCGGCGAGGCAGAGAGTGGCAAGTGCGGTGTGACGCATGGGAATTCCCCGATGGTGAGGCGGTGGGATGAGCGGGTACGGCGAGACCTGCCGCGGGTACGGCACCACGGGCGTGGCGTGGTCCCGCCGTACGGGGGCCGACGTCAGCCGGCCTTCTTCCAGTCCGTGCAGCCGGACGTCTTGAAGTAGGTGTCCTTGGCGCTGATCGTGACGACGGCGCTGCCGGAGACGTTGTCGTTCGCGATGATCGAGTCGAGGCCGTGCTCGGCGTCCTTGGTGCGCTCCCAGTAGCACATGTCGTCCTCGTTGCCGGTGGACTTGTATGTGCCGGGCGCGATGTCGGCGCCGACTCTGAACATGCCGCCGTCGCCGGCCATCTTGGCGGCGGGCGAGCCCTTCGCCTTGGTGTCGACGGCCTCCCAGTCGTTGCAGTCGCTCGACTTGAAGATCTTGTCGCCGGCCTTGACGGTGACGTAACTGGTGCCGGTGACATTGTCGTTGGCGAGCAGCGAGTCCATCTCGCCCGAGGCGTCCTTGGCGCGCTCCCAGTAGCACATGCCGTCCTCGTTGCCGGTCGTGCGGTAGGTGCCGGGCTTGATGTCCGAGCCGACCTGGAACTGGCCGTCCCCCTCGAACGCCGGCTTCTTCTCCTCGGCGGCCTTCGCCGACTCCTTCCCGCCCCCGGGCTTCGCCTGAGCGGACGACGAAGAGCCCTTGCCGCTGCTCTCGGAGTCGCCGGTGGAGTCGTCCCCCGAGTTCGCCGACACGGCGCCGATGACGACGATCCCCACGACGGCCCCCAGCGCGATCTTGCCCTTCATGCCCATGACTGTGTCCCCTCCCGACACGGTGACAGCCGCTGTTCGGCCGTCGCTCGTTCGCTGGGTCAATAAGAACAGAGGCTGTGAACCGAGTCAACACGGTTCACAAGATGTCCTGTGTACACGGCCGTGAATGGGTAGATCTTGCGTACGCCGCTATGCTCGGCGTCACACGCGGAGCGGGACGTGCACAGGGACATGCGTGCAGGGACGACGAGGGAGCGGCCGGTGCAGGACAACGCCACAGAGGTGACCGCCGCCGGGATCGCCCGGCTCGCCGGGGTCGGCCGCGCCGCCGTCAGCAACTGGCGCCGCCGCCACGCCGACTTCCCCAAGCCGGTCGGCGGCACCGAGACCAGCCCGTCCTTCGCCCTCGCCGAGGTCGAGGCATGGCTGCGCAAGCAGGGGAAACTCGCCGAGGTCCCGTTGCGGGAACGCGTCTGGCAGCAGCTCGTCGGCCACCCCGAGGGCCCGGTCGCCGCGCTCATCCACGCCGGGTGCGTGCTGCTGCTCATCCACGACCGGCCCACCGTCTGGCTGGACGTGAGCGCCGGTTCCGACGAGCGGCTCGCGGCGATGCTGCCGGGCGCGCTGGAAGAGGTGCTGACGCCGCGCTTCGGACCGGTGACGGCTGTGAACTCCCGGCGCGCTGTGAACTCACCGCGCGCCGTCACCACGCCGCGCGCTGTGAACACCGCCGATGCCGAAGCCGACGGTGTGAACACCTCCACCCCCGGCGGCCCTGTGAACACCCATCCCGCTGCTCACCCGGCCGCCCACCCCGCCGTCCACCTCCCCACCGGCCCCGAACTCCTGCCCTCCACCCCCCTCCTGCGCGGCACCGCCGAACTCGCCGCCGAACTGGGCGCCCGGCAGACCTTCGAGTTCCTGCTCGGCCGGCACCTCGACGCCAACCCGCGCCAGTACACGCTCACCCCCGCCGACCTCGCCGACCTCATGGCCGACCTGGCCGGCCCCGTCCGCACCGTCCTCGACCCCGCCTGCGGCACCGGCGCCCTGCTGCGTGCCGTCACCACCCGCGCCGACCAGGAGCTCTACGCCCAGGACAGCGCCCCCGAACTCGCAGCCCTCACCGCGCTCCGGCTCGCCCTGCACACCCGGGCCGTCGTGCGCGGCGCCACCGGCGACACCCTGCGCGCCGACGCCCACCCCCAACTGCACGCCGACGCCGTCCTGTGCCACCCGCCGTTCAACGAGCGCAACTGGGGCCACGACGAACTCGCCTACGACCCCCGCTGGGAGTACGGCTTCCCGGCCCGCACCGAGTCCGAGCTGGCCTGGGTCCAGCACGCGCTCGCCCGCCTCAGGGACGGCGGCACCGCCGTCCTCCTCATGCCGCCCGCCGCCGCCTCCCGCCGCTCCGGCCGCCGTATCCGCGCCGACCTGCTGCGCCGCGGCGCGCTGCGGGCCGTCGTCGCCCTGCCGGTCGGCGCGGCACCGCCGTACAACATCCCGCTCCACCTGTGGGTGCTGCGCCGGCCCGAGAAGGCGCCGACGCAGCCCGAGGTGCTGCTCGCCGACACCGGGCAGTTCGCCGCCGACGGACGCGGCGGGCCCGACTGGCGGGACGTGCGGGAGGCCGTGCTCGACGCCTGGCGCGCCTTCGACCGCGCGGGCACCCTTGCGGAGCGGCCCGGCCTCGCCCGCTCTCTGCCGGTCATCGACCTCCTCGACGACGACGTGGACCTCGCCCCGGCCCGCCACCTCCCGCCGCCGACCGCGGCCGACGGCGCCGAGCAGCTCACGGCCGTGCGCGAGCGCCTCGGCGAGACCCTGCGCCTGACCGCGGAGCTGACGCCGGCGCCCGCCGACGCCGCGCACCCCGCCCGCTGGCCGCTCACCACCATCGGCGAACTCGCGCGCGGGGGCGCCCTGGTGATGCGCACCGGCGGAAACGGCGGCCACGCGCGCGTGCCCGTCCTCACCGACCATGACGTCCTCGCCGGAACGTCGCCCTCCGGCTCGCTCCCGGAGAGCGACGAGGCGGCCGTACTGGTCGAGGCCGGCGATGTCGTCGTGCCGGTGCTCGGCGGCGGCTCGATGGCGCGCGTGATCGACGACGCGACAGGGGGCGCCGCCCTGGGGCGCAACCTCGTGCTCCTGCGCCCCGAGCTCACGGCGCTCGATCCGTGGTTCCTCGCCGGCTTCCTGCGCGGCACCGCCAACAACCGCCAGGCCAGCAGCTACGCCTCCACCGCCACCCGCCTGGACGTGCGCCGCCTCCAACTGCCCCGGCTCCCGCTCGACGAACAACGACGCTACGGCGAACGCTTCCGCGCCCTCGACGAGTTCGAGCGGGCGCTCAGGCGCGCGGGCCGACTCGGAGAACAGCTCCTGCGCGGGATGTACGACGGCCTCACGGACGGCACGGTCACCCCCGACTGACGCACCGGCTGAGGCTTCCGTGGCGCACGCCCGGCGTGGAAGCCACCACTCCGCCGACCTGCGCGGGCGCGAGAAGTGATCAGTGCGACAACGGTTCGGTACAACCCGGGACCGCATGTCCGTGTCGGCCTATACGCTCGCCTGTACGCGCGAAGCGACAAGCGCAGGAACGGGGTTGCCGGGTGTCGGCCGCCCTCGTACGCCCACCCAAGGCACCAGGAGCAGTCATGCATGGCCACGGCTACACGCAGCCGGTGAAGCAGCCGCCCCACCCGGCATGGCTGGTCCTCCTGCGTGTGCTGTTCGTGGTGCTCGGGATCTTCACCATCGGCCTGTTCTCCTGGGCGATGCTGCTGCGCCTGGCGCTCGTGACCCGCAGGGCGCTCGACTGGGGCCTGTTCGTCGCCTCGCTCGTCGCGGTCGCCCTCGGGCTCGTGCTGGTCGGCATCGAGCCGGGCGACGAGATCCACACCGCGGGCGGCTGGACGGGCATGGCCCTGCTGTTCGGCACGCTGGTGGCGGCGATCGCGTACTACCTGTCCGCGGACGTACGCCACTTCCACCAGCTCCGCTACGGCGCGTACGCCGCGCAGCCCGCCCCGGTCCCGGCGCCCTCACCGGCGTACGGCTATCCGCAGCCCCACGCCCCGGCTCAGCCCCACGCGCAGGCTCAGCCCCCCGCACAGTCGCCGTACACCGCAACAACCCTGCCCCAGGCGCCCGCCCCGGTCCCACAGCGACAGCCGCACCCGCAGAACCCCCTGCCACAACCCCCCGCGCCCCACACGCCCCCGCCCGCACCCCAGCGCCCCGCGCCCGCCCGCATCGACCAGGTGCGCGCCGAACTGGACGAGCTCAGTGACTACCTGCGCCGGCAGGACGGCCAGGCCGGCGGCAACCACGAGGGCGGACGGTGACCGTGGCGACAGGACGTGTCGTCGCCGGCCGCTATGAACTGTCCACGCTCATCGGACAGGGCGGCATGGGACAGGTCTGGACGGCGTACGACCAACGGCTCGACCGGCGCGTGGCGGTGAAGCTGCTGCGCCCCGACAAGGTCGCCGGGCAGGAGGCCGACGAGCTGCGCCGCCGGTTCGTGCGCGAGTGCCGGGTGACCGCGCAGGTCGACCACCCCGGGCTCGTCACCGTGCACGACGCGGGCAGCGAGGGCGAGGAGCTGTTCCTCGTCATGCAGTACGTCGACGGCGCGGATCTCTCCGACCACCTCGCCGAGCACGACCCGTACCCCTGGCAGTGGGCGGTCGCGGTCGCCGCGCAACTGTGCGCCGTGCTGAGCGCCGTGCACGCCGTGCCGATCGTCCACCGCGACCTCAAGCCGCGCAACGTGATGGTGAAGCAGGACGGCACGGTCACCGTGCTCGACCTCGGCGTCGCCTCCGTCATGGACGCCGACACCACCCGCCTCACCCACACCGGCACCCCCATCGGCTCGCCCGCCTACATGGCGCCCGAGCAGGCCATGGGCGGCGCCGTCGGCCCGTACACCGATCTCTACGCGCTCGGCGTGCTGCTGCACGAACTCCTCAGCGGCGACGTCCCGTTCTCCGGCTCCACGGCGCTCGGCGTACTGCACCGCCACCTCTACGAGCCCCCGCTCCCCGTGCGCCGCCTGCGCCCCGAGGTGCCGGAAGCGCTCGAAACGCTCGTCCTGCGCCTGCTCGCCAAGGACCCGCAGCACCGCCCCGCCAGCGCGCAGGAGGTCTACGAGCACCTGGAGGCGCTCCTGCCCGCGCGCGGGATGCCCACGGGGGCGCCTCTCGACCCCACGCGCCCCTTCCTGCGCCCGCACGCCCCCTGGCCGGACCGCGCGCGCACACCCGCGCCCCAGCCGGCGCCCGCCGTCCCGCACACGCCCCCTGCCGAGAAACCCGACGTCGCGCGCGCCGTCGACGAGGTCAAGCGCCTCCTCGGCGAGGGCCGCATCACCCAGGCCGTCGACATCCTCGGCGCGATCCTGCCCGCGGCGGCCGAGCAGCACGGCGAGCACTCACCGGTGGTCCGCACCCTGCGCAAGCAGTACGCCGCCACGCTCATGGACGACGGCCAGTACCGGCGCGCACTGCCCGAACTGCGCCGCCTCGCCGACGAACGCGCCGCCGAGGCCGGCCACGCCGACCCCCAGTCCCTCCGCTTCCGCTACGACGCCGCCCTGTGCCTGGAACAGCTCGGCGAACCGGCGGCGGCGCTGGCCGAGTACCGCGCGCTGCTCCCGTTCTACGAGAACCAGTACGTGGCCGGCGACCCGGACATGGCCCACGACATCCGCCGCCGCATCGGCCTTCTCCTCCTCGCCCTCGGCGACCGCCCCGCCGCCCACGACACCCTGGCCCGCCTCGTCCACGACGTCGAACACCTCCACGGCCCCGGCCACCCCCTCGCGACGGAGGTACGCCGGACACTGGAGTGGCTGGGACAAGTACGTGGCTGAGGCGGCCCAGCCCGGTACCGGGGCGTGCCGGTGCCCCAAGTCCTGGTGAATCGTTGGTCGAATGGGTTGGCCAGAGCTTGCCCACTGCCTACCATCGATCACCGCAAGACTTTGTGCACCGTCGCACAATCTCCTCGGGAGGCTTCCTTGCACCGCCGTCGTCGCACCGCGTTCCTCCTCTCCGCCGCGATCGTCGCGGCGCCGCTGCTCACCGCCTGCGGGAGCGACGCGCATCCCGGCGCGGCCGCCGTCGTCGGCGACCAGCGGATCACCGTCGCGCAGCTGGAGACCAGGGTGAACGAGGTGCGTGACGCCCAGCGCGCCGCGCTGCCGGACGACGCGCAGTACGCGCAGGCCATCGCCAAGACCGGCACCCTCACCCGCGACACCCTGCACGGCATGGTCCTCGACCAGGTCCTGCACCGCGCCGCCGAGGACGCCGGCATCACCGTCACCCGCAAGGAGATCCAGACCATGCGCACCGGTCTGGAACAGCAGGCCGGCGGCTCCAAGGCCCTGGAGACGGCCTGGCTCCAGCAGTACGGCGTCGCCCCCGAGCGCCTCGACGACAACCTCCGCCTCCAGCTGGAGGCCCAGAAACTCGCCGCCGCCCTCGGCACCGACACCAGCCAGCCCGCCTTCTGGGCGGCCCTGTCCAAGGCGTCCGAGGAACTCGACGTCGACCTCAACCCCCGCTACGGCACCTGGGACGTCAAGAAGAGCAGCCGCGTCGACGCCAAGACGCCGTGGGTACGCGAGGTCACGGCATCGGGGACCCAGCAGACGGCCTGACCCGGGAAGCGCGCGGCGGCGGAACGGTACGGCACCGCCGATCACCCTGTGGATGACTCGCGGGGCTGTCGGCGGCGTGGGTTAGCTTCGAACCGTGAACACCACCAGCCCCGAAGTCACGCCGGACACCCCCGCGGACCCCGGCCGCATCGTCCTGCTGACCACCAGCCACCGCGTCGCCCCCGGCCTGCTGTCCTGGCCCGCCTGGCAGGCCCTGCACGCCGCCGACCGGGTGCTGTGCGCCGACGGCGCGCACCCGCAGCTGCCGTATCTGCGCGAGGCCGGGACAGCGGTCGACGAGGCGTCGCCGACCGCGGAGGAACTGGTCGCCGCCTGCGCGGGCGGTCACACCGTGGTCGTCGTGGCGACCGGTGAGGGCGAACCGGCCCTCACCGACGGCCTCGCCCGCCTCGCCGGCTCGGGCCGTGTGTCCATGCCCGATCTGGAACTCCTCCCCGCCTCCTACGACCTCCCCGGCGCCCGCCTCCTCGACCTCGTCCAGGTCATGGACCGCATCCGCGCCGAGTGCCCCTGGTCCTCGCAGCAGACCCACAAGGGCCTGGCCAAGTACGGCATCGAGGAGGCGTACGAACTCGTCGAGGCCATCGAGGACGGCGACCGCGACGAACTCCGCGAGGAACTCGGCGACGTCCTCCTCCAGGTCGTCTTCCACGCCCGCATCGCGGAGGAGCACCCGGACGCCCCCTTCTCCATCGACGACGTGGCAGGCGGCATCGTCACCAAGCTCATCCACCGCCACCCCCATGTCTTCGGCGACGAGACGGCGACGACCCCGGAGGAGGTCAAGGAGCACTGGCTGCGCACCAAGGCGATAGAGAAGCAGCGGGAGTCGGTGACGGACGGCATCCCCCTCGGCCAGCCCGGTCTGGCCCTCGCCACGAAACTGGCGTCGCGGGTCCGGACGGCGGGCCTGGAGGTACCGCTGCCGAAGGGCGAGGGCATCGGGTACGAACTGCTCGCGCTGGCGGCCGGCGCCGAGGCCGAGGGCGTCGATCCGGAGGCGGCGCTGCGGGTGGCGGCGCGGGCCTATCGGGACGCCGTACGCACGGCTGAGGGGCTCGGCGCTTAGTGCCGTCGCCTTGCTGTCGGAGTACTTAGGACCGGGACGAAGCAGCGGGCCGCCGCCAGGGGGTACCCCGGCGCGAAGGAGGGCATGGAGGAAAACCCGGATACGGTCAAGGAGTGACCGACCAGCCCCTCGCCGACCGCGCCACCCCCTCGGCCCCCGAACTCTTCACGTGGGAGTTCGCCACCGACCCCTACCCTGCCTACGCCTGGCTCCGCGAGCACGCGCCCGTGCACCGGACGCGGTTGCCGAGCGGTGTGGAGGCCTGGCTGGTCACGCGTTACGCCGACGCCAAGCAGGCCCTCGCCGACCAGCGGCTCAGCAAGAACCCCGCGCACCACGCCGAGCCCGCGCACGCCAAGGGGAAGACCGGCATCCCCGGGGAGCGCAAGGCGGAGTTGATGACGCATCTGCTCAACATCGACCCGCCGGACCACACGAGGCTGCGCCGGCTCGTCAGCAAGGCGTTCACGCCGCGCAGGGTCGCCGAGTTCGCCCCGCGCGTGCAGGAGTTGACCGATCAGCTGATCGACCGGTTCGCCGCTCAGGGTTCCGCCGACCTCATCCACGACTTCGCCTTCCCGCTCCCCATCTACGCCATCTGCGACCTGCTCGGCGTCCCACGCGAGGACCAGGACGACTTCCGGGACTGGGCCGGAATGATGATCCGGCACGGGGGAGGGCCGCGCGGCGGGGTCGCGCGCTCGGTGAAGAAGATGCGCGGGTATCTGCTGGAGCTCATCCACCGCAAGCGCGAGAGCCTCCCCGCCGACCCCGTCCCCGGCGAGGACCTGATCTCCGGCCTTATCCGGGCCTCCGACCACGGCGAGCACCTCACCGAGAACGAGGCCGCGGCGATGGCCTTCATCCTTTTGTTCGCGGGGTTCGAAACCACGGTCAATTTGGTGGGTAATGGTCTGTTTGCTCTGATGACCCACCCCGACCAGCGTGCCCGCCTCCAGGACTCCCTCGCCGCCGGCGAGACCGGCCTCCTGGAGACCGGTGTCGAGGAACTCCTGCGCTACGACGGCCCGGTGGAGCTCGCCACATGGCGCTTCGCCACCCAGCCGCTCACCGTCGGAGGGCAGGACATCGCCCCCGGCGATCCCGTGCTCGTCGTGCTCGCCGCCGCCGACCGGGACCCCGCGCGGTTCGCCGACCCCGACACCCTCGACCTGTCCCGCCGTGACAACCAGCATCTCGGCTATGGCCACGGCATCCACTACTGCCTCGGCGCACCGCTCGCCCGGCTGGAGGGTCAGACCGCGCTCGCCACTCTGCTCACCCGGCTCCCCGACCTCCGACTCGCGGTGGATTCAGCCGATTTGAGATGGCGCGGCGGTCTCATCATGCGTGGGCTGCGGACGTTGCCGGTCGAGTTCACGCCGACCTCGTAGCCGGGTTCGCGCCAACTCGGCCATGAGTGCAGGTCGTTGTAAACGTGACACGCTCTCATGTCTGTGATCTTCACGTGATCTGCGCGGCATTAACTTGTGACAAGTGATCGTCTGCCGATACGTTCACCAACCAGCGTGGCGCCCAGCCTCACTCGCCACGCCGGTCACCGCTGTCTCGCGAAAGGTCCCCGCATGCTCACCGGGAACGGTCGTCACCGTCGCCCCCGCCAGGCTCCGGCACTTCTCGTCGCGGCCGGAGTGACCGGCTCCGCCATCGCGATCCCGCTGCTCGCCGCCACCGCCGCGAGCGCGGCCGACGGAAGCACCTGGGACAAGGTCGCCAAGTGCGAGACCGATGGCTCCTGGAGCCAGAACAACGGTGACGGTACCTACGGCGGGCTCAGCCTCTCCCAGGAGGACTGGGAGAAGTACGGCGGCCTCGACTACGCCCCGACCGCCGACCTGGCCAGCCGCAACCAGCAGATAGCCGTCGCCGAGAAGGTCCTCGCGGACCAGGGTGTCGGCGTCTGGGGCGCCTGTGGGCTGCTCAACGGGCTGAGCAAGGACTCCGGGTCGGCCGATGTCGACACGGGTGTCGGAAGCGGCTCGTCCGGCGCGGACACCTCCGAGTCCGATGCGTCCGGATCAGGGTCGGAATCATCCGGGTTGCCCAACTCCTCGGAGTCCGACTCGTCGGGCGACACCTCCACCGACGCCTCCGGCGATGCGTCCGACGGCGCCTCCGGCGATGCCTCCGCCTCGCCCTCCGCCTCACCGGACAAGTCTTCCAAGTCGGACACTTCCGACTCCGGTCCGGCCGATTCACAGTCGCCGGACAGCTCACCCACAGTTCCGGCCAATGAGGTCGAATCGGACAACTCGTGGCAGGAAGGCGGCTCTTCGAGCCTCGTCGACATCGGCGCTCTCGGTGCCGACGCCGAGGACGGCACGGACGCCGCCGCAGATGCCACCGCGGGCACCGGACGGCATCGTGGCGCGAGCGCCGCCGAGAAGGCGTACGCCGTCCGCGAGGGCGACACGCTCGCCTCCATCGCCGACTCCCTTGGACTCGACGGCGGATGGCGCCGGCTCTACGCCGTGAACAAGAAGGTCATCGGCGCCGACCCGAGCGCCATCATGCCCGGTCAGACCCTCGTAGTCAGGTCTGAATAGGGCGAAAACCGGCGGGAGTTCACGTCATGCTTCGCGCTGAATGTCCGTTTTGGCGAAAGTGTGGGATGAGTCTCAGAAGCCCTGATCGTCTTTGAAATTCCCCGGATTCCGTGGCTACGGTCAACACCGCTCGTCACCGCGAGCCCCGGCTGCCGCAACGCCGAATCCTGCCAGCGGCCGTCCGGGAACAGTCGTCGCGTCAAGCGCCGTAGGCAGGAGCGGGGGACCCAAGGTAAGTGCCGGGCCCAGCAGTTCACGCTGGACCGGCTTGGGGTGAAGCCGCGCATCGGGAGATGCGCGGCCGGGCAACTCAACCGGCCCGAACCCGACAGCTCACCTCGCAGGCGTCGGTGAGGGGATCCACCATGCTGTTTTCCGGCAAGGGCAAGCACCGTCGTCCGTCCAAGGCCACCCGCGTCGCCGCGCTCGCCGGCGTCACCGGTGTCGCCATCGCCGCCCCGCTGATGGCGGCCGGCAACGCCTCCGCCGCCACCGCCTCCGAGTGGGACGCCGTCGCCCAGTGCGAGTCGGGCGGCAACTGGTCCATCAACACCGGCAACGGCTACTACGGCGGTCTCCAGTTCTCCGCCTCGACCTGGGCCGCGTACGGCGGCACGGCGTACGCCTCCACCGCCGACCAGGCCTCCAAGTCGCAGCAGATCGAGATCGCCGAGAAGGTCCTCGCCTCCCAGGGCAAGGGCGCCTGGCCGACCTGTGGTGTGGGCCTGTCCGGCGCCACCTACAGCGGCGGCAGCAGCTCGTCCTCCTCCGGCTCCTCCAGCTCGTCGAGCGACAGCAGCACCAGCACCCGTTCCTCCGAGCAGTCGACGTCCCGTTCCTCGGAGCGCACGACCGCCAAGAAGACCGTCACCACCCCGACCGGCAAGAAGGTCAAGAAGGGCGACGGCGAGTACAAGGTCGTCAAGGGTGACACCCTCAGCTCCATCGCCGAGAAGCACCAGGTGAAGGGCGGCTGGCAGAAGCTGTTCAAGCTGAACAAGGACATCATCACCGACGCCGACTTCATCTACCCGGGCCAGCAGCTGCACCTCAAGTAAGAGGCACGGGCCAGGCCCAGCTGAACCACAGCGCCCTCACATCCGTGGTCCTCATACTGAAGGCCTCGTGAGGGTCCCCCCGTCCCCACGGGCTCCCCGCTCCGGTGCGTGTTCCCCCGTACGCACCGGGGCGGGGTTTTTTCTGCGCCGGTTTCCGCCAGGTTTCCGAAACCGTCTTTGTTCCGTTCGGAAACAATTTACTCTCGGTTCTGTCCACGGGGCGGTCCACGCGGTGGCCGATGGCCCGGAGCCGGTTAGGCTCGGTCTCGCAGAACCCACCGCGGTCCCGGCGGACCGTGTCACATCCCAAGAAGGAGATGCTCGTGCCGTCCATCGACGTCGTCGTAGCCCGGGAAATCCTGGACTCCCGAGGCAACCCCACGGTCGAGGTCGAGGTCGGCCTCGACGACGGCAGCACGGGTCGTGCCGCCGTCCCCTCCGGCGCCTCCACGGGCGCCTTCGAGGCCATCGAGCTTCGCGACGGTGACCCGAACCGCTACATGGGCAAGGGTGTCGAGAAGGCCGTCCTCGCCGTCATCGAGCAGATCGGCCCGGAGCTGGTCGGCTACGACGCCACCGAGCAGCGCCTGATCGACCAGGCCATGTTCGACCTGGACGCCACCGACAACAAGGGCTCCCTCGGCGCCAACGCCATCCTCGGCGTCTCCCTCGCCGTCGCCCACGCCGCCTCCGAGGCCAGCGACCTCCCGCTCTTCCGCTACCTGGGCGGCCCGAACGCGCACCTGCTGCCGGTGCCGATGATGAACATCCTGAACGGTGGCTCGCACGCCGACTCCAACGTGGACATCCAGGAGTTCATGATCGCCCCGATCGGCGCGGAGTCCTTCTCCGAGGCGCTGCGCTGGGGCGCCGAGGTCTACCACACCCTCAAGAAGGTGCTGAAGACCAAGGGCCTGTCCACCGGCCTCGGCGACGAGGGCGGCTTCGCCCCGAACCTGGAGTCCAACCGCGCCGCCCTCGACCTCATCGTCGAGGCCATCAAGCAGGCCGGTTACGTCCCCGGTGAGCAGATCGCGCTCGCGCTCGACGTCGCCGCGTCCGAGTTCTACAAGGACGGCAAGTACGAGTTCGAGGGCAAGTCCCGCTCGGCCGCCGAGATGACGGAGTACTACGAGGAGCTCGTGGCGGCGTACCCGCTCGTCTCCATCGAGGACCCGCTGTTCGAGGACGACTGGGCCGGCTGGAACGTCATCACCGAGAAGCTGGGCGACAAGGTCCAGATCGTCGGCGACGACCTCTTCGTCACCAACCCGGAGCGCCTGGCCCGCGGCATCGAGGAGGGCTCCGCCAACGCCCTGCTCGTCAAGGTCAACCAGATCGGTTCGCTGACCGAGACCCTGGACGCCGTCGAGATGGCCCAGCGCAACGGCTTCAAGTGCATGATGTCCCACCGCTCCGGCGAGACCGAGGACGTCACCATCGCCGACCTCGCCGTCGCGGTGAACTGCGGCCAGATCAAGACCGGCGCCCCGGCCCGCTCGGACCGCGTCGCCAAGTACAACCAGCTGCTGCGCATCGAGGAGATCCTCGACGACGCCGCGGTGTACGCCGGTCGCAGCGCGTTCCCGCGGTTCCGCTCCGCGGACCATTAAGCACAGCGAGGGCTGACACCCTCAAGACAGCGTCGTACGTACGTCCCCGTACTCGGTCCCGTACCGTGTGCGGGGACGTACGCGCGTGTGAAACGGGAGTGAGAGATGGCCGTCAAGGACCGGGACCGCTTCTCCACCGCGACCCGGATCAAGCTGCTCGGTGAGCAGACGGCCGCCCGGGTCTACCGCTCCCAGACCAAGCGCCAGGCCCGCCGCTCCCGGCTGACCGGCCGCGCGGCGCTGCTCGCGCTGGTGCTGTGCTCGCTCGTCGTCGCGCTCGCGTACCCGATAAGGCAGTACGTCTCCCAGCGCGCCGAGATCGGCGATCTTCAGCGGCAGCAGGAGCAGGCCAGGCAGCGGGTCGAGCAGCTGCGCGACCTCAAGGCGCGGTGGCAGGACGACGCGTACGCCGAGCAGCAGATCCGGCAGCGGCTGCACTATGTGATGCCGGGGGAGACGGGGTTCGTCGTCGTCGACCCGGGTTCCGCCCAGCAGTCGCGGGCCGAACGGGGGGCGGCGGACCGCCCCTGGTACTCGAACGTCTGGGACGGGGTCGACAAGTCCGACGCCTCCGACCAGTAGACCGACAGACCCGTAGACCGACAGACCGACAGAGGAATTCAGTAACAGGCATGGAAACGCCCCCGCCCACCACCCCGCGCACCGAGCCGACCGACGCCGACGTCGAGGCCTTCAAGCAGCAGCTCGGGCGCCCGCCGCGCGGGCTGCGCGCCATCGCGCACCGGTGCCCCTGCGGGCAGCCGGACGTGGTGGAGACGGCCCCGCGGCTGCCCGACGGCACGCCTTTCCCGACGACGTACTACCTGACATGCCCCAGGGCGGCTTCCGCGATCGGCACCCTTGAGGCGAACGGCGTCATGAAGGAGATGTCGGAGCGGCTCCAGACCGACCCGGAGCTCGCCGCCGCGTATCGCGCCGCGCACGAGGACTACATCGCGCGCCGGGACTCCATCGAGGTCCTGGAGGGCTTCCCGAGCGCGGGCGGCATGCCGGACCGGGTGAAGTGCCTGCACGTACTGGTGGCGCACTCCTTGGCCGCGGGCCCCGGTGTGAACCCGCTCGGCGACGAGGCCCTTGCGATGCTGCCGGAGTGGTGGCGCAAGGGGGCGTGTGTCGTGGCCCCCGCCGATCAGTGACCGTCAGTCCAGCTGCCGTACCAAGGGGCTCCGCCCCCTGACCCCCGGCCTTCGCCCACCCACCACCCGACTCGGTAGGTCACATGAGTGCCGACTCGGTCGGCTGAAGAGTTAGGACCTCCCATGCCCCGCGTCGCCGCCATCGACTGCGGTACCAACTCCATCCGCCTCCTCGTCGCCGACGTCGACCCCGCCACCGGTGAACTCGTCGACCTGGACCGCCGTATGACGATCGTGCGGCTGGGGCAGGGCGTCGACCGGACCGGGCGGCTCGCGCCGGAGGCGCTGGAGCGGACGTTCGCGGCCTGCCGCGAGTACGCGGCGGTCATCAAGGAACTCGGCGCCGAGCGGCTGCGGTTCGTCGCCACGTCGGCCTCACGGGACGCCGAGAACCGGGACGAGTTCGTGCGCGGGGTGCTGGAGATCCTCGGTGTGGAGCCCGAGGTGATCACCGGCGACCAGGAGGCGGAGTTCTCCTTCACCGGCGCCACGGGGGAGCTCAAGGGCCGTGCCGACCTCGCCACGCCCTATCTCGTCGTGGACATCGGCGGCGGCTCGACCGAGTTCGTGGTCGGCGAGCGGCATGTACGGGCCGCGCGCTCCGTCGACGTCGGCTGTGTGCGGATGACCGAGCGGCATCTGGTCGTGGACGGCAAGGTCACCGACCCGCCCACGCAGGCGCAGATCGCCGCGATGCGGGCGGACATCGAGGCCGCGCTGGATCTCGCCGAGGAGACCGTCCCGCTGCGCGAGGCGCGCACGCTGGTCGGGCTCGCGGGGTCCGTCACCTCCGTGTCGGCGATCGCGCAGGAGCTGCCCGAGTACGACTCGGCCCGGATCCACCACTCCCGGGTCCCCCACGACCGGGTCCGTGAGATCACCGAGTGGCTGCTGCACTCCACGCACGCCGAGCGGGCGGCCGTACCGTCCCTGCATCCGGGCCGGGTGGACGTCATCGCCGCGGGGGCCCTCGTACTACTGTCGATCATGGAGCGGATCGGCGCCGAGGAGGTCGTCGTCAGCGAGCACGACATCCTCGACGGCATCGCCCTCAAAACGGCGGCCGACGCCCGGTAGCCGGTGGCGTGGGTCTCTTTTGTTACCCATCGGTAGCCACCTGTTGAGCAGGACGGATAACGTATGAGCGGGTCCGGGGGGCCGGAAAACGCCCCTCGGCGACACCCCGTCGGAAAAGTTCGTGAAGTTCTTCACAAGGAATTCCGCCCTGTGGAACCAGGAA
Organism: Streptomyces sp. NBC_00663; assembly: GCF_036226885.1. Classification (NCBI taxonomy): domain Bacteria; kingdom Bacillati; phylum Actinomycetota; class Actinomycetes; order Kitasatosporales; family Streptomycetaceae; genus Streptomyces; species Streptomyces sp. NBC_00663. The sequence goes on from NZ_CP109027.1 coordinate 5,694,118, forward strand.
AAGCGTCCGACTGACCCTTCCGAGGGTCCAATAGCCCCTTGAACATGTTCAGAAGCGTGATACAGGGGGTCCGCCGGGAGGGCTCGCGGAGGGTCCGTGCGGGGTTGCCGCGGACCGCTCACAGGGGTCCCGAACGGCAAGAGAGGCAGCTCACGCGGCATTGACAACGGCTCGCCGTACACGCTGGTTCCAGGTCTGCGCCATGACTTGGATCACGTGAGTCGCGGAGGATAACACACCCCCTGTCGGACCTTGTGAAGGGGCGCACGAGCGACCCCCCTGGGGCGGGTGGATACTCGATGGCATGAGCACCACGGAGCGTCCCAGGATCCTCGTAGTAGGCGGTGGGTACGTAGGCCTGTACGCAGCTCGGCGCATCCTCAAGAAGATGCGCTACGGCGAGGCGACCGTCACGGTCGTCGACCCCCGGTCGTACATGACCTACCAGCCCTTCCTCCCCGAAACCGCCGCCGGCAGCATCTCCCCGCGACACGTCGTCGTCCCGCTGCGACGCGTGCTGCCCAAGGCGGAGGTTCTCACCGGCCGGGTCACCACCATCGACCAGGACCGCAAGGTCGCCACGATCGCCCCGCTGGTCGGCGAGGCGTACGAGCTGCCCTTCGACTACCTGGTGATCGCGCTCGGCGCGGTCTCCCGCACCTTCCCGATCCCCGGCCTCGCCGAGCAGGGCATCGGTATGAAGGGCGTCGAGGAGGCCATCGGCCTGCGCAACCACGTCCTTGAGCAGCTGGACAAGGCCGACTCCACGACCGACGAGGAGATTCGCCGCAAGGCGCTCACTTTCGTCTTCGTCGGCGGTGGCTTCGCCGGTGCGGAGACCATCGGTGAGGTCGAGGACATGGCCCGCGACGCGGCCAAGTACTACAGCACCGTGTCCCGCGAGGACATGCGGTTCATCCTCGTCGACGCCGCCGACAAGATCCTGCCCGAGGTCGGCCCCAAGCTCGGCCAGTACGGCAAGGAGCACCTGGAGAGCCGCGGTGTGGAGATCTACCTCTCCACCTCGATGGACTCCTGCGTCGACGGCCACGTCGTGCTGAAGAACGGGCTTGAGGTCGACTCCAACACGATCGTGTGGACGGCCGGCGTCAAGCCGAACCCGGTCCTGTCCCGCTACGGCCTCCCGCTCGGCCCGCGCGGCCACGTGGACACCGCCCCGACCCTCCAGGTCCAGGGCACCGACTACATCTGGGCCGCCGGCGACAACGCCCAGGTCCCGGACGTCGCCGCCCGCAAGGCCGGCGTCGAGAACGCCTGGTGCCCGCCGAACGCCCAGCACGCGCTGCGTCAGGCCAAGGTCCTCGGCGACAACGTCATCTCCGGCATGCGGGGCTTCCCGCAGAAGGAGTACGCGCACTCCAACAAGGGTGCGGTGGCGGGCCTCGGCCTCCACAAGGGCGTCGCGATGATCGTCATGGGCAAGATGAAGATCAAGCTCAAGGGCCGTCTCGCCTGGTACATGCACCGTGGCTACCACGGTCTGGCGATGCCGACCTGGAACCGCAAGATCCGCGTCATCGCCGACTGGACGCTCGCGATGTTCCTCAAGCGCGAGGTCGTCGCCCTCGGCGCCCTGGAGACTCCGCGCGAGGAGTTCTACGAGGCCGCCAAGCCCGCGCCGGCGCCCGCCGCGGCGCAGCCGGAGAAGACCCAGGAGAAGGCCAAGGCCTCCTGACCCGCTCCGGTCGCTGATCGAAGAACCGAAGAACCGAAGGGCCTCCCGCCATCCGTGGTGCGGGAGGCCCTTCGGCGTGTCCGGGGATCTTCGGCGTGTCCGGGCATGGCAGCGCCCTCTGTCGCTGTTTACGTAGGTGGACCATTCCGGGATCCTCGTCACGGAGGTGTGCGCCATGGCTGACGCCGCGCTGCGGCTGAAGAACCTCTTCGAACTACTGCTGGGAGCCCCGCTCCCGGTCCGGCTGCGGGCATGGGACGGTTCGCAGGCCGGTCCACCGGGCGCCCCCGCCCTGGTCCTGCGCAATCGCCGCGCCGTGCGCCGCCTGCTGTTCAAACCGGGCGAACTCGGTCTCGCCCGTGCCTGGGTCGCCGGCGACCTCGACATCGACGGTGACCTCTACACCGCCCTCGACCTGATCTCCGGCCTGGTCTGGGAGCGCGGCGAGGACACCAGGAGCCGTGCCGCGATGCTCCGCGACCCCGAGGCGCGCGCCGCCCTGCGCGGCCTGGTCCGGCTCTCCGGGCTCCCGCTGCCGCCCGCCCCGCCGCCCGAGGAGGTCCGCAGACGCCGCGGCCACCTGCACACCAAGCGCACCGACAGACGCGCCGTCAGCCACCACTACGACGTCGGCAACGACTTCTACGAGATCGTCCTCGGCCCGTCGATGGTCTACTCGTGCGCCTACTGGGAGACGCCGGGGAGCACCCTTGAGGATGCCCAGCGCGACAAGCTCGAACTCGTCTGCCGCAAGCTCGCCCTGACACCCGGTCAGCGGCTTCTCGACGTCGGCTGCGGCTGGGGCTCGATGGCGATCCACGCCGCCCGCGAGCACGGCGTGAGCGTCGTCGGTGTCACCCTCTCCCAGGAGCAGGCCGCCTACGCCCGCAAGCGCGTCGCCGAGGAGGGCCTGACCGACCGGATCGAGATCCGCGTCCAGGACTACCGGGACGTCGCCGACGGCCCCTACGACGCGATCTCCTCCGTCGGCATGGCCGAACACGTCGGCGCCGAACGCTACCTGGAGTACGCCGAGGACCTCTACGCCCTGCTCAAGCCCGGCGGGCGGCTCCTCAACCACCAGATCGCCCGCCGCCCCCAGCGCGACGAATCGACCTACCACGTCGACGAGTTCATCGACGCCTACGTCTTCCCCGACGGTGAACTCGCCCCCCTCGGCACCACCGTCACCCAGCTCGAACGCGCCGGGTTCGAGGTGCGTGACGTCGAGTCGATCCGGGAGCACTACGGCCTCACCCTGCGCCGGTGGGTGGCCCGCCTGGAGGCCGACTGGGCCCGCGCCATACGGCTCACCGGTCCCGGCCGGGCCCGGGTCTGGCGCCTCTACATGGCCGCCTGCGCCCTCGCCTTCGAACGCAACAGCATCGGCGTCAACCAGGTCCTGGCCGTCCGCGCCCCCGACTCCGGGGACTCCGGAATGCCGCTGCGGGCCCGCACCTGGAACTGAAGACGCGGAAAGGGCCCGCCACTTGTCGGTGGCGGGCCCCAACGCTCCTGTGACTACTCCGCCTTGATGGCCGACAGCATGTTCAGCCTCGCCGCGCGCCGGGCCGGCCACAGGGCGGCCAGGACCCCGACCAGCGCGGCGCCCAGCAGGAAGACGCCCATCCTCGTCCAGGGCAGGACGAGTTCGTACGTCGCCATCTTCGTGCCCAGCAGCTCGCCCGCCGCCCAGCCGAAGAACACGCCCAGTCCGATGCCGAGCACACCGCCGAACAGGGAGATGACCAGGGACTCCAGGCGGACCATCCGCTTGACGCCCTTGCGGTCCAGGCCGATGGCGCGGAGCATGCCGATCTCCTGCGAACGTTCGAAGACCGACATGGCCAGGGTGTTGATGACCCCGAGGACCGCGACGATCACCGCCATGGCGAGCAGGCCGTAGAGCATGTTCAGCATCAGCGTGAACATCTGCGCGATGTCGTCGGACAGATCCTGCTTGCTCTGGACCTTGACGGCCGGGTTGGTGCCGAGGGCCTTCTCCAGCTTGTCCTTCGTGGCGTCGGAGGCGCCGTCGGCGGTCTTCACCAGGACCTGCATGTCGGCCGGGTCGGTCAGATGCGGGGTCAGGCCCTTGTTGTCGACCATGATGCCCCGGATGAGCTCGTTGCCCTCGTACACCGCGGAGACGGTGAGCTTCTGTGCCTCGCCGTCCTCGTAGTGCGCGGTGAACGTCGAACCGGCCGTCCAGCCACGGGACTTGGCGGTGTCGCTGTCGACGACCACCTGGCCGCCGCCCACCTCGAAGCGGCCGCTGTCGACCTTCAGCTCGGTCAGCTCGGCGATCGCCGCGCCGTTCACACCGGTCAGGTACTCGGTCTCGCCGTCGATCCGGGACGGGGCGTTGCGCAGCGGGCTGGTGACGGTGACGCCGTCCGTGGCGTTCAGCTTGCGATCGACGTCCGTGGACAGTTCGTTGCCGTTCGCCATCGACACGATGTAGTCCGCGCGGATCGCCGACGAGGCCATCTTGTCGATCGACTTCTGGAGGCTGCCCGCCATCACCGTCATGCCCGTGATCAGGGTCAGCCCGATCATCAGCGCGGACGCGGTGGCGGCCGTACGACGGGGGTTGCGGACCGAGTTCTGCCGGGCCAGCTTGCCCGCGGTGCCGAAGATCCGCAGGACCGGCGCCGCGGCGGCGATCAGCGGGCGGGACAGCAGCGGCGTCAGGATGAACACGCCGATGATGAGGAGGACCGCGCCGAGACCCATCGGGGCCTGGCCGTCCGAGCCGTCCATCGTGGTCGCCGCGAGGACGACCGCGACACCGGCGCCCGCGAACAGCGCGCCCAGCGTGTTGCGCAGCACCAGCGACTTGGTGGTGGCCTGCGCGTGCACGCTGCTCATCGCCGCGACCGGCGGGATCCTCGCGGCCCGGCGGCCCGGCAGCCATGCCGCGAGCATGGTGATGAGGACACCGACCGCGAGGGCGGTGGCCACCGTGCCGCCGGAGATGATCAGCGGCCCGTCCGGGACGGTCGCGCCGAGCGTGCCCATCAGCGACCGCAGCCCGGCCCCGATGCCGATACCGGCGACCAGACCGGTGACCCCGGCGACGGTGCCGACGACGAACGCCTCGATGAGCACCGAGCGGGTCACCTGGCGCCGCGAGGCACCGACGGCCCGCAGCAGCGCCAGCTCCTTGGTGCGCTGGGCGACCAGCATGGTGAAGGTGTTGGCGATGATGAACGTGCCGACGAACAGCGCGATCCCGGCGAAGACCAGCAGGCCCTGCTTCAGCCCGGACATCGAGGAGGAGATCAGCTCGGCCTGGTTGTCGGCGAGTTCCTTGCCGGTGGTGGTCTCGACGACGTCGGCCGGCAGGGCCTTGTCGAGCGCGGCCTTCAGCGCCGCCTGGGAGGTGCCCGCGGCGGCCTTCACATCGATCTCGTCGTAGGTGCCGGTCTTGCCGAACAGCTGCTGCGCGGTCGCCGTGTCGAACAGGGCGAGGCTGCCGCCGGCCGCGACATTGCCGTCGTCGGTGGTGAAGATGCCGGTGACGGTGGGGGAGAGGACCGGACCGTCGATGGAGATACGGACCGTGTCGCCGACCTTGTACCCGGCGCGGTCGGCGGTCTCGGAGTCGATGGCGACCTGGTTCGCGCCGCTGGGGGCCGCGCCCTCGACGAGCGGGTACCGGGGGTCCTTGTCGCCCCAGTAGTTCCCGCCCTGCGACTGGAAGCCGCCGCCGATGAGCTTGCCGTCCTTGTCGGCGATGGCGGTGAAGCCGTTCACCACACCGATGGCGGAGGCCGCACCCGGAGCCTTGGCGCTCTCGTCGAGCAGCGCCTCGGTCAGTTCGGGGGTCTTGCCGAGCGTATTGCCCTTGCTCTCCTGGTAGTTGGGCTCGACCGCGACGTCAACCTGGTCGAAGCCCTTGGCGGAGCTGTTCTGGTAGGCGTGGGAGATGGTGTTGGTGAAGACCAGCGTCCCCGACACGAAGGCCACGCCGAGCATCACGGCGAGGACGGTCATCAGGAGCCGGGCCTTGTGCGCGAGGACGTTGCGCAGGGCGGTGCGGAACATCAGGAGGTACGGCCCTTCGCGTCGAACTGCTTCATGAAATCAAGCACGTTGTCCGCTGTCGGCCGGTACATCTCGTCGACGATCCGCCCGTCGGCGAGGAACACGACACGGTCGGCGTACGCGGCGGCCACCGGGTCGTGGGTCACCATGACCACCGTCTGCCCCAACTCCCTCACGGAGTTGCGGAGAAAGCCCAGCACCTCCGCGCCGGAGCGGGAGTCGAGGTTTCCGGTCGGCTCGTCGCCGAAGATGATGTCGGGCCGGGAGGCGAGGGCGCGGGCGACGGCGACGCGCTGCTGCTGGCCACCGGAGAGCTGGGAGGGCCGGTGCGAGAGCCGGTCCTTGAGACCGACCATCTGGATCACGGACTCCAGCCACTGCTTGTCGGGCTTGCGGCCCGCGATGTCCATCGGCAGCGTGATGTTCTCCAGCGCGGTCAGGGTCGGCAGCAGGTTGAACGCCTGGAAGATGAAGCCGATCTTGTCCCGGCGCAACTTGGTGAGCTGCTTGTCCTTGAGCGAGCCGAGCTCGGTGTCGCCGATGCGCACGGAGCCGGAGGAGAAGGTGTCGAGTCCGGCCACACAGTGCATCAGGGTGGACTTGCCGGAGCCCGACGGGCCCATGATCGCGGTGAACTCGGCCTGCCGGAACTCGACGGAGACCCGGTCGAGGGCGACCACCTGGGTCTCGCCCTGTCCGTAGATCTTCGACAGATCCGTGGCGCGCGCGGCCACGGTGGTGGTCCGGTCGGCGATGGGGGTGGTGGTCACGGGTGGGTGCTCCTGACGGGGACGACGATGTGTTCTGGACTCCTGAACCATCGTTCCTGCGCCCCGGCGCCCTGTAGTCACCCGCTGCTCCGGTTCCGGAGGGCGACTCGAGTCTGACCACACCCGGTGATGTCATACCTGGGGATGACGGCGCGGCTCCAGGACGGAGGCCGCGTCGAGAACAGGTGGAGCCCCCTGGTTGAAGCGGTGAAATTCCGTCATTCCGCATGCGCGGCCAGGCCTCACACGTAAGGCTATTGGCAAGTGCGGATGGCTCGTTCCACGGGCTGATGCACCCTCAGACGTCAATAAAATAAGACAACATCGGTCCGCCCGTCCGCTGTTCGGGGGACGTATCCCGATAGGCTCGGAACCTCGACGCGGAGCCCATGGCCTGCCCGGATGGTGGAATGCAGACACGGCGAGCTTAAACCTCGCTGCCCCTCGCGGGCGTACCGGTTCAAGTCCGGTTCCGGGCACCTCCGACCTCTTTCGTCCCCTTTCCGTAAAACCGACGGCCGAGTGCCGCTTGCGGTGGGACCCTGCACTCAAGACTTCGCCGCGGTGTGCGTGCGCGCGAAGCGGTGTCCCGTTCGGGGGAGGGGACCATGAGGATGCGGTGTTTCCGGAGCGGCCGGCCGGCCCGGTGGGGCGGACATGTCGCCGCGATCGGGCTGACGGTACTGCTGGGCCTCGGGACGGTCACCGGGTGCGGTGCGTCGGCGGGTGCCGGCGGGGACGATCCGGGTGGCGGCGGACCGGCGCCGGGTGCGACCGGGCCCGCGGGGTCGCCGGGCACCGGCGCGGGATACGGCAGCGTCGGCGGCGGCAGTGACGGTACCGATGGAGCCGATGGGGGCGGTGGCGACGGCGGGACCTACGGGGACCCCGGGGTGCCGGGCGTGGCGCCACCCTCGGACAGCAAGGACTGGGACAGCATCTCGGTCGGCCTCGACGGCGGCATCGGCGGCGTCGACAGCACCTGCCCCTCGCCGGACCAGATCGACTACCCGTACTGCTCCTCGCCGCCGAGCCCGACCGACGGCGGCGGCGCCTCCCCGGTGACCGATCCGCCGGTCGGCGACACCCTGCCGCCCGTCGACCCCTCGGCCGCTCCGGGCGACAACGGCGCGGGTCTCTCCCCCGGGCCGACCTGACGACATGCCTGCCCACCCCGGGGCCCCCACGCCAGGCGCCGGGCGGCCCGCGAACGGCCCCGCACGCATCCGTCCGGGCCGCCCACGGGTCCGGCCCGCCCGACCGCGGCCGCCCACGCCCGTACCCGCCCCCACGCCCCCGCCCGACCGCCCCCGCGGCCCCGTCGACCTGCTCAACTCGGTGGCCGGAATCGCGTCCTTCGTCGGCGCCCTGATGCTCTACGCCGGCTACATCTACACCAATGCCTACTTCGGCTACTTCCGCCTCAACCCCTTCGCCGTGGGTCTGAGCACCTTCGAACTCGTCATGCACAGCCTGCGGTTGGCCACACTCCCGGTCCTGGAAGCGCTCGCGCTGGCCCTCCTCGTCCCCGCCGCGCCCCGGCTGCTGACCCTGCTCCACGTCCCCGAACAGCAGGTCCGCCGACTGCGGGACTTCGGCCGCTCCATCGCTCGCGCGCATCTCGGATACGTCGTCCTCGGCGTCGTACTGATGCTGCTGTGGCGCTGGATCCAGCCCTACGGCTGGACGGCACCCCTGCTGGTCGCGGGCGGACTCATCCTCGGGCTGACCCGCGCCGCCGGCCCCGAGGGGGAGGCCCGGGCCCCCTGGGAACGCGCCGGGTCCCTCCTGGTCGCCGGGCTCTTCCTCATCTGGGTCACCGCTCTGCTCGCCGGCCAGCTCGGCCGCCAGGACGCGCAGCGCGACGCGGAGCAGCTGGTGAGCCGGGTCGCCGTCGTCGTGATGAGCACCGAGCGCCTCGACTTCGCCCCGCCCGGCCCCCGCTACGAGGACCTCGGCAAGGGCGTCCACTACCGCTACCGCTACACCGGCCTGCGCGTCCTCCTCGAACGTGACCACCGCTACTACCTCCTGCGCATCGGCTGGGACCACGACACCGACCCCACCTACGTCATCGAGGACGACGACACCGTCCGCATCGAGCTGCGCCCGGGCGTCCTGCCACGCACCGACCGTTGACAGGGGCCGCGGGCCGCCGCAGACTCGGCATGAGTCAATGGTGAAGAAAATTTCACCATGCGAACAACGATATGACGCGAACAACAGCGAACAGAGAGGTTCGTCGATGCGCACCACCGTCGGCATCATCGGAGCCGGCCCCGCCGGCCTCCTCCTCGCCCGGCTGCTCCACAACGCGGGCATCGACGCGGTCGTCCTGGAAGCCCGCGACCGCGCTTACGTCGAGCAGCGTCAGCGGGCCGGGATCCTGGAGCAGGGGACCGTGGACGTGCTGCGCGCGGCCGGGGCCGGGGAGCGCATGGACCGCGAGGGACTGCGGCACGACGGGATCGAGCTGAGGTACGACGGGAAGCGGCACCGTGTCGACTTCCCCGCCCTCACCGGCGGCCGGTCCGTGATGGTGTACGCGCAGACCGAGGTCTGCAAGGACCTCATAGCCCTCCAGCTGAAGGAGGGCGGACCGCTGCTGTTCGAGGCGGAGGCGCTGGCCGTCGAGGGGGCCGACAGCGACAGTCCGGCCGTCCGCTTCCGGCACGAGGGGCGCGAGGACGTCCTGGAGTGCGAGTACGTCGTCGGGTGCGACGGGTTCTGGGGGGTGGCCCGCAAGGCGGTGCCCGAGGAACTCGTGCGCGTCTTCGAGCGGACGTACCCCTTCGGCTGGCTCGGCATCCTCGCCGACGTCCCGCCCTCGCACGACGAGCTCGTCTACGCCCGCCACGACCGCGGCTTCGCCCTCCTCTCCATGCGCTCGCCGTCCGTCTCCCGCCTCTACCTCCAGGTCCCCGAGGGCACCGACGCCGAGGCGTGGGGCGACGAGGAGATCTGGGACGAGCTGGAGCGCCGCTTCGAGACCGAGGACGGGTGGACGCTGGAACGGGGCCCCCTCACACAGAAGTCCGTCACACCCATGCGGTCCTACGTCCACGAGCCCATGCGGCACGGGCGGCTCTTCCTCGCCGGGGACGCCGCGCACATCGTGCCGCCGACCGGGGCGAAGGGGCTGAATCTGGCCGTCGGGGACGTCGTCACCTTCGCGCGGGCGCTGTCGTACAAGAAGGACACCGGTTCGGCCGAGCTGCTCGACGCCTACTCGGAGACCTGTCTGCGCCGGGTGTGGCAGGCCGAGCGGTTCTCGTACGACATGACGACCCTGCTGCACCGGTCACCCGACGCCACTCCTTTCGAGGACCGGCTCCAGGTGGCCCGGCTGGAGCGGATCGCCACGTCCGTGGCCGCCGAGACCGACCTCGCCGAGGGCTACACGGGGTTCTCCTTCGGGTGATGTACCGAAACGGTCATGAACCTGCCCCCTTCGTGGCTGGGAATCAACCGCCCGCGTAGCGTGTTGCGCAGCACGACAAGGGAAAGATCCTCCCCAAGCACTAGGGTCAATCCTTTGCCTACCTATTACTCTTGACGCCAAGGCCCACACGAAGTGGCCATGGAGGAGTGAAATGAGGAGCAGCAACCCGGTCTTCTCGCGACGGGGGTTCAGCCGCGACAACGGCTACGCGGGCTTCAACGCCCAGCCGCAGGCCGGGGGCGCAGCCGTGGGCGCGCAGGGCAACCCGTACGCCCAGCAGCCGACCGGCAACCCGTACGCGCAGAACCCCTACGCGCAGAACCCGTACGCCCAGCAGGACCTTCAGCACGGCGCGCCGCCGCAGGCCCCGGTCACCACCGGCCGGATGACGATGGACGACGTCGTCATGCGCACCGGTACGACCCTCGGTGTTCTCATCGTCACGGCCGCCGTCGCCTGGGCGACGCTGCCGGTCGACGACGCGAACATCAGCCGGTCCTACGGCATCGCCATCGGCGCCGGTCTGATCGGCATGGTGCTGGCGCTCGTCCAGTCCTTCAAGCGCAAGGCCTCGCCCGCGCTGATCGTGTCGTACGCCGCGTTCGAGGGTGTCTTCCTCGGCGTGGTCTCCAGCGTCGTCGACAACCGCATCGCGAGCGGTGCGGCCATGCAGGCCGTGATCGGCACGCTTGCCGTGTTCGCCGCGGTCCTCGTGGCGTACCGGGCGGGCTGGATCCGCGTCAACCGCCGCTTCTACGGCTTCGTGATGGCGGCGGCCCTCGGCTTCGTCCTGCTGATGGCCGTGAACCTGCTGTTCGCCGTCTTCGGCGGCGGTGACGGCCTCGGCTTCCGCAGCGGCGGCCTCGGCATCGCGTTCGGCATCATCGGCGTCCTGCTCGGCGCCTGCTTCCTGGCCCTCGACTTCAAGCAGGTCGAGGACGGCATCGCCTACGGCGCGCCGAAGGAGGAGGCCTGGCTGGCGGCGTTCGGTCTGACGATGACGCTGGTCTGGATCTACATGGAGTTCCTGAGGCTCATCTCGATCCTCAACAGCGACTGACCTCCGCGGAGGTAGTCGCGTGGAAGGGCCCCGGCGTTCTCGCCGGGGCCCTTCGGCGTTTCCGCCGGTGCGCGTCTAGAGGAACTTGCGCGCGGCCCTCCTCAGGTCGTACTCGTGGATGATCGCCTTCGCGTGGCCGTACGCGAGGTTGTGTTCGTGGCGGAGCCAGCTGACCTTTTCCTCGAAGCGGAAGAGAGCCGGGCCTTCTTCGACGGTGCGGATCCAGTCGGACACTTCACGACCGGTGCAGTGAGGGATGCGGGCGAGCATGTTGCGGTGGGTCTCCTCGGAGAGGACGTGGGACATCGGCGCCTCCGGACGCAAAGGGGATGTAAGCCGGTCCTTCAGGTCACCGTGCCTGAGCGTTGGCCTGTTGGCAACAGTCCCGGTGCGGCGCGTACGGTTGCGCCGTGGCTGATACGACGCGTCTGACGCAGGCTGTGGATCACTTCGCCGACCGTTTGCGGGCCGCTCCGCAGAGCCGGCTGCAAAGGGGCGCCGCGGCCGAGGCACTGGGCCTGGCCAGGGAGTTGGCGCGCAGGGCGCAGCTGATCGAGGAGCCCTCGGCGGAGCCGAGAGAGATGCCGGACGCGGGCATGTTCGCCGCCGCGGACCAAATCACCGTCGCCGTGCACGACTTGGCCCTCGTCCTCACGGACGAGGGCCAGCTCGACGAGGCGGTGCGGTTGGTGGAGGAGGCGCAGAAGCGGGCGGGCGTCTGAGAGGGGACTACAGGGACGCTATGACCCGGTCCGCCAGGATGTAGACGTTCTCCTCGCCGCACGCGAACGTCAGCGTGTAGGCGCCCGAGACTCCCGAGCCGCCCAGCAGTATCGGGCTCTCGCCCGCGGTCAGCGCCGCCGAGAGGCGTTCCGCCGTCTCCCGGTGGCCCGGCGTCATGCACAGGGTGGTGCCGTCGGCGAAGACATAGACGTCGAGGGTGCCGAGGGGGCCGGGACGGACGTCGGCCAGTTCCGTGCGGGACGCGGCGAGTTCCTCCAGCGTCGCCACCGTACGCTCGTGGTCGTTCACGACCGGTGACTGGACCGGTACGAAGTCCGGGTGCGAGGGGTGGCGGCGGCGGGCCGCGGCCAGCTCCGGGGAGTCGGCGGCGAACTCGTCGGCGTCCGCGGCGGGCTCGGCGACCGGCTCCAGCGGCTCCAGGCCCACGAAGTCCGTCTGGCGGGGCAGGAACAGCTCGCTGTCGGTCAGCCCGAGGAGAGTGGGGGCGTCCGCGTCCCGCGCCTCCTGGGCGGCCCAGAAGGCGCGCGCCTCGGCGAGTTCCCGCTCCCGCTCCTGTGCGAGGGCCTCGGCCACGGCGGCGCGTATCTCGTCGGCGTCACCGGCGGGACGGGCGGCGGGCACGAGACCGTGCGCGGCGCTCGCCGCGTTCGTCTCGGCGAGCTGGGTGTGCAGGGCTGCCACCTGCCGGCGCAGCTGCAAAAGGGTGCGCAGGACGGCGACGCCCACGGCGCCCGTGGCGGCCGTGGTGACCAGCAAGGCGATCGGCATGGCGCTCACTGACGTACTCCCGGTTCAAAGTCGACCCCCGACTTCCTACATCAGCTTGAAGGGCGGACTATCCCGCTGTCAGTGCGTAACGTCACGAAACGGACAGGACTTTGGGCCCGGAGTTTAGTGTGAGAACGGTTCTGACCTGCGTAAATCCCTATGCGGAGGGAGATAGGTCACATCCTGGGGGAGATTGGATCACAAAACGGCCCAGAACCCTGGTGGTTCAAGGGTTCCGGGCCATCGCGTCACACGGAGTGCCTGGGGAACTACAGGGAGTTGGTCAGCTGAGGCGCTCGATGACCATCGCCATGCCCTGGCCGCCGCCGACGCACATCGTCTCCAGACCGAACTGCTTGTCGTGGAACTGGAGGGAGTTGATCAGCGTGCCGGTGATCCGGGCGCCCGTCATGCCGAAGGGGTGGCCGACGGCGATGGCGCCGCCGTTGACGTTCAGCTTCTCCAGCGGGATGTTCAGGTCGCGGGCGGAGGGGATCACCTGCGCGGCGAACGCCTCGTTGATCTCGACCAGGTCGATGTCGTCGATGGTGAGGCCGGCGCGGCGCAGCGCCTGCTGCGAGGCGTCCACCGGGCCGAGGCCCATGATCTCGGGGGACAGGCCCGAGACGCCGGTGGAGACGATGCGGGCGAGCGGGGTGAGGCCGAGCTCGCGGGCCTTGGTGTCGGACATGATGACGACCGCGGCGGCACCGTCGTTCAGCGGGCAGCAGTTGCCGGCGGTGACGAGTCCGTCGGGGCGGAAGACCGGCTTCAGACCGCTGACGGCCTCCAGGGTGACGCCGGCGCGCGGGCCGTCGTCCTTGGAGACGACCGTGCCGTCGGGCAGCGTGACCGGGGTGATCTCGCGCTCCCAGAAGCCGTTCTTGATGGCTTCCTCGGCGAGGTTCTGCGAGCGGACGCCGAACTCGTCCATGTCCTGGCGGGTGACGCCCTTGAGACGGGCCAGGTTCTCGGCGGTCTGGCCCATGCCGATGTAGGCGTCCGGCACGAGGCCGTCCTCGCGCGGGTCGTGCCAGGTCGTGCCCTCCTGCGTGGCGACCTCGGCGGTACGGGCCTCGGCCTCGGCGAACAGCGGGTTGTGCGTGTCCGGGAGGCTGTCGGAGTTGCCCTTGGTGAAGCGGGAGACCATCTCGACACCGGCCGAGATGAAGACGTCGCCCTCGCCGGCCTTGATGGCGTGCAGGGCCATCCGGCTCGTCTGGAGCGACGAGGAACAGTAACGGGTCACCGTGCAGCCGGGGAGGTGGTCCATGCCCATCTGTACGGCGACGATGCGGCCGAGGTTGTTGCCCTGCTCGCCGCCGGGCAGACCGCAGCCCAGGTGCAGGTCGTCGATGTCCCTCGGGTCCAGCTCGGGGACCTTCGCCAGGGCCGCCTGGATGATCGTGGCGGTCAGGTCGTCCGGGCGCAGGTCCTTGAGGGAGCCCTTGAAGGCGCGGCCGATCGGGGAGCGGGCGGTCGAGACGATCACGGCTTCAGGCATCACGGCTCCATTGGCGTTACGGGTTCTTCCGGGCAGGGCTGGTTGGGAAGTTACCCGTACGTATGGCCAGGGTCACTGGTGTCGCGGTGTGACCCTGACCGCAGTTTTCTAAGCGCTTGCTTTTTTCCTCGGCGCAGAGGCGGACGGCTCACCTCTCGGCGGACCGGGACGGGTGGTGGACGGAGACAGGGCCCGGCTCCGGCACCCGACGGCGCTTGCGCCGCTTCAGCAGCGCCCATGGCCCCTTCGGCCCCGTCGGCATCGCCGCCGTCACCTCCGTACCCGGCTCCGCCACGGCCTCCGCCGCGGCGCGGGCCACGGGCAGGAAGCCCTCGCGGCGGCTGACGTCCGGACGCTCCTCGTCCGCCGGCCACAGACCGAGGGCCGCGCACACCGTCGGCAGCACCGCCATCGCCGCGGTCGCGTAGCCCTCCGCCGAGGGGTGGTAGTTGTCCGGCCCGAACAGCTCCCGCGGGTTCGCCGCGAACTCGGGGCCCAGCAGGTCGCCCAGGGACACCGTGCGACCGCCCTGCTCGACCGTGCCGATCGTCTGGGCGGCCGCCAGCTGACGGGAGGCCCGGCGGGCCAGCCAGCGCAGGGGCTGCGGGACCTGCTCCACCGTGCCGAGGTCGGGACAGGTGCCCACCACCACCTCCGCACCGGCCGTGCGCAGCCGCCGTACCGCCGTGGACAGATGGCGGACGGAACGGGTCGGCGGCATCCGGTGGGTGACGTCGTTCGCACCGATCATGATCACGCAGACGTCGGGCAGCCGGCCCGGGTCCGCGAGAACCAGGGCCACCTGCCGGTCCAGGTCGTCCGAGCGGGCGCCCGGCAGTGCCACGTTGTGCAGGTCCACCGGACGCTCGGCCACCGCGGCGAGACCCGAGGCCAGCAGCGCGCCCGGCGTCTGCCCCGAGCGGTGCACGCCCTGGCCCGCGGCCGTGGAGTCGCCCAGCATGGTCAGCCTGAGCGGCGGTTCACCGCGGACGGAATAGGAGAGGCCGTACAGGCCCTGCGCGTTGGGCACATGCGGCGACGTGCCGTTGCCGTTGCCCACCTGCCGTTTGGCCAGCCGCACCTCGGCCAGCAGCAGACCCACGGCCGCCGCGCCGACCAGACCGATCCCGCCGCCGCCGTACGCCGCGCCTGCCGCGATCCGCCGGGCCACCCTCGCCCTCGACATGCTCGTCATGCGTCGCCGCCACCTCCTCGTTGCCGTACATCCACTCCTTGCCCCGTACGGACCGTCGTCCAATCGCAACGAGGAGTGAACAACCGTCAAGGGGCCGTAGGCTGGCGGAACCACTACGACCACATCTTTTGCAGCATCCGGAGACAACGGTGCAATTCCACGACTCGATGATCAGCCTCGTCGGCAACACCCCGCTGGTGAGGCTCAACAACGTCACCCAGGGCATCCAGGCGACCGTCCTGGCCAAGGTGGAGTACTTCAACCCCGGCGGGTCCGTGAAGGACCGCATCGCCCTGCGCATGATCGAGGCGGCGGAGGAGAGCGGCGCGCTCAAGCCCGGGGGCACGATCGTCGAGCCGACCAGCGGCAACACCGGCGTCGGGCTCGCCATCGTGGCTCAGCAGAAGGGGTACAAGTGCATCTTCGTGTGCCCCGACAAGGTGAGCACCGACAAGATCAACGTCCTGCGGGCCTACGGCGCCGAGGTGGTCGTCTGCCCGACCGCCGTCGACCCCGAGCACCCGGACTCGTACTACAACGTCTCCGACCGCCTCGTCCGTGAGACGCCGGGCGCGTGGAAGCCCGACCAGTACTCCAACCCCAACAACCCGCTCTCCCACTACCACTCCACCGGCCCCGAGCTGTGGGAGCAGACGGAGGGGAAGATCACCCACTTCGTGGCGGGCGTCGGCACCGGCGGCACCATCTCCGGCACCGGCCGCTATCTGAAGGACGCCAGCGACGGCAAGGTCAAGGTCGTCGGCGCCGACCCGGAGGGCTCGGTCTACTCCGGCGGTTCCGGCCGGCCGTACCTCGTCGAGGGCGTCGGCGAGGACTTCTGGCCGACCGCCTACGACCGGACCGTCGCCGACGAGATCGTCGCCGTGTCCGACAAGGACTCCTTCCAGATGACCCGCCGCCTCGCCAAGGAGGAGGGCCTCCTCGTCGGCGGTTCCTGCGGCATGGCGGTCGTCGCCGCACTGCGCGTCGCCGAGCGCCTCGGCCCGGACGACGTGGTCGTCGTCCTCCTCCCCGACAGCGGGCGCGGCTACCTCTCGAAGATCTTCAACGACGAGTGGCTGGCGTCCTACGGCTTCCTCGAGGAGTCGGAGCCGGCCGCGAGCGTCGCGGACGTGCTGAAGCACAAGGCAGGCGCCATCCCCAAGCTCGTCCACATGCACCCGGAAGAGACGGTCGGCCAGGCCATCGAGGTGCTGCACGAGTACGGCGTCTCCCAGATGCCGGTGGTGAAGCCGGGCGCCGGGCATCCCGACGTCATGGCGGCCGAGGTGGTCGGTTCCGTCGTCGAACGGGATCTGCTGGACGCGCTGTTCACCCAGCGGGCCGCTCTCACCGACCCGCTGGAGAAGCACATGTCGTCGCCTCTGCCGCAGGTGGGATCCGGCGAGCCGATCGAAGGCCTCATGGCGGTCCTGGGCCGTGCGGACGCCGCGATCGTTCTGGTCGAGGGCAAGCCGACCGGAGTGGTGACGCGTCAGGACCTGCTGGCGTACATGGCACGCACGGTTCAGTAGGGCGGCCGGGGTGCCGTCCTTGAGGACGGCACCCCCGCAGCGATTCCTCCGTTCACGTCAAGGCGGTGATCCGCAAGAGCGTGACGTCGAACGGGGCGCGGCGCGATCGGCCGGGCGGAAGGGGCAGGACGGTCACGGACCGCAGGACGGTGGTGACTGCTGCTCGTCGCTGCTCAAGACTCATCCCGGGCCAGCGCGACGACGGCCGGGCTCCCCGAGCGTCCTGTCGGAGGGCATGGTGCTTCGTCCGGTCCGCCTCCAATCCTGAGATCCGGATCTCGAGGTCGGATGCCCTCCGCAAGGAGCCGGCGTCGCTCGGAGCGCCTGCGCGGAGTGCGTGCTCGAGGGATTCGCGTTCCTTGACCAGGCGTTGCAGCAGCGGCGCCCCAGCCCATTCCGGCCGTTCGAAGTCGAGCGTGGCGTGACGTTCGTCGAGCAGGGATAGGACGAGAGCCTCGAGGTGACGGTCGACGTCACGAACGCTGCGTGCAGTGCCTCCGCAGTCCAGGGCGGCGCACAGGTACACGGCGTTGGCTGGGTTCGTGGCGGTCGGACGGGCACTACCGCCCATCTTGGAGTCGCACGGGCTTCCGTCCTTTCGGGCAGCGCCACAGCGCAAGTACCCGCTGAACAAGTACTTGCGGAGGCTTGAAGGCTCCGTCCCCGGACGTGGGCTGCCGTTCGTCAGGCGGGTGCCTCGCTTCGCGCCGCGCTGCCGGGAGAGTTCCACCAGTGCCTGCCATTCCGCGACGCTCGCGGGGGCGTCCCACTGGCCTACCACGGGTGCACCGTCGGCGGGGTCCCGGAGGAGTTCCCCGTGGATGGCCCGGTACCCGCACATCACAGGGTTGGTCAGGGCCTGGCGCACGGTTGAGCCGCTCCATCGGTTTCCCGACGCGGTCGGGATGGCTCGGGCATTCAATCGCCTGGCGATGTCGTTCCAACTCGTGCCGTGCAGCGCGGATTCGATCATCTCCCGGAGGACGGGCCACTCCTCGGGGTCCTTGCGCATATTGATCTTGAGCCCTGACCGTGGGTCGGGCGGGAGCCAACCGAAGCGTCGGCGACCGCCTGGTGTCCCGCCGTCGAGGGCGCGGCGCCGGATGTGGCGTTCGATGCGCTCCTTCGTCCTCCGTACTTCGCCGTCGCCGGCTACAGCGTCTTCGCTGCGCTTCGAACGAAGGTCGTAGACGGCTTGGCGCTCGATGAACAGTCCGTCGTCCGTGACGGTGACGGCCTGGCGGACCCTCGCGAAGTCCGAGGCCAGCCGCCACACGCGTTCGTGTTCCGCGGCGACGAGGGTCTGGACGGGAAAGCCCTCGGTCGTCCTTCGGTAGTGGAGGGCATCGACCATCTCTGTGAATGCCGGTCGTACGAGAGTCGGCTGCGCGGCCGTCAGGCCGTTGTCTTCGTAGAACTTGACGATGGCCACGCCGAACGCGGCTGCCGTTTCGATGTTGTCCTCGTGCTGGTGGCGAACGCCTGTCCCGGCCTCTCGGCCCAGGGCCAGGACGGCGGACCGCGTGCTCTGGTCAGCGCTGATCCGGGCGTAGTCCACTCCGGGTATCCGGGCGCCCAGCCACTCCTCGAAGGTGCGTCCGGCTTCCAGGGCCGAGACGAGCGAGGGATTCAGGAAGCTCCTGGACCAGCCGGGCATGCGAGCACCTTTTCTGGAGCCAATGAAGTGTTCGGATGCTTCGAAATATGCGGGAGGGAGCCGGGATTTGTGAGTGGATGCCCGACTGGTTGCGCATATCGGGTGAACGGGCGGCTGCCGGTTGACGCCGTGCGGGGGTCGGATGTCAGCCGCCAGGACCTGCTGGCCTTCCTCGCCAAGGGTGGGAAGTAGCGGTGAAACGCGGGGCGTGGCGGTGAACTTGCGGTGAACTGCCGGGGTGGTGGGCGAACTTGCGTTTGCCTGCCGAATCGGCGGACTTCGTCGAAGTGGTACGAGCGTGTCACGTCCGCGCAGCACCCGCTTAACACGCGTCCGGCACATTAGTGGATGTCGGCAGGGCGGGAGCGGCTCCCCGCCCCGGCCGGCGCCGAACGTCCAAGGACCTCCGGAGCGGCTCCCGGACCTCCATGGACGCCGGACGTAAGACCTGGCCTGACCCGGTCGACGTCCCTCGCGGGGACCGCCGTCGTCCCGCCCCCCGGTAACGGGGGTGCGGCGGTCCCCGCGATATATCTTTTCCGGCCCCTCGGACTGTCCGGTCAGCCTTCCCACTCGCTGTCCTGCTGAGCCTTACGACGTCCGGTGCGCCCACGGAACAGGTCCGGGTTCACCCGCAGGGCCTGGAAGGCGTTCACCCCGACGATGCCCACCCAGGTGACCAGCAGGCCAGGGAGGTGGGAGACGCCGGCGCCGATCGCGGAGAGCGGGACGGCGAGGACCAGCGAGACGATGCCGAAGCCGTACCGCTCGCCCCAGGAGTCCGTCGGACTCGGCCTCCGCGCACCCCGGGCCACCACCATCTGCTGTTCCGCCAGCTGCCGGCGCACCCGGCGCTCCACCGCGCCGTCGATGCGCTGGTCGACCTTCTCCAGGAAGGAGTCGACCAGCGCCGACTCGTACTCCTCGCCCAGTTCCCTGCGGGCCTGCAAGGTGGCGTCGAGTTCTTTCTTGAGGTCGGCGTCCCGCGCGTCCATTCCGGTCATGCGGTCAAACTTAGGGAGCCACGGCGCCCGCCGCACTGGGGATAGCCCCCGTCTTGGGCCTCGGGATCTCCGGGAGCACCCCTAGGGACTCCAGCACCCCGAATCCGAGGTCAGGGCAGGAGGGAGACGAGCCCGGTGTCGGGGTCGAAGCGGGCCGCCGCCACCTGGGCCTCCCGGAAGGCGGGGTCGGCCCTGATCGCGTCCCGTACCCAGCGGGTGTGGGTCGTCATCGTGTGCTCGGACCAGTTGCCCGGCAGGGCGCGGGTGCGGCGGGCGGACGGTGTGATCTCGTCGACCAGGAGCTCCAGATGGCCGGGACCGGGGCGCCGGTGCGCAGATGGTCGAGGGTGGCCGCGATCGCCCCGCAGCGCTCGTGGCCGAGCACCAGGACCAGCGGATGCCCAGTTCCTCGACGCCGTACTGGATCGAGCCGAGGACCGCCTCGTCCAGCGTCTGTCCCGCCGTCGTTGTGCATGGTGGGCGTGGCCGCGGGCGTAGCGCCGGTTGCCGGCGAGCAGTGCGGCCAGGGCCGTGTCGGGGTCGGACGGGTGGCGGTTCGCGGCGGGGGCGGCGGCCAGTGCACCTACGGCGCCGGCCGCCAGAAAGGCCCTGCGGTTCGAGGCCATGACGCATCCGGTCAGGCCAGCCCGTGCTGCTTCGCGTACGCGTTCGCCACGTCCTCCGGGTCCTTCTTGTCCTTGTCCACCTGGCGGTTGAGCTCGGTGAGCTGGGCCGTGGTGAGGACGTTGCCGAGGCGGGCGAGGGCCTTGCGGACGGGGGAGTCGGCGACCCGGTCGGCGATGAGCGGGACGATGTGCTGGCCGGGAATGAGGTTCTTGGGGTCGGTCAGGACCACCCAGTCGTTGGCCTGGATGTCGGTGTCCGTGGTGAACAGGTTCGCCACGTCCACGTCGCCCTTCTTCAGGGCGCCCTTGACCAGCGGACCGGAGGAGTCCAGCGACTTGAACTCCTTGAACTCCACGCCGTAGACCTCCTTGAGTCCTACGGCACCCACCTGGCGCTTCTTCACCTCCGGTGCCGCGCCGATCACCAGCTTGCCGTTCTGCTTCCTCAGGTCGGCGAGGGAGGTGAGGCCGTACTTCCTCGCGGTCTCCTGGGTGACGACGAAGGCGTCCGAGTCCTCCGCCATGCCGTACGGCAGCACCTGGAGCCCGGTGGGGAGCGCGACGGCGAGGGCGTTCTGCATCGCGCCCTCCTCGGTCGCCGTCGCCTTGGGGTCGAGGTAGTGCAGGAGGGCGCCCTGGTACTCGGGCAGGAGGTCGATGTCGCCGCCCTTGAGGGCCGGGATGAGGATCTCGCGGGTGCCGAGGTTGGGGCGGACCTTCACCGTCACGCCGGCCTGCTGAAGGACGGCCGCGTAGAGGTAGCCGAGGACCTGGTTCTCGGTGAAGTTGGCGGTGCCGATGGTGACTCCGTCCTTGCTGGAGCCGCCGCCACCGGAGGTGGACCCTTCGCCGTCGAGGGAGGTGATGCCGCCGGCGCAGGCGGTGAGGGCGGGGACGGAGGCCGCTGCGAAGAGGCCGCCGAGGAGAGTGCGTCGGTTCATCGAGGGGTCCTATGCGGTGCGGTGGCGGAAGAGGAAGCGCTGGAGGCCGGAGAGGGCGAGGTCCAGCACCACGGCGATCGCGGCGACCAGCACCGCGCCGCCCAGCACCTGGACGAGGTCGCGCTGGGCCAGGCCGTCGAAGACGTAGCGGCCGAGGCCGCCGAAGGAGACGTACGCGGCGATGGTCGCCGTGGCGACGACCTGGATGAGCGCGAGGCGCAGGCCGGTCATGATCAGGGGGAGCGCGAGGGGCAGCTCGACCTGGAGCAGGACCTGGTGGCCGCGCATGCCCTGGCCGCGGGCGGCATCGCGCACGTCCGGGTCGACCGCCGTCATCCCCGCGTAGGTGTTGGTGACGATCGCCGGGACCGCGAGGGCGACCAGGGCGACGTACACCGGCAGCATCGAAAGGCCGCCGGCCAGGAAGACCAGCACGACCAGGCCGACGGTCGGCAGCGCCCGCCCGAAGGACGCGAGGTTGATGGCGACGAACGCGCCCTTGCCGGTGTGGCCGATGAGGAGGCCGAGCGGCAGGCCGATGGCGGCCGCGATGAGGGTGGCCAGGAGCGAGTACTGGAGGTGCTCGGCGAGGCGGTGGGCGATACCGTCCGGGCCGGACCAGCTCGCGCCGCTGGTCAGCCATGTGCCGAGGTTCTTGAAGAGTTCGAACATGTCAGGCTCGCCTCCTGCGCCAGGGGGTCAGCACGTACTGGAGGGCGACCAGGAGCGCGTCCGCGACGACCGCGAGCAGGATCGTGAGGACCACGCCCGCGATCACCGGGGTCGGGAAGTTGCGCTGGAAGCCGTCGGTGAAGAGCTGGCCGAGGCCGCCGTCGCCGATGTAGGTCGCGACCGAGACCAGGGAGATCGACATGACGGTGGCGATCCGGACGCCCGCCATGATCACGGGGAGCGCGAGCGGGAACTCGACGGTGAGCAGCGTGCGCAGCGGGCGCGTGCCCATCGCCTTCGCCGCCTCCTTGGTCTTCGCGGGCACCGAGTCGAGGCCTTCGACGGTGTTCCGGAGCAGGACGACCAGGGTGTAGACGGTCAGGCCGATCACGGTCGTGGTGCGGGTCAGTCCGCTGACCGGCAGCAGCAGTACGAAGATCGCGATCGACGGGATCGTGAACAGGATGTTCGAGACGCCGAGCAGGAAGCCGCGCAGGGGGCGGATCCGGTGGGCGATCACCGCGAGGGGCAGCGAGATCAGTACGCCGAGGAAGACGGCGGTCAGGGCGGCCTGGAGGTGGGAGACGGTGAGGGTGGTGAGTTCGTCGGTGTGGTCGCCGATCCACGACCAGTCGATGCTCACGCCGCCACCCGGGCTTCCGTGTGCGCCCGGCCCGCGTAGGTGTGGATGTCGTCGCGGGAGGAGACGCCGGTGAGGACGCCTGCCGCGTCGACGCGGGCTATCAGGCCGGTGGGGGAGACGAGGGACTCGTTGAGCGCCGACAGCAGGGAATCGTTGTCGGTCAGTGGGCGTACGGGGATCTCGGCGTCCTTCGACGCCCAGTGGAGGGGCTTGTCCGCCGCGTCGAGGACGAGGGACCACGTACCGCCCTCGGGCGCGGGGCCCTGCGGAACCGCTGCCAGGGTCGTCAGTGAGAGCAGCTTGAGGCCGCGCTCGGCGCCGAGGAAGTCGGCCACGAAGTCGTCGGCGGGGCGGGCCAGGAGCTCGGCGGGGGAGGCGCACTGGACGAGGTGGCCGCCGGTGCGGAAGACGGCGATCCGGTCGCCGAGCCGTACCGCTTCGTCGATGTCGTGGGTGACGAAGACGATGGTTTTGCCCAACTCCTTCTGGAGGCGCAGGAGTTCGTCCTGGAGCTGGGTGCGGACCACCGGGTCGACCGCGCCGAACGGTTCGTCCATGAGGAGCACCGGCGGGTCGGCGGCGAGCGCGCGGGCCACGCCGACGCGCTGTTGCTGGCCCCCGGAGAGCTGGTGCGGATAGCGTCGGCCGGCGTCCGTGGTGAGGCCGACGGTCTCCAGCAGCTCGGCCGCGCGGGCGCGGGCCTTCCTGCGGCCGTGGCCGAGGAGCAGGGGCACGGTGGCGATGTTGTCGAGGACCGTGCGGTGCGGGAAGAGGCCCGACTGCTGGATGACGTATCCGATGGAGCGGCGCAGTTCGGCCGCGTCCTGCCGGGTGACGTCCTTGCCGCCGACCTTGATGGTGCCGGAGGTCGGTTCGACCATTCGGTTGATCATTCTGAGGGTGGTCGTCTTGCCGCAACCGGAAGATCCGACGAGGACCGTCACGCCGCCCTCCGGCATCTCCAGGGAGAGATCGTGGACTGCTGTCGTGCCGTTGGGGAAGCGCTTGTGGACCGCGTCGAACTGGATCATGAGATGTCCCTTGCCCGGCTGTATAACGTCATGCAGAGTTCTCTGTAGCTGAATAACTTGTCAACGGGTTGATGTAAATCCGAAGTAACGGATGACCGACGGGCAAGATCGGGTGTCCGGATTGAGGGGAGTTTGGGGCTTTATGTCGTCTCGGATCGTGGACACGCCTGCGTCTGTGCACACCGGGCTGGTCGTCCTCGACGGGATCGGACTCGGCGTCGCGGACGTCGTGCGCCTCGCCGACGGGACCGCGCGGCCCGTCCCCGGCACCGAGGGCATGAAGCGGGTGGCCGAGTCCTGGGACGCGGCCCGGCAGATCGCCGCGACCGGACGGGTCTACGGCCGCTCGACCGGCGTCGGCGCCAACCGGAACGAGCCCGTGCCCACCGAGGCCGCCGCCGAGCACGGCCTCAGACTCCTGCGCAGCCACGCCGGTGCCATCGGCGAGGAACTCCCCGCCCGGCAGGTGCGCGCGATGCTCGCCGTACGGGCGAACCAGTTGCTGGCGGGCGGCGCGGGGCTGCGGCCCACCGTTGTCACCGCCCTGTGCGAGGCCCTGGCGGGCGGGGCGTACCCGGTCGTCCACGAGTTCGGCTCAGTGGGCACCGGCGACATCGCGGCGCTGGCCCAGGCGGGCCTCGCGCTGGCCGGGGAGCACCCCTGGAAAGGCGTCGGACCCGAGCCCCAGCCCCTCGACAACAACGACGCCCTCGCCTTCATCAGCAGCAACGCCCTCGCACTCGGCCAGTCCGCGCTCGCCCTCGACGAACTGCGCGGCCTCCTTGAGGCCACCCAGGTCGTCGGCGCGCTGTCGCTGCTCGCGGTGGACGGCTCGCACGAGGCCTACGCCGCCCCCGTGCACGCCGCCCGCCCGCACCGGGGGAGCGCCGAGGTCGCCCGGCGGATCAGGGGGCTGATCGGGGCGGACGAACGGCCCACCCCACCCCTCGGCCGCATCCAGGACCCGTACGGCTTCCGCTGCCTGCCCCAGATCCACGGCCCGGCGCACGACGCCGCCGACGCCCTCGAAGCGGTCCTCGCCGTCGAGCTCAACGCCGCCGCCGAGAACCCCCTGATCAGCCCCGAGGACATGGCCGCCTACCACCACGGCGGCTTCTACCAGGCCCAACTCGCCCTCGCCCTGGACCACTTCCGGCTGGCGCTGACCCAGGTGGCCCGGCTGTCGACCTCCCGCCTGTCCACCCTCAACGAGCCCGCCTACACCCGGCTGCGCCCCTTCCTCGCCGACCCCGAGCCCGCCTCCTCCGGCGTGATGATCCTGGAGTACGCCGCCGGCGCCGCCCTCGGTGATCTGCGGGCCTTCTCCGCCCCCGCGTCGCTCGGGCACGCTGTACTCTCCCGAGGCGTCGAGGAACAGGCCAGCTTCGCCTCGCTCGCCGCCCGCCAGACCCTGCGGGCGTGCGGCGCGTACCGGCTCGTCGTCGGCTGCGAACTCGTCGCCGCCGTACGGGCACTGCGCCAGCGCGACCACGGCCCCGACCCGGACCTCCCGGTGGGCCGGGCGCTGGAGCTCGCCTACGCGGTGCTCGACGACGACCAGGCCGACCGGCCGCTCACGCACGACGTGACGACGGCGGCCCGACTGCTCGACCGGTTCACGGACATCTGGAGGGGGAGCGAGGCATGAGCGACAAGGGTGTGGGGGACACTCCCGCGGCACGGCTCCAGGCGCTGTTCGAGGGACACCGGCTCACGCCGACCCAGCGGCGCATCGCGCACAGCATGGTGCGGCGCGCCGCCGACGTGCCGTTCCTGTCCAGCGTCGAGCTGGCCGAGCTCGCCGGGGTCAGCCAGCCGTCCGTGACCCGCTTCGCGGTCGCCCTCGGCTTCGACGGCTACCCCGCCCTGCGCCGCCATCTGCGCGAGGTCGCGCCCGCCGAACAGCCGGCCGACGCGGCGTCCTACAACGAGTACCAGCAGGCCGTCGAGGCCGAGATCGAGAACCTGAGGCACCTCGCCGAGGTCCTCGCCGACCCGCGGCCCGTGCAGCGCGCCGGACGCGTGCTCGCCGGCTCGCGCCCGCTGCCGGTCCTCGGACTGCGGGCCGCCGCCTCGCAGGCGTACGGCTTCGCCTACTTCGCCGCCAAGGTCCATCCCGACGTACGGCTGCTGCACGAGGGCGGCACGATGGTCCACGACCGGATCGACGCCGCCGTCCGCGCGGGCGCCTCGGCGCTGCTCTGCTTCGCGCTGCCCCGCCATCCCCGGGAGGTCGTGGACGCGCTCAGCTACGCCAAGGAGGCCGGGCTGACCGTCGTCACCGTCGCCGACTCCGCCTTCGCGCCGGTCGCCAAGGTCTCCGACCTGCTGCTGCCCGCCGCCGTCGGCACCGGGCTCGCGTTCGACACCGCCTGCGCGCCGATGCTGCTCGGGCGGGTGCTCCTGGAGGCCATGGCCGACGAGCTGCCGGAGGCGCAGGCGCGGCTTGAGGAGTTCGACGCGAAGGCGGCGGCGCGGGGGCTGTTCGTGGAGTGACCCCGGTTTTAAGGCTCGTCTCACCTTCGCTCGTTAACCTGCCGGGCCATCAGGACTGTGCCGGGAGGACGAGGAGGACGGACGTGTCGCGCGGAGGTCAGGGACTGGCCCGGGTGGCCGTGGTCGTGCGTGCCGGAGCCGCGCCGCTGTGGTGGGCCGGGGTGTTCGCGGCGGGTGTCGGACTGCTGGTGCCGGGGCTGACCGGGCGCCGGATCGGGGTGATGGCGGGCGCGGCACTGTTCATCGTCGCCGTGGCCGTCGTGTCGTACCGCCGTCGTAAGCGCTACACCGCACTGAGCCGCGGCGTAGCGCGGGCCGGCAAGCACGATGTGCTCCAGGACCGGGCCGTGACCGTACGGAACTGGCGGCACGGACACCGCTGGTGGCTGCTCCTCGCCTGGCTGGTGGCGTTCGGCGCCAACTTCGCCGTGCCCGTCGCGGGCGGGCTGCTGCTCGCCGGGACCGGGGCGGGGCTGCGGCTGAAGGCCGCGTGGCTCGGGCGGCGCGAGCGGGCCGGGGACGCGCTGCTGTGGGTGCGGGTCGACTGGCTCGACGCGCGCGGCGGACGCCCGGCAGGCAAGGCGGTCAAGGCGTACCGCGGCACGGGCATCGCGGCGGGCGACGCGGCCCCGGGCGGGGCGCGCCGCCGCACCGCGGCGCTGGTCTGAGCGGCGTGCGCCGTCAGACCTCCAGCTCCTCCTCGATCTTCTTCAGCTGGTGGCGGGCCATCGCCAGGTTGGCGCGCTTGGCGTCCAGGACCAGGTACATGAAGAGCCCGTTGCCGCTGCGGCCGCTGATCAGCCGGATCAGGTGGTACTGGTCGGACAGGGTGATCAGGATGTCCTCGATCGCGCCCTTGAGCCCGAGATGCTCCATGGTGCGCATCTTGGCGCGGACGACGTCGGTGTTGCCGGCGGCGGCCACGCTGAGGTCGAAGCTCTTGCTGCCGCCCATCGTGCCGAGCGCCATGCCGCTGGTGTAGTCGACCAGCGCGACGCCGGTCGCGCCCTCGATGGAGGCGAGGCACTCCTTGAGGGATGTTTCGGTGTTGGCCATGACTGTCTGCCCTTCTTGTGGATTCAACTCTCCGTGGAGGTACGTGCGTTGGTCGTACGGGGCGGGCGGGCCGCTCTGGTCCGGGCGGGCGCTCTCGGCTTCGGGACGGGCGCCTCGGCGGGCGCCCGGGAGTCGAGGAGCTCCCCGATGCGGGCCCCCGCGCGGCGGCCCTCCAGATGGAGACGGCCGGCGTTGACGCGGTCCTGGGCGAGCAGGGTGAGCACGGCCGTGCGGCCCGCCGCGTACGTCGCCACATAGCCGTACGCGCCGCGCACCGTCAGCTCCCGGAACTCCCCCTGCCCGGTCGCGTCCGTCAGCCGCATCGCGACGCCGAGCGCCGCCGCGGTGAGCGCGGCCATGCCGTCGGGCTCGACGCCCGGGGTGTCCTGGGCGAGGACGAGCCCGTCCACGCTCGCCGCCAGGGCCCCGGTGAGATACGGGACCCGGCTCCTCAACCGGCGCAGCTCGTCCACGATTTCGGGTTCGGCCGCCATCTGGTCACTCCTCTCGGCGCGGGCGCGTTGTCGTTCAAAGGGACTCCAGCGCATCCCTGAGCCTCTTCAGCAGCGTGATGTCGGGGTCGGTCTCGGTCCTCGCCGGTGCGGCGGGTCTCAGGGCGCCGCGCACCAGGACCCCGGCCGCCGCGAGCCGCCGTACGTCCACCAGGGTGTGGAACGCCGGGCGGCCCATCGTGCGGGCGATGTCCGGTGCCGTGCGCACGCCGTCGACCAGATGCACCACCGCCCGCTGCCGGGCGGTGAGGCCGGGGACGGCGACGGTGTCGGCGCGCAGCAGCGGGGACTCGTCGGTCGCCGGGTCGGGCCAGATGCGGTGCAGCAGATCGCGGCGGCGCAGCGTCTCGTGCTCCAGGGCGGCCACCGGGACCGCGCGCACCGCGCCGATCCGGCCCGGGCTCGTGTACCGGAAGCGGCCCGGGGTGCTGCTGGGGGCGAGCGCGAAGTAGGCGGCGTCGTAGAGCGCTTCGAGATGGCACAGCTCCAGCGCGCCCCGGCTGAGCCGGCCGCGGCCGACCAGCAGCAGACCGGCGCCCGGGGCCTGAGCCGCCTCGTCGGCGGCCTGCCGCCAGGTGTCGGCGTCGAGGGTGCCGTGGGCCGTGAGCAGGGCGCCGAGGCCGGGGGCCGCGGGGCTCTCGGCGTGCACGACCCGGCCCTCGGTGAGATGCAGGGTGCCGCGCTCGCGGAGCAGGACGCCGGTGGCCCGTTCGGCGGCGAGCCGGGTCAGCATCGGGGAGACGCCGCCCCAGGCGCGCTCACGGGCGTCCGCCTTGTCCCGTACCGGCAGCCGGGGCGGGGGCGTGGTTCTCACCGCGGTCATCCGAGGACCAGCCGTCCGGTCATCTCGCCGAGCCGGATCCGGGCCAGCGCGAGGTTGCCCTCCACACGGGCCAGCCACAGATGGAGGAAGACGCTGCTGTCGAAGGACGTCCGCACGAAGCACAGGACGTGATAGCTGTCCCGGTTGCTGATGATGACGTCCTCGACCGGGGGGTCGGCGGCGCTGTTTTCTGGGTCGTCCGGCGCGAACGCCCGGTGCTCGGCGGCCAGCCGGGCCAGCTCGGCGGCCTCGGCCGCGGCCGTCTCGTGATCGCCGCCCGGTGACTCGCCGGCGGTGCCGAGGGCCAGCCCGCTCGTCCAGTCGACCAGCGCGGCACCACGGGCACCGGGCAGTTGCATGACTTCCGACAGACACTCGTCGATACCGGGCACCGTGAGTTCCCCTCCCGCCTGGGGTTCGGCTGAGTGACGCCGAAACTACGCAGGGTGTGAGTGAGGGGTGAGGGTTATGGCATTTTCCGGTGGAACATGCGCCGGATGGCTAAGGTGGGTCAACTGGGCTCGTTTTCCGGACAGTTGACCCACATGTCCACCGGCCTGCGTCAACGGCGCACGGCTGCTCAGAGGGTGGTGAGGGCTGACGCGTGCGCCCCTCCGGACTCGGCCACGATCTCGTCGAGCGTCTGCGGGGTGCGGACGGTCACGAACGCGACCCCGTTGCCCTCGCCCGGCGCGAAGCCGTAAATGCCCGGCCGGGCCAGGGAGTTGTACGCGTAGTGATGCGCGAAGTAGTACGCCCCCGTGTCCAGCGCCGCCGCGTAGTCACCCTGCTCCAGCAGGGGCAGCGCCCTGCCCTCGGCCAGCAGGTCGCCCGAGAAGCAGGCCGGCCCCGCGATGTCCTGCACCACCTCGGGCCCCTCCTTCGGCCGCCCCTTCCCGTCGTACGCCGCGATCCTCAGCGGCCACGACCCCGGCACGTACACCGTCCGCGTCGCCACCTGCACGCCCGCGTGCGTCACCGCCACCGGCCGCCCGCCCGCGCTCTTGGCGTACTCCACCCGCGCCACGACCGTCCCGTGCTTGGCCAGCAGCGACCGCCCGAACTCGGTCACCAGTCCGTACCGCCCGTCGAACAGCCCCGGCACCGCCTCGCTCAGCAGCCGGGCGTACTGCGCGTACGTCGGCGCCGTCATGTCCGAGCCGAAGTTGACCGGCAGCCCGCCGCCGATGTCGATCGTGTCGATCTGCGGGCGCCCGATGTGCCGGTTGATCTCCTCGGCGAGCGCGTACGTCTCCGCGACACCCCGCGCCATCAGGGACAGCGGGATGCCCTGGGAGCCGGTGTGCGCGTGCAGCCGGTTCAGCCAGGGCCGGTCGGCGTAGGCGCGCAGCAGCCACTCCCGGGCGCCGGGGTCACGCAGCGCCACCCCGAACTTCGAGGTCGCCGTCGCCGTCGAGGTCGCCCCGATGGAACCCCCGCCGACCTGCGGATTCACCCGGATTCCCAGCGGGGACCGGCTTGCCGCGGACCGGATGAGCGCGTCGATGCGGTCCAGCTCCTGCGGATTGTCGGCGTTCACGGCGATACCGAGGGCGAGCGCCTCCCGCAGCTCGGCGGGCGTCTTCGCGGGCGAGTCCAGCACCGTCTGCCGCGGGGTCAGCCCCGCCGCCCGCGCCAGCGCCAGCTCGCCCGGGCTCGCCACCTCCGCCCCGATCCCGGCCTCCGCCAGCAGCCGCAGCACCGGCACCAGCGGGGTCGCCTTCACCGCGAACGCGTGCAGCACCGGGGTGCCGGGCGCGGTGACCGCGTCGAAGGCCGCCCGCAGCTCCGCCGCCGACTCCCGGATGCCGGCCACGTCGAGCAGCCCGACGATCGGGGAGTCGGGCCCCAGCAGCCCCTGCTCCACCGCCGCCCGCACCGCGTCGTCCCGCCGGACGGCGCGCTCACCCTGTCCTTCGCTGTCCATGACGTCCCCCGTCAGGTCGTTGTCCGCACCCATGCATCCAGCCAAACACCCGCGACGCGCTCGCGCCGGGGGACCGCGCTATTGACTAGCTCTATTCAGGCGGCGAGTATGTGAATAGAGAGCCAAACAGTCCACGAGGAGGCAGACCATGTCAGGACCCCGCCCCGTCCGAGCGCCGCGCGGTACGGAACTGAGCGCCCTGGGATGGCAGCAGGAAGCCGCCCTGCGGATGCTCCAGAACAACCTCGACCCCGAGGTCGCCGAGCACCCCGACAAGCTCGTCGTCTACGGCGGCACCGGCAAGGCGGCCCGCGACTGGCGCTCCTTCGACGCGATGGTCCGCACGCTGCGCACGCTGAAGCAGGACGAGACGATGCTCGTCCAGTCCGGCCGCCCCGTCGGCGTCATGCAGACCCACGAGTGGGCCCCGCGCGTCCTCATCGCCAACTCCAACCTGGTCGGCGACTGGGCCAACTGGGAGGAGTTCCGCCGCCTGGAGGCCCTCGGCCTGACCATGTACGGCCAGATGACCGCAGGCTCCTGGATCTACATCGGCACCCAGGGCATCCTCCAGGGCACCTACGAGACCTTCTCCGCCGTCGCCGCGAAGAAGTTCGGCGGCACCCTCGCCGGCACGATCACCCTCACCGCCGGCCTCGGCGGCATGGGCGGCGCCCAGCCCCTCGCCGTCACCATGAACGACGGCGTCGCCATCTGCATCGACTGCGACCCCCGGGCCATCGAGCGCCGCATCGAGCACCGCTACCTCGACGTCAAGGCCGACAACCTGGAGCACGCCCTCCGGCTCGCCGTCGAGGCCCGCGACGCCCGCCGCCCGCTCTCCATCGGCCTGCTCGGCAACGCGGCCGATCTGCTGCCCCGGATGCTCGCCGAGAGCGCCCCCATCGACATCGTGACCGACCAGACCTCGGCGCACGACCCGCTGGCGTACCTGCCGCTGGGCGTCGACTTCGACGACATGGCGGACGCGGTGGCGAAGGACCCGGCCGGGTTCACGACCCGCGCCCGCGAGTCCATGGCCCGGCACGTCGAGGCGATGGTCGGCTTCATGGACGCCGGCGCGGAGGTCTTCGACTACGGCAACTCGATCCGCGGCGAGGCCCAGCTCGCCGGATACGACCGGGCGTTCGCCTTCCCGGGCTTCGTCCCCGCCTACATCCGCCCCCTCTTCTCCGAGGGCAAGGGCCCCTTCCGCTGGGCCGCGCTGTCCGGCGAGGCCTCCGACATCGCCAAGACCGACAAGGCGATCCTCGACCTCTTCCCGGAGAACGAGTCCCTCGCCCGCTGGATCAAGATGGCCGGGGAGCGGGTCCACTTCCAGGGCCTCCCGGCCCGCATCTGCTGGCTCGGCTACGGCGAACGCGACAAGGCCGGCGAGCGCTTCAACGACATGGTGGCGAGCGGTGAGCTGGCGGCCCCGCTGGCCATCGGGCGCGACCACCTCGACTCCGGCTCCGTCGCCTCCCCGTACCGCGAGACCGAGGCCATGCTCGACGGTTCCGACGCGATCGCCGACTGGCCGCTGCTGAACGCCATGGTCAACGTGGCCTCCGGCGCTTCCTGGGTGTCCATCCACCACGGCGGCGGCGTCGGCATGGGCCGCTCCCTCCACGCCGGACAGGTCACGGTCGCCGACGGCACCGCGCTGGCCGGCGAGAAGATCCGCCGCGTCCTCACCAACGACCCTGGCATGGGCGTCATCCGGCACGTCGACGCGGGGTACGACATCGCGGAAGCGGTGGCGGACGAGCGCGGGGTGCGGGTGCCGATGCGTGAGGGTGACTCGGCGTGACGGAGACGTCCGACGGCAGCTCGTTCCACACCATGTGGCGCGAGCTGCTCCCCATCGGCCGCCACGCCGACTCCCACGGCTACCGCCGGTTCGCCTGGACCGGCGCCGACACGGAGTGCCGGGCCTGGTTCCGGACCCAGGCCGAGGACCGTGGGCTGGCCTACGAGGTCGACCGGAACGGCAACCAGTGGGCCTGGCTCGGGGATCCGGCCGCCGGGGACGCCGTCGTCACCGGGTCGCATCTGGACTCCGTGCCCGACGGCGGGGCCTTCGACGGGCCGCTCGGGGTCGTGTCCTCCTTCGCCGCCCTCGACGAACTGCGGGCCCGGCAGGTGGAGTTCACCAAGCCCCTCGCCCTCGTCAACTTCGGTGACGAGGAGGGCGCCCGCTTCGGGCTCGCCTGTGTCGGCTCCCGGCTCGCCTCCGGACAGCTCACCGTCGAGCAGGCGCACAAGCTGACCGACGGGGACGGGATCACCCTCCCCCGGGCCATGGAAGCCGCCGGGTACGACCCTGACGCCCTCGGCGCCGACCCGGAGCGGCTCGGCCGTATCGGTGCCTTCGTCGAGCTGCATGTCGAGCAGGGGCGGGCGCTGGACATCTCCGGCGACCGGGTCGGCATCGCCAGCGCCATCTGGCCGCACGGACGGTGGCGGTTCGACTTCCGGGGCGAGGCCAACCACGCCGGCACCACCCGCCTCGTCGACCGGCACGACCCGATGCTGTCCTACGCCGAGACCGTCCTCGCCGCCCGCCGCGAGGCCGAACTCGCCGGTGCCGTCGCCACCTTCGGCAAGATCTCCGTCGAACCCAACGGCGTCAACGCGATCCCCTCCCTCGTGCGCGGCTGGCTCGACTCCCGCGCCGCCGACCAGGCGAGCCTGGACCAGGTCGTCGGCGGGATCGAGAAGGCCGCCCGCGAGTACGCCGACGCCCACGGCATCGCGCTCGACATCGTCCGTGAGTCCTTCACGCCCGTCGTCGAGTTCGACCACGCCCTGCGCGACGAACTCGCCCGGATCCTGGGCCGGGACAGCGAGCTGAGCGTCCCCGTCCTGGGTACCGGTGCCGGACACGACGCCGGAATCCTCTCCGGGACCGTCCCGACCGCCATGCTGTTCGTACGCAACCCCACCGGCGTCTCGCACTCCCCGGCCGAGTTCGCGGCCGAGGACGACTGCGTGGCCGGGGTCCTCGCCCTCGCCGACGTACTGGAAGGACTGGCCACCACGTGACCATGTACTGGCTGGAGCACGCCTGGCTCGACACCCACGTCGAGCCGGGCGTGGCGGTGGTGACCCGGGACGGCCGCATCAGCGACGTCCGCACCGGCGTCGACACCCCGCCGCCCGGCGCCGAGATCCTGCGCGGTCTCACCCTCCCCGGCCTCGCCAACGCCCACAGCCACGCCTTCCACCGCGCCCTGCGCGGCACCGTCCAGGTCGGCTCCGGGACCTTCTGGACCTGGCGCGAGGTCATGTACGCCACCGCCGACCAGCTGACCCCGGAGAGCTACCACGCCCTCGCCCGCGCCGTGTACGCGGAGATGGCGCTGGCCGGGGTGACCTGCGTCGGTGAGTTCCACTACCTCCACCACGCCCCCGGTGGCACCCCCTACGCCGACCCCAACGCCATGGGCGAGGCCCTCGTCGCGGCCGCCGCCGACGCCGGCATCCGGATCACCCTCCTCGACACCGCCTACCTCTCCGCGGGCTTCGGGCAGCGGCCGAACAGCCACCAGCTCCGCTTCTCCGACGGCACCGCGGAGGCCTGGGCCGAACGCTGTTCACTTCTCAAGGAACGGGATCACGCGCGGATCGGCGCCGCCATCCACTCCGTCCGGGCGGTGCCCGCGGGGCAGTTGGCGACCGTGGCCGCGTGGGCCGAGGAGCGGCGGGCCCCGCTCCATGTGCATCTGTCCGAGCAGACCGCCGAGAACGACGCCTGCCGGGAAGCCCACGGGTGCACGCCGACGCGGCTCCTCGCCGACCACGGCGTCCTCGGCCGCCGCACCACCGGCGTCCACAACACCCACCTCACCGACGAGGACATCGCCCTCATCGGCGGCTCCGGGACCGGGACGTGCATGTGCCCGACGACCGAGCGGGACCTCGCGGACGGCATCGGACCGGCCGTCGCCCTACAGAGGGCCGGTTCGCCGCTCTCCCTCGGCTCCGACAGCCATGCCGTCATCGACCTGCTCGAAGAAGCACGCGCGATGGAGCTCGACGAGCGGCTGCGCACCCGCACCCGGGGCCACTGGACGGCGGCGGCACTGCTGCGGGCCGCCTCCGCCGACGGCCACGCGGCCCTCGGCTGGGACGAGGCGGGCACCATCGAGCCCGGCGCCCTCGCCGACCTCACGACCGTCGCGCTCGACTCGGTCAGGACAGCGGGGACGCTGCCCAGGCTCGGCGCCGAGACGGCCGTATTCGCGGCGACGGCAGCGGACGTACGGCACACGATCGTGGGCGGACGGCACGTCGTACGCGACGGGGCGCACACCCTCGTACCGGATGTGCCGCACGCGCTGGCGCAGGCCGTCGAAGCCCTCCGCTCCTGAGCCCTGCGCTCCTGAAGACGACCGACAAGGACGCCATGAGCAGCACCAGCAC
Source organism: Streptomyces sp. NBC_00663 (assembly GCF_036226885.1). NCBI lineage: Bacteria > Bacillati > Actinomycetota > Actinomycetes > Kitasatosporales > Streptomycetaceae > Streptomyces > Streptomyces sp. NBC_00663. The sequence continues at coordinate 5,728,698 of NZ_CP109027.1, forward strand.
CGTCATCACCAACATCGCCACGCTGGTCACCAACGACCCCTCCCTGGGTGACGGCTCCCCCCTCGGCCTGATCCAGGACGCGGCCGTCGTCATCGACGGCGACCGCATCGTGTGGACCGGTGAATCAAGCAAAGCACCCGCCACTGACAACCGGGTCGACGCCGGGGGACGGGCCGTTCTGCCCGGGTTCGTCGACTCCCACTCCCACCTCGTCTTCGCGGGCGACCGCACCCAGGAGTTCAACGCCCGTATGTCGGGCCGGGCCTACAGCGCCGGCGGTATCCGTACGACCGTCGCGGCCACGCGAGCGGCCACCGACGCCGACCTCGAAGCCAACCTCACCCGCTATCTCGCCGAGGCCCTCCGCCAGGGCACGACGACCTTCGAGACGAAGTCCGGCTACGGCCTGACCACCCGCGACGAGTCCCGCGCCCTGCGCATCGCCGCCGCCCACACCGACGAGGTCACCTACCTGGGCGCGCACATCGTCTCCCCGGACCACGCGGACGACCCTGCGGCGTACGTCGCCCTCGTCACCGGCGAGATGCTCGACGCCTGTGCCCCGTACGCCCGTTGGATCGACGTCTTCTGCGAGAAGGGCGCCTTCGACGGCGACCAGGCCCGCGCGATCCTCACCGCCGGCAAGGCCAGGGGCCTGCACCCGCGCATCCACGCCAACCAGCTCTCCTACGGCCCCGGCGTCCAACTGGCCGTCGAGCTGGACGCGGCGAGCGCCGACCACTGCACCCACCTCACGGACGCCGACGTCGACGCCCTCGCCAACGGCGACACCGTCGCCACGCTGCTGCCCGGCGCCGAGTTCTCCACCCGCGCCGAGTGGCCGAACGCCCGCCGTCTCCTGGACGCCGGCGTCACCGTGGCCCTCTCCACCGACTGCAACCCGGGCTCGTCCTTCACCTCGTCCGTCCCGTTCTGCATCGCGCTCGCCGTGCGGGACATGGGCATGACCCCGGACGAGGCGGTCTGGTCGGCCACGGCGGGCGGCGCGGCGGCCCTGCGCCGCACGGACGTCGGCAGGATCACGGCGGGCGCCCGCGCGGACCTGACCCTCCTCGACGCCCCGAGCCATGTGCACCTGGCTTACCGGCCGGGCGTACCGCTGGTGAGCGGGGTATGGCGACGGGGCGTACGCGTCGTCTGACGCGCACGCCCCGCACTCGATAAAAAGCCGGAACAACTCAGAGGATCAGGTCACTCCTCGATCGTCAGCCCTTTTCGCAGCCGCACCAGCGTGCGTGACAGCAGCCGCGAGACATGCATCTGCGAGATGCCGAGCTCGTCGCCGATCTCCGACTGGGTCAGGCCCGCCACGAAGCGCAGGGAGAGGATCTTCCGGTCCCGGGAGGGGAGGTCGGCGATGAGGGGCTTCAGGGACTCCACGTACTCGATGCCCTCGATGCCGTGGTCCTCGTAGCCGATCCGGTCGGCCAGCGCGCCCTCGGCGTCGTCCTCCTCCGGCTGCGCGTCCAGGGAGGACGCGGTGTACGCGTTGGAGGCGGCCATGCCCTCGACGACCTCGTCCTTCGACAGCCCCAGGCGCTCCGCGAGCTCGCCCACGGTCGGCGCCCGGTCCAGCTTCTGCGCCAGTTCGTCGCCGGCCTTGGCCAGGTCGAGGCGGAGCTCCTGGAGCCTGCGCGGGACCCGCACCGACCACGAGGTGTCGCGGAAGAAGCGCTTGATCTCGCCGATGATCGTCGGCATCGCGAAGGTGGGGAACTCCACGCCGCGGCTCAGCTCGAAGCGGTCGATCGCCTTGATCAGGCCGATCGTGCCGACCTGGATGATGTCCTCCATCGGCTCGCTGCGGGAGCGGAAGCGGGAGGCGGCGAACTTGACCAGGGCCAGGTTGAGTTCGACGAGCGTGTTGCGGACGTACGAGTAGTCGTGGGTCCCTTCCTCCAGCGACTCCAGGCGAGCGAAGAGGGTCTTGGACAGAGCCCTCGCGTCCACCGGCCCCACCTGGTCGTACGGGGGGATCTCCGGGAGCCCGGCGAGCGCGTCGTCTGCGTCAGGGCCCGCGAGGGCGTCCTGCTCGATGGGATCCAGCTGTTCCGGGGGGGATGTCGACGTCGCTTGATGGGTATGCGATGCGTCGAGCCGGGGTGACATGATGTCCTCCATCGTTCTCGGCATGTGGCTGCCGAAGCCGTGCGTGCACTGCGGTGTGCGGCGCCTCCAAAGCCGGCCGTGTCGTTTACGTGTCTCTACTAGCCCTACCCGGTTTCCCGACCTCGCCGCAAGTGCGTTCTGTGGGGAAATGTCCGTTTGTGTGCGGATGTTCGGGTGTCAGGGTGTGTGAGGAAGGCGTAGTGTTCGAGGGCGTCAGCAGCAGCCACGACGTCGGGAGAGAGAGACGGCATGGACCGCGGGACGGTCGGCAGCGCACAGTCTGGCCGGCTTCTGGTCGAGGTGCGAGAAGAGGGCGTCAGCGCCGTCGTGACCCCGGCAGGTGAGTTGGATCACCATACGGCCGATCTGTTGCGTGAACCACTAGAGGAATGTCTGTCCAAGGGCTTCAGCCGCCTTGTGGTCGACTGTTCACGCCTGGAGTTCTGCGACTCCACCGGCCTGAACGTCCTGCTCGGTGCGCGCCTGAAGGCGGAGGCCGCCGGGGGTGGCGTGCATCTCGCGGGGATGCTGCCCGTCGTGGCACGCGTCTTCGAGATCACGGGCGCCGACGCGGTCTTCACGGTCCATGACACGCTCGCCGCGGCCCTGGCCGACGAGACCGGCTGAGCCGGTCCGCGCCGGCCGCGCGGAGCGCCCCGTCGTCCCAGGTGGAACAGCGTTTTCCCCGGGTCGCGCCTTCCGTGCCGAAACAGGGGGTGTTCTGCCGGTTCGGTCGGGCAGGAGACACCCTGACAGTCGCGCGGGGGACAGTCCGGGGTCGTACGACCCGCGAATCCGCCTCCGTGCGACGTACTGCAACGTGACTTTTGAATCGTGAACTGGTGAATCGGTGAGGTGAAGCGCTGATGAGCAGCACCCGGCCTTACTCGCCGGGCGACGGCGGCCCGGAGGCCGACGGCGCTTCAGGGGCGTCCGAAGGGGGTGCGGCCGTGCCGTCTGAGTCCTCGGCGGGCCGGCAGGTCCGCAGACTGAACTTCGACGGCGCGAGCGGTGTCGTCCCGATGGCCCGCGACTTCGCCCGGCAGGCGCTGTACGCGTGGGGCTGGCTGCCCGCCGCCACCGCCGACCAGCGGGCCGCCGCCGAGGATGTGCTGCTGGTCGTCTCCGAGCTGGTCACCAACGCCTGTCTGCACGCCGAGGGCCCGGACGAGCTGTGGATCACCTGCGACAACAAGGTGATCCGGGTCGAGGTCTCCGACCGCGGCGCGGGCCAGCCCGCACCCCGCACCCCGCACCGCGCGGGCCGCCCCGGCGGACACGGCATGTTCATCGTGCAGCGGCTGTGCCTGGACTGGGGTGTCGTCCGCAACCCGGGGGCCGCCGGCAAGACGGTCTGGGCGGAACTGGGCGCTCCGGCGTAGCCGCGACGACGTGGTGACGCACGTCACGCGCGCCGATGTCACAGGGGAACCAGCCCCTCTCGTCCTGGGTGTGTAAGCCCAAGCGACGGCAGAGGAGCACACCGTGGAAGCCCGCCTCAACCCCTTCGGCGTCCCGCTCATGCGCAAGGTCCTGCCCCACTTCCTCTCGGCGAACAAGGCGCTCGTGGAGTCGGCCCTGCCCGCCGCGACCCAGGAACTGGTCAAGATCCGGGCGAGCCAGATCAACGGCTGCGCGGCCTGTCTCGACATGCACACCAAGGAGGCCGCCGCCGCGGGCGAGACCATGGAGCGCCTGCTCATGGTGGCGGCGTGGCGCGAGGCCAAGGCCTTCACCGAGGCCGAGCGCGCGGCCCTGGAGCTGGCGGAGGCGGGTACCCGTATCGCCGACGGCGCCGGAGTCCCGGACGAGGTCTGGCAGAACGCCGCGAAGCACTACGACGAGGAGCAGCTGATGGCCCTCGTGATCCTGATCGGCCTCATCAACACCTTCAACCGCATGAACGTCATGATCCGGCAGCCGGGGGGCGACTACGAGGTGGGCATGCTCCAGCACTGACCCGGGGGCCAGCCCTCCACCCGAACCCCCTTGCGTGCGCGCCGGATCGTCACAACTCCGGCGCGCTCCGTGTCTTCCTTCCTCACGACCCCGGGCGTACCTTGACGGCCGAATCTGATGTGCCGTCAGAACCGAGGAAGAGGGAGCGGAACCGTGTCGTACCGGAATCGAACCGCCGCGCTCGCGTCCGCCGCGGCCCTGGCCGGGTCGGCGGTGCTGATGGCAGCCCCCGCCGCCCACGCCGAGGTGGTCGACGTCAAGTACCAGTGCAAGACACCGATCGGCGACAAGAGCGCCGTCTCGCCCATCGACATCAAGGGCGTCAAGAGCGGCAGCGGCTACAAGATCACCATGTCGTGGCAGAAGGGCGTCTCCTCCAGCCCGGTCGACCTGGGCAAGGGCGCGATGGCGCCGAGCGCCGTCATCAAGCTGGGCGGGGCCGACAGCGGCACCCTGAACGTGTCCGGGCCCGCCAACCAGGCGGTCGTCCCCGCCAACACCCCCATCAAGATCAGCGACTTGAGCGGGACGTACACCCCGAAGAAGTCCGGCAAGGTCACCTTCACCGCGGGCGTCCTCACCATCAAGGCGCTCGGCACCACGACCACCTGCACGCCGACCAACAGCCCCGGCCCCTCGCTCACTTTGGACGTCACCGCCGCGACCGGCACCCAGAGCGGCTCCGGCTCCGGCTCCGGCACGGACTCCGGCGGCGAACTCCCGCAGACCGGCCCCGAGGACTCGGCGATCGCGCTGGGCACCCTCGGAGGCACGGTGCTGCTCGCGGGCGCGGCGGGCGCGCTGTGGCTGACGCGCAGGCATCAGGCGGCCCGTCGCTGACACCGCACGCCGTACGACAGCTGGAGCCGCCGATGCCGTCCGCCGTCCGTGCCGTCCCCGTCGTCCTCGCCGTGCTGGGGGCGACCGTCCTCACGCTCCTGGCCGTCGCGCCCCCGGCGACCGCTGCCGGCGGCTGGTCGGCCGCGCCCGCGGGGGAGGCGCGGCCGGCCTTCTACGCCGAGGGCGAGCCCGGCACGGCGCTCCAGGACACGGTGTCCCTGACCAACCGCGGCCCGACGCCCGTGGACGTCTCGCTGCGCGCGGCCGGGGCAGAGGTCGCCTTCGCCGACGACCGCCTCCGGCTGCCCCCGCGCACCCGCACCGACGTGCCCTTCACGACGACGGTCCCGGCCGACGACGCCACCGCCGAGCTCGTCGCCCGCGACACCGACGGCCGCACCCTGCGGGTCCCCCTCCATCTGCGCGCCTCCGTCCCGAGGGTCTCCGCGCTGACCGTCGAGCACGTGGCGGTCCACGCCGACCGCATCACCTACGAGCTGGTCAACCGCGGTACGACCCCTCTCACGCCGCGGCTCGCGGTCCGCGCCGACGGTCTCCTCGGCCGCCTCCTCGACCGCGCCCCGCGCACCCTGCCCCTCGAACTGGCGCCGGGCCGCCGGGTGCGACTCGGCGAACCCTGGGACCGGCCCGCGCTCGACTCCGTCGAGGTGCGGCTGACGGTCACGGCGGCGGGCGGGGCACGCGACGAGGCGCGGGTGTCGACGGGCGTCGGGCCGTGGGGCGCGGTGGCGGCCGGCGCGGGGGTGGTGGCGGCCGGGGGCGCGCTGTGCGCCGTACGGCGGCTGCTTGTCGTACGACGGCACAGGCGCCGTACGGCGGTCCTGCCCGAACCCGCTTGTCCGGGAGCCGAGTTGACGGGAGCGGTGTCGTGAAGCTGCGGATTCTCGGGGCGGCGGTGCTGGCACTGCTGCTGGCGTCGGTGTCGGTCGGCCCGGTGCGGGCCGCCGAGCAGCCCACCGTCAGGCTCTCCAAGTCGCAGGCCGGCACCGGTGGTTCGGTCACCGTCACCGGCAGCGGCTGGCGGGCGAAGGCGCTGCTGATGATCCTGATCTGCGGACAGGCGGTGCCCTCCCGCGGTGTGCCCGGCGGCACCAACTCCTGCGCCAATGCCGACGGCCGGGCCGTCACCACCGACGCCAAGGGCCGCTTCAACAGGAAACTGCCGGTCGCCGAACCGCCGGTGCCCTGCCCCTGTGTGGTCCATGTGGCGACGGTGACCGGGGCGAAGGCGGAGGCGGACGCGATCTTCCAGGTGGCCGGGCACGCCGTGGAGCCGCTGCCCGCCGAGACCTCCGGCGGACGGCTCTCCGTCCTCACCGACACCCGCCTCGACGGCTCCGGCGGCCTGCTCACCTGGTTCGGTTCGCCTCCCGCGCGCACCCTCGTCTTCACCGTCGGCAACGTCGGCACCTCGGCCGTCAAGAACCCCCTCTTCCAGGTCGGCACCTCCCACGGTGTGTTCGCCCCGCAGTGGGAGGAACAGCAGTGGCGCGGCACCATCGAGCCCGGGAGGAAGGCCCGCATCGAGCTGCCCGTCGAGCTGACGGGCGGCGCCCACGGCGACTACACGGTCTCCCTCAAGTACGGCGGCAAGGTCCTCGCCGAACAGCCCTGGGGGGTCGGCCGGCCCTGGGGCGTGACCCTGTTCTGGGTGCTGGTCTGTCTGGTCGTGCCCGCCGCGCTGTTCCGTGCCGCGATGGCCGCCATCGACCGGGTGCGGCCCCGCCGTCCGGGCCGCTCCTCCCGCGCCCCCGCCCGGCTGCGGCTGCCCGAACTCACCCTGCGGCTCCCGGGGTTGCGCAGCGGCCCCGCCGAACAGCCGCCCCCGTCCTCGACCCTGCCGTGGTTCACCCCGGACTCCGATCCGGGCACGGCAGGTCGGCTCTCCGCACCGCACGACGACAGCCCGACGACTCCCACCAGGAAGGGACCCACGTGAGCAAGCGAAGGAGAGCCGTACCGGACCGTGTCAGAGTCGCGCTGGCGCTCTGCGGGGCGGGCGCCCTCATCGGCGTCGCCGTCGCCCCCGCGCAGGCCGCGGAGGTGTCGTACGCGACGCACTGCGTGCCGCCCGCGGGCGTCGGCCTCGACCCCGTGGACGGCACCACCAAGGTGGAGATCACCGCGCCCGCCACCGCCAAGGTCGGCGACGAGGTCGAGGTGGTGTGGAAGTTCGTGCAGGCCGCCTCGAAGAACCCCGACCTCATCGACATCGGGGAGAACCAGGTCAAGCCGTCCGGCACCCTCAAGGCGGCCGGCGCGCAGAGTGCCGGCATCCCCATGGCGGGACCGCAGGAGAACCCGCCCATCCCCAAGGGCGGCGACATGGTGCTCTCCGACATGAAGGGCACCCTGAAACTGACGACGGCGGGTGAGGTCACGCTGACGCCGGACGCGTACACCGTCACCGCGTACGGCACGGACACCAAGTGCACGCCGAGCGAGGCCGTACCGGCCGCGGCGACGATCAAGGTCGAGGCGGGCGACGGCGGTTCACCGACCCCGACGACCTCCGACGAGCCGACCGACACCGCGAGCCCGACCTCCAGCGCCTCCGAGGAGCCCAGCGAGAGCGCCTCGTCGACCCCGAGCGCCACGGCGTCCGACAGCGGACAGACCGACTTCACCGGCGAGGTCGTCGACGTCCCGTACACGTGTGAGTCGCCGATCGGCACCCAGAAGGCGACCTCGACGATCCAGATCAACGCCAAGAAGGACGGCGGGAACTTCGGTCTCACCGTGCAGTTCAAGAAGTCGCCGATGAACAGCCCGGCCAACATCCCGAAGGACTCGATCAAGCCGTCGATGGAGGTGGTCCTGGGCGGCGCCGACAAGGGCTCGGTGCATGTGGAGGGCCCGACCAACACCGAGGACATCAAGGCGGGCGACCCGATCGAGATCCCGGACATGACCGGCACGTACAAGCCGGGGGCGACGGGTGAGTCGACACTGTCGCCGGGTGTCCTGACGATCGAGGCGCTCGGTACGACGACGACGTGCAAGCCGGACTCGACGTCGGTGTCGCTGAAGCTGGACACGACGGAGCAGGAGGGCGGGGCGTCCGGTGGCTCCTCGACCGGTGGAAGCTCGTCCGGCGCGGGCTCCTCGGGCGGCCTGGCGGCGACCGGTTCCGAGGATCACGGCGCGCTCAAGGCGCTGGGTCTGGTGGCGGGAACGGCCGTTCTGCTGGGCGCGGCGGTGTTCACGTTCATGCCGGGCAGGCGACGCGCCTGAAACCCCGAAGGGCCGCCGCACCGGACGGTGCGGCGGCCCTTCGAATACAGCCTCGGCTCAGTGGACGCTGCCCATGAGCTCCTTGACCCGGCTGCGGTACATCCAGACCGCGACACCGGCGACCACGGCGAGCGTGGCCTCCAGGGCGACGATGCCCGTCTTGTTCAGGTCGACGCCCGCGATGGACAGCAGACCCGTGGTCGCGTCACCCGCGGTCACCGCCAGGAACCAGACACCCATCATCTGGGAGGCGTACTTGGCGGGCGCCATCTTCGTCGTCACCGACAGGCCGACCGGGGAGAGCAGCAGCTCACCGACGGTCTGGACGAAGTAGATCGCCACCAGCCAGGCCGCCGCCGCCTTGTGACCGCCCTCGGCGATCGACAGCGGGGCGAGGAACAGGAAGAAGGACGCGCCGACCAGGACCAGACCGGAGGAGAACTTCACGATCGTGCTCGGCTCCTTGCCGCGCCGGTTCAGCGCGAGCCAGAACCAGGCGAAGACCGGGGCCAGGGCCATGATCAGGACCGGGTTGACCGACTGGTACCAGGAGACCGGGAACTCCCAGCCGAAGATGGTGTTGTCGGCCGAGGAGTCGGCGAAGATCGACAGGGTCGAGCCGCCCTGGTCGTAGATCATCCAGAACACGGCCGCGGCCACGAAGAACCAGATGTACGCCGACATCGAGCGCTGCTCGGTGCGGTCCAGGTCCTTGTCGCGCTTGATGCGGGCCAGCACCATCACCGGGATGATCAGACCGAGCAGGGTCAGCGGGACCAGGAGCCAGTTCAGGGTGTAGTGGCCGGAGAAGCCGACGATCGCGTAGAAGACGACGGCGATGCCCGCCCAGATGGCGGCCTTGCGCAGCGTCGAGGCCTTCTCCTGGGCCGACAGCGGCGTCGGGACGACGCTGGAGCGGTCCGCCAGGTGACGGGAGCCGATCAGGAACTGGCCGAGGCCCAGCGCCATGCCGAGCGCGGCGAGCGCGAAGCCCAGGTGCCAGTTGACGTTCTCACCGATGGTGCCGATGACCAGCGGCGCGGCGAACGCACCGAGGTTGATGCCCATGTAGAAGACGGTGAAGCCACCGTCGCGACGCGGGTCGTCCGGGCCGTCGTAGAGGTGGCCGACCATCGTGGAGATGTTGGCCTTCAGCAGACCGGAGCCGATCGCCACCAGTCCGAGACCGGCGTAGAAGGTGCCGGAGGACGGCAGGGCCAGGGTGAGGTGGCCGAGCATGATCACGCCACCGGCGACGGCGACGGTCTTGCGGGGGCCCCAGACACGGTCGCCGAACCAGCCGCCCGGCAGGGCGAGCAGGTACACCAGCGACACGTACACGGAGTAGATCGCGGTCGCGGTAGCGGCGCTCAGGTGGAGGCCGCCCGGGGCGACGAGGTACAGCGGGAGGAGAGCCCTCATGCCGTAGTAGGAGAAACGCTCCCACATCTCGGTCATGAAGAGAGTGGCCAGTCCGCGGGGGTGGCCGAAGAAGGTCTGCTCGGAGCCGGGGGTGCCCGGGCGGACCGAGTCCTTCGTCAGGCTGGACGCCATTGGTCGTTCCTTGCTGGTGGGGACGCACAACGTGCTTCAAGGCTGGCGGTGGCCGGCCCGCACATGAAAGAGACCTTCAGCGTGAACTGCTTTGCCAAAGGTCCCCGTGCTGCAAAAGGCGTCTTTCACCATACGGCAGGACACTGCCGGAAATGGAAGGACTTGAGACATGGATCACAGGCGCCGATGGAACCGCGCACACTTTTCTAAGGCTCTTACTACCCTCTCACCTCTGGTACATAGGTTCGTACCAAATCGCCCCATGGTAAGAATCACGGGGTTGCGATCACACCCCAGCATCTGCATTCCGCGGTCTACCATCAGCTCATGACCCGTGTACTGCTCGCCGAGGACGATGCGTCCATCTCGGAGCCGCTGGCCCGCGCACTGCGCCGGGAAGGGTACGAGGTCGAGGTGCGTGAGGACGGCCCCACCGCACTCGACGCCGGAATGCAGGGCGGTGTCGACCTGGTCGTGCTCGACCTGGGTCTGCCCGGCATGGACGGCCTCGAAGTCGCCCGCCGGCTGCGTGCCGAAGGTCACGCCGTGCCGATCCTCATCCTGACCGCGCGCGCCGACGAGGTGGACACCGTCGTCGGTCTGGACGCGGGCGCCGACGACTACGTCACCAAGCCCTTCCGCCTCGCCGAACTGCTCGCCCGGGTCCGGGCCCTGCTGCGCCGCGGCGCCGCCGAGCCCGCGCAGCCGCCGGCCACCCACGGCGTGCGGATCGACGTCGAGTCGCACCGCGCGTGGATGGGCGACGAGGAGCTCCAGCTCACCGCGAAGGAGTTCGACCTGCTGCGCGTCCTCGTGCGCGACGCGGGCCGGGTCGTCACCCGCGACCAGCTGATGCGCGAGGTCTGGGACACCACCTGGTGGTCCTCCACCAAGACCCTCGACATGCACATCTCCTGGCTGCGCAAGAAGCTCGGCGACGACGCGGCGAACCCCCGCTACATCGCCACCGTGCGCGGTGTCGGCTTCCGGTTCGAGAAGAGCTAGCCGACCCCCGTGCGCCGCCGCCTGATCCAGTCGACGCTCGCCGTCGTTCTCGTCGTCATCGCCGTGTTCGGCGTCTCGCTGGTCATCGTCGAGACCCGGACCATCAGTAACAGCGCCCAGGAACGCGTCGACTCCGAGGCGGTCCGGCTGGCCAGCATCATCGACAGCCGGCTCCTCGGCGAGCAGACCGTCGACGCGGACGTGCTCAAGGACCAGGTCGCGGGGGAGCGGTACGCCGAGATCCGCATCCCCGGCGAGCCGCTCATCGAGGTCGGCACCAGGCCCACCGGTGACGTCATCAGCTCCACCGAGAGAGGCGAGGAGGGCGAGACGGTCACCGTCCAGGAGCCGCGCTCGTCCGTGACCCGCGAGGTCGGCCGGACCCTGCTGATCATCGGGGCGGTGGCACTGCTCGCGGTGATCGCCGCCGTGCTGCTCGCCGTACGGCAGGCCAACAAGCTGGCCTCACCGCTGACCGACCTCGCCGAGACCGCCGAGCGCCTCGGCTCCGGCGACCCCCGGCCCCGGCACAAGCGGTACGGCGTCCCCGAGCTGGACCGGGTCGCCGACGTCCTCGACTCCTCCGCCGAGCGCATCGCCCGCATGCTCACCGCCGAGCGGCGCCTCGCCGCCGACGCCTCCCACCAGCTGCGCACCCCGCTGACCGCGCTGTCCATGCGCCTGGAGGAGATCACCCTCACCGACGACCCGGACACGGTGAAGGAGGAGGCGACGATCGCGCTGACGCAGGTGGAGCGACTGACGGACGTCGTCGAGCGGCTGCTCACCAACGCCCGCGACCCCCGCACCGGCTCCGCCGTCTCCTTCGACCTCGACGAGGTCATCCAGCAGCAGCTCGCCGAGTGGCGCCCCGCCTACCGCAGCGAGGGCCGGGCCATCGTCAGCTCCGGCAAGCGGCATCTGCGGGCGGTCGGCACGCCGGGCGCGGTCGCGCAGGTGCTGGCGGCGCTGATCGAGAACTCGCTCATGCACGGGGGCGGCACGGTGGCGCTGCGTACCCGCGTCACCGGCAACCAGGCCGTCATCGAGGTGACCGACGAGGGGCCGGGGGTGCCGGCCGACCTCGGGGCGCGGATCTTCGAGCGGACCATCAGCGGGCGGAACTCGACGGGGATCGGCCTGGCGGTCGCGCGTGACCTCGCGGAGGCGGACGGCGGGCGCCTGGAGATGCTTCAGGCCCAGCCGGCGGTGTTCGGGCTGTTCCTGTCGCGTACGCCGTTGAAGAAGCCGTCGGTGGACGAGCAGGAGCCTACGGTTCGCTAGGGCGGACGGATGCCGAGGCTTCTCAGCCGACCCTCTGCTGGGAGCGCGGCCGTTTCTCCGCCTCCGCCAGGATCTCCTCCGCGCTCGCCACCAGCTCCGGGGCCGGCAGCGCCTTGAAGACCCACGACCGGTAGGACCAGAAGCGGAACAGGGTCGCGATGCCGATGCCGACGAACTTGAAGACATTGCTGGCCAGCGGGCTGTCCCAGCCGAAGCCGTACGTCGCCACGTAGAGGACGCCGTTCTCGATCACCAGGCCGACCGCGCTGAACAGCAGGAACAGCGTCAGCTCCTTCGTACGGCCCCTCTTGTCGCGGTCGCGGTACGTGAAGTAGCGGAAGCCGATGTAGTTCGAGACGATCGCGACCACCGTCGCGATCACGCTGGCGCGCACCACCGGGAGGTCGGTCGTGTGCCGCACCAGGTTGAAGACGAGAAGGTTGACGAGCAGCCCCGCACCGCCCACGGCGCCGAACTTGGCGATCTCGTGCACGAGCCTGCGCAGCCCTGAGGAACCACGTCCCATGGAAGTACAGGCCCCCAGTCGGTCGGTTTCGTCGACGTCGGTCGGTTTCGTCAACCCAGCCATGCTAACCATCCCCCCTCCCGGTTGCCTGTGGGCGGACGCACACCGCCGTAAAGAAGCTGGTATGAGCGGCGGAAAGCGGGCGGAAAGCAGGCACAAAGGGGGCGCAGGAGGAGCGGAATCCGGCCGCCGTGGCGTGGCCGATACCCTAGGAGCGTGACGTTCCCGGTAGTCGGCATGGTCGGCGGGGGTCAGCTCGCTCGTATGACACACGAGGCGGGCATCCCGCTAGGCATCAGATTCAAGCTCCTCAGTGACACCCCTCAGGATTCCGCGGCGCAGGTGGTGAGCGATGTCGTCATCGGCGACTATCGCGACCTCGACACGCTGCGTGAGTTCGCGAGGGGCTGCGATGTGATCACCTTCGATCACGAACACGTACCCACCGAGCACCTCAGGGCGCTGGAGGCGGACGGCATCCCCGTGCGCCCCGGTCCCGACGCGTTGGTGCACGCCCAGGACAAGGGCGTGATGCGGGCGAGGCTCGACGCGATCGGGGTGCCGTGCCCACGGCACCGGATCGTGAGCGACCCGGCGGACGTGGTGGCGTTCGCCGAGGAGGGCGACGGCTTCCCGGTCGTGCTGAAGACCGTCCGCGGCGGCTACGACGGCAAGGGCGTGTGGGTCGTCGACTCCGTCGAGGAGGCCGAGGACCCCTTCCGGGCCGGTGTGCCCGTCCTCGCCGAGGAGAAGGTCGACTACGTCCGCGAGCTCGCCGCCAACGTCGTACGGTCCCCGCACGGCCAGGCCGTCGCCTACCCGGTGGTCGAGTCCCAGCAGGTGAACGGCGTCTGCGACACCGTGATCGCCCCGGCCCCCGATCTGGACCCGGCCCTCGGGCTGAAGGCCGAGGAGATGGCGCTGACCATCGCCAAGGAACTGGACGTCGTCGGCCACCTCGCCGTCGAGCTGTTCCAGACCCGCGACGGCCGCATCCTCGTCAACGAGCTGGCCATGCGCCCGCACAACAGCGGCCACTGGTCGATGGACGGCGCGATCACCAGCCAGTTCGCCAACCACGTCCGGGCCGTCCTCGACCTCCCGCTCGGCGACCCGCGCCCGCGCGCCAGGTGGACCGTCATGGTCAACGTCCTCGGCGGCGACTACCCCGACATGTACTCCGCGTACCTGCACTGCATGGCCCGCGACCCCCAGCTCAAGATCCACATGTACGGCAAGGACGTGAAGCCCGGACGCAAGGTCGGCCACGTCAACACCTACGGCGACGACCTGGACGACGTCCTGGAGCGCGCGCGTCACGCAGCCGGTTACCTGAGAGGCACGATCACCGAATGAGCCCTGTCGTAGGCATCGTCATGGGGTCGGACTCCGACTGGCCCGTCATGGAGGCCGCCGCCCAGGCCCTCGACGAGTTCGAGATCGCGTACGAGGTCGATGTCGTCTCGGCCCACCGCATGCCGCGCGAGATGATCGCGTACGGCGAGGAGGCGGCCGGGCGTGGCCTCAAGGCGATCATCGCCGGAGCCGGTGGTGCCGCCCACCTGCCCGGCATGCTCGCCTCCGTCACCCCGCTGCCCGTCATCGGCGTCCCGGTCCCGCTGAAGTACCTCGACGGCATGGACTCGCTGCTGTCGATCGTGCAGATGCCAGCGGGCGTCCCGGTCGCGACCGTCTCCGTCGCCGGGGCCCGCAACGCCGGTCTCCTCGCCGCCCGTATCCTCGCCACCTCCGACGAGGAACTCCTCGGCCGGATGAAGGAGTTCCAGCAGGAGCTCAACGACCAGGCCACCGAGAAGGGCAAGCGGCTGCGCGCCAAGGTCGAAGGGCCGGGCAACGGCTTCGGCTTCGGGAAGTGACCGCCGTGAGCGCACTGGAGACCGCCCGGGAACTCCTCGCCGAGTTCCCGGTCGTCGACGGCCACAACGACCTGCCCTGGGCCCTGCGCGAACAGGTCCGCTACGACCTCGACGCCCGTGACATCGCCACCGACCAGAGCGCCCATCTGCACACCGACCTCGCGCGACTGCGGGCCGGTGGCGTGGGCGCGCAGTACTGGTCGGTGTACGTCCGCTCGGACCTGCCCGACGCGGTGCCGGCGACCCTCGAACAGATCGACTGCGTACGGCAGTTGATCGACCGCCACCCGGACGCCCTGCGCGCCGCGCTCACCGCGGCCGACATGGAGGCGGCGCGCGCGGAGGGCCGTATCGCCTCGCTGATGGGCGCGGAGGGCGGGCACTCCATCGCCAACTCCCTCGCCACACTGCGGGGGTTGTACGCGCTGGGCGTGCGCTACATGACGCTCACGCACAACGACAACAACGACTGGGCCGACTCGGCGACGGACGAGCCGAACGTGGGCGGTCTGTCGGCCTTCGGCCGTGCCGTGGTCGCGGAGATGAACCGCGAGGGCATGCTCGTCGACCTGTCGCATGTGGCGGCCACGACGATGCGGGACGCGCTGGACACCTCGGTGGCCCCGGTGATCTTCTCGCACTCCTCGTCGCGCGCCGTGTGCGACCATCCCCGCAACATCCCGGACGACGTCCTGGAACGCCTCGCGGGCAACGGCGGCATGGCGATGGTGACCTTCGTGCCGAAGTTCGTGCTCCAGGCCGCCGTGGACTGGACGGCCGCGGCCGACGACAACATGCGGGCCCACGGCTTCCACCACCTCGCCACCACCCCCGACGCGATGAAGGTGCACCGCGCCTTCGAGGAGCGCACCCCGCGCCCCATCGCCACGGTGTCGACGGTCGCCGACCATCTCGACCACATGCGCGAGGTCGCGGGCGTCGACCATCTCGGCATCGGCGGCGACTACGACGGCACGGCGTTCACCCCGGACGGCCTGGACGACGTGTCCGGCTATCCGAACCTGATCGCCGAGCTGCTCGACCGCGGGTGGTCCAACGCCGACCTCGCCAAGCTGACTTGGCAGAACGCGGTACGGGTGCTGGGCGCGGCGGAGGACGTGGCGCGGGACCTTCAGGCGACCCGGGCGCCGTCCAACGCGACGATCGAGTCGCTCGACGGCTGAGAGCCGGTTTCGTACAGGGCGGGGTAGTCGGTGTATCCGGCCGCCCCGCCCACGTACATCAGATAGCGGTCCCGTACGGGGTTCAGCGGTGCCCCCAGCCGCAGCCGTGCGACGAGGTCGGGGTTGGCGAGGAACGGCCGGCCCAGGGCGATCAGGTCGGCGCCCGCGTCGAGGAGCCGGTGCGCGGCGTCGGTCACGGCCCCCGTGGCGAGTTCGCCGAGCACCGGGTTGGCGATGAGGGTGCCGTGCCATTGCGCGCGGATCCGCTGGAACACCGGCGCGTCCGGATCGGCGTGCACGACGTGCAGATAGGCGAGCCCCAGGCGGTTCAGCCGGGCGACCAGCGCCGGGTAGAGGTCCGCCGTGTCGCCCTCCTCGATGCCGTTGACGGTGAGCCCGGGGGAGAGCCGTACGCCCACCCGCCCGGCTCCGACCGCCGCGGCGACGGCCTCGACGACCTCCGCCGTGAACCGGATGCGGGCGTCGACGGAGCCGCCGTACGCGTCCGTGCGGCGGTTGGTGTTGCGGGCCAGGAACTGGTGCAGGAGATAGCCGTTGGCGGAGTGCACCTCGACGCCCTCGAAGCCCGCCTCGACCGCGTTCCGCGCGGCGGTCGCGAAGTCGGCGACCGTGGCGTGGATGTCGTCGAGGCTCATCTCCCTCGGTGTGACGGCCGGTTGGTGACCGTCGGGGGTGAAGACCGTGTCGGGGAGCGGGACGGGGGAGGGGGCGAGCGGGGTGTGTCCGCTGTTCGCCGGGTGGCCGACCCGGCCACCGTGCTGGAGCTGGAGGAACATCCGTCCGCCCGCCTCCCGCACGGCGTCCGTCACCCGCCGCCAGCCGGTGATGTGGGCCGGGGTGTGGATCGCGGTGATGTTCGGATACGTCTGCCCCACCGCGTTCGGCGTCGCGGCCTCGGCGACGATCAGACCGGCGGAGGCGCGCTGGGCGTAGTACTCGGCCATGAGGCCGGTGGGGGTGCCGTCGGCGGCGGCGCGGTTGCGGGTCATCGGGGCCATCACCAGGCGGTTGGGGAGGGCGAGGGGGCCGAGGGAGGTGGGTTCCAGGATCTGCGTCATGACCGTACGCTAGAACCTGACATCAGTGTCAGATTCAAGTCGAGGTGTCCATGCGGATCGGTGAACTGGCCCGGCGCACCAACGTCAGCGAGCGGTCGCTGCGCTACTACGAGACCCAGGGGCTGCTCGCAGCCGACCGCACCCCCGGCGGGCACCGGGACTATCCGGAGGCGGCCGTGGACCGCGTCGTGCGGATCCAGGAGCTGTTCGCGGCCGGGCTGCACAGCGAGAAGATCCGGCAGCTGCTGCCCTGCATGCGGGACCGGGACGGCGGCCCCTCCGTCGTCGCCACCCCCAAACTCGTCGCCGACCTGGCGCGGGAACGGGACCGCATCGACCGCATGATCCGGGATCTGGAGCGGTCCCGGGACACCCTCGACGAGGTCATCCAGGTGGCCCGCGGAAGCTGACCCGCGTACCCCCGAACGCCCCACCCACCAGGAAGCCCTCGGTACCCCGTGCGACCGTGACCGTACTGCTGATCATGCCGCCGATCACGACGTACGGGAGCACGCCATGGCAGACCTCCAGGACGAACTGGACACCACGACCGAGGTCGGCGCGCTCGACGGCCTGACCGACCCCTTCGTGGCGGACGAGCCCTACGCCCCCGTCTCCGACCCGGACTCCGGCCCCCTGGAGCGCGCGCACGCCATCCTCGCCGCGCACCCCGTCGCCGACGGCTACAGCGGACTGCCCTGGGCCCTGCGCCACCTGCCCTGGTTCGACCTGGAACTCGGCGAGAGCTCCGTCGACACGGACGTGCCCCGGCTGCGCGAGGGCCATGTGGGCGCGCTGTTCTGCTCGCTGCACCTGCCCGAGAGCATCGGCGGCGACCGGGCCGTGGGCGCCACCCTCGAACAGCTCGACCTCGTGCGGACGGTCGTGGGCACCCACCCCGAGGGCCTCCGCCTCGCCCACACCGCCGGCGAGATCGCCGACGTACGGCACTGCGGCCGCGTCGCCGTCCTGCTCGGCCCGGCCGGCGCCGCCGCCCTCGGCGACTCCCTCGGCATCCTGCGCTCGCTGCGCGCCCTCGGTCTGCGCGCCCTCACCCTGTCCGGCGTCTCCTGGGCGAGCGAGGCGGGTCTCACCCGGTTCGGCGAGGAGGTGCTGCGCGAGATGAACCGGCTCGGCGTCCTCGCCGACCTGTCCGGCGCCTCCGCCGACACCGTCCGCCGCGCGCTCGCGGTCTCCAAGGCGCCGGCCCTGTGCAGCCGCTCCGCCGCCCGCGCCCTGCGCCCGCACCCGGCCAACCTCCCCGACGACCTGCTCGCCGAGCTGGGCGCCGCCAAGGGCCTGTGCATGGTGCCGCTCACCGCCGAGCAGACCGGCCCGAGCGTGCGGGACGTGGCCGACCATCTCGACCATGTGCGCGAGGTCGCGGGACCGGAGTGCGTCGGCCTGTCCGGCACCTACGACGCCGGCACCGCCCACCCCCAGGACCTCGCCGACGCCTCCTGCTACCCGCTCCTCGTCGCCGAGCTGCTCCGGCGTGGCTGGGCCGAGTCCGACATCGCCCTGCTGACCTGGGGCAACGTCCAGCGCGTCCTGCGCAGCGCGGACTTCACGGCCCGCGCCGCCCGGGAGCGACGCGAGCCGTCGACGGCGAAGATCTCAGACCTGGACGGGTAGCCGACGACGGGTGACTGTCGACGGCGAGGTCTCAGACCTGGACGGGTAGCCGCCGGGCCACGTCGATCCGGCAGAGGCAGAACGGATGCCCCGCCGGGTCGGCGTACACCCGGAAATCCTCCTTGTCCTCGGCGTGCAGCGCCCGCGCCCCCAGCTCCAGCACCTTCTTCTCCGCCGCCTCGACGTCCTCCCACGTCGACCCCGCGTCGAAGTCGATGTGGAACTGCTGCGAGTTGCGGTCCGCGCGCGGCCACTCCGGCGGGGTGTACCCCTCGGCCCGCTGGAAGGAGAGCCGGGGCCCGCCCGGCACATCGAGCACGACCCACTCGGGATCGTCGTCCTGCGGCGTACCGCCCACCACCCCCGCGTAGAAACGGGCGAGCGCCCGCGGGTCGGGGCAGTCGAGGACGACGGAACGGAAACGGGTCACAGCGGTCATGGGTATACCTCCCGGCTCAGCAGGCGCACAGACAGAACGGGTGCCCCGCCGGATCCGCGTACACACGGAACGAGCGCGAGCGGTCCTCGGCGTCGAGCACCGTCGCGCCGAGCGCCAGAACGCCCTTCTCGGCGGCGTCCAGGTCCTCCACGGTCAGGTCCAGATGGAACTGCTGAGAGCGGTCGGGCGACGGCCACCGCGGGGGTACGTGATCGACGGCGGCCTGGAACGCCAGCGCCTGTCCGCCGGGCACCTTCACCTCCACCCACTCCCCGTCCCCCTCGACGGTGCCGCCCAGCACCTCGGCGTAGAAACCGGCGAGCGCACGGGGGTCGGGACAGTCCAGGACGACGACACCCAGCTTGGCGAGAGCCATGACTTCCTCCGGTGTTACCTCTAGAAGCGGTCAACCAGTAACGGTTACTGCATGCTGCCGCATAGGAGGTAACGTCGCAAGCATGAGTGAGAGATCGGCCGCCCCCGGGAGCCTGGCGCTGGTCGAGTCCCTGGTGAACACGCTGGACCTCGAGTCCGGCGCCGACGCCCTCGACACGGCGGACGGCCGGGCGCGCTTCGGGCTCACGGAGGAGGACGTGCCGGGAGCCCGCGAGCTGCGCGAGTCGCTGCGGGCGACGCTGCTGGCCCACGCCGGGCACCCGGCGCACGCCCCGGTCGCGCCCCTGGGCGAGCTGCTGGCGGCGGCGCCGCTGCGTGTGACGGTCGACCCGGCGGACGGCTCCGCCGCCCTCGCGCCCGCCGACGCGGGGCGCCTGCACTCCCGTGTCGCCGAAGCCGTCGCCGCGGCCCTGATCGCCGGCACCTGGCAGCGCCTCAAGTCCTGCGAGGCTCCCACCTGCCACTGGGCGTACTACGACCGCAGCCCCGCCGGACGCGGTCGCTGGTGCTCGATGCAGGTGTGCGGGGCGCGCGCGAAGATGCGGCGGTACCGGGCCAAGTAGTTCACCGGATGCCGCACAGGCCGGTGGTGCAGAATGCAACAGGACGCCGGTTCGGCCGACTGAGCCTCGGCCGAACCGGCGTCACCTTCTCCGGAAGGGGTCAGGCGGTCGGCCGGCCCATCGCCCGGTACGTCCACCCGGCCTTCCGCCACAGCACCGGGTCGAGGCTGTTGCGCCCGTCCAGGATCAGCCGCACCGTCACGGACTCGCCGAGCGCCGCCGGGTCCAGCTCGCGGAACTCCCGCCACTCCGTCAGATGCAGCACGACATCGGCGCCGCGCACCGCCTCCACGGCCGAGTCGGCGTAGCCGAGGGTCGGGAAGAGCCGGCGGGCGTTGTCCATGCCCATCGGGTCGTAGACCGTGACCTGACCGCCCTGGAGATGGATCTGCCCGGCCACGTTCAGCGCCGGCGAGTCACGGACGTCGTCCGTGTCGGGCTTGAAGGTGGCACCGAGCACCGCGACCCGCTTGCCCAGGAACGACCCGCCGCCCAGCGCCTCGCGCGCCAGCTCCACCATCTGCCCGCGCTGCCGCATGTTGATCGAGTCGATCTCCCGCAGGAACGTCAGCGCCTGGTCGGCGCCCAGCTCACCGGCGCGGGCCATGAAGGCGCGGATGTCCTTGGGCAGACAGCCGCCGCCGAAGCCGATGCCGGCCCGCAGGAACTTCTTGCCGATCCGGTCGTCGTACCCGATCGCCTCCGCCAGCTTCGCCACATCGCCGCCCGAGGCCTCGCACATCTCCGCCATGGCGTTGATGAAGGAGATCTTGGTGGCGAGGAAGGAGTTCGCCGAGGTCTTCACCAGCTCGGAGGTCGGGAAGTCGGTGACGACGAACGGCGTCCCCTCACCCATCGGCGTCGCGTAGACCTCCCGCAGCAGCTTCTCCGCGCGCTCGCTGCGCACCCCGACCACGATCCGGTCCGGGTGCAGCGTGTCCTGCACGGCGAAGCCCTCCCGCAGGAACTCCGGGTTCCACGCCAGCTCGGCGCCGGCCCCGGCGGGGGCGTGCTCCACGAGGTAACGGGCCAGCCGGTCCGCGGAGCCGACGGGCACGGTGGACTTGCCGACGACGAGCGCGGGCCCGGCCAGGTGCGGCGCGAGCGAGGCGATGGCGGAATCGACGTACGACATGTCGCACGCGTACTCGCCGTGCTTCTGCGGCGTGTTGATGCACAGGAAGTGCACATCGCCGAAGGCGCCGACCTCGGCCCAGTCCTGGGTGAACCGCAGCCGCCCGCTCGACCCCTCGATCCCGGCCACATGCTTGCGCAGCAACTCCTCAAGACCGGGCTCGAACATCGGGGCCTCGCCGCGCTGGAGCATGGCGATCTTCTCGGGTACGACGTCCAGGCCCAGCACCTCGAAACCGAGCTCGGCCATGGCCGCCGCGTGGGTAGCGCCGAGATAGCCGGTGCCGATCACGGTGATCTTGAGGGCCATGGATGCTCCAGAGGTGGACGTCGTTCGATGCGCTGACCGAGCATAGTCGGGGCGTCGGAGCCCGCTCCGTCGGGCAGCCTTCCCCTGTCGCCAAGCTCACGTATCACTCCCGTGAGCCGGGCTCTAAAATTTGAGTTACTTAACGGTAATTAGCGTCGTTCATCGCAGCGCACTGGGAGCGTGAGACACCTTGGCCGGATCGGCTGACTTCGACCTGTACCGCCCGTCCGAGGAGCACGACATGCTCCGGGACGCCATCCGCTCACTGGCCGAGGCGAAGATCGCGCCGCACGCCGCAGCGGTGGACGAGGAGGCCCGCTTCCCGCGCGAGGCCCTCGAGGCGCTGGTCGCGAACGACCTGCACGCCGTCCATGTGCCCGAGGAGTACGGCGGCGCCGGCGCGGACGCGCTGGCCACGGTGATCGTGATCGAGGAGGTGGCGCGCGTCTGCGTCTCGTCCTCCCTGATCCCGGCCGTCAACAAGCTCGGCTCGCTGCCCGTGATCCTCTCCGGCTCAGAGGAGCTGAAGAAGAAGTACATGACCCCGCTCGCCAAGGGCGAGGGCATGTTCTCCTACTGCCTCTCCGAGCCCGACGCGGGTTCCGACGCGGCCGGCATGAAGACCCGGGCGGTCCGTGACGGCGACCACTGGATCCTCAACGGCGTGAAGCGCTGGATCACCAACGCGGGCGAGTCCGAGTACTACACCGTGATGGCGGTCACGGACCCCTCCAAGCGCTCCAAGGGCATCTCCGCCTTCGTCGTCGAGAAGTCCGACGAGGGCGTCTCCTTCGGCGCCCCGGAGAAGAAGCTCGGCATCAAGGGCTCCCCGACCCGCGAGGTCTACCTCGACAACGTCCGCATCCCCGCCGACCGCATGATCGGCGACGAGGGCACCGGCTTCGCCACGGCGATGAAGACCCTGGACCACACGCGGATCACCATCGCGGCCCAGGCGCTCGGTGTCGCCCAGGGCGCCCTCGACTACGCCAAGGGCTATGTCCAGGAGCGCAAGCAGTTCGGCAAGGCCATCGCCGACTTCCAGGGCATCCAGTTCATGCTCGCCGACATGGCCATGAAGATCGCCGCCGCCCGCGCCCTGACCTACCAGGCCGCGGCCGCCTCCGAGCGCGGCGACAAGGACCTCACCTTCCAGGGCGCGGCGGCCAAGTGCTTCGCCTCGGACGTGGCCATGGAGGTCACCACGGACGCGGTCCAGCTGCTGGGCGGCTACGGCTACACCCGTGACTATCCGGTGGAGCGCATGATGCGCGACGCGAAGATCACGCAGATCTACGAGGGCACGAACCAGGTCCAGCGCATCGTGATGGCGCGCAACCTGCCGTAACGGCCGATCGAGAAGGGGCGCCCGGAACTCCGCCGGGCGCCCCTTGCCGTATCAGTCCTCGAACCCCTCAGCGGCCCGCTTCTCCCGCAGTTCCATGATCGCGCGCCGCCGGGCCAGCCGGTGGGTGCGGCGGATCTGGGCCTCCTGGTAGCGGCGCTTGTCGCGCTCGGTCTCCGGGACGACCGGCGGCACCTGCCGGGGCTTGCCGTCGGCGTCGACCGCGGCGAAGACGAGATACGCGGAGCCGACCTGGGTCGCCGGGTTCGACTCGTTCCAGCGCTCCGCCAGCACCCGCACCCCGACCTCCATCGAGGTCCGGCCGGTCCAGTTGACCTGGGCCTTCACATGGACCAGGTCGCCGACGCGGACCGGCTCCAGGAACACCATCTCGTCCATGGACGCGGTCACGGCGGGCCCGCCGCTGTGCCGTCCGGCCACCGCGCCCGCCGCGTCGTCGACCAGCTTCATGATCACGCCACCGTGCACGGTCCCCAGCAGGTTGGTGTCGGCGTGGGTCATGATGTGGCTGAGCGTGGTGCGCGACGCGGACGTCGGCTTGCCCGGGATGTCGGACTCCGTCGAGGGGGCCGGATCTGTCATGGCCTCCACCTTATGCCGAGGCCTGGATCGCGGACTTTGTGTTGGGTTCGCAACAGCAGTGCCCTGATTTTCCTACGACCCTTGTAAAGGGCACAGCCGATCCCTGCACACTGGGCCCCATGAACGATTGGCCCGAGGCATGGTCCGACGAGAACCGCGGCGACCGGTACGGACGCGGCAGCGCGAGCGCACAGCCTGAGGGCGCCCGCGCCATGCGGCAGGTCCGCAGGCCCGCCTCGGGCGCGTACGGGGGCGGCCCCGGGCAGCAGTCCGCTCCGCCCTACGGCGGCGGGGTACCGCAGCAGCCCTCCTACGGCGGCGGCTACGCCGACGACTCCGCCGTGGACGGCTACGACAGCGGTTACAACACCGGCCAGGTCTACGGCGGTGGCGGCCCCGCCGGTCCCGGCGGTGGGGGCCGCGGTGAGCGGCCCGCGCCGAACTGGCGGCGCCGGATCAAGTGGACGGCGATCACAGTCGTGACCGTGCTGGTCGTGACGACGATCGGGACGTACTTCTGGGCCGACTCCAAGCTCAACCGCGAGGTCGACCTCTCCAAGGTCATCGACCGGCCGGACTCGGGCGAGGGCACGAACTATCTGATCGTCGGCTCCGACAGCCGCGCCGGCATGTCCGCCGAGGAGAAGAAGAAGCTGCACACCGGGTCCGCCGAGGGCAAGCGCACGGACTCGATGATGATCCTGCACACCGGCGACAACGGCTCCACGCTGGTCTCGCTGCCCCGTGACTCGGACGTGGAGATCCCGACGTTCGTCGGCTCCGAGTCCGGCAAGACGTACAAGGGCACCGGCCGGCACACCAAGCTCAACGCCGCGTACGCCGAGGACGGCCCCGAGCTGCTGGTGCGCACGATCGAGTACAACACCGGTCTGCACATCGACCACTACGTCGAGATCGGCTTCGCCGGCTTCGCCGACATCGTGGACTCGGTCGGCGGCGTCGACATCACCATCCCGAAGGGCGGCATGAAGGACACCAAGTCCGGCGCCGACTTCGAGGCGGGCAAGCAGACCCTGAACGGCGAGCAGGCGCTGGCCTTCGTCCGCACCCGGTACGCCCTCGCCGGCTCCGACCTGGACCGCACGAAGAACCAGCAGAAGTTCCTCTCGGCCCTCGCCAACAAGGTCGCGACCCCCTCGACGGTCCTCAACCCCTTCAAGCTCTACCCGACCATGAGCGCCGGCCTCGACACCCTCATCGTCGACAAGGACATGGGCCTGTTCGACCTCGCGGACATGTTCTGGGCCATGAAGGGCGTCAGCGGCGGCGACGGCACGTCCATGAACATGCCGATCTCCGGCTCGACGGGCGGCAACCTCGTCTGGGACAAGGCCAAGGTGAAGACGCTGGTGGACGAACTGAAGAACGACGAGAAGGTCACCGTCTCGGGCAACTGAACGACACGGCTCAGGGGCACCCCACCGGGTGCCCCTGAGCCGTGTCAGGCCGAGGGCCTCACATCCGGGCGCCCGCCATCGTGCGACACATCTCCGCGCAGCGGCGACACGCCTCCGCGCAGCGCATCATCATCGGGTCGTCCGGCATCGCCATACACGCCTCGGCGCACATGTCGCACGCCTTGGCGCACATCGCGCACATCTCCGCCGACATCGGCGAGCGGCGCATCATCATGTCCGCGCACATGCGGGTCATCTCGGAGCAGTCCAGGAGCGCGCGCATGATCTGCATCTGGGCCTGGCCGCCCATCTGCATGCAGGAGCTCATGGCCTCCTCGCACATGCTGTGGCAGGACATGCACGCCTCGACGCAGTCCTGCATCTCCTTGCTCATGGCGGCCGTTCCGGTCATCGCGGGCTTGGTCATGGCTCCTCCTCGGGGGGTCGCGGAGCCCGGGGCGGGCCCCGTGTGCGTTTCCGTCCTACGCCCGCCCGCCGCCCGGCGCCATCGGGCGGACGGTAATAATCCGGAACGTAGTCGGTGTAATCGCCCCGATCCGGGCTGTTACGGCACAGGCCGCCACCCCGCCGCCATTGGGGTTACGGCTTCCTG
This sequence comes from Streptomyces sp. NBC_00663, assembly GCF_036226885.1. Lineage (NCBI taxonomy): Bacteria > Bacillati > Actinomycetota > Actinomycetes > Kitasatosporales > Streptomycetaceae > Streptomyces > Streptomyces sp. NBC_00663. Next base: position 5,753,847 of record NZ_CP109027.1, read on the forward strand.
CCCACCCCGGCGAAGTGCGTGACCTCGGCGATCTCGCCCTCCGGTGCCTCCGGCCGCCAGCGCGAGCAGGAGACGATGCCGGGTTCGAGGAGCTCGACGCCCTCGAAGAGACGGGCGAGGTCGGCGCGGCTGCGCAGGGTCATCGGGGCCGAGCCCTGGCTGTTCCAGTACTCCACCGCCGACTTCATCGCCTCCCCGTCGACCTCGGTGGTGGGGTGGGAGATCACCAGGTGGCTGCCGGAGGGCAGGGCCGCCAGGAGCTTGCGCACGATCCCGACCGCCTCCTCGGTGTCCATGACGAAGTTGACTATGCCGAGCATCGTGACCGCGACCGGCTGGGTGAGGTCGAGGATCTCGGCGGCGCCCCGCAGGATCGCCTCCGGGTCGTGGACGTCGGCCTCGATGTAGTCGGTGGCCCCTTCGGGCGTGCTGGTGAGCAGGGCGTGCGCGTGGGTGAGGACGAGGGGGTCGTTGTCGACGTAGACGATCCGGCACGAGGGGTCGACGCGCTGGGCGACCTCGTGGGTGTTGTCGGCGGTGGGCAGACCGGTGCCGATGTCCAGGAACTGCCGTATGCCCACCTCCGCGGCGAGGTACCGGACGGCGCGGGCCAGGAAGGCGCGGTCGGCGACGGCCGAGCGCGGCAGGGCCGGGACGAAGGACAGGATCTGGTCGCCGACCTCCTCGTCCACGGGGTAGTGGTCCTTGCCGCCGAGCCAGTAGTTCCAGATCCGGGCCGAGTGGGACACATCGGTCCGCAGCCGGGCCATGCGGGCGACGCCTTCGTCACGGGGCACTGCGGGGTCGGACATGGGTCTGGTCTCCTTCGGGCGGCACTGACCGGACGTGACCGGTCTGGATGCGCTCCAAACTAGACACAAGTCCTCAGTCTTGGCCGGAAGTTGACCGAAGTTCCGGGCTTTCGGCGGCCGCGCCTACACGCAGCCCACCTCGTCGCCCGTCACCACCCCGAACTCGCCCTGGTACGGGTCCTCCGCCCGTACCTTCCGCACCTGCCGGAAGTCCGCCCCGGCGATCACCTTCAGCACCGCCCCCTGCCCCTGCACGGGCCGCAGCTCGCTGCCCGGCAGGGCCGCGGCGAGGGACTTCGCGGAGCGGTCCCAGCGGGGGTCGTAGGCGATGACCGTGCGCTTGACCGCGCGGTTCGCCGAGGTCACCGGCTGGTGGGTGGTGCGGAAGCCGGTCGCCGCGAGCTGGGCGTCGACACGCTTGCCGAGTCCGGCGGTGGCGGTGCCGTTCTCGACCTGGACGCGGATCTGCTGTGGGGCGACGGCGACCCGGACCGCCTTGCTCCGCGGCTTGTGCACGGCCAGCGGCTCGTCGTCGCGCAGGGCCTGGAAGAGGCGGCCCGCCTTCTTCGCGTCCCACTTCAGGGTGGAGCCGACGCCCTTGACGGCGTACCCCATCTGCCCGATCGGCACCGTCGTGAACTCGGACGAGGACGGCGAGAAGTTCCGCATCGCCCGCCCCAGGTCGAGGAGTTCGCCGGTGCCGAACTCCTTGTCGGCCCGCACCGAACCCAGCACGGCCCGCGTCACGTCCCGGAACTTCATGGGGTTCAGCAGGATGCCGGAGGAGGTCGCGCGGTCGATCAGCGCCGCCATGAAGCGCTGCTGGCGCTTCATCCGCCCGAGGTCCGCCGCCCCGTCGATGTGCCGGGAGCGGACGTACTGGAGGGCCTCGCCGCCCATCAGGGTGTGCGAGCCGGCGGGGAGGTCGAGGCCCGTGTACGCGTCCTTCAGGGGCTCCGCCGTGCAGATCTTCACGCCGCCCAGCACGTCCACCGTCTTCATGAAGCTGGTGAAGTCGACCTCCAGATAGTGGTCGATCTTCACGTGCGTCATCGTCTCGACGGTCCGCACGGTCAGCTGGGGGCCGCCCTCCGCGTACGCCGCGTTCAGCTTGACGGGGTGGCCGTGGTGTTCCTCACCGGTCGTCCGGTCGGTGTGCGGGGGCGTCATCGCGTACGAGTCGCGCGGCAGGCTCACCACGCTCGCCCGCTCCCGGTCCTCCGAGATGTGCACGATCATGACCGTGTCGGTGCAGTGACAGGGGGCGCCGCCCAGCCGGTACTTCTGCCGCTCGGCCTCGGTGATCTTGTCGCGCCCGTCGGTGCCGACCAGCAGCACGTTCATGCCGTGCCCGGCTCTGGGCCGGTTCTTCATGTCCTTGAAGGGATCCACCCGCGCGATGTCCGCGTCCAGGCTGGAGAGGACACCGTGCCCGATGCCGGCCGAGGCGAGGATCACCACGGAGAGCGTGGTCACCGCCCGACCGGCCCAACGCGGCTTCCGCCGTCGTACGGGCGGCTTCGGCCTCGGCCGGGGCCGGGCGGCGGCAGGGGAGCGGCGGGGCGGCGTGGACATGGGGGGCACCTCCGCTGGGACCGGACCTGAGGGCCTTACATGGGATCTTCAGCACCGTAGGCCGATACGATCTGCGGCCCGGGACGCCGCCCCGACCGGGGCGCACCGGTGTCCCCCGTTCGCGGTAACGTGAGCCCCCTATGAACGCCAAGCCCGACGTGCGGCTCCCCGCCGTTTCTGTGATCATGCCCGTCCTCGACGAGGAGCGGCATCTGCGCGGAGCCGTCCAAGCGATCCTCGCGCAGGAGTACGCCGGCGAGATGGAGGTCGTGATCGCCCTCGGTCCTTCCAAGGACCGCACGGACGAGATCGCCGCCGAGCTCGTGCGCGAGGACCCCCGAGTCCACACCGTCCCGAACCCGACGGGCCGCACGCCCGCCGCCCTGAACGCCGCGATCAAGGCCTCCCGCCATCCGATCGTCGTCCGCGTCGACGGCCACGGCATCCTCTCGCCGAACTACATCGCGACCGCCGTACGGCTCCTGGAGGAGACCGGCGCGCAGAACGTCGGCGGCATCATGCACGCCGAGGGCGAGAACGCCTGGGAGGACGCGGTCGCCGCCGCGATGACCTCCAAGATCGGCGTCGGCAACGCGGCCTTCCACACGGGAGGGCAGGCCGGCCCCGCCGAGACCGTGTACCTCGGCGTCTTCCGGCGTGCGGCGCTGGAGCAACAGGGCGGCTACAACGAGGAGTTCATCCGCGCCCAGGACTGGGAGCTGAACTTCCGCATCCGCGAGGCCGGCGGCCTGATCTGGTTCTCGCCGGAGCTGCGGGTGTCGTACCGCCCGCGCCCCTCGGTGAAGGCGCTGGCCAAGCAGTACAAGGATTACGGCCGCTGGCGGCACGTCGTCGCCCGCTACCACTCCGGCTCCATCAACCTGCGCTACCTGGCCCCGCCGGTCGCGGTGTGCGCGATCGCGGCCGGCCTCGTGGTGGGCGCGGCCCTGACCCCGCTCGGCTTCGTCATCCCGGGCGGCTACCTCGCGGCGATCGCCCTCGGCTCGCTCCCGGCGGGCAGGGGCCTGTCCCTGAAGGCACGCCTCCAGATCCCGGTCGCCCTCGCCACCATGCACATGTCGTGGGGGTACGGCTTCCTGACCAGCCCGAGGTCACTGGCGCGGAAGGTCATCGCGTCGCGGCGCCCCGCGGTACTCAGTTCGCACTGAGCACCGCGGGCCCCGGCCCGTCCCGGACTACCAGGTGTAGTCCGGGTTGACGTGCATGCACTTCGTGGTGTCGGCGCCGTTGATCGCGTCCGCGGTGGACGGCGTCTTGTCCGACTCCTTCGGCGCCTCGTACGCCGTACCGGACCGCCAGTCCGCGCCCACGACGAGGGTCACCCCGGAGACGTCCGTGGACTTCTTCACCGAACTCGACGGCACCCCGAGGACCTTGGCCACCCGCAGGGCGTCGCCCTTGAGGTCGAGGCTCGGGTAGCGGATCAGGGTCTTCTCCGCGGCTGTCGCCGTCGTCCGGTCCGCCGCGGCCTTGGTGAAGCCCTTGCCGATGAGGAGCTCGGCCACGGTGCTCGCCCGGCCGGTGACGGGGGCGAGGGTGTCGGTGCGGGTGCCGTTCTCGACGGTGATGCCGATCTTGTCGTCCGCGGCGGCCTCGTCGGAGGTCGTCGTCTCCGTGGTGGCCTTCTTCTTGTCCTTGCCGTCGAGGGCGATGTCCTCGCGCACGAGCCGGAACAGCGTGTCCGCGTCCTCGGTGGGCTCCACACGCGCGCCGACGTACCGGTTCGGCATGGTCGTCATCGTGATGCGCTTGGTGGGGACCTTCTTCAGCTCGCCCGCGAGGTCGTAGAGCTTCTTGACGGTGTCCAGGCCGTCGTCGACGGTGAGCGCCTTGGTGGCCGCCTCGGCGAGGTTCCGCAGCTTGCCGGGGTTGCTGAGGCTCGCGTTCTTGCGGAGCTGGCGGACCATCGAGTTCATGTACATGTGCTGGGCGCGGGCCCGGGCGAGGTCGCTGCCGTCCTCGAAGCCGTAGCGGGTGCGCAGCCACTGAAGGGCCTGCTTGCCCTTGATGGACGTCGTGCCCTCCTCCAGCTTCAGGCCGGAGCCGTGGCCGGTGGAGGTGTGGGAGTAGATGTTGGCGTCCACACAGACCGGGACGCCGCCGATGGCGTCCGCCATCGACACGACACCCGAGAAGTCGATCATCATGAAGTGGTCGATGTGGATGTCGGTCAGCTTCTCCCAGGTCGCCACCGTGCAGCCGGGGCCGCCGCGGCCGAGGGACTGGTTCGTCATCGTGCGGGTGGTGGTCGCCCGGTACACCGTGCCGTCGTCGGGGTCGGTGCACTTGGGTATCTGCAACAGGGTGTCGCGCGGCATGCTCACCACCGACATGTTGCTGCGGTCCGCCGAGACATGGACCAGCATCTGCACGTCCGCGAGGGGGGTGCCGTTGAAGGTGTCCTTGGCCCCGCCGAGCTTCTGGTTCTCCGCGCTGTCCCGGGCGTCCGAGCCGATCAGCAGGATGTTCAGCGGCTTCTGCCCGGCCGCGTTCGCCTCGGTCTCGGCGGCCCGGTCCTTCTCGTCGCCGATGTTGAGGGCGTCGTTCTTGATGTTGCTGTTGAGATGCTGGTAGTAGAGGTAACCGGCACCCGCGGTGCCGGTTATCACCACCGCCAGCACGATCGCCGACCAGCGCAGAACACGCCGTCCGCGCTTGCCGTCGCCCTTCTTGCGCCGCCCTCTGCCGTGACCGGCGGGCGGCGCCGATGCCTGCGGTGTGAGGGACATCGTGTCCTCGACCGCGGGCACCTCTTTGCGCACACTCTGCGCCAACTCCCCTGCCCTCCCCACCCTGCGCCAGAAAGCGGACCCTGTACCGGCCCGCCGAGCCTCCCCTTGCCCGACGGGCGGCTGGTCGACTGTGCGCCCGGTCCGCCTGGTCGGAAGCGTACGCGAGCGCGGCTCATCATTCTTCAGCCACTTAGGAGTTTGCTGTGGGGGCAGGGGTTTCCCTCGGTCGCCCCACAGCGATCCCCTACCACTGATACGTCTCGTACACGTCCATGCACTTGCTGTCGTCGGCCGCGTTGAGTTCGTCGGAGCCGTCCGGTACGTCCCCGGCCTTCGGGTCCGACTTCTTCGGGTACGTCGTGCCCTCACGCCAGTCGGCGCCGACGACGAGCGTGATCCCCGAGACGTCCGTCGACTTCTTCACCGAACTCAGCGGAATCCCCAGGGACTTGGCGATCCGCTGGGCGTCGCCCTCCAGGTCGGCGCTCGGGTAGCGCACGACGGTCGCCTCCTCGGCGAGCCCCGCCGTGGCGTCCGCGGTGGCCTGGGCGAAGCCCTTGCCCTGGAGGACGTCGGTGACGTCGCGGGCCCGCCCGTTGGCCGGGCCGAGGGTCGAGGACGCGGTGGCGTTCTGTACGGCGACCGTGATCTGGTCGTCGGCGGCGGCCGGGTCGTCGGAGACCTTCTCCTTCGTCTTCTTCTTCGACGCCGAGCCCTTGTCGTCGAAGGGGACGTCGTCGCGGAGCATCTGCCACATCTTCGCGGCGCCGGAGGCCTGCGGGACCAGATGGTCCTTGTCCTCGGAGTCCTGGATGTTCGGCATGGTCGTCATGGTGATCCGGTCCGTCGGCACCGACTTGAGCTGCTTGGACAGGTCGTACAGCTTCTTCGGGGTGCCGATCTCCTCGGAGACCGTCAGGGACTTCGTGGCCGCCTCGGCCAGGTCCATCAGACGCCCGCTGTCGGTGAAGACGTTCTGCTTCTTCAGCGTGCGGATCATCGAGTTCAGGTACATGTGCTGGGCCCGCGCCCGCATCTGGTCGCTGCCCCAGGCGTGCCGGGTGCGCAGCCACTGAAGCGCCTGCTTGCCCTTGACGTCGTGCGGGCCCTTGGTGAGCTTGAGGCCGGAGCCGCCCTTCTGCATCGCCGTCGAGCGGTCCCACACGTTCTGGTTCACACAGACCTCGACGCCGCCGATGGCGTCCGCCATGCTCACCACGCCCGCGAAGTCGATCGTCATCCAGTGGTCGATGTAGACCCCGGTGAGGTTCTGCCAGGTGTCGAGCGTGCACCCCGCCCCGCCGCGGGCCAGCGTCGTGTTGATGATGTCGTTGGTCGCCGGGTACACATGGCCCGTCTTCGGGTCCGTGCACTTGGGTATGTCGACGCGGGTGTCGCGCGGGATGCTCACCACGGCCGCGCTCTTGCGGTCCGCGGACAGATGGATCAGCATCTGCACGTCCGCCAGCGGCGGATTGCCCCGGTTGTCCTTGCTGCCGCCGAGTTTCACGTTCTCATCCGAGTTCCGGCTGTCGGAGCCGATCAGCAGGATGTTCAGCGGCGTCTGTCCGGCGGCGTTCGGCTTCGTCTTCTCCGCGTTGGAGCCGCCGGTGCTGCGCTTGCCCTTGTCGATATTGCCGCTCAGATGCTGGTAGTACAGATAACCGGCGCCGGCCGTGCCAAGTATCAGCACCGACAGCGTCGCCGCCGACCACCGCAGCACGCGATGCTTACGGCGCGGTCGCGCCCGGCGTCTGCCGTGTCTGGCACCCCCGTTGCCCTCGGCCGCCCCTTCCGCGACCTCCGGCTGCTGCTCTTCCTCCCGGACACTGCTGTGGCTCATCTCCCCGTCCTCCCCACCCTCACCACACACCCCACAGGCCTGTCGTACGCCCTGTTAGACGTACGACAGGCCTGTCAGGTCACACACTTCACACAGTTCGGCGAGCTCCGTCGCCCGCGTCCCCGCCCCCGCGGGCGCTGCTCAGCTGGCGCACTTCACCTCGTTCGCCGTGGTCTTGTCCACGTTCGCCGGCGCCGCCGAGGTGGCGTTCATCTTCACCCCGGCCCCCTTGAAGTCCTCGCCCAGCGTCAGTGTCATCGTCGGCAGACCCTGGGAGTTGGTGACGCTCTTGCCCGGCTTCATCATCGAGCCGGACAGGCCCATGATCGCGGCGAGCCTGCGGGCCTGGTCGGCCTGGTCCGGGGCGTACTCCAGCGTCGTCTTCGCCTGGGACGCGTCGGCGTTGCCCGCGTTCTCGGACTTGGTCACCCCCGCCTCGGTCTGGAGGTAGGTGAGTTCCTCCTGGGCGCTGCCGGCCGCGGCACCGCCGTTGAGGATCCGCACCCGCACCTCGGAGGCGTCCGACTTGCTGCCCTTCAGCCGGGCGGCGACAGCGGCCTTCTCCTTCTTCTTCTTGGCCTTGACCTCGGTGAAGGAGGTGTCGCTCTTGATCGTGTTGAAGACCTGCGAGGCGTTCGGCTCCAGGGGCACGACGGTCGCCTTGACCACCTCGGCCGGGTTGTCCTTGACCGGGACCGTGGTGAAGGTGATGTTCTTCATCGGCACCTTCTTCAGCTCCAGGGCCACGTCCTTGAGCGTGCTGGCCTTGCCGATACCGGTGTCGACGGTGAGCGCCTTGGTGGCGGCGTTGGCCAGCTTGATCAGCTTGGTGGGGCTGGTGAGGGTGTCGCCCGAGGTCATCTTGCGCATCAGCGAACTCATGAACTGCTGCTGGACCTTGATGCGGTCCAGGTCGCCCTGGTTGCCGAAGCTGTGCCGGGTGCGGACGAAGGCGAGAGCGGTCTCGCCCTCGATCGTGTGCTTGCCCGCCGACAGCTTCAGATGCGAGTCGGGGTCGTCCACGTCCTTGGCGAGACAGACGTCCACGCCGCCCACCGCGCTCGTCAGCGTCTTCACCGCGTTGAAGTCCGCCATCGCGAAGTGGTTCACGTCGATGCCGGTGAGCTCCTCGACCGTCTTCATGGTGCAGCCGGGGTTACGGCCGTCCTGGCCGAGGCTGGTGTTGAAGCGGACGTTCTGGGTGCCGGGGATGATGTCCCCCTCCTTCGGCCCGTCACAATCCGGCACGTCGACGATCAGGTCCCGAGGGATGCTCATCGCGGTCGCGTTCGTCCGGTCCTTGGAGACGTGCAGCAGGATGTTGGTGTCGGCGTGCCCGACGCTGCCCTTGTCGCCGTAGCCCTCGTTGCCCGATCCGGTCCGCTTGTCGGTGCCGATGATCAGGATGTTGAAGGCCTCGTCCTTGCTGAAGCCGTCGTCGGCCACATTGCCGACGTCCTCGGTGGTGACGTTGCCTTCGAGGTGCTTCAGATACAGATAGGCGGCACCGGCCGTGCCGACCAGCACGAACGCCATCACACCGCCGGTCCACAGCAGTATTTTCTTGCCGCGCGCCTTCTTCTTGACCGGCCGCCGGTTGCGGCGCCCGGGCGGCGGCTCCTCGGGCGCACCGCGCCGCCGACGCGGCGGCGGTACGTCACGGCCGGGGGCGTCGGCGGGCGACGTCCGTCCGGGCGCGGCCGTTCTGCCGCGCGGCGCCCCGGAAGGGCCCGCCGGGCGGGAGGTCGTTCTGCTGCGTGGCCCCGGGACCGCTGATTGCGGTGCGGAAGGAGTCAGTCGCAGTTCGTATTCGCCAGTGTTCGGATTGAGCACCCACTGGTCTGCGGGGTCGATGTCGTCCGCCCGCCCACGGCCTTGCGCGTCCACGGTTGTCTGAATCCTCCGTCGGGGCCACGCGGCGCCTTCCCCCTCAAAGGCGCTCGGGTCTCGGTCTCTCAGTGCACGACCCCAGGAAGACCTATCGGCCTGCTGCACCGGATCGCTCACACTATCCGGCCAGTTCATCGGCAAGCGACGACGGTGACAAATTCCACGTCCCTACAACTGGGCAATCCACCCATTTCCTTGAACAGATGTGCGTCGCCTTGGTAATCGCTTTACTTACAGGTGTCCTCGGCGGCCGTGTTTCCGCGAAACGTGGGCGCGGGCGAAACAGTCGCGGTGGGTCGGTCGGGGGTTGTGGAATCCCGCGGAACTTCCTTGGCGACCGCCACCGGCGCGTCCGTGCGCAGCCGGGCGAACAGCTGCTCCGCCTCGTCTTCCACGAGCTGGTCGCGGTTGGCGTCGTAGGCGTACGACTCCCTTGGCACGGTCAGGAATTGCACACGTTCGGTGGGGATGTCGCGCAGTCCGCGCACGAGTTCGTACAAACCACGCAAGCTCGCTAGATCCGGGTCGGTCGTGAGCGACGAGGTGGCCGCGTCCAGCACCGGATAGAGCCGCACCGGATTCAGCAGGACGTCATTGCTCTGCACCTTGTTGACGAGGGCCCCGAGGAACCGTTGCTGCCGGTCCATCCGGTCGGTGTCGCTGCCGTTGCCGAGCGACTTGCGGGCGCGGACGTAGCCGAGGGCCTGCTCCCCGTCGAGCGTCACCTTGCCCGCCGGGAGCTTCAGCTTGGCGGCTTTGTCGCTGATGGGCTTCGTCAGACAGATCTCCACGCCGTCCACCGCGTCGACCATGTCCTTGAAGCCATGGAAGTCGACGACGACGTGATGGTCGATCCGGATGCCGGTCAGCTTCTCCACGGTCCGGATCGTGCAGGCCGACCCGCCCTTCTGGAAGGCGTAGTTGAACATCGCGAACATCGGCTCGGTCCGGCTGCCGTCCGCCTGCCGGCAGGCCGGTACGTCCACCATCAGGTCGCGGGGGAGGGAGACGGCCGTCGCGCTGCGCCGTCCCGCGGAGAGGTGCAGCAGGATCGTCGTGTCCGACCGCTCGGTCCCCGAGTCCCGCCCGTAGCGCGCGTTCCCGTCCCCGGAGCGCGAGTCCGAGCCGATCAGCAGGATGTTCTGCGCGTCCTTGACGAGCGCGGTGGGCCGGTCCTTCTCGTACCGGGCGAGTTCCGCGGCGGCGGCGTTGTCGGCCGTGATGTTCCCGTCGAGCTTCGCGTACAGCGCCCACCCGGTTCCCACGGCCGCCACGACGACGACGGCCACCCCGACCGCCGTGCCGCGCAGCCAACGGCGCCGACGCCGACGTATCAGCCCACTCCCGGTGGCGGACGCCCCCGCTCCCGGACCGAGGGTGCCTTTGGGGGGCGTACCTGCGGTGTCGGTCACGGCTGGATCCACCCCTCATGGCGTACGAGCGTGCGGTAGGGCTGCTCTTACGACCATGGCGTGGATGGGAGGACGGGGGCGGATGGTGTTGGGCCGGATGGGGGAGTGAGGGTGCTTCTCAGCGGGCGGTACGGATGACGTCCGTAGGGGCGCGGGGAACTGCGCGAGCAACCACAGCGGACCCGCACCCGCGAAACGACGTCAGCGCGCGGTAACAGTCACCCGCTCACTCTCAACCCTCTTGGCCAGCCCTTCCTCCCCCAACCGCTCCAGATTCCGGCACAACACCACGGACCCCCCCGTGGCCAGCGGCGAGTACAACCCCGCGCACAGCCCCTCCCATGTGTCGTACGGCAACCCCGACAGCAACCGGGCCCCCGGCCCCGTCATCCCCAGCCCGGAGGCCTCCGCGGAAGCCCGCTCCACCACCTCCGCCCCGCTGAACTCCCGCCCGGCCACCACGAGCGCCGGCTCATCGGGGTCGACCGGCGCGAACGGGGCGAACCGGTCGCCCTGCCCCGGCACCTCGACCGCGTAGTCGGCGAAGCCGTCCGGGGTCTGCGGGAAGCGTCCGCCGAGCGGGCGCAGGGCGAGCGCGATCCGGGAGCCGGAGCAGGCGCGGGCCGCGTCCAGCGTGTCCGGGCCGCTCACCACGAGGTCGGCCGCCTTGGGGTCCCCGGCGACATCGGCGACCACACCCACCGACGAGCACGCCAGCAGCCACACCGCCGTCTGCCAGTGCGCGGGCAGCAGCAGCGCGACCCGGTCACCGGGCTCCGCGGAGAGCTCGCCCTGGAGCAGGTTGGCGGTCTTGGCCACCCAATTGGCGAAGGTGGCGACGGACAGTTCGACGCGTTCGCCCGTGGCGTCGTCGTAGAAGGTCACCAGGGGGCGTCCGGCGTCCGCGGCGAGCGCGGAACGCAGCAGGTCGGCAGGGGTGCGATCGGTGGCGTTCACCCGGGCAAGCGTACGCGGGCGCACGGCGGGGCGACGAGGGACCGGCCCGCTGCCGGCTCACCGGTTCGGGGGAACGGGAGCCGACGATCCGTCAGTTCCCGGATGGACAGATATGTATGACTATGTCCAACATCGTTGGCATGCGCGGATTTCTTGCTTCCTCGATCGGTGTCACGTGTGCGGCCGCTCTCGCCCTGCCGCTGACCTCACCCGCCGCCGCGACCGTCGCGCGCCCGGCGCCGACCGCGCAAGTGTCGGCCCGGAGCGTCGATCCCGGCGCCGCGGCGGCGGTCCCCGGCAGCACCCAGTCGCTGCCGCTCACCCCGCTCGGCGCCGACCGCTCCCTGGGGTCGGCCACCGTCCAGGGCCTGCCCCGCCGCGATGTGCACCGCTTCTCGATGGTCGGCGTCGTCTGGGACGACCCGGACACCGCACTGCACGGCCGCGTCGAGGTACGCGCACGTGCCCTCGACTCGGGTACGTGGTCCGCCTGGCAGGACATCGAGACCCACTACGGCGACGACGGCGCCGACCCCGACACGGCCGAGCGCACCTCGGGCCGGGTGCGCGGGGCGACGGCACCGCTGTGGGTCGGTGACTCGGACGGCGTGGAGGTACGGGTGCGGGCCGCGGCCGAGACCCGCGAGCTCGGCGCCGAGGCGACCGCGCTGCCGTCGGGGCTGCGCCTGGACCTCGTCGACCCCGGCGAGGCCGCCCTCCCGCAGGGCAGCCCGGCCGGCGCCCCCCGGGCTCGTGGCGGTCTCGGCGCCGAGGCCCCGGAAGCCGTCGCCGCCTCCGCCGCCAACGCCGCGCTCGCGCCGCTCGGCGCCGCCGAGATCCCCGCGCTCGACCGTGCGCGGACCGAGCGTGAAATGTCCGTTCTGCGCGCCGGTGAACTGACGGAACGGCAGCGGGCCGAGCCGAAGATCGGTCCGCGCCCGCGCATCGTGACGCGGCGCGGCTGGGGGGCGAACGAGAAGCTGCGCGAGAAGGAGTTCGTCTACACGAAGAAGGTGAAGGCGGCCTTCGTCCACCACACGGCCACCGGCAACGGCTACCGCTGCTCCCAGGCCCCCTCCGTCATCCGCGGTATCTACCGCTACCACGTCAGGAGCATGGGCTGGCGTGACATCGGCTACAACTTCCTCATCGACAAGTGCGGCACCATCTACGAGGGCCGCGCCGGGGGAGTGGCGAAGCCGGTCCTGGGCGCCCACACCCTCGGCTTCAACACCAACAGCATGGGGATCGCCGTCCTCGGCTCCTTCGGCTACACCCGCCCGACGTCCGCCGCGGTGAAGGCCGTGGCCCGCGTGACGGCCTGGAAACTGGGGCTCTACGGTGCCAATCCGCGCGGAAAGACATACCTGAAGTCGGGCGGTGGCAACCTCTACCGCAAAGGCAGGAACGTACGACTGAACGTCATCTCCGGCCACCGCGACGGCTTCTCCACCGCCTGCCCCGGCTGGCAGCTCTACCGCAAGCTCGGCTCGGCCCGCTCGACCGCGGCGCGTTACCAGGGGAGGTGACAGAGGAGGGCGAGGGGGACGGAGAACCGCACTGCCGCCGATTCCGTCGATGCTGTCGAAAGCGCCGCACAACGGTCTGCATACACTGACCGGCCGAAAGACAGTTCGGCCGGTCACCGGCAGGAAGCAGAGACGACAGGTGACAGAAGCGATCCTCCTGGTCGGGGGCAAGGGCACGAGGCTGCGCCCGCTCACGGTGCACACGCCGAAGCCGATGGTCAGGGCGGCCGGAGTCCCGTTCCTCACACATCAGCTGGCGCGGGCGAGAGCGGCGGGCGTCGACCACATCGTCCTGGCCACGTCCTATCTGGCCGAGGTCTTCGAACCGCACTTCGGCGACGGCTCGGCCCTCGGCCTCCACATCGAGTACGTCACCGAGGAGGAGCCGCTCGGCACGGGCGGAGCGATCCGCAACGTGGCCTCCCGCCTCCACTCCGGTTCCGACGACCCGGTCCTGATCTTCAACGGCGACATCCTGACGGGCCTGGACATCCGGGCCCTGGTGGCCACGCACGAGTCGACGAACGCGGACGTCTCGCTCCACCTGACGAAGGTCACGGACCCTCGCGCCTACGGCCTGGTCCCCACGGACGGAACAGGAAAGGTCCTGGCCTTCCTGGAGAAGCCGCAGACCCCCGAGGAGATCGTCACCGACCAGATCAACGCGGGCGCGTACGTCTTCCGCCGCTCCCTCATCGACACGATCCCGGCGGGAAGACCGGTCTCGGTGGAACGCGAGACCTTCCCCGACCTCCTCGCGGCCGGAGCCCACCTCCAGGGCATGGTCGACTCGACGTACTGGCTGGACCTGGGCACCCCGGCGGCCTTCGTACGCGGATCGGCGGACCTGGTCCTGGGCCGCGCCCCCTCTCCGGCCGTCCCCGGTCGCTGCGGCGACCGTCTGATCCTCCCCACGGCCCGCGTGGCCCCCGACGCGAAACTCACCGGCGGCACGGTGGTCGGCGAGGGAGCCTTCGTGGCCGAGGGCGCCCGAGTCTTCGGCAGCACGATCCTCCCCGGCGCCGTGATCGAACCCGGCGCGGTCATCACGGACTCCCTGATCGGCACCCGCGCGAGGATCGGCGAACGCTCCGTCCTCACCGGCACGGTCATCGGAGACGGCGCGGTCGTGGGCGCCGACAACGAACTCCGCGACGGCGCCAGGGTGTGGTGCGACGCACACATCCCGGCGGGGGCGGTGCGCTTCTCGTCGGACCAGTGACTCCACCCCGGGCCTCGTCCTTCAGCCCATCCGGCGCTGGAGGACGAGCTGTTGCCGAGGGCGTCGCCTTTCCAACACAGCCCCGCATCTCCGAGCCGGTCCGGCGTTGGAGGGCGAGCTGTTGCCGTCCCAATCCCCCGCCCGCCCGCTCGGGGCGTCGCCCTTTCGGCGCAGCCCTGCATCTCCCAGTCTGTCCGGCGTTGGAGGACGGGCTGTGGCCGGGGACGTCGCCTTTCCAACGCAGCCCGGCATCTCCCAGCCCGTCCGGCGTTTGAGGACGAGGCCCCTTCAGGGCCGACGGGGGTCCAGGGGGCGGAGCCCCCTGGCGGGGTCGAAGGGGCAGCGCCCCTGGGATGGGACGGGTAGGGGCGGCGGGGGCGAGGAAAGCCAAGGCCAGCCACAGCGCCACCCCCCCCGTCACAACTGCCCGATATCCCCCCGCGGCATCCGAGGCGCCCGCCGCGCCGGCGTCCGCCCACTCAGCAGAATCAACCGCGCCGCCCGATGCCGCTGCCCCGCATAAGGCTCCAGCAACGACAACATCACCTCGTCATCCGCGTCCCGGTCCCCCGCGAGCGCCCACCCCACGATCCCCGGCAGATGCAGATCCCCCACGGTCACCGCATCCGCCGCCCCATGACTGCGCTGCACCACTTCCGCGGACGTCCACGGCCCGACCCCCGGCACAACCTCCAACCGAGCCTGCGCATCCTCCGCCGACATCCCCACCGCCTGCTCCAGCCGCGCGGCAACCCGCACAGCCCGCAGAATCGTCGACGCCCGCTTGTTGTCGACCCCGGCCCGATGCCACTCCCACGACGGAATCAACGCCCACGTCCGAGGCGCCGGCATCACCCAGAGCCGCCCCCCGGCGGCGGGCCCCGGCGCCGGCTCCCCGAACTTCCGTACCAGCAACCGCCACGCCCGGTACGCCTCGTCGGTCGTGACCTTCTGCTCCAGGATCGACGGGATCAAGGACTCCAGCACCAGCCCGGTCCGCGTCAACCGCAACCCCGGCCGCCGATGCCGCGTCACCGCCAGCAACCGGTGCCGGGGCACGAAGACGGACGGCTCGTCGGCTGCCCCGAGCAGCTCGGGCAACCGGTCGAGCAACCACTGCGCCCCCGGCCCCCACGCCTCCCCGCGGACCTCCCCGTCCCGCCCGGCGGCGACCCGCAGCGTCCCCGGCCCCGCAGGCGTCAGACTGGCCCGCCACACCGACCCGTCCGGCATCGCCCGGAACGTCGGATCGGCGGGCCCGCGCCGCAACGGCCCGAGCACCAGCCCCAGATCCAACGGCCACTCCGGCACGAACGTCCGCACCCGCCCCGGCGCGGACGCGGGCCGCGGCACATCCCCTGGAATGCCCCCGGGCACGCCTCCTGGCGCGGCGACATGCCCACCGCGCACCGTCGTACGCGTGGGCCGCGGAGCGAACCGTCCAGCCACGAATGAAGTCCCGGATGAGATGAGTGAGGTCCTACAGTCCTACGAGGGTAGAGCGACGCGAGCGTCCCTCACCGCACCTCGATGAACATCCCCGCATCCCGCTCCGCCCGGGCCCGCGGCTCCTCCGCCGGATGCCCGACCGCCACGGCCCCCATCGGATCCCAGTCCTCCGGCAGCCCCAGCACCTCCCGCACCACGTCCCGGCAGAACATCGTCGACGACACCCACGCCGAGCCCAGCCGCTCCCCGGCCAGCGCGACGAGGAAGTTCTGCACCCCGGCCCCGGTGGCGACGACGAACATCTCCCGCTCGGCCGCGTCCCGCCGCGGATCGCCGTAGGTGTGCGACCCGTCCATGACCAGACACGGCACCACCAGATAGGGCGCGTTCCGCAGCACGTCCCCGCGTCGCACCCGCTTGGCGATCGACTCCTCGCTCTTGCCGTCGCGCCGCAGATCCGCGATCCACGCGTCCCGCATCGCGTCCAGCAGCTCCGTCCGCGAGGCCTCGGACTCCAGCAGGACGAAACGCCACGGCGTGGTGTGATGCGGCGCCGGCGCGGTCACGGCCGCGGCGACCGCCCGCCGCACCGCACCGCCGTCGACCGGCTCGTCCGTGAAGGCCCGTACGGTACGCCGTTGGGTCACCGCCAGCCTGACCGCCTCGGAGGTGCCCAGCCGGAACATGTCGTCGCGCGCGCCGCGCACCATGGCGCCCGCCCCCTCCCCGTGCTCGACGGACACCACCTGCGCCAGCCCGCGCACCACGGCGACGGGCCGTCCGGCGGCCTTGCCCTTGACCAGGTCGCCGGCCGCGGCCAGTTCGTCGGCCGTGGCGACGACGGTGGCGCTGAGCGGATTGCCGTACGCGTCCGTGCCTCCCCGCAGATCGTCGAGCACCCGCACTCCGGCGGCGCCGATCGCCACGTCGGTGAGGCCCGCGCGCCACGGCCGCCCGAAGGTGTCGGTGACGACGACACCGACGTCGACCCCGAGCAGCTCCCGCAGCCCCTCGCGGATCGCCCGCGCGGAGGCGTCCGGGTCCTCGGGCAGCAGCAGGACGGTCCCGGCGGGAGTGTTGGAGGCGTCGACCCCCGCCGCGGCCATGATCAGCCCCTGCCGGTTCTCGACGATCCGCAGGGCGCCCCGTCTGGCCACCACCCGCACCGTCTCGGCGTCGATCGCCGCCTCCCGGTCGGCCGCCTCGACGATCCGGCCCTCCGCCTTGGAGACGATCTTCGAGGTGACGAGCAGCACGTCACCGTCGGTGAGACCGGGCTCGGCGGCGGCGATCAGCTTGGCGAGGTCGTCGCCGGGCGCGATCTCGGGCAGCCCGGACAGCGCCCACACACGAAAGCCGTCCGGGCCGAGGCCCGCACTCAAGTCAGAGGCCGAGCCCAAGCCCGAGGCCGAGTCCGAGCTCACGTCCGCGCTCGCGCTCCCGTGCCCACCGGTGCTCACGCTCGCGTTCCCGCTCGCGCGTCCGTTCACATCCCCGCTCAAGCCCCCCGCACCTCCTCCGCCAGCGCCAGCGCCTCGCGGGCCATCTGCGCGCTCGCGTCGAGGTCCGTCATCATCAGTGGTACGGCCCGGCAGCGGATGCCGGCCGTCTCGACGCGCTCCACAGAGGCTGCGTCGACGGTGTCGACGAGCCAGCCGTCCAGCAGCCCCGAGCCGTAGTGCTCGGCCACCGCCGCTGCCGTCGACTCCACGCCCACCGCCGCCAGCACCTTGTCGGCCATGCCGCGCACGGGCGCGTCCCCGACGATGGGGGAGAGGCCGACGACGGGGACGCCCGCCTCGGCGATCGCCTCGCGGATGCCGGGCACGGCCAGGATCGTGCCGATGGAGACGACCGGGTTGGACGGCGGGAAGAGGATCACGTCCGCCTCGGCGATCGCCTCCAGGACGCCGGGCGCGGGCTTGGCCTGCTCGGCGCCCACCGGCACGATCGCCTCCGCCGGCACCGAGGCCCGCAGCCGTACCCAGTACTCCTGGAAGTGGACCGCCTTGCGCTCGCCGTCGACCTCGACGGCGACATGGGTCTCCACGCGGTCGTCGGACATCGGGATCAGCCGCACACCCGGCTTCCAGCGGTCGCAGAGCGCCTCGGTGACCGCGCTCAGCGGGAATCCGGCACCGATCATCTGCGTCCGCACGATGTGGGTGGCGAAGTCCCGGTCGCCGAGCCCGAACCACTCGGGGCCGACGCCGTACGCCGCGAGCTCCTCCTTGAGGTGGAAGGTCTCGTCGGCCCGGCCCCAGCCCTGTTCCTCGTTGATGCCGCCGCCGAGCGTGTACATCACCGTGTCGAGGTCCGGGCAGACCTTCAGCCCGAAGAGGTGGATGTCGTCCCCGGTGTTGCCGATGACCGTGACGTCCGCGTCCGGCACGGCCTGCTTCAGACCGCGCAGGAAACGGGCACCGCCGATGCCGCCTGCCAGAACCACGATTCGCATGGGACCAGCATTGCAGGCGGGTACGACAACGCGTCAGGCAGTCACCGGACGCGCCGTGCAGGCGTGCGCACCGTGCATCGGCATCTCGGTCAGGCCCGGGTAGTACACGTGCAGGCTGACCGCCGGCTCCAGCGCGTCATTGACGACCTCGTGCACATAGCCCGGCGCGAACACCCGCTGCGCGCCGGTCGCCAACGCGCGCGTGCCGCGGTCGGTGCGCTCGGTCAGCTCGCCCTCCAGGACGGTCAGCACACCGGAGGAGCGGCCGTGGTCGTGCAGCCCGCTGCCCTGACCGGGCACCCAGGACAACAGCCAGATCTCGTAACCGGGGCCGGTGCGCAGCCGGTGGTACCAGCGCGTCGTGGCGTCGTACTCCACCAGGTGCTCCCACTGGGAGCGGTCGGCGGCGACGGAGCGGGCCAGGCCGACGAACTCCGCGACGGTGGCGGGGTGCTCGCGCGGGGGCTGGAGGAGGTGGGGCACCTCCAGGATGTCGCCGGCGATCTGGAGGTCGTTGTCGCTGTTCATGGGATGGGCTGGTTCCTCAGTGAAAGAAGGGTCAGACAGAGGGAACGGGAAAGGCCGAGTCCCGGGGGATTCGGCCTTCAGCTGGAGCGGGTGTCGTGCACCGTGGCTCAACAGCTGTGACAGCAACAGCAACAGCGAGCGCGGGCAGCACCGTGGGACCCGGCGGTGCGGGTCGTGGTGAATGCCAAGTTCGCGAGCATGCCCACTAGGACAGCGGTTCACACCGGCACTGTCAACTCGACACCGGCATGTGGGACTGCTTTCACCTCATCCGGTTCATCTGGGAGGTGAAAGGTTTGTTCACCCGTCTACCGGGACACATGGCGCACAACCGGCGCGCAAGGAACGGGAACGAACTCCTGGGCGTCCTTCTCCGTACAGGTCCTGCACGGGTTCGGAAGCCCCGCGGGCCCCATCTGTGTGTCAAGGTTTATGGCGATTTGAACACTTTCCGCTAGGCCTTGGTTCCGCAGAGTGAATAAGGGGCCCAATAGCAGATCTCGGCTTGACTCGCCCGGAGCAGCACACTTGTAATTTCACTCGTGTCGTTCAGCCGACATCGGTAACGGCTACATCACGGGGACGCGAAAGACAGACGAGGGGCGCACATGACCGAGCTGGTGCAGCAACTGCTGGTCGACGACGCGGACGAGGAACTCGGCTGGCAGGAGCGCGCGCTGTGCGCCCAGACCGACCCCGAGTCCTTCTTCCCCGAGAAGGGTGGTTCCACCCGTGAGGCCAAGAAGGTCTGCCTGGCTTGTGAAGTCCGTTCCGAGTGCCTTGAGTACGCCCTCGCCAACGACGAGCGCTTCGGCATCTGGGGCGGCCTTTCCGAACGGGAGCGGCGGCGCCTGAAGAAGGCCGCGATCTGACCGACCGGTGTCACATCGCACGTACATACGGGACTTACGGCCCGTCGCAGGTGGGTTGTCCACAGGCGGCGGGCCGCTGCCGTGCCCAGCCGATAGTGTGGTCGCTCGTCCGAGACGCCCCGCTGCCCCCTCGGGGCACAGGCGTCCACCGCAGTCCACCGAACCGGGGCCCGTACCTCGATGTCCGTGCACAGCCACACGGCAGCCCACGACGCTGCCATTCCTGAGTTCCCGCGTCATGTGGTGACCGCGGTCCTCGTCGCGCACGACGGCGCCCGCTGGCTGCCCGACGCGCTCGCCGGGCTGCTCGGCCAGGAGCGCCCCGTCCAGTTCGCGACGGCCGCCGACACCGGCAGTGCGGATGCCTCCGCGCAGCTGCTCACCGACGCTCTCGGCGCCGACCGGGTGCTGCACCTCGCCCGCCGTACCGGCTTCGGCCAAGCCGTCGAGGAGGCCAACCGCACCGCACCCGTCCTCACCCCGGACGAGCTGCCGTATCTCAAGCGCCCCAGCGGCTGGGACCCCGTCACGCGCACGTGGCGCGACGACGCCTACGACCTGCCGGAGCTCCCGCACGGAGAGCCGGTGCAGTGGCTGTGGCTGCTGCACGACGACTGCGCCCCCGAACCCGACGCCCTGGCCCAGCTGCTGCGGGTCGTCGACCAGGAACTGGAGCTCGGCCGGGACGACGTGGCCGTCGTCGGCCCCAAGCTCCGCGGCTGGTACGACAAGCGGCAGCTCCTGGAGGTCGGCGTCACCATCGCCCACTCCGGGCGCCGCTGGACCGGCCTGGACCGCCGCGAACAGGACCAGGGCCAGCACGACCACGTCCGGCCCGTGCTCTCCGTCTCCACCGCCGGCATGCTCGTGCGGCGCGACGTCTTCGACGCACTCGGCGGCTTCGACCGGCACCTGCCCCTGATGCGCGACGACGTCGACCTGTGCTGGCGCGCCACCGCCGCCGGCCACCGCGTCCTGATCGCCCCCGAGGCGGTCGTACGCCACGCGGAGGCGGCCTCCCGCGAGCGCCGCGCCGTCGACTGCGTGGGCCGCACCGCCGCCTCCCCGCACAAGGTCGACAAGGCGGGCGCCGCCTACACCCTGCTCGTCAACAGCCGTACGGCCGTACTCCCCTGGGTCCTGCTGCGCCTCGTCCTCGGCACGGTGCTCAGGACGGTCGCCTATCTCGTCGGCAAGGTCCCCGGACAGGCCCTCGACGAGATCCGCGGCCTGCTGAGCACCCTGCTGCGGCCCGAGCGGATCATCGCCGGGCGCCGCAGGCGCGGCACACCGGTGGTCGACAAGGACGAGATGCGTCCGCTGTTCCCGCCGCCCGGCGCGACCGTGCGGGCCACCGTCGAGCAGGCCGCCGGCAGTTTCGCCGGCAGCTCCGACCCCGAGGCGACCTCGGGCGCCGGACGCCATGGCGGTGCCGTCGAGTCCGGGCCCGGGGGCGACGACGCCGACTTCCTGGAGATCGAGCAGTTCGCCCGCGTCAAGCGCATCGCCCGCAAGCCCGGGCCGGTGCTCTTCCTGGTGCTGCTGCTCGTCTCGCTCGTCGCCTGCCGTGAACTCCTCGGCTCCGGCGCCCTCTCGGGCGGTGCCCTGCTGCCCGCCCCGGCCGACTCCGGCGAACTGTGGTCGCGCTACCTGGACGCCTGGCACGCCGTCGGCGCCGGCGGCACTCCGGCCGCGCCGCCCTACCTGGCGATCATCGCGATGCTCGCCTCCGTGCTCTTCGGTTCGACCGGGCTCGCGGTCACCGTCCTGCTCGTCGGCTCGGTGCCGCTGGCCGGAATCACCGCCTACTTCGCCTCCCGGCCGCTCGTCGAGTCGCGGCTCCTGCGCGCCTGGGCGGCCGTCGTCTACGCCTTCCTGCCCGCCGCCACCGGCGCCCTCGCCGGCGGCCGCATCGGCACCGCCGTCCTCGCGATCCTGCTGCCGCTCATCGCGCGCGCCGGCATCGGGGCCGGCGGCCTGGCGAACACCTCCGGCGCGCGCGGCAGTTGGCGCGCCACGTGGGCGTACGCCCTGCTCCTGACCGTCACCACCGCGTTCACGCCGATCATCTGGCCGATCGCGCTGCTGCTCGGCCTCGGCGTCCTGGCCGTGCGCCGCACCGACATCACCGCCTACGGCCTGCGCTTCCTGGCCCAGCTCGGCACACCGCTGCTGATCCTCGCGCCCTGGTCGCTGACGCTGCTGCCGTTCGGATTCTTCGACGAGGCCGGCCTGAAGTACGGCTCCTCGGCAGCCTCCGCCGTCGACCTGCTCGGTGCCAGCCCCGGCGGCCCCGGCACGGTCGACGGGCTGATGCTCATCGGCGTCGTCCTGGCCGCGCTGGCCGCCCTGCTGCGCTCGCAGCGCCAGTTCGGCATCTGGACGGCCTGGGCGATCGCCCTCGTGGGCCTCGTCTTCGCCGCCCTGTCCAACGGCTCCACCTGGGCCGGGCCCGCCACCCTCGTCTACGGCATCGCCCTGCTGGCCGCCGCGATGCTCGGCGCCGACGGGGCACGCGCGCGGGTCGCCGAGCAGAGCTTCGGCTGGCGCCAACCGGTCGCCGCGCTGATCGCCTTCGCCGCCGCCGCGGGCCCCCTGCTCGTCGCCGCCGGCTGGATGATCGGCGGCGCCGACGGCCCCCTGGAGCGCCGCGACCCGGTGCAGGTGCCCGCGTTCGTCGCCGAGGACGGCAACAACCGCGACCGGGCCCGCACCCTCGTCCTCGACAGCGACTCCGCCGCCCATGTCGGCTACATGCTGGTGCGCGGCTCGGGCGCCCGCCTCGGTGACGGTGAACTGGCCGCCGCCGATGGCGAGAACACCCAGCTCGACAAGGTCGTCGCCAACCTCGTCGCCGGTTCCGGCGCCGACCAGGCCGACCAGCTCGGCAAGTTCGCGGTGCGCTACGTCCTCGTCCACAAGGGCGCCCCGCGCGAGGTGACCCGCGTCCTGGACGCCACCCCGGGCCTGTCCCGGCTCAGCGAGCAGAACGGCAGCGCCCTGTGGCGGGTCGACCAGGACGTCGCCCGCGCCACCATCGTCACCGGCTCCGGCACCCCGACGCTGGTCGCCGCGGGCCCCGTCGAGATCCACACCACGATCCCGGCCGGCGCCGACGGCCGCACCCTGCGCCTGGCCGACACCGCCGCCGAGGGCTGGACGGCCACCCTGGACGGCAGGCCGCTCACCGCGACCACGGTCGACGGCTGGGCCCAGGGCTTCGAACTCCCCGCCGCCGGCGGCAAGCTGGACGTCGTCTACGACGACCCGATCACCCACACCGCCTGGCTGTGGACCCAGGGCGCCCTCGCCCTCGTCCTCGTGGTGCTGGCCCTGCCCGGCCGCCGCCGCGACATCGACGACGACCTCCCCGAGGAGGAGCGGGCGATCCCCGCCCAGGCGACCGAGGGCGAGGGCCGCCGCGCCCGCCGCCTGCGCGCCCAGGCGGAGGCCGAGGAGTCCGCCCAGAGCGACGAGCCCGTGTCTCCTCCTTCGGAGGAGACCCCGGTCCCGGTCCCGCAGCAGCAGTCCTACGGCGACTGGAACCAGGCGAGCTACGCGGGCGCCGAGTACAGCGGCTACGCCGGTGACCAGTACCAGTCCGCCCCGCAGCAGTACCCGGCGGGCGGCTACGACCAGCAGGGCTACGCGGACCCGTACCAGGGCGGCCAGTACGACCCGTACGCGTACGGGGGCCAGGCGCAGCAGCCGTCGTACGACCAGTACGGGCAGCCGTACGACCAGGGTTACGACGCCACGTACGACCCGGCGCAGCCGCAGCAGCACGACGGCGAGCGTCCCGACGGGAGCCAGCAGTGAACCGCACCACCGTGTCCCTGATCGCCTGCGCGACCGCTCTCGCCGCCGTCACCGGCTTCGCCTCGCTCAACGCGCCCGACGCGTCCGGCACGACCACCGCCGGGGCGGCCGCCGAACTGCCCGTGGAGCGCACGAGCCTGCTCTGCCCGAGCCCCAGCCTCTCCGACCTCGCCGACACGTCCTACACGTCCTTCACGCCCGTCACCAAGGGCACGGGAAGCGACGGCAAGGCCGAACTCGTCTCCGCGGCACAGGAGGCGCAGGACAGCGACAAGAAGGACGACAAGAAGGCGGGCGGCAAGGCGGCCAAGCCGGTCCTCACCGCCAAGGAACCCGGTGCGCCCGACACCGAGGACGCCTCCGGCGGCGACTCGCCCGCACTCATCGGCACCGCCGAGGGCAGGTTCGCGCCCGGCTGGACGGTGCAGGAGACCACCGAGGTCGCCGCGGGCACCGGACGCGGCCTCCAGGGCGTCAACTGCGGTGCCGCGGACACCGAGTTCTGGTTCCCCGGCGCCAGCACCGCCGCCGACCGCACCGACTACGTGCACCTGACCAACCCCGACGACTCGGCTGCCGTCGTCGACATCCAGCTCTACGGCAAGGACGGTGCCATCGACTCCCCGGTCGGTGAGGACATCACGGTGCCGCCGAAGTCCAGCGAGCCGATCCTGCTGTCCACGCTCATCAGCGACAAGCAGACCAACCTCACCGTCCACGTCAGCGTCCGCAGCGGGCGTGTGGGCGCCGCCGTGCAGGCCCTCGACGACAAGATCGGCGGCGACTGGCTGGCCGCCGCCACGGATCCGGCGGGCAGCCTGGTCCTGCCGGGCATCCCCAAGGACGCCACGGCCGTGCGTCTGGTCGCCTTCGCGCCCGGTGACGCCGACGCCGACCTGAAGGTCCGCCTCGCCTCGCCGTCCGGCTCGATCACCCCGGCCGGCAACGAGACGCTGCACATCAAGGCCGGCATGACGACCGCGGTCGACCTGGGCGCCGTCACGCGCGGGGAGGCCGGTTCGCTGATCCTGACGCCCACCGGCGAGTCCGTACCGGTGGTGGCCGCACTGCGGGTCACCCGAGGCAAGGGCGACAAGCAGGAGACGGCGTACATCCCCGCCACCCGCCCGGTCGGCACGCGCGCGACGGTCGCCGACAACAGCGCCAAGGGCACCACGCTGTCCCTGGTGGCCCCCGGCGGTACCGCGAAGGTCAAGGTGACCGCGTCGGCGGGCAGCGACGGCGGTACGGCCGCCTCGAAGACGTACACGATCAAGGGCGGCACCACCCAGGACGTGAAGCTGCCCGTGCCGAGCGGTCTGAAGGGCACGTACGCGCTGACGGTGGAGCCGGAGTCGGGCGGCCCTGTCTACGCGGCCCGCACTCTGGCGGCCACTGAGGACGGCATTCCCGGCTTCACGGTCCAGACGCTGCCGGACGACCGGGGCATGGTGGCGGTGCCGGAGGCGGACGAGGACCTGTCGGTGTTGCAGAAGTAGCCCGCGCGGGGTCGCTTCTCCACGGAAGCAGCCCCCAGGAGGCCGTTTCTCACTCCTCGCCGTAGCGCGGGTCGACCGTCTCCGGGGTCAGCCCCAGCAGCTCGGCGACCTGCTCGACGACGACCTCGTGCACCAGGGCCGCGCGTTCGTCGCGGCCCTTGGTGCGGATCTCCACGGGGCGGCGGTACACCACCACGCGCGCGGGGCGTCCCTCGCGTGCGGCAATCGTGCCGCCCAGGGGGACCGCCTCGTCGTTGAAGGTCCGGCCGTCGAGGCGGGGCACCTCCAGGACCAGGAAATCGATGTCGGCGAGCTGCGGCCAGCGCCGCTCCAGACGCTCCACGGAGTCCTGCACCAGATCCGCGAACACCTCGGCACGGCTGGCCGCGAGCGGCACCTGGGGCGGCGCGATCGGGCCGCGCATACCCCGGCCGTGGCGATCACGTCGGCGGGGGCCGGGGCCGGCGGCACGGGCGGGGGGCGGTACGGGGCTGTCCATCACTGCTGAAGCGTAGTCCCCTGGTGCGGCCTGTCGCCGGATGACCATTCCGGCCAAGGTTGGGCTCATTTCCGTATCTCTCCGGGACCGGCGATCTCAAGGCATTTGACCTTGTTTGTGCCGAGTGGTGACCGGACTCGGGACCGTCCGAAATCTCAGAAAGCGGTATCTGTGCAGGTGGGGCCGGTGTGTTCGGAGAGGCGTGTGGGCCGTTTCACGCCACGACACGGTGGAGTGACCTGAGGGAGAGTCGTCGCGGCCCGCTCAAGAGTGCGGTACCGTCCAACGTCGTGAGCCCTGTACGTCGCTGTTCGCGCACCGCTTGCGGCCGCCCCGCCGTCGCGACGCTGACGTACGTCTACGCCGACTCGACCGCGGTCCTCGGCCCGCTCGCCACCTACGCCGAACCCCACTGCTACGACCTGTGCGCCGAGCACTCCGAGCGCCTCACCGCCCCGCGCGGCTGGGAGGTCGTCCGGCTCCTCGACAGTTCGGCTCCCGCCCGCCCCAGCGGCGACGACCTGGAAGCGCTTGCCAACGCGGTCCGCGAGGCGGCCCGCCCGCAGGAGCGCGCCGCCCGTGCCGGTGGCGGGGGACGTGCGGCGGACCCCATGGAGGTCGCGCGGCGCGGGCATCTGCGCGTGCTGCGCTCGCCCGACAACTGACCTCCCGGTCGGCAACCACCCTCTTCCCGTGTGCATTTGGTGCACGTTCCACTCAGTGACGCACGCCCATTGACGACTGCTTGGCGCGGACACGACCATTCCGGAAGCCGAAACGAGAAATCGCTTTCCGCATACCGGAATCGACCGACCCCGGACGCGGAACCGGATCGGGGAGGCGCCCGTGTACGTCCAGGAACTGGAACCCGTCGCCGACTCACTGGGCCTGTCCGCCCTCGTCGCCGCCCTGCCCCTGGTGATCGTCCTCGTCCTGCTCGGCGGCGTCCGCCTCAAGGCCCATCTCGCGGGCCTCACAGGGCTGCTGGCGGCCGTTCTGGTCGCCTGGCTCGCGTACGGCATGCCGCTGGGCCAGACGCTCTCCAGCGGCGCCCAGGGCGCCGTCTTCGGCCTCTTCCCCATCCTGTGGATCGTCGTCAACGCCCTGTGGGTGTACCGGATGACGGTCCGCACCCGGCACTTCGACATCCTGCGCCGCTCCTTCGGGCGGCTCTCCGACGACCCGCGCATCCAGGCCCTCGTCGTCGCCTTCTGCTTCGGCGCCCTCCTGGAGGCCCTCGCCGGCTTCGGCGCACCCGTCGCGATCTGCTCGGTCATGCTCGTCGCCCTCGGCTTCGACCCGGTGAAGGCGGCCGTCGTCGCCCTCGTCGCCAACACCGCGCCCGTGGCCTTCGGCGCGATGGGCACCCCCGTGGTGACGCTCGCTCAGGTGACGGGGCTTCCACTGGACACCGTGGCCTCCGTGGTGGGCCGTCAGACGCCGCTGCTCGCCCTGGTGGTGCCCCTCGTGCTGGTGTATCTCGTCGACGGGCGGCGCGGGTTGCGCGACACCTGGGTGCCCGCCCTGGTGTGCGGTGTCGCCTTCGCCGTCGCCCAGTTCGCCGCCTCCAACTACGTCTCCGCCCAACTCGCCGACATCGGCGCCGCCTTGGCGGGAGCTGCCGCCCTGGTCGCCGTACCGCACGCACGCGTGCCCGCCGAGGAGTCGGTACGCGCGTCCGTGCTGACGGGCGCCAGGAGCGAGGAACTCGACGAGGACGACCCGCGCGGTGAGGTCGTACGGGCCTACGCCCCCTACGCGTTGATCGTCGCCATCTTCTCGATCGCGCAGATCCCCGCGGTCAAGGACTGGCTGGCGAACGCGACCCAGACCTACGACTGGCCCTTCCTGAACGTCGTGAACGCCGACGGCGACCCGGTCGGCGGCAACGTGTTCATCTGGCCGATCGTCTCCACCGGCGGCACGCTCGTGCTGCTCGCCGGGGTGTGCACGGCCGTCGTCCTCGGCGTCCACGCGCGCGTGGCCGTCAGGGAATGGCTCGCCACCGTCCACGAGTTGAGGTTCGCCATCCTCACCGTGACGAGCGTCCTCGCGCTCGCCTACGTCATGAACCTCTCCGGACAGGCCGCCACCATCGGCCACTTCGTGGCGGCGGCCGGCGCCGGACTCGCCTTCCTGTCGCCGGTCCTCGGCTGGTTCGGCGTGGCCGTCTCCGGCTCCGACACCTCCGCCAACGCGCTCTTCGGGGCGCTCCAGGTGACCGCCGCGCGTGAGTCGGGACTCTCCCCGGAACTGCTGGCCGCCGCGAACAGCTCCGGCGGCGTCCTCGGCAAGATGATCTCCCCGCAGAACCTCACCATCGCCTGCGCCGCCGTCGGCCTCGCCGGCCGCGAGGGGGACCTGCTGCGCAAGGTCCTGCCCTGGAGCCTCGGGCTGCTGCTGGTGATGTGCCTGATCGTCGTCGGGCAGAGTTCGCCGGTCCTGGACTGGATGCTGCCCTGACCTGAGGTTACGTTCACGGGTCCAGTCGATGGACGCGGAGCACGCTGTCAGTGGGGGAGGGTAGTTTGGGCCGACCGATAGGACTTTTTGGAGGGTTGGCCGGTGACCGTTGATCTGTCACAGCTCGTGAAGGCGTACGACGTGCGCGGCGTTGTCCCCGACCAGTGGGACGAGCCGCTCGCGGAGCTCTTCGGGGCGGCCTTCGTCCGGGTGACCGGAGCGAGCGCGATCGTCATCGGCCACGACATGCGGCCCTCGTCCCCCGGCCTGTCCGGCGCCTTCGCGCGCGGGGCCGCCGCCCAGGGCGTCGACGTCACCGAGATCGGCCTGTGCTCCACCGACCAGCTGTACTACGCCTCGGGTGCGCTGAACCTGCCGGGCGCGATGTTCACGGCCTCCCACAACCCGGCCCAGTACAACGGCATCAAGCTCTGCCGCGCGGGCGCCGCACCCGTGGGCCAGGACACCGGCCTCACCGAGATCCGCGAGCTCGTCGAGGGCTGGGCCGAATCGGGCGCCCCCGCCCCGGCCGCGACCCGGGGAACCGTCACCCGACGCGACACGTTGGAGGACTACGCGGCCCACCTGCGCTCCCTCGTCGACCTCACCGCCATCCGCCCCCTGAAGGTCGTCGTCGACGCGGGCAACGGCATGGGCGGGCACACGGTTCCCACGGTGTTCGCGGGTCTGCCCCTGACCCTCGTCCCGATGTACTTCGAGCTGGACGGCACGTTCCCGAACCACGAGGCCAACCCCCTCGACCCGGCGAACCTCGTCGACCTCCAGAAGCGCGTCCGCGAGGAGTCCGCCGACCTGGGCATCGCCTTCGACGGCGACGCCGACCGCTGCTTCGTCGTCGACGAGCACGGCGACCCGGTCTCCCCGTCGGCCATCACCGCCCTGGTGGCCGCCCGCGAGCTGGCCAGGAACGGCGGCAAGGGCGTGATCATCCACAACCTGATCACGTCCTGGTCGGTCCCGGAGGTCGTCAAGGAGAACGGCGGCACCCCGGTCCGCACGCGCGTGGGCCACTCCTTCATCAAGGCCGAGATGGCGACGTCCGGCGCGATCTTCGGCGGCGAGCACTCCGCGCACTACTACTTCAAGGACTTCTGGAACGCCGACACCGGCATGCTGGCCGCCCTCCACGTCCTCGCCGCCCTCGGCGGCCAGCAGGGCCCGCTGTCCGGCCTCGTGGCCTCCTACGACCGCTACACCGGCTCCGGCGAGATCAACTCCACGGTCGCCGACCAGCAGGACCGACTCACCGCGATCCGCTCCGCCTACGAGGGCCAGGAAGGCGTGACCCTCGACCACCTCGACGGCCTCACGATCACGACCGCCGACTGGTGGTTCAACGTCCGCCCGTCCAACACCGAACCGCTGCTGCGGCTGAACGCCGAGGCCAGGGACGAGGCCACGATGGCGAAGGTCCGGGACGAGGTGCTGGCGATCATCAGGGCGTGAGGTCGACGGGGGTGCCGTTGACCTCGCTCGCCCTGGCCGCGGACAGTCGTGCCGCTGGGGCGGCCCGGTTATCCACAACCCCGGCACCCACCCCCCACCGGCGGTACGCTGACCAGGCACATCCGCTCACGCAGCCGTACCGCCCCCGAAGGGAACCCTCATGCCGCTCGAAGCCGGCCTCCTGGAGATCCTCGCCTGCCCGGCCTGCCACGCCCCTCTCAAGGAGCAGGACACCGAGCTGATCTGCACCGGCCAGGACTGCGGCCTCGCGTACCCGGTCCGCGACGGCATCCCCGTCCTCCTCGTCGACGAGGCCCGCCGCCCCGCGTGACGACGCGGCCCGGCCCCCGAAAGCCTGACGGGGCCACACACGCGTAATCGACGAACCCGGCGATCGGAGGAGTCTGCCGCCCATGCTCGACGAATCGCTGCTCGACACCCCTGAGGCGCTCTCGGAGGCCGACCGCCGCGGCCTGCTGCGCGGCGCCGCCGAGGCAGGCGCCCGCGTCCGCACCGCGTCCCGGCACGCCGCCGAGGCCGGCGTCAACGACCTCAAGCCCGACGGCCGCCCCCGCGCGGTCCTCATCGCGGGACCCGGCGCCGCCGCCACCCACGTCGCCGACCTCCTCGGCACACTCGCCGGCGCCGGCAGCCCCGTCATCCGCCTCGCCCCCACCGGCGTCGCCCCCGCCGCGGGCGCCCTGCGCTGGGAGCTCCCTGGCTGGACCGGCTCGATCGACCTGCTCCTGATCGCCACCCCCGACGGCACCGAACCGGGCCTCTCCCTCCTCGCCGACCAGGCCTACCGCCGCGGCTGCACGGTCGTCGCGGTGGCCCCCGCCGAAACCCCGCTCGCCGAGGCGGTCGAGGGCGCCCACGGCATGTTCGTACCGCTCGCGACGGCCCCGTACGAGCAGAACGGTCAGCAACTCGCCGCGTCCGCCCCCGGCGTCCTGTGGGCGCTGCTCACCCCGCTGCTGGCGATCCTCGACCGCACCGGCCTGCTCGCCGCCCCGCCCGACGTACTGGAGAAGGTCGCCGACCGCCTGGACCACATCGCCGAACGCTGCGGGCCCGCCATCGCGACGTACAGCAACCCGGCGAAGACTCTCGCCGCGGAGCTGGCCGACGCGCTTCCGGTGATCTGGACGGAGGGCGTCTCGGCCGGCCCGGCGGGCCGCCGGTTCGCCGCCGCGCTCGCCGAACTCTCCGGCCGCCCCGCCCTGGTCGCCGAACTGCCCGAGGCGCTCGCCGCCCACAGCGCGCTGCTCGCCGGACCGCTGGCCGCCAGCGCCGACCCCGACGACTTCTTCCGCGACCGGGTGGAGGAGCCTCCCGCGCTCCACGCGCGCGTGGTGCTGCTCCGCGACCGCCCCCTCGGCGGCCTCTCCGCCGCGCCGGCCGCCCGTGAACTGGCCCTGAGCCACGACACCCCGATCAGCGAGCTGGAACCGGAGGAAGGCGCCGAACTGGAGACCCTCGCGGAACTGATCGCCATCACGGATTTCGCCGCGGTTTACCTGGCGCTCGCCTCCGGAGCCTGATCATGCCCGGGACGCCCCGACCGCCGTACGGATCGACATGGCCGCACGGATCGACGTACGGGACGCCCTGACCGTCGTACAGAAAGAACCCGATGGACCGCCTCGACAACACTGTCCGCCCCTACGCCTGGGGTTCCACCACCGCCATCCCCGACCTCCTGGGTATCGCGCCGAGCGGCGAGCCGCAGGCGGAGATGTGGATGGGGGCCCACCCCGGAGCACCCTCGCGCACCGCGCGCGGCACGCTCGTCGAGGTCGTCGAGGCCGATCCGGAACGGGAGTTGGGGGCCGCGGCCGTCGCGAAGTTCGGCCCGCGCCTGCCCTTCCTGCTCAAGATCCTCGCCGCCGGCGCCCCGCTCTCCCTCCAGGTGCACCCGAACCTCGCGCAGGCCAAGGACGGTTACGAGGACGAGGAGCGCCGCGGCATCCCCGTGGACGCCGGGCACCGCAACTACAAGGACGCCAACCACAAGCCCGAACTCATCTGCGCGCTCACCGAGTTCGACGGCCTGTGCGGCTTCCGCGACCCGAACCAGGCCGCCGAACTCCTGGCCGGCCTCGGCGTCGACTCCCTCAAGCCGTACGTCGACCTGCTGCACGCCCACCCCGAGGACGCCGCCCTGCGCGAGGTCCTCACGGCCGTCCTCAGCGCCGACCGCGAGGAGATGGCCCGTACGGTCACGGAGGCGGCCGCCGCCTGCGCGCGCCTCGGCGGCGCGTACGCCCCGTACGCGGACATCGCCCACCACTACCCGGGCGACCCGGGCGTCATCGCGGCCATGCTCCTGAACCACGTCCGTCTCCAGCCCGGCGAGGCGCTGTTCCTCGGCGCCGGCATCCCGCACGCCTACCTGAACGGTCTGGGCGTCGAGATCATGGCCAACTCGGACAACGTCCTGCGCTGCGGCCTGACCCCCAAGCACGTCGACGTCCCCGAACTCCTGCGCATCGTCCGCTTCGAGGCCGCCGACCCCGGCGTGCTGCGCCCGGAGGCGTCCCCGGACGGCGAGGAGGTCTACGAGACCCCGATCGACGAGTTCCGGCTGTCGAGGTACGTCCTCCCCGAGGGCGGCGCCGCCCATGACCTGACGCGCCCGACCCCGCAGATCCTGCTCTGCACGGCGGGCTCGATCCGGGCGGGGGAGCACCAGCTGAGCCCTGGTCAGTCGGTGTTCGTCCCGGCCGGCGAGAAGGCCGAGGTGTCCGGGACGGGCACGGTCTTCCGGGCAACTGTGATCGTATGACCGGCACTGTGGATACCTGACGAGTCGCCCCCGGGCAGGGCTGCAAGAATGGCCCACCGGCAAAGGGCGGGCAAAGGCGGACAGGCCGAGCCCGGGACGGCGTACGAAGGGACAACGCGAACACATGAGCGCGTCAGGCGGTACCAAGGCGATCGTGGCGGCACTCGGCGCCAACCTCGCGATCGCGGCATCGAAGTTCGTGGCGTTCGCGTTCAGCGGTTCCTCGTCGATGCTCGCCGAGGGCGTCCACTCGCTCGCCGACTCCGGCAACCAGTTCCTGCTCCTGCTCGGCGGCAAGAAGGCCCAGCGCGAAGCCACCCCGCAGCACCCGTTCGGCTACGGCCGCGAGCGCTACATCTACGCCTTCCTCGTCTCCATCGTCCTGTTCTCGGTCGGCGGCATGTTCGCCATCTACGAGGGCTACGAGAAGATCAAGCACCCGCACGAGGTCGAGCACTGGTACTGGCCGGTCGGCGTCCTCGTCTTCGCGATCATCGCCGAGGGCTTCTCCTTCCGGACCGCCATCAAGGAGTCCAACGAGCTGCGGGGCTCCCAGACCTGGTCCCAGTTCATCCGCCGCGCCAAGGCGCCCGAGCTGCCCGTCGTCCTCCTTGAGGACTTCGGCGCGCTCATCGGTCTCGTCCTCGCCCTCGGCGGCGTCGGCCTCGCTCTGATCACCGGCGACGGCGTCTGGGACGGCATCGGCACCCTCTGCATCGGCATCCTGCTCATCCTGATCGCGCTCGTCCTGGCCGCCGAGACCAAGTCCCTGCTGCTCGGCGAGGCCGCGGGCGTCGACGAGGTCAAGAGGATCGAGACCGCGATCGTCGACGGTGACACCGTCACGGGCATCATCCACATGCGCACGCTCCACCTCGGCCCCGAGGAGCTCCTGGTCGCCGCCAAGATCGCCGTCCAGCACGACGACACGGCCACCGAGGTCGCCAACGCCATCAACGCGGCGGAGGCCCGTATCCGCGAGGCCGTCCCGATCGCCCGCGTCATCTACCTGGAGCCCGACATCTACAGCGAGGCCGAGGCCGCCAAGGGCCCCGACCGCGAGGCCACCCCCGGAGGCCCGGCCCAGCAGCCCACCGCCGGCCACTGACCACACTGAGGGCCCGCCGGACACCGGCGGGCCCTCAGTCCGCCTTCGCCCCTCACGCTCGCGCGGTGATCACCCAGCGGGGACAGCGGTCTCTCGGGGGCCCGTACGCACTCCTTTACGCGCAAGGGCCCGCCCCCCCCGTACGAGCGGAAGGGCACGGCCCCGACCCGGCTGAGCAACGGCTACCCGACCTCGCCCAACACCGCGAGCACCGCCGACTCGTCCGCCGCGGTCATGAGCCGCTCCCGGAACCCGGTGTCCATCAGCTTCCGCGACAGCAGCGCCAGAATCCGCAGATGCTCATCCCCCGAGGCCGCCTCCGGCACGGCGATCATGAACACCAGCTTGGCCCTCGTACCGTCCAGGGATCCCCACTCGATCCCCTCCAGGGACCGCGCGAACCCGACGACAGGGGCCGTCACCGCATCCGTCTTGGCATGCGGAATCGCGATCTCCTCACCGAGCCCGGTCGTGCCCTGCGCCTCCCGCCGCAACGCGGTCGCCACCAGCTCGTCCACGTCCGCGACCCTGCCGCTCCGCGCCAGCAGCCCGGCCATCTCACGGATGGCGGCCTCCTTGCCGTCCGCATCGAGTCCGACCTTCACGGTCTGCTCGGTGAGATACCCGGAGAGCACTTCGACATCGCCCGGAGCGGCTGACGAGGCAGCAGCGGACGAGTCAGACGCAGGCGAGGCAGATGCCGAGGCGGGCGAGGTGGGCGAGGTGGGCGGCGCGGGCGCTGCGGCCACGCTCCTCTGCGCCACGACGCCGGCGGCGTCCGGCGCCACTCCCGCACCCGCCCCGACCAGCACCGGCTCGGGCCCGGCCACCGCCACGCCGACGACCGCGGCTCCCCGCCGCCTGCGCTCGCTCACGTCCACGAGGCCGACAGTCATCAGCGCCGTGACGACCGTGCCGATCACCACCGCCACGAAGAACATCGGCACACCGCTCACCGCGCCGAGCACCGCCACGATCGGCCCGCCGTGCGGCACCGCGTCCTCGACCCCGGCGACCCCGGCGACCGCACCGGCCACCGCGCCGCCGAGCATGTTGGCCGGGATGACCTGCGCGGGCCGCGCCGCCGCGAACGGGATCGCGCCCTCGGAGATGCCGAAGCAGCCCATGAAGAGCGAGGCGAGCCCGGTCTCCCGTTCCTGCTCGGTGTAGAGCCGCTTACGGATGAGCGTGGCGAGCCCCTGGCCCAGCGGCATCACCGGGATCGCGGCGGCGCACATGCCCATCACCGTCTGGTTGCCGGACGCGATGAGGCCGGCACCGAACAGGAACGCCGTCTTGTTGACCGGTCCGCCCATGTCGAACGCGATCATCAGCCCGAGGATCGCGCCCAGCAGGATCGCACTGGTACCGGTCATGCCGCTGAGCCAGTCGGTCAGGTGCTCGAACACCCAGGAGATCGGTTTCCCGAGGACGTAGATGAAGAACAGTCCGAGCGTCGTGGTCGCCACGATCGGGATCACGATGATCGGCATGATCGGCTGCACGAACTTCGGGACCTTGACCTTCTTGATCCACAGCACCAGATACCCGGCGAGGAAGCCGGTCACGATCGCCCCGATGAACCCGGCGCCCGCCTTGGAGTCGTAGAGCTCACCGGTGTTGGCTATCCAGCCGCCGATCATGCCGGGGACGAGGGCGGGGCGGTCGCCGATGGCGTACGCGATGTAGCCGGAGAGGATCGGCACCATCAGCGTGAAGCCGATGACCCCGATGTTGTTCACGTCCATCCAGAAGGAGTCCTTCGGGATGACCAGACCGCCGGACGGGTCCGTGTGCCCGCCGAGCGAGAGCGAGATCGCGATCAGCAGCCCGCCGACCACCACGAACGGGATCATGTAACTGACCCCGTTCATCAGGGCCTTGTACCCGACGCCGCGTTCCTTCCCGCCGGACGACGACGCCGCCGCCGCTGCCCCGGGCCGGTGCACCGGCGCCGACCGCACCCGCTCGATCAGCTCCTCGGGGTGGTGAATGCCCTCCGCCACCCCGACCTTGAGGACCCGCTTGCCGGCGAAGCGGCTCAGATCCACATCCTTGTCCGCGGCGACGATGATGCCGTCCGCAGTGCTGACATCGTTGTCATCGAGGACGTTTTCGGCCCCGATCGATCCCTGGGTCTCCACCTTCATGTCGATGCCGCGGCTCTCGGCGGCCTGCTGGAGCTTCTCCGCCGCCATGTACGTGTGCGCGATGCCGGTCGGACACGCGGTCACCGCGAGCAGCTTCACCCTCTGCCGCTCGCCACTGCCGCTGCCCGTGGGGGGAGGGCCGGCCGGACTGGTCACGTCGATCTCCTAACGCCTTTGTCACGCGGAACGCCGTCCCTGACGCCCCGCGAGATCGATCAGCTGGTCCCGATCTCTTCGCATCCTCCACCACCGCGCCGACGAGCCCAAAGAAGCAGAAAGTCCCTTTTTGACCCTGTCTGTTGGACCTGCTCCGGCGACCGGGGGTGTCCTGTTATCGCTGTCCCGTCCGGCGCTCCCCATGCCTAGGGCATCCCTTGAACGACGCTATGGGTTCGGAGGTGGACTGGGGACGGCCGGTCGTACCGGTGTAGCTTGGGACGAAGCCAGACGTCGCTGCTGATGGCGGTCGGGCGGTCCCACGGACCGACCGAGGGAGAGAGGGCCTCCGACGGACTGCGCTGCGCGCACCGGGCATGCCTGTGTCCTCTTTTCGGCACCCTGTGTCCGCCGCCGCGCAGACCAGCCGTACCCACCTCGCCCCAACCCCGAGGAGCAGCTCGCAATGACGACTGTCGAAAACCGACAGGACTTCAAGGTCGCCGACCTCTCCCTGGCCGAGTTCGGCCGCAAGGAGATCACTCTCGCCGAGCACGAGATGCCCGGCCTGATGGCGATCCGCAAGGAGTTCGCCGCCACCCAGCCGCTGGCCGGTGCCCGCATCATGGGCTCGCTGCACATGACCGTGCAGACCGCCGTCCTGATCGAGACCCTGGTCGCCCTGGGCGCCCAGGTCCGTTGGGTGTCCTGCAACATCTTCTCCACCCAGGACCACGCGGCCGCCGCCATCGCCGTCGGCCCGAACGGTACGCCCGACAACCCGCAGGGTGTCCCGGTCTTCGCCTGGAAGGGCGAGACGCTGGAGGAGTACTGGTGGTGCACGGAGCAGGCGCTGACCTGGCCGAACACCCCCACCGGCGGCCCGAACATGATCCTCGACGACGGTGGTGACGCCACCCTCCTCGTTCACAAGGGCGTCGAGTACGAGAAGGCCGGCAAGGTCCCCTCGGTCGACACCGCCGAGAACGACGAGCACCGCGTCATCCTCGAACTCCTGAACCGCACCATCACCGACGGCTCCCAGAAGTGGACCCAGCTCGCCTCGGAGATCCGCGGCGTGACCGAGGAGACCACCACCGGCGTCCACCGCCTGTACGAGATGCAGCGCGACGGCCAGCTGCTCTTCCCGGCGATCAATGTGAACGACGCCGTGACGAAGTCGAAGTTCGACAACAAGTACGGCTGCCGCCACTCCCTGATCGACGGCATCAACCGCGCCACCGACGTCCTCATCGGCGGCAAGACCGCCGTCGTCTGCGGCTACGGCGACGTCGGCAAGGGCTGCGCGGAGTCGCTGCGAGGCCAGGGCGCCCGCGTCATCGTCACCGAGATCGACCCGATCTGCGCCCTCCAGGCGGCGATGGACGGCTACCAGGTCACGACCCTCGACGAGGTCGTCGACAAGGCCGACATCTTCATCACCACGACCGGCAACAAGGACATCATCATGGCCTCGGACATGGCCAAGATGAAGCACCAGGCCATCGTCGGGAACATCGGCCACTTCGACAACGAGATCGACATGGCCGGCCTCGCCAAGATCCCCGGCATCGTGAAGGACGAGGTCAAGCCTCAGGTCCACACCTGGAAGTTCCCCGACGGCAAGGTCCTCATCGTGCTGTCCGAGGGCCGCCTGCTGAACCTGGGCAACGCCACCGGCCACCCGTCGTTCGTGATGTCCAACTCCTTCGCGGACCAGACGCTGGCCCAGATCGAGCTGTTCACCAAGCAGTCCGAGTACCCGATCGGCGTGTACACGCTGCCCAAGCACCTGGACGAGAAGGTCGCCCGTCTCCACCTGGACGCGCTCGGCGTGAAGCTGACGACGCTCCGCCCGGAGCAGGCCTCCTACATCGGCGTCGAGGTCGAGGGCCCGTACAAGCCGGACCACTACCGCTACTGAGCCACCCTCACCTCAGCAGCACCACCTCCGAGGCAGGCCCCCGCACCCCCGTGCCGGGGGCCTGCCCCTTTGGCCGCCGTGGCCGGACCAGCCCGCGCCGCCACGCCCGGACCAGCCCGTCAAGACCCAGGACCCCCATGCCCCGCGGCCGTTATTCGCTCCACGATCCGCACGATCACACCCCCCTCGCAGAAGAACACTTCCACTGCGCCCCCGGCCCGTCCGGCTGGCGCTACGTCTCCCAGCTGACCACCGCCACGGGCGCCCACACCGGCTCCGTCGACCTCGCCCTCGACGAACTCGGCCGCCCCATCCGCCTGGAACTCCATGCCGCCGGCTGGCAGGTCCGCGGCGCCGCCCTCGACGGCGTCACCTGGGTCCGCACCGACCCCACAGGGGTTCACGCCACAGAAGGCAATGTCCGCGCCCACGCCTTCACCGGCACTTCCCCCGCGTTCCTCATCGCCACCGCCCGTCTCCTGCGCCTCACCCCTTCCACCTCGGCCACCCGCGTACGGCTCGTCGCCTTCACGGATCCGGTCCTCGCCCCGCGCACCCTGGACCAGTCCTGGGCCCTGCTGAAAAGCGAAGCACACGCCACTGACAACGGCCCCCTGACCGTGGACGAATACCAGGTCACAGCCCTGGACACCGGTGAACAACACACCGTGCACATCGCGGGAGACGTGGTCCTCGCGGCACCCGGCGTCGAGCTGGAGGACCTGGAATCCCCGCCGTCGGTGTTCCCTTGAGACCGGGCGCGGAGGAGACGGCGTAAGGGCGGCCTAGGCGGGGGGCGCGAACCCGGTACGGGGAGGCTCGGACGACGACGCCGCCTCGGACGCGTCACGGCGAGCCTCGGGCTCGTGCACGACGGCAGCCTGAGGAGCCGCTGCCGCAGCAGACGACGGGGCCTGAGCCGGGGACCAGCTCTGCGCCGGCCCGTACGCCCCCGGCGCGCCAACCGGGGAAGCAGGCACCCCGCCCCCGGTCATCGGACCGTTCGCGAAAGCCCGCCGTACCTCTCGGGCCTGCCGCTCCTGCACGACCGCCGCCAAATACGCCGCCGACGGAACACCGTGCGGCGCCGGAGTCCCCGTACGCGCGACGAGGTCGGCGGCCAGCCGCTCGGCCATGACCGAGCCGACCTGAGGATCGAGCTGCTGCATCCGCGCCAGGTACTGACGAATGGCCAGCCACAGCCCGTCGGGAACCGCCGACAGATCAAGCCCGGAGAACCGTCCTGCCAGCCAGGGCGGCGGCGGGGGCAGAAAACCCGAGGTCGACACCGGCACCCGTTCCCGTACGACGAGAGTCCCCGCGAACACGTCTCCGAGCCGCCGTCCCCGAGCGGACACCAGGGAGGCGATACAAGCGACGACGCCGAACGTCAGCAGGATCTCGATCACCCCGATCCCACCTCGCACAAGGGCGTGTCGGAACCGGATCGGCCCACCGTCGTCCCGCACCACCCGCAGCCCGCACGCCATCTTCCCGAGCGAACGACCGTGGCTGAGCGTCTCGACGGCGATCGGCCCGCCCACCATCACGATCACGAAGGCGGCGAGGGACACCGCGAACTGGGCCGCCTCGTCCAACGAAGCCGTCGAAGCCACCAGAGCGACGGTCACGAGGATGTAGGCGACAACGGCCACCAACAGATCGAGCAGCACGGCGAGCGCCCTGCTCGGCAGCCTCGCGGGACGCAGTTCCAGCGCCACCGCCTCGCCCGTCACCAGCTCACTCACGCCCGCCGTCCTTCCCCTGACCCGCCCCGAGAACCGCCAGTCTGCCAAGCTGAGGGCGCATCGCGCCCCAGTACGACAAGCTGACACCACGACGAGCCGCCGACGACCCTCCGAGGAGCAGCCGAAACCGATGGACCTCGACGTCTTCGTCTCCGCCCACAGAGCGGAGTGGGATCGCCTGGACGCCCTGCTCCGCCGCCAGCGCAGACTCACCGGCGCCGAGACCGACGAACTCGTCACGCTCTATCAACGCACGGCCACCCACCTCTCGCTGATCCAGTCCAGCGCCCCCGACCCCCAGCTGACGGGGCGGCTCAGCCAACTGGTGGCACGCGCGCGTAGTGCCGTCACGGGCACCCGCCGCGCCTCCTGGCGCGATGTCACCCGCTTCCTGACGTACGGCTTCCCGGCAGCGGTCTACAGGGCGCGCCACTGGTGGGTCCCCACCGCGCTTCTCTCCACGGCCGTGGCGGTCCTCCTGGGCTGGTGGATCGGCACCCATCCCGAAGTGCAGTCCTCCATAGCGGCCCCCAGTGAGCTGCGCGAGCTCACCCGCCCCGGTGGCCAGTACGAGACGTACTACTCGAGCCACCCGGCAGCATCGTTCGCCGCCCAGGTCTGGACGAACAACGCGTGGGCCGCCGCCCAGTGCCTGATCCTGGGCGTGTTCTTCGGACTCCCGGTCCTGTGGATCCTCTTCCAGAACATGCTCAACCTCGGAGTCGGCTTCGGCCTGATGTCCTCGGCCGGCCGCCTCGACACCTTCCTCGGCCTCGTCCTGCCCCACGGCCTTCTCGAACTGACCGCGGTCTTCGTCGCCGCGGGCACCGGCCTGCGCCTCGGCTGGACCGTCATCGACCCCGGCCCACGCACCCGGCGAGCAGCCCTCGCGGAAGAAGGCCGCGCTGCGATCGGCATGGCGATCGGCCTCGCCCTGATCCTCTTCGTCTCCGGCGCGATCGAAGGCTTCGTCACCCCCTCCGGCCTGCCCACCTGGGCCCGCATCACCATCGGAGTCGCCGCCGAAGCGGCCTTCCTCGCCTACGTCTATGTAGTGGGCGGTCGCGCGGCTCGCACCGGCGAAACGGGCGACGTCGAGGCCGCGGAACGCAGCGCCACCGTCCCCATGGCCGCCTGATGTGCGTGTGGGGCTGCTGAGCTGCTAGTCTCCTCTTCGCCCCACAGGAGCCGTTGACACGGAGCCGATGGGGAGGTAGATTCGAACAGTTGCCTGGAACTGGATATCATTCGGTCGGCGACAGTGAGTATCTGTCTGCTTCTAGAAATATCGATTTCGAAGAAGCCCCCTCCCGATGATTCGGAAATGAGCAGTCGGTCAGACCGGCGCGAAACTTCTGATAAAGTCGGAACCGCCGGAAAGGGAAACGCGAAAGCGGAAACCTGGAAAGCACCGAGGAAATCGGAACCGGAAACGGTCTGATAGAGTCGGAAACGCAAGACCGAAGGGAAAAAGCCCGGAGGAAAGCCTGAGAGAGTCTCTCGGGTGAGTACAAAGGAAGCGTCCGTTCCTTGAGAACTCAACAGCGTGCCAAAAATCAACGCCAGATTTAGTTGATACCCCGTCTCCGACCGGTTTCGGTTGGGGCGAGGTTCCTTTGAAGAAACATACAGCGAGGACGCTGTGAACCATCGGATTATTCCTCCGGTGGTTCCGCTCTCGTGTGTGTGCACCGGATTACCGGTAAACATTCACGGAGAGTTTGATCCTGGCTCAGGACGAACGCTGGCGGCGTGCTTAACACATGCAAGTCGAACGATGAACCACTTCGGTGGGGATTAGTGGCGAACGGGTGAGTAACACGTGGGCAATCTGCCCTTCACTCTGGGACAAGCCCTGGAAACGGGGTCTAATACCGGATACCACTACCGCAGGCATCTGTGGTGGTTGAAAGCTCCGGCGGTGAAGGATGAGCCCGCGGCCTATCAGCTTGTTGGTGAGGTAATGGCTCACCAAGGCGACGACGGGTAGCCGGCCTGAGAGGGCGACCGGCCACACTGGGACTGAGACACGGCCCAGACTCCTACGGGAGGCAGCAGTGGGGAATATTGCACAATGGGCGAAAGCCTGATGCAGCGACGCCGCGTGAGGGATGACGGCCTTCGGGTTGTAAACCTCTTTCAGCAGGGAAGAAGCGAAAGTGACGGTACCTGCAGAAGAAGCGCCGGCTAACTACGTGCCAGCAGCCGCGGTAATACGTAGGGCGCAAGCGTTGTCCGGAATTATTGGGCGTAAAGAGCTCGTAGGCGGCTTGTCACGTCGGGTGTGAAAGCCCGGGGCTTAACCCCGGGTCTGCATTCGATACGGGCTAGCTAGAGTGTGGTAGGGGAGATCGGAATTCCTGGTGTAGCGGTGAAATGCGCAGATATCAGGAGGAACACCGGTGGCGAAGGCGGATCTCTGGGCCATTACTGACGCTGAGGAGCGAAAGCGTGGGGAGCGAACAGGATTAGATACCCTGGTAGTCCACGCCGTAAACGGTGGGAACTAGGTGTTGGCGACATTCCACGTCGTCGGTGCCGCAGCTAACGCATTAAGTTCCCCGCCTGGGGAGTACGGCCGCAAGGCTAAAACTCAAAGGAATTGACGGGGGCCCGCACAAGCAGCGGAGCATGTGGCTTAATTCGACGCAACGCGAAGAACCTTACCAAGGCTTGACATACACCGGAAAGCATTAGAGATAGTGCCCCCCTTGTGGTCGGTGTACAGGTGGTGCATGGCTGTCGTCAGCTCGTGTCGTGAGATGTTGGGTTAAGTCCCGCAACGAGCGCAACCCTTGTCCTGTGTTGCCAGCATGCCCTTCGGGGTGATGGGGACTCACAGGAGACCGCCGGGGTCAACTCGGAGGAAGGTGGGGACGACGTCAAGTCATCATGCCCCTTATGTCTTGGGCTGCACACGTGCTACAATGGCAGGTACAATGAGCTGCGAAACCGTGAGGTGGAGCGAATCTCAAAAAGCCTGTCTCAGTTCGGATTGGGGTCTGCAACTCGACCCCATGAAGTCGGAGTTGCTAGTAATCGCAGATCAGCATTGCTGCGGTGAATACGTTCCCGGGCCTTGTACACACCGCCCGTCACGTCACGAAAGTCGGTAACACCCGAAGCCGGTGGCCCAACCCCTTGTGGGAGGGAGCTGTCGAAGGTGGGACCAGCGATTGGGACGAAGTCGTAACAAGGTAGCCGTACCGGAAGGTGCGGCTGGATCACCTCCTTTCTAAGGAGCACTTCTAGGCAGCCGCAAGGTTGTCCAGAGGCCAGCATGCGAGCGAATGTCTCGCACTGGTTGCTCATGGGTGGAACGTTGATTATTCGGCACTTTCAGTCATCTCGGACTGCCAGTACTGCTCTTCGGAGCGTGGAAAGCTGATCATGAGTGGCGAGGGTGTCGGGCACGCTGTTGGGTGTCTGAGGGAATGAACCCCCTCGATGCCGGCCCCGGTGAAGCATCGCGTGAGCGGTGTGTGACGGGTGGCTGGTCGTTGTTTGAGAACTGCACAGTGGACGCGAGCATCTGTGGCCAAGTTTTTAAGGGCGCACGGTGGATGCCTTGGCACCAGGAACCGATGAAGGACGTGGGAGGCCACGATAGTCCCCGGGGAGTCGTCAACCAGGCTTTGATCCGGGGGTTTCCGAATGGGGAAACCCGGCAGTCGTCATGGGCTGTCACCCATACCTGAACACATAGGGTATGTGGAGGGAACGCGGGGAAGTGAAACATCTCAGTACCCGCAGGAAGAGAAAACAACCGTGATTCCGGGAGTAGTGGCGAGCGAAACCGGATGAGGCCAAACCGTATGCGTGTGAGACCCGGCAGGGGTTGCGTATACGGGGTTGTGGGATCTCTCTTTCACAGTCTGCCGGCTGTGAGACGAGTCAGAAACCGTTGATGTAGGCGAAGGACATGCGAAAGGTCCGGCGTAGAGGGTAAGACCCCCGTAGTCGAAACATCAGCGGCTCGTTTGAGAGACACCCAAGTAGCACGGGGCCCGAGAAATCCCGTGTGAATCTGGCGGGACCACCCGCTAAGCCTAAATATTCCCTGGTGACCGATAGCGGATAGTACCGTGAGGGAATGGTGAAAAGTACCGCGGGAGCGGAGTGAAATAGTACCTGAAACCGTGTGCCTACAAGCCGTGGGAGCGTCGGAACAAGGCTTGCCTTGTTCTCGTGACTGCGTGCCTTTTGAAGAATGAGCCTGCGAGTTTGCGGTGTGTTGCGAGGTTAACCCGTGTGGGGAAGCCGTAGCGAAAGCGAGTCCGAATAGGGCGATAGAGTAGCGCGCTCAAGACCCGAAGCGGAGTGATCTAGCCATGGGCAGGTTGAAGCGGAGGTAAGACTTCGTGGAGGACCGAACCCACCAGGGTTGAAAACCTGGGGGATGACCTGTGGTTAGGGGTGAAAGGCCAATCAAACTCCGTGATAGCTGGTTCTCCCCGAAATGCATTTAGGTGCAGCGTCGTGTGTTTCTTGCCGGAGGTAGAGCACTGGATAGGCGATGGGCCCTACCGGGTTACTGACCTTAGCCAAACTCCGAATGCCGGTAAGTGAGAGCGCGGCAGTGAGACTGTGGGGGATAAGCTCCATGGTCGAGAGGGAAACAGCCCAGAGCATCGACTAAGGCCCCTAAGCGTACGCTAAG
Organism: Streptomyces sp. NBC_00663; assembly: GCF_036226885.1. Classification (NCBI taxonomy): domain Bacteria; kingdom Bacillati; phylum Actinomycetota; class Actinomycetes; order Kitasatosporales; family Streptomycetaceae; genus Streptomyces; species Streptomyces sp. NBC_00663. The sequence goes on from NZ_CP109027.1 coordinate 5,797,428, forward strand.
TGGGAAAGGATGTGGAGTCGCACAGACAACCAGGAGGTTGGCTTAGAAGCAGCCACCCTTGAAAGAGTGCGTAATAGCTCACTGGTCTAGTGATTCCGCGCCGACAATGTAGCGGGGCTCAAGCGTACCGCCGAAGTCGTGTCATTCATACAATAGGGCCAACGCCTGTATGGATGGGTAGGGGAGCGTCGTGTGCCGGGTGAAGCCGCAGCGGAAGCTAGTGGTGGACGGTTCACGAGTGAGAATGCAGGCATGAGTAGCGATACACACGTGAGAAACGTGTGCGCCGATTGACTAAGGGTTCCTGGGTCAAGCTGATCTGCCCAGGGTAAGTCGGGACCTAAGGCGAGGCCGACAGGCGTAGTCGATGGATAACCGGTTGATATTCCGGTACCCGCTGTGAAGCGTCAAACATCGAACCCATTAATGCTAAGGCCGTGAAGCCGTTCCGGACCCTTCGGGGAAAGGAAAGTGGTGGAGCCGCCGAACCAAGGTGGTAGTAGGTGAGTGATGGGGTGACGCAGGAAGGTAGTCCATCCCGGGCGGTGGTTGTCCCGGGGTAAGGGTGTAGGCCGAGTGGTAGGCAAATCCGCCGCTCATTAAGGCTGAGACCTGATGCCGAGCCGATTGTGGTGAAGTGGATGATCCTATGCTGTCGAGAAAAGCCTCTAGCGAGTTTCATGGCGGCCCGTACCCTAAACCGACTCAGGTGGTCAGGTAGAGAATACCGAGGCGTTCGGGTGAACTATGGTTAAGGAACTCGGCAAAATGCCCCCGTAACTTCGGGAGAAGGGGGGCCATCACTGGTGAGGAGACTTGCTCTCCGAGCTGGGGGTGGCCGCAGAGACCAGCGAGAAGCGACTGTTTACTAAAAACACAGGTCCGTGCGAAGCCGTAAGGCGATGTATACGGACTGACGCCTGCCCGGTGCTGGAACGTTAAGGGGACCGGTTAGTGCGCTTTCGGGCGTGCGAAGCTGAGAACTTAAGCGCCAGTAAACGGCGGTGGTAACTATAACCATCCTAAGGTAGCGAAATTCCTTGTCGGGTAAGTTCCGACCTGCACGAATGGCGTAACGACTTCTCGACTGTCTCAACCATAGGCCCGGTGAAATTGCACTACGAGTAAAGATGCTCGTTTCGCGCAGCAGGACGGAAAGACCCCGGGACCTTTACTACAGTTTGATATTGGTGTTCGGTTCGGCTTGTGTAGGATAGCTGGGAGACTTTGAAGCGGCCACGCCAGTGGTTGTGGAGTCGTCGTTGAAATACCAGTCTGGTCGTGCTGGATGTCTAACCTGGGTCCGTGATCCGGATCAGGGACAGTGTCTGATGGGTAGTTTAACTGGGGCGGTTGCCTCCTAAAGAGTAACGGAGGCGCCCAAAGGTTCCCTCAGCCTGGTTGGCAATCAGGTGTTGAGTGTAAGTGCACAAGGGAGCTTGACTGTGAGACCGACGGGTCGAGCAGGGACGAAAGTCGGGACTAGTGATCCGGCGGTGGCTTGTGGAAGCGCCGTCGCTCAACGGATAAAAGGTACCCCGGGGATAACAGGCTGATCTTCCCCAAGAGTCCATATCGACGGGATGGTTTGGCACCTCGATGTCGGCTCGTCGCATCCTGGGGCTGGAGTCGGTCCCAAGGGTTGGGCTGTTCGCCCATTAAAGCGGTACGCGAGCTGGGTTTAGAACGTCGTGAGACAGTTCGGTCCCTATCCGCTGCGCGCGCAGGAATATTGAGAAGGGCTGTCCCTAGTACGAGAGGACCGGGACGGACGAACCTCTGGTGTGCCAGTTGTTCTGCCAAGGGCATGGCTGGTTGGCTACGTTCGGGAGGGATAACCGCTGAAAGCATCTAAGCGGGAAGCCTGCTTCGAGATGAGTATTCCCACCCACTTGATGGGGTAAGGCTCCCAGTAGACGACTGGGTTGATAGGCCGGATCTGGAAGCCCAGTAATGGGTGGAGGTGACCGGTACTAATAGGCCGAGGGCTTGTCCTCAGTTGCTCGCGTCCACTGTGTTGGTTCTGAAACCACGAACGGCCCCATGCCCATGGTCACGGGTGTGGTGCGGCATGTTTGACAGTTTCATAGTGTTTCGGTGGTCATAGCGTGAGGGAAACGCCCGGTTACATTCCGAACCCGGAAGCTAAGCCTTACAGCGCCGATGGTACTGCAGGGGGGACCCTGTGGGAGAGTAGGACGCCGCCGAACAAAATTTAGAAAAGGCCCACGCCATTAGGCGTGGGCCTTTTTTGTGTTTCTCGGGGACCGGAAGCCCTTGTCGGCCCCCTTGAGTTCTGGCTTACAGGCGTCCTGCTGTCTTGAGAGCCAGGTAAGCGTCTGCCAAGGCCGGCGCCAGATCATCGGGTGTCGCGTCGACGACGGTGACACCGTGGCGGCGAAGTTGGTCCGCGGTGCGATGGCGCTCGCTCTGTGCCTGTGCGGCGGCTGCGGCCTCGTAGACGGCGTCGGTGTTTCCGCGGGAGTTCGCCATGCGGGAGACGTGCGGGTCGGCGACCGATGACAGGAGGACCGTGTGGCGTTGGGTGAGCTGAGCGAGGACGGGGAGCAGGCCCTCTTCCACCGGGGCGGCGTCGAGGGAGGTCAGCAGCACGATCAGGGAGCGGCGGGGAGCCGTCCTGAGCGCAGTGGCCGTAAGACCGCGGGCGTCTGTCTCGATCAGTTCCGGTTCGAGGGTGGCCATCGCGTTGACCAGAGAGGGGAGGACGTCGCTCGCGGTGCGGCCCTGGACCAGGGCGCGTACGCGGCGGTCGTAGGCGAGGAGGTCGACGCGGTCGCCGGCGCGGGAGGCCAGTGCTGCCAGGAGCAGGGCGGCGTCCATCGAGGCGTCCAGGCGTGGGGCGTCGCCGACGCGGCCTGCTGAGGTGCGACCGGTGTCCAGGACCACGAGGATGTGGCGGTCGCGTTCGGGGCGCCAGGTGCGTACGGCGACCGTGGAGTGGCGGGCGGTCGCGCGCCAGTCGATGGAGCGGGTGTCGTCGCCGGGAACGTATTCGCGCAGGCTGTCGAATTCTGTGCCTTCGCCTCGGGTGAGGACGCTGGTGCGGCCGTCGAGTTCGCGTAGGCGGGCGAGTTTGGACGGGAGGTGCTTGCGGCTGGTGAAGGGGGGCAGGACGCGTACCGTCCACGGGATTTTGTGGGTGCCCTGCCGGGAGAACAGGCCTAGGGGGCCGTAGGAACGGATCGTCACTCGGTCTGCTTGGCGGTCGCCTCGGCGGGTGGGGCGTAGGCGTGTGGTGACACGACGGCGTTCACCCGCGGGGACTGTGAGGCGGTGGCGGGAGGCTTCGACCTCTGTGCCGGGGAGCCAGCTGCTGGGGGGCCAGGCGTCGCGCAGGTGGGCGCGGAGAGGGCGGCCTGACGGGTTGGTGACCGTGAGGGTCACGTCGGCCGCCTCACCCAGGCGCACGGAGGTGTCGCCGGAGCGGGACAGGCCCAGGCGTCGTACCGGTGCCGCGAGGGCGAAGTCGCAGGCGCAGGCCACCGCCAGGGGGGCGTTCACGGCGAGAAGGCCCGTCCAGCCGGGGTCCCAGATGCCGACGGGGAGTGAGCCGAGGGCCGCGAGGAGTGCGGCGCGTCCGGTGAGCGCCATCAGCGGGGGACGGGGACGTGGGCGAGGACCGCGTGGATGACGGAGTCAGTCGTCACGCCCTCCATTTCGGCCTCCGGGCGCAGCTGGACGCGGTGGCGGAGGGTGGGGAGAGCGAGGGCCTTCACGTCGTCGGGGATGACGTAGTCGCGGCCCGTGAGCCATGCCCACGCGCGCGAGGTCGCGAGGAGCGCTGTGGCGCCGCGCGGGGAGACGCCGAGGGTGAGGGACGGCGACTCGCGGGTGGCGCGGCAGATGTCGACCACGTAGCCGGTGATCTCGGGGGAGACGGTGGTTTTGGCCACCGCTGCGCGGGCCGCTTCCAGGTCCGCCGGGCCCGCGACCGGGCGTAGGCCGGCGGCTCGTAGGTCGCGTGGGTTGAAGCCCTCTGCGTGGCGGGTCAGGACGTCGATCTCGTCCTGGCGGGAGGGGAGGGGGATGGTGAGCTTGAGGAGGAAGCGGTCCAGTTGGGCTTCGGGGAGGGGGTAAGTGCCCTCGTACTCCACCGGGTTCTGTGTCGCCGCGACCAGGAAGGGGTCGGGGAGCGGGCGGGGGGTGCCGTCGACCGTGACCTGGCGTTCCTCCATGGCTTCGAGGAGGGACGACTGGGTCTTGGGAGGTGTGCGGTTGATTTCGTCCGCGAGGAGGAGGTTGGTGAAGACGGGGCCGGGCTGGAAGGAGAACTCGGCGGAGCGGGTGTCGTAGACGAGGGAGCCCGTGACGTCACTCGGCATGAGGTCGGGGGTGAACTGGACGCGCTTGGTGTCGAGTTCGAGTGCGGATGCGAGGGCGCGGACGAGCAACGTTTTGGCGACCCCGGGGACTCCTTCTAGTAGCACGTGTCCGCGGCACAGGAGTGCGACGACGAGGCCGGTGACGGCGGGGTCCTGGCCGACCACGGCTTTGGCGATCTCGGCGCGCAGGGCTTCCAGGGAGGCCCGGGCGGCGCTCGGGTCCCCGGGGTTCCCGGCGTTGTCAGTGGTCGGGGCCATCATGGACGGCGTACCTCTCTTTCGAGGGCGTCGAGTTGGTCGGCGAGGGAGACGAGGGCGGTGTCGTCGCTGGGCGGCGGGCCGAAGAGGAGCGGGTGCAGGGTCTGTCCGTCGCCGCGGAGATGGGCGGACAGGGCGGGGAGCAGGACCTCGGGCGTGTGCGCCTGGGTGACGGGGACGCCTACGAGGGGGGCGAGGCGGGTGCGGGTGGTGGAGCGAAGAGCGGCGGCCGCGCGATCGCGGGCGTTGGCCTTGCGGTAGAGGCGGGCGCGGCCTTCGACGGTCTCGGAGGCGCGGATCGCCACGGGGAGTTTTTCAGGCACCAGGGGGCCCAGTCGGCGTGCCCGCCAGAGGGCGGCGAGGGCTGCGGCGAGGAAGAGCTGCACGGTGCCCCACTTCCAGCCCGAAGGAAGTAGGTCGAGGAAGCTGCGTTCGTCGTCCGGGTCGGCGGCCGACGCGTCGGAGAGCGAGGGGAGGTACCAGACCAGATGGGGGCGGGAGCCGAGGAGTTGGAGGGCGAGGGAGGCGTTGCCCTGCTCGTCGAGGCGGTCGTTGTAGAGGATGTCGGGCGCGCCGAGGACGACGGTGTCGCCGTCCCCGGTCGCCGGGATGCGCAGCAGGGTGGCGAGGCGCTCGCTGGGGTAGCAGGTCTCGGCCTCGAGGTGGGTGGTGGTGTAGCGGATGCCGCCGGTGTCGGCGGCGCCGGCGCGCTGGGCGGCGGGCAGGTCGCAGTCGGGCTCGAGGGTCGAGTTGATGCTGGTGGCGGGGTCCGCGGTGACGTCGGGGGCGAGTCGGCCGATGGACCAGCTGCCGGGGGCGATGAGGACCGTACGGCCGCCGGAGGGTGCGGTGGCGGAGTGCAGCGCGGTCTGTTGACGGTGCGTCAGCAGGTCGGGCACCGCGATGAGAAGGGTGGTGTCCGGGCCGGCCGCGGCGCGTGCCTCGTCCAGTGTGGTGATCACGCGCGTGGATACTCCCCGGTCGGCGAGGAGTTCGGCGACTGCGCGGCTGCCGTGGTCGTCGGCGGAGCGCGGGTCGAGGGTGCCGTGGCGGGTGTCGGAGCGGATCACGGCGATCGTGACGGCCGCGGCCAAGAGCAGGACGGCGGCGAGCGCGATGCCTCGCGAGCGGGTCCACAGTTGGCGTGCGGTGGGCGAGACCGAGGTGGACGGGAGCGTGGCCTCGGTGGTCATCCGGCGGCTCCCTGGCGGGTGGTGTGGGCCGCGCTGGGGATGCTGCTGGTGAGCTGGGGTTTGGTGCGTTCGAGGTCCTCGTCGAGTTCGGCGATGCGGCGGTACGACTGCTCGCTCGCCCTGCGTCCGCCGTATGTGACGTCGTCGAAGTCCCGGGCGGCGGCGCGCAGTCGGCCGGTGTGGGCGGGCAGGGTGTGGCCCGCTTCCGCGGCGGCTTCGTCGGCGGTGCGGCCGGGGCGGACGTCGAGCAGGGCGCGTTCCTCCAGGGAGCGGACGATGGCGCGCATGCGTTCCTGGACGGCCTGGTTCCAGTGGCCCTGGGCGGCGTGGGCCTCGGCGGTGGCGCGGTGTTCGGCGGCGCTGCGGGGACGGTCGTCGAACAGGGCGGCGGAGGAGGCGGGTTCGCGCCGTGGGGTGCCGAGGCGCCACCACAGGGCGCCCAGGACGGCCAGCACGGCCACGATGATGACGACCAGGCCGAGCGTTCCGCCGGGGGCCGCGGTCGCGGCCGTGTTGAACAGCTCGCCGACCCACTTCCAGAAGGCGTTCAGGGCACGCTGGAACCAACCGGGGTCGTTCTCGTGGTACATGCGCTTGGACAGCTCGCGTCGAGCCGCCTCCCGCGCGGGGTCACGCGGGACGGTGACCGGCGGCTCGTCGCCGGAGCGCGCCGACGACAGCATGCCGGTGTCGCCGACGCGGACAGCCACGCGGGACAGCAGCGGTACCGATGTGAGAACTCCCCCCGTCAGGCTCACCGCATCAGCCTCCGGCAGTGGTGCCGGGTGTGCCGGTGCCGTGGTCCTGGACACCGGCCGCGCGGGCCAGTTCGAGGTCGAGGGCCTCGCGGCGGATGCGCTGGTCGATGTAGAGGAGGACCGTGACGCCCGCCGTGATCGGGAAGGTGATCATGGCGCCGATCACCGAGCCGATCCCGCTGACGACCAGGAATGTCCAGCCGAGGTCGCCGCCGCTGTTGAGGAACCCGGTGAAGCCGTCGCCGTTGAGTGCGGCGGCGAGGAAGGTGAAGGGGATGACGACGATCGACGCGACGACGTTGGCGATGATCGTGGCGAGCAGCTGAATGCCGAACACGCGCCACCAGGAGCCGCGGACAAGCTTCGCGGAGCGGCTCAGCGACTTGACGATGCCCTGCTTCTCGAGCATCAGCGCGGGGGAGGCGAGGGAGAAGCGCACCATCAGCCACAGGGCGACGACGCCGGCACCGAGGCCGCCGAGGACGGCGAGGGCCGCTCCCCCGTCGCCGGATCCCGCGATGGCCACGAGGACGCCCGGCAGGGTGCCGGCCGCGACGACGCCGAAGGCGATGAGCATCAGCAGGAAGATCAGGCCGAACAGCTTGGCGACCTGCGGGCGGGCATCGCGCCATGCCTCGCCGGTGGTCACCGACTTGCCGAGGACCGCGCGGCTGGTGACGGTCGTGAGCAGGGCGGTCGCGGCGATCGTGCCGATCAGCGAGATCAGGAAGACGACGCCGGAGCTGAGCATGGCGTCGCCCATGGCGCGGGTGAGCTCGTCGAGGGTGGCGCTGGGGTCGTCGAGGGCTTCGGTGCTTGTGTCGTTGAAGACCAGGCCCTCAAGGAGGATGACGACGATCTGTGTGACGACGGCGACGGTCAGGGAGATGCCCAGGACCGTGCGCCAGTAGGTGCGCATGGTCGAGACCGCGCCGTCGAGGATCTCGCCGACGCCGAGGGGACGCAGCGGGATCACGCCGGGCTTGGCGGCGGGCGGCGGACCGCCCCAGCCGTTGCCCCAGCCGCCGCCGGGAGCTCCGTAGCCGCCGTGTCCCCCGTAACCGCCGTATCCGCCAGGGCCGTTGGGGCCGGACGGGGGGCGGTTGCCCCAGCCCGGGCCGGGGGGCGGGGGTGGTGGGGTCTGGCCGGGGGCCGGCGGTCCGGTCGGGGCGGACCACTGTGCGGGAGGCGGCTGCTCCTTGGACCACTTCGAGCCGTGTGGTTCCTGGCCCGGCTGCTGCGCGGGGTCGGGGCGGTCCGCGGGCTCGGCAGGGCCGGACGCACCGGGCTCCTGCCCGTCGGACGGGGCAGATCCGGGCGAGGCCCAGCCCGGAGTGTCTTTCATCGTCGCTCCTTCACGGTGCCCGTCCGCGGTCGCGGCGGCAGGTTGGCAGCCATCGTGCCATGGGGTGGTCACCGGGGGACCGGCCGCGGTATCGGCTGCACACCTTCAATTGTCCGCCGGATACGGGGCAGACTGACCGCATGGCTGATCAGTACGCGCAATCCGGCGAGGACAACCGGCCGACCGAGATACCGGCGATCCGCTGGGACGAGCCACCCGAAGGGCCTGTGCTGGTCCTGCTGGACCAGACGAGGCTGCCGGCAGAGGAGGTCGAACTGGTCTGTACGGACGCGCCCGCGCTGGTGGAGGCGATCCGCTCGCTCGCCGTACGCGGGGCGCCACTGCTCGGGATCGCGGGCGCCTACGGAGTCGCGCTCGCCGCCGCGCGGGGCTTCGACGTGGACGACGCCGCGAACGCGCTGGCGGGTGCCCGGCCGACCGCGGTGAACCTGGCCGTCGGCGTGCGCCGGGCGCAGTCCGCGTACCGGGCCGAACTCGCCAGGAGCGGTGACGCCGGGGAGGCCGCGGTGGCGGCGTTGACCGCGGCGCGGACGCTGCACCGGGAGGACGCCGAGGCCAGCGCGCGGATGGCGGAGCGTGGGCTGGCGCTGCTGGACGAGTTGTTGCCAGGTGGTGGGCACCGGATCCTGACGCACTGCAACACCGGTTCGCTGGTGTCGGGTGGTGAGGGGACGGCGTTCGCGGTGGCGCTGGCCGCGCAGCGGGCGGGGCGGTTGAGGCGGCTGTGGGTGGACGAGACGCGGCCGTTGTTGCAGGGCGCCCGGCTGACGGCGTACGAGGCCGCGCGCACCGGTATGGCGTACACCCTGCTCACCGACAACGCGGCGGGTTCGCTGTTCGCGGCGGGCGAGGTGGACGCGGTGCTGATCGGGGCGGACCGGATCGCGGCCGACGGGTCGGTGGCGAACAAGGTGGGGAGCTATCCGCTCGCGGTGCTGGCGCGCTACCACCATGTGCCGTTCATCGTGGTGGCGCCGGTGACGACGGTGGATCCGGACACGCCGGACGGGGCGTCCATCGAGGTGGAGCAGCGGGCTGGGTTCGAGGTCACCGAGATCGCGGTGCCGCAGGCGCCGGTGACGGGCGCGGGCGGCGGGGTGCCGGTGGCGCCGCTGGGGACGCAGGCGTACAACCCGGCGTTCGACGTGACGCCGCCCGAGCTGGTGACCGCGATCGTCACGGAGGAGGGCACGGTGTCGCCGGTGACGGCGGAGGCGCTGGCCGAGGTGTGTGCGCGGTCGCCGCAGGTGGCGATCGGCTGATCGGGGCCGAGCGGGAGGGGCCGGGGTTGGGTGGGGCTGGGGCTTGGGGGGCTCAGCCCCGGCTTCAGTGGACGGGGGGCGTCCGGAGGGGCGGGTTTCATGGCGAGGGGGAGCGGCGTGACGGAGCCGGGCTGGGACGACGACAGCGAGTACCGCCGGGCTGTGCGGCGGGCGTGGGGCACGGTGGCGCTGGCCTCGTGCTGCTCGCTGCTGGTGGTCGGGCTTGTCGTCCTCGCTGTGATCGGTGCGGGGGCGTTCCTGTTCGTGGTGGAGACTCTGAGTGGATAGCCAGAGGCGGTCCGGGCGGTGGAGGCAGACAGTGACCGCCCGGTACGACTAAGGTCACTGGCCGGTGACGTACCTCACCACTGCCTTCGTCACTGTTATGAGAATGGGATGATGTCGTTTATGAAGGGACGAGTCCTTGTCGTCGACGACGACACCGCACTGGCCGAGATGCTCGGCATTGTGCTGCGTGGTGAAGGTTTTGAGCCGTCTTTCGTAGCCGACGGCGACAAGGCGCTGGCCGCGTTCCGGGAGAGCAAACCCGACCTGGTGCTGCTGGACCTGATGCTGCCCGGACGGGACGGCATCGAGGTGTGCCGGCTGATCAGGGCCGAGTCGGGTGTGCCGATCGTGATGCTGACGGCCAAGAGCGACACCGTTGACGTGGTGGTCGGGCTGGAGTCCGGCGCCGACGACTACATCGTGAAGCCGTTCAAGCCGAAGGAGCTGGTCGCGCGGATCCGGGCGAGGCTTCGGAGGTCCGAGGAGCCCGCGCCCGAGCAGCTCGCCATCGGTGACCTCGTCATCGACGTGGCCGGCCACTCGGTGAAGCGGGACGGGCAGTCGATCGCGCTGACGCCGCTGGAGTTCGACCTGCTGGTCGCGCTCGCGCGCAAGCCGTGGCAGGTGTTCACGCGCGAGGTGCTGCTCGAGCAGGTGTGGGGCTACCGGCACGCCGCCGACACCCGGCTGGTGAACGTTCACGTGCAGCGGCTGCGCTCCAAGGTCGAGAAGGACCCCGAGCGGCCCGAGATCGTGGTGACCGTCCGTGGGGTGGGATACAAGGCAGGACCCAGCTGACATGTCCGGAGACAGTGCCGCTTCGTCGCCCGGGCGGACCGGGGTCGATGCGGGGCGGCCTGTCGGACGGAAGTCCGCGGGCTCCCGGTGGGGGCGCTTCTTCGAGGGCGGGTTGCTTCAGGGCGGGGTCCAGGGCAGTCCGGTCCTGAGGCTGTTCATGCGCTGGGTGCGCCGGCCTCTGCTGCCCGTCATGCGGCTGTGGCGGCGCAACATCCAGCTCAAGGTCGTGGCCACGACCCTGTTGATGTCGCTGGGTGTCGTACTCCTGCTCGGCTTCGTCGTCATCGGGCAGGTGCGCAACGGCCTGCTGGACGCCAAGGTGAAGGCCTCGCAGAGCCAGGCCACCGGCGGTTTCGCGTCGGCCAAGCAGAAGGCCGACACCGCGCTGAGCGCGGACGGGGAGGACGGCGCGGGCGCGGACGGCCGCGCCAACCAGAACGTCAGCTCATGGATGGGCGACCTGGTGGAGTCGCTCTCCAGCGGCGGCCAGGGCGCCTTCGACGTCGTCACGCTGCCCGCCGCAGGTGACGACAGCGGCGGGCGCGGCCCGCGTGCCTCAGGCCTCGTCGACCCCACCTCCAGCGTCCCCGAGGACCTGCGGGAGCGCGTCGACAGCGACAGCGCCCTCGCCGCCCAGAAGTACACCCGCATCCAGTACACCAACGGCGCCGAGTCACAGCCGGCGCTGATCATCGGCAAGCAGGTCGACGACCCGAACGGCGACCCGTACCAGCTCTACTACCTCTTCCCGCTCACCCAGGAGGAGAAGTCGCTGAGCCTGGTCAAGGGGACGCTGGCGACGGCCGGGCTGTTCGTCGTCGTCCTCCTCGGGGCCATCGCCTGGCTCGTGGTGCGGCAGGTCGTCACGCCGGTGCGGATGGCGGCCGGGATCGCCGAGCGGCTCTCCGCCGGGCGGCTCCAGGAACGTATGAAGGTCACCGGTGAGGACGACATCGCCCGCCTCGGTGAGGCCTTCAACAAGATGGCGCAGAACCTTCAGTTGAAGATCCAGCAGCTGGAGGACCTGTCGCGGATGCAGCGGCGGTTCGTGTCCGACGTGTCGCACGAGCTGCGGACCCCGCTGACGACCGTACGCATGGCCGCGGACGTCATCCATGACGCGCGCGAGGACTTCGACCCGGTGACCGCGCGGTCGGCGGAACTGCTCGCCGACCAACTGGACCGGTTCGAGTCGCTGCTCGCCGACCTGCTGGAGATCAGCCGGTTCGACGCGGGTGCGGCGGCGCTGGAGGCGGAGCCGATCGATCTGCGAGAAGTCGTGCAGCGGGTCGTCAGCGGGGCCGCGCCGCTCGCCGAGCGCAAGGGCACGCGGATACAGGTGCGGGGCGACCAGCAGCCCGTCGTCGCCGAGGCCGACGCGCGGCGGGTGGAGCGGGTGCTGCGCAACCTCGTCGTCAATGCCGTCGAGCACGGTGAGGGCCGGGACGTCGTCGTCAAGCTCGCCTCGGCGGGCGGGGCCGTCGCGGTCGCGGTGCGCGACTACGGGGTCGGGCTCAAGCCCGGCGAGGCCACGCGCGTGTTCAGCCGCTTCTGGCGGGCCGACCCGGCACGCGCGCGTACCACCGGCGGCACGGGGCTCGGGCTGTCCATCGCCCTGGAGGACGCGCGACTGCACGGCGGCTGGCTCCAGGCGTGGGGCGAGCCGGGCGGCGGCTCGCAGTTCCGGCTGACGCTGCCGCGGACCGCGGACGAACCGCTGAGGGGCTCGCCGATACCGCTGGAACCCAAGGACTCACGTCGTAACCGTGGACTTAATGACGCCGGATTGCCGCGCGGGGCGGACGACGGGGAGAAGCGCGCCACCGTACCGGTGCAGACGTCGGGTGAGCAGACGCCCGCGCGGGCGCCGCTCACGCCCCGGATGAACGCCGCGCCCCCCACCGCCGACCCCACCGCGCTGCCCGGCAACGGCGCGCGCGTGGTGCCGCGGCCCACCGGGGGCGCACGACCGGCGGACGACAGCGCGAACGGCCCGGACACGCCGCCCCAGGAGGCGTCCTCGGACGCGTCATCGCCCGACACCCGGAACGCCGGGTCGGAGGACCGCAGCAAGCAAGGGGAGGCCAGCCGTGGGCGCTGACCGTGTGGGGGGCGGCGGTCGGCGTCGTACGCCGGTGCGCACGGCGGCGTACGCCGTCTGCGGTGCCGTACTGCTGGCCGGGTGCGCCTCGATGCCGGACAGCGGCGATCTGCGCGATGTGGAGTCCACGCCCAGGCAGGACACACAGGTGCGGGTCTTCGCCCTGGAGCCCCGGGAGAACGCCGGGGCCAGGGAGATCGTCGACGGCTTTCTTGAGGCGCTGACCAGCGATGATCCGCATTTCGAGACGGCTAAGAAGTATCTGACGGCCGACGCCGCGAAGGCATGGAAGCCCGAATCGTCACTCACCGTGCTCGAGGACGGGCCCGGGGCGACCCCGGAGGGTTCCAACGGACGGGACGCGACCGTGGAGTCCTCCTTCCGGCTGTACGGCGACAAGGCCGCCACCATGGACGGGCAGCAGACGTACGCGCCCGCCTCCGGCAGCTACGACAAGGTGCTGCATCTCATCCGTGAGAAGAAGAGCCGGCAGTGGCGCATCGACGTGCCGCCGCCGGGCGTCGTCATCGGCAAGTCGGACTTCCTGCGCAACTACACATCGGTCAACAAGTACTACTTCGCCTCGAACACGCCGTCCGCCGCGGGCGGTCAGCCGGTGGCCGTCGCCGACCCCGTGTACATCCGCAAGAAGGTCGACCCGATGACGCAGACGGTACGGCTGCTGCTCGCGGGCCCCTCGCGCTGGCTCGACCCGGTCGTCAGGTCGAGCTTCCCCACGGGGACGGAACTGAAGCTGAAGAAGGGCGTCACCTCGCTGACGCCCGACGAGGGCAACCGGCTCACGGTGCCGCTGAACGCCAGGACGAACCGGGTCGGCGCGGGCAGGTGCCGGGAGATGGCCGCCCAACTCCTGTTCACACTGCGGGACCTCACCCCTACCGGGGTGAAGGAGGTCGCGCTCCAGAGCTCCGACGGCACCCAGCTGTGCCTGCTCGACGAGAGCGACGCCGAGAACGCGGTGGAGCTCGGTGTGGGCGACAACGAGTACCAGTACTTCCTCGACGCCAAGCACCGGCTGGTGCGGCTCCAGAGCGGGAGCAGCAGCGCGGACGCCGTCGCGCCGGTTCTGGGCGCGCTCGGCGAGGGCACCAAGGAGCTGCGGTCGGCGGCGGTGTCCCGGGACGAGCGCCGGGCGGCCGGGGTCACGCTCGACGGAAGTTCGCTGTACGTCGGGTCGCTGGTGTCCGGTGCCTCGCTCGGCGAAGCGGTGCTGCACAGCGATGGCAAGACGCAGAACGACCGTCTCACCACGCCCAGTTGGGACGGCGACGGCAATCTGTGGGTTGCGGACCGTGATCCGGACCGTCCGCGGCTGCTGTTCCTGAAGGACGGCGCGGGCGAGCCGGTCGAGGTCTCGACTCCGGGGCTCGACGGGCGTATCGAGGCGGTGCGGACGGCCGCCGACGGGGTCCGGGTCGCGCTCATCGTGGAAAAGGGCGGCAAGAAGTCCCTCTACATCGGGCGCGTCGAACGGGACGACAAGGCGGACGAGGGTCGCGTCTCGGTCGTCGAACTCCGCTCGGTGACACCGCAGTTGGAGGAGGTCGCCGCCATGTCCTGGGCGGGTGACAGCCGGCTGGTGCTGGTGGGCCGCGAACAGGGCGGCGTGCAGCAGATGGCGTACGTCCAGGTCGACGGCTCCACGCCGGTGGGGTCGGCGCCCGCCGCGCTCACCGGGGTGAAGGCCCTGGCCGCGTCCGAGGACGAGCAACTGCCGCTGGTCGCTTACTCGGAGGAGGACGGCATCGTCCGGCTCTCGGCGGGGTCGAAGTGGCAGCAGGTGGTCAAGGACGGGACGGCGCCGGTTTATCCGGGATAGCCGGCGGATGGGGTGCGGCTCTTCGAGGGGTGCGGAGAGCCGCGTCTGACCTGCGTGTGCGTACCGTGGCGAGTTGTCCACAGGGAGTTATCCACAGGGGTGGTCGGTCGAGGCCGGCGCGGGCACAGTGGTGGGCATGCGGGGGTGGTGGCGGGATCTCACCGATCTGGTGCTGCCGGCCGAGTGCGGAGGCTGCGGGAAGCCTCGCGCGGTGCTGTGTCCGGAGTGCCGTGACGTCCTGAACGGGAGCGCACCGTGCCGGGTGCGACCGGTGCCGGAGCCGACGGGGCTGCCGGCGGTTCATGCGGCGGCCCCGTATGCCGACGAGGTGCGGGCGGTGCTGCTGGCCCACAAGGAACGCGGCGCCCTGCCGCTCGCGGCACCCTTGGGGGCGGCTCTGGCGGGGGCGATCAGGGCGGGGCTGGCGGGGGCGCGGACGCGGGCGGAGGCGGAGGCGGGCGCGGAGGGGCAGTCGGGGGTGCGGGGGCTGGCGCAGGTGCGCGGGTGCGGGTGCGGGTGCGGGTGTGGGCGTGGGTTGTCGGGTGCGGGCTGTGGTGTGTCGGCGGGGGACGGTGTGCCGGCTGGGGGCCGCTGTGCGACGGCGGGGATCTGTGTGCCCGTAGGCGCGTCGGTGGAGGCGGGCGTGCCGGGCCGGGCGGGTGCGTCTGCGGGCGTGCCAGGCCGGGCGGGTGCGTCGGTGGGCGTCAGGGGAGATGGGGCGAGGACCGGGGGCGTGGGTGGGGCCGTGCTGCTGGTGCCCGTTCCATCCTCGCGTACGGCGGTGGCGGCGCGCGGGCATGATCCGGCTCGGCGGATCGCGTTGGCGGCGGCTGCGGAGCTGAGGCGCGGTGGAGTACCGGCGCGGGTGCTCGCGGTGCTGCGGCAGCGGCGTGCTGTGGCCGACCAGGCGGGGCTCAACTCCAGGGAACGGCTGGACAATCTCGCCGGTGCGCTCGCTGTGGTCCCCGGCGGTGGGCGACTGCTGCTCGACGGGCCGGTCGTGCTCGTCGACGACGTCATGACGACGGGCGCATCCCTGGCGGAGGCCGCGCGAGCCGTACGGGCGGCGATGGCGGAGGAGGGCGGCGGGGGCGGGGCGACGGGGTGGGGGCGCGGGGGTGTGCTCGGGGAGCCCTCCGCGGAGTGGCGCAGGCCGGGCCCGGCGGGTGGGGGCGTGGCGGAGGGAGGGTTCCGTGGGGTGGCGGAGGCCGGGTGTGGGGGTGTTGGGGCGGTGGGGGATGGCCTTGGAGGGCCGGGCGAGGGGACGGCGGAGGGAGGGTTCCGTGGGGTGGCGCGGGTCGGGTGTGGGGGTGTTGGGGCGGTGGGGGATGGCCTTGGAGGGCCGGGGGAGGGGACGGCGGAGGGAGGGTTCCGTGGGGTGGCGCGGGTCGGGTGTGGGGGTGTTGGGGCGGTGGGGGATGGCCTTGGAGGGCCGGGGGAGGGGACGGCGGAGGGAGGGTTCCGTGGGGTGGCGCGGGTCGGGTGTGGGGGTGTTGGGGCGGTGGGGGATGGCCTTGGAGGGCCGGGGGAGGGGACGGTGGAAGGAGGGTTCCGTGGGGTGGCGCGGGTCGGGTGTGGGGGTGTTGGGGCGGTGGGGGATGGCCTTGGAGGGCCGGGGGAGGGGACGGCGGAGGGAGGGTTCCGTGGGGTGGCGCGGGTCGGGTGTGGGGGTGTTGGGGCGGCGGGGGGCGGCCTTGGAGGGCCGGGCGAGGGGATCGCGGGGAGCGGCGGGCTGTGTGGGGTGTCGGTCGTGGGCTGTGGGGGTGCCGGGATGGCGCGGAACGGTCGGAGTGGAGGGGGCGGGCTGATGGCGGAGGGTCGGCTGTGTGGGGCGGCGGAGGGGGGCTCTGGCGGCGTCGAGGGTGAGGGAGGCGGTCGGAGCGGGGTCGGCGGAGTGGCGGCGGGGGACGGTCGGAGCGGGGTGGCGCAGGTCCGGTCTGGAGCTGTTGGGGTGGCGGGGGACGGCCAAGGCGAGGGCGTGGGCGGGGTGGGATGTGGGGGTGTGGTGACGGTGGCGGGGGGACTGTGCGGGGCGGGTGTCGTGGGGTCGGGGGGTGTGGGGGGTGAGGCTTTGGGGGTGAGCTGCGCGTATGGAGGGGGCGAGGCGGTCGGGAATGGGTCGAGCGGAGAGCCGTTCGGGTACGGAAGTGCCGGAGCCGCCGTGTATCGGGCGGTGGCTCGGGAAGGCACAGGGGAACGGATGGGCGGATCGGTGGAGGCGCGTGTGGGTGATCGCCGGCCCGACCGGGCGGGAATGGCGGGCCTGAGCCGCAGCGAAGGCGTCGGTGGCGTCATCTGCGCGGCCGTCGTCGCCGCACCGCCGGATGCTTTCGAAATAAACCGGAACTGACTGTGAACTTGCATCGTTGCAGGTAATGAGAGGACCTATTCACCTGAACGGAGGTACGCCGCGGTAGAGGGTGACGACATCCGTCCGGGCGAGATATGTTCGGTTGTGAGGAAAGGCGCAGGCCACCCCTCTCATATCCGATTGCCGTGCTGCGGGTTTTTCACTGTCACCCGCGCTGGTGGAGTGGAGATCTTGCCCGCGGGGGAGGAGGTGGAAGTCACCGAGTCCGAGGTTCCGGGGTCACCGGAACCTGGTGCAAAAGGGAGATGCTCCGCCGTTGGAGCGGAGTGATCCGGGAACGGAGTTCTGCGTGGACATCGTCGTCAAGGGCCGCAAGACCGAGGTGCCCGAGCGGTTCCGCAAGCACGTGGCCGAGAAGCTGAAGCTGGAGAAGATCCAGAAGCTCGACGGCAAGGTGATCAGCCTCGACGTCGAGGTGTCCAAGGAGCCCAACCCCCGACAGGCCGACCGCTGTGACCGAGTGGAGATCACGCTCCGCTCCCGCGGTCCGGTGATCCGGGCGGAGGCGGCGGCAAGCGATCCGTACGCGGCGCTCGACCTGGCGGCGGAAAAGCTGGACGCCCGGCTGCGCAAGCAGCACGACAAGCGTTTCTCACGGCGCGGAGCACGCCGGATCTCGGCCGCCGAGGTCCCCGACCACGTGCCGGGCGCGGCGACGCTCAACGGCAACGGCCACCCCGTCCAGGACGAAGAGCCGGACGGCGTCCCCACCAAGAAGATCGGCTCGCTGGAAGTGAAGGGCGAAGGCCCCCTCATCGTCCGCGAGAAGACCCACGTCGCCTCCCCGATGACCCTCGACCAGGCTCTGTACGAGATGGAGCTGGTCGGGCACGACTTCTATCTGTTCGTCGACTCCGAGACCAAGGAACCGAGTGTCGTCTACCGACGGCACGCCTACGACTACGGCGTCATCCACCTCAGCACGGACCCGATGGTCGCCCAGGCGCAGCCTCCCGCGGCCGGTGGCACGCTGGGTGGCTGACCGCCCGGCTGACGGCTGAGCCGGTGCCCCTGGAGCGCTTGTGCGCCCCCAGGGGCACCGGTGTGCGACCACTTCACGCCCCGCTCGGTCACCGCGGTGTCGTCCGGGCATGAAATCATGGCCGCACCGGCCCAACCGCTGGGCCGTTGCCTTGGGTTGGCGATGGCACAGGACCAGCCACAGCCTTCAGGGGGAGGAACGATGGCGGACAGTTTCGGACCGATGCATGACGGGGACGCCGACGACGGCGTTACCGACATGGGCCCGGACACGGGCTCACCACGCAAGGAGCCGATCCGTGTCCTGGTCGTGGACGACCACGCCCTCTTCCGGCGGGGACTGGAGATCGTGCTCGCGGCCGAGGAGGACATCCAGGTCGTGGGCGAGGCCGGCGACGGCGCGGAGGCCGTCGACAAGGCCGCCGACCTGCTGCCCGACATCGTCCTGATGGACGTACGGATGCCCAAGCGGGGCGGTATCGAGGCCTGCACCTCCATCAAGGAGGTCGCGCCCAGCGCGAAGATCATCATGCTGACGATCAGCGATGAGGAAGCCGACCTCTACGAAGCGATCAAGGCGGGCGCGACCGGTTATCTCCTCAAGGAGATCTCCACGGACGAGGTGGCGACCGCCATTCGCGCGGTCGCCGACGGACAGTCGCAGATCAGCCCGTCCATGGCGTCGAAGCTGCTCACCGAGTTCAAGTCGATGATCCAGCGGACGGACGAGCGCCGGCTCGTTCCCGCGCCCCGGCTCACCGACCGTGAGCTGGAAGTCCTCAAACTCGTCGCCACCGGAATGAACAACCGCGATATCGCCAAGGAGTTGTTCATCTCCGAGAACACCGTGAAGAACCATGTGCGCAACATCCTGGAGAAGTTGCAGCTGCACTCCAGGATGGAGGCCGTGGTCTATGCGATGCGGGAGAAGATCCTAGAGATCCGCTAGCGCCTTGGTGAGGGGCGCGCGCAGTTCGGGCGCGTCCACCCGCTCCACGCGTACGTCCGCGCAGTCCACCCAGCTCGCCGCCTCGACCAGCGCCTGGGCGACCGCCGGGACCGCCTTCGGGCCGTCCAGCGTGACCTGGCGGGCCACCAGGGTGCTGCCCTCGCGGGCCGGGTCCACCCGGCCGACGAGACGGCCGCCGGCCAGGACCGGCATCGCGAAGTAGCCGTGGATCCGCTTCGGCTTGGGGACGTAGGCCTCCAGGCGATGGGTGAAGCCGAAGATCCGCTCCGTACGCGCGCGTTCCCAGACCAGGGAGTCGAACGGCGACAGCAGGGTCGTACGGTGGCGGCCGCGGGGCGGGGTCTCCAGGGCCTCCGGGTCGGCCCAGGCGGGCTTGCCCCAGCCCTCGACCGTGACCGGCACCAGGCCCGAGTCGGCGATCACCGCGTCGACCTGCTCGGCCTTGAGGCGGTGGTAGTCGGCGATGTCCGCGCGCGTGCCGACGCCGAGGGACTGGCCGGCGAGGCGGACCAGGCGGCGCAGGCACTCGGAGTCGTCCAGCTCGTCGTGGAGCAGCGCCTCCGGGACGGCGCGCTCGGCGAGGTCGTACACCCGCTTCCAGCCGCGGCGCTCCACGCAGACGACCTCGCCGTACATGAGGGCCCGCTCCACGGCGACCTTGGTGCCCGACCAGTCCCACCACTCGCTGGTCTTCTTCGCGCCGCCCAACTCCGTGGCCGTGAGGGGGCCTTCGGTGCGGAGCTGCTTGATGACCTGCTCGTAGGTGCCCTCGGGGAGGTCGTGGTTCCAGTGCGGGCGGCTGCGGTAGGCGCGGCGGCGGAACGCGAAGTGGGGCCATTCCTCGATGGGGAGGATGCAGGCCGCGTGGGACCAGTACTCGAAGGCGTGTGTCTCGGTCCAGTACGCGTTCTCGACGGTCTTGCGGCCGACCGCTCCCAGGCGGGCGTACGGGATGAGTTCATGGGAGCGGGCGAGGACCGAGATGGTGTCGAGCTGGACCGCGCCCAGGTGGCGCAGGACGCCGCGGACGCCGGAGCGGCGGTCGGGGGTGCCGAGGAAACCCTGGGCGCGCAGGGCGATGCGGCGGGCTTCGTCGGCGGTCAGTTCGGTCGAGGGACGCGGGGTCGTCATGGTGCGGACGATAGGCGGTGGCACTGACAACGGGGCGTGAGCTGCGCCATCGCTACGACAGCTCGGTGCGGGCCGGCAGATACGGCGCCGTCGACGGCAGACCCAGGTCCGACGGGAGCAGGGAGCCCACCCAGCAGTCCCGGCGTACGCCCTGGTGGACGAGGCCCGAGCGCAGGACGCCCTCCACGGTGAAACCGCAGCGCTCCGCCACCGCGCGCGAGGGACGGTTGCCGACCTCCGCGCGCCATTCCACGCGGTCGATCGACAGCTGGGTGAAGGCCCAGCGGGACGCGGCGAGGACGGCCTCGGTGACATAGCCGTTGCCCCGGTGCTCCTTCGTGCCCCAGAAGCCGACCTCCGCCGCGCTCATGGAACGCATGGACAGCCCGAGCATGCCCACCAGTTCCTCCCCTTCGGGGAGGAAGAGGCCCCACGTGAACATCGATCCGTTCGCCCAGCCGTCCGGGACCAGTTGGTCCGTGAAGCTCTCGGCGTGCTCGCGCAGATAGGGCGAGGGGATCGTGGTCCAGCGCTGGATCTCGGGATCCTGGGCGGCCTCGTACACGGTGTCGGTGTCCGGCGGGCCGACCGTGCGCAGCAGGAGGCGGCCGGTGGTGAGCGTGACGGGTTCCATCGGCCGATTCTGCTCGGGGATTCACGACAAGCGCCATCTTTTTGCGGTGTGTGAGCGCGTGATCACTTTTCGCGCAATTCGTCGGCGGGGGGCGGCACCATCGACGACCCCCGGCCGTTGTCCCCTTTGACGGAGATTTGAATCAGCGGACGGTCGGCGTCCCCGGCAGGCTCCCGGCGTGGCCGGGTCCTCGCATACGATGGCCGTTGCTCAGTCAAGTCAAATGGAAACCGACCGTCCCAGGCCCGACCGGCAAGGAGACTTACCCCCGTGTCCGTCCTCTCGAAGATCATGCGTGCAGGCGAAGGCAAGATCCTGCGCAAGCTGCACCGCATCGCGGACCAGGTCAACTCCATCGAAGAGGACTTCGTCGACCTCTCCGACGCCGAGCTGCGGGCCCTCACTGATGAGTACAAGCAGCGGTACATCGATGGTGAGACGCTGGACGACCTGCTGCCCGAGGCGTTCGCCACCGTGCGCGAGGCCGCCAAGCGCGCCCTCGGCCAGCGCCACTACGACGTGCAGATCATGGGCGGCGCGGCCCTCCACCTCGGCTATGTCGCCGAGATGAAGACCGGTGAGGGCAAGACCCTCGTCGGCACCCTGCCCGCTTATCTCAACGCGCTGTCCGGCAAGGGCGTTCACCTGATCACGGTCAACGACTACCTGGCCGAGCGCGACTCCGAGATGATGGGCCGGGTCCACAAGTTCCTGGGCCTGGAAGTCGGCTGCATCCTCGCCAACATGACGCCGGCCCAGCGTCGCGAGCAGTACGCGTGCGACATCACGTACGGCACGAACAACGAGTTCGGCTTCGACTACCTGCGCGACAACATGGCGTGGTCCAAGGACGAGCTCGTCCAGCGCGGCCACAACTTCGCCATCGTCGACGAGGTCGACTCCATCCTGGTCGACGAGGCCCGTACACCGCTGATCATCTCCGGCCCGGCCGACCAGGCCACCAAGTGGTACGGCGACTTCGCCAAGCTGGTCACCCGCCTGAAGAAGGGCGAGGCCGGCAACCCCCTCAAGGGCGTCGAGGAGACCGGCGACTACGAGGTCGACGAGAAGAAGCGCACCGTCGCCATCCACGAGGCCGGTGTCTCCAAGGTCGAGGACTGGCTGGGCATCGACAACCTCTACGAGTCGGTGAACACGCCTCTGGTGGGCTACCTGAACAACGCCATCAAGGCGAAGGAGCTCTTCAAGAAGGACAAGGACTACGTCGTCATGGACGGCGAAGTCATGATCGTCGACGAGCACACCGGCCGTATCCTCGCCGGCCGCCGCTACAACGAGGGCATGCACCAGGCGATCGAGGCGAAGGAAGGGGTGGACATCAAGGACGAGAACCAGACCCTCGCCACGATCACCCTCCAGAACTTCTTCCGCCTGTACAAGCGCCACGACCACAACGGCAAGGAACAGCCCGGCCTCTGCGGCATGACCGGTACGGCGATGACCGAGGCCGCCGAGTTCCACCAGATCTACAAGCTCGGTGTCGTCCCGATCCCGACCAACCGGCCGATGGTCCGCAAGGACCAGTCCGACCTGATCTACCGCACCGAGGTCGCGAAGTTCGAGGCGGTCGTCGACGACATCGTCGAGAAGCACGAGAAGGGCCAGCCGATCCTCGTCGGTACGACGTCGGTCGAGAAGTCCGAGTACCTCTCGCAGCAGCTCAGCAAGCGCGGAGTGCAGCACGAGGTGCTGAACGCCAAGCAGCACGACCGGGAGGCGACGATCGTCGCCCAGGCCGGCCGCAAGGGCGCCGTCACCGTGGCCACCAACATGGCCGGTCGTGGTACCGACATCAAGCTCGGCGGCAACCCCGAGGACCTCGCCGAGGCGGAGCTGCGCCAGCGCGGCCTCGACCCCGAGGAGCACATCGAGGAGTGGGCGCAGGCCCTGCCGGCCGCCCTGGAGCGGGCCGAGCGGGCGGTCAAGGCGGAGTTCGAGGAGGTCAAGGACCTCGGCGGGCTCTACGTCCTTGGCACCGAGCGGCACGAGTCGCGTCGTATCGACAACCAGCTGCGCGGTCGTTCCGGCCGTCAGGGCGACCCGGGCGAGTCCCGCTTCTACCTGTCGCTGGGCGATGACCTGATGCGCCTGTTCAAGGCCCAGATGGTCGAGCGCGTGATGTCCATGGCGAACGTGCCGGACGACGTGCCGATCGAGAACAAGATGGTCACGCGCGCGATCGCGTCCGCCCAGTCGCAGGTCGAGCAGCAGAACTTCGAGACCCGTAAGAACGTCCTGAAGTACGACGAGGTCCTCAACCGCCAGCGCGAGGTCATCTACGGCGAGCGGCGCCGCGTCCTGGAGGGCGAGGACCTCCAGGAGCAGATCGTCCACTTCATGGACGACACGATCGACGAGTACATCAGCGCGGAGACCGCCGAGGGCTTCGCGGAGGACTGGGACCTCGACCGGCTGTGGGGCGCCTTCAAGCAGCTCTACCCGGTGAAGATCACCGTCGAGGAGCTGGAGGAAGCGGCCGGCGACCGGGCCGGGCTGACCGCGGACTTCATCTCCGAGTCCATCAAGGACGACATCCACGAGCAGTACGAGGCGCGTGAGGCGCAGCTCGGCTCCGAGATCATGCGTGAGCTGGAGCGTCGGGTTGTGCTGTCGGTCCTGGACCGCAAGTGGCGCGAGCACCTCTACGAGATGGACTACCTCCAGGAGGGCATCGGCCTGCGCGCGATGGCGCAGAAGGACCCGCTGGTCGAGTACCAGCGCGAGGGCTTCGACATGTTCACCGCCATGATGGAGGGCATCAAGGAGGAGTCCGTCGGCTACCTGTTCAACCTGGAGGTCCAGGTCGAGCAGCAGGTCGAGGAGGTCCCCGTCGAGGCCGCCGCACCGTCGCTGGAGAAGCAGGACTCGGTTCCCGCGCAGGCGGGTGCGCGTCCGGAGATCCGCGCCAAGGGGCTCGACGCCCCGCAGCGTCGGGATCTGCACTTCTCCGCGCCGACCGTGGACGGCGAGGGCGGTGTCGTCGAGGGTGAGTTCGCCGACGACGACGAGCCGGTGCGTTCCGAGGCGGACGGTCTCACGCGCGCGGAGCGGCGTAAGCAGGCGCGCGGTGGGCGTCGTCGTAAGAAGTGACGTTGCGGGCGCCTGGGGCGCCGTAGCGGTGTGAGGCGAAGGGCCGGGCCACCTGAAGGTGGCCCGGCCCTTTGTCGTGCGGGAGGCGACAGGAGGAGGCCTCCTGTCGCCTCCTGTCGCCTCCTGGCGACTTTGGCTACTTGGGGTCGCGGTCGTAGGCCGCCTTCGACCAGCGGTAGCCGAGGACGGCGAGGCCGAGGCACCAGGCGAGGGCGAGCCAGCCGTTGTGGCCGATCTCGGTGCCGAGGAGGAGGCCGCGCAGGGTTTCGATGGCCGGGGTGAAGGGCTGGTACTCGGCGATGGGCTGGAACCAGCCGGGCATCGCGTCGACGGGCACGAAGGTGCTGGAGATCAGGGGCAGGAAGATCAGCGGCATGGCGTTGTTGGAGGCGGCTTCGGCGTTGGGGCTGACCAGTCCCATGCCGACGGCGATCCAGGTGAGCGCGAGGGCGAACAGGGTGAGGAGTCCGAAGGCGGCGAGCCATTCCAGGACGGTGGCGTCGGTGGAGCGGAAGCCGATGGCCACGCCGACCGCGCCGACGAGGACCACGCTCATCACGCACTGAAGGACGCTGCCGATGACGTGTCCGACGAGCACCGAGCCGCGGTGGATGGCCATGGTGCGGAAGCGGGCGATGATGCCCTCGGACATGTCCATCGCGACGGACACCGCGGTGCCGATCGTGGTGCCGCCGATGGTCATCAGCAGCAGGCCCGGCACCACGTAGGCGATGTAGGCGGAGCGGTCCGCGCTGCCGCCGATGCCGGCGCTCATGGTGTCGCCGAAGACGTAGACGAACAGCAGCAACAGCATGACCGGGGTGAGCAGCAGGTTCAGCGTCATGGACGGATAGCGGCGTACGTGCAGGAGGTTGCGCCGCACCATGGTGGACGAGTCGCGTACGGCGAGGGCGAAGGTGCTCATCGGACCGTCTCCTTGGGGTGGTTGGTGCCGTCGGTGAGGGCGAAGAAGACGTCGTCGAGGTCGGGGGTGTGCACGGTCAGTTCGTCGGCCTCGATGCCGGCCGAGTCCAACAGGTCGAGCAGGGAGCGCAGTTGGCGCTGGCTGCCGTCGCTGGGGATGCGCAGTGCGAGGGCCTCGTCGTCCGGGGAGGCCTCGGTCAGGGTGGAGGCGGCGGACCGGTAGGCGGCGGGGTCGGTGAAGCGGAGCTGGACATGACCGCCGGGGATCAGCCGCTTCAGCTCCTCGGCGGTGCCCTCGGCGGCGATCTTGCCGTTGTTCAACACCGCGATGCGGTCGGCGAGTTCGTCGGCCTCTTCCAGGTATTGGGTGGTGAGGAAGACGGTGACGCTGCCGGAGACGAGCTCGCGGATGATGCCCCACATGCTGTGGCGGGAGCGGGGGTCGAGGCCGGTGGTGGGTTCGTCGAGGAAGATGATCCGCGGGCTGCCGACCAGGGTCATGGCGATGTCGAGGCGGCGTTTCATGCCGCCGGAGTAGGTGGAGGCGGGCTTCTTGGCGGCTTCGGTGAGGTCGAAGCGTTCGAGCAGCTCGGCGGTGATCCGTCGTCCTTCGTTCTTGGTGAGGTGGTGCAGGTCGGCCATGAGGAGCATGTTCTCCTCGCCGGTGATCAGGCCGTCGACCGCGGAGAACTGTCCGGTGACGCCGATCGCGGCGCGGACCGCCTGGGGCGCGGTGGCGATGTCGTGGCCGGCGACCTGTGCCTGGCCGCCGTCTGCGGTGATGAGGGTGGAGAGGATCTGCACGGCGGTGGTCTTGCCGGCGCCGTTCGGGCCGAGCAGGGCGAAGACCGAGCCGGCCGGGATGCGCAGGTCGATCCCGTCGAGGACGACCTTGTCGCCGTATGACTTGCGCAGACCGGTGGTGGAGACGGCGGCCGGGGACGGAACACCGTCCCGCCGCGTGGACGTGGACATGACAGATGAAGGCATGGGGCCCTCCGCTTGAAGGCTGAAGTGGGTGGAGGAGTGGGAAGGGGCGCGCGGTGCTCAGGGCTTGGCGCGGAGGACGTCGATGTTTCCCCAGTTGGTCCGTGCGCGGATCTGGACGGTGTCCTCCGTCTGCTCCGGGGGCTCGGACGTGGTCAGCGTGTTGCGGACCTGCCCGCGGTGGGAGCTGACGTCGAGCCAGGCGGCGGTGCCCTCGCGGACGCCGACCTCGATGGAGCCGTTGGAGGTGTCCAGCCGGACGTCCCCGCGGGCGACCTCGGCGACGCGAAGGTGGCCGTTGGTCGAGGTGCCGACGACCGATGCCTCGGCGCGCGTGATGTCGATGCCGCCGTTGGTGCCGCTCATCCGCAGCTCGCCGGTGACGACGCCGACGGTCGTGGTGCCGTTCGTGTTCTTCAGGACGGCGGGTCCTTCGACGGTGCCGACGCGGATGTTGCCGCTGCTGCTGCTGATCTCGGCGCGGCCCTCGACGCGGCCCACGGTGATCGAGCCGTGCGACACCTCCAGGTGCAGTGCCCCGGTCGTGTCGAGCCGGACGTCACCGGTCGACGTCTTCACGCGGACGTCGCCGAGGACGCCCTCGCCGAGCACCTGCGTCCAGGAGCCGGTCGTGTCGAGGCTGGAGCCGGTGGGCAGTTCGACCGTCACGGAGACGATGCCGCTCGGTCCGATCATGCGGCGCTCCTTCGTCCTGATGTTGAGGACGCCGTTCGCGAACGTGACCTCGGTCTGGGCGGCCGCCTTCACGTCCTTGTCCCGCTTCGGGTCGCCCGGCCGCACGTCGACGACGGTATCGGCCCGGTCGGTGGCGCTGAACTGGATGTACCCGGCGCCGACGTGGGCGACGACCGAGATCGGCTCGGGAGTGTCGAAAGCAGGCATGGCTGTACCGTCCTCGTGGCTGTTCGGGGCGTCCCCGCAGGTGGGACGTGGTGTGGGTGAAGTGGATGGTGGGCGGGGCTAGCGCACCCAGCCCGTGAAGTTCTGTCCGGTGCGGGTCTTCTGTGCCGTACGGGGCTGTGCCCCGCCGTCCACCGCGGCCGACACGGCGCGCACCAGCCACGCGTTGACCGACAGGCCCTCGCGGTTCGCGGCCTCCTCGGCACGGGCCTTGAGGGGGGCCGGCAGTCGCAGGTTGATGCGGGCGGTGCCGCCCTCGTCGCCGTCGGCAGGGACCGGGGCAGGGGTCGGGGTCGGGGCCGAGGTGGGGAACGGTTCGACGGCGGGGGAGTCGGCGTAGGTGGGCGGCGGGGTCACCACGAAATCGGGGTCGAGGCCGCGAAGCCGTACGTCGACCGAGCCGGGGGCGAGTTCGCGGGTGATCTCGTCCATCGCGGCGGAGAGCACGTTGAGCATGGTCAGCCGGGTCGCCGACTCCAGGGGAGCGGTGAGCCGCTCGGCCAGCTCGCGGGCTTCGTCGCCGCCGGCCTCGGCGGCCACCGCGAGTTCGCGGCGGAGGGTGTCGACGTAGGGGGTGAGGTCCATGGCGTCATCATGGCATCACTTTGGTGCCATGCGCAAGCTCGGGTGGCGTCGGGGAGGGGATGGAGGTGTGGGATGGTGCCTTGACCTGCGGAAATTCGGAGACGCTGGGATGGCTTGTGGTGGTGCCACGCGGTGCTGCTCGGTGCGACGTGGCACCGAATGGCATCACGCGGCGCCACGCGGTGCCACGCGGTGCCATTAGGTGTTGCGGTGGCGTCGGGGCGCTTTGGGTTGCGGGTCTCAGTTGTCGTCCGTGCGGCGGTCGCGGTGGCCACCCAGTTCCACCGCGGTGCAGCGCCAGCGGCGGTCCCGGCCCTGTTCCACGCGGAAGGCCATGGCGCGCAGCTGGTCGCCGGCGCCGATGCGGGCGAAGGCCTCGAAGGTGCCGGGGCGCGGGACGTAGTAGCCGATGTCGCGGATTACGGGGCGGGTGCCGCGGGCGCGGAGGGGACCGCGCTCGGCGAGCTCGGCCAGTTCGTCGTAGGCCTGCCCGACGGTGTGCCGGAGCATCGAGTGGACCGGGCGCTGACCACTGAGGACCAGGACGAGGAGTTCGGCGATGTGGTCGGTGGGGTGGAGCTGGGGGACGGGTCCGAGGGCGCTGGGCGTGCTGCGGGTGGTGGAGGTGCTGCGGGCGTCCGTGCTGAGTGCGGTCGGGCCCGTGAGGGTCGGTGGGCGGTTGTCCGTGGGCCTGGCGCGGGTGGTGGGGCCGGTGCTGTTCGGGGAGCCCGGCGGGCGGCCGTCGTCGGAGGCGGCGCGGGGCGCGCCGCCGGCCGGGGTGCGGGGCGGGGCGCCGCCGGGGCGGCGGGTGTCGCGGCGGCTCGGCGGGCGGGTGCCGGGGCGGGGCTGCGACCTGGTCATGACCTTGTTCATGGAGATCCCCGTTCGTGGAGCCCGGAGCGTTGCGTACCGGGCGGTAACTTCGGCGGTTGAGGATCTTGTACGGGGTGGAGGGCGACGGCGGCAAGGAAGGCCGGGGGCCGGGGCGAGGGGCCGGAAGGTTCGCTTATCCGGGTGATGTCGGAGGCCGGAAGCCCGTGACCGCGGGGGTGCGCCGGGTGAGTTTCCGGACGCGGGTGGACGCCTTCGGGTGGATGGGCAGGGACTCGAAAGGGGACGCCCGCACGTATCCTGAAGGCTCTTCGGGAGGCCGTCGACGTCCTGTCGAAAGGCCCCCGTGGAGCCTCGTCCACGCTTCTCCGACCACGAAAGCGGCAACCATGCGCGTCTACGTCCCCCTGACCCTCTCCGGTCTCGCCGAGGCGTACAAGACGGGCGAGTTGGGTCCCGGTCCGCTCGTCGCCTACGCAGTGACGCCCGCGTTGCGCGAGTGGTACGTCTCCGACGACATCGAGGAGCTGGAGTACGCGGCGCTGAACCGGGCCGCGCTCGCCTCGCTGCGGCTGCTGGCGGCCGACCCCGAGGCGGTACGGCGCCGGGTCGTGGTCGCGGTCGACGTGCCCGACGGCGCGGCGGTGGCCGACCCGGACCGCGGGCTCGATCCGGCGGCGCTCGGCGAGGTCCGGGTGGCCCGGGGCGTGGCGCTGGCCAAGGCGGCCGCGGTGCATGTCGACGCGAGCGACGCCGAGGACGACGTGGCCGCGGGGGCGCGGGCGCTGGCGGCGGCGGACGACGGGGACGACGACGCGCAGTTCGTCGTGGACGGGACCGAGGACCACGAGCTGCTCTGGTACGCCACGCAGGAGATCGAGAACCTGGTGGGGCTGGCTGGCTGAAGCTCCCTGTCCGTGCCGGTTAGACGCCGACTGGGCCCCTGACCTGCGCGTCTCTTGATTGTCAGTGGGGGCGGGTACGTTTTCGGCATGGGGATGCACATGGGCGCGCACATCGTCTGGGACTGGAACGGGACGCTGTTCCACGACAACGACGCGATCATCGGGGCGACGAACGCGGCGTTCGCCGAGCTGGGGCTCGCGCCGATCACGATGGAGCAGTACCGGGCGCTGTACTGCGTGCCGGTGCCGAAGTTCTACGAGCGGTTGATGGGGCGGCTGCCCAGTGAGGCCGAGTGGCTGGTCATGGACGAGACCTTCCACCGGTACTACACCGAGCACCGGGTGGGGTGCGGACTGACGGCCGGCGCGACGGAGTTGCTCGTCGGGTGGCGGTCGGCGGGGCGCAGCCAGTCCATCCTCAGCATGTACGGGCACGAGGACCTGGTGCCCCTGGTGCGCGGGTTCGGGATCGAGGCGCACTTCGTTCGGGTCGACGGGCGTACCGGGCCGTCCGGGGGCAGCAAGGCCGAGCACATGGAGCGACACGTCGCGGCGCTCGCCGGGGTGGATCCGGCTCGTACGGTGGTGATCGGGGACGCTGCCGATGACGCGGTGGCCGCGTTGCACGTGGGGGCGCGGGCGGTGCTGTACACCGGGGGGTCGCACGGGCGGGCGAGCCTTGAGGCGGTCGGCGTTCCGGTCGTCGACTCGCTGGCCGAGGCTGTCGCGGAGGCAGAGCGGATAGTGGCGTAACCGGCGCCCCGCAGCGGTCGAGGCGGCGCCCCAGTGGCGCGACTGCCTACCCTGCAATGGCGCCCCCTCAGCACCCCCTCAGCGCCCACGTCACCCGTGCCTTCGCCCTCGGCACCGTCAAGAAGCAAGCAAGAAGCAAGCACGTGGCACGAGGGTCGGGGATTGTGCAGAACGTCAAAGTTCGACCCCCGGTTTTGTACACATACGGCTCATGACGGGGCCCCCGCAAGGAGCGATAGCCTTGGTGGCGTGATCAGCGCGATATCTCGCGGGGGCACTGTCGCCCCTGCCCTGCGCCCGGAGAACACGGACGACATCCGTGTCCGGGCGTCAGTCGCTGGTCCGCGCGGGCGGGACGGAGGTGCGGAACCCTCCAGGGCGCCGCGCACACCCCATGACAGGGCCTCCCAGAGAGCAGCGTCACACCCTTCGAGGGCGTCGACATTGGCTGATATCACCCCGCCCATCTCGCCTCGCGGCATAGCGTCGGAACGGACCGGACACCCCGGGCCGTGGCGTAGAGCCGTAGAGGAAGAGACCGAACTTCCTTCAACGTCACGCAACGGCGCGCGACAGGAGCCAGAGGACAATGCAGACCAAGCTGGACGAAGCCAAGGCCGAGCTGCTCGAGAGGGCCGCCCGGGTAGCTGAGAACAGCCCGGTCGGGGGGCATCTACCGACCGGGACGACGGACGAGGGCACCCCTGACCGGGAGTCCGTGCTCGCGTTCCTCCAGCGCTACTACCTGCACACCGCCCCGGAGGACCTCACCGACCGCGACCCGGTCGACGTCTTCGGAGCCGCCTTCTCCCACTACCGGCTGGCCGAGAACCGGCCACAGGGCACGGCCAATGTGCGGGTCCTCACGCCTACCGTGGAGGAGAACGGCTGGGCGTGCAGTCATTCGATCGTCGAGGTCGTCACCGACGACATGCCCTTCCTGGTCGACTCGGTCACCAACGAGCTGACCCGGCAGGGGCGCGGGATCCACGTCGTCATCCACCCGCAGGTCGTCGTCCGCAGGGACCTCACCGGGCAGCTGATCGAGGTGCTTCCGCAGCGCCTCGCCGGCGACCGGAGCGAGCTCGCGCACGACGCGCACACCGAGTCCTGGATCCACGTCGAGATCGACCGCGAGACCGACCGTGCGGACCTCAAGCAGATCACCGCCGATCTGCTGCGGGTGCTGTCGGACGTCCGCGAGACGGTCGAGGACTGGGAGAAGATGCGGGACGCGGCGCTGCGGATGGCCGAGGAGCTGCCCGCCGAGCCCGTCGCCTCCGACCTGCGCGAGCAGGAGATCGAGGAGGCCCGTGAGCTGCTGCGCTGGCTGGCCGCCGACCACTTCACCTTCCTCGGGTACCGCGAGTACCAGCTCCGTGAGGACGACTCCCTCGCCGCCGTGCCGGGCACCGGCCTCGGCATCCTGCGCTCCGACCCGCATCACGCCGAGGACGAGAGCCACCCCGTCAGCCCCTCCTTCGAGCGGCTGCCCGCCGACGCCCGCGCCAAGGCGCGCGAGCACAAGCTCCTGGTGCTGACCAAGGCCAACAGCCGCGCGACCGTGCACCGGCCGTCGTACCTCGACTACATCGGCGTGAAGAAGTTCGACGCCGAGGGCAACGTCGTCGGTGAGCGGCGCTTCCTCGGGCTGTTCTCCTCCGCGGCCTACACCGAGTCCGTGCGCCGGGTGCCCGTCATCCGCCGCAAGGTGGCCGAGGTGCTCCAGCGCGCCGGGTTCTCGCCCAACAGCCACGACGGGCGCGACCTGCTCCAGATCCTGGAGACCTACCCGCGCGACGAGCTCTTCCAGACCCCGGCCGACGAGCTCCAGTCCATCGTCACCAGCGTCCTCTACCTCCAGGAGCGGCGCCGGCTGCGGCTCTACCTGCGCCAGGACGAGTACGGCCGCTACTACTCGGCCCTCGTCTACCTGCCCCGCGACCGGTACACCACCGGCGTCCGGCTGCGGATCATCGACATCCTGAAGGAGGAACTCGGCGGTATCAGCGTCGATTTCACCGCCTGGAACACCGAGTCGATCCTCTCCCGGCTGCACTTCGTGGTCCGGGTCCCGCAGGGCACCGAGCTGCCCGAGCTCAGCGACAGCGACAAGGAGCGCATCGAGGCCCGCCTCGTCGAGGCCGCCCGCTCCTGGGCCGACGGGTTCGCCGAGGCCCTCACCGGCGAGCTGGGCGAGGAGCGCGCCGCCGAACTGCTGCGCCGCTACGGCAGCGCCTTCGCCGAGGGCTACAAGGCCGACCACACCCCGCGCGCGGCCGTCGCCGACCTGTGCCACTTGGAGCAGCTCACCGAGGAGAACAACTTCGCCCTGAGCCTGTACGAGCCCGTCGGCTCGGCCCCCGAGGAGCGCCGCTTCAAGATCTACCGCAAGGGCGAGGCCGTCTCCCTGTCCGCGGTGCTGCCGGTGCTCAGCCGCCTCGGCGTCGAGGTGACCGACGAGCGGCCGTACGAACTGCGCTGCTCGGACCGTACGACGGCCTGGATCTACGACTTCGGGCTGCGCATGCCCAAGTCGCAGAACGGCGCCGGGGACTACCTCGGCGACGACGGCCGTGAGCGCTTCCAGGAGGCCTTCGCCGCGACCTGGACCGGCAAGGCGGAGAACGACGGCTTCAACGCCCTCGTGCTCAGCGCGGGCCTCGGCTGGCGGCAGGCGATGGTGCTGCGGGCGTACGCCAAGTACCTGCGCCAGGCGGGCTCCACGTTCTCGCAGGACTACATGGAGGACACCCTCCGCAACAACGTCCACACCACGCGCCTGCTCATCTCCCTGTTCGAGGCGCGGATGTCGCCGGACCGGCAGCGGGCCGGGCGCGAGATCGTGGACGCGCTCCTCGAAGAGGTCGACGCGGCGCTCGACCAGGTCGCGAGCCTCGACGAGGACCGCATCCTGCGCTCCTTCCTGACCGTCATCAAGGCGACCCTGCGCACGAACTTCTTCCAGGAGGCGTTCGGCGGCAAGCCGCACGACTACGTCTCCATGAAGTTCGACCCGCAGGTCATCCCGGACCTCCCCGCACCGCGCCCGGCGTACGAGATCTGGGTCTACTCGCCGCGCGTCGAGGGCGTGCACCTCAGGTTCGGCAAGGTCGCGCGCGGTGGTCTGCGCTGGTCCGACCGGCGTGAGGACTTCCGGACCGAGATCCTCGGCCTGGTGAAGGCGCAGATGGTGAAGAACACCGTCATCGTGCCGGTCGGCGCCAAGGGCGGCTTCGTCGCCAAGCAGCTGCCCGACCCGGGCGTGAACCGGGAGGCGTGGCTGGCCGAGGGCATCGCCAGCTACAAGGTGTTCATCTCGGCGCTGCTCGACATCACCGACAACATGGTGGCCGGCGAGGTCGTCCCGCCCGCCGACGTCGTCCGGCACGACGAGGACGACACCTACCTCGTCGTCGCCGCCGACAAGGGCACCGCGACCTTCTCGGACATCGCCAACGGGGTGGCCGAGTCGTACAACTTCTGGCTCGGCGACGCCTTCGCCTCCGGTGGCTCGGCCGGCTACGACCACAAGGGCATGGGCATCACCGCGCGCGGTGCCTGGGAGTCCGTCAAGCGGCACTTCCAGGAGCTGGACGTCGACACCCAGACCGAGGACTTCACGGTCGTCGGCATCGGTGACATGTCCGGTGACGTGTTCGGCAACGGCATGCTGCTCAGCGAGCACATCCGCCTGGTCGCCGCCTTCGACCACCGGCACATCTTCATCGACCCGAAGCCGGACTCGGCGACCTCCTACGCGGAGCGCCGCCGCGTCTTCGAGCTGCCGCGCAGCTCCTGGGCCGACTACAACGCCGAGCTGATCTCGGCCGGCGGCGGTGTCTTCCCGCGCAGCGCCAAGGCCATCCCGGTCAACGCGCACATCCGCGAGGCCCTCGGCATCGAGGGCAAGGTGTCCAAGATGACGCCGGCCGACCTGATGAAGGCGATTCTCAAGGCGCCGGTCGACCTGCTGTGGAACGGCGGCATCGGCACCTACGTGAAGTCGAGCGTGGAGACCCACGCGGACGTCGGCGACAAGGCCAACGACCCGATCCGCGTCGACGGCGCCGACCTGCGCGTCAAGGTCGTCGGCGAGGGCGGCAACCTCGGCCTGACCCAGCTCGGCCGGATCGAGTTCGCGCTGCACGGCGGCAAGATCAACACCGATGCCATCGACAACAGCGCGGGCGTGGACACCTCCGACCACGAGG
This sequence comes from Streptomyces sp. NBC_00663, assembly GCF_036226885.1. Classification (NCBI taxonomy): domain Bacteria; kingdom Bacillati; phylum Actinomycetota; class Actinomycetes; order Kitasatosporales; family Streptomycetaceae; genus Streptomyces; species Streptomyces sp. NBC_00663. The sequence continues at coordinate 5,830,953 of NZ_CP109027.1, forward strand.
TGAACATCAAGATCCTGCTCAACGGCCTGGTCACCGAAGGCGACATGACCGTCAAGCAGCGCAACAAGCTGCTCGCCGAGATGACCGACGAGGTCGGCCGTCTGGTCCTGCGCAACAACTACGCGCAGAACACCGCCATCGCCAACGCGCTGGCCCAGTCCAAGGACATGCTCCACGCCCAGCAGCGCTTCATGCGCCACCTGGTCAGGGAAGGCCATCTCGACCGGGCCCTGGAGTTCCTGCCCACCGACCGCCAGATCCGCGAGCGCCTGACCAACGGCCAGGGCCTGACCGGCCCGGAGACGGCCGTGCTGCTGGCGTACACGAAGATCACGGTCTCCGACGAGCTGCTGCACACCTCGCTGCCCGACGACCCCTATCTGCGCACCCTGCTCGACGCGTACTTCCCGACCGCGCTGCACGAGAAGTTCGCCGAGCAGATGCACAGCCACCCGCTGGCCCGCGAGATCATCACGACGGTCCTCGTCAACGACACGGTCAACACGGGCGGTACGACCTATCTGCACCGGCTGCGCGAGGAGACCGGGGCCTCCCTGGAGGAGATCGTCCGGGCGCAGACCGCGGCCCGCGCGATCTTCCGCTCGGGCGCCGTGTGGGACGGGGTGGAGTCCCTCGACAACCAGGTCGAGGCCGCCGTACAGACCCGTATCCGGCTGCACTCGCGCCGGCTCGTCGAGCGGGGCACGCGCTGGCTGCTCAACAACCGGCCGCAGCCGCTCCAACTCGCCGAGACCGTCGAGTTCTTCGGCGAACGGGTCGAGCAGGTGTGGTCGCAGCTGCCGAAGCTGCTGCGGGGCGCGGATCTGGAGTGGTACCAGCAGATCTACGACGAGCTGTCGGGCGCCGGTGTCCCGGACGAACTCGCCACGCGCGTGGCCGGGTTCTCCTCCGCCTTCCCGACGCTCGACATCGTCCTGGTGGCCGACCGCAACGGCAAGGAGCCGCTGGAGGTCGCCGAGGTCTACTACGACCTTGCCGACCGGCTGCACATCACCCAGCTCATGGACCGCATCATCGAGCTGCCCCGCGCGGACCGCTGGCAGTCCATGGCCCGCGCCTCCATCCGCGAGGACCTCTACGCGGCCCACGCGGCCGTGACCGCGGACGTCCTCGCCGTCGGCAACGGCACATCCACTCCCGAGCAGCGCTTCAAGGCCTGGGAGGAGAAGAACGCGGCGATCCTCGGCCGGGCGCGCTCGACCCTGGAGGAGATCCAGGGCTCGGAGACGTTCGACCTCGCCAACCTGTCGGTGGCCATGCGGACGATGCGCACGCTGCTGCGGACGCACTCGTAGGCCGTACGAGCTCGTAGTGCGGTACGAGCACCAGGGCGCCCCAGGCCTCAATCGGCTTGGGGCGCCCTTTTCTTGGCTTGCTTTAGGCAAAGGCGAGGGGAGCGCTTACCGTCTGCGGCTAAGCCTTGTGCCGTGACCGTGAATCTTTCGGAGGAGCGAGTGGCCGCTCCCGCGCCGTTGCTCACGCGGCTCAGGCGGACCGTCCGTGAAGTGGTGAACTTCGGGCTCGTCGGCGGCAGCGGCGTCGTGGTGAACTTCGCCGTCTTCAACCTGCTGCTGCACGGCCTCGGACGGCGGGCGATGGTGGCGACGGTGCTCGCGAGCCTCGTCGCCATGGCCACCAACTACCTCGGCTTCCGCTTCTTCGCCTACCGCGACCGGGAGTCCCGCACCCGCGGGCAGATCCTGCTGTTCTTCGTCTTCAGCGGTATCGGCGTGGCGATGGAGAGCGGTCTGTTCTACGTCGGCTATCACGGCCTCGGCCTGCACGGTCCGTTCGAGTCGAACGGGGTGAAGGCCGTGTCGATCGTGCTGGCGTCGGCCTTCCGGTTCCTGGTCTACCGGACGTGGGTCTTCCAGCACGAGACGGTCTAGACGGCAGCCTTCGCCTTCGGTTTGGCCTTGGCCTTGACCGGCGTCTTGTCACCGGTGAAAGCCTCGTACTCCTTCAGGACGTCCTCGGTCGGCCCGTCCATGCGCAGCTCACCGCGCTCCAGCCACAGCACCCGGTCGCAGGTGTCGCGGATCGACTTGTTGTTGTGGCTGACCAGGAACACCGTGCCGGCGTGCTTGCGCAGCTCGCGGATGCGCTGCTCGGAGCGCCTCTGGAAGGAGCGGTCGCCGGTCGCGAGGGCCTCGTCGATGAGGAGGACGTCGTGGTCCTTGGCGGCGGCGATGGAGAAGCGGAGCCGGGCGCCCATGCCGGAGGAGTACGTGCGCATGGGCAGGGTGATGAAGTCGCCCTTCTCGTTGATGCCGGAGAAGTCGACGATGTCCTGGTAGCGCTCCTTGATCTGCTCGCGGGACATGCCCATCGCGAGGCCGCCGAGGTAGACGTTGCGCTCGCCGGTGAGGTCGCCCATCAGGGCCGCGTTGACGCCGAGGAGGGAGGGCTGGCCGTCGGTGTAGATGGCGCCGCTCTCCACGGGGAGGAGGCCGGCGACGGCCTTGAGCAGGGTCGACTTCCCGGAGCCGTTGGTGCCGATGAGGCCGATGGCCTCGCCCTTGTAGGCGACGAACGACACCTTCTTCACGGCGTGCACCTTGCGCACACCGGACGCCTTCTCGGTCTTCTCGCGGCGCAGGATGCGGTTGAGGGCGGCGGTCGCGGAGCCCTTGCCGGCGCCGGTGCCGTTGACGCGGTAGACGATGTCCACGTTGTCCGCGATCACGGTGGGGGCGGGTACCTGGTCGTTGATGTTCGCGTTCTCAGCCACGGCCGTACGTCTCCTCAGCCTTCCAGAAGTAGATGAAGCCGCCGACTCCGGCGAGCAGGGCCCAGCCGGTCGCGATCAGCCACACATGGGCCGGCAGCTGGCTCGCGTGGAAGCTGTCGATCAGGGCGAAGCGCATCAGGTCGATGTAGACGGCGGCCGGGTTGGCCTGGAGGACGGGGACGACCCACGACGGCCAGTCGCTGTGCTTGCTCGCCAGGTGCTCGATGCTCCACATGACGCCCGAGACGTACATCCACGTACGCAGCACGAACGGCATCAGCTGCGCGATGTCCGGGGTCTTGGCGCCGAGCCGGGCCATGACCATCGAGACGCCGGCGTTGAAGACGAACTGGAGGACCAGCGCCGGGACCGCCAGCACCCAGGACGCCGCCACCGGCACACCGAAGCAGAGCAGGATCACGACGAGGGCGCACATGGAGAACAGCAGCTGCTGGAGCTGCTGGAGGCAGAACGAGATCGGCAGCGCGGCCCGCGGGAAGTGCAGGGCGCGCACCAGACCGAGGTTGCCGGAGATCGCGCGGGTGCCCGCCAGGATCGAGCTCTGGGTGAACGTCCAGATGAACACGCCCGTCACCAGGAACGGGACGTAGTCCGGAACGCCCTTCTTGGTGCCGAGCAGCACACCGAAGATGAGGAAGTACACCGCCGCGTTGAGCAGCGGGTTCATCACCTGCCAGATCTGACCGAGCTTCGCCTGGCTGTACTGGGCGGTGAGCTTGGCGGTCGAGAACGCGGTGATGAAGTGGCGCCGGGCCCACAGCTGGCGGATGTACTCGGGCAGGGTCGGTCGGGCACCGCTGACCGAGAGGCCGTGGCGGGCGGCGAGGGCCGCGAGGTCGCCGGCGGCGGGCATGGGGGGCGCCGCCTCCGTCGGGGGCGGTGTGTGGAGGACCTGGCTCACATCCGCTGCTTTCGCTCAAGGGGGGTGGAGTGCGGTGACCGGGCTCGTCGCCGGAAGTTTCCTTACGTGACTCTTCACGTTCTCTTACGTCGGGACGGGACCGTATCGTCGCAACGTGAGCGTAGGCCGAGTCGGCGTCGGAACGCAACCGTTTCGTCGTGACGAGTTGCGTGGGGACGGTCCCGTTTCGTCGTCACGTTCTGCGTGGGGACGGGACCGTATCGTCGTAACGCCCTATGCTGGTCCGTATGACGACCAACGCCGAGGAGCCTCAGACGCGTCCGCGCCGCCGGGCACCCGCCGGGGCGGCCGTGCTGCGGGAGGACGTGACGGAAGCCATTCGCGCGGCCGTCTTCGAGGAGCTCGCGGCCGTCGGCTACGCGCGGATGTCCATCGAGGGGATCGCGCGCCGCGCGGGCGTCGGCAAGACGGCGGTGTACCGCCGCTGGCGTTCCAAGCTGCACCTGGTGCTCGACGTGGTGTCGGCGCTCGCCGTGCAGGGGCTTCCGGCGCCGGACACGGGCGCCCTGGAGAGCGACCTGCGGCTGCTGTACGAGGTGACGTCACGGGCGCTGCGGCACCCGGTGGCCTCGCAGATCCTGCCGGACCTCCAGGCCGAGGCGGCCCGCAACCCCGAGATCGACGAGGCCGTGCAGAAGGCGGTGCGGGACGGTCAGGAGGGCGTCGCCAGCAAGATCATCGTGGCGGCGGAGCAGCGCGGTGAGGTCCGGGTGGGCCTGGATGACGAGCTGGCTCTGGACCTGATCTCCGGGCCGCTGTACTGGCGGTCGGTCGTGATCCGCAGCCCGAAGCTGCCCAAGGGGTACCTCGACGCGCTCGCGCGGGCGACGGCGGCGGCGATCAAGGCGTTGTAGACCTCGGGGCTCTCGGTGGCTCTCGCGGCATCTCGGGGCACGTCGGTGAGGCCGCCCCGGGCCATGCGGGGGGCGTGCCGGGGCGGGCGCGGTCAGTCGCGGGCCGCCTCCGGGTGCAGCCGTACCCAGCCCTCCCAGGCCGACGTGATCATGTCCTCGACGTCGTGTCGGGCCTTCCAGCCGAGTTCGGTGGTGATGCGGTCGGCGGCGGCGACGACGCGGGCCGGGTCGCCGGGGCGGCGCGGGGTGACGGTCGGGGGGCGGTCGTGGCCGGTGACGGCGTTGATCCGGTCGATCATCTCGCGGACGGAGACGCCTTCGCCGCGGCCGATGTTGAGGGTGAGGTCACGGCCGGGGGCGGAGCGGAGGGCGCGGGCCGCCGCCACATGGGCCTCGGCCAGGTCGACCACGTGGATGTAGTCACGGACGCAGGTGCCGTCGGGGGTCGGGTAGTCGTCCCCGAAGATGCGCGGGGGCGCGTTCTCCGTGAGCTTCTCGAAGACCATGGGGATCAGGTTGAAGACGCCGGTGTCGGCGAGGGCGGGGGTCGCCGCGCCCGCCACGTTGAAGTAGCGCAGGGACGCGGTGGCCAGACCGGTCGCCCGGCCCGTCGCGCGGACCAGCCATTCGCCCGCCAGCTTTGTCTCGCCGTACGGCGACATGGGCACGCACGGCGTCTCCTCCGTCACCAGCTCCACGTCCGGCATGCCGTACACCGCCGCCGAGGACGAGAAGACGAACGACGGCACCCCGGCCCCGGTCACCTGCTCCAGCAGGACGCGCAGCCCCTCCACGTTCTCCCGGTAGTAGTGCAGTGGCAGATCGACCGACTCGCCCACCTGCTTCTTCGCCGCCAGATGCACGACCCCGGTGATCCCGTGGTCGGCCAGCGCGCGTGCCACCCGCTCGCCGTCCAGCGTGGAGCCGACCACCAGCGGCACCCCGTCCGGGACCCGCTCGGCGATGCCCGTCGACAGGTCGTCGTACACCACCGTGCCCTCGCCCGCCTCGGCCATCGCCCGTACGACGTGCGCCCCGATGTATCCGGCGCCGCCGGTGATCAGCCAGGTCATGTACGGCCGTCCCCTCGTCAGTGGAGCGTGATGGTCATCGCGGTCGGTGCTCATCGCGGTCGGTGGTCGTCGTGGTGGTCGGTGGTGGTCGTGCTCGGTACGTGGTCGGGTACCGGTGTCAGTCAACCAGGCCGGGTGCGGCGCCGGAGACGGCTGTGGACACACCCCGCGAACGGGTGGGCGCGCGCAGTGGTTCCGGCCGGGCGCTCGTCGTGCGCCACAGGCGCGTGAAGGACACGGCGGCCGCCGTCACCAGCAGCGCGTTGCGCAGCACCATCAGCGCGCAGCCCGTCCAGCTCGCGGCCTCCACCTCGGCGTACAGGACCGGATACGCCACCGCGCTCACGGCCGTCGCCGCCACGATCAGCGCGGCCACCGGGCGCTGTGCGGTGTGCCGCGAGGTCAGGCACACGGCGGCCAGTCCCAGCAGCCAGACCAGGTACTGCGGGCTGATCACCCGGCTGGTCACCGTGAACAGCAGCACGGCCGAGAGCGCCGCGTCGTACGGCGTCGCCGGCGTCCAGTGTCCGGCCCGCACCCGCCACCACAGCAGGAGGCCACCGGCGACCGCGGTGGCGGCGAGGGAGGCGTGGGCGATCAGGGAGACGTACGGACCGGTGTACTCCAGGGCGCCGTACTGGTAGCGGACCGTGCCCGGCCGGCCGGCGTGGGTGGCGAGACCGAGGGCCGTGCCGCCGAGCGACTCGATCTGCACACCCCGGCCGCCCTGTTGCCGCAGGAACGCGAGGGGGTTGTCGAAGCGGGCCAGTAGGAGGGCGAGGGTCGCCGCCCCCGTCAGCGCCGCCCACCGCCCCACCGACCGGGTCGCGCGGCCCCGCTCCACCCCCAGCAGCACCAGCACCGGCCACACCTTCACCAGCGCGCCCAGTGCCGCGAACGCGCCGCACGCACGCGTGGAGCGCGACAACGTCAACAGCGCGAGGACAGCCAGGGCCGTGACCTGCACGTCGTAGCGCGCGAGCGGGACGTGGAGGAGGAGCGGGAGACCGCCGGTCCAGAGGGCGGCGCCGCGCGGACTGCGGCCGGGGCGGGCACCCGCGCGGGTCAGCGCGTACGTGATCGCCGCGTCGGCGAGGAGGGTCAGGGCCACGAACGCCTGGAGGTACGTCAGGCCGGGCAGCAGGGCCGGGGACAGCAGGACAGGGCCCGCGCCGGGCGGGTACTGCCACAGCGGGTCGTTCGCGGGGAAGGTGCCGGTGGTCAGGACGCCGTACCAGTGGGCGTACAGCCGCCACACCTCACGGGCGACACCGCCGCCGCCCAGCAGGGGCAGCGTGTCGTGGGCGAGCAGCCACAGCATCAGGGCGCGGGTGGTGAGCCAGGCAGCGGACAGGAGGAGGGCGGGGCGAGGTCTCATCACGCCGGATCGTAAGGCGCCGGATTGCCGTTTTCGTGCCCATATGTGCGGGTGGCTACTACTCCTGTGCCGCCGCGTTCGAGGCCGCCGTGTCCAGCGCCGTCGTCAGTTCGTCCAGGCGGGCCCGCAGCTCGCGGATCTCGTCCATGTCGAAGCCGGTCGCGCCGGCGATGCGGCGGGGCACCTGGAGGGCGTGCTCGCGCAGGGCCCGGCCCTCCTCGGTGAGCCGCACCTCCACGGACCGCTCGTCGCGGGCGCTGCGCTCACGGTGCACCAGACCGGCCGCCTCCAGCCGCTTGAGCAGGGGCGAGAGTGTGCCGGAGTCGAGGCGCAGGTGTTCGCCGAGCTTCTTGACCGGCAGAGCGCCCTGTTCCCACAGGACCAGCATCACCAGGTACTGGGGGTAGGTGAGCCCCAGGTCCTTGAGGATCACGCGGTAGACGCCGTTGAAGGCGCGGGACGCCGCGTGCAGCGAGAAGCAGATCTGCTGGTCGAGGCGGAGCCAGTCCGTCGTGGGCGAGGTCATGACCCCAGGATACCTCGGATGGGCAATTAGATTGTGCACAACTGAATTGTGTGCTCTACTTGTGGTCATCGGGTTCACGACCCCCGAGTCACGACCTCCGAGAGGACTGGTTTTCCATGGACGCGCTCTACACCGCTGTCGCCACCGCCACCCACGGCCGCGAGGGTCGCGCCGTCTCCAACGACGGCAAGATCGACCTCCCGCTGAGCTTCCCGGTGGAGATGGGCGGCGACGGTCAGGGCACCAACCCCGAGCAGCTGTTCGCCGCCGGTTACGCCGCCTGTTTCGGCAGCGCCCTCGGTCTCGTCGGCCGGCAGGCCAAGGTCGACGTCAGCGACGCCGCGGTGACCGCCGAGGTCGGCATAGGCAAGCAGGGTGAGGGCTTCGCCCTCAAGGTGACGCTCCGCGTCGAGCTGCCGGACGGCGTCGACGAGGCGACCGGGCGCAAGCTCGTCGAGACCGCCCACCAGGTCTGCCCGTACTCCAACGCCACCCGCGGCAACGTCCCGGTCGAGCTCGTCATCGAGTAGTCGTCCCGAACGCCACGCATACGAAGGGCCGGTGCTTCCCGCACCGGCCCTTCGCGTTTCTCAGCGGCCGCCCGCCTGTCGCGGCGGCCGTTTCACGTGTTTCAGCGGCCCGGACGTCCGGCCGGGCGCCAGCTGGACGGCCGGGTCGGGGTGGGTCGGGACGGGCTGGACGGCATACGTACTCCGGTGAAGAGGAAGGCGGGGTCGGTCAGATGCTCTCGGTGAGAGTCGCCGTGGGCGACGCGGGCCGTGGCACCGTCCCCAGGGGCGAGTGTGCCAGGGCCGCCGCCGCGGACGGCACGGGGTGCCGATCGGCGAGCGGCAGCACCGGCGGCAACTCGGTCTCGCCCAGCACGACATGGCGTACGACCCGCTCGGCGGCGCGTCCGTCGTCGTACGGGCAGAAACGCTCGCGGAACGCCGAGCGCAGCTGGGTGGAGCGGGAGCCGCGCCAGTGGCCCGTGGCGAAGATGTCGATCAGCTCGTCCTCGCTGCGCGCGACCGCGCCCGGCGGGAAGGACCGCAGGTCGAAGTAGGTGCCGCTGGCCGCCTCGTACGCCGCGTGGTCGTCGTCGGCGGCGTGGATCACGATCGGCCGGTCGAGGCCCGCGTAGTCGAACATCAGGGACGAGTAGTCGGTCACCAGGGCGTCCGAGGCGAGGCAGAGGGACTCCACGCTCGGGTGGCCGGTGACGTCGATGACCCGGGCCGAGCCGCTGGCGAGCGGCCCCTCGTGGCGGTGGTGCCCGCGGGCCAGTACGACGAAGCGGGGGCCCAGGCGGCGCAGGACGCGGTCGAGGTCGAGGGCGGGGCGCTGGGTGCGGCGGTAGTCGCGATGGGCCGGCGCGTACAGGATCGCGACCGTGCCCTCCGGGACGCCGAGTTGCTCGCGCAGCCGCCGCACGTCCTCCGAAGTGGCCCGCAGGAACACGTCGTTACGGGGATTTCCGTACGGCAGTGTGGTGTAGCCGCCGGGGAACACGCGCTCCCAGGTCAGGGTGGCGTGGCGGTTGGCGGACAGGACGTAGTCCCACTTGTCGACGTCCTGAAGGAGCGCTTCGACGTCCATGTCCCGGGCGGCGGCGGGGTGTTCGAGGAGGTCCAGGCCCATGTGCGCGAGGGGCGTGCCGTGTTGGGTCTGGACGAGGACCTGGCCGGGGCGCTTGACCAGACGACGGTCGAACCCGACGTTGTCGACGAGGTACTTGGAGCGGGCCAGCGCCGTCCAGTAGGCGGCGGTGCCGGGGCGGACGCGGCGCGTGGCGACCGGGATCGTGTGGTGGTGCTCGGGGTCGGCGATCCACGCCGTGCGGATGTGCGGGGCGAGATCACGGAACGCCGATTCGAGGGCGCCCGGGTTGCAGCCGTGGCCGCCGCCCCGGTAGGCCGCGAAGACCGCGCGGTTCTCGCGCAGGGGAAGCCGGAGCTGGACCCGGTAGTGAAGCCGCAGGGCCACCGTGTGGAGGGACCTGGCCAGGCGGGTGGCGAGCGTCGCGGTCCGGTGGCCGAGCCTCTTGGCCGACTCCAGGGCTCGGTAGGTGCGGTGCAGGTTCAGCCGGACCAGGGTGTGGCGCAGGTGGGCACGCAGCGGGACCGGGTGGCCCGGGGTGCGGTAACGGCGGTAGTGGTCACGGGCCCGGCGCAGGAACTCGACGCGGGCGCCCCGTGACAGCCGGTCCCGCTCGGCGAACACCGCCGACAGCTGGTCGACCATGCGGCGGAACAACACCGGCCGCCACCGCGCGAGTTCGGGGTGCTGGTCGAGAAACGCGAAGAGCCGGTCGTACTGGTCGAACATGTCGAAGCGGCTCGTGGTGCCGCGCCGGTTCTGCCTGCGTCGCCGGTGGTGCACGCACACCCCGTCCAGTGTCGCGAGGGTCTCCGCCGTCATCAGGGCCGGGTACGTCCAGGAGATGTCCGGGTGGTGGCCGGGCGGGAAGCGCAGGCCCGCGCGCTCCGTGAACTCCCGCCGGTACGCCTTGTTCCAGGCCGCCGTGGTCAGCCGCAGCAGCCCGGGGCGGTCCTCCAGGCGGAACGGCGCGGGCCCCTGCTCGGTGAGTTGGCGGCCCGACGCGTCGCCGGCGGCCACGCCCCGCCAGTCGGTGCGCGCGTGGCCGTGGACCAGCACGTCCGGCTCGCCCGTCTCCTTCAGCCGGTCGGCGATCGCCTGGAGCGCGTCCGGGGTGAGGGTGTCGTCGCCGTCCAGGAACAGCACGTAGTCACCGGTGGCCGCCGCCAGACCGGCGTTGCGCGCCGGGCCGAGCCCCCGGTTCTCCGCGAGGTGCACCGCCCGCACCCGGGGATCGCGGGCCGCGAACTCGTCGACGATCTCCCCGCAGGCGTCCGGCGAGCGGTCGTCGACGGCGATCAGCTCCAGATCCGGGTACGACTGGGAGAGCACCGACTCCAGGCACTCGTGCAGATACGCCTGGACCTCGTACGCGGGGACGATGACACTGAACCTGGGCAAGGCACATCCATGGGGGTGGGGTCGGCGCGGGCGTTCGGCCCGGGAACGGCCGGTGGAGTGACTTGGTTACGACGCTTGCGGCATACGGGGGACGCCGGGCGCACGCGAGGGGGCGGACCGCTCCCGGCCCGTCCCCTCCGACACGCCAACCCGCGTGTCGTACGCGCTACTTGACCGCGCCCGCCATCACGCCGGACACGAACTGCCGCTGGAACGCGAAGAACACGATCAGCGGGATGACCATCGAGATGAAGGCACCGGTCGCCAGGATCTCGATGTTGCTGCCGAACTGCCGTACCTGCTGCTGAAGAGCGACCGTCAGCGGCTGCGAGTCGGCGTTGGTGAACACCAGCGCCACCAGCATGTCGTTCCACACCCACAGGAACTGGAAGATGCCCAGCGAGGCGAGTGCGGGTGCCGCGAGCGGGAGGACGACGGTGGCGAACAGCCGGGCCTCGCCCGCCCCGTCCAGGCGCGCCGCCTCCAGGAGCTCCCGGGGGATCTCCGCGAAGAAGTTGCGCAACAGGAAGATCGCGAACGGCAGTCCGAAGCCGACGTGGAACAGGACCGCGGCGATGATGTCGCCGAAGATCCCGAGCTCCCGGAAGAGCACGGTCAGCGGGATCAGCGCCACCTGCACCGGCACCACCAGCAGCCCCACCACGACCATGAACCAGGTGTCGCGGCCCTTGAAGTCCATCCACGCGAAGGCGTAGCCCGCCATCGCGCCGATGAGCACCACCAGCAAGGTCGCCGGGACCGTGATCCAGACGGTGTTGAACAGGGAGTCGGTGATCGTCTCGTTCTTCAGCAGCGTCTCGTAGCTGTGCGCGGTCAGCTGGCCCGGTGCGCTGAACACCTTCCACCAGCCCGAGGCGGCGATGTCGGTCGGGTCGCGGAACGACGAGACCAGCAGCCCGAAGGTCGGCACCAGCCAGACCAGCGCGATGCAGATCAGGAAGATCCGCAGTGCTCCGCCGGCCGTCCCGCTCGCCACCCGGGCGGCGAGGGAACGCTTGGCGCGCACGGGTGTGTCGACAGCGGTCACCGCTCACGCTCCTTCCGCAGCCGTCGCAGATTGATCCACATCACCGGCAGGACGAGCAGCAGCAGGATGACGCCGATCGCGCTGCCGATGCCGTAGCTGCTGCCGCCGCCGAAGGACGCCTGGTAGAGCTGGAGCGCCAGCACATTGGCGTCGTCCATGGTGGGCTGCGGGGCGATGATGTAGACCAGGTCGAAGATCTTCATCACGTTGATCATCAGCGTGACGAGGACGACGACCAGGACCGGCGCCAGCATCGGCACCGTGACCCGCCGGAACACCTGCCACTCGTTGGCGCCGTCGACCCGGGCCGCCTCCAGCAGGTTGCGGTCGACCCCGGCCAGCCCGGCCGCGATCAGCACCATCGCGAAGCCCGCCCACATCCACACGTACGCCCCGATGATCGCCGGGGTGACCAGGGTCGGGCCGAGCCAGTCGATGCCGTTGTAGGGGGCCGCGAAGTTCGAGCCGGGGAGCCTCAGTTGGGCCCCGTCCGCCTCGCCGGGGAGATGGAAGGTGCCGTCGGCGCCGCTCTTCGTGGAGGCGACGACCTCACCGTTCTTCACGGCCTCGATCTTGACGCCCTTCAGCGCCTTCTCACCGGCGTCGATCTGGCCTTTCGTGCCGCCGCCGCCCAGCTTGAAGTCCAGCCAGACCGTGCCGTCGACGCCGTCGCCGGTGGCCTCCTTCGCGGCCTCGGGGGTGCCGGGGAGCTTGTTGGGCGCGATGCCGACGAGCGGGAGAAGCGCGGGGGTCCCGGCCTTCACCGTGCCGGTCGTGGTGAACGAACCGCCGCCGGAGGCCTTCAGATCGCTCACCGCCGCGTTCGGCCGGGCCTTCGGATAGACCGAGGAGTCCACGAACGCGTCGTGCACACTCGTCACCACCGCGTTCGCGACCCCCTGGTCCGGGTCCGCCGCGTACACCAGCCGGAAGATGATGCCGGCCGCGAGCATCGAGATCGCCATCGGCATGAAGACGATCAGCTTGAACGCCGTACCCCAGCGCACCCGTTCGGTCAGCACCGCGAAGATCAAACCGAACGCGGTGACGACGGCCGGCGCGACCGCGACCCAGATCGCCGTGTTGCGTACGGCCGTCAGCGTGGCGTCGTTGCTGAAGATGTCGCCGTAGTTGTCCAGGCCGACGAAGTTCGAGCCGCCGGCGTCGTAGAGGCTGCGCCAGATCGAGTACCCGATCGGGTAGACCACGAGCGCGCCGAGCAGGACCAGCGCGGGCAGCAGGAACAGCACCGCCACCCACCGTCTGGTCCGCGTCACGCTCTTGCGCGGAGGGACGGAGGGCGTCGGCAGTGCGCCGGCGCCCTCCGCCGAGTTCGCCACCGAGGCCATCGGCGTCAGCTCGACCCGTAGGCCTTGGCCGCGTCGGCCTCCAGCTTCCGCTGGGCGCCCGCGACATCGCTCGGGTTGCTCAGGAAGTCCTGGAGGTCCTTCCACTCGCCGGTGCCCTGCGTGCCGCCGAAGGCCGCCGGGGCCTGGTCGGACATGTCGAACCGGAAGTCGTCACCGGCGTCGATGAGCGCCTTGGCGATCTGCCGGGTCACGTCGTCCTTGTACTTGCTCTGGTCCATCTCCTTGTTGGGGGAGAGGACGCCGCCCTGCGCCGCCCAGATCTCGGCCGCGTCGGTGGAGGCGAGGAACGTCAGCAGCGCCTGGGCGCCCTTGCCGTCCTTCAGCGCCACGGCCACGTCACCGCCGCTGACCACGGGGGAGTCGGCGCCGACCGCCGGGAACGGGAAGACCTTGGCGTCCGTGCCCACCTTCGCCTTGGTGTCGGCGTTGATGTTCGCGGTCACGAAGTCGCCCTCGTAGACCATCGCGGCCGGGGTGTCCCCGGTGAAGGCCTGGGTGACCGACTTCGGGAAGTCCGTGTCCAGCGCGCCCTTGCGGCCGCCCGCGATCAGTTCGTCCTTGCCCCACAGCTCGCCGAGCGTGGTGAGGGCCTGCTTGACGGACGGGTCCGTCCACTTGATCTTGTGCTGGGCCAGCTGGTCGTACTTCTCCGGCCCGGCCTGGGACAGATAGACGTTCTCGAACCAGTCGGTCAGCGTCCAGCCGTCGCCGCCGCCGATCGACACGGCGGGGGAACCGGCGTCGGACAGCGTCTGCGCGGTGGTGAGGAAATCCTTCCAGGTCTTCGGCGTCTCCGTGATCCCGGCCGCGTCGAAGGCCGCGGTGTTGTACCAGATCAGGGACTTGTTGGCGGCCTTCGCGTACACCCCGTACTGCTGGCCGTCGACCGCCCCGAGGTCACGCCACCCCTGGGAGAAGTTCTTGTCCAACTGGGCCTTCGCCTCCGCCCCGAGGGGCTTGAGCCACTTCTTCTCCGCGAACTGGTGGAGCACACCGACCTGCGGCAGGAACGCCACGTCCGGCGGCTGGCCGCCCTCGATCTTGGCGCCGAGGAAGGTGGAGGTGTTGTTGCCGGTCGGTACGAACTTGACCTTGGCGCCGGTGCGTTCGGTGAACTCCTTCAGGACCTGGGTGAAGTTCTCCTGTTCCGCTCCGGTCCAGACGGCGGCGACCTCCAGGGTCTGGCCGTCGAGCTTGGGGAGCGTCACGGAGGTGTCGGTCCCCGTGCCCTTGCTCTCGTCGTCGCTTGCGTTGTCGTCGTCTCCGCCGCACGCGGTGAGCACGAGGGCTCCCGCGAGGAGGGCTGCGGCCGTGGCCGTGGCCCTGCGTGTCCGGTAGGTGCTGCTCGTGCTGCGCATCACTGCCCCGTTCTTCGTTCGTCGTCGAACGTCGAGCGCTGTCCCGTGGGCTCTGGTCTACGCCGGGGGCATGGGGTCGGCAAGACCGCGTGCGGTGTCAAGCGGGAGATCGTTGCGCCGTCGTAACGCTGCGTTCTACGGCGGCCCTGGCGCCGCGCTCTACAAAAGTGACGGCACCTCCGTGGCCGCGACCTCCCGGGCCGCCCGCTCCAACGCGCTGGCCAGCAGGGCAAGATCCGTCGGGCCGTTCCCCAGCTCGCGCACCGGGCGGCGGGCCGGCGGATCGCCCATCCGCTGCCAGTCCAACGGCACCACCGTCGGCCGCAGCGTCGCCGTCCGCGGGATACGGCCGGTGACCCGGCCGGCCTGGAACGCCGTCGTACGGCCGTCCGCCCACGTCAATCGGCCGCGCCCCGGCGCCGGTTCGTCCGGACCGGCCGCCACCGCGTCCAGCGTGACCCGCAGCGACGCCCGCCGCGCCGGTTCCGACTCCGCCGTACGGCCGCCGGAGGTCGCCGCGGCGACCAGATGGACGCCGAGCCGCTCGCCCTCCCGCGCCACGGCCTCAAGCGCCCGGATCACGGAACCCGCCGACGGTCTGCCGGGGGAGCCGAGCGGGGGTGAGACCAGCGCGTCCAGGTCGTCGACGACGACCACGAGACGGGGCAACGGGGGCGCCGGCTCGGTCCGTTGCCGGGCCGCGCCGGGCCGTAGACGCATGGTGGAGCTGGGCGGGCTGTCCAGGTCGCCGTTCCCGGCCGCGCCGCGCTGGGCGACCATACGGCCCGACAGCTCACGGCCCGTGTGCCACTCGGCGAAGTCGGACCGGCCCAGCAGCTCCGCGCGGCGCTTCAGCTCGGCGCTCAGGGACTGCGCGAACTCCCGCATCCGGACGGGATCGTTGGCGGCGAGATGGGTGGTCACATGCGGTACGTCCGTGCAGACCCGCAGGCCTTCGCCGTGACCGCCGCCCACCGCGCCCACACCGTCCCGGCCGTCCATCAGGACGATGCTCAGCCGGTCCGGCCGCTCGGCCGCGGCCAGCGACGCGACGACCGCCCGCAGCAGTTCCGTACGGCCGCTGCCCGCCGGTCCCTCGATCAGCAGATGCGGGCCGTCGGCCACCAGATCGGCGCTGACCGGCCCGCGCGGGCCGGCGCCGAGCACGGCCCAGGCCCGTCCGCCGAGCGCCTCGGTGTCGTCCGCCGCGTCCGCCCAACGGGCCATCAGCGACGCCGGGGTGGCCCTGGCCAGCCCCAGCTCGTCCAGCAGCCGCGCCAGCTGGGGCAGCGGCGCCGACACGCGCGCGTGCCGCTCCTGCCCGGTGCCGTCCGTGCGCAACGGGGCGAGGGCTCGCGCGAACCGTTCCGCCCAGGCGGGGGAGACGGCGTCCACGGCGGCGACGGTGCCGTGGCCGACCGGGCCGGCCGGGGTCTCGCCGACCGGGGTGAGGTCGCCGGTGCCCGCGCCGCCGGTGGCCCGCGCCACCCGCAGCAGCCGTAGTGCCGTCGCCACATCGCCGCTGAGCAGCGCGACCGCACCGCACGCGCGAAACGTCGGCGCCGCCGTGCACGCCGCCTCGTACGTCTCCGTCACCGGCGACGCCGGCGAGGCCGGGGACGTCTCGGCGAGGCACACCACATGGATCCCGGCCCGCGGCCCCTCCAGCGCCAGCCGCGCCACGGCCTCGCGCACATCGGCGCCACCGGGGTCGCCGTCGACGACGAGGACGGTGTACGGCCCCACGAAGCCCGGGGTTCCCTCGGCTTCGTCGTCCTGCGCCCAGGAGGGGCGCCGGGGCGCCGCGGCTGTGGGCTGCGCGGGCAGATCCTCCAGCCGCCTGAGCAGTTCCTCCGTGCGTGCCGTGGCCTGCTCGCGGTCGTAGGCGAGGAGCAGACGGCAGTCCTGGCCGTGGACCGGGCGCAGATGCGGGAGCCAGCCGAGCCAGGCCCACTCGGCGGTGCGCTCCGCCACGGAGCGCGAGCGGTCCGCGCTGAGCAGGACTATCTCCAGGGTGTCGGGGGAGTGCAGCGCGGCGAGCTGGGCGAGCACCGCGCGGGCCAGCCCGGCCAGCCGCGCGCGCGGACCGGCCAGACCCAGCGCCCCCGCCTCGCGCAGATCGGCGGTCACCGGCACCGCGGGCAGCAGACCCGAGCCGTCCGGAGCAACCCGGTCGGCCGTGCCCAGCCGCACCGTGAGCGCCTCCGGGTGACCGGGGCCGCGCTCCCACAGCCGGGGCCCCGGGCCCAACGCCGTCAGCAGCAGCGCCGCCGGGTCCGGCCAGGTCTCCGGCGCCTGGGGCGCCCCCGAGACGGGTTCGGCGATCGGCGCGGCCTTCTCCTCGTCGTAGGCCTCGCTTCGGGACGACGCCGCGTCCTGCTCACCCCGCCCGCCGGTGAGCCGCCGCGCCCAGGCACCGAGCCCGCCACGCTTGCGCAGACCCTGCGGCACGTCGGTGCCGCGGAGGGGCGTGCCCTTGCGGCGGCCGGTCCCGGGAGCGTCCGTGCCATCGGCCCCGTCCGCGGCACGCGCGTGCTCGGCGGCGTCGTCATCCCGGCGAGAGACCCGGCCGGGCACGGGGCCGTCGACGGGGGTGCCCAGTGAGGGGCCGTCGACGGAGCCGCCTTGTGTCGGGCCGCCGAAGGGGCCGCCCTGGGTCGGGCCGTCGAAAGTGGCGTCCTGTGCCGGGCCTCCGAAGGGAGCGCCCTGCGCGGGCCCGCTCTGCGGGCGGGCGCCGGAAGCCCCGCCGTGGGCCGAGGCGTTGCTGGTGGGGCCGCCCCGCGCCGGGTCGGTGTAAGTCCTGTCAGAGGCCGGGGCGTTGCCGGAGGGCGCGTGGCTACCTCGCGTGCCTCCGAGGTCGCTGCCGCGTGGGGGCTCATCGTGCGCGTACGCCTCCCCCGCGCCCAGCCGTCCTCCGTGCGTCCGTCCGCTGTCTCCCGCGCCCGGCTGTCCCGCGTGGGTCCGCCCGCTGTCTCCCGCACTGGGTTGTCCCGCGTGGGTCCGTCCGCCGTCTCCCGCACCCGGCCAGGAGCCCTTCGCGCCCGTCCCCGAGGCACCCGCGTCCGCGCCCAGCCCTGAGCCACCCGCGCCCGGCCCCGCGGCACCCGCGTCACGCGCCGCCCCCGCCACGTCGGACACCCGGCGTCGGGAACCGCCGCCCCGGGTCTCGTACGGCCGGTTCCCGCGGCTCTCGATCCGGGGGGCTCCGCCCTGGCCGGGCACGACGGGCTCTTCGGCGGTGCCGTGTCCCTGTCCGCGAGCCTGCCCATGAGCCTGGCCGCGTCCTTGAGCCTGGCCCTGGCCTTGAGTCTGGCCTTGCCCCTGAGTCTGTCCTTGATTCCGGCCCTGGCCCTGTGTGGCCCAGTCGGCCGTGCCGGTTGTGTGGTGGGTCGGGGCGGAGGGGGCTGCGTCGACCCCACCCGCGTCCTCGTCCGTCGGCGCCGGTACGCGTACGTGCCCCTCGCCGTCCGGGGCCGTGTGCAGGCGGGCGCCGGGGCCGCCGGGCGGGGCCAGGCGGAGCGCCGACTCGCCGATGCGCAGCAGGGCGCCGGGCGGGAAGCGGACCGGGCGGGTGCCCACGCGGGTGCCGTCCAGCACCGTGCCGTTCGTGGAGTCGAGGTCGACGAGGGAGACGCGGCCATCGGCCCCGACCGTGACCGCGCAGTGCAGCCGGGAGACGTCCGGGTCGTCGAGCGGGACGTCGGCGTCGGCGGAGCGGCCGATCTCGATCCGGCCGCCGTGCAGCAGATGGACCCCGCCCGCGTCCGGGCCCGCGACCACGTCGAGACGGGCCGGGGCGTCGGCCACCTCGGGGTGCGGCTCGGGGTCGGTGGGCGCGCCGAGCGACAGCACCGCGCCGTCGGTCAGCGGGGGCTCGCCGAGGGTGCAGCGCTGGGCGTCGAGCCGCTCGGCACCGGCGTACAGCACGGGCTGGCCGGTGGCGGTGGCGCCGTCACCGGAGACCGCGGAGGCGAGCGCGGAGGTTATCGCCGCCAGGGCCGTCCCCGCGGGCGCCGTGACCAGCACGTCGCAGTTCGGGGTGCGGCCCCGGGCGGCCTCGGGAGGCGGGGCCAGCGGGTCTACGACGGTCAGCCGAATCTGCATCGCCGTCAGCGGTCCCTTCTGCCCGGGCGCGGACAGTCCCCCACCCCGCGCGAGCACATCGGCCAGTACTGCACGCATCCTCGCACCTGCCACTGACAGTCTGCCCGCCCCCCGGCGGTAAGTGATCTTGATTGGTCAGCTCTGCCCCCAAAAGTGCCTGACCAATGCCGCGCCACTGATCACTTGAGATCGGTCACGTCAGGCTCTGGCAACCGGCCGACCGGGTCGAGCGTCTTTCCTTCGAACAACTACGGGAACCGGTACGTAAGACGCACAGAACGACGACAGGCCGCTGCCAGGGGATGCGGCACTACAGTGGACCGGAACACAGGCAAGCAAGCAGGGAGCGCATGACGTGCGGCCGGTAGGCAGCAAGTACTTCCTCGAGGAGCCGCTCGGACGCGGTGCCACGGGGACCGTCTGGCGAGCCCGCCAGCGCGAGGCCGCGGGCGCCGAGGCGGCCGTGCAGGGCCAGCCCGGTGAGACCGTCGCGATCAAGGTCCTCAAGGAGGAGCTCGCGAGCGACCCGGACATCGTGATGCGGTTCCTGCGGGAGCGCTCCGTCCTGCTCCGGCTCACCCACCCCAACATCGTCCGGGTCCGTGACCTGGTCGTCGAGGGCGATCTGCTGGCCCTGGTCATGGACCTCGTAGAGGGCCCCGACCTGCACCGCTACCTGCGCGAGAACGGCCCCTTCACCCCGGTCGGCGCCGCCCTGCTCACCGCGCAGATCGCCGACGCGCTCGCCGCGAGCCATGCCGACGGTGTCGTCCACCGCGACCTGAAGCCCGCCAACGTCCTGCTCCGGCAGAACGGCGGCCAGATGCACCCGCTGCTGACCGACTTCGGCATCGCGCGCCTCGCCGACTCCCCGGGGCTGACCCGCACCCATGAGTTCGTGGGCACGCCCGCGTACGTCGCCCCCGAGTCCGCCGAGGGCCGCCCACAGACCTCCGCCGTCGACATCTACGGCGCCGGCATCCTGCTGTACGAACTGGTCACCGGCCGCCCGCCGTTCTCCGGCGGCTCGGCCCTGGAAGTCCTCCACCAGCATCTGAGCTCCGAGCCGCGCCGCCCGTCCACGGTCCCGGACCCCCTGTGGACCGTCATCGAGCGCTGTCTGCGCAAGAACCCCGACGACCGGCCCAGCGCCGAGAACCTCGCGCGCGGCCTGCGCGTCGTCGCCGAGGGCATCGGGGTGCACGCGAACTCCGCGCAGATCGCCGCCGCCGAGAACGTCGCGGCCCTCCTCGCGCCCGACCCGGCCCCGGCCGCCGTACCGGGTTCCGCGGACCCCACCCAGGTGCTGCCGCACGGCGCGGGGGCGTACGACCCGAACGCCGCCACCAACGTGCTGCCGCACGTGGGCGCCGCCGACCCCACCGCCGTGCTGCCCAACCGCGGCGCGGCCGACCCGACGGCCGTCATGCCGCCGGTGCCGCAGGGGCACCCCGGCCAGCCCGGCGGACCCGGCCCCGAGGATCCGCACCCCTGGCAGAACCAGCTGCGCGCGGCCCGCGACCGCAACGAACAGACGCAGGTCCAGTACCTCGACCCGAACCAGGACCCGCTGCGCCGCCGCCCCCAGCGGCAGGTCGCCCGCCCGCAGCAGCAGCCGCGCCCCCAGCAGCGCCCGCAGCCCCAGCAGGGGTACGGCTATCCGCAGCAGCAACCGCAGCAGCCGCAGCGGTACGCGCCCCAGCCGCAGCCCCAGCAGCCGCCGCAGCGATACGCGCCGCCGCCCCCGCAACAGCCCCAGCAGCCTCAGCGCGAGCCCAGGCAGCGCAGCTCCAGCCCGATGAAGATCCCCGGGCTCGGCTGCCTCAAGGGGTGCCTGTTCACGATCGTCATCCTGTTCGTCGCGGGCTGGCTGATCTGGGAACTGAGCCCGTTGCAGGACTGGATCGGCACCGGCAAGAGCTACTGGGACCAGATCGGGGACTGGATCGGGACGGTGTCCGGGTGGATCGGCGACCTGGGTGGCGGTTCGTCCGGCCAGTGACGCTTTGGGCCGCCCCGGCTCGCGGCGAGTCTGTTGATTTGTCGACACCCAGCGGGTGATTTCGGTCTCCGCGGTGAAGGTCGGCTCTTCGGACGCGTATTTTTGTCGCCAAGTCGCGTCGGTAGGAGCAGCCTTGGCACGGAAGATCGGCAGCCGGTACACCGCCCACCAGATCCTGGGGCGGGGCAGCGCCGGCACGGTGTGGCTGGGCGAGGGGCCCGAGGGTCCCGTCGCCATCAAGCTGCTGCGCGAGGACCTCGCGTCCGACGAGGAGCTCGTCGGACGGTTCGTGCAGGAGCGCACGGCGCTGCTCGGCCTGGAGCATCCGAACGTCGTCTCGGTCCGTGACCTGGTCGTCGACGGCAACGACCTCGCGCTGGTCATGGACCTCGTCCGCGGCACCGATCTGCGCACCCGCCTCGACCGCGACCGGCGGCTCGCGCCCGAGGCCGCGGTGGCGATCGTCGCCGACGTCGCCGACGGGCTCGCGGCCGCGCACGCGGCGGGCGTCGTGCACCGGGACGTGAAGCCGGAGAACGTCCTCCTCGACATGCAGGGCCCGCTGGGCCCCGGCGGCTCGCATCGCGCGCTGCTCACCGACTTCGGGGTCGCGAAGCTGATCGACACCCCGCGGCGGACCCGGGCCACGAAGATCATCGGGACGCCGGACTATCTGGCGCCGGAGATCGTCGAGGGGCTGCCCCCGCGCGCGGCGGTGGACATCTACGCGCTGGCGACGGTGCTGTACGAGCTGCTGGCCGGCTTCACGCCGTTCGGCGGCGGCCACCCGGGCGCGGTGCTGCGCCGCCATGTGACGGAGACCGTCGCCCCGCTGCCCGGCATCCCCGACGAGCTGTGGCAGCTGATCGTGCAGTGCCTCGCCAAGGCGCCGGCCTCCCGGCTGCGGGCCTCGGAGCTCGGGGCGCGGCTGCGGGAGCTGCTGCCGATGCTGGCCGGGATGCCGCCGCTGGACGTGGACGAGCCGGACGCGGAGGAGGACGAGGCCGAGGAGGCCGCGACACCGGAGGAGCCGGCGCCGTCCTCGGCGTCGCCGGTGCGGCGCGGGGCGGTGCCGCTGGTGCCGGGGGCGAAGCCGGCCGACTCCAACCGGGACACGCATACGTCGATGAGGGTGCCGGCGCCGGACGAGCTGGCGGGGGGCGCGCGGGGGACGGCGCGGGTGCCACGGGCCGCCGGGGCGCCGCGGCCGGGGTCGGCGCGGAACCGGGCGACCACGCGGCGGCGCCGGGTGGCGGTGAGTGTGGCGGCGGTGGTGCTGGCGGCTGCGGCCGGGGTCGGTACCTGGGCCGCTGTGTCGGGGGACGACGCGGGGGCGACTCCGCAGGACACGAAGAACTCGGCGCCGGGCACTCCGTGAGGTGACGGCTCGGTGGGGCGCGCGCCGGGTTTCCTCGCCCCCGCCGCCCCTACCCGTCCCGTCCCTGGGGGCTGCCGCCCCCAGACCCCCGCTTCGGCCCCGAAAGGGCCTTGTCCTCGAACGCCGGACAGGCTGAGAGATGCGGGCCGGCGCCTTGAGAGGTGCTCGGCCGAGGTCGCTTGCCGTAGCCGTTAGGCTGGAGGCGTGGCAGTCGTCGATGTATCCGAAGAGCTCAAGTCCCTCTCCTCGACCATGGAGTCGATCGAGGCCGTTCTGGACCTCGACAAGCTGAGGGCAGACATCGCCGTGCTCGAGGAGCAGGCGGCCGCGCCGTCCCTGTGGGACAACCCGGACGAGGCGCAGAAGATCACCAGCAAGCTCTCCCACCTCCAGGCGGAGGTGCGGAAGGCCGAGGCCCTGCGCGGACGGATCGACGATCTCTCCGTGCTCTTCGAGATGGCCGAGGAGGAGGACGACCCGGACACCCGCGCCGAGGCGGAGTCCGAGCTGGTCTCCGTGAAGAAGGCGCTGGACGAGATGGAAGTCCGCACGCTCCTCAGCGGTGAGTACGACGCCCGTGAGGCGCTCGTCAACATCCGCGCCGAGGCCGGTGGCGTCGACGCCGCCGACTTCGCCGAGCAGCTCCAGCGCATGTACCTGCGCTGGGCCGAGCGGCACGGCTTCAAGACCGAGATCTACGAGACGTCGTACGCCGAAGAGGCCGGCATCAAGTCGACCACCTTCGCGGTGCAGGTGCCGTACGCCTACGGCCAGCTCTCCGTCGAGCAGGGCACCCACCGGCTCGTGCGGATCTCGCCCTTCGACAACCAGGGCCGCCGGCAGACCTCGTTCGCGGGTGTGGAGATCCTGCCCGTCGTCGAGCAGACCGACCACATCGACATCGACGAGTCCGAGCTGCGGATCGACGTCTACCGGTCCTCCGGTCCCGGCGGCCAGGGCGTCAACACGACCGACTCCGCGGTGCGCATCACACACCTGCCCACCGGCATCGTCGTCTCCTGTCAGAACGAGCGCTCGCAGATCCAGAACAAGGCCACGGCCATGAACGTTCTTCAGGCGAAGCTGCTTGAGCGGCAGCGCCAGGAGGACCGGGCCAAGATGGACGCCCTCAAGGACGGCGGCAGCTCCTGGGGCAACCAGATGCGTTCGTACGTCCTGCACCCTTACCAGATGGTCAAGGACCTGCGGACGGATTTCGAGGTCGGCAACCCGCAGGCGGTGCTCGACGGTGAGATCGACGGGTTCCTGGAGGCGGGAATTCGCTGGCGCAAGCAGCAGGAGAAGTAACTTTGTCGACTTGACCATCCATGCCCGTCCGTGATGGTCGACCCTTCAACCGCCTCCGATCCGGAGGCGGTTGTCTTTTGTCCGGGTTCTACAGCTCGCTCACAGCGGTTAATTCCGGCATAAGGCTGCCTAGTTGGGCATCCGGCGCACTACTCCCTTGACGTTGCTTTGAAAAATGGGAAGGGTAAAGCGCGGCATGCGTATCCCTGGGGCGCATGTGAACCGGGGGAGAGTCGAGTACCGCCACCCCCGTTGATCACGGCCCCGAGCGCCGCCCAATCGACGATGAGCTACTGGGGGTAGCAACCACATGACCAAGAAGACGCGGATCCGGATCGCGCGCATAGCCGCCGGTGCCGTGATCGCGGCCGGTGCCTCGCTGACCGCCGCCGGCGCCGCTTCCGCGCTGGAGATCGACGTGAACGTCGCCGGTATCGGCGTCAACGTCGACACCGGTACCGGTGAGGACGATCCCACGCCTCCCGCGCCCACCGACATCCCGACCGACCCGGCGCCCACCGACCCGGCCCCGACCGACCCCGCTCCGACGGACCCGGCTCCCACCGACGAGCCGCCCATCACCGAGGAGCCCACGACCGAGCCCACCGAGCCGACCGAGGACCCCACCGAGGACCCGACGGACGAGCCCTCCGAGGACCCGACCGACGACGGCGGTAACGGCGGCGGCAACGGAAACGGAAACGGCGGCGGCAACGGCGGTGGCGGCAACAACGCCGACCCCGACGGCGGCTCCGACGCCTCCGCCCAGGAAGAGGGCTCCTCCGCCCTCGCCGACACCGGCTCCGACACCACCGCCCAGGGCGGTGGCGGCGAGCTCGCCGAGACCGGTGCCGGGCAGACCGCCTTCCTGCTGGTGGGCGCCGCCACGATGATCGCCGGCGGTATCGGCTTCCGTATCCTGCCGCGCCTCATGGGCGGCCGCGGCGGCGCTGTCGCCTGACGGTAGTCGCGCGCACGCGCAGCGTGTGCCTGTCGTACGACGAGAGGCCCGGAGCGAAGGACTCGCTCCGGGCCTCTCGGGCGTTCGCGCCGGCGTTATGCGGTCTGGTGCGCCAGCAGTGCCACCGCCGCGATCAGTACCGCGAGCAGGGCGATCAACGTCATGGGGTTGAGCTGCGCGAACGGGTTCTGGTTCTCCTGCGAGAGCCGCTCGCGGTTGGCGCGGCACACGGGGCAGCGGCCCTCGGTGACGGGCGCCGCGCAGTTCGCGCACACCAGCCGGTCGTACGTCATGCGCTCGCCCTCCTCATACCGGTTCTCTCCACAGAACGCTCCCGGGGCGGAGAACGTTCCCCCTCCACTGTGCCAGGTTCCCTCGGAATCGGCTCGGGCGCTCCCGGAAGGCCGTGCACAAAAGGCACAAGCAGCGCGCAACCGCAACCTGTGCCTGCGCTCACACACCCGGTTCGCGTATGGTCACGCTCATCTACCCCCGGCTAACCGTGGTGCATCCGTGATCCGATTCGACAACGTCTCCAAGGTCTACCCCAAGCAGACCCGCCCCGCACTCAGGGATGTCTCCCTGGAAGTGGAGAAGGGCGAGTTCGTCTTCCTCGTCGGGTCCTCCGGCTCCGGAAAGTCCACCTTCCTGCGGCTGGTGCTCCGCGAGGAGCGGACCAGCCAGGGGCAGGTGCACGTCCTGGGCAAGGACCTCGCGCGCCTCTCCAACTGGAAGGTGCCGCAGATGCGCCGCCAGCTGGGGACGGTGTTCCAGGACTTCCGCCTCCTGCCCAACAAGACGGTCGCCGAGAACGTGGCCTTCGCGCAGGAGGTCATCGGCAAGTCCAAGGGCGAGATCCGCAAGTCCGTGCCGCAGGTGCTCGACCTCGTCGGGCTCGGCGGCAAGGAGGACCGGATGCCGGGCGAGCTGTCCGGCGGTGAGCAGCAGCGCGTCGCCATCGCGCGGGCCTTCGTCAACCGGCCCAAGCTGCTGATCGCCGACGAGCCCACCGGCAACCTCGACCCGCAGACCTCCGTCGGCATCATGAAGCTCCTCGACCGGATCAACCGGACGGGTACCACGGTGCTGATGGCGACGCACGACCAGAACATCGTGGACCAGATGCGCAAGCGCGTCATCGAGCTGGAGCAGGGCCGCCTCGTCCGCGACCAGGCGCGCGGCGTCTACGGCTACCAGCACTGACCGCACAGTCCACGGAAAGGCCCAACCAGACGCCATGCGCGCCCAGTTCGTACTGTCCGAGATCGGTGTCGGTCTCCGTCGCAATCTGACGATGACGTTCGCCGTCATCGTCTCCGTCGCCCTGTCCCTCGCCCTGTTCGGTGCCTCGCTCCTGATGAGCGACCAGGTCAGCACCATGAAGGGCTACTGGTACGACAAGGTCAACGTCTCGGTCTTCCTCTGCAACAAGAGCGACGCCGAGTCCGACCCCAACTGCGCCAAGGGCGCGGTCACCGACGACCAGAAGAAGCAGATCCTCGCCGACCTGGACAAGATGTCGGTGGTCGAGAAGGTCACGTACGAGACCCAGGACCAGGCGTACAAGCACTACAAGGAGCAGTTCGGCGACTCCCCGCTGGCCGCCTCCCTCACGCCGGACCAGATGCAGGAGTCGTACCGGATCAAGCTCAAGGACCCGGAGAAGTACCAGGTCGTCGCGACCGCCTTCGACGGCCGGGACGGCGTGCAGTCGGTGCAGGACCAGAAGGGCATCCTCGACAACCTCTTCGGGCTGCTGAACGGCATGAACTGGGCGGCGCGCGCGGTCATGGCGCTGATGCTCGTCGTGGCGCTGATGCTGATCGTCAACACCGTGCGCGTCTCCGCGTTCAGCCGGCGGCGCGAGACCGGCATCATGCGCCTGGTCGGCGCCTCGGGCTTCTACATCCAGGCCCCGTTCATCATGGAGGCCGCGGTCGCCGGTCTGATCGGCGGCGGCGTCGCCTGCGCCTTCCTGGTCGTCTCCCGGTACTTCATCATCGACCACGGCCTGGCCCTGTCCGAGAAGCTGAACCTGATCAACTTCATCGGCTGGGACGCCGTACTGACGAAGCTTCCGCTGATCCTGGCCACCAGCCTGCTGATGCCGGCGCTGGCCGCATTCTTCGCGCTGCGCAAGTACCTCAAGGTGTGACGCACGCCAACAGGGCCGTCCGGTCAACCGACCGTGCGGCCCTTCGCGTTGTCCTAGACTCACCCGCATGTCAGGCCGTGACCTGTTCTGTCAGCCCCGCCGCGTAGGCCGCGGGGCGGCTCTGACGTTGGTGTTCGCGAGTGTGCTGGTCGCGGGGGCGGCGACGGGGTCGCTGCCGGGGCCCGACCGGAAATCCACGCCCGACGCGGCCCGTTCGGCCGCTCCCGCCGGGCATCACCAGGACGTGGCGAAGGCCGCCGAGGACGCCATGGCCGACGGCAAGTCGCCCATGGAGGCCGCCGAGCGGGCCGTCAGCCGCAGCGGGGACCGGTGGGGGGCCGTGTACTCCCAGGGGGAGTACGAGGAGTTCGAGGAGGCCCTCGACGGCCGGTACACCGGCGTCGGGCTGTGGGCGCGGCGGGAGCGGGACGGCCGGATCGAGGTGACCAAGGTGCGGGCCGGTTCGCCCGCGGCCGGGGCCGGGATCCGCGCCGGGGATCTGCTGCGCAGTGTGGACGGCGCCGACGTCGACGGGCGGCCGGTCACCGAGGTCGTCTCCTTACTGCGCGGTGACGCCAAGGACGCGGCCGCCGGGACGGCGGTCACCCTCGGCCTTGAGCGCGGCACGCGCGCGTGGACGGAGACCGTGCGCAGGGCGCGCCTGTCCACCGACTCGGTCACCGTGCGCAGGCTCCCCGGCGGGATCACCCTCATCAAGATCGACTCCTTTACGAAGGGCTCGGGCGACGTCGTACGCGACGCCGTCCGGCAGGCCCCCGTCGGCGCCGGGATCGTCCTCGACCTGCGCGGCAACTCCGGCGGGCTCGTCACCGAGGCCGTCACCGCCGCCTCCGCCTTCCTCGACGGCGGTCTCGTCGCCACCTACGACGTCGACGGCGAGCAGCAGGTCCTGCACGCCGACTCCGGCGGCGACACCACCAGACCCCTGGTCGCGCTCGTCGACGGCGGCACGATGAGCGCGGCCGAGCTGCTCACCGGCGCGTTGCAGGACCGGGGGCGGGCCGTCGTGGTGGGTTCCCGGACCTTCGGCAAGGGCTCGGTGCAGATGCCCAGCCGGCTGCCGGACGGGGCGGTGGCCGAGCTGACCGTGGGCCACTACCGCACCCCCTCCGGGCGAGGCGTGGACGGCAAGGGCATCACCCCGGACCTGGAGGCCGACCAGCAGGTGCTGGAGCGGGCGGAGACCGTGCTGAGCGGGCTCGCCCCCGAGTCGTAGCGGGCCCGCGTCCCACGCAGTAAACGGCTTTCCACACACCCCCCGCGTAGTGCGAAAATGGACGGCACTATGAGCAAGGGAATGTACGTACCGAAGGAGTCCCAGCCCAAGCAGGGCGGGACGGCCGCCGCCAAGGCCAGGGACGGCGAGAAGGGCGGCAAGAAGAAGATCGTCGCCCAGAACAAGAAGGCCCGGCACGACTACGCGATCATCGACACGTTCGAGGCCGGTCTGGTCCTCATGGGCACCGAGGTCAAGTCGCTGCGTGAGGGACGGACCTCGCTGGCCGACGGCTTCGTCCAGATCGACGGGGGCGAGGCGTGGCTGCACAACGCCCACATCCCGGAGTATCACCAGGGCAGCTGGACCAACCACTCCGCGCGCCGCAAGCGCAAGCTCCTCCTGCACCGCGAGGAGATCGACAAGCTGGAGGCGAAGTCCCAGGAGACGGGTCACACGATCGTGCCCCTCGCCCTGTACTTCAGGGACGGCCGGGCGAAGGCCGAGATCGCGCTCGCGCGCGGCAAGAAGGAGTACGACAAGCGCCAGACCCTGCGCGAGAAGCAGGACCGGCGGGAGTCGGACCGGGCGATCGCGGCGGCGAAGCGGAAGCAGCGGGGGCAGTAGGAATAGGCTGGCATCGGCCCACGTTGGTCACGTAGGATGGGGCTTGCACCTCACCGAAGGTGCGGCGTTTGAAAACACAACATGGGGATGATCGGTTTCGACAGCGGATGTCGAAGCAGGGGAAGCGTGTCGAGGAAGCGGCAATGATCTCGTTAACCATATGTCGCAACCAATAATCGCCAATTCCAAGAGCGATTCCCGCGCCTTCGCCCTCGCTGCCTAATAAGCAGTGAGTGAAGGCCCTTAACGGGTGTCAGACCGGGGGTGTTCCCGACCCGGACCCTGGCATAATCTAGGGGACTAAACCATTCGATCCGGTCACGGGGTCGAATGGGAAATCAAACAGTGACTGGGCCCGTCGGCGACTTGTTCGCGTGATTGCCGGGGCCGAGAAAATCACAGCGAACTGCACACGGAGAAGCCCTGATTCAGCACCGTTGGACGCGGGTTCGATTCCCGCCATCTCCACTCGCCCAGACCGATGGGCACCCCATGTGGGCACGGCCCCGCTGCTCTTGAGCAGCGGGGCTTTGTCATACCCCGATGTCCTGAGTTCCTGAGAGCCGTGCCATGACCGATGACGACACCCCCCGGCCGCTGCTGCTCCACGCCGGTGCCGAGCTGCCGTGGGACGAGCTGCCCGGCGGCCTCACCGAGCGGCTCCGCGCGTGGTACCGGGCCCGGCCGGCCGACGGCTTCACCTCCCGTCCCGCGCTGCGCAAGCACGTCCGGCAGGGGGTGGAGGCGGCTCAGGAGCTGGCCCGGTGGCTGGGGCCCGGGTGGGAGGTGCGGTACCGGGACGAGCGGCATCGCACCGAGAAGTACGTGTGCTGGGGCTGCGGGCAGCTGTACTGGGACGTCGAGGCGCACGGCTCCCCGGCGCATCCGCGGGACTTCCTCGTCCACGGCGAGTACCGCTGGTACCCGCTGCGCGCCGACGGCTTCGGGGACTTCGCGCCGGACGACCCCGCCGCGGCGCTCGACCTGTCCGAGGAACTCGTCGGCGATCTCAACCGGTGGTCCGCGGAGATCGACGCGGCCATGGACCGCTGGCTCCAGGACCGGGACGACGAGGCGTTCCGTGCCGAGCATGAGCGACTGGACGGTGTGGGGCGGGAGTTGACCGTACGCGTCGCTCCCGAGCTCGGTCCCGGGCGGACCGTGCGATACGGCGGCCTCTGGTAGCCCCCTCTCCCGGAGTCGGCCTCCGGCAGGCCCACTTTCGGCGGTCGTGTTGTGGTGTGCGGCCCCATATCCGGGGGTCGTTCACGCTTCTACGGTCCCTGCCCATGACACACACCAGAGCCGCGAGCCTTCTCGCCGTCCTGACGGCCCTGTTCGCCGTCCTCCTCACACCGGTGCCCGCGTCCGCCGCCTCCCTCCAGGAGGTCACCGGGTTCGGGACCAACCCGGGGGCGCTGCGGATGTTCCGGTACGTCCCCGACGGACTGCCCGCCGGGCGGCCGGTCGTCGTCGCGCTGCACGGCTGCACCCAGAACGCCTCCGGATACGGCACCGGCAGCGGATGGACGCAGCTCGCCGACCGGTGGGGCTTCTCCGTCGTGCTGCCGCAGCAGCAGAGCGCGAACAACTCCTCGCTCTGCTTCAACTGGTTCCAGAGCGGCGACATCACGCGCGGTCAGGGCGAGGCCGCCTCGGTTGCGCAGATGGTGGACCGGCAGGTCGCCGATGTCGCCGGAGGCCGGGTGTATGTGACGGGGCTGTCCGCCGGGGGCGGGCTCGCCGCCGTGATGATGGCCACGTACCCGGAGAAATTCACGGCGGGCGGGATCGTCGCCGGGCTGCCGTACGGGTGTGCGCAGGCCGCCGGGTCGCCGTACGTGTGCATGTATGTCGGGGCCACCCAGACCGCCGCGCAGTGGGGTGACCGGGTGCGGGCCGCGCGGCCCGGGTACACCGGACCCTGGCCGACGCTGGTCGCCTTCCAGGGCACGGCCGACTACACGGTGAAGCCCGTCAACATGACCGACCTCGTCAAGCAGTGGACCGAGGTGCGGGGCGCCGATCAGACGGCGGACGTCAGTGACACCGTCGCCGGGTATCCGCACCGGACGTACCAGGACGTGGGCGGCAGCGCCGTCGTCGAGACGTACAGCGTGACCGGGATGGGGCACGGGCAGCCCGTCGATCCGGGGAGCGGGAGCGAGCAGTGCGGGACCGCCGGGGCGTACGTCCTCGACGTGAACCTGTGCGCCGCCTACCGGATGGGTGCCGCGTGGGGGCTCCAGGGCTGAGCGGCGACCACCACCCGGCGTCCTCCGCGCAGCCGCCGGAGGACGCCGGGTGGTGTGCGGGCGCTAGCCGTGGACCAGCGGTGAGCCCAGGAGTTCCACGGTGAAGGAGCCCTTGCCGTCGCCCGCGATGTCGTAGACGACCGTGGAGTCGGACGACCACCAGACCTCGCCGTCGTACACCGTGGACGGGGCGGCGCAGTTGTTGACCGGCTCGTCGAGGAACCAGGTGTAGTTGTCGTTGGCCAGCTTGGTCACGTCGCAGGTCCTGGTCGCCTCGATGACGTCCGCGCTGTCCTTGCCCGGGCGCGATTCGAGACGGTTGGTGATCTTCAGGCTGTTGAAACGGGTGGAGTTGTCCACCACCTGGTCGTCGACGATCTGCCACCAGATCTTGGAGTTGACGGTGATGTTGCCGCCTACGACGGAGGCCGCGTTCTCCACGTGGAACCAGGTCTGCGGCCGCTGGTCGGGGAAGATCACGTCGAAGTCGGAGGTCGCCGCGGCGGCAGCGGCGGGGGAAGCGGTCAGGATTCCGACGGCCAGGGCTGAGGCGGCGAGTCCGAGCACGGCCAGGGGCTTGCGCGTCATGTGGGGTTCCTTCGGTGTCGGCTGACCTCCGGCGACTGGTCGGATCGGCCGGAGCGACGATCACCATACGTACATGTCAAAGGCGCGCACCAAGGGAAACCGGACGGATGGCGCAAAGCCGCCAGAGAGCCGAAACGGCCTTGCGCCACCCGGAGTTCAGCGCAGACTGAACTCAGCGCAGACTGAACGTCGACAGACGTAGATCCTTTCCGTTCAGCACCAGGTACACGTCCGTACGGCCCTTCGCCGCCCGGGACAGGTCGGCGGTCACCGTCTCGTAGGTGTACGGCGACGAGGTGCCGCCGAAGGCCGCCGTGCCGACGAGCGTGCCGGTCGGGGAGCCGAGCCGTATCTCGACCGCGCCCGCCGCGCCGGACACCTGGGCGGTGAACTGCTCAGCACCGGAACCGAGTTGGGTGTCCGAGAACCTCAGCCACGCCCTGTCGGTCGCCGCCGCCACCGACGTACCGCGCTCCTTGGACTCGTCGACGAGACGGGTGCCGTCATAGTCGTCGAAGTTCTCGGCGCGGGTCGTGCGGGTGAGGTCGCGGGCCGGGATGGTCTCGCCGGCGACCTGCCAGGTGGCGCGGGAGCGGATGTCGGTGGAGGAGGAGCCGGCCAGGACGTCGTACGTGCCCTTCTCCACCGTCCACTTGGAGCGGGTGACGTCCCAGTGGGCCAGGTCCTTCGGCGCCAGCTTCAGGCGGACCGTCCTGGTCTGGCCCGGCTTCAGGGAGACCCGCTGGAACGCCTTCAGCTGCTTCAGGGGCTGCTTGTCACGGGAGGTGCGCTGGTGGACGTAGAGCTGGACGACCTCGTCGCCCGCGCGGCTGCCGGTGTTGGTGACCTTCACCTCGTAGCCGTTCGCCGTCCTGCGCAGGTCGCCGTAGCGGAAGGAGGTGTAGGAGAGGCCGTGGCCGAACGGGTAGAGGGCCTGGCCCTTGAAGTACTGGTAGGTGCGGTCGGACTTGATGATGTCGTAGTCGAGGATCGAGGGGAGGTCGGCCGCGGAGCGGTACCAGGTCTGGGTGAGGCGGCCGGAGGGGTTGGCGTCGCCGTAGAGGAGGTCCGCCAGGGCGTTGCCGGTCTCCTGGCCCGCGTGGGAGGTCCACAGGAGTGCCGGGACCTCCTGCTGGAGGGCGCCGAGCGTGGTCGGGTAGCTGTTCTCCACCACCACGACCGTGTTCGGGTTGGCCTTGCGGACCGCCCTGACCAGGGCTTCCTGTGCCGGGGCCAGGCTCATGTCGGTGCGGTCGTGGGCCTCACGGCCGTTGATCGACGGGTTGGAGCCGACCACGACCACGGCAGCGTCCTTGCCCTTCACCGCGGCCGCGGCCTCGTCGACACCGCTGCGGACGACGTCCTTCGTGTAGTGCGCGGCGGCGTCCTTCGCGACCAGGCCGAGAGTGCCGTCGCTGCCGGTCGGGCCGAGGTAGACCGGGTTGCTCCACCAGGACTCCTCGGTCTCGTAACCCGCGTAGCGCAGTAGATAGCTGCCGTCGGCCTGCTGCTCCAGCTTGAACTGCTGCTGGACGTACCAGCCGCCCGGCTGCGCCTGGTCGTCGGCGAATCCGGACCAGTTGTAGCCGACGTACTTGCCGCTGGCCGCCGAGCGCAGTGTCACCACGCCCCCGCCCCAGTCGAGGACGTCGAACTGCGTCTGGGTACCGGGGCTTTGGGCGCTCTCCTTGAGCAGGGCGTCGCCGGTGGTGACGTACTTGCCGGTCGTCGTGTTCCTCAGCGCGATGCGGTCGACGCCTTCGCTGCTGGTTACGTCGGTGCCGAGCTTGGCCGCGATGCCCTCGGCCGGGGTGACGGCGTAGGGGAGGGAGCCGGAGTACCAGTCGGTGTACAGGGTGTCGGCGAGGGGGCCGACCACGGCCACGTCCTTCTGCGACTTCTTCAGCGGCAGTGTGTGCGCCTGGTTCTTGAGCAGCACCGCGCCCTCGGTCGCCGCCTCGCGCGCGAGGCGCTGATGGGCCGGGCTGTTGATGACGGACTTGTCGAGCGCGCCGTACGTGCCGCCGCCCGGGTCGAACTCGCCGAGGCGGACCCGGACGGACAGGATGTGCCCGGCCGCGTCGTCGACGTCCGATTCCTTCAACAGGCCCTTGTCCAAAGCCGACTTGACGGCGCCGGTCGTCACCGACGAGTCCGCGTTGTTGTCCGTGAAGCTGTCGATGCCGGCCTTGATCGCCGCCGCGTCGCCCTCGACGACGCTGGGGTAGTACCGCTGGTCGCCGGGGAGGTTGCCGGGCGCGAAGGCGTCGGTGACGTTCAGGAGGTCGTACGAGGACCAGTCGCGCACGACCTCGTCCAGGTCCGGGTTCACCGTGTTGGGGCGGCCGTTGACGAGGTTGTACGACGACATCACGCCGGTCGCCGCGTCCGCCTCGAGCGCGGGCTTGAACGCCGCCTCGTCGTACTCCTTCGCCACGCGCGGGCGCAGGTCGGAGGAGGTGGTGGTGCGGTGGTACTCGTTGTTGTTGGCGAGGTAGTGCTTCAGCGTCGGCGCCGTCTTCAGGTGGTCCGGGTCGCCGCCGGTCAGGCCCTCGCCGTACGCGGTCGAGAGCGCGCCGGTCAGTTCGGGGTCCTCGCTGTAGCCCTCCTCGTTGCGGCCCCAGCGCGGGTCGCGGAGCAGGTTCACCACGGGCGCCCAGAGGTTGAGGCCCCAGCCCTCGGGGCGTTCCTGCTGGAAGCCGCGGGCCTCGTCGCCGACCGCCGAGCCGACCTGCTCCATCAGGGCCGGGTCCCAGCTGGAGGCCAGGCCTATGGCCTGCGGGAAGACGGTGGTCTCGCCGAGCCAGGCGACGCCGTGCAGGGCCTCGGTGCCGGTGCGGAAGGGCTGGATGCCGAGGCGGGGGATCGCGGGCTGGTACTGGTGGAGGAGGGAGATCTTCTCGTCGAGGGTCAGCCGGTCCAGGAGGTCCTCGACGCGTTGGTCGACGGAGAGGGCCGGGTCGCGGAAGGGGTAGGCGGCGCTGTGTGCGGGGACGGTGGCACCGAGACCCGCGATCAGGGCCAGCGCCACCACGAGCGTGGATCTACGTCTCTTCTTGCTGCCTCTCATCGTTCGGCTCCTTCGGGTAGGGCCTTGCGCCAACAGGGGTCATCTCAGGGCGTGTTCCTCGGTGCCGTGCTCGCGCGTTCCGTCATCCGGGGCGGCAGCAGCGTGGCCTCGGGCACGGCCTTGGCATCGAGCTTGCGCATCAGCAGCTCCACGGCCCGCTCGCCCACCTCGGCCGAGGGCAGGGCGACCGAGGTGATCGGGACGCGGAGGTTCGCGGCGAGTTCGTCCGGGCAGATGGCGGTGACCGACAGGTCGGCGGGGACGCGCAGCCCGAGCTGCTCGAAGGCGTCGACGAGCGGCTCCAGGATCGCCTCGTTGTGGACCACGATCCCGGTCAACGCGGGCTGTTCGCGCAGGAGTTGCCCGGCGACCTCGCGGGCGGCGGCGGGCGTCGCCTCGCAGGGGTGGACGGAGGAGACGAGGCGGCCCCGGTCCGCGGCGGCGGTGAAGCCCTGGACCACCCGCTGGGCGAACGCGGTCTGGCGGACGTAGACCTCCGGTGGTGAGCCGACCAGGGCGACCACCCGATGTCCCAGCCGGGCCAGATGTTCCACGCACGCCTCGCCGGCCGCCCTGAAGTCGAGGTCGATGCAGGTGAGGCCGTCGGCGTCGGCGGGGAAGCCGATCATCACCGAGGGGCGCTCCAGGGCGCGCAGCAACGGCGGCCGGGGGTCGTCGAGTTGGACGTCCATGACGACGAACCCGTCCACCAGTGCGGAGTCGGCGACCCTTCTGAGGCCGTCCTCGCCCTCCTCCTGGGTCAGCAGCAGCACATCGTGGTCGTGGCGCCGGGCCGTGGTCACCACCGACACGGCGAACTGCATCACCACGGGGACGTGGATGCCGGTCCGTAAGGGCACGACGAGGGCGAGCACATTGGATCTACTGCTGGCCAGGGCGCGGGCGCCCGCGTGCGGGCGGTAGCCGAGTTCGCGGATGGACGCCTCGACCCGCCGCCGGGTCTCCTCGGAGATGGGGCGCTTGCCGCTGAGCGCGTAGGACACGGTGCTGGGGGAGACGCCGGCGTGCCGGGCGACGTCCGTGATCTTCACCATCAGCCCAGCTCCAGCGAGAGGAAGCCGGTGCCCGTCCGCGCCCGCGCGGTCCGCTCCCCGGCGGCCAGCGCCCAGGGCGCCGACGGATCGCTGCACGAGGCCCGCAGGGTGTCCCCTTCGCGTACGACGGTGAAGGCGACCTCCCCGACCCGCACCACCACCCGGTCGCCCCGCCGCAGCCGGTAGGCGTGCAGGGTCACCCCGTCGGCGTGGTCGTAGTCGGGCCGGTCGGCCGCCGCGCCCACCGGGATCACCGCACCGGGCCTGACCAGCAGCGGCACGCTCTGGAAGCCGTGCTTCTCACGCACCCAGCGCGGCCCGGTCACCGTCTCGCCGCCGACGAGGTGGGTCCAGGTGCCCTCGGGCACGTAGTACGCCACCTCCCCGTCGTCGGAGAACACCGGCGCCACCAGCAGGTCGGGGCCGAGCATGTACTGCCGCTCCAGATGCGCGCACCCGGGGTCGTCCGGGAACTCCAGGACCATGGCCCGCATGACGGGCGTGCCCTCGGCGTGGGCGGTGCGGGCGGCCTCGTACAGGTAGGGCATGAGGCTGAGCTTGAGCCGGGTGAAGTGCCGCAGCACGTCCACCGATTCCTCGTCGAAGAGCCACGGGACGCGGTAGGAGGAGCTGCCGTGCAGCCGGCTGTGGGAGGACAGCAGGCCGAACGCCAGCCACCGCTTGAACAGGGCGGGGCTCGGCGTGCCCTCGAAGCCGCCGATGTCATGGCTCCAGAAGCCGAAACCGGAGAGCCCGAGGGAGAGCCCGCCCCGCAGCGACTCGGCCATCGACTCGTACGTCGCCTCGCAGTCGCCGCCCCAGTGCACCGGGAACTGCTGGCTACCGGCCGTCGCCGAACGGGCGAAGACGACCGCCTCCTCCTCGCCGCGGTGCTTGCGCAGCACGTCGAAGACCGTGCGGTTGTAGAGGTACGAGTAGTAGTTGTGCATCCGCTCCGGGTCCGAGCCGTCGGCCCAGGCCACGTCGGTGGGCACCCGCTCGCCGAAGTCCGTCTTGAAGCAGTCCACGCCCTGGGAGAGCAGGACCTCCAGCTTGCCCGCGTACCAGTCGCGGGCGGCCGGGGAGGTGAAGTCGACCAGCGCCATGCCCGGTTGCCACAGATCCCACTGCCAGACACTGCCGTCGGGCCGCTTCAGCAGATGCCCGAGCGCCTTGCCCTCGGCGAACAGCGGGGAGCGCTGGGCGATGTACGGGTTGATCCACACGCTGACCCGCAGCCCCCGCGCCCGCAGCCGGGACAGCATGCCCGCCGGGTCGGGGAAGACCCGCGGGTCCCACTGGAAGTCGCACCAGTTGAACTCGCGCATCCAGAAACAGTCGAAGTGGAAGACGGAGAGCGGCAGTTCACGCTCCCGCATGCCCTCGATGAACGAGGTCACCGTCTCCTCGTCGTAGGACGTCGTGAAGGACGTCGACAGCCACAGCCCGAACGACCAGGCGGGCGGCAGCGCCGGTCGGCCGGTGAGAGCCGTGTACTTGCGCAGGATGTCCTTGGGGTCCGGGCCGTGGATGACGTAGTACGTCAACTGCTGGGCCTCGGCGCTGAACTGCACCCTCGACACCGCCTCCGAGCCGACCTCGAAGGAGACCTTGCCCGGGTGGTCGACGAAGACGCCGTAGCCCGCGTCGGTGAGATAGAACGGGACGTTCTTGTAGGCCTGTTCGGTGGCCGTGCCGCCGTCGGCGTTCCAGATGTCGACGACCTGGCCGTTCTTGACGAGCGGGCCGAAGCGTTCCCCGAGGCCGTAGACCGAGGTGCCGACGGTGAGGTTCAGCTGCTCGCGCAGATAGTGGGCGCCGTCCGTGTCGCGCATGATGCCCATGCCCTTGGGGCCGCTGCTCGTCAGCGTCCTGCCGTGCGCCAGGAAGTCGACGTGCCAGGGGCCGGTGCGGGCCACCCGGACCGACAGGGTGCCGGAGGTGAGGGTCGCGTGCTCCTCGTCGTACTCGGTGTGGGCGGAGAACTCCTCCTTGGTGACCTCGAACCGGGGGCCGCGGGGCTGCTCGCCCTGGAAGTGGGTGAAGGTGAGGCCGATGACGTCGGGCATCGGGGCGTGGGCGCTGATCGTCACGACCGGTCCCTTCAGCAGGTCGCCGCGGTGGCGGATGGGCTGCGTGGGCGCGTGGATCTCCAGCGCGCCCTCGCCGGCGGTGACGTCGAGGACCTCGACCGGGTGGGCCGCGGTGACGCCTTCGCGGAGCAGCCAGTAGCCGTCGGTGAACTTCATGTGGGGGGTCCTTACTTCACGGCTCCCACGGCGATGCCGCGGGTGAGCGTGCGCTGGAAGAGGAGGAAGAACACGATCGCGGGCAGCACGCCCAGCAGGGCGGCCGCGTTGGTCATGGTGGCGTCCATCAGCCGCTGGCCCTGGAGGACGCCGAGGGCCACCGACACCGTCTGGTTGTCGTTGGAGATCAGCATGACCAGGGGGAGCAGGAACTCGTTCCAGGTCCAGATGAAGAAGAACACCATCAGCACCCCGAGCGTGGGGCGGCTGACGGGGACGACGATCCGCCACAGCACCTGCCACTTGCTCGCGCCGTCGATCTTCGCGGCCTCGATGATCTCCCGGGGGAACTGGCCGAGGACGGAGGAGAGCAGATACGTGCCGAACGCCGCCTGGATGACGGTAAAGACGATGATCACGCTCAGCCTCGTGTCGTAGAGGCCCGCCTCCTTGCTCAGGTAGTAGATCGGGTAGACCAGCGCCTCCTGCGGCAGCATGTTCGCCAGCACGAAGAAGGCGAGGACCCAGGGACGGCCCTTGATCCGGCCGATGCCGATCGCGTACGCGTTGAGGATCGACAGCACCACCGCGAGGACCGCCACCGCGCCGCTGATCAGCACGGAGTTGAACAGCTTCTGCGCGTAGTCCACGCGCTCCCAGAAGTCCTTCAGGCCGTCGAGATAGAGACCGTCGGGGAGGCTGAGCGGGCCGTTCTGGCTGTACTCCGCCGGGGACTTGAAGGCGTTGAGGGTGACGATCAGAAACGGCACGATCATGAAGAGGGCCGCGACGCACAGGGCGGCCAGCACCGGGTAACGGCGGAGCGCTCTGCTCATGACCGGTCCTCCTCGCGGGTCTGGAGCCTGAGCCCGATCAGGGACAGCGCCAGGATGATGACGGTGAGCACGGTGGAGATCGCCGCGCCATAACCGACCTGCGTCTTCTCGAAGAACGTGGTGAAGGAGAAGTACGACGGGACGTCCGTCGCGCCGCCCGGGCCGCCCTTCGTCAGGACGTACACCGCGCCGAACACCTTCAGCGCGGCGATCGTGCACCAGGTCAGCACCACGTAGATCTCCGGGCGGATCTGCGGCAGCGTGATGTGCCAGAACCGTCGCCACCAGCCGGCCCCGTCCAGCTCGGCCGCCTCGTACAACTGCGGGTCCACGCGCTGGAGTCCGGCCATGAAGACGACCAGCGGGAAGCCGAGCTGCACCCACACCATCACGCCCATCACGCTGTAGAGCGCGATGTCCGGGTCGCCGAGCCAGTCCTGCTGCCAGGAGGACAGGCCGACGGCCTTGAGCAGTGCGTTGAGCGAGCCGTTGTCGGGGGCGAGGATCCAGCTCCACACGATGCCCGCGACCGCGATCGGCAGCACCTGGGGGAGGTAGAAGCAGGCGCGCAGGACCGCGGTGACCCGGCTGCCGAAGTGCTTGCCGACGTAGTCGAACAGGGCGGCGGCCAGGACCAGTCCGACCGCTGTCGGTACGGCCGCCATCGCGACGACCATGAACAGACTGTGCCGGAACGACGCCCAGAACTCGGAGTCGTCCATCAGCTCGCGGTAGTTGGCGAGCCCGGTCCAGTCGGGGGAGCCCACACCCTGCCAGTCGGTGAAGCCGACGTACGTGTTCATCAGGAACGGGACGATGATCACGGCCAGGAAGGCGAGCACACCGGGGAGCAGGAAGAGGGCGTAGGAGTCGCGGGGGCGGCGAGGATGACCGGCCTGTGCCGCCTTGCCGGTCACCCCGCGCTTCTCGACGGTCACCGTCATTGCTTCGGCGCGCCCTTGTCGTACGCGTCCTGGAGGGCGTCGAGATAGCCGTCCGGCTTCTCGCTGTCGGTGATCAGCTTCTGGGTCTGGGAGACGAGGACGTCATAGAAGCCGGGCACCGGCCAGTCGGGGTAAAACGCCAGGCCGTCGCGCTGGGAGAGGGTGTTGAAGTTGTCGATGAGCGCCTTCGACCTCGGGTCGGTGATCGCGCTGGCGTCCGCGGCGACCGGGACACCGCCCTTGTTGCCGAGCAGGTTCTGGATCTTCTTCGACATGGTGATGTCGATGAAGTCGTAGGCCAGTTCCTTGTTCTTGGCGCCCTTCGGGACCACCCACAGGTTGCCGCCGGAGCCGAGGGTCATGTTCGAGTCGGGCCACAGGAAGGTGCCCCAGTCGAACTTCGCCTCGTCGACGAAGCGGCCGTACCACCAGCTGCCGGAGAAGAAGACCGGCGCCTTGCCCTGGAGGAAGGAGACGCCCGCGTCCTCGGCCTTGGTGCTGGAGGAGGTCTTACTGATGTAGCCCTTCTTCACCCAGTCGGCATAGGTCTCGGCGGCGTACGTCCAGGCCGCGTCGTGGAAGTCGGTCTTGCCCTTGTACAGCTCGTACGAGTCCACCCAGGCGCGGTCCGCCTTCGACAGGGCGAGCTGGTACAGGTACTGCTGGGCCGGGTACTCGGCGCCCGCGTTGGCCAGCGGGGTGACCTTGTTCTGGACGAACTTGTCCATCGCGGCGGTCAGTTCGTCGAACGTCTTCGGCTCGGCGATCCCGTACTTCTTGAACAGGTCCTTGTTGTAGAACACCATCGTGTACTCGGCGTAGTTGGGCACTCCGTACCACTTGCCGGAGCCCATCACCCCGTTGGTGTCGTACATGCTGGTGGTGCGGACACTCGCGCTGAGCTTCTTGTCCCAGCCGCGGGCCGTGGCCTCCTGGGTGAGGTCGGTGAGAAGACCCTGCTTGGACAGCAGCCCCGCCGTCGCGTTGCCCTTGTTGTACTCCATGACGTCGGGCGCGTCGGAGGAGTTGAGGACCATCGGAGCGGTCTTCTGGATCTGCTCGAAGCCCTTCTCCTCGAACTCCACCTTCACGCCCGGGTGGGTGGCCTTGAACTCCTTGACCGCCTCGTTCCAGGCCTGCCCCATCGCGCTGTTCGGGGCTTCGTAGTGCCACAGCTTGAGTGTCTTGCCGTCTCCTGAGGACCCGCTGTCGGAGTCCCCGCAGGAGGTCAGGAGCAGTGCTCCGGCGGCGAGCACCGCCGTCGCCACCACGCGCCTTCGTGCCGTCAACATCCCGTGCCTCCAGGGGAGTCGGAGCCGGATGGTGCTTCGGATCGTTCGTGCGCCGTGCTCGGTGCGTCGAACCGTTTCGACGACTTACGTCGAAGCGCTTCGACGGGGGAAGGTATGTGGGGGCTGTGAGTGAGTCAATGGCTCGCGCGAGAATTGCCGGGATCGCGATCGCCGGGAGCGGGAGACGACATGACAATTTCGACTGGGGTGCGCGAGGCACCGATCGTGGCCGCGAACCTGTTGCTGGGTTCGATGAACGACCTGCTCAGAGACCCGCTCGGCACCTATGAGCGGGCCCGCCGCGACCACGGCGACGTGGTGCGGTTCCGGGCCGGGCCGCCGGGGCTGCGGGCGGATGTCTACGCCGTCTTCTCGGCCGAGGGGGCCCAGCAGGTGCTGGCCGGCCAGGCGGCGAACTTCCGCAAGGACAACGTCTTCTACGAGGAACTGCGGCAGACCATCGGCAACGGGCTGCTCACCAGCCAGGACGACGTGTATCTGCGCCAACGCAGGCTGGTGCAGCCGCTGTTCACCCGGCGGCGGGTGGACGGATACGCGGGGCTGGTCGACGCGGAGGGGGCGGCTCTGGCCGCGGAGTGGCGGGGGCGTGGCACCGTCGAACTGGTCGGTGAGATGCACCGGTTCGCGTTGCGGATGGTCGGGCGGATCCTGTTCGGGACGGACATGGAGAAGGCGTTCGACGTCGTCGAGCGAACCCTGCCGCCGCTCCAGGGGTACTCGCTCAAGCGCGGTCTCTCTCCCCTCAAGTCGCCGCGTGCCTGGCCCACGCCCGCGAATCGCGGCGCCGCCCGTCTTCAGGGCGAGCTGTTCGCGCTCTGCGACGAGATCATCGACAGCCGCCGGGGTGGTGCGGGGGCCTCGGATGATCTCGCCGGCCTCCTTGTCCACGCCGGGAACGCGCAGGACGGCCGCCTCGACGCCGACGAACTCCGTGAGCAGGTGCTGATCTTCCTGGTTGCCGGCCATGAGACGACTGCCACGGCACTTGCCTTCACCCTGCACCTCCTCGCCCGGCACCCTGAGGAACAGCGGCGCGTGCAGGAGGAGGTCGACCGGGTGCTGGGCGGCGCCGACCGGGTGCCGAGCGCGGCGGACGTGGCGGCGCTGCCCCGGCTCACCCGGGTCGTCAAGGAGGCGATGCGGCTGTATCCCTCGGCGCCGGTGATCGGGCGGCGGTCTGTTGCCGACGCGGACATCGACGGCGTACGGATTCCGGCGGGGGCCGATGTGATCGTCAGCCCCTGGGTCACGCAGCGGCATCCCGCGTACTGGTCCGAGCCGGAGCGGTTCGACCCGGACCGTTTCACGCCCGAGGCGGAGGCTGAGCGGCCGCGGTACGCGTGGTTTCCCTTCGGGGGCGGGCCGCGCGCCTGTATCGGGCAGCACCTGTCGATGCTGGAGTCGGTGTTGGGGGTGGCGGTGCTGCTTCGGGATTATGCGTTCGAGGATGTGGAGGGGGAGGTGCCGGTGGGGGCTGGGGTGACGTTGATGGCCAAGGGGGCGGCGAGGGCGCGGATCAGTTCGCGGGGTTGATGGTCGCTTTTCGTGTGCGGTGCCGTGGGGGCTGGTCGCGCAGTTCCCCGCGCCCCTTCGGGGGCGTTGCTGCGAGCGTGATGAGCAAGGCCACGCCTGCCGCTGCGAACGGCACGCTGTAGCCCGCCGTCGGTGACAGGTGCTCGGCTGCCCAGCCTCCCACCGCGCTGCCCCCTGCTATGCCGCCCAGCAGGCCCGTCACCGCCAGGGTCATGCCCTCGTTCAGGCGGCCGGCGGGAGTGCGTTCCTGGACCAGCGTCATCGTGGTGACCATGGTCGGAGCCGTTGCCATGCCCGCGATCAGCAGGGCGCCCGCGAGGAGGGGCAGGGAGCCCGTCGTGGCCGCCGCCAGGAGCGGCAGGGTCAGGAGTGC
Organism: Streptomyces sp. NBC_00663; assembly: GCF_036226885.1. Classification (NCBI taxonomy): domain Bacteria; kingdom Bacillati; phylum Actinomycetota; class Actinomycetes; order Kitasatosporales; family Streptomycetaceae; genus Streptomyces; species Streptomyces sp. NBC_00663. Next base: position 5,873,243 of record NZ_CP109027.1, read on the forward strand.
GGTCATCGCGGCCAGGCACCACGGGTGGCGGTCCTCGGCTCGGCCGCGCAGCGTGAGCGCGCCGTAGACCAAGCCCGCGACACACGACCCCGCCGCCTGTAGGCCGAGGACGACACCGGCCGCCGAGGCGTGGCCCCGGGCGTCCGTGAACGCGATCGTGACGACCTCCATGGAGCCGAACACCGCGCCCATGGCCAGGCAGGCGAGCAGCAGTGGGGGCATGCCCGGGGCCCGCAGCGGTGCCTTCGCGGGGGTCTGTCGCCTCACCGGCGGTTCCGTCGAGCGCTGGGCCGTGAACAGGAGCATCCCCGTCACCAGCAGTACGGCCCCGGCCAGCGTGCCCGCCTCCGGGAAGAGCGTCCCGCAGAGCAGGGCCGCGAGTACCGGGCCCAGCATGAAGCACAGCTCGTCGGCGGCCTGCTCGAAGGAGTTCGCGGTGTGCAGCGCCTTGTCGTCGCCCTTGAGGAGGTGGGCCCAGCGGGCCCGGGACATGCCGCCGATGTTGGGGGTCGTGGCGGTGGCGGCGTACGCGGCGAACAGGGTCCAGGCCGGGGCGTCGTGGCGCACACAGAGGAGGAGGGCGAGTGAGCCGAGGGTGGCGAGGAGCGTGGCCGGTACGGCGATACGGGCCTGGCCGTGGCGGTCGATGAGGCGTGCGGTGAAGGGGGCCAGTACGGCCGTCGCCGCGAGGCCCGTCGCGGTGACGGCGCCGGCGAGGGCGTACGAACCCCGTGTCCCGGCGATCATGACGACCGCGCTCACGCTGAACATACCCATCGGGAGCCGGGCCAGCAGGTTGCCCGCGGTGAAGGCGCGGGTGCCGGGGTGGGTGAAGAGGCGGCGGTAGGGGCCGGGTGTGCGGGGTGCGCGGGGCGGGCGTGGGGTGAAGTCGGCCATGACCAGCATGTCGCCGGTGGTGGTGAAGAGGGTGCGGCGGTGGGTCGGTTGCGGCATGGGTCAACCGTCGCCGGTGGGTGATCTCGGGGTCCAACACCTGCCGCGCGGCCATTGACGCACCTCTGTTGTCAATGACGGTCGCGTTGTAGGTTCGCCGGATGCCCGCCCCGACCCATCTCGATCCCCGTCTGCTGCGCGCTTTCCTCGCCGTCGCCGAGGAGTTGCACTTCACCCGCGCCGCCGCGCGGCTGTACGTCGCCCAGCAGGCGCTCAGCCGGGACGTACGGCGGCTGGAGCGGGAGCTGGGTGCCGAGCTGTTCGTGCGGACCACCCGGCAGGTCACGCTGACCGGTGACGGGGAGCGGCTGGTGCCGCACGCGCGGCGGGTGCTCGCCGCGCAGGACGAGCTGATCGCCGCCTTCGGACAGGCCCGGCCGCTGCTCGTCGACGTCAACTCGCCGGGGCTCGGCACCGGGCGCCGGGTGCTGCTGCGGGCCCGTGAGCTGGCCCCCGAGCAGGAGCTGATGGCCCGCTACGAGAGCGGGCTGACGGGCGCCGCCGTCGAGATCCTCGCCGGTCGCCTCGACGCCTCCTTCGGCCGGTTCGCGGGACTGGAGCCGGCGCTGCGGGCAGGGCTCGGCCATCAGCTCGTCCGGCTCGAACCCATGGCGGTCGTGCTGCCCGAGGACCACCGGCTGGCGGCGCTGGACGCCGTGCCGCTGGCCGAGCTGGCCGGCGAGGAGGTGTACGCGGGGGCCGGGAATCCCCGTACGCCCGAGTGGACCGACCTCGCGCGACACCTGTTCGAGGGACGTGGGATCGAGGTCGCGTCACCCGCGCCGATGGCTGTCGGTCACGAGGAGTTCCAGCGGATCATGGCCAAGACACGGAACCCGATTCTCGCCGTGGTGGACTTTCCGGCCATGCCGTCGACCGTGCTGCGGCCCTTGATCGATCCGGTGCCGCTGTCGCCTGTGTCCTTGGTGTGGCGGAAGGGGCTGGTGCACCCCGGTTTCCACGCTCTTCGACGTGCTGCGGCCGAGCTGTCGGCGGCGGAGGGGTGGCTGAACCGGCCCGTCGAGAGTTGGTTTCCGGCCATCGACATGAAGATCGAAAATGTCCACAAGTGACACACGGCAAACACGCCTGCCTCGTGTGCGCTACATTCTTGACCTGAGCACCATGTGATAAAGGGGGCGCTCGGACCGGGTGGGGGCCTGGTTCGGTCGACGGGTGCCCGGAGTCGTATGCGCACCCGGAACCGTCCCGTGGGGGGATTTCGTGCGCGAAAACAAATGGCGAGAAGACGCCCAACCGGAATGGCCCGACGCGGCATCCGGGACGCGGGACTTCCCTGCCCCGAAGGACGGCACCCAGGCGTTCCCGGAGACGAGAGGAACCGAGGTCCCTGCCTCCGCGGACGCGACCGCGATACTGCCGAAGAACCCGCCCCATCCCCCGTCCGGGACCACGTCGAACGGCTCCGCCTTCCGTGACCCGTGGGACCCGAGCGGTGCCGTCGGCGGATCCGGTGGCAACACGCACGACCCGCACGAGGTGACCGTCCAGCTGGACGCCGTGGCGTTGCGGGCCGATCACCGGCTCGTCGGGCAGGCCGGCGGCGGTGCCGAGGGTGAGGGCTCCGACGGGCCCGTGTTCGTCGACGAGTCGGGAAGACGGAGCCGGAGATTCCGGCGTATCGGGATCTTCGTCGGGATCGCCTGTGCGATCTACGCCGTCGTCATCGTGAGCACCCTGCTGTCCGGGAACTCCAACGCGCCCTGGCTGCCCGTGCCGGGCCAGGAGGGCAAGGAGGCCGGGCAGGTGGAGACCACGCCGCTGCCCGCCGACCCGGCCGCGCCGACCGACGACGCGGGTGTCTCACCCGGCGCCTCGCCGACCCTCAGCGACGGTGTGACCCCGTCCCCGGGCGTCAGCGCCACCGCGCCCGGTGCCTCCGCCACGGCCACCACCCCGGGCGCGTCCGCCGACCCGAAACCGACGGCGACCAAGACCGCGACCAGTCCGGTCACCAACCCCTCCGTCTCGGCGAAGCCCACCGACGAGCCCACCACCAGCTCGCCCAACCCGTCGGTCACGCCGCCGACCACCCCGCCCGGTCCGTCCGACACCCCGGCCGGCGGCAGCGCCGGCACCGGCACGGACAACCTCGCCGACGGCGCGAACACCGCGTCCGGCCTCTCCACCGCACCACCCCTGGAGAACACCCTCTGATGGCCTCCCGCTCAAGCCGTCCCGGGCCCGCGACCGGAGCCCGTGGCGGCTCCCGTCGCCGTCTGCCCCTGCGCCTGCTGCTGCCGCTGCTCGTCCTCGTCGCGATGACGGCGATGCTGATGCTGCGCGGCTACGTCCACAGCGAGATCCTCGCCGACTACCGGGTGGCCCCCGCCACCGCCAACGACAAGGTGCCGCAGGACATTCTCAAGGGCGGCCCGGTCATCGACACCCGCAGCGGCCGCAGCACCACCATGACCGTGCCGGACGACAGCGTCGTCCTCACCTTCGACGACGGCCCGGACCCCACCTGGACCCCGAAGGTCCTCGACACCCTGAAGAAGAACCACGCGCACGCCGTCTTCTTCATCACCGGCACCATGGCCTCCCGCTACCCGGACCTCGTCCGGCGCATGGTCGACGAGGGCCATGAGATCGGGCTGCACACCTTCAACCACCCCGACCTGTCCTACCAGTCGAAGAAGCGCATCGACTGGGAGCTCTCCCAGAACCAGCTCGCGCTCGCGGGCTCGGTGGGCATCCGCAGCTCGCTGTTCCGGCCGCCGTACTCCTCCAAGGCCGCGAACATGGACAACAACTCCTGGCCGGTCACCGAGTACATCGGCAGCCGCGGCTACATCACCATCGTCAACGACACCGACAGCGAGGACTGGCGCAAGCCGGGCGTCGCCCAGATCGTCCGCAACTCCACGCCCAAGGCCGGCCACGGCGGAGTCGTCCTGATGCACGACTCCGGCGGCGACCGCCACCAGACGGTCCAGGCGCTGGAGCAGCTCCTCCCGCAACTCGCGGAGAAGGGCTACAAGTTCCAGAACCTCACCGAGGCCCTGCACGCCCCGAGCGCGCACACCCCGGTCACCGGTCCGGAGCTGTGGAAGGGCAAGGCCTGGGTCTTCCTCGTCGACGCCTCCGACCACATCACCGCCGTTCTGGTCGTCGGCCTCGCCGTCATCGGCTTCCTCGTCTTCGCCCGCTTCGGGCTGATGCTGCTGCTCTCCGGCCTCCACGCCCGCCGCACCCGCCGCCCCGACTTCCGCTGGGGCCCGCTGCCGGTCACCGAACCGGTGTCGGTGCTGGTGCCCGCGTACAACGAGGCCAAGTGCATCGAGAACACCGTGCGTTCACTGATGCGCAGCGAGCACCCCATCGAGGTCATCGTCATCGACGACGGGTCCTCCGACGGGACGGCCCGGCTCGTGGAAGGGCTCGCGCTGCCCAACGTACGCGTCATCAGACAGCTCAACGCGGGCAAGCCCGCCGCCCTCAACCGCGGACTGGCGAACGCCCGTCACGACCTGATCGTGATGATGGACGGCGACACCGTCTTCGAACCGGCCACCGTCCGCGAACTCGTCCAGCCCTTCGCCGACCCGCGCGTCGGCGCGGTCGCCGGCAACGCCAAGGTCGGCAACAAGGACACCCTGATCGGCGCCTGGCAGCACATCGAGTACGTGATGGGCTTCAACCTGGACCGCCGGATGTACGACGTCCTGCAATGCATGCCGACCATCCCCGGCGCCGTCGGCGCGTTCCGCCGCTCCGCCCTGGAACGGGTCGGCGGCATGAGCGACGACACCCTCGCCGAGGACACCGACATCACCATGGCGATGCACCGGGACGGCTGGCGGGTCGTCTACGCCGAGAAGGCCCGCGCCTGGACCGAGGCCCCGGAGTCCGTCCAGCAGCTGTGGTCCCAGCGCTACCGGTGGTCGTACGGCACCATGCAGGCGATCTGGAAGCACCGCAGGGCGCTGGTGGAACGCGGTCCCTCGGGTCGCTTCGGCCGCGTCGGGCTGCCGCTCGTCTCCCTCTTCATGGTCCTCGCGCCGCTGCTGGCCCCGCTGATCGACGTGTTCCTCGTCTACGGCCTGGTCTTCGGGCCCACGGACAAGACGATCCTCGCCTGGTTCGGCGTCCTCGCCATCCAACTGGTGTGCGCCACCTACGCGTTCATCCTGGACCGGGAGCGCCTGGCCCCGCTGGTCTCGCTGCCGTTGCAGCAGATCCTCTACCGCCAGCTCATGTACGTCGTGCTGCTCCAGTCCTGGATCACGGCGCTCACCGGCGGCCGGCTGCGCTGGCAGAAGCTGCGCCGCAAGGGCGGCGTCTCCGCCCCGCCGACCGCGCCCGCCGGACGTCAGCAGGTCGTGGGCGGGAGGCCCGCCCGATGAGCACGCCGTACTTTCCCCCTCCGTCTCAGAAAGTCGTGAACGTGACCGCACCCCTCGTGCCGCCGGGTGCGGCCGCCCCGGCCCCGCAGGTGGCCCTGCCCGAGCAGCAGACGAAGCCCAAGGGTCCTGTCCGCGACCGCTACTTCGACCTGCTGCGGGCCCTCGCCCTGTTCCGCGTGGTCCTCTACCACCTGACCGGCTGGGCGTGGCTGCCGCTGGTGTTCCCCTCCATGGGCGTGATGTTCGCCCTCGCCGGCAACCTCATGGCGCGCTCGCTGAAGCGCCCCGCCGCCCAGGTCATCAAGAGCCGCGTCCGCCGGCTGCTGCCGCCGCTGTGGGTGCTCGGGGTCGTGGGTGTCACCGGCATGGTCGTGCAGGGCTGGGGCCCCTCGGACGACGGCCACCCTGGCTGGTGGTGGCTCCATCTGACCTTCTGGGTCCTGCCGTTGAGCGACCCGCCGTACGCCGAGGGCCTGCCCGGCATCCACGGCTACCTCGCCGACAACTGGGCCGTGGACCTCGCCGGACCGCTCTGGTACATCCGCGCCTACCTCTGGTACGTCCTGCTGTCGCCGTTCCTGCTGAAGGCGCTGCGCGCCCTGCCGGTCGCCACGGTGTTCGCGCCGATCGCGCTGTCCGCCGCCTTCGAGTTCGGCTACATCACGCTTCCCGGCGAGCGGATCCCCTCCGCCCTCACCGACTTCAGCACCTTCGGCGCCTGCTGGATCCTCGGCATGGCCCATCAGGAGGGCATTCTCAGGAAACTGCCCCGCTATGCCGTCCCGTCCGTCGCGCCCGCGATCGCCCTGCTCGGTCTCTGGTACGCAACCAAGCACGACTTCTCCCAGGGCAACGACCTCGACAGCATGCCCTTCGCCCAGGCCCTGTGGTCCCTCGGCACGGTCATGATCCTGCTACACGTCAGCCCGTCCTGGTCCGAGTGGCCCAAGCGGCTGCGGCGCTTCGACCGGCCGATCACGCTCCTCAACTCCCGTGCCGTCACGATCTATCTGTGGCACAACACCTGCATCGTCGTCGCGATGACGATCTGGGACCGGCTGTGGGGCATCGACCTGATGTGGCAGCACTTCCCCTGGCTCCTGGAGAGCCCGTGGCCGGTGCTCGTCTTCACCTGGATCCTCATCGGCAGCTGCATCGTCTGGTTCGGCTGGGCGGAGGACCTCGCCGCCAAGCGCAAGCCGCAGCTGTGGCCGGACGGGTCGCAGGGGAATCGGACGCGCGCCAAGTCCGGTTCGCACCGCGCCTGATGACGCTCTCTCAATTGACGCTCAAATAAATCCTCAATTGAAGCTCAAGAATGCGGATCAGCCTCAATTGATGCTCAGAAGAACCGATTAGCTCTCGCTCGCGGCCATGACCCCGTGGAAGGATCATGCCTGCGCGGCCACGCCGAAGGGGAAAGGCGGAACCGTGTCCTGGTGCAACGCCAGGGTAATGCACGGTAATTCGCCCTTTCTTTATTCGGCTCGCATGCTCTGTCATGCCCGCGTGTTTTGAGAGTGACATGAAGAGACAGATATGGGCGACGGTCGCCACTTTGATGATGACCGTAAGCCTCGGTGTAATTCCGGCGTACGCCGCCGATATTTCGACCACGGTGACGGAATCCGATCCGGTCGACCCGCCGCTGTACGACGAGACCGCCGACGGCGGCACCGTACGCGTCAATGTCGTCACCGAGGACCGCGGCGATCTCTCCAACGCGGCGAGCGCCGGTGAGACGCTGCTGTCCTTCCAGACGCTGCCCGTGGTCACCCTGGAGGTGGACAAGGACGGTCTGGACGACCTGGCCGCCCAGCCGGGCGTCGTCAGTGTCACCGAGGACGAGCTGGTCGCGCCCTCGCTGGACGAGAGCGTGCCGGTCATCGGCGGCGACAAGGCCATCGCGGCCGGCAAGACCGGCAAGGGCAGCGCCATCGCGATCCTGGACACCGGCGTCGCCGCCAACCACCCGTTCCTGAAGGGCCGGATCACCGCCGAGGCCTGCTTCTCTCCGGTCGACCCCAACTACGGCGCCACCAGCCTGTGCGGCAACGGCGCGGCCACCCAGGAGGGCACCGGCGCCGCCAACTCCGCGAACACCTGCGCGGACATCGACGAGTGCGACCACGGCACCCATGTCGCGGGCATCGCCGCCGGTGACGGCACCGGACTGAGCGGGGCCCCCAAGACCGGCGTCGCCCCCGGCGCCGACATCGTCGCCATCCAGGTCTTCTCCCGGCTCGACTCCACCAAGTACTGCGGCGCCACCAACCCGTGCATCCGCAGCTTCACCAGCGCCCAGATCGCCGCGCTGGAGAAGGTCCTCGCGCTCAAGCAGGCCGGCACGCCCATCGTCGCCGCCAACCTGAGCCTGGGCTCGGCCAGTTACTCCGCCGCCTGCACCAAGGACGCCCGCAAGACCATCATCGACAGCCTCTACGACGCCGGAGTCGCCACGGTCGTCGCGGCCGGCAACAACGGCAGCGCGACCGCGGTCACCGCCCCGGCCTGTGTGCCCAACGCGGTCTCCGTCGGCGCCACCACGGACGACGACGAGGTCGCCTCGTTCTCCAACCACGGACCGCTGCTCGACGTCTTCGCCCCCGGCAACGGCATCGTCTCCTCCGTCCTCGCCGGCTACGACTCCAAGAGCGGCACCTCCATGGCGACCCCGCACGTCGCCGGTGCCTTCGCCGTCCTGCGCCAGGCCTACCCGGACAAGACCCTCGCCGAGCTGGAGGCGCTGCTGAAGTCGACCGGCACGCCGGTCACCGACGAGGCGGGGGTGACCGTCCCCCGGATCGACGTCGGCAAGGCGGTCGGCGCCGCGACGCCCGCGCCGGCCCCCGAGCCCGCCGACACCACCCGCCGCACCAAGATCCTCAACGACGCCTCGTACGCCGTTCCGGACCTCGGCACCGTCCAGTCCCCGATCACCGTCTCCGGCGTCACCGGCAACGCGCCCAAGAACCTCCAGGTCTCCGTCGCCGTCACCCACGAGTGGCTCGGCGAGGTCAAGATCGACCTGGTCGCTCCCGACGGTCAGACGTACGCCCTGAAGGCCACCAACGGCACCGACCCGGGCGGCACGCTGACCAAGACGTACACCGTCGACGCGAGTGTCTCCCCGGCGAGCGGCACCTGGAAGCTCCAGGTCGCCGACAAGTCCGCCGGTGGCACCGGCACCATCGACGACTGGGCGCTGACGTTCCCGACCCCGTTCGCCAAGACCAGCTCCGCCGCCGTCCCGGACGCGGCCACCCTCACCTCCGAGATCACGGTGAACGGCGTCACCGGCAACGCCTCCGGCGCGCTCCAGGCGTCCGTGAACCTCACCCACGAGTGGCTCGGCGAGGTCAAGATCGACCTGGTGGCTCCCGGCGGCCAGACGTACGCCCTGAAGGCCACCAACGGCACCGACCCGGGCGGCACGCTCAGCAAGACGTACACCGTCGACGCGAGCGCCTCCGCGGCCAACGGCACCTGGAAGCTCCTCGTCGCCGACAAGTCCGCCGGCGGCACGGGCACCCTGAACAACTGGTCCCTGACCTTCCCGTCGATCGAGAGCCAGTCCACGTACGCCATCCCGGACGCCGGCACCCTCCAGGCACCGATCACGGTGAGCGGCATCTCCGGCAACGCGCCGAAGACCCTGAAGCTCTCCCTGGACCTCACCCACGAGTGGCTCGGCGAGGTCAAGATCGACCTGGTCGCTCCCAACGGCCTGGTGTACGCGGTGAAGGCCACCAACGCCACGGACCCGGGCGGCACGCTGAACAAGGTCTACACGGTCGACGCGAGCGCCTCCGCGGCCAACGGCACCTGGAAGCTCCGGGTCGCCGACAAGTCGGCGGGCGGGACGGGCACGCTGGACGACTGGGCGCTGACGTTCTGACGACTGAGGTTCTGAGGACTGAGGTTCCGGCAACTGGCTGTGCGGCAACTGACTGTCCGGCAACTGACGTTTCGAGAACTGCATAAAGGAAAGGCCCGGCCGGGATCACCCGGCCGGGCCTTTTTGTGCGTTGCCGCGCTCCGTCGTTCTACGAGCCTTGCTCCGCGCCCTGCTTCCACTCCTCGGCGAGCAGTCCGAGGATCACCTCGTCCATGAACTCGCCCAGCACCCAGGCCGAGGAGCGCAGGACGCCCTCGCGGACGAAGCCGTTGCGCTCGGCGGACCGCAGCATCCCGACATTGTCCGGCAGCGTCTCGACCTGTAGCCGGTGCAGGCCCCGTACGACGAAGCCGTAGTGGCACAGCACCGCGACCACGTCGGTGCCGTACCCCTTGCCGCGGGCGGACGGCAGCAGGCCGAGGCCGATGTGTGCGCACCGGTGGTGGGTGTCGATGCCCCACAGCGTCGCGGCGCCGACCAGCTCACCGCTCTCCAGGTCCACCACGGAGAACGGGAGGTTGTCCTGGTCCGTGGGGTCCACCACGAACTTCCCGGCGGAGCCGCCGGGCGGGACCGGGCGCCACGGCCGGCCGTCGGCCCGCGAGGTGTTGACCACGTCGTCGTAGAGCTCGGCCTGAAGAACCGGGACGTCGTCCTCGTGCCGGGCCCTCAGCCCGACCTTGCTGCCTCTAAGCATGCAGGCTTCCTATCGGGCCGGACCGGTCGGCGGCAAACCCTTTTGCGCGCGAAAAACCGGCAGAGCCGGCCGCACCGAGCGAGATGCTCGATACGACCGGCTCTGCCGGTGCGAGGACGGAGGCTTACTTGAGGTAGCCGCCCTTGAAGCCGCTCTGGTCGGCCCAGATGCGCTCACGGGCGTCCCAGGAGAAGCCGGCCCACTTGCCCTGCCAGATGGTCTCGGCGGTGGCGTTGTTCGCCGGGTCGGCGGAGATCCACTCCTTGACCGGGCTGTTGGAGAAGTCGGCGAACGGCACGTAGTTCCGGTGCGAGGCCCAGCCGTTGTAGACCTTCACGACACGGGACGAGGTCGTGCGGTAGTTGACGCCGATCTTCACGGTCGTCACCTTCACGCCGAAGATGGTGTCGGAGACCGAGTACCAGGCGCTCCGGTCGTAGTACCGGGCGCTCGGGTCGGCGAGCTCCTCGTCGGTGGTCGGCGGCGTCTCGGTCTCCTCGACGGCGAGGGTGGCCTCCAGGACGACGTCGCCGTCCGCGGCTTCCTTTCTCGTCTCGGTGGTGTAGTTCTCCTCGTCGATGGACTCGACATCGGAGACGTCCGAGATGAAGTCGCCCAGCTCCTGGCCGCGCTGAGGATCGTTCAGCAGGTCGACGAACTGTTCCTTGTCGCCGTCGGAGAGCTCCGAGTACTGGTCCAGGGTCTCCTGGGCGTCCGTGTCGCCGAGCTCCACCTGCTCCACGAGATAGGACTCGTAGGCCTCGGGGGTGGTGCCGGTGGTGTCGTCCGCGAACGCGGAGCCCGGCATGGCCGCCATGGTGATCGCCGCCGCCGTGGCGACGGCAATGCCCACGAGCCGCTTCCGGTTCATCGTCGTCGTGGTACGCATATCTACTGCCTCCGTACGTGAATGAGTACACGAACTGAAATAAGCAGTAGGGAAAGCGCGATTGATTCGCCCCCCTACAAGCGTTTGCGCCTTTCCCCTTCGGCGTTCCCGCTTGCCTTGATCCTTCCGTAAGGAATGGGTGTGGGGGAAGCTCAAATAGCCTTTCCTGAGCATCAATTGAGCTTGCGGGGAACTCAAGGCCGTTTACTTGAGGCCCAATTGAGCTTTCCGCGGACTACTTCTTCGTGAGCCAGCGGCCGAGCAGGATCACGCCCGTGACGAGGGTGACCGCGACGACGGCGATGACTATCTTCATGCTGGTGTCCATGACGCCGAACATCTGTGTCTCCCTTATGACTTGGGTCGGTAGCTGAGCAGGTCACCCGGCTGGCAGTCCAGGACCTCGCAGATCCGGGTGAGGGTGGTGAAGCGGATCGCCTTGGCGCGCCCGTTCTTGAGGACGGACAGGTTGACGTTGGTGACGCCGACGCGGTGGGCGAGTTCGGTGACGGTCATCCCGCGCTCGCTGAGGAGCCTGTCGAGATGGACCTCGATGTCGTGGCCCTCGTGCTCGTCCTCGGCCATCAGACGACCCCTTCGAGGTCCGCGCGCATGGCGGCACCGGCGCTGGTGATACGGGCGAAGGTGAGGAGGCCGAGGCCGGTGAGGATGAGCAGGTAGGGGGTGGACCACATCTCCAGCCAGGAGGCGGCCGTGAAGTCGTGGTTGGTGGCGAGCTTCGCGAGCACGGCGGCCTTGGCGTTCGACTCGATGAGGTCCGTGACGAGACTGCCGGCCAGCAGCCACCAGCCGAGGAGCCGGAACCGGGTGGCGGTGCGTGCCGTGTAGACGCCGTCCCGGGCGGCGCCCTGGAGGAGCCGGTGCAGCAGGAAGAGCCCGCCGATCAGCAGCAGGTCCGAGGGCAGGGTGCTGAGCTGGTCGAGGAACTGCAGGGAGGTGCTGGCCGCCTCGGCGCAGTAGTGCGGGATCGCGTCGGCCTGGGCCCCCTTCTCGGGGAAGAAGTAGTCGCCGTCGATGCCGACACCGGTCGAGTCGTCGGTGATGCAGGCGCCGCCGCTGCCCCAGCCGCCGTGGACGGTTCTGAAGACGACCCCCAGCGTCACCAGCGCCAACAGCACCCGCAGCGCTATCGACACCACCGTCGCCATCGGCTCCAGCATCTTCCGGTCCTCGGACATGATCCCCCGCCTCGCTTATCGTTTTTCGATGTATCGAGTTTCGATGTTATCGAGAAACGATAAGCCGCGCAAGCGACCGCGCCCCCGCACCAGGACAGGTGCGGGGGCGCAGAGTCGATGATCTGATTCAGGGTCAGAACCTCACGACGAAGTTCCTGACCGTGCCGGTGTCACCCGTGGCCACGTCGTCGACGCGGAGCTTCCACCAGCCGTTGACCGGCAGATCCGTGGCGTCGACCGTGTAGACCTTCTTGAGCGTCCCGCCGGGCTCCTCGCCGTTGTCCTTGAGCAGGTGCAGGGAGCCGTCCGGGGCGATCAGGTCGATCTTGAGGTCGCCCAGGTACTCGTGCTCGACGTCCACGTACACCTTGAGCTTGGCGGAGCCGACGCCGGACAGCCCGTCGGTCTTGGTCCAGATCTCCGTGTAGTTCTTGTCCGGGATGGCCTTCACGGTCTGGTTCTCGTACGACGGGAAGCCGAGCGACCAGCCGGTGAGGGTACCCGTGGAGCCGGTGGCGGAGTCGGTGACCTTCAGGGTCCAGGTGCCGTTGGCGACCGCGTCGGTGGCGTCGACGCCGTAGGTGGTCTGGAGCGTGCCACCGGCCTCGGAGCCGTACGGCTTGAGCGTGTACGACTTACCGTCCGGGCTGGTCAGGGCGAGCTTCAGGTCGCCGATCCGGGTGTGGGTGAGGTTCGTGTACACCTGGAGCGGGCCGGCGGCGTTGCCGTCGATCCCGGAGACGGCGATGGTGGAGCCGAGGGTGCCGGAGTCCGGGATGGTCTGGGCGGTGGTGTTCTCGAACGGCGTCGGGAAGATCAGCGACCAGGTCGTCAGCGTGCCGGCGTCGCCGTCGTCGGTGTCGGTCATCCGCAGCTTCCACTCGCCGTTCGCGACGGAGGCGGAGGCGTCCACGGTGTACGTCGCGACGATGTCGTCGGCGCCGTCGGAGGTGCTCGCGGCCTTCAGCAGGTGGGTCGTGCCGTTCGGCGCGACGAGCTCCAGCTTCACATCACCGCGGAAGGCGTGGGTGATGTTGACGTACGCCTTGAGGTTCTTCGGCGCGTTGCCCGGGTATTCGGCGACGGTGATCGGCGAGGTCACCGCGGCGCCGGTGCCGCCGGTCGGCGCGTCCGGGATGGCGATGTCCTTGTCGTTGTCGGCCTGGAAGGCGCGCGGCTTCTTGTCCGCCTCGGGCTTCGGCTCGACCGCGGCGACCGCCTTGGCCACGTCGATCCGGGGGACGGTGACGCCCGCCTCGTCGGTGATCGGCTTGCCGGTGGTGGCGAGCAGCGAGACCAGGCTGGCGAGCCCCTCGGTCGGGTAGGCCTGCCGCAGGACGGCGAGGGCGCCGGCGACGTGCGGGGCCGCCATGGAGGTGCCGCTCATGGAGTCGTAGGTGCCGCCGGGGACGGAGGAGACGATGCCGTTGCCGGGGGCGAAGACGTCGAGCAGCGGGCCGTGGTTGGAGAACGAGGCGACCTCGTCGTCGTCGGTCGTGGCGCCGACGGACACGGCGTTGGGCACGCAGGCGGGGGCGGTGACGGCGGTCGCGCTGCCGTTGTTGCCGGCCGCGACGACCGTGGCGACACCGGCGGCGTAGAGCTTGTCGATGGCCGCCGCGCGGGCGTCCTTGGCGCAGGCGGCGGTGTAACTCGCCGAGCCCAGGCTCAGGTTGGCGGCGATGATCGGGGTGCCGGCCTGCTGGAGCTGCCAGACCTTCTCCAGCGCGGCGATCTGGGCGCTGGTGAAGCTGCGGATGCACGGGTTGGCGGCGCCGCAGTACTTGGTGGAGTCGAGCCGGGAGAAGACCTGCATGGCGACGATGCCGGCGTCCGGCGCGACACCGGTGGCCGGGGCGCCGGTCAGTCCGGTGCCGTCACCTGCGGCGATGCCGGCGACGTGGGTGCCGTGGTCGCAGCCGTCGAGGGTGGCACAGGCGCCGGCCGCGGAGTTGGCGGCGCCGGTGCCCTCCTGGGTGGCGGCGCCGTTGCCGCACAGGCTGGTGGCGCCGTAGGCGGCGTCGATCGGCGAGAAGCAGGCCTCGGCGACGATCCGGTCCTTGAGGAACGGGTGGTTGGTGGCGACACCGGTGTCGATGATCGCGATGTCACTGCCCGAGCCGGTCTTGCCGGCCTTGTGTGCGGTGTCGGCGCCGATGACCGGGATGCTCTCGTCCAGCGAGGGCGCGGAGAGACCGTCCTCGGTGACGCTCACGACGCCGTCCTGGGCGGCGAGTTCGTCCAGCCCGGACTTGTTCACGCGCAGGGTGACGATGGGCAGGGTGTCGAAGGACTGAAGGGTGTCGCCGACGCTCGCCGCGCTGGAGAGGTCGGCACGGCTCTCGGTGACGACGTTCACGCGGACGGTGTCCCCGTCGGCGGTCTGGTCGTACAGGGGCGGGTCGATCGGCTCGTCGGCCGTGGTGGCCGTCGAGGTGGTCGACGTGGAGTCGGTGGCGTGGGCGGGTATCGCGCTGAGGGTGGCGGCCATCACGGACGTGATGACGGCAGCCCAGATCCGTCTGTTCATGGGGCTCTCGAGTCAGCAGGGCATGACTGAGCATGCGGGGGTGGGAGAGAGGGAATTCCGGCGCGCGGAAAGCACACGAAGGAGCCGGATGAAGAAGAAGAGAAAGAAGAAAAGAAAGGAGAAGAAAGAGAAGACACAGAGAACTGCCTGCGGACGTCACGCACTAGGCGTGTTCCGTCGGGAGGCCGTAGGGGAAAGCGGCGGCAAGGCCGACCGCAGCGGCGGAGAAAGACGGATCCGCTTGATCACCGCAGACATTAGGGGGCGGTGATCACCACCGCAAGACCCCAATATCCGGAGCCGATGACTCCGTACGGTTGCTCCGGCAAAAGGTGCGCCCGTCCACCCGGGATCCCCAACTGGGCGGCAAGGCAGCCAAGTTGATCACGCCCGCAAAACGGAAGCTGCCCCCTTCACTTTTCCGCCCGCCCCAGAACATCCCAGGCACCCCACCGCTCGCTCTGGTGCCCGCTCCCGGGGCCCCGCTACCGTGGCGCTGCCGCGCACCACCACCGAGAGACCGAAAAAATTGAGCCAGGAACCGACCATCCCCGCGGCGGGCGAACGCGCGCCGGTGTTCGGGCTGATCACGCCCGAGGACTGGTACCGCATCCCGCTCCAGCCGCAGGACCGCCGTGAGGCGTCCGTCGCCGCGCTGATCAAGCGGCAGTTCGCGGGCGTCGACGACCAGCCCGTCCTGCGCCGCAAGGCGGAGGAACAGCTGCGCGGCACCGCCGAGGCCGGCGTCGAGCAGGGCGGTGTGGTCCTGTACCTGTCGTTCCTGGAGGTCGGCGGCGTCCCGCTGTCCGCCTCCCTGCTCGTCTCTCATCTGCACCAGCGGTTCGACGGCCTCGACGCGGTCGCCGCGCTGGCCGGATCCGGCGAGGTCGGTCTGACGACCCTGCCCACGGCGGGACGGGCGGCCCGGCTGGTGCGGCGCGAGCAGTCGAAGGAGTCGCGGAAGCTGGGCTCGGAGTTCCGGGACACGGTCGTGGAGTACTTCGTACCGGTCCCGGACCGCGACGAGGTGCTGATGCTCACCTTCAGCACACCGCTGGAACCGATCGCGGACGCCATGGTGGGGCTGTTCGACGCGATCGCCGGAACGCTGCACTGGCAGCGGGAGAACAACAGGACGGGGGAGGGCGAGGCATGGGCGAGAGACTGAGGGTCTCCACGGACGACCTGGAGACGGCCGGCACCGGTCTGCGGACGGTGGCCACCGAACTCGAGGGGCTCGACAAGCTGATGGACCAGTACGACCGCCGCACGGTCGGCCACCAGCAACTGCACGAGCGGCTCCAGGACTTCTCCGACGGCTGGGACGACAACCGCAAGAAGATGATCGAGGAGATCCAGGGCCTCGGCCAGGTCGCCCACGAGTCCGGCAAGGCGTACAAGGAACTCGACACCGCGCTCTACAACGCGCTCATCGGCAAGGGGAAGAAGAAGTGATCGGCAAGGGGAAGAAGAAATGACCCGCCCCGCCGACCACCGCTGGGAGGTGCTGGGGGAGAGCGGCGACCCGGTCCCCGGTGACGTCACCGACCTCAAGGCCCTCTCCCGCCGTTTCGAGGCCACCGCCAGGACCATCACCGACACCGCCGCCGCGCTGCGCCGCCTCGGCAACCAGGAGAGCTGGGACTCCGAGGCCGGACGCGCCTTCGCCGACAAGGCCAACGACACCGCGAAGACGGTCAGCAAGGCGCACGACCGCTACGCCGGCGCCGCGTCCGCGCTGAAGACGTACTACACCGACCTGGAGACCATCCAGGAGGACGCCGACAAGCTCCTGCGCGACGCGGAGACCAAGGCCGGCGACCTGACCAAGGCCAGGTCGAGCGCCGAGAACCCGCCCCAGGGCACCGAGGACGCCGACCAGAAGAAGCTCGACAAGAAGGTCACCGACATCCAGGGCGGCCTGGACGACCTGCGCGGTCAGCTCGCGGACGTCAAGCGGCGGCACCAGGACGCCGGTGACAAGGCCGCGAAGAAGATCCACGACACCACCGAGGGCGACGGCCTCAACGACTCGTGGCTGGACGACCTGCGCGACGCCCTGAAGATCATCAGCGACATCACGGGCGCGATCGCCGCGGTCTGCGGCATCCTCGCGCTGCTCGTCGGCTGGATCCCGATCATCGGCCAGGCGCTCGCGGGCGTGCTCGGCACGATCGCGCTGGTGATGACGGTGATCTCCCTGGTCTGTCACGTCCTCCTCGCCATCAACGGCGACGGCTCCTGGGGCGATGTCGCCATGGACGCCCTGGGCCTGGCCACCTTCGGTATCGGCCGGGTCTTCTCCGCCGGCTCCAAACTCGCCGCCACCGTCGGACGCAGCCGCGTCTGGCAGGCCGCCGACGACTACGTCCGCGCCTGGAACCGCGGCATGAACTCCGCCGCCCGCCGCCGCCTCGTCGAGGCGATGGTCGGCCCGCGCGCCGGGGCGAACGGCGCGGGCGCCCTGCCCGACGTCTCCCTCGCCGCCGCCTTCAAGGGCCTGCCCCGCTCCTTCGCCGACGACCTCGGCACCATCCGCGGCAACTGGCGGGACCTCTTCAAGGTCGGCGACAACCTCACCGCTGCCCGCAACGCCTACAACGCGGGCGGTGCGCGGGGCCTGGCCAGCATGTACGTCGGCCCCGGCATGGTCGACGAGCTAGGCCGCATGAAGAACATCGACCCGACCGACCTGAACTTCATCGGCACCCCGGACGCCTTCAAGCAGGCCCTCTCCTACAACTCCTGGGCCCTGGGCGCCACGGGCACCGGCGCGGGCTCCGACACCAACAGCTTCATCGGCCTGTTCGGCGGCGACGACGAGATCGACGTGACGGGCCCGGACGCGTCACTGGCGGGGCGGTGACCACGGTGCAGTGGAGCGAGTGCCGCGTAGATCTTCCCGCCCCGCACAACTGGCTGGTGCTCGACCTGCGCACCGAGAACCCCGAGCCCTGGGCACGCCAGATTGCTCAGCAGCACCTGGCGGAGGGCTCACGACCGGACCTGTACGACGCCTTCGCCACGGACGTCCTCTGGTACTGGGGCGCGGCCCGCCGCCAGAACGCCCTGTGCGCGTCCCTCCTCGCCCCACCGGACACCCCGGTCCTGGCGAGCTGCACGGTCCGCGAGGTGCGCGTCCCGCCGGTGTCGACCATGACGACCCTCCGCGAGGAGGTGGGACAGGCGGAGGGCCCGTTCTTCGGCACCCAACTGCTGGAGGAGGTGGACCTCCCGCTGGGCCCGGCGCTCCGCGTCCAGCGTATGGAACCCACGGCCCCCGACTCCTCGACCGGCGAGATCATCGAGGGCGTCGCGCACTACGTCCTGCCCGCCCGCTTCACCGGTACGGCACTGGAGTGCCGTCTGCTGTGGAGCTCCCCGGGCCTGGGCGAGGCGCTGGCCAGGATGGCCGACGAACTGGCGGCGTCACTCCGCCTGACGTGAGCGCCGCCCGACCGGCAGCTCCCCGAGCCCCAGCCTCTCCCACGGCAGCATCGCCAGCGGCATCCAGCTGAAGCCGACGGCGAAGACCCCGAGCACGTTGACGAGCTGCTTCGGCAGCACCCACCCGAGCTGGGCCACGACCAGCGCGACGACCAGCAGATACACATCGAAGACGAGCACGGCGAGAATCTTCCGCAGAGCGGCCCCGACACCGACCCGCGCCTGACCGCCCCCGAGCATCCCGAAGACGATCACCGGCACCATCAGCCCGGTGACCCCACCGACGGCGATCCCCCCGATGACGAAGGCGATCCGCCCGTCCTCGGGCACCACGTCCGACAGCGGCGCACGGTCCACCGCGTCCCCGAGCAGCGCCACGGCCGCGTACACGCCCAGCGCCATCGCCGCCAGCACGACGACGACCCCGACCCCGAAGGCGACCTTCCCGGCAACAGAGCGCTTGCTGCGCTGCGTCGCCTCCGGCCCCTCGGCCCTCGACTCGGCGGACATGGACTCTCCCATTCCTCTGCGGGGTCCGCTAGAGGATAGCCACGATGACGGGAGTGCCGTCACTGCCGGCTACTCACGACAGGCCCAAGGCCTCCGTGTCCAGCACCTTTGCCGGCGGCTTCACGTCGAGGGGCTTGTCGAAGGCGCTGTAGGTGGTGGTCGTGCGGAAGTCCGAGCCGTTGTAGACGACCTTCAGGAGATACGGCTTGCCCTCCGTGGCCACGTAGAACGTGTACTTCCCGGTCTTCACCGACTTGTCGGTCACGATCACCGAGATCGCCGGGGTGCCGTCGATCTCGGTCGGCTCGCCTCGCTTCGCCGTGCCGAAGGAGGAGAAGTCACGGGGGCAGTCGGCCAGGCCGTCGCCCGGTTCGGCCTTGCTCGCCGGGGTCTTGATCCAGCGGTCCTGGTCCCCGTCCATGGACTTGTCCGACCACCACTCGATGTACGCGCGGTTCGGGCGGACGTAGTCCGTCTCGCCGATCCGGATCTGTTCGATGGCGGCGTCGTTCCAACTCCAGGTGACCTTCGAGGTGCACCTGTTGTGGAGGTCGGTCGTGATGCGGGCGGTGAAACCCTTGCCCTCGGGGTTGGTGGTCGTCCCCTCGACGGTCACGGACGTCAGCCCGCTCATCGTCTTGTGGGCCTCGTCGAGAATCTCCTGACCGGAGCGTTCGTCCCCACCGCCGTCGCTCTGCGTGCACCCGGTCACCAGCAGGCATGCCAGCACCGCCACCGCTCTTCTTCGCACAGTCCCCCCACAGGTCACAGATGGCCCAGAGGTTACCGGTGCGGACAGGCGCGCCAAGATCCTGTAAACCGCGGGGGACAGCGGTTTCCCCGTGCCGTACGGCGTGCGAGACTGCCCCGGTTGCGGAAGTGAACGGGGTGGCCCGACGGGGCCGGTGGGGAGCGGGACGACGATGAGCAAGCGGCAAGTACAGAAGATGCTGCGGTTGATGGCGAGCGGGGAGGCCGTCGAGCTCACCAGCCCCATGGCCTCGGTGAAGAAGCTCGCCCGACTCGCCTTCATCGCCCAGCAGTTCGGGTACGAGTACGCCGATGTCCGGCAGAGCGGCGGCCGGAACAACGCCCTCGTCATGCTGCTCGTCCCCGATCCCAGCCCGCAGGCCCGCACCCGCGCCGCGCAGAACTGGGCGCAGTACCCCAACGCGAGCGACGGTGTCTCCGTGCCGCCCCTGATCCCGGACGCCTTCGAACTCCTCAAGGCCCGGATCAACTTCGACCTCACCGGGCAGGCCAAGAAGCGCATGGGCTACGCCGTCGCCGGTGTCAGCGTCGCGTGTCTGGTCCTCGCGTACCGCTTCGGCGGCCAGTCCGACGACTTCGTCGTCGCGGCCGTCATCTGGGTCGTGCTCATGGCGGCGCTCGGCATCGCCTTCGTCGTCAACGGCAAGCGCAACGTCAAGTTCGCCGGCCGGCTCCAGGCGGCCGGGTTCATGCCGGTCACCGACGAGGGCGGACGGGTGCGGTATCTGCCGCCGGGCGCTCAGCTGCCGGGCCAGGCGAACCCCTTCGCCGCCGGCCCGTACGGCCAGCAGCCCCAGCCGGGATACGGCAACCAGCCTCAGCCGGGATACGGCCAGCAGCCTCAGCCGGGATACGCCCAGCAGCCCCCGCAGCCCTACCCCCAGCCTCAGCCCCAGCAGCCGTACCCGCCCCAGCCCGGATACGCCCAGCCGCAGCCGCAGCCCTACGGCTACCCCCAGCCCCAGCCCCCGCAGCCCTCGGCCGCCCCCGGCCCGTACGCCCCGCAGCAGCAGCCGTACCCGCAGCAGCAGCCCCCGCAGCCGTACCCGCCGCAGCAGCCCTACCCCCAGCAGAACCCCAACTGGCAGGCGCCGCAGGGGTGACGTCCGGGGTGACGTCCGGGGTGACCCACGCCACTGGGAGCTGTTCGTAACAAACGGCCGCAAGTACCTCTCACCCCGCCCCCGCGCCGGGTGAGAGCAAAGTTCCCTTCCGGTCACCCAGTGCCACAGCAAGGAAACGCGCCCTCCCTACCTTCGGAATCAGCCACTCGACGCAGCCATGCGTCACGACTGAGCCCGGAGCCCGTGGAGGCAGCATGACAGCCCCTAGTACAGCCCCCGCACCGCCGAGCAGGGGCGGCCGCTGGATCCAGCAGTGGGATCCGGAGGACGAGACCTTCTGGAACGAGACCGGGGAGAAGGTCGCCCGACGCAACCTCCTCTTCTCCGTGCTCTCCGAGCACATCGGGTTCTCGATCTGGACCATGTGGTCCGTGCTGGTGCTGTTCATGGGCCCGGAGTACGGCCTGACCCCGGCCGACAAGTTCCTGCTGACCTCGATGGTCACGCTCGTCGGCGCCGTCGTCCGCGTCCCGTACACCTTCGCCGTGGCCCTCTTCGGCGGCCGGAACTGGACCATCGTCTCCGCCAGCCTCCTGCTCGTCCCCACCATCGCGGCGTTCGCCGTGATGAAGCCGGGGACCTCCTTCAACACCTTCCTGCTCGTCGGTCTGCTGGCCGGCATCGGCGGCGGCAACTTCGCCTCCTCCATGACCAACATCAACGCCTTCTTCCCCCTGCGTAAGAAGGGGTGGGCGCTCGGCCTCAACGCGGGCGGCGGCAACATCGGCGTCCCGGTCATCCAGCTGATCGCCCTCGCGGTCATCGGGGCGAGTGGCGGGCCGCGTGTGCTGCTCGGCATCTACATCCCGCTGATCCTCGTCGCCGCCGTCCTCGCCGCGCTCTACATGGACAACCTCGCGACGGTGAAGAACGACACCGGTGCCGCCATCGACTCGGCGAAGGACGGCCACACCTGGATCATGTCCTTCCTCTACATCGGCACCTTCGGCTCCTTCATCGGCTTCTCCTTCGCCTTCGGCCAGGTCCTCCAGGTCCAGTTCGGCCGTACGCCGCTACAGGCCGCCTACGTCACCTTCATCGGCCCGCTGCTCGGCTCGCTGATCCGCCCGCTCGGCGGCTGGCTCGCCGACAAGTACGGCGGCGCGAAGATCACCCTCTACAACTACGTCGGCATGGGCGCCGCCACCGCCGTCCTGGTCTTCGCCAGCATGCAGAAGTCGCTGCCGCTGTTCGTCACCGCCTTCGTGGTGCTGTTCGTCCTCAGCGGGCTCGGCAACGGCTCCACGTTCAAGATGATCCCCGGCATCTTCCACACCAAGGCCCTCGCCAAGGGGCTCGTGGGCGACGAGGCCGCCGCCCACGGCCGCCGGCTCTCCGGCGCCTCCATGGGCCTCATCGGAGCGGTCGGCGCGCTGGGCGGTGTGGGCATCAACCTGGCCTTCCGCCAGTCGTTCCTGTCGAACGGCTCCGGCACCGGCGCCTTCATCACCTTCCTCGTCTACTACGCCCTCTGCTTCGTGGTGACCTGGGCCGTATACCTTCGCCGTACGGCCGCGAAGACGGAGACGTCGGCAGCCGCCGAGACGAAGCCGCAGCTCAACTACGCCGAGGTGTGACGTAACACCGGCGCAATGAAGCGGAACCGAGCCTGTCACGCACCGTTGACAGGCTCGGTCGGCATGCAGGTGCCATCACAGCCGGTGTAGGTGCAAACGACTCGAGTGCGGGACGAGAGTTTATGTACGACGAAGAGCAGCGACCAGAACAACACGGTCCCCTGGCCGGCTTCACCGTAGGGGTGACAGCCGCACGCCGGGCCGACGAGCTGGGCGCACTGTTGCAGCGACGGGGAGCCGCCGTCCTGCACGCACCGGCCCTGCGGATCGTGCAGCTCGCCGACGACAGCGAGCTGCTCGCGGCGACCAAGCAGGTCATCGACGAGGTACCGGACGTCGTGGTCGCCACGACCGCGATCGGGTTCCGGGGCTGGATCGAGGCCGCCGACGGCTGGGGTCTGGGCGAGGACCTGCTCCAGCGGCTGCGCGGCATCGAGCTGCTGGCGCGCGGACCCAAGGTGAAGGGCGCGGTCCGGGCCGCCGGGCTGACCGAGGACTGGTCGCCGTCGTCCGAGTCCATGGCGGAGGTGCTCGACCGGCTCCTGGAGGAGGGCGTCGAGGGCCGCCGTATCGCCATCCAACTGCACGGTGAGCCGCTGCCCGGGTTCGTGGAGGCGCTCAGGGCCGCGGGAGCGGAGGTGCTCGGGGTGCCGGTCTACCGGTGGATGCCGCCGGAGGACATCGGGCCGGTGGACCGTCTCCTGGACGCCACCGTCTCCCGGGGCCTGGACGCCCTCACCTTCACCAGCGCCCCCGCCGCCGCGTCCCTGCTGACCCGGGCCGAGGAGCGGGGCCTGCTCCCGGAGCTGCTCGCCGCCCTCAACCACGACGTCCTCCCGGCCTGCGTGGGCCCGGTCACGGCCCTCCCGCTCCAGGCCCGTGGTGTCGACACCGTCCAGCCCGAGCGCTTCCGCCTCGGCCCCCTCGTCCAGCTCCTGTGCCAGGAACTCCCGGCCCGGGCCCGCACCCTGCCCATCGCGGGCCACCGGGTCGAGATCCGCGGCCACGCGGTCCTGGTCGACGGCGCCCTGCGCCCCGTACCGCCGGCCGGGATGTCCCTGCTGCGCGCGCTGTCCCGGCGACCCGGGTGGGTGGTGGCACGAGCGGAACTGCTCCGTGCCCTGCCGGGCGCGGGCCGCGACGAGCACGCCGTGGAGACGGCCATGGCCCGCCTCCGCACCTCACTCGGCGCCCCGAAGCTGATCCAGACGGTGGTGAAACGGGGTTACCGACTGGCCCTGGACCCCGCCGCCGACGCCAAGTACTCGGACCTGTAGGACCGCCCCCGCACCAGCAGCGCCCTCGCCAGACAGCCCACGGCCACCGTCGACAGCACGGCCCGTACGACGTTCCAGGCCACCCACGCGTCCTCGAACTCCTCGCGGGCGCCGGCCGGATCGGCGGCGGTGTCCAGACCGTTGTTCAACGGGATGTTGAAGGCGACCGTCACCAGGAAGGCGAGGGTGTACGCGGCGAGGGCCGCCCACACCCACCGGCGGTGCGACTGTCCCCGGCCCTGCCACGCCGCCACCCCGGTCAGCAGCAGTGCCCCGAGGAAGCTCAGCATGAACACCGGGTTCTGGATGACGTCGTTGATGTTCCGCATGACCTCGACGTAGACCCGGTCGTCGCTGCGGGCCAGGCCCGGCATCACCGCGCACGCGAACACATAGAAGGTCCCCGCGATCAGCCCCATGGCGACCGTGGCCGCACCCAGTACCCCGCCCGTCGTCCCGCTCTGCTTCGTCATGCCCACCAGTCAACGGGCCGGGGACCACCGCCGACATGGCCGAGACGCCCAGCCCCATACGCGTGCGTCCAGGACTGGCCGGTACGTCTCGCAGCTACGCCTCGCCGGTACGAGGACTTCCGGCGGCGCGGCCGGGAAGGCACTGTGAGAGGGAACCGTTTTCTCACGGCACCCCATAGGTGGTGACAGGCACATGGCACTTGATACGGCCGCGGCCCCGTACGAGCTGCGGTTCGACGCCGGGCGGATCTGTCTCGATCTCCTCGCGACCACCCATCCCGTCGAACGGCTCGACTCGGTCGAGGTGCTGTGCGCCTGGATCGTCGGTTCCGGGCTGGTCCCGGCGGACACTCCGCTGACCCACGCCGGTGTCTCCTGGCTGGTGGCTTTCCGTGAACTGAGGGGACGGCTGGGACAGTTGGTGCGCACGGGGTCCACCGGTGTGGACATCGCGCTCGCCCGCGTCAACGAACTCGCCCGCGTCGCGCCCCCGGCCCCCCGTGCCGTACCGGCCGAAGACGGCACGCTCGTACGGCAATTGACCGGTCCGCCCGAACTGGCCGCCCTGCTCGGCGCGATCGCCCGGGACGCCGTCGAACTGCTCACCGATCCGCTCGCGCGGGCGGGTCTGCGGCAGTGCGCCGGCGACAACTGCCCGATCGTCTACCTCGACACCTCACGGGGACGCAGGAGGCGTTGGTGCTCCAGTGAGGTCTGCGGGAACCGCGAAAGAGTGGCCCGGCACCGCCGGCGCGCCGCCATCGCCCGTGCCTGAGGGTCCGAGACACGCGCTTGAGGGTCCGAGACACGCGCCTGAGGGCCGGAGACACGGGCCTGAGGGTCCGTTATGCGGCTTCTGTGGAACGGGAGTCGAAGTGATTTCGATTACACGCCGTTTACTCCCGCCGCGTCACGGGCAGCCGCACCGATCTTGCCGATGTGGTGGAAATGTAAAGATCGCACGGTGGGAATGTGCGCTCATGTCCCCCTCGTCACGTCACCCGGAAGAAAACTGTCACGTCACTTTGAACACACAACGGCCCGCGTCCGTACCCGGTGTTGAGCGACTGGTCGGGGGAACCCCCGGACATCGGAGGTGGGCGTGCGCAAGGATTCCGTCGTGGCCAATGAACGTGGATCGAGGGCCCGACATCGCATGTCCCAGCCCTCGGAACCTGATGAGGAGCTCATGCGTGCTCTGTACAGAGAGCACGCGGGACCCCTGCTCGCCTATGTGCTGAGGCTGGTCGCCGGAGACCGGCAAAGAGCCGAGGACGTTGTGCAGGAGACGCTGATCCGTGCCTGGAAGAACGCCGGTCAGCTCAATCGAGCGACCGGATCTGTACGCCCCTGGCTGGTGACGGTTGCCCGGCGCATCGTCATCGACGGCCACCGAAGCCGGCAGGCCCGGCCGCAGGAGGTCGATCCGTCGCCGCTGGAGGTCATCCCCGCGGAGGACGAGATCGACAAGGCGCTGTGGTTGATGACGCTGTCGGACGCGCTCGACGACCTGACTCCCGCGCACCGGGAGGTGCTCGTCGAGACGTACTTCAAGGGGCGTACCGTCAATGAGGCGGCCGAGACGCTCGGTATCCCCAGCGGCACCGTCCGCTCGCGGGTCTTCTACGCCCTGCGTTCGATGAAGCTGGCACTGGAGGAGCGGGGGGTGACGGCGTGATGAGTGTTTACGGGGGAAACCAGGGATTCGGCACAGGTGGTTCGGGTATGTCTGGGGCTATGCAGGGATCTCCGGTGCCGAGCGAGCACGAGACCGTCGGCGCCTACGCCCTCGGGATCCTCGACGACGCCGAGGCAACCGCTTTCGAGGTGCATCTCGCCGGGTGCGAATGGTGCGCCCAGCAGCTCGACGAACTCGCCGGGATGGAACCGATGCTGGCCGCGCTGGCGGACCTGCCCGGGACCGGGACACCCGCGATCGGCGAGTCGCTGTCCGCCAGGCCCAGCCCACGGCTGGTGAACAAGCTGGTCGACGAGGTCGCCGACCGCCGCGCCCAGAAGCGCCGGCGGAGTTTCTACATGGTCGCCGCCGCGGCCGCGCTGATCATCGGCGGCCCGCTGGTCGCGGTGGGAGCCACGAGCGACGACTCGGGTGGGAACGTTTCCGCGCACACCACCGCCAGCAGCCCCGCCAAGGAAGCCTTCGACGTCATCAAGGACAAGGTCACCGCGACCGACCCCAGCACCGACGTCACCGCGACCGTCGCGGTGGAGAAGAAGGACTGGGGCACCCACGCGGTCCTTCAGCTGAAGAACGTGACGGGCCCCGAGAAGTGCTCCCTGATCGCCGTCGGCAAGAACGGCGAGCGCGAGACGGTCACCTCCTGGTCCGTCCCGAACTGGGGCTACGGCATCCCGAACGCCAAGACCGAGGAGGCCAAGCAGCCCCTCTACGTCCACGGCGGCGCGGCCTTCGACCCGAACCAGATCGACCACTTCGAGGTCATGACCTTCGACGGCAAGAAGCTCGTAGAGGTCGACGCGTAGAACGTGTGACGGCCGACGCGTAGCTTCCACCGGCCCCCTTCACCTAAGGTTGACGGCTGCCCAGCACGTCAGAAGGGGGCCCGGTGGCCGCTCAGGCACAGCAGGAGACCGCGGTCGGTCCGGATCACGATTCCGTTCGTGACCGGGAGATCAGCGTCGAACAGGTCCATCTCGACCGGGTCTACCGGCGTCTTGAGGAGAAGATCCACGAGGCGGAGTTCCTCATGAACGACGCGGCCCAGCGCGGCCAGGTCGGCACGCCCGGCGCGCTCGCCGAGCGGGACGCCCAGGTCTTCCGGGCCGGCGTCCACCTCAACCGCCTCAACAACGAGTTCGAGGACTTCCTCTTCGGCCGTATCGACCTCCTCCTCGGCAAGGACGGCAAGAAGGGCCCCGACGGCGCCTACACCGCCGTTGAGCCCGCCGAAGGCGCCGTACGGGCGGACGACACCGCCGATATCGCCGAGACGCTCCACATCGGGCGTATCGGGGTCCTCGACTCCGACTACGCGCCGCTCGTCATCGACTGGCGGGCCCCGGCCGCGGCGCCCTTCTACCGGTCGACCCCGGTCGATCCGGGCCGGGTCGTGCGCCGCCGGGTCATCCGCTCCAAGGGGCGCCGTGTCCTCGGTGTCGAGGACGACCTGATGCGCCCCGAGCTGACGGCCTTCCTCGACGGCCATGAGCTGCCCGTCATCGGCGACGGCGCCCTGATGGCCGCCCTCGGCCAGGCCCGCAGCCACACCATGCGGGACATCGTCGCCTCCATCCAGGCCGAGCAGGACCTGGTCATCCGCGCCCCCGCCGCCTCCGTGACGTACGTCGAGGGCGGACCGGGCACCGGGAAGACGGCCGTGGCGCTGCACCGCGCCGCCTACCTCCTCTACCAGGACCGGCGCCGCTACTCGGGCGGCATCCTGATCGTCTCGCCGACGCCCCTGCTGGTCGCCTACACCGAGGGCGTCCTCCCGTCGCTGGGCGAGGAGGGCCAGGTCGCCATCCGCGCCATCGGCTCCCTCGTCGACGGCGCCGAGGCCACGCTCTACGACAGCCCGGCCACCGCCCGCGCCAAGGGCTCGTACCGCATGCTCAAGGTTCTGCGGAAGGCGGCACGGGGCGCACTGGAGAGCAGACCGGCCGGCGGTCAGCTCGCCCTCGGCGAGGACGACGCGGACACCGCCCGCCCCACCGGCACCCCCACCCGCCTGCGTGTCGTCGCCTTCGGCCGCCGCCTGGAGCTGGAGGCCGCCGAACTGGACCGCATCCGCCACAACGCCCTCGGCGGCACCGCGCCCGTGAACCTGCTGCGCCCGCGCGCCCGCAAGCTCCTCCTCGACGCGCTGTGGGCGCGGTCCGGCGCGGCCGGCCGGCACACCGACCCCGAGCTCGCCGCCGAGCTGCGCTCCTCCTTCGACGAGGACGTCAGCTCCGAGGACAGCTTCATCGACTTCCTGGGCGCGTGGTGGCCCGAGCTCACCCCGAAGACCGTCCTGGACGCCATGGCCGACGAGCGCCGCCTCGGCCGCTGGGCCCGGCGCGTCCTCAACCCCGGCGAGGTCCGCAGGGTCGCCCGCTCCCTCAGACGGGACGGCCACTCCGTGCACGACATCGCCATGCTCGACGAGCTCCAGGCCATCCTCGGCACCCCGGCCCGCCCGAGGAAGAAGCGCGAGCTGGACCCGCTCGACCAGCTCAGCGGCCTGGAGGAGCTGATGCCGGTCCGCGAGGAGTCGCAGCGTGAACGCGCCGAGCGGCTCGCCCAGGAGCGCACCGAGTACGCCCACGTCATCGTCGACGAGGCCCAGGACCTCACGCCGATGCAGTGGCGCATGGTCGGCCGCCGCGGCCGGCACGCCACCTGGACGGTCGTCGGCGACCCGGCCCAGTCCTCCTGGTCCGACCCCGACGAGGCGGCCGAGGCCCGCGACGAGGCCCTCGGCACCCGGCCCCGCCGCCGCTTCGAGCTCACCGTGAACTACCGCAACCCCTCGGAGATCGCCGACCTCGCCGCCAAGGTGCTGGCCCTCGCCATGCCCGGGTCCACGTCCCCGCGGGCCGTCCGCTCCACCGGCGTCGAGCCCCGTTTCGTGACAACGAACAACAGGCACAGCACCGGGGTGCAGGACTCGCTCGCGGCCACCGTCCGCGCGGAGGCCGCCCGCCTCCTCGACCTCGTCGACGGCACGGTCGGCGTCGTCGTCGCCATGCAGCGCCGCGAGGAGGCCGCCCGCTGGCTCACCGGACTCGGCGACCGGGTGGTGGCGCTCGGCAGCCTGGAGGCCAAGGGCCTGGAGTACGACGCCACCATCGTCGTCTCCCCGGCCGAGATCGCGGACGAGTCCCCGGCGGGCCTGCGGGTGCTGTACGTCGCCCTGACCCGGGCCACCCAGCAGCTGACGATCGTGTCGGGGGAGCGGGACCAGCCAAACGCGAACGGGGTGCCCGATCTGCTGAGAGATTGAACTCTCGGGATGGGAATGGCCTTACGGGATCCGTTTGTTAGCCTGGGTGTGACACCGGCTCGATCCAAGCCCCCGGGCCCAACCTTCGTCCCTTAGAGGGACCACTTGCCGCGAGGCGAGCATGGCGGGTCGGTGTCATTGACTCGCGAGAGGCCCACGTCCATGGACGTGGGCCTCTTTCGTTGTGAACAAAACGTTCGCAATCCAGCGTGGCTAACGCCTACTCATCAGTAGGTGCGACGATCGGACGGCATACGGCAATACAGCGACACAGCGTCACAGGTGAAAGCAGAGGAAGTCGGCCATGGCAACGGCGCCCAGCGTCTCCTACTCGATGACGGTCCGGCTGGAGGTGCCCGCGAGCGGAACCGCGGTCTCCCAGCTCACCGGGGCCGTCGAGTCCCACGGAGGCTCGGTGACCGGCCTCGACGTGACCGCCTCCGGCCACGAGAAGCTCCGGATCGACGTCACCATCGCGGCCACCTCCACGGCGCACGCCGACGAGATCGTCGAGCAGCTGCGCGGCATCGAGGGCGTCACGCTCGGCAAGGTCTCCGACCGTACGTTCCTGATGCACCTCGGCGGCAAGATCGAGATGCAGTCCAAGCACCCCATCCGCAACCGTGACGACCTCTCCATGGTCTACACGCCGGGTGTGGCCCGCGTCTGCATGGCGATCGCCGAGAACCCCGAGGACGCCCGCCGCCTCACCATCAAGCGCAACACCGTTGCGGTCGTGACCGACGGTTCGGCCGTGCTGGGCCTCGGCAACATCGGCCCGATGGCCGCCATGCCGGTCATGGAGGGCAAGGCGGCCCTCTTCAAGCGCTTCGCCGACATCGACGCCTGGCCGATCTGCCTGGACACCCAGGACACCGACGCGATCGTCGAGATCGTCAAGGCGATCGCCCCCGGGTTCGCCGGCATCAACCTGGAGGACATCTCCGCACCCCGCTGCTTCGAGATCGAGGCACGGCTGCGCGAGGCCCTCGACATCCCCGTCTTCCACGACGACCAGCACGGCACCGCGATCGTCGTCCTCGCCGCCCTGAAGAACGCACTTCGCGTCACCGGCAAGGCAATTGAGAACATCCGTGTCGTCATGTCCGGCGCCGGCGCGGCCGGTACGGCCATCCTCAAGCTGCTGATCGCCGCGGGCGTCAAGAACGCCGTCGTCGCCGACATCCACGGCGTGGTGCACGCCGGCCGCGAGGACCTCGTCGACGCCGCCGCGGACTCGCCGCTGCGCTGGATCGCCGACAACACCAACCCCGAGGGCCTGACCGGCACGCTGAAGGAAGCGGTGCGCGGCGCCGACGTCTTCATCGGTGTCTCCGCGCCCAACGTGCTCGACGGCGACGACGTGGCCGCGATGGCCGAGGGTGCGATCGTGTTCGCGCTCGCGAACCCGGACCCCGAGGTGGAGCCGGCGATCGCCCGCCAGACGGCGGCGGTTGTGGCCACCGGCCGCTCCGACTTCCCGAACCAGATCAACAACGTGCTGGTGTTCCCGGGTGTCTTCCGCGGTCTCCTCGACGCCCAGTCCCGCACGGTCAACACCGAGATGATGCTGGCCGCCGCGACCGCCCTCGCGGACGTGGTGAGCGCCGACGAGCTGAACCCGAACTACATCATCCCGTCCGTCTTCAACGACAAGGTCGCGGGCGCGGTCGCCGGTGCGGTGCGCGAGGCGGCGAAGGCGGCGGGCGCCACGGCGTAGGGCCGGGTGCCGGTCTCCTGGCGCCGGGTGGCACGTCCTGCGAGCGGGTGGGTGCCGCGTTCCGTTGTCGTAGCCGTGTCGTACTGTGCAAGGGCTGTGGGTGGTCATGCGGGCTTGTGAGCATCACCACCACCGCCCCTGCATCGGCGCGTCGCGGAACCGCAGGCCGAGGGCCGCCCGTTAGGTTGGCGGGCACGCGCAGGCCTTTCGTGTGACTCCCTAGGGTGTTCTCACGACTCCTACGGGTGCCGGATTGGCTTTCCCGCCGCAGGTAGGGGCAGGATGCGTCTCTGGGCGCGAGCGCATCGGCAACCGACAGCGCCCAACATGCGGCTCCGCCGCGTGGCACGCCTCAACGGCAAGAAGAACACGGGAGTAAGAACATGAACCGCAGTGAGCTGGTGGCCGCGCTGGCCGACCGCGCCGAGGTGACCCGCAAGGACGCCGACGCCGTTCTGGCCGCTTTCGCCGAGACCGTCGGCGAGATCGTCGCCAAGGGCGACGAGAAGGTCACCATCCCCGGCTTCCTGACCTTCGAGCGCACCCACCGTGCCGCTCGCACCGCGCGCAACCCGCAGACCGGCGACCCGATCCAGATCCCGGCCGGCTACAGCGTGAAGGTCTCCGCTGGCAGCAAGCTCAAGGAAGCCGCCAAGGGCAAGTAAGGGCGCCTGTGCGCCGTCGTGGCCTGGCGCCGCGGGCGACCGCGGGCCGGTTGTGGCTGGTCGCGCAGTTCCCCGCGCCCCTTTCGGGGCGCTGCAATCAACGCCGATGGGGCGGTCACCCGAGTCCGGGTGACCGCCCCATCGACGTCTGCACGACCGGCGTTATCCGAGTGCTTTGCCCGGGAGTTCGACCTTCGCGCCCAGTTCCACGAGCTTCTCCATGCTGTGTCTGTCCGGGGGATGACCCCCGGGCCCCCAGCCGGGAGCGGCGTGGCCCTGGGCCGGAGCCGGGAAGTGGCGGTCAGCCGAGCGCCTTGCCCGGCAGTTCGACCTTCGCGCCCAGTTCCACGAGCTTCTCCATGAAGTTCTCGTAGCCGCGGTTGATCAGGTCGATGCCGTGCACCCGTGACGTGCCCTGCGCGGCGAGGGCCGCGATGAGGTACGAGAAGCCGCCGCGGAGGTCGGGGATGACGAGGTCGGCGCCCTGGAGCTTGGTGGGTCCTGAGACGACCGCCGAGTGGAGGAAGTTGCGCTGGCCGAAACGGCAGTCGCTGCCGCCCAGGCACTCGCGGTACAGCTGGATGTGAGCACCCATCTGGTTGAGCGCGGAGGTGAAGCCGAGCCGGGACTCGTAGACCGTCTCGTGGATGATCGACAGACCGGTCGCCTGCGTCAGCGCCACCACCAGGGGCTGCTGCCAGTCCGTCTGGAAGCCGGGGTGCACGTCGGTCTCGAGCGCGATGGACTTCAACTGGCCACCGGGGTGCCAGAACCGGATGCCCTCGTCGTCGATCTCGAAGGCACCGCCCACCTTCCGGTAGGTGTTGAGGAACGTCATCATCGACCGCTGCTGAGCGCCGCGGACGTAGATGTTGCCCTCGGTCGCCAGCGCGGCGGACGCCCAGGAGGCGGCCTCCAGGCGGTCCGGCAGCGCCGCGTGGTTGTAGCCGCCGAGCGAGTCCACACCGGTGACGCGGATCGTGCGGTCGGTGTCCATCGCGATGATGGCGCCCATTTTCTGGAGGACGCAGATGAGGTCCTCGATCTCGGGCTCCACCGCGGCGTTGGAGAGTTCGGTGACTCCCTCCGCCAGCACCGCCGTCAGCAGCACCTGTTCGGTCGCGCCCACCGACGGGTACGGCAGCGTGATCTTCGTACCGCGCAGCCGCCGCGGCGCCTCCAGGTACTGACCGTCCGCCCGCTTCTCGATCGTCGCGCCGAACTGCCGCAGCACCTCGAAGTGGAAGTCGATCGGCCGGCCGCCGATGTCGCAGCCGCCGAGACCGGGGATGAAGGCGTGCCCGAGGCGGTGCAGCAGCGGGCCGCATAGGAGGATCGGGATACGGCTCGACCCGGCGTGGGCATCGATGTCAGCGACGTTCGCGCTCTCGACGTGGGTCGGATCCATCACCAGTTCGCCGGGCTCCTCACCCGGACGGACCGTCACACCGTGCAGTTGCAGCAGACCGCGTACGACACGCACGTCACGGATGTCCGGAACGTTGCGCAGTCGACTCGGCCCGCTGCCCAGCAGGGCGGCGACCATGGCCTTCGGTACGAGGTTCTTCGCACCGCGGACTCGGATCTCGCCCTCCAGCGGGGTGCCGCCGTGGACAAGCAGTACGTCGTCAGAGCCGTTGACGGTCATGTATCTCGCGTTCCGATTGGTGGGGCAGGGGCCAGAAGGGAAAGGGTAATCGCCGTCCACCCCCCTTCCGTAAGCCCAAGTACCGCTCAGCCACGTCATAGCTGTGTCACAACACGAACCGTTCCCCGGCGGGCACATGGGGTCACGGCGGCGGGCGCGCACGAGGGGCGCGTGGTTGCGCTCTGAGCTGCATCCTCCGCCGTAAGGGCATTGCCACCCCCTTTCACGGGAAGATGCGGGATCATGTCTGGCATGACCGAGGTGTCCTCGCTCACAGGGCGGTTGCTCGTGGCAACGCCCGCCCTGGCGGACCCGAACTTCGACCGTGCGGTGGTGCTCCTTCTCGACCACGACGAGGAGGGCTCCCTCGGTGTCGTCCTCAACCGGCCGACCCCGGTGGACGTCGGCGACATCCTGGAGGGCTGGGCGGACCTCGCCGGTGAACCCGGGGTCGTCTTCCAGGGCGGCCCGGTCTCCCTCGACTCGGCGCTCGGCGTCGCCGTCATCCCGGGCGGCGCGTCCGGCGAGCGGGCCCCGCTGGGCTGGCGCCGGGTGCACGGCGCGATCGGTCTGGTCGACCTGGAGGCCCCGCCGGAACTCCTCGCCTCGGCCCTCGGTTCCCTGCGGATCTTCGCCGGATACGCCGGCTGGGGCCCCGGCCAGCTGGAGGACGAGCTGGTGGAGGGCGCCTGGTACGTCGTCGAGTCCGAACCCGGCGATGTCTCCTCCCCGTCCCCGGAAAGACTCTGGCGCGAGGTCCTGCGCCGTCAGCGCAACGAGCTGGCGATGGTGGCCACGTATCCGGACGACCCTTCGCTCAACTGAACCGTGTGACCTTCAGTACCCTGGCTTTCATGAGCACTCTTGAGCCCGAGCGCGGGACTGGTACGGGGACCCTCGTAGAGCCGACGCCACAGGTGTCCCACGGCGACGGCGACCACGAGCGCTTCGCCCACTACGTCCAGAAGGACAAGATCATGGCGAGCGCCCTCGACGGGACCCCCGTCGTGGCGCTGTGCGGCAAGGTGTGGGTACCGGGCCGCGACCCGAAGAAGTACCCCGTGTGCCCCATGTGCAAGGAGATCTACGAGTCCATGGGCGCCGGCGGGGACGGCGACGGCAAGGGCGGCGGCGACAAGTAGGTCCCGCCTCCGGCTGAGCCCGGTGAGGCCCTCGGGGCGCGTTCAGGCGCGCCCCGAGGGCCTTTCGCATGCCTTTTCGCGCGCCGTTCGCAGATCACGAAGTGGTTGAGACCTCTTGTGGGCATGTTCATGTAGTCCCTAGCCTCCGTTGTGCAGAGCGAAATCGCCATTGCATATGTTGCAACGCATCGCATCCTTGCTCGGAGGCCCCACTCCATGAAGCTCTCCCCCCGGCTGACCGTGCTCCTGACCGCCCTCGCCCTCACCGCCTGCGCTCCCCAGACCTCCTCCAACTCGTCCTCCGACAAGGACGACAAGACCGGCACCCTGCGCGTCTGGCTCTTCCAGGAGGTCGGCAACAAGCCCAAGGAGAAGGTCGTCGACTCCGTGGTCGCCGCCTTCGAGAAGGCCCACGACGGCACGAAGGTCGACGTGGAGTACATCCCGGTCGACACCCGCGCCCAGCGCGTCAAGGCCGCCTTCAACGACCCGGCGTCCGCTCCCGACGTCATGGAGTACGGCAACACCGACACCGCCGGCTATGTGAAGGACGGCGGACTCCTCGACATCACCCAGGAGTTCGGCGCCTGGCCCGAGGCCAAGGACACCGACCCCACCGCGAAGACGTCCGTCACCGTGGCCGGCAAGGTCTACGGCGCGCCCTTCTACGTCGGTGTCCGCGCCCTGTACTACCGCACGGACGTCTTCAAGGAGCTGGGCCTCGAAGTCCCCCGGTCCCTGTCCGAGTTGGCCGCGACGGCCCGGAAGATCCGCGCCGCGAAGCCCGAGTTGTACGGCCTGGTCGTCGGCGGCGCCTATACCTACGGCGCGATGCCGTTCGTCTGGGCCGGCGGCGGTGAGATCGCCACCGCCGAGGGCGGCTCGTACACCTCGGCGATCGACGGCGCGGCGGCCCGCAAGGGCATCACGGCGTACACCTCCCTGTTCTCCGACGACAACTGCCCCGCCGCCAAGTGCGCCGGCTTCGGCGGCAACGACACGGTCACCGCGTTCGCCGCCGGCAAGGCAGGCATGGCGATCGGCGGCGACTTCAGCCACACGGCGGTGGAGGCGGGCAAGGTGAAGGGCAAGTACGCGGTGGTGCCGCTGCCCGGCGTCGCGTCCGGCTCGATCGCTCCCGCCTTCGCGGGCGGCAACAACATCGGCGTACTGAAGAGCACCTCGCACCGCACGCTGGCCGTGCGGCTGATGGAGCAACTGGCCTCGAAGAAGACGCAGGCCGCGCTCTTCGACGCGATGGGCTTCCTGCCGACCTTCGGGGACGTACGGCAACAGGCGGCGAAGAAGGAGCCGTTCGTGAAGCCGTTCGTGGAGACCCTGGGCGCCGGGACGAAGTTCGTGCCCGCGTCGCCCGCCTGGTCGCAGATCGACTCCTCGCTAGTCCTGCCGACGATGTTCCAGGAGGTCATCAGCGGAAAGAAGTCGGTCGCGGCGGCCTCCGCGGACGCGGCGAAGAAGATGAACGACGCGTTCGGCTCCGCCGGATGACCCCGGTGACCCACCGCACCACCTGGACGCCGTGGCTCTATCTGGCCCCCGCTCTGGTCGTCCTCGGCGGACTGCTCGTCTACCCCATCTACCAACTAGGCCTGATCTCGTTCTTCCGGTACACCCAGGCCCAGGTCAGCGGTGGTGAACCGACCGCCTTCGAAGGATTCGGGAACTATCGGGAGCTCTTCGCCGACGAGCAGTTCTGGCAGGTGCTGCTGGCCACCGTGGTCTTCGCGGCCGCCTGCGTCGTCTCCACCCTCGCCGTCGGCTGCGCGCTCGCCGTCCTGCTCACCCGGGTGCGTGCCGTGCCGCGGCTGGCGCTGATGCTGGCCGCGCTGGGGGCGTGGGCGACACCGGCGGTGACCGGGTCGACGGTCTGGCTGCTCCTGTTCGACCCGGACTTCGGGCCGGTCAACCGGGTCCTCGGCCTCGGCGACCACTCCTGGACGTACGGGCGTTACTCCGCCTTCCTGCTCGTCCTGCTCGAAGTGGTCTGGTGCTCCTTCCCGTTCGTGATGGTCACCGTCTACGCCGGTATCCGCACCGTCCCCGCCGAGGTGCTGGAGGCGGCCTCCCTCGACGGCGCCTCCCAGTGGCGGATCTGGCGCTCGGTGCTGGCGCCGATGCTGCGGCCGATCCTGGTGGTCGTCACCATCCAGTCGGTCATCTGGGACTTCAAGATCTTCACTCAGATCTACGTCATGACGAACGGCGGCGGCATCGCGGGCCAGAACCTCGTCCTCAACGTCTACGCCTACCAGCAGGCGTTCGCCTCCTCGCAGTACGGCCTCGGCTCGGCGATCGGGGTCGTGATGCTGCTGATCCTGCTCGCCGTGACCCTCGGCTATCTACGGCTGCTGCGCCGCCAGGGGGAGGAGCTGTGAATCTTCTTCGGGGCCTTGTGGCCCGCCCGTGGCGGTTCGCGGCAGAGGCGTCGGCTCTGCTGATCGCGGCCGTCGTCGCCTTCCCCCTCTACTGGATGGTGCTGAGCGCCTTCAGACCGGCCGGGGAGATCGAGTCGAGCGAGCCGCGGCCATGGACGCTTTCGCCTTCTCTGGATTCCTTCCGGCGGGTGTTCGGCCAACAGGATTTTGGTCGGTATTTCGTCAACAGCCTTGTCGTGGCGGGCAGTGTGGTGATCGCCTCCGCGTTCATCGCGTTTCTCGCGGCGACCGCCGTGACCCGATTCCGGTTCCGCTTCCGGACCACCCTGCTGATCATGTTTCTGGTGGCGCAGACGGTGCCGGTGGAGGCGCTGACGATCCCCTTGTTCTTCCAGCTGCGGGACGTCGGTCTGCTGAACTCGCTGGGTTCGCTGATCCTGCCCCACATCGCCTTCTCGCTGCCCTTCGCGATCTGGATGCTGCGGGGGTTCGTGAAAGCGGTGCCTCAGGCCCTGGAGGAGGCCGCGTACATCGACGGGGCGGGCCGGGTGCGATTCCTGTGGCAGATCCTTTTCCCTCTCGTGTTCCCGGGGTTGTTGGCGACGAGCGTGTTCTCCTTCATCTCGGCCTGGAACGACTTCCTCTTCGCCAAGTCGTTCCTCATCAGCGACACTTCCCAGTCGACCCTGCCGATGGCCCTGCTGGTCTTCTACAAGCCGGACGAGCCGGACTGGGGCGGGGTCATGGCGGCGTCCACGGTGATGACGATTCCGGTGCTGGTGTTCTTCGTACTCGTACAGCGACGTCTGGTCTCCGGGCTGGGCGGAGCGGTCAAGGACTGAAAGGCCTGATCATTCATGGATCTCATTCCGGCACCTGACCGGGCGGAGCGGACCGAGGGCTTCCGTGAACTCGGCGACGGCTTCGGGATCGAGGCCGGGCCGGGCACCGAGGACACCGCGCGCTGGCTGCGCGCGACGCTCGGCGCGGCGACCGGGCTCACCCTGCCGCCCAAGAAGGGGGACGAGCACGACGTCCTCCACCTTTCCGTCCGGCCCGGACTGGACGACGAGGCCTATCGCCTCGTAGTCGCCCCCCACGGCGTCCACCTCCAGGGCGGCTCGCCCGCCGGTGTCTTCTGGGGCGCGCAGACGCTGCGCCAGCTCCTCGGCCCCGACGCCTTCCGGCGCGCACCCCTTCCCGGCCGTACCTGGCGGCTGCCCCTGACGGAGATCCAGGACTCCCCTCGATTCCGCTGGCGCGGCCTCATGCTCGACGTGGCCCGGCACTTCATGCCCAAGGACGGGGTCCTGCGCTACCTCGACCTGATGGCCGCCCACAAACTCAACGTCTTCCACTTCCACTTGACGGACGACCAGGGCTGGCGCGTCGAGATCAAGAGGCACCCCCGGCTCACCGAGGTCGGCTCATGGCGGGCGCGGACGAAATTCGGCCACCGGGCCTCGCCGCTGTGGGAGGAGAAGCCGCACGGTGGCTACTACACCCAGGACGACATCCGGGAGATCGTCGCCTACGCCGCCGAGCGGCATATCACCGTCGTCCCGGAAATCGACGTACCCGGACACTCGCAGGCCGCCATCGCCGCATACCCGGAACTCGGCAACACCGATGTGATCGACACGACTTCCCTCTCCGTCTGGGACAACTGGGGGATCTCCGCGAACGTACTCGCCCCCACTGACAACACCCTGCGCTTCTACGAAGGGGTCTTCGAGGAACTTCTGGAACTGTTCCCCGGGGAGTTCGTCCACATCGGCGGTGACGAATGCCTCAAGGACCAGTGGCGGCAGTCGGCCACGGCACAGGCCCGTATCAAGGAACTCGGCGTCGGTGACGAGGACGGACTTCAGGCGTGGTTCGTACGGCACTTCGACACATGGCTCTCCGCGCGCGGGCGCAGGCTCATCGGCTGGGACGAGATTCTCGAGGGCGGCCTCGCCGAGGGCGCGGCGGTGTCCTCCTGGCGCGGGTACGGGGCCGGGGTGACGGCCGCCCGCGCGGGCCACGACGTCGTCATGTGCCCCGAGCAGCACGTCTACTTGGACTACCGGCAGGCCGACGGCCCCGACGAGCCGGTGCCCATCGCCTATGTGCGCACCCTGGAGGACGTGTACCGCTTCGAGCCCGTTCCCGCGGAGCTGACCGCGGACGAGGCGGCGCACGTGCTCGGCACACAGGCCAACCTGTGGACCGAGGTGATGGAGGACCACGCGCGCGTGGACTACCAGGCCTTCCCCCGGCTCGCGGCCTTCGCCGAAGTCGCCTGGAGCACCCTGCCCGCCCCGGGCGAGCGGGACTTCGCCGGCTTCGAGCGGCGGATGGCCGCCCATTACCGGCGACTTGACGCCCTCGGCGTCGGCTACCGGCCGCCCACCGGTCCGCTGCCGTGGCAGCGGCGCCCCGGAGTGCCCGGTCGCCCGATCGAGGGGTCACCGCCGAACAAGTAGTGGAGAAATCCCGGCAGGATCACTGAAGAGAGGCAATTCGCTCACACCGGTGATGCCGTACGAAAACGGACCATCTCCCCGATGAGGTGGGCGAATGCCGTCTACCGGACCCCGTTCTTCGGGCCCTGCGAAGATGTGCCAGAGTTGCCACGTCCGCCCTGTCAGCACGTACCGTACGGCAGCAACAGGTGGGACCAGGTGGGGCAGCGGGAAGGGGCAGCCGGTTTGACCACGCACGCACCGCAGGCGGCGCAGGCCGTCACGCTGCCCACGACGCTCGACGAGGCCGTGGCGGCACTGGCCGCCACGCCCGCCGCCGTGCCCGTCGCGGGCGGCACCGATCTCATGGCATCGGTGAACTCCGGCCAGCTCAGGCCCGCCGCACTGGTGGGCCTCGGCCGGATCAGCGAGATCCGCGGCTGGCAGTACCAGGACGGGCACGCCCTGCTCGGCGCCGGGCTCACCCACGCGCGCATGGGCCGCCCCGACTTCGCCGCCCTCATCCCCGCGCTCGCCGCCTCCGCGCGCGCCGCGGGACCCCCGCAGATCCGCAACGCGGGCACTCTGGGCGGCAACATCGCCTCGGCGTCCCCCACCGGCGACGCGCTCCCGGTGCTCGCCGCCCTGGAGGCGACGCTGATCATCGCGGGCCCGGGCGGAGCCCGCCGGGAACTGCCGGTGTCGCATCTGCTGGCCGGGATGGACCTGCTGCGCGGCGGTGAACTCATCGGCTTCGTGCGCGTGCCGCTGCTGCACGCCCCGCAGGTCTTCCTCAAGGCCACCGGCCGCACCGGCCCCGGGCGGGCCATCGCCTCCGTCGCGCTTGTCCTCGACCCCGCCCGGCGCGGCGTCAGGTGCGCCGTCGGAGCCATAGCGCCGATGCCGCTGCGGCCCCTGGACGCCGAGCAGTGGGTCGGCCGGCTGATCGACTGGGACAACAGCCGCGCGCTCGTCCCGGAGGCGCTGCACGCCTTCGGCGAGTACGTGGCCGCGGCCTGCATCCCCGACCCGGTCCCGGAGCCCGACGGCTCCGTGCAGCCGCTTCCGCCCGCCGTACTGCACCTGCGGCGCACCGTCGCCGCGCTGGCCCGACGAGCACTGGGGAGGGCACTGTCGTGACCGACGACCAGCACGGAGAGAGCGGCGCGCCCCACAGCGGCGGCCGCTGGGACCCGCTGCCCCAGGGCGACTACGACGACGGCGCCACCGCCTTCGTGAAGCTCCCCGAAGGCGGCATCGACGCCCTGCTGGCCTCCGACAGCCCGCTCGCGGCGCCCGGCCACGGCTATGTGCCGCCGCAGATAACGGTCGCGCCCGGCGGAGCGGCCGGTACGGACCCGGCGGCCACCGGCACCTGGGCCGCGGCCCCCGCCGGCGGCACGCAGTGGCCCGACCCGAACGCGGTGCCGCAGGACGGGCACACCGCCGGGAACGACCAGTTCACGTACAACCCGGGGGCGACCGGGCAGTGGACCTTCCAGGACGCCGCGGAGTCCGCTCCGGCGCCCGGCCACGACGTCACCGGGCAGTGGTCCATCCCCGTCGCCGGGGGTGACCTTCCGGACGAATCGGGCGAGTTCACGACATCGTCCCTCGTCGAGCAGTGGGGCGGCACCCCGCCGGCCACCCTGCCCGGCGGCGCGGCCGCACCCTGGGCGACGCAGACGGGACAGCCGTGGGACACCGGGGCGTCGGACGCCGGGCAGGAACACGGCGTACCGGTCGGCGACGGGCACGGGCACGTACCGTCCGCCCCGCACCCCGGTGCCCACGAGGTCACCGACGCGCCGGACCATTACGCGCCGGACGGCCACGCGCGCGTCGGGGCGGGCCCGGACACGCCCGGGCAGCCGCCCGCCGCCGGCCCGGACCCGGCGCAGGCATCCGCGCCGCACACCCCGGACGGGGCGTCCGCCTCCGCGGGGAGCCCTGCCGCAGACGTCTCACGGCCCTCTCCCGGCGACGGTGAGGCCCCCACGGCACCCGCCGCGGCTCCCACGGCACCCGAGGGCCCCGAGGGCGCTCAAGAGGCCGTGGAGACCGCCGAGGAGGCCCCGGAGCCGCGCCCCGACCACGCCCCGGCCGACAGCGGCGACGCCGAGTCCGGCGCGGAGGAGCACACCGAGGACTCCACGGCCCCGGCCGAACAGCCCCCCGCCTTCCCCGGCGAGGAACACCCTCTCGCCGACTACGTCCTGCGCGTCAACGGCGTCGAACGCCCCGTCGCCGACGCCTGGATCGGCGAGTCGCTGCTCTACGTGCTGCGCGAGCGCCTCGGTCTCGCCGGCGCCAAGGACGGCTGCTCGCAGGGCGAGTGCGGTGCCTGCAACGTCCAGGTCGACGGGCGGCTCGTCGCCTCCTGCCTGGTCCCGGCCGTCACCGCCGCCGGCAGCGAGGTCCGTACCGTCGAGGGACTCGCCGAGGACGGCCGCCCCTCCGACGTGCAGCGGGCGCTCGCCCGGTGCGGCGCGGTGCAGTGCGGCTTCTGCGTGCCGGGCATGGCGATGACCGTGCACGACCTGCTGGAGGGCAACCCGGCGCCGACCGAGCTGGAGACCCGCCAGGCGCTCTGCGGCAACCTGTGCCGCTGCTCCGGCTACCGGGGCGTCGTCGACGCCGTCCAGGAGGTCGTCGCCGAGCGGTCGGCACACGCCGCCGGGGACTCCGAGTCAAACGGCGAAGAGGCACGTATTCCCCATCAGGCAGGCCCCGGAGCCGGCGGAGTCAACCCGTCGGCCTTCGAACCGAAGCACGACCAGGCGTACGGACCGGACGGAGGCCAGGCGTGAGCAACGAAGCCGCCACCGCGACCACTCCCGCGGAGGCAGCCCCTGCCCCCGAGCCGATCCCGCACGGCCTCGGCGCGTCCCTCCCGGCCGCCGACGCCCGTGCCAAGACCGAGGGCACGTTCCCGTACGCGGCCGACCTGTGGGCCGAGGGCCTGCTGTGGGCGGCCGTGCTGCGCTCCCCGCACCCGCACGCGCGCATCGTGTCCATCGACACGTCCCACGCGCGCGAGATGCCCGGCGTCCGCGCGGTCATCACCCACGAGGACGTGCCGGGCCACCCGCTGTACGGCCGCGGCACGGCGGACCGCCCGGTCTTCGCCTCCGAGGTCGTACGCCACCACGGCGAGCCCATCGCCGCCGTCGCCGCCGACCACCCCGACACCGCGCGGATGGCCGCCGCGGCCGTCATCGTCGAGTACGAAGTACGCGAACCGGTCACCGACCCCGAGCAGGCCTTCGAGGCCGAGCCGCTGCACGCCGACGGCAATCTGATCCGGCACATCCCGCTGCACCACGGCGACCCGGCCGCGACCGGCGACATCGTCGTCGAGGGCCAGTACCGGATCGGCCGCCAGGACCCGGCCCCCATCGGCGCCGAGGCCGGACTCGCCGTGCCCCGCCCCGACGGCGGCGTCGAGCTCTACCTGGCCTCCACCGACCCGCACACCGACCGGGACACCGCCGCCGCCTGCTACGGCCTTGAGCCCGAGCGCG
Organism: Streptomyces sp. NBC_00663; assembly: GCF_036226885.1. Lineage (NCBI taxonomy): Bacteria > Bacillati > Actinomycetota > Actinomycetes > Kitasatosporales > Streptomycetaceae > Streptomyces > Streptomyces sp. NBC_00663. The sequence goes on from NZ_CP109027.1 coordinate 5,915,468, forward strand.
TCAAGATCGTCGTCACCGGTGTCCCCGGCGCCACCGCCGACCGCGAGGACCAGGGCGTCCAGCTGCCGCTCGGCCTGCTCGCGCTCAAGACCGGCTGCCCGGTGAAACTCACGGCCACGCGCGAGGAGTCCTTCCTCGGCCACGCGCACCGCCACCCGACCCTGCTCCGCTACCGCCACCACGCCGACGCCGAGGGCCGGCTGGTGAAGGTCGAGGCGCAGATCCTGCTCGACGCGGGCGCCTACGCCGACACGTCCTCCGAGGCCCTCGCCGCCGCCGTCGGCTTCGCCTGCGGCCCCTACGTCGTCCCGAACGCCTTCATCGAGGGCTGGGCGGTGCGCACCAACAACCCGCCCTCCGGCCATGTCCGCGGCGAGGGCGCCATGCAGGTGTGCGCCGCCTACGAGGCCCAGATGGACAAGCTGGCGAAGAAGCTGGGCATCGACCCGGCGGAACTTCGCCTGCGCAACGCCCTGGCCACCGGGGACGTCCTGCCGACCGGCCAGACCGTGACCTGCCCGGCCCCGGTCGCCGAACTCCTCCAGGCGGTACGCGACTTCCCGCTGCCCGCGCTGCCCAAGGACACCCCCGAGGACGAGTGGCTGCTGCCCGGCGGCCCCGAGGGCGCGGGCGAACCGGGCGCGATCCGCCGGGGCGTGGGCTACGGCCTGGGCATGGTGCACATGCTGGGCGCCGAGGGCGCCGACGAGGTCTCCACGGCCACCGTCAAGGTCCACGACGGCATCGCGACCGTGCTCTGCGCGGCCGTCGAGACCGGCCAGGGCTTCACCACGCTGGCCCGCCAGATCGTCCAGGACACCCTGGGCATCGACGAGGTCCACGTGGCCCCCGTCGACACCGACCAGCCCCCGGCCGGCGCGGGGTGCAGAGGCCGCCACACCTGGGTCTCCGGCGGCGCGGTGGAGCGCGCGGCGAAGATGGTCCGCACCCAGCTCCTCCAGCCCCTGGCACACAAGTTCGGGATGTCCACCGAACTGCTCCAGATCACCGACGGCAAGATCACCTCGTACGACGGCGTCCTGTCGACCACCGTCACCGAGGCGTTGGACGGCAAGGAACTGTGGGCCACCGCCCAGTGCCGGCCGCACCCGACCGAACCGCTCGACGAGCAGGGCCAGGGCGACGCCTTCGTCGGCCTGGCCTTCTGCGCGATCCGCGCGGTGGTCGACGTCGACATCGAACTCGGCTCGGTCCGGGTCGTCGAACTCGCCGTCGCCCAGGACGTGGGCCGGATCCTCAACCCGGCCCAGCTCGCCGCCCGGATCGAGGCGGGCGTCACCCAGGGCGTGGGCGTCGCGCTGACGGAGAACCTGCGCACCGCACGCGGTGTCATCCGCCACCCGGACCTCACCGGGTACGCGCTGCCGACGGCCCTGGACGCCCCGGACATCCGGATCGTGAAGCTCGTAGAGGAGCGGGACGTGGTCGCGCCCTTCGGCGCGAAGGCGGTGAGCGCGGTGCCGGTGGTGACATCACCGGCGGCCATCGCCTCCGCCGTCCGGTCCGCCACCGGCCGCCCGGTGAACCGGCTGCCGATCCGCCCGCAGGCCGCGGTGGTGACAGGACAGTGAGCTCGGAGGATCCGCAGCGCTACGAACCGCCGCCCAGCGTCGGGAAGTTGCTGGTGTGGATCCTGGTGTTCGCGCTCGCGGCACTGGTGGTCGTGCTCGGTGGCGTGTACCTCACGTGACGTGTGGGTGCGGGTGACGTGATGCGCGGGGTCGTTCTGGTCACCGGCGTCATGGCGTCCGGCAAGTCGACGGTCGCGCAGGCCCTCGCCGAGCGACTGCCGCGTGCCGCGCACGTCCGTGGGGACGTCTTCCGCCGGATGGTCGTCTCCGGGCGACAGGAGTACGTTCCCGGCGGCGGAGGTGAGGGCGCGGCCCAACTCCGGCTGCGGTACCGGCTGTCGGCGGCGACCGCGGACGCGTACGCGGAGGCCGGGTTCACGGCCGTCGTACAGGACGTGGTGCTGGGGGAGGAACTGGCCGCGTACGTCCGGCTCGTCCGCACCCGCCCGCTGTACGTCGTCGTCCTCGCCCCGAGCCCCGAGACGGTCGTGGCCCGGGAGGCCGAGCGGGCCAAGACGGGGTACGGGGCGGCCTGGACGGTGGGGGAACTGGACCGGGAGCTGCGGGCCCGGACGCCACGGATCGGGCTGTGGCTGGACACCTCGGAGCTTTCGGTGGGGGAGACGGTGGAGGCGATTCTCGCGGGAAGGCAACGCGCCGAGGTGGTTTGAGCGTCTCTTGGTCGTGGGGCGTTGTCGTGAGGCGTTGTCAGTGGCTCGGCGTAGTGTTCCGGTCAGTGGGGAACGACGGCGAGATCTTCACGGCAAACCCGCCCTGCCCTGCTCGGGGACACAGAGCTCGCACGCACGGGGGAACGATGAGCACGACCGGCACCGCGTCCGCGGTGATCACCTTGACCGACGACGATCTGGAGCGCCTCGTCACGCACGCGTCGACGCGCAGCTGGCTGACGGGCCCCGGACTGCCCGCCGAGATCGGCCTGTTGAGCTTCGCGGAGCTCGGCCGGGAGGGTTTGCGGACCCTGACGGACGCGACCGGTGACCCCGGCGGGCGGCTGGCCGTGGACATGCGGGACCAGCTGGTCATAGGCGGGCTGCTCGACGACGAGGGCCGGGAGACGGAGTCGGTCCTGCTCGACGGTGTGACGGGCGAGGTGTCGACGACCGACTTCTGGTGGGACCGCCCGGACCTCATGGAGCGCCGCCCGCTCGCCCCGTCGCTGGAGAAGCTGATGCGCTTCGCGACCGCGACGGACGAACTGGCGGGACTGCGCGGCCAGTTCGCGGCCTACGCCGACCGCCACGGCCAGCAGGCCGCGGCAGAGGCCTCGCGTCGCCTGCTCGCGATCTTCGAGGAGGGCACGGACGGCGAGGTGCCGGCCCTGTGGCGGGCGGCGGCCCTGATCCGCCCGCTGGCCCTGACGGCCGGCCCGGGCAGGACGTCCGGGCTGGCGCTCGACCTCCCGGTGCGGCTGCTGGACCAGGAGTTCGGGCAGGGCGAGATCTGGCGCTTCGAGGAGGTCGACTTCCCCGCGACGCTCACCCATGAACCCACCCGCCGCTTCCTGCGCGACACGGGCCTGCCCGAGGACACCGACCTCTTCCGCCTGGACACGGACGTTCCGCTGCCCACCCTCGCCGAGCACTACGCCGATGACCCGGACGCCGAACTCCCGGCCGGCGCCGACCACTTGATACGCCTCGGCCATCTCGTCGAGGACAACAGCCTGGTGGTGGACGGCCGCACGGGCGCGGTCCTGCACTGGAGCGAGCCCGAGGCGCGGCTGTACCCCCTGAACACGGACATCTCCACGCTCGCGTTCACGCTCTGGCTGCTGCGCCGCGAGGCGAGCCTCGACGAGGAGCTGTCGCGGGGCCGGATCCAGGTGCTGGGCGAGCCGCTGGGACCGCACGCCCAGCTGGCGGCCACGATGATCCAGGTCCTGTCGACCGTCGACCGCACCGGCCGCGCGACGGACGCCGACTGGCACTACTGGACGGACGTGCTGCGGGACGAGGCGGGCGGGGTGCTCTGACCGCACCCGCCTCTCTCCCCCGCCGGTCGCCCCGGCCTCGCGCCCTACTCCTCGGGCGCCTCAGGGAGTTCGGGTGCCGCCGAAGCGGCGCCCGGGTCCGCGGTGTTCGGGTTCGCGGCGCCCGGGTCCGCGGCGCCCGGCTCGGCAGAGGTCGCCCCCGGTGCCGGGGCCTCGGGGGACTCCAGGACCGGATGCGGCTGGGTGCGGGCGGCGATCTCGGGCTCGGCCTCCCACATCCTGGTCTGCTGCTCCCGGGCCTCCTCGGCGGCGCGCGTGATGAGCGCACGCAGCCCGGCGAGATCCAGGGCGCCCGCCTCGCCGGGCCGGTCGTCCTCCACCTCCTCCGACAGCAGCACGGTCTCGCCGTCGAGCGGGAAGACGCTGGAGAAGTACGGCACCCAGGAGGTACGGCTCTCCCGGACGAGGAAGGCGACCTGGGCCCGCTCGTCCTGCGGGGCGAGCCGCCAGGCCACCTGCCCGGCCTCCTGGCCCTGGCCGGCGGAGCCCGCGCCCGGCATCCGGATGGTCAGCGCGCCCTCGTCGTCGCCCTTGAGCACCTCGGCGGGCGTGGCCCGGAAGGTGCCCAGCGGGCGGGCCTCGCGGGCCTCGTGGTCGGTGGTGACCGACTCCAGGGCGCGATCACGTAGGACGACGACGGCCTGACAGTCGCGGATGCGCTGGAGCAGGGTCGGCGTGGTGGTGAGATACGTCGCCATGGCTCACTCGCCTCCGTACCAGAGGAGCAGGTTGTTGCCGACGCGGCTGTGGGCCAGGGCCGGTGCCGTGCTGGACGTCGAGTTGGGCAGCTGCTGGGCCGCCGACCACGACGTCTTGAGCCACTCCTTCTGCGCGACGCGCAGCGAGGTGAGGAAGTTCTGTTCCCGGAAGGAGAGATGGAAGAGATTGCGGCCGGGATCGTAGGTGACGGCGGGCTGGCTGCGGGTGCGGTCGTTGGAGTACCCGGTGCCGCGCTGCACGAGCCGGTCGCCGGAGACCTCGCAGTCGAGGCTGCGGACGAGGTTCATGGAGTAGATGTCCGGCCCCGCCCAGGAGAAGCCCAGCACCAGCCGGTTGTCGGGGGCGGCGCCGAGGGAGACCCCGGCGAGCGACTTGTAGTCGTAGCTGGTCGGTACGACGGTCGGCGTCGACCAGGTCCAGCCGTCGTCGTAGGAGACGCTGGCGCGGATCCGGCCGGTGCCGGGGTGGTCGGCGCGGTCGAGGTGCGCCCAGGCCAGCACCCACGCGCGGCGCCCGTTGACCACGGTCGAGGCGAGCCCCGGGGTGCCGAACGTGGTGGCGCCGGCCGGGGTGTTGGCCCAGGCCCAGCTCTGCCCCTGGTCGGTGGAGCGGACGACGCGGAGGGTGCCGTTGTTGTCGTTGTGCACCCAGGCCATGAGCATCAGCCCGCCGGGTTCGTCGGCGAGGGCGGGGCCGTGCACGGAGCGCTCACCGCCGTAGTACACCCAGCCGTTGAAGAGGAAGTTGACGCCGTCGGTGCGCAGCCAGGTGGGGATGCGGTTCGGATGACTCCAGCCGAGCGCGTACAGCCCGCTGCTGCCGATGGAGGTGACGCCGGGCGTCAGACAGGTGCGCGCCTGGTAGTTGTTGTAGTCGGTGATCTGCGTGCCCTGCGCGAACCAGGACCCGCCCCCGTCGACGGACCGGAACTCCCGCAGCCGGTTGCGGTCGAAGTCCGGGTAGATCGCCTTGACCTTGGCGACGTCGCCTTCCCAGGGCCCGAAGCGGTTGCTGTGATAGCTGTAGCTGCCGAACATGACGTCGTCGGCGCTGCCGCTGTGGTCGAGCCAGTAGCAGTGGCCCAACTCGTGCTGGAAGATGCCCTGGAGATCGATCTGCCCGGGCTGGGCGTTGAACGGCACCAGCGGCCACGGGGTGAGGTCGGCGCCGTTCTTGCGGTGGATGACCAGACTCGCCTTGCGCCAGCTGGTGAACGTCGAGGCGATCCGCGTGGTGTCGAAGTGCCGCTCGTTCATCGACACGATGATCTCGCCGTCCTGCGGCTCGGTGCGGTCGGTGTAGTTCCAGAACTGGAAGCGGCAGTCGACCCCCGCGTTCTGCCACCTCGTGTACGCGTTGAGCACCGCGTCCGTGACCGGGCCCTGCCAGTCGTTGCTGATGCCCTGCGCGGTGAAGGACTGCCAGTTGATGAAGATCCGGGGCCGGTCCCCGGCGTTCCAATATGCCTGATCGCCCATCGCATCCCCCTGATGCCGGCGCGGAACCTTCGACGGCTCCGATGCGGGCAGCATGGCAGCGGATCAAGCACACGGGAGGACAAACAGCCTATGTGGGTACGCACCTTTCGCTTTGCTGACTCATCGGAGGATTCACAGCAAAACGGAACGCTCGACCCATGCCGCACGGGCATCGCCGCCCGCATAAATATCAGCCAACTCCCGTTCCCCTCGGCTACGTTCGGCGCGACCAGTTGTTCGAAGAGAGGAACGCCGCTGTGCGCAAGCTCCACCGTCGAATGACGACCGTCCTCGGGGTCGCCGCGGCCTCCGCGTCGGCGCTCGCCCTGGGCATCGCCCCCGCGCAGGCCGCCGGCGAGGTCTACGAGGCCTCCAACTCCATCATCTCGTCGGACGTCACCGCGAAGACGTACTTCGCGGCCGACGGCGAGATCCTCACCGCCCTCGACATGCTGAAGGACGGCCACGGAACGGCCGCCCAGTGGCGCTACAACTCCAGCTCCTCGACCCACTCGTACTACAACGGCTACGGCTACGCCGTCGCCCACGACTGGAACCTCTCCTTCGCCGAGGGCACCACCCTCCAGATCCGCGCCTGCCTCCAGGACGGCTCCGACGGCACGCCGTACAAGTGCGGCGGCTGGGAGTACGCCAAGGCCTGACCCCGCCCGGCCAAAAAGGGCGGCACCCCCACTGGGGGCGCCGCCCTTCCGGCATCCTCGACACAGAGGCCGTGGCGGGAATTGAACCCACGTACCTCGCTTTGCAGGCGAGTCCCTAAGCCACTCGGGCACACGGCCGGGGTTGGGAGCGGAGGTTTTGGACTCCGTTCCGAACTCGGTGAGATGACCGTACGGGCGGGGCGGGAGGGGGCTCAAGGGAATCCCGGCCGCTGCAATGCGACTGCCATACGGCGTTCATGAAAGCGGGCGTGCGTCTCGTGGTCGTACGACCAAGGTCTCAGCCTCAGACCGTCTCCCGACAGGGGTCAAACCCGCCCTCGGCCCTTACCCTGGCGACCATGACCAGCCTCGAACCGCGCGACGCCGATGTCGTGGAGACCGCCCCTGACCTGCCCGCCGGTGTCGAGGAAGGGGTGTTGGGGCGGGCGTATCGGGCGCTCAGTGTCGGGATCGTGTCGGTCGTGCTGCTCATCGCCTTCGAGGCGACCGCGGTCGGCACTCCCATAGCGGAGTTGGAACGTGCACACTACGGGCATGGCCTCACCCATCACTAAGCCGCCAGCCGAGGGCATCAACGTTGACTATGCCCGCGTCTCCGACGATGACCGCGGCACTGCCGAGGGCGTCGACTCCCAGCACGCGGACAACGAGGAGTTCGGCGAAGAGATCGGCAGACCGCTCACCGGCACCTACCAGGACAACAGTCTCTCTGCCTTCACCGGTCGCGAACGCCCCGAGTTCCAGCGCCTCCTGGCGGACGTCGCCGCCGGCCTCATCGCGGCCGTCATCGTCTGGCACGCCGACCGCCTCACCCGCGACGTGCGGGAGGGGCTCGACATCGTCGACCTGTTCCGCGCGCAGGGCGTGCGCCTGTACTCCGTCCAGAAGGGCGGCGAGTACCTTCTGAGCCGCGCCTCGGGGCGGGCCGAGTTCATCAATGACATCAATGCTGCGCAGAAGGAGTCGGGCCACAAGGGCGAACGTGTCTCCCTCGCACGCAAGCGGCAGGCCCGCATGGGTGCCCACGGGGGTGGCATCCGCCGCTTCGGCTGGGGAGCCCCGACCGGCCGCGTACGCAGCAAGTGCACCAACCCCAAGGCCCCCCTCGACGAACGCGAGTACGTCGACGTGCCCGTCCTCGACATGACCCAGCACCGCGAGGACGAAGCCGAGGAGATCCGCAACTGGGCCGAGGAACTCCTCGCGACCAAGGGCAACATGGCCCAGCTGCTCGCCGGCATCCGGGAACGCGGCGTGAAGACCGTGAGTGAGGCCGACGGTCGCACGCTCAAGCGCGGCGGCAGAGAAGTTGCGCACGGAGGCTGGGACAGCAGGACGATCACGCGGATACTCACCTCGCCCCGGGTGTCCGGGCACGTCGTCCACCAGGGCCAGATCATCAAGTGGAACGCGTGGCCCGCGATCATCCCGGAGGAGACACGGCAGGCTCTGATCACGTTGCTGGAAGACCCGGCACGCGTCACGACTCCCGGCAACACCCCGAAGTGGCTTGTCTCCAAGTACGCCACGTGCGGCTACTGCGTGACGGGCGTCGTCACGGCGCGCGGCGGGTCGCGCAGCAAGGGCACCACGTACCGGTGCAACACCTGCCACAAGGGCAATCAACTGGCGGCCCTGGTCGACGAGTACATCGCCAGCGTCGCTGTCGAGCGCCTGTCCCGCGACGATCTGGTCGACCTGATCAAACCGCCGAAGCCGGACCTCGACGTCGTCGGCCTGCGCGCCGAGATCACCGAGCTGACGCGCAGCAAGACCGAGGCCGCTCAGTCGTATGCCCGCCGCAAGATCAGCCTGGCGGTGCTTGAGACGGTCGAAGCCGACACCGACAAGCAGATCACGGAGATTCGAAGCAAGATCGCCGAGGCGACCTCCAGTAGCCCGCTCGCTGATTTCCTGGACGCGGACACCTTCGAGGCGGCCTTCGAGGTCTGGCAGTCCAAGAGCATCGGCAGGCGCCGTGAGATCGTGCGGCTGATCATGGACATCACCCTGGACAAGGGAGCTCCCTATCACCTCGACCCCGCCACCGTCCGGATCGCACCGAAGGGCTGACGGCCGCCGTACGGGGCTGCCGCAGGTGCGGCGCCGGCCGCCGGTGGGGAGGTCGGCGCCGCACGGTGACACGCCTACGCCAGTATCAGGGGCGCGATGGGCGGAGCGAGTCGTTGCGTGGGCATCACCAGCCGGTTCCCGGGCCAGTGCTGCTTCCACAGGCCGTCGCCCGCGAGCCTGAGCAACTGGTCGTTCACTCCATGGCGGATCCGGGGGGCGTGGCTGTCCCAGGAGACAGCCCAGACGCAGCTTCCTCGCCGAGAGATGGGGTGAATGAGGCACCCCTCAGGCAACTCCTCCGGAGGAACGGCTTCCCACCGTGAGACGCACAGCAGCTTCCCGAGGGTCGGTCCCTCCATGCGGTCGCCGCCGGTCCAGTCCTGTCGCCACTCGCCGTTGACCATCTGACTCGCAGACTGCAGCGTGGCTTGTTCGAGCAGCTGCGGGTCCGTGACCCCGTCCGGCTCGAAGATCATCGCAGCCCGCCGCCCGGGCAGTTCCTTGATCCAGACGGCGTGGCCATCCGGGATCTCACCGGGCTCGGCGAGTCGGTAGACGATTTGGATGTGTGGCTCGTACGGCATGTAGCCGTCACCCCCCAGTGCGCAAGAACGTTTCCCCGCAGCGAGTGACGCGCGTGGAGGGCGTCACCCGTTCCCCATGCGGCGGAGCCTCATCATGCACATAACGCTCACTTTTAGCCACACCTCTATCACCACCAGCAACACCGATGCTCTCAACTGCCGGTTTGCGTCCGGTAGTTGATGAAACGGCTATTTCCGGCCACGGTGTACCTGGGTGGTGTCGATGCTCAAGCGGGCCATCTGGGCCTTCGCCCTCGCGATCCCCTCCGGCGTGGCGTGCTCCAGCTGCAGCGTGGTCTTGGACTGGCGGTCGTCGCTCCAGACGGTCACGATGCCGAAGAACTGGGCTGCGTTGGCGTCCCGTACTTCCATCACGTCGAGCCCCAGCGTGGCGGCCAGGGGGTCCAGTTGCGCGTACTCCGGGTACTCGTCCGGCACCAGCGCCACGCGTTCCAGACGGTCCAGCCACTCGGCGGCCACGGTGCGCTCGCCGCTCTGTGAGTCCACCACGCGCTCCGACACCTCTTCCGGGCTCAGGCCGACCCTCAGCCGGGCCTCGCGCACCAGGTCCGACAAATCCGTACGGCCCGTCACTCGGTACGGAATCCCGCGCGACGACCCCACGACCGCCCCTACGGGAAGCAGCTCCTGCTGCAGGTACTGGGGTACGAGCCGCACGATCCTCTCGGGGGTTGCGCCTAGGTCGTTCGCGGGTGCCTGAGGGGGCTGTTCCTGTTCGAGGTCCTGGCGGACCCGTCGCATGATCTCGTCGGACGCCTCGGGTTTCAGCCCCAACTCCTTCGCAGCAGCTGTGACCATGCGCCGGAATACCTCCTCGTCCGGAGACAGGGAAGAGGGTGGTGAGGGCTCGGGACTGCCGTGCGACGGGAGTGCGTCAAGTTCTACGGGTTGCTCACCGGCTGCGATGGCCTCGCGGGCGCCGGGCCCCCAGAGCAACACGCGCTCAAGGGACCGCTCTGTCAGTGGGGCAACAGGGTGCCCGTGCCGCCAACGGTTCAGGGTCTGATGCGTCACCCCGGCCTCTTGGTAGACCTGCATCCACTTCTTGCCGAGCTCGACGCGGCGCGCGTCTGTGACGGCAATAAGGAGCTCGGCAGCCTCGCGCATGTCCATGTCCTCAGGTTAGCGGTCCTGTGAATCAGAGTGAACACAACTGATCTTCGGTGAGCGGGAGTATGCAGCGCCCTGAATCCTCTCCTGTCAGTAGAACTGAAAAACACTGAATGGCAACCCCTTGACTGTGAAGCACTGTTGACTACAGTGAAGCCATGAAGTCAGCACTCTTCAATGCGGACGAGGTGAAGCGCCGCCTCTACCTGCAGGGCATGCATGGGCAGCAGCTCGCCGCGGTCGTGGGTGTCAGCAATGCGTCGATCTCCTACTACCTGAGCGGCCAGCGCACGCCTTCTGCCCCAGTCTTTCTGCGGATCTGCAAGGCGCTCGGAGCTGAGCCTGAGGACCTCTACGTAGACGCCGACGCCCCCGCGTCATCCGTTGCCACTTCCTCCGGGAACGCGGCGTGATTCGGCCGGAGTGGCAGGAGCACATCCGCCGCATGGTCGACGGCTGGCCGCCCGTCACCCCCGAGACGTACGCGCAACTCGCGCTGTTGCTCGCGCCAGAGCGGCCGGCCAGTCCGAGTGCCGCGCTTCCTACGCCGAGCGCGCGCCCCGCACAGCACCTCGCCGCCTGATCACACAAGAACGGGGCCGGCCCCGGCCTCACCCGGAGCACGACCCCTCGGCACATCCACACCCAAATCCGATTCCAGGAGTGGATCACCTTGACCGCATCATCCCAGAACCCGACCGGGGCGCAGGCCTCGGAACTCCAGCCCGCACCGCTGATGTCGGATGCCGAGCGCGCCGCGTACGCCGCGTACGGCGTCGCGATCCCCGCGCCCGCGGGACCGGTGGCGCCCCAGAAGCTGCCTGCTGCGTACCCGGACGATGTCCCGTTCGATCTGCGTGTCCCGTTTGCGGAGCCGCAGCAGGCCGAGTGCTGCGTATGCAGCAGCCAGGAGGGTGCGTTGCGGACCGACCCGGACGAGCGCCGGTACCCGTCCGGGGCGCAGGTCCTGTTCTGCCTGAAGCACGTGCCGCTCTCCTTCACCGAGGCGGCGGCCGAGGCCCTGATCGCCGAGGCCCTGGGTCGTGGTGATAGTGCGCGCGACACGGCCCTGTCCATCTCCGGTACGGGGATTCTGTTCGACCCGCAGGCGGCTGCGGACATCGCGGCGGCCGCCGCCGAGCAGGCTCACGCCGAGGACCAGGCCGAGCTCGACGAGCGCGGCCGCCAGCTCGCCCGTATGGCCGGTGCGGAGCGTCAGCGTGACGCGGTGGCGCGTCTCCTCGAGGGCCGACCCGTGACCGACTTCCTGTCTGCGGCCGAGGTGGCCCGGGCCATCGAGTACGGCACCACCTCCCTCGACGCCTACCCGATGACGCTCACCTGGACCGCCAAATACGGGGTGGACATCCCCGGCCCGGGCGACACCAGCGAGCGGGCGGTCATCCGGTGCCGCTCCTCGCACGGGCAGGCCGCGGACCTGATCGTCAAGGGCGACGACCGCCAGGCCCTCGCCTCCCTCCTCGGCCTTGAGGCCCGCGACATCCACGCCGAGTGCCCCACCGACGGCTGCGGGACCGTGGACGACTACGACGCCTCCGACCCCTCCCTGTTCGGCTGGTCCCGCCTGCAGATCGCTGCGCTCGGCGACGAGGCCCGCTGGTACTGCAGCGACCGTTGCGTGATCGACGCGCTCGCCCGCGCCGGCCACGACTTTGCGGAGGCCGACCGCCAGGCCGCGGTCGACCCGGCCCAGCAGGGCCACGCGCCCGCCGAGGACGGTGCCGCGTGAGGTCGACGCTGGACACCTATCTGGGCTGGGAGACGCTGCGGCACTTCGACGGCTGCAAGCGGCCGCTGGTGAAGATCGCGTGGCGCCGTGACGAGAACGAGTACCGCCGCGACCCCGACCGCGGGTTCGGCGGGTCCTCGGTCAACCACTCCTGCACGACCGAGTACTGCGCCCACGGCAACTCCTTCACCAAGCTGACGGTGCGGATCGTGTGCATCACCTGCACCGCCGCGCAGGTGATCACCGGCGAGGCCACCGAGGACACCGGGATCTCGACGACCACCACGAAGCACCTCGGCTACGGGCTCGCGCCCCGCCAGGCGGCGGGTCTGCTGCTGTGGCCCGGCATGCCGTGGATCGACGTCGGCCGTATGGGGAGCGAGGAGCCGCACGACTTCGTCGTCACCCGTACCGGCGTCAAGACGGTCACGCAGGACGTGGTGGTCGGGCAGATCACCCAGGGCCGCGGCAAGCTCGGCGGACTGGTGTGGACCGCGCTGGCGGTGCCTGACCCCGAGGGCCGCTACGGGTTCGGGCGGCCGGTGCACTACATGCACCGCAACGACGGCCGGGGCGACGGTGGTTCGCCGCTGCGGACGGTCAAGAGCGCGGCCCGCTGGGTCGCCGCGCGCCTGGCCGAGCACGGTGCGCAGGGCGGTGGTGCGAAGTGAGGGCCATCGAGGAGAGGGGCACCGCGGTGCCCGGGAAGAGCACCCACGACAGCGGCCAGCTGTCGGTGGGCGATGCCACCCGGACACTGACGCTGCCTCACCTGCCGTACGCGGACGCCGTCCACGCCGCACTGCGTGAGGTCGAGGTCGTTCCCGACCACGTCGAGACCGGCCTGCGCACGGAGACCTTCGACGGCCAGCGGGAGCTGTTCATCCGGCTGGAGTGGCTGCCCGGGCACGACGACCTGATCCCCCCAGGCGTGCAGGCGACCGGCCTGGTCGTGCACTGGTCCCACCTCGCCGGCTGGTCCGTCTGCGCGGGCGCCGACGTCACCGTGCCGCCGGTGGACGACCTTGCCGACCCAGCCCTGATCGCGGACGCGGCCCTGCACGCCGCCGTCTACGGCCTGACCGAGCGGTGGGTGATCCCGTTCGAGGCCCGCTGGCAGTACGCCCTCGAACTCGACATCGCCCTCGTCCAGTTCGACGAGCGGGAGGCGGTCCGGTAATGGCCGAGCTGATCATCTGCGCCCTGCTGGTGCTCCTGGCGCTGTGGGTGGCCGCCGGCGTCATCGACACGCGCGCCGCACACCGCCCGGCGCCCCGCGTCCAGGCCGTACGGCATGCACCGCCCCTGCTGCCGCCGACCCGGCCTCGCCCTGACCTGCCCGGGCCCAGCCTCGACCTGGACCGCGCCCGTCGTGTCCGCAACGACCGTGCCCGGCGCCGCCATCTCAGCGACGAGGGGCAGCGGTGACCCGCGCCGAGACGATCGCCGACGTCCTGCGCCGTCCGGTCCTCAAGCGGCCAGTCCTCGCGCATGAGTTGCGCGGGCGCCTGGTCCAGGGCCTCGGCGCAGGCTCGACGGCCGCGGAGTGGACGGCGACGGTGCCGCAGCTCGCCGAGGCGATCGACGCCGCGCTCGGCGCCGGTCACGCCCTGGTCATCGAGCACCAGGGCGGCGATCTGGTCGGTACCTGCCAGTGCGGCCGCCGCCTGGGCCGCATCAACCCCGCCACCCGGCTGGACGCGCTCGCCGTGCCCTGGGTGCGCCACACCGAAGAACGCACCGCGGCCGCCGTCCGCACTCACGCCTGACCGACCCCCTGACCTCCGGGCGGGCGGGACGTGCCCTGACAACCGTCCTGCCCGCCCGGACCCAACACCCTTGTGGGAGTACCGATGTACAACCTCGCACCCGCGAACGCGCCCTGGTTCGAGCACCTCGTCGACAGCGTCCGCGCGCTCGGCGAGGCGGCCCGTGAGTGGCAGCTCGCCGACCAGACCGCCCGCCTGTTGGAGGCCGGCGTCGAGTTGGAGCGCCGCAACCTGCACGAGGGCAAGATCCTCGTGCACGGGCCCGCCGCCCGCGGCTGGGATGCCAAGCCGCGCAAGAGCGGGCCGCACGAGCACGCCGTGTTCGACCTGCAGAAGATCTACATGGAGCACCGGTTCCTCACCCGCCGCCGGTACGCGCACGCGGCGATGTTGTTCGCGTCCGGCGCGGCCCGGGCGATTGCCCAGGTGCAGGCGGGCGAGCAGCCGGAGCGCGTCATGTTCCAACTCGACGCGGACCGCACTCCGGTGGTCGGCGGCTACAAGATCGGCAAGCTCGGCAACTACGTCAACGCGCAGAAGATCGCCGCGGCGTACGACCAGGTCCTGTGCATGGACCAGGCCGCCGAGTACGCCGAGGAGATCGCGGGCCGCGACGACCACGAGGTGAGCGAGCGCGACGCAGGCGACATGTTCGAGGCCGGCGCGTACGCCGAGGGTCTGCCGGACGCCGCATACGCCTACGGGCGCCTCGCCGAGGGCGCCCTCGCCTTCGTCCTGCTCGGGCCCAAGGCAGAGCACCGCAAGCAGATGGCGGCGGCGCGCGACACCCCGGGCGAGGTGGCGCAGTGACGCGCGCGGACCGGCTCACCCTGGTGCGCCAGCATCGTGCGGAGGGCCTGAGCCAGCGCCAGATCGCCCAGCGGCTGGGCATCTCCAAGGACACGGTGCGCCGGGACTTCCGGCGTATCGACGCCGAGGGTGCGCCGGACGATGCGCCGCCCACCGAGCTGCCCACGGCGGTTGCGCCGCAGGCCAGCGTGGGTGACGCCGAGGTTGGTGCGCCGGAGGGTGCGCCGCCTGGTGAGCCGGTGGCGCAGCTGCCGCGCCGGGTGGCCGATCCGCTGGCCGGTATGGACGTGAGCCAGTGGCGCGCGCTGCGCCGCGACCTCGCGATCCTGGCGCAGACCGGCTCAACCGCGGAGTCCCTCGTGCACCAGGCGGTGGTCGCGATGGCGCACGCCTACCGCCAGGCCCTGGCCCGTGGCGACATCGAGCCGCGCGTGCCGTTCCTCGTGAGCGAGGTGCGGCTGACGCCGCTGCGGCACCGCGCGACTGCGGCCGCGCCCGTCGAGGGCGCCTGAGACCGGGCCGCCCGCCCCCACCTCCCCCCCGAGGGACGGGCGGCCCACCTACCCGAACACCAGATCGACGGAGGCTCGCCGTGTACCGCATGTGGCTGCTGTGCTCCCTGCTCGCCCTGTGGGCCGTCCTCGGCCCCCTCGGCGGGTAAGGCCGGTGGCCGCCGACTGGCCGCCCGCGCGGGCGTACTTCGGTCTGCACGTCGACCTCGGCGACTTCCACACCAAGCGCGGTATCTGGCTCGCCTACCCCACCGCCCGCTTCACCTGCCGGTGGGGCTGCGAGCTGGACGCCGTCGGCCCCGTCGACGTCGCCAACCTCACCGAGCACCTGACCGCCCACCACGCCCGGATCTGCCCGGGCCCACCCACACCCGCCCCTGGGAGGACCTGATGGACACCACACCCGTACCCACCCCCGCCGCCCTGGCCCGGCCGCGCGGCTCATACGACCGCCACCGCTGGGAGGCCGCCGTCCTGGCGAGCGGCCTGCAACGGCTCGGCCGCCACCTGGCGCTCACCCTCGCCCACCTTGCAGGCCCCGCAGGCCAGTTGCCCGCTGGCGGCCGCCACGACGCCGGACACCTCGCCTCCGTCCTGCGCCTGGACGCCAAGCGCGTCCGGCTGACGCTCACCGAGCTTGAGCAAGCGGGCTGGATACACCGCCCGGACATCCGCACCTGGGAACCGCGCCAGATGCTCCGCCCGATCACGCTCACGCTCCCGGCCGACCGCGGCACGGACGCCTGACCGATGTCCCTCCTGCCCGCGCCCGCCGCCGAGCCCCGCCACAGTCGTGGCGGGGCCGGTGGTGCTGCGCGCGGGCAGGACGAGCCGTCCTGGTACCGGCAGAAGGTGAAGGTTCCCCGGCGGCTGTGGGACGGCGGCGGGTACTCCGCGGGCGCGGTCGCCTACTGGGCGCAGATCACCGCCCTGGCCCACCGCGAGGACGGGTGCCGCGCGTCCGTCGCGCGGCTGGCCGAGTACCTCGGGGACGCCAAGCGCACCGCCGAGCGCTGCCTGGCCGAGCTGTCCGCGCCCGGGCCCGACGGCGAGCCTGAGCTGAGCACCGTGCGCCGCACCCGCTCCGACGGCGACGGCGAGACCGCCGAGCGCCGCACCCGCCCAGTCACCCGGGCCGAGCAGTTCGCCCTCGTCCCCGTCCTCGCCGCCAAGGTGATGCGGCGCCCCCAGTTCGTCCTGTACTGCGCGCTCGCCTGGGCCGTCGCCACCAGTGCCCCGGTCACCGCGGCCGAGCTCGCGGGCCTGCTCGGCGTCACGGAGCGTTCCGCGCGCCGCCTGGTCGACGAGCTGGAGGCCCTCGGCTGGGTCACCGTCCACCGCCGCGCCGGCGCCCACGGCCGGCACCTCTACGACGTCCACGACCTCCCCCTGCGCCTGGTCGACGAGCCCGAGCCGGGACCGGACACAGATGGCGGATCGGGTGCGTGCACAGATGGCGGATCCCTCGCGATCAAGGAAGACCCAAGACTGACTGACGAGAGAAGCACCGGGGCCGGTGGTTCTTCCGCCGTAGGCGAGGTGACCGTAAGTGGGTCCGCGCCTGTGGACAACTCGCCCTCACGCTCGGTCACTTCGGTCCCTGACACGTTCCTCGTCGCCGCCCGAACGGCTGTGCGCCCCGCTGAGCGTCCCCCGTACGACGGACCCGGTCTGAGCCTGAGCCCGCGCGTCTGGGCCGTCCTGGAGCCCGTCCACGATCTCCTGCACCGCATCAGACCGTTCGTGCTGCGCCGCATCGGACGCGAGATCGGCCGCCAGCTCGACGACGGGATCTGGGCCGAGGACATCCGCGACCAGCTCACCCGACTGCGCGTCTGGACCCCCGCCGAGGACCTCCGCGATCCCGGCCGCTGGCTCCTCGGCGCCGCCCTCCCCGCCCGCTCCCTGTGCGGACTGCCCGGCTGCTACTGGGGCTTCCAGCACCACACCGGCTTCCCCTGCAAGGCATGCGCCGAGGCCGCCGCCGCCCGGGCCCGGGACGCCCACCCACCGCATACCGCCTGGCACGAGTGCCGCGCCTGCCGCGCGCCCTCCCGCCAGCCACTCCCCGCAGACCTCTGCCGCACCTGCAGACCCGCCTGACCCGACCCGAAAGGAACCGATGCGATGCCAGCCCCCTACACCCCGTACGCGCGCCCCGCCCCACCCAACGGCCCCGGCACCTGCGACAGATGCGGCGCCCCCGTCATCTGGTGCCTGAACGCCAACCGCCGCACCCAGGCCGTCAACGCGGACAGACGCGACTACGGCAACCAGGCCGTGAGGCAGGACGCGGCGGGCCGCTGGCACACCCGCCAACTCACCAAGGACCGCCCCACGTTGGAGGGCGCCGAGGCCCTGCACTACCCCCACGCACCCACCTGCACCAACCCCGCCCCCCGCCCGTCCTCGACACCCGGCACTTCCCGCGGCCGCCGCGGCGTACCGCCCGTCAGGTGGCAGCGATGACACAGCCCGCCTCCCGCCCTCGCCCAGCAACAGGCGTGCCCCCGCACCGCGAGGTCATCGAGGCCGCCCTCGACCACTGGTGGATCACCACCGACCCCGTCCAGCCGTTCCACATCCCCGCCGTCGCCGAGCACGTCGAGACCTACCTCGCCGCCTCCGGCTACCGCATCACCCCCGACACCGGAAGGCCTCCCGTGCCCACCCTCCGCGCCATAGCCGTCGCCCTCGTCCTGGCCGTCATCTGCGCCGCGTCCGTCGTCTTCGCCGCCCTGCGCGGCGACTGGGAATGGGCCGGCATCGGCGCCCTCGGCACCGCCCTGCTCACCTACGAGGGCATCCGCGACATCAACGACCGCCGCCGAGGACGAGGCGCCCGATAGACAGCACCTCGCGCATGCGCGCCTGCGAACGCGCGCGCGGTAACCGCAGGCGCGCCCGCGCACGAAACGCCCTCGCCCGCCCGTACCCATGACCGGCCCCCACCGGCCCGAGAGGAAGCACCCTCCATGACCGCTTGCGCCGTCTGCCCGCGCACCGCACCCGACGGCGAGCGCCTGTGCCTGGTCCACGCGGCCGAGCTGCACGCCTGGCTTGCCGAGATCCCCCGCCAGGCCCTGCTCCTCGCGGACGAGTTCCTCGTTCCCGCGCGGTCCGGGCACCGGCCTGGGGGTGCTGGCCGTGCCGACGCCCCCGTTCCCGTCGACCTCCGGGTCCTGGCCCTCCTCGGTCCCGGTCGCTACGACTCCACCGGCCCCGACGACGACGGGCAGGCCCCCATCGCCGCCACCCTCGGCGCCTGGGCCGGACACATCGCCTACACCCACCCCGCCGCCCACCGCGACCCCCACGGCACCGCCTACACCGTCCCGTGCGAGCAGGCCTGGCCCGCGCGCGGCGAGACCATCACCGGCTGGTGCGCCTGGCTCACCGCCTACCTCCCGTACGCCCTCGGCCTCCCGCTCGCCGCCGAGCTGCACCGCGCCCTCGGCGACCTCGTCCACCACCTGAGGTGCCTCACCCACAGCACCCCCGCCCAGCACCACCGCGCCGCCCCCTGCCCCGCCTGTGACGTGTTCGCCCTGGTCCGTACCGACGGCCGCTGGCACATCCACTGCCTCGCCTGCGGCCACCAGCTCGACCCCGACGCCTACGACGAGCACGCCGCCCGGTACCTGGCCGCCCGCCAGTCCGAGCAGACCGGCACCACCCACCCACGAGAGGATCGACCCATGACCACCGACCGCATCCGCGTGCACGTCCTGCTCACTGTCGGCACCGAGGCCGAGATCGTTGCCACCGACGTCCCGCCCGCCGAGCGCGCTGACCCCGAGCGCTACCCCGTCGCCGAGATCAGCCACGCCACCGGCATCCCCGCCGCCCGCCTGGCCGGTGCCCGTCTGACGGCTGTGGTCGGCGACGACGCCCGCCTCACCGGCTGGCAGCGCGCCTAGCAGCCCCGCACGCCCCCGGGCCCCGTACCGGCCCGGGGGCATTCCTCCACCCAGAGTGTTGCAAAAGTAGATGTGAGTGTTGTAAAGTTAGACGTGTCGGAACGGGGGGTGAGAGCCCCGACCGGCACCAGTTGAAAACTCAAGAGAGGAAGTCACATGGCTGACCGTGACGACGAGATGATGCATGCACTCGTGCATGGGATCTCGCTGGTCTACTCGCTGCTCGTCGAGGCATGCCGGGCCCTGCCTGTGCCGGTGAACATGCCCGCCGACCCGTGGGTCTCCGTGGCGGAGGTCAGGCCCGCCGTCAAGCGACTGGCGGCACTGGCCGCCGACCAGCCGATGGGCGAGGATCAGGAGTGGCAGTTGCGCAGCGGCTGCATCCACCTCCTCGCGGCGATCGACCTGTACGCGCTCTGTGAGACCAGGTACGAGGAGACCCGCGCCGACGGAGTAGGGGCCAACCTCGCGACAGCAGAGATCGACCTCAAGGATCTGCTGATCTGGCTCTACGCCAACAAGTGATCCACCCCGCCCCCCGGCATCCAGCCGGGGGGCGCTTCCGTCTGCCCGGATGTTGCAATCATAGACGTGAGTGCTGTAAAGTTAGACATGTCGGGACGGGGGGTGAGAGCCCCGGAACCGACGCCAGTTGAAAATTCCAGAGAGGAGAAGTCGTGGCAGATCACGACGCAAGGGAGCGATTCCTCGCACTCGCCGAGGGCGTCGTCGGAGCGTACGCGTACATCGCATCGCTCCTGTCGGAGCTCCCCGTCCCCGTCATCATCCCGGACCTGGTCCTGATGGCCGACGAGGGCAGGGACCCGACAGACGCCCTGCTCGCACTCCACCGGGTGCGGGCGGTCGTCGAGGACGAGCCGATCTCGGAGAAGGACCGCCGATGCTTCGAGCACCTGATGCTCGACTGGATCACGGCCTACGAGATGCTCGCCCTCGCCAAGAGCGCGGGACTCGCCCCCTGGCGACTCGACGCAGTCGAGTTCGCACTCAACCGGGTCGTGACCTGGATTGAAGTGATCGAGAACGACGACGAGCAGGACGACGACGAGTCGTAACGCTCACCGCCCGCCCCGAGCAGCCAGCCCGGGGCGGGCTCTCCTCCCGGAACGCCCCGCCCTCTCACGCACAGCAGAAGGGGCCGACGCGATCCCCGGTCACCCGGGGGTGAGAGACGTCGGCCCCACCAGTTGAAGACTCCACAGAGGAGGCTCACCGCCATGGTAGACCCGCAGCGCCTCATCGCCCCCGAGATCGCCACCGCCTACGACGTGAGCCCGCACACCGTCCGCGCCAGCTGGTCCCAGCACCCCGACTGGCCCGCCCCCACCGGCAAGCGCGGCCGCTACAAGGAGTACGACGCCCAGGCCATCGCCGACTTCGTCCGCACGCACATCGAGCGCCAGGCCGTCACCCTCGAACCCCGCCGCCTCTACACCGCCCAGCAGCTCCAGGACGCCGGTGTCGGCATCACCGCCGGCACCATCCGCGCCGACCTCGCACGCGGCCGCTGGCCCGCCCCCGACGACACCAGCGACGGCGTCAACCGCTGGCACGGCTCCACTGTCACCAAGGCACTCCAGGGGCGGCGCGGCTACCGGCGCAGCCGCACCGACTGACAGGCCACGGCCCGCGTGCGCACCGCGCGGCCCGAGGCGATCCTGAAGGCATGCCGCACCGGCCCGTGACCGTACAGCCGCCCTCACCAACGGGCGGCCGCCGGGTACGCGTGGACGGCGAGATCCTCGGCCTCGCCCACAACGTCGCCGACGTCGCCGAGTTCCTGCGCCGCGCAGGGCTCGATATCGAGCCCGAGGACGTCACGGCATCGCCCTTGATCGACTGGCGCGGCGTCGGCCCGGAGCACTGGGGCCCGGAGACCGTGAGCTGAGCTGTGGCGGCCTCTCGGCGTTCCTGCTGGACAAAGATCCGTTTGTAGCGTGAACATGGTGCCAGCAGCACACGTGTGCCCATCGAACGCTCATCCGCAGCCCCGGACCACCTCCACCTGGCCCGGGGCTGCGGCACGTCCAGGAGGAGGTGCACGTGACCCCGGAGCTCTACACCGGCACCCAGGCCGCCGCCCTCGCTACCACCTGGCGGCGCATGCTCAGTGCCGACGCCGCCCGCGTCACCCGCCCCGCGATCTGCAACTGGGTCCGACGCGGCCACCTCAAGGTGGCAGGCCTCGACGAACACGAGCGCCCCCTCTACGCCCTCGCCGACATCGCCCAAGCCGAGAAGGCCACCCGCCCCCGCGCCCTGCGCCTCGTCGGCATCGGCGCCCAGTAACTCCCGCTGCCTGGTGAGGCGGACGGAGCCCCCGCAGGCGCCCCAACGCCCGCGGTGCGGGCCCGGCACCGGGCAGCGGGACTAGATCACAGAACAGCCACACGGCCATCACATCGAGCGCGCGCAACGCATCATGCCCCCACAGCCCACACCGTCCTTGGGGGGACACATGAGCCGGTACCGTGACGTCCAGACCGCCGTAAGAGTCGAGAAGCTCCGCATCTGGTTCGCCTGGCTCGCTGGCACCATCATCATCCTGATTGCCGTCCGAGCCGTCCGGAACATCGACGTCGTCAACACGGTCGTCGAGATCCTCGGGGTCATCGCCTTCGCCCTGCTCAGCATTACCGCCGTACGCATGATCAACGCCCTCAACCGCAGGGCGGCCGCAGAGCGCCGTGCGGTCCTCGGCGACGACATGTGACGCGGGAGGGCGCCCGTGGCTGGCAACCCCCGCACCGGGCGCCCCTACATCAGACTCACCCGCCAACAGCGCGCCCTCGGCCTGCCCTGCTGGATCTGTGGCCGGGAGATCGACTACACCCATACCGGCTACGCCGCCCAGCGGTCGAAGTGGGCGTTCACCCTTGACCACGCCATCCCCATCACGCGCGGCGGCGACCTCCTCGACCCCGCCAACGCCCGCTCAGCACACCGCAAGTGCAACAGCGCGCGCGGCAACCGCACCCACCAGCCGCAGCCCCGAGCGTCGAGGAGGTGGTGACCATGGCCGACCCCCGCGTTCGGCTGCACCTTCGCACCAAGCCGCGGCCGCCCCGCTGGTACGAGTACAGCCCAGCCGCCACCGGCCCGGAGTACTGGTTGCGCTATCTCCTCGGCGAGCCAAGGGACTTCGCGTACGCCGTCCCCCGCCGCATCGCCTGCCGCCTCCTCGGCCGCCACAACGCCACCTGCCGAGGGCGCGCCGACCACCCGAGGAGATGGTGACCATGAGCGGAGAGCAGAGCTTCGGCGACTGGCGGGCCGAGCAGCAACGCCGCGCCCAGGCCTACGCGTTCGGCTGGGCCGAGCGCGCGACCGCCGAGTACGAGACCGCCACCCGGCACGAGGACGACGCCCGCAGGCACAGTGACAGCGCCTACCTGCGGGACGCCGTCATCGAGGACCGCCGCCGTGCCCTGGCCCACGGTGTCCGGTCCACCGAGGCGCTCAAGCTCGCAGAGATGTGGGCCCGCGTCGCCCAGGCCCTCGCCGTGGGCGAGCCGCCCGTCACCGCCGAGCTGGAGGTCCGCGGATACCCGGAGCCGACCCGGAGGTGACACCGTGGTGCTGTACGTCATCACCGGCCCGCCAGCTGCAGGCAAGACCACGTGGATCAACGCGCACGCCAAGGCCGCTGACGTCGTCATCGACCTGGACCGCATCACCCTGGCCCTCACCGGCCCGGGCGCACCGCAGTGGTCGCAGGACCCCGTCCACGTACGCGTCGCCCAGCGCGCCCGGTTCGCCGCCATCGACGAGGCGCTCAAGCTACTCGACGAGGTCGACGTGTACCTGATCCACACCATGCCCGGTCCCAAGGCCCGGGCCAGGTACCGGCGCCTGGGTGCCAAGGTCGTCACCGTCGACCCGGGCGAAGACGTCGTGCGCGAGCGCGTCGCAGCGATGCGCTCACCGGCCATGGATGCCGTGGTCACCCGCTGGTACAGGGACCACCGCAAGGGCGGCTCGCGCCCCATCACCACCCAGTCGTCCCGTGCCTGGTGACAGCGGCTCGGCCGGCGCGCGCGGTCAGGCGCTCGCGCGGGCATCGATCGTGTCCGATTCGCCCTCTTGGCGGGCCCTGTTGGGGTGAGGGGGAGGGGGGCCGTGCCATCACGTGGATTGAGCGGCCGGGCGACCCAAAAGCCCTTGTCGGTCGGATCTCTCCCCGCGGCGCGGGCTAATCGGCCGGGCCTGGCTCCAGTGAATTAGCGATCCGAAATGGCCCGCTAGAGCATGCATCTGACGTCTTGTCAAGTTGTGTGGCATATGTCTATCTGGCGGGGGGTGGCTCTTGAGCGACGCCCCGAAGCGGCGGCTGCGCCGCGGCGCGATCGCCAACGCGACGACCGCTCAGCTCGCCGAGCTCGGCGTCGACCCCGCCTCGCACGCCCTCGCCGCCACCGCGTTGCGCCTGGCCGCCGAGGTCGACTCGGCCCCGGACCCCAAGGCCGCCGCGACCGCCGCGCGCGAGCTGCGGCAGGCCATGGCCGTGGTCGTCGCGGCCGCTCCCCCGAAGGAGCGCGGCGACCGGGTCGACGAGATCGCCGCGCGGCGTGAGGAGCGGCTCTCTCCTCCGGCCGCCAAGGGCACGCGATGATCGGCTGCCAGACGCCGCGCATCCTGTCCGTCCCGTGGCGGCGTCGTGTCGACACCCGGCGGTGGGACGGCGTCGAGGACCAGGAGGCGCTGGACTTCACCTCGCCCGCCGGGCAGGAGTGCATCGACCTCGCCGACGACTCCGGCCTGTACCTGGATCGGTGGCAGCAACTCGCCCTGCACCACTCCCTCGTGGAGGACGACGAGGGCCGGTGGGCGTCCCTGGACGTCGTCCTCAACGTCGCCAGGCAGAACGGCAAGGGCGGATTCCTCGAGGCCCGCCAGCTGGGCGAGGTCATCCTGTTCGGCGGGCAGCTGGTCATCCACACCGCCCACCAGTTCAACACCGCCCAAGAGTCGTTCCTTCGCCTGGACCGGGTGATCGAGGGCTCCTACGCCCTGTCCCGCCGCGTGAAGCGCGTACGCCGCAGCCACGGCGAGGAGGGCTTCGAGTTCTTCAACGGCGCCCGGATCCGCTTCCTGGCCCGCGGCGGGGACAGCGGCCGCGGGTTCTCCGGCGACCTGGTCCTGATGGACGAGGCCATGAAGCTGCGGGCGGCCCCGATCGGTGCCCTCATGCCGGTGCTCTCCGCGCGCCCCAACCCGCAACTGGTGTTCACCGGCTCGGCCGGCCTGGGAGACGAGAGCGAGCAGCTGGCACTGCTGCGGGCCCGGGCCATGGCCGAGGGGGCACCGGACCCGTCGCTGACGTACCTGGAGTACTCGATCGCGCCGCACGTGAAGGAGTGCCCGAAGGATCACGAGGACCGGATCGTGTGCGACGCCCACGACAACCGGGGCGACGAGGCGTCGTTCGCCCGGGCCAACCCGGCGCTCGGCATCCGCATCAGGACCGCGTACGTGCTGCGGGAGATGCGCGGCATGCGCGCGGACCTGTTCGACCGCGAGCGGCTCGGTGTGGGCGACTACCCCGAGGTCAGCGACGAGACCTGGCAGGTCATCCCCAAGGACAAGTGGGAGGCGCTCACGGACGCCTCCTCGAAGCCGGGGGACCCGGTGGCGTTCGCCATCGACACCAACCCCGAGCGCACCTGGACGGCCATCAGCGTGGCCGGCGCCTCTGGTGAGTCGGTGCACGTCGAGGTCGTCGAGCACCGGCCCGGTACGGACTGGGTCGTGGACTGGGTCGTCGAGCGGGACGAGCGGTGGAAGCCGTGCGCCTGGGTCATCGACGAGGGCGGCCCGGCCGGAACCCTCGTCGAGGCCCTGCGTAAGGCGCTGAAGCACGAGGACGACGACGACAAGGACGACCGCTCCGACCGAGTGGTGTGCCCGAAGGTGCGGCAACTGGCCCAGGCCTGCGGCCAGTTCTACGACCGGGTCACCGATACCGGGTCGATCGCGCACCTGGGACAGGCGCCGCTGGCGGCCGCCCTCGCGGGCGCGCAGAAGCGGGAGCTCGGCGATGCGTGGGCGTGGACCAGGAAGAGCGACGGCGTCGACGTGAGTCCGCTGGTGGCCGCGACCTACGCGGTGTGGGGGTGGGAGATGTTCCACGACGTCGAGCCCGAGGAGGTGGAGGCGTGGGGCTTCTACGGGTGAACGGCTGGTCGCGGCTGGCCCGGGTGCGGTTCGGCTACTGGGCGGGCTGTACGGGCCTGTCCGTGGGCGCAGCAGTGCAGTTCGGGGTGGGGCTGGGGCTCATGGTCGGCGGGGCGGTCACGGCGGGCAGCTTCCTGCTCCTGGTCGACGTCGAGGACGACGGCGAGAAGGAGGACGACGGTGGACGGTGAGCTGACCCTGCAGAAGGTCCCCGGCGGCATCAAGGTGATGCACGCGCCCCGGCTGACATGCATCTCGCTGGAGGCCCTCGCCGACGCCTGCAGCCACGCCCTGCGGGTGAACGGCGACCGGATCACGGTTGCGGACCAGGTCGTCTACCAGGTGACCGCGTGGCAGGCCTCGCCGCCCGGGCTGACGGTCGCACTGATCGAGGACCTGCGGCCCGAGGGGGAGCGTTGACGAGCCTGTGGCAGCACGAGCGGCGTACGGCCGCACGGGACGACGCGTCATGGATGGTCGACGGGAACGTCTACTACGGCACCGGGCGCCCCGTGGACGGCCGGGAACGGCCGCTCCCGATGGAGTTCGAGGCCAAGGTCCGCCACGCCTACAAGTCCAACGGCCCGGTGTTCGCCCTGATGATGGTGCGCCAACTCCTGTTCAGCGAAGCGCGGTTCCAGTTCCGGCAGATCCGCAACGGGCGCCCGGGCGAGCTGTTCGGCACCGGCGACCTGGCCCTGCTGGAGAGGCCGTGGCCCGGCGGCACGACCGGCAATCTCCTGTCGCGGATGATCCAGAACGGCGACCTGGAGGGCAACGGGTACGTCACGAACTACAACCCGGGCCGGTTGAAGATCCTGCGGCCGGACTGGGTCACGATCGTCACCGGCTCGGACGAGGAACCGGGCCTGCCCAGTGAGGCGATCGACTCGCAGCTGGTCGGCTACATGTACGACCCGCCCACTGGATCGGAGCCCTGGTTCCTGACGCCGGACCAGGTGGCGCACTTCGCGCCGATCCCGGACCCGGAGTTCCAGTTCCGCGGCATGTCCTGGGTGACCCCGGTGATCCGCGAGATCGTCGGGGACACCGCGGCGACCCGGCACAAGCTGAAGTTCTTCGAGAACGGGGCTACCCCGCAGGTGATCGTGTCGTTCGACTCGTCCGTGTCGATGGACAAGGTCAAGCGGTTCCAGACGCTGATGGACGCCGGGCACCGCGGCGTGGACACCGCCTACCGGACCCTGTACCTCGGCGGCGGCGCGGACGCCACGGTCGTTGGCAAGGACCTGCAGCAGATCGACTTCAAAGCCACGCAGGGCGCCGGCGAAACCCGCCTCGCGGCCGCGGCCGGTGTGCCCTCGGTCGTCGTCGGGTTCTCCGAGGGCCTGGCCGGTTCGTCGCTGAACGCGGGCAACTACTCCTCGTCCAGGCGCCGGTTGGCGGACGGCACGATGCGGCCGCTGTGGCGCGAGGCCGCCGGATCGCTCGCGCAGATCATCAACGTCCCTGCGGGCGCCGAGCTTTGGTACGACGACCGCGACATCGCCTGGCTGCGCGAGGATCGCCGCGACGCGGCCGAGATCCAGGGCCTGCAGTCCCGCACGATCCGCCAGCTTGTTGACGCCGGCTACGAGCCCAAGTCCGTTGTCCGCGCGGTGGAGGCCGAGGATTACAGCCTGCTCGAGCACACCGGCCTGTACTCCGTGCAGCTGCAGAAACCCGGCAGCGCCCAGGGCGCCCCGTCGACGACCCCGGAGGAGGAATGACCATGAACGAGGCGTTCCTGCGGTACTTCCCGCTGGAAGACATCCGCGTCCGCGCCGGCGGGGACGGCCGCACCGTCGAGGCGTACGCCGCGGTGTTCGACACCCCCGTCGAGATCCACGACCAGGACGGCGACTACGTCGAGCAGATCGACCGCCGCGCGTTCGACCGCACCCTGCAGAACCTCGCCCCCGCCGGGTCCCGGTCGACCTGGCGCGTCGGCGTCTTCTACAACCACGGCCGCACCCTGTGGGGCACGCCGTCCGAGCGCGGCAGCATGCCGATCGGCACCCCCGTGGAACTCAAAGCCGACACCCGGGGCCTGCTCACGGTCACCCGGTACAACAAGACCGAGCTGGCCGACGAGGTCCTGGAGAACATCCGCGAGGGCGCCATCACCGGCCAGTCCTTCACCGGCCGGTTCACACGCTCCGACCCGGGCCGCACGCCGCGCGGAGGCTACCGCGCCGACCGCGACGGCCGTCTGAAGACCGTGCGGCGCCAGGAGATCGCACTGAAGGAGTACGGGCCCACCCCGTTCCCCGCCTACCCGGACGCCGCGGTGATCGGCGTCCGCGCCGAGCAGGTCATGCCCCTGCTCGCCGAGCTGTCGCCCGACGAGCGCGACAAGCTCGCCCACATGCTTCGGACCGGCACTCCGCTGGACCCGCCCATCCCGGGCACTCCAGCCGACCCGTCGGCCGCCGGTGACCCCGACCCCGGGGCCACCGCCGAGGACCCGCCCGCACCAGGGCACTCCGCTCGGCAGAAGATCGCGTGGGCCACGGTCCGCGCCGAGATCAAGTCCAAGGCCAGGAGGGTCCCGTGACCACGACCAAGCGGAAGAAGAAGAGCGACAAGCTCAAGGAGTCCCTCGAAGCGATCCGCTCCGAGCTCCTGGAGCTCGAGGAAGTCGAGGAGCCGACCGAGGAGCAGGCCAGCCGCGCGGGTGAACTCCTCACCGAATTCGACACCGCGCAGGAGGCCTACAACGAGCAGATCGCGCACGAGCAGCGGGTAGAGGCCGTCCGCTCGGCAGCGCTCGTCCCCGGCGCCCAGGAGCGCCCCCCGGGCGAGGCCCCGCAGTTCATGCGCAGCCGCGGCAACCCCTATGAGGACCTCGACCGGGTGCGCGGCGCCAACCTGATGGACCGTGCCACCGTCGGTGATCTGCGGACCCGCGCCCTGTACGCGGTGGAGCTCGCCGCCGAACTGCTGACCGAGGACCAGCAGGAGCGCACCGAGAAGCTGGTGCGCGCCGACCGGCGCGGCCGGATCGCTCAGCACATCCTGCTGACCGGCTCGGACGACTACATGCGCGCGTTCGAGGCGCTGCTGGAGAACGCCGGCAACCCCGCGCTGCTGGAGGACGAGGAGGCGTACGCCTACAAACTCGCCGAGGCGCACCGCCGGGCGATGTCCCTGACTGATGCGGCCGGCGGTTTCCTGGTGCCGTTCACCCTCGACCCGACGATCATCCTGACCAACGCCGGGTCGGCGAACCCGTTCCGGCAGGTGGCCACCGTCAAGACGATCACCACGGACACGTGGAATGGCGTCTCGTCGGCTGGTGTGACCGCCGGGTGGCTCGCCGAGGCCAACCAGGTCGGCGACAACTCGCCCGCCTTCGCGCAGCCGTCGATCAAGCCGGAGAAGGCCGCGGCCTGGGTGCAGGGCTCTTTCGAGGTCCTGGCCGACTCCGGGTTCGGCGCTGAGGTCGGCCCGCTCCTGGCGGACGCCAAGGACCGGCTGGAGGCGGCCTCGTTCGCCACCGGGACCGGCGTCGGCCAGGCCAAGGGCGTCATCACCGCCGTCTCCGCGGTGGCTGGCTCGGTCGTGGCGTCGGCGACAGCCGACACCTACGCCGTGGCGGACGTCTACGCCGTCGAGCAGGCCCTGCCGCCGCGCTACCGGCTGACCGGCTCGCCGGTCTGGATGGCCAACAAGACGATCATCAACAAGACGCGGCAGTTCGACACCGCCGGCGGCTCCAGCTTCTGGGCCAACCTCGGCATGGGCCAGCCCGAGCAGCTGCTCGGCGCGCCGATCTACGAGGCGTCCGCGATGGACGGCGTCATCGACGCGGCGCAGAACAACTACATCCTGCTGCTCGGCGACTTCCGCAACTTCTACATCGTCGACCGGGTCGGAATGACCATGGTCTACGAGCCGCTCGTCAAGGGCGCCAACGGGCGTCCCACCGGCGAGGCCGGCTGGTTCGCCTACTGGCGCACCGGCTCCGACGTCGTCAACGCGGACGCCTTCCGTCTGCTCAACGCCTGATCGCAGGTGACACCGGCGCCCGCCCTCTTTGGGCGGGCGTCCGCTCCCGCGCACCCACGACCTTGGAGGAGAGCAGCATGTACCGCGCGAAGGAAACGTTCTGGGCGCCGGACAACCGGCGCATCGTCAAGGGCGACCTGGTCGCCCCGCATGACCCCGTTGTCGAGGGCCGAGAGGAACTGTTCGAGGCTGTCGTCATTCCGCAGGCCCTCACGCCCGCCCAGGCCGCCGCAGCCCAGCAGGAGACCGAGCAGACGACCGGCACTCCGGCGGCCGCCGACCCGGGCGACAGCGTCACCCAGGGGGTCACCAGCGACAGCAGCGACGGCGACGGGACCACGGCCCCGGCCGCCCCCGCCGACGGCGACAGCAGCGCGCAGCCGTCCACGCCCGCGGCGAAGAAGACGGCCGCGAAGAAGACGGCCGCGCCGCGGACGTCGGCGGGAGGGGATGCGAAGTGAAGCGCACCGTCTACAACCACGTCCGCGCCAAGGCCACCCTGGCGATCACCACCAGGACCGCGTCCGCCAACGGCAGCGCCGTCGACCGGACCCTGTCCGGCGCCTCGGGCACCAACGAGTGGTTCCAGTCGGCGACCCTCCTGGTGCACACCGGCACGATCACCGATGGCACGCACGCCATCACCCTGGAAGTGTCCAACGACAACGCCGCCTGGGCCGCCGCCGCGGCCGTAGATCTGCAGGGCTCCCTGCCCTCGATCGGCGCGGCCAACGACGACACCGTCTACGAGGTCGGCTACACCGGCACTGCCCGCTACCTGAGGGCGGTCACCACCGTCTCCGGCACCACTACGGGCGGCGTGTACGGCGCCACGATCCTGCTCGGCTTCCCCAACGTCACCCCCCTCTCGCGGACGTAAGGGGATGTTGTGGCGCTGCTGACCCTGGCCGATGCGAAGAAGCAGCTCAACCTCAAGACCGACGCGGACGACGACGAGCTGCAGGTGTATGTCGACGCGGTCACCGCGCCGATCGAGGAGTACATCGGCCCCGTCGAGCCGCGCGCGGTCGTCGAACGTCACGACGCGGAGGGCGGCCGCCGGGTCCTGGTGCTGCGCACCATGCCCGTGCTGTCGCTCACCTCGGTGCTGCCGGTCCTGTCCGGTGACGCGGCTTACCCGGTCGACGGTCTGACCCTGGACCCGGAGACAGGGGAGCTGCGGCGCCTGGACCGGGGGGTGTTCCGCGGCCTGCTCGACGTCACTGTGCAGGCCGGACGGGCCGAGATCTCCTCGACCATCAACCTCGCGGCGCGCATGTTCGTCCAGCACCTGTGGCGCACCCAACGCCCCAGTCGCAGCGGCGGATTGGCGGGCGGCGGTGACGACTACAGCGTCAGCGAGCCGATCGTCGGCTACGGCTACGCCGTCCCGAACCGCGTCCTCGAACTCCTCGCCCCGTACCGACTCCCCCCTGGAGTGGCATAGATGCCGTCCCGAGTCCCCGAAGTAATCGACGCCCTCGTGCAGTTGGCCCGAACCGAGCCAGCGTACGAGGCAGGTGAGGACGGCACCGGCGGTGTCGTCGTGGCCGACGGTCCGCAGGTCACCGAAGACGCCGCCCCGGACTGGCTGGTCATCGGGTTCGACGGCGACCCGAACGGTGACTTCGAGTCCGCCCAGACCATCGGCGGCTGGTCCGACCTCGGCGGCGGCCGCGAGGAAGAGTTCACGGTCACCGTCGCCGCGATCTCCAACCGCGGAGACGCCGACACCGTCGCCGCACGCGGGCGCGTGTACGAGATCGCCGCCCGGGTCGAGGCCTGGCTGATGGCCGATCCGAGCCTCGGACTGCCGGGGCTTGAGGCATTCGTGGGCGGGACGCGGCTGGTGCAGGACCAGACCGAAGACGGCGCGTCTGTCCGGCTGCTGCTGTCCGTGGCAGGCCGCGGATTCACAAGGAGGTAGATCATGGCCGCACTTCCGACGCAGGTCCCGCCGCTGGCCGGACTCGCCGTCGACTACGACCCGGCCACCGGAGGCGGGGACACCTGCCAGACCGGGGCCGGTGTCCTGCTGCTGGTGAAGAACGGCGACGCCGCATCGCACACGGTGACGCTCGTGACACCGGGCACCGTCAACGGGCTGGCCATCGCCGACCGGGCCGTGCCCGTCGCGGCCGGTACGACCCAGGCGATCCCCGTCACCAACGACTACCGCAACCCGTCCACCGGGCGGGCGAACATCACCTACGACGCCGTCACCTCGCTCGAGGTCGCCGTTCTGCGTGTGGGGGTGTGATGAGCGAGGTCACGATGACGCACCCCGAACTGCCCGACCAGCCGATCACCGTTGCCGAGGAATCGGTCCCCCATTACCAGGCCTCCGGGTGGGAGCTCGCCGAGCAGGCCCCGCCCACCACCACCCAGCCCAAGGCGCGGCGCCGGCGGCAGACAGGAGATGAGAGCTGATGCCAGCCACACCGATCAACGCCTCGGTGCGCTACTACCGGCGCGGCACGACCAAGGTCGTCTGGTGCCCGACGATCGCCAACAAGTCGGCGCCCACCCGAGCCGAGATCAACGCGGGCACCGAACTGTCCGGCGAGACGGGCGCGATGTCCGGCTGGCAGACCACCTCTGCCACGGTGCCCACCGCGGCCCTCGGCTCGCGGTTCACACCGACCGTCCCGGGTGAGATCACGGCAGCCGATTCGTCGCTGACGTTCTGGGCGTCCAAGAACGGCGACGACGTCCGCACCCTGCTGCAGCGCGAGGCGATCGGGTTCGTCATCTGGATGGACGAGGGCGACGTCAGCGGGCAGACCTGCGACGTCTACCCGGTCCAGGTCACCTCGCAGGCCAAGGTCCGCGAACTGGACCAAGCCGCGCAGATCATGGCCCAGTTCGCCATCACCAGCGAGCCGGCCGAGAACGTCACCATCCCGGCCTGACCATGAGGTCGGCACAGATCCTCGGCACCGGGCAGCTGATCGAACTGTCCCGCCGTCTGCGGGCGGCGGGCGGTCCGAAGCTCCGGGCCAACACCGCCCGCCGGGTGCGACGCGCGGCCGAGCCGCTGCACCGCGACCTGCAGCAGGCCATCCGGTCTCAGCCGCTGGTCTCGGAGGGCCGCAAGCCGGGCAAGCGCGGCGGCCCGTCGCCGACCACCAGGCCGTTCCGGGCGATGCTCGCGGGCGGCATCCGGATCAGCGTGCGATCCGGTGGTACCCCAGGCGCACGCGTGTGGATGGACTTCTCCCGGCTGGAGCCCGGCGCGCGCGGTGTGCCGAAGCAGATCGACGACGGCAGGCTCAGGCACCCCGTGTTCGGCAACAAGAGGCGGTGGGCGAACCAGTGGGCCCGCCCGTCGGGCTGGTGGACCAAGACCGTCCGCGACGGCACCCCGCGCATGCGGGCCGAGATCGAACGGGTCCTCGGCGACGTGCGCCGGGACCTCCAGTGAGAAGAGACAGCGCATGATCATCGAGTACGTGCACGACGACGACACCGTGGAACGGGTGTCGACCGGCGACCTGTCGGCGATCGAGGCCGCCACCGTCGAGGAGGCCATCGGCAACGTGCCGTGGCGGGTCATCGAGGACCGGCTACGCGTGGGGGACCCCACCTCGATGCGCGCTGTGCTGTGGGCATTTCGCCGACGCACCGAGCCGGAACTGAAGTTCGCCGACTTCGACGTGCCCGGCTGGCGGCACCGGCTCAGGGCGGGCATCGAGCGGGCCGAGATCGACGAGGCCCTGACCAACATCATGGCCGAGGCCCTCGCCAAGAGCGAGGACAGCACGATCGACCGACTGACGCCGCACCTGCGCAAGCTCGCCGACAACCGCGACGACGTCGACGCGGCGCTCGAAGACCTGGGAAAAGGCCACTTGGTGCGCCGCCGCCAGGCCTCCGCGGACTGATCGTCGAGTACCGGTGGCTGCTCGCGCACCACCTGCACATCCGTCCTTGGGAGATCGGCCTCCTGTCCGCCGACGAGCTTGAGGACGCGGTCGCCTGGATCAACCGGCACATCGCCTGAAGGGGGTGACGTGACCGGTGGCAGAGCGCTTGATGTTCACCCTGGCCGGCCGCGACGAGCTGTCCCGCGTCATGAACGGCACCGCCGACTCAGCCGACCGGCTGCGGCTGCGGCTGGCCGGCATCACCGCCGACGCGGACGGCAACCTCCGCGACTTGCAGGGCCGGTTCCTGACGCTGACCGATGCCCAGCGTCAGGTCGATGACCGGGCGGCCCAGGTACACAGCCGGTTCACCGCGCTGTCGGATGCGTCCGACAAGCTCGGCGAGGCGATCAAGGGCAGCCTGATCAGCCTGGCGCCGGCGGCGATTCCCGCGGCCGCCGGACTGGCCGCGTCCGCCGCCGCGGTGGCGGCCCAGTTCGGGTCGGTCGCCCTGGCGGCGGCCGCGTACAAGCTGGCGCTGGGCCCGCAGATCACCGCCATCGGTGACGCCATCTCGGCGCAGGACGCCTACGAGGAGGCCGTCCGCACCAGCGGCGCCACCTCCCAGCAGGCCATCGCCGCGCAGGCCAAGTACCAGCAGCAGCTGGACAAGATGCCGCAGGCGACGCGGGAAGCGGCGGTCGCGGTCGGCCTGCTCAAGGACAACTACCAGGAGTGGAGCGACAGTCTCTCCGGTGACGTGATGGCCCCCTTCACCAAGGGGATCGCCGTCGCCAACGCGCTGCTGCCCAAGACGACCGGCCTCGTCCAGGGCGCCTCGGGCCAGTTCGACCGGCTGATCACCCTGGTCGGCGGGGCGATCTCCACACCCGGGTTCGACGCCCTGACCGACAGGGTCACCGACTTCTCCGAACAGACCCTGCGCGAGGGCGTCGACAGCCTGACCGTCTTCCTGTCCAAGCTGCAGTCCGGGGAGTACGACAACAGCGAGCTGTCCAAGTGGATGAGCTGGGCCCAGGAACAAGGGCCGGTGGTGTGGGACACGCTGGAGAACGTCGGCGACGCGCTGCTGCATGTCCTCGAAGCGGGGGCGGACGTCGGCGTCGGCATGCTCGACGTCGTCAACACCCTGTCCGACATCGTGTCCGCGGTGCCGCCCGAGGGGATCGCGCTGCTGCTGCAGCTGGCCATCGCCATCAAGGCCGTGCGCCTGGCCTCGGCCGGGATGGACGCCGCCCGCGCCGCGATGGCCGCTATCGGCGTGCAGATCACCGCCACCGCCACCGCGGCCGCTGGTGCGACCACCGCCACCGGCGGGTTCACCGCAGCGCTCGGCGCTATGTCCAAGGGCGCCAAGCTCGCCCTGGCTGGCACCGGCCTGGGCCTGTTGCTCATCACCCTCGACTCGCTGTCGACGAGCAGCCAGAAACCCAAGCCGGACATCGACAAGCTGTCGACGTCGCTGATCGAGCTGGGCCGCTCGGGCAAGGTGTCCGGCGAGGCGCTGCGCGTGTACGGCTCGGACCTCGGCAGTCTGTCGGACGCGCTGGACACGATCTACAACCCGTCCGGGTTCGAGTCGTTCCTGCAGGGCTGGGCCGAATTCCTGGGCACGGACTCCACCGGCGTGAAGAACGCCAAGGAGGACATCGACGGCATCGACGAGGCGCTCGCTTCCCTGGTGTCGCAGGGCAAGGCGGACGAGGCCGCGGCCGCCCTGGACATGACCATCAAGAAGCTGGGGTTGTCCGGCGATGCCGCCGAGGAATTCAAGAGTCAGCTCGACGGCTACAAGGACTCGCTCGCAGGGCAGGCCCTCGAACAGCAGCTGGCGGCCGAGTCGATGGGGCTGTTCGGCGCTCAGGCCGCCGATGTACAGGCCGAGCTCGAGGCAGCGAAGGCCAGCACGGACGGGATGCGGCAGAGCATCCAGGCGCTCAACGAGGTCAACCGCGCTGGCATCGACGGCATGATCGGCTTCGAGGCCAGCATTGACGCCGCATCCAAGGCCGCGCAGGAGAACGCCGGCGTCCTGGACATGCAGAACGGCCAGCTCACCCTCAACACGGACAAGCAGCGGGCGGCGGCGCAGGCCCTGACCGACCTCGCTTCCAAGACGGACGGGGCGACGGCGGCCGCCCGCGACTCGGGCTCGTCGTGGGAAGAGGTCTCCGGCATCTACGAGCGCGGCCGCCAGCAGCTCATCAAGAACGCCCAGCAGATGGGCCTCAACGAGGAGCAGGCCAGGCAGCTGGCGGACGAGATCCTCAAGGCACCCGACAAGACGGCGTTCCTCAAGGGCGACATCGAGGACCTGAAGAAGAAGCTGGCCGACGCCAAGGAGCGGCTGAAGAACGCACCCTCGTCCAAGACGGCCGCGATCCGCGGGGACATCGCCGACCTGCAGCGGAAGATCGCCCTCGCCAAGGACGCCCTGAACAACCTCGACGGCTACTCGGCGACGACGTGGATCTATACCAACTACTCGACGCCGCACCACATGTCGAACGGTGGCCTGCTGCACCGGGCGTCCGGCGGCCCGATCATCCCGGGGTTCCCGGGCGGCGGGCAGATCATCGGCCCGGGTACGAGCAAGTCCGACTCGGTCCTGCTGTGGGGCAGCAACGGCGAGTTCGTGATGCAGGAAGAGGCCGTGCGCACGTACGGCCTGGGGTTCATGGAGGCCGTGAACCAAGGGAAGTTGCCCGTCGGCCGTGAGGCCAGGCCGGGCAAGGCGGCTGCATCGACCGCGTCGGCGTCCGCGCTGGCGGGCGGGGATCCCCGGGCGGTGACCTACAACGTGTACCCCCGGCAGTCAGTGATCAGCGTCGAGGACCTGCAGCTGCTTCAGCGGCAGGAGGAGGCGCGGCAGCGCGTAGGGAGGCCCCGCTAGATGCCCCTGATCACAGCACCGGTCACCACCCCGGAAGAGCCGACCCCGCCAATCGATGTACCGGAGATCGGCTTTGCGGTCATCACGTACATCGACCCGGCTGGTACCCGGTGGCCAATGACGGACCTGGCCGCCGACTGGTACACCCTGGCCGAGGGCGTCTCCGGACTGGGCGCGGCCTCGTACTCGCTGACAGCGGACGATCACCCGCGGGGCGGTGCGCGGCTGCGGCACGTCCAGCCGCAGCCGCGCACGATCGTGTGGCCGCTCCTGGTCAAGGGCGCCGACCACACCGCATTCACCTCGAACTGGCGGCAGTTGGCGACGGCGTTCACGCGGACGCTGCGCCGCAAGGCGGACGGCTCGTTCAGCCCGGGCACGCTGGAGGTGGCGCGGCCGGACGGCGGCGTACGCACGATCGCCGTCTACTACTCCGACGGCTACGACGGGCGCGGCCAGACCGCGACCGGTATCACGTGGGACTCGGCCGTCCTCACCCTGTGGTGCGAAGACCCGTACTGGGTGGACGCGGAACCGGTGGTGGTGCACCGGGAGACCGGGGCGGACGTCGACTTCCTCATCCCTTTCCCTTCGGTGTCCTCCTCCCAAGTGCTCGGCGCAACCACGGTCGCCAACCCCGGCGACGTCGACGTGTGGCCGGTGTGGACGATCACCGGACCGGCCACGCTCATCACGTTCACCCGGGACGACACCGGCGAATCGTTCGCCCTCGACATGACGGCGACCGCGCACGGGGCGCTGCTGGCGGGCGAGACCGTGACGGTGTCCACCGATCCTCCGCGTGTGCGCTCCGGCACCGGCGAGAACCTCGTCGCAGGGCTCAACTGGCCCGAGGCCGTTCTGTGGTCGCTGCCCCCGGGCCCCACCCCGGTCACCTTCCAACTCGACGGCGCCGCCCCCGGGAGCGCCGTCGACCTCGTCTTTCACCCGAGGTACGAGACCGCATGACCATCCAACTGCTGGTCACCGACCGCAACCTGAACGTCCTCGGCGACCCGCTCACCGGATGGACCAAGCTCAGCTGCGACCTGAACTTCAACGTCCCCGCTTCCGGCACGGTGACGCTGCCGGCGCGGCCGGAGACGATGCAGCTGCTGCAGTCCGGCAACCGGCTGATCGTGGTGAGGGACGGCGCCATCTGGTGCGCGGGCCCGTTCGAGGAACCGCAGAACTACAAGTGGGACCTGAGTGCGGACTCCGGCTACGGCACGGTCACCGCCGCCTACAGCGACGACCTCGCCCGGGTGGCCGGCTACCTCACCTACCCGGCCACCAACCTGGCGTTCGAGGACCAGCTCACCGCCGTCGACCAGGTCTACGGGATCGTCGACTTCAACGCCGAGGTGATCATCCGGCAACTGGTCAACGAGAACTGCGGGCCCGGCGCACTGGCCAACCGGCGCATCGAGCACCTGGTCCTCGACGCCGTCGCCGGCGTCGGCATCAACACCTCGATCCGCACCCGGTTCGAACCGCTGCTGGACGTCTGCCGCACCGTCGCCGCCACCGACGGCCTGGGCTTCAGAACCCGGCAGGTCGGCGACGAGATCCGCTTCGGGGTGTACGCGCCCGTCGACCGCACCGGCACGGCCCGATTCTCCGCAGGCCTCGGCAACCTCCGGTCGGTGGCCTTCACGCTGGGCGCGCCGCTAGCGACGAGCGAACTGGTCCAGGGCGGCAACGACCCGCACCAGGCAGCGACCCCGCCCAACACCCGCACCTACCGTGAGGTCACCTCGTCGGCAGCGGTGGCCGACTGGTACCGGGTCGAGAAGCTGATCGACGAGACCGGCACTGACAGGTGGGACGAGCTCGCCCAGGCCGGCATCGCCGCCCTGATCGAGGACCGCCCGCAGGCCTCCCTGGCAACGGTCACTGTCGACACCGCCGACCTCAAGGCGGGCCGCGACTACGGCTTGGGCGACCGCGTCACCGTCGTGCTGCCCACCGGTCTGCAGGTCGCCGACATCGTGCAGACCATCCGCCTGGAAGCCACCCCCGACAGCGGCGAACTGGTGACCTCTGTCATCGGCAACAGCGACAAGACCACCACCTCGGCCACAGTGCGCCTGATCCGCGCCCTGGCCCGCAGGCTCGGACGACTGGAAGCGAGGTAGGCGCCGTGGCCCAAGACAGCTGGCCGTCACCGGCACACAACGACAGGGCGGTCACGGACGCCGAGTTCGAGTGGATGGCACAGCGCTACTCCGACAGCGGCGTGTACGGAGACCCCCTCTACAACGAGGCCGTGGTATCCGCCGGGACAGGCCTGTCGGTCAACGTCCGCGGATTCGTCCACGCCAGTGTGCGCGGGCACGCCTGGTACTCCGGCAGCTCCACCTCTGCCCTCGAAGTCGCCGGCAACGTCAGCGGCTCGACGCGCATCGACCGGGTCGTGCTGAGGCTGGACCGCTCGACGTGGAACGTGCGCGCCGTGGTCAAGCCGGGCACCCCGGGGGCCGGGGCGCCCGCACTCACCCAGGACGCCGGCGACACCGGTGTGTATGAGATCCCCCTGGCCAGCGTGACGGTGCGCAACCTCGCCGTGTCGGTGACCGTGACCCGTAACGAGCTCTACGTCGGCTCCCGCATCCGGGCCTGCACCTCGACGACCCGCAACCCCAACCCCACACCGGGCGAGATGGCGTTCGAGCGGGACACCGGGCGCGTCCGCCTCTACACCGGCAGCGGCTGGACCAGCGTGTTCGACGACTCGGGCGTCATCGGGATCAACGCCGCCACGAGCGCCTGGACCAACGAGACCGAATGCGTGGTGGAGCGGCGCAACGGCTCCGTCCACCTGCGCCTGGGGAGTTTCACCCGGGCGGCCGGCACCCTCGCTGGCGACATCGATTCCCGCCTGCCAGCGATCATCCCGGCCGACTACCGGCACCCGACCCGGGACCAGTACGTGCCCGTCTACATCAGCGGCGCGCAGCCCGGCCGCATCACCGTCTACTCCAAGGCCAACGAGGACAAGGCCGGCCAGGTCTGGCTGACGAACAAACCCACGATCAGCAACGGCCAGAGCGTCCTCACCGCGGCCTCGATCAGTTGGGTGGTGGACTGACGATGGCACGCTACGAGTTCGGCGCGGGCATGGCGGACTATGTGGTGCAGCCGTCCGACGGACTGTGGGGCATCGCCCCCGGCGCAGTCGTGTCGTTCTATAGCGCGTCGACCGGCGGCACCCAGTACACCGACCTCCTCGACTCCGGCAGCAACCCGATCACTCAGGTGGTGGCCGACGAGCAGGGGTTCATCCCCAGGTTCCAAGGGCCGGATGGCGTGGTGGGCATGTGGGCCTCGGCGGGCGGCACGTCCCGCGCGTGGATCGAGGCCCACAACACCGGCACCACCTCGGCCGCCGCTGGCAGTGTGCGGGACTGGTTGAACGTCAAAGACTTCGGGGCGGTTGGCGACAACGTCACCGACTCCTGGGACGCGATCCAGGACGCGCTCAACACCGCGCCGATGGGCGGCATCGTCTATCTCCCCGCAGGCGCGTACCGGACCAGCCAGCCGCTGACGATCCCGCCCGCGGTCACCCTGATGGGAACGCACAGCAACCTGATGTCTGTGGTCGGCCTGGTCGACCCGCCCTGCTACATCAAGCCCCTCGCCAGCTTCGCGGGCGACGCGGTCATCAAGTTCCTGGACCAGGACCTCGGCGGCTACAGCACCATCAGCGCCGAGCACCGCATCATCAGCGTGATGATCGACGGCGACGATCTCGCGGTCACGGCCGACGGAATTCAGGCGAAGGGAAACATCCAGAACGTCCGCCTGGAGGACGTCACGATCCGGAAGGTGACCGGCAACGGCATCTACACCGGGCTCAACGCCGGGTTCTTCCCCTACTCGTGGCGCTGCCACCGCGTGATGATCGACAACTGCGGTGCGCACGGTGTCTCGGTGCAGGTGATGACGGACATCACCCTCGTCGACTGCCAGGCCATCGGCAACGCGGCCAACGGGTTCGAGATCAACAACGCGGCCAACTCGCAGATGATCGGATGCCGCGCCGAGTGGAACGGCAACAACGGGTACCACATCAGCGGCAACTGGGCCACGGGCACCGGCTCCGGCGGCATGCTGATCGGCGACTGCAGCACGGACCGCAACGGCTTCAACGGCATGCTGATCGACGCGACCGGCAACCCACCGATCCAGATCGACAACCTCCACACCCGGCGAGACGGCCGCAACGGGGGCGCGGGCGGCGGCGGGTACGCAGGCCTCAAGGTCGACGGCGCCACGCTGCCCGTCCTGGTCGGCATGGTCACCTGCTACCCGGGCGTCGACGACAACGGCACCCAGGCCAACAGCCCGCAGTACGGCGCCCGGTTCGAGGACTCGGCGTACGTCTCCGTCGCATCCGGGTTCCTCCACGCGAACTCTGCCGGATGGTCGGACGGCGGCGGCAACGCCGTCCTGCGCCGGGGCTTGAACATCGCCGAGCGCACGGGCAGTACGAACGCCCCCGTCAATCAGTTCGCCGCACCGTCCGGCTCGGGCGGCTACTTCGCCGCAGCGTCCGGCCAGTCCGACGGCGTATGGAACCTGTGGGCCGGTGCCGCCAACGCCCTGAATATCGGCACCCCGGGCGGCGGCATCGCCATCAAGGAGGGCGCCAACTCACGCATGGGGCTGGCCACCCTCGCAGCCGGAACGGTCACCGTGACCAACACCTCGGTCACCGCCAACACCCGCATCGTGGTGATCCGCCAGACCCTGGCCGGTACTCCCGGACATTTCTCCGTCACGAAGAGCCCCGGGGTCAGTTTCACGATCAACTCCAGCACCACGGAGACATCCACCGTCCTGTGGATTCTGTTCGAACCAGCGGCTTAGCCCGCGCTCCCCTGTCCACCCCGTGCCGAACGGCCCGGGGTTCTTTCATGCCCTGGAGGCCTCATGGACGCCACCAACGGACGGCACCCCGCCACTGTGCAGGCCTGCCGCGGCTTCTCCTACAAGCACCTGCCCGCCGAACTGCAGCCGGTGAGTCAGCCGTTCCACGACCTGGTCGTCACGCTCCTGCAGAAGCTGCCCGACGACCCCGAACTGACCGCCTGCCTGCGCAAGCTGCGCGAGGCCAAGGACTGCGCCGTTCTCCTGGCGGCCACCGAGGGGGTGCGCACCGATGGCTGACCCGATGAGCGGCGACGCGTTCCTGGACGCCCTCAAGGATGAGGGCCTGGTCGTGGTCGAGGTCGGCGACTGGCGCGACCACAACCGCAACCACAAGGGCCCCTGGGGGCCCGTGCACGGGGTGATGATCCACCACACCGTGACGTCCGGGTCGGCCCGTACGGTGGCCATCTGCCGCGACGGACGATCGGACCTGCCCGGGCCGCT
Organism: Streptomyces sp. NBC_00663; assembly: GCF_036226885.1. Classification (NCBI taxonomy): domain Bacteria; kingdom Bacillati; phylum Actinomycetota; class Actinomycetes; order Kitasatosporales; family Streptomycetaceae; genus Streptomyces; species Streptomyces sp. NBC_00663. The sequence continues at coordinate 5,956,872 of NZ_CP109027.1, forward strand.
GTGCCACGGCGTCATCACGAAGGACGGCCGCGTCCACCTCGTCGGCCACGGCCGCGCCAACCACGCCGGCCTGGGGGACCCCGACGTCCTGCGCGCGGTCATCGCCGAAACGTCCCTGCCCGTTGACAACGAGGCCACCACCGACGGCAACCGCCACTTCTACGGGTTCGAGTGCGAGAACCTCGGCGACGGCCAGGACCCGTGGCCCGAGGCTCAGCTGCTCGCCATCGAGAAGGTCGGGGCAGCGATCTGCCGTCACCACGGCTGGACGCCCGCCTCCGTGATCCGGCACCTCGACTGGCAGCCCGGCAAGGTCGACCCGCGCGGGATCGACTGGAAGGCCATGCACACCCGGATCGCCAAGCGGCTGGGTACGACCGCGCCGACGACGTCGACGCCGGCACCGTCGACCCCGAGCGTCAGCCTGGCGCGGCTGCGGAAGGCGGCGAAGAGCGACCCGGCCCGGTCGGACCAGAAGGTCTCGTACACGGGAGTGAAGACCGTCGAGGCCGCGCTCGTCGACCTCGGCTACCTCGCCAAGACATACGCGGACGGCCACTACGGCACGACCACGGTGGCCGCGTACGCGAGATGGCAGAAGTCGAAGGCTGGCGGCGGCTACCGCGACGATGATGCAGACGGCATCCCCGGCTCCGATTCCCTGCGCAGGCTCGGCCTGAGGGCCGGATTCAAGGTGGTGGACTGATGCCGAAGAACCTGTTCGTCTCCCTGCTGCGGACGGGCGTCCCGATCGTGGCGGGCCTGCTGCTGAGCTGGGCCGCGCGCATCGGCCTGCAGCTCGACGACACGACCGTCATCACGTACGTCACGGCCGCCATGACCTTCGGGTACTACGCCGCGTTCCGCGGCCTGGAGCTCCTCGCCGAGCGGCTCGCCTGGCGGCCCCTGCAGCTGGCCGCCGGGATCCTGCTGGGCTGGGCGCGGCCGCCGGCGTACGAGCGACCGCCGGTTCTTCCGCTGAAGTTCAAGCTCGACCTGGCCGCGATGAACCAGGACATCGCCGCGCTCAAGCGTGTGGTCCTCGGCGACGAGGACCGCAGATGACGCCGCCCGAGTCCCGCGATGTCGCACTCGAACTGTCCGAACTCAGGCGCACGATGGAGGTCGGGTTCGCCCAGCAGGCCGGGCAACTCGCTCTCCTGGTTCAACGCGGGGACCAGACCGATAAGAAGCTCGACGAGCACGAGACCCGCATCGACGCACTGGAGCGCGCGCGGTGGCCTCTTCCATCCGTGGCCGCTGTGACAGCACTGGCCGCGTTGGGACTGACCCTGTACGAAATCGCCGGACGCTGAACGACCAAGCCCCCTGCACCGCCCGTACGTGGGCGGTGCAGGGGGCTCTTTGCCGTACGCAGGATCAGCGACGGTCAGCCCCTCGCTGCTCCCTCGGGCCAAACGACGGATACAGCGAGCCCGGATTCACGGGCCTCGAGCACGGTGTCGGCGGTACCGCCACCCTTACCGCTGGGCGGCGTGCCATCCCACACAGCGACCAGCCGATCAGCCTGCCCGAGCAGCGTGCTGTTGGCGTCTGTGTACGCCGCGCGGTTCGCCGTTTCGTGATCGAGCACGATGACTTCGGTTGCCGCGTTCATGAGCCGGTCGAAGGTCTCCTCATGATCCGGCTTGACCATCTTCTGCCGGTAGTCCTTCGAGGGGAGCACCACTACCAGGCGCCCGCCCAACTCGAGGACTACCTCCGCAAACAGGGAGTCGGAGCCCTTGGCGATGCATGAGATCCCTGTCAGGCCATCGGCAAGGAACGGCTTGAGCGTCTCCCTCAGGGCGTCACGCACGAGGGGCACAGTGGCATTGGCCAGGTCCATGTGCCCAGTCACGGCAACGGCGGTCACGGCACTCCTTCAGCTCGACAGCAGCTCGCGGATTCTTGCCCGCGCCTCACTGACCGTACGGGATGCCGACCGTCCCACTGTGTACGGGTACAGCTGGCCGAGCTGCGTACGGACACGGCTGGACTGGGTGAGAGCCGCGGCGTCGACCGCTTTATGCGTCTGGTCAACCGCCCCTGTGAGATCTCCCATCAGGAAGTGGCACTCTGCCAAGCCGATCAAGTCGAGGGCGTGGCTGCGGCTGGCCTCGGAACCGCGGGTGACCAGTGCTTCCTGGATGCTGGCCGCAGCAGCCTCCGCATGTTTCTGTGGGTCGCCCCGGGCCATGTCGAGCAAGCGCCCACCGGTGACACCCGACAGCTCGGCGTCGTCGAAGTAGGTGATCCAGTACGGCTCTTCGTCTGTCCGTGCTTCAGCGAGGGATTCTCTGGCTTCCCCGGTCGCACGCGTGAAGGCCGCTGTGCGGCCCATGGCCGCGTACGCCCAGGCTTCGCGGGTGTGGAGCATGGCAGCCAGGCGAGGGCTGGCCGCCTTCAGTGCACCTTTCTGCGCAAGGTGCACGAGTTCCAGCGCGTCCTGAGGACGGTCTCGGTAGAGCATCTGCCGCGCCATGCCCGCCAGGACGTTGGCTCCGAACGCTGGGTCGCCGCCAGCGTGAGCCGCACGCAGCGCCAACAGGTAATAGTTCTGGGCCTGTTTGTGGAGGCCTGAGTCCCAGGCGATCGTTGCGGCCGTACCACCCAGGTAAGCCATGACGCGGAAGAGGCCTTGCTCGATGGCGGGTGCCTGGTGCTCTTCGAGGTGGCCGGCCACCTCGTTGAGCTGTCCCACGACGGCCTTTCGACGCAGCCCTCCGCCGAATCGGTGGTCCCAGGCTCGGAAGGCGCGCGCCGTCCCTTCGAGTTCACGGACCTCTCGCTGACCGATGCGGCCCCGATGACGCACGGGTTCCACGTCCGGCAGGGGCTGGAGCCAGCCTTCGAGGGAGTCGAGTAGGGCAGCGCCGGACACGGCGGCCCCGGCGAGGGCGCGCGTCGCCGTACGGCGGTCCATCACGAGGTCGCTCCTGGTCAGGTCCGCGGCCAGGTGCACGGTCGTTGAGGGGCGCCATGGGGCGTCGTCGGAAGACCGTGGGGGCGGCGGCGCGGGTGGGTCGGGTGCGGTGGGCTGTCTCTCCCAGGGTCGGTCGGCGAGGCCCACCATCTGGCCGGGGATGCGGAACCCATCGGCAATGCGGCAGATCACTTCGAAGCTGGTGACCTGCTGCTGCCCGCTGATGATCGTGGAGACCTTGCCGGGGGTGAGGTGGCAGGCCGACGCAATGCGGTTCTGCGACATGCCGCCCCACTTCTTGATGAGCGAGAAGGCCGCAGCGAAGTCGTGTTCTGCCAGTGCCCGTTTCACGTCCTCGCGTTCAAGGACCTCCGGGGCGAGCGGGCCGGGGGTGGTGGCGTCCATAGGGCCAACTTCCGGGGTGATCGTATGCGCTGCGTCGCGCCGTACCGAACCAAGAACGAGTGTATTACCGCCTCGGTAACCCCTGCTGGTCATCGTGTAGTTGCGCGCATCCGACGAGTCTTGATGCATGAACATCACAGACCCCGGCGACCGTGCGACCGGTCCCGGGGTTGGCCGACTACACAGGAAGCCGACGCGATGAAGCGTACGCACACCGAGGTCTCCGCCGGAACCCGCCTACTTCCCGACGGCGCAGGCCTCGTGCCGAGCCCCACGGTGGTTGTGGCCACCTCCGACCGGCAGCAGGCGACCGAGCAGTGGCTGCTGTCCACGCACCCGACGCCCGACGTGCCCCGTCAGGAGTGGACCGACCATGGCGTGGCGCTGCTGCCTCTGGGCACGCTCTTCTCGGCCGTACGGATTCCCGCCCACCTGGTGCTCGCCCTGACCGGCGGTGAGGAGATGCCCTCGCCGCGTCTCGACGTCTTCCTCGACGAGGCCCTCGGCGGAGGCCCGGTCATCTGTGACCCACAGGGCCGCCGCTTCTACGCGCTCGTGCCCGCCAGCATGCCGGCGAAATGGCATCGGGCCCTACAGGTCCTGAGCGCCATGGGCGTCGATCTCCTGGGACGCAACTCGTACCTCGGCGTGCCCAAGGTGGATGCGGTCGAGCTCAACCCCGTGGCCTGGAAGTCCTACTGGTCGGTGCCCATGCCCTCGATGGCCATGCTGTGCGAGCCGTACGCAGTCGTCCAACTGATCGCCGCTGGACAGGACCGTATTGAGGGCGACCCGCAGGCCTGAGTGGCTGCGCCGCGCCGGGCCGCAACCAGAACTCCCGTCCCGTCGAAGGTTGCAAAGTCCTTCGACGGGACGGGTTCCAAGACGTCGCCTTCCCCGACGGGACGGTGGCGAGCACGATGAAGTCACGACACAGGGAGAACACCTTGAGGGCAGATCTGATCTACCGAGTGGCCGTGGGCGGGGAAGGCGGCGGGGACGGCGGCGACGGGCTGCCGGGTGAGCCGTGGCCCGGCCCGACCGATCCTCCCTCCCCCGACGGTGGGCCGAAGGTCTTCGGCTGACATGACGTTCACCGGACTACAGGAGGGGCGGTCCGACCTGGGCCGCCACCTCCTCGAGCGCAAGGCCATGACCTCCGACTGGATCCCCGTGTTCGCGGCTGTGCCGCGCGCCGAGTTCCTGCCCGACGTGATGTGGCCGTACGACATGGACACCGGCACACACGTCACCGTGGACCGGCGCCGAGACCCGGACCTGTGGGCCAAGTACGCCGACGCCGACGTACCGATCGTGACCCAATGGGACGACGGCAAGAGCGATGGGCCTGGAGAGGTGCCGACGTCCTCGGCGTCCATGCCGTCGGTCGTGTTCCGCATGCTCCGGGACCTGGATGTGCAGAGCGGCGACCGCGTCCTGGAGGTCGGCACCGGCACCGGATGGAACGCGGCGCTGCTCGCCGAACGGCTCGGCCACGGCAACGTGACCAGCATGGAGATCGATCCCGTCGTAGCCGCGGCCGCGCGCGAACGGCTCATGCGATCCGGCCGGCCCGTCCTCGTGCTGGCCCGGGACGGGGCGGAAGGCGACGCGTCGGGAGCACCGTACGACCGGCTGATCGTCACTGCCGGGATCCGCAGCGTGCCGCCGGCCTGGCTCGCGCAGACCCGGCCCGGCGGCCGCATCGTGGCCCCGTGGGGCACCCACTACGGCAACGAGGACGCCATCGTGCGCCTGGACGTCGACGAGGACGGCGCGAGCGCTTCGGGCCGGTTCACCGGGCCGGTGGAGTTCATGAAGTTGCGCTCGCAGCGGCTGCCGTTCGTCGGACACACGGTCTACGTGCCGGACGGAGTGAGCGGGGCCGACCGTTCCACGACGGGCGTCACCGAGGAGCAGCTGCTCGGCGACGGGCGGTTCGCCGCCGCCTCCTTCGCTGTCGGCCTGCGCGTGCGGGACTGCCACCACCAGGCCGCCGCCGCGCGTGACGGTGCGCGGCCGGTGTGGTTCTACGGCCTGGCCGACAAGTCGTGGGCGTGTGTCATGTTCCGCGACGGCCAGGACGAGGCCTCGGTCTGGCAGTCCGGACCCCGCAGGCTGTGGGACGAGGTGGCCGCCGCCCTGGCCTGGTGGCGGGCAGCTGGTGAACCGGGTATCGAGCGGTTCGGCCTGACCGTGACCGCTGACAGTCAGCACGCATGGCTCGACCGTCCCTCGGAGGCCTGGCAGGTCTGAGAGGCAGAGCCCCAAGATCCCCGTTGCCGGCCTGCGGCCAGTGCGCCGTCAGCGGGACAAGCGCGGCCGCTCCCGGGGAGTTCCCCCTTCGGGGGCGGCCGCTCGCATTTTGTGGCTCAAACCGACTATGGGGACGGCGATGCCCGTGGCGGCGCGGGAGCTGGACGGGCTGTCGCTGTACGCCTTCGCGTTCTCGGGGTACTTCACGACCTCCCTCTTCGGGATGGTGCTGTCCGGGCAGTGGTCCGACCGGCGTGGTCCGCTCGGCCCGCTGACCACCGGCATCGCCTCCTTCGCGGCCGGGCTGATGCTCTCCGGGACCGCGGGGGCGATGTGGCTGTTCATCCTCGGGCGGGCGGTGCAGGGGTTCGGCGGCGGGCTGGTCATCGTCGCGCTGTACGTCGTCGTGGGACGGGCCTACCCGGAGCGGCTGCGGCCCGCGATCATGGCCGCCTTCGCCGCGGGCTGGGTCGTACCGTCGATCGTCGGGCCGCTCGCCGCGGGCGCGGTGACCGAGCATCTGGGATGGCGGTGGGTGTTCGTCGGGATCCCGGTGCTGGTCGTCTTCCCGCTGGCGCTCGCGCTGCCGCAGATACGACGGCGGGCCGGGGGACCGGTCGACGACTCCGCCCGTACCGTCTCCGTCGACCGGCGCCGTATCCGTCTCGCCCTCGGCATCTCGCTGGGCGCGGGCCTTCTTCAGTACGCCGCCCAGGATCTGCGGTGGCTCTCACTGGTCCCGGCCGTCGCGGGCGCCGCGCTGCTCGTGCCGGCCGTGCTCGGGCTGCTGCCCCGCGGCACCTACCGTGCCGCCCGCGGGCTGCCCTCCGTCGTGCTGCTGCGCGGTGTCGCGGCGGGCTCCTTCATCGCAGCGGAGTCCTTCGTGCCGCTGATGCTGGTCACCCAGCGGGGACTGTCGCCGACGCTCGCCGGGTTCTCGCTCGCGGCGGGCGGGGTGACGTGGGCGCTGGGGTCGTGGGTGCAGTCGCGGGCGCGGGTGGAGCGGTACCGGGAGCGGCTGATGACGGCCGGGATGGTGCTGGTGGCCGCGGCGATCGCCGCCGCGCCGAGCGTGCTGATCGACTCGGTGCCGGCCTGGACGGTCGCCGTCGCGTGGGCGTTCGGGTGCTTCGGCATGGGCCTGGTGATCTCCTCGACCAGCGTGCTCCTGCTGCACCTCTCCGCCCCCGAGGAGGCCGGCACCAACTCCGCGTCCCTCCAGATCTCCGACGCCCTGGCCAATGTCGTCCTGCTGGCGGCGGGCGGCGCCGCGTTCGCTGCGCTGGGCGGCGGCACGGTGAGCCACGCGGCGACGCAGGCGTCCGGCACCGGCTCCCATCCGGCCGCGTTCGCGGCGGTGTTCCTGCCGATGGCGGGGGTGGCGTTGGTGGGGGCGTGGGTGACGAGGCGGTTGCGGGAGCGGTGAAAGGTAATCCGGTCGAGGCGGGCTGATCAGGGGCGCTAGTTTTCCGGCATGGACGAGCTGACCCTTCACCTCCCGGCCGGCCTGCGGCAGGAGCTCGACGACCTCGCCGACGCCACCGGCCGCCGCCCGGAGGACATCGCGCTGGACGCCGTACTGCATCGGGTGGCCGAGGAGGCGTCACCGGTGCGGATGCGGGCCGGGGTGCTGGCCCTCGCCCACGCCGACCTGCTGCGAAGGCTCGGCGAATGACCAGGCACCTCACCGTCGCGGAAGTCGAGCAGATCGCCCGGATCGCCTTCGGCGGCCGGGCTCCGGAGGCCCGGGACCCCGGGCTGTTCGCCTCCGCCGTGCGTCGGCCGCGTGCCCGTATGTTCGGCACGCAGGCCTACGACGACCTGTACGAGCAGGCCGCCGCCCTCCTGCACGCCCTCGCCGCGAACCACCCGCTCGTCGACGGCAACAAGCGGACGGCCTGGCTCGCCGCCGCGGTCTTCCTCGGCGTCAACGGGGTCGATCTGACGGCCTGCGACCAGGACACCGTGTATGACCTGGTCATCGATGTGGCCTCCGGGGCGGAGAGCGACATCCCGGTGATCGCGGGACGGCTGCGGCAGCTGTGACCTCGGTCCCACCCACGGGCGACCCGGCCCCGTCCGGACGTTGACGGTGTCGGGGCGCCGGTAAGGTGACCCGGTCGTCATACGCACCGGACCCCCTACGGAGACCGTGACTACCACCGCCGCCTCCACCACGTCCCACCATCTGTCTCCCGCCTTCCCCGGCCGCGCCCCCTGGGGCACCGCCAGCAAGCTGCGTGCCTGGCAGCAGGGGGCGATGGAGAAGTACGTCCAGGAGCAGCCGCGCGACTTTCTCGCCGTCGCCACCCCCGGCGCCGGCAAGACCACCTTCGCGCTGACGCTCGCCTCCTGGCTGCTGCACCACCATGTCGTGCAGCAGGTGACCGTGGTCGCGCCGACCGAGCATCTGAAGAAGCAGTGGGCGGAAGCGGCCGCGCGGATAGGGATCAAGCTCGATCCCGAGTACAGCGCGGGCCCGCTCGGCAAGGACTACCACGGCGTCGCCGTGACGTACGCCGGTGTCGGTGTACGGCCGATGCTGCACCGCAACCGCGTCGAGCAGCGCAAGACCCTCGTGATCCTGGACGAGATCCATCACGCGGGTGACTCCAAGTCCTGGGGCGAGGCCTGCCTCGAGGCGTTCGAGCCCGCCACGCGCCGCCTCGCCCTCACCGGCACGCCCTTCCGCTCCGACACCAACCCGATCCCCTTCGTGACCTACGAGGAGGACAACGCGGGCATCCGGCGGTCGGCCGCCGACTACACCTACGGGTACGGCAACGCGCTCGCCGACCATGTCGTCCGCCCGGTGATCTTCCTGTCCTACAGCGGCAACATGCGCTGGCGCACCAAGGCGGGGGACGAGATCGCGGCCCGTCTGGGCGAGCCCATGACCAAGGACGCGATCAGCCAGGCCTGGCGTACGGCGCTCGATCCGCGCGGTGAGTGGATGCCGAGCGTGCTGCGCGCCGCCGACCAGCGGCTCACCGAGGTCAGGAAGGCCATCCCGGACGCGGGCGCGCTCGTCATCGCCTCCGACCAGGACTCCGCCCGCGCCTACGCCAAGCTGATCCGCGAGATCACGGGGAACAAGGCGACCCTCGTACTCTCCGACGAAGCCGCCGCGTCCAAGCGCATCGACGACTTCAGCGAGAGCAACGACCGCTGGATGGTCGCCGTACGCATGGTGTCGGAAGGCGTCGACGTCCCGCGGCTCGCCGTCGGCGTGTACGCCACCACCATCTCCACGCCCCTCTTCTTCGCCCAGGCCGTGGGCCGCTTCGTGCGTTCGCGGCGCCGCGGCGAGACCGCCTCCGTCTTCCTCCCGACCGTGCCCGACCTCCTCACCTTCGCCAACGAGATGGAGGTGGAACGGGACCACGCCCTCGACAAGCCGAAGAAGGAGGGCGAGGAGGACCCGTACGCCGAGTCCGAGAAGGAGATGGAGGAGGCGAACAAGGAGCAGGACGAGGACACCGGCGAGCAGGAGCAGTTCTCCTTCGAGGCGCTGGAGTCCGAGGCCGTCTTCGACCGGGTGCTGTACGACGGCGCCGAGTTCGGTATGCAGGCCCATCCGGGCAGCGAGGAGGAGCAGGACTACCTCGGGATCCCCGGGCTCCTCGAACCCGACCAGGTGCAGCTGCTGCTCCAGAAGCGGCAGGCCCGGCAGATCGCGCACAGCCGCAAGAAGCCGGACAGCGAGGCGGACCTCCTCGAACTGCCCGCCGAGCGGCGGCCCGTCGTCTCGCACAAGGAGATGATGGAGCTGCGCAAGCAGCTCAACACCATGGTCAGCGCGTACGTCCACCAGAGCGGCAAGCCGCACGGGGTCATCCACACCGAGCTGCGCCGGCTGTGCGGCGGCCCGCCGAGCGCGGAGGCCACCGCCGGGCAGCTGCGGCAGCGCATCGCCAAGGTGCAGGAGTGGGCCACCCGGATGCGCTGAGGCCGGGGGCGCGGGGCGTGTCAGTTGCTGTGCTCGCAGGATGTTGTGCGCCGTACGTATCAGGACAAACGGAGTAGTCCGTACCGGCCACTGCCCGGATTCTGGACGGAGCCTTCCGCTCAGCGAACCGGCTTCGCTAATGTCCCGCTACGCACACGCCCCGTGGCAGCGCCGCCGCGGAGCGCAGCCGTGAAGCGACGCGGCCCGGTACGCATGCCGGGCCGCCGGCCGATCGGCGGCCTCTGACGCGCGTCACCGACGGGACTCGATGACGCATCTTCGCGGCAGGGTCGCCGACCTCACCACTTGGAGGAGTGGGCGTCGTGACCGCGGAGACCTCTCAGACGCTCGACCGAGGACTACGGGTCCTCAAGCTGCTGGCCGATACGGACCACGGGCTGACCGTCACCGAGCTATCCAACAAACTGGGTGTAAACCGGACCGTCGTGTACCGGTTGCTCGCCACCCTCGAACAGCATGCTCTCGTACGGCGTGACCTGGGCGGACGTGCCCGGGTCGGCCTCGGGGTGCTGCGCCTCGGCCGCCAGGTGCATCCGCTGGTGCGCGAGGCCGCGTTGCCGGCCCTGCGTTCCCTCGCCGAGGACATAGGGGCCACGGCCCATCTCACGCTGGTGGACGGAGCGGAGGCGCTCGCCGTCGCCGTGGTCGAACCGACGTGGACCGACTATCACGTGGCCTATCGCGCCGGGTTCCGGCATCCCCTGGACCGGGGTGCCGCGGGCCGGGCGATCCTGTCCGCACGCACCCAGCCACCCGCTGAGCCCGGGTACACCCTCACCCACGGCGAACTGGAGGCGGGGGCCAGCGGCGCCGCCGCGCCCCTGCTCGGGGTCACGGGCGTGGAAGGCAGCGTGGGTGTGGTGATGCTGGCGGACGCGGTCCCCGAGCGGGTCGGGCCACGCGTGATGGACGCGGCACGGGAGGTGGCGGAGGCGTTGCGCTGAGCGGCCGGCCGGGGTGACCGGGGCGCGTATGAGGCGGCCGGGGCGATCGGGCCGCGTCCGCGATGAGCGGGATGGCCCTCGGCCACCCCGCTCACGGGATGGCGGTCGGTCAGCCTGTTCACGGGATGGCGGTCGGTCAGCCTGTTCAGGGGATGGCGGTCGGTCAGCCTGTTCAGGGGATGGCGGTCGGTCAGCCTGTTCAGGGGATGGCGGTCGGTCAGCCTGTTCAGGGGATGGCGGTCGGTCAGCCTGTTCAGGGGATGGCGGTCGGTCAGCCTGTTCAGGGGATGGCGGTCGGTCAGCCTGTTCACGGGATGGTCGTCGGTCAGCCTGCTCACAGGATGGCCCTCGGCCACCCCGCTCACCGGACGGCCGTCGGTCTGCCTGCTCACCGGATCGTCGTCGGTCACCTCGTGCCGCCACCGGCTCCTGGCCGGAAGTGGTCGTCACGTTAGATTGATCCCGTGCTCTCTCGCCTCACGCGCCCCCAGGCCGTCGCCGTCTGCGCCCTGCCCGTCGTGGCCCTGCTCGCCACGGCGGCCCTCGCGCCGCTGCCGCTCTCGCTGACGCAGCCGGGTATGACGGCGAACGTCCTCGGCGAGAACCAGGACACCCCGGTGATCACGATCGCGGGTGCCCAGACGCGTACGACGACCGGGCAGCTGCGGATGACGACCATCGAGGCGACCAACCCCGACGCGCGCGTCTCCCTCTCGGACGTGATCGACGCGTGGTTCGCCACGGACCGGGCGGTCATGCCGCGCGACTCGGTGTATCCGAGCGGGCAGTCCACGAAGGAGATCGAGCGGCACAACACCGAGCAGATGAAGGAGTCCCAGGACGCGGCGACCGAGGCCGCGCTGAACTACCTGGACCTCTCCGACAAGAACATCAAGGTCACGCTGAAACTGGCGGACGTCGGCGGCCCCAGCGCCGGGCTCCTCTTCTCCCTCGGCATCGTCGACAAGCTCAACGGCGACGGCAACGGCGGCGACCTCACCGGCGGCCGGGTGATCGCCGGTACCGGCACGATCGACGCCGACGGGACAGTGGGCGCGGTGGGCGGCGTCTCCCTGAAGACCCAGGCCGCGAAGCGCGACGGCGCCACGGTGTTCCTCGTCCCCAAGGACGAGTGCACCGACGCCAAGGCCGAACTCCCGAAGGGCCTACGCCTGATCCCGGTGACCACACTGAAGGGCGCGGTCACCTCGCTGGCGGCCTTGGAGTCGGGGAAGGGATCCGTCCCGAGCTGTTAGGCGAGGGTCCCTCCGAGGCTCCTCCGGCAGGGTCACCCCTCCTTCACGAAGCCCTCTGTCTTCATCCAGTCCAGGGCCACCTGGTGGGGGTCCTCTCCGTCCACGTCCACCTTGGCGTTCAGTTCCTGGGCCACCGTGTTGTTCAGCTTCTTCGTGACCGGGTCGAGGATCTTCTCGATCGCCGGCCACTTCTTCAGGGACTTGGAGTTGATCTCGGGGGCGGCGTTGTAGTTGGGGAAGAACTTCTTGTCGTCCTGCATGACCGTGAGGTTCATGGACCTGATGCGGCCGTCGGTCGTGAAGACCTCGCCGTAGGTGCAACTGCCCTTCTTCACCTGGGTGTAGATGATCCCGGTGTCCATCTGCGTGATGTTCTTCGCGGGGACGCTCATGCCGTACGCCTTCTCCATGCCCGGCAGTCCGTCCGCGCGGTTGGCGAACTCGCTCTCCACGCACAGCGTCACCGCACCGGGGTCGGACTTCGAGAGGGCGGCCACGTCCGACAGCGTCTTCGTGCCGTACTTCTTGAAGTTGGCCGCGTTCATCGCCAGCGCGTAGGTGTTGTTCAGCGCCGCGGGGGCCAGCCATGTCAGGCCGTTCTTCAGGTCGGCCTTGCGGACCGCCTCCCACTGCGCCCGCGGGTCGGCGATCGGTTCGCTGTTGCCCAGGTACGTGATCCAGGCGGTGCCCGTGTACTCGTACATCCCGTCCGCGTCACCGGACTTGACCGCCTCCCGGGCCCCGATGGACCCCTGGATCCCGGTGCGGTCCAGCACGTCCGCGCCCGCCGCCTCGAACGCGATCCCCATGATCGCGCCCAGGATCAGCTGTTCCGTGAACTCCTTCGAGGTGACCGTCAGGCTCGCGCCCTTCAGCGGCTGACCACCGCCGATCGAGCCCGGCTTCACGTCGTCGACCATGGGGGAGCCGCTGGTCAGGCCGCAGGCCGAGGCCAGCAGCAGCACCACCCCGGTGAAAGCAGCCGCGCGCTTCATCGCTCCACCTCCAACCCCCGTGGCCGCAGCACCAGTTCCGCCAGCGAAGCCAGCCAGTCCACCAGCAGCGCCAGCACCACCGTGAGGATCGAGCCCAGCATCAGCACCGGCATGCGCTGGTTGGTGATGCCGGTCGTGATCAGGACGCCGAGGCCGCCGCCCCCGCCGAACGTCGCCAGTGTCGCCGTACCGACGTTCAGGACCAGGGCGGTGCGCACGCCGGCCAGGATCAGCGGGACCGCGAGCGGCAACTCCACCCGCCTCAGCACGCCCAGGGAGGACATCCCGATTCCCCGCGCCGCCTCCAGCAGCGTCGGGTCGTTCGCCTTCAGGCCCGCGATGGTGTTCGACAGGACCGGGAGGACGGCGTAGATGATGATGCCGATCAGCGCCGCCTTCGTGCCCGTGCCCAGCCAGATGACCAGCAGGGCGAGAAGACCGATAGCCGGGGTCGCCTGGCCCATGTTGGCGATCGCCATCGCTACCGGGGCGGCCGGGCGGAACATCCGGCGGGTGAGCAGGATGCCCAGCGGGATCGCGATGATCAGCACGAAGAAGGTGGAGATCACCGTCAGCTTCACATGCTGCCAAAGGGCCTTGGACACCTGCCCGTTCGACAGCGCGTTCTCGGAGATCGAGTCCAGGTCCGCCTGCTGGAACCACAGCCAGGTCGCCAGCAGGACCGCCACCAGGACAGCGGGCAGGAAGGTCAGTTTCTGCCAGGTGATACGGCGGGGGGCCGTCGCCGCCGGCGGCGGTGCCTCCTGCTCCGCCTCGCCCTCGTCGCGGAAGGCGAGGCCCTTGACGTCGTGCTCACCGTCGGGCCGCTGCTGCACAGGGGAGCCGCTCACGCCTTCTTCTCCCCTCCGTCGCCTTCCTGTTCGGCGTGGGTCTGGGCGGCCCTGGCCTCCTCCAGCGCGTGCTGGTGCTCCATGGCCTCCAGCCGGTCCGCCTCCAGCAGTTCGTGCACGGAGTTCATCAGCGTCTCCATGTCGACCACACCCGTGTACTCACCGCGCCGCCCGGTCACCGCCACCCGCCCCGCGTTGTCCGTCAGCACGGCCTCCAGCGCGTCCCGCAGGGTCGCGTCGCGCGTCACCGTGTCGTGGACGAGCGTCCCGGCCCGCGCCAGCGAACCCTTCGCCCGCATCAGGTCGCCGCGGCGCAGCCACTTGTAGGGGCGGCCGCGTTTGTCGAGGAGCAGGATCTCGTTCGTACCGCTGCCGCGGAGCAGGTTGAAGATCTCCTGGAGCGGATCGTCCACGGTCACCGTCGGGTAGTCGGTGATCTCCACATCCCGTACCCGGGTCAGGTTCAGTCGTTTGAGTGCCGCCCCCGCGCCGACGAACCCGGAGACGAAGTCGTCCGCCGGGTTGGTGAGGATCGCCTCCGGGGTGTCGAACTGGGCGATGTGCGAGCGTTCGCGCAGCACGGCGATACGGTCGCCCAGTTTGATCGCCTCGTCGAAGTCGTGGGTGACGAACACGATCGTCTTGTGCAGCTCGTGCTGGAGCCTGATCAGCTCGTCCTGGAGATGGTCCCGGGTGATCGGGTCGACCGCGCCGAACGGCTCGTCCATCAGGAGGACCGGTGGATCGGCCGCCAACGCCCTGGCCACGCCCACTCGTTGTTGCTGGCCGCCGGAGAGCTGGCGTGGATAGCGGCCGTGGAACTCGCCGGGGTCCAGGCCGACCAGGTCGAGCAGCTCCTCCACCCGGTTCTTGATCCGGCCCTTGCCCCAGCCGATCATCTTCGGCACCAGCGCGATGTTCTGCGCGACCGTCATGTGCGGGAACAGTCCGGCCGACTGGATCGCGTAGCCGACCTTGCGGCGGAGCTTGACCGGGTCGATGTCGGTGACGTCCTCGCCGCCGATGCGGATCCGGCCGCCGGTCGGCTCGATCAGCCGGTTGATCATCTTGAGCGTCGTCGACTTACCGCAGCCGGACGGGCCGACGAAGATGACGATCTCGCCCGCCTTGATCTCCATGTTGACGTTGTCGACGGAGGGCTGCGGATTGCCGGGGTATCTCTTGGTCAGGTTCTCCAGCTCGATGGCGGCGCCGGAGGCGGTCGGCGTGGACGTGGACGACGTGGAGATGGTCGCCGTGGAGGCGGTCGACGTGGATGCGGACGTCTCAGACACGGATCCCCCTGGGAATGGTCAGCCGTCCGATCAGGACGTACGCGGCGTCGAACAACAGGGCCAGGACGATGATCCCGAGCGTGCCCGCGAGCACCTGGTTGAGCGCGTTCTTGCTGCCCAGGGAGGCGATCCCGCGGAAGATCTCGTTGCCGAGGCCGGGACCGGAGGCGTAGGCGGCGATGGCCGCGATGCCCATCAGCATCTGCGTGGAGACCCGGATGCCGGTCAGGATCGGCGGCCAGGCCAGCGGCAGCTCGACCCGCGCCAGCCGCATCAGCCGGGACATCCCGATGCCGGTCGCCGCGTCCACCAGCGCGGGGTCGACCCCGCGCAGCCCGACGATCGCGTTGCGCACGATCGGCAGCAGCCCGTACAGGGTCAGCGCGATCACCGTGGGCGGCACACCCAGACCGACGATCGGGATGAGCAGACCGATCATGGCGAGCGACGGGATGGTCAGAATGCTGGAGGTGGTGAGGGTCGCGAGGTTCCCGGCCCATTCGCTGCGATAGGTGACGACCCCGATCAGCACCCCGATCAGCGTCGCCACGACCATGCACTGGAAGACGGCGCTGGCGTGCTGGTAGGCGTCGGTGAGCAGCTGCTGATGGCGATTGCCGAGGTACTCCCAGAAGCTCACACGCCCTCACCCCATGGCCGCTAGTCCCTTTCCTGGTCCTCGGCCGCCTGTTCCACCAGCGGGATGATCCGCAGCGGAACCGGGTTCTCCATCACGATCGCCGTGGCGGCCCGGACGATCCCATCGAAACCGACAACCCGGTCGATCACCCGTTGAAGATCCGCGTTGGACCGGGCCACAAGGCGGCACAGCATGTCCCCGGACCCCGTGGTCGTGTGCAGCTCCAGCACCTCCGGTACGGTCGCCAAGTGGGCCCGTACGTCCGGGCCTTGGCCCTGCCGGATCTGTAGCGTGGCGAACGCGGTCACCGGGTAGCCGAGGGCCGCCGGGTCCACCTCGGGGCCGAATCCGCGGATGACGCCATTCGACTGAAGCCGGTCGAGCCGCGCCTGCACCGTGCCCCGGGCCACCCCCAGCCGCCGGGACATCTCCAGCACCCCGATCCGCGGCTCCCGTGCCAGCAGCACGATGATCCGTCCGTCCAGCCCGTCGATCCCCACGAGCGTCACCCTTCCCGGTGGCCATCCTGTACAGAGAACCCGCGCAAACGGGCCGAGTGCTGAGCATATTGCCCGCCCAAAACCAGAACTGTTGCGCATCTTGCCGAGCCGGAGAAGGCTGCGAGTATGACGCAGACCACACGCCGGACCCCCGACACCGCCCGGCAGGCAGACCCCTTCCCGGTCAAGGGAATGGACGCGGTCGTCTTCGCCGTGGGCAACGCCAAGCAGGCGGCGCACTACTACTCGACCGCCTTCGGCATGCGGCTCGTGGCCTACTCCGGACCGGAGAACGGCAGCCGTGAGACCGCGAGCTACGTCCTGGAGAACGGCTCCGCCCGCTTCGTGTTCACCTCCGTCATCAAGCCCGCCACCACCTGGGGCCACTTCCTCGCCCGGCATGTGGCCGAGCACGGCGACGGCGTCGTCGACCTCGCCATCGAGGTCCCGGACGCCCGCCGCGCGTACGCCTACGCGATCGAGCACGGCGCGACGAGCGTCACCGAGCCGTACGAGCTGAAGGACGAGCACGGCACCGTCGTCCTGGCCGCGATCGCCACGTACGGCGAGACCCGCCACACCCTCGTCGAGCGCACGGACTACGAAGGCCCCTATCTCCCCGGCTTCGTCCCCGCGTCCCCGATCGTCGAGCCGCCCGCCCACCGCACCTTCCAGGCCATCGACCACTGCGTCGGCAACGTCGAGCTCGGCCGGATGAACGAATGGGTCGGCTTCTACAACAAGGTCATGGGCTTCACGAACATGAAGGAGTTCGTCGGCGACGACATCGCCACCGAGTACAGCGCGCTGATGTCCAAGGTCGTCGCCGACGGCACCCTCAAGGTCAAGTTCCCGATCAACGAGCCCGCCGTCGCCAAGAAGAAGTCCCAGATCGACGAGTACCTGGAGTTCTACGGCGGCGCCGGCGTCCAGCACATCGCGCTCAACACGGGCGACATCGTCGAGACCGTACGGACCATGCGGGCGGCCGGAGTCCAGTTCCTCGACACCCCGGACTCCTACTACGACACCCTCGGCGAGTGGGTCGGCGACACCCGCGTCCCCCTCGGGACCCTGCGCGAACTGAAGATCCTCGCCGACCGCGACGAGGACGGCTATCTGCTGCAAATCTTCACCAAGCCGGTCCAGGACCGGCCGACCGTCTTCTTCGAGATCATCGAGCGGCACGGCTCGATGGGCTTCGGCAAGGGCAACTTCAAGGCCCTCTTCGAGGCGATCGAGCGCGAGCAGGCCCGTCGCGGCAACCTGTGAATGTGGCGTGAATCGACAAGCGCTTTCGCGGAACCTTGAAACCGGTGAACGGAAGTTGACACTCTCTGGTCCTGTGGGCGCCATCAGGGCGTCCGTGGGAGCCCGGGAGCACCACCGTGACCGACCGCATCGACCTCGACGTACCGGCGAAGCGCCGGCTGAAGGAGAAGGCCCTGCACGAGGGCACGGTCCTCCAGTCCTTCGCCTTCGACGAGGTGCACCAGCACCTGTACGTCCTCCAGGTCCGCCGCGGCGGCATCGGCGCCGGCAACCTCTGCCTCAACAAGCTCGACCACGAAGGCACGTTGCTCGGCCACATGAACCTCCAGGGCTTCGGGCACGGCGTCAGCATGGGCGTGCAGAACGCCGCCGACGGCAAGGTGTGGATATGGACCGAGGCCGAGGCGAAGGGCGGTTACGGCCAGGCCGTCACCCGCTTCCAGTTCGCCGCCGGAGCCACCCGGACCGTCGCGGACGTCAAGACCCGTAAGCCGATACCGGGTTCCACCAACAACCAGCCCACGGTCTGCATGGCCGGCGAGCGCATAGCCGTCCGCTACCGCCGCAAGGGCAAGCCGCGGTACCGCGTCTGGGACCTCGACGCCTTCGTGAACCGCAACTACGACGACCCCGTCGCGGACATCGCCCAGCCCGCCCCGCACCCCGACCCCAAGATCCCCTTCCAGGGGTACGCCCTGCACGGCGACCACCTCTACCAACTCGCCGGCACCGCCTACGACCCCGAGACCAACCCGCCCGCCAAGTCAGGCAACGTCTACCTCTCCTGCGTCGACCTCACCACCGGCGAACTGGTCCAGCGCATGCGCACCCAGGCCGGCCGCTCCCTCACCTTCCGGGAGCCGGAGGGCCTCGCCGTCCGCCACCGGACCGAGAAGGGCCTCTACCTGGGCCTCGCCTCGGGCGCGGCCGGTGCCCGCAGGTTCTCCCTGTACGCCAAGCCGCTGTCGTAGCCGGGCAACAGCCGCAGGGCGGCCGTAGGCTGGGCCCATGGCGAGGATCAACGACGTGGGCGGCACCCAGGGCTTCGGCGCGATCGACACCGCCGACGACAGCGAACCCTTCCACGCGGACTGGGAGGCCCGGGTCGTCGGCCTCTTCAACACCCTGCGCGCCCAAGGGGTCTTCAACACCAACGAGTTCCGGGACGCCATCGAGTCGATGCCGCCCGCCGCGTACCTGGCGGCCTCGTATTACGAACGCTGGTTCACCGCGATCGTCGCCCTGCTGGAGGCCAAGGGCGTCCTGGAACCGGGTGAGCTGGATGACTGACAGCGACCGCTTCCCGCCCGGCACCCACGTCCGCACCTTCCCCCACGACCCGCCGCACCACACCCGCCTGCCCCGCTACGCCCGCGGCAAGCACGGTGTGGTCGTCGAGGCAGAGGGGCCCGCGGAACTGGCCGACATCAGCGCACAGGGCGGCGGGGACGCGCCGGTCGAGCAGATCTACGCGGTCCGCTTCGCGGCCCGGGACCTGTGGGGCGAGGGCGACCATCACGTCGTACTGGACCTGTGGGAAAGCTACTTGGAGGCGTACGAAGTGGAGACAGCCCGTGACAGGTGAGCACGCCGACGCGACGACCGCCCGGCGGGTACGGCGGCTGGAGACCCTGCTGGAGGAGAAGGGCCTGATCACCGGCGAGCGGGTGGACGAG
This sequence comes from Streptomyces sp. NBC_00663, assembly GCF_036226885.1. Lineage (NCBI taxonomy): Bacteria > Bacillati > Actinomycetota > Actinomycetes > Kitasatosporales > Streptomycetaceae > Streptomyces > Streptomyces sp. NBC_00663. The sequence continues at coordinate 5,975,858 of NZ_CP109027.1, forward strand.
GCCATCGACGCCTTCCTCGCCTCCTCGTCCCCCGCCAACGGCGCCCGGGTGGTCGCCCGCGCCTGGACCGACGACGCCTTCAGGTCCCGGCTGCTGGCGGACGGCACGGCCGCGGTGCGGGAACTCGGGTACATGGACGGCTCGTACCAGCGCCTGCGCGTCGTGGCGAACACCGCGACGACCCACAACGTCGTCGTCTGCACCCTCTGCTCCTGCTATCCGCTCCGCCTCCTCGGCCCGTCCCCCAGCTGGTACAAGTCGGAGGCGTACCGCTCCCGCGTGGTGCGTGAACCCCGTGCCGTGCTACGGGAGTTCGGCCTGGAACTGCCCGACACCGTCGACATCACGGTGTGGGACTCCAGCGCCGAGACCCGCTACCTGGTCCTGCCACGCAGGCCGGAGGGGACCGAGGGGCTCGGGGAGGAGGAGCTGACGGCACTCGTCACCCGCAACGCGCTCATCGGCACGGCCGCGGTCTGAGCCCGCTCACTCCTTCTCCGCCTTCGCGTCCATCACCGGCACGTCCTCGGCCGGCGGCTCCGACCCGAGCGCCGTCAACGCCTCCCGGGCGACGGGCACATGGAGCGGGGAGAAGTACGGGTTGATGCGCAGCGCCTCCTGGAGATGCCGCCGCGCGGGAGCGAACTTCTCCAACTCCCGCTCGATCATGCCCCGGTGATAGGCGTACAGCGCACTGCGTACGCCACCCCCGTGCACCTTGTCCGTCGCCCGCACCGCGTATCGCAGGCCCTCCTCGTCCTGACCGGCCCGGTGCAGCGCCCACCCCAGCGCGTCGGCCACCGCGATGCCGGGCTGGCGCCGCCACTCCGTCCGCAACCGCCGTACCGCCGAGGCGGGATCACCGTGGTCGGCCTCGAACACGCCGAGCACCAACTCCTGGTCCGCCCCGCCCGCGGCGGCGCCACGCACCCGCGCCCGCAACAGGTCGTACTGCACCTGCGCCGCCTGCCGCAGCCCCAGCGACTCGTACAACTCGCCCAGCTCCAGGGCGTATTGCGGATCCGGCTGATGGGTGAGCGCCACCTGGTACGCGCTCAGCGCCTCCGAGGTCCGTCCCAGCGCGGCCAGCGCCCGCGCCTGCCCTGCCTGCGCGGTCCGCTGGTCCGGGTCGGTCCGCACCGCCTCCTGGAAGTTCCGCAGCGCGACCTCCCGGTCCCCGCGCTCCCAGGCCAGCTGCCCCAACCGCTCCAGATACGCCGCCCGCTCGGCCGGCGCCTGAGCGCCCGCCGCCGCGTCGGAGAGCTGCGCCATCGCGTCCTCGCGCCAGCCCCGGTCCCGGTAGACGCCCCCGGCCCACGCCAGCACGGCCGGCCCCGACCGCAGCTTCTGAAGCCGCTCCAGGGCCCGCCCGGCGGCCTTCCAGTCACCGAGGCCGGTACAGGCGTCGATCAGCAGCGGATACGTCGTCCAGCGCTTCGCGTCCATCTTCAGCGCGGCCTCGCCCCACGTCCGCGCCGCCCGGAAGTCCCGCCGCGCGTTCGCCAGCGCGGCCATCCCGTCGAGGGCGGCGGCGTTCTTCCCGACCCTCAGCGAGGTCCGCAGTGCCCGGTCGGCCTTCGGGTAGTACGCGGCCTCCGCCGTCCGCCGCCCCTGCTCCACGTACGCCGCCCCGAGCACCGCCCACGACGCGGCGTCCCGCGGGTTCTTCCGCAGATACGTCTCCCGCTCACCGATCAGCGCCGCGAGATCCGGCAACGCGGCCGGCACCCCCGCCGACACCGCCGTCAACGCCTGCGCACCCGGCGCCGGCGGTGCGGGCGCCCGGGTGGCGGGCGGCTGCCAGGGCAGCACCATCAGCGTCCCGCCGAGCACCAGACATCCGGTGAGGGCGGCGATCAGGGCCCGCCGGCCGGCGCGACCTTCGTGAGCGGCCTCGTCTTGGTTCTCCATGGCGATCACTGTGCGTCAATACGACGACCACACCCTCGTATGCGAAGGCCTGTGCGGACGGGGTTCACACCGATGGCCCCGGGTGCGACGCTGTGATCATGAGCCGTATCGAAGCGCCACGAGACGAAGTGACCGGGAACCTCGTCGACCGGCTCCTGGCCGGTCTGCCCGCCGAGGCCGTCCTGACCGACCCCGACGTCACGGCCTCCTACGCCAACGACATGGCCAGCTTCTGCCCGGCCGGCGCCCCCGCCGTCGTCGTCCTGCCGCGCACGGTGGAGCAGGTCCAGCACGTTCTGCGCACCGCCACGGAACTGCGCGTCCCGGTCGTCCCGCAGGGCGCCCGCACCGGCCTGTCCGGCGGCGCCAACGCCACCGACGACTGCATCGTGCTGTCCCTGACGAAGATGGACCGCATCCTGGAGATCAACCCGGTCGACCGCATCGCCGTCGTCGAACCGGGCGTCATCAACGCCACCCTCTCCCGAGCGGTCAACGAACACGGCCTCTACTACCCGCCGGACCCCTCCAGCTGGGAGATGTGCACCATCGGCGGCAACATCGGCACCGCCTCGGGCGGCCTGTGCTGCGTGAAGTACGGGGTGACCGCCGAGTACGTCCTCGGACTCGACGTCGTCCTCGCCGACGGCCGCCTGCTGTCCACCGGCAGGCGCACCGCCAAGGGCGTCGCCGGATACGACCTCACCCGCCTCTTCGTCGGCTCCGAGGGCTCGCTCGGCATCGTCGTCAAGGCGACCCTCGCGCTGCGGCCGCAGCCGCCCCAGCAGCTGGTCCTGGCCGCCGAGTTCGCGTCGGCCGCCGCGGCCTGCGACGCCGTGTGCCGGATCATGGAGGGCGGCCACGTCCCCTCCCTCCTCGAACTGATGGACCGCACGACCGTCAAGGCCGTCAACGCCATCGCCGATATGGGCCTGCCGGAGACCACCGAGGCCCTCCTCCTCGCCGCCTTCGACACCCCGGACCCCGCCGCCGACCTCGCCGCCGTCGGCGCCCTGTGCGAGGCCGCCGGCGCCACCCAGGTCGTCCCGGCCGACGACGCCGCCGAGTCCGAGCTGCTCCTGCACGCCCGGCGGCTCTCGCTGACCGCGCTGGAGGCGGTGCGGGGCGTGACGATGATCGACGACGTGTGCGTGCCCCGGTCGAGGCTCGGCGACCTGATCGAGGGCGTCGAGCGGATCGCCGACAAGCACCAGCTCACCATCGGCGTCGTCGCCCACGCCGGCGACGGCAACACCCACCCCACCGTCTGCTTCGACGCCGCCGACCCCGACGAGTCCCGGCGCGCCCGCGAGTCCTTCGACGAGATCATGGCCCTCGGCCTGGAACTCGGCGGCACGATCACCGGCGAGCACGGAGTCGGGGTGCTGAAGAAGGAGTGGCTGGCCCGCGAGATCGGCCCCGTCGGGGTGGAGCTCCAGCGGCAGATCAAGCAGGTCTTCGATCCGTTGGGCCTGCTGAACCCGGGCAAGCTGTTCTGACCGCGGATTCCCGGTCCTCACTGGGCGAGCAACTGGTCGAGCGCGTCATCGATCCCCAGCTGCTCGCCCTCGGTCCCCGGGGGCACCACCCGCAGCGTCCGCTCCAGCCAGGCCGACACCTGCGCGCTCGGCGCCTCAAGCAGCGCGTCTCCATCAGGTGAACTCAGCGCCATCAGAACGACGCTGCGCCCCTCCGACTTCGTCGGCCACACCCGCACGTCCCCGTGCCCGCACGGCCGGAACACCCCCTCCACCAGCAGGTCCCGGGAGAACGTCCAGTTCACCGGGTGCTCGGAGTTGATGTGGAAGGTGACGTGGACGGCGTAGGGGTCGTCGGTGCGGTAGCTCAGCCGGGCCGGGACCGGGATGCTGCGCTCCGGCGACAGGATGAGCTTGAGCTCCAGTTCGCGTTCCACCACGGTGTAGTGCATGTCGTTCGGTTCCTCTCCGCTCGTGCGCGCCCCTGTGGTGGGCCCGCAGGAGTGGAGAGCGGGGTGGGCCCGCGAGCATTACGCGGGTTCGGGAAACTTTTTTTCCGGACGTCTCGAACGTGTGGGTCCGGTGGGACTGGCGGTGGGGGGTTGCGCCGGTCTGATAGATGTGGAGCCCCCCATATTCACCCCCGAGCAGATACGGGACGACGGACATGAGTGCCCCAACCCCGGCCCCCGGTGACGACAGGCCCCGCGAGGGCTACTACCCGGACCCGTCCATCCCCGGCTACGTCCGCTTCTGGAACGGCGCCGCCTGGGTACCGGGCACGAGTCGCCCGGCCCCGTCGGACGGCGCACCGCCGGCGCCCCCGGGTACGTCCGCCGCGCTGCCGCCGGACCCGGGCACGGGTATGGGTACGGCCGCCGCGGTGCCGCCGGTGGAGGAGACGGGCCCGCACTTCTTCGACGAGGACCCGTCCCCGGCGGACGCCCAGCACGGCAGCCGTCCCGAGCCCGCGTCCGCGTGGGGCGCGGACCGGGGTCACCAGTCCGGGTTCGGCGGCGACCAGGACCGCCGCGTCTCCTGGGGAGCGGCGGCGGGCACCGACCCCCGCGTCCCCTCCGAGACCGCCGCCACCGACGGCACGGCCACGATCCCGCCCACCCAGGACGCCGCTGACGTCCCGTCGGGCAACACGTTCGTCTTCCGCAGGCCTACGACGGGGCAGCAGGGCGACGCGGGGGCGGGCGCGGGTGCGTCCGGTGGCCCGGCCTTCGGCCCGCCCGGCGCCGCCGGTTCCGGCTCGTCCGGCCTGGCTGTCGCCGGTGGCCCGGCCGGCTCCGCTCCTGGCCGCCCCGGCGCCGCAACTCCCGGCGTCCCCGCCCCCGGTGGCCCCGTGGGTGACGAGGGGACCATGACCTTCCGGGCCGTCGCCCCGCGCACGGCCCAGCAGGGCGGGGCGCAGGGAGGGGGCACGGGCGGCGCACACCCGGCCGGAGCGGCGCAGGGCGGCTTCGGCGCACCGGCCTCCGCGGGCACGGGCCCCTCCGGCACCGGCGGCCCCGCCTTCACCGGCCCCGGCACCCCCGCCTCCGGCGCCCCGGGCTCAGGTGGCCCCGGTTCAGCCGCCGCGGGCACCGGCGCCCCCGGTTTCGGTGCGGGCAAGGCCGCCGCCGAGCGAGCCGCAGCCGCGCAGGCGCAGGGGCAAGGACAGGCGCAGGCAGGAGCCCCCGGCCCTGCTTCCGCCGCCGCTCCCACCGCCGCCCCGACCGCCCTCTCCGGCCCCCAGCAGGCCACCCCGGCCGTCGCCCCCGCCACGCCCTCCGTCCCGCAGCAGCCCACCCCGGCCTCCGCCTCTGGCAGCTCCACCCCCCTGACGAGCGGTCCCGGTGGCGGGCAGCCCTCCTGGGCGCAGCAGGTGCACCGGCTCGCGGGCGCGTCCGGTGAGGACCAGCCCGTCGCGCCCTGGAAGCCGCCGGTCGACGACATCTTCCAGGCCGCCGCCCGGCGGCACGCCTCCGCCCGCCCCGCGGCCCTCGGCAAGCGGCTGGCGGCACGGCTGCTGGACACGGTCGTGGTGCTCGGCGTCACCGCCGCGGCGGCGGTACCGCTCGGCACCAAGGCGCTCGACCACGTCGACGAGAAGATCGACGCGGCCAAGCTCAGCGGCGAGACCGTCACCGTCTGGCTGCTGGACGGCACGACGTCCACCTGTCTCGGCGTCATCCTCGCCGTCCTCCTCCTCTTCGGTGTCCTCTACGAGGCGCTGCCCACCGCCAAGTGGGGCCGCACCCTCGGCAAGAAGCTGCTCGGTCTGGAGGTGCGGGACATCGAGGGCGGCGAGCCCCCGTCCTTCGGCGCGGCCCTGCGCCGCTGGCTGGTCTACAGCGTGCCCGGCCTGCTCGCGATCGGTGTCGTGGGCGTCGTATGGGGCCTGTTCGACAAGCCGTGGCGCCAGTGCTGGCACGACAAGGCCGCACACACGTTCGTAGCGGGGTAGCGGGACAGCCGGACACGGCGGAACGGAACGGTCGGCCGACTCCGTACTCCGGACGGCCGCTCGCCGGATGCGGAGCCGGGGGGTTCGCGGTCGACTCGGGCCATGAGCAGCGAACCGCCCCCCGGCTCCGGCCAGCAGCCGCCGGAAGACGACCCGTTCAGGAAGCAGCCCCCGCCGTCGGGCGACTCCGGTTCGCCGTACGGCAGTCAGCCCCCGCCGGACGCGGGAGGCCCGTACGGCGGCGGTGACCCCTATGGCGGCGGCTCCCCGTACGGCGGCGGTGACCCCTACGGCGGTGGCGGCTACGGCGCCGGCGGTTACCCCTCCGACCCACTGGCCGGCATGCCCCCGCTCGCCGACAGCGGCCGGCGCACGCTCGCCCGCATCATCGACCTCATCCTCGTCGGGATCGTCGTCGCCCTGCTCACCTGGGGTTTCGGGGTCAACGAGTACGACGTGGACGCCGACAAGGTCGAGTACGGCAAGTCCTTCGCGCAGTCGCTGGTCGCCGCCCTGCTCTACATCGGCTACGACACCTTCATGATCACCAAGTCGGGGCAGACGCTCGGCAAGAAGTGGCTGAAGATGCGGGTGGCGAACCTCGACAACGGCTCCACGCCCTCCGTGCAGACCGCGCTGGTGCGCTCCCTGGTGCTCTGGATCCCGTTCGCGTTCTGCTGCGCCTGCGTCTGGACCGCGATCTCGGGCGGCTGGAGCTTCTTCGACAAGCCCTACAAGCAGGGCCTGCACGACAAGGCGGCGAAGACGGTGGTGGTCAGCACCGGCTGACCAGCCACCGAACGCCGGTTCAGGTTCAGGCGGCCTTCTGGGAGCTCGTGGCCACGGCGGCCACGGGCTCCTCGGTCGTCACCGCGGGAGCGGCGGCGACCTCGGCGGGCCGCTGCAACGCGACCACCCGCGACTTGGGGATCGGCACCGTCATGGCGACGAGGAGCCCGAGCGCGAGTGCCGAGAAGGCGATCACGGCGATCCCGACCCCTGAACTCGTCTGTGACAGCAGCAGCATGGCGAGCGTCGAGAAGATCACGGTGAACGAGCCGTAGGCGAGCTGTGCGGCAGTCGGACGAGGCATGGCAATCGTGTCCTCGGAAGTGGGGGTCCACGGGGGTGTCGGCCTGGCTTTCCGCCGAATTTCGAACGTTCCGCCGGTCGACTCTATTCGCGTGCATGCCCGAGCGGAACGAACAGTAAGCGTGACCTAACCAACAGTACCGGTGCATGGGGGGCGCACGGATTCATACCGTCCACGAAGTGGACGCGGTCGAGCGCCGGTCGACCACCGTCCGAGGTGTTCGTAAAGCGGACGCCAACTCCGCATAGCGCACTTGTCTTGTTCAGGTCAAGGTCTGTCTTTTCTTCTGAACCTCTAGTCAAATGACGTCACTTGACTACACGCGTTGATCACGCGCGCGCGGACCATCCACGACCAGGACCCCTCCTGCCTCCGCGCGCCCGAACGCGGGGGAGGACCTCAAGTGACCAGTAGATCCTGGACGTTCAGAGCGGCGGCGACCACCGTCGCGCTGGCCGCCGCGACCGCGACGTTCTCCACGTTCGCCGTCGCCGAGGCCGGCACCGCCGCCCCTCAGTCGGCCGCCTCGAACCGGACCGACCCTCAGCCGGCGAAGACCACACAGGAGCACGACTTCGACGGCCCGCTCTCCAAGACCCAGGAGGCGCAGCGGGAAGAGGCGCTGAAGCAGGTCATATCCGGCGACGCCAAGGTGACGGAGCGCAACGGCTCGAAGGTCGTCGCGCTCAAGAGCCGCAAGGGCGACAGCAAGTACGTCGAGCTGGGCCGGGAGCGGACCGACAAGATCTTCACGATCCTCGTGGAGTTCGGCGACCAGGTCGACAGCCGCTACGGCGGCACGGCCGGCCCCGCCCACAACGAGATAGCCCAGCCCGACCGCGCCCAGGACAACTCCACGGCGTGGCAGGCGGACTACAACAAGGCCCACTTCGAGGACCTCTACTTCGGCGACGGCACCGCGTCGATGAAGACCTTCTACGAGAAGCAGTCCTCGGGCCGCTACTCGGTCGAGGGCGAGGTCACCGACTGGGTCAAGGTCCCCTACAACGAGGCCCGTTACGGCTCCAACTCCTGTGACACCTGTGCCTGGAACGCGGTCCAGGACGGCGTCACGGCCTGGGTCGCCCAGCAGCAGGCGGCGGGGCGCACCGACGCCGAGATCAAGGCGGACATCGCCGAGTTCGACCAGTGGGACCGCTACGACTTCGACGGCGACGGCGACTTCAACGAGTCCGACGGCTACATCGACCACTTCCAGATCGTGCACGCCGGTGAGGACGAGTCCGCGGGCGGCGGCGCCCAGGGCGAGGACGCCATCTGGGCGCACCGCTGGTACGCGTTCGGCACCGACGCGGGCGCCAGCGGCCCGTCCGGCAACCTGCTCGGCGGCACGCAGATCGGCGACACCGGCATCTGGGTCGGCGACTACACCATCCAGCCGGAGAACGGCGGACTCGGCGTCTTCGCCCACGAGTACGGCCACGACCTCGGTCTGCCGGACCACTACGACACCTCCGGCGGCGGTGAGAACTCCACCGGCTTCTGGACGCTGATGTCGTCCGGTTCCTGGCTCGGCACCGGCAAGGACACCATCGGTGACCTGCCCGGCGACATGACCGCCTGGGACAAGCTCCAACTGGGCTGGCTCGACTACGACGTGGCCAAGGCCGCGACGAAGTCCAAGCACAAGCTGGGCGTCGCCGAGTACAACACCAAGAACAAGCAGGGTCTGGTCGTCGAACTGCCCAAGAAGGCGGTCACCACCGAGCTCGTGACCCCGGCCCAGGGCGCCACGCAGTGGTGGAGCGGCAGCGGCAACAACCTCAACAACACGCTGTCCCGCTCCGTCGACCTCACCGGCAGGTCGGCGGCGACGCTGACCCTGGACGGCTGGTGGGACACCGAGGCCGACTACGACAACGTCTACGCCGAGGTCTCCACCGACGGCGGCACCAAGTGGACCCCGATCGACGGCACCGCGGACGGCGTGGCCCTGCCGCGTGACGCCAGCGGCCAGCCCGTGCTGACGGGTTCGTCGGAGACGTACAAGAAGCTGTCGTTCCCGCTGGACGCCTACGCCGGCCAGAAGATCGACGTGCGCTTCCGCTACTCGTCGGACGGCGGTGTGGCCGGCAAGGGCTTCGCGGCCGACCTGATCTCCGTGACCGCCGACGGCACCGCCCTGTTCGCGGACGACGCCGAGAGCGCGGACGCGGCCTGGACGGCGAAGGGCTTCTCCCGGGTGGGCGCGTCCTTCAGCAAGGACTACGCGCAGTACTACATCGCGGAGAACCGCCAGTACGTGTCGTACGACAGGACGTTGAAGGTCGGACCGTACAACTTCGGCTTCGCCACGACCCGTCCGAGCTGGGTCGAGCACTACCCGTACCAGAACGGCCTGTTGATCTGGAAGTGGGACACCTCCCAGGCGGACAACAACACCAGCGCCCACCCCGGCGCCGGTCTCGTCCTGCCGATCGACGCGCACCCGAAGGCCCTGAAGTGGTCCGACGGCACGGCGATGCGCAGCCGCATCCAGGCCTACGACTCGCCGTTCAGCCTGTACCGCACGGACGGCATCACGCTGCACAACGCGGACGTCGCGACGCGGATCCCGTCGTCGAAGGGCGTGCCGGTCTTCAACGACCACACCAGCACGTACTACGACGCGGCGACCCCGTTCGCGGGTGTCCAGGTCACTGACACCAATACCAAGATCAAGATCGTCAAGGAGGCCAAGAACGGCTCCACGATCTCCATCGAGGTCGGCCCCGCGGTGAAGTAGTTCGCATAACCGCAGGTCAGAAGGCTATCGGCGGCGACCCCCTGGCGGGTCGCCGCCGATCGTGTTTAGGTGCCACCTGATGGATTTCTTATTGACACCGGTGCACACGGGGGTGTGACTGCATGGCCGCAGGAGGTTTCTGCAAGCTGCCGACCGGCAGCGTGGTGGTGGCGCTGAACCTGCCCAGACCCGCCGCCGACGGCACGGACTGCGTCCGTGTCCTCGTCCACGCCCGCAACCGGGCGCGCGCCCTGACCAGGCTGCGCAACCTCGGGCTGCGGGCCGTCTACCTGCGCGGCAACGCGGCCCCGCCGTCCCCGGACGAGATCACCGCCGTACTCCACCACCCGGACGGGCTGATATGGCGTACGGCCCCTGACAACGCTGTCGTGGCGGCGGGCCCGGAGCTGGCTCAGGAGCTGTGGCACCCGATCAGGGCGCTGCTGAGGCGGCCGACGGCACCCGCCTGACGCGGGCCCTGAATCAGGCGCTGGGTCAGGCCCCGGCTCAGGCGACGACGGGCTTGCCGGAGAGCTCCACGCCCGCCGCGCGCAGCTCCTCCAGCGCGCGGTCGGTGGTCTCCGCCGCGACGCCCGCCGTCAGGTCGAGGAGCACCTGCGTACGGAAACCCTCACGCGCCGCGTCCAGCGCGGTGGCGCGCACGCAGTGGTCGGTGGCGATGCCGACCACGTCCACCTCGGTGACCTCCCGGGCGCGCAGCCAGTCGGCCAGCGGGACGCCGTTCTCGTCGGCGCCCTCGAAGCCGCTGTAGGCCGCCGCGTACGCCCCCTTGTCGAAGACGGCGTCGATGGCGCCGGAGGCGACGGCGGGGGCGAAGTTCGGGTGGAAGCCCACGCCCTCGGTGCCCGCGACGCAGTGCGCGGGCCAGGAGTGCCGGAAGTCGGGGTTGTCGGCGAAGTGGCCGCCGGGCGCGATGTGGTGGTCGCGGGTGGCCACCACATGCTGGTAGCCGGTGCCGCCCGCCTGTCCGATCAGCTCGGTGACGGCGGCGGCCACGTCGGCACCCCCGGCCACGGCGAGGCTGCCCCCCTCGCAGAAGTCGTTCTGTACGTCGACGACGATCAAGGCGCGGCGCATGGTGGGTGTCCTTCGATGGGGGTCCCCCAGCTGTTCGAGCCCGGGGGAGAGTGAACTTACGAGCCTAGAGACTTCGGCGGTCCGGCGATACGGCTTGTGACACGGCGGGCGGGCACACCGTTACTGGCTACCCGACCGCCCGTGCACGTACTCCGTCGGAAGGACGGGTTCTCCGCGCGAGAGCTGGGTCGCCGACAGCGGCAGCCCGTCCCGCGCCGCCGCGTGCCGGTCCCGTACGACGTCCAGCGGCTCCCGCGCCACCACGTCCCCGCCCTTGACCAGCTCCACCAGCAGCTGCCGGTCGGCGAGCTCCGCCGGGACGGCCCCGGTGCCGACGACCTCGGCCTCCGCGATCCCGTCCTCGTCGAGCCGCCGCGCGGCCCACTTGCGCCCGCCGATCGAGGTCTTCCCGCCGGACGACTTCTTCGCGACCGGCACCAGCGGCGCCTTGGGGTCGGCGGACTCGGCCCGCGCGACCAGCTTGTAGACCATCGAGCAGGTCGGGTGCCCGGACCCGGTGACCAGCTGGGTGCCGACGCCGTACGCGTCCACGGGCGCCGCCGCCAGCGAGGCGATGGCGTACTCGTCGAGGTCCGAGGTCACGATGATCTTCGTGTCCCGCGCGCCCAGCTCGTCCAGCTGCTGGCGCACCCGGTGCGCGACGAGCAGCAGGTCACCCGAGTCGATCCGCACGGCACCCAGCTCGGGCCCGGCCACCTCCACCGCCGCACGCACCGCGGTCGCCACGTCGTAGGTGTCGACCAGCAGCGTGGTGCCCCGGCCCAGCGAGTTCACCTGGGCCTGGAAGGCGTCCCGCTCGTGGTCGTGCAGCAGGGTGAAGGCGTGGGCGGAGGTGCCGACGGTCGGGATGTTGTAGCGGAAGCCGGCCGCGAGGTCCGAGGTGGAGGCGAAACCGCCGAGGTAGGCGGCGCGGGAGGCGGCGACGGCCGCGAGCTCATGGGTGCGGCGGGCGCCCATCTCGATCAGCGGGCGCTCCCCGGCGGCGGACGACATGCGCGAGGCCGCCGCCGCGATCGCGGAGTCGTGGTTGAGGATCGAGAGGATCACGGTCTCCAGGAGCACGCACTCGGCGAAGGACCCCTCCACCCGCATGATCGGCGAGCCCGGGAAGTAGACCTCGCCCTCCGGGTAGCCCCAGATGTCGCCCGAGAAGCGGTACGAGGCCAGCCATTCCAGGGTCGGCTCGTCGACGATGTCCCGCTCCCGCAGGAAGGCGAGGACGCCCGCGTCGAAGCGGAAGTTCTCGACGGCGTCCAGGACCCGCCCGGTGCCCGCGACGACGCCGTACCGGCGCCCGTCGGGCAGTCGCCGGGTGAAGACCTCGAAGACGCTCCGCCGCTCGGCGGTACCGGCCTTCAGGGCGGCCTGCAACATCGTGAGCTCGTACTGGTCCGTGAAGAGCGCCGTCGAGGGAACGTCCACCGGCAGCCCAAGGTCCGCTGTGTTCATGGCAAGGGATGCTACACCCCTTTACGTCAGTGTGACGATTTATGGAGTGCGTGGCAGCATGGGGCCTGTGACGTCACCCGCTCCCGTAGAGATCGAACGCACCGAGTCGGCGGAAGAGGTCTTCGCCGTCCCCGAGCCGGACGTCCCCTGGGTCACGATCGTCCACAACGACCCGGTCAACCTCATGAGCTACGTGACCTATGTCTTCCAGACGTACTTCGGGTACTCGAAGGACAAGGCCACCAAACTGATGCTCGACGTCCACCACAAGGGCCGGGCGGTCGTCTCCAGCGGAACCCGCGAGGAGATGGAGCGCGACGTGCAGGCCATGCACGGCTACGGACTGTGGGCCACCCTCCAGCAGGACCGGAAGTAGCGATCCCTCTGATGCCAGGCACCTTCGAACCGCTCCCCGGCGGCGGCGCGGCCGTCGCGCTCGACGACGTCGAGATCTCCATCATCCGGTCGCTGGCCGTCCAGCTCCTGGAGCTCATCGGCCCCGGGCCCGCCGAGGACGCCCCCGACGACCCGCTCGCCGAGCTCTTCGCGGACGGCCCGAGCGAGCCGCCCGCCGACCCGGTGCTCCGGCGGCTCTTCCCGGACGCCTACAGCGACCCCGAGGGCACGCCCGAGGCCAAGGAGGCGGAGGAGCAGCGCGCGTACTCCTCCGAGTTCCGCCGCTACACGGAGAACGACCTCAGGGCCGGCAAGCGCGACAACGCCCTCGCGGTGATCCGCACCCTGGACGCGCTGAGTCCGGTGGACGACGGCGGGGCGGTGCTGAAGCTGTCGGTCGAGGAGTCCCGGCAGTGGCTCAGCTCCCTCAACGACCTGCGCCTCGCGATCGGGTCCCGGCTGGAGATCACCGACGAGGAGGACACGGACCTCCTCTACCGGCTGCCGGACGAGGATCCGCGCAAGCCGATGGTGATGGCGTATCTGTGGCTGGGCGGGTTGCAGGAGACGCTCGTGTCGACGCTTCTGCCGTAGTTTGTGACGGTTTTGTGTTCGCTCAGCGGACGCTCAAATCCGGATAACGATCGCGTCACCCCGGCGGCCTTGTATGCCCGCCGGGGTGTTTTTTGTCCACTTCTCCCTGTGCTCTGCGCCACATCTCGCACGGGTGATCAATATGGCGGCCGTGATAAATCTTCACGACCGCCCGACGAACACCACCCGTATGTTCGGTCGGGTGCGCCACAGCGCCGACAACCGTCGGCCTGGCAGAAAGCTCCATTTCATCCGGGGGGATCGAGAACCGATCCGAGGCCGACGAGAGGCCCGGTTCGGCATGGAGAAAGGCGCACCACACTGATGACCTCCGCTCAGGTCGACAAGGGTCCGGAGAACACCTCCGGCACCCCCGAAGAGGGTTACGAGCGTGGCCTCGGCAGTCGCCAGGTCCAGATGATCGCCATCGGCGGCGCCATCGGCGTCGGACTGTTCCTCAACGCCGGGGCGAACATCGCCAAGGCGGGTCCGAGCCTCATCCTGATGTACGCCCTCGCCGGCGTGATCATCTTCTTCATCATGCGGGCCCTCGGCGAGCTGCTTCTCTACCGCCCGGTCTCCGGCTCCTTCGCCGAGTACTCCCGCGAGTTCCTGGGCCCGTTCTTCGGCTACTTCACCGGCTGGACCTACTGGCTGATGTGGGTCGTCACCGGCATGGCCGAGCTGACGGCCGCCGCGATCTACATCCACTACTGGTTCCCGGACATCCCGCAGTGGGTCACGGCCCTGGTCTTCCTGGTCGTGCTCTTCACGGCCAACCTGATCTCGGTGAAGCTCTTCGGCGAGATCGAGTTCTGGGCCTCCATGATCAAGGTCACCGCGCTCATCGGCATGATCGTGATCGGCCTCGGCGTCCTCACCTTCGGCTTCAGCAACGCCGGTGACACCGCGGCCGTCTCCAACCTGTGGGAGTTCGACGGCTTCTTCCCGCACGGCATCGGCTCGTCCCTGATGACCCTCCAGGGCGTCATGTTCGCCTACCTCGCCGTCGAGCTGGTCGGCGTCACGGCCGGTGAGTCGGAGAACCCCGAGAAGACGCTGCCCAAGGCGATCAACACCCTGCCCTGGCGCATCGCGCTCTTCTACGTCGGTGCCCTCACCGTCATCCTCTGCGTCGTGAAGTGGACCGAGTTCGCGCCGGGCGTCAGCCCGTTCGTCAAGGCCTTCGCGATGATCGGCATCCCCGCCGGCGCCGGCATCGTCAACTTCGTCGTCCTCACCGCGGCCCTGTCGTCCTGCAACTCCGGCATGTACTCCACCGGCCGCATGCTGCGGAACCTGGCCGACAGCGGCGAGGCCCCCGCGGTCTTCAGCAAGCTGTCCTCCACCAAGACCCCGGCACTCGGCATCACCGTCTCCGTGCTCTTCATGGGCATCGGCGTGGTCCTGAACTACGTCGTCCCCGAGAAGGCCTTCGGATACGTCACCTCGGTGGCGGTCGGCGCCGGCATCTGGACCTGGCTCATGATCCTCGTCAGCCACGTCCGCTATCGCCGCGCGGTCGAGGCGGGCCGGCTTCCCGCCTCCTCCTTCCCGGCGCCGGGCGGCTCAGTGGGCTCCTGGATCGCCATCGTGTTCCTGCTCTTCGTGACCGGCCTGATCGCCAAGGACTCCGAGTCCCGGATCAGCCTGTACGTGCTGGGCGTCTGGGCCGTCGCCCTCGGCATCGGCTGGGTGGTGCTCAAGAGCCGCAACCCGCAGATCGCGGAGCGGCGTGAGCCGGAGTTCGAGAAGGTCGGCTGACCACTCCCCAGGACGTCCAGCCCAGGGAGCTCTCGTGGAACCCCCTGTCGCTGCCGCTCAAGGCGTCCGGCATATGGGCCGTCCCGTACCACCTGTCGGTACGGGGCGGCCCCTCTGCTTATCCTGGCGACCATGCTGACCATCACCCAGGCCCTCGTCGACCAGATCGTCGCGCACGCGCGCAAGGACCACCCCGACGAGGCGTGCGGCGTCGTCGCGGGGCCCGCCGGGTCCGACCGGCCCGAGCGGTTCATCCCAATGCTCAACGCCGCCATGTCGCCCACGTTCTACGAGTTCGACTCCGGCGACCTGCTCAAGCTCTACCGCGAGATGGACGACCGCGACGAGGAGCCGGTGGTCATCTACCACTCCCACACCGCGACCGAGGCCTACCCCTCCCGCACCGACATCTCCTACGCCAACGAGCCCGGCGCCCACTACGTCCTCGTCTCGACGGCCGACACCGACGGACTCGGCGACTTCCAGTTCCGCTCCTACCGCATCGTCGACGGCGAGGTCACCGAGGAGGACGTGGAGATCGTCGAGGCATACTGATCACCGTACGCCCGACCAACTCGGCGGATCGGAGACGGTGTTGACGCGACGGCCGCATGGACAGCGCCCCACGATCGAGGACGTCGCACGCCGGTCGGGGGTGTCCCGGTCCACGGTCTCGCGGGTGATCAACGGCGAGCCCAAGGTGCGCGCCGAGGTCATCGAGGAGGTCCGCCGGGTCATCGCCGAACTCGGCTACGTCCCCAACCAGGCCGCCCGCCAGCTGGTCACCCACCGCACCGGCGCCGTCGCGGTCGTCGCGGACCAGCCGGACGGCCGGCTCTTCCTCGACCCGTTCTTCGACTGCCTGCTGCGCGGCATCCGCCGTGAACTCGCCCGGCACGGCGCCCAGGCCGTCCTGCTGTTCCTGGACGAACCCGACGACCTCGCCCGCGTGGCCGACTATCTCGGCGGCGGGCATGTCGACGGCGCCATCCTCTTCTCCCTGCACCCCGGGGGCCGCCTCCACGGCATGACCGACAGCCTCGACATCCCCGCCGTCTTCGGCGGCCGCCCCCTCCTGCACGACGGCGACACCGTGCGCGCCCACCCCTACGTCGACGGCGACAACCGCGGCGGCGCCCGCCAGGCCGTCCGGCACCTCGTCTCGCTCGGCCGCCGTCGCATCGCCACCGTCACCGGCCCCCACGACCAGGAACACTCCGCCGCCGAACGCCTCACCGGTTACCGCGACGTCCTCCCCGACGCCCCGCCCGAGCTGGTCGAACGCGCCGACTACACCCGGCAGGGCGGCGCCCGCGCCATGGCCGCGCTGCTCGACCGGTGCCCCGACCTGGACGCCGTGTTCGCCGCCTCCGACCTCATGGCCGCCGGCGCCCTGGACGCGCTGCGGGAGCACGGCCGCCGGGTGCCGGACGACGTGGCCGTCGTCGGCTTCGACGACCTGACCGAGATCGCCGAGGCCACCGAACCGCCCCTGACCACCGTCCACCAGGACGTCGCCGAGATGGGCCGCCTGCTGGCCCGGCTGCTGTTCGACCGGGCGACGGAGCCGGCCGCGGTCGTCGTACCCACCCAACTGACGGTGCGCGCGTCCGCCTGAACTGTGGCGTCTCACCCTCCGGCCGGATTCCGTCCACCATGTGGGATCACACTCCGGGACCCGGACCGGGAATCGATACGATGACCGCATGGTTTCCCACGACGTGAGCGAGAAGACGCCGGGCATGCTGCTCGTGGCGCGGCTGCACGTCGACCTGTGCAGGCTCGCCAGCGCCATCTGTTGACGCTGCTCCCTGCCGCCGTACGGCCGTGAGCCGCGGCGCCACTCACCTCCGCTGTACTGCGCTGCCGCGCGCCGCCCCACTCCAGACCGCATCCGACAGGAGCCCGCAACCATGGCCATCGAGGTCCGCATCCCGACCATCCTCCGCACGTACACCGACGGCCAGAAGGCCGTGGAGGGCGCCGGGGACACTCTCGCCGAGCTCTTCACCGACCTCGAGACCCGGCACACGGGCATCCACGCCCGCATCGTGGACGGCGGCGAGCTGCGCCGCTTCGTCAACGTCTACCTCAACGACGAGGACGTCCGCTTTCTCGACGGCATCAACACCAAGCTCACCGACGGCGACAACGTCACGATCCTGCCGGCCGTGGCCGGCGGCATGGCCTGATCCTCGATGCGTTACGACTCCCCGCTCGCCGCGGTCGGCAACACCCCCCTGGTGCGCCTGCCGCGGCTGTCGCCGTCCGCGGACGTCCGCATCTGGGCCAAGCTGGAGGACCGCAACCCCACCGGCTCGGTCAAGGACCGGCCCGCCCTGCACATGATCGAGCAGGCGGAGAAGGACGGCCGCCTCACGCCGGGCTGCACCATCCTGGAGCCGACGAGCGGCAACACCGGCATCTCGCTGGCCATGGCGGCGAAGCTCAAGGGCTACCGCATCGTCTGCGTCATGCCCGAGAACACCTCGCAGGAACGCCGTGACCTGCTCGGCATGTGGGGCGCCGAGATCATCTCCTCGCCGGCCGCGGGCGGCTCCAACACCGCCGTGCGCGTCGCCAAGGAGCTGTCCGCCGAGCACCCCGACTGGGTGATGCTCTACCAGTACGGCAACCCGGACAACGCGGGCGCCCACTACGCCACGACCGGCCCGGAGATCCTCACCGACCTCCCCTCGATCACCCACTTCGTGGCGGGTCTCGGCACCACCGGCACCCTGATGGGCGTCGGCCGCTACCTGCGTGAGCACAGGCCGGACGTGAAGATCGTCGCCGCCGAGCCGCGCTACGACGACCTGGTGTACGGCCTGCGCAACCTCGACGAGGGCTTCGTACCCGAGCTCTACGACGCCTCGGTCCTCACGACCCGCTTCTCGGTCGGCTCGGCCGACGCGGTCACCCGCACCCGCGAACTCCTCCAGCAGGAGGGCATCTTCGCGGGCGTCTCCACGGGCGCCGCGCTGCACGCCGCGATCGGCGTCGGCAACAAGGCGGTGAAGGCGGGGGAGTCCGCGGACATCGTCTTCGTGGTCGCCGACGGCGGCTGGAAGTACCTGTCGACGGGCGTGTACACGGCCGCGACCACGGAGGAAGCGATCGAGACGCTCCAGGGCCAGCTCTGGGCGTGAACCCTCGTCACGCTTCTTGAAGCCTTACGTCGCCAGGTGACGGACCTGGTCCCACAGGACCGGGTCCACCACCCCCACCCGACGCCGGAAGTCCCACACCGGCACCTCGCGCAGCTCGTCCGTCTCCAGGAAGCTCGCGCGACCGTGGGAGTCGCCCACCGAACCCGGCGGCAGCGGAATGACTCCGGCCCGCTCGTCGTGGTACTTGCTGGTGATCTTCGCGACGACCGCGCGCCGCCCGTGCACCGCCAGCACCAGACACGGCCGGTCCTTCGCCCCCGGCCCGTCCTCGTAGGGCACGATCGCCCACCAGATCTCCGCGGGCCGCGGCCGTGCGGCAGCCCCCCGCGTCCCGGGCCGCCCGGGCGGCCGCGTACGCCGCCCCGCCGGCCGGCGCCCCCGCCCCCACCCGTCGACGAGCGTGGCGACCAACGCGAGCAACACCACCGCCGCGAGCGCCAGCCACCAGGACGTGTCCATACGGACGACGTTACCGGCGCACGATCCCACCGCGCGCCTTCTTGTGAGCCTTACGCGCCCCTGGTCCAGCCGAACCGGTGACACCACAGGTGAGTTCGCCCACAACAGTCCTTGGCGGAGGAGCGACAGGGGGTTTTGCGCCTTACGCTCGACGGACCGCACGACCCCCGACGCACCCACTCTCTTCATCCCGCCAGCGGAGGTTTCTGCTTCATGAAGCTCACCGTCGTCGGCTGCTCGGGGTCGTTCCCGTCCGCGGAATCGGCCTGCTCGAGCTACCTCGTAGAGGCCGACGGCTTCCGGCTGCTTCTCGACATGGGCAACGGTGCCCTTGGCGAGTTGCAGCGCCACTGCGGTCTCTACGACCTCGACGCGATCTTCCTCAGCCATCTGCACGCCGACCACTGCATCGACATGTGCGCGTACTTCGTCGCGCGCTACTACCGCCACGACGGCGGCCGCTGTGCCCCCCTCCCGGTCTACGGCCCCGAGGGCACCGAACACCGCCTCACCACGGCCTACGCCGACACCCCCACTGCCTCCTCGATGAGCGAGGTCTTCGACTTCCACACGGTCAAGCCGTCCACCTTCGACGTCGGCCCCTTCACGGTCCACACCGAACGCGTGGCCCACCCGGTCGAGGCGTACGGCATCCGCGTGGAGCACGGCGGCAAGTCCCTCACCTACTCCGGTGACACGGGTGTCACTCCCGCCCTGGACGAACTCGCCCGCGACACGGACCTGTTCCTCTGCGAGGCCGCCTTCACCCACGGCAAGGAGGACATCCCCGACCTGCACCTCAACGGCCGCGAGGCGGGCGAGACCGCGACCCGGGCCGGGGCCCGGCGCCTGGTCCTCACCCACATCCCCCCGTGGACCGACCCGCAGGCCAACCTCGCCGACGCCCGCGCGGCGTTCGACGGTCCGGTGGAACTGGCGGCGCCGAGGGTGTCGTACGAGATCTGAGACGTACGTACGCGAAGGCCCCGGTACCTGTTCGGTACCGGGGCCTTGGTCATGCTGTACGGCGGTCGGGCCTCACGCCTTCGTGAGGTCCTCGACCTCCTCCTCGGGCTCGCGGCCCGGGGTGGGGAGGTTCCACCTGACGATGGCGAACCGGAAGACGACGTAGTAGATCGCCGCGAAGACCAGGCCGATCGGGATGATCAGCCAGGGCTTGGTCGCCAGGTTCCAGTTCAGGGCGTAGTCGATGAAGCCCGCGGAGAACGTGAAGCCGGCGTGGACGCCGAGGGCCCAGGTGATCGCCAGGGACAGAGCCGTGAGCACCGCGTGGATCACGTACAGGATCGGGGCGATGAACATGAACGAGAACTCGATCGGCTCGGTCACACCGGTCACGAAGGAGGTCAGCGCGAGCGAGATCATCATGCCCATCACGGCCTTGCGGCGCTCGGGGCGGGCGGTGTGCGCGATGGCGATCGCGGCGGCCGGCAGACCGAACATCATGATCGGGAAGAAGCCGGACATGAACTGACCGGCGGTGGGGTCACCGGCGAAGAAGCGGGTGAGGTCACCGTGCACGATCTCGCCGGCCGAGTCCTTGAAGTCGCCGATCTGGAACCAGGACACGGAGTTCACGAACTGGTGCATGCCGACCGGGATCAGCGCGCGGTTGATCAGACCGAACAGACCGGCACCCAGGGCGCCCAGACCGGTGATCCACTCACCGGCGTCGGAGATGACGTCACCGATCGGCTCCCAGACCAGACCGAAGAAGACACCCATGGCGGTGCCGACGAAGGCCATGATGATCGGGACGAGTCGGCGGCCGTTGAAGAAGCCGAGCCAGTCCACCAGCTTCTTGCGGTGGTAGCGCTGCCACAGCACCGCGGACAGCAGACCCATGACGATGCCGCCGAGGACACCCGGGTTGTTGTAGGTCGCGGCTATGTCCGCGCCCGCCTGCACCTTGGCCTCCGTCACCGGGAAGGCCTTCAGGACGTTGCTGTAGACCAGGAAGCCGACCAGGGCGGCCAGCGCGGTGGAGCCGTCGGCCTTCTTGGCGAAGCCGATCGCGACACCGATGCAGAACAGCATCGGCAGGTTGTCGAAGATCGCGCCACCGGCCGTGGCGAAGACCGCCGTCACCTTGTCGGGCAGGTTCAGCTTGTCCTGGACGTCGGTCTGGCCGAGCCGCAGCAGAATGCCCGCCGCCGGCAACACGGCGATCGGAAGCTGAAGGCTGCGGCCGACCTTCTGAAGGCCCTGGATCAGACCGGATCCCCGCCTCTTCGCGGGGGCCGCCGTATCGGTGGCGGTGCTCATACGTCCTCCATCGGGTGGTGGTCTACACCACTCAGTGGTGTAGACCTGTTGTAGCACGATGAAGGCGACGTAAGGAACCCACGATTCCGTGACGGGAACCGTGGGTTCTGTAACCGCGTTGAGAAGGGCCGTTCGGCCTCAGACCTTCGTCACGTCCTCGACCTCCTCCTCGGGTTCGCGCCCCGGAGTCTTCAAGTCGAACTTTGTGATCGCGAACCGGAAAATCGCGTAATAGACGGCCGCGAAACACAGGCCGATCGGGATGATCGCCCACGGCTTCGTCGCCAGATTCCAGTTGATGATGTAGTCGATCAGACCGGCGGAGAAGCTGAACCCGTCATGCACCCCGAGCCCCCACGTCACCGCCATCGACACACCCGTCAGCACCGCGTGCACCGCGTACAGCAACGGCGCGATGAACAGGAACGAGTACTCGATCGGCTCGGTGATACCGGTGACGAACGACGTCAACGCGACGGACAGCATCAGACCGCCGACCTCTTTGCGACGGTGCGGCTTCGCGCAGTGCGTGATGGCGAGCGCCGCGGCCGGCAGCGCGAACATCATGATCGGGAAGAACCCGGACGTGAACTGACCCGCGTTCGGGTCGCCCGCCAGGAACATGTTGATGTCACCGTGCACCTCGGTGCCGTCCGGCTTGGTGTACGTCCCGAACTGGAACCAGATGGGCACGTTCAGGAACTGGTGCAGCCCGATCACCAGCAACGCCCGGTTCGCCAGACCGAAGATGCCCGCACCCCACGCACCCGCGTCGCTCAGCCAGTCACTGAAGTTCTCCAGCCCGTCACCGATCGGCGGCCAGATCCACAGACACAGCGCCGCGAACGCGATCGCCACGAACGCCATGATGATCGGCACCAGCCGGCGCCCGTTGAAGAAGCCCAGCCAGTCCACGAGCTTCGTACGGTGATAGCGCGCCCAGAAGAACGCCGCCATCAGGCCCATGATGATGCCGCCGAACACTCCCGGGTTCTGGTAAGTGAAGGCGCTGACCGTCCCGTCCGCCGCCTGACACCCGGTGACGACCACCTTCGCGCCCGCCGCACAGTCCTCCGGGAACTGCCGCAGCACGTTGTAGTAGACAAGGAACCCGGCCACCGCCGCCAGCGCCGTCGACCCGTCCGACTTCTTCGCCATACCGATGGCCACGCCCACGCAGAACAGCATCGGCAGCCCCAGCGAACCGTCGAGCAGCGCGCCACCCGCACCCGCCATCACCTTGGAGACGTTCGTCCACCCCAGCCCGTCGTCCCCGAACACATCCGGCTGGCCGAGCCGGTTGAGGATGCCCGCGGCCGGCAGGACGGCGATGGGCAGCTGAAGACTGCGCCCCATCTTCTGCAACCCCTGGAACGCCGAGTGCCACCGTCGGCGCGTGGGAGGGGTCTCAGTGGTCTCGGAACTCATGAGTTGGCGACCGCCTGTCAGGTGGTGTAGACCAGTTACGGACGATTGGGTAGCTGTGACGTCATCTTTCGGTACGTTCGGCGCAATCGCTCGCGAAGTTGGGCCAACAGTGCGTGAGGAGACCGACATGGCCAGCAAGGCAGAGAAGATCGTCGCCGGGCTCGGGGGCATCGACAACATCGAAGAGGTCGAGGGCTGCATCACCCGCCTGCGCACCGAGGTCAAGGACCCCGCGCTCGTGGACGACGCCGCCCTGAAGGCCGCCGGCGCCCACGGCGTCGTCAAGATGGGCACCGCCGTCCAGGTCGTCATCGGCACGGACGCCGACCCGATCGCGGCGGACATCGAAGACATGATGTAAACACCGTCAAAGCGCTGCGGGGGCTCTTTCCCACCGGGGGAGGAGCCCCTTCCGTTCGTACGGCTAGGCTCATCGCCATGTCTCGAATCGACGGCCGCACCCCCGAACAGCTCCGCCCCGTCACCATCGAACGCGGCTGGAGCAAGCACGCCGAGGGCTCCGTCCTCGTCTCCTTCGGCGACACGAAGGTCTTCTGCACCGCCTCCGTGACCGAAGGCGTCCCCCGCTGGCGCAAAGGCAGCGGCGAGGGCTGGGTCACGGCCGAGTACTCCATGCTGCCCCGCGCCACCAACACCCGCGGCGACCGCGAATCCGTCCGCGGCAAGATCGGCGGCCGCACCCACGAGATCAGCCGCCTCATCGGCCGCTCGCTGCGCGCCGTCATCGACTACAAGGCACTCGGCGAGAACACGATCGTCCTCGACTGCGATGTGTTGCAGGCGGACGGTGGCACGCGTACGGCCGCGATCACGGGCGCGTACGTGGCCCTCGCCGACGCCATCTCCTGGGCCCAGGGCAAGAAGCTCATCAAGGCCGGCCGCCAGCCCCTGACCGGCACGGTCTCCGCGGTCTCGGTAGGCATCGTGGGCGGCGTGCCTTTGCTGGACCTCTGCTACGAGGAGGACGTCCGCGCCGAGACCGACATGAACGTCGTCTGCACCGGCGACGGCCGCTTCGTGGAGGTCCAGGGCACCGCGGAGGCCGAGCCCTTCGCGCGCGACGAGCTCAACTCCCTCCTGGACCTCGCGGTTTCGGGCTGCACGGAACTCGCTGTCCTCCAGCGCAAGGCCCTTGATACCGTCCTCGAAAAGTAAAGGACGCACCAAGGAAAGGCGGCCGACAGGGGCAACCCGGCCGCCCGAACTCGCGTCACTACCAGTACGGGCGTACGGCACACCGCTGTACGCCCGGCCAGTGCACGGGGGCCCTTGGGGCTGAGCAAGGGAGGGACCATCACCATGGCCGAGAGCCGACGCGGCCGTCGTCGACCACGTCTTGTCGTCATCGCCGCCGCAGTGGCGGCCGTAGGACTGACGGCAGGCCTGACCACCGGCTGCGACGCCGTCAACAAGGCACTGGACTGCGTCCAGACCGCCGACGCCATCGCCGACAGCGTCACCGACCTCCAGCAGGCCGTGGAGAACGCGTCCAACGACCCGACGCAGCTCGAGGAGTCCCTCGACTCCATCGACAAGAACCTCGACGAGATCGGCGACAAGACCGACAACACCGACGTCAACCAGGCGGTCGAGGACCTCGGCAAGGCCGTGGACAACGTCCGTACGTCGGTCGACAACGGCGACGCGACCCCCGACCTCAGCCCGATCACGGACGCGGCGGGCGAGTTGACGAAGGTCTGCACGCCGTAACGGGGTCGTCGGCCGACCGGGATACTGGGGGTCATGACCCGCCTGATCCTCGCCACCCGCAACGCCGGCAAAATCACCGAACTCCGCGCCATCCTCGCCGACGCAGGTCTGAGCCATGACCTGGTCGGCGCTGAGGCGTACCCGGAGGTACCGGACGTCAAAGAAACAGGAGTGACGTTCGCCGAGAACGCCCTGTTGAAGGCCCACGCCCTCGCCCAGGCCACCGGCCTCCCCGCGGTCGCCGACGACTCCGGCCTCTGCGTCGACGTCCTCAACGGCGCCCCCGGCATCTTCTCGGCCCGCTGGGCCGGCCGCCACGGCGACGACCAGGCCAACCTGGCCCTGCTCCTGGCCCAGCTGTCAGACATCGCCGACGAACACCGAGGCGCCCACTTCGCCTGCGCGGCGGCCCTGGCCCTGCCGGACGGCACGGAGCGCGTGGTCGAGGGCCAGCTGAGGGGCGTGCTCAGGCATTCTCCGGTGGGCACGAACGGCTTCGGCTACGACCCGATCCTCCAGCCGGACGGCGAGACGCGAACGTGCGCCGAACTGACCGCAGAGGAAAAGAACGCGATCAGCCACCGGGGGAAGGCGTTCAGGGGGCTGGTGCCGGTGGTGCGGGAGCTGTTGGGCTGAGACATGAGAGAGGGGCCGCCCGCTTCGGGCAGCCCCTCTGTGCACGTGCGGCCGGTGGGACTCGAACCCACACGGGTGTGAACCCACTGGGACCTAAACCCAGCATGACTGCCAAATTCCATCACGGCCGCTCAAAAACGGTCATCGTGCTCGACCGGCAGCGTTCAGTGTACGGGTAGAGCACGTTACGCGACGAGGGGAGCCCTTGCCTTCCGACGGCACCACGTCTCCGTCAACGCGTGACAGTTGGGGCAGAGATACCGCAGATTTTCACGGCGATTGTCGCGCCAGTCGCCGTTGATGTGACCGATCTGTAGCGTGATCGGCTGCCCGAGCCACTCGCCTTTGGTGTCGTTCACGTCCAATCTCAGGCCGCGCATCACGTCGGCGTAGCTCGTGGAGCGCGGTACCAGGTCGCGGAGCCTGTCATCAGGGATTCGTACACGTCGAGTGCTACTTCGCGCAGCGAGGACGATGAGGCGGCGGCGTCGGAGATGGCGGCGTCCGGGTACTTGCGCCAGGGGCTGCGTTTGACGAAGTGACTGGTGTCGAGTCCGCGCTTCGCCACCTTCTCCTGGATCACGCGCCGTTGAGCCGTTCCTCGCTGTACGCGTCGATCCGACAGTCACGCTTGAAACGTAAACCGCGAACCCGATAATCTGCCCGTCACCTGCGAAGCCTCCCGGCCACGGACCCCTTGTCCGCTCGGGAGGCTTTTTTCATGACCACAGCAGCAGACGAAACAGCCGACGCGGGCGGCATCTCCATCCGCCCCGTCACCCCCGCCGACCGCCCCACCCTCGACCGCCTCTGGCTTCTCTTCCGGCATGACCTGTCGGAGTTCGGGGGGCAACTGCCCAACCCTGACGGCACGTTCAGGACCGAACGGCTGGAGGCGGCCTTCTCGGGGGACGAGGACTGGGCCGCGTATTTGATCAGCCGCGCCGAGCATCCCGTCGGGTTCGCGTTCGTGCGGGGGCTCGATGGGCCCACCCGCGTGCTCAACAGCTTCTTCGTAGTGCGGGGCGTGAGGCGCAGTGGCGTCGGGATGCGGGCCGTGCGCGATGTCGTGGCGCGGCATCCGGGGGAGTGGACTGTCGCGTTTCAGGACGCCAATCCGGGGGCTGTGCGGTTCTGGCGCCGGGTCGGGGAGACCATCGCCCCCGGCGCCTGGGAAGAAGAGCGCAGGCCGGTGCCGGACCGGCCCGGCCTGGCTCCCGATGTCTGGGTCAGCTTCCGATACCCAGGTCCTTGATGATCTTCGCCACGTGGCCCGTCGCCCGGACGTTGTACAGCGCCCGTTCGACCTTGCCCTCCTCGTCCACCACGATCGTGGAGCGGATGACGCCCATGTAGGTCTTGCCGTAGTTCTTCTTCTCGCCGTACGCCGCGTACGCCTCGGTGACCGTCTTCTCCGGGTCCGCGAGGAGGGTGATCCTGAGGTTCTCCTTCTCGCGGAACTTGGCCAGCTTCTCCGGCTTGTCCGGGCTGATGCCGATGACGTCGTACCCGGCGCCGGCCAGCACCTCCAGGTTGTCGGTGAAGTCGCAGGCCTGCTTCGTGCAGCCGGGGGTGAGGGCCGCGGGGTAGAAGTAGACGATGACCTTGCGGCCCTTGTGGTCCGCCAGGGACACGTCGGTGCCGTCTGCGTCGGGGAGGGTGAAGGCGGGGGCTACGTCCCCGGGCTGGAGTCGCTCGCTCATCCGGCAAGCCTAACCGGGGGTCCTGACAGTGCGGTGGCCCGGCGAACTGACAGACTGTCCAGGACAGCCAGACGCAGAGGCACAGAACACAGCGGACTCCGGAGGACCCACCGTGGCGGACACGTCGGACACGAGAACCCCGGCGCAGATCGAGGCGGACATCAAGCGCCGCCGCGAGACGCTGGCCGAGACGCTCGACGAGATCGGGGTGCGGGTGCACCCGAAGACGATCGTCGGCGATGCCAAGGCCAAGGTGGTTTCGAACATCGATCACACGCTTGGGCGGGCCTACGTCGGCGTCAATCAGGCGCTGACCAACGCCAAGGCCCAGTTCGTCGACGAGGAGGGGGCTCCGCGGCTTGAGCGCATCGTTCCCGTCGCGCTCGTCGCCGTAGGGCTCGTGGGGCTTCTCGCCCTCGGCAGCACCCGGCGTCGTAAGGGCTGACCCGGGCACGTACGGATTCCCGTCAGGCAGGTAGGTTCTCAGCCGTGAGCGCCAAGAGAAACGAGCAGAGCGACCAGCACGACAAGCTGCCCATCCGGATGCTGCACGACCGGGTACTCGTGCGGCAGGACGCCGGTGAGGGTGAGCGGCGTTCCGGGGGCGGCATCCTGATCCCCGCCACGGCGGCCGTCGGGAGGCGGCTGGCCTGGGCCGATGTCGTCGCCGTCGGGCAGAACGTACGGACCGTCGAACCGGGGGACCGGGTTCTCTACGACCCCGAGGACCGCGCCGAGGTGGAGGTGCGCGGCATCGCCTATGTGCTGATGCGCGAGCGCGATCTGCATGCCGTGGCCGCGGACCGCTTCGAGGGCTCCGAGGACTCGACCGGGCTGTACCTCTGAATCAACGGTAGAAGGGGCTGGTGACCATCGTCACCAGCCCTTTTTGTCGTCCCTTTGCTAGCTTTGAAGAGTCAACCCGACGAGACGCGCCGTACCGGGTCCTACGACAAGACGACGCACCCCGTGCAAGAAGTCCGCGTCTCGGAGGTGCCTGTCATGGCCTGGGTTCTGCTGCTCGTCGCCGGTCTGCTCGAAGTCGGCTGGTCGATCGGGATGAAGTACACCGACGGTTTCACCCGGCTCGTGCCGAGTCTGTTCACCGGCGCCGGGATCGTCGCCAGCATGGTGCTGCTGTCGTACGCCGCCAAGACCCTTCCCATCGGTACCGCCTATGGGGTGTGGGTCGGGATCGGTGCGGCCGGGGCGGCGGTGCTCGGCATGGTGGTGCTGGGGGAGCCCGTCACCGCCGCCCGGATCTTCTTCGTGTGCTTGCTGCTGGTCGCCGTGGTGGGGCTGAAGGCAACCGGCGGTCACTAGCCCGTCTTGCCCGGTGGGCCCGCGGTGGTGCCGGTCGTCGCGCCCCCGTCCGTGGTCCCCCCGTCCGTCGTGTCTCCCGTCGTACCGCCGGTCGTGGTGGTGCCCCCGGTCGTGCCGCCGGTCGTCGTGTCACCGCCGGTGGTGGTCGTGCCCCCGTCCGTGCCCCCGTCCGTGGTGCCGCCGGTGGTCGTCGTCCCCCCGTCGGTCGTGCCGCCGGTGGTGGTGTCGCCGGTCGTGCCGCCGTCCGTCTGGCCCCGGGTGTCCTGGCCGCCGTCGGTCGTGCCGCCGTTGTCCTGGCCCGCCGTGTCGTCCGGGGTGTCGAGGGTCGGCTGCTCGGTCGGGGTCTGGACGACGTCGGCGCCCTCCTGGAGCTCCAGGTCGAAGTCGGTGGCGGGCTTGCCCTTGAGGGCGCGCTCGGTGAAGTCGGCCCAGATCTCCGCGGGCGCCCCGCCGCCGTTGACGCGCGGGAGGCCCATCGCGCCGTAGAGCGACTTGTGCGCGGCCGTGGTCGGGTCCTGGCCCATCACCGCGACGACCGTGGCGAGGTCGGGGGTGTAGCCGGCGAACCAGGCGGCCTGGTCCTCCTCGGCGGTGCCGGTCTTGCCGGCCGCCGGACGGCCCGCGGCCTGGGCGGCGGTGGCGGTGCCGTTCTCGACGACGCTCTGGAGGACGGAGGTGGTGGTGTCGGCGGCCTCGCGGGTCACGACCTGGGAGGTCTTGCGCTCCGGCAGGTCCACGACGTCCTTGCCGTCCCGGGTGATCGACTTGATCATCGTGTACGTGCCGTGCTTGCCGTGGTTGGCGAGGGTCGCGTACGCCTGCGCCATGTCGAGGACGCTGGCCCGGGCGACACCGAGGGCGATCGACGGGTAGGCGTTCAGCTCGGGGGTGCTGCCGGGCAGGCCCAGGTCGACCGCGGTCTGCTTGACCTTGTCGGGGCCGACGTCGACGGCCATCTGCGCGTACACCGAGTTCACCGACTTGTCGGTGGCGGTGCCCACGGTGATGTTGCCGTACGACACATCGTCCTCGTTGGCCGGGTCGTAGGCGCCACCGGTCCAGCCCTGCACGGGGCGCTTGTTGGTGCCGTCGTAGTAGGTGTTGGGCGTGATGGTCCGGCCGTCCTGGGTGGTCGACTCGTTCTCGACGGCCGAGGTGAACACGAACGGCTTGAAGGTGGAGCCGACCTGGAAGTCCTGGCGGGTGGCGTTGTTCGTGTACTGCTTGACGTAGTCGATGCCGCCGTACATCGCCACGACCTGTCCGGTCTTCGGGTCGACGGCCGCGCCGCCCGCCCGGACGTATGTGTCGACCTTGCGGTTCTTCTTGTCGAGCTTGTCCATCAGCTGCTTGTTGACGGCCTTGACGAAGTCGTCCTGCCTGCTCTTCTGGAGGGTCGTGGTGATGCGGTAGCCGCCGGCGTCGAGCTCGTCGGCGGTGAGGATCTTGTTCTCGGCCAGGTAGTCGTTGACGGCGTTGACGAGGTAGCCGCGCTGCCCGGACATGCCGGTGGAGACGGTGGCCTCCTTCGGCATCGGGAACTTCAGCCCGGTCCGTTCGGCCTGGTCGAGCCAGCCCTCCTTGACCATGCCGTCCAGGACGTAGTTCCAACGGGCCACGGCGGCCGACTTGTTCTCCGGGTGGGCGACGACGTCGTACTCGCTCGGCGCGTTGAGCAGGGCAGCGAGGTAGGCGCCCTCGGCGGCGGAGAGGTCGGTGGCGTCCTTGCCGTAGTAGGCCTGGGCGGCGGCCTGGATGCCGTACGAATTGCGGCCGAAGTAGCTGGTGTTGAGGTAGCCCTCGAGGATCTCGGCCTTGGACTTCTCGCGGTCCAGCTTGATCGAGATGAAGAACTCCTTCACCTTGCGGGTGACGGTCTGCTCCTGCGCCAGGTAGTAGTTCTTCACGTACTGCTGGGTGATCGTGGACCCGGACTGGGCGCCCTTGCCGGTGGCGGTGTTCCAGCCCGCGCGCACCATCGCCTTGGGGTCGATCGCCGACTCGGAGTAGAAGTCCCGGTCCTCGGCGGCCAGTACGGCGTGCTGGGCGGCCTTGGAGACCTGGGCGAGGCCGACGTTCTCGCGGTTGACCTCGCCGTCGCGGGCGAGCTGGCTGCCGTCGGCGTAGAGGTAGACGTTGGACTGCTTGGTGGCGAGGGCGTTGGCGGGCGGGATCTTGACCAGCGAGTAGCCGAGGAAGAACAGGCCGATGAGCAGCAGTATCCCGATGACGAAGGTGCCGAGGACCATGCGCCAGGTGGGGATCAGCCGCCGCCAGCCGGTGCGCTTGGGCCGCTTGGGCTTGCCCTTGCCGGTGTCCTTGCCCCCTTCGGGGTCTCGGGGCGCCCAGCCCTCGGTCGGCTGCTGCGGCTGCGGCTCGTCGCTCATGTCGTGCACGGACTCCTGTTGCGTGTCTCTTATGCGCTGGTTGTGCGTCCTACGCCGTCGTACGCACTTGTGCGCCCGTACGCCCTCGTACGCCTTCTGCGTCCCCAGATGAAGACTGTCGCACCACGCGTTCCGTTGCGGTTCGCGGCACGCTTCCGGGCCGAAAAAGGCGTGGCGTACGTCACCACCTGCGGACTAGGCTCCTGCGCTTCGGTGTCTGGCGCGGGCGAGGAGGGCTGTGGATGTGGATTCGGGGCGGTTGTACCTCGCCGTAGGTATGGGCGGATTCCGACGGTACGCGACGTATCGGGCGGCGACGGCGGCCGGGATCTTCACCAACACGGTCTTCGGGCTGATCCTCGTCTACACGTACACCGCCCTGTGGGACCAGCGTCCGCATCTGGGCGGGTACGACCTCGCGCAGGCCGTCACCTATGTGTGGGTCGGCCAGTCGCTGTTCAAGACGCTCGCCAACGGGGGTGGGGGTGTCGAGGGCGAGCTCATGGAGCGTATCCGTACCGGCGACATCGCGGTCGACCTGTACCGGCCGGCGGACCTCCAACTGTGGTGGCTGGCGGCCGACTTGGGCCGGGCGTCCTTCGAACTGCTGGCGCGCGGGGTGCCCCCCTTCGTGCTGGGCGCGCTGATGTTCGACCTGGCGCTGCCCACGGACGCGACGACCTGGCTGGCGTTCCTGGTCGCGGTCGTGCTGGCGATGCTGGTCAGCTTCGGCATCCGGTACCTGATAGCGCTGAGCGCGTTCTGGCTCCTCGACGGCACCGGGGTGGCGCAGATGGTGATGTTCGTCGGCTGGTTCTGCTCGGGGATGATCCTGCCGCTGAACGTGTTCCCGGGGCTGCTCGGCGAGGTCGTACGCGCTCTGCCGTGGTCGGCGCTGCTCCAGGCGCCCGCGGACGTGCTGCTGGGCCGGGCCGACCCGCTCGGGACGTATGCCTTCCAGGCGCTGTGGGCGGTGCTGCTGCTGGCGGCCGGGCGGCTGGTGCAGGGGATGGCGACGCAGCGGGTGGTGGTCCAGGGTGGCTGACCTCGTTCGTGGTCCTGCCGGGACCAACCGGGTGCTGGACGGGCTGCGCACCTACCGCATGATCTCGGCCATGTGGATCCGCTCCACGATGACCTACCGTGCCTCCTTCGCCATGACCACGCTCGGCAACTTCACGGCGACCGCGTTCGACTTCGTGGCGATCCTGCTGATGTTCTCCCGCGTCGACGCGCTCGGCGGCTACTCCCTGCCCGAGATCGCCTTCCTGTACGGCCTGTCCAGCGTGGCGTTCGGGCTGGCCGATCTCGGCCTCGGCTCGATGGAGCGGCTGGGGCGGCGGGTGCGCGACGGCACCCTGGACACGCTGCTGGTGCGGCCCGCGCCGGTGCTGGCGCAGATGGCCGCGGACCAGTTCGGGCTGCGCCGCCTGGGCCGGGTCACCCAGGGCACGATGGTGCTGGTCTACGCGCTGGCCACGGTCGACATCGACTGGACGCCGCTCAAGCTGCTGCTGATGCCGGTGATGCTCCTCAGCGGCGCCGGGATCTTCGCCGCGGTGTTCATCGCGGGCGCGGCCTTCCAGTTCGTGGCGAAGGACGCCTCCGAGGTGCAGAACGCCTTCACATACGGCGGTACGACGCTGCTCCAGTACCCGCCGACGGTGTTCGCGACGGACCTGGTGCGCGGGGTGACGTTCGTGCTGCCGCTGTCCTTCGTCAACTGGCTGCCGGCGACGTATGTGCTGGGGCGGCCGATCCCGCTCGGGCTGCCGCAGTGGGTGGCGTTCCTGTCGCCGCTGGTGGCGGCGGGATGCTGTGCGCTGGCCGGGCTGGCGTGGCGGGCGGGGCTCAGGTCGTATCAGAGTACGGGGAGTTGAGGGCGCATGACTGACGGTGTGGGTGCGGGTTTCATCGAGCTCGACGGGGTCGAGAAGGTCTTCGAGGTGCGCAAGAAGACCGGGTTCATGAAACGGGAGCGCAAGGAGGTGCGGGCCGTCGACTCGATCTCCTTCCGCGTGGCGCGCGGCGAGATGGTCGGCTACATCGGCCCGAACGGCGCCGGCAAGTCCACCACGATCAAGATGCTCACCGGCATCCTCGCCCCGAGCGGTGGCCGGCTGCGCGTGGCCGGTATCGACCCGTCCCGCGAACGTCAGCGCCTGGCCCACCGCATCGGCGTGGTCTTCGGACAGCGCACCACCCTGTGGTGGGACCTGCCGCTGATCGACTCCTACAAGCTGATGCACCGCATGTACCGCATCCCCGACGCCCGTTACCGCGAGAACCTCGACCGCCTCGTCGAACTCCTCGACCTGGCCGACCTGTTGGACGTGCCGGTACGCCAGCTCTCCCTGGGCCAGCGGATGCGCGGCGACATCGCGGCGGCCCTGCTGCACGACCCGGACGTCCTCTACCTCGACGAGCCGACCATCGGGCTCGACGTCATCTCCAAGGCCCGGGTACGGGAGTTCCTGCGCGAGGTGAACGCCGAGCGCGGCACCACGGTCCTGCTCACCACGCACGACCTCCAGGACATCGAGCAGCTCTGCTCCCGGGTGATGGTCATCGACCACGGCCGGCTGATGTACGACGGCCCGCTCGCCGGTCTGCACGAGGCCGGGGACAGCGAGCGGACGCTGGTGGTGGACCTGGAGCGGGAGCTGCCGCCGATCGAGGTCGCCGAGGCGCGCGTGGTGAAGGTGGAGGGGCCCCGGCAGTGGCTGGCGTTCCCGGCCGGGACGTCGGCGGCGCCGCTGGTGGCGCGGATCGCCGCGGAGTACCCGATGGTGGACCTGTCGGTACGGGAGCCGGACATCGAGGCGGTCATCGCGAAGATGTACGCGGAGAAAGCGGTCTCGTAGCCGTGGGGCGGGGTAGCTCGTAGGCTGATTCCATGACGGACGCCGTGCCATCCGAGGGGACGCCCTCCACACCTTCTGTCCCGGAACTCCGTGCCGGCGACGCCGACCGTGAGCGCGTCGCCGAGATCCTGCGGGACGCGCTCGCCGAAGGGCGCCTGGACATGGAGGAGTTCGAGGAGCGGCTGGAGGCGACGTACAAGGCGCGGACGTACGGCGAGCTGACGCCGATCACCCGTGACCTGCCGACCGCCCCCGGAGCTCCGGCCGTCAACATGGTGAAGGAGCCTCTGGCGACAGGGAGTTGGGCCGGGCGCGTCACCGGTGGCGAGGGTTCGTCGAGCTGGGCCGTCGCGATCATGTCCGGGTTCCAGCGCAAGGGCCGCTGGACCGTGCCGAAGCGCTTCAACTGCTTCGCCTTCTGGGGCGGCGGCGAGATCGATCTGCGCGAGGCGAGCTTCGCGGACCGCGAGGTCGAGATCAACTGCGTGGCGATCATGGGCGGGGTGAATGTGATCGTGCCGCCCGGTGTCGAGGTCGTCGTCCGCGGGATCGGCGTCATGGGCGGCTTCGACCACCGCGAGGAGGGCGTGCCGGGCGACCCGGGCGGCCCGCGGGTGATCGTGACCGGGTTCGCCTTCTGGGGCGGGGTCGGCGTCGAGCGGAAGCTGACCCGGGCGGAGCGGCAGGCGCTGAAGGAGGAGCGGCGCCGGCAGCGGCTGGACCGCAAGGAGTCGATGCGCGAGCTGGACGAATCGCTTCGCGACGACGTGCAGGGTGCGCACCACCGCCATCTGGACATGCACCACGACCGGATGCGCGACCGCCGCGACCGCCACCGTGACCGGCGAGAGCGCCATCGTGACCGGCACGACAGGCGTGACGGCCGGGACCGCGGCGACAGGTACGACGACTAGGGCACCAAGGGCACCAAGAGAGCCCCCGGCACCCAAGGCGCCGGGGGCTCCTACAGCCCCGCCAGAGCTGCCTACAGCTCCGCCGGAGCCGCCCCCTTCAGGTCCTCCAGGTCGAAGACCTCCGCCATCCGCGCGTACCCCTTGTCGCTCGGGTGGAGACGGTCCCCGGAGTCGTAGTCCGAGCGCAGCCGGCGCGGGTTGTACGGGTCGCGCAGCGCCTCGTCGAAGTCCACGACGGCGTCGTACACCTTGCCGTCCCGGATCGCGGCGTTGATCTGCTGCCGCACGCCCTCCCGGGCGTCGGTGTACCCGTGGTGGCCCTGGAAGGGCATGAGCGTGGCGCCGACGACCCTGATCCCGCGCGCGTGGGCCTGCCGGACCAGGGTGCGCAGCCCCTCCAGGACCTTCTCCGGGTCGGCGAGCCGGGGGTTGCGCAGGATGTCGTTGATGCCGAGGTCGATGACGACGACCTTGACGTTCGTCCGGGAGAGCACGTCACGGCCGAAGCGGCCGAGCCCGCTCTGGTTGTCGGCGGGGCGGCCGAGGCCGTTGGCGAGGACCTGGTTGCCGCTGATGCCCTCGTTGACGACGCTGTAGCGGGGCAGGTCGCGGCCGGCCTCGATCGCGGTGCGCAGCCGCTGCGAAAGGACGTCCGTCCAGCGGTGGTTGGCGCCCTCGGTGGACGTGATGCCGTCGGTGAGGGAGTCGCCGAGGACGACGACGGTGCCGTCGGACTCGTTGCTGAGCACGTCCAGCGCGGTGAGGTAGCGCCAGTACGGCGTCTCCTCCGCGTACCCCGTGCCGGTGGTGTCCTCGGTGAGGTCGCCGTCGGCGATGTACGAGATCTGCTGGGCGTGCGGGTGGTAGGTGACCGGCCCGGACGGTGTGGGCGAGTACGTGGTGACCAGGACGTCGCTGTCGTGCGTGAGGGTGATGCCGACCGCGTCGCTCATCACCTGGCCGCCTGCCGGGACGATCACGCTCGTGTTGCCGCCGAAGGTGAGCCGGCGCATGGTGCCGACGGCCGCGGCGGCGGTGTCGTCGGCCGCCGCGAGGGCGATCGACGCGTGGGTGATGGTCAGCGGCGACTGGCCGTAGAGATTGGACAGCGTGATACGGGCACTCGTACCGCCGACCGACGCGTGCACCACGTTGCGCACCGAGCGGCCC
The DNA here is from genome assembly GCF_036226885.1 of Streptomyces sp. NBC_00663. Lineage (NCBI taxonomy): Bacteria > Bacillati > Actinomycetota > Actinomycetes > Kitasatosporales > Streptomycetaceae > Streptomyces > Streptomyces sp. NBC_00663. The sequence goes on from NZ_CP109027.1 coordinate 6,010,934, forward strand.
GCCATGCCCTCCGTCTCGGTGCCGGGTTCGGCACCGGCCGGGGAGGTGGACCAAGCGCCGACCCAGGTGCCGGTGGAGGCCGGGGCGGCGTTGCGCGGGGCGGGGGCCGCGGCGGCGCGGTGCCGCGGGCTCGTGGCGCTGCCGTCGTCGGCGGCGACGCCGACGTAGATGGCGCCGGACAGGGCTGCGATCAGGGCGATGATCGCCGAAAGCAGGGCATAACCACGTCTTCTGGTCATGCGGTGCGGGTCTCCTCGGGCGGATGGGAGCCCGAGGCTCCGATGTGATCACCACATGATGCGTCATGAGGTGAGGGGTGAAGGTACTGGACCCCCCATTGGGCCACCGGAGTTCGAGAGTGAGCTCCCCCCATCCGACAGACGCCGGGAACTCCTGTTCCGTTCCAGGAGTCGGTCAGGAAGGGACAATGTGTGCAGGGGATCACAACGGGCGGAGTGGACGGGACGTGATGGAACGCGCTAATCCGGATGAAACGGATGCCGCTGACGTGAAGCAGCATGCCCACCCGGCTGCTGCCGGTAACCGCGCCATGGGCACGTTCAGCGCGGCCGACGAGGAGAAGCAGCGCGGCGTACGCCGGATGAAGCTGACGGCGACCGGGCTGCTGCTGTTCGTCGCGCTCGTGTATGTCCTCGCCAAGTGGGCTTCGAACGCGGGCGCGGGCGCCTGGGCGGGCTATGTCGCCGCCGCCGCGGAGGCCGGCATGGTTGGTGCGATGGCGGACTGGTTCGCGGTGACGGCCCTGTTCCGCCACCCGCTCGGCCTGCCGATCCCGCACACCGCGATCATCCCCACCAAGAAGGACCAGCTCGGGGTGTCGCTGGGCGAGTTCGTCGGCGAAAACTTCCTCTCCGAGGACGTCGTACGCGGGCGACTGCGCGCCGTCGGCATCGGCAGCCGGCTCGGCGCCTGGCTCGCCGACCCCGAGCACGCCGACCGGGTCACGGCCGAGCTGTCGGCCGCGCTGCGCGGCGCCCTGACGGTCCTTCGGGACTCCGACGTCCAGGCGGTCGTCGGCGAGGCGATCACCCGGCGGGCCGACGCGCAGGAGATCGCGCCCGGCATCGGCAAGATGCTGGAGAAGATCGTCGCCGACGGCGGCCACCGCAGGGTCGTCGACCTGGTGGTGGCGCGGGCGCACGACTGGCTGGTTCTGCACGACGAACAGGTCATGGACGCCGTACAGGGCGGAGCGCCCGGCTGGACTCCGCGGTTCGTGGACAAGAAGGTCGGCGAACGCGTGTACAAGGAGCTGCTGCGCTTCGTGACGGAGATGCGGGACATGCCCTCGCATCCGGCGCGCGGCGCCCTGGACCGCTTCCTGAGCGACTTCGCCGCCGACCTCCAGTCCGACACGGACACCCGCGCGCGCGTGGAGCGGCTCAAGGGCGAGGTCCTCGGCCGGGGCGAGGTCCAGGACCTCATCGCCTCCGCCTGGACCGCCGTACGCTCCATGATCGTGTCGGCCGCCGAGGACGAGCGCAGTGAGCTACGGCTGCGGGTGCGGGCGTCGCTGCTGTCGCTCGGGGCGCGGATGGCGGTCGAGCCGCGGCTCCAGGCGAAGGTGGACGGCTGGGTCGAGGGCGCGGCGGTGTACGTCGTCACCACCTATCGGCACGAGATCACCTCCCTGATCACCGACACGGTCGCCGGCTGGGACGCCGAGCACACGACACGGAAGATCGAGGCGAACATCGGCCGGGACCTTCAGTTCATCCGGATCAACGGCACGGTGGTGGGTTCGTTGGTGGGGTTGCTGATCTACACGGTGTCGCGGGTGCTGGGGGCGTAATCCCTCCCTGTGCGGAATCCGTCGCGGGGCGTAAGCCGCCCTTGCGGGGGAACCCGTCGCCGGGTCTCGCTCGATGAGGAGCTCGATGGCGAGCTCGACGAGGAGGGAGCCCATGACCACCGCCGACCAGGCCGCGACCGGCCGCACCGTGACGACGAACATCCCCGCCCGCCTGGACCGTCTCCCCTGGTCCCGCTGGCACTGGACGATCGTCATCGGACTGGGCACCGTATGGATCCTCGACGGCCTGGAGGTGACGGTCGTCGGCAACATCGCCGGCCGCCTGTCCGAACCGGGCAGCGGCCTGCCGATCACCTCCGGCGAGGTGACGGGCCTGGCGGCGGCGCTGTACGTGGCGGGCGCGTGCACGGGAGCGCTGTTCTGGGGCCGCCTGACGGACAAATGGGGCCGCAAGAAGCTCTTCATGATCACGCTGGCGGTGTACCTGGCGGCCACCGCCCTGACGGCGGTCTCCTTCTCCACCTGGTGGTTCTTCGCGTTCCGCTTCCTGACCGGGTTCGGCATCGGCGGCGAGTACGCGGCGATCAACTCGGCGATCGACGAGCTGATCCCGGCGCAGTACCGGGGCCGCGTGGACCTGATGATCAACGGCAGCTTCTGGCTGGGAGCGGTCGGGGGGTCCCTGCTGTCGATCGTCGCGCTGGACACCTCGGTCCTGCCGAAGGACGTGGGCTGGCGGCTGACGTTCGCCCTGGGCGCGGTCCTGGCCCTGGTGATCCTGCTCGTACGACGACACGTCCCGGAGAGCCCACGGTGGCTGCTGATCCACGGCAGGGACGAGGAGGCGGAACGGATCGTCACGTCCATCGAGGAACGGGTGGCGGCGGAGAAGGGGACGAAGGGGGAGCGGCTGCCGGAGCCGGAGGGTGAGATCACCATCCACCAGCGGCGGAGCGTGAGCTTCCTGGAGATCGCCCGGACCGTGTTCTCCGACTACCGCAGGCGCGCGGTCCTCGGGTTCTCGCTCTTCATCGGCCAGGCGTTCCTCTACAACGCGATCACCTTCGGCTTCGGCGCGATCCTGACCAAGTTCTACGACGTCCCGACCGGCAGCACCGGCTACTACTTCGCGGTCATCGCGATCGGCAACTTCATGGGCCCCCTGCTGCTGGGGAAGCTGTTCGACACGGTGGGGCGACGGGTCATGATCTCGTCGACGTACCTGCTGTCGGGCCTGCTGCTCTTCGGCACGGCATGGCTCTTCGACCAGGGCTCCCTGAACGCCGCGACGCTGACGGCATGTTGGTGCGCCGTGCTCTTCTTCGCGTCGGCGGGCGCGTCCAGCGCCTATCTGACGGTCTCCGAGATCTTCCCGATGGAGACCCGGGCGATGTCCATCGCCTTCTTCTACGCCCTGGGCACGGCCGCGGGCGGCATCAGCGGCCCGATGCTGTTCGCCGACCTCACCGGCACGGGCAAGGTCGGCGACACGGTCCTGGCCTTCCAGATCGGGGCGACGCTGATGTGCCTGGCGGGACTGGTGGCGGCGGCACTGGCGGTACGGGCGGAACGAAGGTCCCTGGAGGACGTGGCCCGACCGCTCACGGCGGCGGGCCCAGGCACTTCTGCGCAGGCTGCGGGCGTTCGTGCCGCTTAGGGCGGCGGGTTCGCGTACTTCTCCGCAACCTGCGGGCAGTCGTGCCGCTGGGGCGGCACGGGTGGGCGCAGGCGGTGCCCCGTTGGCGCCGGGCCGCGTGACCTGCCCCCGGCCACCCTGACGCCGGGCGTCTACTCAGCGGCTTCGCGGCGACCCCGGTCCCGTCGGCGCAGCAGCAGCAACCCACCCGCGACGGCGGTCACCCCGGCGGCCGCACTCCAGCCGACCAGGTCATTGGACCCCGTGGCGGCGAGGTCACCGTCCGCGGAGGGTGAGGCGGAGGCGGCGGTCTGCGGGCGCGGGTCCGAGGCGGCACCTGATGCCGACGGAGAGGGCTCCGGCGAGGACTCAGTCGCTTTCTCCCGCGTGAACGCCAACGTCCCGAACCCCAACTGGTCGTACCCCCCACTGTTGGGCCCGTAGTCCCCGCCCCCACCCTCAGGCGCGGCCTTCGCGGCGATCCGCGTCAGATACGTCGCCGACACCCCCCGCCGCCTGGTGTAGTGGTTGGCGATCATCGCCCAGATGGGCCGCATCATGGCGGGGTCCACCCCGGCGGCCTCGCTGACGGTCTCCGCCCCCGACCACCCCGCCACGGCCCCCTTCCGCCGCGTGTTCGCGGTGAACGGCACCTCGCCACCCATGCTCCACTTCGCCACGTACTGCGCCCCCTTGAGGAACCGGCTGTCGTCATAGCCGTACAGATCGATCCCCTGGTTCCACGCCATCTCGCAGAACGTGCCCATCAGCCCCACCCCGAGCAGCGCGTGCCCCTGATCCCGCCCGGCCTCCAGCCACTCGGCGAGCCCGTCGTCGTACACCACGGGTATGGCGTTCTTGACCGCCCCGAGCCCGACCCCACCCTTGAAGTACTCGACCGCACGCCCGACTTGAGCCTTGTCGTCGCAGAAGATGCCGGTGGCCAGGACACAGGCCATGTTGGCGAGGTCCCAGTTGGTCCAGTAGTTGGAGTCGACGGCACCGTTGTGCCGGACGAGGAAGTCGTCGGCGAGCGTGCCGAAGACCTTGCTGAGCATCTCCTGGAAGCGACCGAGGTCGAAGTCCCCGTGCCCGCGGACGAGTTCGGCGGCGTTCGCGAACTGGTAGCCGTACAGCCCCGACGCGAGGAACCGGTCCGCGCTCCCGGCGAGCTGCGTGAGCTTCCCCGACCAGGCGTTGAGGATCGCGACGGCGGTGTCGGCGTGGGCGGTCTCGCCGCTGACGTGGTAGCGAAGGGCGTTCTGGTAGGCGGCGTGGATGTCGTTGTAGAGGACCGTGTAGTTCTGCGGGCTGCCCGCACCCCGGTAGATCGTCGCCTGCGGATTCGGCGTCCAGCCGGCCTGCGCATGCCGGTTGGCGGTCAGCTTGGCGTACCCGGCGGTGTAGGGCGCGGCGCCCGCCTTCACCTTCGCCCGCATCCGGGCCAGGTCGGCGGAGGTGTGCAGCAGACCGGGGTGGGCGTAGCCGGAGCCGGCGGCACGCGCGGCCGGGGGAGCGAGAAGGGCCGTACCCGTCACGACACCGGCGGCTCCGGTTGCCTTGAGCAGGGTGCGGCGGCTGAACGGCGAAATCGAAGTCACGGGTGTCATTCCTCGCGTGCCGGTGGCTGGGGACGGAGGGGAGACGCGAGGGTGGGAGCACGGATAACAGAAAGTCCCGGACGACAGTGAGGAGCTACTGCCATGACCGTCCGCCGGATCATGCCCGACTTTCAGGTCGAGTCGGAGGACGCGATGAAGGCGAGTTGCCGTTTCTACGGCCTCCTGGGCTTCCAGCAGGCCATGGACATGGGCTGGATCGTCACCCTCGCCTCCCCCGCCAACCCCACCGCCCAGATCAGCTTCTTCACCGAGGAGCGCACGGCACCCGTCGTCCCCGACCTGAGCGTCGAGGTCGAGGACGTGGACGCGGTGTACGCGCAGGTGGTGGCGTCGGGTGCGGAGGTCGTACGGGAGCTGCGGGACGAGGAGTGGGGCGTACGACGGTTCTTCGTACGGGACCCGAACGGCCGGGTGGTGAATGTGCTGACGCACCGAAGCTAGCTGTGCCGGGGCGTGGGCTCCCAGTCCGCGCGGTACTCGACATGCATCAGCGGCATCGACCGCTCCAACAGCCCCGACCCCGGATGCAGTTCGGCACACACGTGCCCGTCCCGGCCGGGCCCGGTGTCGGCGAGGTCGAAGAAGTCCGCGGCGGCGTCGGCGAAGGGCAGCGCACTGCCGCTGAGTACGAGGGTGTCGGCGGCGGTGGCGAGACGGATCCGGTCGCGGAACCCGGCGTGGTGGGCGCCGGGGACGGCCTGGTCGAGGGCCTGGTTGTTGGCCTGGTCGCGGGGGAGGGAGAAATCGGCCCGCCGGAACTCGACGGTGTGCGTCCTGCCGTTGTGCCGCCCCACCCGCCCCCGCACGTCCTTCCACCGGGACGCCGGGAACTGGAGGGAGTGGTGCAGCAGAAGCAGGTCACGGGCGCGATACGGCTCGGGAAGGGGAGTGTCGGCAGGGCGCTCATCGCGCTGCCGCAGCGGCAGATGGACGAGTGAGCGCGGCGATCGCGCGGCCAGCAGCCAGGCCGCGGCCAGCTCGGCGGCGGCACTCCGGTCCACCCACAGACTCAGCCAGTGCTCACTGTCGTAGCAGAGCGCGCGCCGCAGCCCGTCGACGCGCAGCACCCGGTACTCCTGCGCCCCGAGCCGCACCCGATGCTCGGTGACCCCGAGTCGCACCCCCGTTTCCCTCTCAGCTTCTTCTCAGCCCTGCCGGTCCGCCACCGCCCAGGACGCGAGTGCGACGGCCCCCGCCATCCCGAACACGGCGGGCCAGGCGCCCACCTTCTTGGCCAGCGGATGCGACCCGGCGAACGCGGCGACGTACGCGGCCGTCAGCGCCCCGGCCGCCTTCCCGCCGGCCTGCTGCCGCCACTGTGTCGCCGCGGCTGCCCCGGCCACGGCCAGCACGGCCCCGCCGAGCTGCCGCTTCCTGGTCCAACGGGCCACGCCGTACCCACCGACGAGCCCACTCGCCGCGACGACCGCGCTGGGGACCTTGGCCATGCCTGCCTCCTGGTGATTGTTTCCGCCCCCGAGGCTAACTCCGGCACCGTGAGGCGACCCGAACCTGAGTCGAGGCTTGTCAGGTTTCCTCCTTCGAGCTATATAAGAAGACGTAAGGGCATCGCACCCAGTTCCTGAGGAGAGGAGTGACCCGTGATGCTCATGCGTACCGACCCCTTCCGCGAATTCGACCGCCTCGCGCAGCAGGTCTTCGGCGCCACCCGTCCGGCCGCGATGCCGATGGACGCCTACCGTTCCGGGGACGACTTCGTCGTCCACTTCGACCTGCCCGGCATCGACCCCGAGACGATCGATCTGGACGTCGAACGCAACGTCCTGAACGTCCGCGCCGAGCGCCGTTCCCCCGCCCCCGAGGGCGCGGAGCCCATCGTCGCCGAACGCCCCACCGGCACCTTCACCCGCCAGCTCTTCCTCGGCGACACCCTCGACACGGAACGCATCGACGCCTCGTACGAGGCCGGCGTCCTGACCCTGCGCATCCCCGTGGCGGAGCAGGCCAAGCCGCGCCGCATCCAGATCACGGGCGGCAACGGCGGACGCAGGCAGCTGAGCAGTTGAGCGCGCCCGCCCGCACGGGCGCACGACCAGGACCAGGAGGAAACATCCGGTGGTGAAGAGAAGCTGGGCCGAACTGGTGGACGCGGTGCGGGAGTCGGGCCAGTACCCGACCCGCACCGAGGCGGAACGCGTCACCCGCGTCGTCCTGTCCGCCCTCGGCGGCCACGTCACCGGCGACGAACGCGTGGCCCTCGCCAGGGCGCTGCCCGAGCAGGCGGCACGCGTCGTCGCCGCCCAGATCCCGGCGACCCGCCCCCTGACGGCGGCGGAGTTCGTGGAATCGGTGGCGGCCCGTATCGAGGGCGCGACGACGGCGACGGCCCGCTGGGACGTCAGCTCGGTCCTGAGCACACTCCCGCGCTGGGCGGGCGACGCGCTGGTGGACCGCATCCTGTCCCAACTCCCGCAGGGATACGCGCTGTTGTTCGGCAGGGCGGAGCTGATGCCGACAGCGTGAGCGCCCCTACCGGGCTTCGCCCGCACGGTTTTCGTGCCGGGTGCGGGCACGCATCTCCGAGACGTACCCCGCGCCGATGACGCACCCGGCGCCGGCGAGGGCGAAGCCCACGAGGGCCGGGTTCAGATACCCCGGCACGTCCCCGTTGTCGTACCTCCCGCCGTCGCTCGTCTCGCACACGAACCCCAGCGGGAGGTACGACACCGAGTAGTCGACGATCTCGACGCCGCGCTGGTGCCGCTCCCACCAGCCCGCCGTACGACAGGACTGCGGCGGCGCCGAATCCGTACCGCCGTCCTCAGCAGTCATGAGGGCCCCGACGACGATCAACAGCCCCCACGCACAGAGCGCCGCGGCCACGGCACCGGCCAAGGCGCCGAGCCCCCGGAGAAGGGTCGGCAGCTCGGCCCGCCGTACCCCCCGCTCGGCGATCCGCCCGCCCCCGTACCCGGCGAGCGCGAAGGCGACGACCGCCGCGACGACGACGAACAGCAGATTCAGCAGTGCCATCACGCGCCCCTTGTTGTGATCGACTGACAGACAGCCGAGTCCAGCAGCGCCGTCCGTGTACGGCAGTGGCGGAGCCCACAGTTCCGGCAACAGGACGGCTACAGGGGGCGCCACATGAACCACGCGACGATGCAGGACGGCACGAGCATCACGTACCGGGACGAGCCGCCACCCTTGTCTCATTCTCCTGATCAACCCCGCACGATCCTGCTCCTGCACGGCCTCGCGGGACACCTGGGCGAGTGGGACGCCCTGACACCGGGCCTGCTGACCGCCGGCTTCCGTGTGGTGTCGTACGACGCACGCGGCCACGGCGCGAGCACCCGCCGCCCGCCTACGGTGAGCAGGGCGGCGCATGTCGCGGACGCGCGGACGTTGATCCAGGAGCTCGGGCTGAGCCGCGTGACAGTGCTCGGCCAGTCCATGGGCGGCAACACGGCGATGCTGCTGGCGTCGGCGCACCCGGAGCTGGTGGCGTCCCTGATCCTGGTGGAGGCGGGCCCGGGAGGCCCGAACCCGGCCGTCCCGACGCAGATAGCCGACTGGCTGGACAGCTGGCCGACGCCCTTCACATCCGTGGCGCAGGCGGAGACCTTCCTGGGCCACGAGGCATGGGCGAGGGGCCTGGAGGAGCGGCCGGACGGCTGGCACCCCCGCTTCGACCGGGACACGATGATCGCCACGATCACGGAGCTGACAGCGCGGGCGTACTGGCCGGAATGGGAGCGGCTGGCCTGCCCGACGCTGGTGGTGAGAGGCGGAAAGGGAGCGCTGTCGGCGGAGGAGGCGGCGGAGATGCTGAGACGCCGCGCGAGGGGGACCCGGGTGGTGGTGATCCGGGATGCGGGTCATGACGTCCACCTGGACCGCCCGGATGATCTGCTGGCGACCATCACGGGGCCGGACGCGCGACGGCCGACGCGATGACGCACGCGCCGGCCGTTCACGACTGGGGTACCGCGGTGGGGCAGCTGTCAGAGCTGGCCGGACTCGGCGATGGTGATCTTCGCCGAGGTCCTGCCGTTGCCCGAGCCGAGCGCCTCGATCTTCTTGACGAGCTTCATGCTGTCCTCGTCGGCGACCTCGCCGAACACCACGTGCTTGCCGTCCAGCCAGCCCGTCACGATCGTCGTGATGAAGAACTGCGAGCCGTTCGTGTTCGGCCCGGCGTTGGCCATCGAGAGCAGGCCCGGACGATCGTGCTTGAGCTTGAAGTTCTCGTCGGCGAACTTCTCCCCGTAGATGCTCTTGCCGCCGGTGCCGTTACCCGCGGTGAAGTCACCGCCCTGCAGCATGAACTCCGGGATGACCCGGTGGAAGGACGAACCGGCGTAGCCGAAGCCCTTCTCGCCGGTGGCGAGGGCACGGAAGTTCTCGGCCGTCTTCGGGACGACGTCGTCGAAGAGGTTGAAGTTGATACGGCCGGCGGGCTCGTCGTTGATGGTGATGTCGAAGTAGACCTTGGTTGTCATGGTTCTATCCTGCACCCTCGGCCTTGAGCTGCCGCAATCGTGGGGGTCGGGTGTAGCGGTTCCGTGTCGGGTGCCGCAGCTCACCCAAGTTGTTCCGCTCGTCACTCAGCGGGGACGCCGTCGTCAGGAGTGACCGCGACGATGGCCACGGTGGGAGGCGGCGGAGCTGGTGTGTACACGTACGCCACCGCGAGCCCTGGAACTCCGTCCCGGGGCTCGATCCGCGTCTTGCGGACTTCTGTGCCACCCGGGCGGGGCGGTCCGAGCAGGACTCCGAGCCTGGGTAGCTGTTCCAGCTCCTGTCGGAGTTGCTCCAGCGCTTGCTCGGCTCCGAGCGCTTTCGCTCGATCTGCCGCCCGCACTGTCACGGCCGCGATCACCCCGCTCACCGGTCTTGCTCTTCCTGCTTCAGGCGAGCCGCGAGGTCGATGCCCTCCTGCACGGCGATGTCGAAGTGGGGATCCTGGTAGAGGCGGATCCTGCCTCTGTAGTCGACAATCACCGCGGCGACAGCGTTGAGGTCGGTCTCGGATGACGCCTCCAGCGCACGCTGAAGATCCGCTTCGAACGACTCCCGGTCGCCCGGAAAGCCATGCCCGGATCGGAGAGCAGCCCGAATGTCACCGATGGTCTTCAACGGCAGTGCCGCGGGCCCGGGTGTCTCCTCGTACTGTGCGCTCACGATCGTCAGCTCCTTGCTGTCTGCGGTCCTAGGAGGAGTCTGCTACAGCGGAATGGAGGCCGCCGAGGAAACTCCCGGGCCATGCGCCAAAGATCAAGGCCTCGGGACATTGCGCAAGAAGGCGTGCCAGGCCGTACCACCGAGCGCGATGACGGGCCCGGCCGCGCACTTGGAGTCCCGCACGAGTACTTCGTCGACGGCCAACGCGCATTCGATGCACTCGCCTCCGGCGCCGTTGCTGTACGTCGACCTGAACCACACGGGGTGGTGTTTGCCCGCGTCACCTGCAATGCTCACGTTGCGTAGTCCTTCAACACGGTTTTGATCAGTTGGATGGAACGTTGAGGGCTCAGGGCCGCGGCTCGCAGGCCGTCGAAGGCCCTGGTGTACTCACGAACATGATGCTCGCCCTCCAAGTACACGGCATCGGTGATTCCGTCGCGGTACACCAGGTCCGGGTCTTCCTGGTCGGGAAAGCCGAGCATCGTGAAGGTCCCTGTAGCCGGATAGGTGCCGGCGTCGAACGGCAGAACCTGCAAGGTCACACTGGACAACTCGGCTGAATCCAGGATGCGTTCAAGCTGCTCCCGCATCAGAGCCCGATCGCCGATGACATTGCGCAGAGCGCCCTCGTTCACGATGAACCAGGCATCGGGGGCATCGGGCCCCGTCAGCATGGCCTGACGCTCCATGCGTACGCGTACGGCCTTGTCGATGTCCTCGGCCGACATGTGAGCACCCGTCGTGTGGAGCTCGCCGGTGTACGCCTCGGTCTGCATGAGGCCGGGGATCAACTCGCACTGGTACTGGCGGAGTGTGGAGGCTTCCTGCTCCAGACCGATGTAGATGTTGAACCACTCGGGGACACCGGAGCCGTGCACCTGCCACCAGCCGCGCGTCTTGGCCTCCCGGGCCAATGACTTGAGGAACTCGCGCAGTTCGTCGGTGGTGCCGTAGAAGCGGCACAGGGCATCGATGTCCGATGGTTGGACCCGGCCGCTACCCGTCTCCATGCGGTTGACCTTGGAGCCGCTCCAATCCAGGGCCTCGCCGACGTGTGCGCAGGTCAGCGCACTCTTCTCACGGAGCTTCTTGAGCTCGATCGAGAGACGGCGACGGCGTGCCGTGGGTGATCCGGCCATCTCAACCACCTTTCGAATAACGGGTGTTCAGTCTCGCGCCAAGGCGTCAGCCTGCCAATCACTCGGAAGTGGGAATCTCGTCCTGCACATTGCACGCCGGGATGGGCTCACGTCACTCTGGTCAACAGCGCGACTCAACGTGAGGATGCGTAACGCTCCGCTGATCAAAGGGGTCTTCGTGGCACAGGAAGCCTGCATGTCCCGGAAACCGTGGGACCTGGCCTTCACGGCCGAGCCCGAGGAGGTGGGTGCCTTGCGCCGCATCATGCGGCTCCATCTGGGGATCTGGGGACTGCACCACATCATCGACGAAGCCCAGCTCTGCATGAGCGAGTTGGTGTCCAACGTCATCACTCACGTCGGCGTCGGCACTCCGACCACACTCGCCGTCTCCATGAACGGCACCCACCTCCGCATCGAGATTCATGACCCCGACACGCGGGCCCTCCCCACCCTCGTGGGCGCAGACGCGGGCTCGGAAACCGGCCGTGGCATGGCCCTCGTCGACGCCGTCGCCGATCGCTGGGGCGTGGTGCTTCGCGCCGACCGAAAGGTGACCTGGTGCGAGTTGGCTACGCGGCTCACCTCGCCGAGCGGACACGTCGACGGAGCAGGCGTCACACGGGACGAGGAACTGCTGAGCCTGTACGCGGCGGTAAAGCAGCCTCGCGTTGCGAGTTCGAGCAGGTTTGGCAGGGCGGCGGCCGAAGAAGTGGTGATCGACGCCATCACGGACTTCCTTCATTGGCTCAAGGAGCACAGGTGAGATGTGGACGAAGTCCTGGACCGTGCGCAGGCACCCTTCGAGAGGGGGGCCTATGAGGCGAGCGGCGAAAGGAGCGGGGACTGAAAGCGGAGCCGCAGCCCCTGCCTTCAGTCCCGACCTCGGAAAAGGGCTCCTATCGACCCAATACGTCTATGAAAAAGCCCACATGGGGATCCTCGGGTGTGCCGACGAGCAGGGCGCGGTCCAGGAGGATGTTGTTGTGCTCGCAGCTCGTCTCCGGGAGCATCACACAGGCGTGGCAGGCCGCCAGGTTCGTCCCGCCGGTGCCGGAGGCCTCGGATTCGACGCAGAGCGGGTCCGAGGAACACCACTCGGCACGGCGAACGGCCGAACGGATCGTCCGGTCGAGAAGGTCCGGTTCCCCCTGGGCGACGAGCCCGCCGAGACTGCCCGCCGAGTCGCTCGTCGCGGTGTAGACGAGCACGCCTGCCATGTCGTCGGCCGCGTACAGACGCTCGCGCAGTGCGGCGGCCGGGTAGCCGGCCTCCAGACTCCATTCGTTGATCAGGACATGGGCCAACGTGTGCAGCAGCACCATGCGGGGGGTGGCGGGCGAAGGGGGAACCCGACCTGGATCCGTCGCGCGCTGCTCCAGGACCCGCTGGTGCGCCGACCGCATGCGCTCGACCCGGGCCGCCACGGACACCGCCTTCTCCCAGGCATCGAGGCGCTCCTCGTCCAGGCGGAGGAACACCCCTTCGCCGCGCACCTCCATCGCCGGGAGCCACAGTGGCGGCGTGTCCGAGAGCAGAACCTCGTGGAGTTCCGTTGCCGAGTCCGGGTCGGCGAGCCGCGTGAACGCCTTGAGGGCACGCACCTCGCGGAGCTTCTTCACCAGCATCGGTCCCGATACGCCGAGAGGACGGAGCACGCTCGGGTCGCCCAAGGGTGTCTCGCAGATGAACTGCTCCTCGCGGGAGCGCTCGCGCTCGTCGTTGCCCGCGCGGAGTCGCTCGTACTCCTTGTTGCGCAGCGCCCGGTATCGGTGGTCGAAGGTGGGCTCGTCCTCACCGCTCGGGTCCTCTTCCCGTTCCGCGTCCAAAAGTGCCATCACCTCGTCGGCCGGGACCGGACTCTCGTCGCCGAAGAGGAACTTGAGGGCGCCCGGGACGTCCTCGCTTTTGAGTTCACGAAGTCTGGGCCAGTGCTCGGCGAGCGGATCGGCCCGTCCGTCGCTCCACGGCGGGATGGAGAGCGCCGACTTCAGCACTGGCTGCCACACGGCCGAGGAACCGCGCTGGAGCGTGCGCGGCGTCATGGCGCAGACCTGGGCGGGGGCGGTTGTACCGAGCCACGGGCGGGTGCCGCGGCAACGCAGGCCCAGATCCTTGAGTGCGCTCTTGCGGAACGAACCTTCCATGGAGACCTCGGGCACCCCACAGGTGCAGGACACGAGGATCGAGCGGAGCGAGGAACTGCGGCCGGAGGTGCGCATCTTGAGCGTCCCCCCGCACTGCGCAGCCGTCGTGGCGCCGCCACCCGAGGTGCGATGGACCCAGTGCCAGTACGGGAAATCGTCCAAGTGCCCGGCTTCGCAGGCGACCACGAAACGGGAGGGGACGAGGTCGGCCTCGCACGTTCCACAGACGCTCCGGCCTGCTGGCGGATTGAAGTCGCGGTGCCGACGCAGGTCGTTGCATTCGGGGCAGGAATGCATGAGAGGAAAACGCCGCACCCGGATGCCGTCCCTGCTGGTGTCCTCGGACGCGGGAGGCAGCCGGAAGTGCTGGACACCGAGGAGGCGCGCGAGTCGCTGCTCGTGGATACGGGGCGACTCGTCGCAGCTCCAGTGTTCGTCGGCTCCGTCCAGGCCGGAGACGATGAAGGATTCCTGGTCGACGGCGACCAGCGAACCGACGCCGTATGTGGTGATCGCCTGAGCTCGACGAACCGCACCGCGCCGCGGCAGGTTACGGGCGGGTGCGGCGCTGTCCGTGCCGGTCCGGCGGCGTCGTGCGGGGGGCGGGGTCATCGGGTTGCCTCCATGAACAGAGCGGACTCGGCGTCGACGTCGCGCAGGCTCCAGAGGGTCGGCCATGCCTCGGCGTCCTCGGATTCATCGTCGTACGACTTCAGGAGCGAGGGGGTGCGACTACGCCTGACGGGTTCGAAGAGCAGGCCGCCGTGTGTGTCGGCCTCGTCGCGCCACCAGTCGACGAACTCGTCGAAGGCCCGGCCCACCGCGTCGACCTCCTCACGGGTGACGGCTTGGACGCGGTTCAGAAGGATGGGCCGCACCTCCTCGCTGAGGAGGTGCGCGTAGGACTCGATCCGACCCGCGGAGTCGTTGGCGCGAGCGGCCGGGACGAGGATGCGGGCCAGCGCGACGATCACCGCGTGGAGGCCACGCTCCCGGGCGCGGGCGGAGAAGGGAGTGACTGAGGTGGATTCGACCTCGCGATAGAGGGCGGAATGGAAGTGCAGGAAGTTCTCGTAGTGGGAGCGGTCGCGGGATCGGGTCGCGTTGAGCATGACGGCGACCAGCCCCGGGTGGGCGCGGCCGACGCGGCTGGTGGCCTGGATGTACTCGGCGGTGGTCTGCGGTTGGCCCATGACGGCCATCAGGCCGAGCCGGTCCACGTCGACACCGACGGCGATCATGTTGGTGGCGAGGAGGACGTCCACGGCGTCCTCGTCGGGCAGCTTCTTCTCGATGCCCTTGAGACGGGTGGGGATCTCGCTGGCGTCGATCCGGCTGGTCAGCTCCGAGGGGTTAGCCACCTTGCGGACGGGTACGCCTTCGCGTTCGGCGAGCACTTCCAGGTACGCCACCACGTCGTCGTGGACCTGGAGTTCGGCCGCGGACAGCAGCCGGAGGCTGTTGAAATAGCCGACGAGGCTCCAGTACGCGTCGCGCACCTCGTCCTCGGTCCGGGCCTGCTTGGCCCGGTGCAGCAGGGTGGCGTACGTACGGATCAGGAGGGTGGACTGACTGGTGCCGGGGGCCAGGAGCCCGACGTAGCGGCGGCTCGCCTTCTCCTCGCGCGGGGTCTCCACGGCGAACCAGGAGTCCCGGGAGTCCAGGCCGGCGGGCGGGAACTGGCGGACTTCACGGGCGAAGAGGCGCAGGCCCTGGTGGGCGGCGCGCCGGATGGTCGCCGTGGAGGCGATCACCTTGGGGCGGTCGGCGAGAGCGTCCACCGCCGTCTCGTACAGGCCGGTGAGGGTGCCCAAGGGGCCCGAGATCAGATGGAGTTCGTCCTGCACGATCAGCTCTGGGGGCGGGGTGGGGTCGCTCGGGTCGTCGCGGTTGAAGAGCGCGGCGGTGGCCGGACGCCAGGGCATCGAGGCGAACTTGTCGACGGTGGCGATCACCAGCGTGGGCCGGGCGTCGTACACGGCCTCGTCGATCAGATGGACCGGCAGGCCGTCGGCGAAGGCGCAATCGGTGCCGGGGCAGCGGACGTGCATGCGCTTGGCGTCCTCGTCCACCTCGTAGGCGCGGGCGTCGAGGCGGGTGCCGCACCAGGGGCAGGCATGGAGCTGGACGGGGTTCTCGGTGGCGAGGCGCTTGTCCAGATCGCCGCGGAGCTCGGCGAGCCTCCTCGCGGCCTCCACAAGGGTGTTGGGGGTCGCCGAGCGGCCCACCCACATGCCGATGGAGAACCCCTCGTGCCCCAATTCGGGCCTGGCACGTCGCATGTGCTCCATGGCGCAGATCAGGATCGCGGCCCGCTCGAACTGCTGGAGCGTGAGCAGCCGGAGCGTGTAGCGCATGAGCACGGTGACACCGCCACCGCTCTCCTTCCTGCGGATGCGGCGCAGGAACGAGGTGAGGGCGATCAGACCGAGGTACGCCTCCGTCTTGCCACCACCGGTGGGGAACCAGAGCAGGTCGGAGATGCCCCGGTCTTCGTGCTCGGGGTCGTCGATGCCGGCCAGGCAGAGCAGCACGAACGCGATCTGGAAGGGACGCCAGCGACCCGCGGTCGGGTCCGGACAGCCGATTCGACCACCCTTCACCCACGCGCTACGGGCGCGCTGGTCGGCCATCGCGTGGTTGGCCAGCCGGAACGCCCGCATCAGGTCGGGCTTTGCCGCGAGGAGTTCGATGCCCTCGCGGACACGGCCGAGCGCCTCGCGGCACGCCTCCACCTGGTTCCGTGCCGGCGTCTCGTGCGGGCCGCCGGTCAGCGCCTCGGCCTCGATCTCCTTGCGGTCGATCCAGCGTTCGTATCCCAGGGCGAGTTCCCGCAGAGCGGCCAGGACCTCGGCGTCGCCCCGCTCCGCCAGGCCGAGCATGGACAGCGCCGAGCTGTCGATCTCCGGGTTGGAGTCGGTGAGCAACACCTCCACCGTGGGCACGAACTCACTGCGCACCTCGGGGACGGCGGGGACGACGGTGTCGGTCACGCCGATCGGCGGCGGCGTCCAGTCCCACTCGGCGGCGCAGCCGTGGCCGACGGCGAAGGTGGGGGCATGGCGGTGCAGCAGACGGCTGGTCGCGACCTCGTCGTCATGGGAGGCAGCCGGGGCGGGACGTTCGACGAACGCGGTGGAGCCGTTGGCGGCGCGGACTGTGAGGCCACACTGGAACAGGGAGAAGGCGTCCTGGAGCTCCCGCTCGCCGACGCGATGGGTGTTCACCAGGGTGACCGTGACCGTGACCGTCCCGGTTGTCGGGTTGTGGCGCCTGACGTTGACACGCAGGGCGGCACCGCCCCCGAGCTCGACCCTCTTGTCGGGATCGGGAGTCGTCACGTCGACCGTGACGTCCGGAAGGGCCAACTGCTCGCGCCGCCAATGCTCCCGCTGGTCGGAGACGGTGCGGGCCTCGGCGCGGCGGGCCGGGATCGGCCTGCCGTCGGCGTCGGTGGGCCTGTAGACGGCGGCACATGCCGAGATCACGACCGCCTCGCTCTCGGCCGGGGCGACCGCGAAGGTGAGGCCCATCGACGAGGGTCGGCGGGATCCCGCGGCACCCAGCTCCTGAGCGGTGCCGGACTCCTCGATGTTGTCACGGGTCCGCTGCGGGGCGATGTCCAGACCGTCCTGCTCGTCGTCATCCGCGCGGAGCTGCTCCGCCGCCGCCGCGTTCGCCGCACGCGGATAGAGGACGCCGGTCAGGTAGCGGTCGATCGGCGCGTCCTGCGTCAGGACCTCCTCCCGGTCTTCCGGCGTGGCGTCCGGAGCGGGGCCGAGGAGCTCGCGGCGGAGTCCCACCAGGAGCTCCTCGTCCCGGACCCGGTAGTGCTCGGCGTGCCGGCCTGCTCCCTGCGTCATGCGCTCTGCTCCTCGTCGTTGTCAGCCCGTCGATACTTTCCGATGCCGCCGATGCGGGGGACGATCCATACACCTCGGTCGCCGAGGCCGGCGTTGACGCCGGAGGCGGCGCTGCCCGACGCGGTCTCGAGGACGTCGACGCGCAGCCCGTGCACCTCGTCGGGCCACCACGGGTCCCATGCCTGGTTCACCTGCTGCACCTGGAACAGCCCCTCACGGAAGTGCTCCGAGGCCTCGCCGATCTCCCGCCCGTCGTGCGTCAGGGCGTACGGCGGGCTCTGGGACTCACCCTTCGGCAGATCGTGGCGTTTGCGCAGCACGACTTCGTCGCCCGGGCGGACGTGTTCCAGGAGATACGCCTGGGTCGCCATCGCATCGGTCTCGTGCCCTGGCGGGTTGTCCCGGCAGACGTCCCCCGCTTCGGCGACGATCCCGAAACGGTCCCACCCCCGCCAACCACCGATGTACCGGCGGCCGTTCCTCCTGTGGCCCACCCTCTTGACGATCGGCAGCTCGGGGGGACTCGCGTGGTAGAGGTCCTGGCGGACGCGGGTCATCGCCACGTACAGGGCGCGAACCTCGGCGGGGAGGTCCAACTTCTCCTTGTACTGCTTGCGGAGCTCGGCGATGGTCGGCGGGGTCAGGACGATCACCCGGTCGAACTCAAGGCCCTTGGCCCGGTGCACGGTGGAGACGACGATCCGCCCGGTCTCGGGATCGGCCGCCTCGTCGGGGAACCTGCCGTCGGCGACCAGGCGGCGCAGCCGCTCCAGATCGAGCACACCGCGTCCGGTCGAACGGGTCGCCCGCCGCAGCACCGTCCACAGGGCGCTTGCGTTCGGCTCGAACGGCAGAGGGATCTTCGAGAGCAAGGAGCGGAACCGGTCCTCGGTGAGGCCGGTCGCCTCGGTGCGGCGCAACAGCTCGGCCACCCAGTACGGCACGGGCCGCTCTTCGAGGGGGCGCCGCAACTGGTGCTCGACACCTTGCTCGTGGAGCAGCCCGGAGACCACCAGTGCCTGCCGGTTGTCGCGGGAGAGGATCGCGCAGGTGTCGGTGAGGTTCCGCAAGCCGTCCAGAGCGAACGGGTCGGTGAGATCGCCCGCCCCGTTCGCCGGATCCAGGAGGAGGTCGCGAAGCTCCGTGTAGAGGGTGGCCGCCTCGCCCGCGTCGCCGACCCGCTGGAGCCGGGGACCGTGTGTGAGCGCGATCCGAGCCTCGGCGGTGGTGGCCCGGAAGTTCTCGGTGAGGTGCAGCTCCACCAGGTCGTCGGGATACGAGCAGCGCAGCCAGTCGAAGAACCGGCCGGTCTCGTCGGCGCGCTCCGCGGGGTCGTCGATCTGGAAGCCGTAGACGGACTGTGCCGCGTCGCCGACGACGGTGAAGCCGCAGCTGTCCTGGTACCGGTCAAGCAGGGCCTCGACCAGTTCCCGTCGCCTGCCCAGCAGGTCCTGGACCTCGTCGATCACGACGTGAGCGGGCGGCACGGCGTCGCCCGCCTCCAGGGCCCCCTTCTCGACTGCTCCGGCGGCCGCGGTGATCCGCTCGTCGAAGCCGGCCGCATCCCACTGGCCGTCCGGGTACGCCTGGATGAGCACCCCGTACGCCCAGGCGTCGAACGTCTGGGCCCGCACACGGCGGGCCCGCTCCCCGTGCCGCGCGATGCGCTCACGCAGCTCCCGGGCGGCGGCCCGGGAGAAGGTGAGCACGAGGATCTCTGCGGCCTCCAGCGCCTCGTCGGGGTCCTCGTGCCCGCACAGCGCGTCGAGTCGGCGCACCAACGTGTGCGTCTTTCCCGCCCCCGCCCCGGCGGTGACCAGGACACGCGCGTCCCAGGGCTGCTCGACCACCGCCCGCTGTTCCTCGGTGAGCGGAGGACTGTCGAGGTAGGCGTCGGTCACGTACGGCTCCAGAGGTGCTCGAACTGGGTGAAGGCGAGCTGGGTGTCGAAGTTGGCGATGTTGTCGCTGACGTTGAGGATCAGGCAGGTGTCCTTGCCGCCGTTTCGTGGCCCGCGCAACCCTCGACCGATCATCTGCTGGTACACGTTGGTGCTGTAGACCGGCCTGGCCACGACCACGGCACGAGTGGCCGGCGCGTCGAATCCCTGGGTGAGCACACCGTAGTTGGTGAGCACGCGAATGCGTCCGTTTCGGAACTTCTCGATGCGTGTACGGCGATCCTGTGGACTCGTCGTGGAGTCCACCGCGGCGGACGGGACACCGCTGTCGTTCAGCATGGCCGCCAGGTACTTGGCGTGGTCGACGGAGGTGGCGAACAACAACGTCGGCCAGTCACGCGGCAGTTCGGCCACCGAATCCACGATGCGGCGGCTGCGCGTGTGGTCGTCTGCGAGCCGCTGCTCGGCGGCGCGGGAGAGCATCGCCATACGGTCGGCGTGGGTCTTCTCCTCCTGTGTCAGCTCGATCCGGCCCCCCTCCAGGGTGCGGTGCTCGACCTGGGCGAGCATGCCCCAGTCCTGGAGGTCGCGGTACGGGTCGCCCGACGGGAAGACGCCCTGGTCGAGCCGCCTGTTGCCGAACCGGTTGACCAGACGGCGGGTCTCGTCCTCGTTGGTGTTGCGGAACGGGGTGGCGGTGAGGCCCAGCAGATGCCGACCGGTCTCGTACTGGGTGAGTCCCAACTGGCTCAGGATCTCGGTGTACCGCTTGGAGATCGCGGTGTGCGCCTCGTCCACGATCACCAGCGCGGCCCGCCGCAGCCAGGCGTACTGGTCGATGCCCAGGCACCGTTCCAGCTTGGCGTCGGTGGCGACCACCAGGTGGGGATGCTCGACGACGTCTCCGACCTCGTTGCTGCTCCAGAGCCTGCTGATGGCGAGGGGGCGCTCAGCGCCGACCTTGTTCCAGACGAACTTCCAGCTCTGCACCGCCTGTTCGCACAGTTCCTCGGTCTGCGCGATCCACAGCACCGGGCCCTTGAGATCACCGATCCGCTTGACCCAGCGGATCACGGCCTCGGCGGTGACCCGGGTCTTGCCCGCGCCGGTGGGCAGGGACAGCATGCCGCGTTGGGGAGCGAGCCGATCGAGCATGGTGGAGATGTTCCGGACCAGGTCCTCCTGGTAGCCATGGAGGCTCGGGAAGTCCCGCGGGCCCTCTACGGTCTCGACCGGCGGCGGGGACGGAGTCCTCGAACCGGCGAACGCAACGGGCAGCCTCAGGTCCGAGACGAAGGCGATCGCGGCCGAAGACCCCGTGTACGAGACAGGCGCGTTGGGGAAGCGGGCCTGGATGTCCCGGGCGTGCTGCTGGAGTACGCCGTCGCCGTGCGCGTTGAACGCCATCTGCGCGATCCGACGCCCCGACGGCTCCACACCGTCGGCCGTCTGCAACTCGGCTTCCATCAGTCCTTCGGGGAGCCCGGCCCGGAGAGCGTCGGCACCGATAAGCAACTCGACCTTGGCCACCACGTCCTCGGCCTCGCGCACCGCCTGCTGGGCCGCCCTCAGCGCGCTGTCGCGGGCCATGCGGTCCTGGTGCTCCAGCACGGCGCGGCAGCCGGCCGCGCCGAGCCCGAGGCCGAGCTCACGGTCGATCAGCCGCAGCATCGGCTCGGGCTCCAGAGGCACCCGGACCTTCACCGTGCCGTCCTGGCGCACAGCCTCCAGGGGGGAGGCGTGCGTGCCGTTGGGCGTGCGTGTGACCTCCTCCAGCTCGGTGCACCGCTGCACCGTGCTGTTCCGGTTGCCGCTGTTCAGACGCTGACGCAGGGCGGGGAACAGCTCGACCAGAGGTACGGGGTCGCCCTCCGGCACCTCACGGGTCTCCCGGCTGATCACGTCGGTGTAGCGGAGCATGCCCCACTTCTCGACCATCAGCTCGGCGTCGCCGGCGGTCGGCACGAGCAGCGCCGGGAGCTGTTCGGTGCGGAGCGCTCGGTACTCGGCGGCGCCGACGGCCAGGGTGATCTGGTCGTCGGGACGGGTGCCCCACGTGTCGCCGATCCGACAGCGGGTCAGGGAGTCCTCGGGGAAGTCTGCGCCGAAGCGCGTCAGCATCACGTAGGTGGCACCGACGAAGGAGTCGTCCTCGCTGCGGGAGACCTCGTCGAGGAGCGCGTCCCAGCGGCCGGCGGGAACCTCGTCGACGGTGGTCGGGAGCCGCAGCTTGCGGGCCTTCTCGGGCGAGAGGTCCGCGACGGGCAACACGTCGCGGTAGGAGGCGAGTTGGGGGCCGACTGCTTCCCGGAGCGGCTTGATCCCCTGGGACGTGGCGACCGTGCCGTACTTCCGCAGCATCCAGCGGATCGGCGACTCGACCGCCTGCCGGGTACTGGTCTGGGCCCCGACCTGGCGGGTCCAGTTGTCCACCACGGCCTCGTCCGGAAGTGCCTTCAGGAAGGCGGCGCGGGACTTCTCGGAGAGGGCGCGGAAGAGGTGCAGCGGGCCACCGATCGCGGCACCCTCGATCTTCATCCGGCTCAGCGAGGGACGGGGGGCACGACTGTCCAGAGTGCGGAGGTAGGAGGCGTGGACGGCTTCTCGGTACTCCTCGAACCAGGGTTCGTCAGAGCTGGGCCGCACGCCGGAGGCTGGCTGTTCCCGCAGACCGACCTGGGCGAAGAAGGGCGTGTCGTCGGAGTGGAACCGCATGTCGACGGCGACGCTCGGGTCGCGCTCAGCATCGACGACGGCACCCGGCAGCATGCAGTCCTCGACCGGCCGGAACCTGCCGTCGGCGGTCCGCACCCGCAGTGTGCAGCGCGGCGCAGGCACCCGTTCCAGGACCCTGTGCGCCAGCCTGCGGACACCGGCCTGACGGAACAGCTCCCAGAACCGCTCCCAGTCCGATTGGCTGTAGTGGTCGAAGCCCTGATCGAGAACGCTGTCGAACCGGCCCTCGACGTCGGCCTCCCGGATGCCCAGGACGTCGAGCGCGTGCGCCAGGGAGGGGTCGTGGGCGAGCGCGTCGACCACGTACACCAGGGACTCGCGCAGTCCGCCCTGGTCGGTGCGGCGGTACACCTTGCCGTGTACGGGGGCCACGAGGCCGTGTTCCTCGGTGAGGACGATGTGGGCCTTGCGAGCCTCCGCGACGAACGGGGAACGGATCTCGACCATGTCGGCGAGGATGCGGATCGCCGTCGCTGAGGCGTCGGCGGTGCCGCTTGCGACGAGGGCCTCCAACCAGTCGCGGACGTCCGCTCGTTCGTGCTTGGCCGCGCCGAGGATGTGCACGACCTTGCCGGAGCGCAGCGAATCCGCTTCGGCGCTCGGGTGTAGCCAGTCGGACGGGCGGTCCGGGCACTCGTGCCACCAACGGAGCCAACGAATCAGGGACTTCGACTCGGCCTTCGGGTCCTTGGGGCGCGGGTGCACCCGCAGCTCGGTCGGCGTGCGCAGCACGCCGTTCTGGTCGGGGAGTGAGGGATGGACAGCGGCGCGCTTCCAGATCTCGTCCGTCAGGAACTCGTCCGCCCAACTGATCGCCTCCTTGACGCGGCCGGGCAGCAGCGGGAGGTGGGCGGCCGGGTCCTCGACGGGTGCCAAGGCCGGGAGCGAGTCGACGACCAACTGCGCGGCGGCCCGGATCATCTCCTGGTTGAACGGGGAGGAGTCCAGGAGGTTCTGCCGGTCCTCGTTCGTCTTCCAGGCACCGTTGAGGATGCCGCTCAGCGACATCTCGTACTTGGTCGGGAAGAAGGACCAGAACTTGCCGCGACCGCGGGACCGGGAGCTGACATGGAGACCGCTCTCCGAGTCCTTCTCCAGGGCGGGGACGGCCCAGGCGAGGTCGAGGGAGAGCCGGTCGTGGAGTTCACCTGCGTCCGCTCGTGCGGCCGGGCCGGGCTCGTGGCTGGCCCTGAAGACCCGCCACCGTTCCGTGGCGACGGCCTTCCCGGTCCGTTCCTCGACCACGGTACGCACATCGCCGGCCTGTTTGGTGGTCAGAGTCCGACGGGCCACGGGCCGGGGCCGGCGGTCCTCCAGTACGACCTTGGCGACGTGCGGCGAGAAGAGCTGGAAGCCGACCGGGAACTCCTCGCGGGGCTCGCCGTGATCCTTGCCCCGACCACCGTGCATGTCCCGGCCCAGCCGGACGTCGGCCTTCGGGAGCAGAGGCAGACGGACCACGGTCGTCGCCCAGGCCAGCAACTCGTCGAGGACGGGGTCGGCCGCACACTCGGTCTCCACGTCGAGAGGGCGGGCCATCCGCAGGACGGGCGCGTCGAAGTCCGGGCCGTAGCGTGCCGTCACCCCGGGCACGGCCTTGATCTGCGCATACGACCAGGCACGGTCGAATCCGAAACTCCCGGTGCGGCTGAAGAATTCCGGGGCGTCGGTCACGACGAGGACGGATTTCACGCCCACCCCGAATCGCCCTATCTGGCCTCCGCGCTTCTTGGACATGCTCATCCGGAGAATTGTCTCGGCGCCTTCCGGGGTCACCGGAGTTCCTTCGTTCGCGCAGTACAGATGCGTTTCGGTGAGGACGGCGTGCACCCGGCCTCCTGGTTCGTCGGCGATCTCGTCGGCGGCGTTCTGGACGAGTTCGAAAAGCTGGCGGTCTCCGTATCCGCCCTGAGTGATGCGGCGCTCGCCATTTGCGTGCTCGGCCACGAGGCCGGGGTCCACGGCATATGTCTGCAGGACGCGGGAGGACTGTTCGAGAACGGTTTGGATCACCGGAGAGGACGAAGACGACACAGCTTCTGTGCTCCTGGGTATCAAAGGTCCGGACGAAAGCGTGATGGGGCGGGCCGACTGCCGGCTTCGCGCAAGCCGGCCCGTGTCGCGGGAGCGCCGATGCTCGGGCGTGCCCGGTCTTCGGTCAGGTCGTGGTCCTGGAGAACCCGAGAACCCCCTCCATCTCGACCTTGCTCCGTGCCGCCTGAACGGCCAACTCAAATGCGATCAAATCCCGTGATGAATGCAAGAAGTCGCAGTCCTGCCCATCCATGAATTGGTTCACCCCTGTCACTTCGTGTTTTTGGAATCGCGCAGGGGTGTATTCGGATATGGATACACGGCCCCCGTGGAGCAAATGACAAGGAGCGAATGATCGGTCGAAACCGGAAAGAGATTCTTTTCCCGATGGTCACGCTACCGGGTGATTTTCTGATGGCGCCAGTCGTGTCGCGGAAATATTTCTTTAGCGGCGCCCAGGGCTGATTTTGGACACACTTCCTCCTCGGCCGCCCGGTCCTCCCTTTCGGGTTTCACGAGCGAGACGGATTCGCCATCCTCAAGCTATCGGCGATAGCCCCGATGCTCAACCCTGAACTTCCGTTCGGGTGTGGGGAGTTGACCGCTCCACCCTTCGGGAAGATGGGTGAAGCGGGCCACATTAGGACCTTTTGGGCAAGTTGGGCATGAGCCTGTAGAGGTGCAGGGCTGCCGGTCCGATCAACTTTTGGTTGACGTGCGCGAGTGTGTCAAATTAGCCTCCTGGCAGCATGCGACGCGCATGCGACTCCTAGGGAAGAACGGGTGGCGCGTGGAGACAGGCGAGGAGTTCGGGCCTTGGTTGGCTCGACAGCTCAAGCTGTCAGGAAAGAACCAGGCCGAACTGGCCGAGGAGCTAGGACTCACGCGTGCCGCCGTCTCCGCGTGGATCACCGGAAGGTCGACCCCTCGCCCGACCGTCATGATCGACATCGCCAAGGCGCTCGGCACGGACCTCGGCACGGTGCACACCCGCACCACCGACACCCAGGCCGGCCTCCCGCTCACCTGGTACCACCGCGCCGGTTATCCCGACGGTGGCCGTGACCTGGGCAATGCCGCAGCCTTCGCCTTCGACGCGGACGTCCAGGTGCTCGCTCGCGAGACGTGCCAGAACAGCCTCGACGAACGGCTGACGGACAACGGGCGCCCGGTCCGCGTTCGCTACACGCTGCACGAGCTGACCGGCAAGGCCCTGGACGACTTCCGCGACGCGATCCTCTGGAACGAGCTCTTCCCGCACTACTCCGCCGTCTCCGAGACAGCCGCCAACCAGAAGGTCGGCCGGGTCGTGGACGCCGGGGTACGCGACATGTACGAGAAGGGTCGCCTGGTCCTGCTGCGGGTCGACGACTACAACGCCTCCGGGCTCACCGGTGACGACTACGCGGACGGAAAGTTCGCCGCCGTGGTCAGGCGCCAGCTGGAGAGTCTCAAGTCCGGGCGCGACGCGGGCGGTTCCTACGGCCTGGGCAAGGCGACACTGTGGGCCACCAGTGCCCTCGGGCTCGTACTCATCAACTCCACTTTGTCCCAGCCGCACGAGGGGCGCACAGAGCGCCGACTCATCGGCCGTCTCGAACTGCCGTGGCGAGAGGTCGACGGCAAGCCGTGGGCAGGGCCCGCCTGGTTCGGGCGCCCCGACCCCGACTCGCCCGGCGCGGACGTCGCCCGCTCCTGGTGGGCGGATGAGGAGACGGTGGCCCGTCTGCACCTGACACGGGAGAACGACGAACCCGGTACCTCCTTCCTCATCGTGGGCGCGCACGACGTGGCAAGCCTCGACGAGAAGTCGTCCGACATCGACGACGAGGCCCTCGACGCGGAGGAGGAGGGCACCCGGGACACGCGTGACATCCGCAGGATGCACCGGCGTCTGGTCAGGGCGCTGGGCCGGGACTTCTGGGCCGCGATGACCGGTGGAGGGGGCCAACTGCCCCGCCTGGAGGTCTTCGTGCGTGCCGTGCGCAACGACGGCGAGGTGGTCGTGGCCGAGGAGCAGGTGGATCCGTCCGTCGAGCAACCCTCTCGGAGCCGCGCCCTGCGGGCGTACTACGAGGGTGCCACCGTGGATCGGCTCACCGAGGCCGGACAGGTGGTGGCACGGAACGTTCCGTTGAAGCTGCCACTGCGCGGCGGCGCTGCGGGGACCCACGGAACGCACCAAGCGGTACTGCTGGTCACCGAAGCGGACAGCGACGCGGACACACCGAAGAACCAGGTGCACTCACTGCGCGGCAACCGCATGACCGTCAAGAAGGCCACGGTTCCGAACTTGCCGCCCGGGACCAACCCCTTCCAAGCTGTTCTCCTGGTGGGGGAGGCGGCCGGTCAGTCCGCCCCCTTCGCGGACGAGGCCGAGGAGTTCCTGCGGGCCGCGGAACCACCCGAGCACGACCGCTGGGGGCAGACCGAGGAGTTGACCCTGCGCTGGTCGCCCTCCGCGTACCGGCGGATCAACATGCTGACCACCGAGGTCAACGCCGCCGTCAAGGAACTCGTCGCACGGCGGAAGCCCGGCGCCCGCGAAGGAAGCGAGGCACTGCGCAAGGCTTTGACCGTGAAGCCACGGCCCAAGGCCAAGGCGCCCGCCGGACCGGTCGTCCCGGTGCTGGACGGCCTCGACGCGACGATCGGCGACAAGGGGGAGTGGCGGATCAGCGCCGAGGTGAGCATCCCGAAGGGCGACGAGATCGTCCCGATGGTTCCGGTCGCCCAGCTGGACGTCCGCTCCGGAGGCCGCCCGAAACTGGACTGGGCGGAACTCGTGGCCGTCGAGGGCTGCGAGGTGGAGAACGGGGTCCTGCGCTTCACCCCCGGTGCTCGGCGAGCGCGCTTCCAGGGATCCACCGACGTCACGAGCCACCCGGTCAGGACCGCCCTCACGCGTCTCGTCGTCGAACTCCGTGCCGGAAAAGGGGAGTGACGCGTGAAGATCTACCCGTACAAGCGACTCAACCGGCCGATCACGCTCCGGGTGACCTCGGTCTCCCTCCACCTTCCAGACGGCACCCGCGACCATCTGGAGACCACTGCGTACTCGACCCAACAGCAGGCCGTGGCGCTCGGCATCGCGGGTCACAGCGACTGGGTGAGTGCCACGATCGGCCTGTCCGCGACGCTGCCGCCCGGGGCGAACGCGTCGGACGCGGCCTGGTCCGACCTCTGCGTCCTCGCCGTACTGACGGACGGTGAAACCAACGTTCGTACCTCCGTGGCCCTCACGCGCGACGCGGACGGCGGTCTGGACTGGTCGGGCTCGCTGAGGGTGCTCCGCGACGACCACTTGGGGCGGGCCTCCCTCGCCGTGCATGCCGTCGGGACCGTCGACGGCGTGGCAGGACGGTCGATCGCCGAGACCGATCGGAGCTGGATCATCGACACGATGTCCGACGAGCCGGTACGTGGCCTGCAACTGGACGTCCAGAAAGCCTCGTTCAAGCAGAGCTCCCGGGAGCTGTTGCGTGCCTGCGCCGACGCTCCCTGGATCGTGGACGCCTCGGCCCGCGTCCCCACGGTGTTCGTGAATACGGACGTCGAAGGGGTCGTCGGCCTGCTGGACAGCAACGGCTCCGGTGTTGACAGCAGGGTGCGTGACCTCCTGGTCGCCCAGATGGCCACCGACGTCTGGACCGCGGTGTTCCACAGCGCCATCGGCGACCTGGAGGTGGAACCCGGCGGCGGCCCGGTCTTCCCGACCGACTGGCAGGGCGAGGTGTTGCGGGAGATGCTTCCGGACGTCGTCCCCGGCGTGCACGTCGAGGAGGCGCTGAGGCGGGTGCATCGCCGACGCACGGGGGAATCGGGCTGGGTGGAGCTCCAGACCCGCATCCACTACGCGGCCGTCCGCCGTACCGATGCCGGCAGGGCCCTCGCCTATGTCATCCGCGGTCTGGAAAAGACGAACCCGGGAGAGTGAGACGTGATCACCGCACCGAACCATGTGCCAGAGCGCCTAGCGCTGCTCCCCGCCTCAGCCGTCGATCCGTTTCTCACGGAGTCGCTGCTCAAAGGTGAGGAGGTGCACGGCGGCATCGATCTCGCCAAGGTCGTCGAGGCCCTTCCCGAGGACGACGCCAGGTGGTGGGTCGAACCGATCCGAAGCCTGGTGGAGGACGCGATGTTCGAGTTCCGCGCGGACCGGACCCGGGCGGACGCGTGGCTCGCGCCGAGGCTCCACGCCACTCTGCGTCTGACGCGACGAGAGGCGGCGGACAAGCGGTTGTGGAACCACCTGGCCATGGCGGTGGCGCCGGATTACGTCGCATGGCGTCATCTGTCGGAGCCGACCACGAGCAGGCCGGAACGGCGCATCGCGGCGGAGCGCTTCCGGGGCCCCGCGGACCGGCAGTGCTTCTCGCGCCTGTGGTGGGCGGCTGAGCTGTTCCGGAACGGTCAGGACTACGAGCCGGTCGAGGCCGCGTGCGGAAACCAAGACCTCATTCACACCGTTCTGCGGATGGAGCTGATCGACCACCGCCCCACCGCCCAGGCACTCGTCCGCCTCC
Source organism: Streptomyces sp. NBC_00663 (assembly GCF_036226885.1). Taxonomy (NCBI): domain Bacteria; kingdom Bacillati; phylum Actinomycetota; class Actinomycetes; order Kitasatosporales; family Streptomycetaceae; genus Streptomyces; species Streptomyces sp. NBC_00663. The sequence continues at coordinate 6,039,462 of NZ_CP109027.1, forward strand.
TGAAGAGCGGGCAGGTCACTACGGGGCGGGAGATCTTCGGCCTCAGCGTCGCGATCAACGCGGCCGGTGCGACGCTCGTCTACGACGTCCTCGCACCGGACGAGCACAAGGACCCCACCCGTCTGCGGGACTGGATCGCCGAGGCCGGATCGGCACAGCCGGTCGGCCGCCACGAACTCCCGCAGGGCCCCGACGAGGAGCCGGTCCCCGAGGAGTCCGTGGCCAGGCTGACCGAGTACTTCACGGACCTCTTCGAGACCGCGCCGGTCCGGGGAAGGAAGAGCGTGGACTGACCGACGCCTACTTCGTCTTCTTCGTCTCCGAGGAACGGACCGGCGCCTGATCCTGGGGACGCGGGCACCTGGCGGTGCACTCGTACGCGTCCCCACAGCCATGGTTGCGCAGCTTGGCCCGCTGCTCCTCCGTGGTCGGCCGCCAGGGCTCGCCCATCACATCCGGGTCCGGCGCGGGCAGGCCGAGCGCCGCACTCAACAGGTGCGCGCCGAACAGGGGCGGTACGGCATTGCCCACCTGCTGGGCTCGGGCCGTACCCGACCAGGGATAGCCCGGCGGGAAGCTCTGCAGCATCCCCGCCTCATCCATGCTGAACCGCGGCCCCTCGTAGACGACGGTGCTCTCGTGGAAGTGCTCGAAGACCACGAAGCGGGAGATACGGCCGGTGACGGTGGTGGCAGGTTGCCGGTCAGTCCGCACCCCGCGCCGCCCGGGGATCCCGGAGCTGCCGTAGTTCGAGCGGACCAGGAAGGGAGTTCTCCGCCCGTGAGGGGCGAGTGTCTCACCCATCGACCTCCAGGGGAGGAGACCGTCCTCAGTCCGGGCCTCGGATTCCGGTACGGCCGCGTCGTAGAGCGTCGGTTGACGAGCCTCGGCCTGCCGGCGGTTCCATTCCTTCGGGTCGTAGGCACGGTGGGTGGCTTCAGGGAGCGAGGGTTGGCCGAGCCCTGCGCGCCGAGCGATCAGCACTGCGCGGGAACGCGTCTGCGGCACCCCGTAGGTCTCGGTGTTGAGGACATCCACGACGACCTCGTACTTGGTGCCGTCGGGAAGACCCGTCTCCTTCAGCACCTCGGCGTAATGCTCCCAGAGCGCCGCCACGGCAGGGACCTGTTCCAGGACGATGACGTCGTACGGCCGGTTCTCCCGGTTCGGACTCCTGGTGGCCTGGATCGCGTAGCGAAGTGGTTCGAGAACCATCGCTGTGCGTGGATCGCTGAGCTTCTCCAGATCCTTGTCGATCTGCTCTTCCGCCATCAGGCGCTTGATGTAGTCCTTGACCTCGCTAAGGGCCTTGCGGCCCGCGCCCTTGCCGGCCACGGAGTACGTCTGGCACGGAGGGCCGCCGGCCAGCACGTTGATCTCCGGCGGCAGCGACTCGAAGGCATCCCTGCGCACGGCGCTCACATCGGCGTGAAGGGTGTCCAGTCCGGCCGCGTAGCGCGTCAGACATGCGCTTTTGTCCCACTCGATGCCGAGGCTCGGGATGCCGAGCGCCCGTCCGGCGACGTCCAGCCCTCCGGGGCCCGCGAAAAGATCTAGAACGAAGGGCTCGTCTAGGACGGACTGGTGGGGCGCCGTGCTGGTCATGTGGCGGAAGTGTAGCCGGCTTCGAAGATCGTCGGAGCCGCGACCAGCGCCTCGGCGATCGCCCGCCCCAGCGCCTCCCCGACGGGCGGCGGCGTAGCGTGGCCGACCTGGCGGTACCGGGCGGTCTTGCGTCCGGAGATGTCCCACGATCCGGGGAATCCCTGTAACAGCGCCGCCTGCTCGATCGTGATCTTCACCATGTTGTCTCTGCCTAGTTCGGGATCCCACACGAAGTCGGGGCCGGGAATCCGGTCGCCCACCGTGTGCGCGTTCACGCCCATGGTCGCCCACTTCCGCTTTGCCCCGGTAGGTCCGAGATCGGCGCCGCCCCGGTTCTTCGACCCGCCGACCAGGGTCGGAGCCGGCTGATCGGCCTGGGCTGCCCAGCGGGCGGCGTCCCGCCAACCCCGAGAGGCCATGGACGGCCCCAGAACGGCACCCACTGTGCTCGGGTTCGACACCGTGGGCGCCGGCGGTCGGAACGACGTGGCCCACCGCCGCTCGATCGCCACCAGGACGCCCTGCTTGCGGTTCTGGGCCACCCCGAAATCGGCGGCGTTCACGACGAACCAGCTGAACTCGTAACCCAGGTGCGCCAGTTCGGCCCGCGCAAGATCACGGAACCCCTGGTACTCGTCCGCGTGAGCGAGCCCGGGAACGTTCTCGATGAGCACCGCCCGAGGCCTGATCGCATGGGCGAGATAGACCGTGGCCTCCAGCAGCCGCTCCTCCGCACCGGAGTCGGTGCGCTTGACGGTCGCACTCGACTTCACCCGCGGCGGACTGGCCGCCAGGAGATCCACGTCGTGGCTCACGGGGTGCTCGGCCGGGTCGAAGTCCATCAGGTCGGTGCGCAGGACGTTCCACCGCGGCCGGTTGGCCCGCAACGTGTCGACGGCGTCCGCGTCGTCGTCCAGCAGCAGACGCGGCTCGAACCCCGCCCGCTCCAGCCCCAGGGCCAGCCCACCCGCCCCGGAGCACACGTCCACGAAGGTCAGCGCACTCATTTCCTTCTCCCCCCGGCCTGTTTCGCCCGACGCTGCTCCACCGCCGCCGCCACGCGCACGGCCACGTCCTCGGGAGCCTCGTGCTCCCAGAATCGCAGCACCGTCCAGCCCTCCGCGGTCAGATGCTCGGTAGTCTCCCTGTCGCGTGCCATGTTCCGGTCCAGCTTCTCGCGCCACCACTCTGCGTTGGCCTTCGGATGCGTCGCGTGCTGCGGACATCCGTGCCAGAAGCACCCGTCGATCAGGACCGCCACCTTCACCCCAGGGAACGCCACATCGATCCGGCGCCGAGCCATGCCCGGCACCCGGTACTCCACGCGGTAGCGGAGGCCGGCCGCGTGGAGCAGGCGGCGTACCGCCAGCTCCGCCGCGGTGTTCTTGCTGAGCTGCCGGGACATGCGTGCGGAGACGCCGGGTGAAGAAGGTCTCAGATCGCTCAATTGCTGCGCCGCCTCAGGGACGTACGTCGTCTCGGTCGATGACGATCGCATCCTGCCGGCCCGAGTCGATCGCGCGGAAACGGACCAGCGGACTGCCCGGCCCCACCGCCGACTTCGGCGCCACGAAGGAGAAGGCCATGACGAGATCCCGCGGATCCACCGACCCGTCGGCGGTGAGTCGGAGCTCGGACTCCACCACCGGGTAGAGCACCAGCGCGCCCCGGCGGGGACGGACGTACTCCTCGACGGCCGCGCTGCCCGCCGTCGAGACGGCGCCCGCGATCCGCAGGGCCGCGGCGCGATGCTTCGGCTCGCTGATCGCGCCGAACAGCGGGGCCCGACGACGTGTCCGTCGGGCCGGGGTGAACGGCCCCTGCCCCAGGATGCGGGCCTCGCGTCGACCGGCGGCGGACTGGAGAGGCATGATCACGAACCAGTCGTCGATCGTCGCCGGCTGCTGTCCCGCCCGCAACAAGAACTCCAGGTGCGGGGAGAACTGACTCGGGACGGACCACCGCAGGTCGCACAGCACCTGTATCAGCGTCTCGTGGGAGATCGTCCCCACTCTTGCCTCGTACCCGGCCTCGCTCCCGACCGCCAGCCTGGCCGGGGCGGCTCCCAGCGCGGCAAGCACCGGCTCCCAGGCCTCCGTATTGTGGGCCAGCTCTGTCGGGAGCTCGGGGTAGGCCGTGGGCTCCACCCATGTTCCGGGTGACCGGACCTCCACCAGCTCCGCGTTGAACATCTTGTTCCGCGCCGACGGCTTCACCCACGACAGATGCTGCGCCACCAGCGGCGGGATCTGCGCGGGCGTCACCTGGGGCCGACCGCCCACCAGCGGCGCGTACCGAGCCAGCTCCTCGCGGAAGAGTTCCTCGTCGCGGCAGATGGCCCCGAAGGCCTCGTACAGGTCGACCGACCTGGCGTTGCGGCTGCGGCCAAGCGTCTCCTCGCGTCCTATGTACAGCCGTACGAGATCCCGGTATCCGGGCCGGAAGCCGAACCAACGGCCCATCTGCATCAGGGTGTCGGCCTGCCGGGTCGTGCGGCGGTAGTACGAGATCGTCAGGCCCTCGACCGTGAAGCCCCGGGAGAGCTTGGTGCCGCCGACGAGGATCTTCCACACGTGCGGGGTGCGATCGAAGTCGAGGCCGGGCTGGTCGTAGTCGCGCTCGTTGTCACCGTTGACGACGATGACCGGCGTGCCGCCCTTGGAGATGAGCTGGTGGGCGCGGGAGACGTACGGCTTGAGATCCGCGTACGTCTGCGGGGTGGGCAGGGCGTCGTCCGCGTAGGTGTGGAAGTCCTTCTCGAAGAGGGAGGCCAGGCGCGTGTGGCCCTCCGTCCCCTTGTAGGCCGCGTTGTGCCACATCGAGCTGATGCGGAGGGCCAGAGCGGCGTGCTCGGCCATCCTGACCGACTCGTGAACCAGCATGGTGTGGTGGCGGAACGGCCCCTCGGCGAGGCCGCGGTCGACTCGGTAGAGCTTCAGGGCGCCGGTGAGTACGAAGGCGTCCAGAGCCTCCTGGAGCCGGTCCCCGGTGGAGTCGTAGATGCCGCGGACATGGGTCGCCTCGGCCTGTCCCTGCCCGTTGTCGTCCAGGTCGTGGAAGTCCTGGACACCCATGTAACCGGCCGGCCGGGGGAGAGAGATGAGGAAGTCGCGGGGGAAGATGTCCTCTTCGTCACCAGGGTCGATGAAGACGTTGGCGAACGGTGTCGCCGTGTACCCCACGTACTGCGCCCGCGGCAGCAACCCCAGGAGCTGGGAGATCAGCCCATTGATCGCAGTGCGGTCGGTCTTGCCCGCCTCCCACTTTTTCGGATCCAGGGTGTTCACGGAAGCCTGGTCGGACTCGTCGTCGATGATCAGGGCGGGGAGTTCGCCGAGCAGGCCGTGGATCTGCTTGAGGTCCTTGACGAGCTTGGTGAGGACGGACTTGTTCTTCTTCACCACCAGGACGCGGGCCGCGGTGTGGTGGAGGTTTGCCGGGTCGTACAGCGGGCGCGTGGGCTCGCGCTTCTCGAACTCCAGCGCCCGGATGCCTTGGGCCAGGCTCTTGTAGTCCTTGTCCCGGGTGGTCAGGCGCTCGATGTCGAAGGCGCCCAGGGCGGAGGGACGGCCGCCGTGCCGCACGAAGTCGGGCCAGTCGGTGTCCTCGTCGCCGACATAGTCGATGCCCACGAGGGAGTCCAGGTCGGTGAGGTCGGCGCCGCGCAGGATGTTCTCCTGGCCGATCAGCTCCATGTCGAGGCGGCGCTGAGTCTGTGCGCGAAGGAGGTTCAGGGTGCCGCCGAGGACGATGACCAGGCGGTATCCGGCGTCGATGGCCTTGGCGGTGACTCCGGTGAAGTTCGCTGTCTTGCCCGACTGGACGTATCCCACGACCAGGCCCTTCGCCTGTCGGGCCGCGGACTGTTCGGGGTCGGTGAGGCGCTCGACGACCGCTCGGCTGGCCTCGTCGAGGCTGGCAATCGCGGCGTCGGGCCAACCCTTGGCGCGGAGCTTCCCCTCGTACGACGCCCAGTAGAAGGACCGGGCGGCCGTGCGCTCAGACGTGTACCAGGGGGCGAACTCACGGGTGATCACGGTGGGGCCGGGGAGCTTGGCCACGGGAACGGCGTTGTCCAGTGCCTTCCTCAGATCGCCGCCGAACCGCAGGCGGTCGTAGACGACCGATCGTCGTTCGTCGGTCCGGGCAGGGGTGCCGAGAGCCCACTGAGGGTCTTCCGCGAAGTCCCACGCGGTGAGATGGCGGCTCCAGAGGGCCGTCAGTGCGTCGTCCGCGCTGACCAGGCTCTCGTGGAAGCGCTCTTCACTGAGATCGGCGTCCGGATGGTCCTCGTCGGCGGCCAGCGCGGCCCAGCGTTCGAAATGCTTGGGGCCGTTGACCATGCCTGCGAGAGCGGAGGCATGGATGTCCAGGAGGACGTCGGCGGGTGTGTGGCTCATGCGCGGGCCTCAATCAGCGGTCAGTGGGGAGTCGGGGCGAGTGCCGTACGGTGTCAGGAGAACGTCTGCTTGCGCCGTGTGCGATGTGCTTCCGCGGAAGCAAGGAGGATGGTGTTCCAGTAGTCCACGCGGTCCTGGCGGCTTCGCTCCCAGCGTCCGAGCCCGAAACAGTCCTCAAGTAGCAGATAGAGCAGGGTCTTTGTGACCGGAGCGTCGTTCGCGCCGCCGCGTCTGCCGTCGTTGAAGTCCTCGCGGTAGTCCTTGTTGAGGACGACGGCGTTGCTCTCGCGGTCCAGGTCGAAGAACCGGTCGGCAGGCAGCGTTCCCCAGGTGAACGTAATGGGTTCCTCGCCCGGTTTCTCCGGCAGTTCTTCCTTGATGACCCGCTTGACCCTCGGGTCCACGCCCTTGCCCGGAGGGGTGACGGCTTTCCGGACGATCTCCGTGCGTCTGGAACCGTCCCGATAGGCAGCCTCGGCGTCACCGAGGTACTGGTGGAAGGTGTGTCCGGCGGCGTCCACGGCCTTGTCCACGCCGAGTGTGAAGGCTGGGGTGACCGTGACCTTCTCCTTCTTCACGTCGAGGCGGAGGACGCTGTTCTCGTCCGCGGGGAGATCCACGGCCACGCGGGCCAGTACGAGATGCCCCTCCGGGTTGCGCAGACCGTTCCAGCCGCCCGCCTGGACCAGGCGGTCGTTGCGGTAGAAGTAGAAGCCCTGACGCTCAGCGAGCGCACCGATCTGCCGGAAACCCGCCTGCTTCGACTTGGCGGGCCAGATGTGGGCGGTCAGGCGCATGTCCCCGATGCCCTCCACAGGCGCGGTGAACCGCCGCGGATACCCCTTCCTTCCGGGCACCTTGTACCCGAACGGATCCAGCGCCTCTACGGCGATGTGGTCCACCTCTTCGCCCAGCTCGTTCGCGCTGCTGCTCACGTCCCACACCGCGATGTCCAGTTGGAGACCGCGTTGCAGAAAGCGGTGGAGGTAGAGGCCGAGATGGGTTTCCAGGCGGGCGATCGCCTGCGACAGGTACTGGTCGCTCTGGCCGGGTGCCACGGTCTCGAAGGCACGCACCTGGTCCCACCGGACGACCGTGCCGTGCCACTCGATGACGCCGTCGTACCGGTCGACGAGATCCTGCGCGTAGCGCGGGTCGACGGTGTCACAGCGGAAACTGTCCTCGATTCCCTCCGCGGTGAGGCGGCGGCCCGCGGCGCGGCTGCGCTTCGTGCGGCTGACCACGGTCAGGGACGAGGCGTGGGAGAGCGATGCGGCCTTCAGACCGGTGCCGTACATGCCGAGGGCGTCGTCACCGTAGGTGCGGCGCCTTCCGACCGTCATCGCGTCGTCCAGGCCGGCCTCGTCCATTCCCTTGCCGTTGTCGATGACCAGCAGGGTGAGGATCCGCTCGGCGTCGCGGAGGAAATGCACGACGATCTTGTCTGCGCCCGCGTCGATCGAGTTGTCGATCAGGTCCGCCACGGCGACCTCGAAGCCGTAGCCCTGGTTGGTGAGTGCCCTGCCGTAGCCGGCGTCTGGCGGCAGATGCGTGCTGCCAGTGGTGGGGACGTCGTACTGCCAGACGGTGCCGGGCTCGTAGGGCATCGGTTCCTCAAACTGCACAGGTCAGGGCCACTCCGGAGACGTCGACCCTTCAGCTCGGACGGTAAATGTGACCGTACTGCAAAGGTGGGACATTGAAGGAGGTAGAACTTTGAAGTGGGTCGATAAGTCGTTTATGGGAACTGGACTTGCGTTCCGGTACTGCAGTTCCATCGGCCCATGGACATGTCCTCCCGCGAGATCCACCTGCCCCTCGATGAAGTCGTGGCAGTCCTCCAGGACCTGAACGAGTTCGTGGTTTCCCTAGATCGAATCGGTTCTCGTCAGGCATCCGGGACTGCCGACGAGCGCACCGTCGGGGAGTTTGTCGCCGACTGGGACGTCGCTCGGCGGCTGGCTCGTGCGCGGCGTGTCATCAGCGTTGCGCTGGACGAGCAGTTGAGTGAGGAGGACAACGCGGAGATCGATGCGCTGTGTGATCGGGGGCGGTTCTACGGGGAGGGTGGCGCCGGCGGTGTGGGCGTCGACCGTGTTGAACCGTGACGAGATGGGTGTTGGTGGCTTCGGCTGCTGTGTAGTTGCCGTTGGGGCCGCCCGCTTCTTTGTCAGTGTCGTGCTTCCGCGGCCCGCCTCAAGGGCGCTTCGCGTCGGCTGCGCCGATGGCCCTGCGGGCCACCCTTGACCCGGGCCGCTCCAGCACGGGGGAGAAGCGAGCGGGCGGCCCGGAAGGACGGGTGGCCGAGGTCTGTTGACGTCTGTCCTCGGCCTCAAGGTTCCCGGCGTAGGCGGGCGCGGGGGCGTCTCGCCTGCACGCCGGGTGGTTTGGCGGCTTGTGGGTTGTGGGTGGGCACGCCGGGTCAGGCTCAGTGGCTGCGGCTGCGGGTGGTGGACGTGGAAATTGCCTCGCTCTGGGGCCGGGGCGGGCTGAGACTCGTCTCATGTCTGACATGGGGGTGTTCCGGGATGCGGTCACTGCGTGGGTGGGGGGCCGCGGCGGCGGTGGTCCTGTGGCTGAGCTTGCTGAGCTGTTGCCCGTCCGGGTGGTCGTGCTGCTTGAGGGGCTGAGCGATGTCGCGGCCGTCAATGCGTTGGCGGAGCGGCGCGGCCGGGATCTGGAGGGTGAGGGGGTCTGTGTGATGTCCATGGGCGGGGCCATGAATGTCGGGCGCTTCGCTCGGCTTCTCGGGCCGTCCGGGCTGGGGGTTCGGCTTGTGGGGCTGTGTGATGAGCGGGAGCGGCCGTATTACGTTCGCGGCTTTGCGCAGGTCGGTGCGGCCGAGCGGGGCATCTTTGTCTGTGCGGCGGATCTTGAGGATGAGCTCATCCGGGCGCTCGGCGTGACGCGGGTGGGGGAGCTTGTGCGGGGCGAGGGGGAGTTGCGGGCATTGGAGATTTTTCTGCGGCAGCCGGCGCAGCAGGGGCGGGCTCCGGAGCAGCAGTTCCGGCGGTTTCTCGGGACGAAGAAGGGGCGCAAGATCCGGTACGGGCGGGTGCTCGTCGAGGCGCTCGACGATGATCGGGTTCCGGCTCCGCTCGACGGGCTGCTCGCCAGTCTCTGAGGGAGGATGACGGCCTGCCATGACCCACCAAGGCCTTCACCGTCGCCGAGGGTGACGGCCCCTGTCACGACCAAAGGCCGTCACCCTCGGCTGTATCCGGCTGCGCCGGGTCAGGCGTCCGCTACGCCGCCCCCGCCCCGTGGCAGGCGCCGTAGATCCGCTCCGACCCGCACCAGCACTCCGCCCCCCGCTGCGGTGGCCAAGCCACTGCCCGGCCCCGCGCCGCCAGTGTCGTCGCGTACTGGGGGAGCAGGGACCCGTCTGCCGGTGACGCTCCCTCCGACGCCGCGAACGCCTCGTACGACGGGACCGTGCCCGTGACGATGCCCAGGTTCGGGGTGCCGGAGGCGGCCAGTTCGCGCAGCGAGGCCTCTATCGTCGCGAGGTGTTCGTCGTGGGACGGGTACTCCTCCGACAGGGTCGGGTACGCGGTCAGCAGCTCCGTCAGTTCTGCCGTCGGCCAGTGCAGGACCGCCACCGGGAAGGGGCGGGACAGGGCCTCGCGGTAGGTGCCGAGTTCCGCGCGCAGGCGGGAGATCTCCGCCGCCAGTTCCGCCGGGTTGTCCGAGCCGAGGGACCAGACGCGCTTGGGGTCGTGGAGTTCGTCCAGGGGGACGGGGGACGTGTGGAGGGTGTCCGCCAGGACGTCCCAGTCGTCGTGGGGCGCGCCCAGCATCCTGCGGACCCGGTGGCGGCCGAAGAGCAAGGGGTGCGTGGAGTACGGGGGCTCCGGTACGTCTGTCAGGAGGAGGCTCGCTCCCTCCGTGAACGTCTCCTGGGCCTGCTCCAGCTCGTCGTGGGCTTCCAGGGACTCCGCGACGATCACCCAAGGGGCCGGGTCGCGCGGGGCTTCCGCGCGGACGCCGTCGATGATCGCCCTCGCCTCCGCCTCGTGGCCGTACTCCCAGAGGTTCGACGCCTTGAGGGCGCGTACCAGATGCGGGTTCTCCAGCTCGGCGGACGACGACAGCAGACTGTCGTAGAGCGTGGTTGCCGCGGGGCGGTCGCCGGACAGTTCGAGGTGGGCGGCGGCCTGCAGGAGCAGGGGCTCGGCGTCCTCGGGATACAGGCCGGCGGTTCGCTCCAGGCGTGCCGCTTCGGCGGTGTGGTCGACGTTCTCGGCAGGCGTGTCGGGGCGCATGAGGGACACCGTACTGCCGAGCGGTGAATGTGGAGAGATACGTGCAGGCCAGGGCCCATCCGGGAACCCTGGCCCACCCGGGACGGCCGCGGTTACAGCGTCACGCCGTCGATCTGGATCGTCTGCACCGCCTTCGCGGCGAAGGGGACGGCCACCGTCTTTCCGCTCAGGTACGTGTTGGAGTACGACGCGTACTTGTCGCCGCCCGTCGTCACCGTGTTCCAGCGGGGGACGAGGCCGTTGGTGCCGCCCGTCACCGTGGTGAAGTTGGAGAGGTTGAAGGTCAGGGTCTGGGCCGAGGTTGAGGTGTTGAGGGCCACGATCACCAGGCGCTTCGCCGTCGCGTCGTAGGCCGCCGTCGCGTAGCTCACCCCCGTGTCGAGGATCTTCATCCCCGGGCGGATGTGACGGCTGAAGTGGGCAAGGACGTAGTACTTCGTCTCGATCGCGCCGGCCTGGAGGGTGCTCGCGTCGTACTTGATCACACCCCAGCCCGCCGACGGGTCCATGACCTGCCAGTAGACCCACGCCGTCGGGTGCAGCCAGCGGAAGTCGTAGAGGAGGTTGAAGGCCATGGTGTAGCCGGTGCCGTCGCTGTCGCCGGTCTCCGAGTTCCACAGCTTTTTGCCGGCCGTCGTGACGACGTCGGTGTAGAGCAGGTCGCGGCGGCCGCTCGAGCCCTGGTAGCCGTGGACGTTGACCCGGTCGACGTACCCCTTGGTCGTGGAGCTGAAGGAGTTCCAGGTGGTGCGGGCCAGGTCGTAGCTCGTCTCGTCCGAGGACGAGATCTTCACGCCGGTCAGCCCGCGGCTGTTCAACTCGCTGCGCATGTACGGCAGTACGGCTGACTGGACCGTCGCGTCCATGTGGCAGCCCTCCTGCGTGCCGGTCGCCGTCCACCAGGACGACGAGGGCTCGTTGAAGGGGTCCACGGTCGCGAAGTTCACGCCCCAGTTGTTCTTGGCGTACAGGGCGACGGCGGCCAGGTGGGAGGCGTGCTGGCGGTAGTTCCAGGACTGGAGGTTGTTGCCGCCGTTCGAGGCGCCCGAGGGGTTGTGGTTCAGACACATCCACCACATCGGGGAGTTGGCGAAGAGCTCCGTGGTCGCGCCGCGGGCCACCGCCTTCGTCAGCATCGCGCGCTGGGTCGCGTCCGCGGTCCAGTCCCAGGCGGAGGACGTGGGGTCCTCGTTGTTCCAGTCCTGCCAGTAGCCCTCGATCTGCTTGAACGCGGGGATGTTGGCGGACGCCGTCATCGACGTTCCGCCCACCGTGTTCCAGCTGCACGCGCCCAGGTTGTAGCGGGCGATGTTCAGGCCGAGACCGGGGAGTGAGGTGCCGTTGTAGGTCGTCGACTTGGTGGTGAAGAACAGGTCGGCGAAGTCGTCCCTCGCGCCGAACACGTTCGCCCACCAGGCCAGTGAGGTGCCCCAGCCCTCCCAAGTGCCGTAGGAGGTGCCGGGGTTGACGGCGATCGTGGCGTCCGCCCGTGCGGTGCCGGTCGCCAGGGCGCTGCCGAGGAGGGTGCCTCCTGCGGCTGTCAGCAGCGTTCTGCGTCGGATCATGGCTGTCCTTCTCCGCCTCTCCGTGGGGCCGGCTCCTGCCCCTGAGCAGGGGTCGGCCTGAAGACGTAGTGGCTCGCTCGTCTCGCCCCCCGCGCGCCATCACGAAGCATCGGGGGTGACGCGCGGGGTTGTCGAGAGGTGGGACAGCGCTTTCTTTCTATCGGGCTTTCTATTTTTCCAATGGTTATGAGAAGGGGTAGAGGTACTCGGCCCCGCCCCTGGCCTCCGGCCTCAGTACCCGTACCGGTACTCCGGCAGCAGCGTCGCGATCCGTATCAGCACCGCCGTCAGCGCGCCCGCCCACAGCAGCACGCCCAGCCACAGTCCGAACATCGCCGTCTTGTAGCGTTCCGGCGTGTCCAGGGCCACCGTGTCGGGGGCGCCGGGGTTGTGGATGACGGCGACGACGTTGCCCTCGGCGAAGCGGCGGGAGCCGGCCGACACGGCGTGCTCGCGCTCCTCGCCCTTCTCGTCGGTCCAGCGGACGATCGGGTGCCGGTACGGGTCTGTCCCCGACCGCGTGGTCAGGTGCCCCTTCACCACTGCCTCGGTACGGCGGCCCATGCGGCGCAGCACGATCTCGGTGATCGCGATTTCGGCCTGGTACACCATGAGGGCGAGCCCGCCGAGGAACGGGATCGCGGCCAGGAACCAGAGTTTGCTCATGGCCAAGGAGCTTATGGGGCTGGTGACTTGTGCAAGCAGGGCTTATCGTGCGGGCCCGGTGCAGGTCAGGTGGGCGATCAGTCAGGTGGACGTATGCGGGTTCCCCTCGTACGGCACGACACCCGGCGTCGGCGTGCGCGGCGGCGGAGGGTGGTGTGGGTGGGGGGTGAACTCCTCGTCACCGTAGGGGTCGTGCTGCTGCTCCTCGTCGTCCATCAGCTGTGGTGGACCAACCGGGAGGCCCGGCGCGGTGCCGAGCGGAAGGTGGAGGCGCTGGAGCGGGAGTGGGCGGCCGAGCCGTCAACCGACCTTCCCAGCACTGCGCCGGAGCCCGAGACCTCGGATGAGCCGACGGCCCGCACCACCCGCCGACAGCCCACCACCCGCTCCACCCAACCCAGTTGGTCCCAGGCCTACGCCATCCTCACCATCCCCCGTCTCCACCTCCGTGTCCCCGTCGCCGAGGGCGTCGGTAAGCAGGAGGTGCTCAACAAGGGGTACGTCGGCCACTATCCCGGCACCCAACAGCCGGGCCAGGCCGGGAACTTCGCGCTCGCGGGGCACCGGAACACGCACGGGGAGCCGTTCCGGTACGTCAACCGGCTGGCCAAGGGGGACACCGTCCAGGTGGAGACCAGGTCGGCGCTCTACACGTACACCGTCGACAAGACCCTCGCCCAGACCTCCGCCCGCGACTCGGGCGTGCTGAACCGCGTCCCGCGCTCCACCGTCCGTCCCGCCTACGGCTATTCGACGCCCGGCTACTACCTCACCCTCACCACCTGCACCCCGGAGTACACGTCCCGGTACCGCCTGGTGGTGTGGGCCGAGCTGACCTCGACGCACCCCCGCTGACCAGGCCCCGCGCCTACGCCCGCTGCTCCCGCAGCACCCCCAGCAGCACCGCCGCCACCACCGCCAGCCCCGCCGACACCGCCATCGCGATGTCCGCGCCGTGCGCCAGGCCGCCGCCCGTCGACGTGGACACCGCGATCGTCAGCGCGACCCCGGCACACGACCCGACGTACCGGAACGTCTGCTGGGCGCCCGATCCCATCGCGGCCCGCGCCGCCGGTACCGATTCGACGGCCACCAGAGGCAGCGCCGCGTTCAGGAGGCCGCTGCCGACGCCGCCGAGGAGCAGGCCGGGCAGGAGGCGGGTCCAGGAGTGCGCGGACAGGGCGCCGAGCATGGTCAGCGCGCCGGCCGCGTGCAGGGCGAAGCCGAGGGCGAGTTGGAGGCGGGGCGGGACGCGGCCGGCGAGGCGGCGGGCCTGGAGGGCCACCGCGAAGGAGAGGCCGGACCAGAGCAGGAACAGCCAGGCCGTGTCCATCGCGGACAGGCCGAGGGTCTGCTGGAGCAGCGCCGGCAGGAAGCTGAAGAGGCCGATCACGGCCAGGCCGGTGAACAGGCCGGCCGTGGAGGAGGCGAGGAAGGCGGGGCGGCGCAGCAGGCCGAGGTCGATCATCGGGGTCGCCGTACGGCGTTCCACCAGGGCGAAGACGGCCACCAGTACGACCGCCGCGAGGAGCAGCAGGCCCACCGGGGCCCGTAGCCAGCCGTCCCGGCCCAGGGTCAGGGCCGCGATCAGGGCGATCAGGGCCAGCCCGAAGGCCAGGGCGCCGAGCACGTCAGGACGGCCGGGGCGCGGGGCCCGCGACTCGGTGAGCGTACGGCTGCCCAGGGCCGCCAGGAGCACGGTCGCGGCGCCCAACACCCCGTATGCCACCCGCCAGTCGGGCAGCGCACCCGCGACCAGCGGGCCGAGGGCTATGCCGCCGCTGACGAAGGCGCCCCAGACGCCGGTCGCGCGCAGCCGGCCGTGCGGGGTGGGGAAGGCCTGCACGAGCAGGCCCAGGCTGCTGGCGAGCAGACCCGCGCTGGCCGCGCCCTGGGCGATCCGGGCCAGCGTGAACTGCCAGGTCGTGGACGCGAACGCGCCGAGGATCGTGGTGAGGCCCAGGGCGAGGGTGCCGGCGGTGAAGATCCGGCGGCGGCCGTGGTCGTCGGCGAGGCTGCCGGCCACCAGGAGGAGGGCGGCGAGACCGAGCGGGGTGCCGTTGATGAGCCAGGCCTGTGCGGAGAGCGGGGTGTGCAGGGCGGCGGCGGTCTCGGGGAGCGTGACCATCGGCGCGGTGTACGTCATCAGCGCCACGGCGGTGGCGGCGCTGGTCAGGGCGAGGGTGCGGCCGGGGTGGGGGACTGTCACCGGGCCTGCGGAAGCGGTCTTCGCGGGGGACGTCGCGGGGGATGTCGCGGGGGAACCGGTTACGGTTCGTTCATTGAACCTAGCCATGTCCCGTACCCTAGCAGGGTCGGTTCGGTCACTGAACCAACCGCTCGCAAAGTGGCTAAGGTGGACGGCATGGCACTGGGCAAGGACTACGCGACGCAGGAATGCTCGATCGCCCGCGCGCTGGAGATCGTCGGCGAGCGCTGGACGCTGCTCGTCGTCCGCGACGCGCTCTACGGCGTACGGCGCTACAACGACTTCCTCGTCCACCTCGGCATCCCACGCGCCGTCCTGGCCGCCCGCCTCCACACGCTCACCGAGGAGGGCATCCTGGAGAAGCGCCGCTACCAGGAGTCGCCGCCACGAGACGAGTACGTCATCACCGACCGCGGCATCGGACTGTGGCCCACCCTCCGCTCGCTGGGCCGCTGGGGCCGCGAGCACCACGGCGACGTCCAGTTGCGCTGGTTCCGGCACGTGGACTGCGGCACCGAACTCGGGCCGTACGGCGAATGCGCCGCCTGCGGAACCGTCGTACCGGTCGAAGACGTTCTGATGGAGCCGGGACCCGGACTCGATCGGGACCCGGCGGATCCGGTCAGCCGCGCGCTGCTGAAGCCGAAGAGGCTCCTGCAACCGCTGGAGACCGGTCAGGTATAACCGAGGCAGTACATACACGCAGGCATTGGAGGGGGGCAGGGGTGAACCGCAGTCCGCGACCCGCGCCCGCCGTCGCGCTCCTCCTCCTGCTCCTCCAGCTCGCCGTCCTCGACGCGGGCAGCCTCTCCGCCACCGTCGCGCTCGCCGCGACCGCCGCGGCCGGCTCCGCCTTCGCCCTCTGCTCGCTCGCCGCCGCCCGCTGCGCTCCCGCCGTGCCGCCCACCCGGGTGCGTACGGCGATCAGGGACCGCGCCCGCCGTACGGCGTTCCTGCCCCAACGCGACCCCGACGCCAGGGGCCGCACCAGGCCCCGAGCCCCCGGACACGCCCTCCCGGCGACCACCGCGTAGGGCCCCGCACACCTGCCTGCCCTCGCGCGGGTCGTCATGCCGTTTCCGATCACTCCCGGAACGTTCCGGCATCGACGAGACCCCCGGAGGGCTCACCCATGTCCGTCTTCGCCACCCTGGTCGAGCAGCTCGCCGACCTCCTCCACCCGCTGCTCGGCGCATCCGCCGCGGCCGGCGCGATCGTCCTGTTCACCGCACTCGTACGACTCCTCGTCCACCCCCTGTCCCGGGCGGCGGCCCGCGGCCAGAAGGCCCGTACCGCACTCCAGCCGAAGCTCGCCGAGCTGCGGAAGAAGCACGCCAAGAACCCCGAGAAGCTCCAGAAGGCGGTGCTGGAGCTGCACGCCGAGGAAAAGGTCTCACCGCTGTCCGGCTGTCTGCCGAGCCTGCTCCAGATGCCGGCCTTCTTCCTCCTGTACCACCTGTTCTCCAACACCACGAACCCGCTGCTGACCCATGAACTGTTCGCCGCTCCCCTCGGGGGCCGCTGGGCCGACGCGCTCGGTGACGGCGGGATGTTCGGGGGAGCGGGGCTGGTGTACGCCGCCCTCTTCGCGCTCGTCGCGGTCGTCGCTGCGTTCAACTACCGGCGCACCAAGCGCACCATGCCGGTCCCGGTCACTGACGGGGAGACCGTGCCCGGCATGGGGGCGATGACCAAGGTCATGCCGTTCATGTCCTTCTTCACGCTGTTCACCGTGGCGGTGGTGCCGCTGGCGGCGGCGCTGTACGTCGTGACCAGCACGACCTGGAGCGCGGTGGAGCGGGCCTTCCTGTACCGCTGAGCTCCTCGGGGCCCCGGTCCAGTCCGTGAACCGGGTATTGCGGACTGGACGCCGACCTTGGAGGATCGACCAGTCCTCCGATGGCTGCACCCGTCGGAGGGCGCCCCGCGATCGAGGGAGATTGTGATCATGAAGCTGCTGCGAGTCGGTACGGCGGGAGCGGAGACGCCCGCGCTGCTCGACGGCGAGGGTGTCCTGCGGGACCTCTCCGGAGTCGTCCCCGACCTCGACGGAGCACTGCTCGCCGACGCCGACGCGCTGGGCCGGATCCGGGCCGCGGCCGAGGCGGGCACGCTGCCCGCGCTGGACCCGACCGGGCTGCGGATCGGACCCCCGCTCGCCCGCATCGGCAAGATCGTCTGCATCGGCCTGAACTACCACGACCACGCCCGAGAGACCGGCGCCCAGCCGCCCACCGAGCCGGTGATCTTCTTCAAGGCGGCCGACACCGTTGTGGGCCCGAACGACACGGTGCTCGTCCCCCGCGGATCGGTGCAGACCGACTGGGAGGTCGAGCTGGCCGTCGTCATCGGACGTACGGCCCGCTATGTCGAGTCGGCGGAGGCCGCGCTCGGGCATGTCGCCGGGTACGCGGTCGCGCACGACGTGTCCGAGCGGGAGTTCCAGCTGGAGCGCGGCGGGACGTGGGACAAGGGCAAGAACTGCGAGACGTTCAACCCGCTCGGGCCGTGGCTGGTGACGGCGGACGAGGTTCCTGACCCGCAGAACCTGTCGCTGAGGCTGTGGGTCAACGGGGAGCTGAAGCAGGACGGCACGACAGCCGAGCAGATCTTCCCGGTGGCGGAAGTGGTGCGGTACGTCAGCCAGTTCATGACGCTGTACCCCGGGGATGTCATCAACACGGGTACGCCCGCGGGGGTTGCGTTGGGGGCGCCTGACCCCAAGCCGTTCCTGCGGGCGGGGGATGTGGTGGAGCTGGAGATCGAGGGGCTCGGTCGGCAGCGGCAGGAGTTGAAGGACGCGTAGCGCTCCGCGAGGGAGCAGGGGAACTGCGGGCCGGATATGGCTGGTCGCGCAGTTCCCCACGCCCCTGGGGCGGCTACTTCTCCTTGCTCAGGAACTCCTCCAGCGCCTCCACCACGAACTTGTGGTCCTGGAGCTGCGGAAGACCGCTCACCGTCACCGATCCGATGACCCCTACGTCCTCCACCGTGATCGGGAACGAACCCCCGTGGGCCGCGTACTCGTCCGGGTCCAGGCGGGAGCTGTCCTCGAACGTCGTGCCCTTCGCACGGAAGCGGGCGCCGACCAGGTAGGAGGCGGAGCCGTAGCGTTCGACCACTCGGCGTTTGCGGTTGATCCAGGCGTCGTTGTCCGGGGACGAGCCCGGCAGGGCGGCGTGGAAGAGCTGTTGGCCGGCGCGGTGGATGTCGATCGCGACCGGCGCCTGGCGCTCACGGGCCAGGCCGACCAGCAGGGAGCCCAGCGCCCAGGCGTCGTCATGGGTGAACCGGCGGAAGACCAGACGGCGTTCCTGGGCCTCCAACTCCTCGATCGGCGGGGTCAGTTCCGGATGGAACTTCGGGGTCAGCTCGGTGTTGTGCGTCACAGCTTCACCACCACTCCGTCGTGGGCCGAACGGCGGGCCGCCTCCAGTACGTCGAGGGCGGCGGCCGCCTCAAGCGCGGTCACCGGGTGGGGACCGCCGTCGAGCAGGGCTTTCGCCACGGCGGCATAGTAAGCGGGGTAGTCCCCGGGGAGGGTCGGTTCGGCGCGTCCGCCGCCGGTCAGCGGGGATTCCCCGGAGCCGACGCGACCCCACAGCGACTCGGGCTCAAGGCCCCAGTCCTTCTCCGTCCCCGGCCGCCTGCCCTCCCGCAGGGCCGCCTCCTGGGGGTCGAGGCCGTACTTCACGTAACCCGCCTCGGAGCCCAGCACCCGGAAGCGCGGGCCGAGTTGGGCGGTGGTCGAGGAGACGTGGAGGTGGGAGCGGACGCCGTTCGCGTGCGTGAGGGCGATGAACGTGTCGTCGTCGACGGAGGCGCCGGCCCGCCGGATGACCGACTCGGCGTACACGGAGGTCACGGGGCCGAAGAGGACGAGCGCCTGGTCGACGACATGGCTGCCGAGGTCGTACAGCAGACCTCCGATCTCTGCCGGGTCGCCGGACTCCCGCCAGCCGCCCTTCGGCTGAGGCCGCCACCGCTCGAAGCGCGACTCGAAACGCCATACGTCGCCCAGGGCGCCCTCGGCGAGGAGCTTGCGGAGCGTCAGGAAGTCGTTGTCCCAACGGCGGTTCTGGAAGACGGAGAGCAGCAGGCCGCGCTCCTCGGCGAGGGCCGCCAGCTCGCGCGCCTCGGCCGCGGTGCCGGCGACGGGCTTGTCGACGACGACCGGGAGGCCGGCCTTCAGGGCGGTCGTGGCGAGCGCGACGTGCGTCTTGTTGGGGGACGCGATGACGATCAGGTCGAGGTCGGCGGCGCGGTCGAACAGCTCGTCGGGGGTCGCGGCGACGCGTACGTCCGGGAACTCGGCGCGGGCCTGCTCCTGGCGCTCGGGGTTCGAGGTGACCACCGTGTCGAGGGCGAGGCCCTCGGTGGCCGCGATCAGCGGGGCGTGGAAGACGGAGCCGGCGAGGCCGTATCCGATGAGGCCCACGCGGAGAGGAGTGCCGGGGTTGCCAGGAGTACCGGGGGTGCCAGGAGTCGTACGTGTCATGACTCCCACTTTCGCAACGCTGTTGCCAAAGTGCAAGCACAGGGGAGAATGGCGGTGTGAACAGGACGAACGTCGGCGCCAACCTTCCGGCTCTGCGCAGCCACAACACCGCACTGGTGCTGGACCTGCTGCGCACCGCCGGTGGCGACGGCATCAGCCGGCTCGAACTCGCCGAGCGCACCGGGTTGACCCCGCAGGCCGTCAGCAAGATCACCGGACGGTTGCGGGAGGAGGGCCTCGCGGCGGAGGCGGGGCGCCGCGCGTCGACCGGGGGCAAGCCGCGCACGGTGCTGCGGCTGGTGCCGGAGGCCGGGCATGCGATCGGCGTCCATCTGGACCGGGACGAGCTGCGGGTGGTGCTGGTCGATCTCGACGGGGCCGTGGTGGGGGAGCGCTGCGTGCCGATGAACCTGGGCGCGGGCGCGGAAGCGGTCGTGGAGGGGGTGGCCCGGGTGGTGGAGGGGCTGGTGGCGGAGGTGCCGACGGCCGGTCGGACGGTGACGGAAGTCCCGGCGGAGGGGTTGGTGGCGTCGTCGGTCGGGCGTGGGGTGGCTGGAGGGGCGGCGGCGGAGACATCGGGGGGCGGTCGTGGGGTGGCCGAGGGGGCGGCGGGAGAGCTGGTGGCGGGGGCGTCGGTAGTCGGTCGTGGGGCGATTGCAAGGGCGGCGGAGGGGCTGCCGGTGGGGGCGTCGGGAGGCGGGCGTGAGGTGGCCGAGGGGCTGGTGGCGGGGGTGCCGGCGGTCGGTCGTGGGGTGGTCGGAAGGGCGGCGGAGGGCGGGCGTGGGGCGGCCGCTGAGGCTGAGGCTGAGGCGTCCGTGAGTGAGGGGGGCGTGGCACGGGGGGCGAGGGCCGGGGTGCGGGTGCGGCCCGTGCTCGGGCTTGGTGTGGCGCTGCCCGGGCCTCTCGATCATGTGCGGGGTGTGCTGCACCGGGTCACGGGGTTTCCGGAGTGGGACGGGTTTCCGTTGCGGGACGCGCTCGCCGAGCGGCTCGGGCTGCCGGTCGTCGTGGACAAGGACACCAACGCCGCCGCGCTGGGGCTGGCGGTCGCGGACGTGGGTACCTCCTTCGCCTACCTGCACCTCGGGACCGGCCTCGGTGCCGGGCTGGTGATCGGCGGGGTGGTGCACCGGGGTGCCCGTACCGGTGCGGGTGAGTTCGGCCATCAGGTGGTCCAGCTGGACGGGCCGGTGTGCGGGTGCGGCGACCGGGGCTGTATCGAGGCGCTGTGTCTGGGCGCGGTAGGGCGCGGGGACCTGGCCGGGGCGGCACGGGTGCTCGGTGTCGGCGCCGCGAACCTGGTCGGGCTGCTGGACATCGACCTGGTGCTGCTGGGCGGCCGTACGGTCGCCTCGGCGCCGGAGGCGTTCGTGAGCGGGGTGCGGGCGGTGCTGGAGGAGCGGGCCCGGGGTGCGGAGGCAGTGCCGGTGAGGGTCGCCCCCGGCGGGGTGCGGGGGGTCGCGGAGGGCGCGGCCCAACTGCTGCTGGCGCCACTGTTCGGCCGAGCCGACGGCTGATCCGGCTGGCCTCGCTCTGCGGTCGAGCTGATGGCTGATCGGGTTGGCCTTGCTTGTAGGCGGGGCCGATTGGTTGACGCGGCTGGCCTCGCTCGTAGGCCGGGCGGATCGGTTGACCCGACCGGCCCCGCTCTTCGGCCGAGCCGACGGCTGACCGGGTTGGCCTCGCTCGTAGGCCGGGCCGATTGGTTGACCCGGCTGGCCCTGACACTTAGGCCGGGCCGATCCGTTGACCCGACCGGCCCCGACCCTTGGGCCAGGCCGACGGCTGACCCGGACGGCCTCGCTCTTCGGCCAGGCCGGCGGCTGACTCCGGCCTCCCCGGCGCCCGCCGATCGGGCGGGATTCTCCTCGTGCGCGGAGCGGCACCCCTCGTAAGCCACCCTCACCCGTCATGGTCATGTGTTTATGCGACTGTTCCCGCCCCTCGCCCTCCCGCTCGCCGCGACAGCCGCCCTTCTCACGCCCCCCGCCGTAGCACATGCCGCCCCGGTTCATGTTGCCCCGGCCCACGCCATCCCCGCTCAAGCCACCCTCGCTCAAGCCACCCCCGCGAAACCCACCCCCACCCACCCCACCCCCACCTGCGACGCCCCCGCCCCCCGTGCCTTCCCCCTCGCCACCCGGATCCACGGCGGTCCCGCCGCCTACGTGCCCGGGGGCGGGTACCGCACCTGGTATCTGGCCCTCACCAACACCACCACCCGCACCTGCACGGACATCCACCCGGTCGTCGTCCTCGTGGACCAGGAACATGCCCTCAAGGCCGCGCAGCCCCGGCTGGAGTTCTATGAGCGCGGCCGTCCGCGTCCCGTCCGTTTTGAGACCACCGACGAGGACGAACTCGTCGGCGCGTTCGGCGGGGCCGGCCTCACCGTGGGGCCCGGCAGGACCGTCACCGTCAAGGTGCGTCTCGCCCTCACCTCGGACGCCGTACCGAACCAGGTGACCGTCAACGCGGCCGTCGTCCAACGCCACAACGACGACGGCGACTGGGTCGGCCAGTCCAACGACTACCGGTTCGCCGTCGCCGACGACACCGAGACCGACACCGACAGCGACGCTGACACCGGCGTCGACACTGACACTGACGCCGGCAGCGGCACGGAGGCTGGGGTCGGCACCGGGACCGATGCCGAGGGCCGACCGGCGACCGGGGACGACCGGCTTCCGTACGTCGAGGAACTCGCCCGCACCGGGTTCGGCCCGGCCGGCCCCGCCGTCGCCGCGGCCGTCGCGCTCCTGTTCACCGGCGCCGCGCTGCTGGTGGCCCGCAGAAGACGCTGAGTGACGGGGCGGGTCAGACGAGGTCGACGAGGTCCGCGATCGAGTCGACCATCTTCGTCGGCCGGAACGGGAACCGGTCCATGTCCGCCTCGGTCGTCAGGCCCGTCAGCACGAGGAACGTCGTCATGCCCGCCTCCAGACCGGCCAGCACATCGGTGTCCATCCGGTCGCCGATCATGGCACTGGACTCGGAGTGCGCACCGATGGCGTTCAGCCCGGTGCGCATCATCAGCGGGTTCGGCTTGCCGACGAAGTAGGGCTCCTTGCCCGTCGCCTTGGTGATCAGCGCCGCCACCGAGCCCGTCGCGGGCAGCACGCCCTCGTGCGAGGGACCGGTGTTGTCCGGGTTGGTGGCGATGAAGCGCGCACCTGCGTTGATGAGCCGGATCGCCTTGGTGAGGGCCTCGAAGGAATACGTGCGCGTCTCGCCCAGGATCACGAAGTCGGGGTCGGAGTCGGTGAGGATGTAGCCCGCCTCGTGCAGGGCCGTGGTGAGACCGGCCTCGCCGATCACATAGGCCGTGCCGTTGGGCCGCTGGCTGTCGACGAACTTCGCGGTGGCCAGGGCCGAGGTCCAGATGTTCTCGATCGGCACCTCAAGGCCTATGCGGTTGAGGCGGGCGTGCAGATCGCGGGCCGTGTAGATGGAGTTGTTCGTCAGCACGAGGAACGGCTTGCCGGAGTCGCGCAGCTTCTTGATGAAGGCGTCCGCGCCGGGGATCGGCACGCCCTCGTGCATCAGGACGCCGTCCATGTCGGTCAGCCACGACTCGATGGGCTTGAGCTCTGTCATGGGCGCGGACTCCTACGCTCTCGATCTACTGGACGGCCATGGTATGCAACAGCCCCGCGAAACCCCTCCCCGACCGAATCCACCCCATTCGGAGCAGCGACAGCCCCCCTGAGGATGCGGGACCGCCGTGACGGGGGGAGTCTCCAGGTATCTGGAGGTTCACGATGGGCTCACTACGCCTCACTCTCTGTGCCGGACTCCTCGGCGTCGCCTTCCTCACCCCGGCGGCCTACGCGGCGGACGGGGGCGGTGTCGCGGTCACCCCGTCATCCCCCGCCCCCGGTACCGACGTGGCCCTGCGGGTGAGCGGCTGCGCGAGCAGCAGAACCGGTACGGCGGTCTCCGCGGCGTTCGTCGCCGAGGTGCGCCTCGCGGGCGCCGACGGCACCCTCGTCGGCGAGACCCGGGTCCGTACCGAGCTCAAGGCGGGCAGCTACGACGTCAAGATCAGCTGCGGGGACGTGTCCCGTAAGGGCGCCCTGACCGTCGTAGAGGAAGGCGCGCCGCCCTCGCCCATGGAGGAAGGCCTGCGGCCCTCGCCGTACGCGTCTCCCGTCGCCCCCGTCCACGCGGGCGGCGGCGGTACCGCGCAGCATCTCGCCTCCGCCACCGGACCCGGCACCGCGCACGCCGTGACCGGCCTGGTGCTGGCCGGGGTCGCGGCGGCGGCGGTGGCGCTGCGCAGGTCCCGGCGGGGCCGCGGAAGCGACTGACCGTCATGTCCGAGCAGACCGACTCCGCCGAGCACACCCGCACCTCCGGCCGGCTGCTGACCGGTGTCGCCTGGGCGCTGCTGCTCCTCGGGCTGTGGCTGTGGGGGCGCGAGGTCACCGACGTACGGCACGGGATATCCGCGCCGACCACCGGCGACGTGGCCGCGGTCGGCCGGCCGCCCGACGTGGAGCTGCCGCCCGCCGCGCACCCGCTCGCCGCCGCCAGGCCGCAGCGCGTCGACATCCCCGGGCTCGGGGTGCAGGCGCCCGTGGTAGCCCGCGGCCTCGACCAGGCCGGGGCGATCGATCCACCGCCCTACGACCAGGCGGGTGTCGTCGGCTGGTACGAGGGCGGGACGCGGCCCGGGGCGGCCGGGACCGCCCTGCTGGTGGGACACGTGGACACCGAGACCCGGCCCGCCGTCTTCTACAAGATCAGCACGATGAAGCCGGGCCAGACGGTCCGGGTGATCCGGGACGACGGCAGGGTCGCCGAGTTCACCGTGGACGATGTCCAGGTCTTCGCCCGTGACCACTTCGATGCCCGGCAGGCGTACGGCTCACGGCAGACGGGGCGCGCCGAACTCCGGCTGATCACCTGCGGCGGCACCTTCGACCGGGCCAGCCGCAGCTACACGGCGAACGTGATCGTCTCGGCCTACCTCACGGGCACCGGTCTGTAGGGCACCTGGCCCGGTCGACGGCCCGCTCCCCCCGAAGCCGCCGACCGGGCTGGTCCTCAACCGCGCGCGCACGGGCTGCGGGAGTAACCCGGCGTCCTACGCGGGAGGCTGCGTCAGCCATGGGTGGGTGGACGACAGGCCGGGGGCTGGGGCCTTCTGGGGAAGACTCTAGAACGGATGAGCGCCCCGGCCTAGAGGGAGATTGACGCCAAGTCAGATCCTGGCGGCGCTCTGTCATACGGCCAGGTCGTACGGGGTGCTACGCGCGCCCGTCGGGGGGCGGGCCGTCCGCCGCACGCAACGCGGCGTCGTCCACGGCCCGGTCGATGACGGCGCTTGCCACCTGGTCGAGGGGGAGACGGTGCCGGCGCGCGAACCGGCGCAGGGCCACGAAGGCGTCGTCGGCCCGCACACCCCAGCGCTCGGCGAGCATGCCCTTGGCCTGCTCGATCCGCACCCGGCTGGAGAGCGCCTCCTGCAACTGTGCGGACAGCGTGCGGTACCGCATGTACGCGCGGTGGTTCTGGAGTCCGACGGCGGCGGCGTCGGCGAGCGCCTGGGCCACCAGCACCTCCGACGCGAAGCCGGGCGTCCCGCCGGCGGCCGACGGGGCGGGCGGGGGCGGCCGGTCCGGCAGCGTCGGCACGAACACGTTGAGCGCGCCGAACAGCGTCTCGCGGCGGCGTAAGGGGACCGCGAAGGTCGCGACGATGTCATGGCGCAGCGCCCGCTCGGTGAACTCGGGCCAGCGGGCGGCCGCGTGGGCCACCCGGATGGAGACGGGCGGCACCGGCTCGCCGGACTCGTAGCTGTCCAGGCAGGGCCCGCCGGTGTGCTGCGACCGCAGCAGTTCCAGCGCCACCTCCCGCCGGCGGCTGCTCGCGGTGAAGGACACCGCCCGCCCGGCGTCGACCAGCATGATCCCGGCGGTCCGCGCGGCCAGCAGCTCCACACAGCGGTCGGACACACGTTGCAGATGGTCTCCGGCGTCGAAGCCGTCGGCGAGGGTGTCGGCCGCCTCCACCAGTGCCGCCGCCAGCCGCAGTTCCCGGGTGGTGTGGTGCATGTGCGCGCACTCCCTTCCCCTCCCGGCCCGCCCCCGTGTCAGCGCGCGCCTACCCCGACCATGGCGCTGTAACAGCTCCCCGACAAGCTCGGGCGATCTCGTGTGCCCCACGACACCTATGTCAGGATTGAGTCTTGGACCAGTGCACCCGAGGGGGAGCTGCATGTACGGCATGAGGGGGGCCGGAGCGAGGACGTCCGCGATGGTGCTGGGGGCGGCGCTGCTGATCGCGGGATGCTCCTCGTCCGGGGACAAGGACGATCCGGAGGACAGCTCCGGCGCCCGGATCACTCAACAGCCCAAGGGCACCGACCCGTTCTGGGTGAACCCGGCCGGCAACGCGGCCCAGCAGGTCGCCGCGTACGAGAAGGCGGGCAAGAAGACCGACGCCGAACAGATCCGCAAGATCGCCGAGCAGCCGACCGGCGAGTGGATCGGCCCGGAGAACCCCGAGCAGGAGGCCCGCGGCTTCACCGAGGCCGCCGAGAAGGCGGACCGCACGGCCCTGCTGGTCCTCTACAACATCCCGCACCGCGACTGCGGCCAGTACTCCCAGGGCGGCGCCGCCGACGGCAACGCCTACCGGAGCTGGATCGACGGCGTGGCGGCAGGCATCGGGGACCGCCCGGCGACGGTGATCCTGGAGCCGGACGCGGTCCTGCACCTGGTCGACGGCTGCACCCAGGACGAGTTCCACGAGGAGCGCTACGACCTGCTCGGCGGCGCCATCGACAAGCTCAAGTCCCTGAAGAACACCAAGGTCTACCTGGACGCGGGCAACGCGGGCTGGGGCCACCCGGACCAGATCTTCGAGCCGCTGAAGTGGGCGGGCGTGGAGCGCGCCGACGGCTTCTCGGTCAACGTCTCCAACTTCTACTCGACCTCCGACTCCATCGCCTACGGCAAGCAGCTCTCGGAGAAGGTCGGCGGCAAGCACTTCGTCATCGACACCAGCCGCAACGGCAAGGGCCCCTACACCGAGGGCAAGGCCGACGAACGCTGGTGCAACCCACCCGGCCGCGCCCTCGGCGAGACGCCGACCACCAAGACGGCGGACGCGCTCGTGGACGCGTACGTCTGGGTCAAGCGGCCGGGTGAGTCGGACGGCGAGTGCAAGGGCGGCCCGAAGGCGGGCGAGTGGTGGCCCGCCTACGCTCTCAAACTGGCGCAGGCGTCAGGAACCTAGGGGCGCGGGGAACTGCGCGACAAGCCACAGCGCTCCCGCACCCATAGGTCAACCTGCGGGAGCGCTACGGCACCTTGACCCACTGCGCCTTGCTCGGCGTCCCCTGATCGTCATCGACGAACAGCATGTACCACCCCGACTGCACCAGGTTCTTGTTCTTCGGCACCGTCACCGTGATCTTGTCCCCGGACACCTTGTAGTCCAGCGCGATGGAGCGCTGGTCGACGTCGGTGACATGGGTGGAGGCGCTCGGCCGGATCAGCCGCACCTTCTTTATCGTCGACGCGTGCTGGGACGTGAACGTCCCCGACCCGCCCCGCTCGATGGTCTGCGGACCGCCCGAGAGGGAGGGCCGCGAGTCCCGGTAGAGATACGGCGGCGTGTAGATCTCGATGCGCTGCTCGAACTCGCCCGGCTTGGTGTTGGCCTTGTCGCTGTAGAGCGAGTCCGAGCCGAAGAACATCACCCGGCCGTCGGGCAGCAGCAGCGACCCGGAGTGGTAGTTCCGGCCCACCAGCGGGTCCGCCACCTGCTCGAAGGTGTTGGTGTCCGAGTGGTAGAGCCGCGCCTGGAGGATGTTGGAGTCGCCGCGCCCGCGGTAGTCCTCCGAGCCGCCCGACACCAGCACGGTGTCGTCGGGCAGGATCGAGGAGCTCGGGTAGCGGGTGCCCTTCTCCAGCGTCGGACCGTCCACGAACTTCGGGTCGTCGGCCTTCAGGTCGATGATCCGGGTCTTGTTGCTGGACTGGTCGGACTCGCCGACCCCGCCACCGCCGACCACCATGAACTTCTCGTCCTGCGCGGGCGGCAGCAGTACCGTGCCGGAGGTCTCCATCAGCTTGGCGTCGCTGAGCCCGGTCAGCTTGCTGAACTTGTTGGTGTCGACGTCCCAGATGCCCGGGTCACGGCCGACGTTGTCCGGTCCGTAGCCCGCGTTGGACCCCGAGTAGAAGACCTTGCCGTTCTGCATGAGGAACAGCGCGGGGTAGGTCGGGAACTGCCGGTTCTTGTCGAGGTAGGTCCACTTCTTGGTCTTCGGGTCGAAGACCTCGTTCTTGCCCGGCACCAGCTGGCCGATGTCGTCGAGGCCGGAGACGCTGAGGATCTTGCCGTCGCTCAGGGTGGTGAGCGTCGGGTACCAGCGGGCCTCGTTCATCGGGTCGACCTTGATGTACCGCTCGGCGACCGGGTCGAACTCATAGGCGTCCCGGATGCCCTGGAAGTCCTTCTTGTCCAGGGCGAGCTTCTGGGCGATGCCGTAGGTGTTGCGCGCGTCGGTGCCGGACAGCCCCTGGATGCGGTAGTTGTCCTGGGTGCCGGTCGCGTACTTCTCGCCCTGCTTCTGCGCCTCCACGTACACCCGGTAGATACCGGGGGTGTTGCCGAGGAACTTGCCGGTCGCCTTGTCGAAGTTCTTCTTGGCGCGCGGCACGATCACCGAGTCCTTGGAGACGAACGTCATGCCGTTCTCCTTGCCGGTGAACTTCGTGCCGGCGGGCAGGGTGATCGGCTCGTCCGGATTCTCGTTGTGGACGATCATCAGGCCGCCGGCCTTGGTGACGTCACCCTTCAGCTTCTCGTACCGCTTGGTGCCGCCCGCGATCAGCAGATTGCCGTTGGCCAGCTGGGTGTGGCCGGTGCAGAACAGGTCGCTGGGGGTGGGCACCTTCTTGATGGTGCCCTTGACCGGGTCCCAGATGCGGGTGTCGAACTTCTTGGCGTCGAAGTTGTCCTGGTTGTTGCCGGAGCCCGCGACGAGCAGCACCTTGCCGGTGCGCAGCAGCGCCGCGTGGATGGTGTTCTGCCGGTACTCCTCGGGGAACTCGACGACTTCCCACTTGCCGTTCTCGGCTTTGTACTCCGGCTTGTTGATCTGGTACTGGTGGTATTTCTCGGTGCCGAAGCGGTAGAGCCACGGCCCGTTCATCCCGGCCAGTGCGAGTACCACCACCGTGCCGATCGCGAGGCGACGGGCACGGCGGCGTCCAGCCTGGTCGTTCATTCCTTACGTCCCCCAAGTCCACCCAGGGCAATTTGCATGGTCTGGTCGTTGCCTCCGCTGTCCGGCTGAGAGGCGGCCCAGGTGGGCTTCTGCGCCGGGGCGTGCGGAGTGGTCGGCAACGGCTGCGGCTGGTACTGCTGCTGGCCCGCCGGGACCGCCGGGTCCTGCGGCTGTGTCGCGGGCCGCTTCCTCTCCTGGCGCAGCATGTGCCGCCAGACGAAGATCGGGGTCGCGGTGATCAGCATGGCGAAGATGGCCCAGGTGATCATCGCGGGGTGCGAGTGGCCGTAGACGAAGCCGGCGGCGATCGAGGCGCCGAAGATGGCGATGAAGTACCAGTGGTAGCGGAAGGTCGCGAACCAGCGGTCGGGGCTGGCCGAGTCGCCCTTGGGGGTGACGACGAACTTGCTCTTGCGGCGCAGCGCGGAGTCGATCAGGGCCTTGGCGTACAGCGGCGCGGACAGCGCGGACATCACCATGCCGGCCACACCGCCGGAGCCCTCCGGCTCGTGCGGCGAGACGTTGTGGCGGCGGTTCCAGACGTAGAGGCCGATCTGGAGCGCGGAGGCGTTGCCGTAGAGCATCAGCCACACGGTCGGGTCGATGTTCACACCCGATGCGCCCAGGCCCAGGAAGAGCGCGCAACTGATGGCCGCGAGGATCCAGTTGAGGGCGGACATCGGGTAGAAGATGATCATCATCGTGTAGTTGAAGAGCTTGCCGGGCGGCAGCGAGTACCAGCCCTTCCAGTACTGCTTCAGGATCGTCTCGTACGTCCCGCGCGACCAGCGCATCTGCTGGGTGAAGAAGTCCGTCCAGGCGCTGGGGCCCTCACCGACGGCGAGCACGTCCGGCGTGTAGACCGAGCGCCACTTCCTCCCCGTCTGCGGGTTCTTGTGGCGGTGGATCTCGAAGCCGGTGGCCATGTCCTCGGTGATCGAGTCGTACAGGCCGCCGATCTGCTTGAGCGCCCTGATCCGTACGGCGTTCGACGTACCCACGAACATCGGGGCGCCGTAGTAGTTTCCGGCCCGCTGGATGAGGGCGTGGAAGAGGAACTGCTGGGACTCGGCGGCCTTGGTGACGAAGTTGTCGTAGTTGCCGTAGACCTGCGGGCCGATGACGAAGCCGACGTCCGGGTCGCGGAAGAAGCCGAGCATCCGCTCCAGGTAGTTGGGCAGCGGGACGTGGTCGGTGTCGACGGAGGCGAAGTAGTCGTAGTCGTCGCCGTGCGCGTCGAGCCAGGCGTTGTAATTGCCGTGCTTGGTCTTGGCGCGGTGCGGGCCCTTGGCCTGGTTCCACTGCGCGACGCCCTTGCGGGAGAAGTGGCGGACGCCGAGCCGGGCGCACACCTCCTTGACCTCGGGGTCGTCGCCCTCGTCGAGCAGCCAGACATGCATCAGACCCCGGTGGCGCAGCTTGACGGCCGCCTCCAGGGTCCTGGTCACCATCTCCAGCGGCTCCTTGCCGGGCACGAAGGAGGTCAGGAAGGCGACTCTGGTGCCGGTCTCGGGCACCACCGGGACCGGGTCGCGGGCGACCAGGGTGGCGTGCGCGTTCGACAGCACGTTCATGCAGCGGAAGAACTCGATCAGGCCGATCGAGACGAGCATGACGATGTCGAGGGCCGGCAGGAAGTCGAAGGCGGGGTAGTCGCGTTCGGTCCAGTGCTCGGGCTGGAGCAGCCAGAACAGCAGGACCAGCGAGAGCACCGGCGCGGCGGCCAGCATCAGGGCGACCCGTATGCGGTGCGGCTCCTGCGAGATCAGCGAGCGGTACTGCACCTTGTACGGCTTGGTCGGGTCCGGCTGGGTGAGGGGTCCGGCCAGCCGGCTGTAGTGCTCGTAGTCGTACTTCGGCAGGGTCTTCTTGATCCGGCGGAACGTGCCCGTCCGGGTCTGTGAAGCCACCCTGAGCTGGGTGGTCTGAGACGGGTCGAAGTTCTGCCGGGCGCCCGTCGGCGTCGACGTCATGAGTCATCCCCCCACACGCGAGTGTCGTCGCGTGCTGTGTCGGTTCCTTACGTCTGCTCGAGTCCCCCTCGACCTTCACAGACGTATCAGTGGTGGGCCGCAGTCACCACATTCTCCATACCGATAGACATGGAACTGCGACCTTCCGGTTGCATGATGCCCCCCTCGGCATCTCGTGATGGGCGGGACCCCTCATCCCGTCCGTATCGGCAACCGGCTCCTTGCCCCCCAACTGCCGCGTATCCGCAGCTTCTTGAAATCCAGGTTTCTACGGTGTCAGGCATGATCGCAAGATGCGAAACGCGGTGTTTACCGGTCATACGCGTTCATTGTGGCACCGGTGGGGAGAGTGTGGAGCTGTTGTGGGCAGTCCGATCGGGCGGGGGGAGGTCCCCGTACAAGCAGGAAGCCCCCCGTTCGCACGGGGGGCTTCCTGCTTGTCTGTGCGCCGCCAGGGACTCGAACCCCGGACCCGCTGATTAAGAGTCAGCTGCTCTAACCAACTGAGCTAGCGGCGCCTGCTGACCCCGAGAACTCTACCGGACGCCAAAGGGTGCTCCTGACCATCGCCGGGTGCTCCCACCTGGGGCGGAGCCGGGGCTGTACATCATTCGGACCGTCAACATGCGCGTCCGGACGACAGTTGAGAAACTGACGAATGTGCACAGTCGCGGACATTTCCAGCTGGAGTGTGAGGGGAATCGCATGGAGACTCCGGGATCCAAGGAACCGGTTTTCGAGGAGTTCGATCCCGCGAGCGACTGCGACTGCCCCGGATGCGTTCACTGGAGGCGCGTACTGCCCCATTCCCGTACCGGCCGCCACCCCGCGGCCCACCGAGCCGTCGTCCTCGCCGCGACGGCCGGCGCGGCCCTCGGCGTGACCCAGGCGGCCCCCGCCTTCGCCGCCCCGCACGCCCCCGACCGCCCGAACCTCCCCGGGGCAGACGAGCCCGACACCCCCCAGGGCGGCCAGGCCCCCCTGCACGGCCCGGGCGGCAAACCCGCCGGGATCAAGGCCCCGGCCACCACCCGCGCCGCGATCATCAAGCGGGCCAAGTCCTGGGTCGCCGCGCAGGTGCCGTACAGCATGTCGGAGTACTGGAGCGACGGTTACCGCCAGGACTGCTCCGGCTTCGTCTCCATGGCCTGGAGCCTGCCGGGCAACGAGTGGACCGGCAGCCTCGACCAGTACGGCGTACGGATCGCCAAGGACGATCTTCAGCCCGGCGACATCCTGCTCTTCCACAATCCGGCCGACCCCGAGAAGGGCTCGCACGTCGTCATCTTCGGCGGCTGGACCGACTACACGCACACCTACTACATCGCCTACGAGGAGACCCCGCCGCGCGCCCGCAAGCAGGCCACCCCGTACGCGTACTGGAGCAACTCCGCCCGCTACACCGCCTACCGCTACAAGGGCCTCGTGGCCGGCACCGCGGGCAGCGACAAGCCGGCCGAACCGCTCGCCACCCCGTTCCCCGGCGCCGCCTACTTCGGTCCCGGCGCCAACAACAAGTACGTCACCCAGCTCGGCCGCCTGCTCGTCGAGCGCGGCGCCGGGCGCTTCTACTCCTCGGGCCCGGGGCCGCGCTGGACGGACACCGACCGGCGCGCCACCCAGGCCTTCCAGCAGGCACAGGGCTGGACGGGCCGGGACGCCGACGGGCTGCCGGGGCCGCAGACCTGGACGCTGCTGGTGACCGGCAAGGGCAACGACATCCGGGCCGGGGCGGCCGGGCCGCCGGCGCCCTCCTCGTCCCACGGCGTTCCCGGTTACCCCGGGCGGGCCGTGTTCCGGCCCGGCGCCTCCAGCGAGTACGTCACCCAGCTCGGCAGGCAGCTGGTGAAGAAAGGGTTCGGCAAGTACTACACGACAGGTCCAGGACCCCGGTGGGGCGAGTCGGACCGCAGGGCCGTGGAGGCCTTCCAGCGCGCCCAGGGCTGGCGGGGCGGCGCGGCGGACGGCTATCCGGGGCCGGAGACCTGGCGGCGGCTGTTCAAGTGACCGAGTGACCATTCCCGCGACACCCATCCACTGTCATGACGTTTCTGGCGCGGAGGCTGGAGGCACGCATGAGCACCATCACCCCATCCACGGAAGAGCCCGAGGGACCCACCGAGACCACGACGGTCTCCCGGCCCGCCCGGCTGATCCAGAACGAGGCGACCACCGAGATCCCCGTTCATCTGCTGTTCCGCGACGACCCCGAGACCGGGGCCGTACCCCTCAGTCCCGCGGTCGTCGGGCGCCGCCAGGGCACGGGCGAGCAGCCCCGCTTCCGGCGCCCGGGCGGGCCCGCGCCGCGTCCCTCCCCGCAGGTCGACCCCGAGCTGGCCGAACGGCCCGCGCGGGTGCTGCCGGGCTCGGCGGGCGTGCTCGCCGGCGCCTGCGGGGCGGCGGGCTGCGTGGCGACCTCCTGGTGGGCGGGCGCGCTGCCGACCCTCGCGGTGGAGGCGCTCAGGCTGCCCGAGTACGCGGGCGCGGGACTCGGTCCGGTCCAGTGGGCGGCGTACGCGGGAGCGGGCGCCCTTGGCCTCTTCGGGTTCGGCGGGCTGGCCCGCGGGCGGACCGGGCGGGCCTGGGTGCTCGGGCTGTTCGGCCGCTACCGGGGCACCGTCCGGCGCACCGGCCTGATGTGGGTCAACCCGCTGCTGCTGCGCCGCCGGGTCGACGTACGGCTGCGGCACTGGCGCGGTGAGCCGTTGCCGGCCGCGGACGGCAACGGGGTCGCGCTGCGGGTGGTCGTGCTCGTGGTGTGGCGGGTGCGGGACACCGCGCGGGCCACGCTGGGCGTCGAGGACCACGAGGGCTATCTGCGCGAGTGCGTGGAGGCGGCGCTGGTCCGGGTCCCGGTGGAGCCGCCGGGCTCGGCACGGACGTCGGTGGACTCGGCGGCGGACGCGCTGACCCGGCTGGTCGCGGCGGACGCGGCGCCGGTCGGCCTGGAGGTGTTCTCGGTGCAGCCGGTACGGGTGGAGTACGCCCCGGAGGTCGCCGCCGCGATGCACCGCCGCCGGATCGCCGCGCTGGACGCCCAGCAACGGGCGACCGTGCTGACCTCGGTCGTGGACTCGGTGGAGGACACGGTGACCCGGCTGACCATGCGCGGCCTGGTGGAGCTGGACGACTACGAACGCAAGGCGCTGGTCAAGGACCTCACGGTGGCGTTCTGCGCGGGGCGCGGGGAGACGGGTCAGTGATTGGTCTGGACATGCTCAAGTAGCGGCAATAATCTGGGACTTGGTCTAGACCTGCACGGCTCACTGAACCTCCTCACTGAACTTCCCCCACGTTCTCCAGGGAGCGGCAGCATGCGCAAAAAGACCAAGTGGTACGCCGCCGTGCTCGGCCTGAGCACGGCGGGAGCCCTCGTGCTCTCCTCCGGCGGGGCCAGCGGCCACGGCTACACCGACCTTCCCGTCAGCCGGCAGAAGCTCTGCCAGAACGGCACCGTGCCGAACTGCGGCGACATCCAGTGGGAGCCGCAGAGCGTCGAGGGTCCCAAGGGCTTCCCCGGCTCCGGACCGGCCGACGGCACGATATGCAACGGCGGCGTCAGCCGCTTCAGCCAGCTCAGCTCGCCCACCACCCCGTCGGGCGGCGCCTGGCCGACGACCAGGGTGACGGGCGGTCAGAGCTACACGTTCCGCTGGCAGTTCACGGCCATGCACGCCACCACCGACTTCAAGTACTACGTCACCAAGGCGGGCTGGAACCAGAACCACAACCTGACCCGCTCCGACCTCAACCTCACCCCGTTCCTGACCGTCCCCTACAACGGCCAGCGCCCGCCGTCCACCCTCTCCCACAGCGGCACCCTGCCGTCCGGGCTGAGCGGCCACCACGTGATCCTCGCGGTGTGGACGGTCGCCGACACGGGCAACGCGTTCTACGCCTGCTCGGACGTCACGTTCTGATCCATCGCGTCGATCTTCGCTCGGGTAGGGTCCGCTGTCCGTGGACTCCTTCTTCAACATAGTGATGCCCTTGCTGATCGCCTTCCTGATCTGGGGCGGGTACGCGCTCGTACGCCGGACCAGGGAGCGGCGGGCCGCCTGGGAGAGCGGGCTGACCGCCACGGCGAGGGTGGTGCGCGCCTGGGCCACGACCCAGATGGTCAACAACGTGGCCCGGCGCGTGCAGTGGCACGAGTACGACTACACCACGGGCGACGGCGTCGCGGTCCGCTTCAAGGAGAGCGGCGGCCCCCGGGACCGGGAGGCCGGCGAGGAGGTCCTCGTCCACTACGCCCCCGCCGACCCCGAGAAGGCCACGGCGTCCGAACCCCAGCCCGGCAAGGACATGGCCGGCACCGTCTTCGGGCTGTTCTTCATCGGGGCGTCCGTCATCGTGCTCCTGTACGTATGGGCGACCCTCCCCGCAGTCTGAGCACGGGCCCGAACTCTGACGGGCCCGAACTCTGAGCATCGCTTGAGCTACTCCGCCCCTACCGGCGGGTACGTTCCCCACGCGACCAGCACTCAGACCTCGGGGGAACACCATGGACGTCTTCTTCTACCTCGTACCCGGCCTCATCCTGGCCCTGGTCCTGTTCGCCGCCTACCGCGTGCTGCGCCGCGCGGTGCAGATCCGGCGGGCCTGGAACAGCGGGCTGACGGCCGAGGCCCGCTGTCTGCGGATGTACACGACGACCCACGGCGGCAGCGGCGACACCTCGGTGCACAGCACGCTGCACCACGTCTTCGAGTTCACGTCCCGCGACGGCCGTACCGTCCGCTTCGAGGAGGAGGACGGTCCGGGGACGATCCTGGAGGGCGACTTCGTCACCGTGTACTACGCCGAGGGCGCCACCGTCGTCGCCACGGCCAAGGCCCCGCGCCGGACCGTGCTCGCGGCGTCCACGATCGGTGTCCTGGCCTTCCTCGGGGTGGTCGCGGGCTTCTGCGTCGCCTTCATGATCACGTTCACTCAGATGTCGGACGGGTTCGGCCTCGGCGACGACGTGGACGACACGACCAACGTCGTGGTCGTGGACGGCGTCACGATGACCCCGTGATGCCTCTCCACATCTGACGGACCATCAACTACCGTGCGCGGCCATGGAGTCCAAGGTGCGCACGGTCGCCGAGCTCGTCGCCGAAGGATGGGGGGACCACCGGCCCGGGCTGTGGTGCGAGGAGCGGACCCTCACGCACCACGACCTGGCGTCCGGCGCCGCGGCGCGCGCCGCACTGCTGGCCGACCTGCTCCCGCCCGGCGGCGGCAACATCGGCGTCCTCCTCGACAACACCCCTGAATACCCCCTGTGGTTGAGCGCTGCGGCCCTGGCCCGTACCGCCGTCGCGGGCGTCAACCCCACCCGCCGCGGCCCCGAACTGGCCCGGGACATCCTGCACACCGAGTGCCGCCTCCTGATCACCGAGCGGGCCTACGAACCGCTCCTCAAGGACCTCGAACTCCCCGGCGTGAGCTGGCTGTCGACCGACTCCGAGGAGTACGAGGCCCTGCTGGCCCCGTACGCGGACGCCCGCCCCGACCCCTCCCGGGCCACTCCGAGCGACCGCCTCCTCCTCTACTTCACCTCCGGTTCGACCGGCGCCCCGAAGGCGGCGATCTGCTCCCAGGGCCGGCTGGCCGCCGCGGGGCGTTCGCTCGCCGACCAGTTCGGGGTCCGCGCCGACGACGTGCACTACGTCTGCATGCCGATGTTCCACGGGAACGCGGTGATCGCCGACTGGGCGCCCGCGCTCGCGGCCGGGGCGGGGGTCGCGCTGCGGCGGCGGTTCTCGGCGTCCGGGTTCCTGGGGGACGTACGCCGGTACGGGGCGACGTACTTCACCTACGTGGGCCGGGCCATCCAGTACGTCCTGGCGACCGAGGAGCGCGAGGACGACCGGGACAACCCGCTCCGCACGGGCTTCGGTACGGAGGCGGGGGCGGTGGACGCGGCGGCCTTCGAGCGGCGGTTCGGGGTGCGGCTGGTGGAGGGGTACGGATCCTCGGAGGGCGGGGCGGCGGTGCAGTGGTCGCCGGGGACACCGGCCGGGGCGGTGGGGCGGGCGGGGCCCGGTCTGGTCGTACTCGATCCGGAGACGCGGTCCGAGTGCCCGGCGGCCGTGTTCGACACGGCGGGGCGGCTGCTCAACGGGGACGAGGCGATAGGGGAGCTGGTCAACCGGGCCCCGAACCCCTTCGAGGGGTACTGGCGCAATCCGGAGGCGGAGCGGGAGCGGCGCCGCGACGGCTGGTACTGGACGGGTGACCTGTTCTGCCGGGACACCGACGGTTTCCTCTACTTCGCCGGCCGCGCCGACGACCGCATCCGCGTCGACAGGGAGAACCTGGCCGCCGCGATGATCGAGAACATCCTCGCCCGGTACGAGGGGGCCGGCGCCGTCGCCGTGTACGCGGTGCCGGACCCGGTGACCGGGGACCAGGTGATGGCGGCGCTGGCGGGGAGCTTCGACCCGCTGTCCTTCGCCGAGTTCCTGCTCGCCCAGCCGGACCTCGGCACGAAGATGGCACCCCGGTTCGTACGGGTCATGGAGCGGATGCCGGTGACGGCCACGAACAAGATCCACCGAGCGCTGCTGCGACGGGAGGGCCTCCACTGTCCGGACCCGCTCTGGTGGCGCCCACCGGGCGAGACGACGTACCGCCCCATGACCCGAACCGACAGGGAAAACATCGAAGGGCCCCTCGCTCCCACGAGAGGCCCTTCTGAGGTGCGCCGCGAGGGACTCGAACCCCGGACCCGCTGATGCTGCGTCTTCCGGGGGGTGACCCCCGGACCCCCAGCCGACTGCGCGGCACTCGGCCGCCCTGGGTGTACGTCGAAGGGCCTCTCGCTCCCACGAGAGGCCCTTCTGAGGTGCGCCGCCAGGGACTCGAACCCCGGACCCGCTGATTAAGAGTCAGCTGCTCTAACCAACTGAGCTAGCGGCGCATGACCCTCGCCGACCTCGGGTTTTGCTTCCCGTGGCGGGCGACTGAGAAAATACTACCCGGTCCCGAGGGGTGCTTTTGACCACCCGTGGGTAGGGGAGTCAGATGGCCAGGCTGAGCAGGACGGGGGCCGCGTTGCGGTTGAGGGCGTCGGCCGCCTGACGGAGTCGGTGGGCGTGCTCGACCGGGAGCGAGAGGGCCAGGCAGCCCACCGAGGAGCCCGCGGTGATGGGGACGGCCGCGCAGACCGTGCCCACCGCGTACTCCTGGAGGTCGAGGTGGGGAACGGTGGGTGGCTGGGACTCCAAGCGGGACAGCAGGAGCTTGTCGCTGGTGATGGTCCGGGAGGTGAGGCGGGCCATCTTGTGGCGGGACAGGTGGTCACGCCGGCTGTTGTGGTCGAGCTGGCCCAGCAGGCTCTTGCCGATCGCCGTGGCGTGCGCCGAGTAGCGGAAGTCCACCCACTCGTTGACCACCGGCATCGACGGCCCGTCGGCGTACTGGGCGATCCTCACCTCGCCGTCGACGTACCGGCTCAGATAGACGGCGGCGCCCACCGAGTCGCGCAGTCGGTCCAGCGTGCGCTGGAGCGTCTCGCGCAGCGCCTGGTCACGGTCATGGGCGGAGCCGAGGCGGGTCAGGGCGTCGCCCGTGACATACGCGCCGTCGGCGACCTGCTCGACGTACCCCTCGCGGCGCAGCATACGAAGGAGGGTGGTCAGCCGCTCCGGTTCGATGCTGGTGTGCTTGGCGAGCTGGGCGTCGGTGATTCCGGTGGTGTGCCGCGCCACTGTCTCCAGGACGCGCAGCGCGTCCTGGGCCGAGTGGTACGGCGCGGTCGGCTCGTGCTTCAGCGCCACGGTGGTTCCCCCTGCGCTCGCTAAGTCGCTCTACAGTTGGGCCGTATTCCGGACAGCGATCCCTACCACGATAACGGGCAAGAGGCTTGAAGTGAGGGCCTGTTGACGAGATTCCATCCCTCTCAGCAGGGGCGCTGACCCGCTGGCATATGCCAACGTCATGACCCAGTGCCCCTACCTCCCGGATCCGTGCCGTCAGAGCACCGCGCTCAGGAATTCCCGTGTACGGTCCTGCTCCGGCTCGCTGAAGATCTTCTCCGGCGACCCGGCCTCGATGATCCGCCCCGAGTCGAACATCAGGACCTGGTCCGAGATGTCCCGGGCGAAATTCATCTCGTGGGTCACACAGAGCATCGTGATGTCGGTGCTGCGGGCGATGTCCCGGAGCACGTCCAGGACGCCCGCGACCAGCTCCGGGTCCAGCGCGGAGGTCACCTCGTCGAGCAGCAGCACCTTCGGCCGCATGGCCAGCGCCCGCGCGATCGCCACCCGCTGCTGCTGGCCGCCGGAGAGCTGGGAGGGACGGGCGTCGCACTTGTCCGCCAGACCCACCAGGTCGAGCAGCTCGCGGGCGCGGGCCTCCGCCTCGTCCTTCGACATGCCGAGCACGGTGACGGGCGCCTCGGTGATGTTCCTGAGCGCCGACATGTTCGGGAACAGGTTGAACTGCTGGAACACCATCCCGATCTGCTTGCGGACCTCACGGACCTGCTTCTCCGGCGCCGGGAACAGCCGCTGCCCGTCGACGGTGATGATCCCGTCGTCGGGCTTGGTCAGCGTCATCAGCAGCCGCAGGATCGTGGTCTTGCCCGACCCGGAAGGACCGATGAGGGTGACGTGCTTGCCGGCCTCGACGGAGAAGTCCAGGTGGTCCAGGACGGTGTTGTCCCCGAACCGCTTGGTGACCTGTTCCAGCCGGATCAGCTCACCGGTACTGCGCCGGTCGGTGGGGTTGTTCTCGGGCTGTATGTCAGTGGACAAGACGTCGCTCCAGGGCTCGCATGAGGAGGGAGGCCAGATAGGAGATGAGGATGAAGGCCACGCCGATCACGGTCAGGGGCTCGGTGAACTGGAAGTGCTCCTGGGAGAAGAGCCGCGCCTGGCCGAGCATGTCGAGGACGGTGATCGCCATCAGCAGCGGCGTGTCCTTGAGCATCGAGATGACGTAGTTGCCGAGCGCCGGCACGACCCGGCGGATCGCCTGCGGCAGGATCACCACCCGCCACGTCCTGGTCACCGGCAGGTTCAGCGCCGTCGCGGCCTCCCACTGGCCGACGGGCACCGCCTCGATACCGGCCCGGTAGACCTGCATGGTGTACGTCGAGTAGTGCAGGCCGATCGCGAAGACGCCGGTGGTCAGCGCCGAGAACGTCAGGCCCCACTCGGGCAGTACGTAGAAGAGGAAGAACAGCTGCACCAGCAGCGGGGTGTTGCGCACGAACTCGGTGACCGCGCCCACCGGCCAGGTCACCCAGCGGGTCGGCGCCCGCATCAGCAGCGCCCACACCAG
Source organism: Streptomyces sp. NBC_00663 (assembly GCF_036226885.1). Lineage (NCBI taxonomy): Bacteria > Bacillati > Actinomycetota > Actinomycetes > Kitasatosporales > Streptomycetaceae > Streptomyces > Streptomyces sp. NBC_00663. Next base: position 6,079,169 of record NZ_CP109027.1, read on the forward strand.
GCCGAGCGCGAAGGAGATCACCGAGCCGAGGGCCAGCGCCTGCAAGGTGACCAGCAGGCCGTCCCAGAACTGCGGCATGAAGTCGCCGACCGCTCCCCAGTCCCACTTCATCCGAGAACACCTCCCGAGGACGAGGCACCGACGCCGGTCGTCTCGGCCCGCTTGAGCTCCTGCTGCGGGGAGATCCCGCGCGTCGGGGTCTTGCCGACCCCCGCCTTCAGCTTCTTCTCAAGACCGCGCATCACCCGGGTGAGGGCGAAGGCGATCACGAAGTAGATGACCAGCAGATACGTGTAGATCTCCGCGCTCTCCTGAAGCGCGAGCCGCACCAGGTTCCCGCTGAACGCCAGGTCGCCCATGCCGATGACCGACACCAGCGCGGTGCCCTTCAGCAGCTCGATGAGCAGGTTGGAGAACGGCGGGATCATCTCCGGCACCGCCTGCGGCAGCAGGATCAGCTTCAGTCGCTGCCAGGGCGTGAAGCTGAGCGCGATCCCGCCCTCCTTCTGCGCCGGGTCGACCGCGTTCAGTGCCCCGCGCACGATCTCCGAGCCGTAGGCGCCGTACGTCAGCCCCAGCGCCAGCGAGCCCGCCCACAGCGGCACCAGCTGCCAGCCGAAGGCGAGCGGCAGCACGAAGTACACCCAGAAGATCATGATGAGCGCGGAGGTCCCGCGGAACACCTCGGTGTAGAAGCCGGCGAGGAAGCGCACGACCCACAGCCGGTGGGTGCGCGCGATGCCGACCACGAAGGAGACGGCACCCGCCAGCAGCGCGCTGAGGAAGAGGAGCTGGACGGTGACCCACACGCCCTTGAGTACGAGTTCCCAGAGTCCTGAAGTCATCCGCCGCAGAGCTCCTTCGCCGTGAGGTCGGTCATCTCCGCCTCGGTGAAGCCGAAGGGCTTGAGGATCCGGAACAGCTCCCCGCTCTTCTTCAGCTTCCGCAGCTCCACGTTGAAGGCGTCCCGCAGCTTGGTCTCGGTCTGCCGGAAGGCGAACGCGCCGCCGTCCACATGCGGCTTGCCGTCCACGAGGGGCGCGAAGGCCTTGGTGGCCTCGGCCTTGGCGGACTTCTTCACCACCTCACGGGTGGTGAGCGCGGTACCGGCGAACACGTCGGCCCGGCCTGCCTCGACGGCATTCAGTCCGGCGACCTGGTCCGGGACGATCAGGATGTCGCTCTCCTTGTACCCCGCGTCCACGGCGTACTGGATCTCCGCGTACCCGGTCCCGGTGGCGAACTTGGCCTTCTTCTCGACGACGTCCTTGTAGTCGTGCAGCCCCTTGGGGTTGCCCTTGCGGACGATGAAGGAATCCAGCATCTGGTAGTCCGGGTCGGCGAAGATGACCTGCTCGCACCGCTCGGGGTTCACGTACATCCCCGCGGCGACGACATCGAACTGCTGGGAGTTCAGCCCGGGTATGAGCGAGCCGAACTCCGTCGGCACCGGCTGGACCCGGTCCACCCCGAGCCGCTTGAAGATCGCCTTGGCCAGCTCGGGCGCCTCGCCGGTCAGCTCGCCGTTCGTGTCGATGTAGCCGAACGGGATCTCACCGGCGATACCGAGCCGTACGACCCCCGCCGCCTTCATCCGTTCCAGCAGATCACCGCCGTCCGTCGTCGAGGCCGTGGCCACCCGTGAGCAGCCGGCGGCCCCCAGCGCACCGAGCGCCGCCACCCCCGCGAGCAGCGATCGGCGCGTGGTTCCGGTCTGTGATGTGTTTCTGTCGTTCCGAATCGGTGGAGCCATGGCGGCGCGGCTACCCGAGACCATGCGATGTATGCACCATGGATTGCATGGCCGACCGATACATAGAAGTCTCGCTGGTCAAGCGCGGTGTCACCTGCACCGCAAAGCTGCTGGACGACCGCGCGCCCCTCACCTGCGCGGCCGTCTGGGACGCCCTCCCGCTGGCCGGCGACGTCTACCACGCCAAATACGCCCGCAACGAGATCTACGCCCTCTTCCCGCCCTTCGCCGCCCACGAGCCACCCCTGGAGAACCCGACCGTCACCCCCATCCCCGGCGACCTCTGCTACTTCTCCTTCGCCGGGACCGAGCTGGGCACCAAGTCCTACGGCTACGACCGCGAGGTCCGCGCCGGCACGACCGTGGTCGACCTGGCCCTCTTCTACGAGCGCAACAACCTGCTCCTCAACGGTGACGTGGGCTGGGTGCCCGGCATCGTCTGGGGAGCGGTGGTCGAGGGGCTCGCGGAGATGGCCGAGGGATGCAACGACCTCTGGCGGTCGGGAGCGGCGGGGGAGACGCTCAGCTTCCGGAGGGCGTGACCCCGTCCAGTGCGTGCGCCGCCCGCAGCACCAGATCGTCCCGGTGCCGGGCGGCCACGAGCTGGAGCCCCACCGGCAGTCCGTCGCCGTCCACCCCCACCGGGACGGACGCGGCCGGCTGCTGGGTCATGTTGAAGGGGTAGGTGAACGGCGTCCACCCCGTCCACCGCCGGTACCCCGAGCCCTTCGGCACCTCGGCGCCCGCCTCGAACGCCGTGACCGGCAGAGTGGGCGTCACCAGCAGGTCGTACGACTCGTGGAAGCGGCCCATCCGGCGGCCGAGGTCCATACGGACATCGACGGCGGCGAGATAGTCCAGCGCGCTGTAGCGCGCCCCGAGCCCGCAGATCTCCCGCAGCCCGGGATCGAGCAACTCCCGCTGATGCGGCCCGAGATGCTGGGTCACCCGGGCCGCCCCGCTGAACCACAGGGTGTGGAAGGCGTCCACCGGGTCGGTGAAGTCGGGGTCGGCCTCCTCGACGTACGCCCCGAGCCCGGCCAGCCGCTCCACCGCCCGCCGCACCGCCGCCGCGACCCCCGGCTGGACCCGGACCTGTCCGCCGAGGGAGGGCGAGTAGGCGATCCGCAACCCGCGCACGCCCTCGGCCAGTACACCCGTGTACGACACGCCCGTCGGACCCAGTCCCGACCAGTCCCGGGCGTCCGGCGCCCCGATGACGTCCAGCATCAGCGCCGCGTCCGCCGCGTTCCGGGTCATCGGACCGACGTGCGCGAGGGTGCCGAACGCGCTCGCCGGATACAGCGGCACTCGCCCGTACGTCGGCTTCAGCGCGAAGATCCCGCAGAACGCAGCCGGGATACGAACGCTGCCGCCGCCGTCCGTGCCGAGCGCCAGGGGCCCCGCGCCGAGGGCCACGGCAGCCGCGGCGCCGCCGCTGGAGCCGCCCGCGGTGCGGGTGGGGTCGTGCGGATTGCGGGTCACCCCCGACAGCGGCGAGTCCGTGACGCCCTTCCAGCCGAACTCCGGGGTCGTGGTCTTGCCGAGGAACACGGCACCGTGCTCGCGCAGACGGGCGACGGACGGCGCGTCCTCGTCCCAACGGCCCTTCTCCGACAGGACCTTGGACCCCTTCAGTGTCGGCGACCCGCGCATCAGCAGGATGTCCTTCACCGTGACCGGCACCCCGTCCAGCAGACCGGCCGGCTCACCGCGCCGCCAGCGGTCCGCCGACTCCCGCGCCTGCGCGAGCGCCTCCTCGCCGGTCAGCCGCACGAACGCGTTGACCTCCGGCTGGATCTCCTCGGCCCGCTCCAGCGCCGCCCGGGTCACCTCGACGGGGCCGAACTCGCCCTTGCGATACCCCTCGACGAGCTCTACGGCGCCGAGTGCGGTGAGGTCCCTCATGCACACCCCCAGGTCAGTGTCCGGGTACGTACCCACGCTTCTTGTCGACCACGTTCAGCAGCGGCTTGCCCGCCTCCCACCGTTCGTACAACTCCAGGAACTGCGCCCCGAGTTCGTCCCGCCAGCCGACCGTGTCACCGCTCATGTGCGGGGACACGATCAGATCGGGCACCTGCCACAACGGGCTCTCGGGGCCCAGGGGTTCGTGCTCGAAGACATCCAGGGCCGCGCCCGCGATCCACCGCCGCCGCAGCGCCTCGGCGAGCGCGTCCTCGACGACCAGGCCGCCCCGCCCGATGTTGATGAACCGCGCCGAGGGCTGCATCACCCCGAACCGCCGGGCGTCGAACATGCCGTTCGTCTGCTCGGTCAGCGGTGCCGCCGCGATGATCCAGTCGGCACGGGCGAGCAGCCGGTCCAGGTCGTCGGGGCCGTGGACGCCGGTGCGCGGGGTGCGGCCGACGAGCGCGGTCGTCACCTCAAGTGCCTTGAGCGTGCGGGCGATCGTCCGCCCGATGGGCCCCGAGCCGACGATCACGGCCCGCGTCCCCGAGACCCGACGGGACTCCCGGTGCCGCCAGGTGCGTTCCCGCTGGAGGTCCAGTGTGCGCGGCAGATCCTTCGCCATCGCGAGGACGAGCGCGGCCACGTACTCGGCGATGGGCCGGTCGAAGATGCCGCGCGCGTTGGTCACCACCGTGTCGGAGGCGGCGAGTTCGGGGCACAGCAGATGATCCACGCCCGCGCTCGCCGTGTGCACCCAGCGCGGCCGTGGCCCCTCGCCGGGCCAGGCGTGCCGTACGGCGTGCGAGGTGAAGTCCCACACCAGCAGCACATCGGCGGACGGCAGCCGCTCGGCCAGTGTCGACGCGTCCGCGTGCTCGATGCGGACGCGGCCGGTGAGGCGGCCGAGGCGGGGGAGGGGATCGGCGTCCAGGACGAGGAGGGTGGGGGAGGTCATCCGAAGCCGTTCCTCCACAGGCGTCTGACATGCGCGGATTGACCACGCTCGCACCCGAACCTACCTTCGTCAACACGGGGGTGCGCACGGTCCGTTGTCCCCCTGTCTCTGACCGTGAGGCCGGTGCCTGCCATGGACGTCTCTTTTCTCGGTGGACCGCGCCCCCAGCGCGGTGTCGGGGTTGTCGCCCCCTTCGACTTCGCGCTGGACCGCGAGCTGTGGCGCTGGGTACCGGACGAGGTCTCGCTCCACCTCACCCGGACCCCGTACGTGCCCGTCGAGGTCAGCCTCGACCTGGCCCGCCTCGTCAGCGAGCACGAGACGCTGCACGACGCGGTGCGCACCCTGCACGCCGTCGCCCCCGAGGTCGTCGCCTACGCCTGCACCTCCGGCAGCTTCGTCGGCGGCGTCGCGGGCGAGCGCGCGATGTGCGAGGCGATGACGCGGGCGGGCGCGGTCCCGTCCGTCACCACGTCCGGGGCGCTCCTGGAGGCCCTGACCGAGCTGGGCGTACGCCGGGTGGCGCTGGTGACGCCGTACACCGTGTCGGTCACCCGCGCCCTGGAGGAGTACGTCGCGGAGGCGGGCGTCACCGTCACCGGCCGTGCCTTCATGGGCCTGACCAGGCACATCTGGAAGGTGCCGTACCGCCAGGTGGTCGCCATGGCGCACAAGGCGGCCCGGCGGGACACCGACGCCCTGTTCATCAGCTGCACGAACCTGCCGACGTACGACGTCATCCCGCAGCTGGAGGCGGAACTGCGTCTGCCGGTGCTGTCGGCCAACCAGGTGACGATGTGGGCGGCACTGCGCCGACTGGGTACCCGGGCCTTGGGGCCCTATCAGGCGCTGATCGATCCGGCGGCGCGCCAGAGCCCTCTGCGTCCCGTACTGCCCGACGAAGAACAGCAGCAGGAAGGCTGGACATGACCGCACTCGGACTCCTCTACCCGGGCCACTCCGGCGAGGACGACTTTCCACGCATCGAGCAGCTCCTGGGCAGCGACATCCGGGTCGACGTGGTGCACACCGACATCGGCGAGGACGCCCACCGCGAGGACGCCCTGCTGGAGATGGGCTCGCCCGAACGCCTCGCGGCCGGCGTCGAGGAACTGCGCATGGGCGGCGCCGAGTCCGTGGTGTGGGCCTGCACCAGCGGCAGCTTCGTCTACGGCTGGGAGGGCGCCCAGGACCAGGTGCGTGCCCTTGCTCGGGCGGCGGGCCTGCCGGCCTCCTCGACGTCCTTCGCCTTCGTGCACGCGGCCCAGGAGATCAAGGCCGGCCGGGTCGCGATCGGGGCGACCTACCCGGACGACGTGGCGGGCCTGTTCGCGGAGTTCCTGCGGGCCGGCGGTCTGGAGGTGACCGGGGTCAAGGGCGCCGGCATCATCACGGCCGCCGAGGTCGGCACCTGGGGCGAGGCGGAGGTCTTCGCCCTGGCGAGGCAGGCCGACACCCCGGACGCGGAAGCCCTGCTCCTCCCCGACACCGCCCTGCACACGGTCGCCCACATCCCCGCCCTGGAGAAGGAACTCGGCAAACCGGTCCTCACCGCCAACCAGGTCACCGTCTGGCAGGGCCTGCGCCTCACGGACCGCCGGGTGAACGCGCCACGGCTGGGGGCGCTGTTCACGAAGGAGCCGATTGTGCAGGTGTGACAGGCAGAAATGCCCTTCACCCACGGATGTGTGCATTCCGCCGCCGCGGTGACTGTGACAGCGCGACAATTGCCGCCTGCGCCGTCATCGGGGGATGCACATGTCGTCATTCACGCCGCCGCCCCATCCGTCACGCCCGCCGCGCCCGCCGCGGCCGCCCGGGGTGTCCCACAAATGGCAGACCTTCGCGGCACTGATCAGCGCGGGGGTCGGCGCCCTCACCTTCGCGGTCGGATTCATCGGCCTTCCGGCGGCGGGCGTCACGTCACCGGCAGCGGCCCGGGAAACGGCGACGGTGACGGCGACCGCGACGGCGACCGTCACCACCTCCGCCGGGCCCGCCGTGCAGACCGAGGGGCCGGACGGCGGTGGTGGCGGGGATGCGACACCGCCGGAGGTGCAGTGGGCGGGCCCGCTGCTTTCCCAACAGGTCGGCTTCGATCTCGACCTCGTGCCGCCCGCGCGGGGGGAATCCGATATCGACACCTACGGTTTCGACGGCCCGAAAGCAAAGCTGTACGGCAACAACTACGCACTCGTCCCCGAGGGTGAGGAACCGGATTTCGGTGAGTGCAAGTTGCTCGCCACGACCAAGCCCCAGTCGGCACCCGCGGTCGCCGACGGCCGGAGTGTCTGTCTGATCACCGACGGCGGGCGGGTGGCCCTGGCCACGGTGGATTCCGCAGATCCCGGCACCGGCATCGTGAACCTCACGGTCAAGGTGTGGGAAGAGGAGACCACCCCTTAGCCCCAGCCCCGGGAATAAAGCGGAGACTCCCTCCTGTTAGCACCGGACGGACACCGCACGGCCGGAAACAGGAGGCACACACCGTGACGTCAGACGAGACCCGGGGCACGGCACACGGCGCCGCCCCCGTCCCCCTCTCCGTACTGGACCTGGTCACGGTAGGCGCCGGGCACACCGCCACCGAGGCCCTGCGCACCAGCGTCGACCTCGCCAAGCTGGCGGAGTCGCGCGGGTTCCACCGGTACTGGGTCGCCGAGCACCACTCCATGCCCGGCGTGGCCTCCTCGTCCCCCGCCGTGATCCTGGCCCACCTCGCCGCCCACACCGACCGCATCCGCCTCGGCTCCGGCGGCGTCATGCTGCCCAACCACGCGCCGCTGGTCATCGCGGAGCAGTTCGGCACCCTGGAGGCCCTCGCCCCGAACCGCGTCGACCTTGGCCTCGGCCGCGCCCCCGGCACCGACGGCGCCACCGCGGCCGCCCTGCGCCGCAGCGAGCGGCTCAACGAGGGCGCCGACGACTTCCCCGAGCAACTCGCCGAGCTGACCCGGTTCCTGGACGACGACTTCCCCGACGGCCACCCCTACCGCCGTATCCACGCGGTCCCCGGCCCGATCCAGTCGACGTCCCCCGGCGGCGTCCAGTCCCCGCACCGCCCGCCGGTCTGGCTGCTGGGCTCCTCCGGCTTCAGCGCCCGCCTCGCCGCGACCCTCGGCCTGCCCTTCGCCTTCGCCCACCACTTCTCGGCGCAGAACACGATCCCGGCCCTGGACCTCTACCGCGAGTCCTTCCGCCCGAGCGAGATCCTCGCCGAGCCCTACGCCCTCATCGGCGTCTCCGCCCTCGCCACCGACGACGAGAAGGAGGCCCGCCGCCAGGTCCTGGCCGCGGCCCTCAACATGGTCCGGCTGCGCACCGGCCGCCCCGGTCTCGTCCCGAGCCCCGAGGAGGCCGAGGCGTACGACTTCAGCCCGATGGAGCGCGAGTTCATCACGTCCTGGAACGCCAACGTCGTCCACGGCACCGCCGACGAGGTCCGCGCCGGCCTCGACGACCTCCAGAAGCGCACCGGCGCCGACGAGTTGATGATCACGTCCCACGCCCACAGCGGAGCGCTGCGGCTGCGCAGTTACGAACTGATCGCCGACGCCTACGGGTTGCCGACCGCCTGACGGGCCATCAACTCGGAGATACGATCCGGCGACACCGGCCGTGAGTACAGCCACCCCTGGCCGGTGTCGCACCCGATCCGCCGCAGCCGGGAGGCCTGCGCGGAGGTCTCCACGCACTCCGCGGTCACCGTCAGCCCCAGCCGGTGGGCCAGCTGGATCATCGCCTCGACGACGACCTCGTCGGCCGGGTTGGGCGGGGCGCCCGTCCCCTCGTACTGGAAGCCCCGGACGAAGGACCCGTCCAGCTTCAGCACCGCGACCGGCAGTCGGCTGAGGTAGGCGAGGTTGGAGTAGCCGGTGCCGAAGTCGTCGATGGCGATGTGCACGCCCATGTCGCTGAGCGCCTGGAGCGCCTGGAGCGGACGGCCCGCCGAACCCATCACCGCGGACTCGGTGAGCTCCAGTTGCAGCAGCCCCGGGGCCAGGCCCGTCTCCGCGAGGATGTCCGCCACGTCCGCGACCAGGTCGGAGTCCCACACCTGACGGACCGCGACATTGACGCTGACGAAGATCGGCGGCTCTCCGGGATGGTCGAGCTGCCACTGCCGCGCCTGCCGGCAGGCGGTCGCCAGCACCCAGCGCCCCAGCGGCACGATCGAGCCGTCCTCCTCGGCCAGTGCGATGAACCGATTCGGCGTCAGCATGCCGAACTGCGGGTGGTTCCAGCGCACCAGCGCCTCCACGCCCCGCAGCCGCCCGTCCTCCATGCAGACCAGTGGCTGGTACTCGAGGGTGAACTCGCCGCGCTCGATGGCCGGCCGGAGGGTGGAGGCGAGGGCCTGCCGGGTCATCCGGTGGGCGTTGCGCTCCGGATCGAAGAGCGTCCAGCGGGACTTGCCGTCGGCCTTCGCCCAGTACAGCGTCGTGTCCGCCGCCTGCACGAGCGCGGTGGGCGTGGTGCCGGCCGCGTGCCGCTCGACGACGCCGATCGACGCGGAGACGGACAACCGGTGCCCGGCGATGTCGAAGGGGCTCTGCACCGCCTTCAGCACGGCCTCGGCGAGATCGGCGAGTTGGTCGGTGCCGGTGGAGTCTTCGACGAGCAGCGCGAACTCGTCGCCGCCCAGTCTGGCCACCAGCGGGGCGCTGCCCCGTGCGAAGCCCGCCTCGTCCGCGCAGCGCGTCAGCCGCTCCGCGACGGCGGCCAGCAGCCGGTCGCCGACCCGGTGGCCGAGGGTGTCGTTGACGGCCTTGAAGCCGTCGAGGTCCAGATAGCACAGCCCGATCCGGCCGGTACCGCCCTGCTCGTACGCCTCCGGCTCCAGCGCGGCCGACAGTCGCTCGAAGAACAGCGTGCGGTTGGGCAGCCGGGTCACCGGGTCGTGCATCTGCAAGTGCCGCAGCCGGGCCTGGAGTTCACGCTGGGAGCTGACGTCGGCGATCGACAGCAGCACGCCGGGCTCGCCGCTGCCGAGCGGCGCGACCATGACCTGCACCCACAGGGACTGGCCGTCGGGGTTCTTCATCCGCCGGGTGCAGCGCAGCCGGGCCTGCCGACCGCGCAGCACCTCCTGATAGGCGTGCCAGGTACGGGCGTCGGAGGCCAGGTCCACCAGATCGGCGGCGGTCCGTCCGACGAGCGCGTCGGGCGCGCAGCCGAGGAGGTCGCCGCAGGTGCCGTTGGCGCTGACGACCAGCCCCTCGCGGTCGACGACGGCCATGGCGAGCGGCGCGGCCACGAAGGCCGACCGGTACGCCTGGGAATCGGTACGAGAAGACGTGTTGTAGTCACTGTCTGTGACGGCCGCCCGGTCGAGGTCTGTCGCGGGCGCCGGCCCTTCGGAGGTTCCGCTCACCGTTCGCTCCCGCAGTGCACTCGATCTCTGTCCGTGCAGGAAAGTGTGCCGATCATAGAGGCTGGCCCCCACCCCTTCCAGCCACTGCCCAGTGTCCCGGAAACACGGGCTCTTCTGACAGATCGTTTCTGCCCGCACCTGGGCGGCTTGTTGGGCCGCCCGACCAGGTGTGACGTTCCGTGAGCGATTCGGGGTGTCGATTCTGACGCTTCTTCGGCTGACTCACTCTTCTGGTGCAGACAAACAGGGCGTAGTACGACAATCTCACACAGGCTGGGTGCGGTGTCCCGTGAACCGCATCCGGAGGTCCCCGTGCCGCGCCCCTTCCCGCGCCCCCGACTGCGCAGCACCGCGGCGGTGTTCACCACGATGTCGGCGCTGGTCGCGACCTCCCTCATCACCGGCCCCTCGGTCGCCGAGCCGTTCTCCGCGGAACCCTGCGCCCTCATCCGTACCCAGGCCCACCACTCCGAGGGCCTCGACACCTGGAACGCCGCCTACCCGCGGCCCACCCGCGCCCTCGACGCGGTGATGGTCTTCCTGTCCTTCCCGGACGCGACCCCGCGCACCACGCCCGACCAGCTCGTCGCCGACCACTTCCCCGCCACCAGCCGCTTCTTCGAGCAGGCCTCCTACGGCAGGTTCACGCTGCGCCCGCATCCGCTGCGGCACTGGATCCGGATGCCGCGGCCCTCCACGTCGTACGTCATAGAGCGTGACTGGAACGAGTCGTACCGCGCGGCCTATCTGCGCGACGCGCTGGCCGCCGCGGACGGGCAGGTGGACTTCTCGCGCTACGACGTCGTCTACTTCGTCGCCGACCCGGACGCGCCCGGCGTGGACTCGGACGCCACGAAGGTGGTCAACCTGGACACTCCGCTGCGGGCCGACGGCACGGACATCCGCCGGGTCGTCACCGTCTTCGAGCAGCATCCGCCGGACCGGCTGGTCCTCGCCCACGAGACCGGCCATGTCTTCGACCTCCCGGACCTCTATCACCGCCCCGCCGACGGCAAGGGCGACTGGGACACATACGTCGGCGACTGGGACCTGATGGGCAGCCAGTTCGGTCTGGCCCCTGATCTGTTCGGCTGGCACAAGTGGAAGCTGGGGTGGCTTGAGCCGCGGCAGGTGGCGTGCGTGCAGCGGCCGACGCGGCTGACACTGGAGCCGCTGGGCGCGGGACCGGGGACGCCGGTCGGGGGCCGCGCGGCCTTCGGCCTGGGACGCGGCACCAAACTGGCGGTGGTCCGCACCGGCCCCGACAGCGCCCTCGCCTTCGAGGCCCGCGGCCCGGCCGGCAACGACGCGGGGACCTGCAAGGAAGGGGTCCTGGTCTACCGGGTACGCGCCGGCGCCGCGTCCGGCGGCGGCCCGATCCAGGTCATCGACGCCCACCCCCACACGGAGGCCTGCTGGGAGGGCTCGGTCTACCCGCCTCTCGCAGACGCCCCGGTCGCCCTGGGCGAGAGCTTCACGGTGCCGGGAGACGACGTACGGGTGAAGGTGGAGGGCCGGACAGCCTCCGGGGCATGGACAGTGAAGATCACGCCGTAACAGGCGGTGGCACGCAAGAAGCCCCTCGCTTCCGCGAGGGGCTTCTTGTTTGTCTGTGCGCCGCCAGGGACTCGAACCCCGGACCCGCTGATGCTGTGTCCATCTGGGGGATAACCCCCAGACCCCCAGCCGCCCCTGTGGTGACGGGAAATGCGAAGGCCCCCCGCATCTGCGAGAGGCCTTCGTTGTCTGTGCGCCGCCAGGGACTCGAACCCCGGACCCGCTGATTAAGAGTCAGCTGCTCTAACCAACTGAGCTAGCGGCGCCTGCTGACGTCGTAGACCTTAGCATCCTGATCGGCGGGAGGAAAAATCGATATGCGCACCGCCGCGCGGGCCGCCCGTACGGCCGCCCAGAGCAGGATCTCGGGGCCCGGCAGCCAGGGGTGACGGGTGTCCGGGGCGACCAGCCAGCGGCTGTCGAACGGGGTCGGTGTCGCGCGTGTCGGCAGGGGTGCCGGGAGGGTCACCGCGTCGCCGTTGCCGTGGCACAGCAGCGGCGGGATCGCGCCCGTGCGCCCGCACTCCTCCCACTGCACCAGCGAGGGCAGCCGATGCGCGGTGCCCGGCGCGGCGAACAGGAGCATCCGGCCCCGGAACACCGCGACCGGCCCCGAGCCGGGCCCGTCGTCCCATAAGCGGTCGAGCATCCGGCGGCCGAAGATGCCGGGCGCGTTCACGACGTCGAACGCGGTGCCGCACGGCAGGACCACCGGGGCGTCCGGACGGTCCTCCCAGAGGGCGAGCGTGCTCCGCGGATACGTTCCTGCGGAGGCGAGCCAGGCGGCACCGTCCGCAGTGACCCCGCAGACGTCGGAACGGTCGGAGAACGGCTCGGTGCGTGTGTCGCTCATGCATCCAGATGTACTCGGCGTGAGCGTTCCGTTTCCGAGAGTTGCCGAAAACCGGGACGGGAGGGGGTGAGGAGGGGTATCTTGCCCGCCTGGCATATGCCAGGGGTGAATTGATGAGCCCCGGTGACTACGCCGGGTCGGCGAGCCCCTTCTCCGCCGCGCCCTCGGCCGTCCCACGCATCAGGTCCCGCCCGAACTCGACCATCTTCTTGGCATAGTCCTCGGTCCACTCGGCCCGCTCCGCGATGTCCGCCGGCGTCAGCCGGTCGAACCGCCGGGGGTCGGCCAGCTGGGCCGCCGCCATCGCCTGGAACTCCACGGCACGGTCCGTCGCGGCACGGAAGGCCTGCGTCAGCTCCGTCGCCCGGGCCAGCAGTGCCCTGGGGTCGTCGATGGACTCCAGGTCGAAGAAGTGCTCCGGGTCGGCGGCCGCCTGCGCGGGCTCGAAGAGCAGGGGCGCGGGGCGTAGCCGCGGTTCGTTCCGACGCGGCGTGGGCTCCGCCATGTCTTCTCCTCCTCGTACGTCGCTGATGCCACCTCCGTCGGGGAAGCGGACCACCGTCCATTGTCGCGCGACCGCGCAAGGGCCCCGTAAGGACGGGTGAATCCCCCAGGTCAGGGCTGCCAGACCACCCGGTGTTCGGCCAGATGTGCCAGCACCGCGTGGTTGGCCTCCCAGCCGTCCGGGAACTTCACCACCGTGCCCAGCTGCACCGGCTCTGTCGACGGGTAGTCGTCCAGGAGCTCGCCCACGCCCGCCCGGCAGACCACGATGCACGCGTGCCGGTGGCGGGAGGCGAGGACGCAGAGGCGGCCCGTCTCCAGGTGGAACGCCGTGGCGTCCGGGCGGCCCGACAGCGGGTGCAGGACGACCGTGACGTCGTACTCCCGGCCCTGGAGACGGTTCGCCGTGTCGACGGTGACGTCCGTGACGCCCAGGTCGGTGAGGGCCGCGCGGACCGCTGCCGCCTGGTCGCGGTGGGCCGTGCCGACGGCGATGCGGTCGGCGGTGAGGGGGGCGGGGTCGGGGGAGCGTTCTGAGGTGGCCGCGCCTCCCCGGTCCAGCAGGCGGCGGACCAGCGTCGCCACCGCCCGGACCGCCTCCGTGTCCGTGCGCGGGGTGTGCCGGGCGGGCAGCTCCAGCAGGCCCCAGCCGGACTCCGCCGCCTCGTCGATGACCCGGTCGGGGCCCGAGCCGTCCGAGGGGACCGCGAAGGACAGGGCGCGGTCGCCGTGGTCGGTGCCGCTGCGGAACTGGGTGTACGGGTAGAACGCCGCCGAGACCAGCGGGGCCGCGGACGCCGGGAGCCGCCAGGACACCGGGAGGCGGTGCTGGGGGAGGGTCGGGTTGTGGGCGAGGAGGGTCGTGACGGCTGATGCCGAGGGGTCGTACGACAGGCCCGCCCACTGCTCGCTGCCCACGATCGCGAACGGGTCCAGCTGGCCCGGGTCGCCCACGAACAGCGCCCGCTGGAACAGGCCCGCGACGGCGAGCAGGGAGTCCGAGCGCATTTGGTAGGCCTCGTCGACGATCGCGTGCTCCCACGGCTCGTCCACCTTGACGTGGGCCCACTTGGCGGCCGTGGAGATCGTGACCGGGAGACCGGCGAGGTCCGTCGCCTTCGCCGACTTCCGTACGTTCGCCAGCTCGTCCAGCGCCTTGTCGTACGCGTCGGCGTCACTGCTGTGCAGCCGGCCCACCGGCAGCTCTGGGTTCTTCTCGGCGAGCCGCAGGACCAGGTCGTCCACCTGCGCGTTGGTCTGCGCGACGACCATCAGCGGGCGCCCGGCGTCGGCCAGTTCGAGGGCCGCGCGGACGACCAGCGTGGACTTGCCGGCGCCGGGCGGGGAGTCGACGACCACACCGCGCGCGTCGCCGTGCAGGGTGTCGCGGAGGATCGCGTCGGTGGCCCGGCCGGCAGCCGCACCGGGGTCGAAGCGGCCGGAGAGGTCGGAGACGGTGGTCACAGGACGTCCTCCGTGGTCAGGGGATCGGCGGCCTCCTGGACGGCCTCACCGGGCGGCCCGCCGTGCGTCCAGGGCGTGTTCTCCGGGTCGGGGAGCTTCGCGCCGCCCCGCTGCTCGTGCTCGAAGAGGGTGAAGCAGAGCCGGTCGCCCTTCTCGGGGACCGACCCCGCCTCGGGCTCCTTGCCGCGGCCCATCTTGTCGAGGACGCGGAGCACGACCAGGGCGCCCTCGTCCTCGTAGCCCACGAACTCGGCCGACTGCGGCTTGCCGCCCAGCGAGCGGTAGACCTTCACGCGCTCCCCGAGATGCGGCCGGTCGTCCGTGCGCAGCGTCACGAGCGGGCGCGGGCTGGGACGCTTGCCCTCGCTGTACGTCATGACGACATCCGTGACCTCACCCGCGAACGCCTCCCCGGACAGCCGCCGTCCCGCCATCACCAGCGGGTCGTCGAGGGCCTCCTGCGCCTCCAGGCGGGCCTGCTCGCGCTCGCGCGTGGCGAGCTTGTTGGCGGCGGTCACCGCGTCGTCGCGGCGCGGCTGCGGGGGCTCGCCCGCGGTGATCCGGTCGCGGTGGGACGTGAACGACCAGCGGTCGCGGGTCCAGCGCTCCTCCACGCGCGCGCCCTCGGGCAGTTCCCGCAGGAGGTCCAGGCCGCGCCACACCGCGTCCCAGGTGGGACGGGTCCGGCTCTCGACGAGATCCCTGATCGCGCGCTCGGCGGCGGTCAGCTCACCGAGCCGGTCGTCCGCCTCCAGGCCGTCCTCGGCGGCGGCGAGCGCCGTACGCGCGCGGTTGTAGCGCTCGATGGCGGGGGCGAGCAGCTTGTTGTCGAACGCCGGGTCGGTGGCCGGGCCGGCCGGCGGATGCAGCAGCTGGCCCTTGGCGTCCCGGGCGAGCTCGGCGGCGAGGGCCGCCTCGGCGCCGGTCGCGCCCTCCGGGGGGTCGATCCAGGCCAGCAGTGCGCCCAGATGCTGGTCCTCCAGGGTGGACTGGCCGGTCGCCCAGTGCCGCGACAGCAGCTCCGTCGCGGCCAGCAGCAGGGAGGCGCCGGGGACGCGGGCCCGCTCCCCGAAGTGGGTCAGCCACCGGCCCAGCAACGGCACGCGCGGGGGCGCCGGGTGCGGGGCCTCCGGGTCCTGCTCGGCCGTACGGCGAAAGCGCATGGAGCGCCCGAGCAGCCGCACGAAGTCGACGCCCGCGCGGCTCGGCACGATCAGCTGCGGGGCGTCCGCGCACAGCTCGACCTCGACCTTGACCCGCTTGCCGGTCTCCGGGTCGGTCTCGCTGCGCTCGGCGGCCTCCACGGCCTCGGCGTACCCGTCGACGTACGGCAGGACCACGTCCGCCAGCTCCGCCAGGAACTGGAACCTGAGGTCACGGTCGCGCGGCTGCGGTACGACGAGCAGGCGCGGCGTGTCCCGGTCGGTGCCGACGAGCGCGCCGAGCGGGGCACCGGCCTCACCGGCGGTGGTGAGCGGGACGAGGACCAGGGGGCGGTCGGCCAGATGCCGGTGGCGGACGGTCGCGGCGGGCTGCGCGCGGCCGGTGCTGACGGCTTCCAGGCGGGCGAGGGTGGCGATCAGCGACATGCGGCGGCTCCCAGTGCCTCCGCGCGGAGGGCGGCAGCCTTGCGCAGGGCGGCGACGGTCGGATCGTCCGGGTCGCCGGCCTCCCCGCGGGCCGCCGCCAGAACGTCCGGGACGGTGGTCAGAGCGCCCAGCTCGGCCCGGACGGACCGGCCCAGGGACGTCACCGCGCCCGCCGCGCGGGAGCGGTCGCGGCAGTGGAAGGCCAGCTCGCACGCGGCCAGGCACTCCGGCGCATACGTCGCCGGGACCGACTCCACGGCGGCCGTCAGCTCCTCGGCGGGCCGGCCGGGGTCGAAGCAGGTGCCCTCCGGGAGCGTGTCGGCGATGTCCTGGACGCGGGTGAGGCGCGCCAGTTGGCGGCCGGTGACCGCGCGCTGCTTGCGGACGTCGACCGCGGAGGCGGTGGGCAGGTTGGAGAAGTCCTTGGGGCAGACGAGGAGGATGGTGTGGCGCACCTCGGGGGCGGCGGCGTCCTCGGTCGTGAGGCGGGCCGCGACCTCCTCCAGCGCCAGTACGTACACCGCCGCCTGCCGGGCCGCCGCGCCGACCTTCGCCGGGTCCGCCGAGCCGTCCAGCAGCGGGAAGGACTTGATCTCGACGACCGTCCAGCTGCCGTCCGGGTGCACCACCACCGCGTCCGGCTCCAGGAAGGCGGGGGAGCCCGCGACGTCCAGGGCGAGCATCGGGTGGTCGAGCAGGGTCCACTCGCCGCGCGCCTCGCCGGCCTCGCGCAGGGCCAGCGCGGTGCGGGCGGTACGGCCCTCGGGGCCGATCGCGGTGAGCTCGGGCACCCGCGCGTGGGCGGGAGGTTCGGCGGCGGGGTCCAGCTTCTCGTGCGCCAGCCGCAGCAGTTCGGCGCCGCCGTCGGCCTTGACCTTCGCCTCGAAGGCATTGCCCCGGGTCAGCGCGAACTGCGACTGGCCGAACGCCGAGGGGGAGCCCAGCGCGCTCGCCAGCGTCGCCTTGTTCACCCCGGCGCCGTCGAGGATCGCCCGCCGTCTGCAACCGGGGTTGGCGGCGAGGGCGGCCAGGGCGCGGGCATCCAGCGCCTTGGCCGGTACGTCGGGACCGCGCAGCTCAGCGAGCTGCTGCCGGAGCGCCGTCCCCCGCGTCCGTGGGAGAGGCACTCGGCTCGGTTCCCGCTCCGACCCGTGACTCGCGCTGCCGTGGAAATCGCTCACCCGCGGAAGTCTGGCATCCGCCACTGACAATTGAGGCCTGTGCGGCACCGGTGCCCGCCGTGACGGGCGTGAGGGCCGTCGCCACACGCCCCCTGACCCCCTCCGCGGTCCGCAGCACGAGCGGCGCCAGCAGCAGCCCGACGCCCATGACGGCGGCGCCCGCGACGGCGTCGAGGAAGTAGTGGTTGGCGGTGCCCATGACCACGATCGTGGTGATCAGCGGGTAGGCGACACCGGCGGCCTTGGTGATACGCGTCCCGCCGTAGCGCCACAGCATGACCCCGCACCACAGCGCCCAGCCCACATGCAGACTGGGCATGGCCGCGTACTGGTTCGTCATTCCGCCCATGCCACGCGGCGCGCTCGCCTCGCCGCCCCACCAGCCGTACGAGCTGTACTGGGCCATCGTGTCGACGAAGCCGTGGCCCTCGGAGAGGAGGCGGGGCGGACAGGTGGGCAGCAGGGTGAAGCCGATCAGCCCGATGAACGTGGACGTCATCAGCCAGGTGCGGGCGGCGCGGTAGCGCACGGCGTGCGAACGGAACAGCCAGATCAGGATCACCGGGGTGATCAGGTAGTGCAGCGACGCGTACCAGAAGTCGGCCGGTACGCCGAGCCAGGCCTCGCGGGTGAACAGCCGGTTGAGCGGGTGCTCCGCGTTGATACGGAGGAACTTCTCCACGCGCAGGATCGTCAGGCCGTGGTCGACGGCGCTGGTGACATCACCCCGGGCCAGGAGCCGCCCCGCCGAGTAGCAGGCGTACACCAGGAGGATCAGCGGAAGCTCGGTCCACCAGCGCAGCCGGGTACGCGGGGCCGTCTCGCTGCCCGGTGTCTCGGCGTGCGGCATCCGATCGCCTCCCCCTTCTCGTTGCGGCGTCCGGTTGCCCGGTCTTACCACTTTACGGTGTATGTGCTCGCCCCCGCGCAGGGGGCCCCGGCCCTCTAGGACGCAGAGATCGACCGACGGGTTGCCCTCGGACAGGGTGCGCGATGATGGGTGGGGCCCGCCCGGTTTTTTCTCGAAAGGTTCGTCACCTCATGGCACCGCGCATCCTGCTCGCCCGGCACGGACAGACCGAATGGTCACTGGTGGGCAAACATACGGGCCGGACGGACGTGCCGCTCCTGGAGGAGGGTCGGCGCGGCGCGAAACTCCTCGGCGAGCGCCTGCACCGGCCGCCGCTGGACGGCCTCCCCGGCGTCGAGGTGCGCACCAGCCCGCTGGCACGCGCGCGTGAGACCTGCGAACTCGCCGGGTTCGGCGAGCGCGCGACCGAGTGGGACGCGCTGATGGAATGGCACTACGGCGCGTACGAGGGCATGACCCCGAACGAGATCCAGGCCGTGAACCCCGGCTGGCTCATCTGGCGCGACGGCGTCCCCGAGGGTGAGACCCCCGCCGAGGTCACCGCCCGCGCGGACGAGGTGGTGACGTGGGCCCGCGAGGCGGACCGCGACGTCCTGATCTTCGCCCACGGCCACATGCTCCGCTCCATAGGCGCCCGCTGGCTCGGCCTCCCCCTCGACTTCGCGGCCCGCATCAGACTGAACCCGACGTCCCTGTCGGTCCTGGGCTGGGCGTACGGAGAACCGGCGATCGAGAGCTGGAACGACACGGGCCACCTGGCGGGGTAGCCCGCTCCCTACGCCGTACGCGGCAGAGAAGCGTGCCGCTCCAGGAACGTACCCACCCCGGCGGCCCGCCGATGAGGCAGCAGCACACGCGTGGTCCCCGCCAGCATCGACTGGATCCGCGACGACTGCACCTGCCCCAGCAGGTCCAGCACCCGCATCCCGGCGGCCGCGGCCTCGTCGGGGCGGCCCCCGCGCGCGAGGTCGTCCGCCAGCTCGGCCGTGTACAGCGCGATGTTCCGCGTGAAATGCGGGTCCTGGAGCTGCGCCGCCCGGTGCGCGTGCCGTGCCGCGCGCGGCCAGTCGCCCAGCGTCGACCAGCACTGCGCCTCAAGGCCCTCCAGCTCGGCCTCTCCGTAGAAGCTCATCCACTCGGGGTCGGCGTCCGAGGGGCCGCGGTCGAAGAGGGCCTGCGCCCGGGCCAGCGCCTGTTCGCAGCCGGTGCGGTCGGCGAGCCCCGCCCAGCCGCCCGCCTCCCGCAGCGCGAGCAGCGACATCAGCCGGGCGGACCCCAGCGGACGCCCGACCCGCTGCGCGGCCTGCGCGGCACGCACCGCCTCCCGCGGGCGCCCCGCGTCGCGCGCGAGGAACGCCGTGTTGCAGAAGGCGTGCGACTCCAGACCGGCGTCACCGGTCATACGGGCGGTCGCCAGCGCCTCCGCGTAGTGCGAGCGCGCGTCGTCGAACCGCCCCGAGTCGTGCGCCAGCCAGCCCACCGAGATGGCGAGTTCACCGGCGCCCGAGTGCAGCCGGTCGGCGGTGGTCTGCCGGGTCGCACCCGCGTCCAGCAGCGCGTAGGCGGCGCGCAGCGGGGTTGCCGCGCGCCGGTACAGGCCGTCCGCGCCGTGCCGGTCGTCCAGCAGCCGGATCCGTCGTACGGCTTCTTCCAGGGCGTCCGCGTCGGGGGCGCCCGCGCGCCGGACGCGGTGTTC
The DNA here is from genome assembly GCF_036226885.1 of Streptomyces sp. NBC_00663. NCBI lineage: Bacteria > Bacillati > Actinomycetota > Actinomycetes > Kitasatosporales > Streptomycetaceae > Streptomyces > Streptomyces sp. NBC_00663. Next base: position 6,098,880 of record NZ_CP109027.1, read on the forward strand.
CGCCGCCGCGGCGGCAGTGGGGGCGGCGAGCCCGATGGTGCCCAGTGAGGCGACGGCCACGGTGGCGCCCCCGCCGGTCATGAATGCGCGACGTAGCACGTCGCTCTCCTCGTAGTTGTCGTGCGTCTCGTACGGGTTCTGCGTGTCATACGGCTCGTGCGTCCCCCACGTCTCACCCGTCGCGCCACCCGCGGTGTACGCGGGTGTGGTGACGTGCGCCGGGGGCGCGTCCTCGGTGGGGCGCGCCCCGCGTCCGCGTACGGACGCCCGGGGCGCGAAGCCCAGGTCGGTGAGCGTGCGGCCGGGGAACAAGTGCAGGAACACCCGTTCGTACGCGTAGTTGGGGCAGCGGATCTCGCCCGCCTCGACCCGGCCCACATAGCGCGCGTCGCAGCTGACCCGCTCGCCGATCTCGCGCGCGGCCCGTCGGACCGCCGCGGCGAACTCGGCCGGGGAGCGCTGACCGCGCAACTCCCGGAACGCGAGGTTCGGCCGTGGTGGCCTGGGGGGCTGGGACGAGGTCACCTTTGACGTCGCCATGGCCGGGTCCTCTCGTGCGAACCGTCGAACCATGCCGGATCCATGATGAGTTGAGTGGTATGTCACTGTCGTCACCCTGGTTCCGGCGGGCAAGAACGTACCTGCTGTGTCGGACCCGCCACGCAGTGTTTGGCTACAAACCGGATATCTCATCCACGATCTGCCATGAACTGCCATCCTTTGCGGCTGACTTCCGCCGTAGCCGTTGACGCCGCCGTGCGTTGGACTCCATGGACCGGGAGCCGCCCGACTCCCGAGCCGCTCGTCCAAGGAGGGGTGCCGTGGTGGAGAGCGGGATGGAGACCAGCCGGAGCATCGAGATGTGTGCGCCGCTGACGGAGTTCAGCGAGCCGCCGGTCGCGGAGGTGGGCTGCGACCTCGTCACGGTGCCGACCCGGCAGGGACTGGAGGCGGTCGACATCCTGCGGCGGGGGGCCGGGGAGGCGGTGGGGCCCGTACTGCACGACGACGGGGGCGACACCCTCGGCTTCCTGGTCCCGCCGGGGACGGCCGCCGCGTGGGACGTCCCCGGCAGCACCTGTACGGAGACCGACGGACGGGGACTGCGGCTCAATCCCGAGCCGCCGGTGGCGGGCTCGGACTGGCTGCTGCCGCCCGGCGAGGCCGACCTGGCCACCGACCCGGCGGTGCTGCGGGCGGCACTGGGGGAGGCGGCCCGGCTGATCGAGGCGGCGGACGGCTGCCAGTGACGCCGGTGACGTCCGCCGGCCGGTGATCTACGGTGGCCGGGCTGGGCGAGCCTGACGGAGCGCGGCTTGCGACAATGGCCGAATGGCAAGGTCCCGTAGCTCCCGGCGTGCAGCCGCTTCCGTCGAAGCCGTCGTGGAACCCGTCGACGGCGGGCTCGCCGAGCTGATCCCCGACCGGGAACGCGCGCGGGCCTGGACGCTCCTCATCGACGGGGCACCGCAGTCGCATGTCGACCTCGACGACCCCGCCCACCTCTCCTTCGAGTACCAGCGCCGCCTCGGCCATGTCATCGACCTGGTCGCCCCGCCCGGCAAACCGGTGCACGCCGTGCATCTCGGTGGCGGCGCCCTCACCCTCGCCCGGTACACCGCCGCGACCCGGCCCCGCTCCACCCAGCAGGTCGTCGAGCGTGACGCGGCCCTCGTCCAACTGGTCCGCCGGGAGCTGCCGTTGGACCCGAACGCCCGCATCCGGGTGCGCTCCACCGACGCCCGTGAGGGGCTCGGCAAAGTGCTCGACGGCTGGGCGGACCTGGTCATCGCCGATGTGTTCAGCGGGGCGCGCACCCCGGCCCACCTGACCTCGACCGAGTTCCTGGACGAGGTCCGCAGGGCCCTCAAGCCGGGCGGCCTGTACGCCGCCAACCTCGCCGACGGCCCCCCGCTCGCCCATCTGCGCGGCCAGATCGCCACCGCCGCCGCCCGGTTCGAGCACCTCGCCCTGATCGCCGACCCGACGGTCCTGCGCTCCAAACGCTTCGGCAACGCCGTCCTCGTCGCCTCCGACACCCCGCTCCCGATCGCCGAACTGACCCGCAAGGCCGCCGGCGATCCCCACCCGGGACGGGTCGAACACGGCCGCGCGCTCCTGGACTTCACCGGCGGAGCGACCCCCGTCACGGACGCGTCGGCGGTCGCGTCGCCCGCGCCACCGCCGTCCGTGTTCCGCTAGCCGCCGCTGTTCAGACGCCGTTGTTCAGGCGCCGCTGTTCAGAAGTCCAACCCCCGTGACAGCAGCGGCAGATGGCGCTCGTACAGCTCCGCCAGGTCTTCCTCGCCGTCGGCCTCCACCCAGTGCCGCACGAGCGCCGTGAACACCGCGATGACGGCCGCCGCCGCACACTTGACCTCCAGATCGTCCGCGTCCCGGCCGGCGCGGTCCGCGATGACCCGGGCCATGGCGCGCTCGCTGCGCTCCTGTTCGGCGACGTTGCTGGCGCGGATCGCGGGGTCGTTGAAGGTGAGGCGGGCGCGGAGGAGGAGGGCTTCGCGGTCCTGGTGGAACACGGTGCCGAGCGGGCCCTTCAGGGAGGCGAGGATCGCGTCCACGATCGGCTCGTCGGCCGGGCGGGAGGCGACCGCGTCGGCGAGCGCGGGGTCGTACTCGTCCTGGAGGACCACGTCCTCCTTGGTCGGGAAGTACCGGAAGAACGTGCTGGACGAGATCTCCGCCGCCTCCGCGATCTGGTCGACCGTGGTCGCCTCGTACCCGTGTTCGGCGAAGAGGCGGTAGGCCTCGCGCCGGATGCGTTCCCGGGTCTGGCGCTTCTTGCGCTCGCGCAGGCCGAGGGGAGCGGCGGAGCTCTCGTGCGTCGTCATGCGACCGATTCTGCGTGCTCGGGGACGGAGCGGGCCACCGTGCGGGAGCACGTGCGCCGGCCCGGCAGGAAACGGGCGGCCAGGACGGCGGCCAGCAGGGCGATCACGCCGCAGGCCATGAGGACCAGGTCCACGCCGTGCACGAACGCCTGGTGAGCCTGGGCGGCGAGCTCCGGGTCGCCCAGCTGTGCCGCCACCGCGTCGGCGCCGGAGACCGAGTCGCGGGCCGCGTCCGCCGCCGCATCGGGCAGTCCGTCGGTGCCGAGCCGGGCCAGGTAGCCGTAGCCGAGCAGGCTCCCGAGGCCGGCGACGCCGAGGACCGAACCGAGCTGCTGCACGGTCTCCAGCAGGCTGGTGCCCGATCCGGTGTTGTTCTCGGGCAGCGCGCCCATCACCAGGCTGGTCGCGGGCACGACCGCGAGGCCGAAGCCGAGGCCGGTGAGGGAGAGCCACAGGGCGGTGAAGCCGTAGCCGTCGGCGGTGTCCGTGGTGGCGCCGAGCAGGGCGCCGGCGGAGAGCAGGGCCAGACCGAAGGGGATGACCCGGTGGGCGCCGAGCCGCGGGACGACCGACTCGCTCAGCGTGGCCGCGGCCATGAGTCCGCCGATCAGGGGCAGGACGCGGATGCCGGTGCCGAAGGAGTCGTTGCCGAGGACGGCCTCCAGGTACTGCGGTACGACGAACAGGATGCCCATCACCGCGAAGTTGACGAACACCGCGATGAGCGTGCCCCACAGGAAGCGGCGGTCGCCGAACAGCTTCAGGTCGACGATCGGCTGTGCGCTGCGGCGCTCGTGCCGGACGAACGCGGTCAGCAGGGCGGCCGCGGCGATGAGCGAGGCGAGGACGGAGGGGCTGGTCCAGCCGTCGCGGGGGATCAGGATCGTGCCGTAGACGAGCGCGATGATGGCGAGGCCGCCGAGGACGGTGCCGCGCATGTCGAACGGGGCGCCGTTGGTGCGCTTCTCGTCGCGCGGCAGCAGCCACAGCCCCGTGAGCAGGGCGAGGGCGGCGACGGGCAGGTTGAACAGGAACACCGAGCCCCACCAGAAGTGGTCCAGCAGCCAGCCGCCCACGACCGGGCCGACGGGCATGCCCAGCGCGGTGGCGGCGGTCCAGACGGCGACGGCCTTGGGCAGTTCCTCCTTGGCGAAGACGCGGGGCAGGATCGCCATGGACAGCGGCAGGATCGCCGCGGCGCCGAGGCCGAGGACGGACCGGGCGGCGATGACCTGGCCGGGGGAGTGCGCGAGTGCGCCGCCGAGCGAGGCGAACCCGAAGAGGGTGATGCCGGACAGCAGCAGACGCTTGTGGCCGTAGCGGTCGCCCAGCAGGCCGACCGGGAGCATCGCGACGGACAGGGCCAGCAGATAGCCGCCGCCGATCCACTGCAACTGTGAACTGTCGGCGTGGAGTTGGCCGGCCATGGTCGGCAGGGCGACGTTGATGACGGTCCCGTCGAGGCCGACGATCAGCACGCTCAGGGTGAGCGCGGCGAGGGTGAGCCAGCGGCGGGGGGACGGGCGCGGAGCGAGCGTGGTCATGGGGACCTCCCACTAGGAAGCAGCCTTAGTGAGAGGCTACCCCCAAATGGGAGTCGACTGTCAATATTTAGTTGGCCCTCAATTGCCATCGGCCTGTCACTTCGTGCCTGTCGCTCCTGGCGTGCCTGTCACTTCTAGTAGGTGTTCACCTCCACCCGCGGCGCGCTGTCGTGCCACGTGCAGAACACCGACACCCGGTCCGCCCCGGAGGCGAACTCCACCCGGATCCACGTCTCCGTCTTCCACACCTGCATCGACCAGCCCGCGGCCGGCGTCGCCGACACCAGCGTCGCGGTGGACGTGCCGAGCGAGAACACCGCCCGGCCGCCCTCGGTGTCGTAACTCTTGACCTCGCCGGAGACGGTGGGGGAGGGACTCGGGGACTTGGTCGGGGTCTTCGAAGGGGTCGGCGTGGCGGACGGCTTCCGTGACGCCGTGCTCCTCGACGGGGACGCGGACGGCCGGGCCGTCGACGACGCCAGCGGCTTCGACTGCTGGGCGGTCTGCTCCGCCACCGTGATGGGCAGGGCGCGCGGCGGGTCGTAGGCCGTGCCCGCCATGACCGTGTGCACACCCCACCACGACAGCGTGACCGCCGCGCCCGTGGCGAGCGACCAAGCCAGTACGTGTACGAGTCCTCTGCGCATCGCCGGTCATACTGCCTCACGAGCACCAGCAGCCGCACGCGTGGGGAGTTGTCCACAGGCCGGGATGCGGCTCGCCCGCATGGCGTACGGTGCGGCGCATGGCAAGTGTGCTCGTGGTCGAGGACGACCAGTTCGTACGCTCGGCGCTGATCCGGCAGCTGACCGACGCCGCCCACACGGTGCGGAGTGTCGGTACGGCGCTGGAGGCGCTGCGCGAGGTCGCCCATTTCCGTTTCGACGTCGTCATCCTCGACCTCGGTCTGCCCGACCTGGACGGGTCCGAGGCGCTGAAGATGCTGCGCGGGATCACCGACGTACCGGTGATCATCGCCACGGCGCGGGACGACGAGGCGGAGATCGTGCGACTGCTGAACGCGGGCGCGGACGACTATCTGACCAAGCCCTTCTCGGTGGAGCACCTCTCCGCCCGGATGGCCGCCGTCCTGCGGCGCTCCCGGGCCGTCGTCGGAGAGGCCGCCCCGGAGTCCGTGCTGCGCGTCGGCGGCCTGACCGTCGACCCGCTGCGCCGCCAGGCCGAGCTGGACGGCGTCCGTCTGGACCTCACCCGCCGCGAGTTCGACCTGCTCGCCTTCCTCGCCGGCCGCCCCGGCGTGGTCGTCCCCCGCAAGGAACTGCTCGCCGAGGTGTGGCAGCAGTCCTACGGCGACGACCAGACCATCGACGTCCATCTGTCGTGGCTGCGCCGGAAGTTGGGGGAGACCGCGGCCAGGCCCCGCTATCTGCACACCCTGCGGGGCGTCGGGGTGAAGCTGGAGCCACCCGGCGGGGGGCTGCCGCTGTGAGGTGGGCACTCGTCAAGGTCTGTCTGGCCGTCACCACCATGGTCGTGGTCGCCTTCGCGATCCCGCTCGGCCTCGTCATCAAGGAGATGGCCCGGGACCGCGCCTTCTCCAACGCCGAACGGGAAGCCGCCGCCGTCGCTCCCGCCCTGTCCATCACCACCGACCGGGACCAGCTGGAGCGGGTCGTCGCCTCCGCGGGCTCGGAGGACGGGATGGCCGTGCACATACCGGCGAGCGGTCAGGACAAGGCCGTCGACATCGGACGGCGGCGCGCCGCCGCCGACGACGTGGCGACCGTACGCAGGCTCGGCCGCGCCTCCACCACCGAGGTGCCGGGCGGCTTCACGCTGCTCCAGCCCGTCGCGCTGAGCTCCGGCGAGATCGCGGTCGTCGAGGTGTACGTCCCCGAGGCCGAGGTCAGCAATGGAGTGGCCACCGCGTGGGCGGTGCTCGCCGGGGTCGGCGTCGCGCTGATCGTCGGCTCGGTCGCGGTCGCCGACCGGCTGGGCGTACGGATGGTGCAGCCCGCGCAGAAACTGGTCGAGGGCGCGCACGAGCTGGGGGAGGGGAAGCTGGGCGCGCGGGTGCCCGAGGAAGGGCCCGACGAACTGCGGCTGGCCGCGGTCGCGTTCAACTCCATGGCCGACCAGGTCGTCCAGCTGCTGGCGAACGAAAGGGAGTTGGCGGCCGACCTGTCGCATCGGCTGCGCACACCGCTGACCGTGCTGCGGCTCAACGCCGCCTCGCTCGGGGACGGGCCCGCCGCCGAGCAGACCCGGGCCGCGGTCGCCCAGCTGGAGCGGGAGGTCGACACGATCATCCGGACCGCGCGGGAGGCCAAGCCGCAGACCGCGGCGGCCGGTCCGGGTGCCGGGTGCGACGCCGCCGAAGTGGTGCGGGAGCGGATGGCGTTCTGGTCGGCGCTCGCCGAGGACGAGGGGCGCAAGGTACGGGTGGCCGGGGTGGAGCGGCCGGTGCGCATACCCGTGGCCCGCGCCGATCTGGCCGCCGCGCTGGACGCCCTGCTCGGCAACGTGTTCCGGCACACCCCCGAGGGCACCGCCTTCGCGGTCGACGTGCACAACGGCGAGGACGCGGTGATCGTGCTGGTCTCCGACGCGGGGCCCGGCATCCGTGACCCCGAGGCCGCGATGGCCCGCGGGCGGGGCTCGGGCAGCGCGGGGTCGACCGGGCTCGGCCTGGACATCGTGCGCCGGCTCGCGGAGGAGACCGGCGGGGACGTACGGATCGGCTCGTCGGTGCTCGGCGGCACCGAGGTGCGGATCTGGATCCAGCTGGACGGGCGGGTTCCCGAGCGCCGGGGACACCGGGTGCGCAGACGTCGTACCCGCCGATTGGTCTCGACCTTTAACCGTCCCCGATCCCTTCCTTAAGCGCACCCTAAGATCGCCAACAGCCGTCCGGATCAGGCGCTTTGCCCGTTTCCGGCTCGCTAGCGTGCTGCCGCACCCCACCCCCGAACAACGAAGGCAGGCACGCCATGAGCACGCACCGGCGCAAGGTGAGCGGCAGAAACAAGGTGATCGCCGGGGCCGTCGCCGCGGCCGTGGTCGGCGGCGGCGCGATCCTGCTCACCGGCACCGCCCAGGCCGCCGGGATCGGCGCCGCGTACACGAAGACCAGTGACTGGTCGACGGGTTACACCGCCCAGTACGTCGTGACGAACAACAGCGGGGCGGCGGAGACGGACTGGAAGCTGGAGTTCGACCTGCCCTCGGGCACGAAGCTGAGCTCGCTGTGGAACGCCGAGTCGAGTGTGAGCGGACAGCACGTCAGCGTGACCTCGGCCAAGTGGGACACCGACGGCCTGGCCGCCGGCGAGTCCGTCACCGTCGGCTTCGTCGTCAACGGCACCGGCACCCCGACCGGCTGTCGCATCGACGGCACCACCTGCTCCACGGACGCCACCGCGACGCCGGAACCGACCGGTCGTCCGACGGAGACGGCGACGGCGACGCCCACGTCCACGCCGACCGCCACGGCGACCCCCACCGCCACTGCCAGCCCCTCGCAGAGCACCGGCACCGGCACGGGAACCACCACCAGCGCCGGCTTCGCCCCCTACGTCGACACCTCCCTCTACCCCGCCTTCGACCTGGTCGCGAGCGCCACCGCCACCGGCGTGAAGGACTACAACCTCGCCTTCGTCACCGACGGCGGCGGCTGCACCCCGAAGTGGGGCGGCGTCACCGACCTCGCGAGCGACGCGGTCGCCGCACAGATCGGCGCCCTGCGCGCCAAGGGCGGCGACGTCCGGGTCTCCTTCGGCGGCGCGGCGGGCAGCGAGCTGGCGACGACCTGCTCCTCGGCGGACGCGCTGGCGACGGCGTACGGCAAGGTCGTGGACGCCTACGACCTCACCAAGGTCGACTTCGACGTCGAGGGCGGCGCGCTGCCCAACACCACGGCGAACACCAACCGCGCCAAGGCGATAGCCAAGCTCCAGGCCCAGCACCCGGACCTGGACGTCTCCTTCACCCTGCCCGTCATGCCCGAGGGCCTGACCCAGGACGGCGTGAACCTCCTCGCCAACGCCAAGAGCAACGGCGTCGCCATCGACACCGTCAACATCATGGCCATGGACTACGGCGCCTCCTACAGCGGCGACATGGGCACCTACGCCGAGCAGGCCGCCACGGCCACGCAGGCCCAGGTCAAGAGCGTGCTCGGGCTGAGCGACAGCGCCGCCTGGAAGGCCGTGGCCGTGACTCCCATGATCGGCGTCAACGACGTCACCAGCGAGATCTTCAAGGTCGAGGACGCCACCCAGCTGGTGAACTTCGCCAAGTCCAAGGGCCTCGGCTGGATCTCCATGTGGTCCGCCACCCGCGACAAGCAGTGCTCCGGCGGCGCCAAGACCTACGCCGACGCCACATGCAGCTCGATCGTCCAGGACGAGCACGCCTTCTCGAAGGCGTTCGCGGCCTACAACTGACCATCCCCCCACGAGAAAAACGGGGCGCGGCATCCCCCTCGGATGCCGCGCCCCTCTCCCCGTTCCCCCATCTCCGGTGGTGGCTGGAGGGCCTCGCGGCGGCTAGATCTCCGCGACCGGCGGAAGCGTCCCCGTCCGTGCCGCCTGCCCGTACCACAGGGCGCTCGACTTCGGCGTACGGGCGAGGGTCGTGTAGTCGACGTACACCGCGCCGAACCGCTTCTCGTAGCCGTACGCCCACTCGAAGTTGTCCATCAGGGACCACAGGAAGTAACCGCGGACGTCCGCGCCCTCCGCTATGGCCCGGCGGACCGCGCGCAGATGGCCGTGGAGGTAGGCGATCCGCTCCGGGTCGTGGACCCGGCCGTCGGGGTCGGGCTTGTCGTCGTAGGCCGCGCCGTTCTCCGTCACGTACAACGGCAGACCCGGGGCCTCGCGCGTGTAGCGCATGATCAGGTCGTGCAGGCCGGTCGGGTCGATCGTCCAGCCCATCTCCGTGCGCTCGCCCGGCGTCTGGTGGAAGGCGACGTCGTCCGCGGCCGGCCACGGGGAGTGGTCGCTGGAGCCGTGGCCGTCCGCGCGCGGCGCGGCCAGGTCGGTGTCGGCGGCCGAGACCAGCGTCGGCGTGTAGTAGTTGAGGCCCAGCGCGTCCAACGGCTGGTTGATCAGCGCGAGGTCGCCGTCCTCGACGTAGGACCAGTCGGTGAGCAGCTCCGTCGCCGCGAACAGCGACTCCGGGTACGCCCCGTGCAGGATCGGACCGTGGAAGATCCCGTTGGCCAGATCGTCGATCTTGCGTACGGCGGCCAGGTCGGCGGGGTCCGGCGAAAGCGGCCTGACCACGGACGAGTTGAGGCTCACCGCGACCGAGTTACGGGCCGGCATCGCCGCCCGCAGGGCCGAGGCGCCGAGCCCGTGCGCCAGGTTGAGATGGTGCGCGGCCTTCAGGGAGGCCGCCGGGTCGGTGCGGCCGGGTGCGTGGACACCGGACGAGTAGCCCAGGAAGGCGCTGCACCACGGCTCGTTGAGGGTGATCCACTGCTCCACCCGGTCGCCGAGCGCCTCGCCGACGATCTGCGCGTACTCCGCGAACCGGTACGCCGTGTCCCGCTCCGGCCAGCCGCCCGCGTCCTCCAACTCCTGCGGCAGATCCCAGTGGTAGAGGGTGACGGCGGGCTTGATGCCCTTCGACAGGAGTTCGTCGACCAGCTTGCGGTAGAAGTCCAGGCCGCGCTGGACCGCCGGGCCGCGTCCGGTCGGCTGGACCCGGGACCAGGAGATCGAGAAGCGGTACGCGTTCAGCCCGATGTCCGCCATCATCGCCACGTCGTCGCGGTAGCGGTGGTAGTGGTCGACAGCGATGTCACCGTGCTCGCCGCCCGCGGTCTTACCGGGCGTATGGCTGAAGGTGTCCCAGATCGAGGGCGTACGGCCGTCCTCCCGCGCCGCCCCCTCGATCTGGTAGGCGGAGGTCGCGGCGCCCCACAGGAAGGCGGGAGGAAAGGTCACCGGGGTCGCCGGCGTGGCGGGTTCAGGCATGGAAGCGCTCCCATTGGAGGTCATGGAGACCGACGGGTAGATGGGGGGAAGGGGAGGGGCCGAGGCGGCGGTGACCCGGCCCCCGGGAAAGCGGGAGGTCAGCCCTTGACGGCGCCCTGCATGATGCCGCCGACGATCTGCTTGCCGAAGATCGCGAAGACCACCAGCAGCGGCAGCGTGCCGAGCAGCGCGCCCGCCATGATCAGGGACTGGTCGGGCGTGTAGCCGCGGCCGAGGCCCGCGACCGCGACCTGCACGGTCGGGCTGCCGTTCTGGGTGAGCACCAGGAACGGCCACAGGAAGTCGTTCCAGGTCTGCACGAACATCAGCATGCCGAGCACGGCCATCGCGGGGCGGGCGGCCGGGAACACCACGTGCCAGATGACCCGCCAGCTGTTCGCGCCGTCCACCCGGGCCGCCTCGATGATCTCGTCGGGTAGCGCCTGCAACAGGTACTGCCGCATGAAGAACACGCCGAAGGCGCTGACCAGCGAGGGCAGGATCACCGCTTGCAGTTGGTCGGACCAGTCGAGCTTGGCGACCATCATGTACAGCGGGATCACGCTCAGCTGCGGCGGCACCATCATCGTGCCGATCACGATCAGCATCAGGGCACCGCGGCCCTTGAACCGCAGCTTGGCGAAGGCGAACCCGGCGATCGTCGACAGGAAGACGATGGTCACGGCCGAAATGCCCGCCACGAACGTGGTGTTGATGAACGCCTCGCCCAGGTTGGCGTCGTTCCAGGCGATCTCCAGCTTGTCGAACAGGCCCCCGCCGAACCACATCGGCGGCGGGTTCTCGGCGAGCCGCTGGTTGTCGCGGGAGGCGGCGATCGCCGTCCACACCAGCGGGAACAGCGAACCGAGGGTGAACAGGATCAGGATCAGATACGCGATCGGACCGGCGTGCAGCGTGCCGCCCGCACGGGCCGACTTGGGGCGCCGGGGACGCTTCGCCTCGTCGGCCGGCGGTTTGGTGAGTGTCGTCGTCACGGCCGGTTCTCCTAACTACTGGCGCGCAGCCGGCGCGAGATGACGTAGTTGATGATTCCGACCACGATGAGGATCAGGAACATGGTCCAGGCGATCGCGGAGGCACGGCCCAGGTGCTGGTTGACCCAGCCCTGCTCGTACAGATACAGGCCGAGCGTCTGGAACTGGTGGGTGGAGCCGCCGGACGCACCCTTGTTCGCGTCGAACAGCAGCGGCTCACCGAAGAGCTGGGAGGCGCCGATGGTCGAGACGACCACGGTGAACAGGATCGTCGGCCGCAGCGACGGCAGCGTGACATGGAAGAACTGCTGCCAGCGGTTGGCCCCGTCGAGCGCCGCGGACTCGTACAGGTCCTGCGGGATCGCCTGCATCGCGGCCAGGTAGATCAGCGCGTTGTACCCCGTCCACCGCCAGACGACGATCGAGGAGACCGCGATCTGCGACGGCCACTTGTCGTTCTGCCAGTCGACCTTGCCGATGCCGACCTGGTCGAGAGCCCAGTTGATCATGCCGTAGTCACGGCCGAACAGCAGGACGAAGACGAGCGAGGCGGCGGCGATCGACGTCGCGTACGGGGCGAGCATCGCGACCCGGTAGAAGGTCGAGCCACGCAGCTTGTAGTTGAGGATGTGCGCGAGGCCCATCGCCATCAGCAGCTGCGGGATCGTCGAGATGATCCCGATGGTCAGCGTGTTCTTCGCCGCGTTCCAGAAGAAGTCGTCGTCGAAGATCCGCGTGTAGTTCCTGAAGCCCACCCAGTGCATGTCAGTGGGAGCGGTCAGCTCCACCTGGTGCAGCGAGGCCCACCCGGTGTAGATCAGCGGGAACAGGCCGAAGGCCAGGAACAGCAGGAAGAACGGCGAGACGAAGGCGTACGGGCTCCAGCGCATGTCCCGCTGCCAGCGGCGGGAAAGCCGGGCCCGGCGGCGCTCGTCGTCCGGAGGCCCTGCCGTCGGGCGGGCCGGGGCCGCGCCCCCCTTGACGGGGGACGCGGCGGCGGTGTCGTGCCCAGTGGTCATACGGGTCACTGGTCCAGGTTGTTGTCGATGGTCTTGGTGGCCGTCTCCCAGGCTTCCTTGGCGGACTTGCCCTGGGTCACGAGGATCACGCCGTTGTCGGTGAGACCCTGCTGGATGATCTGGTCCTTCGGACCGATCGACTGCACGGGGATGTTCTTGGCGGCCTCGGCGAAGATCGTGCCGATCGGCGCGTCACCGGTCATGTCGTTCTTGGCGTTCTTCACCGCGTCCGAGTCGTACGCGGCCGGGGTGCTCGGGAAGCTGCCCTGGACGGCGAAGAGCTTGGCCTGCTGCTCCGGGGCGGTCAGCCAGGCGGCGAGCTTGGCGGCCTCCTCGGTGTTCTTGCCGGACTTGGGCACGCTCAGGAAGGAACCGCCCCAGTTGCCGGACTTCGGCGCCTGGGCGACGTCCCACTTGCCCTTGGCGTCGGCCTTCGACTTGCCCTTGATGTAGCCGAGCATCCACGGCGGGCAGGACATCGCGGCGAACTTGCTGTTGGCGATCGTCGTGTCCCAGGCGGGCTGGAACTGCGTCTGGTTGCCGATCAGTCCGGCCTCGGCGGCCTTGGCGGTGAGGTCGAAGGCGGACTTCACGGCCGGGTTGGTCTTGTAGATGACCTTGCCGGAGGCGTCGTAGAAGCGCTCCTCCTCACTGCTGACGATGGCCTGCAACAGACCGCCGGGCGAGTCCAGGAAGGTCGTGCCCTTGGCCTTCTTCTGGTACTGCTTGCCGACGTCGACGAACTTGTCCCAGCTGCCCGCCCACAGCTTGCCGACCTCTTCGCGATCGGTCGGCAGACCGGCCGCCTTGAACAGGTCGGTGCGGTAGCAGATGGCCATCGGGCCGACGTCCGTGCCGAGCGCGACGGTCTGGCCGCCGGAGGTGGTGGCCTGCTTCCACTTCCAGCCCAGGTAGTCGCTCTCCTTGCCGTACTTCGACAGGTCGAGCAGCTTGGCGGACTGCGTCTGGACGATCTCGGCGATGTTGCCGACCTCGACCATCTGGATGTCCTGGAGACCACTGTTGGTCGTCAGGTGGTTCAGCAGCGCCGGGTAGTAGTTCTCGTTGCGCTCGACGACGGTCTGCTCGATGTGGATGTTCGGGTGGAGCTTCTCGTACTCCTTGTACAGGCCCGACTCCTTGAAGCCGGCGGTGCCGAAGAGGCCGAGGGTGATCGTGGTCTTGCCGCCGCCACCGCCCGACGACTCGTTGCTGTCGTCGTTGCCGTCGTCGGCACAGCCGGCCAGCAGCCCGGCGCCCAGCGACGCTACGGCCGCGAGGACGACCACCCTGCGACGGGCGGTTCGGGTACGTGCTCGCATTGAGTCCTCCTGTTGCCCTGACGTGCCGACCCCCCGGCCAACTGCATTGTTGGGCCCGTTAGTTTCTCGCGGCGGCTCGGGCGGGGAACGTGCGGGATGTGTATGTGTCAGGTACTGTGGGAGCGCTCCCACCAGTGATGAGTTGAAGAGTCGTCGGTCTCGGCGGGGGTGTCAAGGGCACGGACAGTGCGATATCGCTTCGAGATGTTTCCTCAGCTGAATCCATGCCTGGTCGATCGGTCGCACGAGGGAGGCTGGTCTGTTCGTATGCGATGTGTCCGGCACACGGTCGGCATCCTTGGTGTGAAGCGGGTCGAGGCGGCCGCGGGGGTGTCCGAGGTTGCCGTCGCGAACTGCGCGCACCGGACGCCGTCCGATGCACAAACAGTGCCGCGTGCAAGTCTGAACGCACAGGGCTCCGGCAAGCGGAATTCGAAGCGGAAGCGGAGGGCGAGTCCCGTCGTGCCGGGTGCGAGGCGTTCGCCGCGGGATCCCGGTCCGATCACGACTGTTAGATTCCAGGCCAACGTAGGTGAGAACGGCGGGAGGCGGAGCCACATGGCAAGCCACGGGGCGCGAGCTCGAAGCGGTGGCCGGCCCACCCTCGAAGAGGTGGCCGCACGCGCCGGCGTGGGGCGTGGCACGGTCTCCCGGGTCATCAACGGCTCGCCGCGGGTCAGTGACGCGACCAGGGCCGTGGTGGAAGCGGCGGTCGCGGAACTGGGGTACGTCCCGAACACGGCGGCCCGCGCCCTCGCGGCGAACCGTACGGACGCGATCGCGCTCGTCGTCCCCGAGCCGGAGACCCGGTTCTTCGCGGAGCCGTACTTCTCGGACATGCTGAAGGGTGTCGCGGCGGAACTGTCCGACACCGAGATGCAGTTGCTGCTGATCTTCGCGGGCAACGACAGGGAGCGCCGCCGGCTGGCCCAGTACCTGGCCGCCCACCGGGTCGACGGCGTACTGCTGGTCTCGGTCCACGCCGACGACCCGCTGCCCGACCTGCTGTCCCAGCTGGAGATCCCGGCGGTGATCAGCGGCCCGCGCTCGGCGCTGGAGACGCTGCCTTCGGTCGACTCGGACAACTACGGCGGCGCCCGCCAGGCCGTCGAGCACCTGCTGTCCCGTGGCCGCCGCGGCATCGCCCACATCACCGGCCGCCTGGACGTGTACGGTGCCCAGCGCCGCGTCGACGGCTACCGCGACGCCCTGCGGGACGCGGGCCTCGGCGCGGACGAGGCGCTGATCGAGGCGGGCGACTTCACGGAGGAGGGCGGCAGCCGGGCGATGACGGCGCTGCTGTCCCGCCGGCCCGACCTGGACGCGGTCTTCGCCGCCTCCGACGTCACCGCGGCCGGCGCCCGCCAGGCCCTCCGGGAGGCGGGCCGCCGTATCCCCGACGACGTGGCGCTGGTCGGCTACGACGACTCCGCCATAGCCCGTCACATGGAGCCGCCCCTCACCAGCGTCCGCCAGCCCATCGCCGAGATGGGCCGCCACATGATCAACCTCCTGCTGACCGAGATCGCGGACCGCAGACCGGCCGCGTCGAGGGAGCTGGAGCGACGCCAGGTGGAACTGGTGACGGAACTGGTGCCGCGGGCCTCGTCGTAGCGTGCGGGCGAGCGCGGCGAGTTCGACGCGGTGGCCGCGGCCCACGACGACGCCAAGCGCGTGCGTCGGGCAGTCTTCGAGTGATCACGTGTCCGGAGTCGCGCCCTCCTCAGCCGCCCAGCGACAACCGCCACACCGTCTCGCCCTCGTCGTCCGTCTCCTCCGTCGGGGACAGGCCCGCCGCTCGCGCCACCGCTGCCGAGGCGAGGTGGGTGGGGTGGATGTGGGCGGTGACCGTGCGGATGTAGTGGCGGACCAGCCAGGTGGTCAGGGCGCGGGCCGCTTCTGTGGCCAGGCCCTGGCCCTGCCAGGGGGTGCCGGTGATCCAGGCGATCTCCGCCGCGCGGCGGGCCGGGGTGACCGTCGCCTGGACCGTGCCGATCAGACAGTCGGCCGTGCGCAGGCGCAGCACCCAGTTGTGCCAGGAGACGGCCGGGTCGGGCGAGCCGGCCGTCAGACGTTCGTAGCGGGCGCGAAGGGCCTCCGGGGAGAGCGGTTCGCCGCCGATGTACGTGTGCAGGGCCGGGTCGGCCAGGACGCCCGACATCTCCGCCGCGTGCTCCACCGCCAGCGGGACGAGGTCCAGGCGGGCCGTGCGGATGGGCTCGGTCAGCACGGGGGCTCCTCTCTCAAGTGGGCGGATCCGTCAGGGCCTTGAGCGCGGGACGGAGCAGGGCGGCCACCCGGTCCGCGGGGACCTCGCGGAGGGCGGGGAGGCCCAGCAGCTGGTGGCCGATCGTGATGCCGACCAGGGTGGTGACGGCCAGTGCGGCGCGCAGTTCGGCGTCGTCCTCGGCGGCGGTCGGGAGGGTGGCGGCCAGGCCGTCGATCTGCCGCGTCATCGCCGTACGGGCGTGCTCCGCCGCCTCCGGGTCGGTGAGCATCGAGCGCAGGGTGGCCAGGGTGCCGTCGGGAAGCCCGCCGAGTTTGCCGCCGAGGGTGGTGAGCAGCTGGTCGACGATGCCGTCCGGGTCCCCGGCCGCCCCGATGTCCGGGGGTGCCGTGACCGCTTCCGTGAACAGGTCCCGCTTGCTGCCGAAGTGCTGCATCACCAGTGCCGGGTCCACCCCGGCCCCCGCCGCCACCGCACGGATCGTCGTCCGCTCGAAGCCCCGCTCGGCGAACAGCGCGCGGGCGCTCTCCAGGATCCGGGCCCGGCTGGCGAGGCGGCGCTCGGCGCGGGTCATGGCAGGTTCGCTCGCCCGTTCACTCACTCGTTCACTCTACAAGCGTTGACCGGTGCGGCGGACGATCGTAGAGTCAGTCACTCAACAGCTGTTGAGTGAAAGGGGTGGTCGGCATGAGCGGCCCTCGGGACGTGCTCGCTCGCTACTACCAGGCCATGCGCGACAAGTCGGCCGACGATCTCGCGGACCTCTACGCCGAGGACGCCGTGCACGAGTTTCCGTTCGCGAGCCCCGGCTTCCCGCCGCGGTTCCAGGGGAGGGAAGCGGTGCGGGCGGGGTATCGGGGGGCGTGGGGGCGCAGTCCCGTGCGAGTGGAGCGGATCGAGGTGGCGGCGGTCCATGACACCGGCGACCCGGAGGTGGTCGTCGCCGAGCACACCGTCGTGGCGTCCCTGCCCGGGCGGACGGGGACCGTCGACGTACCGGGGTTGCTGGTGCTGCGCGTCCGCGACGGCGAGCTGGTTCAAGTCCGCGACTACATGGACGGGTTCGGGGTGCGCAACGCAGTCGGCCGGTGACCTTGTTGCCAAGGTCACCGGCCGACTGTTCAGGGTGAGTGACGGGACTCGAACCCGCGGCATCCTGGACCACAACCAGGTGCTCTACCAGCTGAGCTACACCCACCATGACCGGCGAGGGATTTTGTGGTGTTCCCTACCGGCCGAGAAAAAGTGTACAGGGTCCGAAGGGGTGCTCGCGCACGGCTTTTACGGCGCCCCTCCAGAGGACCCTCACCCGCCTACTGAGCAGGCAGTACGTGCTTCGCCGCGATCGTGCGCGCGGTGTCCGAGTCGGGGCCGGGCTGCGGCACGAAGATGGCCTCCCGGTAGTAGCGCAGCTCCGCGATGGACTCGCGGATGTCGGCGAGGGCGCGGTGGTTGCCGTTCTTCTCGGGGCTGTTGAAGTAGGCCCGCGGGTACCAGCGGCGGGCCAGCTCCTTCACCGAGGAGACATCGACGATGCGGTAGTGGAGGTAGCCCTCCAGCGCCGTCATGTCCCGGGCCAGGAAACCGCGGTCGGTGCCCACCGAGTTGCCGCACAGGGGAGCCTTGCCGGCTTCCTTGACGTGCTCCCGGATATAGGCGAGGACCTGCTCCTCGGCCTCGGCGAGCGTGGTCCCGTCGGCCAGCTCGTCCAGCAGTCCGGACGCGGTGTGCATCTGACGCACCACCTCCGGCATCGTCTCCAGCGCCCGGGCCGGCGGGCGGATGACGATGTCCACTCCTTCGCCGAGTACGTTCAGCTCGGAGTCGGTGACGAGGGCGGCTACCTCGATGAGAGCGTCGTCGGACAGCGAGAGGCCGGTCATCTCGCAGTCGATCCACACCATGCGATCGTTCATGCGAACACCCTAAAGCTGGCGTCGCGGTTTGGGAGGACCGGTGGTGCAGCCAGTCTCCCGGCCGTGGCCATGGTCATGGGCACGGAACGGCTGAACGCCGGACGGGATGAGTGGATCATCCCGTCCGGCGTCATCGCCTCAGCGCCTCACGAGCCGCTGCGCTGCCCCGGCAGGCTCGCGGACAGCTGTGCCGCCGGACCCATCGCGCTCGCCGCCGCCGTACGGCGGGTCTGGAGCGGGACCGGACCGGCCTCCGGGTGGAGGAGCGGCGGCCCCGAGGGGCCCGTGGTGCCGTCGGTGTCGGCCGGCGGCCTGTCGCCCTGCGGACGCCGGGCCCGGTACGCGGCCCGGTACGCGGCGGGCGACGAGCCCAGCTGGCGGCGGAAGTGCCCGCGCAGCGCCACCGGCGACCGGAAGCCGCAGCGGCCCGCGACCTCGTCCACCGAGTAGTCCGATGTCTCCAGCAGACGCTGGGCCTGTAGCACCCGCTGGGTGATCAGCCACTGAAGCGGGGCCGATCCGGTCAGCGAGCGGAAGCGGCGGTCGAAGGTGCGTCGCGACATGTACGCCCTCGCCGCCAGCGTCTCCACGTCGAACTGTTCGTGGAGGTGCTCCAGCGCCCAGGCGACGACCTCGGCGAGCGGGTCGGCGCCGATCTCCTCGGGTAAAGACCTGTCGAGGTAGCGCTCCTGACCGCCCGAGCGGCGCGGGGGCACGACCAGACGCCGGGCCAGTGCGCCCGCCGCCTCGTTGCCGTGGTCCGTGCGCACGATGTGGAGGCAGAGGTCGATGCCGGCCGCCGTGCCGGCGGAGGTCAGCACGTCGCCGTCGTCCACGAAGAGTTCTCGCGGATCGACGTGCACCGACGGGTAGCGCTTGGCCAGCGTCGGCGCGTACATCCAGTGTGTGGTCGCGGGGCGGCCGTCCAGCAGGCCCGCCGCGGCGAGGACGAAGGCACCCGTGCACAGCCCGACGATGCGGGCGCCTTCCTCGTGCGCCCGGCGCAGTGCGTCGAGCGCTTCCTCGGGCGGTGGCGAGGTGATCGAACGCCAGGCCGGCACGACGACCGTGCCCGCCCGCGAGATCGCCTCCAGGCCATGTGGCGCGGTGAGTTCCAGGCCCCCTGTGGTCCGCAGCGGGCCTTCCTCGCCGCCGCACACCAGCAAGCGGTAGCGCGGTACGCCGGCGTCCTGGCGGTCGATTCCGAACACCGACAGCGGTATGGAACTCTCGAAGATGGGGCCGCCGCTGAACAGCAGCACCGCGACGATCTCCTTGCGGCGTCGCCCGGATAGCTTCCGGGCCGCGGCTTCCGGCGCGGCAGTGGAGTCGTGGCTCATACTGCTAAGCCCCCCTCGGTGGTCGCGGCTCCTCGGTTGTGTCGCTCCTGCACGTTTCCCCTCGGTCCTGCACGAGTCCCCCGCCGTAAGACGTCAAGATCGAATCTACTGTGTCCCGTGGTGCCGGGGTGACCGAGTTCGGCAACCGGCACATTGTCGACATGGCAACTTGGCGTGAAGCATTCGATCACGAAGCGTTGCACTCACGGGCCGTGCAGGGAAGTGCGCCTCGTCGTAGTGGCCAATCCACGAGGGGTGCGAAGGGGCCCCGGGACCCTTTCCGTGCAGGTCGAACGGGGGGTGGGGGGTGCTACGGGTAACGGATGTGCGGGGCCGAGAAGTTGGCTGAAAAGATACGGGTCCGTGCATGGAAACCGGTCACGCGACCGGTGAGTTTCCCCCAGTGTGGCGACCGCCCCGATGGGACCCGGATCCGGTCCTGTGACGACGGCCACGATGGGGTGCGTGTTCCTCGGCGAGCAAGCGCGCCGCGCCGCGCTCCGACTGCCGCAGCAGCACCCGGCAGACCGCCGTGACGGCGGCGAGGCCCAGCGCGGTGCCCGCGGCGCCGGCGAGCGAGGAGCCGTACCAGACAAGGACCACCGGCACGAGGACGCAACTGAAGGCCGCCCAGCGGACCACGTCCGTGGCGGAGTCGTCGGAGGGCGGTCGGTGTCCGGACATGGCGTGCTCCCTGGGGGTGGGTCGCGGGGTTCAACGCCTGTTCGGCGGGTCGGTCACTGCCCACAGGGCCCTTCGGGGGGCCAGGGGAAACCGAACCCTGTGCAAACCGCCTGTACAGCGCAGCAACCATTGCGTTACGGGCGCACCCTCGTGCATGCTCCCTGGAACCCCTCACCGACTGGGGGTACCTCCCGCTCGAGCGTCGAGAGTGGGGGAGAGCGGGATATGGGCGAAGGAGGCGTGCCGCCGTACCCTTGGGGGTATGGGGTTGGGAAGATGATTCCCGGACACAGCTCCGCCGCACACTGTCGTCCCTCCCAATAAGGATCACAACGCCGAGACAGCCATGGCCGGTCACGAATTCTTCGAACCCGCGGACCGCAAGCGGCCCGTCGCCGATCCCACGGCGGCCGAGCCCCTGGCGGCGGAAGAGCTACGCCATTCCTGCGACCCCGCCTTCAAGCACGGCGTCGTCGTGGGCTTCGACGGCTCCACCTCCAGCGAGCGCGCCCTCGCGTACGCCATCGGCATGGCCCACCGCTCCGGCTCGGCCCTGATCATCGTCCATGTCGCCAACCGGCTGCCCACCACCGTGTGGGCGGGCTGCGAGCCGCCGGTGTTCGTGGATGTGCCGGATCACCGCACCGAGGTCCTCGGTCTTGAGCTGGCCTGCGCGGACTATCTCGCCGAGGTGCCCTGGATCCTCGTCGAGCGCGGCGGCGACATCTGCCATGAACTCGAAGAGGTCGGGCGGGAGTACGAGGCGGACGCGATCGTCGTCGGCTCCACGCACGGCATCGTGGGCCGTATCTTCGGCTCCGTCGCGGGGCGGCTCGCCAAGCGCGCCAAGCGCCCCGTCGTTGTCATTCCGTAACTCGCCGTTCTCCCAGGTGAGATGCGAACCGGGAACGCCCCGTCCCCTTTGTGCAGCGCCCGAATCTACTGGCGCGTAGAGGTGTTTGTGCCCTTGTGAAGGGCATATATCGCACACACCGCACAACTGCACAGCATGAAGGGAGCCCGCCGTGGACAACGACGTCTCCGCGGGAGCAACCACCACCATCGTCGGCCGACTCGCCCTCGGGATCACCCTCCTGGCGTTCGGACTCGGCCACACCGACGTGATCGACGGCGTGACAGCCGCTGACGCCGTGTCAATCGCCCATTACGTGGGCGGCATTGCCCTCTTCGTCGCCGGGCTCATGGCCTTCCGTGACCGCGACACCGTCAACGGGACCGCGTTCGTGGCGCTGGGTGCGCTGTGGTTCACGTGGGCCGTCTCGGACGCCGGATCCGCCAACGCGGCCGGGCTGTTCTTCCTGCTCTTCGCCCTCGTGGCGCTGTCCCTCACGCTCGCCGGCGGGGACCAACTCGGGCAGGGCACCTACGGGTTGCTCTTCGTGTCCCTCGTGCTGATGGCCATCGCGGCCTTCGCCGACAACGACGGGCTCGCCAAGGTGGGCGGCTGGTTCGCCGTCGCGGCGGGGGCGGTGGCTTGGTATGCCGCGACTGCCGCGTTGGCTCACTGGCCGACGTCGCTGCGTGGACGTGCTGCCGGACGGGGCGTGACGGCCACCGGCTAACTGGCAGCCGATGTCGGGGTATTGGGCGGCCCCGGCGATATGAGAGCGGACCCCCCCGTGATGGGTGGCATCACGTGGGGGTCCGTTCCGTTTCGTTGGCCGCTGCGGGTGTGGGGGGTTGCTCGCGCAGTTCCCCGCGCCCCTAAAAGCCAAAAGCCAAAAGCCAAAAAGCCTTTACTCCACCGTCACCGACTTCGCGAGGTTCCTCGGCTTGTCGATGTCTCGGCCCAGGCTCAATGCCGTGTGGTAGGCGAGGAGTTGGAGGGGGATGCCCAGCAGGATGGGGTCGAGTTCGTCCTCGTTCTTCGGGACGACGATGGTGTGGTCGGCCTTCTCCTGGTGCTGGTGGGCGACCGCGAGGATCTTGCCGCTGCGGGCCTTGATCTCCTCCATCGCGGCGCGGTTCTTCTCCAGCAGGTCGTCGTCGGGAACGATCGCGACCGTGGGGAGGGCGGGCTCGATCAGGGCCAGCGGGCCGTGCTTGAGCTCCGAGGCCGGGTAGGCCTCGGCGTGGATGTAGGAGACCTCCTTGAGCTTCAGGGAGGCCTCACGGGCCACCGGGTAGCCCCGGACGCGGCCGATGAAGAGCATCGAGCGGGCGTCGGTGTACTGCTCGGCCAGCTTCTTGATCTCCTCCTCCTGGGCGAGGATCTCGGAGATCTGGGCGGGCAGCTTGCGCAGGCCCTCGATGATGCGCTTGCCGTCCCGGACCGAGAGGTCGCGGGTGCGGCCCAGATGCAGGGCGAGCAGCGCGAAGGCGACCGTGGTGTTGGTGAAGCACTTCGTGGAGACCACGCAGACCTCAGGGCCCGCGTGGACGTAGATGCCGCCGTCCGCCTCCCGGGCGATCGCGGAGCCCACCACGTTGACCACGCCCAGGACGCGGGCGCCCTTGCGCTTCAGCTCCTGGACGGCCGCGAGGACGTCGTAGGTCTCGCCGGACTGGGAGACCGCGATGTAGAGGGTGTCGGGGTCCACGACCGCGTTGCGGTAGCGGAACTCGGAGGCCGGCTCGGCGTCCGCGGGGATGCGGGCCAGCTCCTCGATCATCTGCGCGCCGATCATGCCGGCGTGGTACGAGGTGCCGCAGCCGAGGATCTTCACGCGGCGGATCTGGCGGGCCTCGCGGGCGTCCAGGTTCAGGCCGCCGAGGTGGACCGTGGAGAAGCGGTCGTCGATACGGCCGCGCAGGACGCGGTCGACGGCGTCCGCCTGCTCGTGGACCTCCTTGTGCATGTACGTGTCGTGGCCGCCCATGTCGTAGGAGGCGGCCTCCCACTCGACCGTGGTCGGCTCGGACGTCGTACGGGTGCCCTCGGTCGTGTACGTGCGGAAGTCGTCGGCCTTGAGGGTGGCCATCTCGCCGTCGTCCAACGTCACTATCTGCCGCGTGTGGGCGACCAGCGCCGCGATGTCCGAGGCGACGAACATCTCCTTCTCGCCGATGCCGAGGACGACCGGGGAGCCGTTTCGGGCGACCACGATGCGGTCCGGGAAGTCGGCGTGCAGGACGGCGATGCCGTAGGTGCCCTCGATGAGGCGGAGGGTCTCGCGGACCTTGTCCTCCAGCTTCTCCGCGGTGGAGCGGGAGATCAGGTGGACGAGGACCTCGGTGTCGGTCTCGGAGAGGAATTCGACGCCGTCGGCCTCCAGCTTGCGGCGCAGGTCGGAGGCGTTGTCGATGATGCCGTTGTGGACGACGGCGACCCTGCCCTCGGCGTCGAGATGCGGGTGGGCGTTCGCGTCGGAGGGGGCGCCGTGGGTGGCCCAGCGGGTGTGGGCGATGCCGGTCGTGCCCTTGAAGCGGGCCGGGACCTTGGCCTCCAGGTCACGGACGCGGCCCTTGGCCTTGACGGTCCTCAGCCCGGCCGTCTTCGGCGCGGTGATGGCGATGCCCGCCGAGTCGTAGCCCCGGTACTCCAGGCGCTGGAGGCCCTCCAGGAGGAGAGGGGCCACATCACGCTTGCCGATGTATCCGACGATTCCGCACATATATATACGTATTCCTAGCCGTAGACGATCCGGCGCAGCTGGCGGAGCGTGAGCTCCGGTGGGGCCACCGCCCGGTATTTCAGGTCCGCCTCGATCCGGTCGAAGATCTCCGCGTTCACCAGGCCCTGGGCCTGGAGCTCGCGGTGGCGGCGACGGACGTACACCTCGGTCGTCTCGTCGAAGTAGGCGAGCACGTCCTGGATCACCCGCAGCGCCTCGCCCCGCTGGAGGGGCGTGGTGCGGGTCAGGTGATCAACAAGGTCGTCGTGCACTCGGTAGATCCTGGGGTATCGGAGGCGGCCTCGCAAGAATCCTGCCCGATATCGGGCAGGGCTCGGTAGAAACTCTTAGAACAACATTGAATCTCTTATGAGGCCGTGTTCGTGACTTGGTCATCCTGCGTCTTGCGTCTCGTTGCCTGAGGGGACGAGTTTCGGTCGTCATGGACATTCCTCGCATGGGAGTACCGGAGCAGCTCGCCGAGCGCATGAGCATGGCCGAGCAGCACGAGTACCTGCGCGCCAGATTCTCCCGGCGCACGATGATCAGGGGCGGCGCGGTCACGCTGGGCGCCGTCACGGGCGGCGCGTTCGTGCCCGGCGCCACGGCCCAGGCCACGCCCATGGCCGCCCCGCGCACCGAGACCGTCGACGGGGCACTCGTCGCCCCCTTCGGCCGCCACCTCGCCTACGGCAACGACCCGCGCACCGAGATGACCGTCTCGTGGCAGGTTCCGGTCGCCGTGAAGAAGCCCTTCATCCGCATCGGCGCCCACCCCTGGGACCTCTCCCGCAAGATCGAGGCCGAGGTACGCACCCTCTACACCCCGGCGGGCGTCGGGACGAGCGCCGACCACAACCAGTACTACGTCCACGCCAAGCTGACCCACCTCAAGCCCGGCAGGACGTACTACTACGGCGTCGGCCACCAGGGCTTCGACCCCGCCGCCGCCCACCTGGTCGGCACCCTCGGCACCTTCACCACCGCCCCCGCCCACAAGAAGCCGTTCACCTTCACCGCCTTCGGCGACCAGGGCGTCAGCTACCACGGCCTCGCCAACGACAGCCTGATCCTCGGCCAGAACCCGGTCTTCCACCTGCACGCCGGCGACATCGCCTACGCCGACCCGGCCGGGCAGGGCAAGTCCGCCGACACCGGCTTCGACTCACGGGTGTGGGACCAGTTCCTCGCGCAGACCGAGTCGGTCGCCAAGTCTGTGCCGTGGATGGTGAGTTACGGCAACCACGACATGGAAGCCTGGTACTCGCCCAACGGCTACGGCGGCGAGGAGGCCCGCTTCACGCTCCCCGACAACGGGCCGGACAGGAAGAACCTCCCGGGCGTCTACTCCTTCGTCTACGGCAACACCGCGATCATCTCCCTCGACCCGAACGACGTGTCGTACGAGATCCCCGCCAACCTCGGCATCTCCGGCGGGACGCAGACCACGTGGTTCGAGGGGCAGTTGAGGAAGTTCCGGGCCCGGCCCGACATCGACTTCGTCATCGTCTTCTTCCACCACTGCGCCTACTGCACCTCCACCGCGCACGCCTCCGAGGGCGGGGTACGGCAGGAGTGGGTGCCGCTGTTCGAGAAGTACACGGTGGACCTGGTCATCAACGGCCACAACCACCAGTACGAGCGGACGGACGTCATCAAGGGCGACAAGGTCGTCAAGAAGCTGCCGATCGGGGAGACCGCGTACTCCGAGACCGAGGGCGTCGTCTACGTGACCGCCGGTGCGGCCGGACGCAGCCTGTACGCGTTCAGCGCGCCCGACTCCTACGAGGGGCACCTCAACGAGGTCGACTCCGTCGCCTCCTTCATCAACACCAAGGACGGGAAGGTGAACGAGACCGTCGCCTGGTCCCGGGTGCGGTACCTCAACTACTCGTTCCTGCGGGTGGACGTGGAACCGGCGCCGCGCGGGCACTACGCCAAGCTGAAGGTCTCCGGCATCGCCGAGACCGGCGACCGGATCGACCACTTCACGGTGGCGCGCAAGGCCAAGTAGGCGCCGTTTCCCGGGACTACATCCGTTTGAGGATCGCCTGCTTGGCCATTGTGAACTCCTCGTCCGTCAGCACACCCGTGCGGCGCAGCTCGCCGAGCTCGCGCAGCCGGCGCAGGAGGGCGTCGTGGCCGTCCTCGACGGGGGCGACCGGGAGGGAAGGCGCTTCCGGTCGTGTGTCCAGGGTCCTGTGTACGTCGACGACGGCCGTCCGGGCCGGGTGGGGGAGCCTGGCCTGGACGGCCGCCGCGATCAGGGCCATCAACGGGTCCTTCTTGAAGCCCCACAGCTCCACCGAGTTGGGGTCGTACTTCGGCGGCGCCTTGGTCGGCGCGTGCTTCACCGTGAAGCGCAGATGGCCGTTGTCCAGGCCCGCCGCCGGGTGCCACTCCACGGCGGCGAGATCGGTGAGGGGGAGGGTGCGGACGCCGGCGGCGGCCTTGGCGTCCTCCGTCTTCCAGTTCCACTCCAGGCGGACCCGGTCGCCGTCGAAGGACGCGGTGCCGTCGCCCGCGGAGAACGACAGCGGGACGGCGGGGCCGGGGAGCAGGTACTCGGTCACCGGGGTCACCGGCACCTGGTCGAGGAGGAGGGCCTCGCGGACCTCGTCCACGAAGTACTCGGCGACGCCGTAGCGGTCGGCCTCGACGATCAGCTGGTAGGGGTCGTTGGGTTCGGTGAGGCGGCCGCCGGTCGCGTGCAGCAGCGGGTCGGCGCCGTCGCGCAGCCGCAGCCTGAGCCGCCCGGCCCTGCGGCCTTGTTCGAAGGAGACCCCCGCCAACGCGCCCAGCGGGACGACGAGTTCACCCAGGGCCTTGCGGAACAGACTGACGTTCTTGTCGCGTCCCGGGGTCAGGCGCAGGGCGTCGCCGTCGAAGGCCCAGGTGCCGTCGCGCTGGATGATTTCCGCCATGGGGCAAGTCTGGCATTCGGGTCGCGGGTGCCGGTCAGTCGCCGAGTGCCTTCGTCAGGTTCGCGGTGGCCTTGAAGCTGATCGCCTCGCCGCTCCCGGCGGTCGCCAGCATGCGGACCTCGCCGGCGCGGATGCCGACGGCGATGTGCTGGTTGTCCTGGCACACGAGAGTGAAGGTGCCGTCCGCACGGGTCTTGAGGAGGAACGCCTGGTCCTCGGGGTAGGGGGCGTCGGCGCCCTGCTGGTAGGCGCAGGGGCGCAGTTGCATGGGGTCGCCGGTGACGCGGTCGCCCGCGATGTCGAGGCAGAACGTCGAGGAGACGTGCTCCAGGGCGTACGTGTTCTTGCCGGAGGGGACGACCTTCCACTGTTGGGTCGGGCCCTCCGTGCAGGCCGCCGCCTTCGGGGCGTTGTCGAAGGAGGTGCCGGCGTCGGCGGCGACGCAGCGTCCGGTGGCGGTGTTCTCCAGGGCGAGGGTGGCGATCGACGCGCCGGTGCTCGGGGAGGGAGCGGCGGACGTCGGCGCCGGGCCGGTGGCGGCAGGGGCGGTGGCGGCGTTCGCGGCCTGGGCGGTGGAGTCCTCGCCGCCGAGCAGCTTCAGGGCGGCCGTGGTGGCCACGGCGGTGACGACGACCGCGACGGCCACGGCGAGGACGGGGCGGCGTCCGCGGGGGGCCTCGGGTGCGGGAGGCACGGTCCGGGGCTCCGGGGCGGGTTCCCGGGGCGCCGGGGCCGCCGTCTCCGGCCGGGGCTGCTGTGCCGCCCGGTAGGCCGGGCCGCCCCACACCAGCACCTGGTCGACCAGCAGGGCGCGCAGTTCCTCAGCGGGGCCGGAGGTGAGCGTGTGCAGGACGGTGACGTCGTGGGTGCAGAACCGGCAGCCGTCCAGATGCTGGAGGAGGTCGTCGGGGGTCTCGCGGTGGGTGCCGCGGGCGATCGCGCCGAGCATGGTGCCGTAGTGCACACAGCGGGCGTCCGCCGTGCGTTCGGCGCGCAGCCGCAGGAACCCGTCGGCCAGCCGGGCGCGGGCCGTCTCCGCCATGGACTCGGCGAACTCCTCCGAGGAGCCGAGGACCTGGGCGGCGAACGCCGTCTCGCCCTGCTCGGCCCGGCACAGCCACAGCGCGGCGCGCTGCTGGTCGGCCAGGGTGGCGAAGGCGGCCAGGAGCAGCGAGGTGTGCTCCACCCGGCGCAGGGTGTCGACCGGCCCGAACGTGTCGGCCGCGCGCTGCGACCAGGACCGGAACCCCGGGCGCAGCAGCGCCGCCCGTTCGTCGCGGACCCAGGTGGCCGCGGTGCGGCGGACGGCGGTCAGCAGTTCCAGGCGGCCGGTGGGGCCTTGGCGGTGCGCGGCGTGACTGAGGACCTCGGCGGCGAGTTCGGCGGCGGTGTGCTGCTTGCCGCAGAACGCGCCCGCGTAGGCGCGTACCGCCGACACGTCCTCCCACGGCACACCCGGCGCCGGGGCGTGGGCGGTACCGGCTTGCTGTGCGGTGTGCTCGGACATCTTCGTCTCCCCCAAGGAGCCGTCACGGCAAGGTGTGGACCGTAGTGGTACGGCCTGTGAACGCGCTGTGCACTTCCGTACCGGGCCGGTTACCCGGCAGAGTGGTCTGCACCAATCCTGGGTGGACCATGAAGGGGGCGCAGGTGAGACGGAAGCGCAGAACGACTCCCCGTACGACCCGAGTTCTGGGTGCGTTGCTGCTCGTGGCGGTGGGCTCGCTCACTGTGGGTGCGGCGCCGGCGCCCGCCGGGGCCACACCGCTCGACCAGGTGATTCCGGCGCCCACGAAGGTGACGCCGGGCGGATCGCCGTACCGCATCACGACGAAGACCCGTATCGGTGTGGACGGCTCGCGGGAGGTGCGCCGGGTCGGCGAGTACCTCGCGGGGGTGCTCCGACCGTCCACCGGCTATCGGCTGCCGGTGCGTGCGGGGCACGGCGGGGACATTCAACTGCGGCTCGCCAAAGGCCCGTTCGGTGCCGAGGGGTACCGGCTCGACAGCGGGGCCAAGGGGGTCACCATCACCGCCGCGCGGCCCGCCGGACTCTTCCACGGGGTGCAGACCCTGCGGCAGCTGCTGCCGGCGAAGGTCGAGAAGGACACCGTGCAGTCCGGCCCGTGGCTGGTCGCGGGCGGCGCCGTCACCGACAGCCCGCGGTACGGCTGGCGCGGTGCCATGCTCGACGTGTCCCGGCACTTCTTCACCGTGGACCAAGTGAAGCGGTACATCGACCAGTTGGCGCTCTACAAGGTCAACAAGCTGCATCTGCATCTCAGCGACGACCAGGGCTGGCGCCTCGCGATCGACTCCTGGCCGCGCCTCACCACCCACGGCGGCTCCACACAGGTCGGCGGCGGCCCCGGCGGCTTCTACACCAAGGACGACTACCGGGAGATCGTCCGCTACGCCACCTCCCGCTATCTGGAGGTCGTCCCCGAGATCGACATGCCGGGGCACACCAACGCGGCGCTCGCCTCGTACGCCGACCTGAACTGTGACGGCGTGGCGCCACCGCTCTACACGGGCACCGACGTCGGCTTCAGCTCGCTGTGCGTCGGCAAGGACCGCACCTACGACTTCGTCGACGACGTGATCCGGGAGCTGGCCGCGCTCACGCCGGGGCGGTATCTCCACATCGGCGGGGACGAGGCGCACTCGACCAGCCATGAGGACTACGTCACGTTCATGGACCGGGTGCAGCCGATCGTCGCCAAGTACGGGAAGACCGTGATGGGTTGGCATCAGCTCACCGGGGCGACTCCGGCGAAGGGGGCCGTGGCGCAGTACTGGGGACTGGACGACACCAGCGCCGAGGAGAAGGCGCAGGTGGCCAAGGCCGCGCAGAACGGTACGGGGGTTGTTCTGTCGCCCGCCGACCGCGTCTACCTCGACATGAAGTACACCGCGGACACGCCGTTGGGGCAGGACTGGGCCGGGCTGGTGGAGGTGCGGCGGTCGTACGACTGGGATCCGGGCGACTATCTGCCGGGGGTGCCTGGTTCAGCTGTGCGGGGGGTCGAGGCGCCGTTGTGGACCGAGACGATCGTGACGTCCGCGGACCTCGAGTACATGGCGTTTCCGAGGCTGGCGGGGGTGGCCGAGCTGGGGTGGTCGTCGGCTGCGACGCATGACTGGGAGCGGTACAAGGTGCGGCTTGCTGCGCAGGCTGAGCGGTGGGAGGCGTTGGGGATCAGCTATTACCAGTCGCCTCAAGTGCCCTGGTGATTCGGTGCGGGCCGGTGGGGGGCTGGTCGCGCAGTTCCCCGCGCCCCTTTAGGGCGTTGCCGCCAAGATCACCTGAATAGCTGACGGATGCCCCGGGGGACCGTACCCCGGGGCACCCGCCTGTCCGTGGGTCAGAACCCGGCGATCGGGTTCTTCAGGTTGCCGACCAGTTGGAGTGCGCCCGCCGGGTCTGCCAGGTCCACCATCTGCTTGTTGTCGCGCAGTTGGAGGCGGTTGAGGCAGGACAGGGCGAACTCCGGGGCGAACATGTCGTACCGCTGGAACTTCTCGGCGAGTTCGGGGACCGAGGCCTGGTACTCGCGGGTGATGTCCGCGACCGTCCGCCAGAAGTCGTCCTCCTCCAGGATTCCCTCGGTGGCGAGGTTCGCGGCGAGGAAGCGGAAGAAGCAGTCGAAGACGTCCGTGAAGACGGAGAGGAGCTTCTTGTCCTCCGGCACGTCCACGCGGAGGCGTTCGACGGTCGGCGGGAGGACCGCGTCGACGTCCATGACGGCGATCTCCTCGGCGATGTCCTTGTAGATCGCGCGGGTCACCGCGCCATCCTTCAGGGCCAGGATCACGTTCTCGCCGTGCGGCATGTAGACCAGGTCGTAGGCGTAGAAGCTGTGGAGGAGCGGGGTGAAGTACGCCGTGAGGTAGCGGCGCAGCCACTCCACCGGTGTCAGGCCCGACTGCTCGATCAGGGCGCCCGCGAAGGAGTTGCCCTCGTGGTCGACGTGGACCAGGGACGCCATCGTCGCCAACGACTCCCCGTCCTGGAGGGAGGCGACCGGGCTCTCGCGCCACAGCGCGGCCAGCATCTTGCGGTACGGCGAGTAGCGGTCCGTCGCCGCCTCGTACTCCAGGTGGCGGTAGCCGACGGCCGCGCGCTCGCGGATGATCGACAGCCCGGTGGCCTTCAACACCGGGTCGTTGTCGATGAGTTGGGCCAGCCAGTCGTTGATGGCCGGGGTGGCCTCCATGTACGCCGCCGAAAGGCCGCGCATGAAGCCCATGTTGATGACGGACAGGGCCGTCTTCACATAGTGCTTCTCGGGGTGGGAGGAGTTGAAGAAGGTCCGGATCGACTGCTGGGCCAGATACTCGTCGTCGCCCTCGCCCAGGCAGACGAGGTGGCGGCGGGCGACCTCGGCGGCGAAGGTGACGCTGAGCTTGTTCCACCATTGCCAGGGGTGGACCGGGATGAGGAGGTAGTCGGCGGGGTCGAGGCCCTGGGCGGTGAGCGTGGCGTGGAAGCGGTCGACCGTCGCCTCGCCCAGCTCGTCGCGCACGAAGGTCTCGTACTCGATCCCGACACCCGCGGTGAAGGCCGCCCGCGAGCGGTGCGCGGCCAGCCAGACCAGGCGGACCGGGCTTGCCGTCTCGGGGGCGTACGACAGGTACTCGTGGATGCCGAAGCCGAGCCGGCCGTTGTTGGCGACGAAACAGGGGTGGCCCTCGGTCATGCCGGTCTCGATGGCCTGGAAGCCGCTGCCGACGAGCTCCGCCACCGGGATCTGCGGCTTGGTGAGCTTGTAGCAGGTGCCGGAGAGGGTGGAGGAGATCTCCTCCAGGTACACCGGCAGGATCTCGTCGCTCAGGCCCAGCGACTTCCTCAGCTCGATGAAGAAGTCCAGAGCGGCGAGGGGGCGGTCGACGCCGTCTCGGTGACGGGAGATCGAGTCGGCGTCGACCTGCCAGTGGTCGAGGGCGCGGCGGGTGGCGGTGAACCCGTAGCGGGTCAGACCGTCGTCGCTGCGGACCTCGAAGCGGCCGTCGGCGGTGGCCTCCGGCGTGATGAGCCGCTCGTGCGCGAACTCGGCGAGAGCCTTGCGGATGAGGAGGCGGTTGGCCTTCTCCCAGCGCTCGGGGGAGAGGTGGGCCACGGAGTCGGCGAGGGTCATGCGGGCACCTCCGTCGCTGCGAAGAACCGCTCGCGGGTGCAGAAGCTGAGCAGAGCCCTCTTCTCCGGCTTCTGGATCTCCCGCTCGGGCACGAATCCGACTGCCTCGTTGAGGGCGTGGACGGCCTTGTTGGAGACGTCCGGTTCGACGACGACCCGCTCGACGGCCGGGTCCTCGAAGAGTTGGGCCATGACGGCGGTGATGACGGACCGGGTGAAGCCGTGGACCGGGGTGTCGGTCGCGGGGGTGAGGAAATGCATGCCGACGTCACCCGGCAACGGCTCGTACAGGCCCACCAGTTCACGGTGGGCGGGGTCGTACTTCTCCATCAGGAAGACGGGGACGCCGTACTCGTCGAGACCCAGCAGCGCGTGGTGGTGCTCGTCGGCGGCTATCTCCATGTACGCCCGCTCGACGTCCTCCAGTTTCGCGTCCTGCATCATCCAGAACGCGGCCTTGGGGTGGGTGACCCAGCCGTGCAGCAGCTCGGCGTCCTTGAGCGGGTCGAGGGGGCGGAAGGCGAAGGTGCGGGGGGTGGTCATACGGAGAACTCCTGGAACGCGATCGTCTTCTCGACCGGGTAGTACTCGGTGCCGAGCAGCTCACGGATGATGTAGCTGTTGCGGTACGCACCCATGCCCAGGTCGGGCGAGGTGATGCTGTGGGTGTGCACGCCGGCGTTCTGGAGGAAGACGCCGCGGCCGGTGGTGTCGATCGAGTAGTTGCGGGCGACGTCGAAGTTGCCCTGCGAGTCGTAGCGCAGCCGGTCCTTGACGGGGGTCAGGAACTGGGGCTCGGCGTACTTGTATCCGGTGGCGAGGACCAGGCCCTGCGTCTGGAGGTCGTACTCCTTCTCCTGCTCCTCCTGGCGGAAGGAGAGGGTGTACGTGCCGTTCTCGTAACGCGCGCTGTTCAGCGCGGAGTTGGTGAGCAGCCGGGTGGGGACGGGCCCGCCGAGGTTCTTCTGGTAGAGCAGGTCGAAGATCTCGTTGATGAGATCGCCGTCGATGCCCTTGAACAGGCCCTTCTGCTGGGCCGTGAGCCGGTAGCGGGTGGCCTCGGGCAGCTCGCGGTAGTAGTCGATGTACTCCGGGGAGGTCATCTCCAGCGTGAGCTTGGTGTATTCGAGGGGGAAGAAGCGGGGGGAGCGAGTCACCCAGTTGAGGCGGTAGCCGTACACGTCGATCTCGGCGAGGAGGTCGTAGTAGATCTCGGCGGCGGACTGCCCGGAGCCGACGATCGTGATCGACTCCTTCTTCTGGAGCTCCGCCTTGTTCTGCATGTAGCGGGAGTTGTGGAAGAAGTCACCGCCGAGGCCGCGTACGGCCTCCGGGTAGTGGGGGGAGGTGCCGGTGCCGAGGACGAGATGACGGGCGCGGAAGACGTCACCCGCGGTCGTCGTGACGACGTACACGCCGTCCTCGTACGTCACTTCGGCGACCGTCGTGCTGAAGCGGACGCTGCTCAGCTTGTTCGCGGCCCAGCGGCAGTAGTCGTCGTACTCGACGCGCAGCGGGTAGAAGTTCTCCCGGATGTAGAACGAGTACAGTCGGCCCTTCTCCTTCAGGTAGTTCAGGAAGGAGTACGGCGAGGTCGGGTCGGCCAGCGTGACCAGGTCCGACATGAACGGCGTCTGGAGGTGGGCGCCTTCGAGGAACATGCCCGCGTGCCATTCGAAGTCGGGCTTCGACTCCAGGAAGACACCGTCGAGTTCGTCGATGGGCTCGGTGAGACAGGCGAGGCCGAGGTTGAACGGGCCGAGCCCGATGCCCACGAAGTCGTGGGTTTTGGTCGGGGTTTCAGGACGCGCGGTCAAGGGACTCTCCCAGGTACTGCTCGGCGTGGCCGGCGATCAGGTCGAGGACGGCGGCGATGTCTTCGGTCGTCGTCTCGGGGTTGAGCAGGGTGAACTTCAGGTAGTGGCGGCCCTGGACCTTGGTGCCCGCGACCACCGCGTCGCCGGAGGCGAACAGGGCCTTGCGGGCGTAGAGGTTGGCGCGGTCGATCTCGGCGGGATCGGTCACGGCTGCCGGGATGTAGCGGAAGACGAGGGTGGAGAGCGTCGGCTCGACCACGACGTCGTAGCGCGGGTCGGCGGCGAGGATCTGCCAGCCCTCGGCGGCCAGGTCGCAGACCTCGTCGAAGAGCTGCCCGATGCCGTCGGCGCCCATCGTCCGCAGCGTCACCCACAGCTTCAGGGCATCGAACCGGCGGGTGGTCTGAAGGGACTTGTCGACCTGGTTGGGGATGCGCTCCTGCACCATGCGCTTCGGGTTGAGGTACTCGGCGTGGTAGGTCGCGTGGCGGAGCGTGGCCGCGTCGCGGACCAGGACGGCGGACGAACTCACCGGCTGGAAGAAGGACTTGTGATAGTCGACGGTGACCGAGTCGGCGCGCTCGATGCCGTCGATCCGGCCGCGGTACTTCACCGAGGCGAGCAGTCCGCAGCCGTACGCGGCGTCGACATGCATCCAGGTGCCGTACTGCGAGCACAGCTCGGCGATCTCGGGCAGCGGGTCGATGGAGCCGAAGTCGGTGGTGCCGGCGGTGGCGACGACGGCCATCGGCACGAGACCGGCGGCCTTGCAGCGCTCCAGCTCATGGGCGAGCGCGACGGTCTGCATCCGCTTGTTCTGGTCGACGGGGATGGTGACCACGGAGTCGGGGGAGAGGCCGAGGAGTTTGGCGGACTTCTTGACGCTGAAGTGGCTGACCTCGGAGGCGAAGATGCGCAGTTTGGCCGTGGTGTCCGTCTTCGCTTCCTCGCGGGCGAGCAGCAGCGCCTGGAGGTTGGACTGGGTGCCGCCGGAGGTGAACACGCCGTCGGCGGCCGGGCCGAGGCCGATCCGGGCGGTCGTCCAGTCGATGAGCTTGCGCTCGATGAGGGTGCCGCCGGCCGACTGGTCCCAGGTGTCCAGGGAGGAGTTGACCGCGGACAGGATCGCCTCGCCGAGCACGGCCGGGATGACGACCGGGCAGTTGAGGTGGGCGAGATAGCGGGGGTGGTGGAAGTAGACCGCGTCGCGGAGGTAGACGTCCTCCAGCTCGTCGAGCACCGCGCCGGTGTCCAGCAGCGGCTTGTCGAGGTCGATCGCGTCGATGGTCGGGGCGAGGGCGTCGACGGTGACACCGGTGAACGGACGGTCGGTGGCGGCGAGTTTGGCTGCCACCCGCTCGATACCTTCGGTCACGGAGCGGCGGTACTGCTCCGCGGTCGTGTCATTGAGCAGGTGCGAGCGCATGGTGGGGGTCCTCCGGTGGGGAGCAGTCCGTGCGGGTCGGACGGGGGTGGGGACGCGATCTTCGCTTCACGTTCCCGTGGTCTTGAGCGTCGGTCTCGCTTACTTAGGTTAGCCTAACCTAAGTAACTTGGATCAAGCGCGGCATCAACCGTGACTACGGTCACTTCGACCGCAGTTGGCACTCCCGTTGGTTGCGTCGGGGACTACTCGGCGGCGCGGAGCTGTTCCTCGGTCATCCCTTGCCGCCAGTACCCGACGAAGGTGACGCTCCGGCGGTCGATACCGCGCTCGCCGACGAAGTGCCGGCGCAACTGCTTCACACAGCTCGACTCGCCCGCGATCCACACGTACGGGCGCTCGGCGGCCGGGAGTTGGGCCTCGCGGAGGGTGCCGAGGGCCATGGGGGACCCCTCGGCACCCTCCTGATCCCTGACGAACCAGGTGATCTCGGCGTCCGCCTCGGTCACCAGGTCCTGGATGTCGGCGGCGTGCTGCACCTCCAGCCACACCCGGGCACGGGTGCCGGCCGGCAGGGACTCGACGATCGAGGAGACGGCGGGTACGGCGGTCTCGTCGCCCCAGATGAGGGTGAGGTCGGTGCCCTGCGGCGGCCGGAACCGGATGGCACGGTTGTCGGCGATGGCGGGGCCGAGGAGGAGGACTCGGTCCCCGGCGGCGGCCCGCGCGGCCCAGCGGGAGGCGGGTCCGGCCGGCGTGGTGGCGCCGGGCTCCACGCCGTGCAGCACGAAGTCGATGTCGATCTCGGTGGTACGCCCAAGGGCGTCGCGCCGCAGCGCGCGGAGCGTGTACGACCGCATCACGGCCCGTACGTCATCAGGGAGTTCACGCCACGCCTGCCACCAGCCGTCGCCGAGCTCGATCGGAACACGGGGCTCGGTCCGCCCCTCGGCGGGGATGAAGAGCGACAGCGACTGGTCGCACCCGTCGGAGCAGAACTCCCGCAGCTCGTCCCCACCGAAGGTGACCCGGACGAGAGACGGCCCGAGCCGCAGCGTTCTTACGACCTGGAGAGAGAAGAAGCGGAACGGTGCGGCGACGGCGGTGGTCATGAGGGGTGCGCTCCTGAGTTGGCAGGGGGGCAAGGTTTTTTGCTTTTCAGGGGCGCGGGGAACTGCGCGACCAGCCACAACGGGCCCGCAGTCGCCCCGCAACATCAGCCCCGTTTTTTCAGCTGACCTTCTTCGCGTTCTCAAGCGCCTCGGCGAGCGTCTCAAGAAGCGGCGTGCACTTGTCGTACGACAGAATCGGCTCCGGCGAACGGGAGATGACCTGCCCCGCCTTCACCGCGGGCAGCTTCTTCCAGGTCGCCTCGGTGATGTCGGCCGGCTGAATGGTCGACGACCGGTCGTCCATCATGATGATGTCGGCCTTGTACTTGTCGACGTTCTCCCAGCTCAGCGACTCGTACCAGCCGCCACCCTCGGCCTTGGACTTCTCGGAGGGCTCGACGAAGTTCACGCCGAGGGCCTTGAAGTACTCCAGGTCGATGGAGAGGTTGGTGCCGGAGACGTAGAAGATGTCCTGGCTGGCGGAACCGGCCATCACCTTGATGTTCGGCTTCGCCTTCGCGGCGGCGCGCAGCCGGGTCGCGGCGGCCTCGAACTTCTTCTTGGCGTCGGTGACGGTGGCGGCGCTCATGTCGGCGCCGAGGGACTCGGCAAGCTCCCACATGCGCTGCAACGGCTCGGTGATCTGGCGGTCGTAGACGGAGATGCCGACGCTCGGGGCGAGCTTGGCGATCTTGTCCTTGGAGGCGGCGGGGACGTACCAGAGGGTGCCGGCGTCGTCGAACATCGTGGTGATGAGGACGTCCGGGGCGAGGGCGGCGTACTTCTCGACGTTGAACTGGTCCCAGACGTTGCCGAGGATCTCGACCTTGGAGATGTCCATGTCGCCGGCCTGGACGTCGGCCTTGCCGTCGGTGGTCTTGGTCGGGCCGAAGACGCCCTTCACGGAGATGCCGTAGTCGAAAAGCGCGGCGGCGACGCCGGTGAAGGCGACGATGTTCGCGGGGATCTTGTCGAGCTTGACCTCGGTGCCGCGGTCGTCCTTGAACGTCCAGGGACCGGACTTCTCCGCGGCGGCGGTCTCCTCGCCAGAGCCACCGCTTTTCGCGTCGTCGTCACCGCAGGCCGCGAGCACGGCACCGAGGCCGAGGGCGCCGCCCGCGGCGAGGATGCCGCGGCGGGTGAGGTGAGTGACTCTGGCGTTGGGCATGGTGAGGCTGCTTTCGAACGGGGCGAAGCGCCCGCCGGACAAGTTCGAACGTAGGTTAGCCTAACCTCAGATCTTGTCCAGGGGGCGGGGGCTACGACCGAACCTCGGCGACCACCGGTGAGCGAACCGGAGCCCCCGGGCCCGGTTATGGGCTCCGGGGGCTCCTGTGGCGTATCGGCCCGGGACTCAGCCGACCAACCCCAACTCCCGAGCGATCAGCATCCGCTGTACCTCACTCGTGCCCTCGCCGATCTCCAGGATCTTGGAGTCGCGCCACATGCGGGCCACCGGGTACTCGTTCATGAAG
Source organism: Streptomyces sp. NBC_00663 (assembly GCF_036226885.1). Taxonomy (NCBI): domain Bacteria; kingdom Bacillati; phylum Actinomycetota; class Actinomycetes; order Kitasatosporales; family Streptomycetaceae; genus Streptomyces; species Streptomyces sp. NBC_00663. Next base: position 6,136,145 of record NZ_CP109027.1, read on the forward strand.
CCGTAGCCGCCGTGGACCTGTGTGGCGTCTCGGGCGTTGTCCACCGCGATCGTCGAGGAGTAGAGCTTGGCGAGGGCCGCCTCCTTCTTGAAGGGCTCGCCCGAGACCAGCCTCGATGCGGCGTCGCGCCAGGCGAGGCGGGCCGTGTGGGCCTTCATCTCCATGTCGGCGATCTTGAACTGGATGGCCTGGTTGGCGCCGATGGGCTTGCCGAAGGCGTGGCGTTCCTTGGCGTACTTGACCGACTCGTCCACACAGCCTTGCGCCAGGCCCGTGGCCAGGGCCGCGATCGCGATGCGGCCCTCGTCGAGAATCCTCAAGAACTGGGCGTAGCCTCGGCCCTCCTCGCCCAGGAGGTTCGCCGCCGGGACGCGGACGTCGACGAACGACAACTCCCGGGTGTCCGACGCGTTCCAGCCGACCTTCGAGTACGGCGCCGCCACCGTGAAGCCCGGCGTGCCCGACGGGACGATGATCGACGAGATCAGCGGCTTGCCGTCGGGCTTGCGGCCCGTCACCGCCGTCACCGTCACCAGGCCCGTGATGTCCGTGCCCGAGTTGGTGATGAAGCACTTCGTGCCGTTGATCACCCATTCGTTCGTGGCCGGGTCCAGCTTCGCCGTCGTGCGCGTCGCGCCCGCGTCGCTGCCGCCGTCCGGTTCCGTCAGGCCGAACGCGCCCAGGGTCTCGCCCGCGCAGAGGCGGGGCAGCCACTCCCGCTTCTGGGCCTCCGTGCCGTAGAGATGGAGGGGCATCGCGCCCAGGGAGACCCCGGCCTCCAGCGTGATCGCCACCGATGAGTCGACCCGCGCCAGTTCCTCCAGGGCGATGCCGAGCGCCAGGTAGTCGCCGCCCATGCCGCCGTACTCCTCGGGGAACGGCAGTCCGAACAGGCCCATGCGGCCCATCTCGCGGACGATGTCGTACGGGAACTCGTGGTGTTCGTAATAGTCGGCGATCTTGGGAGCGACTACGTCATGCGCGAACTCCTCCACCGTGCGGCGGAGTTCTTCGAGTTCGGGGGAGAGTCGGTGGTCCATCGCGGGTCACTGCTCCTTGTGGGACAGGGCTCGAACGGTGCGGGACGGGCTGGGTCGGCCCAGGTGGTCGGCCATCCAGGCGCTGGTGGCGACTAGACGGCCGAGGTCGACTCCGGTGTCGATGCCGAGGCCTTGCAGCATCCACACGAGGTCTTCGGTGGCGAGATTGCCGGTGGCGGACTTGGCGTACGGGCAGCCGCCGAGGCCGCCGGCGGAGGCGTCCACCGTGGTGACGCCGTGCACGAGGGCCGCGTAGGTGTTGGCGAGCGCCTGCCCGTACGTGTCGTGGAAGTGCACGCCGAGCACGGACGTGGAGACGCCCTCCTCGTTCAACGCCCGCAGCAGCGCCCGCACATGGCCCGGGGTCGCCACGCCGATCGTGTCGCCCAGGCTCAACTCGTCGCAGCCCATGTCGAGCAGCGCCCGGCAGACCCGGACGACCTGCGGGACCGGCACCGCGCCCTCCCACGGGTCGCCGAAGCACATGGAGAGGTAGCCGCGGACATGGAGGCCCGCCTCCTTCCCGCGCGCCACCGTCGGCTCGAACATGGCCAGCGCCTCGTCCATCGTGCGGTTGAGGTTGGCCTTCGCGAACGACTCGCTGGCGCTGGCGAAGACGGCGATCCGGGTCGCCCCCAGCGCCAGGGCGCGCTCCAGGCCGCGTTCGTTCGGGACCAGGACCGGGAGATCCGCCTCCACCTCGGCCAGCCGCGGGAACAGCTCCTCGGCGTCCGCCAGTTGGGGCACCCACTTGGGGTGGACGAAACTCGTCGCCTCGATCGTCGTCAGGCCCGCGCCGGCCAGGCGGTGGATGAACTCCGCCTTGACGTCCGTCGGGACGCTCGACTTCTCGTTCTGTAGACCGTCGCGCGCGCCGACCTCGTGGATACGGACGCGGGTCGGCAGGCCCGCCTCCGGTACGACCATGGGGAGTGTCATGTCTCGTCCTCCACGGGGGTGATGACGGCCAGCACCTGGTCCATCGCGACCGTCGCGCCCGGCTTGACGTCCAGTTCGGCGACCGTGCCCGCGTGCGGCGCGGAGATGACGTGCTCCATCTTCATCGCCTCCACCACCAACAGGCTCTGGCCCGCCGCCACTTCGTCCCCCACGGCGACCTTCACCACCGTCACCGTCCCCGGCATGGGCGCGGTCAGCGAGTCGGCGCCCGCGTGGGCCGCGCCGGACAGGGACGCGGCCACCGGGTCGTGGTCGCGTACGTGCCAGGCGTCGCCGTCGCGACCGAGCCAGTCGGCGGCCCGGTGGAAGGTGTGCCGGACACCGTCCAGCAGCACGCTCACCCGGTCGTCCGTGACGGTCGCCGCGCCGCGCGGGGTGTACTCCACCGGGTCCTGGACGCGCAGATGGAAGGCGACCGGCTTGGGGGTGCCGCCCAGGCGCCAGCCGCTCGGCACGGAGAACGGGTCCGTCCAGCCGTCGCCGTCTTTGCCGCGGGGCTTCAGGGTCTCCAGGCGTACGGCCGCCGCGGCCTCGTAGACCTCCTCCGGTACGTCCGTGGCGACCAGACCGTCCACCTCGCGCTCCACCAGCCCCGTGTCCAACTCGCCGGCCACCACCGCCGGATGGGCCAGGAGGCGGCGCAGGAAGCCCGCGTTGGTCTGCACGCCCAGCGTGACGGTGTCCGCGAGAGCCGCGCGGAGCTTGCGGATCGCCGTCGCGCGGTCGGGGCCGTACGCGATCACCTTGGACAGCATCGGGTCGTAGAGGCTGCCGACCTCCACGCCCTCGCTGAGCCCGGAGTCCGTGCGGACACCGTCGCCCTGCGGCTCGTGCAGCCTCACCACCGTGCCTCCGGAGGGGAGGAAGCCGCGCGCGGGGTCCTCGGCGCAGATGCGCGCCTCGACGGCGTGCCCGGTGAGCCGTACGTCGTCCTGCCCGAACGGCAGCGGTTCACCCGCCGCCACCCGCAGCTGCCACTCCACCAGGTCCAGGCCGGTGATGAGCTCGGTGACGGGGTGTTCCACCTGGAGACGGGTGTTCATCTCCATGAAGTAGTAGGAGGAGGGGTCGTTGCCGGGGACGATGAACTCCACCGTGCCCGCGCCCCGGTAGCCGCAGGAGCGGGCCGCCTGGACCGCCGCCTCGCCCATCGCCGCGCGCGTGGCCTCGTCCAGGAGGACCGACGGGGCCTCCTCGATGATCTTCTGGTGGCGGCGCTGGAGCGAGCACTCGCGCTCGCCCAGGTGGATGACGTTGCCGTGCCCGTCGGCCAGGACCTGGATCTCGATGTGCCGGGGGCGGTCGATCCACCGCTCGACCAGGAGCGTGTCGTCGCCGAAGGAGGCGCGGGCCTCGCGGCGGGCGGCGGCGATCTCGTCGTCCAGCAGCTCCAGATCCCGCACGAGCCGCATGCCCTTGCCGCCACCGCCGGCCGAGGGCTTCAGCAGGACCGGAGCGCCCAATTCCTGAGCGGCGGAGGCCAGTTCGGGGTCACGGCCGCCGGGCACCACCGGCACCCCCGCCGCGTCCACCGTCTCCTTGGCGCGGATCTTGTCGCCCATGAGGGAGATGGCCTCGGCGGGCGGGCCGATGAAGACCAGCCCGGCATCGGCGCACGCGCGGGCGAAGGCGGCGTTCTCGGCGAGGAAGCCGTAGCCGGGGTGGACGGCCTGGGCGCCCGTCGACAAAGCGGCCTCCAGCAGCCGCTCGACCGACAGATAGCTCTCGGCGGCCGGTGCCGGACCGAGCCGTACCGCCGTGTCGGCCTCCCGGACGTGCCGGGCGTCCGCGTCGGCGTCGGAGAAGACGGCGACGCTCCGGACGCCCAGCGCGCGCAGGGTCCGGATGACGCGGACGGCGATCTCGCCCCGGTTGGCCACGAGTACGGTGTCGAACATGGGTCCCCTCATCACATCCGGAAGACGCCGAACTGGGGGTCACCCAGGGGCGCGTTGGCGCAGGCGGTCAGGGCCAGGCCCAGGACCTGACGGGTCTCCAGGGGGTCGATGACCCCGTCGTCCCACAGGCGGGCCGTCGCGTAGTAGGCATTCCCCTGACGGTCGTACTGCGCACGGATCGGATCCTTGAAGGCATCCTCGTCCTCCGCGGCCCAGTTCTCGCCGCGGGCCTCCAACTGGTCCCGCTTGACGGTCGCGAGGACCGACGCGGCCTGTTCGCCGCCCATCACCGAGATCTTGGCGTTGGGCCACATCCACAGGAAGCGGGGGGAGTAGGCCCGGCCGCACATGGAGTAGTTGCCCGCGCCGTACGAGCCGCCGACCACCACCGTCAGTTTCGGCACGCGCGTGCAGGCGACGGCCGTGACCATCTTCGCGCCGTGCTTGGCGATGCCGCCCGCCTCGTACGAACGCCCCACCATGAACCCGGAGATGTTCTGTAGGAACACCAGCGGGATGCCGCGCTGGTCGCACAGCTCGATGAAGTGGGCGCCCTTCTGGGCGGACTCGGAGAAGAGGATGCCGTTGTTGGCGACGATGCCGACCGGGTGGCCGTGGATCCGGGCGAAGCCGGTGACCAGGGTCTGCCCGAACTCGGACTTGAACTCCGAGAAGCGCGAGCCGTCGACCACGCGCGCGATGACCTCGCGTACGTCATAGGGGGTGCGGGAGTCGACGGGGACGGCGCCGTAGAGCCCGTACGGGTCGATCTTGGGCTCGACGGCCGGCTCGACGGACCACGGCAGGGACCCGCGCGCGGGGAGCGTGGCGACGATGTTCCGCACGATCCTGAGGGCGTGGGCGTCGTCCTCGGCGAGATGGTCGGTGACGCCGGAGACCCGGGAGTGCACCTCGCCGCCGCCCAGCTCCTCGGCGGTGACGACCTCTCCGGTGGCGGCCTTCACCAGGGGCGGGCCGCCGAGGAAGATCGTGCCCTGGTTGCGGACGATCACGGCCTCGTCGCTCATCGCCGGCACATAGGCGCCGCCGGCCGTGCAGGAGCCGAGGACGGCGGCGATCTGGGGGATGCCGGCACCCGACATCCGGGCCTGGTTGTAGAAGATCCGCCCGAAGTGGTCGCGGTCGGGGAAGACCTCGTCCTGCATGGGCAGGAAGGCTCCGCCGGAGTCGACCAGATACAGACAGGGCAGACGGTTCTCCAGGGCGACTTCCTGGGCGCGCAGATGCTTCTTCACCGTCATCGGGTAGTACGTGCCGCCCTTGACGGTCGCGTCGTTGGCGACGATCACGCACTCACGCCCGCTGACCCGCCCGATCCCGGCGATCACACCGGCGGCCGGGGCCTGGCCTTCGTACAGCCCGTCGGCGGCGAGCGGGGCCAGCTCAAGGAAGGGCGAGCCCGGGTCGAGGAGGGTGTCCACGCGGTCGCGCGGCAGCAGCTTGCCGCGCGCGGTGTGCCGGGCACGCGCCTTCTCACCTCCGCCCAGGCGGGCGGCGGCCAGCTTGCCGCGCAGCTCCCCGACGAGTGCGAGGTGCGCCTCCTCGTTGGCCCGCCAGGCCTCCGACGCGGGTTCTGCCGCGCTCGTCAGCTCCGGTGCCTCGTGCATCCTGCGGTCCCCTCACCCAGTGGTCGACTGTTAATGAGCGTTAACCATTTCCTCCAGGTTAACGACCGCTAACCTCCCTGTCTAGAATTGCTTCCATGGCCACCAGAACCGACGCCCCCACCCGGCGCGAGCAGATCCTCAAGGAGGCCGCGCGCCTCTTCGCCGAGCGCGGCTTCCACGGCGTGGGCGTGGACGAGATAGGGGCCGCCGTCGGCATCAGCGGCCCCGGCCTCTACCGGCACTTCGCGGGCAAGGACGCGATGCTGGCGGAGCTGCTGGTGGGGATCAGTGAGCAACTGCTGCGGGGTGCGAGGCGGCGGCTGGCGGACGCGGACGGCTCCGCGGCGGCGGACGTCCTCGACTCCCTGATCGAGGGCCACATCGACTTCGCCCTGGACGATCGCCCCCTCATCACCCTCCACGACCGCGAGCTGGACCGCCTGCGCGACAGCGACCGCAAGCTGGTCCGCCAGCTCCAGCGGCAGTACGTCGAGCTGTGGGTGGAGGTCGTCCGCGAGGTCTACCCGGCGCTGACGGAGCCGACCGCGCGGTCCGCCGTGCACTCGGTCTTCGGCCTGCTGAACTCGACCCCGCATCTGGGACGGCCGGGCGCGCTCCCGGGGCGGGGTGTCACGGCGGAGCTGCTGCACCGGATGGCCCGGGGGGCGTTCGGGGCGGCGGGCGCGTGAGGCCCGTCGCGTGACGAGCGTTACGGGGGTGCGCCTCTGGCGCGTCTTCCTACCGGCCGGTACCTTTGTCTTCTGAGCAAGCGCTTAGACAAGCGATCCTGAGCCAGGTGGAGGTGGCGGCGGTGCGCCGTACGGTGTTCAACGAGGACCACGAGGCGTTCCGGGAGACCCTCCGGGCCTTCATCGAGGCCGAGGTCGTCCCCGTTTACGACGAGTGGTTCGCGGCCGGCCAGGCGCCGCGCGAGTTCTACTACAAGCTCGCCGAGCTGGGCCTCTTCGGCATCAACGTGCCGGAGGAGTTCGGCGGCGCCGGCATCGACTCGTACAAGTTCGAGGCCGTGATGTACGAGGAGACGGCCCGCGCGGGCGTCCACTTCGGCGGCTCCGGTGTGCATGTGCTGCTCGCCCTGCCGTACATCAAGATGCTCGCCACCGACGAGCAGAAGAAGCGCTACCTGCCGAAGTTCGTCTCCGCCGAGGAGATGTGGGCGCTGGCGATGACCGAGCCGGGCACCGGCTCCGACCTCGCGGGCATGAAGACCACCGCCAAGCTGAGCGAGGACGGCACGCACTACGTCCTCAACGGTGCCAAGACCTTCATCACCGGTGGCGTGCACGCCGACCGTGTGATCGTGGCCGCCCGTACCGCCGCCTCCACCGCCGAGGACCGCCGGCACGGCATCTCCCTCTTCGCCGTGGACACCAAGGCCGAGGGCTACTCGATCGGCCGCAAGCTCGACAAGCTGGGCCTGCGCACCTCCGACACCGCCGAGCTGGCGTTCGTCGACGTGAAGGTGCCCGTCGAGGACCTGCTCGGCGAGGAGAACAAGGGCTTCTACTACCTCGGCCACAACCTGGCGTCCGAGCGCTGGGGCATCGCCTTCGGCGCCTACGCCCAGGCCAAGGCCGCCGTCCGGTTCGCCCAGCAGTACGTCACGGACCGCACGGTCTTCGGCAAGCCCGTCGCCACCTTCCAGAACACCAAGTTCGAGCTGGCCGCGTGCAAGGCCGAGGTCGACGCCGCCGAGGCGGTCGCCGACCGCGCCACCGAGGCGCTGGACGCGGGCGAGCTGACCCCGGCCGAGGCGGCCTCCGCGAAGCTGTTCTGCACCGAGGTCGCGCACCGCGTGATCGACCGCTGCCTCCAGCTGCACGGCGGCTACGGCTTCATGAACGAGTACCCGATCGCCCGCCTGTACGCGGACAACCGCGTCAACCGGATCTACGGCGGCACGAACGAGATCATGAAGACGATCATCGCCAAGGACATGGGTCTGTAAGGACATGGGTCTGTAAGGTCCCCGCAATTACTGACCAGTAGAAATGACTGCATGAGTCAGGCACTTCAGGATCTCCTCGATCTGCTCGACCTGGAGCAGATCGAGGAGAACATCTTCCGCGGCCAGTCCCGGCCCGCCATCGTCCCGCGTGTCTTCGGCGGTCAGGTCGCGGCCCAGGCGCTCGTCGCCGCCGGGCGGACGGTCCCCGAGGACCGCCTCGCCCACTCCCTCCACGCGTACTTCCTGCGCCCCGGGGACCCGGGCGCGCCGATCGTCTACACGGTCGAGCGCATGAACGACGGCCGCTCCTTCACCGCCCGCCGGGTCGTCGCCGTCCAGCACGGCCAGCCGATCTTCGCGCTGTCGGCGTCCTTCCAGACGTACGAGGAAGGCTTCGACCACCAGGCCCCGATGCCGGCCGCCCCCGACCCCGCCACGCTCCCCACCTCGCACGAGCGGCTGCGCGGCTACGACCACATCGCCCCCGAGGTCATCGGGAAGTTCCTGGAGGCCCGCGAGGCGATCGACCTGCGCTACGTCGACGAGCCGCCGTACGGGAAGTTCGGCGAGCCGCGCGAGCCGCACTCGCAGGTCTGGTTCCGCACCAACGGCAAGCTCGCCGACGACCCCCTGCTGCATGTCGTCCTCGCCACCTACGTCTCCGACATGACCCTCCTCGACTCCATCCTGCTCGCGCACGGGCGCGGCGGCTGGGCGACCGGGGACGTCGTCGGCGCCTCCCTCGACCACGCCATGTGGTTCCACCGGCCCTTCCGCGCCGACGAATGGCTGCTGTACGACCAGGAGTCGCCGTCCGCGCACGGCGGCCGCGGGCTCGGCCAGGCGCGCATCTACACCCAGGACGGACAGCTCGCCATCTCGGTGATCCAGGAAGGCGTGGTCCGGGCTCCTCGCGCACGCTGAGATCACGTCGACTCCATCCTGCTTGCGCACGGGCGCGGCGGCTGGGCGACCGGGGACGTCGTCGGCGCCTCCCTCGACCACGCCATGTGGTTCCACCGGCCCTTCCGCGCCGACGAATGGCTGCTGTACGACCAGGAGTCGCCGTCCGCGCACGGCGGCCGCGGGCTCGGCCAGGCGCGCATCTACACCCAGGACGGACAGCTTGCCATCTCGGTGATCCAGGAAGGCGTGGTCCGGGCTCCTCGCGCACGCTGAGATCACGTCGGCAACACTGGGGGGCATGACGGCAGCGGAAGCGAAGGCGAAAGCGGCGGAAGCCGAACAGGGCGGCGGCGAGAGCACCTTCACGGTGCTCGTGGCCGCCGTCGCCAACCTCGGGATCGCCCTCGCCAAGGCGGTCGCCGGTGTGATCAGCGGCTCCAGCGCGATGCTCTCCGAGGCCGCGCACTCGGTCGCCGACACCGTCACCGAGGTCCTGCTGCTCACCGCCCTGAAGCGCAGCGAGAAACCCGCCGACGAGGAGCATCCCCTCGGCCACGGCCCCGAGCGCTACATCTGGGCCATGCTGGCCGCCGTCGCCACCTTCGTCGGCGGCGCGGTCTTCTCCCTGTACGACGGCATCCACACCCTCGTCGAGGGCGAGGACCTCGGCGACCCGCTCATCTCGTACATCGTCCTCGGCGTCGCCTTCCTCCTGGAGGGCTACTCGCTGCGGACGGGACTGAAGCAGGCCCGCGGGGAGGCGGCCCGCTTCCGGGCGCCGTTCAAGCTCTACCTCCGCCACACCCCGGACACCGCCGTGAAGGCCGTCGTCCTGGAGGACTCCGCCGCGCTGATCGGCCTCGCGCTCGCCGCGGGCGGACTGCTCGGCGGCCAGCTCACCGGTTCCGGTGTCTGGGACGGGGTCGCCTCGCTGCTCATCGGGCTGTTGCTGCTGTGCGTGGCGTGGGTGCTCGGGCGGTCCAACGCCGAGCTGCTGATCGGCCGTCCGCTGCCGCGGCCGATGCGGGAGCGGATCAGGGCCGAGCTGCTGGCGGTGGAGCACATCGAGGCCGTGCTGGAGCTGACGACCCTGGTCCAGGGGCCGCGCGAGGCGCTGGTCGCCGCCAAGGTCGACTTCCGGGACGTGTCGACGGCGGCCCAGATCGAGTGGGCCTGCGAACAGGCCGAGCTACGGCTGCGGGCCGCGTTCCCCGGCGTGAGCAGGGTCTACCTGGACCCGACGCCGGGGCATGCGCAGCAGCGCACGGAGGGGCTGAACCCCTGGCCGTAGCCGCCTACGGGACGAGGCCGGCCTCCGCCAGCAGATACGCCGTCATCGGGTCGTAGTGGCGCGGGCTGACGACATGGTCGTCGAGGGGGACCGTCACCTGGACGGTGCCCTCCGCCTCGCCGACGAAGAGGGCGGGGTCGTTGCAGTCGGCGTACCCGACGGAGTCCACGCCGTGCTGGGCGGCGTACCCCGCCCAGCCGTGGTCGGCGACGACGAGGTCGGGCAGCGGACGCCCCTCGCGCTCCATGCCCGTCAGGATGGCCTTCATCGGCTCGCCCGAGTGGGTGTGCCACAGCGAGGCGCCGTGCTCCAGCATCGCCACGTCCGCGAACTGCATGACGTACCCCTCCTCCGTCTGGAGCCCCTCCGGGATGACGACGATCTCGCAGCCGGCCGCCCGCAGCGCGGCGGCGGTGGAGTGGTGCACCTCCAGCAGACCGCCCGGGTGACCGGTGGCGAACAGCACCCGCTGCGCTCCCTCGGCGGCCTTCCGCAGCCGCGCCGCCATCCGCTCCAACCCGTCCACCGTCAGCTCGGGGTCGATGGTGTCCTGGCCGTACCGGTACTCGGGATCGTCGTTGACACCCACCCGCTCCGCCATCACCGCGAGCACGTCCTGCTCGTCGCTCCAGCGGTCGCCGAGCTCCAGGCCGAGCCAGTAGTGGCGGTTGCCGTTCGCGAGCTGACGGTAGTGGGAGAGGTTGTTCTCTCGGGGCGTCGCGACGTCGCCCGCGATGCGGGTTCGTACGAGGTGGTCGACGAGCTCGGCGCGGCTGGGAGTCCCGGGTATCGGCATGGGGTCCATTGTGAGGCAGCCCCCTGTGCGCGTGCGGGGTGTCCCGGACGCTGGGACGCGGGTCACTCACGCAGTGCGAACCACAACTCCATGCGTACGTCGGGGTCGTCGAGGTCGGTGTCGAGCAACCCCGCGCACTTGGCGACCCGCTGCCGCACGGTGTTGCGGTGCACGGCGAGTGCCACCGCCGTCCGGTCCCAACTGCCGTGCAGGGACAGCCAGGTGCGCAGGGTGTCCAGCAGGGCGGGGGAGCCGGCGAGGGGCGCGAGGAGGGCACGGGCGTGTGCCTCGGCCTCGTCGGCCGGGACGAGAGCGGCGAGGCCCGGCCGCCCGCCGTGCCGGACCAGGGCGGTACGGGTGGCGTGCGCGCGGGCCAGAGCGCGGGCGGCCTGGGTGTCGGCGAGGGCCCAGTCACGCGGCTCGACGGCGCCACTGACGCCGAGGGTCCAGCCGGCCTGAGGGGCGACCGGCTCCCGCCCGGCGGGCACGAGCACCCGTACGACGTCCTCGGCGAGGTCGACCAGCGGCGAGCCGAGCGCGGCGCCGAGCGCGGAGGCGGACACGGTGTCGGGAGCGGCCGTCTCCCGGGCCCGCGCCTCCGGGGCCGCGTGCACCACCACCCACCGCCCCGCGCCCAGCAGCACCGCCACCTCCTCCGGCCGGCCGCCCAGCAGCAGCCGTACCAGCGCCGAGGACCGGGCCGCTCCCGAGCCGCTCTGGTGCTCGCCGGTGAGGAGGGAGAGCAGGACGGCGGCGACGGAGGCGATGGTGTGGTCGCCGGGTTCGCGGGCGGGGGCGGCCACCCCGAGGACGAAGCCCCGACCGGCGCCGAGGGCGTAGGCGGCGAGATGAACGCCGGCGGCGGTGTGGGTGGCGGAGGTGGGGGTGCCGGGGCCGGAGGGGCGTACGACCTGGGCGAGCTCGGCCAGCGCGTCCCGGGCGGCGTCCGCCACGACGCGCCCCGCCGCCGCGATCTCCGTCCCCTCCGGCCCGTACAGCACCGCCCGCCCGGAGAGCCGCTGCGCCAGTTGCCGCAGCACCGACGGCACCGGATCCGGGCGGGACGCGGCGGCGGCGAGGCTCTGCTGGGCCTCGGTCACGCGCCGGAGTTCGGCGAGGCGGGCCTGGGCCATGAGCTGCCAGACCGCGCGGGCCACACCGGAGAAGGTGGTCTGGGGCGGGACCTCGATCAGGGGGAGTTCATAGGCGTCGCAGGCCGCCACCAGGGCGCGCGGCACGGTGTCGTGCACCGGCGCGAGACCGAAGCCCAGGGCCGCTCCGCCCGCCGCCACGATCCGGGAGACGTAGTCGTCGAAGTACGCCCCCGACCCGGCCGCCTCCGGCACATGCACGCCCGCGGTCAGCAGCAGCTCGCCGCCCAGCAGATACGGGTACGGGTCGGCCATCTCCGAGGTGTGCGCCCAGTGGATGACGGCGGCCGGGTCCACGGGGCCCGCGATCTGCCGCAGCGCGAGGTCCTCGCGGGCCAGCAGTGCGGCCAGCGGGACGGGTGGGGTGGGTGGGACGGCCGGGTCCGGCATGGTGTGCGTTTCCTTCAGTCGGAACGGCCTCGGTGGATGAAACGTACACTTCGCAGCCGCTTTCCGGCCACCTAATGTCGGTGCTCGTCACCCGCCGGCGAGACCCGAGCGAAGGAGGCCCCCATGGCCATCGACTACACAGTCATCGTCGTCTATCTGCTCGGCATGCTGGCCGTGGGCTGGTGGGGCATGCGCCGCGCCAAGTCCAAGAGCGAGTTCCTGGTCGCGGGCCGTCGCCTCGGCCCCGCGATGTACTCCGGCACGATGGCCGCCATCGTCCTCGGCGGCGCCTCCACCATCGGCGGCGTCGGCCTCGGCTACCAGTACGGCCTCTCCGGCGCCTGGATGGTCTTCACCATCGGCCTCGGGCTCCTCGCCCTCTCCGTCTTCTTCTCCGCCCGCATCGCCCGCCTGAAGGTCTACACCGTCTCCGAGATGCTGGATCTCCGGTACGGCGGCCGGGCCGGGGTCATCTCCGGCCTCGTCATGTGGGCGTACACCCTCATGCTCGCGGTGACGTCCACCATCGCCTACGCCACGATCTTCGACGTCCTCTTCGACATGAACCGGACCGTCGCGATCGTCCTCGGCGGCTCGATCGTCGTCGCGTACTCGACGCTCGGCGGCATGTGGTCCATCACCCTGACCGACATGGTGCAGTTCGTCGTCAAGACGATCGGCGTACTGCTCCTGCTCCTGCCCATCGCGGTCGTCAAGGCGGGCGGCTTCGGCGAGATGAAGGCGAAGCTGCCGACCTCGTACTTCGACCCGCTGGGCATCGGCGGCGAGACGATCTTCACGTACGTCCTGATCTATACGTTCGGCATGCTCATCGGACAGGACATCTGGCAGCGCGTCTTCACCGCCCGCAGCGACACGACGGCCAAGTGGGGCGGCACGGTCGCGGGCACCTACTGCCTCGTGTACGCCCTCGCCGGCGCCGTCATCGGCACGGCGGCCAAAGTCCTCTACCCGAACCTGGCCAACGCGGACGACGCCTTCGCGACGATCGTCAAGGACGAACTGCCGGTCGGCGTACGGGGCCTGGTGCTGGCCGCCGCGCTCGCCGCCGTGATGTCGACGTCCTCCGGTGCGCTGATTGCCTGCGCGACCGTGGCCAACAACGACATCTGGTCGCGGCTGCGCGGAAAGGTCACGGGCGGCGAGCGGGACGAGGTGGCGGGCAACCGCGCCTTCATCCTCATCATGGGCGTCGGCGTCATCGGCACGGCCATCGCCCTCAACAACGTCGTCGAGGCGCTGACGGTGGCGTACAACCTGCTCGTCGGCGGCCTCCTCGTGCCGATCCTCGGCGGCCTGCTGTGGAAGCGCGGCACGGTGTACGGCGCGCTCGCCTCCGTGATCGTCGGCGGCCTCGCGGTCGTCGGCCTGATGGCGGGCTACGGCATCCTCGCCAACGAGCCCGTCTACTACGGCCTGCTCTCGTCCCTCGCCGCCTATGTCGTCGTGTCCCTGGCGACCCCCGCGACCGACGAGGCCGTCCTCACCGCGTGGCGCGAGCGGCTGGCCGGCCGCGCCGCCCCCGAACTCGTGTCCGAACCGGTCCCGGCTCCCCAGTAGAGTCGGACAAGAAGTAGTACATATCACTCCATGCGCGATGAAGCGTAGGAAAGAAGGCATTACCTCATGAGCAGCAACGAGACGCCCCGCGGCCCCGTCGACTCCTCCCGCATCCCGCGGTACGCCGGCCCCGCGACCTTCGCCCGGCTGCCCCGCCTCGACGAGGTCGGCCGCGCCGACGTCGCCGTGGTGGGCGTGCCGTTCGACTCGGGCGTCTCGTACCGGCCGGGCGCCCGCTTCGGCGGCAACGCGATCCGCGAGGCGTCCCGGCTGCTGCGCCCGTACAACCCCGCGCAGGACGCGTCCCCCTTCGCCCTCGCCCAGGTCGCGGACGGAGGGGACATCGCGGTCAACCCGTTCAACATCAACGAGGCCGTGGAGACGATCGAGGCGGCGGCCGACGACCTACTGGGGACGGGGGCGCGGCTGATGACGCTCGGCGGCGACCACACCATCGCGCTGCCCCTGTTGCGGTCCGTCGCCAAGAAGCACGGCCCGGTGGCCCTGCTCCACTTCGACGCCCACCTCGACACCTGGGACACCTACTTCGGTGCCGAGTACACGCACGGCACCCCGTTCCGCCGCGCGGTCGAGGAGGGCATCCTCGACACCTCCGCCCTCTCCCACGTCGGCACGCGCGGCCCGCTGTACGGCAAGCAGGACCTCACCGACGACGAGAAGCTGGGCTTCGGCATCGTGACGTCGGCGGACGTCATGCGGCGAGGCGTGGACGAGATCGCCGACCAGCTGCGCGGGCGCATCGGCGACCGTCCCCTCTACATCTCCATCGACATCGACTGCCTCGACCCGGCCCACGCGCCCGGCACGGGCACGCCGGAGGCGGGCGGCATGACGTCGAGGGAGCTCCTGGAGATCCTCCGGGGGTTGGCTGGGTGTCACCTGGTCTCGGCGGACGTCGTCGAGGTGGCCCCCGCGTACGATCACGCGGAGATCACGTCGGTGGCCGCGTCCCACACGGCGTACGAACTGACCACGATCATGTCCCGCCAGATCGCCCAGGAGAAGGCAGCGAAGTGACCCACGACCACGACCTGGTGCTCCGCCCGACGGAGGCGCAGACCGCCGCCGCCCTGAACCCGCCCGCCGGCCGGAACGGCGGAGACCTGGTCGTGGAGACACTGGCCGCGCTCGGCACGACGACGGTCTTCGGGCTGCCGGGCCAGCACGCGCTCGGCATGTTCGACGCGCTGCGGCGCAGCGATCTGCGGTACGTGGGCCTGCGCGTGGAGAACAACGCCGGGTTCGCGGCGGACGCGTACGGCCGTATCACGGGCGAGGCGGCCCCGCTGCTGCTGTCGACGGGCCCGGGTGCGCTGACGTCGCTGGCCGCGCTCCAGGAGGCGGCGGCGGCCTCGGCCCCGGTGCTGGCGATCAGCAGCCAGATCCCGACGGCGGGCCTGGGGGGCGGCCGGCACGGCTACCTCCATGAACTCCCCGACCAGTCCGCTTCCTTCCGAGGCGTGGTGAAGTCGGTCCACACCGTGCGCACCCAGTCCCAGATCCCGTCCGCGATCGAGGCGGCCTGGAAGTCGGCGCTGACCGCCCCGCACGGCCCGGTGTGGGTGGAGATCCCGCAGGACGTGCTGCTGGCTCCGACCCTGATCCCCGTGGTGACGGGCGGCGACGCGTTCCCGGAAGAACTGCCCCCGCGCGTCGAACTGACGGCGGCGGCAGCGGACTTGCTGTCGAAGGCGGCCCGTCCGGCGATCATCGCGGGCGGGGGAGTCGTACGCTCGGACGCCTCGCGCAAGCTGCGTCAGCTGGCGGAGCTGCTCCAGGCCCCGGTCGTGACGACGCCGGGCGGCAAGGGGGCGTTCCCCTGGCGCCACCCCCTGTCCCTCCAGTCCTGGATCGAGGACCGGTACGTCACGGACTTCCTGGAGGACGCGGACGTACTGCTGGTGGTGGGTTCGGGACTGGGTGAACTGTCGTCGAACTACCACACGTTCAAGCCCCGCGGCCGGGTCATCCAGATCGAGGCCGACCTCGGCAAGCTGGAGTCGAACCACCCGGCGCTGGGCATTCACGCGGACGCGCGGTTGGCGTTGCAGGCGCTGCTGGAGACGGTGGAGGAGCGCGAGGACGTCCACGCGGCGGAACGGGTGGGAGAGGTGCTGGGCCGGGTGGCCGCCCGTATCGCCGCCCAGGAACTCACCCTGGAGCAGGACGTGTTGGCGTCGGTGCGCAAGGCACTCCCCGCCGACTCCCCGTCCTTCTGGGACATGACGATCCTCGCGTATTGGGCCTGGTCCGCCTTCGACGCCAAGGGCCCCAACCTCCTCCACTCCGCCCAGGGCGCCGGCGGCCTCGGCTACGGATTCCCGGCGGCGCTGGGCGCGGCGGTGGCCGACGGTTCGCGTCCGGTGCTGGCGGTGTCGGGGGACGGCGGTGCGCTGTATTCGATTGCCGAGCTCGCGACCGCTCGCCAGTACGACCTGAACGTGACGTGGCTGATCGTCGACGACGGCGGCTACGGCATCCTGCGCGAGTACATGACGGACGCGTTCGGCGAGGCCACGGCGACCGAACTGACCCGCCCGGACTATGTGGCGCTGGCGGAGTCCTTCGGGGTGCCGGGGGTGCGGACGACGCCGGAGGAGCTGGAGGCGGACCTGGCGAAGGCGTTGGGGGAGCCTGGGCCTTCGGTGGTGGTGCTTCCGGCGGTGCTGCGGATGTTCGCGCCTACGCATCTGGGCTGAGCGGGAAGCGGGATCTCCGCCCAGGTCGCTTTCCCGATGCCGTGCAGGCGGGGGCAGCAGCCCCAACGCGCGGCAAGGGCACTGATGATGGCCAGGCCGCGCCCCTGTTCGTCGTCGGCCTTGGCCCGCCGCCGCTCCGGGCGAGCGTTGTTGGCGTCAGCGACTTCCACGCGCAGGCGGCCGTCGTACTGGGCGACGCGTACGCCGATCTGGCGGCCGGTGGGGGTGCGGGCGTGCCGAATGGCGTTGCTCATGAGCTCGGACAGCAGGAGTTCCGCGGTGTCGGCGATGTCGTCGTCGATGTTCCAGTCGGTGAGCTGTGCACGCAGGAGTGCTCGCGCGCGACCTGCGCTGCGGGGGCCGTGGGATAACCGCCATTGCGTTTCCGGCATGGCGGGGGTTGCGGGCGGTGAGGGTGCGGTGTGGGCTGGCATGAAGACCTCCGAAGCGCTGGGTAACACTTCACATCTCTAGAGATGAAGTGAAGCGCTCGATTTCGACTCAGGCAATACATCTCTAGAGATGTGCCCGAAATTGCCCGGAGGGGGCGTCCTTCTGCTGCGGGCGAGTGACCTCTGGTGCCTAGGATGTCTAGAGATGATCGAAGGAGGGCTTGGATGAACAGCCGGGAGGCGGGGCGGCAGCCCAAGTACCAGCGCATCGCCGCGGAGTTGCGGGCGGCTGTCGAGGCCGGCGAGTACGGGCCGGGGGCGCGGCTCCCTGGCGAGAACGACCTCATGGCGAAGTACGAGGTGGCTCGTATGACGGCCCGGCAGGCGCTCGGCGTCCTCCAGGCCGAGGGCATCGTGGAGGCGCGCAAAGGTGCCGGGGTGTTCGTCCGGGACTTCAGGCCCATCCGGCGACGGGGCATCGAGCGCCTGGCGTCTGCCGGTTGGGGTGAGGGCCGTTCCATCTGGACGGCGGACTCCGAAGGGCGTGAGCTCGCGGTCGACTGCGTCGAGGTGGCCGAGGAAGATGTTCCGTCGGTGATCGCCGGAGTCCTGGAGCTGGAGGAAGGGTCCCGGGTCTGCGTCCGGCGCCGTCGCTACACCCTCGACGACAAGCCCGTACTGCTCGCCACCTCCTACCTCCCCGCCGACCTCGCCTCCGACACTCCGATCGCACAGCCTGACACCGGCCCCGGCGGCATCTACGCCCGGCTCGCCGAACTGGGCCGTGGTCCGGTCCGCTTCCGCGAGGAGATCCGTTCCCGTATGCCGAACACGGACGAGGCGGACCGACTGTCACTGCCGTCAGGGGTGCCGGTGATGCTCGTCGCGCGCACGGCTTACGACGCCGAGGGCGTCGCCGTCGAGGTGAACGAGATGGTGTTGGACTCTTCCGCGTACGTGCTGGAGTACGGCTTCGAGGCCTGAGGCCTCAGCGGATGTCCCATTCGTCGGTCGGCACGCAGTCATGCAGCGTGTAGGCCCAGTCCTGGAACGGCCCGACGAAGAACGCCCGGGTCAGGAGGATGTCGTCGGCGCGCTGCGCACGCGCCATGACTCCGAGTTCGTCCGAAACCGCGTCACCCTCTACGGAGAAGGTGCGCGTCAGGCCGAGGGATTCCGCGTAGTCGTGCAATTGATCCGCCAGAGTGGAGGGCGCTCGGCCGATCAATTGCACCTCGCCGATCGAGACCTGCGGACCGCAGAGGGCGTCCACGGCGACGCAGGCCAACTCGCCCGACTTTCTGTAGTACGCCGTTACAGCGGTGACGTACTGCGGTGCGTCGTCGGGCCGGAAGTGGGTCCGACGGGCCAGAGCGCCATGCGACCGGGACATCGGGCGGTCGGCGCCTGAGAAGCCCTGTGCCTTCATTGCACTGGCCGCTTCATCGTGACTCATGCCGTAGTGCAGCGGGCCCACGTGCTCGAAGGGGACGTATCCCCACTGCAACCGATCGGTTTCGTCTGTGACGGACCACATGCGCAAATTCCTCCTTCAGGGCAAGGAGAGGCTAAGCGATGTGTCCGAACGAGGTGACGGTGACCAGCGCCAGCAAGTCCCGGGCCTCGGCGCTAAGTTGTGCCCATGGCGACCCGAGGCCCCGGCAGAACCGCCCGATGGGCGAAGGCCCTTGCGGTGTTCGTGTTTCTTGTGCCGCTGCCCCTGGTGATCTGGTTCATGGCGTCGTACCCGGGGTCCTGACGCTCAGCGAGTAGAACCGCGTCGTCTGCACCGCGTTCTGGTTGTCGTCGCTGACGAGGAGGACCTTCCAGGCGCCCTTCGCGTGGCCCGTGACCGTCATGCCCTCGATGTTGTCGAGGAGCGGGTTCGGCTGGGGCTGCTTGGCGGTGGCGCCGAGGGTGGGGCAGGAGGCGATGTCCGCGAGGAGGGTCTTGCCGATCAGGCGTACGCCGTCCTGGCCGGTGAGGTTGTCCACCCCGCTGGTGTCCGTGGCGTGCCGCGGGTCGGCCAGGTAGAGGCGGACCGCGTTGCCGACGCCGGACGTGAAGCCGCGCTCCAGGACGAGGAGGCGGCCGTCGGGGAGGGACTGGACCTCGGGGACGCCGAGGCCGGGGTCGGGCTGGTAGGCGTACTGGTGGGAGAGGGTGAAGTTCGCGCCGGCGCGCCGCCAGGTCTGGAAGCGGACCGCGCCCGAGGTGTCACCGGACAGGGCGTACTCCATCGACGCCAGCAGGGACCGGCCCCCGCGGAACCAAGTCAGCCCCTCGAACGTGCCGTTGGAGACCGCCCGCCCCGCCGGTGCCACCCGCAGCGCGTCCGGCACCGGCAGGCGGTCGAGGATGTGGCCGTCCGCGCTGTACCGGCGTACGGACGGCTCCGTCTCCGACGTCACCAGCCGCGTGCCGTCCCCGTCGATGACCAGGCCCTCGGAGTCGAGGGCGGCGCCGCTCTCGTCGGCCAGTGCCACCGCACCCCGCGGGGCGAGGGTCCTCGGGTCCAGGGAGAACAGCGACGACCGGTCGGAGAGCGCCGCGAGCGAGCCGTCCCGGTCCACCGCCAGCGCGGAGAAGTTGCCGACGAAGGTCCCGTCGTACGACGTCTTGTCGAGCGCGTCCGAGAAGCGGTCGATGGACACGGACGGTGAACAGGCGTGGGCTGTCCGGGCGTTGGCCGGACCGGCGGCGGACAGACAGGTGGCCGCCGTCAGGGCCGCGGTCGTGGTCGCGAGTACGGTTCTCATGCGCATGGCCGTCACCGTAGGAGCAGTTGGTGACGGGCGGGAGACCCACAGGGGTCAACTGGCCGCCAGATCCTTGTGGATCACCTTCGCCACGCCCTGGATGGTCGTGATGCCGTAGTTCATGGTGCTGTTGCCGTGCGTGAGCACCGTGATCATGTAGTCGTGGCCGCCGCCCTTGAAGGTGCCGACGCTGTGGACGCGCCAGCCGTGCGTGGAGCGTTGCAGCCAGCCGTTCTTGACGTGCACGAGGACGCCGGACGGCGCGCCGTACGGAGTGCCCCAGCGCTGCGAGGAGATGACCTGGCCCATCAACTTCCGGATGTACGTACGGGAGTTGTCGCTCAGGACGGTGTTCGACGCGGTGATCAGCTTGAGCAGCTTCTGCTCGTCGGTGACGGTGATCTGGGTCAGGCCCCAGTAGCCGTCGGCGCCGGGCTTGGTCTGGGTCATGCCGGCCGCGGTGAGGAAGCCCTTGATCTTCGTCAGGCCCAACTGCTTCCACAGGGTGCTGGTGGCGGCGTTGTCCGACTTGGTGATCATGGCCTTGGCGAGGGTCGTCTCGCGGTCGGTGAGGTACCGGTCGTGCTTCTTCGCGTCCCACAGCAGCGTGGCGAGGACGGTGACCTTGACGACGCTCGCGGAGTCGTAGGCCGTCGAAGGGCGCAGTGTGCAGGTCGTCTTGGTGCTGCGGTCGTAGAGGCCGACGGCGATCGTGCCCTTACGGTTGGCGAGCGCCGAGGTGATGTCCCGCTTCAGCTTGTCGGCGAGGCCGGCCTTCGCGGACGTACAGCTGACGGTCGGTGTCGTGGCGGCGGTGGCGGGTGTGGCGGCGGCCACGCACGCGACGAGCGCGCCCCCTGCCACCCATCTGGCGCGTCTGGATATGCCGTGAGTCATGCCCTCTTGACTCACGGACGGGAGTGAAAGGTTGCATGCGTGTTCGAAGATGATGTGGCGCACTGGGACGGCACCACCCGCCCCGACTCGCTCAAGGACCACTACGTGACCGAGCGGCACCGCCTCGCCGACGCCGCCCGGGACGGTGACTGGGCCACCGTCTTCCGCGTCCTGGACGAGGTCCGCGCCAAGGTCAACGCCCACTGGGTCAACTGCACACGCCTCGGCGGCCCCAGCGGCTACACCCCCCTCCACCAGGCCGCCTGGCACGGCGCCCCCGCCGATGTCGTCCAGCGCCTCCTCGCCCTCGGCGCCTGGCGCACCCTGCGCACGAGCGACGGCAGCCGCGCGACCGACCTCGCCGACCGGCGCGGCCACCGCGACCTCGCCGTACTCCTGCGTCCGGAGATCAGGCATCCGCTGCCGTACGACGAACTCGGCGCCCTGCGCCGGAACCTGCACCGGCTGATCCGGCACCGGGCGCCGGAGAAGGACGGCACCGACCTGGCCACCGGGCAGGGGCTGCGGCTGCCGGAGGTCGAGGTGCTGACCGAACTCGTCCGTCCCGCCTGCTGGTTCCCCGTGCCGGGCATGTACGGGGGTTTCCTCGTCGAGCTGAGCGGGCGCGAGCTGAAGGTGGACAGCTGGATACGGGTCGTCGGCGGCTCGGAACGGACGGACCGGGTGACGGCGGACGGGGTGCACCTTCAGGAGGGCGGGCAGCTTTGAGGTGCGTCTGGCTGCTCTGAGGTGCGTCGGCTGCTTTGAGGCGCGTATTGGGGAGCCGTTACCTGCCCCTTGGTGAATTCACAGGCAGGGGCCAGGTACGGCACAGCGCACGCTCACCCCGGGCTCGCACCATGCTCGGGTGACATCTGCCACCGATCCACACCCCCACACCGAGTCCGAGGCCACGGCCGTCTCTCCCGACTGGCCGCCGCCGGCCCCACCCACGGAGATCCCGGACAAGGCCCCGCGCTGGTCGCTGCCCGTGCTGCTCGCGATCCTGGTCCTGGCGGGCGTCCTGTACGCCTGGAACCTGTCCGGGAGCGGCCTGAACAGCTTCTACAGTTCGGCGATCTACAGCGGCACGCAGAGCTGGAAGGCGTGGTTCTTCGGCTCGCTCGACGCGGGCAACTTCATCACCGTCGACAAGCCGCCGTTCGCGCTGATGATCATGGGCCTGTCGTGCCGGATCTTCGGCTTCGGCACCTGGCAGATGATGGCGCCCGAGGTCGCCGCCGCGCTCGGCACGATCTGGATCCTGCACGGCTCCGTGAAGCGGGTCTTCGGGCACGCGGCGGCCGCGATCGCCGCGCTGGTCCTCGCGCTCACCCCGATCACGGTCGCGATCAACCGCGACAACAACCCCGACACCATCCTGGTCCTGCTCATGGTCGGCGGCGCGGCCCTCGCGCTGCGCGCGGTGCGCACCGACAGACTCCTGCCGCTCATCGGCTCCGCGGTCCTGTTCGGGCTCGCCTTCAACACCAAGATGCTCCAGGGCTACATCGCCCTGCCCGCCGTCTTCGCCGTGTACGTGTACGCATCGAAGCTCGGCTGGAAGAAGAAGGCCGTCAACCTGGCCCTGGCCGCGGTCGCGCTGGCCGTCGCCAGCTTCTGGTGGGCCGCCGCCGTCTCCCTGGTCCCGGCCGACGACCGGCCGTACATCGGCGGTTCGACCGACGGCTCCGCCTGGGACCTGATCATGGGCTACAACGGCCTGGGCCGGGTCCTCGGCGGCGAGGGCAACGGCGGGGGCGGCGGAGGCGGCGGAGGCGGCACCTTCGCCGGCACCGCGGGCATCGGCCGGATGTTCAACGACGTCCTCGGCGGCCAGATCTCCTGGCTGATCCCCTTCGCCTTCCTCGCGCTCGTCGCCGGCCTGGTGCTCCGCGGGCGGGCCCCGCGCACCGACATGACGCGGGCCGCGCTCGTCCTGTGGGGCGGCTGGCTGGTGCTGCACTACCTGACCTTCGCGATGGCCGAGGGCACCATGCACCCGTACTACACGACCGCGCTCGCCCCCGGCATCGCGGCGCTGTGCGGTGGCGGCGGTGTGCTGCTGTGGCGCGCCTTCCGCGGCGGGGACGCCCGCTGGTCGTGGGTGCTGCCCGCGGGCCTGGTGGTCACCGGGGTCTGGGCGATCGTGCTGCTGCGCCGGGCCACCGGCTGGAACACCTGGCTGTGGCCGGCCGTCGGCGTGGTCATGGCGCTCGCCGTCATCGGCCTGTTCGTCTTCCGTACGGCGGGTTCCGGGACCAGGGCACGGCTGCTGGCCGTGTCCGTGGCCGCCGCGGTCGTGGCGGGCCTCGCCGGTCCCACGGCGTACGCCGCCTCGCCGGCCTTCGCCTCCGCCACCGGCGGCATGGGCGGCACCAACCCCACCGCGGGCCCCTCGACCGGCAACGGCATGGGCGGTCCCGGCGGCCGGGGCGGCTTCGGCGGCGACGGAGGTGGCCCCGGCGGTCAGCAGAACGGCACCCAGCAGGGCGGCCAGGCGGGCGGGGAGTTGCCCGGCGGCGGCAACGGCCAGATGCAGCCGGGCGGCGGCGACGGTGAGCTTCCGCAGGGCGGGGGCGCGCCGAGCGGCGGCACGAACGGGGAGTTCCCGGGCGGCGGTACGGCTCCCGGCGGCAACGGCGGTACGGGCGGCGCCCCCAGCGGCGGCTTCGGCGGCGGTGGCGGCATGGGCGGCAGCGTCGACAGCGAGCTGATCGCGTACCTGGAGAAGCACCAGGACGGCGCGAAGTGGCTGCTCGCGGTCTCCAACTCGCAGAGCGCCGGCCAGCTGATCCTGAGCACCCACCAGCCCGTCATCTCCATGTGGGGCTTCACCGGCTCCGACCAGGCGATGACCCTGGCCAAGCTCAAGGAGCTGGTGAAGAAGGGCGAGTTGCACTACATCCAGCTCGGCGGTGGTGGCATGGGTGGCAACAGCAGCCTCAACCAGGAGATCACCAGCTGGGTGCAGAAGAACGGCACGGCGGTGAAGGCGAGCGAGTACAGCTCCAGTTCGACGTCGGACTCCGGTTCATCGAGTTCTTCCGACTCATCGAGTTCCTCCGGTTCGTCCAGCTCCTCGATCTACCGCCTGGACGCTTCGGACGTCAGCTGACGATCCCGTCGATCCCGTAGGTTTCATCGATCCCGGCCCAACGGCCCCCGACCATCCGGTCGGGGGCCGTTTTGTCATGTCAACTCGCGTAGACAACGCCCGAATTGCCGTTTCAGGTCACCCAATGGACACGCGGATTCCATTTACACGGCTGCATGTCCATGCCACTCTCTCGCTTGCCGCCTCCATTCAACCCGCGTAGATGGGACCCCCGCTTATGCTGGCGACACGCATACGCCGCTGGAAGACGGTGGCTCTGACCACCGCCGCAGTCATGGCCGGCCTCACCGCTCCGGTGGTGACCGCGAGCCCGGCCGCCGCCACGACGACCGCGTACGACTCGACGTACTACAAGAACGCGATCGGCAAGACCGGCACGAGCCTGAAGTCGTCCCTGCACACGATCATCAGCAGCCAGTCGAAGATCTCGTACTCCGCGGTGTGGGACGCGCTCAAGGTCACCGACCAGGACCCGAACAACACCAGCAACGTGCTGCTGCTGTACAGCGGTGTCTCGCGCAGCAAGTCCCTCAACGGCGGTGACGTCGGCGACTGGAACCGCGAGCACACCTGGGCCAAGTCGCACGGCGACTTCGGCGAGGTCACCGGTCCGGGCACCGACCTGCACCATCTGCGCGCGTGCGACGTCCAGGTCAACAGCACCCGGGGCAACCTGGACTTCGACAACGGCGGCAGCGCGGTCACCAACGGCGGCGGCAGCACCGTCGACTCCGACTCCTTCGCGCCGCGCGCCGCGGACAGGGGCGACGTGGCCCGCATGATCCTCTACATGGCCGTGCGCTACGAGGGTGACGACGGCTTCGCCGACCTGGAGCCGAACGAGAAGGTCGGCAACGGCTCCAACCCGTACATGGGCAAGCTCGCCGTGCTCAAGGCCTGGAACGAGGCGGACCCGCCGAGCGCCTTCGAGGAGCGCCGCAACCAGGTCATCTACGACACCTACCAGCACAACCGCAACCCGTTCATCGACCACCCGGAGTGGGTCGAGGCGATCTGGTAGTCCACAGCCGCCGACAGGCAGCAGTACCGAACCCCCTGTGCCACGGCGCCGGGGGGTTCGGTCGCTCACGCACAGTGACCGCTCACGCACAGTGACCGGGCTCTCCGAAATATTGCGGCGGGATGAAATCCCGTCCCCTCCGTGTTGTGCCCTTCCGGCACACCAGCAGAGTGGAGGACGGGCACGTGAGACAGCGGGGATGGGCACGGCGGCTGGCCGGATACGCCTGGCGGTATCCGAAGGACGTCGTCCTGGCCCTGGGGTCCAGCCTCGCCGGCATGGCCGTCATGGCTCTCGTCCCGCTGATCACGAAGGTGATCATCGACGATGTCATCGGTGATCACAGCCGGGACATGGCCCCTTGGGCGGGACTTCTCATCGGCTCCGCCGTATTCGTCTACGTCCTCACCTACATCCGCCGCTACTACGGCGGCCGTCTCGCCCTCGACGTCCAGCACGACCTGCGGACCGAGATGTACGGGACGATCACGCGGCTGGACGGGCGGCGGCAGGACGAGCTGTCGACCGGGCAGGTGGTGGGGCGGGCCACCAGCGACCTCCAGCTGATCCAGGGTCTGCTCTTCATGCTGCCGATGACCATCGGCAACTTCGCCCTGTTCCTGATCTCGCTGGTCGTCATGGCCTGGCTGTCCATCCCGCTGACCCTCGTCGCCCTCGCGGTCGCGCCCGCCCTCGCCTGGATCGCGAAGCGTTCCCGCAGCAAGCTGCACCCGGCCACCTGGTACGCCCAGGCCCAGGCCGCCGCCGTCGCCGGTGTGGTCGACGGCGCGGTGGGCGGCGTACGCGTGGTCAAGGGGTTCGGGCAGGAGGAGCAGGAGACCGGGAAGCTCCGGGAGGTCGGGCGGCGGCTCTTCGCGGGGCGGCTGCGGACCATCCGGTTCAACTCCAAGTACACCCCGGCGCTACAGGCCGTACCGGCGCTCGGGCAGGTCGCCATGCTGGCGCTGGGCGGCTGGCTCGCCGTGCGCGGGCACATCACCCTCGGTACGTTCGTCGCCTTCTCCACCTACCTCGCCCAGCTCGTCGGGCCGGTGCGCATGCTCGCCATGGTCCTCACCGTGGCCCAGCAGGCACGGGCGGGTACGGAGAGGGTCCTGGAGCTGATCGACACCGAGCCGTCGATGAAGGACGGGCCCAAGGAGCTGCCCGCCGACGCCCCGGCCACCGTCGAGTTCGACGACGTGTCCTTCGGCTACGAGGACGGCCGCCCGGTTCTCGACGGCCTCTCCTTCGAGATCCGGCCCGGTGAGACCCTCGCCGTCGTCGGCTCCTCCGGCTCCGGCAAGTCCACCGTCTCCCTGCTCCTCCCGCGCTTCTACGACGTCACCCACGGCGCCGTCCTCGTCGGCGGCCACGACGTCCGTGAGCTGACCCTCGACTCGCTGCGGGCCGCCATCGGGCTCGTCCCCGAGGACTCCTTCCTCTTCTCGGACACCGTGCGCAACAACATCGCGTACGGCCGTCCCGAGGCGACCCAGGAGCAGATAGAGACCGCCGCGCGCGCCGCCCAGGCGGACCGTTTCATCAGTGAGCTGCCCGAGGGCTACGACACCAAGGTCGGCGAACACGGCCTCACCCTGTCCGGCGGCCAGCGCCAGCGCGTCGCGCTCGCCCGCGCCATCCTCACCGACCCCCGCCTCCTTGTCCTCGACGACGCCACCTCCGCCGTGGACGCCCGGGTCGAGCACGAGATCCACGAGGCGCTGAAGCAGGTCATGGAGGGCCGGACGACGCTGCTCATCGCGCACCGGCGCTCCACCCTCAACCTCGCCGACCGCATCGCCGTCCTCGACCAGGGCCGGCTCGCCGACATCGGCACCCACGCCGAGCTGGAGAAGCGGTCCGCCCTCTACCGGCGCCTGCTCACCGACCCCGACGAGCTCGGCGGCGTCTCACCCGGCCACGCCCAGCCCCTCGTCCCGGCCGAGGACACCTCCGTACGCGACGAACTGGACGCCGAGTTCGACGCCGAGCGCGGAGTCACCCCGCGGCTGTGGACCGGCGACCGGGAGCGGAAGGACGCCGCGCTCTCCGGCACCCCGGCCACGCCCGAGCTGCTCGCCCAGGTGGAGGCGCTGCCCCCGGCGACCGACACCCCGGACATCGACGAGGCGCGGGCGGTCACGCCCGAGGAGTCGTACGGCCTGCGCAGGCTGCTCGGCGGGTTCGGTGCCCCGCTGCTCATCAGCCTCGGGCTCGTCGCCGTGGACGCCGGCATGGGGCTGCTGCTGCCGATCCTGATCCGGCACGGCATCGACAGCGGTGTCGGCGAGATGGCCGTCGGGGCGGTCTGGGCGGCCTCGCTGCTCGGGCTGCTCACCGTCGCCGTGCAGTGGGCGGCGCAGGTCGGTGAGACGCGGATGACCGGGCGGACCGGTGAGCGGGTGCTGTACTCGCTGCGGCTCAAGATCTTCGCGCAGCTCCAGCGGCTCGGACTCGACTACTACGAGCGCGAGTTGACCGGCCGGATCATGACGCGCATGACCACGGACGTCGACGCGCTCTCGACCTTCCTCCAGACCGGGCTGGTCACCGCGTTCGTCTCCGTCGTCACCTTCTTCGGCATCATGGTCGCTCTGCTGGTGCTCGACGTACAGCTGGCCCTGGTCGTCTTCGTGACGCTGCCGCCGCTGATCGTCGCCACGTACTTCTTCCGCCGGGCGAGCGTGAAGGCGTACGAACTCGCCCGTGAGCGCGTGTCGGTGGTCAACGCCGACCTTCAGGAGTCCGTCGCCGGGCTCAGGATCGTGCAGGCCTTCCGGCGCGAGCGGGACGGCGGGGCGCGGTTCGCGGAGCGCAGCGACAGCTACCGGCAGGCCCGTATCCGGGGGCAGTGGCTGATCTCGGTCTACTTCCCGTTCGTGCAGCTGCTGTCGTCGGTCGCCGCCGCGGCCGTCCTCATCGCGGGCGCCGGGCGGATCGACGAAGCGACC
Organism: Streptomyces sp. NBC_00663; assembly: GCF_036226885.1. Taxonomy (NCBI): domain Bacteria; kingdom Bacillati; phylum Actinomycetota; class Actinomycetes; order Kitasatosporales; family Streptomycetaceae; genus Streptomyces; species Streptomyces sp. NBC_00663. Next base: position 6,163,616 of record NZ_CP109027.1, read on the forward strand.
CTCACCACCGGTGCGCTGGTGGCGTATCTGCTCTACATCGACCTGTTCTTCGCGCCCGTGCAGCAGCTCTCCCAGGTCTTCGACGGCTACCAGCAGGCCACCGTCTCCCTCGGCCGCATCCAGGAACTGCTCCAGGAGCCGACCTCGACGAAGGCGGCGAAGGAGCCGCTGGAGGTGCTGTCCCTGCGGGGCGAAGTCGCCTTCGAGGGCGTCCACTTCGCATACGGAGACGACGAGGAGGCCATCGGCGGGATCGACCTGCGCATCCCCGCCGGGCAGACCGTCGCGTTCGTCGGCGAGACCGGCGCCGGAAAGTCGACCGTGGTGAAGCTGGTGGCGCGGTTCTACGACCCGACCGGCGGCCGGGTCACGGTCGACGGCACGGATCTGCGGGCCCTCGACCTCACCTCGTACCGGCACCGGCTCGGTGTCGTCCCGCAGGAGGCGTACCTCTTCCAGGGCACCGTCCGCGACGCCATCGCCTACGGCCGCCCCGAGGCCACCGACGCCGAGGTGGAGGCGGCGGCCCGCGCGGTCGGCGCGCACGAGATGATCGCCACGCTCGACGGCGGCTACCTCCACGAGGTCGCCGAACGAGGCCGCAACCTCTCGGCCGGCCAGCGCCAGCTGATCGCGCTGGCCCGCGCGGAACTCGTCGACCCCGACATCCTGCTCCTCGACGAGGCGACGGCCGCCCTCGACCTGGCCACCGAGGCCCAGGTCAACCAGGCCACCGACCGCCTCGCGGGCCGCCGCACCACCCTCGTGGTCGCCCACCGTCTGACCACGGCGGCACGGGCGGACCGGGTGGTGGTCATGGACCACGGACGGGTCGCCGAGGACGGGACGCATGACGAGCTACTCGCCCGCGACGGCCTCTACGCCGCGTTGTGGCGCACGTTCGTGGGGGAGGACGCCCCGGTGGTCGCGTGATGGCCTGATCCCGTGACGGTCGTGCAACCATCCGACATACGTCGTGCGTCCGTACACCAGTACGCTCATCGCTGGGTACGGGAGGGACGACAGTGGACCGAGGGACTGGTGCGATACGGCGGCGGGCCGCGCTCGTGCTCGCCGCGCTGACCGCTTCCGGGCTGCTCGCGATCGCGGTGCCGGGCCAGGCGCAGGCCGCCTCGGCGGACTCCTGCGAGGGCCGGAAGATCCGCACGTTCACCTTCTCCACCGGCTCCGTCAAGCTCTACAAGGACGGCGGCTGGCTCTGCGCCATGACCTTCCCGAAGAGCGGCGGCGGCGCCAAGCGCACGATGATGGTCAGCATCCAGGCGCGCGGCTTCGGGGCCGTCGTCGACAAGGGGAAGTACACGCATCACGCCGGGCCGGTGAAGACGTACGCCGGTACCCGCAAGGTGTGGATCAAGGGCCAGGTGGGCCGGGGGGCCTACGAGTCCAGCAGCTGGAAGCGGTACTGACCGGCCGACTCCGGCGCGCGGCGCGCACCGGAGTCGGCCGCGGTGTCACGGACGCAGTGTGGGCTCGCGCTCCACGTCCCGTACGTCCAGCTTCTTGTCGAACGTCGCGAGCGGCTTCGCCTCGGCGACCGTGGTGGCCGACAGGCCGGCCCAGTCGAGGATGCGGGCCGTCGCGAAGGCCTTCTGGTCGGCGACCAGTCCGGCCACGTTCGCGCCGTGGTTCATGCCGGGGGCGGTGAGGACGTAGGAGTCCTTCGCGCCCTTGTCGACGCGGAACCGCTCGCCGCCCCACGGGTCGTTCTGGCCGTAGACGTAGAGCATGTGCCGGGCGTTGTGACGGATCCAGGTGTCGACGTCCCGCATCGCGTACGGCTGGAACTTCGTCGGGATCTCGCGCGGGACGAAGTTGCGCGGCGGCTGGTAGCCGTAGCGGATGTACTTCTTCTCGATGTACGGGAAGTGGATGGTGGGGGCGCCGAGTTGGGTGGCCGCCTGGTAGTAGTACGGCGTGTACGGCGTCAGGCCCTGGTCGGTGTAGAAGGAGAACCCGGAGACCGTGTCGATGGAGTTCCAGATCTGGTCGTCGGTCGCGGTCTTCGCGTCCGGCGGGATCAGCTCGTCGTCACCGCAGTTGGCCAGCAGGTTGTACTGCCAGAAGCCCCACACGTAGTCGAGGACGACCGCCTCGTACGCCCGGTCGAGGCCGCCGATGGTGTCGAAGGTGAAGCCCTCCGACTCGGCGTAGGCGGCGTACTTCCGCTCCAGCGGCTCCCGGCGCACCAGCGCCTCGCGCTGCACGGCGTTCAGCCGGTCGCGGCACTCCTTGGTGCCGACGGACGCGAAGAAGCGGTCGTAGGCCGAGTCCTCGTCGTTGACGACGTCGTTCGGGGCCACGTAGGCCACCACGCCGTCCATGTCCTTGGGGTAGAAGCGCTCGTAGTAGGTGGCGGTCATGCCGCCCTTCGAACCGCCGGTGGCGATCCAGTTCTTGGTGTAGACCGTCTTCAGCGCCTTGAAGATACGGTGCTGGTCGCTGGCCGCCTGCCAGATGTCCAGCTTGCTCCAGTCGGCCGGGTCGGGGCGGGACGGCGTGAAGAAGCGGTACTCCATGGAGACCTGGTTGCCGTCGACGATCTGGGTCGGTTCACGGCGGCTCGGTGTCGTCGAGACGTTGTAGCCGCCGGTGTAGAACACCGTCGGGCGGCTGACGTCCTTGTGCAGCACGGTGATCCGCTGCTGGAACGTGCCCTTGGACGGGTGCCGGTGGTCCACCGGCTGGGTGTAGTTGAGGACGAAGTAGCGGTAACCGGTGTAGGGCTTCTCCTCGATCAGGCTCATGCCGGGTATGGAAAGAAGCTGGTCCTTGATGTCGGTGCCGGCAGCCGGGGTCGCCGGCTCGGCGGCGGTGGCCGCCCCTGCCGTGCTCAACGTGCCTATGAGCACTGTGAGCGCCAGCAGCCATCTGAGCGCCTTGCGCATGCACCCTCCCCTGTGAGACAGATGTGCGAGCGGAAGCTATCGGAGCAACTCCCTTGCGCACCAGGGGAGATCGCGAAAAGTTAGAGCGGCCGGGCGCAGCCGACCGGTTCCCGGCCGCCGAGCTGGACGTAAAGAGCCGTGGACAGCGGGCACCCGCTCCGCTTGCCGACGGCCTTGGTCACCTTGAACTCCGGCTGCTTCGCGCCCTTCCCGTCACAGGCGGTCTCGCGGACCTGGCCGTCGCCGGAGCTGTAGACGCAGTCCCCGACGATGGTCCGCGGTCCGCCCCCGCCGCCCGGGTCGCCGGGGTGCGGGGCGGTGAGGTTGCGCATACAGGCGTAGCCCTGCGGGACCTCGCCGTCACCGTCCTCGTCGGCGGACCGGGCCTGTTCGCTGATGTGCAGCACGAAGTCGGTGGTCCCCGGGCACAGCGGACCGTCCTCGGTCGTGCCGTCGAAGCGCGCCACGACCCGCGCCGCCGCCCGTTCACCGGTGCAGGGCACCTCGGTGAAGCTGGTGGTGCCGAAGGAGCTGCACTCGTCGACGCCGAGGAACACCGTCCCGTACCCCGAAGGCCGGGTCGGCGTCACCTCGTCGCTGATGCGGCCGTCGCTCTCGGTGCCGTTGTCCGGCGTGCTCTGGCACCCGGTGAGCAGGGCCGCGAGCAGCGCAGCCAGCACTGCGCACACCGCCCCCACCGACCGTCTCTCGCGCATCGCATCCCCCCGGACACCCCGGACCAGCGTGACCCGCCGTGGCGGGCACACGCCAGACGTGCGGGGTGCTTTGCGCCCTTTGGCGGGCGTGCGCCGGGGGCGTGGCGTACGCGCACTACGCCGGATACGAGAGTCCGTACCCGATCGGATAGAGCACCTGCGCCGGATCGTCCGCCTTCTGCACCGGCACCGGCAGCTTCCCGCGCGGCGCCACCGCGCCCGCGATCACCCGCGCGGCGGCCCGCAGTTCGACGTCGGTCCAGGAGTACGACGCCACATAGGCCGGGACGCCGGGCAGTTGGGCCACGTCGTACGGATTGCGGATCGCGATCGCGACCACCGGCTTCCCGGTCGCCAGCAACTGCTCGACCAGCGTCTTCTGCGCGGCGCTCAGGTTGTACGTCCCCACGACGACCGCGTCCGCGTCCTGCGCCGCCGCGACCGCCTTGGCGAGGGTGGCGGCGGAGGGTGCCGTACCCGTCGACAGGGCCGTGGCGGTGAAGCCGAGCTCGGTGAACGCGGTCGCGAGGACCCCGGTGGGCGGCCCGGTGGTGCCGGACGGTGAGGCCGGATCGGCGCCGCACACCAGGAGCCTGCGGGGCGACAGCGGCAGCAGGCCGCCCTTGTTGACCAGCAGGGTCGTCGTCCGCTCGGCGATCCGGTCGGCCTCGGCGAGATGCGCCGGGACGCCCACGGTACGGGTGACACCCGCCTGGCTGACGTACGGCTCCTTGAACAGCCCCAGCTTCGCCTTCAGTCGCAGCACCCGCAGGATCGACTCGTCGAGCCGCGCCTCGGTCAGCTCCCCGCCCTGGACGGCCTTGAGCACGGCGTTCCAGGCGACGTCGAGGTTCGGCGGGTTGAGGAGCTGGTCCACCCCGGCCTTCAGCGCGAGCACGGGGACGCGGTCGTCGCCGTATTTCGTGCGTACGCCCTCCATGCCGAGGGAGTCGGTGACGATCACGCCGTCGTAGCCCAGCTCCTCGCGCAGGATCCCGTTGAGGATCGGGCGGGACAGGGTGGCGGGGTCGCCGGAGTCGTCGAGGGCCGGGACCATGAGGTGCGCGGTCATGATCGAGTCGATGCCGGCGGCGATCGCGGCCCGGAACGACGGTGCGTCCAGCCGCTCCCACTGCTCGCGGGTGTGGGTGATGACCGGGAAGCCGTAGTGGCTGTCGACGGCGGTGTCGCCGTGTCCGGGGAAGTGCTTGGCGGTGGCGGCGACCTGCCGGGAGTGCTGGTACCCGGCGACCTCGGCGGCGACGAGCCCGGCCACGGCGTGCGGGTCGGCGCCGAAGGAGCGGACGCCGATGACCGGGTTGGCGGGGTTGACGTTGACGTCGGCGACGGGGGAGTAGTTCTGCCGGATGCCGAGAGCCCTCAGCTCCCGTCCCGCGATACGGCCGAGGGACCGGGCGTCCTTCCGTGAGCCGCCCGCGCCGATCGCCATCGCGCCCGGGAAGAGCGTGGCGGGCTCGCCGACCCGGCAGACGATGCCGTGCTCCTGGTCGGTGGAGATGAGGACGGGCAGACCGCGCGGCTGGGTGAGGGACGCCTTCTGGATGCCGTTGGAGAGGTCGGCGATCTGGTGCGGGTCGCGGGTGTTGTGCGCCCAGGTGAAGTAAATGACGCCGCCCACACGGTACTTGGCGATCAGCTCGGCGGCCGTGCGGACGCCGATCTCCTTGAGGTTGGCGTCGATGTCGGCCTGGTCGGGGGCGGTGGCGGAGTGGCCGTAGACCCGCATCACGAAGAGCTGGCCGACCTTCTCCGGCAGTGTCATACGGGAGATGAGGGAGCGGAGCTTCTTGTCGTCCGCGTGGGCGGGGCCGGCCATGGCGAGGGTGGCGGCGACTCCCGCGGTGGCGGCCAGGACGGTACGTCTGGAGGGCACGTGCGCTCCTTCCGGAGGTGATCCGCTGAAGGAAACTTCCGAGGAGTCACCAATATCCGGGAAGTTTCTGCCAGTCAAGGGAGTGCACAGTAACCCGCGATGGGCTCGGGGCCCGGCAATGAGGGCCGTCATCGGCGCTGTTGGAGGGGGGCGCGCCGATGACGGCAGGCTGCCGGCCGCGGTACGGCGGAGAGGGTAGGTCAGCGTTCGCAGCCAGCAGCGAGGCCGACACCGCACCACGGTGACTCTCCGACAGCTCGCGGGTTGGACGAGCGGGGGTGGGGCGGGGTTCCCGGGTCGGGCCCGAATCCCGGAAGTTGGGGAGGCGGGGTTCAGCGGGGCGGGTGGGACGCCGTTGTGGTCCAGTGGCTTTGCAGGGTGCGTACGGTCTCCGTGATCGACGGGCGGCCCGCCGCGCCCGTGCGCCACAGGGCGTACAGCCGCCGTACCGGCGTCGGGTCGAGCTCCACCTCGACGACCCCGGCCGGCAGGGGGCCGCGGCCGAGGCGGGGGATGAGGCAGATGCCGAGCCCGGCGGCGACGAGCGCGACGAGGGTGGGGTTCTCGTCGGCCTGGTGGATGATCTCCGGCTCGTGCCCGGCGCCCCGCAGGGTGCGCACCAGCCAGTCGTGGCAGACCCGGCCCGGCGGCTGGCACACCCACCGCTCCCCGCCGAGGTCCTCGCGCCGCACCCGCTTCCGCTCGGCGAAGGAGTGCCCTTCCGGCACGAGCAGCGTGCACCGGTCCTCGCCGATCACCGCCTGCTCCACGCCGGGCGGCACCGGCAGCGGCGAGATGTCCCAGTCGTGCACGACGGCCAGGTCCAGCGCGCCCCGCGCGACCAGCCCGACCGACAGATGCGGGTCGATCTCTGAGAGCCGGACGTCGAGGGCGGGATGCCGGTGGGCGAGGTCGGCCAGCACGCCCGGCAGCAGCCCGCGGGCCGCCGACGCGAACGCGGCCACCGTCAGCCGTCCCGCGGGGGTGTGGCGGCGCTGCTCGATCCCGGTCTCGGCCCGCTCGACGATCGCCAGCAACTGCTCGGCGGTGTCGACGAGTTGCCGCGCCTCCGCGGTGAGCCGGACCCCGCGCCCCTCCCGTTCAAGGAGCACGGTCCTGGTCTCCCGCTCCAGCTTGGCGATCTGCTGGGACACGGCGGAGGGCGTGTAGCCGAGGGCGGCGGCGGCCGCGCCGACGGTGCCGTGCACGGAGACGGCGTGCAGGGCGCGGAGGCGCTGGAGATCGAGCATCCCGGGCTCCCTTTCGGAGGGGATTCATTAGCCGTGCTTCATCCAACCATGCAGCAATCATCGCTGGTGCTACATGGTCGATGCGGGTGATCCTCGACGCATGCGTCCCGCACACCTCGCCCTCGCCGTCCTCGTCGCCGCCGTCTGGGGCGTGAACTTCACCGTCATCGAGATCGGCCTCGACCACTTCCCGCCCCTCCTCTTCTCCGCCCTGCGCTTCCTGGCGGCGGCCCTGCCCGCGGTGTTCTTCGTGGGCCGGCCGAAGGTGGCGTGGAAGTGGATCGTGGCGGTGGGCCTGGTACTGGGGGTCGCGAAGTTCGGCCTGCTGTTCGTCGCGATGGACGCCGGGATGCCGGCCGGGCTGTCCTCCCTGGTGCTCCAGATCCAGGCGGTGTTCACGGCGGTGATCGCGTTCGCGGTACTGGGTGAACGCCCCTCGGGCATCAGGGCGTCGGGCATGGCGGTGGCCCTGGCCGGAATCGGCGTCGCCGCCCTCGACGAGGGCACCTCGGGCCCCCTCGGCGCCTTCGCCCTGTGCGTCGCGGCGGCGGCGTGCTGGGGCGCCTCCAACGTCCTCACCCGCAAGGCGGCACCCCCGGACGCGCTCAACTTCATGGTGTGGGTGAGCACGGTCCCGGTCCTCCCCCTCCTCGCCCTGTCCCTCCTGACAGAGGGCCCGACCCGGGACTACGACGCGCTCCGCGCCCTCGACTGGCAGGGCGCCGGCACGGTCGTCTACGTCGCCTGGGTCACCACCGTCTTCGGTTTCGGCGCCTGGGGCTGGCTGCTGCGCCGCCACCCGGCCTCCACGGTCGCCCCCTTCTCTCTGCTGGTCCCGGTCTTCGGAATGTCCTCGGCGGCCCTGTTCCTGGACGAGGGCGTGAGCGGCCTGCGCTGGTGCGCGGCGGCGCTGCTGGTGGGAGGGGTGGCGCTGGCGTCGGTGAACGTGCGGCGCCGTCCAGAGGTCCATCCGGTGGACGTCGTGGCGCCGCGGACGACCGGCGTCGGATCATGAGGGCATGCCCACGGTCGACATTCCCGGTTCCAAGTCCATCACCGCCCGCGCCCTGTTCCTGGCGGCGGCGGCCGACGGCGTCACGACGCTCACGCGACCGCTCCGCTCCGACGACACGGAGGGCTTCGCCGAGGGGCTGACCCGGCTCGGCTACCGCGTCGGCCGCACCCCGGACAGCTGGCAGGTGGACGGCCGCCCCGAGGGCCCCGCGATGGCGGAGGCCGACGTCTACTGCCGGGACGGCGCCACGACCGCCCGCTTCCTGCCGACGCTGGCCGCCGCGGGCCACGGCACCTACCGGTTCGACGCCTCCGAGCAGATGCGCCGCCGCCCCCTCCTGCCGCTCTCCCGCGCCCTGCGCGACCTGGGCGTGGACCTGCGGCACGAGGAGGCCGAGGGCCACCATCCGCTCACCGTGCGGGCGTCCGGTGTCGAGGGCGGCGAGGTGGTGCTGGACGCGGGCCAGTCGTCCCAGTACCTGACCGCGCTGCTCCTGCTGGGCCCGCTGACGCGGAAGGGCCTGCGGATCCGGGTGACGGACCTGGTCTCGGTCCCGTACGTGGAGATCACGATCGCGATGATGCGGGCGTTCGGGGTGGAGGTCGGCAGGGAGGGGAACGTCTTCGTGGTCCCGCCGGGCGGCTACCGGGCGACGACGTACGCCATCGAGCCCGACGCCTCCACGTCCAGCTACTTCTTCGCCGCGGCGGCGATCACGCCGGGCGCCGAGGTCACCGTCCCCGGCCTGGGGACGGGCGCGCTTCAGGGGGACCTGGGCTTCGTGGACGTATTGCGGCGCATGGGCGCCGACGTGTCGGTCACGCCCGGGGGCACGACGGTCCGCGGCACCGGCCGACTCCATGGCCTGACCGTCAACATGCGGGACATCTCGGACACCATGCCGACGCTCGCGGCCATCGCGCCGTTCGCCGACGGCCCGGTCCGGATCGAGGACGTGGCCAACACACGGGTGAAGGAGTGCGACCGCCTGGAGGCCTGCGCGCAGAACCTGCGGCGGCTGGGCGCGGAGGTGACGGTGGGCCCGGACCGGATCGAGATCCAGCCCGGATTCGGGATGCCGTCGAGCACGGAGATCACGTCGTACGCCGACCATCGCATCGTCATGTCCTTCGCCGTCACCGGCCTGCGGCTGCCCGGTATTTCGTTCGACGATCCCGGATGCGTCCGGAAGACTTTCCCCGGTTTCCACGAGGCGTTCGCCGCACTGCGAAGGGACATCGGGCAGTGAGTTTCAAGCTGGAGGGGCCGCTTCTGGAGGGCGAGCTGGTGCGCCTGGAGCCGCTGGGGCACCGGCACGCGGCCGGTCTCGCGGAGGCGGCCGAGGAGGACCGGGACACCTACGCGTTCACCTGGGTGCCGAGGGCCGACGAGGTCCCGGGGTACATCGACGCCCAGCTCGGCCGGGCGGCGGACGGCAAGCTCGCACCGTACGCGCAGATCTCGACGGCGACCGGACGCGTGGTCGGCACCACCTCCTACTGGGAGCCGCGCAGTTGGCTCTCGCCGGACCGCCTCGACGCCATCGAGATCGGCTTCAGCTGGCTGGCCCGCTCCGCGCAGGGCACGGGCGTGAACGCCGAGTCCAAGTACCTCCTCTTCCGGCACGCCTTCGAGGAGTGGGACGTCTCCCGCGTGGATCTGAAGACGGACGCCCGCAACAAGCGTTCCCGTGCGGCGATCGAGAGCGTCGGGGCCCGCTTCGAGGGCGTCCTGCGCAACTGGTCGCGCTCCTGGGCGCCGGGGGAGGACGGACGGCTGCGCGACTCGGCGATCTTCTCCGTCACGGCGGAGGAATGGCCGGAGGTCCGGCCGCGGCTGGCGGCGCGGGTGGGGCGGGCCGTGGCACGCCGGGCGGGCTGATCCCGGCCAACTCGTCGGCCGCGCACCGCAGTTCCTCGCGCACGGCGGCCAGCACCGGATCGTCCTCCGAGCCCGTCCGTACGGCCGCGAAGACGTTGCGGGACGGCGGCTCGCCCTCGGTCGGCACCACCGCCAGGCGGCGGCCGTCGTACAACGGCCGTACCAGGCGCGGGATCAGCGCCACCCCCGCCCCCGCCTCGACGAGCGCCGCCACCGCCGCCCAGTCGTTGACCGGGTGCCGGATGTCGGGGGTGAAACCGGCCGCCGCGCACACCGAACGCGCCACCGCCCCCACACAACTGCGCGGATGGCCCACGATCCAGGGGTCGGTGGCCAGCTCCCGCAGCGGCACCCGGCCGGAGCGCTCCGCCAGCCGGTGCCCGGACGGCACCACCAGGTCCATGACGTCGGTGAGCAGGTCGACCCGGCTGTAACGGCGGTCCGTGTGCGGGGGACCCGCCGCGAAGTCCACGGCCACCGCGATGTCCACCTGGCCGCCGTCCAGTGCGGTGAACAGGTCCGGCGGCTCGGCCTCGACGACGTCGACGCGTACGTCCGGCAACCGCGCGCCCAGCGCCCGCAGAGCCGCCGGAAGAAGGCCCAGGATGCCGCTGGAGAAGCAGCCGACCGTCACCGAGCCGCGCCCGCCCTCCCCGTACGCCGCCAAGTCGGCGCGAGCACGCTCCAGTTGGGCGGCGATCAGGTCGGCGTGCGCCAGCAGGACCCGGGCCTGGCCGGAGAGCCGTACGCCCCGGCCGTCCCGTTCGGTGAGCGGCGCGCCCACCTCCCGGGCCAGTGCGGCGATCTGCTGGGAGACCGCGGACGGGGTGAGATGGAGAGCTTCGGCGGTACGGGCGAGGCTGCCCCGGCGCTGGAGTTCACGCAGGACGGTCAGGCGGCGCAGGTCGACGGTGAAGGTCTCGCTTACCGGTTCCATCGAGAAAGATTAACTGGACCGAAGGGGAGGGGATCGGAAACGATCGGTGCCATGACCGCCTACCTCATCCTCCACGGCTGGCAGAACCACCGTCCCGCGGACCACTGGCAGCATCACCTCGCCGACCGCCTCACCGGCCTCGGCCACCAGGTGACCTACCCGCAGCTGCCCGACCCCGACGACCCCTCGCTGGAGGTGTGGCTGACCGAGCTGACCCGGTATCTGTCGGAGGGGCCGGACGTCGTGGTCGCGCACAGCGCCTCCGTCCTGCTGTGGCTGCACGCGGTGGCGCGGGGGACGGCCGGGGTGGGGGACGTGGAGCGGGTGCTGCTGGTGGCCCCGCCGGCTCGCCCGGTCCTCGCGGGCCTGCCCGAGGTCGCCGAATTCGTCGCCCCGCCCCTGGACTTCACGCTGCCGGGTCCGACGCTGCTGGTGGCGGGCGACGACGACCCGTACTGCCCGGGCGGCGCCCGGGCCGCCTACGGCGACCCTCTGGGCATTCCCACCCAACTCCTCCCCGGCGCCGCCCACTTGGACCTGGACGCCGGTTACGGTTCCTGGCCGGCCGTACTGGACTGGTGCCTGGATCCGGAGGCCGGGTTCACGGTCCGGTAGGCGCGGCGGACGCGGCAGCTCGGGGATCGTCGTCGGCGTCCGGGGCGCCGGTGCCGCGCAGTTCAGGCGTGCTGACGCCGACCGCGGTCACCGCCGCCACGCACATCAGCCCTCCGGCGATCAGCGCGGTCGCGCCCGAGGTCCAGCCCGCGACCAGGCCGCCCCGCAGGTTGCCCAGGTGGGGACCCGCCTGGCCGACGATCGTCTCGGCCGCCGTGACACGGCCGAGCAGGGCGTCGGGGGTGAGGGTCTGGACGATGGTCGTACGGGAGAGGACGGCGAGGGCGTCCGCCGCTCCGGCCAGGGCGAGCAGAACGAGGCCCACCCAGGCGCTGGTCGTCAGGCCGAAGAGGAAGAGGCCCGCACCCCAGCCGGCGGACGCGCACAGCATCACCGGGCCGGGGCGGGCCAGCCGGGTCACCGGGCCGGAGAAGGCGGTCGCGGTGACTCCGCCGACGGCCAGCGCGGACAGGAACAGGCCGAGGGTGCGGGGGTCGCCACCGAAGCGTTCCTCGTTGACCAGGGGGAACAGCGAGGTGGGCATCGCGAGCACACAGGCCGCGAGATCCGTGAGCAGGGCGCCGCGCACCACGCGGTGGCCGACCAGGAAGCCGAGTCCGTCCAGGACCCCGTGGACACCGGGGCGGGACTTGTCGCCCTCGGGCGGCAGCGCGGGCAGGCCGTAGGCGCCGTAGAAGGACATCGCGAAGCTCAGGGCGTCCAGGAGGTAGCAGACGCCGATGCCCCACCAGCCCAGTACGACACCGGCGACGGCCGGACCGACCAGCATCATCGCCTGGCCGGTGGCCTGCTGGAGGGCGAGACCGGCGGCCACCTGGTCCTTGGGCAGCAGCCGCGGTACGAACACCCCCGCGGCCGGGGCACCGAGCGCGCTGAAGGACGTCTGGAGCGCCACCAGGACGAGGACCACGGCCACCGGCGCGTGCCCGGCGAGGCCCTGCACGGCCAGCAGCAGCGAGCACACCGCGGAGCCGACGGTGCCCGTGAGGTACAGCCGGCGGCGGTCGACGCGGTCGGCCCAGGCGCCCGCGAACAGGCTGACGGCGACCATCGGCACCGCCTGCGCGATACCGACCGCGCCGCTCCAGAACGCGCTGTGGGTCATGTCCCAGACCTGGTACATGACGGTGACCATGGTCATGAAGCTGCCGAGCGTGGACACCGTGCGCCCGAACAGCAGCCGCCGGAAGGTGGGGGAGGTGCGCAGCGGCCGTACGTCGAGCAGCGCGTCGGACAGGCTCATGAGAGCGGGGGCGAGGTGGGCTGATGCACCCCGGGACGTTATCCGGCCGCCGCTGCCCCGGCCAGCGAATTACTCAGGCGCTGTCGTTCATGAGGCGGGCCAGATGCTCGCGCCCCCGGCCGAGCAGCCCCGGAAGCGGCGCGGCCCCCTCGTACCACCGCTTCTCGTACTCCCAGCACAGCCAGCCGTCCCAGCCGTGCCGGGAGAGGATCTCGACGCACTCGGCGAGCGGCAGGACGCCGGCGCCGAGCCGCAGCGGGGTGGTGTCCTCGGCCGAGGCGATGTCCTTTACCTGGACGTATCCGAGGTAAGGGGAGAGCGCCGCGTAGGTCTCGCCGGGCTGTTCGCCGCCGAGCCAGGTGTGCATGACGTCCCAGAGCGAGCCGACGTTGCGGTGGCCGACCAGGCCGAGGATGCGGATCGCGTCGGCGCCGGTGCGGTGCGAGTCGTGTGTCTCCAGCAGAATCCGTACGTCGACGTCGGCGGCGTACTCCGCGGCCGTGCCGAGCCGCCGGGCGGCGGTGGCGTCGGCCTCCGCGCGGGACTGCTCCGGGCTCGCGCCGGGGAAGACACGGACGTAGGGGGCGCCGAGGTCGCGGGCGAGGTCGAGGAGGGTGCGCATCTCGTCGATCACGGGCTCGTCGGCGCCGGGGGCGGCGACCCGCGCGTATCCGGCCAGCCCCAGGATCTGCACCCCGGCGGCCTTGAACTCGCTCACGACGTCGGCCCGTTGGCCGGCGTCGATGCCGGGATGCACCGCCTCCTCGGGATGCGCGCGCAGCTCGACCCCGTGATACCCGTGCGCGGTGGCCAGCCGCAGCACCTCGGGGACGGGGAGACCGGGGACACCGAGGGTGGAGAACGCGAGTTTCATGGTTCCGGACTCTACGCGTCACTCCTGCGTGCCGTGGAGGTCCAGTCGCCAGTCCTGGCCGACCAGATCCTTGCCGAAGGAGCGGTGCGGTTTCTCGGCGAGCAGCACGAAGCCGTGGCGCTGGTAGAGGTGGCGGGCGGAGCTGAGGATGTCGTTGGTCCACAGCACGAGGTCCCGGTAGCCGACCTCGCGGGCGAAGTCGACGACGGCCGTGACCAGCCGGTCCCCGATGCCGAGGCCGCGGGCGTCCGGCTCGACGAGCAGCAGCCGCAGCCGCGCCGTGCCGGGGGCCTCGTCGCGTACGCACATCACGCAGCCCACCGGCCGCCCGTCCAGGTCGGCGATCCACACCCGCTCCAGGTGCGGGTCGTGATCCTCCGCGAAGTCGGCGACGATCCGGGCCACCAGCCCTTCGTAGTCCGCGTTCCACCCGTACTCCGCGGTGTACAGCGCGGCGTTGCGCTGCACGATCCAGCCCAGGTCACCGGGTCCGGGCTCGCGCAGCAGCACGTCTTCCCGGCGGGGCGGCCGCCCTTCGGACAGCAGCGTGCGCACGGTCCGCAGGGCCTCCGCGAGCCGCGGCCGTTCGGCGGCGGGCACGGTGGCGAGCAGCGCGCCGACCGATTCGTCCGCCCGCTCGGCGAGCAGCGCGGCGGTCTCCCGGCCACGGGTGGTGAGCGTGACGCGCCGCCGCCGCGGGTCGCGGTGCGAGGCCGACCGCTCGATCAGGCCGTCGTCCTCGAACTTGTTGAGGATCCGGCTCAGATAGCCGGCGTCCAGCGAGAGCTCTCCCCGCAGATCGGCCGCGTCCGTGCGCGGCGAGTGCGCGAGTTCGTACAGCACACGGGACTCGGTGAGGGTGAACGGTGCGTAGAGGTGCCGGCTGTAGTCGAGGGCGCCGATGACGTTCGTGTAGAAGCGGTTGAAGGCACGGATGTCCTGGACGGTCATGGCGGTCGACCTCCGGGTGGCGGGCACGGATAGTTGACTCAGTCAGAGATACGGTACGGCCGCCACGACCTCCCGTCCAGATGCCGCCTCTCCGTGCGTGTGCCGTGAGCGAACCGGGGTTTGTGGGGGAGGCGGTGTTCCCAGGTTCGTAGGTATGACGACGACTGCGGCGTACGACGCCCACGCGGACTGGTACAACGACTACATGTCGCCCGACGCGGGCGGCGACTACATCCACCGGGTGCACGGCACGCTCGGTGAGCTTCTCGGCCCCGGCGCCGGCGTCTGTCTGGACGTCTGCTGCGGCACCGGCGCCCACGCCGCCGTGACGGCGGAGCTGGGCTGGACCCCGGTCGGTGTCGACCTCTCGCGCGGCCAGCTCCGGCATGCCGCCGCCCGGCTGCCCGTGGCGGTCGCCGACGCGACGGCGCTCCCGCTGGCCGACGCCTCCGTGCCGGCCGCGGTGTGCGTGCTGGCCAGCACGGACGTTCCCGACTACGCCGCCGTGGTCGGGGAGATCGCCCGGGTCCTCGCCCCCGGCGGACGGTTCGTGCACCTGGGTGTCCATCCCTGCTTTGTCGGCGCGTTCGCGGACCACGGCGAGCCGGGGCGGCTGGTCCTGGGGGCGGGGTACGCCGACCGTTCCCGCAAGGGTGGCGGCTGGAACCCCGCGGGCGTACGGGCCCGGGTCGGCGCCTGGCACATACCGCTGGCGGACCTGCTCAACGCCGCGCTCGCGGCCGGTCTGCGACTGGAGCGCACGGTCGAGGCGGGGCGCGAGGAGGTGCCGGAACTGTTCGGGTTCGTGGCGGTGAGGGCATCCCGGTGAGGGCATCCCACTGAAAGAAACGCTTGCGTTTCGCTAAGAGCCTCCGTAGCCTATCTGTACGAAACCGTTTCGTATTGATGTGTGGGTGACAGGGAGGTGGGCCGGATGACGGCGTCCCCGGTGCTGCTGGCAGTGGCTCTCTCCCTCGTCTCCGCGGTCTGCTACGCCACGGCCGCCGTCGTCCAGGAACGGACGGCCGCCGCCACCCCCGGCATGCGCGGTGCGCTGGCCCGGGGCGCCTGGTGGGGATCCGTGGCCCTCAACGCGGGCGGCGCGCTGCTCCACGTGGTCGCCCTGCGGTACGGCCCGCTGACCCTGGTCCAGCCGCTCGGCGCGCTCAGCCTGGTGCTGGCGGTGCCGCTCGGCTCGCTGGCCACCGGCCGCCGCACCTCCGGCACCCAGTGGCGAGGCGTCGCCTACACCCTCGTAGGCCTCGGCACTCTGCTCCTGGTCACGGCGACGGGCCGCGGGCCGCACGAGACGCTCGGTACGACCGAGGTCCTGGTCGTCGCGCCGGCCGCGGCCGGCCTCGTGGCGGCGCTCACCCGCCTGGCCGGGACCGGCCTCGCGTTCGCCGCGGCCTCCGGTATCGCCTCCGGCGTCGGCTCCACGCTGTCGCAGAAGCTGGCCGTGGGGCCGACGCTCTCCTGGGACACGGCACTGGTCGCGCTCCTGACGGTGGGCTTCGCCGTCGGCGGACTGCTGCTCTCCCAGCAGGCCTACCGCAGCGGCCTCGGCGGCCCGCTCGCCCTCCTCACCCTCGTCAACCCCCTCACCGCGTCCGCCATCGGCATCACGCTGCTGGGAGAGGGCTTCCGGTACGGCAGCACGGGCACGCTGCTCGCGCTCGCCGCCGGAACGGCGGCGGTCTACGGGGTGACCCTGCTGAGCCGCACCCAGGACGCGCCGATCACCCCCACCGCACCGGCCACACCGAGCCAGCCGCCGAGGGTCGTGGTAGCCGCCCCTCGCCCGGCCCTCCGCCGCCCCGCGACCGTCGAACTGACCGGCACCGCCCGGTCACTGTGAACGTGTGAAAGGCAGAACCCCACCATGACGATCCTTCAGCTGCGCCCCCGAACCGCCGTCGTCCGCCAGGCGGGCCTGGTCGACGTACCGGCGGTGGTCCGCCTGATCGCCCCACCGTCCGCGCCCGCGCTCCGGCCGGCGGAGTGCCTGGCCGCCGACTGGGACCAGGCGCAGCGTGCCATGCGGCTGCTGCTGGCCCATCACGCCCTGGAGGAGGGGCAGGTGTGGGTGGCGGAAGGCACGGACGGCGGACTGCTCGCGGCCGCGGTCTGGATGCCGCCGGACACGGGTACGGAGCCGCCCCACGCCCGCCTCGGCACCCTCCTCGCCCGCGAACTCACCGTCCGCCCGCCCCAGCACCCGATCCTCCCGGCGGCCCTGAAGCGGGCCGGCCCCGCCGAGCCGCACTGGACCGTGGTCACCGTCTGCGCGCCGGGCGACACGGAGGCCTGGGACCCCACCCTGGTCACCGACCTGCTGGCGCCCGGCCTGACGGAGGTGGACGCGGAGACCGCCACGGCGGTCGCCCTCACCCTCTCCGCCCGCCACACCGACCAACTCCGCCCCCTGGGCTTCCGCCACCCCCACCACGTCCCCCTGACCCCGGGCCTCGGCGTGTGGCTGACGACCCGCTACCCGGAACAACGCCTGGCAGCCTGAGCCGAGACGACGACGTCGACCCCGACAGCCCGCAACCGGCGTGCGAGCAGCTCCATCTCGGGCGGGGTTCCCGAGTACTCCCCGGCGAGTACCCGCTCCAGCGCTTCCTTGGCCTCCGCGATCCCGACCCCCGCCGACTCCCGCAACACCCGCAGAACGGCGAGGCGCCGGGGCGGCGTCGTGAAGTGCAGTACGGCGGCTCCGTGCTCGGCGAGCAGCGACTCCCGTACGCCGTCCGACAGCTCCCCACCGCACTCGGCGACCGCGAACCCACAGGAGCCGCAGGCGACTTCCACGTCCCACCGCAAGGCGTCACCGACGAGCACCTGAACACCAACCCAATCGGCGGGGGTGCGGCAGTCGGGGCAGGGGGTGGGACGGGTGAGGGACAGGAACATGGGGGCCTCGGTCCTGGTGGCGGAGGGGGGCGTCTTGACTCCGGTCGCCGAATGCGGGGCGGACGGCCACGGCTCGGCGCCGGGCCCCACTTCCGGCCCGTCCGGCGTTCGAGGACGACGCCCCTCCAGGGCCGAAGCGGGGGCCTGGGGACGGCAGCCCCCGGAGTCTCGGCCGGCATCTTGGCGTCGGCTCCCCGGAGTCTCGGCCGGCATCTTGGCGTCGGCTCCTCGGAGTCAGGCCGGCATCTTGGCGTCGGCTCCTCGGAGTCAGGCCGGCATCTTGGCGTCGGCTCCTCGGAGTCAGGCCGGCATCTTGGCGTCGGCTCCCCGGAGTCTCGGCTGGCATCTTGGCGTCGGCTCCCCGGAGTCTCGGCTGGCATCTTGGCGTCGGCTCCCCGGAGTCTCGGCTGGCATCTTGGCGTCGGCTCCCCGGAGTCTCGGCCGGCACTCTGGCGTCGGCTCCCCGGAGTCTCGGCCGGCATCTTGGCGTCGGCCCCCCTCGGAGTCAGGCCGGCACCTTGGCGTCGGCTCCCCGGAGTCTCGGCCGGCATCTTGGCGTCGGCCCCCCTCGGAGTCAGGCCGGCACCTTGGCGTCGGCTCCCCGGAGTCTCGGCCGGCATCTTGGCGTCGGCCCCCCTCGGAGTCAGGCCGGCACCTTGGCGTCGGCTCCCCGGAGTCTCGGCCGGCACCTTGACGCCGGCCCCCCTCGGAGTCAGGCCGGCCCCCTGACGCCGGTCACCCGATCACCGGCGGCACGATCAGTCCCGCGGTCCCCCGGAGGACCCCCGCACCATCAACTCCCCCCGGATCACCGCGATCCCCCCAGGCGGCGGTTCCTCCCGGCCCATCGCGATCCGGCCCGCACGAGCGCCCGCCTCGGCCAACGGCAACCGCACCGTCGTCAGCGCGGGCACCGCGTCGATGCTGAACGGCAGGTCGTCGAAGCCGGCGACGGAGACGTCGTCCGGGATGCGCAGCCCCGAGTCCCGCAGGGCCGCGCACGCGCCGAGCGCGACGGAGTCGTTCGCCGCCACCACCGCCGTGAGGGACGGATCCCGCCGCAGCAGTTCCAGCGTCGCCTCGTACCCGGACCGCCGGTCGTACCGCCCGTGCACGGTCCAGCGCGGATCCTCCTCGATCCCGGCCTCGGCGAGCGCGACCCGATGCCCCTCCAGCCGGTGCCGGGTGGTCGTCCGCTCCTCGGGGCCGGCGATGTATCCCAGTCGCCGATGACCGAGCCCGATCAGGTGCTCGGTCAGCTCCCGCCCGCCGCCACGGTTGTCGAAGGTCAGCGCGATCGCCGAGGTGTCCGGCACCGCGGGCCGCCCGCAGAGCACCACCCGCGTCCCGGCCTCGCCCAGCTTCCGCAGCTTCGCCGCGACGGCCGCCGCGTGCGGCGCGTCCTCGACGGCGCCACCCGTCAGCACGACCGCCGCCGCCCGCTGTCTCTGCAACAGGGTCAGATACGTCAGTTCACGCTCCGGCGAGCCACCCGTGTTGCAGGTCACCGCCAGCCGCTCACCGCCCGCGCGCCCGCCCGGCCCGCCGATCTCCGACTGGATCGCACTCGCCATGATCCCGAAGAAAGGGTCGGCGATGTCGTTGACCAGGATGCCGACGAGGTCGGACGTGGCCGCGGCCAGCGAGCTCGCCGGACCGTTCAGTACGTAGTCCAGCTCGTCCACGGCCCGCAGCACCCGCTCACGGGTCGACGCGGCCACCGGGTAGTTCCCGTTCAGCACGCGCGACACCGTCGCGGGCGAGACCTGTGCGCGCGCCGCCACGTCCGCCAGGGTCACCGTCATCTCGTCGTCCTCCGGTCGCGCATCTCAGTCGTACCTCGTTGTACACGCACAGGCGCGGGGCATTGGTTTCGTGCGGGCCACGCGGACCCGCAGGCCACCCACCCCGGCAGGCCGCGCAGACCCGCAGGCCACGCAGCCATCCAGACCTTAAGGCCCCCGCCCCTCGTTGTTCGCCCCCTCGAACAACTCAACCCCGTCACGGTCTTGTCCAGACCGCTGGTCAGAGGCTAGCTTCTTCATAGATAGAAAGCGCTTGCTGTATCGCTCACCAGTCGAGGCGTACGCGGCGCGCACAACCGCGTACGGAATGCGCAGCGAACGCTGCGTACGACGCCTACGAAGGGATCGATGTGACACGCAAGACGGTGCGTATCGCCATGAACGGTGTGACCGGGCGCATGGGCTACCGCCAGCACCTGGTCCGCTCCATCCTGGCCCTCCGTGAGCAGGGCGGCCTCGACCTCGGCGACGGCACCGTGCTGTGGCCGGAGCCGATCCTGGTCGGCCGCCGCGAGCACGCGCTGAAGGCGCTCGCCGAGAAGCACGGCCTGGAGCACTGGGCGACGGACGTGGACGAGGTCCTCGCCGACCCGACCGTGGACATCTACTTCGACGCCCAGGTCACCTCGGCCCGCGAGGAGGCGATCACCAAGGCGATCGCGGCGGGCAAGCACATCTACACCGAGAAGCCCACCGCCACCGGCCTCGACGGCGCCCTGGAACTCGCCCGCCTCGCGAACGCCGCCGGCATCAAGCACGGCGTCGTCCAGGACAAGCTCTTCCTCCCCGGCCTGCTCAAGCTCAAGCGCCTCATCGACGGCGGCTTCTTCGGCCGGATCCTCTCCATCCGCGGCGAGTTCGGCTACTGGGTCTTCGAGGGCGACTGGCAGCAGGCCCAGCGCCCGAGCTGGAACTACCGCTCCGAGGACGGCGGCGGCATCGTTGTCGACATGTTCCCGCACTGGGAGTACGTCCTGCACGAGCTCTTCGGCCGGGTGAAGTCCGTCCAGGCCCTCACCGCCACCCACATCCCGCAGCGCTGGGACGAGAACGACAAGCCCTACGACGCCACCGCCGACGACGCCGCGTACGGCATCTTCGAGCTCGACGGCGGCGCCATCGCCCAGATCAACTCCTCCTGGGCCGTCCGCGTCAACCGCGACGAGCTCGTCGAGTTCCAGGTCGACGGCACCGAGGGCTCCGCGGTCGCGGGCCTGCGCAACTGCCGCGCCCAGCACCGCAGCGCCACCCCCAAGCCGGTCTGGAACCCGGACATCCCCGCCACCGAGGTCTTCCGCGACCAGTGGCAGGAGGTCCCGGACAACGCCGAGTTCGACAACGGCTTCAAGGCTCAGTGGGAGCTGTTCCTCAAGCACGTCTACGCCGACGCCCCCTACCACTGGGACCTCCTCGCCGGCGCCCGCGGTGTCCAGCTGGCCGAGCTGGGCCTGAAGTCCTCGGCGGAGGGCCGCCGTCTCGACGTACCGGAGATCGCGCTGTGACGATCCAACTCCCTGACTTCAAAGGCGGTTTGAGGGCGTACGAGCCCCGCACCGAGCCGTTCGCGGTGAAGACGGGCACCCCCTTCACCTCCCGTACCGTCTTCTCGGCGGCGCATGTCGTCGCCGACCCGTTCGCGGACGTCTCGCCCGACTCACCGGCCGCCGTCGACTGGGACGCCACCCTCGCCTTCCGCCGCCACCTGTGGTCCCACGGGCTCGGCGTCGCCGAGGCGATGGACACCGCCCAGCGCGGCATGGGCCTGGACTGGGCGGGCGCGGCGGAGCTGATCCGCCGCAGCGCCGCCGAGGCCAAGGCGGTCGGCGGCCTCATCGCCTGTGGCGTCGGCACCGACCAGCTCACCGGCCCGGCGACCCTGGCCGAGGTCCGCGCGGCCTACGAGGAGCAGCTCGCCCTCGTGGAGGAGTCCGGCGCGCAGGCCATCCTGATGGCCTCCCGCGCCCTCGCCGCGGCGGCTTC
Source organism: Streptomyces sp. NBC_00663 (assembly GCF_036226885.1). Lineage (NCBI taxonomy): Bacteria > Bacillati > Actinomycetota > Actinomycetes > Kitasatosporales > Streptomycetaceae > Streptomyces > Streptomyces sp. NBC_00663. The sequence goes on from NZ_CP109027.1 coordinate 6,184,623, forward strand.
CGGCCCCGAGGACTACCTGGAGATCTACGGCCACCTGCTCCGCCAGGCCACCGAGCCGGTCGTCCTGCACTGGCTCGGCCCGATGTTCGACCCGGCGCTGGAGGGCTACTGGGGCTCGTCCGACCTCGACGCGGCGACCGACACCTTCCTGGAGGTCATCGCGGCCCACCCGGACAAGGTCGACGGCATCAAGGTCTCGCTCCTGGAGGCCCAGCGCGAGATCGACATCCGCCGCCGTCTCCCTCAGGGCGTCCGCTGCTACACCGGCGACGACTTCAACTACCCCGAGCTGATCGCGGGCGACGAGCAGGGTTTCAGCCACGCCCTGCTCGGCATCTTCGACCCGCTCGGCCCGCTGGCGGCGGAGGCGGTCCGCGTCCTCGACACAGGTGACGTACTGGGCTTCCGGAGCCTGCTGGACCCCACGGTCGACCTGTCCCGCCACCTCTTCCAGACCCCGACCCGCTTCTACAAGACGGGCGTGGTGTTCCTGGCGTGGCTGGCCGGCCACCAGAGTCACTTCAGCATGGTCGGCGGCCTCCAGTCGGCCCGCTCCCTGCCGCACTTCGCCCGCGCCTACGAACTCGCCGACGGCCTGGGCCTGTTCCCGGACCCGAAGCTGGCGGAGGAGCGCATGAAGAACCTGCTCGCGATGTACGGAGTGACCCAGTGACCGGCGACCTCTCCCGCTTCTCCATCAACCAGATGACGGTCAAGCAGCTGTCACTGCCGGAACTGGCCGACGCCTGCGCCGAGTTGGGCATCACCAACCTCGGCCTGTGGCGGGAGCCGGTCCAGTCGTACGGTGTCGAGGCGACCGCCAAACTGGTCCGCGACGCGGGCCTGATGGTCACCACGCTCTGCCGCGGCGGCTTCTTCACGGCGATCGACCCGGACGAGCGGGCGGCGGCCCTGGCCGACAACCGCCGGGCGATCGACGAGGCGGCGACGCTCGGCACGGACACCCTGGTCCTGGTCTCCGGCGGGCTGCCCGCCGGCTCGAAGGACCTGCACGGTGCCCGGGAGCGGATCGCCGACGCGCTGGCCGAGCTGGGCCCGTACGCGGAGCAGCACGGCGTACGCCTCGCCATCGAGCCGCTGCACCCCATGTACGCGTCCGACCGCTGCGTGGTGTCGACCCTGGCCCAGGCCCTGGACATCGCCGAACGCTTCCCGGCCCACCAGGTCGGCGTCACGGTGGACACGTACCACATCTGGTGGGACGACAACGCGCCCGCGCAGATCGCCCGGGCGGGCGCGGCCGGCCGTATCCACACCTTCCAACTCGCCGACTGGACCACCCCGTTGCCAGAGGGCGTCCTCAACGGCCGCGGCCAGGTCGGCGACGGCGCGATCGACATGCGCGAGTGGCAGGGCTACGTCGAGGCGGCCGGCTACACCGGCGCCATCGAGGTGGAGCTGTTCAACGACGCACTGTGGGCACGGGACGGCCGGGAGGTGCTGGCGGAGACGGCGGCGCGGTTCGTGGAGCACACGGACTGACGGTCGCGGCTCGCCGGTGGCGTTCGCTCAGGAGGCCCTGGGCGTGGGTGGTTCCTTGCCCGCGCCCAGGGCCTCCGGTGTACCCGGGTCCGAGGTCCGCCCACCGGTGCCCGCCACGCTCGCCGTGCGGCCCGCGGGCGGGCTCGCGCGCCGCGTCACCACGAAGAACGACCCGAACTCCTCCCGTGCGAACCGGATCCGGTCCCGCAGCGCGTTGGACCCCAGATGCAGCAGGTTCACGACGAGGATGGCCGGGGCGATGACGGCGACGGCCTGGGGGAGGGAGGGTTCCAGGAGCAGGGCGAGGATGATCGCCGTGATGCCGTTCTGCTGGCTGAGGGACAGCGAGACCCGGTCGCGAGCCGGGAAGCCGAGCGTCACCACGGCCCCGACCAGCACCTGCGCCACGAACGTGGCGACCCCGAGGAGGGCACCCACCCGGAAGTCGGCGCCCTCGGCCAGCAGCATCCCCAGCAGGAACGTGGCCACCCACAACGCCACGTTCGTCGCCCGCCCCAGCCACCGTCCCAGCCAGGGACGGAAGAACAGCGCCGACACCGCCAGCCCCAGCATCAGGAACTTCCAGGTGGCCACGGTCAGCAGCGCCAACAGGGCGACGATCTGCACCGTCGCCCGCCACGGCCCGACCGGCTCGCCCCGCCGCGTCTTCGGCGGACGTACCGCGAGCCACACCAGCGCCGCCGCCACCAGCAGCACCGCGTTCCCGACCAGCGTCTCCGCGTACGTCGTCGCCCCCGAGGAGATGCTCCCGGCATCGCTGAGCACCATCGAGCCCAGGATCACCACGAGCACCGTCGTCACCGGATCGTCGAACGACGCCCACGCCGCCAGCAGTGACTTCGCCCGCGGCGACATGTCCCGGGACTCCAGCATCGCCGACACCGACAACGGATCGATCTGCGCCATCGCCACGGCAAGCACCAGATACTCCGGCTGCCCCCGGAACGCCAGCCACAACACCCCGGCGATGAACGCCGCCTTGACGACCACCCCGAAGGTGATGGCGACGACGATCCGGTACACATCACCCCGACTCTCGGGACGACCCACGCCACCGGCACTGCCGTAGAGACCGACGGCGAGCAGTCCGGCGGTGAGGTGGCCGTAGAACCCGTCCCCGGCCCGGGAATCCAAGGGCCAGAAGTGGCCGGCCAACAGGCCGGCGCCCGCGACGAGAAGAGGCAGTACAAGGGCGAGCAGGAGGGCGTGGGAGCCACCGGCCCGGCGCACTCCGGCGCCCCCGTCGGGTGACGGGGGTCCCTCCTCCTCAGCCATCCGTCAGCTCTCGCCCCAGCTGCCCGACCCGCTGGTCCGCCTCGGCCACCCGTGACTGATCGAGGGTGACTCCCACGAGGTACCGCTGGTCCGGCAAGGCGTGGTAGTACACGGCGCCCTGTTCGACATCGAGCACGATCTGAAGGACCTCTCCCTCCAGGATCGCGCTCAGCGACGCGTTCATCCGCCGGGCCACCCCGGGCAGCAGCAGGCCCATGCGGCCGTACTTGTCGCGGCGGCGCTGCGGGGTCGTGGCCAGGAAGTACCGCCTGAGCGCCGGGTGGCGGAACATGTCCGCGCTGTACACGTCTCCCGCGTAGTAGGTCACGTAGTGCAGCCCGTCCACGTCCAGAGCCGCCCGCAGCGGAGCGACGACCGCCCCGGGGGCGGTGTGGCTGACGCTGACGACGTCGCCGTCCTCCGGGGCCGGTTCGGCGGGCCGGGACCAGGAGGCGGGCCGCGCGGGGGTCTCCGACTTCTTGCTCAGATACGAACCGAAATCCAGCGGACTGTAATTGACCACCATCCGGAGGTCGTTGACACAGTCGGCGAAAAGTGCGTCGAGTTCGTCGAGCCGGTCCACCGCCGACGTGGCGCCATAAAGATGGAGGCCGGGTTCCACGAGGTAATAGAAAATCGCCCCAGAAGGGACCCGGAGCACCGTTCGAATGAGCGCGCCCGTGCGTAACTCGGCGAAATCCGGTTCGAGTTCTTCGAGAATGTAATAGAGGTGGCGCCCCGCCTGTTCATGGGAGCGGGACACCAGCGGTACGCCCTCGGCGTCCTCGCCCCCCGACACATCGGCGTCAAGGACGACCTTCGCCATGTCACCGTCGTAGAGGACCAGATGGGCCAGGCCCTCGATGCTGAGCAACTGGCGTAGACGGGTGGCCAGTTCGGTCATCTGAGGATTCTCACCGTCGGGATAACGCCCAGCGGCCTCGGCCGTGGCGCCCGAGGGTTCAGACACTCTGCACCTCCAGATCGGCTCCGGCCCTGCGGTACGGCTGGGCCAGCAGGGCCCTGGCGAGCGGGTGGCCCTCCGGGAAGTATTCGTCGACACGCCGGGCGAGGACTGGTACGAGTTCCTGGTGCGCCTCCGGCCGGGACGACAGGAGGTTGGCCATGGCCGTCAGGGTGACGGGGTGCCGGGCGCCCCAGGCGGACGGCTGCTGACATCCCTCGTAGATGTCCTCGTCCTCCGTGGCCCACTCGACATTGTTCCCTTCCCCCAACATCGTCAGACAGTTGTTCTGGTTCATTCGTGCGACCAGCGTGAAGCGATGGGCGCGGCCGAAGGTCTCCTTGAGCTGGCGCACCGCTTTGCGGGCGTGCTCGGCGGCTTCCGCGGCGGTCTCCTCACGGCCGAGCAGGTACAGGGCCAGGTTGTTGCGGCAGATGCCGGTGAAGGGGTGGTTGTCGCCGAACGTCCGCACGTACCGGTCGAGTTCCTCCCGGATGTACTCCGCCGCCTCGGCCGTCCGGCCCTTCGCCGTCAGGCCCTCGGCGTGCAGACCGGCGGCGACGGCCAGGTGGCAGGACATGGTGCTCGGGTGGTCGTCGCCCCACAGGCCGCGGAAGCCGACGTGGGCGTTCTGCAACAGGGGCTGTCCGTGCTGTACCCGGCCCATCCGGATCAGCGTCAGACCCAGGCTCGCCACCACGTTCAGGGTGTGCGGGGAGCGCTCGCCCTCGATGGCGTGGAGCTGGTTGCGCGCCTCCGTCAGATACTGCTCCGAGGCCTCCAGCTGGCCGGCCTCCCGGTAGAAGGTGCCCAGGTCGCCGTAGGCGATCCAGGTCCAGGGGTCGTCCTGGGGCATGACCTGACAGCGCTGGTCGTACGTCGACTGCTGCTGACGTACGGCCGCCTCCGCCGACTCCATGAAGTACTTGGACCAGGCGAGGTTGTGCGAGGCGGACAGCGTCGCGTTGTGCGCACCGCCGATGAGCCGGTTCAGACCGGAGAACGTCCGGCTGTCCTCCTCGAAGGCATCCCGGAACTCGCCGTCGGCCCGCAGATCGGCCGCGTAACCGCGGCTCGCCAGCAGCGTGTACAGATCGGGTCCCTGGCGGGGGCGCTGCTGCCGGCGTTGGGTGTGGACCGCGTGCCTGCTCAGCCGGAGCGAGTCACGGTACTGGCCGAGCATCCGGCAGGCCGCGGCGACCTGCGACTCCATGCGCAGCACCATCGTGTCGTCGGCGCCCCGGGCGGTCCGCCACCGGTCGAGGACAAGCTCGCCCAGTTCCCGGGCGTCCTGCCAACGGCCCGTCGTCCAGCGGTGGTAGACCTGGCTGACGAGCCAGCCGTGCACCTTCGGATCGTCGCTCTCCGGCGCCTTGGAGGGCAGGACGTGCCGGTCGAGCTCGGCGAAGACCACGCGGTACTCCGGTTCGTGCCGGTCCATGTCCTCGGGCACCATGTCGGCCAGCACCGCTAGGGCCTGGGTGCGTGCCTGTTCCCGCTCCTCGTCGGTCATCCAGCCCTGGACCAGGTCCTGCACGATCCGGTGCACCTTCAGCGTGCGGGACCGGTAGTCCAGCACACCGAGCACATGATCGTTGATGCGCTTGACCCGGCTCTGCAACACAAAGGTGTCGGTCAGCCCCGGTTCCAGGCCGTCGAGCACCGCAAGCATTCCCTTGGACAGGATGACGTTCAGTCCGACGCCGTCGGGCGAAAGGAAGGAGCACAGTTGCAGGATCCGCGCCGCGGCCGGTGAGCTCGCCGACAGGGCGTCGTAGGCCTGCCGGTGGATCCGGGTGAAGTCGCGGTACTCGGAGTCCGGCTCGTCCTCGGACCGTGGCAGTCCCCCCTCGTCGAGCCGGGCGATGTACGCGTCGATGGACTGCGGGAAGCGCTGTAGATCGGCCGCCGCGGTCTGCTCGACAAGGGCCAGGTGCCCGGTCCGTTCGGCCAGCCGGGCCAGTTCCTCGTCGCTTTCGCTCGGCAGCTTGCGGCAGAGCAGGGCCAGGCTCTCCTCGGGTGTGAAGACGTCCACCCGATGGGAGGTGAACCGGTCCGACCACCGGGAGTTGGTGGAGGTGATCAGCACATGTCCCATGCCGCCGCTCGGGATGAAGGGCTCGACGGCCGCTTCGTCCTCCGCGCCGTCGAGGACGAGCAGCCAGCGGGAGGCATGGCGGTGCTGCCGCAGATCGTCCAGCAAGGCCTCTAGATCCTCGCCCGAGCGGGTGCCGGGGTGGGCGCGGTTCAGGGCCCGGGCGAGGGCGGTGAAGGACTGCCGGACCAGCTCCGGGGTCGAGGCGGGGAGCCACCAGACCAGGTCGTACTGGGAGGCGAAGCGGTGCGCGTACGCCAGGGCGATCTGTCGTTTGCCGACGCCCTTCATGCCGTACAGCACCTGGGGGGCGGAGTAGGCGGCCGCGCCGAACTCGAACTTGGCGCGCAGCGCGTTCAGTTGCTCGTCGCGCCCGATGAACTCCGCGTTGGGCATGGGCAGGTTCCACACCGCCGGGGTCAGGCCGGGGAAGCGCGGCCCCGCCACGGGGGCGGGCTGCGGATCCTCTCCGGCGCGTCGGCCGAACTGGGCCAGCAGGGTACGCCGGGCCGTCTCCTCCGTCGGGGTCGCCAGGTCGGCCGTGCCCGGCCAGTCGAGGTACGTCGCGAGCCGGGCGGTACCCAGTCGCAGTCGGACGACCTGCTGCTCCCGGGGCTGGTTGCCGAGCAGCGCGTCGCTGTTGAGGCGCCTGACCGTCTCCTCGGCCGCCGTCCCCGCCAGATGCGGTGAGAGCAGGGCCAGCACATAGTCCGGGGTCGGCAGGGGCTGTGCGGGATCGACGTGGTTCTCCTGCCCCACGACCTTGATGCCCACCGGCCGCAGCTGCTCGGTGATCCAGTCGGCCCACAACCGGTCGTTCGGCGCGTGGACGATGGTGAGGGACTGCGGTTCAGTGGCCTGCGCGGTGGTGTGCCGCAGGGAGTCGAGCAGGCGGTGGTAGCGGAGCACGTCGGCGGGCGGGACGGGGCTGAATTCGCTCACGTCGCCGCCCGTGATGCGTGCGACGGCCTTGACGTATTCGGCGAGGACGGTGTGGGCCTGGCGGGGATCCTCCTCCATCACGGCGAGCTCTTCCCCGTAGGCGTAGAACGCCCGGTACGGCACCTGCACATGGCCCCAGTAGGTGGCGAGTTCGCTCTCGTCAGCGAGGTCCAGCTGAGGGTCGAGGGCCTGGCGGGCCTCCGCCAGGCAGCGCTCTAGTCTGATCTTCTCGGAGGTGTCGATGCGCATCGGCAGGACGTGGAGCCGGATGGGCCGGGGCGAGCGTCTGATGCGCTGGGCGATCTGGTGGGCCCCCTGAATGGCCTGCCGGTTCATGGCGAGAGTGATGACGACCGTGTCCGGCAGCATGAGGGTGCAGATGCCCGCCCCGTCGGAGAATCCGGTGCGGCTGTCAATGAGGATGTAGTCGTAGGAACTCTCGTGCATCCGGGCCCGCAGCGCCTCCAGGAACTCCTTGCCGTCGTCGCTGGCCTGGAACTTGCCCCAGTCGAACTCGTGCAGTCGGTTGGCGTAGTTGTCGTCCATGCGGCCGGGGCCGATGTAGTGGAGCTCGCCGCCTTTGGGAAACCGGTGGTCGAGCCTGACCCGGTAACGGTCGAAATTGGTGTGCTCGGCGTGCAGGGCCCGTAGGTCCTCCGGGATCTCCGCGCCGGTGGTGGCGGCGTCGGCGAACGCGGAGAACATGTCCAGCACTCCCGAGCCGTGGCTTAGGTCGGCCACGGGGAGATAGGCCCCGTAGTACAGGTGGAGGCCGGGCGCTTCCAGGTCCCAGTCCACGACCAGGACCGATTTCCCCTGACTCGCCATGATCCAGGCGGCGTTCGCCAGGGCCATGGTGCGCCCCGCCCCGCCTTTGAACGAATAGAACGAAATGATCTTTGCTGGCCGACCGGTCGTACCCATCCCCCGCCCCACGTGTTCATCCCCCGCCCAGCGACTCGCCAGGGGTTCTGCCCAGTAATGGGGGCCACGGCCCCGCTCCTCGCTTCAACCAGCCGACGCGCTCCCGCTGCCTGCGGATGCGGCGTTCGGCGGAGCTCTCCACGGACACGGCACCCGCGGGTACCGGCGGCGGCCCCGGGTCTTCCGGACCCGTGCCGGAGTCGGCCATCACGGCCGCCACGGCGAGCGTGAGCGACTCGGGCGAGCCCACCTCGTGGTGGGAGGCACCGAGCAGCCGAGCCGGGGTCATCGCCAGCGACTCCCGCAGCCGGGTGGCGCTCTGTCGGCTCTCCTCGTCCAGCCGGGGCAGCACCACGACGACCGCGGCGATGTTCGCCCGGGCACGGGCCAGGCGGTTCCACAGCGTCGAGAACTCCGCGTCCCGCGACAGCCAGGGATCGACCAGGACCAGTACGACCGCCGACTCGTCGACACCGGCGAGTACGTCCGGATCATCCAACTCCGGCGTACGGACCGTCAGTTGGTCTGCCCCACAGGTTCGCACCGCACGTCCGGCCACGGACAGGGCGGGTTCGTCACTGTGCGGGCGAAAGGGACGCCATTCCTCTGGGGTGTCGCCGTACGCCACGACCGATGTCCGCAGTCCCGCCATCCGATCCCGGGTGCCGGTCAACAGGACAAGCACCACGCGCCGTTCACGGTCGTGCGGCCGGGACACGGGGGTGTCATCGGGCTGGTGCGACGCTGCCCGGCTCGGTCCGAAGCGGGACGGCACCAGGCGGCTCTCCGCCTCGGTCATGACCGGCAGCGGGGTTCTGGCGGCCCGGAGCAGGCGTTCGGCGACGCGCCGGACGAGGCTTCGATAGCGGCCCCGGCGGTCCGGGGCCTGGAGCAGGCCCATGAGACCGGGGCCCTCGTACTCCTCGTCGACGATGTGCCCCGTGTTCGCCACCAGTCGCGGAAGCACCAGCCCGTCGGTCCGCCAGACCACGCCGACGAGACAGTCCGGCTGCTCCCCTGTCTGCCGCATGCGACGGTCCAGGCGCTCGCGGAAGACCGACCACTCGCGAGCGCATTGGGGGTCCTCGAGATACTCGGACGAGTACAGCACCAGCAGGGAACGGCAGGACAGGACCGCGGGATCGGGTCCCGGAGAGGGTTCCGCGTGCTTCAGCCGGCCGTCGTGCGTGGGGCCGCGACCCAACACGCTGTAGATCTCGTTCTGGACATCGATGTGAAACCGTTCGACCGGTCCTCTGTCACCGGTCGAACTGGCATAGCTTGTGTAGAACAAAGGCCCCACTGCAACCCCCCAAGGGCCTGCCTCCCGAACAACCACGGCTTGGTCTTTGCCCCATAGCCCCACATCGACATCGGCCTGCGCAGCGACTTCGACATGCTTGTGCGGCCACGCTAATTGAGGTCTAGCATAGGAGTTTTTTCCCTCACTGAGCCCCGGAAAACTCGACATCAGGTCTTCTCTCGCTCAATGGAGAGTGAAGCGTTCGTCATTCGCGCTGGTCGGCGCCCCTGCGCACGCCCGGATTCCGCAAAGCCTGTCAGCATCCTTTCAATCTCCCCTGGATGTGCCGAATGAGCAGGGAGAGGTCCCTGCAGTACACCGAGGGATTGGCGAAGCCGCGGCCGCGGCCATGGCGGTGAGCACGAAGTCCTGCGCCGCAGACGGTCACCAGGGGGCACTTCCGGCACGTGCGGCACAGTGCCGCCACGCCGTGCTCCGGTGCCCCGGGAAGGGACAGCACGGCATCGAAGGAGTGGCTGAATACCGTGCCTCCGGTCTGTGCGGCGCCGTCCGCGACGGCGTTCAGCGCCCCCGCCCAGGTGATCGCCCCGTCCGACTCGACCACCACGGCGGCAGCGGGCAGGGTCCCGATGACTTCGCTGCTGCTGCCGGCACCGTACCGGCACTGGACCATGATCGATTCGAAGAGCCGGGCCCGCATCGGCCGTCCGGTCAGCCACCATCGGTCGAAGGCGCCGCACAACCACTGCCCGTGGGCGCCGGTGCCGGCTCCCGGTGCCGGATGGTCCCAAGTCCCGTAGGGCAGAAGGAAGTCGATGGACGGCGGGGCGTGGGCCGCCAGGGCGTCGAAGACATCGGCCGCGTCACCCGCCTCCGGGTCCACCACACACAGAAGCCCGGCGAACAGGCTCCGGTAGCGCGGGCTGTTCAGCCGGGCGAGACCTGCGGTCACCCGTGCGTGGCTGCCCGGGTGCCGGCTGCCCGCCGGCCCGCGCCGGTGGCGGTCATGGGCGCGTTCGTCGCCGTCCAGACTGACGCCGACCCGGATGTCGTGGTGCAGCAGCGTCTCCAGGGTCGGCTCGTCGAGCAGGACGCCGTTGGTCTGCAGAATGATCTCGGCCTCGGCGCCGGCGGAGGTGACGGCCCGCCGGGCGGCCGTACTGAACCGGGCGATCACGTCCCGTCCGGCGAGCAGTGGCTCACCGCCGTGCAGCGCCACCTGAACGTGGGACGGCCGATGTTGACGCACATGCTCCGAGATCCGTTCCAGGAGGCGTTCGCGCACCGACTCGGGCATGGTCCGCGGGCGTCCGCGCCACCCCGTGTCCTGTAATTCGTACACGTAGCAGTAATCGCACGCCAGATTGCAGCGACTGTGTAGTTTGACGACGAATTGGTCGAAGGCCTTCAGTCGGGTACGCCCCTCGGGCGTCACTGAAACAATAGGCTTTGGCCAAGGTGTTACGGGTGGGGAAGTGTCGTTCCAAGTAGGTCCTCGGCGCCTGTTCCACATCTCGCCGAATGCCGTACTGTCGGCCCATGGCTGAACGGGTGGGCATACGACGCCCCCGACAGAATTCCGATACTCCGACAGGTCTTCCACCCTGAACCCCCCGATCAACTCCAGGGGGCCGGTGCATCTCCAGGCCGCAATCGTCGGCGGCATGGCTCTCGTAGACGTCCCCCACCCACCGTACGCAGAACCGCTGATCACCGGCGAGGTCTCAACTGGCCAACATCAGAGGGCCTTTGGGGTGGCCCGGGGTGGCACGGGGCACAGGGGAGTTGAGGGGGCAGGCCATGTCGAACTACTTCATCACCAGTTTCGCGCAGGCGGAGAACGAGAACTATGTGTGGCGATTCCACGGCGATCTGACGCGAGCGGTCCGCGAACTGAGCGGGCATGAGATCGACACGGAGATATGCCGCGGCGGACAGGGGGCCGCGAACAGTGACCTGGTCGCCGAGACCGGTGTCCTGGTCGCGCTCTGCTCGCCGGACTACTACACGGACCCCGGCTGCGGACGGGACTGGGCGCTCTTCCAGCACCGGCTCCACCTGATCCCACCCCAGCGGGGCACCGCCCATCCCGCGAGCCCGGTGCTGGTGCGCTGGCTCCCGGCCGAACCACCGGCCGATCTGCCCTGGGCCCCGGTGCTCGCCGACCCCCACGACGCCTACGCCCGCAAAGGTCTGTTCGACATCATCGACAACCTGGGCTGGAACTCCGAGGAATACGCCACGGCCCTCCAGGAGCTGGCGGCACGTGTGTGTGCCGGGCACAAGAATCGCCCACCGGACCTGGCCCCGGCGAGCCGCCCCGTCCTGCCGGCGGCCTTCCCCCGCCCCCGCGCAGGGCAGCCCCCGACGCCGGTTCCCGCCCCCAGAGCACCGGCGTCCGTCCTCGCACCCAGGACACCGGCACCGGCCGAGGGCACGGGCGCACCGCGCGTCTTCTTCTCGTACGCCCACGAGGAGAACGACGGCGGTGTCCACGCCCGCCGCGTACGCGCCCTGAACGACCGGCTGAGTGAAGAGGGCGTCGACGTGATCCTCGACCAGACCAGGGCCCGCGGGCCGCAGTTCTGGCCGCGGTGGATGGGGGAGCAGTACCGGCAGGCGAACTTCATCCTGGTGATCGCCTCACCCACGTACAAGCGCCGCGCCCACCACAAGGAGGACCCCGGCGTGGGGGACGGTGTCGCGTTCGAGGCGGACTACATCCTTCAGCAGCGGTACCACGACCGGAACTGGTACCGGCGCATCCTGCTGGTGATCTTCCCCGGCTACAGCTACGCCGACCTGCCCGACTTCCTCGGCGAGGGCTCGGTCAGCTACTACGAGATAGACCCCGACACCGGGGAGGGACTGCCCGATCTGCTGGACCACATCCTGGGCGGCCCGACGGCCTGAAAAAATTCTTCAGACATCGTGCAACCCTTCCCCCACCTCGCGGGTCGTACATGGCATCAGGACTTCTGGGGAGGGGATCTGGGGGGATCGCGGGGGTTCTGACTGGAGGGGAAAGCCGAGGGGGCCTGGTCGACGGACCAGGCCCCCTCGAAGCTTCTCCGGGCGTTTCCGGAGGGCGTGTCTAGAAGAACACCCCGCACCGCAGCAGCACATTCGCGTACGGCCGCGCCTCGCCCGTCCGTACGACCAACCGTGCCCCCGCCGACAGCTCCTTGAGCCGTTCATGGGAGACGAACTCCAAGTCGGTGAAGGACCCGCCCAGCAGCTCCGCCGCCGCCGGATTCGCCTCCCGCACCTCCGAGGCCGCCGTCGCCCCTTCCACGACCAGCTCCGCCAGCAGCCCCTCCAGTACCTCCGCGAACGACGGCACCCCGGCCCGGAAGGCGAGGTCGACGACGCGGGGGCCGTCCGGTATCGGCATGCCGGCGTCGCAGACCAGCACCCCGTCGCCGTGCCCCAACTCGGCCAGCGCACCGGACAGATGACGGTTGAGGATGCCCGCCTTCTTCACAGCGCGTCGACCTCCTCGGCCGTGGGGAAGGACACCTGCGCCCCTTCCCTCGTCACCGCCGCCGCCCCGACCCGGGCCGCGTACGCCGCCGCCTCCGTCAACGAGGCCCCCGTGCCCAGCCGGTACGCCAGCGCCGCCGTGAACGCGTCGCCCGCACCCGTCGTGTCCACCGCGTCGACCTTGACCGACGCCACCCGGCTCACCCCGTCCCTGGACGCCACCAGCGCGCCCTGCGCGCCCAGGGTGACGACCACCGACCGCGGGCCCTTCGCCAGCAGGATCCGCGCCCAGTCCTCCGGGTTGTCGCCGATCGCCGAGTCGCCGAGGATGACCTTCGCCTCGTGCTCGTTGACGATCAGCGGGTCGCAGGCCGCCAGCAGCACGGTGGGCAGCGGGCGCGGCGGGGACGGGTTCAGCACGAAACGGCTGTCCGGCCCGAGGCTCGACGCCACCGCCACGACCGTCTCCAGCGGGATCTCCAACTGCGCCGACACCACCCGCGAGGCATGGAAGAGGCTTCCCGCCGCGCGCACATCCTCCGGCGTGAGCCGGCCGTTCGCGCCCGGTGAGACGACGATGCTGTTGTCGCCCGACGGGTCCACGGTGATCAGCGCGACCCCCGTCGGCGCCCCGCCGACCATCACGCCCACCGTGTCGACCCCGGCCGAACGCAGCGAGTCCAGCAGCAGCCGGCCGTGGCCGTCGTCGCCGACCCGGGCCAGCAGGGCCGTACTCGCGCCCAGCCGGGCGGCCGCGACCGCCTGGTTCGCGCCCTTGCCGCCCGGGTGGACGGCCAGGTCGGAGCCGAGCACGGTCTCCCCGGCCGCCGGCCGGCGCTCGACACCGATCACCAGGTCGGCGTTGGCCGACCCTACGACCAGGAGGTCGTAGTCGTACATGAAGTTGCTCCCCTATGAGATGACGTGAGCCGGCGGGCGCCCGTGACGAGCGCCCGCCGGCCTTGGTCTCAGCCCGCGAAGTCGGCCACGTTCTCCTTCGTGACCACCTTCACCGGCACCATCACCGACTTCTCGACCTTGTCGCCCTCGGCCACCTTCACCGCGTTCTGCACGGCGATCCTGCCCAGTTCGGCCGGCTGCTGCGCCACCGACGCGTACAGCGTGCCAGCCTTGACGGCCTTCAGGCCGTCCTCGGTTCCGTCGAAGCCGATGACCTGGACGGACTTTCCGGCCTTGGAACCGAGCGCCTTGATCGCGCCGAGCGCCATCTCGTCGTTCTCGGCGAAGACACCGTCGATGTCCGGGTTGGCCTGGAGCAGGTTGGTCATGACGTCCAGGCCCTTGGTGCGGTCCCAGTCGGCGGGCTGCTTGGCGACGACCTCGATGCCCGGGTAGGCCTTGAGCCCCGCGGCGAAACCGGCGCCGCGCTCCCGGCTGGCGGAGGTGCCGGCCTGGCCCTGGAGGACGACGATCCTGCCCTTGCCGCCCAGCTTCTCGGCGAGGTCCTTGGCGGCGAGCTTGCCGCCGGCCACGTTGTCGGAGGCGACGAGGGCGGCGGTGTCCGCGTTGTTGACGGCGCGGTCGACGGCGACCAGCGGGATGCCCGCCTTGTTGACGGCCTTCGCCGCCGGGGTCACCGCGTCGGAGTCCACCGCGTTGACGATGATCGTGCCGAGGCCCGAACTGGTGAAGTTCTCCAGCTGGTTGGCCTGCTGCGAGGCGTCGTTCTGCGCGTCGGTGACCGTCAGGTCCACGCCCAGCTTCTTCGCCTCGGCCTGCGCACCGGCGCGGATCTGCACGAAGAACGGGTTGTTGAGGGTGGACAGCGACAGACCGATCTTCTGGCTCTTCGCCTCCGAGGTGCCGCTGTGCAGGAGGGAGGTGGCGCCCACGATCGCCGCGGCGACCACGGCCGCGAGCACATAGGTCATCGCCTGCTTGCCCTTGTTGCCGCCCGTGCCCGCCGCCACCGGCGTCGCACCCGCCTTGCGGCGGACGGTGTCCAGGAGCACCGCCAGCGCGATGACGACACCGATGACGACCTGCTGCCAGAACGCGGAGACGGACAGCAGGTTGAGGCCGTTGCGCAGCACCGCCAGGATCAGCGCGCCGATCAGCGTCCCGGACGCCTTGCCCGTACCACCGGCCAGCGACGCGCCGCCGATGACGACCGCGGCGATCGCGTCGAGCTCATAGCCCTGCGCGGCCTGCGGCTGCGCGGAGGAGAGACGGGCGGCCAGCACGATGCCGGCGGCCGCCGCGAACAGACCGGAGAAGGCGTAGATCGCGAGCTTCTGCTTCTTCACCCGCAGACCGGAGAGGCGGGCCGCTTCCTCGTTGCCGCCGATCGCGTACATCGAACGGCCGATGTACGTCCGCCCGAGCACGAACGCCGTGATCAGACCCATGCCGATCATCACCAGGACGGGCACCGGCAGCCAGCCGCCGAGGGTGTCACCGAGGTGCGAGACGGAGGAGGGGAAGGCGATCGGGGAGCCCTGCGAGATCACCAGCGACAGACCGCGCGCCACGGACAGCATGGCGAGCGTCGCGATGAACGGCGGCAGTTTGCCGTACGAGATCAGGAAACCGCTGACCAGGCCGCACGCTATGCCGGTCGCGATGGCGAGCAGTACCGCGAGGACCACCGGCAGGCCCTGCGAAGTGGCGCTCCAGGCGAGGACGGTGGCCGACAGGGCGGCGACCGAGCCGACCGACAGGTCGATGCCCGCCGAGACGATCACGAAGGTCACACCGAAGGCGAGGATGGCGGTCACGGCCGCCTGGACGCCGACGTTCAGGAGGTTGTCCGTCGTCAGGAAGTCACCGGACAGCGCCGACATCGCGATGACGAGGACGATCAGCGCGGTCAGCGCGCCGTTGTCGAGGAGCAGCCGGCGCAGCCCTGAGGCGCCCGTCGTGCTCTTGAGCGTGTCAGTGGCCACGAGGGGCCTCCTTCTCAAGGGTGTTGGGGTTGCTGACGGCGAGCGCCATCACGGCGTCCTGCGTGGCCTCGTCGGCGGGGAGTTCACCGGCGATCCGGCCCTGGGCCATGACCAGGACCCGGTCGCTCATGCCGAGCACCTCGGGAAGGTCGCTGGAGATCATCAGGACGGCGGCGCCGGCCGCGGTCAGTTCATTGATCAGCTGGTAGATCTCGACCTTCGCGCCGACGTCGATGCCACGCGTCGGCTCGTCGAGGATCAGCACCTTGGTGTCGGCGAGCAGCCACTTGCCGATGACGACCTTCTGCTGGTTGCCGCCGGACAACGTCCGTACGTGCTGGCCCAGTCCGGCCATCCGCACGCCCAGCTGCCCGGCGATCCGGGCGGCGGCCTCGCGCTGCCCCTTGAGATCGACGAGCCCCGCGCGCGTGGCCGAGCGCAGCGTCACCAGGCCGAGGTTCTCCTCGACGGACGCGTCCAGGACCAGCCCCTGGCCCTTGCGGTCCTCGGGGATCAGCCCGATGCCCGCCGCCATGGCCGCGTTGACGTCATGCCGCTTCAGCGCCGCGCCGGCGACCTTCACCGCGCCCTGGTCGTACGGGTCGGCGCCGAACACCGCGCGCACGACCTCCGTCCGCCCGGCGCCGACCAGCCCCGCGATGCCGACGACCTCACCGGCGCGCACCTCGAAGGACACGTCGTGGAAGACACCGTCCCGGGTGAGCCCCTCGACGGTCAGCAACGCGGCGCCCTTCTCGGGCTGTTCGCGCGGGTACTGCTGCTCGATGGAGCGGCCGACCATCAGGCGTACGAGCTCGTCCTCCGGGGTGGAGGCGGGGACCTGGCCGACGGACCTGCCGTCGCGGATGACCGTGACCCGGTCGCCCAGGGCGGCGATCTCCTCCAGGTGGTGCGTGATGAAGACGATCCCGACGCCGTCCTCGCGCAGTGTGCGTACGATCGCGAAGAGCTTCTCCACCTCCTCGGAGGTGAGCACCGCGGTCGGCTCGTCCATGATCAGCACGCGCGCGTTCAGGCTCAGCGCCTTGGCGATCTCGACCATCTGTAGGCGCGCGATGCCGAGTTCACGCACCCGCGCGCGGGGCGACACGTCGACACCCACGCGCGCGAGCAGGACCTCGGCGTCGGCCTCCATCTTCTTCCGGTCGATCATCCCGAGCCGGCGCGGCTGGCGGCCCAGGAAGATGTTCTCGGCGACCGTCAGATCGGGGACGAGGTTGAACTCCTGGTAGATGGTGGCGATCCCGAGGCGTTCGGAATCCTGCGCACCATGGATGCGCACCTCCGCGCCGGCGGCCAGGATGCGGCCCTCGTCGGGTGTGTAGGCGCCGGAGAGCATCTTGATGAGGGTGCTCTTGCCCGCGCCGTTCTCACCGAGGAGGACGTGCACCTCGCCGCGGCGCAGGTCGAAGTCGACGCCGTCCAGCGCGACCACGCCCGGGAAGGTCTTCCGAATGCCTTCGATGCGCAGCAACTCGTCCGGGTTGCTCACGACGTGCTCCTGTTCTGTACGGGGGCCGGCTCGGGGGAAGCCGGCTGCTCGCCGCACGAGCGGCGTACGACGAGACGGGCGGGGAGAGTGACGGACCGCGGGTCCCGTCCCTCGATGCGGTCGACGAGCGCGCGCACGGCGGCGCGCCCCAGCTCGCCCGTGGGCTGGGCGATCGCGGTGATCGGCGGATCGGTGTGCACGAACCAGCGGATGTCGTCGAACGCGGCGAGCGCGAGGTCCTCGGGGACCCGCAGCCCACGCGCGCGTACGGCGTCCAGCGCGCCGAGCGCCATCAGGTTGTCGGCGGCGAACACGACCTCGGGCGGCTCGGGCAGGTCGAGGAAGCCCTCGGTGACCCGCCGTCCGCTCTCGGCCTGGAAGTCGCCCTGCCCTGTGTAGGCGTCCGGGAGGGGGATGCCGTACTCGGCGAGGGCCTCGCGGAAGGCCTCGACGCGCTCGCTGCCGGTCGTGGTGGCGGCGGGGCCCGCGATGATCGCGAGCCGCCGGTGCCCGAGCGCGTGCAGATGCGCCACGAGGTCCCGGACGGCGGCCCGTCCGTCGGCCCTGACCACCGGCACGTCCACGCCCGGGATCCACCGGTCCACGAAGACCATCGGCGTCCCCGCGCGCGCGGCGTCCAGCATCAGCGGGGAGCCGCCGTCGGTGGGGGAGACCAGGAGGCCGTCGATACGGCGGTCGAGCAGCGTCCGTACGTGGTGGTCCTGGAGGTCGGGTCGCTCGTCGGCGTTGCCGATGATGACGCTGTAGCCGAGCGCGCGGGCCTCCTCCTCGACGGAGCGGGCCAGTTCGGTGAAGTACGGGTTGAGCACGTCGCTGATGACCAGGCCGAGGGTGTGGGTCTGGTCGGTGCGCAGCGAACGGGCGACAGCGTTCGGGCGGTAGCCCAGCTCCGCCACGGCGGCCAGCACGCGCGTGCGTGCGTCGGCGCTGACCGACGGATGGTCGTTCAGGACGCGCGACACCGTGGCGACGGACACTCCCGCCTCGGCTGCGACGTCCTTGATGCTCGCCATCGCTGCTCCACCTCCTCGTGGATCGATCGTTTCCAGCCGTGCGATCGGTTCATGGAATCGATTACATCGGCGTGTACGGAGGATTGGAATCGATTACACGGAAGTTAATCAAGCCCCCGACCGGCCTCTGAGATCAGATCGTGATGAAGGGCTGCTCAGCTCAGCGGCAGCCGCATGATCGTCAGGTCCAGCCAGCGCCCGAACTTGATGCCGACCTCCCGGACGGTCCCCGCGTGCTCGAACCCGAACCGCTCGTGCAGCCGGATCGACGCGCTGTTCTCGGCCTCGATCCCGGCGACCATCACGTGGTGACCGGCCGCGCGGGCGGAGTCGATGACGGCGGCCAGCAGCGCGGAGCCGATACCCAGGCCGTGGCGCCCCTCGCGGACGTAGACCGAGTTCTCCACGGTGTGCCGGTAGCCCTCCTTCTCCCGCCAGGGCCCGTACGTCGCGAGGCCCACGACCTCCCCGTCGGCCTCGGCGACGAACGCGGAGCCGCGTTCCAGGTGGGCGGCCAGCCAGGCCGCGCCCTCGGCGACGGACAGGGTCCGGTCCGTCCACAGGGCCGTGGAGTGCTCGATCGCGTGATTGCGGATCTCACGGACCGCCTCGGCGTCCGCGGGCCGCGCCGGACGTACCGTCACACCGACCTTGTTCTCGTATATTGGATTCATGTCCAACATAGTAGATCCACTGGTGCGCCAGATCGCCGCACGCGTGCGTGCCGAACGGGAACGCCGTCGCTGGACCCTGGCGCAGCTCGCCGAGGCCTCCGGTGTCTCCCAGGCGATGATCAGCCGGATCGAACGGGAGGAGAGCAGCCCCACGGCGGTCGTCCTCGGCAAGCTGTCGGCCGCGTTCCAGCTCAGCGTGTCCTCGCTGCTGGCGTCGGCGGAGGGCGAGGCCGCGGCCGAGGCCGAGGGGGAGCGGGTGCGCCGGGAGGCCGACGCGGCCGTGTGGCGCGACCCGGAGACGGGCTACCGGCGCCGCCAGATCACCAGCCCCCGCTTCCCCACGGAGATCGCCGAGATCCGCCTGCCCGCCGGGGCGCAAGTCCCCTACCCCGCCGCGGCGTTCGCGTTCATCCGGCAGCTGGTGTGGGTGCTGGACGGACAACTCACCTTCCACGAGGGCGAGTTGGTCCACGATCTCCACGCGGGAGACACCATCGAGCTCGGTGAACCGGCCGCGCGCGTCTTCGTCAACAACACCGACACCGAGTGCCGTTACGTCGTCGTCCTGGCCCGGCACCCGAAGCCATGAGGCGACCGATACGACCCGCGCGGCGCCGCGCGTCGACGGACCCCCGCGTCACCGCCGACCCGGTGGGGTCACCCGCCCCGGCCCCCGCGCGCCACTCGGTACCGGTGCCCGGCCGTCCCGGCCGTCGGGGCCGGACCTTCCTGCTCGCGGTCGTCGCCGGCACGGCGATCGCCAACAACTACGCGATCCAGCCCGCGCTCACCGACGTCGCGGCCCAGCTCCACGTCCCGCTGTCGGTGATCGGCCTGATCCCCACCGCCGCGCTCCTCGGCTGCATGACCGGCTTCGTGCTGCTGCTCCCGCTGGCCGACCGCGTGGCCCCCGACCGTCTGCTGGCCGCCCAGCTCACCGCCCTCGCCGCCGCCCTCGTCCTGGCCGCGGCGGCCCCCGGCGCGGGCGTGCTCCTCGCCGCCTACCTCCTCATCGGCGCCACGGCCGGCGCCGCCGCGCAGGCCGGCACCATCGCGGGCCGCCTCGCTCCCCACGGACGCCGCGCGCGTGCCGTGGCCACGGTCGCCGCCGGGATGTCGGCCGGCATCCTGCTCAGCCGCCTCGTCGGCGGGGCCCTCGCGGACGCCCTCGGCTGGCGGGCGATGCTGCTGGTCTTCGCCGCCGCCGCGGTGCTGTGCGCGTCGGCCGTCGCGAGGCTGCTGCCGGGGGAACGGCCGCCCGCGCGCGGCACGTACCTGGCCGCGGTCCAGACACTGCCCCGCCTCCTGCGCCGACACCCCGGCCTGCGCCGGGCGGTGGCCGCCGGCGGCCTGTGGTACCTCGCCTTCAACCTGATCTGGGTCAGCCTGGCCCTGGCCCTCGGCCGCCCTCCGTACTCCCTCGACCCCACCGCCATCGGCATCTACAGCCTGGCGGGCCTCCTCGGCTTCGTCGCCCTGCCGCTGACCGGCCGCCTCACCGACCGCCACAGCCCCCGTACGGTGATCACGGCCGCGCTGGTGACCGCCGCGACCGGCACCGCCCTGCTCGCCACCGGCCTCGGCGCCCCCCTGATCGCCGCCCTCGGCCTGGCCCTCTTCGACGCCGGCGCGTTCGCCGCCCAGGCGGCCAACCAGAGCCGGGTCATGGCTCTCGACCCCGACCGGAGCGGCAGCCTCAGCAGCGTCTACCTGGTGCTGTACTTCACGGTGGGAGCCGTCGGTACGACGATCGCGGCGCCACTGCTCGAAGCCGTCGGCTGGACCGGCACCACCCTCACGGCACTCGCCGCGCTGCTGGCCGCCGTCGGCGTCGTACGCACCGGGGACAGCGAAGGGTGAGGCGCGTTCAAGAAGAATCCGCCCGGCCGGCCGGCGCGCCCCAGGCACGGGCGACCCGCTCGGCCACGGCGTACGCGTGGCGCTCCTCGCCGAGGAACCGGTACAGGTCCCCGAGGACCCGGGCGAGGGGCCGCAAGACGCAACCGCGTCCGCCGGCACCTGGAGCACCCGGCCCCGGGCCGGCCCGTCCAAGCGGGGTCACGGACGAGCCGCTCCAGATGGGCCAGGTCGGGCCGGTCCAGGGAGCCAACCGGCTGCGGCAGGGGGACGGTTCGGTCCAGCCGGGGTGGACGGCCGTGGCGAGGTCCCCGCCTGTGGACAACCCCGGCCGTTGTCCTACCGCACCGGTACCGTCGGATCATGGCTCAACAGGCGGGGAACGCGACGGGCGAGCGGCGGCTCGCCGTCCTCGAAGGCGTGCTGGAGCGGATCACCTACTCCAACGAGGACAACGGATACACGGTCGCGCGCGTGGACACCGGCCGGGGCGGCGGCGACCTGCTCACCGTCGTCGGCGCGCTGCTCGGCGCCCAGGTGGGGGAGTCCCTGCGGATGGAGGGGCGTTGGGGCTCCCACCCGCAGTACGGCAAGCAGTTCACCGTCGAGAACTACACGACCGTCCTGCCCGCCACCGTCCAGGGCATCCGCCGCTATCTGGGCTCCGGCCTGGTCAAGGGCATCGGCCCGGTCTTCGCCGACCGCATCACCCAGCATTTCGGCCTGGACACCCTGCGGATCATCGAGGAGGAGCCCAAGCGGCTCATCGAGGTGCCCGGCCTCGGTCCGAAGCGGACCAAGAAGATCGCCGACGCCTGGGAGGAGCAGAAGGCGATCAAGGAGGTCATGCTCTTCCTCCAGACCGTCGAGGTGTCGACGTCGATCGCGGTGCGCATCTACAAGAAGTACGGCGACGCCTCCATCTCCGTCGTGAAGAACCAGCCCTACCGGCTCGCCTCCGACGTCTGGGGCATCGGCTTCCTCACCGCCGACAAGATCGCCCAGTCCGTGGGGATACCGCACGACAGCCCGGAGCGCGTGAAGGCCGGCCTCCAGTACGCGCTGTCGCAGGCCACCGACCAGGGCAACTGCTACCTCCCCGAGGAGCGGCTGATCGCCGACGCGGTGAAGCTGCTCCAGGTCGACACCGGCCTGGTCATCGAGTGCCTCGCCGAACTGGCCGCGCCCGCCGAGGAGGGCGAGGACCCGGGCGTCGTACGGGAGAAGGTCCCCGGTGAGCACGGCGAACCCGTCACCGCCGTCTACCTCGTCCCCTTCCACCGCGCCGAACTCTCCCTGGCCGCCCAGCTGCTGCGCCTGCTGCGCACGGCCGAGGACCGTATGCCCGGCTTCCGGGACGTGACCTGGGACAAGGCGCTGACCTGGCTGAAGGGCCGTACCGGGGCCGACCTCGCGCCCGAGCAGGAGGCCGCCGTCAAGCTGGCGCTCACCGAGAAGGTCGCCGTCCTGACCGGCGGCCCGGGCTGCGGCAAGTCCTTCACGGTCCGCTCGATCGTGGAGCTGGCCCGCGCCAAGAAGGCCAGGGTCGTGCTCGCCGCCCCCACCGGCCGCGCCGCCAAACGCCTCGCCGAGCTCACCGGCGCCGAGGCCTCCACCGTCCACCGTCTGCTGGAGCTGAAGCCGGGCGGGGACGCGGCCTATGACAAGGACCGCCCGCTCCAGGCCGATCTGG
The DNA here is from genome assembly GCF_036226885.1 of Streptomyces sp. NBC_00663. Classification (NCBI taxonomy): domain Bacteria; kingdom Bacillati; phylum Actinomycetota; class Actinomycetes; order Kitasatosporales; family Streptomycetaceae; genus Streptomyces; species Streptomyces sp. NBC_00663. The sequence continues at coordinate 6,206,771 of NZ_CP109027.1, forward strand.
TGGTCGTGGACGAGGCCTCCATGCTGGACCTGCTGCTCGCCAACAAGCTGGTGAAGGCGGTGCCGCCGGGGGCGCATCTGCTCTTCGTGGGAGACGTCGACCAGCTGCCGTCCGTCGGCGCGGGCGAGGTGCTGCGGGATCTGCTCGCCGACGACAGCCCCCTCCCCGCGGTCCGTCTCACGCGCGTGTTCCGGCAGGCGCAACAGTCCGGGGTGGTGACCAACGCGCACCGGATCAACTCCGGGCAGCATCCCGTCACGGACGGCATGAAGGACTTCTTCCTCTTCGTCGAGGACGACACGGAGGAGGCCGGGCGGCTCACGGTGGATGTGGCGGCCCGTCGGATTCCGGCCAAGTTCGGGCTCGACCCGCGCCGGGACGTCCAGGTGCTCGCGCCGATGCACCGAGGCCCTGCGGGCGCCGGCAATCTCAACGGTCTGTTGCAGCAGGCGATCACGCCCGGCCGTCCCGATGTGCCGGAGAAGCGGTTCGGCGGCCGGGTCTTCCGGGTCGGCGACAAGGTCACCCAGATTCGCAACAATTACGAGAAGGGCAAGAACGGCGTCTTCAACGGCACCGTGGGAGTGGTCACCTCGCTCGACCCGGTCGACCAGCGCCTGACGGTGCTGACGGACGAGGACGAGGAGGTGCCGTACGAGTTCGACGAACTGGACGAGCTGGCCCACGCGTACGCGGTGACCATTCACCGCTCCCAGGGCAGTGAATATCCGGCGGTGGTGATCCCGGTCACCACCGGGGCCTGGATGATGCTTCAGCGCAACCTGCTGTACACGGCGGTCACCCGGGCCAAGAAGCTGGTCGTGCTGGTCGGTTCACGCAAGGCGATCGGCCAGGCGGTGCGCACGGTGTCGGCGGGGCGGCGCTGCACGGCACTGGACTTCAGGCTCTCACCAAAAAATGATCGATCAAATGAGTCACCTAGGTCACAGAGCTCTTCCGGAACCGGGTAGGGGAGGGGCAGGATGGGCAAGTTGGCGGCACTGAGTGCCGCCAATAGGCCCAATGGTCGACCCCCAGTGCACTCTCCTGCGCCGAATGGGGGATGGTAGAGACAGTCAGGGCAACCTCGAAGAAGAGGCACAACGTCGGTGAGGGATGACGTGAGCGACAACTCTGTAGTAGTGCGGTACGGCGATGGCGAGTACACCTACCCGGTGATCGACAGCACCGTCGGCGACAAGGGCTTCGACATCGGCAAGCTCCGCGCCCAGACCGGTCTGGTGACCCTGGACAGCGGCTACGGCAACACCGCCGCCTATAAATCCGCCATCACCTACCTCGACGGCGAGGCGGGCATCCTCCGCTACCGCGGCTACCCGATCGAGCAGCTGGCCGAGCGCTCCACCTTCCTTGAGGTGGCCTACCTGCTGATCAACGGCGAGCTGCCGACCGTCGACGAGCTCTCCGTCTTCAAGAACGACATCACGCAGCACACCCTGCTGCACGAGGACGTCAAGAACTTCTACCGCGGCTTCCCGCGCGACGCCCACCCGATGGCCATGCTGTCGTCGGTCGTCTCCGCGCTGTCGACGTTCTACCAGGACAGCCACAACCCGTTCGACGAGAAGCAGCGCAACCTCTCGACGATCCGGCTGCTCGCCAAGCTTCCGACGATCGCGGCGTACGCGTACAAGAAGTCGATCGGTCACCCGTTCGTCTACCCGCGCAACGACCTCGGTTACGTCGAGAACTTCCTGCGCATGACCTTCTCGGTCCCGGCGCAGGAGTACGAGCCCGACCCGGTCGTGGTCTCCGCCCTCGACAAGCTGCTCATCCTGCACGCCGACCACGAGCAGAACTGTTCGACCTCCACGGTCCGCCTCGTCGGCTCGTCGCAGGCGAACATGTTCGCGTCGATCTCGGCCGGCATCAACGCGCTGTGGGGTCCGCTGCACGGCGGTGCCAACCAGTCCGTGCTGGAGATGCTGGAGGGCATCCAGGCCTCCGGCGGTGACGTCGACACCTTCATCCGCAAGGTGAAGAACAAGGAGGACGGCGTCCGGCTGATGGGCTTCGGCCACCGGGTCTACAAGAACTTCGACCCGCGCGCGAAGATCATCAAGGCGGCGGCGCACGACGTCCTCTCGGCCCTCGGCAAGTCCGACGAGCTGCTGGACATCGCGCTCAAGCTGGAGGAGCACGCGCTCTCCGACGACTACTTCGTCTCGCGCAGCCTCTACCCGAACGTCGACTTCTACACGGGCCTCATCTACCGCGCGATGGGCTTCCCGACCGAGATGTTCACGGTCCTCTTCGCCCTCGGCCGCCTCCCGGGCTGGATCGCCCAGTGGCACGAGATGATCAAGGAGCCCGGCTCCCGCATCGGCCGCCCGCGCCAGATCTACACGGGCGTTGTGGAGCGCGACTTCATCCCGGTCGAAGAGCGCTGACCTTTGCGCTGAGCCGTAAGGCCACACAGGGCCCCGTATGCCGATGCCGGCTGCGGGGCCTCGTCGTGGGCCGGGAAGTGAGTGGGAAGTGAGCGTGGAAAACAGAAGGCGCCCTGGCGGCGGTCCCCCCACGGGCCGACGTCCAGGGCGCCTTCCCATGTCCCGGTGCGGATTCCCCCCACGGGATCCGGCCGGGCGTCTGTGAGAAAACAGCGCCTGAATCGCTGTGTTGAGCAGAACGAGCAAAACTCGTCGTACTCCTACTTGTGTGTACTGCGGTGTGCGGTCTGCCGGGACAGCGCACGGTCGGGAGGGCCGCTCAAAGCTTCCCGACGTACGTGTCCCGGCAACGCATCTCTGAGGAAGTCCCCCAAGACATCCCCAGATGCCAGGTTGCGCCCCCCAAGACGCGGCCTGACATCGCCAATTTAGACCTTCGAACCCCTTCGATGGTTACGTTCACATCACTGTGATCTGCGTCTCTTGCATTTGTCCGTTTGATACGCAAGGGGACCGATACGCCGATCGGGCCCAAGCGTAAGGATGATGCGCGAGCCTTGTGAAGAGCTTATGTGAGCCGCGCGCCGGACTCCAGAGGGTCCCCCCTAACGGAATGAGCGCAATCGCAGGCTGTTCGTCACGACGAAGACCGAGGAGAACGCCATGGCGGCGCCCGCGATCATCGGGTTCAACAGCCCCGCGGCGGCCAGCGGCAGCGCGGCCACGTTGTAGCCGAACGCCCACACCAGGTTCCCCTTGATCGTGGTCAGTGTCCGCCGCGACAGCCGGATCGCGTCAGCGGCCACCCGCAGATCCCCGCGCACCAGCGTCAGATCCCCCGCCTCGATCGCCGCGTCCGTCCCCGTCCCCATCGCCAGCCCCAGGTCGGCCGTGGCGAGCGCGGCGGCGTCGTTGACCCCGTCGCCGACCATGGCGACGACCCGCCCCTCGCCCTGAAGCCGCCGTACGGCCTCCACCTTGTCCTCGGGCAGCACCTCGGCCACGACCCGCGAGATCCCGACCTGCTCGGCCACCGCCTCGGCGACCGTCCGGTTGTCCCCGGTCAGCAGCACCGGCGTGAGCCCGAGCGCCCGCAGCTCCCGTACCGCCTCGGCGCTGGTCTCCTTCACCGCGTCCGCGACGGCCACGACGCCGCGTGCCGCCCTGTCCCAGCCGACCACGACGGCCGTACGCCCGCCCCTCTCGGCCTCGTCCTTCGCGCGGGCCAAGTCCTCCGGCAGCTCGTCGAAGAGGCGCCCCACGGCCACGTCATGGCCCTCCACGCGCCCGCGCACGCCCCGCCCGGGGACGTTCTCGAACGCCTCGACCGCCGGCAGCGGCCCGACCCGCTCCTCCGCACCCGCGGCGACGGCCCGGGCGACGGGATGCTCGGAGGCGTGCTCCACGGCGCCCGCGAGCCGCAGCACCTGCTTCTCGTCGGCGCCCTGGACGGCGTAGACCTCGTGCAGAGACATCCGCCCGGTGGTCACCGTTCCCGTCTTGTCGAGTACGACGGTGTCGACGCGGCGGGTGGATTCGAGGACCTCGGGGCCCTTGATGAGGATGCCGAGCTGGGCGCCGCGGCCCGTGCCGACCATCAGGGCGGTCGGGGTGGCGAGGCCCAGCGCGCACGGGCAGGCGATGATCAGGACGGCGACGGCCGCGGTGAACGCGGCGGCCAGGTCGTCGGTCGCGCCGAGCCAGCCGCCGAAGGTGGCCACGGCGATCGCGATGACGACGGGGACGAAGACGGCCGAGATCCGGTCGGCGAGCCGCTGCACCTCGGCCTTGCCGTTCTGCGCCTCCTCGACCAGCCTCGCCATCCGCGCGAGCTGGGTGTCGGCGCCCACGCGCGTGGCCTCGACGACCAGCCGCCCGCCCGCGTTCACGGTCGCGCCCGCCACCGCGTCCCCGACGGTGACGTCCACCGGCACCGACTCGCCCGTCAGCATCGACGCGTCCACGGCGGAGACGCCCTCGACGACCGTGCCGTCGGTGGCGAACTTCTCCCCGGGGCGGACGACGAAACGGTCGCCGACCGTCAGGCGGGAGACCGGGACGCGGACCTCACGGCCGTCTCGCAGCACCGCCACGTCCTTGGCGCCCAGTTCCATCAGGGCCCGGAGAGCCGCCCCCGCCCGGCGCTTGGAGCGGGCCTCCAGATAGCGGCCGAGCAGGATGAACGCCGTGACGCCCGTGGCCACTTCGAGATAGATGGTGGAGGCGCTGTCCATGCGCGAGACGGTGAACGTGAACTCGTCCTTCATGCCCGCCCTGCCCGCGTCCCCGAAGAACAGGGCCCACAGCGACCAGCCGTACGCGGCCAGCGTGCCCAGCGAGACAAGGGTGTCCATGGTGGCGGCGCCGTGCCGGAGGTTGGTCCAGGCGGCGCGGTGGAAGGACAGCCCGCCCCAGACGACCACCGGGGAGGCGAGGGTGAGGGCCAGCCACTGCCAGTCGTCGAACTGGAGGGCCGGGATCATCGACAGGAGGACGACGGGGACGGCGAGGAGGGCGGAGACGACGAGCCGCTGACGCAGGGACGTCGACTCCGGGTCCTCTTCCTCTCCCGGGGCGGGCTCTTTTGCCGCAGGCGCGGGCTCCTCGGCCGTGTACCCCGTCTTCACCACCGTCGCGATCAGATCCGCGACCTCGACGCCCTCGGCGTAGGTGACCTTCGCCTTCTCCGTCGCGTAGTTGACGGTGGCGGTCACGCCGTCCATCCGGTTGAGCTTCTTCTCCACGCGGGCGGCGCAGGAGGCGCAGGTCATGCCGCCGATGACGAGTTCGACCTCGGCGGGCGGGCCTATCGGGGCGGTGGTGCCGGACATGTTCCGTACTCCAGGAGGTGCTGGTTACGCCTTGCCGACGAGCTCGAAGCCGGCCTCGTCGACCGCCGCGCGCACGGCTTCCTCGTCGAGTGCGGCGGCGGAGACGACGGTGACCTCGCCGGTGGAGGCGACGGCCTTCACGGAGCTGACGCCGGGGAGCTCGGAGATCTCGCCGGAGACGGAGCCCTCGCAGTGGCCGCAGCTCATGCCGCTCACCTTGTAGACGGTGGTGACCTGGGTGTCGCTCTGGGCGGTCATCTCGTTCTCCTCTTCGAGGCGTGTGGGTTCTGCGGGACCCGCGGTGGCGTCCACTTCTCTCACACTATACCCCTAGGGGGTATTTCTCCAAGAGGGGCCTCGACGGTCCGACCGCTCGTACCGGTATAGAACGGATTTACCGGCACTTCATGGTAGATACCGATCATGTCGCAGTCCGGGACGCTCGTTCTGATCATGTCCATCGCCGTACTGGCGCCTCTGCTGGCGTACGGGGTCAGCCGCTGGCTGCCGGTGCCGCTCGTCATCTTCGAGATCCTGCTGGGCATCCTGGCCGGCCCGGACGTACTGGGCTGGGCGGGCGACGGGCAGGTCATCGACACCCTCTCCGACCTCGGCCTGGCGATGCTGATCTTTCTCGCCGGGTACGAGATCGAGTTCGACAGGGTCCGCGGCGACACCCTCAAGCGCGCGCTCTGGGCGTGGCTCACCGCGCTCGTGGTGGGCCTGGTGCTGGCCTCCGCCCTCACCGGGCTGTCGAAGGGCGTCTACATCGGTACGGCCCTCACCAGCACCGCCCTCGGCACGGTCCTGCCGGTGCTGCGGGACGCGGGGGACCTGCACTCGCGGTTCGGCTCGGTGCTGACGGCGTTCGGCGCGGTCGGCGAGTTCGGGCCGATCATCGCCATCGCGCTGCTGCTGAGCGGGCGTTCACCGGGCCGGTCGACGGCGGTCCTGGCGGCGTTCGCCCTGCTGACGGCCGCCGCCGTGTGGTGGGCGATGCGCCCGCGCCCGCCGTGGTTCCCCCGGGTGATCGCCAAGACCCTGCACAGCAGCGGCCAGTTCGCCGTACGGCTGGTCGTGCTGCTCCTCGCGGTGATGCTCGGCATCTCCCAGGCCCTCGGCCTCGACACCCTGCTCGGCGCGTTCGCCGCCGGGATGCTCACCCGGCTGCTGCTGCACGGGGCGGCGCCGGAGAGCGCGGGGCCCGTCCTGGAGAAGGTCGAGGCGATGGGGTTCGGCTTCCTGGTGCCGGTGTTCTACGTCGTCACCGGCATCGAGTTCGACCTCGACGCCCTGCTCTCCGGCGGCCGTGCGCTGCTCCTTGTGCCGGTCTTCCTGCTGCTGTTCGTCCTGGTCCGCGGCCTGCCCGTGTACGCGCTGGCCCCGCCGGACCTCGTACGACGGGACCGGCGGGCCCTCACGCTCTTCGCGTCCACCGCGCTTCCCCTGGTCGTCGCCATCACCACGATCGGCGTCGACGACGGCGTCCTGAAGACGGAGGACGCGGCGGCGCTGGTCGGCGCCGCGATGCTGTCGGTGCTGGTGTTCCCGCTGACCGGGCTGCGGCTGCGCGGCGAGCGGAGGGTGGTCGAGGAGCCGCTCGGGGGTTCGGAGTCGTGGTGAGGTCGGGCCGGGATGGAGGCGGCCGGGATGAAGGCGGTCAGGATGGAGGCGGCCAGGATGGAGGGGCCAGACGGTCACGGCGATGGGAGCGCACATGCGGGCAGTGGTGTTCGAGCGGTACGGCGAGCCGGCCGAGGTGCGGGAGGTGCCCGACCCCGGACCGGCCCCGCACGGGGTCGTCGTCCGGGTGGCGGCCACCGGTCTGTGCCGCAGCGACTGGCACGGCTGGCAGGGCCACGACCCCGACATCACGCTCCCGCACGTGCCCGGCCATGAACTCGCCGGTGTCGTCGAGGCGGTCGGCGACCGGGTCACCGCCTGGCGCCCCGGCGACCGCGTCACCGTCCCCTTCGTGTGCGCCTGCGGAACGTGTGCCGCCTGCGCGGCCGGCGACCACCAGATCTGCGAGCGGCAGACCCAGCCCGGCTTCACCCACTGGGGCTCCTTCGCGCAGTACGTGGCCCTCGACCACGCCGACGTGAACCTGGTCGCCGTCCCCGAGGAACTGTCCTTCGCCACCGCTGCCGCACTGGGCTGCCGGTTCGCCACCGCGTTCCGTGCGGTCGTGCAGCAGGGCCGGGTCGCGGCGGGGGAGTGGGTCGCGGTGCACGGCTGCGGCGGGGTGGGCCTGTCGGCGGTGATGATCGCGGCGGCGGCCGGGGCGCGGGTGGTGGCGGTGGACGTGTCGCCCCAAGCCCTGGAGCTGGCACGGAAGTTCGGCGCGGTGGAGGGCGTCGACGCCTTCGCGGCCGGTGACACGGCCGCCGCGGTACGCGAACTCACCGGCGGCGGCGCCCACTTGTCGCTGGACGCCCTGGGCTCCCCGGTCACCTGCGCGGCCTCCGTCAACTCCCTGCGCCGCCGCGGCCGGCACCTCCAGGTCGGGCTGCTGCCCTCGGCGGACGGCACGACCCCCGTCCCGATGGCCCGAGTGATCGCCCTGGAACTGGAGATCCTGGGCAGCCACGGCATGGCCGCGCACACCTACCCGGGGATGCTGGAGCTGGTGCGGGCCGGGGTGCTGCGGCCGGATCTGCTGGTGACGTCCACGATCGACCTGGACGCGACCCCGGCCGCGCTGGCGGCGATGGGGACGGCGGCGGGGGCGGGGGTCACGGTCATCGAGCCGTGGAGTTGAAAGGCGGGCGGGCCGCGGAGTCGAGGGCGGCCGACTCCTGTTCGCGTGCGGCCCACTCCTGTTCCAGCACGGCCATGAGCACCCAGTCCACCCACCGCCCGTCCCGCAGGTCCGCCTCCCGCCGGACGCCCTCCCGTACGAACCCGGCCTTCTCGTAGGCGCGCAGGGCCCGGGCGTTGTGGCCGTACACCTCCAACTGGACGCGATGCAGACCGAGTTCCTCGAAGCCGTAGCCGACGATCAGCCGGGTCGCCTCGGTGCCGAGGCCGCGGTCACGGCCCCGGGGTCCGAGGAGCGTGCGGAACGTACAGCCGCGCGCCTGCGCGTCCCACTCGTACAGCACCACCTCGCCCACGAGTTCGCTGGTCGCGCGGTCGGTGACGGCGAGGTCGAGGCGGTCGGGCTGGGCGGACCGGGAGCCGTACCAGGACCGCAGCCGCTCCAGGGTGAACTCGCTGTCGGGTCCACCGGTGAAGCGGAGGACCTCGGGGTCGCGGATGATCTCCGCCATGGTCTCGGCGTCCCCCTCCGTGAAGGGCCGCAGCACCGCTTTCTCGCCGGTCAGAACGGGTTTGACGGAGAAGCTCATCCGCGGATCCTCACCGGCCGGACCGCTGGTCGGCAACCGGGTTTCCGCTCGGACGGGCCCGCGCCGGGATGGCGGCGCGCACCAGATAGCCGGCTTCCGAGGTGGGCCGGGCGGTCAGTTCACCGCCGAGCGCGGCGAGGCGGGCCCGTAGGCCGTCGAGGCCGGCGCTGCCCGGCCGGGGCGGGGCGGGCGGCTGCGCCGAGGGGCCGTTGTGGACCTCGATGACCAGGTGGCTGTCCTGGTCCACGGAGGCGACGGTGACCTTGACCCGGGCGCCGGGCGCGTATCGGGCACAGTTCGTCAGCGCCTCCTGGACGACGCGGTACGCGGCCGACTGGGCCTCGGCCGGCCAACGGGCCGCCGCCGCGAGGTCGATCCGGCTCTCGCCGTCGTGCCCGGCGCGCTCGATGAGCTGCGGCAACTCCTGGATGCCGAGCGGGGCCGCCGGGCGGGCGTCGGCGCGAAGGGAGCCGGTGAGGGTGCGCATCTCGTCCAGCGCCTGGCGGCTGAGCGCGTGGATGGCGGCCGCGTCCCGGGCCGTGTTCGCCTCGTCGGTGCGGGCGCGCAGGGCGGCGGCGCGCAGGGCGATCAGGCTCGCCGCATGTCCCACGGAGTCGTGCAACTCGCGGGCCAGCACGGTCCGTTCCTGGGACACCGCGAGGCGCTGTGCCGTGCGGAGCTCCTCGGCGCGGCGCTGCCGCAGCGTGCGCAGGTCGGCCGCGAGCGCTCTGCGGGTCCGCTGCTGGGCGCCGAGCGCGGCCGGGGCCGCGGCCAGGGCGCAGGTGTACACGAGGAGGGACAGCCAGGCGCCGGGGTGGTCCGGCAACGCGTCGGAGGTGAGCAGGGTGTCGGCGAGGCCCACCGTGGAGGCAGCCGCCACACACCCGGCCACGATCTGCCACCGGCGCCGCAGCGCCACATGGAACAGGGAGATCATCGTGGCGAACACCATGCCGCTCAGCGCCATGCCCGGCAGGGTGAGGAACAGCACGAGGACCGGCCGGTGGCCGCGCAGCAGCAGGGCGAGCACCGCGCCCACGGCGGCGGCCAGTTGATGCAGCTCCTCCAGATGCACACGCTCGGGTGTCGCCATGTACCGGACGAGATCGACACCTGCCAGCAGGAACACCCCGACGCCGAGGGCCTGTCGGGGCAGTTCCGGGCGGGGGAGGCGGTCGCCGGGGAGGGCGGGGGAGACGGTCATGACGCCCTCCGGGACCGGCGGGGCGTCACATCAACTCCCGCAGCAGGCCCGTGCGTTCGGCGATCAGGGCCGCTCTGACCCGGCTGTTCGTACCCAGTTTGGCGAAGCAGCTCGCCAGATGGCTCTTGACCGTCTCGGGGCTCACCAGCAGTCGGACGGCGATCTCCGGGTTGGACAGGCCGTCCGCCACCAGCTGGAGCACCTCATGCTCCCGCGCGGTGAGCGCCTCGGCGATCTGCCGCGCCTCGGCGCCGTCATCGGCACGCGCGTCGGCCTGCTGGGCGAGGACGCGGTAGTCGGCGATGACCGACGGCGCCACCGTCTCGGCCACCACCCCGATACCGGCACCGGCCTTGCGCACCGCGTCGCTCAGTTCCTCGGCGGTGGTGTCCTTGAGGAGGTATCCGCTCGCGCCGGACGCGAACGCGCGCCGCACGTCCTCGTCCGTGGCGAAGCGCGTCATCATCAGGACGGCGGGCGGCTCGGGGAGCGCACGCAGGCCTCTCAGCACGGTGAAGCCGTCGGCCCCGGGCATCCGCAGGTCCAGCAGGGTCACATCCGGCCGGTGCGACCGCGCCGCCTCGACGGCGTCAGGGCCGGAACACTCGGCCACGACACGGAGTTCGTCGTCCGTCTCGATCAGTGTCCGCAGTGCGACGCGTGTCAGGACCTCGTCGTCGACGATCATGACGCCTATCACGTTGTCTCCCCGTGGTGCCCGGCGCGGCGGTGCGGCCTCCCTGGTCAGCGGGTTTCGCGGCGCCGCGGCGGTCTGATTTCGGTTCCGGTCAGGACCAATCGCAGGCTCTCACCATACGGGAGGATCGCGTTCCTCCCCCGGATGGGGGAGGCGCGGCCCGGGTCGGCCTCCCCGGCCGGGGGATTGTGATCGGCCGCACCCCCGTCGACGATGAGCGGCGGAGAGTGTTCGTGTCTCACGAACTCACGGGGACCAACGGGGAATACAGAGTGCCGATACGAGAACAGCCGCAGGCCGGCCACATACAACTCGGAGACAGCAGACCCGATTTCAGCCTTCTGACCGGACGCGAGGCGGAAGTGCTGCTCCTTCTTTCGACGGGCTCGACGGGCGACACGAATCGCGCCCTCGCCCGTGATCTGGGAATTTCGGAGCGGACCGTGCGCGCCCATCTCACCAGTATCAGACGGAAACTGGGGCTCGGTTCGCGCGTGGAGATCGCTCTGGTCTCCCATCAGCACCGCGCATTCCTGCGTTCCGTACAGGGGTTGCCCGGGGCGGCTATGCCGCAAGAGACAATAGCGGGATCCCGCCGGTGAATTGTTTGCTCTAGGGGCTCGGAAAATTCGGGAAAACCCCAGAGGAGGAGCGTATGAGCGCTCTGCTGAACAAGGTGAACGCCAGCGCGGAGCTGAGCGCCGTCGCCGCGGACCTGACGGACGCGAAGGACCTGTCCGTCACCCTTCCGGTGCTCGCGACGATCACCACCGTGTGCCCCGCCACCGGCTACATCGTCGGTGGCGGTCTGTTCACGGCCGGTATCGGCATCACCTACGCCGTCAACGACTGAGGAGGAGCACGACATGTCCGCCGTTCTCGAAAAGGTCAACTCCAGCGTCGAATTCTCCGCGATTCCCAGCGGAATCTCGGAGGCGGCCTGGGACAGTGCCCAGGTTCCGGTGCTCGCCACGCCGGCCACCGTCACCCCCACCCTGGGCAATGTGACGCTCGGCGTCGCCGCCTTCACCGGTGGCATAGCCGTCGGTGACGCCCTGTTCGGCTGATTCCGACCAGGCCGCCCGGTACCGACCCAGTGGACCGGGCGGCCACTTACGGATCGAGGAAGAGCAGCGAAACGTGAAGCCATCCATTCTCCCGCGCCCAAGTCGCCTGAGGCCCCCGCGCCTGAGCCGTGAAAAGGCGCTCACCCTCGCGGAACAGATCAGCGCCTCCACCCATTTGGTCAGCAGCCTCGAACTGCTGGTGCGGGACCGGGACCGCCGGGAAGGCGGCCTCAACGACTGGAACATCGCCCGGGACAACTACGCGCCCCGCATTCCGGGCCTCAAGAAGTTCCTGGACATCATCGCGGACCGTCGTAACACCCAACTTCTGCACGGTGCACGGGCGTTGGCCGCCGCCTCGCTGCTGGTGCCCGGCACTCCCCGCGCCCACCGGGCCGCCGCGAACGGCTTCCTCGCCGTGACGTCGATGGCGGCCTACCCGCGCCACAGCTATGGCACGGACGGCTCCGACCAGGTGTCCTTCATCGTGCAGATCGCCGCCCTGACCGCTCGGCTGCGCCAGCACGACCACCGTACGGTCGACGCGGCCCTGTGGTACGTGGCCCTTCAGTCCACGATGTCGTACGCGGTCTCCGGCTACGTGAAACTGGTCAGCCCCGTCTGGCGCTCCGGCGCCGCGCTGCCGGGCATCATGCGCACCGAGACCTATGGCGACGAGCGCTTCTACCAGCTCATCTCCGACCACCCCGAACTGTCGAAGCTGGTGGCGCACGCGGTGCTCTTCATGGAGTGCGCGTTCCCCGCGCTGTTCCTCGCCAAGGGACGCCTCGCCCCGGCGATGCTCGCGGCCACCGGCTCCTTCCACCTGGTCAACGCCCGTGCCATGGGCCTGGGCCGGTTCCTCACCGCGTTCGTGGCGACGTACCCGGCCGTGCTCTACGCGGCGCAGCCCCGCGAGCGGGGAGCGGCCCGATGAGCGGGCCCGAGCGCAGCGACGTACTGCCGCGGGCCGCGGCGGCCGTGCTGAGCGCGACGTTCGCCGCCGGGCTGGTCTCCGGGCTGCTGCGCCGACGCCGGGTGCTGCGCGGCCGGGGCGACGAGCAGCTGTTCGAGACGGCGGCCGGGAACCTCGTCTCCTACCAGCTGACCGAGCCCGCCACCGCCGTACCCGGCCCCGTCGTGGTGTGCGAGGCCGGTCTGCTCTCCACCGCCGAGCACTGGTCCTGGCTGAGCCGCCTGCTGGCCGCCGGGCACCCGGTGCTGACGTACAACAGGGCGGGGTACGGGCGCGGCGAGTACCGCAGGACCGAGCCGTTCACCGTGGCGGGCGCCGCCGCGGACCTGCACGATCTCGTGCGGCATGCCTGTGGGAGCCGCCAGGTGGTGCTGGCCGGGCACTCGCTGGGCGGATACATCGTGCTGCGTGCCCTGGAGTCGCTGCGCGACCTGACCACCGGGGTCGTCCTCATCGACCCCAGCCATCCGGCCGAGCTGCTGCGCTCCAAGTCGCAGGCCATGGGCGCGGAGGCGTTCACCTTCGCGCTCAAGCTGATGCCGGGCTCGATGGCCCTCGGCCTGGGCGGGCTGCTGCGCCGCCCCTCCTGGGTGGACCTGTTGCCCGAGGGCGACCGGCGACTCGCCCTCGACCACTACCGCGACGCGAAGCTGTGGCGGGCCGGGGTGCGTGAATGGCACGGCGTGTACGGGGAGTTCCTGAACCACGACGGTTCGACACCCAAGGTCGGCGTGTCCCTGTGCCTGGTGGCGGCGGCCGTGACCCATGACCGCGACCCCGTCCAGGCCGAACTGCACGGCGAGTTCGTCGCCGCGTCCCCGGACGGGCGGCAGTTCCTGATCGAGGACGCGAGCCACGACGAGCTGCTCCTCAACGAGAAACCGGCGCGCGAGATCGCCGCGCTGATCGAGGACTTCGTCGCCGGACCGGCGGCCGGCGGCACGGGGGAGGACGGCTGATGGACCGGCAGAAGGCGGCGGCGAGGAGCGTGGAGGCGGCCTTCGTCGCCTGGCTGACGGTGACGCTGCTGAGCCAGCATCCGCACCAGGTCTTCGACCGTTTCCGCTCCTACGACCGGCTCGGGCTGCTCATCCCCAACTGGCGCTTCTTCGCCCCGCAGCCCGCCCGGCACGACTTCCACCTGCTCTACCGCACGGTCTCCCGCACCGGCGAGGAGTCCGAGTGGCAGGCGGCCTCGCAGATCATCAAGCGGGCCTGGGCACACGTGGCGTGGTTTCCCGGGCGCCGCCAGGAGAAGGCGGTGTTCGACATCTGTAGCGAGATCGTGGCCCTCGTCGGAGCCCGCTCCCCGAAGGTCGTCGAGGCCCCCGGCTACCGGCTGCTGCGCAACTTCGTCCGCCGCCGGCTCGACGAGGAGGGCGTGCGCGACATCTCGGGCTTCCAGTTCCTCGTCGTGCGCTACAGCGGACACGACCACTCCGAGGAGCCGCAGTACTCCTTCGTCTCGCCCTTCGTCCCGTACGACGGCCAGGGCGCCACCCTGGAAGGGGAGCGCGTATGACCGGCACCGTGTCGGAGCAGGCCGCCGACTACGGACGGCAGTTCGCCGACTTCTACGACCGGCTCTTCCCGCCGGGCCCGGCGGCCGATCAGATCGCCGACGCGCTGACCACCCTGCTGCCCACCGGCCGCGGCCCGGCGCTCGAACTCGGCGTCGGCACCGGCAGGATCGCCCTGCCGCTGGCCCGCAGGACCGGCACCGTCGTGGGCGTGGACGCGTCCGCGGAGATGCTGGACCGCCTGCGGGAGGCCGTGAAGGAAGAGGCCGTAAAGGGAGTAGAGACAGTCGACGTCGAGGCGGTGGAAGCCGACATCAGCGACTTCCGCGACGACCGGCGCTTCCCGCTCGTGTACTGCGTGTGCAGCACCCTGCTGCTGATCACGGACCCCGAGCGGCAGCGCGCCGCCGTCCGCCAGGCCGCCGAACACCTCCTCCCCGGCGGCCACTTGGTGATCGAGACGCACAACGTCCCCCGCGTCCTCGCCATGGCGGCGGGCCGGCCGGTCGTCACCTTCTTCGTGCCCTACCCGCAGCCCGACACCGGAGTGCTCAGCTCCTGGTTCATCGACGAGGCGACGGCCCAGTGGCGCACCTCCCAAGTCCTTTTCGACCAAGGCACGTTCCGCATCGGCAACGAGTCGCTGCGGCTGACCACCGCCGACGAGATCGAGGCGTACGCCGCCGACGCGGGCCTCGCGGCGACCCACCGTTTCTCGGACTGGTCCGGGACCCCCTACAGCGAGGACGGGCACATGTTCATCGGCGTCTACCGCAGGCCGGCGGAGCGCTGATGGGGACGGGACTGGAGATCGACGGCATCGGCAAGACCTTCGGCGACACGAGGGTGCTCAGCGAGGTGGGCTTCCGGGTGCCCGCGGGCCGGATCGTGGGGTTCGTCGGCAACAACGGCGCCGGCAAGAGCACCACGATGCGGATCGTCCTCGGGCTCACCGCGCTCGACGAGGGCGAGGTCCGCTACGACGGCCGGGCCATCGACGTGCCCGTCCGCAAGCGCATCGGCTACATGCCGGAGGAGCGCGGCCTCTACCCCCGTATGCGGGTCCTGGAGCAGCTGTCCTACCTGGGGCGGCTGAGCGGACACGGCAAGACGGAGGCCACCGCGGCGGCGCGGCGCTGGGTGGAGCGGCTCGGTCTGGAGAAGCTGGCCGGGGCGAGGCTGTCCGAGCTGAGCCTGGGCAACCAGCAGCGGGTGCAGCTGGCCGCCGCCCTGCTGCACGATCCGCGGCTGCTCATCCTCGACGAACCGTTCTCCGGGCTCGACCCCTCCGCGGTCGGCGTCATGAGCGACGTACTGCGGGAGCAGGCCGCGCAGGGCCGGCCCGTCCTCTTCTCCAGCCATCAACTCGACCTGGTGGAGCGGCTCTGCGACCAGGTGGTGATCATCTCGGACGGCCGGATCGTCGCCGACGGCACGGTCGCCGCGCTGCGCGACGGTGCCCCGGTACGCCATCGGGTCGTCGCCGACGGACTGGCCCCGGGCTGGACCCACGGCCTGCCGGGTGTGCGCGAACTGGCCTGGCAGGACGGCGGTTGCCTGGTCGCCTCCGAGGGCGGACAGGAGCAACAGATCCTCGCCTCGGCCCAAAGCATGGGCCCGGTGAGGGAGTTCACGCCCATCCGGCCCGACCTCACCGAACTGTACCGAGACGTGGTGAATTCCGATGACGCCGACCGGGACTGACCGGCACACCGGGCCGCAGGCACCGGCCGAAACCCCCGCCGCACCGCGGCCGGAGCCCGCGAGCTCCGCCGAACCGGGGCATCTGCCCGCCGCCACCGCCGTCCGACTGGTCGCCGGACGCGAGCTGCGCACCCGGGTCGCCTCCGCGGGATTCGTCGTCGCCACCCTCGTCACCGCCGCGATCGTCGCCGTACTCGCCCTGCTGCCCGGGTTCATCGGGGGCGACGACGACAAGACGGTCGCCGCGGTCGGACTGACCCGCAGCCAGCAGCAGGCGCTCGCCGAACAGGCCGGGCCCGGCGTCGAGTTCACGCTCCGGGCCGTCGACGACAGGCGTGAGGCGCGGCGGCTGCTCGACGACGGGAAGGTGGCCGCCGTGGCCGACGGCGGCGGCGACCGGGTCCGGGTGACGGTGGGGCAGAAGTCCGACCAGTCACTCGGCGACACCGTCTCCGCGCGGCTCGAACAACAGGCCCTCGCCGACGAGTTGAGGCGCCAGGGCGCCGACACGGCCGCCGTCGCCGAGGCGGTGCGCCCGGTCGCGGTCAGCTTCCTGGAGGACGACACCGGGGACACCCAGCGGGTCGTGCTCGCCTACGTCGTCTCGATGATGCTGTTCACCCAGATCATCGGCTCCGGCGGCTCCGTCGCCCAGGGCGTGGTCGAGGAGAAGAGCACCCGGGTCGTGGAGATCCTGCTGGCCAAGGTGCGGCCCACGCCCCTGCTCGTCGGCAAGGTCATCGGCATCGGCGCGATCGGTCTGCTCCAACTGCTCCTGGTGGCCGCGGTCGGTGTCGGCGTGGCGACGGCCGCCGGTACCCTCGCCATCGAGTCGACCCTCGTGGAGGTCGCCGTGGCGAGCGTCGCCTGGTACCTGCTCGGGTTCGTCTTCTACGGCTTCCTGTACGGCGCTGTCGGCTCGATGGTCTCCCGCCAGGAGGACCTGGGCGGCCTCACCGTGCCCCTCCAGCTCGTCAACTCCGCGGCCCTCGTCGTCGCGGTCGTCGGCCTCCAGGACATCGGCGCGGGCTGGCTGGCCGCGATCGGCTACGTCCCGCCGTTCTCGGCGATCGTCGTACCGATGCGCATGGCGGGCGGGGTGGCCACCACGGCCGAAGTCGTCGTCCCCGCACTGCTGTTGCTGCTCGCCTCGGCGGCCGTGGCCTGGCTCGGCGGCATCGTCTACAACCGGTCGATCCTCAACACCGGCAGGCGGGTCCGGCTGCGGCAGGTGCTGCGCCGTGCCTGACGCGGTGATCGTGGGCACCGGGCCGGGCGGCCTGGCCGCGGGGGTGACCCTGGCCAGGGCCGGGCTGCGGGTCGACCTGTACGAGGGGGCCGCGGAGATCGGCGGCGGTCTGCGCACCACCTCGCTCTTCGACGACGAGATCGTCCACGACATCTGCTCCGCCGTGCACCCGACGGCGTCTGCGTCGCCCTTCTTCCGGGAGTTCGACCTGGCCGCCCGGGGCGTGGACCTCCTCACCCCCGAGATCAGTTACGCGCACCCCCTGGACGACGGCCCGGCCGCCCTGGCCCACCGCGACCTCGACACCACCTGCGACCGGCTCGGCCCGGACGGACGCCGCTGGCGTGCCCTGATGCGCCCGCTGCTCGACCACAGCCGGGGCCTGACCGAGTTCGTCCTCTCCGGTCAGCGGGCCCTGCCACGCGACCCGAAGGCCCTGCTCCTGCTGGCCCGCGGCATGCTCGCGCACGGCGTCCCGCCCGCCCGGGCCTTCACCGGCGAACCGGCCCGCGCCCTGCTGACCGGCGTGGCCGCGCACGGCGTCGGCCGGCTGCCCAGCCCCGCCACCGCCGCGGTGGCGCTGCTCCTCGGCCACCTCGCGCACAGCGCGGCCGGCTGGCCCCTGCCCCGCGGCGGCAGCGCCCGCATCGCCGACGCGCTGGCCGCCGACATCACCGCCCACGGCGGCCGCTTCCACACCGGCCGGACCATCACCGATCTGCGCGAACTGGGCCGGGCGAGGGCGGTGTTGCTCGACATCGCCCCCAAGGGCCTCCTCCAACTGGCGGCCGGCCGACTGCCCGCCCGTTACGTCCGCGCCCTCGACTCCTTCCGCTACGGCCCCGGCGCCGCCAAGGTCGACTTCCTGGTCTCCGAACCGGTGCCCTGGACCGATCCCGCGGTCGGCCGGGCGGGAACCGTCCATCTCGGCGGCACCCAGGCCGAGATGTTCCGCCAGGAGACCCGCACCGCACGCGGCCTGACCTCCGAGGAACCGTTCGTCCTCCTCGTCGACCCCGCCGTCACCGACCCCTCCCGGGCCCGCCCCGGACGCCGCCCCCTGTGGGCGTACGCGCATGTGCCGAACGGCGACGACCGCGACCCTGCGGCAGCCGTACGAGCCCGCATCGAACGCTGGGCACCGGGCTTCGGCGACACGGTGCTCGCCCAACGCAGCGTGTCGGCAAGCGAGTTGGAGGCGTACAACCCCAACTACGTGGGCGGTGACATCGCCGCCGGCGCCATGACCCTGGCCCAGAGCGTGCTGCGCCCCACCCCCCGACTCGACCCCTACCGCACCCCGTTGCCCGGCGTGTACCTCTGCTCGGCGGCGACCCCGCCGGGACCGGGTGTGCACGGCATGACCGGGTATCTCGCCGCGCTGTCCGCACTGCGCCGTGAGTTCGGGATCCGCACCGCGCCGCCGCTGGGCCCGGCGGAGGCGGTGGCGTTTTTGCCCCGAGGCCCGAGGAAAGGTTCCGATCATGGACATCACGCTGGGTGAGCAGCTCCTGCTTCTGTCGCTGGACGACGAGTCGGGTGCGGAGCGGGAGTCGGCGAAGGTCGCCTGGGCCATCGCCGCCGCCACACTCGTGGAACTCGCGCTGGCGGGACGGGTGGAGGTGGGCGACGACCAGCGGGTCGTGGTCATCGACCCCACCCCGCCCGGCACGCCCGGCCTCGACGCGGCCCTCGCCGAGATCGTCGCCTGGGACAAGCCGGGCCGGGTCAAGGACTGGCTGACCCACCTCAAGAAGGACGCCGTCGCCGCGGCGAGCCGGGGCCTGCTGGACCGTGGCCTGGTGCGGGAGGAGGTCAAGAAGGTCCTCGGCCTGTTCCCCGTACGCCGCTACCCCGAGGCCGACCCCACCGCCGAGACGGCCCTGCGCGAACGCCTGGAGGACGCGGTCCTGCGCGGCGCCACCCCCGACCCCCGGACGGCAAGCCTGGTCGCCCTCCTGCACGGCGCCCGACTCCACCGCCTGGCCTTCCCCACCGTCAAGCCCGCCGAGGTGGACGCGCCCATGGCAGCCCTCGCAACGGGCGACTGGGCCGCCCCCGCGGTGCGCCGGGCGATCGACTCGGCCCAGGCGACCCTGACAACGATCGTCACGACGACGGTCATCGGCGCTACGGTGGCGGGCAACTGACGGCAGGATCACGGACGCTCCTCTCGGCACTGGCTCAGTCCTCCCGTCTGCCGCGATTACCGGGCCGTGCGGCGACCCACGCCCGCACGGTGTCCGCGTACCAGAAGGGCTTGCCGCCCTCCACATGGTCGGGTGGCGGCAGCAGTCCGTGCTTGCGGTACGACCGCACGGTGTCCGGCTGCACCTTGATGTGCGCGGCGATCTCCTTGTACGACCAGAGCCTTCGGTCGGTCATGAGGTGCACCTCCCTGCGCGCGCCGCGGCGGCGGCCGGGAACGGCCGTCGGGGGTACCGGGCGCTGCGCTGGCGTCACAAAGCCTGTGTCCCGTGAACGACGGAGAGTGAGCGCAGGTCAGGCCCTGTGCACCGCGTGTGACGCAAGACCCGCGTAAACGCGACATGTGTGACACGCGGGGTGCGTTCGTGACACGAGTGCAGCAAAGGCGCACGCGGGCGCGTGGGCGCGGCGCGTTGACAGCCGCTCCGCCGGGAGCTCACACAGGTGGAGCCGACTGCATTCGGCCAACCCCACGGGTCTTGGAAAAATCCGCACTCGGCGTCGATCAGGTCGCCGCGAGCACCAGACGCATGGCCTCACCGCTGATCCGGCCACCCGCGACCGGACCCCGCGTGCCGCCCCGCGCGAGCGTGAACTCCCGGGGCGTACACCCGGTCATCGCCTTGAACTCGCCACTCAGATGGGCCTGGTCGATCGCGGCGGTCTCCGCCTGCCCGCGCCCCGCGTCCAACAGCCGCCGCGCCCGCTGCAACCGCAGCACCCGCGCCGCCGCCTTGGGCCCAGTCCGACCTGCTCCCGGAA
Source organism: Streptomyces sp. NBC_00663 (assembly GCF_036226885.1). NCBI lineage: Bacteria > Bacillati > Actinomycetota > Actinomycetes > Kitasatosporales > Streptomycetaceae > Streptomyces > Streptomyces sp. NBC_00663. Next base: position 6,226,750 of record NZ_CP109027.1, read on the forward strand.
CCGGCTCTCCGGCTGCCGCACACTCCAGCCGACGTCCTCGGCCAGCCGCGCCACAGGCATCGCCCCACCCGTCCGCACCAACAGGATCGACGGTCCGGTTGACGAGCTCGTACTGCGGCGTCCCGAACAGCGAGAAGGCGGCCCAGGGAGCGAGCAACACCTCGAAGCCGCACCCCGCGATACGAGATGACAGCGGGACGAAGCCGCAGGTTCCCCAGGGCCCGCGTCCCGACCGAACACCTGTCACAGGGCTGTCGTGCAACGCCCTCAGGGGCGCGGTGAACTGCGCGACAAGCCACAACGAACCCGCACTCGCCGACCCACAGCCCCGGCACCCCACCAGGCGCCCGTCAAGCCCCGCAGCTCCGCAAGAACGCCCGAGTCCGCTGAGCAATAGGCAACGGCTTGTCCGGCTCGCACGGATACATGTCCTGCTCCACGATCGCGAACAGATCCACGTCCAACTTCTGCGCGGCCTCCAGCACCGGCCCCAACGCCGGCACACCGGACGGCGGTTCACACATCACACCCTGCGCCACCGCGGGCCCGAACGGCGTCCCCTTGGCCCGCACGTCGGCGAGGATCTCGGGATCGACCTGCTTCAGGTGCAGGTACCCGATCCGAGAGCCGTACGTCTCGATCAGCTTCACGCTGTCGCCGCCGCAGTACGCGTAGTGCCCCGTGTCCAGGCACAGCGACACCAGCGACGAGTCCGTCCCGTCCAGGAACCGGACGACGTTGTCCTCGCTGTCGATGTGCGTGTCGGCGTGCGGGTGGACGACGATCCGCAGCCCGTACTCCTCCCGCACCCGCTCCCCGAGCCGCTCGGTGAGCGACGTGAGGTTGCGCCACTGCTCCGGCGTCAGCGTGTCCGACTCCAGCACCTCACCGGTCTTGTCGTCCCGCCAGAAGGACGGGATGACGACGAGGTGCTTCGCGCCCATGGCCTGCGCCAGCACCGCGTTGTCGGCGACGTGCGCCCAGGTCTTCTCCCAGACGGACTCACCGTGGTGCAGCCCGGTGAAGACGGTGCCGGCGGACACCTTCAGCCCGCGCCGGCCCACCTCCTCGGTGAGCACTGTGGGATCGGTCGGCAGATACCCGTAAGGGCCAAGCTCGATCCACTCGTAACCGGAGTCGGCGACCTCGTCGAGGAAGCGCTGCCAGGGGACCTGCTGAGGGTCGTCGGGGAACCACACACCCCAGGAGTCGGGAGCCGACCCGATACGGATGCGGGACAGTGAGGAAGAGGGTGACAACGACGTCATGCCGGTCAGCTTCCGTTCGCGCAGCAAGCGCTGTCAAGAGCTAGTCCGAATGTCTGGACAAAACATTGACAGGGCTCCGCATGGGGGACTAGAAAGCCGTGGAGAGCCGATACGAAGCCCGGGGCGGGACGCGATGGTCCGACCGGCATGAAGGGAACTCGATGGCGTACGACCTGATCACCATGGGGCGGATCGGAGTGGACCTCTATCCGTTGCAGACGGGCGTCCCGCTGCCGCAGGTGTCGTCCTTCGGCAAGTTCCTCGGCGGCTCGGCCACGAACGTCGCGGTCGCCGCGGCCCGCCTGGGACGGCGGACCGCGGTGATCACCCGCACCGGCGACGACCCCTTCGGCACCTACCTCCACGAGGCCCTGAAGGACTTCGGGGTGGACGACCGCTGGGTCACCCCGGTGCCCGGCCTGCCCACCCCGGTCGTCTTCTGCGAGATCTTCCCGCCGGACGACTTCCCGCTGTACTTCTACCGGCAGCCCAAGGCCCCCGACCTGGAGATCGACGCCCACGAGCTGGACCTCGACGCCATCCGCGAGGCCCGCGTCTTCTGGGTCACCGGTACCGGCCTGAGCGAGGAGCCCAGCCGTACGGCGACCCTCGCGGCCCTCGCCCACCGGGCCAAGGCCGGCCTCACGGTCTTCGACCTCGACTGGCGCCCCATGTTCTGGAGCGACCCGGACGCGGCCCGCCCCTTCTACGCCGAGGCCCTCAAGCACACCACCGTCGCCGTCGGGAACCTCGACGAGGTCGAGGTCGCCACCGGTGTCCGCGAGCCCCGCGCGGCCGCCGAGGCGCTGCTGGACGCCGGGGTCGAGATCGCCGTCGTCAAGCAGGGCCCCAAGGGCGTCCTGGCCGTCGACCGGAACGGGAACTCCGCCGAGGTCCCGCCCCTGCCCGTCGACGTCCTCAACGGGCTCGGCGCCGGAGACGCCTTCGGCGGCTCCCTCTGCCACGGCCTCCTCGAAGGCTGGGACCTGGAGAAGATCATGCGGCACGCCAACGCGGCCGGCGCCATCGTCGCCTCCCGTCTGGAGTGCAGCTCGGCGATGCCGACACCGGACGAGATCGAAGCCGCGATCGCCGAGGGAGCCGTGCGGCCGACCGCCGCCGGAACCGCCGAAACCGCGAACCCGAGCACCGCCGGAGCCGCGAACCCCACCGCCGCGGAGGCCGCCAAGTGAGCGTCGACATCGCGGAACTCGTCCGCATCCGCAGCCGTCACCCCGAGGCGATCGCGGAGGCCGCCGCCCGGCGCGCCCGGCGCCCGCTGCTCGGCGACAGCGACCGCCTCATGATCGTCGCCGCCGACCACCCCGCCCGGGGCGCGCTCGGCGTCGGCGGCAATCCGAAGGCCATGGCCAACCGCGCCGACCTGCTCGAACGCCTCTGCCTCGCACTCTCCCGCCCCGGTGTCGACGGTGTCCTCGCGACCGCCGACATCCTCGACGACCTGCTGCTGCTCGGCGCGCTCGACGGCAAGGTCGTCATGGGCTCGATGAACCGCGGCGGCCTCCAGGGCGCCCGCTTCGAACTCGACGACCGCTTCACCGGCCACCGCGCCGAGGACATCGAGCGGCTCGGCTTCGACGCGGGCAAGCTGCTCCTGCGGATCGACTACGACGACCCGGGCTCCCTCACCACCATGGAGTCCACCGCCCGCGCCATCGACGACATGGCCGCGCGCCGACTCCCGGTCTTCGTCGAGCCGTTCATCAGCGGCCGCACGGACGAGGGCAAGGTGAAGAACGACCTCTCCGCCGAGGCCGTCACCCGCTCCATCGCCATCGCCTCGGGCCTGGGCGGCAGTTCGGCCTACACCTGGCTGAAGGTGCCGGTCACCGAGAACCCCGACGACATGGCCGAGGTCATGGCCACCTCCACGCTCCCCGCCGTCCTGCTGGGCGGCGAGGTCGGTGACGACCAGGACGGGGCGTACGAGAAGTGGCGGGGCGCACTCCAACTCCCCACCGTGCGCGGACTCGTGGTCGGACGCTCGCTGCTCTACCCGGCGGACGGGGACGTGGCCGCCGCCGTGGACACCGCCGTAGGACTGCTGTGAGGGCCGCATGAGTAACGATCTCCACATCCCCAAGGGTTCCTCCACCAACGCCCTGTACACAGTGGACATCGACCCGAAGCGGGCCGGTTGGACGCACTCCAGTCTGCGGATCGTCGCGCTGGAACCCGGTGGCACGCACACCTTCGCCACCGGTGGCAGTGAGTGGATCGTGCTTCCGCTGGAAGGCGGATGTACCGTACAAACAGAAGAAAACGAGTTCCAACTCCTGGGCAGGGAAAGCGTGTTCGCGTCGGTCTCCGACTTCGCGTACGTGCCCCGCGACGCCCGGGCAACGATCGCCTCCGGCGCGGGAGGCCGCTTCGCCCTGGCAGGAGCGAAGTGCGAGCGACGACTCCCCGCCCGCTACGGCCCCGCGCCGGAGGTCCCCACCGAGGAACGCGGCAGCGGCAACCGGCTGCGCCACGTCCGCAACTTCGCCTCCGCCGACGCCTTCGACTGCGACAAGCTGATCGCCGTCGAGGTCATCACCCCCGGCGGCAACTGGTCCTCGTACCCGCCCCACAAGCACGACGAGCACCGGCCGGGCGTGGAAGCGGAGTTGGAGGAGATCTACTACTTCGAGATCGACGGCCCGAACGGTTTCGGCTATCAGCGCGTATCCCCTTCCCGTGAGGGCGGATCGGACGTCCTCGCGGAGGTCCGCTCCGGTGACGCCGTCCTCGTCCCCGACGGATGGCACGGCCCGTCGATCGCCCAGCCCGACCACGACATGTACTACCTGAACGTCATGGCGGGACCGGGGGAGACGCGGGAGTGGCGGATCTGCTTCCACCCGGACCACACGGAGGGTTACCGATGACTCCGACCACGACCCGGCTGACCGTCGCCCAGGCGCTCGTCCGCTTCCTCGCCGCCCAGTACACCGAACGCGACGGCGTACGGCAGCGGTTGATCTCCGCGACCTGGGGCATCTTCGGCCACGGCAACGTGGCCGGGCTCGGCCAGGCGCTCGTCGAGTACGCCGACGACATGCCGTACCACCAGGGCCGCAACGAGCAGTCGATGGTGCACGCGGCCGTCGGCTACGCGAGGCAGTCCAACCGCCTCTCCACCCACGCCGTCACGACCTCCATCGGCCCCGGCGCGACCAACCTGGTCACCGGCGCCGCGCTCGCCACGATCAACCACCTCCCGGTCCTGCTCCTCCCCGGCGACACCTTCGCCACCCGCCCCGCCGACCCGGTCCTCCAGCAGCTGGAGGTCCCCTACGCGGGCGACCTCAGCGTCAACGACTGTCTGCGCCCGGTGTCGAGGTACTTCGACCGGGTGACGCGCCCGGAGGCCCTGATCCCGGCCGCCCTCCAGGCCATGCGGGTCCTCACCGACCCGGTGGAGACGGGCGCCGTGACGCTCGCGCTTCCGCAGGACGTCCAGGCCGAGGCGTACGACTGGCCTCAGGAGTTCTTCGCCGAGCGCACCTGGGTCGTACGACGTCCTGGCGCCGACCCCACCGAACTCGCCGAAGCGGTCCGGGCGATCAGGTCGGCCCGCCGCCCGATGGTCGTCGCGGGCGGCGGAGTGCACCACAGCCGTGCCGAGGAGGCCCTCGCCGAGTTCGCCGGGGCGACCGGCGTCCCCGTCGCCTCCACCCAGGCCGGCAAGGGCTCGCTGCGCCACGACCACCCCCAGGACGTCGGCGGCGTCGGCCACACCGGCACCGCCACCGCCAACGAACTCGCCCGCCAGGCCGACCTGGTGATCGGTGTCGGCACCCGCTACACCGACTTCACCACCGCCTCCGGGACCCTGTTCGAGGCGCCCGGAGTCCGCTTCCTCAACCTCAACATCGCGCCCTTCGACGGCCACAAGCTCGGCGGCCTGCCGCTCGTCGCGGACGCCCGCAGCGGCCTCGCGGAGCTGACCGAGGCCCTCCAGCTGCACGGGCACAGGGTCGCCGACGCGTACGTCACCGAGTACACCGAGGACAAGCAGCGCTGGGAGCACCGCGTCGACGCCTGCTACGAGTCCGACGAGATAGACGTGCGCCCCACCCAGCCGCAGGTCCTCGGGGCCCTGGACGCGCTGGTGGACGAGAGCGACATCATCATCAACGCGGCCGGCTCCCTCCCCGGCGACCTCCACAAGCTGTGGCGGGCCCGGTCCCGGGACCAGTACCACCTGGAGTACGGCTACTCCTGCATGGGGTACGAGATCCCGGCCGCGATCGGCGTGAAGATGGCCGCCCCCGAGCGCAACGTCTGGGCGCTCGTCGGCGACGGGACCTACCTCATGATGCCGACCGAGATCGTGACCGCCGTCCAGGAGGGCGTCGCGATCAAGATGCTGCTCATCCAGAACCACGGGTACGCCTCGATCGGCGGCCTGTCGGAGTCGGTGGGCGGCGAACGGTTTGGCACCGCGTACCGGTACCAGTCGGACGACGGTACCTACACCGGGGCCCCGCTCCCGGTGGACCTGGCCGCCAACGCGGCCAGCCTGGGGATGCGCGTCCTGCGCGCGAAGACCGTGGGTGACCTGCGCGAGGCCCTCGCTCAGGCACGCGCGGCGGACACTCCCACATGTGTCTACGTCGAGACCGAAACGGCAGACACAGTGTCGGGCGCGCCTCCGGCGCAAGCCTGGTGGGATGTACCTGTGGCCGAGACCGCGACCCGACCGTCGGCGGTCAAGGCACGAGAGCTGTACGACCGGCACGTCTCTACCCGACGCCGCCATCTGTGAAGGAGCAACTGGGCATGACGAAGATCGTCAACCACTGGATCGGCGGCAAGACCGTCGAAGGCGCGTCGGGCAACTACGGGCCGGTCACCGACCCTGCGACCGGCGCGGTCACCACCAAGGTCGCGTTCGCCTCGGTCGACGAGGTCGACTCCGCCGTCGCCGCCGCCAAGGACGCGTTCCAGACCTGGGGCACCTCGTCCCTGGCCAAGCGGACGACCATCCTGTTCAAGTTCCGGGCGCTGCTGGAGGCGAACCGGGACGCCATCGCCGAGCTGATCACCGCCGAGCACGGCAAGGTGCACAGCGACGCGCTGGGCGAGGTCGCGCGCGGCCTGGAGATCGTCGACCTGGCGTGCGGGATCACCGTGCAGCTGAAGGGCGAGCTGTCGACCGAGGTCGCCAGCCGTGTGGACGTCGCCTCGATCCGCCAGCCGCTCGGTGTCGTCGCCGGCATCACGCCGTTCAACTTCCCGGCGATGGTCCCGATGTGGATGTTCCCGATCGCCATCGCGACCGGCAACACCTTCGTGCTGAAGCCGTCCGAGAAGGACCCGTCGGCCTCCCTGAAGATCGCCGAGCTGCTGGCCGAGGCCGGTCTGCCCGACGGCGTCTTCAACGTCGTCCACGGCGACAAGGTGGCCGTCGACCGCCTCCTGGAGCACCCGGACGTCAAGGCCGTCTCCTTCGTCGGCTCGACCCCGATCGCCCGCTACATCCACACCACGGCCTCGGCGAACGGCAAGCGCGTCCAGGCCCTCGGCGGCGCCAAGAACCACATGCTGGTCCTCCCGGACGCCGACCTCGACGCGGCGGCGGACGCGGCCGTCTCGGCGGCGTACGGCTCCGCGGGCGAGCGCTGTATGGCCATCTCGGCCGTCGTCGCCGTCGGCTCCATCGGTGACGAGCTGGTGGACAAGATCCGTGAGCGCGCCGAGAAGATCAAGATCGGCCCCGGCAACGACCCGACCTCGGAGATGGGCCCGCTCATCACCAAGGTCCACCGCGACAAGGTGGCGTCCTACGTCACGGGTGCGGCAGCCGAGGGCTGCGAGGTCGTCCTGGACGGCTCCGGCTACACGGTCGAGGGCTTCGAGGACGGCCACTGGATCGGCATCTCGCTCCTCGACAAGGTGCCGACCACCGCGAAGGCGTACCAGGACGAGATCTTCGGCCCCGTCCTGACCGTCCTGCGCGTGGACACGTACGAGGAGGGTCTGGCGCTGATCAACGCCTCGCCCTTCGGCAACGGCACCGCGATCTTCACCCGGGACGGCGGCGCCGCCCGCCGCTTCCAGCTGGAGGTCGAGGCCGGCATGGTCGGCGTGAACGTCCCGATCCCGGTCCCCGTCGGCTACCACAGCTTCGGTGGCTGGAAGGACTCGCTCTTCGGCGACCACCACATCTACGGCAACGACGGCACCCACTTCTACACCCGCGGCAAGGTCGTCACGACCCGCTGGCCGGACCCGGCCGACGCCCCGGCGGGCGTGGACCTGGGCTTCCCGCGCAACCACTGAGTGGGCACTGAGCCCGGGCACCCTTTTCGGGGTGCCCGGGCTCAGTCATGCCTATGACTGCTGACTGTCCTTGAGCATCTGGGTCATGTCGGCGGTCTGCGCGGCCGGCGGGGCCTTGATCGTGGCCGTGGCTCCGAACTCGTTGAAGTCCATGGTGACCTTGACCTTGCCCATGTCCTGTTTCAGCCGGACGGGCAGATCCTTCTCGCCCAGCCAGACGTCCATGGTGATGGAGCTGATGCTGCCGGTCATGTCGTTCAGCAGCGAGCCCTCTTCGTTCGCGTTCTGGAGCACGCCTACGCGCGAGGCGTCGATCACGGCCCGGTAGTGGGTCGCCTTCTGGCCGTTCACGCTCTCCGTGCCGAGATCGTCGACATCCTTCGCGTACCTGAGGCTCTTCAGGGACTCGGCCGGGTTGGAGCCCCCGCCGTTGCTCAACGACGCCATACCGCTCTCCCCGACCAGGGCGGAGGCGTTGACGGACATCCACTCCTTGCCCTTGAGCGGCCCCGAAACCTGCGGGTCGACGTCGTAGTAGTAGACGCCGCCGACGAACAGGGCGCGGATCGTCGGGTCGTCCTGCACCGACTGCATCTGCGAGGCGGCGGTGTCCATCTCGACGTCGTACGCCAGGCCGTCGCCCCACGAGTACGTCCCGTCCATGGCGATCGGCGTGCCGGTGCCCAGGTCGGTCGTCATCTTCACCTCGGCCGACCCGAGCTTCTCGGTCCGGTCGGTGGCACGGCTGAGCGCCGCCATGATCGCGTCGGTCTTGTCGACCGCCTCGGCCGCCTGCTTGACGGAGTCCGCGCCGCACGCCGACGTCGCCACCAATGCCGCCGCCGTGAACCCCACCCAGGCAGCGGTGTGCTTCAGCTTCATCTGGCCCCACCCATAGCTGTGTCTTACGTCTGTGTGTTCTGTGAACGAAAACTCTAGCGGGACACACTGACACGTCCGTATGCCGGACGTCGGCAGTTTTTTCGCCCCCTTCGCTGCGGTTCCCGCACCCGGCAAGGAAACGGAATCCCCGGCCTTAATTCGCTGAATGCGTGATCAGACACCGTCCTGATCTACGGATTCCGCACAAAGGAACCCATTGACGTAATGGTTTCCGTCGGGATTCCATGCAGCGCAATCTGCTGCACGAGTCGATCGGAACCGCCGCATGACCGACACGCTCCGCCCGCCCGCGACCATCGCTCCGGAGGCCTCGGACAGCCCCCGGAAGCTCAAGCGTTCCATCGGCGTCGTCGGCGGCACCCTCCTCACCCTCTCGTGCGTCACCCCCGCCTCCACGCTCTTCGTGGTCGTCCCCGACCTCTTCGGCTCCCTCGGCACCGCGACCGCCCTCACCATCGCGATCGGCTCCCTGCTCTGTATCGCCGTGGCGTTCTGCTATTCCGAGCTCGGCACCCTCATCCCGAGCGCGGGCGGCGAGTACGCGATGGTCTCGACGATGGCGGGCCGCCTCGCGGGCTGGCTCGTCTTCGTCCTGTCGCTGCTGGTCGTGATGATCGTGCCGCCGGTGATCGCGATGGGCACGGCCGACTACCTGGCCCCCGTGATCCACCTGGACCCGTCCCTCGCGGGCGCCGGCGTGATGCTCCTGGCCACCCTCGCCGGCCTCCTCGACCTGCGCGCCAACGCCTGGATCACCGGCGTCTTCCTGGTCCTGGAGGTCATCGCGGCGGCGGTCGTCGCGGTGCTGGGCTTCGCCCACGCCGAGCGCGGCGCCGACAGCCTGGTGTCGATGCAGGTGGCGGGGCCGAACGGCGGCACGGACACGGTGACGGGCATGCTGGTGGTCTCCGGCCTGGCGATCGCCCTGTTCGTCACCCAGGGTTTCTCCACGGCCGTCTACCTCTCCGAGGAACTGGAGAACCCGCGCCGCAACGTCGCCCGCACGGTCCTGGCCACCCTCGCGATCTCCTCGGTGATCATCCTGGTCCCGGTGGTGGCGATCACGATGGGCGCGAGCGACCTGTCGGAACTGACCGGCGGTGACATCAGCGCGATGGTCACGGCCTGGTCCAACTCGGCGGTCGGCACCTTCGTCAGCCTCTGCGTCGCCCTCGCGATCATCAACGCGGGCATCGTCATGGTCATCCAGAACTCCCGTGTCCTGTTCGCCTCGGCCCGCGACAAGGCCTGGCCCCAGCCGGTCAACAACGTCTTCTCCAAGCTCGGCCGCTTCGGCTCCCCGTGGGTCGCCACCCTCGCCGTCGGCATCCCCGGCGCGGCCCTGTGCTTCGTCAACCTGGACACCCTGTACGGCGTCACCGGCGTCTCGGTGACCGGCATGTACCTGCTGGTGGCGGTGGCGGCCCTCCTGGCCCGCAGGGGCACCCACCGGCACACGCCGGCCTGGCGGATGCCCCTGTGGCCCGCGATGCCGGTCCTGCTGATCGGAGTCCTGGCGTACATCCTGAGCCGGCAGGAGACGCAGTACCTCCTGTGGACGGGCGGCATCACGGCGGCGGCGACGCTCTACTGGGCCTTCTACCTGCGCCCGCGCAGGGATACCCGCTGGCTGGTGGAGATCCCCGAGGACGAACTCGCCTAGGAGTCGTCACCGGCCGACCGACACCATCAACGCCCGCAGCCTCTCCACGTACAGCCGCATGTTCTTGTAGGCGACGTCCGTGTCCGGGTACCGGCAGGCGAACCACACCCCGTCGTGCAGCCGGTTCAGCCACACGCACACCTGGTCCCCGTACGACACCCGGATCAGCCCGTACGCCGACAGCGCGTCCCACCGCTCGGCCCCCGGCAGGGCGCGCGCGTCGGTGAACGACACGATGGAGTACAGGTCGGGCGAGGTGGGCCGGAAGTCCGCGCCCAGCAGACGCAGCATCCGGGCGAGCGGCATCCGGGACAGCGGCCGGGCGGCGTGCAGATGCGCGCGTACGGCCGGCAGGGCGCTCCGGAAGTCGGCGGGCACCGGCACCTCGATCGGTGCCCCGCCGACGTACCACCCCAAGGAGTCGGACCAGGTGGACTTCACCCGGGTGTGGAAGGGCACCACCGTCCGGTAGACGGAGGCGCCCCCGATCTCCCCCGCGATCAGCGCGGTGGCCGCGAGCACCCCGACCAGGCTCCCGCCGTACGGCCGGCAGTACGCCTCGAAGGCGGCCGCCTCCTCGGGACCCACGAGCATCTCGCACATCATCTTCTGCTCGGGCAGCGGACCACCCGGCTCCACCCCCAGGTCCAGGGGAAACGTCGGCAGCGTCCCGTCGCACCGCCGGATGAACTCCCGCCAGCGCCCCACGGCCTCGTGGTCCGCGTCGATCCGGTCCGCGTCGGCCCGCTCGATCCGGCAGAAGTCGATGTAACTGCTCACCGGCGCCCCGTCGGCCACGCCCCCGCCCGCGTACAGCTCATGGATCTCCGAGGGGATCCGGTAGATCGAGTACGCGTCGACGTTGCTGTGGTCGAACGCCATGTACACACTCGTCGAGTCGTCCCGTACGACCGCCGCGTACATCAGGTTCGGCCAGCGCAGCGCGTCCGCGGTGACGTCGAAGCGGTCCTGGAGATGCCGGACCAGCGCGGTCGCGTCCGTGAACTCCCCGGCGTCCTCCCGGCGCAGCGACACGTCCCGCGCGTCCAGCGTGAACCGCCGCAGCGCGTCCCCGTCGGTCCGGAACCCGCTGCGCAGCGTCTCGTGCCGCAGGGTCCACGCGCGCAGGGCGCCCTCCAGGGCGTCGAGGTCGACCGGTCCCGGGAGGTCGAAGGCGGCACCGAGCCAGGTCGGGACGAAGAGACCGTCCTCGCGCACCGTCCGGGCGGTCCTGATGTGCGACTCCTGGATGTACGCCGGTGGCCGGGTGTCCTCCGGCAGCCCCCGCGCCGCCGCCACGGTCGCCGGACTGAGCGTCCACTCGACGAGCCGTCCGGGCCGGATCTCACAGCGCTGGATGTCGGTGATACGCACGAGGGCGTCTCCATTCGCAAAGGGGCGGACCCTCAAGCGAAGACGGCGCTTGCCGCGGACACGCTCACTTTCCCGGCTTTTCAATGCATCGGGTGGTCCCTCGAACACTGTTCCTCGTACTTCGAGCGCGGTACACGCGAGGACAGGCGTACACCCGTAGGAGGTCGGCCGGTTCGGTCTGAGGTCGATAACTCCCCGACAGCTTCAGCCCGTACCGTTGAAGCATGGATCTTCAACTGCGAGGGCTGCTGCGGCGGCCCCGGCGACTGCTGGCCGCCGGGGCCGCCGTCGTCGTACTCGCGGGAGCCGGTACCTGGACGGCGGTCGCCGACGACGACCCCTCCCCGGTACGCGCGACCGACCAGGTCATGGCGGTGAACGGCGTCCGCATAGACACCTCGTACTTCACGTCGGGCTCGGGACGCCGCCCCGCCGTCCTCCTCGGCCATGGCTTCGGCGGCTCCAAGGACGACGTACGCCAACAGGCCGAGGACCTCGCCCGGGACGGCTACGCGGTCCTCACCTGGTCGGCGAGAGGCTTCGGCAAGTCGACGGGCAAGGTGGGCCTCAACGACCCCGACGCCGAGGTCGCCGACGTCTCGAAGCTGATCGACTGGCTGGCGAAGCAGCCCCAGGTCCAGCTCGACAAGACGGGCGACCCGCGCGTGGGCATGGCCGGCGGCTCCTACGGCGGAGCCATCGCCCTCCTCACCGCGGGCCACGACGACCGCGTCGACGCCATCGCCCCCGCGATCACCTACTGGAACCTCTCGGACGCCCTCTTCCCGAACGGCGTCTTCAAGAAGCTCTGGGCCGGCATCTTCGTGAACACCGGCGGCGGCTGCGACAAGTTCGAACCGCAGCTCTGCGCGATGTACGACCGCGTCGCGGAGTCCGGCGTCCCGGACGCCCAGGCCGAGCGGATCCTGGAAGAACGCTCCCCCTCCGCGGTCGGCGACCAGATCAAGGTCCCCACCCTCCTCCTCCAGGGCCAGACCGACTCCCTCTTCACCCTGGACCAGTCCGACGCCGCCGCGAAGGCGATCAAGGCCAACGGCGCGCCCGTGGACGTCGACTGGATCGCCGGCGGCCACGACGGCGGCGACATGGAGACGAGCCGCGTCCAGGCCCGCGTCGAGTCCTGGTTCGACCGCTACCTAAAGAAGGACACCGGCGTCGACACCGGTCCCGCCTTCCGCGTCACCCGCACCGGCGGCGTCGACTCCACCGACGGCGCCGCCCAGCTGCGCGGCGCCAGCGCCGAGACCTACCCCGGCCTGCACAGCGGCGACCGCGAGATCGCCCTGACCGGCCGCGAGGAACAGCAGGTCACCAACCCGGCCGGCGCCAACCCGCCCGGCGTCTCCGCCCTCCCCGGCCTCGGCGGCGCGGGCGGCCTCTCCCAGCTCTCCTCCCTCGGCGTCGGCGTCTCCCTCGACTTCCCGGGCCAGTACGCCCGGTTCGACTCCGCGCCCGTCACCGACGACCTCCGCATCACCGGCGCCCCGACGGCCACGGTCCACGTCACGTCCACGTCCGAGGACGCCGTCCTGTTCGCCAAGCTGTACGACGTCGGCGCCGACGGCACCCAGCAGGTGCTGCCGTCCCAGCTGGTGACCCCCCTGCGCGTCACGGACGCCAAGTCCGGCAAGGACGTCACGGTCACCCTCCCGGCGATCGACCACCACATCGAGAAGGGCCACCGCCTGCGCCTGGTCCTCGCCTCCACGGACCTCGGCTACGCCTCACCGGCGGCTCCGGCGACGTACACCGTCTCCCTGAAGGGCGACCTGATGGTCCCGACCGCCCCCGGCGTACGGACCGCCGCCGCCCCGCTGCCCTCCTGGGTGTGGTGGCTGCCGCTCGCGGGCGCGATCGTCGCCCTCGTCCTCCTCCTGACCGCCCGCCGCCGCACCGCGACGCCCGCCCCGGACCCGGAGCTGGCCGAAGTCCCGCTCCAGATCACGGACCTGAGCAAGAAGTACCCGGGCAGCGACCGCTACAGCGTCCGCGACCTCTCCATCCGCGTCGAAAAGGGCCAGGTCCTGGGCCTCCTCGGCCCGAACGGCGCCGGCAAGACCACGTCTCTGCGCATGCTGATGGGCCTGATCAAGCCGGACGGCGGCGAGATCCGCGTCTTCGGCCACGCCATCCGCCCGGGCGCCCCCGTCCTCTCCCGGGTCGGCGCCTTCGTCGAGGGCGCGGGCTTCCTGCCGCACCTCTCCGGCCGGGAGAACCTGGAGCTGTACTGGGCGGCGACCGGCCGCCCGTCCGAGGACGCCCATCTGGACGAGGCGCTGGAGATCGCCGGCCTCGGCGACGCGCTCGCCCGCGCGGTCCGCACCTACTCCCAGGGCATGCGCCAGCGCCTGGCCATCGCCCAGGCCATGCTCGGCCTCCCTGACCTCCTCATCCTCGACGAACCGACCAACGGCCTCGACCCGCCCCAGATCCGTGAGATGCGCGAGGTGATGATCCGCTACGCCGCCGCCGGCCGCACGGTCATCGTCTCCAGCCACCTCCTGGCAGAGGTCGAACAGACCTGCACCCACCTGGTGGTGATGGACCGAGGCCGCTTGGTCCAGGCGGGCCCGGTGAGCGAGATCATCGGCGCGGGCGACACGCTCCTGGTGGGCCTGGCGGCCGACATCGACGAACCACTGGTGGAGAAGGTGGCGGCCCTACCGCAAGTCGAGTCGGCAACCCGGACGGACGGCGCCCTCTTGGTGCGGCTGGCATCGACGCCGCTCAGGGGCGCGGGGAACTGCGCGACCAGCCCCAACGAACCCGCAGCCGAACGCTCGAACGCCGCATCCCTACTCGTAGACCTGGTCCGCCTGGAGGTACCGGTCGTCTCCCTAACCCCCCACCGCCGCCTGGAGGACGCCTTCCTCACCCTGATCGGAGGCTCCGCATGAGCACACGCACACGCACACGCACGCACACGCTCACCGAAACAGCCTCCGGCTACCAACCACGCCACACCCTCCCCCTCCGCGTAGAACTGGTCCGCCAGCTCAAACGCCGCCGCACGATGGTGATGTTCGGCATCCTCGCCGCACTCCCGTTCGTGCTGCTGATCGCGTTCGCGATCGGCGGCGAGCCCGGCGGCCGCAACAACACCGTGTCCCTGATGGACACGGCGACCGCGTCCGGCGCCAACTTCGCCGCCGTCAACCTGTTCGTCTCGGCGGGCTTCCTGCTGGTCATCCCGGTGGCCCTGTTCTGCGGCGACACGGTCGCCTCGGAGGCCGGCTGGTCCTCCCTGCGCTACCTGCTCGCGGCCCCCGTACCCCGGGCCCGCCTCCTCTGGTCGAAGCTCGTCGTCGGCCTGGGCCTCAGCCTGGCCGCGATGATCCTGCTGCCACTCGTCGCGGTGGCCGTCGGCACGGCCGCCTACGGCTGGGGCCCGCTGGAGATCCCGACCGGCGGTTCCCTCTCAGCGGGCACCGCGGCCGGACGCCTCGTGATCGTCGTGGCGTTCATCTTCGTGTCCCAACTGGTCACCGCGGGACTGGCGTTCTGGCTGTCGACCCGCACCGACGCCCCGCTCGGTGCGGTCGGCGGCGCGGTGGGCCTGACCATCGTCGGCAATGTCCTGGACGCCGTCACCGCCCTCGGCGACTGGCGCGACTTCCTGCCCGCGCACTGGCAGTTCGCGTGGGCGGACGCCGTACAGCCCAGCATGGAGTGGTCCGGCATGATCCAGGGCACCGCGGTCTCGGTAACGTACGCCCTCGTGCTGTTCGCCCTGGCCTTCAGGGGTTTCGCCCGCAAGGACGTGGTCTCCTAGGTCAACGGAAGATCACCTACCGGTCTCGACGCCTCGTCTCCGTGCCCTCTTCGAGACGCTTCCGCAACGCTCCGTAGCGCACGTTCCGGCCCCCTGGCCCGTCACAGTCACAGAAGTCGACGTCAACGGACCAAGGGGGCACGGAAGATGGAGCACTACCGAATACGACGCCTGCGCACGGCGTTGCTCGCGGTGACCGCGGCGAGCGGCCTGCTGCTGACCGGGTGCAGCGGATCGGACGACAGCGGCGGCAAGGCATCGGACGACTCCCGCAACGGCGGATACGCCCCCGCACCCGAGGGCGAACAGAAGGGCACCCCGGACGGCTCCGAGGAGGACTCCCGCGAGGCCGCCCCCTCGCCCGACTACCTCTCGACGTTCGCCCTCGACGTGGACACCGCCTCCTACGGCTACGCCCGCCGCACCCTCGCCGACGGCCGGCTGCCCGACCCCTCGACGGTCCGGCCCGAGGAGTTCGTCAACAGCTTCCGCCAGGACTACGACCGCCCCGACGGCAACGGCTTCACGGTCACCGTCGACGGCGCCCGCACCACCGAGGACGACTGGTCCCTGGTCCGTGTCGGCCTCGCCACCCGCACCGCCGGGGACTCCGACGAACGCCCGCCCGCCGCCCTCACCTTCGTCATCGACGTCTCCGGATCCATGGACGAGCCCGGCCGTCTCGACCTGGCCAAGGAATCCCTGGACACGATGACGGACCAGCTCCGCGACGACGACTCGGTCGCCCTGGTCACCTTCAGCGACGAGGCCGAGAAGGTTCTGCCGATGACCCGGCTCGACGGCAACCGCGGTGAGGTCCACGACGCCATCGACAGCCTGGAGCCCCAGGACTCCACCAACCTCGGCGCGGGCGTCGAGACCGGCTACGAGACCGCCGAGGACGGCCTGCGCGACGGCGCCACCAACCGCGTCGTCCTCATCTCCGACGCCCTCGCCAACACCGGCGACACCGACGCGGACGCCATCCTCGAACGCATCTCCGGCGAGCGCCGCGAGCACGGCATCACCCTCTTCGGCGTCGGCGTCGGCAGCGACTACGGCGACGATCTGATGGAACAGCTCGCCGACCGGGGCGACGGCCACACCGCCTACGTCTCCGACGAGGAGGACGCCCGCAAGGTCTTCGTCGAGCAGCTCCCGCAGAACGTCGACCTGACCGCTCGCGACGCCAAGGCCCAGGTCGCCTTCGACCCCGAGACGGTCAAGGAGTTCCGTCTGGTCGGCTACGACGACCGCCAGGTCGCCGACGACGACTTCCGTGACGACAGCGTCGACGGCGGCGAGGTGGGCCCCGGCCACACCGTGACCGCCCTCTACGCCGTCCGCACCAGGGAGGGCGCCGACGGCCACCTCGCGACGGCGAGCGTCCGCTGGCTCGACCCCAAGACCCGCGATCCCCACGAGGAATCGGGCCAGTTGGAGACCGACGCCCTGAACTCCTCCGTGCACCGGGCGAGTTCCCGCTTCCAGGTCACCACCCTGGCCGCCTACTTCGCCGACACCCTCCGCGCCGGCGACGGCGACCGCACCTCCCTGCCCGGCTGCCCCTCACTGTCCGAACTGAGCGAACAGGCCCGGGACTTGGCGCACAGCACCGAGGACGAGGACGTGGCACAACTGGCCGACACGATCGAGGACGCCCACCGCCTGCGCTCGTAACACGTCCAGCACCTGCCCGCCCCATTGACCTTTCCTTACGCGCGAGTAAGTTGACGTCCCAGTCAGCGCCGACCGGGGAGCCGTCATGGGCGTACGCAAGGATCTGAAGCGGGCGAGACAACGCACCGACCTGGCGATCCGCACCAAGGTCGAGACCGTCAGGGACGAGCACGGAGCGGTCCGCGAGGCCCGCACCGCGCCCCTCGCGCCGCCCGCCCCGACCGGCAGCACCGCCGACATCCCGTACACCAACGCGGCCGAGGCCCCCGACGCGGTGGTCCTGCGCCGCAGGCAGGGAAGTACCTGGCAGCCCGTCACGGCCGCCGCGTTCGCCTCCGAAGTCACCGCCGTGGCCAAGGGGTTGATCGCGGCGGGCCTCGAACCGGGCGGCCGGGTCGCGGTGATGTCCCGCACCCGCTACGAGTGGACGGTCCTGGACTTCGCGATCTGGGCGGCCGGCGGCCAGAGCGTCCCGATCTACGCCACCTCCTCGGCGGAGCAGGTGGAGTGGATCGTCCGCGACTCGGGCGCCCGCCACGTCGTCACCGAGACCGCGGAGAACGCCGACACGGTGACGACCGCCACCGCCCGCCACCAGGACCCGCCGCGCATCTGGCAGTTGGAGGCCCAGGCTCTGGCCGAACTCGAAGAACTCGGCCGTGACCTCCCCGACGAGGAGGTCACCAAACGCCGCACGAGCCTGACCCCCGCCACCGTCGCGACGATCTGCTACACCTCCGGCACCACCGGCAGACCCAAGGGCTGCGTCCTCACCCACGCCAACCTGTACGCCGAGGCCGCCAACACCGTCGAGCTGCTCCACCCCATCTTCAAGGAGGTCACCCGCCAGGTCGCCTCGACGCTCCTCTTCCTCCCGCTCGCCCACATCCTCGGCCGCACCCTCCAGATCGCCTGTCTGACGGCCCGCATCGAGATCGGCCACTGCCCGAGCATCAAGCCCGACGAACTCAGGCCCGCGCTCAAGGAGTTCCGCCCGACCTTCCTCGTCGGCGTCCCGTACCTCTTCGAGAAGATCCACGACACCGGCCGCGCCACCGCCGAGAAGCTCGGCCGCGCCGCCTCCTTCGACCGCGCCGACCGCATCGGCGTCCGCTTCGCCGAGCGGCACCTGGAGAAGTTCCTCGGCCGCGGCAAGGGCCCGGGACCCGGCCTCTACGCCGCCTGGGCCCTGTACGACCTCCTGGTCTACCGCCGGGTCCGCAAGGAACTCGGCGGCCGTATGCGCTACGCCATCAGCGGCGGCTCCCCGCTCGACCGCGACCTCAACCTGTTCTTCTACGCGGCCGGGATCATCGTCTACGAGGGCTACGGCCTGACCGAGACCAGCGCCGCCGCCACCATCGTCCCGCCGCTCGCACCCCGCCCCGGCACGGTCGGCGTCCCGGTCCCCGGCACCGCCGTGCGCATCGCCGACGACGGCGAGGTGCTCGTCAAGGGCGGCATCGTCTTCGGCGCGTACTGGAACAACCCGGCCGCCACCGCCGCCGCTCTCACCGACGACTGGTTCGCCACCGGCGACCTCGGCTCCCTCGACGAGGACGGCTATCTCACCATCACCGGCCGCAAGAAGGACATCCTCGTCACCTCCGGCGGCAAGAACGTCTCCCCGGCCGTCCTGGAGGACCGGCTGCGCAGCCGCTCACCGGTCGGCCAGTGCCTCGTCGTCGGCGACAACCGCCCCTTCGTCGCCGCCCTGATCACCCTCGACCCGGAGGCCGTCGCCCACTGGCTGGCGGTCCGCAAACGCCCCGCCGGCACCCCGCTGTCCGAGCTGGTGGCCGACCCCGCGCTGCGCGCCGCCGTCCAGAAGGCGGTGGACCACGCCAACGCGGCCGTCTCCCGCGCCGAGTCCATCCGCGCCTTCACCCTGGTCGAGGGCGAGTTCACCGAGGACAACGGCCTGCTCACACCGTCCCTGAAGGTCAAGCGGCACGCGGTCCTCGCGGCGTACGCCGAGGAGATCGAGGCGATCTACCGCAAGGCGAAGTAGCCGCACACGCCGAACGGCGGGCCACCGGAGGAACCGGTGACCCGCCGTGGCGGAAGATCCGAGGATCAGCCGTTGCCCTGGCCGTTGCCGGAGAGGGCCGAGATGTCGTCCAGGATGTGCGACAGCGGCTCGTCACCCTTGGCCTGGGTGGAGTTCTCGACACACTGCTGGTTCTGCGGCGCCGACAGGATCGGAACGTCCTGGAGCACACCGACGGCGACGAGGCCGGCGATGCCCTGGAGGTTGAGCTTGGCCGGCAGGCCGACACAGGGCTTGTTCAGCGAACCCTGGACCAGCGAGAGCTGCGGGCTCATGTCGCCGAAGGTCGCCGAGTTGCCGAACTCCTGCGAGGCGCCGTTGCCACTGGCGGACGTGGTGCCGTCGTCACCGATGGCCATGGCGGGCGAGCCGGCACCGACGACGGTGGCGGCGATAGCCGCGGTTGCCCACAGCTTCTTCATGTTCATTCCCTTCGAAAAGCGGACTCCGGTGAGGAGCTGCGTGATCATCAACGGCCCGACCCCGGCCGGGGTTGCGCTCTTTGCCCCGATTGGCCCAGCGCGCATGCGGGCCGCCCGGGCGCCCCCGCCGCGCGCTCACCCGCAGGTGAAGCGGCTGCCCCGCACCGGGGAGTACCCCATCAGGCTGGGCGGGTCCTTGGGCTTGGGATCGGCATCGGCCTTCAGCAGTGGCCGGTCGGCGCGCAGCTTCGCGAACATCGCGTCCGCCCGCTCGCGGTCCCAGGCCAGCGTCGAGCCGATGTCGGGCCTGGTCTCGTTGAACCCGGCGATCGGCACGGTCGTGAACTCCATGGCCCGCGCCGGCACCTTGTCCAGCGCCGCCGCCAGCTGCACCAGCTCGCCCGCGTCGAAGCCCTGCTCGACCTGCCCGGACCCGAGCAGCGTGTCCACCACGCGCGCCATGCCCACCGGGTCGGTCAGCGCCTTCTTCGCCTTGAGCCCGCTCAGGGCGTTCACCAGGAACCGCTGCTGACGCTGGATCCGTCCGAGGTCGGCACTGCCGTCGACGTGCCGGGAGCGCACGTACTGCAACGCCCGCCCCCCGGTCAGCCGGTGCTTGCCCGGCTTGAGATGCAGCTTGGTGGCCGAGTCCTTCAGCGTCCGCGGCGTGCACACCCGCACCCCGCCGACGTCGTTCACGGTGTCGATGAAGCGCCGGAAGTCCACCTGGAGATACCGGTCGACCCGCACCCCGGTCATCGACTCGACCGTGGCGATGGTGAGCGCGGGTCCGCCCTCGGCGTACGCGCCGTTGATCTTCGAGGGATGCGTCCCGCGTTCCTCGCCGCTGGACTGGTCGCGGTACGGCGGGATGTCCGCGTAGGAGTCGCGGGGCATGCTCACCACGCTGACCCGGTCCCGGCGTGCGGAGACGTGGATCAGCATCAGGACGTCGGTGCAGTTGCAGGCGATGCCGCCGGCGTGGAACTTGGGCTTCTCGGCGGCGGTGATGGTGTCCCGGCTGTCGGTGCCCATCAGCACGATGTTCAGGGCGCGGGGAGCCTGCCGCTCGGGGAAGGGGGAGGTGCCGAGCAGGGTCGAGGCGGCAGCGAGGACGAGTGCGGGGATGGCCAGGGAAGAAAGGGTTCTCTTCGTCGTCACGCGACGCACGCTAAAACAGCGGGCCGCCGGGAGACCGGCGGCCCGCTGATGGGGGCTCAGATTGCAGCCCCAGGGCTCAGCGAGCGGAGCCCCTGAGGACGGCTCAGTGGTTGCCCTTGCCGTTGCCCGCCAGGACGGAGATGTCGTCCAGGATGTGCGACAGCGGCTCGTCGCCCTTGGCCTGGGTGGAGTTCTCGACACACTGCTGGTTCTGCGGGGCCGACAGGATCGGCACGTCCTGGAGAACGCCGACGGCGGCGAGGCCGACGATGCCCTGGAGGTTCGCCTTGGCCGGCAGACCGATGCAGGGCTTGTTGAGCGAGCCCTGGATGAGGGCCATCTGCGGGCTCATGTTGCCGTACGTGGCCGAGTTGCCGAACGCCTGGTGCGCACCGTTGCCACTGGCGGAGGTGGTGCCGTCGTTCCCGATGGCCATGGCGGGGGAGGCGACACCGACGACGGAAGCGGCGACCGCGGCGGAAGCCAGAACCTTCTTGATCACTTGCTAGTCCCTTCTGAGGAAACCCCGTCCACCGGAGCGCACTGGTCAACTCCCCTGGCCCCGCTTGGTTCCTGACATTCACTCCGATGGCCCACAAAAGAGGTCGGCGGAGCGGTTTCGGGGGCCATCGGGCCATTCCGTGAATTCGCCGTGCCTACGCGGCCCGATCGAGTGAAGCCTCGAAACCAATCCCCGTGCAGCGGGTTGATGCGGAAGCAGAGCATGCGTCGTGGTGATGCACGCCAGGAAAGGAAACCCAAATGCTGAAGAAGGCAATGGCCGCCGCGGCGGTCGCCGCCTCCGTCGTCGGTGCGGCCTCCCCGGCCATGGCCATCGGGAACGACGGCACCACCTCGGCCAGCGGCAACGAGGCCCACTCGAAGTTCGGGAACTCGATCACCAAGGGCGACATGAGCCCCCAGGCCACGCTGGTGCAGAGCACCGCCAACAAGCTCTGTGTCGGTCTGCCCGCCAAGGCGAACGCCCAGGCCATCCTCGGTATCATCGCCGCCGTCGGTGTGGCCCAGGACATCCCGGTCCTGTCGGCCGCGCAGAACCAGCAGTGCGCCGACAACTCCACCCAGGCCAAGGGTGACGAGCCGGTCTCGCACATCCTGGACGACATCTCCCTCCTGGCGGGCAACGGGACGGGCAACCACTGATCCGTCGGCTCGACGGAGCTCGGATCTGAATGGCTCGGGCCGCCTGTTTCCCCGCGGGCTGCCCGAGCCTTTTCCGCCACTCAGACGAAGCGTTTCTCCTCATATGGGTGGCTGGTGTCAATTTTGTGAAGGCGTTCGAGTGAATTACCAGACGCCACACGTTCCGTAGTTTCTTCGGCTGTGTATCCCTCGTTTACAGCCTGTAGGTCACGTCATTGGGGCATGACCGCAGAGAAGGGATAGCTCATGAAGAAGACCGCTGCTGTCGTCGCGGGCGCGATCATGGCTCTGGGTATGGCCGCTCCCGCATTCGCCGACGCGGGTGCCGAGGGCGCCGCCTTCGGTTCGCCGGGCGTTCTCTCGGGCAACGTGGTCCAGGTCCCGATCCACGTGCCGATCAACGTGTGCGGCAACTCGATCGACGTCATCGGCCTGCTGAACCCCGCGTTCGGCAACACCTGCATCAACAAGTGACGTCGTAACGCATCGGCCGCTCCGGCCGTGTGACAGCCGGCCTTGGACTGCTTCCTTGCCGTCCAAGGCCGGCTTTTCCCACTTCTTCAAGCAGGAAGACAACGAGATTGCGACAGACCCTGAGTAGGGGAATGGTCGCGGCTGCCGCCGCGACAAGCATTCTGTCCCTGTGCGGCACCAGTCCCGCCCTCGCCGACTCGGACGCGAGCGGGACGGCCAAGGACTCTCCCGGCGTCCTGTCCGGCAACAACGTCCAGGTCCCCGTCGACGCGCCGGTCAACGCGTGCGGCAACTCGATCGACGCCGTGGCACTGCTGAACCCCGCGTTCGGCAACTCCTGCGCCAACGACTCGGGTTCACCCCGGGGCGGGTCGTACGACGAACCGTACGGCGGCGGCGACTCCGGTCCCGGCTCCGGGCACGGCTCCGGGCACGGCAAGTCCGACTCCGGCTCCTCGGCACACGGTCGCACCGAGGGCTCGCCCGGTGTGGGCTCCGGCAACAACACCGGTGTGCCGGTCGACGTGCCGGTGAACGCGTGCGGGAACACCGCGGACGTGATCAGCGGGCTCAACCCCGTGTTCGGCAACGACTGCGACAGCGGTGGCTACGGCGACGACCACACCGCGCCGCCGTACGGCGGGGAGGACACGCCCACGCCCACCCCGCCGAACGGTGGCGGCCACCCGACGCCCACGCCGACGCCGTCGCCGCCCTCGACGCCGACGCCGACCCCGCCGAACGGTGGCGACCACCCGTGGACGCCGACGCCGACGCCCACGCCGCCCACCCACGGGGACCAGCCCACGCCCCCCGGGCCGCACGGTCCGCCGCCCCACCTCCCCGACACCGGCAGCAGCAGCGAGGCCCTGCTCGCTGCGTCCGGTGCCAGCGCCGCGCTCATCGCGGCCGGGTCCGTCCTGTACCGCCGAGGCCGAGCCGCGTCCCGCCGGTAACCCACCGGGTGCCGGACCCCCCGTCCGGCACCCGCACGCCCGAGCGCCGCGCCCTTCAGCCCCGGGCATCCGAGGCGGCGCCCCCACAGCCGCTCAGCCGCTCCCTCATCCTCGCCCTCCCCTCACCGTCGTGCCGTCTCCGGTGTCCTGCGGTGGGGCGGGGTCAGGGTGGGGGTTGTTTGCAGGTGGCGTTGGACGCCTCGTACCAGGGCGTTTGCCGTGTAGGTCGCGCCGTGGACGAAACGCATCGCCGGGCCGAAGCCGGAGGCGGTCGCGAGGCCGGCCAGGAACAGGCCGGGGTGGGAGGGGGACGCGAAGTCCCGGCCGACCTCCGGGGTGCCGTCGGCGCCCGTCGCCAGGGCCGTGCGCAGGTCGGCGGAGAGGAGGGCGAGACGGTCGGCCGTCGGCTTGAAACCCGTCGCGGCGACGACGTGTTCGGTCTCCAGCGTGCCCAGGGATCCGGTGCCGTCGGTGACGTCCAGCCGCAGCCCGCCGGGCACCGCACGCGCCGCCGCCACCTCGTGGCCCAGCAGCACCTCCACGGCCGGCTCCACCCGGTCCCGCACCCACCAGGCGCCGGCGGGGCCCAGCGCCGTCGCCGCGATCCGCGCCCGCGTCGGCTCCGGGAGCCGGCGGAAGAGACCGGGGCGCTCGGCGTAGAACCAGTTGCGCCAGCCGCAGCCCAGGCCGCTGTGCGGGGAGCGGGCCGACCGCCACCACGGGCGCTCCCACGGCGGCGGCACGTCGTTCCAGCGCAGCTCACCGGCGCGGACCAGCACCCGTACCCGCGTGCCCTGTTCGGCGAGCAGCGCGGCGGTCTCCAGCGCCGCCTGGCCACCGCCGACGACCGTGACGTCCCGGTCCCGGAAGCGGTCGAGGTCGCCGTGGTGGCTGCTGTGCGTCACGAGGGACGTGTCCAGGCCGGTGAGGGCCGTCGGGATCTCCACGAACGGCATGACGCCGACGGCGAGCGCGACCGAGCGGGCGGACAGCACCGCCCCGTCGTCGGTGACCGCCTCGAAGCCGCCCGCGCACCGGACCACCCGGGTGACCAGCCGTTCGTCCACCGCGGGCCCGGCGTTGCGGGCGAACCACAGGCCGTACTCGGCGAACACCTCCACCGGGATCGGCTCCCCGTGCCGGGCCGTCATGCCCTGCTCGGCGCAGTACGCGTCCAGGCGCCAGCGGCGCTCGGGGTCGGAGAGGTTGGACGCCCACGGTTCTGACTTCAGGAACATCCCGCGGGGCATGTGGTCGCGCCAGGACGCCATGGGCCGCCCGAAGACGCCCACCCGCAGCCCGGCGGCCACGGCGTGGGACGCGATGGACAGGCCGTACGGGCCCGCGCCCACCACCAGCAGGTCGTACATCAGCGGCTGCTCGCTTTCTCGTCGTCCGACAGGCCGGTCAGCTCCGGTGCGGATCCCTGACGCACCACACGCGCGCGTGACGGGTCGACGGGCGAGGCGCACAGCCCGCGCAACCGTTCCAGGACGCGCCGGGACACATGCCGGGCCCACAGTCCCCACATCGTCCGGCCGGGCCGCCGGTCGTCCGGGGCACACCAGGCCAGCTCCCGGCCGTGGGCCGTCGGGCGCAGCGCGCTCAGCGGGGCGTAGTTCTCCACCACGAACTCCCGCCCGCCCCGCGGCACCCCGTCCGGCAGCGGACGGTGCGTCAGGTCCAGGTGCAGCGCGCGTACGACGTCCAGGCCCGCGGTGTCGCAGAACAGCCGGAACTGGGCGCCGGGGCGCGGGTTGAAGTCCAGGAGGTGCGGAGCGCCCCCGGCGCCGTGGCGGAAGTCGAGGTCGAAGATGCCGCGGTAGCCCAGCTCATCAGTGATCCGCTCGGCGAGCGCCTGCACCGTCGCGTCCGGCGTCCACCGGCCCACCGCCGTCAGCCCCGCGCCGCGCGGCCAGGACGTGAGCTTCACCCCGGCACCGCCGCCGCGGACGGCGCCCGCGCGGTCGGCGTATCCGTGGCAGAAGCGGTCGCCGTCGGGGCTGGGCGGCAGGAACGCCTGGAGCAGCAGTCGGCTGCCCGCCTCCGCGGAACGCAGGTACAGCTCCCGCGCCTCGTGCGCGGAGCGCAGCAGGACCGTGCTGCGCAGCCCGCTCCCGGCCGGCAGCAGCCAGGGCCGGCTCCACTTCGCCACCACCGGCAGCCCGAGGTGCCAGGCGGCGCTCGCGGCGTCGGCGGGGCTGTCCGGGATCAGTGTGAGCGGGTGCGGCACGTCCATGGATGCGCACAGTGCGGCCAGTTCCGCCTTGTCGGCGACCCGTTCGGCCAGCGGACCCGGCGTCGCCGGCAGCAGATAGCAGGGCGCCAGCTCCGCGCGCAGCCCGCTCACCGCGACCGCGCTCGCGTCGTCCATCGGGATCAGCACCGCGGGGCGGGAGATCCGGGCGGCGACGCGGCGCAGGGCCACGGCGATGTCGGCCGCGGGCGCGCCCGGTGGCGGCGGGGGATGGATCTGTCGTACAAAACGCGATCGGGCCACCGGACTTCCGGCGGAATCCGCGATCACATGCACTTCCACTCCGGCCCGGCCGAGCGAGCGCACGGCTCCCAGCGTTCCGTGGTGAAAGGGATTCCGGTCGATCCGCAGCAGAACGGCGGGGACGCGGATGTCGAACAGTGACACGGAATCAATTCCTTCGGTTGTTTCACCCGTGCGGGCGATCGGGCCACCCGAAAGCCGCAAGCACGGTGGCGTACTTCATATTCGTATGACTGAGTGTCAGGTATCGCGTTTCACCCGTCCGCACAGCGCGAGTGTGAGAAAGGAGCAGGCATGGACTCACAGCAGCGAAAGGCCCGGACCGGTCGGCTGGCGTTCGTCGCGGTGGCAGTCGCCGCGTCCGCCGCCCTGGCCGCGGGGCCCGGATTCGCCGCGGGGGTGGTACGGGCCACCGATCCGCCCGCTCCCACACCCGCGTCGCCCACGGAGCCCACGGAACCCACGGAGCCCGCGGTCCCGGCGGTGCCCTCGGTGCCGGAGACCCCGGCGCCGGCGATCGATCCCGAGCCCAAGCCGGCCGCGCAGGCGCCGGCGTTCGGCGCCTACCTCGACTACGGTCCGCGCGGCGTGGCCCGCATGGCCGAGCTCAGCCGCTGGCTGGGCGGGGCGCAACTGCGCGTCGGCCACACCTATCTGCCCGGCGACCGCTGGAGCAACATCGAGGGCGCCCCCGGCTTCCTCAACGTGTGGGCGGACTGGCGCAACCAGCGGACCGACCGGATGCTGGTCCTCAACGTCCCCATGCTGGAGCGCAACGAGGACCACGTCTCCGACGCCGAGGTGCGGCTGCTGCTGCGCCGGGGCGCGGCGGGGCAGTTCGACGGTCACTTCCGCCGCCTCGCCGAGCGTCTGGTCGAGCTCGACGTCCCGGACACGGTGATCGTGCTCGGCTGGGAGATGAACGGCATCACGTACACCCATCGCTGCGGGCCGGACCCGGAGGCCTGGAAGAAGTACTGGAACAGGATCGTCACCACCATGCGTTCGGTGCCGGGCCAGAAATTCCGCTTCGATTTCACGCCCAGCCGCGGCCGGGACTCCATCGCCTGGACGAAGTGTTATCCGGGCGACGACACGGTCGACGTCATCGGCATGGACTCGTACGACCAGCCGGAAGGACTCTCGTTCGACGAGCAGGTGAAAGAGCCCTACGGACTTCAGGAGCACGTGGATTTCGCCAAAGCCCACGGCAAGGCAATTTCCTATCCTGAATGGGGACTCTTCCGCAACGGAGACAACGCCGAGTACATGCGGCGCATGCTCGCGTGGATGGACGAGCACAAACCGCTGTACAACACGCTGACGGACTACTGTCCGCACGGCGTCTGGCAGTGCGAGGACAACCCGAAGGCGTCCGACGTCTACCGGTCGATCCTCTTCGGCCGCACCCCGGACGAGCCGACGCCGGAACCGACGCCGGTCGACCCCACGCCCGAGCCGACCCCCGACCCCACCCCGACCACCCCGCCCAACTGTTCGCCGATGGATCTGGGCGAGTGGGTCGAGTACTGGATCGGCGGGAAGCTGTGCATGCGCTTCGACTGGTGGTCGCGCAGCCGGTGACGGACGCGGGCCCCGGTGGCGGCGGGTCGGTCACGATCCGCCGCCACCGCCGCGCGCCCGCCATCTGCGCAGCGCCTCCTTGCCGTGCCGCCGGGCCGCGACGTCGCACAGTGCCGCCGCCAGCAGCGGGGCGGTGTGCCGCCGGGCCAGCAGCAGCCGCTGGTTGGCGACCGGTTCGGGCTTCCAGTGGTGCTTGTACGGCTCGTTGCCGCGCAGCAGGCTCAGCGTGCCGCGCGCGTGCCCGGTGCACGCGTCCAGCAGCATCACCGCCACGTCCGCCTTGCGTTCCCGCAGGCACGGATGGGCGCCGTACAGATAGCCGCCCGCCAGGCGCCGCGACAGCAGCGTCAGATCGACGGCCACCACGTCGTCGTCGAGACGGAACTCGGTGACCACCGCGTCCCCGGAGCGCACCATCGGCGCGACCGAGCGCACCAGGTGGTCGCGGAACCGGGGCCGCAGATGCTCGCTGGTCACCTTGCGGCCCTGCCACTGGAGTTGATGCAGTTCCAGCAGCCGGCGCAGCGCCTTGTCGACCTCGTCCGGCTCGACCACGTGCCGTTCGACGCCGAGCGAGGTCAGCTTGCGCAGCTTGGCGCGCACCCGCTGCTGGGCCTTGGCGGACGGCAGCCGGCCCACCAGCTCCGCCATGGGGACGGCGGGCAGTTCCAGGCACAGTGAGTCGCCGACCCGGCGCCGGGGGCCCGGCCAGTGGTCGTACAGCCGCTCGGCGGCGCCGCCCGGGCGCACCTCGCGCAGGTCGACCAGCGCGGTGCGGGCCGCCCGGGCGAGCCCGTCGGTCAGCGCGGCCACCGCCTCCTCGCCCCGCTCGTCGTCCAGCAGGACGTCCCCGTAGTCGGAGATCGCCCCGCCGAGCGGCACGAGCGAGGGCACGGGACGGCCCACCCGCATCAGGGGTGCGGCGGCCACCAGGTCGTCGTGGTCGCGGACGACGAGGACCCGCAGCCGGCCGCGACGTCCGTAGGAGAGCCACCAGGAGTGCAGCCACGCGTGGCTCTGGAACGGGGTCGCGGCGGAGCAACGGCGGTACAGACGGGCCCAGTCGGGGGCGAGGGCGGCGAAGACGGTGTCGTCGGTGACGAGTTCCGTCGTGTACGTCACAGCTGGCCGTGGGCGTCGGCGGCGACGGCCGGACCGGGTACGGCGGCCGAACGGCCGGTCTGCTCCTGCGCGGTCCGGCGCGGCCGCACCAGCAGTACCAGGCCGCCAAGGAGTCCACCCGCGCTCGCGCCGACCAGGCCGGTCAGGGCGGGGGAGGCCGAGGAGGGCTCGGTGGGCTTGGTGGCGCGGGCGAACTGCTGGAGTTCGACGTTGGTGGTCGACTCGGTGTTGTCGGCGTGCCGGGTCAGGGCGCGGGCGACCGCGTTGGCCATGTCGGCGGCGAGGTCCGGGCGGGCGGAGGTCGCCGTGATCGCCACCATCGGGGCGTCCGGCGAAGTCGCCGTCTGCACACTGGACTTGAGCGTCCGCACGGGCACGCCCGCCCACACCTGGGCGTCCCCGAGCACCGCGAGCTGGGTGGCGACCCGCCCGTAGGCCTGCGCGAATCCGAGCGCGGAGGCCGGGTCGGACTTCTCGGTGGGGACGACGACGACATAGCTGGTGGCCGTGTACGACGGGGCCTTGGCCAGCCCGTACCCGCCGCCGAGCAGACCGCCGGCGACGGCGCCGGCCGCGAGCAGCGACCAGGCCGGGAGCGCCTTGGCGCGGGTGAGGGCCGCCGGGCGGCGCGGTCCGGTGGGGTTCTCGGTCATGAGGAACTGACTCCCTGGGGTGACGGTGACGACGAGGACGCGCCCGCGTAGACGTCCATCAACTGGGCGGCGCTGCGGGTGATGCAGTAGTGGAGGGCGGCGTCGGGGGCGGTGCGCGGACGCGGCCCCTCGGCGCGGGCCGCGGCGAGGGCGCGGGCGAACTCGTCGGCACCGCCGCGCACTTGGCGGGCGAGGGTGGCCGCCTCGGGGGGCAGGTCCTCGATCGCGGGGCAGGAGGCGTAGCGCACCGGCAGCCCGGAGGCCAGCGCCTCGACGACCGCGAGGCCGAACGCCTCCTCCGGTGAGGGCGAGGCGAGCACGTCCATCGCCCAGGTGAGGGAGGGCAGGTCGGGGCCGGGGGAGCCGTCGGGCACACAGGGCCGTTCGCCGGTGAACAGGACCCGGTCGGCGACCCCCGCCTCCTGGGCGGTGCGCCGCAGGACGCTCTCGTCCGGGCCGCCGCCGACCAGCAACAGCCAGCAGTGCGCCGGGAGTTGGGCGAGCGCGTGAATGAGGGTGCCGAACTGCTTGCCCGCCGTGAGGCGTCCGATGCCGCCGATGACGTACGCGTCCTCGGGCAGGCCGAGGCGGCGGCGGGTGTGGAGGCGCTGGAGGGGGTCGAAACGGAAGCGGGCCAGGTCGATGCCGTTGGGGACGACCTCGATGCGGGGGGCGGGCACACCCCAGTTCCTCAGGCGCTGGGCGACCGTGGGGGAGACGGCGACCGTGGCGCGGCCGAGGCGCTCGCTGGCCAGGTAGAGGCCGCGGACCCCGGCGGTGAGGCGGCGGCCCTCCATCTGGGAGTCGCCGAGGGAGTGTTCGGTGGCGACGACCGCGCGGACCCCGGCGAGCCGGGCGGCGAGGCGGCCGTAGACGCAGGCCCGGTACAGATGGGTGTGGACGAGGTCGTAGCCGCCGGAGCGGATCAGCCGCACCAGCCGGGGCAGCGCGGCCAGGTCGCGGTTGCCGGCCATCCCGAGGTGCGTCACCCGCACCCCGTCGGCGATCAGACCGTCGGCCACCGCGCCCGGGTTGGTGAGCGTGACGACCTCGCACTCGACCGGCAAGTGCCGCAGCAGCAGCCTCAGTTGCTGCTCGGCACCGCCGACGCCGAGGCCGGTGATGACATGGAGGACCTTCACCTCAGATCCCCTCCACGGGGCGGCGCCGCAGCCGGTGCAGCCGGTGTTTGAGGAAGAGGCGTAGGGCGGTGTCGTTCTGCCCGACGTGGACGCGGGGCAGGGCGAGGGGGCCGTCGAAGGGGCCGGGGTCGATGGCGCAGGCGTACCGGTAACCGGCCTCCCGTACGACGTCGACGGCGCGCTCGTCGAGGGCGCCGTACGGGTAGCAGAAGCCGCCGGCCTCCGTGCCGGTGATGCCCTCCAGCGCGGCCCGGCTCTCGACGACCTCGGACTTCAGCCGGAGGTCGTCGGTCCCGGTGAGGTCGACGTGGGTGAGGCCGTGAGAGCCGATCTCGATGCCGGCCCGCGCCGCCTCCCGGATGCCGTCGGCGGTGAGCAGCGGCTTGCGCGGGCCCAGCGGATCCCAGGCGTTGTCGCCGCCGAGCCGGCCGGGCAGCACGAACAGGGTGGCGCCGAAGCCGTGCCGCCGCAGCACGGGCAGGGCATCGGTGAGGAAGTCGGCGTACCCGTCGTCGAAGGTCAGCCCGACCAGGCCCGCGCGGTGAGGGGCGGCCAGCAGCTCGGTCACGGAGACACCCCGCAGACCACGACGGCCGAGCCAGGCCAGCTGCCGGTCGAGGCGGTCCGGGGTGACCGTGATGCGGTACGGGTCGTCGGAGCAGTCGCCGACCGAGTGGTACATCGCGATCCACGGAACAGTGCGCGGTCTGACGGGAGCGGCGGAATCAACGGGTGCGGCCATGCCTGAGCCTCCGCGTGAGGGTGCGTACGGATCGGAGTGCGGGTACGACGCCCTGGGCGTCCAGCGCCCAGGCGAGCAGGACGAACACGGCGACCACGGTCGTGCCGCCCGCGGCGAGCCCCGGCACGGCCGAGGGCACCTGTTCGGCGACGAACGTCCCGGCGATGGTCGCGACCACCGCGGCCCGCGCCGGCTTGCTCAGCTCGCCCAGCACGCCCCGGACGCGGACCGGCACACTGCGCGGACCCATCCCGGCGAGCAGCACCACGGCCGTCACGGTGATGCCGGAGGCGTTGGCGGCGGCGATGCCGAGCACACCCAAGGGGCCCACGGTCCAGGCGCCGATCCAGGACGTGACGACGATGCCGGTGGCCATCGCGGCGACCGGGTACCAGCTGGGCCGGCCGGCCGAGAAGTACGACCGCACGAGCACGCCGGTCAGGGTCTGGCCGAGCAGCCCGAGGGCGTACACCCGCATGACGTCGGCGGTCGCGGCGGTGTCCCGGACGGTGAACGCGCCCCGCTGGAAGAGGAGTTCGACGATCTGCGGGGCGCAGGAGATCACCACGGCCGCACCGAGCAGCAGCATGCAGCAGGCCAGCGCCAGGTCCCGCTCCACCCGGTCGCGGGCCCGCTCGACGTCCCCGTCGGCCAGCGCCCGCGCGACCACCGGGAAGGTGACCGTGCACAGCATCATGGACAGGGTCATCGGGATCTGGGCGACCTTCTGCGCGTAGTTCAGGTGCGAGATGGCCCCGGCGTCGAGCGTGGAGGCGAGGAAGCGCTCGATGAGGGTCTGCGACTGCCGGCCCAGGGCGAAGAGGAGCACGGTGGCGACGAGAGCGCCGGTGACGGCCCGCTCGGAGGTCCCGGCGGCCGGCTCCTCGATGGCGGGGGCGGTGGTCCTGCGTCGCAACTGACGGATGAACGACGGCAGTTGGACCAGCACCATCAGCCCGCCGCCGACGGCCACCCCGATCGCCGCCGACCGCACGCCCCAGTGCCCGCCCAGCACGAACATCGCCGTGATGATGCCGGTGTTGTACGCCACGTAGATCGCGGCCGGCGCGAGGAACCTGCGGTGGGCCCGCAGGGCCGCGCTGCAATACCCGGCGAGACCGAAGCCGAGCACGCAGACCGCGGTGAGGCGGGTGCAGTCGACGGCGAGGCCCGGGTCGGGCAGGCCGGGCGCGAGGGCCTCGACGAGGTAGGGGGCGGTGCCGGCGATGAGCGCGGACGCGGCGACGAAGGCGAGCGAGAGGCGCGGCAGCGTGCTGCCGACCAGCGCCCGCACGGGGTCGCCGGGAGCGCCCTGGGCCCGCCGGGCCAGCGCCAGGCTGAACGCCGGGACCAGCGCGAAGGCCAGACCGTCCTCGATGAGCAGAGTCGAGGCGAACTCCGGGATCGTCCACGCGACCAGGAAGGCGTCCGTCTCGCTCCCCGCCCCGAACAGCCGCGCCAGCGCCTGGTCCCGGACAAGCCCGAGCAGGGCACCGGCCGCGGTGAGAACGGCGGTGATCAGGGCGGCCCTGGCGAGGAATCCACGGGAGGCGGGGGCGACATCGGGGCTGTCGGCGGCTGGTACGGCGGTGCGGGCGGCCGGGAGAGCCACGGCGACGTCGGCACAGGCGTCGGCGTCGGCCTTCGTGTCTTCCTTGCCCCGGGGCGACCGGGAAGGCGTCACCCTCATCGCGCCGCCGCCTCCTCGGTGCGGGTGGGCACCGGAGGCGGCGCCGTTGTCACGGTCTCGCGCGGGCCGCTCCCGGCCAGCCCCCACCACGCCGCCAACCCGAAGCACACCGCCGTCAGCACCGTCGACGGCCCGCCGATGTCGGCGTACATGAAGTCGGTCAACTGCCACACCAGCAGCCCGCAGGCGACGAGTCCGCAGTCGAGCCCCCGGCCGGAGGCGACCCCGGTGCCGGAGCGCCGCACCCGCGCCAGCCCCCGCAGCCCGCACACCAGCAGCGCCAGCCAGCCCCCCGCCAGTGCGAGCAGCCCGATCAGGCCCTGTTCGGCGAGGATCAGGAGGTACATGTTGTGCGGGGACAGCAGCGGCTGCTTGCGGAATGCCGCGCCCGCGCCCTCCGTGTCGCTGCCGGCGGACAGCGCGAGCGAGGCGTGGGCGTCCCGGTGTTCGGGGAAACCCTTCAACCCGACGCCGGCCAGCGGCTGTTCGCGCCACATGTCCACCGCCGCCGCCCACATGGTGTACCGGTCGGTGACGGACTGGTCGGGTGCGTCGGTGACCTGCGTGATGCTGTCGACGCGTTCCTGGAGCATCGCCGAGCCGACGCCGAAGCCCCCGACGAGGACCACCCCGAGCGCGGCCACCACGGCGCCCACCTTCAGCGCCCGCCGCAGCCCGGCCAGCACCAGCTGCACCGAGCAGGTCACCGCGGTCGCGATCCATGCCCCGCGGCTGAAGGACAGGGCCAGCGGGACGAGCAGCGCCAGCGCACAGCACGCGGCAACCGCCCGCTGGCGTACGGCGGTTGTGCCCAGCGCCAGCCCCACCGCGCAGATCAGCCCGAAGCAGACGACGGTCGCCATCCCCATCACGTCCTGCGCCCCGAAGGTGCCGACGGCGCGGATCTCCTGGCCCTGGTACGAGGCACCGGTCCCGGTCAGGAACTGGTGCACGCCGATCGCCCCCTGCCACAGGGCGAGCCCGACGAAGGACCAGGCGAGGACACGGAAGTCACCGCGGTGCCGGATGAGGAGCAGGACCGCGGCGGGGACGAGGACGAAGATCTGGAGGTAGCGGCCCATGCCGGTGATCCCCGCGCCCGCGGTCGCGGCGCCCGTGGCGGCGATCGCCAGCCCGAGCACCGGCAGGCCCAGGATCACGGCGGCGGTACGGGACAGGGGGCGCCGCCGGTCCCGTACGAGACGGATCCCGCAGTACAGCACCATCAGCGCGGAGACCGCGTCGGCCGGACCCGCGCCCCCCTCGCCGCCCGGTCCGATCGGCAGCCCCAGCAGGGCGATCACCACGACGGCGGGGAGCACCGGCAGTACCCGAGGCGGCCTCATCGTCAGCTCCCCGTCGGACGGACGAGCGCGGCGGCGGTGCGGGCGAGGATGCAGATGTCCTGCCACAGCGACCAGTTGTCGATGTACGCGTTGTCGAAGCGGGCCCGGTCCTCGATCGAGGTGTCGCCGCGCAGGCCGTGGATCTGGGCGAGCCCGGTGATGCCGGTCTGCATGCGGTGACGGGCCGCGTAGCCGGGGTACATCTGGCTGAACTGGCCGACGAAGTAAGGCCGTTCGGGTCTCGGGCCGACCAGGCTCATATCGCCCCAGAAGACGTTCCACAGCTGGAGCAGCTCGTCCAGGGAGGTGCGCCGCAGGAAGCGGCAGAACCAGGACATCCGGCGTTCGTCAGCCACGCTCCAGCGGGTCGCCGACTCGTGTTCGTCGACCGGGCGGTGGGTGCGGAACTTCAGCAGCGTGAAGGGGCGCCCGTCCTTGCCGATGCGTTCCTGGCGGAAGACGACACCGGGTCCGTCGGTCAGCCGCAGCACCACCGCGCACACCAGCAGCAAGGGGCTGACCAGCAGCAGCAGCGTCCCGGCGACCAGCACGTCAAGGAGCCGCTTGCCGAGGCTGCCGGGCCGCCGGCCGCCCATGTCGAGCCGCCGGCAGGCGTACCCGGCGAGCTGGTCGCGGGAGGCGTACGAGGGGGCGTCCGCGTCGACCTCCCACACCGCGCAGCCAGACTCGGCGAGCGCCCGCAGCAGCGGCCCCTGCCCGGTCCGTACGGAGGGATGGACGACGAGGACGTCCCGGACGCCGTTCTGGATGAGCGCCCGTTCGACCTCCTCGCCGGTGGTCAGCACGGGCAGGCCGTCGCTGCCGTCGGGCTGCTCGGCCACCACGCCCACCGGCCGCACTCCGCAGCGCGGGTGGCGCAGCAGGCCGGCGGCCACGCGCTGCGCGGTGGCCGCCGGGCCGATGACGAGGGCCGCGCGGGGCCGGCCGCGCAGGACCGTGCGGCGCCGCCAGTGCACGGTGCCGCGGGTCGCGCAGGCCGCGGCCGTCTGGAGCAGGAAGCCGGCGGCGAGGGTGCGGGCGTCCAGGGCGTGCTGGGGGGCGTACGCGGCGACGAGCGCGCCGAGGGCCAGCCAGGCGACCGCGATCCGGCCGCAGACGGTGGGCAGTTCGTCGAGGACGCCCGGCACCGCTCGCGGCAGCTGCGGGCGCAGCAGCATCGACGCGGCGACCAGCAGGGCCGCGTGCAGCGGCTGGTGCGCGGTGCCGGTGAGGGCGAGGGCGCCCAGCAGGGCGGCCGCCAGGTCCGCGGCGAGCAGCGGCACGGGGGAGACGGGCCGGGGCTGGGGGCGGCGGTGCGGGAACCGGAAACCGCCGGTGACACCGCGCGACGCGAGGACCGAGACGGGCGAGAAGCCGGGGTCCCGTGGCTGCCCGCCGGGCGAGGGGAGGGTGCTTTCCGCGGTCACGAGTGGATCGACTCCCTGTACTCGGAGGGCATGACGCGGCCTGTCGTACCGAGCAGTTCGCGGTACAGGTCCGCCACCGCCTCGGTGGTGTGCCGCACGTCGTGCGTGGCCAGCACGTGCCGGCGCCCCTGGTGGCCGAGCGACTCGCACAGCAGGGGATCGAGCAGCAGCTCGGCGACGGCCGCGGCGAGCGGCGCGGGACGCTCCGGCGGGACGAGGCAGTGCGCCGCGAGCTGCGGCGGCAGGCTCTCCCGGGCGCCGTCCACGTCGCTCAGCACCACCGTCCGCCCGCACGCCATCGCCTCCAGCGGGGCGAGCGCCATGCCCTCCCAGCGCGAGGGCAGGACGACCAGATCGGCGGCCTGGTACCAGCGGGCGGTGTCGGGGACGTCCCCCGCGAACAGCACCGACTCCGGTGCCAGGGACCGCAGTTCGTCCCGGTCGGGCCCGTCACCGACCAGCGCGAGCCGGGCCCGCGGCACCTGCTCCAGCACCGCCTCCCACGCCCGCAGCAGCACGTCCTGCCCCTTCTGCCGGCACAGCCGCCCCACGCACACGACGAGCGGGGCGGCGGGATCGACATCGGGCAGGAGAGAGGCCCGTACGGTGCCCACCGCGGCGGGGTGGAAGCGGGCGGGGTCGATGCCGTTGGGAACGACGCCGAACCGCCCGGCGATCCCGGCGCGTACGCCGGTCGTGCGCTCCGCCTCGCTCACGCACACCACCCGGGAGGCCCAGCGCGCTCCCCACCGCTCCCACTTCAGGGCGAGTGCCGCGGTGGTCCCGCCGACCGCCTCGAACGACCAGGCGTGCGGCTGGAACACGGTCGGGATCCGTCCGCGCACCGCGAGCCGTCCGGCGAGACCGGCCTTCGCACTGTGTGCGTGCACCAGTTCGGGCCGTACCTCTTCGATCACCCGTGCGAGCCGCCGCACCTCGCCCGGGAGCGAGGGCCCCGGGGACCGTGTCGCGGACCAGTGCCGTACCTCGGCGCCCAGCGCCCGCAGCCCGTCGGCGAAGGGCCCGCCCGGACAGGCCACCGTGACCCGCGTCCCGGCCGTGAGCTGGGCCCGGACCAGGTCCGTCACGACCCGGGCGACCCCGCCGTCCACAGGCTGCGTCACATGCAGGACCCGTGGCCGAGGGTCGGTTGCTGACTGGTGCATTGCGCGGTTTCCTCGCTCACGGATGGCACTCGGGACGGGCGGGAACGCGCCTCAGCTCTGGGCGTCGACGGCGACGAAGAGCGCGCCGGCCCACGCCGCGTCCCGCTGGGAAACGAGCCGGAAGGCCAGCTGGTCACCACCGCGCCGCAGAGCCGTGCCGAGATCGAACACATCGGAGTCGTAGCCGAGCGTGTTCACATACGACGGGACACGCGACGCCGGCCGCTCGCCGGGCTCGCTGATCGTCGAATTCAGCACGTCGGAACGGGGGTTGGCGGCGTTGGTCAGCACGACGGGGGCCCGGCGATCGGCCGAGAGGGTGAGACTGTCGCCCGTACGGCCGCGGTCGCCGTCGTAGGCGACGAGACCCACCCGGCCGGAGGCACCCTTGGGGAAGCGCAGTCCGCGCGGGCCGAGATCCCGACCCGTCCCGAGCGTGTCGAAGCCGTCCCACAGGGCGAGATGCCGCAGCGGCTCCGCCGCCTTCTCGTACGCCACCACGAGCGTCCAGCCGCCCCACGCGCCGGCCGTCGACCTCCCCATCGCCACATTGACCTGAGCGACGGTGTACAGCCCCGAACCGCTCTCCCGCACCAGCTTCGTGACGTCCGCCGAGGCCTGGAAGGCGTCCGCGCCCTGGGCCACCCGATGGCCGACCAGGGTGTCGGCGAGGACCTCCTTGTACTGGCCGCCGGGCTCGGCGATCAGCACCCGCCCGTTGTCCTTCGGCGGCTTCTGCTCGCCGACACGGAGGTTGCCGCCCCAGTACAGGCGCGCGTACGTGGCCCGGGCGCCCTCGGGCAGCCGGACCTCGGCGCGGGAGGAGTTGTAGGTGTTGGGATCGGTGTCGACGTCGACGTAGAACATGTCGAAGTCGCCGTTGACCGCCGCGCCGCCCTCGCGGACGCCCGGGCAGGAGGGCTCGGCCGCGGTCGCCCGGCAGCTGATCGAGGCGTTCGCCGCGCGGACGATGCCGCCGTGCTGGAGGGCCCGGTACCGCTGCGCGAACGGGAGCCGCTCGGCCTCGGGGGAGGGCGGCGCGGTGGCCAGGGCGCCGCCGGGTACCCAGAGCGTGGCGAGGGCTAGGGCTCCCACCGTCGCTCGGCGCAGCAGCGGACGCAGGGATTGGCGCATGACCGGGGTTGCCCTTCCGGGAGGTTGCGGGGCAGGGGTGGGACACCCGGGTCGTGATGCCAGGGCGTCAATGAGTGCGATTTGCTGGCTATAGGGGTGCGTCGGGAGGTCCGCAACTCTAGTGGCTATGCGTATTAATCCGTTGAAAGCGGACAAGTGTGTCGGAATGGTGAAGTCGGGGCCTCTCGCGAGATCACCCCATTGGCGGCACAACTCCCGCGCGCGCCGCGCGTTGACACAGCGCCGGGCATCCGCCCGGGTGTTTGTGTCAACCCAAGGAGCACCTCTCCATGTCGCGTATCGCGAAGGGCCTGGTCCTTACCTCCGCTGCTGTCGCGGCCGTCGCCGGCGGTGCCGGCATCGCCGCCGCCGACGCCGGCGCGCAGGGCGCGGCCGCCCACTCCCCGGGCGTCCTGTCGGGCAACGTCGTCCAGGTCCCGGTCCACATCCCGGTCAACGTCTGCGGCAACACCGTGAACGTCATCGGTCTGCTGAACCCCGCCTTCGGCAACACCTGCGTCAACGACTGACGTCGGCTCGCAGCCCTTGACCGGCCGTCCTCCTGTGGTTCCCCCGCAGGAGGGCGGCCGGTTCGCGTTGCCCCGAATGGGGGGATCGGGCGCCGACACGGTCGGCGGGGCTTGACAGGCCGTCTCACCAGGGAGGACGCCCGGGCCGGGTGGTCACTCCACGCAGTTCATCGGTTGCAGGCGGTGGCGGGCGCTTTCACGGTGGGCACAGGTTCCGTCCCCACCGAAAAGGAAATCTCCATGCCCGCACGTCGTATCGCGTCCACGGCCCTCAGCGCCACGCTCCTCATCGGCATCGCAGCTCCAGCCGCCGTGGCGGTCGACAACCAGTCGAAGGCCGAGCGCATCGAGGCGGCGGCCAAGGCACCCCTGCCCGGCGTCGACGGTCTGCTCGCCCAGCTCAAGGCCCTGGGCGACCTCGGGGGCCTGCTCACCCCGGTCACCGACGTCCTGAACACCGTGCTCAAGGCCGACGACGGCCAGATCTCGCCCGAACAGGCGACCCAGCTCCTCGACAGTGTGAAGGCGGCCATCGCCAAGATCACCGCCGCGGCCCCGGTCCCGGTGCCGGAGACCCCGCTGACGCCGACCACCCCGTCGACCGCGACCGTCCCGACCACTCCGCCGGCCGCCACCGCCCCGGCCACCGAGCTGCTGCCGCTGCCCACGGCCAAGAGCGGCGACGACTCCAAGGCGCCGTCCGCGGACGCCGTCGGCGACGCGCTCGCCGCCCTCCAGCAGGCGGTCAGCGACCTGCTCGCGGCGGCCACCGGCGGCGACCCCACCAAGGTGGTCCCGGCCGCGACCGCGGTGGTCGGCAAGCTCCTCAACGCCATCCTCGCGCTGCTGCTCAGCGGCGGACTGCCGCTGCCGCTCCCGGTGCCGCTGCCGGTGGACACCGGCGCCGCGACCGGCGCGACCGACACCGTGGGCGGCCTGCTGCCCACCTCCTGACCGCCGTTCCAGCCGTGGTGCGGGCCGAGGGGCCCGCACCACGGCTGTTCTGTTTTCCTATTGTTTTTTCTTGGGTCTTTCGGGTTGCAGAAAATTTCTGCGTACGGGGTTTCCGGGCCGTAGAAGAATCGTTAGGCAAGGCGTCAGAATTCTCTCTGAAAGGAACACGATGAAGTCCCTGAAGGCTGCCGCTGTTGTTGCCGGTTCCGTGGCCCTCGCGAGCGCCGCCGCGCCCGCGTTCGCCTACAGCACCGCCGACGTCACGCCCACCAGCCTCACCGGCGCCGTGAACACGCTCACCAGCGGTCAACTCGCCCCGGCCGACGTGATGCCGCTCCAGCACCAGTCGAACGCGCTCGACACCGAGAACAAGGACTCCGTGCTCAACACCGTGAAGGGCGCGACCGCCACGCTGAACTCCAGCGGGCTGCTCGGCGGTCTGCCGGTCGGCGGCTGAGGTATTGCGCGCCTGTCGCACAAGGGTCGATTCCGCGTCGTACGGAATCGACCCTTTGTTTTTCCCGGGGTTTTCTCGGTGTGTTCTTCCACGGCGTGTTCGAGGAAAAGTCCCTCGATCGTGTGGACCGTGTGCGGTGCGTCGCCCGGTCGAGTGAGAACGGACCGGAACCCGTTCGGACCCGTCGATATGGTCGCGCGGTGACCTCAACCTCAAGCCAGACCCGCCCCTTCAACGCCGCCGACCTCGGCACGCTCGTCGTCATGGCCTGGAGCGGCGAGGCCCCCGACGGCGACATGCCCTATCTCCTCGCCTACACCCTCGGGGACGCCGCGGCCGGACCGGAGGCCTCCACTGCCGCCGTGGAAGCGCTGCTGGAGAACAACGGCCTGCCCGTCGGCGGCGACCTCGTCGACGGCAACGCCCGCCCGAGCCTGCCGGTCAGCCTGCTCGTCGAGTCCGGCACGGCCGTCGTCAACATGCCCGGCTTCAACGCCCAGTGCACCCCGCCGCCGGAGTGGCTGGAGGCGGTCGCCGAACGCGGCTTCGCCTACTTCGTGTTCACCACCCGCCCCTGGCCCGAGGCCCAGCCGGGCAAGCCCGTGGAGCCGGAGGCCCTCGCCGCCTTCGCCGGCGCCGACGAGACGCTGAACGCCGCCGCGCACGTCGTCCTCCCCGCCCGCAGCCTGCGCGGCTGACCGTGCGCACCGCAGGGGGCAGCCGCGGGTTCGCCGTACTGCTGGTGCTCACCGGGGCGGCCGGGCTGCTGGCCTCCTGGGTCATCACCCTCGACAAGTTCAAGCTGCTGGAGGACCCGGACTTCACGCCCGGTTGCAGTCTGAACCCCGTGGTGTCCTGCGGCAGCGTCATGCAGAGCGACCAGGCCTCCGCCTTCGGGTTCCCCAACCCGATGCTGGGCCTGGTCGCCTACGCCGTCGTGATCTGCGTCGGCGTCAGCCTGTGGGCCGGGGCGCGCTTCCCCGGCTGGTACTGGCTCGGCTTCCTCGCGGGCTGCCTCTTCGGCATCGGGTTCGTGTCGTGGCTTCAGTTCCAGTCGCTGTACCGGATCAACGCCCTGTGTCTGTGGTGCTGCCTGGCGTGGGCCGCCACGATCCTGCTGTTCTGGTACGTGGTCGCGTTCGTCGTACAGCACCGGTTCCTGCCCGCGCCAGGCTGGTTGCGGGCCTTCCTCGACGAATTCACGTGGGTACCGCCGGTGTTGCACCTCGGGATCGTCGGAATGCTGATCCTGACCCGATGGTGGGACTTCTGGACGAGCTGACCAAAGTGCCGTCCTACTAATGCGGCAGTCGGGGGAATCTTGCGCTGGTGGCTGTCCCAGGATCGTTACGCGGTACGGACGTTGAGCCCGCCGAATCCTGAAAGGGACCGTACCTGACATGAAGTCGACCACCCGAGGAACCCTTGCCGCCGTCATCACGGGCGTCGCTGCCGCGGTGGGCGCCACCGCGACCCCCGCCGCGGCGGTGGACACGGTCCCCGTTCCGGTGCCGCTGGACGGCGTCGAGCAGTCCCTCAACGTGGAGCTGCCCAAGATCGGTGGCGAGATCCCGCTGCCGATGCCCGGCGCCCCCGAAGGCCCGCGCTATGTCGAGGGGCGACTCATCCCCGAGCGGGTGATCCCGCAGCTCCCGGTCACCGGCGGGCTGCCCGGCGCGGGTCTGCGCGCGCCCCTGCCGCACATCCTCGGCGACGAATTCGACCACGTCGGCGTCGGCGCCCCGGCCTCCGACCTGCGCACCCTCGCCCCGGGCCTGACCCTCGACGCCCCGCTGACCGCGCCGAACGCCGACAACTTCGGCCTGCCCGCGCCGAAGCTGCCGCAGGTGGGCGTGCTCACGCCGGTCCTCCAGACGGTGCCGGGCGCGGACCTGGTGGCGGGGCCCGGCCTGTAGCGGCGTCCCGGCACCCGTAGCCGCGGCCTGGAGCGCAGAGCAACCCTTCCCGGGAGCCCGTACGGCTCCGTCCGGACCACCGGACGGTGACCGTGCGGGCTCCTTCGCGGTTACCGCTACGGATCAACCCAACCGGGAGGAGCACAGGATGGTCGTCAGTGTCGGCGGAGTGGCCGGGGGCGCGGCGGGTGCGGTGGCGAGTGGCGTGGCGGTCGGGGCCGATCCCGTGGCGGGCGGGCAGGCCAGACCCGGCCCCGTACCGGGCGTCGTACGGGGCGGTGGCCGACGGGACGTCCTGCGCGGGCTGTTCGCCGCGGCCGGGGCGCTGGCGCTCGCGCCGCTCGTCGCCGCCTCGCGTCCGCCGCACAGCGCGGACAACCCCGGCGAGATCGCCTTCGACGAGACCTACCGCGGCCGCCACATCCGCGGCATCAAGACCTCCGCGGGCCGCACCTTCGGCGCCGACTCGTGGCATGTCACCGTCGACGGCCGCCAGCTCGAACTCATGCGCCGCGCCGACGGCACCTGGCTGAGCATGGTCGACCACTACCGGTCGTACGACACCCCTCTGGAAGCCGCTCGCGCCGCCGTCGACGAACTGGGGCCGGGGCAGCAGCTGCGCGAGACGCACCTGGGGCACACGGGGAGCATGGATGACATGGGGGGTATCGGTGGTATGAGCGATATGGGGGGACGTCATGGTGTACGTCCGTAAGGACGCGAGCACGCTCACGAGCGCGGAGAAGCGACGCTTCGTGAAGGCGATGCTGGAGCTCAAACGGCGTGGTGAGTACGACGAGTTCGTCCGGATGCACATCGACTACTACGTCACCGACGGCGAGGGCGGACTCCGTACGGCCCACATGGCGCCGTCGTTCCTGCCCTGGCACCGCCGGTTCCTGCTGGACCTGGAGCGGGCGCTGCGCCGGATCGACGCCTCGGTGACCGTGCCGTACTGGGACTGGACCAAGGACCGCAAGGCGGGCGCGACGCCCTGGACCAAGGACCTGCTCGGCGGCAGCGGACGGCGTTCGGACCGGCAGGTGACGACCGGGCCGTTCGCCTACGCGTCGGGCAACTGGACCCTCAAGGAGGGCGTCACCGACGGGGAGTTCCTGACCCGGGACCTCGGACGCGCCCGCGACCCGATCGAACTGCCCACCAGGGCCGAGCTGGAGTCGGCGCTCGCCGACCCGGTCTACGACGTCTCGCCCTGGGACTCGACGTCGGCGAAGGGGTTCCGCAACCGGCTGGAGGGGTGGGGGAGCGGGCGCGGCTCCGTCGCCTGGCGCAATCACAACCGGGTGCACCGCTGGGTCGGCGGTGCCATGGTCGGTGGCGCCTCCGTCAACGACCCGGTCTTCTGGATGCACCACGCCTTCGTCGACTTGCAGTGGTACCGCTGGCAGCACCGGCACCGCGGCGCCCGCTATCTGCCCGCGAAGCCGGCCGCGCCGGGCAGCGCGCAGTACCGGCGGATCGTGGCGCGGCACGAGAAGCTGCCGCCGTGGGGCGTGACGCCGGACTCGCTGGAGGACGTCAGCGGGATCTACCGCTACGCGTGACGTCTCCTCACGGCGGCACGGGAAGAGCCCCGGCGCTCGGAGTGCCGGGGCTCTTCGGGACTGACGGGAGGTCAGTCGCCGTAGCCGTAGCCGCCCTTGTCGTCGATACCGTCGCTGACGTTGGCGCACGTGTTGCCGAACGCCGGGTTCAGCAGACCGATCAGGTTGGCGGTGTTGCCGCACACGTTGACCGGAACGTGGACCGGGACCTGGACGAGGTTGCCGGACAGGACGCCGGGCGAGCCGACGGCCTCACCCTGGGCGCCCGCGTCCGCCATGGCCAGACCGGCGCCGCCGAGCGCCATGGCACCGGCGCCGAGGGCGACTCCGGCAGCCTTCGCGATGCGAG
Organism: Streptomyces sp. NBC_00663; assembly: GCF_036226885.1. NCBI lineage: Bacteria > Bacillati > Actinomycetota > Actinomycetes > Kitasatosporales > Streptomycetaceae > Streptomyces > Streptomyces sp. NBC_00663. The sequence continues at coordinate 6,270,226 of NZ_CP109027.1, forward strand.
ACATCACGTTCTCCTTTTGGATCGATGACCGCGCGGCGGCAGGACGCGCCACCGCACTTCCCCTTCAACGCCGCCGCTCACGGCTGGTAACGGCGATCATGTGCGGATCACCCTTTTTGAACAGGGGGAGCGGGGCTGGGCCGGCCGGCGGGGGCGAACGGCGGGGCCGGAAAATCGCTTAGCCGGGGTGTGGGCACTCCACTAGCCTCCGGGCATGACTACCGACCCGCTCATCCGTTTGTTCACCGACGAGAACCGGGTGCGCGTCTTCGCCGCGGTCGCCCTGGGGGCCGGAACCCCGGAGGAGGTCGTCCGGGCGGCGGGGGTGCCCGTGAAGGAGACCGCGCTGGCACTGCTGAAGCTGCGGGAGCAGGGGGTGGTGGCGGCCGGCGACGAGGGTCGACTCGCCGTCGCCTACGAGCAGTTCCGGCAGGCCGCGCGTGAGGGGCGGGAGACGGCGGCGCAGGGCGCCGGGAACCCCGGGTCGGGAGACGCGGACACCGACCTGGTCCTGCGGACCTTCGTCCGGGACGGGCGGCGGCTCGTGCGGCTGCCCGCGCAGTGGACCCGTAAGAAGCTGGTGCTGAAGTACATCGCCGAGCAGACCTTCGAACCGGGCGTCGAGTATCCGGAACGGACGGTCGACGAGAAGCTGCGCGGCTGGTGCGAGGACGGCGACATCGACCATGTGACGCTCCGGCGCTATCTGGTGGACCTGGAGCATCTGCGGCGGAGCGCGGGGATCTACCGGCGGGTGGCCTGAACACCTCGGTGCGACGAGGCCTCGTACGAGGAGGAAGGGCGCCCCCGGCAGGACTCGAACCTGCGGCCAAGCGCTTAGAAGGCGCCTGCTCTATCCACTGAGCTACGGGGGCCGGGTGTGGTGGCCTCGTGTCTGGTGCCCGGGTGTGGGCTGATCCGTGACGTTGCCGGGGACAAGGATAGAGCTCCCGGGTCCTTGTCCCTGTTGCTTCGCCTCCGTGGCTCAATGTGGAGGTTCGGTGAAGCGGTCCTGATAATCGCAGGCAGGTACGAATCGTGCATCGCTTTTGGCGTCTCGCGCACCGGGTGTTGTGCACTCGTTATGCCTGGACTGTGCCGTTGTCCCAGTCGCCCCTTCCGTCCCTTGTGTTCTGTCGGCGCGCAGACATGCTCATATGCTTCAGAAATCACCTAAAATTGGGCATTCTTCACATGTGGTGACCTTGGACGTACGGCCTCAGCTGCTCGACGCACTCTCCGCCCTGCGCGACCGTGTCGCCGCCGCACGCTTCCCGCTGCCCCTGCCAGGGGCTCCACGCGCGCGTGCCAACCGCGACGAACTGCTCGCCCAGCTCGACGACTACTTGGTGCCCCGCCTGCGGCAACCCGAAGCACCCCTGCTGGCTGTGGTCGGGGGTTCGACCGGCGCCGGCAAGTCGACCCTCGTCAACTCCCTTGTGGGACGCCGGGTCAGCGAGGCGGGCGTACTGCGACCGACCACCCGCACCCCGGTGCTGGTCTGCCATCCGGAGGACCATCACTGGTTCAGCGGCATGCGGGTGCTGCCCGACCTCACGCGCGTGTGGGTGCCCCAGCAGGACGGCGGCGACGACCTGTTGCTCCCCGGCGAGGATCCCGCGCGCGTGCTGCGCGTCGAGACCGCCGACACCCTCCCGCCCGGCCTGGCCCTCCTCGACGCGCCCGACGTCGACTCCCTCGTCGCCGACAACCGCACCCTGGCCGCCGAACTCATCTGCGCGGCCGACATCTGGATCATGGTGACCACCGCCGCGCGGTACGCCGACGCCGTCCCCTGGCATCTGCTGCGCACCGCCAAGGAGTACGACGCCACCCTCGTCACCGTCCTCGACCGAGTGCCCCACCAGGTCGTCTCCGAGGTGTCGCGACAGTACGCGGCCCTGCTCACCAAGGCGGGCCTCGGCGACGTACCGCGCTTCACCGTGCCCGAACTGCCCGAGTCGGCCTGGGGCGGTGGGCTGCTTCCGACCACCGCGGTGGCGTCCCTCAGGACCTGGCTCATCCACCGGACCCAGGACCCCGCCGCCCGCCGGCAGGCCCTCGCCCGCACCGCGCACGGCGTCCTCGACTCCCTCAAGGCCCGCATGCCCGAACTGGCCGGTGCCGCCGCCGCCCAGTACGCCGCCGCGCTGCGGCTCACCGCCGCCGTCGACGGGGCGTACGACAGCGAGCACACGCGCGTGCGGGGCCGGTTGCAGGCGGGCGCCGTGCTCGCCGGGGACGCGCTGAAGCGGTGGCGCGCCTTCCCGCTGGACTGCACCGCCGGGGAACTCCTCGACGCACTCGTGGAGAGCCTCGCCGCGCTTCTGCTGTGCTCCGTCGCCGCCGCCGACGAGCGCGTCGACGAGGCCTGGCGGCGCGAACCCGCGGCGGGCGCCCCGGAACTCACCGACCGCGATCCGGCACTGGAGAGCCCCGAGCACCGGATCGGGCTCGCCGTACGACGGTGGCGGCGCGAACTCGAGGAGTGCGCCGAGGACGAGGTCCGCAACCTCGACCGCAGCGTCGCGCCCGACCCCGAGGTGATCGCCGCCCTCGTCGCCACCGCCCTGCTCGGCGGCCGACGCGCGCGGTCCGCCGGGGAAGGCCTCGCCGAACGCCTCGGCGCCCATGGCGCACTGCGGCTGCGCGACCGGGGCGGGCGACTGCTCACCGAGCACCTGGACCGGGTCGTGCACGTCGAGCGCGAGCGCCGGCTCGCGCCGCTCGACGCCCTCGACGTCCATCCCGAACCCCAGGCCGAACTCATTGCCGCGCTGTCCGTACTTCAGAAGGAGAGGTGACCGGTGACCGCCGTCACTGACCAGGACCACACCGATCACACCGATCACGCGGAGGAGACCGTTTCCGGGGAGGAGGGCGGGAGCGGAGGCGGGGGAGGTGCGCCGGTGGAGGGCGGTGCTCCGGACGCCGTAGAGGCCGAAGAGGCCCTAGAGGTCGCGGAGCCCGCAGAGGTCGTGGAGGCGGAGGAAGAAGTGGACGTTGTGGAAGCTGCGGAGGCCGACGAAGGTGCGGGGGGCCAGGATTCCTCCGTCGCTGACCCGGCCGGTCGTGCGGAATCCGCCGGGGCCTGGGACGACGGGCTGATCGCGCGGCGGGTGAACGAGAACGCCGGTGGTGAGCCGGTCGCCGTCGTGGAGGCGCGGGGGGCCGGGGCTCCGGTCGCCGCTCCCTTGGCGTACGACGGGTCGCTGCGGTCGCGTCTCGACGCGCTGCGTGAGCTCGTGGGGCTCTCCCGGACCCGGCTCGACAGCCGGACGCTCGCGGAGGCGGGGCGGGTGCTCGACGAGGCGGCCGCGCGGCGCAGGCTGTCCGGGCAGCACACCGTCGTCGCCATCGCGGGCGCGACCGGCAGCGGCAAGTCGCAGCTGTTCAACGCGCTCGCCGGAGTGACGATCTCGGAGACGGGCGTACGACGGCCCACCACCGCCGCGCCCATCGCGTGCAGTTGGAGCGACGGGTCGGCCTCGCTCATCGAGCGGCTCGGCATCCCGCCGCGGCTGCGGCGGCGGCCCCTCCAGAGCGCCGAGGCGGAGGCGCAGTTGCGCGGGCTGGTGCTCGTCGACCTGCCCGACCACGACTCCGCGGCCGTACAGCACCGCGAGCAGGTCGACCGCGTGCTCGCGCTCGTCGACGCCGTCATCTGGGTCGTCGACCCCGAGAAGTACGCGGACGCGATGCTGCACGAGCGCTATCTGCGGCCGATGGCCGGACACGCGGAGGTCATGTTCGTCGTCCTCAACCAGATCGACCGGCTGCCCGGCGAGGCCACCGAGCAGGTCCTCGACGATCTGCGGCGGCTGCTCGACGAGGACGGGATCGCGCTGGGGGAGTACGGCGAGCCGGGGGCGACCGTGCTCGCGCTGTCCGCGCTCACCGGCGACGGCATGGGGGAACTGCGGGAGGCGCTCGGACAGTTCGTGGCCGAGCGCGGGGCGCCGGCCCGGCGGATCTCGGCCGATGTCGACGCCGCCGCGTGGGGGCTGCGGCCGGTGTACGCGACCGGGCGGCGGACCGGGCTGAGCGAGGAGGCGCGGGACGAGTTCGCGGTACGGCTGGCCGACGCGGTCGGCGCCACGGCGGCCGGCGAGGCGGCCGAGCGGGCGTGGCTGCGCAACGCCAACCGTGCGTGCGGGACGCCGTGGCTGCGGCTGTGGCGGTGGTACCAGGACCGGCTCGAACCGACCACCGGGCGGTTCCCGTTGCGGGCCCAGGCCGAGGAGGAGGCCACCGCCCGGCAGCGCGTCGAGCAGGCGGTGCGGACGGTCGCCGACCGGGCCTCGGCGGGGCTGCCGGCGCCGTGGGCGCAGGCGGTACGGGAAGCGGCCGTACGGGGTTCGCAGGGGCTGCCCGAGGCGCTGGACGAGCTGGCGGCACGGGCCGGACTGCCGCCGGGGCGGCCACCGCGGCCGGGGTGGTGGCCGGCGGCCGTGTTCGCGCAGGCGTCCATGACGCTGCTTCAGGTCGTCGGCGGGCTGTGGCTGGTCGGGCAGATCGTCGGCTTCATGGCGCCCAACCTCGGGGTGCCGGTGCTGTTGATGGTGGCCGGGATCATCGGCGGCCCGTTGGTGGAGTGGAGCTGCCGGATGGCGGCGCGGGGGCCTGCGCGGCGGTACGGCATGGAGGCGGAGCGGCGGCTCAGGGAGGCGGCGGCCGGGTGCGGGCGGGCTCGGGTGCTCGATCCGGTGGCGTCGGAGTTGCTGCGGTACCGGGAGGTTCGGGAGCAGTACGGGAGGGTGTTGGGGGTGGAGGCGGGGGTGCGGTGAGGCTGTTCCCTGGGGGTGGGTGATGGCCTCTGGGGGTGTGGTGAGCCTGTTCGCCGGGGGTGGGTGGTGGCCCCGGGGGTGCGGTGAGCCTGTTCCCTGGGGGTGGGTGATGGCCTCCGGGGGTGCGGTGAGCCTGTTCGCCGGGGGTGGGTGGTGGCCCCGGGGGTGCGGTGAGCCTGTTCCCTGGGGGTGGGTGATGGCCTCCGGGGGTGCGGTGAGCCTGTTCGCCGGGGTGGGTGGTGGCCCCGGGGGTGCGGTGAGCCTGTTCCCTGGGGGTGGGTGATGGCCTCCGGGGGTGCGGTGAGCCTGTTCGCCGGGGGTGGGTGGTGGCCCCGGGGGTGCGGTGAGCCTGTTCCCTGGGGGTGGGTGATGGCCCCCGGGGGTGCGGTGACCCCGTTCGCCGGGGGTGGGTGGTGGCCCCGGGGGTGCGGTGAGCCTGTTCCCTGGGGGTGGGTGATGGCCCCGGGGGTGCGGTGACCCCGTTCGCCGGGGGTGGGTGGTGGCCCCGGGGGTGCGGTGAGCCTGTTCCCTGGGGGTGGGTGATGGCCCCCGGGGGTGCGGTGACCCCGTTCCCCGGGGGTGGGTGATGGCCCCGACCCCCGGGGGGTGTCGCTCGTTGGGGTGGTGGGGTTTTCCACAGGTGGGGTGGGGGTCCACAGGGCTCGGCGGGATCTGCTCGGCGGAGGCAGTCTGGCTCCGCGGCGATCGCGGCGTACGCGGTCGGTGCGGCAAGGACGGACGCAGTCGTACGGGACGGGCCCGTGCGCGTGTCCGCTGTCCGTCCGGCATGGATGGCCGGACGAGGGAGGGGTTCGCGATGAACGAGACGATCGTGTGCGTGGTGGGGAACGTGGCGACGCAGCCGGTGTACCGGGAGCTGGCGGCCGGGCCGTCGGCGCGGTTCCGGCTGGCGGTGACCCAGCGCTACTGGGACCGGGAGAAGAGCACGTGGACGGACGGGCACACCAACTTCTTCACGGTGTGGGCCAATCGACAGCTGGCCACGAACGCGGCGGCGTCGCTGAACGTGGGCGACCCGGTGGTGGTCCAGGGCAGGCTGAAGGTGCGGTCGGACGTGCGCGAGGGGCAGAACTGGACCTCGGCCGACATCGACGCGGTGGCGATCGGGCACGACCTGGCGCGCGGGACGGCGATGTTCCGACGGGCGCAGAAACCGGACTCGGGGGCGGTGGGGGCGACGGATGCGCCAGGCGGGGCCGGACAGGCCGAGCCGGACTGGGAGACGCCCGTCGGTGACGGTGCCGTCCAACAGGAGGCTCAGCCCGTCGCGGTGACGTGACGTCAGCCGAGCTGAGCGCACCGTACCGAACTGCGGCTTATCGGCGAATGCGCCCCGATCGACCCTGGTGGATTTGTCGATAAGCCCTGCTCGCGAGTGATCTTGGCGATAACGATTCCGAGTCGGATCGGCCGTGCGACGGCATCACCGGGAACCGTGGTGCGGCGCTTCCTTAGGATGCCGAACGTGGCTCTCGGGGCTTCTGATTCTGCTGGTGGGACCGTTCCCCCCACGTCAACGGGTCCTGCCTGAAGGGGAATTCTGTGTTTTCTTCGCTCACTGCGCCCAGGACGCGACGGCCGGCTCGCGGCCGAGGGGTGGCCCGGCTCGTCGCCGGGACGCTGATGTCCGGGCTGGTCGCGGCCGGGGTGCTGGCCGGTGCCGGCACGGCCGCGGCCGGTGACGGGACGGCAGAGATCCAGGGCGGGGCGACCGCCACCATAGGTGGCCTGAAGACGTACGGCACGGCCGTCATACACGACGACTCCGGGGACCTGGAGGTCTCGGCCGGTCTGTTCGAGATGGCCGTCGAGGGCGGCGGCATGCTCCAGACCTACTGCGTCGACCTCTACAACCCGACCCAGCGGGACGCCAAGTACCACGAGACGCCCTGGGGCGGCACCTCGCTGGGCGCCAACAAGGACGCCGGCAAGATCCGCTGGATCTTGCAGAACTCCTACCCGCAGGTGAACGACCTCGCGGCGCTCGCCGAGAAGGCGGGCGTCGCCGGCGGCCTCACCGAGCAGGACGCGGCGGCGGGCACGCAGGTCGCCATCTGGCGCTACTCGGACGGTGCCGACGTCGACGCCGCCGACCCGCAGGCCGAGAAGCTCGCCGACTACCTCCACGACAGTGCCCGGTCCCTGGCGGAGCCCCAGGCCTCGCTGACGCTCTCGCCGGCCGCGGTCTCCGGCCGCTCCGGCGGGCTGCTGGGGCCGGTGACGGTGCGCACCGACGCGGGCAGCGTGACGGTGACGCCACCGGCGGACGCCGCCACCAGCGGGGTGCGGATCGTCGGCAAGAACGGGATGGACCTCACCTCGGCGAAGAACGGCAGCCAGATCTTCTTCGAGGTCCCCGAGGACGCGGCGGCGGGCACGGCGGAGCTGACCGTGCAGGCCTCCACGACCGTGCCGGTGGGCCGTGCCTTCACCTCCGAGAGCAGGAGCCAGACGCAGATCCTGGCCGGTTCCAGTGAGTCGACGGTGTCGGCGACGGCGAGTGCGACCTGGGCCGACAAGGGGGCGATACCGGCCCTCTCCGCGGCGAAGAACTGCGCCGAGGGCGGCATCGACGTCACCGCGGCCAACGAGGGCGACCAGCCGTTCGCCTTCGAGCTGCTCGGGGTCGAGCACAGCATCCCGGCGGGGGCGTCGCAGACGGTGACCGTTCCGCTCCAGGAGGACCAGGCGTACGACTTCACGATCACCGGCCCCGGCGGCCTCGAGAAGCGCTTCACCGGCGTCCTCGACTGCCAGACCCAGGGCAACGAGACCAGCGGCGACACCACCCAGACCCTCAGCGAACCGAGCCCGGCGACCGTCGGCGGCACCGCCACCGGCACCAACCTCGCCGAGACCGGCGCGTCCAGCGTCACCCCGGTGATCACAGGCGTCGCGGTGGCCCTGGTGGTGATCGGCGGGGCGGCACTGGTGCTGGTACAGCGCCGCAAGCAGCAGGGCTGAGCGAGGCCGGGGCCGCGTTGCGGTGACAGCCGGGGAAACCCCAGGTCACAGCCCCCCAGTCAAACGGGTTACCACCCGAGGCTGGACCTCAGGCAAGATGGGGTGTATCTGCCCACTGCCAGATTTCAAGTTGCCGGACGGTTTCTCTTGGCTGAGTACATCTACACCATGCGCAAGACGCGCAAGGCAATCGGCGACAAGGTCATCCTTGACGACGTATCGCTGAACTTCCTGCCCGGCGCGAAGATCGGTGTGGTCGGCCCGAACGGTGCCGGTAAGTCGACCATTCTGAAGATCATGGCGGGGCTGGAGCAGCCCTCGAACGGTGACGCGTTCCTGTCGCCCGGGTACACCGTCGGCATCCTCTTGCAGGAGCCGCCGCTCACCGAGGACAAGACCGTCCTGGAGAACGTCCAGGAGGGCGTCGGCGAGGTCAAGGGCAAGCTCGACCGGTTCAACGAGATCGCCGAGCTCATGGCGACCGACTACAGCGATGCCCTGCTCGAAGAGATGGGCAAGCTCCAGGAGGAGCTCGACCACGCCAACGCGTGGGACCTCGACGCTCAGCTGGAGCAGGCCATGGACGCGCTCGGGTGCCCGCCCGGCGACTGGCCGGTCACCAACCTCTCCGGTGGTGAGCGGCGGCGCGTGGCGCTCTGCAAGCTGCTGCTGGAGGCCCCCGACCTGCTGCTGCTCGACGAGCCCACCAACCACCTCGACGCCGAGTCGGTGAACTGGCTGGAGCAGCACCTCGCCAAGTACGACGGCACCATCGTCGCCGTGACCCACGACCGGTACTTCCTGGACAACGTGGCCGGCTGGATCTGCGAGGTCGACCGCGGCCGGCTGCACGGCTACGAGGGCAACTACTCCAAGTACCTGGAGACCAAGCAGACCCGTCTCAAGGTCGAGGGGCAGAAGGACGCCAAGCGCGCCAAGCGGCTCAAGGAAGAGCTGGAGTGGGTGCGGTCGAACGCCAAGGGGCGGCAGGCCAAGTCCAAGGCGCGACTGGCTCGCTACGAGGAGATGGCGGCCGAGGCCGACAAGATGCGGAAGCTGGACTTCGAGGAGATCCAGATCCCGCCGGGCCCCCGCCTGGGCAGCATCGTCGTCGAGGTCAACAACCTCAGCAAGGGCTTCGGCGACAAGCTCCTCATCGATGATCTGAGCTTCACGCTGCCGCGTAACGGGATCGTCGGTGTCATCGGCCCCAACGGCGCCGGCAAGACCACGCTCTTCAAGATGATCCAGGGTCTGGAGACCCCGGACTCCGGTTCCATCAAGGTCGGCGAGACCGTCAAGATCTCGTACGTCGACCAGAGCCGCGAGAACATCGACCCGAAGAAGAGCCTCTGGGCCGTCGTCAGCGATGAGCTGGACTACATCAACGTCGGTCAGGTCGAGATGCCGTCGCGGGCGTATGTGTCCGCCTTCGGCTTCAAGGGCCCGGACCAGCAGAAGCCGGCCGGTGTGCTCTCCGGTGGTGAGCGCAACCGCCTCAACCTCGCGCTCACCCTCAAGCAGGGCGGCAACCTGCTGCTCCTCGACGAGCCGACCAACGACCTCGACGTCGAGACCCTCGGCTCGCTGGAGAACGCACTCCTCGAGTTCCCCGGTGCGGCCGTGGTCGTCTCCCACGACCGGTGGTTCCTGGACCGGGTGGCCACGCACATCCTCGCCTACGAGGGTGAGTCCAAGTGGTTCTGGTTCGAGGGCAACTTCGAGTCGTACGAGAAGAACAAGATCGAGCGGCTCGGCCCGGACGCCGCGCGTCCGCACCGCGCCACCTACAAGAAGCTGACCCGGGGCTGATCGATCTTGCGGCACATCTACCACTGCCCACTGCGCTGGGCGGACATGGACGCGTACGGCCACGTCAACAACGTGGTCTTCCTCCGCTACCTGGAGGAAGCCCGTATCGACTTCCTGTTCCGCCCGGAGAAGGACTTCAAGCAGGGGTCCGTGGTGGCGCGCCATGAGATCGACTACAAGCGGCAGCTCGTCCACCGGCACACGCCCGTGGACATCGAGCTGTGGGTCACGGAGATAAGGGCCGCGTCCTTCACCATCACGTACGAGGTGAAGGACGGCGACCTCGTGTATGTGCGGGCCTCGACGGTCATCGTGCCGTTCGACTTCGAGGCCCAGCGGCCACGCCGGATCACCTCCGAGGAACGTGAGTTCCTGGAGGTGTACCGGGACGACGACGAGGAGGAGGCCGTCGCCGCATGACGGTGCTCCATCTTGCCGACGAGGGGGAGGCGGCGGATCTCGCGGCCTTCCTCTCCCGTCTGCTCCACTACGACCGCGGGGCCGCCGTGCGGCTCCAGGCCGCCGGGACCGCGCTCGCCGTGTTCGGCCGGCCGCCGTCCTTCGAGGTGCTGGCGATCCGCGCGGTGCGGCTCGCCAAGCCCTATGAGCACGGGCTCGACGTCACGCTGGACGTGACGGTGTCGGCCGGGGAACTGCTGGAGTCCGTCGACGAGGACGCCGCCACGGCCGGGGTACCGGCGGCGGTGACCGGGCCGCCGTGGGCGGGGGTGCTGCCGCCGCGTGGGGGATGGCAGGCGGTTGCGGGGCTGCCCGCGCCGGATGCCCTGCGGGCCATGGTGGGCGCAGGGGTCGCCGAATTCCGGTCCCGTACCGGGGAGTTGGCGGCCGAGAGCCGTACGCGCGCGGAACTCGACCGGATCGGGCGGGAGATCTGGTCCCGGACGGTCGGGGACACGCGGCTGCCGGTGCGGGCCGTGCATGCCGCGCAGTCGCTCGGATTCCTGCGTGCCGGTGGGGAGTTGGCGCTGTTCTCGTCCGGCGCGTGGCTGCGGCTGCGTACGCCGTACGGGTCGATCGCCGTACGGCGGGCGGGACTTGGGGCGTTGGACGTCAGCGTGCGCTGAGCGGACCCTCTGCGTCGAGCGCCCCCTGCGTCGAGCGCTCCCTGCGTCGAGCGACCCTCTGCGTCGAGCGCTCCCTGCGTTGAGCGACCCTCTGCGTCGAGCGCTCCCTGCGTTGAGCGACCCTCTGCGTCGAGCGCTCCCTGCGTTGAGCGACCCTCTGCGTTGAGCGACCCTCTGCGTTGAGCGACCCTCTGCGTCGAGCGCTCCCTGCGTTGAGCGACCCTCTGCGTCGAGCGCTCCCTGCGTTGAGCGACCCCCTGCGTCGAGCGCTCCCTGCGTCGAGCGACCCCCTGCGTCGAGCGCTCCCTGCGTCGAGCGACCCCCTGCGCCGAGCGCTCCCTGCGTCGAGCGACCCCCTGCGCCGAGCGCCCCTGCGTCGAGCGACCCCCTGCGTCGAGCGCTCCCTGCGCCGAGCGACCCCCTGAGCCGAGCGCCCCCCGTGCATGGTCAGTTGGGGTCGCTGTCGTCCGGCCATACGCCGATGTGGTCGGGCTCCAGTTCCAGGGCCACGCGGTCGCGCATGCCGAGAGCCTCGGTGTACTCGGCGGGGAGCTGGAGGCGGCCGGCGCGGTCGAGCATGGCGTATTCGCGGGCCACGACCGTCTCGTGGCCGGTCGTGGCGTCGACCTCGCTGCGGCGCAGGACCTCGGTGGAGGTGCGGCCGTCCCGGATGGCGACCGTGCGGCGGACCTCGCCGGCCACCGCCTGGTCGTGGGTGACGATCACGATGGTGGTGCCGAGCTGTTCGTTCGCGGTGCGGAAGGCGGCGAAGATCTGTTCCGCGGTCTGGGAGTCGAGTTCGCCGGTGGGCTCGTCGGCGAGGAGGACCGCGGGGGCGTTGGCGAGGGCCACGGCGATCGCCACGCGCTGTTGCTGACCGCCCGACATCTGGTGGGGGTGGCGGTCCCGGCAGTCCGCGATGTCCAGCAACTCCAGGAGTTCCAGGGCGCGTTCTGATTTCGCCCGGCGTGCGGTGCGGGTGGCGGCGAGCTGCATCGGGAGCGTGATGTTCTGGGCCGCGGTGAGGTAGGGGAGCAGGTTGCGGGAGGTCTGCTGCCAGACGAAGCCGACGGTTTTGCGGCGGTAGGCGAGGCGGTCCTTGGCGGTCATGGTGAGGAGGTCGTGACCGGCGACGCGGGCCGCGCCCGCGGTGGGGGTGTCCAGGCCGGCGAGGATGTTCATGAGGGTGGACTTGCCGCTGCCGGACGCGCCGACCAGGGCCATGAGCTCGCCCTCACGCACGAGGAGGTCGAGGCCCTGGAGGGCCTGGACCTCGATGCCGTCCGTGGTGAAGATACGGACGAGCCGGTCGCAGGTGATGAGGGCGTCGTGGCCGTAGCCGGGGGTGTTGCGGGCGGCGGTGGCCTTGGTGGTCAGGTCGGCGAGGGTGGGATTGGTGGTCACCTTGGGCCTCCTTGGCCGCTGGCCTGGGTGGGGGTTGCTGTCAGAGGGGTGTCGCTCACCCGCGCTTGCGGGGTGTCGCTCACCCGCGCCTGCGGGGTGCCGCCGCGCCCACCCGTGCCGCCCCAGCGGCACGACTGCCCGCGGCTACGACGACTGGGCAGGTGGTGTGGCGTCATCGCGTGTCCCCCGCCCGCAGCTCCGCCACCGACCCCCGTCTCCCCGACCACCACGCCTGCACTCCCGCCACCCCCACCGTCACCAGCACCACCGCGAGGGCCGGGAGCGCCAGGGAGAGGGGGGACGTGCGCAGCTCTGCGGTGTCCCCGGTGGAGGGGGCCGTCGCCAGGGCGATGGTGGTCAGGTCGATGCCGGGGGAGAGGAGGTGGACCGTTGCCCAGCCCGTGAGGATGCCGCCGGCCGCCGCCAGCACCGCCTGCGGCAGGGACTCCAGGATCAGCAGACGGCGGCCCTGGGTCCGGGTGAGGCCCATGGTGCGCAGGCGGGCCAGGAGGGCCGTGCGTTCGGGGGCGGCGCGGAGCAGGGAGAGGAGGAGGGCGAGGACGGCGTAACCGGCGCCCGCCGCCACCGCTGCCGTGTAGATGTCCTCGGCGCCCGACTGGAGCGGGGAGTTCACATAGCGGGCCCGTTCCTCGGACCGCGTCTGGACGTGGCCCGCGTTGCCCACCGCCTTGCGCAGGTCCGCGCCGGACATGCCCGCGCCGGTCAGCAGCAGCGCTGTGGGGCGGGCCGTCGGGCCGCTGAGGCCCGACCTGTCCACCACCAGGAAGTCCGTGCCGTTCACCGCCGGGGTCCGGTCCCGTACGAGGGTGATACGGACGGTGATGGTCGTCGTGCCGTCCTCCAGGAGGACGGGGAAGGGGCGGGTGCCGTACGCCTTCGCGACGGAGGGGGAGGCCAGGGCCGGGAGCACATCGGTGTCACGGGCTCGCGTCAACTCACCCTCGGCGTAAGGGCCCAGGGACGTTCTCTTCGCCAACTCGGCGTAGCCGTCCGGCTCCACGCCCACCAGCGGCACCGACACTCTGCCGTCCGTGGGCTTCGCCTGGTAGGCGATGCTCACCTCCGTGAGGGAGTCGACGCCCGTCTCGCGGCGGAGCCGGTCGGGCAACGCCGACGGCAGTGGTCCGTCGGCGTCGACGCGGGCGTCCGCGCCCACCGCGAGCAGGGCCGCCTCGTCACGGGCCGCGGAGACGCCCGTGAGGACCGAGCCGCCGAAGGCCGCCGTCGTCAGGGCCGTGAGCAGGGCGAGCAGGGGCAGGACCGCCGAGGCCGAGGTACGGCCCGCGCGGGCCAGGGACAGATGGGCGACCGCGCCGCGCAGCCGGCCGACCGGGCGGGCCAGGCCGCGCAGCGGGAACGGGTAGAGCCGGACCAGCACCAGGGCCGCGATCACGCCCGTCAACGCGGGGGCCACATAGGCCAGTTCGTCACCGGACGAGCCGCGCCGACGCAGGGTCTCCACCGCCGCCAGGGCCAGCACGAGCAGCGTCAGCTCCGCCACCGTGCGGCGCCGAGTGGGTCGTAGCGTCGCCACGTCCTCGCGGCCGGTGTGCACCCGGACGGCCCGGTGTGCCACCGCCGCGCGCAGCGGGAGCGCGGCGCAGGCGGCGGCCGTGACGATGGCGGCGGCGACGACGGCGTACTTCGCGCGGCCCTCGGGGAGCGCCAGCACGGCCGCCGTCAGACCGAGGGCGCCGGCCGGGACGGCGACCGTGGCCGTCTCGGCGAGGAGGCGTCCGGCCAGGCCACGCAGGGACGCGCCGCGGGCGCGCAGCAGGGCGAGCTCGGTGCGGCGGCGGTCGGCGGCGAGGCCGCCCGACATCAGGAGGACGACCGCGGCGACCGTACCGGCGCCGACCGCGGCCACCGCGACGAGCGGGGAGACGCCCTCGCGGAGCCGGGAGTAGGCGGTCAGGACCTCGCTCAGGTCGGTGTCCGTGTCCGTGAGGCCGCCGGTGATCGTGCGGGCCTGCTGGAGGGCCGGGCCGGACTCCAGGGAGGCGACGGCGGTCTTGAGGCGGTCCACGTCATAGGCGTGGAGCGACTTCATGGCGGGCGCCAACTGCCAGTAGCGCCAGGGGTTTCCGGGGGTGCCCAGGATCGCGGGCGCCGACTCGGGGGCGAGCAGCAGGGCGCCGAGCCAGTACTTGTCGGCGTCCGAGCTCGGACCCGGCATCCGGATCAGGGCGGGCTCGTGCAGGAGCGGCTGGGCCGACCAGAAGGCGCCGGACGGCTCGCGCGGGGTGACGATGCCGGTGACGCGGACGGCGAGCGGGGCGCGGGATTCGCCGGGTACGTGGATGACCGAACCGACCTTGATGTGCAGGGACTTGGCGGTCGCGGCGCTGACCGCGGCCTCCACCTCGGGTGTCATCGCGTCGGCCGGTGCGGCGGGCCCGCGCGGCAGCCGGCCCTCGACCGAGCGGACGTGGCCGGCGAGGCCCTGCTGGGCGACCAGGGCGACCTGCGCGGGAGTCCCGGTCGGCCGCGGGATCCAGGGGTCGGGCACCTCCATGTTGGTGGAGGTGCGCACGCCGTACGTCGACTGCCGGCGGTCGGCGACGAGCGGCTTCTCGACCGTGGCCAGGATCTTCTCGTACTGGGCGCCCAGGGTGGCGGGGCGCAGGTCCTGCTCGGAGATGATGCCGTACTCGGGCTGGGCGTACAGCTGGATCGAGGTGCGGTCGGCGCCGGCCTGCTCGACGGCCCGGTGCAGGCCCGCGTCCGCGTACCGGTCCAGGGCCCGGGGGAGGGCCGCGGCGAGGCACGCGGTCAGCGCCACCAGCAGGGCGAGGGCGAGGGCCGCGCCGGGGGCGGTGCGCAGCCGGGTGCGGATCCAGGGGGCGACCACCGAGGTCCCGGGGGCGGCAGCCGAGGTCCGAGGAGCGGCCGCAGGGGTCGGGCCGGTGGCGGAGGAGGGGGCCATGTCACTCCCCTCCCTGTTGACGTAGGGACACCAGAGGATTCGCGCGCCGCAGCGCGAGGACGGCGGTGACGGCCAGCGGTGTCACCGCGACCGCCGCCAGCAGCAGGGCCACCTGTCCCACCGGCAGTTCCACCAGCACCTCCGGTACGGGACGGGTCGCGTCGGCGGTCAGGAGGACCAGCGGGATCACCGCACGGGCCAGCACCGTCCCCAGCGCCGCCCCCACGAGCAGCCCCAGGGTCACCAGGACGCCCTGCTCGACGGCGATCGTGCGGGCCAGCCGGCGGCGGGGGGCGCCCAGGGCGCGCAGCACCGCGAACTCGGAGTCCCGCTCCCGCAGCGAGCCCGTCGCGCTGACCGCGAAGCCGAGCGCGGCCAGCGCCGCCGCCACCCCGGCCGCCGCGGTGAACGCCGCTTCCGGGCCCGCCCCGAACGGGTCGTCACGCAGCTCCTCGGCGATCTCGTCCCGGACGACGACCTGCGCGGGGTCCAGGTCCGGGCGGGCCCGCAGCGCCGCGGCGACCGAGGCCGGCCGGTCAGTCTCCAGCCACCACTCCGTCGGCGTGACGCTCTCGCCGTACTTCGCCTCCAACACCCGGTTCACGGACCGCAGATCGACCAGCAGTGCCCCGCCGCTGTCGCTCCCCGTCGTCGGCAGCGCCCGGACCGCGGCGACGATCCGCACCGGCAGCGACCGGCCGCCGAACGTCACGTCCACGCGCTGCCCGGTGCGGGCGCCCGCGGAGTCGAGGAAGCGGTCGGTGGCGACGGCGGTGATCTGCGGTGTCCTGGGCTGGGTGGCCTGGAGGCGGACCGTCAGCGAGGCCAGGGTCCAGGTGTCCTCGCGCGGGACGTAACCGGTGTCGTACGCCACGGCCGACCCGCTCACCCGAGGCGGGGAGGGGGCGTTGCTGCGGTCGGGGAACTCCGAGGTGTTGTCGCTGACGGTGTCGGCCGTCCAGGCGGTGGGCAACGTCAGCCGCCGCTCGGTTCCTTGGGGTGTCACGGCCGCCAACTCATCGAGGGAGAAGCGCTGTTGCTCCGCCCGCCCGCGCGGAACCGGCAGCACCAGCTGTACGTCGGTCAGCGTCAACTTCCCGGGCGGTACCGCCAGTTCCAGCGCGTGCGGGCGGCCGTCGGCTTCGAGGGACCCGGCCGGGAGCCGGTAGGGGGTGCCGTAGCGGTCCTCCAGGGTGACCGTCACATCGGCACTCGTGCCCGGCGCCGCGCCGCGCAGGGTCGCCGTCAGCTTCAACAGGGAGCTGCCCGCCGGGACCGCCGCGCCCGCCGACGCCCCCTTCGGGCCGAGGCCGGCCAGCAGCGGCCGTACCGGCTCCGACGCCAGGTCCCGGCGCAGCAGCATCGTGTCCGCCGCGTGCGCGGTGTCCAGGGCCAGCACGGTCGCCGAACGGTCGCCGGACAGAGGCAGTTCCGCGCGGATGGCCGGAGCGGCCTCGCCGACGTGAGGGACGGCCGCGTACGCGTCGGTGCGGCCGAGGTCGTCCTCGCCGTTGGCCAGCACCCGCACCGCGACACCCGCGCGGAAGTCGGCCTGGTCGTCCTGCGAGCGGTCGAAGGAGGCGCCGTGCCCGATCGCCAGCATGCCCAGCGCCACGGCGAGCACCAGCAGCAGCACCGGACCCGCGCCCCGCATCGGACGCCGCCCGATCTGCCAGCCCGCGAGCGCGACGGCGATGCCCCGCCCGGCGGCGGCCCGGCGTTCGGCGAGCCGGGCCAGCGGCGGCAGCAGCCGCAGCGTGAGGACCGTACCGGCGAGGAGCGCCAGGGCCGGGGCGGCGACCAGCAGCGGGTCGACGCCGAGCGTGCCCGAGCTGTCGTCGGTGACAGCGCCCGTCGTCTGCCGGCCCAGCTGCCAGTACGCCACCCCGGCCACCACCAGCAGCCCCACGTCGGCGCCCGAGCGCACCGCCCCGGGCAGCGCGCGGGCCCGGCCGCTCGCGAAGGACGAGGTCAGCGCGGGCAGTGTCACCGCCAGCGCGCAGCCCAGCGCCACGCCCGCCGCGATCAGCCACACCCCGAACGACCCGGCCGCCGGCACCTCAAGGCGCAGCCCGATCCGGGACAGCGCGCCCTGCCCGGCCAGCAGCCGGGTCAGCGGCCCCGCCAGCAGCGGCGCGCACACCAGCGCGGGCACGGCCAGCAGCAGCGCCTCCACCGCGGCCAGCCCCGCGACCCGCGGCCGGGAGGCGCCACGGGCCCTGAGCAGCCGGGTCTCGCCCCTGCGTTGGGCGCTCAGCAGCCGCGCCACCAGCAGCAACGCACAGCCCGCGAGGAGCGCGAGCTGAAGCGCCACGATCAGCAGGGTGGAGCGGGAGACGAGCAGGGAGCGGTCGACGCGGTCGAGGACGGCGGGCAGATCGGTGTGCGCGGCCGTGGTGCCGCTGAGCGCGGCCTCGCCGCGCAGCGCGGCACCGCCGTCCCGGGCCGCCTCGCCGAGGGGGCCGATCCGGCCGGTCGTCACCGACGAGAAGTCGGCCGTCGCGAGCCACGCCGAGGGCCCGGCGCTGACCTTGCCGCCGGTCAGGGTGTCGGGGGCGGTCAGGAGGGGGCCGTACGTCGTGAAGTCGAGCTTGTTGACGCCGCGGCCGTGCAGATCGTCGAGCAGCTGCCAGTACGGGGCGTCCGCGCGGGCGGGCCGGTAGAGGCCGACCACCTCCACCCGCACCTTCGGGCCGCCGAGGCGGTCGACGAGGGTGAGACGGGCGCCGGGCTTTAGTTCCAGCAGCCGGGCGGCGCTCTGCGGCAGCGCCACCTCGCTCGTGCCGGCGGCCGGGGCCCTGCCGTCCGTGATCCGCGCCTGGGACGGGTCCAGCGCCGCGAAGTGGGTGAGATCCGGGTCCCCGGACCGCTCGGCGGGCGGCTGGAGTGAGCGGGGCAGCGCGTACGGGCCCGACTTCAGCAGCGTCCGCACGGTGACCGGCAGCCCGTCGAAGGTCTTCCGGGCGCCCGCGCGCACGGCGGTGTCGGCGGCCTTGAGGGACTCGGCCGGGACGTCGGCCTTGACGACCAGCGCGGTGTCGGCGGCGTTGCGTGGATCGGCGAGCGAGTGGCGCAGGGCCGCGTCACCGATCGCGCCCGAGTACGCGGTCAGCGCCGCCAGGACCGCCGTCGTCAGCAGGACGGTCAGCAGGGCGGCGGTGAGCAGCGGGCGGTGCGCCCGTGCCCGCTGAAGGACGAACCTCGCGAACCCCCCGTACCCCGTCACCCCGTCACCCGACCCCCGTCGTGCCCCGTTTCCCGTCCGGCCCCGCCCTGTTGTCCAGACCTCCTGGGGATGCTGTCAGAGGGGAGCGGGGGCGGGTAAGCGGTTGTGTGCCGGACTTGACCGGATCGTGATCGGAAATCGGCGTCGTACGACCGGAATTCGGGACTCAGCGGCGCTCGGAGGGGATCAGCCCTCCGTGTTCACCATCGACGCCGCCGCGTACGTCAGGTAGTTCCACAGCGTGTGCTCGTGCTCCTCGGACAGGCCGAGCTCGTCGACGGCGACCCGCATGTGCTTCAGCCAGGCGTCGTGCGCCGCCCGGTCCACCTGGAACGGGGCGTGCCGCATCCGCAGCCGGGGGTGGCCGCGGTTGTCGCTGTACGTCGTCGGACCGCCCCAGTACTGGATGAGGAACAGCGTCAGCCGCTCCTCGGCCGGGCCCAGGTCCTCCTCCGGATACATGGGCTTCAGGAGCGGGTCCCCGGCCACACCCTCGTAGAAACGGTGGACGAGGCGGCGGAAGGTCTCCTCCCCACCGACCTGCTCGTAGAAGGTCTCCGTCTGAAGCGTGCCGCGCCGAATCTCTTTCACCGCTCCATCGTCTCAGACGGAGGGAACCAGGACTTGGGGCTTAGGACCCTTCCGCAGGACAGTGGAGGTATGGGTGCGCACGCTCTCCACAAGGACCTGGAAGAACTGGCCGCCGAGGCTCGGGCCGAGCTGGTGGACCGGATCGACGTGAGCGGGGCCTGGGCGGACGACCCGGTGTGGCGGGAGGCCTTCGCGGCCGTACCCCGGCATCTGTTCGTGCCGTACTACTACGTCGGCGTCATGGGCGGCTACGAGCGCAGGTGGGGCGAGAGCCCCGACGCGCACGCCCGGGAACGGTGGGTGCGCGGTGCCTACGCCGACGCCCCGCTGGCCACCCGGCTGCGCGACGGCGAACTGGTCTCCTCCAGCAGCCAGCCCTCCCTCATGGCGATGATGCTGACCGCGCTGGAGGTCGAGGACGGCGACCGGGTCCTGGAGATCGGCGCCGGTACGGGATACAACGCGGCGCTGCTCGCCCACCGCCTCGGCGACGACTCCCTCGTCACCACCATCGACCTGGAGCCGGACATCACCGAGGCGGCCCGGCAGCACCTGGCCGCCGCCGGGTACCACCCGGTCGTCGTCACCGGCGATGGTGCCCGCGGGGTGCCCGAGCGCGCCCCCTTCGACCGGATCATCGCGACCTGCGCGCTCACCTCGATCCCAGGGGCCTGGATCGCCCAGTGCAGCCCGGGTGCCCGCGTCCTGGCCCCGCTGGCCACCGGCCTGGTCGCGCTGACCGTACGGGACACGGGGCACGCCGACGGACGCTTCCTGCACACCCCCGCCTACTTCGTGCCGCTGCGCGGCGAAGGGCGGTCGGAGCCGGAGCCCGCCTCGCCGGCCGGGGTGCCGCGGGCGGCGCGGGAGCACGAGCTGTACCAGTTCCTGCTGCTGCTCAGCCGGGGCAGCCTCGATCCGCAGGAGGCGTATCAGCTCTGGGAGCGGGAGGGCAGGCCGCCGCGGCAGCGGTACGGCATCACGGTGAGCGGCGGGGACGAGTGGGCGTGGCTGGACGATCCGGAGGGGCCGTACGCCTGGCCCCTCCGGCTGCCGTGACGGGGTCTAGCCGCGGCGGACCGTGATCGTCGTCCAGGCGCCCACGTGGACCCGGTCGCCGTCCTGGAGCGGCACCGGGACGAAGGGCTGGATGGGCTCCTCCGCGCCGTTGACCGTCGTACCGTTCGTCGAGTTCTGGTCGACGACCGCCCACGAGCCGTCGGGCTGCTGGACCAGCACCGCGTGCTGGTGCGAGACGCCCGGGTCCTCCGGGGGCACCGACAGATCGACGTCGGGGGTGTCGCCGGTGGAGTGCCGGCGGCGGCCGATGGTGATCTGGTTGCCGGTGAGGGTGCGCTGCTGCTCGGGCGAGTACGCGGGCAGGTTGAGGCCCGCGGCCTCGGGGCCGGAGCGCTGCATCATCGCCATGAAGTACTCGCGGTCCGGGCCGATGGTCGCGATCCAGGTCGCCGGTCCGGCGGGCTGCTGCTGGTAGCCGGGGCCGGGCGGGGCCTGGGTGGAGCCGGGCTGCGGGTAGCCGTAGCCACCGGGGCCGCCGGGGCCGCCGCCGGGTCCGCCGGGGCCGCCGCCGGGTCCGCCGGGGGCGGTGGAGGACGGCGGGGAGATCACCCAGTCGTCCTCGCCGCCGCCGAAGGACGGACCGCCGGGCTGCGGCCGGTTCGTCTCCTGCGGGAAGGCGGGCGGGGCGGCCGGGCCGGACGGCGAGAACGCCGACGGGGCGCCGGGGCCACCAGGTCCGCCGGGACCCGCGGGGGGCGTGGGGCCGGGCGGGGGCGGAACCGGACGGGAGGGGTCGCCGAAGGGCGAGGGGTCGCCGCCGAAAGGCGAGGGGGCACCCGGGCCTCCGTGGCCGCCGGGGCCGTTCGGGCCGTTGGGTCCACCAGGGCCACCAGGGCCACCAGGGCCACCAGGGCCACCAGGGCCACCAGGCCCACTGGGTCCGCGCTGGCCGTCGAAGCCACCGGGCGCACCGGGGCCGCCGAAGCCGCCAGGGCCGTTGGGGCCACCGGGGCCGTTGGGGCCACCAGGTCCGCCCTGGGTACCGAAAGCACCGGGGCCGTTCGGTCCACCAGGTCCACCGGGTCCGCCCGGGCCGCCGGGCCCGCCCTGCGTACCGTAGCCGCCGGGGCCGTTCGGCCCGCCGGGGCCGCCCTGCGTGCCGTAGCCGCCGGGACCGTTGGGCCCCCCGGGACCACCGGGTCCGCCGAACGGACCGGGGCCGCCTGGGCCGCCACCGGGTCCGCCGAAGCCGCCGGGTCCACCGGGGCCACCCTGGCCGGGCGGCGGGGGCGGGCCCGAGGGGTCGCCGCCGAAGGGCGGGATCGGCTCGGCGGGACGGTTCATCTGGGACGGACGCGAGCCCTGGTACTCGTACGAGTCACCGCCACCGCCGTACGACTGGCCCGGCGGCGGACCCTGGAAGCGGACGCCCGGGCCGGGGGCCGGCGGGCGCGGGGCGGCCGGGGTGTACGAGGTCGCCGTGTTCGTCAGGAAGTTCCACCGGCACTCCTCGCAGAACGGCGCACCGCCCTCACGGGGCGTGCGGCACTGCGGGCAGAGCTCCGGCTCGGGGTCCGGTACGGCGGACAGGTGGTTGCGTCCGGGCTGGCCGCCGGCGCCCGGCGGGGGCGGCGGGAAGCCGTAGCCGCCACCGGGGGGCGGCGGCGGGGGAGGGGGCGGAGGCACGGCACCGGCCATGCGGTGACCGCAGACCTCGCACCAGTCGTCGGAACCCGACTGGTGTCCGTTCGGGCAGGTCGGCATGTCGGCGCTTCCCCCTCTCACGTAAGGGAACTTCTGCTTCTGGTCGTCACTTCTTTACACGAACAGTCTTTGTGGACCGGGTCTCGAGGGTCATCTCGTCGGCCTCCGCGACCTTCGCCTTCAACCGCACAGTACCTGTCGCGGCATCGACCACGTCCACCACCTTCGCAAGCAGTTTCGCAGTATCGGCGTTGCCGGAAGCGCTTGCGAGCTGAACGGCCCGGCCCAGTTTGGACGTTGCTCCATCCATATCGCCCGCTTTGCGTAGATCGAGACCTTGTTGGATGACTTGGGCCAGTTCGGCCTGGCCGGTGTAGTGGGCGACCTGGGGGTTGATCGACGTCGAGGCGACCATGTCGTCGGTCCACACCGCCCGCACCAGCCCCTGGGCGCCCAAGTTCTGTGCGGTGCCGTCGGGTTGGGGGATGACGAGGGAGACCCGGGCGGCCAGCATCTCCTGGCCGAGATGGGCGGCCGGCACCTCCACGCAGACGTGGTAGTCACGGGACTCGTCTCCCCAGGAGCCGGTGGGGTAGTCCCCGGCGCGCGGGCCCGCCTCGGTGCGGCGTTCGGTCAACTCCTCGACGGTGGGCGCGACCTGCTTGACGAACCGGATCGTGGTGCCGACCGGCGTCCACACCCGCAGGGAGACGTCCGCGACCTCCTTGCCCATCGCCGTCTCCATCATCTGCGTGAAGTCGGCGGCGAGACCGGCCGGGTCGGCGACGATGTCCGCCGTGCCGAGCAACGCGGAGGCGATGCCTGTGACTTCTTTCACTTCCCAGTCGGTGCCCACGCCCCGGGCGTCACAGGTGAAACGCCCGGCGCAGGAGTCGAGGGACGCCTTGAGGTCCTCGGGTGACTCGTGTTCATTGCGGCCGTCGGTGAGCAGGATGCCGTGCCGGATGGTGACGTCCGCCGAGGACAGCAGTCGGTCGGCGAGCCGCAGCCAGGTGCCGATGGCGGTGCCGCCGCCCGCGCTGAGCTTGCGCAGGGCCTGCTTGGCCTGGTCCCGGGTGGTGGCGTCGGCGACCGCGAGCCGCCCGCCGCCCGGATACACCTCCTTGGCGACATGGGTGCCGCCGATCACCGCGAAGTGCACCCCGTCGCGCAGGGTGTCGACGGCCGCGGCAGTGGCGTCACGGGCGTTGCGCATCTTGGTCGGCGGGTAGTCCATCGACCCGGAACAGTCGACCATGATCGCCACGGCCGCGTCCGGGCCCTGGCCCGCCGGGTAGAGATGGGGCGCGGCGACCGCGCTGCCGATGGTGCCGCCGCCGGTCGCGCTCACCGTGACGATCGCGTTGACCTCGCGGCCGTCCTCCGGCAGGTACTCGTTCTGGTACACGTCCACCGAGAACTGCGGCACGTTGGACTTCGAGAAATTGGCCATGCCTGATCGAATCCCCCTTGGAAACCCCACGGCTGCGGGGCGTACGACGGTGTGCGGACCGGTCCCCTCCGGTCCTGCGAGGCGTCCCCGTACGAATCGGCCTCAGGCCGATCCTGCCCCCTGAGGCGGGGCGGGGAACGGCACGAGGGCCACTGTTACGTTGTCGTGGCCCCCGCCGTCCAGGGCGTGACCGACCAGGACCTGCGCGGCGTGCAGAGGGCGCACGGCGGCATCGAGCGGTACGGCCTCGGCCATGTCCTGCGCGGCCTCCGCGTAGTTCCACAGTCCGTCGGTGCACACCACCACTACACCCGGCCGGTCCGGCTTGAAGGAAGCGGTGTGCGGCTCCAGTTCGTAGGCGTCCGCGCCGAGCCAGCCGGTGATCGCGTGGGCGCGCTCGTCCGCGTACGCCTCCGCCTCGTTCATCAGGCCCGCCGCGACCATCTGCGCGGCCCATGAGTCGTCCTCGGTGAGCCGGGCCGGCAGCGAGGTGCGGTCCACCGGCACCCAGTAGGCGCGGCTGTCGCCGACCCAGCCGACGACCAGCAGCCCCGACGTCACCACGGTGCCGACGATCGTGCAGGCCGGGGCGTTCTGGTGCGGAGCGTGCTCACGGGCCGTCTGCGGTTCGGCGGCCAGGGCGTTGACCGCGCGGGAGGCGGCGACGATCGCGTCGTGCATCGCCTGCTGCGGATGGGTGCCGCGGGCGAGGGCGGCCAGCAGGGACTCGCTCGCCGCCCGGGACGCGGCGAGGGAGGCGTCGTCGGGGCGGGTCGCCGAGGAGACGCCGTCGCAGACGATCGCCACGGACGCGGGGGAGCCGTCGGGCAGGGCGGCGGTGCCGATGCCGAAGGCGTCCTCGTTGCGGTGGTGGCGCAGACCGCGGTCGCTGACGGCCGCCATCGGGCCGCACTCCTGCTCCATGTGGTCGCGCTCGCGGGGCTGGGCGTGCCCGCAGTTCTCGCAGTAGCCGTCGTGGTCGACCCGGCCCGCGCGGCAGGCCACGCACAGCTTGACGCCCTCCGCCGGGGTCGGCGCCTCGGCGGTCACCCGCGGGTCCGGCGCCTGGAGCGGGTACTCCTCCGGCTCCGACGGCCGGTCGAAGCGCACCCCGGAGGCCGGGGAGACGGGGGAGCCGCTCGGCGGCTGTGCGGCCAGGTCGTGGCCGCCGGAGTCGATGCCCGTCAGATCCGTCGGCAGATGGGTCGCCGGCGGGGTGTCGGAGCCGGCGGGCTCCTGCGCGGCCGGCCAGGGGCCGCCCTCGTCCGGAGCCGACACCGGTGCCCGCGGGGACGCCGGTGCGGCCACCGGACCGGCCACCGGCGCCGAGCCGTTCACGGCGAGCGTCGGGTGGTCGTCCGGGCGGGCCGGTACGGCGGACAGGTCGTATCCGCACGCACCGCAGAAGCGGTCACCCGACTCGAGCGGCTCCTCGCAGCTCGGGCAGTTCGTCAGGGCGGCCTGCTGGGGCATCTGCGACATCAACTACACCCACGTCCGGGGGCGGTAACGGTTGGCACGTTCCACCAGGTCGATCCTCTCCTCGCCGCCCCGCGCGAGCCGCGCCAGCGTGCGGTACGAACGCTCCAGGCCGAAGCGGAGTCCCCGCTCGTCCAGCTCGCTGCCGAGCAGCACCCGACGGGCGGCCGGGTCCGCGCCCTGGCCACCGGAGAGTACCCAGTCCAGGGCACAGCCGAGGACTTCGGCGGACAACTGCTCCCGGCGCGCCGGATCCAGCCCGTACGCGTCCAGCGCCTCGACCTGCCCCGCGGCGGCGGTGAGGTCGTCAAGGAACGGTACGTCACCGGCGCCGGGCGTGCGTTGACGCAGCCGCGCCCGTACGGCGGCCACGCGGGCGCCGGTGTAGTGGATGGAACTCTCCGGCACCGACTCCAGTGTCCGTACGGCGCTCCGACGGTCCCCGGCCGCGAGCTGGACCCGCGCGAGCCCGAACGCGGCGCTCACATAGCTGGGGTCGGTGGCCCAGACCAGGCGGTAGTACTCGGCGGCGTTGTCGAGCTGCCCCAGCACCTCCGCGCACAGCCCGAGCGCCAGCTTCGGCGCGGGCTCGCCGGGGAAGGCGTCGTAGATGGCGTCGAAGGCGAGCGCGGCGGCCTCGTGATCCCCGGTGACCAGGGCGGCGACCCCGCGGTACCAGACCACCCGCCAGTCGTCGGGCCGCTCGTCCTCCACGCGCGCCAGCGCCTCCAGCGCGGTGTGCGCGTCGCCGTTCTCCAGCCACGCCCGGATCTGCCGCAACCGTGTCTCGACGGACGGCGCCGGCGCGGCGGCCAGCGCCCCCAGCAGCTCCGCGGTGGCGGTCGCCATGAGCCCGGCGAGGAAGCCGGCGTTGGGATCGGAGGGGTCGACCCGCGGAACGGGAAGCGCCAGCGCCGCGGCGGGCGTTCCGACCGGCTTGACCAGTGCCACCACACTCCCGAGCGTCGGGACGGCCCCGCCGCCAAGAGCGACAGCGGCGGAGGAGACGGTGGCGGAGGAGACGATGGCGCCCGGCCGCCGGGTGCGCACCACCCGCGCCCCCAGCCGAGAAACCTCCCCGTCCAGCTTCGGGAACAACTCCGTGTCCGGCACCCGCAGTTCGGGACCGAACAGCGTCGACAGCGCGGGCCGCGGCCGGCCCGTCTGGAGCGAGACGACCTCGCGCAGGACGCCGGTCAGCTGCTCGGCCATCTCCTGGGCGGAGGCGAAGCGGCGGGCCGGGTCGGGGTCGGTGGCGCGGACCAGGAAGCGGTAGAAGGACTCGTACTGGCGGAAGACCTCGATGTTGTCGGGGTCGGGCAGGGAGTCCACGAAGACGTTCGTGTAGCCCTGGAAGTCGAAGGCGAGGACCGCCAGGGTGCGGGCGACCGTGTAGAGGTCGGACGCCACCGACGGGCCGACCTCGGCGACCTCGGGCGCCTGGTAGCCGACCGTGCCGTAGATGGCCGACTCGTCGTCGTCCATCCTGCGGACCGCGCCCATGTCGATGAGCTTGAGCTGGTCCTCGGTCTGGATGGCGTTGTCGACCTTGAAGTCGCAGTAGAGCAGGTTGCGGCTGTGGAGGTGACCGAGCGCCTCCAGGGCCTCGATGCCGTACGCGCAGGCCTGTTCCACCGGGAGCGGGTCGCGCTTGCCTGCCGGGTTGCGGCGGCCGTTGGCGATCTCCTTGAGGGACTTGCCGCCCACGTACTCCATGACGATGTACCCGTCCAGCGAACCCGTGCGCTGGTCGAGGTGCTCCACGAAGTTGTAGATCCGCACGATGTTCGCGTGCTCGATCTCGGCGAGGAAGCGCCGCTCGGAGATCGCCGCCGCCATCGCGTCCTGGTCGCCGGTGTCGAGCAGGCCCTTGAGGACCACCCAGCGGTCCGAGACCGCGCGGTCGACGGCGAGATAGACCCAGCCCAGACCGCCGTGCGCCAGACAGCCCACGACCTCGTACTGGCCGTGCACGATGTCGCCGGACGTCAGCTTCGGGACGAACGAGTACGGGTTGCCGCACTTGGTGCAGAAGCCCTCCGTACGCCCCGGCCGCTCACCGCGCGCCCGGCCCACCGGCGCCCCGCAGTCCGAGCGGGAGCAGAACCGCTTGCGCTCGGGGACCTCGGGGTTCTCCAGCACCATCGCGCGCGGGTCGGGACGCGGTACGCCCGGCACCTCGACCAGGCCGGCGCCCAGCCGGCCCCGGGCGCTCGCCCCGGTGCCGGAACCCGAGCTGCGCACCGACACCGAGCGGCTCGTCGACCGGCCCGACAGGGCACGCGAGAGGCGGCCCGACACCGAGCGCCGGGACTTCGACGACTGCGAGGTGCTGCGGGACGTGCTGCGGCTGCTGCCGGAGCGTGAACTGGCGCTGCCCGAACCGCGCGAGCCCTTGCCGCCGCCCGTGATCCCGGTCGGCGGGGAACCCACCATGCCGGTCGCCGACACCACCGGCGCGAGTCCGCAGGTGTCGCAGTACAGCTCACCGCCGCCGACGTCCTCGTACGACCCGCCGCAACCGGGCCGCTGACAGGTCTGCTGTGCTGCCTGACTCATGACTGGGCCTCCCCCCTACGGTCCTCCGGACCGCTCTGCTCCGGCACCCGCGGGGCGCGCAGCAGCTCGGCGGCCGCGTGCTGGTAGCGCAGCACGGCCTGTTCCGCGACGCGCAGATCACAGGGCGCGCTCCACAGCATGCGGCGCGCCGCGTCGTACCGCTCGATCAGGAACGGGTCCTCGGCGAGCCCGTGCCGGGCGACCTTCGCCTTGTACGCGTCGAGGCGGCCGCGCAGCTCCGCGCGGACCGCCAGCGGCTGGGTGACCGCGGTCAACGACTCGCGGGCGCGCAGCAGTTCGTCCTCCGCCTTCTGCTCCAGGGACTCCAGGAGCGGGGACAGGCGGTGCCACTGGGCGTGTCTGCGGTACTCGGCGGCCGTCGCCAGCTGCTCCTGAAGCACGGTCGGCGGACCGCTGACGACCGGCACCTCGGTGGCCGCGATCTTCGCCAGCACCTCGCCGCGCGCGGTACGGGCCTCGGCGAGCGTGCGGTCCGCGCGGGAGAGCACGTCCCGGAGCCGGACCAGCCGCTGCTCCGCGTCCTGACGCACCGTCAGCACCGCGTCGATCTCCCGGCGTACGTCCTCCAGGGCGCGCGCCTCCCGGTCGTACACCGTGGTGTCGGGACGCCCGCCGCCCGGTGCCGAGCTGCCCGGGGTCGGGTTCCAGTAGGCCAGCGGGTCGGACACCACCTGCTCGCGCAGGGTCGTCAGTGTGCGGGTGATGCGCTCCAGGTCGTCGCCCGCCGGGTGCTCGCCCGGGCGGACGCCCACCGAGTGCGCGAGCTTACGGGTGCGCTGGAGCTCCGCGGCCAGTAAATCTATCCGCGCGGGCAGCGCCGACCAGACGGCATCGGCGGCGACGACCATGTCGAGCGAGGTCGCGTACAGCTCGTTCATCCGGTCGACGAGCGCGGCGAGGCTGAACTGCTCGCTGAGCTTGCCCGAATTCCCGTGCAGCGTCGGCGCGTTGGCCGTCGCCGTAGCGCTGCCCGCCACCGTCACCGACGAGCCGCGCAGCAGCTCCGTCAGCTCCACCAGGTCCTCACGGCTGGACCAGCGGCGCCGCGACCTGATCTCCCGGGCGCTGCGCAACGCGTCCGTGTACGCGTCGAAGTACGCCCACAGCAGCGTGATCGACGCCTCCGCGGCCGTCCAGCGCTCCCTGGTGACGCCCGTGAGCGCGGCGCCCTCCAGGAGCCTGCGGCCGGAGTGGTCCTGCAAGGCGAGGAGCGAGGTCTCGATCGCCTCGTACTCCGCGCCGAGCCGCGCCAGCGCACGGTCCACCTCGTCCCGGTCCATCACCGGCCCGGGGGGTCCCGTGACGCCCATCGATCACCTCTCGCTGCTGGTCTGGTTGTTGGGGGTGGTTGCTCGCCGTTCAGGGTGCCTGGTGGTGTCCCGCTCAGCTCTTGCGGAGGTACTCCGGTGCCGGCGGCTCCGACTTCGTGGCGTCCTTGTCCAGTGTCGCCGACAGCCACTTGTCGTACGACGTCTGCCAGCCGTCCGCGGTGTCCTTGCGGTAGTCCGCCAGGATCTGGTTGACCCGGCGTACCAGATCGTCCGCCTTCAGGTTCATCGCCACGCCGTAGTACTCGGTCGTGAACGGGTCGCCCTTCAGCTGGACCGTCGGGTCCTGGGCCGCCTGGCTCGCGGCGAGCGCGCCGTCCGTCACCACGGCGTCCACCTCACCGAGTTGGAGCCGTACCAGGCAGTCCAGCTGGTTGGGCACCGGCTTGACGATCTTCGCCTTCGCGGTGAGCGTGCCCGCCTTCTGGTCGTCCGTCAGCTTGGTGTTGGCCGTCGAACCCTCCGCCGTGCAGATCCTCTTGCCAGCGAGCGTGTCGTCGTACCCCTTGATCGTCGAGGACTTGGGGGCGAGGACCTGCTGGCCGGTCTTGAAGTACGGGGCGGAGAACGCGACCTGGCCCAGCCGCGCGCAGTTGATGGTCATCGTGCGCACCACCATGTCGACCCGGCCCTCCTGGAGCGCGGGGATGCGCTGGTTGGTGGGGATCGCCTTGAACAGCACCGCGTTCGGGTCACCGAGTATCTCGGCGGCGATCCGGTGCACCAGGTCGATGTCGAAGCCCTCCAGCGTTCCGCTGGTGCCCGCGTTCGGGTTGCGGTAGCCCCAGCGGTAGCTGTTCTGGTCCACGCCGACGATCAGCTTGCGCGCGTCGCCCTCGCGGGCCTTGATCTTCTTGATGGTGTCGCCGTCCGCGCCCGACGGGGACAGCGTCTGCTTCTCCGGGGCCTTCGCGATCTGCGGATCCTGACACGGGTCGTCCTCGGCCCGCGCCTGGCTGCCGTGGGCCACGCCGGGACCGCCGGTCGCGCTGCCGTCGGCGCCCTTCGACTGCGTCAGCGGCAGCAGCAGCACGAACGCGAGCGCGAGGACGCAGACCACCGCCATCGCGGCCACACCGCCCCAGCCCCGCAGACCGGCCCGCAGACGTCGTACGTTCATCGTCACGCCCCCTCTCACCGGTACTCCGACAGCCTGCGGCCGATGCCAAGCACCGCGCCGGCCGCGCCCAGGACGGCGAGCACCGCCGCGCCCACGGTCAGGCCCGTCATCGCGTCCAGGCCGTCGCCGGCCGCCTGCTCGAACTCGGACTCCTCGTGCGCGATCGCCTTGGCGAGATTGTCGTCGACGCTGTCGAAGCACTCGCCCGTCGCGTTCTCGGGGCCGATGACCCGGTTCAGCGCCGCCTCGTAGTTGCCGTGGTCGTCCTCGTCACGGGCCGCGGTGTGGCGCTTCTGCCACTCCGCCATATTGCCCTCCGCCGCGGTGACCGGCTTCTCGCCGGAGCTGTCGTCGGCCAGCTTCGCCGCCTCGGCGAGGCCCGCGCCGAGCGTCTTCATGTTCTGCTGGAACGTGTTGTCGTACGCGTCCTTGACTTCTTTCTCGCCCTTCGCGTTCGTCACCGTCACCGTCTCCGCGCCGCGCGCGACCAACGTGAGGTTCTCGTTGCCCCGGGCCTTGAGGGACGCGATGCGGGCGTCGTGCAGGACGTTGAGGGAGCGGACGCCGTGGTCGTAGGAGTCGTTCAGGCCCGCGCGCGCGACGGTATGGCCCACGACCAGCCACAGCAGCACGACCGTCGCCGTCGCGGTCGCCGCCACCAGGCCGTGGTTCAGGAGCCGGTTCGTACGGCGGTAGTTGCGGTGCTGGGCCCAGGCGAGGGCGGCGAGCGCCAGGACGCCCAGCGCTATCGCCGCCCACGGGTACGGCGTCGCGTCGTCGTAGTCGGCGCGCAGGCGTTCGTTCTCGCTCGTGTAGAGGTCCTCCGCCGCCGGGAGCATGTCGTGCTGCATCTTGTCGTTGGCGTAGCGCAGGTACGCGCCGCCGACCGGGAAGCCCTGGCGGTTGTAGGTGCGGGCGCGCTCCACCAGGCCCTTGTACTCCGGGAGCAGACGGTTGAGCTTCGCGACCGTCGCCGCGGCCGGGGAGTCGGGGTCCGAGTTCGCCGCGGCCTTGACGAGACCGGAGGCCGCCTTGTCGATGTCCTCCTCGTAGACCTCGCGGGAGGTCGCCGTCTCCTGGCCGCCGGCGAGGAAGCCGCTGGAGGCGGCGGTGTTGGCGTCGGCGAGGCTGCGGTAGATGTCGGCGGCGGCGCTGCTGAGCGGCTGGCTCTTGTGCAGGACGTCGTCGGCCGCGGCGGCGCGGTCCGCTGTCTGCCAGGCCGTGACGGCGCCGAACGCGATGACGAGAGCGGCGAGGAACGCGCCGATGATGCGGAGCCGGCCGGGTTCGGTGGTGGCCGCGTGGCGCAGGCGGTCGACGCCCTCCGCGAACGCGGTGCGGCGGGGTTCCTCGGGGACGGGCGTGGTGGGCGGGGCGGCGGCAGGGGTGGGGGTGCCGTTCGCCCGCGGGGCCGGTTGCGGTGGTACGGCCGGCATGGTGGGCATGCCGGTGCTCGGTGGTGCCGCGCTGCTTTTCGGCGGGTGTGTCACTGGTTGACCTCCCCCATGGTCATCTGTCGCCGCAAGTATCGCTGCCGGGACCGACAATGCGCACCGGCCTTCACTGGATCTTGATCGGATCGCAGCGTGGGTGCCGGAAATCCGGCATAACGTAGCGCCCCGCACACCCCCTGCCCAATCACACGCGGCGGGAATCTGTTCGGTTCCCGGTTCGAGAGCTGCGGGGCGGCGGGGGCGTGCGTTTCGCGGGCGGCCGGGTGGGGGTCGGGGACGCGCCGGGGGGTGTACGTCCTCGGAACGGCGCGGAATCGGTCACCTATAGAGGGCGCCCGTGTTGACGCGCCAACCGCCGGTTCAGGGTTCGTAGTGCTGTCTTGTTCTTGCCTGGGCCGCTGTGGGGGCCTTTACGTCGTCCAGGCCCAGGAGTGCCGCGCCCAGTACCGGGCTTGCCGTGACCACTTGGGGTACGGCTTTTGGTGCGCGGGCGGACAGCAAGTTGCGTATCCCGGTGTCCAGTTGGGGATGGCCGGCTGCCAGGACTCCGCCTCCCAGGAGGACCGGTGTCTCCTCGTTCAGCAGGTCCAGGCGGGTCAGGGCCACCGTCGCCATGGACACCACCTCGTCGGCCAGGCGGTCGATGAGGGAGCGGGACACGGGGTCGCCGGCGGCGGCCGTGGTGAAGAGCACCGGGGTGAGTTCGTGGCGGCGGGACGGTGCGATGCGCTCCAGGTGCAGGGCCTCTATGAGGGCGTACATGGAGGGGAGCCCGAAGTGAGCGGGGAGCACGCGCGCGAGGTCGGTGTCGACGCCCCGGCCGTCCTCCGCGCGTGCCGCGTGCCACAGGGCCTCCTCGGCGAGGCCCCAGCCGCCGCCCCAGTCGCCGGAGATCCGGCCGAGCGCGGGAAAACGGGCGGTACGCCCGTCGGGGCGCATGCCGACGCAGTTGATGCCCGCGCCGCACACCACGGCGACCCCGCGCGGTTCGGTGACCCCGGCCCGCAGGATCGCGAAGGTGTCGTTGCGGACCTTGACGCTCGCGCCCCACGCGCGCGCGTGCAGCGCCGCCGCCAGCTGTTCCTCCTCCACCGGGAGGTCGGCGTTGGCGAAGCAGGCCGAGATGTGGTCCGCCGTGGTGACTCCGGCCGCCGTGAAGGCCTCGGTCACCGATGCGGCCACGGTGTCCAGTGCCGGCTCGACGCCCCTGGTGTGGGGGCGGAAGCCGCCGCCTCTGGCGGTGGACAGGACCGTTCCGTCGGGGGCCAGGACGGCTACGTCCGTCTTGCTGTTGCCCGCGTCTATCGCGAGGACACGTGCCGTCATGCCCACGCGAGGTGCTCCCGGTTGTGTGCGATCAGCCGGTCGGTGAGGGCCTCGGCGTGCTCGTACTGGGCGATCAGGGGGTGGGCGAGGAGGGCCTTGAAGACGCGGTCCCGGCCGCCGTGCAGGGCCGCCTCCAGGGCGAGGCCCTCATAAGTGGTGACGTGCGCCGTCAGCCCCGAGAACAGCGGGTCCATGGGGGCCGTAGGGAGGGGGCGGGGGCCGTTCCGGTCCACCGCCGCCTGGATCTCGATCACGGCGTCGTCGGGCAGGAAGGGCAGTGTGCCTTGGTTGAGCGTGTTCACCACCTGGTACGGGCTTCCCCCTCCGCTCAGCAGTGCCGCCGCCAGGTCCACGGCCGCCTCCGAGTAGTAGGCGCCGCCGCGTCGGGCGAGCAGGGCCGGCTTCTCGTCCAGGGTGGGATCGCCGTACAGGTTCAGCAGTTCCTGTTCCATCGCCGCTACTTCGGCGGCCCTGGACGGTTTGGTGCGCAGTTCCCGTACGACCTCGTCGTGCGCGTAGAAGTAGCGCAGGTAGTAGGAGGGGACCACGCCGAGCCGGTTGAGCAGGGTGGGGGGCAGGTGCAGGTCGGTGGCGATCGACTCGCCGTGCTCCGCGAGGAGTTCGGGCAGGACGTCCTTGCCGTCGGGGCCGCCGAGCCGTACCCCGGTCTCCCAGGTGAGGTGGTTGAGGCCCACGTGATCCAGGTGGATTTCGGACGGTGCGACGTCCAGGAGGGCTGCGAACCTGCGCTGGAAGCCGATCGCCACGTTGCACAGGCCCACCGCCTTGTGGCCCGCCTGGAGGAGGGCCCGGGTGACGATGCCCACCGGGTTGGTGAAGTCGATCAGCCAGGCGTCGGGGTTGGTGCGGCGGACCCGTTCCGCTATGTCCAGGACCACGGGGACCGTGCGGAGGGCTTTGGCGAGACCGCCCGCTCCTGTGGTCTCCTGGCCCACGCAGCCGCACTCCAGGGGCCAGGTCTCGTCCTGTTGCCGGGCCGCCTGGCCGCCCACACGGAGTTGGAGCAGCACCGCGTCGGCGCCCTCCACGGCCGCGTCGAGGTCGGAGGTGGTCGTGATGCGGCCCGGGTGGCCCTGGCGCGCGAAGATGCGGCGGGCCAGGGGGCCCATGAGGTCCAGGCGTTCGGTGGACGGGTCCATCAGGACCAGGTCCTGGAGGGGCAGGGTGTCCCGCAGACGGGCGAAGCCGTCGATGAGTTCGGGGGTGTAGGTCGAGCCTCCGCCGACCACGGTGAGTTTCATTCGGTGTTCAACCCTTTACTCCGGTGAGCGTGACACCCTCCACGAACGCCTTCTGTGCGAAGAAGAACACGAGGATCACGGGGGCCATGACCAGCACGGTCGCGGCCATGGTCAGGTTCCAGTCGGTGTGGTGGGCGCCCTTGAAGGACTCCAGGCCGTAGCTGAGGGTCCAGGCACCGGGGTTCTCGGAGGTGTAGATCTGGGGGCCGAAGTAGTCGTTCCAGGCGTTGAAGAACTGGAAGAGGGCCACCGCGGCGATACCGGGCTTCGCCATGGGGAGGACGACCTTCAGCAGGGTGCGCAGATCTCCGCAGCCGTCCACCTTCGCCGCGTCGAGGTACTCGTTGGGGATCGTCATCAGGAACTGGCGGAGCAGGAAGATGGAGAACGCGTCGCCGAACGCCAGCGGGATGATCAGCGGCCACAGGGTGCCCGAGAGGTCCAACTGCTTGGCCCAGAACAGGTACATCGGGATGACGACCACCTGGGGCGGCAGCATCATCATCGAGATCACCAGCATCAGGGA
This sequence comes from Streptomyces sp. NBC_00663, assembly GCF_036226885.1. Classification (NCBI taxonomy): domain Bacteria; kingdom Bacillati; phylum Actinomycetota; class Actinomycetes; order Kitasatosporales; family Streptomycetaceae; genus Streptomyces; species Streptomyces sp. NBC_00663. Next base: position 6,304,315 of record NZ_CP109027.1, read on the forward strand.
GAGGTTGCGGCCCCGGAAGCGGAACTTGGCGAGCGCGTACGCCACGGGGATCGACGACACGACGACGAGGACGGTGCCGGCGCCGGCGTAGAGCAGCGTGTTCTTCCACCAGGTCAGGAAGCCCGGGGTGTCGAAGACCTTCTGGTAGTTGGACCACTCCCAGGTGTGCGGGATCAGGTCGCGGCTCAGGGCCTGGTCGTCGCTCATGAGCGAGGTCAGGAAGACGAACACGAAGGGGAGCGTGAAGAACAGGGCCGCGGCGATGCCGAGGGAGTGGATCGCTATCCATTCCAGGAGCGCTTTGCGGCGGGCCGTGCGTGCGGCGGGGGAGGCCGGCTCCTTCAACTCCACCGGCCGGTCCATTACTTGGGTCATCTGTCAGTCACCTGCCTGGATGAGACCGCCGCGGCGCCGCATCAGGAACGCGGTGAAGGCCATGGAGAGGGCGAAGAGGACGAGGGCGACCACACAGGCCGAGCCGTAGTCGAAGCGCTGGAAGCCCAGGTTGTAGATGAGTTGGGGGAGCGTCAGGGTCGACTTCTCCGGGTAGCCGGGCTCGAACAAGGTGCCCGCGCCCTGGATCACCCCCGAGGCGACCTTCCCGGCGACCAGCGGCTGGGTGTAGCACTGCATCGCCGCGATCACCCCGGTGACCACCGCGAACATGATGATCGGCGAGATGTTGGGGATGGTGACGTAGCGGAAGCGCTGCCACGCCGACGCCCCGTCCAGCTCGGCCGCCTCGTACTGCTCCTTCGGTACGTCGAGCAGCGCGGCCATGAAGATGACCATCAGGTCGCCCACGCCCCACAGGAAGAGGAGGGTGAGGGCCGGCTTGGACCAGCTGGGGTCGTTGAACCAGCCCGGGGCCGGGATGCCGACCTTCTCCAGGATCGAGTTGACCGGGCCGGTCCCGGGGTTGAAGAGGAAGGCGAAGGCCATCGTGGCCGCGACCGGCGGGGCGAGGTAGGGCAGGTAGAAGAGGGTGCGGAAGACACCTGCGCCGGTCTTGATCTTGGTGATGAGGAGACCGATGCCGAGTCCGAACAGGACCCGCAGGGTCACCGTGATCACCACCAGCCACAGGGTGTTGCGCAGCGCGGGCCAGAAGTAGGGGTAGCTCTCGAAGACGTAGGTCCAGTTCTTCGTCCCGCTCCAGGTCGGCGGCTTGAAGCCGTCGTAGTGCATGAAGGAGAAGTAGAGCGTCGAGATCATCGGGTACGCGAAGAAGACCGTGAAACCGATCAGCCAGGGGGACATGAAGGCGGCCGTACGGAGGGCCGCTCGGCGGCGTTTCGACGCCAACGTGACGGTGCTCATGGCTACTTCGCCTGCGCGATGTCCGTGTCGATCTGCTGGGCCGCGGCGGTGAGACCGGCCTTGAGGTCCTTGGTCCGGCCGCTCTCGTAGTCGTAGCCCAGGTTCTGGATCGTGGAGAGGTACACGCCGCCGTTGAGGGAGGCGGGGCTCGTCGTGGAGTCCGGGTTCGCCGCGATGTCCAGGAAGGTCTTGAAGCGCGGGTCGTACTTCAGCTTCGGGGACTTCAGGGCGTCCAGCGTGGAGGGCACGTTGTGGATGGCGTTGGAGAAGCCCACCACCGCGTCCGTGTCCGTGGTGATGTACTTGACCAGCTCCCAGGCCGCGTTCTGCTTCTTGCTGGTGGCGGCGATGCCGGTGATCGTGCCGGTGATGTAGCCCTTGCCGTACTGGTCCGCCTGGTCGTCGGGGACGGGCAGCGGGGCCACCCCGATCTCGAAGCCGGGCTTGGCCTCCAGGGCCATGCCGAGGCGCCATTCACCGTCGAGCTGCATGGCCACCTGGCCGGTGTGGAAGGGGTGCTTGGGGCCCCACTCGTCGCCCAGCTTGGAGCGGTACTTCTCCAGCTTCTGGTAGCCGCCGAGTTCGTCGACCAGCTTCTTCTGCGTGGTGAACGCGGCGGCGACCGCCGGATCCGTGGCGACCGTCGACTTGCCTGCCTTGTCGAAGTACGTCGGGGAGAACTGGCCCATGTAGTGCTCTGTCGTGGTCTCCCAGCCGTGATAGTTCGGCATGAAGCCGAGCTGCTTGAAGCTGTCGCCCTGAGGGATCGTCAACTTCTTGGCATCGGCCTCGAATTCGGACCAGGTCTTCGGCGGAGCGGTGATGCCGGCCTTCTCGAACGCGGTCTTGTTGTAGTAGAGGCCGTACGCGTCACCGAGCAGGGGCGCCGTGCAGCGGTCGCCCTCGAACTGGGTGTACTCGTTCATCGCCGTCGGGAAGGTCTTGGCCGGGTCGATGTCCGCCTTCTCGAAGAACGGGTTGAGGTCGACCAGGGCGCCGGAGGAGCAGAACTTGCCGACGGCGTTGGTGGTGAAGGACGACATCACGTCGGGTGCCTTGGAACCGCCCGCGCGCAGCGCCTGGTTGATCTTGTCGTCCGTCATGTTGCCGACGACGTTCACGTGGATGTTGGGATGCGCCTTCTCGAAGCCGGCGATCAGGGACTTGACCGCCTTCACCTCGTTCGGCGCGCTCCACGCGTGCCAGAAGTTGATCGTCGTCTCGGCGGAGGCGTCGTCGTCGGCACCGGAGGTGGACTGGCCGGTACAGGCTGCCGTGGTCAGGAGGGCGATGGAGGAAAGCAGGGCAAATGCCGTTGTTCGGGCACGCTTGGGCATGGCGAAGTCTCCCTGGGGCGGGGAAGGGGATGGGAGGAGGGTTCAGCGCGAGGTGTCGAAGACCTCATCGCGGGTGGCCGCCAGCGCGCTCTCCAACGCGCCGCGCAGCACGGGCTGTTCGGATACGTCGCCGACGACGAGGTGGGGGCGGGCCGCGGCCAGCTCCTCCAGTTCGGACTGGACGAGTGAGCGCAGCGGCTCGCCGCCGGCGGTGAGGGAAGCGCCGCTCAGGACGACGAGTTCCGGGTCGAGGACGGAGACGAGCGAGGCCAGACCGGTGGCGAGGCGGGTCGCGTACGTCTCCAACAGCTGTTGGTGGGCGGGGTCTTCGGAGGTTGCGGCGCGGGCGACGAGGGCGGCGGCGACCTCGGCGTACGGGCCGTTCGGGATGTCGTCGACGCCGAGTTCGCGGGCGAGCCGGGGGATGGCCTGGGAACCGGCCAGCTCCTGGTAGCCGCCGCTGTTGGCCTTGGTGACCTGCCGTACCAGCGGGGTGCCCGGCACCGGCAGGAAGCCGACCTCGCCCGCGCCGCCGGTCCAGCCGCGGTGCAGCCGGCCGCCGAGGACGAGCGCGGCGCCGAGACCGCCCTCGTTCCACAGCAGGACGAAGTCGTCGTGGCCGCGGGCCGCGCCGAGCCGCTGCTCGGCCACGGCGACGAGGTTGACGTCGTTCTCGTACTCCACCGGCATCGGCAGCGCGGCGGCGATCTCGTCGAGGAGGGCCGGGGTGTGCCAGCCGGGGAGGTGGGAGGCGTAGCGCAGTCGGCCGGTGTTGGGGTCGAAGGCGCCGGGGGTGCCGATGACGAGGCGATGCACGTCGGCACGGGCCAGGCCCGCTGCCTTGGCGGCGCCGTCGAGGGCGTCGGTGACCTGCTGCACGACCGGGGTGCCGGTCCGCCTGCCGGGGGTGGGCAGTTCGTACGAACCCACGGTGCGGCCGGTGATGTCGGCGACGGCGGCGAGGACACGTTCGGGGGTGACGTCGAGGCCGGCCGCGTGGGCGGCGGCCGGATTCACCTCGTACAGCTGGGCGTTGGGGCCGGGCCTGCCCTCGGTGGTGCCGCCGGCCAGTACCAGTCCGGCGGCTTCCAGCCGGGCCAGCAGCTGGGACGCGGTCGGCTTGGACAGGCCGGTGAGCTTGCCGATCCGGGTGCGGGACAGCTGCCCGTGCTCCAGCAGGAGGTCGAGGGCGGCACGGTCGTTCATCGCGCGGAGTGTGCGCGGGGTGCCGGCCATGTGTACCCCTCTCCCGGGACTGTTCCGCAGTGGACTCTACGGACAGCAGACTTTACGGACCATGACTGTTAGGAAGGTTTCCTATCGGATGCGAGGAACATAGGTCTGGACCGTGGGGGAGTCAAGAGGCGCAGAACAAACCGCCCCCGCAGGAAACGGAGTCGTTACCTGCGGGGGCGGTGGGCGGGGAGGGAGGGGTTGTGAAGGGGGCTGTGACGCCTACTGCACGTCTATGTAGTCGCCGGTCGCCTTCGCCGACGCCGTCGTGGTCGTGCCCGCGAAGGTGTAGCGGTAGTAGCCGTCCTTGGTGGCCGTCACCGTCGTCTTGAGGGCGCCGGTGGTCGAGGACGTCACCGTCTTGACGGTGCTGTAGGTGTCCGAGCCCTTGGCGCGGAACTGGAGCGTGGCCTTCTGCGAGGTGTAGGCGGAGTAGGAGCCGGTCCACCAGTTGGCCCGGGTCAGCTTGCCGCTGACCGTGATGGTCCTGCCCTTCTTCACCGGCTCCGGCGAGGCGTTGACGGTGACCTTGGCGGCGCGCTTGAGCTGGACGCTGCCCTTGTTGCCCCAGGCCGCGTAGCCGTACTCGAGGCTGATGTGGTCGTCCGAGTCGTCGTCGTCCGCGTTCATCTGGCCGTAGAAGCCGCCGACCGTCCAGGTGGTGGCGTCCGCGGCCTCGAAGAGGTCGTACTCCGGGTCGATGCTGAAGGTGTCGGAGCAGGACTCCGTGACCGTGGTGTCCGTCGTCGACGTGGTGGTGCAGGTCGGCGAGAAGGAGCCCTCGATCACGTTGTCGGAGTTCGCGAGGCCGCCGCGGTAGATCATGATGCCGGCGGCGTTGTTCTCGTAGTCGATCGTCAGGTCGGAGGGGCGGGTCAGGGTGTACGTCACCGGGACCTGCACCTCCTTCGTGGTGCCGACGGTGATCGCCTTGCCGTTGTTGACGGTCACGTCCGCGAAGACGAGGTCCGGCGTGGCGGCCTGTGCGGCGGGCACGGCCAGCGCGGACAGAGCCAGGGCGCCGGTCACGGCGGCGCCGATGGCGAGCTTTCTCATGTGTTTCCCCACATTCGGAAGCGGGCCCCTGGGCGTTGCGCTCCAGAACAAGGGCCCGCTGACGGCTCGAACCTAGACGGGAGGTGGCGTGGAGGGAATGCGGGCGGGGTGTGAACATCATTAATTCCGGCGCGGGGTGCGGGCCCGGTCCCGGAGCCGTCACGAGTTCATCACGATCACGCCTTTTCGCAGGTAGGGGGTGTTGCTTCACAGGTTCCTGCTCTTTCATCCGGCTGCGGAACACGAAGGGGAGGGGAACCCTGTGAACAACTCGGCTCGACGTGCCGTGCCCGCGGTGCTGTGGTGCGCGGCCGTCGCTCTCGGCGTGAGCGGATGCCGGGTGGGCGGCGACGACTCGACGGCCGTGGCACGTACGACGGTCAAGGCTTCGCCGGCGGGGTGTGCGGGTGGGGAGATCCGATGGGGGCGGGTCACCAGGGAACCGACGCTCATCGCGGTGTCCCGGCCGGTCGAGGTCGGGCAGGACGACGGGTGGGTGACCATCACGCCCGCGCGGCTGCGGGAGTTGGAGCCGCGGATCGAGGTGAGCGGCGAGGGTCCGTCCACCCGGCGGCTCTACGCCTCGCTCGCGAAGCAGCTGAAGCACTGGTCCGCGTCGGAGCTGGCGAAGCCGGGCACCACGTCCGCCGACGCGGAGGAGGCCGACCGCATCGACTTCCACGGCGCCGGCGTCTTCGCGACAGCGCAGGCGGTCCGGGCCGTGGACGCCAGCTTCACGGCGGACTGCCCCGACGGCACCCGTACACGCGTCTACGGCAGTGTCTCCACCTATCTCCCCGGCACCCTCAGCACCTCACTGGCGTGCGGCTACGACCCCACCGAGCACGGCTCGGACGAGCCGTGGGTCGCGGAGGCCTATGAACTCGCCTGCGGAGACGGACCGTGAAGCTGCTCATGGCGTGCTGGCGGGCGGCCGTGGCCGTCCAGTCGCCGCTGATGGTGGTCCAGCTGCTCGCCGGGCTCGTGGACGACGGGTTCACCTGGGGCAACCTGGGCCAGGAGGCGGCGACCGCGGTCCTGGCGTGGGGCACCGTCGGCCTCGTCTGGGCGGCGCTGGCGTGGTGGTGGCTCAGACGCCGGTCGCGGACGGCCGGACTCACGTTCTCCGCGGCGGTCCTGGACGACCGGCAGCGGCATCTGCTGCGCGCGGCGGACGTCTCGGACGGCTGGCCGGAGCGGACGCGGGAGCGGCTGGCCTCCGCCGAGCGCGCCTTCCTGGCCACCGAGAAGGGACAGGAGGAGGGGCAGGAGAAGGGTCAGGAGAAGGGGCAGGAGACGGGACAGGAGCAGGTCTGCTTCCGGTGGCGCCCGGGACGGTCGGACCACTCGGTGTACGGCTCCCTGGCCTTCGACCCGGCCACCGGCACGGTCCTCGTCGACCTCCGCGACGGCGAGGGACACCTCGGGGTGGCCGGCCTGCGCAGGGGCACGGCGTTCGTCGCGGTGTGCCAGGTCGCGGGGGAGCTGGAGCTGACGGGGGCGGGCGGGTGATCGGCGAGGTGTACGACGGGACCGTGATCGCCGTGGGGTGCGCGCTGGTAGCGCTGGGAGCCTTCACCGTGGTGACGGGCCGATGGCCGCGCCGGTCCTCGGCGGTGCCCCGGCCTCGGTGGAAGGGGGTGTGGGCGGTGTGTCTCGGGCTGGTGGGGCTGGCGCCGCCGGCGGGGCCGGTCCTCGGCGGCCCGGAGTATGCGGTGACGCTGCTGTTGGCGGCGAGTGTCGTGGCGCTCGTTCTCAGCCGGGCGCCCCCGTCGTGGAATGGCCTCCGCCGATGTCCCCCGTCGTGGAATGGGCTCCGCTGGCGCCCCCGTCGTGGAATGGCCTCCCCCGACGTCCCCCGTCGTGGAATGGGCTCCGCTGGCGCCCCCGTCGTGGAATGACCTCCGCCGATGTCCCCGTCGTGGAATGGCCTCCCCCGACGTCCCCCTCGCGCGATGACCTCCGCCGGCGCCCCCTCACAGAATGACCTCCGCCGGCGCTTCCCTCGCGGAACGCCAGAAGGTGGCGCCGGGATCAGCCCACGGCGCCGCCCTTCTCGTACCCGCTACTTCTGGGTGAGCGGTGTTGCTGCCTGGGCCTGGGGGGAGGCGGTGTTGGAGTAGGCCGATGGGGCCGCCATGCCGGCGGTGGGGTCGGATACGGGCTCGGGGTCGGCTGCGACGGCCGGGCCGCCGACGATGTCGATGTCCGCGGCGTCGAAGGCCCGCTTGACGCGCCAGCGGAGTTCGCGCTCCACGGTGAGGGCCTTGCCCGGCATCGTCTTGGCCGAGACGCGCACGATCATCGAGTCCAGGAGGACGCTGTCCAGGCCCAGGACCTCGATCGGGCCCCACAGGAGCTCGTTCCAGGGCTCTTCCTTGCTCATGCGCTCGGCGACCTCGTCGATCGTCGCCTTGACCTTGTCCAGGTCCTCGTCCGAGCGGACCGTCACGTCGACGCCGGCCGTGGCCCAGCCCTGGGAGAGGTTGCCGATGCGCTTGACCTCGCCGTTGCGGACGTACCAGATCTCGCCGTTGTCGCCGCGCAGCTTCGTGACGCGCAGGCCCACCTCGATCACTTCGCCCGACGCCACTCCCGCGTCGATCGTGTCGCCCACGCCGTACTGGTCCTCCAGGATCATGAAGACGCCGGAGAGGAAGTCCGTGACCAGGTTGCGGGCGCCGAAGCCGATCGCCACGCCCGCCACACCGGCCGAGGCCAGCAGCGGGGCGAGGTTGATCTCGAAGGTGCCGAGGATCATCAGGGCCGCGGTGCCCATGATGATGAAGCTGGCCACCGAGCGCAGCACCGAACCGATCGCCTGGGACCGCTGACGGCGCCGCTCGACATTGACCAGCAGGCCGCCGAGCGCGGTGCCGTCGACCGCCTGGACCGTGCGGTTCATGCGGTCTATCAGCTTGGTGATCGCCCGCCGTACGGCGACTCTCAGCACCGCCGCTATCACCAGGATCAGCAGCACGCGCAGACCGATCGCCAGCCAGGTCGACCAGTTCTGCTCGACCCAGCTCGCGGCGTTCGTCGCGCTCTCCTGGGCGTCCTGGAGCGAGGGGACGGTCGCGGTCTGGCTCTCCGAGGGAGAGGGCGACGGGGTCGCGGTCGCGGCCAGTAGGACGGCGGGCAAGGACACGGCAGGTACCTCCAGGTGCAGCGTCCGCCGCCCGGCGTACGGGCAAGGTCACGGAAAGGTCACCGGGCGGCAGGCCCACCACACTAACGGTGCATCGTGTGTGGATCGTCGCCATGTTCGAGGGAGAGACCGTGCTCACCTGGGGATGCTGAAAGCAGTGGTCGCAGGTGTGGTCGAAAACACTCCCAGCCCGTTACCGGGAGATGGTGGCGCTTCCACCAGGCATGAGGGGAGACTGACTACAGATCGTCCCGGCGCAAGCCACGCGCCGCCGACGCCCAAGGAGGCATCCGTGCCGCATGTCCTGGTCCTCAACGCGTCGTACGAGCCACTGGGCGTCGTACCGCTCCGCCGCGCGCTCATCCTCGTGCTCGAAAACAAGGCCGTCTGCCTTGAGGAGTCCGGCGCCTTCATGCACAGCGCAACCGTCACAGTCCCCGCACCAAGCGTGGTCCGGCTCAAGCGATTCGTCCGGGTTCCCTATCGGGGGCCCGTTCCTCTTACCCGGCGCGCGCTCTTCGCCCGCGACGGGGGCCGGTGCATGTACTGCGGTGGCGTCGCAACCAGCGTCGACCACGTCATCCCGCGCAGCCGCGGGGGCAAGCACGTGTGGGACAACGTGGTGGCCTCGTGCCGCCGCTGCAACCACGTGAAGGCCGACCGACACCTGTTCGAGATCGGCTGGCGGCTGCGCCACAAACCCGCTCCACCCACCGGCCTGGCCTGGCGCATCATCGGGACCGGCCACAGGGACCCGCGCTGGCTGCCGTACTTGCAGCCGTACGGCGCGGAAGACGCGATGGCCCGGATCGACGGCATCTCTGCCTGACCACGATCCGGGCCTTTGTGTTGGCCCGGCCCGCCGCCGCGTGTCGCCCCGGGGGTCCCCCGTGCCCCCGGGGCAGCTCAGTGCCTACGCGTACCGCAGCTCCGCCGGGCGCAGTCCGCGTCTCAGCAGCGGCAGCGAGGTGGCCGCGGCCAGCAGGCTCGCCGCGTACACGGCCACCGGGACCAGCAGCGCCAGGTACGGCACCTCCGGCGACCCGTGCTCGGAGGCGGCCGAGGTGTACCAGGCCGCGATCGTCATCCCGCCGAGCCCGGCCAGCACGGTCGCGGGGGCCAGCGGGATCGCCGTCTCCAGCAGGGTGGCCTTCGCCAGCACCGAGTACGGCACTCCGCTGGCGGTCTGCGCGGCCAGGCCCCGGCGCCGGGTGGCGACGGACTCGGCGGTGCCGACGGCGAGCGCGGTGAGCACCAGGGCGAGGGCGACGAGGACCGCGAGGCCCGTGAGGTTCAGGCCGTTCTCGTAGTAGCCGATCCCCTCCGCGTAGTGGTTCTCCCGCTCGCGCAGCAGCGACAGCATCACCTGCCGTACCCCCATGAAGCCCGAGCCGACGACCGTCACCAGCAGCACCGCGGCATGGGTACGGGCCGCCGCCCACGGGTCGTCGCGCAGCCGTTCCGCCGCGATCAGCACCGCCGGGCTCTTGGCGCGGTCCGCCAGACCCTCGCCGAGCTGCCGGGCCGAGGCGCCGGTCAGCCACACCGCCACCGCGCCCACCAGCAGACACACCGCGAACACCGTGAGCGGCGTGAGCGCGAACTCGAACGGCGCCTCGTGGAAGGGCGTCGTCAGGACGTACACCACCATCAGTGCCAGGACCGTGGTAGCCACCCGGAACAGCCGCCCGGGCCCCTCGGCGGGCCGCGCCCGCCGGATCCGCCCCAGCGGCGAGGCGACCAGCCCGCGCAGCACCAGCGCGCTCACCGCCGCGCCCAGCACCGGCACACCGGCGGCCACCACGGCGATGCCCGCCCAGGTCAGCGGATCGGGGTGCGGCCAGACGCGGAGCAGCATCGGGACGGAGACCGCCGTCGCCACCGCCGAACCCGCCAGACAGGCCAGGCCCGTCTCCAGCGCCGCGATCCGCCGCGTCTGGGCGGGCGTGGCCCCCGCGAGCCGCAGCGCGGCAAGGCGTCGGTCGCGGTGCACGGCACCGACCCGGGCGCACTGGCCGAGGAAGCCGACCACCGGGATGAACAGCAGCAGGAGCGCGGCGACCACACCGACCCGGGTGCCGGGCTCGTCGAGCAGCCCGCCGCCCACCGGCACGGTGCGCTGCCCCTCCAGCGGCAGCAGCGCGGCGATCACCAGCCCGAGCCCGGTCGCCAGCGCCGCCCCGACGGCGGTGAGCAGGACCCGCCACCACTCCCGGCGGTCCGAACCCCGGGTGAGCAGCCAGGCGAGACGCAGATCGGTGCCCAGTCCGGCATGAGCGGCGGTGCGGTTCGCGTACGTCGTCATGCCGGCACCTCCTGCGGGACCACGGTCCCGTCGTTGAGCCCGACCTCGCGGTCCGCGTACGCCGCCACCTGAGCGTCGTGCGTGATCAGCAGAACGGCCGTGCCCTGCTCGCGGGCCGTGTGGACCAGCGCCGTCATGACCTGCTCGCTCGCCAGGGAGTCCAGGGCGCCCGTCGGCTCGTCCGCGAAGACGATGCGCGGGCCGGTCACCAGGGCCCGGGCCAGCGAGGTCCGCTGGGCCTGGCCGCCGCTCATCTCGCCGGGGCGCAGCGCCTCCTGCCCCCGTACGCCGAACCGCTCCAGCCACTCCCCGGCGCGGGACCACGCCTCCTTGCGGGTGGTGCCGGCCAGCATCAGGGGCAGGGCCACGTTGTCGAGGGCGGTCAGCTCGGGGATCAGCTGCCCGAACTGGAAGACGACCCCGAACTCCGTGCGCCGCAGCTCGCTCAGCCGCTTCTCCGGGAGGGTGTCGAGGCGGTCCCCGGCGTAGCTCACCGAGCCCTCGTCGGGGCGGACGATGCCCGCGAGGCAGTGCAGCAGCGTCGACTTCCCGCTGCCGCTGGCACCGGTGACGGCCAGGATCTCGCCGGCCCGCAGCTCGACGGAGGCGCCGCGCAGGGCCTCGGTCCTGCCGTGCGTCTTCACGAGATCGCGCGCCGCCAGAAGCGGCACTGTGGTGCTCATGGTGTCTCGACCTCCGCGGTCAGAGTGGTCAGCCGGCCCGCCGTGGTGGTCATCCAACGGAGGTCGGCGTCAAGGTGGTTGAGGGCGTAGTCCGCCGAGAGGACGGTCGCGAGATCGGCGCCCTTGGCTGTCTTCAGCTGCGTCAGCTCCCGCATCCGGCCCATGTGGGCGGCTCGTTGGGCGCGCAGATAGGCCTCCGGGTCGCCGCCGGCCAGGATCGAGACGACGACCTTGGCGAAGATCTCGTTGGTCACGAAGGGCGCGGGCGGGGCGATCTCCCCGGCCCAGCGGCCGAGTTCACGTTGCCCCTCGGCCGTCGAGCGGTACGTCGTACGCTCCGGGCCGCCGTCCGACTCGGTGGCGTCGAGCTCGGCGAGACCGTCGCGGACCAGGCGCTGAAGGGTCGTGTAGACCTGCCCGTAGGCCAGGGGGCGGGCTTGCGGGAAACGTTCGTCGTGGCGTCGCTTGAGGTCGTAGCCATGGCTCGGCCCCGAGGCGAGCAGCCCCAGCAGGATGTGGCGGGTGCTCATGGCGATCATTATGCACTCGATACATGTACTGAGTGAATAGTGATCGGGTGGAGAGTGGCCGCAACCGTGATCGGTGGACGGATGAGGAAGCGGGCCGGAACATGACGAACAGCACGTTCTTCCCCTCCGCACGTCTGCCGCCGCGACCGCTGGGTAGGGCTGCGATGACCCGTCACGCCGCCGTACCCCCAAGGAGGCCCCCGTGGCCGCACCGATCAGCCCCCTGTTCCCGGCCGCCCTGTCCAAACCCGACGAGGCGCATTTCTGCGTCTTCAGCGCCGAGGGCGCCTGCGCCGAGACCCCGCTGACCAGCGAACCGCCGCTGCCCGACGCCGAGCCCCTGACCAGCGAGCCGCCGCTGGCCGACGCCGCCCCGCTGACCAGCGAGTCAGATGCCGATGCGGAGCTGTAGATGACCGCTGCCGAGCCCCCGTCCGATTCCGGGCCCTCGTTCGACTCCGAGCCTCCGCCCGATCCCGGGTCCTCGCCTGATTCCGGATCCGCGCCCGATCCGGCGTCCGCGCCCGATTCCGGGCCGCCTTCCGAGGAGCTCTCCCGGCTTGCCGGGCTGCACGGCGTCGCCACCTCCTACAGCCCCGCCCCCGACCGCACGGTGGCCGCCTCCGCAGCTGCTGTCACCCGGGCCCTCACCGCCCTTGGTGTCGACACCACCGACCCCGCCGCGGCGCTCGCCGCACGGGAGAGCGAGCTGGCCGCGCGACTGCTGCCGCCCACGGTCGTGCGCTGGGCCGGTGGCCCGTGCGCGGCGCTCGACGCCCTCCCCGACGGCACCCGGCTGCACATCGAGACCGAGCAGGGCGAGACACGGTCCTCGGCCGGGCAACTCCCGCCCGGAGTCCACCGGCTGACCGCCACGGCGCCGGACGGACGGGTCGCCCAGACCCACCTCGTCGTCGCCCCCGAACGGCTCCCCACCCCCACCGGACGCTCGTACGGACTGCTCGTCCAGCTCTACTCCCTCCTGTCCCGGCGCTCCTGGGGCATGGGCGACCTCGGTGACCTCGGCGAACTCACCGCCTGGGCGGGCCGCGCGCTCGGTGCCGGATTCATCCAGGTCAACCCGCTGCACGCGGCTGTGCCCGGTGCCCCCACCGATCCCTCGCCCTACCGCCCCTCCTCCCGCCGCTTCCCCGACCCCGTGCACCTGCGCGTCGAGGACGTCGACGAGTACCCGTACGTCACCGACCGCGACCGCGTCCGCGCGCTGACGGAACGGGCCGCGCTGCTGCGCGAAGCGGTGCTGGAGAAAGGGGCGTTGATCGACCGGGACGCCGTGTGGGAACTCAAGCGCGAGGCGCTGGAACTCGTCCACGAGGTGCCCCTCGGCCCCGGTCGGCGGGCCGCCTACGCCGACTTCCTCGCCGAGGAGGGCGAGGCGCTGGAGGACCACGCCACCTGGTGCGCGCTGGCGGAGGTGCACGGCTCGGACTGGAGCGCCTGGCCGGCCGCGCTGCGCGACCCCCGCTCCGGCGAAACCGCCCGCGCCCGCGCCGAGTTGATGGACCGCGTCGACTTCTGGTCGAGACTCGCCTGGCTCACCGACGCCCAGCTCGCCGCCACCCAGCGCGCGGCCCGCGACGCCGGGATGGCCGTCGGCGTCGTCCACGACCTCGCGGTCGGCGTGCACCCCCTGGGCGCCGACGCCTGGGCGCAGCAGGAGTACTTCGCCGCCGGGATGTCGGTGGGCGCCCCGCCGGACGCCTTCAACGCGCGCGGCCAGGACTGGGGGCTGCCGCCCTGGCGCCCCGACCGTCTCGCCGAGTCCGGCTACGCGCCGTACCGCCGCCTGCTGCGCGCCCTGTTCCGCTATGCCGGCGCGCTGCGCATCGACCATGTGATGGGCCTGTTCCGGCTGTGGTGGGTGCCCCAGGGGCTGCCGCCCACCGAAGGCACCTACGTCCGCTACGACGCCGAGGCCATGCTCGCGATCCTGGTGCTGGAGGCCTCGCGCGCCGGGGCGATGGTCATCGGCGAGGACCTCGGGACCGTGGAGCCCGGGGTGCGCGAGACGCTGCGCGAGCGCGGAGTGCTCGGGACGTCGGTGCTGTGGTTCGAACGGGACTGGGAGGGCGACGGCCGCCCGCTGCCGCCCGAACGCTGGCGTGCCGACTGCCTCGCCACCGCCACCACCCACGACCTGCCGTCCACCGCCGCCCGGCTCAGCGGCGACCACGTCGAACTCCGGCACCGGCTGGGGCTGTTGACGCGCGGACTGGCCGAGGAACGGGCCGAGGCCGCCGCCGACACCGGGGAGTGGCTGGAGGTGCTGGCCCGGCTGGGACTGCTGCACGGCACGGGCGGCGGGCACGGCACGTCGACGGAGGAGGCCGAGGTGCAGGCCGTCCACCGGTTCCTGCTGCGGACACCGGCACGGCTGGTGGGGGTGTGGCTGCCGGACACGGTCGGCGACCGGCGACCCCAGAATCTGCCCGGGACCTGGGACCAGTACCCGAACTGGCGGCTGCCGATCGCGGACGCGGACGGCAGGGCGGTGACCCTGGAGGAACTGGCGGGCGAGCCTCGGTTGTACGCGTTGGTGGAGGTGCTGCGGGAGAGGGGCTGAGGGGGGCGCCCGGGAGAGGGGCCGAGGGGGCGGCGGAGAGACCCCGGCCGCCTCATACGCACCCCCGGGCGCGCGGGCTCAACCCGCGTTGGATACTTTGGCACCGTGGACAAGAAGAACGCCCTGCGCGCCGGTGCTCTGGCTGCCGGTACGACGCTGATGATGCTGCTCATGACGTCTCCCGCGCTCGCGCTCACCCGCGACGACGGTGACGACCCCGGCTCTGGCCTGAGCGTCATCGAGACGCTGGGTCTCTACGTCCTGGCCCCGCTCGCGATCTTCGCGGTCATCGCGGGTCTGGTGATGGTCCTGGACAAGTCGCACGCGGACCACCGGGTGAGCGTGCCCAAGAGCAAGGCGAAGGCCAAGGCCAACGCCTGAGGCCTGACCGGCCAGGGGGCTGAGGGTACGGCTCCCCAGGCCACCGCACGTTTCACGAGGGCGCCGGCCCCGTCCCCCGTACGCGCATCCGCCGTACGGGGGCGAGGCCGGCGCCCTCGGCGTGTGCTCAGGGGCTCGGCGCCGTGAGGTACCGCTGCACCGTCGGCCCCAGCCACGCCACGATCTCCTCGGGGTGCAGTGCCACCGCCGGCGGAATCCGCAGCACATACCGGGTCAGCGCGAGGCCGAGCAGCTGCGACGCCGTGAGTGCGGCCCGCGCCGGGATCTGTTCGGGATCGGGGCACACCTGCCGGGCCACCGGCAACAACTGGTCCCGGAAGATGCCCTGCATGCGCTCGGCCCCGGCCTGGTTGGTCGCGCCGACCCGGAGCAGAGCGGTGAGGACCTCGTCGTCCTCCCACATGTCGAGGAAGTGCCGCACCAGGACCGCGCCCACGTCCCGCGACGCCGGCCCGCCGATGTCCGGCAGTCGCAGGTCGACGGTGACGGCCGCCGCGAACAGGCCCTCCTTGTTGCCGTAGTAGCGCATCACCATCGACGGGTCGATGTTCGCGTCCTTGGCGATGGCACGGATGGTGGCCCGCTCGTACCCGTCGGCGGCGAACCGCTCGCGGGCCGCGACGAGGATCGCGTCGCGCGTCGCATCGGAGCGGCGGGCGCGGGGCGTGCCGGGTGTGCGGGCAGGGGAAGGGCTGTTCATGCCTACGAGCGTAGGCCAACACCAGTTGGCCAACAAGTGTTGACTCGCGCGGCGACGGGTCCTAGTCTCGTCAACAAGCGTTGGCAAACGCACGTTGGCAATAGGAGGCCCTCATGAACGGCACCGGCACCAACAGCACGAACGGCACCACCCACCCCGTGATCGTCGTCGGCTCCGGTCCCACCGGCCTCCTCCTCGCCGGAGACCTCGCCACCGCCGGTGTCCCCGTCACCCTCGTCGAGAAGCGCCCGCACAAGACCAGCAACCTCTCCCGCGCCTTCGTCCTGCACGCCCGCACCCTGGAGCAGCTCGACGCCCGCGCCCTCGCCGACGACCTGGAGGCGGTCGGTCAGCCGCTGGACCGCCTGCGCCTGTTCGGCGACCTCACCGTCGACCTGGGCACCCTCCCCTCCCGCTTCAACCACCTCCTCGTCCTCGCGCAGTACGAGGTCGAGAAGGTCCTGGAGCGGCGGGCCGTGGCGGCGGGCGTCGACTTCCGCCACGAGACCGAGGTGACCGGCCTCTCCCAGGACGCCGACGGTGTGACGGTCGAGGTGCGGGGGCCCCAGGGCGCCGAGACCCTGCGTGCCGCGTACGTCGTCGGCGCCGACGGGATGCGCAGTGCCGTGCGGGACGCGATCGGGCTGCCGTTCCCGGGGAAGTCCGTCATCCGCTCCGTCGTCCTCGCCGACGTACGGCTCGCCGAGGAGCCCGAGACGCTGCTCACCGTCAACACGGTCGGGGACGCCTTCGCCTTCCTCGCGCCCTTCGGTGACGGTTACTACCGGGTGATCGGCTGGAACCGCGCCCGTGACGTCGCCGACAGCGAGCCCCTCGACCTGGCCGAGGTCAAGGAGGTCACCCGGGCGGCGCTCGGCCGGGACTTCGGGATGTACGACGCCCGCTGGATGTCCCGCTTCCACAGCGACGAGCGTCAGGCCCCCGCCTACCGCGTCGGCCGGGTCTTCCTCGCCGGGGACGCCGCCCATGTCCACACCCCGGCCGGCGGGCAGGGCATGAACACCGGCCTCCAGGACGCCGCCAACCTGAGCTGGAAGCTGGCCCAGGTGGTCCACGGCCACGCGTCCGCCGACCTCCTCGACACCTACCAGGCCGAGCGTCACCCCGTCGGCAAGGCGGTCCTGCGCAGCAGCGGCGGCCTGGTCCGCCTCGCCATGGCCAAGCGTCCCTGGGAGCTGGCCCTGCGCTCGACGCTCACCACGGTCCTCGGCCATGTCACCCCGGCCCGCCGCCGGATGGTCGGCCGGCTCACCGGCATCGGCTACCGGTACCCCGCCCCCCGCGGCGCCCACCGCCTCACCGGCACCCGCGTCCCCGACGTGGCCCTGACCGGCGGCCGTCTCTACGAGGCACTGCGCGGCGGCCGGTTCGTCCTGATCACCCCGCGGGCCTACGACGACCAGGGCGCCCGCAAGGACCGGCTGACCGTGGAACGCTGGGCGAGCGACCGCCGTACGACCGTGCTGGTGCGGCCCGACGGGTACGTGGCCTGGGCGGCGGACGCGGCGGACGACGCGCAGATCGAGGCGGCGCTCACCGCCAACGTCGGCTGAACCAGGGCCGGTCCGCCGGACGGTACCTAGCGGGACTCGGGCGTCCCCGCGAGCAACTCCCGCAACAGGTCGGCCAACTGGCCGGCCTGTTCCGCGTTCAGGGCGGACAGCGCCTCGGTCTCGGCGTCCAGTCCGGCGCCGACCGCCGCGTCGACGACGGTCAGCCCCTTGTCCGTCAGGGTCACTTGGAGGCCGCGGCGGTCGTGCGGGTCGGGGGAGCGGCGGATCAGGCCCGCGCGTTCCAGCTTGTCGAGGCGGCCGGTCATGCCGCCGGTGGTGAGCATCAGCGTGCCCGAGAGCTGGCGGGGGGAGAGGGTGTAGGGCTCGCCGGAGCGGCGCAGGGTGGCCAGGACGTCGAACTCGCCGCGCGCGATGCCGTAGGGGGCGTACGCCTTCTCCATGCGGTCGCCCATGGCGCGGGAGAGGCGGAAGATCCGCCCGAAGACCTCCATCGCCTTGGTGTCGAGGTCCGGCCGTACGGCCGCCCACTGGTCGACGATCGCGTCGACGGGGTCCTTGCGCTGGGCACTCATGGGTCGAGTATCGGCGGCACACAGGGTCACCCGCAAGAAAGTGGCTTGACTAAAAGTTGCTTAGCGCTAAGCTACTTTCCATCAAGCTACATTCGCCGAAGTCACCCGACGCCACTAGGGGGAGTCGTGAACCGCACCGCGACCGTCCTGCTCACCGCCCTCGCCCCCGTCTCCTGGGGCACCACCTACGCCGTCACCACCGAGTTCCTCCCGGCCGACCGCCCCCTGTTCACCGGTCTGATGCGGGCCCTGCCGGCCGGTCTGGTCCTGCTGGCCCTCGCCCGGGTGCTGCCGCGCGGCATCTGGTGGGGGAAGGCCACGGTGCTCGGCGCGCTGAACATCGGCGCCTTCTTCCCGCTGCTGTTCCTGTCGGCGTACCGGTTGCCGGGCGGGATGGCGGCGGTCGTCGGGTCGGTCGGGCCGCTGTTCGTGGTGGGTCTGTCGGCGGTGCTGCTGGGGCAGCGGCCCACGACCCGGAGCGTGCTCACCGGAGTGGTGGCCGCGTTCGGCGTGAGTCTCGTCGTACTGAAGGCGGCCGGGGCCCTCGACCCGGTCGGCGTCCTGGCGGCGCTCGCCTCCGCCGCCTCCATGTCCACCGGCACCGTCCTCACCAAGCGCTGGGGCCGTCCGGAAGGGGTGGGCCCGCTGGCGCTCACCGCCTGGCAGCTGACCGCGGGCGGGCTGCTCATCGCGCCCCTCGCCTTCCTCGTCGAGGGCGCCCCGCCCGCGCTGGACGGGCGGGCGATCGGCGGCTACCTCTACCTCGCGCTCGCCAACACGGCCGTCGCGTACTGGCTCTGGTTCCGCGGCATCGGCCGGCTCACCGCCACCCAGGTCACCTTCCTCGGCCCGCTCTCCCCGCTGACCGCCGCGGTCGTCGGCTGGGCGGCGCTCGGCCAGGCGCTGACGCCGCTCCAACTGGCGGGCATGGCGCTGGCGTTCGGCGCGACGGTGGCCGGCCAGCTCCGGCAGCGGCCCCCCGCCACCCCGGCCCGATCGTTCAGTTTTACTGAAAAGAACGCTCGGAAAGATTCGATGGACGTGACAGGTGTGGCGCTGCGACGGTAGGTCCACCGAGATCACGATCACCGATCAGTGGAAGGACCCCCGTGCCCGACGTCCTCGAAAGGACCCCCACCCGTACGACCCCGAGGGCCGCGCAGACCGCCGCCCTCGGGGTCGCCTGCGCCGCCCTCGCGACCGTCGTCTGGTCCGGCAGCTTCGTCACCTCCCGTGCCCTGCACGACAGCGTCCCGCCGGTCCAGCAGGCGTTCTGGCGCTGGATCGTCGCGCTCGTGGCGGTCGCCCCGTTCGGGGCGCGGCAGGCCTGGCGGCAGCGGGCGCTGATCCGGCGCCGGCTCGGTTTCGTCGTCCTCGCCTCGCTCCTCGGCGTCACCGTCTACAACACCCTGGTGAACCAGGCCGGGTTGACCACCCCCGCCGCCACCATGGGCCTGATCATGGCCGCGTCGCCGGTGCTGATGGCGGTCCTGGAGCGGGCGTCCGGGGTACGGCTGGGGCGGCGCCGGGTCACCGGGCTGCTCGTCGCCTGCTCCGGGGTGCTGTTGCTGATGGGCGGCGGCGCCGGGTTCGCGGCCGGGGACCTGTGGATGATCGGCGCGGCCTGCTGCTTCGCCGGGTACAGCGCGCTGTTGCGGCGCAGGCCCGCCGAACTCGGGGGCGCCGCTTTCCTGTTCACCACGTTTCTCGTCGGTGCCGGGCTGCTGCTCCCGGCGCAGGGGGTGAGTCTGGCGGTCCAGGGGGGCTTCACCCCGACGACCGCGACCGTGCTGCCGCTGCTCTACGTGGGGGTCGCCTCCTCCGCCGTCGCCTTCTTCGCCTGGAACAAGGCGATCGCCCTGGTCGGCGCGGCCCGGGCCGGAGTCGTCTACTACCTCCAGCCGGTGTGTGTGGCCCTGCTGTCCTGGGCGGTGCTCGGCGAGACGTTCGGGCCGGTGCAGGTGCTGTGCCTGGCGCTGATCCTCGGCGGGGTGATGTGGGGCGCCGCCGCCCGGCATGCGTAGGTTGCCCTCATGGCTGAGTGGGACATCCGGAAACTGCACATCCTGCGGACCCTGCGGGAGCAGGGCACCGTGACCGCGACGGCCGAGGCGTTGCGGATGACGCCGTCCGCGGTGTCGCAGCAGCTGACGAATCTGGCGAAGCAGGTGGGGGTGCCGCTCCTGGAGGCGCAGGGGCGGCGGGTACGGCTCACCGACGCGGCCCGCCTGGTGCTGCGGCACGCCGAGGCGGTGTTCGAGCAACTGGAGCGGGCGGACGCGGAGTTGGCGGCGCATGTGCGGGGTGAGGTGGGCGAGGTGCGGGTCGGTGCGTTCTCGACCGCGGTGCCCGCGCTGGTCGTACCCGCCGTACGGGCGCTGCGGGTTTCGTCTCCCGGGGTGAGCGTGCGGGTGCGGGAGACGGAGGCGGGGGAGGCGTACGAGCTGCTGGCCGCCGGGGAGGTCGACCTCGCGCTGTCGCTGGCCGCGCAGGCGCCGGTGGTGGGGGACGGGCGGTTCACGCGGGTGGAGCTGCTGGCGGACCCGTTGGATGTCGCGCTGCCGCCGGGGCACGAGTGGGCGGACGTCGAGGGGCTGCGGCTGGCCGATCTCGCCGGGGAATCGTGGATCTTCGGGGGCAGCGGGCCGTGGTCGGACATCACGCGGGGGGCGTGCGAGGCGGCCGGGTTCACGCCGCGGCAGGGGCATTCCGCGGCCGGGTGGACGGCGATCCTGGCGATGGTGGAGGCCGGGATGGGGGTGGCGCTGGTCCCGCGGACGGCCGCGGTGGGGAGGGGCGGGGTGGTGCTGCGGGAACTGACGGTGGACCGCCCGGTCCGGCACGTGGTCGCGGCGGTACGGAGGGGGAGCGAGGCGGATGTTGTGGTGAGGCGGGTGATGGCGGCGTTGGAGGGGGTTGCCGCGGGGGTGCGCTGAGGCCGCGGCGTCACTCACCCGCGCTGGCGGGGTGCCGCCTTTCTTCGGGCCGGGGCCGCCCCAGCGGCACGACTGCCCGCGGCTAAGCGGCTGAACAGTTGAAGGGGCGCCCGCTGCATGTCCCTTAGGGGCGCGGGGAACTGCGCGATCAGCCCCCACCGGCCTGCACGCGCTCCACGGGCCCAGGCACCCAAGGCATGACAAGGGGCGCCCCGCATTGCGCCGGGCGCCCCTCATTGCCGTACCGGCTACTCCGCCGCCGCGTCCGCCGCCTGGGCCTTCAGGGCGCGTTCGATGCCCGACCGGGACTCCGAGACCAGGCGGCGCAGGGCCGCGTTGGGCTCGGCCGACGTCAGCCACTCATCCGTCTTGTCCAGGGTTTCCTGGGAGACCTGGATCGACGGGTAGAGGCCGACCGCGACCTGCTGGGCGATCTCGTGGGAGCGGGTGTCCCAGATGCCCTTGACCACCTCGAAGTACTTGTCCGTGTACGGGGCGAGGAGTTCGCGCTGGTCCGTCTGGACGAAGCCGCCGATGACAGCCTCCTGCACCGCGTTCGGGAGCTTGTCGGACTCGATGACCTGGGACCAGGCCTCCGACTTGGCCTCCTCGGTCGGACGCGCCGCGCGAGCCGTCGCCGCGTGACGCTCGCCCGCCGCCGTCTTGTCCCGCTCGTACTCGCCCGCGATCTCCGCCTCGTCGTAGCGGCCGACCGAGGCGAGGCGCTCCACGAACGCCCAGCGCAGCTCGGTGTCCACCGCCAGGCCCTCGATCGTCTGCGAGCCGTCCAGCAGGGCCTCCAGGAGGTCCAGCTGCTCCGGCGTACGGGCCGTCGCCGCGAACGCGCGCGCCCACGCCAGCTGGTGGTCGCTGCCCGCCGCGGCGGACCGCAGATGCGCCAGCGTGGCGTCGGTCCAGCGGGTCAGCAGCGCCTCACGGGCGGTCGGGTCGGCGTACAGCTCGATCGCCAGCTTCACCTGGCGGTGCAGGGACTGCACGACACCGATGTCCGACTCCTTGCCGATGCCGGAGAGGACCAGGGACAGGTAGTCGCGGGTCGCCAGTTCGGCGTCGCGCGTCATGTCCCACGCCGACGCCCAGCACAGGGCGCGGGGGAGGGAGGACTCGAAGTCGCCCAGGTGTTCCGTGACGAACGCCAGGGACTGCTCGTCCAGACGGACCTTCGCGTACGACAGGTCGTCGTCGTTGAGCAGGACGACCGCCGGGCGGCGCTTGCCCACCAGCTGCGGTACGGCGGTCAGTTCGCCGTCCACGTCCAGCTCGACGCGCTCGTCGCGGACCAGCTTGCCGCTGTCCTCGTCGAGTTCGTACAGGCCGACCGCGATGCGGTGCGGGCGGAGCGTGGGCTCACCCTGCGCGCCCGCGGGCAGCGCCGGGGCCTCCTGGCGGATCGCGAAGGACGTGATGACACCGGCCGCGTCCGTCTCGATCTCCGGGCGCAGGATGTTGATACCGGCCGTCTGGAGCCACTTCTGCGACCAGGTCCCCAGGTCACGCCCGGAGGTCTCCTCCAGCGCGCCCAGCAGGTCGGACAGCCGGGTGTTGCCGAACGCGTGGCGCTTGAAGTACGCCTGCACGCCCGCGAAGAACTCGTCCATGCCGACGTACGCCACGAGCTGCTTGAGGACGGAGGCGCCCTTGGCGTAGGTGATGCCGTCGAAGTTGACCAGGACGTCGTCCAGGTCGCGGATCTCGGCCATGATCGGGTGCGTCGACGGGAGCTGGTCCTGCCGGTACGCCCATGTCTTCATGGAGTTGGCGAAGGTGGTCCAGGAGTGCGGCCAGCGGCTGTCGGGCGCGTACGCCTGGCAGGCGATCGAGGTGTACGTGGCGAACGACTCGTTCAGCCACAGGTCGTTCCACCACTCCATGGTGACCAGGTCGCCGAACCACATGTGGGCCAGCTCATGGAGGATCGTCTCCGCGCGCAGCTCGTACGCGGCGTCGGTGACCTTGGAGCGGAACACGTACTGGTCCCGGATGGTCACGGCACCGGCGTTCTCCATCGCGCCCGCGTTGAACTCCGGCACGAACAGCTGGTCGTACTTCTTGAACGGGTACGCGTAGTCGAATTTCTCCTGGAACCAGTCGAAGCCCTGCCGCGTGACCTCGAAGATCGCGTCCGAGTCGAGGAACTCGGCGAGTGAGGGACGGCAGTAGATGCCGAGCGGGACGGACTGGCCGTCCTTCTCGTAGACGCTGTGCACCGAGTGGTACGGGCCGACGATCAGGGCCGTGATGTACGACGAGATCCGCGGGGTCGGCTCGAACTCCCAGACGTCGTCCTTGGGCTCCGGGGTCGGGGAGTTGGAGATGACGGTCCAGCCGGTCGGCGCCTTCACGGTGAACTGGAAGGTGGCCTTCAGGTCCGGCTGCTCGAAGGAGGCGAAGACGCGGCGGGCGTCCGGCACCTCGAACTGGGTGTACAGGTACGCCTGCTGGTCGACCGGGTCGACGAAACGGTGCAGGCCCTCGCCCGTGTTGGTGTACGCGCAGTCGGCCACCACGCGCAGGACGTTGCGGCCCTCCAGCAGGGCGGGGAGCGCGATGCGGGAGTCCGCGAAGACCTCCGCCGGGTCGAGCGCGTCACCGTTCAGGGTGACCTCGTGGACCTCCGGGGCCACCAGGTCGATGAACGACTCGGCACCACTCTCGGCCACGTCGAAGCGCACCGTGGTCACGGACCTGTAGGTACCGCCCTCTTGCGCGCCGGAGAGGTCGAGATCGATCTCGTACGACTCGACGGTGAGCAGCTTTGCTCGCTGCTGAGCCTCTTCGCGAGTCAGGTTTGTGCCAGGCACGCGGTCATCTCCTCGGTATGGGTAGGTTCGGCGGTTCCGCCATCCTTCCATGGGAGCCGCGCGAAACGCGATGTCCGGAACCCGCCGGTGACCGGGGAGGACACCGAGGAGGGTGGAACACATGACCACCCACACGGCACGCCCCGTCCCCCCGTCCGCTCTGAAGGAACTCCGCGCCACCGACGACGCGGGTCGGCGGACGGTTCCCCTGACCGACGACGAGGGCGGGGCGCCCCTCAGGTGCTGTCTGCGGCGCAGTGTGCCCGGCGAGGTGATCGCCCTGGTCTCGTACGCCCCGCTGCGCCGCTGGGCCGCGGAGACGGGCGCCGAGCCGGGGGCGTACGACGAGCAGGGGCCCGTGTTCATCCACGCCGGGGAGTGTGCGGGGCCGGACCCCGACGGGTATCCCTTCGCGAACGCGCACCGGACCGTCCGCCGCTACTCCGCCGATGGGCACATCCTCGGCGGCGAGCTGGTCTCCACCCTCGACGACGACGCCTTCCGAAACGCGTTCGACGACCCGGCCGTGGCGCTCGTCCACGTCCGGGCCGTCGAATACGGCTGCTTCCTCTACGAGGTCAGGAGGCCCTGAACCCCGAACCCCTGGGGCCTAGCCCTTCAGCTCCGCCGCCACCAGCTCCGCGATCTGCACCGCGTTCAGGGCCGCGCCCTTGCGGAGGTTGTCGCCCGAGACGAACAGGGAGAGGCCGTTGTCGACGGTCTCGTCACGGCGGATGCGGCCGACGTACGAGACGTCCTTGCCGGCCGCCTGGAGGGGCGTCGGGATCTCGGAGAGGGCCACGCCCGGGGCGCCGGCCAGCAGCTCCGTCGCGCGCTCCGGGCTGATCGGACGCGCGAAGCGGGCGTTGATCTGGAGGGAGTGGCCGGAGAAGACCGGGACGCGCACACAGGTGCCGGAGACCTTCAGCTCGGGGATCTCCAGGATCTTGCGGGACTCGTTGCGGAGCTTCTGCTCCTCGTCGGTCTCGTTCAGCCCGTCCTCGACGATCGAACCCGCCAGCGGCACGACGTTGAAGGCGATGGGGCGCTTGTAGACCTGCGGCTCGGGGAAGTCGACCGCCTCGCCGTCGTGGGTCAGCTTGTCGGCGTCGGCGGCGACCTTCTGGACCTGGCCGTGCAGCTCCGCCACGCCCGCGAGGCCGGAGCCGGAGACCGCCTGGTAGGTGGTGGCGATGAGCGCTTCGAGGCCCGCCTCGGCGTCCAGCACCTTCAGGACCGGCATCGCGGCCATCGTGGTGCAGTTCGGGTTGGCGATGATGCCCTTGGGGCGGTCCGCGATCGCGTGCGGGTTCACCTCGGAGACCACCAGGGGCACCTCGGGGTCCTTGCGCCAGGCCGAGGAGTTGTCGATCACGACCGCGCCCTGCGAGGCGACCTTCTCGGCCAGCGCCTTGGAGGTCGAGCCACCCGCGGAGAACAGCACGATGTCCAGGCCCGTGTAGTCCGCCGTCGCCGCGTCCTCGATCGTCACGCCGTCCAGGACCGTCCCCGCCGAGCGGGCCGAGGCGAACAGACGCAGCTCGGTGACCGGGAACTCCCGCTCCACGAGGATCCTGCGCATGACCGTGCCGACCTGGCCGGTGGCTCCGACGATTCCTACCTTCACGACGACTCCTTCTACATGGCGGGTGCGTGGCCTGGACGTTTCCATGATGCGTCTCTTACCGGCCGGTGTGTCCAATCGTTTGCCCGAGGGATGGGACGCCATGCGGGTCAGGGGCGCAGTTCGAGGGTCCACTCGCCGAGGCACCGGACGTGGAGGATCGAGTCCGATATGCGGTACGGACCGGAAGAAGCGGTGAGTTTCCGGTGCGGGAAGAGGTTTTCGTCCAGCTCGAAGACATGGATCAGGGCCGTCCCGACGACCACCAGCTCGGCCTCGGGCCCGGTGTGACGTACGACTCCATACCAGCCACCGGGCGTCCGCGCCCCCAGCACGGGGGCCGCGTCGATCGGGGCCGGCTCCAGACGCCACTTCGTGTCCTCGCCGGCACGGACCGTGAGGAAGCAGCTGCCGCCGGGGTCGACCCACACCGGCCCGAGGGTGGGGCGGCGCCGGCCCAGCGTGTCGGCGACGGTCGTCGACTTGCCGTAGGGATGGTTCAGGGACCACGCGCTCAGGTGCTCGTCGTCGCCGCGTGAGGTCCGCGTCACCGTCATCAGGGTCGGCGGGCCCTGGTAGCGCAGAACGGTGCTGCCCCGGCCCTCGGTCGGGCCGGTGAACAGCGGCGCCTGCTCCTCGGGCAGCAGCCGCAGCGCCCAGTCGCCGGCGCACTTGACCCGTACGGCCTGCTCGGCCCTGCCGTCGGCGAACAGCACGGCCGTGCCCCGGGTGCCGTGCTGGCGGCCGGTGAGCCACTCGTCCTCGTCGCCGTACTCGTCGACGCGCTTCACTTCGAGGCTGTAGTCGGCCTTGGCGCCGGGGAAGTCGTACTGGACCAGCGCCGGGCGCCCGGGACGGGGGTTGAGGAGGGTGATCGTCCGGTCGCCGCGGCCCTCGTAGGCGCCGGTCTTCAGGCCCGCCGAGGGATCACGGACGGGGAGCGGCTTGGCGGTCAGTTCCCAGTTGCCGTCGCCGTGCTCGACGACGAGCAGCAGCGGGCCGTCGGGGACGGGGACGGTCTGCTTGAGCTTGCCGGTCTCGTTGCACAGCATTTCGTTCTCGTCGAGGTCGTCGAAGTGCTCGGCCTCGTGACAGTTCACTACGAACCACTCGCCGCGGTCGGCGCCACCGTCGAAACGGACCTTCACATCGGCCATGGTGCCCAGGTAGGCCACGACGTCGGGGCCGCGCCCCTTGAGCGTCTGGGTGCCCAGCGGACGGGCCGCCGACAGCGGCAGCACCCTGATCGTCCAGTCGCCCTCGTAGCTGACCTTCATCCGCAGCGGACGGTCGCGCGGGGGCTGCACCAGGGCGCGGCCGTGGAAGTCGCGCAGGGTGGTGTTGAAGACGGTGTCCTCGTCCTTGTTGCGCCGGTTCAGCGTCTCGACGAGGAGCCATTCGTCGCCCCGGACCTGCGCCTCCACGATCACCGGCCCGGGCGGCAGCGGTACGTCCACGGAGACGACGCCGTTGCCGCGGCCGCTCTGGGTGTGGGGCGGGAAGTCGGTGCCGAGGGGGGCGGGGGTGGGTGCGGGGACGGGCGCCGGCGTGTACGTGGGTATCGGGGCGGGCGTCGGTACGGCATCGGCGATCGGCGCCCCGGCCGTCTTCGCCACCCCGGCCTGCATCACCGGCGTCACCGGCGGCGCCACCGGCTCCGCCTCCACCACGATCCCGAAGTCCGTCGCCAGCCCCGCGAGCCCCGAGTCCCAGCCCTGTCCGACCGCCCGGAACTTCCACTCCCCGTTGCGCCGGTAGAACTCCCCGAGCACGAAGGCCGTCTCCCCGGCGGCGTCCGTCACGTCGTAGTGCACGACGATCGTGCCGTCGCCCGCGACGGTCTGGAGCGCGAGCCCCGGCACCGCCCCGAAGGTGCCGTCGTCGCAGGACGCGGCGACCAGCACCCGCTGCACCGCCGGCTCCACCCGGGGCAGGTCCAGCTCCAGCCACTCGGCGAGCTGGTCCACGCCGTCCCCGGAGCCGAGGTGCCGTACCGCGCCCGAGGGATGCGCGGGCTGGTTGTGGAAGACGAGGTCGGCGTCGCCGCGCACCTTGCCCGCCGCGTCGAGCAGCAGCGCCGAGACGTCCACGACCGGCGTCCCCGGCACCTTCCGGCGGCAGACGGCAACCCTCAGGAGACCGGCGGGGACAGGGGTGTTGGCCCCCTTCACGATGTGCGTCATGGGGCTCATGGTGACAGTGAAGATCACGTGAAGAAAGAATTCCGGAGATCGGACCGAACGTTTCCGCCCGAGCCGGCGTCATAGAGGAAACGCGGCGAGGAGAGGGGTGGCTGTGCTGCGCAGAAAGGCCCGCCGCGGCCAGGGGGACGGTGTCCATGACGGGCCGGACGACCCCCTCGACGCGGCTCAGGAACGTCGGGTGCGAGCCGTGCTCGCGCTCGGCGGCGTACCGCAGGCGGACCTGCCGGACGGGGTGCAGCAGGTCCGCCTGCGGTTGCTGGAGCGGGCGGCGAAGGGGTACGAGGCGCCGCGCGACGTCTCCGCGTGGGCGGCCGTCGTCGCCTCCAACCTCGCCATGGACTGGCACCGCGCCAAGCGCCGGCAGGAGCGGATCGGCGAACGCCTCGCCTCGCTGCGCCAGTTGGAGCACCCTTCCGGCGAGGACACCAGCGTGCTCTCGCTCGCCGTCGCCCAGGGGCTGGACGAACTGCCCGACAACCAGCGCCAGGTCCTCGTCCTGCGTTTCTACGCCGATCTGCCGGTACGGGACATCGCCCAGGAACTCGGTGTCCCGGAGGGCACGGTCAAGAGCAGGCTGCACACGGCGGTCCGCGCGCTGCGCGCCCGTCTGCACGAGGACGAGGTGGTGTGACATGACCGCCGAACACCGGGACGTCGACGCGCTGATGGCCGCGCTCACCGGCGAACCCCTGCCCGACGACGCGGACGCCACCCTGCGCGGCGAACACCGCGAGGCCACCGCCGACATCGCCCTCCTGCGCGAGCAACTCGGCCTGATCGGCGAAACGTTGGCGCGGGAGCCGCGCCCCGCGCCGAGGCCCGCTCCGGTACGTCCCTCACGGGCCCGGCGCTGGGCCCCGAAGCTCGCCTTCGGCACCCTCGCGGTCGCCGCCGTGGCCTCCGTGGTCACGGGGCTCGGCTGGCTGGTCGCGACGGGCGGCAACGACGCCGCGGACGCCGGAAGCAGCGCCGACTCCGAGAAGTCCCAGTCCGACGCCACCGCCCGCTTCGGCAGCCCCCACTACCTCGCCTGCACCCGCCTGGTCGTCGAGGGGACGGTCGCCTCGGTCGAACGCCTCTCGGACCAGGTGCAGTTGCGGATCACCGTGGACGTGGTCCGCTACTACAAGCAGGACATGAAGGGCCCGGAGCAGCTGACGTACGTCGTGGACGACACCTTCGTCGACGGTCTGCACAAGGGCGACCGCGTCCTGTTCGGGGTGCTCCAGGGTGACGCCGTGCCCGACCACTGGGTGGTCGGCGAGAAGGAGGTCGCCCGCGAACGGGCCTGGATCCAGGCCTCGTTGCCGCAGTCGCGCGACCTGCCGTGCGCATGAGAAAGGGCGGGCGCCCCGAAGGACGCCCGCCCTGGTCACCGTAGGAGGAACTACGGAGTGACCTTCTCGATCTTCACGCTGCCGATGCCCGCGACCGTGCCGCGCGCGTTCACCAGCTGGACCTGGCCGAAGAACTCACGGCCCTCCGGGGCGGGCGCCGCGGCGGTGACGCTCGCGGCGACGTCCGTGGAGGCACCCGTGCCCAGCTTCACCGCGGCCGAGTCGTCGACCGTGACGGCGCCGAGCGCGGAGGAGAAGAACACGTCCTGGTAGTCGTACGCGGTGGACCCGGCCGGGACCGAGTAGCCGACGACCTCGATGGTGTACGTACCGGCGGCCGGGGAGGCGATGGAGACGGCCTCCTCCGAGTCACCGTCGGCGGACTGGCCGACCTGGGTGCCCGCCGCGTTGTAGACCGTGAGGTCCAGGTCGGCGGCGGCGTCGGAGACGTTGCCGATGACCACGTCGAGCGACTTGGCGCCCTCGGGCACCTCGACCGTGGTGGTCTGGGTGGCACCCTCGGCGATGGTCGGACGGGCCGACTTGGCCGAGCCGAGCGGACCGCCGACGAGCTTGCCGTCGAGGGCGGCGAAGTTGTTCGTCACCTTCCAGGAGGCGGCGACCGGGGTGCCGACCTTGGCCTCGGGAACCGTCACGACCGCGGGGTCGAAGGCGGCGCCGAGGACGGCGACGTCCAGCTTGTACGGGTTGTCGAGCAGCGGCGACGTACGGCGCGACTCGACCTCGATCTCCCAGACACCGGCCTGCGGGTCCGCGTACGAACGCACGTCGGGCTTGCAGCCGTTGCCGTCGAGGTAGTTGTTGTAGCAGTACGGGGTGCCGGTGTTGTCGACCGGAGTGCCGTACGGGTGGATCGCGATGAACCGGGTCTGGCTCTTGTCCTTCAGCCCGCCGATCGCGACCTCGAGGGACTTGGCGCCCTCGGGGACGGTCACGAAGTACGACTGCGTGCTGTTGCGCTGGACGGTGTTCGACGCCGAGTAGGTGTACTTCACCGGCGACGAGACGACGACCGTGTTCAGGATCTGCTTGTCGACGCCCTCGGTGAACGGGTCGTCCACGTTCAGGATCGCGCTCTTGACGCCGGCGGACGGCGACTTGGCGACGATCTTCACGGTGACCGGCTTGTTCAGCTCCAGCTTGACCAGGGAGGAGCCGGCGATGGAGAAGGTGCCGGAGGCGTTGTTCTCCAGGCTCAGCAGGTGCCAGATCGGCTTGTCGGCGCCGGTCGTACGGGTGATGGTGACCTCGTACGACTTCTTCACGCCGGCCTTCAGGCCGCCCTCACGGTCGTAGATGCCGGTGCCGAAGCCCGGCGTCTTCAGGAGCTGGTCGATCGCGGTGTCGACCGGCGCCTTGACCGTGTAGTCGTGGGCGGTGGCGCCGTCCTTGATGGCGTCCCAGGCGTCCACGATGTTGATGAGGCCCGCGCCCTCCTCGTACGCCTGCACACCCTTGATGTGGTCGGCGGTCGAGGTCAGGGCGGTGCGCAGGTTCGCCGGGCTGAGGGCGATGCCCTTCTGCTTGGCGGCGCTCAGCAGCAGCGCCGAGGCGCCCGCGGCCTGCGGGGAGGCCATCGAGGTGCCCTGGAGCATCGAGTAGCCGGCCGGCAGCGTGTAGCCCGACTCGGCGACCGGGGAGCCCGGCAGCCAGGTCTGCGTGGTGTTGATGGAGGCACCCGGCGCGGACAGCGTCGGGGTGAACCCGCCGTCCTCACGCGGACCGCGCGAGGAGAACGGCATCATCGCGTACGACTTCGTCACCGCGGAGCCGTAGTTGGAGGCCCACGTCGCCTTGGAGATGGCCGCGCCGACGGAGATCACCTTGTCGGCCAGACCGGGGTCGCCGATGGTGTTGGCACCCGGGCCGGAGTTGCCGGCCGAGATGACCAGCTGGACGCCGTAGGTGTCGATGAGGCGCGTGTAGAGCTCGGAGCGCGCGTTGTTGCCGTCGTTCAGCGCCGGGAGGCCGCCGATGGACATGTTGACGATGTCGACACCGCGCTTGGTGACGAGGTCGATCATGCCCTCGGTGAGCGCGACGTTGGTGCAGCCGCCGGTCCAGGTGCAGGCACGGGACGAGACGATCTTCGCGCCCGGGGCCGCGCCGTTCATCTTCCCGCCGAACAGGCCGTTGGCGGAGGTGATGCCGGCGACGTGCGTGCCGTGTTCGGACTCGATGACGCCGATGTTGACGAAGTCCCGCTTCTGGCCGACCCAGTCGCCGCCGTACGGGTCCATCGGGACGTCCTTGCGGATCTCCACGACGAACGGCTGGCGCTCGACCACGTCGGTGGCCGGGTTGTCGGTACCGAAGTAGCCGATCTGGAACCCGTCCTTGTACGGCTTCATCGGCGCGTCGTCGCTGAAGTCGTTGTTGTTGTTCAGGTCGACCCGGACGGTCCCGGCGGCGGCGTCGTAGAGCACGCCCCAGGAGTCGGTGGTGTCGCCGTCACGGTTGGCGTCACCGGCCGCGTCGCCGCCGGTGGTGTACGACTCAAGGAAGGTGCTGACCGAGTACGAACCCGCGGGCGCCGTCCAGGTCTTGCCGCCGTACGTGAACGTCGGGCCGGAGACGTTGGTGACCTGCGGGCGCCAGGTGCGGTCGCTGTCCAGGATCGGGTCGGTCGCCGTGACCCAGTCGACGATCTTGCGCTCGCCGGTGGTGGTCTTCTGAAGCGCCGGGTGGCCGAGGTCGACGCCCGAGTCCAGGATGCCGATGGTGATGCCGCGGCCGTCCGCCTTCGGGTGGTCCTTCACGAAGTCGACGGCGCCCGTCTCGAAGGACGGGTTGTACGGGTTCTCGGCGGGGGTGTTCTTGCCCGGGGCCGGGTAGGCCGTCGCCGTCGCGGAGGACGACGCGCCCTTCGCGGTGTCGGCGGCCGGCGTCGGGTCGTCGAGCGCGATCTCCTGCCGCAGGTCGATGCCGTGCACGGAGGAGAGCTTGGCGGCGGCGGCGATGGCCGCGTCCGCCTTGCCGGTCGGGACGGTGGCGCGGACGTAGCCGAGCTTGTCGTAGGTCTTGCCCACGGAGCCGCCCTTGACCGCGTCCAGCTCCTCGGCGACCTGCTCGGTCTTGCCGGGGGCGGTGGCGACCATCAGCGTGACGTTCTTGTCGCCGTCGGCCTTGGCCTCGGCGAGGAGGTCCGCGTCGTCCGAACCGAGCTTCGCGTCGGCCGACTTGACGCCGGGGTCGGCCGCGGCCGGTGTGGCGTCGTCGGCGGAGAAGGCCATGGGTATCGGGCCTGCCGCGGAGAGCGCGGCCACGAGACCGGCGGCCACGGCTATGCGCGCCACGCGTCTCGCGCCGCCCGATATCGGATCGCGCTGGGGGGTGTGGGTCATCGGCATCCCTTGTAGGTAAAGGAACGTACGGATGCGGCCCGGGCCGATCGGTCCTGACCGCGAAGGTCCGGAAATGCGACCCGGACGATCGCACAGCTTTACGCATGGGAAGGATGTTTAGGGAGAGTTGACCGAATCGATATAGGCGGATGGGGAAAACCCGCGATCCCCTTTAGGGACATGGGTGAGGAAACGGGCGAACTGCCCCGTCGATTCTCAGACTTCTCTGGTACGCGCGTAGTGCCGCGACGCCTTCGCCCGGTTCCCGCACGCCGCCATCGAGCACCAGCGGCGGGTGCCGTTGCGCGAGGTGTCGAAGAAGTGCAGGATGCACGCCTCGTGGGCGCAGCCGCGGATGCGGTCGGGCGCGGTGGTGAGCAGTTCCAGATAGCCCCGGGCGGCGAGCCAGGCCGGCCCCCAGGCGGGATCGCGGAACTCGGGGATCTCGCCCGGCCCTTCGGCGGTGAGGGTGGCCCGGATACGGCCATGATCGAGCACGGCGTCCAGCGGAGCCGTCTCACCCCCGTCCACGGCCTTGCGCAGCGCGTCCCGCGCCTGGAGGGTGTGCCGCAGCGTCGCCGCGTCCGCCTCGAACCGCGCGTCGAGCGCGTTGGCCGCGAGCCAGACGTCGAGCCCGTCGGTGTCCTGGAGCAGATCCTGGACGGCTCCTTCCCGCATCCACCGCGTGTTGAGCAGATCGAGTGCGAGGGGCTCGCCGGTGAGGGGGCGCGGGTCGGCTGACATGCGGGTCTCCTTCGATGCTAACCGCTCAAGGGTACGTGAGGGGTTGCGTCCGCCGCATCTAACCCTTAACTTTATTGAGAGAGGTTAGCCACCCGAAGGGATGAATCATGACCCTGCGCACCGGCCACATCGGCCTGAACGTCACCGATCTCGACCGCTCACTCGCCTTCTACCGGGACGTCCTGGGCTTCACGCTGATCGCCGAGGGCAAGGAGGAAGGCCGTCGGTACGCGTTCCTGGGCGACGGCTCGGCCCTGGTCCTCACCCTCTGGCAGCAGGCGGAGGAGGCGTACGCGGGCGACCGCGCGGGCCTGCACCACCTCGCCTTCGAGGCGGACTCGATCGCGAGGGTGCGGGAGTACGAGGAGGCGCTGCGGACGTACGGCGTGGACTTCGCCTATGAGGGAGTCGTCGCCCACCGCGAGGGCGCGGCCTCGGGCGGCATCTTCTTCCACGACCCCGACGGGACCCGGCTGGAGATCTCGGTGCCGAGCGGGGTGGAGGGGGCACCGGCACCGGTGGAATCGGCCCCGACCTGCGGGTTCTTCTAGCCATGGGCGTCTATCACGCGGGCTCACGGACCGTGCAGGAACGGGTGGGGGTGCGGGAGCGGGCGGATCACGTGGGCGCCTCGATCGGAGAGGGCATCAAGCCGGTCGCCGCCGCGTTCCTGGAGTCGCAGCCCCTGCTGATCGTGGGCGCCGCCGACCCGTCGACGGGCGCGGTCTGGGCGTCCCCGCTCGCCGGACCGCCGGGCTTCGTACGGGCGACGGGCCCACGGCAGATGTCGGTGACGGGAGGGGTCCCGGCGGCGGACCCGCTCGCCACGGCGCTGGCCACCCCGGGTGCGGTGGTCGGCACCATCGCCCTCGACCCGCGCACCCGCCGCCGTATGCGCCTCAACGGCCGACTCCGGCCCACGGAACGCGGGTTCGCGGTAGCGGCGGACCGGGTCTTCGCCAACTGCCCGAAGTACCTCCAGCGGAGGGAGTCGTACGAGGTGGTGGCCGGCCGGGGTGAAGGGGTGCCGCGGCGAGGGCGTGAACTCTCCTCGGATCAGGCGGAGTTCATCACCGCGTCCGACACCTTCTTCCTGACGACCGTGCATCCGGACGGCGCCGACACCAGCCACCGGGGCGGCAACCCGGGCTTCGTGAGGGTGGATTCGCCGGGCGAGCTCAGTTGGCGGGACTACCCGGGCAACTCGATGTTCCTCACCCTGGGGAACCTCGCGGCGGACCCGCGGGCGGGCATGCTCTTCCTGGACTGGACGACCGGCACGACCCTCCAACTGACGGGTGAGGCCCGCACGGAGTTCGACGCGGCGGGTGGTCGCAGGGTGCGGCTGACGATCCGAGAGGTCGTCGAGACGCGGGAGGCGGTGCCGCTGCGCTGGTCGCCCCCTGAATACTCACCGGCCAATCCGGATCCGGCGGACTAACGTCCCCCTATGCGCAAGAAGTTGAGGGTGGCGGCCTACGCCATGTGCGTCCGTGACGAGCGCCTCCTGCTCGCCCGCTGGATCGGCGACGACGGCCGGCCGGAGTGGACCCTGCCGGGCGGCGGCATGGAGCACGGCGAGGATCCCTACGACACGGTCCTGCGGGAGGTGGCGGAGGAGACCGGGTACACGGTCGAGATCACGGGACTGCTCGGCGTGGACTCCATCCGCCTCACACAGGCGCGGCGTTGGGGCCGGAGCATCGACCGCCAGGGCCTGCGCCTCGTCTATGAGGCCAGGGTCACCGGCGGTGAGCTCCGCCCCGAGGTCGGCGGCTCCACGGACATGGCGGCCTGGCACCCGCTGGCGGAGGTGCCCGCGCTGAACCGGGTCGCACTGGTGGACGTGGGGCTGGCGTTGTGGCGGGAACGGCCGGTGACGGGGCGGGCGACGGGCGTCCGGGAGTAACCGGATGGGCCGCCGCGATTCCCTCCCGGGCGGGCCCCTCGTCTGGGATGCTGAACGGTATCGCCATTGCCGAGGGGGACGGCCATGGAATGGTCGATGTCCATCACATACGGGGCCCTGGGCGGCCTGGTCGTGGAGATCGTGGTCTTCTACGGCCGGATCGCGACGTGGCAGGCGGCCAGGCACCGGGCGCTGTCGCGGAACCGGCGGCGCGACAAGCTGCCGCGCTTCGACAAGTACATCGACCCGCCCTCCGACGCGCTGGCCGCCCTCACCCGGATCTGCCTCGGCGCCGGTGCCGGCTGGCTCTTCGCCCCCCAACTGACGGGCTCCCTCGCGACGGTGGCGGTGGGGGCGTCGGCGCCGGCGCTGCTGCGGCAGTTCGGGAGCGCGCGCACGCTCCAGGCGGTGATCGCGGGGGCGCACCCCGAACCGGCGGCGCCCGCGGCATCCTCGGCGTCCGCCGCCTCGGCCGGTGAGGAAGTCCTGGAGTCATGACCCGCCGCCTCGCGGAACGCTACTGGGCCTCCCTGACGGACTCCCACCCCGAGGCCCTGGACCACCTCGTCGAGCACGGCCGCCGCCGGTATCTGCCGCTGTGGCGGAGGTACGTGGCGTCGCTGCTGGACGTCGAGCCGCTCGCCCTTGAGGGCGGTGCGGGCGCGCCTCGGGAAGAGGGGGGCGAGGAGTCGGAACCCCCGACGTCCACCCTCTACTACACCCTCGACACGGACATCGACCTCGGACAGGCCGCACCCGCGCGCGGGATCGGCCGGGTCATGGCCGGCTGGGCGCTCGCGGCGGTCTTCGTCGCCGTGGCCGTGCTTGGTTTCTCGCTCCACTTCGGTGCCCGCCAGCAGGTCGTCCCGGTCATCGAGATCGGCGACGCCCCTCGTACGAGCCCGCCGCCCACGGCACGTGAGGAGCCCGGCGGGTTCGCCTGGGTCCCGCCCCAGGGCTGGCGCCGGGACGTGAAGACCGGTGCCGAGGTGCACTACACCTCCCCGGCGGGGGACCAGGAGGTCGCCGTGAAGTCCTCCCTGTCCCGGGGCGACCTCATGAAGACCTGGAAGGCGTCGGAGAAGAACGCCCGGCAGGGTCAGGACTACCGGAAGATCCGGCTCGACCCGGCCCGCTTCGAGGGCTGGCCCGCGGTGCTGTGGGAGTACACCTTCACGCTCCAGGGCGAGCCCTGGCGCGCGGTGCTCCTCGGCTTCACGGTGGAGGGGCGGACGTACCAGATCAACACCTGGTACCAGCCGACCGCGACCCAGCCGATCAAGACCTACGAGAAGGTCCGGGCGAGCTTCACCGTCCTGCCGTCGGAACCCTCCACTACCCCGCCAGATGAACAGGGCGTGACCACCGTCCGCCCACCCGACGAGCCCTCGTAGACACCCAGGGTCCCCCAAGATCCACGTACGGTGATCGGCGTTGCGCGTTGCCGTCTCGTTCACGCGCAGGCCATTCCCGCTGCCAACGATCCAGAGTGAGCGGGTCGTTCGCCACGGCGAGCCCCGCGACCACTGCCGACGCGTTCGCACTCGGGGAGACCGCGCCATGTCGCGCATACGCTCTGTCGCCACCTCCGCCCTCGCGGTCAACCGCCGCACCGTCCTCGCCGCCACCGGCGCCGCAGCCGTCTCCGCCGGCGTCGGCTACGCCCTGCGGCCCACCGACAGCCAGGCCGCCACCGCCACCTCGACCTCCGCCGCCGCCGGTTCCGGCATCGCGGCCGAGGCGCCCGTCGCCCAGTCCCGGCAGGCTCCGGCCGCCACCCCCCTCGCGCCCTACACCCGCGGCACCACCATCGCCACCGTCGCCGCCGCGCGCACCTCGTCCGGCTTCCGCCGCCTCGGCAACGGCCCCGGCTGGGGGCGTGTCGTCCGCGGCGACCTCGCCGCACCGAAGACCGGCCGCGCCGGGCGCCGTACCGCGCTCGCCGCGTTCGTGCAGCTCACCGACATGCACCTCATCGACGCCCAGCATCCGATGCGGCTCGAATACCTGCGCTCGACGGACGTGCACGCCTGGCGTCCGCAGGAGGCGCTGACCGTGCACGGCGCGGTCGCCCTCGTCGAGCGGATCAACGCGCTGCGCGGCGGCCCCGTCACCGGAGCCCCGCTGCACTTCGCGATGACCACCGGCGACAACACGGACAACAACGCCAAGTCCGAGCTGGAGTGGTTCCTGAAGGTGATGAGCGGCGGCCGGATCAGCCCCAACTCCGGTGACCCGCGGCAGTACGAGGGCGTCCTGAACAGCGGCATCAAGCAGTACTGGCAGCCCGACACCACGGTCCGCGACGCCGACAAGCAGCGCGGCTTCCCGCACCTCGACGGCTTCCTCGCCGCCGCGATCCGCGAGCTCAACAGCCCCGGCCTGAACCTGCCCTGGTACTCCACGGTCGGCAACCACGACGCCATGCCGCTCGGCTGCTACGGCTCCCACGCCGACCCCTGGCTCACCGAGTACGCGGTCGGCGGCAAGAAGCTCATGAACCTGCCGGCCGCCGAGGCGAAGAAGCTCCAGGACGCCATCAAGACGGCCAAGGACCCCAAGGGCGCCGGCTTCCGCGACCTGCTCAAGGCCCACGCCCGCGACATGCGCTCGGTGACGCCGGACGAGAACCGGGCACCGTACACGCCGGTCGAGTACGTCCAGGCGCACCTCGACCCGACCTACCGCGGTGTCGGCCCGGTCGGCCACGGCTACTCCACCGCCAACCTCGACGCGGGCACCCAGTACTACACCTTCCGCATCGCCGACGACGTCATCGGCATCAGCCTCGACACCACCGACGCCGGCGGCCACTACGAAGGGTCCGTTGGTACGGCCCAGTTGAAGTGGCTGGAGAAGACGCTGACGGACAACAAGGACTCGTACGCCATCGTCTTCAGCCACCACACCAGCCAGTCCATGGACAACACCCGCCCCGACCCGGCCCGCCCCGGCGAGCGCCGGCACAGCGGTGCGGAGGTCGTCGCCCTGCTGGGCCGCCACCGCAACGTCCTGGCCTGGGTCAACGGTCACATCCACCGCAACGACATCACCGCCCACGCGGGCTCCGGCGGCGGCCCCGGCTTCTGGGAGATCTCCACCGCCTCCCACGTCGACTACCCCCAGCTCGCCCGGGTCGTCGAGCTGGTGGACAACAAGGACGGCACGCTCTCCCTCTTCACCACCTGCGTCGAGTCCTCCGCCCCGCACCGCACGGATTTCGCCGACCTCTCCCAGACCGGCCTCGCGGCGCTGTACCGCGAGCTGTCGTTCAACGCCCCGGGCGCGAGCACCACGCTGGGTGGCGCGGCCCGGGACCGCAACACGGAGCTGGTGCTGAAGAAGGGCTGAAACCCGCTCAACGGGAGTACAGGGCTCAACCTCGGCGACACCACCCGTGTCTCCCTCCCCGACCAGCAGGAAAGCCGGAAGGGAACACGGGGATGACCGGGATGAACCTGAGGACGAGGACCGTACGGACGACTCTCGTGGCGGCGACGGCGGTGGTGCTGTCGACGGCACTGGCGGGCCCCGCCCTGGCCGCCCCGAGAGGCGGCGGCGAGCACACCGCGACCCGGGAGGCGATCGAGGCCGCGGTGAAGGACGGCGTGCCCGGCGTCACGCTCACGGCGGACGGCTGGTCGGCGACCGCGGGCGTCGGCGACCTGCGGACCGGCGCCCCGCGTTCGCCGTACGACCGCTACCGCATCGGCAGCATCACCAAGACCTTCGTGTCGACGGTGCTGCTGCAACTGGAGGCGGAGGGGCGGCTGTCGCTGGACGACAAGGTGGAGCGGTGGCTGCCGGGCGTGGTGCGGGGCCACGGCCACGACGGCCGCGCCATCACCCTCCGCCAGCTGCTGAACCACACCAGCGGCATCTACGACTACACGTCCGACGAGGACTTCGAGCGGACGTACTTCCTGGCGGACGGGTTCTTCCGGCATCGCTACGACACCAGGTCGCCGCGGGATCTCGTGGCCATCGCGATGGGGCACGAGCCGCAGTTCACGCCGGGTGCGTCGTGGAGCTACTCCAACACCAACTACATCCTGGCGGGGATGGTGATCGAGAAGGTGACGGGACGCCCGTACGCCGCCGAGATCCGCGGCCGGATCATCGAGCCGCTGGGCCTGCGCGCCACGTCCGTCCCGGGCACCCGCGTCACCGTCCCGCAGCCCTCCGGCCGCGCCTACTCCAAGCTCGCCGAGACGACGACGGGCCCGACGTACGACGTCACGAAGCTCAACCCGTCCCTGGCGGGCTCGGCGGGCGAGATGATCTCCGACTCGAAGGACCTGAACCGTTTCTACGCGGCCCTGCTGAAGGGCAGGCTGCTCCCGGCCGAGCAGTTGAAGGAGATGAAGACCACGGTGGCGACCGGCGGGCCCGCCGGGTACGGCCTGGGTATCTCGGGCGTCGACCTCAGCTGCGGCGTCCGGGTGTGGGGCCACGACGGCGGCATCCACGGCTCCCAGACGGTGGCGCTGGCCACGGCCGACGCCCGGCACTCCCTCGCCTTCAACTTCAACGGCGACTGGTCGGGAGACGCGGTCTCGGTGGTCGAGGCGGAGTTCTGCGGAAAGTAGTCGTCCGTACCGCTCATGACCCCGCCCCGGTCCGCCCCGGTCCGTCACTACCGGGGGAGGACGACCACATACGCGGCCGGGTCGCGGTCGCCGGACGCCATGAGCGCCGTGCGGACCACGGCCGCCTGCTGTTCCATCGACTCGCGGAGCTTCCTCGGGGTGATGTGGACGACCGTGATGCCGAGACGCTCCAGGTGTTCGCGCTTGCGGGCGTACTCGGACCACAGCGCGTCCTCGTCCTGACGGGGGGCGCGGGTGTCCAGTTCCACGGCCACCGCCTGTTCCGGCCAGTACGCGTCCAGACCGCCCAGGTGCGGGCCGCCCGGCAGACGCAGGTCGACGTTCCACACCGGGTCCGGCAGACCGTGTTCGCGGACCATGCGGTACAGGCGGTCCTCCGCGATCGCCCGGCCCTCCGCCAGCAACGAGTCCACCGCGTCCACCACATGGGGGCGGGACAGAAGCTTCGCCTGGTTCAACTCGCGGACCACCGCGGCCGGTTCGCAGTGGCCGCCGCGGACGGCCTCGGTGAGCAGACGGCGTACGGCGCCCGCGTCCGCCAGTTCCGAGACCGCGTCCGCCAGCGCGCGCGGCACCGGCGCCACGGGGACGCCCGTCACCTGCTGCGGGGTCGGGAGGGACGCCGTACGGACGATCCGCGCGCTGCCCGTCGAGCGCAGCCGGCGCAGCCGGGGGACCAGGACGTCGATCTTGTCGACCGACATCAGCGGCGGGGAGGAGGTGAAGCCGTGCAGGGTCAGGGCCGCGAGGCCGGTCAGCATCGCCTCCGTGTACGCCGGGGCGTGCGCGTCCTCCGCGCCGGGCTGGGCCGGGACCCCGGCCGGACGCTCCTTCGCCGCGTACATCAGGACCGCGTGCAGTCGCTCCTCGCTGGTCGGCGGGCCGGGGTGGAGCAGGATCACGCCCGGGAGGATCTGCTGCCAGGGGCCGCCGGGACGGCACTGGTCGTTCACGTCGGCGGGCGAGACACCGTGCGTACGCAGCTGCGCCGTCGTCATCACCCGGCGGTGCACCTCGGAGAGGTGACGGACCGGGCGGGGGGAGAGCGGGGGGACCGGGGTGTTGTGGTTCATGCAGCGGGGATTCCCGCCCGCTGCCGCCCCTCTAACCGCTGTTACGCGCCTGTCGATAAATGCGGACAACACGGTACTAAAGGACGGGTGTTCGGATGCCGAGTAGGCGGCGAAAACCCCTGGTCCGAATGGGGTGGACCAGGGGTTACGGCCGTTATTGACTGAACTTCGTAACGGCTACCTACCGCCCAAGCTCAGGGCAAAGCTTGGGGCTCGCTCACGGGCGCTCAGCCCGTCTTCGCGTCGCACTCCTGCCCCCGCAGCGCCCTCGCCAGATCGTCCCGCGCCTCCAGCACCAGCCGCCGCAGCGCCGGGGGCGCGTCCTCGTGCGCCGACAGCCACGCGTCCGTCGCGTCCAGGGTGTCCGGGGAGTCCTGCAAGGACGGGAACAGACCGCGCACCACATCCATGCCGATCTGGATCGACCGGTCCGCCCACACCCGCTCGATCGCCGCGAAGTACTTCTGCGCGTACGGCGCCAGCAACTCCCGCTGCGAGGACTGGTTCCACCCCCCGATCGTCGCCTCCACCAGCGCGTTCGACAGCGCGTCCGACTCCACGACCTGCGCCCACGCCTGCGCCTTCACCGCCGCCGAAGGGCGGGCGGCCAGACAGCGGACCTGGTGGCGCTTGCCGGACGCCGTGTCGTCGCGGGCCAGTTCGGCCGCCAGCACCTCCTCGTCCGCGAGCCCGTGCGAGGCCAGCGGACCGAGGAACGCCCAGCGCAGCTCCTGGTCCACCGTCAGACCGTCGATCTTCGCCGTGCCCTCCAACAGGCCCTGGAGCAGCTGGAGATCGGCCGGGGAAGAGGCCACCGACGCGAAGAACCGCGCCCACGCCAGCTGGGTCTCGCTGCCCGGCTCCGCCAGCCGCAGCTCCTTGAGCGCACCCTCCGCGAGCAGCCGCTCACCCGTGGGACGCCACCCCGGCGCCGCATAGTTGACCAGCGCCGAGTTCGCCCACGCGTGCAGCATCTGGAGCACGCCGATGTCGGACTCGCGGCCCGCGAAGCGCAGCACCAGGTCCATGAAGTCCCGGGCCGGCAGCAGCGCGTCCCGCGTCATGTTCCACAGCGCCGACCAGCACAGGGCACGGGCCAGGGGGTCGGTCAGATCGCCCAGCTGCCGCTTCAGCGTGTCCAGCGACTCCGCGTCGAAACGGGTCTTGCAGAACGTCAGGTCGTCGTCGTTGACCAGCACCAGCTCCGGCGCCTCCGCGCCCGCGAGCTCCGCCACGACCGTGCGCGGACCGTCGACGTCGACCTCCACGCGCGCGTACCGCTCCACGCTGCCCTCGGGAGTACGCCGGTACAGGCCCACCGCGACGCGGTGCGGCCGCAGTTCGGGGTGCGACTCCGCGGCCTCCTGCAACACCGCCAGCTCGGTGATCCGGCCCTCGGCGCTCAACAGCACCTGCGGAGTGAGGGAGTTGACGCCGGCCGTCTGGAGCCATGACCTCGACCACGCCGCCATGTCCCGGCCGCTGGTCTCCTCAAGCACCGACAGCAGATCACCGAGGCGCGTGTTGCCGTACGCGTGCCGCTTGAAGTAGCGCCGCGCGCCCTCCAGGAACGCGTCCTGGCCGACGTACGCCACCAGCTGCTTGAGCACCGAGGCGCCCTTGGCGTACGTGATGCCGTCGAAGTTGAGCTTCGCGTCCTGGAGGTCGCGGATGTCGGCGGTGATGGGGTGTGTGGAGGGCAGCTGGTCCGCGCGGTAGGCCCAGGCCTTGCGGCGGTTGGCGAAGGTGATCCAGGCGTCCTTGAAGCGGGTCGCGCCGACGCCTGCGAACGTGCCCATGAAGTCCGCGAAGGACTCCTTCAGCCACAGGTCGTCCCACCACACCATGGTGACCAGGTCGCCGAACCACATGTGCGCCATCTCGTGCAGGATGACGTTGGCCCGGCCCTCGTAGGACGCCTGCGTCACCTTGCCCCGGAAGATGAACTCCTCGCGGAAGGTCACCAGGCCCGGGTTCTCCATGGCGCCGAGGTTGTACTCGGGGACGAACGCCTGGTCGTACTTCCCGAAGGGGTACGGGTAGTCGAAGTGGTCGTGGAAGAAGTCCAGGCCCTGCTTGGTGACGAGGAAGACGTCGTCGGAGTCGAAGTGCGGGGCCAGACCCTTGCGGCACATCGCGCCCAAGGGGATCTCCAGGCGGGTCCCGTCCTCCAGCACCCGCTCGTAGGAGTCCGTCACGTAGTGGTACGGACCCGCCACGACACAGGTGATGTACGTCGAGATCGGCTTCGTCTCCGCGAAGCGCCAGACGCCGTCCGTGTGCGTGGCGGCCCCGTTGCTCCACACCGTCCACCCCTCGGGCGCCCGGACCTCGAACCGGAACGGGGCCTTGAGGTCCGGCTGCTCGAAGCACGCGAAGACACGGCGGGAGTCGGCCGGCTCGTACTGCGTGTAGAGATAGACCTCGCCGTCCTCGGGGTCGACGAAGCGGTGCAGGCCCTCACCCGTGCGGGAGTAGGCGCACTGGGCGTCGACGATCAGTTCGTTCTCGGCGGCCAGGTCCTCAAGGCTGATCCGGGAGCCGTCGAAGACCTCGCTCGGGTCGAGATCACGGCCGTTGAGGGAGACGGACGTCACACTCGGCGCGATCAGGTCGGCGAAGCCGGCGGCGCCGGGCTCGGCGCAGCGGAAGCGGATCGTGGTGACGGACCGGAAGGTGCCCGGAGACTCGTCGCCGTCCCCGACGGCCGAGCGGACGTCGAGGGACACCTCGTACCCGTCGACGGACAGCAGGGCGGCCCGCTCCCGGGCCTCGTCGCGGGACAGATTCTCACCGGGCACGGGCGGCACT
Organism: Streptomyces sp. NBC_00663; assembly: GCF_036226885.1. Taxonomy (NCBI): domain Bacteria; kingdom Bacillati; phylum Actinomycetota; class Actinomycetes; order Kitasatosporales; family Streptomycetaceae; genus Streptomyces; species Streptomyces sp. NBC_00663. Next base: position 6,347,155 of record NZ_CP109027.1, read on the forward strand.
CCCTCAAGCGGTGTTCGGTATGTGGACAGCACCGATCCTGCCATGTGCCCCTGACCGGCGGCAGCAGGCAAGAGGCCGGGAAGAGAAGCCGCGGCGGGGAATGGGGCGGGGTACGGACGGCGTTGTGCGGAGCAGTCGAACACTTTCCTTAGGAGACGCATGTCCGAGACCAGCTCCACGAAGACGCCTGTCGACTTCTGGTTCGACCCGCTGTGCCCCTGGGCCTGGATGACCTCCCGGTGGGTCCTTGAGGTGGAGAAGGTCCGGGACATCGAGGTGCGCTGGCACATCATGAGCCTGGCCGTGCTGAACGAGCCGAAGATCGACGAGCTGCCCGAGGAGTACCGCGAGCTGCTGGAGACCAAGGCCTGGCAGCCGATCCGGGTGGTCACCGCGGCCTGGCAGAAGCACGGCTCCGACATCCTCGGCCCGCTGTACACCGCGCTCGGTACCCGTATCCACAACGAGGGCCAGGGCCCGACCCGCGGGGCCGTCGAGGGCGCCCTGGCGGACGTCGGCCTGCCCGCCGACCTGATCGAGTACTTCGACCAGAAGGACTTCGAGTTCGACGCCGAGCTGCGCGCCTCCCACAAGGAGGGCATCGAGAAGGTCGGCCAGGAGGTCGGCACCCCGGTCATCGCCGTCCCCGGCCCCGACGGCGAGCAGATCGCCTTCTTCGGCCCGGTCGTCACCCCCGCCCCCAAGGGCGACGACGCGGCCAGGCTCTGGGACGGCACCCTCGCCGTCGCCTCGGTCCCCGGCTTCTACGAGATCAAGCGCACCCGGACCAAGGGCCCGGACTTCAGCAACCTGTAGGTCATCGTCATTCCGCGTCGGCGGCGGGCTCCTTCCTGAACTTCTCGGGGAGGAGCCCGTGGTCGTTGATCCGGCCGATGCGGAAATAGGTCAGACAGCCGGCGGCCGTACAGCGCCAGAGGTCGTGCACATAGGTACGGCCCCCTTCCGCGCGGGCCCAGGCCTTCTCGTCCTGGTCGAGCTTCTCGAAGTCCTGCATGCCACGGCAGGTCCGGCAATACCGGCTGATCGTCACAGACTCCTCCTCGCCATCACCGCCAGATCCGGGAAGTCGGTCACCACCGCGTCGACTCCCAGCCCGTAGTAGAGCGCGTATTCGGCGAAGGCGTCCCCGAAATCGTCGGCTCCGGTCCCGCGCCGGAACTGCGCCGGCAGGAACTGGTTCTCCGCCCGGAAGGTGTACGGCCCCACGCGCAGCCCCGCCGCACGGGCGTCCGTGAGGAGGCTCGTGCCGATGAGGGAGGACTTGTCCGGGCCGATCCAGTCCGCGTAGGACGCGATCTCCGCCAGGCCCGCCGGGGTCATCATGTCCCGGTAGGTGACCGAGGGTTGGTCGTACGGTCCGCCGGTCGTCCCCAGCGCCTGCCACAGCGGTACGCCCAGTCCCGTCATCCGCTTCAGGCTCGTCGGCTCGAAGGACTGGACGACGCACTCGCGGGCCGTCAGGCGGTTACGGCGAATCGCGGACGCCAGCTGCGGCTCCAACTCCAGGCCCAGCGCACGGAAGTACGTCGGGTGCTTCGTCTCCGGGAAGACGGCGACCGTCCGGCCGTACGCCTTCGACAGCCCATGGGCCAGGTCCACCACCTCCTGGAAGGTGAGGATCTCGTCCCGGCCGTCGAAGACCGTGTTGCGGTTGCGGACCAGGGGGAGACGCTCGACCGCCCGCAGTGTCTTCAGCTCCGCGAGCGTGAAGTCCTCCGTGAACCAGCCGGACACGGAACGGCCGTCCACCGTCTTCGTCGTACGGCGGTCCGCGAACTCCGGGTGCGCGGTCACGTCGGTCGTCTGGGAGATCTCGTTCTCGTGCCGGACGACCAGGACGTGGTCCTTGGTCGGGACCAGATCCGGTTCGATCCAGTCGGCGCCCGTCTGGACGCCGTACGTGTAGGCCGACGCCGTGTGCTCGGGACGCCAGCCGGCCGCTCCTCGGTGTCCGATGACCAACGGGCCCCGGTGGGAGGCGGCTTGTGCGGGTACGGCCGCGGCCACCGGGGTGGCGGCGGCCGCGAGCAGCAGGGAGCGACGTCTCGGATGCATACGGTTCCCCTTCGTCGGAGTCGGGAGGTGGTGCGGTCGTCGAGTCCGTCAGTCGCGCGCCCGGCCACGAGCCACGGCCAGCCGCGCCAGATGGTCGGTGTATCCCTTCGCGTAGTACGCCGCCCGCCCCGCGTCCGGCTCCACGACCGTCGTCGGCCGGGTCCATGTGTCGGTGTCCAGGGCGATGCCGTACCGCTCGGCCGCCGCCAACACCGCGCCCCGCGCGCCCACTTCACCCTCGACCACCCGTAGCGGCCGGCCCAGTACGTCCGCCAGCAGCCGCATCCAGGCGGGGCTGCGGGTGCCCCCGCCGCACACGGCCAGCGTGCCGGTCAGGCCCGCCGCGTCCAGGCAGTGCCGGGCCGCGTAGCCGATGCCCTCGCAGGTCGCCCGGACCAGGTCGGCCGGGGTCGACTCCAGGGAGACGCCGGTGAGTTCGGCGCGGAGCCGGGGTTCGACGAAGGGAGCGCGTTCGCCGGAGGGCGCGAAGTAGGGGAGGACACGGACGCCGTGCGCGCCGGGCGGGGTGTCCGCCAGGAGGGCGTCGACCTCGTCATGGGCGACGCGGGTCGTCGACAGCACCCAGTCCAGGGCCGCCGTGCCGACCATCGCCGGCATCGCACGCAGCCAGTGGCCGGGGCGGTCGGTGGAGATGTGAAGGCCGGCCGGTTCGCCGGTCAGGTCGAGGTCGGTCGTGGCGACGAGGCTGGCCAGGCAGGTGCCGACGATGAGCAGGCCGTCGCCGGGGCGTGTGACACCGGCGCCGAGAGCGCAGGCCGCCAGGTCGTAGGGGCCGTTGGCGAGGGGGGTGCCGGCGGGCAGGCCCTCGCCCTTCGCCCCGCCCTTGGCCACCGGGTCGCTGACCGGCGCGAGCAGACCGCGGCGGTGGGTCAGACCGAGGAGTTCCACGACCCGGTTGTCGTAGGCGCGGGTTCTCGGGTCCAGGAACGGCATCGACGCGTCCGAGACGTCGGTGGTCGCGCGGGGCGCCCCGGTCAGACGCTGGAACACCATGTCCTTGCAGTAGACGGCCGCCGTCGCCGTGTCGAGGGACTTCGGGTCGTGGCTGTCCAGCCAGGCCAGCAGGGGGCCGGGACAGCCGGGGAACATCGCGCTGCCGGTGCGGCGGAAGACGGTCTCGAAGGTGCCGTCCGCCAGCCAGCGGTCGACGAGCTCGGCCGCCCGCCCGTCCATCCAGGAGGCCGCCGGACGGACGGGGCGTCCGGCACGGTCCAGCAGCCACACGCCGTCGCCCTGCCCGGTCAGCCCGGCCAGCTCCACCGGCTCGGCCGCGTCGCCGGTCACCTCCGCCAGGACGGCGACCACGGCCGCGTACACCTCCTCCTGGTCCTGCTCCACCCACCCGCCGCGCATGCTGAGGCCCACCGGCCGGGCGGCCACCTTCAGCTCGTGGCCCTCCGCGTCGAACGCGGCGGCCTTCACCGTGGACGTACCGACGTCGATCCCGATGTACACAGCGCCCTCCCTGGGGCTCGGTCCGTCAGCTCAGTGAGTGGGCCAATGGTTCCCCCCTGGCCCAGCGCCCTACCTCCGCCGCCGCCGTCGCCGCCGCCTTTTCGGCCACCGCGCGGCTCGCGCCGCCCAGATGCGGGGTGAGGACGACCCGGTCGCCGAGGCCGAGCAGCCGGGAACCGGGGGGCAGGGGCTCCTGTGCGTAGGTGTCCAGGGCCGCCGCCGACACCCGGCCGCTCTCCAGCGCGTCGCAGAGGGCCGACTCGTCCAGGAGGGGACCGCGGGCCGCGTTCACCACCACCGCGCCGGGCGGGAGGAGGGACAGCTCGCGGGCACCGATCAGGCCCCGGGTCTCCGGGGTGAGGCGGGCGTGCAGGGTGATCGCCCGTGACCGGGTGAGGAGTTCGTCCAGGGACGTCATGCGCAGCCCGTGGATCTCACCCCGGACGTACGGGTCGTGGACCATCACCTGCGCGCCGAAGGCACACAGCGCGCGGGCCACCCGGCTGCCGACCGCGCCGTAGCCGACCAGGCCGACGGGGAGGTCCTCCAGTTCCAGGCCGCTGTGTTCGTAGGTGTAGTACGCCGAGCCCTTCCAACTTCCCTGCCGGGCGAGGAGGTCGTGGGCCTGCGGGATGCGGCGGAGGGCGGCGAGGAGCAGGCCCACGGTGAACTCGGCGGTGGCGGCGGCGTTGCGGCCGGGGGTGAAACAGACGCGGACGTCACGCGTCTTGGCGGCGTCCAGGTTGACGTTGACCGGTCCGCCCCGGCAGACCACGACCAGCCGCAGCCGCCCGGCGGAGTCCAGGACCCGTTCGGTGACCGGCGCCATCTGGGTGACCAGCACCTCCGCGCCGTCCTCCAGGGCCGCGATGACCTCGTCCTCCGTACCGCACGCCTCCTGGACCTCGGCCACCGGACCGAACGGCTCCAGGGGCCAGCCCAGGGTCAGTTCCCTTACGTCGATGGCCTGTTCGGGCAGCTCATGGGCCAGGGCTCGGGCGATCAGCCGGGGCTGTACGAAGTGGTCACCGGCCGCGACGATCCGCAGGGGGTCACTCATCGCAGGCTGTCTCCCGTCTCGGCGTCGAAGACTTGCGTCAGATCCCGGTCCGCCACGACCCGGACCCGGTCGTCGTGGGCCAGTCGTACGTCCGGGTCGGTCACGACCACCAGGGGAGCGTCCACACCGTCGAGCGCCAGGGTGGCGATCCCCGACTCCAGCAGGGGCTCATGGGCCACGACCCGGGCGGGCAGGGCGTTCTCGGCGTCCGACAGCGTCAGGTCCTCCGGTCGGATGCCGAGGACCAGCTCCCGGCCCTCGGCCACCGGGACGGGGAGCGCGAGGCGGACGCCGTCCGACAGACGGGCGTACGCCTCGGCGGTCGCCGTGCCGGGCAGGAGGTTGATCGCCGGTTCACCGACGAAGTCGGCCACGAAGACATTGGCCGGGCTGTCGTAGATCTCGTACGGCGTGCCCAGTTGCTGGATGACGCCGTCCTTCATCACGGCGATCCGGTCGGCGAGGGAGAGGGCCTCCTCCTGGTCGTGCGTGACGAGGATGGTGGTGTGGCCCAAGTCCCGCTGGATGCGCTTGAGTTCGCGACGGGTGGTGTCGCGCTGGCCGGCGTCCAGATGGGAGAGGGGCTCGTCCAGCAGCAGCACGTCCGGTTCACGGATCAACGCCCGGGCCAGGGAGACCCGTTGCTTCTGGCCGCTGGACAGGGTCGCGGGGCGGGCGTCGAGAAGCTCCGTCAGGCCCACCCGGCCGGCGATGTCGGCGACCTTGCGGGAGACGTCCCCGCGGCTCGACCCGCGACGCGCCCGCAGCCCGAACGCCAGGTTCTCCGCCACGGTCAGCGGCGGGTACAGCGCGTAGTTCTCGAACGCCACCCCCATGTTCCTGGCCTGCGCCGGGGCCGCGATCACCGAGGCGCCGTTCACCAGGATGTCCCCGCCGGTCACCGTCTCCAGGCCCGCGATCATCCGCAGGGTGGTCGACTTGCCGCAGCCCGAGGGGCCGAGCAGACCCAGCAACTCGCCGGAGCGCAGGGTGAGATCGACACCGCGCACGGCCTCCACCGACGGGCGGCCCCGAGCGCGGTACGTCTTGCGCAGATCACGTAACTCCAGCGCGGTCATCGCCGCCCCCTGTCCGATGGGTCGTCGCGCAGACTCGGTAGTCGACCTTGTGCTCGTCCAGGTCGCGCAGCGCGTCCGCCGGTGCCCCGTCGTCGACCAGGAGCAGGTCGAAGCGGGAGAGCGGGGCGACGCGGTGCAGGGCGGCCCGGGCGAGCTTGGTGTGGTCGATCAGCAGGACGTTGCGGGCGGCGGAGTCGAGCATCGCCCGCTTCACCGACACGATGTGCTGCTCCTGGTGGTAGGCGTACCCCCCGTGCACGGCCGACGTGGACGCGAAGCAGACGTCCACCCGCAGGGCCTGGATCGCCTCGACGCAGGAGACGCCGAGGAAGGAGGAGTGCAGGGGGTCGTAGTCGCCGCCGAGGGCCATGAGGTGGATGCCGCGCTGGTCGGAGAGGAGGTTGATGGCCTCCAGGAAGTTGGTGACGACGGTGAGGGGCGTGATCTCGCCGAGCCGCAGCGCCCGCGCTATCTCCAGGGTGGAGGTCGAGTCGTCCAGCATGACCGCCATGCCGGGCTCGATGAGGGTGAGCGCGTGTGCGGCGACGGCGGCCTTCTCGGCGCGCATGGTCTTCAGCCGGTACTGCACGTTCGACTCGAAGACCCCGGACGGCTGGGCCGTCACGCCGCCCCTGAACTTCCTGACGATGCCCTGCCGTTCGAGCTCGTCGAGGTCGCGGTGGATGGTCATCAGGCTCACCCCGAAGCGCTCGGCGAGCTCGGCCGCGGTCGCCGAGCCGTCGGCCAGGACCTGCTCGGCCATGGCCGACTGGCGGGCCGCGGGGCCCTGTGGGGCGTTGCTCACGGAGTTCAGGGGGTTCGTGGAGTTCGTGGACGTGGAGTTCGTGGGGTTCGTGGAGCTCATGGAGTGATCCTTCGCCCTGGACACTGCGGCCGGTCGGCCTCGAACAGCAGCAGGCTCTCAGGTCGGACCGTGACCCGTACGGGATCGTCGGGACGCAGCCCGGCGACGTCCGCGCGCGGCGCCACCAGGGACACGTGCTGTTCGCCGAGCCGGACGGTGACCTCGACGGAACGGCCCAGCACCTCGGTGACATAGACGGTGCCGGTGAGTTCATGGCCGGGGCCGTGCAGGGCGAGGTCTCGGGGGCGGATGCCGACGACGACGTCGGCGCCCTCCTTCGCCTGGGTGCGCACGGGCAGTTCGACCTTGCCGTCCGTCGACCGGAAGGCGCCCGCGGTGACCGTCCCGGGCAGCAGATTGATCCGCGGCCGTCCGAAGGCGCGGGCCACCTCGGTGTCGTAGGGCCGGTACCAGATCTCGTCCCGTGTCCCCGTCTGGACGATCCGGCCGTCCCGGATGACACCGATCCGGTCGCCGAGCGCCAGGGCCTCGACCGAGTCATGGGTGACGTAGAGGGTGGTCGTGCACCGCACGGCCCCGATGGCCTTCAGCTCGGCCCGCATCTGCTGGCGCAGTTTGGCGTCCAGGTGGCTGAGCGGCTCGTCGAGGAGAAAGGCGCGGGCCGGGCGGACCAGGACCCGGCCGAGGGCCGTGCGCTGGCGCTGGCCGTTGGAGAGCTGACCGACAGGCCGGTCCAACAGGCCGCCGATGCCGAGGAGTTCGGCGACCGTACTGATCGTCTTCCGGGCCTCGGCGGGCGGCACCCGGTACCGGGGCGAGCGGAGCGGCGAGGCGAGGTTGTCGTACACCGTGCGATGCGGATAGAGGGCGTAGCTCTCGAAGCACATCGCCACACCCCGGTCGTAGGGCTCCACGCCCCGCATGTCCTTCCCGTCGATCTCCACCGTTCCCGAGTCGGGGAGTTCGAGCCCGGCGACCGTCTTGAGGGTGGTGGTCTTGCCGGCTCCCGAGGGACCCAGCAGACAGAAGAACTCGCCCTCCCGCACGTCCAGTTCGAGCCCGTCCAGTGCGGTGACCCTGCCGTACGTCTTCCGGACCGCCCGCAGCCCGATCATCAGGACTTCACCGCCCCGAAGGACAGGCCCCGCACCAGATACCGCTGGATCAGCAGCGCGAGCAGCAGGGGAGGCACGACCGAGACCAGCGCCGCCGCTGCCGTGAGGTTGTACTTGGGCCGGTCGCCGCCCAGGAAGGACAGGGCGCCCACGGTCACCGTCTGGGCCTCGTTGGAGGTCAGGATCAGCGGGAAGACGAAGTTGTTCCAGGCGAAGATGAAGGCGAGCAGCGACACCGCCGCGATCCCCGGCCTGACCAGCGGCAGGGCCACCTTGAAGAAGGCCTGCTTGCGCGAGTAGCCGTCCAGCAGGGCCGCCTGCTCCAACTCCGGTGTCAGATCGGCGAAGTACGACCTCATGATCCACACGATGAGCGGCAGGGTGACCAGTTGCAGGACCCAGATCATGCCGACGTACGTGTCGAAGAGGCCGAGCTTCTCGTAGAGGACGAACAGCGGGATGATCACCGTCAGTTCGGGGGCGAAACGGAAGGAGAGGAGGGTGAACATCAGGTTCTCGGAGCCTTTGAAGCGCCAGCGCGCGGAGGCGTACGCGGCCGGCAGTCCGACCAGCAGCGACAGCAGCACCGCCCCCAGCGACACCACCAGGCTGTTGACGAAGAACCGCACGAACGGGATGCCCTCGCTGTCGCCGAGCACCGTGCGGTAGCCGTCGAGGGTGGGGGAGAAGGAGAAGTAGGTGCTGAAGAGCTGGTTCGCGGGCTTCAGGGAGAGGATCAGCATCCAGGCGACGGGGAAGAGCGCGAAGACGAAGTAGAGGATGAGGGCGGCATCCGCCAGCCATCCCAACAGGCGTTTCCTGAGCGTCACTTGGCCTCGGCCGCCTTCCGCTGGATCTTCCCGAGATGGCGTACGAGGATCATCGCGGCCAGGTACACCACGGCCCACAGCACGATCGTGTAGCTGATCCCGAAGGAGTACCGCTGGAAGCGGATCGCCTCCAGGTACGCCCGGATCTGGAGGACCATGGTCGAGTCGCCGGGCCCGCCCTCGGTCAGGGCGTAGATGATGTCGAAGACCTTCAGCGAGTCCATGAACCGGAAGATCACCGCGACCAGGACGTACGGCCAGAGCATGGGCAGGGTCAGCCGACGGAAGGTGTACCACCACCGGGCGCCGTCCACGGCCGCCGCCTCGAAGGGGGAGGTGGGCAGCGACCGCAGACCCGCCAGCGCCAGGATCGCCACGAACGGTGTGTAGACCCACACGTCCACGGCGATCGACGACAGCAGTGCGCCGGTCGGGGTGTCCGTCCACTGCACACCGCCCAGCCCGACCGGTCTCAGGAGGTGGTTGACGACTCCCACCGACGGCTGGAGCATCAGCTTCCAGATGATCGCCGCGATGACCGGGGCGATCATCAGGGGCAGGATCAGGATCTTCTCCAGCACCCGGCCCACGCGGGACGACCGGTGCAGCAGCAGCGCCACGGCGACGCCGAGGACCGTCTCGACCGCGGCGGCCCCCACGGCGTACAGCACGGTCACCCAGGCCGAGTTCCAGAAGGAGTCCTGGGTGAAGACGGTCCGGTAGTTCTCGAACCGCACCATGTCCGGCTGGGGTTTGCTCGCCGAGAAGTCGAAGAGCGTGTAGTAGAGGCCGAGCCCGAACGGATAGAGGATCCCGCAGGTCAGCAACAGCGCGGGAACGATCAGGAAGTACGGGCGCAGGGCGAGCCGCATGACAGCTCAGCCCACCTTGCCGGCGAGATCGCCCGCCAGCCCGTTCAGCACCGACTTCGCGCCCTTCCCGCCGTAGATCTCCTGGAGGGCCGCCGCCCAGCTGGTCGTCGCGTCGAAGAACTGGGCCTGCGGGGTGAACTGGATCTTCGTCTGGTCGACGACGGTCTCGAAGGTCTCGATGAACCCGGGCAGGTGCCGCATCTTGTCCTTGTAGGCGGCGTCGGCGGCGACCGACTTGCGTACCGGGTCGATGTGATTGTGGGTGATGGCGCTCCTGCGCAGATGCTCCTTGCCGGTGGCCCACTGGAGGAACAGCCAACTGGCGCTCTTCTTCCTGCTCTTGGCGTTCATGCCGAGCGACCAGATCCACATGTTGGTGGCGAGCGACCCGCCCGGCCCCTTCGGCCCCGGGTGGAAGGCGATCTTCCCGGAGGCGGGACTGGCCCCCTCGACGGCCTGGAAGTAGGCGGCCGTGTCGGCGTCGAACAGCATCCCGGCCTTCTTCGCGCCGAGGTCGCTGGAGCACTGGTACCAGGTGTACGACGTCCAGGACGGCGGCCCGCCCCGCTTGACCATGCCCGCCCAGTCCTCCGTGAACGCGATGGCCTCCGGGGTGTTCATGGCGGGTGTGAGCTTCTCACCGGAGACCGTGAAGTCGTGCAGGCCGTTCCGGGCGTACATGGTCATGAAGCCCGGGTGGATGGTCGCCCAGCTCCTCGACCCGCGCACGGCGATGCCGTACATGCCGTCGAAGCCGGCGCCGGGCGCCTTGTCCTTGATGACCCCGGCGAGCTCCCGTAACTCCTCGAAGGTCTCCGCCGGTTGGAGCCCGAGCTTCTTGAACACCTCGGTGTTGTAGGCGACGACGTTCGTCTCCCAGCCCCACGGCAGCGCGTACTGCCCGCCCTGGCCGAGCGGCGCGCCCGCCTTCAGCGACCACTGGTCGGCCTGGAGGAGGTTGGGGAAGAAGTCGGCCTGGTCCCATTCGGCGCCGGTGGCCGAGGAGTTGCGCATCCACGGGCCGAGATCCTCCAGCCACCCCGGCGGCCCGTACTGCCACACCATGTACGCGCCCAGCATGAAGACGTCGTAGGAGGCACGCCCGCTGGACAGGTCCACGGTGAGCTTGTCGAAGTAGTTGTCCTCGGGGAAGACGTCGTACTCGACCTTGATGCCGGTCTGCTCGGTGAACGCCTTCAGGTCGGCGATCAGCGCGTCCGTGTACGGATGCTTGTTGAGCAGCGCCTTGACGGTCGCGCCCTTCTCCCGCTTCCAGTCGAAGGAGCCGGTGACGTCGTCCGCGGCCGAGCCGTCGCTCCTGTCGTCGTCCCCGCCGAACCCGGCACCGCAGGCCGACAGGACGGGGGCCGCGGCCAGGGCGGCGCCGAGCGCGAGGAAACGTCGTCGGTCGTGCGCGTGCGTGTCCATCCGTGACCTCCAGGTGGGGCTGGGTCCGGTGTGCCATGGGGTTAACACGTCGAGTCGACTCGATAACAGAGGGTGTAACGGCGGAAGAAGGCCGTCAATCCCTCGCGCACGCCCAAATCTCAGGGCAGAGTGAGAAGTTCACGGATCAGTGTGTGCGGGAGGCCGGGATGGAGCAGGAGACATGGCTCGGGATCGACCTCGGGACCCAGAGCGTCCGCGCCCTGCTCGTCACGGCCGACGGCACGGTCCTGGGCAGCGGCTCGGCCCCCCTGCGGGGGCGGCGCGACGGGGTACGGCACGAACAGGACCCGGGGGAGTGGTGGACGGCGGTGTGCGCGGCCTCCCGCGAGGCCCTGCGCCAGGGCGGCCCGGCCCGGGTCGGCGGCCTCGCGGTGTGCGGCACGTCCGGCACCGTGCTGCTCACGGACGACGCCGGGCGGCCGGTGAGCCCGGCCCTGATGTACGACGACGGGCGGGCCTGGGCGGAGGGGGAGCGGCTGCGCGGGGCGGGCCTCGCGGTGCAGAACACCTGGGGGCTGCCGAAGGCGCTGTGGCTCCGCCGCATCCACGGCCCGGGCCGGATCGCCCACCAGCCCGACGTGATCACCGCCCACCTCACGGGCGGCCCCGTCCCCACCGACTCCAGTCACGCCCTGAAGACGGGGTACGACGCGCAGGCCGACGCCTGGCCCGACGTCCCGGGCCCGCCGCTGCCGCTGCCCGTTGTCGTACGCCCCGGCACCCGTCTCGGCGAGGTCTGCCAGGCCGCCGCCGAGGCCACCGGCATCCCCGCCGGCACCCCCGTCGTCGCCGGCATGACGGACGGCTGCGCGGCCCAGATCGCGTCCGGCGCCCTGCGCGCGGGCTCCTGGAACTCGGTGCTCGGCACCACTCTGGTCCTCAAGGGCGCCTCCCCGACGCCGGTCCACGACCCGACCGGCGTGGTCTACAACCACCGCGCCCCCGACGGGAGCTGGCTGCCCGGCGGTGCCTCCAGCGTGGGCGCGGGCGTGCTGACGGCGGCCTTCGGCGGGGCGGACCCGGCGGTGATGGACCAACAGGCGGCGCGGCACGAACCGGCCGGGGCGATCGCCTACCCCCTGGTCTCCCCGGGGGAACGCTTCCCCTTCCTGGCCCCCGAGGCGACGGCCCTGCTCCTCGGTGAGCCCGTGGGCGAGGCCGACCTGTGGGCCGCGCTCCTCCAGGGCGTCGCCTTCACCGAACGCCTCTGCCTGGACTACCTGCACCACCTCGGTGCCCCCCTCGACGGCCCGCTCGCCTTCACCGGCGGCGCGGCCCGCAGTCCGTACTGGAACCAGCTGCGCGCCGACGTCCTGGGCCGCGAGGCACGGGTACCGGAGCAGACCGAACCGGCCCTGGGCATGGCCGCGTTGGCGGCCCACGGCGTGACCGGGGAGACCCTCCCGGGCATCGCCGACCGCATGGTCCGCGTCCGCACGGTCGTCACCCCCCGCCCCGACCGCACGGCCCGCTTCGCCGAGCCGTACGCCCGCCTGGTCGACGAGCTGACCACCCGAGGCTGGCTGCCACCCCCGGTCGCGGCACATGCGCACGCCCGTCTGGGCCGGGATACTGCGGACTCATGAGCAGCGCGACCCTCCTCCTCGCCCGTCACGGCCAGACCGTCTGGCACGCCGAGAACCGCTACGCAGGTGTCAGCGACATCGCCCTCACCGACGAGGGCCGCGCCCAGGCCGAGGCGCTCGGACGCTGGGCCGCCGCGCACCCCGTGCACGCGATCTGGACGTCCACGGTCTCCCGGGCCATCGCCACCGCCGCCCCCGCCTGCCGCGCCCTCGGCCTCACCTCCCACCCCGAACCCGCCCTGCGCGAATGCGACTTCGGGGTCGTGGAGGGCCGCACGCTCGCCGAGTTCGCCACGGAGAACCCGGCCGCCGCGCAGGCGTTCCGCACCGACCCCGTGGCCCACCCGTTCCCCGGCGCCGAGGACCCGAAGGAGGCGGCGGAGCGCGGCACCGAGGCCCTCCGCCGCATCGCACGGGCCCACCCCGGCGAACGGGTCCTCGTCGTCGCCCACAACACCCTGCTGCGCCTGGTCCTGTGCGAGCTGCTGTCCGTCCCGCTCGGCGAGTACCGGCGGGTCTTCCCGCGGTTGCGCAACGCGGCGGTCAGCGAACTCCGCGTGACCGCAGAGGGTTCCGCCGCACTTCTCTCCCTCAATGTGCCGTGCGACCTGCACCTTCCGTAGCACCATGGGCACATGACGGAGATCGACACCTCGGTACCCCATTCGGCCCGCATCTGGAACTACTGGCTCGGCGGCAAGGACAACTACCCGGTCGACGAGGCGGCGGGTGACGCGTACACCGCCGTCTTCCCCGGCATCGTCACCATCGCCCGCAGCAGCCGCGCCTTTCTCGGCCGCAGCATCCGGTACCTGGTGCAGGAGGCGGGCGTACGTCAGTTCCTGGACGTCGGCACCGGCCTGCCGACCGTCGACAACACCCATGAGGTCGCCCAGCGGATCGCCCCCGAGTCGAGGATCGTCTACGTCGACAACGACCCGCTCGTCCTGACCCACGCCCGCGCCCTGCTCACCTCCACCGCGGAGGGTGTGACGGCGTACGAGGACCTGAGTCTGTACGAGCCGGAGCGCATCCTGGACCAGGCGGGCAAGACCCTCGACCTCTCCCGGCCCACCGCCCTGATCCTCAGCGGCATCCTCGGCCATGTGGCCGACTACGACCTGGGCCGGGACCTCGTCGCCCGCCTCCTCGCGGGCCTGCCCTCGGGCAGTTACCTCTGTGTCAACGACGGCTCCCGCGGCACCGACCCGGACTACGAGCAGGCCCAGGACGGCTACAACGAGACCGGTGCCGTCCCGTACTTCCTGCGCCCGGTCGAGCAGATCACCGCGTACTTCGAGGGACTGGAACTGGTGGACCCGGGTGTCGTCTCGGTGCCGCTGTGGCGCCCGGACGCCGGCACCCGCCCGGAGCCGATCGGCCAGCACGGCGGCGTGGGCCGCAAGCCGTAGCAGCCGACCCGCACGAGGAAGCCCCCGCGAGTCATGTCCTCGCGGGGGCTTCCGTCACTGCGCCTGCCACGTGAAGGGTGAGAAGACGATCACGAGCAGGACGTATTCATACACCCCTCACGGCGCGAGCAGCAGCACATCCGCCCGGGACCTGGCCGCCTCGTAACGCCGGGCCACGTCCTGCCAGTTGACGACGGCCCACATGGCGTCGATGAAGTCGACCTTCTGGTTCCTGTACTGGAGGTAGAAGGCGTGCTCCCAGGCGTCGAAGACCAGGATCGGCACGGAGCCCTGGCCGACGTTGCCCTGGTGGTCGTAGACCTGCTCGACGACGAGCCGCCCGCTGAGCGGCTCGTGGGCCAGCACGCCCCAGCCGGATCCCTGGGTGGTCGCGGCGGCCTTGGTGAGCTGCGCCTTGAACCCGGCGAACGAACCGAACGACTCGGCGATCGCCTCGGCGAGGTCGCCCACGCCGTCGGCCGCGAGCGGCTCACCGCCTCCGCCGTCCTTCGGGCCGGTCATGTTCCGCCAGTAGATCGAGTGCAGGATGTGCCCGGACAGATGGAAGGCCAGGCTCTTCTCCAGCCCGTTGACCGAACCCCAGGCCTCCTTGTCCCGCGCCTCCGCGAGCTGCTCCAGCGTGTCGTTGGCGCCCTTCACATACGCAGCATGGTGCTTGTCGTGGTGCAGCTCGATGATCTCGGGGCTGATCACGGGGGCGAGCGCGGCGTAGTCGTACGGCAGTTCAGGGAGCGTGTAGACGGGCATGGAGGGTCCCCTCAAGAGCTTGTTGCAAGTAGCTTGCAATAACAAGCTAACAGCAAAAAGCCCCCGTGTGGATCACGCGGGGGCTTTCGGGGGCCGGGGTCGTGTCAGTGCGTGGCCCGCCGGCGCTGCCACGTGTAGCCCACGGCCGCCAGCGCCACCGTCATGACCCCGGTCGAGTACAACTGCACCCGCGTGTCCGCCTCCCGCGCCATCAGCACGAAGATCCCGGCCATCCCGGCCAGCGCCACCCACGTCAGCACCGGGAACGCCCACATCCGTACCGTCAGCTTCTCCGGCGCCTCCCGCTCCAACTGCCGGCGCAGCCGCAGTTGCGAGACGGCGATGAAGATCCAGACGACCAGGATGACCGCGCCGATCATGTTGAGCAGCCAGGAGAAGACGTCGTTCGGGCGCCAGTAGCTCAGCACCACGCACACGAACCCGAACACCGAGGACACCAGCACGGCCACCCGCGGCACCCCGCCGGAGACCCGGCCCAGCGCCTTCGGCCCCTGTCCGCGCTGCACCAGCGAGTAGGCGATGCGCGAGGAGCCGTAGATGTTGGCGTTCATCGCGGACAGCAGGGCGACCAGCACGACCACGTTCATCAGCTGACCCGCGCCCGGGATGCCGAGGGAGTCGAGGGCGGCGACGTAGGGGCCCTTGGCCGTCACGGCCGCGGAGTCCCACGGGACCAAGGTCACGATGACCGCCATCGAGCCGATGTAGAACAGCGCGATGCGCCACATGGCCGTGCGGACCGCGGTGGCCACGCCCCTCACCGGGTTCTCCGACTCCGCCGCCGCGATGGTGACCGTCTCCAGGCCGCCGTACGCGAACACGGACGCGAGGATGCCGATGACCAGGCCCTCGCTGCCGTTCGGGAGGAGTTCGCCCAGATGCGAGGCGCCCGGCGAGTCCGTGCCCGGGAGGACACCCGCGATCGCCAGCACCCCCAGCACCAGGAACAGGCTGATCGCCCCGACCTTCAGCGCCGCGAACCAGAACTCGAACTCGCCGAAGTTCTTCACGGCGGCGAGGTTCGTGGCGCAGAACACCACCATGAACAGCGCCACCCACGCCCACTCCGGTGTCCCCGGCAGCCACCCGGTCACGATCTTCGCCGCGCCGATGCCCTCCAGACCGACGGCCGTGCAGAGCAGCACCCAGAACGACCAGCCGGCGGTGAAGCCGGCCCAAGGGCCGATCGCGCGCTCGGCGTGGGCGGAGAAGGAGCCGGAAGACGGATACGCGGCCGACATCTCGCCCAGCATCCGCATCACCAGCATCACGAGGAGCCCGGAGAGGGTGTAGGCGAGGACGATCGACGGCCCGGCCGCGGCGATGCCGGCGCCGGAGCCCACGAATAGACCGGCGCCGATGACCCCGCCGAGGGCGATCATCGACAGATGGCGCTGCTTCAGGCCGTGGGAGAGGGAGGCGCCGGGCTCGGGTGGGGCCTGGGCGGGGGTGGTGCTGGGCATGAGAGCGATGGGTCCAGTACATGAGACGGCAAAAACGCCCACAGTCTGGGCAGCCTCTCCGCTCAGAAGGAGAGACTGCCCACTATGCGGACACCGTCCGCACGGGCCGTGACTACGCCGCCACGCTCGTGTAGTGCGAGGCGTCGCCCTCCACCGAGTAGCTCTCCTTGCCCTCGATGCCGACCGGGATGTCCCCGGCGACGGTCACCCGGTGCAGGCGGCGGGCCTGGCGGTCGTAGTTGTCGACGGCGTAGTGCTGGGTGATGCGGTTGTCGAAGAGGACCAGCTGGTTCGGCGACCAGCGGTGGCGCAGGATGTGCTCCGGCTTGACGACGTACGACTGGAGCAGGTCGAGCAGCGTGCGCGACTCGGTCACCGACAGGCCCACGATGCGCTGCGCGAACCCGCCGATGAACAGGCCGCGTTCACCGGTGAGCGGATGGACGCGGACCACCGGGTGGGCGGTGCGGTACTTGATCGAGGTGAACCGGGCACGCTGGGCGGCCTTCTTCTCGTCGATGTCCTCCGCCGGTACGGCGTAGTCGTAGTCGTTGGTGTGCTCGGCCCACAGCGTGTCCGCCAGTTGCCTGAGCGGGTCCGGCAGACTCCGGTACGCCGCCGCCGAGTTGGTGATCAGCGTCTCGCCGCCGTACGGCGGGAGCGTGATGCTGCGCAGGGTGCTGGCCTGCGGCGGGTTGAGGACGAAGGTGACGTCCGTGTGCCAGTGGCTGGCGCTGCCCTGCTCGCTGTCGACGGGCAGCACGTTCGCGGCGCCCTCGACGGCGGGGACGGTCGGGTGGGCGGTGGTGAGGTCGCCGAAGTGGCGGGCGAAGGCCTGCTGGCCCTCGTCGTCGAGATCGACGTCGTCGAAGACGAGCGCCTTGTGGAGGTTGAGGGCCTCACGGAGGGCGGCGACGGTCTCGCCGTCCAGCGGCTTGGAGATGTCCACGCCGGAGACCTGGGCGCCGATGTGGGCGGTGACCTTGCGGATGTCGAGCGTCATGAGGGTCAGTCCTTTCAGACCAGGGTGGCGGTGTACTGGTTGGCGGGGCGGGGGAGGCCGTAGCGCTCCCGCAGGGTGCGGCGCGGGCCGTACTCCTCGCGGAGCAGCCCGCGGGCGCGCAGGATCGGGACGACGTGGTCCACGAAGAGGTCGAGGCCGGACGGCAGCACGGCCGGCATGATGTTGAAGCCGTCGGCGGCGCCGAGCGTGAACCACCGCTCGATCGCGTCGGCGACCTGCTCGGGCGTCCCGGCGAAGGTGAGATGCCCGCGCCCGCCACCGAGCCGCCCGATCAGCTGCCGTACGGTGAGCCGCTCACGCCGGGCGAGCCCGACGACCAGCGTGTACCGGCTCTTGGCGCCCTCGACGGCGTCCTCGGAGGGCAGCCCGGCGGGAAGTTCGGCATCCAACTCCAGGCTTCCCACGGGCAGTTGGAGCAGCCGCTCCAGATTGGCCACCCCGTGCTCGTGCACGATGTGGTCCTCCAGCTCCTGCTCCGCGGCCCGTGCCTCGGCCTCCGTCGAGCCGATGACCGGGACGATGCCGGGCAGCACCTTGAGATGCTCGGGGTCCCGGCCCGCCCGCACGACCCGGGACTTGAGGTCGGCGTAGAAGTCCTGCGCGTCCTTCAGGGTCTGCTGGGCGGTGAACACCGCCTCCGCGTACCGGGCCGCGAACGCCTTCCCGTCCTCGCTCGACCCCGCCTGCACCAGCAGCGGGTAACCCTGCGGGGAACGCGGCACGTTGAGAGCGCCGTCCACACGGAAGTACGGCCCCTCGTGCCGGGGCGGGTGGATCTTGGTGTCGTCGCCCCAGACGCCGCTCGCCTTGTCGGCGACGATCGCGTCGTCCTCCCAGCTGTCCCAGAGCTTCAGCGCCACGTCCAGGAACTCGGAGGCCCGCGCGTACCGTTCGGCGTGCGCCGGTTCCGCGTCGAGACCGAAGTTGCGGGCGGCCTCGGCACCGGCGGTGGTGACGATGTTCCAGCCCGCCCGGCCACCGCTGATGATGTCGAGCGAGGCGAACTTGCGGGCCAGGTTGTAGGGCGAGTTGTAGGACGTCGACGCGGTGGCGATCAGGCCGATGTGCTCGGTGGCCGTCGCCAGCGCGGTGAGCAGCGTCAGCGGCTCCAGCGCGCCCGCGGGCCGCTGGCCCACGCTGCCCCACAGCTGGGGGCTGTCGGCGAGGAAGAGCGAGTCGAAGGTGCCGCGCTCGGCGATCCGGGCCAGCCGGACGTAGTGCTCCAGCTCGACATGCGCGTACGGATCGCTCTCCGGGAGCCGCCAGGAGGCCTCGTGGTGCCCGGTGGTCATCAGGAACGCGTTCAGGTGCAGCTGTCTGGTGGTCATGCGTGGTTCTCCTCCGTGGCGCCGGGGCCGATGGTCATGCGTGGTCCTCCGTCACTCCGAGCGCCTTCAGCAGCCGCTCCCGGTACTCGCCCAGCAGCGGATCGCGGTACGAGCGCGGATGCGGCGGCTCGATGGCCAGGTCGAGGCCGATCCGCCCGTCCTCCAGCACCAGCACCCGGTCCGCCAGCACGATCGCCTCGTCCACGTCGTGTGTGACCAGCAGCACCGAGGGGCGGTGCCGCTCCCACAGCTCCCGCAGCAGGACGTGCATCTTGATCCGGGTCAGCGCGTCCAGCGCCCCGAACGGCTCGTCGGCGAGCAGCAGTTCGGGCTCCCGGACCAGCGACCGGGCCAGCGCCGCCCGCTGCGCCTCCCCGCCCGACAGCTCGCTAGGCCAGGCCCGCTCCCGCCCCCCGAGCCCCACCTCTTCGAGCGCGGCCCGCCCCTTGTCCTCAGAGCCCGCGTCCGAGCCCAGCAGTACGTTGTCCAGGACCCGGCGCCAGGGCAGCAGTCGCGAGTCCTGGAAGACCACGGATATCTGCTCCGGGGCGGTGAGTCGGCCGCTGCCGGTCACCTGGTGGTCGAGGCCCGCGACGGCCCGCAGCAGCGTGCTCTTGCCGGAGCCGCTGTGCCCGAGGAGGGCGACGAACTGTCCGGCCGGGATGTCGAGGTCGACGTCGTCGAGGACGGTGCGGCCGTCGAACGACCGGGTAAGACCCCGGAGTTGTACCGCGGGGCGGGTCAGCTGCTCAGTGTGCGTCGCCATGACAGCACCCTCCTTTCGATGAGGCGGACCGCGCTGTCGGAGACGAGGCCGAAGACGCCGTAGACGACGAGGCCGACGAGGATGACGTCCGACTGGCCGTAGTTCTGGGCCTGGAACATCAGATAGCCGAGGCCGCTGGTGGCGTTGATCTGTTCCAGCACGACCAGGCCGAGCCAGGAGCCGGTGACGCCGAGCCGGAGTCCCACGAAGAATCCGGGCAGCGCGCCGGGGATGACGATCTGCCGGACGAACTGGAACCGGTTCAGCCCCTGCACCTCGGCGAGTTCGACGAACCGGCTGTCGATGCCGGACAGCGCGGCATGGGTGTTGAGATAGATCGGGATGTAGACGACGATCGCGATGATGGCGATCTTGAAGGTCTCACCGATGCCCAGCCAGAGGATGAACAGCGGGATCAGACCGAGGGTGGGGATCGCCCGGTTGAGGCTCACCGTCCCGTCGATCAGCGCCTCCCCGACCCGGCTGAGCCCGGACGCCAGCGCCAGCGCGACCCCGGCGACCAGCCCGATCGCGAAGCCGGAGGCGGCCCGCTGGAGCGAGGTCAGGATGTCGCCCCGCAGGGTGCCGTCGGTCCACAGATGGGCGCCGGTCTCCACGACCGTCCAGGGCGCCGGGATCGCCGCCGGGTCCAGCCGGCCCGCGGCCGAGGCGGCGGCCCACAGGGCGAGCACCAGGGCGGGGCCGACAAGGCGGGCGGCGGGCAGCCGCCTGCCGGGGGAGAGACTCCGACGCCTGCGCGGTACGGTCTCCGGGGCTTCCGCGACGACCGGAGCCGTCGCCGTCGTGGTCGCGGCGCTCACTTGCGATACTCCTCTGCTACGGACTTCGCGGCGATGCCCTCGAAGCGGTGGTCGAACAGCGAGGCCACGTCGAACTTCTTCACGAAGCCGCCCTCCGCGAGCAGGTCGGCGGTCTCCTGCTCCCACTTGATGGCCTCGGCCCAACTCGGCGGGAACAGCGGCTTGTTGGCGAGCGCCGTGATCCCCTGGGCCTGCGCGAGGGTCAGGTTCTGCGTCTTGACGTAGAACTCCTCGTTCCAGACGTCGGGGTGCTCGTACGCCCAGACCTGGCCCTTCGCCCAGTACGGGATGTACGCGGCGACCGCGGCGGCCTTCGCCTCGTCGTTCAGCACGGAGACCGGCGCCCACAGCAGGTTGAGCAGGTCGACCACGTCCGTGGTGATGCCCCGGGCGCCCTTCGCCTCGTACTGCGCGAGGTAGGCGGGCGACTGGGTATTGGCGAGCGGGGCGATGTCCACCTGGCCCGACTGGAGGGCGGTGAGGAACTGGTTGCTGGTCAGCGGGACCAGCTTCACGTCGTCGTAGGCGAGTCCCGCCTTCTTCAACGCCCGCAGCAGCACGACCCCTTGGGCCTGCCCCTGGGAGAAGGCGAGCTTCTTGCCCCGGAAGTCCTCGACCGTCCGGATGTCGCTGCCGGGCTTGGTGGCGAAGATGTAGTTGGGCTTGCGGGTGATGTTGATCGCGACGATCTTCGCGTCGAAGCCCTGGTAGTGCGCCTGGATCGGCGGAATACCCGCGTTGTTGGCGAGGTCCAGGGACTTGGCACGGAAGGCGTTGATCACATCGGGGCCGGCCCCGATGTTCACCCAGCTGGACACCTTGAACGGCAGCTCACCCAACTTGGCGAGTCTGAACTGGAGTTGCTGGGCGCCCAAGTAGGTGGCGACCTTCAGGGCCGTCCCGGCCGGAACCTTGTCGGCGAGCGGCGCCCTCGACGCGCCCTCGCCGCCGGTGGCGGCACTGGACTCGGCGCAGCCGCTCAGCCCCGCGACACCGGCCGCGGCACCGAGGACGGAGGTGAGGAAGAGTCGCCGGTCTATGCCGGACGTACGCGAAAAGGGCATGGGAGGACTCCCTGAATTGGTGCATGGGAAACACGAAAAACACGGCGGGAAAGGAATTCACGCGGCAGAAACGAGCGCGTCACACGGGGCAGCGTGTCAGCAACAGAAGGCGCGACAGTGCAGGTGAGGGCTCATGAACACGATGCTCGCGGCCATACGGAACCCCTGTCAACATTCGGAGTTTCTGAATTAAATAGCCTCAGGTGAAGCGGTCAGCGGATCCCGGTAGAGCACGTCCAGCGCCACCGCACCGCCCGCCACCGCGAGCACCGAATCCGGGAAACTCGTCGGGATCACCGACCCCGCCCGCCCGTCCCCGACCTCCGCCCGCAGCGCCGCCAGGCAGTCCTGCCGATGGACCGCGCCGACCTCGGTGACGACGACGGTCTCCGGGTTGAGGATGTCCAGCAGCAGCCCCGCCGCCCGCCCCGTCATCCGCGACCGCTCCACCAACAGCCGTACGGCCACCGGATCACCGTCCGCCGCCGCCCGCACCAGATGCATCGGGTTCACCCCGGCGATCACCCCGGCCGCCCGCGCCCTGCGGCACAACGTCCGCTCGCTCAGCTCGGCCTGGAGGCAGCCGGTCCGCCCGCACTCGCAGGGCTCGGTACCGCCCGGCACCGGCAGATGGGCGATGGCGCCCGCCTGGGAGCGCGGCCCGTGATGCACCTCGTCATGGGTGGCGAACGCCGCGTCGACCACATTGCCGACGAACAGATGCAGCACGCTGAGGCTGCCGCGCGCCCGCCCGAAGAGCCGCTCCGCGTTCACCAACGCCCGCGCGTGCCCGTCCACATGGACCGGCAGCCCGGTGCGCGCGCCGATCAGCTCCCGCACCGCCACGTCCCGCCAGCCGAGCAGCTGATGCTCGACGACGGTGCCGGTGTCCCGGTCCACCCAGCCCCCGGCCGCGAAGCCGACGCCGAGCGGCCGGCACCCCGGGGACGCCGCCAGCAGCGCGCCCAGCCCGTCGGCGGCCCGCGCCAGCACCGGCCCGGGGTCGGTGCCGTCCGTGTGCCGCAGCTCCCGCGAGGCGACCACGCGCCCGCGCAGATCGAGCAGCGCGACCGTCGTATGGGGCACCGCCACATGGACGCCGCCCACGACGAACCGCGAGGAGTCCAGGTCGACCGGCACATGGGGTCGGCCCACACCGTTCGACCGCCGGGGCGCGGCGGCCTCCTGGATCAGTCCGAGCCGGGTGAACCGGGCGCAGTAGTCCGTCACCGACGCCGGGGACAGCCCGGTCAGCCGGGCGATGGTGGAGCGCGCCACCGGCCCGTGCTCCAGCACGGACCGCAGCACGACACTCGCGCTGGTCCGCCGCCGGTCACTGTCGGCGACGCGGGCCAGGGGGGACGTAAGGGTGGGCATGGTGATCACCTCGGGGGCCGGTCCGACACTGCGCCGTACGCGAGGGGCGAGACCGGAACGGGGCCTCACCCAGGACGGCGACAGGCGGCCGCGCCCACGCGTCGCAGGTCGACATGGCGACGCGACGTGAGGAAGAGGGCCTGGGCAACCATGGCTGGAAGGGTAGGGGGCGCCGACCGTATCCAGCCAGAGGGCATCTCGGCATTTGGTGGGACCCTACAGACGCCGTTCACACTCGACACGTGAGTGAAACGTCCCGGCCTCAGTGACCGGCATCACGCCGTACCCGGTGTAACCGACACCCTTTGTATGGAGACCACCAAGTCGCCGCTCCAGCCTTTGTCGACCGCTGACGGTGATCGACGCGAGGCGCCCGGGATAGCGTCGCGATGTCCCGTCCCCGTCACCCACTCGCGGAGTCCCCATGAGCACCGCCGTCGCCCCCGTCCGCCCCGGTCAGGTCCTCGCCGACCTGCTCCCGGCCTCCCGAGTGCGCGACATCGCGCTCGTCGTGGGCGGCGCCGCGCTCACCGGCCTCGCCGCCCAGATCTCCGTGCCCGTGCCCGGCTCCCCGGTGCCGGTGACCGGCCAGACCTTCGCCGCGCTGCTTGTCGGCACCACGCTCGGCGCGGGGCGCGGCTTCCTCTCCCTCGCGCTGTACGCCCTCGCGGGCGTCGCGGGCATGCCGTGGTTCGCGGGCGCCACCTCCGGCTCGGCCGCCCCCTCCTTCGGCTACATCCTCGGCATGATCCTCGCCTCCACCGTCGTCGGCGCCCTGGCCCGCCGCGGCGCCGACCGCTCCGTGCTGCGCACGGCGGGCGCGATGCTGCTCGGCGAGGCGATCATCTACGCGGTCGGCGTCCCGTACCTCGCCCTCGACCTCGACATGTCCGCCTCCGCCGCCATCGCGGCCGGCCTCACCCCGTTCCTGCTCGGCGACGCCCTCAAGGCGGCCCTGGCGATGGGCCTGCTGCCGAGCGCATGGAAACTGATCAAGCGCTGACGACGTAGCCGTCACCGAAGAGGTTCGCCGGGTCGTGAGTCGACTTCACTTCGGCGAGCCTCTTCCGCGTCCCGGCGTCGTACAGCCCCTCGCTCCGATCCCCGGCCCCGAAGGCGAAGTTGACCGTCCGCCCGAGCGTGTGCGGTGCGAGCACCGCGAACGCCGGATCGAGCAGGGCCCGCGCCTTCTCCCGTTCCTCCGTGGTCAACAGCCGCACCAGGAACCGCCCGTCACGCCACGGCACCGAGTTCTGGGCGGGCCGCGCGAGCGCCCCGCCCAGATGATTGACCTGTACGACGACCATGGCGACGGAGTCGGGCCCGGTGAGCCGCAGCAGCTCCCCGCCCCCGCCGTCCACGTCCAGCTCACTCAGCACCGCGCTGTCCCCGTAGTAGGCGTGCGGGAAGTCCGGGTCGCTGTGGATGGTGTGGCTCTCGGCGTACGGCATCTCCCGCAGCGAGTCGCCGAGCACCGGCCCGATCTCCCGCAGCGGAGCGACCAGCCGCTCCCCGTCCCCACCCGTGTGGGCGACGCGCACGGACAGGACGTACCGCCCGCGCAACCGCGGCGGCAGAGCGGGCACATCCGGATACGGTACGGCGGCGAAGGACGAGGTCAGCCCGTCCGGCACGGTCCGCGTCCAGGCCTCGTACGCCCGCAGCGCACCCGCCGGATCGACCTCGCGTCCGTCGAACGCGAGCGAACCGCCGTACAGCGTCCGCACGGGGACGAGCCCGATCTCCAACTCGGTGACCACACCTAGCCGGTGACCACCGCCCAGCAGCGCCCAGTACAGCTCGGAACCGGGCACGGCGTGGTGCAGCCGCCCGTCGGCGGTCACCACGTCCAGCGACCGCACATGATCGGCCGCGTACCCGAACTCCCGGGCCAGAAGGGAGAGTCCACCGCCCAGTGTGTAGGAGACGGCGCCGACGCCCGGCGCGGACCCGTTGAGCGGCGCGAGCCCGTACGGCGTGGCCGCCTCGACCACCTGCCCCCAGCGGACGCCCGCCTGCACCCGGACGGTACGGGCCGCGGGGTCGACGGTGACACCGTCCATCCGCCGGGTGGAGAGAAGCACGCCGCCGGTGACCGGCCCCTGCCGCCCGTGCCCGGTCGCCTCGACGGTGACACGCAGCCCGGCGTCGGCCGCGTGGCGCACGGCGGCGATGACGTCGTCGGTGGTGGCGGGGGTGGAGACGGTGGCGGGGCGCAGCGCGAACGCGGTCTGGAACCCGGTCAGTTCACGGATGCCGTTCTGGTGATCCATGCACCCCATGGTGGGGGAACAACCCGACAGGCTCCGTCAGGTTGTGCCCCCACCGGTTCAGATACTGGTTCAGATTTCCTGCCGCGGTCGCCGCGTGGACCACCAGAACCCGGCCACACCGGCCGCCATCAGGGCTGCGCCCGCCGCGCCCGCCGGGAGCAGATCACGCGCGACACCGGTCTTCGGCAGCTCGTCGCCGCCGGGGGCCACCGGCTTGTTGTCGGTACCGAGGAGCAGCGGGGTGGCCGGGGCGTTCGGCGACGGATTCGTCGTACCGAACGGAACCGGGCCCTGCTGCCAGTACGTCTTCTTCCCGTCGCCGGTCTGCACCGGCAGACAGATCTTTCCGGTCTTGTCGAGATCGAACGACGCGTCCACGGCGTACGACTTCGACTTACCGGCCGCGAGATTGTCGATCGGGCAGGCGAAACCGCTGTTCGAACCCTCCGGCAGATCGCTTTCGGCAATCGAGGAGCACCCTTGAACGCTATTGACCGTGAGGCCGTCGAAACCGACGACCAAAAGCTGGATCTTTCCGCTGTCCTTGGTCCCTTCGTTCTTCACCGTGGCGGTGAGGTCGGTCTTCTCGGACTTGTTGTCGACCGAGATCTGTTCGGGCAGCAGCGTGGTCAGCTTCACGCCGTCCGGCGCCTCGTCGACAACCTTTCCCCCCTTGCTGCTTCCGGGCCCCTGGTCATCCGCGCCGGCGGTGCCGGAAAGGATCAGTACGGCCGAGAAAGATGCCGTGACCAGCGATCCCGCGATGGTCGTCATACGACGAGAACTCATGTTCGTCCCCCTTGGCTGCGCCTGAATTCGCAGTACTTGAAGAGCTACCACAAGATTTCTCCGCACTATGCTGGTACGGCTCGAAGTGTGACCATTGTGTTGAAGTAGGCGTTGGCCGGTGCGTGGTGGAGGGGGTGCAACGGATTGCCGGGGAATACGGGAAACGCGGGAAGTACGGGTAACACGGGAAACACGGGAAACGCGAGGAGCGGCGGAGTGCCAGGGATCCTGGTGGCGAGCCGTTATCGCCTGGTCGAGAGCATCGGCCAGGGGGGAATGGGGCGGGTGTGGCGAGCCGCCGACGAAATACTCGACCGGCTGGTCGCGGTCAAGGAAATGCGCATAGACGGCCTCGACGCCGAGGACGCCCGCACGCGCCGTGAACGCACCCTGCGCGAGGCGCGTGCCACGGCCCGCATCGACCATCCCAACGTCGTACGGGTCTACGACGTCGTGGACGAGGGCGAACGCCTGTGGATCGTCATGGAGTTGGTGGTGGGCCGCTCCCTGGAACGCATGATGGTGGAGGACGGTCCGCTCGGCCCCCTGGAGGCGGCCCGGATCGGCATCGGCCTGGTGACGGCTCTGCGCCAGGTGCACGCGCGCGGTGTCCTGCACCGCGACATCAAGCCGGGCAACGTCCTCGTCGAGACCACCGGACACCGCGTGGTCCTCACCGACTTCGGCATCGCGGCCATCCAGGACGCCAAGGCGCTCACCATGGTCGGCATGCTGGTCGGCTCCCCCGACTACATGGCCCCCGAACGCATCGCGGGCCGCCCACAGGGCCCTCCGTCCGACATCTGGTCCCTGGGCGCGACACTCTGCGCGGCCCTGGCCGGCCACTCCCCGTTCTCCCGGGACACCACGCTGGCGACCCTCCACGCGGTCCTCTACGAGGAGCCCCAACTCCCCACCACGGCAGGCGCTCTACGAGGCATCCTCGCCGCCCTCCTGGAGAAGGAACCGGAACTGCGCCCGGGCCTGGACGAGGTGGAGGAGGCACTCCGCCTGGTGGCCTTCCCGGCCCCAACCCCCACGGTGCAGGTAGGACCAGACCCCGAACCACCGAACCACCCCGAGGACGCCCCACCTC
Organism: Streptomyces sp. NBC_00663; assembly: GCF_036226885.1. Taxonomy (NCBI): domain Bacteria; kingdom Bacillati; phylum Actinomycetota; class Actinomycetes; order Kitasatosporales; family Streptomycetaceae; genus Streptomyces; species Streptomyces sp. NBC_00663. The sequence continues at coordinate 6,373,726 of NZ_CP109027.1, forward strand.
CCACCCCCCACCCGGACCCACCCACCCCAGCCTTCCCCTGGCCCAACCGAGAACCCCCCACACCCCCCTTCACCCCCACCCCCACACCCGCCGACGCCGCTCAGCCCCCACAGGGACCGCCCGCCCCCGCACTCGCCGACGCCGCTCAGCCCCCACAGGGACCGCCCGCCCCCGCACTCGCCGACGGCGCGCAGCCCCCACAGGGACCGCCCGCCCGCGCCTCCGCACTCGCCGATGGCGCGCAGCCCCCACAGGGACCGCCCGCCCCTGCCCCCGCACTCGCCGACGGCGCACAGCCCCCACAGGGACCGCCCGCCCCCGCACTCGCCGACGGCGCGCAGCCCCCACAGAGGCCACCCGCACCCACCCCCACCACCGCCGACGGCGCGCAGCCCCCACAGGGTCCACCCGCCCCTGCCCCCGCACTCGCCGACGGCGCGCAGCCCCCACAGGGGCCACCCGCACCCGACTACGAAAGTCGCACGGGTGGTGCGGGTGGGAATCCGATCCGGGCCGAAGGCCCGGTGCCCACCCACAACGCCTCCTCAGAGGCACACGGCGGCATCTCCCTCATCCGCTCAGAAGCCGTCACCGAACAACGCCCCCTCCCCCCACCAACCCCCCACCGCACCCGCACCCGCACCCGCACCCGCCTCATCACCGTCGCGGCCCTCACCACAGCCGCCGCGGTGACCACCACCCTGCTCCTCCTGAACGCCAACTCACCCGACACCAAAGACGAGTCACAAGGCACCCCCACCTCGTCCACCCCCACCTCGACCGCCCCCACCTCCCCACCCCCCACGGTCGAAGGCACCTCAAGGCCCCAGTCCCTCCCACCTGGCGCCCACCGGGAAGCCGGCGGCTTCGCCTGGGCAACTCCCAAGGACTGGCGCAGAGATGTGAAGACGGGCGCGGAGGTGCACTACACGTCACCCGACGGCACCCAGGAGCTCGCCGCGAAGTCCTCCCTCGCCCGCGGCGACCTGATGGACACCTGGAAGACCTCGGAACAGAACGCCCACCAGGGCCAGGGCTACCGGAAGATCCGCTTGGAGGACACGGAGTTCAAGGGCCACCCGGCGGTGGTCTGGGAGTACACCTTCACGCTCAAGGGCGTCCCCTGGCACGCCCGCCTGCTCGGCTTCAACGCGGACGGCAAGTCGTACCAGGTGAACACGTGGTACCAGCCGCAGACGGAGACGCAGGCGCTCAAGACGTACGAGAAGGTCAAAAACAGCTTCACGGTGCTGTAGACAAACCACAGCACCGTGAAACCCGCAGCACCCTGAGGTGCCTCAGCCTCAGCCTCAACCCACCTTGATCTTGTCCTGCACCTCGGACCCACCGACGACGTCCGAACGCCGGCCCCGCACCCGCTCCTTGACCACGGCGACACCCAGCACGAACGCCGCGACGAGCAAGGACAGCAGCACGGTCGTACGCCCGCTGCTCGCCCCCTCGGTGTCGGTCAGCATGTAACCGAGCACGAAGACGATCAACCCGGCCGTGGCCCAGGTCAGATACGGGTACAGCCACATCTTCACGACCAGCTTCTCCGGCTCCTCGGCCTGGATGATCTTCCGCATCCGCAGCTGCGAGAAGCAGATGACCAGCCACACGAACAGCGCGACCGCACCGGAGGAGTTGACGAGGAAGAGGAAGATCGTGTCGGGGGAGAGGTAGTTGAAGAACACGGCGACGAAACCGAAGAGCACGGACGCGAGAATCGCGGCCATGGGCACGCCCCGCGCGTTCGTGCGCGCGAACACCTTCGGCGCGTCTCCCCGCTCGCCGAGCGAGAAGGCCATGCGCGAGGCCGTGTAGAGCCCGGAGTTGAGACAGGACAGCACCGAGGTCAGCACGATGAAGTTCATGATCTGACCGGCGTGCGCGATCCCGAGCGAGTCGAGGGCGGCGACGTACGAGCCGGACTCCTTGATGGACGGGTCGTCCCACGGCAGCAGCGTCACGACGACGAAGATCGAGCCGAGGTAGAAGACGCCGATCCGCCAGATGATGCTGTTGGTCGACTTGGTGACAGCCCGCTGCGGGTTCTCGGACTCGCCGGCGGCCAGCGTGGCGATCTCACTGCCCATGAAGGAGAAGACGACGAGCAGCACGCCGGTGAGGATGGCGCCGGGCCCGTGGGGCAGGAAGCCGCCGTGGTCGCTGAGGTTGCCGAGCCCCGCCTTGTCGGCGTCGACCCCCGGCAGCACACCGAAGACCGCGAGCCCGCCGATGATGATGAAGGCGCCGATGGCGACGACCTTGATCCCGGCGAACCAGAACTCGAACTCGCCGTAGGAGCCCACGGAGACCAGGTTGGTGGCGGTCAGCACCACCATCACGATGAGCGCCCACCCCCACTGCGGGACGGCGGGTATCCACCCTTCGAGGATCTTGGCACCGGCGGTGGCCTCCACCGCGAGCACGACGACCCAGAAGAACCAGTAGAGCCAGCCGATGGAGAAGCCGGCCCAGCGCCCGAGCGCCCGGTCGGCGTGCGCGGAGAAGGAGCCGGACGTGGGGTTCGCGGCGGACATCTCGCCGAGCATCCGCATCACCAGCACCACGAGCGTGCCGACGAGCGCGTACGACAGGAGGATGCCGGGTCCCGCGGTGGCGATACCGGAGCTGGAGCCGACGAACAGTCCGGCGCCGATGACACCACCGATGGCGATCATGGACAGATGGCGGTTCTTGAGTCCGGCCTGGAGACCAGTCATACGGGGAGTTCCTTCGTGCCAGGTGTGGGGACGACTCAATGAATCAGAGGCAAATAAATAAATGAACCTTCGAATCCGGATTGTTACTTGAGGTTTTCTTGAGCATCTGTGGCCAGGGGTGTTGTTTTCCTGGCTGACACCCGAGGCTGCTGCCCCGAAACAGCCATGTCACACTCATCCCATGCGCGTGTATCTCGGCTCCGACCATGCGGGCTTCGAACTCAAGAACCACCTCGTCGAGTGGCTGAAGGCGGCCGGCCACGAGGCGGTCGACTGCGGCCCCCACATCTACGACGCCCAGGACGACTACCCGCCGTTCTGCCTCCGCGCCGCGGAGCGCACGGCGGCCGACCCCGACGCCCTCGGCATCGTGATCGGCGGCTCCGGCAACGGCGAGCAGATCGCGGCCAACAAGGTCAAGGGCGTACGCGCGGCTCTCGCCTGGAGCGAGGAGACGGCGTCGCTCGGCCGCCAGCACAACAACGCCAACGTCGTCGCGGTCGGCGCCCGGATGCACACCCAGGACGAGGCGACCAAGTTCGTCGAGACCTTCCTCGCCACGCCGTTCTCCGGTGACGAGCGCCACATCCGCCGCATCGACATGCTGGCCGACTACGAGACCACCGGCGACCTCCCGCCGATCCCGGCCCACCACCCGCAGCAGTAGCAGGTCGTTCGTCGAGTCCCGCCCGTCGAGTGATCGAGACGGGCGGGTGGGTGGGAAAGGATGGCGGCACGTGCCGGAAGGGCACACCATTCACCGGCTCGCGCTGGACTACGCCGAGCGGTTCTCCGGCGGAGCCGCACGCGTCACCAGCCCCCAGGGCAAGTTCTCCGACGCCGCCGCCCTCCTGGACGGCGCCGGACTCACCCGTACCGAAGCCCACGGCAAGCACCTCTTCCTGGGCTTCCGCGACACGGACTGGGTCCATATCCACCTTGGCCTCTTCGGCAAGGTGAACTTCGGCGACGCCCCCGCGCCGCCGCCCACGGACACCGTCCGCCTCAGGCTCGCGAACGCCACGTCGTACGTCGATCTGCGCGGCCCGACCACCTGCGCCCTCATCACGGACGCCGAGAAGCGCGCGATACACGACCGCCTCGGCCCCGACCCGCTCCGCGAGGACGCCGACCCGCAGGCGGCGTACCGGCGCATCTCCCGCAGCCGTACGACGATCGCCGCGCTCCTGATGGACCAGAAGGTCATCGCCGGCGTCGGCAACGTCTACCGCGCCGAGGTCCTCTTCCGGCACGGCATCGACCCGTACCGCGCGGGGAAGGATGTCACCGCGCGGGAGTGGGACGCGATCTGGCGGGATCTCGTCGACCTCATGCGCGAGGGCGTGCGCCACAACCGCATCGACACCGTCCGACCCGAGCACACCCCGGAGGCGATGGGCCGCCCGCCCCGCGTCGACGACCACGGCGGCGAGGTGTACGTCTACCGCAGGGCGAACCTGCCCTGCCACATCTGTGGCGGCGAGATCCGCACCGCCGACCTCGCCGCCCGCAACCTCTTCTGGTGCCCGGGCTGCCAGACCCGTTAGCGGGCGGGCTTCAGAACCCGTGCGGCAGCCAGGGCGCGACGACCGAGCCGAACCCGACCGCCGCCTCCGCCAGCGCCCCCTGCCGCAGCTCGCGCACCCGCCCCGCGGCCCCCAGTGCGGCGAGGCTCACGCCACCGAGATACGCCGCCCCCAACTCCCGTACGGACAGCGCCAGATCGGCCGCGTCCTCGGTCCGCTCGCAGGACGCCCCCTTCGCGTCCCCGCTCAGCCGCCAACGCCCCGTGTTCCAGGGGCAGAAGTCGTCCTCGACCTCCAACACCACGTCCACCGGCGCCTGGTAGGTCCGCGCCGCCAGCGCGGCCCCGACATCCACCAGCCGGACATGCAGCGAGTCCCGCAGCCGCGGCTCACAGCGACGGATGTCGGAGACCAACTGCTGCCAGACCTCGTCGGCCGGCCGCCCGCGCGCATGCACCTTCGACGTCAGATCGATCCCGAACAGGAACCGCCAGAGCGCGCCATGCGTGGCCGGATCCAGCGCCTGTACGTCCCGCAGCGCCACCGTCCCCTTCGGCCCGGCGGAGTCCCACTCGGGCTTCACATGGAAGCGCGCGTACCCGACGACCTCGCCGTCCCGCTCCGCGACCACGCACTGAAGCGGCGACGCCCCGTCCCTGCCGCCCTCGGGATCGAGCAGCCCGAGCCGCTCCCACCCGGGAAGCCGCGCCACCATGCCCGGCCGCAGCGGTACCAGCCGCGCGTACACCGCCTCACAGGCGTCGAGCACCTCGGCCGGCTGCGCGTACCGCACCCGTACGTCATCGGTACCGGGCGGCAGGGACAGCCGTACCCGCTCCGTGTCGATCTCGGCGCTGACATGGAAGGTCGCCGGCGCGTACCCGAACCGCCCGTAGATCGCCGGTTCGCTCGCGGTCAGCACGGCGAGCGGCCAGCCCCATTCCCGTACGTCGTCCAGCTGGCGCCGCATCATCGAGCGCAGCACCCCACGCCGCCGATGCGTCGCCGCCACACTGACCATGGTCACGCCCGCGGCCGGCACCGAGGCGCCGCCCGGCACGGTCAGCCGGAAGCTGAACGCGCCCGCCGTGCCGACGCATTCGTCCCCGTCCCAGGCGCCGATGGAGCGGTCGAGCTCGGTGAGCCCGTTCCACAGCTCCCGTTCCTCGGCCGACTCCGCGACCCCGCCGAAGGCCCGGATCAGGTTGTCGTACCACTCGTCCCATTCGTCCTGCCGCAGCACCCGCAGGCCGGTCGCGTAGTCAGAAGCCATGGACCATGCCTACCAGGGCATTGCGGGACGAGCCAGGGGATTTCTCCTTGGTGGCCGCAGGGTGGCTTTCCGTGAAGTTCACTGTGAAGTTGAACCTCGGACGGGGGACAAGTGGGACCTCCCGTGCCAAGCAGCTGGTCCGATGGATAGGGTCCCGAACTAATGGCAGCAGGACGAGGGCGGCGCGCGGAAGCCGATACGTTCACGGCCCGGTTGAAGATGCAGTGGCACCGGGCCCGCGTCGGCCTGCGCAGAAGCGCCGTCGACTACTTCCGCGGGGACGGCTCGGACTGGATCGCACTGGCCGGTCTCCTCCTCACGATCCCGCTGATCGCGGCCACCACGCTGATGAACTCGGTGTGGTGCTCACCGGCCGCGCTGGTCCTCCCGATCGTCGCGGGCGGGCTGCTGCTGCGCCCGGCGAGCCTGCTGGGCCTGTACGCGGCGGCGGCGACGGCACTGATCGTGGAGTCGGTACAGCTGGGCCCGTACACCGAGGGCCCCTCCCGCGTCACCCCGGGCATCGTCCTCGTCGTCGCCGCATGCGGCTTCTTCGGCCTCCTCATCGCCCAGTTCCGCAGCCGGGTCGGCGTGCCCTGGCGGCGCGGCGGCACGATGCTCTTCGACCTGCGCGAACGCATCCGCGTGCAGAGCAAGCTCCCCAAACTCCCGCCCGGCTGGCACCGTGAGATGGCCCTGCGCCCGGCGGGCGGCCAGTCGTTCTCCGGCGACTTCGTGGTGGCGGCCCGCACCAACGGCGGCCGCACGATGGAGGTCGTCCTCACCGACGTCTCCGGCAAGGGCATGGACGCGGGCAGCCGCGCCCTGCTCCTCTCCGGCGCCTTCGGCGGCCTCCTCGGCTCCCTGCCCCCGCACGCGTTCCTGCCCGCCGCCAACGGCTACCTCCTCCGCCAGGACTGGGACGAGGGCTTCGCCACCTCCATCCACCTGGTCCTGGACCTGGACTCCGGCGACTACGAGCTCTACTCCGCGGGCCACCCCCCGGGCCTCCAACTGAGCGCGGGCAGTGGCCGCTGGGAGGAAAAGGCGGCGGAAGGCCCCCTCCTCGGTGTCTACGACGGCGCCCAGTTCGACCCCGTGAAGGGCTCGCTCCGCCCCGGCGACGTCCTCATGCTCTTCACCGACGGCCTGGTGGAAACCTCCGACCGGGACATCGTGGAAGGCATAGACCGCCTCACCGGCGAAGCCGACCGCTACGTGGCCGGCGGCTTCCACGGCGCCGCCTGGCACCTGATCGAGGCGGTGGCAAAGGACGTGAACGACGACCGGGCACTCCTGCTGATCTGCCGAGAAGGCCCAACAGCCCAGGCAGCACCCACCACCTGACCCACCCACCCGCCCCGCTCAGCTGCGGCACTTGCCCATCTGCTGTGGCTGTGGGTGGTGGTGTCGTTGGGGTGGCGTCGCCCCGGCTGCGGTACTTGGCCATCTGTCGTGGCTGTGGGTGGTGGTGTCGTTGGGGTGGCGTCGCCCCGGCTGCGGTACTTGGCCATCTGTCGTGGCTGTGGGTGGTGGTGTCGTTGGGGTGGCGTCGCCCCGGCTGCGGTACTTGGCCATCTGTCGTGGCTGTGGGCGGTGGTGTCGTTGGGGTGGCGTCCCCTCAGTTGCGGTACTTGCCCATCTGCCGTAGCTGCGGGCAGTCGTGCCGCAGGGCGGCACGGGTGGGCGCAGCGGCACCCCGCCGGCGCGGGCGAGCGAAACCCACCCGACCTCAGCCCCCACCCAGCCGCACCCGCCCCGCACCCAAGCCCCCACCCCGGCCCGCACCCCCACCACCCCACCCACGCCAAGGTGGGGTTTTCCCCAGTCCGGATCCGCCAGCGCCCCTCATCGCCCCCACCCCCTCCGCTCCGTAGCGTCAAGTGCATGACCTCGGACCGGAAGAAACCCCCTACATCCCCCACCTCAGCCGAATGGGCCGTAGAACTCCACGGAGTGACCCGTCGCTACGGCCGTGGCCGCGCCTCCGTCCACGCCCTGCGCGGCATCGACCTCACCCTTCCCCCGGGCACCTTCACCGCGGTCATGGGCCCCTCGGGCTCCGGCAAGTCCACGTTCCTCCAGTGCGCGGCCGGCCTCGACCGCCCCACCGCCGGCACGGTCCGCCTCGGCGGCACGGAGATCACCGGCATGAAGGAGAACAAGCTCACCGCCCTGCGCCGCACCCGCCTCGGCTTCGTCTTCCAGGCCTTCAACCTGCTCCCGTCCCTCACGGTCGAGCAGAACGTCGCCCTCCCGCTGCGCCTCGCAGGCCACCGCCCCGACCGCCGCCGCACCGCCGAGGTGCTCGCCCAGGTCGGCCTCGCCGACAAGGCCCGCCGCCGCCCCGGCCAGCTCTCCGGCGGCCAGCAGCAGCGCGTCGCCATCGCCCGCGCCCTGGTCACCCGCCCCGACGTGGTCTTCGCGGACGAACCGACCGGCGCCCTGGACACCACCACCGCAGCCGAGATCCTGACCCTCCTCCGCCGGGCCGTCGACACCGAGCGCGCCACGGTCGTCATGGTCACCCACGACCCCACGGCGGCGTCCTGGGCCGACCGGGTCCTGTTCCTGGCGGACGGCGAACTCACCGCCCACCTGGACCGCCCGACCCCCGACCAGATCGCCACCCGCATGAAGACCCTGACGGCCCGCCGGGACGACGTGAAGGCGGCTGCCTGATGCGTCCCAACGGCCTGGCCCGCGCAGCCGTCCGCTTCCGCCCCTCCGCGTTCGTCGGCACCTTCGTGGCCCTCGTCATGGCCGCCGCGATCGTCTCGGCCTGCGGCATCCTCCTGGAGACCGGCGTCCGCGCCGAGGTCCCGCCCGGCCGCTACGCGGACGCCCCCGTCGTGGCCGCCGCCGACCAACGGGCCCACTACGGCGAGGGAGACAGCGCCGACAGCGAGCCCGTCCCCGACCGCGCCCGCCTGGACGCCTCCCTGGTCGCCAAGGCGGCCACCGCCCCCGGCGCCCGCACCGCCGTACCCGACGTGACCTTCCCGGTCACCGGCCCGCACGGCCCCCTCACCGCCCACAACTGGTCCGCCACCGCCTTCACCGGCGAACACCTCACCACGGGCCACGCCCCGAACCCAGGCGAAGTCGTCCTGAACAACGACCGTTCGAAGGCCGGCGACCGGGTCACCCTCACCACCCCCGACGGCACCCACACCTACCGCGTCTCCGGCACGACCACCGCACCCGGCGTCTGGTTCGCCGACCCGGAAGCCGTACGCGTCTCAGGGCACCCGGGCCGCATCGACGCCATCGCCGTCCTCCCGAAGCCCGGCGTCGCCACCGACACCCTGGCGGCCCAGGTGGCCCACGCCCTGGGCGGCCACGCCGAGGTCCACACCGGGGACGGCCGCGGCACCGTCGCGGACCCCACCCTCGACGAGGCCAAAGAGGTCCTCATCGGCATCGGCGGCTCCTTCGGCGGCATCGCCACGATCGTCGCCATGTTCACCGCGGCCGGCACCATCGCCCTGGCCGTCGGCCAGCGCGCCCGCGAGTTCGCCCTGCTGCGCGCCATCGGCACCACCCCGCGCCAGATCCGCCGCACCATCGCCACCGAGACCCTCCTCGTCGCCCCCGTCGCGGGCGCCCTCGGCTGTCTGCCCGGCACTGCCCTGGCGGCCTGGTGGCTGGACCAGCTCCGTGACCGGGGCGCGGTCCCGGCCCCGGTCGAACTGGCCGTCTCCTGGATCCCCCTGGTCTCCGCGACCGGCGCCGTCCTCCTCACCGCGCTGATCGCCGGCTACACCGCCGCCCACCGCAGTTCCCGTATCAAGCCGGGCCAGGCGCTGAGCGAGGCGAGCGTGGAGCGGCTGCGCATCGGCTGGATCCGCACCCCGCTCGGCCTCGCCGCGGCGGCGGGCGGCGTCGTCTGCGCGGCCCTGTCCGCCTCCCTGACCGGCGAGGACGCCGCCAACGCGGCACTGGGCATCGTCGTGCTGTTCATGCTCGCCGTGGGTCTGCTCGGTCCGCTGGTCGCCCGTGTCTGCGCGGCCCTGTTCGGCCTCCCGCTGCGCGGCGCGAGCGCCTCCGCCGTACTGGCCGCCGCCAACTCCCGTACCAACGCCCGCCGTCTGGCCTCCGCGATCACCCCGATCGTGCTCGCGATGGCGTTCTCCTCGGTCCTGGTCTTCCTGCACACCAGCGAGGACCACGTCACCGCCCAGCAGCAGCGCGACGGCATCACCGCCGACCACATCATCACGGCCCCGGACGGCCCCGGCCTCGCTCCCGACGCCGTACGACGGGCCGAGGGCACCCCCGAAGTCACCGCGGCCGTGGGCCTGTTGAAGACCTCCGTACTGGTACCCGCCACGGGAGGCGCCCTGGAGGCGGCCACCGCACAGGGCGTCACCGGCTCCGCCCGCGACCTGGCCGCCGTACAGGATCTGGAGGTCAGGACCGGCCGAATGTCCCTGAAACAGGGCGAGATCGCGATCGACTCCTCCCTCGCCGACAACGCCGACGTCGAGGTCGGCGACCGCCTCCACCTCCGCCTCCCCGACGGCACCAAGGCCGCGCCGCGGGTCGTGGCGACGTACGGCCGCGGCCTGGGCCTCGCCCAGGTCACCCTGAGCCGTGCCGATCTGGCCACCCACGTCACCTCCGCCTACGACACCGAACTGTGGACCAAGGGCGGCACGACGGCCGGTCTGAAGGCGCTCGGCACGGTCCAGGGCCGTGACGGCTACACCACCGCCCAGTCCGTGGACCGCGAGCTCAACGCCTGGGCGAACAACCTCATGGCGGCCCTCCTCGGCGGCTTCGCGGCCGTCGCCGCCGTCAACACCCTGGTGATGACGGTCCTCGACCGCCGCGGCGAGCTGGGCACGCTCCGCCTCATCGGCTCAACCCGCCGCCAGGTGCTGCGCATGGTCCGCTGGGAGGCCCTGCTGGTCGCCCTCGCGGGCATCGCCCTCGGCACCGCGATCGCCCTCGCCACGCTCGTGCCGATGATGAACGGCCTGACGGGCCAAGGCCCTTACATCCCGCCTCTCACCTACGGCGCGTTCGCCGGCACGATCGTCGCCCTCGGCCTGGCCGCGGCGACCCTCCCCGCCAAGGCGGCCCTCCGCGGGGACACACTGGAGGAGTGACCGAACCACTGACACCCGCCGAGATCGAGACCCTCGCCCGCGCCGCCCACGAGGGCCAGACGGACAAGGCCGGGCGCCCCTACGCCGAGCACCTCCAGGCCGTCGCGGAGGGCGTCCGCGCCCGGGGCGGCGACGCCGAGCAGATCGCGGCGGCCTGGCTGCACGACGCCGTCGAGGACGACGCGCTCTCCGAGCGGTGGCTGGCCGAGGCCGCGCTGAGCCGTCGTACGAAGGACATCGTGCTCGCCGTCACCAAACGCGCCGGCGAGCCGTCCGAGACCTACGCCGCCCGGATCCTCGCCACCCCCGGCGCCCTGCTGGTGAAGGAGGCGGACCTGGCCCACAACGCAGACCCGACGCGACTGGCAATGCTGGACGCCCCCACCCGCAAGCGTCTGACCGAGAAGTACGCGAACATGCGCAGACTTCTAGGTCTCAACTCCGGTCCGACAACACCCCAAGGGGCGCGGGGAACTGCGCGACCAACCACAACGGCGCCGCACCCGAACGAAGCCCTTACGCCGGCACCTTCTCGCGAAGCTCCCGCCGCTGCCGCTCCCGAGCGGCCTCGGCCGCATCCCTCCTGAACGCCCACTCCATCTTCGGCTCCATTGCGAACCGGAACACCCGCTGCACCGGCTTGGTGCACAGCGCGGTGACGACGGCGGCGGCGACCACGCTCACGAAGATCTCGCCGAGAGGCCCGTGCAGCCAGGCGTGGTCGAACCAGCCCTCGTAATCACCGGCCTTCACCAGGAAGCCGTGCAGCAGATAGCCGTAGAGCGTGCCGGCGCCGAGCGCCGTGAACCACATCTTCCGGCGCGGCACCCACGCGAAGAAGCAGGCGGTCAGCAGCAGCGAGCAGCCGAACATCGCGAGCACCATCACCGGGCCGACCCACCACGGCGCGGCCAGGTCCTGGGCGGCGTCCCGGTGGTAGAACCACGCGGTGTTCATCCGCGGCACCGCCCACCAGCCCACGACGAGCGCGGTGGCGAACACGGGCACGGCCAGGATCCGCATCGGCCAGGTGCGCACCCGGTGGAAGTGCTCGGCCTTCATGCACAGACCGAGGACGAAGTAAGGCAGGAACTGAAGCACCCGCTGAAGGTCCAGGTCGTTGCCGATCGACGGCGCGACGGACGCCAGCATGGCGACGCCGAGGGCGAAGGGCAGCGGCCAGCGGATCAGCTTCAGGATCGGCGTGCACAGCCGCCAGACGAACAACGCGCACAGGAACCAGGTCAGATACCAGGGGTCGAGCAGGCTGATGTCCTTGCCGTGGTCGCCGCCCACCGTGCGGTCGAAGAGGACGTACGCCGTCTCGAAGAGGACGTACGGCACCGCGACACCCGTGATCAGCCGCTTGAGCCGGTCGGGGCGCATGTCGAAACTGCGCGAGAAGAAGCCGGAGATGATGATGAACGCCGGCATGTGGAAGGAGTACACGACCGTGTACACGCCCTCCAGGATGCGGCTGTCGCCCTTGAGGGGCTCCCAGGCGTGACCGACGGCGACGAGCACGATCGCCAGGTACTTGGCGTTGTCGAAGAACGCGTCGCGCTGCTTGCTCTGTGGCTGGTGCTGAGGCTTCTGCTGAGCGAGCGGTGAGCGCGGGCTCGGCACTCCGGGTGCCGACGACTGTGCCGGCGGGAGCGGCACTCGGGGCGAGGCAGCGTGGAACATCTGAGGCACCCTAGCGTTGTCTGTGCGATTTCGTAAAACCGGCCACGTCATTCCTGGTTATCGGCTTCGGGTACCCGGTATTTCGGCAAGCCCTCGCCATTTCGCGCGTGACGGTGAACACAGCGAACGGGCCGTCGCAGTCGTCACCGCAAGGGTCGTATTGGTGTGATTCATACCGACTAAATAGGGCATAAGACCAGCAGGCGACTCTGGCGGAATGTCCGCTTCCTGTGGGCTGGTTGAGGCCACCGTAAATTTTCGAATTACCTGCGAACGGGATGTGTGGAGACCGAAACGATCCCGTCGAATTTCCTGTGCGTCCCGCTCTCGAATTGCTGTGCGGAACATGACGAGCCGATGACCGGACCCTTACGGCGCCGCACAGTTCGGGCACAGGTGTGGTCAACGATGCATCACCGGCCGCATACAGCGGCTTGGTTGGTGGCACGATGGTTCTGGCGGGGGTGCGCGGGGCTGGCATCTCCGGGCCGGGAGAGCGGACCGACCTAGGGTGTGATCAGTTGTGGCCATTTCGCTGTCAGTGGTGCTGCTGTTGGCGATCATCATGGTGGTGTTGATCCGTGGCGGGTCCCTCAAGGCCGGACCCGCAGTCGTGGCCGTGCTGTTCGGCTTCTTCCTCGCCTCGACAGGTATGGCCGACGACATCCAGCGCTTCCTCAACTCGATAGCGGAGACCATCAACTCGATCCAGTTCTGACCCCGTTGCCTCGACCGCCGGAGACGGACGGGGGACGTACGGGGGCGGCGCCGCGCGACTCGGACCCGGCGGGCTGGGGAGCGGGGACGGGGGAGGGCGTGGCCATCTCGCCCGCTCCGCCTCGGGTCGTCGGCTCGCGGTCAAGGTCGTACGCGGCCAGTACGCGGACGCCGACGAGTTCCGCGCCCGGTCCCGCCGCGAGGTGGCCGCCGCCCGCCAGGCCGGCGGCGCCTTCACCGCGCCCATCGTGGCCGCGGACGCCGACGCTCCGCGCCCCTGGACGGCCCCGCTCCACACACCGGGCGGCACGCCCACCCGCGACCACGGCCCTCTGCCGCCGTCCCGCGCAGGGGAGTTGGCCGCGGGCCTCGCCGAGGCCATCCACCACATCCATCACGCCGGCGTCGTCCACCGGCACCTGAATCCGGCCAACGTGAAGCCCGCCGACGACGGCCCCCGCGCCACCGGGTTCGCCCCCTTCGACGCCCTCACCCGGACCGGCCGCGCTGGGCGACGGCACCCCGCCGTTCATGTCCCTGGAACAGCTCTCCGCCCCGCAGGAGGTGGACCCGGCGGCGGACATCTTCTCCCGCGGCGCGAGGGTCGCCGTCGCCGCTTCGGGCAAGGGCCCCTTCGGCAGCCCGAGCCCCTACGAGACTTCGCTCCGCGTGGTCGAGGCAGCCCGGAACTCGCCGCCATACCCCCGGAGTTGCTCCCCTTCGTCCATCCATCTCTGCCTGGAGAAGAAGCCCAAGCCCCGCGCCACGGCGCACGAGTTGCTCCACCTCCTCCGCGACGCCACCCTGCCCACCACCGCCCCCCGACCCTCGTGGACCCCCCCGCGCCTCCGCCAACGCCGTACCCACCTCAGGCCGGCCACCACGGCCTGCACCGCCGCCCTCGCGGCCCTGGCCACCACCGCACTCGCCCTCACCAGCGACGAGATCATGGACACCCGCTTCGCCCCCGCCGACGGCGCCAACACCTGTGGGCGGCCCATCGAGTCGACCGCCGAGAACACCGACTTCGGCGGAAGCAGCTCTGGCGCGGGCACGATCATCGGCGCCGCGACGGCCGCGTGTACGTCTACGGCGCCGACGACCGGCCCACCGGCGACCGGACGGCGTACCCGGCCCGCCACTCGGTCCAGGCCGTGGGCGCTGCGTCGTCACCGTCTACGGCGGATCCGGAAACCAGTACGTCCTGCTCGACGCGGGGACCGGCCAGGTCCGCTGGAAGCGCCCCCTGCCACGGTGAAGGTCAACGGCCAGGCCGACATCGTCGGCCGCCTGTGGGGAGGCGACTCCGGCGTCGAACCCTCGGGCCCGCCCACCGCCTCCCGCACCCACCTGCACCTGGCGTCCCCGTGGACGGCTCCCCGTCCGGCGCCCCCTCACTCTTATGGGCGACGCGCTCTACGTCCCGGACGGCCTGCGCTCCGTCTGCACGGTCGTCGTACGAACCCACTGACCTGGTACGACGACTGGTACGACGAAAGGGCCCGGTTCCTGAGGAACCGGGCCCTTCGCGACACAGAGCGGGCGACGGGAATCGAACCCGCGTAGCTAGTTTGGAAGACTAGGGCTCTACCATTGAGCTACGCCCGCACACGACGCGCCGCAGGTCAGGTGACCGCGGCACTGAAGGCATCGTAGCGGGTCGGCCCCCCTTGCCGCACACCCCGGGCTCCCTTGCCGCGCACCCCGTAAATGCGGCGGTCCCATGGCCTGCGGGCATGTACCCTACGTGTCGCACCAGACGGGGTGTGGCGCAGCTTGGTAGCGCGTCCGCTTTGGGAGCGGAAGGCCGTGGGTTCAAATCCCGCCACCCCGACCACCTTCCTTGATCGCCTTTTGGGGCGTGTCGTGGCTGCGGTTACTATGCAAGCTGCATGCCCGTGTGTCTCTCGTCGGACCTGACGACGTCCTCCGGGCGGCGAATCCGCCGGAGCCGTTCTGGCCCCGGCAGAATCCAAGAAGTCAGCCACAAGGAGACCGAACCGTGAAGAGCGCCGTTGAGAACCTGAACCCGACGCGGGTTCGGCTCACAGTCGAGGTGCCCTTCGAGGAGCTCAAGGACAGCCTCGACGCGGCGTACAAGAAGATCAACCAGCAGGTCACGGTGAAGGGCTTCCGTAAGGGCAAGATCCCGGCCCGCGTCATCGACCAGCGGTTCGGCCGCGGTGCGGTCCTGGAGGAGGCGGTCAACGACGCGCTTCCGAAGTTCTACACCGAGGCGGTCAACGAGGCCGACCTGGACGTCCTCGGCCAGCCCGAGGTCGACATCACGGAGCTGAAGGACGGCGACACGCTGAACTTCACCGCCGAGGTCGACATCCGCCCCGCCCTGGAGATCCCGGACTACTCCGGTATCGAGGTCGAGGTCGACGCCGTCGAGGTCACCGAAGAGGACGTCGACAAGTCCGTCGAGCAGCTCCGCGAGCGCTTCGCCTCGACCTCCCCGGTCGAGCGCGCCGCCGAGGAGGGCGACGTCGTCACGATCGACCTGGAGGCCAAGGTCGACGGAGAGGTGCTGGAGGACGGCATCGCCAGCGGTGTCTCCTACACCATCGGCTCCGGCGAGCTCCTCGAGGGCATCGACGACGCCGTGAAGGGCCTGGAGGCCGGTGGCGAGGCCACCTTCACCTCCGAGCTGAAGGGCGGCTCCGCGGCCGGCAAGGAGTCCGAGGTCACCGTCAAGGTCTCCCAGGTCGCCGCTCGCGAACTGCCCGAGCTGGACGACGAGTTCGCGCAGCTCGCCTCGGAGTTCGACACCCTGGAGGAGCTGAGGGCGGACAGCCGCAAGCGCCTCGAGAACATGAAGCAGTACGACCAGGCCACCCAGGCCCAGGAGCGTGTCCTGGAGAAGCTCCTGGAGCTCGTCGAGGTGCCCGTCCCCGAGAAGCTGCTCGAGGACGAGATCAACACCCGCAAGCACAACCTGGAGCACCACCAGCTCGGCCAGATGGGCCTGGACCTCGAGAAGTACCTGGAGATCCAGGGCAAGACGGTCGAGGAGTTCGACACCGAGACCAAGGACGCCGCGGTCAAGGGCATCAAGACCCAGTTCGTCCTGGACGCCCTGGTCAAGCGCGAGAAGCTGAACGTCAACCAGGAGGAGCTCACCGAGCACCTCATGCGCCGTGCCGCTTCCTCCGGTATGTCCCCCGACCAGTTCGCCCAGGCGGTCGTCGAGGGCGGCCAGGTTCCGCTCCTCGTCGGTGAGGTCGCCCGCGGCAAGGCCCTGGCCGTCGTGGTCGAGGCCGCCACGGTGAAGGACACCAACGGCGAGGTCATCGACCTGGACGACGAGGACGAGGTCGAGGAGGCCGCCGAGGTCGCCGCCGAGGCCACCGAGGCCGACGCCACCGAGGCCGCCGCCGAGGAGAAGACCGAGGGCTGAGACGCCCACGGCGCCATGTAGGCCGTAGGACGGGCCCCGGGTCACCCATGACCCGGGGCCCGTCCGGCTACCCGGTGGTGTTCCCGCCGGGGCCCGCGCGCTACGCCCCCGGCGAACAGCCCGTTATCCGGGATTCCCCGAAGGGACCAGCGCGTTAGGGTCCATGAATACGAGGGCAGTGGAGTCCCCGAAACAGCTCCAGCCCGCAGGGAAACGTGAAGACGGCCCGGCGCCGTCGTAAGACGAGCAGGTGGATACGTGACGAATCTGATGCCCTCCGCCGCCGGCGAGCCTTCCATCGGTGGTGGCCTCGGCGACCAGGTCTACAACCGGCTGCTCAACGAGCGGATCATCTTCCTCGGCCAGCCGGTCGACGACGACATCGCGAACAAGATCACCGCACAGCTGCTGCTCCTTGCCGCCGCGGACCCCGACAAGGACATCAACCTCTACATCAACAGCCCCGGCGGCTCGATCACGGCCGGCATGGCGATCTACGACACCATGCAGTTCATCAAGAACGACGTGGTGACCATCGCCATGGGCCTCGCCGCTTCCATGGGCCAGTTCCTGCTCAGCGCGGGTACCCCGGGCAAGCGTTTCGCGCTGCCGAACGCCGAGATCCTGATCCACCAGCCCTCCGCGGGCCTGGCGGGTTCGGCTTCCGACATCAAGATCCACGCCGAGCGGCTGCTGCACACCAAGAGGCGCATGGCGGAGCTCACCGCCCAGCACACCGGTCAGACGTTCGAACAGGTCACCCGTGACTCCGACCGCGACCGCTGGTTCGACCCCGAGGAGGCCAAGGAGTACGGCCTCATCGACGACGTCATCACCGCGGCCGTCAACATGCCGGGCGGCGGCGGCACCGGGGCCTGAACCCCGCCGCGAGGCCCGTGAAGGCCCCGCAGAGCCCCCAGCCGACCGCCTCAGCTCCTAGGAGACAGACAGTGAACGACTACCCCGGCAGCGGCCTGTACGACCGCACCAGCGCCGAGTACACGGGCCCCTCGGCGGAGTCCCGGTACGTGATCCCGCGCTTCGTCGAGCGCACCTCGCAAGGCATCCGCGAGTACGACCCGTACGCGAAGCTCTTCGAGGAGCGCGTGATCTTCCTCGGCGTCCAGATCGACGACGCCTCCGCCAACGACGTCATGGCGCAGCTGCTGTGCCTGGAGTCGATGGACCCCGACCGGGACATCTCGGTCTACATCAACAGCCCGGGCGGCTCCTTCACCGCCCTCACGGCGATCTACGACACGATGCAGTTCGTGAAGCCCGACATCCAGACGGTCTGCATGGGCCAGGCGGCCTCCGCCGCCGCGATCCTGCTGGCCGCCGGTACGCCGGGCAAGCGCATGGCGCTCCCGAACGCTCGCGTGCTGATCCACCAGCCCTACAGCGAGACGGGCCGCGGTCAGGTCTCCGACCTGGAGATCGCCGCCAACGAGATCCTGCGGATGCGCGGGCAGCTGGAGGAGATGCTGGCCAAGCACTCCACCACGCCGATCGAGAAGATCCGCGAGGACATCGAGCGCGACAAGATCCTCACGGCCGAGGAGGCGCTTTCGTACGGTCTGGTGGACCAGATCATCTCCACCCGGAAGATGAACAACGCCGCAGTCCGCTGACGCGACTGCTGTATCGTCTGCCGCCCCTTGGCACGGTTCGTGTGCTTTGACACGCTGCACGTCAAAGTGAACCGGGCCAAGGGGGGCCCGAACGGGGGGCCAGGCAAGGTACCGTCGGATTAAGGCAGCACCAGGAGCCGCTGGATTCGAAAGCGTCCAGGCGTCTCCCAGGCGAAGGGGAAGCACACCGTGGCACGCATCGGTGACGGCGGCGATCTGCTCAAGTGCTCGTTCTGCGGCAAGAGCCAGAAGCAGGTCAAGAAGCTCATCGCAGGGCCCGGTGTCTACATCTGCGACGAGTGCATCGATCTCTGCAACGAGATCATCGAGGAAGAACTCGCGGAGACGAGCGAGGTGCGCTGGGAGGAACTCCCCAAGCCCCGCGAGATCTACGAGTTCCTCGAGGGCTATGTGGTCGGCCAGGAGGCGGCGAAGAAAGCCCTCTCCGTAGCGGTCTACAACCACTACAAGCGCGTCCAGGCCGGCGAGAACGGCGGCGGCAACGGCCGTGACGACGCGATCGAGTTGGCGAAGTCCAACATCCTCCTGCTGGGCCCCACAGGCTCCGGCAAGACGCTCCTCGCGCAGACGCTCGCCCGCATGCTCAACGTCCCGTTCGCGATCGCGGACGCAACCGCGCTCACCGAGGCGGGTTATGTGGGCGAGGACGTCGAGAACATCCTGCTCAAGCTCATCCAGGCGGCGGACTACGACGTCAAGAAGGCCGAGACCGGGATCATCTACATCGATGAGATCGACAAGGTCGCGCGGAAGAGTGAAAACCCGTCGATCACGCGGGACGTGAGCGGCGAGGGCGTGCAGCAGGCGTTGCTGAAGATCCTGGAGGGCACGACGGCTTCCGTCCCGCCCCAGGGCGGCCGCAAGCACCCCCACCAGGAGTTCATCCAGATCGACACGACGAACGTCCTGTTCATCGTGGGCGGTGCCTTCGCGGGCCTGGAGAAGCTCATCGAGTCCCGCGCGGGAGCGAAGGGCATCGGCTTCGGCGCGACGATCCGCTCGAAGCGCGAGCTTGAGGCCAAGGACCAGTTCGAGGACGTCATGCCCGAGGACCTGGTGAAGTTCGGGATGATCCCGGAGTTCATCGGCCGTCTCCCGGTCATCACCTCGGTCCACAACCTCGACCGCGAGGCCCTCCTCCAGATCCTGGTGGAACCCCGCAACGCCCTGGTCAAGCAGTACCAGCGCCTCTTCGAACTCGACGGCGTGGAACTGGACTTCGAGCGCGAGGCCCTGGAAGCCATCGCCGACCAGGCCATCCTCCGCCAGACCGGCGCGCGAGGCCTGCGCGCCATCATGGAGGAAGTCCTCCAGGGCGTGATGTACGAAATCCCGTCCCGCAAGGACGTGGCGAGGGTCGTCATCACGGCAGACGTGGTCCACTCCAACGTCAACCCGACGCTGATCCCGCGGGACGCGCGCAATGGCCGTGGCCCGGGGGAGCAGAAGACGGCGTAACGGCCGTACAGAAACGAACGAAGGGGCCCCGGTCAACCGACCGGGGCCCCTTCGCAGTTGACGAACGTCAGACCTTCACGCGTACGTCGTTGCGGAGCTTGGCGGCCAGCGCGGCCGCTTCGTCGATCGACCCGCTCTTGCCCGCCACCAGCGTGGCCATGTCGTACGAGACCACGTACGCGAGCGTGCTGTGGTCACCCCAGACGCAGATCGGCATGGTGACGCTCTGGCCGGACTCGGTGGACTTCATCTCCTGGCACTTCATGATGCCGTTCTCGAAGCCGGCCGGCTTGAACTCCTTGGGAGAGCCCTCAAGCGTGACGCCGGAGTCCTTGTCCTTCTGGGACTCCTTCTTCAGCTGGGCGAACATCGCGTCGACGACCTTCTCCGGGTCGTCGATGCTGCCGTAGACACCCTGGAACATCAGGTTCTTCGCGGTCAGCTCCGACCCCGCGGTGTAGCCGGCGCTGACGTCCTTGGCGTCCTTGACGCCCCACGCCTCCGCGTCCTTCACATCGCTCTCGGTGAGCGTGTCGGCCTCGGAGTCGTCGCTCTTCTTGTACTCGCTGTCGATGACCGTCGCCGGCGTCGTCAGCTTGTACGTGCCGTCGTCCGCGATGTCGGAACCGCCATCACTGCCCCCCTTGAGCAGCAGCGTCGCCCCCACCGCGATCGCCGCGACCACAGCCACCGCGCCGATGATGATGCCGAGCTTCTTCTTGCCGCCGCCCGGGGCCGGGGGCTGCGGGACGCCGTACGGGGCCTGGCCGTAAGGGGGCTGCTGGCCGTACGGGGGCTGGCCCTGGGGCGGGACGCCCTGCGGGGGCTGCTGCGGGTAGCCGTAGCCCGGCTGCTGCGGCTGAGCGGGCTGCTGGGGGTAGCCATAGCCGGGCTGGGGGGCCTGCGGCGGCTGCTGGCCGTACGGACCCGGCTGGCCGTACGGTCCGGGCTGCTGGGGCTGCCCGCCGTACGGGCCCGGCTGGTTGTAGCTCATTTCCTGGGTTCCCCTCCAGATACTTATGTGTTCCTGACATCCTTGCGCAGGCAGGGCAGAGCCACCGCATCGGGGGGCCCACCGTTACAGAACAAACGCGTTTCGGGACACGCCCGGGACACCCCTAAACTGACCCCGTGACCGAGAACGCTCAGCAGCAGCCTCCAGCGCCCAACACCGAACTGCCGACCCAGTACGCGCCGGCCGACGTAGAGGGGCCGCTGTACGAGCGCTGGGTAGAGCGTGGTTACTTCGAGGCCGACGAGAAGAGCGACAAGCCGCCCTACACCATCGTCATTCCGCCTCCCAACGTCACCGGCAGCCTCCACCTCGGGCATGCCTTCGAGCACACCCTCATCGACGCGCTGACCCGCCGTAAGCGCATGCAGGGCTTCGAGACGCTCTGGCAGCCCGGCATGGACCACGCCGGTATCGCCACCCAGAACGTCGTCGAGAGGGAGCTCGGCAAGGAGGGCAAGTCCCGGCACGACCTCGGGCGCGAGGCCTTCGTCGAGCGCGTCTGGCAGTGGAAGGGCGAGTCCGGCGGGCAGATCTCCGGACAGATGCGCCGCCTCGGTGACGGTGTCGCCTGGTCGCGTGAGCGCTTCACCATGGACGAGGGGCTGTCCCAGGCCGTTCAGACCATCTTCAAGCGGCTCTACGACGACGAGCTGATCTACCGCGCCGAGCGCATCATCAACTGGTGCCCGCGGTGTCTGACCGCGATCTCCGACATCGAGGTCGAGTACCAGGACGACGACGGCGAACTCGTCTCCATGAAGTACGGGGAGGGCGACGAGACCATCGTCGTCGCCACCACCCGTGCCGAGACCATGCTCGGTGACACCGCCGTCGCCGTTCACCCCGACGACGAGCGCTACAAGCACCTGGTCGGCAAGCTCATCAAGCTCCCGCTGACCGACCGCTCCATCCCGGTCGTCGCCGACACCCACGTCGACCCCGAGTTCGGCACCGGCGCCGTCAAGGTCACCCCGGCCCACGACCCGAACGACTTCGAGATCGGCCAGCGGCACGACCTGCCGGCCATCACGATCATGGACGAGCACGCCGTCATCACGGCCCACGGTCCCTTCCAGGGCCTGGACCGCCTGGAGGCCCGTTCCGCGATCGTCGCCGCCCTGCGCGCCGAGGGCCGGATCGTCGCCGAGAAGCGGCCGTACGTCCACTCCGTCGGCCACTGCTCGCGCTGCAAGACCACCATCGAGCCGCGTCTGTCCATGCAATGGTGGGTCAAGGTCGGCCCGCTGGCGAAGGCCGCCGGTGACGCGGTCCGCGAGGGCAAGGTCAAGATCCACCCGCAGGAGATGGAGAAGCGGTACTTCGACTGGGTCGACAACCTCCACGACTGGTGCATCTCACGGCAGTTGTGGTGGGGCCACCGGATCCCCGTCTGGTACGGCCCGGAGGGCGAAGTCGTCTGCGTCGGTCCCGACGAGGAGCCCCCGACCGGCGAGGGCTGGCGTCAGGACACCGACGTCCTCGACACCTGGTTCTCCTCCGGCCTGTGGCCCTTCTCCACCCTCGGCTGGCCCGAACAGACCGAGTCGCTCGCGAAGTTCTACCCGAACTCCGTCCTGGTCACCGGCTACGACATCCTCTTCTTCTGGGTCGCCCGGATGATGATGTTCGGCCTGTACGCGATGGACGGCACCCCGCCGTTCCACACCATCGCCCTGCACGGCATGGTCCGCGACCAGTTCGGCAAGAAGATGTCGAAGTCCTTCGGCAACGCGGTCAACCCGCTGGACTGGATGGACAAGTACGGCTCCGACGCGCTCCGTTTCACCCTCGCGCGCGGCGCCAACCCCGGCGTCGACGTCCCGATCGGCGAGGACTGGGTCCAGGGCTCCCGCAACTTCGCCAACAAGATCTGGAACGCCACCCGCTTCGCGCTGATGAACGGCGCGACGGTGGACGGGCCCCTGCCGGAGCCGTCGGCGATGTCGGCGACGGACCGCTGGATCCTCTCCCGCCTCAACTCCGTCGTCGCCGAAGTGGACGCCCTCTACGAGGACTACCAGTTCGCCAAACTCTCCGACGCCCTCTTCCACTTCGCGTGGGACGAGGTCTTCGACTGGTACGTCGAGCTGTCCAAGACGACGTTCCAGGCGGGCGGCGAGCCGGCCGAGGTCAGCAAGCGCGTCCTCGGCGAGGTCCTCGACGTCACCCTCAAGCTGCTGCACCCGGTGGTCCCGTTCGTCACGGAGACCCTGTGGACCACCCTCACGGGCGGAGAGTCGGTCGTCATCGCGGAGTGGCCCAAGGACAGCGGCTTCCGTGACACGGCCGCCGAGCGCGAGATCGAGTCCCTCCAGTCCGTCATCACCGAGGTCCGCCGCTTCCGCGCCGACCAGGGCCTCCAGCCCGGCCAGCGCGTCCCGGCCCGCCTGACCCTCGACGGCACGGCGCTGGCGCCCCACGAGGCCGCCATCCGCCAGCTCCTGCGCCTCCAGCCCGAGGGCGACGCGTTCACGGCCACGGCGACCCTCCCGGTCGCCGGCGCCGAGGTCGCCCTCGACCTCTCCGGCACCATCGACGTCGCGGCGGAGCGCAAGCGCCTCGCCAAGGACCTCGCGTCGGCGGAGAAGGAGAAGGCCCAGGCGACGGCGAAGCTCGGCAACGAGGCCTTCCTGGCCAAGGCCCCGGACAACGTCGTGGACAAAATCCGAGGCCGCCTGGCAAAGGCGGACGAGGACATCGCGAGGATCCAGTCCCAGCTGGACAAGCTGCCGCCCGCGTAAGTCGTTCTGCGTGGCTGAGGGCCCCGGCGCTGTGAAGCGCCGGGGCCCTTGCCGTCCCTCAGGGGCGCGGGGAACTGCGCGACCAGCCACGGACAGCCCGCATCCGCCGTACAAAGATCAGGCACCCCACTCCATAGGCGAGCTGTCAGCCCCCCTCCGTAGACTGACCCCGTGAGCGACACCGACGACCCCTTCGACGAGATCATCTCGGCAGAAACAGACCGCGACCCCGACCTCGCGGTCATCGAGGCCGGCAGCCGCACCCTGCGCACCCAAGGCACCCCGCCGGAGGCACAGGTACCGGCCCGCCCCGAGGACCCCGAGCTCGACAAGGCCCTCAGGGACGTCGAGGCGGAGCTCGCCACACGCTGGGGCGAGACCAAGCTGGAGCCCTCCGTCAGCCGCATCGCCGCGCTGATGGACGTCCTGGGCGAGCCGCAGCGGTCGTACCCCTCGATCCACATCACGGGGACGAACGGCAAGACCTCCACGGCCCGCATGATCGAGGCCCTGCTCGGCGCCTTCGAGCTGCGTACGGGGCGCTACACCAGCCCCCACGTGCAGTCCGTCACCGAGCGCATCAGCCTCGACGGGGCGCCGATCTCCGCCGAGCGGTTCATCGAGACGTACGAGGACATCAAGCCGTACATCGAGATGGTGGACGCGCAGCAGCAGTACCGGCTGTCCTTCTTCGAGGTGCTGACCGGCATGGCGTACGCCGCCTTCGCGGACGCGCCCGTGGACGTGGCCGTCGTCGAGGTCGGCATGGGCGGCACCTGGGACGCGACCAATGTGATCGACGGGGACGTCGCCGTCGTCACGCCCATCGATCTCGACCACACCGACCGGCTCGGCGAGACGCCCGGCGAGATCGCCAAGGAGAAGGCGGGCATCGTCAAGCAGGACGCGACGGTCATCCTGGCCCAGCAGCCGGTCGACGCCGCTCAGGTGCTGCTCAAGAAGGCGGTCGAGGTCGACGCCACGGTGGCTCGGGAAGGGCTCGAGTTCGGCGTCGTCGCGCGGCAGGTCGCCGTCGGCGGGCAGCTGCTGACGCTGCGCGGGCTCGGCGGGGAGTACGAGGAGGTCTACCTCCCGCTCCACGGCCCCTACCAGGCGCACAACGCGGCCGTCGCGCTCGCCGCCGTCGAGGCGTTCTTCGGCGTCGGCTCGCAGCGGCCCGAGCCGCTCGACATCGACACCGTCCGCAAGGCCTTCGCGGCCGTGTCCTCGCCGGGCCGGCTGGAGGTCGTACGGCGCTCTCCCACCGTCGTCCTGGACGCCGCCCACAACCCGGCGGGCGCCCGCGCCACCGCCGAGGCGGTCGGTGAGGCCTTCGACTTCAGCCGGCTGATCGGCGTGGTCGGGGCGAGCGGCGACAAGAACGTGAGGGGGCTGCTGGAGGCCTTCGAGCCGATCTTCGCGGAGATCGTGATCACACAGAACTCCAGCCACCGCGCCATGGACGCCGACGAGCTGGCCGCGATCGCCGTCGAGGTGTTCGGCGAGGAGCGGGTCCAGGTCGAGCCGCGGCTGCCCGACGCCCTGGAGGCCGCGATCACGCTGGCCGAGGAGGAGGGCGAGTTCGCGGGCGGCGGTGTCCTCGTGACCGGTTCCGTCATCACTGTCGGCGAGGCCCGACTGCTTCTGGGGAGGGGCTGACCACCCGTGCGTACGCTCTGTTCTTCGACCCTGATCGGCGAGTTCTTCGTCATCGGTTTCGCCGCGCTGGTCGCGATGAAGGACGACGATCTGTCCTCGTCCACGGTGTGGACGGTCAGCGGCATCGCGATGTTCCTGTGCCTGGCGCTGTGCGGCGTGCTGACCCGGCGGGGCGGCGTCGCCCTCGGCTGGGCCCTGCAGATCGCCCTGATCGCCTCCGGGTTCGTGGTGCCGACGATGTTCTTCCTGGGCGCGGTCTTCGCCGCGCTGTGGTGGGCCTCGGTGCACTACGGCCGGAAGGTCGACGAGGCGAAGGCCAGGTTCGCGGCACAAGCGGCACAGGCCGAGGCCCCTACACCTGACGCTGCGTAACAGGCGGCCGGACACGCCCTGTAACCTCGGTCTTCCCGCACCCGCTTGACACGCTTGACTAAGGAGTCTCCTCGTGACGCAGCGCACCCTCGTCCTCCTCAAGCCCGACGCCGTCCGTCGTGGCCTGACCGGCGAGATCATCAGCCGTATCGAGCGCAAGGCCGGCTGGCAGATCACCGCGCTGGAGCTGCGCACGCTGGACCAGGAGACGCTGGAGCAGCACTACGGCGAGCACAAGGGCAAGCCGTTCTACGAGCCGCTGGTGGAGTTCATGGCCTCCGGCCCGGTCGTGGCGCTGATCGTCGAGGGCGAGCGGGTCATCGAGGGAGTGCGGTCGCTGGCCGGTCCGACCGACCCGATCGCCGCCGCGCCCGGTTCGATCCGCGGTGACTTCGGCGTGATCGTCCGTGAGAACCTCATCCACGCCTCCGACTCCGAGGAGTCCGCGGAGCGCGAGGTGAAGATCTTCTTCCCGGGACGCGCGTAACGCGTGCGGCAGTCGTGAAAGTCCGGGGGGCCGCCTCCGGACTTTCTTGGCATATGCGTGGCGATCGAGGGAACGCGCACCCCCGAACGCTCCTCTCCAGAAGCGAACACCGTCGGCATCTGCTGACAATGGCGGAGACCCTTACGCAGTGTTCGTGCGGGCGCCATTACGATGGAAGCCTTCACGTCACAGCACCCACTTCGCCGACCTGAAAAGCCCTCAAAAGCTCCCAGGAAGGCCAGACGAATCCTGATGGGGAACTCAATGTCGTTCATCGGCCGTGACATGGCTGTCGACCTCGGGACCGCCAACACGCTGGTGTACGTCAGGGGTCGCGGGATCGTACTCAACGAGCCGTCCGTCGTCGCGATCAACACCAACACCGGTGGCATCCTGGCGGTCGGCGCCGAAGCGAAGAAGATGATCGGGCGCACGCCCGGCAACATCGTTGCCGTCCGTCCGCTGAAGGACGGCGTCATCGCCGACTTCGAGATCACCGAGCGGATGCTCCGCTACTTCATCCTGAAGATCCACAAGCGGCGGTATCTGGCTCGTCCGCGGGTCGTCGTCTGTGTGCCCTCGGGCATCACCGGCGTCGAGCGCCGTGCCGTCATCGAGGCGTCGTCCCAGGCCGGCGCCCGTCAGGTGCACATCATCGAGGAACCCATGGCCGCGGCCATCGGCTCCGGCCTGCCGGTCCACGAGGCCACGGGCAACATGGTGGTCGACATCGGCGGCGGCACGACGGAGGTCGCGGTCATCTCGCTCGGCGGGATCGTCACCGCCCAGTCCATCCGCGTCGCGGGCGACGAACTGGACAACGCGATCATCCAGCACATCAAGAAGGAGTACTCCCTCCTCCTCGGTGAGCGCACGGCCGAGCAGATCAAGATCACGATCGGTTCGGCGTACGACCTCGACGCTGACGAGCACACCGAAATCCGCGGCCGGGACCTCGTCTCCGGACTGCCCAAGACCGTCGTCATCTCGGCCGCCGAAGTCCGCAAGGCGATCGAGGAACCCGTCAACGCGATCGTGGACGCGGTGAAGACGACCCTCGACAAGTGCCCGCCCGAGCTGTCCGGCGACATCATGGACCGCGGAATCGTTCTGACCGGCGGCGGCGCCCTGCTGCGCGGTCTCGACGAGCGGCTGCGCCGGGAGACCGGCATGCCGATCCACATCGCCGAGGACCCCCTCGACAGCGTGGCGCTCGGATCCGGCAAGTGCGTGGAGGAGTTCGAGGCGCTCCAGCAGGTCCTGGACGCCCAGCCGCGCAGATGACGTAACTCTTCGATTCCGCCGTACGAGATGATCTCCTCTCGTACGGCGGATCGTTGATATAGAGGCATAAGCTCGCCCCTACACATCCGCGCATACACACCCGCACATTCCTGAACACTGCACATTCCTATTGAGGAAGGCACGGCCGCCGCACGTGAGGGACACACGAGAGAGCCGGCTGCTCCTGGTGCTGCTGATCGCCATCGCTTTCGCACTGATCACGGTGGACATCCGTGGCGGGGAGGACTCACCGGTCGACGGTGCCCGTCAGGGCGCGGCCACGGTCTTCGGCCCGATCGAGGACGGCGTCTCCGCCGCGGTGAACCCGGTCGGCAACGCGATCTCCTCGATCCGCGACTCCGGTGAGCGGCACGACCGGCTCGCCGCCCTGGAGAAGGAGAACGCGGCTCTCAAGGCGAGGCTCGGCAGCGACGACCGCAACGCCAGCCGCCTCAAGCAGCTCAACAAGATGATGGGCATCGCGGCCGAGGGCCAGTACGGCATCAAGGGCGCCGAGGTCATCGCCATAGGAGCGGCCCAGGGCTTCTCCTGGACCATCACCATCGACGTCGGCTCCAACGACGGCATCAAGCGCGACATGACCGTCCTCAACGGCGACGGACTGGTCGGCCGCGTGACGACGGTCGGCCCGAACACCGCCACCGTCCTGCTCGCCAACGACCCCGACTTCACCGTCGGCACCCGCATGGAGGCCGGCGACGAGCTCGGCTTCGCCTCCGGGCAGGGCGACCGCCCGCTGCGCGTCGAACTCCTCAACGGCAAGGCCGAGGTGAAGAAGGGCGACCGCCTGGTCACCTTCGGCTCGCAGGCCGACAAGCCCTTCGTGCCCGGCGTCCCGGTCGGTGTCGTCGCCCGTGTCGACCCCTCCGGCGGCGGCCTGACCCGCACCCTCTACGTCACGCCGTTCGTCAGCTTCACCAAGCTCGACGTCGTCGGGGTGGTCGTCGAGGCCCCGAAGAAGGACCCGCGGGACACGGTGCTGCCGGACAAGCCGAAGCCGACCCCCACCCCGACCGTCACCGTCACGGTCACCCCATCGGCGAACGCCAATGCCGACGGCCAGTTCGAGCAAGAGCAGTAGGAGCTGATTCCCCTTGCGTGTCAACCGGATCCTGCTCTCCACCTCCCTCGTCGTCGTCGCCCTGGTCCTCCAGGTCAGCGTCCTGTCCAGACTCCATCTCCCAGGCGCCGTCCCCGACATCCTCCTGCTGACCGTCCTCGGCCTCGCCATGGTCTACGGCCATGTCGGCGGCGCCCTCGTCGGGTTCGGCGCGGGACTCCTCGCCGACCTCGCGCCACCCGCGGACCACGCCGCCGGCCGCTACGCGCTGGTGCTGTGCGTCATCGGCTACCTCGCAGGCCTCGCCAAGCCGGAGAACGGCCGACTGAAGTCGGCCACCGGCCCGATGGTCGTCGTGGTCGTCGCCGCCCTCGGCACGACGCTGCTGTACGCCGGTGTCGGCGCCCTCGTCGGTGACACCGCCGCCCGTCATGTCGGCCTCGGCAGCCTGCTGTTCACGGCCGCGCTGTACGACCTGCTGCTCGCGCCCTTCGTCGTCCCCGGCATCATGGCGCTCGCCCGCCGCGCCGAGAACGACCCGCTCGCGGAGACCAACTCCTCCGCCAAGAAGGCCACCGACATCTCGTCGGGGTGGCTGTCGTCCGGCACCGGTCTGAAGATCGGCGGGCAGCGCGGCGGCCTCGGGTCATTGAAGACCAAGGCACGGACGCGGACCGCGCGCGTCGGTCGCATCAAGGGGGTCAAGCGGCTGTGAGGGCGGGTGTGTTGAGGCCGGACCAGTCGGCTGCGGGTTCAGGTGCCCGCGCGCGGAGCGCGCTGGTGGACGGATCACTCGAACGGGTTTGCCGGGGCGGAACGAGCGCTCACAGGTCAGCCGTTCATCATGCGTACGCGCACACAACTCGGCGCACTGAGAGGGGGCGGCAGCCGCAGTGACCAACATCCCCGAGACCGGTCGGACTCCACGGGTCCAGATCAGGCTCATCGTGATCCAGATCCTCGTCCTGTCCCTCCTCGGCACCCTCGGCGGGCGCCTGTGGTACCTCCAGATCCGCGAGGGCGACGAATACGCCAAGGAGGCGTCGGGCAACCACGTCCAGCAGGTCGTCGAGCCCGCCGTCCGCGGCTCGATCCTGGACGCCCGCGGAGTGCCCATCGCGGACAACGAGACCCGGCTGGTGGTCTCCGCCTCCCGCACGGACCTGCTGAAGATGAAGGACGACGGCAAGGCCGTCCTCACCAAACTGGCCAAGGTCCTCGGCATGAAGCCCGAGGAGGTCATGCTGAAGGTCCGCCTCTGCGACGCCAAGACCCCGCAACCCTGCTGGAACGGCTCGCCGTACCAGCCGATCCCCATCACCGACGAGGCCACCGCCAAGCAGGCCCTCCAGATCCGCGAGCGCGCCGAGGACTTCCCCGGCATCACCGCCGAGCCCGAGGCCGTGCGCCGCTACCCGAGCCCCGGCAAGGCCAACACCGCCCAGGTCCTCGGCTATCTCTCCCCGGTCACCGACGAGGAGATCACCAAGGCCCAGGACACCGACTCGCCCTATCTGCGCTCCGACCAGGTCGGCCGCTCGGGGCTTGAGCGGGAGTACGACAAGGAACTGCGCGGCAAGGCCGGCGTCACCCGCTACGAGGTCGACAACCTCGGCCGCGTCATCGGCCAGGCCGAGGCCGACGAGGCCCAGCCTGGCGCCAACCTCGTCACCAGCATCGACTCCCGCGTCCAGCGCGTCGCCGAGTACGAGCTGAACGAGGCGATGAAGGAGGCCCGCAAGCAGTTCGACGACAACACCGGCGAGAACTACAAGGCGGACTCCGGTGCCGTCGTCGTCATGGAGGCCAAGACCGGCCGGATCGTCGCCATGGCCTCCAACCCGACCTACGACCCCAACGCCTGGGTCGGCGGCATCTCCGCCAAGGACTACAAGAAGCTGACGGGCAAGAGCTCCAACTACCCGCTGCTCAACCGGGCCATCCAGGGCCAGTCGGCGCCCGGCTCCACCTTCAAGGTGATCTCCACGGCCGCCGCCGTCGAGGCCGGCTACGACTTCGACGGCCGCTACCCGTGCACGAGTTCCTACTCGGTCGGCGGCCAGGTCTTCAAGAACTTCGAGTCGGAGAACTTCGGCCCCATCAACCTCGGCCGTGCCCTTGAGGTCTCCTGCGACACCGTCTTCTACGGCCTCGCCCACAAGGAGTGGCAGCGGGACGGCGGCATCAACCCGAAGAAGGGCGAGCCGAACGACTACTTCTTCAAGGCCGCCCACCAGTTCGGCCTCGGCAAGACCACCGGCATCGACCTGCCCAACGAGGTCACCGGCCGCGTCCCCGACCGCCAGTGGAAGCAGGCGTACTGGGAGGCCAACAAGGACGCCTGGTGCAAGACCGGCAAGAAGGACGGCACGTACGTCGAGAAGATCTCCTACGAGAACTGCCTCGAAGGCAACAAGATGCGTGCCGGTGACGAGATCAACTACTCCATCGGCCAGGGCGACACCATGGTCACCCCGATCCAGATGGCCACGATCTACTCGGCGATCTCCAACGGCGGCACCCTCTACAACCCGACGGTCGGCAAGGCGATCGTCAGCGCCGACGGCAGGTCGGTCGACGAGATCGCGCCCAAGTCCCACGGCAAGCTGCCCATAAGCAAGACCACGCTGGCCAAGATGAACGACGCCCTCGCGGGCGTGGCCACCCGCGGTACGGCCGCCTGGCGCTTCGCCCAGGTCGGCTGGCCGCAGGAGAAGATCCCGATGCACGCCAAGACCGGTACGGCCGAGGTCTACGGCAAGCAGACGACGTCCTGGTTCGCCACGTACACCAAGGACTACTCGGTCGTGATGACGATCTCCCAGGGTGGTACGGGCTCCGGCGCCTCCGGTCCGGCCGTCCGCAACATCTACGACGCGCTGTACGGCGTCGCCGACGACGGCACCATCACCAAGAAGAACGCGCTGCTGCCCACCCCGCAGAAGAGCCTGCCGAAGGTCCGCACGGACGGCACCATCAAGTCGCCCAAGGTCGCCAAGGACCCGGCCAAGGAGCAGCGGGTGAACCAGGAGGGCGCCCCCGAGCCCGACGAGACCACGCTGGCGGCGACCGTCGAGAAACCGGCGACGGGCAACCGCAACACCCGCAGGCGGCGCCGGAAGCGCGGAAGCCGGAGGATGTGCACATGACCGGCAACAGCTTCTCCGTCTCCGGGTACGGCCCCGAACGCGCGGGCTGGACGCGGCTGTTCGCCCGTGACTCGCTGGCCCGCCGACTGGACTGGCCGATACTGTTCGCGGCGCTCGCCCTCTCGGGGATGGGTTCGCTGCTGGTCTTCTCGGCCACCCGCAACCGCACCGAGATCAACCAGGGCGACCAGTACTACTTCCTGATCCGACACATCATGAACACCGGCATCGGGTTCGCCCTGATGATCGGCACGGTCTGGCTCGGCCACCGCGCCCTGAGAACCGCCGTGCCGATCCTCTACGGCGCCTCGGTGTTCCTGATCCTGATGGTGCTCACCCCCCTGGGCTCCACCGTCAACGGCGCCCACTCCTGGATCGTGCTCGGCGGCGGCTTCTCCCTCCAGCCCTCGGAGTTCGTGAAGATCACGATCATCCTGGGCATGGCGATGCTGCTGGCGGCGCGGGTCGACGCGGGCGACAAGCCCTACCCGGACCACCGGACCGTGTTGCAGGCCCTGGGCCTGGCCGCCGTACCGATGCTCGTCGTCATGCTGATGCCCGACCTCGGGTCGGTCATGGTCATGGTCATCATCGTGCTGGGCGTGCTGCTCGCCTCCGGCGCCTCCAACCGGTGGGTCTTCGGACTGCTCGGCACCGGGGCGACGGGCGCGATCGCGGTCTGGCAGCTCGGCATCCTGGACGACTACCAGATCGCCCGCTTCGCCGCCTTCGCCAACCCCAGCCTCGACCCGGCCGGCGTCGGCTACAACACCAACCAGGCGCGGATCGCGATCGGTTCGGGCGGTCTGACCGGCTCGGGCCTGTTCCACGGCTCGCAGACCACCGGCCAGTTCGTCCCCGAGCAGCAGACCGACTTCGTCTTCACGGTCGCGGGCGAGGAACTCGGCTTCGTCGGCGCGGGCCTGATCATCATCCTGCTCGGCGTCGTCCTGTGGCGGGCCTGCCGGATCGCCCGCGAGACGACGGAGCTGTACGGCACGATCGTGGCCGCGGGGATCGTGGCCTGGTTCGCCTTCCAGTCCTTCGAGAACATCGGGATGACGCTGGGCATCATGCCGGTCACCGGACTGCCGCTGCCGTTCGTGTCCTATGGCGGAACCTCGATGTTCGCGGTGTGGGTCGCGGTGGGACTGTTGCAGTCGATCAAGGTGCAGCGGCCGATGTCGGCGTAGCGCCGCGCAAGCAGACCTTTACGGGGGAGTGGAATGTCCGAGGAGTACGTGTCGGTGTGCCCGGTCGACGAGGAACTGGTCGACCGGCTCCTGGCCCTGGCGGAGCTGGACCTGACCGACGCCGACACCGTCGGTGCCCGGCTCGGTGAAGCCGGGTGGCCCGACTGGTCGGAGGCGGTCAGCGGTCCGGCGTACGAGGAGACACCCGACGTCCCCGAGGCCACCCATGTCACCCCGCACGGCCACTTCGTCACCGCCGACGGCGACGGCACCCTCTATCTGCCCTTCGCCTACCTCTACACCGTCGACGGCGGCCTGCTCGACGAGGACATCTGGGACGCCGTCCCCGGCTGGACCAGCCAGGAGGGCGCCTGGCGGCCGGAGTTCGACGCCCACCACGCCACCGTCGTCCAGCGCTTCACCGACCGGCTCGGCCTCCCGCACCACGACATACGCCAGCCCAGATACAACACCCGGTACGTCAGCTGGCGCCTGGAGCACAACGTACTGATCGTCGGACAGGGCCCCGAGCCGCTGTCGTACGACCAGTTCGAGGACGCCCATGTCCTCCTGCTCTCCCGCACGGCGAAGGACGCGCCGTTCTCGGACAGCGAGGCGATGCGGGCGCTGCTCACCTCCTGACTCCCCGTGGTTTCCCGGGGATTCGACGTCGGCGCCCTCTGCCGCCTCGCCCTGACGCCGTCTAGATTCGGGTCATGGCGGACACAAAGCGCGAGATCGAGCGGAAGTACGAGTCCGACGACAGCGGACTGCCCGACCTCACCGGCGTCGCCGGGGTCGCGGCCGTCATCGACAAGGGTGTCGCACACCTGGACGCCACCTACTACGACACCCACGACGAACGCCTCGCCGCGTCCTCGATCACCCTGCGCCGCCGCACCGGTGGCGTCGACGCCGGCTGGCACCTGAAGTTCCCCGTCGCACCCGGCGTACGGGACGAGATCCAGGCGCCCCTGTCCGACACCGTGCCCCGCGTCCTCGCCGGTCTGGTCCGCTCGCGTGTCCGGGACATCGAGCTGCTGCCCGTCGTCCGGCTCCGCTCCGACCGGGACGTCCGTCATCTCGTCGACGCCGAGGGCGTACTCCTGGCGGAGGCCAGCGTGGACGCCGTCCGCGCCGAACGGCTCACCGAGGGCGGCGGCACCGTCCAGTGGACCGAGATCGAGATCGAGCTCGCCGACGGCGGCGACCCCGGCTTCCTCGACAAGGTGGAGAAACGGCTGCGGAAGGCGGGCGTGAGGCCCTCGGGGTCGGCGTCCAAGCTGGCGCGGGCACTGGCCGAGACCGACGGAAAGAGGAAGCGGAGGAGGAAGACCGGCCCCTCGGCCGCCCCGGAGACCGCCGGGGACCATGTCCTCGCCTATCTCCGCGCCCAGCGGGACACGATCGTCGCACTCGACCCGGCCGTACGGCGGGACGTGTACGACTCCGTGCACCGCATGCGCGTAGCCACCCGCCGGATGCGCAGCGCCTTCAGGTCGTACGGAAAAGTCCTCGACCGGACCGTCACCGACCCGATCGGCGCGGAGCTGAAGTGGCTCGCCGGCGAACTGGGCGTGGACCGCGACCAGGAGGTGCTGACAGAACGGCTGACCGCCCGCCTCGACGAGCTGCCGCGCACCCTGCTCACGGGCCCCGTGCGCACCCGGCTGCGCACCTGGTCGCACGCCCGCAGCAGCGGATCACGCCGCCGTCTGATCGCCGTACTGGACGGAAAGCGGTACCTGGACCTGCTCGCCGCCCTGGACGCCCTGATGGCCGAGCCGCCGGTGCTGAAGGCGGCCGACGGGAGGCCGTCCAAGGTGCTCCCCAAGGCCGTACGGAAGGACTTCGGGAAGCTGACGGAGCTGGTCGAGTCGGCGCTGGAGCTGCCGTCCGGCACCGACCGGGACCTCGCGATCCACGAGGCGCGCAAGAAGTGCAAGCGCACGCGGTACTCGGCCGAGGCGGCGGCCAAGGCGCTCGGGGAGCCGGCCGTCGATCTCGTCCGGTCGATGAAGTCCCTCCAGGGCCTGCTCGGCGACCACCAGGACAGCGTGATGGCCCGCCTGGCTCTGCGTGATCTCGCAGGTCAGGCGTATGGGGCGGGGGAGAGCACCTTCACGTACGGGGTGCTGTACGGGCACGAGGAGCGGCGGGCGGAGCTGGTCGAGCTGGATCTCCCTGTCACCTGGCCATCGCTCAAGGGCGACATGGAGGTCTGACGGCCTCGGAGGTCCGAGCCGAAGTCCGGCGGGACAGGGGTGGTCTCCGCTCGCGTTACGCTAGATGGTCACCCCTGTCCGTCCACGGAAGTGCGAGATGTCAGCCGAAACCGCCGAGTCGGTGTTCCCGCAGCTCGAAGCTCTGCTGCCGCATGTGCAGAAGCCGATTCAGTATGTCGGCGGCGAGCTCAACTCCACGGTCAAGCCCTGGGAGTCCTGTGACGTCCACTGGGCGCTCATGTACCCGGACGCCTACGAGGTCGGGCTGCCCAACCAGGGCGTCATGATCCTCTACGAGGTGCTGAACGAGCAGGAGGGCGTCCTCGCCGAGCGCACGTACAGCGTGTGGCCGGACCTTGAGGCGCTGATGCGGGAGCACGCCGTCCCGCAGTTCACGGTGGACAGCCACCGCCCGGTGAAGGCCTTCGACGTGTTCGGCCTGTCCTTCTCCACGGAGCTGGGCTACACCAACATGCTGACCGCGCTGGACCTGGCGGGCATTCCGCTGGAGTCGCGCGACCGCGGCCTGGACGACCCGATCGTGCTGGCCGGCGGACACGCCGCCTTCAACCCGGAGCCGATCGCCGACTTCATCGACGCCGCGATCATCGGCGACGGCGAGCAGGCCGTGCTCGACATGACGCGGATCATCCGCGAGTGGAAGGCGCAGGGGCGGCCCGGCGGCCGCGAGGAGGTCCTCTTCCGCCTGGCGAAGACGGGCTCGGTCTACATCCCGGCGTTCTACGACGTCGAGTACCTCCCCGACGGCCGCATCGCGCGCGTGGTCCCCAACAAGTCGGGCGTCCCGTGGCGTGTGTCGAAGCACACGGTCATGGACCTGGACGAGTGGCCCTACCCCAAGCAGCCCCTGGTGCCGCTCGCCGAGACGGTCCACGAGCGCATGTCGGTGGAGATCTTCCGCGGCTGTACCCGCGGCTGCCGCTTCTGCCAGGCGGGCATGATCACCCGCCCGGTGCGGGAGCGTTCCATCACGGGCATCGGCGAGATGGTCGAGAAGGGCCTGAAGGCGACGGGCTTCGAGGAGGTCGGCCTCCTCTCCCTGTCCTCGGCGGACCACACGGAGATCGGCGACATCGCCAAGGGCCTGGCGGACCGGTACGAGGAAGACAAGGTCGGCCTCTCGCTCCCCTCCACCCGGGTCGACGCCTTCAACGTGGACCTGGCGAACGAGCTGACGCGCAACGGCCGCCGCTCGGGCCTGACCTTCGCCCCCGAGGGCGGCAGCGAGCGCATGCGCAAGGTCATCAACAAGATGGTGTCGGAGGAAGACCTCATCCGCACCGTTGCCACGGCCTACGGCAACGGCTGGCGCCAGGTGAAGCTGTACTTCATGTGCGGCCTGCCGACGGAGACCGACGACGACGTCCTCCAGATCGCGGACATGGCGATGAACGTGATCGCCAAGGGCCGTGAGGTCTCCCGCTCCAACGACATCCGCTGCACGGTCTCGATCGGCGGCTTCGTCCCCAAGCCCCACACCCCCTTCCAGTGGGCGCCCCAGCTCTCCGCCGAGGAGACGGACGCCCGCCTGGAGAAGCTCCGCGACAAGATCCGCGGCGACAAGAAGTACGGCCGCTCCATCGGCTTCCGCTACCACGACGGCAAGCCCGGCATCGTCGAGGGCCTGCTGTCCCGCGGCGACCGCCGTATCGGCGCGGTCATCCGCGCGGTCTACGAGGACGGCGGCCGCTTCGACGGCTGGCGCGAGCATTTCTCCTACGACCGCTGGATGCAGTCCGCCGACAAGGCCCTCGCCCCCTTCGGCGTGGACGTCGACTGGTACACCACCCGCGAGCGCACGTACGAGGAGGTCCTCCCCTGGGACCACCTCGACTCCGGCCTCGACAAGGACTGGCTCTGGGAGGACTGGCAG
This sequence comes from Streptomyces sp. NBC_00663, assembly GCF_036226885.1. Lineage (NCBI taxonomy): Bacteria > Bacillati > Actinomycetota > Actinomycetes > Kitasatosporales > Streptomycetaceae > Streptomyces > Streptomyces sp. NBC_00663. The sequence continues at coordinate 6,410,384 of NZ_CP109027.1, forward strand.
GACGCCCTCGACGAGACCGAGGTCGACGACTGCCGCTGGACACCGTGCTTCGACTGCGGGGTGTGCCCGCAGATGGACACGTCCATCCAGATCGGCCCGACCGGGAAGAAGCTGCTGCCCCTCACAGTCAAGAACGCAGCACCGACACCGGCTGCGAGTGGTCACTCGCACTGAGGTGAGTGAGGCGTTGCGGCGCGTGGTGGACTCCCTGGAGGGCGGCAGCGAGGAAGAGACGGCTGCTGCCCTCAGGGCGCTCGGCGTCGAGGCCGGTCGGCGGTTGCCCGCGCGGGAGAACCTCGCATTCAGCGGGCGTCGCCTGAGTGGCTGCTCTCGGTTCGCGAGGTGCCTCATGGCTTCCTAGCGTGGTGGTATCCGCTACCGAGGAGGCCACATGCCGGTGAGCGAGCCGCCTGGGGGCAGTCCTGGTTGGGGGAGTCGGGGGCAAGCCTCGCCGCCTCCCGGGCCGCCTCAGAAGAAGCCGCGGGGCCGTGGCTGTCTCTGGGGATGCGCGGGCGCCGTGGCTGCGGTGGTCGTCATCGTCGTCGTGGTGTTGGTGATCGCGCTCGCGGGTGGCAGCGATGAGAGCACCACCTCTGCGCCCAGCGCGAGCACAACGGCCTCAGCGACGCGGCAGGCGGAGACGCAGGAGCCTGAGGCGGAGCGGGCCGACCTCGTCAGCTTCCAGCTCGACGACCGCTCACAGGCAGGTATCACGAACATCTGGCTCGTCTGGACGATCAAGAACAGCAGCAGCGAGAAGTCCGACTACTCCTGGGACTGGGAGGCGGTCGACGCCGGGGGCACGCGCGTGGAGAACGGTTCGGAGTTCGAGACGGATGTGCAGCCTGGTCAGACGGCCAAGGGTGAGTACCCCACGACGCTCAAGAGCGTGAAGGGCATCAAGCTCAACATCACCGGCTTCGACCGTACTGCCAGCTACTGAACTGAGCAGGTTGGTTGAGGCTGGCGTGGCGGCGCCGGTGCCCGCTGCCAGTGGGTGCTCGGGCTGAGCTGGGTCAGGGGCCGTTGTAGGTGTCGTGCCAGTGCCACCAGGTGTACGGGGCCGACTGGGGGTAGGTCTCCGGGGAGTCCTCCCAGGTTTCCTGGCGGCCCAGGGCTGTCATGTCCAGGTAGGTCCAGGTGCTGCCGAGGGCCTCGTCGCCGCGGGCGTTGATGAAGTAGGTGCGGTAGACGGTGTCGGCGTCGTGGATGAAGGCGTTGGTGCCGTGCCAGTCGTTGACGCCGAAGTCGGTGTCGAAGTCGTCGGTGAGTGTGTACCAGGGGATCGTCCAGCCCATCCTCGTCTTCACCCGCTCGATGTCCGGCTGCGGGGCGCGCGAGGCGAAGACGAGGGTGGTGTCGCGAGCGTTGAGGTGGGCGAGGTTGCCCACGTGGTCGGCGACCATGGAGCAGCCGACGCAGGCGTGGTCCGGCCATCCGTTGACGCCCGGTTCGAAGAAGGCGCGGTAGACGATCAGCTGGCGGCGGCCCTGGAAGAGGTCACGAAGGGTCGCGGGGCCGCCCGGGCCCTCGAACTCGTACGCCTTGTCCACCTTCAGCCAGGGCATGCGGCGGCGCCTGGCCGCCAGGGCGTCGCGGGCCCGGGTCAGCCGCTTCTCCTCCACGAGGAGTTCCTGGCGTGCCGCCTCCCACTCCTGCGCCGAAACGATCGGGGGTGTCTTCATGGCGGGGTTCACCGTCCTTTCGCTACCTGTCCAGGGTCCGCCGTCACGGCCAGTTTGGTGCGGGCGAAGTCGTGATTGGCGGCCACTCGCTCGCGGTGCTGGGCGGGCAGCTTCCCGCCGTCCAGGAGCTTCTCGCAGGCCTCCAGCGACTCGCGGTAGGCGCCCATCCAGTACGCCGCGACCGCCAGCTCGTCCAGGGCGCGCCAGTCGTACCAGGCGTGCTCGACGAAGAGGATGTCGTCGGGCGGCGGGAGCTCCGCCGCGCGCCGCGCGAACAGGTAGGCGAGCGGCCAGCGTTCTCCCCGTGTCCGGCACAGATGGGCGAGTTCGCCCAGCGGTTCGGCACGGGTGGGTCGGTGTTCATGGGCGTCCAGGAAGCGGGACATGACCTCGGGCGTACGGCGCTTCAGCGTCAGGGCGAGGCGGGCCGCGTAGAGCCGGGAGCAGAAAGCCTCCTCGGCGAAGCCGTCCATGGCCGCGCGGCGGTCGTAGGCGGCCAGTGCCTTCGCCGGCTCGTCGGCGTCCCGCCAGCTCTGGGCGAGGTAGAAGGCGTAGCGGGTGTTGCCGGGGTCCTTGGCGAGGCCGTCCTTGAGGAGCGCCGCGTCCCGCAGGTACTTGGTGCGCGGGCTGCCCTGCGACCGGCCGCCGCCGCCCATGATCACCATGCGGACGCCGGTGAGCGACGCCCGGCTGAACTCCGTGTCGCATTCCAGGTATTCGTGGAGTACGCCGACGTACCGCCACGGGAGTCGGGTCGACACCAGCGTCGGGCGCCAGTGGACGACGGGGCCGTGGCGGACCGCCATGTCGTAGCAGTCGTGGGTGAGCGTCGGCCGGGTGAAGCCGGGGTCGGTCTCCAGTACGTCGTCGGCGTCGATGAAGAGCAGGTGGCTCGCGCGCTCCCGGGCCCGTTCGATCGCCTCCGTGCGGCTCGCGCCGAAGCCGCGGAAGGGGCTCTCGTACAGCGTTCCCGGCAGGTCGGCGAGGGTCTCGCGGACGATGTCCTGGGTGCCGTCGGTCGAGCCGGTGTCCAGGATCACCCAGCTGTCGACGAGGGGCCGTACGGAGTCGAGGCAGCGTCGGATCACATGCGCCTCGTCCTTGACAATCATATTGAGGCAGACCGCGTTTGTGTTATTCATGGCATTTTCTTTTCTCTGCAGAAAAGGACCGCCCGGTGAAATTATCCGGCTCCAGGGGTGCGTGCAAGGAGCCACCGGCGAAAGGGTAGGTATAGGTATTCCTATGGTCATCGCCGCACAGCTTCCTCCGCCCCGCGAAGAATTCCGGCCCGATGTCGCGGACGCTTCCGCGCGGGGCCGGATGCTGCTCTGGCTGGGGCCACTCGCCCTCGCCCTGGGGCTGGGCGGCCTCGGGCTGACCGGCTCGCTGCTCGGCCGCGACGAGCTGGTCACCTGGGACATGGCCGGCCGGGACACCGACGGGATCCTCGCCACGGTGCGGAACGTCGACGCCGTGCACGGCACCTATTACCTGCTGATGCACGGATGGGTGGAGCTCTTCGGGGATTCCGCCCTTTCGCTGCGGCTGCCTTCCCTGTTCGCGGCGGCCGGCGCGGCGGCGGTCGTGGCGCTCCTCGGGAACCGGCTCTTCGGATATCGGGCCGGAATTCTGGCCGGGTTCCTCTTCGCGCTCGTCCCGGCGGTGAGCCGCTATGGCCAGGAAGCCCGCTCGTACGCGCTGGTGATGCTGGCCGTCGCGCTCGCCACGCTCCTGCTCCTGAGGGCCCTGGACCGGCCGCGCGGCCTCTGGCGCTGGGCCGCCTACGCGCTCGCGCTGACCCTCACCGGACTGCTGCATCTGATCGCGCTGTCCGTCGTGATCGCTCACGTCTGTCTGCTCGCCGCCCACGCGCGCCGTGACCGCTCCCTGTGGTGGCGGGCCGGTCTCGCCCTCGCTGCGGTCGCCGTGGTGGTCGCCCCGTTCGCCCTGCTCGGCCGCTCCCAGGCCGGACGCCAGCTGTACTGGGTCCCGGCGCCCGACGGCTGGGCGCTGCTCTCCCTCCCCGGCGAGGTCTTCGCCTCCGCGGTGTGCGCCGGAGCCCTCATCGCCCTGGCCCTGGCGGCCCGCGCCAAGCGCAGGGCCCCGCTGCTGCTGTGCGGCACCTGGGCGCTGCTGCCCCCGGCCCTGGTCTGGGCCGCCTCCCACGGCGAGGTCTCCTACTTCCGCGGCGTCTACGTCCTGTGCACCCTCCCGGCCTGGGCACTGCTCGCCGGCTCAGGCCCGGCCTCCGCCCGGCGTTCCTGGAAGGCGGCGGCCTCGGTTCTCGTGGCGCTGGCCCTGATCACCCTGCCGGACCAGCGGCAGGTGCGGCAGCCCTTCGAGCACAACGCCCCGGTGCCCCTCGACTACGCGGCCGCGGCGGAGGTGATCGAGCGGCTCCACCAGCCCGGGGACGCCGTGGTCTACGACCGCTTCGACAGCTGGCAGCTCGACGGTGGCGTGCGGTACTACCTGCCGCGTGACATGGAGCTGCGGGATGTCTTCCTGACGCGGACCCCGGCCGAGATCGACGATCTCTACGCGGTCCAGTGCTCCGTCCCGGAGCTGTGCCTCAGGGGCGAGCGCCGCATCTGGCTGCTGACGCAGGGGACCGACTTCCCCTTCAACGCGATCGACCCGGCGCAGGCGGGGGCCCTGCGGAGCCGGTACACGATCTCGACGAGCACGCAGGTGACGGGGATGACGGTGAGTCTGCTGGAGCGCATCGGTGCGGCAGGTGCGGCAGGCGCGGCAGGGGGTGTCCGGCAGTCCTGACATGCTGCCGGACGCCCCCTTGCGGCGGTCCTACGGCACGACGGTCCCGCCGTTCACAGCGCCGGGCGCCGGCTGCCTGTTCACCAGGGTCCAGGCGTCTTCGCAGGTCAGCGTCGGTGAGCTGTCGGTGTCCACATCACACGTGGTCTCCCAGATCGCACCGGTCGTGGTGATGACGTCGATGTTGACGTCCCCTTCCGTGCCCCCGCCCAGGGCCTGCTGGGCGATGGAGATGCCACAGGCGTCCGAGGGATAGTCGTCGAGGCCGCTGAGGTCGGTCCACAGGTACGGTCCCGGAGCCGGCTGGAGGTCGCGAATGCCGGCGTAGGCCCTGGTGATCGGGTCGCTCTCGGTCGCCGGGGACAGCACGGCCCGCAGCTCGAAGTTGTTCTCGTCCCGGGTGGCGTCGATGTCGACGCACGGGCCCGCCGCGCCGGTGGCTCCGGTCGCACCCGTGGCGCCGGTGGCACCCGTCGCGCCCGTGGCACCTGGGGTACCGCCCTCGCCAGGAGTACCCGTGGCGCCGGTCGCCCCGGTGGCACCCGTCGCACCCGTCGCGCCCTTAGGACCCGTGGCGCCCTTCGGCCCCGTCGCCCCGGTGGCGCCCTTGCACTTGTCCTTGCCGGTGTACGCCTCCGCGCCCGCTCTCGAGTGGTGGGGCTTGTGCGGCTTGCAGTTGTCGCCCGTCTGCGGTGCCGCGGCCGGTTTCTCGGACACCGCCTGCGCGGCCGCCGCGGCCGGCGTGATCACTCCGGCGGCGATGACCAGAGCGAGGGAGGTCAGCACCCCGGCCTTCTGGAACCTCACCCGGGCCAGTGGCCCCAGCAGCGAGGGAGTGGGTCGAGGACTCATTGGCATGCTCCTTGGCGCGAAAGCGGGCCCGGGGGAGTTCCCGGACCTCGGTGCGAGGGTGACCTGATCGCCCACGACAACCGCCGCGCGCGCGGCGGACGCGCCGTCAAATAGGTAAAACGGTCTAGCGGACAAGGGTTGTGACGGCATCGCAACCCACGACGCGCATCCGGGCCGCGGGCCGTCGCGTCTTGTCCGGTATGGAACCGCAGAAGCCGCTGCCCGAGACCCGACAGCCGGAGGGGTGCCTCGTGACGGCCATCCGCATCCCGGTGCGGATCGTCGTACTGGTGCTGGTCGTGCCGGTACGGATCGTGTGGGACGCGCTCGTCGTGGCCGGGCGGTTCCTCCGCGACACGGTGCTCAGGCCGTTCGGGCGGGCGCTGCTGTGGGTGGGACGGGCGGTGTTCGTCTGGCCGTTCGTCGGGTTGTGGCGGTACGTCGCCGTGCCGCTCGGCAAGGGGCTCGCCCGGCTCGGCGACATCCTCGTCGTCGTACCCGTGGTGTGGCTGTACCGGTACGTCCTCACTCCGGTGGGGCACGGCCTCGCCTGGGTGTACGCGCGCGTGCTCACGCCGGTCGGGCACGGGATCATGTGGTTCCTGCGAGGGATCGGCGCCGGGCTCGCCGCGGTCGGGGTCGGGGTGTACGCCGCCGTGGCCTGGCTCGCGCGGTACCTCGTCCTCGTACCCGCCGCCTGGGTGTACGCCTGGATCCTCACGCCGGTCGGACACGGCATCGGCTGGATCCTCCGCGGGATCGGGCTCGCGCTGTACTGGATCGCGCGCGTGGCGCTCGTGCTGCCCGCGCTCGCCCTGTGGCGCTGGGTGCTCGTGCCCGTCGGGCGGTTCCTCGCCGTCGTGGCGCGGGAGGTGGGGGACGCGCTCGGACACGCCTGGCGGATCGCCGGGCACCTCTCGCTCGCCGTCGGTCGGTTCCTCGGGAGCCTCTTCCGGTGGATCTTCGTGGAACCGGTGCGATGGGTGTACCGGACCCTGCTCACGCCGGTCGGACATGTCGTACGAGATGTGGTGCTGCGGCCCGTCGCCGGGGCGGCCCGCAGTGTGGGACGGGCCACGCGGGAGGTGCTCGCCTCCGTGCGGGAGTCCGCGCGGCAGGCGCGGGCCGACTTCCGGCGGATGCTCCTCGGCGAGCCCCGGGAGCCGGTCGCGGTGGACCGGCGGGAACCGACGGCGCACGAGACACGTACTCTTGGTAGGAGTACGACCGTTCTCACTAAGGACTGACGACACTGGGCAAGCGACAGCCCGAAGGCCCGCCGCCCGCACCCGCGGTGCAGCGCATCCGACTGCGCTACACCAAGCGCGGCCGCCTCCGGTTCACCAGCCATCGTGACTTCCAGCGCGCCTTCGAGCGTGCGCTGCGCCGCGCCGAGGTGCCGATGGCGTACTCGGCGGGGTTCACGCCGCATCCGAAGGTGTCGTACGCCAATGCCGCACCCACCGGCACGGGCAGTGAGGCGGAATATCTGGAGATCGCCCTCACCGAGGCGCGGGACCCCGAGAAGCTCAGGGTTCTGCTCGACGAGTCGATGCCCGCCGGGCTCGACATCGTCGACGCGGTCGAGGCCCGGACGTCCGGGCTCGCCGACCGGCTGACCGCCTCTGTGTGGGAGCTGCGGCTCGACGGGGTCGAGCCGGCGGAGGCCGAGCGGGCCGTCGCCGTGTTCAACGCCGCCGAGGCCGTCGAGGTCCAGCGCATGACCAAGAACGGCGTTCGCACCTTCGACGCCCGTTCGGCGGTCGTAGATCTTGAAACGCACAGTTCGGCTGCTGATAGGCCGAGCGACCAGCCCTGTGCGATACTGCGGCTGGTTGTTCGGCACGTGACGCCTGCCGTACGACCCGACGACGTCCTGTCCGGTCTCCGCGCCGTGGCCGACCTGGCGCCGCCGGTCCCCGCTGCGGTGACCAGGCTGGCGCAGGGGCTGTTCGATGAAGAGACCGGCGAGGTGACCGACCCGCTCGCGCCCGACCGCGAGGCAGCTGAGGCCCCCACAACGGCCGCTGCCGCCGCGAAGGCGCCGGCGTAGGTCCCGCGAAAGGACGGACGTCGTAGCGCCGCCCTCGTATCCGGGAGCCACCTGGGTCGGGCAGCGCACCGACCAGAAGACTTTCGCCAGGCCGTACCCAACAAGGGTGTACGGAACCGGCGAGACAGGACACAGAGAGCTCCCGTGCGGCGCCCGCGCCCCGGACGGCGGCACCGCGCATCGCGCGAGCCGCGGACGTCACCGGCATCGCCGGACCAGGCGCGGCGCCCGGGAGCCTGACGGGAGAAACGCCCGCATGCTCGAGCCGACCGAACCCACTGAGCCCGCCATGGGCTCCGAACTCAACACCCCCAGCGACACCCTGCCGCCGCGCCGCCGGCGCCGTGCCGCGTCCCGACCGGCGGGTCCGCCGGTCGGGGGCCCCGCCGAGGCATCGGACGAGGCGACGCCGGCCATACCGGCCGCCGAGGACGCCTCCGAGGAGCCGACGGTGACCGCCGAGGCCGTGGAGGCCGCAGGGAGCGGGGAGACCGAAGAGGCCCCCGCGCCCGCCGCGCGTACGCGTCGCCGTGCCACCCGCCGGGCATCCGCGCCCGCCGGTACCCCCGCCGCTGACACCACGGTCGCGGAGACCGTTGTGCCGGTGGCCGAGGAGACCGCGCCCGTCGCGGAGCCGACGGTGACCGCGGAGGCCGAAGCGGAGGCCGAGGAGGCCGCCGCGCCCGCGCCCCGTACGCGTCGCCGTGCCACCCGTAGGGCGTCCGCGCCCGCCGGTGCCCCCGCCGCCGAGGCCGCCGAAACCGTCGTAGCCCCCGCCGAGCCCGAGGCCGCCGCACCGGCCGTAGAGGAGCCGGAGGCCGAGGAGGCCGCCGCGCCCGCGCCCCGTACGCGTCGTCGCGCCACCCGTAGGGCGTCCGCGCCCGCCGGTGGCCCCGCCGCCGACGCCGTTCCCGAGGCCGAGGCTCCGGTGAGCGTCGAGCCGGAGACGAGCGTCGCCGAGGAAGCCGCACCGGCCGAGGAAGAGGCCCCCCGTCGGGGCCGTCGGCGTGCCACGCGTCGAGTGACCGCGCCCACCGAGGCGCCCGAGACCGTGGAGGCGCCCGTGAGCGCTGACAACGAGACCAAGCCCGCCGAGACCGAGTCGGCTGAGACCAAGCCGGTCGAGGCCGCTGCCGAGGCTCCGGCCGAGGAGGCCGCCGCCGCGGAAGAGGCCCCGCGCCGCGCCCGCCGGCGTTCCGTGCGCCGGGCCGCCACCGGGTTCTCCGAGCCCGCGCGGGCCGCGGGCGACGACGCCGAGGAGGACGCTCCGCGTCGGCCCGCGCGGCCCGCCGTGGCCGTCTTCCAGGCGCCCGTGTTCGCCGAGCCGCAGTTCCAGACGCCCGAGCGCGCCGCCGCCGCGGCCGCCGCCGAGGCGGAGGTCGAGGAGCCCGAGGAGCCCGTGGCCGAGGAGCCCCAGGAGGAGCCGGTCGCCGCGCGCCGCCGTCGCCGCCGCCGGGGCGAGCCCGCGGAGGCCGAGGCGCCGCAGGTCGTCGAGACCGCCGCCGAGGACGAGCCGGAGGAGGCCGAGGAGTCGGCCGAGGACGCCGTCGACAGCGAGTCGGACGAGTCGGAGGAGGGCGGCTCCCGCCGTCGCCGTCGCCGTGGTGGCCGTCGCCGTCGTCGCGGTGAGTCCGCCGAGTCGGAGGCCGAGGAGGGCGACGAGTTCGCTGCCGAGCAGGCCGACCAGGATGCCGAGGACACCGCCGAGCAGGTCGAGGAGGACGCCGAGGACGACGACGAGGGCGGTTCCTCGTCCTCCAGCAGCCGTCGCCGCCGGCGCCGTCGCCGCCGCGCCGGTGACTCCTCCTCCGACGCCGAGCCCGGTGACGGCGACCCCGAGCGCACCGTCGTGAAGGTCCGCGAGCCGCGCCCGAAGGCGGAGCCGTCCGACGAGGTGCAGTCCATCAAGGGCTCCACGCGTCTGGAGGCCAAGAAGCAGCGCCGCCGTGAAGGCCGTGAGCAGGGCCGCCGTCGCGTCCCGATCATCACCGAGGCCGAGTTCCTGGCCCGCCGTGAGGCCGTCGAGCGTGTGATGGTCGTCCGGCAGAGCGGTGAGCGCACGCAGATCGGCGTCCTGGAGGACGGCGTACTCGTCGAGCACTACGTCAACAAGGAGCAGGCCACCTCGTACGTCGGCAACGTCTACCTGGGCAAGGTCCAGAACGTGCTGCCGTCCATGGAGGCCGCGTTCATCGACATCGGCAAGGGGCGCAACGCGGTCCTGTACGCCGGTGAGGTCAACTTCGAGGCGCTGGGCATGGCCAACGGGCCGCGGCGCATCGAGTCCGCGCTGAAGTCCGGCCAGTCGGTGCTCGTCCAGGTGACGAAGGACCCGATCGGCCACAAGGGCGCCCGTCTGACCAGCCAGGTCTCCCTCCCGGGCCGTTACCTCGTGTACGTCCCCGAGGGCTCGATGACCGGCATCAGCCGCAAGCTGCCCGACACCGAGCGCGCCCGGCTGAAGACGATCCTCAAGAAGATCGTTCCCGAGGACGCGGGCGTCATCGTGCGCACCGCCGCCGAGGGCGCCAGCGAGGACGAGCTGCGCCGCGATGTCGAGCGGCTCCAGGCGCAGTGGGAGGACATCCAGAAGAAGTCGAAGAACGGCAACGCCCCGACGCTGCTGTACGGCGAGCCGGACATGACGGTCCGGGTCGTCCGCGACATCTTCAACGAGGACTTCACCAAGGTCGTCGTCAGCGGTGACGAGGCGTGGGAGACCATCCACGGCTACGTCTCGCACGTCGCGCCCGACCTGGCCGACCGGCTGTCGAAGTGGACCTCCGAGGTCGACGTCTTCGCCACCTACCGGATCGACGAGCAGCTGTCCAAGGCGCTGGACCGCAAGGTCTGGCTGCCGAGCGGCGGTTCGCTGGTGATCGACCGGACCGAGGCGATGGTCGTCGTCGACGTCAACACCGGCAAGTTCACCGGCCAGGGCGGCAACCTGGAGGAGACGGTCACCAGGAACAACCTGGAGGCGGCCGAGGAGATCGTGCGCCAGCTGCGGCTGCGCGACCTCGGCGGCATCATCGTCATCGACTTCATCGACATGGTCCTGGAGCAGAACCGGGACCTGGTGCTACGGCGCCTCCTGGAGTGCCTGGGCCGGGACCGGACCAAGCACCAGGTCGCCGAGGTCACCTCGCTGGGCCTGGTCCAGATGACCCGTAAGCGGGTCGGCCAGGGTCTGCTGGAGTCGTTCTCCGAGACCTGCGTCCACTGCAACGGCCGCGGTGTCATCGTCCACATGGAGCAGCCGACCTCCCTCGGGGGCGGCGGCAAGCGCAAGAAGCGCGGGCGTGGCGGCATCGAGCACGTGCATGAGGCCGCGGTGGCGGCCGAGGCCGTCGACCACGACCACGAGGCCGACGAGGAGACCGAGGCCGACCTCGTCGCCGAGGTCGCCGAGCCGGTCGCGCTGCCCGCGCCCGTCTTCGAGCCGGACGAGGAGCTGTACAGCAGCGCCGCCGAGGCGGAGGCCGCGGCCGGCCGGGGCCGTTCGCGGCGCCGGACGAGCCGGCGCGCGTCGGCGCCGGCCGGTGCGCCGCGTCGCGAGAAGGCGGACAGGTCCGAGCGGAACGAGCGGGCTGAGCGGAACGAGCGGGCGGAGCAGGTCGAGGAGACCGTCCAGGCCGTTCCGACCGCGCAGGACGTCACCGTCGAGCAGGAGGTCGAGCGTCCGGTGCAGCCGGAGCCGGCCACCGAGGCGCACACCGAGCCGGTCGCCGTCGAGGACCCGGTCGTCGAGGAGGCCGCGCCCAAGGGCCGCACCCGTCGCCGCGCCACCCGCAAGGTGTCCGCGCCGGCCGGGTCGCCCGCGGGAGCCGAGGCCGCCGTGGTGACGGTCGCCGAGACCGTCCCCGTGGCGGAGGAGGCGCCGGCCGCGCAGCCCGAGACGCCGGCCGAGCCGGTCGCCGAGAGCGCCGCACCGGCCCGCCCGCGGCGCCGCGCCGTGCGCAAGGCCACCGCGCCGACCGCGTCCGAGGAAGCGGCCGTCGTGGTCGTGCCGGCGGTGACGGAGACCGTGGCCGCGGAGGAGCCGGAGGCGCCCGCCAAGAAGACGGCCCGTAAGACGGCCAAGAAGGCGACGGCGAAGAAGGCCGCCACCAAGAAGACGGTGGCCAAGAAGACGGTGGCGAAGAAGACCGCCGCCAAGAAGACGACCGCCAAGAAGGCGGCGTCGAAGAAGACGGCGGCGGCCGAGCAGCAGTCCGCCCCGTCCGTCTCCACGGCGGCCGACGAGGGCTGACGCCCCGCCACCCGCGCACACATGAAGCCGCCCTCCGGTCTTTGGACCGGGGGGCGGCTCATGTTTTTCCCTCCAAATGGGCAACCCCTATGGAGTGCGAGCCGTCCTACAAGTGGCATGGTTACGATGTAAACCGAGATCGACGACAAATCCTGACAGTTGGGGTTTCATCCCCTCTCGGCACAGTCATTGGGGCTCAATACGTGAAGGCACTCGTGCTCTCCGGGGGAGCGGGCACTCGCCTCCGCCCGATCACCCACACCTCGGCCAAACAGCTCGTGCCGGTCGCCAACAAGCCCGTGCTCTTCTACGGCCTGGAAGCGATCGCCGACGCCGGGATCACCGAAGTCGGCATCGTGGTCGGCGACACCGCGGACGAGATCCGCGAAGCGGTCGGCGACGGCTCGCGGTTCGGCATCGAGGTCACCTACATCCCGCAGGACGCGCCGCTGGGCCTCGCCCACGCGGTGCTGATCGCACGGGAGTTCCTCGGCGACGACGACTTCGTCATGTATCTCGGCGACAACTTCATCGTCGGCGGTATCACCGGTCTGGTGGAGGAGTTCCGGGCCGAGCGGCCCGAGGCACAGATCCTGCTGACCCAGGTGCCCAACCCGACCTCCTTCGGTGTCGCCGAACTCGACGCCCAGGGACGGGTGGTGGGCCTGGAGGAGAAGCCGAAGCAGCCCAAGAGCGACCTCGCGCTCGTCGGCGTCTACCTCTTCACCCCGGCCATACACGAGGCCGTGCGCTCCATCGAGCCTTCCTGGCGAGGCGAGTTGGAGATCACGCACGCCATCCAGTGGCTGATCGACGAGAAGCGTGACGTCCGTTCCACCACGATCTCCGGCTACTGGAAGGACACCGGTAACGTCGCCGACATGCTGGAGGTCAACCGCTCGGTCCTGGAGACCGTCCCCGCGCTGAACGAGGGCACGGTCGACGCGGACAGCGAGATCATCGGCCGGGTCCGCATCGAGGCGGGCGCCCGGATCAGCGGCAGCCGGATCGTCGGGCCCGTGATCATCGGGGCCGGGACGGTGGTCAGCGACGCGTACATCGGCCCGTTCACCTCGGTCTCCGAGGACTGCCGGATCGAGGACAGCGAAATCGAGTACTCCATCGTGCTGCGCGGCTCGTCCGTCACCGGTGTGCGCCGGGTGGAGGCCTCGCTCATCGGGCGGGACGTCGAGGTCACGCCCGCTCCCCGTAACCCGTCGGCCCACCGGCTCGTGCTCGGTGATCACAGCAAGGTGCAGATCTCCTCATGACAACCACCAGAATCCTGGTGACCGGCGGCGCCGGTTTCATCGGCTCGCACTACGTCCGTACCGTGCTCGGCCCCGAGGGCCCCGGTGACGTCGAGATCACCGTCCTCGACAAGCTGACGTACGCGGGCAACCCGGCCAACCTCGACGAGGTGCGCGCGCACCCCGGGTTCTCCTTCGTGCAGGGCGACATCTGCGACCCCGAGCTGGTCGGCAAGCTGATGGCCGAGCACGACCAGGTGGTGCACTTCGCCGCCGAGTCGCACGTCGACCGGTCCATCGACGGCGGCGCCGAGTTCGTCCGTACGAACGTCGTCGGCACCCACACGCTCATCGACGCCGCCCACCGCGCGGGCGTCAGGACCTTCGTGCACATCTCCACCGACGAGGTCTACGGCTCCATCGACGAGGGCTCCTGGCCGGAGACGCACCCGCTCCAGCCCAACTCGCCGTACTCCTCGGCGAAGGCCTCCAGCGACCTGATCGCGCTGTCGTACCACCGCACCCACGGCCTGGACGTGCGCGTGACCCGCTGCTCCAACAACTACGGGCACCACCACTTCCCCGAGAAGGTCATCCCGCTCTTCGTGACCAACCTCCTCGACGGCAGGAAGGTCCCGCTGTACGGCGACGGCGGCAACGTCCGCGACTGGCTGCACATCGACGACCACGTGCAGGGCATCGAGCTGGTGCGCACCAAGGGCCGGGCCGGTGAGGTCTACAACATCGGCGGCGGCACCGAGCTGTCCAACAAGGAGCTCACCGGGCTGCTCCTGGAGGCCTGTGGCGCCGACTGGGAGACCAGCGTCGAGTACGTCGAGGACCGCAAGGGCCACGACCGCCGCTACTCGGTGGACTGCACGAAGATCCGCGAGGAGCTCGGGTACGAACCCCGCAAGAGCTTCCGGCAGGGCCTCGCGGAGACGGTCCAGTGGTACAGAGACAACCGTGCCTGGTGGGAGCCGCTGAAGGAGCGGGCCGCGCTGTGACCGACAACCGCATCTGGCTGGTCACCGGCGCGGGCGGCATGCTCGGCCAGGACGTCCTGGCCCGGCTCGCGGAGGCGGGGGAGCGGACCGTCGCCCTCGACCGGGCCGCCCTCGACCTCACCGACGCCGACGCAGTGCGCGACACGCTTGAGGCACACCGGCCCGCCGTCGTCGTCAACTGCGCGGCCTGGACGGCCGTCGACGACGCCGAGAGCCAGGAGGAAGAGGCGCTGCGGATCAACGGCGACGGCCCCGCCCATCTCGCCGCAGCCTGCGCCGCCACCGGCGCCGTCCTCCTGCACATCTCCACCGACTACGTCTTCCCGGGCGACGCGACCACCCCGTACGCCGAGGACGCCCCCACCGCCCCGCGCAGCGCCTACGGCCGCACCAAGCTCGCCGGGGAGCGGGCCGTGCTCGGCATCGAGCGCGGTTACGTGGTGCGCACCGCCTGGCTGTACGGCACGGGCGGCCCCAACTTCGTCCGTACGATGATCAAGCTGGAGGGTGTCAAGGACACCCTGGACGTCGTCGACGACCAGCGCGGCCAGCCCACCTGGAGCGCCGACCTCGCGGGGCTGCTGTACGACCTGGGCCGCGGCGCCCTGGCCGGCACCGCCCCGGCCGGCGTCTACCACGGCACCAGCTCCGGCGAGACGACCTGGTACGGCCTCACCCGGGAGATCTTCCGGCTGCTCGGCGCCGACCCCGACCGGGTCCGCCCCACCACCAGCGAGGCCTTCGTCCGCCCCGCGCCCCGCCCGGCCTACAGCGTCCTCGGCCACGACCGCTTCGCGGCGGCCGGCCTCACGCCCCTGCGTGACTGGCGTACGGCACTGACCGAGGCCTTCCCGGAGATCCACCGGGTCCAGACGAAGGAGAACCCCGCGTGACCGTCAAGGTCAGCGTCGTCATCGCGGTGCACAACCCCGGCAAGTACTTCGACGACTGCCTCGGCGGTCTGCTCCGGCAGAGCCTGCCCCCGGAGGAGTTCGAGGTCTTCTTCGTCGACGACGGCTCCACCGACGAGACCCCGGCCCGCCTCGATCTGCTGGCCGCCGAGCATCCGCACTTCCATGTCGTCCACCAGGAGTCCTCCGGCTGGTCGGGCAAGCCCCGCAACACCGGCATCGACGCGGCTCGCGGCGAGTACGTCATGTTCGTCGACCACGACGACTGGCTCGGCGACGAGGCCCTGGAGCGGATGTACGCGTACGGCACGGCGAACGACGCCGACGTCGTCGTAGGAAAGATGGCGGGCATCGGGCGCCCGGTGCCGCAGGAGCTGTTCCGGGTCAACCGGCCGCGGGCGACGGTCGAGAACGCGCCGCTGATCGACAGCCTCACCCCGCACAAGATGTTCCGGCGGGAGTTCCTGGCCGAGCACGGCATCCGCTTCAAGGAGGGGCGCCGGCGGCTGGAGGACCATGTCTTCGTCGTCGAGGCCTATCTGCGGGCCAAGAGCGTCGCCGTCCTCGGCGACTACCTCTGCTACTACCACATCGCCCGCGACGACGGTTCCAACGCCGGCTTCCAGCGCTTCGACCCGGCCGGCTACTTCGGCAACCTCCGCGAGGCCCTCGACATCGTCGAGGAGCTCACCGAGCCCGGCCCTCTGCGCGACCGCCTCTTCAGCCGCTGGCTGCGCAACGAGATGGTCGAGCGGCTGCGCGGCAAGCGGCTCCTGAAGCTCCCCGAGGACTACGCCGAGCAGCTCTACCGCGAGATCCGCGGCGTCGTCAACGAACGCTTCGGACCCGGTGTCCTCACCCATGTCGCCCCGATGCAGCGGGTCGTCGCGGGCCTTGTCGCCGCCGACCTCTACGACGACGTCCGCGAGCTCGCCCACTGGGAGGCCGCGATCCGGCCCACCGGCGAACTGACCTCCCTGACCTGGGAGAACGGCCGGCTGACCATCGGTTTCGGGGCGGAGTACGAGTCCGGTGACAGCCCCCTGGTCTTCCGCCGCGGCGACGGCGGGCGTGACGTGCTCGACCTGCCGCTCACCGAGAAGGCGCGCGAGGCGCTGGCCGGGCAGGGCATCACGCTGGACGCGCGGACCGGCGACAGCGACGTGGACCTGGTGGTCCGGAACCGGGACGACGCCACCCAGTTCTATCTGCCGCTGAAGAGCGAGCGGCACGAGGTCGATGTCGAGGAGGAAGGCGCCTTCCGGCAGCGGATCACGGCCACGGCCGTACTCGACCCGGAGACCGCCGCCGCGGGTGCGCCCCTGGCCAAGGGCATCTGGGACTTCTATCTGCGCATCAAGGCCGGCGGCTGGAGCAGGGAGTGCCGGATCGGCGCCGTGCACGGCGAGGCGGTGGAGCCCGGGCGGCTGGCCGCGCTCACCGGTGAGCCGCGCCGGCTGGTGCTGCCGTACTGGACGGACGGGCCGGGGAATCTGTCCCTGGACGTCGATCAGCACACCAGCAAACTGGAGCGCGAGGCCGTGGTGCTGGTGGACCCGGCCGGGGCTGTCGTGGAGGGCACGGCCGTCACGCTTGCGCTGCCGCTCGCGGTGACCGGTCAGGAACCGGTGCGGCTGCGCTTCGAGCGCAAGGACGTCGGCAAGGTCGCCGCCGACGCGGTGGTGGACGGCCGTGCCGTGACCGCCGTGCTGCCGGTGGAGCGGCTCATGGGGGCGCGCTGGGCGCTCCTGATCGGGCTGCCGTCCGCCGACCGGGGCGAGCCGAAGTGGACCCGGCTCCCCGTCGACGTGGTCGTGGCCGACGACGGCACCGCCAAGGTCATCGACCGGCACATCCCGGCGGCGAAGCCCGCCCCGCGGCCGGCGCCGAAGAAGAAACAGCCCGCACCGCCGCGCCCGCTGTGGCGCCGGGTCGCCGGACGCGTCAAGCGGGCCCTGACGAAACCGCAGAAGAAGAGCTGAGGGCGTTGTGATGCGACCTCCGCAGAAGAAGAGCTGAGGACCTGTGATGCGACCTCTTTCGATTTCCGGCTCCTGGGTGCACGAGCCGAAGGTCTTCCCCGACGGCCGGGGCAGCTTCCACGAGTGGTTCAAGGCCCCCCTCTTCACCGAGGCGGCCGGCCACCCGCTCACCCTCGCCCAGGCCAACATGTCCGTCTCCAGCCGGGGCACCCTGCGCGGCATCCACTTCGCGGACGTGCCGCCCGGCCAGGCCAAGTACGTCAAGTGTGTGCGCGGCGCGGTCCTCGACGTGATCGTGGACATCCGGGTCGGCTCGCCCACCTTCGGCCAGTGGGAGATCGTCCGCCTCGACGACCAGGACCACCACGCCGTCTACCTCTCCGAGGGGCTCGGCCACGGCTTCATGGCGCTGACCGACGACGCCACCGTGGTCTACCTGTGCTCCGAGGGATACGCCCCCGAGCGCGAGCACGGCATCCACCCGTTCGACCCGGACCTCGGCATCGAGTGGCCGGCCGACCTCGCCCCGCTGCTGTCCGCCAAGGACGAGCGGGCGCCGAGCCTGGCTCAGGCCCGTGAGCAGGGGATGCTGCCGTCGTACGAGGAGTGCGTGGCGTACCGGGCCGGCCTCGGCGGGTGACCTGGAGGGGGCCGGTTTGACCCGTTCGGCAGCGGCCCCGTAACCTTGACCGTCGGCGTGTCCTTGGATATGGGCGCGCCACATCCCCGTAAACCTCATCCTCTCGGGCCTCACGGCCGGGAGAGGCCGCTCGTTCTGCCGGGCGGCTGGACTGCGGGGGTGCCGTTCCCGAGCGAGAGAGTGAGATCCGCGTGTACGCCATCGTGCGCAGCGGTGGTCGCCAGCACAAGGTTGCTGTCGGCGACATCGTTGAGGTTGACAAGATTTCCACTGCCAAGGTTGGCGACACGGTCGAGCTCTCGACCCTGCTCGTTGTCGACGGCGACGCTGTGACCAGCGACCCGTGGGTGCTGGCCGGCATCAAGGTCCAGGCCGAGGTCGTGGACCACCACAAGGGCGTCAAGATCGACATCCTTCGCTACAAGAACAAGACCGGCTACCGCCGTCGTCAGGGCCACCGCCAGCAGTACACGGCGATCAAGGTCACTGAGATTCCCGCGGCTGCGAAGTAAGGGACTGAGGAGAGATGGCACACAAGAAGGGCGCATCGTCCACCCGGAACGGTCGCGACTCCAACGCCCAGCGGCTCGGCGTGAAGCGCTACGGCGGTCAGGTCGTTTCCGCCGGTGAGATCCTGGTCCGCCAGCGCGGCACCCACTTCCACCCCGGTGCGGGCGTCGGCCGTGGCGGCGACGACACGCTGTTCGCGCTGAACGCCGGTGCGGTGCAGTTCGGTACGCACCGTGGCCGCAAGGTCGTGAACATCGTTCCGGTCGCCTGAATCAGGCCCTGATCGGAAGCTTTGCGCGAGGCGGACCTCACTTCCCTGGTGGGAAGGCGGGTCCGCCTTTCGCGTGTTAGTACAAGAGACAGTCCCGTACGTATCTGGAGGCACACCCCATGACCACCTTCGTGGACCGCGTCGAACTGCATGTCGCCGCGGGTAACGGAGGTCACGGCTGTGCCTCCGTTCACCGGGAGAAGTTCAAGCCGCTCGGCGGCCCCGACGGCGGCAACGGCGGGCGGGGCGGCGACGTCATCCTGACCGTCGACCAGTCGGTGACGACACTCCTGGAGTACCACCACTCCCCGCACCGCAAGGCCACCAACGGCAAGCCCGGTGAGGGCGGCAACCGTTCCGGCAAGGACGGCCAGGACCTGGTCCTGTTCGTGCCGGACGGCACCGTCGTCCAGGACAAGGCGGGCAACGTCCTCGCCGACCTGGTCGGCCACGGCACCTCCTACGTCGCCGCCCAGGGCGGCCGCGGCGGCCTCGGCAACGCGGCGCTGGCGTCGGCCCGCCGCAAGGCGCCCGGCTTCGCGCTGCTCGGTGTGCCCGGGGACATGCAGGACATCGTCCTGGAGCTGAAGACCGTCGCCGACGTGGCGCTGGTCGGCTACCCGAGCGCGGGCAAGTCCTCGCTGATCTCGGTACTGAGCGCGGCCAAGCCGAAGATCGCCGACTACCCCTTCACGACCCTGGTCCCGAACCTGGGCGTCGTCACCGCCGGCTCGACCGTCTACACCATCGCCGACGTGCCGGGTCTGATCCCGGGCGCCAGCCAGGGCAAGGGCCTCGGTCTGGAGTTCCTGCGGCACGTGGAGCGGTGCAGCGTGCTGGTGCACGTCCTGGACACGGCGACCCTGGAGTCCGACCGCGACCCCGTCTCCGACCTCGACATCATCGAGGAGGAGCTGCGGCAGTACGGCGCCGGGCTCGACAGGCGGCCCCGCATGGTCGTCCTGAACAAGATCGACGTCCCGGACGGCAAGGACCTCGCCGAGATGGTCCGCCCGGAGCTGGAGGCACGCGGCTACCGCGTCTTCGAGGTGTCCGCCGTCGCGCACATGGGGCTGAAGGAACTGTCCTTCGCGCTGGCCGAGGTGGTCGCCACGGCGCGCGCGGCGAAGCCGAAGGAGGAGGCGACGCGGATCGTCATCCGGCCCAAGGCCGTCGACGACGCGGGCTTCACCGTCACCCGCGAGGAGGACGGGCTGTTCCGGGTGCGGGGCGAGAAGCCCGAACGCTGGGTGCGGCAGACCGACTTCAGCAACGACGAGGCCGTCGGCTACCTCGCCGACCGGCTCAACCGCCTCGGTGTCGAGGAGAAGCTGATGAAGGCGGGCGCCCGCTCCGGCGACGGCGTCGCCATCGGCCCCGAGGACAACGCGGTCGTCTTCGACTGGGAGCCGACCGTCATGGCCGGTGCCGAGATGCTGGGCCGCCGCGGTGAGGACCACCGCTTCGAGGCTCCGCGCCCGGCCGCCCAGCGCCGTCGCGACAAGCAGGCCGAACGGGACGATTCGGAGCGGGAGTACGACGACTTCGACCCGTTCGAGAAGTAGTTGACGCAAAGCGGCCGTTCGGTGGTCGGCGAGAACGGTTGACGGCAGGAAAAGTCCTGGCACATGGCAGGGCAACCCACCGCGGCTCCGGTGTGTCGTACTGGGCAGCACGAAGAGGATCTTGGCTCCCTCCGTGGTCAACTGCCCTTTCGACGACCGGAGTTCGCATGTCCAGACGTCTCGCCCTCGCCACCGGCATCGCCCTGCTCGCCGGTGCGGTGGCGGCGGTGGCCGGCGGTGCCACCCCGGCCACCGCCGCCACCCCGAGCAGCAAGCGGCTGCACGACGACTTCAACGGCGACGGCTACGCCGACCTCGCGGTGGCCGCGCCCGCGGCGACCGTGGGCGGCAAGGCCAAGGCCGGGTACGTGGCCGTGCTGTACGGGTCGAAGAACGGGCTGACCACCACGGGACGGAAGGTGTTCACACAGAACACCGCCGGGGTCCCGGGGAGCGTCGAGGCCGGTGACGGCTTCGGTTCCGCGCTCGACACCGCCGATCTGGACGGCGACGGTTACGCGGACCTGGTGGTCGGCGTCGGCGGCGAGGACACCTCGGCCGGTGTGGACGCCGGGCTCGTCGAAGTGGTGTGGGGCGGGGCGAACGGGCTCGCGGGCGGTGCCTCCGTGGCGAGCGGGAAGGCGTACGACAAGCTCGGCGCCAAGGGCCGGCTGACCGTGGGCGACATCGGCGACGACGGCTTCCCGGACGTGGTGACCGTGGCGAACCAGCACGACCTGCGGGTCGTCAAGGGCCCCTTCACCCGCGGCGGTTCGCACGGCGGCGAGGTCCTGGTGCCGGACCGGTACGACAGCCGCGTCCTGGACCTGGCCACCGGTGACGTCAACGGCGACGGCCGCACCGATGTCGTCGGCGCCGAGAACAACGCCGACACCTTCGACTCCCGCCGGGTCGTGTACTGGCTGGGCAACGGCGACGGGCTCAACCCCTTCACGCTGGTCCACGACATCGACGGCGCTGGTCTCCAGGGCGGCGAGAGCCTCGACGTCGGGGACGTGAACCGGGACGGCTACGACGACATCGTGGTGGGCCGGGCGATCGACGGCTACGACAGTGATCACGACGCCTATCTCGCCAAGGGCGGCCGTGTCGCCTGGATCCCGGGCACGGCCGAGGGGCCGGACGGGGTGGAGAAGGCGCAGTTCCTCAACCAGGACAGCCCCGGGGTGCCCGGCACCGCGGAGAAGGGCGACCGGTTCGGCACCGACGTGCGGCTCGGGGACGTCGACGGGGACGGCTGTCTGGACGTCCTCACCGGGGTGCCCGGCGAGGACATCGGGTCCGTCGCCGACGCCGGTGCCGTGGTCGTGCTGAGCGGACGGGCCGACGGGCTGACCGGCGCCGGCTCCCACCAGGTGGTCACGCAGGAGACCGGCAACGTGCCCGGCACCGCCGAGCCGGGCGACGCGTTCGGCACGGCCGTCCACCTCGGGGACGCGAACGGCGACGGACTGGCGGACGCGGCCGTCGGGGCGCCGGGGGAGAACACGGACACCGGGTTCGTGTGGACCTTCCGCTCCCGCGCGTCGTACCTCGTCGAGCCGGGCGGCGTACCGCTGCCGGCGACGATCGTGGCGCCGAACGGCACGACGGCCTTCGGCAACACGCTGCTGGGCACCACGGCGACGGGCGCGCGGCTGGGGTCGGGCTTCGCCTACTGAAAAAGTCCTATTGATTGAACGTCAGACCCGTTGTGGCCACGAGGAGTTCGTGTGCCGCGGCGGGTCTCCTGTTGTCTGCCCAGTTGTCATGTGCGTGCACCCCGGCGTTCAGCGGGTGGACCGCCCCGGAGCATGAGCTTCCCCTGTCCATGAGGCCAGTGAGGCAAGGGAGTTCGTCGATGACCGGAGCAGTGTCGCCCGACCGCCGCCGCTTTCTGACCGCCGGGGCCGCCGTGCTCGGCGCCGCCGCCTCCGCCCAGCTGTGGCTGCCGACGGCCGCCCGGGCCGCCGAAACCCCGCTGCCGGACGGGGTGTTCAGCCTCGGCGTGACCTCCGGCGACCCGCTGCCCGACGGCATCGTGCTGTGGACGCGACTCGCCCCGGACCCGCTGAACGGCGGCGGGATGCCCGACCGGGTGGTCCCCGTGGAGTGGGAGATCGCCGAGGACGAGCGCTTCAGAAAGCCCGTCCGCCGCGGTGTCGCCCAGGCACGGCCCGAGTACGGGCACAGCGTTCACGTGGATGTACGGGGCCTGCGCCCGGGCCGCGCGTACTGGTACCGCTTCCGCACCAGCGGCCAGCTCTCGCCCACCGGCCGTACCCGCACCGCCCCGCACCCGCACAGCAAGGCCGGCAGCCTGCGCGTCGCGCTCGCGTCCTGCCAGAACTACCAGCACGGCTACTTCACCCCGTACGCCGACATGCTCGCCCAGGACCCCGACTTCGTGCTCTTCGTCGGCGACTACATCTACGAGTCGTCGCCCGCCTCGACGGGGGTCCGCAGGCACGAGGGCACCGGTGAGCCGTACAGCCTGGTCCAGTACCGCAACCGCTACGCCCAGTACCGCAGCGACCCCGACCTCGCCGCGATGCACGCGAACGCGCCCTGGGTCGTCACCTTCGACGACCACGAGGTCGACAACGACTTCGCCGGCGAGATCCCGCAGGACCCCGACAAGCAGACGCACGACGCCTTCGTGGCCCGCCTGACCGCGGCCTACCAGGCGTACTACGAGCACATGCCGGTCCGTGCGACCTCGGTGCCCGACGGGCCGCACATCCAGATGTACCGGCGCCTGGAGTTCGGCCGGCTGGCCCGGCTCAACGTGCTGGACACCCGGCAGTTCCGCAGCGACCAGGCGACCACCCAGGAAGGCGCCCAGGACCCCTCGCTCACCATGCTCGGCGCCCGGCAGAAGGAGTGGCTCCTCGACGGGCTGCACGACTCACCGGCCCGCTGGAACCTCATCGCCTCGCAGATCATGATGGCCGAGACCGACCTCAAGATCGGCGAGGGCAAGCTCTGGTACTACGACGCCTGGGACGGCTACCAGGCCGAACGCAACGCCCTCATGCAGGAGTTCGCCGACGTCCGCAACCCGGTCGTGTTCACCGGCGACCGCCATCTGACGATGATCAGCGACCTCAAGGAGGACTTCGCCGACCCGGACTCGTCCGTCGTCGGCGCCGAGTTCGTCGGCACCTCCATCTCCAGCAACGGCGACCAGGACCAGGCCGCCTTCCATGCCCAGTGGGACCCGCTGATGGCGGACAACCCGCACTGGAAGCTGCTTGACGCCCACCGCGGCTACCACCTCTTCGACATCGACAAGCACGGCATCGACGCGCAGGTCAGGGTCGTGGACACGGTCCGGCAGCCGACGGCGACCGCGAGCACGCTGGCCGCGCTGCGGGTGGAGGCGGGACGGCCCGGCGTCGAGCTCGCGTGAGCGCTGAGCCTCGTACGAAGTCTGTGTGACGGGAGCCTGGGACTCATCTGTGTCCCAGGTCTCTCTCAGCGCAGTCTCAGGAACCCCTCTTACCGTCCCTTAACCATGGAGACGGACTGTACGAGAGATGAAGGCCGGGCGAACGACGGCGTGATCGCCCCGCTGCCAGCCGGCACCCGCCTGCTGCACATCGGCCCCCACAAGACCGGCACGACATCGATCCAGGGCGCGCTGTTCGCGGCCAAGGACCGGCTCGGCGAGCACGGCGTCCTGTGGCCGGCGACCACCCGGCATCCGATGGAGGCCGTCCTCGCGGCCTGCGCCCGGCCCGGGATGATGGGCGACGCCGGTCCCAGCGAGAAGCAGTGGACGCAGCTCGTGGACCGGGTCGACGGCGCCGGGCCGCACACCACCTCGGTCATCAGCAGCGAGTTCTTCGCCGACGCCCCCGACGACGCGACGATCGCCCGGATCGTCGAGCAGCTCGGCGGCGACCCCGTGCACGTCCTGGTCACCCTGCGCCCGCTGGCGAGGATCATGCCCTCGCAGTGGCAGCAGTACGTGCAGAACGGGCTGCGCATGGGGTACGAGGAGTGGCTGGAGCACATGCTCCGCAAGGCCCCCTACGAGAAGCCCAACCCCAGCTTCTGGCACCGTCACCGGCACGACCGGCTGATCGAGCGCTGGGTCCGGGCGGTCGGCGCCGAGCGGGTCACCGTCGTCGTGGTCGACGACCGTGCCCGCGACGGGCTGATGCGCACCTTCGAGCGGCTCCTCGGTCTCCCGAAAGGTCTGCTCCAGGAGGTCCCCGACACGGCGAACCGTTCCCTGACTCTCGCCGAGACCGAAATGCTGCGGAATCTTAATAAGGAATTCCGCGGCAATGGACTCCCCGACGAGCTGTATTCCAGGCTGGTGCGGCACGGCGCGGTCATGCATATGAAGAACGCGTGCAGCCCGACACCGCACGACGTGAGGATCTCCACCCCGCAGTGGGCCGTGGAGGCCGCGGCGGAGATCGGCGCCGAGATGGCGCAGCGCATCGGCGCGACGGGCGTGCGCGTCCTCGGTGACCCGGCGCTGCTGTCCGCCGTGCCGAAGCCGGGGACCGAGACGCTCGCGGAACCGCGGATCGCTCCCGAGGTGGCCGCTCAGGCGCTGTACGGCGCGCTGGCCGCGGCCGCCGACGCGCCGATCCGGAACACCGCGCCGGTCAAGTCGCGGACGGTGCACCAGACCTCGTCCAGGGAACTCGTGAAGGTGCTCGGCCACCGGTGTCTGAAGCGGCTGCGACGCGGCTGAGCCCGAAGCGGCCCGGGGCGGCGCTGAGGGGTACGGTCGTCACACACAGCAATACACAACTCCCTGTGGAGTTACTCACAGCAATTCCAGGGTGCTCACCACAACGGTCTCCTCAATCACCAGGAGTACAAGGTGAATGACAGATGGCGCGCACATATGCGGCGGACGGCGCTCACCTTGCACTGCGGTAACCCCAAGTGGGACCATTTCGAAGTTCCCTGTCGCCCCGAGGTAGGTCACCTGTGTCCCAGCACATCGCCAAGCCCCGTACCACCGCAGTGATCCTGGCCGGCGGTACCGGTCAGCGCGTGGGTCTCTCGATCCCCAAGCAGCTGCTGAAGATCGCCGGCAAGGCAGTCATCGAGCACACCCTGACCACCTTCGAGAACGCCGACTCGATCGACGACATCATCGTCCTGATGGCGCCGGGCTATGTGCCGGACATAGAGAAGATCGTGGCCAAGGCCGGGTTCACGAAGGTCAAGAAGATCATCGAGGGCGGCTCCACGCGCAACGAGACCACCGAGCGCGCCATCGAGGCGCTCGGCGAGGGCCTGGCCGCCGGCGAGGACCTCAACGTCCTGTTCCACGACGCCGTTCGCCCCCTTCTCTCGCAGCGCGTCATCGACGACTGCGTGGTCGCCCTGGAGCGCTTCCAGGCCGTCGACGTCGCCATCCCGTCCGCGGACACCATCATCGTGACCCGCACGCACGGCGAGGACGGCGAGTTCATCACCGAGATCCCGGACCGCTCCCGACTGCGCCGCGGCCAGACGCCGCAGGCCTTCAAGCTGTCCACGATCAAGCGGGCCTACGAGGTCGCCGCCGGTGACCCCAACTTCCAGGCCACGGACGACTGCTCGGTCGTGCTCAAGTACCTGCCCGACGTGCCGATCCACGTCGTCGCGGGCGACGAGTACAACATGAAGGTCACCCAGCCCGTCGACGTCTTCATCGCCGACAAGCTCTTCCAGCTGGCCTCCACCTCCGCGCCCGAGCAGGTCTCCGAGGAGGCCTACCGGGAGCTGCTGACCGGGAAGACCATGGTCGTCTTCGGCGGTTCGTACGGCATCGGCAAGGACATCGCCGAACTCGCCGAGTCCTACGGCGCGAAGGTGTACGCGCTGGGCCGCTCCACCACCGGCACACACGTCGAGAACCCCGAGGAGGTCGACGACGCGCTGTCCAAGGCGTACGGCGAGACCGGGCGCATCGACTACGTCGTCAACACCGCCGGCGTGCTGCGCATCGGCAAGCTGGCCGAGACCGACAACGCGACCATCGAGGAAGCGCTCAAGGTCAACTACCTGGCCCCGGTGCAGATCGCCCGTTCGTCGTACAAGTACCTGTCCGAGACCAAGGGCCAGCTGCTCCTCTACACCTCCAGCAGCTACACCCGCGGTCGCGCCGAGTACAGCCTCTACTCCTCCACCAAGGCCGCGATGGTGAACCTCACCCAGGCCCTGTCCGACGAGTGGGCCGGCGACGGCATCCGGGTCAACTGCGTGAACCCCGAGCGCACCGCAACCCCCATGCGCACCAAGGCCTTCGGCCAGGAGCCGGCCGGTTCGCTGCTGTCCTCCGAGGTCGTGGCCCGTACCTCGCTCGACGTGCTGCTGTCCGAGCTGACCGGTCATGTCATCGACGTGCGCCAGCAGGACCCGACGGCCCCCGCGGGCAAGGCCTCCGGCTTCGAGCAGGCGCTGGCCTCCGTTCTGGACCGTCAGGACGGCGTGGCATAATCAACCGCAATTAGACATCTGTTATTCAGGCCTCTGTGTCTGCCCGTTATCGGAGCATTCGCAGGGGCCTGAATCAGTACCTCTCGCGAATTCCTCACATTTTCGCTGCACGTCAGAACAAAACCGGCACTCCCCCTCCAAGAGCAGGTTCCTCCGTGATAACCAGAGCCATTCGCGTCGCCCGGGTGGGCAGTGCGGCCGAGCTGGCCGCGGCGGCCCTCATGATCCTGGGCTTCCCTGTGCTCATGCTGGCCGCGCTCGTCCCGAGCGTTCCCGCCTTCGCGGCGGCAGCCGCCGTGACGTACCTGGCGGACCACTATCTGCATCGCAAGGGCAGCTATCTGATCAACCGCCTGAGCAAGGTGCGCGCGGGTCTGTCGATCCGCTTCCTGATCCGGCAGCTGCTGCTGATCCTGCTGCTGGCTCGTCTGGACCTCGCGGACGGCCTGGTCTTCTACGGGGCGGTCGCCTGCTTCATCGCCTTCTACGGTCTCCAGGCCCCGCACGGCGCGCTGGTCACCCTGATCCGCAACCGCCGCCGGATGCCGGTCGCCACCCGCAACGTGGACCTGGCCGCCCGGATCCGCATCCCGGACGCTCCGCCGCGCCGCCTGCTCAACCGCTCCGCCGAGAAGATGCTCCACCTGGACCTGTTCGCCGTCGTCGGCGTGCTGGTCTCGGCGTTCATGGACGGGAGCCTCGCGGCCTTCGTCGGCATCGGCGCGACGATAGCGCTGGGCACCCTGTACGTCCTCGCGCTCATGCCGTACGTCCGCGGCAGCAAGGTCCCGCCGAACGCGGACACTGTCCTCGCCGCGGTCGACGACTGGCTGGCCGGCTACCGGCCCGAGACGGTGCTCTACTTCTCCGGCTCCAAGGACTCGGCGTACCAGGTCAACATGTGGCTGGAGACCATGGAGCAGCTGGACTCCAAGCCGCTGATCATCCTGCGTGAGCGGGCGATACTGAACAACCTGGCGCCGACCACGGTCCCCGTCATCTGCGTGCCCGGAGGGGTGCACCTGATGAACATGGACCTGTCGAACGTACGCGTCGCGCTGTACGCGGCGAACGTCGGCAAGAACATCCACCTGCTGCGCGTGCCGACCATGAAGCACGTCTTCATCGGCCACGGCGACAGCGACAAGCTGGCCAGCGTCAACCCGTTCAGCAAGGTGTACGACGAAGTGTGGACCGCCGGCCGGGCCGGCCGCGACCGCTACGCCATCGCCGACGTCGGTGTCCGCGACGACGACATCGTGGAGGTCGGCCGCCCGCAGCTGGCGCCGATCCAGACCTGGCAGGGCGTGCCGGAGGGTCGTGTCCCGACCGTCCTGTACGCGCCCACCTGGGAGGGCTGGGACGGCAACCCCGGCAACACCTCCCTCGTGCTCGCCGGCGAGAACATCGTCAAGAAGCTGATCAAGGCCGACCCGCCGGTCCGCGTCCTGTACAAGCCGCACCCCTTCACGGGCACGGTCAGCAAGGAGGCGGGCGCCGCCCACGCGCGCATCACCGCACTGGTCGAGAAGGCCGCCGCCGAGCGCGCCACGGACGCCCGCTTCACCGCGGACGCGGCCGCCCAGGCGCAGGCCAAGGCCGACCTGGCCCGCATCGAGGCGCGGATCGCCCAGCTGGCCGGCAACGGCGGCGACAAGGGCGACGAGGCCGAGGCCACCCGTGACGGGCTGGTCGACGTGGTCAAGCACGAGGAGATCGCCCGGCTGCGCGCCGAGTGGAACGACGCCTACTGGCGTTCCTTCGGCTTCCACGAGCACCGGGTCATCACCGGCGCCGAGCCGCGGCTGTACGACTGCTTCAACGTCTCCGACGCGATGGTCTCCGACATCTCCTCCGTGGTCTCCGACTTCATCGCGAGCGGCAAGCCGTACGCGGTGACGGACTCCGCGGAGCTGGGCGTGGAGGAGTTCAAGCGGCAGAACACGGCGGTGCGCGCTGCCACGATCCTGTCCAACAGCGCCGCCGAGCTGGGCGAGCTGCTGAGCGCGGTCCGCGACCTCGCGGGCGATCCGCTGGCCGAGGACCGCAAGGAGCTCAAGCAGTACCTGCTGGGCCCGGACGAGCCCACGTCCATCGAGCAGTTCAACACCGCGGTGGCGGACCTGGCCCGCAAGGCCGACACCCGCAACGTCGGCCAGGAGTCACGGGCGGCGACCGAAGCCGCGGAGGCCACGACCACGGCCTGATCCATTCGGCCCAGGGGCCCGGTTTTCGAGGAGTGATTCTCGAAAACCGGGCCCTTTTGCGTATCTGAGGGGGAACGGTCGTTGTAGTAGGTGACCTGCGTCACAAAGGTCGTGCACAAAGACAACCGCTTGTGACTTTCAACCGTCTGACTGATTGTGAATATGAGGATACGGGGGAAATGTGACCCAGCCTGATGTGACCGTGGTCATCGGTGCGTTCGAAGCCATGCCCTATCTGGTCGAGTGCCTCGCCTCCGTCGAGGCCCAGACCCTCGACCACGCCCGCATCGAGGTCATCGCGGTCGACGACGGCTCGACGGACGGCACGGGGGAGTGCCTGGAGCAGTTCGCGGCCCGCGCGGACCTGCCCGTCACCGTCATCCGGCAGGACAACTCCGGCGGCCCCAGCGGCCCGCGCAACGTCGGCCTGGGCAAGGCCGCCGGACGGTACGTGTTCTTCCTCGACGCCGACGACCGACTGGGCCCCGAGGCCCTTGAGCGGATGGTCGCGATGGCCGACCGCAACGGCACGGACGTGGTGCTGGGCCGTGTCGAGGGCATCAACCGCAAGCCACCGCAGTCCATGTGGGGGCGGACGCTGGAGCGCACCGACCTCTGGTCGTCCAACATCAAGTTCACGCTCAGCGCGCAGAAGCTGTTCCGCCGCGAGCTGCTGGAGCGGCACGGCATGCGCTTCGACGAGTCGCTGTGGACCGGCGAGGACGCCCTGTTCACCATGGAGGCCTATCTGCGGGCCGACGGCGTCTCCCTCATCGACGACTACACCTGCTACTACCTGGTGGGCCGCGAGGACGGCAAGCATGTGACGCGGAGCGGCAGTTACACCCTGCGCTTCGACTCCGCGCGCGCCCTGATGGGTCTGATCGCCGACATGGTCCCGGCGGGCCCGCGCCGCGACATGCTCATGGTCCGCCCGTTCGTCGTCACCCTGCTTCCGCAGTTCGGCCCCAAGTACCTCAAGGACAGCGAGCAGGTACGGCAGCACAAGTTCGAGCTGGCGAAGCCGTTGCTGGAGGCGTACTGGACCGACGAGGTCGCCCACCGACTGCGGGTCGAGGAGCGGCTGCGGATGCACGCGGTGGCCGAGGGGCGCCCCGAACTCCTGCTGGACCTCCTGGAGTTCCGGCGGGCCAGGAAGGAGCCCGAGGCGCTGCTGGAGAAGCGTGGCCGCCGGGTGTACTTCGCCTACCCGCACTTCCGGGACACCGCCGTCGGCATCCCCGACGCCCTCTATCTCGCCGAGCCCCGCGAGGCCCGCGCCGTCCCGGGATACCGGGAGGGCGGGCTCGACTCGTTCGTACGACGGGCGGTGCGCAAGGCGCGCCGGACACTGCCGTCCCGGTCCAGGGACGTCAGGCCGGCTGCGGCGGCGTGACGTCGGCGGGGTCCTCCGCCTGCCGGGGCGTGGGGATCTCCGACGCCATCCGCTCGGCCATCCGGACCCGATGGTCCCGCGCCGCCGCACACAGCGTCTGCACGGCGTCGTTGAAGCGCACCTGCGAGGACGGCTCGTCCGGGCCCAGCAGATGCCGCTTCAACTCGGCCCGGGCCTCGGCGAGTTCGTCCTTCTCCGGATGCCGTACGGCGTCCAGCATGCCCGGCACGCCCCGCGCGTCGGGCGTCAGCACGGTCGCCGCGCGCACGGTCGGGAACGCCTCCCGGAACGTCTCCTCGGGCAGCCCGCTGGTGTTGGCCACCGCGTAGGGCTTGCCGCTCGCCAGGAAGTCGCTGACCACGCTCGACACATCGCTGACGAGCAGATCGGCCTGGTTGAAGCAGGCGTACAGCGCGGGCCGGGCGTCTGTGACGACCTGGTGCTCCCACTCCGGCAGCGAGGCCCAGTACGCCGCCTCCCAGGCCGCCGTGGCCCGCTCCACCGCCCTGGCCCGCCCCCGGGACGGCACGGACTGGAGCAGCATCCGCTCCGCCGAGTCGGCACTCGTGCGGAAGTCCGAGGTGGTGAGCCGGTCCAGCTCCTCGGTGCAGCGGGCCAGCTCCCCGCCGACGGCGGGCCGTGCCCCCGACCGCTCCCGGTTCGCGGCCCGCACCAGCTCCCGGATGCGCTGATCGGCCGCCCCCGCCCGCGGATCCACCGAGCCGGTCAGCGGATGCGGCTTGTAGAGCAGCCGTACGCCCGGATCGGCGAGCAGCGCCCGTACGAGGTTCTCGCCGGCCTCGATGACGGAGGTGTTGCCCGGATTGCCGTCCCAGCCCTCCCAGGTGGGCGCGTACAGGACAGTGACGTACGTCCCCTTCGGCGGGCCCGCGTACGGCCGTACGGCCTCCAGCTGCGGCCGTCCGATCTCCCGCACCTCACGGTCGTCCACGCCCACCTCGGCCAGCGCGTACCGCTCACGCGCCGCCGGTCCCGCCACCCACACCTCGTCGTACGCCTTCGCGTACGGGTTGCACGAGGACAGCTTGTCGCTCTCGCCGTGGTTGACGAACGTGTGCTTGAGGGTGGGGATGCGCAGCACCTGGGAGGTCTTGCCGGAGTTCGACGGGTGGATGAGGACCTGGAGCGTGGAGTGCTCAAGCCGCATCAGGGTGGTGACCTTGGGCAGACAGATGATCGGCACGTCGGTGGCGGCGATCTTCTGCACCATGAAGCGCTCGCGCAGCACGATGACCGGCCGTCCGTCGAGCTTGGCGAGGGGCTCCAGCCACATGTTCGCCTGGTACGCGGAGGACGCGCCGCCGGAGAAGTACAGGCCGACCGTGGGCCGGTAGTCGGCCAGCCAGGCGTCGAACCAGTCGAGGACCTGCTGCTCGCCCGCCGGGCGGCGGCTCGGCAGCAGCCGCAGCAGCAGCTCGCCCAGGCCGAGCAGTCCGAGGACGAGGGAGACGGCGAGCCCGCCGACCGCGGCGGCCGGGTGGTCGGTCGCCGCGGTGGCCGCCAGGCCGAAGGTCGCGGGCAGCCCGAAGACCAGCAGCCGGTGCCCGGGGCGGCGCAGCAGCAGCGCGGGCGGGGCGGTCGAGAGCCGGAGCGCGGAGGCGTCGATGTTCCGGGTCACCACCGGCAGGGTGCGGGTGCGGCGGACCAGGACGGAGACGGCCTGGATCGCGCAGTGCAGGGCGTAGAAGAGCAGCAGGGCGGCGACGATCGGCCCGTACACCGCCTCCCGGTCCTGCTCGCCCACCCGCAGCAGGCCCGCCACCAGCAACAGGTCCCGCAGGACGTGCCGGACGGTGATGTCGGCGTGCGACTTCGCGAACACCGTCGCCATGCCCCGCTGCCACCGGTGCAGCACCCCCT
The DNA here is from genome assembly GCF_036226885.1 of Streptomyces sp. NBC_00663. Classification (NCBI taxonomy): domain Bacteria; kingdom Bacillati; phylum Actinomycetota; class Actinomycetes; order Kitasatosporales; family Streptomycetaceae; genus Streptomyces; species Streptomyces sp. NBC_00663. The sequence continues at coordinate 6,442,080 of NZ_CP109027.1, forward strand.
CGCCGGCGACCGAGGCGGCCGTCGCGGCGAGCAGCAGCGGGACGTCGGGGAGGAACGCGGCGAAGGCCTGGGCGGCGAGGGCGGCGGCCAGGAGGGCCGTGACGAGGACGCGGGGCGCGGCGCGACGCAGCGGGAGGCGCCTGCGGCGCGGGTGGCTCCCCGGGCCGTCGGTGGCGGAACGCTTCAGCGGGCGTCTGCGGCGGAGCAGGAGGGGGCGGCGGACTCTCTTCGTGGGCACGGCGTCACTCCAAGGTCGTCAAGGACGTGCGCCCGGGTTAACGCCTGCCGACCTCTGGACGACACGCGCGTGTCCGGGCGCCTTGGGGCGACCGTGGAGTGATAGTGACGCCGCGTCACCGGCGGCCGGACTACCGGCCCGACTGGAGGGCCCGGCGGATCGGGCCGCCCACGACCCGGCGGGCGCGGCGGTAGACCGACGGCGCCGGGACGGCCCCGGACGCCTTCGTGGACCGGGAACCGGCCTTGGCGCGGGCGAGGTCGCGCTTCAACCGTTCGTTGTCCAGCGTCAGTTCGTTGATGTTGCGCTGCATGAACGCCATCCGGGTGGCGAGCGAGCCGAGGTCGGCCTCCAGCCAGGGGCGGACGGCCGCCGGGAAGGACAGCTTCCGCAGCCGCTCCTCGAAGGCGGCGCCGCCGTCGCCGTGGGTGAAGGTGTTCTGGAGGCCGTTGCGGTCGAGGAACCCCATGAACCGTTCGTAGCGCTCGTGGTGACCGCTCATCAGCTTGCCGAAGTCCGCTTCCTCGTACAGCCGCGCCGGGTCCAGGTCCTCGGGCAGCTTGTCGATGCGGACGTGCGGGATGTCGAAGTAGCGGCACAGCTCCAGCGTGCGGGAGTCGCCGGAGAGCACGGTCGCGGGCGTGCCCGCGAGCAGGGCCGCGATGTTGCCGTGGATGCGGGAGCCGAAGGAGAAGTCGAAGTCGCGCAGCTCGTCGATCCAGGTCACCGGGTCGATGTAGACGCGGACCTTGTCCTGCGCGTACATCGGGTGGTCGGGGTGCGTCGGTATCGCCTTGACCTTGGCGTTCGGGTCCGACAGGTCCCGCCAGTGCAGCTGCCGCGCGTCGGAGAGGTTCTGGCCGATGAAGCGCAGGTTCGGGTAGCGGGCGTGGGTGCGGTCGATGACCTTGCCCAGGCCCTGCGTCTTGACGGCGTTGTGCGAGCCGTTGATCGCGATACGGGAGTCGGCGGTGAGCTCCGGCGTCCGCTTGTGGACGGCGAGCTCCTTGCCGTACATGAACAGGGAGGGGCAGCCGATGACCTCGACGTCCCGGAAGCCCATGTCCTTGAGGTACTGCTCGGTGAACTCGCCGCGCACGCCGATCGAGGCGCTGCGGTCGAGGACCGCCGAGACGAACTCGCGCACCGCGGACTCGATGGGCTTGAGCCGCGTCGGGTCGTAGTTCAGCCCGGTCTGCGCGCCGACGCCGGCCACCACGACCGGGATCTTCAGCCGCTGGATGAGCCGCGTCAGCCGTCGCAGCTGGGGTTCGAACGACGGACGGAACGCGTTCGCCAACGGCACGACGAAGGCGTCGTACTCCTTGTTGATCCTGGCAGCTGCCGCCACGTCCGTCCTGATGCCGTTCGAGACCACTTCGGTACCCGTGGCCTCAAGGATCTTGTGGGTGGCATCGCTGAAGATCAGGTTGCCGGAGTTGGTGGCGATGACATCGCGCTGGAGGGCTTCCTCCAAGGGCACGACGTCGTACGGGCTTTTGCCGGATCTGAGGAGAACGCGCTTCACGCGTTCAAAATAAGTTTGTCTGGTCTTTGATTTCTAGAAGGAACCGCTACAACCTTTTTGCCGTGTGCGACGCGTGAGCAAGCAGTTACATGGTGATGTGTCCGGGGGCTGAAACGTCGGGGCGGGCGAAGGGGTACTTCGCGTAGATTGCTGCCACGCGCAAGGAAGTGGGGACAGTGCAGGTGGCAAGCGTGAGGCAGGCCGTGAGCGAGGCCCGCAGGATCGTCGTCAAGGTGGGTTCCTCGTCACTGACCACCGCGTCGGGAGGCCTGGACGCCGACCGGGTCGACGCGCTCGTCGACGTCCTCGCCAAGAGCCGCAGCGGGGGAGAGAAAGAGGTCGTCCTCGTCTCCTCCGGTGCCATCGCCGCCGGCCTCGCCCCGCTGGGACTGCGCCGCCGCCCCAAGGACCTGGCCCGCCAGCAGGCCGCCGCCAGCGTCGGCCAGGGCCTCCTCGTCGCCCGCTACACCGCCTCCTTCGCCCGCTACGGCGTCCGCGTCGGCCAGGTCCTGCTGACCAGCGACGACATGAGCCGCAGGTCCCACCACCGCAACGCCTCCACCACCCTCGACAAGCTCCTCGCGATGGGCGCCTTCCCGGTCGTCAACGAGAACGACACCGTCGCCACCGACGAGATCCGCTTCGGCGACAACGACCGCCTCGCGGCTCTCGTCGCCCATCTGGTCCGCGCCGACCTGCTGGTGCTCCTCTCCGACGTGGACGGCGTCTACGACGGCGACCCCAGCAAGCCGGGCACCTCGCGGATAGCGGAGGTACGGGGGCCGGCCGACCTCGCGGGTGTCGACATCGGCAGCACCGGCAAGGCCGGCGTCGGCACCGGCGGCATGGTCACCAAGGTCGAGGCCGCCCGGATCGCCGCCGCCGCGGGCATCCCCGTGGTGCTGACCAGCGCCGTCCACGCGGCCGAAGCGCTGGGCGGCGGCGACACCGGCACCTACTTCCACCCCACCGGCAAGCGCTCCGCCGACCGGCTGCTGTGGCTCCAGCACGCGTCCACCCCACAGGGCTCGCTGACCCTGGACGACGGCGCGGTTCGGGCGGTCGTGCAGCGCCGCAAGTCGCTGCTGCCGGCCGGGATCGCCGCCGTGGACGGCGAGTTCAACGCCGGGGACCCGGTCGAGCTGCGGGACGGCGAGGGGCGGGCGGTGGCCCGCGGGCTGGTGAACTTCGACGCCAAGGAGATCCCCCAGCTGCTCGGCCGCTCCACCCGCGAGCTGGCCCGTGAACTGGGACCCGCCTATGAGCGCGAGGTCGTCCACCGGGACGATCTGGTGGTGCTCCAGCCCTGAGAGCCCCCCCCAGGGAGAGCGCCGCTCACCCGAAAACGGGGGGAACGCCCCGCGAAGGCTGTCGCCCTCAGGTGGACGTTCCGCAAAAGTGCCACACAAGCCCTTGCGGCCTGCTCAACTTTGTTTCGGGGACACGTTCCGCACGACCACCGTGTCGGTCACTGGGATCACTGGGTAAAGGAGGCCGTCGTGAGACGAGTGCGCCCTGGGGCCGCGCCCCGTGGTGGTGCCGAGGAGGCCTCGTCCCGTGCGGCCGGTGAGGAGCGCGTCTTGACGAGCGTCGCGGCCGGCGACCGCTACGAGGAGCCGGCCGAGCTGCCCCGGCTGTGGCACGTCACCCTCAGTGTCTCCGGCAAGGAGGCCCCGCTGAAGGAGGTGCGGCGCGGCCTCGAACAGCTGGCCCACGACCACCCCTTTCTGCTGACCAGCCGCTATGCCCACGACCACGCCGAGATCCGCTACTGGGAGGAGGCACGCGACCTCCACGACGCCGCCGCCGTCGCCCTGCGCCTGTGGGGCGAGCACCGCCAGACCGCCCAGCTGCCGCCCTGGGAGATCGTCGGTCTGGAGGTCATCGACCGTGAGACCTACCACCAGCGCCTCGCCGAGGGATACGGCCCGGCGCCCGCGACACCGGTAGGGGTTCACCCCTTTTGACCTGCCTTGCTTCCATAAGGTGACATTGCGGGCGGTATCGATCCCGTCTCGCGGTGCAAGACGGCCGGGTCCCCACCCCCGTACGGCGCACTACCCTTCCCCCATGACCACGCTCTCGCCGTACGACTCGATGTCCCCGGTCACCCAGGCCGCCTACCGCGCCAAGGCCGCCGCCGCCGACCTCGCCCCGCTGCCGCGGGCCGAGAAGGACGACGCGTTGCTCGCCATCGCGGACGCCCTGGAGGTCCGTACGAGCGAGATCGTCGAGGCCAACGCCAAGGACATCGCCAAGGCCCGCGAGGCCGGCACCAGCGAGACCGTCATCGACCGGCTCACCCTCACGCCCGAGCGGGTCCGCGCCATCGCCTCGGACGTGAGGGACGTCGTCGCGCTGCCCGACCCGGTCGGCGAGGTCGTCCGCGGCTCCACCCTCCCGAACGGCATCGACCTGCGCCAGGTCCGCGTCCCGCTCGGCGTCGTCGGCATCATCTACGAGGCCCGCCCGAACGTGACGGTGGACGCCGCCGCGCTCTGCCTGAAGTCCGGCAACGCCGTCCTGCTGCGCGGCTCGGCCTCCGCGTACGAGTCCAACACCGCCCTCGTCCGGGTGCTGCGCGACGCCGTGGGCGGGGCGGGGCTGCCCGCCGACGCCGTCCAGCTGGTGCCCGGCGAGAGCCGCGAGAGCGTGCGCGAGCTGATGCGGGCCCGCGGCCTGGTCGACGTGCTCATCCCGCGCGGCGGCGCCTCCCTCATCCGGACCGTGGTGAACGAGTCGGTCGTCCCCGTCATCGAGACCGGCACCGGCAACTGCCACGTCTACGTCGACGCCCACGCCGACCTCGACATGGCGATCGACATCCTGATCAACTCCAAGGCGCAGCGCCCCAGCGTCTGCAACTCCGCCGAGACCCTCCTGGTCCACCAGGACATCGCCCCCGAGTTCCTGCCGCGCGCCCTGGACGCCCTCGCCGAGGCCGGCGTCACGGTGCACGCCGACGACCGGGTCATGGCGTACGCCAAGGACTCCGAGGCGACCGTCGTGGAGGCTACCGCGGAGGACTGGGAGACCGAGTACCTCTCCTACGACATCGCCGCGGCCGTCGTCGACTCCCTGGACAAGGCCGTCGAGCACATCCGGCTGTGGACCTCCGGCCACACCGAGGCCATCGTGACGACCTCGCAGCAGGCCGCGCGCCGCTTCACCCAGCTGGTCGACTCCACCACCGTCGCCGTGAACGCCTCCACCCGCTTCACCGACGGCGGCCAGTTCGGCTTCGGCGCCGAGATCGGCATCTCCACGCAGAAGCTGCACGCCCGCGGCCCGATGGGCCTGCCGGAACTGACCAGCACCAAGTACATCGTCACCGGCGACGGGCACGTACGCCGCTGAGGTGTGGAGGGCGCCGAGGGCGCGCGCCTGCGCATATGCGTACGGCACACGCCCCCGGCGTACGCCCGTGCGTACGGCAGGCGTCTCATACAGCGGATGAATTTCCGTACCGTCTGCCCAAATTGACCCCCCAGGTCTACTCTGGATTCGTGCCGGAGGACGTGGGGGGTACGCCGTTCCCTGACGGCTGGGAGCCCGACGACGACCACGACCGCGGGGTGTCGGACGAAGAGTTCGCCTCCGTGGTCTTCGACGAGGCCTTCATACGGGCGGCCGTGGTGCACGAGCCGACCGCCGTCGAACGCCTCCTGGCCGCCGCCCAGGCGAGAGCGGAGGCCTCCGAGGCCGAGGCCCGCCGGGCCCACCGCCGCGGCGAGCGCTACGAGGACACGTACGGCGCCGAGGCCCGCGCCGGGTTCGACCACGACCCCGAGCTCGACGACCTGGACGACACCGACATCCTCGAAGGCCGCTTCGGCGCCCCGGGGACGTACGGCAAACAGGTCCGCTGGCACCGCCCCGTCGCCTGGATGCTGGCGCTCGTGATGGGCATCGGCATGGTCACGCTCGCCTTCACCGCGGTCTACCGGGGCGCGTCCTCGAACAGCCGGGACCAGGTCCCGCCGCCGCCTGCCACCACCGGTCTGGAGCAGGGCAGCGCGGCGGCCCCCTCCGCCTCCGCCGAATACTCCCAGCCGGCCTTCTCGGCGGTCCCCAAGTCGCCCTGAACGCCCGCCGGGCATGCGCTGACGGTCCTGGTGAGAACCTGTCAGAACTTGTCGTGCGGCGGGGCGTTTACCCGAGCTTCCGGAGACCTACTCTGAAGATATGGGAGGGCCTGGAGAACCACCTGAGGGTGCACCCGAGGGCGTCCCCGGGGGTGGTGAGGACGAGTACCGGTCCGTCGTCTTCGACGAGTCGTTCGTCCGTGCTGCCCGGCTCCAGGAGTACTCCGCGCAGGAGCGCATCGCCGACCACGCCCCGGCCGTCCGGCGCCGCCCGCCGATGCGCCGGGGACTGTCCCGGCAGGCCCTCGTCCTGGTCCTGCTGATCGCCCTCGCCTTCGGCACGGCGATCTACATGGGCGTACGGCACCCCTACCAGACCCCCGCCCCCGTACGGGACGTCTCCCTGCCCCTCCAGACGACCGTCGTCCCGCTCGCCCCGGTGGGCCGGGTGCCGGGCGCGGCCGACCCCGAGTACCTGTACGACCACAGCCCCGCCGCGCAGTTCCGGATCGGCGCCGCCGGGATCACACTGCCCGCCGCGCGGGACACCTCGCACTTCTCCGAGACCCAGGTGATGAGCGCGCTGGACACGGTCAAGGAGTACCTGGTCCGGTCCGCCCTCTACCCGGAGGTCCTCACCGGCGGCGAGACCCGCCCCGTCCGCGTCCTGCTCCCCGCCGACCAGCACCTCCAGTTCGACGAGAGCCTGAGCCATCCCGCCGCGGACGGCCGGCACGCGGTGACCGGATGGCTGGTCCGCCTCGACGCCAGGACCGTGCAGCTGGCCGACCCGCAGATCCGGGTGAGCGGGACGCTGGCGGTCAGCGAGACCGAGTCCACGATGCTCGAGGTGACCGCGGACCACACATACGTGTACGCGCTGCGGGCCGCCGGTGCGGACGCCAAGGCGCAGACCTCGCTGTTCACCGTCCGGCGCGAGCTGCACTTCCGGTTCGACCGGGAGGACGTACGACTGCACCAGGCGCAGCTGTCCACGTCGTACGTGCAGGCCGGGCCGCTGTCCTGTGGGGACAACGCGGCGGATGTGCTGAGTCCGTTGCTGGCGGGGCAGACGGCGAAGGCGGGTGGGCCGGTGGGGACCGATCCGTTCGCCACGGATCGGGCCACGGCGGTGTGTGGGACGTTGGCTTCGGGGGCCTTGCCCAAGGGGTGAGGGGTTGTTCGCGCAGTTCCCCGCGCCCCTGGGTGCGTTGACCGCGCCCGGCGTTCGTCAGTTCTCGTCTGTTTCCGTCGGGGGCTGGTCCTTCGGGTTTGTGGTCGTGAAGCCGCCGAAGCCTCGGCGGACCCTGCCGCCCAGGTCGCCGGCGCCGCCCGCGATGTCCGTGACCAGCTTCATCAGGGGGTCCTTGGAGGACTTGACGTTGCTCGCGTAGCTCGCCGCCGACTCGCGGAAGGAGTCGGTGACCGAGGTGTCCTTGTCCTCGGTGCGGCGCGGGTAGTGGCCGTCCATCAGGCGCTGGAAGTCGCGGGACTCGGACCACTTCTTCAGCTCGGCCGCCCGGACCGTGGTGAAGGGGTGGCTGCGCGGCAGGACGTTCAGGATCTTCAGGACCGAGTCGCGCAGGTCGCCGCCGGCCTCGTACTCCTCGGCCTGCTTGAGGAACGCGTCCACGTTCATCTCGTGCAGGTGGTGGCCGCCGGCCAGCTTCATCAGGCCGCGCATCGAGGCTTTGAGGTCCTGGCCGACCAGCAGACCCGCGCGGTCCGCGGACAGCTCCGACTTGCGGAACCACTCGCGCAGCGCCGTCACGATCGCCATGATCGCGATGTTGCCCAGCGGGATCCACGCCACCCTGAGGGCGAGGCTCGTCAGGAAGAGCAGGATCGTGCGGTAGACGGCGTGCCCGGACAGGGCGTGGCCCACCTCGTGGCCGACGACGGCCCGCATCTCCTCCTCGTCGAGCAGATCGACGAGGCCGGTCGTCACGACGATGATCGGCTCGTCCAGGCCGATGCACATCGCGTTCGGCTTCGGGTCCTGGCTCACGTACATCGGCGGGACCTTCTCCAGGTCCAGGATGTAACAGGCGTCCCGCAGCATGTCGTTGAGGTACGCGAACTGCTGGTCCGACACCCGCACCGAGTCGGAGAGGAAAAGGAGCCTGAGGCTCCGCTCGGGCAGCAGACCGCTGAGCGCCTTGAAGACCGTGTCGAAACCGCTCAGCTTGCGCAGCGCCACCAGGGCGGAGCGGTCGGCCGGGTGTTCGTACGCCCGCGAGGAGATCCCGGGGAAGCGCCTGCGCTGCCTGCTCGGCACGTTCTCGTGGGCGTCGCCCTGGCCGTTCTCGTGCGCGTTCTGCTCGTGGCCGTCGTCGGACATGTCTTCCCCCATGTGCGTGAGTGTGGTCCTTTGCGGACCCTTGTGCGGCCCTTTGCGCCCCCGAAGCAGAGCCCAGCCTAGGCGGAGATACGGTGGACGGGCAGTACAGCGAAGGAGTCCCGTCATGGAGCACAGCCCCGCGTCCGCCTGGCTGACCGAAGCCGCGAGCGCAGCCCAGCAGCAAGGGTCGGGGTATCTGCTCCGGGTCGTGCTGGTCGTGATGGTGGTGGGCTGTGTGCTGACCGCGTGGTTCCTGCTGCGGGGCTACAAGCAGAAGGACGACTGAGCCGGACCGGAAGTTCCACCGGGGTCCCAACGGCGGAGTCGGCGTGATCGCCGCCGAGCCGCCCCCTTACGATGGGCCGACATCTTTGTCCCGCCCACACCGGATAGGTCCAGATGAGCTTCCACAGCACCGCTGCCCAGTTGGTCACCCTTGCCGCCGAGGGCGAGGAGCACGGCGGCAACCACGAGAGCCTCAGCCCGCTGCTCACCGGCGGCGGCGCGTTCGTCATCCTGCTGCTCCTGCTGTGGATCACGACCCGTTTCAACCGCGACCGCTGAGCCGGAGAGACCCCAGGGGAGACCGGACCCCGCGGAACGGGCCGGTAGGGTCTGCACGCATGGGAGAGCAGGACATGCCTACCGGCCCGGGCAACGCCCCGTCGAACCCCGGCAAGCGCCGTCTCGGCGTCATGGGCGGGACGTTCGACCCGATCCACCACGGACACCTCGTGGCGGCCAGTGAGGTCGCCGCGCAGTTCCACCTGGACGAGGTGGTGTTCGTGCCGACCGGGCAGCCGTGGCAGAAGAGTCACCGCAGTGTCTCGCCGGCCGAGGACCGCTATCTGATGACGGTGATCGCCACCGCCGAGAACCCGCAGTTCTCGGTGAGCCGCATCGACATCGACCGCGGCGGGCCCACGTACACCGTGGACACCCTGCGCGACCTGCGCATGATCAACCCCGACACGGACCTCTTCTTCATCACCGGCGCCGACGCCCTCGCCCAGCTCCTCACCTGGCGGGACATGGAGGAGCTCTTCTCCCTGGCGCACTTCATCGGGGTCACCCGGCCGGGCCACCACCTGACCGACGCCGGACTCCCGGAGGGCGGTGTCTCTCTCGTGGAGGTTCCCGCGCTCGCCATCTCCTCCACAGACTGCCGTGCGAGAGTCGCCAAGGGCGACCCCATCTGGTACATGGTGCCGGACGGAGTCGTGCGCTACATCGACAAGCGCGAGCTGTACCGCGGCGAGTGAGCCGAGAGGGGCACCGGTGAACGACCGATACGACGCGGGACACGGCGGCGACCACGACGACCAGTACCAGCTCGTCGGCTACGACGAGTACGGCCGTCCCGTCTACCAGCAGATCCCCCAGCAGCAGCCCCAGCAGCAGCCGTACGACCCGTACGCGCAGCAGACACAGCAGGGCTACGGCTACGACCCCTACGCCGCCGGCGGGCAGCAGACGGGGCAGTACCCCGCGCAGCCGTACGACACGGGCAACCAGCGGCCCGTACCGCCGTACGACCCGTACGACACCGGTCAGCAGACCCCTGTGCCGTCCTACGACCCCTACGGGGGCGGGCAGGGCGCGGCGCCCGGCGGTCCCGGCGCCCCGTACGACCCCTACGGGCGGGCCGCGACCAGCGCGCAGCAGCCCCGGGTCGCCGAGCAGACCGCGTACATCCCGCAGCAGGCCGGCCCGCCCGAGGCCGCGGAGCCCGACGGCCACGGCCGTCCCGAGGGCGCCGAACGCGACTACCACACCGAGCAGTTCTCCTTCGTGGAGGAGCCCGACGGTGACTCCGAGGACGTCATCGACTGGCTGAACTTCACCGAGAACCGCACCGAGCGCCGTGAGGAGGCCAAGCGCCGCGCCCGCAGCCGGCTCGTCGCCCTGGTCGTCGTCCTGGCCCTCACCGCGGTCGGTGGCGTCGGCTACCTCTGGTACGCCGGGAAGCTGCCCGGACTGTCCTCGAAGTCCGACCCCGGGACCGGCACCGGCACGTCCGTCGCCGCCCAGAACCGCGACGTGATCGTCGTCCACCTCCACAACACCAAGAGCGGCGGCACCTCCACGGCGCTGCTCGTCGACAACACCACCACCCAACAGGGCACCACCGTCCTGCTGCCCAACTCCCTCGCCCTGACCGACGACGACGGCACCACGACCACCCTCGCCAAGTCGGTCGACGACGACGGCTCCTCGGGCACCCGTGAGGCGATCGACACGGTCCTCGGGACCCAGATCCAGGGCACCTGGCGCCTCGACACCCCCTACCTGCAAAACCTCGTCGACCTCGTCGGCAACATCGACGTCGACACCGACACCGACGTGCCCGACCCGGCCGCCAAGAAGAAGGGCACCGCGCCCCTGGTGAACAAGGGCGAGGACCAGACCCTCAGCGGCAAGACGGCCGTCGCCTACGCCACCTACCGCGCCTCCGGCGAGGCCCAGAACGCCCAGCTGGAGCGGTTCGGGCAGGTCATGCAGGCCGTGCTGCGCAAGCTGTCCTCCGACGCGGGGGCCGCCACGACCACCGTCCAGACGCTGGCGCAGATCCTCGACCCGTCGCTCACCGACAAGGACCTCGGCACCTTCCTCGCCAAGCTCGCCGACCTCGCCAAGGGCGGCGACTACAAGACCGCGCTGCTGCCCGTCCAGACCGACGGCACCCTCAGCGCCCAGGCCAGCGACAGCGTGGTCAAGGACGTCCTCGGCGGCACCGCCAAGAGCCCCGACAAGGACGCCGCGGTCCGCGTCTCCGTCCAGAACGCCAGCGGCGTCAAGGACAACACCGAGAAGGCCCGCGTGGTCCTCCTCAACGGCGGCTTCACCTTCCTGGAGGGCGGCACGGCCTCCGGCACCCAGGCCGCCTCCAAGGTCGTCTACGCGGACGCCGCCGACAAGGAGAACGCCACCGAGGTCGCCAAGACCCTGGGCCTGCCCACCAGCGCCGTCAGCAAGGGCGGGACCACCTCGAACGCGAACGTCTCCGTGGTCCTCGGCCAGAACTACGACCCGTCCTCGTAGCGGCCCCCGACAGGCCGGGTCGCGGACGCCCGTGACCCGGCCCCGCCACGGGCCCCGGTCATCACCGGGGTGCCCTCGGCGGTCGTGAGACCCTTGAGGTCAAGTGACCGCCGACCGAAAGCCGTGTAGTGACCGCCACTGACCGCTCCATCGAGCTCATCCACACCGCCGCACAGGCGGCCGCCGACAAGCTCGCGCACGACATCATCGCCTACGACGTCAGCGACGTACTGTCGATCACGGACGCCTTCCTGCTGGCCTCCGCGCCCAACGACCGCCAGGTCAAGTCGATCGTCGACGAGATCGAGGAGCGCCTGCAAAAGGAGCTCGGCGCCAAGCCCGTACGCCGCGAGGGCGACCGGGACGCCCGCTGGATCCTGCTCGACTACGTCGACATCGTCGTCCACGTCCAGCACAGCGAGGAGCGCGTCTTCTACGCCCTGGAGCGGCTGTGGAAGGACTGCCCCGAGCTGGACCTGCCCGAGGACGCCAAGGCCACCCGCGGCAAGGCCGAGGAGCACGCCAAGTTGCAGGCCGCCGAGGAGTCCGAGGACCTCGGTGGTGACTGGCGATGAGCAGCACCGGTGAGGTGACGGACGCCAAGCGCGGCGGCCGGGGCCGGCGCGTCATCCTGTGGCGGCACGGCCAGACCTCCTGGAACGTGGAGCGCCGCTTCCAGGGCACCACGGACGTCGCCCTCACCGAGACCGGCGTCGCCCAGGCCCGGCGCGCCGCCCGGCTGCTCGCCTCCCTGAAGCCCGACGCGGTCGTCTCCTCGGACCTCCAGCGGGCCGCGAACACCGCCGCCGAGCTCGCCGTGCTCACCGGTCTCGACGTCAGTCACGACGACGGCCTGCGGGAGACCTACGCGGGCGCCTGGCAGGGGCTGACGCACGAGGAGATCATCGCCTCGTACGGCGAGGAGTACGCCGCGTGGAAGCGTGGCGAGCCGGTCCGTCGCGGTGGCGGCGAACTGGAGACCGAGGTCGCCGACCGCGCCGCCCCCGTGGTGCTGCGGCACGCCGACAAGCTCCCCGACGACGGCACGCTCGTCGTCGTCAGCCACGGCGGCACGATCCGCACCACCATCGGCCGTCTCCTCGGCCTGGAGGCCGGGAACTGGGAGAGCCTCGGCGGCCTCTCCAACTGCTGTTGGTCCGTCCTCGGGGAGGGTGCTCGCGGCTGGCGCCTCCTTGAGCACAACGCCGGCACCCTGCCGGAGCCGGTGCTCGGCGACGACGACTGAGCGGATTTCACTTTCTGCCAGGTCGCAGGCTAAAGTTCTTCTTGTTCGCCCCGCCGAGCGGGAAGAACAAAGCTCGGGGCTATAGCTCAGTTGGTAGAGCGCCTGCATGGCATGCAGGAGGTCAGGAGTTCAATTCTCCTTAGCTCCACAGATGAAGATCCCGTCCTCACAGGGCGGGATCTTTCATTTCCCACAACAGGGCCGTGCGCCGCGCCGTCTCCTCGTCGTCCGGTGTGTAGACCACGATCCGGCACTCCGGCATCCCATGGATCGAAAGCGACACCGACGTCAGCCGCAGCTCACCGACCGCGGGGTGACGGAAGCACTTCACCCGCCGTCCGGGCTCCGCCACGTCGCCGCTCTCCCACAGCCGGGCGAACAGCGGGCTCGCCGCGGACAGCTTGCGTATGAAGCCGTCCCAGGCCGGCTCCCCGGCATGCGGTCCGTAGGCCGCCCGCAGGGTCGCCACCATCACCGGCAGCTCGGTCTCCCGGAACAGCAGCGGGCAGTGCTCGTCCCGTGCCGTGAACAACCCCCACAGCGCGTTGGGCGGACGGCCGCTGGGCTGGACCAGCGGCACGGCGAACAGGGTGCGATAGACCTCGTTGGCGGCCAGGATGTCGAACCGCGAGTTGTAGACCACCGCCGGGCGTGGTGCCAGGGCGTCGATGATGCCCTGGACCTCCGGGCCCACGGACCGCGCGACGGCCTCCGGCGTTGCCGTGTACGGCACTTCGGCCAGGCGGTACAGATGCTCACGCTCCGGCGGATCGAGCCGCAGCGTGCGCGCCACGGCGTCCAGGACCTGCGCCGAGGCGTTGATGGGGCGGCCCTGCTCCAGCCATGTGTACCAGGTCACACCGACCCCCGAGAGCTGGGCGACCTCCTCGCGGCGCAGGCCCGGGGTGCGGCGGCGCAGGCCCGGGGGCATCCCCACGTCCGCGGGGGTCACCCGGGCGCGCCTGGTGCGCAGAAACGCGGCCAGCTCCGGCCGGCGGCGCTGTGTCGTCCCCATCGTCACGTCCCCCATCGCCACGCCCCCATCGTCGACGCCCGGCCCGTCTCCTGCCAGGTGCTGTCAGTACCAGCATCAGCGGGCTCTCGGCACCCGTACCGGGGCGCCGTCACGCTCGACGGCATGACGACAACCACCCCTGCCGGAACGGGTTCCGAGCCCGCTCCGAGCCCCGCGATCAGTGAAACACCCGGCACTGACAATGGCCCCCGCCCGCTCCTCGCCGTCGTCCTCGCCGCGATGTTCATGGCCATGCTCGACGTCTTCATCGTGAACGTCGCGGCCCCCACCATAGGTTCCGAACTCCACGCCTCGGGCGCCGAGTTGCAGCTGGTGGTCGCGGGATACACCATCACCTACGCGGTGCTGCTGATCACCGGTGCCCGCCTCGGCGACCGGTTCGGTCCCGGCCGGGCCCACCTCGCCGGGATGGCCCTGTTCACCGCCGCCTCGCTCGCCTGCGGACTGGCGCAGGGGGCCACCGAACTGATCGTGTTCCGGCTGGTCCAGGGCGCCGGCTCGGCGCTGATGATCCCGCAGGTGCTCAGCCTGATCCAGCGGAACTTCGTCGGTGAGGCCCGGGTGAAGGCGCTCGGCGCGTACTCGGCGGTGCTGGCCGTCGGCGCGGCCGCCGGGCAGGTGTTCGGCGGGGTCCTGGTCAGCGCGGATCTGTTCGGCACCGGCTGGCGGCCGGTGTTCCTGGTGAACGTGCCCGTGGGCGTCGTACTCCTGGTCGTCGGCGGGCGCGTGCTGCCGCGGGGCGGCGGGAGCGGGCGTCGGCGCGGGCTCGATCTGCCGGGGCTCGTCCTGCTCGGCACGGCCGTCTCGCTGTTCACGGTGCCGCTGGTGCTGGGGCAGGAGCAGGACTGGCCGCTGTGGTCGTGGCTGTCGCTGGCCGCGGCCGTGGTCCTGTTCGCCGTGTTCTGCCGGTTCGAGTCGCGGCTGGCCCGGCGGGGCGGCGACCCGCTCATCGCGCCGAGGGTGCTGCGCCACCCCGGTATGGGACTGGCGGTCCTGCGCATCATGGCCGTCATGGCGGTCAACGGCGGCTTCCTGTTCCTGCTGACCCTGCATCTCCAGGGCGGCCTCGGCTACAGCGCCCTGCGCTCCGGCCTCACCTTCGTGCCGACCGCGGTCGCCTTCGGCGTGGTCGGACTGACCTGGCGCAACTGGCCCGCCGTGTGGCAGCGGGCCTTGGCGCCCGCCGGGTTCGCGCTCACCGCGCTGGCCGTGGCCGGGACCGGCCTCGCGCTCAAGGGCGGCGGCGAGGGCGGAGCCCTGGCCCATGCGTCGTACGTCGGTGTGGGCGTCGGTCTCGCGCTCGCCTTCAGCCCCACGCTCACCCGGGCCCTGGCGACCGTGCGGCCCGAGGACGCGGCGGACGCCAGCGGTCTGCTCGCCACCGTCACCCAGCTCGGCCAGCTGACCGGCGTCGCGGTGTTCGGCACACTGTTCTTCAACCGGCTTGAGTCACTTGGGGCCCCGGAGGCGTATACCTCTGCGGAGGCGCTTTTGGCGTGCATGTTCGCGCTGGCCGGGACCGCTGCGGTGGGTGCCGTGTCCGGACTGGTACTGAGGCGTCGCTGACCGTATTGGTCCGGCCGTGGCAGAATCAAACGGCCGGAAGGGGGCGCGGCCCGACGGGAGGGAGTAGCGATGCCTGCGAGCATCCTCGAGGAGGTCGACGGCCTCCTCGGAGCAGTGCTGGCCCGGGACACCGTCACCCGCCTCATCTGCCCTTCCTGCGGTTCCCTCCATGTCGCGCAAGTGCTCGGTGACAACGGCGGAATCTCCTACGTGTGCACGGCCTGCGGCCACAGCTGGAGCTGATCGATGGGTGCACACAGGCGAAAGTGCGACTGGTGCGGCAGCGGGACGCCGATCGTGCGGGACATGGAGCCCCTCAATCCCGATTACCAGTACTGGTGCGAGGAATGCGCGCGGGCGCTGATCATAAAAGGCGACCCGATCGAGACGTACCGGGAGCTCGAGGGCGAGCCGATCTATGGCCGGCTGCTCGAAGAGCACTGCACGCTCAAGAGGTTCTACTCGTTCGTCACGGCCTGAGGTCCGCCGGTGGTGGGCCTCAGGGAAACGATTTGGTGTTCCACCCGGGGGAGCGTGTAATGTTGGCGTCGCCGCCGGGGGAAACCGCGGAGGACACCGCAAGGGGCTATAGCTCAGTTGGTAGAGCGCCTGCATGGCATGCAGGAGGTCAGGAGTTCAATTCTCCTTAGCTCCACAGAAAGATCCCGCCGGATCATCTTGATCCGGCGGGATTCTTGCGTTTCCGGGGGCAGTTGACATGCCGAAGGGGGCCGCCCGGATCGGGCGGCCCCCTTCGTGCTGTCGGCTCAGCGACCCAGAGCGCGGCGGCCGCGGCCCTGGGAGAGGACCGGCAGGTTGCGGGACGCGCCGTTGTCGCGGGGGGCCGCTTCCTCGAGGCGCAGGGCGAGGGCGGGGCAGCGGCGGACCGCGCGGAGGGCCTTCGCCTCGGCGTAGCGGGGGACCTGGGCCTGGGCGACCGTGGGGAAGCCGTCGGCGCCGAGTTCGAAGACCTCCGGGAGGATGTCGGCGCACAGACCGTGGCCGCGGCACAGCGTCCAGTCGACGTAGATCTTCTGGCGGCTGGGGCCGTTCTCCTCGGACGTGGCACCGCCCGGGAGGCCCGCGGGCGCCATGCCGCCCTCGAAGAGCGGCAGAACGCCCTCCACGGGCCGTCCGCAGCCGTTGCCGAGGACGTGGGCGGCGAGGTCGTCGGTGAACGCCTTGATGGTCGACTCCAGGAACATCGCGGAGCCGTCCGGGTGCGAGCACGCGCCGCGCCGCTTCACGTTCTTGGCGACCTGCTTGAGCGCCTCCAGGGCGGCCGGGCCGCCGCCGTTGAGGATGTCCTCCATGCCGCGCGCGGCGGCCGGCAGACCGAGGTAGCAGGGACCGCACTGGCCCGCGCTCTCCTCGGCCAGCCACTTCGCCACCATCAGCGACTCGCCCAGCGGGCAGGTCTCCTGACTGATCGGCAGGATCGCGCCCGCGCCGAGCGCACCGCCCACCGCGTCCAGGGAGTTGCGGGAGACGACCGCCTCGTTGACGGTCGCGGCGTCGATCCACTTGCCGTGGTAGCCGCCGGTGAGCACACCCTGCGGAACGGGCGGGGCGCCGGCGAGCTGGAGGATGTAGCGCAGCGGTACGCCGGTGGGGGCCTCGATCACCATGGGGCGGGCGACCGCGCCGGAGACCGTGAGCATGACGGTGCCCGGCTCGTCGTACAGCCCGGTGTTGCCGTAGCGCTCCGGGCCGATGCGGGCGGCGATCGCCAGCTGGGCGAACGTCTCCGCGTTCGACAGGAGGGTCGGTGCGCCGCCCACGCCGTTCTGGGAGGCGCTGACCTTGCGGCCGGGCGGGATCGCCGGGCCGCCGTCGATGGAGCGGATCAGTGACGCCGCCGCTCCGGTGACCATACGGACGGGGTTGCGCTGCACGCGCGCGCGAAGGGCCGATCTACGGCCGTTGCTGAGGCCGCGTTCGGCGAGCGCGGCCTCCATGGAGCGCTGGGTGGACTCCCGGGTGACCCCGATCACGAGCGTGCGGGCGCCCAGGGCTTCGGCGGCCAGCAGGGCGCCGTCCAGGATGAGGTGCGGGGCACGGTTGATGAGCACCGTGTCCTTGCGGCAGGCCGGTTCGTCCTCGCTGCCGTTGACGACGACGACCGGTCGTACCCCGCGCTTGATGGCCGCCTCGGCGACCGAGCGCAGCTTCTTGTGGAAGGGGAAGCCCGCGCCGCCGCGGCCCTTCAGGTTGATGTTCTCGGCGAGCTTCGCGAGCTGCTCGCCGCCCATGGGTTCGAGCGGCCCGTGCACCTTCAGGTGCATGGGCAGATCGAGTCTTTCGACAAGGTCGAAGCCTGACGTGAGCTGGGGAAGACCGACCACGCGGACTTCTGGGACGTCGGGCAGGGCCTCGTTCACCTATAGCCTCCGGAAGGCATGTTCCAAGGTTCGCCCGAACCCGGTGCGCCGAAGTCGTAGGAGTCACCGGGCGTTGGATCAGTGGCGGGACCGCTGTTGTACGTGTCGTTCGGGTAGTACGCGCCGGAGGCGGCGTTCGACTCACCGGTGTCGTACACGTCACTCGTGCCGTATCCGGACGTGTCCGTATTGCGGTAGGTCGGGATATTGTATCCGGTGTCCTGGAGCGGGTCGTAGGCCGACGGAGGTGCCTCGCCGACCGGCGGCGGGGACGGGATCGGCCAGCTGCCCGAGGTGCTGCCGCCGGTGTCGTAGCGGGGCACGGCCTGCGTGGGCTGCATGTCCATGGGCAAGTCCATGCGGGCGGTCTGGTCGGCGCCGTAGGACGGCTGCTGCGGGATGCGCGGGGTGGGCTGGACGGCGCGGTAGGCGGCGGCGAAGCCGTTCGCGGGCTCCGGGGCGGGGGCGGGCGCGGGTGCCTCGTACGAGGGCTCCGGGCGGGACCGCGCGGCTCGCGTGTTCTCGTAGCCCGGCAGGGCGGAGGCGGCCTCGGCGACCTTGGCCCGGCTCGCGTCCAGTTCCTCGCGGCCCGGCCGGTCCTCGGTGCCCAGGATCGCCTGGATCCGGTCGGCGACCTTGCGCTTGACCGGGCGCGGCGCCGCGCGCAGGGCGAGCGCGGCCATCACGCCGGCCAGGGAGAGGCTGTAGAGGATCACGAAGACCGGCTTCGCCTCGCGGCCCGAGTACAGGCCGTGGATCAGCGCGAAGCACCAGGCCGGGTACGCCAGCATGTGCATGGCCCGCCAGCGGGCGGCGACCGGCGCGGGGGAGGCGAACTGGTTGCGCAGGGCGCCGGTGATGCCCACGAAGATCATCAGCAGCCCGGCCAGCGAGCCGAGGCCGATCAGGCCGGCGCTGCCGGTGACGCCGAGCGAGAACGGGACGATCGCGCCGATCAGCTGGGTGTGATCGAGGGCGACCTTGGTGGTGATGTGCAGCAGCAGGAACGCGATCGAGCCGACGGCGGTCGTCCGGTGAACGGCCTGGCCGATGATCCGCTGTTTGGGGTTGAGGAAGATCCGGTCCTGGGCGACCAGGCCCCAGATCACCGAGCAGCTGAGGGAGACGAGGGACAGCACGCCCGCGCCGAAGTTCAGGAAGTCACGGACCGTGTCACCTCCTACCAGCACGAACACGGGTATGAAGAGCAGAACGACAGCCGACGCCATGCCGTAGGCCGAGCGGCCGGGCCTGGGGAGCGAGCTGTTACTTCGACGAGGGTTCATGGGGGCAACTCCGAGCAGTTCGGGAAGGCGGTCCCGCTGCCGCACTCTAAGTGGAGCCATACCGATCGGTACGGGGTTTGAGTTATTGCGTTGTTATCAAAAGGCCGTGGGCTTGTTGCGTTGTCCCTTAGTGGGTGTTACGCGAAGTAACTTTTGACGTTTGTTCAGTTCGGTACCCGATGTCCGGGGCCTACAGGAGGCATACGTAAGCGCGTCGCGGCTTGCTCAACGGCTGCGGTACCCTGACGCCATGCGTGCCGTACGCCTTCTGCTTAGCGAGCCGCGCTGACCAGTCCCGACCGCCGGTGAACCGGACGGGTCGGAATCAGCGCGGCGTCCCCTCCTGTGCGAGGGGATTTTTCATTTGCTGATGTCACAGCCTGGACGACGCAGCCGCTGGCAGAGACGATCGATGGAGCTTAAGGATCATGAGCGAGACGAACCCCGCTGCCCCCGCCGAGGTGGCCGCGCCGCACCGCTACACGGCTGCCATGGCGGCCGAGATCGAGGCACGCTGGCAGGACTTCTGGGACGCCGAGGGGACGTACGCCGCACCGAACCCCAAGGGTGACCTGGCGGGCGACCCGGAGCTGGTCGCCAAGCCCAAGAAGTTCATCATGGACATGTTCCCGTACCCCTCCGGTGCGGGCCTCCACGTCGGCCACCCGCTGGGCTACATCGCCACCGACGTCTTCGCCCGCTTCCAGCGCATGACCGGCCACAACGTCCTGCACACCCTGGGCTTCGACGCCTTCGGCCTGCCCGCCGAGCAGTACGCCGTGCAGACCGGCACGCACCCGCGCGTGTCCACCGAGGCCAACATCGAGAACATGAAGGCCCAGCTGCGCCGGCTGGGCCTGGGCCACGACAAGCGCCGGTCGTTCGCCACGATCGACCCGGACTACTACAAGTGGACCCAGTGGATCTTCCTCCAGATCTTCAACTCCTGGTACGACGACGAGGCGCGGAAGGCCCGCCCGATCGCCGAGCTGATCGCCCAGTTCGAGTCCGGTGAGCGCGCGGTACGCGGTGGCCGTTCCTGGGACGCGCTGACCGCCGCCGAGCGCGCCGACGTCCTGAGCGAGTACCGGCTGGCCTACGCCTCCGACGCGCCCGTCAACTGGTGTCCCGGGCTGGGCACCGTGCTGGCCAACGAGGAGGTCACCGCCGACGGCCGCTCCGAGCGCGGCAACTTCCCCGTCTTCAAGGCCAAGCTGCGCCAGTGGAACATGCGCATCACCGCCTATGCCGACCGGCTGATCGACGACCTGGACGCGCTGGACTGGCCCGAGGCCATCAAGTTGCAGCAGCGCAACTGGATCGGCCGCTCCGAGGGCGCCCGCGTCGACTTCCCGATCGACGGCGAGAACATCACCGTCTTCACCACCCGCCCCGACACCCTGTTCGGCGCGACCTACATGGTGCTGGCGCCCGAGCACCCGCTGGTCGAGAAGTTCACCCCGGCCGCCTGGCCCGAGGGCACCCACGACGTCTGGACCGGCGGGCACGCCACCCCGGCCGAGGCCGTCGCCGCCTACCGCGCGCAGGCCGCCGCCAAGTCCGACGTGGAGCGCCAGGCCGAGGCCAAGGACAAGACCGGCGTCTTCATCGGCGCCTACGCCACCAACCCGGTCAACGGCGAGCAGGTCCCCGTCTTCATCGCCGACTACGTCCTGATGGGCTACGGCACCGGCGCGATCATGGCCGTCCCCGCGGGCGACCAGCGCGACTTCGAGTTCGCGCGCGCCTTCGAACTGCCGATCACCTGCATCGTGGAGCCGACCGACGGCCGCGGCACGGACACCTCCACATGGGAGGACGCCTTCGCCTCCTACGACGCGAAGATCATCAACTCCTCGGGTGAGGGCATCTCCCTGGACGGCCTGCCCGTCGCCGAGGCCAAGGCGCGCATCACCGAGTGGCTGGAGCGGTCCGGCGTCGGCGAGGGCACCATCAACTTCCGGCTGCGCGACTGGCTGTTCAGCCGTCAGCGCTACTGGGGCGAGCCCTTCCCGATCGTCTACGACGAGGACGGCGTCGCGCACTCCCTGCCCGAGTCGATGCTGCCGCTGGAGCTGCCCGAGGTCGAGGACTACTCGCCGCGCACCTTCGACCCGGACGACGCGGACACCTCCCCGGAGACCCCGCTGTCCCGCAACGAGGACTGGGTCAACGTCACCCTGGACCTGGGCGACGGGCGCGGTCCGCGGAAGTACCGGCGTGAGACCAACACCATGCCCAACTGGGCCGGTTCCTGCTGGTACGAACTGCGCTACCTGGACCCGCACAACAGCGAGGCCCTGGTCGACCCCGAGATCGAGCAGTACTGGATGGGTCCGCGCGAGGGCCGGCCGCACGGCGGCGTCGACCTGTACGTCGGCGGTGCCGAGCACGCCGTGCTGCACCTGCTGTACGCGCGCTTCTGGTCCAAGGTCCTGTTCGACCTGGGCCACGTCTCCTCCGCGGAGCCGTTCCACAAGCTGTTCAACCAGGGCATGATCCAGGCCTACGTCTACCGGGACGCGCGCGGGATCGCCGTACCGGCCGCCGAGGTGGAGGAGCGCGACGGCGCCTACTACTACCAGGGCGAGAAGGTCTCCCGACTGCTGGGCAAGATGGGCAAGTCCCTGAAGAACGCGGTCACTCCGGACGAGATCGCCGCCGAGTACGGCGCCGACACCCTGCGCCTGTACGAGATGGCGATGGGCCCGCTGGACGTCTCCCGGCCGTGGGACACGCGCGCGGTGGTCGGCCAGTTCCGGCTGCTTCAGCGGCTGTGGCGCAACATCGTCGACGAGGCGAGCGGTGAGGTCACCGTCTCCGACGCCGAGCCCGACGAGGACACGCTGCGTGCCCTGCACAAGGCCATCGACGGTGTGCGCGGCGACCTGGAGGGCATGCGGTTCAACACCGCCATCGCCAAGGTCACCGAGCTGAACAACCACCTGACCAAGGCGGGCGGCGCGCTGCCCAGGTCCGTCGCCGAGGCGCTGGTGCTGCTGATCGCCCCGCTGGCCCCGCACATCGCCGAGGAGCTGTGGCGCAAGCTGGGCCACACCGACTCGGTCGTCCACCAGGACCTGCCGGTCGCCGACCCCGCGTACGTGGTGGACGAGAGCGTGACCTGCGTCGTGCAGATCAAGGGCAAGGTCAAGGCCCGCCTGGAGGTCTCGCCGACCATCTCCGAGGAGGAGCTGGAGAAGGTGGCGCTGGCCGACGACAAGGTCGTGGCGGCGCTGGACGGGGCGGGCATCCGCAAGGTGATCGTGCGGGCGCCGAAGCTGGTGAACATCGTTCCGGCGTAGGCGTAGGCGTAGGCGTAGGCGTCCGGTCGTCCGGGAGGCGGTCGGCCCCTAGGGCTTCGGTACGGGCAGGTTCGGGGTTCTTCTGGAACTCCGGGCCTGCCTGTTGCGTTTACCGTTGAGAGAGGGGCGTGGAACCTCGCGCCCGGTGGAGGAGGAGCGTTGTGGAGGCACTGTTGGCGATCGTCGCTCTGCTTTTCGTGCTCTTCCTGGTGCTCGGCGCCTACGCCACCGTGAAGGCGGTCGGCGCCGCCAAGCGCGGGGTGGACCGCACCATCACCCAGGCCCGGCGCACGGTCGAGGACCACACCCTGCGGGCCAAGTCCATGGTGCAGCCCGGCCCCGCGGGCGAGGTCGCCCAACTGCGGCTGCGCCTGCGGACCTCCATGCGCGCCACCCAGGACGCGCTGCACGCGGGCGTGGCCGAGGACGAGTCCCTCAAGGAGTCCCTCGCCCTCTTCGACCGGCTCAGCGCGCACGGCCACGAACTCGACGCCGAACTGCGCCGACTGGAGTCCGAGCCGGACCGCGCGACCCTCGCCGAGCGGCTGCCCGCCCTGCGCGAGCGCACCGAGACCATCACCCGCTCCGCCGACTCCCTGCGCTGGGCCGCCCGCGACCGGGCCCGCCGCTTCGCGGACGACGACCTGGACTCCCTGAGCACCCAGATCGACATGGAGGCCGGCGCCCTGCGCCACTGGACCACGGCCGAGCCGACGGATCCGGCCGCCGCGCAGTCCCCGCCGTCCTGGCCCGACGCCCCGGCCGCCGACGGCGCGGACTCCCGGCAGACCTGGCCGCAGACCCCGCGGTCCCGCACGGCCGAGGAACCGACGCAGACCTCCATCACGCCACCGGTCACCCGCCCCACCTACCCCTGGCAGAAGAAGCCCCGCCCCGAGAGCACGACTTGATCCGGCCACGGCCCCTCCGGCCCGGAGGGGTCGGGCTGCCGCACGGGCGCTACGGCAGGTAACCTCCAGCTCATGTCCCGCCATGTCGCGATCGTCACCGATTCAACGGCCTACCTGCCGCCGCGGACGATGGAGCGCCACGGCATCACCGCGGTACCGCTGACCGTGGTCCTCGGCGACCAGGCACTCGAAGAGGGCACCGAGATCTCGACCCGGTCGCTGGCCCAGGCGCTCCAGAAACGGCGCCCGGTCACCACCTCCCGCCCCAGCCCGCAGCTCTTCGCCGAGACCTACCGCAAGGTCGCCGAGACCGGCGCCACCGGCATCGTCTCCCTCCATCTGTCCGCCGAACTCTCCGGCACCTACGACGCCGCCGTCCTGGCCGCCCGCGAGGCACCGGTGCCGGTACGGGTCGTGGACACCGGGATGATCGCGATGGCCCTCGGCTTCTGCGCGCTCGCGGCGGCCGAGGCCGCCGAGAGCGGCGGCACCATCGACGAGGCCGTCACGGCCGCCGAGAAGCGGGCCTCCGGCACCTCCGCCTACTTCTACGTCGACACCCTCGACTATCTGCGTCGCGGCGGCCGGATCGGCGCCGCGCAGGCCCTCCTCGGCTCCGCCCTCGCGGTCAAGCCGCTGCTCCAGCTGGAAGGCGGGCGCATCGAACCGCTGGAGAAGGTGCGGACGGCGTCGAAGGCGATCGCCCGCCTGGAGGAGATCGTGGCCGACCGGGCCGGCAGCGCGCAGGTCGACATCGCGGTCCACCATCTCGCCGCCCCCGACCGGGCGTCGGCCCTGGCGGACCGGCTGCGGGCGCGGGTGCCCGGGCTGGCGGACCTGCATGTGAGCGAGGTCGGGGCGGTGATCGGGGCGCATACGGGGCCTGGGTTGCTGGGGGCTGTGGTTTCGCCTCGGTGACGGGGGTGGCTTCGCCTCGGTGGCGGGCGCGGGCGGACATCGGGGCGGCTCGGGGGCGTGTGTCTGTCACTCGTGTGGGTGGTGGAGTTATCCACAACTGGGTGGTCGTCCCCGGGAATTGAGCAAGATCATCGTGGAAGGGCGAAGTGCCGGATCCTCGGCGCATGGCACTTCGATCACGTTCACGCACAGCTGTCCCGACCAGTGGGCCGGGCCGTGGCCCTGCCTCGGATGTCCGCAGCCGCCATCGTCGACGCCCCTCGCCCGCCGGCCGTCGGGGCCGGCATCGGTATGCGTCGGGCGAGGAGCTTCGGCGGCGCGCGGAGGTCATCTTCGCCGAACGGGCGGGAGAGTGGCGGGAGTTGGGGGCGGGGGCGGATGTTCCGGCGGAGGACGGTCCGACGACTGCGGTCCTGACGCCGACGCCGACGCCGATTCCGAGTCCGTCTCCGTCTCCGTCTCCGACGCCGATTCCGGCTCCGTCTGTGGCGGGTTCGTCTTCGGCTTCGGCTTCGGCTTCGGGGGACTGGCGGGTGCGGGTGGGGCTTGCCGTGCGGGAGCGGATGCCGGTGTGGCTTCAGACCAGGTGCGGTCTGGAGCGGCGGAGCGTGGTGGCGCTCGCGGTGCTGCTCGTGGTCGCGGCCGGTTTCGCCGTGCAGCACTTCTGGACCGGCCGTACGCAGTCGGTGCGGGCGCCGGAGGTGGTGCGCGCGGCGGTGCCTTTCGAGGGGCAGCGGACGTCCGACGAGCAGCGTACGGAGGGCGGGGCCGGTGCCTCGGGTGGGGTGCCGGGCGCGGTCGGTACGGCGATGTCCGAGATTGTGGTGGACGTCAGCGGCAAGGTCCGGAAACCCGGGATCCATCGCCTTCCGGCGGGGGCACGGGTCGCCGACGCCCTCCGCGCGGCCGGCGGGGTCAAGCCCGGTGCGGACACCACCGGTCTCAACCGGGCCCGCTTCCTGATCGACGGTGAGCAGGTCGTCGTCGGTGCTCCGGCCGGGGCGGCGTCCGGTCCTGCCGGTCCTGCCGGGGGTGCGGGAGGTGCGGCGGGCTCAGTGGGCTCGGGCGGTTCAGGCGGTTCAGGCGGTTCGGTGGCGGGGGCTGGGCCCGCCGCGCCGGTCTCCCTCAACACGGCGACCGTGGACCAGCTCGACACTCTGCCCGGCGTCGGTCCGGTGCTGGCCCAGCACATCGTCGACTACCGCACACAGCACGCCGGTTTCCGCTCGGTGGACGAACTGCGCGAGGTCAACGGCATCGGTGAGCGTCGCTTCGCCGACCTGCGGAATCTCGTACGGCCATGAGTCGCGTCCCTGGCCCTGCGGAGCCCCCGTCGACGGCACCTCACCCGCGCCCGGCCGTGCATGCCTCCTCCGGCGCGCGGTTGGGCGCGGCCAACCCCCGGCAGGAGGGGCCGACCGACCTACGACTCGTACCGCCCGCGCTGGCCGCCTGGCTGACGGCGGCGACGATGGTGGACGCCGCGTCGGGACGGGTCATCGGCCTCGCCCTCGGGTGCCTGGTCGCAGGGGTGGGGCTCCTGGTGATGCCGAGGCGTGCCGGGCGTCGGGTGGCGGTCGCCGCCGTGCTGCTGTGCGTCGCCGCGGCAGCCGCCTCCGCGGGGTTGCACGGCGCCGATCTGCGCCGGGGACCCGTTCCCGCGCTGGTGCGGGAGTACGCCACGGTGACCGCTGAGCTGGAGATCACCTCGGATCCCCGGCTCACCCGGCCTCGGGTCAAGGGGGATCACATGGCCCCGGCCTCCGTGCTGATCGGCGCGGAGGTGCGGCGGGTCGAGGAACCGGGCGGGGCAGCGGTGGAGACGCGGACGCCGGTGCTGGTGATCGTTGACGTGGGGGCGGGGAGAGGGGCCGCCGGGACGGAGATGGCGGCAGGTGTCGGTTCCGGCGGTCAGCTGCGTGCGGGTGCGGGTGCGGGTGCGGGTGCGGATGGCGGGGCCGGTGTCGGGCAGGTGGGTGTCGGTGCTGGGGCACCGACTTCGGGCTGGCTTCGGCTGCTGCCCTCCACGCGGGTGCGGGTGAGTGCGCGGCTGGCGCCGACGGTGCGGGACGGGGACCGGGTCGCGGGGGTGGCGCGGGTCTCGGGCCGGGTGGCGCCGGACGTCGTGGCGGGGCCGTCGGGGGTGCAGCGGTTCGCGGGGCGGCTCCGGGCGGGGCTGCGGGCGGCCACCGATCCGTTGCCGGGGGATGCCCGGGCGCTGCTGCCGGGGCTGGTCGTCGGCGACACCTCGCGGATCACACCGGAGCTGGACGAGGCGTTCAAGGCGACCGACCTCGCCCACACGCTCGCCGTCTCCGGGAGCAACCTCACGATCATCCTCGCCCTGCTCATCGGACCGCCCGGGCTGGCCCAGCGGGTCGAACGGCGCGGACTCGCACCCCGGCTCGGTATCCCGCTGCGGACGACAGCGGTGCTCGGCGGCGTGCTCACCCTGGCCTTCGTCGTCGTGTGCCGACCGGACCCGAGCGTGCTGCGGGCCGCGGCCTGCGGTGCCGTCGTCCTGCTCGCCCTGGCGACCGGACGCCGCAGATCGCTGATCCCGGCGCTGGCGACGGCCGTACTGCTGCTGGTGCTGTACGACCCTTGGCTGGGCCGCAGTTACGGATTCCTGCTGTCCGTGCTGGCCACCGGAGCCCTGCTGACGATCGGGCCCCGCTGGAGCGCGGCCCTGCAACGGCGGCGGGTGCCACCGCGGCTGGCGGAGGCGCTGGCCGCCGCCGGTGCCGCGCAGGCCCTGTGCGCGCCGGTCGTGGCGGTGCTGTCGGCACGGGTGAGTCTGGTGGCGGTGCCGTGCAATCTGCTCGCGGAGTTCGCGGTGGCGCCGGCCACGGTGCTGGGCTTCGCGGCGCTGGCGGCGGCACCGGTGGCGATGCCGGTGGCCAAGGCGCTGGCGTGGTGCGCGAGTTGGCCCGCCGGTTGGATCGCGGACGTCGCCCGTACCGGGGCGGCGCTGCCCGGCGCGGGGGTGGACTGGCCGGGCAGCTGGGGCGGGGCGGCTCTGCTCGCCGTGGTCACGGGGGTCGTGGTCCTGGCCGGTCGACGGTTGCTGCGGCATCCGTGGTGGTGCGGGGCCTGCGGGACGCTGCTCGTGCTGGTGGTGGTGCAGCCGCCGCCGTTGACCAGGGTCGTCACCGGGTGGCCGCCGCCCGGCTGGCGGTTCGCGGTCTGCGACGTGGGACAGGGCGACGCGACGGTGCTCGCGGCGGGCGACGGCACGGGCGTGGTGGTCGACGCGGGGCCCGACCCGGCGTTGGTCGACCGGTGTCTGCGCACGCTCGGGATCACCAAGGTGCCCTTGGTCGTCCTGACCCACTTCCACGCCGACCATGTGGCGGGCCTGCCCGGGGTGCTGCGCGGGCGGGCGGTGGGCGCGATCGAGACGACCGGGTTCGAAGAGCCCGTGGACCAGGTGGAGTTCGTACGGAGACAGGCGGCGCGGCGGCACATTCCGCTCACCCGCGCGGTCGCCGGGGAGGAGCGGCGCACGGGGTCACTGTCCTGGCAGGTCGTGTGGCCGCCGCCGAGTCCACCACCGAATGTGCCACCGGGGGCACCGGTCGGGCTCGTCGCACCGGAACCGGACGGGCCGAACGACGCCAGTGTCACGCTGCTCGTGCGGTCGGCGGAGCTGCGGTTGCTGTTGCTCGGTGATCTCGAACCCCCGGCCCAGCAGGCGCTTTTGAGGTCGCCGGCGGGTGCGTCGCTGGGCGGCGTGGACGTCCTCAAGGTGGCCCACCACGGTTCCGCCTACCAGGATCCGGAACTCATACGAAAGGTGGCTCCGCGGCTGGCGCTGATCTCCTGCGGAAGGGACAACCCGTACGGGCATCCGGCACCCGGCACGGTCGCGGCGCTGCGGGCCCTGGGCGCGGTGGTGCTGCGGACGGACGAGGACGGGGCGTTGGCGGTCTCGGGGACGGGGGGCGGGTTGCGAGTCTCGGGTGGCTGAGGTCGGTTGAGGCCAAGGGAGGGGCTGCGGGTCTCGGGTGGCTGAAGCCGGTCGAGGTCCAGGGTGGTGGAGGCGGTGGTGACGGAGACTGAAGGCATGGATTCTGTACAGGTCGACGCCTATCTCCGCCGCCTGGGAGCCGGTCGCCCGGCGCGGCCCACCACGGACGCGCTGTGCGAGCTGCACCTGCGCCATCTGCGGACCGTGCCCTTCGAGAACCTCTCGGTCCATCTCGGGGAGGAGATCGTGCTGGAGGAGAAGCGGCTGCTGGACAAGGTGGTGGGGGCGCGCCGGGGCGGGTTCTGCTACGAACTCAACGGCGCCTTCGGGGCGTTGCTCGGCGCGCTGGGCTTCGACGTGACGCTGCTCGCGGGCCGGGTGTACGGGGAGGAGGGGCGGCTTGGCATTCCGTACGACCATCTCGCGCTGCGGGTGCGGACGGTGGACGGGGGCGACTGGCTGGCCGACGTGGGCTTCGGGGCGCTCAGTCACCGGCCGCTGGCGGTCGGGGCGCGGGAGGAGCAGGACGATCCCGCGGGCGTCTTCCGGGTCGTGGTGGCGGGGCCGGACGCGGCCGGGGTACGGGGCGGCGGGCTCGCGGCGGCCGAGGCCGTGGACCTGGACGTCGTCATGAACGGCAAGCCCCAGTACCGGTTGGAGGCGCGGCCCCGGGTGCTCCATGACTTCGTGGCGGGCGCGTGGTGGCACAGCACCTCGCCGGGGTCGCACTTCACGAAGTCGCTGGTGTGCTCGCGGGTCACGGACGATGGCGGGAGGATCACGCTCAGCGGCCGGAGTCTCACGGTGACGGCGGCGGACGGGGCGCGCGAGGTGCGGGAACTGGCGACGGACGAGGAGGTGCTCGCGGTGTACCGGGAGCGGTTCGGGATCGCGCTGGAGCGGGTGCCGGAGGTGCGGGACTTCGGCGGGGCGGCCGGGCGGACGGGGCGGCCGGTCGAGGGGGACCGGTAGGGATCGATGCGGATCGGCAGGGATCGGTAGAGATCGATGGGGATCGAATCGATAGGGATCGATAGGGATCGATAGGGAGAGGGTGGGGTCGGTCGTCGGGTGAGGCGCGTCGGGGCGGTGCCGGAGAATGGGGGCGTGAGTGATGTGAGACATGTGCTGGTGCTGCCCGACCGGGACGCCGCGGAGGAAGCGGCGCGGGAGCTCGGGGAGCGGTTCGGGGTGACCGAGGAGCCGCAGCTGGTGCGGGACGCGTTGGCCGGGGAGGACGACGCGGAGGACGCGCAGTGGCTGGTCGTCCTGCGGGACGAGGAGGGACGGCTCGATCCCGGAACGTTGGACGAGTTCGCGGGGGAGTGGGACGGGTGGCGGGAGGAGCCGTAGAGCCGTAGAGCCGTAAAGCGGTAGGGCGCCGGGGCGGGGCTTGGGGGCGGTCGTTGTCAGTGGCGCGTGCCATGCTTGTCGCGATGGCCAGGAAGACTGCGAATGACGACCCTCTCGCCCCCGTGACGCTTGCCGTGGGCCAGGAGGACCTTCTGCTCGACCGTGCCGTGCAGGAGGTGGTGGCCGCCGCTCGGGCCGCCGACGCCGACACGGACGTACGGGACCTGACCCCGGACCAGTTGCAGCCCGGCACCCTTGCCGAGCTGACCAGTCCCTCGCTCTTCGCGGAGCGCAAGGTCGTGGTCGTACGCAACGCGCAGGACCTGTCGGCCGACACGGTCAAGGACGTGAAGGGGTATCTCGGGGCGCCCGCCGAGGAGATCACCCTCGTGCTGCTGCACGCGGGGGGTGCGAAGGGCAAGGGGCTGCTGGACGCCGCGCGCAAGGCGGGGGCGCGGGAGGTGGCCTGCCCGAAGATGACCAAGCCGGCGGACCGGCTGGCGTTCGTGCGGGGGGAGTTCCGGGCGACGGGGCGGTCGGCGACACCGGAGGCCTGTCAGGCGCTGGTCGACGCGATCGGCAGTGATCTGCGGGAGCTGGCGTCCGCCGTGTCGCAGCTGGTGGCCGATGTCGAGGGGACCATCGACGAGGCGGTGGTCGGGCGGTACTACACGGGGCGGGCCGAGGCGTCGAGCTTCACCGTGGCCGACCGGGCGGTCGAGGGGCGGGCCGCGGAGGCGTTGGAGGCGCTGCGGTGGTCGTTGGCGACCGGGGTGGCGCCGGTGATGATCACCAGTGCGTTGGCGCAGGGGGTGCGGGCGATCGGGAAGCTGTCGTCGGCCCGGGGCGGACGGCCGGCGGATCTCGCGCGGGAGCTGGGGATGCCGCCGTGGAAGATCGATCGGGTGCGGCAGCAGATGCGGGGGTGGACGCCCGACGGGGTGGCCTTCGCGTTGCGGGCGGTGGCCGAGGCGGACGCGGGGGTGAAGGGCGGCGGGGACGATCCCGGGTACGCCCTGGAGAAGGCGGTCGTCGCGGTCGCTCGTGCGGCGCGGTCGCGGGGGCGCGGGTAGGGAGCAGGGGACGGCGTCCCCGCCCCGGCTCCGAAAGGGCCTCGTCCTCGAAGGGCGGACGGGCTGAAAGGCCCGGTCGTGACGATTGTCGGTGGCGGGAGGACAATCGGAGGCATCAGCCGCATATCGCCGAGACCACGGAGAGGTGGCGGTTGTCATGGCTGAACACCCGCACGCAACGCTCGTCCGCAAGGGCTTCGAGGCATTCACCCGGGGGGACATGGACACCCTGCGGGAACTGATCGCCAAGGACGCCACGCATCATGTGCCCGGCACTCACCCGCTCTCGGGCGACTTCAAGGGGCAGGACGCGATCCTCGACATGTACCGGCGTCTCGGTGAGGAGACCGGGGGGTCGATGCGCCTGGAGATGCTCGGGATCGCCGTCGACGGCCGTGGTCACGCGGTCGGCATGTGTCGGGTCACGGCCGATCGCCAGGGCAGGCACCTGGACGACACCGGCTGCATCGTCTTCCGGATCGTCGGGGACAAGGTCACCGATCTCGACGAGTGCCTTGAGGACATCGAGAAGAGCGACGCGTTCTGGGCCTGAGGCCCGGCGCCGCCACGAGCCGGGCTGATCCGGAAGAGACGCCCCCGGCCATGCCGAAGGCCCCGGCTTCCACCCTTGGGAAGGGCAGGTGCCGGGGCCTTCGGTTCACGATGGTGGATCCGCGCCCGCGTGGCGAACGCAGGCCGCGCGCAGATCCGGGGAGCCGGTCGGGAGCGGATGAGAGAGGGCCCGCTCGGGTCCTTCCGGCGTCAATATCAAGTGTCAGCCGTTGAGGCCGGTGACCTTCGAAGCAAGCGCCGACTTCTTGTTGGCGGCCTGGTTCTTGTGGATGACGCCCTTCGAGACGGCCTTGTCGAGCTGGCGCGCGGCAGCGCGCTGGTACTCGGTGGCCTTCTCGACGTCACCCGCGGCAGCAGCCTCACGGGCCTTGCGGATCGCGGTCTTCAGGGAGGACTTGACGGCCTTGTTGCGCAGCCGGGCCTTCTCGTTGGTCTTGATCCGCTTGATCTGGGACTTGATGTTCGCCACTGATTGAGCCTTTTCAGGTTCAGGCGCGGATCCGCGAGGGATCCGGGCCAGGTGATTTCTTGGGGTGTGCCTCGCGCTGAGAGGGCATGAGACACAGCCACCCAGGCTACCAGGGTGGCGGGTGCTGGCCCAAAACGGTCCCCGGTCGCCCGCCGTGGGACCATGGAGCCTACGTATCGATCCGACCCGAGGCATAAGGCGCCTCAAGAGACAGGACCCTGCGTGCCCGCGACCCCTAACAATGTGCCCGAGCCGAGCCGTACCGACCCGGCTCTGATCCGCAATTTCTGCATCATCGCGCACATCGACCACGGCAAGTCCACCCTCGCCGACCGGATGCTCCAGCTGACCGGTGTGGTCGAGCAGCGGCAGATGCGTGCTCAGTACCTCGACCGTATGGACATCGAGCGTGAGCGGGGCATCACGATCAAGTCCCAGGCGGTGCGTTTGCCGTGGGCTCCGTCCCATGACAAGACCAACACGCACATCCTGAACATGATCGACACCCCCGGGCACGTCGACTTCACCTACGAGGTCTCGCGGTCGCTCGCCGCCTGCGAGGGGACCGTCCTCCTCGTCGACGCCGCCCAGGGCATCGAGGCCCAGACCCTCGCCAACCTGTACCTGGCGATGGAGAACGACCTCAAGATCATCCCCGTACTGAACAAGATCGACCTGCCGGCCGCCCAGCCGGAGAAGTTCTCCGAGGAGCTCGCCAACCTCATCGGCTGCGACCCCGAGGACGTCCTCAAGGTCTCCGCCAAGACGGGCGTGGGCGTCGACGCGCTGCTCGACAAGGTCGTGCGCGAGGTCCCGGCCCCCATCGGCGTCGCCGACGCGCCCGCCCGCGCCATGATCTTCGACTCCGTCTACGACTCCTACCGCGGTGTCGTGACGTACGTCCGAGTCATCGACGGGCAGCTCAACAAGCGTGAGCGCATCAAGATGATGTCGACCGGCGCCACCCACGAGCTGCTGGAGATCGGGACGAACTCGCCCGAGATGCTCGGCGCCGACGGCCTCGGCGTCGGTGAGGTGGGCTACCTCATCACCGGCGTGAAGGACGTCCGCCAGTCCAAGGTCGGTGACACCGTCACCAGCCAGCAGAAGGGGGCCACCGAGGCGCTCGGGGGATACAAGGACCCCAAGCCCATGGTCTTCTCCGGGCTCTATCCGCTGGACGGCTCCGACTACCCCGAGCTGCGCGAGGCCCTCGACAAGCTCCAGCTCAACGACGCCGCGCTCGTCTACGAGCCGGAGACCTCCGCCGCGCTCGGCTTCGGCTTCCGTGTCGGCTTCCTGGGCCTGCTGCACCTCGACGTGATCCGTGAGCGGCTGGAGCGCGAGTTCGGGCTCGACCTGATCGCCACCGCGCCGAACGTGGTCTACCGCGTGGACATGGAGGACGGCAGCGAGCACGTCGTCACCAACCCGAGCGAGTTCCCCGAGGGGAAGATCGACAAGGTCTACGAGCCCGTCGTACGGGCCACGATCCTCGCGCCCTCGGAGTTCATCGGCTCGATCATGGAGCTGTGCCAGACCCGGCGCGGGACCCTGCTCGGCATGGACTACCTGTCCGAGGACCGCGTCGAGATCCGGTACACGCTGCCGCTCGCCGAGATCGTCTTCGACTTCTTCGACCAGCTGAAGTCCAAGACCCG
This sequence comes from Streptomyces sp. NBC_00663, assembly GCF_036226885.1. Lineage (NCBI taxonomy): Bacteria > Bacillati > Actinomycetota > Actinomycetes > Kitasatosporales > Streptomycetaceae > Streptomyces > Streptomyces sp. NBC_00663. The sequence goes on from NZ_CP109027.1 coordinate 6,475,062, forward strand.
CGGCTACGCCTCCCTGGACTATGAGCCCACCGGCGAGCAGACCTCCAGCCTCGTCAAGGTCGACATCCTGCTGCACGGCGACAAGGTCGACGCCTTCTCGGCGATCACGCACAAGGACGCGGCGTACGCGTACGGCGTGCGGCTCGTCGCCAAGCTGCGCGAGCTCATCCCGCGGCAGGCCTTCGAGGTGCCCATCCAGGCCGCCATCGGCTCCCGGGTCATCGCCCGCGAGACCATCCGCGCCATCCGCAAGGACGTCCTCGCCAAGTGCTACGGCGGTGACATCTCCCGGAAGCGGAAGCTCCTGGAGAAGCAGAAGGAGGGCAAGAAGCGGATGAAGATGGTGGGCTCTGTGGAGGTTCCGCAGGAAGCCTTCATCGCCGTGCTGAGCAGCGACGAGAGCGCGGGTTCCGGCAAGGGCAAGAAGTAGCGCCGTTTTCCCGTGAAAATAGGGGCCTGTCGCGCGTCAGAGCGACGGGCCCCTACGCGTGCGTAGCGTCGCGCTCTGTACGAAGTGACAGGCCGCCGCCCCTTACATAGGCGCCGGTCCCGCTCTACTCTGATCTCCACTCGATAGTTACTCGTGAGTTAAACAACGCGCGAGAGCACACCAGCCGCACTGAGCAGCCGCCGCACTGTCGCGGGCCCCGGAGGATGTCGTGAGCGACACACAGACCCTGATCGAGAACCGTCCGCCGAGCGTGGCGACCCTCTTCCTGGAGCGCGTTTCGGCCACTCCGGACGCCGAGGCGTACCGCTACCCCGTGCCCTCGGCCTCCGGCGAGGGTCCCGACGACTGGAAATCGCTGAGCTGGGGGCAGACCGCCGAGCGGGTCTACGCGATCGCCGCCGGCCTGATCGAGCTCGGGGTGCAGCCCGAGCAGCGGGTCGCGCTGTCCTCCTCGACCCGCGTCGAGTGGATCCTCGCCGACCTGGGCATCCTGTGCGCCGGCGCCGCCACGACGACGGTGTATCCGCAGACCAACGCCGAGGAGTCGGCGTTCATCGTCTCCGACTCCGAGAGCCGCGTCCTCTTCGCGGAGAACGCCGAGCAACTGGCCAAGGCGGTCGGGAAGCGCGCCGAGCTGCCCGAGCTGACCCATGTCGTGGTCATCGACGCCGAGGGCGTGGAGACCGGCGACTGGGTGCTCACCCTCGCCGAGCTGGAGGCCCGGGGCGCGGCCCGCCTGGAGAAGGACCCCGACCTGATCAAGGAGAGGGTCGGCGCGATCACCAAGGACCAGCTGGCCACCCTCATCTACACCTCGGGCACCACGGGCCGCCCCAAGGGTGTCCGCCTCCCGCACGACAACTGGGCCTACATGGCCAAGGCCATCGCCGCGACCGGCCTGATCAGCGCCGAGGACGTGCAGTACCTGTGGCTGCCCCTCGCGCATGTCTTCGGCAAGGTCCTCACCTCCGGGCAGATCGAGGTCGGGCACGTCACCGCCGTCGACGGCCGCGTCGACAAGATCATCGAGAACCTGCCGGTCGTGCAGCCGACGTACATGGCCGCCGTTCCGCGCATCTTCGAGAAGGTCTACAACGGGGTCGCCGCGAAGGCCCGGGCGGGCGGCGGCGCCAAGTACAAGATCTTCCAGTGGGCCTCCCAGGTGGCCCGCGAGTACGCCAAGGCCAGCCAGGACAACTTCCGCCGCACCGGCACGGCGAGCGCCCCCTTCGGCCTCTCCGCCAAGCACAAGGTCGCCGACGCGCTGGTCTTCGCCAAGATCCGCGAGGCGTTCGGCGGGAACCTGAGGGCGTGTGTCTCCGGTTCGGCGGCGCTCTCGCCCGAGATCGGGTACTTCTTCGCCGGCGCCGGCATCCACATCCTGGAGGGCTACGGCCTCACGGAGTCGTCGGCGGCCTCCTTCGTGAACCCCGGCGAGGCCTACCGCACCGGCACGGTCGGCAAGCCGCTGCCCGGCACGGAGGTGCGCATCGCGGACGACGGCGAGATCCTGCTGCGCGGCCCCGGCATCATGGAGGGCTACCACGGGCTGCCCGAGAAGACCGCCGAGGTGCTGGAGAGCGACGGCTGGTTCCACACCGGGGACATCGGTGAGCTGTCGCCCGACGGGTATCTGCGCATCACCGACCGCAAGAAGGACCTCATCAAGACGTCCGGCGGCAAGTACATCGCGCCGGCCGAGGTCGAGGGTCAGTTCAAGGCGGTGTGCCCTTACGTCTCCAACATCCTCGTGCACGGTGCCGACCGGAACTTCTGCACCGCGCTGATCGCTCTCGACGAGGTCGCGATTCTCGGCTGGGCCGAGGAGAACGGGCTGGGCGGGAAGTCGTACGCGGACGTGGTGGCGGCGCCGGAGACCGTTGCCCTGGTCGAGGGGTACGTCAAGGAACTCAACGAGGGGCTTCAGCGGTGGCAGACCATCAAGAAGTTCCGGTTGCTGCCTCGGGATCTCGATGTGGAGCATGGGGAGATCACGCCGAGTCTGAAGTTGAAGAGGCCGGTTGTGGAGCGGGAGTACAAGCACCTCATTGATGAGATGTACGCCGGGGCTCGCGAGGCGTAGGCGGCTGCGGGTGCGTGGGGGCTGGTCGCGCAGTTCCCCGCGCCCCTAAAAGCCTTGGCCCCGGCCCCTGTTCAGCAGCTGCCGTAGCTCCTGGACCCGGGTGCGCAACGCCGCCCGGTCCGGGAGGCCCTCCCCATCCAGATCCGCCTCCAGTTCCGCCAGCCTCGTGCTCACCTCCCCGTAGTCCGCCTGGTCCTGGGCCAGTAGCCGTTCCAGCTGCTGGTTCTTGCGGTGCAGGTCCAGGAAGACGCTGACCTTGGCCCTGAGGACCCAGGGGTCGAACGGCTTGGTCAGGTAGTCGGCCGCGCCGGTCGCGTAGCCGCGGAAGGCGTAGCCGGAGTCGTCCTCCGCGCCGGTCAGGAAGATGATCGGGACGTCCTTGGTCTGGTCGAGCCGTTTGATGTTCGCGGCGGTCTCGAAGCCGTCCATGCCCGGCATGCGGACGTCGAGCAGTACGAGGGCGAACTGCCGGCGCAGCAGCGCCTTCATCGCTTCCTCGCCCGAACGTGCCCGGACGAGCGGCTCGTTGAGGGACCCCAGGACGGCCTCCAGCGCGATCAGGTTGTCCTCCATGTCGTCGACCAGGAGGATGCCGGCGCGCTCGTCGGTCGTTGCCTCAGCGCTCATGGTGACTGTGCCTCATTCAGTCGTCGGCGGAACCGCCACATCTCCTGTCGTGTCCGGTTCCTCTACGGAGGTTTCCGCGGTGGGCTCGGCCTCGTCCTCGCCCTCGGGGTCCAGGAGTGCGCAGACCACGGTCAGCAGCTGGTCGACGTCGACCGGTTTGGGTACGTAGTCGTTGGCGCCCCGCGCGATCGACTTCTCGCGGTCTCCCGGCATCGCCTTCGCGGTCAGCGCGACGATGGGCAGCCCCGTCCAGCGGGGGGTGCGGCGGATGGCGGCGATGGTCTCGTAGCCGTCCATCTCCGGCATCATGATGTCCATCAGGACGAGTTCGACGTCGGGATTGCGCTCCAGCGTCTCGATGCCCTCGCGGCCGTTCTCGGCGTAGAGGACGGGCATGCCGACCCGGCCCAGGACATGGGTGAGGGCGAAGACGTTGCGGATGTCGTCGTCGACGATCAGCACCCGGCGTCCGGGGAGCACCTGGCCCGCCCGGCCCGATTTCCACGCCTCCAGCTTTGTCGGTGCGGGCCAGGCGTCGTCCACGTCGTGGGTGGCCGTGTAGGGCTCCGAGGAGAGCTGTTCCGGCACCGTCGGCAGGGAGCGGTCCTCGGGGACCGGGCCGGTCGCCGAGTGGCCGGGGCTGACGACGGGGACGTAGAGCGTGAAGGTGGAGCCCTTGCCGGGTTCGCTCTCGGCGACGATACGGCCGCCCAGCAGGCCGGCGATCTCCCGGCTGATGGACAGCCCGAGGCCGGTGCCGCCGTACTTGCGGTTGGTGGTGCCGTCGGCCTGCTGGAACGCCTCGAAGATCACCGGGAGTTTCTCGGCGGCGATGCCGATCCCGGTGTCGGTGACGGCGAACGCGATCACCTCGTCGCTCTCGCTCACGTACCGGCGCTCGGGGTCCTTGACCCGGTTGACCCGGAGTTCGACCCGGCCGCCCGCGGTGAACTTGATCGCGTTGGACAGCAGGTTGCGCAGGATCTGCTGGAGGCGCTGTTCGTCGGAGTACATCTCGCGCGGCACGTCCTCGCCGACGGCCACCTCGAAGGCGAGTCCCCGGTCCAGGGTGAGCGGGCGGAAGGTGGCGTGGACGTAGTCGAGGAGCTTGATCAGCGGGAGCTTCTTCGGACGGACGTCCATCCGGCCGGCCTCGATCTTCGACAAGTCCAGGATGTCGTTGATGAGCTGGAGGAGGTCCGAGCCCGAGCGGTGGATCGTCGTCGCGAACTGGACCTCCTGGTCGGAGAGATGGCCGTCCGGGTTGTCGGAGAGGAGCCTCGCCAGGATGAGCAGGGAGTTCAGGGGGGTGCGGAGTTCGTGGGACATGTTGGCCAGGAACTCCGACTTGTACTGGGAGGAGGTGGCCAACAGGGCCGCCTTCTCCTCCAGTTCGGCGTTCGAGCGTTGCAACTCGGCTTGTTGTTTCTGGAGTTCGTCCGAGCGTTCCTGGAGCTGCATCGCGAGGCGCTGGGACTCGCCGAGCAGGGACTCCGTGCGGGAGTTGGCGATGATGGTGTTGATCGCGACGCCGATGGTGTTCACGAACTGGTCGAAGAACGCCAGGTGGACGTCGGAGAAGCGGGAGAACGACGCCAGCTCGATGACGCCGAGGAGCTTGTCCTCGAAGAGGATCGGGATGATCACGACGCTCGTGGGGGCGGCCTCGCCCAGACCGCTGTTGATCTTGATGTAGTCCGGCGGGGCCTCCTCGACGAGGATGCGCTTCTTCTCGCGGGCGGCCTGGCGGACCAGACCGTGGACGGGGAGGCCGCCGGTCTCCACCGTCGCGCCCTGCGCCGAGCCGTAGCCCGCGATGAACGCCAGTCCCTTTGCAGGAACGGTTGTGCGGATGGCCGCGCCGTCCTCGTCCGGGTCGGCCAGGAAGAACGCCCCGTACTGGGCGTTCACCAGCGGCGTCAGCTCGCGCAGGATCAGGTCGGCGACCTCCATCAGGTCGCGGTGGCCCTGCATCAGCGCGGCGAGACGGGCCAGGTTCGACTCCAGCCAGTCCTTCGCGCGGGTCGTCTCGCGGAGGTTGGCCACCATCAGGTTGATGTTGTCCTTGAGCTCGGCGACCTCGCCCTGCGTCTCCACGGTGATGGAGCGGGACATGTCGCCCTGGGCCACCGCGGAGGCGACCTCGGCGATCGCGCGGACCTGCGTGGTCAGGTTGGAGGCGAGCTCGTTCACGTTGGTCGTCAGACGCTTCCAGGTGCCGTACACGCCCTCGACCCGTGCCTGGCCGCCGAGTTGGCCCTCGGAGCCGACCTCACGGGCCACGCGGGTGACCTCGGAGGAGAAGGAGGACAGCGTGTCCACCATGGTGTTGATGGCGGTCTTCAGCTCCAGGATCTCGCCGCGGGCGTCCACGTCGATCTTCTTGGAGAGGTCGCCGTTGGCGACGGCGGTCGTCACCTGGGCGATGTTGCGCACCTGCGAGGTCAGGTTGTCCGCCATGTAGTTGACGTTGTCGGTCAAATCCCGCCAAACGCCGGACACCCCGAGCACCTGGGCGCGGCCACCGAGCCGGCCGTCGGTGCCGACCTCGCGGGCGACCCTCGTCACCTCGTCGGCGAAGGCCCGTAGCTGCTCCACCATCGTGTTGACGGTGTCCTTCAGTTCGAGGATCTCTCCCCGGGCGTCGACCGTGATCTTCTTCGACAGGTCGCCGTTGGCCACCGCGGTCGTCACCTGGGCGATGTTCCTGACCTGCGAAGTCAGGTTCAGGGCCATGAAGTTGACGTTGTCGGTGAGGTCCTTCCAGACGCCGCTCACGCCGCGCACCTGCGCCTGGCCGCCGAGGTTTCCTTCGGTGCCGACCTCGCGGGCGACGCGGGTGACCTCGTCGGCGAAGGCGGAGAGCTGGTCCACCATCGTGTTGATCGTGGACTTCAGCTCCAGGATCTCGCCCTTGGCCTCGACCGTGATCTTCTTGCCGAGGTCGCCCTGGGCCACCGCGGTGGAGACCAGGGCGATGTTGCGGACCTGCGAGGTCAGGTTGTCCGCCATGAAGTTGACGTTGTCGGTGAGGTCCTTCCAGACGCCGCTCACGCCGCGCACCTGGGCCCGGCCGCCGAGGTTTCCTTCGGTGCCGACCTCGCGGGCGACGCGGGTGACCTCGTCGGCGAAGGCGGAGAGCTGGTCCACCATCGTGTTGATGGTCGACTTCAGTTCGAGGATCTCACCCTGCGCGTCGACCGTGATCTTCTGCGACAGGTCGCCATTGGCCACCGCCGTCGTCACCTGGGCGATGTTGCGGACCTGTGAAGTCAGGTTCGACGCCATGAAGTTGACGTTGTCGGTGAGGTCCTTCCAGACGCCGCTCACGCCCCGCACCTGGGCGCGTCCGCCCAGCTGCCCCTCGGTGCCGACCTCGCGGGCCACCCGCGTGACCTCGTCGGCGAAGGCGGAGAGCTGGTCCACCATCGTGTTCACGGTCAGCTTCAGTTCCAGCAGCTCACCGGTGGCCTCCACGGTGACCGTGCGGGTCAGGTCGCCGCGGGCCACGGCCGTGGTCACCAGGGCGATGTCACGAACCTGCGCGGTCAGCCGGGAGGCCATGGTGTTGACCGCCTCGGTCACATCCCGCCAACTGCCCGACAGACCGGTCACTTTGGCCCGCCCGCCGAGCCGCCCCTCGGTGCCGACTTCACGGGCGACCCGGGTCACCTCGCCCGTGAACAACGACAACTGGTCGACCATCTTGTTCACGGCCCGGCCGAGCCGCCGCAGGTCACCCCGCAACTGGCGGTTGCCGTCGTGCAGATCGACCCGCTGGGTCAGATCGCCGCCCGCCACCGCGTCCAGCACCCGGGTCGCGTTGGCGGCCGGGGCGACCAGGGCGTCCAGCAGCTGGTTCACATCGCTGACCCGGGAGGCCCAGGCGCCGGCACCGGGGCTCGGGGAGAGCCGCTCGTCCAGCCGGCCGTGCCGCACCAGCTCCCGCTTGACCCGCTGGACCTCCGTGGTGAAGTGGACATTGCGGTCCACCAACTGGTTGAAGATCGCGGACAGTTCGGCCACAACGGGGCCGTGCCCCGCCTCCGGCAGCTTCGAGAAGTGCCCGTCCCGCGCGGCCGTCATCGCGGCGAGCAGCGGACGCAGATCCGATGCTCGAATCTGGTCCTGATTCTGTCCGTCTTCGAGCACACGCATAGCACTGTTCTCACTCATGGCGGCCCACTTCGGTAACTCGGTGCTTATGGGCGCGGCCAGTCTGTCACTCTGTCCGCATCGACTGAGGCGTATTCGTCCGAACTGCTCGGGGAGCTGGACATGGGGGCCATTCCGACGCAACGGGAGAGCGATCCCCGTGCTTCTGATGCGCCCGTGCCCGACGGAGTGCTCCCATGCGCCCGAGCGCACGCCACCCTTTCCGGGAGCTCGCACGCGCCGGGCGCCGCCCGCGCACTGCTGCGCGCCGCGCTCGCCGAATGGGCCCAACTCGGCCTGCCCGGCGCCCAACAGCTCACCGAGCGCGTCACCGACGACCTCACGATCGTGACCAGCGAACTCGTCACCAACGCGGTCGTCCACGCGGGCACCGACATCGAACTGGACTGCCGTATGGAGGCGACCGGCGCGCTCGTCGTGGAGGTCACCGACCACCACCCCTCGCGCGCCCCCCGCGCCGGTGCGCCCGAACCGCCGTCCGAACGTGGCGAGTTCGCCACCGGCGGGTCGGAGTACCACCCCGGCACACCGGAGTACGGCCGCGGCCTTCGCCTGGTCGCCGCCCTCGCCGAGTCCTGGGGGATCACGTACCGCACCGGCTCCAAGACCGTGTGGGCCCGGCTCACCCACGAGGGCGGCACGGCCGCCGGCGACCTCGACCCGTACCCGGGGGAGCGCGGTCTGCGGGTCGCCGAGATCCTCGCCCCCGAACCCCAGCGCGCCGAGCGCGACCGGGAGTGGCTCAACCGCGGTGCCCTGTCCTTCCTCGCCGAGGCCTCCGACCTGCTCGCCGGACAGCTCGACGAGGACCTGGTGGCCGCGCTCGCCGGACAGCTGATCGTGCCGCGGCTGGCCGACTGGTGCGCGGTGTGGCTGGAGGACGAGCTCATGGGGCGCTGGGGCTCCCCGCGCGCGACCGAGGCCGACGGCGCGGGCGGCGTCGGAGGCTGGGGCGCCGACGCGATCGCCGGGCCGGGGCCACGGCTGGCCCGCGTCTGGCACGGCAGCGAGAACCTCATCGAGGACCTGCGCCGGGCCCTGGACAAGGAGGCGCCGCGACCTCCCGATCCGCCGCGCTCGGGACCCGTCTCCTTCCCCTGGCCCGGCGAGGCGCTCGGCCCGCACGGCACCCACGGCACGGCCCTCGCGTACCGCCTGATCGCCGGTGGCCGCCCGCTGGGCACCCTGGTCATCGGGCGGGCGGGCCTGCTGCGCTTCCCGGACGAGATCACCGGACTCGTCGAGGACCTCGGCCGCCGGGTCGCCCTCGCCATCAGCGCCGCCCGCCAGTACGCCCGCCAGGCCACCATCAGCGCCGTCCTCCAGCGCGGACTGCTGCCCGGCGCGGTCGCCGAGATCCCCGGGGTGAGCAGCGCGCTCGTCTACGAGCCCTGCGACAAGGCGGGCCCCAGCGGCGACTTCTACGACCTGTTCCCGTCCGGGGACGGCCGCTGGTGCTTCGCCATCGGCGACGTCCAGGGCAAGGGGCCGGAGGCGGCCGTGGTGATCGGGCTGGCCCGGCCCTGGCTGCGGCTGCTGGCCCGGGAGGGGTACGCCGTCGCCGACGTCCTGGACCGCCTCAACCAGCTCCTCCTCGACGACGCCACCGAGGCCGCCGACGCCGCCGCCCGCGCCTTCGCCGGACCGGCGGGCCTCGCCGCGGCCGCCGACGGCCCGCAGACCCGCTTCCTGTCCCTCCTCTTCGGCCAGCTCGTGCCCTTCGACGGCGGCGTCCAGGTCACCCTCGCCTCCGCCGGCCACCCCCTGCCCCTGCTGCTGGGACCCGACGGCGGGGTCTGTGCGGTCGCCCAGCCGCAGACCCTCCTCGGGGTCGTCGAGGACGCCGTCTACACCAGCGAGATCGTCGAGCTGCGCCACGGCGACACCCTCCTGTGCGTCACCGACGGGGTGACCGAGCGGCGCAGCGGCTCCCGCCAGTTCGACGACGGCGACGGCCTCGCCGCGGCCCTCGCCGGCTGCGCGGGCCTGACCGCCCCGCTCATCGCCGAGCGCATCAAACGGCTGGTGCACGAGTTCGGCGTACGACCGCCCGACGACGACCTGGCCCTGCTGGTGCTGCAAGCGGAGTGAGCGCGGAGGCAAGGGCGCGGGTGCTGGACAATGGAAGGCATGCCTTCCGCACTCCCCGACGGCGAGCCCGTCCCCGACGACGGCGCACTCCCCGCGCACGCGCTCTCCGGAGCCGCCGAGCGACCCCTCGGGTTCTATCTGCACGTCCCCTACTGCGCGACCCGCTGCGGGTACTGCGACTTCAACACCTACACCGCCACCGAGCTGCGCGGCAGCGGCGGTGTCCTCGCCTCCCGCGACAACTACGCGGACACCCTGATCGACGAGATCAGGCTGGCGCGCAAGGTGCTGGGGGACGATCCGCGCGAGGTCCGCACGGTGTTCGTGGGCGGCGGTACGCCGACCCTGCTGGGCGCCTCCGATCTCGTACGGATGCTCGCGGCGATCCGTGACGAGTTCGGACTGGCGGCGGACGCCGAGGTCACGACTGAGGCGAACCCGGAGTCGGTGGATCCGGCGTATCTGGCGACCCTGCGCGCGGGCGGCTTCAACCGGATCTCCTTCGGCATGCAGAGCGCGAAGCAGCATGTGCTGCGCGTGCTGGACCGGACCCACACGCCCGGGCGCCCCGAGGCGTGCGTGGCGGAGGCGCGGGCGGCGGGCTTCGAGCACGTCAACCTGGATCTGATCTACGGCACCCCGGGCGAGTCGGACGACGACTGGAGGGCGTCCCTGGACGCGGCGATCGGCGCCGGACCCGACCACGTCTCGGCGTACGCGCTGATCGTGGAGGAGGGCACGCAGCTGGCCCGGCGGATCCGCCGGGGCGAGGTGCCGATGACCGACGACGACGTGCACGCGGACCGGTATCTGATCGCGGAGGACGCGTTCGCGGCGGCCGGCTTCGACTGGTACGAGGTGTCGAACTGGGCGACCTCCGAGGCGGGGCGCTGTCTGCACAACGAGTTGTACTGGCGCGGCGCCGACTGGTGGGGCGCGGGGCCGGGAGCGCACTCGCACGTGGGCGGGGTGCGCTGGTGGAACGTGAAGCATCCCGGCGCGTACGCGGCGGCGCTGGCGGCGGGGAAGTCGCCGGGGGCGGGGCGCGAGGTGCTGTCGGAGGAGGACCGCAGGGTCGAGCGGATTCTGCTGGAGCTGCGCTTGAGGGAGGGTGTACCGCTTGACCTGCTCCGTGAGGAGGGCCGGCGTGCTGCTCGCCGGGCGCTGTCGGACGGGCTTCTTCGGCAGGAGTCGTACGACGAGGGGCGCGCGGTGCTGACGCTTCGGGGGCGGCTGCTGGCGGATGCGGTGGTGCGGGACCTGGTGGACTGAAGGTGCAGGTTTCGTCGTGGCTGGTCGCGCAGTTCCCCGCGCCCCTTTAGGTGGGTTCAGTCAAGCTGTGACGAAATCGATCAGTTCCTCTACTCGGCCCAGGAGCTCTGGCTCCAGGTCCCTGTAAGAGGTCACGCGCTTCAGGATTGCCTGCCATACCGCGCCCGTGTTCTCGGACGGCCAGCCCAGTGCCCTGCACACGCCCGTTTTCCAGTCCTGGCCGTGGGGGACTCTGGGCCACGCCTCGATGCCCAGGGACGACGGCTTCACCGCCTCCCAGATGTCGATGTAGGGGTGGCCGACGACCAGGGCGTGTTCGCTGGTGACCGATGCCGCGATACGGGACTCCTTGCTGCCCGGCACCAGGTGGTCCACCAGGACGCCGAGGCGGGCGTCCGGACCCGGGGCGAACTCCTCCACGATCCTCGGCAGGTCGTCCACGCCCTCCAGGTACTCCACGACCACGCCCTCGATGCGCAGGTCGTCGCCCCAGACCTTCTCGACCAGCTCGGCGTCGTGCCGGCCCTCGACGTAGATGCGTCCGGCGCGGGCCACGCGTGCGCGGGCGCCGGGGACGGCGACCGAACCGGAGGCGGTGCGGGAGGGACGTACAGGCGCGCTTGAAGGCCGTACGAGCGTCACCACCCGGCCCTCCAGCAGGAAACCCCGAGGCTCCAGCGGGAAGACCCGGAGCTTGCCGAAGCGGTCCTCCAGGGTCACCGTGCCCGCCTCGCAGCGGATCACCGCGCCGCAGAAGCCGGTGCCGGGCTCCTCGACCACCAGGCCGGGCTCGGCCGGGACCTCCGGGACGGGCTTCGGCTTCTTCCACGGCGGGGTCAGATCGGCGGAGTACTGGCGCATTCGGATGACGATAGGAGAAGCCGGGGTGCGGTCAGGGCGACACGCCGAAACGCCGGGCCAGGGCGTCCCGCTGCGCCCGCACGAACGCGGCGTCCACCACCGCTCCGTGACCGGGCACGTACAGCGCGTCCTCGCCGCCCAGGTCCAGGAGCCGGTCCAGGGCCGCGGGCCAATGCGACGGTACGGCGTCCGGGCCCGCCTGCGCTTCGCCGGACTCCTCGACCAGGTCACCGCAGAACACCACCTCGGGCGAGCCCGGCACCAGCACCGCGAGGTCGTGGGCCGTGTGCCCGGGGCCGACGTTGGCCAGCAGGACCTGCCGGCCGCCGCCGAGGTCGAGGGTCCACTCGCCGGAGACCAGATGGCGGGGCCGGGCGAGGGCGTCGACCGCCTCCTCGGCCGCCCCCGCCTCCAGGCCGTTGCCGATCGCGTCCGCGCGCAGCTCCTCGCGAGCCTGCTGCTGGTCGAGCAGCGTGTCCATGCCGACCGGCCCGAACACCTCCGCACCCGCGAACGCCGCCGCACCGAAGACATGGTCGAAGTGGGGGTGGGTCAGCGCGAGATGGGTCACACGGTGCCCGGCGAGCGACTCCGCCTGCGCCCGCAGCCGGGCCCCCTCCGCGAGGCTCGACCCGGCATCGATCAACAGGGCCGTGTCCGCCCCGACGACCAGCCCTGCCGTGCAGTCCCAGACCGGGAGCCGGCACCGGCCCACCCCGGCCGCCACCCGCTGCCACCCCAGCTCTTCCCAAGTCACCGTCATACCGCGACGCTAGCCGTACGAGCGGTTCACGAGCTGTCACACCCCGACCGACCTTGCCCGGGTGGCACCCCACCGCCGTACACTGGGCCGCGGGGAACGCTGGCACTCGGGCGGACAGAGTGCCAGGCAGGGGCCTGGGGACCGACTTCTGGAGGTGTGCGCGATGCTGAGTGAACGCAGGCTTCAGGTGCTGCGCGCCATCGTCCAGGACTATGTGGGGACGGAGGAGCCCGTCGGCTCCAAGGCCCTCACCGAGCGCCACAGCCTTGGCGTCTCCCCGGCGACCGTGCGCAACGACATGGCCGCCCTGGAGGACGAGGGGTACATCGCCCAGCCGCACACCAGCGCCGGGCGCATCCCCACCGACAAGGGCTACCGCCTGTTCGTGGACAAGCTCGCGGGCGTCAAGCCCATGACCGCGCCCGAGCGGCGCGCGATCCAGAACTTCCTCGACGGCGCCGTCGACCTCGATGACGTGGTGGCCCGGACCGTGCGGCTGCTCGCGCAGCTCACCCGGCAGGTGGCGGTGGTGCAGTATCCGTCGCTGACCCGGTCCACCGTGCGGCATGTGGAACTGCTCTCGCTCGCCCCGGCGCGCGTGATGCTCGTCCTGATCACCGACACGGGCCGGGTCGAGCAGCGCATGATCGACTGCCCGGCCCCCTTCGGGGAGGCCTCGCTGGCCGATCTGCGGGCGCGCCTCAACAGCCGGGTCGCGGGGCGTCGGTTCGCCGATGTGCCGCGACTGGTCGAGGACCTGCCCGAGGGCTTCGACGTCGAGGATCGGGGTACGGTCGCGACGGTGCTCTCCACGCTGCTGGAGACACTGGTCGAGGAGAACGAGGAACGGTTGATGATCGGCGGAACCGCCAATCTCACCCGCTTCGGACATGACTTCCCCCTCACCATCCGGCCGGTCCTGGAAGCACTGGAGGAGCAGGTCGTGCTCCTCAAGTTGCTTGGCGAGGCCGGGGATTCGGGCATGACCGTACGCATCGGTCACGAGAACGCCTATGAGGGACTCAACTCAACTTCGGTGGTGTCGGTCGGCTACGGTTCGGGCGGCGAGGCAGTAGCCAAGCTCGGCGTGGTCGGACCGACCCGCATGGATTACCCGGGAACGATGGGAGCGGTACGCGCAGTGGCACGGTACGTCGGACAGATCCTGGCGGAGTCGTAAGTGGCCACGGACTACTACGCCGTTCTCGGCGTGCGCCGCGACGCGTCGCAGGATGAGATCAAGAAGGCGTTCCGTCGGCTCGCACGCGAGCTGCACCCGGACGTCAACCCCGATCCGAAGACCCAGGAGCGGTTCAAGGAGATCAACGCCGCTTACGAGGTGCTGTCGGACCCGCAGAAGAAGCAGGTCTACGACCTCGGCGGCGACCCGCTGTCCCAGGCGGGCGGCGCGGGCGCCGGCGGCTTCGGCGCGGGTGGCTTCGGGAACTTCTCGGACATCATGGACGCGTTCTTCGGTACGGCGTCCCAGCGCGGTCCGCGCTCGCGCACCCGGCGCGGCCAGGACGCGATGATCCGGCTGGAGATCGAGCTCGACGAGGCGGCCTTCGGCACCACGAAGGACATCCAGGTCGACACGGCGATCGTCTGCAACACCTGCAACGGTGAGGGCGCGGCGCCGGGAACCTCGGCCCAGACGTGTGACATGTGCCGCGGGCGCGGTGAGGTGTCGCAGGTCACCCGGTCCTTCCTGGGCCAGGTCATGACCTCGCGTCCCTGCCCGCAGTGCCAGGGCTTCGGCACGGTCGTCCCGACGCCGTGTCCCGAGTGCGCCGGTGACGGCCGGATCCGCTCCCGTCGCACACTGACCGTGAAGATCCCGGCCGGTGTGGACAACGGCACGCGGATCCAGCTCGCGGGTGAGGGCGAGGTCGGGCCCGGTGGCGGTCCCGCCGGTGACCTGTACGTCGAGATCCACGAGCTGCCGCACGCGATGTTCCAGCGGCGCGGTGACGATCTGCACTGCACGGTGACGATTCCGATGACGGCGGCGGCGCTCGGTACGAAGGTGCCGCTGGAGACGCTGGACGGGCTGGAGGAGGTCGACATCCGGCCGGGCACGCAGTCCGGGCAGTCGATCCCGCTGCACGGACGCGGTGTCACGCATCTGCGGGGCGGCGGCCGGGGCGATCTCATCGTGCACGTCGAGGTACAGACCCCGAACAAGCTGGACCCGGAGCAGGAGCGTCTGCTGCGCGAACTGGCGAAGCTGCGCGGCGAGGAACGGCCGACAGGACAGTTCCAGCCGGGCCAGCAAGGACTGTTCTCCCGGCTGAAGGACGCGTTCAACGGGCGGTGACACGGGTCGGGCGCCGGCGCCGCAAGGTGGCCGGCGCCTCCTCGTGCCAATGGACTATGCCGGGCGGAAGGCTGGATTCGGACTTGTTCGGGGGACGTGACAACATGCGGGCATGTCCTCCGCGCTGACCGATCTCTTCCCCTATCCGATCGTGCAGGCCCCCATGGCGGGCGGGGTCTCCGTGCCGCGGTTGGCCGCGGCCGTGTCCGACGCCGGGGGGCTCGGGTTCCTTGCCGCCGGGTACAAGACGGCCGACGGCATGTACCAGGAGATCAAGCAGCTGCGCGGGCTGACCGGACGGCCCTTCGGCGTCAATCTGTTCCTGCCGCAGCCCGAGTACGCGGATGCGGCCGCCGTCGACGTCTACTCGCACCAGCTGGCCGGGGAAGCCGCCTGGTACGAGACCGAGCTCGGCGACCCCGAGAGCGGGCGGGACGACGGGTACGACGCCAAGCTCGCCGTACTCCTCGACAACCCCGTACCCGTCGTCTCCTTCCACTTCGGGGTGCCGGGCGGTGAGGTGCTGGAGGCGCTGCGGAGGGCCGGGACCGTCACCCTCGTCACCGCGACCACCCCGGACGAGGCGCTCGCCGTGCAGCGGGCCGGGGCCGACGCGGTGATCGCGCAGGGCGTCGAGGCCGGCGGCCACCAGGGCACCCATCGGGACGTCCCCGAGACCGACGGCGCCGGGCTCGGGCTGCTCTCGCTCGTCGGGCAGATCAGGGAAACCGTGGGGATCCCCGTCGTCGCCGCCGGCGGCATCATGCGCGGCAGTCAGATCGCCGCCGTCCTCGCCGCGGGCGCCAGTGCCGCCCAGCTCGGCACCGCCTTCCTCGCCACCCCCGAGTCCGGCGCCGCCGACCTCCACAAGCAGGCCCTGACCAACCCTCTCTTCGTACGGACCGAACTGACCCGCGCCTTCTCCGGCCGGCCGGCCCGCGGGCTCGTCAACCGGTTCCTGCGCGAGCACGGCCCGTACGCCCCCGCCGCCTACCCCGAGGTCCATCACCTCACCTCGCCGTTGCGCAAGGCCGCCGCCAAGGCCAAGGACGCCCAGGGCATGGCCCTGTGGGCGGGACAGGGGCACCGGATGGCCCGCGAGCTGCCCGCCGGGCAGCTCGTCGAGGTGCTGGCCGCCGAACTCGCCGACGCCACGACAGCGTTGTCCGGCTTCCGGAACGCCGGAGGTGACCCGCGATGACCGCTCCCGTGTTCGTCGTCGAGCACTTCGACGCCGGTGGCGGCGGCCACTACGTCCTCGACGGACCCGAGGGACGGCACGCCGTCTCCGTGAAGCGCCTCCAGCCCGGCGAGGACGTCATCCTCACCGACGGCGCCGGCCGCTGGGCCGACTGTGTCGTGCTCGGCACCGAGGGCAAGGACCGGCTGATCGTCCAGCTGGACGGCGTCAGCGAGGAACCGGTGGCGCAGCCGCGCATCACGGTCGTCCAGGCGCTTCCCAAGGGTGACCGCGGTGAACTCGCCGTCGAGACCATGACCGAGGTCGGCGTCGACGCCGTCGTGCCCTGGCAGGCGGCCCGTTGCATCACCCAGTGGAAGGGCGAGCGAGGGCTCAAGGCACTCGGCAAGTGGCGGGGCACCGCCCGCGAGGCCGGCAAGCAGTCCCGCCGCGTCCGCTTCCCCGAGGTCGCGGACCTGGCCACGACCAAGCAGGTCGCCGCGCTGCTCGCCCGCGCCGACTTCGCCGCCGTACTCCACTCCGACTTCGAACGCGGCAGCCAGGCCCTCGCCACCGCCGAACTCCCCGGCGAGGGTGAGATCGTTCTCGTCGTCGGTCCCGAAGGGGGCGTCGCCAAGGACGAGTTGGCGCTCTTCGAGGAGGCCGGTGCGAAGGCGTACGTGCTGGGCCCTACCGTGTTGCGTACGTCGACCGCCGGGACGGCGGCCGCGGCCCTGCTCCTCGGCCGCACCGGCCGCTGGTCCTGACCGATCCTCCGGGGGAAACACCGTGGAACTCGCCCAAGTACGGCTCCTCGTCACCGACTTTGCCGCCTGTTACCGCTTCTACGCCGAAGTCCTCGGTCTGAAGCCGCAGTCGGGGGCGACCGAGGGACCGTACGAGAAGTTCAGCCCCAGCACAGGGGCGGCCGGTATCGCCCTCCAGGACCGGGCCATGATGGCCGGGATACTTGGCGAACTGGGCGACGCGGCCAGCGGGCACCGGTCGTTGGTGGTGCTGCGCGTCGACGCCCTGGACTCCTACTGCGAGCAGATCACCGCCCGGGGCGCGGAACTGCTGCACGGGCCCGCCCCGATGACGGACCGTATGCGGGTCGCCCACCTCAAGGACCCGGAGGGGAACCTGGTGGAACTCCAGGAGTGGCTGCTGCTGCGCGCTTGAGATCGACGGCCTCGGCGACGGCGTGGAAGAACTCCCAGCCGTCCAACTCGCCCTCACCGGGCGGCAGCAGACCACGCCGGGTCGCCTCGTCGAGCAGGGCACGTACGACACCGGGCTCGCGGAGATTGATGCCCGCGCCCTGGCCGTCCATCGCCCAGCCCTGGAACCAGATGTCGCCCTCGGAGACGTACCGGCCCGAGCCCGCGCCGCCCGGCCGGAACACGAACCGGGTGCGCCGGCCACCGCGGTGCAGGGTGACGATGTCCCGCCAGACGCCGTCGGCGCCCTTCTTCTGACGGAAGTTCCACAGATACGTCGTCTGCTCGTCGATGACGAGACGTCGGAGCCGGCGGTCTTTGCGCATGGCGTCACGTTAAGCGGACGGGCGGTGCCGGGTCGCCGGGTTTTCGGTGAGGGCTTCAGACGAGGGCGTCAGGCGAGGGCTTCACTCGATTGTGGGACGAGTGTCCGTATGCGCCCTACCGCGTCGGGCGGGACAGTGGGAAGCTGCCCTCCATGGGGGTATTGAGGAGGATTTGGCGGCACCGGGGCCGACGCGTCGCCGCCGTGGCCGCGCTCGCCGTCGTGACCGTCGGTGGCGCCGTCGCCTGTGATCCCGCGGGGCTGAGCTCCGCGTCCGTGGCGTACACCACCGACCAGACCGTCACCAAGGAGCTGGAGCGGCAGCACGCCAAGGTGCAGTGGCTCACCTGCCAGGCGTCCTACGGCAACCGCCCCACCCCGACCGCGACCGAGAACGCCGTCGCCGAGGTGCACTGCACCGGCGAGACCAGCGACGGCAAGGACATCAAGGCCGACGGGAAGATCACCCGGGTCGTCAACGGGCAGTGCGTGCGGGGTGAGTTGACCGCCAAGATCGACGGCAAGCAGTGGTTCCAGGTCAACGGTCTCGGCAACTGCAACGCCACCCCCGAGCCCACGCACGGCAACGGACAGCCCGGTGCCACGGTCACGGTCACCGTCACGGAGACGGTGTGGTGCGACAAGTACCCGGACTGCCGCCCGGTGCAGGGCAAATGACCTTAGGGTGATCGGGTGACCCAGCCCGCGACGCCCGCGTATCTCCGATACCCGCACCTGACCGGCGACCTGGTGGCCTTCACCGCCGAGGACGACGTGTGGATCGCGCCCCTCGACGGCGGCCGGGCCTGGCGGGTCAGCACCGACAACGTGCCGGTCTCCACCCCCCGAGTCTCACCCGACGGCACGACCGTCGCCTGGACCTCGACGCGCGACGGGGCACCCGAGGTGCACATCGCGCCGGTCGACGGCGGGCCCGCGAAACGGCTCACCCACTGGGGGAGTTGGCGTACCCAGGTGCGCGGCTGGACCCCGGACGGGCAGGTCCTCGCCCTCACCACCCACGGCCAGGCCAGCCCGCGCCGCTCCTGGGCGCACGCCGTCCCGCTCGACGGCGGACCGTCCACCGTCCTGCCGTACGGCCCGGTCGGCGCCGTCGCCCAAGGGCCGTCCACCGTGCTGCTGTCGGCGCCCATGGGGCGGGAGGCGGCCTGGTGGAAGCGGTACCGGGGCGGTACCGCGGGCAAGTTGTGGATCGACGACGGGGGCGACGGGGAGTTCGTACGGCTGCATGAGGAGCTCGACGGGAACATCGAGTTCCCGGTGTGGGCGGGGGAGCGCATCGCGTTTCTCTCCGACCACGAAGGCGTCGGGGCGCTCTACTCCTCCCTCGCCGACGGGGCCGATCTGCGCCGGCACACCCCGATCGACGGGTTCTACGCCCGCCACGCGGCCGGGGACGGCGGCCGGGTCGTCTACGCCTGCGCCGGTGAGCTGTGGATCCTCGACGACCTGGACGGGGCGGAGCCGCGCCGTCTGGACATCCGGCTCGGCGGCTCGCGGGCCGACCTCCAGCCGTACACCCTGAACGCCTCCCGCTGGGTCGAGTCGGCCTCTCCCGACCACACCGCGCGCGGCAGTGCCGTCTGTGTGCGCGGTGCCGTGCACTGGGTCACCCATCGCTCCGGCCCGGCCCGCGCGCTCGCCGCGCGGCCCGGCGTACGGTCCCGGCTGCCGCAGGCCTTCCGGGCCGACGGCGAGGAGTGGGTGGTGTGGGTGACGGACGCCGAGGGCGACGACGCCCTGGAGTTCGCGCCCGCCACCGGCCTCGCCCCCGGCGCCACCCCGCGCCGGCTCGCCGCCGGACAGCTCGGCCGGGTCCTCGACCTGACGATGGCGCCCGACGGCAGCCGGGCCGCCGTCGCCTCGCACGACGGGCGCGTCCTCCTCGTCGAGCGCGAGACCGGCGAGGTCCGCGAGGTCGACCGCAGCGAGGACGGCGACGCCTCCGGGCTGGTCTTCTCCCCCGACTCCGCCTGGCTCGCCTGGTCCCACCCCGGCCCGCGGCCGCTGTGCCAGCTGCGCCTCGCCAACACCACCGACCTGTCGGTCACCGAGGCCACCCCGCTGCGCTTCCAGGACTACGCCCCCGCCTTCACCCTCGACGGCAAGCACCTGGCGTTCCTCTCCACCCGCTCCTTCGACCCGGTCTACGACGAGCACGTCTTCGACCTGGCCTTCGTGGAGGGCGCCCGACCGCACCTCATCACCCTCGCCGCCACCACCCCCTCGCCCTTCGGCCCGCAGCGCCACGGCCGCCCCTTCGACGCGCCCGACAAGGACGAGACCCCCGACAGCGAGGGCGCCCCGGCCACCCGTATCGACCTCGACGGGCTCGCCGACCGGATCGTGCCGTTCCCGGTGGAGGCCGCCCGCTACTCCGACCTGCGCACCGCCAAGGACGGCGTCCTGTGGCTGCGCCACCCGGTGCGCGGGGTGCTGGGCGCCTCCCGGGCCACGCCCGACGCCCCGGACCCCAAGACCGAGCTGGAGCGCTTCGACCTCGTCCAGCAGCGCATCGAGCATCTGGCCGCCGACGCCGACCACTTCGCCGTCAGCGGCGACGGCAAGCGGGTCCTGCTGTGGACCGACGGCCGGATCAAGGTCGTACCGAGCGACCGCCGCGCCTCGAACGACGACGACAGCGACAGCAACATCACCGTCGACCTCACCCGGGTCCGCCAGACCATCGACCCGGCGGCCGAGTGGCGGCAGATGTACGACGAGACCGGCCGCCTCCTGCGCGACCACTTCTGGCTCCCCGACCTCGGCGGCGCCGACTGGGACGGCGTCCTCGACCGCTACCGCCCCGTCCTCGACCGCGTCGCCACCCACGACGACCTCGTCGACCTCCTCTGGGAGGTCCAGGGCGAACTGGGCACCTCGCACGCCTACGTCGTCCCGCGCGGCGGCTACGGCAACGGCGCCCGGCAGGGCCTGCTCGGCGCCGACATCTCCCGTCACGAGGACGGCAGTTGGCGCATCGACCGCATCCTCCCCTCGGAGACCTCCGACCCCGACGCCCGCTCCCCGCTCGCCGCCCCCGGCGTCGCGGTCCGCGCCGGGGACGCGATCGTCGCGGTCGCGGGGCGGACCGTGGACCCCGTGACGGGCCCGGGGCCGCTGCTCGTCGGCACGGCGGGCAAGCCGATCGAGCTGACGATCTCGCCCTCGGGCGGCGGGGACGTACGGCACGCGGTCGTCGTCCCCGTCGCCAACGAGGAACCCCTGCGCTACCACGCCTGGGTGACCGACCGCCGGGCCTACGTCCACGAACGCTCCGCCGGCCGCCTCGGCTACCTCCACGTCCCCGACATGCAGGCCCCCGGCTGGGCCCAGATCCACCGCGACCTGCGCGTCGAGGTGGCCCGCGAGGGGCTCGTCGTCGACGTCCGGGAGAACCGCGGCGGCCACACCTCCCAGCTGGTGGTGGAGAAGCTGGCCCGCCGGATCGTCGGCTGGGCCCGCCCCCGTGGCATGCGCGCCTACAGCTACCCCCAGGACGCCCCGCGCGGCCCGGTGGTGGCCGTGGCCAACGAGTTCTCCGGCTCCGACGGCGACATCGTCAACGCGGCCATCAAGGCCCTCGGTATCGGCCCGGTCGTCGGCACCCGCACCTGGGGCGGGGTGATCGGCATCGACAGCCGCTACCACCTCGTCGACGACACGCTCGTCACCCAGCCCAAGTACGCGTTCTGGCTGGAGGGTTACGAGTGGGGCGTGGAGAACCACGGCGTGGACCCGGACGTGGAGGTCGTCCAGCGCCCGCAGGACCACGCGGCGGGCCTGGACCCCCAACTGGACGAGGCGATCAGGCTGGCGCTGGAGGCGTTGGAGGGGACTCCGGCGAAGGTGCCTCCGTCGCTTCCCTGACCTGCTCGATACGATGCCCCGAGACATCGGGCGAAAGGGCGAGAGGACGAACATGCCAGGGGAGCCGCAGGCGGACTGCCTGTTCTGCAAGATCGTCGAGGGCCACATCCCGGCGACCATCGTGCGCGAGTCGGACACCACCGTCGCCTTCCGGGACATCAACCCCCAGGCACCCACGCACGTCCTGATCATCCCCAAGGTCCACTACGAGAACGCCGCCGTCCTCGCCGCCGCGGAACCCGCGATCGCCGCCGACGTGCTGCGCGAGGCGCAGACCGTCGCCGACGAGGAGAAGCTGGAGAGCTACCGCATCGTCTTCAACACGGGCGCCGGCGCCGGCCAGACCGTCTGGCACGCCCACGCGCACGTCCTCGGTGGCCGCGGCCTCGCCTGGCCCCCCGGATAAGTCACCGTGTCCGTACGTGAATTGGTGGTCCTCGGCACCGCCAGCCAGGTCCCGACCCGGCACCGCAACCACAACGGCTACCTCCTGCGCTGGGACGCCGAGGGCATCCTCTTCGACCCCGGCGAGGGCACCCAGCGCCAGATGCTGCGCGCCGGGGTCGCCGCGCACGACCTGAACCGGATCTGCGTCACCCACTTCCACGGCGACCACTCCCTCGGTCTCGCGGGCGTCATCCAGCGCATCAACCTCGACCGCGTCCCGCACGAGATCACCGCCCACTACCCGAAGTCCGGCCAGCGCTTCTACGACCGGCTGCGCCACGCGACGGCGTACCGGGAGACCGTCGAGATCACCCAGGCGCCGGTGAGCGCGGACGGGGTGCTCGGCACCTCCGCCTCCTACGCGCTGGAGGCCCGCAAGCTCTCCCACCCCGTCGAGTCGTACGGCTACCGCCTCGTCGAACCCGACGGCCGCCGCATGCTGCCCGACCGCCTCGCCGCGCACGGCATCAAGGGCCCGGACGTCGGACGCATGCAGCGCGAGGGCGCGGTGGGCGATGTGACCCTGGCGGACGTCAGCGAGGTCCGGCGCGGGCAGCGGTTCGCGTTCGTCATGGACACCCGGCTCTGCGACGGCGTGTACGCGCTCGCCGACGGCTGCGACATGCTCGTCATCGAGTCGACGTTCCTCGACGAGGACACGAACCTCGCGGTCGAGCACGGTCACCTCACCGCCGGGCAGGCCGCGACGGTCGCCCGGGACGCCGGCGTACGGCATCTCGTGCTCACCCACTTCAGCCAGCGCTACACCGACCCCGACGAGTTCGAACGGCAGGCACGGGCGGCCGGGTTCGAGGGGGAGCTGACGGTGGCGCACGACCTGCTGCGGGTGCCGGTTCCGAAACGTCGGTAAAGCGGCCGTACGATGCTTTGATGCCCCTCCCCAAAGCTGAACTGCACCTGCACATCGAAGGCACGCTGGAGCCCGAGCTGGCGTTTGAGCTGGCCGCGCGCAACGGCGTCGAGCTGCCGTACACGGACACCGAAGAGCTGCGCAAGGCGTACGACTTCGACGACCTCCAGTCCTTCCTGAACCTGTACTACGAGCTCATGGCCGTGCTCCGCACCGAGCGCGACTTCGAGGACCTGGCGAACGCCTATCTCGCCCGTGCCGCCGTGCAGGGTGTGCGGCACGCGGAGATCTTCTTCGATCCGCAGGCCCACCTCGCGCGCGGTGTGGGCATGGGCACGGTCGTGGACGGGCTGTGGCGGGCGCTGGGCGGCAGTGAGGCGCGCCATGGTGTTTCCACGCAGCTGATCATGTGCTTCCTGCGGGACGAGTCCGCCGAGTCGGCCCTGGAGACGCTGGAGGCCGCCAAGCCGTACCTCGACCGGATCGTCGGCGTCGGGCTCGACTCCGCCGAGGTCGGGCATCCGCCGGTGAAGTTCCGTGAGGTGTACGAGGCCGCTGCCGCGCTGGGGCTGCGACGGGTCGCCCACGCGGGGGAGGAGGGGCCGCCGGAGTACATCACCGAGGCGTTGGACGTGCTCGGGGTGGAGCGGATCGACCACGGGCTGCGGTGCGTGGAGGATGCGGAGCTGGTGGCTCGGCTGGTGCGTGACCGTGTTCCGCTGACCTTGTGCCCGTTGTCCAATGTGCGGCTGCGGACGGTTGATGTTCTCGCCGACCATCCGCTGCCGGCGATGTTGGACGCGGGGCTGTTGTGCACCGTCAACTCCGATGACCCCGCCTATTTCGGGGGGTATGCCGGGGACAACTTCGATGCGGTGCGCTCCGCGTTGGGGCTGGGGGAGGAGCGGTTGCGGGAGTTGGCTCGGAACTCGTTCGTGGCGAGTTTTCTGGAGCATGACGAGGAGCGGCGGGCTCGGTATCTCGCGGAGGTTGAGGCGTATCGGTTCTGACCTTTGACTTCTGGCTGCGGGGCGGTGGGGGCTTGTCGCGCAGTTCCCCGCGCCCCTGAAAGCCAGAAGCCTCTACGCAGCCGTTGCCTTGTCGTAGACCGGCGTCTCCACCGGGACCTGCACCACCGGCAGGTGGCGCCTGCCCGCGCCCAGCGCCACTGCGGTCATCGGGGCGGCGATCAGGAGCAGGCCTGCCGCCAGTACCAGGCCCATCGCTGCGAAGCCCGCCTGCGCCGACAGGAGGCTTCCTGCCAGGGGGCCTGCCGCTGTGCCCAGGGAGGATGCCGAGCCGACCAGCACCGCCCAGCGGCCTCTCGGGTCGAGGGAGGCGGCGAGGCCGATGACGTACGACAGGACGATCGGGTAGAGCGTGTTCCACGCGATCTCGCCGGTCGCGAACGTGGTGAGGTCGGTCGCGGAGGCGCTCAGCGCGATGCAGGCGGCGATCAGGGCCGTGCCCGCGCCGATGGGGACGGCACGGCCGAGGCGGGGGCCGAGGGCGCCCGCGCCGATGACGCCGAGCAGTCCGGCGCCGAGGGCGATCGCGAAGACCGCGCCGACGGTGGCCTCGGTGAGGTGCGCCTGGTCGAGGCCGATGCGGCCGCTGACGCCCCAGAGGGAGTTCTGGGCGAGCGACCAGCACGGGAGGGTGAGGGCGAGGAGCAGTCCGGCGCGCAGGTGCGGGAGGGGGCTCTTGGCCTGGTGCCGGGTGCGGCGGGGGGCCGTGGAGGCGGAGAGGCGCCCGGTCAGGGGCCAGACCGCCAGTGCGGTGAGGGCGATCGCCGCTAGGGGCTGGCCGTGGCCCGGGCCGAGGTGCGGGACCGTCAGATAGACCGCGCCGGCGAGCGCGGAGACGCCCAGCAGGCCGAACGTGGTGGTGCGGTGCGGGTCGGGCTGGGCGGCGATCCCGGTGGCGGCCACCGCGGTCGCCGTACCGGAGCCGAAGCCGCCGACGAGGACGCCCGCGATGACGGCGGGGACGGTGTGGGTGAGGGCGGCGCCGCCGTAGCCGAGGACGGCGAGGACGAGGCCGGTGCGGGCCAGGAAGCGGGGGCCGACGCGGTCGACGCGGGAGGCGAGCAGGAAGCCCGCCGCGGCCGAACTCAGCAGCAGCGCGCTGCCGACGGCGCCCGCCTGTGTGGCGGAGAGGGGAAGCCCCGAGTCGAGCCTGCCGACGGTGGTCGGGAGGAGGTACGGGGCGAGGTACCCGGCCGTGAAAAGGGCGATCAGGGGCCAGGGCGTGGTGGTGCGGGCGGACACGGGCGTTCCCAGGGCATGCGAAAGGAGCGGCTCAGACAGGGGGGTTGGGCGACGACCGTCGACGGACAGGAACGCGCGGGCAATTTGTATCAAGCACGCGGTTCGAGAAGAAGAGTGGGGGGTGTGATGTGGGGCACTTCGTGTTTCGGGTGGGGGAGGGCGGGTAGAAGAGCGCCCGTTTCCGTGGCTCAGCGCCAGTGGACCGCCGCGCCGCCCGCCGCCGGTACCGTCGCCTCGATCTTGGCCCTGATCTCCCGCATCACCGCGACGATCCGCTTCTCGTGCGCAGGCGTCAGGCGGGCCACCGGCACCGAACAGCTGACGGCGTCCTGGGCGGGGGAGTCGTAGCGCAGGGCGAAGCCGAAGCCGATGATGCCGAGGACGCCCTCCTCGCGGTCGATCGAGTAACCGCGGGCCCGGGTTCCGGCCAGGTCCGTCGCCAGCTCCTCGCGGGTCGTGCGGGTGTTGGGCGTGAGCTCCTCGTAGGGGCCCTCGGGCAGCTCCGCGTCGTCGCGCTCGGCCAGCAGGGCCTTGCCGAGGGCGCCCGCGTGGGCGGGCAGGCGGCGGCCGACGCGGCTGATGGTGCGCAGGTACTCGTGCGACTCGCGGGTCGCCAGATACGCGACGTCACGTCCGTCGAGCCGGCCCATGTGGATCGTCTCGCCCAGCGCCTGGGACGCCTCGTCGAGATACGGCCGTACGACCTGGACGCGCGGGTCGGTGTCGAGGTAGCTGGTGCCGGTCAGCAGGGCGTGGATGCCGATGCCGTAGAGGGAGCCGGTGATGTCGGTGCGGACCCAGCCGCGCGAGATCAGGGTCTGGAGGAGGGCGTACATGGAGCTGCGGGGGACCTGGAGCTCGTCCGCCAGCTCTTGCAGCCGCGCCGGGCGGTCCCCGCGCGCGGCCAGCACTTCCAGCAGCTCGACCGTGCGCGCGGCCGACTTCACCTCGCGGACGCCCCCTGTCTCTGACATGTGCTGATCGTAATCCGGCGGGACGGCGCCATTGACGAGTGTCGTTCGCCTGTCTAACCTTCATCTCCATACGTGGATATCGTCTACATGGGGAGATGGGCGTGGGGATCGACACCGGCAGCGGTACGGGCGTCGTCCGACGGCTGCGGGAGGGGATGGCGGCCGGGGTGCTGTCCTTCCCGCTGACCAGCTTCGCGGCGGACGGCAGTCTCGATCCGCACGCCTTCCGGGCCTATCTGGCCGGGCAGTTGGCCGCAGCCCCCGGCGCCCTCTTCCCCGCCTGCGGCACCGGCGAGTTCTTCTCGCTGGACGAGGACGAGTACCGGACGGTCGTGACCGTCGCCGTCGAGGAGGCGGCGGGCCGGGTGCCGGTCGTCGCCGGGGTCGGATACGGGTGGGCGCAGGCCGTGCGGTTCGCGCGGATCGCCGAGTAGGCGGGCGCCGACGCGCTGCTCGTGCTCCCGCACTACCTGGTCGCCGCCCCGCAGGACGGGCTCGTCCGCCAACTGGAGGAGATCGCCGCCCGTACACCGCTGCCGCTCATCGCCTACCAGCGCGGCCAAGTCGCCTTCACGGCCGATACGTTGAGGCGTATCGCGGAGATCCCCGGCGTCATCGGCCTGAAGGACGGGCACAGTGACCTGGACCGGCTTCAGCGCCTGACCCTCGCCGCGCCCGAGGGCTTCCTCTTCTTCAACGGGGCCGCGACCGCCGAGATCCAGGCCCGTGCGTACGCCGCGGTCGGTGTGCCCGCGTACTCGTCGGCCGTGCATGCCTTCGCCCCGGAGATCGCCGACGCCTTCTTCCGCGCGTTGCGGGACGGCGACGGCAAGACGGTCGACCTGCTGCTGCGCGCGTTCTACGTACCGCTCGTCGAACTCCGCGACCGCGTCCCCGGATACGCCGTGTCGCTCGTCAAAGCCGCGGCACGCCTGCGCGGGCGACCCGTGGGACCCGTCCGCGCCCCGCTCACCGACCCGTCGGACCGCGACCTCGCCGAGCTCAGGACCCTGCTCGCCACCGGACTCGACCTCGTAGGAGCCGCTCTGTGAACCTCACGATCGCTGACGTACGGCTGACTCCGATCCTCGTCGCCGACCCGCCGCTGCTCAACACGCAGGGGGTGCACCAGCCGTACACGCCCCGGCTGATCGTCGAGGTGGAGACCGCGGACGGGGTCGTCGGGTTCGGGGAGACGTACGGCGACACCAAGTACCTGGAGCTGGCACGGCCGTTCGCGGCGAAGCTGGTCGGGCGTCAAGTCTCCGATCTGAACGGTCTGTTCACGGTCGCCGACGAGGTCGCCGTCGACGACGCGCGGGTGTCCGGGCAGGTCGACGTGGGCGGGCTGCGCGGGGTGCAGACCGCCGACAAGCTGCGGCTGTCCGTCGTCTCCGGGTTCGAGGTCGCCTGTCTCGACGCCCTCGGCAAGGCACTCGGGCTGCCCGTGCACACGCTGCTCGGCGGCAAGGTGCGCGATGCCGTCGAGTACAGCGCGTACCTGTTCTACAAGTGGGCCGACCATCCGGCCGGGGTCGCCGCGGAGAAGGACGACTGGGGTGCCGCCGTCGATCCGGCGGGGGTGGTGGCGCAGGCCCGGCTGTTCAAGGAGCGGTACGGGTTCACGTCGTTCAAGCTCAAGGGCGGGGTGTTTCCGCCGGACGAGGAGATCGCCGCGGTGCGGGCGCTCGCCGAGGCGTTTCCCGGTCATCCGCTGCGGCTCGATCCCAACGGGGCCTGGTCCGTGGCGACTTCGCTGACGGTGGCGCAGGAGCTGGCGGACGTACTGGAGTACCTGGAGGACCCCGCGCTCGGTACGGCGGCCATGGCCGAGGTGGCCGCCGGGACCGGGGTGCCGCTCGCCACCAACATGTGCGTGACGACGTTCGCGGAGATCGAGGAGGCGTTTCGCAAGGGGGCGGTGCAGGTGGTGCTGTCCGATCACCACTACTGGGGCGGGCTGCGGAACACCCAGCAACTCGCCGCGATCTGCCGGACGTTCGGGGTGGGGGTGTCGATGCACTCCAACACGCATCTGGGGATCTCGCTGGCGGCGATGACCCATGTGGCGGCCACGGTGCCCGATCTTCACCATGCGTGTGACTCGCACTATCCGTGGCAGTCGGAGGACGTGCTGAGGGAGCGGCTGGTGTTCGAGGGCGGGAAGGTCACGGTGTCGGACGCGCCGGGACTGGGAGTCGAGGTCGACCTGGAGAAGGTGCGGGTGCTGCATCAGCGGTGGCTCGATGACGACGGGGGGCTGCGGGAGCGGGACGACGCGGCGGCGATGCGGGTCGCCGAGCCGGGGTGGGTGACGCCGGACGTGCCGCGCTGGTAGTGCGGGTGGGCCGAAAGACGCGGGCCGGTGATTGAGGGGTGCCGGACGGGCCGAGAGATGCGGGGCGGTGTCTCAGCGGCTGTTGTCAGTGGTGTGGTGCAGACTGGCTGGATCCGTACCACTCGCAGGGAGCGCCCCGTGATCGCGTCCAGCGCATCCAACGCGTCCACCGGAAAGGGACCGTCGCACCTCGGAGCGGCCGGGCCGGGTCAGGCCCAGGTCGATCCGCTCGCCGCGGTGCGCGCACCGGACGACCCTCCGTGGGACGTCTATCTCACCGGCACCGTGTTCCTGGACATCATCTTCACCGGCCTCGACTCCGCCCCCGTGCGCGGGACCGAGTCCTGGGCGCGGGGGATGGGGTCGAGCCCCGGTGGTGTCGCCAACATGGCCACCGCGCTGGCCCGGCTGGGACTGAAGACGTCCCTCGCCGCCGCCTTCGGCTCCGACCACTACGGCGAGTACTGCTGGGACGCCCTGGCGCAGGGCGAGGGCATTGATCTGTCACCCTCGCGTACGGTCGCGGGCTGGCACTCGCCCGTCACCGTCTCGATGGCCTACGAGGGCGAACGGACGATGGTCTCGCACGGCCACGAGCCGCCCCCGGAGGCCGCGATGATCCAAGAGGGCGCCCCCGACTGCCCCCCGCGCGCGCGTGCCGCCGTCGCCTCGCTGGAGCCGGGCAAGCGCGCCCCCTGGATCGCCCAGGCCGCGAGCAAGGGCACCCGCGTCTTCGCCGACGTCGGCTGGGACGACACCGGTGCCTGGGACCTCGCGGGCCTCGCCGACCTCGCACACTGCGAGGCCTTCCTGCCGAACGCGGAAGAGGCCATGCGCTACACCCGCACCTCCTGCCCGCGCGAGGCCGCCCACGCCCTCCTGGAGCATGTGCCGCTCGCAGTGGTCACCCTCGGTGCGGAGGGCGCGTACGCGGTGGACCGGCGGACCGGGGAGTCCGCCGAGGTGCCCGCCATCGCCGTGGAGGCCCTCGATCCCACCGGCGCGGGTGACGTCTTCGTCGCCGGGTTCGTCACCGGCACGCTGGCCGGCTGGCCGCTCGCCGACCGGCTGGCCTTCGCCGGGCTCACGGCCGCGCTCTCCGTCCAGGAGTTCGGCGGCTCCCTCTCGGCGCCGGGCTGGTCGGAGATCGGCGCCTGGTGGCGCAAGGTCCAGTCGGTGGCCGGCCAGGACCCCGCGGCGCTGGAGCGGTACGGCTTCCTGGCGGACCTGGTGCCGGCGGAACAGGCCCGCCCCTGGCCGTTGAGACGGGCGGTGCCGACGATCGGGTTCCGCCGGTCGGCATAGGTGGCCTGAGGGGCCTCACGCGGCCGTGCGGGCCAGCAGCTCCGTCACCTGTTCCCGGACCACCTCGCGGGCCTCGGCCGGCAGCGCGCCGATCGCCGTACCGGCCAGGGCGTCGAGCACCGACGCCACGCCGGTGTCGCATTCCACGCTCTCGGCGAGCACCTCGTAGCCGTCCCGGACGGCGATCCGCAGCCGGGGGCGAGCGCCCTCGGGAGCGTGTACGGCGGTGGCCACGACCAGCGGCGGCGGGCCGCCCGGGGCCTCCGCCAGCTTGCGGTAGCCGCTCGCCTGCGGGGTGCGCCAGCGCAGGCTCAGCAGCAGCGGACGCTTCGCCGTGAGTTCGGCGAGGTCGGTCTCGAAGGGGCCCTCGACGTCCAGCACCACCGCACGCGCGTCCAGGACGACGGCCGCCGGCAGCAGACAGCGCAGGGTGCTGCCGACGATGTTCCCGCCGACCGTGGCGCTCCGGCGCACGGCACCGGTGCCGATCCCGCCCGCCGCCCGGCGCAGCACCTCCGGCACCCGGTCGTCGACCCGGTGCAGCGGCACCGCCGCCCCGAGCGCCTCGGCGCTCAGGACATTGGCCTCGGGCACCTCGCGCAGGCTCATCGCCTGCTCCGGGAAGCCGTCCCGTTGCCAGACGGCCCACTGGAGGGTGGCACCGCCGACGGGTATCGCTCCCTCGGACAGGCACTGCTGTGCCTCGGACACGGACGTGGGCAGACGCAAGAGCACGGCCGACCTGCTTTCCCCGGGCTTACGGCGACGGGAACGCGCCGTCGGCGCGCATTCTCCCCACGCACGCCGGGGGCGTATGCAGGGCTCACCGCTGCACTCAGGGCGCTCTCCCCCTCGGCCGTGGTGAGCGGAAAAGGCCTTCGGTGTTGTCAGTGCCCCGGCGTACCCTGGAAATCGCCAGGCCGCCCATGTGGCGGGCGAGTCGTATCGAGGAGGACGAGCAAGGCCTACAGAGCCGGCCCATGACTCAGACACCCACAGATCGCACACCCGCGCAGGGACAGGCGAGAGCACAGTTCACCGTCCCCGCCCAGCACCCCATGGTGACCGTGCTGGGGTCCGGCGACTCCCTGCTGCGCGTGATCGAGAAGGCCTTCCCGGCGGCCGACATCCATGTCCGGGGCAATGAGATCAGCGCGGTCGGCGACGCCGTTGAAGTCGCCCTCATCCAGCGCCTGTTCGACGAGATGATGCTGGTGCTCCGCACCGGACAGCCGATGACGGAGGACGCAGTGGAACGCTCGATCGCGATGCTCAGAGCCAGTCAGAACGGCGAGGGGGACGGCCAGGAGACCCCGGCCGAGGTCCTCACCCAGAACATCCTCTCCTCGCGTGGCCGCACGATCCGGCCCAAGACCCTGAACCAGAAGCGGTACGTCGACGCGATCGACAAGCACACGATCGTGTTCGGCATCGGCCCCGCCGGCACCGGCAAGACCTATCTCGCCATGGCCAAGGCGGTGCAGGCCCTGCAGTCCAAGCAGGTCAACCGCATCATCCTGACCCGGCCCGCGGTCGAGGCGGGGGAGCGGCTCGGGTTCCTGCCGGGCACGCTCTACGAGAAGATCGACCCCTACCTGCGCCCGCTCTACGACGCGCTGCACGACATGCTCGACCCCGACTCCATCCCGAGGCTGATGGCCGCGGGCACGATCGAGGTGGCGCCCCTGGCGTACATGCGCGGCCGTACGCTCAACGACGCCTTCATCATCCTCGACGAGGCCCAGAACACCTCGCCCGAGCAGATGAAGATGTTCCTCACCCGCCTCGGCTTCGAGTCGAAGATCGTGATCACGGGTGACGTGACCCAGGTCGACCTGCCCAACGGCACCAAATCGGGTCTGCGTCAGGTCCAGGACATCCTGGAGGGCCTCGACGACGTCCACTTCTCCCGCCTGTCGTCGCAGGACGTCGTACGGCACAAGCTCGTCGGCCGTATCGTCGACGCGTACGAGAAGTACGACAGCTCGCACGGCACCGAGAACGGCACCCACAAGGGCGGCCGGGGCAGGCAGTCCGGGCCCAAGGGGCTGTGACATTCCGAAGCAGGAGACCCCGCACCACCATGTCGATCGACGTCAACAACGAGTCCGGAACCGAGGTCGACGAGCAGGCGATCCTCGACATCGCCCGCTACGCACTCGCGCGGATGCGCATCCACCCGCTCTCCGAGCTCTCGGTGATCGTCGTGGACACCGACGCCATGGAGCAGCTCCACATCCAGTGGATGGACCTGCCGGGTCCGACCGATGTCATGTCGTTCCCCATGGACGAGCTCAGGCCGCCCAGCAAGGACGACGAGGAGCCCCCGCAGGGGCTGCTCGGTGACATCGTGCTCTGTCCCGAGGTGGCCAAGAAGCAGGGTGAGGACGCCGAGACGCAGCACTCCATGGACGAGGAGCTCCAGCTCCTGACCGTCCATGGCGTGCTGCACCTGCTCGGCTACGACCACGAGGAGCCGGACGAGAAGGCCGAGATGTTCGGCCTCCAGGCCGCCATCGTGGACGGGTGGAGGGCGGAGAAGGGCCTGACGGGTCCGTCGCCGGCCCCGACCGTGTCATGAGCCTTCCCCTCGTCTCCGGCGCGATCGCCCTGGTCGTCGTCGCCTGGCTCGCCGCCTGCGCGGAGGCGGGCCTCGCGCGTGTCTCCAGCTTCCGCGCCGAGGAGGCCGTCCGTGGCGGCCGGCGCGGCAGCGCCAAACTCGCGCAGATCGCCGCCGACCCGACCCGCTATCTCAACGTGGCGCTGCTGGTCCGTGTCGCCTGCGAGATGGCGGCGGCCGCGATGGTCACGTACGCCTGCCTCCAGGAGTTCGACGGCACGACCCAGGCCCTGCTCGTCGCGATCGGCGTCATGGTCCTGGTGTCGTACGTCGCCGTCGGGGTCTCCCCGCGGACCATCGGCCGCCAGCACCCGCTGAACACCGCGACGGCGGCGGCGTACGTCCTGCTGCCGCTCGCGAGGATCATGGGCCCGATCCCCAACCTGCTGATCCTCATCGGCAACGCGCTCACCCCCGGCAAGGGCTTCCGCCGCGGCCCCTTCGCCTCCGAGGCGGAGCTGCGCGCGCTGGTCGACCTCGCCGAGAAGGAGTCGCTGATCGAGGACGACGAGCGCCGCATGGTGCACTCCGTCTTCGAGCTCGGCGACACCCTCGTGCGGGAGGTCATGGTGCCGCGCACCGATCTCGTCGTCATCGAGCGCTACAAGACGATCCGTCAGGCCCTCACCCTCGCCCTGCGGTCCGGCTTCTCGCGCATACCGGTGACCGGGGAGAGCGAGGACGACATCGTCGGGATCGTGTATCTGAAGGACCTGGTCCGCAAGACGCACATCAGCCGGGACGCGGAGAGCGAGCTGATCTCCACGGCCATGCGGCCCGCCGTGTTCGTGCCCGACACCAAGAACGCCGGCGACCTGCTGCGTGAGATGCAGCGGGACCGCAACCACGTCGCCGTCGTCATCGACGAGTACGGCGGCACGGCCGGCATCGTCACCATCGAGGACATCCTCGAGGAGATCGTCGGCGAGATCACCGACGAGTACGACCGTGAACTGCCGCCGGTGAAGGAGCTGGGCGACGACCGCTTCCGGGTCACCGCCCGCCTCGACATCACCGACCTGGGTGAGCTGTACGGCCTCGACGAGTACGACGACGAGGACGTGGAGACCGTGGGCGGGCTCCTCGCGAAGGCGCTCGGGCGCGTGCCCATCGCCGGCGCCTCCGCCGTCGTGGAACTGCCCGACGAGCGGTCGCTGCGGCTGACCGCGGAGGCCGCGGCCGGACGGCGGAACAAGATCGTGACCGTGCTGGTGGAGCCCGTCGAGGTCCCGAAGGAGGACGAGTGACCCCGAAGCAGCTGCGCACCCTCTGCCTGTCCTTCAACGAGGCCGTCGAGGACTTCCCCTTCGCGCCGGACATCTCCGTCTTCAAGGTGCTGGGCAAGATGTTCGCGCTGTCCTGGCTGGACAACCGCCCGCTGACGGTGAACCTCAAGTGCGACCCGGAGGACGCGGTCCGGCTCCGGGGCGAGTACGAGGGCCTGATCATCCCCGGCTACCACATGAACAAGCGCCACTGGAACACCGTCACGGTCGACGGCGAGCTCCCGGACCGGCTGGTCCGGGAGCTCGTGGAGGACTCGTACGACCTGGTCGTGGCCGGCCTACCGCGCGCCGAGCGCCTCCGCCTCGACCGCCCCTGAACCGCGGGTTCGCAGGCCTACGGCGATCAGCGCTGCGGTGAGCAGGACGACCGTTGCGTCGATCGCGACGACCGTGCGGACCCCGGAGAGCAGGTCACCGGTGGTCGTCGCCAGGACGCCCAGCAGCGGGATGCCGATCGTGATGCCGACCTGCTGGGTGGAGGTGACCAGGCCGGTCGCCAGGCCCTGCTCCTCGTCCGGCACGCCCGAGGTGACGGTCAGGCCGTACGAGATGATCGCGCCGAGGTGGAACATGCTGGCCAGCGAGACCGCCGCGACGGCCAGCCAGACCGAGGCGTTGCCCGCCCCGAGGCCGAGCAGCGCGGCGACCAGGACGCCCTGGCCGGTGAGGGAGACGACCAGCGTGCGGCGGGCGCCGCCGAGCAGGCCGATGACCCTCGGGGTGTACACGCCCGCCACCACCGACAGCACACCCTGCGCACCGAAGACGAGGCCCGTCTCGAAGGCCGACAGGTGCAGGACCTCCTGGAGGTACAGGGTCAGCACGAAGACGATCGTCGACATCATCGAGAAGGTGACCAGACCGCCCACGTTGCCCCAGGCCACCGTGCGGCGGCGCAGCATCGGCAGGGACACCAGCGGGGCCGCGGCGCGGGACTCGACGAGCACGAACGCCGTGAGCAGGACGAGACCGGCGGCCAGGGTGACGAGGACGTCCGTGCGGGCGAAGCCGTGGTCGGCGGCCGTCGACAGGGCGTAGATCAGCGACAGCAGACCGCCGGTGACGGTGATCGCGCCGGGGATGTCCAGACGGGGGCGGTCCGGGGTGCGCGACTCCGGCAGCAGACCGGGGGCGAGCGGCAGGACGAGCAGCGCGAACAGGGTCAGCAGGCCCATCGTGGAGCGCCAGCCGAAGGCGTCGGTGAGGCCGCCGCCCGCCACCATGCCGACGGTGTAGCCGAGGGACAGCAGCGTGCCCGAGATGCCGAGCGCACGGTCGCGGGCCGGGCCCTCGGGGAACGTCGTGGTGAGCAGGGACATGCCGGTCGGCACGATGGCCGCCGCGCCCACGCCTTGCAGCGCGCGTCCGGCGAGGAACGACGCCGGGTCCCAGGCGAACGTCGCCAGCAGTGAGGCCGCGCCGAACAGGGCGAGGCCGGTGAGGAACAGCTTGCGGCGGCCGTACAGGTCGCCGATCCGGCCGAAGAGGAGCAGGAAGCCGCCGGAGGGCAGCGCGAACGCGGTGACCGCCCATTGCAGTGCGGACTGGCTCATGCCGAGGTCCGCGCCGAGGACGGGCAGGGCGACGTTCAGGACGGAGAAGTCGAGGGCGACCATGAACTGGGCCGCGCACAGGACGAAGAGAACGAGCTTGTCGCGGTGCGAGAGCCGTGGCGCGGGAACGGTGCCGGTCTTGGTGGGGGTGGTCGTGGGTGCGGTGTCGATCGCCATGGGCAAGAGCCTCGTGGCTGCGGAATAGCCTTGGGGAGACGGAAGTTGTCCTGGTGGTGGCACCACCAGGCATCGGCGGCGGTACGAGGGGGACGAGTTCGTGGTGGCGGAGGCTGTCGAGCGGCGGCAGGAGCTGCGCGAGTTTCTGATGAGCCGGCGGGCCCGGGTCTCGCCGGCCGAGGCGGGACTGCCCGACGGCGGGGCGCGGCGCCGGACGCCGGGGCTGCGGCGCGAGGAGGTCGCGGTGCTGGCCGGGGTGGGCGCGTCCTGGTACCAGTGGCTGGAGCAGGGCCGGGACATCTCGGTCTCGCCGCAGGTCGTGGACTCCGTGGCGCGCGTGCTGCGGCTGAGCGGCGCCGAGCGACGCCACCTCTACGTCCTCGCCGGGCTCAACCCGCCGGTGCCCGAGGTGGAGCCGGACCGGCGGGACATGTGCGACGGGCTGCGGCGGATGATCGACGCGTGGATGCCGTATCCGGCGCACATCATGGACCTCTACTACAACTGCGTGCTCTACAACGACGCCGCCGCGATGGTCCTCGGGATGCGGCCCGGCATCACGCAGAACTGTCTCGTCGACTTCTTCACCGACTCGATGTACCGGTCCCGTTCCAAGAGCTGGGAGCAGAACGCGCGCACGGTGGTGGCCCAGTTCCGGGCGGCCTCGGCCGCGCGCCCCGGCGACGAGGGGTTCCAGCAGGTGCTGGCGGAGGTGTCGGAGGCGAGCGAGGAGTTCGTCGCGCTCTGGAAGGAGCGGGACATCGAGGACGCCGGGCAGATCCGCAAGGAACTGGAGCATCCGGTGGTGGGGCTGCTTCAGGTCGAGTCGAGCGTGCTGAAGATGCCGGTGCGGCCGGATCTGTCGATCGTGCTGCACACGCCGATGGACGAGGTGACGGCGCAGAAGCTGGAGTGGCTGGCGTCGCCGGAGGGGCGGCGGGGCGCGATGTACCCGGTGGCCGGGTGAGCTCCGGCGGGATGCGGGTACGTATCCTCGGCTCATGACCGACAGCACGCTTGATCCCGAGGACCGCAAGATCGTGACCCTGGCCCGTTCCGCGCGGGCGCGCAACGGGGTGCCCGAGGGGGCGGCGGTACGGGACGACACCGGCCGTACGTATGTGGCGGGGACCGTGGCGCTGGACTCGTTGCAGTTGAGCGCGTTGCAGACGGCTGTGGCGATGGCGGTGGCTTCCGGGGCGAAGTCGTTGGAGGCGGCGGCGGTGGTGACGGCGGCGGAGACGGTTTCGGTCGCGGACCGGGCCGCGGTGCGGGATCTTGGCGGGGCGTCGACGCCGGTGCTGCTGGCGGGGCCGGACGGGGTGGTCCGGGGGACTGTGACGGCGGGCTGAGCGAGGCGGGCCGGCGCTGCCTCTGCGGGTCGGCCGGAATTGAACCTTGCCGTGTTCAGTCTCTCGCGCATCAATGGAACCGATAGTTCCGACGGTCCGTCAGGTTTTCACCCCGCCACCCCCCACGCGGCGCGTCCCGCACCACGCCCCGCAGGCGGGCCGTTCGGGCATCTCCCGTCCATCCCCACATGGCAGTTTCCCGATATGGGAAGGGAGTCGGAACCCCATGAGAGGCAAACGAACAGCGACAGGTGCGGCACTGGTGACCGGGGCGTTCGCGGTCGCCGGGCTGGTGTTCGCGCCCGCCGCCCTGGCCGTCAGCCCCGGCAGCGCGACCATCAACGCCGACTGCGGCAGCTTCGGCAGTGGTGAAGCCACCATCAGCGCCACGCAGGACGGCACCGCCGCGACCATGACCGTCAACTCCTCGGCCATCACCGCACCGATCGGCCTGTCCGAGGACTCGATCACCTCGACCCTCACTCTGGTGAACGCCTCCGGCGGCACCAGGTCCTTCACCGCCACCGAGAACCCGGCGATGGCCGCCGGCGACCCCGTGCAGGTCGGCCCGCTCCCCGGTGTCGTGGCCTCCGGCGACAGCCTTGAGGCCTACGGCGGCTCGCTCACGATGACGGTCTTCGGGATCACCATCACCTGCACGGCGACCGCGGCACAGTCGCCCGGACCGTTCGTGTTCGACTGAGAATCGCGCAAACATCGCTGATGGGCCGTCAGTTCCATTGCGCTGTACAGGAACTGACGGTTCATCAGTTCATGGCTCAATCTCCATTGACTTCTCACGCGATCCCCACATCAATGCCCCCAACTGAGTCACCAGAGAGGGGGCACTCCCCAATGGATCCGACATCACGAAGACGCCGCTGGGCCGCACTGCTCGGAGCGGGCGCGCTGGCGGTCGCCGCGTCGAGCGGTCTGGCCGGTCCGGCCGCCGCGGCGAGCAACGTCGACTTCGCCACCCACTGCATCCCGCCCGCCGTCGCCGGCATCCCGCCCATCGACGGCACCACGACCGCGCTCATCACGGTCGACAACGCCGCCCCGAAGGTCGGCGACACCGTCACCGTGACCTACACCGTGGTCAAGCCCGCGGCCAGCAACCCCACCGCGATCAGCCTGCCGGCCGACATCATGACGCCGTCCGGGAAGGTCACCCTCGGCGGGGCGCAGACCGGCGACGTGACCGTCGTCGGGCCGAAGAAGAACGATCCGGTCGCGGGCAACGCCCCGTTCCCGTCGTTCAGCATGACCGGCACCTTCACCGTCACCACCGCCGGGGCCATCACCCTCTCGCCCGGCGACTACAACATCCACACCAGCTACATCCTGGAGCTGGACACCCCCTGCACCGTCACCAACCCGCCCGCCCCGGTCTCCGAGACCGTCACGGCGAGTCCGGCCACCCAGCCCAACACCCGTGCCATCACGCTCGGTTCGGCCTCCGGCGACCCCGGTGACAGCGTCACCGTCAGCGGCAGCAACTTCACCCCGGGCGCGACCGTCACCCTTGCCGGACGCTCCGGTTCCAGCCAGACCGCGGACACCGCGACCGTGACGGCGGACGGCAACGGTGCATTCAGTGGTTCGCTCGTCGTCAGCGACAAGACCACCACCGGTGTCGTCGCCTACGAAGGGGCGAGCTGGACCGATGCCTCCGGTGCCGGGCCCGCCGCCTACACCGTCATCGACAACACCCCCGTTCCCGACAACGCCCAGAAGATCAGCACCACGGTGAAGGCGGGCACCCTGTCCATGACCCAGGCCGGGGACACCGTCTCCCTGGGCGCGGTCGACTACGGCAAGGGCGGCGCCTCGGGCGGCGACCTGAACACCGTGAGCGTCAAGGACTTCCGTGGCGGTGTCGCGGGCTGGTCCCTGACCGGCAAGGTCACCGACTTCACCGGTCCCGGCGCCAAGATCGATGCCGGGGCGCTCAGCTGGACCCCCGCCTGCACCACCAAGGCGGGCAGCCCCAGCACCTGCCAGGCCGGTTCCGCGGGCGCCGTGGGCTCGGCCGGGGCGACCCTCGCGTCCGCTCCCAACGGCACGCTCACCGGCGGTGAGTTCACCGTGGACGCGAAACTCTCCCTGAACGTACCGGCGTTCACGCCTCCGGGCACCTACTCCGGCGTCCTCACCCTCACGCTCAGCTGACCGTACGGGCGTCCGCACCCGCCCGAACGCTCCGCTGGTGGTGCCGTCTTTCGTCTGCGGCTCCGTCGTGGCTGGTCGCGCAGTTCCCCGCGCCCCTCAGGGGCGCTGCCGGACCGCGTCAGGCTTCGCCGGGCCCGCTCAGTCCCCGT
This sequence comes from Streptomyces sp. NBC_00663, assembly GCF_036226885.1. Taxonomy (NCBI): domain Bacteria; kingdom Bacillati; phylum Actinomycetota; class Actinomycetes; order Kitasatosporales; family Streptomycetaceae; genus Streptomyces; species Streptomyces sp. NBC_00663. The sequence goes on from NZ_CP109027.1 coordinate 6,513,833, forward strand.
GGGGGTCCGCACCCATGCGCCGAATGCTTCACGCCCTTGTCCTCGGGTTCTTTCTCGCCGCCCTCGCCCCGTCCGCACACGCCGCCGACAACGGCAGCTGGTCCGTGTACCCGCTTTCGTCGAAGGTCGCCGTACGCCCCTACTTCTATCTCTCCGCCGACCCCGGGCAGACGATCACCGACAAGGTCGTCGTCGCCAACAAGACGGGGAAGCCGCTGACGTTCCGGCTGTATGCCGCCGACGCCTACAACACCGCCCGTGACGGGGGGTTCGCCGTGCGGACGGTGCGGGAGACGATGCGGGGCGTGGGGGTGTGGGCCAGGCCCGCGCGGTCCCGGGTCACCGTCCCCGCGCACCGCAAGGTCACCGTGCCCTTCACGATGCGGGTGCCCGAGGGCGCCGAACCCGGCGATCACGCCGGTGCGATCGTGGCGCTGGACGAGCGGATCGACCGGGGCGACGGTTCCGTGGCGCTCGGCGTCCAGCGGGCCGTCGCCGCCCGCGTCTATCTGCGGGTCGGCGGCCCGACGCTCCCGGCGATCTCCGTCGAGGACGTCCGGGTCGGCCACCACCAGCCGCTGGTGCCGGGACTGGGCGACAGCGGCGCGACGATCTCGTACACCCTGCACAACACCGGCAACGTCACCCTGAACCCGAAGGTGGAACTGCGCGCGACGGGCCTTTTCGGCCGTACGCTCCTCGCCCGCGACCTGACCAGGATCCCCTCCGAACTGCTCCCCGGGCAGAGCGTCCGGCTGACCGAGCCGTGGCGCGGCGCGCCCCAGCTGGACTGGGGCGAGGTGACGCTCACGGCGAGCGCGAAGGACACCCGCGAGTCGGCGGGCGCCTCCTTCTTCGCGCTGCCGTGGCTGCTGGCGGCGGTGTTGCTGGTGGTCGTGGTGGTGGGGGTCGTACTCGTGATCAGAGCGCGTCGGGGCCGCGTTCGCCCGTCCGCACGCGTACGACCGTCTCGACCGGCAGGGCCCAGACCTTTCCGTCCCCGATCTTCCCCGTCTGCGCGGCCTTGACGATCGCGTCGATGACGGCGTCGGAGTCGGCGTCCCCGACGACGACCTCGATGCGGACCTTCGGGACCAGGTCGACCTGGTACTCGGCGCCGCGGTACACCTCGGTGTGGCCGCGCTGGCGGCCGTAGCCGCTGGCCTCGCTCACGGTCAGGCCGTGGATGCCCAGCTCCTGGAGGGCGGTCTTCACCTCGTCGAGGCGGTAGGGCTTGACGATCGCGGTGATGAGCTTCATGCCTGGGTCTTGGCCTTCTGGGCGGAGTGGACGGAGGACGCGCTGACCGGGGCGCCATGGCCCAGGACGCCGTGATCGTATGCGGTCTCGGCGTGCACCGTAAGGTCCAGGCCGGTGTGCTCCTGCTCCTCGCTCGCACGGAAGCCGATCGTACGGTCGAGCAGCTTGCCGATGCCGTACGTCATGAGGAAGGCGTACGCCCCCACGGCGACCACGGCCACCAGCTGCTTGCCGAGCTGGGTGAGGCCGCCGCCGTACAGCAGACCCTCGGTGCCGCCGGTCATCTCCTCGACCGCGAAGACGCCGATGAGGAGGGTGCCGACGACGCCGCCGACCAGGTGGACGCCCACGACGTCCAGCGAGTCGTCGTAGTTGAACCTGAACTTCCAGCTCACGGCGTAGGAGCAGATCACGCCCGCGGCGAGGCCGACGACGAGGGCGCCGAGGAGGGAGACCGAGCCGCAGGACGGGGTGATCGCGACCAGGCCCGCGACCGCGCCGGACGCGGCGCCCAGTGTGGTGGGGTGGCCGTCGCGCTTCTGCTCCACGAACAGCCAGCCCAGCAGGCCGGTGCAGCCGGCCGCGAGGGTGTTGAGGAAGGCCGCCGCGGCGAGGCCGTTCGCGCCGAGCGCCGAGCCCGCGTTGAAGCCGAACCAGCCGAACCAGAGGAGTCCGGCGCCCAGCACGACCATCGGGAGGTTGTGCGGACGCATCGCGTCCTTCTTGAAGCCGAGCCGCGGGCCGAGCACCAGACAGAGGGCGAGGCCCGAGGCGCCGGAGGTGATCTCGACCGGCAGACCGCCCGCGAAGTCCAGCGCGCCCAGCTTGTCGAGGATCCAGCCGCCGGGGCCCCAGACCCAGTGGGTGACGGGAACGTATACGAGGAGCGCCCAGACCGGGACGAAGACCAGCCACGCCCCGAACTTCGCGCGGTCCGCGATCGCGCCGCTGACCAGGGCCGCCGTGATGATCGCGAAGGTGAGCTGGAAGGTGGCGAAGAGCAGGGTGGGGACCGTGCCCTGGACGCTGTCGGGGCCGAGGCCCGCCATGCCGATGTGGTCGAGGTCGCCGATGAGGCCGCCGCCCACGTCGTCGCCGAAGGCGAGCGAGTATCCGGCGGCCAGCCACACCACCGTCACCAGCGCGATCGACACGAAGCTCATCATCAGCATGTTGAGGACGCTCTTCGTGCGGACCATGCCGCCGTAGAACAGGGCCAGGCCCGGGGTCATCAGCAGGACGAGGGCGGTGGCGGCGAGCAGCCAGGCGGTGTCGCCGGTGTCGATGTGCGCGGCGGCGAGGGTCACGGTGGTCTCCAACGAGGTGGGGGCTCGTCAGAGGGTCACCGGCGTGCGTTTCCGGATGTGTACGGGGGTGTTTCGGCGAGGTTTCGTTGCGTGAGGGTTTCCGAAAGCTCACGTGCGGGGTGGTGATCGGTCTGTTGTACGGCAGGGCTCTGTGGATCAGGGAGAATGGGCGCCATGAGCGTTCGTAGTCAGTCATCCGAGCCGTCCGGGGCTCCCCACCGCGCCGGCTTCGCCTGCTTCGTTGGCCGCCCCAACGCGGGCAAGTCCACCCTCACGAACGCTCTGGTCGGGCAGAAGGTGGCGATCACCGCCGACCAGCCGCAGACGACCCGGCACACGGTGCGCGGGATCGTGCACCGGCCGGACGCCCAGCTGATCCTGGTGGACACCCCGGGGCTGCACAAGCCGCGCACGCTGCTGGGCGAGCGGCTGAACGACGTGGTCCGTACGACCTGGGCCGAGGTCGACGTGATCGGCTTCTGCCTCCCCGCGAACGAGAAGCTCGGCCCCGGTGACCGCTTCATCGCCAAGGAACTGGCCGGGATCAAGAAGTCCCCGAAGGTCGCCATCGTCACCAAGACGGACCTCGTCGACTCGAAGACCCTCGCCGAGCAGCTCATCGCGATCGACCAGCTCGGCAAGGAGCTCGGCATCGAGTGGGCGGAGATCGTCCCGGTGTCGGCGACCGCGAACAAGCAGGTCGACCTGCTGGCGGACCTGCTGATCCCGATGCTGCCGGAGGGGCCGGCGCTCTACCCCGAGGGTGACCTCACCGACGAGCCCGAGCAGGTGATGATCGCGGAGCTGATCCGCGAGGCGGCGCTGGAGGGTGTGCGCGACGAGCTGCCGCACTCCATCGCGGTCGTCGTCGAGGAGATGCTCCCCCGCGAGGACCGCCCCGCCGACAAGCCCCTCCTCGACATCCATGCCTTCGTCTACATCGAGCGGCCCAGCCAGAAGGGCATCATCATCGGCCCGAAGGGCCAGCGGCTGAAGCAGGTCGGCATCAAGTCCCGCAAGCAGATCGAGGCCCTGCTGGGCACCCCTGTGTTCCTGGACCTTCACGTGAAGGTGGCGAAGGACTGGCAGCGGGATCCTCGGCAGCTGCGGAAGCTGGGCTTCTGACCGCTTCCGATTGCTTCCGATTGCTTCTGAGCGACCCGCGGCGGCTACGGCGTCCGGGCTGCTGACGGTGACAGGTCCTGGAGGCCCACCACCCTCAGCAGCCGCAGGCGTTCGTAGGCCTCGGTGCCCGGGCGGGCCGAGTGGACGATCAGGAGGTGGTGGTGTTCGTGGCTGAGCATCACCTCGCAGTCGAGGTCCAGGAGGCCCACCAGGGGGTGCAGGAAGCGTTTTGTCGCTCGCTTGCGCAGCGACACCTCGTGTTCTTGCCAGAGGGCGGCGAACTCGTCGCTCGCGGCGCGTAGTTCGGCGACCAGGGCCGCCGGTCCCGGGTCGTCGGGGCGGGACGCCGTCACCGCTCGGAGCGTCGAGACGTGGGTCCGGGCGTGGGCCGGCAGGTCCTCCGCCGGGAACAGGTCACGTGCCGTCGGGTCCAGGAAGAAGCGGCGGGTGAGGTTGCGGTCCCGGTGGGGGCGGGACATCACGTCGCCCACCAGGGCCTTCGCCATCGCGTTCTGGGCCAGGACATCGCCGTAGTCGTTCAGCACCTGCGCCGGTGTGTCGTGGAGGCGGTCGAGGATCAGCAGGAGGCCGGGGCGGACGTGGGCCGAAGCCGTCTCCCGGCGTGGGGGTTCCTCGCCCACCAGATGGAACAGGTGGTCCTGCTCGGCATCCGTCAGACGCAGCGCGCGGGACAGCGCCGTCAGCATCTGGCGGGACGGGCGCGGGCCCCGGGACTGTTCCAGACGCGTGTAGTAGTCCACCGACATGCCCGCCAGCGACGCCACCTCCTCCCTCCGCAGGCCCGGCGTACGCCGTCTCGCCCCCGGTGTCAGGCCCACGTCCGACGGGGTGAGGCGGGCGCGGCCACGGCGGAGGAAGTCCGCCAGTTCGGATCGGTTCACCCCTCAAGCGTGCGTCAGCCCGCCCGGCTTATCCAGGGACTGCCGATCCCCCGATCGACGGGTCTCTCCCGGCGCCACCGGCCCTGCCCAAGGCTGGTCGGGACGAGAGGAACACATCCCCATGGGAGACAGGGCAGACATGACAGGCACGGCAGGCACGACAGACATGGCGTTGACCTTGGTCACCGGTACGACCGGACAGGTCGGGCGGCGGTTCGTGCCCCGGCTGCTGGCGCAGGCCAGGGGCGGGGAGCGGATCCGGGTCCTGGTGCGGGACGCCGCCCGCGGTGAGCGTTTCGCCGATCTCGGCGCCGACGTCGTCGTCGGCGACCTCCGCGACACCGACACCCTCGGCAAGGCCGTCGCCGGTGTCGACGCCGTGGTCAACGTCGCGGCCTCCTTCCGCGGCGTCCCGGACGACGAGGCGTGGGCGGTCAACCGGGATGCGGCCGTCGAGCTGGGCCGCGCCGCGCAGGCGGCCGGGGTGCGGAGGTTCGTGCAGGTCAGCACCGGGATCGTGTACGGCCTCGGGCGTGGGCGGCCGTTGACCGAGGACGACGAGACGCTGCCCGGCGGCCCCATGTGGGGCGCCTACGGCGAGTCCAAGGCCGCGGCGGAGCGGGAACTGCTCGCGATGGACGGGCTGGACGTACGGGTCGCCCGGCTGCCCTTCGTCTACGGCGAAGGCGATCCGCATCTCGCCCAGTCCCTGATGTGGGCCGGGAACTGGGCCGCGGCCCAGCGGCTCCAGATGGGCCATCACGCGGACGTCGCCCAGGGCCTGCTGCGCATCCTGCGTGCCCGCGGCATCGCCGGCCGCGTCTACAACATCGCCGACGACGCCCCCGTCACCGCCGTCGAACTGCACCAGCTCAACGGCGTCGAGATCCCCGCCGAGCTGTACACCCGCACCGATCCCGACCCCTGGTACATCATCACGTCCACCGACCGCATCCGCCGCGAGCTGGGCTACCGCCCCCTCTTCCCGTCGGTGTACGCCGCCCGCGACGCCGGAGCCCTCTAGGCGCCCCCTAGTCCACGCTCCTGATCCGCCCCACCAGCACCGACCCCGCCAGCCCGATCACCGCCGCCACCAGATACAGCACCCGGTAGCCGCCGAGGTGCGTCACGATCGGGGCGGCGACGGCGGGGGCGGCGACCTGGGGGAGGGCGTTGGCGACGTTGATGACGCCGAGGTCCTTGCCCCGGTCCAGGGCCTTCGGCAGGACGTCCGTCATCAGGGCGAAGTCGACCGACATGAACACCCCGAGGGCCAGGCCCAGCAGGGCCGCCACGACGATCGCGCCCGGCCAGGTCTGCCAGGCGGCGAGCAGTGCCGTGGCCGCCGCCATCAGCGCCCCTGACCACCGTACGAACGGTTTGCGGCGGCCCAGCCGGTCCGACCAGACGCCGCCCACCACCACCGTGGCCAGCAGCGTCACGCTGTTCACCGCGGTGAGGATCAGGACGCCCCGCTCCGGGTCGTCGTAGTGGAGCCGGTCCCGGAGGTAGTAGAGGAGGTAGAGGATCACCAGCGCGTTGCTGAGGTTGATCAGGAAGCGGGTCAGCCAGGCCCAGCCGAAGTCCGGGTAGCGGCGCGGGCTCAGCCAGAAGCCGCGGACGAAGGAACGCCCGTGCCACGGCGGGCGGTCCGCCGGCGCCAGCCGCAGGTCGGGGTGGCGGAGGACGTACGGCAGCACCCCCGCCATCGTGAACACCGCGCAGGCCGCATATCCCGCCGCGATCCCGCCCGCCGCCGTCGCCAGTCCCGTACCCGCGACCGCGCCCAGGATCTGCGCCGCCCCCAACCAGCCGCCCACCACGCCCCGTTGCGGACGCGGCACCCGGTCCGGCACCGCCGCCGTCACCGCCGCGAACGAGGCGTTCAGGGTGAGCTGGACCAGGCACCAGCCCAGCGTCATCAGCCACAGCCCGCCCGCCCCCGCTAGCAGCAGCAGGGACAGGGCACCGCCCGCCGTTCCCGCCACGATCCACGGCGTACGGCGGCCCCGGCGGGCCGTGGTCCGGTCCGACAGGGCGCCGAAGAACGGGTTCGCCGCCAGGGACACCACCGCGCCCGCGCCGGTCACCCACGCCAGCAGCGTCTCCTTCGACATCCCGGTGCCGGGTGCGAAGTCCTCCGCCTGCCGGGCCAGCAGGATCTGTAGCGGGCCGTACCAGCCCACCCAGATCGCCACGTTGGCCAGCGACAGCGCGGCCGTCCAGCCCCGGCCGACCCGTTCGACGGGCTCGTCCAGGGCCGCCGACGTCATCCCTGGGCCCGCAACAGGGACTGGAACCAGGTGTACGAGTCCTTCCTCGTCCTCTCCTGCGTCGTGAAGTCCACGTGCACCAGGCCGAACTGCTGGGCGTACCCCTCGGCCCACTCGAAGTTGTCCATCAACGACCACACGAAGTACCCACGGACGTCGACCCCGGCCTCCAACGCCCGGTGCAGGGCCCGCACATGGCCGTCCAGGTAGTCGATCCTGGCGCGGTCGTGGACACCCTCGTACGAGCAGCCGTTCTCGGTGATGACCACGGGCGGCAGCCGGTCGCCGTAGCGCTCGCGGAAGGTGGTGAGGAGCTCCGTCAGGCCCTCCGGGACCACCGGCCAGCCGAAGTCCGTGACCGGGACATCCTCGATCTCCTGCACGGAGAAGGGGAGTTCGGCCGGGATCGTCAGCCCGCCGAACGCGATGTCGGCGCCCTGCGGGGCACCCACCCGGGTCGGGGCGTAGTAGTTGACGCCGTAGAAGTCCAGGGACTCCGAGATGACCTTCAGGTCGGCCGCGACATCGCCCGGCATCAACTCGCCCAGCCCGTCCGGGTATTCGCCCAACAGGATCGGCTCGGCGAACAGACGGTTCAGCAGCAGGTCGTAGAACGCCGCCGCCTCCAGGTCCGGCTGCTCCCGCGAGGCCGGCCAGGTCGGGCCGTGCGAGTTGGCGATGCCGATGTCCGTGGCGCCGGACGCGCGCAGGGCCTGGACGCCCAGACCGTGCGCGAGGAGCAGATGGTGGGCGACCGGGAGCGCGTCGAACATCAGCCGCTTGCCCGGGGCGTGCGCGCCCAGCGCATGGCCGAACAGGGTGTGTTCGGCGGGCTCGTTGATCGTGATCCACTTCTTCACCCGGTCACCGAGCCGCTCGGCGACGACCTGGACGTACTCGGCGTACCGCGCCGCGGTGTCCCGCTCCAGCCAGTCAAGGGCGACCGGCAGGTCCCAGTGGAAGAGGGTCGGCACCGGGCGGATGCCCGCCGCGCAGAGCTCGTCGACCAGGCGGTCGTAGAAGTCCAGCCCGCCGGGGGAGTTCACCCGCGGCCAGGAGACCGAGAAGCGGTACGCGTCCACGCCCAGGTCGGCCAGGAGCGCCACGTCCTCGCGGTAGCGGTGGTAGTGGTCGCAGGCCGTCTCCGCCGTCGAGCCGTCCTTCACCCGGCCCGGCTCGGCCGTGAACGCGTCCCACACGGAGGGCTCGCGCAGGTCCGCCGCGCCCTCGATCTGATGGGCCGAGGTCGAGACGCCCCACAGGAAGTCGGAGGGGAACGTGGGTATCGCGTTGGTCGCCATGGGCGGGATCATCCTTACCGCCGGTAAGGGAAGTCAACGCCCAAGCCTGAACTGCCGGTCACGCTCCCTCCTTGAGCACCCGCGAGATCAGCCCGCGCTGCTCCTCGGTGAGCCGGGGGTCGGCCGCGTAGACCGTCCTCCCGTCGACCGTGATCTCGTAGCTGAACCCGTCGGGGACCCCGACGGGCGGGGTGTGCCGCCCGTCGGTGATCGCCTTCTCGGCCAGGGCCCGCCATTCGTGAGCGTCGGGCCGCCCCGAGGTGTCCACCTCGGCGCTGCGCTCGATGCCCGCGAATCCGCCCGTACGCCTCACTCGAATACGCATGGATCTCTTCTAGTACGGAACGCCGGCGTACGGAACTACGCCGTGCGCACCCCGACCTGCTCCCATGCCTTCAGCACGGCCTGAAGCTCCTCGCCCTCCTGGTAGCGGGCCTTGGCCGCCGCCACCGTCAGGGTCGCGAAGTCCGTGAACAGGGCGTCCTTCTTCAGCTCGCCGCCGGTCAGGACGTCGTACCAGATCTGTCCCGCCCGCTCCCAGGCATGGCCGCCGAGGGTGGTGGCGGCGAGGTAGAAGGCGTGGTTGGGGATGCCGGAGTTGATGTGGACGCCGCCGTTGTCGCGGCCGGTGCGGACGAAGTCGTCCATGGTCGCGGGCTGCGGGTCCTTGCCGAGGACGTCGTCGTCGTACGCCGTGCCCGGCTCCTTCATGGAGCGCAGGGCCTTGCCCGTGACGCGCGGGGCGAGGAGACCGGCGCCGATCAGCCAGTCGGCCTCGGCGGCGGTCTGGCCGAGCGTGTACTGCTTGATGAGGGAGCCGAAGACATCGGACATCGACTCGTTGAGCGCGCCGGGCTGGCCGAAGTAGGACAGGTTGGCGGTGTGCTGTGTGACGCCGTGGGTGAGCTCGTGGCCGATGACGTCGATCGGGATGGTGAAGTCGAGGAAGATCTCGCCGTCCCCGTCGCCGAACACCATCTGCTCGCCGTTCCAGAAGGCGTTGTTGTAGTCCCTGTCGTAGTGGACCGTCGCGTCGAGCGGGAGGCCGTTCGCGTCGATGGAGTCGCGCTCGTACGCCTTCAGGTAGAGCTCGAAGGTGGCGCCGAGGCCCGCGTAGGCGCGGTTGACCGTGGCGTCCTTGCCGGGTTCCGAGCCCTCGGCGCGGACCTTCTTGCCGGGCAGCTCGGTGCGGTGCCGGGCGTCGTAGAGGGTGCGGTGCGGCTTCCCGGCCTCCGCGCCGGGCGGCGCGGCGACGGAGGGGGCGCCGACGACCGTGGTCAGCCGGCGGTGGGTGCGCTCGAAGGCGTCGCGCTCCAGGGTCCTGCGGGCGGGATCGGCGAGCGCGGGATCCTCGGCCCGGGCGAGCCTGTCGAGGACGTGAGGCGGTACGACGGTGCAGAAGACGGGCTCGAAGCCCCCGTTGGTCTTCGTCATGCCCGGCACCCTTGCACTGTGTTATGCCGGTGTCACTACCCGCAACCATGATTGGTGAAATATGCGGACAGCGGGGCGCACGCTCCGTGACGAAGTGGTATGACGAAGTGGCGTGGCGCACTTTTTGTCCGGTTCTCTGTTATTCGTCCCCCGGGTCCCGCATGCTGATACAGCGCCCCGCATCCGAACCGGCTCGGCTAGCATGCTTCGCATCATGCGTTTCGGGCTGCTTCTTCTTAGCTGCCGCGGCGAGGGCCTGTAGTCCAGGTCGACTCCCTCCCCGCGGAGCTTCGCGTTGCGTCGTCGGCCGTCCTTCCGGACATCCTGAGGAGCCCCCGCATCATGGCGAACCGCCAGCAGCCCAGCACCATGCCGATCCACAAGTACGGCCAGTACGAGCAGGTCGACATCGCGGACCGCACCTGGCCGAACAACCGGATCACCGCCGCCCCCCGCTGGCTCTCCACCGACCTGCGTGACGGCAACCAGGCCCTGATCGACCCCATGTCGCCCGAGCGCAAGCGCCGGATGTTCGACCAGCTGGTCAAGATGGGCTACAAGGAGATCGAGGTCGGCTTCCCGGCCTCCGGCCAGACGGACTTCGACTTCGTACGCTCGATCATCGAGGAGCCGGGCGCGATCCCGGACGACGTCACCATCTCCGTACTGACCCAGGCCCGCGAGGACCTGATCGAGCGGACCGTCGAGTCGCTGAAGGGCGCCAAGCGGGCGACCGTCCACCTGTACAACGCCACCGCTCCCGTCTTCCGTCGCGTGGTCTTCCGCGGCTCCAAGGACGACATCAAGCAGATCGCCGTCGACGGCACCCGCCTGGTGATGGAGTACGCCGAGAAGCTGCTGGGCCCCGAGACCGAGTTCGGCTACCAGTACAGCCCGGAGATCTTCACCGACACCGAGCTGGACTTCGCCCTGGAGGTCTGCGAGGCGGTCATGGACGTCTACCAGCCGGGTCCGGGCCGCGAGATCATCCTCAACCTGCCCGCCACGGTGGAGCGTTCGACGCCGTCCACGCACGCGGACCGCTTCGAGTGGATGAGCCGCAACCTCTCCCGCCGCGAGCACGTGGTCATCTCCGTCCACCCGCACAACGACCGCGGTACGGCGGTGGCGGCGGCCGAGCTGGCGCTGATGGCCGGCGCCGACCGCGTCGAGGGCTGTCTGTTCGGGCAGGGCGAGCGCACCGGCAACGTCGACCTGGTCACCCTGGGCATGAACCTGTTCTCCCAGGGCGTCGACCCGCAGATCGACTTCTCCGACATCGACGAGATCCGTCGTACGTGGGAGTACTGCAACCAGATGGAGGTCCACCCGCGCCACCCGTACGTGGGCGACCTGGTCTACACGTCCTTCTCCGGCTCCCACCAGGACGCCATCAAGAAGGGCTTCGACGCGATGGAGGCCGACGCGGCCGCCAAGGGCGTCACCGTCGACGACATCGAGTGGGCGGTGCCGTACCTGCCGATCGACCCGAAGGACGTCGGCCGCTCCTACGAGGCGGTCATCCGGGTCAACTCGCAGTCCGGCAAGGGCGGTATCGCGTACGTCCTGAAGAACGACCACAAGCTGGACCTGCCGCGTCGGATGCAGATCGAGTTCTCCAAGCTCATCCAGGCCAAGACGGACGCCGAGGGCGGCGAGGTCACCGGCGGTGACATCTGGAACGTCTTCCAGGACGAGTACCTGCCGAACCCCGAGAACCCGTGGGGCCGTATCCAGGTCAAGAACGGGCAGTCGACCACCGACACGGACGGCGTGGACACGCTGAAGGTGGAGGCGACGGTCGATGGTGTCGACACCGTTCTGACCGGTACCGGCAACGGTCCGATCTCGGCCTTCTTCGACGCGCTGGCCAAGGTCGACATCGATGCGCGGCTGCTGGACTATCAGGAGCACACGATGAGCGAGGGTGCGTCCGCGCAGGCCGCGTCGTACATCGAATGCGCGATCGACGGCCAGGTTCTGTGGGGAATCGGCATCGATGCGAACACGACACGTGCGTCGCTGAAGGCGGTTGTGTCCGCTGTCAACAGGGCTGCGCGCTAAGAGGGTGCCGCGCGGGGTTGTGTTTCGGCTGCGGGTTCGTCGTGGCTGGTCGCGCAGTTCCCCGCGCCCCTGAAAAGCCTCCATCGCACCCCGTGCTCTCAGGCCCCGTCCGCTGTGTCTCGCGGGCGGGGCCCGTGTGTTTCCGGCCATCTCGCTGTGCAGGTCACGGAAAGGTCTCGTCCAGGGTGCTGACTGGGCCTGCCTGATGTGGCTAACATCACGCCAGCGCGGCGATGTTGCCGCGCGGTTACGCGGAGGTGTGACGTGCTGCCAGGACGGGGACGAAACGACCGTGCCGCCAGGCCTGCGCGCATGCTGGGCACGCGTACCGCGTGGACGCCCGTGGGCGACGGGGAGTTCTTCTGCCCCGGCTGCGGCGGGGACCGCAACTACCAGCGGCTGACCGGCCGGCGCCGCTTCACCCTCCTCGGTGTCCCGGTCCTGCCGCGCGGCGAGACCGGGCCGGTCGTCGAATGCGCCGCCTGTCGCCGCCACTTCGGCACCGACATCCTCGACCATCCGACCACCACCCGCTTCTCCGCGATGCTCCGCGACGCCGTCCACACCGTCGCCCTCGCGGTCCTCGCCGCGGGCGGCACCTGTTCGCGTACGGCCCTGGAGGCGGCCGCGTCCACGGTCCGTGCCGCCGGGTTCGACGACTGCACAGAGGACCAGCTCGGCGCGCTGGTGGAGGCGCTGGCCGCCGACACCGGGCGGGTCTTCGGCGAACCCTGCGGCGCGGGGCTGGCCATAGAGCTGCATGAGGCGCTCGATCCGCTGGCCCCGCATCTCGCACCGGCCGGGCGGGAATCGATCCTGCTCCAGGGGGCGCGCATAGCGCTCGCCGACGGCCCCTACACCCCGGCCGAGCGGGACGCGCTGGCCACGGTGGGGGCCGCCCTCACCATCTGCGCGGACGACGTGACGCGGCTGCTGGCGGCGGCGCGTACACCGTCGTAGGACCTTGATCACCGCGATTACTCCCCAGGGAGTAGTCGCAGGTGTGTGCCGCCCTCCGGAGTAACCCCCAACTCGCCCTCCCGCCCGACGAATCCGCCCCCGCCCGCCGGGAGTCTGGACACGACCCAGACACCCGACCGGAGGGAGGCCCGTCGATGAGGGCCGCAAGGACATCTTCATCGCGACGGCGTGCCGTGCCCTGGGTGCTGCTCGGGCTCTGGATCGCCGTGCTGGCGTTCGCCTCGCCGTTCGCCGCCAAGCTCGCCGACGTCCAGCGGGACCGGGCCGTCGACTATCTGCCCGGCAGCGCCGACTCCACGCAGGTCGCGAAGATCCAGGACCGGCTGCCCGGCGGCGAGGCCACCGAGATGGTCGTCGTCTACCACCGCGACAGCGGACTGACCGCCGCCGACAAGGCGACCGCCGCCGAACAGATCGAGCGGATCGCCGGCGCCCACCAGCTCACCGGCCGGCCGCAGGGCGTCCCGTCCAAGGACGGCACCACCCTGATGTACCCGGTGGCGAGCACCGAGCCGGGCACCGACGAGAAGGCGCGCGACGCCCTCGTCAACGACGTACGGGACATCGCGCACGACGACGGCGGGATGAGCGTCGACGTGGGCGGCGCGGGAGCCCTCCAGACCGACGCGGCCGAGGTGTACAACGCGCTCGGCGGACCGCTGCTCTACACCACGGCCGGGGTCGTCGCGCTGCTGCTGATCCTGATCTACCGCAGCCCGGTCCTGTGGCTGGTGCCGCTCGCCGTCGCGGGCCTCGCCGACTATCTGTCGATGGCCGTGGCGTACGGCCTCCACCAGTGGTTCGGCACCGCCGTGACCGGCGCCGGCTCCGGCATCATGACGATCCTCGTGTTCGGCGCGGGCACCGACTACGCGCTGCTGCTCGTCTCCCGCTACCGCGAGGAGCTGCGGCGCTTCGAGCGGCCGTACGACGCGATGGCCGCCGCGCTCAAGGGCTGCGGCCCGGCCGTGCTGGCCTCGTCCGGCACGGTCGCCGCGGGCCTGCTCTGCCTGCTCGCCGCCGACCTCAACTCCAGCCGCGGCATGGGCCCGCTCGGCACGGTCGGCATCCTGTGCGCACTGGCCGCGATGCTGACCCTGCTGCCCGCCCTCCTCGTGCTGCTCGGCCGCCGGGTCTTCTGGCCGCTCGTGCCGCGCTACGGCAGCACCCCCAAGGCCCGCCGGTCCCTGTTCGCCGCGATGGGCAGTTCGGCCGGGCGCCGCCCCCTGACCGTCCTCGCGGCCGGCGCGGTCCTGCTCGGCGCGCTGGCGCTCGGGGCGCTGAACCTGCCCGGCGCCCTCAAGCAGGAGGACTCCTTCACCACCAGGCCCGACGCGGTCGCCGCCATGGAGACGCTGGCCAGGGCCTACCCTGAGCAGGGCACCCAGCCGCTCACCGTCCTCGCCCCCACCGACCGGACCGACACCGTGCTCGGCGAGGTCCGGGACACCCCCGGCGTCGCCACGGCGGAGCGCGGACGCAGCGGCGACGGCTGGACGGAGATCTCGGTCGTCGCCACCTCCGCACCCCAGTCGGCGGGCGAGACGGCGACCATCGAGGCCCTGCGCGACCGACTCGACGACGCGCTGGTCGGCGGAGCCAGCGCCCAGCAGCTCGACCTCGCGGACACCAACGCCCGCGACCGCATGATCGTCGTACCGCTCGTCCTCGTCTCGGTCCTGCTGATCCTGATCGTGCTGCTGCGGTCGGTGGTCGCGCCGCTGCTCCTGGTCGGCGCCGTGGTCGCGGTCTGGGGCGCGGCGCTCGGCATCGGCGGACTCGTCTTCGGCCCGGTGTTCGGCTTCGAGGGCACCGACCCGGGGCTCGGCCTGCTCTCCTTCGTCTTCCTGGTGGCCCTCGGCGTCGACTACGGCATCTTCCTGATGCACCGGATGCGGGAGGAGTCCCTCCAGGGCACGGAGCCGGTGGCGGCGGCCCTGACCGCGCTGCGCACGACGGGCGGGGTCATCGCCTCGGCGGGCCTGGTCCTCGCGGCGACCTTCGCGGTGCTCACCAACATGCCGCTGGTCAGCCTCGTCGAGCTGGGCTTCGTCATCGCCGTCGGTGTCCTGCTCGACACCTTCCTGGTCCGCACCTATCTGGTCACCAGCGCCGCCGTCGCGCTGCGCCGCAGGGTGTGGTGGCCGGGCGCCCTGTCCCGCGAGCCCGCGGCGCCGACCCCGCCGAGGGAACCGGAGCCCGTGGCGGTGGTGACGCACTGAACGGCACCGACCGGCGCCCCTCCTCTCCCGGAGGGGCGCCGTTCCGGCGGAGGATGGGCCCCATGCATCTCACCACGGTCCCGGTGCGGCCACGCCTGGGCGAACGCGTCGTGGCGGCGCTCACCCGCGACCCCAGGACCGCGCCGCACGCCACCCGCAACGACGCGGTGCTGGCGGCCGTACTCGCCGTACTCGCCGCGATCCTCGCGGCCTTCACCGACACCCTCCGCCACCCCGACGCCCTGGGCTGGACGCTGCTGATCGCCGCCCATGTGCCGCTGGTGTGGCGCAGGCGGCGACCGCTGCTCGTGCTCGCCGCGGTGGTGGTGCTCGTCATCCCGTACCACGCTCTCGACAACAACCACGGCGCGCCCGTCCCCGCCTCGCTCGTCGCGCTGTACACGGTCACCGTCACCCAGCGCCCCCTCCGCTCGATCCTGGTCGGCGCCGCGGGCCTCGCCGTCTCCCTGACCGTGATGCTCACCTTCGGCGAGCACAAACAGGCGGCCGACCTGGTGCGCACCTACGGCTGGGTGCTCGCCGTCCTCTTCATCGGCATCGACGTCCGCTACTACCGCCAGTACGTCGCTTCCCTCGTCGAACGCGCCGAACGCGCCGAACGCACCCGCGAGGAGGAGGCGCGCCGCCGGGTCGCCGAGGAACGCCTGCGCATCGCCCGCGACCTGCACGACCTCCTCGCCCACACCATCACCCTGATCGGCGTCCAGACCTCGGTGGCCGCGCACGTCCTGTCCGCCGACCCCGAACGCCTGGACCGCGAGACGATCGCCAAGGCCCTCAACGACATCGCCGACACCTGCCGCACCGCCCGCGGCGAGTTGCGTACGACGCTGGAGGTGCTGCGCGAACAGGGCGCCGCCGCCGCGGAGACACGCGGCCCGCTGCCCGGCCTCGACGGCGTCCCCGACCTGGTGGAGGCGGCCCGGCTGGCAGGCGCACGGGTCACCCAGACCGTACGGACCGGCGAGACCCCGCCCGCCGTGGGCGCCGCGGCCTACCGCATCGTGCAGGAGGCCCTGACGAACGCGGTGCGGCACGCGGGGGCGGAGCCGGCGGTGCGGGTGGAGGTGTACGAGGAGCAGGGCGCTCTCCGGCTGGCCGTCACGGACGACGGGGCGGGCGCCACCGGCTCCGGGAGTTCCTCGGCCGGCGGCTTCGGGCTGGTCGGGATGCGGGAGAGGGCCCGCAGCGTGGGTGGCACACTCGACGCGGGGCCACGGGCCGGAGGCGGCTTCGAGGTGACGGCGGTGCTGCCGCTCAGGGGTGCTCTGGAGGGGGCCGGATGACGATCCGCGTACTGCTGGCGGACGACCAGAGGCTCGTACGGGCCGCGTTCGCGATGCTCGTCGAGTCGGCGGGGGACATGGAGGTCGTGGGCGAGGCGGGCACCGGCCGGGAGGCGGTGGAACTGGCCCGGGGCTCGCGTGCGGACCTGATCGTGATGGACATCCGGATGCCGGACCTGGACGGCATCGAGGCGACCCGGCTGATCGCGGCGGATCCCGACCTGGCCGGGGTGAAGGTGCTGGTCCTCACGACCTACGACACCGACGAGAACATCGTGGAGGCGCTCCGGGCGGGGGCGTCGGGATTCCTGGTGAAGGACACCAGACCGGCGGAGATGCTGGAGGCGATCCGGACGGTGGCGGCGGGGGAGTCACTGCTGTCGCCGGGGCCGACGGCGCGGTTGATCGCACGGCTGCTGAGCAGCCCGACAGCCACGGCCCCCACGTCGGGCGGGCCGGAGTGCCTGTCCGAGCGGGAGCGGGAAGTGCTGATGCTGGTGGGCCGGGGACTCAACAACACCGAGATCGGCGACGCGCTGGGCTTGAGCCCGCTGACCGCGAAGACCCATGTCAGCCGGATCATGGGCAAGTTGGGGGCCAGGGACCGGGCACAGCTGGTGATCGTGGCGTACGAGTCCGGGATGGTTACACCCGGGACACTCCCGACGAGGCCCGCCCAGTAGCCACCCCCGCTACAACAGCCCCGCCCCCGCCAGGAACCTTCCCACCTCCGCGACCTCCCCCTCCGACAAACCCACCTGAGGCTCAGCGGTCACCGGGCATGTGATGACCCCTCGCAGGTACAGCGCCGCCTTGAACGCCCCCAGTGCCGCCGATGACGCCCCCATCCGCCCGGGGGCGCCGACCTTCACCATGCCGAACAGCCCGCACAACCGGTCCTGTTCGGCCCGGGCCGTGACCCAGTCGCCCGCCTTGCAGAGTTGGTACAGGCGGACGTAGCCCTCCGGGTCCACGTTCGCCAGGCCGGGCACCGCCCCGTGCGCGCCCGCCGCCAGTGCCGAGTCGACGAACAGTTCGGAACCGGTCAACGCCGAGAAGCCGGTGAGGTCGGAGTGGGCCCGTAGGCCCCGCAGCACGTCACGGAATGACGCCAGGTCGCCGCTGGAGTCCTTCAGGCCCGCCAGCACCCCCTCCGCCGCCAGTTCCAGCACCACCTCGCCGGGGAGTTTGGTGTGGACGCCGCTCGGGAGGTCGTAGGCGATGACCGGGAGCTCGCTCGCCGCCGCGAGGAGGCGGTAGTGGCGGGCGATCTCGGCGGGGTGGGTGCGGGTGTAGAAGGGCGCCGTCGCCACCACCGCGTCCGCGCCCGCCGCCGTCACCGCCCGGACATGCTCCAGGACCCTCGGCGTGGTCATGTCGATCACCCCGGCCAGCACCGGCAGCCGCCCGCCCACCTGGTCCGTCACCGCCCGCACCACCAACTCCCGCTGCCCGTCCGTGAGATACGCCGCCTCCGACGACGTACCGAGCACGAACAGCCCGTGCACCCCGGCTCCCAGCAGGTGGTCGACGAGGCTGAGCAGCGAGGGGACGTCCACCTCGCCGTCCGGCGTCAGCGGGGTGCACACAGGTGGTACGACGCCGGTCAGCGGGGCGGGGACGGTCATGAGGGCTCCCTGTCGTCGGTCTGCACGGGTGCGGTGAGCCGGGCCGCGATCGCCACGCCGGCCGGCCGGCCGCACGTTCTCGCGGGAGATCTTCCCCGTTCCGCGAACTCGACCCCGCCGAGGCGAGGGACGTGATGCGCTGGGCGGCGGAGGCGGTGCTGCGAGAGGCGGAGGGGCATGACAGGGGCTGAGTGGGAGGCGGGTGCGGGCGGCGTCCTGCGGCTGCCGTCGGGGAGGCTGGTGCGCGGCCGGGGCCTGCGGCACCCCCTTCCGCCGGGGGCACCGAACCCCTCGTACGGCCTCTATCTCCTCGGGAACCGGCCCCCGCCCGTCCCCTGGGAGTCGCGCTGGCTGCGCTGGCCCGACTTCCGGCTGCCCGCCGATCGCGCGGACGCCCGCGACGCGCTCGCCGAGGTGTGGGAGCGGGCCGCGGGCGAGCGCGTCGAGGTCGCGTGCGGAGGCGGACGCGGGCGTACGGGGACGGCGCTGGCGTGTCTGGCCGTGCTGGACGGCGTACCGCCCGCCGAGGCCGTCGCGTACGTCCGTGCGCACTACCACCGGGGTGCGGTGGAGACGCCCTGGCAGCGGCGTTATGTGCGGCGGTTCAGGGTCGTCCGGTGAGCGTTTCCGCCAGCAGGGCCGCCGTGTCGCGCACCAGTACGTCGTCCCGGGCGGCGTCCCGCGCGGGCAGGATCGTCAGGACGGCCAGCAGGAGCGGGGTGCCGTCCTCGGTCCAGGCGATGCCCACGTTGTTGTTGGTGCCGTAGGAACCGCCGCCCGTCTTGTCGGCGACCGTCCACGTCGGCGGCAGGCCGGCGCGCAGCCGGGTGCCGCTCGTGGTGTTGTTGCGGAGCCAGTGCGTGAGGAGGGCGCGGTCCGGGCGGTCCAGGGCGTCGCCGAGGACCAGTCGGCCGTACGTCCGGCCGATCGCGTACGGGCTCGTCGTGTCCGTGATCCGCCATGGCTCGGCCGAGTTGAGTTCCGTCTCCCAGCGGTCCAGGCGGGTCACCCGGTCGCCGAGGGAGCGGGCGAAGCGGGTGACGGCGGTGGGGCCGCCGAGCTCACGCAGGAGGAGGTTGCCGGCACCGTTGTCGCTGAACGTGATGGCCACCTCGGCGAGTTCGGCGATCGTCATGCCGTCGGCGAGGTGCTCCCGCGTCTTGTCGGAGCCCTGCTTCGGCAGGTCGGCGTCCGTGTAGTGGAGGCGGCGTGACAGGAACTCGCCGCCCTGGTCCAGGTCTCGCAGGACGGCGGCGGACGCGAGCGTCTTGAACAGCGAGCACATCGGGAAGAGTTCGTCGGCACGGTGGCGGACGGTCCTGCCGGTGGCGATGTCGCGGGCGAACACGCCCAGGCGGGCGCCGTGTCGAGCCTCCAGCTCGCGCAGGCCCGGGTGCGTGGAGGCGTGCGCGGGCACGCTCGTCATGAGGGCGGCGGTGGTGGCAGCGGCGGCGGTGAGAAGGGTTCGGCGGGCTGGGCCTGTCCGGCGGGTCAGGTCGCAGGGAAGCAAGGGTGACCTTTCGACGTGGGTGAGCGGGGTCTGGTGCGTGCAGCTGCAAGGCGGAGGAGGGCGGCGACGCGGAGCGTCGGCAACCGGCGACAACGCGGCTGGGGGTCCCCCCACGCCTTCAGGGCAGTGGGGGAGTGCGTGCCGGCCCCCGCGTCTGCGGCATGATCCGCCGGGCAGGCCCTGGATCGCGCTCTCCTTCGGTCGGCGGGTGGGTGACGATCTCCGTAGTGATCGACGCCGTACGTCATTCCTTGGTTGCGGGGGCGTAGACCTTCGGGGGACGGCGGTGCGGGCGGGGGCTCGGCACAGTGGCCGTATGGAGAAGACCTGGAAGGCCAAGGGGATCAGCCGGGCGCGGTTCCTCACAGGGGTGGCGGGGGCGGCGGTGCTGCCTGCGGGGGTGGCGTCGGCGACCGGACGGGCGGCGCCCCACAAGGGACTGGCCCGCCGCGGTGTCGTCTACACCGTCGGCGCGGGGGAGACGCCGGCCACCGCCTGGAGCACAGCCCGGATGTGCGCGGACCTCCGCGTGATCCGCGACGGCCTGCACGCGAACACCGTCGATGTCACCGGCGACGGCGTCGAACGCCTCACCGCCACCGCCGCCGAGGCCGCCGAACTCGGTCTGCGCGTCTGGCTCCAGCCCACCCTCGGTGACGTCCCGGAGCGGGACATCCTCGAACACCTCGCGGAGACGGGCCGGTTCGCGGAGCGGCTGCGGCGCCAGGGCGCGCGTGTCGAGTTCAGCGTGGGCTGTGAGTTCTGGCTGTTCGTGCCCGGGATCATCCCCGGGGACACGGTCTTCGAGCGCATCGAGAACCTCCAGGGCGGGAACGTCGACCGGGCCGCGATGCAGCGCCGCCTCGCCCGCTTCACCGCGAAGGCGGCGACGCTCGGCCGCAGGGTCTTCCACGGCCGCCTCAGCTACGCCTCCGCCCCCGAGATCGACCAGGTCGACTGGAACCTCTTCGACATCGTCGGCGTCGACTACTACTCCTACTTCCCCCGACGCTCCGACCACGTAAGGGAGTTGAGGCAGCATCTGCGCCACGGCAAGCCCCTCGTCATCACCGAGTTCGGCACCTGCGCCTATGCCGGCGCCCCCGAGGCGGGCGGCATGGCCTGGGACATCGTCGACCACGGCAAGAACCCCGAGGAGATCAGGGATCCGGTCCCGGTCCGCAGCGAACGCGTCCAAGCCGCCTATGTCGCCGACCTGTTGGACGTCTTCGCGTCGATGAACCTCTACGGCGCGATGGTCTTCGAGTTCCTCACCGCCGACGCCCCGCACCGCCCCGGCGACCCGCGCCACGACCTCGACCTGGCGAGCTACGGCATCACCAAGGCGGTCCAGGACCGCCCCGGCGACCCGGACCCGGACTGGCACCGGGAGCCGAAGGAGGCGTTCCACGCGGTGGCCCGGGCCTATGGCGGGGCGCGTCAGCGGCAGTAGAGGTCGGTGGCGGGACGCTCGCCGGTGGCCAGGAAGCGGGACACCGTCGCGTCACCGCACGCGTTGCCGTTGTCGAGATAGGCGTCATGGCCCGTCGAGTTCACGGTCACCATGACGGCTCGCCGGCCGAGGGCCTCGCGGAGCTTCAGGGCGCCGCTCACGGGGGTGGCGACGTCCCGTTCGTTCTGCACGAGGAGGATGTTCGAGGGCCCTCGGTCGGTGATCCTCACCGGCGGTTCCTGGGGCGCGTAGGGCCAGGCGGCGCAGACCATGGCGTTGCGGGGCATGCCGGCGGTGAGCGGGTACTTGGCCCGGCTCTCGGCAACGCCCTTCTGATAGACGGCCGTCGAGGTCGGCCAGGCCACGTCGTTGCACAGCGTCCCGGCACCGACGGCGGCCACGTTCTGGAGCACGGCGTCGGGCGGCGAGGCCGGCGCCGGCGGCAGCGTGCCGCTCTCGGCGGCCAGCATCAGCTGGGCGAGGGCGGGGAAGTCGTCGGGGTCGTAGAGGGTGTCCAGCATGGTCTGCCGCAGCACGTTGCCGTTCAGCTCCGCGGGGTTGGCGCCCGGCCACGGGATCGGCTCCCGGTCGAGCCGCTCGGCCAGCCTCAGGAACAGCGGCCGTACCTCGGATGCGGTCTCCGCGAGCCGGTACGGATTTCCGTCCTCCGACGCCCACTTGGCGAACTCCGGGAAGGTGTCCTCGACCCCCTGCTCGTGCCCGGCGAGCCAGGCGCGCGACACCCTGGCCGGATCGGGGTTGTCATTGCTGTCCAGCACGAACCGGTCCGTGCGCGCCGGGAACAACTGGGCGTAGACCGAGCCGACATACGTCCCGTACGACACTCCCCACGCGGAGATCCGCCGCTCGCCCAGCGCGGCCCGCAGCCGGTCCAGATCGCGGGCCTCGTTACGGGTGCTGAGGTGCTTGAGCAGCTCACCCCCGTGGGCCGCGCAGGCGTCCGCCATCCGCCGGGCGGTGACCATGGCGTCGTCGACGGAACCGTCGGCGGCGGGCCAGGGCCGCAGTCGGGAGAGCGCGAGGTCCTCGTGGGCCAGCCCGCAGTCGACGGAGGCGGAGGGCGCGAGACCCCGGGGGGCGAAGCCGATGAGGTCGTAGGCGTCCCGGACGTCCTGCGGCAGCTTCTGCCCTTTCCGGGACGGGTCGTTGAGGCTCGAACCGCCGGGCCCGCCCGGGATGAGGAAGAGCGCCCCGCGCCGGGCGGCGGGGTTCTCGCTCACGATCCGGGAAACGGCGATCCCGATGGTCCGGCCGCCGGGGTCGGCGTAGTCCATGGGCACGTCGAGGGTGGCGCACTGCTGGCGCGGGTCGAGTCCGGCGCCCGTGCACGGTCCCCAGTCGAGGGCGGCGGCGGGCGCGGCCGACGCGGTGAGGGGGGTCAGCACACCGAACACGATCCCGGAGGCGGCGGCGATCAGGGCGAGGCTCTTGGTCATCTGCTGCATGCCCATGAGCCTCGCGGATCTTCACGACCCGCCCCATCCGGCCAACTGCCTTGTCGGTGCGGGGGTTTACCCCACCGGCCGGCATGACGTGGGGGACAGGGGCCGACGAGGGAGGCAGGGAAGGGGGGAGCGCCGTGATGTCGCCGCCGAATCGTCATGTATCCGTGGCGCACGGATGCGCTCATACGGGTATATGCCTGCGGGGGACGGGGGCGGCGGATGCGGAAGTGGCTGTTGCCCGCTCTGCTGGGCGGGCTGAGCTGTCTGTTGGTGCTGTGCGGTGCCGGAAGCGCGGGGGCGGAACCGAAGACCGCGTGTGACCCGGCGGCGCTCAAGGACGCCGAGATCACCAGCGCGGTGTGGATCACCTACGACGGCAAGGACTATGCCCGGGCCGAGAACGACATGGTCGTGAAGGTGCCCAAGTCCTGGCCGCTGGCAAGGGATCTGCTGCTCAACGGGGACGCCGAACGGTATCGGACCGCCATGCGCTGTCTGCTGCGCCAGCCCACCGACACCCACCCGTTCCGGTTCTCCGAGTGGCGGCCCCAGCCGCCCGAGGTGACGGTCGGGGAGCAGACGATCAGCGTGCGGTACCGCACTATCACCCAGCTGGACAACTCGGACGTCCACTACTTCGGCATCTGGTGGATACTGCCCGGCAACCGGATGTGGACCCTGAGCCTGGAACCCCCGGAGGCCCTACGGCAGTCCTGGTGGCACCGGATCACGGTCGACCTCGGCGGTCGCGGGAGCCGTGACATACGGCCGGTGCCCACCCAGGGCACGCCGACCCGGCTGACCTGGATCTGGGCCAAGTCCGACATGCCGGTTCCGGCGGTGGACATCCTGATGCAGCCGCCGGCCGCCAAGTCGATTCTCATGAGATGGCGGAGCGACCCCTGGGAACGGCTGTCGGTGCTCTGCTGGTTGTCCTGGGACCTGATTCTCGTCGTCGCCCTGCACGTCCTGCGGCATCGGCTGGCCCGCTCCCCCGGACCGGCCACGGAGACCCCCGCGCAGGCGGCGACCCAGCACAACCTGGAGGTGTGGTCGTGGCTGATGCTCTGGGGGGTGCTGCTTTACGAGGTCACGTGGACGGCTGAGAACAACGTCGTCTGGGCGGAGTGCCTCGGCGCCTTCGGTGGTGTGGCCCTGACCTGGTTCGGCAGGCCGCGGGCGGCCGTCAGGGCGACGGTCGTCGTGGCCGCCGCCTACCCCCTCCTGGTAGCGGTACGGCCCGGCTGGTTCGGCTTCCCCCATGACTTCTGGCTCGACGAGAGCGACCCCACCGGTGCCGCCCCCGTCCGCCAGTCGGCGGCCTTCTGGTGGATCGCGCTCGTCGCCGCCTGCCTGGTCTTCATCTGGCTGGTGGGCACGGTGTCGGTCGTCCAGCGGTTCCGGGCCGGAACACGTGTCCAGACCCCCGGGACCCGGCCGCGAGGCGAGCTCCCGTGGTGGGTTCTCCTGGTGAGCGCGTTCGCGGCGCTGACCGTGGTGGCCCTCGAGCTGTGGACCACGCACAACGGCTGGACACAGTGGACCTGGCTGGCCGCCCACGACACCTATTGGGACCAATGGCACTTCGTCTACGACTACAACCAACTCGTCTGGTTCGCCTACGATTGGACCGGCTGGTTCTTCTACGTCCTCGTGTGGTACTGCGTCGTCGCTGTGCTCCTCGCCGCCCTCGCCGCACGTGCGGCCGCGCACCCGCGGTCCTTCAGCCCCCGGGGACCGTCCCTGCTGCTCCTCGTGGTGCTCTCCTTCGTGGTGGCCTGGCCCGAACCCGAGTGGTACGCCGGTCTGCGGGTGCCGTTGCTCACCGTTCCGGTCACCCTGCTGGCCGGACTTCTCCTGCTGGCCGTCGGCCGACGCCGCGCCGTGCTCTGCCAGGACCTGCTGCCGGGCATCCCGCTGCGGGCCCCGATCCGGGAGACCGACCGCAAGTGGCTGATCGAGTCCGCGCGCGGCTACCGCGACCTCCACTCCCAGCTGCGCAGGCTGGAGCAGGGCGACCAGAGCGGTGAACGGGCGGACCTGGAGCGGGAACTCGACGACCTGCACCACTGGAACCCGCCCGGCGCCACCGCTCCGTTCGCCGGTGCCCCGCTGCCGGACTCCGTCGACGCCGTGGAACTCGCCCTCGCCTGGGGGCCCCGCGCGAGCTGGTGGCAGAACGCCTGCCGCGCCGCGCTGTTCTCCGCGCTGTTCGCGCTGCCCGCCACCGGCATCCTGTTCTGGGCGAACAAGCTGCGCGGGCCGCTGTGGGAGGCCGCGACCAAGGACGAGTTCGGAGTGCCGGATCTCGTCAACCACCTGGTCGTCCAGGAGACCCGGGCCGCGGGCATCGGCTTCGTCCTCGGCGCGCTGTGGCGGGTCCTGCCCGGACGCCGGGGCCCGGCGAAGGCGGTGGGCCTGTTCCTCGTGTACGCCGCCCCGCTCGCCGCCCACTGGATCACCACCCGGGCGATCGGCCAGACCTTCGGCACATGGGCGCTGGACGGGGCCCTGACGCTGCTGGTGCTCACCTCGACGGGCGTGGCCATGGATATCGACACGTTCCGCCAGGAGGGCATCTACTGGCCCACCAAGGCGTCACTGTTGCTGTCCATTTACCAGTTGCGCACCGCGTCGGTGCAACTGGCGTTCTTCGTGGCCCAGGTGGTGGCGCTCGTCGGCGTCTGGCAGCAGCTGAAGGGCAACGACCCCATGGTCCTCATCCAGCCGAGCTCGGGAGGCACCGACGAGAGCCACTCGGCGGGCAACTGAGCGAACTCGCGACCGCTCGAAAATGCCGTTGGTTTGCGGCGCCCCAGCAATCCATCGGGCGATATCCGGCCGAGCCTTTCGAACCGCCTGCTCGAACTGTCCGACATAAACTCCCGACGCGAGACGAGTGCCGTTCCGAAGAACTCGCACACTGCCTGCCACGAACTGTTGGCCATGGCCAACCCTCCTGCGCTGTCCGGCGCTTGTGGCGCACAGACTCCTGCCGAGTGTAGGGAAACCGGCTCCCCCCGGAGAAGCGAAGCGTGAAATCCGAAAGAGCGGGGAGTGAGGTGGAAGAGCGCCACGCGGCGTCCTGTGGCAAAGAGGTGGAGGAGACGGTGGAGGAATTGCGGGCGGCGTCGGAAAGCGTGGTGCCGCGATGAGGCTCCCCGTCGGCAGCTACGTCGTGGACACCCGCACCGGAAGGCTGGGCATCGTCATGGGACACGAAGGCCCCTACCTCCAGCTCAGACCGTACGGCGGCGGCAAGGAATGGGACGTCGCCCCCGACGCCGTACGCCACGCGACCCCCGCCGAGCGGCTCAGCGCGGCGACCGCGTACGCCAATGCCCGCAGCCGGGGCGAGGTGCCTTGACGCCGTTGTCGTAAGGTGCGGGTCCCATGGGCCTGTGGAGCATATGGAGAGGGAAGAAGCCGAGGGCGGCGGGCCGCCACCGCGTTCCGCTCACCGCGCACCAGCTGTGGATGGTGTCGCTGAGCGCGCCGGTCAGCCGGGACCGGGATGCCTCGCGGAGCACCCTCTACCCGTTCACCCGGATCGACGACGAGCGGGCCCGCGACTGGCTCGCCGGGCAATGGGGCATCACCACCCGCGACCAGCTGGCCGGCCGCCTCGACGAGCTGCACCGCAGCGGCTACCGGGCGCGTGCCGCGCAGCGCTACGGCGTCTCGCCGCTCGCCTGGGACGCCGCCCTGTACGTCGACATCTCCCGGCGCGGCTTCGGCTGCGGGCTGATCACCGAGGCCGAGGCGTGGACCGCCCTGAAGAACATCGTGCCCTCGGTGGTGTCGGCGTACGGCTCCTGGCGGGAGTACGCCGACCACTATCTGCTGGGCCGGCAGGTGTGGCGCGACGACCTCAGGGCCGACGGGGACACCGACCTCCCCGCCCCGCAGGCCACCGCCGACGCCCATCTGCGCGCCCTCCTCGACCCCGCCAACCGCTCCAGCCCGTGGAACCAGGCCCCCTGGACCACCATCAGCCACCCCGACCGGGCCCGCTGACCCCCCGGCGTACGGGACAATGAACCCATGACCCTGTTCCGCGACGACGGCATCGCGCCGCGCCCTCCCGACATCGGCGGAGGCGTGCGATGAGTCTGTTCCGGGATGACGGCGTCGTCCTGCGCACCCAGAAGCTCGGCGAAGCCGACCGCATCATGCTGTGCTCGCCCGGGGGACAACCCCCGTACCCCCGGCCGGACACTCGTGGAGGCGTGCGATGAGTCTGTTCCGGGATGACGGCGTCGTCCTGCGCACCCAGAAGCTCGGCGAAGCCGACCGCATCATCACCCTCCTCACCCGTGGCCACGGGCGCGTGCGGGCCGTCGCGCGGGGAGTGCGGCGGACCAAGTCCAAGTTCGGGGCCCGGCTCGAACCCTTCTCCCATGTCGACGTGCAGTTCTTCGCGCGCGGGAGTGAGCTGATCGGGCGAGGGCTGCCGCTGTGCACGCAGAGCGAGACCATCGCCGCCTACGGCAGCGGGATCGTCTCCGACTACGCCCGCTACACCGCCGGGACCGCGATGCTGGAGACCGCCGAGCGGTTCACCGATCACGAGGGCGAGCCCGCCGTACAGCAGTATCTGCTGCTCGTCGGCGCCCTGCGGACGCTGGCCAACGGGGAGCACGCCCCGCACCTCGTCCTCGACGCCTTCCTGCTGCGCTCCCTCGCCGTCAACGGCTACGCCCCCAGCTTCGGCGACTGCGCCAAGTGCGGCCTTCCCGGGCCGAACCGGTTCTTCTCGGTCGGCGCCGGCGGCTCCGTCTGCGTGGACTGCCGGGTGCCCGGCAGCGTCGTACCCTCTCCACAGACCCTGGAACTCCTCGGCGCGCTGCTTACGGGAGACTGGGGCACCGCCGACGCGTGCGAACCGCGGTACGTGCGGGAGGGCAGCGGACTGGTCTCCGCTTATCTGCACTGGCATCTGGAACGCGGGCTGCGCTCGCTGCGTTACGTAGAGAAGTAAGCCGGAGAGGAACGAGAAGCAACATGGTCGTACGTGGGATCCTGGGGCGCCAGCGCCGCGACTACAAGACGCCGGAGCCGCACCCCTCCGGCGCCCGCGCGCCGAAGCTCCCCGGCGAACTCGTCCCGAACCATGTGGCGATCGTCATGGACGGCAACGGCCGCTGGGCCAAGGAGCGCGGCCTGCCGCGCACCGAGGGCCACAAGGTCGGCGCCGAGCGCGTGCTCGACGTCCTCCAGGGCGCCATCGAGATGGGCGTCGGCGCCATCTCGCTGTACGCCTTCTCCACCGAGAACTGGAAGCGCTCGCCCGACGAGGTCCGCTTCCTCATGAACTTCAACCGCGACTTCATCCGCAAGACCCGCGACCAGCTCGACGCGCTCGGCATCCGGGTCCGCTGGGTGGGCCGGATGCCCAAGCTGTGGAAGTCGGTCGCCAAGGAGCTCCAGGTCGCCCAGGAGCAGACCAAGGGCAACGACAAGCTGACCCTGTACTTCTGCATGAACTACGGCGGCCGTGCGGAGATTGCGGACGCCGCCCAGGCCCTCGCCGAGGACGTGAAGGCGGGCCGCCTCGACCCGTCGAAGGTCAACGAGAAGACCCTCGCCAAGTACCTGTACTACCCGGACATGCCGGACGTGGACCTGTTCCTGCGGCCCAGCGGCGAGCAGCGCACCTCCAATTACCTGCTGTGGCAGAGCGCCTACGCGGAGATGGTGTTCCAGGACGTCCTGTGGCCCGACTTCGACCGCCGCGACCTGTGGCGGGCCTGCGTCGAGTACGCCTCCCGCGACCGCCGCTTCGGCGGCGCCCTGCCCAACGAGGAACTGCTGGCGATGGAGGGCAGGCAGACCCCGTAGGCGGCACCATGGCCACTTCGCGGCTACCCGTTGTTCACGGGGGTCGCGCACGATCCGGCCATGAAGGTCACGCACCGCGCCATACCCGCCGCCCTCGCCCTGGGGACCCTGCTGGTCGCGGCCCTGCCCGCGCAGGCCGCGCACCACCCCGCCCACGCCACGAGCTACGGCACCAAGGCCACGTACAGCCCGCGGCAGAGCGCGCACTCCTACCAGCGCCCGCCCGCCGGCTTCACCCCGGTCTTCACGGAGAACGTCTCCCGGCACGGCTCCCGCGCCGCCTCCGACAGCGAGGACGGCGACCTGATCCTCACCCTGTGGGACAAGGCCCGGACCGCCGGACAACTCACCGGCAAGGGCGAGGAGTTCGGCCCCCGGGTGCGCGCCCTCCAGGCCGCCATGGCGAAGGTCGGCTACGGCAACCTCAGCGGGCGCGGCGAGCAGGAGATGCGGGACACCGCCGCGCGGATGCGGCAGCGGCTGCCCTCGCTCTTCGCGAAGATCGCCGCCGACGGCCAAAAGATCGACGTCGTCAGCTCCGGGCAGGGCCGCGCCATCGACAGCGCCGACGCGTACGCCGGTGAGCTGGCCGCCGCCGACCCGGCCCTGAAGCCGCTGATCGGCGAGACCCGCACCGACAAGGACCTGCTCTACTTCCACAAGGCCGCCGGGGGCGCCGCCTACCGCGACTACATCGACAATGACCAGCGCCTCGCCGCGACCCTGAAGTCGATCACCGACCAGCCCCGCACCCAGGAGGCCGCCCGCAGCGTCCTGCGCCGCCTCTTCGCGGACGCCTTCGTGGAGCAGCTGAGCAGCGCCGACCAGGTCGCCGCCGCCGAGGCCGTCTACAACCTCTACGCCATCGCCCCCGCGATGAGCGAGGAGAGTCCGGACGGCAGGGGCTGGGGGATGCAGCGGTACATCTCCACCACCGACGCCGCCTGGTTCGGCTACCTCTCCGACGCCGAGGACTTCTACGAGAAGGGCCCCGGCTTCGCGGACAGCGACATCACGTACAAGATGGCCGACGTGCTCCTCGACGACTTCTTCCAGCAGGTGGAGGCCAAGAAGGCGGGTACCAGCACGCTGGGCGCCGAACTGCGTTTCAGCCACGCCGAGGAGATCATCCCGCTGGCCGCCCTGATGGGCCTGCCGGGCAGCACTGAGCCGGTCACCGAGCAGCAGCCGTACACCTACGCCACCAACCCCTGGCGCGGTGCGGCCGTCTCCCCGCTCGGCGCGAACATCCAGTGGGACGTCTTCCGGAAGGGCGACCGCTGGCTGGTGCGCATGCTCTACAACGAGAAGGAGACCGCGTTCAAGGCGAACTGCACGCCGATCGCGAAGGGCAGCACGTTCTACGACCTGGACGACCTGGAGAGGTGCTTCGGACGTTCGTAGTCAGCGGGCGTACGATCCCGCCTCATGGTCATGAACATGGGGCGGGACGCCGAACAGGGCGTGGTCGAGCTGGTCTACCAGCCGGTCGTCGGGGACTACACGGCGGCGCTGCGCGAGCGCAGGCGGTTCAACCGGGCGGGGCGGCTCCAGAAGGTGGCGCTGGTGCTCATCGCGCTCGCCTGGGTGCTGAACCTCGCGACCGCGGTGAGCGGCGGGGACTCCCACACGTTTCTGCTGATCTGGATGCCCCTGATGGTGGCGCTGGTGCTGTGCCAGCCCTGGTTGACGGCCCGCCAGGTCTTCAAGGCCGCCGCCCGCAACGGTGTCTACCGGGCAATGGTGTCGGACGCGGGGCTGACGGTGGTCACCGAGCACAGCTCGACCTCGGTGGGCTTCGCGGCCCAGCCGCGCTACCGGGAGACCAAGGAGCTGTTCGTCCTGTACAGCGACGACAAGAACGCCACCTGCTTCACGGTGCTGCCCAAGCGGGGCGCCGCGAATCCCGCCGACGTGGACCGGCTGCGGGGGATCCTCGACCTCAACCTGACCCGCGTCTGAGCGTCGGCCGTCAGCCGGCCGCCGCGGCGCAGTCCGCGCATGTGCCGAAGATCTCCACCGTGTGCGCCACGTTCACATAGCCGTGCTCCGCCGCGATGGCCTCGGCCCACTTCTCCACCGCGGGTCCCTCGACCTCCACGGCCTTGCCGCAGACGCGGCAGACCAGGTGGTGGTGATGGTCGCCGGTGGAGCAGCGGCGGTAGACGGACTCGCCCTCGGAGGTGCGCAGGACGTCGACCTCACCGGCGTCGGCGAGGTTCTGGAGCGTGCGGTAGACCGTGGTCAGGCCGACCGAGTCGCCCTTGTGCTTGAGCATGTCGTGGAGTTCCTGCGCGCTGCGGAACTCGTCGACCTCGTCCAGGGCCGCCGCGACGGCAGCCCGCTGCCGGGTCGAACGGCCCTTCACGGGCGGTCCAGCGGTGGTCACCGGTTGCCTCCTCCAACACCTACTGCGTCTGCCGGGCCATTGTGCCAGCCCCGACTGTGCGCAGTCAGACGCCGACCCTAGAACCTGGCCGGCACATTCCCGTCTGCCGCGCGACGCCTGGCACGCACGCTCGCCGCGTTGCCGGAGCACACACGTGACTCCGCCACGCGCGTGCTCCGGCGCCTGGCGATCGCACGCACCAGACGCCGCGCGGCCCGCCCTACCGGGCGGACGACGGGAATGTGCCGGCCAGGTTCTCGCCCTCGCCTGCCCGGCTGGCCGGAATCACACACTCCGCGGGGTCTCCCGCGGCTCGCGCGGCGGCTGCCGCCCGGGCCCGGCGGCGGGCCAGCGGGGTGGCCGCGGCCGTCGTCAGGATGAACGCGGCGATGGTCAGCAGGACGATCGTCGCGCCGGGCGGGACGTCCTGGTAGTACGAAGTGACCGTGCCGCTGATGGTGACCGTGACGCCGATGGCCACGGCGATCGCGAAGGTCGCCGCGAAACTGCGGCTGAGCTGCTGTGCCGCCGCCACGGGCACGACCATGAGGGCCGAGACCAGGAGCAGGCCCACCACGCGCATGGCGACCGTGACGGTCACGGCCGCCGTGATCGCGGTGAGCAGGTTCAGGGCGCGCACCGGCAGCCCGGTGACGCGCGCGAACTCCTCGTCCTGGCTGACCGCGAAGAGCTGGCGGCGCAGGCCCAGGGTGACCAACACCACGAAGGCCGCGAGCAGACAGATCGCCGTCACGTCCGACTGCGACACCGTCGACAGGGAGCCGAAGAGGTACGAGGTGAGGTTGGCGTTGGAGCCGGTGGGCGCGAGGTTGATGAACATCACGCCGCCGGCCATGCCGCCGTAGAAGAGCATCGCG
Source organism: Streptomyces sp. NBC_00663 (assembly GCF_036226885.1). Classification (NCBI taxonomy): domain Bacteria; kingdom Bacillati; phylum Actinomycetota; class Actinomycetes; order Kitasatosporales; family Streptomycetaceae; genus Streptomyces; species Streptomyces sp. NBC_00663. The sequence goes on from NZ_CP109027.1 coordinate 6,545,174, forward strand.
AGGGCGATGTCGCCGCGGGTCTTGCCGTACCAGCGGATCAGCTCCATGAGCACCGCGCCGAGGACGGAGACGAGGGTCGCCATCCACACCGGGGAGGTGTTGAGCAGGAAGCCGAGGCCGACTCCGGTCATGGCCACGTGGCCGATGCCGTCGCCCATGAGGGCCTGGCGGCGCTGGACGAGGTAGATGCCCACGGCCGGGGCGGTGATGCCGACCAGGACGGCGGCGAGCAGGGCTCGCTGCATGAAGGCGTAGTCGAGGATCTCCATCAGCTCAGCAGTCCCGCGTGGATCGGCTCGTGGGGGTGGACGTGGTCGTGGCCGGGCAGCGCGTGCTGGCCGACCGCCTTCGGGGGCGGTCCGTCGTGCAGGACGCAGCCGTCGCGCAGGACGACCGCGCGGTCGATCAGGGGCTCCAGGGGGCCCAGTTCGTGCAGCACCAGCAGGACCGTCGTACCGGCCGCGACCTGCTCCTCCAGGGTGTGCGCGAGCACCTCCTGGCTGGCCAGGTCGACGCCCGCCATCGGCTCGTCCATGATCAGCAGTTCGGGTTCGGCGGCGAGGGCGCGGGCGATCAGCACGCGCTGGTGCTGGCCGCCGGACAGGGCGTCCACCGAGTCCTTCGCGCGGTCCGCCATGCCGACCAGCTCCAGGGCCCGGCGCACGGCCTCGCGGTCGGCCTTGCGGAGCACGCCGAAGCGGGCGCGGGACAGGCGGCCCGAGGAGACGACCTCGGTGACCGTCGCCGGGACGCCGCCCGCGGCTGTGGTGCGCTGCGGGACGTAGCCGACGCGCGCCCAGTCCCGGAACGTCTTGCGCGGGGTGCCGAACAGCCGTATCTCGCCCTCGGCGAGCGGTACTTGGCCGATGATGCTGCGGATGGCCGTCGACTTGCCGGAGCCGTTGGCGCCGAGCAGCGCGACGACCTCACCGCGGTTCACGGTGAGGTCGATGCCGCGCAGGACGGGCCGCGAACCCAGGTCGGCGCGGACACCGCGCAGGGAGATGACGGGCTCGGACACGGGCTCCTCCGGGTGGATCACTTGGCGCCTAGCGCGCTCTGCAGCGCCTTGAGGTTGGACTCCATGACCTGGAAGTAGTCCTCGCCCTTGGACTTGGCGGTGATGCCCTCGATCGGGTCGAGGACGTCCGTCTTCAGGTTCGCGTCGGAGGCGATGGTCTTCGCGGTCTTGTCGCTGACGAGCGTCTCGTAGAACACGGTGGTGACGCCGTCGGCCTCGGCCATCTTCTCAAGGTCCTTGACGCGGTTGGCGCTGGGCTCCGACTCGGGGTCGAGGCCGTTGATGGCCTCCTCGGTCAGGCCGTAGCGCTCGGCGAGGTAGCCGAAGGCGGCGTGGGTGGTGATGAAGACCTTGGTCCTGGTGTTCTTCAGCCCGTTCTCGAACTGGGTGTTGAGGCCGTCGAGCTTCTTGACCAGGGCCGTGGTGTTCTTCTTGTAGTCGGCCGCGTGGTCCGGGTCGGCCTTCTCGAAGGCCTTGCCGACGCCCTCGGCGACCTGGGCGTAGCGCACCGGGTCGAGCCAGATGTGCGGGTCGAGGCCGGCCAGCTCCTCGTTCGCGTGGTCGTCGTGCTCGGCCGCGTGGCCGCCGACCTCGTTGCCGTGCTTCTCCAGCGTGGTGAGGGAGGCGGCGTCGATCTTGGTCTTGACCTCGGACTGGGCCACCGCGTCGTCGACGGAGGGCTGGAGGTTCTTGAGGTAGAGCACCGCGTCGGACTCCTGGAGCTGCGCGGTCTGCTTGGCGCTGATCTCCAGGTCGTGCGGCTCCTGGCCGGGCTCGGTGAGGCTGGAGACGTTGACGTGGTCGCCGCCGATCTGCTCGGCGAGGAAGGCCATCGGATAGAACGAGGCGACGACGTCGAACTTGTCGGTGTTGCCTGCGGCGCTCGCGCCGGAGCACGCGGAGAGGGTCCCGAGACCGAGGGCGGTGACGGCCGTGAGGGCGATCCCGGATATGTGCTGTCGTCGTACGTTCATGACAGTCATTTTCAACAAATATGGAAACCGTTGTCAACAAGCCTGGGTAAGGGGCCGGTGAGAGCGGTTGAGACCCGAACCGATTTGATACGGGGGGTGGCCCCGCCGGTAACCTGAGGCATTCGCTGCCGTACACCCGTCATGAAGAGAGCACCGTGGCCGCCGACAAGATCGACACCATCGTCAGCCTGAGCAAGCGCCGTGGCTTCGTTTTCCCTTGTAGTGAGATCTACGGCGGTCAGCGCGCCGCCTGGGACTACGGGCCGCTGGGTGTCGAGCTCAAGGAGAACCTCAAGCGCCAGTGGTGGCGCTACATGGTGACGTCGCGCGAGGACGTCGTCGGTATCGACTCGTCCGTGATCCTCGCCTCCGAGGTCTGGGTCGCCTCCGGTCACGTCGCCACCTTCACGGACCCGCTGACCGAGTGCACCTCCTGCCACAAGCGGTTCCGCGCGGACCACCTTGAGGAGGCCTACGAGGCCAAGCACAAGCGCCTCCCGGAGAACGGCCTGGCGGACGTCAACTGCCCCAACTGCGGTAACAAGGGCCAGTTCACCGAGCCCAAGCAGTTCTCGGGTCTGCTCTCCACGCACCTCGGCCCGACCCAGGACTCCGGCTCGGTCGCGTACCTGCGCCCCGAGACCGCGCAGGGCATCTTCACCAACTTCGGCCAGGTGCTGACCACTTCGCGCAAGAAGCCGCCGTTCGGCATCGCCCAGATGGGCAAGTCCTTCCGCAACGAGATCACGCCCGGCAACTTCATCTTCCGCACCCGCGAGTTCGAGCAGATGGAGATGGAGTTCTTCGTCAAGCCGGGCGAGGACGAGAAGTGGCAGGAGTACTGGATGGAGCAGCGCTGGAACTGGTACACCGGCCTGGGTCTGCGCGAGGAGAACATGCGGTGGTTCGAGCACCCGAAGGAGAAGCTCTCCCACTACTCCAAGCGCACCGCTGACATCGAGTACCGCTTCCAGTTCGGCGGCAACGAGTGGGGCGAGCTGGAGGGTGTGGCCAACCGCACCGACTACGACCTGAACGCCCACTCCAAGGCCTCCGGCCACGACCTCCTCTACTTCGACCAGGAGGCCGGCGAGCGCTGGACGCCGTACGTCATCGAGCCCGCGGCCGGTGTCGGCCGCGCGATGCTGGCGTTCCTGCTCGACGCCTACGTCGAGGACGAGGCGCCCAACGCCAAGGGCAAGATGGAGAAGCGGACCGTGCTGCGCCTGGACCCGCGTCTGGCGCCGGTCAAGGTCGCGGTCCTGCCGCTGTCCCGCAACCCCGAGCTGTCGCCGAAGGCCAAGGGCCTCGCCCAGGCGCTGCGCCAGCACTGGAACATCGACTTCGACGACGCCGGCGCCATCGGCCGCCGCTACCGCCGGCAGGACGAGATCGGTACGCCGTACTGCGTGACGGTCGACTTCGACACGCTGGACGACAACGCCGTGACCGTCCGCGAACGTGACTCGATGAAGCAGGAGCGCGTGTCCCTCGACCAGATCGAGGGCTACCTGGCCGGCCGCCTGATCGGCTGCTAGACGCAAGTTGCCGCATTGGCCCTCGATGCGGGTCCCTTGGTGGACCTGTATCGAGGGCCGTTGTGCTTTCAGGGTGGAGGCATGAGCCTCGCCTTTCTCCTCACCACCCTCGTCGTGGTCGCCACCCCCGGCACCGGAGTCGTCTACACCCTCGCCGCCGGGCTGTCCCGGGGCCGCCGCGCGAGTGTCGTCGCGGCCCTCGCCTGCACGCTCGGGATCGTGCCGCACGTCCTGGCCACCGTCACCGGGCTCGCCGCGCTGCTCAACGCCAGCGCCGCCGCCTTCCAGCTCCTCAAGTACGCGGGTGTCGCCTATCTGCTGTGGATGGCGTGGGCGAGCCTGCGGGACCGGGACGCGATCACGGTCGAGCGGGATGCCGGTGAGCCCGTTTCCGTGAGCCGCGTCCTCGTGCGGGGCGTGCTGATCAATCTCCTCAACCCGAAGCTGACGATCTTCTTCTTCGCGTTCCTGCCGCAGTTCGTGAGTACGGACGAGCCGCACGCGCTGCCGCGCATGCTGGCGCTGAGTTCCGTTTTCATGGTCATGACGTTCGTGGTCTTCGCCGCGTACGGGGTGCTCGCGGCGTCGGTCCGCCGCCATGTGATCTCTCGGCCGCGGGTGATGGCGTGGCTGCGGCGGAGCTTCGCCGGGTCCTTCGTGCTGCTCGGGGCGAAGCTGGCAACGACTGACAGATGACAAATATTGAAATCTGTCAGCTGTCATGTCACGCTGGAGCGCATGACGACACAGACCCCCCGCACCCTCGGCACCACCGGCCCCCAGGTCGCCCCCCTCGGTCTCGGCTGCATGGGCATGTCCGCGTTGTACGGCGACGCCGACCGCGCCGAGTCGATCGCCACCATCCACGCCGCCCTGGAGGCCGGCGTCACCCTCCTCGACACCGGCGACTTCTACGGCATGGGCCACAACGAACTGCTGATCGGCGAGGCCCTGCGCAGCGCCCCCGCCGCCCGCCGCGAACAGGCGCTCACCAGCGTGAAGTTCGGCGCGTTGCGCGGCCCCGACGGCTCCTGGACCGGCTACGACGGCCGCCCCGCCGCCGTGAAGAACTTCGCCGCCTACTCGCTCCAGCGCCTCGGCGTCGACCACATCGACGTCTACCGGATCGCCCGCCTCGACCCGGACGTCCCGATCGAGGAGACGGTCGGCGCGATCTCCGAACTGATCGAGCAGGGCTACGTCCGCCATGTCGGCCTCAGCGAGGTCGGCGCCGAGACGATCCGCCGGGCCGCCGCCACCGCCCCGATCGCCGACCTCCAGATCGAGTACGCGCTGATCACCCGCGGCATCGAGGAGTCGATCCTGCCGACCACCCGTGAGCTGGGCATCGGCATCACCGCGTACGGCGTGCTGTCCCGCGGGCTGATCTCCGGCCACTTCGGGCGGGACAAGCAGTTCACCGCCGATGACTTCCGCGGGTCCTCGCCGCGCTTCCAGGGCGACAACTACCAGCGCAACCTCGACCTCGTCGACGCCCTGCGCAAGCTCGCCGAGCAGAAGGGCGTCAGCGTCGCCCAGCTCGCCATCGCCTGGGTGCTGTCCCGTGGCGACGACATCGTGCCGCTGATCGGCGCCCGCACCCGGGAGCGGCTCACGGAGTCGCTGGGCGCCCTGGACGTCGTACTGGACGCGGCCGACCTCGCGCTGATCGAGGACGCCGTGCCGGCGGACGCGGCGGCGGGCGAGCGGTACGCCGCCGCGGCGATGGCCCACCTCGACAGCGAACGCTGATCGCCGCGCCGGGTACGGTCTGGGTATGCCGACGACCAGCGAGCCCCTGACCGCCGAGCGCATCCTCGAGGCGACCGAGGACGTGCTGCGCCGCTACGGCCCGGCCAAGGCCACCGTGGTCGACGTGGCGCGGGCGCTCGGCGTCAGCCATGGCAGCGTCTACCGGCACTTCCGCACGAAGGCCGCCCTGCGGGAGGCGGTCACCAAGCGCTGGCTGGACCGGGGCTCGGTGTCGCTGGCCGACATCGCCGCCGCCGACCGGGACCCGGAGGCGCGGCTGCGCGACTGGCTCGCCGCGCTGCTGGACTTCAAGCGCCGCAAGGCGGGCGGCGACCCGGAGCTGTTCGCCACCTACATGGTGCTGGCCGAGGAGAACGGCCTGGTGGTCGGCACCCATATGTCCGACCTGACCGTCCAGTTGGAGCGGATCCTCCGGGACGGCGTGGCCGCGGGCGTCTTCGCCGTGTCGGACCCGGCGGCGTCGGCCCGCGCGGTCTTCCAGGCGACCGCCCGCTTCCACGACCCGCGGTACGCCCGGGAGTGGGAACACCCGGGCACCCAGGCCGACTTCGAGGCGGTCGTCCACCTCGTGGTGCGGGGCCTGCGCGCCTGACGGCCTTACGCCTCGCTCGGGTTCACCGTCGCCTGGTGGGCCTGCGTCAGGTGTTCCTCCGCCTTCAGCCAGGGCAGGAACTGTGCGGCCTGCTTCCAGCCGCAGGTGTCGCATCTGATCGTGCGCTGCGGGCCTTTGCGCAGGACCTGGACGACATGCTCCCGCCCGTGCTGGTCCCAGCGGCTCACCTTGCTCGTGTTGATCTGCTGCACCATGACACCTCGCCTCCGGTGAGGCAGTGTGCAGCAAGAACAACATCAACAGGGGTTTCTTCACGGTGAGTTCGCTGAAGCGTGAACAGTCCTCACCCGACGGTCCGCGGCAGGCGCAGGCTCAGCAGGCCCGTCAGGGCCACGGTCGCCAGCTGGACGAGGAGCGTGACGATCAGGGCGTCCCGCATGCCCAGGCCGGGCGTCAGGGAGAGGAACAGGCTGCCCAGGGTGGCCACACCGAGCGCCAGGGCCGCCTGCTGGGTGGTGACCATCACGCCGCTGCCCACGCCGGCCCGCGCGGGCGGCACCTCGGACAGCACGATCCGGAAGATCACCGGCAGCTGGAGCGCCTGGCCCACCCCGGCGATCGCCCCGCCCGGCAGCAGCGTCACCAGACCGAGGTCCGGCCACTCGCGCCACGCGGCCAGCGCCATCAGCGTCAGCCCGACGCCCTGGATCAGGGCGCCCGCGGTCACCACCCGGGTGCCGAACCGGTTGATCAGCCGCGGCCCGGCGATGGACGTGAACAGGAACGTCACCGCCAGCGGGAACAGCGCGAGCCCCGCCTGCACCGGGCCGAGGCCCGCGCCCTTCTGGAGGGCGACCGCGATGACGAACATGAAGCCGCTGAACCCGATCGAGAACGGCAGGATCAGCACCAGGCCCCGGCGCAGCGACACCAGCGCGAACAGGCTCGGCGGGACCAGCGGCGTACGGCCCGCCCGGTCCGCCCGGCGCTCCACCGCGTAGAACGCCGCCGCCAGTACCGGGAAAGCGGCCAGCGACAGCCACGTCCACAGCGGCCAGCCCGCCGCACGGCCCTCGGTCAGCGGGGCCAGCAGAGCCAGCAGCGACGCCGCCAGCAGGACCGTGCCGGGACCGTCCACCGGCTCCGGGCGCCGCGCCCTGGTCTCCGGGACGGCGCGGGCCGCCAGCACCAGGCCGACCACGACGACCGGCACGTTCACCAGGAACGCCGAACGCCAGCCGGTGCCCCACAGATCCGCGGAGACGAGCACCCCGCCGAGGATCTGGCCCGCCACCATGGACAGGCCGGCCGTCGCGCCGTACAGGCTCATCGCCTTGGCGCGCCGGGAGCCGGTGGTCGTCGACTGGATCGTGGCGAGCACCTGCGGCAGCATCGCGGCCGACGCCGCGCCCTGCGCGATCCGCGCCGCGACCAGCGTCCACGCGGTCGGCGCGAGCCCGCACGCCAGCGATGTCAGGCCGAAGGCCGCCATACCGCCGAGGAAGAGGCGGCGCCGGCCGAAAAGGTCGCCGAGCCGGCCGCCGAGGACGAGCAGCACGGCGTACGCCAGTCCATAGCCCGCCACGACGAGTTCGAGCACCGACTCGCTCGCGGACAGGTCCGCGGCGATGCTCGGCAAGGCGACGTTGACGATGAAGAAGTCGATCAGGGGGAGGGCCGCGGCGAGCAGCACGGTGAAGAGGCCGAGGCCGCCGAGCTCGGGTGACGCCTCCGCGGTGCGGACGTGACGTGGGGTGATGGTTTCGGTAGTCACGTGCTCCAGCGTCCGCCTCCCTTCAGACGGGTACCAGAGTGTCTTTATCCTGGTACAAGGAGTACCTGGAAACAGGGTCCGGGCGGCGGCACGCTGGAGGTATGACGACGATGACCACCATGGCTCAGGGTGCCACGGACATCCGGCGGCACGAGCTGGCCGCGTTTCTGCGCCACCGCCGTGAGCACATCGCCCCGGAGCAGGTCGGCCTGCCCCGCGGTCGCCGGCGCCGCACCCCCGGGCTGCGCCGCGAGGAGGTCGCGCACCTCTCGGCGGTCGGCGTCACCTGGTACACGTGGCTGGAGCAGGCGCGGGACATCCAGGTCTCCGTCCAGGTCCTGGACGCGCTGGCCCGCACCCTGCTCCTCGACCCCAGCGAGCGCGCCCATCTCTTCCAGCTGGCGGGCGCCGTGGATCCCACCCCGGCGACGACCTGCCGGACGGTCACCCCGGCCCTGCGCCACGTCCTCGAACAGCTGGAGCCGATCCCCGCCTGCGTCCAGAACAGCCGGTACGACATCCTCGCCTACAACCGCACCTACGGCCTGCTCCTCTGCGACCTCGACGCCCTGCCGCCCGAGGACCGCAACTGCATGGTCCTGTCCTTCACCCATGAGCAGTGGCGCTCCTCGCTCGTCCACCTGGAGGAGACCCAGCGCCTCATGGCGGCCCGCTTCCGCGCGACCATGGCCGGCCATCTCGCCGAGCCCGCCTGGAAGATGCTGCTCAAGCGGCTGCGCACGGAGTCCCCGGAGTTCCGTGAGATCTGGGAACGGCACGAGGTCGTCGCCCACCGCACCAAGCGCAAGGAGTTCCTCAACCGGTACGTCGGCTGCATCACCGTGGAACACACCGACATGTGGCTGGGGCCGGAGGCGGGGCCGCGGATGGTGACGTACGTACCGGCGGACGAGGAGTCGAAGGAGCGGTTGGAGCGCTTGCAGGAGCTTGCTTCGACGAAGGTGGGCTGAGCGGGGGAGCCGCTGCTCTCAGGCGGACACCTTCGCGGCTTCCCGCACCTCGGTGGTCGACAGTCGCTCGGCGACCCGTTCGGCGCTGCGCCGGGCCCGCACCCCGCTGCTCAGGGCGCCCAGCACCAGCACCGCGAAGCCGCACCCGGCCAGGATCCACCAGCCGGGGCCCGCGGCCGACACGAAGGCCTGGGCGTACGACGACGAGCCCACGCCCGCCGCCAGCACCGCGCCGATCACCGCGACGCCGAGTGTCTGCCCCAGCTGCCGGCTGGTCGAGGCGACCGCGGCCGCCACCCCCGCCTGCGCCCTCGGCATCCCGGACACCGCGGTGTTGGTGATCGGGGCGTTCACGAACCCGAAGCCGATGCCGAACAGGACGTACCCGGCGAAGAGCGTGACGTTCGAGGTCTCCGCGTCGAACGCCGCGAACATCACGCCGCTCGCCGTCATCGCGAACCCGGCGATCAACAGCGGAACGCGGGGGCCCCGGTTGCCGACCAGCCGCCCGGACAGCGGCGCGCACAGGAACGTCGGCACCGCCATCGGCAGCATCCACAGACCGGCGTGCAGGGCGTCCAGACCCCGGACGTTCTGGAGATACAGCGTCGACAGGAACAGGAAGCCGCCCAGCGCCGCGAACGCGCTGATCGCGATCACCGTGGCCCCGCTGAACGGCACCGACCGGAAGAACCGCAGATCGATGAGGGGCTCCTCGCGCCGGGGCTCGTACCAGAGGATGCCCAGCAGCGCGGCCAGGGCGAGTACGGCGTACGGCAGCGTCGAGGTGAACGCGGCGTTCGGGGCCTCGATGATCGCGTACGTCAGCGCACCGAACAGCACGATCACCAGGACCTGGCCGAGCGGGTCGGGGCGCTTGCCCTGGGGGGCGCGGGACTCGGGGACGTAGCGGAGGGTGAGGAGGAGGGCGGCGAGGCCGACCGGGAGGTTGATCCAGAAGATCGAGCGCCAGCCGACGGAGTCGACGAGGACGCCGCCCACGATCGGTCCGGCCGCCATCGAGATACCGACCACCGCGCCCCACACACCGATCGCACGGGCGCGCTCGCGCGGGTCCGTGAAGGTGTTCGTGATGATCGACATCGCGACCGGGTTGAGCATCGAGCCGCCGACCGCCTGCACCATGCGGAAGGCGATGAGCGCGTCCAGGTTCGGGGCGAGGGAGCAGAGCACCGAGCCGATCGTGAAGACGACCAGGCCCGCCATGAAGACGCGCTTGCGTCCGATGCGGTCGGCGGTGGAGCCGGCCAGCATCAGCAGTGAGGCGAGGACGAGGGTGTAGGCGTCGATCGTCCACTGGAGGCCGGACGTGATGGCGTCGAGGTCGTGCTGCATGGACGGCAGGGCGACGTTGAGGACCGTGTTGTCGAGGCTCACGATCAGCAGGCTCATGCAGCAGATCGCGAGGACGAGGAGGCGTCGGCGATGGCTGAGCTCGGGCATGGCGTCCAGCGTACGCCCATTTCGATAGTGCGTCTAACTAATGGTCGGTACATGATCGAGTGGGATTCGAGTGGGATTCGAGTCGGGGTCGAGGGGAGGTGGGCGGGAAGTGAGCGGAGGGCACTGTTCGGCGTACGCGACAATGGGGGAATGTCCACGACCGCCGCGCCCCTTCAGATCGGGCCGCACACCGTTCAGCCGCCTGTCGTCCTGGCCCCCATGGCCGGGATCACCAACGCGCCCTTCCGCACTCTGTGCCGGGAGTTCAGTGGAGGCAAGGGGCTGTTCGTCAGCGAGATGATCACTACGCGGGCGTTGGTCGAGCGCAATGAGAAGACCATGCAGCTGATCCACTTCGACGAGAGCGAGAAGCCTCGGTCCGTTCAGCTGTACGGCGTCGATCCCGCGACCGTCGGCAAAGCCGTCCGCATGATCGCGGAGGAGGGTCTCGCCGATCACATCGACCTGAACTTCGGGTGCCCGGTGCCGAAGGTGACGCGGAAGGGCGGCGGGTCCGCGCTGCCCTACAAGCGGCCTCTGCTGCGGGCGATCCTGCGGGAGGCGGTGTCGGGGGCGGGTGATCTGCCGGTCACGATGAAGATGCGCAAGGGCATCGACGACGACCACATCACGTACCTCGACGCCGGGCGGATCGCGGTCGAGGAGGGCGTGACGGCGATCGCGCTGCACGGGCGTACGGCGGCGCAGCACTACGGGGGGACCGCCGACTGGGACGCCATCGCGCGGTTGAAGGAGCATGTGCCGGAGATTCCGGTGCTGGGGAACGGGGACATCTGGTCGGCGGAGGACGCGCTGCGGATGGTGCGCGAGACCGGGTGCGACGGTGTGGTCGTGGGCCGGGGCTGCCTGGGGCGGCCGTGGCTCTTCGCCGATCTGGTCGCCGCGTTCGAGGGGCGTACGGAGGACATCGCGCGTCCGTCGTTGCGGGAGGTCGCGGACATCATGGTCCGCCATGCCGCGCTGCTCGGCGAGTGGATCGGCAGTGAGACCAAGGGTGTTGTCGACTTCCGTAAGCATGTCGCCTGGTATCTGAAGGGCTTTGCCGTCGGCAGCGAGATGCGCAAGCGGCTGGCGATCACGTCGTCGCTGGAGGAACTGCGGTCGGGGCTGGACGAGTTGGACCTGGACCAGGCGTGGCCGGTGGGGGCGGACGGTCCTCGGGGGCGTACGTCGGGGAACAACCGGGTCGTCCTGCCGGACGGTTGGCTCAAGGACCCGTACGACTGCGCGGGCGTGAGCGAGGACGCGGAGCTGGACACGTCCGGCGGCTGAGTGCGGGTTCGCGGTCGGGCGCGGTTCGGTGCGTTGTGGGTCGGGGCCGCGCCGGGGGGTGTCCGTCCTCGGAACGGCGCGGAATCGGTCAGCTATAGAGGGCGCCCGTGTTGACGCGCCAACCGCTGCGGGCGGACACCCCCCCGACACGTCCCCTTGCCGCCGTACGCGGGTGCCGCGCCGCGGGGGTGCGCGTCCCGCCGTCGCGCGCTGTGGCTCCGGTGGGGGTGCGGGGGCGCCAGCGCCGACACGTTTCCTTCCGCCGTGGGCGGGTGCGGGTGCCTGGGGGGCGTGCGTGTCCCCTCCATACGCCCGTGCGGGTCACGTCCCTAGGGGCGCGGGGAACTGCGCGACCAGCCACGGCGTACCCGCAGCCGGTCGACTTGCTCAGCCTGTGGAGGGGTGCGGTGTTGAGCCGTAGGCCTTCAGGAAACGGTCCCGGAAGGAGCTCATCTTCCAGACCGGGGCGTTGTGGGCCGGCTTCAGGCCCGCTGTCCAGTTCCAGTCGGTGATCTTGCCGAGGACCTTGGGGTCCTTGGCGACGATGGAGATCGGGACGTCGCGGCTGGCGTGGTCGCCGCTGACGCGGGCTATGGGCTGGTGGTCGCCGAGGAAGACCAGGACGGTGTCGTCGGTGCCGTAGCGCTCCAGCCACTGGGTGAGGGCTGTCACCGAGTACTGGATCGACTTGCCGTACTCCGCACGGGACTTGGTGGGGTCGGTGATGATGTCCGAGGGGTTCTTGCCGGCCTGGTGGATGGGGTTGAAGACCTTGCCGTCGCCCAGGTCGTCCCAGTCGACCATCTTGGGGATGGGGGCCCAGGGCTGGTGGCTGGAGGTCAGGATGATCTCCGACATCAGGGGCTTGTCCCGCTTCTTGCCGTGGACCTGGCGCTGGAAGGCCTCCAGGGCGTACTGGTCGGGCATGGTCGACCAGCTGAACTTCGGCCCCTGGTAGCCCAGTTGGAAGGCGTTGTAGACCTTGTCCAGGCCGTAGTAGCGCTGCTCGGGCCAGCCCTTCTGGATGCCCGGCATGACGCCCACCGTGTCCCAGGCGCCGGTCTTCTGGAAGGCCTTGGTGAGGCTGAGGTGGTCGCTGGCCATGACCGTGCGGTAGCGCTGCTGGTTGTCGATCCACAGGCCGGACATGGTGGTGGAGTGGCCCAGCCAGCTGCTGCCGCCGTACGTCGCCGACGTCAGCCAGCCGCTGCGGGCGCTGTAGCCCGCCTTCTTGAGGGCCGCCGTGCTGGTGGTGAGGGTCTGGTCCACGCCCGGCGCCATGACCGGGTCCTCGATCGCGCTGCGGCCGTAGCTCTCGATGAACGTGAAGATCACGTCCTTGCCCCGGAGGTCGGGCAGGAGCTGGCTGCCGGGGGTCGCCCCGAAGGTGTCCGACCTGGCCTCGCGGGCGAACGCCGCCTCGTCGCGGATCGTGTCCGTCACCCGCGTCGCCTGGATCTTCAGCGCCGCCGCGGCCCGGTCCGAGGCTATGGGCATCCCGGCGAGTTGGAGCCCGAGCGCGTAACAGGTGATCCACGCCATCGCCGCGATCAGGGTGCCCCGGGTGGCCGTCCCCCGGTTCGCCGCCAGCACGTTGCTCAGCCGGACCATCGAGAGTGCGGTGAGTGAGAGCAGGAGCAGTACGAGGAGGACGGCGCCGATGGTGGCGAACACCGTCACCGTTGTGCCCATCGAGTCCTTCATGTACGACTGCGCGTCGTCCAGCAGCTCCCAGTCGAGGATCATGTTGAAGCCCCGGCCCAGATAGTCCCGGAAGCCCATGTCCAGCAGGTTCAGGACCGTCAGGACGCCCAGGCCCACTCCGGACACCGCCGCCACGATGGTCCTGGGGCGCCTCGGCAGCCACAGTGCCACCGCCGCCCCGATGATCGCCTCGACCGGGATACGCGTGAACCGGTTGGGCTTGAGGGCGGGCAGTGTGTTGGGGAGAAGCAGTGCGGACAGGACGAGCAGGGCGGCGAGGGTGGTGATCGTCCAGCGGAGGATCGGGGGGCGGGGGCGTTCGGGGGCGTCGAGGACGACGTCCTCGGTCGGCGGGGGCGTGCTTGTGGAGACAGACACCCGGAGGACCTTCCGTGCGGGACCCGGTGGCGTGGTGGCGGGTCCGACATGGGGTCTCGGACCCGCCACCATCGGGTACGGGGTGCCGTGGGTGGCTGTTCAGAGGTTCCGGGCAAACACAAAGCAAACGGCTGTTCAACGCCCTGTCTTCAGGGGCGAGGGGCTGTGTCAAGGTGCGGCTCCGCCGCTTGGGCGCGACAAGCCACAACCCACCCGCACCCGCCGTACAAACCCTCTACGCACCCCCTACCGCGGTCAGCAACGCCAACGGAGCCGCAGCCGAACGAGCCTCCCGCACACACGCGTGCGGATAAGGCACCGGCTCCCGATGCGTGTCCCTGCCGTACCCGGCGATGACCTCCGGGAGTCGATGGCCGGCGGCCGTCGCCGCGTCCACCAGGCCGTGGGCCACTGAACGCGCCTCGTCATGGAGTCCGTAGCGAGCCAGGCCCAGTGTGATGAGCGCGTTGTCGTGCGGCCACACCGAACCCCGGTGGTACGACAACGGGTGGTACGCCGGCTGCCCGGCCGCGAGGGTTCGGACGCCCCACCCCGAGAAGAAGTCCGGTTCCAGCAGACGCCGGCCCACCATCTCGCCGTACTCCTTGTCCAGCAGCCCCGACCACAGCAGATGCCCGGCGTCCGAGGCCAGCGCGTCGAGCGGGCGGCCCTCGCCGTCCAGGGCCAGGGCGGGGAAGGAGCGGTCCCGCATCCAGAAGTCCTGCTGGAAGCGGTCGCGGAGGTCGGCGGCGGCCTGTTCGAGGAGGGCGGCGTAGGTTTCGTCGCTCCATACCGTCCGCGCCAGCCATGCCGTGCGCCGCAGCGCGTCGTAGGCGTAGCCCTGGGCGCCCGCCGCCATCACCGCGCCCGTGGCCCTCGTGCCGTCGGAGGAGCAGATCGAGCCGGGGGAGTCCTTCCAGTTCTGGTTGGCGAGGCCGCCCTGGTCGGCGCGGTAGACGAGGTAGCCGCGGGAGGTCAGGCCGCCGTGGTCCAGCATCCAGCCGATCGCCGCGCGGGCGTGGGCTTCGAGGCGGCGGGCGAGGGCCAGGTCGCCGGTCTGTTCGACGTATGCGCCGAGGAGGACGAGGAAGAGCGGGGTCGCGTCCACCGAGCCGTAGTAGCGGCCGTAGGGGACCTGGCCGAAGTGGGCCAGCTCGCCGTGCCGTACCTCGTGCACGATCTTGCCCGGCTGGGTCACCGGGTCCGTGCCGGTCTCCGTCGCCTGGGCCGCGGCCAGGGCGGGGAGGGTGGCGGCCGCCAGCTGGGGGCGGTAGGGGAGGGCGAAGAGGGAGGTGAGCAGGGCGTCCCGGCCCAGCAGGGTCAGGAACCAGGGGGCGCCCGCCGCCGGGACGCGCAGGGTCTCGCCGTCCGGGCCCGTCGCCGGGACCTGGAGCGAGGCCAGGTCGGCGAGGCCGCGGGCGCAGGCGGCGGCCAGTTCGGGCCAGCCGGTCGGGAAGGCCACACCCTCCACGAACTCGCCTTCCAGAGCGAGGAGTTCGGTGGTGAGAGAGGTGGGGGACTGCGGGACGCGGCGGGCGCGTTTGTCGCCGTGCGGGCGGGCCATGACCCGGAGGGTCAACTCGGCCGTGCCGTGCGGGGCCAGGTCCAGGGTCCAGGTCAGGCGACGGGCTCCGGTGCCGGTCTCCTCCACCGCGTCGGGGGCGGGCTCCGCCGTCACCGTCGTACAGGAGCGCCATTCGCCGCGCTGGTAGATGAACTCCACGCCGTCGTCGAGGACTTCGCGGGAGCGGGTGGCGCCCGGCTTGGTGTAGGTGCGGTGGTCGGAGCGGAGTTCGAACTGGTCGGTGAAGTCGGCGTCCGCCGTGATCGCGAGGCGCAGGGTGGTGGGGACCGGGCGGTTGCTGGTCAGGCGGACCGATTCGACCAAGGAGCCGTCGCCCACCGCCTGTTCGCGGAAGATCGTGTACGCGGGCGGCTCGTTGCGGCCGCCTCGGGGGACCAGGACACAGCGGGCCGTGTCGCCGTCGGCCACCGGGGTCAGCGCTTCGGGTACCGCGCCGTCCACGGTGAGCTGCCAGCGGCTCAAGTGGCGGGCGTCGCGTACGAACAAGCCGTCAGGGGTGCTGCCGCCCCGGACTCCGGTGATGTCCCCGCTGTCGCCCACGGCCGCGAACGTCCCGCCGCGTACGAGCAGATGATGCCGGTCCGTCATTCCCGGTCCCCTCCCTTGGATCCCGTGAGTGTGGTGGCGCTGTGGAGCAGGTCGAGCGAGAGCGCGGCCGTCCAGCCGAAGCCGGTCGCCCCGCAGGCCTCGCCGGTGTACGGGTCGACGTACTCCGCGAAGTCCGTGGTGTCGGCGAGGTGCAGGACCGCTCTGCGCAGGGCGGCGGCCCGGCCCCGTTCGCCGTGGGTGCGCAGGCCCCGCTCCAGCAGCCAGTTGGTGTTGAACCAGGCCGGGCCGCGCCAGTAGCGGTGCGGGTCGAAGGCCTCGCCGAGCAGGTCGTAGCTGGGGACCAGGCGGGTGGCGCCGCCGAGTCCGAAGTGTTTGGAGGCCGTGGTGCGGACCAGGGCCGTCACGATAGGGCGGGGGAGCGTGGGCAGGAGGAGGGGGATCAGACCGGAGACGCCGCGTTCGGGGATCAGGGCCGCGGTGCGGACGTCCCGGGAGAAGAACATGCCCTCCGCCGGGTCCCACAGGCGGTCGATCAGGGCGGTGGTGAGGCGTTCGGCCCTGGTGCGGCGGGCCGTGCCCGGTACTCCCAACTCCTCGGCGATCCGGGCCAGCGCGTGCTCGGAGGCGATGAGGAGGGCGTTGAAGGACGGGTCCTCGACGGCGAACTCGCTGGAGCCGTCCGCGTATTCACCGTCCCGGTAGTCCGTCGCCAGGCGCACGTAACGGCCGTAGTCCAGGTCGGTGGGGCGGTCCTCCGGGGCGCCGTGGTCCAGGTCGGCGCGGCGGAAGGAGCGGGCCGGGGCGGGCGTCACCCGGCTCAACGGGGCATCCCAGCAAGGGCTGTTGTCCATGCCCTGCTCCCACGGGTGGACCACCGACGCGAGGCCGGCGCCGCCCAGGTCGCGGCGGTGCAGGAGATAGCGGTGCCAGGCCGCCAGCCGGGGATGGACCCGGGCGAGGAAGCCGCGGGACCGGGACAGGCCCGGGTCGGCGCGGTGCACCAGCCAGGCGGCCAGCGCGTGCACCGGTGGCTGCACGATGCCGGACGTCTGTACGGTGCGCGGGGCGCCCGCAGCGCGCCCCGCGGTCGAGGAGCGCCAGAAGTCGGGGCTCGGGAAGTACGCGTCGAGCGGTACGGAGGGGTTGAAGACGATGTGCGGGATCCGCCCGTCACCCCATTGGGCGTCGAGCAGCGTCTCCAGTTCCGTCTGCGCCCGTAGCGGCGAGATGTGCCGCAGTCCGATGGCGATGAACGCCGAGTCCCAGGACCACTGGTGCGGGTACAGGCTGCGGGAGGGGACGGTGGAGGTGCCCGTCCAGTTGGCCTCCAGTACCCGCGCAGCCCTGACGTGCAGAGAATGTGTCGTGACGTCCGGTTCGTATACGAAGGGACGGGCCAGGCCGTACGAGGTCAGCTGGGCGGTGCGATCCACTCGGGGCTCCCCGAAGACGTTCGGCCCGACCGGTTCGGTCGTGGCCACCGTAGAGTTACGTCTATTTAACACGCAAAACTCAATATGTAATGCAAGCTTGAGAAACACAAGGGGGTGCGCATGAGTGGTCGTGCTCAAGCGAGCGCCGGCGAACTGCTCGAACTGGTGCGAAGCGGACGAGCGACGACTCGTGGTGCCCTCCAGCAGGTGACCGGACTGTCCCGGGCCACCGTCGGCCAGCGCCTCGACCGGCTGTTCCGGGCCGGCTGGCTGCGCGAAGGGGCCGGCGGTCCGGTCGACTCCCCGCTCGGTGGACGGCCCTCCATCACCCTGGAGTTCGACGACTCCCATGCCGTCGTCCTCGCCGCCGACCTGGACACCCGGCACGCCCGCGCCGCCGTCCTCTCCCTGACCGGCGAACTCCTCGCCGAGCACAGCGGCACCCTGGCCATCGAGGATGGCCCCGACATGGTGCTGGGCGAGCTGGGCCGCTGGTTCGCCGAGCTGCTGGAGAAGGCGGGGCACCGGGCCGACGAGGTGTGCGGCATCGGGCTCGCCGTGCCGGGGCCGGTCGACAGCGAGACCGGCCGGGTCGTCCAGCCGCCGATCATGCCGGGCTGGGACGGCTACGACATAAGAGAGCGCCTGGCGAGAGCCTTCGCCGAGCACACGGGCGCCGGGCGGGTCCCGGTCCTCGTCGACAACGACGCCAACCTCATGGCGTACGGCGAGCAGCGCACGGGGTACGGGGAGTGTTCCGCCTTTGTGCTGGTCAAGGTGTCCACCGGGATCGGCGCGGGCGTGGTGGTCGGCGGCTCGATCTACCGGGGCATCGACGGAGGTGCGGGGGACCTCGGGCACATCCGGGTGGGCGCCGACGCGCTGTGCCGGTGCGGGTCCTACGGCTGTCTCGCCGCCGTCGCCAGTGGCGGTGCCGTGGCGCGGCGGCTGGCGGAGAGCGGGGTGCCCGCCGCTTCCGGCTCGGATGTGCGGGACCTGCTGACCGCCGGGCATCCGGCGGCCGCCGCGTTCGCCCGGGAGGCCGGGCGGCAGGTGGGGGACGTGCTGGCGACCGTCGTGACGCTGCTGAACCCCGGGGTGCTGATGATCGCCGGGGATCTGGCCGGAACTCCCTTCCTCACCGGGGTGCGTGAGCTGCTGTACCAGCGGGCGCTGCCGCGCTCCACCGCTCATCTGGACGTCGTCACCTCACGGCTCGGGGAGCGGGCCGGGCTGGTGGGGGCGGGTGCCCTGGTCGTGGAGCATCTGTATGCGCCCGGGCGGGTGGAGGAACGCCTGCTGGCGCTCGGTGTGTGACGTCCGCATCGTGGTACCCGGCTCTCCGGGACGGCGTGATTCTCGCCACCTCTGATAAGGGTTACGCTCAGATGAGCGGATCTTGGTCGACTGCACTTCTCCAAGGGGTGGCACCCAGTGCCACCCCTTGATCGTTCATCGATCGAAATCAGACGTGATGAAAGCTGCTCAGATGAGCGTCTGGGGAGGGCTTTCCGGGGGTGCGCGTTCAAGAAGTGAACACATGATCACCCGATTGCTTGCCAAGCTTTGACTTTCGATCTGCTGGCAGAGGGCTGGTTACGAGCACATGACGCGCAAGTGGACGTACCCATGAGCCTTCGATCTGGGTATGTTCCTGGCCGTCAGGGCAGCCACCGCGTCCTCGAGGGAGTCGAGAACCGTGTCGGAAAACGTAGAAACCCACGCAGTGAAGTTCGTTTACGACTTCACCGAGGGAAACAAGGACCTCAAGGACCTCCTGGGTGGCAAGGGCGCCAACCTCGCCGAGATGACCAACCTGGGGCTCCCCGTTCCCCCCGGCTTCACCATCACGACCGAAGCCTGCAAGGTCTACCTGGAGAGCGGCGCGGAGCCGGTGGCACTGCGTGACGAGGTGAGCGCCCACCTCGACGCCCTGGAGAAGCGGATGGGCAAGAAGCTCGGCCAGGCCGACGACCCGCTCCTCGTCTCGGTCCGCTCCGGCGCCAAGTTCTCCATGCCCGGCATGATGGACACGGTCCTGAACATCGGCCTCTCCGACAAGTCGGTGAAGGGCCTCGCCGAGCAGGCGGGCGACGAGCGGTTCGCCTGGGACTCGTACCGCCGTCTCATCCAGATGTTCGGCAAGACGGTCCTCGGCGTCGACGGCGAGCTCTTCGAGGAGGCCCTTGAGGCGGCCAAGGCGGCCAAGAAGGTCGTGGTCGACACCGACCTGGAGGCGGCCGACCTCAAGAAGCTCGTCACCAAGTTCAAGAAGATCGTCAAGACCGAGGCCGGCCGGGACTTCCCGCAGGACCCGCGCGAGCAGATGGACCTCGCCATCCACGCGGTCTTCGACTCCTGGAACACCGACCGAGCCAAGCTCTACCGCCGCCAGGAGCGCATCCCCGGCGACCTGGGCACGGCCGTCAACGTCTGTTCCATGGTCTTCGGCAACCTCGGCCCCGACTCCGGCACCGGCGTCGCCTTCACCCGCGACCCGGCCAGCGGCCACCAGGGCGTCTACGGCGACTACCTCCAGAACGCCCAGGGCGAGGACGTCGTCGCCGGCATCCGCAACACCGTGCCGCTCGCGGAGCTGGAGCAGATCGACAAGAAGTCGTACGACCAGCTGATGCAGATCATGGAGACGCTGGAGAACCACTACAAGGACCTCTGCGACATCGAGTTCACCATCGAGCGCGGTCAGCTGTGGATGCTCCAGACCCGCGTCGGCAAGCGGACGGCCGGTGCCGCCTTCCGTATCGCCACCCAGCTGGTGGACCAGGGGCTCATCGACGAGGCCGAGGCGCTCCAGCGCGTCACCGGCGCCCAGCTGGCCCAGCTGATGTTCCCCAAGTTCGACGAAGAGGCGAAGGTCGAGCAGATCGGCCGGGGCATCGCGGCCTCGCCGGGCGCCGCGGTCGGCAAGGCGGTCTTCGACTCGTACACCGCGGTGAAGTGGTCGCGCTCCGGCGAGAAGGTCATCCTCGTCCGCCGCGAGACCAACCCCGACGACCTCGACGGCATGATCGCGGCCGAGGGCATCCTGACCAGCCGTGGCGGCAAGACCTCCCACGCGGCCGTCGTCGCGCGCGGCATGGGCAAGACCTGTGTCTGCGGTGCCGAGGAGCTGGAGGTCGACACCAAGCGGCGGCGGATGACGGTGCCGGGCGGACATGTGGTGGAGGAGGGCGACCTCATCTCCATCGACGGGTCCAGCGGCAAGGTGTACCTCGGTGAGGTCCCGGTCGTCCCGTCCCCGGTCGTGGAGTACTTCGAGGGCCGGATGCACGCCGGTGCCCAGGACGCCGACGAGCTGGTCGAGGCCGTGCACCGGATCATGGCGTTCGCCGACCGCAAGCGCCGGCTGCGGGTGCGGGCCAACGCGGACAACGCCGAGGACGCGCTGCGCGCCCGTCGCTTCGGCGCCCAGGGCATCGGCCTGTGCCGTACCGAGCACATGTTCCTCGGCGACCGGCGTGAGCTGGTCGAGCGGCTGATCCTGGCCGACACCGAGGCCGAGCGCGAGGAGAGCCTGAAGGAGCTGCTGCCGCTCCAGAAGCAGGACTTCGTCGAGCTGTTCTCGGCGATGGACGGCCTCCCGGTGACGATCCGTCTCCTGGACCCGCCGCTGCACGAGTTCCTCCCCGACATCACCGAGCTGTCGGTCCGGGTGGCGCTGGCGGAGTCCCGTCAGGAGCCGCACGAGAACGAGCTGCGGCTGCTCCAGGCCGTCCACCGGCTGCACGAGCAGAACCCGATGCTGGGTCTGCGCGGCGTACGCCTCGGTCTGGTCATCCCCGGTCTGTTCACCATGCAGGTACGGGCCATCGCCGAGGCCGCCGCCGAGCGCAAGAACGCCAAGGCCGACCCGCGCGCCGAGATCATGATCCCGCTCGTCGGCACGGTCCAGGAGCTGGAGATCGTCCGCGAGGAGGCCGACCAGGTCATCGCGGAGGTCGAGGCGGCGACGGGCACCAAGCTCAAGCTGGCGATCGGCACGATGATCGAGCTCCCGCGCGCCGCGCTGACCGCCGGTCAGATCGCGGAGGCGGCGGAGTTCTTCTCCTTCGGCACGAACGACCTCACCCAGACGGTGTGGGGCTTCAGCCGGGACGACGTGGAGGCCTCGTTCTTCACGGCCTACCTGGAGAAGGGCATCTTCGGGGTGTCGCCGTTCGAGACGATCGACAGGGACGGCGTCGGCTCCCTGGTGAAGCTGGCCGCCGAGGCGGGCCGCAAGACCCGCCCCGACCTCAAGCTCGGCGTCTGCGGCGAGCACGGCGGCGACCCGGAGTCGGTCCACTTCTTCCACGAGGTCGGCCTGGACTACGTCTCCTGCTCCCCGTTCCGCATCCCGGTCGCCCGTCTTGAGGCGGGCCGCGCGGCCTCGGAGTCGGCGGGCAGCGACCACCGCTGACCCACCGCTGGTCCACCAGGACGCCGGAGTCGTCGTCCGTCCCCGACCCTCACCACCGATGGGCGGCGACTCCGGATCACCAAGAAGGGGCGGGACCCTGTGCGGGGGTCCCGCCCCTTCGGCATGTCTTACGGGCGTCCCGCCGGTGCGCGGCGCCTGCGGGTCAGCAGGAGGACTCCGCTGCCGGCGAGCAGGGCGACCACACTCCCGGCCGCGAGATACGGGGTGGTGTCGCCGCCGCCGGTCTCGGCGAGGTCGTCGGAGGCGGCCTGCTTCTCTCCGGTCTTGACCTGTGTGTCCGTCCCGGCCGCCTTGTCGTCGCCGGCCGGGATGAAGCCCGCGGGCGGCCGGTCGCAGCCGACGCCGTCGCCGTCGCGGTCCAGATGGGTGCCGTAATGCTCGTCGCCCTTTGCGATGTTCGCGTATCCGGCGGCGTAGGCCTCGGTGCAGTTGTCGAACGGGTGGTCGCCGTCGTGGGCCGAGGCGGCCGCCGGGAGTACGGCCAGGGCCAGCGCGGCGACGACGATGGCGCCGGGCTTACGGAGCAGCTTCACTGCGGGTCCCTCCGGGGTGGTGCGGGTCTCCGGACGCGTGATCAAGAAGTGACGGCCGGTCAGCTATGAGGTGACGAACCTATTGAGGGACCCCACTTGTGGAGGCAGTATGAAGGACCTGTGACACGAACGTGACGTGACCGGACGGTAGCTCTCCGCAAGCCTGACGCCGGGTCAACTGTCGCAGCCGACGCCGTCGTTGTCCCGGTCCAGGTGAGAGGCGTAGCCGGGCTCGCCCCGGTGGATGGGGGCGGCGCCGGCGGCACGGGCTTCGGCGCAGTTGGCGTAGTAGACGCTGTCGGAGTCGGAACCGGAGCCGGAGTCGGTGTCCGCCTCGGCCTGCGCCGTGACCGTTCTGGTGACCTTGACGGTCTCCGTGGCGGTCACGGTCGCCGCGGGTTCCGGCTCGGCGGTCTCGGTCGCCGTGGCTGTGGCCGTGGCTGTCACGGTGGCTGTCGGCCGCGGCTGGGTCGCGGCGGGCTTCGCGTCGTTCTTGGTGTCCTCGCCGCCCGCGCCTATACCGGCGCCAATGAAGAGGGCGAGCGCGAGGGCGGGCAGTACGTACCGCTTCCGGGCCCACTTGGGTGCGGGGCCGGAAGCGGACGGTGCGGTGTACGGGTTGGTCATGGTGTCCCCCCAGAGGTGTTACGTGAGGGGATGACCGTATGGGCGCACCTTCGTATGTGAAGGTGAAGTGTTCAATCTGTGACCGATATGCGGCTAGGACCGGAATGGGCCCGTCACTTCGTACGTGATCCCGCCCGACGAACTCCCCGTCGTCCCCCGCTGGCTGGAGAAGTACAGGCGGGTCCCGTCGGGGGAGAAGGCCGGGCCCGTGATCTCCGAGGACGACTGGCCGTCGATGCGCAGGAACGGGGCGACCACGTCGTCCGGGGTGATCAGGCAGATCTCCATGTTGCCGCCGTCCTCGGCGACATAGAGGTCACCGGAGGAGGATCCGGTGACGTTGTCGACGCCGGTGAGCGGGGCCGTGCCGGAGGTGACCAGGGAGTCGTCGTAGGCCAACTCGTAGGTGCTGGAGGTGAGGTTGAGCTGCCAGACGCGGTTGTCGCCCTTGGTGGTGAACCAGACCTTGTCGTCGGCGTAGTAGCAGCCCTCGCCGCCGTTGAAGGACTTGGAGCCCGAGACCTGGGTGCGGGTGGTCGTGGGGGAGCCGTCGGGGTCGGGGATCGTCGTCCAGGTGTAGGAACCGGAGGCGGCGGTGCCCGCCACCAGCACCTGGAGCGTGCCGGACGACAGGTTGCCCCAGGTCGTGGGCACGAAGCGGTAGAAGCGGCCGTTGGTCTCGTCCTCGGTCAGATAGATCACCTTGCGTACCGGGTCCGCGGCCGCCGCCTCGTGCTTGAAACGGCCCATCGCCGGCCGCTGCACCGCCGCGTTCACACCCCACGGGTCGGTCTCGTAGACGAAGCCGCGGTCCACCTCCTCGCAGGACAGCCAGGTGTTCCACGGCGTCCTGCCGCCCGCGCAGTTCTGCCGGGTGCCGGAGAGGATGCGGTACGCGCCCGTGATCGCGCCGGACGACGAGAACCTCACCGCGCTCGCGCCACCGCTCGGGTTGACCTCCGAGTTGGAGACATAGATCCAGCCGGTGCCGTCCGTGTAGCAGGCGCCGCCGTCCGGGGCGCTGTGCCAGCTGTACGACGTCCCGCTCACCGTCTGTCCCGAGCGGGCGACGACCCGGCTCGTGAAGCCGCTCGGCAGCCGGATCCCGTTGGCGTCCGGCGAGCCCAGTGCCCCGTACGGGCCGGTGCCCGGCTGGGCGGGGGCGGCGTATGCGGCACCGTGCCACAGGGAGCCGCCGAAGGCGGCGGAGGCCCCGCCGACGACGGTCGCACGGAGGAAGGTACGACGTTCCACGCTCACTCCACAGGGGTGTCGTGACAGCCCCGCCACCGGTCGGCGTCGGGGTCGCGCGCTGTCGGACCCTAGGGTCCTGGGATTGACGTGTCATGGACAAGGCGTGAATCGGGCGTACGGCTCGCATGACCAGGAGTGCCCCCGCTCGTAGGCTGGGCTTCCGTCACCGGTGGAGGGAGGCCGGTCATGTCCGGCTGGAGCGAGAAGGACATCCCCGACCAGAGCGGGCGCACGGCCGTGGTCACCGGCGCCAACAGCGGCCTCGGCTACGTCACCGCACGGGAGTTGGCCCGCCGGGGCGCCCGGGTGGTGCTCGCCTGCCGAAGCGAGGCACGCGGTACCGAGGCCGGGGACCGGCTCGTCACCGAAGTGCCGGGCGCCAAGGTGGAGTTCGCCCGCCTCGACCTCGGCGACCTCGCCTCCGTACGGGACTTCGCGCACACCTTCCCGCAGGACCGCCTCGATCTGCTCGTCAACAACGCGGGCGTGATGGCGCTGCCGTACGGCACCACGGCGGACGGGTTCGAGACGCAGTTCGGCGTCAACCACCTCGGGCACTTCGCGCTCACCGGACTGCTGCTGCCGAGGCTCCTCGACACCCCCGCCGCACGGGTGGTGACGGTCTCCAGCGGGGCGCACGCGCTGGCCAACATCGACCTCCGCGACCTCAACAGCGAGCGCCGCTACCGGCGTTGGGTCGCCTACGCCCGCTCCAAGACCGCCAACCTGCTCTTCACCCATGAGCTGGCGCGCGGACTCGCCGGGCACGGGGCCGATGTGGTGGCCGCCGCAGCTCATCCCGGATACGCCGCCACCAACCTCCAGGAGACCGGGCCACGGATGGCCGGGCGGCGGGTCGTCGAGCGGCTCATGGCGGTCGGCAACAGGTTCTTCGCCCAGTCCGCGGAGGGCGGCGCGCTCCCCATTCTGTACGCGGCCACCGCCCCCGACGTCCCGCCCGACTCCTTCACCGGCCCCTCCCGCACGGGCCGGCGCGGCTCACCCCGGCCGTTCTGGCGGGCGCCCTGGACGAGCAACGACCGGGCGGGCGAGCTGCTGTGGGCCGCCTCCGAGGACCTCACCGGGGTGGCGTACGAGGTGTTGAAGGTCTGAGTGCCCTCAGGCCGTCGCCCCGCTGTCCACCACCAGGTCCGTGCCCACCACCGACGACGCGTCGTCCGACGCCAGATAGAGCACGGCCGCCGCGATCTCGTCCGTGGTGGAGATACGGCCCAACGGCAGGGTGGCGTACGCCCGTTCGGTGCGCTGCGCCTCCGTCTCGCCCGGACGCAGGGACATCGGCGTCTCGACCGCGCCGGGGCTGACCGCGTTGATCCGGACGCCGTCACGGATGTGGTCCAGGGCCGCGCCCCGCGTCAGCACCGATACGGCGGCCTTGGTGGCGGAGTACGCGGCGGCGCCGGGACGGCGGGCGTGCACGCCGAAGATCGAGGCGATGTTGACGATCGCGCCGCCGGAGGGCTGGGTGCGCATCTGGCGGACCTCCGCCTGGAGGGCGAGGAAGACACCCGTCACGTTGATGTTCAGCTGCTCCTGCCAGTCGGCCTCCGCGAGTTCGGCGAGCGGCTGCCCGCCCCGGAAGACGCCCGCGTTGTTGACGGCCACGTCGAGCGACCCGAAGCGGTCGACGGCGGCGGCGACAAGGGCGTGTACGTCGGTGGCGTCGGTGACGTCCGCCGTGACCGCCAGGGCCTTGCCGCCCGCCTCCTCGATCAGCCGGACGGTCTCCTCCAGCGGCTCCTGACGGCGTCCGGCCGCGACGACCTGTGCCCCCTCCGCGGCGAGCGCCAAGGCGATCGCGCGGCCGATGCCGGAGCCGGCGCCGGTGACGAGGGCGGTTTTGTCGGTGAAGCGTGTCCTGGCGGTCATGATCTCCCCTTATTCTTGACCGATCGGTTCAGTATGGCGCCAAATAAAAAGCGGCGCCTCTCAGTCGAGCAGCGCCAGCGCCTGCTGCGCCGCGTCCCGCACCCGGGCGGGGTCGGGCGAGGCCTTGCCCACGACCTTGAGGCCCTGGAGCAGGACCAGCAGCATGCGGGCGAGCGTCAGCGGATCGCGGTCGGCGGGCAGTTCGCCCTGCGCCCGCGCGCGGACCAGGCCCGAGTGCAGCACCGTCTCCAAGTGGTCCCAGTTCCGCTCGACCTGGCGGGCCGCGGCCGGGTCGTGCGGGGCCAGCTCGGCCGCCGTGTTGGTGATGAAGCAGCCGCTCAGGCGCAGGTTCTCGGCGGTGGCCTCATCGGCGTAACGCCGTACGAGCGCCCGGACGGCCGGCAGGACCGGGCCCGGCTGGGACAGCTCCCCGAGCAGGTCGGGGAGTCGCTCCTGATAGCGCTCCAGTGCCTTCAGATACAGCTCGTGCTTGCTGCCGAAGGTCGCGTAGAGGCTCGCGCGGCCGATGCCGAGGTGCTCGACCAGGTCGGACATCGACGTCGCCTCGTAGCCGCGCCGCCAGAACAGCTCCAGAGCTGCCTGTAGCGCGGCTTCGGGGTCGAACTCCTTGGTCCTGGCCATGGGGAGCAGCCTAGAACCGGCTGGAACGATCAGTCAAGAAATCATGGGCTGTGCCTCAGGCGGCGCGGACCTCGTACGTCGTGATCCGTACCGCCTCGTCGTCCAGGCACTCCCCGGTCTCCAGGTCGAAGCGCTGCTTCAGCAGGGGCGAGGCCACGAACGGCCGTCCCTGGACGGAGCCGGTCAGACCGCGGGAGAGGACCGCCGCGCCGCCGAACGGGTCGCGGTTGTCGATGGCGTACAGCTTGCCCGCGCGGTCGCGGAACAGGGCCACCTGCCGGCCGTCGGGCAGCAGGGCGGCGACCCCGCGGCCCGGCAGCAGGACGTTCAGGTCGCAGACCGTGAACCAGCTGTCGTCGAGCTGTAGCTGGACCTTCAGGTCGGTGGTCTCGGGTGCCAGGGTCATCGCTGGGCGCTTCCTTCCAGGACGTCTTCAGCAGGGCGGATGCCGATGGACAGCAGCGGCAGGTCGGGCTTGATCTGGTCGCGCTCGGGGACGAAGCCGACGACCGGGTCGGGGGTGTCGGGGGCGTTCACGAAGGACACGAACCGGGCGAGCTTCTCGGGGTCGTTGATGGTGTCGGCCCACTCGTCGCGGTAGTGCGAGACGTGGTTGGCCATCAGGCTCTCCAGCTCCTCGCAGATGCCGAGCGAGTCCTCCACGACCACGTCACGGACGTGGTCCAGGCCGCCCGGGATCCGCTCCAGCCAGGTCGAGGTGCGCTCCAGGCGGTCGGCGGTGCGGATGTAGAACATCAGGAACCGGTCGATCAGCTTGATCAGTTCGGTGTCGCTCAGGTCCTGGGCCAGCAGGTCCGCGTGGCGCGGGGTGGCGCCGCCGTTGCCGCCGACGTACAGGTTCCAGCCGCCGGAGGTGGCGATGATGCCGAAGTCCTTCGACTGGGCCTCGGCGCACTCGCGGGCGCAGCCCGAGACCGCCGACTTCAGCTTGTGGGGCGACCTGAGTCCCCGGTAGCGCAGCTCCAGGTCGATCGCCATGCGGACCGAGTCCTGGACGCCGTAGCGGCACCAGGTCTGGCCGACACAGGACTTCACCGTGCGCAGGGACTTGCCGTAGGCGTGGCCCGACTCGAAGCCGGCGTCGACCAAGCGGGTCCAGATCAGGGGGAGTTGTTCGACGCGGGCGCCGAACATGTCGATCCGCTGACCGCCGGTGATCTTCGTGTAGAGACCGAAGTCACGGGCGATCTCGCCGATGACGATCAGGCCCTCCGGGGTGATCTCACCGCCGGGGATGCGCGGGACGACCGAGTAGGAGCCGTTCTTCTGGAGGTTGGCCAGGAAATGGTCGTTGCTGTCCTGGAGGGCGGCCTGCTCGGCGTCGAGGACGTAGACGTCGGCGCCGATCGTCGGGGCGAGGGAGGCGATGATCGAGGCGACCGCCGGCTTGCAGACCTCGCAGCCGTCACCGCCCTTGGCCTCGTCGCGGCCGTACCGGTCGAGCAGGTCCTGGTAGGTGTTGATGCGCAGGGCGAGGACGATCTCGTACAGCTCCTCGCGGGTCTGCCCGAAGCAGCCGCACAGGCCCTTGTCGACCTCGACGCCGGACGCCTCCAGCTCGGCGTTGACCAGCTGGCCGAGGACCTTGACGCAACTGCCGCAGGTGGTACCGGCCTTGGTGCACTTCTTCACCTCGGGCACGGTGGTGCACTGGTGGTCGGTGACCGCGGCGCGGATGGTGCCCTTGCGGACGTTGTTGCAGGAGCAGATGATCGCGTCGTCCGGCAGCGCGCTCGGGCCGAGCTGCACCGACTCCCCGGCACCGGCGGGCAGCACCAGCGACTCGGGGGAGACCGGCGGGATCGAGCCGGTGAACGCCTTCAGCGTGCCGTAGGCGTCCGCGTCGCCGACCAGGATGCCGCCGAGCAGCGTGCCGTCGCGGCCGATGACCAGCTTCTTGTAGAGGCCCGCGCGGGAGTCGGAGTAGACGACGTCCAGGCAGTCCTCGGTCGTGCCGTGCGCGTCACCGAAGGAGGCGACGTCCACGCCGAGCAGCTTCAGCTTGGTGGAGAGGTCGGCGCCGGTGAAGGCGGCCTCGTCGGCGGCGATGGTCGCGGCGGCCGTCTCGGCCTGCTCGTAACCGGGGGCGACCAGGCCGTACACCCGGCCGTCGGCGGCCAGCGCGCACTCGCCGATCGCGAAGACGCTCGGGTCGTTCACCGTGCGGCACTGCTCGTCGACGGCGATGCCGCCGCGCTCGCCGACCGTGAGGCCCGAGTCGCGGGCCAGCTGGTCGCGGGGCCGTACACCGGCGCTGAACACCACGAGGTCGGTGGCGAGTTCGGAGCCGTCGGAGAGCTTCATGCCGGTGACGGCACCCGCCTCGTCGACGACGATCTCCTGGGTGCCGACGCCCGTGTGGACGCTCAGGCCCATCTCCTCGATGGTCCGCAGCAGGGCCGCGCCACCGCCGTCGTCGACCTGCACCGGCATCAGCCGCGGCGCGAACTCCACGATGTGGGAGGTGAGTCCGAGACCCTTCAGCGCGCCCGCGGCCTCAAGTCCCAGCAGACCACCGCCGACCACGGCACCCGTCGTCGAGGTCTTCGCGTACTCCTCGATCGCGAGGAGGTCCTCGATCGTGCGGTAGACGAAGCAGCCGGCGGCGTCCTTGTTGGGGACCGGCGGGACGAACGGGAAGGAGCCGGTGGCGAGGACGAGGACGTCGTACTCGAAGACCTGGCCGGACTTCGCGGTGACCTTCTTCGCCTCACGGTCGACCGTCTCGGCCGGGTCGCCGACGTACAGCTCGATGCCGTGCGTCTCGATGAACTCCAGGTCCGTCATGGACAGGTCCTCGGGCGTCTTGCCCGAGAAGTACGAGGTGAGGGCGACGCGGTCATAGGCCGGGCGCGGCTCCTCGCACAGCACGACCACGCGGTGCGTGGCGGTCAGGCCGCGGTCGGCGAGCGCCTCCAGGAAACGCTGGCCGACCATGCCGTGGCCGACGAGGACGATCGTGGGGGTGGCCTCCGTGGCCTCCGGGCTGGCGGTCATCAGGAGCCTCCATCGTTGGTGAGCAGGTGGAGCAGCGGGCCGTCGTCGGGGAGCGGCTCTGCTCCCTCCCAGGCGCGGGCGAGCGCGCCGACGGTGCCGAGTTCGCCGACGAGAACCCCGCCGACCAGGCGGTCGTCGCGGACGACGACCTTGCGGTAGGTGCCGCGGGTGGCGTCCGTGAGCTGGACGACGTCGTCCCCCGGCCGCGGCTCGGTCTCGCCGAACGCGGCGAGATCGAAGGGGGAGTCCGGACCGGCCAGGGTGAGCCGGGTCAGCGAACGGGTGCCGGTGTAGCGGGCGTTCGCCCGACCGGCCAGCAACTCCGCGAGCACGTCGGCCTGTTCGAGGGCCGGAGTGGCCAGCCCGTACAGGACACCGTCGTGCTGGACGCAGTCGCCGATGGCGTGGATGTGCGGGTCGGAGGTGCGCAGTTCGTCGTCGACGACGATGCCCTTGCGGACCTCCAGGCCCGCGCTCTGCGCGAGGCCCGCCCGCGGGTGGACGCCGCAGGCCAGGACCACGAGGTCGGCGTCGAGGGCGTATCCGTCGGCCATCTCGACCGAGCGGACGGCACCGCCGACGACGCGGACGTCACGCACCCGGCACTCGGTGTGGATCTCCACCCCGAGGTCCTTGAGGTGCCGCTGGACCAGCTTCGAGGCGCTCGGGTCGAGCTGGCGCTCCATGACCCGCTCGCCCTGCTGGGCGAGGACGACCTGGGCGCCGCGCCGGGCGAGGGCCCGGGCCGCGGAGACCCCGAGGAGCCCGCCGCCGATCACGACCGCCTTCACACCCGGCCGGACCTGCTTGGACAGGCCCAGGCAGTCGTCCATGGTGCGGAAGGCGTGGACGCCCTCCGGCAGGACGTGGTCGGCGTTGAACAGTCCGCGCAGCGGCGGCAGCACCGGGTTGGAGCCGGTCGCGAGAACCAGCGTTCCGTATGCGATCTCCGAACCGTCCGCGCACTCGACGGTCCGGGCCTCGCGGTCGATGCCGGTGACCCGGGCGCGGGTGAGCTCCGCCGGCGCGGGCAGCGCTATCACGTCGGGGCTGTAGCGCCCGGCCAGCACCTCGGCGAGGAGCACCCGGTTGTACGGGCGGTGCTCCTCCTCGCCGATCAGTGTCACGGGCGTGCCGAGCTCGCCGAGCCGCCGGGCGAGACGGACGCCCGCGAGGCCGGCGCCGATCACCACCACACGCGTATTCGAGGTCATGTCTAGGAGCGTGCGGTGCGGGTGTTTCCCGACCGCATCGCATCTGTTTCCCACGAGGAACGCTGCCCTCCCCACCGCCGGGGGTCGGGTGTGAGGGTTCGGAGCAGGCGGCCGGGGTGCGCTGTGAGGAGGGTGTCGTGGGCCACAGCGGGGTGACCGGAGCCCGGATACGACCCAGGTGATTGGGCGCTGCACGTATCCCATTCATAAGGTCGCGCTCATGCCGACATACCCCTGACCACCGTCGTCGTCCTGTGCCTCGGCCCTGGCGGCCGGCTGGATCGACGCGGTGGTGGGCGGCGGGGGCCTGCTCCTCCTCCCCGCCCTCCTCCTCGGCCTCCCGCCCGGCACCCCGGCCGCGCACGCCCTCGGCACCAACAAGGCGGTGGCCATCGTGGGCACGTCGGGCGCGGCGGTGACATACGCCCGCAAGGCGCCGGTGGACGTCCGCCTGGCCGTCCGTATCGGCGTGGCCGCCCTCGCGGGCTCGTCCGCGGGCGCGTTCTTCGCGGCCGGGACGAGTACGGAGGTGCTGAAGCCGGTGATCATGGTGGTGCTGATCGCGGTGGCGGCCTTCGTGATCCTGCGCCCGGCGTTCGGTACGGCACCCGCGACGGGCCCGGTGTCCCGGGAGCGCGTTGTCGCGGCGATCGGCCTGGCGGGTCTCGGCATCGGCTTCTACGACGGTCTGATCGGCCCCGGCACCGGCACCTTCCTGGTCCTGGCCCTCACCGCGGTCCTCCACCTCGACCTGGTCACCGCCTCGGCGACGGCCAAGATCGTCAACTGCTGCTCCCCCACTCTCGGCTTCGCTCGACCGGGGGACCCCCATCGCGGGCGCGCTGGCGATGTTCGCCCGGCAGGGCGCGGTGCTGTGGCGGCCGGCCGCGCTCATGGCCGTGTTCAACCTGGCGGGCGGCATGCTGGGCGCGCACACCGCGTTGAAGAAGGGGAGCGGCTTCGTCCGGGTCGTGCTGCTGACGGTGGTGTTCGCGCTGGTGGCGAAAATGGCGTGGGAGCAGTGGGTGGCCTGACGCTACGGTGACCCGATGGCTACCCAGGTGATCGTGCTCAACGGCGGCTCCAGCTCCGGCAAGTCCGGCATCGCGCGGTGTCTTCAGGAGGTCCTGCCGGACCCGTGGCTGACCTTCGGCGTCGACTCGCTGATCGAGGCGATGCCGGGCCGGGGGGTCGGCATCGACTTCGCCGCCGACGGCGGGGTGGACGTCGGCCCCGCCTTCATGGCCCTGGAAGCGGCGTGGGCCCGCGGGATCGCCACGATGGCGCACTCCGGCGCCCGGCTGATCATCGACGACGTCTTCCTCGGCGGCGCGGCCACCCAGGAGCGCTGGCGCCGCGTCCTGGACGGCCTCGACGTCCTCTGGGTCGGCGTCCACTGCGATCCGGCGGTGGCCGCGGGCCGCGAGATCGCCCGCGGCGACCGGGTACGGGGGATGGCGGAACAGCAGGCGGAACCGGTCCACCGTGGCGTGGCCTACGACATCGAGGTCGACACCGCCCGCACCGAGTCACTGGAGTGCGCGCGGGCCATCGCCAAGGCGGTGGTCAACGGCTCCCCGTGAGGTGGGCGAAGACGACCACGTTGCCCTGGTAGCCCGTTGACTTCGAGTAGCCGCCTCCGCAGGTGATGACCCGGAGTTCGGGGCGGTGGGCCGCGCCGTAGACCTTCCTGTCGGGGAAGTGGCGGGCGTCGTGGACCTCCACGGAGTCGACGGTGAAGACCGCTGTCGTGCCGTCGCGGCGTTCCGTTTCGATCCGGCTGCCCTTCTTCAGGGCGCCGAGGTCGTAGAAGACGGCGGGGCCGTCGGCGTTGTCGACATGGCCGGCGACGATCGCGGTGCCGGTCTCACCGGGGGTGGTGCCGGCCTCGTACCAGCCGGCGAGGTTCTTCTTCTCGGCCGGCGGGACGTCGAGACTGCCCGTAGGGGTGAGCCCGAGGCCCATCAGGGGCGCGGACACCCCGATCGACGGGATGCGGATGCGGTCGGGCGGGGAGGGCGGCAGGGCGGGTGCCGAGCGCGGGTCGGTGTGACCGGCGCGGGCCTCGGACGGCGCCGGCTGCGGCGGGGCGTGCGTCTCGGCGCCACTGCGCAGCAGCCACGCGCCCGTGCACAGGGCGACCAGGGTGACGGCCGCTATGACGACGTTGCTGACTCTGCCGGCCCCGATGAATCTGCGCACACGAGCCTCCTACGCGGTGGACCCGCCCCCCTCCGGGCCGCGAGGGGCGTCGGACCCGGAGGGGGAGGGACATGCGGTACCGGCGGACGGACAGCGGAGGGTGTCCGTCAGATCCCGTCGCCTCTCGCCCGGCGATGCAGGAGCCAGGTACCGCCCGCGGCGGCGACGGCGAGAGCCGCCACGCCGGCCGCGGTCTGCACGGGGTCGGGGCCCAGAGCGCCACCGACCCCCGTCTTCACACTTCCTCGGGGATACACCTGCTGCCGAGTCGACGTCATCGTGACCATGAGGTCACCGGTGACCCGCTGTCCGCTCTCCGCGCAGGTCGCGACGATCTCGTACGTCCCCGGCTGCGCGCTCTCCGGCACCTTGAACTGCCCGATCGCGTCCTGCTCGTGGGTGCTCGGCGCGAGCGTGAACCGCCCGGCACCGACCGCGCTCGCGTCGCCCTCCGCCGTGGCGCCGTCGCCGCACGCCGCCGTGTTCACCGTGACCTGCTCGCCCGGCACGACCGAGGAGGGGTACACCTCCAGGCTGCCCGAGTCCGCGGCGTACACCGGCGCGGTTGCCAGCCCGGCGGTCGCGACGGCGAGCGCGGTGCCGGTGAGCAGACGGGCGGTACGGCGCATCGGTGCTCCTTCGAGCGATTCGGTGTCCCCTGCCCTTCCGAGGTAAGTCGCAGCGGGCCGAGCGCGCTTCCTGAGGGTGCGTCAGAAATGTGCTGAATGGGTGTCAGGTCGGGGTAAAAGGGGCCTGGAAGTTCGGAGTTTCGGCAGGTCACCGGCGTACGGCAGGTGTGTCGCGGAAGAGAACCCGAAGGGCGCAGAGCGCGCGTGCGACCGGGTGACCTGCCGGTCGTGGCCACGGCTTGACCTCGACCAAGCTTGAGGTATCAGGCTGTGCCGCATGCCCAACCCAGACGCGCTCGGCGCAGACGCCCCGCTCCATGTCACCCTCGTCGTCGGCAGCAACCGGCACGGCCGTTTCGGCCCCGTCGTCGCCGACTGGCTCCTCGACCACCTCCGCGGCCGGGACGACCTGATCCCCGAGGTCGTCGACGTGGCCGACGTCCATCTCCCCACGAGCCTGACCCCGACCCCCGAGGCGACCGCCACCCTCGCCGACGTCACCCCGAAGCTGGAGGGCGCCGAGGCCTTCGTCGTCCTCACCCCCGAGTACAACCACTCCTTCCCGGCGGCCCTGAAGAACCTCATCGACTGGCACTTCACCGAGTGGCAGGCCAAGCCGGTCGCCCTCGTCTCGTACGGCGGCCTGGCCGGTGGCCTGCGGGCGACCGAGCATCTGAAGCAGGTCTTCGCGGAACTGCACGCGGTGACGGTGCGGGACACGGTGTCCTTCCACAACGCGGGCGCGTCGTTCGACGACACCGGCCGCCTGAAGGACCCGTCGGGCCCGGAGGCGGCGGCCAAGACGATGCTGGACCAACTGGTGTGGTGGGGCAGGGCCCTGCGAGAGGCGAGGGCGCGGCACCCCTACGGGGCGTAGCCCGTCGCTCTCACCGCGGCAGGCGCAGGGCGAGTCCGTCGAGGACGACCTCCAGGCCGTAGTGGAACTTCTCGTCGCGCAGGGCGGCCGGATCGGTCACCGCGGGGGCGTCGGTGTAGGACTCGGCGAGGTGTTCGTGACCGGCCGCGGCCTGCTGGGCGGCGGGCATCAGACGGGCGATGAAGGCGGCCTCGCTCTCGCCGGCGCGGCGACCCTGGGCGACGCGAGCCTGCTCCGCACGGCTCGGGAGGCTTTCGCCGACGCGATGTCGACCACCTTCACGGTCAGCGCGATCGGCGTCCTGGCGGCAGCTCTGCTGGCGGTGCTGGTGATGCGCGACGCAAAGCCCCGGGCGGCGGACCGGCCCGTCGAGAAGGAGGCGGAACTCGCCGCCTGAGCCGAAGCGAAGGGCAAGACCGAGAAGGCCGGTTCCCGTGAGGAGCCGGCCGCGGTGTCACCCGTCGGCGGTCTCGCGCCGTGACTCGTGGTTGGCCAGCAGGTTGAGGAGTTCCGCCACCGTCAGGCTGGACTCCGCCGGGTGGCGCAGGATGGTTCCCGGCTGGATCCGGTACGTGTTCGATCTGCCCTGGCGTCGATGGGTCAGATACCCGTCGGCCTCCAGATCGGAAATGATCTTCTGGACGGCGCGCTCGGTCAGCCTGCACCGGGCGGCGATGTCGCGGATGCGGGTGGTGTGGTCTTCGGCGATCGCTGCCAGTACGCGGGCGTGACTGGTGAGAAACGTCCACCCCGAGTGTGGTTCCGGCACTTCTCCCATGCGCTCAGAATAGGACCTCTGGTTCGCGTAACCAAAAGAGTGAAATAAATTTCCGGTATCCCTTGACGTGTGAAGGTGCGGTGCGGAAGCTGGAACCGGAGCGAGCGGACTCGACAAGGACAGCGAACATGCACGCACCTATCGTGGTCGACGACAGCGCGCCGCACCTGACCATGGACGCGCCGTCCCCGGACGGACGTGTCCGGGTCACGGTCCGCGGCGAGCTCGACATCAGTGCCGCCCCGGCGCTGGAGCGAACCCTGCGGCGGGCCCTCCGGTGCGCCGCGCGGGGCGTGGACCTGGACCTGGGCGGGACGACGTTCTGCGACTGCTCGGGTCTCAACGTCCTGCTGGCCGCCCGGCGGCGCGCGCTGGAGCACGGCAGGACGCTGACCATCCGAACCGCCGGTCCCGCGGTACGGCACCTGCTGACCGTGACCGGCACCTGGCCACTGTTCACACCGGGGGAGCACGCCCTGAACCACGACGAGCAGGCACTGCGCAACGAGGTCGTCCAGCTGCGCCGCGCCATGCAGACGCGGCCCGCCATCGACCAGGCGCGGGGCATCCTGATGGCGACGTTCGCGCTCAGCCCCGAGGACGCCTGGGACGTACTGGTGAGGGTCTCCCAGAACACCAACACCAAGCTGCACGTGCTCGCCGGCGAACTGGTGGGCACGGCTGAGGACGGAGGGCTCCCCGACGGCATGAGGCAACAGGTGACGGCGGTACTGGCGACCCTGCCCGCGTCCGGTGCCGAGGAGTCCGCGCCGGACGCGGCACCCTGAGGTGAGCCGGGCGCGCCGCTCCCCGGAACGTCGGCGGTGCGGTGGCGGAGCCCCGTTGAGGCCCGCCACCGCACCGCCGTCGTGTCCCACCCGCCCGCAGGTCAGGCCATGTTCACCGGGTCAGGCCACGTTCACCGCGCTCCAGGCCGCGGCCACCGCGTTGTACTCCGCGCTGCCCGCCCCGTACAGGTCCTTCGCCGCGTTCAGCGTCGCCGTGCGGGCGCCCGCGTAGTTCGTCGAGGACGTCATGTAGACGGTCAGCGCCCGGTACCAGATGGCGCCCACCTTGTCCCGGCCGATTCCCGACACCGAACTGCTGTTGCAGGTGGGGGAGTTGTAGCTGACGCCGTTGACCGTCTTCGCGCCGCTGCCCTCGGACAGCAGATAGAAGAAGTGGTTGGCGACGCCCGACGAGTAGTGCACGTCGAGGTTCCCGACCGAGGAGCTCCAGCAGTCGGCCGAGTTGCCGTCCTTCGACGGCTTGTCCATGTAGCGCAGCGCGTCCCGCCCGAAGCCCGACCGGACGATCTTCTCGCCGATCAGATAGTCCCCGGCGTCGGAGGAGTTGCCCGCGTAGAACTCCACCAGCGTGCCGAAGATGTCGGAGGTCGCCTCGTTGAGCCCGCCGGACTCACCCGAGTACGTCAACGCCGCCGTCTTCGACGTCACCCCGTGCGACATCTCGTGCCCCGCCACGTCCAGCGACACCAGCGGGCCGAGCTGCGTCCCGTCACCGTCGCCGTAGGTCATGCAGAAGCAACTGTCGTCCCAGAAGGCGTTGTTGTAGCTGTTGCCGTAGTGGACGCGGTTGTACGAGCCCTTGCCGTCACCGGCGATGCCGTTCCTGCCGTGGACGTTCTTGTAGTAGTCCCAGGTGACGTTCGTGCCGTACTGCGCGTCGACCGCGGCCGTCGCCCGGTCCGAAGTCGCCCCCGTTCCCCAGTGGTTGTCGGCGTCGGTGAACAGCGTCGCCGGGGCACGGCTGAAGCAGATGCCGAGGATGCACAGGTCGGTCTTGTTGGCCGCGTCGCCGGTGTACGTGTTTCCGCGCGTCGCGTCCTTCAGCTGGTACGTCGACCCCGACAGCGTCGTCTCCAGCGGCACCGTCCCGCCGTACAGCGACTTGCCGTCACCCGCCGCCGACTCGAGCGAGTCCCAGGCGTCGATCTGGGCGCCCGAGCCCGCGTCGGTCAGCACCACGCGCGCGACCGGGTTGCCCAGTGAGTCCTGGGCCACCGCCTCGGTGCGCCAGGCCAGCTTCGGCGTGCCGTGCAGGGCGTCGACCACCAGCTGCGGCTTGGCGGTCAGCTTCTTCAGCGTCTCGCCGAGGTTGGCGGCGCGCAGCGCGTTCGCGGCGAGGTCGGCGGCCTTGGGCGCGGACAGGGTGGGCGTCACGCCGGCCAGCGAGATCGCCTTCTTCGTCGCGCGGTCGGCGCCCTTGTACGACCCGTCCGACGCCAGGTGGACGACGAAGTCGCCGCCCAGCACGGGCAGGTTGCGGTAGGTGCGGTCGTAACGGACGTGCTGTGCGCCGTTCTTGTCGACGACGACGTCCCGGACCTTGGTGTCCTGCGCGGACGTCAGACCCAGCGCGGCGGCCTGGTCGACCAGCGCCGAGGCCGCGTTGTCGATCGCGGTGGCCCTGGTCGGTCTGTCGGCCGCGTCGGCGGCGGGGACGAGAGCGGCCGCCAACAGGGCGGTGCTGGTGACGGCGACACCGGCGGCGGCGAGCCGGGAACCCCGGAGGGAGCGGATGGAGCGGACAGGACGAATTGAGCGTATTCGGCTCATCTGTCTCCTCAGGAAGGCGCCTTGGGCGCGTGGGGGAGGCGCTCGTGCTGGAGGAGATTCAAAGGGCATGGGCCTGTCATGTCCATACCGCGTCTGTGCCGGTGTGTGTGGAGAGAGAATCGTTTCTGTGAGCCTCCCGTTTTTCGTCTACGGCACCCTTCGCCCAGGTGAGCCCAACCACGACCACTTCCTGCGCGGCCGCACCCGGTCCGAGGACCCGGCGCTGCTGCACGGCGCGGCGCTGTACGACGGCCCCGGATACCCGTACGCGGTCGAGGAACCAGGCACCCTCCACAGCGAACCCGGCACCGTCCGCGGCGAGCTCGTCACCGCCCGCCCCGAGGAGTACGCCGATCTCCTGGTCGCCCTCGACCGCCTCGAGGAGTACGCCCCGGGCGACCCCCGCAACCTCTACGAGCGGGTCGAGCGCGAGGTGGTCCGGGACGCCGACGGGACGCGGGTGCGGGCCTGGGTGTACGTCGCCGCCCCCGCCGTGGCCCATCGACTGCGCCTGCGGGGCAGCCGTATCGAGACGGGCGACTGGCTCACTCTGCGCTGACTACAAGTCCCCCGCCACTCTCAGGACTTGACCGTCTCCAGCCGCACCGCACACGTCTTGAACTCCGGCATCCGTGAGGTCGGGTCGAGTGCCGGGTTGGTGAGGGTGTTGGCGCGGCCCTCGCCGGGCCAGTGGAAGGGCATGAAGACCGTGTCGGGGCGGATGCCCGTGGTGATCCGGGCCGGCGCCACCGCCCGGCCGCGCCGGGACACGACCGCCACCGGGTCGCCCTCGGCCGCGCCGAGCCGCGCCGCGAGCCGCGGATGCAGCTCCACGAACGGACCGGGCGCGGCGGCGTTCAGCTCGTCGACCCGGCGGGTCTGCGCGCCGGACTGGTACTGGGCGACGACCCGGCCGGTCGTCAGCAGCACCGGGTACTCGTCGTCCGGCTCCTCCGCCGACGCCCGGTGCGAGACCGGCACGAAGCGGGCGCGGCCGTCGTCGGTGGCGAAGCGGTCGAGGAAGAGGCGGGGAGTGCCGGCGTGTGCCGCCTCACCGGCGTCCTGTGTCGGGCACGGCCAGAACACCCCGTTCTCCTCCGCCAGCCGGCGGTAGGTGATCCCGGAGTAGTCCGCCGCCCCGCCCGCGCTGGCCCGGCGCAGCTCCTCGAAGACCTCCTCGGGGTCGGTCGGGAAGCCCTTCTCCACGCCGAGCCGGTCGGCGAGTTCGTGCATGACGTCGAGGTCGCTGCGGACCCCCTCGGGCGCGGTGATCGCCTGCCGCCGCAGCAGCACCCGGCCTTCCAGGTTGGTCGTGGTCCCCGTCTCCTCGGCCCACTGGGTGACCGGCAGGACGACGTCCGCGAGGGCAGCCGTCTCGGAGAGGACGACGTCACAGACGGCAAGGAAATCAAGGGACTTGATGCGCTCCTCGATGTGCGCGGCGGCCGGCGCCGACACCACCGGGTTGGAGCCCATCAGCAGCAGCGACTTGATGTCCGTACCCAGGGCGTCCAGCAACTCGTAGGCACTGCGCCCCGGTCCGGGAAGCGAGTCGGGGTCCACGCCCCACACCTCGGCGACATGGCGTCGCGCCGCCGGGTCGTCGAGCTTGCGGTAGCCGGGCAACTGGTCGGCCTTCTGGCCGTGTTCACGCCCGCCCTGCCCGTTCCCCTGCCCGGTCAGACAGCCGTACCCGGACAGCGGCCTGCCCGCCCGCCCGGTCGCCAGGCACAGGTTGATCCACGCGCCCACGGTGTCGGTGCCCTTGGACTGCTGCTCGGGTCCGCGTGCGGTCAGCACCATCGCGGCTTCCGGCTCGCAGAACATCCGCACGGCTTCCCGGAGTTGGGGCACCGGCACGCCGGTGATCCGCTCCACGTACTCCGGCCAGTGCGCCATCGCCGCGGCCCGCGCGTCCTCCCAGCCGGCGGTGCGCTCGGCGACGTACGCCTCGTCGACCCGTCCCTCGGCGACGACAAGGTGCAACAGGCCGAGCGCCAGGGCGAGATCGGTGCCGGGGCGGGGCATCAGATGCAGGTCGGCCTGGTCGGCGGTCTTGGTACGCCGTGGGTCGACGACGATCAGGGTGCCGCCGTTCTCCTTCAGCTCGGTGAAGAAGCGCAGCGACGGCGGCATGGTCTCGGCGAGATTGGAGCCGACGAGGATGACGCACCCGGTCTTCGGAATGTCCTCCAGCGGGAACGGCAGCCCGCGGTCCAGGCCGAACGCCTTGATGCCGCCGGCCGCGGCCGAGGACATGCAGAAACGTCCGTTGTAGTCGATCTGCGAGGTGCCGAGGACGACCCGGGCGAACTTGCCCAGCGTGTACGCCTTCTCGTTCGTCAGGCCGCCCCCGCCGAACACCCCGCACGCGTCCGGACCATGTTCCGTCCGCGTACGCAGCAGCTCCTCGGCGATCCGGTCCAGTGCCTCGTCCCAGGTGGCGGGCACCAGGGTGCCCGCTGCGGAGCGCACCAACGGGGAGGTCAGACGGACGCTCGACGAGAGCACCGCGGGCGCTGTCCGGCCCTTGCCGCACAGCGCCCCCCGGTTCACCGGGAAGTCCGCGCGCTCGGTGACCTCCACGCCCCCGTCCGGGACGGGCGTGAGATTCATCCCGCACTGCAAGGCGCAGTAGGGGCAGTGGGTGGGCGTCGCGGAGTTCTGCATGCCTTTCAGCGTGCTTCCGCCGTGTTACGTACGCGGCGGCTCCCTGTTACACGGCCGGGACGGCGACCTCCCCGCCGCCTCCCGGTCTCGGTGAGGCCACCGGCCCCGACCCTGGTCAGACACACAGGTGGCCACCCATGAGTCGCCACCGGGCGGGGCGGAAGTTGCCCCTGTTGTGAAAGACGCCACATGTGGCGCGTTCCGTTCCGTGGTTGGCCGGTCACGCCTTGTTGAGTGTTGAAAAACCGGAGCTACAGTCGAGCGCGGATCCAGCTTGGCGCCAGGCAAATCCCTCACGCGAAGAAGCCAGCCAGGAGGTTCCCCCAGCATGCCTCTGCGCCATCTGAGCCCACGCGACCAGCATCTCTTCTTCGAGTACGGCGTCGGCCCGGCCGTCCCCGTCCCGGACCCGTTCCTGCACAGAGCCGTCGAACGCCAGGCCGCGGCTACTCCCCGAGCCGTCGCCGCGGAACACCTCGGCGCCCGGATCACGTACGGCGAACTCGACCGCCACGCCGACGCCGTCGCCGCCCGTCTGACCCGCGAGGGCGTGCGCCCCGGCGACCATGTCGGCCTCTTCGTCCGCCGCTCCCTGCCGATGGTCGTCGGCCTCCTCGGCATCCTGAAGGCGGGCGCCGCCTATGTCCCGCAGGACGTCGGCCTCGCCCCCGCACCCCAGCTCGCCCATGTGATCCGCGCCGCCCGCACCCGGGTCGTGATCACCGTCGCGGAGCACGCCCACCGCGTCCCGCTCCCTGCCGGCCACCGGCTGATCGGCCTCGACGAGCCACTGCCGTACATCCCGGGGCCCCGCGCCCCGGAGCCCCGCCGGAACGTCCCCGTCGCCCCCGACGACGGCTGCTACGTCCTCTTCACCTCCGGCACCACCGGCCGCCCCAACGGTGTGAAGGTCACCCACCGCAACGTCGCCAACATCTTGCTCACCGCCCCCGGCGACCTCGGCATCCGCCCCGGCGACCGGGTCGCCCAGCTGCTCAACATCGCCTTCGACATGGCCGCGTGGGAGATCCTCGGCTGTCTCGCCCACGGCGGCACCCTGATCATCCGCGGCAAGGACATCGCGGCGGCGGCCCGCACCGCCGACGTCGTCATCGCCACCCCGACTGTCCTGTCCGGCCTCGACCCGGCCGCCTGCCCGCGCGTCCGCACGGTCGCCGTGGCGGGGGAGCCCTGCCCGCGCCCGCTCGCCGACCGTTGGGCGAGCCGGGCCACCTTCTTCAACTGCTGCGGCCCGACCGAGACGACCATCGTCAACACGATGAGCCGCCACGACCCGGCCTCCCCGCTCCTCACCATCGGCCGCCCCACCCCCAACAACACGGTCTACGTCCTCGACGCCGACCGCCGCCCCCTCCCCGTCGGAGAGGTCGGCGAGATGTGGGCGGGCGGCGACTGCGTCTCGGCCGGCTATCTGGGCAACGCCGCCCTGAACGCCGAGCGTTACGCCCCCGACCCCGTCCTGGGCGGCGGCCGCAGGATGTTCCGCACCCGTGACCTCGGCCGCTGGACCCCCGACGGTGAGCTGGAACACCTCGGCCGCACCGACGACCAGGTCAAGGTGCGCGGCTTCCGTGTCGAACTCGACTCCGTCTCCTCGGTGCTGGAGTCGGTCGACGGCTGCGTCCGCGCGGTCACCCTGAAACGGGACGCCCGCACCCTGGTCGCTTTCGTGACCCCGGCGGACGTCGACCCCGACCGGGCCCGGCGCGCGGTGGCGGACGCGCTGCCGTACTACTGCGTTCCCGAGCGCGTCATGCCCCTGGCGCACTTACCGGAGACCGACCGCGGCAAGATCGACAAGCCGGCGCTGCTGAGGCTGGCGGAGCAGCGCACGGCGGTGGCCCGATGACGACGTCCCTGGAACGCCGCTCGGTCGGCCTGCCCCCGCTCACCTCACGTCTGCGCCGCCTGCTCAAGCATCCGTGCCTGATGCACTACAACCGCCTGTGGGCGTTGGTACTCACCGCCAACGGGATCTTTCTGTGGGTGAGTTGGACCCCGTCCACCCGCACGATGGGCCACGCGGCGCTCGCCGACCTGGCCCTCGCGGTCCTCGTCCGCCAG
Source organism: Streptomyces sp. NBC_00663 (assembly GCF_036226885.1). NCBI lineage: Bacteria > Bacillati > Actinomycetota > Actinomycetes > Kitasatosporales > Streptomycetaceae > Streptomyces > Streptomyces sp. NBC_00663. Next base: position 6,587,623 of record NZ_CP109027.1, read on the forward strand.
CAGTACGTCGTCAACCTCCTCTTCAGGCTGGCTACTCGGGCCCCGACGAGCTGGCCGCTGAAGGTCCGCTGGACGCTGGGCAAGGTGTACCACTTCGGCGGCCTGCACGTGGGCGGCGCACTGGCGGGCACGGCGTGGTTCCTGGCGGCGACGGTCACCACGCACAACGCCCTTCAGGCGACGGTGGGGTGGACCCTGCTGACCCTCTTGGCCGTGATCATCGCCACCGCGCTGCCTCCCTTCCGCTCCCGCCGGCACGACCACTTCGAGAAGATCCACCGCTTCGGCGGCTGGACCGCCCTCGCCCTCTTCTGGACGCACACCCTCCTGTCGTCCCCCGGCCCCGTCGAGGTGTCCGTCCTGGCGGTCGTCACCTTCAGCGTCGCCCTGCCCTGGCTGCGGTTGCGCAAGGTCGCCGTACGCCTCGAACGCCCGTCCCCGCACGTAGTGCTGGCCCGCTTCGACCACGGCGAGACCCCTTTCGCGGGCTCCTCCACGACGATCAGCCGGAGCCCCCTCAAGGAGTGGCACTCCTTCGCGAACGTCCCGGCACCCGGGGAGCCCGGCTTCCGCCTGACGATCTCCCGGGCGGGCGACTGGACGGGCGCCTTCATCGACGACCTGCCGGAACGGGTCTGGGTCAAGGGCATCACCACGGCCGGAGTCGCCAACATCGAGACCCTGTTCACCAAGGTCGTCTATGTCGCGACCGGCAGCGGCATCGGCCCCTGTCTGCCCCATCTGCTGGCCGCCCAGGTCCCCTCCCGCCTGGTCTGGGCGACCCGCGACCCCCGCACCACCTACGGCGACGCCCTCGTCGACGAGATCCTCGCCGTCCAGCCCCACGCCCTCGTCTGGGACACCTCCCGCCACGGCAAACCCGACATGGTCCGCCTCGCCTACGAGGCCTACCGCGACTTCGGGGCCGAGGCGGTGATCTGCATCTCCAACAAGAAGCTGACCTGGCAGGTCGTGCACGGCCTGGAAGAGCGGGGGATCCCGGCGTACGGCGCGATCTGGGACTCGTAGAAGCCTCGTAGAAGCCTCGTAGAAGGGAATCCGCATGAACAACCTGAAGGTCGAGCGCGACGGCGCCGTGGTGACCGTACGCCTGCACCGCCCGCACGTCCGCAACGCGCTGAGCGGCGAGCTGCTCGCCGAACTCCTCTCCGTCCTCCGCCCGTTGGACGCGGACCCCGAGGTCGGCTGTGTGGTCGTCACCGGCTCGGAGCGGTACTTCGCGGCCGGCGCCGACATCAGGGAGATGGCCCCGATGACGGCCGTCGACATGGCGGCGGAGGACTACTTCGCGGCCTGGGAGGACTTCGCCGACCTGCGCACTCCGAAGGTCGCCGCCGTCAACGGCCATGCCCTGGGCGGTGGTTGCGAGCTGGTGATGATGTGCGACCTGGTGATCGCGGGGGAGTCGGCCGTGTTCGGCCAGCCGGAGATCAAGCTCGGCGTGATCCCGGGTATCGGCGGCACCCAGCGCCTCACCCGTCTGATCGGCCGCGCCAAGGCGATGGACCTGGTCCTCACCGGCCGCACGATGGACGCGAGGGAGGCGGAGAGCGCGGGGCTGGTCTCCCGGGTCGTCCCGGACGACCAGACCCTCCCCGAGGCGCTGGCGGTGGCGGAGACGATCGCCTCCTACGGCCGCACCGCGGTCAGGGCCGCCCGCGAATGCGTCGACCGGTCCCTCGAAACGGGCCTGCGCGACGGCATCCGCTTCGAACGCCGGGTGTTCCACGCCCTGTTCGCGACGCACGACCAGAAGGAGGGCATGACGGCGTTCCTGGAGAAGCGCACGCCCCGCTTCACCGGCCGCTAGCGAGCGCCCTGCTCACCCCCGGTTCCTTAGGTCCGAGGAACCGGGGATCGGGCTCGAAGACCGCGTCCAGGGCGGCCTTGCCGGCGGCGAAGATCTCGCGGGTGCCCCCGTAGTACCAGGTGACGTCGTGCTTGGCGTCCACGCCGACGCCGTACGACGTCACGCCCGCCGCCTCGCACAGCGCGACCGCCCGCCGGATGTGGAAGCCCTGGCTGATCAGCACGGCCTTGTCCACCCCGAAGATCTTCTTGGCCCGGACACACGAGTCCCAGGTGTCGAACCCGGCGTAGTCACTGACGATGCGGGCGTCGGGAACCCCGCGCTTCGTCAGATACGCCCGCATCGCGTCGGGCTCGTCGTAGTCCTCCCGGCTGTTGTCGCCGGTGACGAGGACGACCTCGATACGGTCCTCCCGGTACAGCTTCGCCGCCGCGTCCAGCCGGTGCGCGAGGTACGGCGACGGCTCCCCGTCCCACAGCCCGGCGCCGAACACGACGGCGACCTCGGTGCGCGGCACGTCCGCGGTCGTCCGCAGCCGGTCGCCCGTGACGACGTACATCCAGGTCGCCGGAAGCAGCGCCAGCACGCACCCGGCCATCACGGCCTGCACCAGCCGCCGCTGCCCGGTACGGGTGCGCGGCAGACGGGGTCTGCGCAGTCTCACGGGGTCCCTCCCAGGTCGTCCTTCGACAGTCAGGGACGTTCCGTAAGCCCCCACGGTTCGCCGCCGCCCACGTGACCAGCCTCACGCACGCCGACGAAACCGCAGGTCAGGCCACCTCACACAGCCCTCCCACCCCACCGTGAACCCGCGGAAAATCCCCGTTATCTTCATGCAACGGGACGGCAACCTCCCCCCGCCACCATCGGTCCATGACGGCGTCGAGTAATTCGTTAGCTCCGCGCGACGAGTCCAGAGCAGTCCACTTCGACAGTACGGCGCACCTCATGAACCGGATCAGCAGCCAGCTCGCCAGCCAGCTCAGCCTCGTCTCGCTCGACGGCAGGCGCCGCCCCGAACCGCCCGCGCTCGTCGTCGTGGCCCACGGCAGCCGTGACCCGCGCGCCCTGAGCACCGTGAGCAGCCTCCTCGACAAGGTCCGCGAACAGCGCCCCGGCCTGCCGGTGCACCTGGGCCACATCGAGCTCAACGCCCCGCTGCTGACCGACACCCTCACCGCCCTCGGCGACCGCGAGGCGATCCTCGTCCCCCTCCTGCTGAGCCGCGGCTACCACGTGAAGCGGGACATCCCGGAGATGGCCGCCGAGACGCAGGTACGCGCACGCGTGGCCCCCGCCCTGGGCCCCCACCCCCTCCTGGTGGACGCCCTGCACGCCCGCCTGGTCGAGGCCGGCTGGGAGGAGACCCCGCGCCCCGGCAGCGCGGTGGTCCTGGCGGCGGCGGGCTCACGCGACCCGGAGTCGAAGGTCGACATGGCCCGTATGGCGTCCCTGCTGTCGACCCGCCTCGGTGTCCCCGTGGTCCCGGCCTACGCCACGACAGCGGCCCCCACGGTCCCGGCGGCCATCGAGGCCCTGACGGCCCGGGGCTACGACCGTGTGGCGATCGCCTCGTACTTCACGGCTCCCGGCCGCTTCGCAACGGAGTGCGCAGAGGCGGCACCGTGGATAGCGTCGGCCCCGCTGGGAACACACGAGGCGATGGCCGGCCTGCTGCTGCACAGGTACGACCAGATGATGTCCCTGAGGGGCGCGGGGAACTGCGCGACCAGCCACGAACAACCCGCACTCGCCGTCTGAGCAGAACAAGGAAGACGAACCGGCGAATTGTCAGTCCCTGCCCGTACTGTCGAGTCATGTCGTACGACCTGCCCTCAACAGACCGCTGGGCCCCAGAGCCGGACAAGCGCCCCGGCCGCACCGCCTTCCAACGAGACCGCGCCCGAATCCTCCATTCCGCCGCGCTCCGAAGGCTGGCCGGCAAAACCCAGGTCGTCACCCCAGGCACCCGCAACCAGGCATGGGACGCCAGCCCCAGGACCCGCCTCACGCACTCCCTGGAGTGCGCCCAGGTAGGCCGAGAGCTCGGCGCGGCCCTCGGCTGCGACCCCGACCTGGTCGAAGCCGCCTGCCTCGCCCACGACCTCGGCCACCCCCCGTTCGGTCACAACGGCGAACAGGCGCTCAACGAGTTCGCGGAGGACTGCGGCGGCTTCGAGGGCAACGCGCAATCCCTGCGCCTCCTCACCCGCATCGAGCCCAAGCGCTTCACCGAGGAGGGTTCGGTGGGGCTGAACCTCACCCGCGCCACCCTCGACGCGGCCACCAAATACCCCTGGCCCCGCGGAGCGGGAGCGCACGCGTCGCCCAAGTTCGGCGTCTACGAGGACGACCGCCCCGTCTTCGACTGGGTCCGCAAGGACACCCCCGGCACCCGCACCTGCTTCGAGGCGCAGGTCATGGACTGGTCGGACGACGTGGCGTACTCGGTCCACGACGTGGAGGACGGCCTGCACGCGGGCCACATCGACCCCAACTACCTGCACGCGGAACCCGAGCGGCAGGCCGTCTTCGAGGTGGCCCTCGGCCGGTACGTCCCCGAGGACACCGACCCCGCCGAACTCGCCGCGGCCCTCGACCGGCTCCAGGACCAGCCCTGGTGGCCGCACGGCTACGACGGCACGGCCGTCGCCCAGGCCCGCCTGAAGGACGCCACCAGCCAGCTCATCGGCCGCTTCTGTCTCGCCGCCGAGGGCGCCACGCGCGCGGCGTTCGGCGCCGGCCCGCTCACCCGGTACGCCGCCGAACTCGTCGTACCGCACGAGACACGGCTGGAGTGCGCGGTCCTCAAGGCCGTCGCCGACCGGTACGTCATGCAGCGTGCCGAGCAGGAGCGGCTGCGGGCCGACCAGCGGATCGTGGTCGCGGAACTCGCCGAGGCGCTCACGGTCCGGGCGCCCGACGGGCTCGACCCGCAGTTCCGCGCGCTGTTCGACCAGGCGATCGACGACCGCGTCCGCAAGCGGGTGATCGTCGACCAGATCGCGTCCCTCACGGACGCGTCGGCGCGTTCGCTTCATGCGCGCCTGACAGGGCATATGTGAGACAGATGTGCCATGGGTGAAGCGAAACGCGCCCGAATGTGACCCTCCGTGGCCTGATCGGGCCACTCCCTCTTCCCCCATCACGCTGCGTGCGGGACGCTCCCATGTGGCGGCACCTTACGAGGAGGCATCAAGTGGTCGACGCGGACCAGACATTCGTGATCGTCGGAGGCGGTCTCGCCGGCGCCAAGGCGGCCGAGACGCTCCGAGCGGAGGGCTTCACCGGTCGCGTGATACTGATCTGCGACGAACGCGACCACCCCTATGAGCGCCCGCCCCTCTCCAAGGGCTATCTGCTCGGCAAGGAGGAACGCGACAGCGTCTTCGTGCACGAACCGGCCTGGTACGCGCGCAACGACATCGAGCTGCACCTCGGCCAGACGGTCGACGCGATCGACCGCGCGGCGAAGACGGTCCGTTTCGGCGACGACGGCACGCTCGTCCACTACGACAAGCTGCTTCTGGCCACCGGCGCCGAACCCCGCCGCCTGGACATCCCCGGCACCGACCTCGCGGGCGTCCACCATCTGCGCCGCCTCGCCCACGCGGAACGTCTCAAGGGCGTGCTGGCCGCGCTCGGCCGGGACAACGGCCATCTGGTGATCGCCGGCGCCGGCTGGATCGGCCTGGAGGTCGCGGCGGCGGCCCGTGAGTACGGCGCCGAGGTCACGATCATCGAGCCCTCCGCGACCCCGCTGCACAACGTCCTCGGCCCCGAGCTCGGCGGCCTCTTCGCCGACCTGCACCGGGAGCACGGCGTCCGCTTCCACTTCGGTGCCCAGCTCACCGAGATCGTCGGCCAGGACGGCATGGTGCTGGCCGCCCGCACCGACGACGGCGAGGAACACCCGGCCCACGACGTCCTCGCGGCGATCGGCGCGGCCCCCCGCACCGCCCTCGCGGAGGCGGCGGGACTGGAACTCGCCGACCGGGCGCACGGCGGCGGCGTCGCGGTCGACGAACGGCTGCGCACCTCCGACCCCGACATCCACGCGGCCGGTGACGTCGCCTCCTTCCACCACGCCCTCTTCGACAGCAGGCTGCGCGTGGAGCACTGGGCCAACGCCCTCAACGGCGGCCCCGCCGCGGCCCGCGCGATGCTCGGCCATGACCTCGTCTACGACCGCGTGCCCTACTTCTTCTCCGACCAGTACGACCTGGGGATGGAGTACAGCGGCTGGGCGCCCCCGGGGTCGTACGACGAAGTGGTGATTCGCGGGGACGCCGGAAAGCGTGAGTTCATCGCGTTCTGGGTGAAGGAGGGCCGGGTGCTGGCCGGGATGAACGTGAACGTGTGGGACGTCACGGACCCGATCCAGCAGCTGATCCGCACGAAGACCCAGGTGGACACGGAGGCGCTGGCGGACCCACACGTTCCGCTCGAAAGCCTCGTCTCTTGAGTGTCAGTCCACCCCCGTAGAATCACCGTGTGGCAGGACGGATCAACGACGAGGACGTGAAGGCGGTACGGGACGCGGTCCCGATCGACGCCGTGGTGTCCGAGTACCTCCAGCTGCGCAACGCGGGCGGTGGCAACCTCAAGGGCCTCTGTCCGTTCCATGACGAGAAGTCGCCGTCCTTCCAGGTCAGCCCGAGCAAGGGACTCTTCCACTGCTTCGGCTGCCAGGAGGGCGGCGACACCATCACGTTCGTGATGAAGGTCGACCACCTCACCTTCTCCGAGGCGGTCGAGCGCCTGGCCGGCCAGGCCGGCATCACGCTGCGCTACGAGGAGGGCGGGTACAACCCCTCCCACCAGCGCGGCGAGCGCATCCGCCTGGTCGAGGCCCACAAGATCGCCGCCGACTGGTACATGGAACAGCTCGCCGTCAGCCCGGAGGCCGACACCGGCCGCAAGTTCCTGGCCGAGCGCGGGTTCGACCAGTCCGCCGCCGAGCACTTCTCCGTCGGCTACAGCCCCCAGGGCTGGGACCACCTCACCCGCTTCCTGCGCGGCAAGGGCTTCACCGACAAGGAACTCCTGCTCTCCGGCCTCTCCCAGGAGGGCCGCCGCGGCCCCATCGACCGCTTCCGCGGCCGTCTGATGTGGCCGATCCGCGACATCGGCGGCGAGGTCGTCGGCTTCGGCGCGCGCAAGCTGTACGAGGCGGACAACGGGCCCAAGTACCTCAACACGCCCGACACCGCGATCTACCGGAAGTCCCAGGTCCTCTACGGCATCGACCTCGCCAAGAAGGACATCGCCAAGGCGTCCCGCGCGGTCGTCGTCGAGGGCTACACCGACGTCATGGCCTGCCATCTCGCCGGGGTGACGACCGCCATCGCGACCTGCGGCACCGCCTTCGGCGGCGACCACATCAAGATCCTCCGCCGACTGCTGATGGACAACGGCAGCGCACGGGTCATCTTCACCTTCGACGGCGACGCGGCCGGCCAGAAGGCTGCCCTGCGCGCCTTCGAGGACGACCAGAAGTTCGCCGCCGAGACCTACATCGCCATCGCCCCCGACGGCATGGACCCCTGCGAACTGCGCCTGGCGAAGGGCGACGAGGCGGTCTCGGACCTGGTCGAACCCCGCACCCCGCTCTTCGAGTTCGCGCTCCGCCAGATCGTCGTCCGCTACGACCTCGACACCCCGGCGGGCCGTGCTTCGGCGCTGGACGAGGCCGCCCCGATCGTCGCCCGCATCAAGAACAGCGGCGCCCAGCACGAGGTCGCCGTCCAGCTCGCCGGCATGCTCGGCATCCTCGACACCCAGTTCGTCGTCAAGCGCGTCGCCCAGCTGGCCCGCTGGGCCCGCGACCGCGGTGGCAAGGGCGCCCCCGCCCCGGCCCGCGGCCCGCAGCAGCCGTACGAGGCCACCCAGCGACCGACCGCAGGCGGCCCGGCGCTCCAGCTCCGCAACCCCGTCTACGCCACCGAGCGCGAGCTCCTCAAACTCGCCCTCCAGCGCCCCGAGTTGGTCTCCCCGGCGTTCGACGCCTACGGCATGGACGAGTTCACCGCCGCCCCCTACGCCGCCGTACGCCAGGCGATCATGGAGGCGGGTGGAGTCGAGTACGGCACTCAGGACGCGCAGGACTATCTCGTCCGGGTCCGTGAGGCCGCGCCCGACGACGTGGTCCGCGCGATGGTCACGGAGCTGGCCGTCGAGGCGATCATGCGCAAGACCGTCGACGAGATCTACGCGGGCATCCAGCTGGTGGCGGTCCGCCGCCGGGCCGTGGAGCGCCGCGTCCGCGACATCCAGAGCACCCTCACCCGCCTCGGCACGCACGGAGACCCGGCGGAACTGGCCGCGGTACAGAACGAATTGTGGGTACTCCAGCAGTACGACCAGGCGCTGCGCGAGCACGGAGCCGCAGCTCTCTGAGCGTGTCGGGTCCGCCAGGGTAACCACCCGGTCACGGACCGGACTCAAAAAGTCACCGCACGCCCCTCGTGGCGGCGATGTGTCGTACTCCACACTGGGTTCCGGTGCCTGAGTCCTCGGAGCGTGGCCGATCCGTCCCCAGCGGGTCCCAGACCCCCGCGGTTCCGCTCATCGCGTGCGGGACGGACAGCGGCGAGGCCGCCGACTCCGCCCCCGAAACAGCGCTGCCGCACTCCTATGCAGCGATCATCCTGGAGGTCGCCCCCGTGCAGACCCAGACCCTGACCCAGACCGACAGTACGGACGCCACGGAGCCGGACGCCGAGCCCGACGTTCTTGTCGCGGTCCCCCCGCAGAACCGTGTCGTGCACCACCCCGAGACCGAGCCGGAAGCGCCGCCCGCCGACGCCCTGGAGGCCCCGGAAGCCCCGGAGGCTCCTGAGGTCGCAGAGGCGCCCGAGCCGGTCGAGGCGCCGGAACCGGCCGCCCGCACCCGCGCCGACACCAGCGGCCCGTCCTCCGACCTGTTCCGCCAGTACCTCCGCGAGATCGGCCGCATCCCGCTCCTCACCGCGGCCGAGGAGGTCGAACTCGCCCGGCGCGTCGAGGCGGGCCTGTTCGCCGAGGAGAAGCTCGGCACCCCCGGCCTGGACAGCGGGCTCGCCCTCGACCTGGACCGGCTGGTCGTGATGGGCCGCATGGCCAAGCGCCGCCTCATCGAGGCGAACCTGCGGCTGGTCGTCTCGGTGGCCAAGCGGTACGTCGGCCGCGGTCTGACCATGCTCGACCTGGTCCAGGAGGGAAACCTGGGCCTGATCCGCGCGGTCGAGAAGTTCGACTACGCCCGCGGCTACAAGTTCTCGACGTACGCCACCTGGTGGATCCGCCAGGCCATGTCCCGCGCCCTCGCCGACCAGGCCCGCACCATCCGGGTGCCGGTCCATGTCGTCGAGCTGATCAACCGGGTCGTCCGCGTCCAGCGCCGCATGCTCCAGGAACGCGGCTACGAACCGACGCCGGAGGAGGTGGCCGGCCACCTCGACCTCCCGCCGGAGCGGGTCAGCGAGGTGCTGCGGCTGGCCCAGGAACCGGTGTCCCTGCACGCGCCGGTGGGCGAGGAGGACGACGTCGCGCTGGGCGACCTGATCGAGGACGGCGACGCGACGTCACCGGTGGAGTCGGCCGCGTTCCTGCTGCTGCGGGAGCACCTGGAGGCGGTGCTGTCGACGCTGGGGGAGCGGGAGCGGAAGGTCGTACAGCTGAGGTACGGGCTGGCGGACGGCCGCCCGCGCACGCTGGAGGAGATAGGGCGCATCTTCGGTGTGACGCGGGAGCGGATTCGGCAGATCGAGTCGAAGACCCTCAACAAGCTGCGGGATCACGCTTTTGCGGATCAGCTCAGGGGTTATCTGGACTGATGCCGGGTGCGGGTGGGTGGGGGCTGGTCGCGCCCGCGCGGCGGAGCCGCATATTGACACAGCCCCGCGCCCCTGAGGTGGGACCAGCCCCCGTCCGCTTGTCAGTCGACCTCCGCCACCGCCTGCGCGAACTGGGCCTTGTACAGGCGGGAGTAGGCGCCGTCCGCCTCCAACAGGTCCTCGTGTGCGCCCTGTTCCACGATCGCGCCGTTCTCCATCACCAGGATCGTGTCCGCGTCCCGGATGGTGGAGAGGCGGTGGGCGATCACGAACGAGGTGCGGCCGTGGGCGAGTTTGGCCATCGCCTTCTGGATCAGCACCTCGGTGCGGGTGTCGACGGACGACGTGGCCTCGTCGAGGACCAGGATCACCGGGTCGGACAGGAACGCCCGCGCGATGGTGATGAGCTGCTTCTCACCGGCGCTGACGCCCGTGCCCTCGTCGTCGATCACGGTGTCGTACCCGTCGGGCAGCGTCCGGACGAACCGGTCGGCGTGCGCGGCGCGCGCGGCCTCCTCGATCTCGCCGCGGGTGACCTCGCGGGACGCCCCGTAGGCGATGTTCTCCGCGATGGTGCCGCCGAACAGCCAGGTGTCCTGGAGCACCATGCCGATGCCGGACCGCAGTTCGTCCCGGGACATCTTGGCGATGTCCACCCCGTCGAGGGTGATGCGCCCGCCGGAGACGTCGTAGAAGCGCATCAGCAGATTGACCAGCGTGGTCTTTCCGGCGCCCGTCGGGCCGACGATGGCGACCGTGTGACCCGGCTCCACCTTCAGCGACAGCCCGTCGATCAGCGGCTTCTCGGGGTCGTACCGGAAGGACACGTTCTCCAGCGCGACCCGTCCGCGCAGCTCCTCGGGCCGCTCGGCCTGCTCCGGGTCCGCCGACTGCTCCTCGGCGTCGAGCAGCTCGAAGACCCGCTCGGCGGAGGCGACACCGGACTGCACGAGGTTCGCCATGGAGGCGACCTGCGTCAGCGGCATCGAGAACTGGCGCGAGTACTGGATGAAGGCCTGGACGTCACCGATGGACAGGGAGCCCGAGGCGACCCGCAGACCACCCACGACCGCCACCAGCACATAGTTGATGTTCGACACGAACATCATCAGCGGCTGCATGACCCCGCTGTTGAACTGCGCCTTGAACCCGGCCTCGTACAGCGCCTCGTTCTGCTCGGCGAACTGCTGCGCCGACTCCTCCTGCCGCCCGAACACCTTCACCAGGGCGTGCCCGGTGTACATCTCCTCGACGTGCGCGTTGAGCTTGCCGGTGGTGCGCCACTGCTGCACGAAGTGCGGCTGCGAGCGCTTGCCGACGCGGGTGGCGACGACGAACGACAGCGGCACGGTCACCAGCGCGACCAGCGCCAGCAGCCAGGAGACGTAAAACATCATCACGAGCACACCGATGATCGTCAGCAGCGAGTTGATGAGCTGGCCCATCGACTGCTGGAGGGTCTGCCCGATGTTGTCGATGTCGTTCGTGGCCCGGGACAGGACCTCGCCGCGCTGGCGCTTGTCGAAGTACGACAGCGGCAGCCGCGACATCTTCGTCTGCACGTCCTCGCGCAGCCGGAACATCGTGCGGTTGACGGCCCGGTTCACCAGCCGGGTCGCCACCGCCATCAGCAGCCCCGCGACGAGGAACGCGCCGGTGGCCAGGAGCAGGACATGTCCTACGGCGGTGAAGTCGATGCCCTCACCAGGGGTGAAGTCGGTGCTGCCCAGCATGTCGGCGATCGCCGAGTCGCCGCGCTCGCGCATCCCGGCGAGGACCTCCTCCTTCGAGGCCCCGGCCGGCATCTGCCGTCCGATGATGCCGGCGAAGACCAGGTCGGTGGCCTTGCCGAGGATCCACGGCCCGATCGAGTTCAGGCCGACGCTGACGACCACACAGGCCAGCAGCCCGTAGATGGTGAACCGCTCCGGCCGGAACTGTCCGATCAGCCTCCGGCCCGACACCTTGAAGTCCAGCGAACGGCTGTCCGGGCCGCCCCCGGCCATCATCCGCCCCATGGGCCCGGCCATCAGGCAGCCTCCGCTTCCGTCAGCTGGGAGAGCACGATCTCCCGGTAGGTCTCGTTGTCCGCCATCAGTTCACGGTGTGTGCCCGTGCCGACGACCCGGCCCTCGTCGAGGACGACGATCCGGTCGGCGTCGCGGATGGTCGCCACCCGCTGGGCGACGATCACCACGGTCGCCTCCGAGGTCTCCGCGCCGAGCGCCGCGCGCAGTGCCGCGTCGGTGGCGTAGTCGAGCGCGGAGAAGGAGTCGTCGAAGAGATAGATCTCGGGCCGCTGGACCAGCGTCCGGGCGATCGCGAGCCGCTGCCGCTGACCACCGGAGACATTCGTCCCGCCCTGGGCGATGGGGGAGTCGAGGCCGTTCTCCAGCCCCTCCACGAAGCCCTTGGCCTGCGCCACCTCCAGCGCGTGCCACAGCTCCTCGTCCGTGGCGTCCGGGTTGCCGTAGCGCAGGTTGGTCGCCACGGTCCCCGCGAAGAGGTACGGCTTCTGCGGCACGAGCCCCACGGTCTTGGCCAGCAGCGTCGGCTCGACGTCCGCGACCGGGACCCCGTCGACCAGCACCTCGCCCTCGGTCGCGTCGAACAGCCGGGGCACCAGCCCCAGCAGCGTCGACTTGCCGCTGCCGGTCGAGCCGATCACGGCCGTCACCTCACCGGGCCGGGCCACCAGCTCGACCGCCTTCAGCACCGGCTCCTCGGCACCCGGGTAACGGAAGCCCGCGCCCCGGATCTCCAGGTGCCCGTGCCGGCGCAGCTCCACGACCGGCGCCACCGGCGGCACCACGCTCGACGAGGTGTCGAGGACCTCCTGGATGCGCTCGGCGCACACCTCCGCGCGCGGCACCATCATGAACATGAAGGTGGCCATCATCACGGACATCACGATCTGCATCAGATAGGCGAGGAACGCGGTCAGATCACCGATCTGCATCCCGCCGCTGTCGATGCGATGGGCGCCGAACCACACCACCGCGATCGACGACAGGTTCACCGTCGTCATCACCATGGGGAACATGAGCGCCAGCATGTTGCCGGTGGCCAGCGACATCGCGGTGAGGTCGCCATTGGATTTCCGGAAGCGCTCCTCCTCGTACCCGTCCCGCACGAAGGCGCGGATCACCCGGTTGCCGGTGATCTGCTCGCGCAGCACCCGGTTCACGGTGTCCAGGCGCACCTGCATGGTCCGGAACAGCGGTCGCAGCCGCCGTACGATCAGCGTCACGCAGATGCCCAGCGTCGGTACGACGGCGACCAGCACCGCGGACAGCGGCACGTCCAGACCGAGGGCGAGGACGATGCCGCCCACGCACATGATGGGCGCCGACACCATCAGGGTGAACGTCATCAGGGCCAGCATCTGCACCTGCTGGACGTCGTTCGTGGTCCGGGTGATCAGCGAGGGCGCGCCGAAGTGGCCCACCTCGCGGGCCGAGAACGACTGCACCCGGTCGAAGACCGCGGCCCGCACGTCCCGCCCGAGCGCCGCGGCCGTACGGGCGCCGTAGTAGACGGCCCCGATGTTGCACACCACCTGCGCCAGCGAGATCCCGATCATCAGGGCGCCGAAGGACAGGATGTAGCCCGTGTCCCCGTTCACCACGCCCTTGTCGATGATGTCGGCGTTGAGCGTGGGCAGGTAGAGGGTGGCGCAGGTCTGGAGGAACTGGAACAGCACCAGGACCGCGATGGGTTTCTTGTAGGGCCTGAGATAGGTCCGCAGAAGTCGTATGAGCACGCTACGTCTCTCGGAGTCGGCGACAGGGGCCGGAGGTGGTTGCCCCTGGCCCCTATCGTCGGACACTCCCCCCGCGTTACCTCAACCGATTAAGCCGACAGCAGTGCTCTTTACCGTCTTATGGGCGGAAGGTGTGCCGTCAGGGTCAGCCGCGGAAGGCGTTCGGGTGGGTCTGCTCGCGGACCGACACGAACTGCTGCCGCACCGCCTGCCCCACCGCCAGCTCCTCGCCGGGCTCCAGGACCTGCGCCGCGGCACCCTGCCAGGCCGGCGGGGTACGCGGGTCGAGGGAGCCCTGCGAGACCCCGAGCGCCCAGGCCGCCTGCCGGGCGGCACCGATCGCCGCGTAGTCCGCGGGCTGCGGTACGACGACCTGCGCGCCGAAGATCGCCGGTGCCGCGGCCTGCACGGCCGACAACTCGGCGGCGGCCCCCAGCAGAAAGACCCGCCGCACCTCCACGCCCCGGCCGCGCAGCACGTCGAGCGCGTCGGCGAGCCCGCACAGCATGCCCTCGAACGAGGCCCGCGCCAGATGCTCGGCCTTCATCGACTCCCGCCGCAGCCCGGCGAGGGTCCCCGCGGTGTGCGGCAGGCTCGGCGTCCGCTCGCCCTCCAGATAGGGCAGCAGCACCAGCCCGTGCGAGCCCGGCGTCGACTTCATCGCCAGCTCGGACAGGGCCTCCAGATCCGGCAGCCCGAGCAGCTCGGCGGTGCCGCGCAGGGTCCGTACGGCGTTCAGGGTGGTGACGACGGGCAGGTGCATGCCGGTCGCGTCGGCGAGGGAGGTGATCATCCCGGAGTTGTCGACGAGCGCCTCGGGGTGCACGGCCATGACGGAGCCGGAGGCCCCGAGCGACACGACGGCGTCGCCGAGCCCGATGCCAAGGCCGAAGGCGGCGGCCATGGTCTCGCCGGTCCCGGCGGAGATCAGCAGCCCCTCCGGGGTCGTACCGGCCGCGTCCGAGGGGCCGATCACCTCGGGCAGCATGGCCTGGTGACCGAGGGCCAGCTCGACGAGGTCGGTGCGGTAGGCGCCGGTGGCGGCGGACCAGTAGCCGGTGCCGGAGGCGCCGCCGCGGTCGGTGGTCCGGCGCACGGGCCGTCCGAGGAGCTGCCAGACCAGCCAGTCGTGGGCCTGGAGGAGGACGGCGGTGCGCAGCGCGGCGTCCGGCTCGTTCTTCACCAGCCAGCGCAGCTTGGTCACCGGCTGCGGCGCCTGCGGCACACAGCCCACGGCCTGCGCCCACGCCTCGCGCCCGCCGAGCGCGTCGATGAGATCGGCCGCCGCGACCTGGGCGCGCTTGTCGCTGCCGACGAGGGCGGGGCGGACGGTGTTGCCCTGGGCGTCCAGCGGCACGACGGCGTTCTGCTGCGCGGACACGCCGATGGCCTGCACGCCTTCGAGCAGCCCGCCGCCCGCCGCCTCACCGAGGGACAGCAGCCATGCCTGGGGGTCGACGTCGGAAGGGCGGCCCTCCACCGGGTGCGGGGCATAGCCCTGCCGGAGCACGGCGCCCGTGTCCGCGTCGCAGACGACGATACGAGTGAAATCGGGCGCACTGTCCAACCCGGCGACTATCCCCATGGCGAAAATTCTATGGGCCGGACGACGTCACCCCGCCCGGCACTCAAGTGTTGCTGGTTCCCCAGTCGTCCTCGGCGGCGCCGTTGGTGTTGCGGTCCCGCAGGGAGCGCACCCGCTGGGCCACCGAGTCGGGCACCCGGTCGCCCACCTTGTCGCTCACCACGTGGTACGCCTTGCCCGCGAACTGGCGGCCCTGCTGGGCTGCCGACTCGGCGGTGTTGCGGACCGCGGGGTTCTGCGAGACCTGCCGCGCGGACTTCTTCAGCTGTTCGTAGCGCTCGCGCCCGGCACGCGTGCCCAGCACGTAACCCAGAGTCAGCCCGGCGACGAAAGTGAGCTTGTAGCGCATGGCTGCCACCCTTCCCTTGCGTAGGTATGCGGTGCGGCGTCGGTGCCGGGGGGAACCGATTGGCGGAGCACCCCCCTGCTTGCGCTAATGTATGTGTCGCAGCGGACGCCCGCCCCCTGGCGAATACCCAGGGAGTTACGTTCGATGCAACGAGGCATTCCTCCGTAGCTCAATTGGCAGAGCAGCCGGCTGTTAACCGGCAGGTTACTGGTTCGAGTCCAGTCGGGGGAGCTTCGATCTTCCGTAGCTCAATTGGCAGAGCAGCCGGCTGTTAACCGGCAGGTTACTGGTTCGAGTCCAGTCGGGAGAGCGTCTTGGACAAGGACCCCCGAAGGGGTCCTTTTTCATGTGATCACCCCTGAACCGGGAACCGCGCAGGTCACGGCGGAGTCCTTCAGGGCATGCGAAGTCGACCATACGAAGCAGGAGATCGTATGAGCGGCTATGCTGCGGCAGACGGCGCGCACACCTGTACGCGACACGCCGCTATGGGGCGGTAGCTCAGCCGGTTAGAGCAGCGGACTCATAATCCGTCGGCCGTGGGTTCGAGTCCCACCCGCCCCACCACTCGATGTGGTCGAAGAAACGATCCATCGGTGGCGTCATGGCCTCCGCCCAGCCGGTTCACAGGAAACTCCCAGCCGCACCCGGCACGCTCACGGCATGTCTGCCGTCCGCGAAGTCCGCGCAGCCCGTCAGGGTGCGGTCCGGGTCCTGATCGTCGATGACGAACCCGAGCTCACCGAACTGCTGTCGTGGGCCGTCGCCGAGGCCGGCTGGCAGCCGTTCCTCGCCGCGGACGGCCACAGCGCGCTCGACCTCGCCCGCGGCTGCGCCCCGCACGCCGTCGTCCTCGACGGCATGCTGCCCGACCTCGACGGCGTCCAGGTGCTGCGCCGGCTGCGCTACGAGAACGCCGGGCTGCCCGTGCTGATGCTCACCGCCCGCGACACGCTGGAGCACCGTATCGACGGACTGTCCGCCGGCGCCGACGACTACGTCACCAAGCCCTTCTCGCTGGAAGAGGTCATGCTGCGGCTGCGCGCACTGCTGCGCCGCTCCGGCGCCGAGGAGGCCGCCGACGACGAGTCCGTGCGCGTGCTCGGCGATCTCGTCCTCGCCGAGAAGACCCGTCAGGTGCGGCGCGGTGGGGAGACCGTCGCGCTCACCGCCAAGGAGTTCGACCTGCTGCACTTCCTGATGAGCCACCCCCGCCAGGTGCTCAGCAAGGCGCAGATCCTCGACCACGTCTGGAACAGCTCGTTCGAGAGCGAGGGGAACCTGGTCGAGGTGTACGTGTACAGCCTGCGCGGGAAGCTCGACAAGGGGCGCCAACCGATGATCCACACGGTGCGCGGCGCGGGATACGTCATCAGGGCGGCGGGCGAAGGGAGATGAAGACCCTGCGGGCCCGGCTGGTGCTGTGCGTGTCCCTGGCCCTGGTCGTGGTCTGTACGACGATGGCGGTGGCCACCGTCCTGGTCCAGGGCGCGCACCTCCAGGCGGACCTGGACCAGCGGGTGCGGGACGCGGCCGACCGCAGCCAGGGCGGCCTCCAGCGGCGTCCCGGTGACGCCACGGACCTCGGGTTCCTCAACGAGCGCGGCCAGCCCACCGGGACCGTCGCCGCCCGGCTCACCGACGGGAAGGTGGTCGCTGCCGAGGTGGTCACCGAGGAGGGCGGCCAAAGGGTCCTCAGCGCCGCCCAACGCGCGGCCCTCGCCGGGCTCACCGAGGCGGGCACGCTGTACACCCGGACCATCCCCGGCCTCGGCACCTACCGTCTCACCGTCGCGAGCGGCGACGGCCCCGCGGTCCTCGCCGGGCTGCCCGCCGCCGAACTCAAGGACACCGTGGACGACCTCGTCGTGGCCGAGGCCGTGATCGCCGTCGTCGGCCTGGCCGGCGTGGGCACGGTCTGCGCCTGGGTCATACGGCGGCAACTGCGGCCCCTCGCGCAGGTCGCCGCCATCGCCGTCGAGGTGGCGAACGGACCGCTCGGCACCGGCGAACTCACCCGCGTCCCCGACCCCGACACCGACACCGAGGTCGGGCAGGTGGGCGCCGCCCTCAACGTCCTGATCGACAGCGTCGAGTCCTCCCTCGCCGAACGGCGGCGCAGCGAGGACCGGATGCGCCGCTTCCTCGCCGACGCCAGCCATGAACTGCGCACCCCGCTCGCCTCCATCGCCGGCTACGCCGAGCTGATGGACCAGGGCGCCGCCCCGGTCCCGCCCGCCGTGGTCTGGCAGCGGGTCTCCGCGCAGTCCGCCCGGATGACCGGGCTCGTCGAGGACCTGCTGCTGCTGGCCCGCCTCGACGAGGGACGGCCGCTGGAGGAGACCGACGTCAACCTCGCGACGCTGGTCGCCGAGGCGGTGTGGGACGCGCGGGCCGCCGGGGCCGGCCACGACTGGCAGCTCGCACTGCGCCTCGACGAACCGGCCGTCGTGACCGGCGACGCCGCCCGGCTGACCCAGGTGGTCGCCAACCTCCTCGCCAACGCCCGCGCCCACACCCCGTCCGGCACCCGGATCGAGGTGGAGGTGGCGACGGACCGTACCGCGTGCGTGGTCGTCGTCCGGGACGACGGGCCGGGCATCCCGCCCGACCTCCTCCCGGCCGTCTTCGAACGCTTCACCCGCGCCGACGCCTCCCGCACCCGCGCCCCCGGCCAGGGCGGCGGCTCGGGGCTCGGTCTCGCCATCGCCGCGGCGCTCACGGAGGCGCACGGCGGGCGGATCGAGGTGGCGAGCGAGACGGGGCGCACGGAGTTCAGGGTGACGTTGCCCAGGGCAGGCGCACGATCCACGGCGTCCTCATAGAAAGCCTGGTCAGCGACGTCGTAGCGGCTGTGCACGGCCCTGTCGGCGAACTCGCTTCAGCGGAGCCTCAGTTACGGCCACCAGGGTGGTTGTCCGGTGGCCGGTCCGCAGGGGACGTGGCCAGGACGAAGGGAGCGGACCACGATGGCCGAGCTCGACACCGGTGGGCAGCCGCAGCAAGGGGCCGAGGTCGCGCGTCGCGCCCACGCGAGCCGCCGCAACTTCATGCGCAAGGTCTTCTTCGCGTCCGGCGCCACGGCCGTCGCCACGATGGGCGGCGCCGGTGCCTGGGCGGCGCTGGCCGACGACAGCACGGGGACGGCCGACGCGAGCGCCACGCCCAGCGGTGCGCCCAGCGGCGGCCCGGGCGGGGGCACCGGAGGCCCCGGCAACCAGTCGATCACCGAGGAGTTCTTCGGTCTGACCACCGACGGCAACCGGATCGACGACCTGTTCACGATCCACTCGACGGGCGTGGCGACCGCCCCCGTCATCACCGCCGCGAACGCCTTCCTCGCCGGGCTGACCGACGACCAGAAGACCTCGACCGTCTTCACCGTGCACTCCACCGAGTGGCGGCTGTGGAGCAACGTCGACTCCTACGAGCGCCAGGGCGTCTCGCTCGCCGATCTGAGCGACGACCAGAAGGCCCTCGGCACCGCCCTGCTGAAGGCCGCGCTCAGCGCCGACGGCCTGGAGACCACGGAGAAGATCCGCAAGATCAACCAGGCGGCGGGCGAGGCGATCGGCAACACCACCGCCTTCAACGAGGACGCCTACTACTGGACCGTCATGGGCACCCCGTCCGCGACCGAGCCCTGGGGCTTCCAGTTCGACGGGCACCACCTCGTCATCAACTACTTCGTCCTCGGCGACCAGGTCGTGATGAGCCCCTGCTTCTGGGGTTCGGAGCCGACCACCATGGAGATCGACGGCGAGACCGTGACCGTGTGCCACGAGGAGGTCGTCGCCTCCCTCGCCTTCATCAACTCCCTCACCTCGGCGCAGCAGGCGGTCGCCATCGAGTCGACCACCAAGTCGAACGAGTCGATGAAGGCCGGCGCCTTCTCCGACAACGCCGTCCAGGAGTACACCGGTCTGCGCGGCAACAAGCTCAACGCCGCCCAGAAGAAGAAGCTGCTCGCGATCGTCGAGGCCTTCGTGGGCCGCGCCAAGGCGGACGCCGCGAAGGTGCGGATGTCCGAGGTCGCCCAGCACCTGACCGACACCTATGTCACCTGGGCCGGCGGCACCGGCGACGACGACGCCTTCTATGTGCGGGTGCACAGCCCCGTCGTATGGGTGGAGGTCGACTGCCAGGGACCGGGCCCGCTGGCGGGCGCGTACGGCGCCACGCAGGGCGGCGGCGCGACCCAGCTGCACGTCCACTCGATCATCCGGACACCCAACGGCAACGACTACGGAAGGGAGCTCCTCAGGCAGCACTACCTGACGTCACCGCACCACCGGTGACACACCGTTCCCGTCAGCCCGTGGGCCCCTTCACGTCGTCGTGGAGGGGCCCTCGGGCGTGCGGAGGCGGGTGTACACGTCGTCCGGAGTGAGGTCGAGGCGGTCCTTGTCCGGCTCCCAGCGGCGCAGCACCGCCGCCGACGCCCGCGCCATCTCCGGCGGCAGTCCTACGGAGTCCAGGGCGGCCGCGATCTCCTCCATCTCCGGCGCCCAGCGCCACGCACGGGCGGCCACGCTGGGGAAGTGGTCGACCTCGGCGAGGATGCGCGCCGTCAGCTCCCGCCCCTCCCGGGTGAGTTCGTCACCGACGCCATGGCTCGCGGCGAGGGCGTGGGAGACGGCGGCCAGGACACGCGCCGACTTCTGGAAGGAGGCGTAGGCCATCTTCAGCGCCGACGCGGCGCCGATTCCGGCGTCGAGCGGGCGGGCCGGGACGTCCGTGCCCTCGAAGAGCGCGGCGACCCGGGCCACCGCCGCCGCGTCGCCGCTCAGATAGAGGCGGGGGCCGCTGCCTCCGGCCGGCGGGCCGCCGATGAGCGAGCCGTCGACCATGAGCGCGCCGCGTTCGGAGCAGGCCTTGGCGATGCGGGTCGCCCGGTCGGGGCTGATGGCGTTGGCCTCGACGTAAACGCCCCGGAAGCCGTGCTCCAGGACCTCGTGGGCGACGTCCTCCGCGGCGTGCGGCGGGCAGATGGAGAGGACCAACTCACTGACGGACAGGGCGGATTCGAGAGACTCGGCCGCCTCCAGGCCCGCCTGACGTGCCCGTTCCACGGAAGCCGGGCCGCGGCCTGTCGGGACGTACAGCACGCGGGCTCCCGTGTGGGTCGCCTGGCCGCCCACCGGGGCGCCCATGGCCCCCGGATGCAGGAGCGTCACCGTTGTCGTCATTCGCGCCTCCCGCCCGGCAACCTTCTGGGATCCTGCGGCGACTGTACGTCGAAGGCTTCCGTCCCCGAAGCCCCACCCGACACACAAGGACCTCAGCCGTGGCGCCTCCCTCCTCGCACCGCCGTCCCCCCAAGTCGCGCGCCCTTCTCATCGCCGTCGCGGTGGGGGCCGTCGCGCTCCTCGCGTCCGTGATCGTGGCGTTCCGGCCCGGCGGCCACTCCGACGCCGGCTCAGGGACGGCCGTGTCCGTGGCCGACAGCAGCAGTTCGGCGGCGGTCACCTCGTCGTCCCCGGCGGCGACGCGGAAGCCGTCCGCGAGCGCTTCGCCGACTCCCAGCGCCTCGAAGAAGAAGTCCGCCACCCCGAAGGCCACCGCGTCCAAGCGCCCCAAGGCCACCAGCACCCCCAAAGCCCCTTCCGGCACCGGCTCGTTGGCGGGGCGGATCAAGCCCGGGGTCACCTACAGCGGAGTCGCCACCTTCTACGACGCCGGGAACGGCGACGGCGCCTGCACCTTCGGCCCGGCCGGCGACGTCATGACCGCCGCCATGAACACCGCCGACTACGAGT
This sequence comes from Streptomyces sp. NBC_00663, assembly GCF_036226885.1. Lineage (NCBI taxonomy): Bacteria > Bacillati > Actinomycetota > Actinomycetes > Kitasatosporales > Streptomycetaceae > Streptomyces > Streptomyces sp. NBC_00663. The sequence continues at coordinate 6,608,727 of NZ_CP109027.1, forward strand.
CGTCCAAGGCGTGCGGGGCGTACGTCCAGGTCCGGGCCGCGAGCGGAGCGTCGATCACCGTGCGGATCACGAACGAGTGCCCCGCGCCCTGCAGGGTCGGTCAACTCGACCTCAGCGCCCAGGCCTTCGCGAAGCTGGCCGCGCCGGTCAAGGGCGAGATACCCATCACCTGGAGCCTGGTGAGCCCCGGCACCACCGACACGCTCTCGGTCCGGTACAAGACCGGGTCCAGCCGCTACTGGTGCGGTATCCAGGTGCTCGGCCACCGGAATCCGGTGGCGAGGCTGGAGGTGCGTACCAGCGGCGGCTGGACCGTGTTGCCCCGCGCCGAGTACAACTACTTCCTCTCCGAGGCGGGTGCCGGCTGTGGTGGGGCGATCCGCGTCACCGACATCTACGGGGAGCAGCTGACGGTGGACGGGATCGCCCTCAGGCCGAACGTCGTGCAGGGGACGAGCCTGCAGTTCGCCCGGCACTGAACTCAGCTGGTCGTCACCGCCGTGTCGTCGACGACGAAGCTCGTCTGGAGCGAGGAGTCCTCGACGCCGGAGAACTTCAGCGTCACCGTCGTGCCCGCGAAGGCCGACAGGCTGAACGACTTCTGGACGTAGCCGGAGGCCGCGTTGAGGTTGGAGTAGGTGGCCAGGGTCGTCGAACCCGCGGTGACCGTCAGCTTGTCGTACTGGGTGCTGGTGGTGGTCTCGGCCGTGTCGATGTGCAGATAGAAGGTGAACGTGGTGCCCGTGCAGCCGCTCGGGACGGTCACCGACTGGGAGAGCGTGTCGGTGTGGGTGGCGCCGTAGCCGTCCAGCCAGGCCTTGTACGAGCCGGTGCGGGCGGCCTCGTCACTGTCGTTGGTGATGACACCGCTGGTCGCGGTCCAGGTGGTGTTCCCGGACTCGAAGCCCGCATTGCCCAGCAGCTGCGTGGAGGTGCAACTGCCTCCACCGCCGCTGGAGTTGACCGTCCAGGTGAAGGAGGCGGTGCCGGTCGCGCCGGTGCTGTCCGTGACCGTGACGGTCGAGCTGTACGTCCCCGCCGTGGTCGGCGTGCCGGTGACGGCGCCCGTGGAGCTGCTGATCGACAGGCCGGTCGGCAGGCCGGTCGCCGCGTAGGTCAGCGTGCCGCCGTTGGTGGAGGCGGCGCTGATCTGGAGGCTCACCGCGGTGCCGACGGTCGAGGTCTGGCTGCCCGGGTTGGTGACCGTGACGCCGGTGGTCGGGACCGTGATGTGGCTGCCGACGTTGATGCCCGCGAAGGCGTTGCCGACCCCGGCGTACTGCGTGGAGCTGGTGCCGTAGAGGGCCGCGGCGGCGTTGAGGGCGGCGGTGCGGGCGCCCGCGTAGTTGGTGCTGGACGTCATGTACGTCGTCAGCGCCTTGTACCAGATCTGTAGGGCGGCGGCCCGGCCGATGCCGGCGACGGCGACCCCGTCGGAGGTCGGGCTGTTGTAGGTGACGCCGTTGATGGTCTTGCTGCCGCTGCCCTCGCTCAGCAGGTAGAACATGTGGTTCGCGGGGCCGGACGAGTAGTGCACGTCCAGGTTGCCGACGCCCGAGTACCAACTGTCCGCCGACGAACCGTCCTTGTCGGGCTCGTCCATGTAACGCAGCGGTGTGCCGTCGCCGTTGATGTTGATCTTCTCGCCGATGAGGTAGTCGCCCACGTCGGTCGAGTTGTTGGCGTAGAACTCCACACCGGTGCCGAAGATGTCGGAAGTGGCCTCGTTGAGACCCCCCGACTCACCGGTGTAGTTGAGCCCCGCCGTGTTGGAGGTGACGCCGTGGCTCATCTCGTGGCCGGCCACGTCCAGCGAGGTCAGCGCGTGGGTGCTGCTGGTGCCGTCGCCGTAGGTCATGCAGAAGCAGTCGTCGTCCCAGAAGGCGTTGACGTACGCCGTGCTGTAGTGGACGCGGCTGTAGGCGGCGACGCCGTCGTTCTTGATGCCGCTCCGGCCGAAGGTGTTCTTGTAGAAGTCCCATGTGACCTGCGCCCCGTAGTGCGCGTCGACCCCGGCGGTCTGGGTGTTGGACCCCGACCCGGTGCCCCAGGTGTCGTCGGTGTCGGTCATCAGCGTGCCGGTGCCGGACGTGCCGTTGTTGAGGCTGTACGTCTTGTGGCCGCCGCGCGTGGTGTCGTACAGCTGGTACGTCGAGCCGGACAGCGTGGTCCCGATGGTGACCGTGCCGCTGTACTGGCTGTTGCCGGTGCCGGTCTCGATGCCCTCGAAGCGGGAGAGTTCGGCGCCCGTGCCGGCGTCGGTGATGACATGCAGTTTGCTGGGTGTGCCGTCGTCCTGGAAGCCGGTGACGACCGTCTCCCAGGCCAGCTTCGGGGTGCCCTCGCCGGCCCAGATCACCTTGCGGGCGCTCTCGGCGGCCGGGCTGGTGGCGTCGAGCGCCTTGGCGGTCTTCAACGCCTTCGACCGGGCGGAGGACTTGCCGAACGTCGCCGTCGTCGACTTGACCGAGACGGTACGGCGGTTGTTGTTGAAGCTGGTGCTCACGGTGCCGGCGGCCTGCGAGGCCGGGGGCGTGTGGACGACCAGGTCGCCGCCGAGGACGGGGAGGCCGGCGTAGGTGCGCTCGTAACGGGTGTGCAGCGTGCCGTCGTTGTCCTTGACGACGTCCTTGACGAGCAGCTTCTCCTTGGTGCCGAGGCCGATCGCCCGGGCGGTCGTGCCCGTCTTCGCGGAGGCGCTCTTGATGAGCGCGGTGCGCTGGGCCGGAGAGAGCTTGGTCTCCAGGCCGCCGGTGCGCAGCGGGCTCGGGTGGGGGGACGCGGGCGCCGCGGTCGCGGGGACCGCCTGCAAGCCGAGGGCCAGCAGCGCGGCCGTGGCCGCCAGGGCTCCGGCGGTGGCCGCCGGACGGGGGGTTCGTCTCACTCTTGCTCCTACTGCGACGGCCGCACGCCGGCGGCCGGTGACAGACCGGGCAGACGGATGTGCTGTCCGGGTCGGGCTGAGCGGTGCAGTGCAGGGCCGAGCAGGTGGAGGGAGAATGACAGGATTGACGTAGGCATGTCATGCGTGCGGCGGTCAATCGAGGGCTGTGCGGCGGCCGTAGAGGGTTAACCCTCTACCCGCCTGTGTGTCCTCTGTGTCGGGCCTGTGTCCCGTGGCGGGACGGCCTCAGTGGAGGCGGCGCGTGACCGCCGTGCGCAGGGCCGTGCGCACCGCCTCGGGCGGCGGCGGGCCGTCGGTCCCGGCGCCGGCGGTGAGCGCCGCGGCGACCGTGTGCAGCTTGGTGTTGGACAGCTGCGACGTCTCGCGCAGGATGTGCCAGGCGTCGTCCGGCGTACAGGCGTGGGCGGCCATGAGGATGCCGCGGGCCTGGTCGATCACCGGCCGGGAGACGATCGCCTGCCGCAGCTGCCGGACCTCCGTGCGCAGCATGTGCAGCTGTTCCGCGCGCTCCAGGGCCACCACGGAGCAGGCCGGCGGATCGGCCTCGGGAGCGGGGGCGGACGCCGTCGCGGGCGGCGGTGTCGCGTGCAGCGGGTCGGTGGTGTCGAGGCCGGCGAGTTCCAGGATGCGGCGCGGCTGGCCGCTCCAGTGCGTGGCGGCCACGGGGATGTGCCGGAGGCGGCGGTAGTGGTCGAGCCGTTCCAGGAACTGGAGCCCCGCCGTGTCCATGAACACCACGTCGGCCATGTCCAGTTCGACCCGGCGGACATCGGACGGCAGGGCCGTCAGCGTCTCGTCCAGGACGTCCGCGCAGCCGTGCACGAGCTCGCCGCGCGGCCTCAGCTCGGCGCGGCCCTCGTAGGTACGTCCGTTGATGACCAGGGGCTTGAGCCGCCCCGCGAGAGTGGTGTGCGCCGCTGAGTCCATGTCCCCGCCTCGTCGGTCCCCGTCCGTCGTCACCGTGCCGTACGCCCTGTTCGGGTCCGTTCGTACGGCTGACTAGCGCCTGCCCTGCGCGCGGCGGGCTACACCCGCCCGGCGGGAATGATCGGCCCCGCGGTGGGTACGCGCGGTTTCGTCGAGGATCAGCGGGGAGCTGTATGAGCGGCACGGCATGAGTGACACGGCATGAGCGGCGCGAGCGGGCTGGGCGGGCCCGGCCGGTCGGACGGTGCGGCCGAGGCCGGGGCGTTCGTCCATCTCGCGCTGTTCTACCGGGACACCCGGGACTACCTCGACGGCACGCTCCGCTTCGTCCGGGAAGGGCTCGCCGCGGGGGAGCCCGTCGCCGTGGCGGTGCCCGGGGAGAATCTCCGGCTCGTGCGGGAGGGGCTCGGGGCCGACGCCGAATCCGTACGTCTGCTCGACATGCGTGAGGCCGGCCGCAACCCCGGGCGGATCATCCCCGGGGTGCTGCGGGCCTTCGCCGACGCGCAGCCGGCGGGGCGCCGGGTACGGATCGTCGGCGAACCGATCTGGGCGGGCCGCAGCTCCGTCGAGTACCCCGCCTGCGTCCAGCACGAGGCCCTGATCAACGCCGCCTTCGCGGGCCGTACGGCGACCATCCTGTGCCCGTACGACGTCCGGCGCCTCGACAGCCGGGTGCTCGCCGACGCCCACGCCACCCATCCCACGGTCATCCACGACGGCAGGCCCGCGGACAGCGAGGCGTACGCGCCGGAGACGGTGGTCGCCCGCTACAACGAGCCGCTGGCCGCCGCGCCGGAGGTGTCGGCCGTGTGCTTCCCCTTCGACGGCGGCTCGCTGGCCGAGGTCCGCCACCGTGCCGCCGACGAGGCGGGCCGGCTGGGGCTGGCCGCGGCCCGGGTGCGCGACCTGGTGCTGGTCGCGGCCGAGCTGACCACCAACAGCGTGGTGCACGGGGGCGGTCGTGGGGTGCTGCGGGTGTGGGGGGAGGGCGGGACGGACGGGGCGGTGGTGTGCGAGGTGCGGGACTCGGGCGTGCTGACCGACCCTCTCGCGGGGCGCCGCCCGGCTCCGCCGGCCCGGCCCGGCGGGCGGGGGCTGCTGCTGGTCAACCTGGTGGCGGACCTGGTCCGGACCCACACCGACGGGGCGGGGACGGCCGTACGGTGCTGGTTCGGGCGCTGACCGTCGGGTGCGCGGCGTCAGGCGCGGAAGACGGCGGCCATGGCCGCGCCGCGCCGGCGCAGGGCGGCCAGGTCCTGTTGGCGCCAGGTGCAGCTGAAGCGGGTGTCGGACGCGACGGCGTGGTGGAGGGCGGCGTCGCAGGCGCGCTCGAAGGCCGCCAGGCGGGGGAGGACCTCGGCGGGCAGGCGGGCGGTCGCCGGATCGGGGAGGGGTCCCGGGGCGGCGTGGAAGCGGTCGTCGACAGGAGGCAGGCCCGCGGCGTGGCGGACGCCGGCCAGCTCCAGACAGGCCAGGGCGCGATGCCAGTCGTAGCGGGACCAGAACGGCAGGCGTTCGGGGAGCGGCTGATGGGCGAGCCGCAGCCGGATCAGGTGGGCGGGGTCCGCGGGGTCGCCCTCGTCGGCGGACAGGAGCAGTGAGTAGACCGACTCCTCGGCCGCGACCAGGGCATCGCCCGGCATCTCCGGATTGGACAGGGCGTCGAGCTGTCGGGAGGCCGACCGGGCGGCCGGGCCGTCGTTGCCGAACTGCGCCAGATTGCACCGGCACTTGGCCAGCTGCCAGGGCGCGACCGGCTCCTCCCGCGTCGACCCGACCAGTTCCGCCCACCGCGCGGCCTCCTCGCGCCGGCCGAGCTGTAGACAGAAGTAGCAGGCGGCGGAGGCGGCATGGGACGAGTAGGTCTGCGGTCCCGGACCCTCCCGGCCGGCCCAGGACCGCTCCGCGGCGTCCAGCGCGGCGGCCCAGTTCCCCCGGTTGGCGAGCAGCGCGCTCCTGAAGTAGTGGGTCCTGGGGCCCTCGTCGCCCCAGGCGCGGACCGCGAACTCCGCCAGGACGTCCATCTCGTGGTCCAGGTCGCCGACGGTCAGGTCCTCGTCGATGGCGTGCATCAGGAACACGGTGTGCAGCCAGTACTGGCCCTCGGCGTCGTGCAGGTACTCCAGTTGCTGCCGTGCCTCCAGGAGCAGCCGGATGCCGCGGTCCGGGTCGGCCGAGTAGGACCAGGCGTCGGCCGCCTCCCGGAGCGCGTCGAACGCCGCCTGCTTGTCGCCGAACTCCGCGGCCAGCTGGTACGCCCGCTCGTACAGCAGGCCCGCGGTCCACATGTCACCGCCGCGGTACGCCTCCCTCGCCTTTTCCATCAGGTCGGCGTACTCGTCCGGACTCATTCCTCGCCCGCCTGCCGCACCCGGCCGATGATGATCGGAGCCAGGTCCTGGTTCTCCCGCCCGAGCAGCCTGCCCACCTCCTCGGGCTGCGCGCTGAGCCAGTCCTGGGCGGTGCGGTAGCGCGCGGCGAGCTGGTCGAGGGAGGTCGCGGGCAGTACGACCGGGGCGATGAGGTCGGCGAGCCGCCGGGGCGAGATGTAGCGGGGGTGGCCGGCCCTGCCGAGCAGTTCGCGGATGTCGCCCGACCGCCACATCGCGGCCCGCAGCGTCTCCGCGAGGGACATGTCGGCGAGCGAGTACTCGATGTACAGCATCGCCCGCAGGTCGGCCGGGAGTTCGGTGCCGTCGGTGGCGGCGGCGTTCTCGCGCAGCAGGACGACCGGGCGGTCCCGGCGGTCGGTGAAGGCGGCGCCGAGTTCGAACATCACATTGGGGTTGCTGTCGGTGATCTCGGCGATGAAGCCGTCGGCCGCGTCCATGAGGATCTGGACGTTGTCGAGGAGCCGGTCGGACTCCAGCCGGTCGTTGGCCAGGACGAGCTCGAAACCCCAGTGGTGCTCGACCACTTCACGGCAGGCCTCGACCACGGGGCGGTAGCGGTCGGCGAACGGGGTGATCATGAAGAAGCTGCGGTGGTCGGACCGCTTCCCGTCGCTCGCCCGGCTGCGGTTCTGCACCGCCCGCAGCCGGTCGTCCAGCGCCTTGCAGCGGGCCTCCAGTTCCAGCGCCTCCAGGCTGCGGCCCATCAGCTGCTGCAACTGGTCGTGGAAGGCGGTGGCCGCCTGGGCGCTGATCAACTGCCCGTTGGCCAGCACCGCGCTGTGGTACAGCGCCCGCATCAGCTTCCTGACCTCGACGTCGGCGGTGCCCTGGTGCGCGGCGAGGCGCTGCACCAGGTCGTTGCGGGCGTTGATGGTCAGCCGCTGGCCGGTGCCGCGCATCATGCGCTGGACCGCCTCGGCCATCTCCCGTGTCCCGGGGGAGGCGTTGGGGTCGAGAAGCACCTCCTCGGCCTTGATCTGGGCCTCCGTCCGCGCGTCCGTCCGCAGCACCGCCGCGATGTCCGGGGGCTCGAACTCCCGGGCCTCGGTACGGATGGCGTGGCCCTGGGGGGTGCGCAGCACCGCGCTCATCCGGTCCGCGAGCTTCTGCACCGCCACGCTGTCCTCCCCGCCGGCCGGCCGGAAGATGGCGTCGCCGGACGGGGCGTCCTCCCGGTCGATGTGGACCAGCCGCAGATTGACGCCGGGCAGACCGGTGTAGGCGTCGAGGAGTTCGGGCTCGAACAGGTAACTGGCGTCCACCACCGTGGTCTTGGCCGCGTTGGCGATCTTGAAGAACTGGCGGGCGGCGTCGGCGCCGGTCACACACTGGAGCGTCTTGGTCTGGCCGGGCGCGCCGGGCAGCCGGTCCAGGATCTCGGGGAGCGTGCGCAGGGCGACACCGGTGCCGGTGCTCTCCAGCGGGTCGCTCACGCTGTCGTCGCCGGGCTCGTCCGGGAGCCGGTTGGTCCGCCACAGCAGCAGGTCGGCGAACTTTGCGAAGAACTCCTCGTAGTAGTAGCTGGCCGCGGCGAAGCTCATCCGGTGGTAGCGGGCGATCCCCGCGAACCGCTCCCGCTGGGAGTCGCGGAGGCGTTCGAGGTGCTCGATGACGAGGTTGCCGAGCGCGTCGCGCAGGGCCGCCCACTGGTCGTCCCGCAGATAGTTGTCGCGGGCCGCCGTGGGCGTCAGGTCCGGGGTGTTGATCACGCCGTTCACGAACCGGGCCCACTGGGGCAGGATGTCCGGCTGGTCCTCGCACAGGAACATCCGGCGCTGGAACACCCGGATCATGCGGGGCTGGTCGACGGTGTAGAAGCGGTCGCGGGTGATGTAGAGGACGCCCTCCGCCCTCACCTCCCCGCGCAACTGGACCGGGATGACCTCCAGCACCCGGTCGTTGAGCGTGCGCTCCACGTAGTACCGCAGGTCGTAGCTGAGCTCCTCCGGGGTGAGGCCGCCCTTCTCCCACGGCATGTGCATGGTGTTCTCGGGCTCGCGCGAGCCGTTGAGGTGGATCGGCGTGGTGAGCATGTCGGCGTAGCGCCGGATCAGCGCGCGGACCTCGGACTCCTGGATGATGCCGCGGTCCTCGACGCCGGCCAGGGAGACGGTGACGGTGGTGCCCGGCGTCGCGACCTCGTGCTCGGTGAGCCGGTACTCCTTGCTGCCCTCGTTCTCCCACAGCCAGCCGGTGTCCTCGCCCACCTTCCGGGTCGTCACCCGCACCTTGGAGGCCACCACGAACGCGGCCAGGAACCCGATGCCGAACTGGCCGATCAGGGTGTCGTCCTGCTCGCGTTCCTGCTTGGTGAGGCTCTTGCCGACGTTCGACAGGTACTTGACGAGGTCCGTCTCGTTCATGCCGATGCCGGTGTCCCGGACGGTGATCTCCAGGTCCTGCGGCCGGGTCTCCACGTCGATCCGGCCCGCCACCCCGTCCGCCCAGGCCCGCCTGCGGATCCCGTCGTGCGCGTTCTGGATCAGCTCGCGAATGAACACCTTCTTCTCGCTGTAGAGGTTGTTCGCGATCATCTGGATGAGACCCTCGAAGTCGAACGACATCTCAGGCATGGGCGACCTCCCCCGTAGACCCCAACTCGGCGCGCCAAAAGGGGTATTCGGAAGGGTATCGCCGGATCTTCAGCCGGGGGAGGGGTTCACGACGGCGCCTGCCAGGTGACCGTGGTCCCCGCGTCCCCGTCCCCGGCCGCCCTGTCGTCGCGCACCGTCAGCCGCACCCCGTCCCGCCCGTCCGGCAGCACCGCCGTGGCGTCCACGGCGACCTCGATACGCCCCACCCCCGACCGGCGCGACGCCTCGGCCAGCGCCCGCCGCAGGGCGGTCAGCAGCTGCCCGGCGACCTGCTCGGGAACCCGGCTCTCCACGGCCCCCGTGAACCGGACCGACGGCGCGAACCCCAGCACGGCCGCCGCCCCCGCCGTCTCCCGCAACACCCTGCCCCGGAAGGTGGTCGGGGCGTCGGCGGGCGGCTGCTGGAGCGCGAAGATCGTCGTCCGCACCTCCTGGATGGTCGACTGGAGCTCGTCGACCGCCCTGCCCAGCGTCTCCCGGACGTCCTCCGCCCCGCTCCGCCGCTGGGTCGACTCCAGCATCATCCCGGTGGCGAACAGCCGCTGGACGACCAGGTCGTGCAGATCGCGGGCGATACGGTCGCGGTCCTCGAAGACGGCGAGGAGCTCACGGCGGTGCTGGGCGTCCGCGAGGACGAGGGCGAGGGCGGCCTGGGAGGCGAACTGGACGGCCAGCAGGCGTTCGACGGAGGTGTACGGGCGGTCGCCGCGCCGGCGCGGGAGGGCCAGGGTGCCGATCAGCCGGCCGTCGGCCTGGAGCGGCAGCATCATGCTGGGCCCGAAGCGGTGCCGTACGTGGGTCGTCATCCGGGGGTCGGTCGCCGAGTCGTCGACGAACACCGGTTCCCCGCCCAGGAGTTGCTTCAGGACCGGGCTCCCGGGGGCGATGGTGGTGCCGACGATGTCACCGGGATCGCCGTACGTCGAAGCGGTCACGATCTCCATGCCGCCCGCCTCGGTGGGCTGGAGGATGACGCCGGCGGAGGCGTCGGCGAGGATGCGGGCGCGTTCGGCGACGGTCGTCAGGGCGTCGGCCGCCGACCCGTCGCTCAGCAGCGCCGTCGTGACGGCCGCGGCCCCCTCGATCCACCGCTCCCGCTGCCGGGCCGCCTCGTACAGCCGGGCGTTGCCGATCGCGATGCCGGCCTGGGCGGCGAGGACGTGCAGGAGCTGCTCGTCCTCGGGGGTGAACGTCTCCTTCCCCGCGAGATGCAGGGTGCCGAACTCCTCGTCCCGCACCCGGATCGGCACGGTGACCGCGGCGGTCGCCGGCATCGCGCCGCCCGGGGTGCGCATCTCCAGGAGCCCGTCCTGGCCCGGGTCGGCCGTCCCGAGCGCGGCGTACCGGGCGCCGGTGAGCTCGGCGGCGGCGTCCACGATGTGCTGGAGAGTGGTGCGCAGTTCGAGGTCGGTGCCGACGCTGAGGACGGCCTCCAGGAGGGGCGGGAGCGGGTCCGCGCCGGTCACGGGGCTCGCCTAGTCGGTGATCGGGTCCAGCGCCAGCGGCTCGATACGGCCCTCCAGCATCGCGCCCAGGCCCTCCACCGCGCACACCTCGGGGCGTTCCGCGATGTGCACCGGCATGCCCGTCGCCTGGCGCAGCATCTGGTCGAAGCCGGGGAGCAGGGCGCTGCCGCCGACCATCATGATGCCGCGGTCGGCGAGGTCGGCCACCAGGTCGGGCGGGCAGTCCCGCAGCACCTTGCCGATGCCGTCCAGGACGGCCGTGAGCGGGGTCTGGATCGCGTCGCGGACGGCGGCGGTGTCGACCTGGACGGAACGGGCGAGACCGGTGGCGACGTCACGGCCGTGGATCTCGGTGGAGGCGGGCCCCGAGGCGGTCAGACCGTTCCCGGACAGGGCGAGCTGGAGCGGTCGTACGGACTGGCTCGGCAGCATCAGCTCGTGCTGGTGGCGCAGGTGCTGCACGATCGCGTGGTCGACGGCCTCGCCGCCGACGGGGATGCGGACGGCGTTCACGATCGAGCCGAGGGAGAGGACGGCGACCTGGGTGGCCGCCGCGCCGCAGACCAGCACCATGGTGGCCTCGGGCCGCTCCACGGGCAGTCCGCAGCCCACCGCGGCGGCGATGAGGGTGTCCACCAGCTCCACGCGGCGGGCGCCCAGACCGACCAGGGTCTCGATGGCGGCACGCTGGGCCAGCGGGTCCGCGTCGTGCGGGGTGCAGGCGGCGGCGCGCAGGATCGGCTTGCGGCGCAGCGAGCGGCGGATCTTGTCGCCGAGCAGGTGCCGCAGCATGCGCTGCGCCATCTCGATGTCGACGACGGTGCCGCCGGAGACGGGGCGGACGACACGGATGTAGTCGGGGGTGCGGCCCGTCATCTTCTCCGCGAAGTCGCCGACCGCGATCAGCGCGCCGGTGCGGGTGTTCACGGCGGCGACGGACGGCTGGTCGACGACGAGCCCGGCGCCCTTCACGTACACCCGCGTCCTCGCCGCGCCCAGGTCGACGGCGAAGTGGCAGCGGCGCAGCTGCTCCAGACTGGCGGTCATGGCAGGTCCTCCCGAGAGCACAGACCGGGGGGCGCGCCGGGTGGCGGGCCTCACTGGCATCGTGTGGGGGCCGGGGGTGGGGCGCCTTTTGGAGGGGGCTGTGTGGGGCGCGGCTGAATGGGGGGTTTTGCGGCTTATGTCCCATGTAAATATTGGATAAGGGTTGTCCGGAGCCCGGGGCGGCGCCTATCCGTCAGCCCCGGTCGGCACCTGTCCGTCGTCGCGGATCACGCCCAGCTCCCTCAGGTCCTGGGGTCGGATGCGGAGTTGGTTCGCTGTCGGTTCGACCTCGGTGGCCGGGCGTTTCAGGATGGCCGTCGCCAGTTCCGGGGCGATCACCGAGAAGTAGCTGTCGGGCGTGGCCCAGGTGCTGCCCGGTGCCGCCAGTGCCAGTGCGCCGCCCGAGCCGCCCTCGCCGATCAGGAGCGTGGTGACGGGGGTGCGGGCGGCGGCGACCGTCAGGAACAGGTCCGCGATCGCCGCGCCCGCACCCTGCCGCTCGGCCTCCGCGTCATTGGCGGCGCCGGGCGTGTCCACCAGCGTCAGCACCGGGATGCCGAGCCGGTCCGCCAGCCGGATCAGCCGGGTGGCCGTGCGGTAGCCCGCCGGGCGGGTCGCCGTCCCGGTCTGCGCCGCGTAGGCGACCGTACGGCCGTCCCGCTCGCCGAAGCCGCAGAGCATCCCGGGATCGGTGCCGCCGCACCGGTCACCGGAGAGGGACAGGCGGTGCGTGAAGTAGGCGTCCAGGTAGGCCGTCGCCCGGGGGCGCTGCGGGGAACGGGCGCGGCGGACCGCCTCCCAGCCGGTCGCGGGCAGGTCCGTCGTGCCGAGCGGGGCGGGCACCGGCGCCGGACCGTCGCTCGGCCGCGTCAGCAGCCGCAGCCAGCGGCCCAGCGTCTCCCGGAGCTTTTCCGGCTCCACCACGGCGTCGGCGGCGCCCGCCGCGACCTGTGCCCGCGCCGTGTACGCCGCCGGGTCCGCGTCCGCCGGGCGGACCCGGGAGCCCGCGAAGCCGACCTGGGCGCCGGGCAGCGCGAGGGTCACGTCGGCACCCGCGCCGAGGGTGGCCCAGCCGCCGCCCGTGGTGGGGTCGCGCAGGACGGCGATCTGCGGCAGGCCCGCCTCGCGCGTGAGCGCCGACTGGCGTGCCACCCGCTGGAGTTGGGTCAGCGCGAGCATGCCCTCCTGCATCCGGCTGCCGCCCGTCGCGACCAACGGGACCACGGGGAGCCGGTGTGCGCGGGCATGGCGGTACGCCGCCTCCAGCCGGTCGCCGGTCCGCACGCCCAGCGACCCGCCGAGGAAGCCGAACTCGAACGCGATCAGCACGGCCCGGGCGCCCTCGACGTGTCCCGTTCCGCACACGACCGATTCCTCCTCGCCGGTGCGCTCGGCGGCGCGGGCACGCGAGTCGCCGTAGCCCGCCCAGGCGAGCGGGCCGTCCGGTGGGCCCGATTCCCGCTCCGGGTGCGGGAGTTCGGTGAAGTCGTCGGTCACCAGGGCCAGGGCCTCGCGGGCGGACAGGCGCTCAGGCATGCAGGGCCCGCTTCATGATCTTCCCCATGTCGTTGCGGGGCAGGGCGTCCAGGTGGTGGACGACACGCGGTCGCTTGTGCGGGGCGAGTCGGAGGGCGACGTGGTCGGCCAACTCGTCGAGGAGCGGAGGCGATTGGGGATCCGTCGGCACGATCCAGGCGACGATCCGCTCACCCAGGTCCGCGTCCGGCTCGCCGGTCACCGCCGCCTCCCGTACCCCCGGATGCTCCAGGAGCGCGTTCTCGATCTCACCCGCCCCGATCTTGTAACCCCCGCTCTTGATCAGGTCGGTGGCCTTGCGGCCGACGATCCTGACGTACCCGTCGGGATCGCGCACCGCCATGTCGCCGGTGCGGAACCAGCCGTCGGCCGTGAACGCCGCCGCCGTCGCGTCCGGCCGGTTGAGGTACTCGGTGAACAGGTTCGTCCCGCGCACCTGGATCTCACCCACCGTCTCACCGTCGTACGACGTGATCGGCGCCCCGTCCTCCTCCACGAGCCGCAGCTCCACGCCCGGCAGCGGCACGCCGACGGTGCCCGCGCGCGCCTCCCCGTCCGCGCGCACGCTCGTGTTCATCAGGGTCTCCGTCATGCCGTACCGCTCGATCACCCGGCGGCCGGTCGCGGCCGTGATGCGCTCGTGGTCGTGCACGGGCAGGGCGGCCGAGCCCGAGACCAGGAGGCGGGCTCCGGCCAGGGCCTTCGCCAACTCGGGGTCCTCGGGGAGGGCCTGGGCGATCCGGTGGTACATCGTCGGCACCCCGAACAGCATCGTCGCACCGGCGTTCAGCTCGCGTGCCACGCCCTCCGTGGAGAAACGGCCCAGGTGGCGCACCGAACCCCCGCGCCGCAGCGGGCCCAGGGTGCCCAGCACCAGACCGTGCACATGGAACAGCGGCAGCCCGTGCACCAGCACGTCCTCGCCGGTCCAACGCCAGGCGTCCGCGAGCGCGTCCAGGGTCGCGGCGACCGCCCGGCGCGGGATGACCGCGCCCTTGGGCGGGCCGGTGGTACCGGAGGTGTAGACGACGAGGGCGGGAGTCTCGGCGGAGACGTCCGGGTGGGGGAAGGCGCCGCCCGTGGTGGGCTGCGCCGAGACGTCCAGGCGTTCCAGGTTCCCCAGTGCGGACGGGAGTTCGTCGCCGGGTGCGGCCAGGACCAGCGTCGGCGCGCTGTCGGACAGGATGTGCCCGAGCTCCTTCTCCCCGGACCTGGGGTTGAGCGGTACGGCGGCGACACCGGCCTCCAGCGCCGCCACCACCGCCACCGCGGTCTCCAGCGCCGGAGTCGCCCAGACGGCCACTCTGCCCGCCCCGGCGATCCGCCGCGCGAGGGCACCGGTGACGGCGGCGAGCTCGCCGTACGTCAGGGAACGCTCGCCGAACCGCAGCGCTGCCCGTTCGGGCGGGCCGTCGGTGAGGGCCGGGAAAAGTACCGGGAAAAGGGAGGACACGCGTCGTACTCCTTCACTGTCGCCGTCTGTCGGCATCTGTCGCCACGATCCCTCCGTACACCATCGGCCGCCGGAAGAAACGCCCGCCTCAGACCTTCCGTGCTCCCACCACGTCCGCCACCACACAGCTCACGTTGTCCGGGCCGCCGGCCTCGTTCGCCGCGTCGACCAGCGTGTGGACGGCCGTCTCGGGCGAGTCGGCGGCGGTGAGGGCGGTGCGGATGCGGGCGTCGGGGAGAACGGTCGACAGGCCGTCGGAGCAGAGGAGGTAGCGGTCGCCGGTGGCCGCGTCCTGGAGGCGCAGGTCCGGGGGCGTGGTGCCAAGGGCCCGCAGGAGCAGCGTGCGTCGGGGGTGGGACGTGGCCTCCTCCGGGGTCAGCCGGCCCTCGTCGATCAGGGACTGGACGAGGGTGTGGTCGTGCGTGATGCGGAACAGGGCGCCGTCGCGCAGGAGATACGCGCGGGAGTCGCCGATGTGGACCAGGGTGAGGCGGGAGCCGGTCCACAGGAGGGCGGTGAGGGTGGTGCCCGAGTCGTGCCCGACCGCTTCCGTCGCCGCCTCCACCGTCTCCTGGAGGAGGTTGAGGACGTCACCCGCGGGGACCTCCCGTGTCTCCAGCGACTTCAGCGCCTCCACGGCCGCCCTGCTCATCGGCGTGCCCCCGGGCCCGAAGCCGTCCGCGACCGCGAGCAGGCGGGTGCCCGCGTAGGCCGTGTCCTGGTTGTGGCGGCGGACCCGGCCCGGGTCCGAGTGGGCGGCGTAGCGCAGCTCCAGCACCGGGTCTGCTTCCTGTCGGTCGGCCGTCGTGAGGTGGTCGACCAGGAAGGCGGCCAGGTCGCGGCGCTGGGCCGTCTCCGCCTCCACCTGGTCCCAGTAGGCCCGGATCTCCCCGGCGGCGGCGTCCGGCGTGAGGGCGCACACCTCGCGGACCCGGGCCAGCGGCATCCCGATCCGCCGCAGCCAGGCCACCAGCCGGGCCTGCTCCAGCTGGGCCGGCGCGTAGTAGCGGTACCCGGTGTCCGGGTCGACGCGCGCGGGGCGCAGCAGGTCCAGCTCGTCGTACAGGCGCAGGGCCTTCGGTGAGAGCCGGCATGCCCGCGCGAAGGCACCGATCGTCAGCATGGTCGTCCTCCCTGGCTCGATGCTGGAGCTTCACCGAGGGGGAAGGTCAAACGGGTTGCCGCGGTTGCGGTCCCTCCGGTTAGCCTGCGAAGGATCTGTCTGCTGTACGAGAAGGGACCCCACCCCGTGCCCCGTGTCGCCCTCGCCACCTACGACCCCGGGCCCGAGCCCTCCCGTGACCGTGATCTGCCCGTGCTGGTGGACGCGCTGCGGGCGGCCGGGGCCGACGCGGAGGCCGTGTTCTGGGACGACGCCGAGGTCGACTGGGGCGGGTACGACCTCGTCCTCATCCGGTCCACCTGGGACTACAGCTGGCGGGCCGCCGAGTTCACGGCGTGGACCGAGCGGGTCGGCAAGGTGACCCGGCTCGCCAATCCCGCCGACGTGGTGCGCTGGAGCAGCGACAAGCGGTACCTCGGGGAGCTGGCCGCGGCCGGGGTGCCGACCGTGCCCACCGCGTATCTCGCGCCGGGCGACGCGATCGATCTGCCGAGCGGTCATGAGTACGTCGTCAAGCCGACCTCCGGGGCCGGGGCCCGCTACGCCGCCCGGTACACGGCTGACCAGCACGACACCGCCGTACGGCATCTTGAGCGGATGCACGCGGAGGGGTTCACCGCGATGATCCAGCCGTACATGCGGGGCATCGACGCCGGCGGGGAGCGGGCGTTGCAGTTCTTCGGCGGGCGGCTGCTGCACGCCAGCCGGAAGCGGGCCGTGCTCGCGCCCGGTACCGCCTTCGACGCGGCCAAGGTCGCCCACCCGGGCCTGGAGCGGTGGACGGCGACCCCGGCCGAGCTGGACGTCGCCGAGCGGGCCCTGGCCGCCGTACCGCATGCCACCGAGCACGCTCCCGCCGCCGTGGCGGACGCTCCCGGGCTGCTGTACGCGCGCGTGGACCTGGTCGACGGGGACGACGGGGCGCCGGTGGTGATGGAGCTGGAGCTCGTCGAGCCGAATCTCTTCCTGTTCCTGCACCCTGAGTCGCTGCCGACGGTGGTGGAGGCCGTGCTGAGGGCGGCCGGGGCGGCGCACGCGACCCCCGGTCACCCGTAGAGGCGGCAGTTCAGCGCACCGTCAGCCGTTGCAGCAGTCCCCAGGTGAACTCCGCCGCGCACTCCCGGCGTACGCCCTCCGCGTCCGGCGCCGTGAACGCCAGCCCCCATCGCGTGGGAGCCGTCCCCTCCAGGGGGCGGGCCGGGGCGAAGGCGCGGGCCGCCTCGTCGACCGTGCACGACCAGGGGGTGAGATCCTCCAGGGTGCGCAGGTCCGGGCCCGGCGCCCCCGATGCCCGGACCAGCCACTCGTTCCACACCGCCGTCCCCGTCGGCGCCAGCAGCACCTCGAACCGCAGGCCCGGCCAGAGCGGCAGCGGCCACAGCCACGCCTCGCACTCCATGTCGCCGACCTTGCGGGTGAGCACCGACTCCGGCGTACCGAGGACCGAGCGGTAGCGGGAGGCCGCGGCGCGTGCGCGCGGGGAGTGCAGCATGGCCTGCCAGCGCTTGTTGGCCTCGCGCATGTCGGCCGGCGAGGCGCCCAGTTCACGGCGGGCGTCCTCGACGAGGTCCGGGTTGTGGTCGGCCATGCGGCGCAGCAGGACCAGCTGGAAGTCGAGCGGGCCGAAGGGGCTAGTGGGGGGCTTCGCGGAGGGCATGCGTCCCATGGTCGCCGACGCCGGCGGCGGGACGGCGGCCGTCCGGGAGGAAGAGCACCGAGTTGACGTACCGCGGGCCCCGGAACGGCAGCACGCGCCGCAGCAGACCGTGGGAGACCACGTAGGAGGCGCCCTCCTGGTGGGCCTCCAGGGGGAAGGTGCGGAGCGGCACCCAGGTGTCGCCCGGCAGTACCCAGCCCGCGTAGCCGAGCAGCGCCAGATACGTCACCACCGGGCCGATCGGCTGGATCCGCGACTCCAGTTCGACGAAGAGGGCGGGGCGGTCGCGGGCCAGGATGCCGGTCGCGCCGCGCAGCACCGCCAGCTCGCTGCCGTCCACGTCGACCTTCATGAACCCGACGTCCTTCAGGCCGAGTTCGTCGAGGGTGACGCAGCCGACGGACAGCGCCCGCTGATGGATGTCCCGGCGGACCAGCGAGGACACCCCGCGTTCGCCCGCGTCGTCCGGGGGCAGCCAGAGCCGGGCGGTGCCGGGGCGTTCGGCCGCCGCGGCCTGGACGACCCGGACATTGGGCGGGGTGGTGGCGGCGAGCAGCCGGGCCAGCCGCGGCACCGGCTCCACGGTCACCACCCGGTCGGCCCGCCCCGCGAGCCGGCGCGTCCACGGGCCGTACCAGCCGCCGACGTCCACCGCCGTGCCGCAGCCGTCCGGGCACAGCTCGGGCAGCCGGGCCAGTTCCGGCTCGAAGCGCGGATAGACGGCCCGGGCGACGGCGGCCACCAGCCGGTCGGGCAGCAGCGGGGCGATCCTCGCGGCCAGCGTCATGGCGTCGTCCCTGTCATCCGCTTGAGCAATTGCTCGTGTTCGTCGTCCGACACCTGCTCCCCGGAGGAGGGCAGCAGCTGCGGGATGCCGTCCACGATCGGGTAACGGCGGCGCAGCCGCGGGTTGTAGAGGGCCTCGTCCGGCACGACGAGGTGCAGCGGGCCCTTGTCGAGCGGGCACGCCAGGATCCGCAGCAGCGGGTCGTCGGGGTTCATGGGGGTGTCAACTCCTTGGCACCGATGGGGGGTTGAAGGTCAGCTTGCTGGTCGTGCCTGGGCATGGACAGCAGGACGGAGACGGCGAGGAGGGTGCCCGCGAGGCGCAGCGCGAGCCGCAGCGGGTCGTGCGGCAGCGTCTCGCCGAACGACAGCGTGCCGAGCACCGCCGTGAACAGACAGGTCACCGTCGTGCACACCGGCACGATCAGCGACGCACGGCACCGCTGGAGCGCGGCCTGCGACATGACGAGCCCGAACGCGCCGGTGAAGAGCAGGAGATACGGGTACGGGGAGCGGAGCACGTCAACCACCGCCGTCCCCAGCCCACTTGAGGTCAGCCGGGTCGACACCCCCTTGATGGCCAGCGAGCTCACCCCGTAGAGCAGGCCCACCGCCACGCCGTACTCGACACCGGTCGTCGGCAGCCGGTGCCGGTGCCGGGACCGGCGCTCCGCCGACCCGTACAGCCACACCCCGGCGGCCAGCGACGGCACGCACACCAGCAGGATCAGCGGATACGGCGCCGCCTGGCTCACCGCGTCCGCGCTCTCGTCCAGCGACAGCACCACCATCAGCAGCGCCCCGAGGATCGCGCCGAGCGCGTACCGCTCCCGCCCGGTCGTCTCCTCGCCCAGCAGCCGCGCCGACAGCAGCACCAGCAGCACCAGCCCCGAGACGAAGATGCCCTGCGCGGCGGCGATGGGCAGCGTCCGGTAGACCACGAGCTGCGCCCCGAACCCGGCGGCCAGCGCGAGCGAACCGCCGATCCACAGGGGGCTGCCGAGCACGAGGCGGAGCAGCCGTGCCGGTTGCCGGATCGACACCTCGGGCAACGAGGTGAGCGCCCGTTTCTCCAGGACGAAACCGATGCTGTACAGGGTGTTCGCCAACAGGGCCGCCGCCACTCCCCACCACATCGTCCACGCCCCCTAGGTCTTCCGCGCGTGCAACAACAGGATCGAGGCGAGCGACGGTCTGCGACACGCCAGCCGGTCCAGCGGCCGCAACGGACGCGGTACGCCGTGGAAGGGGGCCCCTTCCAGTCGTACGACGGTGAAGCCGGCCGCGGCGACGAACTCCCGCAGCGCACGGGCGGTGTACAGCCGCAGATGCCCCACGACCTCACGCCCCGGACGCCCGTGAATGGCCCGCAGACTGACCTCGGAGAACACCGGCTGCACCCCGGCCAGCAGCAGGGCACGGTTGTACCAGGCGGCCAGGTTCGGGGTGGACAGCATGAGATGACCTCCCGGGCGCAGCACCCGCCTGATCTCGTCCAGCGCCGCGTCCGGATCGACGAGATGCTCGATCACCTCGCTGAACAGCACGGCGTCGACGCACTCGGCGCCGAACGGCAGGCCCCCGTCGGTGAGTTCACCGCGCACGGCGTACGGCAGCCGGGTGCGGGCGCGGCGCAGGGCGTCCTGGGACCAGTCGACGCCGACGAGGTGGTGGCCGGGGAGGAGGGGGGCGGCCGTGGCGGCTGCGGTGCCGTCGCCGCAGCCGATGTCGAGGACCGTCTGTGCGGGGCGTTCCTGTAGCGCCGCGGCCAGCATGCGGGCCTGGCGGAGACTGCGCGGGGTGCCGGAGGCGACAGGGACGGCGGGGTTCTCGTAGAAGTCGCGCAGTTCGGGGGGCTTGGCGGCGGCACGGTCGGTCTGGGCGGTGGTCATGACTGCTCCACGTCCGTGGTGTGCAAGTAGTGCTCGAACAGGTCGCGCAGATGGGCGCCGTCGCCATGGCTGAGCAGGGACCGGGACCAGCGCAGGGCGAGATGCAGCCGGCCGGCCGTGGACGCGGTCGTCACCGTCAGGCCGCGCGGCATCCTGGCCGGCGCCGAGAACCACACCGCGTGCGCGCGGCCCGCGTCCTCGCCGAAGTCCAGGGGGTAGGGGATACGGCCGATGTTGCTGAGGAGGGTCGTCGACGTCCAGGGGGCGGCTGCTCGGCGAAGGCCACGGGTGAGCGCCGCCCGCCAGGCCACGGGGGTGACGGGGGCGGTGAGGAGGGCGGCGCCGTGGCCGAGCTGGGGGCGGGGGAGGGACTTGAGGGCGCGGGTGCGGGTCGCCGTGCGGGTGAGGAGGTCCTGGAGGTCGGGGGTCGTCAACTCGTCCGGGGCGAAGGGCACTTCGACCAGGCGGGTGCCGTTGCCGATGGGCATCGTGAGGTCCCGGGGGCGGTCGTCGACCGGCATCGTGATGCGCAGGGGGCGGGGGCGGCTGCCGTGCTCCCTGTTCCAGTGGGCGATCGTCAGGGCTGTGCTCACCATGAGCTGGTCGTTCACGGTGTAGGGGGCGCCCTTGGGGCGGTGCGGGAGGGGGAGTTCGGTGACGAGCATGCCGTTGCCGGGGGACGGTTCGGGGGTGCCGGGGGCCACTCGGGCGGGGGGTGACCAATTGGAGGGGGCCGGTGTCCCGTCCCGGGGGGCTTCGGTGGTGCGGGTGGGAGGTGCGGCGGGGGAGTTGTCCTTGCCGCCGTAGATCTCGGCCGCGGTGGCGAGGACGCGGAGGCAGGCGGGGCCGTCCAGGGCGGTGTGGTTGATGGTGAGGAACAGAACAGTTCCGTAGCCTGCGGGCAGTCGTGCCGCTGGGGCGGCACCCGGCCCGAAGACGGGCGGCACCCCGCCGGCGCGGGCGGGCGAACCCACCGCGTCAGAGGCCTCGCTGCCCTCCATCGGGCCGATTCGCTCCACCACCTCCAACCGCACCGGCGGCGAATCCGTCAGCGGCGGTGCTGTCGTCAGCGCGCGCGTCCTCGCGTCCCGCAGCGCGTCCCGTCCCGGTGCCGGGAACGTCACCACCTCCACGTCCGGCCGCTCGGTCAGTTCCCACTCGTAGCGGCGTCGGTACCAGCGCCCCTGCGCCTCCCGCATCAGGATGCGGGGGTGGCGCAGGAGGGCCTCGTGGAACGCCTTGCGCAGGCCCGCCGGGTCCAGGCGGCCGGGCAGATGGACCTCGATGTGGACGGTCTCCGGCTCCTCCTCCTGGAGGCAGTGCCGGGCGACCTCGTCCACCACGGGGAACGGAACGGTCCGCACGCTCACGCCTTCTCTCCCCCCTCGAACCTGGGCAGCACCTGCGTCGGCGCCTCCGACTCGCCCGCGTCCCCGTCGTCGTCCGGATCGCGCACGCTCACCACCGCCGCGAACAGGCCGATCAACGCCAGCAGTTGGGCCGCCCGCCCGAACGCCCCCTCGCCCGCCGCCACCGGCTCACCGGCCCCCGTCGCCGCCGCGATCCCCGCTCCCGCGAGGGCCACGAACGCGATCGGGACCAGCCAGGCATGGCGCCGGTACGCGAGCAGCGCCAGCGCCGGGACCAGCAGGGCGAACCAGCCGGCGATCACCACGCCCACCACGGTGAGCGCGACCGTGCCCAGCCACAGTCCCGGCGGCGGCGCCACCGGCTGCGGCTCGTCGGGGTTGGGGGAGCGGCGCCGCCACAGGGCGAGGGCCAGCAGGAGCAGCAGCGCGATGCCGCTGCCGATGAGTGCGCCGTCGTAGGTCACCGCCGGTTCGTACGACAGCTTGACCGTGCCGCCCGCGCCGTCCGGGATCCGCCAGCCCTGCTGCCAGCCGTCGAGCCGTACCGGCGACAGTTCCTTGCCGTTGAGTGTGGCCTTCCAGCCGTCGTTGTAGTTCTCGTACGTCGTCAGATACATGGCCGCGCCCGAGCCGACCGTCACCTCGCGGCGGTCGCCGAGCCAGTCCCGTATCTTCAGGTCGCGGCTCGCGGCGGTGGGCTCGGTGACCGTGCCGCGGGTCAGGGTCAGGTCGGTGAGGGTCAGGGGCCCGGCGTCGCCGCCCTCGACCCGGTGGGCACCGGCCGACAGCTCCAACTCGGCGCCGGGCTTTCCCTCCTGGCAGAGCGTCACCGACACCGGTCGGCGCTCGCGCAGGTCCGCCACCGTGCCCTTCACGCTCGTCCGGTACAGCTCGCCGTCCACCGACACCACCGGCCCCTCGCCGCACGGCAGGGAGAACGTGCGGGTGTCGCGGGGCTGGGGGGTGCGGTACTGGTCGAGGGAGGGGATGTAGGCCTCGGTCAGGCCGACCGGGAGGCGCAGGTTCTCGTCGACGACCGGGTTGTAGAGGGTGACCGGCGCCGTCTCGGTGACGGTGATGTCGAGGCGGTCGGTGGTGATGGCCGGGAAGCGGACCCAGCCGTTCTCGTCGACGTCGGCGGTCGTGGAGCCGTCCGGGGAGCTGATGTCGACCTGGGTGGGACGGGTGGCGAGGCCCCCGGCGGGAGCCAGGACCAGTTCACTCACCGGCTGTTTGCCGTCCCAGCTGAGGTGGATGGTGGGGCGATCGCCCGCGATCCATGCCGTGGTCAGGTCGCCGTCGGTGAGGTTGCGGGCCGACAGTCCGGTGCCGAGGGCGGCCGTGGAGTCGGCGGTGGCGACGATGCGGTTGTCCTGGTCGGGGGCGACCTCGTACAGCAGCCGGTCGAGTTCCGGGCCCGGCACGGTGGTCGCGCTCGCCTTCACCTCGTACGTCCCCGCCGTGGCCGTCGAGAAGCGGCGGTGCAGGCCGGCCTCCGTGCCGTCGGCCGCCCGGTGCAGGGAGATCAGCTCGGCGTCGGATCCGGTGTCCTCGGCGTCGGTGGGGAGCCGGAGGAGGCGGGTCACCTGGACGTCGGGGAGGCCGATCTCGGAGAAGCCCGCGCCCAGCAGCCCGGAGCGGCGTTCGATCGAGTCGAGGATGGTCAGCTTCATCCAACTCGTCGGCCCGGGCGGCGCCTTGACCGACTGCGTCATGCCGTCGGGGCGCAGGAAACTGGTCCGTGAACCGTTCTCCGTCTCCACCCGCACCTTGGTCGGCGCCGCCCGCACGCTCTCCTGCGGCAGCGGGGTCACCTTGAACGACGACGGCATGTCGTACGCGTCGTCCGTGAACCCGATCCGCAGCCACTGCCCGTCCGCCGAGCCCAGGGAGCCCTCCACCCACGCGGTGTCGGGGTTGCCGTCGAAGGCGTTGACCGGGTCGAACTGCGGCAGATGGAACAGCCAGTTGCCGTACGAGGACGCCGTCACCGAGCTCGCGCCGCGCAGTTGGGCGACCGTCTGGTGGTCGAGGCCCTTGGCCGGCAGGATCTGGTGCGGTTGCTCCCCGGCGTCCTCGGAGGCGTCGGGCGCGTTGCGCTCACCACTGGTGTACGTGTACGACGTGTTGGCGTTGACCAGGCCGAACCGGGTGTCGGCGCGGCGCAGTCCGTCGCCGGTGATCTGGAGCTGCGGGGTGCCGAGCCCGGGGTGGTTGTCGCCGGTCAGGACGGTGGCCCGGCCGCGCAGTTCGGACGCCAACGGCAGCAGCGTCTCGGGGCCGCCGGAGACGGCGGCGGTGTCGGCGACGGGCAGCAGCGCGGCGTGTCCCGGGTTCTGGGTGCCGTCGGGCGGCATGTAGATCTCCACCGCCCGCTGCCTCGGGTACAGCCCCTCGACCGCGAGCGGCGCGTCGTGCACGATCCGGCCGCCGGTCATGACCGGCCCGTAGCCGATGACCCGCTTGTACCCGGACTGCTCCAGCGTCCGCTTGACGACGGTCGTCGGCACATAGCCGATCTGGTCGGGGTCGAGGTCGTTGCGGACGACGACGTAACGGATGCCGGAGCGGGCCAGGAAGTCGGCGAGCCCGGGGACCTCGCCGCCGCTCGTCAGGGCGTTCTCCACGGCGTCCATGGCCCGCCGGTTGCCGGCCGTGCCGAAGGGCACGTAATCGCGTTGCGCCCAGCGGGACTTGGCGACCACGTCCAGCGGCTGGTCGATGGTCGAGCCCCAGGTGTAGACGCCGTGCGCGGTCGCCGGGACGACCAGGGCACGGGAGTCGGGGGAGAACTTCTCCAGCCAGGTGGCCGTCGACTTCCAGTACGTGGGGATCTCCTGGAAGGAACCCGGGTTCAGGATCGACCCGTTGAGGTACGGCCACATCAGCCCCGGCAGGATCAGCACGGCGGCGACCAGCGGCGCCGACCGCCGCCCCCGCACCGGCCGCGCCCCGCGCGTCTCGGCGGCGACCCCGACGAGATGGGCGAGCCCCAGCACCAGGGCGAGGGCGAGCCCCGTCTGGAACTTGTAGATGTTCCGGAACGGCGCGAGCCCCCCGTTCAGCCAGTCCTGCACGACCCCGTGGAAGGGCGCCCCGAACCCGCCGCCGTATCCGGCGAGCAGGATCAGCGCGGCCACGATCACCGTCAGCGTCAGCCAGCGCCGCTCCGGCAGATCCCGCCGCGCGAGGCCCGCGAGCCCCAGCCCGGCGGCCAGCGCCGAGCACACGATCACGATCACCGAGGACGCGACCGTCCACCCGGCCGGCAGCCACGCCTCACCGAAGTGCAGATAGGCGACCCAGTTCCCGCCGCCGCGCAGCGCCTCCGTCGCCGACATGGTCTCCGTGGTGGTCTGCGCGCTCTCGACGTACGGCAGGAAGTTCTCCCCGTAGACGCCGAGCAGCAGCAGCGGGATCCACCACCAGGCGGTCGCGAGGAGCACGCCCGGCACCCACCAGGCGAGCAGCTTTCTCTGCCGTGGCCCGGACGGCCGGGTGAGCAGATACAGCCCCACGGGCAGCAGGGAGGCGAGGGTGGCGGCCGCGTTCACACCGCCCATGAACGGGATGACCAGCGCCGACCGCACGGCGGCGACCCGCGCGCTGTACCGCTCGTCGATCAGCGGCAGCAGCACCCAGGGCAGAAAGGCGCCGGGCAGAGCGGCGGCCGAAGTCGACCCGATGACGATGGTGAAGACCGGCCAGAGCGCGTACGCGAGAGCGGCCAGCAGCCGTGACGCCCCGCTCCCGATCCGCAGCCGCTCCGCGAGCCGCAGGGCGCCCCAGAAGGCGACCGACACGATCAGCGACAGCCACAGCCGCTCCGCCAGCCACACCGGCAGCCGTACGGCGTCGGCCAGCCAGTAGAACGGCAGCATCGGCCACAGATAGCCGGCGTACTGGTCGGATATCCCGCCGAAGGACCCCTGGTCCTGCCACAGCTGCCCGAGATCGGAGAAGAACCGCCCCGGGTCGACCGTTACACCCAGCTTGGTGTCGAAGGTCTGCCGCCCCGGATGCACCACCAGCAACAGCACGAACACCACGGCCCAGAACCCCACCAGCCACCGGCGCGACCGCGGGCCCTCCGGCGGGCCCGACATGCGCGCGGTGGAGGGGACGGCGGCCGGAGGAGGGGCCTGGACCGTGGACGTCGTCATGGTGGACACCGCCGGAGGATGAGGAGGAGGTTCCAGGTGGCCACCTCACGGATCCCGGGCGCCTTCACCACGGTCTCGGCGAGGAACGGCCAGTAGCGGGAGCGCGCCGAGACGACCCTGACGTCGTCACGGGCGCGCACCTGCCGCAGGGTCGGGCCGATGTGCACGGCGAACAGGTTCTCGCCGAGGGTGTGCTTCGCGGCCCTTCCGGTACGGCGCCGATAGCGGGCCCGCGCCCGATCGGCGCCCAGATAGTGCCAGGGCGCCCATTCATGACCGCCCCACGGAGACAGCCAGTTGGTGAACGACAGATAGATCAGCCCACCGGGCCGCGTCACCCGCACCAGCTCACTGACGAAGGTCTGCGGATCGGCGACATGCTCAAGGACGTTGGAGGAGAAGGTGACGTCCGCGACCCCGTCGTACAGCGGCAGCAGATACCCGTCGGCGATCACCGCCCCGTCGGGCGGCTTGGCGCCGAGTTCCCGTACGTCGGGTTCGAAGAGGTAGGCGTGGGCGCCGCGCCGCCGGAACTCCTCGGTGAAGCATCCGCTGCCACCACCGACGTCGACGACGGTCCGGCCGGTGACGGGTCCGTCGTAGGCCTCGACCTGGTCGACGGAGTCGCGGGCGAGGAGGGAGTAGCAGGCCTCGGGATCGTCCTGCTCATGGCGGAAGGCGCGGAACAGGGCGAGAGATCTGCGGAACGAAGGGTCCTTGAGAGCGGTGCCGGTCATGGCGCCCAGCTCCTCACCGCCTCGGCGGCCACCGCGCGGAACTGTCTGACGGTGCGGTCCCAGCGATAGCGTGCCGCGTGTTCCCGGGCGCTCTTGCCCATCAGCTCCCGCCGCTCGCCGGAGAGCGCGAGCGTGCACCAGGCGGCGGCGAAGGTCGACTCACCCCGCGCCAGCACACCCGTCTCCCCGTCCACGACGGAGTCCCGGAGCCCGGGCACGTCGAAGGCGATGGTCGGCGTCTCGCGCGTGGCGGCCTCGGTGACGACCAGGCCCCACCCCTCCACCGCCGAGGGATGCATCAACAGCCACGCCTCGCACAGCAGCCGGTGCTTCTCGGCCTCGGAGACATGGCCGGTGAACTCGACGCCGGCCCCCGCGAGTTGCTGGAGTCTCTCCCGTTCGGGCCCGTCACCGACGATGACAAGCCGCCCGCCGGTCACGGGACGTACCCGCTCCCACAGCCGCAGCAGCAGATCGATGCGCTTGTACTCGACCAGCCGTCCGACGGCCACGAACATCGGGTCGGGCGACCGGTCGGCCCGCGGCCCCGGCTCCTCGACCCCGTTGTGGACGACGCGAATACGCTCACGCTCCACCCCGATCGCCCGCAGGGCGTGCGCGGTGGACGGTGACACGGCGACCAGCAGACTCCGGTGCTGCGCACCGGTCAGCGCCCAGTGTTCGAGTCTTCGGCCGAGCCGTGCCGCGGGGGCCATCGGGCCGCCGAACCGCATCTTCCACAGGTCGGTGTGGACGTGGTTGACCAGGCACAGCGTGGGACCGCGGTGCCACAGGGGCGCGAAGTACGGCATTCCGTTGCAGACCTCGACCAGCAGGTCGCAGTCGCCGACCTGGCGGGAGAAGGCCGAGCGGGCGCGCAGAAAGTGACCGAGCTCGCCGCCCGCGGAGACGACCCGGTAGTCGCGGTACGACGCGGGACCGCCGCACAGCAGGGTGACCTGGTGACCGAGGCGGGTGAGGCCGTCGGCGAGCCGGTCGACCAGGAGCTCGGAGCCCCCGGCGGCCGGGTTGCCCAGATCACGATGGGCGAGGAAAACGATTCGGCGCGGAGGTGGGGGGAGCGCCGAGGGGTGCTGCGATGCCGGGGTGTGCGTGGCGCGCAGCGACGAAGGCACGTGCTGGGGCATGCGTGCTCCAACTCGTCTCAGGGTGCGGAACTCGAAGCGTGGGGAGGTGCTTTACGTTCCTGTGGGGGATTTGAGTGCTTCCTACGAGGTGAGTGTGGGCGGACTGTGCTCGGGTGGGGGTGGACAGTTTTCGCCCACCCGTTCCTCATTGCTACTCACCGGGATGACAATTTCCGGGCTTATTAGAGCTGACGTCACGTCACATCGTGAGCGTGGGGTCGGGCGAATCGGAAGAACCGGGATGCCGCCTCCCCCGTACCAACAAAACGGAACCGGCCACCACCAGGACGAACCCGCCCACAGCCGCCCCGATCGGCAGGGTCACGCCGATCGCCTTCAGCTGTCCGCTGTCCCGCTCGGCCTGCCGTACGGCGTCCTTCTGCGTCGCCGTGGTGAACGCGATCTTCTCGCTGTCCAGCAGCACCACCGCGTCCTTCTTCGCGCCCGGCGCCCGCAGCGTGCGCTTCGGGCCGACCTGCGCGTAGATCACCCGGCCGGTGCGCTGGTCGACGACCAGCTCGATGCCGTGGTTGGAGTACCACTCCTCGGCCAGCACCTGCGGCTGGTTCTTCAGACCGACGATGCTGCCCGGCACCAGCCGGGTGCCGACCTTCGCCGGGGCGACCGTGCCGGTGAACCGGTAACCCGTATACCCCTGGACCTTCTTCGTATCCCGGTAGGTCAACACCACGGTCGACCCGAGGGAGTTGTCCCACCACTGGTACGAGCGTTTCTGCACGTCGAAGGGGAACTTCAGATAGGCCTCGCCCTCGATGTACGGCTTCTCGCCGCAGCAGTGGACCGGCTTGGTCGTCTTGCGGTTCATCACCCAGCGGTGCGGGACGAACTCCAGCGCGTCGTGCGGATCGGAGGCCGGCAGCGACTTGTCGGTGTCGACCGTGGTCGTCACGTCCCAGACCGCGTCGCCGCTGCGCTCGCTGTCCTCGACGTTGCCGCGCACCCGCTGAGTGACGGTGATCTCCTGGTCGGGCACGGTCTCGACCTTGTCGGTGTCGAAGACGCTGCCGGTGCCCTTGTAGACGGCGGTCTGATCGATGTCGATCGGATTCACGGCGGCCCGCGGGGTCACGTACCACGCCAGCAGGGGCGCCAGGACCAGCAAAAACGTGCCGAGTCCCAGCAGAATCAGGGAAAGAGGTGAGGCTGTACGGCGCATCCGGGCACTCCAGGGGCGTGAGGGTACGGAGTTCGGGCCGCTCTGGGCCCTGTCGTCACACTCCCGTCGTCCGCCCGGAGGGCGTCGCGGGGCAGGCGGGAGTGTGACGACAGGGCCCTTGGGCCGGGAACCGTAGAGCCGTCTTGACTAGGTGTCAATCTCATGTCGACACTGGGGCGGACCGTCAGGGTGGAGCGCGCCGGGGTGGGGACCGCCGGAAGAGAGCCACTGAGAGGCTGACCCTGCGATGTCCAGACTGCTTGCCGCCGCGTTGACCGTCGTGGCCGCCGCCGTGCTCGCCGTCGGTGCCGCGCTCGGCATCGTCGCCCTGCTCGACGCCACGCCCGACCAGCCCAACACCCCCTTGATCACATACGAGCAAGCGGGCCAGGGGAGTTGAGCCGTGACGGCCCGACCGGCAACCGTCAGCTCCCGCTCGGCCTGGCTCGACGTACCCCGCCTCCAGGTGCGCCGGTTCGCCGCGATCGCCATGGCCGAGGCGCCCGAGCTCGCCGACGAGATCCTGCGTGAGATCCGCCGCGAGTACCCCCATCTGCCCGTCGTCCTCGACGAGTCCGGTGAGCCGATGGCGCTCGTCGGCATCCGCCGCGCCATCGAGGTCTTCGTCCAGCACCTGGAGACCGCCGAGGGCCGTCCCACCGTCCCGCCCGGCGTCTTCCAGGAGTTCGGCCGCGGCGAGGGGCTCGGCGGGCGCAGCCTGGACTCGCTCCAGGCGATCTATCGCATGGGCGTACGGCTCGCCTGGCGCCGCTTCGCCGAGATCGGCCAGCGCGTCGAGATCCCGCCGCCCGCGATGTACGAACTCGTCGACGCGGGCTACGAGTACCTGGACGGCCTCGTCGACCAGTCGGTCCGCGGCTACGCGGAGGCGGCGGCCCGCCAGGCGGGCGAGCGCTTACGCCTCCAACGCGGCCTGATGGAACTGCTGTTGGCGGAACGTCCGCGCGGCGGCAACCCCGACGACCTGCTCACCGAGCGTGCCGCCCGGATTGGCTGGGCGCTCCCCGAGAAGGTGGCGGTGGGCGTCCTGCTCCGCCCCGCCCGGGAGGCCGTGGCACCCGCGGTCGGCCAGGGCGTCCTCCTCGACATGGAGTACGAGCAGCCCCGCATGGTCGTCCCCGAGCCGGACTGCGCGGGGCGCCCCGAACTCCTCCACCGCGCCCTGACCGGCTGGGCCGGCGCCATCGGCCCGCCCGTCCCGCTCGCCGACGCGGCGAAGTCGCTGCGCTGGGCGGAGGCGGCGGTGAGCCTCATGGGACGCGGGCTGCTGCCGGCCGGCGAGGTCCTGTACTGCACCGAGCACACGGAGGCCCTGGTCCTCCTCCAGCCGGAGGAACTCATCGACGACCTGGCCCTGCGCTGCCTGGCCCCCCTCGCCCACTGCGGCCCCACCCACGGCCGCCGCCTCGCCGAGACCCTCCTGGCCTGGCTGGAAACCCGCGGCGGCGCCCCCGAGGTGGCCACCCGCCTGGGCGTCCACCCTCAGACCGTCCGCTACCGCCTCCGCCAGATCCGCGAACTCTGGGGCGCCGAGATAGACGATCCGGACCGCCGCTTCGAACTCGAACTGGTGCTGCGGGCCCAGCGGTTGAGGGGAGCCCTCGGGACGACGAGCCGCTCCTAGTCGCGGCCCTTGAACTCCACCGGCCCCGCGTTCATCTCGATCGTGCCGTCCGGGTGCAGGACCGGGCGGCGCTCGGTCATACGGCCGCTGTACGCCTCGATGTGGTGGATCGCCGCGCCGTCCGTCGCGGTGAAGTCGACGAGGGCGATGGCCACCCAGTAGCGGGTCTTGGTGTTCTCGAAGAGCGGGACGGTGACATGGGAGCCGCGGCCGTCGTCCACGACCACCTGCGCGCCGAAGCTCTTGAAGGAGCCGAAGCCGTTGCTGAGGGCGGAGTAGGCGCACAGCAGGACATAGCCCTGCTGGTCCGGGCGGACGATCCGGACGGTCTCGCGGCCGGGGACCTGGGAGTCGCCGTCGAGCTGGATGTAGGGGGCCTGCTGGAGCGAGCCGAGGTTCTTGTAGTAGACGACGTCCGCCTTCGGGCCCTTGTCGCCCTTCTGCGGCATCTGCTTCGCCAGGCCGGTCTTCACGATCGTGCCGGGCGCCTGCGACCCACCCCGCTGCGCCTTCGACGCCGGCACGAACAGCGCGTACAGATCGAGGTCGGCACCGCGCCGACGCCGCTGGTCGCTGCCGCCGTCCCACTCCAGGGCCACGGTGACCACCAGCTCGCGGTCCTTCTTGTCCAGGCTGATCGAGACCTGGCCGCCCTTGTCGAGGCTGACCCTGCCGAGCGGGGGTTTGACGAGACTGGGGGGAGCGGCGGCAGGTACCGGAGCCGGCGTCGGCTCCGCGGGCGCCTCGGGCTCTGACACATCGATCCCGAAGTCCGTCGCGAGCCCCGCCAGCCCCTCCGCGTACCCCTGCCCGATGGCCCGCAGCTTCCAGCCCCCGGCCCGCCGGTACAGCTCCATCAGCAGGACGGCCCGCTCCCCGTCGACCAGCGGTGGCTGCCGGAAGACGATGGGCTCGGCACCGTCCTGCGCGGCCTGGACGGTGACACCCCCGACCTCCCGGAACGTGCGACTCGTGTCGTCCGGATCGCAGCTCGCGACCAGCACCACCCGGTCCACGTCCGCGGGCAGCGCGCCTGGATCCACGGCGATCCGCTCGGGGGCGCCGGCCTCCGCGGCGAGGTGGCGGACCGCGCCGGACTCGACGGTGGGCTGGTTGTAGAAGACGAGGTCGGCGTCGGACCGGACCCTGCCGTCCGCGCCGACCAGCAGGGCACTGAGGTCCACCGGGTCGCCCGCGGAGCGCAGCTCGGCGGTCAGCGGCCCCGCCCCGACCGTGGTGTTCCCGCCCTTGAGAAGCTCAGGCACAGCTACTGCCCCCACCCGTCGATGTGACG
Organism: Streptomyces sp. NBC_00663; assembly: GCF_036226885.1. NCBI lineage: Bacteria > Bacillati > Actinomycetota > Actinomycetes > Kitasatosporales > Streptomycetaceae > Streptomyces > Streptomyces sp. NBC_00663. Next base: position 6,640,043 of record NZ_CP109027.1, read on the forward strand.
CCCCGTCGATGTGACGTCACCTTGCCACATCGGACTTGGAAGGCAAGGGGGTGCGCCGGGCGACCGGCCCGTCCAGGTGGACCACCACGGACGTGTAGAAGCGGTGCACGGCGTCGTCCACGCTGCGGATGAAGCCGGACTCGGTGTTGCCGCGGGTGCTGCCCATGCCTTTGAGGAGGGACAGCCGGAAGCCGGTGATCTGCGTGCCGTTCTTGGGGAGCAGGTCCGCGGGTTCCGGGCGGAGCCTTTCCAGGGTGCCGCGCGGGCCCAGGGCGTCACCCTCGACCAGGGTCTCCACATGCAGGTCGGCCGGTGCCTCGGCGAGGCGACGGACCAGCCGCTTGGCCCAGCTCAGCGGATAGCCCTGCTCGGGTGCGGGGATCTCCACGGACGTGCGCAGTCTGCCGGTCCGCAGATCGGCGCCGACGGTGAGCAGACCGGGCGCCTCCTCGACGCGCAGCTGTGCCTGCAACCGCCCTTCCAGGCACAGCTGGTCGGCCAGCTGGATCCGGCGGGTGCCGTGATCGGTGCCGCGTCTGACGCGCTGCGCGGGCAGCACTTTCTGGCCGAGTTCGCCACCGAGCCTGAGGCACACCTGACGGATGAGCCGCTCCCAGCTCTCGACGACCTCAAGGGCCCGTGGGTCGCCCTGGCAGAGGGTCTCGTCGTTGATGCCGTTGCGTACCGGCACCCAGGAGGAGCCCATGTTCTGGAAGCCGTGGCAGCCGGAGTTCTCGTGCTGGAGATAGTGCAGCAGTTCCTGGAGCAGCCAGGTGCGCGCCGCGTTGCCGACCCCTTCGTGCCGGATCAGCAGCTGTGCCTGATGGGCCACCTCGGCCCAGGAGAGATGCCAGAGCGCCACCTGGTGCTTGCGCCGCCGGTCGATCCGGACGTCGACCAGGGGGGTGCCCTCCAGCGCGACGTCGTTCGACAAGGTGATCACGGCTTCGTAGCCGCGGCGGGCGGCGATGTCCATGTAGGCCTGGACCTGGTCGGCCTTGAGAGCGTTGCCGTTCGTCTTGGTCTCGACGAGCGCCGTCCACAACTTGCCGGCCCGCTCGATACGGATCACTCCGTCGGGCCGCCGGGGCGTGTCACCGTGCGGCAGGGACACCTCGGTGAAGGTCTCCATACGGCCCGAGGGCGCGCCGAACGCGGCGGTGAGCCGTCGTCCGAACCGCGGTACCTGGGTCATCACCGACAGCAGCACCGAGGTGGCGCGCATCTCCCGGTCCCGGTCGCTCTTGAGCGCGGAGAGCGGAAAGAGCCTGGCGGGACGCCAGGAGTCGTTCTCCCCGAGGGACTTCTGCGGAGCGCTGGGCGGGGCCGCCCGCTTCTTGGCGGTGCGCGGCCGGGCGGCCGGTCTGCGCGGCCTGGTCTCGTCGGCGGTTCGGCGGGGAGCCGGTACGGCGTTCAGGGTCTCGGCCGGATCCGGCTCGGGGACCGAGTGCGAGGGCGGGCCGGCCGGCTCGCCGTTCCCGGCCGGTTCCGGCGTCGCCGCGGGCGCCGTACCGGCCGCGTCCTCGTCGGCGGCCTCCGCCTCGTCGTCGATGTCGACCCCGAAGTCCGTCGCCAGGCCGGCCAGCCCCGCCGCGTAGCCCTGTCCGACGGCTCGGAACTTCCACTGGCCTTCGCGGCGGTACAGCTCGCCGAAGATGATCGCGCTCACCTTGCCGGGGTCGTCGACGGCGAAGCGGAGGAGGTTCTCGCCCACCGCGTCGGACAGGGTCACCCGCAGGTCGTCCAGTTCCCCGAAGTGCGCGTCGCCGTAGCGGCTCGCGGCCACGACGACACGGTCGACCTCGGGCGGCACCACGGTCAGGTCGAAGCTGATCCGGTCCTCGTTGCCGTCCTCGGTGGGCGTCTTGTCCAGCAGGTGCACGCTGCCGTCGGCGGCCACCGGGTTGTTGTAGAAGTAGAAGTCCGCGTCGCTGCGGACCTTGCCGTTCGGGCCCAGAAGTAAGACGGACACATCGGCGTCGCCGTCCCCCGCCGGACTGCTCCAGCCCAGGCTGACGATCACCGAACCGGTGTTCTCACTCAGCGCCGACAGGGCAGCATTGGACCCCTTGGTCATTTCGCGCACGAGATTCCCCCCAGGAACCGCATCCCCCAAGACCGCCACGCAATGTGACGTGTCACACACGGACACAGTAGTACCGGCAGCTCGCACGCGTTACCGTTCCCGTCGAAACGGGCCGGTCGCGGAACGCCCGTCCCGCAGGACCATTGCCGCGGCAAACCCACGTTGAGTAACCTGTGTTCGTTATTCCGATCGCCTGTTGAAATCTCGAACAACGTCTACGATGCTCGACAGGCTCCGCACTCCGACAGACACCTCATAGGGAGGGGGCCGAACGTGGGACGTCTCGTACCCGCAGTGACCCGGGCTCTCGACATCCTCGAGCTCTTCCTCGACGGCGACGGCACGCTCTCCGCCCCGGACATCGTGCGCAAGCTCCAGCTGCCGCGCACCACCGTGCACGAACTGGTGACCACGCTCGCCGCGCGCTCGTACATCGTCCCGGTCCAGGGTCAGCCGGGACGCTACCGGCTCGGCGTACGCCCGTACCAGCTCGGCAGCCGTTACGCCGAGCAACTCGACCTCGCCGCCGAGGGCCAGCAGGTCGCCCGCTCGGTCGCCGAGACCTGCGACGAGACCGTCCACGTGGCCATCCTCGAGGGCACCGACGTCATCTACATCGCGAAGGTCGACTCCACGCACGCGGTGCGCATGGTGTCCGCCGCCGGCCGCCGGCTGCCCGCCCACTGCACCTCCGTCGGCAAGATGCTGCTGGCCTCGCTGCCCGAGCCGGAGCTGAGCTCCCGTATCCCGGACGACGCCGGCCTGGCCGCGATGACTCCGAACAGCATCACCGACCCGGGCGCCTTGCGCGAGGCCCTCGCCGAGATCCGTGAGCGGGGTCTCGCGGTGGAGCGCCGCGAGTCCAACCCGGACGTCTCCTGCGTGGCCGCCCCGGTCCGCGACCGCACCGGCCGGGTCGTCGCCGCGCTGTCGATCTCGGTGCCGATGATCCGCTGGAGCGAGGACCGCCGCGAGGAGCTGGAGCAGCTCGCCGCCAAGGGCGCCGTCGAGCTGTCCGAGCGCCTGGGCCACCGGAGCGTGGGATGACCGCGAAGACCTACGCCTACGAGGTCGCCGTCCGCGCCGAGGCGACCCTCGGCGAGGGCCCGACCTGGGACGCGGCGGCCGGCCGGCTGCTCTGGCTGGACATCCTGGGCGCCCGCCTGCACAGCTACGACCCGGCGACCGGGAACCGCACGGTCCGCGTCACCGACCAGCACGGCGGCGCCGCGAAGCCGCGCGCGAACGGCGGCCTGGTGCTCAACCTGCGCGACGGCGTGGCCCTCCTCGACCCGGACGACACCTTCCACTGGCTCCACCACGAGCCGGTGCCGGGCCGCCGCGCCAACGACGCGGCGATCGCCCCCGACGGCTCCCTCTGGGCCGGCACCATGCGCTACGACGAGGCCCCCGGCGGCGGCACCCTGTCCCGCTTCACGGCCGACGGCACGGCGGAAACGGTCCTCGACGACGTCGCGGTCAGCAACGGCACCGGCTGGAGCCCCGACGGCCGCCTGATGTACTACATCGACTCCCCGACCCGCCGGGTCGACGTCTTCGACCACGAGGCGGGGCAGGTCTCCAACCGCCGCCCCTTCGCCGAGATCGAGGACGGCGCCGGCTTCCCCGACGGCCTCACGATCGACGCGGACGGCTGCGTGTGGGTGGCCCTGTGGGACGGTGGAGCGGTCCGCCGCTACACCCCGGAGGGCACCCTGGACCGCGTGATCACCCTGCCGACCCCAAGGGTCACGGCGTGCGCGTTCGGCGGCACGGATTTGACGGACCTGTACATCACGACGGCGAGGGTGGGGCTGGCGGCCCCGCATCCGGTGGCAGGCTCACTGCTGGTGGTACCGGGCGCAGGAAAGGGATTGCGGCACCCTGCATTCGCCGGATGACCGCATGTCCCCAAGGGGCGCGGGGAACTGCGCGACCAGCCCCCACCCACCCGCCCCCGACGCACTACTGAATCCCCGCCACCTTCAACTCCTCAGCAGTCAAAGGCGGCTCAGTAAGCGTCGGCTTCAACGGCCCCACCAACGCCCCCAGCAACACAGAAGGCGCCAACAACACCTCCGCCCGCCGCTCCAACGACGTCACATCAGTGACCCGGCGAGCGATCCGCCCGTTCCCCGTGGCCGCGTACATCAGCCGATCCACGTACGCGGCCACGAGCCGGTCCCGCCCCGTGGGCCCGTCCTCCGTCGCCCCGGGACAGAACACGTCCTGCCCGGTCGCCAGATCCCACGCCGCCCCCACCGGCCGGGCCACCGCCTTCTGTACCCGACGGGACACCCCCGGCGCCCCCCACCCGTATCGCCGTACGACATCCCGAAGGATCACCGCGCTCTGCGCCCCCACGGCCAGCCCATGCCCGTAGACGGGGTTGTACGCGGCCAGCGCGTCCCCGAGGACGGTGAAGTTGTCCGGCCACGCCCGCATCCGCTCGTAGAAGTACCGTCGGTTGACGGTCGTGCGGGTGAACGCCACGTCCGACAACGGCTCGGCGCGCGCGAGGAGTTGGCCGATCAGCGGGTGCCGCAGCTCCTCGCGGGCGAAGCGGACGAAGTCGTCGCCGGAGGCGTTCGCGGAGGTCGGTTCGCCGCCGCGGGTGCCGTTGAGGGTGACGATCCAGCGGCCGTTCTCGATGGGCAGCAGGAAGCCCGCGCGGCCGGGACCTTCGGCGCGGGCGTCGGACTGGACGTTGACGACCGGGAAGCCGTCACGGGCCTGTTCGGGGGCCAGGTACAGCCGGCTCGCGTAGGCGAGGCCGGAGTCGACCTCGCGCTGTTCCGGCGCCGGAAGGCCGAGGTCGGCGAGCCAGCGCGGCGCCCTTGAGCCGCGTCCGCTCGCGTCGACGACCAGCCCGGCGTCGAGGACCCGCTCCTGCCCGTCGCGCCCGCGCACCCGGACGCCGGTGACCGCCTCGGACGTGCCGGCCAGCCCCAACGCCTCGGTCCCGTCGAGGAGTTCGACGCGTTCGTCGGCGAGGACCCGGGCGCGGAGCGTCGCGTCGAGGAGATCGCGTCCGGCGAGGATGACGTGGTGCGACTCCGGCCAGCGGCGGAACCAGCCGTGTGCCGACAGGACGACCATGTCCGTGGTGACCGGCGCCCGGCGGGCCCCGGCGGCGCGGAGTTCCCCGGTGGCGCCGGGCAGCAGCTCCTCCAGGGCGTGCACACCGCCCGACCACAGCATGTGGGCGTGCCGGGCCTGGGGCAGCCCCTTGCGGGGCGCGGGTGCCACGGGCAGTTCGTCGCGTTCCACGACGACGACCCGCTCGGCGAGCCCGGCCAGGGCGGCGGCCACGAGCATGCCCGTGTGCGACCCCCCGAGCACCACAGCGACTCCGAGCGCCTCTGGGGAAGATCTATCACTCATGCGTGGACATGCTCTCTGCCGGGACGGCCGCGCGGGCGCGCACCGCCTTGATCTCCTCGGGCTTGCGCAGGGCCTGGGACACGGCCTGGATCTCCTGCAACAGGTAGGTGGTGTCGGGGGCGCTGGTGCCGCCGCCGTCGGGGGAGCGCCGCTCGGCCTCCACCGCGTCCAGGATCGTCACGGCGGCGGCCAGGGCCTGAGCGCGGCCGGGCGTGAGGCCGAGGGCGCGGGCGGCGTCGTAGGACCGGGTGCGCAGGTCCTCGTCGAGGCGGCGGGCGAGTTGGAGGAGCGTGTCGCGGATGAACGTCTCGCGGCGGATGAGGCGCATCTCGGGGGTCGCCCGCAGACCGAGGGGTTCGCGGCCGCCGGCGACGGTCCGCATGAGGCGGGCCAGCGGGGCCAGGCCGCGGTGGCGGCGGCGGACCAGCCAGCGCTCCTGGAGGTACTGGCCGGCGTGCGGCACGATGAAGCCGACCGCGACGAAGGTGGCGGCGATGCAGGCGGCCGACGGCGCGACGTTGGTGTTCAGCCAGTCCAGGTCGTGGCCGGTCCAACGGGCCACCACGGCCGTGAGTTTGGCCGCGCTGAAGAGCAGGTTCGTCCCGAAGCCGACGCCGAGGAAGCGCAGTCCCCAGCGCAGCCAGGCGTCGAGGCCGTCGGTGCGGATCCAGTTCCACACCAGCCGGGACGTGATGAGGCTGGCCACGGCGTGCGCGGTCAGGTAGAGGAGGATCAGCTCCCGCATGAACGGCGTGGAGGCGTAGTAGGTGTCCAGGTCCCGGATCTGTTCCACGGGCACGTCGGCGAGCGCGAACAGGATCCACAGCGCGGCGACGACGGCCGCGTAGGCGGCGACCACCCAGCGGGTCGCGCGGCGCGTCTGGGCATGGCGTTCGGTACGGCCGTTGCGCCAGTGCACGACCAGCAGCAGCCAGGACGCGCACAGCGCGGTGAGCAGCGAGTAGACCCAGGGCGCGGCGATGTTGGGGACGCCGGTGACCCGGTTGGTCCAGGCGATGGTGGAGGGGGCCGCGAAGACGAACACCGCGCAGGCGAACAGCAGCAGCCCGCCGACGGCCCGCAGCAGCGGGTCCCGCCACAGCTTGAGGATGCTGGGCAGTTTGATCGCCAGGGCCGCGGTCAGCACGGCGGTGGGCAGCCAGAAGGAGACGTACATCCCGCTGAGGAGGTTTCCCGCGGCGAGCGTGCCGAAGGCGTCGCTCACCTGTCGGTGCCCCGGCGTCCGCGGTAGCCCAGGGACCGCTCCAGCGGTTCGAGGTGCCGCCGGCCGCCGTGGCCCGACAGACAGGGCCGGAAGACGGCCGCGAGGCGGTGTCCGAAGTCGTCGGCCTCGGCCTCGTCCGTCTGCCGGGAGCCGTCACGGGCGGCGACGGTCAGGGCGTCCTTCCAGTCGGGTTCGCCGGCCAGCGCGCGGGCGGCGGCGGACCCCACGCCGTGCCGGTGCCCGGCGTGCAGATGCCACAACTCATGCCCGAGGATGACCAGTTGCTGCACCGCCTCGGCGCGCTCCTCGACGATGATCAGGTCGAAGTCCTGGAACTCGACACACAGGCCGGTCACTTCGATCTCGTCGGGAAACCGTTCGAACCGCAGCTCCACGGGCCGTCCGCCGCGGCGCACGCTCATCGCCTCGCACAGCGCCCGGCACACCTCGTGCACCCCGGTCGGGGGCCGCGGTGCGGCCCGTACGGCGGCGGCGAGTTCGCCCGCCAGATCGCGCATGGCAGAACCGCTTCTCGCCCGCCGCAGCGCCGCGGCGATCCGCCCCGAACTCCTGCGCGCGCCCGCGATGTCCATCGATCCCCCTTCTCACCACCGCACGGCAGTCCGTCCGAGAGTACGCGGCGGGAAGTGCCCGCGTCATGCGATCCGGCGAGCGATCGTTCAAGCGGGAACGACATGGCCTGAACCGTCCCGGACAGCGTTGTCAGCAGGTGGGAACGATCTCCGGGGTTCTGAAAATCCTGTCCGGACCATTGACGTGCAAGCGCTTCCTATCTACGGTCCCGTTCGAAGTTACGGGCGCCTTTCGATATACCGAACAACTGACACGTTTCTCTGAACTCGGAAAGTAAGGGCAGGCAATGGGACGACCTGACCTGAATCGCAGGCAACTGCTGACCGCGGCGGGCGGACTCGCCGTCGCGGGCAGCTTCGGTTTCGCGGCGCTCGGGACGGGTGCCGACGCACTGGCCTCCGGCGCGGACACCCGCGTGCGGTACTGGAACCTCTTCAGCGGCGGCGACGGCGCCAACATGATCACGATGCTGGACGCCTTCCGCAAGGAACACCCCGACATCGCGGTCAAGGACTCCACCCTCCAGTGGGGCAACCCCTTCTACACCAAGCTCGCCATGGCCGCCGCGGGCAACCGCGCCCCCGAACTGGGCGTGATGCACATGGGCCGGGTCACCGGCTTCTCACCGGGGCGCCTCCTGGACCCCTGGGACGTGGACCTGCTCGCCAAGTACGGCGTACGGGAGCAGGACTTCAACCCCGCGCTGTGGAAGCGCGGCGTCATCGACGGCAAGCTCTACGCCCTGCCGCTCGACATCCACGTCCAGCTCTGCTTCTACCGCAAGGACGTGCTGAAGAAGGCCGGCCTGCTCGGCGACGACGGCCGCATGATCCCGGTGGGCTCCACCACCGAGTGGTTCGACGTGCTGAAGAAGGCCAAGGCGGTCCAGAAGAAGGGCCTCCAGACCATCGGCCTGTGGACCAACGACCAGAACTTCCAGTGGTGGTTCTTCGTCGCCTTCTACACCCAGCTCGGCGGCGAGTGGTTCAACGCCGAGAACACCGAGGTGCTCTTCGACCCCGACAAGGCCACCCAGGTCCTGGAGTTCCTCCGGCAGCACGTCACCGACGGCTATGTCATCCCCGGCGCCCCCACCGGCGAACAGTTCATCAACGGCGCCCCCTTCACCTGGGAGGGCAACTGGTCCGTCCCGGTCTTCTCCGGGGCCAAGCTCGACTACGGCGCCACCCCGCTGCCGCCCGTCTTCGGCAAGCAGGCCACCCACGCCGAGTCGCACGCCTTCGTCCTGCCCCACCAGGCCGGCCGCGGCGGCGCCACCAACGACGGCGCCCACCAGCTCGCCGCCTACGTCGTCCAGCACGCCCAGCAGTGGGCGGCCGGCGGCCACATCCCCGCGTACACGCCGACGCTCTCCACGGCCGCGTACAAGAAGCTCACCCCGCAGAACGAGTACGTCAGCGCCATGGACCACCAGGCCACCGAGCCCAAGGTGTGGTTCGCGGGCTCCACCGGCGTCCTCGCCCAGGACCTCGGCCCGGTCGTCGTCTCCTCGACGATGGGCTCCGCCAAGCCCGACAAGGTCGCCCAGACCATGAAGAGCCATCTCACCAAGCTCCTCGCGTCCAAGAACCCGATGGACGGCAGGACCGCCGCGCAGGGAGGTGCGGTCGCATGACGACCAGTGCTCAGACCGTCGCCGTACCGGCCCGCGCGAAGACCGCGACCGCCGCCGCGACCGTCCGCCGCAAGCAGGGCTTCCAGCACGGCGGCTGGTTCATCGCCCCGTTCCTGGCGCTCTTCGCCGTGTTCGTGGTCTGGCCGCTGCTGCGCGGCGTCTGGCTCAGCTTCACGGACGCCAACATCTCCGGCGAGGGCGCGAGCTTCGTCGGCCTCGACAACTACCGCGAGGCCCTGAACGACCAGGCGATGTGGGACGCGCTCGGCCACAGCGCCTACTTCACGCTCCTCGTCGTCCCCTGCATCACGCTCCTGGCCTTCCTGCTCGCGATGCTGGCCCACCACATCGAGCGCGGCAAATGGCTGTGGCGCCTGTGCTTCTTCGCGCCCTTCCTCCTCCCGTCCACCGTCGCCGCCAACATGTGGCAGTGGCTGTTCACCCAGGGCATCGGCCTGTTCAACGAGACCTTCGGCCTCGACACCCCCTGGCTGACCGACAAGTCCTACGCCATGCTCGCCATCGTCATCACCACCCTGTGGTGGACGGTCGGCTTCAGCTTCCTGCTCTACCTCGCCGCCCTCCAGGGCATCCCCGGCCACCTCTACGAGGCGGCCAAGCTGGACGGCGCCAACGCCTGGCACCGCATGGTCCACATCACCCTGCCGATGCTGCGCAACATCACCGGCCTGGTGATCGCGCTCCAGATCCTCGCCTCGCTCCAGCTCTTCGACCAGGCCGTCGTGATGATGGACTTCGGCCCCGGACCGGAGCTCTCCACCCGCTCCTTCGTCCAGTACACCCTCGAACAGGGCTTCACCGCCTACCGCGTGGGCTACGCCTCCGCGATGTCCATCATCTTCTTCGTGATCATCGCCGCCGTCGCCCTGGGCCGGATGGCGCTGCTGCGCACCCGTGAGGAGGGCACCCGATGAGTGCCACCCAGGTACGGCTCAAGACCCGCAAGCCCTGGACGCCGAGCCAGATCGTCCTCACCCTGATCGGCGCGGCCGTCTCCGTCGTCTTCATGGCCCCGATCGCCGCCGCCCTGTTCACCTCCCTCAAGTCCGAGGCGGAGGCCGCCGAGATCCCGCCGCACTGGCTGCCGAAGGTGTGGACGACCCAGGCCTGGAAGTCCCTGTGGGAGACCGGCAACGTCGGCAACTGGTTCGTCAACTCGCTCGTCGTCTCGGTATGCGTGACCACCATCGTGCTGATCGTGAGCGCGCTGGCCGGATACGGCTTCGCCCGCACCGAGTTCAGGGGCAAGTCCCTGCTCATGGGCGTGGTGATGTCGGGCCTGATGGTCTCCCCGGCCGTCCTCGGTGTCCCCCTGTTCACCACCGTCCAGCAGATGGGGATGGTCGACACCTACTGGGGCATGATCCTGCCGCAGTGCGCGCCCGCCGCGATGGTCTACATCCTCTACAAGTTCTTCCAGGGCATCCCGCGCGAACTGGAGGAGGCCGCCTTCATCGACGGCGCGGGCCGCTGGCGCGTCTTCTTCACCATCGTCGTCCCGCTGGCCCGCCCCTCCCTCGCGGCGGTCGGCATCTTCACCTTCATCGCCTCCTGGAACAACTTCCTGTGGCCGTACATGGTGACCAACAACCCCGACCTGATGACCATGCCGAACGGCATCGCGACCGTCATGAACTCCTACGGCATCCAGTGGGCCCAGCTCATGGCCGGCGGCCTGATGGCGGGCCTGCCCCTGATCGTCGTCTTCGTCTTCTTCCAGCGGCAGATCGTGGCGGGCGTCGCCCACACGGGATTGGCGGGACAGTGACCCTGCGCAGAGCCCTCACCGCCGTGGCCACGGCGACGGTCCTCGCCCTGCTCCCGAACGCGGCGCAGTCCGCCGAGAGTTACCCCGACCCCCGCCCCATCACCGGCCAGCAGATCATCCACGACCCGACCGTCATCAAGCTCAAGTCCGGCGGCTACGTGGCCTACTCGACCGGCGGCGTCATCGGCGCCCGCCTGTCGAAGGACGGCAAGCAGTGGGACGACGCGGGCAACGCCTTCGCCGAACCGCCGAGCTGGTGGTACGAGTACAACAACACCGGCGACCCGTGGGCCCCCGACATCTCCTACCGGGCGGGCACGTACTGGCTGTACTACGCCGTCTCGTCCTGGGGCACCAACCACTCCGCGATCGGCGTCGCCACCTCCGACTCCGGCCTCCCCGGCACCTGGACCGACCACGGCAAGGTCTTCTCCTCGGAGACCACCGACTCCTGGAACGCCATCGACCCGGGCGTCATCAAGGCCGGCGGCAAGCTGTGGATGGCGTTCGGCTCGTACTGGAGCGGCATCCGCATGGTCGAACTGAACCCGGTGACCGGCAAGGCAGTCGAGGGCGCGACGGTCGACCATTTGGCGACCCGCCCCGACCTGCCCTACGCCGTCGAGGGCCCGTACATCGTCAAACACGGCCGCTACTACTACCTCTTCGCCTCCTACGACGCCTGCTGCGCCGGAGTGAACTCCACCTACAAGATCAAGGTGGGCCGCGCGACGGACGTGGAGGGCCCGTACGTGGACAGCACGGGCAAGCCCATGCTGGAGGGCGGCGGCGACCTGCTCCTGGAGGGCCACGGCCGCTACATCGGCACGGGCGGCCAGTCGGTCTTCCAGGACAAGGGCCAGGATTGGCTGGCGTACCACTACTACGACGCAGAGGACGCAGGCACACCAAAGCTAGGGATCAACCGGCTCAGCTGGACGAAGGACGGCTGGCCTGGGGTCTTTTAGGGGCGCGGGGAACTGCGCGACCAGCCCCCACTCACCCGCAGACACAACGCAACCTCGAAAGGCAAGCATGAGCACCGCCCGCTTCACCCTCGACCCCGCCTTCACCGTCGGCGAGGTCAACCCCCGTATCTTCGGCTCCTTCGTGGAACACCTCGGCCGCTGCGTCTACACCGGCATCTTCGAACCGGGCCACCCCACCGCCGACGAAGCCGGCCTCCGCCAGGACGTCCTGGACCTGGTCAGGGAACTCGGCGTCACCGCCATCCGCTACCCCGGCGGCAACTTCGTCTCGGGCTACAAGTGGGAGGACAGCGTCGGCCCGGTGGAGGACCGCCCGCGCCGCCTCGACCTCGCCTGGCACTCCACGGAGACCAACCGCTTCGGCCTCGCCGAGTACATCGACTTCCTGCGCAAGGTCGGCCCCCAGGCCGAGCCCATGATGGCCGTCAACCTCGGCACCAGGGGCGTCGCCGAGGCGCTGGAGCTCCAGGAGTACGCCAACCACGGCGAGGGCACCGCCCTCTCCGAACTCCGCGCGGCCCACGGGGACAAGGACCCGTACGGCATCCGCCTGTGGTGCCTGGGCAACGAGATGGACGGCCCCTGGCAGACCGGCCACAAGACGGCCGAGGAGTACGGCCGGATCGCCGCCGAGACGGCCCGCGCCATGCGCCAGCAGGACCCGAAGGTCGAGCTCGTCGCCTGCGGCTCCTCCAGCCAGTCCATGCCGACCTTCGCCGAGTGGGAGGCGACGGTCCTGAAGGAGACGTACGACCTCGTCGACTACATCTCCCTCCACGCCTACTACTGGCCGGAGGACGGGGACGTCGACTCCTTCCTCGCCTCCGCCGTCGACATGGAGTCCTTCATCGAGAACGTGGTCGCGACCGCCGACCACGTGGGCGCCCGGCTCAAGTCGAAGAAGAAGATCAACCTCTCCTTCGACGAGTGGAACGTCTGGTACCTGCCCGAGTGGGAGGCGCGCGCCAAGGAGTTCGCGCAGGACGACTGGCCCGAGGCCCCGCGCCTCCTTGAGGACAGCTACAGCGTCACCGACGCCGTCGTCTTCGGCTCCCTCCTCATCGCCCTGCTCCGGCACGCCGACCGTGTCACCGTCGCCTGCCTCGCGCAGCTGGTCAACGTGATCGCCCCGATCATGACCGAGCCGGGCGGCAAGGCATGGCGGCAGACGACGTTCTTCCCGTTCGCGCAGGCCGCCCAGTACGGCCGTGGCGAGGTCCTCGACGTGCGGGTCGACTCGCCGACGTACGAGACGAAGAAGTACGGCGAGACCGACCTGCTGCACGCCACCGCCGTGCGCGCGCAGGACGGCGCGGTCACCGTCTTCGCCGTCAACCGCAGCCGGACGCAGGCGCTGCCCCTCGAAGTCGCCCTGAGCGGCCTGAACCTGACGACCGTCGTCGAGCACAGCGCCCTCGCCGACGCCGACCCGGACGCCCGCAACACCCTCGCCGAGCCGGAGCGGGTCGCCCCGCACCCGGTCGAGGGCACCGCCCTCACGGACGGCACCCTGACCGCCGTACTCGAACCGCTGTCGTGGAACGTGATCCGGATCGCCTAGCGGCTCACCGCTCGATGTACACCTGCGCGGGCGGGTACGGGGACGAAGGCGTCATGCCGACGGCCCAGTACCCGCCCGCGCCGGGTACCGGGGCAAGTGCGTTCACCAGCACGGAGGTTGAGGACGTGGGCCCGCGCTCGCTCACCCAGCTCCCCGCCTCCCAGCGGAGGTGGTGGGAGCGGGTCTGGTCCCAGAAGTCCCAGCCCGCGATGCGGTCCGGGCCGCCGAGCCCGTCGTCGACGATCCCGGTCAGTATGCCGACCGTGAACGGGGTCGTGACGTAGCTCCACGCACTGCCGTCCCAGTGCCGGAGGGTGACGCCCGGGGGCTTGCCGGGCGGGCCGCCCACGCCGTAGTCGCAGCCGGTGAGCCAGATGTCGTCGTCGGCGACCGGGAGCAGCCCGGTGACATAGGGGCGCAGGCCCGCCGGTGCGGGCAGTTCGGTCCACTCCTCGTGGTCCCAGCGGGCGATGAGCGCGCTGTCGTACACCCAGACATTGCCGTCGCGCGTCACCCGTAGCCCGGCTGGGGTGGCCGTGGCGCCGCTCGGTGGCCGGGGCAGCCACAGCCAGCCGTCCGTGTCACCGCGCAGCAGCACACTGCCGTCGCTGTTGCGGCCCGACAGCCATACGCGGTCGTCGGCGTCGAGTGTGACGGAGGTGAGGGTCGTCCCGGAGGCCGACCGTCCGGCGAAGTCGGCCTCCTGCCAGGTCGTGCCGTCCCAGCCAAGGAGGCGGGCGACGCCGCCGCTGTCGGTGCCGACGGCCCACGCGGCGCCGTACGACCCGGCGACGGAGCGCAGATAGCCGCCGGAGAAGCCGAGGTGGGCGAGGTCGAGGCGGGTCCAGGCCTGGCCGTCCCACACCAGGGCGAGCGGCTTGCCGCGCGTGGAGCCGTTGCGGCCCTCCTCGCCGACGGCCCAGGCGAGATCGGGACCGGCCGCCGCGACCGCGAGGAGTTGAGCGGCGGTTGCGCACTGGGGGGCGGGGACCGGCTGCCAGTCGTGCGGGCCGGTGGCGGCCCGCACGGTGACCGCCCCGGCAGCCGTTCCGCCGCTGGACGAGACGAGCCCGGCTCCGGCCCCCGCCCCGAGTAACCCGCTGATGAATCGCCGTCTTCGCACGAGGTTCTCCCTCCTCAGACGTTCACAGACGTTCTCAGACGTTCTCCACCGGCACCCCGCCCGCCGACGCGCCCAGCAGGGTCAGCCGTACGTCCTTCGGGCCCGCCTCGGTCGTGCCGTCCGAAAGGACGGCCAGGGCAAGGGAGTTGCTGCCCCGGGTGCGCAGGATGCCGTTCGGCAGGGTGAAGGTGTGCTGGGGGCCGGTGTCGTTGACGTACTGGCCCATGTTCCAGCCGTTGAGGAAGATTTGCACCCGGTAGGCACGCTTCGGATCGTCTTCGAGGGTGAGTCCGACCGAGGCGTCGACGCCGGCGGGGACGGCGAGCCGGAAGCCGGTGCGGTACCAGGTGACTCCCTGGCGGCGGTCGCCCCGCGGCAGCTTCACGGCCTCCCACGCCCTGTCGTCGAAGGCGGGCAGATGCCAGCCCTCCCGCTCGCCGTGCAGTCCGCCGTTGTTGAGCGGCCCCCGCACGGGGTCGGTGGCCCCGGCGCCCTGGAGTCGCCAACTGACCTCCGGGGAAGCCCCCTTGAAGCGGACCGACGTGAGCCCGCGAGCCGCCTTGTGGGTGTCGCGGGACGTCTCGTCGGTGTCGTGCGCCATCCGCCGGACGAGCACGGACAGCACATGTTCTTCCCGCTCCCGCAGCTTCTTCGGCACCTCGAAGACGGCCGTGTCCGTCCAGGTGCCCTGCCGGGCCGTCCCGGTGTCCGGCGCCGGCATCCGGTGGGTGCCGAGCGGCTTCCCGTCCAGCCAGGCCATCAACAGCCCCTGAGTGCCGGTGCTGTAGGCGAGCGAGACGGAGTCGAGGTCCTCGGCGTCGGTGATCCGGCCCCGGTACCAGACGTCGCCGTAGTGGAAGCCGTAGTCGTCGGCGAAGAGGACGGGCTGTCCGTCGAGGACGGGGGTGGTGCTGAAGGAGGTCTTCTTGTCGGCCTTCACCCATGCCGAGTCGTCGAAGTCCGGTGCGGACTCCGGGTTTTCGGTCTTCCGCCGCCAGCCCTCCAGCGCGGGCAGCGCCACCGGCCCCTGCCCCTGGAGCGGTTGCAGGGCGAGGAGGCTGGCGGTGGCGCTGATCCGGGAGGGCACCGGCCGCTCGTTCCAGGTCACCCGCTCGACACCGCGCGGCCCCCACACCTCAAGGCCGGTCAACTTGGTGGTGTCGCCGGTGAGATGGACGGTGGTGTCCTGGAGCCGGGCGTGCCGCACCAGCGAGGGCCCGTACACCAGCACCGATCCGGAGGGCGTCTCGTACGGCCACAGCCGCAGCGCGGTCGCGTCGTCGGCGAACAGCAGCAGCAACGGCCGGTCGGAGCCGCCGTTCTCCACCTTCACGCGGGCCAGTTCACCGACGCCGAGCGGGCAGGTCACCCGCAGCAGCCCACGGTCGTAGATCCACGCCGGTTCCGCGTCCAGCCGGGTCGCCGTGGGCTCCTCCGGGCACTCCAGGACGACCTGTGCCATGTCGCCGTACCGCCCCGCGAACACGGCGATGTCCTGCCGCCCGGCGGAGAGGAAGAACATCAGCTGGGCGGTGGCGTACCGCAAGGTCCGCCCACCGAGCCTGAGCCCGGTGCTGAGCACCTTGGTGTCATGGGGTGCGACATTGACCGGCACCTCGATCCCGGCGCCCGGCAGCGGGGTGGACACGGCCTTGGCGGAGTCGTTGCGCACCACGTACACCTGGGAGTCGGTGTCGCGGTTGGCCAGGTGCCGCACCTCCAGCCGTCCGCCCGGCGACTTCACGGCCTTCGCCCGGTCCAGCTTGGCGAAGTCCGGGACGGTCCGCAGCAGTTGGCCGAGCCGGTGGGCCGGCCCGAGCGCGGCGGTGGGCCGCCGCCCCGCGCCGAGGGCCGCTCCGTCGTCGTACGACGTGGTGGAGAGCTGCGGCGCGGGCAGCCAGCCCCAGGACGTCCCGCCGTACGCCATCGACGGGCTCGGGAGGCCGGTGAGGGTAGACCGCGGTACGGACAGGGGTACGTCGATGCCGTCGGCCCGCACCTTCTTGTGGAGGTGGGAGAGGTAGGCGGTGTCCTCGGCCTGCTCCAGTTGGTACAGCAGGACCGTGCCCTTGCCCTTGGTGTAGAGATGCCGGGCGGCGATCGCGTTCACCCGCGTCAGCCACTCGTCGGCGTACGCCAGATACGTCGGGTCGGTGGTCCTGGCCCGCCCCTCGGTCGCCGTCAGCCAGCCCGGGAAGCCGCCCGCGTCGATGTCGGCGCCGAGGTGAGGGCCGGGGCGCAGGACGACGTACAGCCCGGTCTCGGCGGCCGTGCGCAGGAAGCGGTCGAGGTCCCGGACGCCGGTGAAGTCGTAGGTGCCGGGGGCGGGGGAGTGGTAGTTCCAGGCGACGGAGAGGCTGACGGCGTTGTAGCCGTGCGCCCGCGCCTTCTCCAGCACGTCCCGCCACAGCGAGGGGCTGGGCAGCCGGAACAGATGCAGCTCGCCCGGCCACAGCGTCAGCCGCCGCCCGTCGACCACCAGGGAGTAGCGGTCGTGGCCGACCGTGTGCGCGACCCCGTCGACGACGGGCGGAGCCGGCGGCGGCCCCGTGGGCACGACGCGGGGACCCGTCCGCGCGGGCAGCGCACCGCCGCTGCCGGCCAGCGCGAAGCCGAGCGCGGCCGTACCGGCGAGGGTGCTGAAAGTTCGTCTGCTGAGCTCCACGCGAGCGTCGCCTCCTGTTGTGCCTGCGTTTCCCGGGACGCGAGTGAGGGACCATTCTCCATGCCCGGGGCGGCACACCTCACAATGGTCCGTATGAGGATCTCGGCACGGGCGGACTACGCGGTACGAGCGGTACTGGAGCTCGCCGTACGACAGGGCGGCGGACCTGTGAAGACTCCCGTGAAGGCGGAGACCATCGCCGTCGCGCAGGACATTCCGCACAAGTTCCTCGAAGGCATCCTCGGCGACCTGCGCCGCGGCGGGGTCGTCGACAGCAGGCGCGGCGGCAACGGCGGGTACACGCTGGCCCGGGACGCGGCGAAGATCACGGTGGCCGACGTGATCCGGACGGTCGACGGCCCGATCGTGTCGGTACGGGGCGAACGGCCGACGGGCCTCGCGTACACGGGCTCCGCCCAGCCCCTCCTGCCCCTGTGGATCGCCCTGCGCGCGAACGTGCGCCGCATCCTGGAGGGCGTGACGATCGCGGACATCGCGGCGGACGCGCTGCCGGAGCCGGTGCAGCGGCTGGCCGCGGAGCCGGCCGCCTGGGAGAACCCGTAAGGGCGGTGGAGGGATTTTTCGGCCGGTCCCTGTGAACGTCCTCATCCGGGTCTAAGGCTGTACTCAGTTTGACGCCCTACCGTCGCGTCCCGTTCATCCCTACCTCACCGGTGGGAAAACCCGGAAACGCAGGAACGACGGACGGGACCTCCCTCTATGCGCACGCTGATACTGCTCGCCCTCGCGGGCCTGGGCGCCCAGCTCGTGGACGGCAGCCTCGGCATGGCCTACGGCGTGACCTCCACGACCCTGCTGCTGGCCATGGGGACGAATCCGGCCGCGGCCTCGGCCACGGTCCACCTCGCCGAGATCGGTACGACGCTGATGTCCGGCGCCAGCCACTGGCGCTTCGGCAACGTCGACTGGAAGGTCGTGACGAGGATCGGCGTTCCCGGCGCGATCGGCTCGTTCCTCGGCGCGACGGTCCTGTCGAAGCTGTCCACGGAGGTGGCGGAGCCGGTGATGTCGCTGATCCTGCTCGGCCTCGGCCTGTACGTCATGTCCCGTTTCACCTTCCGCGGCCTCCCCAAGGACCGTCTGGGCCAGCCACTGCGGAAACGGTTCCTGACGCCGCTCGGCCTGGTCGCCGGGTTCCTGGACGCTACCGGCGGGGGCGGCTGGGGCCCGGTGGGTACACCGGCGTTGTTGGCGAGCGGCCGGATGGAGCCCCGCAAGGTGATCGGCTCGATCGACACCAGCGAGTTCCTGGTGGCGCTGGCGGCGAGCCTCGGCTTCCTCTTCTCCCTCGGCTCCCAGGGCCTCGACTGGACCTGGGTCCTCGCCTTCCTCCTCGGCGGCCTGATCGCCGCGCCGGTCGCCGCCTGGCTGGTCCGCCTGGTCCCGCCGCGGGTGCTGGGCTCGGCGGTCGGCGGAGTCATCATCGTCACCAACGTCCGTACGCTGCTGAGGAGCGACTGGATCGGGGCGGGCGGCGGCGTGAGCGCGGTGGTGTACGTGCTGCTGTACGCGGTGTGGGCCGCCGCCCTCACGTACTCGATCCGTGCCTACCGTCGGGAGCGGGCGGCGGAGACCGGGCACGCGGGGGAGCGGCAGCCCGTCAGCGCATGACCGCGAGGGTCGGTCGCTGTTGACGCCCACGGTGAGGGTGGCGGCGTAACCGTCGGACACGCCGGCGTCTGGACCTCGGTGTGCACGAGGTTCTCGTCGGGCAGCTGACCGCCGGGTGCCTGCTGCTCTTCGGGTTCTTTGGGCCAACGGCCGCTTATGTCGGCAGAGTTCGGACACTGTGAAGATGCTGTGAAAACCGCGTCTGTGAATGGCTTGAGTTCACCCTGCCTCTGTCGTCGGTCTGTCCCTACGGTTCCGGGTTGCAAGACACCACCCCCCAACCCCCCATGGAGAGACCATGACTCGTGGGCTCCTGCTGAGCGGTGCGGTAGCCGCTCTGCTCACCACGGCACTACCGGCGCAGGCCGCCACGTCGTCCGGCGGATTCGAGGACCCGCCGCCGGACAAGATCGTCATCAAGGTCGCGACGGTGAACGGCTCGGGCTGCCCGGCCGGTACGACGGCGGTCGCCGTCTCCGAGGACAACACGGCCTTCACGGTGACCTACAGCGAGTACCTCGCCCAGGCGGGCGGCGGCTCCGACCCCACGGCGTTCCGCAAGAACTGCCAGCTGAACCTGATCGTCCACGTCCCGCAAGGCTTCACGTACGCCATCGCCAGCGCGGACTACCGAGGCTTCGCCGCACTCCAGTCCGGCGCGACCGGCACCCAGAGAGCCTCGTACTACTTCCAGGGCTCCCCGAACACGGCGTCCCGCAACCACCCCTTCAACGGCCCCTACAACGACAACTGGCAGGCGACCGACACAACCGACTGGGCCCAACTGGTCTGGGCGCCCTGCGGAGTCCAGCGCAACTTCAACATCAACACGGAGCTGAGGGTCGCGGCGGGCTCGACGTCCGCGAACAAGGTCAGCTTCATGACGATGGACTCGACGGACGGGGACATCAGCACGGTGTACCACTTGGCGTGGAAGGAGTGTCCGGAGGCGTGACGCAGGCGTCGGCGTAGGCCGTCAGCGTCGAGAGAGGGCCATGGTCAGCAGCATGACCATGCCCACCACCGCCCAGCAGACGGTCGCCCCCGCCAGCCGGAGACCGGTCATACGTGGCCGGTCTCCCGCGGCGTGGCGGGACCACAGCGGACGGGGTTCCGACCAGAAGTACGCCGGGAAGCCGAACCCGAAGACCAGCGAGGTGAGCAGCCAATATCCCGCGCTGGGAGTGCGTAGGTCGCTCCTGCACACCATGCAGGCGAGGGCGGCGATGCAGCACACCGCGACCGGCCAGGCGAAGTGGGGCATGACGAACCAGTACATGACGGGGATGAGGACATCGAGCAAGCCCAGAGCGTCGAACGGGTCGCTCTCCTCGAAGGTCACACTTGCGGCCTGCTCGCCCAACTGTCTCTTGATGTCCGCCGCGAACTGCTCGGCCGCCGGCTCCAGGGAGCTGACGTCGTAGTGATACGTGAACGCGTGGTCCCCCAGATAGCCGGTGGACCAGAAGACCCGCACCTCGCCGATGTCCGGGCTGACGACCTGCACGACGGATACGTCCCCGCTCCGCAGGTCCCGCAACAGCTCGGGCACCCCGGCGCGGGCGGGGAACAGGGTGGAACACAGGCCCAGGAACCCGGCCGCCAGCACGACCAGGGCCAGCCCCCGGAAGCTCAGGTCAGCCAGAGCGCGTACTCGGCGCCCGGCCCTGTCACGCTGGCGAGTCGGCCTGCGGGAGACGCCACTCACGAGCATCGGCTCTCCGCATCAAGGTCTCGGCTGTGGTGGGGTCGGTGAGGAACGGGTGGACGCGACGAATGCAGTCGACCTGTCCTTGGACTGACTTGCGGAGCTGGTTCTGGTTCCGGGCGCTGTAGGAGATGCCGCCGCGCTTCTCCACGACACCGGCGGCGATGGCGAGCGGTTCGAGGTCGACGGTCAGATTGGCATGTCGCCCTTGCTGCCGCTGCCGCTGCTGTAGCTGTGGTCCGGTTGCCGTGGCGGCATGATCGGACGGGCGTCAGAAGGAAGGACGGCTAACCATGATCCTCCCGAAGGTCAGAGACCCTCGCTTCGTGACGATCCGCCGCGGTGGGACCCTCACTGATTCGGATCACCATCTCCTCGCCCTTTGGGCGGCATCTTGCGCGGAGCACGTCCTTGACCTCTTCGAGTCGGCCCAGCCTGAGGACCCACGCCCGCGCCAGGCGATCGAGCATGCCCGCGCCTGGGTCCGTGGCGAGGTCAAGATGATGCAGGCCCGCGCGGCGGGCGGCCATGCAATGGGCGCCGCTCGCGACCTGCGCGGCGCAGCACGGCATGCCGCTTACGCCGCAGGTCAAGCCGCAGTCGTCGCACACGTCGCCGCGCACGAGCTTGGCGCGGCTGCCTATGCGATCAAGGCCGCACGCGCAGCCGCGCCAAAAGATGAGAGTGAGGCCGCAGGGCGACTCGAATGCCAGTGGCAGCGCGACCAGCTCCCGGAAGCGATTCGCGAGCTGGTACTCGACGACCAGCGATTGCGCAACGACATCTGCTGGTCGGTGTTTGACTGCTGAGGCTGCCGAGACGGCCGCTCCGATGACGACGCCCGGTCGGAGCTGAACGTTTCGGCGCCGCTCGAAAGGGTGAACGGGTTCTGGTTCCCCGGGTGGCTTGTCCGGGGTCCGATCTACGTTGCGCGCATGGTCACTTCAGCTCATGAGGGTATGCACCGGATCTTTCAGGAGCGGCCCGAGATCCTGGCACCCGTGTTCGGAGCGCTGGGCGTCCCGTTGTCCGCGAAGGCGACCGTGGACGCCGTCACCACGGACGTGACGGAGACCCGGCCGCTGGAGCGCCGCGTGGATACCGTACTGCGCATCGGCCCGTCCGACGGTGATGACTTTCTGCTCGCCATCGAGGCGCAGTCGGCCAAGGTCATGGGCAAGGAGGCGAGTTGGGCGTACTACGTCGCATATCTCCAGGCGAAGTACCGTCTGCCCGTGCTGCTTCTCGTGGTCTGTCAGGACCGGGCCACGGCCAAATGGGCAGCGGGGCCTTTCGACTGCGGTGCGCGTGGCTGGACGGCGCTCCGGGTGTATCCGCTCGTCGCCGGGCCGGACAACCTGCCGGTGATCACCAACGCCAGGACCGTGGCGAAGAACCTCGCGCTCGCTGTGCTCTCGGCCTTGGCGCACGCCCGCAGCCCGGAGTGTGACGCCATACTGGAAGCCATCGGCAGCGCCCTTCAGGAACTCAGGGAGACCGATTCCGGCACCGCCGAGTACTTCTTCGAGTTCCTGGAAATCAACCTGGGTGACACCCCAGCCGCAGAGAAATGGAAGGGAATCATGTCGTTCGTCAGCTACTTCCCCGGCCGGGGGACGGTTCGTGAGACGGCCTACCTGGAGGGCAAGGCCGACGGCGAAGCCACAGGTGAGGCCCGAGGCGAGGCCAAGGGGGTTCTGTTCGTACTGGAGGTGCGCGGCATCTCCGTGTCGGACAGCGTGCGTGAGCGCATCACCAGCTGCACCGACCTTGACCGCGTGGACGCCTGGTTGGAGCGGTCCCGCACGGTCGAGCGGGCCGAGGATCTGTTCGTCGAGGATCCTGAGGATGCGGATGTTCCGGGGACCGGTCCGCGACAGGACTGACTGTCCGGCAGTCATCGGCGGCACGCGGTCTCCCTGGGGCCCGCCGCCGGCAGCGGGACCCAGGGAGGTGTGGCATCGCGGGAGGGGCTGGGTCAGACCTCCACGCCGAGGGTCAGCGTGCCGGTGTACCCGGATGACGGTGAGCTGCCGATCGCCGTCAGGGTCAGGAGGCCGGAGGATGCGCCGGCGTCGTCGTAGATCGAGTCCTGGGCCAGTGTCGTGCGGGTGACCGTGTTCGCCGAGTACGGGGACAGCGCGCCCACTCTCGCCGTGATCGTCTCGTCGAAGAACAGCTGGCCGGTGTGGACCTCGGTGCCGCCGGTGAAGGAGCCGTCCGAGGTGAGGGTCACGCCGGTGTGGACCTTGACGTGGATGTGGACGCAGCGTCCCCGGTACCAACCCGGGTACACCGTGGTGATGTTGGCGACGCCGCTGGAGTTGGTGAGGACACCGCCCCGCAGGAACGTGCCGTTGTCGGACTCGTTGTGGCCGTTGTTGCCGACGTAGCCGGAGTACTCGCCGAGCGCGTCGGCGTGCCAGATCTCCACGAGGGCGTTGGGGATCGCCGCGCAGGTGTCGTCGTTGACGACGGTGAGCGCGAGCTTGAGGACGAAGCCGGTCTTCGTCTCGCGGATGTCGGAGCGGACGAGCGCGCCGTCCAGGTAGTAGGGGCCTTCGGTCATCTCCTTCGTGAGGGTGCAGACGGCCGCGGCGGCGACAGGGGCGGTGTGGTCGGCCGCGTCGGCTGTGGGGGCTTCGGGCGCGGCGGCGCCTACGGCAACTGCCGCTGCCGTGGCGCCGGTTGCGATCAGAACGGTGCGGCGCCCGACCGGGGTGGGGGTTGCTTCCGAAGTGTCTGTCATGGACACGGCACCGTAGAAACGCATGCTGTCGGAGGGCTGTCAGTTAGGCAAAGTGACGGAGCGTCAAGAGCTGTGCAGGACACGGTGATCGGCGGACGTCAAAAGGCTCTGACCAGGGCCATTCCGGGGCGCCTCGATGCACCGGCTGTCGATGATCCGGTCGGCGATCCCGTTTGCCGAGTCTGCGCGCCGCTGCCCGCTCCCGCCTTACGTCAGCCGCGCGCAACGCAATGTCCGAATGCCGCCCGACGAAACGCGCGCCGCGACCCTCTCAGGCCGCGAAGTCGTCGATCAACCCCGCGATGTCGTCCCCTGTGAGGGGCTGCTGCATGGCGCTCAGCAGGCTCGCCGCAGCGGGCAGGGTGTTCTGCTCGTCGACGAGGGTCACGCTCACGTAGTCGTGGTCCGGGATCAGGACCATCGCGGCCCGATAGCCGGGCAGGCGTCCGTTGAGGTACAGCTGGCCCGAGGGGCCCAGTGCCCATCCGAGGCCGTATGTCATCGGGTCGTCGGGGCGGGTGCGCGGGCGGCGGATCTCCTCCAGGAGGGGGCGGTCCGTGGTCAGCAGGGCCTCGCCCACCGCCAGCAGCTCCGGCACCGACGACCACAGGCCGCCGCTGGGGCGCCGGGTGCGGGGGTAGGGAAGTGGCGGGAGTTCGGCCGTACCGTCCCAGCCGGGGACGGCGGTCGTCGGAGGGGTGGTGAAGCCCGTCTGGCTCAGGTGCCAGGGGGTGAGGGTGGACTCCCGCAGCGCGTTCTCGTACGTCGTACCGCTCAGGGTCGCGAGGATCGCGCCTGCCAGGAAGTAGTTGCCGTTGTAGTACGACCAACGCGTCCCGGGCGCCCGCTCGTTCCCGACGCGGACGACCAGCCGCGCCGCCTCCAGGTGCGCGTCGTCCCCCTCGCCCAGCGCCTTCACCGTCGCCGCGTCCACCGACTCGCGCAGGCCGGACACCTGGCCCAGCAGTTGGGCGACGGTGAGGCGCGTGTCCGCCCGCCAGTCCGGCGCGAGGGCGGGCAGCAGGTCGACGGCGGGGGTGTCCAGCGGTACGCCCTTGTCCCGCAGCGTGCGGACCAGGGCCGCGGAGGTGAAGACCTTCGTCAGCGACGCGATACGGAAGCACGACTCCGGCGCCACGTCCCCGGCTGTCCCGCGCGTCGCCGTCGTACGTATCCCCGCCCGCGACGCCCCCGCCACCACCGCCGGGACAGCACTCAGACCGGCCTGCTCGTTCATCAGCTCCTGAAGATCCACAGCGGCCATGCTAGTGACCGCACCGCAGCCCCCTCGTCCACAGACTTCGCCCAGGAACGCTTCAGGTAGGCCCCCGATCCTCCTCCGTATGCACGGAAACGGACACGGGCACGGACATGGACACCGCCCCCGCACCCCAGAAGCCGAACGCAGCCGCCGCTGGTTCATGAACAAGGCGCTGCTCGCCGGTGGCGTCGCCGCCGTGGCGACCATGACCGGCTGCTCATCGGGCTCCTCCGCCGACTCGGCAGCCGACTCCGCGAGCTCCTCCGCGGCCCCGAACGGCGCCCCCAGCGGTATGCCCTCCGGCGGACCGGGTGGCGGTGGGGGCGGCGGCATGGGCCCCGGCGCCTCCCAGGTCAAGTACGCGGACGTCGTGGGCGTCACCACCGACGGCAAGGTCGTCGACGACCTGTACACGATCCACTCCACCGACGTCTCCACGGACGGACTCGTCAAGGCGGCCCAGGCGTTCCTCGACGGGCTGTCCGCCAAGGAGCGCAAGTCCTGCGTTTTCGACATCGACGCCGACGAATTGGACGGCGTGGAGCAATGTCGACGGCTACGACCGCAAGGGCGTCCGCATGGGCGACCTGACCGAGAAGCAGCGGAACCTCGGCTATGCCCTGCTGGGCGAGGCCCTGTCCGCCGACGGGCTCACCCAGACGCGCGGGATCATGAAGCTCAACGCGTTTCTCGGGGACTCCAACGGCGGGAACCAGAAGACCCTGACCGAGGGGCACTACTTCTTCACCTTCATGGGCACCCCGTCGACCACGAAGCCGTGGGGCTTCCAGTACGAGGGCCATCACGTCGCGATCAACTACTTCGTCCTGGGCGACCAGATCGTGATGACGCCGACCTTCATGGGCTCCGAGCCCACGACGGGCACCTACAAGGGCGAGAAGATCACCCTCTTCCGGCCGGAGACCAAGGCCGGCCTCGCCATGATCCGCTCCCTCACCTCCGCCCAGCGTGCCAAGGCGGTCTCCGCGCAGTCGAACGGCAACGAGGACATGAAGGCCGGCGCGGGCCAGGACAACCTCAAGCTCGCCTACGAGGGGCTCAAGGGCTCCGAACTCACCTCCGCACAGCGGAAGAAGCTGCTGGCGCTGGCGCGGGTGTACATCGGCTACGTCAACGAGGGCCACGCCGAGGTCAGGATGACCGAGGTGGAGGACCACCTGGACGACACGTACTTCTTCTGGATGGGCGAGACGAAGGACGACTCCGCCTTCTACTACCGCATCCACAGTCCGGTCGTCCTCATCGAGTACGACGCCCAGGCCCCCCTCTTCTACAAGGGGGCCTCCTCGGCCGGCGGGGCTCCGTCCCAGGAGCACATCCACACCATCGTCCGTACGCCCAACGGCGGCGACTACGGCATTGACCTGCTCAAGCTCCATCTGGAGAACGATCACTGACGGTACGTCAGCGGACAGCAGCAGGCGCGCCCCCGTTCCGGCACTTGGAACGGGGGCGCGCCTTACGTCAGTTGGCCGCGCAGGCCAGGTTCCAGCCGCCGTACGAGCCGCTCACGTACGAGCCGTTGTCGACGTGGCCGACGCGGAAGTAGAAGCAGGCCGCCTCGTTCATGTCGGTGTCGTAGATGTAGGCGTTGGAGATGCTCCACCCGGTGTAGCCGCCCGTGTAGTCCACGTTGATCTTCGTGTTGCTCGTGGAGGGGCTGCCCGTGGTGGGGTTGGTGTACTGGAGGCGCACGCCCTTGCCGTCCGAGCACACGTCGAGAATCTTGAAGGTGTCGCCGTCGTCGTAGAAGTACGCGGCTCCACAGGAGTTGCTGGAGCTGGCGGTGTAGATGTCGGCGGCGTAGGACGAGCCTGCCGTCCCGACCACGAGGGCCGCGGCGACGAGGCCGGGTACGGCCAGGTGTCTGAGTTTGGGCATGACTGAACTCCTTGCAGGGCTAGGGGGGTTGGCGTGGGGGGAGTTCACGTCGTCGACACGGTGTGAACGGACTATGCCCAATATTTGATCTCTGTACAAGAGGTCTTCGGCTGTCGGCCGGCTGTGAATGTCAGGGCTGTTGGCGCACGAGTGACGTCAGGGCTGTTGACGCGGAAGTGATTCGATTCTACGGTCCGTCCGAATTGACGATCGGCGTTCGAAATTCCGGACGTCGACTCCCCCTTCCGTCAAGGAGGCCCGTGTGAGCCGCACCTCGCGCGTCCGAACCACCCTCCTCGCCCTTCCCGCCGCCGCTCTCCTTGCCCTGATCCCCTCCACTGCCTCGGCGTACCCCAACCCCGGCACGGTCACCGGCGCCACGGTCATCCATGACCCCACGATGATCCGCACCTCCGCCGGCCGCTACCTCCTCTACGGCACCGGAGGCGGCCTCGGCTACCGGACCTCGACCGACCGGATCGCCTTCACGGCGGGCAGCGACGCCTTCACCACCAAGCCCGGCTGGTGGTCCTCGTACGCCACCGAGGCCTGGGCGCCCGACATCTCGTACCACGGCGGCAAGTACCTGATGTACTACGCCCTCTCGTCGACCTTCGGCTCCAACAAGTCGGCGATCGGGCTCGCCGCTTCGACGACCGGTCTTCCCGGCTCCTGGACCGACTACGGCACCGTCTACACCTCCACCACCTCCAGCGACTACAACGCCATCGACCCGAACCTCTTCGTGGACGACGACGGCACGTGGTGGCTGTCCTTCGGCAGTTGGTGGACCGGCCTGAAGATGATCCAGATCGACCCCGCCACCGGGAAGCAGCTCTCCTCCAACACCACCCGGTACTCGATCGCGTCCCGCCCCACCGGGACCAAGGCCGTCGAGGCGCCGTACATCGTCAAGCGCAACGGCTACTACTACCTCTTCGCCTCGTACGACACCTGCTGCGCCGGCACGAGTTCGACCTACAAGGTCAAGGTCGGCCGGGCCACCAGCGTCACCGGCCCGTACTACGACAAGAGCGGCGTGGCGATGACGAACAACGGCGGCACCGCCGTCCTGGAGTCGCACGGCAGCATCATCGGCCCCGGCGGCCAGTCGATCATGAACGACTCCGACGGCGACCTGATCGTCTACCACTACTACGACGGCAACGACAACGGCACGCCCAAGCTGGGCATCAACCTTCTGAACTGGAGCAGCGGATGGCCCGTCGCCTACTGACCCTGCTGGCAGCGCTGCTGCTCGCCCTGTCGCTCGGACAGTCCTCCGCGAGCGCGGCCTCTTTCGCCAACCCCATCAAGGCGCAGAAGGGCGCCGACCCCTGGATCTCGTACTACAACGGCAACTACTACATGGTGACGACGAGTTGGACCAACGTCATCACCATGCGCAAGTCGACCACGCTGGCCGGGCTCGCCACCGCGCCCAACTACCAGGTGTGGACCGGCGACGCGTCCTCGCGCTGCTGCAACATCTGGGCGCCGGAGATCCACTTCCTCAACGGCAAGTGGTACCTGTACTACGTCGCCGGACAGAACATCACCGACTACAACGCCACCCAGCGCACCCATGTCCTCGAAAGCGCCGGGACGGACCCCACCGGGCCCTACACCTACAAGAACCAGCTCAACTCCGCCTGGATGCTGGACCCGACGGTCGGCACCATCAACGGCCAGCTCTACCTCTTCGGCAGCGCGAGCGGCGGCACGCAGAACCTGGTGGCCGCCAGGATGTCCAACCCGTACACCCTCGCCACCGGCTTCTCGACCATCTCCACGCCGACGTACTCCTGGGAGAAGTCCGGCGGCACGGTCAACGAGGGCCCGGAGATCCTCCAGCGCAACGGCCAGACCTACCTCATCTACTCGGCGAGCGGCTGCTGGACCCCCGACTACAAACTCGGCCAGCTGACTCTGACGGGCTCCGACCCCCTCTCGGCCTCCTCCTGGACGAAGAAGACCACCCCCGTCTTCCAGCGCAACGACTCGGCAGGCGTCTACGGCCCCGGCCACAACGGCTTCTTCACCTCGCCGGACGGCACCGAGAACTGGATCGTCTACCACGCCAACGACTCGTCCTCCGACGGCTGTGACAACGGCCGTACGACCCGCGCCCAGAAGTTCACCTGGAACTCCGACGGCACCCCGAACCTCGGCACCCCGGTGGCCCTCGGCGCGAGCATGACGGGCCCGTCCGGCGAGCCGTCGTCCACCTCCACGACGTACACCATCACCAACCGCAACAGCGGCAAGTGCCTCGATGTGGCCGGGAGTTCGACGGCCGACGGCGCCAACGTCCAGCAGTACACCTGCAACGGCGGCAACAACCAGAAGTGGCGTACAGAGGACCAGGGTGACGACACCAGTCGCCTGGTGAACGTGGCAACGGGCAAGGTCCTGGACACGGCGGACTGTTCCAGCGCGGACGGCGCCGACCTACGCCAGTGGAGCTGGCTGAACAACACCTGCCAACGCTTCCGCTTCGTGGTGACGGACAGCAGCTACGTGAGGATCGTCAACGAGGCGACAGGCAAGGTGGCCGATGTAGCCGACTGCTCCACGGCGGACGCGGCAGACGTCAGGCAATGGACCTGGCTGAACAACAATTGCCAACAGTGGAAACTGAACCCGGCCTAGCTGCAACGCCCTGAAGGGGCGCGGGGAACCGCGCGACCAGCCACAACGGACCCGCACCCGCCCGCGCCCCTCAGGCCCCCGCAGCATTAGGCCAAGCCCCACTGTTCGGCCACCCCTGAGCCGGCGCCGGCGT
The DNA here is from genome assembly GCF_036226885.1 of Streptomyces sp. NBC_00663. Lineage (NCBI taxonomy): Bacteria > Bacillati > Actinomycetota > Actinomycetes > Kitasatosporales > Streptomycetaceae > Streptomyces > Streptomyces sp. NBC_00663. Next base: position 6,669,132 of record NZ_CP109027.1, read on the forward strand.
CAACCCATTGGTCCCCCGAACCTGCGCAGCGGTCAGCCCACCCCGCGCAGGCACCCCAGGCGGCGTAGGCCCATCAGGCACCCCGTACGGCGACTGAACGGCCGCAGCAGGAGCAACCGGCATAGGCGTAGGCATCGGCATCGGCTGAGGCGCCGCAGGCATGGGCATGGGCATGGGCTGAGGCTGCGGAGCAACCGGCTGAGGCGCCGCAGGCATAGGCGCCGCCATAGCCTGCGCAGCCAGCGGCATGCCCACCCCGTTGCTCATCAGCCGGTCCACGGCCGCCGTACCCGAGCTGTAGCTGGTCCCGGTAGCCAGCTCGGGCACGGCGGCTCCCCTCCTGGTCCCGTAGAGCACCTGTTCCAGCGCGGACACCAGGCGACGCACGTCCGTCTGGGGGCGCACCACGAGACGCAGGAAGCGGCTGGACGAGCCGATCTTGTTGCCGCACTCGCGGACCAGGATCCGGTGCTCGGAGAGCAGGCGGTCCCGGACCACGGTGCCTTCGGCGCCCACGGGGAGGCGCACGAAGAGAAAGTTGCCCTGGGAGGGGTAGACGGTCAGACCGGGGAGGGCGGAGAGCTGGCTCGACATGTCGAGGCGGTCCCGGTAGACCTGCTGGAGGCTCTGCGCGTACTCGGCGCCGTGCTCCTTGAGCATGAACACCACGTACTCGGCGAAGGCGTTGAGGTTCCACTTCGGCAGCATCGAGCGGACGCGGCCGGCGAGGGCCGGGTTGGCGACCATGTAGCCGAAGCGTATGCCGTGCAGCCCGAAGTTCTTGCCGAGCGACCGGAGCACGATCACGTTCGGCCGCAGCATCGCCTCCTGCACCACCGAAGGCTCCGCCTCCGCGTCGGCGAACTCCAGGAAGCTCTCGTCGATGACGACCAGGTCGAGGTCGGCCATCGCGTCCATGAACTGCACGACGGCGTGCTTGTGGAGGAAGCCGCCGTCGGGGTTGTTGGGGTTGCAGATCACGGCCGCCCGGGTCCCCCTGGCCCGGATGAACTCGGCGTACTGGGCGAGGTCGAGGGCGAAGCCGCTGGACTCCTGGAGCGGGAACATGTCGACCCGCTTGCCGGTCTCCATGGGCTGGTCGGTCCAGCGGCCGAAGGTGGGGACGGGGATGGCGAGGGACTCACGGACCAGCAGGTGGTCGATCCAGGTGATCAGTTCGGTCGAGCCGTTGCCCATCGCCACGGCCTGCGGCGGGAGTTGGAGGAGGTTGCACAGCTCGGCGGTGATGGTGTCGGCGCTGGACGGGTAGTACGTGATGATGTCGCGGAGGCGGCCGGACATCTCGTCCCACATCCCCGGGGTGGGGAAGTAGGGGTTCACCGGAATACAGAAGTCGATCGGGCCTGCCCCGTCGCCGACCGCCCGCGTCAGCGCCGCCATGGACGGGCTGTGCGCCGCTGTGCTGCGGAACAGCGAGGTGACGTTCTCGGCCATGGAACCTCCGTATGGGGCGGACCCGTCGGGGACGGCCGGGTCCGTCGTCTTTGGGTGGCCCGCGCGGGGGAGCACGGGCCGCTCATACATACGGGGGCTGCGGGGGCACTGTTCAACCGCTGAGAAATCGGTAAGAAATTGTGTGCCACCTGTGAAGGAGGGTCACGTGTGGAAGGAGTGCACGGTCGTCGACCGGTAGGTCTGCCCAGGTCGCAGCACGGTCGAGGGGAAGTTCTCGTGGTTCGGGGAGTCAGGATAGTGCTGGGTCTCCAGGCACAGCGCGTCGCCCTGACGGTAGGTGCGGCCGGCCGGGCCGACCAGCGTTCCGTCGAGGAAGTTGCCCGAGTAGAACTGCACGCCGGGCTCGGTGGAGGCGATCCGCAGGGTGCGGCCCGAGGCGGGGTCGAGCAGGGTCGCCACGGTCTCCGGTTCCGCCGTGACCCCCTTGTCCAGGACCCAGTTGTGGTCGTACCCCTTGGCCGCGAGCAGCTGCGGATGCCCGGTGCGCAGATCCCGGCCGATCGGCTTCGACTCGCGGAAGTCGAAGGGCGTGCCCGCCACCGGCGCCAGCTCACCGGTCGGGATCAGGCCCGGGTCGGTGGGCGTGAAGTGGGCCGCGGGGATGGCCAGTTCGTGGTTCTCGATCGTGCCGCTGCCCTCACCCGTGAGGTTCCAGTAGACGTGGTTGGTGAGGTTGACGATCGTGGCCTGGTCGGTGGTGGCCTCGTAGTCGATGCGCCAGTCGCCCTCGGCGGTGAGGGTGTACGTCACCTTCACCGTGAGCGTGCCCGGGTAGCCCATCTCGCCGTCGGGGGAGATGTACGACAGGCGCAGGCCGATGTCGGTGCCGCGCTCGAAGGGCTCGACGTCCCAGACCACCGTGTCGAAGCCCGCCTCGCCGCCGTGCAGGCTGTTCTCGCCGTCGTCGACGGAGAGTTGGTGCACCGAACCGTCCAGCGTGAACGCGCCCTTGCCGATGCGGTTGCCGTACCGGCCGATCAGCGCCCCGAAGTACGGGCTGGAGGTCACGTAGTCCTCGACGCGGGTGAAGCCCAGGGAGACGTTCGCGTACCGGCCGTGCCGGTCGGGGACCTCCAGGGACTGCACGATCCCGCCGTAGGACAGGACCTTGATACGGGTGCCGCCGTTCTCCAGCGACCAGCGGTGGATCTCGGTGCCGTCGGCGAGCTTGCCGAAGAGTTCCTTCACCGGGGTTACTCCCTTCCTCAGGAAAGGTCCATGGGAAAGGGCCCCGCCGTGTGGCGGGGCCCGATGCGGTCGAACCGGTCTGCTAGGAACCGGACTTGCGCTTGTTCCACACGTCGAACCCGACCGCGGCCAGCAGGGCGAGGCCCTTGATGACCTGCTGCCAGTCGGAGCCGACGCTGAGGAGGTTCATGCCGTTGTTCAGGACACCGAGGACCAGACCGCCGATGATCGCGCCGAGGACGGTGCCGACACCGCCGCTCATGGACGCGCCGCCGATGAACGCCGAGGCGATGGCCTCCAGTTCGTAGTTGAGGCCCGCCTTCGGGGACGCCGCGTTCAGTCGCGCGGCGATCGCCAGACCCGCCAGGGCCGCGAGCGCGCCCATGTTCAGGAAGACGAGGAAGGTGACCTTCTTGTCCTTCACACCGGACAGCTTCGCGGCCGGCAGGTTGCCGCCGATCGCGTAGATGTGCCGGCCGAAGATCGAGTTGCGCATCAGGTAGCCGTAGCCGACGACCAGCGCGCCCAGGATGAGCAGGACGATCGGCGCACCCTTGTAGCTGGCGAGCAGCATGGTGACGACGAGGATCGCGGCGACGATCGAGACGAGCTTCAGCAGGAAGATGTTCCTGGGCAGCACGTCGAGGGAGAACTCCTGCTGGCGCCCCCGGTCGCGGACCTCCTGGAGGACCACGAAGACGATCAGGGCGAAGCCCAGCAGCAGCGTGATGTTGTGGTAGTTGGTGTCCGGGCCGGTCTCCGGCAGGAAGCCGTTGCCGATCTTCTGGAGTCCGCTCGGGAACGGGCCGAGGGTCTGGCCCTCCAGCAGAATCTCGGTGAAGCCGCGGAAGACCAGCATGCCCGCGAGGGTGACGATGAACGACGGTATGCCGAGATACGCGATGAGGAAGCCCTGGGCCGCCCCCGCGCCCGCGCCGACCGCCAGGCTCAGCACCACGGCTATCGGCCAGGACACATCGTGCTGGACCGTCAGTACCGCCGCGAACGCACCCACGAACGCCGTGACCGAGCCGACCGACAGGTCGATGTGGCCCGCGATGATGACCAGCATCATGCCGATCGCGAGGATCAGCACATAGCTGTTCTGCAACACCAGGTTGGAGACGTTGCGCGGCAGCAGCAGGTCACCGTCGGTCCACACCGCGAACAGCGCGACGATCAGGCCGAGGGCGATCAGCATGCCGTACTGGCGCATGTTGCGGCGCAGGCCGTCCAGCATCAGCTGCAACAGGTTGTCGCCGGAGGCGGAGCCGCTCTTGCCCGGCGGCGCCGGGGCCGGCGTCTTGGCGGTCACGTCCGTGCTCATCGGGTTACCTCTTTGTCCTTGGTCATCTGGCGCATCAGCGATTCCTGCGAGGCCTCGGCACGGGAGAACTCGCCGGTCAGCCGCCCGGCGGCCATCGTGTAGATGCGGTCACACATGCCGAGCAGCTCGGGCAGCTCGGACGAGATGAAGACCACCGCCTTGCCCTGTGCGGCCAGCTGGTCGATGACGGTGTAGATCTCGTACTTGGCACCGACGTCGATGCCTCGGGTGGGTTCGTCCAGGATCAGCACCTCGGGACCGGCGAAGATCCACTTGCTGAGGACGACCTTCTGCTGGTTGCCGCCGGACAGCTTGCCCACCGGCTCGAAGACGGTCGGCGCCTTGATGTTCATGGACTTGCGGAAGCCCTCGGCGACCTTCCGCTCCTCGTGCTCGTCGACCACACCTCGCTTGGCGACCTTGTTCAGGGCGCTCAGCGAGATGTTGCGGTTGATGGTGTCGATGAGGTTGAGGCCGTAGTGCTTGCGGTCCTCGGTGACATAGGCGATGCCGTGGTCGACCGCCTCGGCGACCGACTTGGTACGGATCTCCTTGCCGTCCTTGAGGACCGTGCCGGCCGCGTGCCGCCCGTAGGAGCGGCCGAACACGCTCATCGCGAGCTCGGTGCGGCCCGCGCCCATCAGCCCGGCGATGCCGACGATCTCCCCGCGCCGGACATGGATCGACACGTCGTCGACGACCTTGCGCTGCTGGTCGATCGGGTGGTGCACGGTCCAGTCGCGGATCTCCAGGGCCGGAGCCGCGTCCAGCTCACCGTCGTACGCGGTGCGTTCGGGGAAGCGGTGGTCGAGGTCGCGGCCGACCATGCCGGAGATGATCCGGTCCTCGGAGGTCTCCTCGGACTTCACGTCGAGGGTCTCGATGGTCTTGCCGTCGCGGATGATCGTGACGGAGTCGGCGACCTTGCGGATCTCGTTGAGCTTGTGCGAGATGATGATCGAGGTGATGCCTTGCTTCTTCAACTCCAGGATCAGATCCAGGAGTTTGCCGCTGTCCTCGTCGTTCAGGGCGGCGGTGGGCTCGTCCAGGATCAGCAGCTTCACCTTCTTGGAGAGCGCCTTGGCGATCTCCACCAGCTGCTGCTTGCCGACACCGATGTCGGCGACCCGGGTCTCGGGGTGCTCGCTGAGCCCCACCCGGCGCAGCAGCTCGCTCGCGTGCCGCAGGGTCTCGCGCCAGTCGATGAAGCCGCGCGAGGCGTGCTCGTTGCCGAGGAAGATGTTCTCCGCGAGGGAGAGGTAGGGCACCAGCGCCAGCTCCTGGTGGATGATGACGATGCCGTGCGCCTCGCTCGCCCGGATGTCCTTGAACTCGCAGACGTCCCCTTCGAAGAGGATCTCGCCCTCGTACGTGCCGTGCGGATGGACTCCGGAGAGCACCTTCATCAAGGTGGACTTCCCGGCGCCGTTCTCACCGCAGATGGCGTGGACCTCGCCCTGGCGGACGGTCAGCGTGACGTCCGACAGCGCTTTCACACCGGGAAAGGTCTTGACGATCGAGCGCATTTCCAGGACGGGTCCCGCCATGGTCGTGCCTTCCAATCTGGGTTTCTTACAAGCGACTACAGAGGACGGGGAACTACTTGAGCTCGCCCTCGGTGTAGTAGCCGCCGTCGACCAGGACCTGCTTGTAGTTGCTCTTGTCGACGCTCACCGGCTTGAGCAGGTAGGCGGGGATGACCTTGGAGCCGTTGTCGTAGGTCTTGGTGTCGTTGGTCTCGGGCTTCTTGTCGTTGAGCACCGCGTCGACCATGTTGGCCGCGACCTTGGCCAGCTCACGGGTGTCCTTGTAGACGGTCTGCGTCTGCTCGCCCGCGATGATCGACTTCACGGAGGCCAGCTCGGCGTCCTGACCGGTCAGGACCGGGAGCGGCTTGGCCTTGGTGCCGTAGCCGTCGGACTTCAGCGCCGACAGGATGCCGATGGAGATGCCGTCGTACGGCGACAGGACCGCGTCGACCCGGCCGGACTTGTAGGAGCCGGTCAGGATGTCGTCCATGCGGCGCTGGGCGGTGGCGCCGTCCCAGCGCAGGGTGGTGACCTTGTTGAGGTCGACCTGGCCGGACTTGACGACGAGCTTCTTGGAGTCGATGTACGGCTTCAGGACGCTCATCGCGCCGTTGAAGAAGTACTTGGTGTTGTTGTCGTCGTTGGAGCCGGCGAACAGCTCGATGTTGAAGGGGCCCTTGCCGGAGGCGAGGCCGAGCTTGTCGACGATGTAGCTGGCCTGGAGCTCGCCGACCTTGCTGTTGTCGAAGGAGGCGTAGTAGTCGACGTTCGGCGTGCCGAGGATCAGGCGGTCGTAGGCGATGACGGGGATGCCCGCGTCCTTCGCCTCCTGGAGCACGTTGTTGAGCGACTTGTTGTCGATCGCGGCGACGATCAGCGCCTTGACGCCCTGGGTGATCAGGTTCTCGATCTGCGAGACCTGCTGGTCGGGCTCGTCCTCGCCGTAGACCAGCTTGGTCTTGTAGCCCAGCTTCTGAAGGTTGGTCTCGACGTTCTTGCCGTCGGCGATCCAGCGCTCGGAGGACTTGGTCGGCATCGCGATGCCGATGGTGCCGCCCTTGGAGTCGCCCTTGCTCTCCGCGCTGCCACCCTCGCTGTCCTGGCCACAGGCGGTCAGGGAGAGGGCGAGGACGGCCGAGGTGGCTATGGCGGAGAGTGCAGCTCTGCGGTTAAGCATGATCATCATCCTTGATGTTCTAGAGACCGGGGGCGGTCCGGCGATGCGGGCGCCGGTCGGTGGTGCTGGATCGACCGAGAGAAGTTGTGTCGGAGTCTGTTCGACTCCGTCGGCTTCTGTGAAGGGGCGTTGTCCGGAACGTTATGCAGGCGTTTCGAATCGCGTCAGCGCGCCGGGCAGTCTTGAGCCGAGCGGCGCCATGTCGCCGTCCGCTCCGTGCCGTGCGAGCAGGTCCAGGGCGAGCCGTCCGCGCCGCACTCTTTCCTTGGCGGTGGACAGCGTGAGATCGCGCATGTGATGGCCGTACGGGTAGATCCCGGGAGCCTTCGACAGGCCGAACTTCAGATAGAGCGGGGCGCCGCGCCGGATCAGCTCGGCGACCTCGTACATCCGCACATAGCCGCCGAGATCGTCCGGGGCCTCGATGTACATGTCCATCGGGGCGCCCGACACCCGGCGGATCTCGGTGAGTTGATCCAGCGTCAGATCGCTGGGCACGTTGATCGAGTCGCCGCCGAGGTTCTCGTAGACGGCGTACGCGGCCGGGTTCACCGGCCCGATCAGCGCCGACACCTTGAGCGTGGTGTCGGCCGGGATGATCCCGGCGACGCGCGCCCGGTGCAGCGTCCACAGCACGCCCTCGTCGGCGACGAGCAGGCACTTCACGCCCAGCCCGGTGGCGCGGACGGCGTCCTCGACACACCCGGCGACCGCGTCGTGGCCACGGGCGCGCAGACCCGCGCCCTTGGAGTCGGTCCGGGTGGAGCCGCCGATGTCCCAGGTGCCGCGGGGGCCGGTGAACAGGCAGAGCTCGATGTCCCGCTCGGCGGTCGCCTCCACCATCTCGGTGATCTCGGCGTCGGTGAGCATCCACACGCCGCTGCCCTGGCTGATCCGGTGGATCGGCACATCGAGCCGCGAGGACTCCTTGAGGACCACGGCGAGGGCCTCGGGCCCCTCCACGGAGGGCACTTCGGTGCGCCAGCGGCCGCCGCCGGGGAAGGCGTGCTCAGAAGCGTCGGCCGGGTCGAGGGCGGGAGCGCCCAGACCGAGCGCTGCGAGCGCCTGCTCACCGGGTCGTCGGGCCGCGCTGGCGGTGGTGTCGGTCACAAGCTGTCCTTCGTGTTCGATATTTCGGACGTGGGTCGCGGCTCTGCGTGCAACATGGCTTAAAAAAGGCCCAGGGATTTGGATGTACGCCGGTACGGAGTCGTCAGGTACTCCGTACCGGCGTACGGCTCAGGGGGACGTCATGGCCTCAGAAGGACCTTGCCGACCGTCGGGTCACCGGACCCGACCAGCTCGATGGCGCGCGGGAACTCCTCCAGCGGCAGCTCGTGCGTGACGAGCGGCAGCGGATCGAGCAGCCCGGCCCCGAAGACCCGCACCGTGTGCGCCCAGGCGTCCGGCGGCGCCCCGAACACGGTGTGCACCTCCAGCTGCCGTACGACGAGATCGGTGGGGTCGAGTCCGTCGGCGCCCGCGGCCGGGATGCCCGTCAGGACGAGCCGGCCGCCGCGTCTGAGCAGCGAGGCCGCGGTGTTCGCGGCGGTCGCCGACCCGGCGGTCTCGATGACGACGTCGAAGTCGTCGGGGAGCTCCTGGTCGCGGGTGCGGAAGTCGGTGGCGCCGAAGGTCTTCGAGAGTTCCGCGCGGTCCGGGCGGGTGCCCACCACCAGCAGCTCCGAGGGCGAGCCCGCCCGCAGGAACTGCACCGCGAACATCCCGAGTGTCCCCGTGCCCACCACCGCGACCCGCTCGCCGGGCCGCGCGTTCGCCTTGATCGCGGCGGCCGCGATGCACGCGGCGGGCTCCAGGAGCGCCGCCGCCGTCAGGTCGGCGTCGTCCGGCAGGGCGTGCAGCAGCCGGGCCGGCAGGGTGAGGGTCGCGGCCATGGCGCCGGGCTGGGTGAACCCGGTCTCCTCGTAGCCGTCCGTGCACAGCGTGGTCTCGCCCGCGTGGCAGCGGTCGCAGACCTGGCAGTTGCGGAAGCCCTCACCGACCACCTTGCGGCCGACCAGCGCCTCGGGCACACCGGAGCCGACGGCCTCGACCGTGCCGGACCACTCGTGGCCCGGGGTCAGCGGGTAGCGGACGTACCCCTCGGGCCGGTTGCCCTGGTACACCTCGCGGTCGCTGCCGCAGATGCCGACCGCGTGGACGCGGACCAGGGCCTCGCCGGCGCCGGGCGCACGCGGGGTGTGCTCGACGAGCTCGTGCTCGCCGGGCGCCCCGATGACGACCGCGCTGCTCACTGCTCGGTGCCCTTCGGCTTGCGCTGCTCCCAGCCGTCGGCCCACAGGTCGAAGCGGGCCTGCTGCTGCGGGAACTCGGCGGCGGCGTCGACGTCCAGCTCCACACCGAGGCCCGGCTCGTGCGACAGCTCGAAGTAGCCGTCCACGACCTGCGGGGCGCCCTTGACGACCTTCTTGATGTCGGCGTCGGCGAAGTCGTTGAAGTGCTCAAGGATCTTGAAGTTCGGCGCGGTGAAGCCGACCTGGAGCGAGGCCGCCGTCAGCACCGGACCACCCACGTTGTGGGGTGCGACCAGCATGTAGTGGGTCTCGGCGGTCGCGGCCAGCTTCCGGGTCTCCCAGATGCCGCCGATGTGGCCGACGTCGGGCTGGATGATGTCCACGGCCTGGCTCTCGAAGAGCTCGCGGAACTCGATCCGGTCGTGGATGCGCTCACCGGTGGCGACCGGCATGTCGACCTTGGCGGCGACCTTCTCCAGCGCCTTCAGGTTCTCCGGCGGCACCGGCTCCTCCAGCCACGCGGGCTTGAAGGGCGCGAGGTCCTTGGCGAGGCGTACGGCGGTGGCGGGGGAGAAGCGGCCGTGCATCTCCAGCATCAGCTCGGCGTCCGGGCCGATGGCATCCCGGACGGCCTCGATCAGCGAGACGGCGTACATGCTCTGCTCGTGGTCGAGCTCGAAGTGCCCGGTGCCGAAGGGGTCGATCTTGAGCGCCTTGTAGCCGCGCTCCATGACGCCCTGGGCGGCCTTGTGGTAGGCCTCCGGGGTGCGCTCGGTGGTGTACCAGCCGTTGGCGTACGCCTTGACCTTGTCGGTGACCTTGCCGCCGAGCAGCTGCCAGACCGGGACGCCGAGCGCCTTGCCCTTGATGTCCCAGCAGGCCATCTCGATCACGGCGATGCCGGACATCACGATCTCGCCCGCACGGCCGTAGTCGCCGTACTTCATGCGCTTGACCAGATCCTCGACAGCGAAGGGGTCCGACCCGAGAATGTGGTTGGTCTTCGCCTCGTGCAGATAGCCGATCAGGGCGTCGGTGTGGCCCAACATGCGGGTCTCGCCGACTCCGGTGAGTCCCTCGTCGGTGTGCACCTGGACGTAGGTCAGGTTGCGCCATGGCGTCCCGACCACGTGCGTGCTGATTCCCGTGATGCGCACGTCAACTACTCCCTAGGCTCTCAAGCTTGTTGTTCGAAATTTCGGCTCACGTTCGAAATGCTGGCCCGACCGTAAGGACGTCTCGGTCGGGGTGTCAATGGGTCGGAGGGTCGAACGGCGTAACGGTCTTGATGACGTGCACAACCGTCCGGTATCTCAACTCCCGCAGCCTGCTGCGTTATTCAACCGTGACGACTTCCCTGACGCAGCCCTCTTGACCGGCATGAATTGTTAGCGCTCACAATGTGCACCGCATTCATTCGATCGCTGACCCCAGGAGGTGCGGCCGTGAACCACTTGGAGCTCCGGCCGCCCACCATGGCCGATGTGGCACGCCTCGCCGGGGTGTCCCACCAGACGGTGTCCCGGGTGCTGGGTGATCATCCCAACGTCCGGGACGAGACGCGGGCCAAGGTCCTGCGGGCGATCGAGGAGATGGGCTACCGCCGTAACTCCTCCGCCCGCGCCCTGGCTACCCGCCGCACCCGCACCCTGGGTGTGGTCGCCTCCAACACCACGCTCTACGGCCCGGCCAGCACGCTGTTCGCGCTGGAGGACGCGGCCCGGGCCGCGGGCTACACCGTCTCGACGGTCAGCCTGCGCAAGCTGGCGAAGGAGACCCTGTCCGAGGCCCTGGACCACCTCAGCGACGGCGGGGTGGAGGGAGTGATCGCCCTCGCCCCGCAGCGCTCGGCGGTCGAGGCCCTCGCCGAACTCCGCCACCCCTTCCCGGTGGTGGTCGTCGGCACCGGATCCGGCGCGAAGATCCCCAGCGTCAACGTGGACCAGCAGCTCGGTGCCCGCCTCGCCACCGGGCATCTGCTGGCCGCGGGGCACCGCACGGTCTGGCATCTCGCCGGACCCGGGGACTGGCAGGAGGCCGCCGACCGGGTCACCGGCTGGCGGGACACTCTCGAAGCGGCGGGCATCGAGCCGCCGACGCCGCTGCGGGGGGACTGGAGTCCGCTCTCGGGCTACCGGGCGGGCCAGGAACTGGCCGGCTGGGTGGGCCGTGGACTGACCGCAGTCTTCGTCGCCAACGACCAGATGGCGCTGGGGGTGTTGCGGGCGCTGCGGGAAGCGGGGGTGCGTACGCCCCAGGACGTCGCGATCGTCGGCTTCGACGACATCCCGGAGTCCGAGTTCTTCGCGCCGCCGCTCACCACCGTCCGGCAGGACTTCGCGACGGTGGGCAAGCACAGCATCGCCCTGCTGCTGGACCTCATCGAGGGCCGGGCTCCCTCCGGTACGCCCGGAGTGGCCATCGAACCCCAACTCGTCGTCAGGGCCAGTACGGCTCCCGACTGACCCGAACCCCGTCAAGCGTCGCAATTCGCACACCAGTGTGACCGATATTTCGAATAATGATCGACAGGCTGGACGCGGTGCGATCTGTCCTGGCTCTTCAAAGGAGAAGAACATGCTCAACAGAAGGAACTTCCTGACCGCGGCGATCGGCGTCGCGGCGGCGGGCACCCTGGCGGCCTGCGCCAAGGAGGACGACAACTCCAGCGACTCCGCGGGCAGCGGCGGCGGCGGCAAGGCGATCACCCTCGGCTTCTCCCAGGTCGGCTCCGAGAGCGGCTGGCGCACCGCCAACAGCGACTCGGTCAAGTCGGCGGCCAAGGAGGCGGGTTACACCCTGAAGTTCTCCGACGCCCAGCAGAAGCAGGAGAACCAGATCTCGGCCATCCGCAGCTACATCGCGCAGAAGGTCGACGTCATCGCCTTCTCCCCGGTGGTCGTCACCGGCTGGGACGCGGTGCTCAAGGAGGCCAAGGCCGCGAAGATCCCGGTCGTCCTCACCGACCGCTCCGTGGAGACCTCCGACGAGTCCCTGTACGTCACCCTCGTCGGCTCCGACTTCACCGACGAGGGCCGCCGCGCCGCGAAGATCCTCGAGAAGGTCATCGCCAAGGCCGGCCTCAAGGGCGACGTGAAGATCGCCCAGCTGGAGGGCACCACCGGTGCCGCCCCGGCGATCGAGCGCGCCAAGGGCTTCAAGGAGGTCATGGACGCCGAGCACAAGGACGACTGGAAGATCGTCGTCAGCCAGACCGGTGACTTCACCCGCGCCGGCGGCAAGCAGGTCATGGCGGCCTTCCTCCAGTCCAACCCGGACATCAACGTCCTGTTCGCGCACAACGACGACATGGCCATCGGCGCCATCCAGTCCATCGAGGCGGCCGGCAAGAAGCCCGGCAAGGACATCCTGATCGTCTCGATCGACGGCGTGAAGGACGGCTTCGTCGCGATGTCCGAGGGCAAGATCAACGCCATCGTCGAGTGCAACCCGCTCCTCGGCCCCCAGCTGATGGAGGTCGTCAAGACGGTCCACGACGGCGGCACGGTCGAGCGCTGGATCAAGACCAAGGAGGGCGACTTCATGCAGGACCAGGCCAAGGCCGCGCTCCCGAGCCGCAAGTACTGACCGACGCGGTACTGACCGACGCGGTACTGACCGACCGCACCCACTGTCGGGGAGCCTCCGGCCGGCCGAGCACGCCTCGGCCGCGGGGGGCTCCCCGCGGGCCTGAACCGATCACATAGGTTTCGGCCCGAATCGACGATTCCACGAGGAGCGCTGCCATGGCAGAGCCGCAGCCCGTCCTGGAGATGACGGGCATAGTCAAAGAGTTTCCGGGGGTAAGGGCTCTGTCGGGCGTCGACTTCCGGCTCTTCCCCGGCGAGATCCACGCCCTGATGGGCGAGAACGGGGCCGGGAAATCCACCCTGATCAAGGTGCTGACCGGGGTGTACACCCTGGACGGCGGCACCGTCACCCTCGACGGCAAGGCCGTGCGGATCGGCAGCCCGCTCCAGGCGCAGCACGCCGGCATCAGCACCGTCTACCAGGAGGTCAACCTCTGCCCCAACCTGTCGGTGGCGGAGAACATCTTCATCGGCCGTGAACCCACCCGCGCCGGCCGCATCCAGTGGAAGCGCATGCGCAAGGAAGCCGCGGAGATGGTCGACCGGCTCGGCCTCGACATCGACGTCACCGCCCCCCTCGCCTCGTACCCCCTCGCGGTGCAGCAACTGGTCGCGATCGTCCGGTCGGTGGGCCACGGCGACAGCGACGGCTCGGGCTCCGGCACCAAGGTCCTCGTCCTGGACGAGCCGACCTCCAGCCTCGACCGCGACGAGGTCCTCGAACTCTTCCGTCTGATGCGGCAGTTGAGGGACGAGGGCGTGGCGATCCTCTTCGTCTCCCACTTCCTCGACCAGATCTACGAGATCTGCGACCGCATGACGGTCCTGCGCAACGGCACCCTCGTCGGCGAGCACCTGGTCCGCGACCTCGACCAGGTCGGCCTCATCGAGCTGATGATCGGCAAGGCCCTGGACCAGCTGGAGGAGCTGCACGACCACCAACTCCACGCGGACGTCGGCGAGTCGCTGCTCACCGCGGAGGGGCTCGGCCGCACCGGCGGCATCGCCCCCTTCGACCTCGACATCAAGAAGGGTGAAGTCGTCGGCCTCGCGGGCCTGTTGGGCTCCGGCCGCACCGAACTGGCCAGGCTCCTCTTCGGCGCCGACCAGCCCGACGCCGGCAAGGTCACCATCGGCGGCAAGCAGGTCAGCATGAGCGCGCCCAACGACGCCATCGGCGCCGGAGTCGCGTTCTGCTCCGAGAACCGCAAGGCCGAGGGCCTGGTCCCCGACCTGACGGTCCGCGAGAACATCATCCTCGCCCTCCAGGCGGCCCGCGGCTGGACCCGCCCCATCCCGACGGCCCAGCGCGACGAACTCGTCGCCAAGTACATCAAGGCCCTCGACATCCGCCCCGCCAACCCCGAGGCCCGGGTGGGCCAGTTGAGCGGCGGCAACCAGCAGAAGGTGCTCCTCGCCCGCTGGCTGATCACCCAGCCCAAGCTGCTGATCCTCGACGAGCCGACCCGCGGCATCGACATCGGCGCCAAGACGGAGATCCAGAAGCTGGTGGTCTCCCTCTCCGAGGACGGCATGTCGGTCCTCTACATCGCGGCCGAGCTGGAAGAGGTGCTCCGCCTCAGCCACACCATCGGCGTGCTGCGCGACCGCAAGCTCGTGGCGCGGCTCACCAACGGGCCCGAGATCACCCCCAGCAAGATCCTAGAGACCATCGCCAGCGGAGAGCAGAGCGGAGAACAGCAGTGATCACCAACCCCCGCTGGCGAGCATTGACGCGCCACAACCTCTTCTGGCCGGTCGCGGTCCTGGTGGCCCTGCTGCTCGTCAACATCCCCTTCACACCCGACTTCTTCGCGATCCACATGACGGACGGCCACCTCTACGGCAGCCTCGTCTCGATCGTGCTGTTCGGCTCGCCCCTGATCCTGGTCGCGGTCGGCATGACCCTGGTCATCGCCACCGGCGGCATCGACCTCTCCGTCGGCGCGGTCGTCGCCATCACCGGCGCGCTGACCTGTTCGTACATCAGCGACCAGAAGGACCAGGACGCCCTGTCCGGAGTCCTGCTGGCGATGGGCCTCGGCCTGATCGCCGCGGTCGTCTGCGGTCTGTGGAACGGCTTCCTCGTCGCCCGCATGGGCATCCAGCCCATCATCGCGACCCTCATCATCATGGTCGCGGGCCGGGGCGTCGCCCAGCTGATCACCGACGGCCAGATCATCACCATCAACAGCGAGCCGTACAAGCTGATCGGCGGCGGCTACTGGCTGACCCTGCCGTTCTCCATCTTCGTGGTCGCCGCGGTCGTCGCCGTCACCGTCGCCCTGACCCGGCGCACCGCCCTCGGCCTGCTCGTCGAGTCGGTCGGCGGCAACGCCGAGGCCAGCCGGCTGGTGGGCATCAGGTCGATGCGCATCAAGATCATGGTGTACGTCTTCTGCGCCCTGTGCGCGGGCATCGCCGGCCTGATGGTCAGCTCCAACACCTCGGCCGCGGACGGCAACAACGCCGGCCTGTGGATCGAGCTGGACGCCATCCTCGCCGTGGTCATCGGCGGCACCTCGCTGCTCGGCGGCCGCTTCTCCATCGGCGGCACGGTGGTCGGTGCCCTGGTCATCCAGACCCTCACCACCACCATCTACACCATCGGCGTACCGACCCAGACGAACCTGGTCTTCAAGGCCGCCGTCGTCATCGTCGTCTGCCTGCTCCAGTCCCCGAAGTTCCGGGCGAAGGTCTTCGGCGCCCGCGCGAAGAAGACGCCCCCGGCGGCACCGGCCGCGGTCACCACCGAGCCCGCCACTCCCAAGATGGAGGTGTCGTGATGAGTACGACGACCAAGACCCCCACGACAGCGGCCAAGCCCGAAGCCCGTACGCCGTCCAAGGCGGCGCGCGTACTGGGTGACCGCCGGCTCCCCGTACTGGTCACGGCCGCCCTGTTCCTCGCGATGTACATCGCCGGCCTCAGCCGCTACCAGAACTACGGCTTCGGCGACTCGCAGGTGTTCCTCAACCTGTTCATCGACAACGGCTATCTGCTGGTCGCCGCCGTCGGCGCCACCTTCGTCATCCTGTCCGGCGGCATCGACCTGTCCGTCGGTTCGGTGATCGGCTTCACGACGATGCTCACGGCGTGGCTGGTCCAGGACGTGGGCCTGCCGCTCCTCGTGGTCATCCCCATATCCCTGGGCGTGGGCGCGTTCGGCGGCTTCCTCATGGGTTATGTGATCCACAACTTCGAGATCCAGCCGTTCATCGTGACCCTCGCGGGCCTCTTCCTCTTCCGGGGCCTGTGCCTGGTCATCAGCAAGGAGTCGATCGCGATCAACGACTCCGCGGTGAGCAGCCTGGCCGAGACACGCGTGTCACTGGGCCTGGGCGAGCTGTCGATCGGCGCGGTGGTGGCCCTCGTGGTCCTGGCGGCGGCCTTCTACCTCCTGCACTACACCCGCTTCGGCCGCCGGATCTACGCCATCGGCGGCAACGAGCAGTCGGCCCTCCTCATGGGCCTCCCGCTGGGCGGCACGAAGATCGCGGTCTACACGATGAGCGGCTTCTGCTCCGCGCTCGCCGGTCTGCTCTTCATGCTCTACATCCAGTCCGGCGACCCGCTGCACGCGGTCGGCATGGAACTCGACGCGATCGCCGCGGTGGTCATCGGCGGCACCCTGCTGACGGGCGGCTCCGGCTATGTGCTCGGCACGCTGTTCGGCGTCCTCGTGCTCGGTCTGATCAAGAGCATCATCCAGTTCGAGGGCACGCTCAGCTCCTGGTGGACGAAGATCGCCACCGGTGTGCTGCTCTGCGCCTTCATCCTGATCCAGCGTGTGATGACGACGCGTAAGAAGGCCTGAGCGGAGCGCTGCGGCCGGTTTCGGCGAGTTGAGGGTGGATGGGTGGATCATCCTCAACTCGCCGCGCCGGAAGGGCCAGTTCCGCACACAACATTCACAGCTGCCTCTAGGAACGCTACGGATCGGGAACTTAATCTTCCCGCGTCATGGACTACTGCCTCCCGTGCCGACGGCACCTCAACGGCGCCCTCGCCTGCCCGGGGTGCGGCACCTCCGTAGAACAGCTCCGCGCCTACGCGACCCAGCCCGCCCAGCAGCACGCACAGCGGTACGCCCAGCCGCAGCCGGCGGACGACGGCGGGTACCCGGCCTACGGCGGCGGCTACCAGGACGCGTACGGCGGCCACGACCCGGCCGCGACCTACGGGCCCGGGCACGAGACGGCGGCGTACGGCGACACGTCCACGGACGGCACCGGTCACGCCGAGAGCGCGACCGAGACCGCGGAGAGCCCCGAGGCGGCCCCCGAGCAGCCGGAGCCGGTCACCGGCGGCCGGGCGGCGCGACGCCGCGCCCAGGGCCGCCGCGGCCGGGCCCCCGTCGCGGAGACGCCGGAGGACTCGGACGAGTACGACGACACGGACGACCTGGAGTACGACGACGAGGACGGCGACGGCCCCTCGGGCGCCGGAAGCCGCCGTGACCGTAAAGCCGCGGCCCATCGCCGCAGACGCCGCCGGGCCCTCCTCGTCGCCGCGGGCTTCGTGCTCGCCGCCGGCGGCCTGAGCCTCGCCGAGCTCGGCATGGATGCGCCCGGTTCCCACTCCACGCCCGCCGCGGCCGGCGACGAGTCAGCGGAGGGCGCCGCCTCGGCGGAGGCCGGCAAGACCGCCGAGCCACTGGACGACGCGAACGCGCTCCCCTCGGCCTCCGCGTCCGCGAACGCCTCGAAGTCCCCCTCGGCCTCGGCCTCCGCGTCCGCCTCCGAGAAGGAGAAGGACGACAAGGACAAGGACAAGGACGCCCAGTCGGCGGGGGCCACGGCCGTTCCGGGCGCCTCCACCCCGACTCCGACCGCCACCAGCCCGGCCGCGCCGGCCACCCCCACGGCTGACCCGACCACGGCCGACCCGACGCCGGCTCCGTCCGAGACGCAGTGCGAGCGGTTCCTGTGGTGGTGCACCTGAGGCGGTGACCCCAGGTCACCGCCGGCCGGTCGACCGCCCGGCCGCGGCTACGAGTTCAGCATCCGCCGCAGCAGGTCCCGCAGCGACTCCCGCTCCTCGTCCGACAGCCCGGCCAGCGGCTCACGGGCGAAACGCAGTCCCTCGCGCAGGCTCCGGGCCACGTCCCGGCCCTCGTCCGTCACCGCCGCCACCTTCACCCGCCGGTCCGCGGGGTCGGGCCGCCGCTCCACCAGGCCGCGTGTCTCCAGGCGGTCCACGATCCCGGTCACGTTCGACGGCTCGCACTTCAGCTTCTGCGCCAGCTTCCGCATGGGCAGCGGCTCCAGCGACAGCAGGCTGAGCAGCCGTGCCTGGGCGCCGGTGAGCGCGTGGTCGCCGGCGGCCTCCTCGTAGTCCTCGTAGAAGCGCGCCACGACGTCACCGATCAGCTCGACGACTTCCATGGTCAGCGCGTCGGGGCGGCGGGTCTTGGGTGGAGTGGCCATGGCTCAAGACTACCCCCATTACTTGACAACATGAAATATTCAGGAGCATGGTTGTTTCAGGTACTGAAGTAAATCTGCTGAAGTGAACGCGAAAGGTTCTGTCATGATCAACCGCGAGTGGCACCTGCTCAGCCGTCCCGTCGGCTGGCCGAAGCCCGAGGACTTCGCCCTGGTCGAGGCCGAGGTGAAGCAGCCGGGTGAGGGTCAGGTGCTGGTGCGGAACAAGTACCTGTCGGTGGATCCCTACATGCGGGGCCGCATGTCGGCCGCCAAGTCCTACGTCGCCCCCTTCGAGCTCGGCAAGGCCATGCAGGGCGGCGCGGTCGGCGAGGTCATCGCCTCCGGTGCCGAGGGCATCGCCGTCGGCGACCACGTCCTGCACTTCGGCGGCTGGCGCGAGTACGCCACGTTCGACGCCACGCAGGCCGTCAAGGTCGACCCGGACGCCGCGCCCCTGTCCACCTACCTCGGCGTCCTCGGCATGACCGGCCTCACCGCCTACGCGGGTCTGCTGCGCACCGCGTCCTTCAAGGAGGGCGACTCGGTCTTCGTCTCCGGCGCCGCCGGTGCCGTCGGCGGCCAGGTCGGCCAGATCGCCAGGCTCAAGGGTGCCTCGCGGGTCATCGGCTCGGCCGGCTCCGACGAGAAGGTCAAGCTCCTGGTGGAGGAGTACGGCTTCGACGCGGCCTTCAACTACAAGAACGGCCCGGTGAGCCAGCAGCTGCGCGAGGCCGCGCCCGACGGCGTCGACGTCTACTTCGACAACGTCGGCGGTGACCACCTGGAGGCGGCCATCGGCTCGCTGAACCAGGGCGGCCGGATCGCGATCTGCGGCATGATCTCGGTCTACAACAACACCGAGCCCGCCCCCGGCCCGCGCAACCTCGCCCGTCTCATCCAGACCCGCGGCCGGATCGAGGGTCTGCTGGTCGGCGACCACTACGACCTTCAGCCGCAGTTCGTCTCCGAGGTCGGCCCGTGGGTGGCGTCCGGTGCGCTCAAGTACCGCGAGACGGTCGTCGAGGGCATCGAGAACAACCTGGAGGCGTTCCTCGGGGTACTGCGGGGCGACAACACCGGAAAGATGATCGTCAAGCTCTGACGTCTTCTGTCGTTTTCCGGCATGCGGTAACTTCTTTCCGAAACCGTCGTCGATCGTGGGCGCGAGTCGCACGGCGGACCTAGGAGGAAGTACCGCATGTCCATCCAGCAGACCGACGTCCTGTACACCGCCGTCGCCACCGCCGAGAACGGCCGCGACGGCCGTGTCGCCACCGAGGACGGCCGCCTCGACGTCGTCGTGAACCCGCCGAAGGAAATGGGCGGCAGCGGCGAGGGCACCAACCCCGAGCAGCTCTTCGCCGCCGGGTACAGCGCCTGCTTCCAGGGTGCGCTGGGAGTCGTGGCCCGCCAGACCAAGGCCGACATCACCGGCTCGACCGTCACCGCGAAGGTCGGCATCGGCAAGAACGACGACGGCTTCGGCCTCATCGTCGAGATCTCGGCCCACATCCCCCACGTGGACGAGGCCACGGGACGGGCGCTGTTGGAGCAGGCCCACCAGGTCTGCCCCTACTCGAAGGCGACCCGCGGCAACATCACGGTGACGCTGGTCTGAGGTCGCTCGTTGCGTACGTGAGAGGGCCGTACCCGTGGACGTCGGGTACGGCCCTCTTGCGCGGGGTGGGCTCCGTAGGCGCCTCCCGCACTCGGGGGCGTTGAGCAGGTGCCTCCCGCGGTTGGCGTGCTGAATTTCTGGCTGACAGTGGACCTTGGTGGGCCTGTGCCGTCGGCCGTGGTGGCTTCAGTGGGCCAGTGCTGCTGTGTGTACCGCCCTGACGAACTGGTTGTTCTCCGGGGCTGCCCCGCCCGGGAAGGCCAGGCGGCGACGGGTGTAGCCGTAGGCCAGGCCGCTGCGGGGGTCGGCGAAGCCCTGGGAGCCCGCCGCGCCGCTGTGACCGAAGGCGCCGGCGCCGAGGAACGGGTGCCAGGTGTCGGCCGTGGCCTGGAAGCCGAGGCCGTAGGAGCGGTGGGCGCGGGCGATCAGGTCGTAGCCGATGGAGTGGATCTGGCCGACCTCGGCGATCGTGTCCGGCTTGAGGAGGGGCGGGCGGTCGTTCAGTTCGCTGATGGCCGCCGCGTACATTCCGGCGATCCCGCGGGCCGCCGCCACGCCGCCCGCCGACGCCGGGCCCTTGGCGCGTACGGTGCGGGAGTTGGCGTAGTCCACGAGGTCGCCCGCGTCCGGGACATGCGCGTTGAACGCGATCGAGGTCAGCGAGTGCGGGCCCTGCGGTGAGGCGTCGATCAGGGCCTGCTGCTCGGGGGTGGGGAGCATGCGCTGGATCGGGCGGTAGCGGGGTTCCTGGGACTCGGGCAGACCGAGATGGAAGTCCAAGGCGTAGGGAGCGCGGACGCGCTCCTCCCACAGGTCCTGGATCGTGCGGCCCGTGGCCCGGCGGACCACCTCGCCGGTGAGGGCGCCGATGACCAGCGCGTGATAGCCGAAGGCCGTGCCGGGGCGCCAGAACGGGCGCTGGTCGGCGAGGCGTTCGGCGATCGCCCGGTCGTCCGCCATCTCGGCCCGGGTGAGGCCGGTGTCCAGGCCCACCAGTCCGGCCCGGTGCGCGAGCAGCTCGCGGAGGGTGAGCCCGCCCTTGCCCTCGGCCGCGAACTCCGGCCAGTAGTAGGTCACCTTGCGGTCGAGTTCGAGCGTGCCCTCCTGGACCAGCAGCGCCACCACCAGATGCGCGGCGCCCTTCGTCGAGGAGAAGACGGCGTGGAGGGAGTCCGCCTCGTTGCCGTCGCCGGTCCACAGGTCGACGACCCTGCGACCGTGCACATAGGCGCACAACTGGCCCTCGTAGTCGGGGCGTTCACCGGCCACGAAGGCGGCGAACTCCTCGCGCACCGCTTCGAAGCCGTCGGCGACGATGCCGTGGATCTCCTGCGTCATCCGCTCTCCTTGACTGCTGCCATGTTGAACAATGCCCTTGCCACCTGCGGGAATTCTCCCTTCGGGTGGTCCCGGAAGAGAGGCTCGGTGCCGAACAGGACCGCGTGCGGACCGCTGATCACCGAGGGCTGTCCGGCCGCGGCGGACGGTCCGCCGGTGCCGTCCTCCAGGGGGCGCCAGTGCCCGGACACCAACGGGTCGCCCGTCGCGTACGACTGCTCCACGCGGACCCCCGGCCCGAGGTCGGCGAACCAGACGGGCGCGTACACGAAACCGTAACCCGGGGCGCCCGTGGTGATCGGTCCCGCGTTCACCATGCGGACCACCCCGTTCGCGTCCCCGTTGCCCTCGACGGGCTTCGCGGCCAGGAGGCCGGTGGCGGCGCTCAGTTCGGCTCCGCCGATGCCGCGTCCGACCAGGCCGTGACCCGCGTCCTTCGAGAGGAACGCGTCGAGGGCGGTGCGGGCGGTCGCGGTCAGCTCGCCGTACTCCAGCCCCGTCGACACCATCAGCACATCCGTCGCCGACCAGTCGAACCCCGCGTTGAGGACGTCCGTCGAGACCGGCGTGACCTCGAAGTCCATCTCACGCAGCGCGAACAGCTCGCCCGGGGTGACCGCGGCGGCCACCCGGGTGCGGTGCAGGGGCGCGATGCCCGTGCGGCGGGTGGCGTCGAAGATGACGTCGTGGGTGCGGGCGAGGGCGGTGGCCTCGGAGCGGGCCGACGCCGGGACGATCGCCGTGGTTCCGTCCGCTGTGCGTCGTACCGGAACACCCTGCCTGAGCAGGGAGTTGAGGGCCGCGAACGCCGCCGGGTCGTCCAGGCGCAGGCTCAGGTCGCCGTGCGGGGCGACCCGGCCGACGGCCGTGGCCTCCCGCACGGAGCGCAGCGGGAGACCCGTGAGCCGCCCCGCCGTCACCGCCGTCACCTCGGCGCCCCACAGCCGGCCCAGGCTCCAGCCCGAGATGTCGTACATCACCGACACCTTGTCGCTGATGTCCCGGCCGTCCGCGAGCAGCACATTGGCGAGGCCGCGCTTGGGCTGGTGCAGGTCGACGACGTACGAGCCCTTCGCGTACGTCCGACCGGCCGGCCGGAAGGACTTGGTGGCGCGGGCGACCCGGACGTCGTTGGCGAGGAGGTGGTCCACCAGGCGGGCGGCGGCGGTCGTGCCCGCCGGGATCACGTACGCGCGGGGGAAGGTGGTGGTGTAGACGTCCTCCGGGCCGATGCCCGGAACACCCGGCACCGTCTTCTCGGACACCGGCACCTGCGCCGCCCCGGCCGCCCCGCGCCGGAAGACCTCGATCTGGTCGGCGACGAGCGAGGTCCGGCGCGCCCGCACGAAGTCGAGCGTGGCCCGGATCGCGGCGCCCGCCACGGCCGTGTTGACGGCCGAGCGGCGGCGGAGCTCCTCGACCGGGAGGTTGGTGTACGCCGAGTTGTTCACCTGGAGCGGGATCTCCACCGTGTGCGCGGCGACCGTGCCGTGGAAGGCCGCGTACTGCGGGGTGAAGATCGGCGGCCAGTCGTCCCAGCCCTCCTGCTGGTCCCGGAAGGGGATCTGGGCCGGTTCCACCCCGTCCTTCGCGAGCGTGTAGCCGAGGCCGTTGACGGCGGCCTCCATGCCGAGGGCGTTGGCGTAGGTGTTCTTGAGGAAGAGGTCGTACTCGTAGTTCTCGCCGTGCGGGGGAGTGGTGGGCTCGATGAGGGTGCCGTTGACGTACCCGTGCAGATCGAGCATGACGGCCGGCTGCTTGTCGATCTCGATCTGCCGCATCGCCCGGGTCTCGGGCTGGGAGGCGGTCACGAAGTCCCGGTTCAGATCGAAGCCGTTGGCGTTCGCGCGGGTCCCGGCGATACGGCCGTCAGGGTTGGCGGTGATGTTGAAGTACAGGCGGGAGTGGGCGAGCAGGTCCGCTGTGCGCGCGTCCTCGGCGGTGGCCAGCTGCTCGATGAGCCGGAGGGAGGCGTCGGTGCCCTCCCACTCGTTGCCGTGGATGTTGTTGTTGAAGAAGACGGGCGCCTTGTAACTCGCCTTGATCTCGGCAGACTTGGCGGCCGTGGCCGGGGCGTTCTCGATGAGTTCGCGCATCCGCTCCTGGGCGCGGGCCTGGCGGTCGGTCTCCGGGGCGGTGACGGTGACGAGATAGAGGCGATGCCCGCCGGCCGACTTCCCGGTCACCTCGACACTCACCCGGTCACCGAGGGCCTGGAGCGCGTTCAGCTTCGGGGCGATCGCGTGGTACGGGGTGAGGCCGAGCTTCAGGGACTTGTCGGCGGGGTTCTCGGGGTCGGGGGAAAGGACCTGCTCGCGCGGATAGCCGGTGACCACCGGGTCGCCGGTGGGGGCTTCGGTGCCGAGGGCCCGCCGGGCGGCGCTCGCCGGGGCCTGGGCGGCGCGCCGGTCGAGGGCGGGCTCGTGCCGGGTGGGGGCGGGTTCGGGGTCCGCGCCCGCCGGGTGCGGGGTGAGGAGCAGGGACCCCGCCGTGGTCAGGGCGAGGGCGGCGATCAGTACGGGTCTCGCAGGGGCGGTTCTCGTGGTGCGCACGGGTCGTACCTCCTCCGGGAGCTTCCTGAGATCGGTACGGCGACATGTACCTGTTCGACTCAACCGGAACAAGAGGGAGTTGGTGTCACGGATGCCCCGGATGGCGCATCCCGCCGCCCCCGGACGGGGCATGCTGAGGGCGAACGAGCCGAGGACGAGGAGCGCCACCCATGGCAACCATCCCTTCGCTCCCCAGCAGGGACGACGTACTGCGCATGGCCCGCAGCACGACGGACATCACCGGCCAACTCCTGGACACCGCCGGGAACATCACCAGGATCGCGATCAACACCTTCGATCCCAGGGACGGTTCGGGCCAGGAGGTGCTCAAGGTCCTGCGGCGGACCACGGCCGAACTGGCGGAGGCGAGCGCGTCCCCCCAGGCGCAGGAGGCGTTCTACCGCATCGTCGACACCCTGACCCGCCTCGGCACCAGCGGTGCCCCGCTGGCCGCCCACCCGGTCAGCGCACCGGCCCAGGCCCTGCTCACCGCGCTGGGCGACAGCCTGCTGCCGGTGCTGGACGCGGTGGAACCGGCGGTGGAGGAGTTCGCGACGGCGCTGGGAGAGCTGGTGGAGGCCATGTCCCCGCTGCTGCCCGCGACGGCGGGCCTCACGGCCGGCGCCCTGCTCGCCCTCACCCCGCTGATCCGCGCGGCGGCGGACGTCCTGCGCGACTCGTCCCCCGAACTCCGCCGCGTCGCCGACGCGTTGACCGCCGCCCTGGCCCCGCTGATGCCGCTCCAGGTGGCCCTCGCCGAACGCGCGGCAGCGGCGGGAGCGGGCGTGGTCCGCGCCTCCCTCCAGCCCCTCGCCGACCTCACGGAGGCGGCCGCGGCGACGACGAAGGCGGCCGGACCGGTGCTGGTCGCGGGGGAGGAACTGCTGGTGGCCGGCCTGGAACAGCTCCAGCCGGTCCTGCTGGCCGGCGCCTCCCGGGCGGGGCGGGTGGCGCGGGCGGCGGCGGTACGGGTGTCGGCGGCGGTGAGTCCGGCGGCGGAGCCGGGGGTGGTGGTGTCGGTGGCGGCCGGGTGAGCGCAGGGGCGGCGCCCGCGACCGCGAACCCTGACCGGGCCGCCCGATAGAGTGCGGCCATGCGCGATCTTGGGGTGGGGTTCAGGTACCTCCTGAAGGGCCAGCGGTGGGTGGCCCGGCACGGCAAGCAGTACGAGTTCGGGCTGATCCCGGGGCTCATCACCCTCGTTCTCTACGGGGCGGCCCTGGTGTCGCTCGCGATCTGGGGCGATGACTTCACCGGCTGGGCGACGCCGTTCGCCGACGACTGGTCGAGCCCCTGGCTGGGGCTCTTCCGCGGTCTCCTCACCGTCTTGCTGTGGGCGCTCGCCCTGCTCCTCGCGGTTCTCACCTTCACGGCGGTCACGCTCCTGATAGGCCAGCCCTTCTACGAGAGCCTCTCGGAGAAGGTCGACCGTGACGTGTCCCCGGACGGCACCGCTCCCGAGTCCCACCTCCCGCTCTGGCGTGAGCTGTGGATCTCGGCGCGGGACAGTCTGCGGATCCTCTTCCGCGCCCTGCTGTGGGGCGTCCTGCTCTTCGGCCTCGGCTTCGTCCCGTTCGTCGGGCAGACGGTCGTCCCCGTCCTCGGCTTCTTCGTCACCGGCTTCTTCCTCACCGAGGAACTCGTCGCCGTCGCGATGCAGCGCCGTGGCGTCGAACTCCGCGACCGGCTCGCCCTGTTGCGCTCCCGCAAGACCCTGGTCTGGGGCTTCGGCACGCCCCTGGGCCTGGCCTTCCTGGTCCCGTTCGTCGCGGTGTTCCTGATGCCGGGCGCGGTCGCGGGCGCCACCCTCATGGCCCGCGAGCTGCTGGGTGAAGAGACACGGGACGACTCCAACGACGCAGAGGAAGTCACCTCTTGACCGAGATACTCGCCGTCGCCGTCATCACCGTCCTGGCCGTCATCGCCCCCGGCGCCGACTTCGCCATGGTCGTCCGCAACAGCTACCTCCACGGCCGCCGCACCGGAGTGCTGGCCGCGACCGGCGTCGCCGCCGGCGTCCTGGTGCACGTCACCTACACGATGCTCGGCGTGGGCCTGTTGATCGCCTCCTCCACCTTCCTGTTCACGATCATCAAGCTGGTCGGCGCGGCCTACCTCGTCTACATCGGCGTCCGCACCTTCCGCGCCCGCGGCGAGGTGGAGGTGGACCTGGAGACCCGGTCGGACCTCACCCCGCTCCAGGCCCTGCGCTCCGGCTTCCTCACCAACGTCCTCAACCCCAAGACGACCCTCTTCGTCGTCTCGACCTTCGCCCAGGTCGTCAGCCCCGGCACCCCGGTCTACCGGCAGGTGGGCTACGGCCTGTTCATGTCGCTGGCCCACCTGCTGTGGTTCGGCGTCGTCGCGGTCTTCTTCTCGCACGACCGGATGCGCACCCTCATGCTGCGCGGCCAGAAGATCCTCAACAAGGTGATCGGTTCGGTCCTGGCCGGCCTCGGCATCAGCCTCGCGTTCGCTCCGTCGCACTGACGGCGACCGTCAGGATCGCCCTCACCTGCGCGATGATGTCGAGCCGGTTCGCCACGAACTCCGGGTCGGTCACCTCGGTGGTGTTCCCGGCCCCGAACTCCAGCACGGGCGTGTGCACATGCCCGCCCGGCAGCCGGTCCCGCAGTCCGAGCCGGTCCCGCAACAGCGTGGCCCGGTAGGCGATCTCGTTGGAGAGGTAGTTCCCGCCGCCTCCCGCCCGGGCCGTCGACCCCTCGGTCGGCCCGTCCGGACGGACGACCGGATCGGTCCCTCCGGCCGGTATCTCGGTCACGCCCGTGTTGTCGTAGACGGGGAACCGGCCGGTGGTCGCGGCCACGATGTCCTTGTACGGCAGGGTCGTCGTCGTCCACTGCGGCTGCGAGGACGGATCGGCGACCGGCACGGTCTCCGTCCGGCTCACGTTCTCGTTGTCCGGGAACCCGCCCCGCCAGGCCCCGTTGGTCCGCTCGACGTCGAACCGGCCGACCCGCCCCTGGCTGACGGTCGTGAAGAGATCGACCTTCTTCAGATACGGCCGCAGCGTCCGCTCCACCGTGCCGTCGGCGAAGTCCTGCCAGCGCACCGGGAACAGGGCGGTCTCCACCCGCGCGGGCCCGTCCGCCGTCTGGATCACCGTCCCGTCGAGCGCGAGCGCGGTCGCCCCGGACGGGTTGGAGATCCGGATGTCCCGGTCGAGCGTGAACGGATCGAAGCCGGTGACGAGAACCCGCTTGCCGCCCTTGTCCGGATAGCGGATGTCGGTCTGCCCTCGCGAGGTCCGCTCCAACTGGTCCAGCAGCGCGACCCGTCGGCGGTCACTCAGCCCGAACCCCGGCTCCCAGCCCCGCACTTCCCTGGTCATCCCCAACCGCGCCCAGTACAACGGCCGATCGTCGTCCCGGCTCAGATCCCCACGGGCAGGCCCGCGCCCCTGCGCCCGGTCCACCGCCCGCTCCCACAGCGCCGACCCCTCGCGTACGACGATCCGGCGGGCCTGCGCGTAGGAGCGCGCCGACCCGAGCGCCTCGGCGAACTCCGGTGCCACGTCGTCGAATCCGGACCGTACGAGGATCTCCTGCGGCACCGCCTGGTCGAGCCGCTGCTCCTCGACGTCCTCGGCGGTGGCGGTGGCCGCCTGTGCCGGGTGCGGGGCGGCCGTGAGTCCGGCCAGCAGGGCGAATCCGAGGACGCCGATCCGAACACGTAGGGAAGTCACGGGAGTTCAGCCTCCGGTTGGTGGGGGGAGTGGGCCGAGTATCGCGTGACGGAAGTGGTCTACGCCATGGGGCGTGACTGGGGAGAGGCGGCACCGTGCCCCAGCCAGGGGCGCGGGGAACTGCGCGACCGGCCCCCACCGGCCCGCAGATCAGTCACGGCGCGCGCCCCCCTCAACGATCCGCCCCGCCCCCTCCCTCAACGCCCCCACGAACGCCTCCACCACCGGCGCCACCACCCGCCCCCGTACCGTCGCCGCATACACCGCCCGAGCCGGCCCCCCTTCATCCAACACCGGCACCAGAAAGACATCCGACCGCACCGACCCCGCCGCCAGCGCCGGCACCAACGTCACCCCCAGCCCCGCCGCCACATACCCCTGCTTGGCCGTCCACTCGGCGACGACATGCGCGACCCGAGGCCGGAACCCCTCCCGCAGAGCCGCGTCCAGCAGCGTCCCCTCCGGACGCGCGCTCCCCGAGATCCACTCCGCGTCGGCGAACCGACCGAGCCGCACCGGGCCGCCTCCCGCCAGCGGATGGTCGGCAGGGACGGCGACATACAGGGACTCGTCGAGGAGGTGGTGGAGGTCGTACGACTCCAACGGCGGACGCCCCGTCGTCGAGACGACCGCCAGGTCCAGATGGCCGGCGCTCAGCCGCTCCAGGAGCCCGGGCGTGAGGCCCTCCTCCCGGGCGACCCGCACCTTCGGATGCCGGACCCGGAACGCGGCCAGCGCCTGCGGCACCAGCGCCGCGTCGGCCGTCGCGAACGCCCCGAACCGCAGCCGCCCGCCCGCGAGGTGACGCAGGGCCGCCAGCTCCCGCCCGGCTCCGTGCAGCGTCTGGACGACGGTCTCCGCGTACGGCACGAGCACCCGTCCGGCCTCGGTGAGCCGGACGCCCCGCGGGAGCCGGTCGAAGAGCGGGGCACCGCCCAGCGCCGCCTCCAGGGAGGAGATCTGCCGGGAGACGGCGGACTGGGTCCAGCCGAGGTTCCGCGCGGCGACCGTGAAGGACCCCTGCCCGGCCACCTCCAGGAACGCCCGCAGCCAGACGGTCGAGAGGTCGGGCGTCCCCGGTTCATGCGGTTTCGGCATGGCAGCCATGCTAGACATTCGCTTGTCGCATCGGTTCCCCGCCGCATAGCGTCGTCGCCATGGAGCACATCGCATTCCTGGGCCTCGGACACATGGGCGCCCCCATGGCCCGCCGACTCCTCGCCGCGGGCCACCCGTTGACCGTCTGGAACCGCACCGCCGAGAAGACCGCGCCCCTCGTCGCCGAGGGCGCCGGCGCGGCCGCTTCGCCCGCCGACGCCGTACGGGACGCCGACGTCGTGATCACGATGCTGGCCGGTCCGGAGGCGCTCGACGAGGTCACGGACGCCGTCGCGCCGGCCCTGCGTCCCGGCATCCACTGGATCGAGATGTCCACGGTCGGCCCGGACGCCGTACGCCAACTCGCCGACCGCGTCGGCGAGTTCGTCACCCTCGTCGACGCCCCCGTCATGGGCAGCACCGACAAGGCCGCCGCGGGCACCCTCGGCATCCTCGCCGGCGGCGACCCGACCGGTGTCGCCCACGTCCTCGCCCGTCTCGGCAGCGTCACCCGCACCGGGCCGCTCGGTACCGGCGCCGCCCTCAAGCTGGTCCTCAACGCGTCCGTCATCACCGGCATCGCCGTCGTCGCCGAGGCCCTGCGGCTCGCCGACACCCTCGGCGTGGACGGCGACACGGCCCGCGCCGCCCTCGCGAACGGCCCCCTCGCCGGAGCCGTCGCCCGCGCCTTCGCCGAGGACGTCCACTTCGACACCGCCCTCGCGGTCAAGGACCTCGCCCTGGCCACGCGGGCCGCCGAACTGCCCGCGACCGAGGTCGCGTTGGCGCAACTCCGGCGGGTCGCCGAACCCGGCACCGACCTCTCCGTGGCCGCCGCCCGCATCCGAGCCACCGCCAAGTGAAGTCCGCACCACCGCTCAAAGAAGGAACCCCGTGAAGATCACCGTCGGCAACCCGGCCTCCGCACCCCAGCCGCTGAGCCCCTACTACTCCCAGGTCGCCCGCGTCGAACAGGCCGACGGCAGCGCCCTGTTGTTCCTCTCCGGCCAGATCGCGGACGGCGACACCCTCGCCGAGCAGAGCCGGGGCGTCTTCGAGACCATCGAGGCGCTGCTGACGGCGCACGGCGCCACGCTCGCCGACGTCATCAACATCCGGACCTATCTGACGGACATCGGCCGCCTCGACGAATACGGCGCCGTGCGACGGGAGTTCCTCACCGGCGCCCCGCCCACCAGCATGACCTTCGAGGTGCCGCGGCTGTTCCGGGAGGAGGCCCAGGTCGAGGTGGAGGTCGTCGCCGCGATCGGCGCGGGTTCTCGCCCACCAGCGTGAGGAAGTCCCGCTGGATTGATGGTTGCGGTCTCGACTGCGTCGCGGCCCGCCGAGGCAGGATGAAGGCGTGCATGGACTTCGACGAGGAGGCACTGCGATGCAGGGAACCGCCGATTTCGAGCGCGAGGCGGCCGTGGAAGCCGCCCTCGGCAAGCTCGACCTGGACGCCAAGGCCCGGCTGCTCTCCGGCCAGGACATGTGGACCCTGCCCGCCCTGCCCGAGATCGGCCTCAAGTCCCTCGTCATGTCCGACGGCCCGATCGGCGTCCGGGGCGTGCGCTGGACCGCCGACGACCCGTCGATCGCGCTGCCCTCCCCGACCGCCCTCGGCGCCACCTGGGACCCCGAACTCGCCCGCCGCGCAGGCGTCCTGCTCGCCCAGGAAGCCCGCCGCAAGGGCGTCCACGTGCTGCTCGCCCCGACCGTCAACCTGCACCGCTCCCCGCTCGGCGGCCGCCACTTCGAGGCCTACAGCGAGGACCCGTACCTGACCGGTCTCATCGGCGCGGGATACGTGACCGGCGTCCAGTCCGGCGGCGTCGGCACCACCGTCAAGCACTTCGTCGCCAACGACGCCGAGACCGACCGCTTCACCGTCGACAACCTCGTCTCCGAACGCGCCCTGCGCGAGCTGTACCTCAGGCCCTTCGAGCTCATCGTCGAGAACGCCCACCCCTGGGGCATCATGACCGCCTACAACCAGGTCAACGGCGTCACCATGACCGAGCACCACCACCTGGTCAACGAGATCGCGCGCGGCGAGTGGGGCTTCGACGGCTACAACGTCTCCGACTGGATGGCCGCCCGCTCCACCAAGGGCGCCATCGACGGCGGCCTCGACGTCGCCATGCCCGGCCCGCAGACCGTCTACGGCCCCGCGCTCGCCCAGGCCGTGCGGGACGGCGAGGTCGACGAGGCCAAGGTCGACGCGGCCGTCCGCAACGTCCTGCGGCTCGCCGCCCGCGTCGGCATCCTGGCGGACGCCGAACCCGTCGTCACCGAACTCCCCGCCCCCGTCGACGGCCAGGCGCTGGCCCGCGAGATCGCCCGCCGCGCCTTCGTGCTGGTCCGCAATCAAGGCGCCCTTCCGCTGAAGCCCGGGAGGGTCGCCCTCCTCGGCGCCGCCGCCCGCGACGCCCGCGTCCTCGGCGGCGGCTCCGCCACCGTCTTCCCGTCCCGGATCGTCTCCCCGCTGGACGGCCTCACCGCGGCCGTCCCCGACCTCACGTACGCCGTCGGCGCCGACCCGAACACCGAACTCGCCGTCGCCGACAAGGGCTTCACCCTGCGCGCCGTCTGCCGTGACGCCGACGGCCACGTCATCGGCACCGGCTCCGCGCCCAACGGCCAGATCCAGTGGATGGGCGACGACCTGCCCGAGGGCGTCACCCACGAGGCCCTCCACACCATCGAACTGACCGGCACCTTCACCCCGCGCGACACCGGCACCCACACCTTCGGCATCAAGGGCGTCGGCGCCTTCACCCTCACCGTCGACGGCACCACGTCCTTCGACGACCTCCAGCTCCCCGCCGACACCAGCGACCCCTTCGAGGCCTTCTTCGGCTCCCCGGTGCCCCGCGGCGAGGCCGAACTGACCGCGGGCGAACCCGTCGAGGTCTCCCTCACCCATGTCTTCCGGCTCCCCGAGGACTTCCCCTTCAAGGTCATCGCGTTCGCCCTCGCCCACCAGGAGCCGCGGCGCGACCCCGACGAGCTGATCGCCGAGGCCGTCGAAGCCGCCCGGAACGCCGACACCGCCGTCGTCGTGGTCGCCACCACCGACCGCGTCGAGTCCGAGGGCTTCGACCGCAAGGACATGAACCTCCCCGGCCGCCAGGACGACCTGGTCCGTGCCGTCGCCGCCGCCAACCCCAACACGGTCGTGGTCGTCAACGCGGGCTCCCCGGTGGAACTCCCGTGGCGCGACGAGGTCGCCGCCGTACTGCTCAGCTGGTTCCCCGGCCAGGAAGGCGGCGCCGCCCTCGCCGACGTCCTCACCGGCGCCCACGAGCCCGGCGGCCGGCTCCCCACCACCTGGGGCTCCCTGGACGCCGCCCCGGTCACCCAGGTCACCCCGCGGGAAGGCCGGCTCCCCTACACCGAGGACGTCTTCATCGGCTACCGCGCCTGGACGAAGGAGGGCCGCACCCCCTCGTACCCCTTCGGTCACGGCCTCGGCTACACCGACTGGGCCTACGAATCCGTCGAGATCACCGGTACGACGGTCAGGGTCCGTGTCCGCAACACCGGCGAGCGTGCCGGTCGTGAGGTCGTCCAGGTCTATCTCGCGCCCGTCGAGGCGGGCGACCGCCCGGAGCGCGTCCTCGCCGGCTTCGCCGGAGTCGAGGCGGCTCCCGGCGAGACCGTCGAAGCCACCGTCGAGATCCCGCGCCGCGCCTTCGAGACCTGGAAAGAGGAGGAGGGCGCGTGGTCGTTTGTGAAGGGTTCGTACGAGATCCAGATCGGACGGTCGATCACGGACCGCCGCCTCACCGACACGATTAACGTCTGATCCGGGACAAGTCTCCCCATGAGCAGCCCCGGCCCGGGACCTGACACCCGGGCCGGGGCAAATGCTTTCCCGGGGACCTCAGCGCGTGCCGAACGCGTACACCGTCTCCGAGCGGAAGACCTCGCCCGGCCGCAGGACCGTGGTCGGGAACGCGGGCTGGTTGGGGGAGTCGGGGAAGTGCTGGGTCTCCAGCGCGACGCCGTCACAGGGGGCGAAGGGCTCGGGCAGATGGTCGGCGGTGTAGAGCTGGATGCCCGGCTCGGTGGTCGAGACCTTCAGGACGCGCCCGGAGGAGGGATCGTGCAGCTCGGCGACCTCGACGGGGGTGTCCGTCAGCCCCTTGTCGAGCACGAAGTTGTGGTCGTAGCCCGACCCGGTCTTGCGCCCCTCCCGGAAGTCGAACCGCCCGCCCGTCACGTCCTCCAGCACCCCCGTCGGGATCAGGTCCGCGTCCACCGGCGTGTACCGGGAGGCGGCCAGCCGCAGCTCATGACCGCCGGCGTTCCCGGACCCGGCCAGGTTGAAGTAGCTGTGGTTGGTGAGGTTGAGGACGGTCGGCGCGTCCGTCGTCGCCTCGTAGGAGATCCGCAGCGCCCCCTCGGCGTCCAGCGCGTAGGTCGCCGACACCTCCAGCCGCCCGGGGAACCCCTCCTCCCCGTGCGGACTGACCCGCGACAGCCGCAGCCCGTGCTCACCGACCGGCGCGACGTCCCACACCCGCTTGTCGAAGCCGCGCTCACCGCCGTGCAGGGAGTTCGGCGCGGGGTTGAGTGCGAGCGCGTACGTCACCCCGTCCAGCGGGAAGCGCCCCCCGGCGATCCGGTTCGCGAACCGGCCGATCAGGGCGCCGAAGTAGGGCCCGGTGTGGGTGAGATAGCCGTCCAGGTCCGCGAACCCCAGCACCACGTCCGCCGTACGCCCGTCCCGGTCGGGCACCTCCACCGACTGCACGATCCCGCCGTACGACAACACCCGCACCCGCACACCGGAACGCTCCAGAGTCCACCGGTGAACCGGTGTGCCGTCGGAGAGTGTGCCGAAGAGTTCGTTCATGTGCGGAACTTTAAGTCACGTGCCTGTGGCGGTGATTTTGCGGTAGGCGATCTCGGCAAGTCGCGCCTGGCCGTTCACACTCGGGTGGAACCAGTCCCAGTGGCTCAACTGGTCGGTTCCGAACCGGTACGCGTAGACCGCGCCGCCGTCGAAACGGCACCGCTCGTCCTTCGCGCACACTCCCTCCAGCACCTCGTTGTACGCCTCCACCCGCTGCTGCACGGTGTCCCGCCGCTCGGTCGCCGCCGCGTCCAGCGCGTCGGCGTCGCCCAGCATCGACGGGCAGATGCCCAGCTTCCACACCTGCTTGCCCACCGGATTCGTCCGCCCCTGCGACCACAGCCGCTTCAGGTCCGGCACGCTCGCCACATACACCTGCGCCTTCGGCGCCGCGGCCCGCAGCGTGTCCATCGCCTCCTCGAACTGCGCCCGGAAGTCGGCCACCGACGTCATCGCCGCGGCGGTGTCCCGGCACGCGTCGTTGGCCCCCGCCATCACCGTCACCAACTCCGGCTTCCGCGTCCCCGCCTGCGCCATCTGCCCGGCGAGATCGGCCATCCGCGCCCCGGTCACCGCGTAGTTCCAACTGGCCGAGGCCGCCTTCGCCCGCCCCAGCAGCCGTACGGCGAGACTGTCGACCTCGGCACTGCTGCCGGTCGCCCAGGACGCCTCCGCGCAGTCCTTGAACAGCGCACACGCGTCGAAACCCCGGGTGATGGAGTCGCCGACCGCGGCGAGGGACGCCGGACTGCGGTCCCACAGGGACGTCGGCGACGGGGACGGCTTCGCTCTGTGCGCCGCGGCGCCGGACGGCTCCGACGCGTTGCCACCGACGGCGTCGCACCCCGCGACGCCCAGGACGGTCGCCGTCACGACGGCGAGTACGGCACGCGAACGACGGCTTCGCATTCCCTGGTGACCCCCTCGGTCGACATGCGCTCTCCCGCGAACTTCGTCCCCCTCCATGACAACGCGCGCGAGTTCCCGACCCGTGCCCACGCAACGCCACGGCCCGCTTCTAGCGTCCTGCCGGGTGAATGGCGGGCGTTTCACGGCATCGGGACCGACGGTACGTCACACTCCTTGCGCCGCCGCACGGTAGCCTCGCCATCAACGTGGCTGCCGCCACCGCCACTCATCTCGTCCGCACAATGGTCCCGCTCTGCCCGGAGGTCCCGGTGACGACACGTGGAGTTCTGTACGTGCACTCCGCTCCGCGCGCGCTGTGCCCGCACGTCGAGTGGGCCGTCGCCGGAGTGCTCGGCACGCGCGTCAACCTCGACTGGATCCGGCAGCCCGCGGCCCCCGGCACCTGGCGCTCGGAGTTCTCCTGGCAGGGCCAGGTGGGCACCGCCTCCAAGCTCGCGTCGGCCCTCAGAGGCTGGCACCTGCTCCGCTTCGAGGTGACGGCCGAGCCCTGCCCCACCGCGGAGGGCGAGCGCTACAGCTGCACCCCCGACCTCGGCATCTTCCACGCCGTCACCGGCATCCACGGCGACATCCTCATCCCCGAGGACCGTCTGCGTGCCGCCCTGACCCGCTCCCAACAGGGCGAGACGGACCTGGAGGCCGAGATCGCCAAACTCCTGGGCAAGCCCTGGGACGACGAGCTGGAGCCGTTCAGATACGCGGGCGAGGGAGCACCGGTGCGCTGGCTGCACCAGGTGGTCTAGGAATCGTGACCATGCTGAAGGGCCCCCACCGGCCGGTGGGGGCCCTTCAGCCACGTACGAACGTTTCTCACACGGTCCGGAACGCCAGCACCACGTTGTGCCCGCCGAAGCCGAACGAGTCGTTCAGCGCGGCGATACGGCCCTCGACGGGCAGCTTGCGGGCCTCGCCGCGGACGACATCCGCGTTGGCCTCCGCCTCCGGGTCGAGGTTCTCGACGTTGATGGTCGGCGGGGCGACACGGTGGTACAGGGCGAGAATCGCCGCCACGGACTCCACACCGCCGGCGCCACCCAGCAGATGGCCCGTCATGGACTTCGTGGCGGACACCGCGAAGTGGTCGGCGTCGTCGCCGAACACCTTGCGCAGCGCCTTCAGTTCGGCCACGTCACCGGCCGGCGTCGAGGTCGCGTGCGCGTTGACGTGCACGATCTCCGCCGGGTTCAGGTCGGTGTTGTCGAGCAGGTTCTGGAGGGCGTGGGCGATGCCCCGGCCCTCCGGCTCGGGCTGCACGATGTCGTGGCCGTCGGCGGAGATGCCCTGGCCCACGGCCTCGGCGTACACGCGGGCACCACGCTTGGCGGCGTGCTCCGCGGACTCCAGGACGATGACGCCGGCGCCCTCGCCGAGGACGAAGCCGTCGCGCGCGGTGTCGTAGGGACGCGAGGCGCCCTGCGGGTCGTCGTTGTTCTTGGACATCGCCATCATGTTGCCGAACGCGGCGATGGGCAGCGGGTGGATCGCCGCCTCCGTGCCACCCGCGACGACGACGTCGGCGCGGCCGGTGCGGATCATCTCGATGGCGTAGCCGATGGCCTCGGCGCCCGAAGCGCACGCGGACACCGGGGTGTGCACACCGGCACGCGCGCCCACGAGGAGACCCACGTTGGCGGACGGGCCGTTCGGCATCAGCATGGGAACGGTGTGCGGGGAGACGCGGCGGACGCCCTTCTCCTTCAGCACGTCGTACTGGTCGAGCAGCGTCGTGACGCCACCGATGCCGGAGGCGATGACCGCGCCCAGGCGGTCGGGGTCGACGCTCCGGTCCTCACCGGCCTTGGCCTCGAACCCCGCGTCCGCCCATGCCTCCTTGGCCGCGATCAGCGCGAACTGCGCCGAGCGGTCGAGACGGCGGGCCTGCGGCCGGGGGATGACCTCGGTCGGTTCCACGGCGACGGGCGCCGCGATACGGACGGCCTGGTCGGCCGCCCACTCCTGCTCCAGGGGCTTCACACCGGACTTGCCGGCGATCAGGCCCTCCCAGGTAGAGGCTGCGTCGCCACCCAGCGGTGTGGTTGCGCCGATACCGGTGACGACCACGGTGCGATTGGTCGGGCTCACGGGAAATCTTTCTCCAAGTATCACGAGGATTCAGCGGCGCCACCGCCGGGTGGCGGGGCCTTGGCAGCCGGGCCTAAAGGGTGGCTCAGGCCTGGTGCTTGAGGATGTAGTCGGTCGCGTCGCCGACCGTCTTGAGGTTCTTGACGTCCTCGTCCGGGATCTTGACGTCGAAGCGCTCTTCGGCGGCGACGACGACCTCGACCATGGACAGCGAGTCGACGTCCAGGTCGTCGGTGAAGGACTTGTCCAGCTGGACGTCCTCGACCGGGATGCCGGCGATCTCGTTCACGATGTCGGCGAGACCGGCGACGATCTCTTCCTGAGTGGCGGCCATGTGAGGCGCTCCTTCTTCTTGATCCAGAGGGTGTGGCAGGTGGTGCTTCCCGCACCGGACCAGGTGATCCGGCACGGAGTGCCTAGGGGAGGGTAACGACAGTGGCGGCGTAGACGAGACCCGCCCCGAAGCCGATGACGAGCGCGGTGTCGCCGCTCTTCGCCTCGCCGGTCGCCAGGAGCCGCTCCATCGCGAGCGGGATCGAGGCGGCCGAGGTGTTGCCGGTGGTGCGCACGTCGCGGGCGACCGTGACGTGCTCCGGCAGCTTGAGAGTCTTCACCATCGAGTCGATGATCCGCTCGTTGGCCTGGTGCGGAATGAAGACGTCCAGGTCGTCCGGGCTGATTCCGGCCGCGTCCAGCGCCTGCTGAGCGACCTTCGCCATCTCGAACACGGCCCAGCGGAACACCGCCTGGCCCTCCTGCGTGATCGCAGGGAACTTGACGTTGCCCTCGCTGTCGAGCGGGAGCTGGGTGACGTCGCCGAGCCGGAACTCGTTCCACGCCACCGTCTGCTTGATCGTCTCGGACTTGTCGCCCTCGGAACCCCACACCGTCGGGCCGATGTGCGGCACGTCGGAGGGGCCGACCACGACCGCGCCCGCCCCGTCACCGAACAGGAAGGCCGTCGCGCGGTCCTCCAGGTCGGTCAGGTCGGACAGCCGCTCGACGCCGATGACCAGGACGTACTCCGCCGAGCCTTCGACGATCATGCCCTTGGCGAGCGTGAGGCCGTAGCCGAAACCGGCGCAGCCCGCGGAGATGTCGAACGCGGCGGCCTTCCGCGTGCCCAGCTTGTCGGCGATCTCCGTCGCCACGGCCGGGGTCTGCTTGAAGTGCGAGACGGTCGAGACGATCACGCCGCCGATCTGCTCGGCGGAGATCCCGGCGTCGGCGATGGCCTTGCCGGACGCCTCGATCGACATGGCGGCGACGGTCTCCTCGTCGTTCGCCCAGTGCCGGGTCTCGATGCCGGAGCGCGAGCGGATCCACTCGTCGGAGGAGTCGATCTTCTCGAGGATCACCTCGTTGGGCACGACCCGGGTCGGGCGGTAGCCGCCGACGCCGAGGATGCGCGCGTAAGGGGCGCCCTTGCTGGGCTTGATCTTCGACATTGCTCGTTGGCTCCTTTTCAGGCGCTCTGCTCGGCGATGAGCTCGCGAGCGGCGTCGAGGTCGTCGGGGGTCTTGAGGGCCAGCGTCTTGACGCCGGGCAGAGCGCGCTTGGCGAGGCCGACCAGCGTGCCACCGGGGGAGACCTCGATGATCGCGGTCGCGCCGAGTTCCTTGAACGTCTCCATGCACAGGTCCCAGCGGACCGGGTTGGCGACCTGGCCGACCAGCCGCGCCAGCACCTCGGTGCCGGTGGCGACGGTCCGCCCGTCCTTGTTGGAGACGTAGGGGAGCGTCGGGTCGGCGGGCGTGACGGTCTCGGCGGCCTTCGCCAGCGCGTCGACCGCGGGTGCCATGTGGTGCGTGTGGAAGGCGCCGGCCACCTTCAGGGCGATGACCTTGCGGACGCCCTCGGGCTTGTCCTCGTTCAGCGCGGCGAGCTGCTCCAGGGTGCCGGCGGCCACGATCTGGCCCGCGCCGTTCACGTTCGCCGGGGTCAGACCGAGCTTCTCCAGGTGCGCGACGGAGGTCTCCGGGTCGCCGCCGAGCAGCGCCGACATACCGGTCTCGGTGACCGCGGCGGCCTCGGCCATGGCGAGACCGCGCTTGCGTACGAGGGTCAGCGCGGCGGTGTCGTCGAGGACACCGGCGAAGGCGGCGGCGGTGAACTCACCGACGGAGTGGCCCGCGACCGCGCCCGGCGCGACGGCACCGAGTGCCGAGGCGGACAGGATCCCGGCCGCGACCAGGAGCGGCTGGGCGACAGCCGTGTCCCGGATGGCGTCCGCGTCGGCCTGTGTGCCGTAGTGGGCGAGGTCCAGGCCGATGGCGTCCGACCACGCGGCGACGCGGTCGGCGGCACCGGGGAGTTCGAGCCAGGGGGTCAGGAAGCCGGGCGTCTGGGCGCCCTGGCCGGGAGCGACGAGTACGAGCACTCTCACACTCTCTCTTGTGGACGGCCACGACCGCCCGTGGGGACAGGGACGAAGAACACGAGGGGGTTTTGTGGACCCCCGACAAAAGGCTAGAGCGGGGGATCCCCGTCGGCCAGACGCCCCAGGATCAGCGCGATCCGCAGCGTGAACGCGGAGCGTACATCCGACGGCGACCAGCCGGTGACGTCAGTCACACGTCGAAGCCGGTAGCGCACGGTGTTGGGATGGACGAAGAGCATCCGGGCCGCGCCCTCGAGACTGCTCGCCTGTTCGAGATAGACGGAGAGTGTCTCCAGAAGCGCCGATCCGGCCTCCTCCAGCGGTCTGTAGATCTCCTCCACCAGCTGCTCGCGAGCGGCGGGGTCCCCGGCCATCGCGCGCTCCGGGAGGAGATCGTCCGCGAGAACCGGGCGCGGGGCGTCCTGCCAGGCGGAACAGGCCTTCAGCCCGGCCGCGGCGGCCTGCGCGGACCGGGTCGCGGCCAGCAGATCGGGTACGACGGGCCCGGCGACCACCGGTCCCGCCGCATAGGGCCCGATCAGCGACTTGGCGACGGCGATCGGGTTGTCGCTGCCACCGGCGATGACGACGAGCCGGTCCCCGAGGACGCCCGTGAGCACCTGGAGCTTGGCGTGCCGGGCGGCCCGCCGGATCGCCTCGACGGTCAGCTCGGAGTCCCCGTCGGGCGCGGTGCCGAGGACGACACACACATGTTCGGGAGCGTTCCACCCGAGAGCGGCGGCCCGGCTGACGGCACCCTCGTCGGCCTCGCCGCTGAGCACGGCGTTGACGACCAGCGACTCCAGCCGCGCGTCCCAGGCACCCCGTGCCTCCGCGGCCTGGGCGTACACCTGGGCCGTGGCGAAGGCGATCTCCCGGGCGTAGACGAGGAGGGCCTCCCGCAGAGTGCCCTCATCACCGGGAGCGGCCACCTCGTCGATGGCGGACTCCATGACCTCGATGGTGGTGCGCACCATCTCGACGGTCTGCCGCAGGGTGATCGCCCGGGTCAGCTCGCGCGGAGCGGTCCCGAACACATCCGTGGAGATGGCCTGCGGGGCGTCGGGATGCCGGAACCACTCCGTGAACGCCGCGATCCCGGCCTGGGCGACAAGGCCGATCCAGGAACGGTTCTCCGGGGGCATGGCCCGGTACCACGGCAGCGTCTCGTCCATCCGCGCGATGGCCTGCGCGGCGAGCGACCCGGACGACCTCTCCAGCCTCTTCAGGGTCGCGGAGTGCGAGTGGACGGCTGCTGCGGCGGCTGGGATGTTGCCGGTTTCGGGTTCGGGCACGGGACAAGACTGCCTTATCCGGACGGGAGCATGCGCTGGCGGGGTCCTGGACGGGGTCTACGGTGGGCTCCGTGATGGACGTGCGACGCGCCGACGAGCGCTACCCAGGGGGCGACCAGGCGGCCGGAATCGACTCCCGTCACGCCTTCTCCTTCGGCTCGCACTACGACCCCGACAACCTCCGCTTCGGCGCGGTGATCGCCTGCAACGAGGAGCGCCTCGCCCCCGGCGCCGGCTTCGACGAGCACCCGCACAGCCACACCGAGATCGTGACCTGGGTGGTGGAGGGCGAGCTGACGCACCGCGACACGGCGGGCCATGAGACGAAGGTCCGCCCCGGCGACGTCCAGCGCCTGAGCTCCGCGGGCGGCGTCCGGCACGTCGAGCGCAACGACGGCGTGGAGCCGCTGACCTTCCTCCAGATGTGGCTGGCCCCCGCCGACCCCGGCGGCGACCCCTCGTACGAGATCGTCCGCGGCATCGCCGACTCCACCCCGTACGCCGTCCCGGAGGCGGCCGCGATGCTCCACGTCAGGCGGCTGGGGCCGGGCGAGCGAACGGCGGTGCCCGACGCCCCGTACGTCTACGTCCATGTCGTACGCGGTGAAGTGCGGCTGGACGGCGCGGAGTTGGGCCCCGGCGACGCGGCCCGGATCACCGACGCCGAGGGCGTGGCCGCGGTGGCGGCGACGCGGGCCGAACTGCTGCTGTGGGAGATGGCCTAGCGGCCGCTGAGCTCGGCGAGGACGGCGTCGGTGAACACCGGCCACGCCTCGACCGCCCACGGCCCGAACGCCCGGTCCGTCAGCGCCACGCAGGCGGCCCCCGCGGCCGGGTCGAGCCAGAGGAACGTACCGGACTGCCCGAAGTGGCCGAAGGTGCGTGGCGAGGACGAAGAGCCCGTCCAGTGCGGGGACTTGGAGTCGCGGATCTCGAAGCCGAGGCCCCAGTCGTTGGGGTTCTGGTGGCCGTAGCCCGGCAGGACCCCCTTGGTGCCCGGGTACTGGACGGTCATGGCGTCGGCGACCGTACGCGGGTCGAGCAGCCGGGGCGCCTGCACCTCGGCCGCGAAGCGGAGAAGGTCCTCGACCGTCGAGACGCCGTCCTTGGCGGGAGAGCCCTCGAGACTCGTCGCCGTCATGCCCAGCGGCTCCAGGACCGCCTGCCGCAGATACTCGGCGAAGGGGATGTCCGTCGCCTTGGCGATGTGGTCGCCGAGCTGCTCGAACCCGGCGTTGGAGTACAGCCGCCGCTCGCCGGGCGCCGCCGTCACCCTGTGCTCGTCGAAGGCCAGCCCCGAGGTGTGGGCGAGCAGATGCCGGACCGTCGACCCGGCGGGTCCCGCCGCCTCGTCGAGCTCGACCGCCCCCTCCTCGTACGCGACGAGCGCCGCGTACGCCGCGAGCGGCTTGGTGACCGAGGCCAGCGGAAAACGACGGTCGGCCGCACCATGGGTGCCGAGCACCGTACCGTCGGCCCGCACCACCCCTGCCGCAGCGGTGGAAACCGGCCAGTTCTCGATCAACGCGAGGCTCTTCAGCGACATGCCGTCGAGCCTAAGCGCTCACAGCTTCAGCTCCAGCAAGGGGTCGGGCTTGGGCAGGAAGCCGAGGGAGTCGTACAGCGCCCTGGCCTCGGCGGACGCGGTGAGCTGGACGCGGCGGACCCCGCGCTCGCCGAACCACTGGAGCAAGGCCTCCATACCCGCACGCGCGTACCCGCGCCGCCGGGCCTGCGGGTCGGTGGCGACGCTGAAGACGAAGCCGGCGACACCGCGCGGGTTGCCCGCCTTGCCGATCCGGTAGTCGACCGTCCCGCACACCAGCGCGGCCAACGCCCCCGCCCGCTCCGGATGATCGACCACGAACGCCGCGAAGTCCCCGTCCGCCTCCGCCAGCCGTTCCTTCAGGACCGGGAGCGACTCGATGTGCCACTCTGTGGACGGATCGGCGTCCGCCATCGAGTCGATCATCACCTGGCGAAGCCGCAGCACTTCCCCGGCGTCCTCGGGCACGGCACGTCGTACGAGAGTCATGGTCCGCACGCTAGTGACAGGGCCCCCGTCGCGTCCTGCGGATTTCTTACCTGTTCCGCTTGCTTGGAGTGCACTCCAAGGTTTTAGCGTTGGGGTCATGACGGTGATGGAGACCACCCCGGGTACCAGGACCGACAGCTGTGCCGCCCCGCCGCACCCACACCGGCGCCCCGAGGGCCAGGACAGCTACACGATCAGCGAGGTCGTCGCCTTTACCGGCCTGTCCGCGCACACCCTGCGCTGGTACGAGCGGATCGGCCTGATGCCGCACATCGACCGCTCGCACACCGGCCAGCGCCGGTACAGCAACCGCGACCTGGACTGGCTCGACCTCGTCGGCAAGCTCAGGCTCACCGGCATGCCCGTCGCCGCCATGGTGCGGTACGCGGAACTGGTGCGCGAGGGCGACCACACGTTCACCGAACGGTTCGAGCTCCTGGAGACGACCCGGCAGGACGTCCTGTCCCGGATCGCGGAACTCCAGGACACCCTCGCCGTTCTCGACCGGAAGATCAGCTTCTATGCCGATGCCGGTCACGCCTACGAAACGGAGAAAGCCGGATGACCGACAGCACGATCCCCACCGCACGACTGGGTGCCGACGGCCCCGAGGTGGGAGTGCAGGGCCTCGGCTGCATGGGCATGAGCTTCGCCTACGGCCCCGCCGACGCGGGCGAGTCGCGGGCCACCCTGGAACGCGCCCTGGAACTGGGCGTCACGCTCTACGACACCGCGGACGCGTACGGCGCCGGGGAGAACGAGAAGTTCCTCTCCCCGTTCTTCAAGGCCCACCGCGACGAGGTCGTGATCGCCACCAAGTTCGCCCTGACCGTCCCGCCGGACGACCCGACCCGGCGCATCATCCGCAACGACCCGCCCTACATCCGCCAGGCCGTCGAGGCCAGCCTCAAGCGCCTCGACGTCGACGTCATCGACCTCTACTACATGCACCGGCGCGATGTGAACGTCCCCATCGAGGAGACCGTCGGCGTCATGGCCGAACTGGTCCGCGAGGGCAAGGTCAAGCACCTGGGCCTCAGCGAGGTCACCGGCACCGAACTGCGGGCGGCCCAGGGCGTCCACCCGATCGCCGCCGTCCAGTCGGAGTGGTCCCTGTTCAGCCGCGACATCGAGTCCGGCGTGGTCCCGACCGCCCGCGACCTGGGCATCACCCTGGTCCCCTACTCCCCGCTCGGCCGCGGCTTCCTCACCGGTTCCTTCGCCAACGCCGACAAGGACCTTACCGCCGACGACTTCCGCCGCCAGCAGCCCCGCTTCACCGGCGAGAACGCGGCGGCCAACGTCACCCTCCTCGACCCGGTCCGCACGGTGGCCGAGGCACACGGGGCGTCCCTCGGGCAGGTCGCCCTGGCCTGGGTCCAGCAGCAGTCCAAGGTCCACGGCCTGCCGGTGATCCCGATCCCGGGCACGAGGAAGGCGAGCCGGGTGGAGGAGAACGCGGCGGCGACGAGGATCGAACTGACAGAAGCGGAACTGGCCTTGCTGGAGCCGATCGCAGAGAAGGTGGCAGGCGACCGCTACGCAGACATGACGTTCACTTCGGCCGGACGTGAGTAAAGAGGCTTTTTTCAGGGGCGCGGGGAACTGCGCGACCAGCCCCCACCGGCCCGCAGCGACCCACGACCTCACAACTCAGCCAACAACTCCGCCTTCTTCACAGAGAACTCCTCATCAGTGACCAACCCGGCCTGATGCAGCTCTCCCAGATGGCGAATCCGCTCAGCAATGTCCGCAGGGTCCCGGCGCGCCGCCGCCGGGACCACCGCGGCCGGCCCTCTTTCCCGTACCGCCGCCAACACCGCCGCGGCGAACGGCAACGACTCATGGACGGGCCCATACCCCAGCCCGAACACCACCGCAGCCGGATCCTGATCAGCCTGCGCGGGCGAGGCCACGTCCCCGCGGCGCAGCCGCAGATGCCCCTCGAACACCTCCGGTGACCGCCACTCCACCCCGCTCAGCTCGGAGACGGCGAAACTCTGGTCGCCCGCCTTCCACTTCGCCGACGACGCCCCCGTCCAGAACCACCGGAAGAACACGTTCTTCCCGTCGAAGGACGCCTTCCCGTCGTACGCCTTGAAGGACAACGGCACCTCGGGCGCCGGCACCAGAAACCGTTCCGCCGGTCCGTCGTCCGCCGGCAGCGACGCCCGCAGCTCGTCGGCGTAGTACTCGGCGAGAACGGCACGCTCGGCCGGCAGCACCAGCCGGTACGGATCGCAGCCTTCCTTCAGCTGTCCGGCCGCCGCCTCCATCAAGGGGTCGGCGCCCGGCCTGGGTTCGGCGCGCAGCACGACCGTGCCGCGTTTGCCGGGGGTCAGGGTCACCCCGGACAGGGCCCGCAGCGGAATCCGGCGCTCGCCCAGGGACTGGAACAGCTTGGGTGTTCGAATACCGCGTTCGTAGCGGATGAGCACAGAGTCGGACTCGAACTCCCAGGCGGCATGAAATCCGGCCAGTACGTCACCCATGCGGCTCATCGTATGCGGCACGAGCTCCTCCGTCGCCTCCCTGCGCAGACCGCAATTCCTGCGCCTCTACGCGCGTCCGTCCGTCGTCGTGCCGGACAAACCGGCCCGGCACGCCTTGTCATCGTCGGAGCAGTGGACCGAGCGGTATGCGCCGACGCCGATGTCGGCGAAGTTCAGCAGACTCTCGGTACCCGG
The DNA here is from genome assembly GCF_036226885.1 of Streptomyces sp. NBC_00663. Taxonomy (NCBI): domain Bacteria; kingdom Bacillati; phylum Actinomycetota; class Actinomycetes; order Kitasatosporales; family Streptomycetaceae; genus Streptomyces; species Streptomyces sp. NBC_00663. The sequence continues at coordinate 6,713,688 of NZ_CP109027.1, forward strand.
CTCGAAATAGCCGCTGTGCCCCTTCGCGTCCGCCGCCGACAGCACCCGGGCCCCGAACGCGGAGGACACCGGGTCGGCACCGTGGCCGAGGCCGCCGAGTTCCAGGTACGGCACGTCCTGGATCCAGTCGTCCGCGTCCCGCATCGCCCACACCTGCGCCGAGGTGTGCAGATGGGAGGCCTTCTCGACGCGCATCCCGGGACTGCCGGCCACCGCTATGTCGGCGACCCGGCCGGGTAGCGCGCGTGCGGCGACCCCGCAGACCACCGAGCCGTAGCTGTGGCAGAACAGGGAGACGGGCGCGCCGCCGGGCAGCGCCCGTACCAGCGCGTTCAGCCGGACGGCACCCTCCGCCGCGCGGACTCCGGTCGCCGAGTCGAGGCCGAGTCCGCCGGGCGCGGTGTAGTCGGCCCAGGCGATCACGGCCGTACGCGTCGAGGGGCTCGCCGCCTTCTCGGCCGCGTACAGGGACTTGGCCATGCCGACCGGGGCCGAGTACTTGCGGTAGGTCCGCTGGAAGGTGAGCAGGTCGGTGTCGACGCCGGGGACGACGACCGAGATCCGCTCCGCCTTGGTCAGACTGCCGAAGACCTCGGCGACCCGGCCCGAACCCTCCGGGTCGAAGGCGAGGATGTGCCGCTTGTCGCTCATCAGCGCCTCGTAGCGGTGCATACGACGGCCCGCTTCCTGCTGCCCGTTGGGCGACAGGCGCGGGTCGTGCATGCGTTTCAGCTCGGTCTTGCGGGCCTTGCCCAGCGCGATCCGGTTGGCGCGGTAGCGCAGCTCGACGGGGGCGCCGTTCATGTTGCCGACCGCGAGCGGGTAGCGGTGGGCGAGCCTGGCGCGCTGCGGAGCGGTGAGCGTGGCGAAGAACGCGGCGAGCCGGGCGGGGGAGGCGTCCGGGTCGGGGAGGTCGTGTCCCGCTATGCGGCCGTGCTCCCAGGCGCTGAGCGAGGCCTGGAGCGGGGTGGTGGCCGGGTGGGCCTTGAGCGCGGTCCATCCGGTGGTCGCCAGCATGACGAACACCACGGCCAGCGCGAGCAGTGCGCGCCAGGCGTTGAGTTGGGGAGAGGTGTCGAAGGAAGTCACTGAAAGGACACACTAGGAGAACGAGAGGGTCTCGCGTTAACCGAGTGACGGGGATCACGTTTCGGTGGCAGTGATGATGCCCTCACTGTGTTCGCCAGTCGCCCGTGAGTGCCGGGCCCACCTGTTCGAGATACGACACCGTCAGGGCCCGCATCGCGTCCAGGCCGAGGTCGGCGCCCGTGCTCCACCGGCGCTCCGTCACCCGCATCACCCCGCTGAAGACGGCCACCACGAGCCGTGGCCTGAGGTCCGCGTCCACATCGAGCCCCTCGCGCTCGGCGATCACCCGCGCGAGCGTCTCCTCGATCTCCATGGAGCGCCGCAGATGGGCCGCGAGCAGCACCGGCGTCGACTCGATGACCTGGTACATCCGCAGGTACAGCTCGACCGGTACGACGGACTCGATGGTGTCGTTGAGCGAGTCCCAGCCCGCCACGACGGCCTGTCGCAGGGCCTCCATCGGCGCCTCGTGCGGCGGCCGGTCGCGCACCACCTCGACGAAGTGGGCCACCGCCAGCTCCACCACGGCGAGGGCGGCCTCCTCCTTGTTGGCGAAGTAGCGGAAGAAGGTGCGCTGGGAGACGTCGACGGCGCCGACGACGTCGTCCACGGTCGTCTGCTCGTACCCGCGCGTGGTGAAGAGTTCGAGGGCGGCCCGCAGCAAGGCCTCGCGGGTGCGCTGCTTCTTGCGTTCGCGCAGGTTTTCCATGTTGTGTCAGTTACCGACTTGTGAATTGCTTTGTCAATTGTCAGTGGCTGTCACTAGCCTCGGAGCATGACTAGTCAGACCACGCTCGACAAGACGGGGCCGGGGGATGACGCGACATCCGCCCCGTCCGCGTCACGGGCCTCGGGGCTCCGCGGCCACCCCTGGTTCACGCTCATAACCGTGGCGGTCGGCGTCATGATGGTCGCCCTCGACGGCACCATCGTCGCCATCGCCAACCCGGCCATCCAGAAGGACCTCGGCGCCACCTTCGCGCAGGTCCAGTGGATCACCAACGGGTACTTCCTGGCCCTCGCGGTCTCCCTGATCACCGCGGGCAAGCTCGGTGACCGCTTCGGCCACCGGCAGACCTTCCTGATCGGGGTCGTCGGCTTCGCCGCCGCGTCCGGCGCGATCGGGCTCTCCAGCAGCATCGCCGCGGTCGTCACCTTCCGCGTCTTCCAGGGCCTGTTCGGCGCACTGCTGATGCCGGCCGCGCTCGGTCTGCTGCGCGCCACCTTCCCGGCCGAGAAGCTCAACATGGCCATCGGTATCTGGGGCATGGTCATCGGCGCCTCCACCGCGGGCGGCCCGATCCTCGGCGGTGTGCTCGTCGAGCACGTCAACTGGCAGTCGGTGTTCTTCATCAACGTCCCGGTCGGCATCCTCGCCCTCGTGCTCGGCGTGCTGATCCTGCTCGACCACCGGGCCGAGAACGCCCCGCGCTCCTTCGACCTGCTCGGCATCGGCCTGCTGTCGGGCGCCATGTTCTGCCTGGTCTGGGCCCTCATCAAGGCCCCGGAGTGGGGCTGGGGCGACGCCAAGACGTGGGCGTTCATCGCCGCGTCGGTGCTGGGCTTCGTGCTCTTCGCCTTCTGGGAGACGAAGGTCGGCGAGCCGCTGATCCCGCTGGGCCTCTTTCGGTCCGTGGCGCTGTCCGCGGGTGTGGTGCTGATGGTCCTGATGGCCATCGCCTTCATGGGCGGCCTGTTCTTCGTGACGTTCTACCTCCAGAACGTCCACGGCATGAGCCCGATCGACGCGGGCCTGCACCTCCTCCCGCTCACCGGCATGATGATCGTCGGCTCCCCGCTCGCGGGCGTGCTGATCACCAAGCTCGGCCCGCGCGTCCCGCTGGCCGGCGGCATGGCGGCCACCGCGATCGCGATGTACGGCATGTCGACCCTGGAGACCGACACCGGCAGCGCCGTGATGTCCCTCTGGTTCGGCCTGCTCGGCCTCGGCCTCGCCCCGGTCATGGTCGGCGCGACGGAGGTCATCGTCGGCAACGCGCCCATGGAGCTGTCCGGTGTGGCCGGTGGTCTCCAGCAGGCGGCGATGCAGATCGGCGGCAGCCTCGGCACCGCCGTGCTCGGTGCGGTGATGGCGTCCAAGGTCGACAGCGACCTGGCCGGCAACTGGAAGGCCGCGGGGCTGCCCGACCTCACCCCGGCCCAGCAGGCCCAGGCCTCCGAGGCCGTCCAGGTCGGCGTGCCGCCGATCGCCAAGGGCACGCCGGAGGCGATCGCCGCGAAGATCACCGACGTCGCGCACGACACCTTCATCTCCGGCATGAGCCTGGCGTCGCTGGTCGCCGCCGGGGTGGCCGCCGCCGCGATCTTCGTCGCGCTGCTCACCAAGCGGGGCGCGAACGCGGAGGCGGGCGCGGGAGTGGGCCACATCTGAGGCACCGGCACCCGCCATCACCTCATCTGACCGGAATCCAGGGCAACTTCCCTCATCAGAGTGAAGAGGCTAAAGATTCCTCGCCCCCGGCACGCACCGCGCGTCACAGTAGGTGAAGCCCTCCGGTACGGCATGTTCCTCAGGCAAGTGCGGGACGGGTGACCGGCGTTGCGGCGCGCTGCCGGAGGGGGGCGGCGCGCCGCAAGTCCGGAGGATTGGAATCTCCCGCGTGGGTACTCGCCTCCTCGAACCCAACTTGCCTAGGGGTTCTGGGAGTTGTTGATGATGGCGGGCTTCGGACAAGGAACGCGCAGGCACCCCCGCTCACGTGGCCGGACGTGGTCACGGACCGGGCCGGACCGCGCGACGCTCGGAATCATCGGAGTCATCTGCGCGGTCGCGGGATTCTTCGTGCTGGGGATCATCCTCGGCCCGGTCGCGATCGTCTGCGGATGGCTCGCCATGGGCCGCACCTGGTCGCGCTCGCGTCCGGTCACGGCCCTGGTCGCCTTCGTACTGGGCGCCATAGACACGCTCCTGGCAGTCGTCTGGCTGGCGGGAGCGGCATCCCCGGGGAACGGCATGTTCTAGCCGGGGGGGAGTGAGGGAGGGCCCCTGGCGTGGTGAGCCGGGGGCCCGCCTCAATGTCTGACCGACTGCCGCTGCAACTCCGCCACCTGTGCCCGCAGCGCCCGTACCTCTTCCGTCAGCGCCACGATCGCCTCCGTCTGGCGGCGTTCCTCCACGTCGTCCTTCTCGAAACGGGCGATGAACCACGCGGCGATGTTCGCGGTGACGACACCGAGCAGGGCGATGCCGGACAGCATCAATCCGACCGCGATCACGCGGCCGAGGCCGGTGGTCGGGGCGTGGTCGCCGTACCCCACGGTCGTCATCGTCGTGAACGACCACCACACCGCGTCACCCAGCGTCCGGATGTTCCCGTTCGGCGAGTTCCGCTCCACCGAGAGCACCGCGAGGGACCCGAACATCAGCAGCCCCACCACCGCCCCCGCGACATACGTCGTCAGCCGGATCTGCGAGGCCATCCGCGCCCTGCGCTGCACCAGCAGCAGCGTGGCGACGAGCCGCAGCAACCGCAGCGGCTGGAGGAGAGGCAGTACCACCGCCCCCAGGTCGAGCCAGTGTCGCCGTACGAACTCCCGCCGGTCCCGCGCGACCGACAGCCGTACGACGTAGTCGACGGCGAACGCCGCCCACACCACCCACTCGACGCCCGTGCACAGGGCCGCCACCTCATGGCCGGCCGAGTCGTCGACGATCGGCACGGCATAGGCGACGGCGAACAGGACCGCGAGCGCCATCAGAGGCCGCTGGGTCAGGTGCTCCCAACGGTCCTGCGCCGAATCTTCCTTCATGACCGCATCGTAAAGAAACAGTAAGGGCGGTGGAGCCGTGAGGCCCCACCGCCCTTCAGCGCATCACCGTGCTAGGCGTCGCCGCCCGCCGCGCCCGGGTCCGCCGCCGCGACGTCGAGGAGCTGGTAGCGGTCGATCGCCTGCTTCAGCACCGACCGGTCGACCTTGCCCTCCCGCGCCAGCTCGGTCAGCACGCCCACCACGATCGACTGCGCGTCGATGTGGAAGAACCGCCGGGCCGCGCCCCGCGTGTCCGCGAAGCCGAACCCGTCCGCGCCCAGCGACTGGTACGTGCCCGGCACCCAGCGCGCGATCTGGTCCGGCACCGCCCGCATCCAGTCGGACACGGCCACGAACGGCCCCTGCGCACCCGACAGCTTCTGCGTCACATACGGCACCCGCTGCTCCTCCTCGGGGTGCAGCAGGTTGTGCCGCTCGACGTCGACCGCCTCGCGCCGCAGCTCGTTCCAGGAGGTCGCCGACCAGACGTCCGCCTTGACGTTCCACTCCTCGGCGAGGATCTGCTGCGCCTCGACGGCCCACGGCACCGCGACACCGGACGCGAGGATCTGTGCCGGGATGGAGCCCGAAGTGCCCTCGCTGAAGCGGTGGATGCCCTTGAGGATGCCCTCGACGTCCACGTTCTCCGGCTCGGCCGGGTGCTGGATCGGCTCGTTGTAGACGGTGAGGTAGTAGAAGACGTCCTCGGCGTCCGGCCCGTACATCCGGCGCAGACCGTCCTGCACGATGTGCGCGATCTCGAACCCGTACGCCGGGTCGTACGCGACACAGCCCGGATTGGTGGAAGCCAGAAGCTGCGAGTGGCCGTCCGCGTGCTGAAGACCCTCACCGGTCAGCGTCGTACGTCCCGCGGTCGCGCCCAGGACGAAACCGCGCGCCAACTGGTCCGACATCTGCCAGAACTGGTCGCCGGTGCGCTGGAAACCGAACATCGAGTAGAAGACGTAGACCGGGATCAGCGGCTCGCCGTGCGTGGCGTACGCCGAACCCGCCGCGATCAGCGAGGCCGTGCAGCCCGCCTCCGAGATGCCGTCGTGCAGCATCTGCCCGGTCGGCGACTCCTTGTAGGCCAGGAGCAGATCACGGTCCACCGACTCGTACTGCTGGCCCAGCGGGTTGTAGATCTTCGCACTCGGGAAGAACGAGTCCATGCCGAAGGTGCGGTACTCGTCCGGTGCGATCAGCACGAACCGCTTACCAAGCTCCTTGTCCCGCATGAGGTCCTTGAGCAGTCGTACAAACGCCATGGTGGTGGCGATGGACTGCTGTCCGGAACCCTTCTTCACGGTCGCGTACGTCTTGTCGTCCGGCAGCGCGAGCGGCTCGGCGCGCACCACGCGCGTGGGGACGTAACCGCCGAGGCCCTTGCGACGGTCGTGCATGTACTGGATCTCTTCCGAGTTCCGGCCCGGGTGGTAGTAGGGCGGGGCGCCGGACTCCAGCTCCTGGTCGGTGATCGGGATGTGCAGCCGGTCGCGGAAGCCCTTGAGGTCGTCGACCGTCAGCTTCTTCATCTGGTGCGTCGCGTTGCGGCCCTCGAAGTTCGGGCCCAGCGTCCAGCCCTTGACCGTCTTGGCGAGGATCACCGTCGGCTGGCCCTTGTGCGCCTTGGCCGCAGAGAACGCCGCGAAGATCTTCTTGTGGTCGTGACCGCCACGCCCCAGGTGCAGGATCTGGTCGTCGCTCATGTTCTCGACCATCGCCCGCAGCCGGTGGTCGTCACCGAAGAAGTGCTCGCGGATGTACGCGCCGGACTCGGTGGCGTACGTCTGGTACTGGCCGTCCGGCGTGGTGTTCATCCGGTTGACCAGCACCCCGTCACGGTCCTGGGCCAGCAGCGGGTCCCAGGAGCGGTCCCAGACCAGCTTGACGACGTTCCAGCCGGCGCCGCGGAAGACCGACTCCAGCTCCTGGATGACCTTGCCGTTGCCGCGCACCGGGCCGTCCAGGCGCTGAAGGTTGCAGTTGACGACGAAGGTCAGGTTGTCGAGGCCCTCACGGGCGGCGATGGTCAGCTGGCCGAGCGACTCCGGCTCGTCCATCTCGCCGTCGCCGAGGAACGCCCACACATGCGACTTCGAGGTGTCGGCGATCCCGCGCGCGTGCATGTAGCGGTTCATCCGCGCCTGATAGATCGCGCCGATCGGGCCGAGACCCATCGACACGGTCGGGAACTCCCAGAAGTCCGGCATCAGCCGCGGGTGCGGGTACGAGGACAGGCCGTACGGCGCCTTCGACTTCTCCTGCCGGAACCCGTCGAGGTTCTGCTCGCTGAGCCGGTCGAGGAGGAACGCGCGGGCGTAGATGCCCGGGGAGGCGTGGCCCTGGAAGAAGACCTGGTCACCGCCGTCGCCCTCGTCCTTGCCGCGGAAGAAGTGGTTGAAGCCCACGTCGTACAGCGAGGCCGAGGAGGCGAAGGTGGCGATGTGGCCGCCGACCCCGATGCCGGGGCGCTGGGCGCGGGAGACCATGACCGCGGCGTTCCAGCGGGTGGCGTTGAGGGCCTTCCGCTCGATCTCCTCGTTGCCCGGGAAGAACGGCTCGTCCTTGGTGGCGATCGTGTTGACATAGTCCGTGCTGCGCATCTCGGGCACGGCCACGCGCTTCTCGCGGGCACGCTCGATCAGCCGCAGCATCAGATAGCGGGCCCGCTCCCGGCCGCGCTCGTCCACGGCGGCGTCGAGGGAGTCGAGCCACTCCTGGGTTTCCTCGGGATCGAAGTCAGGAACCTGACTCGGAAGGCCGCCAATGATGATCGGGTTGCGATCGGATCCGGAAGCCACGCTGTTCCTTACCTGTCAGAGGGCCGTATTTCTGTATGTCTGCACCGCTCCCCATCGTGTACCTCGGGGCGTCAAACGTCATCTCTACCGAGAGGTAACGAAACTGCTGCGGCGCAATCTCGAGTTTCCTCCTGGTTCACAACCACACAAAGGGGGCAGAAAGGTGTGGTGTAGGTCACTTAAGGGCGGAATAGCGTGCCTGGAGTTGCGGTGACACGGCCAGGAACGTCACCGTTTCGGCGGTCTGAACGGCCGGGTACTTGCGCGATCCGTCCCGCCCGTGTGGACTACGGCCAATGCTTCGCGCACGCGCGTGGCTGAGTCATTCCCGAAGACATGATCAGGAGGCAACCCGTGAGCGCGACCGCGGACCACGCGGAGGAGCGGACGAACCCTGCCGCAAGGCTGGGGTTCCAGCCCGAGCAGGTGGTCCAGGAGATCGGCTACGACGACGACGTCGACCAGGAGCTCCGCGAGGCCATTGAGGAAGTCATCGGCAGTGAGCTGATGGACGAGGAGTACGACGACGTCGCCGACGCCGTGGTGCTGTGGTTCCGCGATGACGACGGCGACCTCACCGACGTACTGGTGGACGCCACCACGTACATCGAGGAGGGCGGCTCGATCCTGCTGCTGACGCCGAAGACCGGCCGTGACGGCTACGTCGAGCCCAGCGACATCTCCGAAGCCGCGACGACGGCGGGGCTCTCGGCCTCCAAGAGCGTCAGCGTCGGCAAGGACTGGAGCGGCAGCCGTCTGGTGACGCCGAAGGGCGCCAAGTCGAAGCGGTGACCTCCATCCGCTAGTACCGGTAGTACCGGACGGGCTGAGCCGCGCGTCGTGCTCAGCCCGTCCGTCAGTCTGTCGTGATCACTGCGTAGGGTGGGTGTCACCCGAACAGTCCCCTCCGAAAGGGATTCACGACGATGGCCATCCAGGTCGGCGAAAAGGCCCCCGACTTCGAGCTCAAGGACAACCACGGCAAGACCGTGAAGCTGTCGGACTTCCGCGGCAGCAAGAACGTCGTCCTGCTCTTCTATCCCTTCGCCTTCACCGGGGTGTGCACCGGCGAGCTCTGCGAGCTGCGCGACAACCTGCCGCAGTTCTCCGACCGCGACACCCAGCTCCTCGCCGTCTCCAACGACTCCATCCACACCCTGCGCGTCTTCGCCGAGCAGGAGGGCCTGGAGTACCCGCTGCTGAGCGACTTCTGGCCGCACGGCGAGGTCTCCCGCGCCTACGGCGTCTTCGCCGAGGACAAGGGCTGCGCGGTGCGCGGCACCTTCGTCATCGACAAGGAGGGCGTGGTCCGCTGGACCGTCGTCAACGCGCTGCCCGACGCCCGTGACCTGAACGAGTATGTGAAGGCCCTCGACGCCATCTGAGTCGGACACCCTGTGATTGTTGGGTTCCAAGCCCTGCGTAGGGCGGGAACCCGTCACTAGGATCGACTCGTTGATCCGGTACCAAACGCATGGCGGGGCTCCCCGCCCCTGGACACCAATGGAGGACTCGTGGGAGTCAGCCTCAGCAAGGGCGGCAACGTATCGCTGACCAAGGAGGCCCCGGGCCTGACCGCGGTCATCATCGGACTGGGGTGGGACGTCCGCACCACGACCGGCACGGACTTCGACCTCGACGCCAGCGCCCTCCTGCTGAACAACTCGGGCAAGGTCAGCAGCGACGCCAACTTCGTCTTCTTCAACAACCTCAAGAGCCCCGACGGCTCGGTCGAGCACACCGGCGACAACATCACCGGTGAGGGCGAGGGCGACGACGAGCAGATCAAGGTCAACCTCGCGGCCGTCCCGGCCGACATCGAGAAGATCGTGTTCCCGGTCTCGATCTACGACGCCGAGAACCGCCAGCAGTCCTTCGGCCAGGTCCGCAACGCGTTCATCCGCGTCGTGAACCAGGCGGGCGAGGCGGAGATCGCCCGCTACGACCTCTCCGAGGACGCCTCCACCGAGACCGCCATGGTCTTCGGCGAGCTGTACCGGCACGGCGCGGAGTGGAAGTTCCGCGCCATCGGCCAGGGCTACGCCTCGGGCCTGCGCGGCATCGCGCAGGACTTCGGCGTCAACGTCTGAGCCGTTCGTCAGACGTGAGCCAGACATGAGCCAGGCATGAGCAGGGCTTGAGTCACCCGTCCGGCGCCGCACGGTTTACGTGCGGCGCCGGACGCGCAGGACCACCAGAGACACAGCAGCACACGGGGAGGGACCAGATGGGCGTCACGCTCGCCAAGGGGGGCAATGTCTCCCTGTCCAAGGCCGCACCCAACCTCACGCAGGTGATGGTCGGGCTCGGCTGGGACGCACGCTCCACCACCGGAGCCGACTTCGACCTCGACGCCAGCGCGCTGATGTGCGCCGGGGGACGGGTCATGGGCGACGAGTGGTTCATCTTCTACAACCAGCTCAAGAGCCCGGACGGCTCGGTGGAGCACACCGGTGACAACCTCACCGGCGAGGGCGACGGCGACGACGAGTCGATCCTGATCGACCTCTCCAAGGTGCCGGCCCAGTGCGACAAGATCGTCTTCCCGGTCTCGATCCACATGGCCGACGAGCGCGGTCAGACCTTCGGCCAGGTCAGCAACGCGTTCATCCGCGTGGTGAACCAGGCCGACGGCCAGGAACTCGCCCGCTACGACCTCTCCGAGGACGCCTCCACGGAGACCGCGATGATCTTCGGCGAGGTGTACCGCTACGGCGCCGAGTGGAAGTTCCGCGCGGTCGGACAGGGGTACGCGTCCGGCCTCAGGGGCATCGCACTGGACTTCGGGGTCAACGTCTCATGACGCGCCGGGACAAGGTCTCATAACGCGTTATGAGCAAAAGCCGGTCCCGGGTGGGCGGCGAAGGGGTCGGGACTAGACTTCGGCTTCAAAGTCTTCGTAAAGCCGAGTACGGCGCGGGGGAGACCCGTACACAAGGATTGGGTAGCCAGTGGTTCTGAAAACCTTCGGCTGGTCGTTCGCGATCACCGCGCTCGGCCTCGTCGCAGCGGTCTTCTACGGGGGGTGGGAGGCCTTTGGCATCGTCGCGATCCTCTCCGTCCTGGAGATCTCGCTGTCCTTCGACAACGCGGTGGTCAACGCCGGAATCCTGAAGAAGATGAGTGCCTTCTGGCAGAAGATCTTCCTCACCGTCGGTGTGCTCATCGCCGTGTTCGGCATGCGACTGGTGTTCCCGGTCGTCATCGTCGCGGTCAGCGCCAAGATGGGACCGATCGAGGCCGTCGACCTCGCCCTCAACAACAAGGACCACTACCAGGAACTCGTCACCGACGCCCACCCGGCGATCGCCGCGTTCGGTGGCATGTTCCTGCTGATGATCTTCCTCGACTTCATCTTCGAGGACCGGGACATCCAGTGGCTGCGCTGGATCGAGCGCCCGCTCGCCAAGCTCGGCAAGGTCGACATGCTGTCGGTCTGCATCGCGCTGATCGTCCTGCTGATCACCGCCTTCACCTTCGCCACCCACGCCCACCAGCACGGCGGCGCCCATGTCGACAAGGCACAGACCGTCCTGATCTCCGGCATCGCCGGCCTGATCACCTACATGGTCGTCGGCGGACTCTCCGGCTACTTCGAGGACAAACTCGAAGAAGAGGAGGAGCGCGAGCACGAGGAGGAGGAAGAGGCCGCACGCACGGGCAAGAAGAAGCCCGCCGTCGTCCTGGCCGGCCAGGCCGCGTTCTTCATGTTCCTCTACCTCGAGGTCCTCGACGCGTCCTTCTCCTTCGACGGCGTCATCGGCGCCTTCGCCATCACCAACGACATCGTCCTGATGGCGCTCGGCCTCGGCATCGGCGCCATGTACGTCCGGTCGCTGACGGTCTACCTGGTCCGCCAGGGCACCCTCGACGACTACGTCTACCTGGAGCACGGCGCGCACTACGCGATCGGCGCGCTGGCCGTGATCCTCATGGTCACCATCCAGTACGAGATCAACGAGGTCATCACCGGCCTCGTCGGCGTCGTCCTCATCGCCTGGTCCTTCTGGTCCTCCGTACGCCGCAACAAGGCACTCGCCGCGGCCGAGGGCGGAACCGGCTCGGACGAGAAGACTGAGGTCTCGTCCGGGGTGTGACACCCCTCGGGCTGAGGGAACGCTCTGAGCGGGGCGGCATCGAGGCGACTCCTCGACGCCGCCCCGCCGGTCTTTGTCAGTGAATACGGACGCGGTCAGTGAGGTGGGGGCGGGAATGGGCTTCTTGGACGGACTCTGGCCCGGACGGGCGGCCGAGTTCGACTCGGGCAGCGCGGCGAGCAACGCGATAGAGCTGACCAAACGGCACGACCGGGTCTCCCTGACCAAGCAGGGCGCGGAGCACGGGCATCTGCGCATCAACCTCGCCTGGCGGATGCGGACGTCCGACTTCGGCGGCTCCCAGCGGGAGTCGCTGCTGCGGCACCCCTTCAAGGCGCTCAAGCCGCCGGAGGTCATGGGCCACAGCCAGAGCATGGTCAACGTCGACCTCGACCTGGGGTGCCTGTACGAGCTGACGGACGGCTCCAAGGGCGTCGTACAACCCCTCGGCGGACTCTTCGGGGACGTCAACTCACCGCCGTACGTCAAACTCAGCGGTGACGACCGGTTCGGGTCGGCGTCCGGCGAGACGATCTACGTCAACCTCGACCACCGGGAGTCCATCAAGCGGATCCTGGTGTTCGTCTACATCTACGACCAGACGCCGGCGTTCGACCGGACCCACGCGAGCGTGACGCTGTATCCGAGCAACGGGCCGCGGATCGAGATAGGCCTCGACGAACGCCATCCCCAGGCCCGGTCGTGTGCGGTGGTGATGATCGAGAACGTGAAGGGGGAGATCATCGTGCGGCGTGAGGTGAAGTTCGTGTACGGGTTCCAGGCGGAGCTGGATCGGTTGTACGGGTGGGGACTTCAGTGGGGGCGGGGTTACAAGACCAAGGCGGAGCGGTGAGGGTCGCCCAGGAACTCGGGGGGCTTGTGGTTTGGCGGGTGCGGGCCGTGTGTGGCTGGTCGCGCAGTTCCCCGCGCCCCTAGGGCGTTGCCCCTAGCGGCCGATGAATTGCGGGCCCTGCGGCGGCAGGCGGAAGTCCGGGTCCAAGGCCGCCGCCACCGGCACCGGAGGCTGCGGATAGCCGTAGGCCGGCTGGCTTGTCTGCTGGGGGTAGCCGTAGGCCGGTTGCGTCGCCGGGGGCGTCTGCGGATAGCCGTAGGCCGGCTGCTGCGGTACCGCGGTCGGCTGTTCCGGGGGCAGGGGCTGGGAGGTCTCCGGGATCGGAGCCGGCTCCTCCGCGACCTCCGAGTCGTCGACCGAGATACCGAAATCGCTGGCCAGGCCCTTCAGACCGTCCGAGTAGCCCTCGCCCAGGGCGCGGAACTTCCAGCCGTCACCGCGGCGGTACAGCTCCCCGCAGATCATCGCCGTCTCGCGGCCGGTCTCCGGCTTGATGTCGAAGTACGCCAGCGGTTCGCCCTCGGCGACCGCGCCGTCGTACAGCAGGATGCGCAGCGCGCGTACTCGGTCGAACGTGACGCCGTCCGCCGATGCGACCAGCAGAATCTGACCGACGCCGGACTCGACACCGGAGAGATCTGTCTGGATCGTGTCGGTGAGACCCTCGGCGACCCGCTTCTTGCCGAGCCGCCACACCTTCCCGGAAGGGTGCCGGGGCTGGTTGTAGAAGACAAAGTCCTCGTCGGAACGGACGCGACCGTCGGAGCCGAGGAGCAGCGCCGAGGCGTCGACGTCCGGGACCCCCTGCCCAGGCGTCCAGCGCACCACGGCGCGCACCGTGGTGACGTCCAGCGGGACGTTCGACCCCTTCAGCATGGCGTGCGTCATGCGGTCATCCTGCCTTCTCGGTCCTGCTCACGACAACGCGGGGTGGGTGCTCGACATGGGTACTCGGCACGCGTGCCCGACAATGGTGTCCGTGCCGATGTCCCCGTGGGCGTTACCTGAAATTCATGCCCGACGGGAACCTCTGACATGGCTCGGTACGTACTATTACCGGCCACCTGTTCTCAAAATCCACAGGCTTACCTTGCGCCACGGGGGAGTTTTATGCGTCATTTCGGGCACATTGCCCCTGAGGTGCGACAGCGCCTCTTCCATCGCGAGCCCTGCATGTTCGACGCGGACTCGCCGGCCCGGGTGCTCTCCGCGGCCCTGGGCGCCACGCTCTACAGTCCGGCCACCCGGCCCCAGCTGGCCGACGACATCGTCAAGCAGACCGGACGCGGCGTGGTCTCGATGGTGCTGTGCCTGGAGGACTCCATCGGTGACGAGGACGTCGCCGCCGGTGAGGAGAACCTGGTCCGGCAGTTCGCCGACCTCGCCGCCCGCGAGGACCTCGAGCCGCCCCTGCTCTTCATCCGCGTGCGCACGCCCGAGCAGATCCCCGACCTCGTCCAACGCCTCGGCGAGACGGTGCGGCTGCTGTCCGGCTTCGTCTTCCCCAAGTTCACCGAGGAACGCGGCATCCCCTTCCTGGAGGCCCTCGCCGTCGCCGAGCACGCGAGCGGCCGCCGCCTCTTCGGCATGCCCGTCCTCGAGACGCCCGAGCTCATGTACCGCGAGTCCCGGGTCGACGCCCTGGAGGGCATCGCCCGCGCCGTCGACAAGTACCGCGACCGCGTCCTCGCCCTGCGCCTCGGCGTCACCGACTTCTGCTCCTCGTACGGCCTGCGCAGAGCCCCCGACATGACGGCCTACGACGTCCAGATCGTCGCCTCCGTCATCGCCGACGTCGTCAACATGCTGGGCCGCGCCGACGGCACCGGCTTCACCGTGACCGGCCCGGTGTGGGAGTACTTCCGCGTACCCGAACGCATGTTCAAGCCGCAGCTGAGGAACAGCCCCTTCCTGGAGGGGCAGGCGGTGGACCTGCGCGAGAAACTGATAGAGCACGCCATGGACGGGCTGCTGCGGGAGATCTCCCTCGACCACGCCAACGGCCTGCTGGGCAAGACCTGCATCCACCCCTCCCACGTGCCGGCGGTCCACGCGCTGTCCGTCGTCAGCCACGAGGAGTACAGCGACGCGGCCGACATCCTGCGGCCCGAGCGAGGCGGCGGAGGCGTCCTGCGCTCGCAGTACACGAACAAGATGAACGAGGTGAAGCCGCACCGCGCCTGGGCCGAGCGGACCATGCTGCGCGCGGAGGTCTTCGGCGTCGCGAACGAGGACGTCAGCTTCGTCGACCTGCTCGCCGCCGGCATACCCGGCTGAACCCACCTCCACCCAAGGGACGCATGAACAACGCAGTGAACAGCAAGGTGCCGGACACCATCTGGTCCGGCACCTGGGTCGCCGAGCGCCTCGGGGTCGGACTCGTCGGCGACGAGAGCCTGACCGACCTCCTCGGTCTGGCCCTGCGCCGCAACCCCAAGCGGGCCCACCTCCTCGTCTCCAACGTGCTCGGCAAGCACGTACCGCAGTCACCGACGGTGGTGTACGGCCATGGCTTCGCCCTCGGCCGCCGGGTCCGCGACCTGCTCGGCGAAGAGGCGGCCACCGCGGTCGTCCTCGGCTACGCGGAGACGGCGACAGGCCTCGGCCACTCGGTCGCCGACGGCCTCGGCACGGCCCCCTACCTCCACTCCACCCGCCGCCCGGTCCCCGGAGTCGCCCAGGCGGGCGGCTTCGAGGAGTCCCACTCCCACGCGACCTCGCATCTGCTGCTGCCGGAGGACACGGGCCTGCTGGCGGGGGACGGTCCCCTGGTGCTGGTCGACGACGAGTTCTCGACGGGCAACACGGTCCTGAACACGATCAGGGACCTGCATGAGCGCTATCCGCGGGGACGGTACGTCGTGGTGGCCCTGGTGGACATGCGCTCGGAGGCGGACGCGGGCCGGCTGGAGGAGTTCGCGCGCGAGATCGACGCGAGGGTGGACCTGGTAGCGGCGGCTTCGGGCAACGTACGCCTGCCGGAGGGGGTGCTGGAGAAGGGGCAGGATCTTGTAGCGCGGTTCGAGGCCGCCAACCCAGGGGCGCGGGGAACCGCGCGACCAGCCCCCACCGACCCGCACCCGAAAGCGGACCGAATAGACCTCCACTGGCCCCACGGCCTCCCAGACGGCGGACGCCACGGCTTCACCCCCTCCCACCGAGCCCGCCTCGAAGCCGCCCTCCCCGAGATGACCGCCCGCCTCGCGGAGGCCATCCCGGCGGACGCCCACCGCATACACATCCTCGGCTTCGAAGAGCTGATGTACGCGCCACTGAGACTCGCCCGCGAGCTGGAGCAGGTCGCGCAAGGCGCCGAGATCACCTACTCCACCACCACCCGCTCACCCGTCCTCGCCGTCGACGACCCCGGCTACGCGATACGCAGCCGCATAGTCTTCCCGGCCCACGACACCCCCGCGGACGGCCCCGGCGACCGCTACGCGTACAACATCGCCGGCGCCGGTTTCGACGTGGTCGTCGCCGTGGTCGACTCCACCGCCGACACCCCCGAACTGCACGCCGCCGACGGCCTGTTGGCGCAGCTGGCCGAAACCGCCCCGCACATACTGCTCGCGGTCGTCCCGTCGTACGTCCCCGAAAGGCCCCCCATGCTCCCCGAGCCCCTCCGCGGCCCAGCCTTCTCCTCGTACGCCCCCGACGAGGTCGGCTGGCTGCTCCAGGACCTCTCGGACGTGACGCTGGAGGCGCCGACCGAGGAGCGCGAGGAGGCCATCCAGAGCGGCGGCGCACACTACGCGGAGTCGCTGCCGGTGGAGTACCAGCCCAGCGAGCAGTACCAACAGCTGTTCCACACGGCCCTGGACGAGTCCGCCACCCGCCTCGCGCAGGCCGTGGGCGCCGTGACCGAGATCGTCCTCGAAGAGCGCTCCCCCCGGCCCGTGCTCGTCTCGCTCGCCCGCGCCGGCACCCCCGTCGGCGTGCTGATGCGCCGCTGGGCCCAGTTCCGGCACGGCCTCGACCTTCCCCACTACGCCGTCTCGATCGTCCGCGGCCGCGGCATCGACGCCAACGCGCTGCGCTGGCTCGCCGCCCACCACGACCCGGCCGACGTCGTCTTCGTCGACGGCTGGACCGGCAAGGGCGCCATCACCCGCGAACTGGCCCAGGCCGTCAAGGAGTTCGAGGCAGCGGGCGGCGCCACCGGCTTCGACCCGGAGATCGCCGTCCTCGCCGACCCGGGCTCGTGCGTGAAGACGTACGGCACCCGCGAGGACTTCCTCATCCCCTCCGCCTGCCTCAACTCCACCGTCTCCGGCCTGATCTCCCGCACCGTCCTGCGCGCCGACCTCGTCGGCCCGCACGACTTCCACGGCGCGAAGTTCTACCGCGAACTCGCCGGCGCCGACGTCTCCGTGGACTTCCTGGACGCCGTCTCCGCCACCTTCCCCGAGGTCGTGGACGCCGTGGAGCAGCAGGTCAAGGAGCTGCTCTCCGGTGACCGCGAGCCCACCTGGGAAGGCTGGGCCGCCGTCGAACGCATCAGTGAGGAGTACGGCATCCACGACGTCAACCTCGTCAAGCCCGGCGTCGGCGAGACCACCCGGGTACTGCTGCGCCGCGTGCCCTGGAAGATCCTCGCGAAGGCCGGTGCGGGCGCCGACCTGGACCACGTACGGCTGTTGGCCGAGCAGAGAGGCGTACCCGTGGAAGAGGTCGCCGAACTCCCGTACACCTGCGTGGGGTTGATCCACCCCAAGTACACGCGGGGCGCGACCGGTGCCGACGGCAAGGCGGTGGCGGTCTGATGCCGGTGCTGGTGGCGAGCGACCTCGACCGTACCCTCATCTACTCCGCGGCGGCCCTCGCGCTGACCATGCCGGACGCGCGGGCGCCGCGGCTGCTCTGCGTCGAGGTCCACGAGAGCAGACCGCTGTCCTACATGACGGAGACGGCCGCCGGACTGCTCGCCGACCTCGGTGACGCGGCGGTGTTCGTGCCGACGACGACCCGGACCCGTAAGCAGTACCAGCGCATCAACCTGCCGGGCCCGCCCCCGAAGTACGCGATCTGCGCCAACGGCGGCCATCTACTGGTGGACGGCGTCACCGACGCCGACTGGCACGCGCGCGTGCAGGCACGGCTGGCCGACGAGTGCGCGCCGCTGGACGAGGTGCGCGAGCATCTGCTGCGCACCGCCGACCCCGTGTGGGTGCGCAAGCACCGGGTCGCCGAGGACCTCTTCGCCTACCTCGTCGTCGAGCGCGAGCTGCTGCCCGAGGACTGGGTCAAGGAACTCGCGGTCTGGGCGGAGAACCGCGGCTGGACGGTCTCCCTCCAGGGCCGCAAGATCTACGCCGTCCCGAAGCCGCTCACCAAGAGCGCCGCGATGAGGGAGGTGGCCCGCCGCACGGGCACCGAGCTGACACTGGCGGCGGGCGACTCGCTGCTGGACGCCGACCTGCTCCTGGCGGCGGACCGGGGCTGGAGACCGGGCCACGGCGAGCTGGCGGACGAGGGCTTCGCAGCACCGATGATCACGGCACTGCCCGAGCGGGGAGTACTGGCGGGCGAGCGAATCCTCAGGGAGTTCTTGAAAGCAACGCGGCAGTAGACGCCCTTCCTCAGGGGCGCGGGGAACTGCCCGACCAGCCACATCGGACCCGCACTCGACAACGCGCCCCTCTACCTAGCTACAACACCCACCGCCGCAGCAGCCGCCGCCCCCCTGAGGCGCCGGCGCTGCGGCACCACGCGCCGTACCCCCCACCGCGACCGCCGACAACAACTTCACCGTGTCCTCATGCCCCACAGGGCACGTGGCCGGCGCCGAGGACTCAGCCATCGGCCGGCTCAACTCAAACGTGTCGCCGCAGCTCCGGCAGCGGTACTCATAACGAGGCATGCGCACAGGCTAACCGTCAGTGCGGCCCAGCCCCCCGCTCGTCCCGGATCTGCGCGACCACCCGAGTCACCGACTGCCGCACCTCCTCCGTCTCCGTGAGGAAATGCCAGTAGTCCGGATGCCGCCCCTCCAGCGTGCCGATCGCCCGCTCCAGACGGGCCACCGCCTCGTCCAGCGGACGCGCGTGCCGGGGATCGGGTGTGTTCCGCCCCGACATGGCCAGCCGCTGCGCGTCCCGGATCGCGAACCGCGTCCGGTCGATCTCCTGCTGCGGATCCTTCTGCACGGCGTTCAGCCGACGCAGCCGGTCACCGGCGGCGGACACCGACTCGTCGGTGGAGTTCAGCAGCGCCCGCACGGTGGACAGCAACGCCGTCGCGTCCGGCCATCGCTGCGCGTCCCGCGCGGCCCGCGCCTCGGTGAGCTTCAGCTCGGCCTGCCGTACGTTCTCCGTGGCCTGGTCGGGAACCTGCTGGAGGTCTTGCCAGCAGGCCGCCGCGAAACGCCGCCGCAGCTCGCTGAGGACCGGCTCGACCTGACCGGCACGGGTGGTCAGCGCCTGCGCGCGCGTGCGCAGCGAGACCAGCCGGTGGTCGATCTCCGCGGCCTTCTCCGGCAGCCGCTCGGCCTCCACCCGGACCGTCTCGGCCGCACGGGCGACGCGCTCGGCACGCTCCAGGGTCTGCGGGATTCCATGCGCCCCGGCGCCCTGGTTCAGCTTGGTCAGCTCGGGGCCGAGGGCGGCCAGCCGGGCGGCGAGATCGTCGGCCCGCAGCCCCGACTGCCGTACCGCGTCCAGCGCGTTGGACGCCGCCAGCAGCCCCTGCCGGGCCCGCTCCACCGCCGGGGCGAGCCGGGCCAGCTGCGTCTCGGCCTTGCCGAGCAGCGGCCCGAGGCCGTCCGCGAACCGGTCGAGGTCCTGCTTGACCCGACCCAGCTCGTCCTTGGCGGCGGTCAGCTCGGTGCGCGCGCGGGCCGCGACCGACGCCTCCAGGTCATCCCGGTCGAGGTCGTGCGCGTCGACCGCGTTGATGTACTGGTGGCTGGCCTCGTCGATGCGCCGGCCCAACGCCTCGAAGTCGGAGACGGCCCGCCGGGCGGCGGGGGAGTCGTCGACGGCCGTGATGGTCTCTATCGAGATCCGCAGGTCGCGCTGGGCGGTGTCGAGCTCGTAGAACGCCGCCGCGGCGGCGTCCTTCGCGGCCTGCGCCTCGGCCCGCTGACTCTCGGCCCGGCCGCCGAACCAACGCCGGGTGCCGCCGCCGGCGAACGCGGCGGGCAGGGCGAGGGCGGCGACCAGCGGCAGGGCGAGAAGGGTGAGGGTGTCGCGCAGCGCGTGCTGCGCGCGTGGCACCGACGGCGAGTGCGGCTGTGCCGGCGAGTGCGGCTGCGCTGGTGTCGCCGTCACATCCCTCTCCCGTGCTGTCATCCGTCCGGCCCGGTGTCATTCTCCCACCGGTTAAGGACGAACACACGGGCCCGTTAGTTCGCGGTCCTGACGGTGACTTTGCCGTCACCGGTGTGCACGGATATGACGTGCGAGCTGGACTCGTCCCGCGGGACGGAGACATCCACCCCGCCGTCGCCGGTCTCGGTCGTGACCCGGTACGTCGACTCGGGCAGCTCGACGGTGACGGAGCCGTCCCCGCTCCGGGACTCCACCAGGTCCGGTACGGCGCCCAGTTCGAGGTGCACGGACCCGTCGCCGGTCTGGGTGCGCACCGTGCGCGAGGTGACCTCCGCGCGCACGGAGCCGTCCCCGGTCCTCAGGTCGAGCGGCCCGCTGGAGTCGGTGACCTGGACGGACCCGTCGCCCGTCCTGATGCTCAGCGCGGCCTCGAACCCCCGCGCCCGCACACTCCCGTCCCCGTCCTCCACCTTCACGGCGACTCCGCGCGGCACCTCGATCCGGTGCTTGGCCGCGCAGTCGGCGACCACGCCGGAGCAGTGCATCCGCAGCTTCAGCCGGTCGTCCTTCATGGACCAGGTCACCTCGGGGTCCCTGCCCAGCGCGACGGTCCCCTGGAACCACCGCGTGACCTCGACCGTCCCCGCC
Source organism: Streptomyces sp. NBC_00663 (assembly GCF_036226885.1). Taxonomy (NCBI): domain Bacteria; kingdom Bacillati; phylum Actinomycetota; class Actinomycetes; order Kitasatosporales; family Streptomycetaceae; genus Streptomyces; species Streptomyces sp. NBC_00663. The sequence continues at coordinate 6,734,221 of NZ_CP109027.1, forward strand.
TTGGCGTCGTCGACGACGACTATCTCCAGCGCGGAGTCGTCCGAATCGACGGTGAGCGTGTCCCCGCGCAGCGCGAAGGCCCGCTGGTCAGGATCCTTGTCGTCCCCGGCGGAAGCCCCGCACGCACTGACGACCCCGACGAGCGCGACGGCCCCGACGGCGAGAACCACGCGGGCGGTGACGGAACGGGCCATGAGAATCTCCCCCTGAACGGACCGATGAGACCCCGCGCTGAACAGAACGCCGAGCCTCTTCGACCGTACGGACCAGACACCCACCCAGGGATCCGGGAACCTCCCGGATACGACCGGGGGAAAACCCCCGGAAGAACCCTGAGACACGAGACATCGGCCCGCCTCCCGACATGAGTTCCCGCGTCGTGTGCGTGTCCCTTTCCCGCGATGGTCGTTGAATGCGATGAAAGGATCTTCTGGAGGGTCGGGGGCGGCGGTGAGCGGGCTACGGGCGCTGAAGGACCCGTTCGTGGTGCCCGGCCCCACGGGGGTGGCGATCCGGACACGGCTGCGCGTGTCTGCGGTGGACGTGGCGGTCTTGACCGAAGTGGGCACGCTCCTCGGTTCGCTGGCCGCCGAAGATCTCGCGGAGCGATGCCGGCGAGGAGACACCCACGATGCCGCGTCCTGGGCCGCGCGGAAACGGAGGCTGACCAGGGCCTCGTCCGCTCGATGGGCGGGCAGCATCACCAAGGCCACGGACGAACAGTGGGCGCTGGCGAGGCGTGGCCAAGCCGGGGAAACCGCCTGGCTGAGGCGGGAGATCACCTCGATCGGAGCCAGGCTGGCCCGGCCACTGGGCGCGAAGGGCGACAAACGGGCCGGGCTGATGCGTGGGTACGCCACCCGGGCGGAATGGCAGGCCAAGTCCCGCCGCCGGTCCGCGCTCCAGGACCGGCTGACCGCCCTGGAGGCGGACTGGGCAGTGGGCCGGGTCCATGTGGTCCGAGGCGGCAAGAAGCTCGCGCAGCTCCGTCATCACCTGGGGGAAGCCGGGCTGAGCGGGGCGGAGTGGCGGGAGCGGTGGCGGGCCGCCCGGATGTTCCTTGCGGCGGACGGGGAATCGGGCAAGCGCTGTGGCAACGAGACGATCAGGGTCACGGACACCGGACAGCTCTCGATCAGGCTGCCCGCCGCTCTGGCCCACCTGGCGAACGCCCCGCACGGGCGGTACGTGCCGGACCTCTCCGTCGCGTTCACCCACCGGGCCGAGGAGTGGCGGGAGCGGATCGCCGCGGACCGGGCCGTGGCGTACCGCATCCACTTCGACGCCCCGCGCGGTCGCTGGTACCTGACCGCCTCCTGGAAGCGCGCAGCCGGCCCGCCGCTCCCACTCCGGACGGCCCTGGCTCGCGGTGTGCTCGCGGTGGACATGAACGACGACCACCTCGCGGCCTGGCGCCTCGACGCACACGGCAACCCCGTGGGTGCGCCTCGCCGTTTCTCCTACGACCTGACGGGTGATGCGCAGCACCGGGACGCCCAGATCCGGCACGCGCTGACCCGGCTGCTGCACCTCGCCCGCCGCAGTGGTGTGTCGGCGATCGCGGTGGAGGACCTTGACTTCGGCGTCGGCACGAGCAGGGAGCTGCACGGCCGGAACAAGCGTTTCCGCCGCTTGATCTCCCGCTTCCCGACAGCCGCGTTGAAGGCCCGCCTGGTGTCGATGGCCGCGGCCCAGGACATCGCGATCGTCGCGGTGGATCCGGCGTACACCTCCCGGTGGGGCACCCAGCACTGGCAGCGGCCACTGACCACCACCACCCGACAGCCCACGCGCCACGACACCGCGGCCGTGGCGATCGGACGGCGCACCCTCGGGCATCCGATCCGGCGACGGGCGGTACCGCCCCCGCACGACCAGCGAGATCGTGTGGGGCATCGGACCGCCCAGGCCGTTCCGGAGACTCGAAGGCGTGAGGAAACCCGCCCCCGCATCCCCGGACCACGGACCGGATCCGTGCCGCCCGAATGCGGAGCGAAAGCGGGCGACCAGCGTGCCCCACACCACTCGGGGTACGCGGCTGAGCGGGACGCACTTCCCGCCCGGTCCTCAGGAACGGCTGCTCCTGTCCGGCCCCGGGATACCGGTTTGCAGGGCAGCGCCCGGGACAATGTAGGCTGTCGGCCTGTCCCGGGTGCGTAGCTCAGTGGTAGAGCGCCTGCCTTACAAGCAGGATGTCGGCGGTTCGAAACCGTCCGCGCCCACCGGATTTGATGAGACCCCGGCCATGTGTGGCCGGGGTCTTCTTCGTTTTGTCAGTCCGGTCGGTTCTGTGTGTGCTTCAGGTTCATCCGTGCGTCGACCCGGTCTCCGGTCGCGACCTCCGCCCAGAAGCGGTGGCCGCTGACGAAGACGGCGAGTTCGTGTTCGCGTTGGCGGAGCTTTTCCACCTCGGCCTGTTCGTCGGGTGTCCAGCCGGGGGAGGCGGGGCGTTCCACCTTGCGCCAGCCCGCGGTGTCGCTGAAGCCGTCCAGGGGCTCGACCGACCAGGGCAGCCGTTTGAGCAGGGCCGACAGCTCGGCCCTGACCTGATGCAGCTCCTCCTGACCGGCGAGGAGGTCACTCGGAAAGTCATAGGTCGTAGGCACGGCACAATGCTACGCCTGTTCGATTTAGGGGTGCGAGTTTCTTGGGGTGGTTCATGCGAACGGGTGGGGCGTCCCGGGCGTCCCCTCGCGTCAGGCCCCTCGGGCGTGTGGAAGGCTGGTGCGGGTGATACGCCCCGCCCGTCTGACCCACCTGGACAGTCCCCTCGTCAACTTCCGGGACTTCGTCTTCTCCGAGCCTGGCGGACATGGGTATCGCTGGGTGCAGATCAAGCGTTTCCGGCTGCCGGCCGAGCCGCCAGGGGACCGTGAGCTGCTCGCCGGGCTGATCGCGCACCCCGAGTTCCGGGATCTCTACGACGGCTCCGGTGTCTGGCAGGAGCTGCGGCACGGGCGGTGGTGGGCGGACCGGATCAGTCCGGAGGCGTATGTGCCGGTTGACGCGGATGCCGCCGTCGGTGTCGTCCGGGGGTGGGCCGGTGGGCTCGGGCCGGTGCCTGACGCCCTCGACAGGCGGCTGGACGAGGTGGTCTACGGGCCCGTCCGCCGGGCCGCCGGCCGGTACGTCCTCGGTGAGCTTCCCGAGGACGCCCGGCACGACTACGTACCCGTCCACATCGAGTTCCACGAACTCGTCCTCGTCGACCGGACCCTCGGCGTCCTCTCCCTCGTGGTCGCGGCCGACGACTGACCGCCGTCCGCCAAGCCCTGCCTAGCGACCGGCGGCCCGTACCTCCCGCACCAGGCGTGCCGTCACCGGCGCCGGTACCCCGGAGCGTTCCGCCGCGCGGAGCAACGCCCCGCCGATCGCGTCGAGTTCGAGCGGGCGGCCCGCCTCGGCGTCGCGCTGCATGGAGGACTTGGTCTGCGGGGGGAACGCGTCGTAGCGGGCGAGGGAGGCGGCCGGGTCCGCCGGGCCGCCCGCCGCGCGGCTGATCGCGGCGGTCTCCTCGACCAGGGCCGTCAACTCGTCGCGGTGGGCCGTGCGCACTTCGCCCAGCGGCACCCCGTACCGCGTGGTCAGCAGGGCCAGCGGGGCCAGGAACGACATCTTCGCCCACAGCGCCGCCGTCTCGTCCGGCAGGACGCGGGTCGTCGGACCCGCGGCGCCGAGCGCATCGGCCAGCGACGACAGGCGTTCCTTGGCCACCCCGTCCCCCGTCAGGTCGATCTCGGCGAACGGGCTGCCGTGCTCGATCTCGCCCGGCGCCACCCGTGTCGACTCCGCCCGGATCACCGCCGGGGCCACCAGATCGGCGCGGTAGCGGGCGCGCAGCGCCTGCGGGTGCTCCACGCCGTTGAGGAACGGGACGAGGAGCGCGTCGCCCAGTGCCTCCGGCGGGACGCGGTTCAGGGCCGCGTCCAGTGTCGTGTGCTTGACGGCGACCAGGCAGACGTCCACCGGTGTGCGCAGCTCGGTGTCCGCCTCGACCTCGGCGGTGAAGTCGCCGAACACTGCGCTGCGGACCCGGATTCCGGTCGTCCGCAGGGCCTGGGCCGTCTCCTGACCGGCCAGGCAGATCACCCGGTGTCCGGCTCGGGCCAGCAGCCCGGCGAGCAGGCCGCCGATGCCGCCGGGGCCGAGTACGGCCACGGTGAGCCGGTCGCTGTCGTGGCTCTGATCGTCGTACGTCATGAGATGAAGTCCCTTCTCCGGTCGGCCCCTTGGACGGTGGCCGCCTCGGAAGGATCATCGCAGAGGGGGTGGAGGTTACGGCAGGCGCACGCTCGCCCCCGGTTCCAGCAGGTGGAGCCGGTCCGTCAGGCCCGCCTCCGCGAAGGCCTTGGTCAGGGTCGGTCCGTCCTGGGTGAAGTGGCCCCAGTGCTCGAAGTGCAGGGGTACGACGTGCCGGGCGCCCAGCAGCGTCGCCGCCTCCGCCGCCTGTGCGCTGGTCAGGGTGAGGGGCGCGTCCGGTACGAGGGGGGTGCGGGCGGCTCCCGCGAAGAGGATCGCCACGTCGACGGGGCCCTCGCGGTCGGCGATCTCCCGGACCAGGTCCAGGTCGGCGTTGTCGCCGCTGACGTACACCTTCGGCAGGCCCGGGCCGGACAGGACGAAGCCGGTGACCTCGCCGACGAGGGGTTCGGAGCCCTTGGGGCCGTGCAGGGCGGGAACGGCGGTGACGCGGACGTCGCCGACCTCGGTGTGCTCCCACGCGGTCAGGGCGTGGACGGGGGCGCCGAGTCGGCCGTGCGCGGAGGGCGTGGAGAGGACCACGGGGGCTGACATCGCCAACGTGCGGCCCGCTGTGTCCAGGTTGTCGGGGTGGTGGTCGTGGGAGAGCAGGACGGCGTCCACCGGGGGGAGGTCGGACGCCCGCACCGCGGGGCCGGTCGTCTTCACCAGGGTGCGGGTGCCGACGGGGTACTCGCCGGGCGCGTCGAAGGTGGGGTCGGTCAGCAGACGGACCCCGCCGAGCGTGATCAGGGAGGTCGGGCCGCCGACGTATTGGATCTCCACAGTGGTCATGTTCTGCACAATCCGGTGGAGGGCCCGCGCTATTCCTCGTGCCGGGCGACACTTGAGGCATGTGCCGCAGCATCAAGACCCTTCGCCCGCCCGTGTTGCCCGAGGAGGCGACCGAGGAGGAGATCCGGGCCGCCGCTCTCCAGTACGTGCGGAAGGTGTCCGGGTTCCGGGCGCCCGCCGCGCACAATCAGGAGGTGTTCGAGCGTGCGGTCGACGTGATCGCCGAGGCCACGGCCGAGTTGCTGGCCGGACTGGAAGTGCGCGGGGCCGCGCGGAAGGCCGGGTAGTTACGCGGGCTGGCGGCGCATCACGTACGCAGCTCCGGCGCCCGCGCCGAACAGGGCCAGTACCGACACGCCGGTCGCCAGCCAGGTCGTACCGAGCCACTGGGCGCCGTAGTAGCCGAGGGCGACGCTGTACGCCGCCCAGGCCAGGCCCGCCAGGGCGGACCAGGGCAGGAACTCGCGGATGCGGCGGTGTGCGGTGCCCGCGACGAAGGAGACGACCGAGCGGCCGGCGGGGGCGAAGCGGGCTACGACGACCAGGGCGCCGCCGCCGCGTGCGAGGGCGCCGCCGAGACGTTCCTGCGCGGTGGTCAGCCGGCGGGAGCGGGCGATGGCGCGGTCGAGGCGGTCGCCGCCGCGCCAGGCCAGGCGGTACGCCACCAGGTCGCCGAGGACGGAGGCGGTGGCGGCGCACAGGGTGAGGAGCAGGATGTCGGGGACGTCGGCCGGGACCTTGCCCGCCGCCGTGCCCGCGGCCGCCGCGGTGGCGGCCGTGATGACGAGGACGCCGCTGGGCAGGACCGGCAGGAACACGTCGAGCAGGACCGACGCGGCCACCAGCGCGTAGATCCATGGGCTGCCGGTCAGCGCGCCCATACTCCCGAAATTCTCGAACACCGTCACTCCCCGTTTTCCCCCGTAACAGCCATACAGCGTACGCGTGGGGTGTGACAGGAGGTTCATGGGGGCCTCGTGTGTCCGTCACGGCTTCTTCACCCGGGTGCCGTGTTCCGGCGTGTTCCGGCGGGCGGTGGGTTCGGGTGTGGCGTAGCACGGGAGGGGGTCGTCATCGCTGACATATGTGAGGAACGGGGCAGATCATGGTGGCAGGAATGTGCGTGGGTGCCGTCGCCGCGGCCGTGTTCGCGGCCGGTGCCGCCGGCACGCACGGCTACGAGATGCGGACGGACGCGCAGTTCGCGCCGCCCACCGCGTTCGTCCCGTCGGCCGCGGTGACGTACGACATGGGGCTTGTCCCGGCGGCCTCGTGGATCGAGGTGAGCCAGCGGGATGAGGAACTCGGGCCGACGACCGTGGGGTTGAAGGTGACGGGCTTCGTGCCCGGTCACGCGTACGGCGTCCAGGTGCACGAGAAGCCGTGCGGCGCCGATCCGGCCGCCGCGGGCGGGCCGTACCGGCACGAGCCCGCCACGGAGGCGGACCCCGGCGACGCCGGTAACGAGGTGTGGCTCGACTTCACCGCCGACGCGCGGGGCGCCGGTGAGGCCATGGCCCGGCACGACTGGGGGTTCCGGCGGGGTGAGGCGTCCTCGGTGGTCGTTCAGGACGCGCCGGGCGCGAAGGGCGCGCGCGTGGCCTGCTTCACCGTGCCGTTCGGGTGGACGACGGTCTGAGACGGGAACGGCGCCCCTCCCGGGTGGGGAGGGGCGCCGTCGTGGTGCGGGGCGGGGTGGATCAGGCCGCCACGGGGGTCTTCTCCGCGGCGGGGCGCTCGGTGGCGGCCGGCGTGCCTTTCCGGCTGAACAGCCGGTCGAGGCCGAAGGCGCCGGAGCCGGTGAAGACCAGCAGCAGAAGGGCCCAGCAGAACATCGCCGAGGCCTCGCCGCCGTTCTCCATCGGCCACAGGGCGGCGGGCTGGTGGACCTTGAAGTACGCGTAGGCCATCGAGCCCGAGGCGATGAACGCGGCGGCACGGGTGCCGAGGCCGAGCAGGACGAGGGAGCCGCCGACGAGCTGGATCACGGCCGCGTACCAGCCGGGCCAGGTGCCGGCCGGGATCGGGTCGCCGCCGAGGAGGCCGAAGAGCGAGGCGGCGCCGTGGCAGGCGAAGAGCAGTCCGACGACGATGCGGAACAGGCCGAGGGCGTACGGCTGGGCGCTGTCGAGGCGTCCGGTCATGGGGGGTACTCCTACGGTCGGGCCGGTCCGTGGGGAGGGCCGGTCTGGGGGACGGAACCGTTCGAGCACTCCACGGTAGGCGCGCCTAATCAATGCTTGCAAGTTCAACATTTGGCCATGAGTTTGCTTCCGCTTGAGATTCCGTTTCGCTCGAAGCCGCACGTAGAGCGGTCCGTAGCGCCTCCCTCGCCACCGCGTCCGCGTCCGAAAGCATGACCGAATCCACACCCGGCCGGGCGCCCGCCGCGGTCACCCAGTGCACCCCTTCCGTCGGCACCCCGAACGCGAACCTCCTTGTGTGGACGGCACCTTGACGGTCGATCAGGCGGTACGGCCGCGCGGTGACGTCGAGTCCGCCGGTCTCGTACCCGTCGACCGTGTGCGGCCGGCACTGCCCGGTCTCCAGGAGCCGGGCGAGAAGGGGATCGGCGGTGCGTCGAAGGTCCGGTTCCGGTAGCCGTGCCTCTATGAGAGTTGTCACGGAGACGGCGGACCCGGGGACATCGGGGGAGTGCGCCACCCAAGTCCCCTCCCGCTCCATGACCTCCAGCCGTGGCCCCACCACCTCCACCACGCCCGCCTCCATCAGCGCCACCAGCTCCTCGATGCGGCGGCGGGGCGGGCCGATGGAGAGGAAGGCGTTGAGCGGGGTGTACCAGCGGTCCAGATGGTCGCGGCGCGAGACGCCGGTGAGACCGCCGTGGTCGACGATCAGACGGAGCTCGTTGCGCAGGTCGCGCAGCACGTCCAGGGCCGCCTTGAGGGGGCCGTCCACATTGCCGAGGGCGGCCTGCGCGGCGTCCTCGCGCAGCTGCGCCAGCAGCCAGTCGCGCCACTGGCCGGGGTGTGCGAAGCCGCTTCCCGCGTACGGCCGGGAGACGCGTTCCCAGCTCCAGCGCTCGGCGTGCGGTACACCGAACTCGTCGAGGATGAGGGCCTCTTGGGGGTGACCGTGCGGGACGGCGAGGAAGCGGTCGGTGAAGCCGGGGTGCCGGGTCAGGGCCGCGTAGTAGACCGTCTCGACCTCCTTGGCCGCGAGCGGCCATATCTCCGCGAGGAAGTCGGGTGCCTCGCCCGAGTCGGCGCGTTTGCGGAAGCCCGCTATGACCTCCGGAGTGAGGACGAGCGGCGTGTGCCGGCCGTACGGGCCCTTCGCGTTGTCGCCGCGCGCCTGGTACGGGATGCCGCGCCGGGAGCCCGCGTGCAGACGGGGTTCGCGGCCGGAGGGGAGATAGCGCAGTCCTCGGGGGCCGGTTTCGAAGCGGCCGCCGCGACCGGTCGTCAACAGGGCGGTGTGGTCGAAGAAGTTGAGACCGAGGCCGCGCAACAGCACCGGTTCGCCGGGGGAGATGGCGGAGAGGTCGACGTCGGCCGGGTTGGCGGGCGGGACGTGGCGCAGGCCGTGGCGTGCGGCGTACGCCGATATGCGCCGTTCCTCGGGGCCGGCGAGCGTGGGCAGATGGCCCTGGGTGAGGACGACGGCGGTGAGGCCGTTCAGGGTGCGGCCGTTGTCCAGGGTGAGGGTCTGCCCGCCGTCGGCGGTGTCGTCGAGGCGGGTCGCGCGGGCCGTGTGGGTTCGGACGCGCACGGTGGGCGGGGCCTCGCGGACGGTGCGGGCGAACACCCACTCCAGGTAGCGGCCGTAGTGGGCGCGGGTCGGGTACGCGTCCGGGCCGAGCTCGCCGGCCGCCCACTCGTACAGGCTGGGGCCGGGCCGGATCGGCCCCGAGCAGTCCACGCTGTCGTCGGTGAACAGCGTCACCTGGCAGGCGACGGTGTTCATCAGCAGCTCGGGTGACTGCGAGGTGCGCCAGACGCTTCCGGCGCCGGGTGGCGCGGGGTCGACGAGGTGCACGGTCAACTCGGCCCCGGGTGGGAGGAGTTCGGGGGCCGAGGCGCACAGCCGCTCAAGGACGCTGGTGCCTCGTGGTCCGGCGCCGACCACGGCGAGGGAGAAGGACGACGATTCCGTGGCCGGTGCAGACAAAAGGGTGACTCCCGGGCGTGTGGGGCGCTTGGCGGGTGGTCGGCCGCTGGAAGCGGACGGTCCGCCTCATCATGCCGTGCCCTCACTCGGACGTGAGTACCGCGTCCGTCACCGTCCTCAGGACGCCCTTCCCTCGTGCCTGTTCCAGCCGCAGCCGCGCCGAACGCCCGCGCAGCGTCAGTGTCATGAGCTGGTTGCCGAACCAGGGGCCGCCGGTCCGCCGCCACTTCACCGACGGGCGCGCACAGCCGCCGTGCGCGGCGAAACGGCGGCCCAGGACACGGGCCACCGCACTCCAGCCGAAGCGGAAGCCCAGGCGTATGTGGAGCGGGATGGAGTTGTGGACCGGCGAGCAGGTCAGCTGGAGCACCCGGGCGTCCGGACCCCCGCCGGAGCGCCAGGCCGGCTCGGCCACGTACGCGTGGTGCACGTCCCCGGAGAGCACCAGCACCGTCGCCGGCGCCCCCGGCCCGGAGCCCGCCTCGGCGATCAGGTCGGCCAGCGCGTCGAAGGACGCCGGGAACGCCGCCCAGTGCTCCAGATCCGCCCGGCGCCGCAGATCCTCCCCGAACCGAGCCCAGCGGGCCCCGCGGTCCCCCCGGCACAGGGCCGCGTTCCATGCCTCGGCGTCGTGCACGAGGTGCGGCAGCAGCCAGGGCAGGGAGGTGCCGAGGAGGAGATGGTCGTACGACTCCTTGTCGGTGAGGACCTGTTCCCGCAGCCAGGCCGCCGCCCCGGGGTCGAGCATCGCCCGGTGCTCCTCGTCCAGGACGCGGGCCGCGCGGGTGTCCACCATCAGCAGCCGCACCCGTCCGAAGTCGCGCCGGTAACTCCAGCGCACCGAGGCGGGATCGGTGTCGGCCTTGCCGGCGAAGGCGCGCAACTCATCGGTTCCGTCGGGGGTCCGGCGGACGGCGGCGTAGAGCGGGTCGGCGGCGAGTTCGGCCGGGGACAGGTTCCCGAGGTGCTGGTGCACCCAGTACGACATCAGGCCGCTCAGCAGCCGTTCCCGCCACCACGGGGTGGCCCGCATGTCCTCCACCCAGGCGGCCGAGGTGTTCCAGTCATCTATCACGTCGTGGTCGTCGAAGATCTGGCAACTGGGCACGGTGGACAGCAGCCAGCGGATCTCCGGGTCCAGCCAGGACTCGTCGTAGAGGCGCGTGTACTCCTCGTAGTCCGCGACCTGGCTGCCCGGCGGATCGCTCAGATCGCGGCGGGCGGCGAGCCAGCGGCGGGTGGCGGGGGAGGTCTCGTCGGCGTAGACCTGGTCGCCCAACAGCACGAGCACATCCGGGCGTTCACCGTCCGGGTCGGCCGCGATCCGGGCCGCGAGGGTGTCCAGCGCGTCCGGGCCCACGGGGTCCTTCTCGCCGTCCGGCGGGGCGGCCCAGCGGCAGGAGCCGAAGGTGACGCGGACGGTGTCGCCGTCGGCCGGGGTGCGGATCACCGAGTCGGGGAACGGGGAGCGGGGCAGCGGCCACACCCGGGTGCCGTCCAGGAACACCTCGTACGCCGTCGAGGTCCCGGGGGTCAGGCCGGTCACCGGGATCAGCGCGTAGTAGTGGCCCGCGATCTGGAAGGTGTGCTCCTGCCCGCGGGTGCCGTCCGCGCAGCGCACCTCGGCGGTGCACGGACGGCTCGCCTCGACCCACACGGTCGCGGACGAGCCGTCGGCGTACCTCAGCAGTGGTCCCAGCCGCAGTTCGGCCACGGTCCAGCGCCCTCCCTCATGGTCGGGTTCGCCTCCGGGGCGCCTCAGCGCCCCTTCGGCTCGCCCTTCGACGTCGCCCCGTACGGTACGGAACGACGGGGGAGGTTGGGGAGGGTCCGGATCAGCAGGCGCTCAGGTAGCTGGTGAGCGCGCTCTTCTCGGCGGAGTCGATCGAGAGGTCGTAGTAGTACTTCACCTGGACCCAGGCGCGGACGTAGGTGCAGCGGTACGAGGTGACCGACGGCATCCACTCGGCCGGGTCCTGGTCGCTCTTGGACTGGTTGACGTTGTCGGTGACCGCGATGAGCTGGGGGCGGGTGACGTCGTTGGCGAAGGCCTGGCGCTGCGCGGTGGTCCAGGCGCTCGCGCCCGAGTCCCAGGCCTCGGCGAGCGGGACCAGGTGGTCGATGTCGAGGTCGGAGGCGGCGGTCCAGGTGGCGCCGTCGTACGGGGAGTACCAGCTGCCGCTGGTGGCGGTGCAGGCGGAGTTGGTGACGACGTTGGAGCCGTCCCGCTTGAGGATGTACTCCCGGGTATTGCAGGTGCCGCTGATGGTGATCCACGTCGGGAACAGGTCCCGGTTGTAACCGGTGCGGTTCTCGGTGGCCACGGTGAGCGAGGCGAGGTAGGTGCGGGCGGTGGCGGCGCTGACCGGCGTCGGGAGGGCGGCGGAGGCGGTCGGACCGTTGAAAAGTCCGACCGAGGCTATGAGACCGGTGAACGCCGCGAGTATGCTCAGCCGTCGACGCGCGTAGAACTTCGGCATGCGAACTCCCTGGGGGTGTGGGGGTGTTGAGGCGTGCGGGCGAAGGAATGCTCGCCGCGCCGTGTTGCGGGGAGATGTGCGTTGGGTGAGAAGTTAGTGACGCGTACATGACATGACAAGCTTTACGGCGAAACGATCTCGTATGATGGTCGGAGTTGAAGGGGAGTAGCTCTTCGCCGGACCGTCGACATACTGCTCAGCTCGTCTGAGCCGGCGCCCGGAGGCGGGTCCCTTGCGGACCTCGCCAGCGAGACCTTCGGCAAGCAGTGCACTGACCGTGTGCTGCCATGCCGAGGTGTCGTTCTGCGGTATCACTCTCGGTGGGGCAGCCCGACCGATTGAGGAACCTTGATCAGCTTCACCGTCACGGCCGTCGTCTTCGGCGTCGTCTTCCTTGCCGAGCTCCCGGACAAGACCGCCCTCGCCGGGCTGGTGCTCGGCACCCGGTACCGCGCGTCCTACGTCTTCGCCGGGGTCGCCGCCGCCTTCGCCCTGCATGTCGCGCTCGCCGTGGCTGCCGGCAGTGTGCTCACGCTGCTGCCGCAGCAGATCGTGCACGCGATCACCGGTGTGCTGTTCCTGGGTGGCGCGGCCGTCCTGCTGAGGAACAAGGACGAGGGCGACGAGGAGATCCGACGCCCCGAGAACCAGTCCTTCTGGAAGGTCGCCGGGGCCGGGTTCATGCTCATCCTCGTCGCCGAGTTCGGTGATCTGACGCAGATCATGACCGCGAATCTCGCCGCCCGCTACGACGACCCGCTCTCCGTCGGCCTGGGAGCCGTGCTCGCGCTCTGGGCCGTGGCCGGACTCGGCATCGTCGGCGGAAAGGCCCTGATGAAGCGGGTGCCGCTGACGCTCATCACCAAGATCGCGGCCGTGCTGATGCTGGCACTCGGGGTGTGGAGCCTGTGGGAGGCCGTGAGCGCGTGAGCTGAGCGTGGGAGCTGAACGCTGAGTGAACTGTTCCGGGAGACGGTGGCGGGATCATGGTCGCGTTTTGTACCGTGGAGAAACAAAGTGGCTCCCGCCCGTTTTCCCTGACCGGCGGGCGGGGCCGCCTTGTCCCGCCGGGCGACCCCCGGTTCTCCCCGCGCCTTGGAGCTGCCGATGACGGCCACCGCCGTGCCCACCGTGCTCACCGCCCGTGCCCTGCTGCTGGACATGGACGGCACCCTCGTGAACTCCGACGTCGTCGTCGAACGCTGCTGGCGGCGCTGGGCCGAGCGGCACGGGCTGGACGGCGACGAGGTCATGAAGGTCGTCCACGGGCGGCAGGGGTACGCCTCCATGGCGCTGCTGCTGCCCGACCGGCCCATGGCGCAGAACCACGCCGACAACGCGCGCATGCTCGCCGAGGAGACCGCCGACATGGACGGCGTGGTCGCCATCCCCGGCGCGGAGGCCTTCCTGGCCTCACTGGCCGGGGTGCCGCACGCCCTGGTGACCTCCGCCGACGTTGCCCTGTCCACCGCCCGGATGGCCGCGGCGGGGCTCGCGCTGCCCGAGGTGCGGATCACCGCGGAGAGCGTCGGCGCGAGCAAGCCCGACCCCGAGGGGTTCCTCAAGGGCGCCGCCGAACTCGGTGTGGCGCCCTCGGGGTGCGTCGTCTTCGAGGACTCCGGGGCGGGGATCGCGGCGGGGCGTGCCGCGGGGATGCAGGTGGTGGGGGTCGGGCCGCGGGCCGACTTCCATGAGCCGGACGTGGTGGTGCGGGATCTCGCGCAGGTGCGGGTGGAGGCTTTGGGGGATGGGCGGGTTCGGCTTTATATCGGGTGACGGTGTGTTTTGAGGTGGGGGGTGGCTCGGCTTTGGGGTGGGGGCTCGGCTTTGGGGCGGGTGGCTCGGCTTTGGGTTGAGCGGCTTGGCTGTGAGGTGGGGTGTTACGGCTCTGTCGTTTCTGATTCGAGCTGTTGCCTCGTCGCCAGGTCGTAGACCCCGTACTCCGTCACCTGGACGCCCCGCGCCCACTGGTAGCGGGTGACCGCGTCCTCCACGCCCTCGTTGTAGTGGCCGCTCGCCTTCCTCGGGTAGAGGCCCAGCTGGGTCAGGCGCAGTTCCAGTTCCACCACCTCGTCGCCCTGAGCGCCTCGGCGCAGCACGGGTGGGGTGCTCTCCCGGGACGTGCTGGAGTTGTCCGCCGTGTCGGTGGGGGTGCTCGTCGTCGCGGTCGCCGTGGGCTTCTCGGAGGGCGACGACGGGGTCGGGGAGGCGCTGGAGCGGGACGGTGACGGGGACGCGGACTTCGACGGGCTCGCGCTCGCGGACGGGGACGCCGAGGTCGGCCCGGCCGATGCCGTGCTCGTCGACGGGGGCGCCTGTGCCGAACTGGTCGACGCGTCCGGAACGCTCGCCCTGACCCCCTCGGGCAGTGCGGTGTCGCGCTGCGGGGTGTCGTACGAGAGCAGGCCGCTCGCCAGACCGGCCGCCGCGATCACCGCCACGAGGGCGGCGGCCGAGGCCACGATCAGGGTGCGGCGGTTGGGCGTGCGGGTGGGCGTGGGGGTGTCTTCGCCGGGGGTGTCTTCGCCCGGGGTGCCTTCGCCCCGGGTGCCTTCGCCCCGGGTGCTTTCGCCGGGGTGCGGAGCGTTCTCGAAAAGGCTCAGGTCCGTGGTGCTGGGCGGGGGCGGTGCGGATATCGGGCGCAACTGCATCGTCGCGTCGGGGGGCGGGGTGAGGGTGGGGGTGGCGGCCTCGGGGGCTTCGCCGTCCAGGTCCACGTACGGACGTATGCGCAGCGGATCAAAGTCCTCCGCCGCCGCCTGTGCCGCCTCGCGCGCGTCGCGCAGGGCGTCGGACGCCCGCCGGGTGCACCCGCAGGACGGGGTGTTGTCGGCCCCCCTGGGTGCCCCGCACTCCGGGCAGAGGTGGCCCTTCGACTCCGTCATGTGTTCGTCCCTCCCCTCGCGAACTCCAGAGATTATGCAGACCTTCTTCACACCCGTCTCCCGCCAACCCCCGGAATAACGGCTTCCAACAGGACTCGACAGGCCATAAGTGGTCACACCGACCACGATGGAGTCGTAACGAATCTCACGGGAGGTCTTTCATGGCCGCGGATGCGCACGCTATGACGGGAAATGTGCGGGACGCGCGAGACGAGCACGTGCCCGGGAACGTCCTCGTGTCTATCGGGGCGTTGCTTCTCGGGATGCTGCTCGCCGCGCTGGACCAGACGATCGTGTCGACCGCGCTGCCGACCATCGTCAGTGACCTGGGCGGCCTTGAGCATCTGTCGTGGGTCGTCACCGCGTATCTGCTCGCCTCCACGGCCGCGACCCCGCTGTGGGGCAAACTCGGCGACCAGTACGGGCGCAAGAGGCTGTTCCAGACCGCGATCGTGATCTTTCTGATCGGGTCGGCGCTGTGCGGGATGGCGCAGAACATGCCCCAACTCATCGCGTTCCGGGCGCTTCAGGGGCTCGGGGGCGGTGGGCTCATGGTGCTGTCCATGGCCATCGTCGGCGACCTCGTGCCGCCGCGGGAACGTGGACGCTACCAAGGGCTGTTCGGCGC
This sequence comes from Streptomyces sp. NBC_00663, assembly GCF_036226885.1. Taxonomy (NCBI): domain Bacteria; kingdom Bacillati; phylum Actinomycetota; class Actinomycetes; order Kitasatosporales; family Streptomycetaceae; genus Streptomyces; species Streptomyces sp. NBC_00663. Next base: position 6,749,379 of record NZ_CP109027.1, read on the forward strand.
GGTGTTCGGGGCGACGAGTGTGCTCGGGCCGCTGCTGGGCGGGGTGTTCACCGAGCATCTGAGCTGGCGGTGGGTCTTCTACGTCAATCTGCCCGTCGGCGTGGTGGCGCTTGCCGTCATCGCCGCCGTGCTGCGGATTCCGCGCAAGGCGACCCGCCATGTCATCGACTATCTGGGGACGTTCCTGATCGCGTCCGTCGCCACGTGTCTCGTGCTCGTCGCGTCCCTCGGTGGCACCACGTGGGGGTGGGGGTCGCCGCAGATCATCGGGCTGGCCGTGCTCGGGGTCGTGCTGGGTGTCGCCTTCGTGGCGGTGGAGCGGCGGGCGGTGGAGCCCGTGCTGCCGTTGAAGCTGTTCCGCATTCGGACGTTCGCGTTGTCCGCCGTGATCAGCTTTGTCGTGGGGTTCGCCATGTTCGGCGCCATGACTTATCTGCCCACCTTCCTTCAGGTCGTGCAGGGCGTCTCGCCGACCATGTCCGGTGTGCACATGCTGCCGATGGTGTTCGGGCTGCTGCTGTCGTCGACCGCGTCCGGGCAGATTGTCAGCCGCACCGGGCGGTGGAAGGTGTTCCCGATCGCGGGCACCGCGGTCACCACGATCGGGCTGCTGCTGCTCCACCAGCTCGACGAGGGCAGTTCCACCTGGGTCATGAGCAGCTACTTCTTCGTGTTCGGGCTGGGGCTCGGGCTCGTCATGCAGGTGCTGGTGCTCATCGTGCAGAACGCCGTGTCGTACGAGGACCTCGGCGTCGCCACGTCCGGGGCGACCTTCTTCCGGTCGATCGGGGCGTCGTTCGGGGTCGCCATCTTCGGCACGGTGTTCACGAACCGGCTCGGGGACAAGCTGGCGGACGCGTTCGCAGGGGGGCGGTTGCCGGGTGGGGTGACCGTCGAGGGGCTGGAGGCCGATCCTCGTGACATCGCGAATCTGCCGGCTGCGTTGCGGCCGGCCGCGCTGCACGCGTACGCCTCGTCGATCACGGATGTCTTCCTGTACGCCGCGCCTGTGGCCTTGTTGGGGTTCGTGCTGGCCTGGTTCCTCAAGGAGGATCGACTGCGGGCGTCGGTCACCGCGCCGGACGTGACGGAGACGCTGGCCAGCAATCCGGTGGAACGGTCTTCTTACGACGAGGTGTGCCGGGCGTTGTCGGTGCTCGGTACGCGCGAGGGGCGGCGGGAGATCTATCGGACGATCACTGATCGGGCGGGGTACGACCTGTTGCCCGGGGCGAGTTGGCTGCTGCTGCGGATCAACAAGTACGGGTCGGTGGAGCCGGGGGCGCTCGCCGCGGGGAGTTCTGTGCCGTTGCAGGTCGTCATCGCCGCGGCTCGGCAGGTGGAGGAGCGGAGGCTGGCGGTGCGGTCGGGGGTGGATCTGGTGCTGACCGCGGAGGGGGTGCTGGTCGCGGAGCGGCTTGCGGCGGCGCGGGAGGAGTCGTTGGCGGAGCTGCTGGGGGACTGGTGGGGGGCTGATCGGCCTACCGATCTGGTCCAGTTGGTGGGCGAGTTGAACGCGGAACTGTGCGGGTCGGACCGGGAGCAGCCGCAGAACGGGGCGGTCGTGGCAGGGGGCGAGTGACCTGGTGACCCGGTGACCTGGTGACCGGTGGGCGCGGTTCGGTTTCGTCGTGGGTCGGGGCCGCGCCGGGGGGTGTCCGTCCTCGGAACGGCGCGAAATCGGTCACCTACAAAGGGCCCCCGCGCTGACGCGCCAACCGCTGCGGGCGGACACCCCCCGACACGTCCCCTCACCGCCGTACGCGCCTGCGGCTCGTGCCGCCCAGGGACGCGGGCAACTGCGCCACCAGCCACGACGCACCCGCAGTCGGGCGACGGATACGGGTGCCCCCTAGCCTTCACGCGCCGGTCCGGGCCACGCCGCCAGGGGCCCGGGGAACTGCGCGACCAGCCACGACGCATCCGCAGTCGGGCGACGGGGGTGCGGATGCTCCCTAGCCTTCACGCGCCGGTCCGGGCCACGCCGCCAGGGGCGCGGGGAACTGCGCGACCAGCCACGGCGCATCCGCAGCGGGGCGATGGGGGTTGGGTGCTCCCTCGGCTTCATACGCCGGTGTGGGCCACGTCCCCAGGGGCGCGGGGAACTGCGCGATCGGCCACGACGCATCCGCAGTCGGGCGACGGGTGTGGGTGCGTCGTGGCCTTCACTCGCCGGTGTGGGCTACGTCCTCAGGGGGGCGGGGAACTGCGCGACCAGCCACGGCGCATCCGCAGCGGGGCGATGGGGGTTGGGTGCTCCCTCGGCTTCATACGCCGGTGTGGGCCACGTCCCCAGGGGCGCGGGGAACTGCGCGACTGGCCACGACGCACCCGCAGTCGCCCGGCGGGCTCTCGTGGGCGTTGCTGTTTGAGGGGCTCGGTCGGGGCTACTCGTAGCGCATGACAACTGGCGTGATCATCGCTCTGATCGTGATCGTGGCGGCCGTCGTCGTGGTGGCGGTCGTCCTGGCCCGGCGCAAGCCCGGTGGGCGGGACCTGAAGCGGCGCTTCGGGCCCGAGTACGACCGGGTCGTCGCCCGGCATGACGGGGACTCGCAGGCTGCCGAGCGCGAGCTCGCCGAGCGCGTGGACAAGCACGGGTCGCTGCGTGAGCGGGACCTGGAGCCCGCGCAGCGGCAGGAGTACGAGGCTCGGTGGGCGGCCGCCCAGGAGCGGTTCGTCGAGTCGCCCCGAGAGGCGGTGGACGAGGCGGACCGGCTCCTCGGTGAGGTGGCCGGAGCCCGCGGGTTCCCCGACGGGAAGCAGTACGAGGAGCAGCTCGCCGCCCTGTCCGTGCATCACGCGGACCATGTGCACGGCTACCGGCGTGTGCACCGCGCGGCTCATACGCGCGGCGGCACGGAGGACGGTGCGCAGGGCGGCACCGAGGAGATGCGCGAGGCCATGGTCGAGGCCCGGGCCCTGTTCGAGGAGTTGGTGGGTGCCGGTGGGCGGCGTGAGGCGGCTGGTCACCGGACCGTGCGCAATGACGGTCACGGCCATCAGCCGTGGACGTTCACCCGGCGTCAGGCGAAGGGGAGTTGAGAGGCATGACGGATGCCATGAGCGGTCGGGGTGCCGAGAGCGTCCCGCAGCGGGGCCAGGGGGACGGTTCGCCCCTCGTGGCCGGGCACGAGGGCGAGGGACGCGGCCTGGACAACGGGCCCGGCCTGGGCAAGGGACGTGAGAAGGCTCCCCTGGTCGCCGACCATGAGGGCGCGGGGCGTGAGGCCCATGAGGGCAAGCTGCTCGCCGATGAGCAGTGCGACAAGCTCTCCGGGCAGTTGCAGCACGCCATGACCGGGTTCGTGGACGGGCCCCGGGCCGCCGTAGAGGAAGCCGACCATGTGCTCGAAGAGGTCGCCTCGCGGTTCACGGACGCCATGGACCAGCGGCGGCGCACGCTGCGGCAGTCCTGGCAGGGGGCCCGGCACACGGACGGCCCCACGGCCGGCGACGGCGGCTCCGGTGACACCGAGCAGCTTCGGCTCGCCCTGCGTGACTACCGCGAGCTCACGGAGCGGCTACTGCGACTCTGAGCGGCCCGACTCCGCCCGGCGCTCCCGCCACTGGCGTACGACCTCTTCGATGTCGTACGGCTTCATACCCAGCGGGGGGCCGGGCGGTGGCCTGTGCATCATGGCGCGGATCTTGACGTTGACGTCGGTGATCAGTTTGCGGACCGTGTGTTCCGAAGCGGCCGTGCGGGCGGCGGCCAGGGTGTCCTCGGCCTCTTTGCGCAGGGCCAGGGACGGGGGGAGTGCGGACAGGCCCTCGCGGGCCATCTTGCGTTTGATCCACCAGAGTTCGTCGTAGGGCGTGTACAGCTCCGGTGGCAACGGCTCGCCTGTGCCGGGGAGTCGGTCGAAGTCGCCGCGGCCCTGCGCGTCTCGGATCTGTTTGTCGACCCAGGACTCGAACGGGACGCCGGGTGGCTTTCGCTCGGTCATGCGTCCATTGTGCCGGACGCGATGGGGCCGGGCGATTTATCATGCGGCCGCTGTGCAAGGACACTTGCTCAGGAACGGTTCAGGAACTGCAAAGGGAGCGCACGTGCTCGAACTCACCATGGCCGCCGTCTCCGCGGCGGAGGAGGGTGCCACGGCCGGCATGCTCATGGCCGACGCGCCCAGCGAGCCGGGCGCACTGCTGCGGGTGGGCCGCGACAAGACCGTGTGCCGGCTGGCGACGCCCGACGACTGGCTGTTCGTCTCCCGGGTCCATCTGGAGTTCCTGTGCGGGCCGGAGGGCACGTGGCAGGTGACGTGGCTGCGCGGGTCGCAGGCCGAGCCGTCGAGCGAGGTGCGGCTGACCATCGGTGAGTACGCCCAGCCGCTGGCCTACGGGGGGAGCGTGCCGCTGCCCCGGGGCGGCAGCGGCGAGATCGTCGTCGTGGACCGCACCGCCCCGCGCAGCGTCAACGTCGGCTTCTATCACGAGGTCTGAGCGCCGGGCGGGCTCCGCCGGGGGCTACGACTCCACTCGCGCCAGCGCGAAGCCGTCGTAGCCCTTCGCCCCCACCGTCTGGATCGCCGTGGCGGTCACGCGGGGGTGTGAGCCGAGGAGTTCGAGGGCGGCGCGGGTTCCGGTGACGTCGGGGGTGGTGTCGTCCGGGTCGGCCACCCGGCCGCCTCGTACGACGTTGTCCACGATGATCAGGCTGCCCGCGCGGGTCAGCTTCAGGGCCCACTCCACGTAGTGCGGGTTGTTCGCCTTGTCCGCGTCGATGAAGACCAGGTCGAAGGGGGGCGGGTGCTCGTCGGCCAGGAGGGGGAGGGTGTCGAGGGCCGCGCCCACCCGGATCTCCACGAGCTTGTCCAGGCCGGCCCGGGCGATGTTCCCCGCGGCGACCTCGGCGTGCCGCGGGCTGTACTCCAGGGAGACCAGTCGGCCGTCGGCGGGCAGGGCGCGGGCCAGCCAGATGGTGCTGTAGCCGGCCAGGGTGCCGATCTCCAGGATCCGCCGGGCGCCCTGGATCCGGGCCAGGAGCTGGAGCAGCTTGCCCTGCGGGGCGGAGACGGCGATCGGCGGGAGCCGGGCCGCGTCGCTGTCGCGGAGGGTGGCTGTCAGTGCTTCGTCGTCGGGTGCGAGATGGGTGGCGAAGTAGGCGTCCACGGCTTCCCAGCGCTGCGACTCGCTCATGCGACCTCATTCGTACGGGTGGTCAGTGCCGCTCAGTAGGTGCCCTGACCGAGGTTACGGGTCGGCCGGTTCACCGGCGAGTGATCCTGCCGGGCGCCGGGAGCGCCGTACGACGAACAGGGCCACCGTCGTGGTGAGCGCGGCCAGGGTGCCCGCGAGGGTCAGCAGCCAGGCCGGGATCCCGGCGAGCGTGCGGAGCCGGTCCTCGTAGATCACCTGCTGGAACGTGGTGTCCGCGGCGGTTCGGCGCAGGGTGTGGTCGGCGTCGATCAGGTTCGGGGACGGGAACTCCTGGCCGATCGCCGTCAGGAACGGGGTGCCCGCGGTCAGCTCGGCCAGGGCGCTGCCCCGCCGGGGCGTGATCCGGCCGGCGAAGGTCACCCGGGGGCGGGAGCCGCCGATGCGGGACGCCGGTTCCATGCGGTGGGCGGCCAGGACGTACAGGCCCAGCGACTGGGGTGTCCGCGCCAGACGGGACAGACGCATCGGGTAGACCGGCTCATCGGCCGCGAAGGACAGGCTCAGCGGGTCCAGGGTGCCCTGGAGGGGGGTGCCGGCGGTGTCCGGGGCCAGCCGGATCGCCACGTACTCCCAGCGGCGCGCCACATAGGGCTGGAGGGCGTCGCTCAGGCGGGGCGGGAGGCTGAAGCCGTTGGCGGTCAGCCAGCCGCCGAGGGCGTCCGGGTCCGTGGCGGTCAGGCGGGCCACGTCGAAGGGGCCCAGCTTCTGGCGGCCCACCACGCCCACACCGGGCGCCCTGCCGACGCCGGGCGGGGGCGCGCCCGCGTCCCGGCCGCCGCCGGAGACCAGCGGCCAGTCGCCGTCCTGCGGCCAGAAGTGGTACCGGGTGCGGTGCACGGGCGCGGTGGCGGCGTCCAGCTGGTCGAAGAGGGCCGGATCGCCCAGCTCCACCTCCGCGCGGTGCGGGACCGGCATGATCCAGGCGGCGCGGTCGCTGTCGCCGTCGACCGTCAGCCGCATCACGATCCGCTCCCGGCCGCCGTCCCAGCGCACCACCGACACCTCACGTGCCACGCCGACCCGCCGGGCGGTGTCCGGGATCATGGCGCCGCAGCCGCAGGCGTACGCCGGGGCGACCAGGGAACCCACCTGGGTGGCGAGTAACGCCAGGACGACCGCGAGCAGGCGGCGGCGCGCCCGGCCTCTCAGGAAATCGACCATTCCCCCCAAACCCTCCGCTGCACGGTCGCCGGGCCTCTCAGACGGTTACGCGGAGCATACGGGTCCGCGGCTTGTAGCTACGTAAGTGATCCACCGCGCGCTCAGCGAGGCGGTGCGAGACGGTGCGGACTATCGTCATTCGGACAAATGCGGGACGGGCGTCAGGTGAAGCGGAACCGCCTGCGTCTCTTCTCCGGGGGGCGGTGCGTGCCTCATAGGGTGCGCACGACAGACTTCGCGTATCGGACGTGAGGGACGAACTGGGCGGGAGGTCTGGGCGCGTGGTGAACACCAACCCCAGTGGAGGACCGGCGGAAGCGTTCGGAGCGACGGCCGTCGACACGGTCAGAGCCCGGCTGCGCGTGGCCAGATTCCTGCTGTGGGTGGTCGCCGCGATACTCGCCGTCCGCCAGGTCGCCGTCGTCCTCAGTACCCCCAGCGGGGAGCGGCTGACGGATCTGGAGACCTGGGTCGGTCCCGACGGGGTCCTCCATGTGAAGGGTTCGCTGTACGACTCGACGGAGTTCACGGGCACGCCCTTCGGCGGACTCGTCCTCAAACCGCTCACCAAGGCGGCCGAGCAGGCCCTCGGCTGGGGCTGGACCTTCGGGACGCTGCTTCTGGTGGTCGCGCTCGGTCTTGTCGTCGCGCGGGCGCTGCCTCATCCGGTGAACAGACGTACGTCCTTCTTCGCCGCGCCGGTCGCGATCAGCCTGCTGATGCTGTCGCTGCCGGTCCGCAACACGCTGTATCTCGGGCAGACCAGCATCATGCCGGTGCTGCTGGTGCTGGTCGGCTGCTTCGCCGTGCGCGGACAGCGGACCAGCGGCCTGCTCATCGGCCTGGCCGCGGCGCTCCAGCCGACCGTGCTGCTCTTCGCCGGGCTGCTGTGGTTCACCGGGCGACGGCGGGCCGCGCTGGCCACCGGAGTCACGTTCGCGGCGAGCACGGCACTGGCGTGGGCGGCGCTGCCGCACGACTCGTACACCTACTGGGTCCATCACATGGCGGGCACCGGGCTGGGCGGTGACGCCGACGATCTCGCCAACCAGTCGCTGCACGGGGCGCTGCTGCGGGCCGGATTCGCCGGGCCGGTCGAGGTCGGGCTGTTCCTCGCGCTGGGCGTCGCGGTGGCGGCGCTCGCCCTGCGGCGGGCCGTGCGGTACGCCCGTGACGGGCAGCTGCTGCTGGCGGTGGCGGTCACCGGCTGCGCGGCGATCCTCGTGGCCCCGATGGCCTGGCAGCACCAGCTGCTGTGGGTGCTGCTCGCGGTCGTGGGCAGGGTCGGCAAGCGGGCCTCGGACCGGTATGTGTGGCCGGTCGCGGTGGTGCTGGTGATGACGCTGCCCGCGAAGATGATCCTGCCGAACATGGCCTCGCTCTACCCGCTGCGCGACAACGTCGTCCTGCTGGCGGCGCTGGCCGCGGCGACGGTCGTGCCGTTCCTGTCCCGGACCTCGCCGTACTACCAGACGCCGATCCCCACCGAGTACGCCGAGCCGGTCCCGGCCCGCTTCCGGCGGGTGCCGCTGCTGCCGTTCCTGAAGCGGGTGCTGACGCGGCCCAACCTGCTGCTGGAGTTGCTGCTTATCCGTGTCACCTACGCCGCCTACCAGAAGGTGCGGCTCGCGGCGACGGGCGGCACCAACTCCGAGGGGCGGGCGCGGGCCGAGGAGCACGGGCAGCAGGTCCTGGACCTCGAACGCTGGCTGCACATCGACATCGAGCACTGGGCGAACCACGCGGTCGTCAAGGTCGACTGGCTGCGGAACTTCTTCGACTTCTATTACGAGTCCTTCCACTTCGTGGTCCCGCTGACGGTCCTCGGCGTCCTCTACTGGCGCCGCCCCGTCGACTACCGCTGGGCCCGCGCCTCCCTCGGCTTCGCCACCCTCCTCGCCCTGGTCGGCTTCTGGCTCTACCCGCTCGCCCCGCCCCGTCTGATGCCGTCCCTCGGCGTCATCGACACGGTCCACGGCGTCCAGGACTTCTCCAAGCCCGACTACGGCACCCTGACCGCCCTCACCAACCAGTACGCGGCGATGCCCTCGCTGCACTTCGGCTGGTCGCTGTGGTGCGGGGTCGTCATCGCGATCGTCGCGCCGAAGTGGTGGATGAAGGCGCTGGGACTGCTGCACCCGTTCTTCACGGTCACGGCGATCGTGGCCACCGGCAACCACTGGGTGCTGGACGCGGTCGGCGGTGCGGTGGTGGTGAGCGCGGGCTTCGGGCTGTCGTATCTCTTCCAGGGGCCGCGGGCGCGCAGGGTGAAGGACGCGGCGGTGAGTGAGAAGCCGGCGTTGGTGCGCGCCTCCGGGAGCGGGTGACAGATGAACCAGTTGGGCACATCAGCGCCCGGCGGACGGCCGCGCCCACAACCGCCGCGCCCATGGCTGTCGCGCCGGACGGCGTAGGGCTCGGGGGAGGCAGGAGCGGGGCGTGAGGGACGGGATGCTCCTGCCTCCCCCGGGTCTGGACGGGCCGGCGGCGCCGGGAAGCCGCCGGCCCGGGAATGGGGGGAGGGTCAGGCCACGCTGACCTGGAGTTCCTTCACGCCGTTGATCCACGCCGAGCGCAGGCGGCGGGGGTCCCCGGTCAGGACCAGGTTCGGCATCGCGTCGGCTATCGCGTTGAAGATCAGGTCGATCTCCAGGACCGCCAGGGACTTGCCCAGGCAGTAGTGGGGGCCGCCGCCTCCGAAGCCGAGGTGGGGGTTGGGGTCGCGGGTGATGTCGAAGGTGTCGGGGTCGGTGAAGACCTCGGGGTCGTGGTTGGCGGAGGCGTAGAAGATGCCGACCCGGTCGCCCTTCCTGATCAGCTTGCCGCCCAGTTCGGTGTCCTGAGTGGCGGTGCGCTGGAAGGAGTTGACCGGGGTGGCCCAGCGGACGATCTCCTCCGCCGCGGTCGCCGGGCGCTCGGCCTTGTACCGCTCCCACTGGTCGGGGTGGGTGAGGAAGGCGTGCATGCCGTGGGTGATGGCGTTGCGGGTGGTCTCGTTGCCGGCCACCGCCAGCATCAGCACGAAGAAGCCGAACTCGTCGGAGTTCAGGTTGCCTTCGTCCTCCGCCGCGACCAGGGCCGTCACGATGTCCTTCGCCGGACACTGCTTGCGGTCGGCCGCCATGTTCATCGCGAACGCGATGAGCTCCATCGCCGACTGCTGGCCGACTTCCTCGGTGATCGCGTACTCGGGATCGTCGTACGAGATCATCTTGTTGGACCAGTCGAAGATCTTGGCCCGGTCGTCCTGCGGGATGCCGATGAGCTCGGCGATGGCCTGGAGGGGCAGTTCGCAGGCCACCTCGGTGACGAAGTCGAAGGATCCGGGGTGTTGGCGGGCGTTCGCCGCGATCGCGGTGGCGCGGGCGCGGAGGTTGTCCTCCAGGGCGCGGATGGCGCGCGGGGTGAACACGCGCTGGACGATGCTGCGGACCCGGGTGTGCTCCGGCGGGTCCATGTTGAGCAGGATCAGGCGCTGGGCGTCGATGGCGTCGCGTTCGATGTGCTCGTTGAAGCGGATGATCGCCGTGTTGAGGGTGGAGGAGAAGAGCTCGGGGTGGGTGGAGACGTACTTGACGTCCGCGTGCCGTGTCACCGCCCAGTAGCCCTCGTCCTGGAAGCCGGCGATGTTGCCCGCCTGGGGGATCCAGCGGACCGGTTCCACCCGGCGCAGTTCGGCGAACTCCGGCAGCGGAACGCGCTGTTGCAGCAGATCGGGATCGGTGAGGTCGAACCCGTCGGGGAGCTCTGGACAGGTCATGGGGCAGCTCCAGCCGTGTTCCAGCCTTGTTCGGCGGTCTTCTGACGGTCCATCAGGTCGTCCGGTGAACGTAGTAACGGGTTCTAGAAGTAGCAAGAGGCGTGCACGACTCTTGCGGCGACGGACCCCCTGTCAGCAGACTGCCTGTGGAACTAGAACACGTACTAGTTCCGCGTGGCGGGCCGGGCCGGGACGCCCCCGCGCCGCGCGGGTACGCAGGAGAGGAACTCCTTTTCATGGCCGCGGAACCCGTGATCGTCGAAGCCGTACGCACCCCCATCGGCAGGCGCGGTGGCGCGCTCGCCAACCTCCACCCCGCCTATCTGCTGGGCGAGACCTACCGTGAACTCCTCGGCCGCACCGGCATCCCCGCCGACTGCGTCGAGCAGATCGTCGGCGGCACCGTGACCCACGCCGGCGAGCAGTCCATGAACCCCGCGCGCACGGCCTGGCTGACCATGGGCCTGCCGTACGAGACGGCGGCGACGACGGTCGACTGTCAGTGCGGCTCCTCGCAGCAGGCCTCGCACATGACGGCCAACCTCATCGCGGCGGGCGTCATCGACGTCGGGATCTCGTGCGGCGTCGAAGCGATGTCGCGGGTGCCGCTGGGGTCGGGGTCGAAGCACGGTCCGGGGAAGCCGTTCCCGGACGAGTGGAACGTGGATCTGCCGAATCAGTTCGAGGCGGCGGAGCGAATCGCCCGGCATCGTGGGCTGACCCGCGAGAACGTCGACTCGCTGGGGCTGATCTCGCAGGAGCGGGCCTCTGTCGCCTGGAGCGAGGAGCGGTTCAAGCGGGAGACGTTCGCCGTGCAGGTGCCGACCACCGAGGACGAGCAGCGCGCCGGGCAGGGCATGTGGCGGTTGGTGGATCGTGACGAGGGTCTGCGCGACACGTCGATGGAGGCGCTGGCCGGACTGAAGCCGGTCATGCCGACGGCCATCCATACGGCGGGCAACTCGTCCCAGATCAGCGACGGGGCGGCGGCCATCATGTGGGCCTCGAAGCGGATGGCGCGGGCGCTGAAGCTCCGGCCCAGGGCCCGGATCGTCGCCCAGGCACTGGTCGGCGCCGATCCGCACTTCCACCTCGACGGGCCCATCGACGCGACCAAGGCGGTGCTGGGCAAGGCCGGGATGTCGTTGAAGGACATCGACCTCGTCGAGATCAACGAGGCGTTCGCGTCAGTGGTGTTGAGCTGGGCGCAGGTCTTCGAGCAGGACCTGGAGAAGGTCAACGTCAACGGCGGTGCGATCGCCCTCGGGCACCCGGTGGGCGCGACCGGGGCGCGGCTCATCACCACGGCCCTCCATGAACTGGAGCGCCTGGACAAGGAGTTCGCGCTGATCACGATGTGCGCGGGTGGCGGACTGGCCACCGGCACGATCATCCAGCGGATTTAGGCTCGACAGAAGTTGACGCGGACTGGTCAACTTGCCCGACGTTTCCGAATCTCATCCTCCGCGTCCTGCCCTTCTACCTCCGCCAGGTAGGGGGTTTGGGCAGGGGCGGCTTCGGGCTGCGGCGAGGGCGGGGGGTGTCAGACCGCAGGTGTGACGCTGCCGCTCCAGGAGGCGAAGTGGCGGAACGCGGCGGGGGCGACGGTGAGGATCGGGCCCGCCGGGTTCTTGGAGTCGCGGATGGCGATGACGGTGGCGGCTTCGGCGATCTCTATGCAGTCGCCGCCCTGGTCACTGCTGTGCGTGGACTTGCGCCAGGCGAGCTGGCCGAGCGGTGCGCACTCGACGCATGAGCCGCCTTGGTCGCCGCTGTAGCTCGACTTACGCCACTTGCTCTCCATAGCGGTCCTCCATCACGCTCCGGATCAACTCCGCCGAGTCCTTGAGGGATAGAGCGGCGGCTCGCAGGTGATCGTAACGGAGTGAGCAGTCCTTGACCGTGTCCGGGTTGGCGGACGGATGTCCGCTGCCATACCCCTCGGTGTAGACGATGGTCGGGTCGCTCGCGAAGCGGTAGAGGTTGAATGAGCCTGTCAGTCCCGTGTGTGCTCCGGCTGAGAACGGCAACACTTGGACGTTGATCCGGAGGTTGGCCTCGAAGTCCAACAGATGGGCCAGTTGGCCGCGCATGGTTTCCGCGCCGCCAATCTCCTGGTAGAGCGCGGCCTCGGTGATCACCGTCCAGAAGACGGGCGGTTCCGGCTTGTCGAAGATGCGTTGCCGGGCCAGTCGCACGGCGGTGCGGTCGTCGAGGTCGGCCTGATCCAGCGTGCCGAGTGTGGCGCGTGCATAGGCGTGGGTCTGGAGAAGGCCGTGGATCATCGTGGCCTGGAAGGTGCAGATCTCCGCCGCCCGCGCCTCAAGCTCTGCCACCTGCCTGAACCAAGCCGGAAGTTGACTCCGCAGCACCAGCTCCACGAGCCGTGACAACAGCCCGTCCGACCCCAGCGCCGCGTCCGCCCGTTCGCTGAACTCCGGGGTCGGGACCTTCCTCGCGGTCTCGATCTGGCCGATCAGGGAGCCGGTGTAGTTGAGGATGTCCCCGAGCTGCTTCTGGCTCAGTCCCGCCGCTTCCCGCAGCCGCCGAAGCTCGAAGCCGTAGTAGTCGAGCGGCGAGGCTCCCGGGTCAAGGACGTTGATGTGCGTCACGAACAGCCCCCACTCCAGAACGGGTTGTATCTGACCTGTAGCCCAGCGTAGTTGCGGCAGTTCAGGCTCGTCCCGTGAACACATACTTTCCCCCCACCACGCACTACCGCATGCGCATCACCGTCGGCGAGCACTCCGTCCGCCACATCCGCTCCATCGTCCGCTCGCTGCTCACCGAGTGGGAGCTGGCGGAGCTGGTCGACGCTGTGGAGCTGGGTGTGACGGAGCTGGTCACCAATGTCGTACGGCATGTTCCGGACCGGCGGTGCGAGGTGGTCGTACTGAGAACAGCGGGGGTCCGGGTGGAGGTGACGGACGGGTCTCCCCAACGGCCCTTCTTGTGTGGGGCGTTGGTGTCCGACGCGGAGGGCGGGCGGGGGCTGGTGCTGCTGGGGGCGGTCGCGGACAAGTGGGGTGTGGCGGGGGTGGCCGGGGGTGGGAAGACCGTGTGGTTCGAGTGCGGGGTGCCGGACTCGACTGCCTGAGGTGGCCGGTGGGTGGCCTCTTCCTCGCTTCCTTCGCGGCCGCCGATGAGTTTCTTCCGGGCTCACGGTCAGCACTGTCGTCAGACACGAGGAGGAGGTGTCCGCAGTGGGTGGAGCGGCATGGCGGGAAGCGTTGGACCGGCTCGGGGTTCTTGTCGGGGAGTGGGTGGTGGAGGCGGACTTCACGGACCCGGACCGCGTGGATCCGGACGTTCCTGCCGGGCGCAGTGTGTTCGCCTGGGATCTGGACGGGCGATTTCTGGTGCAGCGCACCCGGATCCCCGTCGCCGGGGCGCCCGACAGCATGGCGGTGATCGCCGTCGACCCGGGGTCGGGGGCGTACACGTACCACTACTTCGACTCGCGCGGTGTTGTGCGGACGTATGCGATGAGCTTCGACGGAGAGGAGTGGACGCTGCTGCGGGAGACGGCGGACTTCTCGCCGCTGTCCTTCCGGCAGCGGTTTGTCGGGCGGGTCGGGGACGGGGCCATCCGGGGGGTATGGGAGCAGGCGAAGGCCGAATCGGCGCCGTGGGAGCGGGACTTCGGGCTGGTCTATCGCAGGAGCGGGCGATGAGGGAGGCCGGGCGGGGCATCGTCGACGGCGTTCGTTATCTGGTGCTGGCCACGGCCGACGCTGACGGGCGTCCGTGGAGTACGCCGGTGTACTTCGCGCATGAGGGGTATCGGGAGTTCTTCTGGGTGTCCTCGCCGGAGGTCACCCACTCGCGCAATATCGCGGTGCGGCCCGAGGTGGGGATCGTCGTCTTCGACTCGTCGGCGGCGATCGGGACCGGGCAGGGGGTGTACCTGTCCGCCGTCGCCGGGGTCGTGGAGGAGGGGGATACGGCGAGGGGGCTCGACGTGTTCTCGCGGCGGTCCGTCGGGCACGGGGGGCGGGTCTGGACCGTCGACGACGTGCGGGGCGACTCCGGTATGCGGCTGTACCGGGCGGTGGCGGACACGCACTGGATGCTGGCCAAGGACGGCACGCCGGACCACCGGGTGCCGGTGCGGCTCGCTTGAGTGCCGGTGCGTGCGGCGGCTACTCCCGCCCCGACGCTGTCACTGCCAGCACCCCCACCAGCACGGTCGACACCAGCAGCGGCGCGCCCAGGTCGTGGTCGTCCACCAGCCACGCCCCCAGTGCCGCGCCCGCGATCATCGCGGCGACCGCGGCGGTACGGCGTACCCGGCGCGTTCCCGGCCCGTCGGCGGCCAGGCCGGTCAGGGTCATCGTCAGGACGGTGGTCGTGAGGTCGGCGACGCCCAGCTTGCGGACGGTCGCGTTGCGCAGGCCCATCGCGAAGGCCGTGACGGCGATGAGGGTGTAGACGGTGGCGGTGTCGTCGGGGGCGGCGAAGGCGACGACGGTGGAGGCGGCCAGCAGCAGGGCCTCGGCGGCGAGAGTGCGGCGGACCCAGGTGCGGCGCGCGCCCCGGCCGAGGCGCAGGGCGATACGGCCGCCCGTCGCGGCGCCGATCGCGAACGCGACCAGCGAGGTCAGGGTGTGGGGGACGGAGAAGCCCGGCGCACCGGCCGCAGCGAAGCCGAGGACCACCACGTTGCCGGTCATGTTCGCGGTGAAGACATGGCCGAGGCCGAGATAGCTGACGGCGTCGATGAGCCCGCTGACCAGGGTCAGCGCGAGCAGCACCGGCACCAGGCGCAGGCCGCGGTCCGGCCGGGTTTCCGTGGTCATCGGGTCAGTGGACCACGTACGGCGCCGGGATCGTCGTACGACGAAGGCGGCGACCCCCGTGGAACGGGAGTCGCCGCCTTCGTACGTCAGTCGTCTGTCGGCTCAGTACCAGCCGTTGGCCTGCCAGAACGCCCAGGCGCCGGACGGGCTGCCGTAGCGGGAGTTCATGTAGTCGAGGCCCCACTTGATCTGGGTCTCGGCGCTGGTCTTCCAGTCCGAGCCGGCGGTGGCCATCTTGGAGCCCGGCAGGGCCTGGACCAGGCCGTAGGCGCCGGAGGAGGAGTTGGTGGCGTCGACGTCCCAGCCGCTCTCGTGCTCGACGATGTGGCTGAACGCGGAGTACTGGGCGGCGTTCGGGATCATCTTGTGAGCGATGGACTTGGCCTGGGCGGCCGAGTCGCTGGTGGCCGCCTGAGCGGGCGCCGCGGTCAGCACCAGACCGGCGGTGGCGGCGGCCATCGCGGCGGTGGTGATGGCCTTCTTCGGGGAAGCGATGCGGCGAACGATGCGGGAGACGGACACGGAGAACCTTTTCTTCGGGGACGTGGTCTGTCGCGGGCGGTGCCGGTTGCGCTGAGCATCCGGTACATGCGTCGGCGCCGAGGCCCGTGGGCTTGTCGGCGCCGTGCGACGTTGTCCAGAGAAACAGGCTTGGAGCGCGTCCGCAATGACCCCTTTTACTAGTTGTGGTCGCATCTGGGGTGCGCGGGGTCCGTGTGAGCTGGCTCTCAATGCGCAGGTCAGAGGCTGTTATGGCATGGGCATGGCGTCCGATATGTACTACTAGGGCGGTTAGTTCGTGATGTGGGTCATGTGGGGTGGTTCACCGGTCAACGGGGTTCGAATGTGACCGCGCTCTCGAAGGCGGCCCGGCGGGTGGCTCTGCGTAGCGCCCTGAGCACGGCCGGACCGAGCGTGAAGGTGAGGACGACCGTGCACAGGGCCCGGCCCAGGTCCCAGCCCAGTGAGGTGGCCAGACAGTAGAGGAGGAAGCGGGCCAGATTGCCGGGGACCGAGCCGTCCGGCTGGAAGGCGATGTTCGAGGCGGTTCCGGCGAGGAACGGCCAACCCGCGAGGTTGGTGATCGTGCCGTAGGCGAACGCGGCGAGGAAGCCGTACACCGCGAGCAGTGCGAGTTCCGTACGTCCGCGCAGGCGCCCCGCGCCGGGCAGGAGCCCCGCGCCCATCGCGAACCAGCCCATCGCGAGCATCTGGAACGGCATCCACGGCCCCACCCCGCCCGTGAGCAGCGCCGACGCGAACATCGACACGCCACCGAGCGTGAAGCCGAAGCCGGGGCCGAGGACCCGGCCGCTGAGCACCATGAGGAAGAACATGGGCTCGATGCCGGCGGTTCCGGCGCCCAGGGGGCGGAGCGCGGCGCCGGTCGCCGCGAGCACGCCGAGCATCGCGACCGCCTTCGGGCCGAGGCCCGACTCCGAGATCGTCGCCGCCACCACGACCACGAGCAGGATGAGCAGGCCCGCGAAGAGCCAGGGCGCGTCGGTCGCGTGGGCGTTGACCTGGGAGTGGGGCGGGGCGAGGAAGGGCCAGCCGAGGGCGACGACGCCTACGGCGCTGACGAGGACGAGGGCGGCGATGGAGCGGGGGCCGAGGCGGATGACGTTCATGGGCGTCCGAGAGCCTCTCTCACCTGGGCCACGGTGAGCCACTTCTGCGGGGCGAGGATCTTGCTGACCTGCGGGGCGAAGGAAGGGGACGCCACGACCACGTCCGCCGCCGGGCCGTCCGCGATGATCTCGCCGTCCGCGAGCAGGACGACACGGTGGGCGATCTCGGCGGCGAGCTCCACGTCGTGGGTGGCCAGGACGATCGCGTGGCCTTCGGCGGCCAGTGTCCTGAGTACGGCTGCCAGGCGGGCCTTCGCCGCGTAGTCGAGGCCTCGGGTCGGCTCGTCGAGGAGGAGGAGTGGGGGGCGGGCGGTGAGGACGACGGCGAGGGCGAGGGCGAGGCGCTGGCCTTCGGAGAGGTCGCGGGGGTGGGTGTCGTCGGCAACGTCTGGGAGGAGGTCGGTGACCAGGGTGCGGCAGGTGCCGGGGGTGGCGCCGGCGTCGGTGTCGGCCGCCTCGCATTCGGCGGCGACCGTGTCGGCGTAGAGGAGGTCGCGGGGTTCCTGGGGGACCAGGCCGACGCGGCGGATCAGGTCGCGGGGTGGGGTGCGGTGGGGGATGGCTCCGCCGGTGCGGACTGTGCCGGAGGTGGGTGGGATGAGGCCTACGAGGGTGTTGAGGAGGGTGGATTTTCCGGCGCCGTTGCGGCCCATGAGGGCGAGGGTTTCGCCGGGGGTGAGGGTAAGGGTGATGTCGGTGAGGGCTTGGATGTGGGCTCGGCGTACTGAGAGGGATTGGGTTTCGGCGGCGTAGAGGGATGGTGGAGCGGGGCTGGGGGTTCGTGAGAACCAGCGGCGGCGGGTGGGGGCGCCCAACAGCTCGGCGGGTACGGGTTGTTGGCGAGTGCGGGTCTGTTGTGGCTGGTCGCGCAGTTCCCCGCGCCCCTTAGGGGCGTCTGTCGTGCCGGAGTTCAGTTGCTCCCGCAGATCTCCCGCCCTTCGCCTCGCGTCTCTCACCGTCAAGGGCAGCGGTGACCAGCCCGCCATCCGGCCCAGATCCACCACCGGGGGGCACACCGGGGATACGGCCATGATCTCGGCCGGGGTGCCCAGGGTCAGGGGTTCGCCCTGACCTGGTAGGAGGGCTATCTGGTCGGCGTACTGGATTACTCGCTCCAGGCGATGCTCGGCCATGAGGACTGTGGTGCCCAGGTCGTGGACCAGGCGTTGGAGGACCGCGAGGACTTCCTCCGCGGCGGCGGGGTCGAGGGCGGAGGTGGGTTCGTCGAGGATCAGGGCCTGGGGGTGGGGGGTGAGGACCGAGCCGATCGCGACGCGTTGCTGCTGGCCGCCGGAGAGGGTGGAGATGGGGCGGGCGCGGAGGTCGGTGAGGCCGAGGAGGTCGAGGGTCTCCTCGACGCGGCGGCGCATCACGTGCGGGGGCAGGCCCAACGACTCCATGCCGTAGGCCAGTTCGTCCTCGACCGTGTCCGTCACGAAGTGGGAGAGCGGGTCCTGGCCCACCGTGCCCACGACGTCGGCCAGTTCGCGGGGCTTGTGGGTACGGGTGTCGCGGCCGGCGACGGTGACCCGGCCGCGCAGGGTGCCGCCGGTGAAGTGCGGGACGAGACCGCTGACGGAGTTGAGGATCGTGGACTTGCCGGTGCCGGAGGGGCCCACGAGGAGGACGAGTTCGCCCTCGGGGACCTCGAAGTCGATGCCCTGGACGGTGGGCCGGGCCGCGCCGTCGTAGGTGACGGAGACATCCTCGAAACGGATCACGACGGCTCCTCGGGGGGCGGGGTGACGAAGGCGGGCAGCAGGCCGAGGAGGATCGCGGCCGCGGGATAGAGGGGGAGGGTCGGGGCGGTGAGGGGGATGACGCCCGGGTGGAGGGCGGCCGGATCCCGTACGGAGGCCAGGGCGAGCGCTGCCGCCACCGCGGCGCCGGAGGCGGTCACCAGCCAGGCGCTGGGGCCCCAGGGGTCGGGGCGGTAGCGGGTGCGGGGCGTGCGGCGGCCGCCCAGGCGCAGGCCGGCGAGGGCCGCGGTCACTCCGGCGAGGAGGACGGGGATGCCGTACGTGCCGCCTTCGGCGGTCAGCAGGCCGTACGTTCCCGCGCAGACGCCGAGCAGGCCGCCGAGGGTGAGGGTGTTCGTCGTACGGCGGACCCTGGGCGGGACGTCGGCGGTACGGCCGTAGCCGCGGGCGTCCATCGCGGCGGCGAGGGCGACGGAGCGTTCGAGGGCGCCTTCGAGGACGGGCAGGCCCACCTGGAGGAGGCCGCGCAGGCCGGAGTCGGGGCGGCCCCGGAGGCGGCGGGCGGCGCGCAGGCGCTGGACGTCGGCGATGAGGTTCGGGGCGAAGGTGAGGGCGACGACCACGGCGACGCCCATCTCGTACAGGGCGCCGGGGAGGGACTTGAGGAGGCGGGTGGGGCTGGCGAGGGCGTTCGCGGCGCCCACGCAGATGAGGAGGGTGGCCAGTTTCAGGCCGTCGTAGAAGGCGAAGGTGAGGGTCTCCGCGGTGACCTTGCCGCCGAGGCGGATGCCCTGGGCCCAGTCCGGGAGGGGGACTTCGGGGAGGGTGACGATCACGTGGGTGCCGGGGAGGGGGGAGCCGAGGGTGACGGCGAAGGCGAGGCGGATGAGGAGGACGGCGAGGGCGAGTTTGAGGAAGGCGGAGTAGGAGCGGGCCCAGGGGGTGTTCGGGCGGCGGGCGGCCACCACGTAGGCGGACGTGGCTATGAGGAGGGTGAGGAGGAGGGGGTTGGTGGTGCGGGTGGCCGCGATGCCGAGGGAGAGGGACCAGAGCCACCAGGCGCCGGGGTGGAGGGGGGCGCGGTGGCGGGTGCGGCGGGTGGGGGTTGCCGTGGAGGGCGTTTCGCTTGCCCGCGCCTGCGGGGTGCCGCCTGTCTTTGGGCCGGGTGCCGCCCCAGCGGCACGACCGCCCGCGGCTGGGGCGGGTGGCTGCGCGCCGCTACGGCTGTTACGGCTGTGCATTTCTGCGCCGTCGCGTCTGCCATATCGCTGCCGCGGCCAGGGCTGCCACTGCCGCGGCGCCTGCCAGCAGGCCCACTGATGGACCCTCGTGTGACGTCTTCTTCGTTGCCGTCTTCTTCTCTCCCGTCGCCACCTGCTCCCCGCACCCCGCCTCCGGGTACCCGGCGATCGCGCACAGCAGGGCGTTGGTGTCATAGCGCAGGGGTTTCGCCACCGTTGCCAGGGCTTCGGCCGTGGTCGCGTCGTCCGGGACCACCGCGCACTTCGTGCGGAGCGCGGGGGGTGTTTCTCCTGACGGGGCGTCCGTCGGCGTGCCGAAGTCGATGACCAGGGCGACGCGCTTCTTGCCGGGACCGGCGGGGGTGTTCGCGCAGATCTCGGCGAACGACGCCGTGCCGCGGGGCTTCGTCGCGTCCGTCGAGTCCTCGCTCACCGCGAAGCGGAAGCCCTGGACGTCGCCGTCGGCGGGGACGGCGGTGGCGGGGCCCTGGGTGGCGTAGGTCCAGGCCGTGCCGGTGCGGTCCCAGAACGACCAGTAGCGGTAACCGGTGGCGTGGGCCGCCTGGCCGGTGAGGGCCAGGAGGCAGAACGCCGTCAGGAGCAGGGCGGTGGCGCGGCGCATCACGCGCGGCGCTTCCGGCCGCGGAGCATGAGGGCGAAGCCGATGAGGGAGCCGAGGACGAGACCGCCACCGACGGTCCAGGCTATGGACAGCCCGTCCTTGCTGTCGTCGGACTCGGCCGTCCCGGTCGCCCGGCCCTCCTTCGGGCCGGGCACGTGCTCGGGCTTCGGGCCGGTCGCGTTCAGCAGGACGATCAGGTCCTTGCCGCCGAACTCGCGCGGGCTCACGCCACCGGCCTGAGCGGCGAAGGCGAGCTGGGCGTAGGCGGCGGGGCCGGTCTGCGCGGCCCACTTCAGGGCGTTGGCCTCCAGCCAATGGACGGACGCGGTGGCCTCGGCATGGAAGTCGGCGGCGGACAGGGCGACGACCGCGTCGGCGGTGTTGCCGTAGTCGGGCTGGTCCTCGGAGCCGGGCAGGACCGACTTCAGGTACTTGTCCTTGGCCATCGTCTTCGCGAGGTAGGAGGCGCCGTTGTGGGCGGCCTGCTCGGAGTCGCCGGGCTTCTCGCAGGACTGGCTCGCCCGGTCGTCGTCGCTGTGGACGTTCGTCTGCTGCTCGCCGAGCGCACCGAGCACCGCCGCCGCCGTGGCGTCCGCGTTGGCGGAGAGCCCGCCCTTCTTGTCGGGCTGGTAGGCGAAGGCGCCCGCGCCGTCGCCGGCGCAGGGAAGAGCGAGCCGCAACAGGGCGTCGTAGGGGGTCCTGCCGTTCTTCTTCACCTTCGTGGCCTGCTCGCCGACGGCGGTGAGCGCCCCGATGACCACGGACGTGGAGTTCGCGTCGCTCGCCCCGCCGGCGGTGTAGCCCCAGCCGCCGTCCTTGTTCTGTACGGACTTCAGCCAGGCGACCGCCTTGCGCGGGACGTCCTCGTGACCGCCGGTCGCGGCGAGCGCCTGCACCGCGGCGGCCGTGCTGTTGGTGTCGACCATGACCTTGGCATCGCAGGTCTTGGTGGTGTCGGCGCGGAAGGCCGGGAAGGCACCGTTGGCGCACTGCTGGCCGGCCAGCCAGTCGACGGCCTTGTCGGCGGGTTCGACGGACGCTTCCATCTGCGCCATCAGCGTCAGCGACTGCCGCCACACCCCGTCATACGTAGGGTCACCCGTCCCGTACAACCCGTCCGGTATCGCCACCGACGGAGAAGGCGAGGCGGACGGATCGGCGGCCATGGCCGGGGTGGCCGTGCCGATCACGGCGGTGGCGGCCAGGACCGCGGCGCTGCGGCGGACGTTCATGATCGGCGGATGCCTCTCCCTGCAAGGGAGCCGGGCAGCGCGGGGAGACCCCGGGCGGCTCGGCCCCGTAGACCTCGACGGTGCCGTGCACCGGCCGGATGCCGGTGCGCGTGAGCCGGTCAACTGCTCCGCGCGGGGCGATCCGGCTTGCCCGGGAGGCGGGGCCTCGGAGGCTTACGGTTGCGGGTCAGCGCCGGAATTGCACCGGCTTTCCCCCGTACGGGTGTGATGACGACGCGGCCACTCTACCCGCCCGTAAACAAGCGGCTGAGGGGCTCCTGTGAGGCGCTCCCGCGCGGGGGATAGGTTCGGCCGCATGGAGATCACGGGGAGGCTCATCGGCTCGGGGCGGGCGTGCGACGTCTACGAGATCGACGACGCGTGGGTGCTGCGGCGCGACCGGGAGGGGTACGCGGACGCGCTGGCCGAGGCCGCCGTCATGGAGCGTGTGCGGGCCCATGGGTATCCGGTGCCCCGGGTGCGGACAGCGGACTGCTCCAGGTCCGACCTCGTCATGCAGCGGCTGCACGGGCCGACGATGCTGGCGGCGTTCGCGGCCGGGCGGATCGACGCCCGGGAGGCGGGGGAGACGATGGCGCGGCTGCTGCGGCGGCTGCACGCCGTTCCGGGGCGGGTGGTTCACCTGGATCTGCATCCGGACAACGTGATGCTCACCGACGACGGGCCCTACGTCATCGACTGGGCCAATGCCGAGGAGGGCGACCCCGGCCTCGACTGGGGCATGTCCGCGGTGATCCTCGCCCAGGTCGCCGTCGGCGACGAGCCGATCGCCGGGCCGGCCCGCGCGATGCTGGCCGCCCTGCTGGCCGATCCTTCCGCACTCACGGAGAAGGGGCTCACCGAGGCGCGCGGGCGGCGGGCGCTCAATCCGACGATGACCCGAGGTGAGACCGAACTGCTGGGCGCGGCCGAGGAGTTGATCAGGACGTACCTGCCCTGACCGGAGTCGGGCCGCCGAACGGCAGCCGCAGCCGACGCGACGCCAGCAGCCAACTCCCGTCCGCCATACGGCGGAAGCCGTCCTCGTACTGCCCGACCTGGACCGGCGGACCCGGCGGGACCGGTCCCTGGCCGCCCTCGTACCCGTCGACGCGGTACGTCGTGAAGTACGAGGTCGCGGTCGCTGTGTCCGGGGAGGTCACCGTGACGAGGATGTTGGACATCACCCGGCGCGAGAGGCGGTCCAAGGGGCGGGAGTTGAAGTACGTGCGCAGCGCGTCCCGGCCCACGGACCGCCGTCCGTCCCCCTCCGGGAGCGGCCACTCCCAGGTGCCGTCCTCGGTGAACAGCTCGGCGACCGAGCCCGGTTCGCCGAGGTCGAGACGGTGGACGAAGTCGATGATCAGGCGTTCGCAGGCGCGCTCGGCGAGGAGCCGCTCCAGAGGGTCTTCGAGAGGGTCCATGCCCGCCATGGGATCACACCGCCACGTACGTGAGGGGATCGCTCCCCGTCACCGCCTCCGCCCGGCCCAGCTTCACCAGGCGCCGCAGATGTGCCTCCGCCTCCGAGACGGCGATGTTCCGTGAGCCGTGGGGGATTTCGGACCAGGGGCGGTTCCACTCCATGCGCTCGGCCACCTGCCACGGGGTGAGCGGCTCCACGAGCAGCGCTTGCAGACCGGTCAGCCGGTCCTCGTGGTGGGCCAGCAACTCCCGTACGCGGGCGGGCGCGTCGGTGAAGACGTACTGGTGGGCCGGGAGGACCTCCGCGGGGGCCAGGCGGCCGACGCGTTCGAGGGAGTCGAGGTAGTCGCCGAGAGGGTCGGTGACGGTGGCGTCGTCGGGGTCCTCGTACAGGCCGATGTGCGGGGTGATCTCGGGCAGCAGGTGATCGCCGGAGAACAGGCGGCCATGGCCCGGGAGTTGGGCGGGATGCTGTTCCTCCAGGTGGAGGCAGACATGGCCCGGGGTGTGGCCCGGCGTCCAGATCGCGCGCAGGCGGCGGCCGGGGAGAGGGAGGAGGTCGCCGGGGACGATCTCGCGGTCCGGCACGGCGGGGGAGAAGCCGGGGAGGCGACGGGGGCGGGCGGTGCGGAAGGGCGCCACATGCTCCTCGGGCGCGCCCGCGGCCACCAACTTGGCCGTCATGTAGGCGAACCAGCGCTCGGGACGGGTCTCGCCGGTGCGGCGGACGATGGCGGCGTCCGCCGCGTGCATCGCGATCCAGGCGCCGGACGCCTCGCGCACCTGGCCCGACAGACCATGGTGGTCGGGATGGTGATGGGTGATCACCACCCCGTGGATCGCGTCCGGCGAGGTGCCGCAGGCCGAGAGCCCGGCGGCGAGGGTGTCCCAGGAGGCCGGGTCGTCCCAGCCGGTGTCGACCAGCACCGGACCGCGGTCGGTGTCGACGACGTACACGAGTGTGTAGCCCAGCGGATTGTCCGGGATGGGGACGCGGACCGAGCGGACGCCGCCGCCGTGGTCGGTGACCTGTGGGCTGACCTGTGTCATGGGCTCCCCCGTCTCCGCGTTCCCGCCACTATAACTAGAACGGGTTTCGATGGGAGCCCAAGTCATCTTTCGGCTGCCGCCGTGCCGGTCTGTGGACTCATCCGAGTAGAACTGGTATCAGTTCCGTTATCTGATGAACCGTCAGAGTCAGCTCCCGGGGAGGCAGTCGCCATGACCGAGCTCGTGGAACACGGACAGCTGTTCATCGGCGGGGAGTTGACGGACCCCCTGGGCAAGGACGTCATCGAGGTGATCTCCCCGCACACCGAGGAGGTCATCGGACGCGTCCCGCACGCCGCGCGGGCGGACGTGGACGCCGCCGTCGCCGCCGCCCGGCGCGCCTTCGACGAGGGGCCCTGGCCGCGGATGTCCCTCGACGAGCGCATCGAGGTCGTCACCCGCATCAAGGACGGCATCCTCACCCGGCACGAGGAGATCGCCCGCGTCATCTCGTCCGAGAACGGTTCGCCGTACTCCTGGAGCGTCCTCGCGCAGGCGCTCGGCGCGATGATGGTGTGGGACGCGGCGATCACCGTCGCGCGGAACTTCACCTACGAGGAGCAGCGCGACGGCGTCCTCGGGAAGATCCTCGTGCGCCGCGAGCCGGTCGGTGTCGTCGCGGCCGTAGTCCCCTGGAACGTCCCGCAGTTCGTCGCCGCCGCCAAGCTCGCGCCCGCGCTGCTCACCGGGTGCACGGTGATCCTCAAGCCGTCGCCGGAGTCGCCGCTGGACGCGTATCTGCTGGCCGAGATCACGCGTGAGGCGGGGCTGCCGGAGGGTGTGCTGTCCATCCTTCCCGCCGACCGCGAGGTCAGCGAGTACCTGGTCGGGCACCCCGGTGTGGACAAGGTCTCCTTCACCGGCTCGGTGGCGGCGGGCAAGCGCGTGATGGAGGTCGCGTCCCGGAACCTCACCCGGGTCACCCTCGAACTGGGCGGCAAATCGGCAGCGGTCGTGCTGCCGGACGCGGACGTGGAGTCGACGGTCGCCGGGGTCGTGCCGGCCGCCTGGATGAACAACGGCCAGGCGTGCGTCGCCCAGACCCGCATCCTCCTCCCGCGCTCCCGCTACGACGAGTTCGCGGACGCCTTCGCCGCGGCGGCGAGCGCCCTCGTGGTCGGCGACCCGCTGGACCCGGCGACCCAGGTCGGCCCGCTGGTGGCCCAGCGCCAGCAGCGCCGGAACCTCGACTACATACGCATCGGCCAGGAGGAGGGCGCGAAGATCCTCACCGGCGGCGGCCGTCCGCCGGGCCTGGACAAGGGCTGGTACGTGGAGCCCACCCTCTTCGGCGACGTCGACAACTCCATGCGGATCGCCCGCGAGGAGATCTTCGGCCCCGTCATCTGCCTTCTCCCGTACGGCGACGAGTCCGAGGCCGCGAAGATCGCGAACGACTCCGACTACGGGCTCAGCGGCAGCGTGTGGACGGCCGACGTGGCCCACGGCATCGAGTTCGCGCGCGGGGTGCGGACGGGCACGTACAACGTCAACACCTTCAGCCTCGACATGCTCGGCCCGTTCGGTGGCTACAAGAACTCAGGACTGGGGCGGGAGTTCGGGCCCGAGGGCTTCGGCGAGTACCTCGAACACAAGATGATCCATCTGCCGGCCGGCTGGGAGGCGTGAGCGCGGCCATGGGTGACCGCTGGCAGATCGAGGTCGACCGGTCGCTGTGCATCGGCTCGGCCCAGTGCGTCCACCGCGCAGAGGGCGCCTTCCGGCTCGACTCCGGCATGCAGTCCCACCCCGCGGAGCCGGAGACCGACGCCAACGAGAAGGTCCTTGAGGCCGCCGAGAACTGCCCGGTCGAGGCCATCATGATCACGCTGCTGGGCAGCGGGGAGCCGGTGTTCCCGCCCGAGGAGTGACCGCTTAGGCTCCTGCGGTCGTCATCAGGGGATCGTTGGGGTGGGTGTGGAGAAGTCCGAGGCCAAGCGGCTGATCGAGCAGGCGTACGAGGCATGGGACGCCGAGGAGTGGCTCAGCGCGGCCGGGCTCTTCGAGCGGGTCCTCGCCCACTTCCCGGACGAGGAGCCGAGCGCGGTGTGGTGGTACGACGCCGCGCTCGCCCACAAGTTCCTGCGCGACTGGCGGAAGGCGTACGAACTCGGCCGGGAGGCCGCCGCCCGAGCCCCGCGCGGGGAGGGGGACCCGGCGTACTGGAACCTCGGCATCGCGGCGACGATCCAGCGTGACTGGGCGACGGCCCGGGACGCCTGGGCCGGGTTCGGCATCGAACTCCCGGACGGGGAGGGCGAGATCACCGGTGGTTTCGGACATGCCTGCGTGCGTCTCGACACGGGCGGCGAGCAGGAGGTCGTATGGGTCGAGCGGCTCTGTCCGACCCGCGGCCGGGTGGTCAATGTGCCGATCACCGGCGGACGGCGCTACGGCGAGATCGTCGTCCACGACGGCGCACCGAACGGGGAGCGGATCGTCGACGGCACGACGTTCCCCGTCTTCGACGAGCTGCTGCTGTTCGCGGCCTCCGAACTGCCCACCCTGGAGGTGACCGTCGCCGCGGGCGAGCGGGCCGACCTGGAGGCGCTGGTCGGGCTGTTCACCGAGCACGGCTACGGGGCCGAGCCCGCGAGCAGCGTCCGGATGCTGTGCGCCTGCTGTAGCGAGGGCACCCACGAGCAGCAGCGGAGCGTCGAGGCGGGCGCCCAGCGGCTCTCGCTCGCGGCTCCGCCCCAGGAGGCGCGGCGGCTGCTGGAGGAGTGGGCGGCGGGGACGGCGATCGGGCGGGGCTGGAGCGGGCTGGAGGCCGTGGGGTAGGGGGGGGCCGCGGCGGCGAAAAAATATCCGGATTGGGGGGTTCTGTTCCCGCTCGGGCGTTCTATTCTAGAAGTGGCCTACGGGACGAGTGAGGGAGTCCGAGCGGCGTAGCCGACTCTGGCGTGACGTGGAAGTAGCGCATCCGCCGGTGCCGACGTCGACGGTCGGGCTGAGAGGCCGGAAGGCAGCAGCCGAGCCGGACGGCGACCCCCAGAACCTGATCCGGACCATACCGGCGAAGGGAACCCGTCTCGTAGGTTCTCCGTGTCTCCCGAGAGCCCTACTTCCCTTCGGGCGCCGTCAGGTCGATCAAGCGGCAGACCGTCTCGATGTCGATCTTGACCTGGGCGATGGAGGCGCGGCCCGAAAGCCAGGTGATCAGGGCCGAGTGCCAGGTGTGCTCGATGACGCGGACCGCGGAGAGCTGGGCCGGGGTGGGGTCCGCCAGACCCATCGCGTCCAGGATGATCACCGTGGTCTGCCGGGAGACCTGGTCGACCTCGGGGGAGACGCTCCGGTCGGCGAAGGTCAGGGCGCGGACCATCGCGTCGGCCAGATGCGGCTCACGTTGCAGGGCCCGGAAGGCCCGCATCAGGGTCTCCGCGACCCGCTCGGCCGCCGTGTCCCCCTGCGGGGGCTTCTTCCGCAGCGTGCCGTGCATGTGCTCCAGCTGGTCCTGCATGGTCGCGACCAGCAGATGCACCTTGGACGGGAAGTAGCGGTACAGCGTGCCGAGCGCCACCTGGGAGGACTCCGCGACCTCCCGCATCTGCACGGCGTCGAAGCCGCCCCGGCTCGCCAGCTGGGCGCTCGCGTGCAGGATGCGGCGCCGCCGGGCCTCCTGCCGCTCGGTGAGCGGCGGCGAGTCGGTCCGCGCGGCACTGGCCTCCACCTTGACCGGCTTGGCCGGTTTGACCGGCGGCTTGGCTTGCGCAGACATGGGTCGGGTCCCGTTCCGTGACAGTCGGTGAGGGCGAATGATCGCACAGCATGACAGGGGCCTCGGCCGTGGCGCGAATCACCTGATCCACTGCTCACACCGCCCCTACCTGCCGGTAGATTCAGAGCCTCTTGAACGATCAAGTCTGAAACTTGTTCTAGATTAGCGTCCCGGCGTAACCTCGCGGGAAATAGCAGGGAGAAGGGGGCCCGGAGTGACCGCTGAGGCCAGTCAGGCGGGGTCCCAGGCGGACCCGGCCGCGGACGGCGAGCGACCGCTCAACATCGCACTCCTCACCTATAAGGGGAACCCGTTCTGCGGCGGCCAGGGCGTCTACGTCCGCCACCTCTCCCGCGAACTGGCCCGCCTCGGCCACCGCGTCGAGGTCATCGGCTCACAGCCGTACCCGGTCCTCGACGAGGGCGTCGAGGACATCGGCGACCGGCTCTCCCTGACGGAGCTCGCGAGCCTCGATCTCTACCGCTCCCCGGACCCCTTCCGCACCCCCAAGCGCGACGAGTTCCGCGACTGGATCGACGCCCTGGAGGTCGGGGCGATGTGGACCGGCGGCTTCCCCGAGCCCCTCACCTTCTCGCTCCGCGCCCGTCGCCATCTGCGCGCCCGGCGTGGCGAGTTCGACGTCGTCCACGACAACCAGACGCTCGGATACGGCTTGTTGGGCGACGTCGGCGCCCCCCTGGTCACCACCATCCACCACCCCATCACCGTGGACCGCCAGTTGGAGCTGGACGCGGCCCAGGGCTGGCAGCGCCGCTACTCGGTGCGCCGCTGGTACGCCTTCACCCGTATGCAGAAGCGGGTCGCCCGCCGGCTGCCCTCCGTCCTGACCGTCTCCGGCACCTCCCGCCAGGAGATCGTCGACCACCTCGGCGTCCGGGACGACCGCATCCACGTCGTCCACATCGGCGCCGACACCGACCTGTTCAAGCCGGATGCGTCCGTGCGCCGCATCCCCGGCCGGATCGTCACCACCTCCAGCGCCGACGTCCCGCTCAAGGGCCTCATCTACCTCATCGAGGCCCTCGCCAAGGTCCGCGTCGAGCATCCCGACGCCCACCTCGTCGTCGTCGGCAAGCGCGCCGAGGACGGACCCGTCGCCCAGGCCATCGAGCGGTACGGCCTCGAAGGCGCCGTCGACTTCGTCAAGGGCATCTCCGACGCCGAACTCGTCGACCTGGTCCGCTCGGCCGAGATCGCCTGCGTCCCCTCCCTCTACGAGGGCTTCTCCCTCCCGGCGGCGGAGGCCATGGCCACGGGCACGCCGCTGCTGGCCACCACCGGCGGAGCGATCCCCGAGGTCGCCGGCCCCGACGGGGAGACGTGCCTCGCCGTCCCGCCCGGCGACGCGGGGGCGCTGGCCGCCGGTCTGGGCCGGCTGCTGAGCGACCCGGAGCTGAGGGCCCGCCTCGGCCGGGCGGGCCGTGAGCGAGTGCTGGCCCGCTTCACCTGGGCCAGAGCCGCAGAGGGCACGGTGGCCAGGTACCGCGAGGCCCTCGCCCGCTCCGCGGTCACGAATCCCGGCCGCTCCGCGGCCCTCCAGGGTGTCGAGTCCGCGACCCCCACCAGTGACACCGGTGTCTATTCCGAAAGCAGGGCCACGTGCTGACCGTCGACTTCTCCCGGTTCCCGCTCGCCCCGGGCGACCGTGTCCTGGACCTCGGCTGCGGGGCCGGCCGGCACGCGTTCGAGTGCTACCGGCGCGGCGCCCAGGTCGTGGCCCTGGACCAGAACGCCGAGGAGATCCGCGAGGTCGCGAAGTGGTTCGCGGCGATGAAGGAGGCGGGCGAGGCCCCCGAGGGCGCCACCGCCACGGCCATGGAGGGCGACGCGCTGGCGCTCCCCTTCCCGGACGAGTCCTTCGACGTCGTGATCATCTCCGAGGTCATGGAGCACATCCCCGACGACAAGGGCGTACTCGCCGAGATGGTCCGGGTGCTCAAGCCCGGCGGCCGGATCGCCATCACCGTCCCGCGCTACGGCCCCGAGAAGGTCTGCTGGACGCTCTCCGACGCCTACCACGAGGTCGAGGGCGGCCACATCCGCATCTACAAGGCGGACGAACTGCTCGCGAAGATCCGCGAGGCCGGCCTGAAGCCGTACGGCACCCACCACGCGCACGCGCTTCACAGCCCCTACTGGTGGCTGAAGTGCGCGTTCGGCGTCGACAACGACAAGGCGCTGCCGGTGAAGGCGTACCACAAGCTCCTGGTCTGGGACATCATGAAGAAGCCGCTCGCGACCCGGGTCGCCGAACAGGCCCTCAACCCCCTGATCGGCAAGAGCTTCGTGGCGTACGCGACCAAGCCGCACCTGCCGCGGGTGGACGCCAAGTGACCACTCCCCGGACAGAACACCTCGTCCTGCCCGGGGTGCTGACCGCCGAGCAGGCCGCCGAGACCGTCGCCGGCATCCTCGCCGTACAGCGGGAGGACGGCGCGATCCCGTGGTTCCGCGGCCACCACCTCGACCCCTGGGACCACACCGAGGCCGCGATGGCCCTCGACGCGGCGGGCGAACACGCGGCGGCGGCGCGGGCGTACGACTGGCTGGCCCGGCACCAGAACGAGGACGGCTCCTGGTACGCCGCCTACCAGGACGGCGCCTACGACGAGGTCACCGACCGGGGCCGCGAGACGAACTTCGTCGCCTACATAGCGGTCGGCGTCTGGCACCACTACCTCTCCACCGGCGACGACACCTTCCTGGACCGCATGTGGCCCGCGGTCCACGCGGCGATGGAGTACGTCCTGCGGCTCCAGCAGCCCGGCGGGCAGATCGGCTGGAAGGGCGAGGAGGACGGCAGCTTCACGAACGACGCGCTGCTGACCGGCTCCTCCTCCGTCCACCACGCCCTGCGGTGCGCCCTGGCGATCGCCGAACAGCGCGAAGAGCCGCAGCCGGACTGGGAGTTGGCGGTGGGGATGCTGAGGCACGCCATCCGTCGCCACCCCGAGCGGTTCCTGGACAAGGACCGCTACTCGATGGACTGGTACTACCCCGTCCTGGGCGGCGCGTTGACGGACGCGGAGGCCAAGTCCCGTATGGAGAAGGACTGGGACCGCTTCGTCGTCCCCGGCCTCGGCGTGCGCTGCGTCGACCCCAACCCGTGGGTGACGGGCGGCGAGTCGGCCGAACTCGCCCTGGCCCTGTGGGCGATGGGCGAGTCCGACCGGGCGCTGGAGATCCTCCAGTCCATCCAGCACCTGCGCGACGCGGAGTCGGGCCTGTACTGGACGGGCTATGTCTTCGAGGACGACGCGATCTGGCCGAGGGAACTCACGACGTGGACAGCCGGGTCGCTGCTGCTCGCCGTCGCCGCGCTGGGCGGCGACGAGGCCACCTGCCAGGTGTTCGGCGGCGGACAGCTGCCGAGAGGTCTGGACCCGGACTGCTGCGACTGAGAACCCGCCTCAGTGGCGGTGGACCCGGTTGGCGATGGCGTGTCCGACGAACAGGTAGACCACGGCGGCGAGACCATAGCCCGCCACCACCCGTGCCCACGCCTCGTCGAACGTGAACAGGTCGTGGCTCCAGCCCGCCAGCCACAAGGCCGCGTCATGGATGAACTGCACGAAGTCGTTCGCGCGGTTCGCGTCCAGCAGGTACATCAGAATCCAGAGGCCCAGGATGAGGGCCATGATGTCGGCGACGATCGCTATGACCGTGCCGGCCGAGTTGGCACCGCGATATCGAGAGGACATAACCATCGGGTTGCCGCTCAATCCCGTATGAAACCCGAACGGGGTCGCCCCGGTGGCGGGTTGCCAGGGGCCGGGTGAAGCTGCCGGAAGACGTGCACCCACCCTCCCGGAGGCCTCTGTGCCCGCACCGCTACGCCGCCTGCTCGTGGCGCCGACGCTCTGCTGCGCCCTGCTCGCCGGGGCCACCGCCTGCGGCGGGGACGACGCCGACGACGCCGCGGCCACCACCACTGCGACCGGCACCAGTTCCGCCGAACGGCAGAAGTTCGCCAAGACCCGCTTCGTGGCGAACGCGGGGCTGGCCGCCGGGGCGACGTACCAGTGGATCGTGAAGCCGTGGCGGGCCGGGAAGTTCCAGAGCGGCGCGGACGGCCGCAAGGTGGCGCTGGTGAAGGCCGGTCTCGCCGGCACCTTCGCCTACAACCGCCTCAAGGCCGCGTCCCGCAACGCCGAGGGCGACCCGACCCTCGCGAAGGCCGTCGCCCCGCTCACGGCGGGCATCGACGCCCTGAAGGACCTCCCGTCGAAGCTCCGCAAGGGAGACACGTCCGTCGCGGGCACCTTCGACGACGTCACCAACCAGGTGAAGGACGCCGGGAAGAGCGCGGGCGCGACGGTGACGGAGAAGGTGCCGTCGGCCGCACAGCTCACCTCGGATTGAGCTCGGCCAGCACCCGCAGAGTGTCACGGTCCGGCGCCAGGGCGATCAGATCGGTCACCGGACCCTTCCGCCACAACTCCAGCCGCTCGGCGATGCGTTCACGCGGGCCGACGAGGGAGATCTCGTCGGCGAAGGCGTCGGGGACGGCCAGTACGGCTTCCTGACGGCGGCCTTCGAGGAAGAGCCGCTGGATCCTGCGTGCCTCTTCCTCGTACCCCATGCGTGCCATCAGGTCGGCGTGGAAGTTGCGGGCCGCGTGGCCCATGCCGCCGATGTAGAAGCCGAGCATGGTCTTCACGGGGAGGAGACCCTGGCGCACGTCGTCACAGACGCGGACCTGGGCCATGGGGGCGACGAGGAAGCCGTCCGGGGCGCCGGCGAGGGACGCCTCGTAGACCTCGGGGCGGGTCGGGGACCAGTACAGGGGGAGCCAGCCGTCGGCGATGCGGGTCGTCTGGGCGACGTTCTTGGGGCCCTCGGCGCCGAGGAGGATCGGGAGGTCGGGGCGGAGGGGGTGGGTGATGGGCTTGAGGGGCTTGCCGAGGCCGGTGGCGTCGGGACCGGTGTAGGGGTGGGAGTGGAAACGGCCGGCCACCTCGACGGGGCCCTCGCGGCGCAGGACTTGGCGTACGACGTCGACGTACTCGCGGGTCGCGGTGAGCGGCGACTTCGGGAACGGGCGGCCGTACCAGCCCTCGACGACCTGCGGTCCGGACAGCCCAAGGCCGAGCATCACGCGACCGCCGGAGAGATGGTCGAGGGTGAGGGCGTGCATGGCGGTGGTGGTGGGGGAGCGCGCCGCCATCTGGGCAACGGCGGTGCCCAGCTTGATCGTTGTCGTCTGCGCGGCGATCCAGGTGAGCGGCGTGAAGACGTCCGACCCCCAGGACTCGGCCGTCCACACGGAGTCGTAACCGAGCCGCTCCGCCTCCTGGGCGAGGGACACGTGGTCGGGGTTGGGGCCACGCCCCCAGTAACCGAGCGCGAGACCGAGCCGCATGCCTGCCTCCTGACGGTGCGTCAGACCGGAAACGGTAGGCGACTGTACGACAACGGCCCCTCACCCGGAAGGGAGAGGGGCCGCTGGAGAGGCTCGCGCTGTCGGCCTCAGCCGCGCTGGATGCCCGAGGTGTCCTGGAGGACACCGCGACGGCCGTCCTGCGTCTGGGCGACGAGGGACGGGCCACGCTGCTCGACGGCCAGGTACCAGGTGCCCGGCGCCAGTTCGGCGATCGGCGTCTGCGAGCCGTCCTCCGCGAAGAGGGGGCGGGCGACGGGGACCGCGAACCAGAACGGGGAGAAGTCCCCGGCCGGCGGCGTCGGCTGACCCGGCTGCGGCTGCCCCGGCTGGGGCTGACCGGCGTTGAACGGGGCGGTCGGCTGCGGCTGACCACCGTAGGGCTGACCCGGCTGCGGGGCACCGGCACCGGGGTAGCCGTAGCCACCGGGGGGCTGGGCGCCGTAGGGCTGGGGGGCCTGGGGGCCGGGGGCCGGGAGGAGGGCGCCCTTGAGGGCCGGGACGAGCGGGGAGGCGATCGCGCCGCCGGCGAGAACCAGCGCGGCGATGAAACCGAGGATGAGACCGGCACCCGCCTCGACGCCGTCCGGGACGTCCACCAGCGCCCAGAACATGATCCATGCGACGAGCACGGTGAACGCCGCACCGACCACGCCGAGATCCAGACCGGCGACCTTGCGCGGCTGCGGCAGGATGCGGTTGACGACGATCAGGGCGGCACCGATGACTCCACCCATGTAGATACCCATGCCGGTGTCGAGGGTGTCCCACGCGCTCGGGGCGCCGCTGTAACCATCGAGGGAGTAGATGTCGAGGAACGACGCGATGAAGAGCAACACCGCTGCTCCGATCACCACGCCGTCGCCTCGAGTGAGGGAGCGGATATTCACTTCAGGTCCTTCGTAGGTCGTCTCATCGTCGGAAGAGGCGTCGCTGTCACCATGTCGCCGTCAGGCCCCGGTGTGAAGCGCGGGGGTGGCCCCTCATCGTAAAGACGACCTTATCGTCCGTCCGACGAAGCTGTCCCCGGGGATCAGCCCGGGAGCCACTAGCCGCGCAGGAAACTCACGATTCCTTCAGAGATTCCCTGCGCCGCCTTCTGCCGCCACGCACCGCTGGTCAGCAGTGCCGCGTCCTTGGTATCGCGCATGTTGCCGCACTCGATGAACACCTTGGGAACCGTTGACAGATTGAGACCGCCCAGGTCCTTACGCGTGACGAGTCCGGTGCCGTCGCCGACGTAGTTGGAGGGGGCGCTGCCCGTGACGCGGACGAAGTTGCCCGCGATGCGCTCGCCGAGGTCCGCGGAGGAGGCGACGATCGGGCGGGTGTCGGCGGCGCCCGCGTGGACGCTGCCCGGGAGGATGACGTGGAAGCCGCGTTGGCCCGCGCCCGCGCCGTCGGCGTGGATGGAGACGACCGCGTCGGCGCCTGCCTTGTTGCCGATGCGGGCCCGCTCGTCGACGCAGGGGCCGTACGTACGGTCGCCGTCCTGCGTCAACTTCACCGTGGCGCCCTGCTGTTCGAGGAGCGTGCGCAGCCGGTGGGCCACGTCCAGGGTGAACTTGGCCTCCGTGTAACCGGAGTTGGTGGACGTGCCCGTCGTATCGCATTCCTTCCAGTTGGTGCCGATGTTCACCTTCTTGTTGATCTCGGCCGTGTGCTGGAAGTTGCTCGGGTTGTGCCCCGGGTCGATGACGACGACCTTGCCCTTGAGGGGGCCGGACGCGGCGGGCGCGGAAGTGGACGGGGTCGGAGTCGGGGCCGGGCTCGGCTTGTCGTCGTCCGTCGACTTGGGGGCGGAGGTGGAGGCCGCGGTGGGGGAGGCGGGCGCGCTCGACGAGAGCGAGGACGTGGGTGTCCCGACCGCGTCGCTCTCGGAACCCCCGCCCGATCCGCCCACCGCCTCGTACACCAGCCAGCCGAGCAACGCGCCCGGCACGAGGGCGGCCACCGCGACGGTGAGGGGGCGGCGCCTGGGGCGGCGGGGCTGGGGAGGATCGAAGTCCGGGCCTACGTACGACACGACAGCCACCCTAGCGGCGGGCCCGCGGCGAGGCAGAGTGGCTACGGCCGAGCGGGTCGTTTCATCCGAACGGCACACCGGCGTCGCTCAGGGCCCGCCGGTATGCCGAGAATCGCCCATGAGATCACCTATGCGAGTCATAGCCGGCGCCCTCACCACCGTCACCGTCGCCGCGGTGGTCGTACTGGGCGCGCCCGCGGCCCAGGCATCCCCGTTCCCCTGCACCCCGCCGGAAGACGCCTGTGCCGTCGACTACGTCTACAACCAGCCGGGCGTCGGGACGGGCAACGTCATCCAGACCCCGGTCGACATCGACATCAACGTGCAGCCCTGAGGCCGCCGGCGCCTCA
Source organism: Streptomyces sp. NBC_00663 (assembly GCF_036226885.1). Lineage (NCBI taxonomy): Bacteria > Bacillati > Actinomycetota > Actinomycetes > Kitasatosporales > Streptomycetaceae > Streptomyces > Streptomyces sp. NBC_00663. The sequence goes on from NZ_CP109027.1 coordinate 6,784,661, forward strand.
GATCCCCGCGCCCGTGCGCCGCAGCACCCGCAGCGTCCCCGTGACGGAGATCTCCTCGAACGCCCCCGACTCCAGCGCCCGCAGATAGATCCGGTACGGCGCCTGGCCGGTGAACTCGTCCTTCGGGTCCGGGTGCACGTCGTGGATGAGGAGCAGTCCGCCGTCCGCGACATGGGGCGCCCAGCCCTCGTAGTCGGCACTCGCGTGCTCGTCCGTGTGCCCGCCGTCGATGAAGACGAGGCCGAGAGGGGAGTTCCAGATCTTCGCGACCTGCGGCGAGCGGCCGACGAGGGCGACGATGTGGTCCTCCAGGCCCGCCCGGTGCAGCGTCCTGCGGAACGTCGGCAGCGTGTCCATCAGCCCGATCTCCGGGTCGACCGTCTCAGGATCGTGGTACTCCCACCCCGGCTGCTGCTCCTCGCTGCCCCGGTGATGATCGACGGTGAGCGCCGTCACCCCCGCCGCGCGGGCAGCATCGGCGAGCAGAACCGCGGAACGCCCGCAGTACGTCCCGACTTCGAGGAGGGGCAGCCCGAGCCGGCCGGCTTCGAGGGCCGCCGCGTACAGGGCAAGCCCTTCGTGCGTGGGCATGAACCCCTTGGCACCCTCGAACGCTGCGAGGATCTCGGGCTTGGGGGCCGAGCTCATAGGGTTCTCTTTCGGTCGTACGGTTCGTGGCCGCCCCATGGTGCACCACGCCCCCGTCACGCCGGGTGACGGGGGCGTTTTCAGGGGCGCGGGGAACTGCGCGACCAGCCCCCACGCACCCGCACTTCGACAGCGAACCCCTACGCGGTCACAGCCTCACCGGGCAACGAAAGATCCACGTCCACGGCACTGTCATCCCCCGCGTGAGTAGCAGCAGAAGCCAACGGCCCATGCCCGGACGCCTTCGCGGCCAACACATACGCCCCCTCCGCCGGAACGGCGAGCGAGTAGCTCCCGTCCTCCTCGGAGAGCGTCGCCCCCGCCTGCCGGCCACGCCGGTCGATGAGCGTCACCTTCGCACGGGCTACCGGCACACCGTCGGCGCCCAGAACCCGCCCCCGGAACCCCCGAAGGACAGCCTCCGCACGCTCCAGGTTCGCCTCCTCCTCGCTACTCGCGCGCAGCCGCGGCGCCCGGTCGGGCTTCGGCAGGAACAGGGCCATCAGCAGGCCGACCGCCACCGCGCCGGTCGCGATGAGGAAGGAGACACGGAAGCCGTGCATCGTGGGGATCGCGGCGCCGTTCACGGTGTTCGCGGTGTTGGCGAGCACCATGCCGATGACGGCGCTGGACACCGACGTACCGATGGAGCGCATCAGCGTGTTGAGGCCGTTCGCCGCGCCCGTTTCCGACGCCGGGACCGCGCCGACGATCAGGGCGGGGAGGGACGAGTACGCGAGGCCGATGCCAGCACCCAGGACGACCGCGATGACCAGGCTCTGCCAGGCGGCGCTCATCAGGCCGAGGCCCGCCCCGTAGCCGATCGCGATGATCAGCATGCCGAGGATGAGGGTGAACTTGGGGCCGTACTTGGCGGAGAGACGGGCGTAGACGGGCGCCGTGATCATCATCGTCAGGCCCAGCGGCGCGACCAGCAGACCGGCGACGACCATCGACTGGCCGAGACCGTAGCCGGTGGCCTTCGGCAGCTGGAGGAGCTGGGGAAGAACGAGCGAGACGACGTAGAAGGAGACACCGACCATGATCGAGGCCAGGTTGGTGAAGAGGACCGCGGGGCGGGCCGTGGTGCGCAGGTCGACGAGGGGCGCGGCGGTGCGGAGCTCGTAGACGCCCCACAGGAGCAGTACGAGGGCCGACGCGGCGAACAGGCCGAGCGTGGTGCCGGACGTCCAGCCCCAGTCGCTGCCCTTGGTGATGGGCAGGAGGAAGAGGACCAGGCCGGTGGAGAGACCGAGGGCGCCGAGGAGGTCGAAGGTGCCTTCCGCGCGCATCGTCGATTCCGGTACGACGAGGAGGGTGAGGACGATGGCGAGGACGCCGAGGCCGGCCGCGCCGTAGAAGAGGGCGTGCCAGTCGGCGTGCTGGGCGATCAGGGCGGCGAGGGGGAGGGCCAGGCCGCCGCCGACGCCGATGGAGGAGCTCATCAGGGCCATCGCCGAGCCGAGCTTCTCGCGGGGGAGCATGTCGCGCATCAGGCCGATGCCGAGGGGGATCGCGCCCATGGCGAAGCCCTGGAGGGTACGGCCGGCGATCATCAGGATGAGGTCGCTGGTGAGCGCGCTGACCAGTGCGCCGACCACCATCACCGCGAGGCTGGCGATGAGCATGCGGCGCTTGCCGTACAGGTCGCCGAGGCGGCCCATGATCGGCGTGGCCACGGCACCCGACAGGAGGGTCGAGGTCAGGACCCAGGTGGCGTTGCTGGGGGCGGTGTCCAGCAGCTGCGGCAGGTCCTTGATGACGGGGACGAGCAGGGTCTGCATCACCGCGACGACGATGCCCGCGAAGGCGAGCACCGGTACGACGGCGCCGCTTGCTGCGCGGGTGAGCTGGTCGGTCGGCGTAGGTCTCATGTGGGTAAGGAACTAGGTACGCCGGGGCAACTATTCCGATGCTTTGGCCAGCTAACGATTTCTTTATCTTCTCTTGACGTTATGAGTCTGTGGGCCTGGACCTAAATCCCGATGCAAGGGGCGCACGGCGGTTGAGAGCATGACATCCATGTCCCGAGCCGCCGAAGTCCCCCTCGCCGCCGCGCCCCCTCGCCGTACCGTTCCGCCCGCCTGGGTGGTGGTGGCGCTCGCGTGTGCCGGACAGTTCCTCGTCGTACTGGACGTGTCCGTCGTGAACGTGGCCCTGCCGTCGATGCGGGCGGACCTCGGCATGAGCGCGTCCGGGTTGCAGTGGGTGGTGAACGCGTACGCGATCGCCTTCGCCGGGTTCATGCTGCTCGGCGGGCGGGCCGGCGACCTGTACGGGCGCAAGCGGATGTTCCTGGTCGGGCTCGGCCTGTTCACGCTCGCCTCGCTGGCCGGCGGGCTGGCCCAGGACGGCTGGCAGCTGCTGCTGGCCCGGGCCGTGCAGGGACTCGGCGCGGCGGTGCTCGCGCCCTCGACGCTGACGATCGTGACGTCCGCCGTCCCCGAGGGACCCGCACGCGCGCGTGCCATAGCCACCTGGACGGCGGTCGGCGGAGGCGGCGGCGCGGCGGGCGGACTGGTCGGCGGAGCGCTCGTCGACGTGTGGTCGTGGCGTTGGACCTTGCTGATCAACGTGCCCGTCGGGGCCCTCGTGCTGCTGGGCGCGCTGGGGTGGCTGAGCGAGAGCCGGGCCGGGGACGGACGCCGGCTCGACCTGCCCGGCGCGGTACTGGTGACGGCTGGGCTGGCGACACTGGCGTACGGCATCTCCCAGACCGAGGCCGAGGGATGGGCGTCGGCGGCGACGGTGGTGCCGCTGCTCGCCGGGGCCGCGCTGATCGGGCTCTTCCTCGCCGTCGAGGCCCGGACCACCGCCCCGCTGATGCCGCTCGGACTGCTCCGGCTCCGGTCCGTGGCCTCGGCGAACGCCGCCATGTTCCTGTCCGGCTCGGCGATGTTCTGCATGTGGTTCTTCATGACGCTGTACGCGCAGAACGTCCTCGGCTACTCGCCGCTGGAGGCCGGGCTCGCCCTCGTGCCCAGTTCCCTGGCCGTGATCCTCGGCTCGAAGACGGCACCGCGGCTGATGCGGGCGCTGGACGCGCGGAAGGTGGCGGTCCTGGGGACGTGCGTGGCGGCGGCCGGGTTCGCCTGGCAGTCGACGCTGAGCGTTGACGGGGGGTACGTGGTGGCGATCATGTGCCCCGGGATCCTGATGATGCTGGGCGCGGGCCTGGCGACGACACCCCTGGCCGCGCTGGCCACGTCGGGGGCGGCGCCGGGGGAGGCCGGGCTGGTGTCGGGGCTGGTCAACACCTCGCGGACGATGGGCGGCTCGCTGGGGCTCGCGGTGATGTCGACGATCGCGGCGTCCCGGACGGGCGGCGACCTGAGCCCCGAGGGGCTGACCGAGGGGTACGCGCTGGTGTTCCGCACCGGGGCGGGGGTGCTGGCCGGCGGTGTGCTGCTGATGCTGCTGTGGCTGCCGCGAAGGGGTGCGGGGGTCTCGTCGAAGACGTCCTCGGGCTGAGGCAACGGTTTGGGCGGCTCATGGACTCCTTTGAATATCTAGGAGGTGCCCATGGGGGATCGCAAGGAGGCTCGGGACGCGGAGTTCCAGAGCTTTGTCATCGGCCGCTGGCCGCGGCTGATGAGAACGGCATTTCTCCTCACGGGGGAGCAGCACGCCGCGGAGGACCTGGTCCAGTCGACCCTGGAGCAGGTGTACGTGGCCTGGCGCAGGGTCGGCTCGGCCGACGACCCGGAGGCGTATGTGCGGCGCGTGATGATCAACGCGCACGCCCGCCGACACCGCAGGAAACTCAGGGAGTTCCTGGCGCCCAAGGACGACTCGGGCCTGGCACGCGAGATCGCCGACACCGGTGACCGCATCGCGCAGGCCGAGGACCGCAGCGCCCTGCTGAAGGCGCTGGCCCAACTGCCGCCGCGGCAGCGCGAGGCCGTGGTCCTGCGCTACTGGGAGGACCTGACCGAGACCCAGACCGCCGAGGCGATGGGCTGTTCCGTCGGCTCGGTGAAGAGCAACGCGGCCAAGGGGATCGCGAAACTCCGGGCCATACCGGGGCTGGTCGACATGGCGACGCAGGGAGGGCGGAAGTGATGAGCGCGGACCGGGAGACGAACCACGACATGACGAACAGCGACATCACCCTCCTGCTGGCCGAGGCCACGGACGAGGTCGAGATCGGTATAGCCCCCTACCAGGCGGTCGTCCGGGGCGGCCGCCGCCGCAAGGCCCGCCGCTGGGCCGTGGCCACGGCCACCGCCCTGGTGATCGCCGGCTCCTCGGCGACCCTCGCGGTGGCGGGGCTGCCGGGCGGGAACGGGACAGTGGCGCCGCCGGCGACCCAGGCTCCGACGACGACCCCGGCCGACCTCTTCACCCCGCAGCGCACGACGCTCGCGACCGGCGTCGAGGACGGCAAGCCCTGGAAGGTCGTCATCGACGTCTGGGCGACACCGCACAACCGCGCGCAGGCCGAGGGACAGCTCCAGGCGATGGCCGAGTCCGGGCAGGTGCCCACGGGCGTGACCAAGGCCGCCGAACTGATGGGCAAGAGCTCGTACGTGACGTACCTCAGCGACGACGACACCAGCAAGGGGGTCTACGAGGACGCGTTCGACGAGACCGACACCCCCATGAAGGGCACGGACGTCGAGTCCGCCGCGATCCCCTTCAGGACCACCGAAGACCATGTGGAGCGCCTTGTCATCGGCATGGTCGGCAGGGACGCCGAGCAGGTCACCTGCACCTGGAAGAACGGCACGGCGACCAAGGTCGACCGCCCGGCCAAGAACACGGAGACCAACACCGACCAGCCGGCCATCCGCACGGCCACGGGCTCGGCCGTGGACTGGTTCGTGTGCCTGGCGCCGAAGGGAACGGAGTACAAGTCGGCGGACGTGACGGCGACGCGGGAGTAGGTGACGCCGCGGTGCTCGGCGGCGTTACAGCCACCCCTGCTGCCGGGCCTCCCGCAGCGCCTCGGTCCGATTGCGGGTGCCCGTCTTGCCGATGGCGGCGGAGAGGTAGTTGCGGACCGTGGACTCGGAGAGGTGGAGGGCGTCCGCGATGTCGGCGACCGTCGCGCCATCCGCCGACGCGCCGAGGACCTCACCCTCACGGGCCGTCAGAGGATTGGGGCCGGCGCTGAGGGCGGCCGCGGCGAGGGCGGGGTCGATGACGGTCTCACCGGTCAGTACGCGGCGGATCGACGCGGCCAGTTCCTCCACGGGGCCGTCCTTCACCAGGAAACCGGCGGCCCCGGCCTCCATGGCCCGGCGCAGATAGCCGGGGCGGCCGAAGGTGGTCAGGATCAGCACCCGGCAGTCGGGGGCCTGGTCACGGAGCTCGGCGGCGGCGTCCAGGCCGCTCTTGCCCGGCAGTTCGATGTCGAGGAGCGCCACGTCCGGGCGGTGGATCAGGGCCGCGTCCACAATCGCGTCGCCGGCCGCGACCTGGGCGACCACCTCGATGTCCGCCTCCATTCCGAGCAACAGCGCGAGCGCGCCCCGCATCATGCCCTGATCCTCCGCGAGGAGGACCCGGATGGACTTGGCGGGCCGATGATCCCGCGGCATCTCGTTCACGGCCCAAGGGTAGGGGGAGGGGGGCTGGGGCGCTGGGTGTGCGGGGTCATGGTGCGGTGGGGGCGGCTGCCATCTCGCTGCTCGGACCGGCTGACCTCACCGAGTCCCCGGGGGCCACTACGGCGGCTTCACCGTCCCCCGCATCCACCCCCACCGGCAGCTCCGCCGTCACCACGAACCCGCCTCGGGCCCCTGCCGTCCCGGCCGTCAACCGGCCCCCTGCCACGGCAAGCCGCTCCGCCAAGCCACGCAGACCGGTGCCCTCGAACGTCGCTCCCTCCGGCGTCCCGCACCCGTCTCCGTCCGCGTCCCCGGTCCCGTCGTCGAGGACCCGCACCCGAACCCGTTCCACCTCTGCCTCCACCGAGATCTCGCACCGCGTGACCTCCCGCCCATGCCGCACCACGTTGGTCACCGCCTCCCGGACCACCCACCCCAGCAACGCCTCCGTCCGGGCGGCCGGCGGCGGGCCGGAGTGGCGCACGACAGGGACGACGCCCGCGGCCTCCAGGACCGACCTCGCACGGTCGAGCTCCGTGCCGAGGCTGCCCTCGCGGTAGCCGCTCACCGCCTCACGGATCTCCGTGAGGGCCTGGCGGCCGACGGACTCGATGTCGGTGATCTGGGCGAGGGCGGCGTCGAGGTCGCGGCGGGCCAGGCGGCGGGCGGCCTCCGACTTGACCACGATCACGGACATGGTGTGGCCGAGGAGATCGTGCAGGTCGCGGGAGAAGCGCAGGCGTTCCTCCTCGACCGCGCGCCGGGCCAGCTCCTCGCGGGCGGCGCGCAGTTCCCGTACCGCCTCGGACAGCGACAGGATCGCCGCCGTCACCATCGTCGACAGGAACGTGGCGTAGGCGACGTTCACCGCGTCCCAGCCGTCCCGGTACGAGGCGACGGCCGCCGCCAGGGCGGTCAGGGCCAGGCCGGTCCGGCCGAGCCACGGGCCCCGGGTGACCGCCCCGGTGGCCAGGCCCAGCAGGGGGAAGAAGTACAGCCAGTTGCCGCCGTAGCCGAGGGCCAGGGCGCAGGTGATCAGGCCCATGAGGACCAGGGCCACCCGGGTCGAGCGGGCCTGCCGGGTCTGCTTCACGAAGGCGCGGAAGACCACGTAGATGTAGAGGGAGTTGAAGGCGAACAGGCCGATGCCGCCGAGTACCGGCTGTTGCGTGCCCGCCTGGAAGAGGTTGGAGAACGCGCCCATTCCCAGCAGCAGCCAGGGGAGGAGGGTGAAGCCGGTGGGCGGTGGCCCCGGCGTCTCCAGCGATTTCCGGGCCTCGCGAGCCTCGAGGCGGCAGGACGCCGTCCTCCACCAGTACCGCTTGTCCCCTGTTCCTTGCATCCCCTGTGTCATGGCTCCCACGCTACGAAGACCACGCACCCGCACGGCAGAGCCAGTCGTACGGAATCCCGCGGGACAAATGTCATACGGCCATGAACCCGACCCAGCCACCAACCGAACTGACACTCCGTCAGGAGTCTTCACAACTCCCGTGGGCTCGGCTATACAGGGGGCGCCGGACTGGAACGCGTTCTAGATCGGCCCGTGACGACCTCGGTGCGGCCGACGGTGCGGACGTCCGCACCGAGGTCTCTGAGCCCGACTCCGAACCCGAGGGAGCCGCCTTGCCCATCGACGCCGCCAAGGCCCTTGCCGCCGAACCCCGTTCCGGCGAGATCTCCTGGAACTCCAAGGACGTGCAGCTCTACCACCTCGGCATCGGCGCGGGCGCCAACCCCGACAAGAGCAGTCCCGCCACCGACCCCGACGAACTGCGCTACACCCTGGAGTCCCGGCTCCACGTCCTGCCGAGCTTCGCCACGGTCGCCGGCTCCGGATCACCCGGCGTGATCAGCGGCCTGTCCATGCCCGGCATCGAGGTCGACCTGGCCCGGGTGCTGCACGGCGGACAGTCGCTGACGATCTACCGCCCCCTCCCCGTCGACGGCACCGCGACCGCCACCGGCCGGATCGCCGCGATCTACGACAAGGGCAAGGCGGCCGTCCTGGTCATGCGCACCGAAGTCGCGGACACCGAGGGCCCGTTGTGGACCAACGACGCCCAGATCTTCGTACGGGGAGAAGGCGGCTGGGGTGGCGACCGCGGCCCGTCCGCCCGCCTCGAACCCCCCGCCGGCGAACCCGACCGAGTCGTCGAGCGGCCCGTCCGCCCCGACCAGGCGCTGCTCTACCGGCTCTCCGGCGACTGGAACCCGCTGCACGCCGACCCCGAGTTCGCCAAGGTCGCCGGATTCGAACGGCCCATCCTGCACGGACTGTGCACCTACGGCATCGCACTCAAGGCCGTCGTCGACACCCTGCTCGGCGGGGACGTGGCACGGGTGCGGTCGTACGACACCCGGTTCGCCGGGGTCGTCTACCCGGGCGAGACCCTGCGCATCCGTATGTGGCACGCGCCCACGTCCACCCGCGTCGCCGTCAGCGCCGTCGAGCGGGACGACGCGCCCGTCCTCGCCGACACCGTCGTCGCACACTCCTGAACTCCGCATGATCTGAGGGGAGCCGCACCATGCGCGCAGCCGTACTGCACGAGATCGGCCAGGACAAGCTGGAGGTCCTCGACGACGTCGAGGCGGTGGGCTTCGGCCCGGGCAAGGTGCGGATCCGGGTACGGGCCACCGGGCTGTGCCACTCGGACCTGTCCGCGATGGGCGGCGTACTGCCGCAGCCCGCACCCTTCGTGCCGGGGCACGAGGGCGCCGGCGAGATCATCGAAGTCGGGGAGGGGGTACGGAACGTGAAGGCCGGAGACCGGGTCGTGGTCTGCTGGCTGCCCGCCTGTGGGGCGTGCCCCGCCTGCAAGCGCGGCCAGACCGAGCTGTGTCTGGCCGGGTTCATGAACGCCGGTACGCCCAACTTCAAGCGGCCCGGCGGCGATCTGTTCGGCTTCGCCGGCACCGGCACCTTCGCCGAGGAGGTCGTCGTCGACGCCGGATGCGCGGTGCCGATCCCGGACGACGTGCCCTTCGACATCGCCGCGCTCATCGGCTGCGGGGTGACCACGGGACTCGGCGCCGCCCTCAACACCGCTGAGGTGGAGGTCGGTTCGTCCGTCGCCGTCATCGGCTGCGGCGGCGTCGGGATCTCCGCGATCCAGGGGGCCAGGCTCAAGGGCGCCGCCGAGATAGTCGCCGTCGACCCCGTCGCCTCCCGGCGCGAGTCCGCCCTCAAGTTCGGTGCCACCAAGGCCGTTTCGCCCGACGAGCTGGCCGACGCCAAGCAACAGGTCACCGGCGGCGAGGGCTTCGACTACGTCTTCGAGGTCGTCGGCAAGTCCGCCACCGCCCGCACGGCCTACGAGAACACCCGGCGCGGCGGCACCCTGGTCGTCGTCGGCGCGGGCGCCATGGACGACTTCCTCCAGCTCAACATGTTCGAGCTGTTCTTCGACGAGAAGCGCATCCTGCCGTCCATGTACGGCGGCGGCGACGTCCTGACCTCCTACGAGCGGACCATCGCACTGTGGCGGGCCGGCCGGATCGACCTGGAGGGGCTCATCACCCACCGGGTGCCGCTCGCCGACATCAACGAGGCCCTCGACCAGATGCGCACGGGCACCGCGCTCCGTACGTGCATCGAGATCTGACGGGAGTGTCCGTGTCGCTGCCACTCGAAGGGCTGTCCGCGATCGTCACCGGCGCCGGACGCGGACTGGGCCGGGCCGAGGCGCTCGAACTCGCCCGGCTCGGCGCCGCCGTCGTCGTCAACGACTTCGGGCAACCGGGGCGCGACGGCTCCGGAGCGGCCTCCACGGGCCCCGCCGAGGAGGTCGCCGCCGAGATCCGTACGGCGGGCGGCAGGGCGCTCGCCCACACCGGGGATGTCGCCGACTTCCAACAGGCGCAGGAACTGGTGGAGTTGGCCGTCTCCGAGTTCGGCAAGCTCGACATCCTCGTCAACAACGCCGGCATCCTGCGCGACCGCATGGTCTTCTCGATGAGCGAGGGGGAGTGGGACGCCGTCATCCGCGTCCACCTCAAGGGCCACTTCAACACGACCCACTTCGCGGCCGCGCACTGGCGCGCCCGGGCCAAGGACGCCGGGGGGCGGGTGTACGGGCGGATCGTGAACACCTCCTCGGAGGCGTTCCTCGCGGGCTCGGCCGGACAGCCCAACTACGCCGCCGCGAAAGGCGGCATCGTCGGGCTCACCACCTCCACGGCGCTCGCCCTCGCCAAGTACGGCGTCACCGCCAACGCCATCTGCCCGCGCGCCCGCACCCGGATGACCGAGGACGTCTTCGCGGGCTTCGAACTCCCCGAGGACCGGCTCGACCCGCTCGCCCCCGAGCATGTCGCCCCGCTCGTCGGATACTTGGCCGCACCGGCCGCCGCCCGCCTCAACGGACAGCTGCTCGTCGTCCACGGCGGGATGGTCGCCGTAGTCGAACGGCCCCGGGTGCAGGCCAAGTTCGACAGCAAGCAGGAGACGTTCACGTACGACGAACTCGACGCCTTGCTCACCCCGCACTTCGCGGAACGGCCGGAGGGGGAGACCTTCGGGGCGGTGGAAGTGCTGGGGCTGAAACGCGAGTAGCGCGAACAGAGAACGGCCCCGCTCACCGCGACGGTGAACGGGGCCGTACGTCCTGCGTCCTCAGCCCCTGCGGGCCACCGACTCGGTCTCGTCGGCCGGCTTGCGGTGCCGGCCGCGAGGGGCCGAATCGCCGTCCTGAGCCGAGACCTGACCGCGGTGCCTGCCGTGACCGGAGGCATCCTGGGAATCGGTGTGCGGCGGCTGGATCGTGCGTGCGTCGCTCATCGGAAAAACTCACCCCGTCAACATGATCTTTCAAACAGCCGGGCGAGTTTAACCGGCACCCCACGGGCCGAATCCAGGCGGCCACGCCAACCGGCACTACTTCGTTACAAGACGTCCCAGAGGCGCTTTCCCGAGCGGCACCGGGCGCGCCGCGACAGGCTCCGAGGGCCCGGCATCCACCACGGACTCCGGGGGATCCGGCTCCGACGGCCCGCCGGTACCCGAGTCCGACGCCGCACCCGGCGTCTCCCCGGCGGCCGTCCCGCCCCTGTCCGGATCCCCCGGGCCCGCGTCCCCCGCGGTTCCCCCGTTCCCGATGGCTCTTCGTGTCTCCGCCGGTGCCGTCAACTCCGCCACCCCGCACGGCACTTCGTCCGTGGCGTACGGCAGTCGCAGCACCCCGTCCCGCGTCCACAGCCCGCTGCCCGCCAACCACCCCACGGGCGCCGCGAGATGGTGCACCTGCCGTCCGTCCGGCCGCCACACCCCGACCCAGCTGCCCAGCGGCCCGTCGATGCACAGCGCCACCGCGCAGCTCTCCGGCATCAGCACCTGCCCCGGCTGGATGGCGAACGGCGTCACCGTGCACTCCGGCAGCCGCAGGCTCTCCGGGAAGCGCACCGGAAGTGTGCTGCCCATGACCCCCCAGCCCAGCCGCGGCCGACCGGGCGAGGGCGCGTCGGAGGCGATGAGCAGCAGCCCGCTGTCCGGGTCGGCCAGCAGCAGCCGGTCGTCGCTGCCGGCCGCGATCTGGAGCAGCGGTGACACCTCGCCGCCCCGCTCCAGGTCCACCACGATCGCCTTGGTGCAGCCGCCGACCTCCCGGTCCAGGGCCAGCATCCGCCCGGTCCGGTCCAGCCACACCCCGCCCGAGCAGCGCCCGGGGATCTCCGCGAGGTGCTCCGGGCCGAAGGCGCCGCCCGCCACGAGCCACACGGCGCTGGTCCGCCGGCCCACGGCGAGGGCGTACGCCTTCTCCCCGCCCGGTGCCGGCGGCAGCAGCCACAGCCGGGTCCCCTCGTCCGGGCACTCGACCGCGCCGAGGAGCAGCTCGCCGGTGCCCGGGCCGGTCGGGTAGAGCAGCGAGAAGTTGTGCCGCCCGTCCGCGAACCGCCGGATCAGGACCCGGCCGTCGGCCATCGGCTGTACCTCGGTGCCGGGCTCCTCCGGCTGGTTGCCGGGCAGCGGCACCGCGTAGGGCTCCGGGCCGTCCATCGTCCAGCGCTCCGGGAACCAGGAGTCGCCGTCCAGGGTGAGGCGGGCGGCGTAGGCGCCGTCCGCGGTGATCGTGCAGCCAGCCTGCGGCGTACCGTCCTCGTCCGCCGCCGTGGGCTCGATCGCACAGGCCGTCATCGTTCGGTCACCTCCGGCCACGAAGTTAGTTTTCGCACGCACAGACGGGGGACGAGGCGCCCACCGCTTCACACAAAGGGGTGGCCCAGGAACGATTCGCCTGAGGAAACCGGGGCGATTGTGCTGTACGGGACGAGGATGGCCCGCTCCGGTACAAGGGCACAGAACAGCCAGGTAGCCTTTTCCCGTGCCCCGTCTGTCTGAAGTCTCCCCGCCCCGTCTCTCGGAGATCGTCGCCGCGCTGGAGAACCTCTGGCCCGCCGAGCGGGCCGAGTCCTGGGACGCGGTCGGCACCGTCGTGGGCGACCCCGACCAGGAGGTCACGCGCGTTCTGTTCGCCGTCGACCCGGTCCAGGAGATCGTCGACGAGGCGGTGAAGCTGGGCGCCGACCTGCTGGTCACCCACCACCCGCTCTATCTGCGCGGTACGACGACGGTCGCGGCCACCCACTTCAAGGGCCGGGCCGTCCACACCCTCATCAAGAACGACATCGCGCTGCACGTGGCCCACACCAACGCGGACACCGCGGATCCGGGTGTCTCCGACGCCCTCGCCGGCGCGCTGGACCTCAGGGTCGTACGACCCCTCGTGCCGGACCCGACCGACCCGAGCGGCCGGCGGGGCCTGGGCCGGATCTGCGAACTGGACCATCCACTGCCGCTGAAGGAGTTCGCGGCGCGGGCCGCCGAGCGCCTCCCCGCCACCGCGCAGGGCATCCGCGTAGCCGGAGACCCCGAAGCGACGATCCGCACGGTCGCCGTCAGCGGCGGCTCCGGCGACAGCCTCTTCGACGTCGTACGAGCTGCCGGCGTCGACGCCTTCCTCACCGCGGACCTCCGCCACCACCCGGCCTCCGAAGCCCGCGCCCACAGTCCTCTCGCGCTGCTCGACGCGGCGCACTGGGCCACCGAATGGCCCTGGTGCGAGCTGGCCGCCGCCCAGCTCGACGAGATCTCCGACCGGGAGGGATGGGACCTCAGGGTCCATGTGTCCCGCACGGTCACCGACCCCTGGACGGCCCACGCGGCGTCCACCACCCCTACTGACCTGGGAGCCCCCAACTGAACGCCGCGCCCGCCGACCAGATCCGTCTTCTCGACGTCCAGGCCCTCGACGTCCGCCTTCAGCAGCTCGCGCACAAGCGCCGGTCGCTGCCCGAGCACGCCGAGATCGAGGCGCTGACCAAGGACGCCACGCAGTTGCGTGACCTCCTTGTCGCCGCGCAGACCGAGGAGAGCGACACCGCCCGCGAGCAGATCAAGGCCGAGCAGGACGTGGACCAGGTGCGCCAGCGCGCCGTCCGCGACCAGCAGCGCCTGGACTCAGGCGCCGTGACGTCCCCGAAGGACCTGGAGAACCTCCAGCGCGAGATCGCCTCCCTCGCCAAGCGCCAGGGGGACCTGGAGGACATCGTCCTGGAGGTCATGGAGCGCCGTGAGTCCGCGCAGGAGCGGGTCGCCGAACTGACCGAGCGGGTCGGTGCCGTGCAGGGCAAGATCGACGACGCGACGTCCCGCCGGGAGGCGGCGTTCGAGGGCATCGACGGCGAGGTCGCGACGGTCACCAAGGAGCGCGGGGTCATCGCGGGCACGATCCCCGCGGACCTGCTCAAGCTCTACGAGAAGCTGCGCGAGCAGCAGGGCGGCATCGGCGCGGCGAAGCTGTACCAGCGGACCTGCCAGGGCTGCCGCCAGGAGCTGGCGATCACGGACATCAACGAGATCCGGTCGGCCGCGCCCGACACGGTCGTCCGCTGCGAGAACTGCCGCCGCATCCTGGTGCGCACGGCCGAGTCGGGTCTGTAAGGAGCCTTGCGCGTGCGGGAGTTCATCGTCGAGGCGGACGGCGGGTCCCGGGGCAACCCGGGTCCGGCGGGCTACGGCTCGGTCGTCATCGACGTGGCGACCGGCGAGACGCTGGCGGAGCGGGCCGAGTCCATCGGGGTCGCCACGAACAACGTGGCGGAGTACCGGGGGCTGGTGGCGGGCCTGCGCGCCGCCGCCGAACTCGACCCCGCCGCGTCCGTGCACGTCCGCATGGACTCCAAGCTCGTCGTCGAGCAGATGTCGGGCCGCTGGAAGATCAAGCACCCGGACATGAAGCCGCTCGCGATGGAGGCGGCCCGGGTGTTCCCGGCGGAGCAGGTCACCTACGAGTGGATCCCGCGTGAGCGCAACAAGCACGCGGACCGCTTGGCGAACGAGGCGATGGACGCGGGGGCGCGGGGGGAGCGGTGGTCGGCTTCGGAGTCGGTGGCGGAACTCGTCGCGAAGGCCGGCGCGGCTGAGGTGTCGGGCCCGCCCGGCGACGCGGCCGCGGGCGCGGCACGGGCACGTGCGGCGCTGGCCGCGGCCTCCGTTTCAGCGGTTCGAGCCACTTCCACTCCGGCGACTCCGGGTCCCTCGGCGGCTGCTCCTGCGACTCCGGGTCCCCCAGCGGCTGTTTTTGCGGCCCCGGGTCCCTCTGCTTCGGCGCCGCCCTCCTCCGCTTCCGCCCTCCCGCTGGCGGATCCCGTCGCCTCGCCCTCTTCTTCTTCCTCGCCTTCTTCCTCGCCCTCTTCCTCTGCTCGGTCTTCCCGCCGCGGAGCGGCGGAGTCTCTGGGCGGCGGAGCTGCCAAGGCTGACGCTGATGTGCGTGCCGCTCGGAGTGTCGCCGGCTCTGGTTGGGCGCCGGCCGACATGGGGGCGCCGGCCACCTTCGTGCTGTTGCGGCACGGGGAGACGCCGTTGACTCCGCAGAAGCGGTTCTCGGGGAGTGGCGGTACCGATCCGTCGCTGTCCGAGGCGGGGCGGGAGCAGGCGCGGCTGGTCGGTGAGGCGCTGGCCCGGCGCGGCACCGTACAGGAGATCCTGGCGTCACCCCTCGCCCGTACCCGGCAGACCGCGGCGGCCGTGGCGGAGCGCCTCGGCCTTGACGTGACCGTCGAGGACGGGCTGCGGGAGACCGACTTCGGGGCGTGGGAGGGACTGACCTTCGGCGAGGTGCGGGAGCGTTACCCCGACGACCTCAACCGCTGGCTCGCCGACCCCGACGCCGAACCCACCGGCGGCGGCGAGAGCTTCGCCGCGACGGCCACCCGTATCGCCGCGACCCGCGACAAGCTGATCGCGGCGTACGCGGGCCGTACGGTCCTGCTCGTCACGCACGTCACGCCGATCAAGACGTTCGTACGCCTCGCCCTCGGAGCCCCGCCGGAGTCCCTGTTCCGCATGGAACTGAGCGCCGCCTCGCTCTCCGCGGTGGCGTACTACGCCGACGGCAACGCCAGCGTCCGCCTCTTCAACGACACGTCCCACCTGCGTCCCTGAGGTTCTTGAGTGCGGCCGCGGCGCGGGCGAGTTCCTCGACCCGCGCCCAGTCCCGGGCGGCGATCGCCTCCGCGGGCAGCATCCAGGTCCCGCCCACACAGCCGACGTTGGGCAGGGCCAGATACTCGGGAGCGTTCGCCGCCCCGATCCCGCCCGTCGGGCAGAACCGCGCCTGCGGCAACGGCCCGGCGAGCGACTTCAGATACGCCGTCCCGCCCGCGGCCTGCGCCGGGAAGAACTTCATCTCCCGCACCCCGCGCTCAAGCAGCGCCACGACCTCCGACGCCGTCGACACCCCCGGCAGGAACGGCACCCCGGACGCCCGCATCGCTTCGAGGAGTACGTCCGTCCAGCCCGGGCTGACCAGAAACCGCGCCCCGGCCGCCACCGACTCCGTCACCTGCTCCGGCGTCACGACGGTGCCCGTCCCGACCACGGCCTCCGGCACTTCGCGCGCAATAGCCCGTACGGCATCCAGCGCGACCGGCGTCCGCAGAGTCACCTCGATCGCCGGCAGCCCTCCGGCTACCAGCGCCCGCGCCAACGGCACGGCATCGGAGGCGTCCTCGATGACGACGACGGGCACGACGGGGGCGAGATCCAGCACGCTCATGGGCTCATCGTGCCCAGAGCGAGCGATGCACGCAACGAGCGTTGCAGAGAATGCAACCGCGGGAGTGGCTGCTCAGTGGATCTCGTCCACCAGCACATCCAGCGTCCAGGCCTTCCCGGCCCCCTTCGGCGGCTCGACCTCCACGACGTACCCGAGGTCCCGGAGCGCCTCCACCAGCTCGGCGGGCCCCGTCGGCGCGATGCCCGCCGACAGCAGACTCCGTACGATCCGCCCCTTGGTCGCCTTGTTGAAGTGGCTGACCACCTTCCGCGTCGGCGCGTGCAGCACCCGCACGCTCGCCGTCCGCCCGGCCACCTCACCCTTCGGCTTCCAGGCGGCGGCGTACGCGGAGGACCGCAGATCGAGCACCAGCCCCGCCCCCGCGGCCTCCGGCATGACCTCGGCCATCGGCGCCCGCCAGTGCGCCCCCAGCGCCCCGAGCCCCGGCAGCTTCACGCCCATGGAGCACCGGTACGAGGGGATCTTGTCGGCGATCCCGACGGCCCCCCACAGTCCGGAGAACACGAGCAGTTGCCGCCCCGCCCGCCTCTTCGCGGCGGTGTCGAGAGAGGCGAGGCCGAGCGAGTCGTAGAGGACGCCGGTGTAGATCTCCCCGGCGGGCCGCGCTCCGGCGCTCAGCAGTTCCGCGTTCTTCCCGACTTCACCCCGCAGCCCCTCGCTCAGCCCGAGCACCTCGCGCGCCTTCTCCTCGTCGCCGGCGCACAGCTCGACGAGCTCACCGAGCACAGCGCCCCGGGCCTCGGTCAGCCCCGGCAGCGACAACGACTCCAGCTTCAGCGGGGCGCCACGACCGGAGGCGGCCTTGCCTTCGGACGGCGGCAGCAGGACAAGCACGGGCGGATCTCCTTCTGTAGAGCTTCGGACAGCGTACGGGGACCCGATGTGCTTACCCTCGCTGTATGCCTCGCCGCCACATCAGCGTGACCGGCGCCCCCGAAGCCCCTCTCCGGGCCGCCCTCACCGCACTGCGCACCAAACTCGGAGTGTCGGACGCCTATCCGCCCGAGGCGCTGGCCGACGCCGCGCGTCCCCCCGTACTCCCGGCGTACGACGCCACCGACATCCCCCTGTTCACCATCGACCCGCCCACGTCCGTCGACCTCGACCAGGCGATGCACCTCGCCCGCCGGGGCACCGGCTACCGCGTCCGGTACGCCATCGCCGACGTCGCCGCGTTCGTCGTACCCGGATCGGCCCTGGACGAGGAGACCCACCGCCGGGTGATGACCCTCTACTTCCCCGACGAGAAGGTCCCCCTGCACCCGCCCCAGCTGAGCGAGGGCGCGGCCAGCCTGCTCCCGGACCAGGTGCGCCCCGCGGCCCTGTGGACGATCGACCTCGACGCGGAGGGCCGGACGGAGGCCGTCGACGTCCGCCGGGCCCTGGTCCGCAGCCGGGCCAAGCTGGACTACGAGGGCGTACAGAAGGAGATCGACGGGGGCACCGCGGAGGAGCCACTGGCCCTGCTGAAGGTGATCGGCCGGCTGCGGGAGGAGCTGGAGGTGGCCCGGGGCGGCATCTCCCTGAACGTCCCCGAGCAGGAGATCGTCGAGCGGGACGGGGGCTATGAGCTGACGTACCGCGCCCCGCTCCCCGCGGACGGCTGGAACGCCCAGATCTCCCTGCTGACGGGTATGGCCGCGGCCGACCTGATGCTCGCGCACGGCACCGGCGTACTCCGCACGCTCCCCGCCGCTCCCGACGGCGCGGTCGGCCGCCTGCGCCGCACGGCCCACGCCCTGCACATCGACTGGCCGCACCATGTGTCGTACGCGGCGCTGGTGCGGTCGTTGGACCCGGCCGTCCCGCATCACGCGGCGTTTTTGCAGGAGTGCACGACGTTGCTGCGCGGGGCGGGTTACACGGTCTTCCGGGACGGAAACGTGCCGACTCTTGCCACCCACTCGGCGGTGGCAGCCCCGTACGCCCACTGCACGGCCCCGCTCCGCCGCCTCGCCGACCGGTACGCGTCGGAGATCTGTCTGGCGGCGGTGGCGGGGGAGGCGGTGCCGGACTGGGTGCTGGCCGCTTTTGACGAGTTGCCGCACGAGATGGCCGAGGGGGGCAGGCGGGCGGGCACGGTCGAGCGGGAGTGCGTCGACATCGTGGAGGCGGCGCTGCTGAAGGACCGGGTGGGGGAGGTCTTCGACGGGTGCGTGGTGGAGGTGGAGGAGCGCCGGCCGACGGTGGGGGTGGTGCAGTTGGAGTCCCCGGCGGTGATCGGCAAGGTCGAGAGCCCGGAGCCGTTGCCCCTGGGGGAACGGCTGCGGGTCCGCCTCACACAGGCAGATCTCGCTCGCTCGGCGAAGGTGCGTTTCGTGCCCGCGTGATCGCGCTGACGAGATCGCCGGGTTCGTCGGCGTGGAGGCGGACGAGGTGGACGGGCCTGCGCCGCCCGAGGACGGTGAAGTGATCGACGGGCCGGGCCAGTTCGAGGGTGACGGTGGTCCGCGCCCCCATGGCGAGGTCGAGTTCGCCGTCGGCACGCTGGTGGGTGGTGCGCAACTCACGTCGTACGGCGGCGATGTGGTGGAGCGGTATCCGCAGGTCGACGTGTGCGGCACGGCGGACGCGCAGTTCGTCGTCGGCCAGCACGTGCGGCCGTACGACGTTCGCCGCGTGCACCCCGACGACGAGGACGACCGTGTAGACGTCGAGCGCCAACACGGCCCGGTGCACGACCGGGTGGTCCCGCAGCAGCACGGCCATCGTCAGCGACTCGATGACGCAGACGAACGCGAGCCCGAACATCATGGGTCCTTCCCCGCGGGCGTAGGGGAAGTCCTGGCCGCGGCCGGTCCGATGTGTTCGCCGGGCGACCCAGAGGGCGAGGCTGACGAACAGCCGCACCTCGTGCCGGACGAGGGCGAAGGCCGTTCTCATGTGTCCCCCGTGTGGAGGCGCAGAGCGCGGCGGATGGCCTCCGCCTGGGCCGGGGCGAAGTCGGCGTAGAAGGCGCGCAGGAAGCCGTGTTCCTGGTGTTCGAGGTCGTTGGCGGATTCCGTGGCGGGGAGCAGTTCGGGCGGGATGAGGGCGGCGAGCGTACGGGCCGCCTCCTCGACCCGGGGGTCGTCCGGTTCGGCGTCGGCGAGGGCGTCGAGCAGCGCGTACGCCTCGTTCGCCCGGGCCACGTCCTGCGGGGAAGCCAGCGCGGAGGCGACGGCGGTGATCATCCGCTCCCGCTGCTCGGGTGCGGCGGCGGTCTCGATCAGCGCGAGCACCTCACGGTCCTTGACCGCCATGGGGGAGTCGGCGAGCGGCGCCATGTCCCGGAACAGCGAGGCCAGTTCGGGGGAGACGGGCCCCTCGGCGGGCAGTTCGCCCGCGTCGAGCAGCGCCCGCAGCCGCATGCGCCGCACATGGATGGCCGCCTCCTGCCGGGCGAGATCGGCGTCCAGCTCCTGAAGGATCTCGGCGAGGTCCTTCTTCGTGTCATCGGCCAGCGCGTCCCGCACCTCGGCCAGCCCGAGGCCCAGTTCGGTGAGCCGCCGGATCCGCGCGAGCACGACGGCGTGCCGCAGCGTGTAGTCCCGGTACCCGTTGCTCAGCCGCTCCGGCTCCGGCAGCAGCCCCTGATGGTGGTAGTGCCGCACGGTCCGCGTGGTGACGCCGACGGCGGCGGCGAGTTCTCCGATCCGCATGGGATCAGTAGAGACGTTGACGTCGCGTGAGGGTCAAGGGCCGGGCTCGGTGCCTGTCTCGAACGGGTGATCCCTGGCGGTTCCGCCCTGTCCGCCCTGGCGCCGGTCGAAGGGTTGTCGCCTGGTGGCCGTGGCAGAATTCGTGGTGACGCCGTTGGAGCGGGTCGCCATGGTGCTGGAAGTGACCGCCCGCAAGCCGCAGACGGACCGCGAGATCAAACGCCGCTGTTACGCACGTGCCGGTATCCCCCTCTACGCGCTACCCGCCCCCTTCTCCTTCGACCTGGAGACAACGGACTTTCCCTGGCCGCCCCGACGTTGCACCCTGAGGACGACTGACAGGGGGCGGGGCGTGGAGCAGGCACTGTGGACTCGGGCGAGGCTGGGGCGCTGCGGCCCCCGCCTGGATCTCCTCACGGCCCGCTTCGACAAGCACGTCTACGCCCCCCACGCCCACGACGAGTTCACGGTCGGCGTCTGCATGGGCGGCTCGGAGATCATCGACTACAGGGGCGGGCACATTCGTACGGGCCCGGGCAGCATCGTCGTACTGGCACCGGGGGAGGTGCACACGGGAGGCCCGGGAAACGCGACGGACGGTTACGCGTACCGGGCCCTGTACGCGGAGACGCCCCTGCTGGCCGACGGCTCGCTAGGCTTCCCACACTTCCGCGAGCCCCTGATAGACGACCCCGAGCTGGCCACGGCCCTCCGCCTGACCCACACGGAGCTCAGTGCCTGCCCCGACCCGCTGGAGGCGGAGTCCCGGCTGCCGTGGCTGCTGACGGCGCTGGCCAGGCGCCACTCGACGGCGCGGGCAGCGGAGGATGTGGTGCCGGGCGGCGACGGTGTCGCGTTGCTCGTGCGGGACCGGCTGGCGGACGAGATGGTGACCCCTCCCTCCCTGGCGGCCCTGGCCACGGACCTGGGCCTGTCCCGCTACCAGCTCCTACGGGCCTTCCGTACGACGATGGGTCTGCCGCCGTACGCCTGGCTGGCCCAGTACCGGGTCCACCGGGCCCGGACCTGCTGGAGTCGGGCCTGCGCCCGGCGGAGGCGGCGGCCGCGGTGGGCTTCGCGGACCAGGCACACCTCACGCGGTGGTTCCGGCGGGTGCTGGGGGTGACGCCGGGGGCGTACCGCAACAGCGTTCAAGACGGGGGTCGGGGGCCCGTCTGAGACTGTCCGCATGACTGCACGCGGCTGGTTCCTGTTCTCCCTGATGGGAGTGGTGTGGGGCATCCCCTACCTGATGATCAAGGTGGCGGTGGAGGCTCCGCTGTCCCCGTCGTTCGTGGTGTTCACGCGGTGTGCGCTGGGGGCGGCGCTGCTGCTGCCGTTCGCGGTGAGGCAAGGGGACCTGGCCGGGACGGTCCGGCGCCACTGGAAGCCGCTGCTCGCCTTCGCGTGCATAGAGATCATCGGCCCGTGGTTCACACTGACGGACGCGGAGCGGACTCTGTCGAGCTCGACGGCGGGTCTGCTGATAGCCGGCGTGCCGATCGTGGGCGTGGTGCTGGCGCGCTTCTTCGGCGCCACGGAGAACTTGGGGGCGCGGCGGGCGACGGGGCTGGGCCTGGGGCTGATAGGCGTAGGAGTCCTGACGGTCCCGCACCTGACAGGCGGAGACGCGCGCTCGCTGGCCGAGGTACTGCTGACGGTGCTCGGCTACGCGACGGCCCCCTTGATCGCGGCCCGCTGGCTGAAGGACGTCCCGACCCTCCAGCTGACGGCGCCCTGCCTGGCGCTGGCGGCGGTGGTGTACGCACCGGCGGCGGGCATGAGCCGGCCGTCCGAGATGCCGTCGGCGTCGGTACTGACGGCGCTGATCGCCCTGGGGGCCATCTGCACGGCGCTGGCGTTCGTGGCGTTCCTGGAGCTGATCAAGGAGGTGGGCCCGACGCGGGCGACGGTCTTCACGTACGTCAACCCGGCGGTGGCGGTGGCGGCGGGCGCGTTGTTCCTGGGGGAGGAGCTGACGCTGGGTATCGGGGCGGCGTTCACGCTGATCCTGGCGGGCTCGGTACTGGCGACGACATCGGGCTCTCGGCGCTCGCCCCGCCCGGTAACATGGTCGACACGGCAGACGAGCCGGGCGGACGGCCGCGTGGAGTCCCCTTGACGGGGGCTTCCCGAGGAACGTCCGGGCTCCACAGGGCAAGGTGGTGGCTAACGGCCACCCGGGGTGACCCGCGGGACAGTGCCACAGAAAACAGACCGCCCGGCGCTTTGGCGCTGGGTAAGGGTGAAACGGTGGTGTAAGAGACCACCAGTGCCCAGGGTGACCTGGGCAGCTAGGTAAACCCCACTTGGAGCAAGGTCAAAAGGGGCCGCCTCTTCGGAGGCGACCCTGCGGGGACGTTCGAGGGCTGCCCGCCCGAGTCCCTGGGTAGACCGCACGAGGCCGGTGGCAACGCCGGTCCTAGATGGATGGCCGTCTCCCCGGCCGCCGCGAGGCGACCGGGCGACAGAACCCGGCGTACAGCCCGACTCGTCTGCTGTTCCCCTCCGACCATCGGTGGAGCCAAGAGGCTCCACCGGGCGATCACAAGCGTTCCGACCTCTTCCGTGCTGTTTTCGTCATCCACGACTGACAAGCCCACCGAGCCAGCCCACCCACGGCAAGAGCCACGAGAATGGCGCCCCAGTCGATGACATGCGGAAGTCCGGGCCAGAAGGCGAAGAACGCGAGCGTGCCGACCGTGCCTACGAGGAAGGCGGCGATCCCCGCTCGCTGCGGTCGGGGTTCCCGCTCCTGTTGAGGGTTCTCCGCTGGGTGCTGCTCGACCATGCAGGACTCACTTCGTGATGTGGTGGCACTGGCTTACACGGCGCACTCCGTTGACATGGAGATGGGCGCACGCCTTGTGCCGCGACGAAGCCGCGGTCGACGCCGGCAACAACGTGGACCCTTCTGGTGATGTCCTGATGAGCACCTCGGACAACCGGGTCCTGTGAGGCGGGACCCCATGGGGGCCTTCACGGATGGCCCACCAGAGAAGACTCCATGGGCGACCTCCACAGACGGCCCCCACAGACGGCCCCCACACACAGCTCCCTCCAGCCTGCTGCCCGGCCGGCGGGAACGGCGAGGCGGGTGGACCGTACGGGCGACTGGAGTGCGGGAGAGGGGAGGGGCGCCCCCCCTCCTCGCCTCACTCCAACGGCCCAAGCCACCATGCGAGCCCCCCGAAAACCCCCGAGTCTGGCACCGACCCCAACTGCCCAGCCCCGGGAGGGCTTCATGGCATCGATGGACGTCCCCGCCGACGTGCCGAAGCGGGCGTCGGCGACGCAGGCGGCGCCCGTGGCGCGAGCCATGCCTGCCCCCGTCCTCAGCTGGGTGACCCTGGCCCTGATGACCACCGCGTCCGTGGCCAGTCTGCGGGCCGCGCCGACGATGGCCGTGTACGGGCTCGCCTGCGTGTTTCTCTACCTCGTCCCGGCGGTCGTGTTCCTGCTGCCCACCGCGCTGGTGTCGGCGGAGCTCGCGTCCGGGTGGAGCGGTGGCGTCTATCGGTGGGTGAGTGAAGGGCTGAGCAAGCCGCTCGGGTTCCTCGCCGTGTGGTGTCAGTTCGCGATGACGATCTTCTACTACCCGAGCCTGCTGGCGTTCGTCGCCAGCACCATCGCGTACGTCATCGACCCCTCCCTCGCCTCCAACGGCCTCTACACCGCCATCGTCATCATGGTCCTGTACTGGACGGGCGTGTGGGTGTCCTCCCGGGGGACCAAGGCCCTTGCCGGGCTGTCCAGTTGGGGGCTGATCATCGGGACGCTCGTGCCCGGCACGATCCTCGTCGTGCTCGGCATCATCTTCCTCGGGCAGGGCAATCCCTCCGCCGCGCCGATGACCTCCAGCCATCTGCTGCCGGCGTGGACCGGGCTCGCCAGCCTCGTGCTGATCGTCAACAACTTCCTCTCCTACTCCGGCATGGAGATGAACGCCGTCCATGTGTCGTCGCTGAAGGACCCGGCGAAGGAATACCCCAAGTCGATGTTTCTGGCTGTGGGGTTGGTGCTGCTCATCTTCATCCTCCCGGCGCTGGCGATCAGTTGGGTCGTGCCCGCCGACCAGACCAGTCTCACCGCCGGCGTGATGCAGGCGTTCAACGCCTTCTTCTCCTACTTCCACATCGGCTGGATGACCCCGATCGCCGCCGTGATGCTGGTGGCCGCCTCGCTCGGCGGCATGCTCACCTGGCTCGCCGGACCGTCCAAGGGTCTGCTGGAGATCTCCCGCAGCGAGGGCTATCTGCCGCCCTACCTGCAGAAGCTCAACAAGTTCGGCATCCAGCAGAACATCCTGGTCACCCAGGGTGTCGTCACCACTGTCATCGCCCTGATGTACGCGCTGATCCCGAACGTCTCCAGCGTCTACTGGATCTTCTCGACGATCACTACGCAGGTGTACCTCATCGTGTATCTGCTGATGTTCGCCGCCGCTGTCCGACTGCGGAAGACCCAGCCCGATCATCCCCGCGGCTACCGCGTACCCGCCCTGCACCTGATGTGCGCGGTCGGCCTTCTGTCCTCCCTCGCGGCGCTCGCGATCGGCTTCGTGCCGCCCTCGCAGTTCGGTGGCAGCAGCGTCTGGTCGTACGTCCTGTTCATCGGCGGCGGCCTGGTCGTCCTCGGCCTGCTCATCCCGTACGCCTTCCTCAAGTTCCGCAAGCCCAGCTGGCGTACGGAGGCGGCGGCGACCGAAGGGGGCGCGTCATGAGCCCCACCCGGTTCGCCTCCGAGCACAAGTGGATCTACCTCGGCGCGATCCTCGTCCTCGTCGCCCTCGCGATCATCGGCGTGGTCCAGTACGAGAGCGTGAAGTCGACCAACGAGTCGGCGGAGAAGGCCAACAAGCTCGCCGACGCCGCCGTGGACGCCGGTTATCCCCGCCCCGACACCGAGGTGATCGAACGGGCGCTGGGCACCGACGGCGGGATCGTCTGCGAGGACCCCGCCACCGCCCTGCGCTCCGCCCTGTGGAAGATCAACGTCTCCAACGGGGCCGCGTTCGTGGGCCAGCGGCCGGTCATCGGCGACACCAAGGCGCTGCGGGCGGAGGCCAAGATCCTGGAGATCTACTGCCCGGAGAAGCTCGACCGGTTCAAGGACCGGCTCGACGACCTGAAGACCGACGACACGGTGAGGCGGGACGCATGACCATGAGTGAACTGGCCTCGCGCATCGCCGCGTTGATGCCCCGCGCCCACCAGGACCTCACCGACCTCGTCGCCATCCCCTCCGTCGCCGACCCCCGTCAGTACCCGCCCGAGGAGTGCCACAAGGCCGCCCAGTGGGTCGCCGACGCCTTCGCCGGGGTCGGGCTGCGCGACGTCCATCTCGCCGAGACCCCCGACGGCAGCCACGCCGTCATCGGCCACCGCCCGCCCCCGCCCGGTGCCCCCACCGTGCTCCTCTACTGCCACTACGACGTCCAGCCCCCGCTCGACGACGCCGCCTGGACCACCCCGCCGTTCACGCTCACCGAACGAGACGGCCGCTGGTACGGGCGTGGCACCGCCGACTGCAAGGGCAACATCGTCATGCACCTCACCGCGCTCAGGGCGCTCGGCGAGGACATCCCGGTGGGGCTGAAGTTCGTCGCGGAGGGCTCGGAGGAGCAGGGCACCGGTGGTCTGGAGGCGTACGTCGTCCAGCACCCGGAACAGTTCCTCGCCGACGCCCTGCTGGTGTGCGACACCGGCAACGCCGAGGTCGGCACCGGCACCGCCACCATCACCCTGCGTGGCCTCGCCAGCCTCGTCGTCACCGTCGACACGCTGGGCGGCGAAGTCCACTCGGGCATGTTCGGCGGTCCCGCCCCCGACGCGCTGGCCGCCCTCATCCAGATGCTGGCCACCCTCCGCGACCCGAAGACCGGGGCCACCCGTATCAACGGGCTGGACTGCCACGGGACTTGGGCCGGCGTCGGCTACGACGAGGCACAGTTCCGCGCCGACGCCGGCGTCCTGGACGGCGTACAGCTCACCGGCACCGGCACGGTCGCCGACCGACTGTGGGCCCGCCCGGCCGTCACCGTGCTCGGCGTCGACTGCCCGCCGGTCGTCGGCTCCGCCGCCGCCGTGCCGCCCACCGCCCGCGCCCGTGTCAGCCTGCGCGTGCCGCCCGGCACCGACGCCCAGGCCGCGCTCAAGGCCCTCACCCGGCATCTCACGGACGCGGCCCCCTGGGGCGCCCGGGTGACGGTCGAGACCGAGGGCACCGGCTCCCCCTTCCGGGCCGCCACCGACGGTCCCGCCTACACGGCCCTCG
This sequence comes from Streptomyces sp. NBC_00663, assembly GCF_036226885.1. Lineage (NCBI taxonomy): Bacteria > Bacillati > Actinomycetota > Actinomycetes > Kitasatosporales > Streptomycetaceae > Streptomyces > Streptomyces sp. NBC_00663. The sequence continues at coordinate 6,810,857 of NZ_CP109027.1, forward strand.
GCAAGGCCATGCGGCAGGTCTACGGCAAGCCCCTCGCCTTCCTCGGCCAGGGTGGATCGATTCCGCTGTGCAACGTCCTCGCCACCACCTACCCCCGCGCCGAGATCGTCCTCATGGGCGTAGAGGAGCCCCGTTGTCTCATCCACGCGCCCAACGAGAGCGTCGACCCGTCCGAGATCGAGCGCATGGCGCACGTGGAGGCACTGTTCCTGCACGAGTACGCCGCAGGGCAGAGGCGATGACATGACCGATCCGCAAGAGAGTGAGCTGGCGCAACTGCGCGCCCGTGTCGTCCAGTTGGAGGCCGAGCGGCGGCCCCGCAAGCACCGGGCCCGCTCGTTCCTCGCCGTGCTGCTCGTGCTTCTCGGCTGTGTGCTCGCCCCGTTGTCCGTCGTCGCCTCATGGACCGCCGACGTCATCGGTGACACCGACCGTTACGTCAAGACCGTCGAACCGCTCGCCTCCGACGCCGACGTCCAGGAGGCGGCGGCCGGGCGCGTCACCGACGCAGTGATGACCCATCTCGACCTGCCCGTCCTGCTCTCCGGTGTCGTACCCGCCGAACGGCCGCGCCTGGAGCAGGCGTTGGGCAAGTTCGGTGACTCGCTGGAGAGCGCCGTGCGCAGCTTCGTGCACGACAAGGCGCAGGCCGTCATCGCGTCGGACGCCTTCCAGAACATCTGGACCGAGGCCAACCGCCGCGTCCACAGCGCCGTGGACAAGGCGCTCACCGGCAACGGCGGCGGCGCCGTACACCTCGACGACGACACCGTCACCCTCGACCTCGCCCCGGTCGTCGAACAGGTCAAACAGCGGCTGGTCGACTCGGGAATGACCGTCGCCGCCAAGATCCCCGAGGTGCACACCAATTTCACCCTGGTCAAGTCCGAGGACCTGGGCCAAGTCCGCAGGTACTTCCGCCTGTTGCAGCTGGCGGGCAGCTGGCTGCCGGTCCTCGCCGTCGTCCTGGCCGCGGCCGGAATCCTGCTCGCCGGCCGCCGCCGCAGGGCCCTGATCACCGCGGCCCTGGGCTTCGCCGTCGCCACCGCCCTGCTCGGCATCGGCCTCACCGTAGGCCGCGTGATCTACCTCGACGCCCTTCCCGCCGGTGTCTCGCAGCCCGCCGCCGGGTCCGTGTACGACACGCTGGTCCGCTTCCTGCGCCGCGGGGTCCGGGTCGTGGTCGCCCTGGGCGTGGTGCTCGCGCTGGCGGCGTGGCTGACCGGGCCGGGCCGCAGGGCGACGTTCCTGCGCCGGCTGTGGACCTCGTGCATCAGGGCGGTACGCGGCGTCGCCGACCGTGCGGGCCTGCGGACCGGTCCGGTCGGTCCCTTCGTACGCCGGTACCGCACCTGGATCGTGTGGGTGCTGGTCGGTGCGGTCGTCGTCGCGTATCTGCTGTGGTCGTACCCGACGGGCTGGGTGGTGGTCGGGCTGGCGCTCGCGCTGCTCTTCGCGCTCGCGGTGGTGGAGTTCCTCGCCACCGCCTCTAGCGAGGACCGGGACCCAGCGACCGTTCCCTGACCCGCGCCAGATGCCGGCCGAAGACCTCACGGGTGTCCGGCGTCAGCGTGCGCAGGGCGACCAAGGCGGTGATCACGACGTCGCACAGCTCGCTCTCGACGTCCTCCCAGGTGTGGGAGGCGCCCTTGCGCGGGTTGCGGTTCATCGCGCCGATCACCGCCTCGGCCACCTCGCCGACCTCCTCCGACAGCTTCAACATCCGCAGGAGGAGGCTCTGTTGCCCGTCATCCGGGCTGTGCGAGTCGAGCCACGCCCACAAGTCGTCGATGCCCGACCAGATATCGGGGTCATGATCACTCATGGACGCAGCTTGGCACGGTGCGGTCAGCTCTTGTCGAGGAGCTTGTTCATCTCGGTGATCTCGGCTGTCTGGCCGGTGACGATGTCGTCGGCCATGGACGTGGCGGGCTCATAGGCGCCCTTCGCCTTCTCCGTCCTCGCCATGTCGACCGCGCCCTGGTGGTGTTCGGCCATCTGGGTCAGGAACAGCGTGTCGAAGGCCTTGCCGGAAGCCTTCTCCAGCTTCGCCATGTCGGCGTCGTCCATCATGCCCGGCATACCGGAGTGATCCATGCCGGACATCGACCCCGTCGACTCCATGGCCTGCGGGACGTCCTCACCCCACGCCTTCAGCCACCCGGACATGGTCTTGATCTCCGGGTCCTGCGCCTTCTCGATCCGCGCGGCGAGGTCCTTCACGTCCGCGGACGAGGCCCGGTCGGCGGCGAGTTCGGCCATCTCCAGGGCCTGACGGTGGTGCGGGATCATGCCCTGCGCGAAGGAGACGTCCTGGGCGTTGTGGGAGGCGGTGGAGGCGGACGCGGACGTGCCGTGGCCGCCCTCGCGGGCGCTGTCGTCGTCGCCCCCGCACGCGGTGAGGACGAGGGCGGCGGTGACGGTCGCCACGGCCAGAACGGCGGCGCGGCGCGTACGGATGGTGCTCATGCTGGAACTCCTGCTGGGGGGAAGGGATCTGGACCGCGGGTATGCCGAGGCGCACGACGTGCGCGCGGCAGCCGTCTCTAGATCCGCAGGAGTTGGAGTTCCGCCAGGGTCGGGGGAGCGCGGGCCCCGTCCGGGTCCGCGACCGCCCACGCACGCGGTACGTCGTCCCGTACGACGCCGGCCACCGGGTCGGCCACGAGCGCGGGGAGCACCGGCCCCCCGTTCACCGCGGGCGCCGAACAGGTCGCGTCGGCATGCGTCACATGGCCGGAGCCGCAGTGGCCCTCGCCACCGCAGTCGTCAAGGGTCGCCGCCACCGAGACGGCACCGCTCATCGGGGACGTGTGCGGGTGATCGCCCGGAAGGGCCGCGCCGGGTGCCAGGGCGTGCATCCCCAGGACCCCGGCCAGCACCGCAAGCACGAGCAGCGCCCGCCACCGCCGCGAGGGCGGTCGTACGGGGAACTGCTCGGGGTGGTTCACGGGCCACAGCCTAGGGGCAGTCGTGGCGATGGCCGTGCGCGGCCCGCGAAGAACGCGGGCCGGGCCCGGGAATCACCCGCCGAACAGTGCCTCAGGTCACTCCCCGAACAGTGCTTCCTGCTCGTCGAACATCTCCGCGGCCTCGTCCTTCTTCCCGTCCCGCACCCGCCGGTTCCGCGCGCCCACGACGACCGCGGTCATCGCGGCGGTCGCCGCCAGTGCCGTGGGAACCATCCAACCGCGGTCGAACACATGCCCGATCGCATGGTCGAGGGAGAGACGCCCGGGGCCCGCGACGGCCAGGCCCGTCGCCGCCAGGCCGAGCGTCGCCGCGTACTCGAACCCGCCCTCGGCGTTGAAGAAGCCGTTGGGGGTGTGCACGGCGGACGCGCCCGCCATCGCCCCGGCCGCCGCCGCACCCGCGGCCGGCGTCGCCAGGCCCAGCGCCAGCAGCGTTCCGCCACCGGCCTCCGCGAGGCCCGCCGCGGTCGCGCTGGCCTTGCCCGGCGCATAGCCCACGGACTCCATGAACTGGCCGGTCCCTTCGATGCCGTGGCCGCCGAACCAGCCGAACAGCTTCTGCGCGCCGTGCGCGGCCAGTACACCCCCGGTTCCCAACCGGAGCAGCAGCAGGCCCAGATCACGTCGGTCGTACGTCGTCACGATGGCTCCCGGAGCAGACGGCAACAACAACCCCTCCCGCGTTTCCACCGTCGCACCCCTGACACCTGCCTGGGTCGCCCAGGCCCGCCGTTCGGGTGGCGGGGCCCGGACGGCGGTGTGAGTCTGGCTGGCATGACGATTCAGACGTCCAAACTCAGCGACCCGGCCGTCCGCGCCTTCGTCGATGCCGTCAACGCCCACGACCGCGACGGCTTCATGGCGCTCCTCACACCCGGCGCGACCATGGCGGACGACGGTTCCGACCGTGACCTCAACGACTGGGTCGACCGGGAGATCTTCACCTCCCACGGTCACATGGAGGTCGACAACGAGTCCCGCGGCGGCCGCGACCTCATCGCCCGCTACAGCAACGACACCTGGGGCGAGATGCGCACCAAGTGGCACTTCGAGGTCGAGGACGACGGCCGGATCTCCCGCTTCGAAACGGGTCAGGCGTAGCTGCTCGCCACGAGCAGCTACGCCTGTTCTCAGGGGCGCGGAACTGTCTGCTACTGCGCGTACGACTGTTGCTGCCGCTGCTCGGTCAGCTCGATCTGGCCCGCCTTGATCGTCGCCAGCCGCGGCGCCCGCCGGGCGATCGACGAGTCATGGGTGACCATGATGAACGTCAGCCCGTACTCGTGCCACAGGCCCTCCAGCAGGCCCATGATGTCGTCGCGCGTGCCCTCGTCGAGGTTTCCGGTCGGCTCGTCGGCGAGCAGGACCTTCGGCTTCTTCACCAGCGCACGGGCGATGGCGACACGCTGCTGCTGGCCACCCGACAGCTCGGACGGCGCATGGCTGAGACGCTCGCCGAGGCCCACCGACCGCAGCGCCTGCGCCGCCCGCTCACGCCGCTCGGACGGCTTGACGCCCAGCGGGACGAGGGCCGTCTCGACGTTCTCCTGGGCGGTCAGCGTCGGGATGAGGTTGAAGGACTGGAAGATGATGCCGATCTTCTCGGCCCGCAGCCGCGTCAGCTTCGCCTCGCTGATCCGCGCGAGGTCGACACCGTCCAGCTCCACGCTGCCCTCGGTCGGCCGGTCCAGGCCGCCGATCATCTGAAGCAGCGTCGACTTGCCGCCACCCGTGGGGCCCTGGATGACGAGCTGGTCGCCGTCCTCGATGGTGAGGTCGACGCCGCGCAGCGCCTCCACCGTCTCCTTGCCGCGCGTGTAGCGCTTGGTGACGCCGGTCAGTCTGTACATGGGGTGCTCCAAAAGTAAGGGGGTGGGGCGCCGCGACCCGGGGGGAACGGACACGGCGCCCCGGCTCGGGAGGGGTCAGGACACGCTGCGCAGCGCGTCGGCCGGCCGCATCCGGGAGGCGCGCCAGCCGCCCATCGCACCGGCGATCAGACCGCCGGTCACCGCGAGGCCGACCGCGAGGGCGATGGTGGTCAGCGAGACGGGCGCGGAGAGCGCGATCTCCATGGTGTTCTGCGTGGACTGCTGACCCGGGCCGCCACCGCCGGGGCCGCCGCCCATGCCGCCACCGCCGCCGGTGCTGCCGAGCTGAGCGGTCAGCTTCGGGCTGATCGCGGTCACCGCGTAGGCCGCCGCGAGACCCAGGCCGATACCGAGGGCGCCGCCGAGGAGGCCGTTGACCATCGACTCGCCGACGACCTGCCGGGTCACCCGGCGGCTCGGCCAGCCGAGGGCCTTCAGGGTGCCGAACTCACGCACCCGACGGGACACGGCGGAGGAGGTCAGCAGCGCGGCGACCAGGAAGGCCGCGACGAGCACCGCGATCGACAGCCACTTGCCCACGCTGGTGGCGAGGTTGGAGGCGGTGGACAGGGAGCCGGAGACGGTGTCGGCGAGGTCGGCGGAGGTCGTCACCGTCGTACCCGAGATGTTCTTCTGGATGGTCGCCTTGACCGTGTCGATCTGCTTCGAGTCGGTCGCCTTGACGTAGATCGTGGTGACCTGGTTCTTGGCGTCGGCGAGCGTCTGGGCCTGCTTCAGCGGCAGGTAGACATCGGTGGTGGACTCGCTGCTGGAGGCCGTGGCGATACCGATGATCGTGTACTTTGTGCCGGAGATCTTGAGGGTCTTGCCGACCTTGTACTTGTTCTCCTTGGCGTACGACTTGCTGAGCACCACGACCTTCGCGTTGGTCTGCGAGGCGGTGAAGGTCTTGCCGGAGGTGATCTCCATGCCGGCCAGCGGGCCGAGGGTCTGGTCGGTGACGTCGACGCCGGCGACCGAGTAGGAGTTCACGTCGAACGAGGCGCCGCCGCCCTGCACCTGGGGCGCCGCCGTGCTGTTGCCGCCGCTGCCGCCACCGGGGCCGCCCTGGCCCTGGGACTGGCTGCTGCTGCCGGTCGTGGACTTCGCCTTGCCCTGGGTGAAGGAGCCGTCGACCTTGGTGACGTTCAGGGTGATCGCGCCGACGGCGTTCGCGACGCCGTCCTGCCCCGCGACCTTCGCGACCAGCGCGGCCTTGAGGGCCTGGCCGCCCTGGGTCATGACCCGGTCCGAACTCTGCGTCTCGTCACTGTCGTTGGACTTGGCGTCGAACTCGAAGTTCGGTCTGCCGGAGCTGTTGTCGGTGGGCGCCGACCGCGCCTTGGTGACGGTCATGTCGGTGCCGAGGCCGTACAGCGACTTCAGGACCTTGTCCTGAGCCTGAGTCATACCGGCCGACACCGAGTTGACGGTGATGACCAGCGCGATACCGAGCGCCAGACCCAGTGCGATGACCAGAGCCGCCTTCTTGCGCCGGCCCAGCTCGCGCTTGAGATAGATGCCAAACATCCCGTTCCTCGAGGTTCGTGGCGCCCGCATGTGGGCGCGGCCTCAAGCTAGGGAGGAAATGTTGAGCAGCCGTGAGTAAGGGATGTGTGGGACCTGAGAGGCGATGTGCGTGAGCTGAGAATCCGCGGACCGTCCCGAACTGAACGGCAGCCGTTCCACCCGCCGGTGTGCACTCCGCGGTCCCACGCGGAGCCCACCCCCAACCGGCGTGGTGGAACGACTGCCGTCTCCCCCCTCGGTTTTGGCCGGAAGCTCTCCACTCCAACTGTGAAGCTCTTGTGGAGGCGAGTTGAGCATAAGTCCGCTACCGGCCGAAATGGTGCGGAGTGAACTATTCCGGTTGTGCAAGTTGTGAAGCCGGGAGTCGGGCCCGCCGGGCTCAGCCGCGCCCCACGTACGGCATCGCCGTCGCCAGCACCGTCGCGAACTGCACGTTCGCCGCGAGCGGCAGCTCCGCCATGTGCCGCACGGTGCGCGCCACGTCGGCGACATCCATCACCGGCTCGGGTGCGACCTCCCCGCTGGCCTGCAACGCACCCGTCCGCATCCGCGCCGTCATGTCGGTGGCGGCGTTGCCGATGTCGATCTGCCCGACCGCGATGTTGTACGGCCGCCCGTCCAGGGACAGCGACTTGGTGAGGCCGGTCAGGGCGTGCTTGGTCGCCGTGTAGGCGACGGAGTGCGGGCGGGGTGTATGGGCGGAAACGGAACCGTTGTTGATGATCCGGCCGCCCTGCGGGTCCTGCTCCTTCATCTGCCGGTACGCCGCCTGCGCGCACAGGAACGCCCCGTTGAGGTTGGTGTCCACCACGTGCCGCCAGGCGTCGTACGGCAGTTCCTCCACCGGCACCCCGCCGGGCCCGAACGTCCCCGCGTTGTTGAACAGCAGGTCCACCCGCCCGAACTGGTCCACGGTCGCCGCGAACAGCGCGGCCACGTCCTCCGGCCGCGCCACGTCGGTGCGTACGGCGAGGGCGGTGCCCTCAGGTGCGAGCGCCGCCGTCTCCTCCAGCGTCCCGGGACGGCGCCCCGCCAGCGCCACGGACCAGCCGGCCCGCAGCAGCTCCACGGCGACGGCCCGCCCGATCCCGGAGCCGGCGCCGGTCACGACGGCGATCTTCGATGCGTGTTCGGTCATGACAGGGGAGCGTACGAGGAAGCTCCATGATGCGGAATCCACTATCCGGTGGGCGGACCCCTGGGGCGGGGGTCACTCGCCGGGGTAGCGCACCCCGATCCGCTCCCGCACCGCGTCCATCGTCCGCATCACGGCCAGCGTGCCGTCGAGCGGGACCAGCGGGGACTCGGTCTCGCCGGCCCGCAGGGCCCGCATGACCTCGGCGGCCTCGTGCTTGAGGCTGTTGCGCGGACCGGCCGCCGCGTCCGCCTTGAACTCCTCGGGGTCACGGCCGTCCCGGTGCAGCACGAACCGGTCCGGGAAGAAGAAGCCGTACGGCACGTCGATACGGCCCTCGCTGCCGGTGACCGATGCCGAGGTCGCCGTACCGCCGATGATGGAGCAGTGCACCGAAGCGAGAGCGCCGCTCTCGTACGAGAGCAGTGCACCCGTCTGGAGATCGACGCCCTCGTCGGAGAGCACCGCTCTCGCTGTCACGTCCGAGGGCTCCCCGAGCAGCAGCTGGGCGAACGACACCGGGTACACCCCCAGGTCGAGGAGCGAACCCCCGCCCTGTGCGGGGTCGCGCAGCCGGTGCGAGGGCGGGAAGGGGCCCGCGAGGCCGAAGTCAGCCTGCACACTGCGCACCTCACCGATCGCGCCGTCGTCCACCAGCGCCTTCAACTGCCGGACCAGCGGATTGCAGTACATCCACATGGCCTCCATCAGGAAGCTCCCGCGGTCCCTGGCCAGCGCGACGAGCTCCTCCGCCTCGCGCGCGTTCAGCGTGAACGCCTTCTCGCACAGCACGTTCCGCCCGGCCTCCAGACACAGACCGGCGGCGGCCCGGTGCGCCGAGTGCGGAGTGGCGACGTACACGACATCGATGTCCGTGTCCTCGGCCAGCGCACCCCACTCCCCGTACGCCCGCTCGATCCCGAACCGGTCCGCGAACGCCTTCGCCGACTCCTCGCTGCGCGAGGCCACCGCCACGACCTCCGCGTCCGGCAGGTCCACCAGGTCCGCCGTGAAGGCCGCCGCGATCCCGCCCGTCGCCAGAATGCCCCAGCGCACGTTTCTCTCCGCCATTCCGCTGCCCGCCCCTGCTCGCACTCGGCCGCGCTCGCGCGCGTGACCCTCGCCACTGTGTACGAACTGAGAGCATAGGTGGCGGCCCACGCGGGCCACCGGGAGAGGGAGGGGCGCATGCCCGAGCGCGGGGCATCGACATCGGATCTGAACGAGGCGGCCGTACCGGAGACGGAGACGGCCGCCCCTGCTGTGCGCCGCACCAGCCTGCTCGTCACCTTCGTCCTCGGCGGTCTGACCGCCACGCCTCCGCTGGCGATGGACATGTACCTGCCCTCGCTGCCCGAGGTCACGAAGTCCCTGCACGCCCCCGCGGCGACCGTCCAGCTCACCCTCACCGCCTGCCTCGCCGGCATGGCCCTCGGGCAGCTCGTGGTCGGCCCGATGAGCGACCGCTGGGGCCGCCGCCGCCCGCTCCTCGCCGGCCTGGTCGTGTACGTCCTCGCCACCGCCCTGTGCGCCCTCGCCCCGAACGTCGAGACGCTGGTCGCCTTCCGGCTGACACAGGGCCTCGCGGGCGCGGCCGGGATCGTCATCGCGCGGGCCGTCGTACGCGATCTCTACGACGGTGACGCCATGGCCCGCTTCTTCTCCACCCTCATGCTGATCGGCGGGGTCGCCCCGATCGTGGCGCCGCTCATCGGCGGCCAGATCCTGCGCGTGACGGACTGGCGGGGCGTGTTCGCCGTCCTGACGGTCATCGGACTGCTGCTCGCCGGACTGGTGTGGGCGCGGCTTCCGGAGACGCTCCCCGTGGAGGCGCGGCACGTCGGCGGCGTCGGCGAGGCCCTGCGCTCGATGCGGGCGCTCCTCGCCGACCTGCCCTTCACCGGCTACATGCTCACCGGCGGCTTCGCCTTCGCCGCGCTGTTCGCCTACATATCGGCCTCGCCGTTCGTGATCCAGGAGATCTACGGCGCCTCCCCGCAGACCTTCAGCCTGCTCTTCGGCGTCAACTCGGTCGGCCTGGTGGCCGTGGGCCAGATCAACGGCAAGCTGCTGGTCGGGCGGGTCAGCCTGGAGAAGGTGCTCGGCGTCGGCCTCGCGATCGTGACGGTCGCGGCGGCGGCCCTTCTGCTGATGTCCCTCGGCACCTTCGGCGAGGCGGGCCTGGTCCCGGTGGCGGCAGCCCTCTTCGTCCTCATGTCGGCCATGGGCCTGGCCCTGCCCAACGCCCAGTCCCTCGCCCTGCTGCGCACCAAGCGCGCCGCGGGCTCCGCGTCCGCCCTGCTCGGCACGTCCTCCTTCCTCGTCGGGGCGGTCGCCTCCCCGCTGGTCGGGATCGCCGGTGAGGGAACCGCCGTCCCGATGGCCGTCGTCCAGTTGTCGGCTTCACTGGTAGCGCTTACCTGTTTCATGGGAATGTGCCGTCCTTGGAACAGACGTGCGAGTGTGGAGGGAGTGGAGAGCTGAGCGCGCCGAAACTGCGCAACGACACACCGGAGCGGGCCGGCCTGGACCCCGAGGAACTGAAGCTCCTCGTCCAGGACGTCGACGCGCTCACCACAGGCGAACGCCCCTGGGCGGCGGGCGCGGTCGTGGTGGCCGGCCGGGGTCCGGTCGTCGCCGTGGAGGAGGCGACGGGCTGGGCGGTCCGGTACGCGTCCTACGACCCGAAGAGGGACGCGGGCGTGGAGCTGCCGCGCAGGACCCGCGTCGCGATGACGACGGACACCCCCTTCGATCTCGCCTCCCTCACCAAGCTGTTCACGGCGGTCGCCGCGATCCAGCAGATCGAGCGCGGCACGCTCGGCATCGACGCCAGGGTGGGCGCGTACCTCCCCGACTTCCGGGCGGCGGCCGAACATCGCATCACCGTCCGCCAACTGCTCACCCACACCTCGGGCCTGCGCCCCGAACTCCCTCTGTACGACCTCGCGGACGACACGGCCCGCCTGCGGGCGCTCCAGCGGGAACGCCCGATCGGCGTGCCGGGCACCTACTGCTACTCCGACCTCAACCTCCTGCTGCTCCAGCACGTCCTGGAACGCATCACCGGCCGCGCCCTCGACGTCCTGATCCACGACGGCATCACCCGCCCCCTCGGCATGACGTCCACCGCCTTCGGTCCCTGCCCCGGAGCGGCGGCCACGGAGGACCAGCGCCGGCCGTGGGCCAAGGCGGACCGGGGGATGCTGCGGGGTGTCGTCCACGACGAGAACGCCTGGGCCCTGGGGGGTGTGGCCGGCCACGCGGGCCTCTTCTCCACGGCCCACGACCTCGCGGTGTTCTGCCGCACGATCCTGGCCGGCGGCTCCTACGGCCCGGCCCGCATCCTGGGCCCCGACTTCGTGGAGCTGCTGCTGACCCCGCCGGGCCTGGGCTTCGCCCTGGACCAGCCGTGGTTCATGGGCGAACTGTCGGGCCGGGGCGCCGCGGGCCACACCGGCTTCACGGGAACGTCCCTGGTCCTGGACCGGGCCACGGACACGTTCCTGGTCCTCCTGGCCAACACGGTCCACCCGAGACGCCGCCCGGCGGTGAACGGACCGAGGGCGCGAGCGGCGACGCGGGTGGCACGGGCGGTCAGAGAGAAGCGAACGCGCTGACGGGCAGGTGGTCCGAACCAGTGGCCCGCCCGCGCTGACGGGCAGGTCCGCACCAGTGGCCCGCGCCCATAGAATCGCCGGGTGAACGCCCCCGTACCCCCGGCCGAGAGCCTCCGTACCGCACTGGCCGGCCTCCTCGACGGTCTCCCGCCCAGGCAGGCCGCACAGGCCGTGGAGCGGCTGATCGCCAACTATCGCGGGGCCACGCCGACCGACGCCCCCATCCTCCGGGACCGCGCGGACGTCGCCGCGTACGCCGCCTACCGGATGCCCGCGACCTTCGAGGCGGTGCGGTCGGCCCTGGCGGAGTTCGCGCAGGCCGCCCCCGACTGGTCGCCGCGGAGCCACGTGGACGTGGGCGGCGGCACCGGCGCCGCGACCTGGGCCGTCACCGCGACCTGGGACGGTGCCCGCCCGGTGACCGTGCTGGACTGGGCCGAGCCCGCGCTGGCCCTGGGCCGCGAGATCGCCGCCGCCAACCCGGCGCTCGGCGCGGCGCAATGGCAGCGCTCTCGCATTGGAGCAGCGCTCACCATCGAGAGCACTGATCTCGTCACCGTCTCCTACGTCCTCAACGAACTCACCCCCGCCGACCGCACCACCCTGGTCGACGCCGCCGCGACCGCAGCGCAGGCCGTGCTGATCGTCGAGGCCGGCACCCCGGCCGGCTACGCGCGCGTGATCGAGGCCAGGGACCGGCTCATCGCCGCCGGTTTCCACATCGCCGCCCCCTGCCCGCACAGCGCGCGCTGCCCCATCGTCACCGGCCAGGACTGGTGCCACTTCTCGGCCCGGGTCAGCCGCTCCTCCCTCCACCGCAAGGTCAAGGGCGGCTCCCTCGCCTACGAGGACGAGAAGTTCAGCTACGTCGCCGCCACCCGCTTCCCCGTCACCCCGGCCGCCGCCCGCATCGTCCGACGTCCGCAGATCCGCAAGGGCCAGGTCCTGCTCGACCTCTGCGAGACGGACGAGCGACTGACCCGGACGACGGTCACCAAACGCCACGGCGACCTCTACAAGGCCGCCCGCGACGCCGAGTGGGGAGACGCCTGGCCCCCGGAGCCGGAGCCGGAGCCGGAGAGCGGCTGAGGCGGTCGCACCATGCCGCGCGGGCGCACGCCTCCCCGAACACGGCGAGACGTTCCGTCTCACCTCCCTGGTACGGTCGCCCCATGCCCAACCAGCCCGCCTCCGCCCCCCAGCAGCCCGACTCCAGCCGCCGCAGCGCGAGGTCCCGCCGGGCCATCTACGACGCCGCCCTCGCGCTCGTCGGCGAGGTCGGCTACCCCAGGACCACCATCGAGGGGATCGCGGCCCGCGCCGGCGTCGGCAAGCAGACCATCTACCGGTGGTGGACGTCGAAGGCGGACGTCCTGCTGGAGGCCTTCCTCGATCTCAGCGGTCAGGCGGCCGAGGCGGCGGGACAGAAGCCGTACGCCATCCCCGACACCGGCGATGTCGCCGCCGACCTCAAGGCGGTACTGCGGGCCACCGTCGACGAGCTCAAGGACCCCCGCTTCGAGACGCCGTCCCGCGCGCTGGCCGCCGAGGGCCTCGTCAACGAACAGCTCGGCCGGGAGTTCGTCGCCAAGCTCCTCGAACCGTCCCTCCAGCTCTATGTCGAGCGGCTGCGGGCCGCGCAGGCGGCGGGCCAGGTCCGCCCCGAGGTCGACCCCCGTATCGCCCTCGAACTCTTCGTCTCCCCCCTCGCCCAGCGCTGGCTCCAGCACACCGCGCCCATCTCGTACGAGTACACCGACACCCTCGTCGACTACGCCCTCCACGGCCTCGCACCCCGCTGAGCTGCGGAGCCGCTGAGCCGCGGCAGCGGGTCCACCGCCGGCATGACCCTTGTGACCATGCCGACAATCACCGGCGCGACAGGGCGCTAAATCCCGGCAAAGCGGGCCATGGCGCGCGATCCATACTCCCGGTACGCCCTGTCCCACCTACCCCGGTTGTCGGCTCCGGCCCCCCGGGGCGCAGGATGGTGGGACCATAGGGCATGCTGTCCGCACCACAGCGAGGCGAGGGGATAGATGAGCCAGGAGTTCGGCGGCCGGACCGGCCTTCAGGGCAAACTCACCCAGTGGCTGCGCGGACGCCGCCCCAAGGAGGCCGCTGAGGACAGCGGCCGTGAGGCCCTGCTGGTGGCCGCCGCCGAGGCGGGACTGCCCCTCGCGCCCGCCGCGTACCCGGCTCCCGGCTACCGCTGTTCCTGCGACCGGGTCGGCTGTCCGACCCCCGCCCGGCACCCCGTCTCCTTCGCGTGGCAGACCCAGTCCACCACCGACCGCGGCCAGATCGAGCGCTGGGTCCGGCATCAGCCGCAGGCCAACTTCATCACCGCCACCGGCATGGTCCACGACGTCCTGGACGTCCCCCTGGACGCCGGTCTGGAGGCCATGGAGCGGCTGCTCGCCTCCGATATCGAGGTCGGCCCGGTCGCCGAGAGCAGCGACGGCCGCCTCCTCTTCTTCACCCTCACCCGCGGCACCCCCGAGGACGAGGACGAGTGGTGGCCCTGCGAGCTGGACTGCCACCCCGAGACGGCGGACGAGCACCCCGGACTGCGCTGGCACTGCCGGGGTTCCTACGTCCTCGTACCGCCCGCGCGGCTGCCCGGTGACGGGCAGGACGTGCACTGGGTCCGCGGCCTCGAACACCCGCTGCCCGACCCGCTGAGCCTGCTCGAGGTCCTCACCGACGCCTGCGCCCGCTACGCCGGCGCGGAGCCCGACCACGCCTCCACGGCCTGGCCCCTGCGCGGCTGAGACACCTCAGGGGCTATTCGCCCTTGCCGGCCGTCAGACCCTGGATGCGGCCGAGCACCGCCACCTGTCCGCCGTCCGCGTTCTTCGGCGGGTCCAGGGCGAGTTCGTTGGAGATGGTCTCCAGCGTCAGTGACTGCTTGACCTCACCGGTCGTCAGCGCCTGCACGGCCGCGGTCTGCGTGGGCACCGAGGTGCCGGGCGCGGCGGTCTGCTTCTCGTAGTGCCGCGTGGTGAAGAACACCGCGGCGCCGCCGTCCTTGGTGCGCAGCGCCAGCGGGGCGTACGCGCCGCTCGTCAGCGACTCGTCGATGTACTGCCTGACCAGGCCGGGCTTCTTGGCCTGCTTCTGGCGCTCGGTGCGCCATCCGCTGGTGTGCGCGCCGTCCGCGAAGACCTTGCCCTTGCCGTCCTTCAGATACGTGGCGTAGTCCTGGCTCAAGTCCTTGGGCGCGACGGCCAGTTCGGCGGAGTTCACGGGGACCGCCTCGGCCCAGCCGTCCTCGTCCGTCTTGAACTCCGGTACGTCGTCCGGGGCGACCAGCGTCAGATACGCGGCCTGGAACGGCTTGTCCAGGCCGTCGCGGGTGAACACGAACAGCCAGCGCGCGGTGCCGCCCTTGTTGGCGGCGGCGTCGGCGACGAACCAGCGCGGCCAGCCCGCCTTCTCGGTGATCGTGTACTTCACGTCCGACAGCTTCAGCGGCGTGTGGGACGGGTTGCCGTCCGGGCTGGTCACCGAACCGGCCTTCAGCCGGGCCGCGTCGATGTCACCGAGGGGCCCGGTGACACGGTCCGCGTCCAGTGAACTGTCGAACGCCTTGTCCGCGGCGTTGTACGCGGTCGTGAACTCCTGAAGTGCCTTTGCGGCCTCGGCCTTGGTGGTCGCGGGGAGTACTTCGCGTTCCCCGTGCACCACCACGCACCCGCTCGCCGTCAGCGACAAAGCGGTCACCGAGGCCGCTATCAGCGCCCTGCGGTCAAGACTGCGGAGCCTTCGAGGGCTGCGATCCCTGCTCATCGGGTATCTTCACCTTCCCCTTCCCGGAGGCGAACCCTACCGGGGCGAGGAACAGGGCGAGCGTCGGGATCAGGTACAGCAGCCACACCGTGACCTGGAGGACGGTCGGGTTGGGCTGGAAGTTGAAGACGCCCTTCAGCAGGGTGCCGTACCAACTGTCCGGCGGAATGGTGTCGCTGATGTCGAAGGCGAGGGTCTGCTCACCGGGCAGGAAGCGGGCCTCCTGGAGGTCGTGGAAGCCGTACGCCAGCACGCCCGCCGCCACGACGACCAGCATGCCGCCGGTCCAGGTGAAGAACTTGGCGAGGTTGATCTTCAGCGCGCCCCGGTAGAACAGCCAGCCCAGCACGACCGCCGTGGCGATGCCGAGCCCGGCGCCGATCACCGGGCGCGGGGTGCCGTCACCGGCCGCGCGCACCGACGTCCACACGAACAGGGACGTCTCCAGGCCCTCCCGGCCGACGGCGAGGAACGCGGTGGCGACCAGCGCGCCGGTGCCCATCTGAAGGGCCGCGTCCAGCTTGCCGTGCAGCTCGGACCTCAGATGCCGGGCGGTGCGCCGCATCCAGAAGACCATCCAGGTCACCAGGCCGACCGCGATGATCGACAGGGAGCCGCCGAGCGCCTCCTGCGCCTCGAACGTCAGCTCCTGGGAGCCGAATTCGAGCGCGCAGCCGAAGCCGAGCGCGAGGGCGACCGCGACGCCGATGCCGATCCAGATGGGCTTCAGCGCGTCCTTGCGTCCGGTCTTCACCAGGTAGGCGATGAGGATGCAGACGACGAGAGAGGCCTCCAGGCCCTCGCGCAGACCGATCAGGTAGTTGGAGAACATGTCTCACGCCTCCTTGGCGAACAGCGTGCTGCCCCACCAGTCGTCCGCGTCCCGGACGCCGGGCGGGACGGCGAAGACCGCCGAACCCACGTGCTGGATGTACTCGTTGAGGGCGTCCGTGGCCAGGTTGCGCTGGATGCGGATGAACCCTTCCCTGACGTCCCGCATGTACGCCAGGAAGAACAGTCCGGCCTCCAGGCGGCCGAGGCCGTCCGTGCCGTCGGTGAAGGAGTAGCCGCGGCGCAGGATCGTCGCCCCGTGGTTGGACGTCGGGTGCGCGAGCCGGACGTGCGCGTCGGGCTTCATCGCCTTCAGGAACGGCTCGTCGCGCTCCTTGGCCTTGCCGACCGGGGCACCCTCGCCCTTGTCCCGGCCGAAGATGTCCTCCTGCTCCTGAAGGGGGGTGCGGTCCCAGGTCTCGATGTGCATCCGGATGCGGCGGGCGACGAGATAGGACCCGCCGGCCATCCAGTCGGGGCCCGCCTTCTCGTCGACCCACACGAACTTCTTCAGCCGGTCCGTCTCGGTCCCCGCGATGTTGCGGGTGCCGTCCTTGAACCCCATGAGGTTGCGCGGGGTCTGCTCCTCGGGCGTCGTGGAGGACGTCTTCCCGAAGCCGAGCTGCGACCACTTGATGACGACCTTGCCGAAGCCGATCCGCGCGAGGTTGCGGATCGCGTGCACGGCGACCTGCGGATCGTCCGCGCAGGCCTGCACGCACAGATCGCCGCCGCTGCGGTTCTTGTCGAGCGCGTCCCCGGCGAAGTGCGGCAACTCGACCAGCCCTTCGGGCTGTTGGTCGGCCAGCCCGAACTTCTGGAAGAGGGAGGGCCCGAAGCCGATGGTGAGGGTCAGCCGTGAGGGCTTGAGCCCGACGGCCTCCCCGGTGTCGTCCGGCGGCGCCTCGGCCAGCCCGCCGAAGGCCCCTTCCCCGACGGCCTGTCCGCCGGTCATCCGGCGGGCCGCGGCCGTCCAGTCCTTCAGCATCTGCACGAACTCGGCGCGGTCCTCGGTCTTCACGTCGAACGCGGCGAAGTGCAGCCGGTCCTGCACCGGCGTGGAGATCCCGGCCTGATGCGCACCGTGGAAGTCGACCGCGGCGCCCGCCTCGGCGGCGACGGTGTCGACGTCGTCGCCACGGGTCATCGCGACCGCGCCACCGGCGGCGACGGCCCCGAGCGCGAGCCCGGCACCGCCCCAGCCGATGAGCGAACGCCGGGACGGGGCCTGCGAGTTGTCGGTCACCCGGGAGTCGTCGGTCACCTGCGAGTTCTCTGTCACTTGCGAGTTCTCGGTCATCGGGGTGCCCCCACTCACTTCACGACGACGGCGGCGGCGAGCTTGGACAGCGGCTCCGCGAGCGCGTTGACCGCGTCCGACAGCTCCTTGCGGTCGGCGTCGCCGACCTTGTCGTACGAGGTGAAGTCGTACGACGTCTTGTCCGCCCGGTACTTGTCCAGCAGCGTGTTCAGCGCGGCGAACTGCTTGTCGAGCTCGGTCACCAGGGCCGGGTCGTTCTCCTTGGCGACCGACTTCAGCAGCTCGTACGACGTCTCGGCGCCCTCGACGTTGGCCTTGAAGTCGACGAGGTCGGTGTGCGAGTAGCGCTCCTCCTCGCCGGTGACCTTGCCGGTGGCGACCTCGTCGAGGAGTTCCTTGGCGCCGTTGGCCATGGAGGTCGGGGTGATGTCCGCCTTGCCGACCCGCTTCTGCCAGTCGGTGAGGTCGGTGATCAGCTGGTCGGCGAGCTGCGCGTCGCGGTCGGTGAGCTTCTTGTCCTTCCAGAGGGACTTCTCGAGCCGGTGCCAGCCCGTCCAGTCCTTCGCCGGGTCCTGACCCTCCTCCAGGCCGTCCTCACGGACGTCGACCTTGGGGTCGATGTCACCGAAGGACTCGGCGACGGGCTCGGTGCGCTCCCAGCCGATACGGGAGGGGGCGTAAGCCTTCTGGGCCGCCTTGAGGTCCCCGTCCTTGACCGCCTTGGCGAAGGTCTCGGCGAGCGGCAGGGTCGCGTCGGCCTGCTCCTGCACATAGGTGCGGTAGGCGGCGACGGCCTTGTCGAGGCGCGGGTCGCGCTTGGCGGCGGTGCCGCCGGTGGCCTTGACGTCCTGGCGGATGCCGTCGCCCTTCATGCCGGGCTTGCAGGCGATGGTGTAGTCGCCGGCCTTCACCTCGGCGGTGACCCGCTGCTTGGTGCCGGCGCCGATGTTCTCCCGCTCGGTGACGATCCGGTCGTCGGGGAAGAGGAGGTAGACCTCGGTGACCTTGGAGCCCTTGTTCTCGATGGCGAGCTCCACGTGCCCGGCCGGGAACTCCTTGGTCGACACGTCGCACTTGCTGTCGGTGGCGGTCACGTTGATCACCCGGTCGCCGCTCGCGTCGCCGCCCTTCTCGGTGCATCCGGTGAGGGCGGTCAGAGCCGCCACGGTGGCGGTGGCGGTGACGGCGGACAGACGGACGGCTCGCATGCAGGCTCCCGTGGGTGGCTGTGGGTGGCCGAAAAATCACGTGACAGCGCTCACACGGATTGGTGAGGCTGCCCTAACTTAACCGAGGCTTACCTGCGTGATACCCGGTCGTGCCGTGATTCACCTCTCATAGACGGTGTAAGGGCACGAGGCGATCACGGTGACTTAAAACGAACCCCAAGAGAGTCCCAAGAACCCTCAAAGGTGACTCACAGATTCCGGGGCGGTGCGCAGGCGGCGTACGCAGGCGTAGAACTGGACCCGTGAACAGGGGGCACCGGGAACTGCTGGGGCCGGGGCGGCTGGTGCTGAACGTGCGCCACCGTCCCGGCCCGGCCGCGTTGCGCTTCGAGCGGGCGGACGGCCGCCGGCTGTTGCTGCGGCAGGACGAACAACCCCTGCTGCTGGGCAGGACCGTGGGCGGCGGCTGCTGCCCGGAGTTCCACCTCCACCGTCTGGACGGCTACCGCTCCCCGCTGCCGCCCCTGCGCTCGGCGGACCAGCGCTCACCCCTCAACTGGACACATCAGTACACGCGTTGGCTGGAGGAGACGGACGGAACCCCGTTGCAGGACGGCCGCTGGGAGATGGCCCTGCGGACCGGCTTCCCGTCGGGCATCTGGACCGAGGACTTCGTACGGGACTGGCCGGCCGGGCGGTTGGAGCTGTCCTGCGGAGGCGGCTGGCACGGGGTGCTGCCACTGCGCCAGCTCTCGGCACCGGGCGCGGCCCGGGTGAAGGCGTACCGCAAACACGCCCGCGAGGGCACCCTCGCGCCCGTCCTGCTGTGGTGGGTGACCTTCCTCGACGGCTTTGTGATCCTCGACGGACACGATCGGGCCGTGGCGGCGCTCGCGGAGGGCCGGATCCCGGAGTCCGTGGTGCTGAGCCAGGTGCCGGACGACAAGACCTGGCGCCGGGCGGCCGAGCGGTTCACGCACGACCACGAGCACCGCATGCGCCACCTCGCGTCCCGCCCCGCCCTCCAGCGGGCCGCCCTGGAGCGCGGGTACGCCGAGATGATCGCCTCACTCCCGTACGCCGTGGAGCCCACGACCGTACGGCCGCTCCCCGGCGGAGCCCCCACCTGGGACGACCTCGCCGCCCGCGCAATGTTTCAATGCCCCCGTGACTGACTACGACGTCCTCCGCGTCTTCTGCGCGCCCAACGGCGGATACGGCAACGAACTCGGCGTCGTCCGTGAGGGCTCCGTGATGCCCGACAGGGACGAACGGCAGGCGTTCGCGGGCAAGCTCGGCTTCAGTGAGACGGTGTTCGTCGACGACCCGGAGCGCGGTGTCATCGACATCTACACGCCCACCCTGCGGCTGCCCTTCGCCGGACATCCCTGTGTCGGCACGGCCTGGCTGCTGGACGTGCCCGAGCTCGTCACGCCCGCCGGGCTCGTGGGCGCCCGGCTGGACGGGGAGTTCAGCTGGATCGAGGCGCGGGCGGAGTGGGCCCCGCCGAGGACGCTGCGCCAGTACGCGTCGGCCGCCGAGGTCGACGATCTCCCCGTACCGCCCAAGGGGGAGTGGATCTACGCCTGGGCCTGGGAGGACGAGCCCGCCGGACGGGTCAGGGCCCGTGCCTTCCCCGGCCGCGACGACGGCATCGACGAGGACGAGGCGACGGGCGCGGCGGCGATCCTGCTGACGGACCTGCTGGGCCGCGCCCTGAACATCACCCAGGGCGCGGGCTCCCAGATCCTCACCGCCCCGCAGCCTTACGGCTGGGTGGAGATCGGCGGCCGGGTGGTACTGGAACGCGAGCCCGAGCGCTGACTGCGCCGCTTCACGCGCTCAGCGGGAACTCGTCGCCCAGGGCGCGGAAGACGGCCGTGTTGAGGGCGAACGCCCGCTTGCACTCCGTCACGATCCGCTGCTTCTCCAGGTCGTCCGCCCGGATCCCGTCCAGCAGTTCCCGGTAACCCCGCTTGAACGCGGCCGGGTTGGCGATCCCCTCGAAGACGTAGAAGCGCACGCCGTCGCCCTTGCGCGCGAAGCCCCAGGTCTTCTCCGCCTTGTCGCGGATGATCTGGCCGCCGGACAGGTCGCCCAGGTAGCGCGTGTAGTGGTGGGCGACGTATCCGGCGGGCCAGCGCTCGGCGCACTCGCGCACCCGGTTCGCGTAGGCCCGGGTGGCGGGCAGCGCGGAGACTCCCGTACGCCATCCGGGGCCCCGCAGATGCTCCAGGTCCCGCTCCAGAGCGCCGAGCCGGTACAGCTCGGGCTGGATGAAGGGGCCGGTCACCGGGTCCGACGCCAGCCGGTCCGCCCCGGCCTCCAGTGCCTCGTACACGAACCACAGCTGCTCGGTGTAGCGGGCGTACGCGTCGACCCCCAGCCTGCCGCCGAGCAGATCGCTCATGAAGGACGAGGTCTCCGCCTCGACGTGCTGTTCGTGGGACGCGGTGCGGATGACTGTCGAGAAGGAGTCCATGCGCCAAATCCTCTAAGGTTAGGCTTACCTAAGTCAATAGGTTTGCCGACAGCCTGTCGGTAAAAGCGTACAAGAAAAGACCCGCCCCCATCAGGGACGGGTCCACGGCGTGGGCAACTGCGCGCTACGGCAGCGTCAGGATCTCCGTGCCGCTCTCCGTCACCACCAGCGTGTGCTCGAACTGCGCCGTCCGCTTGCGGTCCTTCGTGACGACCGTCCAGCCGTCGTCCCACATGTCGTAGTCATGCGTGCCCAGCGTCAGCATCGGCTCGATCGTGAAGGTCATCCCGGGCTGGATCACCGTCGTCGCGTGCGGGCTGTCGTAGTGCGGGATGATCAGGCCGCTGTGGAAGGACGAGTTGATGCCGTGACCGGTGAAGTCACGGACGACGCCGTAGCCGAAGCGCTTGGCGTACGACTCGATGACCCGGCCGATGATGTTGATCTGGCGGCCCGGCTTGACCGCCTTGATCGCACGGTCGAGGGATTCGCGGGTGCGCTCCACCAGCAGGCGGCTCTCGTCGTCGACCTCCCCGACCAGATACGTGGCGTTGTTGTCGCCGTGCACCCCGCCGATGTACGCCGTCACATCGAGGTTGACGATGTCGCCGTCGTTGAGGACCGTCGAGTCCGGGATCCCGTGGCAGATCACCTCGTTGACGCTGGTGCACAGCGACTTGGGGAAGCCGCGGTAGCCGAGCGTGGAGGGATAGGCACCGTGGTCGCACATGAACTCGTGCGCCACCTTGTCCAGTTCGTCGGTCGTGACACCGGGCGCGATCTTCTTGGCCGCCTCGGCCATCGCACGGGCCGCGATCCGACCGGCGACGCGCATCGCCTCGATCGTCTCGGGCGTCTGCACCTCCGGACCGGTGTACGGCGTCGGCGCGGGCTTGCCGACGTACTCGGGACGACGGATGTTTCCGGGGACGGAACGGGTGGGGGACAGTTCCCCTGGGACGAGCAGCGACTGGCCAGACATGTCAGTGAGTCTAACGAGCGGACGTGGGGGAACATGTTCGTGGCGAGAGGAGCAGGTCATGGCCTTGTTCAAGAAGCGCACGGTCGGCAAGCCGGGCGAGTGGTACTACTGCCTGGAGCACAAGAAGGTCGAGGAGGGGCCGGAATGCCCCGCCAAGGACCGCTTCGGTCCGTACGCCTCCCGGAAGGAGGCCGAACACGCGATGGAGACCGCCCGCGAGCGCAACCTCGAGTGGGAGAACGACCCGAAGTGGCACGACGCCGCCAAGAGCGCCGAGGACGACTGACCAGGGTCGAGGGGCGGGGCGTCGGACCCTAGGCGGGGGACGCCTGCGCCGCCTCGCGCTGGGCCCGTACGCGTGCCGCGTGCTCGTCCGTGCGGGCGTCGTACGTCATCAGCTTCGGCAGGCACAGGGCCAGCAGTCCCACCGCACCCGCGCACAGCAGTCCGCCCGACCACACCGACGTCCGCACGCCCCACCAGGCGGCGAAACCGCCCGACCTGACCTGACCGAGGGTCGGGCCCACCGAGTAGGACAGCAGCTCGATCCCGGCGAGCCGGCCCCGCAGCTCGTCCGGGATCGTCTGGTTCCACATCACCCCGCGGAAGATCCCGCTGACCATGTCGCAGCCGCCGGCCACGGTCAGGAACAGCAGCACCAGCCACACGTTGCCGACGACCCCGGCCGCCGCGACGGCCACGCCCCACAGCGCGGCCGACAGGACCACCATCCGGCCGTGGCGGTGGACGCGTGCCGTCCAGCCGCTCGTCATGCTCACGAGCATCGCGCCCAGCGGCACCGTCGCGTACATCAGGCCCAGCGCCCACTCCGCGTCCAGCTCGTCCGCGAGGAACGGCAGCAGCGCCAGTGGCATCGCCAGGAACATGGCCGCGAGGTCGACGGCGTAGGTGCCGAGGAGTTCCTTGCGGCTCCAGGCGTACCTGGCCCCCTCGGCGATCGCCCTCAGCGACGGTTTCGCCGCCTCGTGCGCGGCGGGGGAGGAGGCGAGCGGGATGATCAGGGCGACCGAGATGACGAAGGTGACCAGGTCGGCGGCGTAGGCCCAGCCGAGCCCCGCGTACGCCACCACCACACCCGCCAGCGCCGGGCCCGCGACCCCGCCGACCGTCCAGCGGAAGGTGTTGAGGGAGGCCGCGGCAGGGAGATGGTCATGGGCCACGATCCGCGGCCACAGCGAGTCGAGCGCGGGGCGCTGGACCGACATCAGCGCCGAGGAGAGGGCGGCGACCACATACAGCGGCCATACGGCCGGGTGCGGCGTCAGCGCGTTGAGCAGCAGCATCGCGCTCAGCAGCCCCTGCCCGGCCTCCGTCCAGATGATCAGGCCGCGCTTGTCGAGCGCGTCGGCGAGCGCACCGCCGTACAGCCCGAAAACGATCAGCGGTACGAGTTCCACCGCGCCGATGGCCCCCACGGCCGCCGCCGATCCGGTCAGGTCCTTGATCTGCACCGGCAGCGCGACGAACGTCAGGAAGCTGCCGAAATTCGAGATCAGCCCCGACACCCACAGCCGCCGGAAGTCGGCCGAGGCCCGCCAGGGAGCGAGGTCGGGGAGGACGGAGCGGAGGCGGGAAGAGGCCGCGTCGGCGTCGGTGTCGGTCACGAGCGGTCATGCTCGGGCGGGGCGGCCGTCCCGGCAACCCATTTTCCGTCCGCTACCAGCGGGGCGGCGGCGGTGCCGTGAGCTGCTCGGTCAGCCGGGAGAGCCGGTCCCGGAAGCGGCGCGGGCCGCGCGGCGCGGGCACGGCGTTCTCGCCGGCCGCCGCGCTCACCAGATGCTGCACGGTGTCCAGATCGAGGTCCGTGCCCCGCGGCACGGCCAGCGACTCGTGCGCCATCGCCACCAGGCCCCCCTCGTCGGGGCCGAGCGCGAGGACGGTCGCCCCGGCCCGGCGGGCGTCGTGCACCCGCTCAAGGAGCGGGGCGTCCGGCCCCTCCGGCGACACCACCAGCAGCGTCTCGCCGCGCCGGGCCGCCGCCAACCGCCCGAGCCCTACGGCCAGATGGGCCGGATCGGAGGGCTGCGCGTCATGCCGTACGAGGGTGGGGGCCAGCTCCGGCGTCCCGGACCAGGCCGCCTCGTCCACCAGATGAGCCGCGAGATGCCAGGGCTCGTACTCCGGGGTGCCCACCAGCAGCAGCCCGCCGCCGTGCGACACCACCGACCCGCGCAGCACCCCCGCGAACCTCCTGGTCGCCCCCAACCACTCGGTCCCGGCGAGCACTTCACGCAGCAACGCGACACGTACGGCGTCCATGCGACCGCATCCTGCCGCAACCGGCCGCCCGTGGCTGCGGGTTCCGCCCGAATTCGCCCGAACCGGTCCGGGGGGAGCGCGCCCCGCGCTCACCTCATCGGCCGGGGTGCGCGAGGCGCACGTAAAGTCAGCCCATGACCTCTACCGACAGTGCTGCACAGACCCCCGCGAAGGCGCCCGCCAAGGACCCGTGGGACCTCCCCGACGTCTCCGGCCTTGTCGTCGGTGTGCTCGGCGGGACCGGCCCCCAGGGCAAGGGCCTCGCCTACCGGCTCGCCAAGGCCGGCCAGAAGGTGATCATCGGCTCGCGGGCCGCCGACCGCGCCCAGGCAGCCGCCGACGAGCTCGGACACGGGGTCGAGGGCGCCGACAACGCCGAGACCGCGCGCCGCAGCGACATCGTGATCGTCGCCGTGCCGTGGGACGGCCACGGCAAGACCCTGGAGTCGCTGCGCGAGGAACTCGCCGGGAAGCTGGTCGTCGACTGCGTCAACCCGCTCGGCTTCGACAAGAAGGGCGCCTACGCCCTGAAGCCGGAGGAGGGCAGCGCCGCCGAGCAGGCCGCCGCCCTGCTCCCCGACTCCCGGGTCGCCGCCGCCTTCCACCATCTGTCGGCCGTGCTGCTCCAGGACCCGGAGATCGACGAGATCGACACCGATGTGATGGTCCTCGGCGAGGAGCGCGCCGACGTCGAGATCGTCCAGGCCCTCGCCGGGCGCATCCCCGGCATGCGCGGTGTCTTCGCCGGCCGGCTGCGCAACGCCCACCAGGTCGAGTCGCTGGTCGCCAACCTGATCTCCGTGAACCGCCGCTACAAGGCGCACGCGGGGCTGCGCGTGACGGACGTGTGAGGGGATGGGGGACACTGGACGTCGTCGTACACCGGTGTCCCCCGACAGGAGAATCGCCCCCATGCCCCGCCTCGCCGTCTACGCCCTGATCGTCTGCCTGCTCGCCGTCGCCGCGGCGGTCGTGTCCTTCTCGCGGGGCAGCTGGCTGGGGATCGTATGGGTGCTGATCGCGGGTCTGTCCAGCAACATGTGCTGGTACTACGTCAAGCGCGGCAAGGCCGGTCGCGAGACCTCGGTCACGAACTGACCGAGCAGTAGTCGCCGGTCTGCCAGAACCGGTAAAGGTCCTGGCCGCAGTAAGTCTCCAGGTCGCTGATGCCGAGCGAGGCCAGGATCGAGTCGATCAGGTCGAAGAAGGCGTGGTTGACCGACGGCACCCACAGCAGCGCGAAGACGAACAGCAGACCGAACGGGGCGAAGGGCTCCACCTGGCGCTTGATCCTGTACGACAGCCAGGGCT
Source organism: Streptomyces sp. NBC_00663 (assembly GCF_036226885.1). NCBI lineage: Bacteria > Bacillati > Actinomycetota > Actinomycetes > Kitasatosporales > Streptomycetaceae > Streptomyces > Streptomyces sp. NBC_00663. The sequence goes on from NZ_CP109027.1 coordinate 6,836,093, forward strand.
CGATGACCCCGTAGCCGTCCAGGCCCGGGACCGGCAGGAAGTTCAGGATCGCCGCCGTCACCTGGAGCAGGGCGAGGAAGGCCAGCGCGAACCGGAAGTCGGTCGGCACGCCGTCCAGGGCGTCCAGCCAGAACGGGGCGGTGCACACGACCGCGAACAGCACGTTGGTCAGCGGTCCGGCCGCCGAGATCAGACTGTGCTTCCAGCGCCCCCGGATCCGCCCGCGCTCGATGAACACCGCACCGCCGGGCAGACCGATCCCGCCCATGATCACGAAGAGGACGGGCAGGACGATGCTCAGCAGGGCGTGGGTGTACTTGAGCGGGTTCAGGGTCAGATAGCCCTTCGAGCCGACCGAGATGTCACCGCTGTGCAGGGCGGTACGCGCGTGCGCGTACTCATGCAGACACAGGGAGACGATCCACGCGGCCGTCACGAACAGGAACACCGCCACCCCGGGCTGCTCCGCGAACCCGGACCAGGTGGCCCACCCGGTCACCGCCGTCACGGCGAGGATCCCGACGAAGACGGGGCTGATCCGCCGGTCGCTGCGGCGGGCGGCAGTGGCTGTCATGGGGTTCCCCCGACTCTCGTACACGCTCTGGGACTGCCCGACCGTACCGGGCGTACGACGAAAACGTCTCGCGGTGGGTCATCGGTTCCGTAGAAGGTGGGGGACATGGGGTGGTGGCACCCGACACCGCCGCGCCGACGCCCGCATCCCCGTGACCGCGCCCTGAACGACCGGAGACAATGGACCCCGTGCGCTATCGCATCCTCGGCACCACCCAGGCACTCCGTTTCGACGGCACCCCGCTTCCGGTCGGCGGGGCGCGGCTGCGTGCTCTGCTGACCGTGCTCGCCCTGCGGCCCGGCCGCACCGTGGCCGTGGGGCTGCTGGTCGCCGAGGTGTGGGACGGCGACCCGCCCGCCGACGCGCCCGCCGCGCTCCAGGCGCTGGTCGGGCGGCTGCGCAGGGCCCTCGGCGCGGACGCCGTCGCCTCCGTGGACGGCGGTTACCGGCTCGTCGCGGCCCCCGACGACATCGACCTGCATCGCTTCGACCGGCTCACCGGCGAGGGCACGCGGGCGCTGGCCGACGACGATCCGGCGAAGGCGGCCGGTGTCCTCGACGACGCGCTCGCCCTGTGGCGCGGCCCCGCCCTCGCCGATCTGCCCGACCGCACCGCCGAGTCGGCGCGCTGGGAGGCCCGACGCCTGGACGCGCTGCGCGCCCGCCACACCGCGGCCCTCGCCCTCGGCCACGCCGAGCAGTCCCTGCCCGAGCTGACCGCCCTCTGCGACACCCACCCCCTCGACGAACCCCTCCAGGCCCTCCGCCTGCGCGCCCTGCGCGACGCGGGCCGCACGGCGGAGGCGCTGGCCGCCTACGAGGACGTACGCCAGCTGCTGGCAGACCGCCTCGGAGCGGACCCGGGCCCGGAACTACGGGCGCTGCACGGGGAGTTGCTGGACCAGCTGCCGTCGGCGCCCGCGGTGCCCGTCCCGGTTCCGGCCGCCGGCGCCGGCACCCCCACCCCCGGCAACCTCCGCGCCCGCCTCACCTCCTTCGTCGGGCGGGAAGCCGATATCGAGGCCATCCGGGGGGATCTCGCGGCGGCGCGGCTCGTCACGCTGCTCGGGCCCGGCGGGGCGGGGAAGACGCGGCTGTCGCAGGAGGCGGCCGAGACCGTGGGGGACGCGGCGCGGGACGGGGTGTGGCTGGCCGAGCTCGCGCCGGTCGATGATCCGGCCGGTGTGCCGGAGGCCGTGCTGACCGCCGTCGGCGCCCGCGAGACCGTGCTGTACGGGGCCGGCGCCGAGGCGATGCGGGCCGGGAACGAGCGGCACGACGACCCCGTCGAGCGGCTCGTCGAGCACTGCGGCAGACGCCGGATGCTGCTGATCCTCGACAACTGCGAGCATGTCGTCGAGGCCGCCGCCCGCCTGGTCGCGGCCCTCCTGGAACGGTGCCCGCACCTGACAGTCCTGGCCACCAGCCGTGAATCCCTGGGCGTACCGGGGGAGTTGCTGCGGCCGGTGGACCCGCTGCCCGAACCCGTCGCGCTGCGGCTGCTCGCCGACCGCGGGGCCGCGGCCCGGCCCGGTTTCCGGGTCGAGGCCGACGAGGAGACCGCCGCGGCCTGCGCCGAGATCTGCCGGCGCCTCGACGGGCTCCCGCTCGGCATCGAGCTGGCGGCCGCCCGGCTACGGATGTTGACGCCACGTCAGATCGCCGACCGGCTCGACGACCGCTTCCGGCTGCTGACCTCCGGCAGCCGTACCGTCCTGCCCCGCCAGCAGACCCTGCGGGCCGTCGTCGACTGGTCGTGGGAGCTCCTGGACGAGGGGGAGCGGGAGGTGCTGCGGCGGCTCTCCGTGTTCGCGGGAGGGTGCGATCTCGCCGCCGCCGAGGCCGTGTGCGGTCCCGTGGCGCTGGACGCGCTCGGTTCTCTCGTCGACAAGTCCCTTGTGGTGGCCGAACCTTCGGACTGCGGAGGGATGCGCTACCGGCTCCTGGAGACCGTCGCCGAGTACGCGGGCGAGCGTCTCGACGAGAGCGGGCGGCGGGCCGAGGCCGGGCGCGCGCATCTGACGTACTACCGCGAACTCGCCCGTGCCACCGACCCGTTGCTGCGCGGACCCGGCCAACTCGCCGCCATCGGGCTGCTGGAGCGGGAGTACGAGAACCTGCGCACCGCCCTGCGGCTCGCCGTCGCCGAGCGGGACGAGCAGGAGGGCCTCTGTCTGATCCTGTCGCTGGCCTGGTACTGGCAGATGCGCGATCTGAAGATCGAGGCCCGCAACTGGTCCAAGGAGGTCATGGCCCTCGGCCCCGACCCGTTCACCGACCCCGTCCGCCCCGCCCGGCCGGTGTGGCAGCGCTGCACGGACCACCCGCTGCCGTGGACGGGGGAGGTCCTGGCGGAAGGCCGACGCGGTCTGCATCTGGTCCATCTCGCCTGCATGGACACCGAGTTGGACGCCTGGCAGACCCCCGAGGCGCAGGCCAAGCTGCGGTCCATCGCCCTCACCTACGAACCCGGTCAGCCGCAGACCTGCCGGGTCCCCGGCTCCCTGTGGTTCTTCGCCGTCATGCTCTCCGGCGACATGGAGCGGCTGCGGCGGGTCATCGACGCGACCGTGCGCACCTCCCGCGAGACGCCCGGCTACGACTGGGAGCTGGCCGCGAGTCTGCAATGGCGCGCCAACCTGTTCGCCAACCGCGTCGACTGGGCGGGCGACGCCATCCGGGACGCCGACGAGTCACTGGCCATCTACGAGCGCCTCGGTGACCTGTGGGGCACCGCCGAGGCGCTCTCCGCGCGGGCCGAGTCCCATGAGCGCAAGGGCCGTTGGGGCGACGCGGCGGCCGACTACGAGGCGGGGATCGACATCGCCGCCCGGCTCGGCGCCCGCGCCCAGCAGGCGGTGCTGAAGGCCCGGCTCGGCAGCGTGCTGATGGAGTCGGACCCCGAGCACGGGGAGCGGCTGCTGCGCGAGGTGATCGCCATGCAGGGCGGCGGCCACAACGACGCGATGCCCGCCGCCCGGCTCTTCCTCTCCGCCCGGCTCGCCCAGACCGGCCGCGTCACCGAGGCGCGCGAGCAACTCCGGCTGCTTCGCGAGGGTTTCGGCATCGCCCACTTCATCATCTTCGACGCCTTCATCCTCGGCGCGGAGGCCTTGGTGGAAGCGGCCGACGGCCGCTTCGCAGCCTGCCTCGACAAGGTCCGCCAGGCCCTCGGCAAGGCCGAGGACCCGCTGTCCCAGGCCATCGCCCCGCACATGCGCGCCCAGTACCTGCACATCGCCGCCCTCGGCCTGGCCGGTGTGGACGGCGGCGGGCGCGCCCCGGACGGGGCCCGCTGTCTCGCGGCCGGCGACGCGATGCTGCCGCCCTCCCATGTCCCGCAGAGCTACGAACGGGAGGCCCGCGACCGGGCCGAGCGCGAGCTGCGCGCCCGGCTCGGCGACGCGGCCTACGGCACGGCGTACGACGAGGGCGCCGGTCTCTCCCCCGGGGAGGCCGCCGCCCTCGTCTGAACCGTGCCGCCGCCCGGTGTCAGCTCTTCGTCCGGAACTTGTGGATCGCCACCGGCGCCATCACCGCGGTGATCGCCACCGACCAGGCGAGGGTCACCCACAGGTCGTGCGCGACGGGGCCGCCGATCATGAGTCCGCGCGCGGCGTCCGCCAGCGTGGACAGCGGGTTGTAGTCGGTGAAGGTCTGGAGCCAGCCCGGCATCGAGGTCGTCGGCGCGAAGATCGACGAGCCGAACTGGAGCGGGAACAGCACCAGGAAGCCCATCGCCTGCACCGACTGCGCGCTCTTCATGACCACGCCCAGGGTGAGGAACACCCACATGATCGACGAGGCGAACGCGGTGGCCAGCGCGACGGTCGCGAACAGGCCGGGCCAGTTGGTGATGTCGAAGCCGACGGCGACGGAGACGAGCATCAGCACGGTCGTCGCGAACAGCATCCGCATCAGCTCGACGGAGATCTTCGCGAACAGCACCGATCCGCGCCCGATCGGCAGCGACCGGAACCGGTCCATGACACCGGAGTTGAAGTCCTGGCTGAACCCGGTTCCGACCCCCTGGGACAGGGTCATGCTCATCATCGCGATCATGCCGGGGATGACGTACTGCACGTACTGGTCCTGGCCGCCGCCCAGCGCCTGCCCGATGGAGCCGCCGAAGACGAACACGAACAGCAGGGTGAAGATGACCGGCATCAGCAGCGCGTCGGCCATCGACTCGGGGTCCTGACGGATCCACAGCAGGTTGCGGCGGACGAGGGCGCCGGTGTGCCGCAGATGCCCGCGCAGCGGGATCCGGACGTCGTCGGCGGGCTTGGCAGCGCTGTCGGCGGGGGTGAGAGTGGCGGCGCTCATACGGCGACCTCCTCGCGGGTCTCGGTGGGCACGGTGTCCTGCGGGGCACTGGCGCGGTGGCCGGTGAGGGACAGGAACACCTCGTCCAGGCTGGGCAGTTCGGTGGTGATGGCGGAGACGGTGATGCCGCGCGCGGTGACCGCGCCGACCACCGCGGTCAGCTGCTCGTCGCTGAGGATCGGCACCAGCAGGGAGCCGGACTCGGGGTCGACGGTGGTGGTGGCGAGGCCCGTGATGCCGAGGCCGTCGAGGTGACCGGCGAGCGGGCGCAGGTGCAGCGGGTCGGCGGGCCGTACCCGCAGCGTCCGGCCGCCGACCTTCGCCTTCAGCTCCTCGATGCCACCGCCCGCGATGACCTTGCCGCGGTCGACCACGGTCAGCTCGGAGGCCAGTTGCTCGGCCTCCTCCATGTACTGGGTGGTGAGCAGGACGGTGACCCCGTCACCCACCATCCGCTTGACCTCGTCCCACACCTCGTTGCGGGTGCGCGGGTCGAGGCCGGTGGTCGGCTCGTCCAGGAAGAGCACGGCGGGGTGCCCGATCATGGAGGCGGCCAGGTCGAGGCGGCGGCGCATACCGCCGGAGTAGGTGCTCGCCGGGCGCTTGGCGGCCTCGGTGAGCGAGAACCGCTCCAGCAGCTCGTCGGCCCGGCGGCGGGCCTCCTTGCGGGGCAGGTCGAGCAGCCGGCCGATCATGTAGAGGTTCTCCCAGCCGGGGAGCTTCTCGTCGACGGAGGCGTACTGCCCGGTGAGCCCTATCACCCGGCGCAGCTGCCGCGGCTGCCGTACGACGTCGTACCCGGCGACCGTGGCACGGCCGGCGTCGGGGGAGAGGAGGGTGGACAGGATCCGCACGAGGGTGGTCTTGCCGGCGCCGTTCGGCCCGAGCACACCCATCACGGTGCCCTCACGCACATCCAGGTCGACGCCGTCCAGCGCCTTGGTCTCGCCGTAGTGCTTGACCAGTCCCCGCACGGAAACGGCGGTGTCGGCGCCGCTGCGGTTGTTGTCGATTCGCGTCATGCCGAGAACGGTGCCAGGGCCCACCGACAAACGACCTACAGGTCACCGACAGCGGCCCACGGCCACCTACAGAGCGCCGACAAAGGCAGCAGCCCGCCGATGGGGGAAGTCGGCGGGCTGCCTCTGTACCGCTGTGGCTCTAGTGGACGCTGTGCTCCTCCTGCGGGAACGTCCCGCCGACCACGTCCTCGGCGAACGCCTTCACCGCGTCGCCCATGACCGTGCGCAGATCGGCGTACTGCTTGACGAACTTCGGGACCCGGCCGCCGGTCAGACCGAGCATGTCGGTCCACACCAGCACCTGCGCGTCCGTCTCCGGACCCGCGCCGATGCCGACCGTCGGGATGTGCAGCGTGCGGGTGACCTCGGCCGCGAGCTCGGCCGGGACCAGCTCCAGGACGACCGCGAAGGCACCGGCGTCCTGCACGGCCTTCGCGTCGCGCAGCAGCTGCGCCGCCGCCTCCTCGCCGCGGCCCTGGACGCGGTAGCCCATGGCGTTGACGGACTGCGGGGTGAGGCCGATGTGGGCCATCACCGGGATGCCGGACTCCACGAGGAGCCGGATCTGGTCGTACGACCGCTCGCCGCCCTCCAGCTTGACCGCCCCGACCCCGGCGTCCTTGATCAGCCGGGTGGCCGAGCGCAGGGCCTGTACGGAGCCCTCCTGGTACGAGCCGAAGGGGAGGTCGGCGACGATCAGGGCGCGGGAGGTGCCCCGGACCACGGCCGCCGACAGCATGGTCATCTCGTCCATGGTGACGGGGACGGTCGACTCGTACCCGAGCGCGACGTTGCCCGCGGAGTCCCCGACGAGCAGGACCGGGATACCGGCCTCGTCGAACACCGCAGCGGTACCCGAGTCGTAGGCGGTGAGCATGGGCCACTTCTCGCCGCGCTCCTTGGCGAGGGCGAGGTCCCGGACGGTGAGGCGGCGAGTGCCCTTCCCCCCGTACAGCGCTTTGCTGCCGTCGGAGGGCTTGGTCTGGGCAGCCGAAAGCTGCGTCATGGCAACGGCTCCTTCAGTCATCTCGAGGCGCCCTGACGGCGTCCCCGGATCCCCTCCATGGTGGCACCTCGTGCCACGCGCGGCCAGAGCGGGTGGCAGGACATGGGTCACGCGTCGAGCGGCTCACGTCCGATGCCCTAGGTCCGGGGGGATCCGGGGGCAAGGACTCCGTAAAGTCCGTTAAGGGCTGCGTAAGGTCTCCGTAAAGGATTCCGATACGAGACGGTTCCGTATCGGAATTCACCTAGGCTCGACGGCATGACCTCTCCTGCCGACCGCGCCGCGCCGGGCCCGACCGTTTCCGAGGCCGTGCACCGGCGTCGCTGGGCGATCCTCGGTGTGCTGATGCTCAGCCTGCTGATCGTGGTGCTCGACAACTCGATCCTGAACGTCGCGATCAAGACGATCTCGACCCCCGCTCCGACCGGCCTGGGCGCCACCCAGAGCGAGCTGGAGTGGGCGATCAACGCCTACACCCTCGTCTTCGCGGGCCTTCTGTTCAGCGCCGGGCTCCTCGGTGACCGGCTCGGCCGCAAGCGGGTCCTGCTCGGCGGGCTCGCCGTGTTCGGCATCGGCTCCGCGCTCGCCGCGACCGCCGGGTCGCCGACCGAGCTGATCACGTTCCGCGCCGTCATGGGTCTCGGCGCCGCGTTCGTGATGCCGGCCACGCTCGCCGTCCTCATGAACGTCTTCGAGCGCGAGGAGCAGCCCAAGGCCATCGGCATCTGGGCCGGCGGCGTCGGCCTCGCCATCGCCATAGGGCCGATCACCGGCGGAGTGCTCCTCGACCACTTCTGGTGGGGCTCGGTCTTCCTCATCAACGTGCCGATCGTGCTGCTCGCGCTGGCGCTGATGCTGTGGCTGGTGCCGGATTCCCGTGACCCCAACCCGGGCCGCATCGACCCGATCGGCGTCGTCCTGTCCGTCGTCGGACTGGTCCTCCTCGTCTACGGCATCATCAAGGGCGGCCAGCTCGCCGACTTCACGGACCCGGCGGTGCTGTCGACCATCGGCGCGGGTCTCGCCGTACTCGTCGCGTTCGTGGTGTTCGAGAAGCGCAGCGACCATCCGTCCATCGACGTCACCTACTTCAAGAACAAGGTGTTCTCGGCCGCGATCGCCGCCATCGCGCTGGTCTTCTTCGCGCTGATGGGCGTGACGTTCTTCTCCGTCTTCTACACCCAGAGCGTGCGCGGCTACTCGCCCCTTCAGACCGGTCTGCTGATGCTGCCGCTGGCCGCCGCGCAGATGATCTTCGCGCCGAGGGCCAGGCTGCTGGTCGACCGGTTCGGCAACAAGGCCACCACCACGACCGGCCTGCTGGTCATCGCCGCGATGCTGGCCGCGTTCGCCGGGTTCGAGGCGGACACGCCGATCTGGATCCTCGAGGTCGTCTTCTTCCTCATGGGCGCCGGCATGGCGCACATCATGACCCCGGTCAGTGTCGTCATCATGCAGGCCCTGCCGCGCGAGAAGGCCGGCTCCGCCTCCGCCCTCAGCAACACCTTCCGCCAGGTCGGCGGCGCGCTGGGCATCGCGGTCCTCGGCTCGGTCCTCTCCACCGCGTACCGCAACGGCATCGAGGACAAGCTCGGCCTGCTCCCGGCCGGCGCCCGGCACACCGCGGGCGAGTCCATCGAGGCCACGCTCGGCGTCGCCGAGAAGCTCGGCCCCAAGGGCAGCGCCCTGGTGGGCCCCGCCCACGACGCCTTCCTCCACGCCATGCACATCACCGCCCTGTGGGGTGCGGGCGTCGCCCTGATCGGCGCGGTCGTGGTCGCCGTCTTCCTGCCGGGCAGGCCGCCGGCCGACGACAAGGACGCGCAGGGGCGGGAGTTGGTCACCGCGGCGGAGTAGCCGAGGCACGCGCGCGTGCGTACGGGGAAAATCACCCCACACCACAGAAGGGACCCACCGACGTGACCACCCCCGCCGAAGCGGAAGGCACCGCGGACCGGACGGGACCCCCCCGACGGCCGGCACCACCGTCGGCCCCCTCCCACCACCAGCGCGCCCTGGCGGAGCCCCGTCGACTGTCGGACGACCTGGCGGATCCTCCTCGGCTGTCGGACGACCTGGGGACGACCTCTCGGCAGTCGGGTGACCTGGAGGCGACCTCCTCTCGGTTGCAGGGCGACCGGGCGGAGGCCTTCCGGCAGTCGGGCGACCTGAAGGCGGCCTCTCGGCGGTCGGGCAACCCGGAGGCGGCCTCCCGCCCGACGGGCGAGCCGAACGACGCCTTCGGTCAGGCGGGCGGTTCGGTCGATGCCCTGAGCCAGGCGGGCGAGCCGAACGACGCCCTCCGGGAGCCCGGGAAGTCGTCGGAAGCTCTCCGCGAGGCGGGCGGGTCGACCGCTGTTCCCCAGGGCGTCGCTGAGCCCACCGGCACCTCCGGGTCCTCCGGGTCCTCCGGGTCCTCCGGGTCCTCCGGGTCCTCCGGGTCCTCCGGGTCCTCCGGGTCCTCCGGGTCCTCCGGGTCCTCCGGGTCCTCCGGGTCCTCCGGGTCCTCCGGGTCCTCCGGGTCCTCCGGGTCCTCCGGGTCCTCCGGGTCCACCGGCACCTCCGGGTCCACCGGCACCTCCGGCTCCACCGGCACTTCTGGGCCTACCGGTACCTCCCGGCCCGTCGGCACTCCCCGGGCCGCCAGTGCCTCCCGGCCCGCCAGCACCCCCCGGCCCACCGGTGCAGCGGCCGGTGCGTCTGGCTCGGCCGGTGCCTCCGGGCTCACCGGTACGCCGGCCAGTGCCTCCGCCCCCGCCCGTACGCCGACCGGTACCCCCGGCCCCACCGGCGACCCCCGTCGGCCCGCGCCCGCCCCCACCCGTGGTAGGCCGCGCAGTGAAGCCGTGGAGCGGGCCATTGTCGAGGGGGTGATGAAGTTGCTGGACGACGGGGTGCCGCTTGCCGAGTTGTCCATCGAGCGGATCGCGCGTACCGCCGGTGTCGGCAAGGCCGCGATCTATCGGCGTTGGAGCGGCAAGGAGGAGCTCTTCGTCGATGTCGTACGGACGGCCGAACCGCCGGACCCGGTGCTGCCCGGCACCTCCATGCGTGACGACCTCGTCGTGCTGCTGGAGTCGTTGCGGCAGCGCGGACTGGTCCGCCGGACCTCGGCGATCCTGCACAACGTCCACGCCCAGATGAAGAGCAGCCCGAAGATCTGGTGCGCCTACCACGACGCCGCCATCGCCCCCCGGCGCCGCGTCGGCATCGACGTCCTGCGCCGCGGCCGGGACAACGGCGAACTCCGCGCCGACGTCGACCTGGAACTCGTCAACGACATGCTCGTCGGCCCCATGCTGGTCCGCACCTTCATGCGCCCTGACGCCGACCTCCCCGAGGGGCTGTCCGAGCAGATCGTCGACACGATCCTCGAGGGCCTACGTCCCGTCAGCTCACCGCCCGTCAGTTCGCCGACCCCGTAACCCTCGTGTGCGCGTTTCGTCACAGACCGCGCTTTCCCCGGCCGTGTTCGGAACTCCGGACGGCGACTTGTACGTCCTCGTGCGGGTACGGCCGTCATGAGACGGCGGGATCGGACCGGATCATCCCCTAGGGTCGTGAGACACAGGGGGACGGACGGATGCACGGCAGGCAGTGAGGCGACGCGGTATGGCGCAGCAGGCGTACATGGAGGAGACGGACAACGGCGGCTCGGGGCCCGAGCGCCGGGGATCCAGGCTCCGACGCCTGCGGGACGCGCTGCTCGGCGGCTGGCGGGGCGACCCGCGGATCTGGCGGCGCGGACTGGTCCTCGCCGCGCTGGCACTGCTCCTCGCCCTGGTCATGCTGATGCACTCGCGCATCCCCAACCGCATCGGCAACCTCGGCAGCCTCACCGAGACCTTCCTGCCCTGGCTGGGCCTCGCCGTCCCCGTCCTGCTGGTCCTCGCCGTCGTACGCAAGTCGGCGACCGCCCTGATCGCGATCCTGCTCCCGGCGGTGGTGTGGCTGAACCTCTTCGGCGGGCTGCTCACCGACAAGGCCGGCTCCGGCGGCGACCTCACGGTGGCCACCCACAACGTCAACGCCGACAACCCCGACCCGGCCGGCACCGCTCGCGACGTCGCCGCGTCCGGCGCGGACGTCCTCGCCCTGGAGGAACTGACCTCCGCTGCGGTCCCGACGTACGAGAAGGCGCTGGCGGGGACGTACAAGTACCACTCGGTGCAGGGCACCGTCGGGCTGTGGAGCAAGTATCCGCTGACCGGGGTGAAGCCCGTCGACATCAAGCTGGGCTGGACCCGGGCCATGCGGGCCACGGTGACCACGCCCGAGGGGCAGGTCGCCGTCTACGTCGCCCATCTGCCCTCGGTGCGGGTGAAGATGGAGGCCGGGTTCACGGCCAGGCAGCGCGACAAGAGCGCCGACGCGCTGGGCGAGGCCATCGCCGACGAGCCGCTGGAGCGGATCGTGCTGCTGGGCGACCTCAACGGCACGATGAACGACCGCGCCCTCAACGCCGTCACCTCCCAGCTGCGCTCCACGCAGGGCGCGGCGGGCAGCGGGTTCGGGTTCAGCTGGCCGGCCTCGTTCCCGATGGCGCGGATCGACCAGATCCTGGTCAAGGGTGTCGAGCCGCAGACCTCGTGGACCCTGCCGGAGACGGGCAGCGACCACCTCCCGGTGGCGGCCCGTGTGACGGTCGACACGTCGTCCTGACCGTATGGAATACTGGGCCCGAAAGGCTTTGTTCCGTAGCTGAACATAAGCGCCGCGGAACTTGACCTTGAAAGGCACAGGCACCTCCATGCCCCTCGCCCTGCTCGCCCTCGCCGTGGGCGCCTTCGGGATCGGCACCACCGAGTTCGTCATGATGGGCCTGCTGCCCGAGGTCGCGGACGACCTGCACATCTCCCTCCCCACCGCCGGCCACCTGGTCTCGGCGTACGCGCTCGGCGTCGTCATCGGCGCCCCGCTGCTCGCCGCGGTCACCGCGCGCATGTCCCGCCGTACGGTCCTCGTCGCGCTGATGGCCCTGTTCGTCATCGGCAACGCGGCCTCCGCCTTCGCGCCCGACCATGACTGGCTGCTGGTCGCCCGCTTCGCCAGCGGCCTGCCGCACGGCGCCTTCTTCGGTGTCGGGGCCGTCGTCGCCACGAACATGGTCGCGCCGGAGCGCAGGGCCCGGTCGGTGTCGCTGATGTTCCTCGGGCTGACCGTCGCCAACGTCGCGGGCGTGCCGGTCGCCACGCTCATGGGCCAGCACCTGGGCTGGCGGGCCACCTTCCTCGGCGTGAGCGCCATAGGCCTCGCCGCCATCGCGGCCCTGGCGGCGCTGATCCCGCACGACCGGGTGGCGCCGACGCACGGCGGACTGCGCGGCGAGCTCGCGGCCCTGAAGTCCCTCCCCGTCTGGCTGGCCCTCGGTACGACCGTCGCGGGCTTCGGCGCGCTCTTCGCCGCGTACAGCTACATCACGCCGATGCTGACCGACTCCGCCGGGTACGCCGACACCAGCGTCACGCTGCTGCTCGCGCTGTTCGGCGTGGGCGCCACGGCCGGCAACCTGGTGGGCGGACGGCTGGCCGACCACGCCATGCGGGCCACCCTGTTCGGCGGCCTGGTCTCGCTGGTCGTCGTCCTCGGCGCCTTCCCGCTGCTGATGAGCACGCCGGTGAGCGCCGCCGTGGGCGTCGTCCTGCTCGGCGTGGCCGCGTTCGTCACCGGCTCGCCGCTCCAGCTCATGGTCATGGAGAAGGCCTCGTCGGCCCCCTCGCTGGCCTCCTCCGCCAACCAGGCCGCCTTCAACCTGGCGAACGCCGGGGGAGCGTGGATCGGCGGCCTCGCGCTGGCCGCGGGGTTCGGGGTGACCTCCCCGGCCCTGGCGGGCGCGGCGCTCGCCGTGCTGGGCCTCGGCGTGGCGGGCACGGCGGCCGCGGTGGACCGACGCCGGGCAACGGCCCCGACGACCGTCCGGGAACGCGTCATCGCCTCCCACCTGCCCGACCCACTGGACGCGACCCTCACCCACTGAGCACCGAGCCCTACGGCGTGGTCGTCGCCCCGTCGCCCGTCCTCAGCTCCTCGAACCGCTCCAGGTCCCGCAGCCACGTCCGTGCCGAACTGTCCGACGGTGCACGCCAGTCGCCGCGGGGAGACAGGGAGCCGCCTGCCGAGACCTTCGGGCCGTTCGGCATGGCCGAGCGCTTGAACTGGGCGAAGCCGAAGTAGCGGCGGCAGAAGACCTCCAGCCACTTGGCGATCTCGGGCAGGTCGTAGGCGACCCGCTTGGCCTCGGGGAAACCGGGCGGCCACGCGCCGGCCTCCGCGTCCCGCCAGGCGTGCCAGGCGAGGAAGGCGATCTTCGACGGGCGGAAGCCGTAGCGCAGGACGTGGAAGAGCGTGAAGTCGTGCAGCGCGTACGGGCCGATCTTCGACTCCGTCGACTGCATCTCCTCACCCGGCACCAGCTCCGGGCTGATCTCCGTGTCGAGGATCGCGGCGAGGGTCCTGCCGGTCTCGTCGCCGAACTGGCCGCTGCTGATGACCCACCGGATGAGGTGCTGGATCAGCGTCTTCGGGACGCCGCCGTTGACGTTGTAGTGGCTCATCTGGTCGCCCACGCCGTACGTCGACCAGCCGAGCGCCAGCTCGGAGAGGTCACCGGTGCCGAGCACGATGCCGCCGCGCTGGTTGGCCAGCCGGAAGAGGTAGTCGGTGCGCAGGCCCGCCTGGACGTTCTCGAAGGTGACGTCGTACACCGGCTCGCCGGACGCGAACGGGTGCCCCATCTCCGCCAGCATCAGCCGCGCGGTCGGTGTGATGTCCAGCTCGGCCGCGGTGACGCCGAGGGAGTTCATCAGCTTGTGCGCGTTGTCCTTCGTGTGGTCGCTGGTGGCGAAGCCGGGCAGCGTCCAGGCCAGGATGTCGCTGCGCGGGCGCCCGGCGCGGTCCATCGCGCGGGCGGCGACGATCAGCGCGTGGGTGGAGTCCAGACCGCCGGAGACACCGATGACGACCTTCGAGCCGCCGATCGAGGCGAGCCGCTGCTGGAGGCCCTGGACCTGGATGTTGTACGCCTCGAAGCAGTCCTGGGCGAGCCGGGCGGCGTCGGCCGGCACGAACGGGAAGCGCTCCAGACGCCGCCGCAGCCCCAGGTCCGTCAGCGGCGGGTCCAGCTCGAAGCCGACCGTGCGGAAGTCGCCCGTCCGTGCCCGGTGCGTACGGCGGTTGTCGTCGAACGTGCCCATCCGCAGCCGCTCCTGCCGCAGCAGGTCGAGGTCGACGTCGGCGACGGCGTACTCGTCCGCGAGAGGGAACCGCTCAGTCTCGGCGAGCAGTACGCCGTTCTCGTAGACCATCGTCTGGCCGTCCCAGGACAGGTCGGTGGTCGACTCGCCCAGCCCGGCCGCCGCGTAGACGTACGCGGCGAGACAGCGCGACGACGCCGAGCGGCACAGCAGCTTGCGGTCCTCGGCCCGCCCGACCGTGATCGGGCTGCCGGACAGGTTGGCCAGCACGGTCGCCCCGGCGAGGGCCGCCTCCGCGCTCGGCGGCACCGGCACCCACATGTCCTCGCAGATCTCGGCGTGGAGGACGAGACCGGGCACGTCGGACGCCTCGAAGAGGAGATCCACGCCGAACGGGACCTCGGAACCGCCGACCCGGATCGAGCCGCCGCGTTCGTCCGCGCCGTCGCCGATCTGCCGGCGCTCGTAGAACTCGCGGTAGTTCGGCGGGTACGACTTCGGTACGACGCCGAGGACCCGGCCGCGGTGCACGATCACCGCGCAGTTGTAGACCCGGTTGCGATGCCGCAGCGGCGCGCCCACGACCAGCACCGGCAGCAGGCCCGCGGACCCGGCCACCACGGTCGCGAGCGCCGCCTCGACCTCGTCGAGCAGCGCGTCCTGGAGCAGCAGGTCCTCGATGGAGTACCCGCACAGCACCATCTCGGGGAAGACCGCGACCGCGACCCCCTCGTCCGAGCACCGGCGCGCGTGACGCAGGACCGCTTCGGCGTTTGCGGGCGGATCGGCGATGACGGTGTGGCCCGTGCAGGCGGCCACCCGCGCGAAGCCGTGCTGATAGATCGACCGGAAGTTCAACGGAGTCGGAGGCACGGCGCCCAGTGTAATCCGTGTAATCGTCAGAGCGACGCGATGGGGAGCGGGACGTGATCGTCCCGCTCCCCATCGGCTGCCCCGCGGTCGCCGCTAGCGGCGCTTGTACGACTCCACGTAGCCGTTCGTGGGCGTGCCCACGCCGGTGACAGGGTCGTACCCCTTCACCGCGACCAGCGAGCTGTCCTTGCCCAGCGACCGCACCGACGTCGCCAGACCGTCCGTCGCGTCGTACCCGTTCACGAAGTCGACGCGGGCCACCGCGAGCCCCGACTTCGTCGGGTTGTCGGTGACGTCGTGGTAGACCTTCGACCCGTACTTGGCGTAGATCGACGGGTTGGCGAAGCCGATCGCCTTGCCGCCGCGGGCCTCCTGCGCGAGCGCCTGCACGGCCGCGATGACCGGGGAGGCCAGCGACGTGCCGCCGATGCGGTACTCGCTGTACTTCTCCGAGCCGTCCGGGAAGGTCTGCGTCTGCCCGACCTTGAAACCGGTGTTGGGGTCGGCGATCGCGGAGATGTCCGGGACCACCCGGTTACCGGCCGCGTTGTTGGCCTTCGCCAGCGCGTCCGGGACGACACCCTTCTGGTAGAAGGGCTCGGCGACCGTCTTGCTGGTGCCGCCGCCCGCACCGGAGGTGAACGCGCCGGGGAAGTTCGTCCAGCTCTTGCCGTCCGTGGACAGCGTGGCCTTCTCGGTGCCCCAGCCGGTCTCCCACAGGTACTTGTCGCCCTTGCCGACGGCCAGCGAGGTACCGCCGACCGCCGTCACCCACGCCGAGTTGGCCGGGGTGTCGACCTGCTTCGTACCGGTGTTGGCGACCTCGTCGCCGTTGTCGCCGGAGGAGAAGTAGAAGCCGATGCCCTCGACCGCGCCGAACTGGAAGACCTGGTCGTAGGCGGCCGCGAGATCCGGCGTCTGGTTGGCCTCGATGTCGCCCCAGGAGTTGGAGACGATGTCGGCGAGGTGGTTGTCGACGATCTTGCTGAGCGAGTCCAGCAGATCGTCGTCGTAGCAGGACGCGGCACCCACGTACGTGATCTGCGCGTCCGGCGCGACCGCGTGCACGGCCTCGACGTCGAGGGTCTCCTCGCCGTACCAGCCGGAGGCGTCGCACTCGTCGGCGCCGGTGTGGGTGTAGTTCTTGGGCAGGACCTGCTTCAACTGGCCCGTGGTGTAGGCCGCGTCGCCGTGCTTCTTCGCGTAGGTGGCCGCGTCGTAGGCGATGGTCGGGGAGGCGAACGCGTCCGTGATGGCGACGCGCACCCCCTTGCCTGTGTACTTGCCCGCCCCGTAGGCGGCACGCAGCTGCTTGCCGGTGTACCCCTGCACGGCGTACGGGATCTTCGTGCCGTACGCGTCGGGCAGCGTGCTCGCGATGTTGGAGCCGTAGTACGACGAGAACGGGCCGGAGTTCTTGAACACGGCTCCGGGGCCCGGCAGTTGCTCGTCGTGGTCCGCCTTGTGCGGGGCGTTGTCCAGGCCGGTGACGGTCAGGACGGCACCGTTCAGGCTCTCCGGCGCGGACGCGGTCTTCGACGGCGCGCGGTAAGTCTTCGAGCCCTTGGCGTAGTTGTGCAGCTGGGTGCCGAACGCCTTCTCGGCGGCGGCCACGTCACCGGTGACGGAGACGTAGTGCTGCGAAACCCCGGTGACCTTCAGGCCGGCCGAGGTCAGCCAGGACCTCACGGCGGCGACCTGAGCCTTCGTCGCGCCGAAGCGGGACTGCGCCTGGCCGGCGCTCAGGTACTTGCCGTACGACGCCGAGGACGGGTCGGACACGGACTTCGCGTACGCGGCGAGGCCGGCCGCGTCCCGGCCCGCCAGATAGACCCGGGCCGAGACCCGCGAACTGTCGGCGGTGGCACCCTTGTCGGCCTTGGTCGTGGCCCACGCGGGCTTGGTTCCGGTCAGCGTGTCACGGGCCGGGGAGTCCGAGGCGTGCGCCGCGGGTATACCGAGCGCGAGCGCGCCGGCGATCATGGGCAGTGTCGCTGCCATGCTCACTCCGGCGCGCGTTCTGGCGCGATTGGATCTCATGGAACCCCCTGTATGCGGTTCGTCGCGAGTGGATCACTCGCCGGGGGCCACTCTTTCGACGAACCGTTCATGCCAGGGGAATACGAATCCCAAGAAGAGCCCAATTAACCTAATGACAAGGCCATTTGAGGGTTAACGCGCTATGAGGACCGAGGGGAAACCCTCTATGGACGGCCGCGGATCCCTAGGAACGCGGTTTCGCGCCACGCTCCTTGAGCATGTCCGTCATCAGATCGATCTCGGACTCCTGCGCGTTGACCATGCCCTGCGCGATGTCCTTCTCCACCTTCACCGTGCAGCGCGCGACACAGCCCTCGGCCATGTGGATGCCGCCCTTGTGGTGCTCGGTCATCAGCTGGAGATAGAGGATCTCGGCCTGCTTGCCGCTGAGCTTCCCCAGTTCTTTCAGCTCGGTGTTGGTCGCCATGCCCGGCATCAGCGCGCCGTCCTTGCCGTCGGCCATGCCGCCCATGTCCATCCAGGTCATCGGCGGGTCGGAGGACACCTTCGGCAGCTCCCACAGATCCAGCCAGCCCAGCAGCATGCCGCGCTGGTTGGCCTGGGTCTGCGCGATGTCGAACGCGAGCCGGCGCACGTCCTCGTTCTTGGTGCGGTCGCGCACGATGAACGACATCTCCACCGCCTGCTGGTGGTGCACCGCCATGTCCCGCGCGAAGCCCGCGTCCGCGGAGTCGGCGGTGGGCGTGGCCGTGGAGTCGTCGCCGTCGGCGACCGCGTAGGTGACCGCGCCGGCCGCGACGAGCACCGCCGCCGCGGTCCCCGCGATCCAGCCGACCTGCCTCACTGCGCCTTACCGCCCGTGCACACCGCGCCCTTCTCGGGCGTCTGCTCGCCCTGGACGTACTTCTCGAAGAACTTCGCGACGTTCGGGTCGCTCGCGCTCGTCACCGTGCGCTGGTGGCCCCACGCCGTCAGCATGATCGGGTCCGCCTGGTCCTCGTACGGGCTCATCAGCGTGTACGGCGTCGCCTTCACCTTCGCCGCGAGCGCCTCCACGTCGGCCTTCTTGGCCTTGCTGGTGTACGTCACCCAGACCGCGCCGTGCTCCAGCGAGTGCACGGCGTTCATGTTGTCGAGCGCCTTGGTGTATACATCGCCGTTGCAGTTCTGCCAGACCGCGTTGTGGTCACCGCCGGCCGGGGGCGTCATCGGGTACTTCACCGTCTTGGTGACATGGGTCTGGCTCAGCTTCGCCGACCACGTCTTCACGCCGTCCTTGCCCATGGTCCAGTGCCCCGGGGTCTTCGAGTCGGACGCGGTGCTGTCGTCGTCCTGCGACTGCACGAGCACGACGGCGCCGACGACGAGAGCGGCCACGACCGCCACGCTCGCCCCGATCGTGAGCAGCCGGTTGCGGCGCTCGCGAGCCTGCTCGGCCCGCCGCATCTCGGCTATGCGCGCCTGCCGTGCGGCGGATTCCTTCTTCTTGGCGGAGCCCATGGGGTTGTGTCCTTCTGGGGAAAGGGGGCCGATCGGGTCCGCTGATCGTAATAGGGAGGACCGGGTCTCTCGTAGGGCGGGCACAGGAATGGCCGAAGATCGGGTTCCGCTCGCGCCCCGGGCCCCACAGGTTGCGGCACGCCCGGCATTACTTCCGCGCGTCCGAGCAGGCAAGATGGGCGCAGAACAGTACACCTGTCGGACGTGAGGCGTTCAACCGGGCGTCGGCCTGCCGATCATGGTCCGCAACACGGATGAAATGGTGTTGTGGTGGGATGCTCAGGTGCCCGACCGTCTCTCGCGGGACCGAGGCAGGCGGCCTGACCAGCAAGGATGGGGAAGCGGAAGATGGACAAGCAGCAGGAGTTCGTGCTCCGGACGTTGGAGGAGCGCGACATCCGGTTCGTACGCCTGTGGTTCACGGACGTGCTGGGCTTCCTCAAGTCCGTCGCCGTGGCCCCGGCCGAACTGGAACAGGCCTTCGACGAGGGCATCGGCTTCGACGGCTCGGCGATCGAGGGCTTCGCCCGGGTCTACGAGTCCGACATGATCGCCAAGCCGGACCCCTCGACGTTCCAGATCCTCCCCTGGCGCGCGGAGGCCCCCGGTACGGCCCGGATGTTCTGCGACATCCTGATGCCGGACGGCTCCCCGTCCTTCGCGGACCCGCGCTATGTGCTCAAGCGCGCCCTGGCCCGCACCTCCGACCTGGGTTTCACCTTCTACACCCACCCGGAGATCGAGTTCTTCCTCCTGAAGGACAAGCCGCTGGACGGCACGCGCCCGACCCCGGCCGACAACTCCGGCTACTTCGACCACACCCCGCAGAACATCGGCATGGACTTCCGCCGCCAGGCGATCACCATGCTGGAGTCGATGGGCATCTCGGTCGAGTTCTCCCACCACGAGGGCGCCCCCGGCCAGCAGGAGATCGACCTCCGCTATGCCGACGCGCTCTCCACGGCGGACAACATCATGACGTTCCGCCTGGTCATGAAGCAGGTGGCGCTGGAGCAGGGCGTCCAGGCGACGTTCATGCCGAAGCCGTTCTCGGAGCACCCGGGCTCGGGCATGCACACCCACCTCTCCCTCTTCGAGGGCGACCGGAACGCGTTCTACGAGTCGGGCTCGGAGTACCAGCTCTCCAAGGTCGGCCGCTCCTTCATCGCGGGCCTGCTCAAGCACTCCGCGGAGATCTCGGCGGTCACCAACCAGTGGGTCAACTCCTACAAGCGCATCTGGGGCGGCTCGGAGCGCACGGCGGGCGCCGGCGGCGAGGCCCCCTCGTACATCTGCTGGGGCCACAACAACCGCAGCGCCCTGGTCCGCGTCCCGATGTACAAGCCCGGCAAGACCGGCTCCGCCCGTATCGAGGTCCGCTCGATCGACTCCGGCGCCAACCCCTACCTGGCCTACGCCGTCCTCCTGGCGGCCGGCCTCAAGGGCATCGAGGAGGGCTACGAGCTCCCGCCCGGCGCCGAGGACGACGTCTGGGCCCTCTCCGACGCCGAGCGCCGCGCGATGGGCATCGAACCCCTCCCGCAGAACCTCGGCGAGGCCCTGACCCTGATGGAACGCAGCGACCTGGTCGCCGAGACCCTGGGCGAGCACGTCTTCGACTTCTTCCTGCGCAACAAGCGCCAGGAGTGGGAGGAGTACCGCTCCGAGGTCACCGCCTTCGAGCTGCGGAAGAACCTGCCGGTGCTGTAGCAAGCGGACGCCGAACAGGGGCCGGTGGCCGTGTGCCACCGGCCCCTCGGCGTTCTCACGTCACTGGCCCCGCTGCCCGGCGAGGTCGGCCAGCACCTTGTGCAGGGGCTCGGCCTCCCGGCGCCGGTACTCCTGGATGGCCCAGCCGTTGCCGTCCGGGTCCTTGAAGTACATGAACGTGGCGCCGTCCTGGGGGCCGAAGGACTGCGGCTCGGTGACGTCCAGGCCGCGGGCGGTCAGCTCCTCGTACGCCGCCTTCGCGTCCGTCACACACAGCTGCATGCCGTGGTACGTGCCCGGCTGCGGGGTGCCCGTGGGGATCTGGAGGCCGTCGACGAGCGCGATCGAACAGCCCGAGCCCGGCGGGGTCAGCTGGACGATCCGGACGCCCGGCATCACCTCGCCGTCGAGATCCACGTGGAAACCGACCTTGTCCCGGTAGAACTCCTTGGCCCGGTCCACGTCGGAGACCGGCATCAGGATCACCTCGAGGCTCATGTCCATGGCGTGACTCCCTTGTCTACGTCATCAGAACCGCCACCGCGTCTGGCTGAACGGCTCCCCCTTACCGAAGCCGAAAACCGTGCGCGGCGCTACTGAGAAGACCAGAGCGCTTCCCCCGCCGTGGTGGAAACACCCCTCCCGGACCTCGAAGTGCCAGAACTCGCCGTACTTCGCCTCCCACCCGGCCGCCAGCGCACGCAGCCGGCCGTCGTCGGTGACCCGTACCGCCTCGCCCTCCACGACCAGGTCGTACCCCTTGTTCCAGGTGTTCGTCCCGGTCGTCAGCACGACCTGCGGGTTCGCCGCGAGGTTCAGGGCCTTGCGCTCCTCGGGACCCGTGCAGAAATGCAGGGCGTCCCGCGACCAGACCGCCGGCAGCGGGGTCACATGCGGGCGCCCGTCCGGCCGTACCGTCGAGATCCAGAACAGTTCGGCCGACTCCAGCAGCGCGGAGGCCTGTGACCAGGGGGTCGCCGTGGCGGTCGGCTCGCTGTAGCGCTCGTCCAGCCGGGTCTGTGGTTCGTCGTGAGTCATACAGGGCAGACCCCGTCCCGGCCGGGAACTCATCGGCGCTTCCCGCAGGCTCTGCGGTTAGGCTCGATCGCGGTAGATCAGATATCCGACGGGAGGGCCGGGGATGACGGCGCCGGGGCGCAGGAGCAGTACCTTTTCGCGGCTGCTGCGGCACGGGTTCACCGATCCCTCCGCCGCCGAGCGGCTCCTCGACGGGCCGGAGCTGAGCGGCGTACGCAATGACCCGGTGCTCCTGGAGGCCCTCGGGGCCACCGCCGATCCCGATCTCGCGCTGCACGGTCTGGTCCGGCTCCTGGAGGCGCAGACGGACCGGGAACTGCTCGACACGGTCATAGCCGCCAAGCCGCTGCGCGACCGGCTGCTGGGGGTGCTCGGCGCCTCCGCCGCGCTCGGTGAGCACCTCGCCCGGCACGCCGGCGACTGGCGCGCGCTCGCCATGTACGAGCCGCGCGACCTGCACCCCGGCGTCGAGGAGTTCGAACGCGGGCTCGCCGAGGCCACCGACCCCGTCTCCCTGCGCGTCGCCTACCGCCGCTGCCTGCTCTCCATCGCCGCCCGTGACGTGTGCGGCACCACCGACGTCGCCGAGACCGCCGCCGAGCTCGCCGACCTCGCCACCGCGACCCTGCGCGCCGCCCTCGCCATCGCCCGCGCCGCCGCCCCGGAGGACGCCGCGCTGTGCCGGCTCGCGGTCGTCGCGATGGGCAAGTGCGGTGGCCACGAACTCAATTACGTCTCCGACGTGGATGTGATCTTCGTGGGGGAGGCGGTCGACGGGGCCGACGAGGCCAAGGCCCTGCGCGCCGCCACCCAGCTCGCCTCGCACCTGATGCGGGTCTGCTCCGAGACCACCGTCGAGGGCTCCATCTGGCCCGTCGACGCCAACCTGCGGCCCGAGGGCCGCAACGGCCCGCTCGTGCGAACGCTCGCCTCCCACCTCGCCTACTACCAACGCTGGGCCAAGACCTGGGAGTTCCAGGCGCTACTGAAAGCCCGGCCGGTCGCGGGGGACATCGAGCTGGGCGAGGAGTACATCGCCGCCCTCGAACCCCTCGTCTGGAAGGCCGCCGAGCGCGAGAACTTCGTCGCCGACGTGCAGAAGATGCGCCGCCGGGTCGTCGAGAACATCCCCGTCGCCGAGGTCGAGCGGGAGCTGAAGCTCGGGCCCGGCGGGCTCCGCGACGTCGAATTCGCCGTGCAGCTGCTCCAGTTGGTGCACGGCCGCGCCGACGCCTCGCTGCGCAGCGGCACCACCCTCGACGCCCTCCAGGCCCTCGCCGCCGGCGGCTACGTCGGCCGCGACGACACCGTCCAGCTCGACGACGCCTACCGCTTCCTGCGCTCCATGGAGCACCGCATCCAGCTGTTCCGGCTGCGCCGCACCCATCTCGTCCCCGAGGACGAGGCCGACCTGCGCCGCATCGGCCGCTCCCTCGGCCTGCGCACCGACCCGGTCGCCGAGCTCAACCGCGAATGGAAGCGGCACACCAGCGTCGTACGGCGCCTGCACGAGAAGCTCTTCTACCGGCCACTGCTGGACGCGGTGGCCCAACTCGCCCCCGGCGAGGCGCGGTTGAGCCCCGAAGCCGCCCGCGAGCGGCTCGTCGCCCTCGGCTACGCCGACCCGGCGTCCGCCCTGCGTCACCTGGAGGCCCTCGCCTCCGGCGTCACCCGCAAGGCCGCGATCCAGCGAACTCTCCTGCCCGTCCTGCTGGGTTGGTTCGCCGACTCCGCCGACCCGGACGCCGGTCTGCTCAACTTCCGCAAGGTCTCGGACGCGTTGGGCAAGACCCCCTGGTATCTGCGGCTGCTCCGCGACGAGGGCGCCGCCGCCGAGAACCTCGCCCGGGTCCTGTCCGCCGGCCGCCTCGCCCCCGACCTGCTCATGCGTGCCCCCGAGGCGGTCGCGCTCCTCGGCGACGAGGAAGGGCTCGCGCCCCGCGACCGGGCCTCCCTGGAACCGGAGGTCCTCGCCGCGGTCAGCCGCGCGGACACCGCCGAGAAGGCGGTCACCGCGGCCCGTGGCGTGCGCCGCCGCGAGCTGTTCCGCACGGCCGCCGCCGACATCATCGGCTCCTACGGCACCGAGACCCAGCCCGTCGAGGCCGACCAGGGCGCCCTCGTCGACCGGGTCGGCGGCGCCGTCTCCGACCTCAACGCGGCCACCCTCGCGGGCACGCTGCGCGCGGTCGTCCGCGACACCTGGGGCGACACCCTGCCGACCCGGTTCGCCGTCATCGGCATGGGCCGCTTCGGCGGCCACGAACTGGGCTACGGCTCCGACGCCGACGTCCTGTTCGTCCACGAGCCGCGTAACGGTGTCCCCGAGCAGTCCGCCTCCGAGGCCGCCAACAAGGTCGTCTCCGAGATGCGCCGGCTCCTCCAGATCCCGAGTGCCGACCCGCCGCTGCTCATCGACGCGGACCTGCGCCCGGAGGGCAAGTCCGGGCCGCTGGTACGGACGTTGAAGTCGTACGAGGCGTATTACCGCCGCTGGTCCCTGGTCTGGGAGTCGCAGGCGCTGCTGCGGGCCGAAGTCGTCGCCGGTGACGAGGATCTGGGGCAGCGCTTCATCGAGCTGATCGATCCGCTGCGGTACCCGGCGGAGGGGCTCGGGGAGGACGCCGTACGGGAGATCCGGCGGCTGAAGGCGCGGATGGAGTCGGAGCGGATGCCTCGCGGCGCGGACCCGAAGCTGCACACGAAGCTCGGGCCGGGGGGTCTGTCCGACGTCGAGTGGACTGTGCAGTTGCTTCAGTTGCAGCATGGGTGGGCTGAACCGGGGTTGCGTACTACGCGGACGCGGGAGGCTCTTGCGGCGGCTTGCTCTGCCGGGCTCATCTCGGGTGAGGATGCCGAGATCCTGGATGAGGCTTGGGTGTTGGCCACTCGGGTGCGTAACGCCGTGATGCTGGTGCGGGGGCGGGCGGGGGACACGTTCCCGACCGAGGCGCGTGAACTGGCTGCCGTGGGGCGGTATTTGGGGTACGGGCCCGGGCATGCGGGCGACATGCTGGATGCGTATCGGCGTACGGCGCGGCGGGCGCGGAGTGTGGTGGAGACGTTGTTCTACGGGGCTTAGACCTTCGCCGGCTGCGGCTCCGTCGTGGTTGCTCGCGCAGTTCCCCGCGCCCCTTTGGGGCGCGTCATGGCGACGCCGACCAAAACCACTGCCATGCCTGTCAGCACCCTCAGCCCTACCTGCTCATCGAGCAGCAGTGCGCCCAGCGCGACCGACACCACCGGCAGCAAATAGCCCACCGTCGCCGCTGTCGTCGGGCCCTCGTCCGCTATCAGGCGGTAGTTGAGGTAGAACGTGACCCCCGTGCCCAGGACGCCCAGTGCCGTGACCGCGCCCAGCCCCACCAGGTCCGTGTCCACCGGACCCGCCAGCGGGACCGACAGCGTCGTCCACCCCGTCGCCATCAGCAGCTGTGCCGCCGACATCGCCATCGGCGCCCGCTTGTCGGTCAGCTTGCGGGCCATGTACGCGAACGCCACCGCGTAGCTCGCCGCCGCCCCCAGCAGGGCCAGGGCGCTCCAGCTCAGCAGGCCCGAGTGGTGCCAGGGCGCGAAGATCAGGACCGTACCGGCGAAGCCGAGGAGCAGGCCGGTCAGGCGTAGGGGGTGCAGGGCGCGGTCGGTGCCGAGGAGGACGCCGATCAGCAGGGACCACAGGGGGGTCGTGGCGTTCAGGACTCCCGCGACGCCCGAGTCCAGGCTCTGCTCACCCACCGCGAACAGCGCGAACGGGATCGCGTTGCAGAACAGCGCGGCCACCGTCAGATGGCCCCAGGTGGCACGGGAGCGGGGCAGGCGCTGGCCTGCCGTACGGGCCAGCGCGAACAGTACGGCCGTGCCGAGGGCGCAGCGGGTGATGGTGATCTGCGCGGGGGAGAGGCCGTGGTTGAGGGCGAGCTTGATCCAGAGGAACCCCGAGCCCCACAGGAGGGCGAGGGCGGCCATGCGGAGCGTGGAGGCGGGAGACATGCCTCTACGGTCGGGGAGACGACGCGTGAGGACAAGTGAAGAGTTCTTGATGTGTTGTTAAGCTGTGCTACATGCTGGATGTGCGTCGGATGCAGGTGCTGCGGGCCGTGGTGAGCAGCGGGTCGGTGACGGGGGCGGCGGCGGCCCTCGGGTACACGCCGTCCGCAGTGAGCCAGCAGATCGCCGCGCTGGAGAAGGAGGCGCGGACCGAGCTGCTGGAGCGGGTCGGGCGGGGGGTGCGGCCGACGGCCGCCGGGCTGCTGCTGACCGGATACGCGGACACCATCAGCCGTCAGGTCGCCGAGGCGGAGACGGCCCTGGCGGATCTGCTCGCGGGGCGCACGGGCCGGCTGGCGGTGCGGTACTTCGCGACGGCGGGGGCGTCACTCGTGGCCCCCGCGGTGGCACGGCTGCGCACGGAACACCCCGGCGTGCAGATCGACCTCAAACTCATCGACCCCGAGGACCCGCTGCCGGAGGTGCGGGAGGGGCGGGCGGATCTGGCGCTCGTCGTGGGGCCCACGGGGCACGAAGGGGTGCGGCTCCTGCATCTCCTCGACGACCCGTATCTGGCGGTGCTGCCGGAGGGACACCGGCTGGCGGACGCCCCCGAGCCGACGCTGTCCGACCTCGCGGAGGAACCCTGGGTCGGCAGTGAGTGGCCCGGCCCCTGCCTCGACGCCCAGCTCGCCGCCTGCGCGGCGGCCGGGTTCCGGCCGCGGTTCGTCGTCGAGAGCGAGGACTACGTCACCGCGCAGGGATTCGTCGCGGCGGGCCTGGGGGTGAGCCTGATCCCGAGGCTGGGCCTGGGGGTCGGGGTCCGGCCGGGAGTGGTCGTACGAGAGCTGCGCGGCCCGGAGCCCTCGCGCACGATCTACGCGGCCGTACGCGAGACGGCCCCGCCGCAGCCCGCGCTGCGGGCGTTCATCGCGGCGATGCGGTCCGCGGCCGGGGTCGGCTGACCGGCGGGACCAGCTGGGGGAGGCGGTGCGGCAGGGCCCCGTACCAGAGCCGCGCCACCGTGAAGCCGAAGGCCAGGCACAGGATGCCGCCCACCGCGTCCAGCCAGAAGTGGTTGGCCGTCGCGACGATGACGACCAGGGTGGCCACCGGGTAGAGGAGGCCGAGGACCCGCACCCATGGCACCGACGCCAGCGCGAAGATCGTCAGGCCGCACCACAGGGACCAGCCGATGTGCATGGACGGCATCGCGGCGTACTGGTTCGACATGTTCTTCAGGTCGCCCGAGGCCATCGAACCCCAGGTCTGGTGGACCATGACGGTGTCGACGAAGTCGCCGCCGTTCATCAGCCGGGGCGGGGCCAGCGGATACAGGTAGTAACCGACGAGGGCCACGCCCGTCGTGGCGAAGAGGACCATGCGCGTCGCCGCGTAGCGGCCGGGGTGACAGCGGAAGAGCCACACCAGGACACCCAGCGTCACCACGAAGTGCAGCGTCGCGTAGTAGTAGTTCATGCCCACGATCAGCCAAGTCACCGAGTTCACGGTGTGGTTGACCGACTCCTCGACCGCGATCCCCAGGTCGTGCTCGACCCGCCAGATCCAGTCGGCGTTGCGCAGCGCCTCGGCTCGCTGTTCCGGGACCGCGTTGCGGATCAGTGAGTAGGTCCAGTAACTCACCGCGATCAGCAGGATCTCGAACCACAGCCGGGGGCGGCGCGGGGTGCGCAGGCGGCGAAGGAAGCCTCTGTCCGAACCGTCCGCGACGGGCTGCGGAACGGCCTCTTCGCGGCCTTCCAGTGTCGTCACGGTCGAATCACCCATGGACACAGAGTCTGCCAGAAAAGCCCTTGCCCCCAGATCATCCCCCGGTCGGGTTCAGGACGCATGTTCTACGGCGGGACGAGGCCCTCGTCTCCTCCCCGCGCAGGTCCCGAAAGCCCGGTTTCTCCGCCTCAGGAACGAGCCCGCTCCGTACGGGACGCAACAGGCGCCGAAGCCGTCGAACCACGCACCACCAGCTCCGGCATGAACACGAACTCACTGTGCGGAGCGGGCGTCCCGCCGATCTCCTCCAGCAACGTCCGCACCGCGGCCTGGCCCATCGCCGGAACCGGCTTGCGGACCGTCGTCAGCGGCGGGTCGGTGAACGCGATCAGCGGGGAGTCGTCGAAGCCCACCACCGAGATGTCCCGCGGCACTTCGAGGCCGAGCTGCCGGGCGGCGCGTATCGCACCCAGCGCCATCATGTCGCTCGCGCACACGACCGCCGTACAGCCACGGCCGATCAACGCGGCGGCGGCGGCCTGACCGCCCTCCAGGGTGTACAGCGAGTGCTGGACCATGTCCGACTCCACGGACTCCGCGGACAGACCCAGCTGGTCCTGCATCGCCCGCACAAAGCCCTCGATCTTGCGCTGCACCGGCACGAACCGCTTCGGGCCGACCGCCAGACCGATCCGCGCGTGACCGAGCGAGGCGAGATGCGTGACCGCCAGCGTCATCGCCGCACGGTCGTCGGGGGAGATGAACGGCGCCTGCACCTTCGGCGAGAAACCGTCCACGAGCACGAACGGCACGCCCTGGCCGCGCAGCTGCTCGTAGCGCTGCATGTCGGCGGAGGTGTCCGCGTGCAGTCCGGAGACGAAGATGATGCCGGCCACGCCCCGGTCGACGAGCATCTCCGTGAGCTCGTCCTCGGTGGAGCCGCCGGGGGTCTGGGTGGCGAGGACCGGGGTGTAGCCCTGCCGGGTCAGCGCCTGGCCGATCACCTGGGCCAGCGCCGGGAATATCGGGTTCTCCAGCTCCGGCGTTATCAGGCCCACCAGGCCCTCACTACGCTGGCGCAGCCGCACCGGACGCTCGTACCCGAGCACGTCCAGGGCGGCCAGCACGGTCTGGCGAGTGGTCGCGGCGACGCCCGGCTTCCCGTTGAGGACGCGGCTGACGGTCGCTTCGCTGACCCCCGCTTGAGCAGCGATGTCGGCAAGCCGTGTGGTCACAGGATTGGACTGTACCGGCCGTCCCTCCCCTTGCACACCAATCGGACGCCGCGGGCGACCTGTTGACCGTCCCGGTCCGAGCTGCTGGGTCATCGCGCTCCCTCGTGAATGTGATGGCAAGAGCTTGCAGAGTCTTGCACAGCGCGCTCTCCGCCGCTCCACCCCTGGAAACAAGCGTCTCACGGCGGTAGCCGAGAGGTCACGCCCGGATAACTTACGAGACGTCTTGCACTTTTTTGCTGCAAGGTCTTTCGCAACGCTTACACGGCTGTTACGTTCACGTCGCCCGGCCGCCGCAACGGCGCAGTCGGCACCACAGCAGGGACGGCAGACGGGGCCGACCCTGCATCACGCAGGGAAGCGGGCGGGACCGCGACCCTGCACCACACGGGCTTTCACCCTCAAGGAGAACTCATGCGGCGTGGCATAGCGGCCACCGCGCTGGTGGCGTCCCTCGCCCTCGCGGCGACGGCCTGCGGCGGAGACGACGGCGACAGCGAATCCAGCGGTCCGGTCACCATCACCTGGTGGGACACCTCCA
Source organism: Streptomyces sp. NBC_00663 (assembly GCF_036226885.1). NCBI lineage: Bacteria > Bacillati > Actinomycetota > Actinomycetes > Kitasatosporales > Streptomycetaceae > Streptomyces > Streptomyces sp. NBC_00663. The sequence goes on from NZ_CP109027.1 coordinate 6,864,830, forward strand.
ACGCCACCAATGAGGCGCCGACCTACAAGGCTCTGATCAAGGAGTTCGAGGCGTCCAACAAGGACGTCAAGGTCAAGTACGTCAACGTCCCCTTCGACCAGGCGCAGAACAAGTTCGACACCGCCGCCGGCTCCAAGGGCGCCCCGGACGTGCTCCGCGCCGAAGTCGGCTGGACCCCCGCCTTCGCCAAGAAGAGCTACCTCCTGCCCCTCGACGGCACCGAGGCCCTCGCGGACCAGAGCAAGTTCAAGTCCAACCTCCTGGAGCAGGCCAAGTACGAGGGCAAGACCTACGGCGTGCCGCTGGTCACCGACACCCTCGCCCTGGTCTACAACAAGGAGCTCTTCGACAAGGCCGGCGTCGCGGCCCCCAAGACCTGGGACGACCTGAAGGCCGCCGCCGCCACCATCAAGAGCAAGACCGGCGTCGACGGCTACTGGGGCTCCACCCAGGCCTACTACGCCCAGTCCTTCCTCTACGGCGAGGGCACCGACACCGTCGACGCCGACGCCAAGAAGATCACGGTGAACTCCGCCGCCGCGCAGAAGGCGTACGGCACCTGGCAGAGCCTCTTCTCCGGCAAGGGCCTGCACAAGGCCGACACCACCGCCGACGCCTACGCCCACATCCAGGACGCGTTCGTCAACGGCAAGGTCGCCGCGATCATCCAGGGCCCGTGGGAGATCACCAACTTCTACAAGGGCGCCGCGTTCAAGGACAAGAACAACCTCGGCATCGCCACCGTCCCGGCCGGCTCCACCGGCAAGGCGGGCGCCCCGACCGGCGGCCACAACCTCTCGGTCTACGCCGGCTCCGACGCCGCGCACCAGAAGGCGGCCCTGAAGTTCGTGAACTTCATGACCTCCGCGAAGTCACAGGCGACCATCGCGCTGAAGAACTCCACGCTGCCGACCCGCGACGACGCCTACACCACCGAGGTCAAGGCCGACCCGGGCATCGCCGGCTACCAGACGGTCCTCGCCGCCGCCCAGCCGCGCCCGGCCCTGCCCGAGTACAGCTCCCTGTGGGGTCCGCTGGACACCGAGCTGCCGAAGATCGCCGGTGGCAAGGAATCCCTCGACAAGGGCCTGAGCAACGCCGAGACCGCCATCGCCAAGCTGGTGCCGGACTTCAGCAAGTAAGCCCCGACAGGCCGCCGGATCTCCCGATCACGGGGGGAGGGATCCGGCGGCCATCGGCCTGAGAGCCGTACCCCTTTTGGAACCACAGGACTTCACGAAGGTCGTCGAACCATGACAGTCGCCATCGACCGCGCGACCGGCAAGCGCCGCGGTGACCGCGCGCCCCGGCCCGGCCTGGGACAGCGCCTCAAGCACAGCTACCAGAAGCACTGGTACGCCTACGCCATGATCGCCCCCGTGGTCGTCGTGCTCGGCGTCCTCGTGCTGTACCCCCTGGTGTACGGCCTCTATCTCACCCTCACCGACGCCAACAGCCTCAACACGGCCCGCACCATCGGCGTCAACCACATCGACGCCACCTACCAGTTCATCGGCCTGGACAACTACGCCGACATCCTGTGGGGCCCGACGGCGTACGACCGCTTCTGGTCGCACTTCATCTGGACCGTCGTGTGGACCGGGCTCTGCGTCACCCTGCACTACTGCCTCGGCCTCGGTCTCGCGCTGCTGCTCAACCAGAAACTGCGCGGCCGGACGCTGTACCGCATGATCCTGATCCTGCCCTGGGCCGTGCCGACCTTCGTCACCGTCTTCGGCTGGCGGTTCATGCTCGCCGACGGCGGGATCATCAACTCCTTCCTGGACTTCCTCCATCTGCCCGCCCCGCTGTGGCTGGAGGACACCTTCTGGCAGCGGTTCGCCGCGATCATGGTCAACACCTGGTGCGGTGTCCCCTTCATGATGCTGTCGCTCCTCGGCGGCTTGCAGTCCATCGACAGCTCCCTCTACGAGGCCGCCGAGATGGACGGCGCCACCGCCTGGCAGAAGTTCCGGTACGTCACCCTGCCGGGCCTGAGGTCCGTCAGCTCCACCGTCGTACTCCTCGGCGTCATCTGGACCTTCAACCAGTTCGCCATCATCTTCCTGCTGTTCGGCGACACCGCGCCCGACGCCCAGATCCTCGTGACCTGGGCCTACTACCTCGGCTTCGGACAACAGCCGCGTGACTTCGCCCAGTCGGCCGCCTACGGCATCCTGCTGCTGGCCATCCTGATCGTCTTCACCTCCTTTTACCGACGCTGGCTGAACCGCAATGACCAGCAGCTCGCGATCTGAGGCAGGAGCTCCCATGAGTACGACCACCGCCCCGACCTCCGTCGAGAAGACCGGGCAGGACCAGGCCGCCGGCACTCCGCACAAGCCGCGCCGGCGCGGCCTCGGCACCTCCCTCGTCTCCCACGGCATCCTGATCGTCGCGAGCATCGTCGCCCTGTTCCCCGTGGCCTGGCTGGTCTATCTGTCCCTCGGCCCGGACAGCGACGACTACCTCCACCCCGGCGGCATCTGGTCCAAGATGACGTTCGACAACTACACGTTCGTGCTCCAGCACACGAAATTCTTCGACTGGCTGCAAACCACGCTGATCGTCACCCTGGGCACCACGTTCATCGGCGTGATCATGTCCGCCACCACCGGGTACGCCGTCTCGCGGATGCGCTTCCCCGGGTACAAGAAGTTCATGTGGGTCCTGCTGGTCACCCAGATGTTCCCGGTGGCCGTCCTCATGGTGCCGATGTACCAGATCCTCTCGGACCTCCAGCTCGTCGACAGCTACCTCGGCCTCGTCCTGGTCTACTGCACCACCACCGTGCCGTACTGCGCCTGGCTGATGAAGGGCTACTTCGACACCATCCCGTTCGAGATCGACGAGGCGGGACGCGTCGACGGACTCACCCCGTTCGGCACGTTCGCGCGGCTGATCCTGCCGCTCGCCAAGCCGGGCCTGGCCGTCGCCGCCTTCTACAGCTTCCTCACCGCCTTCGGCGAGGTCGCGTTCGCCTCCACGTTCATGCTCTCCGACGACAAGTACACCTTCGCCGTCGGCCTCCAGACCTTCGTCAGCGAACACGACGCCCAGCGCAACCTGATGGCCGCCACCGCGGTGCTCATCGCCATACCGGTCGCCGCGTTCTTCTACTTCGTCCAGAAGAACCTGGTCACCGGCCTCACCGCGGGCGGCACGAAGGGCTGACCGCCGGCCGGGGCGTCGCCCCACAGACCCGAGGCGGTCGCGGTGTCCATCCGACCCCGCTGTCACCGCGGCCGCCTCGTCACCAGCACGCTCCCGTGCGCCCCCCTTCTGCCCCCCTCTGCAACCTCCTGCCCAGATGACTCCGTTACGTATCAAGGACGCCATGAGCCAGCAGCACTCCGCCGCCGACCCGGCCCCGAACTCCGCCGTCGCCACCGTCGCCCAGCGCCGCGACTGGTGGCGGGACGCGGTGATCTACCAGGTCTATCCGCGCAGCTTCGCCGACAGCAACGGCGACGGCATGGGCGACCTGGAGGGCATCCGCTCCCGACTGCCGTACCTGCGCGACCTCGGCATCGACGCCGTGTGGCTCAGCCCCTTCTACGCCTCCCCACAGGCCGACGCCGGCTACGACGTCGCCGACTACCGTGCCGTCGACCCCATGTTCGGCAACCTGCTGGACGCGGACGCGCTGATCCGTGACGCGCACGAGCTGGACCTCAGGATCATCGTCGACCTGGTCCCCAACCACTCCTCCGACCAGCACGAGTGGTTCAAGCGCGCCCTGCGCGAGGGCCCGGGGTCCTCCCTCCGCGACCGCTACCACTTCCGCCCCGGCAAGGGTGAGAACGGCGAACTCCCGCCCAACGACTGGGAGTCCATCTTCGGCGGCCCGGCGTGGACCCGGGTCACCGAACCGGACGGCTCCCCCGGCGAGTGGTACCTCCACCTCTTCGCCCCCGAGCAGCCCGACTTCAACTGGGAACACCCCGCGGTCGGCGACGAGTTCCGCTCCATCCTGCGCTTCTGGCTGGACATGGGCGTCGACGGCTTCCGCATCGACGTGGCCCACGGCCTGGTCAAGGCGGAGGGCCTGCCGGACCTCGGGGACCACGACCAGCTGAAGCTGCTGGGCAACGATGTCATGCCGTTCTTCGACCAGGACGGGGTGCACGAGGTGTACCGCCAGTGGCGGCTCATCCTCGACGAGTACGCGGGCGAGCGCATCTTCGTCGCCGAGGCCTGGACCCCCACGGTCGAGCGCACCGCGAACTACGTCCGCCCCGACGAACTGCACCAGGCCTTCAACTTCCAGTACCTGGGCACCCATTGGGACGCCGAGGAACTCCGCCAGGTCATCGACCGCACCCTGGAGGCGATGCGCCCGGTCGGCGCCCCCGCCACCTGGGTCCTCTCCAACCACGACGTCACCCGCCACGCCACCCGCTTCGCGAACCCGGCGGGCCTCGGCACCCAGATCCGCACGGCCGGCGACCGCGCCCTGGGCCTGCGCCGCGCCCGCGCGGCCACCCTCCTCATGCTGGCGCTCCCCGGCTCGGCGTACATCTACCAGGGCGAGGAGCTCGGCCTCCCCGACGTCGTCGACCTGCCCGACGAGGTCCGCCAGGACCCGGCCTACTTCCGCGGCGCCGGCCAGGACGGCTTCCGCGACGGCTGCCGCGTCCCGATCCCCTGGACCCGCGAGGGCTCGTCGTACGGCTTCGGCACGGGCGGCAGCTGGCTCCCGCAGCCCGCGGAATGGGCCGAGCTGAGCGTGGAGGCCCAGACGGGCGCCCCGGGCTCCACCCTGGAGCTCTACCGCACGGCCCTCGCCACCCGCCGCGCCGAGCCCGACCTGGGCGCCGGCGAGTCGGTCGAGTGGCTGCGGGCGCCGGAGGGCGTACTGGCCTTCCGCCGCGGCGAGTTCGTCTGTGTCGCGAACACCACCGGCGAGTCGGTGACGAGTCCGGCGTACGGCCGTCTCCTGCTCGCGAGCGGTGAGATCGCCGAGGTCGACGGCGACGCGAAGATCCCGGCGGACACCACGGCGTGGTGGACGACGGCCTGACCCGGGCCCGCCCGCACCGGGCCCTCGCCGCCTTCGGGCAGCGGGGGCCCGATGGTTTTCCCGGGTGAGCGGAGAATTCTCCGGCGGCGTGTCGATCGGCGCGCCCCGCGATCGACGCTTGGGTGGAAGGGCGACCGGCGCCCACCGTCCCGAGGAGAGACCATGCGGATCCGCGCCCGCCTCAGCATGAGTGCCGACGGCTATGTGACCACCCCGAACGGCTGGCCCGCCCTGACCGCCGACCCCGCGTTCGTCTCCGGCGAGAGCCACGGCATCCGGGAGTTCCTCGCGGACTGCGAGGCCGCGCTCATGGGCCGCACCACCTTCGAACCGGCGCTGAACAACACCCGCTGGCCCTGGCCCGACCTCGACGTCTTCGTCCTCGGCTCGCACCGCCCCGAGGGCACCCCGGACCATGTCACCACCGACAGCGATCCGGCGCGGCTGCTGGAGAGGATCCGCGCGGCCAACAAGGGCGGCGATGTCCATCTCGTCGGCGGCCCCCGCACCATCGCGACCTTCCACGCCCTGGGTGCCCTGGACCGCCTCGAACTCGTCGTCCTGCCCCTGCTGTTCGGCGGCGGTACGCGGCTGACTCCCGCGCTGGACCCCGAGACCGGGCTGACCCTGCGGAGCCAACGGGCCCTGCCCGGCGGCTCGGTGGAGATCGTCTACGCCTGCGAGGGCAGCCGCGGCGCGCTTCCGGGCCGGCCTGCCAGTCAGCGCTGAACGCGGACAGCCGGAAGAGGCCGCTCGTGGATCGAGCGGCCCCCTCGGTTCGGAACGGCGTCACTTCCAGGTGTCGCTCGCGGAGTAGCCCGACGAGCTGCCCGTGGTGTACGCGCGGTTGGTGCCGGACTCCCAGGTCACGTTCCCGGCGCTGTCCTTCTTGAGGTACTTGTACTCGAAGCTCGTGCTCTTCGGCACGATGGCCAGCTTGCTCCACGTCGGGTACGACGCCGACGACAGCGGGATGGCGTCGGCCGTGTTCCAGGAGCCGAGGGAGGCGAGGGAGCCGACGACGTAGACGTTGGTGCCCAGGGTGGTCGTGGCCGTCACGTTGAAGGTCACGTCCGTGGCGCTCGCGGTCGCCACGTTCCACGCGGTGTTGAAGCCGACGGCCGAAGTCGTCGTGGCCGCCGTGCGGTTGGCGTTGGACTCCCAGGTCACATTGCCGGAACTGTCCTTCTTGATGTACTTGTACTCGAACGACGTGTTGATCGGGATGCTCACCGCACCCGACCAGATCGGGTACCCGGTCGACGAGAGCTGGACGGCCTTCGCGGTGTCCCAGGAGCCGAGGGCCGGGATCGAGCCGACGACGTAGACGTTGGTGCCGCTCGCCGTCGACGCGTACTCGTTGAACGTCGCCGTCACCGTCGACGTCGAGCCGTCATCGCCGCCGCCCGAGTCGCCGCAGCTCGTGCAGGGGGTGAACGAACCGTTGTAGAAGGCGATCGCACCCTTCGCCGGGATGGTGAGGGAGGCACTGCCCCCGGACACCGTCACCGTCGTCGCGCCGTTGTCGATGACGTTCGCGTACGTGCCGTCGGCCATCCCCGTCGCGAAGGTGTAGGTCGCCGCCGAGGAACCGTTGTTGATCGCGATGTAGCCCGCCGTGCCGCGGCTGAAGCCGATCACGCTCGACGACTTGGTCGACCAGTTGGCCACGGCCTCCGTGCCCACCGCGTTGTGCCACTTCACCATGCCGGTGACGGCGGTGTCCCGGTCGAGGCAGTACCAGCCGCTGGAGCAGTTGGTGTCGGTGACGAAGCCGGAGGAGTTCGGCGGGGCCTGGTCGCTCTGGGTGAACTCCCAGCCGGCGTAGATGGTCGGGGTCGACCACTTGTAGGCCAGCTGGAAGATGTTGGCCAGCTTGTAACTGTCACCGTCCTTGTAGGACATGTGCAGGCCGTTGCGCTCGGTGTCGTGGTTCGTCACGAAGGACACCGAGTTGGCGGGGGTGAGGATGCCGGAGGAGGAGAGCGAGGCCAGGTCGGAGACGTTCCCCTGGAACGCCGACTTCAGCTTGCCGGCGTAGGTGAAGTCGAGAACGTCACCGGAGGAGTAGTAGTCGGAGGCCGCCGGGGTGGAACCCGGGTAGATCTCCTGGAAGACGTACGGGTCCGTGCCCGAGGTCGTGTCGGTCAGCTTGGCCTCGATCGCCTGGAGGTCGGCGGTCGGGATGTGCTTGGCCGCGTCGACACGGAAGCCGTCGACGCCGAGGGCGAGCTGCTTGTTGAGGAAGCCCGCGATACCGCTGCGGACGCTGTCCTCCTCCGTCTCCAGGTCGGGCAGACCGAGGAGTTCGCAGTTCTGGACCTCGGTGAGGTTCGACCAGTCGTCGATGATGAGGTCGGAGTCGGAGCAGTCGTCCGACTGGTGGTAGTCACCCGCGTTCCAGTCGGGGGTGTCGTACTTGTTGGTGATCGTCGTGCCGTTGTAGCCGGTGCCGGTCTGCGCGGCGGTGTGGTTGATCACCGCGTCCGTATACACCTTGATGCCGGCGGCGTGGCAGGTGCTCACCATCGAGGCGAACTCGGCGGCCGTGCCGAAGCGGCTGTTGAGGCTGTAGGAGTACGGCTGGTAGACGTCCCACCAGTAGTACGAGGACTGCTTGAGGGACTCGGCGGGCGGGGCCACCTGGACGGCCCCGTAGCCGTTCGGACCGAGGACGTCGGTGCACTCGGCGGCGACCGAGTCCCAGTTCCATTCCCACAGGTTGGCGATGACATCGCCCGAGGTGGTGGCGTCGGCGTGGGCGGTCGCGGCGGGCAGGGCGGTCACACCGGCGAGGGCCAGGGCGCCCACCGCCATGGCTCTCGTGGTGCGACTCAGCGCACCCGGTCGGAAGGTCATGTGCGGCTCCGGGAGGGGGAGAAGAGGGGGAAGCGGCTGATGTCGATCAGAGGTCAGGGGTTCAACAAGTCGTGAGAGTGCGGCAGTTGAGAAGGGCACGTCAAGAGAGTGGGTGAAAGTTCTTGCTGTGAGTTTCAAGCCTCTTGCTGTAAACCTTTCGTCAGGGGTACGTTCACGCCGGCGCCGGGCAAGGAGGCCCGGCCGTCACGCAAGGAGCCCCCACGTGATATCGAGATGGTCAGCCGGCGCGTCCCTCACCGCGCTCGCCGCAGCCGCGGCCCTCATCGCCCCCGCCACTCCCGCCGCCGCCTCCCCGCCGGGCACCAAGGACGTGACCGCCGTCCTGTTCGAGTGGAACTTCGCCTCGGTCGCCAAGGAGTGCACCAACACCCTCGGCCCCGCCGGGTACGGCTATGTCCAGGTCTCCCCGCCCGCCGAGCACATCCAGGGCTCGCAGTGGTGGACGTCGTACCAGCCCGTCAGCTACAAGATCGCCGGTCGCCTCGGTGACGCCACCGCCTTCAAGAGCATGGTCGCCACGTGTCACGCGGCCGGGGTGAAGGTCGTCGCCGACACCGTCGTCAACCACATGTCCGCGGGCAGCGGCACCGGCACCGGCGGGTCGTCGTACACCAAGTACAACTACCCGGGCCTGTACTCCTCCGCCGACATGGACGACTGCACGTCGACCATCAGCGACTACACCAACCGCAGCAACGTCCAGAACTGCGAACTCGTCGGCCTCGCCGACCTGGACACGGGTGAGGAGTACGTCCGCGCCACCATCGCCGGCTATATGAACACCCTGCTCGGCTACGGCGTCGACGGCTTCCGCATCGACGCGGCCAAGCACATCCCGGCCGCCGATCTCGCCAACATCAAGTCGCGCCTGTCCAACACCTCCGTGTACTGGAAGCAGGAGGTCATCTACGGCAGCGGCGAGGCCGTCCAGCCCACCGAGTACACGGGCAACGGGGATGTGCAGGAGTTCCGCTACGCCTACGACCTCAAGCGCGTCTTCAACAACGAGAACCTCGCCTACCTGAAGAACTACGGCGAGGGCTGGGGCTATATGAGCAGCTCCGTCGCGGGCGTCTTCGTCGACAACCACGACACCGAGCGCAACGGCTCCACACTGAACTACAAGGACGGGGCGAACTACACCCTCGCCAACGTCTTCATGCTCGCCTACCCGTACGGCGCCCCGGACATCAACTCCGGCTACGAGTGGTCCGACACGGACGCGGGGCCGCCCAACAACGGCTCTGTGAGCGCCTGTTGGCAGGACGGCTGGAAGTGCCAGCACGCCTGGCCGGAGATCCTCCGCATGGTCGCCTTCCGCAACACCGTGCGTGGTGAGGCCGTCACCAACTGGTGGGACAACGGCGGCGACGCGATCGCCTTCGGGCGCGGCAGCAAGGGCTATGTGGCCATCAACCACGAGTCGAGCAGCCTGAGCCGCACCTACCAGACGTCCCTCGCCGCGGGCACGTACTGCGATGTGCAGAACAACACGACGGTGACCGTGAACTCAAGCGGACAGTTCACCGCCACCCTCGGCGCCAACACCGCCCTCGCGATCTACAGCGGCAAGTCCAGCTGCTGAACATCCCCTGGGGAACGTGGGATTGACGCTCATGGAGTGTCGTCCTACGTTCTCCGGTGTCAATGGGAGCGCTCCCATGAAGGGATGGCGAGATGCGCGGCAGACTCAGTACCTGGACGGTGACGTCCCTGGCGGCCCTACTGGCGGTCGGAAGCACCAGCGCGGCCCACCCGCCGACGACGGCCGCCACCACCACGGCCACCGTCGACGGCTCGGCCGTCCACCAGCCCATCGACGGCTTCGGCTTCTCCGAGCACTTCGGGCGGGCCGAGATCATGCACGGCTCGCAGGGCTTACCGGCCGCCAAACAGCGCGAACTCCTCGACCTGCTCCTCAGCCGCACCACCGGCGCGGGGCTCAGCATCCTGCGCCTGGGCATCGACTCCGGCATCCAGCCGACCGACCCCGGCGGGCCGAACGCGACGCCCGCCTACGTCTGGGACGGCGTCGACAAGGGCCAGGTGTGGCTCGCCAAGGAGGCCAAGGCGTACGGCGTCAACCGCTTCTACGCCGACGCCTGGACCGCACCGGGCTATATGAAGACCAACGGCACGGACGCCAACGGCGGTACCCTGTGCGGCCTTTCGGGCGCCGACTGCGCGAGCGGCGACTGGCGCAGGGCGTACGCGGACTTCCTGGTCCAGTGGGCGAGGTTCTACGGCCAGGAGGGCGTCCGGATCACCGATCTCGGGTTCACCAACGAACCCGACTGGACGGCGACGTACGACTCCATGCGGCTCACCCCGGCCCAGGCGACGGAGTTCGTGAAGGTCCTCGGGCCGGTCGCGAACGCGGCCGGGTACAAGGTGGCCTGCTGCGATTCCTTCGGCTGGACCCAGCAGAAGGCGTACACGAGCGCCATCGAGGCAGACCCGGCCGCCCGGAACTACGTCTCCACCCACACCGGGCACACCTACGCCAGCGCCGTCGACGGTCCGCTGCCGACGCAGAAGCGGAGCTGGATGTCGGAGTGGTCGCCCAACGGCACCACCTGGAACGAGAACTGGGACGACGGCAGCGGCTACGACGGCTTCACCGTGGCCTCCGCCGTCCATGACGCGCTCACCAAGGGCAACACCAGTGGATACGTCTACTGGTACGGCGCCTCGGTCGGGGCCACGCGCGGGCTGATCCAGATGGACGGCGAGAACTACCACGTGTCGAAGCGGCTGTGGGCACTCGCCGGGTACAGCCGGTTCATCCGGCCGGGCGCCACCCGCATAGGCGCCACGACCCCCGACGCGAACCTCAAGCTGTCGGCGTTCCGCAACACCGACGGCACGCTCACCGTCGTCGCCCTCAACGGGGGCACGAGCGACCAGCAGGTGTCGTACAGCCTGCGGAACACCGGGATCACGGCCGGGACCGCCACCCCGTACGTCACCAACGGCTCGAACAGCATGGCCCGGCAGACGGCCGTGCCCGTGCGCGGGGGAGCGCTGACCGCTACGGTGCCGGCCCGCTCGCTCGTCACCTACACCGTCAGGCGATGACGGACTCCGGCTGCCGGGAGCCCGCAAGAAGCCAACTGAAAGGTCTTTCCGTTACTTTCAAGACTCTTGCTGTAAGCCTTACGGCGGCGATACGGTCGCGCGGGGTCGGACCCACGTAGAGCCGTAATCGCAAGGAGTCCATCTGTGATACCGAGATGGCCGACGCCGTCGAGGCGCCGCACCGCCCACGTCGGACGGGTCGCCGCGGTCACCGTCACCGCGCTGGCCGCAGCGCTCGTCCAACCCCTCGCGGCGCGGGCGGACACACCGCCCCCGCCGCCCTCGGACGCCAAGCTCGCGGCCGAACCCGCCCGGCACGACTCCACCCGCGAGCAGTTCTACTTCGTGCTCCCGGACCGTTTCGCCAACGGCGACACCGGCAACGACGAGGGCGGCCTCACCGGTTCCCGCCTCGCCACCGGCTACGACCCCACCGACAAGGGCTTCTTCCAGGGCGGCGACCTCAAGGGGCTGACCCGGAAGCTCGACTACATCAAGGGCCTCGGCACCACCTCCATCTGGATGGCGCCGATCTTCAAGAACCGGGCCGTGCAGGGCACCGGGGCCAACGCCTCGGCCGGCTACCACGGTTACTGGATCACCGACTTCACCCAGGTCGACCCGCACTTCGGGACCAACAAGGACCTGGAGAACCTCATCGCCAAGGCGCACGCCAAGGGCATGAAGGTCTACTTCGACGTCATCACCAACCACACGGCCGACGTCGTCGACTACGAGGAGAAGTCCTACGACTACCTCTCCAAGGGGGCCTTCCCGTACCTGACCGAGGACGGCGAGCCCTTCGACGACGCCGACTACGCGGACGGCACGAAGGACTTCCCGGCGGTCGACGCCGACTCCTTCCCGCGCACGCCGACCGTGAGCGCCGCGCAGAAGGACGCCAAGGTCCCGTCCTGGCTCAACGACCCGACGATGTACCACAACCGGGGCGATTCGACCTACGCGGGCGAGTCGACGACCTACGGCGACTTCTCCGGCCTCGACGACCTGTGGACCGAGCGTCCCGAGGTCGTCAGCGGCATGGAGAAGATCTACGAGAAGTGGGTCAGGGACTTCGACATCGACGGCTTCCGGATCGACACCGTGAAACACGTCGACATGGAGTTCTGGACCCAATGGGCCACCGCCCTCGACGCCTACGCCGCCCGGCACGGCCGCGACGACTTCTTCATGTTCGGCGAGGTCTACTCCTCCGACACGTCGATCACCTCGTCGTACGTCACCCAGGGCCGCCTCGACGCCACGCTCGACTTCCCCTTCCAGGAGGCGGCGCGCCAGTACGTCTCGCAGGGCGGCAGCGCGCAGAAGCTGGCGGCGCTCTTCGGTGACGACTACAAGTACACGACCGACAAGGCCAACGCGTACGAGCAGGTCTCCTTCCTCGGCAACCACGACATGGGCCGCTTCGGGTACTTCCTGAACCAGGACAACCCGAAGGCCACCGACGCCCAACTCCTCGCCAAGGACGAGCTCGCCAACGAGCTGATGTTCCTCAGCCGCGGCAACCCGGTCGTCTACTACGGCGACGAGCAGGGCTTCACCGGCTCAGGCGGCGACAAGGACGCCCGCCAGACGATGTTCGCGTCGAAGACCGCCGACTACCTCGACGACGACGAGATCGGCACCGACCGCACGCACGCGAGCGACGCCTACGACACGAGCGCGCCGCTCTACCGGCAGATCAGCGCTCTCGCCAAGCTCCGCAAGGCCAACCCGGCCCTCACGGACGGCATCCAGACCGAGCGCTACGCGGCCGACGGCGCGGGGATCTACGCCTTCTCCCGCACCGACGCCAGGACCGGCCAGGAGTACGTCGTCGCGTTCAACAACGCGGGCGAGGCCAAGTCGGCGACGTTCGCGGCCGGTTCGGCGGCCACCGCGTACAACGGGATCTACGGCACCGACGGCTCGGTGAAGTCCGACGCCGACAAGAAGCTCACCGTCACCGTCCCGGCCGGCTCGGCGATCGTCCTCAAGGCGGCGGCCAAGCCCGCCAAGGCGGCCACCGCGCCGACGATCACCCTCAAGGCCCCGGCCACCGGCGCCACCGGCACGGTCACGCTGTCGGCCGACGTCGACGGCGGTCAGCTCAACCGCGTCGTCTTCGCCGCCCAGGTCGGCGACGGCAAGTGGAAGACGCTCGGCTCCGCCGACCACGCCCCGTACAAGGTCACGCAGGTGATCGACGAGGACGTACCAGCCGGAACGGCCCTGCGCTACAAGGCGGTTGTCGTCGACTTCCAGGGACGCACCGCGAGTGCCCCCGCCGCGTCCACCACCGGCACCCCGCCCGCCGAGGAGGTCCCCACCGCCACCTCACGCGACTACGCGATCGTCCACTACAAGCGCGCGGACGGCGACTACGACGACTGGGGCCTGTACGCCTGGGGCGACCTCGCCGACGGCGAGGCCACCGACTGGCCGAAGAGCCACCCCTTCACCGGCCGTGACGCCTACGGCGCCTTCGCCTACGTCAAGTTGAAGACCGGCGCCTCCAACGTCGGCTTCCTCGTCATCGACAAGGACGGGAACAAGGACGTCTCCGCCGACCGCTCGATCGACGTCACCAAGACCGGCGAGGTCTGGATCGAGCAGGGCAGGACGGACGTCCTCACCGAGAAGCCGGACTACCCGGCGCAGGACAAGACCAAGGCCGTCGTCCACTACCACCGCGCCGACGGGAACTACGACGGCTGGGGCCTGCACGTCTGGACGGGCGCCGCGAACCCCACCGACTGGTCGAACCCGCTGAAGCCGGTGAAGACTGATGCCTATGGCGCGGTCTACGAGGTACCGCTCACCGACGGTGCCAGCAGCCTCAGTTACATCATCCACAAGGGCGACGACAAGGACCTCCCGTCCGACCAGTCGCTGGACCTCACGGCCAACGGTCATGAGGTGTGGCTGTTGAACGGCCAGGAGAAGTACCTGCTGCCGCAGCCCGCGGGCTCCGCGGCGGCCCTCGACCTGACGGCCGCCAAGGCGGTCTGGATCGACCGGAACACGGTCGCCTGGAACGGCTCCGACGCCGCCGCCTCCACCCAGCTCCTCTACAGCCGCGACGGCTCGATCGCGGTGAAGGACGGGGCGCTGACGAGCGACGACGAGCGCTGGCTGCGGCTGTCCAAGGCCAGCCTGACCGATGCCCAGAAGGAGAAGTTCCCGCATCTGAAGGCCTACACCGCCTGGACCGTCGACCCCCGTGACCGCGACCGCGTCCGCGAGGCCCTGAGCGGCCAGGTCGTCGCCTCCCAGCGGTCCGCGAACGGCGCCGTCCTCGCGGCCACCGGCGTCCAGCTCGCCGGTGTCCTCGACGACGTGTACGCGAGCGCGACCAAGGCCGACCTCGGCCCGACGTTCGACAAGAGCGGCCGTCCCACGCTGGCCGTCTGGGCGCCGACCGCGCAGAGCGTCGCCCTGGAGCTCGACGGCTCCACGGTGCGGATGAAGCGCGACCGCAGGACCGGAGTCTGGTCCGTCACCGGCCCCAAGTCCTGGAAGGGCAAGGAGTACCGGTACGTCGTCAGGGTCTGGGCGCCCAGTGTCCAGAAGGTCGTCACCAACAAGGTCACCGACCCCTACTCGGTCGCCCTGACCACCGACTCCGAGCGCAGCCTCGTCGTCGACCTGGACGACAAGTCGCTGGCCCCGTCGGGCTGGACGTCGTACACCAAGCCGAAGGCCACCCCGCTCAAGGACGCGCAGATCCAGGAGCTGCACATCCGGGACTTCTCCGTCGCCGACAAGACGGCGGACCACCCCGGTACGTATCTCGCCTTCACCGACAAGAGCAGCGACGGCTCCCGGCACCTGAAGGAGCTGGCGAAGTCGGGCACCTCGTACGTGCACCTGCTGCCCGCGTTCGACATCGCGACCATTCCCGAGAAGAAGTCCGACCAGGCGACCACCGACTGCGATCTCGCCTCCTATGCGGCCGACTCCGACAAGCAGCAGGAGTGCGTCGCGAAGATCGCCGCGAAGGACGCCTTCAACTGGGGCTACGACCCCTACCACTACACGGTCCCCGAGGGCTCGTACGCCACCGACCCGGACGGCACCGGGCGCACGGTCGAGTTCCGCGAGATGGTCAAGGCGCTCAACGACGACGGTCTGCGGGTCGTCATGGACGTCGTCTACAACCACACCGCGGCCAGTGGCCAGGCCGACACCAGCGTCCTCGACCAGGTCGTGCCGGGCTACTACCAGCGGCTCCTCGCCGACGGCTCGGTCGCCAACAGCACCTGCTGCGCCAACACGGCGACCGAGAACGCGATGATGGGCAAGCTGGTCGTCGACTCGATCGTCACCTGGGCCAAGGAGTACAAGGTCGACGGCTTCCGCTTCGACCTCATGGGCCACCACCCCAAGGCCAACATCCTGGCGGTCAGGAAGGCCCTGGACAAGCTGACCCTCGCCAAGGACGGCGTCGACGGCAAGAAGATCATCCTGTACGGCGAGGGCTGGAACTTCGGCGAGGTCGCCGACGACGCCCGCTTCGTGCAGGCCACGCAGAAGAACATGGCCGGCACCGGCATCGCCACCTTCTCCGACCGGGCCCGTGACGCGGTGCGCGGCGGCGGGCCCTTCGACGAGGACCCGGGCGTCCAG
Organism: Streptomyces sp. NBC_00663; assembly: GCF_036226885.1. Lineage (NCBI taxonomy): Bacteria > Bacillati > Actinomycetota > Actinomycetes > Kitasatosporales > Streptomycetaceae > Streptomyces > Streptomyces sp. NBC_00663. The sequence goes on from NZ_CP109027.1 coordinate 6,880,440, forward strand.
GGCTTCGCGTCCGGTCTCTACACCGACCCCAACTCCTCGAAGAACAACGGCACGTCGGCCGAGCAGAAGGCCAGGCTGCTGCACTACCAGGACCTCATCAAGGTCGGGCTGAGCGGCAACCTCGCGAAGTTCACCTTCACCGACACCGACGGCAAGGAGGTCACCGGCGCCGAGGTCGACTACAACGGCCAGCCCGCCGGCTACGCGGACGCCCCCGGCGACGCCCTCGCCTACGCCGACGCACACGACAACGAGTCGCTGTTCGACGCGCTGACGTACAAGCTGCCCGCCACCACCGGCGCGGACGACCGCGCCCGGATGCAGGTCCTCGCCATGGCGACGGCCACCCTCTCGCAGGGCCCGTCCCTCTCCCAGGCGGGCACCGACCTGCTGCGCTCCAAGTCCCTGGACCGCAACTCCTACGACAGCGGGGACTGGTTCAACGCCGTCCACTGGAACTGCGCGGACGGCAACGGCTTCGGCCAGGGCCTGCCGATGGCGGCCGACAACGAGTCCAAGTGGCCGTACGCCAAGCCCCTGTTGGCCCAGGTGAAGGTCGGCTGCGCGCAGATCGGCGGAGCCTCGGCGGCGTACCAGGACCTGCTGAGGATCCGGTCGACGGAGAGCGTGTTCTCCCTCGACACCGCCGGGCAGGTGCAGTCGAAGCTGTCCTTCCCGCTGTCCGGGAAGGCGGAGACGCCCGGCGTGATCACCATGGAACTCGGTGACCTCGTCGTGGTGTTCAACGCGACGCCCGAGAAGCAGGAGCAGCGGATCGTTTCTCTGGCGGGCCAGGGCTACGAACTGCACCCCGTGCAGGCCACGGGCGCGGACTCTACCGTCAAGTCCTCGTCGTACGAGCCGGAATCGGGCACGTTCGCCGTTCCGGGGCGCACTGTCGCCGTATTCTCCCGAACCGCCTGACGGCGCACTAGTTTGGGTGGGGCGGCCTCGGTTCTCGGGGGCGTCCCACCCATTCGTGTCCCGAGGGGCTGACGGTCATGAGCGGGTTCGCCGAGCAGACGGACACCACCGTGCTGGTCGTCGACGATGTCGCGGCCAGCCGCTACGCCATGGGCGCGGTCCTGCGGCGCGCCGGACACCGCGTGGTGCCGGTCGCCAGTGCCGGTGAGGCGCTGATCGAACTCGACGTACGGCTGCACACGGGCACCCTGCCCGATGTGGCGCTGGTCGACGTCGGACTGCCCGACATGAGCGGCTTCGAGCTGTGCCGCCGGGTCAAGGCCCAGCCGCTCATGGCCACCCTGCCCGTCGTCCACTTCTCCGCCGCCGCGGTCGCGCCCCGGGACCGGTGCCGGGGCCTTGACGCGGGCGGCGAGGCCTATCTGACCGTGCCCGCCGAACCGCAGGAGATCCAGGCCGTCGTGGGCGCCGCACTGCGCGGGGCGCGGCGCAGGTCCGGCGCGGAGACACTGGTGCAGCGGCTGACCTTGCTGTCCGAGGCCATCCTCAGCGTGCAGGCGGCGCGCTGTCTGGAGGAGCTGGCGGACGCGGCCGCCGAGGGTGCCTCCCGGCTCACCCGGGCGCCCGCCGTCGTGTTCGTGACCGGACCGGAGGGCGAACTGCACCGGGGCACCTCCCGCAGCCGCACCGCCCTCGCCCTGCCCGACGCCAGCGCGCACGACGCGGTGGCGCGGCTCGTCGCCCGGATCAGCGAGGGCCGCTCCGGTGCGCACAGTCTCGTCGTGCCCGCGCCGCTGTGGCCCGCCGGGTTCTTCCGGCCCGGCGTCGAGGAGGACGCCCGGCTCGCGGTGGCCGTGACCCGGCACGGCCGGACACCGGTGTGCGTGGCCACCCCCGCGCGCCGGACCGCGACCGGGGTCCCCGCCGACGACGGCCTCGTCGCCCGGCTCGCCGAGGCCGCCGCGCTGGCCGCCGAACCGCTGCTCATGTACCAGGCCGAGCGCCATGTCGCCCTCACCCTCCAGCACAGTTTCCTGCCCCGGCCGCACCGGCTGCCCCGCCTGGCGGGCCTCGACCTCGCGGCCCGCTATGTGCCGGCCTCCCGGCAGGCCGAGATCGGCGGGGACTTCTACGCCGCCCTGCGCACCCCCGAGGGCGCGCTCACCGCGGTCGGCGATGTCGTCGGGCACTCGCTGGAGGCGGCCACCGTCATGGTCGAGATGCGGCACGCGCTGCGCGCCTACAGCGTCGAGGACAGTGACCCGGGCGTGCTCGCCGAGCGGCTCGACCGGATGCTCCAGCACTTCCACCCCGACGCCACCGCCACGGTCTGCCTGGCCCTCGTCGACCCGGCCACCGGCCGCACCCGGATCGCCAACGCCGGCCATCTGCCGCCGCTCGTCGTGCGGGCCGGGGGCGGCGCCGAGTACGCGCGCGTCTGCGGCCCGCTGCTCGGCCTCGGCCTGGACCGGCCCGAGCCCACCGAGCTCTGCCTCACGCCCGGCGACCGTCTCCTCATGGTCACCGACGGCCTCATCGAGACCCGCGGCACCGACCTCGCTGTCTCCCTCGACCAGCTCCGCACGGCCGCCGCCGACGCCCCGCCCGGCCTCGACGCCCTGTGCGACACCCTGCTCGGCTGCTTCGGCCACGACCGCGAGGACGACATCGCGATGCTGGGACTGCGGCTGCGGTGAGACGGTCCTGTCGGGGCCTTCGTACGACGGTTAGGGTGCCCTTGTCGACCTAGAACAGGAGTGCTCATGCCGCAGATCACCGTCGAACGTTCCGCCTACCTCGACGACGTCGACTGGGAGGAGTTCGCCCTCGCGCTGCACCCGGTGGTCGTCGAGACGGCGGCCGCGAAGCTCGACGCGTGCAAGACGCGGGTGCTGCGGACCGAGGACGAGGTGGTCGGCGGCGAGAAGGAGGGGCACGCGATCGTCAACGTCACGCTCGCCCTGCTCGCCGGGCGCACCGAGGAGACCAAGGCGAAGCTCACCGAGGCCGTGGTGGACCTGCTGCGCAAGCACATCGGCCCGGTCGACGGCCTCACCCTGCATCTGTCCGCCGAGGTCCGCGACCTGGACGCCTCCTACACGAAGGCCGTCGTCTGACGTCGGCTACGAGGCCAGTGCGATCAGCCGGCCCACCAGGTCGGCGAACGGCCCGTCGCCGGGCTCGTCGCGGAGCATGACCCGCATCAGCGCGCCCATCTCCTCGTCGTAGGCGGCGCTCACCGCGGCGAGCGCGGCGAAGTCACGCACGAGCTGCACCTCCAGCTCGCCGCGCGGGATGCGTCGGCCGTCCAGCCAGATCAGCGCCGTCGACTCGGCGAGCGAGATCCAGGAGCGGACGACCAGTTCCAGCCGTGCGGGCGGGGTCGTGACGCCCAGATGCGACAGGATCTGTTCGTACGCCGCCTGCCGTACGGAGTCGATGAGCGCGTTGGTGGCCGAGGAGCCGACGGCCGGGCCGCCGCGCATCAGGGCCGCGAAACCGGGCCCGTGCTCGTCCACGAAGTCGAAGAACCGTCGCATCACCCGCAGCAGCCGGAGCCCGAGCGGCCCTTCCTGCGGTTCGACGAACCGGCCCGCCAGGTCGTCCGCCGCACGCTTCAACGCGGCCTCGTACAGGCTGAGTTTGCCGGGGAAGTAGTGGTAGACCAGCGGACGCGAGATGCCCGCCGCGGACGCTATCTCGTCGATGGACACATCATCGGGCGAGCGCTGGCTGAACAGTTCGAGGGCGACGCCGATCAACTGCTGCCGCCGTTCCTCGACTCCCATTCTTCGCCGTACCCCGGTAGTCATACGAACACCTTACCGATCGGATCCGGCCCGGAACGGACCGGTCCGACCAACGGTGTTCACACGCCGGGCGCGCAAGGGGTTCACATATCCAGCACAAGCCGCTCACTTCGTGCCCGCGAAACGCGTTCCCGCAGAACCACCCCTCCTCGGTCTCAGCGCAGCCCGTTGATCGAGCGCCCACTCGCCAGCGTCCCCTTCAGCCCGGCCTGGGCGCCTTCCTTCGCCTTCACGGCCAGCAGGTTCCCCCGGGCCGAACCGCTGACGGCACCGGTCGCGCTGATCGACGCGGTGTTCCTGCCACCGGCCGCCAGCAGGTACCAGGACCCCGAACCCGACTTCCACAGCACACCCGCCAGCACATTCGGGTCGCGAGGGCCGCACGCCGGCACGTTCTCGGCCTGCGCCGCGACCGCCCCGTACGTCCCGCCGGGCGTGCGGAACTGTGCCAGCGCGCGCGTCCCGCCACCCCGCCAGGTCTCCGCGCGCGTGCACACCCACTGCGCCTCCCCGCCCGCGTCGGGCAGCTGCTGGTCGGCGTACGCCCACGCGTTCACGGTCCGTACGCCGGCCGAGCGCATCGCGCCCAGCGAGCAGGCGTACGGCGCCCAGGTGCGCAGCGCCTCCGCGCCGGACACCTCGTGCGGCGCGCCGGGGCGGCCGGTGGTGAGGCGGGCCGGGACCAGCTCGCCGAGGTCGCTCAGCAGTCGGGTGCCGGAGCGGTCCGTCAGCTCCAGGACGTTCCAGGACGTGCAGCTGCCGTTCTGCCGCGCCGCACTGGCCAGCGGTGAGGTGACCCCGCTCGTCATCGTGAGGTCCATCGCACCGGAGCCGGGCTTGAGGAGGTCACGCTCGGCGGCCTTGGTCACCCAGGGCGCCAGCAGATAGCGGACGTTGCCGTCGGCCCGGCCCAGCACGATCGCGCTCGCCTCGCCCGGGGTCGCCCCGTCGACCCGCGCGAAGTCGAGGGCCGCGCCCTCGGTGCCGTCCTTCGGTTCGGCGTAACGGGCGATGCGCAGACCGTCGTAGAGGATCACCACGCGCGCGTTGTCGACGAGCCCCGCGTACAGGAGCTGCGGCGGGCCCGAGGGGCCGCCGGACGGGGTGCCGGGGGTCGCGGAGACGCGGACGGTCTCGCCGGGGCGGGCCCAGACGGCGAGGGCGCGGCGCAGCAGCGCGGTGTCGTGGGCGAGGCCGCCACGGGCGGGCCAGACGGAGAAGTCGTTGCGGGAGGCGGCCTCCCAGGCGGTGGCCGGGACCCGGGTCAGCTGGGCGGGGTCGAGTGCGGCCCGCGCCGACGGGTTCTCCGCGTACACGGGCGCGGCGGCGCCGTCCGGGCCCCAGCCGTCGCCCGGCAGCCCGAGCAGCGCCCCGCACACGGCGACCGCCGCCGCGGCGGCCAGCGCGGCCTTCATGTGCTGCCTGCGGCGCATCAGGTCGGTGGGGCGGGCCTGGAGCGAACAGGGGTCGAACTCGGGGGAGTCGAGGAGGGCGTACTGCGCGGGGACGTCGTCGGCCTCTTCCAGCGCCGCGTCCACGTCCGTCGCCCCCGCCTCGGTCAGCACCCGGCGGACGTCGCCGTCCGGGAGGCGCTCCAGGCCGCGCAGGACGTAGGCGGCACGGGCCTCGCCGGACAGGGCCGACAGCCGCTGGTCCAGGGCGAGTTCATCGGCGCCGCCCGACCGCGGGAAGAGCCTGAGGCCCCACACCTGGGGGAGCAGCGGCGGCAGTTGGGAGCGCTTGGGCCAGGCCCTGCGGGCCAGCGGCAGGCCCGCCTCCAGCGCCGTACGCAGCACCTGGAGGCGGACGAAGGCGTACCCCGGGTCGCCGTCGCGGCCGGTGGACTGGGCCGGGATGGCCGGTGTCGAGGCACGACCGCGGGGCAGGGCACGCTGGGCGAGGGCGTGCGCGGTCAGGACGCGCCGGTTGCGGCCGAGACCCGGCGGCAGCACCAGGTAGGCCAGCCGGACCAGGCGTGGGTAGTGCTCGACGAGCGCGGCCTCGGCCTGTTCGACATCGACGAACGGCTCGGCGGAGGCGGACGGTGCGGGGCGCGGGGCGACATCCTGTGACTGCACGTTCAGCAGAACGAGCGAATCGTGGGTTGGTCACCGCCACCCGGGTGAGTCAGGCCCCCGACGGCTCCTCCGGTTCCACCAGAGCGCGGGCGTAGTTGGCCATCGACCGCTGGTAGCGCGGCAGATGGGGGGCGAGCGCGCCGAGGACCAGCGAGAGGCCCTCACGGTCCCGGCCGAGACTGGACAGACAAAGGGCGAGGGTCGCCCGTACGGCGTCGTCCAACTCGTCGGAGGGAGCGTCCAGTTCGGGCGTCAGCAGCTTGACGCCCTCCTCGGCCTGCCCGATGTTCCGCAGCGAGCTGGACAGCTGGATCTTCGCACGACGCCCCTTGTAGCCGGACAGTCCGCGCGCCAGCGCCTCCCGGTACAGCGGCGCCGCCCGGTCCGAGTGGCCGGTCGAGTCCCAGGCGCAGGCCTGCTCGAAGGGGCCGAGCGGGCTGCCGTCGGGGAGCTCGGCGACGAGGGCGTCGATCACCGCGCGGAAGTCGGCGGCCCGCTCCTCGGGGTAGTCGTCGAAGGTGGCCCAGGCGGCCGTCACACGCTGTTCCCAGTTCTCGTTCACCGGCACACTTTCGCACGGGTGTGCCCACCGGGGTACCTGATTTGAGCGCAGCGTGCTCCCCGGCCGTATGGAAGGGGACGGGCACCCAGGCCCACGGGAAGGTTCCGGAGGAACAGATGAGGTTGACCCGACCGATACTCACGGCGACGGCCGCCGCGGCGGTCCTCGCGCTGACGGGCTGCGGATCCGGCGGCGACGGTGACGACAAGGCCGCCGTGCCGGCGACGGCGAGCGGGAGCCTGGAGCACCTGGCCGCCGAGGTGGGCTGCAAGCCGACCATCCAGATCGACGCCGACGAACTCCGCCAGGCCTCGTGCCGCAAGAGCGACGCCGACGGGAAGTTCATCCTGGCCACCTTCGCCACCGACCGCGGCCAGCGCGAGTGGATCAACGGGGCCAAGGACTACGGCGGCCACTACCTGGTCGGCCGCAAGTGGGTGGCCGTCGGCGAGACCACGAAGACCGTCTCCGCGCTGCGCGCCACGCTCGGCGGTGACGTCGAGGAGGGCCAGGACCACTCCGCGCACTCCGGCAGCCACTGAGCACGAACGCGAAAGAGCCGGCGGTGGGAATTCCCACCGCCGGCTCTTTCGCGCGCCGGCTAGCTCACTGGCACTTCTGGCCGGTGTTGATGCACTTGACCATCTTGTTCATCGTGTTCGTGGAGAAGAAGTTGATGAAGTCGTTGTGGTCGGTCACCGGCTTGTGCAGGTTCTCCGGGAAGGTGTCCACCGCGTACGGCTTCACGACCTGACCGTTCTGGATGGTCGGGGCGGGAACGTTGTAGACGAGCCGGACCTGGAGCTGCGGGATCGCCTTGAAGCCATTGGCGCAGGAGCCGTCGGCCTGGGCGAACGCCACGTGCGTCCGGTGGTTGGCGCTGTCGATGTTCTGACCGTCCCAGCAGCTCTGGAAGTTGGTCGTGCGCACCACCTGGCTGCCCTGCGGGCAGATCGGGTACTTGTCGTGCAGCTGCACCTTGTTCTCGAAGCCGGTGCAGCTCCAGTTGACGTTCGCGTTGGCGTTGCCGTTGACGAAGGCCTTCGCGTCACCGGTGATGATGCGCAGGGCCGTCGGCATCGCGACGACGTTGCCCTTCTTGTTGCCGACGAACTTCAGCTGGGCCTGGGCGGGCTGAAGGATCTTGCCGGCGTTGCCCTCGGTGCCACCACCGGCGGCGTTCTGGTCGAAGTCCTGCGTACCGTCCTGGAGGCGCAGCACCGGCCAGAAGTACGAGGACTTGTCGCCCTGGTTCTGGCAGGTGGTCTGGGCCGCCGCCAGCTCCTGGTCGCTCGCGAAGGCGTCGTTGCTCTGGTTGCCGACGTAGTCGTGCAGGTGGTGGGCGCCGTTGCTGACACCGGGGGCGACGATCACGTTGTCCGTGTTGTGGTTGTCGTTCCCGTTGGTGCCGCACTTCGTGGTGAACGTGCCCCGGGAGCCGGAACGGCCGTTCGCGGGAAGGCCGTTCTGACCCACGCCCAGCTGGGCGTTGGCCTGCACCTTGGTGATGTCCACGAAGTCGTCGGCCGTCGGGCCGTTGCCGCCCTGGCCGTTCTGCTGCTGGCCGCCCTGCTGCTGACCACCTTGCTGCTGGTCGCCCTGCTGCTGGTCGCCTTGCTGCTGGCCGTCCTGCTGCTGGCCGTCCCCGTTCTGGTTCTGGTCGGCCTCGCCGGCGTTGGTCGCCGGCTGCTCGGCCGGGACCCCGGTGCATCCGGCGAACTGCGACAGGTTCGCGGCCTGTCCGCCGGCGCGCTGGATGTTGATCCGGATGCGGTCCAGCGCCGCGGTCCGCTTGTCCTTCAGCGGGCCGAGGATCGCGTTCTGCACGAACCCGGAGTCACCCGCCTGAGCCTGGCGCGTCGATGCGAGCCGGGCGTAGGCCTCGGTGATCTGCTTGTCGAGGTTCGCCAGCTCCGTACTCACGCCGTTCCGGGCGCCGTTCGGGACGTTCGTCAGCTTCTGGCCGACGTCCGGGCACTGGATCGTGGCGATCTGTGCCCCGGCTGCCTTCGTCTGGTTCTGTCCCGAGTTCGACTCATGAGCCGATGCGTAGAAGTTCGCCCAGACAAGCCCGCCCCCACCGAGCGCTAGGGCAGCCGAAGCGGCTATGGCCTTGTTGGCCAGCGGCGTACGGCGTTTGCGATTGTTGCGTCCCATGGAACTCCTCTGACTTCCTTGCGGGGCTATCGAGGCGCCCGACAGGAGTGAAGCGGCGCAGTTCCATACGGACGTGGTCCCACGGGTGTTCAGCCGTCCCACAAACAAATCAGAGGATTCATCGGCCGCAGGGCCTCAACAAGCGCTTGAGCAGCGGAAGTTACGGAGAATCAGCGGCCGCTCACCGGCCCTGGTCCAGATAGGCGAGGACCGCCAGAACGCGTCGATTGTCGTCGTCCGACACCTCGAGGTCCAGTTTGGTGAAGATGTTGGAGGTGTGCTTGGCAATGGCCCGTTCTGTGACGACGAGCTGTCCCGCGATCGCCGCGTTGGACCGCCCCTGCGCCATCAGGTCAAGCACCTCCAGCTCCCGCGGGGTCAGCCGGCCCAGCGGCTGGTCGGCCGCCGCCCGCCGGGTCAGCAGCTGCTGGATCACCTGCGGGTCCATCGCGGTGCCGCCCGCCGCTACCCGGTGCACCGCGTCCACGAACTGCGCCGCGTCGAACACCCGGTCCTTCAGCAGATAGCCGACCCCGCCCGTACCGTCGGCGAGCAGCTCACGCGCGTACAACTGCTCCACGTGCTGCGAGAGCACCAGCACGGGCAGCCCCGGCCGGGCCCGCCGGGCCGCCAGCGCGCACTGCAACCCCTCGTCGGTGTGCGTGGGCGGCAGCCGTACGTCGACCACGGCGACGTCCGGCTCCAGCTCGGCCAGCGCACGGGTGAGCTCGGGGCCGGACTCGACGGCGGCGGCGATCTCGAAGTCATGGGCTTCCAGCAGCCGGACCAGCCCGTCCCGCAGCAGGAACAGGTCTTCGGCTAGGACAACACGCAAGGGATCTCCATGGTGACCATGGTGGGACCGCCCGCGGGACTGCTGACGGCCAGGACGCCGTCGAATGTACCGAGCCGCCGCTCGACCCCGGCCAGTCCCGAGCCCGCCCCGATCACCGCACCGCCCTTGCCGTCGTCGGTGACACTGATCCGCAGCGTGCCCTCCTTGTGGTGCAGGTCGATCCAGAGCCGCTCGGCGTCCGCGTGCTTCACGGCGTTGGTGAGCACCTCGCTCACCGCGAAGTACGCCGCCGACTCCACCGGCGCGTCCGCCCGCCCGGGCAGCTCCACCGTCACCTCCGAGGGCAGCGGCAGCCGCAGCGCCAAGGCCCGTACCGCGTCGCCCAGTCCGCGCTCGGCGAGCACCGGCGGATGGATGCCGCGCACCAGGTCCCGCAGCTCGGCGAGCGCGTCCACGGAGGACTTGCGGGCCTGCGCGATCAACTCCTTCGCCTTCTCCGGGTCCTTGTCGAGGAGCAACTCGATGGTGTTCAGGTCCATGCCCATCGCGACCAGCCGGGCCTGCGCCCCGTCGTGCAGGTCCCGCTCGATGCGCCGCAGTTCGGCGGCGGAGGTGTCGACGGCGTCCTGCCGGGTCTCGGTCAACACGCGCACCCGCTCGGCGAGTTGGGCCTGGCTGGGGGTGAGGAGGGCGCCGGTGAGACGGAAGTGGGCGCGCAGCAGCGGTTCGGGGAGCAGCCGGAAGAGCAGCAGGAAGACGAGCGCGAGCGCACCGGCGCCGAACGCGGAGGCCTGCCCGGTGACCGGCACGAAGGCGTACCAGTAGCCGTCCGGGAAGACCCGCCACAGTCCGGCCGCCAGCGCGAGCCCCTCCACCGGGTACAGCAGCAGCACGGCCGGCAGCAGCGCGGTGAGGTAGCCCGCCGTCATGTCCACCGGCAGCCACCTGAGGTCCCGCCAGGTCGCCGGATCACGCAGCATGCCGAAGGTGCGCTCCCAGGGGTTGGCGTTCGCGGGGATCGGCCGGTACGCCGACGGGATCCGCACCCCGCACCACTCGGCGGCGAGCACCCGCCGCCGGTCCGCGAACGCCCGTACACCTGCCAGCACCCGTGGCGTGGTGACGATCCCGAGGCCGACCGGGATGAGCGAGATCGACACCAGCGACAGCGTGAAGTACAAGATCGCCCCCGGCAGCGTCACCAACGCCAGCCCGAACCCCCGCACCGCCGCCAGACCCGAGGTCCGTGCCCATGTACGACCGCTGCTGTTCTGTGTCTCTATGCCCATGGCAGCAGTCTGGCCGAGGGGTTCCGCGGGGTCACGGGGCTTGGCCACCCGGTCAGGGGGTGGTGTCAGGTACACCCCTGAGCACCTTCGCCTCCACGGCCGGGTCGAGCCCCACCGCGGGCCGGTCGGGGCGCTGCGGCGCGGTGCCGCCGATCTCCCGCAGCCAGCTCCAGGTGTCGGCGACGGTCTCGGCGACGGGACGGCAGCTCAGTCCCGTGCCCAGCGCCTTGGTGACGTCACCGGTGTGCAGCGCCGCATGCAGGTCGCTCCCCGGCGGCAGCCACACCGGCAGCTGGGTCCAGGGCTCGATACCGGCGTCGAGCACGACGTCCGGGTCGGTCCAGCGGAGGTCGGCGGTGGCGCCGGTGACCTTCGCGCAGGCCTCCAGGAGGCTGCCCATGGTGGCGTGCCCGCTCGGCGCGACCAGGTTGTACGGCCCGCTCAACTCCCGCTCCACCGCGCCCAGTACCCAAGCGGCGAGGTCGCGGACGTCGATGTACTGGAGGGGGAGGTCCCGTGGCCCCGGGGCGAGTACGGGCCCACCCCGGGCGATCCGGTGCAGCCACCACGGCAGCCGCCCGATGTTCTCGTACGGTCCGAGGATCAGCCCCGCCCGGACGAGCAGCGAGCGGTCCGCGCCGAAGGCCTCGGTCGCGGCCAGCTCGCCGCCCCGCTTGTCACGGGCGTAGTCGCTCTGCCCGGCATCGGCCGAGGCACCCTCCACCAGGGGAGCGTCCTCGGTGAGTCCGGCGGCCGGCGGCCATGCGTACACCGAGCGGCTCGACAGGTACACATACCGCCCCGCGCGGCCCCGCAGCAGCCGCGCCGCGTCCCGCACCGCCCGGGGCGCCGCCGACCAGGTGTCGACGACGGCGTCCCAACTGCCCCCGTCCGCAAGGGCGGCGAGCCCGTCGGGTGCGGTGCGGTCGCCGTGCAGCGACCGCACCCCGGCCACGGGTGCGTGCCGTCCCCGGTGGAAGACGGTCACGTCCCAGCCGCGCCCGAGCGCCGCCTCGACGACGGCCCGCCCCACGAACTCCGTACCGCCCAGCACCAGAAGTCTCATGGGGGAGACTCTGCCCGGCGCAGGGCCCGGACGGAACGAACCTCTGCCGTCAGCAGACAACGGAACCCGACAGGCGCCCTGGGGCGCCCGTCCGTGTCAACGCCCGGTCGGCGGCGCGTACTTGTAGCCCACCCGGCGGATCGTCTGGATCGCCTGCCGGTGCTGGGTGCCCAGCTTGCGGCGGAGGCGGGCGATGTGGACGTCGACGGTGCGGCCGTCGCCCACGTGGCCGTAGCCCCACACGGTGGTGACCAGCTGGTCGCGGGTGTGCACCCGGTGCGGGTTGGCGACGAGGTGGGCGAGGAGCTCGAACTCCAGGTAGGTGAGGTCGAGTTCGACGCCGTTCACCTCGGCGGTGCGCTGCACGGTGTCGATGCGGACGAGCGGGTCGTCGCCGCTGTCGGCACCGAGAGCACCGGTCGCGGCCTGCTCGGTCGGCAGCAGGGGCGGCTGCTGGTCGGCCGGGACCAGCACCAGGTAGCCGATCATCGGCGGCTGGCCCGGCAGCGTGGGCAGCGCGTGCTGCGGGGCGGGCAGCCAGGTGGCACCCGGCGGCAGGAAGTCCGCCACGTCCAGCACGTCGTCGGGGCCGACGGCCCTGAGCCGGTGCCGGGGGCCGTGCTCGGCGAGGGCGTGGGCCGGGGCGGTGGCGAGGGGAGCGGGGGAGAGAGTACGAGTGGTCGCCATGAGGGTCAGCTCTTTCGCGCGAGAAGGTCGTCCCGGGGACGGGTCGTCCGGAGACGTGGATCGACTGCGCGCTGGCCGAAGGCCGGACGGGGTGTGTACGGCTTTAGAGGGCCCGCGCGTTCATCGCGCGGCAACACACCCGGTCGAAGTCGTGGTGCTGACGGGAAGGCCAGAACGGCTCGAGGTCATGGCGACCTGTCGCGGTGGGGTTCTGGAAGCTGGCCATGCCCACATTGAAGCAGACACAAGCCCGCAACAGGACCCTCCTCTCACTGCTTGGACGCTTCCTTGACGGGAAACTGACGTTGCGTACGTCACCCCACCAGGCGTTTGCGCCAGTTCAGGGGCCTGACGGCGATCGCGGTGTCCGGATTGCCGTCCCACTGCGTGGACAGCCCGGCGGCGTCGAGTGCCGCGACGACCTCGTGCCCGACGGCGGCCTTGCCCTGCGGGGTGTTGGCGAAGTCGCCGTAGTAGACGGACAGTCCGTGACCCTCGGCCGCGCTGCGGGTGCACTGGTAGTGGAAGAAGACGAAGCCCCGGGCGCCGCCCTCCCGGTCGGCCATCTCGGCGCCGATCTCGCCCATCCCGCAGCTGCGGCAGCAGGTGAAGTGCTCGCGGGCCACGATGCCGTCCCGCTCCAGCGCCGCGAACGCCCGCTCCAGCCGGTCAGGGTCGGTCGGTTCGGTCCAGGACTCCTGCTCCTCGACCCGCGCCAGCCACAGCCGCTCCACGATCGGCCGGGCCTGCGCGGCGGACAGCCGGTCCTCCAGCAGGTAGGCGGTCTCGCGGATGATCTCCTCGATGCCGAGGTAGCCGTCGGTGAGCATCTCGCGCACCTGCCCCTCGGCCTCGGCGGTGACCTCCGGGTCCGGCGCCGGCACCTCCTGGGGCGCCCCGAGTTCGTCGCCCTGCCAGACGATCCCCGTGTCCCAGCCGTCCTCCTGGCGGGCCCAGCGCGCCATCACGTCCGCGACCAGGTCCGGGTCCGTCACCTCGGTGACCCACATGTACGGGACGGATCCGGTGCGGTGCTGGAACGCGTACACCCCACCCGGCTCGTGGGCGACCTGGATGAAGACCGCCGGCCGGTCCGGTATCCGCTGCACGATCAGGAAGTGGTCGTCGGCACCGCCGATCCGGTGCACCAGCTCCCGCAGCCGTACCGCCGAAATCCGGGTGTGCGTCTGCCGGTTCTCCGTCTCGGCCTTGATGGCGAGCAGGTCGTCGTCGATCTCCATGGCCCCACCCTGACAGACCCCACCGACAACGCGCCGAGGGGCGCCCACCGCAGCCGGTGGGCGCCCCTCGGGAAGTTACTGCCCGGATCAGACCTGGCCGGCCTTCTCCAGCGCGGAGCAGCAGGTGTCGACGATCAGCCGCGTCACGACGTACGGGTCGACGTTGGCGTTGGGACGGCGGTCCTCGATGTAGCCCTTGCCGTCCTTCTCGACCTGCCACGGGATACGGACCGAGGCGCCACGGTCGGAGACACCGTAGGAGTACTCGTTCCACGGGGCGGTCTCGTGCAGACCGGTCAGGCGGTCGTCGATGCCGGCGCCGTAGTTCTTGACGTGGTCGAGCGGCTTGGAGCCCTCACCGAGCGACTCGCACGCGGTGATGATCGCGTCGTAGCCCTCGCGCATCGCCTTGGTGGAGAAGTTGGTGTGCGCACCGGCGCCGTTCCAGTCGCCCTTGACCGGCTTGGGGTCCAGGGTGGCGGAGATGCCGAAGTCCTCGGCGGTGCGGTAGAGCAGCCAGCGGGCCACCCACATGTGGTCCGAGACCTCCAGCGGGGAGACCGGGCCGACCTGGAACTCCCACTGGCCGGGCATGACCTCGGCGTTGATGCCGGAGATCGCGAGGCCCGCCTTGAGGCAGTTGTCCAGGTGGGCCTCGACGACGTCACGGCCGAAGATCTCGTCGGCGCCGACACCGCAGTAGTAGCCGCCCTGGGGGGCCGGGAAGCCGCCCTTGGGGAAGCCGAGCGGGTAGCCGTCCTTGAAGAAGGTGTACTCCTGCTCGATACCGAAGATCGGCTCCTGCGCGGCGAACTTCTCCTCGACCTCGGCCAGCGCGGCACGGGTGTTGGAGGAGTGCGGCGTGAAGTCGATGTTGAGGACCTCACACAGGACCAGGATGTCGTCGCCGCCGCGGATCGGGTCCGGACAGGTGAAGACCGGCTTGAGCACACGGTCCGAGGAGTGCCCCTCGGCCTGGTTGGTGGAGGACCCGTCGAAGCCCCAGATCGGCAGCTCCGCACCCTTGGCGTCGTCCGCCAGGATCTTCGTCTTGGAACGGAGCTTGGCCGTCGGCTCGGTGCCGTCGATCCAGATGTACTCAGCCTTGAAGGTCACGGGCCACATCCTTCGGGGGTGGGTCTCTAGGCGCACTTGCGGGTGCTGCTGGGTGCTGCGGCGCTGCGGCACTGAAACGCCGCGCTTGATGTGCGCGAGCCTGTCAACAGGCGATTTCCCGGTCATTGCTCGAATGTGAACCCCGTGTTACCTGGTGGTTCTGTGGCGCGTTTCACGCTGTGAGGGCCGGCGGCGCCGGGGGAGCGGCACGCGAAGCCGACGGGCGGGCCGGCGCGACGGCTCGTATGCGATGGGGTTGGCGGTTCGGTCCCGCTCGGCCGCCGCGTCCCGCACCCCGGTGAGGAACCCCCGGACCCCACGGTCCGGTCGATCAGCGGTGCGAAGAGGGCCTGTCCGAGCTCTACGGCCTCCACACGCGCGCGTGCGGCGTCCATGACGACGACGCTTTCCAGGCGGCCTACGACAAGGTCATGGCCAAGTGGCCCGCGGAGCGGGAGGCGGTCCAGGTCCCCACGCCCTTCGGCACGACGCACGTCACCGTGTGCGGACCGGCCAGCGCGCCCGCGGGTCCCCGTGCGCGTACGCGGTCTGTTCCCTCTGCTGCACGCCCTGCCGATGCTGCTGCGTCCCGCGCCCCACCGCGTCCGGAGCACCCCTCGACCCCGACTGGCTCCGCCTTAAGGAGGCGGCCGCCGGCTTCCCCTCCGTAGTGAAGCCGGTGACCGGCCCGCGCCCGTCCCCTGACGCACGGCGCGGGCTGGATGTGCCGGTCCTGCTGCTCATGGCCGCGAACAGCAGGACACACGACACCCGCAAGGTGACGGCGAGGGCGGGTGAACTGCCGAACCGGGCCGCCGCCTCACGGAGTTCCTGCGTCGCTGAGCCTCACCCCACCTTCTCGATCAGAGCCCGGCGGATCAGGAACTTGCCGGGTTCGCGGACCTGCTCGAAGGCGGCGTTGTTCAGCAGTGCGCAGCTGCCCGAGACCGAAGTGACCTCCACCGTCGTGGACTTGTTGTTGTCCAGGTTGGTGACCTTCAGCTTCGTCCCCGCCGGGAACTGGTTGCTGGACGCGGCAGGCGCCCCGCCCTCGCCGGAGAGGGTGACGGTGGAGCCGTTGCAGACCTGCTGCCCGGAGGCGGCGGCCGGCTGACTCGCCTGCGCGGCCGGTGCCGAGGCGGCAGGGGTGCTGGGCGTCGCCGCCGGCTGTGCCGCCTGGGAGTCCTGAGCCGACTCCCCAACGGCGCACCCGGACGCCTTCTGCTGCACCTTGATCTGCTCGATGACCGCTTCACGGTTGGCGATCCGGGCCGCCGACTGCGCGTCCGGAGCGGCCCGTTGGCCGTCGATGAACTTCTGGTTGTTGCCGAGGGCGGTGGCGAGTCCCTGGCAGACGCCCGAGTCCGCCGCCTTGGTCTGCGGTTGCTGCGGCTGGGAGGCGTTCGACGTGCTCGCCATGACGAAGGCACCACCGCCCGCCACCGACGCCGCGCCCACGAACAGGGCGATCTTCTTGCCTGCGCTGAGAGTTCTCCTACGCGACATGCGCGCCTCCTGAAGAGGTAGGGGAGCGTACGCCGCTATGTACGAGATACCGAACGAGGTTACTCAGCGGTCGCAGGAGCCGCCGAAGTAACGTGCGTCACACGGAGTCCGGGTCCTCGTAGGCGACGACGTTGTCGTTCACGTACCGGAGGAGGTCCTCGGTCTGCCCCGTGATCGCGTCCTCGTCCGCCTCCGAGCCGTCGCCCCACTGCCCGTTGGCGAACACCACGGACCGCACGGTCATCACCCGCCGGAACACCCCCGCCGACCCGGGCGGCACCGTCGGCAGCCCGGCCGCGGGCGGCGGATCGAGCGACACCACCTGATAGGTCACCGGGTCCATCGAGGCCATCGCGAACACGGACGAGGCGTCCTCGACGCGCCGGAAGCTCAGCACGGTCACCGTCACCTGCGAGCGCCGCTCGGCGTCCGTGAACAGCGCCGCGGTCAGCCGCTCGCATCCCTGGCCCTGGGCGATCAGCGCGGCCAGCTCCGGTGCCATGCCCTCGGCACAGTCGGAGGTGGTGGCCAGGTCGACGCGCTCGTACCGGGAACCGTCGGCCAGCCGCACGCTCTTCGCCGGGAAGGCCTGTTCCGGACGGACGGCCGGCCGGGAGAGCAGCGAGGGCAGGGCGGACGGGGCGTCGGAGGGAAGGGTGACGGAGACGGACGGGACGGCCGGGGAGGAGGCCGCGGTCGCGGCGCCCTGCCCGTCCCCGTCCGTGTACAGCACGGCCCCCGCGGTGATCGCCGCGACGAGCAGCACGCCCGTCCCCGCGGCCACCGCCCGCCGGGTGCGCCGACGCCTGCGTATCCGCTCCTGCTCCGCCACCCACTGGGCGTACGGGTCCACGGTCCCGTACGGCATTCCTTGATCACCGAAGGTCATGGCGGCGGAGGGTAACAGCGCGAGGCGCCCGAACTCCCGCCGACGGACATCCAGTTGCCTAACGGGACAGAGCGTCCCGAACGGCCTCCTCGCTGCGGCCGACCACGGCCGTGCCGTCGTCCGCGGTGATGATCGGCCGCTGGATCAGCTTCGGGTGCTCGGCGAGCGCCGTGACCCATCGCTCGCGTGAACTCTCGTCCCGTGCCCACTCCTTGAGCCCCAGCTCCTTGGCGACGGCCTCCTGGGTGCGGGTGATGTCCCACGGTTCGAGGCCGAGACGGTCGAGTACGGCCCTGATCTCGTCCTCGCTCGGTACGTCCTCCAGGTAGCGGCGGACCGAGTAGTCGGCGCCCTCGGCGTCGAGCAGGGTGAGCGCGCTGCGGCACTTGGAACAGGCCGGGTTGATCCAGATCTCCATGGGGTCAAAGGTACCCCTGAGGTCCCCTCAAAGCCCCTGTGGCCAGGGCCTTTTGTCAGTGCCTGGCGGTACACTAGAAGACGTGTTCGAGGGTGTTGGGGGGCTGCCGAACCCCCCGTTCCGACACCCTCACCGCGACAGGAGGATGCCTGTGCCCGCTGCCGCTCTGAAGCCGTTGCCCACCCAGTCGACCGCCCAGCACCCGGTGCTGCTCGACCTGCCGTACACCCCCGTGGAGAAGCGCCCGCTGCCGCCGGGCCGGCCACGCGAGTGGTACATCACGCACAACCGCCGCCTCAAGGCGATGCGGCTCGCCATCGCCCTGCTCGACTCGGGCGTGTACCTGCCGAACCAGGCCCGCAACGAGAAGATACGCACCACGGCGGAGACGATCGGCGTCCACCCCCCGTCGGACACGACGTGCCACATGGTCCGAGCCCTGATGCGCTACGCACGGTGAGCCGCTGACGCCGGGTGCCCCTCACAGCAGGGGCACCCGGCGTTTCACCCACCCACGCCTCGACCGCCGCCCCTCACCCGATCGCCGTACTCCACATGCGCCCGCCCCCGTCCCACGCTTCCCTGCGATCAGGAGGTGTGCGACACCAGGGACGACAGGCGACGGCGGATCGGGAGACGTGATGCGAAGGCACGGCGGATGAGCGCCCCTGGCGGCCAGGGCACCCCTGGTGAGCGCGCCACGCAGGGAAGAGCCGCCCGTAAGCGCCTCCCGCGCTCCGCGCACGCCACCTGGATCCCCTCCCTCGACCGGCCCGACCCGGTCGCCGTGCTGGAACGCCAGGGGCGTGACCGGCTGCCGGAGCTGCTGCCGATCCGGTACGGCAGGATGTCGGCCTCCCCGTTCGCCTTCCTGCGCGGTGCCGCTGCCGTGATGGCCGCCGACCTCGCCGCCCAGCCGCACACCGGCCTGACCGTGCAGCTCTGCGGTGACGCCCATCTGCTCAACTTCGGGCTCTACGCCTCCCCGGAGCGCACCCTCCTCTTCGACCTCAACGACTTCGACGAGACCTTCCCCGGCCCCTTCGAGTGGGACGTCAAACGCCTCGCCGCGAGCATCGTCGTGGCCGCCCGCGAGAACGGCCACAGCGAGCCCAAGGCCCACCGCGCGGCCGTCGAGGCCACCGCCGCGTACCGCATGTCCATGCGCCGACTGGCCGGGCTCGGCGAACTCGCCGTCTGGTACGAGCGCCTCGACGCCGACAGCCTGCTGCCCCTCATCCGCTCCACCCGGCACCGCCGCCGCGCCCGGTCGACCCTCACCCGGGCCCGCCGCCGCACCAGCCTCCAGGCGCTCGGGAAGCTGACGGAGGTCGTCGACGGGCGGCGCCGGATCATCCAGGACCCGCCGTTGCTCGAACCCGCAGGCGTCCCCGACATGGCCGCCCTGCGCAAGATCTTCAGCGACTACCGCTCCACCCTCGCCGAGGAACGCCGTCTCCTCCTCGACCGCTACCGTTTCGTCGACGCCGCCCGCAAGGTCGTCGGCGTCGGCAGCGTCGGCACCCGCTGCTTCATCGTGCTGCTCGAGGGCCGGGACGCGGACGACCCGCTGTTCCTCCAGATCAAGGAGGCCCGCCAGTCCGTGCTGGAGGAACACTTGCCGAGCGGGCCCTACGTCCATCCCGGACACCGGGTCGTCGCGGGCCAGCGGCTGTTGCAGGCGGCCGGCGACATCTTCCTGGGATGGATGACGGGGCCACAGGGGCGGGCCTTCTACTGGCGGCAACTGCGGGACATGAAGGGCTCGGCCGAGGTGGCCGGGATGAGCCCCGCGGAACTCACCACCTACGCCCGCCTGTGCGGCACCGCCCTGGCGCGCGCCCACGCCCGCTCGGGAGACCGCGTCGCCATCGCCGCCTACCTGGGCGGCGGCGACACCTTCGACCACGCGATCGCCGAGTTCGCCCACACCTACGCCGCCCGGACCGCGACCGACCACACCACCCTGGCCGCGGCGATCGCGGCGGGCGTGGTGACCGCGGCACCGGACGTGTGACCGGGCGGAGCCGCTCTCCGTCCGGCTACCCCGGGCGTACGCTTCCGGCATGGCGACCCGCCGAGGGGCCCTGGACACCGTCGCCTCCGTGGCGCGGCGAGCCGCGGTGGCACGCGCCCGCGCGGCGCACGCCGGCAGCACCGCCGAACGGCACACGGTGCTCGCGGACCAGGCGGCCACCGAGGCGCTCAGAGACGTCCACACGCGCATCGCGGCCCGCCACGAGTCGACGGCGTCCTGTCATCTGACCGTGGCCCGTCTCCGCCCGGGCTACGGCCGGGTCGCCGCCCTGCCGTTGCACGTCGGCGGGGACACCCTGGGCGCCCTGGTGCTGCTCGGCCCCGGCCGTACCCCCCTCAGCCCCGGGCTGCTGGAGCTGGGCCAGGCACTCACGGACGCCGCCGGCTGGACGCTGGAACACGACCGCCAACTGCGCGAGAGCCGCGCCCTGGCCGACCAGCTCGGCTACGCCCCTGAACAGCAGGGTCGTCATCGAGCAGGCCAAGGGCATGCTCGCCGCCCGCCTCGGCGTCCCGGTCGACGAGGCCTTCCACATCCTCCGCGCCCATGCCCGCTCCCACCGGCGCCGGCTGGCGGAGGTCGCGGGGGACGTCGTGCACCAGCGGCTGCACCTGGGGCGCATCCCATGAGCCCGCGGGCATGACGCCAGGCGTGCACTGCTAGGCGTACTGCTCCAACAACCGGCTCACATAAGCCTCCAGACGCCCGCCCAGCACCTCCGGCGTCAGATCGCTCCGCCCCAGCTCACGCCACGGCCCGGCCAGTTTCGCCGCGTCGGGGGCATAGCCGAGGGCGTCGAGGAGCCGCCAGTACAAGTGGTCGGCGCCATCGGCGAGTTGGACACCGCCCTGCGCCTCGTACCGCTCCCGGAAGCCCAGCCCGTGCTCCGGCCCGTGCAGCAGTGCGAGCGCGGTCGAGCAGTGTGCCACGTCCAGATCGGCCGGCCCCCACGAGGTCTCCACCCAGTCGACGACCCCGCTGATCCGCCCCTCGGCGAAGAGCACGTTCCCCGGGTGGAAGTCCCGGTGCAGGAAGACGCCCTCGTACGCCGGCGGCTCGCGCCGGATGACGTCGACGGCCCGCTCCCACATCGCGCCCTCCGGCACCCGCACCCGCTCCGCGGACGTCCACGCCTGATAGGCGCGCGGACGCTCCTTCGGTACGACGGAGTGGATCCGGACGAGTTGGGCCGCCAGCAGGTCGAGACGCCGTACGAGATCCTCCTCGTCGACCCGCACCCGGCCCGGCAGCCGGGACATCAACAGGCTGGGGTGGTCGGCGAGTTCGGCCGTGGCGTCCACCGCGACCAGCTCGGGCGCCGGAACGCCGTCCTGCCCGGCGAGCAGCGTGAGGATCGCCGCCTCGCGGGCGAGGAGCCCGGGGGCGTGGTGCCGGAAGAAGGGCTTCACGAAGGAGCGCTGCACGAGGTCCGTGCCGTCGTCGAGGGTGAGCCCACGCATCTGCGAGGTCCAGCCGCCCGACAGGAAACGGGTGGTGACGACCGTACGGCCCGCGGGGAGCTGCTTGGCCAGCCAGGCGCGGGTCGCCGTCCAGCCGTCGACCAGGAGCGCGTCGGCGAAGGCCCGCAGGTCGTCGGCGTGATCGCGGAACCAGAGCCCCAACCGGTGTGCGGCGTCCGGAAGTTCGAGGTGGGTGTACTGCGCGCGCGTGGCCAGCGCGTCCTGCACGGCCTCGGTGACGGCGGGCGGGATCACCTCGTCATGGCCCGGCACCGCGAGCACCGCGCGGCCCTCGTAGGCGCGCAGGACATCGAGCGCGGGCGCCTCGCGCCAGCTGTCCGGGGTGCGGATGAGCTCGCTGAACGGTCCGTCCCCGTCCCCGAACGGCAGCTCCCACGCCTCGGCCGCGTACACCGCGGGCGAGCACAGCCCGATCGCCGACACCCGCGCCCCGTAGTGCCGTACGAGATCGGCGACGGTCTGCCCGCTCATGCTGAACCCGACCAGGACCAGCGGACCGTCCGCCGCGACCCGTGCGTCGATCACCGCGACGGCCTGCTCGAACCGGCGGCGCAGACTCAACTCCCGCAGCTCACCGCTGCTTTCGCCGTGCCCGGAGAAGTCGAGGGCGAGCACCCCGCAGCCACGGCCCGCGAACTCCGCCAGCACCGGCGTCAGTCGCTCCTTGCTGCCGTTGCCGGCCCCGTGCAGCACGACGGCGGTGGCCCGACCCGCACCACCGCCGCCGTACACCCCGCTGAGCCGTTCGCCGCCGTGACTGAAGGTGAAGGAGGACAAGGTGAAGGAGGACAACATGCCCTCATTCGATCACGACGGTCGGTCTCAAGCGGCGGTCTTCCGCGCCGCCTTGATCGCCTCGCGCAGATGGTCCTCGTCGGCCTGGCTCAGCGAGGTCTGCACCAACTGGCCGCCGAACGGCGCCAGTTCCGGGATCACCTTGTCCTGTGCCGCCTGCCTGACCAGGGCGAACAGGGCCGCGGCACCCGGGCGCAGATTCTGGCTCAGCTCCTTCATGAAGTTGTCGTCGATGCCGGTGTCGGTGATCGCGCCACCGGCCGCACCGGCCGCCGCGCCCACCGCCGCGCCGAGCAGCGGGGCGAGGAACAGCAGCCCGATCACCCCGCCCCACAGGGCGCCGCCGGCCGCGCCCATGGTGGTGTGGTTGACGGCCTGATGCAGCTTGATCCTGCCGTCGTCCCGTCGCTCGACGACCACGATGTCCTCCAGCTCGACGAGATGCTGCTTGGACAGCTCGACGACCTTCTCGCGGACCTGATGGGCGGTGGCGAGGTCGTCGTAGGCGACGACGAAGAGATCACTCATCCCGGGCACCCCTTATGTTGCGAAACAGATGGAATCTTCCGTTTCGGCCGACTCTAGGCCGCGGGAAAAGGAGATGCACGCCGAGTGACGGACTCCCTACGCTGGACACCCGTTGCGGAGCAGTCACCTCTGCTTTCGGCAGGACGGGCGTCACTCTGCGCGTTCGGCACTACTCTGCTGCTCACCCACCCACGCACACGGAGGCCAATGATGGGCACCATCGTCATGGCCGGGACCGTTGTTCTGGTCGTCTTAGGATTCGGGAACCACCTCTACTGGCTCGCCGCCGTCGCCGTGCTCTTCCTGTACATGCAGTACGGGCGCGGGACGTCCTCGACGCCGACGCGGGGCGGCGGATCGTCGTCCGGCGGCGGCATGATGGCCGGCGACTACCGCACATACCGCGACCGCCGTGACAAGCAGGCCAAGTGGGAGCGCCGCTACCGCCGTGAGCGCCCCCTCGAGGCCCGTCGTCAGGCGCGCGAGAAGAGCAAGTGAGAGCGGTACGGGTAGCCCCTGGTCACAGGCCGGGGGCGCCCCACACCGGGAACCAGCGGCTCAGATCCTGTTCGAGGCGCAGATCGTCCCCGAGGGCCGCCTTCACCCGCAGTTCCAGCGCGTTGTCGCGCCGCTGCCCCTCGCCGGGCAGCGGCGCGAACGGGTAGAACGTGCCGCGCTTGTAGAGATAGACCAGCGCGAGCGCACGCCCCGCCTCGTCCCGGAACCCCGCGAGCGAGCACAGCAGCTGCGGCCCGAAGCCGTTGACCTCCATCGAGGAGTTCACCGCGTGCAGATCGTTGACCAGCAGATGCAGCTGGTCGGGGGCGCGCTGCGACACCAGCCAGGAGTACCCGTAGTCGTCTCGCCGCAGCTCGACCGGAGGGCCGTCCCGGTCGGCGTCCGCGTCCAGCAGCGCCTGCACCTCCCGGTGCGTCTGCTCGAACGCCGCGCCCTCGACGGTCGCGAAGCACACCGCGCCGCTCCCGGACGGGGTGAACCCCGCCGCGGCCTCCAGCGTCACCGCCGCCGAGGGCAGCGCGAAGAGCCGGTCGAGATCGGGCGCGACCGGCTTGGTGCGCCCGAGCAGAATGTCCAGCAGCCCCATCCGCTACTCCGGCTTCCCGGGCCGGGCGGCCTCGCCCAACTCGGCCGAGATCCGGCCCAGTTGATCGAGGCGCTGTTCCAGGGACGGGTGGGTGGAGAAGAACCGCTCGATGCCGGGCTCCTTGCCGGTGGCCGGGGTGAAGTAGAAGGCGTTGAAGGCCTGCGCGGTCCGCAGGTCCTTGGTCGGGATCCGGGCGATGTCCCCGGACACCTTCGTCAGCGCGGAGGCCAGCGCCGAGGGCCGCCCGGTCAGCTGGGCCGCGGCCCGGTCGGCGGCCAGCTCCCGGTACCGGGACAGCGCCCGGATGAGCAGGAAGCTCAACGCGTACACGGCCGCCGAGACGCCCAGGACGGCGGCGAGGACGACCGCGGTGTTCTGGTCCTTGCGTCCGCCGAAGACCTGCGAGTAGAACGCGAACCGCACGATGAGCCCCGCGATGACCCCGAGGAACGAGGCGACGGTGATCACGGCGACGTCCTTGTGCGCCACGTGCGACAGCTCGTGCGCGAGGACCCCCTCCAGCTCGTCCTTCTCCAGCCGCCGCAGCAGCCCGTCCGTCACGCACACCACGGCGTGGTCGGGATTGCGCCCGGTGGCGAACGCGTTGGGCATGTCCATGTGGGACACGGCGACGACCGGCTTGGGCATGTCCGCGATGGCACACAGTCGGTCCACGACCCCGTGCAGCTCCGGATACGCGTCCCGCTCCACGACCTGCCCGCGCATCGCGAACAGCGCGACCCGGTCGGAGAACCAGTACTGCGCCCCGAGCATCGCGGCCACCACGACGACGACCAGTACCCAGGACTTCAGCAGCACGATCAACGCGCCCACGAAGACGACGTACAACAACCCGAGCAGGAACAGCGTGACCGTCATCCGCACGGTCAGCCGCCGGTCGCTCCGGAAGCGGCTCTGCATCTGCCTCACCCCGCAGTCAGGCACTCGTCCCACTGCCAGTGTGCACCCGGCCCCACCATGAAGCGGTCGGGATCAGCCCTGCGCCCGGCAAAGGCTCGGTCCAGGCCGCGCGCCCGCCCTCAGGCCCGCAGTCCGGCCTCCCGCTTGCGCCGCGTCAGCACGTACTCGCTGAACAGCTCCCGCGACCGGTCGTACAGCTCACCCACCTCCGCCGACCCCAGCGGCACGTCCGCGGTCGGCCGCCAGAGCTGCACGGACTGCCGCGCCCAGTGCCGCAGCTTGTCGTCCGGGTCGTCGATGAGCTCGACCGCGGCCCGCAGCCGTACGACCCCGCCGTGCCCGTCGAGCAACCGGAACGCCGAGACCCGCACCGGCCGGGACCGCCCCGCCGCGAGCCGCCCCATCAGCCACCCGGCGTCCACCGACCGCGCCGAGGGCACCAGCGCCAGGGTCGCCTCCCGCACCACCCCAGGATCGGGATCGTCGAGCAGCGCCGTGAACCGCGCCAGGTCCGACACGTCCAGGGCCCGCAGCCCCGCCACGGCCCGCGCCCGCACGGCAGGCACGGAGTGCGAGGTCAAGCCCCACAGCACCCCCGCGTCCCCCCGCTCCCCACACTCCGCGAGCCCGCTCACGGCCCCCGGCGTCACCCCCGCACCGGCACACCGCTCCCGGTACCAGGCCGCCGGATCACCCCCGTACTGCCGCGTCACATACCGCGCACAGGCCCGCACCCGCCCCGACCGGTCATCAAGAAACGCGATGGCCCGCTCGGGCAGCCCCGCCCGCCGCAACGCGGTGACCCCGGCGGCCCGGGCCCGCGGATTGCGGGCGCCGAGGAGAGGCTCGAGTACGTCTTCGTCGGCACCGTCCTCCGCCACGGCGGCCAGCGCGGCGTCGGCGCACAGGTCCTGGAGCACGGTGTCGTCGTCCTGGGCGGCGAGGCGGGCGAGCTCGACGGGGGAGAGGAGGCCGTTCTCGATGGCGAGACGGTGGGCGTAGCGGCGTACGGCACGATCCTGGGCGGTCAGCAGCGGGCCGAGCCGCTCCAGCGACGCCTCGCGCAGCACGTCCCCGAGCAGTTCGACGCCGTACACGCCCCGTGCGCGTCGGCCGACCAGCAGGATCAGCGGTGCGAGGGCGATGGCGTCGGCCATCGTGAGCATCCCGCGCAGCACCTCGCGGGCCTTCTCCCGCACCGGGTCGGCCCAGTCGGCGGCGCGGATGACGACCAGGGGCAGCAGCACCGGGAACGACCCCACCTGTTCGAGCGCCGCCTCCCGCACCCGCCCGTCGCGATGACACAGCGCGAGGGCCAGCCTCGACTCGTCGAGCGCTTCCGGGCGCCGCAACGCGGCGAACCAGGTGCGCCGGCGCTTGGCGCCCTCCGGCTCCCCTGTCCGGTGCCATTGCAGCCATGACCGTGCGTCCAGGTCCAGCGCGATCCAGGCCCCGGGGTTCGCGCCGTCGACCGCGTCCCGGAGATCGGCCCCCTCGGCCAGCCGCAGCACAGCAGCCAGCTCGTCCCTCACGTCGTCACTCATGGCCCATCCCGCCTAGTACGGCGCCCGGAATCCGCCGTACCCCAGCACCACGATCACCGCCGCCACGATCCCGAACACGAGCGCCGTCGACGCCCAGCCCGACCGTGGCCGCATCCCCCCGTCCGGGTCGGCGCGGAACGGCTGGGGCTCCGGGGGGTTCTCCTTCCAGCGGGCCGCGAGCATCCGGGCCCGGGCCGAGGGCTCCTTCAGCTCGGCCGCTTCGGCCCAGCGAATGTCGAACTCCCGGTCCTCGTCGTCCCGTTCGGGCTTTCCCATGACCCCGTGACCCCCGTCAGCCGTTTTCGAACAGTCGTGCAGGAAACCATACGACGGCGCCCCCACCCCTGAAAAACAGGGGCGAGGGCGCCGTCGCACGGACTACACGTCGATCACACGTCGAAGTACAGCTCAAACTCGTGCGGGTGCGGACGCAGCTGAAGCGGAGCGATCTCGTTCGCGCGCTTGAAGTCGATCCACGTCTCGATGAGGTCGGACGTGAAGACGTCACCGGCGAGCAGGAACTCGTGGTCGCGCTCCAGCGAGTCGAGGACGGCCGGGAGGGACGTCGGGACCTGGGCCACGCTCGCGTGCTCCTCGGGAGCCAGCTCGTAGAGGTCCTTGTCGATCGGCTCGGCCGGCTCGATCTTGTTCTTGATGCCGTCCAGGCCCGCCAGCAGCAGCGCCGAGAAGGCGAGGTACGGGTTGCCGGAGGAGTCGGGCGCACGGAACTCGACGCGCTTGGCCTTCGGGTTGGAGCCCGTGATCGGGATACGCATGGCCGCGGAGCGGTTGCGCTGCGAGTACACCAGGTTGATCGGCGCCTCGAAGCCCGGCACCAGACGGTGGTACGAGTTCACCGTCGGGTTGGTGAAGGCGAGCAGCGACGGGGCGTGCTTGAGGATGCCGCCGATGTAGTAGCGGGCGGTGTCCGACAGGCCCGCGTAGCCGGCCTCGTCGTAGAACAGCGGGTCGCCGTTGCTCCACAGCGACTGGTGGACGTGCATGCCCGAGCCGTTGTCACCGAAGATCGGCTTCGGCATGAAGGTCGCGGTCTTGCCGTTGCGCCAGGCCACGTTCTTCACGATGTACTTGAAGAGCTGGAGGTCGTCGGCCGCGGCGAGCAGCGTGTTGAACTTGTAGTTGATCTCGGCCTGGCCGGCGGTGCCCACCTCGTGGTGCTGGCGCTCGACCTGGAGGCCGGACTTGGCCAGCTCCAGCGAGATCTCGGCACGCAGGTCGGCGAAGTGGTCGACCGGCGGGGTCGGGAAGTAGCCGCCCTTGTAGCGGACCTTGTAGCCGCGGTTGTTCTCCTCCGCACCGGTGTTCCAGGCGCCGGCCTCGGAGTCGATGTGGTAGAAGCTCTCGTTCGCGCCGGTCGCGAAGCGCACCGAGTCGAAGACGTAGAACTCGGCCTCGGGGCCGAAGTACGCGGTGTCCGCGATACCGGTCGAGGCGAGGTAGGCCTCGGCCTTCTTCGCCACGTTGCGCGGGTCACGGGAGTACTGCTCGCCCGTGATCGGGTCGTGGATGAAGAAGTTGATGTTGACCGTCTTGTCGCGGCGGAACGGGTCGACGCGCGCGGTGGACAGGTCGGCGCGGAGCGCCATGTCGGACTCGTGGATGGCCTGGAAGCCGCGGATCGAGGAGCCGTCGAAGGCGAGCTCCTCGGCCGGGTCGAAGGCCTCGGCCGGGATCGTGAAGTGCTGCATCACGCCCGGCAGGTCGCAGAAGCGGACGTCGACGAACTTGACGTCCTCGTCCGCGATGAACTTCTTGGCCTCGTCGGCGTTCTGGAACATCCAGCTCCTCCTACTCCCGACGATTCCGTGCCGGGGTGGTAGTTCGTTCGTGCGGCCAGTGCGGTGGCACACGCTGTTCTCGACCCTAGGGACGGGTGATTTCTCAGGCGTGACCCATTTGTTTCGCACAAGTTAACCGGACACCTTCCGATCCACCCCACCTGTCCGTATCGCGAAACGCGGGCAGTACCGTGGACGCGTGGACAAGAGGGAAGCAATCGGATCGTGGCTCTCCGGCCCCCGCGCGGCCGCCGAGGAAGCCGGTGTGGACTTCGGATACCGGGGTCAGCAGCTGGGGCTGCCCGAGGAGGGACCGGGCTCCATCGCCCGCCCGGGACGACGCCTCGGGGCGCTGGTCGTGGACTGGGGGATGAGCATGTTGATTGCATCCCAGTTGATCACGCACGGCTACGACCAGGCGACGGGCAACTGGGCCCTGCTGGTCTTCTTCGTGATGAGCGTCCTCACGGTCGGCACCCTCGGCTTCTCCCCGGGCAAGCGCCTCTTCCGCCTCCGGGTCGTCGACCTCGCCACCGGCCAGGTCAAGCCGCTGCGCGCCCTGCTGCGCACGCTGCTGCTCTGCCTCGCCGTCCCGGCCCTGATCTGGGACCGCGACGGCCGCGGCCTGCACGACCGGCTGGCCCGCACGGTCGAGGTGCGGATCTGAGACGCGTACGACCTACGACGAGAAGGGCGCCCGGAGATCAACTCCGGGCGCCCTTCTCGTCGTAGAGGCTGATTCAGCGAGCCTTCGGGCCGCCCTTCGGCAGCTTCATGCCCTTCGGCATGGGACCCTTCGGCAGCGGCATGTTGCTCATCAGGTCGCCCATCGCCCGCAGCCGGTCGTTGGTGGCGGTCACCTGGGGGCCGGTCAGCACGCGCGGCAGCTTGAGCATCGAGGTCCGCAGCTTCTTCAGCGGGATCTGGCCCTCGCCCGTGCCCACGATCAGGTCGTGCACCGGCACATCCGCGACGATGCGGTTCATCTTCTTCTTCTCGGCGGCCAGCAGGGTCTTCACCCGGTTCGGGTTGCCCTCGGCGACCAGGACGATGCCGGCCTTGCCGACGGCCCGGTGCACCACGTCCTGGCTGCGGTTCATCGCCACCGCGGGCGTCGTCGTCCAGCCCCGGCCGATGTTGTCGAGCACGGCCGCGGCGGCGCCCGGCTGTCCCTCCATCTGCCCGAAGGCGGCCCGCTCCGCGCGGCGCCCGAACACGATCGCCGTTCCGAGGAAGGCGAGCAGGAGGCCCAGGATGCCGAGGTAGACCGGGTGACCGATCAGGAAACCGAACGCGAGAAAGACACCGAGGATGAGGAGGAAGACACCCGCGAGCACCAGGCCGATCGTCTTGTCGGCCTTGCGGGTCATCTTGTACGTCAGGGCGATCTGCTTCAGACGCCCGGGGTTTGCGGCATCCGCCGCGCTGTCACTTCTCGCCATGCCAGGAAGTCTACGTGGCGTCCGGAGCGGGGACGACGGCGGAGGCGCTCAGAGGCGGGCGCCGATCGCCTTCTCCAGGACCTGCTGGGCCTCGACCCGGTCCTTGGCGCGAC
Source organism: Streptomyces sp. NBC_00663 (assembly GCF_036226885.1). Taxonomy (NCBI): domain Bacteria; kingdom Bacillati; phylum Actinomycetota; class Actinomycetes; order Kitasatosporales; family Streptomycetaceae; genus Streptomyces; species Streptomyces sp. NBC_00663. Next base: position 6,909,745 of record NZ_CP109027.1, read on the forward strand.
GGCGGTCCTCCAGGACGGACGTCCAGGCGTTGCGGCGCGCGGTGCGCTGGCCGCTGCTCATGAGCAGCGACTCGACGGCACGGAGTGCATCGGTGAACGACGGGATGGCGGTGGCGCGAACGGGCGCGGCCTGCATGATGGAGGTCCCCCCTCAGGGATAACGGCTCTGGTGAGTGGTGCACGGGCTGTACAGCCAGGGTCACTGAATGGTGTTACCAGGGCGTGACCGACCGGTCAAACACCAATGAAGCCTTGATATGCGGCCCGAGAACACGGACGCGGCCCTGACGGTGCCCCCATCTGCGGGGACGCCGCGGGCCGCGCCAATTGGCCACTACCGTGCGGTAGTTGCTTGTGCCCGGATTCACACGCGCCGAGTGGCACGCAGTGCCATCCAGTCGTTCTCCAGCGAGTCTCAGACCGCCTGCGAGGCGACGTACGCGCCACGCTTCTCGATGGCCATCTGGTACAGCCGGCCGGCGCGGTACGAGGACCGGACGAGCGGGCCTGACATCACACCGGAGAAGCCGATCTGCTCGGCCTCCTCCTTCAGCTCCACGAACTCGTGCGGCTTGACCCAGCGCTCCACGGGGTGGTGCCGGACGGAGGGCCGCAGGTACTGCGTGATGGTGACGAGCTCACAGCCCGCGTCGTGCAGCTGCCTGAGCGCCTCGCTGACCTCCTCGCGGGTCTCGCCCATGCCGAGGATCAGGTTGGACTTGGTCACCAGGCCGAAGTCACGGGCCTCGGTGATGACCTTCAGGGAGCGCTCGTAGCGGAAGCCGGGCCGGATCCGCTTGAAGATCCGGGGCACCGTCTCGACGTTGTGCGCGAAGACCTCGGGCCGCGACTCGAAGACCTGCTGGAGCAGCTCCGGTACGGCGTTGAAGTCGGGGGCGAGCAGCTCGACCTTGGTGTGGCCGCCCTCGCGCTCCGCGGTCTGCTGGTGGATCTGGCGCACGGTCTCGGCGTACAGCCAGGCCCCGCCGTCCTCCAGGTCGTCGCGGGCGACGCCGGTGATGGTGGCGTAGTTGAGGTCCATGGTGACCACGGACTCACCGACGCGGCGCGGCTCGTCGCGGTCGAGCGCCTCGGGCTTGCCGGTGTCGATCTGGCAGAAGTCGCAGCGCCGGGTGCACTGGTCGCCGCCGATGAGGAAGGTCGCCTCGCGGTCCTCCCAGCACTCGTAGATGTTGGGACAGCCGGCTTCCTGGCAGACCGTGTGCAGCCCCTCGCTCTTCACGAGTTTCTGCATCGCGGTGTACTCGGGACCCATTTTCGCCCGCGTCTTGATCCACTCGGGCTTGCGCTCGATGGGGGTCTGGGCGTTCCGGACCTCCAGGCGCAGCATCTTGCGTCCGTCGGGTGTGACTGCGGACACATCGGCTCCCTGTAGCTTCGATTCTTCGGCGCACACCAGGGTACGCCCGTGTTTTCTACGGCCCTAACGCTGAGGGCAACTTCTCGGCGCCGGGCTCCATTCCCCACCTGGGGGCGCGGGGCTGTACTGATATGCGGCTCCGCCGCGTGGGCGCGACCAGCCCCACCGGCCCGCAGTGATCCACCGACCGCCTACGCCGAAGCCTTCTCGATCTCCCGAGGCTTCAGATCGGCGTTCTCCAGCACATCCCGCAGATGCCGCTCCACCACCGGCAGCACCTCATCGATGGTCACATCCCGGCCCAGCTCGTTCGCCAGCGAAGCCACCCCCGCGTCCCGGATCCCGCACGGGATGATCCGGTCGAACCACCGGTTGTCCGGGTTCACGTTCAGCGCGAAGCCGTGCATGGTGACGCCCTTGGCGACCCGGATGCCGATCGCCGCGATCTTCCGGTCCTCGCGCCGCTGCCCGGCGTTGGACGGCGCGTACTCGGGCCCGTTCATCCGCGGGTCGAACTCCTCGTCGGTGAGACGCGGGTCGAAGTCCAGCGACAGTCCGCCGATCGCGGGGCGCTGCTCGACCGGATCGCCGAGCACCCACACGCCGCTGCGGCCCTCGACCCGGCTGGTCTCCAGGCCGAACTCCGCGCATGTGCGGATCAGGGCCTCCTCAAGGCGCCGTACATGCGCGACGACGTCCACCGGACGCGGCAGCTTCTGGATCGGGTAGCCCACCAGCTGCCCGGGGCCGTGCCAGGTGATCTTGCCGCCGCGGTCCACGTCGACGACCGGGGTGCCGTCGAGCGGTCGCTCGCTGTCGGCGGTGCGCCGGCCGGCCGTGTACACGGGCGGGTGTTCGAGCAGCAGCACGGTGTCGGGGACCTCGTCGGTGAACCGCGCCGCGTGCACCCGGCGCTGCTCGTCCCACGCCTCCTGGTACTCGACGGACTCCGCACCGAATCCCATCCGGACGAACCGCAGCTCGCTCACGGCAAGCGCCTCCCTGGAGAGTCGTAAGGCACGAACTGTGCCTACGCCACTGTACGACTCGCCGTCACGCGTCAGCCGTGCGGTCAATCCTCACACGATCGGATGAACGAACGTGGAAGTGTGCGATCGTCTGCTCACTCTCCGCTACATTCACGCCGTCCTATAGAGGCCATAAGGGCTGCTCACAGGCAATCCGGGCAGGAGACACCACCGCAGATGACGGAACGACCCGCGCAGCGCACTCCCAACCGCCAGCTCGCCGCGCTCATCGCAGAAGCGGGGTTCTCCAACGCGGGACTCGCCCGTCGAGTGGACCAACTCGGTCTCGAACACGGGCTTGATCTGAGATACGACAAGACATCGGTCACCCGGTGGCTGCGCGGCCAGCAGCCCCGCGGCACCACCCCCGCCCTCATCGCCGAGGTCTTCACCCGCCGACTCGGCCGGCGGCTCAGCGCCCAGGATCTCGGGCTCGACGCCTGCGCGCCCGTCTACGCGGGCCTGGAGTTCGCGGCCACCCCCGAGGAGGCCGTCGACATCGTGGGCGGGCTGTGGCGCAAGGACTCCGGAAGCCACGCCGAACTGCGGAAGATCGCCTTCACCCCGGCCGGTCTCGTCGTCCCCAGCCGCGACTGGCTCATCGGCCGGGCCGACGACAAGGTCGCCCGCGGCGAACCCCCGCTCCGCGTCCCCGCCCAGGGCCGCCCGGTGGTGCCCCGGCAGCGCGGCGCCGAGCGCGGGCCCGGCCAGAAGGTCACCGGCGGCGACATCGCCGCGCTGCGCTCGGTCGGCGAACTGTTCCGCTCCCTCGACGACATGTACGGCGGCGGCCACGCCCGCCAGGCCCTCGTGCGCTATCTGGAGCACGAGTGCGAGCCGATGCTGCGCGGCACCTACGGCGAACAGGTCGGCCGCCGGCTGTTCGCCGCCGCGGCCGACCTGACCCGGCTCGCGGGCTGGACGTCGTACGACATCGCGGCGCACGGGCTCGCGCAGCGGTACTTCGTGCAGTCGCTGCGGCTCGCGCAGGCGGCGGCGGACCGGGCCTACGGGTCCTTCGTGCTGATCACGATGAGCCGGCAGGCGGTCTATCTCGGGCACGGGCGCGAGGCGGTGCAGCTGGCGCGGGTCGCCCAGCAGGGGCTCGGGACCAACGCCCCGCCGGTCGTGCAGGCGCTGCTGCACTCCGTCGAGGCGCGCGGACACGGGGTGCTCGGCGAGGTGCGCAACTGCACGGGCGCGCTGGTCCGCGCCGAGCGCGCCCTGGAGGCGGCCCGGCCCGGTGACGAAGTCCCGTACTGGGCCCGCTTCTTCGACGAGGCACAGCTCGCCGACGAGTTCGGGCACGCGCACCGTGACCTTCAGCAGTTCCGTGCGGCGGCGCAGCACGCCGAGCGCTCGCTTCAGCTGCGGGCGCCGGCGTACGCCCGCAGTCGGCTCTTCTGCCGGGTGGTGCTTGCCTCCGCTCGCCTCGGCCTCGGGGAGCTCGACCAGGCCTGCGCGCTGGGTGCGGAGGCCGCGGGTGCCGCTGCTGAGATGCGGTCGGTTCGGGCGATCGAGTATGTGAGGGACTTCGAGCGGAGGCTGGAGCCGTACAAGGACGCGGCACCGGTGCGGGGTTATCGGGACAAGGTGGCCGCGTTCGGGTAGCGCCGTGACTTCGGGTGGTGTGTGCCGGGTGCGGGTGCGTCGGGGCTTGTCGCGCAGTTCCCCGCGCCCCTGGGTGCGTTCAGGCGGCCCGTGTTGCCGGGAGCGGGTCCGCCCTGTGCATCGAACCCCTCGCCCCGAGGTCCGTCAGCATCGCTGTCGTCGCCCGGTGCGCCGAGTGCAACGCCCCCTGGACCGTGCTCGTGTCCCGGTGGTCGCCGCAGACGTACAGGCCCGCCAGGAGGCGTACCGGGCGGCGTAGGTCGTGGGGGGTGCGCATGGTCGGCACCGCCTCCGGGGTGTGGTGGACGGCGAGGGTCTCCCAGCGGGCCGTCGACGTGCCGTAGAGGCGGGAGAGATGCATACGGACGGCGGTCTCGACGTCCGGCGGGGGCGGGCCGAGGACCGTCGAGGAGATCAGGGCGCGGCCCGCGGGGGCGCGGCTCGGGTCCACGCGGCTCACCACCGCCGTGTGGACCACGGGGCCGCCGCGGTCCGCGTCCAGCAGCAGCGCGGTACCGGTCTCCGGCGGTTCGTCGGTCGTGTGGTGAACCACCGTCACCGGGTGGAAGTCGGGTACGCGCAGGCCCGGCAGCAGCTCGGCCGCGGCGCGGGCGTCGGTCGCCAGAAGTACCGCACGGCAGCGGAACTCGCCGTGCTCCGCGGTGGTCACCGTGTTGGTGGAGACCGAGGTGACCCGGACCCCGGTGTGCACCGTCCCCGGCGGCAGCGAGCGGGCCAGCAGCTCCGGCAGGATCTCGGCCCCGCCCTCCGGCACACTCAGCCGCCCGCCCGCGAAGGCCCGCAGCGCGAGGTCCGCGCAGCGGCTGGACGTCGTCAGCTCCGGGTCGCACAGCAGGGCCGCCAGCAGCGGTCGCAGGAACCCGTCGATCGTGCGGGCGGGCAGACCGCGGGCCGCGAGGGCCTGGGCGGCGGGGAGTTCGGGGCGGGCGAGGAGGCGCTCCACGGGGGCGTCCGCGATCCGGGCGAGCGCGGCGCCGAGGCGGGCCTGGTCGACGGCGGTGCCCAGCGGGGCGGTGCCGCTCCGGGGGGCCGCGGCCGGGCGGGGCGTCGGACGGGGCGCGGGACGGGGGGCGCTCGCCAGGGCGCGTACGGCATGGAGTGCGCCCCTCGCGCGCCTTGTGCTCCGGGCGCTCCTCGCGCTCCGTGTGACGCTCCACGCGGCGCTCCTCGAGTTCGCCGGGGTGGCGCCCGCGCGATGGTGGCGGCCGTCGCTGTGCAACAGGACACCGGGCGCGAAGGGGCGCAGCACCAGACCGTCGAGCCCTGGTGTCAGGCGCAGTTCGGGATACGCGGTGGACAGCAGCTGCCCGATGCGGTCGAGCCGGAAGCCGTCGACCTTCTCCGTCGACATACGGCCCCCCACACCGTGGGCGGCCTCCAGGACTGCGGTCGTCACTCCTGCGCTGGTCAGCCGATGTGCCGCGGAGAGCCCGGCGACCCCGGCTCCCACGATCACGACGTCCGCCTGGTACGCGGGCTCAAGCACGTGCCCCTCCTCGAGGTTGCGCGGCCGGTGGGGACGTCATGCCCCCAACCGCCTCCGGGGATACCCGAGTTCGGCTTGAGGTTAAGGCCGTGATCGGTCAGGGACAGTCGCGCATGAACAGGGCACGGTCGCACAGCGGTCGCATACGGTCACACGGCGGCTTTCAGTGCCCCCTCGACCTCCGGGAACGCGAACGTGAACCCCGACTCCAACAGCCGCTTCGGCACCACCCGTTGACTGCCGAGGACATCCCCCGCCATCTCCCCGAGCACCGTCCGCAGCACCGGCGCCGGCACCGCGAAGAGCGTCGGCCGGTGCAGCACGCGCCCCATCGCCTCGGTGATCTCCCGGTTGGTGAGCGGGGTCGGCGCGGTCAGGTTGAACGGCCCGGACAGACCGTCGGTGTCGATGAGATACCGGATGGCGGCCACCTCGTCGTGCAGCGCGATGAACGACCAGTACTGCCGTCCGTCGCCCAGCCGCCCACCGAGCCCGGCCCTGAACAAGGGGAACAACCGACCCCAGGCCCCGCCCCCGCGCGCCACCACCAGCCCGGTCCGTGTGAACACGGTCCGCACGCCCGCCTCCTGGGCCGGAGCCGCCGCGCCCTCCCACTCCACGCACAGCTCGGGCAGAAAGCCGTTGCCCGCGGGCGCGCTCTCGTCCACGACCCGGTCGCCGGTCTCGCCGTAATAGCCCATCGCACTGCCGCTGACGAAGACCCGCGGCGGCTTCTCCATCGCGGCGATCGCCTTGGCCAGCGTCGCCGTGCCCAGCACCCGGCTGGACCGGATACGGGCCTTGTACGCCGGTGTCCACCGCCGGTCCCCGATCCCGGCACCGGCGAGATTGACCACGGCCTGGCACCCGGCGAGCCCGGCCGCGTCCACCCGCCCGCCCTCGGGATCCCAGCGGACCTCGTCCGCCCCGTGCGGCGCCCGCCGCACGAGCCGCACCACCTCATGACCATCCGCCGTCAAGGACCGCACCAGAGCACTGCCGATGAGACCGGACGCACCGGCCACCGCGATTCGGGAAGACTGCATGCCGCCCATTCTGCGCCCGGGCACCCGGAAAACCCGTCGCCGCGGGGCGGCCCCGCCGCCGTAGGGTGGCGGTCATGTCCGAGCCGTACATACGCTGCGCCCTGCCCGACGACGACGAGGAGCTGGGGGCTCTCGACCGCGCGACCTGGTCGCCGCTGCACGCGGTGACGCCCCGACCGCAGCCGCCCTACGGTCCGTTCTTCGACGAGCGCCACAGCCCCGACGACCACCTGGTCGCCGAACTCGACCGCCGTATCGTCGGCTACGTCCGGCTCGGCTTTCCCACTCCGCTCGCCTGCAACACACACGTCCGCCAGATCCAGGGCCTCGCCGTCTCCGAGGAGGCCCGCGGTCTGGGCGTCGGCCGGGCCCTGATCCGCGCGGTGATCGAGGAGGCGCGTCGGCGCGGCGCCCGCCGTCTCACCCTGCGGGTCCTGGGCCACAACACCCCGGCCCGCAGGCTCTACGAGTCGGAGGGCTTCGCCGTCGAAGGGGTGCTGCCGGAGGAGTTCCTGCTCGACGGCGAGTACGTCGACGACGTGTTCATGGGGCGAAGTCTCTGACCTGGTCGGCCTCGGCGGCCGCGCGGCGCCTGCGCACGACGCGGAAGAGCACGCCCCCCGCCAGCAGCAGGGAGATCAGGAAGAAGACGGGCAGTGTCATGGGCCCAGGGGTACGCCGCTGTCGGCGCCCGGCCAGGGCATTGGGCCGTACGAGGGCCGGGTCAGCCCGTCAACAGGCGCATGCCGCCCATGAGTTCCCGCAGACAGCGCACGGCCAGCTCCGCGGGTGAGCCCGGCCCGGTCACCTCGGCGTCCGTCGCGGCCCACGCCTCCAGCGCCACCCGGATCGCGTCGGTCGCCGCGGCGGCCGTCAGACGTACCGCCATCGGGTCCGCGCCCGGCCCCGCGAGCCCGGCGACCACGTCGACCAGCTTCTCCTCGGACTCCTGGTTCACCCGGTACCAGACGGCCCGCAGCGCCGGATCGTCCACGGCCGCCCGCAGCAGCGCCCGGGTCTGCCGCAGTCCCTCCGCCGTGTGCGCGTCCGACGCCGACAGCGACTCCTGGACCGCCCGCTCCAGGGCGGCCGGCAGTCCCGCGCCCGGCTCCGACTCCGCCAGCAGCTCGCGCCAGCGGTCCGCGCCATGGGCGAGCAGCGGTGCCACGGCGTCCTGCTTGCTGCGGAAGTACCGGTAGAAGGTGCGCAGCGCGACCCCGGCCCGCTCGGCGACGTCCTCCGCCGTCGTCTGGTCCGGCCCGCGCTCGGTGAACAGCTCGGCGGCGGCCCGCGCGATGTCCAGCTGGGTCGCCGCCTTGCGGCGCTCGGTCAGCGAAGGGGGCTTGGTGCTCACCCGGGGAAGCGTACGCCGTTTCACTTTGAACGACAGATTCCGCAGCTGTGGCAAAACGTGCCACTTGGGCGTACCGTGCACGCCATGAACCGTTACGAGAACCGACGTGCCCTCATCACCGGCGGCGGCTCCGGCATCGGCCAGGCCACCGTGCTGCGCCTGCTCGCCGAGGGCGGCCGGGTCGTCGCCGCCGACATCAGCGAGGCCGGCCTGAAGGACACCGTCGAGAAGGCGGGCGCCGACGCCGGACGGCTGACCACGGTCGCCGTCGACATCGCCGACGAGACGTCCGTCCGGGACGCCGTGGCCTTCGCCGTCGAGGCACTCGGCGGGCTCGACGTGCTCGTCAACGCCGCCGGCATCCTGCGCTCCGCGCACACCCATGAGCAGAGCCTCGCCGACTTCAGCCGGATCATCGCCGTCAACCTGACCGGCACCTTCCTGATGATCCGCGAGGCGATACCGGCGCTCCTCACGGGCGACGCCCCGGCCGTCGTCAACTTCAGCTCGACCTCGGCGCAGTTCGCGCACCCGTACATGGCGGCGTACGCGGCGAGCAAGGGCGGCATCCAGTCGATGACGCACGCCCTGGCGAGCGAGTACGGCAAGCAGGGCATCCGCTTCACCGCCGTACAGCCCGGCTCGATCTCCTCCGGCATGACCGACGGCTCGGGCGCCAGCGGTCAGAGCGCCGGGCCGGGGCTGCCGGACGACACCGACTGGAGCCTGTTCACCAAGCTCACCCCGGCGCTGGGGGAGGGGTTCGCGGGCCCGGAGGCGGTCGCGGGCGTGGTCGCGATGCTGGCCGGCGAGGACGGCCGGTTCATCACCGGCACCGAGATCCGCATCGACGGCGGCACGCACTTCTGAGGTCGGTCACGAGGTGATCAGCTCACCCGTGTCCACCGGCTCCGTGGCGTCCGCCGCCCGCTCGGCGTCCGGAGCGACCTCGTCGGCGGTCAGGACGTACCCGGTCTCGGCGTCGGACGTCGACCGGGCGAAGACCACGCCGTACACCCTGCCGTCCGTGGTCAGCAGCGGTCCGCCGGAGTTGCCGGGCCGGACCGTGGAGCGGATCGAGTAGATCTCGCGCGTGACCCGCTCGTCGCCGTAGATGTTCTGGCCGTTCGCGTGGACCCGGTTGGCCACGGTGGCCGCCTGGAGGTTGAGGTCGCCGTCCTGCGGATAACCGGCGACGACCGCGGAGTCGCCGCGCGAGGCACTGTCGTCGAACCTCAGCACCGGGGCCCGAAGGCCGGGCACGTACAGCACGGCCACGTCCTTGTCCGGATCGAAGAGCACGACCTGGGCCTCGTACGACCTCCCGACCCCGCCGATGCGCACGCTCGGGCGGTCGATGCCGGCCACCACGTGCGCGTTCGTCATCACGTGCTCCCGCGCGTACACGAAGCCACTGCCCTCGCGGCCCTGGGTGCCGGAGGCGCCCTCGATCTTCACCGTGCTCACCTTGGCGGCGGTCGTGGCGGCCTTGGTCACGCTGTCGCCGGTGGGCTTGGCGACCTCGGCCGTCGACTCGTTCTCGAACGGGTTGAAGACCTGGGGGAAGCCCGCCTCGGTCAGCGCGGACGTGGCCCGCGAGAACCAGGTCGGCGTGGTGTCCGGCATCGCGTCCTGGACCGCGCCCAGCACCCGGGAGTCCCGGATCGACGAGGTGAGCAGCGCCGACGAGGACGCGCCGAGCACGCTCGCCGCCACCCACGCCACGATCAGCACGGCCACCGAGTTGGCCGCGGCCCCGCCGATCCCGTCGGCGACCCGCAGCGGCCCCTTGTCCAGCTCCCGGCGCAGCCGCAGCGCCAGCCGCCCCGCCAGTTCGTGCCCCACCACGGCCGGGACCAGCACGGTCAGCACCGCGGTCACCGTCGCCGACGTACTGCCCGGCGTCACCAGGTCCATCATCCAGGGCAGCACCCACACCCCGATGACCGCGCCGCCCACGAACCCGGCGAAGGAGACACAGCCGGCCATGAGGCCGCGCCGGTAGCCGGATACCGCATAGGCCAGTACGACCAGCACCAGCACGATGTCGAGCAGGTCCACGGAGCCGCCTTTCTCTCGGACCCCTTATTACGGGCGGGACGGTCCCAGTGATCAGCACGCACCCGCGCGTGGCGTCCGGAACCGGCCACGCGTGCGTGCGCACGACGAGCGTGCATCCGGAGAAACGCCCCGGACCAGGACGATGGTTCCACCGGGTGGCACACCACACATCGCGGGCGCGGACGATCCGGCCGAGAGTGGGACCATGCGTGTCCGACGAACCAGAGGGATGCGAAAACGACGCCCGGTCCGAATACCCGGCCGGGCACTGCTGCTGGCCTGCGTGCCGGGCCTCGCGGCCGTGGTCGCCCTGATCCTGTGCGCGACCGGCGTCGAACGCCGTGCCGAGGCCCGCCCCGCCCGCCCCCTCGCGGCCCGCCCGGCCACCCTCCACCAGGCGCCGAAGCCGCACATAGTGCCGCGCTCGGTCTGGGCGACGGGTTCGGGCGAGGCGAACTCCGCCGCCCGTACCCCACCCCCCGCGCGCTACGACGACAAGGTCGTCGCCGTCTTCATCCACCACACCGACTCGCCCAACAGCTACGACTGCGCCGACGCGCCCCGCATCATCCGCTACCTCGCGGCCGGCCAGACCGGCGTCCGCGACTGGGACGACATCGGCTACAACTTCCTGGTCGACCGCTGCGGCACGATCTACGAGGGCCGCGCGGGCGGCGTCGACCGCCCGGTCACCGGCGCCCACACCCAGGGCTTCAACCACCGCACCGCCGGCATAGCGGCCCTCGGCACCTTCACGGCGGGCGTCCAGGTCCCGCCCGCGATGAGCCACGCCATCGCGGCCCTCGCGGCATGGAAACTGGGCCTGACGGGCGTCGACCCCCGGGCGAGCGTGAAACTGCGGTCGAGCAACAGCTACAGCCGCTACGCCGCCGGCACCACCGCCACCCTCCCGGCCATCGCCGGCCACGACGAGGGCTACATGACGAGCTGCCCCGGCGCCGCCCTCACGGCTCGGCTCCCGGGGATCAGGGAGGAGGCGGCCCGCCTCCAGGGCAGGACCCCACCGCGCTCAGCGACGCCCGAGGTAGACCCGCACCGCACGCTGTAGGACGGCCCCCTGACTGCCCACGGGCCGCTCCCACTCCCCGAGGTACTCCACGACCCGCCCACCGGCCCCGGTCTTGAAGAGCAGCCGCCCCAGCAACTTGCCCTCCGTCAGCACCGGCGTGACGGACCGCAGGTCATATGTCTCGGCACCCGCCGCCCGCGCGTCGTTGAGCATCCGCCACAACAACGCGCTGCTGGGCCGGAACTGACGCCCCTGACGCCCGGAGGCGGCGTACGAATGCCACCCCCTCGACCCCACGTTGATCATCAGCGCGGCGGACAGCGCGACCCCGTCGTACTCGGCGAGATACAGCCGCACCTGGTCGTCGTCCAGGGCGTTGAGTGCCTTCCACAGCCGCCGGAAGTAGTCCGGCGGCCGGGCCTTGAACCCGTCGTGAGCGGCGGTCGAGGTGTACAGCCGATGGAAGTCGGGCAGATCGGCGGCGCCGCCCCAGCCGACCCGGACCCCGGCGTCCTCCGCGGTCCGCAAGGCCTGCTCCCAGTGCGAGGCGAGCGCGCCCCGCAACTCGTCCACCGACCGCCCGGCAAGCGGTACATGACACCCGTACCGGGGCTGCCCCGGCCCGAACCCGTTCCCCTCCTCGGCGCACCGCCGCCACCCGAGCCGCCTCAACCGCTCCCCGGCGTCCAGCGCGAACCCGTCCACGCCGTCCGCGGGCACCTCCCGCAGATGCCGTACGCCGGGGTCGGCGACGCCCGCCGCGACGGTGCCCGGCTCCCAGTGCCGGACGACCAGCGGCGGCCCGATCCGCAGCGAGAACGCCCCGCGCTCCTCGACATGCGCGACGAGCGGATCGAGCCAGGGTTCCAGGCGGGTGCGCCAGTCGACGCCGGGCCCGTCGGGAACGTAGGCGAGGAAGCGCCGGGTCCCCGGCAACGGCCGGTACAGCACCAGAGCGGCGGCGACCAACACATCACCCCCGTCGAACCACCCCACGCTCTCGGCATGCCAGTCGGGCTTCACATCGCCCCACTCGGGGATCTGGAGATGACTGACGTCGGGATGCAGCCGCAGGTGGGCGAGATGCTCCTCGCGCGATATCTCCCGCACGTACGGGCTGGTCATGGGCAGGGTGCTCCTGTTTCGGGAGCGGCCACGGTACGCCGAGGAGCGCGCCACCGGTCAAGAGGCCAAAAGTGAACCTTCCATGTCGATGACCGACCATCCACACAGGCTTCTCGTAGGTGACTCAAGGATCACCCTGAAACAACCCCCCTACCGTCAGGGCATACGCACTGACCGGAGGTGGGGAAGATGAACAGCAGTCACACCGGCACCAAGACGTCCCGCGGCCCCTGGGCGGCGCTCTGCGCGGCCGCGGCGGTCGTCCTCGGCCCGGCCGCCGTCACGGCCTCCGCCCTCGACCAGGCCAACGCGGCCCCGATGCACCACGTCGTGCTGAAGACGGATCAGACCCAGGCCTACATCCCGACGGACACCTCCCGCCGAAGGACCGCGGCGTAACGGGCGTCAGCCCCTGAACCGCTCCCACAGCTTCGGGTAGCGCTCCGCCAGGACCGCGTCGCTCTCGAAGTCGACCGGGGTGCCCTCCGGCTCCGAGGGCGCCGGGGGGATGCCGAGGTCGGGGGCGACGGCGCCGGTGAGCTGTTCGTAGGCCTCGTCCGCGGCGTAGCCCAGCTCCTCCCCGTCGCCGTCGATCTCCTCGTCGAAGTCGCCGAGGAGGTCGGCCAGGGAGTCCGGCGCGTGCACGGCACCCTCGTACACTTCACGGCCCTGGCCGATCAGCCAGCACCGGAAGAAGTCGAAGGCGTCGTCGCTGGCCCCGTCCAGGAGCAGCCACGCGGCGCCCCACAGGTCCCAGGTGTACGCCCGGTTGTAGCGGGCCTCGAAGTGACGGGCGAAGTCGAGGACCATCTCCGGGTCCAGCTGGAGGAGTCTGTCGACGAGCAGGTCGGCCTGCTCCTCGGGGTCGCCCTCGGCGGCCTCGCGGGTGGCGTCCACCAGCTCCCAGAACTCCGTCTCGTCCATCACGGGTCCAGCATCGGCCCTGCGCGGGTGGGGCGCACGTGGAGTGCGGCGGATTGTTATGTCCCGTACAGACGCGCCAGGCGTACGGCATCCCTCACGAACCGCGCCCTGAGCCCTTCGGGCGCCAGCACCTCAACCTCCGGCCCCAGCCCCGCGAGCTGGCTGTGCGCGACCTCCTCGGACTCCACGGGCACGGTCACCGTCACCCAGCCGTCCCCGTCCGGCGCCCCCGCTCCCTCCAGCGCCTCCCGCGCCGAGACCCGGTCCAAGGCGTACGGCAGCCCGCGCACCCCGTCGGGAGACAGCCGTACGACCACCTCCGCCCGCAGGATCGAGCGCGCGAACCGAGCCGCCTGCGCCTCCCAGAAGGCCGGGAGATCGAACTCCTCGTCCCGTGCGAAGCGCTCCTCGAGCGCGTCCACCGCTGTGAAGCGGTCGATCCGATAGACGCGGTACGTCTCCGCCTCGGGCACCCGCGCGCACAGGTACCAGACCCCCGCCTTCAGCACGAGCCCGTACGGCTCCAGCTCCCGCTCGACCTCTTCCTCGCCCTTGCGATACCGCGCGACGACCCGCCGGTCGTCCCACACCGCGTCCGCGACGGCGGGCAGCAGCTCGGGGGTCTTCGGCTCGCTCCACCAGTTCGGGGCGTCCAGATGGAACCGCTGGGCGGCCGAGCGCGAGGCGTCCCGCAGGGACGGCAGCAGCGCCGCCGACACCTTCAGCCGGGCGGCCGAGGCCGCGTCCTCCAGGCCCATCTCGCGCAGCGCCCCCGGCAGCCCGGACAGGAACAGCGCCTCCGCCTCACCGCGGTGCAGGCCCGTGAGGCGGGTCCGGTACCCGCCGATCAGCCGATACCCCCCGGCCCGCCCCCGCTCCGCGTACACCGGCACCCCCGCCTCGGACAGCGCCTGCGCGTCCCGGGTCACCGTCCGCTCCGACACCTCCAGTTCCGAGGCGAGCTCGGTGGCGGTCATGGAGGGCCGGGACTGGAGAAGAAGCACCATCTTGATGAGGCGGGCAGCACGCATGGGGTCCATTTTCGGGTGCGGGCCCGGATGCGGCCGATCGCGCAGTTCCCCGCGCCCCTAAAAGCAGGTCCGCTGAGGCGTACCTGATCTTTTAGGGGCGCGGGGAACTGCGCGACCAGCCCCCACTACCCCGCAGCCGAGCTACAACCCGTAACGCTCGCGCGCTTCCTTCACAGCCGTCGCCTTCACCTCACCGCGCCGCGCCAACTGCGCCAGCGCGGCCACGACGATCGACTCCGCGTCGACGCCGAAGTGGCGGCGGGCCGCGTCACGGGTGTCGGAGAGACCGAAGCCGTCCGCGCCCAGCGACGACCAGTCCTGCTCGACCCACTGCGCGATCTGGTCCGGGACCTGGCGCATGTAGTCGGAGACGGCCAGCACCGGGCCCTCGGCGCCGTGCAGCGCCTGGCGGACGTACGGGACGCGCTCCTCGCCGCGCAGAAGGGCGGCGTCCGCCTCCAGCGCGTCGCGGCGCAGCTCCGTCCAGGACGTCGCCGACCAGACGTCGGCCGCCACGCCCCACTCCTCCGCCAGCAGCCGCTGTGCCTTCAGCGTCCAGTGGATCGCCGTGCCGGACCCGAGGAGCTGGATGCGCGGGGCATTGGCGGCAGCCACGTTGACGCCCGCCGACTCCGCCGTGTTGAAGCGGTACAGGCCCTTGACGATGCCCTCGTCGATGCCGAGCCCGGAGGGCTTCGCCGGCTGCGGGAGCGGCTCGTTGTAGACCGTCAGGTAGTAGAAGACGTTCGGGTCCTCGCCCGGGGCCGCCTCGCCGTACATACGGCGCAGGCCGTCCTTGACGATCGTCGCGACCTCGTACGCGAACGCCGGGTCGTACGTCAGCGAGGCCGGGTTCGTCGCCGCGATGACCGGTGAGTGACCGTCCGCGTGCTGGAGGCCCTCGCCCGTCAGGGTCGTCCGGCCCGCGGTCGCGCCCACCAGGAAGCCGCGGCCCAGCTGGTCGCCGAGCTGCCACATCTGGTCGGCCGTGCGCTGCCAGCCGAACATCGAGTAGAAGATGTAGAACGGGATCATCGCTTCGCCGTGCGTGGAGTACGCGGTCGACGCGGCGATGAAGTCGGCCATCGAACCGGCCTCGGTGATCCCCTCGTTGAGGATCTGGCCGTTCTTGGCCTCCTTGTAGTACATGAGCTGGTCGCGGTCGACCGGCTCGTACGTCTGGCCCTTGGGCGAGTAGATGCCCAGCGACGGGAACAGCGACTCCATGCCGAAGGTGCGCGCCTCGTCGGGGACGATCGGCACCCAGCGCTTGCCCGTCTCCTTGTCGCGGACCAGGTCCTTGATCAGGCGGACGAAGGCCATGGTGGTGGCCACGTTCTGGGAGCCGGAGCCCTTGTCGAAGGAGGCGAAGACCTTCTCGGCGGGGGCGGGCAGCGGGGCCAGCGGGTGCACCCGGCGCGCGGGGGCGGGGCCGCCGAGGGCCGCGCGGCGCTCCTGGAGGTAGCGCACCTCGGGAGAGTCGGCGCCCGGGTGGCCGTAAGGCACGACACCGTCGACGAACTGGCTGTCGGAGATGGGCAGTTCAAGAAGATCACGCATCGTCTTGAACTCGTCCACCGTCAGCTTCTTCATCTGGTGGTTGGCGTTCTTCGACGCGAAGCCCTCGCCGAGGGTGTTGCCCTTGACCGTCTGGGCCAGGATCACCGTCGGAGCGCCCTTGAACTCGACCGCGGCCTTGTAGGCGGCGTAGACCTTGCGCGCCTCGTGGCCACCGCGGGAGAAGTGGAAGCACTCGAGGATCTTGTCGTCGCTCAGCAGCTTCGCCATCTCGACGAGCGCGGGGTCGGCCCCGAAGAAGTCCTGGCGGATATAGGCGGCGTCACGGGTCTGGTACGTCTGGACCTGCGCGTCCGGTACCTCGCGCAGCCGTCGCAGCAGCGCGCCCGTGGTGTCGAGCTGGAACAGCTCGTCCCAGGCCGAGCCCCACAGCGTCTTGATGACGTTCCAGCCGGCGCCGCGGAACTGGGCCTCCAGCTCCTGCACGATCTTGAAGTTCGCGCGGACCGGGCCGTCGAGGCGCTGGAGGTTGCAGTTGATGACGAAGGTGAGGTTGTCGAGACCCTCACGGGAGGCGAGTGCGAGTGCCGCCGTGGACTCCGGCTCGTCCATCTCGCCGTCGCCGAGGAAGGCCCAGACGTGGGACTGCGAGACGTCCTTGATGCCGCGCGCCGTCAGATAGCGGTTGAAGCGGGCCTGGTAGATCGCCGACAGCGGGCCGAGGCCCATGGAGACGGTCGGGAACTCCCACAGCCAGGGCAGCCGGCGGGGGTGCGGGTACGACGGGAGGCCGTTGCCGCCCGACTCACGGCGGAAGTTGTCGAGGTGGTCCTCGTTCAGCCGGCCGTCGAGGAAGGCGCGGGCGTAGATGCCGGGGGAGGCGTGGCCCTGGATGTAGAGCTGGTCACCCGACCCGTCCGCCTCCTTGCCCTTGAAGAAGTGGTTGAAGCCGGTCTCGTAGAGCCAGGCCGCGGAGGCGAAGGTGGCGATGTGGCCGCCGACGCCGTATTTGCTGCCGCGGGTCACCATGGCCGCCGCGTTCCAGCGGTTCCAGGCGGTGATCCGGGTCTCCAGCTCCGGGTCACCGGGCAGGCCCGGCTCCGCGGCGGTGGGGATGGTGTTGACGTAGTCGGTCTCGAGGAGCTTCGGCAGCGCGATGCCGTTCCCCTCCGCCCGCTCCAGCGTGCGGCGCATCAGGTACGCGGCACGGTGCGGGCCCGCCGCCTTGGCGACCGCGTCCAGAGAGGCCTGCCATTCGGCGGTCTCCTCCGGGTCCCGGTCGGGGAGCTGGTCGAGCTCGCTCGGCTGGATGGCGTGGGGGTCGGTCATGTCGCCGCCTTCCTCAGTCGAAGGGGGTTCCCTCATCTGTAAGGGTTCGGGGTCGCCCTAGGTCTTTGGCAGGACAGGGCTGGGGCCTCGGTAGAGGCCCGTCGGCGACTGTAACTCCCTGATCGATGATCGATCAAAGGGTTGAGAGGCAAAACCTCTTGATTTCGAGAAAGTAGGCACGGGGTGCCTCCGGCGGTGGCACGGGGTGACCTTGGTTGGTGCCTGTTTTCGCAGGTGAGCGGGGGAGTGCTCGGGTGGGGCGGGTTCGCCGCAGGGGTACGGGTGCGTGGCCGGGTGCAGGCGATTTGTGGCTGGTCGCGCAGTTCCCCGCGCCCCTGGGTATGCCGCCCTACTCTCCTTCGTGTCGTGGCGCGCAGCCCAGCACGTGGGCCTTCACCAACTCCGCGATACGGGGATCCCGGCGCCGGAACGCCTGCACCAGCTCCTCGTGCTCCTCCGCGTACGACTGCTGCACCGTCCCCAGCCAGCGGATCGACAGGGCCGTGAAGACCTCGATGCCGAGCCCCTCCCAGGTGTGCAGCAGCACGGAGTTGCCGGCCGCGCGGACCATCTCCCGGTGGAAGCCGACCGTGTGCCGGACCTGGGCCGTGCCGTCCGCCTCCCGGTCGGCCTCGCACAGCGCGACGACATGCGGTTCGAGCGCCGAGCAGTCCACCGCCAGCTTCTCCGCCGCCAGCTCCGCCGCGATCGCCTCCAGACCGGCCCGGACGGGGTAGCTCTCCTCCAGGTCGGCCGCGGTCAGATTCCGCACCCGTACGCCCTTGTTCGGCGCCGACTCGATCAGCCGCAGCGACTCCAGCTCGCGCAGCGCCTCCCGCACCGGCGTCTGGCTGACCTCCAGCTCGGTCGCGATCCGCCGCTCGACGATGCGCTCGCCCGGCTTCCAGCGCCCGCTCACGATCCCTTCCACGATGTGCTCGCGGATCTGTTCGCGCAGCGAGTGGACGACGGGCGCGGTCATGAGTGCTCCTTAAGGGCGTTTGACGTTTAGACAATAAGGCCGAGTGCCCGTTCGGGAGGGGCGCATGGGGGCGCTTTCATGCAGGTGAGACGAGACTTACACGCTCCCAGTCCGCGGACTTCTGTCAAGACACGGAACCCCGTGACCCCGAGGAGTGTCGCGTTCGGCAGGGGTTGCCACATCGGTGCCCCTTCGTACGACGGGGGGACGGCATGCACATCGGGGGACACCGGGGACGGGTCATCGCGGCCGTGATCGGAGCGATCGCCGGGATCGTCGGGATCACGGGCTGCGGGCAGACGGCGACGAAGGCGACGACGGAAACCAGGCCCGACAGCACCGAAACGCTCACCAACATGGCGGGCGCCGGCCAGGCGGGCGGTGGTGGCGGCGCCTGCGTCTTCGTCAAGCCCGACGGGGCGCAGAAGTTCGGCCACGTCGGCTGGGGCTTCCGCGTCACGGGCACGGACCAGTGGGTCTACGGCGCCGTGGAGAACCCCACGAACAAGCTCTACACCCCGCCGGGCGGCGACATCGGCGCCTGGCACGCGCAGGGATCGTACGACCGCATGCTCAGCGACATGTCCCGGGACGCCCACTACCCCGGCAAGTCCACGCACCCCTACAGCCGCTACCGCTGCGTCGCCTCGTCGACCAGTGACGTGAACGCCGCCTGGGCCATGATCCATGCCGTCGAGAGCCGCGGCTTCCTCGTCGGCTTCGACCCGGCGACCGGCGAACTCACCTCACGCGACTGCCTCGACGCCACCTATGACGTGCTGCGCGCCTACCGCACCCGGCACTTGACCTACTCGCCCCGGCTCAACGTCCCGAACGCGTGGGTCGAGACCCTGTGGGCCTGGAGCGACCGCACGCTGACGCCCCGCTGAAAAGACCGGTGCCCCGCCCGGAGAAAGCTCCGGACGGGGCACCGACGTACTGCGTACGAGCCTTACAGGCCGAGCTCGACCTCGAACTCGCCCGCCTCCAGGATCGCCTTGACCGCGGTCAGGTAACGGGCCGCGTCGGCGCCGTCCACCAGACGGTGGTCGTAGGAGAGGGTCAGGTAGGTCATGTCGCGGACGGCGATGACCGTGCCCTCTTCGGTCTCCAGGACGGCCGGGCGCTTGACCGTGGCGCCGATGCCGAGGATCGCGACCTGGCCCGGCGGCACGATGATCGTGTCGAAGAGCGCACCGCGCGAACCGGTGTTGGAGATGGTGAAGGTCGCGCCGGACAGCTCGTCCGGCGTGATCTTGTTGGCGCGGACCTTGCCGGCCAGCTCCGCCGTGGCCTTCGCGATGCCGGCGATGTTCAGGTCGCCCGCGTGCTTGATGACCGGGGTCATCAGGCCCTTCTCGGAGTCCACCGCGATACCGATGTTCTCGGTGTCGAAGTAGGTGATCGTGCCCTCGGCCTCGTTGATCTTGGCGTTGATGGGCGCGTGCGCCTTCAGGGCCTGGGCCGCGGCCTTGACGAAGAACGGCATCGGGGACAGCTTGACGCCCTCACGGGCGGCGAAGGAGTCCTTGGCCCGGCCGCGCAGCTTCATCAGACGCGTGACGTCGACCTCGACGACCGAGGACAGCTGCGCCTGCTCGTGCAGCGCCTTGACCATGTTGTCGCCGATGACCTTGCGGATGCGCGGCATCTTGACGGTCTGGCCACGGAGCGGCGAGGCCTCCAGGGACGGCGCCTTCTTGGCGGCGGCCGGCGCGGCAGCGGCGGGAGCCGGAGCAGCGGCGGCGGCCTTCGCGGCCTCGGCGGCGGCGACGACGTCCTGCTTGCGGATACGACCGCCGACGCCGGTGCCCTTGACGGAGGCGAGGTCGACACCGTGCTCGGCGGCGAGCTTGCGCACCAGCGGGGTCACGTAGGCACCGTCGTCACCGGAGGTCGCGGCCGGAGCCGGGGCAGCGGGGGCGACGGGAGCCGGCGCGGCCGGCGCGGGGGCCGGGGCGGCCGGAGCCGGGGCGGCGGCGACCGGGGCGGGCGCCGCGGCCGGAGCGGCGGGGGCCGGAGCCGGGGCCGGCGGGGCCACGGGGGCGGCCGGGGCGGGCGCCGGGGCCGGAGCAGCGGCGGCCGGGGCCGGCGCGGCGGGAGCCGGGGCAGCGGCCGGAGCCGCACCCGGGGCGCCGATGACGGCGAGCTTGGCGCCGACCTCGGCGGTCTCGTCCTCACCGACGGTGATCTCCAGCAGGACACCCGAGACCGGGGCCGGGATCTCGGTGTCGACCTTGTCGGTCGAGACCTCGAGCAGCGGCTCGTCGGCGTCGACGGAGTCGCCGACGGCCTTCAGCCAGCGGGTGACGGTGCCCTCGGTGACGGACTCGCCGAGCGCGGGCAGGACGACGTCCGTGCCCTCGGCGGAACCGCCGCCGGTGGCGGCCTCGGCGGTGGGAGCGGGCGCCGGGGCGGCCTGCTCGGTGGACGGGGCGGCAGCGGCCGGCTCGGGAGCCGCGGCGGGCGCGGGCTCGGCGGCCGGGGCCGGGGCGGCAGCGGGGGCGCCCGTGCCGTCGTCGATGATGGCCAGCTCGGCGCCGACCTCGACGGTCTCGTCCTCGGCGACCTTGATGGAGGACAGGACGCCGGAGACGGGGGAGGGGATCTCGGTGTCGACCTTGTCGGTCGACACCTCGAGCAGCGGCTCGTCGGCCTCTACTCGCTCACCCTCGGCCTTCAGCCAGCGGGTGACAGTGCCCTCGGTGACGCTCTCGCCGAGCGCCGGAAGGGTTACGGAAACCGCCATGGTTTCGGTTGCTCCTTACGAATTGCGGAAGTCTGTGTCGTCGCGGAGACGGAGTCGCTTCGCGGTGTTCGACCGAGGGTCAGTCGTGCGCGTGCAGCGGCTTGCCCGCCAGGGCCAGGTGGGCCTCGCCGAGCGCCTCGTTCTGCGTCGGGTGGGCGTGGATGAGCTGGGCGACCTCGGCCGGCAGCGCTTCCCAGTTGTAGATCAGCTGGGCCTCGCCGACCTGCTCGCCCATGCGGTCGCCGACCATGTGGACGCCGACCACGGCACCGTCCTTCACCTGGACGAGCTTGATCTCGCCGGCGGTGTTGAGGATCTTGCTCTTGCCGTTGCCCGCCAGGTTGTACTTCAGAGCGACGACCTTGTCCGCACCGTAGATCTCCTTGGCCTTGGCCTCGGTGATACCGACGGAGGCGACCTCCGGGTGGCAGTAGGTCACACGGGGGACACCGTCGTAGTCGATCGGGACGGCCTTGAGACCGGCCAGACGCTCCGCAACCAGGATGCCCTCGGCGAAGCCGACGTGCGCGAGCTGGAGCGTCGGGACGAGGTCGCCGACGGCGGAGATGGTGGGGACGTTCGTCCGCATGTACTCGTCGACCAGGACATAGCCGCGGTCCATCGCGACGCCCTGCTCCTCGTACCCGAGACCGGCGGAGACCGGGCCGCGGCCGACCGCGACCAGCAGGACCTCGGCCTCGAACTCCTTGCCGTCGGCCAGGGTGACCTTGACGCCGTCGGCGGTGTACTCGGCCTTCGAGAAGAAGGTGCCCAGGTTGAACTTGATGCCGCGCTTGCGGAACGCGCGCTCAAGAAGCTTGGAGGAGTTCTCGTCCTCGACCGGGACGAGGTGCTTGAGGCCCTCGATGACGGTGACGTCCGCACCGAAGGACTTCCAGGCGGAGGCGAACTCCACGCCGATCACACCGCCGCCGAGGATGATCGCGGACTTCGGTACGCGGTCCAGGACGAGGGCGTGGTCCGAGGAGATGATCCGGTTGCCGTCGATCTCCAGGCCCGGCAGCGACTTCGGCACGGAGCCGGTCGCGAGGAGCACGTGCCGCCCCTGGATGCGCTGGCCGTTGACATCGACGGAGGTCGGGGAGGAGAGCCGCCCCTCGCCCTCGATGTAGGTGACCTTCCGGGAGGCGACGAGCCCCTGGAGGCCCTTGTACAGGCCGGAGATCACGCCGTCCTTGTACTTGTGGACACCGGCGATGTCGATGCCCTCGAAGGTGGCCTTCACACCGAACTGCTCGCTCTCGCGGGCCTGGTCGGCGATCTCGCCCGCGTGGAGCAGGGCCTTCGTGGGGATGCATCCCCGGTGCAGGCAGGTGCCGCCGACCTTGTCCTTCTCGATCAGGGCGACGTCCAGGCCCAGCTGCGCCCCGCGCAGGGCCGCGGCGTAACCGCCACTACCACCGCCGAGGATCACTAGGTCGAAAACGGTGCTGGCGTCGTTCGCCACGTCACGTCCTCCATGCATGTGCGCCTACGCCGGTCTGCGGGACCGGTCGGCGGCTGGTGTCCGGCCGCTCTTTCTTCGGCCCTGTGGTGGGGCCCTGTCCTGCCGAGCCCCATCTTCGCACTTGTCGGAAGGGAACGAGACGCCGGGCCGGGGTGTGAGACGCCACACGCTCACATGTGAAGAGGGCACGGAGTGAGATGCCCAAGGGCTGACGCCCCCAGGGGCGCGGGGCTGTATCGATCTGCGGCTCCGCCCCAGGGGCGCGGGGAACTGCGCGACCGGCCACAGCCGGCCCGCAGTCGCCCGCGAACCCCGGGCACCGGGCTCTCAGGCGACGGTCAGCCCAAGTCACCCGCGGCGGTCAGCTCCGCCAGCCGCACCAACGTACGCACCGCCGTACCCGTACCCCCCTTGGGCGTGTACCCGAACGGCCCACCCTCGTTGAACGCCGGACCCGCGATGTCGAGGTGCGCCCAGGTGATGCCCTCGCCCACGAACTCCCGCAGGAAGAGCCCGGCGACCAGACCGCCACCCATCCGCTCACCCATGTTCGCGATGTCGGCCGTCGGCGAGTCCATCCCCTTGCGCAGGTGGTCGGGGAGCGGCATCGGCCACGCCGGCTCGCCGACCTCCTCGGCCGCCTCGTGCACCGCGGAGCGGAACGCGTCGTCGTTCGCCATGATCCCGAACGTCCGGCTGCCCAGCGCCAGCATCATCGCCCCGGTCAGCGTGGCGACGTCCACGATCGCGTCCGGCTTCTCCTCCGACGCCGCCCACAGCGCGTCGGCCAGCACCAGCCGGCCCTCCGCGTCGGTGTTGAGGACCTCGACGGTCTTGCCGCTGTACATGCGCAGCACGTCACCCGGGCGCACCGCGGACCCCGACGGCATGTTCTCGGCGAGCGCCAGCCACCCGGTGACGTTCACCTCAAGACCGAGCCGCGCGACGGCGACGATCGCGGCGAAGACCGCCGCCGCACCGCTCATGTCGCACTTCATCGTCTCGTTGTGGCCGGCCGGCTTCAGCGAGATGCCGCCCGAGTCGTAGGTGATGCCCTTGCCGACGAACGCGAGGTGCTTCTTCGCCTTGGAGGAGGTGTACGACAGCTTCACCAGCCGCGGCTTCGCCTCGGAGCCGCCGCCGACGCCCAGGATGCCGCCGTAGCCGCCCTTGACCAGCGCCTTGCCGTCGAGCACCTGCACCTTGATGCCGTGCTCCTTGGCCGCGGCCTGCGCGACGGCGGCGAAGGCCTCGGGGTAGAGATCGTTCGGCGGGGTGTTGACCAGGTCTCGAGCGCGGTTCAGCTCCTCGGTGACCGCGAGGGCGCGCTCGACGGCCGCCTTGTACGCCTTGTCGCGGGGCTTGCCGCCCAGCAGGGCGACCTCGGCGAGCGGGGCCTTGGCGTTCTTCGGGTCCTTGCCGTTCTCCTTGTACGCGTCGAAGGAGTACGCGCCGAGCAGCGCGCCCTCCGCGACCGCGCCGGCGTCGGCGGCGTCCGTCAGGGGCAGCGCGAACGCGGCCTTCTTGGCGCCGTGCAGCGTGCGGGCGGCCGCACCGGCGGCCCGGCGCAGCGCCTCGGCGTCGAAGGAGGAGTCCTTCTCGGGCTCCGGGCCGAGACCCACCGCCAGCACGAGCGGGGTCTTGAAGCCGGACGGCGCGGGCAGCTTCGTCACCTCGCCCTCGGCACCGGAGGCGCCGAGGGTCTCCAGGACACCGGCGAGCTTGCCGTCGTAGGCCTTGTCCACGGCTTCGGCGCCCGGGGCGACGACCAGGTCCCCAGACCGGGATGCAGTGCCCTTGGCGACACCGATCACGATCGCGTCGGCCCGCAGGCCGGGCGCCGCGGCGGTGCTGAGAGTGAGAGCAGTCACGGTGGTGAAATCTCGCTTCCGATGTGAAGTTCCAGTGGTCGAGCGGGTGGGTCGACCGGGCCCGACAGCCGACCCTAGATCCGGGTCCGGGGGCGGCATCGACCGGGGCCTTCACCCCGTCGATGAACACCCGGAACGAGCCTACGCGCGTGGCGCGCTTTCGCTCATTCCTACGGGCGTTCACCTGTGGGTGGCGTCGTGGCCACTTCTCAGCTCTCACTCCCGGTCACCTCGGTCACACTCACTGTGTTCCGGCGGGCGCTCTGCTCGCCGCTTTGCATGATTTCCACGGATCCTCCGCAGATTTCCCCTCAATGGGGCGCAAGGGGATCTTCTGGGGGGAAGGGACACCAATGGCGCACCGTGCGCACAGATGGAAGGTCGCCGCGGCCGTCTCCACGACGGCGGGGCTGATCGCGCTGGGACTGGGGGCTCCCGGCGCCGTCGCCGCGGCGACACCACGTATCGACCTGAAGGTGCTGGTCGTGGACAATGGCGACAGCCCGGTCCAGGCCATCACCGCCCAGCTCAGGAACACCGGCATCCCGTACACCGTCGTCGACCTGAACGACGCCAACCGCCCGTCCCTCACGGCCGCGTTCCTCGCCGACACGGTCAACGGCACGGCCAGGGCCCGCTACCAGGGCGTCGTACTGCCCAACGAGGCCCCCTTCGGCGCGGGTTCGGCGGAGCAGACCGCGCTGGAGACGTACGAGCGGACGTACGGCATCCCGCAGGTCGACGCCTACACCTGGGCGCACCCGGAGGTGGGCCTGGACTACAGCGCGTACTCCGGGACGCTGGACGGCCGGACCGCCGACGTCACCACCGCCGGGAAGTCGGGCTGGTTCGGCTATCTCGACGGGGCCGTCGCCTTCGAGGACAACTCGGCCACCACGCAGGAGAGTTACGGCTTCGTCGCCACGCCCCGCACCGGGTTCACCAGTTATGTCGACGTACCCGTGCCGGGCGGCACCGGACGTGGCAGCCTGATCGGCGAGTACGCGCACGACGGACGCCGCGAACTCGTCGTGACCTTCGCCTACAACCAGTACCAGCAGCAGTTCCGGGTGCTCGCCCGCGGCATCGTCGAGTGGCTCACCCAGGGCGTGCACCTGGGGCAGACCCGCAACTCCTTCGAGGTACACGTCGACGACGTCTTCGCGCCCGACAGCCGCTGGGACACCGCCCACCACTGCACCCCGGGCGACTTCACCTGCCCCGGCGGCGACGGCGAGGGGACCGCCCCGATCCGGATGACCGCGGCCGACGCCCAGTACGCGGCGCAGTGGCAGCAGGAGCACGGCTTCAAGCTGGACATGGTCTACAACGCCGGTTCCGGCGAGGAGTGGAAGACCGAGAACGGCGGCGCCGACGCGCTCGCCGCCCAACTGCTCGCCGACAAGGCGAAGTACCGCTGGATCAACCACACCTACACGCACAAGTTCCTCGGCTGCGTCCAGGACACCACCGGCGTGCCGTGGAGCTGCGCCAAGAACGCCGACGGCACGACCCAGTACCTGAGCCGCGCCGACATCTCCGCGGAGATCAGCAACAACTACAACTGGGGCGTCGGCAAGGGCCTCCCGCTCAACCGCGCCGAACTCGTCACCGGCGAACACTCGGGCCTGCGCACCCTGCCCCAGCAGCCCGACGACAACCCCAACCTGGCCGGCGCCCTCGCCGCCAACGGCGTCAAGTGGACCGCCTCCGACAACTCCCGTGAACCCGACCAGCGTGCGGTCGGCAGCGGCACCCTCACCGTGCCCCGCTATCCGATGAACGTGTACTACAACGTGGGCACCGACGCGGAGATGGCCGACGAGTACAACTGGATCTACACCTCGGCGGCCGACGGCGGCAGCGGCCTGTGCGAGAACAACCCGACGTCCACCTGCCTGCCGGCGCCCCTCGACACGGCCACCGGCTACCAGTCCTACATCGTCCCGCAGGAGGCCCGCACCGCCCTCGGACACGCGATCTCGGGCGACCCCCGCCCGCACTACGCCCACCAGTCCAACCTGGCCGAGGACCGCACCCTCTACCCGGTCCTGAACAAGGTGCTGGCCGACTACCAGGCCCTGTTCGCCGACAACACCCCGCTGGAGAACCTCGCCCAGGCCGCGATCGGCACCGAACTCCAGCGCCGCGCCGGCTGGCAGGCCGCGCTGGCCTCCGGCAAGGTCACGGCGTACCGCGTCGGCAACACGGTGACGATCACGGCCCCGAGCGGGACGCAGATCCCGGTGACGGCGCCGGAGGGCACGAAGAAGCAACTCCTGCTGGGCACAGCGACGTTCGGCACCCCGTACGCGGGCAGGCGCTCGGCGTGGACCGCGCCGGAGGTACTACAGAGTGCGGTGACACTGAAACTGCCGTAGCGCACAACGCCCTCAGGGGCGCGGGGAACTGCGCGACAAGCCACGACGAACCCGCAGTCGGCCATGGCGCGCAGTTCCCCGGACCACATCCGCATAACAGGGGGGAACCGCGCTGCGATGCGCACGGGCAGTCACGTCACCATGCTCACCGAAGGCACCTACCCACATGTCCACGGCGGCGTCAGCACCTGGTGCGACCAGCTGATCAAGGGCATGCCGGAGGTCGACTTCCACATCCTGTCGCTCACCGGCAGCGGTCGCGAACCCGTGACCTGGGAGCTGCCGCCGAACGTCTACCGCCACACCTCGGTCCCCACCTGGGGCCCACGCCCCGGCCGCAGGACCGTCCCGTACGGCAGGGCGAGGCGCCGCTTCCTCGACTCCTACGAGCGTTTCCTGCTCTCCTTCCTCGACCCGGGGAACCACGACCACCACGACTTCGGCGAGTCCCTGCGCGAACTGGCCCGACCGGCCCGCGACGGGTGGCTGTCGGCGGCCCTGCGCACCGAATCGGCGCTGCGCTCCCTGATGTGGATCTGGACGATGCCGCACCTGCCCACCGCCGCCGCCCACCCCACGGTCCACGACGCCCTGACCGCCACCGACCTCCTGGAACACGCCCTGCGCCCGCTGGGCGTACGGATCCCCGAGGACTCGGTCGCGCACGCGGTGAGCAGCGGCCTCGCGACCCTGCCCGCCCTCGCCGCCCACCATCTGGACGGCGTGCCTTTCCTCCTCACCGAACACGGCATCTACCTCCGCGAGCGCTACCTCGGCTACCGCTCCGACGCCCAGCGCTGGCCGGTGAAGGCCTTCATGCTCGGCTTCTACCGTGAACTCAATTCACACGGATACAGGGCCGCCGACCTGATCACACCGTGCAACCAGTACAACCGCCGCTGGGAGGAGCGCGGCGGCGCCGACGCCGACAAGATCCGCACGGTCTACAACGGCGTCGACCCGGCCGCCTTCCCCCACGCGGGCCCCGAACCCGCCGCCCCCACCCTCACCTGGTGCGGCCGAGTCGACCCCATCAAGGACCTCGAAACCCTGATCCGCTCCTACGCCATGGTCCGCGCCGAACTCCCGACGACCCGCCTGCGCTTGTTCGGCCCGGTCCCACCGGGCGGCGAGGAGTACAAGACCCGCCTGGAGAAACTCGCCGCCGAACTCGGCGTCACCGACGGCCTCACCTTCGAGGGCCGCATCAGCGAGGTCTGGCGCGCCTACGCGGCCGGCCACGTGGTGATGCTCTCCTCCATCTCCGAGGGCTTCCCGTTCTCCATCATCGAGGCCATGTCCTGCGGCCGTACGACGGTGTCGACGGACGTGGGCGGCGTGCGCGAGGCCGTCGGTGACACGGGCCTGGTCGTCCCGCCGAGGGAACCGGAGAAGATGGCGGCAGCGGCCCTGACCCTCCTCAAGGACGACGAACGCCGCCTGAAGCTCGGCGAGTTGTCCCGCCAGCGAGTGATCGACCGCTTCACGCTCCGCCGCTCCGTGGACGCCTTCCGCACCATCTACCAGGAACTCGCGGGCCTGCCCGAGGTGTACGAGCCCACGATCGAGACCGTCACCGACTGGACCCTCGAACTGCGCGACCCCTGGTACGCGGCGGTCGCGACGGACGGAACCGACTGGTGAGCGGCTCGATCCGGCTCTCTCCAGGCACCGGCCCGGAGACCTTCCCCACCATCCCCAGACAACGCACCGCGCCCAGCTGGGCCGGCCCCGACCCCGTCGACGAACTCGCCGCCCGCCTCGACGACTTCGTGGCGGCGGCCGTCCACCCCGACGAGATCGCCGCACTCCTGGAGTCCGACGGCTTGTCGGACGACCAGATACGCGAGCGGTACGGCGTGAAGAACTCCTTCGCGCTGGCCGAGGAACTCTACGAACGCGTCACCCGCCGCCACCCCGAACCACGGACCCCACCCCACGACCCGTGGCGGGTAAGCCTGTTGACCTGCCTGCTCCGAGGAGTGCTCTTCGCCCTCCCTGGCCTCGCCTACGTCCTGGGCGCCGCGGCCCCGCTCCCGCTCCTGGCGAGCGCCCTGACCGGCTGGACCTGGAACCAGGGCCTGGCCCATCGGGCGTACACCTGGCTGGGTTTGGGCGACGTGAGGGCGGCGAAACGCAGCCTGCTGCTGGGCGCGCCCACGGGGGTGGTGCTGGGCGCCCTGGTGGCATTCCTGGTCTCAGGCACGGTCGACCAGTCCACGGCCTTCGCGGTGGGCCAGTCCCTGTACCTGGGAGCATCGACGATCTTGCTGGTACGGGCCCGCGAACGAGCATTGCTGCTGGCCCTGTTGCCGATGGCGGCAGGAGCAATCCTGACCCTGCTCCACTCCGTCCCGAACGCGACGAGACTGACGTTGCTGCTGGCTTCGCTGCTGACGGTGACAGTCCTGGCAGCACTTGAAGTCACGCCCGCGGGCAACGCACCTCAGGGGCGCGGGGAACTGCGCGCCCAGCCCCCACGCACCCGCAGCCGAAACGCAACAACAGGCCCCCAACTCATCGCGTCCTTCCCGCACGCCCTGTTCGGCCTGGCCACCGGCACCCTCGTCCTCCACGCAGCCCTGGAGGACAACCTCGCCGCAGTCGCCCTGACCCTGAGCATGGGCCCCGCCGAATACCTCCTCCACCGCCTCCGCAGCACCGGCGTGGCCGCCCTGCACTCCAGCACCACCCCAACCGCCTTCCGCCGCACCACGACCCGCACCCTCCTGCACCACCTCACCGCCTACCTCCTCACCCTCCTCGCCCTGGCCCTGGCCCTGGCCCTGGCCACCGGAATCAGCCCGGCACCCCTGCTGCTCCTGGGCGCGGTCCTGTGGACAGCCCTGCTGCTCCAGTCCTTCGGCGCGATCCTCCGCACGACAGCGATCTGCTGCACGGCGGCCCTGGCCCAGACCCTCGTCCCGCTGACCCACCCGGGCAGCCCGCACGGCATCGCCCTGACCGTGTACGCGACCGCCGCCGCGACCCAAGCAGCCCTGGCCTGCGCCCTGCTGGGGAAGGCGACCGCCCACCGATGACGAACCTGCTGCTCCCGTACTACGAGCACCCGTCCGTCCGCCCCGCGGAATGGGACGCGATCATCGAGGCGGCACCCCACCTCTACGCGGTCGTCCTCAACCCGGCCAGCGGGCCCGGCGACCGCCCCGACGAGGCCTTCGCCGAGATCGCGGCAAGACTGCGCGAGGCAGGCGTACGGACACTCGGCTACGTCGACACCGCCTACGCCCGCCGCCCCCACGCCGACGTCGTCCGCGACCTCGCCCACCACCGCGACTGGTACGCCACGGACGGCGCCTTCCTCGATCAAGTCGCCTCAGGAGAAGCCGAGTTCATGTACTACCGCAGGCTCGCCACAGCCGTGCGAGGCACCCTCGCCCTGAACCACGGAACCGCGCCGCACCCCTCCTACGCCCGCGTCGCCGACGTCCTGGTGACCTTCGAGGGCCCCTGGACGTCGTACCTCCACCTCGGCCCGCCGCAGTGGCGCGGCACCTCGGACGTACGGCTCTGTCATCTCGTGTACGGCGTCCCGCGTGGCGCGGATCTCGCGGTGCACGGGGCGGATCTGTACTGCGGGGTGCCGGGTATGGGTGATCATCCTTGGGGTACGTTGCCCCACACTCTGGAGCCCGCTCAGTGAAACGCCTCCTCTGGCTGTTCCCCCTGCTTCTCCTGGCCGCCTGCACCACGGCCCAGGACGGGAAGCCGGGCACGCGCTGGCAGCCGACCCCCGGGCTGGCCTGGCAGTGGCAGCTGAGCGGCCGGAAGATCGACACCTCCGTCGACGTGCCGGTCTACGACATCGACGGCTTCGACCAGCCCAAGGCGACCGTGACCGCCCTGCACCGCGAGGACCGCAAGGTGATCTGCTATCTCTCCACCGGCGCCTGGGAGGACTGGCGGCCCGACGCGAAGCGGTTCCCCGAGTCGGTGATCGGCCGCGGCAACGGCTGGGAGGGCGAGCGCTGGCTCGACATCCGGCAGATCGACGTACTGGAGCCGCTGATGGCGGCCCGCATCGACATGTGTCGCGACAAGGGCTTCGACGCGGTGGAGCCGGACAACATGGACGGCTACAAGAACCGCACGGGCTTCGAGCTGAAGGCCTCCGACCAGCTCCGCTACAACCGTCTGATCGCGAAGCTCGCGCACGACCGCGGTATGGCGGTGGGCCTGAAGAACGACCTGGACCAGATCCCGCGGCTGGTCGACGACTTCGACTTCGCGGTCAACGAGCAGTGCGCCCAGTACGACGAGTGCGAGGCCAACACGCCCTTCATCAAGGCGGGCAAGGCCGTGTTCCACGTGGAGTACGAGCTGCCGACGAGCGCCTTCTGCGCGGAGTCACGCCGGCTGAAGCTGAGCTCGATGGCGAAGAAGTACGAGCTGGGGGTGTGGCGCAAGGCCTGCTAGATGCCGAAGGTCAGGACGACCAGTGCTGTTGTGGCCGCGGTCTCCGCGAGCCCGCCGAACACGTCCCCGGTGATCCCGCCGAAGCGGCGCGTGCAGTGCCGTAGCAGAAGTTCGGACGCGGCGAGAGCGACGACGACGGCGATGACCGGCCCGTAGCTCCCCGCCAGCAGCCCGCCCCCGGCCGCCGCCACCAGCACCCCGACCGCGACCCCGGCCGCGCCCGCCACCGGCACCACCCCCGCCACCGCCGCACCCAGCCCCTCCGGCCGGGCGGCCGGCACTCCGGCACGGGCGGCCAGGGTCAGCGCGAGCCGCGCCACCATGCCCGAGACGACCGCGGCCACCGCACCCCGGGTCCAGGAGTCGTCGTACGCCTGTGCCAGCGCGGCCACCTGGCCGAGCAGCACGAAGACGAGCGTGAGCACGCCGAACGGACCGATGTCCGACTGCTTCATGATCCGCAGCGCGTCCTCCGCGGGCTTCCCGCTGCCGAGTCCGTCGGCGGTGTCGGCGATGCCGTCGAGATGCAGGCCCCGGGTCAGTACCGCGGGCACCGCGGCGGAGCCGACCGCGGCGAGGAGCGCCCCGGAGCCCAGCCACAGCAGCGCGAGCCCGACGCCCGCCGCCAGCCCGCCGATCACCACACCCACCAGCGGAGCGCACAGCATGCCGCCGCGCGCCGCCTCCCGGTCCCAGCGGCTCACCCGGACGGGGAGCACGCTCAGGGTGCCGAAGGCGAAACGGAGGCCGTGCAGACGGCCGTGGAGCTGCGGGGACGTGGACACGCCCGGAAGAGTAGCCCGGTCGCCGCACCCGCCGGGCAGCCCACCCCCGTCGGCCCGAGACTGGGCGCATGGGCCACTGGCTGCACCGCAACATCGTCGAACCCGGCAAGCTGCCGCTGCTCCTGGCCCTGACCGCGTTCGTCGTCACCTTCCTGGTCACCCGGGTCATCACCCGTCTCATCCGCGCGGGCAAGGGCCCCTTCGGCAACATCAGCACGGGCGGGGTGCACATCCACCATGTGGTGCCCGGCGTCATCCTGACGATCCTGGGCGGCTTCGGGGCGGTCGCGAGCGCGCGGCACGGCTTCGGGTCGGCGGCGTTCGCGGTGGTGTTCGGGGTCGGCGCCGGTCTGGTGCTGGACGAGTTCGCGCTGATCCTGCACCTGGACGACGTCTACTGGACGGAGGAGGGGAGAAAGAGCGTCGAGGTCGTCGTGCTCACCGCGGCTCTGGTGGGGCTGATGCTGTCCGGGTTCTCGCCGTTCGGGGTCAACGACATGAGCCAGGAGGAGCTCAAGGACCGCGGCAGTGTCATCACGACCGTGCTGGTCAACTTCCTCTTCGCCCTGGCCGTACTGCTCAAGGGCAAGGCGCGGATGGCCATCTTCAGCGTCGTCGTCCCGTTCGTGGGCATCATCGGCCTGGTCCGCCTGGCCCGCCCCGGCTCACCCTGGGCCCGCCGCTTCTACCGGCGCCGCCCGCGGGCCCGCGCCAGGTCGATCCTGCGCGCCTACCACCACGACCGCCGATGGGCCGGACCCAGCCGCCGCCTTCAGGACCTGATCGGCGGCAAGCCCGACCCCGACCCGGCCCTCGACGCCGGCCGCCGGTGACGCGGGGCCGACACCGCGCACAGCACCAGCACCGCCGCGATCGCCGCCAGATGCTCCTTGCCCGCGAGGTTGTCCTTCAGCAGCACCTCCACCACCATCGCGACGATCACCACGCCCGCGGTGACGTACGCCCGGTACCGCCAGCCCAGGAACACCGCCAGCCCCACCACCGCCGCCGACGGGCCGGTGTCCACGACCAGGGCGTCCGAGGCGGGCAGGCCGAGCGGGCTGTCGGGACCCAGCCCGATGCCCACGCGCGCGTACAGCGTGCCGGCGAGGGTGGCGACGTAGGCGATGACGAGCGTGCGCCACCAGCCCAGACAGATCTCCGCGATGCCGAACACCAGCAGGATCTGGGCGAGGGCGCCCCAGACGGGGAGGTCGAGGGCGGGGACGAACAGCGACAGGGGAGTGCGGAGCAGGGCCGGCCAGAGGGGATCCTCGGCCCGCACGGCCCCCACGTCCTCGACGAACCGGAAGCCCCACGCCTGGTTGTGGACGACGTGCAGCACCGCCGTCAGACCCACCACCCCGACCGTCATCGGCGCCGCCCGCCACCGCCGCCGGACCAGCGGTCCGCGTACGGCGAGGTACAGCGGCCCCCATTCGGCACGGGCCCAGCGGGCGAGCGTCGTCATCTCGGTTTCTCCAGGTGCGTCCGGTGCCTCCCCGGCAGCTCCAGGAAGCCTTCCGCGCGCGCCGAGGCGAGCCCGATGCGCGGCAGGTCCGCGCTCTTCTCGAAGAGCAGGAACCGCGGCTCCCAGATGGGCCGGTACTTGGCGTTGGCGCGGTACAGGGACTCGATCTGCCACCAGCGCGAGAAGAAGCTGAGCAGCGACCTCCACAGTCGCAGCACGGGTCCCGCACCGAGCCGTCCACCACGTTCGAAGACCGACCTGAACATCGCGAAGTTGAGTGACACCTGAGTGATCCCGATCTCGCGGGCCCGCCGCAGCAGATCGATCACCATGAACTCGACCAGCCCGTTGTCCGAGTCCCGGTCGCGCCGCATCAGGTCCAGTGACAGCCCGTGCGGCCCCCAGGGCACGAACGACAGCAGCGCCCTCAACTCGCCCTGGCCGTCCCTGCATTCGAGCATCACGCAGCGCCCGTCCCGCGCGTCCCCGAGTCGCCCCAGCGCCATGCTGAACCCGCGCTCGGTGGCCCCGTCCCGCCAGTCGTCGGCACGCTTGACCAGCGCGGCCATCTCCTCGGCCGGAATCTCCTCGTGCCGCCGGATCCGCACCATGTACCCGGCCCGCCGCACCCGGTTGTAGGCCTGCCGCACGGTCCGCATGGCCCGCCCCTCCAGCGTGAACTCGGCGACCTCCACGAGTGCCTCGTCCCCGAGCTCCAGCGCGTCCAGCCCGTGCCGCGCGTACACGGTTCCCGCCTCCTCGCTCGCCCCCATCACGGCCGGGATCCACCCGTGCGCCCGCGCCTGGTCGAGCCACGGCTCGATGGCGCCGGGCCAGGCCTCCGGGTCGCCGAGCGGATCCCCGGAGGCCAGGGCCACACCTCCTACGACGCGATAGGCGACGGCGGCCTTCCCGCTCGGCGACCAGACCACGCTCTTCTCCCGGCGCAGCGCGAAGTAGCCCAGCGAGTCCCGGTCGCCGTGCCGGTCGAGGAGCTCCCGCAGCCGCTTCTCGTCGTCGTCGGTCAGCGGGTCGACGGCACGGCGGGAGCGGAAGGCGGCGTAGAGGACGGCCAGGAGGAGGACCGTACTGAGTGCGTTGACGGTGACGTCGACCCAGTTGGGGGTGGCGATGCCGGGGGAGCGGAAGTCGGTGATGGAGACCAGGCGCAGGGTGCCGTAGCGCCAGCAGGCGGCGAAGGTGGAGTGCCGTTCGTTGGTCACCGTCACCAGCAGCGCCGCGAGCAGCGAGGAGACGAGCAGCCCGCCCGCGCCGACGGCCGCGGCCAGCTTCGGGTTGGCCCGGTCACCCTTGGCGTAGAACTCCCGCCGGCCGAGCAGCAGTGCGCTCACGAAGGCGGCGGTGAGGGTCAGCGACACCCAGTTCTGCGGGTGCCGCCGGATCTCCGGGAACACCATGGCGAACGCGAACAGCGCGAGGAACGCCCCGCTCAGCCCGAGGTTGAGCAGCCATGCGGCCCGCTTGCGGCGCCGCATGGTGATCGCCAGGAACGCCGTGAAGACCCCGGAGGCGAAGCCGGCGGTCAGCAGATACGGCGTGAACAGATCCTCCTGGTTGTGCCGCCGCACGTCCTGCCCCAGGGACACCCACACCGCACTGAGGAAGTTGACGAACGCGACGAGCCGGAGGTACCAGACGGCAAATCGGGCGTATCCCATGAGAGGGGATCATATGGGCGCCCATGTCCGTTGTGCCGGACCTACTCCTCCTTCTCCGGCTCCTCCTCGACGGCCGGCTCCGGCCGCTCGGGCAGCTCGGCCGCCAGCGCCGCCGCGGCCTGCACCAACGGCAGCGCGAGCAGCCCCCCGGCGCCCTCTCCCACCCGCACTCCGTGGTCGAGCAGCGGCTCAAGGGCCATCCGGTCCAACGCCTTCGCCTGGCCCGGCTCCCCGGAGTCGTGTGCCGCCAGCCACCAGTCCGGCGCCCGGAAGGCGATCCGCTGGCCCACCAGCGCACAGGCGGCGACGACCACCCCGTCCAGGACCACCGGCAGCTTCCGCACCGCGGCCTGCAACAGGAACCCGGTGAGTGCGGCGAGGTCGGCCCCGCCGACGGTCGCGAGGAGCTGAAGCTGATCGCCGAGCACCGGCCGCGCCCGCCGCAAGGCGTCCCGGATCGCCGCGCACTTGCGCATCCACGTCAGGTCATCGATCGCGAGGCCGCCCCGCCCGGTCACCACCGACGCGTCGGTCCCGCACAGCGCGGCGATGAGCACGCCCGCCGCCGTGGTCCCGCCGACGCTCACATCGCCGAGCACCACCAGATCCGTACCGGAGTCGGCCTCCTCGTCGGCCACCGTCATCCCGGCCCGGAACGCGGCCTCCGCCTCCTCCAGGGTCAGCGCGTCCTCGACGTCGATACGACCGCTGCCGCGCCGCACCCGATGCCGGACGACATCCTCCGGCAGCGTCTCCGGGTCGGTGTCCAGCGCCATGTCGACGACCCGCACCGGCACCCCGAGCCGTCGCGCGAGCACCGACACCGGGCGCCCGCCCGCCAGTACCTCACGCACCAACTCCCCGGCGCTGCCCGCCGGTCGGGCCGAGACGTCGAGCTCGGCGATGCCGTGGTCACCGGCGAAGAGCACGACCCGCGGCCGTTCGACCGGCCGCACCGGCACGGCCGACTGCGCGGCGGCCAGCCACTCACCCAGGTCGTCCAGGCGGCCCAGCGACCCGGGCGGCACGATCTGGCGCTCACGACGCGCCTCGGCGTCGCGGCGCACCCCGCCGTCGGGGCGCTCGATCAGATCGGAGAAGTCGTCGAGATTAAGCGAGCTCATTCGCCGAACAGTACCGGCACCGATCGAACAGAACGGCGCCACATGGCCACCACGCCCCCCTGACGTCGTTGCTCCCAAGATCGAGATCCCTTACGTTCCGTTTTGTAGTGGATTGTCGTACGTCTCAGGGAGCCTCCATGAAACGCCTGCGCGCCCGTCTCACCGACCTCGACCGCAGACGACGCCACCGCTCGACGGCCCGCGCGATGCTGCGCCTGAACCCGGAACCGGAGAGCTGGCTCGACATCGGCACGGGCCACGCCCACTTCCCGGCCGCTGCCAAGGCGTTGTTCCCCTACACCTCCTTCGACGGCCTCGACACGACCACCGCCGTGCTGGTGGCCCGCGAGGCGGAACGGGTGGAGGAGGCCTACCTCGGCAGCCCGGCCTCCCCGCACCTCACCCGGGCGCTGACCGGCCGCTACGACGTGGTCAGCGTCCTGCACCCCACCGAGGAACTCGCCGCGGTCCTGACGTTCCTCCGCCCCGGCGGCCTCGTACTGGTGGAGACCACGGAGGCCGTCGAGACCCTGCGCCCCGCACTGGAGGCCGGGAGCTGCGCGATCCTCCCGTCCACCCGTCACGCCGCCCTCGACCGACTGTCGAGAACGACCCGGGTGATCGCCCGCCGGGCGCCCTCACCCGCGTAGCACCAGCGCCTGCCCCGCCACCACCAGCAGCACCTGCTCGCACTCCCCGGCGAACGCAGCGTTCAGCCGCCCGAGTTCGTCCCGGTAGCGGCGCCCGGACGCGGTGGCGGGGACGATCCCCGACCCCACCTCGTTCGACACGGCGACGACGGTCCGCCGCGTCGCCCGCACCGCCTCCGTCAACTCCCGCACCCGCTCCCGCAGTGCCCGCTCCCCGCCCCCGGCCCACTCCGCGTCGTCCCACGCCCCGACGGCGTCCATGGCGTCCGTCAGCCACAGCGACAGACAGTCGATCAGCAACGGCGGCCCCTCGTCGGCGAGCAGCGGCACCAGGTCACAGCTCTCGGTCGTACGCCACGACCCCGGCCGCCGCTCCCGGTGCGTGGCGACCCGCGCCGCCCACTCGCCGTCCCCGTCGCGTGTCCCGCCCGTGGCCACGTACAGCACATCCGGGAAGGCCTCCAGCCGCCGCTCCGCCTCCACCGACTTCCCGGACCGCGCCCCGCCCAGCACGAACGTCCGCCGCGGCACATCCGGTACGTCCTCGTAGGCGCCGACGGCCAGCGTCGTCCCGTCGGGCACGACCCGCGCCCCGGCCGCCGCGAGCCGCCGCCGCACCTCGGCACCCGGCGGCACGTCATGGTCCAGATGCACGGCGACCACATCGGTGGTCGGCCCCACGGCCCCCACCGCCCGCAGCCTGGCCAGCGCGTCCGGCCGCTCCACGACATCGGCGAGGACCATGTCGTAGACGTCCCTGCCGTTGTCCTCCAGCCCCGCGGGAGCCCCGCCCGGCGGCAGATACAGCAACCGCTGCCCGTCCGGCCCGGTGACCGCGTACCCGGTCCCCGGCGCGTCCATCGCCACCGCCCGCACCCGATGCCCCGTCAGCAGCGCCAACTCCCGCCCGTCCGGCACCCGCCCCGGCTGCGGCAGCCCCGCGGGCACCTCGACGGCGGGCCCGTCGTGCGGATGCGACAACAGCACCTGCCGCACCCCGCCCAACGAATGCCCGGCCCGAGCGGCGGCGAAGGCGACGCCGGGCGTGAGATCGATCATGAGCGCCCCGTCGACGAGCAGCGCGGTGGCGGCACGGGCGTCGACACCGAGCGCGACAGCACACGAGGAACAGGGGCAGGAGGGCCGGGGGAGCCCCGAGGGCCCGCCGGTACCGAGCAAAGTCACGTCCACAGGACTGATTTTCGCCGGTAACTTCTGATCATGCGCGCGCTGCATGCCCTGAAGGGCGCGGGGAACTGCGCGATCAACCCCCACGCAGCCGCGGACAACCGAATAGGCTCTGAACCCTAGTCATACCTGGGAGGCGTACATGGCGGCATGGACGTGGCGATTCGAGAAGGCCGACGGGACGGAGGTCCAGCCCGCGGTGCAACCCGAGGAGTTCACCACGCAGGGGGATGCCGAGTCCTGGGTCGGTGAGTTCTGGAAGGACCTTGCCGAGGGCGGCGCGGATCAGGTGCACCTGTTCGAGGACGGCACGAAGATCTACGGCCCGATGAGCCTGCACGCCGAAGAGGCGTAAGCCACGGAGAAGGGGGCGGCCACAGAACAGTGGCCGCCCCCTTCTCGTCCTACTGCTCGCCCAGCGTCACATCCGCCGTCTTCTCGTCGCCGTCCCGCGTGTACGTCACCGTCACCTTGTCACCCGGCGACTCCGTCGCCAGCGCCTCCGACAGGGACGTGATGGTGGTGATGCCGGTGTCGCCCAGCGTGGTGATGATGTCGCCGGCCTCCAGGCCGGCCTTGTCCGCGGCCCCGCCGCCCTTCACCTCGACGACCGCGACCCCGGCGGCCCGGAAGCGGTCGTCCACGACCGTGCGGCCGGTGATGCCGAGCGCGGCCCGGCCCGAGTCGGTGACCTTGCCGTTCTCGACGATCTGGTCGGCGACCGTCTTCACCATCGACGAGGGGATCGCGAACCCGATCCCGGGCGCCGCGCTGTCCCCGAAGTTGGGGTCGGTCGCGGCGAGCGTCGGGATGCCGATGACCTGACCGTCGAGGTTGACGAGGGCACCACCGCTGTTGCCCGGGTTGATGGCCGCGGACGTCTGGACCATGTTGGCGATGGTCGCCCCCGTACCGCCGTCGCTACGGCCCTCCGTGACGGTCCGTCCGGTCGCCGAGACGATGCCCTGCGTCACGCTGGACGACAGTCCGAGCGGTGAGCCCATCGCCAGCACGATCTGGCCCACCTCGACCTTCGAGGAGTCCGCGAACGTCGCCGCCTTCAGCCCGTCCGGCACCTTGTCCAGCTTGATGACGGCGAGATCCTGATCCGGGTAGGAGTAGACGAGCTTCGCCGACAGGGTGTTCTCGCTGTTCGCCGTGGTCACCTGGAAGGTCTTCTCGTCGCCGACGACATGCGCGTTGGTGACGATGTGTCCGTTGTCGTCGTAGACCACCCCGGAGCCCAGGTCGCCGGAGGCCTGGATCTGCACGACCGACGGCAGGACCTCCTTGATGACCTTCTGGTAGTCGGACTGGAGGTCGCGGTTCACGGCGGGAGCGGCGGCCTGGGAGGTCGGATCCTGCTGCTCACCCGAAGAACCGGAGGAACCGGAGTCGGAACATCCGGCGAGCAGGGCGACGGAACAGACGAGCGCGGCGAACGGCACGACAAGGCGGAGGGCACGGCGGCGGAAAGCGTCCATGCCCCGAGTCTCACGTCAGGGTGAATGTCCAGCTTGCGGTGTACACCCGAACGGGCGCTTCAGCCCCGTACCCCGCACAGGTGCAGCAGTGCCGCGACCGCCCGGTACGGATCCGTCCGCCCGGCCCGCTCCTCGGCCACCAGCAGCGACTCCACATCGGCCGGGATCTCCGCCTCGTCCGCCGCGGTGTCGGTGAAGACCCGCACGCCGTACCAGGCCTGGAGCGGCGCCCCGATCCCGGCGAGCGTCGCGGTCAGCGCGGCCAGCCGGTCGGCGCGTACGTCGAGTCCGAGGCGGTTGGTGTACGAGACGGTGTCGAAGGAGTCGAGCGCGCCCGCCCAGTCACCCGACAGCCCCGGCCGCATGGCCAGCGCGTCCGCGTTGCGCACGAGCAGCGAGACCAGCCCGCCCGGCGCGAGCATCCGCGCGAGGCCCGCCAGCAGGGCGTCCGGCTCCTCGACGTACATGAGCACGCCATGGCAGAGCACCACGTCGAAGCTGCCCGGCAGGAAGTGCACCCCGGTGTCCCGGCCGTCGCTCTGGACCAGCCGCACCCGCTCCCGGATGCCCTCCGGCTCGCCGGCCAGCGCCTCGCGGGCGGCCATCAGCATCGTCGGGTCCTTCTCGACGCCGGTCACCTGGTGCCCGGCCCGGGCCAGACGCAGCGCCTGCGTGCCCTGACCCATGCCGACGTCAAGCACCCGCAATCGCTGCCCGACCGGGAAACGCCCGGCTATCTGCTCGTCGAGCTGCCGGGCCACCAGCTCCTGTCGTACGACGTCCCGCAGTCCGCCCAGCTTGTTCAGCCAGGCATCCGCGCCCCCGGTGAACGGCGTTGTGCTCAGGGCCGCTCTCCGCGCTTGACCTGCGGCTTGGGCAGCCGGAGCCGGCGCATCTGGAGGGAGCGCATGAGGGCGTAGGCCACCGCGCCCTTCCGGTTCTGGTCCGGGAAGCGCTCGGCGAGCCGCTTCTTGAGGCGCAAGCCCGTGAGAATCGAGTCGAGCACGATCAGCACGATCACGACGAGCCACAGCAGCAGCGCGATGCTCTGGAGCGCACCGACCTGCACCATGCTCAGCACGAGGATCACCACGGCCATGGGCAGGAAGAACTCCGCCACGTTGAACCGCGAGTCGATGGTGTCGCGCGCGAACTTGCGGACCGGGCCCTTGTCTCGCGCAGGCAGGTACCGCTCGTCACCGCCCGCGAGCGCCTGGCGCTGCTTCTCCATCTGCGCGCGGCGCTCGTCGCGCTGGCGCTTGGCGGCGTCCTTGCGCGTCATCGACGTATTGGCGACGCTGCGGCGCTGGGTCTGGGCCTCACTGCGCTTTGGCGTGGGGCGACCCTTGGGGGCCTGCGGGTCGCGGGGCTGCTTGGAGTCGGTCAGCGACGCCTGGTCGGCGGTCGCGGCCTTCTCTTCCTTGGCACGGCTTCGGAACACAAAACCCAAGGGTACGGGGTGCCCGGGGTTGGACCCCAGCCCGGTGGGGAACGATCCGGCAACACCAGTCGTCATGTAGGGGGACAGAGGGGACGTCCGGTGACCGACTGCTCACCCTGAAGGTCACCTACTCCTCACGCCGGAGCAAGGCCTTGGCCAGTCGTCCTTGGGGATGAGCGCATCCGTCCCCGGACAGTGCGTCAATGGATGCAGGGCCCGTACTGTGGGTTCTGTCGCAGACCTGTGAGCTGGAGTCCGTCAGAAGGGGGCGCGCGAAGCCCATGAGCGGTGTCATGAAGCGTATGGGGATGATCTTCCGCGCGAAGGCGAACAAGGCCCTTGACCGGGCCGAGGACCCGCGCGAAACCCTCGATTACTCGTATCAGAAGCAGCTGGAGCTGCTCCAGAAGGTCCGCCGCGGGGTGGCCGACGTGGCCACGTCCCGCAAGCGCCTGGAACTCCAGCTCAACCAGTTGCAGTCGCAGTCCACCAAGCTGGAGGACCAGGGCCGCAAGGCGCTCGCGCTCGGCCGTGAGGACCTCGCCCGTGAGGCGCTGTCCCGCCGGGCCGCGCTCCAGCAGCAGGTGACGGACCTCGAGACACAGCACGCGACGCTTCAGGGCGAGGAGGAGAAGCTCACCCTGGCGGCCCAGCGACTCCAGGCCAAGGTCGACGCCTTCCGTACGAAGAAGGAGACCATCAAGGCCACCTACACCGCCGCCCAGGCCCAGACCCGTATCGGCGAGGCCTTCTCCGGCATCTCGGAGGAGATGGGCGACGTCGGCATGGCCATCCAGCGGGCCGAGGACAAGACGGCCCAGCTCCAGGCCCGCGCCGGCGCGATCGACGAGCTCCTCGCCTCCGGCGCCCTCGACGACCAGTCCGGCATGCACAAGGACGACATCCAGGCCGAGCTGGACCGGCTCTCCGGTGGTACGGATGTAGAGCTGGAACTGCAACGCATGAAGGCGGAGCTGGCCGGAGGTTCCTCGTCCCAGCAGGCCATCGAGGGCGGCCCCGGCCAGGCGCAGTCCCAGCAGCAGCCGCAGGACACCCCGCGCTTCGACAAGCAGTGACGGACAGCGGGGCCCACGCCTAGGAGGGCGACATGATCGTACGGATCATGGGGGAGGGGCAGGTGAGGCTGGCCGACGGCCACCTCACCGAGCTGAACAAGCTGGACGACGACCTGTTGGCCGAGATGGAGAACGGCGACGGCCCCGGCTTCCGCCGCACCTTCGACGCCCTCCTGGCCAAGGTCAGGGAACTGGGCGAGCCCTTGCCGGACGACGCCCTGGAACCCTCGGAACTGATCCTCCCCTCCCCGGACGCCACGCTGGAGGAGGTCCGGGAGATGCTCAGCGACGACGGTTTGATCCCGGGGTAGAAGGCCACTTTCCAGCCGACGGTGAACCGGTGGTGGGTGGGCACAGGCCGGGGGTCCGGGGGCGGAGCCCCCGGTGACGGCCACAGAAGGGCCCCGTACCTTGTCTGACGTGAGCACCGTCGACCGCGTCCGGCATCAGCTGAAGGCGCACCCCATGGCGCTGGACGCCGTACTCGCGGTCGGCGTCCTCGCCTGCATGGTGGCCGGCTCATTCGTGGACCCGCACGGACCCGACGGTGTCACCTGGGGCATCCGCACCCCGGACCCGCTCAGCCTCGTCCTCATCGGCCTCAGCGCCGCGGCCCTCGTCCTCCGCCGCCGCGCACCGATGACGGTGCTCGCCCTCACCGGCACCTTCTCCGTCATCGAGTGCGTCACCGGCGACCCCCGCGCCCCCGTCGCCATGTCCGCGGTGATCGCCCTCTACACCGTCGCCTCGGCCACCGACCGCCCCACGACCTGGCGGGTCGGGCTGCTCACGATGACCGTCCTCACCGCCGCCGCGATGCTCGGCGGCCCCCTCCCGTGGTACGCCCAGGAGAACCTCGGCATCTTCGCCTGGACCGGCATCGGCGCCACCGCCGGCGACGCCGTCCGCAGCCGCCGCGCCTTCGTGCAGGCCATCCAGGACCGCGCCGAGAAGGCGGAGCGCACCCGGGAGGAGGAGGCCCGTCGCAGGGTCGCCGAGGAGCGGCTGCGTATCGCCCGCGATCTGCACGACGTCGTCGCCCACCACATCGCCCTCGTCAACGTGCAGGCCGGGGTGGCCGCCCATGTGATGGACAAGCGCCCCGACCAGGCCAAGGAAGCCCTCGCCCACGTCCGCGAGGCCAGCCGCTCCGCGCTCAACGAACTCCGTGCCACCGTCGGCCTGCTCAGACAGTCCGGCGACCCCGAGGCGCCCACCGAGCCGGCCCCCGGCCTCGACCGCCTCGACGAACTGGTCGGCACCTTCCGCAGCGCGGGGTTGCAGGTCGAGGTCGCCCGCGCCGACGCCGGCACCACCCTGCCCGCCGCCGTCGGCCTCGCCGCCTACCGGGTCATCCAGGAAGCCCTCACCAACGTCCAGAAGCACGCGGGCGGTGCGGCGAAGGCCGAGGTCAGCGTCGTACGGGTGGGACCGAACATGGAGATCACCGTCCTCGACAACGGCGCCGGCGCCGAGGACTCCGGGGACGGCGGCGGCCACGGCCTGCTGGGCATGCGGGAGCGCGTCACCGCCCTGCGCGGCACCCTCACCACCGGCCCCCGTTACGGCGGCGGTTTCCGGGTGCATGCGATCCTGCCGGTCAAGACCCGCGGCGCCGCCGACGCCGTATGAGCGATGTGCGGAACTCAAGTGCACCCCGCGGAAGTTGTCGTGGCACCGGACCATCTGCCGTGGAGGCCCCCGTATGACCATCCGTGTCCTGCTCGCCGACGACCAGGCGCTGCTGCGCAGTGCCTTCCGGGTGCTCGTCGACTCCGAGGCCGACATGGAGGTCGTGGGAGAGGCGTCCGACGGGGCGGAGGCGGTGCGGCTGGCCAAGGAGGAGCGGGCGGACGTCGTCCTGATGGACATCCGGATGCCCGGCACCGACGGTCTCGCCGCCACCCGCATGATCAGCGAGGACCCCTCCCTGGCCCAGGTCCGGGTGGTCATCCTGACGACGTTCGAGGTCGACGACTACGTGGTGCAGTCGCTGCGGGCCGGCGCCTCCGGCTTCCTCGGCAAGGGCAGCGAACCCGAGGAACTGCTCAGCGCGATCCGGATCGCGGCCGGCGGCGAGGCGCTGCTGTCCCCGGCCGCCACCAAGGGCCTCATCGCCCGCTTCCTCG
The DNA here is from genome assembly GCF_036226885.1 of Streptomyces sp. NBC_00663. Taxonomy (NCBI): domain Bacteria; kingdom Bacillati; phylum Actinomycetota; class Actinomycetes; order Kitasatosporales; family Streptomycetaceae; genus Streptomyces; species Streptomyces sp. NBC_00663. The sequence goes on from NZ_CP109027.1 coordinate 6,953,605, forward strand.
CCCAGGGCGACGGCGCCGACGAGAGCGCCGACCCGGCCCGCACCGCCCGTCTGGAGGCGCTGACCGTCCGGGAGCGTGAGGTTCTCGTCCAGGTCGCCGGCGGACACTCCAACGACGAGATCGCCGAGCGGCTCGAAGTCAGCCCGCTGACCGTGAAGACGCATGTCAACCGGGCCATGGCCAAGCTGGGCGCGCGGGACCGGGCGCAGCTCGTGGTGATCGCCTACGAGTCGGGGCTGGTACGTCCAAGGGTGGAGTGAACTCCACCCCTCGTACTGCGACCGGAGTATGCGCCGGATAAGGAAATGGACCTGGGGGCTACGAAACACCGGCCTCACAGGACACAGGGTGTAGGGGCCGCTTCTGCCGCTCACAGAATTGAGATCCCTGACCCATGTCCTGGCTGTCGAGATTCAGCCTCGCGCAACGTGCCCTCATAGGCCTGATGTCGATCATCGCGCTCGCCTTCGGTGCGATCGCGATCCCCCAGCTCAAGCAGCAGCTGCTGCCCTCCATCGAGCTGCCCATGGTGTCCGTGCTCGCCCCCTACCAGGGCGCCTCACCGGACGTCGTCGAGAAGCAGGTCGTCGAGCCGATCGAGGACAGCCTCGAAGCCGTCGACGGCATCGAGGGCGTCACCTCGACGGCCAGCGAGGGCAACGCCGTGATCATGGCGTCCTTCGACTACGGCCCCGACACCAAGCAGCTCGTCGCCGACGTCCAGCAGGCCGTCAACCGGGCCCGCGTTCAGCTGCCCGACTCCGTGGACCCGCAGGTCATCGCCGGTTCCACGGACGACATGCCGACCGTGGTCCTCGCCGTCACCTCGGACAAGGACCAGCAGGCCCTCGCCGACCAGCTCGACAAGACGGTCGTGCCGGAGCTGAAGTCCGTGGACGGCGTCGGCCAGGTCACCGTGGACGGCGTCCGCGACCTCCAGGTCACCGTCACCCCCAACGACGCGAAGCTCGCCAAGGCCGGTCTCATCCCGGCCGCCCTCGCCCAGGCCCTCCAGGCGGGCGGCGCGACCGTCCCGGCCGGCTCCTTCGACGAGGCCGGCGCCAACCGCACCGTCCAGGTCGGCGGCGGCTTCACCTCGGTCGGGCAGATCCAGGACCTGATGGTCACCGGAGAGGTCGGGAAGAAGCCCGTACGCCTCGGTGACGTGGCCACCGTGCGGCAGGAGCAGGCCGCCGCCGACGCCATCACGCGCACCGACGGCAAGCCCAGCCTCGCCGTGATGGTGACCATGGACAAGGACGGCAGCGCGGTCTCCATCTCCGACGCCGTCGAGGACAAGCTGCCCGCCCTGCGCAAGGACCTCGGCAGCGGCTCCGAGATCACCGTCGTCTCCGACCAGGGCCCGGCCGTCGCCAAGGCCATCGAGGGCCTGACCACCGAGGGCGGGCTCGGCCTGCTCTTCGCGGTCCTGGTCATCCTGGTCTTCCTGGCGTCGGTCCGCTCGACCCTCGTCACGGCGGTGTCCATCCCGCTGTCGGTGGTCCTCGCCCTGATTGTCCTGTGGACCCGCGACCTCTCGCTCAACATGCTGACGCTGGGCGCGCTGACCATCGCCATCGGCCGGGTCGTCGACGACTCGATCGTGGTCCTGGAGAACATCAAGCGCCATCTCGGCTACGGCGAGGAGCGCCAGGACGCCATTCTCAAGGCGGTCCGCGAGGTCGCCGGCGCGGTCACCTCCTCCACCCTCACCACGGTCGCCGTGTTCCTGCCGATCGGCCTGGTCGGCGGCATGGTGGGCGAGCTGTTCGGCTCCTTCAGCCTGACCGTGACGGCCGCGCTGCTCGCGTCCCTCGTCGTCTCGCTGACGGTCGTCCCGGTCCTGTCGTACTGGTTCCTGCGCGCCCCGAAGAACACCCCCGAGGACGCGGCGGAGGCCCGCCGCCTCGCGGAGGAGAAGGAGGCCAGGAGCAGGCTCCAGCGGCTCTACGTCCCCGTCCTGAGGTTCGCGACCCGCCGCCGTCTCACCAGCGTCCTGATCGCGGTCGTCATCCTCATCGGCACGTTCGGCATGTCCGGCCTGCTGAAGACGAACTTCTTCGACCAGGGCGAGCAGGAAGTCCTCACCGTCAAGCAGGAGCTGAAGCCCGGCACCAGCCTGGCCGCGACCGACGAGCAGGCGAGGAAGGTCGAGCAGCTGCTCGCCGACACCGAGGGAGTCAAGGACTACCAGGTCACCGTCGGCTCGTCCGGCTTCATGGCGGCCTTCGGCGGCGGCACCGACACCAACCAGGCCTCCTACTCGGTGATGCTGGACGACTCGGCCTCCTCCGACGACGTCCAGGACCGCATCGAGGCCGGCCTGAAGAAGCTCGACGGCATCGGTACGACGACCATCGCGGCCGGCGACGGCTTCGGCAACCAGGACCTGAGCGTCGTCGTGAAGGCGGCCGACGCGGGCGTCCTGCGCGAGGCGTCCGAGGAGGTGCGCAAGACCGTCGCGGGCCTGGACGACGTCACCGACGTCACCAGCAACCTCGCGCAGAGCGTCCCGCGTATCTCGGTCAAGGCCAACTCCAAGGCGGCGGCGGCCGGTTTCAACGACCAGACGCTCGGCGCGGCCGTCGCCCAGGCGGTCAAGGGCACCACCGCCGCCAAGGCGATCCTCGACGACACCGAGCGGGACGTCGTCATCCGGTCGGCGAAGCCCGCGCAGACCCTGGACGAGCTGCGGAACCTGAAGCTCGGCCCGGTGAAGCTCGGTGACATCGCCACCGTGAAGCTGGTGGACGGCCCGGTGTCGATGACGAGGATCGACGGTCAGCGCGCGGCGACCATCACCGCCAAGCCGACCGGCGACAACACCGGCGCGGTGAGCCAGGACCTCACCTCCAAGCTCGACGCGCTGAAGCTCCCGGCGGGCGCCACGGCCGAGATCGGCGGTGTCACCTCCGACCAGGACTCCGCGTTCAAGAACCTGGGCCTGGCGATGCTCGCGGCGATCGCGATCGTGTTCATGCTGCTGGTGGCGACGTTCCGCTCGCTCGCCCAGCCGCTGATCCTCCTCGTCTCCATCCCGTTCGCGGCGACGGGCGCGATCGGTCTGCTGATCCTCACCGGCACCCCGATGGGCGTCCCCGCGATGATCGGCATGCTGATGCTCATCGGCATCGTGGTGACGAACGCGATCGTGCTGATCGACCTCATCAACCAGTACCGCAGGCAGGGCTATCCGACGGTCGAGGCGGTCATCGAGGGCGGCCGGCACCGGCTCCGCCCGATCCTGATGACGGCCCTGGCGACGATCTTCGCCCTGCTGCCGATGGCCCTCGGGGTCACCGGCGAGGGCGGCTTCATCGCCCAGCCGCTCGCGGTGGTCGTGATCGGCGGTCTGATCACCTCGACCCTGCTGACCCTGCTCCTGGTCCCGACGCTCTACACGATGCTGGAGCTCCGCAAGGAGCGCCGCGCGAAGAAGCGGGCCCTGAAGCGGGAGAAGAAGGCGGAGGTACCGGCGCAGCCGGAACCCGCGGGGGTGTGAGGGTCCCGTAGGAGGTGCAGGAGGGCGGCCGGGTGACCGGCCGCCCTCTCTTTTTCCGTGCGTATTCTGTGGCCTCGAACTGCCGTGCGCGGGAAGGGACATTCGGTCGTGCCACTGCACAAGGACGACCCGAAATCGGTCGGCGGGTACAAGCTGGTCGACCGGCTCGGCTCCGGGGGCATGGGTGTCGTCTACTGGGGCAGATCGCGCTCGGGCCGTGACGTCGCCGTCAAGGTGGTGCACGCGCAGTACGCGCAGGACAGGGTCTTCCGTGCCCGTTTCCGCCAGGAGATCGACGCAGTCCGCAAGGTCAGCGGCGCCTTCACCGCACCCGTGGTCGACGCCGACCCGGAGGCGGTACGGCCCTGGATGGCGACCCAGTACGTCCCCGGCAGCTCCCTCGCCCAGCGGATCCGCGACCACGGCGCCTTCAAGGGCCTCGAACTGCGGCGCCTGGCCCTGGGGTTGGTGGAGGCGCTTCAGGACATCCACCGCGCCGGAGTCGTCCACCGGGACCTCAAGCCCGCCAACGTCCTGATGGCCGAGGACGGCCCCCGCGTCATCGACTTCGGCATATCCCGCGCCGCCGAGAACCACCAGACCCTCACCGAGACCGGCCAGATGATCGGCACCCCGCCCTTCATGTCCCCGGAACAGTTCACCGACGCCCGCACGGTCGGACCCGCCTCGGACGTCTTCTCGCTCGCCGCGCTCCTGGTCTTCTCGGCCTCCGGACGCGGCCCCTTCGACGCCGACAGCCCGTATCTGACCGCCTTCCGGGTCGTCCACGAGCCGCCGGGACTGGACGGCGTACCGGGGCCGTTGCGCGCGGTCCTGGAACGCTGCCTGGTGAAGGACCCCGCCGAACGTCCCCCACTGGACGTTCTGGCCAAGGAGTTCGCCGAGGCGCTGCCCGAGCCCGACCTCATGGACCCCGACACCACGACCCTGCGCCTGGCCGACCTGCGGACCGTCGAGGAGACGTACGCCGGGACCGGCTCGGCCACGTCGACGACAGGGCGCCGCCGTCGCGGGCTCCGCCCGCTGCTGGTGGCGGCCTGCACGGCGGGCGTCCTGGTCCTGGGGACGGGGTGGTACCTGCGGTACGGGCCGGGCTTCCCGGACGGTGAACCGGCGGCGAGCTCCGCCTCGTCCGCGGACTCCCGCTGGGCGGCGGTCCCCACCGGCTGGCAGCCCTGGCAGACGACGATGACGCGGACGGCGCAGCGCGGCGAGGTCAACGCGCCGGCACTGAACGACGAGGACCCGCACGACGCCACCTGCGAGCGGTACGAGAACGCGGTCTACTGCGCGGGCAACAACATCCTCCCGGTCCGGCTGGACGGCCGTACCGGCGCCACCGTCTGGCGCTCCGCGCTCGCGTCCTCCGCCGAGGGCGCGGGCACGGGGCGGAACATCTTCCAGCTCCTCGGAGTGCGGGACGACGCGATGCTCGTCCAGCAGTCCGCCTACGGGGACGACGGGACCGCGAAGGTCAGCATCGTCGCCCTCGACACGGAGAGCGGCGACCAGCTCTGGACGCGCCCGCTGAACAGCGCGAACCTCGACCAGATCCTCTCCGGTGACCTCGTCCTGACCCCCGACTCGAGCGGCCGGCTGATCACGGCCCGGTCCCCGCGCACCGGCGCCGACCGGTGGACCACACAGCTGCCCGGCGACTACTACTGCCAGTTCATGACGGCCGGCTCCCGGCTGTACGCGCACTGCTTCCCGGACGACGAGACCCGGGACGCCGTACTCCTGGAGCTGGACAAGGCCGACGGATCGGTGCTCCGGCGTCTGAAGACCCCGCCGGGGAGCGGCCTGCTCGGCACCGTCGGCGGCCGGCTGGCCTTCGTGGTCGCCGGTGACCCCGGCCCGGCGCGCCCCGAGGCGGTGAAGTTCGGCGAGATCCGGCTCCTCGACCCGGACACCGGCGCCGCCACCACGACAAAACTGACGAAGACCTACTACGGCGCGGTGCGGCTGGCCGCCGGCACCCTGTGGATCACCCAGCCCAACGGCCAGGTGACCGCCGTGTCCCCATTGACCGGCAAGCAGCTGTGGCAGACCCGGACCGGCGTCGAGAGCTCGGGGCAGCCCACGTACGACGCGGGCACCCGCACCCTCTGTCTGGCCAGCATCAGCGGCCGGGTCGCGGCTCTCGACGCCCGCGAGGGCACGCTGCTGTGGGAGACGGACGCCCACGCCGAGCAGCCCGCGAGGGGCGAGGTGACCAAGTCCAGGGTGCTGCTGTACGGCGGCGCGCTGGTCGTGAGCACCCCGGACGGCACGGTCTTCAGCATTGACCCCGCTCACCCCGAGGAGAACTCCTCCTCGGGGTGATCACCAGGGGGCTACGGCAGGGCCAGCATCCGCTCCAGCGCCAGCTTCGCGAACGCCTCGGTCTCCTTGTCGACCTCGATGCGGTTGACGAGCTTGCCCTCGGCGAGCGACTCCAGCGTCCACACGAGGTGGGGGAGGTCGATGCGGTTCATGGTCGAGCAGAAGCAGACCGTCTTGTCGAGGAAGACGATCTCCTTGCCCTCGGGCGCGAAACGGTTCGCGAGCCGGCGGACGAGGTTCAGCTCGGTCCCGATGGCCCACTTGGAACCGGCCGGGGCCGCCTCCAGCGCCTTGATGATGTACTCCGTCGAACCGACGTAGTCCGCCGCCGCCACGACCTCGTGCTTGCACTCGGGGTGGACCAGGACGTTGACGCCCGGGATGCGCTCGCGCACGTCGTTGACCGAGTCCAGCGAGAACCGGCCGTGCACCGAGCAGTGGCCGCGCCACAGGATCATCTTGGCGGCGCGCAGCTGGTCGGCGGTCAGCCCGCCGTTCGGCTTGTGCGGGTTGTAGACGACACAGTCCTCCAGGGACATGCCCATGTCCCGGACGGCGGTGTTGCGGCCGAGGTGCTGGTCGGGGAGGAACAGCACCTTGTCGCCCTGCTCGAAGGCCCAGTCCAGCGCGCGCTTGGCATTCGAGGAGGTGCAGATCGTGCCGCCGTGCTTGCCCGTGAACGCCTTGATGTCCGCGGACGAGTTCATGTAGGAGACCGGCACGACCTGCTCGGCTATCCCGGCCTCGGTCAGCACGTCCCAGCACTCGGCGACCTGTTCCGCGGTGGCCATGTCGGCCATGGAGCAGCCGGCGGCGAGGTCGGGGAGGACCACCTTCTGGTCGTCGCCGGTCAGGATGTCCGCCGACTCCGCCATGAAGTGCACACCGCAGAACACGATGTACTCGGCCTCCGGGCGCGCGGCCGCGTCCCGGGCCAGCTTGAAGGAGTCGCCCGTGACATCGGCGAACTGGATGACCTCGTCACGCTGGTAGTGGTGGCCGAGGACGAAGACCTTGTCCCCGAGCTTCTCCTTGGCCGCGCGGGCACGCTCCACCAGGTCCGGGTCGGACGGCGAGGGCAGATCGCCGGGGCACTCCACACCCCGCTCGCTCTTCGGGTCGGCTTCACGGCCGAGGAGCAGCAGGGCAAGGGGCGTCGGCTGTACGTCGAGCTCCTGGGTCTGGGCGGTGGTCACGACACGCACCCTTTCTGTTCTGCGGAAGTGCTTTTCGTCGAACTGACGTTATCTATCATAACCCGGTTCACGTCACTTTGACGATGGTCATTGCGTCGATGTGACATGAATCCCGCCGCAGAATTACGGCCGCCTGTCAGATGCGGCATTTTCGGCTGCCTGTCAGGTGTGCGAGCATGAAGGAGACGCCGGAAACTCGGCGCCCGGCCCGGAATGAATCCGCGGCCTTGCCGGTTGCACCAGTCGGCAAGCAGTCTCCGTACAACCCGGGAGAGATGTAGATGTCCGTATCGGACGAGACCAGCACCGTCACCGACGGCATCATCCTGTCCGACGCCGCCGCGGCGAAGGTCAAGGCCCTGCTCGACCAGGAAGGCCGTGACGACCTGGCCCTGCGTGTCGCCGTTCAGCCCGGTGGCTGCTCCGGCCTGCGCTACCAGCTCTTCTTCGACGAGCGTTCCCTCGACGGCGACGTCGTCAAGGACTTCGACGGCGTCAAGGTCGTCACCGACCGCATGAGCGCCCCCTACCTGGGCGGCGCGTCCATCGACTTCGTCGACACCATCGAGAAGCAGGGCTTCACGATCGACAACCCGAACGCGACGGGCTCCTGCGCCTGCGGCGACTCCTTCAGCTAAGCCAAGCCGCTCCAGCTGAAGAACCGAACACACACGAAGGCGGCGGCCCCCTCCGACAGGGCCGCCGCCTTCAGCTGTTCTCCGGGACCATCGGGCCTACCGCGCCCCGGAGGTCTCCGGCAGCCGCGCCCCCGCCTTCTCCAGCGGGATCGCCTTGCCGTCCGAGCCCACGACCTCGCGGTCGCCCAGCGGCTCGTCGAGCTGCACGCTCTGGTGGTAGACCTTGGCGATCATGACGCAGACCTTGTCGGGCCACGGCGTCTCGGTGACCGTGACGGTCACCTTGTCCGAGCCCTCGACGGCCGCCGCCTTGTAGTCGGCGCACACCCCGCCCGTGAAGCTCACCGTCAGCTCCTTGCCGTCGGCGGAGTAGCCGTCCACCTGCACGTCCCGCGTGGCCGGCGCCGCGGTCGGCTCGTCGGAACCCGGCCCGGTCGGCCGCGGGCTCGGCGGGGCGGTCGGCTCACCCGTCGGCTCACCCGTCGGCTCACCGGTCGGCTCCGAGGACGGGGTGGCCGAGGCGATGTACTTCGGGTCGACCGCGGGATAGGTCACCGTGAAGGAGTCCTGCGCCCCCGACGCCTTCACCTCGAACAGCCAGGACGGCACCAGCGTCTGCCGCGCGTCCACATACTGCGCGGCAAGACCGAACACGGCCTTCTCGACGGTGATCGTGTCCTGCTTCGGCGTGCTGGGCGTGCCGGACGTCGACCCGCAGGGCGCCTCAAGGCGGTCCTTCAGCGGTACGGGACTGGCGCAGCCGCCGATCCCCATCCGATGGTCGGTCGCGGGCGCCGCGTTCATCAGCTCCAGGGCCTTCTCCGCACCCACGACCGGATATGTGTCGCCCTTCACCGGCGCCTTCAACTGACCGCTGCCGCCGACCACCTCACCCTGCGCGTTGACGGTGACCCCGGTCGTCCAGCCGTGCGTCGGCAGCCCGCCGACCACCGGATCGGCGTTCACGACCCGCTGCGCGCCCATGACCTGGCTCGCGTCGACCTTGGCGTCGTCCTGCCCGACCGCCTTCAGGACCGGCGCCGCCGCCTTCTTCGCGGCGTCCGCGCTCACCGGGTCGCCGGCCGGAGCGGCGGGGTCGCTCGCACACACCGTCTCGCTCTTGCAGTCGTCGGTGCCGGGCGCGTACCGGTGGAACGTCCACGTCCCCGGCGCGAGCTGGTTCACCTGGAGACTCGGCCCGGCGGCGTCCTGCCCGCCGACCTTCCACGCCTTCCCCTCCAGGACCGGCGTCCCGGCCACCCCGAGCGCCTCGGCCAGCCGGGCCACCTCGTCCTCGGTGACCTCGCCGGTGGCCCGGTACACGGGCGCGGAGTCGGGACCGTCCGGGAGCGTGCCGTCGGCCTGGTAGGTCACGCCGTACGGATTGGGCTCCCCGGGTGCGATACCGCCCGTACCGCCGCCCTCGGTGTACCCGTCCAGGTGCAGCGGCGGGGGAGTGTCGTCGCCGGGCGCCCCGGACGTCGTACCGCCGCCGCCCGAGCCGCCTGCGGCACCGGCGGCGAGATACGCCCCACCGCCGCCGACCAGCAGCACGGCGGCGGCGACGGAGGCGATGAGCACGGGGGACCGACGCCGTGCGGGGTGCTCGGCCTCGTCCCGTTCCGCCGTGGCCGCGACAACCGGCTCCTGAGAGTCACCGGTGTCTTCGGCGACCGTCTCGCCGGCCTCACCAGGCTCCTCGGCGACCGTCTCCTCGGCCGCCGTCTCCGTGGCCTCCTCGGCAGCCTCATCGGCGCCCGTGTCCCTGTCGACGACCTCGGCGTCGTCGTCGTTGTCGGGTCGCTCGGTGTTCACCGCATCGCTCCTTCGGCCGCGCAACTGTCCCTATGACCCTGACCCGGCCCTGACAAAGAGACCGGCCGGAGGGTCGTATCCCGCATCCCCTTTACGGGGGACAGCGATGGGACGCAGCGGGGGAGCGCACGGTTCCCCTGAGGGCGCCGGTTTCAGCCGCCGTCTGTGCTCAGTCGCCGTAGTCCGACATCGCGTCCAGCAGCCGGGCGGACTTCGTCGGCACCGTCACCCCGTGGATGAGGGAGGGCGAGACCGGGAGGGAGGCGACCCGGTCGGGAGCGGCCCAGTGCGGGACCATCCGGGCGCAGTCCCCGCGCAGCGACGCCAGGTCGCCGTCGAGGTCGGCCGGAGCGGGGGCAGGGGCCTTGAGGTTCGTCATGGCGGCACCGTAGGCACGTCGGAGCCCGCGAAGAAAGATCTACTATCGGGTAGTTTTGGCCGCTTCAGAGGCCCGCGCGAACCAGGTAGCGTGAACTGTCAATCCAGTTTCTCCCCACAGGAGAGTCCACGCCGTGCGCATCGCAGTCACCGGCTCCATCGCCACCGACCACCTCATGACCTTCCCCGGGCGCTTCGCCGACCAGTTCGTCGCGGACCAGCTCCACACGGTCTCGCTCTCCTTCCTGGTCGACAACCTTGACGTACGCCGGGGCGGCGTAGGCGCGAACATCGCCTTCGGCATGGGTCAACTGGGCACCGAGCCGATCCTGGTCGGCGCCGCAGGCTTCGACTTCGACGAGTACCGGGCGTGGCTGGACCGCCACGGCGTCGACACCGCCTCGGTCCGTATCTCCGAGACCCTGCACACCGCCCGCTTCGTCTGCACCACTGACGCCGACCACAACCAGATCGGCTCCTTCTACACCGGTGCGATGAGCGAGGCCCGCCTCATCGAGCTCAAGACCGTCTCGGACCGCGTCGGCGGCCTCGACCTGGTCCTCATCGGCGCCGACGACCCGGAGGCGATGCTCCGCCACACGGAGGAGTGCCGCTCCCGCTCCATCCCCTTCGCCGCGGACTTCTCCCAGCAGATCGCCCGGATGAACGGCGACGAGATCCGCGTCCTGCTGGAGGGTGCCACGTACCTCTTCTCCAACGAGTACGAGAAGGGGCTCATCGAGTCCAAGACCGGCTGGACGGACGCCGAGATCCTGGAGAAGGTCGGCCACCGGGTCACCACGCTCGGCTCGCGGGGCGTACGGATCGAGAAGACCGGTGAGGAGCCGATCGTCGTCGGCTGCGCCGAGGAGGAGCGCAAGGCCGACCCGACCGGTGTGGGCGACGCGTTCCGCGCCGGGTTCCTGTCGGGTCTGGCCTGGGGCGTCTCGCTGGAGCGGGCGGCCCAGGTGGGCTGCATGCTGGCGACCCTCGTCATCGAGACCGTGGGCACACAGGAGTACCAGCTGCGCCGCGGCCACTTCATGGAGCGCTTCACCAAGGCCTACGGCGACGAGGCCGCGGCCGAGGTGCAGAAGCACCTGGCGTAAGCCTCAGGAGGTCCGGCGGACGAGATAGGCCGTCCCCTTGTCCGCCGGCTCCTCACCCACGTACTCCTGCTCCCGCATCTCGCACCACGCCGGGATGTCGAGGCGGGCCGCCTCGTCGTCCGACAGCACCCGCACGAGGCCGCCCACCGGCACGTCGCCGATGACCTTGGCCAGCTCGATGACCGGGATCGGGCAGCGCTTGCCGAGGGCGTCGACGAGGAGTTCGTCCGCACGGACGACCGCCACCGGCATCGGCGCGCCCAGCTTCTCCCGTACGCCGTTCACCACACCCGGCAGCACGGCGAGGAACCTCTCCACATCCTCCGCCGCGGTCCCCGCCGGCAGCGAGACCCGCACATTCCCCTCACTCAGCACTCCCATCGCCTTCAGCACATGGCTGGGCGTCAGCGTGCTGCTGGTGCAGGACGAACCGGAGGAAACGGAGAAGCCCTCCCGGTCCAGCTCGTGCAGCAGGGTCTCCCCGTCGACATAGAGACAGGAGAAGGTGACGATCCCGGGCAGCCGCCGCTCCGGATCGCCGACCACCTCCACGTCCGCGACCAGCTCCGGCACCCGCGCCCGGATCCGCTCCGTCAGCTCCCGCAGCCGTACCGCCTCTTGAGCGGCCTCGGCCCGCACGGCTCGCAGCGAGGCCGCCGCCGCGACGATCGCCGGGAGGTTCTCGAAGCCGTATCCCCTCTCGTCCACCGGCCCTTGAGCGGCGAACCGCACGCCCTTGCGGACGACCAGCAGCCCGACTCCGGCGGGTCCACCCCATTTGTGCGCACTGGCCGTCAGCAACGACCACTGGCCCTCGACCGGTCCCCACCCCAGCGACTGCGCCGCATCCACCAGCAACGGCACCCCGGCCGCCCGGCACAGCTCGGCGACCTCCGACACCGGCTGTTCGGTGCCCACCTCGTGGTTGGCCGACTGCAGACAGGCGAGCGCGGTGTCCTCCTGGAGCGCGGCGGCACAGTCGGAGGCGTCCACCCGCCCCGCCCGGTCGACCGGCACCCGGGTGACGGAACCGCCCTCCTTCTCGTGGAGTTCGGCGGAATGGAGCACGGAGGAGTGCTCGACGGATGACACGACCAGGTGGCGTCCGACGCGTCGTCGTCCGGCCAGAGCTCCCGCGATCCCGCTGTGCACAGCGTGCGTCCCCGAAGGGGTGAAGCCGAGCTCGTCCGGTCGGCACCCCACCGCCTCGGCAGCGGCTTCCCGGGCGGCGTCGAGCAGCATGCGAGCCCGCCGGCCTTCCCGGTACAACCGCGCGGGATCAGCCCACCCTTCATCGAGCGAGGCCAACAGGGCCTGACGAGCAACGGGGTGGAGAGGGGCGCCGGAAGCGGCATCGAAGTAGGACACACAGCAACGCTAAGGCCTGCGACGACACGGTCGCGCCGGCCCGGATCGCATCGAACCGCCACTTCCGTTCCCCCTACAGCGAACACCTTGATCATCGGATGCCGGTCCGTAAGGGTGGATGCGGGAGGCGTCCGCGGCCGGACGCGTCCGTCAGGGCGACAGAACGGATGGAGCACATGACTGACGTGCAAGAGTTGAGGCACCGCTGGGTCAGGGAGTTCGCCTCTTCTCCGAACAGCGACATCACCGTCGTCTGCTTTCCGCACGCGGGAGGATCGGCCAGCTATTTCCAGCCGTTGTCCGCTCGGCTGACACCCCGTGCCGAGGTGGTCGCGTTGCAGTACCCGGGGCGTCAGGACCGTCGGCGGGAGCCCCCGCTCACCAGCGTCGACGAGCTGGTGGACGGGATAACCGGGGCGCTGCGCGCGCTCACCGACCGGCCGATGGTGTTCTTCGGGCACAGCATGGGCGGCACACTCGCCTTCGAGACCGCGCGACGTATGGAGGCGGAGCTCGGCGAGCGCCTGCTCGGGCTGGTCGTCTCGGGGCGCCGGGCGCCCAGCAGCGTGCGCCGGGACACGGTGCACCTGCGGAACGACGCGGGGCTCATCGCCGAGATACGCAAACTGGAGGGAACCGCGTCGGCGCTGCTGGACGACGAGGACGTGGTGTCGATGATCCTGCCCGCGCTCCGCGCCGACTACACCGCGGTCGAGCAGTACGTATACCGGCCGGGGCCGGCGCTGAGCCGTCCCCTGCACGTGTACATCGGTGACGCCGATCCGCAGGTGCGCGCGGACGAGGCCGAGGCGTGGGCCGAGCACACGAGCGCGGACTTCCGGATCAGGACCTTCCGGGGCGGTCACTTCTATCTGGCCGAGCAGAGCGACCAGGTGATCGCCGCGCTGCGCGAGGACATGGCGGTCTTTCAGGAGCGCTTGCGGGTCGACGCGGAGCGCTGACCGGGGCGGGGTGGGCACGCGCGGGCCGCGGTGGCGCGTGCCCCCAGGTCAGCGAGTGCCGGCGAAACGGGCGGTCAGTTCCCGCTTCAGCACTTTGCCGCTCGGCCCGAGAGGAAAGTCCTCGACGAACTCCACCAGGCGCGGGTACTTGTGCCCGGCCATCCGCTCCCGGCTCCAGGACACGATGTCCGCGGCCAGTGCCGGATCCGCCGGCGCGCCCGCCCTCGTCCGTACCACGGCGCACACCTCCTCGCCGTAGGTGTGGTCGGGGACACCGATGACCGCGACCTCGGCGATGGCCGGATGGCGCATGAGCACCTCCTCGACCTCTCGCGGGTAGACGTTGTAGCCGCCGCGCAGCACCATGTCCTTCTTGCGGTCGACGATGGTCAGGTATCCGTCGGCGTCCTTGACCCCCAGGTCACCGGAGCGGAACCAGCCGTCGACCAGCACGGCCGCCGTGGCCTCGGGCTGGTTGAGGTAGCCGGCCATCACGTTGTGGCCGCGTACGACGATCTCGCCCACCTCGCCCGCCGGCAGCAGCTCGACGCGGTCCTCGACGTCGGCCGCGGCGATCTCCGCCTCGACGCCCCAGATGGGGCGTCCCACGGTGCCGGGCCTGCGCGGCCACGCCTTCTGGTTGTACGCCACCACCGGCGACGTCTCCGTGAGGCCGTACCCCTCGTAGATCGGGCAGCCGTAGGTCTCCTGGAAGTCCTCCAGCACCTTGACCGGCAGCGCCGACCCGCCGGAGAAGGCTCGGTCGAGCGCGGGGCGACGGGTGTCCTGGGCGGCGGCGTCGAGGAGGGCGAGGTACATGGTCGGCACGCCCATGAACACCGTGCACCCCTCGGTCACCATGAGGTCGAGCGCGCCGGGGCCGTCGAAGCGGGGCATGAGGACCAGGGTGCCGCCGGCCAGGAAACAGGCGCTCATGCCACACGTCTGGCCGAAGGTATGGAACAGCGGGAGGCAGCCCAGCAGGACGTCGTCGGGGCCGAGATCGAACGGGGAGCGCATCGTGGTGCTGACGTTCATCACCAGGTTGAGATGGGTGATCATCGCGCCCTTGGGCTTGCCGGTGGTGCCCGAGGTGTACAGCACCAGCGCCAGATCGCCGGGCGCACGGGGCACCGGGCGGTCCACAGGTGCCGCCCGCTCGGCGAGGACATCCAGCCGGGGCGGACCGCAGTGGGCCTGCGTGCCGTCCTCGACCATGACGGTGAGCAGCGGAACCCCTGCCACCTCCGCCGCCTTGGCCCCCTCCGTCAGCATGGGGGCCGCGCACACCAACGCCTTCGCCTCGGAGTCGGACAGCACGTGGACGATCTCGTCGGCGCGCAGCAGACCGTGTACCGGGACCGCCACGGCGCCGAGCGCCAGTACGCCGTAGTACGCCATCGGGAAGTGCGGTGAGTTGGGCAGCAGCAGGGCGATCCGGTCGCCCGGACGCACGCCGTGCTCGCGCAGCACCGCCGCGTACCGCCGGGCGGCGTGCCACAGCTCGGCATAGCTGATCCGCTCCGGGCCGAAGACGAGCGCCGTGTGTCCCGCACGCCGCTCGGCGGACTCGGCGAGGACGGACGCCGCCGTCAGCATCAGGCCGTGCCGGTGTGCGACGCGGCCAGGGCCTGCTTGTCCGGCTTGCCCGCACCGGTCAGGGGCAGGGTGTCGTGGAAGGTGACCAGGGCGGGCACGTGCTTCGGCGACAGTTCGGCGGCGACATGGCCGATCAGGGCCTCGGCGTCCGAGTTCGCGTCCGGCCGGACCACGACGGCGGCGTGGATGTGCTCCACCCGGTCGTCGTCCACCACGCAGTACACCGCGGCCTGGGCGACGCCCGGGTGGCTCAGCAGCGCGTTCTCCACATCGATGGGATGGACCTTGATGCCGTTGGTCTTCATCACCTCGCCCATCCGGCCGTGCAGACGCAGCAGACCGCTCTCGTCGACGGAGCCGAGGTCGCCGGTGTGCACCCAGCCGTCGCGGACGGTCGCCGCGGTGAGCTCCGGGTCGCCCCAGTAGCCGAGCATGTTGAAGGGGGTGCGCACACACACCTCGCCGACCTCGCCGACGGCGAGGTCACGATGGTCGTCCACGTCACGGATGCGCACCTCGGCGGTCAGCCGGCCGACGGTTCGGCGCAGTTCGGGGTCGAAGTGGTCCGGCGGGATGAGCACGCTGATGCCGCTGGTCTCGGTGGTTCCGTAGAACTGCAGAAGCACCGGTCCGAAGGCCTCGACGGCCTCGGCCAGCCGGGCCGGGGAGGCGGCGCAGCCGCCGTAGGAGATGACCCTGATGCTCGACCGGTCGGTGGTGGCGAGATCCGGGTGGTCGACCAGCATGTACAGCTGTGGCGGGGTGACGGTGAGCGCGGAGACGCGGTGCCGTTCGACCGCGCGCAGCACCTCTCCCGGCTCGAACCTGTCGTGCAGGACCACCGTCCCGCCGGAGGCCAGGGCGAGGTCGACGCCGGAGCCGTTGGAGTGGCTCACCGGCAGGGTCGACAGGTACACGATGGGTTCCGGGGACTGGAGGCCCGCCTGGAGGTAGAGGCTGCGCACGCGGTAGGGCAGGGTGACGCCCTTGGGCTTGCCGCTGGTGCCGCTGGTGTAGAGCACCACGGCCGGCTGCTCGGGGTCGGCCTCGACGGCGCCGAGGTCGAAGACGTCCGGGTCGCCCGTCGAGAGGTCCAGGACATCGGGTCCGAGGGCGCCGAGCGCGGCCAGCCGCGGCGGCTCGGACAGCCCGTCGCACAGCTCGCGGGCCAGGTCGAGGTTCTCCTTGTCGACGGCGAGGAACGCCGCCCGGGTCGCGCCGAGGATCTCGCGCCGGGCGGCGGCGGCCAGCTGGTCGGTGGGGTCCACCGCGTTCGTGGAGTGCAGATGCACCACGGTGGCCCCGGCGAGGTTGGCCGCATAGCGGAGAATTACGGTCGCCGGGGTATTGGTGACGGTCAGCACCGCCACAATCGGAATCGCACCTTCCGAAAAATGCCGACGCAGGACTTCCGCCGCCGAGAGAACCGTCCTGGAGAACTCGCCCGCGGTCAGCTCCTCATCTTCCCGCCACAGCGCGATCCGGTCGGGATCGGGTGCCAGAGCTTCCAGCACCCGGCGGACGTAATTCTCGTTCGAAGACACCGGAACTCCCCCTCGCAACGCATTTCGGTCGATGCAGGATTGCACGCCCGCATGGCCGAGGCAACAGTGGGTGAACACCTGTCGGGTTCTCCGCATAGGCCCGAGTTGCCGTTTGTGTATGTTAAATAAGTGCCGTCCGAAAGTAGGTTGTACGCCGCCGGGTGACGGTGATATACAAGCGTGGCGTCCCTGTGCCTCCTCGAAAACGAGGACGGCGAATCGCTGGTATCCGGCCGATTCCATGGGTGACGCGTTCAGTCGGATCGATCCGAAGTCGGCGCCGTGGGGCGGTCCTGTACAGATCCGCTCAGTCGCCCGTATGTGCACGTGGCCTCAGTCAGCCCGAAAGCGAAGCGAGTAGACGTGACGACCCAATATCTGGACCTCTTTTCCCGCCTCATTGAAGGCTCCGACGGAGGAAAGAGAGAGTTCCTGGAGATCGGACGGCTCGCCGGGAGGTTCCCCGCGGCCAGCGTGCACAGCAGCGGGGACGCGGACAGCATCAGCGTCTGGTGCAGCAACGACTACCTCGGCATGGGCCAGCACCCCGCGGTGCTCGAAGCCATGAAGGAGGCGGTCGACAAGTACGGTGCCGGCGCCGGAGGTTCACGCAACATCGGCGGCACCAACCACTACCACGTGCTGCTGGAGAAGGAGCTCGCCGCGCTCCACGGCAAGGACGACGCCCTGCTGTTCACCTCCGGCTACACCGCCAACGACGGCGCGCTGTCCGTCATCGCCGGCCGGATGGACGGATGCGTGGTCTTCTCCGACGCGCTCAACCACGCCTCCATCATCGACGGCCTGCGCCACAGCCGCGCCCAGAAGCAGATCTTCCGGCACAACGACCCCGCTCACCTGGAAGAACTGATCTCCGCGGCCGACCCGGGGGCACCCAAGCTCATCGTCGCCGAGTCCGTGTACTCGATGAACGGCGACATCGCCCCCCTGCCCGAACTCGCCGACATCGCGAAGCGCCACGGTGCGATGACCTACCTCGACGAGGTGCACGCGGTGGGCATGTACGGCCCCGAGGGCGCCGGAATCGCGGCCCGCGAGGGCATCGCCGATGACTTCACCGTCATCATGGGCACCCTCGCCAAGGGCTACGGCACCACCGGCGGCTACATCGCAGGACCCGCCGAAGTGATCGAGGCGGTACGGATGTTCTCCCGCTCCTTCATCTTCACCACCGCCCTCCCGCCCGCCGTGGCGGCCGGCGCGCTGGCTGCCGTACGGCATCTCCGGTCCTCCGACGCCGAGCGTGAACGGCTGTGGTCAAACGCACAGTTGATGCATCGGCAGCTGAACGAGCGGGGCATTCCCTTCATTTCGGACCAGACGCACATCGTGTCCGTTCTGGTCCGGGACGAGGCCCTGTGCAAGCGGATGTCCGCCCTGCTGCTCGAGCGGTACGGCATCTATGTGCAGGCGATCAACGCCCCGAGCGTCCGGGTCGGCGAGGAGATCCTGCGGGTCGCCCCCGGAGCCGTCCACACCGCCGACGACGTGCGCGGATTCGTCGACGCCCTGGACCGAATCTGGGACGACCTGGGCGCCGTTCGGCTGCCGGGAGCCCGGGCCGTCGAGGCCAAGTGATCTTGGTCTCCTGAACTCGCGCGCATGCGCGGGGAGTTGGCCTCCGCGCAGTGTGCTCACAGCAAATATGTGCTTGACACACGATCACCGGCGGAGGTTGGATGAAATTGCCGACCAGTCAAGCGACCAGCAAGCAGAGGCGGACCCTTCGGGGCGCCGCTTATGATCGCCGCTAAGCGGTTTTGCTCTCCGGGCAGGGGAGCGGGAACGGGGGTTCTGAGTGTCACTGGCGTATGTCCTCGACGGCGGAATGAATGACCAGCCAGGAGCCGGTGCCGAACTGTACGAGATGTTTCCGAGTGTGCGGCAGACCTATGCGCATATCGCGGACTGGACCGGGATAGATGTCCAGCGAATCTTTCATGAAGAAAGAGCGCCGGGGCAGGAGCACCGCCAAGGAGTCGGGGCCATTCGGCAGGCCGCCGCTATTTTCGGAATCGCGGACGTTCTCGCCGAAGAATACGGAATCACTCCCGCTGCCGTGTGCGGCCTCAGTTTCGGCTCACTCATCGCGGCAAGCCTCGCAGGATCAGTGGAACGCCAGGAACTCTGCACCTTCCTGATGCGTTTGCGGGAAGTGCCGGCACCGTCCGCCGAATCAGCGCGACAAGCCGTCGCCATGCTGCGCATCCCCCTCGACACCGACCCGCCGGCGCTCATCGCGGACATCGCCGACGTCCATCTCTCCGCCGACCTCGGCCGCGTGGGCACCGGCACCGAACGCATGGTGCTGCTCGGCGGCTACCGAACCGCCCTGGAGACCTTCGGCGCGACCCTGCCCCCCGGCGCCCTGCACATCGCCGAGGAACACGGCAGCGCCTTCCACTCACCACTCCAGCGGCACATCACGGAGTTCCTCGCGCCCACCCTGGACGCCATGACCTTCGAGGACCCCCGCATCCCCGTCCATTCGTGCATGGAGCGAAAGCAGCTCACCACGGGCGAGGAGATCCGCGACCTGTTCCGCCGCAACCCGACCGACCCGGTCAGCGTCCCGCACATGATCGGCGGCCTCGAGGACGCCGGCACACAACTCGGCCTCGTCCTCGGCCCCGCCGCCTTCGGCACCTTCCAGAACGCGGACTTCCCCGTGGTCCACGTCGAAACCCCGGACCACGTCTTCGAAGCCATGACCGCCGTGTACGACTTCGGTGTCGACCTGCCCCCGGTGGAACCCGCCGCCCCCTCCAGCGAAGCAGTGGCGGGGTGAACGCGGTGAAGGACGTCACCCCCCTCGTCGACGAATGGCTCGCTCAGGACATCGATGCCTGGACGCGCCGAGTGGTCCGCCGTCACTTCGACCCCGACACGGGCAGCCCGTACTGGCTCAAGCGCGCCGCCGAACTCGCCGTCGACCCCAGGGACATCACCCGCTACGACCACCTCACCGCCTTCGGCCCGATGCCGCTCGGCGAACTGCGCACACTCGACCCGGCCGACCTCGTACCCCAGGCCGTACCCCGCCCCCTGGCCGGACGCGTCTGGGACTCCGGCGGCACCACGGGCAGCCCCTGCCGCGTCTTCTACACCGAACCGATGCTCCTCCAGCGCGCCGCCTGGCGCCGCTGGGTCATCGAACGCGAAGGGTTCGAGCCCGGCCGTGGCTGGCTCCAGGCCACCCCCACCGGCCCCCACCTCATCGGACACGGCGCCGTGGACCTCGCGGACCTGTACGACGGCCGCGTCTACGGCATCGACTTCGACCCCCGCTGGGTCAAGCGGCTGCTGCGGGCCGGCAGGCTCAAGGACGCCCAGGAGTACACCGCGCACATCATCGACCAGATGGCCTCCGTGCTGGAGAGCCAGCCCGTCGACTACCTCGTCACCACCCCGGCACTCCTCCAGGCCCTCATCAAGGCCCGGCCCGAACTGGTGGCACGACTGCACGGCGTACGCCTCAGCGGCACCCACGCCACCCCGGCGATGCGCCGCTCCTTCCACCAGGCACTCGGCGGCGGACTCGTCACCGTCACCTATGCCAACACCTTCGGCAACACCGTCGCCCTCCCCGTGGAGAACGACGGGGCGCTGATGCCCTACCTGCCCAACTATCCGCAGGTCACGATGGCGGTGGTCGACCCGGACGACTGGTCCGAGGTCGTCCCCTACGGAGAACAGGGCCAGGTCCGGCTGACCGTCCTGCACGACGACCTCTTCCTGCCGAACATCCTGGAACGCGACCTCGCCGTCCGCTACGACACCGGTGACGCCTGGCCGTGCGACGGCGTCGCCAACGTGCGCCCGCTCCAGAACGTCCGGTCGGCACCGGAAGGCATCTACTAGGCACCCCGGGCGGGCCCGCACGGGGCTCGCCCCGCCCCACTGAGGACTCACGACAACCCGCGGCGTACACCCGGCCGACCGCCCGTTGCCGCACACTCCGGCCCCCGGTCACCGGCCGAACCGGCCCCGGCCGGAACCGGTCGCCGGACCAGCGGGACGCAACGGCGCGTTCCCACGCAACCACCAGCAGCCGCGCCACGTGCGGCCGCAGCCGACACCCCGCCGTGCGAGGCGTCCCCCACAACAACCCATCAGCGTCACGCCCACCGGAGCCGGAAGCACCCCCATGGGCGCGTCGGCCCCCACGTCCTGGTCCCAGGGAGTTTTCCTCATGCAGCGTTCCGAGGCCGCCTTCGCAGACACGGCGGACACGGCGGACACTCCGATCGCGGTCGTAGGACTCTCCTGCCGGCTCCCCGGCGCCCCCGACCCCGCCGCCTTCCGGAACCTGCTGCGCACCGGTACCCACGCCATCACCGACGCACCCCCGGAGCGCTGGAACGCCGACGACCTGCCCGACGAGGCCGCCACCCGCCGCGGCGGCTTCCTCGAACAGCACCACGTCGACCACTTCGACGCGGCCTTCTTCGACATCTCACCCCGCGAAGCCGCCGCGATGGACCCCCAGCAGCGCCTCGTTCTGGAACTGACCTGGGAGGCGCTGGAAGACGCGGGTATCGCCCCGGACCGGCTCCGCACCACCGACACCGGCGTCTACATCGGCGTCATCGCCGACGACTACGCCACCCTGCAACGCCGGCGCGGCGTCGCGGCCATCGACCGGCACAGCTTCACCGGACTGCACCGCAGCATCATCGCCAACCGCGTCTCCTACCATCTTGGCCTGCGCGGCCCCAGCCTGACCCTTGACGCCGGCCAGGCCTCCTCCCTCGTCGCCGTCCATCTGGCCTGCGAAAGTCTGCGCCGCGGCGAGAGCACCGTCGCCGTCGCCGGCGGCGTCAACCTCATCCTCGCGCCGGAGAGCAGCGTCAGCGTCGCCAAGTTCGGCGGCCTGTCACCCGACGGCACCAGTTACACCTTCGACGCCCGCGCCAACGGCTACGTACGCGGTGAAGGCGGCGGCGCCATCGTCCTCAAGCCCCTCCCCGCCGCTCTCGCCGACGGCGACCCCGTCTACTGCGTCATCCGCGGCAGCGCCGTCAACAACGACGGCGGCGGCACCCACCTCACCACCCCCCACCAGGCCGCACAGGAAGACGTCCTGCGCCGCGCCTACCAGCAGGCCGGTGTGGACCCCGCCCGGGTCCAGTACGTCGAACTCCACGGCACCGGCACCAAGACGGGCGACCCGATCGAGGCCGCGGCCCTCGGCACCGTACTGGGCAGCGCCCGACGGCAGACCGGCACACCGCTGCGCGTCGGCTCCGCCAAGACGAACGTCGGCCACCTCGAGGGCGCCGCCGGCATCGTCGGCTTCATCAAGACCGCCCTGAGCCTGAAGCACGGCGAACTCTTCCCCAGCCTCAACTACCGCACCCCCAACCCCGAGATCCCGCTGGACGACCTCAACCTGCACGTCCAGACCGAGACCCAGCCCTGGACCCCCGACCCGGACAGTGACGCCCCCCGCACCGCGGGCGTCAGCGCCATCGGGGTCGGCGGCACGAACGCGCACGTGATTCTGGAGGAGGCTCCCGCTCCGGTTTCGGTTGAGGTTGAGCGTTCGGGGAGTGTGGCGCCGGTGGTGGTGCCGTGGGTGGTGTCGGGTAAGTCTGAGGGTGCGTTGCGGGGGCAGGCGGAGCGGTTGGCTGCGTCTGTGGGTGGTTTGTCGCCGGTGGATGTCGGGTTCTCGCTGGTGGCGGGTCGGTCGGTGTTTGAGCATCGGGCGGTGGTCCTGGATGGTCTGCCTGGTGTGGAGGCTCTTGCCGAGGGCCGTGAATCTGCGGGTGTGGTGCGGGGGAGTGCGGGGGGTGCGGATGGCCGTGCCGTGTTCGTGTTCCCGGGTCAGGGGTCGCAGTGGCTGGGGATGGCGGCTGAGCTGCTGGAGTCCTCCCCGGTGTTCGCGGAGCGGATTGGTGAGTGTGCGGTTGCGTTGGCGCCGTTCGTGGACTGGTCGCTGACCGACATCCTGCGGGACACAGCTGATGAGGCCTGGTTGGAGCAGGTCGATGTCGTGCAGCCGGTGCTGTGGGCGGTCATGGTCTCGCTCGCCGAGGTCTGGCGCTCGTACGGCGTGGAGCCGGCTGCGGTGATCGGGCATTCGCAGGGTGAGATCGCCGCCGCCGCTGTCGCCGGTGCGCTGTCGCTTGAGGATGCGGCGAAGGTGGTGGCCTTGCGTAGTAAGGCCATTCGGGCGTTGTCCGGGCGTGGCGGGATGGTGTCGGTCTCCCTCGGTATCGAAGACGTACAGGAGCGGCTGACTGCCTGGGATGGTCGTCTGGCGGTGGCGGCGGTCAACGGCCCGGCCATGGTGGTCGTTTCGGGTGACGCGGATGCCTTGGACGAGTTGCTGGCCGTCTGTGAGGCGGACGGTGTGCGGGCTCGTCGTATCGCGGTGGACTATGCCTCGCACTGCGCGCATGTGGAGGAGATCGAGGACGTACTGCTCCGGGAGTTGGCAGGGATCACTCCTCGGGCGGCGCAGGTCCCCTTCTACTCGACCGTCACTGCCGAGGTGCTGGACACGACGGCCCTCGACGCTGGCTACTGGTATCGCAATCTGCGCCAGACGGTGCGTTTCGCCGACACGGTGCGCGCGTTGTTGGATGACGGTTTCCGGTTGTTCGTCGAGTCGAGTGCGCATCCTGTGTTGACGATGGGTGTCGAGCAGACTGCTGAGGCTCACGTCAACTCGCCTGTGACCGCGGTGGGTTCGCTGCGCCGCGACGAGGGTGGTCTGGAGCGCTTCCTGACTTCCGCTGCCGAGGCGTTCGTCGGCGGTGCGCCCGTCGACTGGGCGGTGTTGTTCGAGGGTACGGGGGCTCGTCGTGTCGAGCTGCCGACGTACGCCTTCCAGCGTCGCCGTTACTGGCTCGACACGGTGGCGGACCCCCAGCCCGACCTGGCGGCGGAGGCGGTGGCGGACGCCGCATCCCTGCTCAGGGAACGCCTTTCAAGGCTGGACGAGGAGGAGCAGACAGAGCTGCTCCTGGAGCTGGTCTGTAGTCAGGTCGCCACAACACTGGGCTACGACAGCCCGGACGCCGTCGGCGCCGACCGGACGTTCAAGGAACTTGGTTTCGACTCGCTGGGTGTTGTCGAGTTCCGCAACCGTTTGAACATCACGACCGGACTGCGGTTGCAGACCACTCTGCTGTTCGACTACCCCACCCCGGCCGTTCTCTCTCGTCATCTGAGGGTCTCCCTCATCGGCGCCGACCAGTTGCTCAGCACCCCGGTGCCGGCAGCCGTGGCTCTTGACGAGCCCATCGCGATCGTGGGCATGGCCTGCCGGTTGCCCGGCGGCGTACGGTCGCCCGAAGAGTTCTGGGAGTTGATCGCATCCGAGGGTGACGCGATCGGCGGGTTCCCGGCGGACCGTGGCTGGGATCTGTCCGCCCTGTATTCGCCCGAGCGGGGCAAGCCGGGAACCACCTATGCCCGTGAGGGCGGTTTCCTGTATGACGCGGGTGACTTCGATCCGGCGTTCTTCGGTATTTCGCCGCGTGAGGCGCTGGCGATGGATCCGCAGCAGCGGTTGTTGTTGGAGACGTCGTGGGAGGCCTTCGAGCGGGCGGGTATCGCTCCCGACGGGCAGTGGCAGGGCGGGACCGGTGTCTTCGTCGGCGCGATGGCCCAGGACTACGGCCCCCGGATGCATGACGCCTCGGACGGCCTCCAGGGATACCTCCTCACCGGAAGCAGCGTGAGCGCTGCCTCCGGCCGCATCTCGTACACGTTCGGTTTCGAGGGGCCTGCGGTGACGGTGGACACGGCGTGTTCGTCGTCGCTGGTCGCCCTGCACCTGGCCGCGCAGTCACTGCGGCAGGGGGAGTGTTCGCTGGCGTTGGCCGGTGGTGTGACGGTGATGGCGACGCCCGGCCTCTTTGTGGAGTTCAGCCGACAGCAAGGCGTCGCGGCGGATGGCCGTTGCAAGGCGTTCGCGGCGGGTGCGGACGGCACCGGCTGGGCCGAGGGCGCGGGGATGCTGCTGCTGGAGCGTCTGTCGGACGCGCGTCGTAACGGGCATCGGGTGCTGGCGGTGGTCCGGGGTTCCGCCCTGAACCAGGACGGTGCGAGTAACGGCCTGTCGGCGCCGAACGGTCCGTCGCAGCAGCGGGTGATCCGGGCTGCGCTGGCGAATGCCCGGGTGTCGGCTGCCGAGGTGGATGTGGTGGAGGCGCACGGTACGGGTACGAAGCTGGGTGATCCGATCGAGGCGCAGGCGTTGCTGGCGACGTATGGCCAGGACCGGCCGGAGGACCGGCCGCTGCTGTTGGGCTCGGTGAAGTCGAACATCGGGCATACGCAGGCCGCGGCCGGTGTCGCCGGTGTGATGAAGATGGTCCTCGGAATGCAGCATGGTGTGCTGCCGCGGACGCTGCATGTGGACGAGCCGTCCCCGCATGTGGACTGGTCGGCGGGTGCTGTCGAGCTGGTGACGGAGTCGGTGGCCTGGCCGGAGAGTGGCCGGCCCCGCCGGGCTGGTGTGTCGTCGTTCGGCATCAGTGGGACGAACGCGCATGTGATTTTGGAGCAGGCTCCGGTCTCGACCGAGGTTGAGCGTTCGGAGAGTGTGCCGCCGGTGGTGGTGCCGTGGGTGGTGTCGGGGAAGTCCGAGGGCGCGTTGCGGGGGCAGGCGGAGCGGCTGGTGTCGTTCCTCGGGAAGCGTGCCGAACTCGCGCCTGTGGATGTGGCGTTGTCGCTGGTGGCGGGCCGGTCGGTGTTCGAGCACCGGGCGGTGGTGCTGGCCGGTGAGCGGGCTGGTATTCAGGCTGGGTTGTCGGCTTTGGTGGCGGGTGAGCCGGCTGCTGGTCTCGTCCAGGGGCAGGTCGTCCCGGGCAAGCTGGCGGTGCTCTTCTCCGGGCAGGGCAGTCAGCGGGCCGGTATGGGCCGGGAGTTGTATGAGGCTTTCCCTGTCTTCGCCGAGGCTTTTGATGAGGTGTGTGCGCAGTTCGATGCTCTGCTGGGCAGGTCGTTGCGTGAGGTTGTCTTCGGGGACGGCGATGCACTGGATGCGACGGGGTTCACGCAGTGCGGTCTGTTCGCTGTGGAGGTGGCGCTTTTCCGTCTGGTGTCGTCGTGGGGTGTGACGCCGGATGTGGTGGGTGGGCATTCGATCGGTGAGATCGCTGCCGCGTTCGTGGCGGGGGTGTGGTCGCTTGAGGACGCCTGTGTGCTGGTGGCGGCGCGTGGCCGGTTGATGCAGGCGTTGCCGTCGGGTGGCGTGATGGTGTCGGTGAGGGCCGCGGAGGCGGAGGTTGTTCCGCTGCTTGAGGGCCTGGACGAAGTCGGCGTGGCTGCGGTGAACGGGCCGTCGTCGGTGGTGGTTTCGGGTGCTGAGGCCGCGGTGGCGGTGGTGGTGGAGCGGCTGGAGCGGCGGGGTGTGAAGACGCGTCGGTTGCGGGTGTCGCATGCGTTCCACTCGCCGTTGATGGAGCCGATGCTGGACGAGTTCCGGGAGATCGTCGGCCGGTTGACGTACTCGGTGCCGCGGATCCCGTTGGTGTCGAATCTGACGGGTGAGCTTGTCGCGGATGAGGTGTGTGATCCGGGGTATTGGGTGCGGCATGTGCGGGAGGCGGTGCGTTTCGCCGACGGTGTCACCCGCCTCACCGCTGTGGGCGTGACCGCCTGCCTGGAACTGGGCCCGGACGGGGTGTTGTCGGGTATGGGGCAGGACAGTGCCCCGGAGATGCTGTTCGCGCCGGTACTGCGCAAGGACCGGAGCGAAGCAAGTGCGGTGCTGGAGGCACTCGCGCAGGTCTACGTCCGGGGCCATGGCGTGGACTGGGCCGCCTACCTTGCGCCCTCCCGTCCGCGTCGGGTGGAGCTGCCCACCTATGCCTTCCAGCGGGAGCGGTTTTGGGTTGAGCTGGGTCGGCCTGAGTCGGGGGCGTCGTCGGTGGTGCGGGACGCGGAGGGTTCCGGGTTCTGGGAGGCGGTGGAGCGTGGGGATGCGTCGGAGGTGGCGGGTCTGCTGGCGTTGCCGGGGGATGAGTCGCTGAGGGTGGTGTTGCCGGCGTTGTCGGCTTGGCGTCGGCGGGATCGTGAGCGGTCGGTTGTGGAGGGCTGGCGTTATCGGGTGGCGTGGTCGCCGCTGGCTGGGGCTTCGGGTGTGTTGTCGGGGGTGTGGCTGGTGGTGGTGCCGGCCGGGCTGGCCGGGGACGGATGGGTTGAGGCCTGCGTGGCGGGTCTGGCGCGTGGTGGTGCCCGGCCGGTGGTGCTGGAGCTCGGTGCGGAGGAGTTTGGTCGTGAGGTGATTGCCGAGCGGCTGCGTGACGCACTCGCCAGTGAGGCTGAGGCTGAGGTCGGGGTTGCGGGTGTGGTGTCGCTGCTCGCGCTGGCGTCGGGCCGTCATGCGGTGTTCGGGTCTGTGCCGGTCGGGGTGGCGTTGACTCTGGGGCTGGTGCAGGCGCTGGGTGATGCGGGTGTTGAGGCGCCGTTGTGGTGTGTGACCCGGGGTGCGGTCGCGGTGACCGGTTCGGAGCGGGTGGCGGATCTCGACCAGGCCCAGTTGTGGGGTCTGGGTCGGGTGGCTGGTCTGGAGTTGGCTGGTCGTTGGGGTGGTGTGGTCGACCTTCCTGAGGTGGTGGATGCCCGGTTGGTGGGGCGTCTGGCCGATGTGCTCGCCTCAGCTGAGGGCGAGGGTGAGGTCGCGGTTCGGGCTGCTGGTGTGTTCGGTCGACGTGTGGTGCGGGCTGGTTCGGGTGCTGGTGGTGGTTCCTGGCGGGTGTCGGGGACGGTGCTGGTGACGGGTGGTACGGGTGGTGTGGGTCGGCATGTGGCGCGGTGGCTGGCGGGGGCGGGGGCGGAGCATGTGCTGCTGGTCTCGCGTCGTGGTCCCGCGGCCGGGGGTGTGGAGGAACTGCGGGCTGAGATAGCCGGGTTGGGGGCGCGGCTGTCGGTGGTGGCGTGTGACGTCGGTGACCGTGATGCGGTGGCAGCGCTCCTGGCCGGTGTTCCTTCTGAGGTGCCGTTGACGGCGGTGGTGCATGCGGCTGGTGTGCTGGATGACGGTGTGCTGGACGGGTTGTCGGTGGAGCGGTTTGAGGGGGTGTTGCGGGCGAAGGCGGAGGGTGCCCGGCATCTGCATGAGCTGACGCGGGATCTGGGGTTGTCGGCGTTTGTGTTGTTCTCGTCGTTTTCTGCGACGGTGGGTGGTGCTGGGCAGGGTAACTATGCGGCGGCGAACGCGTATTTGGATGCGTTGGCGGAGGTGCGGCGGGCTGAGGGGTTGCCGGCGACCTCGATCGCGTGGGGGCCTTGGGCAGAAGACGGCATGGCGCGTGCCGTAGCGGACCGTTGGGAGCAGCACGGTCTGCCTGCGATGTCCCCCGATGCGGCGATCACCGTGTTGGAATCGGCGATCAACGACCCGATGTCCGCCTCACTGCTCGTTGCTGACGTCGACTGGGACACCCTGGCGCAGGCCAGGGCTGGTGCTGGTTCCTCGAAGCTGCTGACAGAGCTGACACGCCAGGCGTCGGGGAACGTGGCGGCGACTGACGGGGCCGCCGCGGCCGACGGATCGCTGCGCCAACGGCTCGCGGGATTGGGGGTCGCAGAACAGGAGCGCACTGTCCTCGAGTTCGTGCGCTCCCATGTCGCCGCCGCACTCGGGCACCGCCGACCGGAGACCCTCGACCCTGACCGGGCTTTCAAGGAACTGGGGTTCGACTCGCTGGCGGCCGTGACCTTGCGCAACCGCCTCAACGCGGCCGCGGGTCTGAAGCTCTCCAGCACCCTGGTCTTCGACCACCCCACGGTCAGGGCACTGGCACGGGCGCTCCGCGTCGAGGCGCTGGGGCTGCGTGGTGATGAGGGACCGACGCTGCCCGACACGGCGCCCACGGACGACGAACCGATCGCGATCGTGGCGATGAGCTGCCGTTTTCCGGGAGGCGTACGGACCCCTGAAGAGCTGTGGAAGCTTCTTGTCGACGAACGCGAAGTGCTGACCGAGTTCCCCGCAGGGCGCGGCTGGGATCTCGACAGCCTCTTCGCTCCCGATCCGGACGAGTCGGGCAAGAGCTATGTCCGAGAAGGAGCCTTCCTCAGCGACGCCGGTGCGTTTGACGCGAAGTTCTTCGGCATCTCGCCGCGTGAGGCGACGGCGATGGACCCGCAGCAGCGGCTGCTGCTCGAGACCAGCTGGGAGGCCTTCGAACGGGCCGGCATCGACGGCACCCTCCTACAGAGCACACCGACCGGAGTCTTCATCGGCAGCAACGGGCAGGACTACGGACGGAGTCTGCGCGAGGCACCGTCCGAGAACGTCGAGGGACACCTGGTGACCAGCAGCGCCGCCAGTGTCGTCTCCGGGCGCATCGCCTACACCTTCGGCCTTGAGGGGCCCGCGGTGACCATCGACACCGCCTGCTCGTCGTCGCTGGTGGCCCTGCATCTGGCCGCGCAGTCACTGCGCCAGGGGGAGTGCTCGCTGGCGCTGGCCGGTGGCGTGACGGTGATGTCCACCCCTGAGCTCTTCGTGGAGTTCAGTCGTCAGCGGGGTCTTGCTCCGGACGGCCGGTGCAAGGCGTTCGCGGCGGGCGCGGACGGTACTGGGTGGGGTGAGGGCGTCGGTCTGCTCCTGTTGGAGCGGTTGCCGGACGCGGAGCGCAACGGGCACCAGGTGCTGGCGGTGGTGCGTGGTTCGGCGATCAACCAGGACGGTGCGAGTAACGGTCTTACGGCGCCGAACGGTCCCTCCCAGCAGCGGGTGATCCGTGCCGCGCTGGCGAGTGCGGGGCTGTCGGCCGGCCAGGTGGATGTGGTGGAGGCGCACGGTACGGGTACGAAGTTGGGTGATCCGATCGAGGCGCAGGCGCTGCTGGCGACGTACGGTCAGGATCGGCCGGAGGACCAGCCGTTGTGGCTGGGCTCCATCAAGTCGAACATCGGGCACACGCAGGCCGCGGCCGGTGTCGCCGGGATCATCAAGATGGTCCTCGCGATGCGGAACGGTGTGCTGCCCCGCACGCTGCACGTGGACGAGCCCACTCCACACGTCGACTGGTCTGCCGGGGCTGTCGAACTGCTCACAGACTCGATCGGCTGGCCTGAGACAGGGCATGCACGCCGGGCGGGCGTCTCGTCCTTTGGCGTCAGTGGGACGAACGCGCATGTGATTTTGGAGCAGGCTCCGGTTTCGACCGAGGTTGAGCGTTCGGAGAGTGTGGCGCCGGTGGTGGTGCCGTGGGTGGTGTCGGGGAAGTCTGAGGCTGCGTTGCGGGGGCAGGCGGAGCGGTTGGCTGCGTCTGTGGGTGACTTGTCGCCGGTGGATGTGGCGTGGTCGCTGGCGACAGGCCGGTCGGTGTTTGAGCATCGGGCGATGGTCCTGGACGGTCTGCCTGGTGTGGAGGCTCTTGCCGAGGGCCGTGAGACCGCGGGTGTGGTGCGGGGGAGTGCGGGGGGTGCGGATGGCCGTGCCGTGTTCGTGTTCCCGGGTCAGGGGTCGCAGTGGCTGGGGATGGCGGCTGAACTCCTCGATGTTTCACCGGTGTTCGCGGAGCGGATCGGTGAGTGTGCGGTTGCGTTGGCGCCGTTCGTGGACTGGTCGCTGACCGACATCCTCCGCGACACCGACAGCGAGGCCTGGTTGGAGCAGGTCGATGTGGTGCAGCCGGTGTTGTGGGCGGTGATGGTCTCGCTCGCTGAGGTCTGGCGCTCGTACGGCGTGGAGCCGGCTGCGGTGATCGGTCATTCGCAGGGCGAGATCGCTGCCGCGTGCGTGGCTGGTGCGCTGTCGCTCCAGGACGCGGCGAAGGTGGTGGCCTTGCGTAGTAAGGCCATTCGGGCGTTGTCCGGGCGCGGCGGCATGGTGTCGGTCTCCCTCGGTATCGAAGCCGTACAGGAGCGGCTGACCGCCTGGGATGGTCGTCTGGCGGTGGCGGCGGTCAACGGCCCGGCCATGGTGGTCGTTTCGGGCGACGCGGACGCGTTGGACGAGCTGCTGGCCGCGTGTGAGGCGGACGGGGTCCGGGCCCGTCGTATCGCCGTGGACTACGCCTCACACTGCGCGCACGTGGAAGAAATCGAGGACGTACTGCTCCGGGAGCTGGCAGGGATCACTCCCCAGGCCGCATCGGTCCCCTTCTACTCGACCGTCACCGCCGAGGTGCTGGACACGACAGCCCTCGACGCGGGCTACTGGTATCGCAATCTGCGCCAGACGGTCCGTTTCGCCGACACGGTCCGTGCGCTGCTGGATGACGGTTTCCGGTTGTTCGTCGAGTCGAGTGCGCATCCGGTGCTGACGATGGGTGTCGAGCAGACTGCCGAGGCGCACGTCAACTCGCCTGTCACCGCGGTGGGTTCGCTGCGCCGCGACGAGGGCGGACTGCTCCGCTTCCTGACCTCGGCTGCCGAGGCGTTCGTGGGTGGCGCGCCCGTCGACTGGGCCAGTCTCTTCGACGGCACCGGTGCCCGCCGCATCGACCTGCCCACCTACGCCTTCCAGCACCAGCACTACTGGATCGAAGCCGACACGCGTCAGGGTGATGTGACGTCGGCGGGTCTTTCCTCCGCTGATCATCCGTTGCTCGGTGCTGCTGTTGCGTTGCCGGCGTCGGACGGGGCGTTGTTGACGGGGCGGTTGTCGCTGCGTACGCACCCCTGGCTGGCCGATCACGCGGTGCAGGGCACGCCGCTGCTTGCGGCCTCAGCTCTCGTGGAGTTGGCGTTGCGCGCCGGGGACGCGGTCGGCTGTGACCGGGTGGAGGAGCTGACGCTGGAAGCGCCACTCGCACTGTCGGAGCGGGGCGCCGTACAGATACAGGTGACCGTTGGCGGGCCCGACGGGAACGGGGCGCGTTCCGTCGAGGTGTACGCCCGTGGCGAGGACACCGTGGAGGGTCCTTGGACCCGGTACGCCTGTGGCGTTCTGGTCTCAGGGGCCGAAACCCCCGCTTCGGACGCGGAGTTGAGCGTGTGGCCGCCTGCGGGTGCGCACGCGGTCGAACTCGCTGGTTTCTACGAGCGGCTGGCGCAGACCGGAGTCACGTACGGACCGGCGTTTCAGGGGCTGAACGCCGCCTGGCGGCGTGGTGACGAGGTGTTCGCCGAGGTGGCGCTGCCGGAGGCGGAGCGCACGGACGTGGCTCGGTACGGACTCCACCCTGTGCTGCTGGACACCGCGCTACAGGCAGGCCTGGGCCCGCTGGACGCGGACGGCGGTGTCGTCGGGGGCACGCGGTTGCCGTTCGTCTGGCGTGGGGTGTCGCTGCATGCGACCGGCGCTTCGGCGTTGCGCGTGCGGCTGGCGCCGGTCGGGGCCGACGGGATGTCGGTGCTGGTCGCCGACGCGGCGGGCAGGCCGGTCGCGACCGCGGACGCCCTGGTGACGCGCCCGGTGTCGCAGGAGCAGCTGTCGGCGGTGGCCGATTTCGGCACCCGTGCGGCAGCCGGCGGGTCGGCCCGGACCGCTGTGACCCGGCGTGCGCTGGCCCAGGCGGCCACGGACACCGAAGAGCCGGCCCTGCGGCGGAGTCTGCTGCGCGCGGGCGAGGCGGAGGGGCGGCGCATACTGCTGCGGCTGGTGCAGGAGCAGGCTTCCACAGTTCTCGGGCACGCCACCCCGGACGAGGTTGAGCCCGAACTCACTTTCAAGGACCACGGATTCGACTCCCTCACCGCGGTTCAGCTGCGCAACCGTCTGAACAACGCCACCGGGCACCGGTTGCCGGCCACCCTCGTCTTCGACCATCCGACCCCGCTCGCCCTCGCGGATTACCTGCACGCCGAACTCCTCGGTCACCGGGACGACACCGCCACCCCCGTGGTACCCGTCGTCCGGGCAGCGGCGGACCAGGAACCCATAGCCATCGTTGGAATGAGCTGCCGCCTCCCTGGGGGGGTGCGGTCGCCCGAAGACCTGTGGGCGCTGCTGACCGATGGCCGCGACGCGATCTCCGGATTCCCCGAGGACCGTGGCTGGGACGCGGAGGGGCTCTACGACCCCGACCCCGACGCCCCGGGCAAGACGTACACGCGTCACGGCGGCTTCGTCTCCGACGCGGGCGCCTTCGACCCGGCGTTCTTCGGTATCTCGCCGCGTGAGGCGACGGCGATGGACCCGCAGCAGCGGCTGCTGCTGGAGACAGGCTGGGAGGCGTTCGAACACGCGGGCATCGACCCTGCGGTCCTCCGGGGCAGCCAGACCGGTGTCTTCATGGGCGCCGGCTCGCACGGCTACGGCACGGGCAGCCACGATCCGGCGACCGGCGTCGAGGGCTACCTCGTCACCGGCAACGCGCTCAGCGTCACCTCCGGCCGACTCGCGTACATCTTCGGTTTCGAAGGACCCGCCGTCGCCGTGGACACGGCGTGCTCGTCGTCGCTGGTCGCCCTGCACCTGGCCGTGCAGTCGCTGCGCCAGGGCGAGTGCCCGATGGCACTGGCCGGGGGCTCGGCGATCATGTCCACGCCGTGGACCTTCGTCGGCTTCAGCCGCCAGCGTGGGCTGGCACCCGACGGCCGCTGCAAGCCGTTCTCCGCTGCCGCCGACGGTTTTGGACCGGCCGAGGGCGTCGGCGTCCTGCTGTTGGAGCGGTTGTCGGACGCGCGTCGTAACGGGCATCGGGTGCTGGCGGTGGTGCGTGGTTCGGCGATCAATCAGGACGGTGCGAGCAATGGTCTTACGGCGCCGAACGGTCCCTCCCAGCAGCGGGTGATCCGGGCTGCACTGGCGAATGCCCGGGTGCCGGCTGCCGAGGTGGATGTGGTGGAGGCGCACGGTACGGGTACGAAGCTGGGTGACCCGATCGAGGCGCAGGCGCTGCTGGCGACGTATGGCCAGGACCGGCCTGAGGACCAGCCGCTGCTGTTGGGCTCGGTGAAGTCCAACATCGGCCACACGCAGGCCGCCGCCGGTGTCGCCGGTGTGATCAAGATGGTCCTCGGAATGCAGCATGGTGTGCTGCCGCGCACACTGCACCTGGACGAACCCACTCCGCACGTCGACTGGTCCACGGGGGCGGTGCGACTACTGACGGAGGACGTGGCCTGGCCCGAGACGGGGCGGCCCCGACGCGCGGCCGTCTCCTCCTTCGGAATGAGCGGGACCAACGCCCACGCAGTACTCGAACAGGCGCCGGATTGGGCTTCGGAGAAAGAACGGTCCGCACCGGGCGTGCTGCCTGCTGTGGTCCCATGGGTGGTCTCGGGCCGCTCGGACAGCGCGCTGGCGGCCCAGGCCGAGCGGCTGACCGCGTTCGTGCGTGAGCGGGCCGATGTGTCGCCGGCGGATGCCGGGTTGTCGCTCGCGACCACACGGTCGGTCTTCGAGCATCGAGCGGTGGTCCTCGCGGAAGACCGCGATGGACTCGTGGACGGCTTGGGCGCGCTGGCCGACGGACGCGCACTGCCCGGTGTGGTGCGGGGCGTTGCCGGTTCACGCGGTCAGACGGTGTTCGTGTTCCCGGGTCAGGGGTCGCAGTGGCTGGGGATGGCGGCTGAACTGCTGGATTCCTCCCCGGTGTTCGCGGAGCGGATCGGTGAGTGTGCGGTTGCGTTGGCGCCGTTCGTGGACTGGTCGCTGACGGACATCCTGCGGGACGCCGACAGCGAGGCCTGGTTGGAGCAGGTCGATGTGGTGCAGCCGGTGCTGTGGGCGGTGATGGTCTCGCTGGCTGAGGTCTGGCGCTCGTACGGTGTCGAGCCGGCTGCGGTGATCGGGCATTCGCAGGGCGAGATTGCCGCCGCGTGCGTGGCTGGTGCGCTGTCGCTCCAGGACGCGGCGAAGGTGGTGGCCTTGCGCAGTAAGGCCATTCGGGCGTTGTCCGGGCGCGGCGGGATGGTGTCGGTCTCTCTCGGTATCGAAGCCGTACAGGAGCGGCTGACCGCCTGGGATGGTCGTCTGGCGGTGGCGGCGGTCAACGGCCCGGCCATGGTGGTCGTTTCGGGTGACGCGGACGCGTTGGACGAGCTGCTGGCCGTCTGTGAGGCGGACGGTGTGCGGGCTCGTCGTATCGCGGTGGATTATGCCTCGCACTGCGCGCACGTGGAGGAGATCGAGGACGTTCTCCTGCGGGAGTTGGCGGGTATCACTCCCCGGGCGGCGCAGGTCCCCTTCTAC
Source organism: Streptomyces sp. NBC_00663 (assembly GCF_036226885.1). NCBI lineage: Bacteria > Bacillati > Actinomycetota > Actinomycetes > Kitasatosporales > Streptomycetaceae > Streptomyces > Streptomyces sp. NBC_00663. The sequence continues at coordinate 6,988,141 of NZ_CP109027.1, forward strand.
TCGACCGTCACTGCCGAGGTGCTGGACACGACTGCCCTCGACGCGGGTTACTGGTATCGCAATCTGCGCCAGACGGTGCGTTTCGCCGACACGGTGCGCGCGTTGTTGGATGACGGTTTCCGGTTGTTCGTCGAGTCGAGTGCGCATCCTGTGTTGACGATGGGGGTCGAGCAGACTGCTGAGGCGCACGTCAACTCGCCTGTGACCGCGGTGGGTTCGCTGCGCCGTGACGAGGGTGGTCTGGAGCGGTTCCTGACTTCCGCTGCCGAGGCGTTCGTCGGCGGTGCGCCCGTCGACTGGGCGGTGTTGTTCGACGGTACCGGTGCCCGCCGCATCGACCTGCCCACCTACGCTTTCCAGCACCAGCACTACTGGATCGAAGCCGACACGCGTCAGGGTGATGTGACGTCGGCGGGTCTTTCCTCCGCTGATCATCCGTTGCTTGGTGCTGCTGTCGCGTTGCCCGCTTCCGACGGGGCCTTGTTGACGGGGCGGTTGTCGCTGCGTACGCACCCCTGGCTGGCGGATCACGCGGTGGCCGGGGTGACGTTGCTGCCGGGGACGGCGTTCGTGGAGCTGGCGTTGCGCGCCGGGGACGCGGTCGGGTGTGACCGGGTGGAGGAGCTGACGCTGGAAGCGCCACTCGTCCTGCCCGAAGTCGGTGGCGTACAGGTGCAGGTGGTGCTGGACGGACCGGGGGACGGCGGACGCCGGGAACTCGGTGTGTACTCGCGGCGGGACGACGCGTCCGACGGGGCGTGGACGCGCCACGCCTCGGGAATACTGGCTGCTTCCCAGGCCGAAGGCCCGCTGGCGGAGGCCGAGTTGGGCGTGTGGCCGCCCGCGGGAGCGCGTGAGGTCGAATGCGAGGACCTCTACGAGCGACTGGCCGCCACGGGGTTGACCTACGGGCCGGCCTTCCGTGGGCTGAACAGGGCGTGGCGGCGTGGCGACGAGGTGTTCGCCGAGGTCGCTCTCGCCGAGGAACAGCGCGCCGACGCGGTCCGGTACGGACTGCACCCGGCGCTGCTGGACTCCGCCCTGCATGCCTGGCTGACGGACACGGAACGCGACTCCGGCGGGATCCGGCTGCCGTTCGTCTGGCGTGGGGTGTCGCTGCATGCGACCGGCGCCTCGACGTTGCGCGTGCGGCTGGCGCCGGTCGGGGCCGACGGGATGTCGGTGCTGGTCGCCGACGCGGCGGGCAGGCCGGTCGCGACCGCGGACGCTTTGGTGACACGCGCGCTCACGGCCGACCAGGTTGCGGCGCCGACGCCGGGCGTGGTGAACGAGGCGCTGTACCGGGTGGACTGGACCGAAGTGTCCGGTGCCGGTGCCGGCACGGTGGGCGCGGACGGTGGCTGTGCCGTCGTCGGGGCGGACGACTCGGAGCTGGCCGGGGCGCTCAAGTCGGCAGGCCGGGCCCCGCAGGAGTACACCGACCTCACTGATCTCGCGGAGCAGTTGGACTCCGGCTCTCCCGCACCGGAGCTGGTCTTCGCCGGTGTCGCGCCGGGTACTGTGCCGGGTGACCACGACGATGTCGTGACGGTGATGCGGGAGGTGACGCAGCGGACGCTGGAGCTGGTGCAGGCGTGGCTGGCCACTGACGGCCTCGACCGGGCGCGGCTGGTTCTGGTGACCCGGGGCGCGGTGTCGGCCGTACCCGGTGAAGACGTGACCGGCCTGCCCGCCGCCGCCGTGTGGGGGCTGGTGCGCTCGGCGCAGGCCGAGCACCCGGACCGGTTCGTCCTGCTGGACGTGGACGACAGCGGCGCCTCGCTCGCCGCGCTGCATGAGGCCGTGCTGACCGGCGAACCCCAACTGGCCCTCCGCGAGGGCCGGGTGCGAGTGCCGCGGCTGGTCGGCGGCGCGGCCGACGGGGTGCTGGCGCCCGAGAACGGCGTACCGGCCTGGCGGCTGACGGCGTCCGAGGACGGGACGCTGGAAGGCCTGAGGCTGCGGGAGGCACCGGATGCGACCCGGGAACTCGGTGAGCACGAGGTGCGGATCGCCGTACGGGCCGCCGGACTGAACTTCCGCGATGTGCTCCTCGCCCTTGGCATGTACCCCGACGTGGCCTTGATGGGCGGCGAGGGTGCGGGCGTGGTGGTGGCCACCGGCCCCGGAGTGTCCTCGTTCTCGGTCGGCGACCGGGTGATGGGCATCTGGTCCGGCGGCTTCGGACCGATGGTCGTGGCGGACCAGCGGACGCTGGCCCGCGTGCCGGACGACTGGTCGTTCACCGAGGCAGCGTCAGTCCCCGTCGTGTACGTGACGGCCCTGTACGCGCTGCGCGAACTGGCCGGCGTACGCCCCGGCGAGTCGCTGCTGGTGCATTCCGCCGCGGGCGGGGTCGGCATGGCGGCGGTGCAGCTCGCACGAGCCTGGGGCGTCGAGGTGTTCGCCACCGCGAGCCCGGCCAAGTGGGAAGTGCTGCGGGCGCTGGGCCTCGACGACGCACACTTGGCGTCCTCCCGCTCGCTGGAGTTCGCCGGCCGGTTCGGCGGTGCGGCCGGCGGCGTGGACGTCGTCCTCAACTCCCTGGCCGGGGAGTACGTGGACGCCTCGCTGGGCCTGCTCCGGGCCGGCGGGCGCTTCGTGGAGATGGGCAAGACCGACGTACGGGACGCCGACACGGTGGCGGCGGCCCACCCGGAGGTCGACTACCGGGCCTTCGACCTCGGCGAGGCCGGTCCCGAGCGGATCGGCGAGATGCTGGCGGAGGTCCTCGACCTCTTCGCGCGAGGCCGGCTGCGGCTGCTGCCCACCCGGGTGTGGGACGTACGCCGGGCCCCGGAGGCCTTCCGGTTCATGAGCCAGGCACGCCACATCGGCAAGCTCGTGCTCAGCGTTCCCACCACAGGGCCGGAAACCGACGGCACCGTGCTGATCACGGGCGCCGCGGGCACCCTCGGCCGGCTCGTCGCCCGACACCTGGTGGAACGGCACGGGGTACGCAGCCTGCTGCTGGTCAGCCGACGCGGTCCGGCCGCCGAAGGCATGCCGGAACTCAGGGACGAACTCGTCGCCCTCGGCGCCTCGGTACGGATCGCCGCCTGCGACGTCACCGACCGCGACGCGCTGTCGGCGCTGCTCTCCGGCCTGCCGGACGGACAGGGTCTGACCGGTGTGGTGCATGCCGCGGGTGTCCTGGACGACGCCACGGTGGCGTCCCTGACGCCGGAGCGTCTCGACGCCGTGATGCGCGCCAAGGCGGACGCGGCCTGGCATCTGCACCGGCTCACGCGCCGCTTCGACCTCACGCTGTTCGCCCTGTTCTCCTCCACCGCCGGCGTCTTCGGCTCCGCGGGCCAGGCGAACTACGCGGCGGCCAACACCTTCCTGGACGCCCTCGCCCAGCACCGCAACGCGCACGGTCTGCCCGCGACCTCCCTGGCCTGGGGCCTGTGGGCCGAGCGCACCGGAATGACCGGCCACCTGGGCCGGGCGGACCTGTCCCGGATGACCCGCGGCGGCCTGCTGCCCTGCTCCTCCGAAGAGGGACTCGCACTCCTCGACGGCGCCGGCGGCCTGGCCGAGGCCCTCGTGGTGCCCGCCCGGCTGGACATCGGCGCCCTGGCCGCCGAGGCCGCCCAGGGTGCCACCCCACCCCCCGCCGTGCTGCGCGGTCTCGTCCGCCGCCCCGAGCCGGCCCGGCGGGCTCGCGTCCAGGAACCGCAGCGCCCCGACGAGCCGTCGCTGGCACAGCGCCTGACGCCCCTCGCCGCGCCGGAGCGGCGGCGCACACTGCTGCGGTTGGTCCAGGAGCACGGCGCCACCGTGCTGGGCCACGGCTCCGCGGTGTCCGTCGTGCCCGACCGGGGCTTCCTCGAACTCGGTTTCGACTCCCTCACCGCCGTGGAACTGCGCAACAGGCTCAACGCGGCCACCGGGCTGCGCCTGCCGGCCACGCTGATCTTCGACTATCCGACCCCCGAGGCACTCGTCGGACTCCTGGACGAGGAACTCGCCCCCGCCCCGTCAGCCGGGGTGCCGGACGCCGCCCTGAGCGACGAACTCGACCGCCTACAGGCCGCGTTGCGCGCGGCGGTGGCCGACGTCGGCACCGACGCCGCCGCGCGCGAACGGGTCGCCGGACGGTTCCGGGACCTGCTGTCCACCGTCTCCGCCTGGGGCGAGGGAACACCGCAGGACACCACACCGGGCGCCGGTGCCGCCGAGCCCGGCGCTGCGGACAGCGCCGCCGACCGCCTGGAGACCGCGGACGCGGACGAACTCTTCGCGTTCATCGACCAGGAGTTCGGCTCCGCGGAGGAGTCCTGATCCGCTTGACCACTTCCGCGCCCACCGGCGCCGCCCGGTGCTCCGCCCTGTCCTTCCCGCCGCACACCCAGCTTCCCAAGCACGTGAGGTCCTGATGTCGGAACAAGAAAAGCTCCTCGGTTACCTCCGGCGGGTCACGGCCGACCTGCATCAGACCCGCAACCGCCTGCACGAGGTGGAGGCGGCGGCCCACGAGCCGATCGCGATCGTCGGGATGGGGTGCCGCTTCCCCGGCGGTGTCCGCACCCCGGAGGACCTGTGGCGCCTGGTGTACGGCGAGGAGGACGCCATCACGCCGTTCCCCGCCGACCGAGGCTGGGACACCGACGCCGTCTACGATCCCGACCCCGACCGGCCGGGGACCACGTACGCCCGTGAAGGCGGCTTCCTTGCCGAGGCCGGCGACTTCGACGCCGACTTCTTCGGCATCTCGCCCCGCGAGGCGACGGCGATGGACCCGCAGCAACGGCTGCTCCTTGAGACCGCCTGGGAGGCGATCGAGCGCGCGGGCATCGACCCGGCCTCGCTCAAGGGAAGCCAGGCCGGCGTCTTCGCCGGCGCTGTCGCGCCCGACTACGGCCCGCGCGTTCATGAGGCCCCCGACAGCATCGAGGGCCACCTCGTGACGGGCAGCGCCATCAGCGTGGTCTCCGGCCGCGTCGCCTACAGCCTCGGTCTGGAGGGCCCCGCCGTCACGGTGGACACCGCCTGCTCCTCCTCCCTCGTCGCCCTGCACCTCGCCGTGCAGGCCCTGCGCCGCGGCGAATGCACCCTCGCCCTCGCCGGCGGTGTCACCGTGATGGCCACCCCCGGCACCTTCATCGGCTTCAGCCGCCAGCGAGGCCTCGCCCCCGACGGCCGCTGCAAGCCCTTCGCCGCCGAGGCCGACGGCTTCGCCCCCGCCGAGGGCGCGGGCATGCTCCTCCTGGAGCGTCTCTCCGACGCCCGCCGCAACGGCCACCCCGTCCTGGCCGTCGTCCGCGGAACGGCCATCAACCAGGACGGCGCCAGCAGCGGACTGTCCGCCCCGAACGGCCCCTCCCAGCAGCGGGTGATCCGCGCCGCCCTGGCGGACGCCGACCTCGCCCCCGCCCAGATCGCCGCCGTCGAGGCCCACGGCACCGGCACGAAGCTCGGCGACCCCATCGAGGCGCAGGCCCTCCTGGCCACCTACGGCCGTGAACGCCCCGCCGACGAGCCGCTGTTCCTCGGTTCCGTCAAGTCCAACATCGGGCACACCCAGGCCGCGGCCGGCGTGGCCGGCCTGATGAAGATGGTGCTGGCCATGCGGCACGGTGTGCTCCCGCGCACCCTGCACGTGAACGAGCCGTCGCCGCACGTGGACTGGTCGACGGGCGCCGTCGAACTGCTGACCGAGGCCACCCCGTGGCCCGAGGGCGAGGAACCACGACGGTTCGGCGTGTCCTCCTTCGGCATCAGCGGAACCAACGCCCACGCCATCGTCGAAGCTCCCCCCGCCCCGCGATCCGACATGGACGAGGACACTCCGGCTGCCCAGGCACCGATGGCCTCGCCCGTCGTCCCCTGGGTGCTGTCGGCCAAGTCCGCGACAGCGCTGCGCGCCCAGGCCGCACGCCTACTGGAGCATGCCGAGACCCACACCGAGGCAACCGGAGCCGACACCGCCCTCTCCCTCGCCACCACCCGGACCACCTTCGACCACCGAGCCGTGGTCCTGGCGCCCGACCGCACCGAGGCGATACGCGAACTCCAGTCCTACGTCGCCGGCCGCACCACCTCCGCCCTCGTCGAGGGCACCGTCCGACGCGGCACCGGGGTCGCCTTCGTGTTCCCGGGTCAGGGGTCGCAGTGGCTGGGGATGGCGGCTGAGCTGCTGGAGTCCTCCCCGGTGTTCGCGGAGCGGATCGGTGAGTGTGCGGTTGCGTTGGCGCCGTTCGTGGACTGGTCGCTGACCGACATCCTGCGCGACACCGGCGATGAGGCCTGGTTGGAGCAGGTCGATGTGGTGCAGCCGGTGCTGTGGGCGGTCATGGTGTCGCTGGCTGAGGTGTGGCGCTCGTACGGCGTGGAGCCGGCTGCGGTGATCGGTCATTCGCAGGGTGAGATTGCTGCCGCGTGTGTGGCTGGTGCGCTGTCGCTTGAGGATGCGGCGAAGGTGGTGGCGCTGCGTAGTAAGGCCATTCGGGCGTTGTCCGGGCGTGGCGGGATGGTGTCCGTTTCGCTTGGTGTGGAGGACGTGCGGGAGCGGCTGACTGCCTGGGGTGGTCGTCTGGCGGTGGCGGCGGTCAACGGCCCGGCCATGGTGGTCGTTTCGGGTGACGCCGATGCCTTGGACGAGCTTCTGGCCGCTTGCGAGGCCGAGGGGGTCCGGGCTCGTCGTATTGCGGTGGACTATGCCTCGCACTGCGCGCATGTGGAGGAGATCGAGGACGTTCTCCTGCGGGAGTTGGCGGGTATCGCTCCCCAGGCCGCATCGGTGCCGTTCTACTCGACGGTCACTGCCGAGGTGCTGGACACGACTGCTCTGGACGCGGGCTACTGGTATCGCAATCTGCGCCAGACGGTGCGTTTCGCTGACACTGTCCGTGCGTTGTTGGATGACGGTTTCCGGTTGTTCGTCGAGTCGAGTGCGCATCCTGTGTTGACGATGGGGGTCGAGCAGACTGCCGAGGCGCACGTCAACTCGCCTGTGACCGCGGTGGGTTCGCTGCGCCGTGACGAGGGTGGTCTGGAGAGGTTCCTGACTTCCGCTGCCGAGGCGTTCGTGGGTGGCGCGTCCGTCGACTGGGCCGGTCTCTTCGACGGCACGGGTGCTCGTCGTGTCGAGCTGCCGACGTACGCCTTCCAGCACCAGCGGTACTGGCTGGAAGCCGCGAGGACGGGGCCCATCGGACACGGTATGGCGGCCGGTGACCGCACGGACGCGATCTTCTGGGACGCGGTCGAACGGGAGGACGGCGCGGCGCTCGCGGCCACGCTGCGTGTCGACTCCGTCGAACAGCAGGAGTCGCTCGACGCCGTACTGCCCGCCCTCGCGCAGTGGCGTCGGCAGCGGCGCTCCGAGTCTGCCGTGGACGCGTGGCGCTACCGTGCCGTGTGGCGTCGTACGACCGGCACGGCGGTGCCGTCGGTCACGGGCACGTGGCTCCTGGTCACTTCGGACGCGTGCGATGCCGACCCGCTCGTGGCGGACGTACGGCGGGCGCTCGAAGAACACGGCGCCGACGTCGTGTCCCTGCCGCTGGGGGAGGCCGACGCGGACCGCACCGTACTGGCGCGGCGGCTGCGTGAGGTCACGGCGGGCCACCCGCCTACCGGTGTCCTCTCGCTGCTGGCGCTGGACGAGGCGCCGTATCCGGCGCACCCCGTCACCACCACCGGCCTGGTACTCACCCTCGGCCTGATCCAGGCCCTGGGCGACCTCGGCACCGGGGCGCGGCTGTGGTGTGCCACGCGGGGCGCGGTGTCCACCGGCAGCGCCGAGCCGCTGGCCACCCCGGCACAGGCCACGGTGTGGGGCCTCGGCCGGGTCGCCGCCGTGGAGTACCCGGAGAGCTGGGGCGGCCTGATCGACCTGCCCGCCACCCTGGACGGGCGGGCCCGCACGCGGTTCGCCGGTGTGCTGGCGGGCACCGACTCCGAGGACCAGGTGGCCGTCCGTGCCTCCGGGGTCATGCTGCGCCGACTGGAGCCCGCGCCGCTCGGCGACCGTCGGCCCGGCCGTACCTGGAAGCCGCGGGGCACGGTTCTGGTCACCGGAGGCACCGGCGCCCTCGGCACCCACCTCGCGCGGTGGCTGGCCCGCAACGGGGCCGAACACCTCGTCCTGACGAGCCGCCGTGGGCCCGCCGCGCCCGGAGCGGACGCCCTGGTCGCCGAACTCGCCGCGCTGGGCACCCGGGTCACCGTCACCGCCTGCGACGTCGCGGACCGCGACGCCGTGGCGGCCGTCCTCGCGTCCGTACCGGAGGACTGCCCCCTCACCGCGGTCATCCACGGCGCCGCCTACATAGATCTGGCTTCGCTTGCCGAGACGACGGCGGTCGAGTTCGCCGACGTCATGAACGCCAAGGCTGCGGGCGCGGCACACCTCGACGCGCTGCTGGGCGACACCCCGCTCGACGCGTTCGTCCTGTTCTCGTCGGTCTCGTCCGTCTGGGGCGTCGGCGACCACGGCGCCTACGCGGCGGCCAACGCCTACCTCGACGCGCTCGCCGAACGACGCCGGGCGAACGGTCTGACCGCTACATCGGTGGCATGGGGCGTGTGGGACGCGGTCGGTGACAACGCGCCCGAGGCCCTCGACCTCGACCAACTCCGTCGTCGTGGGCTGCGGTTCATGGACGTCGAACTCGGCATCGCCGCGCTCCACCAGACGATCGACCACGACCAGACGCACCTGGCGATCGCCGACATCGACTGGGAGAGTTTCATCCCGGTCTTCACCTCCGCCCGCCCCAGCCCCCTGCTGGCAGAGCTTCCCGAAGCGCGACGCATCCAGCGGGAGAGCGTCGCCGGCCCCCGGGACGCCGCCGCCTCCGAGACCGCCGCGGCCTCGCCGCTCCAGCAGCGGCTGGCCGCCCTGACGCCGGGCGAGCGCGCACACGCCGTCCTCGACCTCGTCCACGAGCAGGTGGCGGCCGTGCTCGGGCACACCACCCCGGACACGCTCGACTCCGAACGTGCCTTCAAGGACCTCGGATTCGACTCCCTGACGGCGGTGGAGCTGCGCAACCGGCTGAACACGGCCACCGGGCTGCGGCTGCCCGCCACCCTGATCTTCGACTACCCCAGCAGCGCCGTACTCGGCGAGTACATACAGGAGCAGCTCTTCGGCGGCGAGGCCGCGACGGCCTCCGGCGCGGACGCCGCGCTGCTGCCCGCTGCTGTCGCCACCGGGGTGACCGCGACCGACGACGATCCCGTCGCGATCGTCGCGATGAGCTGCCGCTACCCCGGTGGGGTGACCTCCCCGGAGGAGCTGTGGCAACTGATCACCTCCGACGGGGACGCGATCGGCGGACTGCCCACCGACCGAGGCTGGGACATCGAGGGCCTCTACGACCCCGACCCCGACGCCCCTGGCAAGACCTACGTGCGCGAGGGCGGCTTCCTCTACGACGCTGCCGAGTTCGACCCCGCGTTCTTCGGTATCTCCCCGCGTGAGGCCGCCGCGATGGACCCCCAGCAGCGGCTGCTGCTGGAGACCTCCTGGGAGGCCTTCGAACGGCTCGGCGTGCCCGCGTCGACCCTGCGGGGCAGCCGCACCGGCGTCTTCATCGGCAACAACTACCAGGAGTACGGGCCGCGCGTGCACGAGGCGCCCGCAGGCTCCGAAGGCCACCTGATGACGGGCAACGCGGCCAGCGTCGTGACCGGTCGCGTCGCCTACTCCTTCGGGTTCGAGGGCCCTGCGGTGACGGTGGACACGGCGTGTTCGTCGTCGCTGGTCGCCCTGCACCTGGCGGTGCAGTCGCTGCGGCAGGGCGAGTGCACACTCGCCCTCGCCGGCGGCGTCGCGGTCATGCCCAACCCCAGCGCGTTCATCGCCTTCAGCCGGCAGCGCGGGCTCGCCGCCGACGGCCGTTGCAAGGCGTTCGCGGCGGGGGCCGACGGCATGGGACTCGCCGAGGGCATCGGCGTGCTGGTGCTGGAGCGGTTGTCGGACGCGGAGCGCAACGGGCACCAGGTGCTGGCGGTGGTGCGCGGTTCGGCGATCAACCAGGACGGTGCGAGTAACGGTCTTACGGCGCCGAACGGTCCCTCCCAGCAGCGGGTGATCCGGGCTGCGCTGGCGAATGCCCGGGTGTCGGCTGCCGAGGTGGATGTGGTGGAGGCGCACGGTACGGGTACGAAGCTCGGTGACCCGATCGAGGCGCAGGCGCTGCTGGCGACGTATGGCCAGGACCGGCCTGAGGACCAGCCGCTGCTGTTGGGCTCGGTGAAGTCCAACATCGGCCACACGCAGGCGGCTTCGGGTGTCGCCGGTGTGATGAAGATGGTGATGGCGATGCGTCACGGTGTGCTGCCGCGGACGCTGCATGTGGATGAGCCGTCGCCGCATGTGGACTGGTCGGCGGGTGCTGTTGAGCTGGTGACGGAGTCGGTGGCGTGGCCGGAGAGTGGCCGGCCTCGGCGTGCGGGTGTGTCGTCGTTCGGGATCAGTGGCACGAACGCGCATGTGGTTCTTGAGCAGGCTCCCCTTTCGGACTCGGATTCGGATTCGGATTCGGCTGAGGATCCGTCGTCGCAGGGCGTGCCGCCGGTGGTGGTGCCGTGGGTGGTGTCGGGTAAGTCCGAGGCCGCGTTGCGGGGGCAGGCGGAGCGGTTGGCTGCGTCTGTGGGTGGTTTGTCGCCGGTGGATGTCGGGTTCTCGCTGGTGGCGGGCCGGTCGGTGTTTGAGCATCGGGCGGTGGTGTTGGGGGATCTGGCTGGTGGGTTGTCGGCTTTGGTGTCGGGTGAGCCGGCTGCTGGTCTCGTCCAGGGGCAGGTCGTGCCGGGGAAGCTGGCGGTGCTGTTCTCGGGGCAGGGCAGTCAGCGGGCCGGTATGGGCCGGGAGTTGTATGAGGCTTTCCCTGTCTTCGCCGAGGCTTTCGATGAGGTGTGTGCGCAGTTCGACGGGCTGTTGGGCAGGTCGTTGCGTGAGGTCGTCTTCGGGGACGGGGAGGCGCTGGATGCGACGGGGTTCACGCAGTGTGGTCTGTTCGCCCTTGAGGTGGCGCTTTTCCGTCTGGTGTCGTCGTGGGGTGTGACGCCGGATGTGGTGGGTGGGCATTCGATCGGTGAGATCGCTGCCGCGTTTGTGGCGGGGGTGTGGTCGCTTGAGGACGCCTGTGTGCTGGTGGCGGCGCGTGGCCGGTTGATGCAGGCGCTGCCGTCGGGTGGCGTGATGGTGTCGGTGAGGGCCGCGGAGGCGGTGGTTGTTCCGCTGCTTGAGGGCCTGGACGAAGTCGGCGTGGCTGCGGTGAACGGGCCGTCGTCGGTGGTGGTTTCGGGTGCTGAGGCCGCGGTGACGGCTGTCGTGGAGCGGCTGGAGCAGCGGGGTGTGAAGACGCGTCGGCTGCGGGTGTCGCATGCGTTCCACTCGCCGTTGATGGAGCCGATGCTGGACGAGTTCCGTCACGTCATCGAGCAGTTGGCGTACTCGGCGCCGCGGATCCCCGTGGTGTCGAACCTGACGGGTGAGCTTGTCGCGGACGAGGTGTGTGATCCGGGGTATTGGGTGCGGCATGTGCGGGAGGCGGTGCGTTTCGCCGACGGCATCTCCCGCCTGACCGCTCTGGGTGTGACGGCCTGCCTGGAACTGGGCCCCGATGGAGTGTTGTCGGGTATGGGGCAGGACAGTGCCCCGGAGATGTTGTTCGCGCCGGTACTGCGCAAGGACCGCAGCGAAGCAAGTGCGGTGCTGGAGGCACTCGCGCAGGTCTATGTCCAGGGCCATGGCGTGGACTGGGCCGCCTATCTTGCGCCTTTCCGTCCGCGTCGGGTGGAGCTGCCGACGTATGCCTTCCAGCGCGAGCGGTACTGGATGGGATCGGCCCCGCAGGTCGGCGATGACGTCCCCGAGACGGTTGATTCCGGGTTCTGGGAGGCGGTGGAGCGTGGGGATGTGTCGGAGGTGGCGGGTCTGCTGGCGTTGCCGGGGGATGAGTCGCTGAGGGTGGTGTTGCCGGCGTTGTCGGCTTGGCGTCGGCGGGATCGTGAGCGGTCGGTTGTGGAGGGCTGGCGTTATCGGGTGGCGTGGTCGCCGCTGGCTGGGGCTTCGGGTGTGTTGTCGGGGGTGTGGCTGGTGGTGGTGCCGGCCGGGCTGGCCGGGGACGGATGGGTTGAGGCGTGTGTGGCGGGTCTGGCGCGTGGTGGTGCCCGGCCGGTGGTGCTGGAGCTCGGTGGGGAGCAGTCGGGTCGTGAGGTGATTGCTGAGCGGCTGCGTGACGTACTGGCTGGTGAGGCTGGGGTTGCGGGTGTGGTGTCGCTGCTCGCGCTGGCGTCCGGCCGTCATGCGGTGTTCGGGTCTGTGCCGGTCGGGGTGGCGTTGACGTTGGGGCTGGTGCAGGCCCTGGGTGATGCGGGTGTTGAGGCGCCGTTGTGGTGTGTGACCCGGGGTGCGGTCGCGGTGACCGGTTCGGAGCGGGTGGCGGACCTCGACCAGGCCCAGGTATGGGGTCTGGGTCGGGTGGCTGGTCTGGAGTTGGCTGGTCGTTGGGGTGGTGTGGTTGATCTGCCTGAGGTGGTGGATGCCCGGATGGTGGGGCGTCTGGCGGGTGTGCTCGCCTCGGGTGGGGTTGAGGGTGAGGTGGCGCTGCGTTCGGCTGGTGTGTTCGGTCGGCGTGTGGTGCGGGCTGGTTCGGGTGCTGGTGGTGGTTCCTGGCGGGTGTCGGGGACGGTGCTGGTGACGGGTGGTACGGGTGGTGTGGGTCGGCGTGTGGCGCGGTGGCTGGCGGGTGCGGGGGCGGAGCATGTGCTGCTGGTCTCGCGTCGTGGTCCCGCGGCTGAGGGTGTGGAGGAGTTGCGGGCTGAGATAGCCGGGTTGGGGGCGCGGCTGTCGGTGGTGGCGTGTGATGTCGGTGACCGTGATGCGGTGGCAGCGCTCCTGCGTGATGTTCCTTCTGAGGTGCCGTTGACGGCGGTGGTGCATGCGGCTGGTGTGCTGGATGACGGTGTGCTGGACGGGTTGTCGGTGGAGCGGTTTGAGGGGGTGTTGCGGGCGAAGGCGGAGGGTGCCCGGCATCTGCATGAGCTGACGCGGGATCTGGGGTTGTCGGCGTTTGTGTTGTTCTCGTCGTTTTCTGCGACGGTGGGTGGTGCTGGGCAGGGCAACTATGCGGCGGCGAACGCGTATTTGGATGCGCTGGCGGAGGTGCGGCGGGCTGAGGGGTTGCCGGCGACCTCGATCGCGTGGGGGCCTTGGGCAGAAGACGGCATGGCTGTCAGCAGTGCCGAGGTCAGCCGTACCCTCCGGCGCACCGGCATGCTCCCGATGGACCCGGACCTTGCGGTGAAGGCTCTGGAGCAGGCCCTGGTCGTGGGGGACACCGCTGTCGCCGTCGTGGACGCCGACTGGAAGCACTTCGCCGGCACCTTCGAGGCCAGGCAGCTGTCCCGCATGCTCAGCGGAGTCCCGGAAGTCGCCCGAGTGACGGAGGCGGCCGAAACCGCCGCGGCGGACGCACCGCATGCCGAAGGGGCGTCCGCTCTCGTACGGCAGCTGGCAGGGCTGCCCGAGGCTGAGCGGCACCGGGTCGTGCTGGAACTGGTACGGGCCCACGTGGCCGCCGTACTCGGGTACGCCGGAGCCGACGCGATCGCGTCCGGCCGCGCGTTCACGGAGATCGGGTTCGACTCCCTGACGGCCGTCAATCTGCGCAACAGGCTCATCAAGGCGACCGACATGCAACTGTCGGCCACGCTGGTCTTCGACTACCCCACGCCGGCCGCGCTGTCCGACCACCTGCTCACCGAACTGCTCGGTGCGCGCGACGAGGACAGCGTCCCGGCGCTCCCTGCCTCGGTGGCCGCCGCTGACGAGCCCCTGGCGATCGTCGCGATGAGCTTCCGCTTCCCCGGAGGCGTGGGAACCGCGGAAGAACTGTGGGACCTGCTCGCCGTCGGCAAGGACGCCACCTCGGGCTTCCCGACGGACCGTGGCTGGGACCTCGATGGCCTGTACGACGCCGACCCGGACGCGCTCGGCAAGAGCTACGTCCGCGAAGGCGCGTTCCTCTCCGAAGTGAGCGGATTCGACGCCGACTTCTTCGGGATCTCGCCGCGTGAGGCGCTGGCGATGGACCCGCAGCAGCGGCTGCTGCTCGAGACCTCCTGGGAGCTGTGGGAGCGGGCCGGGGTCGACCCCGAGTCCGTGCGCGGCAGCAGGACGGGTGTGTTCATCGGCACGAACGGCCAGGAATACGTCTCCCTTGTCGACCAGGGCCCGGACGTGACCGAGGGCTACGTCGCCACCGGCAACGCGGCCAGTGTCGTCTCGGGCCGTATCTCGTACACGTTCGGCCTCGAAGGGCCCGCGGTCAGTGTGGACACGGCGTGCTCGTCGTCGCTGGTCGCCCTGCATCTGGCCGCGCAGTCCCTGCGCCAGGGCGAGTGCTCCCGCGCGATCGTCGGCGGTGTCTCGCTGATGATCTCGCCCCGTGGTTTCGTGGAGTTCAGTCGTCAGCGGGGTCTTGCTCCGGACGGCCGGTGCAAGGCGTTCGCGGCGGGCGCGGACGGTACTGGGTGGGGTGAGGGCGTCGGTCTGCTCCTGTTGGAGCGGTTGTCGGACGCGGAGCGCAACGGGCACCAGGTGCTGGCGGTGGTGCGTGGTTCGGCCGTCAACCAGGACGGTGCGAGTAACGGTCTTACGGCGCCGAATGGTCCCTCCCAGCAGCGGGTGATCCGGGCCGCGCTGGCGAGTGCGGGGCTGACGGCCGGCCAGGTGGATGTGGTGGAGGCGCACGGTACGGGTACGAAGCTGGGTGATCCGATCGAGGCGCAGGCGCTGCTGGCGACGTACGGTCAGGACCGGCCGGAGGACCGTCCCCTGCTGTTGGGCTCCATCAAGTCGAACATCGGGCACACCCAGGCCGCGGCCGGTGTCGCCGGGATCATCAAGATGGTCCTCGCGATGCGGAACGGTGTGCTGCCGCAGACACTGCACGTGGACGAGCCCACCCCGCACGTCGACTGGTCGTCCGGCAGCCTGCGGCTGTTGACCGAGGCGACCCCGTGGCCGGAGGCCGAGGAACCCCGCCGGGCCGGCGTGTCGGCGTTCGGCGTCAGTGGCACCAACGCCCACGTGATCCTGGAGCAGGCTCCGGTTTCGGCTCCGGAGGAGGACCCGGCCGAGGCCATCGAGCCGCCGGTGGTGGTGCCGTGGGTGCTGTCGGCGAAGTCTGAGGGCGCGCTGCGAGCGCAGGCCGAACGGCTGGCCTCGTTCCTCGCGAAGCGTCCGGAACTTGCGGTTGCGGATGTGGCGTCGTCCTTGGTCACCGGCCGGTCGGTGTTTGAGCACCGGGCGGTGGTGGTCGGTGATCTGGCCGGTGGTCTGGAGGCTCTTGCCGAGGGCCGTGAGACCGCGAGTGTGGTGCGGGGGAGTGCGGGGGGTGCGGATGGCCGTGCCGTGTTCGTGTTCCCGGGTCAGGGGTCGCAGTGGCTGGGGATGGCGGCTGAACTGCTGGATTCCTCCCCGGTGTTCGCGGAGCGGATCGGTGAGTGTGCGGTCGCGTTGGCGCCGTTCGTTAACTGGTCGCTGACCGACATCCTCCGCGACACCGGCGATGAGGCCTGGTTGGAGCAGGTCGATGTGGTGCAGCCGGTGCTGTGGGCGGTCATGGTCTCGCTCGCCGAGGTCTGGCGCTCGTACGGCGTGGAGCCTGCTGCGGTGATCGGGCATTCGCAGGGTGAGATCGCCGCCGCGTGCGTGGCTGGTGCGCTGTCGCTCCAGGACGCGGCGAAGGTGGTGGCCTTGCGCAGTAAGGCCATTCGGGCGCTGTCCGGGCGCGGCGGCATGGTGTCGGTCTCCCTCGGCATCGAAGACGTACAGGAACGGCTCACCGCCTGGGGTGGTCGTCTGGCGGTGGCGGCGGTCAACGGCCCGGCCATGGTGGTCGTTTCGGGTGACGCCGATGCCTTGGACGAGTTGCTGGCCGCCTGTGAGGCGGACGGTGTCCGGGCCCGTCGTATCGCCGTGGACTATGCCTCGCACTGCGCGCACGTGGAGGAGATCGAGGACGTACTGCTCCGGGAGCTGGCGGGTATCACTCCCCGGGCGGCGCAGGTCCCCTTCTATTCGACGGTCACCGCCGAGGTGCTGGACACGACAGCTCTCGACGCGGGCTACTGGTATCGCAATCTGCGCCAGACGGTGCGTTTCGCCGACACCGTCCGCGCCCTGCTGGATGACGGTTTCCGGTTGTTCGTCGAGTCGAGTGCGCATCCTGTGCTGACGATGGGGGTCGAGCAGACCGCCGAGGCGCACGTCAACTCGCCAGTGACCGCGGTGGGTTCGCTGCGCCGCGACGAGGGCGGACTGCTCCGCTTCCTGACCTCGGCTGCCGAGGCGTTTGTCGGCGGTGCGCCCGTCGACTGGGCCGGTCTCTTCGACGGCACGGGTGCCCGCCGCATCGACCTGCCCACCTACGCCTTCCAACACCAGCGCTTTTGGATCGAACCGTCCACCGCCCGCCAGGGTGACGTCACTTCGGCTGGTCTCTCGTCCGCCGATCACCCCCTGCTCGGCGCGGCCGTCACCCTGCCGGAGTCCGGCGGGCAGCTCTTCACCGGCCGGCTCTCGGTGCAGTCGCATCCCTGGCTGGCGGATCATGCTCTCTACGGCTCGACGGTGCTCCCGACCTCCGTGTTCGTGGAGTTGGCGCTGAGGGCGGGTGACGGGGTCGGGTGCGACCGGCTGGACGAGCTGACGCCTCAGGCACCGCTGGCGCTGCCCGACGGCGGGGCGGTCCAGCTCCAGCTCGCGGTGAGCGGACCGGATGATTCCGGCCGCCGTACGGTGAGCGTCTACTCGCGCCACGAGGACGGCGCGTCGGATCTCCCATGGACCCTGCATGCCCGTGGTGTGCTGACGGCGGGTGCGTCGCCGGTGGGTTCGGAGGCGGCCCGTGCGCTCGGCCAGTGGCCCCCGGCCGACGCCGACCCGATCGACGTGGCGGCGCTGTACGAGGACAGCGAGGAAGGTGTCGGCCTCGTCCACGGCTCCGCATTCCAGGGACTGCGGCAGGCCTGGCGCCGGGGCGAGGAGGTCTTCGCCGAGGTGACGCTGCCGGAGGAGCAGCGGGCGGACGCCGGGCGCTATGGCCTGCATCCCGCGCTGCTGGACGCCGTTTTCCACGCCGCGGACGGCGGGAGGGCCGACGTGGCCGAGGGGACGGTCGCGCTTCCGCACGCATGGAGCGGAGTGTCCCTGTACGCCACCGGCGCGACCACGCTGCGCGTGCGTCTTGCGCCGGGGGCCGGGGACGGTGCCGCGCTGCTGCTGGCCGACGAGTCCGGCCAGGTGGTGGCCACCGTGGAGACGGTGACGACCCGGAGCGTCACGCGGGACGACGTGGCCGGTCAGGGACGGGTGCCGCACGAGTCGCTGTTCCGCGTGGAGTGGGCGGCCCTCCCGGCGGCCTCCATGGCCGCGGTGGAGGACGACGGCGCCCGCCGCGTGGTCGTCGGTCCCGACGCGGCCGAGCTGTCTGCTCTGCTCGGGTACGCCGACGAGCGGATCGACGGGTACACCGGCATCCGTGACGCGGCGACGTCGGACGAGGCCGCGCCCGCGTGCGTGTTGCTGCCGTTCCTCTCCGGCTCCCGGGCCGGTGGGGGCGTCGGTGATCCGGCCGCCGTGCGGTCGGCGACGCGTCGTGCGCTGGAGGCGTTGCAGGAGTGGCTGGCCGAGGAGCGGTTGGCCGGGTCGCGGCTGGTCGTGGTGACGCGGGGCGCGGTGTCCGCGGAACCCGGTGAGGATGTGACCGATCTGGCGGCTGCCGCGGTGTGGGGTCTGGTGCGGTCGGCGCAGGCCGAGCACCCGGACCGGTTCGTCCTGCTCGACCTGGACGGGAACGAGGTGTCCGGCGCCGCGCTCGACGCGGTACTGGCCGGCGGGGAGCCGCAGATCGCCGTACGGGAGGGGCGGGTGTACATCCCGCGCCTGGCCAGGGCGATGGTCCCTGCCGCCGCTACCGCGTCGCCTGCCGTGTGGGATGCCGATGGGTCCGTGCTGATCACCGGCGCGAGCGGGGTACTCGGCCGTCTGGTGGCGCGACACCTGGTCGCCGAACACGGGGTCAGGTGTGTGGTCCTGGCCTCGCGACGCGGGCGGGACGTGTCCGGCGCGGCCGAACTCGAAGCGGAACTGGGCGCGTTGGGTGCCGAGGTGGTGTTCGAGGCGTGTGACGTGACGGACCGCGAGGCGCTGGCCGGCCTGCTGGCACGGATTCCCGCGCACCGCCCGCTGCGCGGCGTGGTGCACGCGGCGGGTGTCCTGGACGACGGTCTGATCGAGTCGCTTACGCCGGACCGGCTGGACGCCGTGCTGCGGCCGAAGGTCGACGCCGCCGTGCATCTGCACGAGTTGACCCAGGACCTGGGGCTGACGGCCTTCGTCATGTTCTCCTCCGCGGCCGCCACGTTCGGCGCCGCCGGCCAGGGCAACTACGCCGCGGCCAACATGTTCCTGGACGCCCTGGCGGCGCACCGGCGGGCACACGGCCTGCCGGCAGTCTCGCTGGCCTGGGGCTTCTGGGCCGAACGCAGTGAGATGACCGGTCACTTGGGCGAGGTCGACATGGCCCGCATGGCCCGCTTCGGCATGACGCCACTGCCCGCCGACGAGGGACTGGCCCTGTTCGACGCGGCGCACGCGACGGACGAGTTCCTCCTCGTGCCGACCCGTATGGACGTCGCCGTGCTGCGCACCAACGCGCGGCCCGGGACGGTACCCGCGATCCTGCGGCACCTCATCGGTGCTCCGGCCCGCCGGGTCGTCGAGTCGGCCGCCGCCGACGACGGCGCTCCCGCCCTCGTACGGCGCCTTGCCGGCCTCACGCCGGCCGCGCGCGAGGAGATGCTGCTGGAGCTGGTGGCCGACAGCGTGGCGGCCGTCCTCGGTCACACGGACGCGGTCGCGTTCGAGCGTGCCTTCAAGGACCTCGGGTTCGACTCGCTCACCGCTGTCGAACTCCGGAACCGCCTGAACGCGGCGACCGGCCTGCGACTCTCGGCCACGCTCGTGTTCGACTACCCGACCCCGGCCGCCGCCGCCCGCCACATCGTCGGCGAGTTGCTGGGCCCGGACCACGTGGACGGCGAACAGCAGGCCGCCGCCGCCCCGAATCTGGCGACGACGACACCACGGACCGTCCCCGACGACGACCCGATCGCCATCGTGGGCATGGGCTGCCGCTTCCCCGGCGGCGTACGCACCCCCGAGGAGCTGTGGCAGCTGCTCGCCAACGACGGCGACGCGGTGTCCGGCCTGCCCACCGACCGTGGCTGGGATCTGGAGGCGCTGTACCACCCGGACCCCGATCACAAGGGCACGGCGTATGCCCGTGAGGGCGGTTTCCTGTATGACGCGGGTGACTTCGATCCGGCGTTCTTCGGTATTTCGCCGCGTGAGGCGCTGGCGATGGATCCGCAGCAGCGGTTGCTGTTGGAGACGTCGTGGGAGGCGTTGGAGCGGGCGGGTATCGACCCGGCGTCGGTGCGGGGCAGCCAGACCGGCGTGTTCTGCGGCCTGACCTACCACGACTACGGCGACCTGGTCCATCAGGCGGGGGAGGCCTCCGAGGGCTACCTGATGACCGGCAACGCCGGCAGCGTCGCCTCCGGCCGTATCTCGTACACGTTCGGTTTCGAGGGTCCTGCGGTGACGGTGGATACGGCGTGTTCGTCGTCGCTGGTCGCCCTGCACTGGGCGGCTCAGGCGCTGCGCCAGGGCGAGTGCACGCTCGCTCTCGCCGGCGGGGCGACGGTCATGGCCAGCCCGGTCGCCTTCGTGGAGTTCAGCCGTCAGCGGGGCCTCGCCCCCGACGGCCGTTGCAAGGCGTTCGCGGCGGGTGCGGACGGCACCGGCTGGGCCGAGGGCGTCGGCATGTTGCTGCTGGAGCGTCTGTCCGACGCGCGCCGCAACGGGCACCCCGTCCTGGCGGTGGTCCGGGGCTCCGCCCTGAACCAGGACGGTGCGAGTAACGGCCTGTCGGCGCCGAATGGTCCCTCCCAGCAGCGGGTGATCCGTGCCGCGCTGGCGAGTGCCGGCCTCTCCGCCGACCAGGTGGACGCTGTGGAGGCGCACGGTACGGGTACGAAGCTGGGTGATCCGATCGAGGCGCAGGCGCTGCTGGCGACGTATGGCCAGGACCGGCCGGAGGACCAGCCGCTGCTGTTGGGCTCGGTGAAGTCGAACATCGGGCATACGCAGGCCGCCGCCGGTGTCGCCGGAATCATGAAGATGGTGATGGCGATGCGGCACGGTGTGCTGCCGCGGACGCTGCACGTCGACGAGCCGTCGCCGCATGTGGACTGGTCGGCGGGTGCTGTTGAGCTGGTGACGGAGTCGGTGGCGTGGCCGGAGAGTGGTCGGCCTCGGCGTGCGGGTGTGTCGTCGTTCGGCATTAGTGGGACGAACGCGCATGTGATTTTGGAGCAGGCTCCGGTCTCGAGCGAGGTTGAGCGTTCGGAGAGTGTGGCGCCGGTGGTGGTGCCGTGGGTGGTGTCGGGGAAGTCCGAGGCTGCGTTGCGGGGGCAGGCGGAGCGGTTGGCTGCGTCTGTGGGTGGTTTGTCGCCGGTGGATGTCGGGTTCTCACTGGTGGCGGGCCGGTCGGTGTTTGAGCACCGGGCGGTGGTCCTGGACGGTCTGCCTGGTGTGGAGGCTCTTGCCGAGGGCCGTGAGACCCCGGGTGTGGTGCGGGGGCAGGTCGTCCCGGGCAAGCTGGCGGTGCTGTTCTCCGGGCAGGGCAGTCAGCGGGTGGGGATGGGCCGGGAGTTGTATGAGGCTTTCCCTGTCTTCGCCGAGGCTTTCGACGAGGTGTGTGCGCAGTTCGACGGTCTGCTGGGCAGGTCGTTGCGTGAGGTCGTCTTTGGGGACGGCGATGCGCTGGATGCGACGGGGTTCACGCAGTGTGGCCTGTTCGCTGTGGAGGTGGCGCTTTTCCGTCTGGTGTCGTCGTGGGGTGTGACGCCGGATGTGGTGGGTGGGCATTCGATCGGTGAGATCGCTGCCGCGTTCGTGGCGGGGGTGTGGTCGCTTGAGGATGCGTGTGTGCTGGTGGCGGCGCGTGGCCGGTTGATGCAGGCGTTGCCGTCCGGCGGCGTGATGGTGTCAGTGAGGGCCGCGGAGACGGAGGTCCTTCCGCTGCTTGAGGGCCTGGACGAAGTCGGCGTGGCTGCGGTCAACGGGCCGTCGTCGGTGGTGGTTTCGGGTGCTGAGGCCGCGGTGACGGCTGTCGTGGAGCGGCTGGAGCGGCAGGGTGTGAAGACGCGTCGGCTGCGGGTGTCGCATGCGTTCCACTCGCCGTTGATGGAGCCGATGCTGGACGAGTTCCGGGAGATCGTCGGCCGGTTGACGTACTCGGTTCCGCGGATCCCCGTGGTGTCGAATCTGACGGGTGAGCTTGTCGCGGACGAGGTGTGTGATCCGGGGTATTGGGTGCGGCATGTGCGGGAGGCGGTGCGTTTCGCCGACGGCGTCTCCCGCCTCACCGCTGTGGGCGTGACGGCCTGCCTGGAGCTGGGTCCGGACGGGGTGTTGTCGGGTATGGGGCAGGACAGTGCCCCGGAGTTGTTGTTCGCGCCGGTACTGCGCAAGGACCGCAGCGAAGCAAGTGCTGTGCTGGAGGCGCTGGCTGGGGTCTATGTCCAGGGCCATGGCGTGGACTGGGCCGCCTATCTTGCGCCTTTCGGTCCGCGTCGGGTGGAGCTGCCGACGTATGCCTTTCAGCGGGAGCGGTTTTGGGTTGAGCTGGGTCGGCCTGAGTCGGGGGCGTCGTCGGTGGTGCGGGACGCGGAGGGTTCCGGGTTCTGGGAGGCGGTGGAGCGTGGGGATGCGTCGGAGGTGGCGGGTCTGCTGGCGTTGCCGGGGGATGAGTCGCTGAGGGTGGTGTTGCCGGCGTTGTCGGCTTGGCGTCGGCGGGATCGTGAGCGGTCGGTTGTGGAGGGCTGGCGTTATCGGGTGGCGTGGTCGCCGCTGGCTGGGGCTTCGGGTGTGTTGTCGGGGGTGTGGCTGGTGGTGGTGCCGGCCGGGCTGGCCGGGGACGGATGGGTTGAGGCGTGTGTGGCGGGTCTGGCGCGTGGTGGTGCCCGGCCGGTGGTGCTGGAGCTCGGTGGGGAGCAGTCCGGTCGTGAGGTGATTGCCGAGCGGCTGCGTGACGTACTGGCTGGTGAGGCTGGGGTTGCGGGTGTGGTGTCGCTGCTCGCGCTGGCGTCCGGCCGTCATGCGGTGTTCGACTCTGTGCCGGTCGGGGTGGCGTTGACGTTGGGGCTGGTGCAGGCCCTGGGTGATGCGGGTGTTGAGGCTCCGTTGTGGTGTGTGACCCGGGGTGCGGTCGCGGTGACCGGTTCGGAACGGGTGGCGGACCTCGACCAGGCCCAGGTATGGGGTCTCGGCCGTGTTGCGGCCACCGAGGGCATTGGCCGCTGGGGTGGCTTGGTCGACCTTCCTGAGGTGCTGGATGCCCGGTTGGTGGGGCGTCTGGCCGGTGTGCTCGCCTCAGCTGAGGGCGAGGGTGAGGTCGCGGTTCGGGCTGCTGGTGTGTTCGGTCGGCGTGTGGTGCGGGCTGGTTCGGGTGCTGGTGGTGGTTCCTGGCGGGTGTCGGGGACGGTGCTGGTGACGGGTGGTACGGGTGGTGTGGGTCGGCATGTAGCGCGGTGGCTGGCGGGTGCGGGGGCGGAGCATGTGCTGCTGGTCTCGCGTCGTGGTCCCGCGGCCGGGGGTGTGGAGGAGTTGCGGGCTGAGATAGCCGGGTTGGGGGCGCGGCTGTCGGTGGTGGCGTGTGATGTCGGTGACCGTGATGCGGTGGCAGCGCTCCTGCGTGATGTTCCTTCTGAGGTGCCGTTGACGGCGGTGGTGCATGCGGCTGGTGTGCTGGATGACGGTGTGCTGGACGGGTTGTCGGTGGAGCGGTTTGAGGGGGTGTTGCGGGCGAAGGCGGAGGGTGCCCGGCATCTGCATGAGCTGACGCGGGATCTGGGGTTGTCGGCGTTTGTGTTGTTCTCGTCGTTCTCCGCGACGGTGGGTGGTGCTGGGCAGGGCAACTATGCGGCGGCGAACGCGTATTTGGATGCGTTGGCGGAGGTGCGGCGGGCTGAGGGGTTGCCGGCGACCTCGATCGCGTGGGGCCCCTGGGCAGAAGACGGCATGGCGGCACAGAACAGCCTTGTCAGTGGCCGCATGGAGCGGTTCGGTCTGCCGCCCATGGCGCCCGAACTGGCCGTCAAGGCGATGGAGCAGGCGCTCAGTGGCTCCGAGACCTGCCCGGTGATCACCGACGTCGACTGGTCGCGGTTCGCCAAGGAGCTGAGCGGTTCCCGTACCAGCGTGCTTTTCGGTGAGATCGCCGAAGTGAAGCAGCTGCACCAGACCGTTGACGGCTCCATGGAAGACGGCCGACCCGCCGAGCGGACATCGCCGCTCGCGGAGACCCTGGTCGCCCTTCCGGTAGCCGAACGCGAGTCGTTGCTGCTGGACCTGATCCGCAAGCACGTCGCTACGGTGCTCGGATACGCCGCCCAGACAGGGATCGACGCCGAGCGAGGCTTCTTCGAGATGGGCCTCGACTCACTTACCGCCGTGGAGCTGCGGAACCGTCTGAACACGGCCACCGGCCTGCGGTTGCGGCCCACGACCCTGTTCGACTACGCCTCTCCCAATGCGCTCGCCCGCCACCTCCTGGCAGAGCTGGCCCCGGACGAGGCCGCGCCGGAGAACGTGCTGCCCGCGGAGATCGACCATCTTGAGACCGTTCTCGCCGCGCTGCCGGACGACGACATCGCCCGCACCAAGGCGGTGATCCGACTCCAGTCCATGTTGGCGAAGTTGAACCAGGCCGGTGCCGCCTCCAGCGGGGGCAGGGAACCGAACGTGACGGAAAACGATCTTGAAGATGTGTCGGTCGACGAGCTCTTCGACGTCATCGACCGAGAACTCGGGGATTCCTGAGAATGATCAAGAACCATGCGGAGTCCGCGAGGGGGCAGGGCCAAGTGTCGAACGAAGAGAAGCTCGTTGAGTATCTGAAGCGGGTCATGGCCGACCTGCGTCAGACACAGCGCCGCCTTCGCGATGTCGAGGACAAGTCGCAGGAGCCCATCGCGATCGTCGGGATGAGCTGTCGCTTCCCCGGAGGCGTCCAGTCCCCGGAACAGCTGTGGGAACTGCTCGCCGACGGCGGCGACGCCGTGGCCCGGTTCCCGGACGACCGCGGCTGGGACCTCGGTGCCCTGTACGACCCGGACCCGGACCGGGCCGGCACCTCGTACGTGAAGGAAGGCGCCTTCCTGTCCGACGCGGGCGCCTTCGACCCGGCGTTCTTCGGCATCTCGCCGCGTGAGGCGCTGGCGATGGACCCGCAGCAGCGCCTGCTGCTGGAGACCAGCTGGGAGGCGATGGAGCGGGCCGGCGTCGCACCGGCGTCGTTGCGCGGTGCCAAGGCAGGCGTCTTCGTGGGCACCAACGGCCAGGACTACATCGAGGCCCTGCGCCAGGCCCCCAAGGGCGTCGAGGGCTACCTGGCCACGAGCGTCGCGGCCAGTGTGATGTCCGGCCGGCTCTCGTACACCTTCGGTTTCGAGGGCCCCGCCGTGACGGTGGACACGGCGTGCTCGTCGTCGCTGGTCGCCCTGCATCTGGCCGTGCAGGCCCTGCGCCAGGGCGAGTGCTCGGTCGCCTTCGCCGGCGGCGTCACGGTGATGACGACTCCCGGACTGTTCGTGGAGTTCAGCCGTCAGCGCGGCCTCGCCCCCGACGGCCGCTGCAAGGCGTTCGCGGCCGGCGCGGACGGCACCGGGTGGGGCGAGGGCGTGGGCATGCTCCTGCTGGAGCGTCTGTCCGACGCGCAGCACAACGGGCACCCCGTACTCGCCGTGATCCGGGGCTCTGCCGTCAACCAGGACGGCAGCAGCAGCGGCCTGACCGTACCCAACGGCATCTCCCAGCAGAGGGTGATTCTCCAGGCGCTGGCGAACGCCCGTTTGTCCTCGGCGGAGATCGACGCCGTCGAGGCGCACGGGACAGGTACGACGCTCGGTGACCCGATCGAGGCGCAGGCGCTGCTGACCGCGTACGGCCAGGACCGCCCCGACGGTCGGCCGCTGCGACTCGGCTCCATCAAGTCGAACATCGGGCACACCCAGGCGGCTGCGGGTGTCGCCGGTGTGATGAAGATGGTGCTGGCGATGAAGCACGGTGTGCTGCCGCAGACCCTGCATGTCGATGAGCCGTCGCGCCAAGTGGACTGGTCGGCGGGGGCTGTTGAGCTGCTGACCGAAACCATGCCGTGGCCGGAGACCGAGGAACCCCGCCGGGCCGGCGTGTCGGCGTTCGGCGTCAGTGGCACCAACGCGCACGTGATCCTGGAGCAGGCTCCGGTTCCGGTTCCGGAGGAGGAGCCTGCGGAGAGTGTGCCGCCGGTGGTGGCGCCGTGGGTGCTGTCGGGTAAGTCCGAGGCCGCGCTGCGGGCTCAGGCGGAGCGGCTGGCCGCTCATGCGCGCCGCGATGTTTCGGCGAGCGATGTCGGGTTCTCGCTGGTGGCGGGCCGGTCGGTGTTTGAGCATCGGGCGGTGGTCCTGGACGGTCTGCCTGGTGTGGAGGCTCTTGCCGAGGGCCGTGAGGCTGTGGGTGTGGTGCGGGGGAGTGCGGGGGGTGCGGATGGCCGTGCCGTGTTCGTGTTCCCGGGTCAGGGGTCGCAGTGGCTGGGGATGGCGGCTGAACTGCTGGATTCCTCCCCGGTGTTCGCTGAGCGGATCGGTGAGTGTGCGGTTGCGTTGGCGCCGTTCGTGGACTGGTCGCTGACCGACATCCTCCGCGACACCGACAGCGAGGCCTGGTTGGAGCAGGTCGATGTGGTGCAGCCGGTGCTGTGGGCGGTGATGGTCTCGCTGGCTGAGGTGTGGCGCTCGTACGGCGTGGAGCCGGCTGCGGTGATCGGTCATTCGCAGGGTGAGATAGCCGCTGCCGCTGTCGCTGGTGCGCTGTCGCTTGAGGATGCGGCGAAGGTGGTGGCCTTGCGTAGTAAGGCCATTCGGGCGCTGTCCGGGCGTGGCGGGATGGTGTCGGTCTCCCTCGGTATCGAAGCCGTACAGGAGCGGCTGACCGCCTGGGATGGTCGTCTGGCGGTGGCGGCGGTCAACGGCCCGGCCATGGTGGTCGTTTCGGGTGACGCGGACGCGTTGGACGAGTTGCTGGCCGCCTGTGAGGCGGACGGTGTCCGGGCCCGTCGTATCGCCGTGGACTACGCCTCGCACTGCGCGCATGTGGAGGAGATCGAGGACGTACTGCTCCGGGAGCTGGCAGGGATCACTCCCCGGGCGGCGCAGGTCCCCTTCTACTCGACCGTCACCGCCGAGGTGCTGGACACCACAGCTCTGGACGCGGGCTACTGGTATCGCAATCTGCGCCAGACGGTGCGTTTCGCCGACACGGTGCGCGCGCTGTTGGATGACGGTTTCCGGTTGTTCGTCGAGTCGAGTGCGCATCCGGTGCTGACGATGGGTGTCGAGCAGACTGCCGAGGCTCACGTCAACTCGCCTGTGACCGCGGTGGGTTCGCTGCGCCGTGACGAGGGTGGTCTGGAGCGGTTCCTGACCTCGGCTGCCGAGGCGTTCGTGGGCGGCGCGTCCGTCGACTGGGCCGGCCTGTTCGACGGCACGGGTGCCCGCCGCATCGACCTGCCCACCTACGCCTTCCAGCACCAGCACTACTGGCTGAAGTCGCCGGATTCCCGCGTCGGTGACGTAGCGGCCGTCGGTCTCGGGGCCGCGGATCACCCGTTGTTGGGGGCGGTGGTGTCGCTGGCGGATGCGAACGGGCTTGTGCTGACAGGCCGGTTGTCGTCGGCGGCCCAGCCCTGGCTGGTCGACCACCAGGTGCTGGGCAGGGTGGTGGTTCCGGGGACGGCGTTCGTGGAGCTGGCGCTGCGCGCGGCGGACGCGGCCGGGTGCCGGACGCTGGAGGAGCTGACGCTCCAGACGCCGTTGGTGCTGTCCGAGTCGGGCGCGGTTCAGGTGCAGGTCGTCGTGGGTGGTACCGACGATCCGGGCCGCCGCGATGTGGGGATCTACTCCCGTGTCGAGGGCGACGACGAGGAGTCCTGGACCTGCCATGCCAAGGGCGTGCTGGCGGTTGTCGACACGGAAGTCGGCTCGTCCGCAGGTGAGTTGACGGTGTGGCCGCCGCAGGGGTCCATGCCGGTCGCGGTGGACGACCTGTACGAGCGGCTCGCTGGGCTGGGTCTTGACTACGGGCCGGTCTTCCGTGGTGTACGGGCGGCCTGGCGGCGCGGGGACGACGTGTTCGCCGAGGTGGCGCTCCCGGAAGAGCATCGTGTGGAGGCGGAACGCTTCGGCATCCACCCGGCGCTGCTGGACGCCGCGCTGCACGTGACCGGCGTCGGTCACCTGAGTGGTCCAGACGCCGGGGACGGGACGGAGACGGGATCGGCACGGCTGCCGTTCGCGTGGAGCGGCGTGTCTCTGCATGCCACAGGCGCGTCCATGCTCCGCGTGCACCTGGCCAGGGCGGGCACGGACGGTGTGTCGTTGCTGGTGGCTGACGCCACCGGCGCACCGGTGGCCTCCGTCGGCTCGTTGGTGGGCCGTCCGGTGTCGCCGGAACTGCTCGACACCGTCGCGCGGCCGTCGCTGGACTCGCTGTTCGCGGTGCGCTGGGAGACGGTTTCGGGCACGGCCGCGGTCGCCGCCGCGGACGACTGGGCGGTGCTCGGTACGGAATCCTCGTGCCCCAGCGTCCTGCACTCCTCCGTCGGACGGCTTGCGCCCACCCTCGCCGAGCTGTCCTCGATCACGGAAGAGACGTTCCCGCAGGTAGTCCTTCTACCGTTCTCCGCGGCGGATTCGGCTGCGGACGCGGCGGCGGACGAGGCCGCCGTCGCTGTCGCCGCCCGTGAGCGCACTCACCGGGCGCTGCGCGCAGTACAGGAGTGGCTCGGCAGCGAGGCAACCACGACGTCGAAGCTCGTGTTCGTCACGCGCGGCGCAATGGCGGCCATGGCCGACGAGGATGTGACGGACCCTGCCGCGGCTGCCGTATGGGGGTTGGTCCGGTCCGCACAGACGGAACACCCGGACCGCTTCCACCTGGTCGATGTCGACACCTGGGACGCCGCGACCGACGCGGCGCGCGCGGCACTTGCCTCCGAGGAGCCGCAGATCGCCGTCCGCGCGGGCGAGTTCCGCGCCCCCCGACTGGTCAGGGCGTCCGGACCGGCAACGGCTGGAGAGGCCGGGGCCTGGGCTGCCGACGGATCCGTGCTGATCACCGGAGCGAGCGGCGTCCTGGGCGGCCTGGTCGCCCGCCACTTGGCCGCCGAACACGGTGTACGCCGTCTCGTCCTGGTGTCACGCCGGGGCCGGGACGCGACCGGCGCCGCCGAACTGGACGCCGAGTTGGCCGCCTTGGGCGCGCAGGCGGTGTTCGAGGCGTGTGACGTGACGGACCGCGAGGCGCTGGCGGGCGTGCTGGCGCGCATCCCCCAAGACCTGCCTCTGCGCGGGGTGGTGCACGCGGCGGGCGCGTTGGACGACGGCGTGGTGGACGCGCTGACACCCGAGCGGGTGGATACCGTGCTGCGGCCCAAGGTGGACGCGGCTCTGCTCCTGCACGAGTTGACCCGGGACCTGGACCTGTCGGCGTTCGTGCTGTTCTCGTCGGCCGCCGCGACGTTCGGCGCGGCCGGACAGGCCAACTACGCCGCGGCGAACGCCTTCCTCGACGCCCTCGCCGCCGGCCGGCGCGCGCAAGGCCTTCCCGCGGTGTCACTGGCCTGGGGCTTCTGGGCCGAACGCAGCGAGATGACCGGTCACTTGGCCGACGCCGACCTCGCCCGGATGGCCCGCGGCGGCGTCATACCGCTGTCGTCCCAGGAAGGACTGGCCCTCTTCGACGCGGCAATCGCCGCGGACGAGGCACTGCTCGTTCCGGTGCGCCTCGCCGGCACGGTGCTGCGGGGTGAAAACGGCCCGGTACCGCCCCTGCTGCGTCGGCTGGTCCGCGTATCGGCGCGGCGCACCGCGGCGGCGTCCGCGACTGCGGTCGGCACGGCCGACGGCCTCGCCGGGGACCTGGCCGCACTGCCGGAGGCCGAGCGGGAACAGGCCGTACTGGACCTGGTAGGCGCCCACGTCGGCGCCGTACTGGGCTACGGACCGGGCGACACGGTCGCGGCCGATCGCGCCTTCCGCGAACTGGGCTTCGACTCGTTGACGGCGGTGGAGCTGCGTAACCGGTTGAACGCGGCTTCGGGGTTGCGGTTGCCGGCCACGCTTGTCTTCGACTATCCCTCGCCGGCGGCCTTGGCCCGGCATCTGCTGGCGGAGCTGTCGGTGGCGGCGGGTGAGATGGTCGGCGCCGTCTCCGAGCGTCCGGCGCTGCCTGGTGCCGGGACGGCGACGGTGGTGGACGAGCCGATCGCGATCGTCGCGATGAGCTGCCGCTACCCGGGCGGCGTACGCACCCCCGAGGACCTGTGGTCTCTGCTTGCCAGGGGCGACGACGCCATGGCCGCGTTCCCGGACGACCGAGGCTGGGATCTGGAGGCGCTGTATCACCCGGACCCCGATCACAAGGGCACGGCGTATGCGCGTGAGGGTGGTTTCCTGTATGACGCGGGTGACTTCGATCCGGCGTTCTTCGGTATTTCGCCGCGTGAGGCGCTGGCGATGGATCCGCAGCAGCGGTTGTTGTTGGAGACGTCGTGGGAGGCGTTGGAGCGGGCGGGTATCGACCCGGCGTCGGTGCGGGGCAGCCAGACCGGCGTCTTCGCCGGGATCATGCACCACGACTACGGCTCCTTGTCGATCCCGGAGGACGTCGAGGGCTACATCGGCAACGGCACCGCCGGCAGCATCGCCTCCGGCCGTATCTCGTACACGTTCGGGTTCGAGGGTCCTGCAGTGACGGTGGATACGGCGTGTTCGTCGTCGCTGGTGGCTCTGCATCTGGCGGTGCAGTCACTGCGCCAGGGGGAGTGTTCGCTGGCGTTGGCCGGTGGTGTGACGGTGATGGCGACGCCGGCGTTGTTCGTGGAGTTCAGTCGTCAGCGGGGTCTTGCTCCGGACGGCCGGTGCAAGACGTTCGCGGCGGGTGCGGATGGCACGGGGTTCTCCGAGGGTGCGGGGATGCTGCTGCTGGAGCGGTTGTCGGACGCGCGTCGTAACGGGCATCGGGTGCTGGCGGTGGTGCGTGGTTCGGCGATCAATCAGGACGGTGCGAGCAATGGTCTTACGGCGCCGAACGGTCCCTCCCAGCAGCGGGTGATCCGCGCCGCGCTGGCGAGTGCCGGCCTCTCCGCCGACCAAGTGGACGCTGTGGAGGCGCACGGTACGGGCACGAAGCTCGGTGATCCGATCGAGGCGCAGGCGCTGCTGGCGACGTATGGCCAGGACCGGCCGGAGGATCGGCCGCTGTGGCTGGGCTCGGTGAAGTCGAACATCGGCCATACGCAGGCTGCGGCCGGTGTGGCTGGTGTGATGAAGATGGTGATGGCGATGCGGCACGGGCTGGTGCCGCGGACGCTGCATGTGGATGAGCCGTCCCCGCATGTGGACTGGTCGATGGGCTCCGTCGAGCTGGTGACCGAGGCCACACCGTGGCCCGAGACCGGGCGGCCCCGTCGGGCGGGTGTCTCGTCGTTCGGCGCCAGTGGGACGAACGCGCATGTGGTCCTTGAGCACGAGCCGACGCCGGCCCGGCCTGCCGACGATAGTGCCGGAGCTGAACCGGTGGTGGTGCCGTGGGTGGTGTCGGGGAAGTCTGAGGCCGCGTTGCGGGGGCAGGCGGAGCGGTTGGCTGCGTCTGTGGGTGGTTTGTCGCCGGTGGATGTGGCGTGGTCGTTGGTGGCGGGCCGGTCGGTGTTTGAGCATCGGGCGGTGGTCCTGGGGGATCTGGCCGGTGGGTTGTCGGCTTTGGTGTCGGGTGAGCCGGCTGCTGGTCTCGTCCGGGGGCAGGTCGTGCCGGGGAAGCTGGCGGTGCTCTTCTCGGGGCAGGGCAGTCAGCGGGCCGGGATGGGCCGGGAGTTGTATGAGGCTTTCCCTGTTTTCGCTGAGGCTTTTGATGAGGTGTGTGCGCAGTTCGATGGTCTGTTGGGCAGGTCGTTGCGTGAGGTCGTCTTCGGGGATGGGGAGGCGCTGGATGCGACGGGGTTCACGCAGTGTGGCCTGTTCGCTGTGGAGGTGGCGCTTTTCCGTCTGGTGTCGTCGTGGGGTGTGACGCCGGATGTGGTGGGTGGGCATTCGATTGGTGAGATTGCTGCCGCGTTTGTGGCGGGGGTGTGGTCGCTTGAGGATGCGTGTGTGCTGGTGGCGGCGCGTGGCCGGTTGATGCAGGCGTTGCCGTCGGGTGGCGTGATGGTGTCGGTGATGGCCGGGGAGGGGGTGGTTGTTCCGCTGCTTGAGGGCCTGGACGAAGTCGGCGTGGCGGCGGTGAACGGGCCGTCGTCGGTGGTGGTTTCGGGTGCTGAGGCCGCGGTGACGGCTGTCGTGGAGCGGCTGGAGCAGCAGGCGGTGAAGACGCGTCGGCTGCGGGTGTCGCATGCGTTCCACTCGCCGTTGATGGAGCCGATGCTGGACGAGTTCCGGGAGATCGTCGGCCGGTTGGCGTACTCGGTGCCGCGTATCCCGTTGGTGTCGAACCTGACGGGTGAGCTTGTCGCGGATGAGGTGTGTGATCCGGGGTATTGGGTGCGGCATGTGCGGGAGGCGGTGCGTTTCGCCGACGGCATCACCCGCCTGACCGCTGTGGGCGTGACGGCCTGTCTGGAGCTGGGTCCGGACGGGGTGTTGTCGGGTATGGGGCAGGACAGTGCCCCGGAGATGTTGTTCGCGCCGGTACTGCGCAAGGACCGGAGCGAAGCAAGTGCGGTGCTGGAGGCACTCGCGCAGGTCTATGTCCAGGGCCACGGCGTGGACTGGGCCGCCTACCTCGCGCCCTCCCGTCCGCGGCGGGTGGAGCTGCCGACGTATGCCTTCCAGCGGGACCGGTACTGGCTGGAGGCGGCGCCGGCGGCGGGTGATGTCACCTCGGTGGGTCTGGGAGTGGCCGATCACCCGCTCCTCGGTGCGGCCGTGACGCTGCCCGACTCCGACGGCTGCCTCTTCACCGGCCGACTGTCCGCGCGTACGCATCCGTGGCTGGCGGATCACGCGGTGCTGGGCGCTGTACTCGTGCCGGGGACGGCCTTCGTGGACCTGGCCCTTCACGCGGGCGCCCGATTCGGTTGCACGCGGGTGGACGATCTGGTTCTGGAGGCACCTCTGGTCCTGCCGGAGAACGGTGGGGTTCAGGTCCAGGTCGTTGTCGCAGGCCCGGACGACAGTGGTCGACGCGAGGTCAACGTGTACGCGCGTCAGGAGTCCGGTGACCCGGACCAGCCGTGGACGCGGCACGCCGGCGCTGTGGTGACCAGGGCTGCCGCCGAGGTCGCGCACCCCGTGTCGGACGAGCCGGGCGTGTGGCCGCCTGCGGGTGCCGAGGCGCTGGACATCGAGGGAATGTACGAGCGGTTCACGCTCGGGGGGCTGGCGTACGGACCGGTGTTCCAGGGGGTACGGGCGGCCTGGCGGCGCGGTACCGAGGTGTTCGCCGAGATCGCGCTGCCGGAGGAGCACGCGGCGGAGGCCGTGCGCTACGGACTGCACCCGGCGCTGTTGGACGCGGCCCTGCATGTGGCCGGGCCGGGGGGACTCACCAAGCCGGGAGGGGAGGACCGGG
This sequence comes from Streptomyces sp. NBC_00663, assembly GCF_036226885.1. NCBI lineage: Bacteria > Bacillati > Actinomycetota > Actinomycetes > Kitasatosporales > Streptomycetaceae > Streptomyces > Streptomyces sp. NBC_00663. Next base: position 7,020,845 of record NZ_CP109027.1, read on the forward strand.
ACCAGATCCGGTTGCCGTTCGTCTGGAACGGGGTCTGCCTGTACGCCACCGGCGCGAGCAGGATCCGGGTACGGCTCACGGCCTCCGGAGCCGACGGCGTGTCCGCGGTCCTGGCGGACGAGGCCGGCCGGCTGGTGGCCTCCGTGGACGAGTTGGTGACGCGCCCGGTCACGGCCGAGCAGATCGACACCGCCCGGGGTGCTGCCTTGCGCGAGTCGCTGTTCCGGCTGGACTGGCAGGCCATGCCGTTCCCGGTGACCGACGGGCCGTCCGCACTCCGCTGTGCTGTGGTCGGCGAACCGAGTGAGGCCGGTCTGGCCGCCGCTCTGCGGTCGGGCGGTTGGGACGTGGCGACGCACCCGGACCTGAAGAGCCTGGGCGATGCCCATATCGGCTCGCCCGTGGGGGGCGCCGAAGTGGCGTCGCTTCCGGAGTGGGTCTTCCTCCCTGTGCCGGGCGCTCTCGACACCGGCACGGGCGAGGGTGAGCGACTGCGGTCCGTGGTGGCCGGAACGCTGGCCTGGGTGCAGGACTGGCTGGCGGACGACCGGTTCGCCGACGCGCGCCTGGTGATCGTCACTCAGGGCGCCGTGAACACCGCATCGTTCGCGGCGGACCCCGCAGAGCAGGCCGTGCGCGACGCGTCCATGGCCGCCGTCTGGGGGCTGGTGCGCTCGGCGCAGGCAGAGCACCCTGGCCGGCTGTTCCTCCTCGACACCGACGCGCCGGCCGAGATCGAAACCGAGATCGAAACCGACATCGAGATCGACACCGAGAACGACACCGATATCGACACCGATATCGAGACCGCGTCCGTCGCCGCCGCCCTCGCCACGGGAGAGCCGCAACTGGCCCTGCGCGCAGGACGCGTCCTGCTGCCCAGACTCGTCCGGGCTGCTGACACCGGCTCGGCTGCGAGCAGCGGACCGGTCGCGACCTGGGACCCGCAGGGCACCGTGCTGATCACCGGCGCGAGCGGCACGCTCGCCGGACTCGTGGCCCGTCACCTCGTGGACGAGCAAGGGATACGGCACCTGCTGCTGCTCAGCCGAAGGGGTGCCGAGGCGGACGGGGCGGCGGAACTGACCGCCGAACTCACCGATGCCGGCGCCTCGGTGACGTGGGCGGCCTGTGACGTGGCGGACCGGGATGCCCTCGGCGCGGTGCTCGCCGGTATCCCCGCCGCCCATCCGCTGAAGGGCGTGGTGCACGCGGCGGCGGTGCTGGACGACGGGGTCGTCACCTCGCTGACCCCGCAGCGGATCGGCGCGGTGCTGCGCCCGAAGGCGGAGGCGGCTGCCATCCTCCACGAACTGACGGCCGACGCCGACCTTGGCGCGTTCGTGCTCTTCTCCTCCGCGGCCGGCACACTGGGCGCCGCCGGACAGGCCAACTACGCCGCCGCGAACGCGTTCCTGGACGCCCTCGCGACCCGGCGCCGCGCACAGGGCCTGCCCGGTCTGTCGCTGGCCTGGGGACTGTGGGAGCAGCGCAGCGCGCTGACCGGCGGCCTGGGCGAGGCGGACCAGCGGCGCATGGCCGGCATCGGGCTCGGCGGACTGCCGACGGCAGACGGACTCGCCCTGCTCGACGCCTGCTGCGCCGGCGATACCGCGGTGATCGCACCGATGCGGCTCGACGCGGCGGCCGTACTGGCGACTGTCCGTGACAGCGGCGGTGAAGTACCGCACGTACTGCGGGAGTTGGTGCGTGCACTGCCCAGGCAGCGGCAGGCCGTGGAGGCCGCCGGGGCGGCAGCGGGGGGCCTTCGGGAACGGCTGGCCGGTGCGTCGGCTGCGGAAGGCGAACGCATGGTGCTGGACGCCGTGCGGCGCAATGTCGCGGCCGTACTCGGCCACGGCGGAATAGAAACCGTGGAACCGGCCCGCGCTTTCAAGGATTTCGGATTCGATTCCCTGACGGCGGTCGAACTGCGCAACCGGCTCAACGCGTTCACCGGACTGCGCCTGCCCGCAACCCTCGTATTCGACTATCCGACACCGACGGCCCTGGCCGCATTCCTGCACCAGGAGCTGGCGCCCCGGCCGGCACTCGACGGCGGCGACGTGCCCGTGTCGGTGGGTCTCGACCGGCTCGAAACCGGGCTGTCGGCCATGACCATCGAGGAGATCGGCCGCACCGACGTGATCGAACGACTGCGGAACCTCCTCGCGAAATACGGCGACACAGAGGAAGGAACGGAAGGAGCCGATCTCGTCGAGCAGCTCGAATCGGCGACGGACGGCGACCTCTTCAGGATGGTGGACGACCTCGGAATCAGCTGAACCGACCCTCCTGACGTACGAGAGACCACCCTCGGTCGAAGTCGAATCCTTTCCGCCGGCTGCCTTGTGGCCGACTGCTTTTGATGGGAAAGCACGATGAGCAACGAAGACAAGCTCCGGGACTACCTCAAGCGGGTCATTGCCGAACTGCACCAGACACGGCAACGTCTCCAGGAGGCCGAGACCGCGGACCACGAGCCGATCGCCATCGTGGCGATGAGCTGCCGCTACCCCGGCGGAGTGACATCCCCGGAGCAGTTGTGGCAGCTGGTGTCCGCCGGAGCCGACGCCGTTTCGGGCTTTCCCGAGGACCGTGGCTGGGACGTGGAGGGGCTGTACGACCCCGACCCGAACGCCGTGGGCAAGAGTTACGCCCGCGAAGGCGGCTTCCTGCACGCGGCCGGCGACTTCGACCCGGCGTTCTTCGGTATATCGCCGCGCGAGGCCCTGGCCATGGACCCCCAGCAGAGGCTGCTCCTGGAGACCAGCTGGGAGACCTTTGAACGCGCGGGCATCGACCCGGCCTCGGTACGCGGCACCCGCACAGGCGTCTTCACCGGCGTCATGTACCACGACTACGGCGCAGGCCTCGACGCCGTACCCGCCGGCCTCGAGGGCTACCTCGGCAACGGCACCGCCGGCAGCATCGCCTCCGGCCGGGTTTCCTACACACTCGGCCTGGAGGGCCCGGCCGTCACTATCGATACGGCCTGCTCCTCGTCCCTGGTGGCCCTGCACTGGGCGGCACAGGCCCTCCGCCGACGTGAGTGCGCGCTCGCGCTGGCCGGTGGCGTGACGGTGATGTCGACTCCCGGCACCTTTGTGGAGTTCAGCCGTCAGCGGGGCCTCGCCCCCGACGGCCGTTGCAAGCCCTTCGCGGCGGCGGCGGACGGCACCGGGTGGGGTGAGGGTGTGGGCATGCTCCTGCTGGAGCGCCTGTCCGACGCGCGCCGCAACGGCCACCCCGTCCTGGCAGTGGTCCGAGGCTCCGCCCTGAACCAGGACGGTGCGAGCAATGGTCTTACGGCGCCGAACGGTCCCTCGCAGCAGCGGGTGATCCGGGCGGCCCTCGCGGACGCCCGGCTCTCGGCCAAGCAGGTCGACGTGGTGGAGGCGCACGGTACGGGTACGACCCTGGGTGACCCGATCGAGGCGCAGGCGCTGCTGGCGACGTATGGCCAGGACCGGCCTGAGGACCAGCCGCTGTGGCTGGGCTCGGTGAAGTCGAACATCGGGCATACGCAGGCCGCCGCCGGTGTCGCCGGAATCATGAAGATGGTGATGGCGATGCGGAACGGTGTGCTGCCGCAGACGCTGCACGTCGACGAGCCGTCGCCGCACGTGGACTGGTCGGCGGGTGCTGTTGAGCTGCTGACCGAAACCATGCCGTGGCCGGAGACCGAGGAACCCCGCCGGGCCGGCGTGTCATCGTTCGGCATCAGCGGCACCAACGCCCACATCATCCTGGAGGAGGCTCCCGCTCCGGTCTCGGTTGAGGAGGAGCGTTCGGAGAGTGTGGCGCCGGTGGTGGTGCCGTGGGTGGTGTCGGGGAAGTCCGAGGCCGCGTTGCGGGGGCAGGCGGAGCGGTTGGCTGCGTCTGTGGGTGGTTTGTCGCCGGTGGATGTCGGGTTGTCGCTGGTGGCGGGCCGGTCGGTGTTTGAGCATCGGGCGGTGGTGCTGGATGGTCTGCCTGGTGTGGAGGCTCTTGCCGAGGGCCGTGAGGCTGTGGGTGTGGTGCGGGGGAGTGCGGGGGGTGCGGATGGCCGTGCCGTGTTCGTGTTCCCGGGTCAGGGGTCGCAGTGGCTGGGGATGGCGGCTGAGTTGCTGGAGTCCTCCCCGGTGTTCGCGGAGCGGATCGGTGAGTGTGCGGTTGCGTTGGCGCCGTTCGTGGACTGGTCGCTGACGGACATCCTGCGGGACGCCGACAGCGAGGCCTGGTTGGAGCAGGTAGATGTGGTGCAGCCGGTGCTGTGGGCGGTCATGGTCTCGCTGGCTGAGGTCTGGCGCTCGTACGGTGTCGAGCCGGCCGCGGTGATCGGTCATTCGCAGGGCGAGATAGCCGCCGCCGCTGTCGCCGGTGCGCTGTCGCTTGAGGATGCGGCGAAGGTGGTGGCGCTGCGTAGTAAGGCCATTCGGGCGTTGTCCGGGCGCGGCGGGATGGTGTCGGTCTCCCTCGGCATCGAAGACGTACAGGAGCGGCTGACTGCCTGGGATGGTCGTCTGGCGGTGGCGGCGGTCAACGGCCCGGCCATGGTGGTCGTTTCGGGTGACGCCGATGCCTTGGACGAGCTGCTGGCCGTTTGTGAGGCGGACGGGGTCCGGGCTCGTCGTATCGCGGTGGACTATGCCTCGCACTGCGCGCATGTGGAGGAGATCGAGGACGTTCTCCTGCGGGAGTTGGCGGGTATCACTCCCCGGGCCGCATCGGTGCCGTTCTACTCGACCGTCACGGCCGAGGTGCTGGACACGACGGCCCTCGACGCGGGCTACTGGTATCGCAATCTGCGCCAGACGGTCCGTTTCGCCGACACGGTGCGCGCCCTGTTGGATGACGGTTTCCGGTTGTTCGTCGAGTCGAGTGCGCATCCTGTGCTGACGATGGGTGTCGAGCAGACCGCCGAGGCTCACGTCAACTCGCCTGTCACCGCGGTGGGTTCACTGCGCCGCGACGAGGGTGGTCTGGAGCGGTTCCTGACTTCCGCTGCCGAGGCGTTCGTGGGCGGTGCGCCCGTCGACTGGGCCGGTCTCTTCGACGGCACGGGTGCCCGCCGCATCGACCTGCCCACCTACGCCTTCCAGCGTGAGCGGTACTGGCTGGAGAGCACCGGCGCGGTGGTGAGTCAGAACGCCGCTGCCGGTCTGGGGCTCGGTTCCGCCGATCACCCGCTCTTGGGAGCGGTCGTGGCGCTGGCCGATGCGGAAGGGTTCCTGCTGACGGGGCGGCTGTCCCTGCGTACGCACCCCTGGCTGGCCGATCACGCGGTGGCCGAGACGACATTGCTGCCGGGGACGGCGTTCGTGGAGCTGGCGTTGCGCGCCGGGGACGCGGTCGGGTGTGACCGGGTGGAGGAGCTGACGCTGGAAGCGCCACTCGTCCTGCCCGACAGCGGCGCCGTACAGGTGCAGTTGACGGTCGGTGGAGCGGACGCGGCGGGGCGGCGTCCGGTGGCGGTGTACTCGCGGCCGGAGGACGCTTCCGAGGGATCCTGGACGCGGCACGCCACGGGCACGCTGACGGACGGCCGGGTCGGTGATGGCGACGAGGCCTCGGTCGCCGCGGCACTCGCCGTCTGGCCGCCGGCCGGTGCGGAGCCGGTCGCGGTGGACGACCTGTACGAGCGGCTCGCGGCCACGGGGCTGCAGTACGGTGCCGCCTTCCAGGGCGTACGGGCGGCGTGGCGACGGGGCGACGAGGTGTTCGCCGAGGTCACTCTCGCCGAGGAACAGCGCGCCGGCGCGGGTCGCTTCGGCCTGCATCCCGCGCTGCTGGACTCCGCCCTGCACGCCATGGCGTCGGGAGCGGACGACCCGGAGCGCGGCGACAGCGAACGGCGTCCCGGGCTTCCGTTCGTCTGGGGCGGCGTGTCCCTGTTCGCCACGGGTGCGGACGCGCTGCGCGTTCGGCTCGCTCCAGCCGGAACGGACGCGGTGTCCGTGTTCGTCGCCGACACCACGGGAGCGCCGGTCGCGGCGGTGACATCCCTGGTGACGCGCACCGTGTCACCGGAGCAGCTGGGGGCTGCGGCACGGCTCACCGGCGAGGCGCTGTTCCGCGTCGCGTGGCGCAAGATCGAGCCGCGCACCTCGGCGCCGTCCCCGGTGACCCTGGTCTGCCCGGACCTGGAGGAGCTGCGGGCCGCCGTGGCGGCGGGAACCGAGACAGTGCCGGACGTGGTGCTGGCCTCCTTCACGACCCGCACGGATGACAGCATCGGTGGGGGCGTCGGTGATCCGGCCGCCGTGCGGTCGGCGACGCGTCGTGCGCTGGAGGCGTTGCAGGAGTGGCTGGCCGAGGAGCGGTTGGCCGGGTCGCGGCTGGTCGTGACGACGCGGGGCGCGGTGTCCGCGGAACCCGGTGAGGACGTGACCGATCTGGCGGCTGCCGCGGTGTGGGGTCTGGTGCGGTCGGCGCAGGCCGAGCACCCGGACCGGTTCGTCCTGCTCGACCTGGACGGGCAGGAGACGCCCGGTGCGATGCTGGACGCCGTGCTCGCCACCGGTGAGCCGCAGATCGCCGTACGGTCGGGAGAACTGCTCGCTCCGAGACTGGCACGGGCCTCGGCCCAATCCCTGGCCGGATCCGGTGCTGTCCCTGCCCCTGCCTCTGCCCCTGCTTCCGGTTCCGCGTCGGCCGGCTCTTGGAACCCGGACGGCACCGTAGTGCTGACTGGCGCCACCGGCACACTGGGCGCCCTCGTGGCGCGGCATCTGGTCGCCGAGCATGGCGTACGGCATCTGCTGCTGGTCTCCCGGCGTGGCCGAACGGCACCGGGCGCCCCCGAACTGGAGGTGGAGCTCACGGAGTTGGGCGCGTCGGTGACTGTCGCCGCCTGCGACATCGCCGATCGGTCGGCACTCGCGGAGTTGCTGCGGGCCGTGCCCGCCGAGCATCCGCTGACCGCGGTCGTCCACGCGGCAGGCGTCCTGGACGACGGTGTCGTGGAGTCGCTGACGCCGGACCAACTCGACGCAGTCCTGAGGCCCAAGGTGGACGCGGCCGTCCACCTCCACGAGCTGACCCGGGATCTGGACCTCGCCGCGTTCGTCCTCTTCTCCTCCGCCGCCGGGACGTTCGGTGGCGCCGGGCAGGGCAACTACGCGGCGGCGAACGCGTTCGTGGACGCCCTGGCGGCGCACCGGCGGGCACACGGCCTGCCGGCAGTCTCGCTGGGCTGGGGCTTCTGGGCCGAACGCAGTGGAATGACGGGCCACTTGGCCGACGCGGACGTGCGACGCATGCACCGCGCCGGCATCGCCGCCCTTACGTCGGAGGAGGGCCTCGCCCTGTTCGACGTCACAGCGATCCCGGCGACCGGCTCGGCCACGTCGGACGCGGTCCTGCTGCCCATACGCCTCGACCTGCCCGCACTGCGCGCCCAGGCCGCGTCCGGTGTCGTACCGACGCTGCTGAGGGACCTGCTGCGCATCCCCACCCGCCGCACGGTGGAGGCATCCGGTACTGGTACCGGTACCTCGGCGCTGTGGCAGCGCCTGACACCATTGCCGGAGGCCGAACAGAACGAGGTCTTGCGGACGCTGGTGTGCACCCATGTCGCCGCGGTCCTCGGCCACGCCGACGAGACCGCGGTGGACAGCGACCGCGCGTTCAAGGAGCTGGGCTTCGACTCGTTGACGGCGGTGGAGCTGCGTAACCGGTTGAATGCGGCTTCGGGGTTGCGGTTGCCGGCCACGCTTGTCTTCGACTATCCCTCGCCGGCGGCCTTGGCTCGGTATCTGCTGGCGGAGCTGTCGGTGGCGGCGGGTGAGATGGTCGGCGCCGTCTCCGCGAGCCCGGGGCTGCCTGGTGCCGGGACGGCGACGGTGGTGGACGAGCCGATCGCGATCGTCGCGATGAGCTGCCGCTACCCGGGCGGCGTACGCACCCCCGAAGACCTCTGGCAGCTCCTCGAGCGCGGCACGGACGCCATGGCCCCGTTCCCGGACGACCGCGGCTGGGACATCGAGGAACTCTACGAACCCGGTTCGGAAACCCCGGGGAAGATCCATGCCCGTGAGGGCGGTTTCCTGTATGACGCGGGTGACTTCGATCCGGCGTTCTTCGGTATTTCGCCGCGTGAGGCGCTGGCGATGGATCCGCAGCAGCGGTTGCTGTTGGAGACGTCGTGGGAGGCGTTGGAACGGGCGGGTATCGACCCGGCGTCGGTGCGGGGCAGCCAGACCGGCGTCTTCGCCGGGATCATGCACCACGACTACGGCCTGTTGCAGGGCCCCGAAGGCACTCCCGGCTCTCCCAGCCCCGGCAGCATCGTGTCCGGCCGTATCTCGTACACGTTCGGATTCGAGGGTCCTGCGGTGACGGTGGACACGGCGTGTTCGTCGTCGCTGGTGGCTCTGCATCTGGCGGTGCAGTCACTGCGGCAGGGGGAGTGTTCGCTGGCGTTGGCCGGTGGTGTGACGGTGATGGCGACGCCGGCGTTGTTCGTGGAGTTCAGTCGTCAGCGGGGTCTTGCTCCGGATGGCCGGTGCAAGACGTTCGCGGCGGGTGCGGATGGCACGGGGTTCTCCGAGGGTGCGGGGATGCTGCTGCTGGAGCGGTTGTCGGACGCGCGTCGTAACGGGCATCGGGTGCTGGCGGTGGTGCGTGGTTCGGCGATCAACCAGGACGGTGCGAGCAATGGTCTTACGGCGCCGAACGGTCCCTCCCAGCAGCGGGTGATCCGCGCCGCGCTGGCGAACGCTCACGTCCCGGCTGCCGAGGTGGATGTGGTGGAGGCGCACGGTACGGGTACGAAGCTGGGTGATCCGATCGAGGCGCAGGCGCTGCTGGCGACGTATGGCCAGGACCGGCCGGAGGATCGGCCGCTGTGGCTGGGCTCCATCAAGTCGAACATCGGGCATACGCAGGCTGCGGCCGGTGTGGCTGGTGTGATGAAGATGGTGATGGCGATGCGGAACGGTGTGCTGCCGCAGACGCTGCACGTCGACGAGCCGTCCCCGCATGTGGACTGGTCGGCGGGTGCTGTCGAGCTGGTGACGGAGTCGATGCCGTGGCCGGAGAGTGGCCGGCCCCGCCGGGCTGGTGTGTCGTCGTTCGGCATCAGTGGGACGAACGCGCATGTGATTTTGGAGCAGGCTCCGGTCTCGGTCGAGGTTGAGCGTTCGGAGAGTGTGGCGCCGGTGGTGGTGCCGTGGGTGGTGTCGGGTAAGTCTGAGGCTGCGTTGCGGGGGCAGGCGGAGCGGTTGGCTGCGTCTGTGGGTGACTTGTCGCCGGTGGATGTGGCGTGGTCGCTGGTGGCGGGCCGGTCGGTGTTTGAGCATCGGGCGGTGGTCCTGGATGGTCTGCCTGGTGTGGAGGCTCTTGCCGAGGGCCGTGAGGCCGCGGGTGTGGTGCGGGGGCAGGTCGTGCCGGGGAAGCTGGCGGTGCTCTTCTCCGGGCAGGGCAGTCAGCGGGTGGGGATGGGCCGGGAGTTGTATGAGGCCTTCCCTGTCTTCGCCGAGGCTTTCGATGAGGTGTGTGCGCAGTTCGATGGTCTGCTGGGCAGGTCGTTGCGTGAGGTCGTCTTCGGGGACGGCGATGCACTGGATGCGACAGGGTTCACGCAGTGCGGCCTGTTCGCTGTGGAGGTGGCGCTTTTCCGTCTGGTGTCGTCGTGGGGTGTGACGCCGGATGTGGTGGGTGGGCATTCGATCGGTGAGATTGCTGCCGCGTTCGTGGCGGGGGTGTGGTCGCTTGAGGACGCCTGTGTGCTGGTGGCGGCGCGTGGCCGGTTGATGCAGGCGCTGCCGTCGGGTGGCGTGATGGTGTCGGTGAGGGCCGCGGAGGCGGTGGTTGTTCCGCTGCTTGAGGGCCTGGACGAAGTCGGCGTGGCTGCGGTGAACGGGCCGTCGTCGGTGGTGGTTTCGGGTGCTGAGGCCGCGGTGACGGCTGTCGTGGAGCGGCTGGAGCAGCAGGCGGTGAAGACGCGTCGGCTGCGGGTGTCGCATGCGTTCCACTCGCCGTTGATGGAGCCGATGCTGGACGAGTTCCGGGAGATCGTCGGCCGGTTGACGTACTCGGTTCCGCGGATCCCCGTGGTGTCGAATCTGACGGGTGAGCTTGTCGCGGATGAGGTGTGTGATCCGGGGTATTGGGTGCGGCATGTGCGCGAGGCGGTCCGTTTCGCCGACGGCATCACCCGCCTGACCGCTCTGGGTGTGACGGCCTGCCTGGAACTGGGCCCCGATGGAGTGTTGTCCGGTATGGGGCAGGACAGTGCCCCGGAGATGCTGTTCGCGCCGGTACTGCGCAAGGACCGCAGCGAAGCAAGTGCGGTGCTGGAGGCACTCGCGCAGGTCTACGTCCAGGGCCACGGCGTGGACTGGGCCGCCTACCTCGCGCCTTTCGATCCGCGGCGGGTGGAACTGCCCACCTACGCCTTCCAGCGGGACCGGTATTGGCTGGAGGCGGCGCCGGCGGCGGGTGATGTCACCTCGGTGGGTCTGGGAGTAGCGGGTCACCCGCTCCTCGGTGCGGCCGTGACGCTGCCCGACTCCGACGGCTGCCTCTTCACCGGCCGACTGTCCCTGGCGTCACACGGCTGGCTGGTCGACCACCGGGTCATGGGGGCGGTGCTGCTGCCGGGAACCGCGTTCGTCGAACTCGCGCTGCACGCCGGTGGCTGGGTCGGATGCGAGCGGCTCGAGGAGCTGACGCTCGAGGCGCCCCTCGTGCTGCCGGAGCGGGGCGGTGTCCAGGTGCGGGTGGCAGTCGCCGACGCCGATGAGTCGGGCAGCCGAACGCTGACCGTGCATTCGCGCCCGGACGACGAGACCGCGCCGTGGACCCGGCACGCCACGGGCCGGGTCGCGCCGGAAGTGGCGCCCCCCGACGCCGATGAGCGCGTGTGGCCGCCGCGCGGCGCCGAGGCCCTGGCCCTGGACGGGTACTACGAGCGCGCCGCCGGTACGGGCCTGCGGTACGGGCCGGTCTTCCAGGGCCTGCGGGCCGTATGGCGGCGCGGTGACGACGTGTTCGCCGAGGTCGCGCTCTCGGAAGAGACGGCGGCGGAGTCGGGCCGCTTCGGTGTGCACCCGGCCCTGCTCGACGCGGCCCTGCACGCGATGGGCGCTGCGGCCGACCCGTCGGGCGTGCCCGGGTCACCGGAGTCGTCGGCTGCGATCCGGCTGCCGTTCTCCTGGAGCGGCGTGTCGGTGTACGCCAGGGGCGCCTCGGCGCTCCGCGTACGCCTGAGCCCCGGCGGAGCCGACGGTTCGGAGCTGTCGCTCGAGGTGAGGGATCAGAGCGGCGGGCTCGTGGCCCGCGTGCGGTCGCTGGTGACGCGTCCCGTTTCCGCCGAGCAGATCAGCACGGCGGGCGGTGTCCTCAACCAGTCGCTGTTCCGGCTGGGATGGCGCGCCGTGCCCGGTGCCGTCGAGGCGCGGGCCCGGCACGTCGGCACCGCGCCGGTCCTGCTGGGCTGGGCCGGAGTGACGTCCCGGGACGCATGGGCGGAAGGAGTGCTCGACCTGACGTCGTACCACGCGGACCTCGACGTGCTGCGTGCCGCGATCGACGCCGGTACGGCCGTGCCGCCGGTGGTCGCCTGTGTCCTGCCGTCCGCGTCGGGCGTGGACGCCGACGCGGCGCGAGAGGCGGTGCACCGGGGCCTGGAGCAGGTCCAAGGCTGGCTGACGGAGGAGCGGTTCGCCGACTCGCGGCTGCTGATCGTCACGCGTGGTGCGGTGGCGGTCGAGGACGGCGACGGCGTCACGGACCTCGCCGCGGCCGCGGTATGGGGGCTGGTGCGGAGCGCGCAGAGCGAGCATCCCGGCCGGTTCGTCCTGGTCGACCTGGAGGCCGGCGAGGAGCACCCGACCGCCGAGCCCTGCGCGTTCACCGTCGAGGACCTCTCGTTCCTGTCCGCCGTGGCGGCCTGCGGCGAGCCCCAGACGGCGGTCCGGGGCGGGTCCCTGCTGGCCGCGCGTCTGGACCGGGTGCGCGCCACCGAAACGGCCCCGGAGCCCTCGGCGACCTGGGACGCGGCGGGCACGGTCCTGCTGACCGGCGCCGGCGGCACCCTCGGCAGGCTGGTAGCACGCCATCTCGTGACGGAACTCGGCGTCCGGAACCTGCTGCTCGTGAGTCGGCGGGGCGCGGACATCGACGGTGCTTCCGAGCTGGAGTCGGAGTTGTCGGCCACCGGCGCCTCCGTGACCTGGGCGGCCTGTGACGTGGCGGACCGGGCGGCATTGGCGACCGTACTGGAGAGTGTTCCGGCGGATCGTCCGTTGCGCGCGGTGGTGCACACCGCCGGAGTGCTCGACGACGGCGTCATCGACTCGCTCACCCCGGAGCGCGTCGACACGGTCCTGCGTCCGAAGGTGGCCGCGGCGGTCAACCTCCACGAACTGACGCACGGTCTGGACCTGTCGGCCTTCGTGCTGTTCTCCTCGGCCGCAGGCACCTTCGGGACCGCCGGCCAGGGCAATTACGCCGCCGCCAACGCGTTCCTCGACGCGCTCGCACGGCACCGTCGCGCGACCGGCCTGGCCGGACTCTCCCTCGCCTGGGGACTGTGGGACACGGCCGACGGCATGGCGGGTGGACTGGCCCGCACCGATCTGCGCCGCATCGAGCAGTCCGGTGTGCTGGGTCTGGCCCCCGAAGAAGGACTGACCCTGTTCGACACCGCCTGCGCGGCGGACACACCGGTGGTGGTCCCGTTGCGACTGGACCCGGCGCAGGCCGGACGCGGTGGCGAAGTGGCCCACGTGCTGCGCGACTTGGTACGGCACACGCACCGCCGATCTGCCGACACCACCCGTGCCGCGGGATCCTCGCAGCTGCGCGAACAGCTCGCCGGAGCCTCGGCCGCGGACGGTGAACGACTGGTCCTGAACGTCGTACGCCAGAACGTGGCCGCTGTCCTCGGACACGCGGAGGCCGACGCGGTGGAACCGGGCCGGGCCTTCAACGACTTCGGCTTCGACTCGCTGACGGCCGTGGAACTGCGCAACCGACTTACCACGGCCACCGGACTGCGCCTGCCCGCCACTCTGGTCTTCGACTACCCGTCCCCGCTGGCCCTGGCCCAGTACCTCCACCAGGAACTGACCGGCCGCGAGGACACCGCACACGCCACGGCCCCTGCCCTGCCCTCCGGCCCGTCCGGCGGGGACGGCGAGGACGACCCGGTGGTCGTCATCTCCATGGGCTGCCGCTTCCCGGGCGGCGTCCGCACCCCCGAAGGACTGTGGAGCCTGCTCGCCGCGGGCGAGGATGCCGTTTCCGGCTTCCCCGAGGGGCGTGGCTGGGACATGGAGGGGCTGTACGACGCCGACGCCGACTCGGACGGCACGAGCTACGTCCGCGAAGGCGGCTTCCTGCACGGAGCCGGCGACTTCGACCCGGCGTTCTTCGGTATATCGCCGCGCGAGGCCCTGGCCATGGACCCCCAGCAGAGGCTGCTCCTGGAGACCTCCTGGGAGACCTTCGAGCGGGCGGGTATCGACCCGGCGTCGGTGCGGGGCAGCCAGACCGGCGTCTTCGCCGGCCTCATGTACCACGACTACGGTTCCCAGTTGCAGAGCATCCCCGAAGGCGCCGAGGGCTACCTCGCGACGGGCGGTTCCGGGAGCATCGCCTCCGGCCGTATCGCCTACACCTTCGGTTTTGAGGGGCCCGCGGTGACCATCGACACCGCCTGCTCGTCGTCGCTGGTGGCCCTGCATCTGGCCGCGCAGTCACTGCGCCAGGGGGAGTGCTCGCTGGCGCTGGCCGGTGGCGTGACGGTGATGTCCACCCCCGCGACCTTCGTGGAGTTCAGCCGTCAGCGCGGCCTCGCTACGAATGGCCGCTGCAAGCCTTTCGCGGCGGCCGCCGACGGCACCGGGTGGGGCGAAGGGGTCGGTCTGCTCCTGTTGGAGCGCCTGTCCGACGCGCGCCGCAACGGCCACCCCGTCCTGGCAGTCGTCCGAGGCTCGGCCGTCAACCAGGACGGTGCGAGCAATGGTCTTACGGCGCCGAACGGTCCCTCCCAGCAGCGGGTGATCCGCGCCGCGCTGGCGAACGCCCAGGTCTCCGCCACCGACGTCGACGCGGTCGAGGCGCACGGTACGGGTACGAAGCTGGGTGATCCGATCGAGGCGCAGGCGCTGCTGGCGACCTACGGTCAGGACCGGCCGGAGGACCGTCCCCTGCTGTTGGGCTCCATCAAGTCGAACATCGGGCACACCCAGGCCGCGGCCGGTGTCGCCGGAATCATCAAGATGGTGCAGGCGATGCGGCAGGGCGTGCTGCCGCGGACACTCCACGTCGACGAGCCCACCCCGCACGTCGACTGGTCCGCCGGAGCCGTCGAACTGCTCACCGAGTCCACGCCATGGCCCGAAACGGGCCGACCGCGCCGGGCGGGCGTCTCTTCCTTCGGTCTCAGCGGCACCAACGCCCACATCATCCTGGAGGAGGCTCCCGCTCCGGTCTCGGTTGAGGAGGAGCGTTCGGAGAGTGTGCCGCCGGTGGTGGTGCCGTGGGTGGTGTCGGGTAAGTCCGAGGCTGCGTTGCGGGGGCAGGCGGAGCGGTTGGCTGCGTCTGTGGGTGGTTTGTCGCCGGTGGATGTGGCGTGGTCGTTGGTGGCGGGCCGGTCGGTGTTTGAGCATCGGGCGGTGGTCCTGGACGGTCTGCCTGGTGTGGAGGCTCTTGCCGAGGGCCGTGAATCTGCGGGTGTGGTGCGGGGGAGTGCGGGCGGTGCGGATGGCCGTGCCGTGTTCGTGTTCCCGGGGCAGGGGTCGCAGTGGCTGGGGATGGCGGCTGAACTGCTGGAGTCCTCCCCGGTGTTCGCGGAGCGGATCGGTGAGTGTGCGGTCGCGTTGGCGCCGTTCGTGGACTGGTCGCTGACCGACATCCTCCGCGACACCGCTGATGAGGCCTGGTTGGAGCAGGTCGATGTGGTGCAGCCGGTGCTGTGGGCGGTCATGGTCTCGCTCGCCGAGGTCTGGCGCTCGTACGGTGTCGAGCCGGCCGCGGTGATCGGTCATTCGCAGGGTGAGATCGCTGCCGCGTGCGTGGCTGGTGCGCTGTCGCTCCAGGACGCGGCGAAGGTGGTGGCGCTGCGTAGTAAGGCCATTCGGGCGTTGTCCGGGCGTGGCGGGATGGTGTCCGTTTCGCTTGGTGTGGAGGACGTGCGGGAGCGGCTGACTGCCTGGGGTGGTCGTCTGGCGGTGGCGGCGGTCAACGGCCCGGCCATGGTGGTCGTTTCGGGTGACGCCGATGCCTTGGACGAGCTTCTGGCTGCTTGCGAGGCCGAGGGGGTCCGGGCTCGTCGTATTGCGGTGGACTATGCCTCGCACTGCGCGCATGTGGAGGAGATCGAGGACGTACTGCTCCTGGAGTTGGCGGGTATCACTCCCCGGGCCGCATCGGTGCCGTTCTATTCGACGGTCACCGCAGAGGCCTTGGACACGACCGGTCTGGATGCGGGGTACTGGTATCGCAATCTGCGCCAGACGGTCCGCTTCGCCGACACCGTCCGTGCGCTGTTGGATGACGGTTTCCGGTTGTTCGTCGAGTCGAGTGCGCATCCTGTGCTGACGATGGGTGTCGAGCAGACCGCCGAGGCTCACGTCAACTCGCCTGTCACCGCGGTGGGTTCGCTGCGCCGCGACGAGGGCGGACTGCTCCGCTTCCTGACCTCGGCTGCCGAGGCATTCGTCGGTGGCGCGCCCGTCGACTGGGCGGTGTTGTTCGACGGCACCGGTGCCCGCCGCATCGACCTGCCCACCTACGCCTTCCAACACCAGCACTACTGGCTGGAGTCGGAGCCGGTGGCTGTTGCCGATGTGACGTCGGCGGGTCTTTCCTCCGCTGATCATCCGTTGCTCGGTGCTGCTGTTGCGTTGCCGGCGTCTGACGGGGCGTTGTTGACGGGGCGGTTGTCGCTGCGTACGCATCCTTGGCTGGCTGAGCATGCGGTGGCCGGGGTGACGTTGCTGCCGGGGACGGCGTTCGTGGAGCTGGCGTTGCGCGCCGGGGACGCGGTCGGCTGTGACCGGGTGGAGGAGCTGACGCTGGAGGCGCCACTCGTCCTGCCCGAAGACGGTGCCGTGTCCGTGCAGGTCTCCGTCGGTGGGCCCGACGAGTCCGGGCGGCGCGCGCTGAGCGTGTACTCGCAGGTGGACGGAGGTTCCTGGACACGGCACGCGGTCGGGGCTCTCACGGACGGCGGCGGCGCGACGGTGTGGGCGGACGCCGGTGCGGCGTGGCCGCCGGCGGACTCGGAGGCCGTCGACGTGGCGGGCCTGTACGAGAGGTTCGCGCGGAACGGGTTCGGGTACGGACCGGCGTTCCAGGGGCTGCGGGCGGTGTGGCGTCGCGGTGACGAGGTGTTCGCGGAGGTCCGGCTGCCCGAGGAGCAGTGGTCCGAGGCCCGGAACCTGGGCGTGCACCCGGCGCTGCTGGACGCGGCGCTGCACGCGATGGCGTTCGGCGGGTTCGTGCGGCTGCCCGGCACCGTCACCCCGGACGGGGACACCGGACGGGTCCGGCTGCCCTTCGCCTGGAACGGTGTCTCCCTGCACGCCCAGGGTGCGTCCGCGCTGCGGGTGCGGCTGGCCCCGGCGGGACCGGACGCGGTGGCGGTGACCGCCGTGGACGAGTCGGGCCGGTCGGTGCTGTCGGTGGACTCGCTGGCGACCCGGGCGATCTCGCGCGAGCAGCTCAGCCGGGCGCACGGCACGTTCCACGAGTCGCTGTTCCGGCTCGACTGGACCTCGGTGGCGATGGCCGCCGTGCCCGGTGGGCCGGGCAGGTGGGCCGTGCTGGGTGACGACGGCGCGTCGCTGCCGACGGCTCTGAAGTCGGCGGGTGCGGCCGGGGCGCAGGCCGAGCGGTACCCGGACCTGGCGGCGCTGACCGAGACCGTGGCAGCGGGCGGGAGCGTCCCGGACCTGGTCTTCGTCCCGTTCATGTCGGCTCTCGGCGCGGGTGCGCCGGGTGAGCTGTCCGCTGACCGGGTGCGCGCCATGACGCACGAGGCCCTGCGGCTGGCGCAGGCGTGGCAGAGCGCGGAGGCTTTCGCGGGTTCCCGACTGGTGTTCGTGACCCGTGGGGCGGTCGCCGCAGGCTCCGGGGACGGAGTGCCGGATCCGGCCTGCGCGGCGGTGTGGGGTCTGGTGCGGGCGGCACAGTCGGAGAATCCCGACCGGTTCGTGCTGCTGGACCTGGACGACGAGGAGGCCTCGTTCGCGGTGCTGCAACAGGTCCTGGCCGGTACGGAACCGCAGCTGGCGGTGCGGGCCGGGCGGGCGTTCGCTCCTCGGCTGGCCCGGGTGCGCGCGGAGCGGCCCGCTGACGGGGCCGGACCGGACGCGGTGGACGAGGGCACGCCCGGCCCGTCCGTGTGGTCCCCCGAGGGCACGGTACTGATCACCGGGGCGACCGGCGTGCTGGGGTCCCTGGTGGCCCGGCATCTGGTGGCCGAGCACGGTGTGCGGCATCTGCTGCTGACCAGCCGCTCCGGCCGCGCGGCTGCCGGTGCCGTCGAGCTGGCGGACGAGCTGACCGCCCTGGGAGCGTCGGTGCGGCTGGCCGCCTGTGACGCGGCTGATCGGTCCGCGCTGGCGGAGCTGCTGGCGACGGTGCCGGCCGAGCATCCGCTGACGGGTGTGGTGCACGCGGCCGGTGCCCTCGACGACGGTGTCCTCGGGTCGCTGACGCCGGAGCGTGTGGACACGGTGCTGCGGCCCAAGAGTGACGCGGCGGTCAACCTTCATGAACTGACCCGGGAGTCGCCGCTCACCGCGTTCGTGCTCTTCTCGTCGGCCGCGGGGGTGTTCGGTGCCGCAGGGCAGGCCAACTACGCGGCGGCCAACGCGTTTGTGGACGCGCTGGCGCAGCACCGCAGGGCGGCGGGGCTGCCCGCGGCCTCCCTGGCCTGGGGACTGTGGGCCGAACGCAGCGCGATGACGGGGCACATGGACGACGGTGACGTACAGCGGCTGAACCGGTCCGGGGTGAGCGCGCTCACCTCCGCGGCGGGCCTCGCCCTCTTCGACCTGGCAGTGGCGCTGACGGCCGATGGCGGGGGTGCCGGTTCCGACGTGGACCCGCTGCTGGTGCCCATGCGGCTGGATGTCGCGGCCCTACAGGCGCAGGTTGCCTCCGTCGGCACGCCTCCGCTGTTGCGGGGGCTGGTCCGGGTGCCGGCGCGCCGGGTGGCCGACCGGGCCTCCGGCGGGGGAGAGGGCGGGCAGGGGCAGGTGCCGCTCGGGCAGCGGCTGGCCGGGTTGACGGCCGCGGAGCAGCTGCGGACGCTGACCGAGCTGGTGCGGACGCACACCGCGACGGTGCTGGGGCACGACTCCGTGGACCCGGTCGAGGAGGGCCACGCCTTCCTGGAACTGGGCATCACCTCGCTGACAGCGGTGGAGATCCGCAACCGGCTCAACCACGTCACCGGTCTGACCCTCCCCGCGACGCTGCTGTTCGACCACACCACTCCCGCCGCACTCGCCGGTTATCTGCGTGCCCAGGTGGTGCCGGGGGCCGCGGCGGCCCCGGCGGCGCCCACCGCCGGTCCCGCCGCCGGGCAGCCGGTGGCCCCCGCGGCCCAGAGCGGTTCGACGATCGAGTCGCTCTACCGGCAGGCGTGCGCCGACGGCGAGTACGTCGCGGGCACTCAGCTGCTGATGGCGGCGGCCCGGCTGCGACCGTCGTTCCGAACGGCCGCCGAGTTGACGAGCCCGCCCAAACTGGTGCGGCTGTCCAAGGGCAGCGCTGGGCCGGGCCTGGTGTGCTTCCCGTCGCTGGTGGCGATCTCGGGGGCCCGCGAGTACGCCCGTTTCGCGGCCGGGTTCCGGGGCCGCAGGGATGTGACCGTGCTGCCCGAACCCGGTTTCGGCAAGGACGAGTTGCTGCCGGCCGGCGTCGACGCGGTGGTGGAGATGCAGGCGGAGGCGGTGCTGCGGACCGTGGGGGAGGGGCCGTTCGTGCTCGTCGGCAGGTCGTCGGGCGGATGGATCGCCCAGGCGGTCGCGGGGCTGCTGGAGGAGCGTGGGAGCGCCCCGTCGGCGGTCGTCATGCTGGACACGTATCTGCCGCGCAGCGAGGCTCTGCCGTGGATCCAGACCAACCTGTCCGGAAAGATGTTCGATCGCGAGAAGATGTTCGGCGCGGTGGACGAGGGCCGGCTCACCGCGATGGGCGGCTACCTGCGCCTCTTCTCCGACTGGGGGCCGGCACCGATCGGTGCGCCGATCCTGGCGGTCAAGGCCGAGGAGACCTTCACGGGATCGGAGCAGACCTCCGACGAGGAAGCGGCGTGGGGCGCCCGGGTCACGCGGATCGAAGTGCCCGGCGACCACTTCACGATGATGGAGGATCACGCCGGCGCCACCGCCGGGGCCGTCCTCGACTGGCTTGCGGAGAACGGGTGAGGTGAGGGCCCGGCATCCCGCCGGGCCCGGATCACTCGTCGCGAGGAAGACGGAAGCCCCGCGGGCGCGCAGCGTGCCACTGTCGCCGTTCATGCGCCGCTCGGCTTCCGGACATTGCAGATCACAGCGTGCTCGTGCACGCGGATACAAACAGGAGATGAAAGTGACCTCTTCGGGTTTCACGCCGGTCGGTGAGCAGGTCGGTCAGTTCTACGATCAGCTGATGGGCGCGTTCGACGCCTCGCTGTACGGCCCCAACATCCACGTGGGCTTCTGGAGCAGCCAGGAGGACGCCACCGGGCTGGAGGACGCCGCCAACCGACTGACGGACATGATGATCGAGCGCCTCCAGGTCGGCCCCGGTGACCGGGTCCTGGACATCGGCTGTGGTCTCGGCGGGCCGGCGATCCGGCTCGCGCAGGCGACGGGCGCCGAGGTGGTGGGCATCAGCGTCAGCCGCAAGCAGGTGGAGAAGGCCAACGGGCTGGCCGAGGCGGCCGGTATGAGCGGCAAGGTCAGCTTCCAGCACGGCGACGCGATGAACCTGCCGTTCGACGACGCGTCGTTCAGCGCCGTGTGGATGCTGGAGTCCGTCATGCAGATGCCCGACCGGACGGCTGCGCTCACCGAGGCGGCCCGGGTGCTGCGCCCGAACGGCCGGCTCGCGCTCACGGACAACTACGAGCGGGAGACCATCTCGGCGGAGCGGCGCGTGGTGATCGAGGGCATCCTCAAGCGGTACCTCACCCAGTCGCCGGCCTCCTTCGAGGCGTACCCCACGATGCTGCGCGAGGCGGGGTTGCGGTGTGCGGAGATCATAGACGTCAGTGAGAACACCACGCGGCAGTCGGTCAAGCGGCTCGGCGAGGCACTCGCCAAGAACATGGAGCAGCTGGCGGCCAAGGTCGACCCGGAGGTCTTCGCCAAGCTGAAGCCCGCCGAGGGGGAGAACCTGGAGATGCCCGAGGTGGGGTACCTCATCGTGACGGCACGACGGCCCGCGGCCGTCTAGTCCTTTCACGGGCCGCCGCGGCGGCGCCGGTCACAGGGGTGCGTCGCCGCGGCGACGCACCCCTTTCTCCGTCGGGACGACGCGCTGCCGGCCGACGCGCCGGAGCCGAACTGCCGTGTCTGCGGCGGTTCCTCCCATCGGGTGACAGTGCGGAAGCGGAGCACCACAGGGGCCTGCGGTGCCCCGCGGCGCGTTTGGCACCCCTCCCGCGACTTCACTGAGGGCGTCGGCTAGGGTTTGGTCCGCATAAACATCCAAACCCCTGCCCGACGCAGGGCGGCGACCGACCGGCGAGAAGGCGGGCCGTAGCCAACCGCGCGGGCGAGACTCTCGGGAAGGCGCTACGTGAGTCCCAACGGCTCCGACCGCTCGCCGCGGCGCCCGATGCGGCGGAAGCTGCTGCAGGCAATGACCGCCGGCCTGGTCCTGGCGACCGCCACCGGTTGCACATACAAGGACTTCCCCCGCCTTGGTATGCCCACCCCCACCACGGAAGAGGCTCCGCGGATCCTCTCCCTGTGGCAGGGCTCCTGGGCTGCCGCGCTGGCCACCGGCGTGCTGGTGTGGGGCCTGATCCTGTGGAGTGCTTTCTTCCACCGGCGCAGCCGCACGAAGGTCGAAGTTCCTCCGCAGACCCGGTACAACATGCCCATCGAGGCGCTGTACACCGTGGTCCCGCTCATCATCGTCTCGGTGCTGTTCTACTTCACGGCCCGCGACGAGTCGAAGCTCCTCAGCCTCGACAAGAAGCCCGACGTCACGGTGAACGTGGTCGGCTTCCAGTGGAGCTGGGGCTTCAACTACATCGAGAACGTCGACGGTTCCTCCGGCGACGCGAAGACCGACAAGAACCTGGACGCCATTCCGGACCGGTTCAAGAAGGACTTCCCGGCGAGCGCCGGTGGTGTCTACGACGTCGGTACGCCCGGTACACGTAACCCGCAGACCAACAACCCAGGTCCGACCCTGTGGCTGCCCAAGGGCAAGACGGTCCGCTTCGTCCTCACCTCGCGTGACGTCATCCACTCCTTCTGGGTGGTGCCGTTCCTGATGAAGCAGGACGTCATCCCGGGCCACACCAACTCCTTCCAGGTGACCCCCAACAAGGAGGGCACCTTCCTGGGCAAGTGCGCCGAGCTCTGCGGCGTCGACCACTCCCGGATGCTGTTCAACGTGAAGGTCGTCTCCCCCGAGCGCTACGAGCAGCACCTCAAGGACCTCGCCAAGAAGGGGCAGACCGGTTACGTTCCCGCGGGCATCGAGCAGACCGCCCACGAGAAGAACCGGGAGACGAACAACCTGTGAGCATCCTCAACGAACCCCAGGGTGCCGCGGCAGCAGAGTCCCACTACGCGGACGAGTTGCCGGTCCGGCGCAAGCAGCCCGGCAACGTCGTGATCAAGTGGCTCACCACCACTGACCACAAGACGATCGGAACGCTGTACCTCGTCACGTCGTTCGCGTTCTTCTGCATCGGTGGCGTGATGGCGCTGCTCATGCGCGCCGAGCTCGCCCGGCCTGGTCTCCAGATCATGTCGAACGAGCAGTTCAACCAGGCGTTCACGATGCACGGCACGATCATGCTGCTGATGTTCGCGACGCCGCTGTTCGCCGGCTTCGCGAACTGGATCATGCCGCTCCAGATCGGCGCCCCCGACGTCGCCTTCCCGCGGCTGAACATGTTCGCCTACTGGCTGTACCTGTTCGGCTCGACGATCGCGGTCGGCGGCTTCCTCACCCCGCAGGGCGCGGCCGACTTCGGCTGGTTCGCCTACAGCCCGCTCTCGGACGCGGTCCGCTCGCCGGGCATCGGCGCCGACATGTGGATCATGGGTCTGGCCTTCTCCGGCTTCGGCACCATCCTCGGCTCGGTCAACTTCATCACCACGATCATCTGCATGCGCGCGCCGGGCATGACCATGTTCCGCATGCCGGTGTTCACCTGGAACGTGCTGCTGACCGGTGTGCTGGTCCTGCTGGCCTTCCCGGTCCTGGCCGCCGCGCTGTTCGCCCTGGAGGCGGACCGCAAGTTCGGAGCCCATGTCTTCGACTCCGCCAACGGCGGGGCCCTGCTGTGGCAACACCTCTTCTGGTTCTTCGGCCATCCAGAGGTGTACATCATCGCGCTACCGTTCTTCGGCATCATCTCCGAGGTCATCCCCGTCTTCAGCCGGCGCCCGATCTTCGGTTACATGAACCTGATCGCGGCCACCATCGCCATCGCCGGCCTGTCGGTCACCGTGTGGGCCCACCACATGTACGTCACCGGCGGAGTCCTCCTGCCGTTCTTCTCCTTCATGACGTTCCTCATCGCCGTACCGACCGGCGTGAAGATCTTCAACTGGATCGCCACCATGTGGAAGGGGTCCTTGAGTTTCGAGACCCCGATGCTCTGGGCCACCGGCTTCCTGATCACGTTCACCTTCGGTGGTCTGACCGGTGTCATCCTGGCCTCGCCGCCGCTGGACTTCCACGTGTCGGACTCGTACTTCGTGGTGGCGCACTTCCACTACGTCGTCTTCGGCACCGTCGTCTTCGCGATGTTCTCCGGCTTCCACTTCTGGTGGCCGAAGATGACCGGCAAGATGCTCGACGAGCGCCTCGGCAAGATCACGTTCTGGACGCTGTTCACCGGCTTCCACGGCACGTTCCTCGTCCAGCACTGGCTGGGCGCGGAGGGCATGCCGCGTCGTTACGCGGACTACCTCGCGGCCGACGGCTTCACCGCCCTGAACACGATCTCGACGATCAGCTCGTTCGTCCTCGGCGCGTCGATCCTGCCGTTCCTCTACAACGTCTGGAAGACCGCCAAGTACGGCAAGAAGATCGAGGTCGACGACCCGTGGGGCTACGGCCGTTCGCTCGAGTGGGCGACGTCCTGCCCGCCGCCGCGGCACAACTTCATCACCCTGCCGCGGATCCGCAGCGAATCCCCGGCGTTCGACCTGCACCACCCGGAGATCGCCGCTCTCGACCAGCTCGAGAACGCACCTCACGGTGAGAAGGCTCTCGCGGGCGGCAAGGAGGCCGGCAAGTGAAGATCCAGGGCAAGATGTTCATGTGGCTGAGCGTCTTCGTCCTCGCCATGGCGGTTGTTTATGGCGTTTGGTCGAAGGAGCCGGCCGGTACCACGGCCCTCTTCCTGGCCTTCGGCCTGTGCATCATGATCGGCTTCTACCTGGGCTTCACCGCCCGGCGGGTCGACGCGGGTGCGCAGGACAACAAGGAGGCGGACGTCGCGGACGACGCCGGCGAGGTCGGGTTCTTCAGCCCGCACAGCTGGCAGCCGCTGTCCCTCGCGGTCGGTGGCGCCCTCGCCTTCCTGTCGATCGCGATCGGCTGGTGGCTGATGTACTTCTCCGCGCCGCTGATCCTGATCGGCCTGTGGGGCTGGGTCTTCGAGTACTACCGCGGTGAGAACCGCACCCAGTAGCACGAGCTGAGCTCAACGAGAGCCCGGACACTCCGTCAGGAGGGTCCGGGCTCCCGCTTTTGCAGCAGTTTCGATGGCCGGATGCAGCAGCGTCCGTCCCTCGAACGAGTTACCCACCGCGCCGCCGCTGACGAACCTTCCTAGCGTGAAACGCATGAGCCACACTCCGCGCACGCGCACCGTTGTCTCCTGCACCCTGCTGGTGCTCGCCCTCACCGCGGGCGTCACCGCCTGCGGCAGCGACGGCAACCCGCTGTCGGCGGCGCCGTACGACGCGGCGGACCAGATCGCCTTCAACGGCCCCTCCGACGACGGCAAGAAGGCCGACCCGGACAAGCCCCTGGAAGTCACCGCCGAGGACGACGACGGGCGCATCACGGACGTCACGGCCATGGACGCCACGGGACGCCATGTGGCGGGCGAACTCTCCGCCGACGGCACCCGGTGGCACAGCACCTCTCCGCTGGCCGCCAGCGCCCACTACACGGTCCGGGTGAGCACCGAGGACGAGGACGGGGCACCCGGCCGCCGGGTCCTCGACTTCGACACCGGCAAGCCCACCACCAAGAAGCGCCTGAAGGTCACCTTCGGCCCCAAAGCCGGCAAGTACGGCGTCGGCCAGCCCATCACGGCCGAACTGAACAAGCCCGTCAAGGACAAGGCCCAGCGGGCCATCGTCGAGCGTGCCCTCAAGGTCGACTCGATGCCCGCCACAGAGGGTGCCTGGTACTGGGTGGACGACAAGGAACTCCACTACCGCCCCAAGGAGTACTGGCCCGCCCACGCCACGATCCAGGTGCACAGCAACCTGGACGGAGTCAAGATCAGCGATCGCTTGTGGGGCGGTCGGGTCAAGCCCCTCAAGCTGACCACCGGCGACCGCATCATCGCGGTCACGGACGCCTCGGCACACTCCATGAAGGTCTACAAGAACGGCGAGGTCATCAACGAGCTCCCCGTCACCACCGGCAAGCCCGGCTTCGAGACCCGCAACGGCGTCAAGGTCGTACTCGGCAAGGAGTACTTCGTACGGATGCGCGGCACCAGCATCGGCATCGCCGAGGGCTCCTCGGAGTCGTACGACCTGCCGGTCTACTACGCGACCCGGGTCACCTGGAGCGGCGAGTACGTGCACGCCGCCCCCTGGTCCGTCGGCTCACAGGGCTACGAGAACGTCAGCCACGGCTGCACCGGCATGAGCACCGGTGACGCCGAGTGGTTCTTCGACACCGTCCACGAGGGTGACGTCGTCAAGGTCGTGAACTCGTACGGCGACACCATGGAGACCTTCGGCAACGGCTTCGGTGACTGGAACCTCAAGTGGACGAAGTGGCGGACGGGCAGCGCCCTGACCGCCGGCACCCCGGAAGCCCCCAGCGCCGAGCAGCGGGCTCGACTGCGGCCGGAGAGCGTCTAGAGGCTCCCTCGGGCCCCTCAGGCGCTCAGCGCGCTCTTCTGCCGCAGCAGAGCGGCCAGCGCCGACGCGAACTCCACCGGGTCCACCGGGTGCGTCACCGCGGCCTCGGCGCGGCTCCAGGTGGCCAGCCAGGCGTCCTGCGGGCGGCCGATCAGCAGCAGCACCGGCGGGGAGTTGAAGACCTCGTCCTTGATCTGCCGGCACAGCCCCATGCCACCCATCGGCACGGCCTCGCCGTCCAGCACACAGACGTCGATCCCGCCCCTGTCCAGCTCTTTCAGCACCGCGGCAGGCGTCGCGCACTCCACGAACTCGACCTGAGGAACGTCCGGAGCCGGCCGCCGGCCGGTCGCGAGCCGTACCTGCTCGCGGGTGTTGGCGTCGTCGCTGTAGACCAGCACCGTGGCGGTCGCCTGCATGCTTCCTCCGTGACATCAGCGTCGTACGGACAGAACAGTTGCCGCGGATGCTACTCCCTTGAACAGCTCGTCAACACCCGCTGGAACACCCCTGCGATGGGCCATCCGGGCAGTACACACGCTGCGAACACTCCGAACGGCACCCCCCGGAGTGAGGGCGGGATAAGGGACCGACATAATGTCGGTCGTGGCGACAGCAACGACAGTAGAAACCGGGCACGCGCACCCGTCGGTCAATCGGCCGAACCTCACCAGCGTCGGAACCATCATCTGGCTGAGTTCCGAGCTGATGTTCTTCGCGGCCCTCTTCGCGATGTACTTCACCCTGCGATCGGTGACGGGTCCTGATCACTGGAAGGAAATGGCCGAGAGCCTGAACTTCCCGTTCTCGGCGACGAACACCACGATCCTGGTGCTCTCCTCCCTCACCTGCCAGCTCGGCGTCTTCGCCGCCGAGCGCGGTGACGTGAAGAAGCTCCGGGGCTGGTTCATCGTCACCTTCATCATGGGTGCGATCTTCATCGGCGGTCAGGTCTTCGAGTACACCGAACTGGTCAAGAAGGACGGGCTCTCGCTCTCCTCCGACCCGTACGGCTCGGTGTTCTACCTGACCACCGGCTTCCACGGCCTGCACGTGACGGGAGGTCTCATCGCCTTCCTGCTGGTCCTCGGCCGCACCTACGCGGCGAAGAGGTTCACTCACGAGCAGGCGACGGCCGCCATCGTCGTGTCCTATTACTGGCACTTCGTCGATGTCGTCTGGATCGGCCTCTTCGCCACGATCTACATGATCAAGTAGTCGGGTCCGTTCCCGAGCGCTTCCCGAGAAGCGCATTTCCAGCAGCATCGACGCAGAAGATCCTGACACCGGGGTAATCCGTGAAAAAGCTCTCCGCACGACGACGCCATCCGCTGGCGGCGCTCGTCGTCCTACTCCTCGCGCTGGCGTGCACGGGGGGGCTGTACGCCGTGTTCGCGCCCGCGGACAAGGCGCAGGCCGACGAAACCGCCCAGTCCCTCACCATCGAGGAGGGCAAGAAGCTCTACGCCGTGGGCTGTGCCAGTTGCCACGGCACCGGTGCTCAGGGCACCACCGACGGGCCGAGCCTCGTGGGTGTGGGCGCCGCGGCCGTGGACTTCCAGGTCGGCACCGGCCGTATGCCGGCCCAGCAGCCGGGCGCACAGGTCCCGAAGAAGAAGGTCATCTACACGCAGGCCGAGATCGACCAGCTCGCCGCGTACATCTCCTCCCTGGGCGCCGGTCCGGCCGTCCCGACGAAGAACGAGTACAGCCCGGACGGGGCGGACATCGCCAAGGGCGGCGAGCTGTTCCGCACCAACTGCGCGCAGTGCCACAACTTCACCGGCAAGGGCGGTGCGCTGACGCACGGCAAGTTCGCGCCGAGCCTTGAGGGCGTCGACCCGAAGCACATCTACGAGGCCATGCAGACCGGCCCGCAGAACATGCCGTCGTTCCCCGACACCACGCTGTCGGAGCAGAACAAGAAGGACATCATCGCGTACCTCGACGCGGTCAACGGTGACGACACCGAGAGCCCCGGTGGCCTCGAGCTGGGCGGCCTCGGTCCGGTCAGCGAGGGTCTGTTCGCGTGGGTGTTCGGACTCGGTGGCCTGATCGCGATCGCCGTCTGGCTCGCCGCTCGGACCGCAAAGGCCAAGAAGTCATGAGTAGCCAAGACATTCCAGAAGAGAACCTGCCCGCAGAGCAGGACGACCACGGCGCGGTGAGCGTCGCGGACGACAGGGACCCCTTCGCCGACCCCGGTCTGCCGCCCCACGAGCACCGGGTCCAGGACATCGACGAGCGGGCCGCCAAGCGGTCCGAGCGCACGGTGGCGATGCTGTTCACGGTGTCGATGCTGGCCACGATCGGCTTCATCGCCGCGTACGTGGGTGTCCCGCACGACAGGGCGATCTACGTCTTCCCGATCGGCCACATCAACGCGCTGAACTTCTCGCTGGGTCTGACGCTCGGCGTCGCCCTCTTCGCGATCGGCGCGGGCGCGGTCCACTGGGCCCGCACCCTGATGTCCGACGTGGAGATGGTCGACGAGCGCCACCCGATCGAGGCGCCGCCCGAGGTCCGCGAGAAGGTCTTCGACGACTGGAAGCAGGGCGCCAAGGAGTCCGCGCTCGGCCGTCGCAAGCTGATCCGCAACACCATGCTCGGCGCGCTCACCCTGGTGCCGCTCGCCGGTGTCGTGCTGCTGCGCGACCTCGGCCCGCTGCCCGGGACCAAGCTGCGGCACACCATGTGGCGCAAGGGCCTGCTGCTCGTCAACATGAACACCAACGAGCCGCTGCGTCCCTCCGACGTCGCGGTGGGCTCGCTGACCTTCGCCAAGCCCGAGGGCCTGGAGGAGCACGACGAGGCGTTCCAGACCGAGATCGCCAAGGCCGCCCTGATGATCGTCCGGATCCAGCCGGACAACATCAAGGACAAGCGCGAGCTCGAGTGGTCGCACGACGGCATCGTGGCGTACTCGAAGATCTGCACCCACGTGGGTTGCCCGATCTCCCTGTACGAGCAGCAGACGCACCACGTGCTCTGCCCCTGCCACCAGTCCACCTTCGACCTCTCCGACGGTGCCCGAGTGATCTTCGGCCCCGCCGGTCACGCCCTGCCGCAGCTGCGGATCGCCGTGAACGAAGAGGGCTACCTCGAGGCGCAGGGCGACTTCGAAGAGCCTGTCGGTCCTGCCTTCTGGGAGCGCGGATGAGCACCAACGAGAACAACGAGTCGTCCCGCGCCCGCGGGCAGGCCCCGGCCGGCGAGAAGCTCGCCGACTGGGCCGACGGCCGGCTGGGGATCTACTCCCTGGCCAAGGCCAACATGCGCAAGATCTTCCCCGACCACTGGTCGTTCATGCTGGGTGAGATCTGCCTGTACGCCTTCATCATCATCATCCTCACGGGTGTGTACCTGACGCTGTTCTTCCACCCGTCGATGAACGAGGTGGAGTACCACGGCAGCTACGTCCCGTTGCAGGGACAGCTGATGTCCGAGGCGTTCAACTCGACCATGCACATCTCCTTCGATGTGCGCGGTGGTCTGCTGATCCGGCAGATCCATCACTGGGCGGCGCTGATCTTCCTCGCCGGCATGTTCGTGCACATGATGCGCGTCTTCTTCACGGGTGCGTTCCGCAAGCCGCGTGAGGTCAACTGGCTGTTCGGCTTCCTGCTGTTCGTCCTGGGCATGTTCACCGGCTTCACCGGTTACTCGCTCCCTGACGACCTGCTCTCCGGCACCGGTGTCCGCTTCATGGAGGGCGCGATCCTGTCCGTGCCGATCGTCGGCACGTACCTGTCGTTCTTCCTCTTCGGCGGCGAGTTCCCGGGCGGCGACTTCGTGGCCCGCTTCTACTCGATCCATGTGCTGCTGCTGCCGGGCATCATGCTCGGCCTCATGGTCGGCCACCTGATCCTGGTGTTCGTCCACAAGCACACGCAGTACGCGGGCCCCGGCAAGACCAACAAGAACGTCGTCGGCATGCCGCTGTTCCCGGTGTACACCGCCAAGGCCGGAGGCTTCTTCTTCCTGGTCTTCGGTGTCATCTCGGCCATCGCGGCGATCGCCTCGATCAACCCGATCTGGTCCATGGGCCCCTACCGTCCGGACCAGGTGTCCACGGGCGCCCAGCCCGACTGGTACATGGGCTTCTCCGAGGGCCTGATCCGTGTCATGCCGGGCTGGGAGATCAACTTCTGGGGTCACACGCTCGTCCTGGGTGTGTTCATCCCGCTGGTGATCTTCCCGCTGGTCCTGGTGGCCATCGCGGTCTACCCGTTCATCGAGGCCTGGGTCACCGGCGACCGGCGCGAGCACCACATCCTGGACCGCCCGCGCAACGCCCCGACCCGCACGGCCTTCGGCGTCGCGTGGATCACCTGGTACATGGTGCTGCTCGTCGGTGGTGGAAACGACCTCTGGGCCACCCACTTCCACCTGTCGATCAACTCGATCACCTGGTTCGTCCGTGTGGCGTTCTTCGTCGCGCCGGTGCTCGCGTTCATCGTCACCAAGCGGATCTGCCTGGGCCTCCAGCGCCGCGACAAGGACAAGGTGCTGCACGGCCGCGAGTCCGGCATCATCAAGCGCCTGCCGCACGGTGAGTTCATCGAGGTGCACGAGCCGCTCAGCCAGGACGCGCTGCACACGCTCACCGCGCACGAGCAGTACAAGCCGGCCGAGATCGGCCCGACGGTCGACGACAACGGCGTCGAGCGCAAGGTGAAGGGCTCCGAGAAGCTGCGCGTCAAGCTCAGCGAGGCGTACTTCGGCGACGAGTCGCAGATCGCCAAGCCCACCGTCGAGGAGTACAAGGAGATCACGAGCGGCCACGGCCACCACTGATCGCTGCGCTCGCCACGCGCTGTGCAAGGGCCCCCGTCCGGTCTTCGGACGGGGGCCCTTCTCCGTGCCCGGGGCTGGATAGGGTGGGGTCAAACATCTGTTGAACCCTGTTGTACGACACCCAGGAGCGGCCGTATGAGCGCTGTGACCCCCGCTGGAGGCGACACCGCGGCGGGCCGTTCCTGGCCCGAGGTCCTGAACGCCCTGCTGTACGGCCGTGACCAGAGCGCCGCCGCGACCGCCTGGGCGATGGACCAGATCATGCGCGGCGAGGCGACGGACGCGCAGATCGCCGGGTTCGTGGTGGCCCTGCGGGCCAAGGGCGAGACGGTCGAGGAGATCACCGGGCTCGTCCAGGCGATGTACGAGCACGCCAATGTGATCGAGGTGTCCGGGCGGACCGTCGACATCGTCGGCACCGGCGGCGACGGCGCGAAGACGGTGAACATCTCCACGATGTCCTCCCTCGTGGTGGCCGGCACCGGCGCGAAGGTCGTCAAGCACGGCAACCGGGCGGCCTCGTCGGCGTCGGGTTCCTCGGACGTCCTGGAGAAGCTGGGCGTCAACCTCGACCTCACCCCGCAGCGGGTGGCCGAGGTGGCCGAGGAGGCCGGCATCACCTTCTGCTTCGCTATCAAATTCCACCCGGCGCTGCGTCACGCGGGCGCCGCCCGCGGCCAGTTGGGCATCCGTACGGTGTTCAACGCGCTGGGCCCGCTGACCAACCCCGCGAAGGTCAGGGCGCAGGCGGTGGGCGTCGCCGACCCGCTGATGGCGCCGATCGTCGCCGGGGTCTTCGCCGAGCGCGGCAACTCCTCGCTGGTCTTCCGCGGTGACGACGGCCTCGACGAGCTGACGACGACGTCCACCTCCCGGGTGTGGGTCGTGCGCGACGGCAAGGTCACCGAGGAGGCCTTCGACCCGCGTGACGTCGGCATCGAGCTGGTGCCGGTGGAGGCGCTGCGGGGTGGCGACCCGGCGTTCAACGCGGACGTGGCGCGCAGACTCCTCGACGGCGAGACGGGTCCGGTCCGGGACGCGGTCCTGCTGAACTCGGCGGCGGCGCTCGTCGCGCTGGAGCCGACCGGGGCGTCCCTGGCGGACCAGCTGCGGGACGGGATGGCGAAGGCCGCGGAGTCCATCGACTCCGGCGCGGCCAAGCGGACTCTGGAGCGCTGGGTGGCGGCCAGCAACCGGTAGCCGGTATCGATGGTCGTCCCGCGATCCGGACGCGGGTTGCGGGACGACGATCACATCGCGTACGTTCCTGTACCAGGTCATGAGTGACAGTCATGAGGCCCCGGCCGACTGTCCGGCAACCCTCCGTCCGTGGCGGGGTGCCCCGGGTGAAGACCAGGCCGTAGGCAGCGAGGTCTACGGCAAGCGCGGGCCCCTCTCGAAACCAGGGGTCCTGGTCGTTCGAGGGAGTCTTCCGTGAGCAAGCGAATGCGATAGGGCCGCCGAGCCCCGCCTCCGCGCACCCTTTTCCTCTTCCCCGCATGCCCTGCTTCAGCATGCCCTCTCACGGGAGTCCCCCATGTCTGTCTCCACCGCTGCCGCCACCCGGACCATTTGCTCTCCGCTGCCCGTTCTGGGCCGGGATGTCACCGTCCCGCTCGTCACCGGTGGCGAGGTCACCTACGCGGCCCTCGACTACGCGGCCAGCGCGCCGGCCCTCCAGCGGGTCTGGGACGACGTGGCGGCCTACGCGCCCTACTACGGCAGCGTCCACCGCGGTGCCGGGTACCTGTCGCAGCTGTCGACCGACCTCTTCGAGAACGCCCGGAACACCGTCGCCGAGTTCCTCGGCTGCCGCGAGGGCGACCAGGTCGTCTTCACCCGGTCCACCACCGACTCGCTCAACCTGCTCGCCGCCGCCCTGCCCGCCGACTGCCAGGTCTTCGTCTTCGAGACCGAGCACCACGCCTCGCTGCTGCCCTGGCGCGACGCCCGGGTGACCTACCTCGACGCCCCCCGCACCCACCAGCAGGCCGTGGAGACCCTGGAGCAGGCCCTCGCCGACCGCGACCCGTACGGCCCCGCCCTGGTCTGTGTGACCGGCGCCTCCAACGTCACCGGCGAGCTGTGGCCGGTGCGCGAGCTGGCCGCCGCCGCCCATGCGCACGGCGCCCGGATCGTCCTCGACGCCGCCCAGCTCGCCCCGCACCACGCGGTGTCCGTCGCCGACCTCGACGTCGACTGGGTCGCCTTCTCCGGCCACAAGCTGTACGCCCCCTTCGGCTCCGGCGTCCTCGCCGGCCGCGCCGACTGGCTGACCGCCGCCGAGCCCTACCTCGCCGGCGGCGGCGCCAGCCGCAAGGTCACCCGGCGCGAGGACGGCGGCGTGGACGTGGAGTGGCACGAGAACGCGGCCCGCCACGAGGCCGGCTCCCCGAACGTCATCGGCGCCTACTCCATCGCCTCCGCCTGCAAGGCGCTGACCGAGGCCGGCTTCGACACCCTCGTCGCCCGCGAGCAGTACCTGATCGAGAAGGTCAGGAGCGGCCTCGCCGACGTTCCCGAGGTCCGGATCCTCTCCCTCTTCGGCGACGACGCCCCCCGCGTCGGCGTCCTCTCCTTCGTCGTCGAGGGCTGGAACAGCTCCCACTTCGCCGCCGCCCTCTCCGCCGAGTACGGCATCGGCGTCCGCGACGGCCTCTTCTGCGCTCACCCCCTCGTCCGCACCCTGCTCGGCAGCGACCCGCAGACCCAGGGCGAGTGCGGCGCCCCCGAGGCCGCGCCCGGCGAGAAGTCCCTCAACGCCATCCGCGTCAGCTTCGGCGCGGGCACGCCGGACGAGCATGTCGAGCGGTTCGTGAACGCCGTGCGCGAGCTGGTGAGCGACGGTGCGAAGTGGCGGTACCGGACCGAGGACGGACGGTGCGTCCCCGCCGTCTGACCGGCTGACCGGCTGGGCGGCGGTTGCCGATACCCTCCCCTACGGCGTTCGTACGACACACAGGGGGAGCGGGAGTGCAGGCGCTGCGCGCGACGGATCCACGCAGGGTCGGCCCGTACGAGGTACGGGGCCGGCTCGGCTCGGGCGGCATGGGCGAGGTGTATCTCGCCGAGTCACGGACCGGGCTGCGGCTGGCGGTGAAGGTCGTACGGCCCGAGTACGCCCAGGACCGCACCTTCCGCGCCCGGTTCCGGCAGGAGGTGCGGGCGGCGCAGACCGTCGGCGGGGCGGGCACGTACACCGCGCGCGTGGTCGACGCCGACCCGGAGGGCGAGCACCCGTGGATGGCCACGGAGTTCGTGGACGGGCCGAATCTGCGGGACGCGGTCATGGACGGCGGGGCACTGCCCGAGCAGGCGGTGCGGGTGCTGGGGGCCGCGCTGGGTGAGGCGCTGGGCGCGATCCATGCGCGGGGCATGGTCCACCGGGACCTGAAGCCCTCCAACATCCTGCTGGCGCCGGACGGTCCGCGGGTCATCGACTTCGGGATCGTACGGGCCCTCGAAGCCACGGCGATGACCCGTACGGGCGCGATCGTGGGCTCGGTCGGCTATGTCTCGCCCGAGCAGATCCGCAACGGTGGCAAGGTCGGCCCGCCGAGCGACGTCTTCTCCCTCGGCGCGGTCCTCGCGTACGCGGCGAGCGGGCGCGAGCCCTTCGGCGAGGGCCAGGACTCGGTGATCCTGCTGCGCATCCTGACCCGGGACTTCGACCTGACGGGCGTACCGGAGGAACTGCTGCCGCTGGTGGAGGCGTGCCTCAGGGACGAGCCGGGGCAGCGGCCGATGCCGAAGGACGTCGTCGAGGCCGTGGGGGGTTCGCCGCGCGGCGGACTGCATCCTGGCTGGTACACGGGTGCGGGCCCGGAGCCCGAGGCTTCTCGGGGAGGCGAACTCTGGCTTCCCGAGCGGGAGTCGGGAGAGCGGGAGAGCCGGGTCGAGTACATGGCGCCGGTGCCGGAGACGCCTGACGTGGTGCGGCCCGAGGCCGAGGTGGCGGAGACACCTCAGGCTGCGCCGCCCGAGGCCGAGGTGGCGGACGTACGGCCCTCGCGGCGCGGGCTGCTGCGCCTCGCCGTGGGCGGGGCCGTGGTCGCCGGCGCCGGGGGAGTGGGCGGCTGGTGGTGGCTCGGGCGCTCGGAGGCCGGTAGCGAGGGCGGGGGGAAGAGCGGGAGCGCGAATACGCCGGGGTTCGTCGCGCGGAAGGCGGCCGTGAGCTGGTCGTACAACGTGGGCGGCGCGCCCAGCGTGGACGGCGGTCCCTGCGGGGCGCTCTCCGCCGACGGCCGGACGCTGTACTTCGCCGGGGCCGACGGGAACCTGCGGGCGCTGGGCAGCGACGGCGAGGAACGCTGGAAGGTGTCCGTCTTCCAGGGGGAGGCCTTCGTCACCAGGCCGGTCGTCACGGCCGACGGGATCTTCGTCGCCGTGGTCAGCGACACCGCGACCGAACCGGGGAGGCTCATCGCGGTGAGCGCCGCCGGTGAGGAGATGTGGAGGCGGGAGCTGCCCAGTCCGTACTTCCGCCAGCCCGCGGTGCTCGGGGGCGCCGTCGTCGTCGGCTCCGCGAAGAGCACGATCGACGGTGCGGGGGTCGTGCAGGCGTACGACAGCCGGGGCAGGGTGAGCTGGGACGTCCCGCTGGGTGGTGCGCCCTGCGACGAGCTCGTCGTGGCCGGCGGCGTCCTCTACGCGCCCTGCTACGACAACCACCTCTACGGGTTCACCGACGGCGGCACCAGCACGCCGTTCGACGCCGCGCTGGACGGTGATGTCGGCCGCCCCGCCGTCAGCGGCGACACCGTGGTCGTGAGCACCGGGAACCAGGCGAACGAGCTGTTCGGGCTGGATCTCGCGGGCCGACAGAAGTGGAAGAAGAAGGGCCTCGCCGGTTCCTACGTCCCGGCGAAGGCCGGCTCCTTCGCCTTCCTGGGCGTGACCGACGCGAGCGCGGCGCTCAAGGCGATCACGGAGGACGGGGACGAAGTCTGGTCGTACGGCGGGGGCGGGGCCCTCTCGGACCCGGTGCTGGTGGACTCCACGGTCTATGTGCGCACCGACACCGAGGTCCACGCCCTCGACACGCGGGGCAACCGGCTCTGGAAGACCGAGGTGGGCGCCGACCCGGGCGTCCTGCTGACCCCCGTCGTGCACGGCCGCCGCGTCTACGCCGGGACGAACAAGGGCGTCGCCGCCCTCGATGTCAGCGGTTAGTTGTCGAGCCCGATCGCGAACGCCGCCTCCAGGTCGTGCTGGGAGTACGTGCGGAAGGCGACGTGGGTGTCCGTGGCCTCCACGCCCGGGATCTTGCTGATGCTGCCGGGGATGACCTCGGCGAGGTCCTCGTGCTGCCGGACGCGGACCATGGCGATCAGGTCGTAGGTGCCGGTGACGGAGAAGACCTCGCTCACCGAGTCCAGGGCCGCGATCGACTCGGCGATCTCGGGGATCCGGTCCACGCTGGTCTTGATGAGGACGATCGCGGTGATCACTGCTGGTTCTCTCCCTCGGGGGCCGGAGCTGGGGCGGGCCTCACTCTAGTCGCAGGGGGGAATCGGACCCACGCGAAGGCGAAGCCCAGGCCGAAGCCCACCAGGTGGGCCAGATACGCCACCCCGGGCCCGTTCGCCGCCCGGCCCGCCGCCAGCCACTGGAGGGCCGCCCAGAAGGGCAGCACCAGCCATGCCGGGAACCGTAGGGGCAGGAAGAAGAGGAACGGGAGCAGGCTTGTCACCCGGGCGCCGGGGAACAGGTAGAGAAACGCTCCGAGCACGGCTGAGATCGCTCCGGAGGCCCCGACCAGCGACTGGTCGGAGTCGGAGTTCGCGGCGGCGTAGCCCAGCAGCGCCAGATAGCCGCAGCCGAGGTAGAAGAGCGTGAACTGGACGCGGCCCATCCGTTCCTCGGTCATCACTCCGAAGACATAGAGGAAGAGCATGTTGCCGAGGAGGTGGACCCAGCTGCCGTGGACGAAGAGGGCCGTCGCCGGGGTGAGTGCGGCCCGGGCCGAGCCTTCGAACAGTTCCGCGGGGACCACGCCCCAGTGGTGGAAGTAGGCCCGCTGGGCGACGAGCAGTTCGTCCCCGGTGCCGTAGGCCGGATTGAGGCCCCCCGCGGGGCCGATGACGAAGAGCAGACAGCACAGGGCGATCAGGCCGTAGGTGACCGGTGCCGTACCCCACAACGACCTGCTCGCGCCACCGACTGTCACCCTCCAGTTGCTGATCATGAACACAGAGCATGACGTAACGGGACGCAACCGAACAGAGTGCCTCGCCGCCCGGGCGGGCACTGAGACGGCCGAGCGACGAGTACCCGCCAGGCCGTAGGGTTACGAGCCACACACCGGGTCCGGTGTGTCGCGGACAATGGAAGACCTAGAAGGAAAGAGCTCAGGCACGATGACGGTTCCCCTGCCGACCGCCTCGACGCGGTGGCGCTGCACCCTCTGCGGCAACCTCACCCGCTTCGACGTGACCCGCTCGTCGAAGGTCGTCGAGTACGTCCACCTCGACCTGGCCGGTGAGCCGAAGGTGGAGGAGCGCGAGGTGGTCAGTGAGACCATCGAGTCGGTGCGCTGCCGCTGGTGCAACGCCGTGGATCAGGTGGAACTCGTGGACAGGCCGGGCGCCGACTCCTGAGGGAGTGGCCCCCGCACACAGGTTGGGGTGTTGACGGATGGTGGAGACACAAGGCGGGGGGCCGGGCGACGGCGCCGCCGAGGTGCTCGACCGTCCGCTGCCCGACGGCGTGCGCCGTCGCGTCGTGCAGATCGTCTCCGACGGCTTCGGCGGCCTCACCGTCGGTGAACTGCCCGCGCAGCTCAGACAGTACGCCCGGTTCGCGCCGAACCGGCGGGCCAAGTTCGCGGGCAACGCGATGGCCGCGGCACTGGAGACCGATCCCCTGTTCCGGCAGCGGATCGGCGAGAAGTTCAGAGAGGCCCAGCCGGAGCTCGCCGGCGCCCTCGACTCCGGCTCGCCGCCCCCGGCCGCGGATCCGCTCGACGTGGCGGCCGCGGCCTATGTACTGCGTCCCACGGGCTGGGTGAAGCTCGTGACCGCGGCCGGCGAGGAGGCCCAGCGGGCCGACGCCGAGCGCGCCGACGAGGAGAGCCGCGTCGAGCTGGAGCGGCTGCGCGAGGAGCTGGTGGCCGCCAGAGACCACACGCGCGCCGAGACCGAGCGGTTGCGCACCGAGCTGGACGCGGCCAAGAAGGAAGCCGAATCGCTTCACCGCAAGCTGCGGGCCGCCCTCAGTGACGTCAAGCGCGGCGAGGCGGCGCTGCGCAAACTACAGGTCGAGATGGACGCCGTGCGCGCCGAGGGGCAGACGCAGGTGTCCACCGCCGAGGTCGAGTCACGGCGGCTCAAGGCCCGGCTGAGCGAGGCCGAGGCCGCCCTGGAGGCCACGCGCAAGGCGGCCCGGGAGGGGCGCAGTGTCGAGGACATGCGCGTCCGGCTGCTGCTGGACACCGTGCTGGACGCGGCCCAAGGGCTGCGCCGGGAGCTGGCGTTGCCGCCCGTGTCCGTGCGGCCCGCGGAGACCGTCGACGCGGTCGAACCGGGACGAATGACCCCGAAGGACATCGCCGCGCGGGCGCTGTCCGAGAACGATCCGGCCATTCTGGACCAGCTGCTCGCCCTGCCCCAGGCCCACTTGGTGGTCGACGGCTACAACGTCACCAAGACCGGTTATCCCCAGATGCCGCTGGAGAAGCAGCGGCTGCGGCTGCTCGGGCAGCTCTCGCAGCTCGCCGCGCAGACCGGCGCCGAGGTGACCTGTGTCTTCGACGGGGCCGAGCTGCTCGCGCCGGTGCTGCTCGCGCCGCCGCGCGGCGTGCGGGTGCTGTTCTCCAAGGCGGGCGTCACCGCCGACGAGTTGATCCGCCAGTTGGTGCGCGCCGAGCCACCGGGCCGGCCGGTCATCGTCGCCTCCACCGACCGCGAGGTGGCCGACGGGGTGGCCAAGGCGGGGGCCCGGCCTGTCGCTTCGGCGATGCTTTTGAAGCGCCTGTCCTGAAGTTCTAACTTCCAGGTTTAATGACCGAATTGGTCGGATCGTCACGCAACGTAGTGTCAGTCGAGCATTACCGCACGTGAGTTGTGTGTAAAGAATGCAGTCCGTGACTGATTTTTTCGCGTGAGGATTTGAACTGATCACAAGAAGGTCACTAGGGTCTGGGCTCGAACCTCCGAACGGGTGATCACTCACAAGAAGGAGCTCACCTCCGTGGCGTCCCACCGTCGACCCAAGCAGCCGAGCCGCACACGCGTGACCGTGCTGACCACCGCCGCTGCCGCCGCCGTCGCGCTGAGCGCCAACGCCGCCAACGCGGCACCGAGCGAGAAGCCCAGCAAGGACGAGGTCAAGTCCAAGGTCGACAAGCTCTACGAGGAGGCCGAGCAGGCCACCGAGAAGCTCAACGGCGCCAAGGAGAAGCAGGAGAAGCTCCAGAAGGAGATCTCCGCCATCCAGGACACCGTGGCCCGCGGCCAGGAGGACCTCAACGGCCTCCGTGACTCCATGGGCCTCGCGGCCGCCGCCCAGTACCGCACCGGCTCCATAGACGCCTCCTTGCAGCTCTTCCTGTCGTCCAACCCGGACGACTATCTGGACAAGGCCTCCACGGCCGACCAGTTGAGCGCCCAGCAGGTCGAGGCGCTGAAGAAGATCCAGGAGAAGCAGCGCGAGCTCGCGCAGGAGCGCTCCGAGGCCTCCGAGAAGCTCAAGGACCTCTCCTCCACCCGGACCGAACTGGCCAAGAAGAAGAAGGAAGTCCAGGCCAAGCTCGCCGAGGCGCAGAAGCTGCTCAACACGCTGACGGCCGCCGAGAAGGCCGCCCTGGCCGCCGAGGACGAGCGCGCCAGCCGCTCCGCCAGCGAGCGCGTGGACCTCGGCGACGCCCCCGCCGCCTCCAACTTCGCCGCCGCCGCCTTCTCGGCCGCCCAGAGCCAGCTCGGCAAGCCGTACGTCTACGGCGCCACGGGCACCGCCTCCTACGACTGCTCGGGCCTGACCTCCTGGGCCTACGCCCAGGCGGGCGTCTCCATCCCCCGCACCTCGCAGGCCCAGGCGAACGCCGGCACGCGGATCTACTCGCAGAGCCAGCTCAAGGTCGGCGACCTCGTCATCTTCTACGGCGACCTGCACCACGTCGGTCTCTACGCCGGCAACGGCCAGGTGATCCACGCCCCGCGCACCGGCACGGTCGTGCGCTACGAGTCGATCGGCAACATGCCGTTCCAGTTCGGCGTCCGGATCTGATCCGCCCAGAAGTCACGCTCAAGATCACGACACCCTGCCGCCCGTTCGGGCGAATCCTGGCGACGTGAACTGACCCCACGCCCCGCCACTGACCTGCGTCGGTGGCGGGGTGTCACGTTGTGTGGCCGTGGAGGTCTTTGGAAGCGCCCTTGTCACGGGGCTACTGTCGGCCGCGTTTCCTGTCCGCCAGCGGAAGGGGTGCGGCTTCTCGTGGGGTCCCATCGCCGCCTTGCATCGACATCGTCCGGGTTCGACCGGGGCGCCAGTGCCGCGCTCTGCGTCCTGTCGGCCACCGCCGCGGTTCTCGGGGCCGTACCGGCCTCGGCCGCCCCGCACGACGACACCCGTGCCGAGGTGGACCGCCTCTACGAGGAGGCCGAGAAGGCGACCGAGGCCTTCAACAAGGCCGACGAACGGGCCGACGCGCTGAAGAAGCAGGTCGGCACCGCGCAGGACCGGATCGCCCGCCAGCAGGACCGCATCAACTCCATGCGGGAGACGCTCGGTTCGCTGGCCGGTGCCCAGTACCGCTCCGGCGGCCTCGATCCGTCCCTGGCCCTGCTGTTCTCCGACGACCCGGACGACTACCTCGACAAGGCCGCCGCCCTCGACCGGATCACCGCCCATCAGGCCGGTGAGCTCAAGGACCTCCAGTCGGCGATGCGGGAACTCGCCCAGGAGCGCGCGGAGGCGGCCGGGCAGCTGGCCGAGCTGGAGAAGAGCCGCAAGGCGGTCGCGAGCCACAAGCAGACCGTCGAGAAGAAGCTCGCCCAGGCCCGTCGGCTGCTCAACTCCCTGCCGTCCGAGGAGCGCGCCGCCTACGACCGGGCCTCCCGCTCCGGCCGCGACGACATGCCCGACCTCAGCGGGGCCCTGCCGCCCAACGCCCGGGCCGCCGCCGCGGTCGCCGCCGCCCGCGCCGCGATCGGCAAGCCGTACGTCTGGGGCGCGACCGGCCCCTCCGGGTTCGACTGCTCGGGCCTGATGGTGTGGTCGTACCGGCACGCCGGAGTCTCCCTGCCGCGCACCTCGCAGAGCCAGCGCTACGCCGGGCAGCAGGTCCCGCTCTCCCAGGCACAACCCGGCGACCTGGTCACCTACCGGTCCGACGCCAGCCATGTCGGCATGTACGTCGGCAACGGCCAGGTGATCCACGCGCCCTACCCCGGCGCCCCCGTCCGCTACGACCCGGTGGGCATGATGCCGGGCGCCACCGTCACCAGGGTCTGACCCAGGCCCTCTGACCCCGGCGGCCGTCCCGCCGTACGATCGTGAAATGGCTGGTCGAGGGCGGGCGTCGAGACACGGGATCCTCGCGCTGTGTCTGCTGCTGGTCTCCCTGGTGGCCTGTGGCGGCAAGGCCGGCACCGGCACCGCCAAGGCCGATGTCCAGGCACTGCTCGACCGGCGCTCGGTCGCCGTCCTGGACCGGGACCGGGCCGCGTTCATGCAGACGGGCGCGCTGGACTGGTTCGAGAACGCGCGGGGCGTGCCGTTCGCCTCCTGGGCGTACCGCGTGACGGGGCTCCACCGGGACGGCGCCGACGCCACCGCCGACGTCGAGCTCAAGTACCGCATACAGGGCTACGACAACGCCCCGGTCACCGTCGGCCGCACGCTCACCCTGAGCCTGGACGCGGGCGGCGAGTGGTTCGTCGACCAGGAGAAGCCCGCGAAGAAGTCCGCCCAGCAGTTGTGGGACCAGGGCGAGGTCGCCGTCGTCCGCGGCAAGGACAGCCTCGTCCTCGGCGTCGGACGGTCGAGCGCGGCGCTCCAGACCTATGTGGAGCTGGCGGACCGTGCCGTTCCGGCGGTGTCGGCGGAGTGGGGCACCGACTGGACCCGGCATGTCGTCGTGCTCGTACCGAAGTCCCTGGACGGTATGGCCGGGCTGCTGGCTTCGCCCGCGTCCTCGTACCGTGGGATCGCCGCCGTCACCACCGGCGAGACGGGCGCCCCGGCGCGCGCGCCCGCGGACCGGATCATCGTCAACCCCGACGCGTTCGGCGTCCTCGGCAGCGTCGGCAAGCAGGTCGTGCTCACCCACGAGACCACTCATGTCGCCACCCGCGACCACACCGGCGCGGCCACGCCGCTGTGGCTGTCCGAGGGGTACGCCGACTGGATCGGCTATCTCGACTCCGGCCGCTCGCCGGTCCAGGCCGCGCCGGAGCTGTGGCGGGCCGTGACGGAGGGGCGGACGCCGACGGCCCTGCCGAGGGACGCGGACTTCGGGTTCAGCGGCGACGCGACGAGGCTCGCCCAGGCCTACGAGGGCGGCTGGCTGGCCTGCCGGATGATCGCGGCAGAGTGGGGGACCGACCAGCTCCGCGCCTTCTACCGGGCCGTCGGCGCCCACAAGCAGCGCGCCGGGGCGGTCGAGGACGCGCTGAAGAACGTGCTCGACACGAACCTGGACGACTTCACGGACCAGTGGCGGGACTATCTGCGGGTTCAGCTCGACTGAGCCGCTCGACGGCCTCCTCCAGCCAGGTGCGTTCCGCCTCTCCGGTCGCCCGCGCGACCCGCAGCATGCCCTCCCGGAACAGGTCCGCCGCTTCCTCCGCGCGCACGGGTCTGCCCTCGTCGTAGAAGAAGCTCGTGGGCGCGTCGAGGAACTCCAGGCGGCGGCGGAGCACCGCGGCCTGTTCCTGGCGGTCCGGGAGGTGGCGCAGGAACGTCAGGACCGTGTTGAAGCGGACCTGGTCGGAGATCTCGACCGGCTTGGGCCGACGCAGGCGCTCCAGGAGGTCCGCGCGGCCCGCCTCGGTGAGGGAGAGCGTGCGCCGCGGGGCCGCGCTCGCGCCCGGCTCGGTGTGTTCGTCGAGCTTGCCCGCCTTGATGAGCCGGGTGATCGCCGGGTAGAGGGCGCCGTCGCTGACCGGGCGGACATGGCCGCTGAGCGCCTTGATGCGCTCCTTCAGCTCATAGCCGTGCAAGGGCTCTTCGGCCAGGAAGCCCAGGATCGACAGCTCCAGCACGCCGGTTCCTCCTTGTGGTGGTCGTGACGCCATGGTACCTCTTATCGAGCTATCTCGTTTCGAGGTAGCTCGAATCGAGGGGGTCACTTTTCGTGGACAGTCATCGCCGCCGGCTCATCGCGCTCGCCCACCCCGTCTACTTCTCGCTGCTCGCCTCCGTCGCCGCCGGGATCATCAACACCGTCTGGGTCTCCCGGCTCGGCGGAGCGGCGGTGGCGGCCGTCGCCGTGGCGACGAACGCCGAGAACGTGCTTCTGGGGGTCGCCCTGGTCTTCGGCTCGGGCACGACCGTGCTGGTCGCGCATGCCCGGGGTGCGCGGGACCCAGCGGCGGTACGGGCCGCCGTGCGCGGGGGCTGGGCGGTGTTCGGGCTGGTCACGCCGGTGGTCGTGGCGGGCGGGTATCTGCTGCGGGAGCCGCTGGCGCGGCTGGTCCTCGGCGGGGGCGCGCCGCTGTCGCTCGCTGTCGGGTACTTCGCGATATCGATGCCGGGCATCGCCGTGTTCTTCGCCCAGCAGCTGGTCGACGGGATCCTGAAGGGTGCGGGGGACACCCGGACCCCCATGCGGCTCGCACTGCTCGCCAACGGGCTGATCCTCGTCTGCGACCCGCTCCTGATTCACCTCTACGGCGTCCAGGGCGCCGCCGCCTCGACGGTCCTGTGCCGGTGCGTGGCCCTGGGGGTGGGGTTGCTCGCCCTGCGCCGGAACGCGCTGCTGCGGGCGTCCGCCGGGCCCGGGGTCGCCTTCGGACGGGTGCTGCGCACCGGGCTGCCCATGGCGGCCGACTTCACCGTGCGGCAGGGCGGGGCGCTCGTACTGGTCGCGATCGTGGCGCGGCTCGGGGTGACGGCGGTGGCCGCGTACGCCATCGCGTACAAGGTCCTGTACGTGGCCACCATGGGCTTCTACGCCGTACGGCAGGCCGCCTCGATCCACACCGCGCATCTGCTCGGCGCCGGGCGCGACGAGAGACGGGCGATCGGGCGGGAGGCGGTGCTGGTGTCCGGAGCCTTCGGGGCGACCGCCGCTGTGCTGTTCGCCGTCACCGCGCCCTGGATCATGGCCGCCTTCGGCGCCGGGGCGGGAGTCGCCGGGGAGGGCGTGCTGTTCCTGCGCTGTGCCGGGCCCTATCTGCTGCTGATGGCCTGCTTCATCGCGCTGGGCGGGGTCTTCGAGGGAAGCGGGGGCGCGCCCGTGCTGCTCCGGGTGACGCTGCTCGGTACGGCCGTCCAACTGCCGTTGGCGTACGGCCTGTCAGGGCTCGGGCTGCCGGGCGTGTGCCTGGCGATGGCGCTGGCCATGACGGTGCAGTGCGCGGTGGTGGGTGCGGTGCTCGGCCGGTCCCGGCGTCAGGAGGCGACCGAGGTCTCCGACGGCTCCTCGGTGGCCCGCGCCGGGTGAGCCGGCTCGAGGTCCTCGACGGGGACGCTGACCGTGGCCCGCCACAGCTTCACGGCCGCCAGGACGGTCGCGATGACGAGCAGGCCGTTGCGGAGGAAGAGCAGGGTGACGCCCAGGCCGTCGCTGGCGACGACGTTCGCGAAGTAGACCGGGAACTCGAGGACCGTCACGAAGGACGCCACCAGGACCAGCAGCGCGGGAAGCGTC
Organism: Streptomyces sp. NBC_00663; assembly: GCF_036226885.1. Lineage (NCBI taxonomy): Bacteria > Bacillati > Actinomycetota > Actinomycetes > Kitasatosporales > Streptomycetaceae > Streptomyces > Streptomyces sp. NBC_00663. Next base: position 7,064,696 of record NZ_CP109027.1, read on the forward strand.
ATCCGGCTCGCCCGGAAGCACAGGCAGACCGCCGCGAGGCCGACCAGCCACACCATGTACTGCGGGCTGATCACCCGGCTCGTGGTCGTGAACAGCAGCACCGCCACGAACGCCGCGTCCGCCGTGGTGTGCGCCTCGAACCGGGTCGCCACCAGCCGCCACAGCAGCAGCCAGCCGAAGGCGACGCCGGTCAGGGCGAGCGCGGCCGTGCTGACGACGTTCACCCACGGGCCGAGGAACTCCACCGAGCCGTAGTTCAGCAGCACCTGGCCGTCCCAGCCGTACTGCCGGGCCACATGGAAGACCAGGGAGCCCAGCGACTCCACCTCGGTGCCCCGGTCGGCCTGGAAGGTCAGGAACGCGAAGGCACCGGGCATGGTCACCGCGAACAGCGCCGCGAGACCGGCCGCGGTGACCGCCGCCGACATCCAGACACCGCGCCTGCGGGCGGCCACCAGCAGCAGCACCGGCCACACCTTGAGCATCGCCCCGAAACCGACCAGGGCGCCCATCACCCGGGGATGCCGGGCGCCCGCGAGCAGGGCGGCCACGGCCACGGCGGTGACCATCACGTCGTAGCGGGCGTACACGGTCGGTCCGAGCAGCGGGACGCCCACCACCCACACCCAGACCCCGCGCAGGCTCCGCCCGGGGCGCAGGCCCGCGTACAGCAGCAGGGAGAAGACCACCAGGTCGGCCAGGAAGGCGAGGACGAAGAAGGCCGTCGCGTACGGCAGGAACGGCAGCAGCGCGGGGGAGAGGATCGCCAGCGCGGCGGCCGGCGGGTACTGCCAGGTGACGTCGTCCTGCGGGAAGGCGCCGGTGCGCAGCACGTCGTTCCAGCCCTGGTAGATCACCGACACGTCGCTGGTCACGTCCGGGCCGGGGAACACGTACACCTTGAGGACGAACAGGAGCAGCAGCAGCCTCGTCAGGCCCCAGGTCGCCAGCAGTCCCGCCAGAGACCGCCTCGCACCCGCAATGTCCACCGGAGCCCCTGTTCGCGCGTTGCTGTCTTTGCCGTCTTTGAGATGGCCATGATGTCCCGGCCTGCTGTGAGGTTGCCATAAACGTGGCCGTGCCCGGCTGTGAGGGGGGCGTTGGGTAGGGTCTGCGGCGATGCACACGACGATGTCCAAGACCCTGATCGTCACGAACGACTTCCCGCCCAGGCCGGGCGGTATCCAGGCGTTCCTGCACAACATGGCGCTGCGCCTCGATCCCGAGCGGCTCGTGGTCTACGCCTCGACCTGGAAACGCGGCCGGGAGGGCGTAGCGGCCACGGCTGCCTTCGACGCCGAGCAGCCCTTCACCGTCGTACGCGACCGTACGACGATGCTTCTGCCGACGCCCGCGGCCACGCGTACGGCGGTCGGGCTCCTTCGTGAACACGGCTGTACTTCGGTGTGGTTCGGGGCGGCGGCACCCCTCGGGCTGATGGCGCCCGCGCTGCGCAGGGCGGGTGCCGAGCGGCTGGTGGCCACCACCCACGGGCACGAGGCGGGGTGGGCGCAGCTGCCCGCCGCGCGGCAGTTGCTGCGCCGGATCGGGGAGGGCACGGACACGATCACCTACCTCGGGGAGTACACGCGGTCGCGGATCGCCGGCGCGCTGACGGCGGAGGCGGGTGCGCGGATGGTGCAGCTGCCGCCGGGCGTGGACGAGAAGACCTTCCACCCGGGGTCGGGCGGTGAGGTGGTGCGGGCGCGGCTCGGGCTCACCGACCGGCCGGTGGTGGTGTGCGTCTCGCGGCTGGTGCCGCGCAAGGGGCAGGACACGCTGATCCTGGCGATGCCGCGGATCCTCCTGAAAGAGCCCGACGCCGTGCTGCTGATCGTGGGTGGCGGGCCGTACGAGAGGGAGCTGCGCAAGCTGGCGCACGAGACCGGTGTCGCCGACTCCGTGCGCTTCACCGGGTCGGTGCCCTGGTCCGAGCTGCCCGCGCACTACGGGGCCGGGGACGTGTTCGCGATGCCGTGCCGCACGCGGCGGGGCGGCCTCGATGTGGAGGGGCTCGGGATCGTGTACCTGGAGGCCTCCGCGACCGGGCTGCCGGTGGTCGCCGGGGACTCCGGGGGCGCGCCGGACGCCGTGCTCGACGGGGAGACCGGGTGGGTCGTGCGGGGCGGCTCGGTGGAGGACTCGGCCGAGCGGATCGTGGCCCTTCTGGGCGATGCCGAGCTGCGGCGGCGGATGGGGGATCGGGGGCGGGCCTGGGTCGAGGAGAAGTGGCGGTGGGACCTGCTGGCGGAAAAGTTGAAGACGTTGCTCTAGCCGTCTAGGCGGAACCGAATAATCCGCACATGCTGCGCGCATGACAGCAAAACTGATGCAACGTCAGCTGACGAGACGTCAAATATTGGGCATGGTGGCCCTCCAGACCGCCGCCGCGTCCGGTCTCACCCGCATCGGTCTCGAGTCGGCGTCGGCCGTGGAACCGGCCGCCGTCGACAGCGCCCCGGCCATCGTGGTCGGTTCGGGCTACGGCGCCGCCGTGGCCGCCCTCCGCCTCGGTCAGGCCGGCATCCGCACGCTCATGATCGAGATGGGCCGGCTCTGGAACACCGCCGGCTCCGACGGCAAGGTCTTCTGCTCCACCGCCAACCCGGACCAGCGTTCCATGTGGTTCCGCACCCGCACCGAGGCCCCGCTGGCCACCTTCCTGTGGCTGGACGTCGTCAACAAGGACATCAGCCCCTACCCCGGCGTCCTGGACCGGGTGCGCTTCGCCAACATGTCCGTGTTCGTGGGACGCGGCGTCGGCGGCGGCTCCCTGGTGAACGGCTGTATGGCGGTGACCCCGCTGAAGTCGTACTTCGCCGAGCAGTTCCCGACCGTCGACGCCGACGAGATGTACGGCACCTACTTCCCGCGGGCCAACTCCATGCTCGGCGTCAACACCGTCGACCCGGCCTGGTTCGAGTCGACGGAGTGGTACCGCTTCTCGCGGATCTCCCGCAAGCACGCCCAGAACACCGGCCTGAAGACCACCTTCGTGCCCAGCACCTACGACTTCGCCTACATGCAGAAGGAGGCGGCCGGTACGGCGACCAAGTCGGCGCTCGCCCAGGAGGTCATCTACGGCAACAACCACGGCAAGAAGAGCCTCGACAAGACCTATCTCGCCGCCGCGCTCGGCACCGGGAACGTCACCATCACCACCATGGAGCGGGTGCGGGCCATCAGCCGGGCCGGCGACGGTTCGTACATCCTGACCGCCGACCGCATCAACGACGCCGGCACGGTCGTCGAGACCAAGCAGTACCGCTGCACCTACCTGTTCCTCGGCGGCGGCAGCCTCGGCACCACCGAACTCCTCGTCCGCGCCCGGGACACCGGCACCCTGCCCGCCCTGGACGCGAGCGTCGGCGCCGGCTGGGGACCCAACGGCAACACCATGCTCGGCCGGGCCAACCACCTGTGGGACACGGTCGGGGCCAACCAGTCGACCATGCCGGTCATGGGCATCGACGACTGGGCCAACACCGCCAACCCGGTCTTCGCCGAGATCGCTCCTTTACCCACGGGCCTGGAGCACTGGGTGAGCCTCTATCTGGCGATCACCAAGAACCCGTCGCGGGCCGCGTTCACGTACGACAGCGCCACGGACGGCGTGAAGCTGGGCTGGACCGCGGCCCAGAGCGCGGTGTCCTCGGGCATGGCCAAGAAGCTCTTCGACCGCATCAACTCGGCCAACTCCACGATCTACCGCTACGACCTGTTCGGCTCGTCCAACAAGGTCTTCGCCGACGACTTCACCTACCACCCGCTGGGCGGCTGCGTGCTGGGCAAGGCCACCGACAACTACGGCCGCGTGAAGGGGTATTCGAAGCTGTATGTCACCGACGGCTCGCTGGTGCCCGGATCGATCGGCGTCAACCCGTTCGTGACGATCACCGCGCTCGCGGAACGGACGATGGCGCGGGTCCTCGTGGAGGACACCGCGCCATGACGCTCTTTCAGCAGGCTTGCTACTTCTGGTAGATCGCCTCGATCTCGTCCGCGTAGTCCTTCGCCACCACGTTGCGCTTGAGCTTCAGGGACGGCGTCAGGTGGCCCGACTCCTCCGTGAACGGGGAGGACAGAATGCGGAACTTCCGCACCGATTCCGCCTTCGACACCGCGGCGTTGCCGTCGTCGATCGCGGCCTGGATGGCAGCGTTCAGGTCCGCGTCCCCGGCCAGCGACGCCGCGGTGGAACCCGCGGGCTTGCCGTGCTCGTCGGCCCAACGGCCCAGGAACTCCTCGTCGATGGTGACCAGCGCGCCCACGAAGGGCCGCCCGTCACCGACGACCATGCACTCCGCGACCAGCGCGTGGGCGCGGATACGGTCCTCGATCACGGCCGGGGCGACGTTCTTGCCGCCCGCGGTGACGATGATCTCCTTCTTGCGGCCGGTGATCCTGAGGTAGCCGTCCTCGTCGAGGGTGCCGATGTCACCGGTGTGGAACCAGCCGTCGGCCAGCGCCTCGGCGGTCGCGGCCTCGTTGTTCCAGTAGCCCTTGAACAGGTGCTCGCCGTGCAGCAGCACCTCGCCGTCGTCGGCGATGCGGACCACTGAGCCCGGCAGCGGCTGCCCGACCGTGCCGATCTTCTGCCGGTCCCAGGGGTTGAAGGCGGTGGCCGCGCAGGACTCGGTCAGGCCGTAGCCCTCCAGGACCGTGAAGCCGATGCCGCGGAAGAAGTGGCCGAGCCGCTCGCCCAGCGGGGCGCCGCCGGAGATGGCGTACTCGCCCTTGCCGCCGAGGACCGCGCGGAGCTTGCTGTAGACCAGCTTGTCGAAGGTCTTGTGTTTGATCTTCAGACCGAGGGACGGGCCCGAGGGGGTGTCCAGCGCCTTGCTGTACGCGATCGCGGTGTCGGCGGCCTTGTCGAAGATCTTGCCCTTGCCGTCGGCCTGCGCCTTGGCGCGCGCCGAGTTGTAGACCTTCTCGAAGACGCGCGGCACGCCCAGGATCAGCGTCGGCCGGAACGAGGCCAGCTCGTCGGTGAGGTTCTTGATGTCCGGGACCATGCCCAGCTTGATCGGCGCCATCATCGGCGCGACCTGCACGAGCCGTCCGAAGACATGCGCGAGCGGCAGGAAGAGCAGGACCGAGCACTCACCGGTGCGGAACAGCGGGCGCAGCCGCTCGACGACGTTGCCGCACTCGGCGAAGAAGCTGCGGTGGGTCAGCACACAGCCCTTGGGGCGGCCGGTCGTGCCGGACGTGTAGACGATGGTCGCCGGGTCGTCGGCCTTGGCGAGCGAGCTGCGCTCCTCGACGGCGGCGTCGGTGACGTCCTGCCCGAGCCGGCCCAGCTCCTCGACACCGCCGCCCTCGATCTGCCAGACGTGCTTCAGCGCGGGCAGCTGGTCGCGCACCGACTCGACGGCGGCCGTGTGGCTGTCCAGCTCGACGACGATGGCGGTGGCGCCCGAGTCGGAGAGGATCCACTGGACCTGCTCCGCCGAGCTGGTCTCGTACACCGGCACGGTGATCGCGCCCGCGCTCCAGATCGCGAAGTCGAGCAGCGTCCACTCGTAGCGGGTGCGCGACATCAGACCGACCCGGTCACCGGGCTGGACGCCGGAGGCGATGAGCCCCTTGGCGGCGGCGTGGACCTCGGCCAGGAAGGTCGTGGCGGTCACGTCCTGCCAGGCACCGCCCACCTTGCGGGCGATCACGGCGACGTCGGGATGCTGCGCGGCGTTTCTACGGACGATGTCCGTGAGATTGCCGTCCGCAGGGACCTCGTACAAAGCCGGAAGGCTGAACTCGCGCAAGACTGCTGCTCCTAATAAGGCGCCGGCGCCACGACGTTGTGCGATGCGACGGTGCGGTCCAAGGCTCGGGCAGGTGCTCGGACTTCTTGAGTGGTTGCAGCCACAAGTTGAAATCCTGAGCACGACTGGACTGCCCGGACGTTACCCGCCGGTATGGCGTCTGCGACAGGGGGTCCCGGCGAGATGTTCGCTGCGTCACACGGATTGGTGTTTCTCATTGCTCTTTCTCAGCGCACAGTAGTCGAGGCGTTTGATGACTAGCCAGTAACCGCAGGTCCGGCCGCCACTGTTCACGTATGCCGCACACGCCTACCCTTGATCGCCATGGCACCCTCACTGCCCGGTAACCGGAGGACACGCGTACATGTGGTCAGCGACGTGCACGGCAACGCCCGTGACCTGGCCCGCGCCGGCGAGGGCGCGGACGCCCTGATCTGCCTGGGTGACCTGGTCCTCTTCCTCGACTACGCCGACCACTCCCGCGGCATCTTCCCCGACCTGTTCGGCACGGAGAACGCCGACCGCATCGTCGAACTGCGCACCGCCCGCCGCTTCGAGGAGGCCCGCGAGTTCGGCGCCCGCCTGTGGGCCGGGATCGGTACGGACCGGGCGAGCGCCATCGAGAAGGCCGTACGCAAGCAGTACGCCGAGATGTTCGCCGCGTTCCCGACACCGACGTACGCCACCTACGGCAATGTCGACATGCCGCCCCTGTGGCCGGAGTACGCCGGGCCGGGCACGACGGTCCTCGACGGCGAGCGGGTGGAGATCGGCGGCCGGACCTTCGGCTTCGTCGGCGGCGGCCTGCGCACCCCCATGCGCACCCCGTACGAGATCAGCGACGAGGAGTACGCGGCCAAGATCGAGGCGGTCGGCGAGGTGGACGTGCTGTGCACCCACATCCCGCCGGACGTGCCGGAGCTGGTCTACGACACCGTCGCGCGCCGCTTCGAGCGGGGGAGCCGGGCGCTGCTGGACGCGATCCGGCGCACCCGGCCCCGGTACGCGCTGTTCGGCCATGTCCACCAGCCCCTCGTCCGCCGCATGCGGATCGGGTCGACCGAGTGCGTCAACGTCGGGCACTTCGCGGGGAGTGGCAGGCCGTGGGCGCTCGAATGGTGACCGGTCGGTGAAGTCGGGCCCCACGTGCGCGGTAGCCTTCACGCTGCACACACGTGCGCACGCTTCATGACCTACCGGCCCGTATCTGGAGGAGCCACGGCGATGGCGGAACACACCAGCTCGAGCATCACGATCGAGGCGGCACCGGCCGACGTCATGGCGGTGATCGCCGACTTCGCCCGCTACCCGGACTGGACCGGCGAGGTCAAGCAGGCCGAGGTCCTCGCGACCGACGCCGCGGGCCGGGCCGAGCAGGTACGGCTCGTGATGGACGCCGGCGCCATCAAGGACGACCAGGTGCTCGGCTACACATGGACCGGCGAGAACGAGGTCTCCTGGACGCTGGTGAAGTCGCAGATGCTGCGCCAGCTGGACGGGTCCTACCTCCTCAAGCCGGCCGGCACCGGGTCGACCGAGGTCACCTACCTCCTGACCGTCGATGTCAAGATCCCGATGCTGGGGATGATCAAGCGCAAGGCCGAGAAGGTCATCATCGACCGTGCGCTGGCCGGGCTGAAGAAGCGGGTGGAATCGGGGGCGAAGTAGGGATTCGCCGCCTGGCGATCTACCGTTCACTCCCATGCGCACCCTCCTGATCACCGGTCCCGGCGGCAGCGGTCGTACGACCCTTGCCGCCGCCACCGCGGTCGCCGCCGCCCGCGCGGGTGACCGGACCCTCCTCCTGAGCGCCGACCGGACCGACAGCCTCGGCGCGGTCCTGGGCGTGGCCACCGGGCCGGCGCCGGTCGAGGTCCGGGACGGGCTCACCGCCTGGCGCCCGGACGCCACCGCCGGTTTCCGGGACGACCTCGCCGGCTTCCAGGAGCGCGCCTCCTCCGTCCTCGACCTGCTCGGCGCCTCCCGCCTCGACCCCGAAGAGGTCACCCCGCTCCCCGGTGCCGAGGAGCTGACCCTCCTGCGTGCCCTGCGGGACGCGGCCCTGTCGGAGCGCCACGACCTCCTCGTCGTGGACCTGCCGCCCACCCCGCAGGCCCTCGCCCTCCTCGCCCTCCCCGAGGAACTGCGCCGCTATCTGCGCCGGCTGCTGCCGCCCGAGCGGCAGGCGGCGCGGGCGCTCAGGCCGATGCTGGGGCGGCTGGCCGGGGTGCCGATGCCGTCGGAGTGGCTGTACGAGACCACCGCGCGCTGGGACATGGAACTCGCCGCCGTCGAGGCCGTCATCGCCGACGGGAAGACCGTCGTACGCCTCGTCGCCGAGCCGGGTCCTTCCGGCGCCGACGCCGTGCGCGACGCCACGCTCGGGCTCGCCCTGCGCGGGCTGCGTCCCGACCACGTGGTCGCCAACCGGGTCCTCCCCGACGCGCCCGCCGACAGCTGGCTCGCCGGGCCCGTCGCCCAGCAGCGCAAGACGCTGGAGGGGTGGCGGGAGTCGTCCGAGGTCGTGGAGATCGCCCACCTCGGACGGGACCCGCGTGGCCTCGACGACCTCGAAGGGCTCGGTGCGCCCGGTGCGCCGGAGACCTCCTCCCGTGTCGAGTGGCCGGTCGCCGACCGGCTGGCCGGGGACGGCGTGCTGGTGTGGCACGTGCCGCTGCCCGGCGCGATACGGGACGAGCTGGACCTCATCCGGCGCGGCGACGAACTCGTCGTCAACGCCGGGCAGTTCCGGCGGATCGTGCCGCTGCCGTCCGCCCTGCGGCGCTGCACCGTCGCCGGGGCCGCGCTGCGGGACGGGGAGCTGTGTGTCCGGTTCGCGCCGGACCCGGAGCTATGGCCGCAGACACGGTGAATCCGGTACGGCCGTTCGGGTAACGTCGGAGAGACGAACCGCAGTCAGGAGTCCGTCATGAGCGAACAGCTCCCGCCGTCAGACGCCGCCGACGAGGCCGTGGACGAGGTTCGGGCCACCGACGCCGACGCCTGGGCGACGGCGTGCGCCGAGGACCTCGCGGAGGAGAAGGCCCGTCGCCGCGCCAACTACGGTCCGCCACCCGGCTCGGCCGCCGAGGAACTGCGCAAGCTGGTCGACGCCGTCACCGACAAGCTGTCCTCGATCCAGTCGCCGCTGTTCGGGGCGGTCGCCGGACCGGCCGCCCAGCAGGTGGTGCAGCAGGTCGTCCAGCAGGCCAAGGCCGCCGTCGAGCCCGTCATCGAACGCAACCCGGACGTCTTCGACCACCTGGCAGCCGCGGGCAACGAACTGCTGGCCGCCTACCGCTCCGCCGTCCAGGCCCAGGAGCAGCGCTGGACCGCTCGCGACACCAAGCCCGGACAGGGCGGCGAGGAGCCTGGTCCGGGGGAGCGCATCGACCTGGACTAGAGCGCCCTCGGGTACGGTGGGCCGTAGCGGGGCTCGACCGAAACTGAGGGATTCATGGGACTCACCATCGGCGTCGACATCGGCGGCACGAAGATCGCGGCCGGCGTGGTCGATGAGGAAGGCAACATCCTCTCGACCTTCAAGGTGCCGACCCCGGGCACGCCCGAGGGCATCGTGGACGCCATCGCCTCCGCCGTCGAGGGCGCACGCGCAGGTCACGAGATCGTCGGCGTGGGCATCGGAGCCGCCGGTTACGTCAACCGGCAGCGCTCGGAGGTCTACTTCGCGCCCAACATCGACTGGCGCAACGAGCCGCTGAAGGAGAAGGTCGAGGCCCGCGTCGGCCTCCCCGTCGTCGTGGAGAACGACGCCAACGCGGCCGCGTGGGGCGAGTACAAGTTCGGCGCCGGCAAGGGCCACCGCAACGTCATCTGCATCACGCTCGGCACCGGCCTCGGCGGCGGCATCATCATCGGCAACAAGCTGCGCCGCGGCCACTTCGGCGTCGCCGCCGAGTTCGGCCACATCCGCATGGTCCCGGACGGGCTGCTGTGCGGCTGCGGTTCGCAGGGCTGCTGGGAGCAGTACGCCTCCGGCCGCGCCCTCGTCCGGTACGCCAAGCAGCGCGCCAACGCCACCCCGGAGCGCGCCGAGGTGCTGCTCGCCCTCGGTGACGGTTCGCCCGAGGGCATCGAGGGCAAGCACATCTCCGTCGCCGCCCGGCAGGGCGACCCGGTCGCCGTCGACTCCTACCGCGAGCTCGCCCGCTGGGCCGGCGCCGGCCTCGCCGACCTCGCCTCCCTCTTCGACCCGTCCGCCTTCATCGTCGGCGGCGGCCTCTCCGACGAGGGTGAACTGGTCCTCGACCCGATCCGCAAGTCGTACAAGCGCTGGCTGGTCGGCGGCAACTGGCGCCCGGTGGCGGATGTCATCGCCGCCCAGCTGGGCAACAAGGCCGGGATGGTCGGCGCCGCGGACCTGGCCAGGGAACCCGACCCGATCATGTAAACAGGCGCCTGGGTGACGTCCCTCAGGGGCGCGGGGAACTGCGCGACCAGCCACATCGAACCGGCACTCGCGCACATACCTCGCGCCCCGAGCTGTCAGGCGCAAAAATCAACGCCATGGCACCTGACGATTCCACCCTCGTCCGAGTCCTGAGCTACAACGTCCGCTCCCTACGCGACGACACCAACGCCCTCGCCAGAGTCATCAAGGCCTGCGAGCCGGATCTCGTCCTCGTCCAAGAAGCCCCCCGCTTCTTCCGCTGGCGCAAGAAACTCGCCCGCCTGGCCCGCGCGGCCGACCTCGTCATCCTCACCGGCGGCGCCACAGCCGCGGGCCCCGCGATCCTCTGCGACCTCCGCGCCACCGTCGAGCGCACCGAGGACGTCCTCCTCCCGCTCACCCCCGGCCAGCACCGCCGGGGCTTCGCGACCGCCGTCGTCCGGTTCGGCAACTCCCGCGTCGGCGTCCTGAGCTGCCACCTCAGCCTTCAGAAGGACGAGCGCTACGAGCAGGCGGGCATGCTCCTCGACCGGCTCGCCGGCATGGGCGTCGAGCACGCCGTCGCGGGCGGCGACCTCAACGAACGCCCCGGCGGCCGTACGTTCCACCGCCTCGCCGAGAACCTCCAGGACTGCTGGGCGACCGCCCCGCTCGGCGGCGAGCACACCTGGGTGCACAGCGAACCCCACCAGCGCATCGACGCGATCTTCGCCACGAAGGGCATCGAGGTGCTCGGCTGCGGGGTGCCGCCGGATCTCCCCGAGACAGACCTGAGGGCGGCCACGGACCACCTTCCGGTCCTGGCCACCCTCAAGATCCCGGCCGGCTAGACGACCGCGCCCCGCCCGGGGTCCTCGTCCTCGTCCTCGTCCGTCCGCATCCGCGTCACCAGCGTCGCGAACCCGCCCAGGAAGCCGCCGATCCCGATGGTGGCGAGCCACCAGGTCATGTCCCAGCGCAGCAGTACCGCCAGCAGGAGGAGCAGCGGGCCGCCCAGCACCCCGAGCCACGCGAACCTGGCCGTGGTGTCGGCGGCGGGCAGCGGCGGCGGCTCCGGCGGGACGAAGTGGCCCTCGTCGTCCTCGTCGAAGTCGTCCTCGGCCGGCTCCGGCGCGGTGTAGTCACGCGGGCCGACACCGGGTGCGAAGGCGACGGAGCTGCCCAGCGGCTTGGCCGACGCCGGCTTCTCGTCCGCCTTCGGCTGCTCGGCGCCGGCGGCGTCCTTCGTGTCGGTGTCGGTGTCGGTGCCGTTGGTCTCCGGCTCCAGCAGCGCCAGGTCCTCCACCGACTTGAACGGCTTGGCGCCCGGCGGGTCCGGCGGCTCCTCGCCGTACCCGGCGACGATCGCCTCCCAGGCGGCGGTCTCGTCGAAGGGGACGTGCTGCTCCTCCGCGCCGAGACCCTCACGGTCGTCGCGGTTCTCCCAGTCCTCCCGGTCCTCGCGGTCCGAGTCGTACTCAGCCACGTACGGCCGTCCCTTCCTTGCTGCCGGTGCCGGCGGCGAGCCGGCCGATGAACGCGGAGCTCTCCTCGAAGATCCGCTCCGCGTCGTGGTCCAACGTCGCGACGTGGTAGCTCTGTTCCAGCACGATCTCTGTTACGTCCGTCGAGGACACCCGGCTCAGCACGCGCGCGGAGTCCGCCGCCGGCACGACGTGGTCCTCGGCGCTGCGCAGCAGCAACAGCGGCTGGGTGACCTGCGGCAGCTCGCCGTCGACCAGCCGGAAGAAGGTCCGCAGGGAGTGCGCGGCGTGCAGCGGCACCCGGTCGTAGCCCAGTTCGTGCCGGCCCTCCTTGGCGATGTCGTCGGCGATGCCCGGCGTCGACCGCAGGAGATGCCGCGCCACCGGAAGGGCGTACGGCGCGAGGCCGTGCATACGGTTCGCCGGGTTGACGACCATGACGCCCCGGACCGCGTCCCCGTGCTTCGCCGCCAGCCGCAGCGCCAGCGCGCCGCCCATCGACAGGCCGGCCACGAACACGTCGGCGCAGCGCTCACGCAGGGCGCGCAGCTCGCGGTCCACCTCCGCGTACCAGTCCTGCCAGCCCGTCAGCTGCATGTCCTCCCACCGGGTGCCGTGTCCCGGCAGCAGGGGCAGCGACACGGTCAGACCGCGCTCGGCGAGGTGCTCCGCCCAGGGGCGCAGCGACTGCGGGGAACCGGTGAAGCCGTGGCAGAGGAGGACACCCGTCTCTCCGCCCTCATGGCGGAACGGCTCGGCTCCAGGGAGGACCGGCACCTTCGGTCTCCTGTTCATGGGGTCGGTTGCAGGAACTTCACCGTACGCGACCGCACTGACACCGACCAGGGTCGTCGGGCCCTTTGAGGGTGCTCCGGGTTAAGGTCTGATCGACAGACACAGGAGGCACTCGGTTGTTGTACGGAACGATGAAGGTCGCCATCGGAGGGCCGCTGAAGGTCGCCTTCAGGCCCTGGGTGGAGGGCGCCGAGAACATTCCGGACCAGGGCCCCGCGATCCTGGCGAGCAACCACCTCTCCTTCTCCGACTCCTTCTTCCTGCCCGCGGTCCTCGACCGCAAGGTCACCTTCATCGCGAAGGCCGAGTACTTCACCACGCCCGGAGTGAAGGGCCGGCTGACGGCCGCCTTCTTCAAGGGGGTCGGCCAGCTCCCCGTGGACCGCTCCGGCGGGCGCGGGGCGGGCGAGGCGGCGATCAAGAGCGGCACAGAGGTCCTGGAGCGCGGTGAGCTGTTCGGGATCTACCCGGAGGGCACGCGCTCGCCCGACGGCCGTCTCTACCGGGGCAAGCCGGGCGGCCTCGCGCGCGTGGCGCTCGCCAGCGGAGCGCCGGTCATCCCGGTTGCCATGATCGACACGGAGAAGATCCAGCCGCCGGGCAAGGTGATGCCCAAGATCATGCGGCCGGGCATCCGCATCGGCAAGCCACTGGACTTCAGCCGGTACCACGGCATGGAGCACGACCGGTTCGTGCTCCGCGCGGTGACCGACGAGGTCATGTACGAGATCATGAAGCTCTCCGGCCAGGAGTACGTCGACATCTACGCGACCGCCGCCAAGCGGCAGATCGCGGAGGCGGCCAAGGCCGAGAAGGAAGCGGAGAAGGCGGCGAAGTCCGCCCTCGCGCAGGCCGAGAAGGAACGCTCCGGGTCCTAGCGGGCGCTCGGGGACGGTGGGGGACGGGTGGGGGACACATGGCCAGGCGTGAGCGTGTCATGAGGATGTCGGTCGAGCTGCCGCTGTGGCGTGCGCTCACCGGCTACCGGGTGCTGACCATGCTGTACGCGGTCGGCCTGTTCGCCACGCAGTACGACGACTACGACCGCCCGGGCATCGCCATCGGCTACTTCGTCGTCCTGTGCGGATGGACGCTCGCCACACTGCCCCGTGTCCAGAACGAGGCGGCCTGCACCAAGCGCTTCCTCGCCGCGGACCTGACCGTCGCGCTCACCGGCATCGTGCTCACCCCGCTGGTGGTCAACGACGCGCACATCGACAGCGGCGGCTCCACGCTGCCGTCGATATGGACCGCCGGTTCGGTCCTCGCATTCGCCATCAAGGGCGGCTGGCGCTGGGCCGCGTTCGCCTCGACGCCGGTCGCCGTCGCCAACCTCATCGAGCGCGGCGCCCCGGCCCGGGACACCATCCACAACGTGATCCTGGTCTGGGTCGCCTCCATCGCCATCGGCTACGTCGTCGAGGTCGCCCGCGCCTCCGAGCGCACCCTCGCCCGCGCCCTGGAGATCGAGGCGGCGACCCGGGAACGGGAGCGGCTGGCCCGGGACATCCACGACAGCGTGCTCCAGGTGCTGGCCATGGTGCAGCGGCGCGGCGCGGTCCTCGGCGGCGAGGCGGCGGAGCTGGGCCGGATGGCGGGCGAGCAGGAGGTGGCGCTGCGCACCCTGGTCTCCGGCGGGCTGACGCGGGTCTCCTGGGCGTCCGAGGACGTGTCCCAGGGGGCGGTCGTACGGGCCGTCGACGAGCCGGATGCCGAGGGTCCCGTCGATCTCCGCGCGCTGCTCGCCCCGTTCGCCGCCGCCAAGGTCAGCTTCGCCGAGCCCGGTGCTCCGGTGGAGCTGCCCCCGGCCGCCGCGAGGGAGCTGGCCGCCGCGGTGGGGGCCACCCTGGACAACGTACGCAAGCATGCGGGGGAGCACGCGTGCGCGTGGATCCTGGTCGAGGACGAGCCCGACGAGGTGATCGTGACCGTACGGGACGACGGGCCCGGCATCCCCGAGGGGCGGCTCGCCCAGGCCGAGGGCGAGGGGCGGATGGGGGTCGCCCAGTCGATCCGGGGGCGGTTGCGCGACCTCGGCGGCAGCGCCGAACTGATCTCGGTGCCCGGGCAGGGCACGGAGGTCGAACTGAAGATACCCAAGGCTTCACGGGGGAAGGCAGGACAGCGATGAGTGACCAGGGCCCGATCAAGGTGATGGTGGTCGACGACCATCCGATGTGGCGCGACGCGGTCGCCCGCGACCTGGGCGAGTCCGGCTTCGAGGTGGTGGCCACCGCGGGCGACGGCGACCAGGCGGTGCGCCGCGCCAAGGCCGCCGGGCCCGATGTGCTCGTGCTCGACCTGAACCTGCCGCTCAAGCCCGGCGTCCAGGTCTGCAAGGAACTCGTCGGCCACAACCCGGCGTTGCGGGTCCTGGTGCTCTCCGCCAGCGGCGAGCACGCGGACGTGCTGGAGGCGGTGAAGTCGGGCGCGACCGGCTATCTGCTGAAGTCGGCGTCCACGGAGGAGCTGCTCGACGCGGTGCGCCGGACGGCGGTGGGTGACCCGGTGTTCACCCCCGGCCTCGCCGGACTGGTCCTCGGCGAGTACCGCCGGCTCGCCTCCGAGCCCGCGCCCGCCGCCGACGCCGACCAGCCCAAGGCGCCCGAACTCACCGACCGCGAGACCGAGGTGCTGCGCCTCGTCGCCAAGGGCCTCAGCTACAAGCAGATCGCCGAGCGTCTGGTCATCTCCCACCGCACGGTCCAGAACCACGTCCAGAACACCCTCGGCAAGCTCCAGCTGCACAACAGGGTGGAGCTGGTCAGGTATGCCATAGAGCGTGGACTTGACGACGAGTAAACCAATGAACCGCTGATTCACCGGAATTGCCCGTCCCGCCCATCCCTGTGTGACCTGGATCACCATTAGCGTGGCCTTCACCAGGCAACCGCGGCGAAGGGACATTTCCATGCGGGTCGGAGTACTGACCGGAGGCGGCGACTGCCCCGGGCTCAACGCCGTCATCCGGGGCATCGTCCGCAAGGGCGTGCAGGAGTACGGCTATGACTTCGTCGGCTTCCGGGACGGCTGGCGTGGGCCCCTGGAGGGCGACAGCGTCCGCCTCGACATCCCCGCCGTGCGCGGCATCCTGCCCCGCGGCGGCACCATCCTCGGCTCCTCGCGCACCAATCCGCTGAAGCAGGAGAACGGCATCCGGCGCATCAAGGAGAACCTCGCCAAGCTGGAGGTCGACGCGATGATCGCGATCGGCGGCGAGGACACCCTGGGCGTGGCCGCGCGGCTCACCGACGAGTTCGGCGTCCCCGTCGTCGGCGTACCGAAGACCATCGACAACGACCTGTCCGCCACCGACTACACCTTCGGCTTCGACACCGCGGTCGGTATCGCCACCGAGGCCATCGACCGCCTCCACACCACCGCCGAGTCCCATATGCGCGTCCTGGTCTGCGAGGTGATGGGCCGGCACGCCGGCTGGATCGCCCTGCACTCGGGCCTCGCCGGCGGCGCCAACGTCATCCTCATCCCCGAGCAGCGCTTCGACCTGGACCAGGTGTGCGCCTGGATCACCTCCCGCTTCAAGGCCTCCTACGCCCCGATCGTCGTCGTCGCCGAGGGCGCCATGCCCAGGGACGGTGACGTGGTCCTCAAGGACGAGTCGCTGGACTCCTTCGGGCATGTGCGCCTGTCCGGGGTCGGCGAATGGCTCGGCAAGGAGATCGAGAAGCGGACCGGCAAGGAGGCCCGGACGACGGTCCTCGGACACATCCAGCGGGGCGGCACGCCCAGCGCCTTCGACCGCTGGCTCGCCACCCGCTTCGGACTGCACGCCATCGAGGCGGTGCGGGACGGCGACTTCGGGAAGATGGTCGCGCTGCGCGGCACGGACATCGTGCGCGTGCCGATCTCCGACGCCACGGCCAGACTGAAGACGGTCGACCCGGAGCTGTACGCGGAGGTCGGGGTGTTCTTCGGCTGACCTTCCCTGTCCGTTGCTCGGCCTGAGAGCGCCGCCGCGGTTTCCGTGGCGGCGTTCGCCGCGTGTGGGCGCGGGTACGAGAGGGGCGGGAGCGGCGGGCGACGGGGGAGGGCCGCATGGTCGGATGGTGGAGCGGGCGGGAGTTACGGGCGCTGCTGGAGCGGCACGAGAAGCAACTCGGCGCCGTATGGCCCGCGTTACGGGACGCCGGTGTGCCGCCGGCTCCGACGCCCGATCAGCTGCTGGGCCTCGCCGAACTGCTGCGGACCGCCGGGAAGTCGGGTGGGGACCGGGGCGCGAAGATCGACAGCACGCCCGAGACCGCGGTGATCATCCTCTCCCTCGCCCTGATCCACCGGCTGCAACCCGCCCTCACGCCGCTCCCGTTGCGCGTCCTGGTCGATCCGGCGGTACGGCTCGACGCCGACGACGTGAACTCCGCGGGCCGACTGACCGCACGGTTCGCGGAGCTGGCCCGGGACGAGCACACCCCGCAGCATCTGCGCCGTTGGTGCGCGGACGCCGCCCTGCTCTGCGGCGCCCGGTGCCTGAGCGGCTCGGCACCCGACGACCCCCGTCTCGGCGGGCTGCACCGGGTCGTCTCGGGCGCCGCCGAACAGCGCTTCGCGCACACCGGTGACGTTGCCGACGAGGACACGGCCCTCGCCCACGCCCGCGCGTCCTACGACCACCGCGCACCCGGCTCCTCCGGCGCCGAGGAGGCCACCCGGCTCGCCCAGTTGCTGGGGCAGCGCTGCTCCCGGCTCAGGGACGCCTCCCCCATGGGCGACGTACCCGACCTCGTCCGGGCCGCCCTCGCCGCGACCGACCCCGCGAGCCCGCACTGGCTGGCGTACGCCGCGACGGCCACCGGCGCGTATGTGACCGCCACCGCCCATGAGAGGCGGAGTGTCGAACTCCTCGACGCCGCCCTGGAGTTGCAGCGCGCGATCCGCAAGCACCCCCACTACGGGATCATCCGCGACCAGATGGAGCCGACCTGCGCCGGACTGCTGGCCCAGCGCTTCGCCCGCCGCCGGGACCGGGAGATCCTCCAGGAGGCCCTGGAGATCTACGAGACGCTGTACGCCGCCCAGCCCCGGCGCTACGCCGCCGACCTCGGCCGGCACCTTCAGTACCGCTACCAGATGCGCGGCGACACCGCCGACCGGCGCCGCGCCCTGGACCTCATGGGGCAGGGCCTGGCCGGGCCGGACCCCTCGCACGAGGCGGTGAGTTCGTACAGCGCCGCCGCGGTGCACGAGTTCCAGGAGACCGGCGACGAGGCGGTGATCGAGCGTGCCCTGGCCGTGGTGACCCCGCTGACCGCCCCCGGCGGCGTGCACGCCGAGACCGCTCCGGCCCACCGCGCCCTCTGCCGGCTGTACCTCATACGCGCCGACAGCGAGACCGCGTTCGACCACGTCCCCGCCGAGGCCGCCGCCCGTCGCGCCCTCTCCCTCGCCCGCTCCGCCACCGACCGGGCGCTGGCCCTGGGCATGCTCGCCGCCGTGCTCGTGTACCGCTACCGCTTCGGCCGCGATCTCGCCGTGCTCGACGAGGCGATCGCCCTCAGCCGCGAGGGCTTGGACGAGCTGCCGGACGAACCCGGCTCCGAGCAGCTGATCAGCATCAAGGGCAGTCTGATCATGGGCCTCTCCGAGCGGCACACCCGCACCGGACACCTCGCCGCGCTGCGCGAGGCGGTCACCGTGGCCGAGGAACTCGCCGTGAACATCCCGCAGTTCGAGGCCGAGACCCCGGTCATCCTCGGCAATGTGGCCACCCTGCTGGTCACGTACGCCCGCCAGAAGGCGGACCGGGGCGGCACCGGCGGAGCCGAACTCGACCGGGCCCAGCGGCTGGTGGAGCGCGCCCTCGCCGGTATCGATCCCGGCCACAACGGCCGGCACCACCTGGTCTCCGCGCTCGGCGGTGTCCTGCTCGCCCGCTTCCAGCAGCCCGGCGCCGGCCTCGACGACGCCGAGACCGCCGTACGCCACTACGAGACGGCCCTCGCCGACCCGCCCGCCGATCCGCTGAACCGCGCTCAGTTGTACGGCAACCTGGGCCACGCCCTGCGCGAGCGCCACCGGCACAGCGGGGACCGCGAGGACCTCGACATCGCCCTCGCCGCCGCCCGCAAGTGCGTACGCCTCGTACCGGCCGGGCATCCGCTGCACGGCGCCGGTCTGGCCGCGGTGTCCTGGGTGCTGCGGGACATCGCCGGCGCGGACGGGGGCTACGACGCGATCAGCGACCAGGCGCTCACCGTCAACGCCGAGCTGGCCGCCGACCCCGCGATGCCCCCGGCCCACAGCGTCGCCGCCTCGGTGCGGCTGGCCGAGGTGGCCCATGAGGTCGGGGACGAGGAGCGGGCGCTCGGCGCGTTGCGGACCGCGATCGACACGCTGCCGCTGGTGGTGTGGCGCGGCGGCGACCGCGACGACCACGAACGGGCGCTCAGCGAAACGGAGTTGGGTTCGTTCGCCGCGACGGTCGCGCTGGCCGCCGGGAAGCCGTACGACGCCCTGGAGCTGCTCGAAGCGGGCCGCGGCCTGCTCGCCGCCCAGGCCCTCGAACTGCGCACCGACACCGACGACCTGGCCGCCGCCCACCCCGAACTCGCCGACCGTTTCGGCGAGATGCGCCGACAGCTCGAACACGCCACAGCCACCGACGACCTCTCCGCCTCCGGCGCCGACCGCCGCCACCGGCTGGCCCGCGAGTGGCAGGAGACCCTGGCGGACATCCGGACCCGCCCCGGCTTCGCCGACTTCCTGCGCCCGCCCAGAGCCGGCCGGCTGCTGTCCGCGGGCGCGCACGGACCGGTCGTCGTCGTCACCGTCGGCCGACGGGGCACCGGACACGCCCTGCTCCTCGACGACACCGGCCTCAACGTCTGCCCGCTGCCCGGGCTCACCCATCAAGAGGCCCGGGAACGCAGCGAGTTGCTGTTCCAGGCGGTCGCCGCGGCCGGCCGTTCCGGACTGGCCCGCGCCTTCGCCGAGCAGTCCGTCGCCGACCTCCTCGACTGGCTGTGGACCACGATCGCCGAGCCGGTCCTCGACACCCTCGGCATCACCGGGCCGCCCCCGCCCGGCGAGGAGCCGCCCCGCCTGTGGTGGTGCCCCTCCGGGCCGCTGACCTTCCTGCCCCTGCACGCCGCGGGCGCCGTGCCCGACCGGGTCGTCTCCTCGTACACCCCGAGCCTCGCGGCCCTGCTGCGGGCGCGCGGCCGGAGCAGCCCCGCGGATCGAGACCCGCTGATCGTCGCCGTGCCGGAACTGGACGGCCAGGCCCCGCTGCCGGGCGCCCTGAGGGAGGCCGAACTGGCCCATCGGGTTGCCGGCGGCGTGCTGTGGCGAGGGGAGGAAGTACGGGCCGAGGCCGTGCGGAACGCGCTGCACGCCCACCCCTGGGTCCACTTCGCCTGCCACGGCGTCCAGGACCCGGAACGTCCGTCCCAGGGGCGGCTGTTGCTGCCCGACGGCGCCCTGTCCGTCCTCGACGTCACCCGACTCCACCTGCCCGCCGCCGAGTTCGCCTACCTCTCCGCCTGCGAGACCGCCGTCGGCGGCGCCCGCCTCCCCGACGAGGCGCTGCATCTCGCGGGCTCCCTCCAACTCGCCGGGTTCTCCCAGGTGATCGGCACGCTGTGGCGGGTGGACGACGACTCGTCCGCGGAGATCGCCGCGCAGGTCTACGGTCGGCTGTCCACCGCCGGTCCGGGGGCACCGCCTGCCGCGCGAGCCCTGTGGCACGCCGTACGGCAGGTGCGGGAGCGGTGGCCACAACAGCCGTTGAGCTGGGCCGCGCATGCGCATTCGGGGGCGTGAGGGGCGTGGACGGCTCTACGATCGATCCCGTGGAACCAGCCGACAGTGATCTGCACGCCGAATTCTGCCGGGAGTTGGCGACCTTCCGGCTCCTCAGCGGGTCCCGGCGCGCGGCCCTTGAACAGGCGGTACGACGGTTGCGCGAGGGGGCGGCCATCGACGAGGTCCTCGACGGCCTCGGGTTCGGTCTTCTGGACCGGCAGAACCTCCGCGGGGGCCTCCCCACCCGGGCCGCGGACACCCCCGGCCCACCCGTCCCCGGCACCTACCTCTGCCCCGTCGGCGCCTGCCACCGCACGGAGAAGCGGTACGCCGGCCACGGCCCACCCGAGTGCCTGGTCCACGAACGCGTCCTGACCTTCGTACCGGACGCCTGAGGACCGGCCGGTGACGGGGTTCCTCGCCGAGCTGGGCCGGAAGCTGGCCGAGCGCTGGTTCACGCTGCTGGTCCTGCCCGGGCTGGCCTATCTCCTCGTCGCCGCCGCGGCGTTCCGGCTCGGCCACCGCGACTGGCACGACGGGCGTGAGCTGTGGGACGGCTTCACCGCGCTCACCGAGGCCGGCGACCCCGGCCGCCAGGACGCCCTCGCGATGCGGGCGGTCCTGCTGGTCCTGGCCGCGGTACCGGTCTCGGCCGCGCTGGGCGTGCTGGCCCAGGCGCTGGCGGGCCCGGTCGAGCGTGCCCTCTGCGGCCCCTGGCCGCGCCCCTTCGCCGGCCTCTCCACCCGCCGGACCCGCCTGCGCGCCGACGCCTGGACCGCCGAGGACACCGCCTACCGCGAGCACCGCGACCCGGAGCGAGCCGCCCGCCGCAACGCCCTCTCCCTCATCCCGCCCGAGCACCCCACCCGCCTCGGCGACCGCCTCCGCGCCCCCGCCGTCCGCCTCCGCCAGGAGTACGGCATCGACCTCGCCACCGTCTGGCCACGCCTCTGGCTCCTCCTCCCGACCCCCACCCGCGACACCCTCACCGAGGCCCGCGGCCGTCTCGACACGGCGTTCACGCTCGGCGGCTGGGCGGTCCTCTATCTGGCGCTCGCCGCGCGCTGGTGGCCGGCCGTCCTGATCGCCCTGCTCGTCGCCGCCGTCGCCCGGCGCCGCGCCACCGTCGCCGCCGAGGTGTACGCCGAACTGGTCGAGGCCACCGTCGACCTCCACCTCGACCGCCTGCACACCCGCCTCGCCGAACCCCGCCCGTCCCCGCAGCAGGGCCGGGCCCTCACCGAGCGGCTCCGCAGAGGTCTGTGAACGCCGCCGGACGTATATTCGGCCCATACCCCACCAGAACGGGAGCTGCCGTGGAGATCCTCGCCTTCGGTGTCCAGGCCGACGAGAAGCCCCTGATCAAGCACGCCTTCCGGGACCACCACGAGGTCCGCTGCCTGGACGTCTTCCTCAACGAGGACACCGCCCTCATCGCCGCCGGGTACGAGACCATCTCCACCAGCGTCAACGCCGAGCTGGGCCCCCGCGTCCTGGAGGTCCTGGCGGCCGGCGGCACCCGGATGATCGCCCAGCGCTCCACCGGCTTCAACAACATCGACCTCAAGGTCGCCGAGCGGCTCGGCATGACGGTCGCCCGGGTCTCGTACTACTCGCCGTACTCGGTCGCCGAGTTCGCCTGGACCCTCGCCATGGCGGTCAACCGCCGGATCGTCCGCGCCTCCACCCGCACCCGCGACTTCGACTTCCGCCTCGACGGCCTGATGGGCCGCGACCTGCGCGGCCGCACCGTCGGCGTCCTCGGCACCGGCAAGATCGGCGAGGCCTTCACCCGCATCGCCCACGGCTTCGGCATGCGGCTGCTCGGCTGGGACGTCGCCGAGAACCCCGCCTGCCTGGAACTCGGCATGAAGTACGTCCCCAAGGACCAGCTCCTCGCCGAGTCCGACCTGATCACCCTTCACGTCCCGCTGATGCCGGAGACCCGGCACCTCATCGACGCCGCCGCCCTGCGCGCGATGCGGGACGACGCGATCCTCGTCAACTCCAGCCGCGGCGGTCTCATCGACACCGCCGCCCTGGTCACCGAGCTGCGCGCGGGCCGCTTCTCGGGCGTCGGCCTCGACGTGTACGAGGCGGAGGCGGGCCTGTTCTTCCTCGACAAGTCCCTGGAGGCCATCGAGGACGACACCCTGGCCCGCCTGGTCACCTTCCCGAACGTCCTGGTCACGTCCCATCAGGCGTACTACACCGAGGACGCCGTCGGCCAGATCGTCGACGCCACGGTGCGGAACGTCCTCGACTACAAGGCCGGCCGCCGCTCGGAGAACGTGCTGGTGCCGCGCAGCTGAGCCATCAACTCCCGTACGACAGCGGCCCCGTTCAGTGTCAGCACCGACTCCGGGTGGAACTGCACACCGGCGAAGCCGGGTCCGCGCAGCGCGTGCACCTCGTACGACCCGCTCCGGCTCACCTCGACCTCGTGCGCGGCAAGCTCCGCCGCCGTCTCGTCGTCGCAGCGCGCCACGAAGCTGTTGTAGAAGCCGACGGTCTCCTCCCGCCCGAACAGATCGACCCTCGTCTGCGCCCCCTGGTACGGCACTTCCTTCCGTACGATCTCCAGCCCCAGCTCCGCCGCGATCAGTTCGTGCCCGAGGCACACGCCGAGCACACCGTGCCGGTGCTCACGGACGACATGGGCGGCGAGATCGCGCAGGAAACGCATCTTCGGGTCGGTGAGGTCGGACGGGTCGCCCGGTCCGGGGCCGAGCACCACCGGGCCCTCGTGCGCGACGACCGCCGCACGCAGACCGGGCTCGTCGTAGCGCCGGACGGTGACGTCGAGGCCGCTGGAGCGCAGCACGTGCGCCAGCATCGCGGTGAAGGTGTCCTCGCCGTCGACGACGAGGGCGTGACCGGTGAGTTCCTCGGTCCGGTCCTGCATCCGCAGCCAGAACGGGGCGAGAGACGCCCGGCGCCCGTCGAGCGCGGCACGCACGCGTGGGTCGTCGGTCAGCCGGGGGCGCGCCTCCTGCGTGCGCGGGCGGGACGGTCGTACGCCCAGGGCCGCCAGTACC
This sequence comes from Streptomyces sp. NBC_00663, assembly GCF_036226885.1. NCBI lineage: Bacteria > Bacillati > Actinomycetota > Actinomycetes > Kitasatosporales > Streptomycetaceae > Streptomyces > Streptomyces sp. NBC_00663. The sequence goes on from NZ_CP109027.1 coordinate 7,087,932, forward strand.
CCCGCCGCCTTCGCGTGGGTCTCCGCGACCTCGCCCGCCGGGTCCGAACCGCGGACCAGGGTCGCGCCGACCGGGACGCGGAGGCGTCCGTCGGGGGCGATGTCGGCGGTGCGGATCAGGATCGGGGAGTCCAGGGTCTGCGCCCCGCCCGAGTCCCGGCCGAGCAGCGCCAGGGCGCCCGCGTAGTAGCCGCGCCCGCCGACCTCGTGCCGCTCGATGACCCGGCAGGCGTTCTGCACCGGCGACCCGGTGACGGTCGCCGCGAACATGGTCTCGCGCAGCACCTCCCGCACATCCAGCGAGGACTTCCCGCGCAGCTCGTACTCGGTGTGCGCGAGGTGGGCCATCTCCTTCAGCCGCGGCCCGATCACCACCCCGCCCCTGTCGCCGACCGTGCACATCATCTTGAGCTCCTCGTCGACGACCATCGACAGCTCCTCGATCTCCTTGCCGTCGGCGAGGAAGTCCAGCAGGTGCTCGGGGGTGGGGCCCTCGGCGGGATAGCGGTACGTCCCGCTGATCGGGTTCATCACGACCGTGCCGCCGGACATCCGGACGTGCACCTCGGGACTGGCGCCGACGAGGGTGCGGTCGCCGGTGTGGACGACGAAGGTCCAGTAGGCGCCCCGCTCTCCCTCCAGGAGCCGCCGGAACAGGGCGAGCGCGTCGGCTCTTCCGAACCCCGGGATCTCACCCTCGTACGTCCGCCGGATCACGAAGTTCGCGCCCTCGCCCCGCCCGATCTCCTCCCGCAGCACCCGGCCGACGATCTCGCCGTACTCCTCGTCGGCGACGTCGAAGCCGCCGTTCTCGACGCGGACGTCATGGGCGGGCAGCTGCTCCAGTGCCGCGGTGAGCGGGACGGTGTGCGTCTCCTCGGGGACCAGCACCGCCAGCGGCGTCCCGTCGTCCCGCACGTCGAAGCCGCGTTCGCGGATCTGCCGGAAGGGGATGAGGGCGAGGCCCTCGTCGGGGAGGTCGGCGAGGCGGTCGTACGAGGAGACCGGGCCGAGGAACACCTCGACGGTGTTCTCGGCGTGCCCCGGCGTACGGCGGCGCAGCAGGGCGAACGGGCGGTCGTCGTGCAGGAGCTGGGTCAGGTCCATGGCGGTTCCTCGGCTGTCGATGATGTCGATGGAGAGGAACGACCCCGGAAACGCCGAAGGCCGCCCCTCGGGCGGCCTTCGCGAAGTCTTGCGTACGCGCAGTCAGTGGGCCGCCGGATGAGCGGTCCACCACCAGTTCTGGGTCGAGTGCGCGAACATGCGACGCACCCTATCCCATGTCCGTTCTCTGTACCCCGTGTCTCATTTGCTGGGCATACGGCGGGAGCCGTGACACGACCCCGTAATGTTGAGGCCGTGACCGTGAACGCTAAGACCAGCGCGAGCGCTGGCAACACCTGGCGAGACCTGCCCGCGGCGCAGCAGCCCGAGTACCCCGACACCGAGGCTCTGCGCGCAGTCGTTGCGGAGCTGGAGTCGTATCCGCCGCTCGTCTTCGCGGGCGAGTGCGACCAGCTGCGCGCCCGGATGGCGTCCGTCGCCAAGGGAGAGGCGTTCCTCCTCCAGGGCGGCGACTGCGCCGAGGCCTTCGACGCCGTGTCCGCCGACCACATCCGCAACAAGCTCAAGACCCTGCTCCAGATGGGCGCCGTGCTGACGTACGCCGCCTCGGTGCCGGTCGTGAAGGTCGGCCGCATCGCCGGCCAGTACTCCAAGCCGCGCTCCAAGGGCACCGAGACCCGCGACGGCGTGACCCTGCCGACCTACCGCGGCGACTCGGTCAACGGCTTCGACTTCAACGAGAAGGCCCGCATCCCGGACCCCGAGCGCCTGAAGCGGATGTACAACGCCTCCGCCTCCACGCTCAACCTGGTGCGCGCCTTCACCACCGGCGGCTACGCCGACCTGCGCCAGGTGCACGCCTGGAACCAGGACTTCGTGAAGTCGTCTCCCTCCGGCCAGCGCTACGAGCAGCTCGCCCGGGAGATCGACAACGCGCTGAACTTCATGCGGGCCTGCGGCACCGACCCGGAGGAGTTCAAGACCGTCGAGTTCTACTCGTCGCACGAGGCGCTGCTGCTCGACTACGAGTCGGCCCTCACCCGCGTGGACTCGCGCACGGGCAGCCTGTACGACGTCTCCGCGCACATGGTGTGGATCGGTGAGCGCACCCGGCAGCTGGACCACGCGCACATCGAGTTCGCCTCGAAGATCCGCAACCCGATCGGTATCAAGCTCGGCCCGACCACCACGGCCGAGGAGGCGCTTCAGTACATTGAGCGCCTCGACCCGGACCGCGAGCCGGGCCGCCTCACCTTCATCGTGCGCATGGGCGCGGACAAGGTCCGCGACAAGCTGCCCGAGCTGGTCGAGAAGGTCACCGCCTCCGGTGCGACCGTCGCGTGGATCACCGACCCGATGCACGGCAACACCTACGAGGCGGCCTCCGGTCACAAGACCCGCCGCTTCGACGACGTGCTGGACGAGGTCAAGGGCTTCTTCGAGGTCCACAAGGCGCTGGGCACCCACCCGGGCGGCATCCACGTGGAGCTCACCGGTGACGATGTCACCGAGTGCGTGGGTGGCGGCGACGAGATCTTCGTCGACGACCTGCACCAGCGCTACGAGACGGCCTGCGACCCCCGGCTGAACCGCAGCCAGTCGCTTGACCTGGCGTTCCTCGTCGCGGAGATGTACAGGGACCAGTAAGGGTTTCGCCTGTTACCAGGGCATGCAGTGGGGCGCGGATCACATACGATCCGCGCCCCACTGCACTTTTGTGGCTCCCGCATGGCGGGTAAGGTTAGGTTAGCCTCACCGATCAACGGGGATGGCAAGACCGATCAATCCCGTCGGGAGGTGACCCGCGTGTACGTGTGCAGTTGCTTCGGGGTCACCGAGCAGCAGGTGAAGAAGCACGCGGCGGACGGTGCCTGCACCCCCCGCCAGATAGCCTCCGCCTGCAAGGCGGGCACGGACTGCGGTTCCTGTGTACGCCGTATCCAGGCGATCCTGGGCCGGGGTGCCTGTCCGCGACGCGAGCTGGCCGACCAGGGTATGCCGGTCCTCGCCGAGGTGGCCGAGGCCGAGGTTCTGGAAGAGGCCGCCTAGCCCTTCGCGGCGGCTCAGCTCTCCGGCTGCTCGATCAGCTGGGCGATGTAGAGCGCCTCACCGAGCTTCTCCAGAAGCTCCAGCTGCGTGTCGAGATAGTCGATGTGGTGCTCCTCGTCCTCAAGGATCGACTCGAAGATGTTCGCCGACGTGATGTCGCCCTTGGCGCGCATCACCTCGATCCCGCGCTTGAGGCGGTCGATGGCCTCGACCTCGACCTGCCGGTCGGCCTCGAACATCTCCTTGACCGTCTGCCCGACCCGGACATGGAACAGGCGCTGGTAGTTCGGCAGCCCCTCCAGGAACAGGATCCGGTCGGTGAGCACCTCGGCGTGCTTCATCTCGTCGAACGACTCGTGGCGGGTGTACTTCGCGAGCTTCGTCCAGCCGAAGTTCTCCTGCATCTTCGCGTGCAGGAAGTACTGGTTGATCGCGGTGAGCTCGCCGGTGAGCTGCTCGTTGAGGAATTCGATGACCTCGGGGTCGCCCTGCATCGCAGAGGCTCCTTCCAAAGGGGGAACTGGCAGGTTGCGCCGCATCCTTGCACCGTCACCGAAGATCGTCCAGTAAGTCTTTGCTTAGTAAGTAAGTGCATGCTTAGTCCGGTTTGAGATGTATCGGGGTGGGGTTGGTCAGGTGCACCGCCCCAGGTCTGTCAGGATGGAGTCATGGGTCAGCCGGTGGAACGCGAGTCAGGAGAAGCGGCACACTCCGATCTTCCGCCGGGGCAGCGACTACAGCGTGGCTGGCCCGTCACGCACTACGGCCCGGTCCCCAAGTTCCGGCCCGAACGCTGGGAGTTCCGGGTCTTCGGGGCCACCGCGGACAGCGAGAAACGCTGCTGGAACCACGAGGAGTTCACGGCCCTGCCGTACACCTCCGTGGTGGCGGACCTGCACTGTGTGACCAAGTTCAGCATGCTCGGCGCCGAGTGGGGCGGGGTCCCCGCCCGGACCGTCCTGGAGATCGCGCCGCCCGCGCCGGACGTCACCCATGTGATGGTGTGGGCCGAGTACGGCTTCAGCTCCAACCTCCGTCTCGCCGACTTCGCCGCCGGGTCCACGATCTTCGCCACCCACAAGGACGGCGAGCTGCTGACCGCCGAGCACGGCTTTCCGCTCCGCCTGGTCGTGCCCCACCTGTACGCCTGGAAGGGGCCCAAGTGGGTCCGAGGCGTGGAGTACATGACCGCCGACCGCCGTGGCTTCTGGGAGGAGCGCGGCTATCACAACGTCGGCGACCCCTGGAAAGAGCAGCGGTACTCGTACCAGGAGGAGCCCGGGGACGGCCCCGAGCTCTGACTCCTGGTCGTTCCGGATTCTTTCCGGTCAGTGGTGGTGCTGGTGCACGACCGCGTGCCCCTTGCCGCGGCCGATCATCCACTTGTTCACCGGCACGGTGGCGACGAACGCGATGACCAGCGAGATCGCCAGCGCACCCCAGAACAGCAGGTCGCCCAGCTCCGCGTCCATCGCGCCCGGCCACAGCACGATCACCCCGTTGTCGACCAGCTCCATCACGGCGATCGACAGGGTGTCCGCGGCCAGCGCCACCTGCACGGCGGCCCGGAGGCCGAGGCCGGAGCGGAGCACCCCGCGCAGGGTGAGCGAGTAGCCGAAGAAGAACGCCAGGACGATCGCGAGGATCGTCGTCGGCAGGTTCCCCCAGCCGAACGCGGTGCCGATCACCATGCCGAGCACCTCGCCGATGGCGCACCCCGTGAGGCAGTGGAGGGTGGCCTGGACGGCCATGGACCAGCTGCTGCCGGGCGCCTGGTGGCCCTCGTGGTGGTGTGCGTGTCCGGCGTGCGCCTCGTGCTGCATGAGTGCCCCCAATGTCGGATGACGGTTCCTGCATCGAGCAAGAACCGTATACCCCCAGGGGGTATTCCGTAACGGGTTATCCGTCGCGAAGTTTCTTCAGCCGCTCCACATCCGCCGTGTGCCCCTCCTTGCCGCCGGGCGTCTCGATGATCAGCGGTACGCCCTCCGTGGCGGGGTGGGTCATCAGCGCCCGGAACGGGTCCTCGCCGATGTGGCCCGCGCCGATGTTCTCGTGCCGGTCCTTGTGGGCGCCGACGACGTCCTTGGAGTCGTTGGCGTGGATCAGCTTCAGCCGGCCCGCACCGACGGTGTCCACCAGGAGGTCGAGGGTCTGGTGCATACCGGTCGGGCCGGTCAGGTCGTGGCCGGCGGCGAAGATGTGGCAGGTGTCGAGACAGATCCCCAGCTTGGGGTGGGCGTCCAGCGCCTCGAAGTACGGCCCGAAGTCCCAGGTGCGCGAGCAGAGCGAGGAGCCCTGTCCGGCCGTCGACTCCAGGAGCAGGAACGGGTCGTCGTCGTGGGTGAGTTCGTCGAGCAGCGGCAGCAGATGCTCCCGGACCTGCTTCAGCGCCACGGACCGGTCCCGCCCGCCGGTCGCGCTGCCCGTGTGCACGACCACGCCGAGGGCCCCGATCTCCCGCCCACGCCGCAGCGAGTGCCGCATGCTCTCCACCGACTTCTCCACGGTCGCCTCGGTGTGCGAGCCGAAGTTGATCAGATACGGGGCATGGACGTACGCCGGGATCGACTCGGCCTCGCACGCCGCGCGGAACTCCTCGTCCTGCCGGGGGTTGCCGACGGGGGTGGCCCAGCCGCGCGGGTTGGCCACGAAGACCTGTACGGTCTCGGCCCTCAGGTCACGGGCGTAGGACAGGCCGACGGAGTTCAGACCGCCGGCCACGGGGACATGGCCGCCGACGGGGTTGCGCTGAGTCATCACCCGTTCAGGGTGTCATGCGCGGCCCGATGCCCTGCCGGGGGTCCGGGGTCCGGTCGACGTCCGGGCCCGGGGTCCGGGCCCCGGTCTCAGCGGATCTCGATCGTGATCGTCGACCCCTTGGGCGCGGTGTCGCCGCCGTCCACGGACTGGCTCTTGACGGTGTCACCGAAGAGCCCGAGGATCCCGCGGTCCTCGTCGACCTCGAACCCGGCGGCCTCCAGCGCGGCCTTCGCGTCGTCCACACTGTCGCCGACCACGTCCGGGACCTCGACCATCTCCGGACCCTTGGAGATCGTCAGCGTCACGGTGTCGCCCTCGGCGGCCTCGCTGCCCTCGCCCGGGGTCTGGGCGGCGACCTGGCCCTTGTCGTACTCGGAGTTGACCTGCTCGGTGGCGACCTTCACCTTCAGGCCCGCCTCCGTCAGATCCGCCTTGGCGTCCTCCAGGCTCTCGCCGGTGACGTCCGGGACGTCGACCCGGCTGCCCTTGCTGACGACCAGGGCGACGGCCGTGCCCGCGTGGAGTTCGGTACCGCCCTCGGGGTCGGTGCGGATCACGAAGCCCTTGATGACGTCGTCGCTGAACTCCCGGGTGACCATGCCCGGTTCCAGACCGTCGTTCTTCAGCCGGAGCCGCGCCTTGTCCAGCCGGTAGCCCTTGAGGTCGGCCAGCTTCACGGTCTCGGGGCCGTTGGAGACGGTGAGCGTCACCGAGTCGTTGTTCCGTATCCGGGTGCCCACGTCCGGGTCCGACTTGACGACTCTGCCGCGCTTCACGGTGTCGCTGTACACGCGCTTGACCTTGGCGACGTCGAGGCCCTCCTGGGAGAGCCGCTCACGCGCCTGCGCCTCGGTCTTGCCGATCAGCGCCGGGACCTTGGTGAACTGGCCGGAGTTGATGTACCAGACGCCCGCGCCGACGCCGAGGATCAGCAGCAGGGCGACGACGATCGCGAGCGGGCCGCGCGGAACGCCCGAGCCGCGGCGCCGGGGCGGCGGGGGCGGTGGGGTCGCGAACCGGCTGGTGCGATGGAGCGCGGACTCGTCGTCCTCGTTGACCGGCAGTGGCCGCGGCACCGTGAGCGAGCGCGGGATCACACTCGTCCGGTCCTCGGTGTTGTTGTGCTCGGTGGTCAGTGCCTGCGGCGGTACGGCGTCCAGCTGGTCCTCGCTGAGCGCGGCACGCGCCTCGCGGGCCTGGGCGAGCAGCGCCACCGCGTCGTACGGGCGGACGTCCGGGATGCGGGCGGTCGCCGACGCGACCAGCTCGTCCAGCTCGAACGGCAGGCCCGGCACGATCGCCGAGGGCGGCGGCACGTCCTCGTGCAGGTGCTTGTAGAGGACGATGGCGGGGGAGTCCCCGTCGTGCGGCTTCTCGCCGGTCAGCATCTCGTACAGCACGACACCGCACGCGTACACGTCGACGCGGGCGTCGGCGGCGCCCGGCTGCTCGATCTGCTCCGGCGCGAGGTAGGAGACCGTGCCGAGCACGGTGCCGGTGGTGTTGGTGACGGTGTCGACCGAGCGGACCAGCCCGAAGTCGGCGACCTTGACCCGGCCGTCGTCCCCTATCAGCACGTTCTCGGGCTTCATGTCGCGGTGCACGAACCCGGCGCGGTGCGCGGCCCCGAGCGCGGCCAGCACCGGCTCCAGGATGTCGAGCGCGGCCCGGGGCTGGAGCGCCCCGCGGTCGCGCAGCACGTCACGCAGGGTGCAGCCGGCGATGTACTCCATGGCCAGATAGACGTACGACCCGTCGGTGCCCTGGTCGAAGACCTGCACCACGTTGGGGTGGGCGAGCCGGGCGACGGACTTGGCCTCGCGGATGAAGCGGTCGACGAAGGTGGCGTCGGCGGCGAGGCCCGGGTGCATGACCTTCAGGGCGAGCACACGGTCGAGGCGGGTGTCCAGGGCCCGGTAGACCGTGGCCATCCCGCCGACGGCGATCCGCGCTTCCACGCGATACCGGCCGTCGAGCACCTGCCCGACCAGCGGGTCCTGAAGGGTCGTATCCACGCAGGTGAGTGTACGAGCCGTGACTGACAGGGCCGGGGGTTCGGGTGAGATCGGGGCGGGACTGAAGCCGAGCTGTGACGGACCTCGCACCCGCTCCCGAATCTCATCGAACGTACGTTCAGAACGCTGGGCGTTCGGGGTCCAGGCGCGCCAACCCCTCGGCGGGGGAGGACGCTTCGGCGAAGTGGCGCTTGGGAATGCGGCCGGCCCGGTGGGCCAGCCGGCCCGCCTCGACCGCGTGCCGCATCGCGTGTGCCATCAGTTCCGGCTCCTGGGCCCGTGTCACCGCCGAGGCGAGCATCACACCCGCGCAGCCCAGCTCCATCGCGAGCGCCGCGTCGGACGCCGTACCGGCTCCCGCGTCCAGGATCACCGGCACGCGCGCGTGCTCGACGATCAGCTGGAAGTTGTGCGGGTTGCGGATACCGAGCCCGGACCCGATGGGGGAGCCCAGCGGCATGATCGCCGCACACCCCACGTCCTCCAGCTTCCGGGCCAGCACCGGGTCGTCGTTGGTGTACGGCAGCACCGTGAACCCGTCGTCGACCAGGGTCTCCGCCGCCTCCAGGAGCTCGATCGGGTCCGGCAGCAGGGTGCGCTCGTCGGCGATGACCTCCACCTTGATCAGATCCGTGCCGAGCGCCTCGCGCGCGAGGCGGGCCGTCAGCACCGCCTCGCCCGCCGTGAAGCAGCCGGCCGTGTTCGGCAGCACCTGGATGCCGAGCCTCGTCAGCACGGACAGGACCGAGCCGTGGACGTTCGGGTCCACGCGCCGCATCGCGACCGTCGTGAGTTCCGTGCCCGAGGCGACCAGCGCCCGCTCCAGCACGTCCAGGCTGGGCGCCCCGCCCGTGCCCATGATCAGCCGGGACGAGAACGTTGCAGCGCCGAGGACGAAGGGATCGTCGGCCATGGGTCAGCCTCCTTGGACGGCGGTGAGGACCTCGACGCGGTCCCCCTCGGAGAGGGACGTCGACGGCCACTGCGCGCGCGGGACGACGGTTTCGTTGAGGGCGGCGGCCACTCCGGAGGGCGCCGGGGTGAGGGCGCGCACGACGGTGTCGAGCGCCGTGCCGGGAGCGAACCGACGCGGCTCCCCGTTGACGGAGATGTTCATGCGGGCTGCTCCGTGAGGTGCTTCGTGAATCGCCGGGGAGTGAAGGGGCGGGCCTCGTCCGGGAGTTCGCCGGTGGTGAGGGCGTGGGCCAGCGCGTCCCCGGTGACCGGCGTCAGCAGCACCCCGTTGCGGTAGTGGCCGGTGGCCAGCAGCAGGCCCGGCAGCTCGGTCGGGCCGAGCAGCGGGGCGTTGTCCGGGGAGCCGGGGCGCAGACCCGCGCGGGTCTCCGTCAGCGGCAGCTCGGTGATGCCGGGGACCAGCTCATGGGCGTCGCGCAGCAGCTCGTACACCCCGCCCGCGGTCACCGTCGTGTCCCAGCCCAGCTCCTCGCTGGTCGCCCCGATCACCAGCTCGCCGTTCTCGCGCGGCACCAGATAGACCTGGCTGCCGCGCACCACGGCCCGCACGGTCCGGCTCAGGAACGGCGCGTAGCGGGGCGGCACGGTCAGCCGCAGCACCTGGCCCTTCACGGGGCGGACCGGGGGCAGGACGGCGTCCGGGACTCCGGCGAGGCGTCCGCTGAGGCTGCCCGCCGCCAGCACGACCTGGCCCGCGCCCAGCCGCGTACCGTCGGTCGCCGTGACCCCGGCGGCCCGGTCCCCTACGACGTCGAGCCGCTCGGCCCAGTCGCGATGGAACACCACACCCGCCCGCTCACAGGCGGCCAGCAGCGCCTTGGTCAGCCGCCGAGGGTCGATCTGGTGATCGCCGTCCACCCGGAGGCCGCCGCGCACGCCCGGCGCGAGCATCGGCTCCAGACGCCGGCACTCCCGCCCGGACAGCCACTCGGACTCAAGGCCCGACTGCTGCTGCAAGGCGTGCAGTTCGCGCAGATGGGCTCGGTCGTCGGCGTCCAGGGCGACGGCGAGCGTGCCGCAGCGGCGGTAGCCGAGGTCGAGCCCGGTCAGGTCGGTCAGCTCGGCCGCGAACTCCGGATAGCGGCGGGCCGAGGCCAGGTTCAGGGCGAGCAGGGTCTGCTCGCCGTAGTGGAGTTCGGTGACGGCGGCCAGCATGCCGGCCGCCACCTGGGCGGCCCCGCCCCCCGGTTCGGGGTCCATGACGGTGGTGGCGAGACCGCGCTGCGCGGCCCGCCAGGCCGTGACGAGGCCGATGATTCCGCCCCCGACGACGAGGACGTCTGACGTACGTGAGGACATGGGCGTCCAGCCCCTCCCTTCGCCGGCATGACCCGGATCAGGTTCGTACGGTCGGAGGCCGCCAGCCTCCCTCTCAGCCCGGTGCGTCCGGGCTCCCGCGAGTGCTCTACGTTGGCCACCCTAGCTCTTGGTTTTGCGCTTTTGTAAGGAGGCCCACTGTCATGGCCCGCTCGCTGGACGGCCTCGTCCTCGCCCCCGTCGCCGACCAGGCCCCAGGTCAGGTGGGCACCCGCACCCGGTTCACGTACCACGAGAAGGACGGCGAGATCTGGGCCGAGTACGCGGGCGGCGACGTCGTCCGCGGGCATCTCGTCGGCACACGGGAGGGCGATCGGCTCGACTTCCGGTACGTGCAGCTCAAGACCGACGGGACGACGTCGAGCGGGCACTGTGTGTCCACGGTCGTGGAGCTCGCGGACGGGCGGGTGCGCCTGGCGGAGCGCTGGGAGTGGGAGTCACAGGCGGGCAGCGGCACCAGCGTGGTCGAGCAGATCGCGGATGAGGGCCGGATCGCGGAGGGTGTGCAGCAGGTCACGGCGCACGACCGCTGACTGACAAATTGTCAGGTGACTATGGTGATCAGGTGAGCGACGAGACGGATACGCAGGCGCGGCGGCGCGTGGTCGTGGTCGGCGCGGGCATGGCCGGCGTCCAGACCGCGGTGGCCCTGCGCGAACAGGGCTTCACCGGCACCGTGACCCTGATCGGCGCGGAACCCCATCAGCCCTACGACCGGCCGCCGCTGTCCAAGGCCGTGCTGCTCGGCAAGGCCGAGGGCTCCGCCTTCGAGGTCGACTTCGAGGCACTCGGCATCGAACTGCGCCTCGGCGTGGAGGTCCTGGGCGTCCGCCCCGCCGACCACGAACTCGACGCCGCGGGCGGGCCGGTGCCGTACGACGTCCTGGTCCTCGCCACCGGCGCCGAACCGATCCGGCTGCCCGGCGCGGAGGGCGTCCCCGGCGTCCATCTGCTGCGCACCCTCGACGACGCCGAACGGCTGCGGCCCGTACTCGCCCGGCAGCACGACATCGTGGTCGTCGGCGCGGGCTGGATCGGCGCCGAGTTCGCCACCGCCGCGCGCGACGCGGGCTGCGCGGTGACGGTCGTCGAGGCCGCCGACCGGCCGCTGGCGGGAGCCCTGCCCGCCGAGGTCGCCACGCCGATGACCGCCTGGTACGCCGACGCGGGGGCCGCACTGCGCACCCACGCGCGCGTGGCGCACATCGAGCCCGGCGAGGTCGTCCTCGACGACGGCTCCCGGCTGCCCGCCGACGCCGTCGTGGTCGGCATCGGGGCCCGCCCCGCCACGTCCTGGCTGTCCGGCTCGGGCGTCGACCTCGGCGCGCACGGCGAGGTCGTGGCCGACGCCGGGCTGCGTACCTCGCTCCCGGACGTGTACGCCGTCGGCGACTGCGCGTCCTTCCCCTCGGGGCGCTACGGCGAGCGACTGCTGGTCCACCACTGGGACAACGCCCTCCAGGGCCCGCGCACGATCGCGGCCAACATCATCGGCGAGACGCCGTCGGTCTACGACCCGGTGCCGTACTTCTGGTCCGAGCAGTTCGGCCGTTTCGTCCAGTACGCCGGCCATCACGCGTCCGCCGACACGGTCCTGTGGCGCGGGGACCCGTCAGGGCCGGCCTGGACGGTCTGCTGGCTGCGCGAGAACCGGCTGGTCGCGCTGCTGGCGGTGGGCCGGCCGCGGGATCTGGCGCAGGGGCGGCGGCTGATCGAGGCGGGGACGGAACTGGACCCGGAGCTGCTGCCGGATCCGGGCAGGCCGCTGAAGGCGGCCGTGGTCTAGCGGAAATGTCAAGGTAGGGGCCGTTTCGGGTGGCCCCGGCTTCCGACTGTCAGTGCGGGATGGCAGGCTTGATTCCGTGACCGAGATTGACGCAAAGATCGATGCTCTCGTCCCCGCCTGGCTCACCCTCCCCGACATCGCAGAAATGCTGGATGTCGAGGTGACGCGTGTGCGGCAGCTGGTCAAGGAGGGCCAGCTCATCGCCGTACGCCGAGGTGAGAACCGCGCACTGCACGTCCCCGCCGCCTTCATCGACGGGGCCGAGCAGAAGGTCGTCAAGGGCCTCACCGGGACCCTGACGCTCCTGCGGGACGACGGCTTCAGCGACGAAGAGATGCTGGAGTGGCTCTTCACCCCGGACGACAGCCTCCCCGGTACCCCGGCCCAGGCCCTCAGTGAGAACCGCGGCACGGAGGTGAAGCGCCGCGCCCAGGCGCTCGCCGTCTGACCTGAACACCGTCCGGCCCCAGGGTCCGTCTGCCGTAGCTGCGCGCCATGTCTCCGTGTAGCTGCGGGCAGTCGTGCCGCTGGGGCCGGACGGGTCGGCGCGGCGGCACCCCGCGAGCGCGGGCGAGCGACACCCACCCCCGGCCCACCACGGCGTACCGGCATGCCCCCGCACAGCCCACCTGTGGTTCACTACCGCCCGCCGAGGCCGACCGCACTCGCCCGAGGCCCGTACGCCACCGACACCGGGGGACCGAACATGACCGACGCAACCGACGCGACCGACTCCGCCCGCACGGCCCGCGCCCACCTCGCCGACGCCCGCGTCTACCTCTGCACGGACGCCCGCAGGCGCCAGGGCGACCTCCCGGAGTTCCTGGACGCGGTCCTGGCCGGCGGTGTGGACATCGTGCAGCTCCGGGACAAGGGCATGGAGGCCGCCGAGGAACTGGAGCACCTCCAGGTCTTCGCCGACGCCTGCGCCCGCCACGGCAAGCTGCTCGCCGTCAACGACCGTGCCGACGTCGCCCACGCCGCCCGCGCCGACGTACTCCACCTCGGCCAGGGCGACCTCCCGGTCCCCGCGGCCCGCGCGATCCTCGGCGACGACGTCCTCATCGGCCGCTCCACGCACGCCGAGTCGGAAGCCGCGGCGGCCGCCGTCCAGGACGGCGTCGACTACTTCTGCACCGGCCCCTGCTGGCCCACCCCCACCAAGCCCGGCCGCCACGCCCCCGGCCTCGACCTGGTCCGCCACACCGCCGCCCTCCGCACCGACCGCCCCTGGTTCGCCATCGGCGGCATCGACCTCGGCAACCTCGACGAGGTCCTGGAGGCGGGCGCGGAGCGTGTCGTCGTCGTACGCGCCCTCACGGAGGCGGACGATCCCGGCGCGGCGGCGGCGGAGTTCGCCAAGCGCCTGCGCCAGCGGTGACCTGCCCCGACAACGATCGTTCTGTTGTCCACGGCCCACGGCCCACGGCCCGCTGTCCGAAAACTGTCCGATGGGTGGACAACAAATCGACAATTCGGGCAAATATCCGTGATCTGGTTGGGTGACCAGCGCCCCCTGGCTAACCTGCCGGTATGGCCCTCGGAACCGCATCCACCAGGACGGACCGCGCACGCACCGTGCGCGACATCCTCGCCACCGGCAAGACCGTGTACTCGTTCGAGTTCTGGGCTCCGAAGACGGAGAAGGGCGAGCGGAACCTGTGGAACGCGCTGCGGCGGGTCGAGGCGGTGGCCCCCGACTTCGTCTCCGTGACCTACGGCGCCGGCGGCTCCACCCGCGCGGGCACCGTCCGCGCCACCGAGCGGATCGCCGCGGACACCACCCTCACCCCGGTCGCCCACCTCACGGCGGTCAACCACTCGATCGCCGAGCTGCGCAACATCATCGGTCAGTACGCCGACGCCGGGATCCGCAACATGCTCGCGGTGCGCGGCGATCCGCCCGGCGACCCCATGGGCGACTGGGTGCCGCATCCGCAGGGCCTGACGTACGCGGCCGAACTGGTCCGGCTCATCAAGGAGTCGGGTGACTTCTGCGTCGGCGTCGCCGCCTTCCCCGAGATGCACCCGCGCTCCGGCGACTGGGACACGGACGTCGAGCACTTCGTCGACAAGTGCCGGGCCGGCGCCGACTACGCCATCACGCAGATGTTCTTCGAGCCGGATTCCTACCTTCGCCTCCGCGACCGGGTGGCCGCCGCCGACTGCTCCACCCCGGTCATCCCCGAAGTGATGCCGGTCACGAGTGTGAAGATGCTCGAACGGCTTCCGCAGCTCAGCAACGCGTCGATCCCCTCTGCCCTGAAAGAGCGGATCCTCACAGCAAAAGACGATCCGGCCGCTGTACGCTCCATCGGTATCGAATTCGCCACCGAGTTCTGTGCGCGGCTGCTGGCCGAGGGAGTGCCCGGACTGCACTTCATCACGCTCAACAACTCCACGGCGACGCTGGAAATCTACGAGAACCTGGGCCTGCACCACCCACCGCAGGCCTAGACCGGCCGCACGGATATACGACACACTGCGTAGCGGTTACTGGGAGAGGGGCGTACATGGGCTGGACGGTCCTCTACATCGCGTTCGGAGTCGTCGCGCTGTGGTTGCTCGGCGAGGTGCTGCTCCAGTACAAGGCGCGCCTGCGCTGGCGCCTGCTCGCCTTTGCGGGCTTCGTGGGCGTCGTCCTCGGTGTCCTGATCCCGTCGGTCGTCGTCATCGGACTGGGCGCCATCGCCTTCGCGATCGGCCAGACCTACGTCACGCTCTCCTTCCGCCGCGGCTTCGAGCAGGGCTGGGCGGTCAATCCGCCGGCGGCCCTGGGCGGGCTGGCCGGCGGCAAGCGCCGTGAGCGCGGCCGCGAGGAGCCGACCCTGGAGGTCTCCGACCTGGAGGCGACCGACGCCGACTACGGCGACGCGGGCAACTACCGCCAGGACACCGCCGGTTACGGCGACGACTACGACCGCGACGACGTGTTCACGCCCGCCCGCCCCGCCGCGGCGGCCGAGACCACCGCGGTCTACGAGCCCCAGCCCATGCCGGACGACACCGGCTCCTACGGCATATACGGCGACACTCCCTACCCGGCGGCGGCCGACGACGGCACCTACGCCGGCCAGGACCAGTACGCGACGGCGGCCCAGGGCGCCGACCAGAACTACGCCTACGACGGCTACACCGGCTACGACCAGCAGCAGTACGGCTACGACACGACCGGACAGCAGCAGTACGCCGCCTACTCCGACCCGTACATCGGCACCCAGACCTACGGTGGCGGGTACGACACCTCCTACGGCGGCCAGCAGCAGTACGGCCAGCAGGCCTACGGCCAGGACCAGTACGGCAACCCCACTTACGGCGGCGAGGCCCCGGCCGGCGGTGTCTGGGTCCCGCAGCAGCGCACCGACGACACCTACGGCGGCGAACTCCCGCCGGAGCAGCCGTACCCCTACCAGGGCAACGGCCAGCAGGGGAACGGCTACGACGAGCAGTACCGCTTCTGAGCGACGGTCACCCGGAGCCGGCGGCTTGCGGGGCCGTCACTGAGAGCCCCGGAAGTCCGGTCCCTCCACGATCAGCCCGGCGACCAGCGCGCCCGACATGCCCGCGTGCGGGAGACCGCCACCGGGGTGCGACCAGCCGCCGACGGTGAACAGACCAGGCAGCTCCGTCCGGTTGGAGGGGTGCAGCAGCCGCCCCTCGGCCGCGGCGAGAGCCGGGGCCGGTACCGCGCCGCCCTCCGAGCCGGTGGCGTCCGCGATGTCGGCCGGGATGCGTACCTCACGCCAGAGAAGGCGCTCGCGCAGGTCCGGTACGGCCCGCTCGGCGGCGGTGATGAGCTTGTCCGCGTGGTCGGCGAAGACCTCGGACTCCGGCCGGTCGCCGCCGGGGTGGGCGGGCACCGTCGCGGTGAGGGTGACGGCCTCGTGGTCGAGGTCCGGGACCAGGGCGGGGTCGTCGGGCCGCAGGACGGTGAGTGTGGGGCGCGCGTCGAGACCCGAGGGCGAGCCGAACAGCAGGGACAGCTCACGCTGCCGGTCCTCCGCGTGCACGACCGTCTTGTGTGCCACGCCCTTCGGGCGTCCACCACGCAGCGCCAGCAGCACCGTCAGACGGCTCGGCAGCCCGCCTCGCGGCGGGATCTGACCGTCGGCCCGGACCGCTGAGCCACGCACACAACGGCTCAGCACCTCGGGAGCGACCCCGGCGACGACGAACTCCGCCTCCACCACCGAACCGTCGCCCAGCTCCAGCCCGGCCGCCCGGCCGTCCTTCTCCAGCACCCCGGTGACCTCGGCCCCGAAGTGGAACTCCACCCGGCGCGCCACACACCGCTCGTACACCGCGCGCGCCAACTCCCGCATACCGCCGCGGACATACCAGGTCCCGAAGGCGTGCTCCATGTACGGCAGCACCGCGGCGCTCGCCGGGGCGGTGCCCGGGTCGAGGCCGTACGCCAGCGCGTAGCCGTCCAGCAGCGCGGCCAGCCGGGGGTCGCGCAGCTCCCAGGCGCCGATCTCGGCGAGGAGAGCGGCGCGGCGGGTGCGCAGCAGCTTCTTGTGGGGGACCGACGGGTAGGGCTCGCGGTCGGCCAGCACCGACCAGTTGGGCCACAGCGGCTCCTCCAGGAGCGGCCGGCGCGTACGGTCCCAGGCCTCGCGGGCCCGGACCAGGAAGTCGCCCCAGCGGTCGCCGGCCCCCGCGCCGAGCGCTTCGTCCAGCGCCGCCACCACGCCCGCGCGGGACGCGTTCGGCAGGGCGACCTCGGTGCCGTCCGCGAAGAGGTGCCGCGACGACGGGTCGACCTGGACCAGCTCGACGACCGACTCCAGCGGCTCCTTGCCGGTCTTGACGAACAGGTCGCGGTAGACGGCGGGCAGCGGCAGCAGTCCCGGGCCGGTGTCGAAGGCGAATCCGTCGCGCTCGAAGCGGCGCAGCGCACCGCCGTACGTCTGCGTACGCTCGTACACCGCCACCCGGTGGCCCGCGACGGCCAGCCGGGCAGCGGCCGCCATCGCGCCCATCCCGGCGCCGATCACCGCAATCCGTGCCATGCCTGCGACTTTATCGGCCGCCACTGACAGCCCGGGCCGTGGGCCGGTGTGACGTCACCAGCCCGGTGGGTGGCCCGAGCGGCCCGCGAGCCGTCTCTCCTCCCGGCGTTGGGCCCGGCGCCGCAGGAAGCGCCGGATCCGGGAGATCAGGAAGATCAGTATCACCAGCCCGCCGAGCAGCAGCACGGCCGCGATGATCGCCGCCGCCTGCGGGTTGAAGATCGCGAAGGTGACGATGCCGCCGACGCCGAGATCCTCGGCCAGGCTCACGATCACATTGCTGAACGGCTCCGGCGAGGTGTTGACCGCCATCCGCGTCCCGGCCTTGACCGCATGGCTGGCCAGTGCCGTCGAACCGCCGACCAGTCCCGCGACGACGTCGTTGAGCGAGCCGCTCTGACCGGCCAGCACCGCGCCGACCCAGGCTCCTGCCGCCGGGCGGATCACCGTGTGCACGGAGTCCCACGCCGAGTCGACGTACGGGATCTTGTCCGCGACCGCCTCGCACAGGAACAGCACGCCCGCTGTGACGAGCACCTCAGGGCGCTGCAAGGCCGCGGGGACGTCGTCGCTCAGCCCGGTGGAGCCGAAGACGCCGAGCAGCAGCACGACGGCGTACGCGTTGATTCCGCTGGCCCAGCCGCTGGTGAAGACGAGAGGGAGTACCGACACGGACGCGATCGTAACCAGTGGGCGACGGGGCGTCCTGGGCCTGAGTGCGCAGGTCTGAGTATCCGTACCTAGTGGGCGAGATGAGTACGCGCGCGGATGGGGGCCGACCTGCGTGAACGAGAGAGTGGAGCCACGGAGACGGGGAACGGCTCCGGAACCGGCGACACGGGGCGCCGGAATCGGAGCCGCCCCTGATCCGCTCCTTCCGCCGGCGGAAGTCGGCGGGAGCGAGGCACGGGGGCCCGGGGGAACGACCGAACGGGGGTCCAACGGGGGACACGGGGGAAAAGGGAAAACGGGGGAGCACGAGAAGGCGCCGGTTCGAGGTGGCCCGCGGGGGACGCGGCCACAGCGGACCGGCGCTTTCGTGTCTACGCGCGCGTACCCGTACTTGCGCGGCGGCTCATCCCCGGCCGCTCACCCGGCCCTGGAGCAGCCGCGACAGCGCCGAGTGGACGTCGTCCAGGGAGCGCTCCGACTGGAACGCCTTCCAGTCGAGCGCGGCGACCAGCACCATGCCGACGAGGGCCGACGCGGTCAGGGAGACGTCGATGGCCTCATGGAACTCGCCGTTGTCGATGCCCTCGCGCAGCACGTCCTCGACGACCGCCACCGCCTGCTGACGGACCACCAGGAGGGTGGACTGCCAGGCCCGGTTGGTGCGCCACAGCTCGGCCACGTACAGCTGGGTGAAGGCCGGGTAGCGGTCGATGAAGACCAGGCCGGCCCGGATCATCGCGTCCAGGGCGTCCGTCTTGCTGCCGCCGTCCCGGGCGGTCCGTTCCGCCGCCTCCCGGAGGGACGCGGTGAGCAGGCCCACACCGTGCCGCAGCAGCTCCTCGAAGAGGACGGACTTGCTCGCGAAGTTGTAGTAGACGGTGCCCTTCGCGACCCCGGCCCGCTCCGCGATCTCGTCGACGGTCGTGGCGGAGAAGCCCTGCTCGGCGATGAGGGTGACGGCCGCCTCGTAGAGCTTCTGCCGGGTGGCCTCGCGGCGCGTGCTGCCGCTGCTGCTTTCCATGGCCCCGATTGTCACAGCAACCGTGGGCCCGTCGGTCGTCGAGGTCACAGGCTCAGCTCCGGGTGCAGCCGGTCGAGCGTCCACACCTGGCGTCGGCGGGCCGACAGGGCGGTCAGTGCGAGAGCGCCCGCGGTGAAGGCGGTGAGCACCACGCACGCGTGCCACACCGGACCGAGACCGCCGCCCGTGATGAGCCGGCGTAGCGCCTCGACGACGTAACTCATCGGCAGGAAGGGGTGGAGCGCGTTGAAGAAGCCCGGGCTCGTCTGCACGGGGTAGGTGCCGCCCGCGGAGGTCAGCTGGAGCATCAGGAAGGCGAGGACGAGGATCCGGCCCGCCGCCCCGAAGCGGGCGTTCAGCCACTGCACGATCGCCGCGAAGCACGCCGTGACCAGGAACAGGAAGCCCACCGTCCCGGCCGCCCGCACCATCTGGAGGCCGATCGCCCAGTGCAGCACCGACATCAGGGCGACCGTCTGGAGCACTCCGACGGCCACCACCGGCAGCCAGCCGGCCAGCGCGATCCGCCACGCGGGGGCGCCCGCCGCGAGCGCGCGCCGGTTCATCGGCGCCACCAGCATGTACGCCACCATCGCGCCCACCCACAGGGACAGCGGGATGAAGTACGGGGCGAAGCCGGTGCCGTAGTTGGGCGCCTTGTGGAGGTCCCTGGAGACGAGGTGGACCGGGTCGGCCATGACGCCGGTGCGCTGGTCGCGGTCAGCCTTGTCGTAGTCGGGGATCTGGCCGGCGCCGTCGTGCAGTCCGTCGGAGAGCTTCCCGGTGCCGTCGACGAGCTTGTACATGCCGCCGTTGAGGTCCTCGGCGCCCGTCTTGAGCTGGCCGACCCCCTCGTCCAGGTCGCCGGCGCCGGTCTTGGCCGTGCCGAGCCCGGTGTGGAGGGTCTTGGCGCCCGCGGCGACCTTGCCCGCGCCCTCGTTCAACTTGTTGATCTTGGAGACGGCGTCGTCGAGGTCCTCGGAGAGGTTCGGCGCCCGGTCGGCGAGAGCCTGGGCCTGCTCCTGGAGGGTCGCCAGGTTCTTGTCGAGCTTCTTCAGATCGCCGTCCTGGTCGTCCACGAGGGTGTTCACGTCGTCCGCGATCGTCGCCACGTCCGCGGCGGCGTCCTTGGCCTTCTTCAGGTCGGCGCAGGCCCCGTCCGGCAGGACCGGGTTCTCGCAGCGCGCCTTGTAGACGTCGTCCAGGGTGTCGGAGGCCGTGTGGGCGCCCTTGGCGGCGACCGGAGCCGTCTTCACCAGGGTGTCGAGGTTGTCGCGGATCGCCCCTGCGGAGTCCGCGACGAGCTGGGCGGTGTCGCCGATCGTCTTCTCGTTGTCCTTGAGGAACGGGCCCACCTTCTCCGCGACCCCGTTGACCTTGTCGGCGAGGGTCTGGGTGCCCTCGGAGACCTTCTCCGAGCCGTCCTGGAGGTCGCCCGCGCCCTTGTCGAGCTTCTTGAGCCCCTTGGACAGCTTGCCGCTGCCGCTCTTGGCGTCCTTGAGGCCGTCGGCGAGGTCCTTGGAGCCCTTCTCGGCCTTGGCCGTGCCGGTCTCCAGCTTGTCGGCGCCCTTGGCGGCCTTGACCGTCGCGCCGTGGATGTCGGAGAAGGAGATGAAGATCTGGTCCAGGAAGGACCGCGAGGCCTTCGTGGACGCGGCCTGACGCACCTCGCTGAAGACCGTGCGCGAGATCTGCCCGACGATGTAGTTGTTCGCGTCGTTGGTCCTGACCTGGAGCGCCCCGGTCTCGGGGGAGTCGCCCGCGCTGGAGGCGATGCGCTCGCTGAAGTCGGTCGGCATGGTCAGCGACAGGTAGTACGTGCCGTCCTCGACGCCCGCGCGCGCGTCGGCGGCGCTCACCTCGTGCCAGTCGAAGACGTCGCTTTCGCGCAGCCCCTTCGTGATGTCGGCGCCCGCGGTGATCTTCTTCCCGTCGGCGGTCGCCCCCTTGTCGGCGTTCACGAGCGCCACCGGGATGCGGTCGAGCCGGCCGTACGGGTCCCAGAACGACCACAGGTACAGGGCGCCGTACAGCAGCGGCAGCACCAGCAGCGCGACCAGGGCGGCGCGCGGCAGCCTGCCCCGGCCGAAGCGCCGGAGCTCAAGCGCGGCCAGTCGCGGCGAGCGCATCGGCCTTCTCCTTCCCCTCGGTGGACACCTTCACCACGCCGTCCGGGGCCTCGCTGCACACGGCCACGACGGTGGTCCCGGCCTCGGTGAGCGACCTCAGCAGCGCCCAGACCTCGGCCCGTTCGGCGTCCGACAGCTTCAGATCGGTGTCGTCGACGCCGAGCAGCTTCGGACGTCCGATGAGGGCGAGGGCGAGGGACAGCCGCAGCGCCTCCAGCCGCTCCAGATCGCGTACGGCGGTCCGGGAGCCCTTGGGCAGGGCCTCCCGGTCGAGGCCGGCGGCGGTCAGGGCGGTGTCGATCCGCAGTCTGGCCTCGTCGGTGCGCTCCGCGCGGGGCCGCAGCAGCGCACGCAGGGAGTCCCCGAACCGGTGCTGGAGCAGGGCCCGCTCCCGCAGGTGCTCCGCGACGGTGAGGGCCGGGTCGAGGTCGGTGACGCCGGCGACATGCGCGACGGCGCTCATCCGCCGCACCGCCCCGAGCTGCTTGGGCAGCCGTGCCCCGCCCACGGCCGCCGTCCCCTCGGTGGCCTTCATCCGCCCGGTGAGCGCGAGCAGCAGACATGTGCGGCCGGTCCCCGACGGGCCCTCGACCGCGATGAGCGAGCCGGGCTCGGCCTCGAAGGTGATCCCGCGGAAGGCCCACCCCCGTGGCCCCTTGAGCCCGAGGCCCTCGGCTGTGACGACGACTCCGTCCACAGCCCACCCCCTGAGTGTTGAAGCGAGTTTTTGAACTGACTGGTCAGTGCAAAAACTAACCCGAACCTTCGATCGAAGCAAAAGCCCAGGTCAGAACGGATTGTCAGTGGCATACCTCACGATGGGCACATACGGCCACAACGCCGTCACGCAGACGACAGGAGGTTCGTCATGGCCACCTACCACGCAGCAGCCGCCCGTCGGCGCCGCGCCACCGGCCCTGCCCCCTCACTGACCGGACCGGCGAGCGACGTACACCCCGTGCTGCGCCGGACCACGGCCCCGCCCGCCGCCCTCGACCTGCTCGCCCAGGCCCGTGCCGGACTCGACGAGGCCGCCGTCCTGGAAACCCCGAACGAGCGCTATGCGACGGCGCATCTCGCCGCCCTGCGCACCGCCGCCGCCGTCCTCGCCGCGCGCGGACGTCCGGAGCCGACCCCCCGACGCCGGGCCAAGATCCGGAGCGCCTGGGAAGTGCTCCCCGAGATAGCGCCCGAGCTCGCCGAGTGGAGCGCGCTCTTCGCCGCCGGGGCCCGCCGCCGCGCCCGGGCCGAGGCCGGCATCCAGGGCGCGGCCTCCCGCCGGGACGCCGACGACCTCATACGCGACGTGGCGATGTTCCTGCGCCTCGTCGAGCGGATGCTGGTCCTCCAGCCGGTCCTGCCTCAGCCCCGCCAGGACACGGACCACCCGGACCCCGACGACCACCCAGAGAGCAGGGACATGCCGGACGCGGGGTGAACCCCGTCGACGAGCCTCGCGGTCCACCGAAGACAGTGCGCGGCTCAGGACTCGGTCGGTGATGACTCGCTTCGCCGCCCATTAGGGTGGAGGCGCCTGAAACCCTCGCCTTCCGCACCCCGGGCGGGGAGGGTGCCCGTTCGCTCCGCCGTGCATGAGGCGGTGCCGCGCCGAGGAGTCAACTGCCGTGTCGGACCCGCTGCGACCCCGCGCCTCCCTCCGTACCGCCGTGGTCTGGGAGGTCCTCCAGGACGCTCTCGAACGGCGGGTCAAGGCCACGGGCCGGGAGTCCCTGGACGTCCTCGACACCGGAGGCGGCAGCGGCAACTTCGCCGTGCCCGTCGCCCGCCTCGGCCACCGCGTCACCGTCGTCGACCCCAGCCCCAACGCGCTCTTCGCCCTGGAGCGCCGCGCCGCCGAGGCCGGCGTCGCCGACCGCGTCCAGGGCGTCCAGGGCGATGCCCACGGTCTCTTCGACGTGGTCGAGCGCGGCGCCTACGACGCGGTGCTGTGCCACGGCGTCCTGGAGTACGTCGACGACCCCGCCGAGGGCGTCCGCAACGTGATCGCCGCGCTGCGCTCCGAAGGCGTCCTCAGCCTGCTCGCGGCCGGCCTGGGCGGCGCCGTGCTCGCCCGCGCCCTCGCCGGCCACTTCAAGGAGGCCAAGCAGGCCCTCGCCGACCCGAACGGCCGCTGGGGAGACGGCGACCCCGTGCCGCGGCGTTTCACCGCCGAACAGCTCACCGCGCTCGTCGAGGGAGCGGGCCTAAAGGTCGGCGCCGTGCACGGCGTCCGGGTCTTCGCCGACCTGGTCCCCGGAGTGCTGGTCGACACCGAGCCCGGGGCCCTGGAGGCGCTGCTCAAGCTGGAGGAGGCGGCGGCCGAGCTGCCCGCCTTCCACTCCGTGGCCACCCAGCTTCATGTGCTCGGCGAGACGCGGTCGGCGTCCTGAGACCCGTGTGCCGCGTCCTGGTGCGGCGCTGATCAGGGACTTGGGTGCAGATGGAGTACGCCACAGGCCCCCCGATCGGGCGCCCAGCGCCGTATGATCGAGGGAGACCGCCCGGCATGACGGGTCGGCTGCTGGGGAATGCAAGATTCAGCGGCCGGGACGCTCATGGCGGAATCCGGTTGGCTAATTGGCGTAGAGGGGCGGGTTTCACGGGGGCGATTCCCTGCCTATCCTGAAGGGACCCCCCGAGTCGCCCCGGCGACTGCACGATGAGGAGGACTCCGTGCCGCTCTCGGAGCACGAGCAGCGAATGCTCGAGCAAATGGAGCGAGCGCTGTACGCCGAAGATCCCAAGTTCGCGACAGCGCTCGAGGGAAGCGGGCTGCGTACGTACACCCGGCGACGGGTCTACCAGGCGGTCGCGGGCTTCCTCGTAGGTATCGCGCTCCTCATGGCAGGAATGGTCGCCAAGCAGGTCTGGCTCAGCGTGGTGGGCTTCCTCGTCATGCTGGGCTGTGCGGTACTCGCCGTGACCGGCTGGCGCAAGGCTCCCAAGCCGGGCGAACAGCCCGCGGCGGGTGGCGGCCAGCAGGCTAGTCGCCAGCCCCGGCAGAAGCGCTCCATGATGGACCGCATCGAGCAGCGCTGGCAGCGGCGCCGCGACGAACAGGGCGGCCAGTAGCTCGACCCACAGCGAATGAGGGGGTGACCGCCCACGGGGCGGTCACCCCCTCACGCACGCCCTTTGCCCCCCTTGGTTCCCTCGTTCCGGCAGCCGGTCCGGTGAGACAGCTGAGCCCCCGGTCCGCTTCCACGGACCGGGGGCTCACTCGCTGCCGAGCGCCGTCCTAGTTCTGCTGGCCGGACGGCTTGCGCAGGGTCGGCCGGGCCGCCGCCGCCCGGGTCTTGACGCCGCTCCACCACTCCGAGACGGCCCACACCACCCGTACGGTCGAACGCGGGGCGAGGGCCGCCCGCAGTTGCGTGCTCCGCGGTGCCGTGCCGCGCAGCCCGGCGATCGCCCGCCGGACGTCCTCCGCGAGCCCCGCCGTGGGGCGCGGCCGCGGCGCGTACAGCACCTGCTCCACCGCCTCCGCCACACGGTGCACCGAGGCCGCGGCAGCCTCATCGAGATGACCCAGCCGGACGAACCGGGCCGCCGCCTTGCGAGGCGTCTGCGACTCGTCCGGCATGATCCCGAAGTCCCAGGCCGTGTCGGTCAGTTCCAGCCAGACCGCCAGCGTGTGCTGCGCGGCGTCCGCCTCGGTCCGGCCGTGCGCCCCCAGCCGTACCGCCCGGGTCCGGGTCCGCCACAGCCCGGGCGCCAGCGGGATCGCCAGGGCGGCGAGACCGCCGAGCGCCCACGCCAGGAAGACGTACCACTTCGGGCCGTCGCCGTCCTTGGCGAGCGCCGCCGCCGTGGACTCGCTCGGGCAGGCCTCGAGCTTCTTCTGCGCCGCGGAGCAGCTCTCGCTCGCCGACGGCGTGGCGGAGGGCGCCGCGCTCGCCGACTGCGTCGGACGACCGGTGTCCGGCAGGCTGCTGCCCGGGGTCTCGGTCTGCGTGTACTCGGGCTGTGTGCCCCGGGTCGGGGTCGGCTCGAAGCGGGTCCAGCCGACGCCCTCGAAGTACAGCTCGGGCCAGGCGTGGGCGTCGCGCAGCGTGACCGTCACCGATCCGTCGCCCTGCGGTGTACCGGGCGCGAAGCCCACCGCGACCCGGGCCGGAATGCCGAGGCTGCGGGCCATCGCGGCCATCGCGAAGGAGAAGTGGACGCAGAAGCCCTGCTTGTTCTCCAGGAACCGGGCGATGGCCTGCGAGCCGCTGCCCGCCTGGACCTGGGTGTCGTACTGGAAGCCGCCGGTCACCGTGAAGTACTCCTGGAGCTTCACAGCCTCCTCGTAGTGGTTCGAGGAGCCGGCGGTGACCTCGCGGGCGGTCTTGGTGACGATGTCGGGCAGGGACTTCGGCAGCTTGGTGTACTCGCGCTTCAGGGTCGCGGGAGGCTCCGGGGCCGAGGCCAGCTGCTCGGCCGTCGGCCGCACGTCCAGGCTCTTGACCGTGTACGTCTTCCCGCGCGTGGTCTGGCCGTGGTCGCCGACGAGCGTCATGCCCACCGGTTCGTAGCGCCACTTGCCGTCGACCTCCACGCCGCTCGGCGGGTACGGCATCGGCAGCCAGTCCTGCTGGTACCAGTCGGCGGCCGAGATCCGCGTCGTGATCTCGGCACGCCGGACGTCGGCGCCGAGACCGGGCGGGGTGGGGAACTCGTCCGGCACCTTGTCGATTTCACGCTTGGACGGCTTCCACGTGGTGCCGTCGAAGTCGTCCAGGGAGACGATCCGCAGATACTGGGCGCCGGCCGCCTCCGGGTCGGACCGCACGGACAGGACGTCGCGGTCGTCGTCCGCGTTGAGGTTGTCGCGCAGGGACACCAGGGGGTTCACCGCGGAGATCGTGCCCCCGCTGCCGTTGCCACCGCCCGCGCCCGCTCCGACGCCGTCCAGCAGGCCGCCGCTCATCGAGGGCAGGGCGATCGGCACCACGAGGGCCAGGCCCAGCGCGACGGCGCCGATACGCCGCCCGGTGCGGACCGGGGCCACCACGCCGGACTCGCCGCCCGGGGTGCGCGGCGCCCCGCCGAAGACCCGGCCCCACTGGGAGAGCCGGTCGCGTCCCTCGGCGAGCAGCAGCATCAGATAGCCGGCCGCCGCGACCACGAACCACAGCCAGTCGGCACCGCCGTCGGACAGCCCCGCGGCCACGGAGTACAGCGCGAGCAGCGGCAGTCCGGCCGGGGCCGCGCTGCGGAAGGTCACCGCGAGGGTGTCCACCGCGAGCCCGATGACCAGGACGCCACCGAGGATCATCAGCCGGATGCCGTCGGACTCCAGCGGCGCCGGGATCGCGTACCGCGCGATGTCGTCGCTGCCCTGCTGGAGCAGGTCGGCGAAGCGCTGGAAGGCCTCGGGGCCGGGGACGATCCCGGCGACCGCCTGCTCCCGGGTGAAGACCAGGGTCAGCATCATCAGCGTGACCAGGGCCTGCGAGGCCACGGTCAGGGGGCGGGCCAGCGGTACCCGCCGGGTCGCCGCGCCCACCAGCGACTGGACGCCCAGCAGGAAGGCCGCCTGGAGGATCCACGTGGCCGGTTCGACCAGGGGCAGCAGGGCGCAGGACGCCATCAGGGTGGCCGCCCAGGCGCCCAGCGCCAGTCGTGCCCGCCCGCTCATGTCCGTGTCCCCTCACTGCCGGCGCCGTTCGCCGCACCGAGACCGGCGCGCTCGCGGTCCGCCTGGCGCCACAGCTCGCTCAGAGAGCCACCGCGCGGCACGCGCAGCGCCGTCCAGCCGGCCTCGCGCAGCATCCGCAACCGCTCCTCGCTCCGGTCCAACGGCCGGGCCACATCGGTCGGTTCCCGGCCCCAGCCCGCCCCGTCCAGCAGGAAGGCGACCGCGCCTCCGCTGCGCTGGCGCATCTTGGCGGCGACCGTGGCCTGTTCCTCGTCGAGGTCGCCGAAGAAGGCGACCAGCAGTCCCTCGTTGCCGCCGCGCAGCACGTCGTAGGCGCGCGACAGGCCCGTGCCGTCGGAGTGGTCGATCACCGCGAGGGTGTCCATCATCAGGCCCGCCGCGTCCGCCGACTCCTGGCTCGCGCCCGCGAACCCGTCCGCGCCCTCGCCGGGCACCGAGCTGCCGGTGTCCGTCAACAGCCGGACGGAGAAGCCGCGTTCGAGCATGTGGACCAGCGCCGACGCGGTGCCCGAGACGGCCCACTCGAAGGCCGAGTCGGGGCCCGCGCCGTGGAAGGCGAGGCCCCGGGTGTCGAGGAGCACCGTGCAGCGCGAGCGCTGCGGCTGTTCCTCGCGGCGCACCATCAGCTCGCCGTAGCGCGCGGTGGAACGCCAGTGGACCCGGCGCAGGTCGTCGCCGTAGCGGTAGCCGCGCGGGATGACGTCGTCCTCGCCGGCCAGGGCGAGCGAGCGCTGCCGTCCGTCGCCGTAGCCCTTCGCCTCGCCGCTGAAGCGCACCGGCGGCAGCGGCTCCACGCGCGGGATCACCGTCAGGGTGTCGTACGACGAGAAGGACCGGGTCAGCTCGCACATGCCGAACGGGTCGGTCAGACGCAGCTGGAGCGGGCCCAGCGGATAGCGGCCGCGCAGGTCGGAGCGGACCCGGTAGGAGACCTCGCGGCGACCGCCCGCCTCGACCCGGTCGAGGACGAAGCGGGGGCGCGGGCCGAGGACGTACGGCACCCGGTCCTGGAGCATCAGCAGGCCGGTGGGCAGCCGCGACACGTTGTCCATCCGCAGATGGACGCGGGCCTCGCTGCCGGCCGGCACGCGCGCGGGGGAGAGCCGGCGGCTGCCGGCGACCCGGTAGCGGGTGCGGTACAGGACGGTGGCGCAGACCAGGGGCAGCACGGCCAGCAGCAGGCCGACCCGGAGCAGATCGCTCTGCCCCAGGACGTACGCGCAGATGGCGGCGGCGATGCCCGCGGCCAGGAACGACCGGCCGCGGGTGGTCAGACCGGCCAGCGCGGTGCGCACCCCGCCCTTGTCGCCCCGGTCGGGCTCGGAGTGCCCAGCCCCCCCGGCGGTGGTCATCCAAGCCTCCGCGGCGGCTGCTGGCCGTACGCCTGCGTGCCGTGGCCGAGGCCGATGCCGCCCTGCTGCTGGGGCACCGGGGTGCGTTGCAGGATCTCCTGCACGACCTGCTCCGAGGTGCGCCGGTTGAGCTGGGCCTGCGCGGTGGGCAGCAGCCGGTGGGCCAGGACGGCGACGGCGAGGGCCTGCACGTCGTCCGGCAGCGCGTACTCCCGGCCGCTGAGGGCGGCGGACGCCTTCGCCGCGCGCAGCAGATGCAGCGTCGCGCGCGGGGAGGCGCCGAGTCTCAGGTCGGGGTGGGTGCGCGTGGCGGCGACCAGGTCGACGGCGTAGCGCCGGACCGGGTCGGCGACGTGGACGCCGCGGACGGCGTCGACCAGCTTCACGATGTCGTGCGCGTGGGCCACCGGCTGGAGGTCGTCCAGCGGGTTCACCCCGCCGTGGACGTCGAGCATCTGAAGCTCGGCCTCCGCGCTGGGGTAGCCGATGGAGACCCGCGCCATGAAGCGGTCGCGCTGGGCCTCCGGCAGCGGGTAGGTGCCCTCCATCTCGACCGGGTTCTGCGTGGCCACCACCATGAAGGGGCTGGGCAGCTCGTAGGTCTGCCCGTCGATGGTGACCTGCCGCTCCTCCATGGACTCCAGGAGCGCGGACTGCGTCTTCGGCGAGGCGCGGTTGATCTCGTCGCCGATCACGATCTGCGCGAAGATCGCGCCCGGCTTGAACTCGAAGTCCCGGCGCTGCTGGTCCCAGATGGACACACCGGTGATGTCCGAGGGCAGCAGGTCCGGCGTGAACTGGATACGCCGCACCGAGCAGTCGATGGACCGCGCCAGTGCCTTCGCCAGCATGGTCTTGCCGACGCCGGGCACATCTTCGATCAGAAGATGCCCCTCGGCGAGCAGTACGGTCAGCGAAAGCCGTACGACCTCGGGCTTGCCCTCGATCACTCCTTCCACCGAACTGCGGACACGCTCCACAGTGGCGGTCAGATCAGTGAGGCTCGCTCGATCGTCATAGGTCGTCACCCGGCCCTCCTCGGCCCGTTCTTTCTCCGGGCCGACGCGCTGCGATGCGGACCGGCCCACCCCGAATCACGGACACCACGCGGAAATGGTTCCGCGTGACGTCCATCCCCGCATTCTTGCTGCCGTTACCGATTCGTGTCACTCGCCTGTGGACAACTGCCTGCGATATGTCAGGGCTTGCGCCCTTTTACGCATCCGGGAACCGGAAATCAACAGCAGAACGACAGCTTCGGAGGGCGGCTTGACGGGGTCAGGAGGGGTCGACCTCGCGCAGCAGACCCGTCTTCACGTCGAAGACGAAGCCGCGCACGTCGTCGGTGTGCAGCAGGAACGGGCTGGTGCGCACCCGCTGCATGGACTGCCGTACGTCCTGGTCGACGTCCCGGAAGGACTCCACGGCCCAGGCCGGGCGCTGGCCGACCTCCATCTCCAGCTCGGTGCGGAAGTCCTCGGTGATCGCCTCCAGGCCGCAGCCGGTGTGGTGGATCAGGACGACGCTCCGGGTGCCCAGCTTGCGCTGGCTGATGGTGAGGGACCGGATCACGTCGTCGGTGACCACTCCGCCCGCGTTGCGGATGGTGTGGCAGTCGCCGAGCTCCAGGCCGAGCGCGGCGTGCAGGTCGAGACGGGCGTCCATGCAGGCCACGACGGCGACGTGCAGAACGGGGCGGGCGTCCATGCCGGGGTCGGTGAACGCGGCGGCGTACTGCTCGTTCGCGTCGACCAGGCGGTCGGTGACGGCGCCGACACGTATGGCGCCTTCGGATGCGGTGGCGGCTGATGCAGAAGTCGTCATATGCACGACGTTACTGGTCACAGCCGATCCGGTCCTGTGGTGAGAAGGGAAAAAGAGCGTCATCACGTCCTCTTTGTGAGGTAAGCCACAGGGGGGCGGGTGCGTCCGGCCGGGTGACATCCCGCCACCGGTCGCCTCACCCCGATGCCCGGCCGCGACGCGCAGGCCGGTTGATTGACCGCGAGACACCGTGGACTAAAGTGACGCGAAGCGGGAGGCGAGGTCTCCCTGTCGGCATCAATTCCCCAGGAGACACCGGCGCAGTCACCGGATCTCCCCACGCGCGCGGCGCGTACGTACGGCTCGGCCTTCTCCCGGAGGCGGGGGCCCGGCGGTGCGGACGGCCCGCCGGACCTGAGAGGGCCCCTTGAGCAACACGCGACATGTCCCGGTGATGCTCCAGCGCTGCCTGGACATGTTGGCCCCCGCCCTGCGGGCCCCCGGAGCGGTCGTCGTCGACTGCACCCTCGGTCTCGGCGGCCACAGTGAGGCCCTTCTCCAGCAGTTCCCCGACGTCCGTCTGGTCGCTCTCGACCGCGACAAGGAGGCCCTGCGCCTGTCCGGCGAGCGCCTCGCGCCCTACGGGGAGCGCGCCACCCTCGTCCACGCGGTCTACGACGAGCTTCCGGACGTTCTCGACCGACTCCGCGTCCCGCGCGTGCAGGGCGTCCTGTTCGACCTCGGCGTCTCCTCCATGCAGCTCGACGAGGCCGACCGCGGTTTCGCCTACGCCCAGGACGCCCCGCTCGACATGCGCATGGACCAGACGACCGGCATGAGCGCCGCCGAGGTCCTCAACACCTACCCGCCGGGCGAGCTGGTGCGGATCCTGCGGGCGTACGGCGAGGAGAAGCAGGCCAAGAGGATCGTCGCCGCCGTCGTGCGCGAGCGCGCGAAGGAGCCGTTCAGCAACAGCGCGCGGCTCGTCGAGCTGATCAGGGACTCCCTGCCGCAGGCCGCCAAGCGCACCGGCGGCAACCCGGCCAAGCGCACCTTCCAGGCGCTGCGCATCGAGGTCAACGGTGAACTCTCGGTCCTGGAGCGGGCGATCCCGGCCGCGGTGAAGGCGCTCGACGTGGGCGGACGGATCGCCGTGCTGTCGTACCACTCGCTCGAGGACCGGCTGGTGAAGCAGGTGTTCGCGGCCGGCGCCGCCAACACCGCGCCCCCCGGCCTCCCGGTGGTCCCCGAGCAGTACCAGCCGCGGCTCAAGCTGCTCACGCGCGGTGCCGAACTTCCCACCGAGGAAGAGGTCGCCGAGAACCGGCGGGCGGCCCCCGCGCGGCTGCGTGGAGCCGAGCGGATCAGGGCGGACATCGAGTGAGGAGCGGAGTGAGCAGGAAACCCGAACTGAGGGGGCGGGCGGCTCGTCTCGCGCGACTCCTTCCCTCCCCTTCCGGCTCCCGCCAGGCGGCCCGCACCCCGTTCGTGCTCCTCGTCGTGCTCCTTCTCGGCGGCGGCCTCATCGGGCTCCTGGTGCTGAACTCCGCGCTCAGCGAAGGGTCGTTCAAACTCGACGACCTGGAGAAGGAGACGAAGAGCCTCACCGACCAGCAGCAGGCTCTCCAGCGCGACATCGACGCCTACTCCGCCCCCGATGCCCTCCAGCGCCGCGCCCGCGAACTCGGCATGGTCCCCGGCGGCGACCCCGCCTTCCTCGACCCCGACGGCACCGTCAAGGGCGTCCCGGGCGCCGCGGCCGAGCAGTCCTCGGCCCAGGTCGTCCGGCCGCCCGAGGCCATGCCCCTCACGGCCACGTCCCCGACGCCCGCGTCCCCGACTCCCACGGCCACGGCGCCGACACCCACGCCCGTACCCACCCCCACAGTCACCCCCTCCACCGCACCGTCCTCCGCGACCCCGACCCCCGGCAGGTGACGGAAGTGTCCGACAGGGAACCGCCGCGCCGCCGTGTGCCCGGACCCGCCAGGCCCGCGGGCGACGGCCGCCGACGCCCCGCAGGACCCGGCGCGCGCCCGGTCCGCCGCCCGGTGCCGCCCCGCCCCGCGGCCCCCCGCGCCACGGCCCCGCGCCCGCTCCGGCTCGGCAGCCCCCGGCCCCGGCTGCGCATGGTCAGCCTCGCCCTGACCCTGGTGATGATCGCCTTCGTCGTCCGGCTGCTCCAGGTCCAGGCCGTCGACGCGAGCACCTACGCCGCCAAGGCCGAGCAGAACCGGTACGTCGGCTACACCCTGGCTGCCGAGCGCGGCCAGATCACCGACCGGGCCGGCGTGGCCCTCGCGACCAGCGTGGACGCGTACGACATCACGGCCGACCCCACGCTCTTCAAGCGCAAGCAGCTCAAGATCGACGACGGGCCCGAGCAGGCGGCCGCGCTGCTCGCCCCGATCCTCGGGCAGGAGCAGAGCGAGCTGACCGAGAAGCTCCGCACCAAGGGGCAGTACGTCAAGCTCGCCGGGCGGCAGACGCCGCAGGTCTGGAAGCAGATCAAGGACCTCAAGAGCGCGCTCGCCACAAAGGCCGAGGAGGGCACCGGCGTCAATGTGCTCGCCGGTGTCTTCGCCGTCGCCACCAGCAAGCGCGTGTATCCCAACGGGGATCTCGCCGCCGGGATACTGGGCTGGGTCAACGCCGACGGCAAGGGCGGCGGCGGAGTCGAGCAGCAGCTGAACAAGACGCTGACCGGCAAGGACGGCAAGATCCGGTACGCCCAGTCCGGAGGCCGGCAGGTCCCGACCGCGGGCTCGACGGAGACGCCCGCCGTGCCCGGCAGCGACGTCGAGCTCACCATCGACCGTGACATCCAGTGGGCCGCGCAGAACGCCATCAGCGAGCAGGTGGAGAAGTCCAAGGCGGACCGCGGGTACGTGATAGTGCAGGACACGAAGACCGGCGAGATCCTCGCCATGGCCAACTCGCCCGGCTTCGACCCCGGCGACCTCACCCAGGCCGACCCGAGCACCCTGCACAACTGGGCCCTGGAGGACGCCTACGAGCCCGGCTCCACCGCCAAGGTCATGTCGATGGCCGCCGTACTGGAGGAGAACGCCGCGACGCCGCTGACGCATGTCACCGTGCCCAACCGGCTGCACCGCGGCGACCGCCTCTTCAAGGACGACATCGACCACAAGACCTGGTACCTCACGCTCAACGGCGTGCTCGCCATGTCCAGCAACATCGGCACCATCCTGGCGACCGGCCAACTCGGCAAGACCCAGACGCAGTCCAACGAGATCCTGTACTCGTACCTGCGCAAGTTCGGCCTCGGCAGCTACAGCGGCCTGGACTTCCCCGGCGAGACGAAGGGCATCCTCGCGGCGCCCCAGGACTGGTCGACCTCGCAGCAGTACACGATTCCTTTCGGCCAGGGCGTCTCCCTCAACGCGATGCAGGCGGCCTCCGTCTACTCGACGATCGCCAACGGCGGCGTGCGCGTCGAACCCACCCTGGTGCGCGGCACTCAGGGACCCGACGGACGCTTCACGCCCGCCGCCAAGCCCAAGAAGTCAAGGGTGGTCAGCGAGAAGACGGCGAAGACCCTCGCCCGGATGCTGGAGTCGGTCGTGGACGACGAGGCGGGTACCGGTGCCAAGGCGCGTATTCCGGGGTACCGGGTCGCGGGCAAGACGGGTACGGCCAACCGTGTGGATCCGGCCACCGGCAAGTACCGCGGCTACACCTCGTCGTTCGCCGGATTCGCGCCCGCCGACAGCCCCCGCATCACCGTGTACTGCGCCATCCAGAACGCCACCAAGGGCAACTACTTCGGCGGCCAGATCTGCGGCCCCGTCTACAAGCAGGTCATGGAGTTCGCCCTGAAGTCCCTCCAGGTCCCACCGACGGGAACCAAGTCCGCCCCTCTCCCCGTCACCTTCACACCCTGATCAGTACGAGCAGCCAGGAACCACCTCGTGACAACGATCACTCCCGATTCCGGGAACCAGAGCACGCCCACGCCCTCGCTTCGCTCCGAAGCGGGTGTGCCCGGTACGCTCACCGCCGTGCCACACGCTGATCAGTCCCAAACCACCCAGAAGGGCCATCCCGTGACATATCCGGGACCGCCCCGGCCGGTCCGGGTCTCCGCCACACCCCTCGCGGAACTCGCCGATCAGCTGGGTGCCGCGCAGCCGGACAGCACCGCCGAGGTCACGGGCATCACCCATGACTCGCGCGCGGTCCGCCCCGGCGACCTGTACGCCGCCCTCCCGGGCGCCCGCCTGCACGGCGCCGACTTCGTCACCCAGGCCGCCGGCCTCGGCGCGGTCGCCGTGCTCACCGACCCCACCGGCGCCGAACGCGCCGCGGCGACCGGCCTGCCGGTCCTCGTCGTGGCCGACCCGCGCGCGCGGATGGGCGAACTGGCGGCCACCATCTACGGCCGCCCGGGCTGCGATCTGCTCCAGATCGGCATCACCGGCACCTCCGGCAAGACCACCACCGCCTATCTCGTCGAGGGCGGACTGAAGACCAAGAACAACACCGGTCTGATCGGCACCGTCGAGATGCGGATCGGCGACGAGCGCATCAAGTCCGAGCGCACCACCCCCGAAGCCACCGATCTCCAGGCCCTGTTCGCGGTCATGCGCGAACGCGGCGTGGAGGCCGTCGCGATGGAGGTCTCCAGCCACGCCCTGGTCCTCGGCCGGGTCGACGGCTGTGTCTTCGACATCGGTGTGTTCACCAACCTCAGCCCGGAACACATGGAGTTCCACTCCGACATGGAGGACTACTTCCGGGCCAAGGCACAGCTGTTCACGCCGGAACGCAGCAAGCTGGGTGTCGTCAACTTCGACGACGAGTACGGCCGACGGCTCGTCGAGGAGGCCACGGTCCCCGTGGTCACCTTCTCCGCCGAGGGGCACCCGGACGCCGACTGGCGCGCCGAGAGCGTCCAGGTCGGCCCGATGGACTCGACGTTCACCGTGATCGGTCCGCAGGGCGAGCGCCTCCGCGCCAGGTCCCCGCTGGCCGGCCCCTTCAACGTGGCCAACACGCTCGCCGCGATCGTCGCCCTCGCCGTCGCCGGGCTCGACCCGCAGACTGCCGCCGACGGCGTCGCCGCGGTGCCGGGTGTGCCGGGCCGGCTGGAGCGCGTGGACGTCGGACAGCCCTATCTCGCGGTCGTGGACTACGCCCACAAGACCGACGCCGTCGAATCGGTCCTCAAGGCGCTCCGCAAGGTCACCGAGGGCAGCCTGCACGTCGTGCTCGGCTGCGGCGGCGACCGGGACACGACCAAGCGCGCGCCGATGGGCGCCGCCGTGGCGCGGCTCGCCGACACCGCCGTACTGACCTCCGACAACCCCCGCTCCGAGGACCCCCTCGCGATCCTCGCCACCATGCTCCAGGGCGCGGCGTCCGTACCGGTGCACGAGCGCGGCGAGGTCCAGGTCTTCGAGGACCGGGCCGCCGCGATCGCCGCCGCCGTCGCCCGGGCACGGCCCGGGGACACCGTGCTGGTCGCGGGCAAGGGCCATGAGCAGGGCCAGGACATCGCCGGGGTGGTCCGTCCCTTCGACGACCGCCAGGTGCTTCGAGAAGCCATCCAGAAGACCCAGGGATGAACTTGTGATCGCCCTCTCTCTCGCCGAGATCGCAGCAGTCGTCGGCGGGCAGACCCACGACATACCGGATCCGTCCGTCCAGGTCACCGGGCCGGTCGTCCGGGACTCCCGAGAAGTGGAGTCCGGCAGCCTCTTCGTCGCCTTCGTCGGCGAGCGCGTCGACGGCCACGACTTCGCGGCCCAGGTCGTCGAGGCGGGCGCGGTCGCCGTGCTGGCGTCGCAC
Source organism: Streptomyces sp. NBC_00663 (assembly GCF_036226885.1). Classification (NCBI taxonomy): domain Bacteria; kingdom Bacillati; phylum Actinomycetota; class Actinomycetes; order Kitasatosporales; family Streptomycetaceae; genus Streptomyces; species Streptomyces sp. NBC_00663. Next base: position 7,123,309 of record NZ_CP109027.1, read on the forward strand.
CCCGTCGGCGTGCCCGCGATCGTCGTGGACGACGTCCAGAAGGCCCTCGGTGCCCTCGCGCGTGATGTCGTACGACGGCTCGGCGCGACCCTCGTGGCGCTGACCGGCTCGGCCGGCAAGACCAGCACCAAGGACCTGATCGCCCAGGTGCTCCAGCACAAGGCACCGACCGTGTGGACCCCGGGTTCGCTCAACAACGAGATCGGGCTCCCGCTGACCGCCCTGTCCGCCACCGAGGAGACGCAGTTCCTCGTACTGGAGATGGGCGCCCGCGGTATCGGCCACATCCGCTACCTCGCCGAACTGACGCCCCCGAAGATCGGCCTGGTCCTCAACGTCGGCACCGCCCACATCGGCGAGTTCGGCGGCCGGGAGCAGATCGCGCAGGCCAAGGGCGAGCTCGTCGAGGGGCTTCCGCCCGCGGCGGACGGCGGCACGGCGGTCCTCAACGCCGACGATCCCCTCGTACGGGCCATGGCATCCCGTACGAAGGCGAAGGTGATCCTTTTCGGAGAGTCCGACGAAGCGGACGTACGCGCCGAGAACGTGAGACTCACGGACACGGGACAGCCGGCCTTCAGGCTTCGCACACCCTCCGGTGACAGTGACGTGACCATGCGCCTGTACGGTGAGCACCACGTGTCGAACGCGCTCGCCGCGGCCGCCGTCGCCCATGAGCTGGGCATGTCCGCGGAAGAGATCGCCACCGCGCTCTCCGAGGCGGGCTCCCTCTCCCGCTGGCGGATGGAGGTCACCGAGCGCCCGGACGGCGTGACCGTCGTCAACGACGCCTACAACGCCAACCCCGAATCCATGCGGGCCGCATTGCGCGCGCTCGTGGCCATGGGCCGGGGGCGGCGGACCTGGGCGGTGCTCGGCAAGATGGCCGAGCTCGGGGACGAGGCGCTCGCCGAGCACGACGCGGTCGGACGGCTCGCCGTCCGGCTCAACGTCAGCAAGCTCGTCGCGGTCGGGGGGATCGAAGCCTCCTGGCTGCAACTGGGCGCATATAACGAGGGTTCGTGGGGTGAGGAGTCGGTGCACGTGTCCGACGCACAGGCGGCGGTCGACCTGTTGCGCAGTCAGCTGCGCCCGGGAGACGTCGTACTCGTGAAGGCGTCCCGTTCGGTCGGCCTGGAGAGTGTCGCCGCGGCGCTGCTCGGCGCCGAGGGTGAGGTTGCCGCGCGATGATGAAGCAGATCCTGTTCGCAGGAGTCATTGGTCTGTTCCTGACCCTGGTGGGCACCCCGCTGCTGATCAAGCTGCTCGCGCGCAAGGGCTACGGCCAGTACATCCGCGACGACGGCCCGCGCGAGCACGCCAGCAAGCGCGGTACGCCGACCATGGGTGGTATCGCCTTCATCCTGGCGACGGTCGCCGCCTACTTCCTGTCCAAGGTCATCACCGGCTACCCGCCCACCTACTCGGGCCTGTTGGTGCTCGGTCTGATGGTCGGCATGGGCCTGGTCGGCTTCCTCGACGACTACATCAAGATCGTCAAGCGACGCTCGCTCGGTCTGCGGGCCAAGGCGAAGATGGCCGGCCAGCTGATCGTCGGCATCAGCTTCGCGGTGCTCGCGCTGATGTTCCCGGACGCCCGCAACAACACCCCGGCCTCCGACAAGTTGTCGTTCATCACGGACTTCGGCTGGAAGATCGGCCCCGTGCTGTTCGTGATCTGGGCGCTGTTCATGATTCTCGCCATGTCGAACGGCGTGAACCTGACGGACGGTCTGGACGGCCTGGCCACCGGTGCCTCGGTGCTCGTCTTCGGCGCCTACACGTTCATCGGCGTCTGGCAGTTCCAGGAGTCCTGCGCCAACGCGGGCACCCTGACCAACCCGGGCGCCTGTTACGAGGTGCGCGACCCGCTCGACCTGGCCGTCATCGCCTCGGCGCTGATGGGTGCCTGCCTCGGCTTCCTGTGGTGGAACACCTCGCCGGCGAAGATCTTCATGGGCGACACCGGTTCGCTGGCCCTCGGCGGAGTCCTCACGGGTCTGGCCATCTGCTCCCGCACGGAGCTGCTCGTGGCCATCATGGGCGGCCTGTTCGTCCTCATCACCATGTCGGTCGTCATCCAGGTCGGCTCCTTCAAGCTCACTGGCAAGCGCGTCTTCCGGATGGCGCCGTTGCAGCACCACTTCGAACTCAAGGGCTGGTCCGAGGTCCTCGTGGTGGTCCGCTTCTGGATCATCCAGGGCATCTGTGTGATCGTCGGCCTGGGTCTCTTCTACGCGGGATGGGCAGCAGAAAAGTGACCTCCTCGGTGTCCGCGGACTTCCAGGGCAAGCACGTCACCGTCGCCGGACTCGGCGTCTCCGGCATCCCGGCGGCCAAGGTGCTGCACGCGCGCGGGGCGCTCGTCACGGTCGTCAACGACGGCGACGACGCACGCGCGCGTGAGCAGGCCGCCGAGTTGGAGGCGCTCGGCGTCACCGTCCGCCTCGGCGACGGCGCGACCCTGCCCGAGGGCACCGAACTCATCGTCACCGCACCCGGCTGGAAGCCCGACAAGCCGCTGTTCACGGCGGCCCGGGAAGCCGGTGTCGAGGTCTGGGGCGACGTCGAACTCGCCTGGCGCCTGCGCGGCCCCGACGCGGCCCCCTGGCTCGCGATCACCGGCACCAACGGCAAGACGACGACCACGCAGATGCTGGCGTCCATCCTGAAGGCCGCCGGACTGCGCACCGCCGCCGTCGGCAACATCGGCGTCTCCCTGCTGGACGTGGTCCTCGGCGAGGAGCAGTACGACGTCCTGGCCGTGGAGTTGTCGAGCTACCAGCTCCACTGGGCGCCCTCCCTGCGCGCCCACTCGGCGGCCGTCCTGAACCTCGCCCCGGACCACCTCGACTGGCACGGCTCCATGGAGGCGTACGCGCGCGACAAGGGCCGTGTCTACGAGGGCAATCGCGTCGCCTGCGTCTACAACGTGGCCGACAAGGCCACCGAGGACCTGGTGCGCGAGGCCGACGTCGAGGAGGGCTGCCGGGCCATCGGCTTCACCCTCGGCTCACCCGGCCCCTCCCAACTCGGCGTCGTGGACGGCATCCTGGTCGACCGCGCCTTCGTGGAGAACCGGCAGAAGAACGCCCAGGAGCTCGCCGAGGTCTCCGACGTCAACCCGCCCGCCCCGCACAACATCGCCAACGCCCTTGCGGCGGCGGCCCTCGCGCGCGCCTTCGGGGTGCCCGCCAAGGCCGTACGGGACGGTCTGCGGGCGTTCACCCCGGACGCCCACCGCATCGCGCACGTGGCCGACGTGGACGGCGTCGCGTACGTGGACGACTCCAAGGCCACCAACACCCACGCCGCGGAAGCCTCGTTGGCGGCGTACGAGTCCATCGTGTGGATCGCCGGCGGGCTCGCCAAGGGGGCCTCCTTCGACGAGCTGGTCGCCAAGTCGGCAAAGCGACTTCGGGGCGTGGTGCTGATCGGCGCCGACCGGGCCCTGATCCGCGAAGCCCTCGCGCGACACGCGCCGGAAGTACCCGTGGTCGACCTCGACCGGACCGACACTGGGGCGATGCTCCAGGCGGTGACGGAGGCGAAGCGGCTGGCTCGGCCCGGCGACACGGTGCTGCTGGCCCCGGCCTGCGCCTCCATGGACATGTTCACCAACTACAACAAGCGCGGTGACGCGTTCGCGGAGGCGGTTCGCGAACTCGGCTCCTGACCGACGTAGCGGAGGCTCTGATGCCCAGCAGCCGTACCGGCCGACCGCCCGTGCAGCGGACCGTCAGACGTCCCGCCGCTCCCCGGACCGCGCGCGACAACCCCGTACGACAGCTCTATCTGCGCGCGAAGAAGGCCTGGGACCGGCCGCTGACCGCGTACTACCTCATCCTCGGCGGCAGCCTGCTGATCACCGTGCTGGGGCTGGTGATGGTCTACTCGGCCTCCCAGATCACGGCCCTTCAGATGTCGCTGCCGGGGTCCTTCTTCTTCCGCAAACAGTTCCTGGCCGCCGCCATCGGCGGAGTGCTGCTGCTGGCCGCGTCCCGGATGCCGGTGAAGCTGCACCGGGCGCTGGCCTATCCGATCCTCGCGGGCGCGGTCTTCCTGATGGCCCTGGTGCAGGTGCCGGGGATAGGGATGTCGGTCAACGGCAACCAGAACTGGATCTCGCTCGGCGGCTCCTTCCAGATCCAGCCCAGTGAGTTCGGCAAGCTCGCGCTCGTGCTCTGGGGCGCCGACCTGCTCGCCCGCAAACAGGACAAGAAGCTGCTGACCCAGTGGAAGCACATGCTGGTGCCGCTCGTCCCGGTCGCCTTCATGCTGCTCGGGCTGATCATGCTCGGCGGCGACATGGGCACGGCGATCATCCTCACGGCGATCCTTTTCGGCCTGTTGTGGCTCGCGGGGGCGCCGACCCGGCTGTTCGTGGGGGTGCTGTCGATCGCCGCGCTGATCGGCCTGATCCTCATCAAGACCAGCCCCAACCGCATGGCCCGGCTCGCCTGCATCGGCGCCACCGAGCCCAAGGCGGGGGCCGCCGACTGCTGGCAGGCCGTCCACGGCATCTACGCCCTCGCCTCCGGCGGAATCTTCGGCTCCGGGCTCGGTGCGAGTGTGGAAAAATGGGGCCAACTCCCAGAAGCGCACACGGACTTCATCTTCGCCGTCACCGGTGAGGAACTGGGCCTGGCGGGGACGCTGTCGGTGCTGGCCCTGTTCGCGGCTCTAGGCTATGCGGGTATCCGCGTGGCCGGCCGCACGGAGGACCCCTTCGTCAGGTATGCCGCGGGAGGCGTGACCACCTGGATCACCGCACAGGCGGTGATCAACATCGGTGCGGTGCTCGGCCTGTTGCCGATCGCCGGTGTCCCGCTCCCGCTGTTCTCCTACGGAGGATCCGCCCTGCTGCCGACCATGTTCGCGATCGGGCTGCTGATCGCCTTCGCTCGTGACGAGCCCGCTGCGCGGGCCGCGCTTGCGATGCGGCAACCCCGCTTTGGTAGAAAGCGGGGTGCCGGGGGCTCCGCTCGCAACAGGGAGCCGCGGAGATGGAACACGATGCGACGGCGTGCCTCGGCGGCACGCACGTCCGGAGAGCGGTGAATTTCGGTGCATGTCGTACTCGCCGGTGGGGGGACCGCCGGCCACATCGAGCCCGCGCTCGCCCTCGCGGACGCCCTGCGCAGGCAGGACCCGACCGTGGGAATCACGGCCCTGGGCACGGAGCGCGGCCTGGAGACCACACTCGTTCCGCAGCGGGGCTATGAGCTTGCGCTGATCCCCGCCGTACCGCTGCCACGCAAGCCCACCCCCGAGCTGATCACCGTCCCGGGCCGGCTGCGCGGCACGATCAAGGCCGCCGAGCAGATCCTGGAGCGCACCAAGGCGGACGCCGTCGTCGGCTTCGGCGGGTACGTGGCCCTGCCCGGCTACCTCGCCGCCAAGCGCCTGGGCGTGCCCATCGTGATCCACGAGGCCAACGCCCGCCCCGGCCTGGCCAACAAGATCGGCTCGCGGTACGCCGCCCAGGTCGCCGTCTCCACCCCGGACAGCAAGCTGCGCGGCGCCCGTTACATCGGCATCCCGCTGCGGCGCACCATCGCCACCCTCGACCGGGCCGCCGTCCGCCCCGAGGCCCGCGCGGCGTTCGGCCTCGACCCGAACCTGCCGACCCTGCTGGTCTCCGGCGGCTCCCAGGGCGCCCGTCGTCTCAACGAGGTCGTCCAGCAGGTCGCCCCTTGGCTCCAGCAGGCCGGCATCCAGATCCTGCACGCGGTCGGCCCGAAGAACGAACTGCCGCAGGTGCACCATATGCCGGGGATGCCGCCGTACATCCCGGTACCGTACGTGGACCGGATGGACCTCGCGTACGCCGCGGCCGACATGATGCTCTGCCGCGCGGGCGCGATGACCGTCGCCGAGCTCTCCGCCGTCGGACTCCCGGCCGCCTACGTCCCGCTGCCCATCGGCAACGGTGAACAGCGGCTCAACGCCCAGCCGGTGGTCAAGGCCGGCGGCGGCCTGCTGGTCGACGACGCGGAACTCACCCCGGAGTGGGTCCAGCAGAACGTCCTGCCCGTGCTCGCCGACCCGCACCGGCTGTACCAGATGTCCCGCGCCGCCGCCGAGTTCGGCCGCCGGGACGCCGACGACCTGCTCGTCGGCATGGTGTACGAGGCGATCGCCGCCAACCGTGCACGTCACTAGGAACGTATGACCGAAGGGCAGGGAGCGTGGCCGGACCGACCACCGCCGAACGCGGTGAACGCCAGCAGGAGTCGTCGTCCGCCCCGCCCCCTGTCCGCCGGTTGAGGCCGCCCGGGCCTCGTACGATCATCATCCTGGCCGTCGCGCTGGTTCTCCTCGGCGGCGGTGCCCTCTGGGCCCTGTACGGCTCCCAATGGCTGCGCGTGGAGCGGGTGTCGGTCTCCGGCACCGACGTGCTGACGCCCGCACAGGTGCGCGAGGCGGCCGACGTGCCGCTCGGATCGCCGTTGATTTCCGTCGACACCGATGCGATTGAGGCACGGTTGCTCCGGAAATTGCCCCGAATTGACTCGGTTGACGTGACACGCTCCTGGCCGCACGGAATCGGGCTGAAAGTGGTTGAGCGCACTCCGGTCCTGATTGTCGAAAAGGGCGGAAAGTTTGTCGAAGTGGACGATGACGGCGTCCGTTTTGCCACGGTTTCTCAGGCTCCGAAAGGCATCCCCGCCCTCGAATTGACGGTCTCCGAGTCGGGCTCCGCCGCCGCGAGCCTGCGCCGCTTCGGCGAGGGCCGGCTGGTGCGCGAGGCGGTCCGCGTCGCCGGTGACCTTCCGGCCGCCGTCGCGCGAACGACCCGGACCGTCAAGGTGCGTTCGTACGACGACATCTCGCTGGAGTTGAGCGGTGGCCGCACGGTCGCGTGGGGGAGTGGCGAGAAGGGCGCGGCGAAGGCCCGTACGCTCAGCGCTCTGCTGAAAGCGGCGCCCGATGCGCGGTACTTCGACGTCTCGGTTCCCACCGCCCCTGCGTCATCAGGGAGTTGACGTACATCCGCGCAGGCCAGCACCCTGGTTGGCTACCGCTACGGCTGATCACATAGGGTGAAAAGAAAAACGGGAGGTTCGGCGTGTTCGTTGAACGTGCGCCACTTGTCGACTTAGTGTCCTGTTCAGAAGACTCCAGGGAACAGACACACTGGTAACCCTAAACTTCAACGTTAGGGTTCGGGTCGGCACTATGGACCGTCCCATTCGGCATCCGTCGCGTATCGCATGACCACGCGAGACGACGACACGTAACTCGAGGCGAGAGGCCTTCGACGTGGCAGCACCGCAGAACTACCTCGCAGTCATCAAAGTCATCGGTGTCGGCGGCGGTGGTGTCAATGCCATCAACCGGATGATCGAGGTCGGTCTCAAGGGCGTCGAGTTCATCGCCATCAACACAGACGCGCAGGCGCTGTTGATGAGCGACGCCGACGTCAAGCTCGACGTCGGCCGGGAACTCACCCGCGGACTCGGCGCCGGCGCCAACCCGGCCGTCGGCCGCAAGGCCGCCGAGGACCACCGCGAGGAGATCGAGGAGGTCCTCAAGGGGGCCGACATGGTCTTCGTGACGGCCGGTGAAGGCGGCGGCACCGGCACCGGCGGCGCCCCCGTCGTGGCCAACATCGCCCGCAACCTGGGCGCCCTCACCATCGGCGTGGTCACGCGCCCGTTCACCTTCGAGGGACGGCGCCGCGCCAACCAGGCCGAGGACGGCATCGCGGAACTCCGCGAAGAGGTCGACACCCTCATCGTCATCCCCAACGACCGGCTGCTGTCCATCTCGGACCGCCAGGTCTCGGTCCTCGACGCCTTCAAGTCGGCCGACCAGGTCCTGCTCTCCGGTGTCCAGGGCATCACCGACCTCATCACCACGCCCGGTCTGATCAACCTCGACTTCGCCGACGTCAAGTCGGTCATGTCCGAGGCCGGTTCGGCCCTCATGGGCATCGGCTCGGCCCGCGGCGACGACCGCGCGGTGGCCGCCGCCGAGATGGCGATCTCCTCGCCGCTGCTGGAGGCGTCCATCGACGGCGCCCGCGGTGTCCTGCTCTCCATCTCCGGTGGCTCCGACCTCGGCCTGTTCGAGATCAACGAGGCCGCCCAGCTGGTGAGCGAGGCCGCGCACCCCGAGGCCAACATCATCTTCGGCGCGGTCATCGACGACGCCCTCGGCGACGAGGTCCGGGTCACGGTCATCGCCGCCGGCTTCGACGGCGGCCAGCCGCCGGCCCGCCGGGACAACGTCCTCGGCTCGGCCTCCAACTCGGCCCGCCGCGAAGAGCCCACTCCGGTACGGCAGACCGAGTCCCGCCCGTCCTTCGGTTCGCTCGGCAGCGTCACGCCGAAGGAGGAGCCGGAGCCCGCGCCCGAGCCGGTGGCCGACCTCCCGGTCGCCCCGCCGGTCCCGCCGTCGCGCACCTACTCGGACAGCGCGGCCGAGGAACTGGACGTGCCGGACTTCCTGAAGTGATAGGACGGCGCGACACCGTGAGCGGCGCGCACTTCGCCTTCACCGACCGGTGGGGCGGGGTGAGCGCCGTTCCGTACGAGGAGCTCAATCTCGGCGGGGCGGTCGGCGACGATGCCGACGCCGTCCGTACCAATCGTGAACTGGCCGCCAAGTCGCTGGGGATCGACCCGGCGCGGGTGGTCTGGATGAACCAGGTGCACGGGGCGGAGGTGGCGGTGGTCGCCGAGCCGTGGGGGGACCGGCCGGTACCGGAGGTCGACGCGATCGTCACCGCCGGACGCGGTCTCGCCCTCGCCGTCCTCACCGCCGACTGCACGCCCGTCCTGCTCGCCGACCCGGTCGCCGGAGTCGTCGCGGCGGCTCACGCGGGCCGGCCCGGCATGATCGCGGGGGTCGTCCCCGCCGCCGTACGGGCCATGACCGAACTCGGCGCCGATCCCGCCCGGATCGTCGCCCGCACCGGACCCGCCGTCTGCGGCCGGTGCTACGAAGTGCCGGAGGAGATGCGCGCCGACGTCGCCGCGATCGAGCCCGCGGCGTACGCCGAGACGAGTTGGGGCACCCCGGCCGTCGACGTGACCGCCGGAGTGCACGCACAGCTCGACCGGCTCGGGGTGCGCGACCGGGAGCAGTCGCCGGTGTGCACCCGGGAATCGGGCGACCACTTCTCGTACCGCCGCGATCGCACCACGGGGCGACTCGCGGGATATGTCTGGCTGGACTGAGAGAGCATGACGGACCGTAAGGGCGAACTCGCCGCGAACCTGGCGAAGGTGGAGGAGCGCATCGCCGCCGCGTGCGTGGCCGCGGGGCGCAAGCGCGAAGAGGTGACCCTCATCGTGGTCACCAAGACCTACCCCGCGAGCGATGTGCGGATCCTGTCGGAACTCGGTGTCCGCGACGTCGCCGAGAACAAGGACCAGGACGCGGCCCCCAAGGCCGTCGAATGTTCCGATCTGTCCCTTAATTGGCACTTCGTCGGTCAGCTTCAGACCAACAAGGTGCGTTCCGTGGTCGGTTACGCGGATCTCGTGCAGTCCGTCGATCGTTCGAAGCTGGTGACGGCTCTCTCCAGGGAGGCCGTACGGGCCGAGCGTGAGGTGGGGTGTCTGCTCCAGGTCGCGCTGGACGCGGAGGCGAGCGAGCGCGGGGAGCGGGGTGGCGTAGCGCCCGGCGGAATCGAAGAGTTGGCCGACCTCGTCGCCGGGGCTCCGGGGCTGCGGCTCGACGGACTGATGACCGTCGCACCGCTCACCGGGGAGTACGCGGGGCGCCAACAGGCGGCGTTCGAGCGGTTGATGGATTTGTCGACCGACCTGCGCCGAGCCCATCCGGCTGCGAACATGGTCTCGGCAGGGATGAGTGCGGATCTCGAACAGGCCGTGGCCGCCGGAGCGACACATGTACGCGTCGGTACCGCGGTACTCGGAGTCCGCGCGAGGCTCGGGTAACGTCGCCAGGAAGTCGGACCACAGCAGAAAATATGGTCATTACCGCCGGAAGGCGGGCGTAACGACCTCGTGGATCGCAGGCACTTGGCAGTCGTCAGCAGATCCACCACAGAGCGGAGGACTCAGAGCATGGCCGGCGCGATGCGCAAGATGGCGGTCTACCTCGGCCTCGTGGAGGACGATGGGTACGACGGCCGCGGTTTCGACCCCGACGACGACTTCGAACCCGAACTGGACCCGGAGCCCGAGCGGGACCACCGGCGGCACGAACCGGTGCACCAGTCGCACAGTGCACATCAGTCCCAAAGGGACGAAGAGGTGCGAATCGTGCAACCCTCCACCCCCCGTGAGCCGCTCGCCCGTTCCGCTTCGCTAGCCGCGGAATCCGGACGTCCGGCGCGCATCGCGCCCGTGGCGTCCATCACACAAGAACGCCAGAGCCTGGAGAAGAACGCACCGGTGATCATGCCCAAGGTCGTGTCCGAACGAGAGCCTTACCGGATCACCACGCTTCACCCGCGGACCTACAACGAGGCCCGTACCATCGGGGAACACTTCCGTGAGGGCACCCCGGTGATCATGAATCTGACTGAGATGGATGACACAGACGCGAAGCGACTTGTCGACTTTGCGGCCGGTTTGGTGTTTGGTCTTCACGGCAGCATCGAGCGGGTGACGCAGAAGGTGTTCCTGTTGTCGCCTGCTAACGTCGATGTCACGGCGGAGGACAAGGCCCGTATCGCAGAGGGCGGGTTCTTCAACCAGAGCTGAGACAGACAGACCGGCAACAGCACGAAACAGGGGAGAGGGAAAGAAAGACCATGAGCGTGTTCGCGCAGGTGATCTACATCGCGCTGATGGTGTTCCTCATCGTGCTCATCTTCCGGTTGGTCATGGACTACGTCTTCCAGTTCGCCCGCTCGTGGCAACCTGGCAAGGCGATGGTGGTCGTCCTGGAGGCCACCTACACTGTCACCGATCCACCGCTGAAGCTTCTGCGGCGGTTCATTCCGCCGCTGCGTCTCGGGGGCGTGGCGCTCGACCTGTCCTTCTTCGTACTGATGATCATCGTCTACATCTTGATCTCTATCGTGGGCAATCTCGCGAGGTGACAGTGGACGATACGGTCTTGCCGACTGCCGATGACTACGTTGAGGTGAAGAGATGCCGTTGACCCCCGAGGACGTGCGGAACAAGCAGTTCACGACCGTCCGCCTCCGAGAAGGCTATGACGAGGACGAGGTCGATGCCTTCCTCGACGAGGTCGAAGCCGAACTGACCCGCCTGCTCCGCGAGAACGAGGACCTGCGCGCCAAGCTGGCCGCGGCGACGCGTGCTGCTGCCCAGAACCAGCAGAACATGCGCAAGCCCCCCGAGGGTCCCGGCGGTCCCGGTCCGCAGGACCAGCAGCAGGGCATGCAGCAGCAGGGGATGCCGCAGCAGGGAATGCCCGGGCAGGGCATGCAGCAGCAGGGAATGCCGCAGCAGGGCATGCGTGGGCCTGGCGGCCCCGTGCCCGCCGGCATATCTGGCCCGCCGCAGCAGCAGATGGGCGGCCCCATGGGAGGCCCGCCCCAGCTGCCGAGCGGTGCGCCGCAGCTGCCTGCCGGTCCGAGCGGCGGCCAGGGTGGCCCGCAGGGTCCCGGTCCGATGGGCCAGGGCCCGATGGGTCAGGGTCCGATGGGTCAGGGCCCCATGGGTGGTCAGCCGCCCATGCAGCAGCAGATGGGTGGCCCGATGGGCGGCCCCATGGGCGGTCCGATGGGCGGCCCCGGTCAGGGTCCCGGTGGCGACAGCGCCGCCCGTGTCCTCTCGCTGGCCCAGCAGACCGCCGACCAGGCGATCGCCGAGGCCCGTTCCGAGGCCAACAAGATCGTCGGCGAGGCGCGTTCGCGTGCCGAGGGTCTGGAGCGTGACGCCCGAGCCAAGGCCGACGCCCTGGAGCGGGACGCGCAGGAGAAGCACCGCGTCGCGATGGGCTCCCTGGAGTCCGCCCGCGCCACGCTGGAGCGCAAGGTCGAGGATCTGCGCGGCTTCGAGCGCGAGTACCGCACGCGTCTGAAGTCGTACCTGGAGTCGCAGCTGCGTCAGCTGGAGACCCAGGCCGACGACTCGCTGGCTCCGCCGCGTACCCCGGCGACCGCGTCGCTGCCGCCGTCCCCGGCGCCTTCGATGGCTCCGGCCGGTGCGAGCGCCCCGTCGTACGGTGGCAACCCGGGCGGCATGGGCGGTGCTCCGGCGCCGGCCGGTCCGTCCTACGGCGGCCAGCAGCAGATGTCGCCCGCGATGACCCAGCCGATGGCTCCGGTCCGGCCGCAGGGCCCCGGCCCGATGGGCCAGGCCCCGTCGCCGATGCGCGGGTTCCTCATCGACGAGGACGACAACTGACGAGTTGTAGTACGCCTTAGGCGTCGGCAGCGTTCAAAGGGGCGAGCCCTGGACTTCGGTCCGGGGCTCGCCCCTTTTACGCGGGTTGCTCGGGGGCGGGGTTTCGCTTGTCCGGCGGCATAGTTGAGGGCCCGGCCCCCCCCGCGTGGGGAGACCGGGCCCTCGTAGGTCGTGCGTTACGCCTTGCGCAGGTGGAACGTCAGCGACAGGCCCTCGTCGGTGAACGCGGTGCCGTAGGTGTCGTCCGGCTCGCCCTGGGCGAAGTCCGTCGACAGGACCTCGTCGGCGAGCAGGCCGGCGTGTTCGGTCAGGGCCGCGATCACTGCCGGGTCCGTGGACGTCCAGCGCAGGGCGATCCGGTCGGCGACGTCCAGGCCGCTGTTCTTGCGGGCCTCCTGGATCAGACGGATCGCGTCACGGGCGAGGCCCGCCTGGCGGAGCTCCTCCGTGATCTCCAGGTCCAGGGCGACCGTCGCACCGGAGTCGGAGGCGACCGACCAGCCCTCGCGCGGGGTCTCCGTGATGATGACCTCGTCGGGAGCGAGGGTGATGGTCTCGCCGTCGACCTCGACCGACGCCGTGCCTTCGCGGAGCGCAAGCGACAGTGCCGCCGCGTCGGCGTTCGCGACCGCCTTCGCCACGTCCTGGACGCGCTTGCCGAACCGCTTGCCCAGGGCCCGGAAGTTGGCCTTGGCGGTGGTGTCGACCAGGCTGCCGCCGACCTCGGAGAGGGACGCCAGGGACTCGACGTTCAGCTCCTCCGTGATCTGCGCGTGCAGTTCGGGGTTCAGGGTGTCGAAGCCCGTCACCGCGACCAGCGCGCGCCTCAGCGGCTGACGGGTCTTCACGCCCGACTCCGCGCGCGTGGCACGCCCCAGCTCGACCAGCCGGCGGACGAGGACCATCTGCCGCGACAACTCCGGGTCGATGGCGGAGAGATCGGCCTCCGGCCAGGTGGCCAGGTGGACCGACTCAGGCGCGCCCGGGGACACCGGGACGACCAGGTCCTGCCAGACCCGCTCGGTGATGAACGGGGTCAGCGGCGCCATCAGCTTCGTCACCGTCTCGACGACCTCGTGCAGCGTGCGCAGCGCGGCCTTGTCGCCCTGCCAGAAGCGGCGACGCGAGCGGCGGACGTACCAGTTGGACAGGTCGTCGACGAACGCCGAGAGGAGCTTGCCGGCGCGCTGGGTGTCGTACGCCTCCAGAGCCTGCGTCACCTGGTCGGTGAGCGCGTGGAGTTCGGACAGCAGCCAGCGGTCCAGGACGGGGCGGTCGGCCGGGGCCGGATCCGCCTCGCTGGGCGCCCAGTTGGAGGTGCGGGCGTACAGGGCCTGGAAGGCGACGGTGTTCCAGTACGTGAGGAGCGTCTTGCGGACGACCTCCTGGATCGTGCCGTGGCCCACGCGGCGGGCCGCCCACGGGGAGCCGCCGGCCGCCATGAACCAGCGGACCGCGTCGGCGCCGTGCTGGTCCATCAGCGGGATCGGCTGAAGGATGTTGCCCAGGTGCTTGGACATCTTGCGGCCGTCCTCGGCGAGGATGTGGCCGAGGCAGACGACGTTCTCGTACGACGACTTGTCGAAGACCAGGGTGCCGACCGCCATCAGGGTGTAGAACCAGCCGCGGGTCTGGTCGATGGCCTCGCTGATGAACTGGGCCGGGTAGCGGGACTCGAAGAGTTCCTTGTTCTTGTACGGGTAGCCCCACTGCGCGAACGGCATCGAACCCGAGTCGTACCAGGCGTCGATGACCTCGGGCACGCGCGTGGCCGTCTTGCCGCAGGCGTCCTTGGGGCAGGCGAAGGTGACGTCGTCGATGAACGGGCGGTGCGGGTCCAGGTTCGACTGGTCCGTGCCCGTCAGCTCGGTGAGCTCCGCGCGGGAGCCGACGACCGTGAGGTGGTCGTCCTCGCAGCGCCAGATCGGCAGCGGGGTGCCCCAGTAGCGGTTGCGGGACAGCGCCCAGTCGATGTTGTTGTTCAGCCAGTCGCCGTACCGGCCGTGCTTGACCGTGTCCGGGAACCAGTTGGTGTTCTCGTTCTCCTGGAGGAGGCGGTCCTTGATGGCCGTGGTGCGGATGTACCAGGACGGCTGCGCGTAGTAGAGGAGCGCGGTGTGGCAGCGCCAGCAGTGCGGGTAGCTGTGCTCGTACGGGATGTGCTTGAAGAGGAGGCCGCGGTCGTGGAGGTCTTCCGTGAGCTTCTCGTCCGCCTTCTTGAAGAAGACGCCGCCGACCAGGGGGACGTCCGCCTCGAAGGTGCCGTCGGGGCGGACCGGGTTCACGACCGGGAGGCCGTAGGCGCGGCAGACCTTGAGGTCGTCCTCACCGAAGGCGGGGGACTGGTGGACCAGACCCGTGCCGTCCTCGGTCGTGACGTACTCGGCGTTCACCACGTAGTGGGCGGGCTCCGGGAACTCCACGAGCTCGAACGGACGTTGATACGTCCAGCGCTCCATCTCGGCGCCCGTGAAGGACTGGCCGGTGGTCTCCCAGCCCTCGCCGAGGGCCTTGCCGACGAGCGGCTCGGCGACGACGAGCTTCTCCTGGCCGTCGGTGGCGACGACATAGGTGACGTCGGGGTGCGCGGCGACCGCGGTGTTGGAGACCAGCGTCCAGGGGGTCGTCGTCCACACCAGGAGCGCGGCCTCGCCGGCGAGCGGGCCGGAGGTGAGGGGGAAGCGGACGTACACGGACGGGTCGACGACCGTCTCGTAGCCCTGCGCCAGCTCGTGGTCCGAGAGGCCGGTGCCGCAGCGGGGGCACCAGGGGGCGACGCGGTGGTCCTGGACCAGCAGGTCCTTGTTGAAGATCTCCTTGAGCGACCACCAGACCGATTCGATGTACTCGGGGTCCATCGTGACGTAGGCGTCGTCGAGGTCGACCCAGTAGCCCATGCGGGTCGTCAGCTCGGAGAACGCGTCGGTGTGGCGCAGCACGGAGTCGCGGCAGCGGACGTTGAACTCGGCGATGCCGTACGCCTCGATGTCCTGCTTGCCGCTGAAGCCGAGCTCCTTCTCCACCGCGAGCTCCACGGGCAGGCCGTGGCAGTCCCAGCCGGCCTTGCGGGCCACGTGGTAGCCGCGCATGGTGCGGAAGCGGGGGAAGACGTCCTTGAAGACGCGGGCCTCGATGTGGTGGGCGCCGGGCATGCCGTTGGCGGTGGGCGGGCCCTCGTAGAACACCCATTCGGGGCGGCCCTCGGACTGCTCCAGGCTCTTGGCGAAAATCTTCTGCTCGCGCCAGAAGTCGAGCACGGCGTGCTCAAGGGCGGGCAGGTCGACCTGGGCGGGCACCTGGCGGTACTGCGGCGTTGTCATCAGCGAGCTTCCTCCGGCGGACTTGCTGCCTTCCGTCCGGAGGGACGAGAGCCTTGTCTTTCCTTACGCCGGTGTCGGCGCGCTCCCGCGGTACCACCCTCCTTGGCTCCCCTGTGCGCCGTACGCACCGGTGAGCCCCCTCATTGGGGTCGCGATGCCGGGTCTACTGGCCCTGGGGGCTTTCTTCCGGCGGCTCCGGGGTGATCTTCGCGTCGCGCTCGCCCCCGGGCTTCCACCGTCCCCGGGTCGCTCTGGGCTGCGTACGTCGCTACTCGTCCCCATCCACGCTTTTCGCTCCGCCCAGTGTACGGCGCCGCGCGGACAGCGGCCGACCGGTTTTTCCGGGCCCGGGGGCGCGGGCGCCGAGGGTGGCGGAGTGACCCGAATGGAGCGGTACGCGTGTTCGGATTCCGGGACGTGTGGTCCGGCGGATTACCGGGCGGGGAGCTGGGCACAACGCTTGCATGCCTGACGTGCTCTCTGCGTGAGGCGGGCGAATCGGGCGGTGCGTCCCGTTGCCGCGGGACTCAAGTCGATTTATCGTCCCAGCACGATTCGCGTGCAAGATCACAAAATGTGAAGGGGCCGCGGCCATGGTGGCGAAGAAGACCGCCGATCAGAAGTCGGCGTCGGGCAGATCCACACATGCCTCCGGCGGTGCGGCCAAGGACGTGGGCGGGAAGAAGGCCGTGGGGGCGGCCGCGAAAAAGCCGACGGCCAAGAAGGCCGTGAGCAAGAAGTCCGTGACCAAGAAGGCCGTGACCAAGAAGACCGCCGCGAAGGAAGCGGCTGGGACGGCTGGGACGGCTAAGACGCCGGGAGAGAAGGCGGTGGTGAAGAAGGCGGCGGTGAGGAAAACGGCCGCCAAGAAGACCGCTGCCACGAAGAGCACCACCTCGACGACCTCGAAAAGCACGAAAAGTACCTCCACGAAGAGTGCGGCCGGCGAGAGCGCGGCCGGGAAGACGGCCAAGAAGGCGGGCGCGGCGCAGGCCGCGAAGCAGACGGGAGCCACGACGGTGGTTGCGAAGAAGACTTCTGGCACGGCCACGGCGGCGAAGACCGCCGTCCCCAAGGCACGCCTCGTCGCGGCGGAGCCGGGCGAGCTCGCGGTCCGCCCCGGAGAGGACCCCTGGACCCCGGAGGAGGTCGCGGAGGCGCGCTCCGAGCTACAGTCCGAGGCCCTGCGGCTGCGCTCCGAGATCACGACGTCCGAGGAGTCCCTCGTGGGTCTGATGCGGGACTCCGGGGACGGCGCGGGCGACGACCAAGCCGACACCGGCACCAAGAACATCACGCGCGAGCACGAGATGGCCCTCGCGGCCAACGCGCGCGAGATGCTCGAACAGACCGAGCGGGCGCTGGACCGGCTCGACGCGGGTACCTACGGTCTGTGCGAGAACTGCGGCAACCCGATCGGCAAGGCGCGGATGCAGGCGTTCCCGCGCGCGACCCTGTGCGTCGAGTGCAAGCAGAAGCAGGAACGCCGGTACTGAGGGTCCGCAGGGGTGTGCCGTACCCTCGTCCTCAGTCAGGCACCTAGGTTGAGGGACTCACGTGACCGAAGCGGAGCGCATGATCGGTACGCCGGACACCCCTGAGGGGGGCGGGGCCGAGCCGGAGCGGGCAGCCGGGCAGGAGGGCGTCGAGGAGCGGCCCCAGCCCAGGGGCAAGCGCCGGATCGCCGTGCTGTTCGCCGTCGCCGCCTTCGCGTACCTCCTCGACCTCGGCAGCAAGCTGCTCGTGGTGGCCAAGCTGGAGCACCACGACTCGATCGAGATCATCGGGGACTGGCTGAAGTTCGAGGCGATCCGCAACGCGGGCGCCGCCTTCGGTTTCGGCGAGGCCTTCACCGTGATCTTCACGGTGATCGCGGCGGCCGTGATCGTGGTCATCGCCCGCCTCGCCCGCAAGCTCTACAGCCTGCCCTGGGCGATCGCGCTCGGCCTGCTCCTCGGCGGTGCGCTCGGCAACCTCACCGACCGGATCTTCCGCTCGCCCGGCGTCTTCGAGGGCGCGGTCGTCGACTTCATCGCGCCGAAGCACTTCGCGGTGTTCAACCTGGCCGACTCGGCGATCGTGTGCGGCGGCATCCTGATCGTGCTGCTGTCCTTCAAGGGCCTCGACCCGGACGGGACCGTCCACAAGGACTGAGGCCCGTTATCCACAGGCGCCGGTCGGGGCTGTCGGTGCGGTCCTGCATACTCGACGGGTGAGCACGCTTCCCGAGATCCGAACCCTGCCCGTGCCGGACGGCCTGGAGGGCGAGCGCGTCGACGCCGCCATCTCCCGGATGTTCGGCTTCTCCCGCACCAAGGCGGCCGAGCTGGCGGCGGCGGGCAAGGTCCAGGTCGACGGGTCCGTGGTCGGCAAGTCCGAGCGCGTGCACGGCGGCGCCTGGCTGGAGGTCGAGATGCCCGGCGCGCCCGCGCCCGTGCAGATCGTCGCCGAGCCGGTCGAGGGCATGGAGATCATCCATGACGACGACGACGTGGTGGTCATCGTCAAGCCCGTCGGAGTCGCCGCCCATCCGTCGCCCGGCTGGACCGGACCGACCGTCATCGGCGGCCTCGCCGCCGCCGGGTACCGCATCTCGACCTCCGGCGCCGCCGAGCGCCAGGGCATCGTGCACCGCCTCGACGTCGGCACCTCAGGGCTGATGGTGGTCGCCAAGTCCGAGCGCGCGTACACCTCGCTCAAGCGCCAGTTCAAGGAGCGCACGGTCGACAAGCGCTACCACACCCTCGTCCAGGGCCACCCGGACCCGACGAGCGGCACCATCGACGCCCCCATCGGCCGCCACCCGAACCACGACTACAAGTGGGCGGTCACCGCGGACGGCAAGGCGTCGGTCACCCACTACGACCTCATCGAGGCGTTCCGCGCGGCCTCCCTGCTCGACGTGAAACTGGAGACGGGCCGCACCCACCAGATCCGCGTCCACATGGCCGCCCACCGCCACCCCTGCGTCGGCGACCTCACCTACGGCGCCGACCCGACCCTCGCCAAGCGGCTGCGCCTGACCCGGCAGTGGCTGCACGCGGTCCGCCTGGGCTTCGAGCACCCCGGGGACGGACAGTGGGCCGAGTTCGCCAGCGACTACCCGGAGGACCTCCAGCAGGCCCTCGACCAGGTCCGCGAGGAGACGTACGCGTGAGCCTGCCGTCGTACACCGTGCGGGTCGCCGAGGACCCCGCCGACCGGGAGATGTGCTTCGCCGTGCGCAAGCAGGTCTTCGTCGTCGAGCAGGGCGTTCCGGAGGATCTGGAGTACGACGCGTACGACGCCGTGGCGGTGCATGTGCTGGCCGTGCGGGACGACGGGGTGGCGCTGGGCACCGGGCGGCTGCTCCACGGCTCCCAGGCCGCCGAGAAGGTCGGCGGTGATCTCACCCTGGGGTCGCTGGGGCGGCTCGCGGTCGCCGAGGAGGCGCGCGGTCTCGGCGTCGGCGTGGCGCTCGTACGGGCCATCGAGGACGCGGCACGCGCGCGGGGGCTCGCGGCGGTGGATCTGCACGCGCAGACGCACGCGCTGGGGTTCTACGAGCGGCTCGGGTACGAGGCGTACGGGCCGGAGTACCTGGAGGCGGGGATTGCGCACCAGGGGATGCGGCGCGCGCTGTAACTGATCGGCGTGGCCGTCATGGCAGGCTGGATGACTGGAGATTCCTGCTCGTCCGACCCGCCGGAGCCTGACCGTGGATCAGTTGGCCCTGCTGTTCATGCTGTTGCTCGGGGCCGTGGTGAGTGTCCCGGTGGGGGACCGGTTCAAATTGCCGGCGCCGGTGCTCATGACGCTTCTCGGCATCGTGCTCGCGCTGCTCGACTTCGTGCCCAACGTCGATGTCGCGCCCGACCTCATCCTGCCCCTCCTGCTGCCGCCGCTGCTCTACGCGGCCGTACGCCGCACCTCCTGGCGGCAGTTCGCGGCCAACGTACGGCCGATCCTGCTGCTGGCCGTGGCGCTGGTGTTCGTCACCACTCTGTGCGTGGCCCTCGTCGCCCACGCGATCGTGCCGGGGCTGCCGCTCGCCGCCGCCGTGGCGCTCGGCGCGCTGGTCGCGCCGCCCGACCCGGTCGCGGCGACCGCCGTCGCCGGGCAACTGGGGCTGCCGCGGCGGCTGGTGTCGATCCTGGAGGGCGAGGGGCTCTTCAACGACGTGACGGCGATCGTGCTGTACCACGTGGCGATCGCCGCGGCCGTCAGCGGTTCCTTCCACGCCGGGGAGGCCGCGCTCGAACTGGTGCTGTCCGCGGTCGTCGCCCTCGTCGTGGGGGTGGTCCTCGGCTGGTGCGCCAACAAGCTGATGGACCTGCTCGGCGACGCGACCCTCCAGATCGGGCTCACGCTCCTCGTGCCGTACGCCTCCTATGTCCTGGCCGAGGAACTGCACGGCTCCGGAGTGCTCGCGGTGCTCACCACCGCGCTGTTCCTCGCCGAGTACGCCACCGACCCCGACGACGTGGCCACCCGGCTGGCCGGGCACACCTTCTGGGACATCGTCGACACGCTCGTCACCGGCGTCGCCTTCGGGCTGATCGGCCTCGAACTGCACAACGCCATCCGGACCGCGTCCGGGCGGTGGGGCGAGATGCTCGGCTGGGCCGCCGCGATCGTCGCGGTCGTCGTCCTCGTACGCCTGCTGTGGCTGATGCCCGCGACCTGGGTCGCCAAGCGGCTGCACGCGAAGCAGGACTACGACGAGGAGATCCCGATGACCTGGCGGGAGACGGTCGTCATGTGGTGGTCGGGGATGCGGGGCGTGGCGTCCGTGGCGTTGGCGCTGGCGATCCCGCTGAAGACCGACGAGGGGGGCGCCTTTCCCGACCGGGACGAGATCGTGTTCATCGCGTTCGGCGTCATCATGGCGACCCTGGTGCTCCAGGGGCTGACCCTGCCGTGGCTGGTGGAGCGGCTCGGGGTGGAGGCCGACACCGAGCGGGAGAAGGAGTTCGAGAAGAACCTCGCCATCCGGGCCGCCAAGGCCGCCAAGCGGCGGCTGAGGGAGATCGAGGAGGTCGAGGAGCTGCCGGAGGAGCTGTCCGAGCAGATGCTGCGGCGGGCCTTCGACATCGGCGTGCGGATCAGTCCCGACATGGGGGACGAGGAGCGGCGCGAGGCGCATCAGCAGCGGGCGAAGCGGTTGAAGCGGGTGCGGCGGATCCAGGGCGAGATGATGAGCGCGGCGCGGCACGAGGTGATGGCGGCGCGCAGTGAGCCGGGGGCGGATCCTGAGGTGGTGGATCGGGTGCTTCGGCATCTGGACGTGCGTAGCCTGCGGTGATCTTGGGTGTTCTCCCGCCCGCGCACCGCCTGTTTCCAGTTCGTGAAAGGGTTCCGTTTCCCGTGGGGGACCATCGCCGTCGGAGGCTTTCCGCTCGTACCCTCGGATCATGGCTCGCAATGTCGTAATCAGTGGTGGCGGTACGGGAATCGGGCTCGCTGCGGCCCGTGTCTTCGCGGCGGACGGGGACCGGGTGCTGTTGCTCGGGCGGCGGAAGGCGGTGCTGGAGGAGGCCGGGGTGCCCGGGGCGCTGACGTATGCCGCCGATCTCAGTGACACGGGGGATGTGCGCGGGGTCGCCGAGTTCGTCGGGCGGGAGCTCGGGGCCGTGGATGTCCTGGTCCACAGTGCCGGTGGGAACGGGCAGTTGGAACCCGCTGCCCCCGGGGGCGATCCGCTGGACGCCGCCGCGCACCACTGGACCGTCAACTTCCGGCTCAATCTGCTGACCGCGGCGCTGCTCACCGAGGCCCTCAGGGACCGGCTCGCCTCGCCGGGCGGGCGGGTGCTGTTCGTCAGCTCCATCGCCGCCTACCGGGGGTCCGGGAGCGGGGCGTACGGGGCCGCCAAGGCGGGTCTGCATCCCTACGCCCATGATCTGGCCCGGGATCTCGGGCCGCGCGGGATCACCGTGAACGTCGTCGCGCCCGGCTATGTCGAGGACACCGAGTTCTTCGGCGGCGCCATCGACCCCGCCCGGCGGGAGCGGCTGATCAATGACACCGCCACCGGGCGCCCCGGCACCCCCGGGGACATCGCCGAGACGCTGCACTGGCTGGCCTCGCCCGGCGCTGGGCACGTCACTTCGCAGATCGTGCAGGTCAACGGGGGCGCCGAGCGAGGCAATTGACGGTTCAGCGGCTCTGCCTCGGCGGCTCGTGCGCCCTGCGGGGCACGCCGTCCGGGGAGGCGGACGGGCGGGAGCCGTTGAAGCCCGGGGGCAGGGCCGAGTCGGCCGTGTTGACGCGGGGCAGGGCGTAGGGGTGGCGTTGGGTCAGCCAGCGGATCATCTGCTCGCGGACCGTGACCCGCACCTTCCAGATGTCGTCGGCGTCCTTGGCGGTCACCAGGGCCCGCACCTGCATGGTGTTGGGCGTCGAGTCCGTGACCGTCAGATCACAGGCGCGGCCGTCCCACGCCGGGCACTCGCGGAGGATGTCGCGGAGTTTCTCGCGCATCGCCTCCATCGGCGCCGAGTGGTCCAGATGCCAGTAGACGATGCCGGTCATCTGGGCCCCGCCGCGCGACCAGTTCTCGAACGGCTTCGAGGTGAAGTACGACACGGGCATGGTGATCCGGCGCTCGTCCCAGGTCCGGACCGTCAGGAAGGTCAGCGTGATCTCCTCGACCGTGCCCCACTCGCCGTCCACCACGACCGTGTCCCCCAGGCGGACCATGTCGCCGAACGCGATCTGGAACCCGGCGAACATGTTGCTCAGCGTGGACTGCGCCGCGACACCGGCGACGATGCCGAGGATGCCGGCCGAGGCCAGCAGCGAGGCACCGGCCGCGCGCATCGCCGGGAACGTCAGCAGCATCGCGGCGACGGCCACGACGGCGACGATCGCGGTGACCACCCGTGTGATGAGGGTCACCTGGGTACGGACGCGACGGACCCGGGCGGGGTCGCGCTGGGCGCGGGAGTAGCGCGTGTACGTCGTCTCGACGACCGCGGCCGCGATCCGGACCATCAGCCACGCCGTCGCCCCGATGAGGACCAGCGTCAGTGTCCGGCCGATACCGACCCGGTGCTCCATCAGCACCCGTGCCTCGTCGTAGGACCCTCTGAGCAGGGCCGCGAAGATGACGAGCTGGTAGGGGATGCGGCCGCGGCGCAGCAGACCCCACAGCGGGGTCTCGCTCTGCCCTTGGTCGGCCTTGCGCATCAGCAGATCGGTCGCCCAGCCGATGAGAAGCGTGAGCACGACCGAGCCGCCGACGACGATCAGCGGGCGCAGTACGTTCTCCATGTGTCCGACCGTACTGGCACGATGGGCCTCATGAACATCATGCTCTTTCACTCGACGTACGGTCTGCGGCCCGCGGTGCGCGCGGCGGCGGACCGGCTGCGCGCCGCCGGACACCAGGTCTGGACGCCGGACCTCTTCGAGGGCAGCACGTTCGAGACGGTCGAGGAGGGCATGGAGTTCAAGGAGAGCATCGGCAAGGACGAGCTGCTGAAGCGGGCCGTGCTGGCCGCCGCGCCCTATTCCGAGCGGGGGCTCGTCTACGCCGGGTTCTCCTTCGGTGCCTCCGTCGCGCAGACCCTCGCTCTCGGCGACGACAAGGCGCGCGGGCTGCTGCTTCTGCACGGCACCTCGGACATCGCCGCCAACGCGGCCGTGGACGAGCTGCCGGTCCAGCTGCATGTCGCCGAGCCGGACCAGTTCGAGACGGACGACTGGCTGAGTTCCTGGTATCTCCAGATGGGCCGCGCGGGCGCGGACGTGGAGATCTACCGGTACGCCGGGGCCGGCCACCTCTACACCGACCCCGACCTGCCCGACTACGACGAGGAGGCCGCCGAGGCCACCTGGCGGGTGGCCCTCGGCTTCCTGGAGACCCTCTAGATCAGCCGGTTCAGCCCGCGGCGCGGTAGGCCGCGAAGCTCTGCTGCATGCGCGTCACCTGGCCCGAGGTGAACTGGTACATGCAGTTGTCGTACGTGTAGTCCATGAAGTTGTGGATCGGGTCGACGCCGGTCTTGTTGGTGCAGCTGTCGCGGCCGGTCGGGCACTCGAAGGCGGCGCTCTTCTCGGCCGGGGTGTCGCTGACGTAGTCGCCGTTGCCGTTACAGCCGCCCTGGAAGGTGTGGTAGAGCCCCATCCAGTGGCCGACCTCGTGGGTGGCGGTGTCGCCCTCGTTGTAGTTGGTCGCCGAGCCGCCGGGCAGGGACGTGTCGAGGATGACGACACCGTCCATGGAGGGGCTGGACTTGTAGGAGCTGGGGAAGGTGGCCCAGCCGAGGAGGCCGCCGCCGAGGTTGGCGGTGTAGATGTTGAGCGCGTTCGCGCCGCCCTTGCGCAGGGCGGTCTTCATCGCCTTCTCCGCCGTGGAGCCGGAACCGACGTTGTACCAGGTGGCGTTGTCGGTGTAGTCCGTGCCGGCCAGCGTGAACTGGTAGCCGGAGTCGACGTTTCCGGTGCCCTGGCCGGCGTAGGCCGCGTTCAGGACGTTCATCTGGGCGGTGATGGCGGACGAGCTGAGGTTGCCGGTGGCGCCGTCGTGGATGACGTGGAAGTACACCGGGATGCTGGTGGAGGCCGCGGCGGCGAGGCTGCGGCTGCCGGACGAGGGCAGCTTGTCGAGCTTGGCGCGCAGATCGGCGTCCATCGCCTGGGCCTTGGCGGTGCTGACCTCGTTGGGCTCGGCGACGTTCTCGCCGCTGCCCGGGCGGGACTCGCGGGCCGCCGCGTGGGTGTCCGTGTCGGCGCAGTCGGCGGCCGGAGTCTGGGCCGCGGCGATTCCGGTGGGTGCCGACAACGGGGTGAGCATCAGGGTTCCGGCCATCACGGCCGTACCGAGAAGGCGTCTGCGCATAACAGGGGATATCCGGGCAAGCGCACGCATGCTGACTCCTAGCTGATGCGTTGGGGAGAGCGGACGCAGGGGTCTTCCTGGCCGCCGCCCGGAGATTACGTGTACATGCCCAGCCTGTAAATGCTTTCCGATCACCTTCTGACTTCGGGCGAGGGGCGCGGCCGTATACGAACACGGGCCGCACCCCTCGCCGTTGGCCGGAACCTGACTACACGGGGTCGTAAGTCCGCTCGACCTTCTGCGTACCGGTCCTCGTGCGGTACGAACGCGCCCAGGACGAGGTCGCGTTGGCCTTCGTCTTGTCGGAGACGACGTAGTAATCCATCTGCGCGCGGTCGGCGGTGATGTCCAGGACGCCGTAGCCGTGGCGGTCGGTGTCGACCCAGTGGACATGCCGGTTGGCCAGCTTGATGATCGGCGCGGCGACCGCGGAGACCGTGCCCTCGGGGACCTTCACGAGGTCGTCGAGGTTGTCCGAGGTCACCGAGGTGACGACGAACTCGGTCGCGGCCGAGGCCGACAGCGGGTACGTACCGGCGTCCACCGGTACGTCGTTGGCCCACGCCATGTGGATGTCACCGGTCAGGAACACGGTGTTGCGAATCGCGTTCGAGCGCAGATGGGCCAGGAGTTCACGGCGGTCGTCCGTGTAGCCGTCCCACTGGTCGGTGTTGAGGGCGAGGCCCTCCTGCGGCAGGCCCAGCAGCTTGGCGAGCGGCTTGAGCAGGTCGGCGGAGAGCGAGCCGATCGCGAACGGCGAGATCATCACCGAGTTGCCGACCAGCCGCCAGGTGGTGTCGGAGGACTTCAGGCCCGCCTTCAGCCAGTCCAGTTGGGCCCGCCCGGTGAGGGTGCGGTCCGGGTCGTCGACCGAGCCGTTCCCGACGGAGACCTGCTGCGAACGGAAGGACCGCAGATCGAGGAGCGACAGGTCGACCAACTTGCCGAAGCGCAGCCGCCGGTAGGTCGTCCCCGCGATCGCCGGGCGCACCGGCATCCACTCGAAGTACGCCTGCTTCGCGGCGGCCTGGCGCGCGGCCCAGGCGCCCTCCGTGCCCTCGGTGTGGTTCTCGGCCCCGCCCGACCAGGCGTCGTTGGCGAACTCGTGGTCGTCCCAGATCGCGACGACCGGGGCCACCGCGTGCAGCGCCTGAAGGTCGGCGTCGGTCTTGTACTTCCCGTGCCGGACGCGGTAGTCGGCGAGGCTGAGGATCTCGTGGGTCGGCGCGTGCTGCCGTACGACGGTGTCGCGCGTCCCGTACTCGCCGGTGCCGTACTCGTAGATGTAGTCGCCCAGATGGAGCCAGGCGTCCAGGTCGCCGCGGGCCGCGAGATGGCGGTACGACGCGAAGTAGCCAGCCTCCCAGTTGGCGCAGGAGACCACGCCGAAGCGGAGGTTCGTGACGGCCGCGTCCGCCGCCGGCGCGGTGCGGGTACGCGCCGCCGGGGAGTCGGTGCCGCCCGCGGAGAAGCGGAACCAGTAGTCGGTGGCCGGGGCGAGGCCGCGCACGTCGGCCTTGACGGTGTGGTCGGAGGCGGCGGTCGCGGTGACCGAGCCCTTGGCGACGATGTTCGTGAACGCCTTGTCCAGGGCGACGATCCAGCTCACCTCGGTGTCCGGGCCGAGCCCGGAGCCGGGTATCGCCGCGGCCACGGGGGTCACCCGGGTCCACAGCAGGACGCCGTCCGGGAGCGGGTCGCCGGAGGCGACGCCGTGCAGGAAGGCGGGGGCCTCGTCGGCGGCGCCGGCGGGGAAGGGGGCCGCGACGAGGACGGCGCCCGCGGTGGCGGCGGCGGCCTTCACGACCGTACGGCGGCGTGGCGCCAGGGAGTTGAGGCGCTCGGATGCTCTGTGTCTACTGGTCACGACCGATCAGGTTACTGATCGGTATGAACGAGAGCGGGCGAACCGGTGAAAGTTCGCCCGCTCTTTGCCCGAAGGCCTGGATCAGGCCTTCAGGGCCGCCTCGAGCGCGGTGTTGAACTCGGCCACCGTCATCGGCGCGTTCTCGCCGTCGGAGCCGGTCAGGTTCTTGCCGTCCATCTGCAGGGTCGGGGTGCCGCCCACGCCGGCCTTGTCGAACACCTTGGACTCCTCCAGCGCCCACTTGTCGTAGGTGCCGTCCTTCACGTCCTTCTGGAACTGCTTGTTGTTCTTCAGGGCGTCGACCGTGTTGGCGACCTTGATGAGGTAGGCGTCGTCCTTGAACTTGTCGTCGGTCTCCTCGGGGTGCCACTTCGTCGAGTACATCGCGGTCTTGTACTCGAGGAAGGCCTCGGGGCTGACGTTGAGCGCGGCGCCGAGCGCGCTGAGGGCGTTCTTGGAGCCCTCGCCGGTCAGCTTGTCGTCCAGGAAGGTGGCGCCGACGTACTGGATCTTGAACTTGCCGGCGTCGAGGTCCTTCTTCACGGTCGGGCCGACCGTCTGCTCGAACTGGGCGCAGACCGGGCAGCGCGAGTCCTCGTACATGACGAGGGTCTTCTTGGCGCTGCTCTTGCCGATGACGACGGTCGTGCCGTTCGTGCCGGTGGTGTTGGCCGGCTTGACGAGCTTGTCGTTCTTGGCGTCTTCCCAGTAGCCGGGCTTGTTGTTCTGGACGACGGCGTAGCCGATGCCTCCGGCTATCGCGAGGACGCCCACTATGGAGCAGGCGACGATGACCTGCCGCTTGATCTTGTCGCGCTTGGCCTGGCGCTCGCGCTCCAGACGCAGCCGCTCGCGGGCCGCCGTCTTCGCCGCCTGGCTGTTCCGCTTGCTCATGGGTGATCTCCGTAAGGGGACGCGCACACGTCGTGTGCGGATACGTAAGAGGGAGTGGTGATGCTCGGTGCTGTTCGGGTGGGTCAGGCGAAAGCGACCGAGCACGGCGGTCCACGCCGTCCCAGGGAGTGCACGAGGATCCGATCGCGCGCGGTGGCCGTACGGCGACCGGGGTGGAGCGGGCGGCGCGGTGCCGGGGTGCGGCGGACCGCCACGGCGGCGACCGCCAGCAGGAGCGGCCGGAACGTCGTCGCCGACACCGCGCGCAACAGCTGGGCCAGCGCCCGCTCGCCGCGGCGCAGCCAGACGGCGGCCAGCAGACCCACGCCGATGTGCGCGCCGAGCAGCAGCCAGGCGGCCTGCGGGTCGGCGTGGGCGAGGAGGGACGCCAGCCGGTCGGTGTCGGTGCCCGTGACGCGGGCCAGAGGGCTGCCGACACTGGTGCCGTCACCGCAGAACACGTCCCAGCCGACCGAGCGCAGCGGTCCCGCGACGGGGCCGCCCGCGGCGCCGTAACAGACGTGCTGCCCGGTGGTGAGGGCGGTGTCGGCGGCCAGCTCCAGGGGGACGAGCAGGGCGGCGATCCGCCCGAAGCTCCGCTCCCGGCCGGCCAGCGCGTACGCCACGGCGAACACGGCGGCCGCGACCAGGGCCACCGTGTTCAGCGGCAGCGGGGCCCGGGACAGCAGCACGTGCGACGCGGTGCTGAGCGTCACGACGAGTGCCGTGAACAGCGCCGCGCGGAGCGCTCGTAGCTGGGTCCCGGATATGTCCATAGCGGAGAGAGTGTGTCACGCGGGCCTGTAAGGGACCGCTAAAAGCTCCCTGTGAGCGGCCCTATCGTTATGGACACCCGCGCGGTTTCCGTCACAGACCCGGGATCCGGCCGTTGCGGAACAGGTCGACGAAGATCTGGTGGTCGGTACGCGCGCGTGCGCCGTAGTCGTGCGCGAAGGAGACCAGGAGGTCGGCGAAGCCGTCCTCGTCGGCCGCGATCGCCGCGTCGATGGCCCGCTCGGTGGAGAACGGCACCAGGGACTCGCCGGACTGGTCGTCCGCCGCCGCGTGCATGGTGGCCGTGGCCCGGCCGAGGTCGGCGACGACCGCCGCGATCTCCTCCGTGTCGTCGATGTCACTCCAGTCCAGGTCCACCGCGTACGGCGAGACCTCGGCGACCAGCTGCCCCGCCCCGTCCAGCTCGGTCCAGCCCAGCCACGGGTCGGCGTGCGCCTGGAGGGCGCGCTGGGAGATCACCGTGCGGTGGCCCTCGTGCTGGAAGTAGCCGCGGATCGCCGGGTCGGTGATGTGCCGGGAGACGGCCGGGGTCTGGGCCTGCTTGATGTAGATCACGACGTCGTTCTCCAACGCGTCGCTGTGGCCCTCCAGGAGGATGTTGTACGACGGGAGCCCCGCCGAGCCGATGCCGATCCCGCGCCGGCCGACCACGTCCTTCACGCGGTAGGAGTCCGGGCGGGCCAGCGAGGTCTCCGGCAGGGTCTCCAGGTAACCGTCGAAGGCCGCCAGCACCTTGTAGCGCGTGGCCGCGTCCAGCTCGATGGAGCCGCCGCCCGGGGCGAAGCGGCGCTCGAAGTCACGGATCTCCGTCATCGACTCAAGGAGCCCGAAGCGGGTCAGCGAGCGGGCGTCGCGCAGCGCGTCCAGGAGCGGGCCCTCGGCGGTGTCCAGGGTGAAGGGCGGCACCTCGTCGCTCTTGGCGCCGGTCGCCAGCGCGTGGATGCGCTCGCGGTACGCGCCCGCGTACACCCCCACCAGCTCGGTGATCTGCTCGTCGCTGAGGGCCTTGGCGTAGCCGATCAGGGCGATGGAGGCGGAGAAGCGCTTGAGGTCCCAGGTGAAGGGGCCGACGTAGGCCTCGTCGAAGTCATTGACGTTGAAGATCAGCCGGCCGTTGGCGTCCATGTACGTGCCGAAGTTCTCCGCGTGCAGGTCGCCGTGGATCCACACGCGCGAGGTGCGCTCGTCCAGGTACGGGCCGCCTCGCCTGTCTGCTTCGAGGTCGTTGTAGAACAGGCACGCCGTCCCCCGGTAGAACGCGAACGCCGAGGCCGCCATCTTGCGGAACTTCACGCGGAACGCGGCCGGGTCGGCGGCCAGGAGCTCGCCGAACGCGGTGTCGAAGACGGCGAGGATCTCCTCGCCGCGAGGCTCGTCGTTGAGCTGCGGTACCGACATCGCTGGGTGCCTCCTGGTGCATGTGTACGACAGCGTTTCTGTCGTCTCAACGGGCGGGAGCGGACGAAAGTGCCCGCGGAATCCCTCGCTGTGAAGGTACGCGGGGCGGGCCCCGGAGTGTCAGTGCCGAGGCATAGACTTCCGAGCTGTCCCCCGAACTGTGCGCCAGCCGTCGCCGACTGTTTTCCCTGGAGGCCAAACCGTGTCGAAGCCGCCGTTCACGCACCTGCACGTCCACACCCAGTACTCCCTGCTGGACGGTGCCGCGCGGCTGAAGGACATGTTCGACGCGTGCAACGAGATGGGCATGACCCATATCGCCATGTCCGACCACGGCAACCTCCACGGGGCGTACGACTTCTTCCACACCGCGAAGAAGGCCGGGGTCACGCCGATCATCGGGATCGAGGCCTATGTCGCCCCCGAGTCCCGGCGCAACAAGCGCAAGATCCAGTGGGGCCAGCCCCACCAGAAGCGGGACGACGTCTCCGGTTCGGGTGGTTACACCCACAAGACGATCTGGGCGGCGAACGCGACGGGCCTGCACAACCTCTTCAAGCTCTCCTCGGACGCCTACGCCGAGGGCTGGCTCCAGAAGTGGCCCAGGATGGACAAGGAGACCATCTCCCAGTGGTCCGAGGGCCTCATCGCCTCCACCGGCTGCCCCTCCGGCGAGCTCCAGACCCGCCTTCGCCTCGGCCAGTTCGACGAGGCCCTGAAGTCGGCCGCCGAGTACCAGGACATCTTCGGCAAGGACCGCTACTTCCTCGAGCTGATGGACCACGGCATCGAGATCGAGCACCGGGTCCGTGACGGCCTGCTGGAGATCGGCAAGAAGCTCGGCATCCCGCCGCTGGTGACCAACGACTCGCACTACACGTACGCGCACGAGGCGACGGCCCACGACGCGCTGCTGTGCATCCAGACCGGCAAGAACCTCTCCGACCCGGACCGCTTCAAGTTCGACGGCACCGGCTACTACCTGAAGTCCACGGACGAGATGTACGCCGTCGACTCCTCCGACGCCTGGCAGGAGGGCTGCCGCAACACCCTCCTGGTCGCCGAGCAGGTCGACACCACCGGCATGTTCGAGGCCAAGAACCTCATGCCGAAGTTCGACATCCCCGAGGGCTACACCGAGGTCACCTGGTTCCGCGAGGAGACCATGCGCGGCATGGCCCGCCGCTTCCCGGACGGCATCCCGGACGACCGCATGAAGCAGGTCGAGTACGAGATGGACACCATCATCTCGATGGGCTTCCCGGGCTACTTCCTCGTGGTCGCCGACTTCATCATGTGGGCCAAGAAGCAGGGCATCGCGGTCGGCCCGGGCCGAGGCTCCGCGGCCGGTTCGATCGTCGCCTACGCCATGGGCATCACCGACCTCGACCCGATCCCGCACGGCCTGATCTTCGAGCGGTTCCTCAACCCCGAGCGCATCTCCATGCCCGACGTCGACATCGACTTCGACGAGCGTCGGCGCGTCGAGGTGATCAGGTACGTGACGGAGAAGTACGGCTCGGACAAGGTCGCCATGATCGGCACCTACGGCAAGATCAAGGCCAAGAACGCGATCAAGGACTCCGCGCGCGTGCTGGGCTACCCGTACGCGATGGGCGACCGCCTGACCAAGGCCATGCCCGCCGACGTCCTGGGCAAGGGCATCGACCTCGACGGCATCACCAACCCCTCGCACCCGCGCTACAGCGAGGCCGGCGAGATCCGCGCGATGTACGAGAACGAACCGGACGTGAAGAAGGTCATCGACACCGCCAAGGGCGTCGAGGGCCTGGTCCGGCAGATGGGTGTGCACGCGGCCGGCGTGATCATGTCCAGCGAGCCCATCGTCGACCACGCCCCGATCTGGGTGCGGCACACCGACGGCGTGACCATCACACAGTGGGACTATCCGCAGTGCGAGTCGCTCGGCCTGCTGAAGATGGACTTCCTGGGCCTGCGCAACCTGACGATCATGGACGACGCCGTCAAGATGGTGAAGTCCAACAAGGGCATCGACCTCGACCTGCTGGCCCTGCCGCTGGACGACCCGAAGACCTTCGAACTCCTCCAGCGCGGTGAGACGCTCGGCGTCTTCCAGTTCGACGGCGGCCCCATGCGCTCGCTGCTGCGGCTGATGAAGCCCGACAACTTCGAAGACATCTCCGCCGTCTCGGCCCTGTACCGGCCGGGCCCGATGGGCATGGACTCGCACACCAACTACGCGCTGCGCAAGAACAAGCTCCAGGAGATCACCCCGATCCACCCCGAGCTGGAGGAGCCGCTCCGGGAGGTCCTGGACGTCACCTACGGCCTGATCGTCTACCAGGAGCAGGTGCAGAAGGCCGCCCAGATCATCGCCGGGTACTCGCTCGGCGAGGCCGACATCCTGCGCCGCGTGATGGGCAAGAAGAAGCCCGAGGAACTGGCCAAGAACTTCACCATCTTCCAGGCCGGCGCCCAGAAGAACGGCTACAGCGACGAGGCCATCAAGGCCCTGTGGGACGTCCTGGTCCCGTTCGCCGGCTACGCGTTCAACAAGGCGCACTCGGCCGCGTACGGCCTGGTCTCGTACTGGACCGCCTACCTCAAGGCGAACCACCCCGCCGAGTACATGGCCGGACTGCTCACCTCGGTCAAGGACGACAAGGACAAGTCCGCGATCTATCTCAACGAGTGCCGGCGCATGGGCATCAAGGTGCTCCCGCCGAACGTGAACGAGTCGGTGCACAACTTCGCCGCCCAGGGCGACGACGTGATCCTCTTCGGCCTCGAAGCGGTGCGCAACGTCGGTACCAACGTGGTCGAGTCGATCATCAGGAGCCGCAAGGCCAAGGGGAAGTACGCCTCCTTCCCCGACTACCTCGACAAGGTCGAGGCGGTCGCCTGCAACAAGCGCACCACGGAGTCGCTGATCAAGGCGGGCGCCTTCGACACCATGGGGCACACCCGCAAGGGCCTCACCGCGCACTTCGAGCCGATGATCGACAACGTGGTGCAGGTCAAGCGCAAGGAGGCCGAGGGCCAGTTCGACCTCTTCGGCGGCATGGGCGAGGAGGAGACCAGCGAGCCCGGCTTCGGACTCGACGTGGAGTTCACCACCGACGAGTGGGACAAGGCCTATCTCCTCGCCCAGGAGCGGGAGATGCTCGGTCTCTATGTCTCCGACCACCCGCTCTTCGGCCTGGAGCACGTGCTGTCCGACAAGGCCGACGCGGGCATCGCCCAGCTCACCGGAGGTGAGCACGCGGACGGCGCGGTCGTCACCATCGGCGGCATCATCTCGGGCCTCCAGCGCAAGATGACCAAGCAGGGCAACGCCTGGGCGATCGCCACCGTCGAGGACCTCGCCGGCTCCATCGAGTGCATGTTCTTCCCTGCGACCTACCAGCTGGTGTCGACCCAACTCGTCGAGGACGCCGTCGTGTTCGTCAAGGGCCGCCTCGACAAGCGCGAGGACGTCCCCCGCCTGGTCGCGATGGAACTCCAGGTCCCCGACCTGTCCAACGCGGGCACCAACGCGCCCGTGATCCTCACCATCCCGGCAACGAGGGTCACCCCGCCGATGGTCAGCCGCCTCGGCGAGATCCTCAGCCACCACAAGGGCGAGAGCGAGGTCCGGATCAAGCTCCAGGGCCCGACCAAGACCACCGTCCTGCGCCTGGACCGGCACCGGGTGAAGCCGGATCCCGCACTCTTCGGCGACCTGAAGGTCCTGCTCGGCCCGTCCTGCCTGGCCGGTTAGCCGTACGTCGAGAGGGCGCACCCGGAAACCGGGTGCGCCCTCTCTGTGTGCCTGGGTCTCAACGACCAGGGGGTCTCAACGACCCGTTATGCAGATGTCAGTTGTGACCGAAGCGCTTCTGCTTGCCCTTGCGGGCCATGTCACCCGGAGTCACCTGGGTCATGCGCTGCTCGGCCTGCGCCTCCATCGAGGACTGCTGGGCCTGCTGCTGACCACG
Source organism: Streptomyces sp. NBC_00663 (assembly GCF_036226885.1). Classification (NCBI taxonomy): domain Bacteria; kingdom Bacillati; phylum Actinomycetota; class Actinomycetes; order Kitasatosporales; family Streptomycetaceae; genus Streptomyces; species Streptomyces sp. NBC_00663. The sequence continues at coordinate 7,156,668 of NZ_CP109027.1, forward strand.
CTCGGACTGCGGCTGCTTGCGGTCACGGTTCTTGTTCTTGGCCATGGTGATCTGCCTCCTGAGGGGGATCTAGGGGCCAGGGCCGCGACCAGATTCACATAGGCTGACAAAGAACGCATTTCGGATAATTACCGTGTGTGACAGGGGTTCTCGCTCGGCGATGCCTCGAAACGCCACGCCGAAGATCGAGTTCCGGCCGTTAACCTCCGCGCGGTCGGGCAGACTCGAAGGAAGCCCGAAGCAAACCTCCCGGGAAGAGGGTGAGTCGCGTGGACCGCTGCATCGTCCTGGTGGACGCCGGGTATCTGCTGGGGGCGGCGGCCAGTCTCCTCGCCGGAGAGCCCTCCCGCTCCCGCATCACCGTGGATCACGCCGCCCTCATCCAGGGCCTGCGCGAACGCGCGGAGTCGGACACGGAACGGCCGCTGCTGCGCATCTACTGGTTCGACGGCGCCCCCGACCGTGTCCCCCAGCCCGAGCACCGCAGGCTGCGGGTGATGCCCCGGGTCACCGTCCGGCTGGGCGCCCTGACCCGCAGCGACGGACGCTGGGCCCAGAAGGGCGTCGACGCGGCCATGCACGCCGAACTCACCGAGCTGGCCCGCAACCGCGCCTGCTCCGACATCGTCCTCGTCACCGGCGACGGCGATCTGCTGCCCGGCATGATGGCCGCCAAGGAGCACGGCGTCGCCGTACACCTGTGGGCCGTGCAGGCCGCCGACGGCGACTACAACCAGTCCGAGGACCTGGTCGCCGAGGCCGACGAACGGCGCGTCCTGGACCGGACGTGGATCACCAAGGCCGTCCGCGCCAAGGATCTCGGCGGGATCTGCGCGCCGCCGCCCGCGCCCCGCCCCGAGATCGCCGCGATCCTGTCCGCGCCGCTGCCCGAGTCCGCGCTCGCCGCCGCCGAGCGCTCCGCCGAGGAGGGCGAGCACGCCACAGCCGGCGTCTCGGAGAACGGCACCCAGGACCGGGTGCCCGCGCCCAAGGGCGTGCCCACCCCCAAGGACCTCGCCGCCCTGCGCGCCCCAAGCGTCCAGCCCCAGCAACCCGCCAACGCGACCCTGCGCTGGTCCTCCGACAAGGGCTGGGTCGACCGGCCCGGCGGCGCCGCCGAACCGCCCGAGGTCGCCTCCATGCCCACGCTCGCCCAGCTCACCACCGCCGAGCAGCGCTGGGCCGACCGCGAGGAGGACATCACGACCGTCGGCGGCGACCCCTACGAGGTGGGGCAGGTCTTCGCCCGGCGCTGGATGGAGCGGCTCGGCGACCAGGGCCAGTTGCAGAAGCTGTCGGGCATGTACCCGCGCGTCCCGCACCGCATCGACGGTGAGCTGCTGCGCTACGCCGCCCGCTTCGGACTGCTCGCCCACAAGGACGACCAGATCGACGAGCACGACCGGTATGCCATCCGGGCCGGGTTCTGGCGCGAGATCGACGTACGCACGACCGCGGAGCACGCGCCCGCGGGGGAGTGAAACGGCACATACCCCGCCCCCAGAGGCGGACGGAGCTTCCCGACCCCGTAGTCTCGTCCCTTGTGAGTACGCGCGCGGGACAGGCACTTCGGCAGGGCGGCGACGTCGTGTGCGCCGTGCGCGGACTGACCAAGACCTATCCCGCGGTACGCGGCAGACGCGGCGTCCCCGCGACGCCCGAGGTGCGGGCCACCGACGACGTAGGACTCGACATCCGCCGCGGTGAGATCTTCGGGCTGCTCGGTCCGAACGGCGCCGGCAAGTCCACCCTCGTACGGCAGCTGACCGGTCTGATGCGGCCCGACAGCGGCAGCGTGGAGATCCTCGGGCACGACATCGTGCGCCACCCGGAGCGGGCCGCGCGCATCCTCGCCTACCTCGGCCAGGAGTCCACCGCCCTCGACGAGCTCACCGTGTCGCTGGCCGCCGAGACCACCGCACGGCTGCGCGGCCTGGAGGCGCGTGTGGCGCGGGCCGAGCGGGACGCCGTACTCGACGAACTCGGGCTCACGCCGCTCGCCGGGCGGGCGATCAAGAAGCTGTCCGGCGGGCAGCGGCGGCTCGCGTGCTTCGCCGCCGCGCTGGTCGGGGAGCGGTCGCTGCTGGTGCTCGACGAGCCGACCACCGGCATGGACCCGGTGGCGCGGCGGGCCGTGTGGGCGGCCGTGGACCGGCGGCGGGCCGAGCGCGGGACGACCGTGCTGCTCGTCACCCACAACGTCATCGAGGCCGAGACCGTGCTCGACCGGGTCGCGGTCCTCGACCGCGGGCGGGTGATCGCCTGTGACACCCCCGTCGGGCTCAAGGAGCAGGTCGCCGGGGAGGTCCGGGTCGACCTCGTGTGGCGCGAGGCCGCGCCGCTGCATGTCCCCGAGGTCGCCGCGCTGCACGACCGGGCCGTCGAGGCCGGACGGCGCTGGACGCTCCGGCTCGCCCCGGAGGAGGCCCGCGCGGTCGTCGCCACCGTCACCGGCGGGGCCGCCTTCGCCGCCCTCGACGACTTCACGCTGGCCACGCCCAGCCTGGAGGACGTGTACCTGGCGCTGGGCGGCGCGGCCCGGCAGGGGCTGGTGAAGGCGTGAACGCTTTGAAGGCTCTTGAGTCGGGCTTGAGCGAGCCGGCCGTAGCATCCGTACGGAGACGGAGCAGGGCGAACGCGTTCTCCGACAGATCCCCCTCAGTGACCCCGTTGGTGAAAGGGAGCAGCGCCACGTGAGTGTCGTACCCGCCGAGGTGCTGCCGGGCGGCGCCCTGGCCGTCGAGGAGACGGACCGGGACGCGGCCGAGCTCGGGCCGCGTGCGCGGATGTGGCCGGCGCTCGTGGCCGTCTACCGGGCCCAGCTGTCCCGGGCCCGGGTCGCACGCATCCCGCTGCTGTTCGTGGCGACCTTCCAGTCCGTCGGGATCATGGTCCTGATGCGCGGGGTCGTGGACGGCGGGGCCGAGGCGCAGGCCGTGGTCGCGGGCTCGGCGGTGCTCGTGGTGGCCTTCGTCGCGCTCAACCTGCTCGCCCAGTACTTCGGGCAGCTGCGGGCGAGCGGGGGGCTGGACCACTACGCGACCCTGCCCGTGCCGCCCGCCGCCGTCGTGCTCGGGGCGGCCGGGGCGTACGCCTCCTTCACCGTGCCGGGGACCGTCGTGACGGCCCTCTTCGGGTGCGTCCTGTTCGGGCTGCCGATGGCGCATCTGTGGGTGCTCGTCGCGGTGATCCCGCTCGCCGGGGCCGCGCTCGCCGGGCTCGGGGCGGCCTTCGGGCTGCTCGCGCCGCGGCCGGAGCTGGCGACGGTGCTCGGTCAGTTGGGCATGTCCGCGGCGCTGCTGCTGGGCGTGCTGCCGGCCGACCGGATGCCGGAGGGGGTGCGGTTCCTGCGGGATCTGCTGCCCTCGACGTACGGCGTCGAAGCCTTCGCGCGGACCTTCGGGCCGCATCCCGACTGGGCGTTCGTCCTCGGTGACCTGGCCGTCTGCGGGGCGGTCGGGGTCGTCTCGCTGGGCGTCGCCACCTGGGCCTACCGTCGGGCGGCCGTCCGGTGACGCGCCGCACAGGCGGGCCTGGCACGATGTCAGGGTGACCGCACCGCTGACTCCTCCTCCGCCGCCGAGCGACCCGTCTCCGCACCAGGCCTGGCAGGCGCCGCCGCAGTACGGTGCCGGTGGGCCCGGAAGCCTGTACGAACAGGACGGCCCTGGAATGAAGACCGAACTGCGGGAAGCCGCCGTGATCGCGGTGGCGTCGGCGCTGGGTGGGCTGCTGCTCGGGGTGCTGTGGTGGTGGCTGGCGCCGCATGTGCCGCTGGTCGGGGACATCGTCGAGAAGCGCTGGGTCGTCTACCTCAAGGACACCGAGGGGGAGCAGGCGATCGGCGTCGACGGAACGTTCACGCTGCTCGGGCTGGCGTTCGGGGTCGTGAGCGCGTTCGCGGTGTTCCTGCTGCGGCGGCGTGGCGGCGTGCCGCTGGTGGTGGCGCTCGGGGTCGGCGGGCTGCTCGGGTCGCTGCTGGCCTGGCGGGTCGGGATCTGGCTCGGGCCCGCGCAGGACGTGCTGGCCCATGCGAAGTCCGTGGGCAAGGGGGTGACGTTCTCCGCGCCGCTGAAGCTCGGGGCCAGGGGGGCGTTGCTGGCGTGGTCGTTGAGCGCGCTGGTGGTGCACCTGGGGCTTACGGGGCTGTTCGGGCCGCGGGATCCTGAGCTGCCGTACGGGGCGGGGCCGTACGGGGCGAAGCCGCAGGCGTAGGAGTGCGGGTGCGTTGTGGTTGCGGCGGGGTGTCGCTCGCCCCCGCCGCCCCTACCCGTCCCCTCCTGGGGGCTGCTGCCCCCCAGGCCTCCGCTTCGGCCCTGAAGGGGCCTCGTCCTCAAACGCCGGACGGGCTGAGAGAACCGCCTACGCCGGGCGCCTGCCGTGGTTTGAGCGGCCCTTCTTGACGCGCCACTTTCGCTTTCGCGTTTTCTTCGACATGTTCCTCGTACTTAACCGAGGAACGGGCCCCCGTCGAGGGGTCACGCGCGGCCGATGGGGGCCAGCACCGCCTCCGTGAGCTTCACCAGGTCCTCGGGAGCGAGTTCGACCTCCAGGCCTCTGCGGCCCGCCGAGACACAGATGGTGGGGTGGGTGGAGGCGGAGGCGTCCAGGACCGTGGGGAGCTTCTTGCGCTGGCCCAGCGGGGAGATGCCGCCTCGGACGTAGCCCGTGGTGCGTTCGGCGAGGGTCGGGTCCGCCATGGCCGCCCGTTTGCCGTTCACCGCCGCCGCCAGGGCCTTCAGGTCCAGCTGGCCCGCCACCGGGACCACCGCCACCGTCAGGGTGCCGTCCACGTCCGCCACGAGGGTCTTGAAGACGCGCTCGGGGGACACGCCCATCGCCTCGGCCGCCTCCTCGCCGTAGGAGGGGTGGTTCGGGTCGTGGTCGTAGGCGTGGACGGTGAAGGCCACGTCCGCTGTCGTCAGGGCCACCGTCGCCGGGGTGCCGCCCGACTGCTGTGCCTGCTTCTTGGACTTCTTCGCCATCGGTGGTCCCCCGGGCTCAGTTCAGACTCGTCGGGCCGCGCGTCAGATCGGACGCGGGCAACGACGGCAGGTTACGGATGATCGCCGTCTCGGTGCGCAGGAGTTTCAGCTCGTCGCGCAGCCGGGACGCGGTGTCCGGGGCCTGGAGCAGGCGCTGTTTGGTGGGGGTGTCGAGCATCACCGCCGCCGCCACCAGGTAGGAGACGACCGCTGGTTCGTCCGGCAGCTCCGAGCCGGAAGTGAGCGAGCGTTCGCGGGCGCCGGCCAGGCGCTTCTGATACGCGCGGAAGGCCCTCAGGACGCCTTCGGCCAGGGCGCCGGCCTCCTCGCCCCGTTCCTCCGGGAGCTCCTCCAGCTCCGCGACGAGATACGGGCCCGACGCGTCGACGGACACCAGCTTCACACGGGTCGTGCCCGTCGCCAGGACCTCGAACGTGCCGTCGGCCCGCTCCCTGATCGTCGCCGCGTCCGCGATGCAGCCGGTGCCGTGGAAGGCCTTCAGCGGCTCGGTGCCGAAGCCCGCCGCCGGGCCACGCTCGGGGACGGACGTGGGATCGGGCATGCCCGGTTCGCTCGCCGCCACCTCGTGGCCGTCGCGGATCGCGACGACGGCGAAGCGGCGTGGTTCGTCCTCGGGGGTTTTCAGAAGTTCGCGCATCATGGCGCGGTAGCGCTCCTCGAAGACATTCAACGGGAGCACCAACCCCGGGAACAGAACCGAGTTCAGGGGGAAGAGCGGGAGCCGGACGGTGGTCACGGCGCAAAAGCCTAATGGTCGCGGGAGTGTGCACGTCCTCGGTGCTCACTCCGTGGATGCCCGGAGGCCGACCTGAGGCGGATCTCCTCCCGCAGTTCCAGGAACCGGCCCAGCGGATCGTCGGAGACCAGGTCCCAGGGGAACGAGGTCGCGTAGGGGCCGATCCGGCGCAGTTGCTCCAGGGCGTCCGCCCGGCGGTCCAGGAGCGCGAGGACGTACGTCAGCTTGTTGCGCATCTCGGCCGGCCACGGGTCCGCCGCCGGGAACCGCGCCGACAGCGCGATCGCCCGGTCGGCCGCCGCGTGCAGCCGGGACCGGGGTATGTCCGGGCCGCAGCCGTCGGTCAGATAGGCGAGCACCGCCCGGGTCGGCAGGGCCTGGACGAGGGAGTCGGCGGGGGCGTCCTGCGCGGCGGTCTCCGCGAAGTCGAGGCACTCGTGGTGCGAGCCGTGCCAGGAGTCGGCGAGGTAGCGCAGGGCGGCGGCGTGGCAGCCGTAGTGGTGGGGCGCGCGGCGGATCGCCGCCTCCCACAGTTCCTCGAAGTACTTGTGGCCGGCGTTCGAGCCGTGCGCGTGGTCCAGCGCTATCCGCCACGGCACCGGATCCCGGTCGTCCCCGCGGGCGGCGGCCGTGATCAGCGGGCTCAGCTCGCGCAGCAGCTCCGCCCGGGCGGGCGAGGGCCAGGCGCGGGCCACGGCGAGCTGGGCGCCGACCACCATCAGGTCCGGGTCCTGCGGGGCGGCCGTACGCCAGGCGTCGAACCACTCGGGGCGCGCGCCCGCGAAGGACGCCAGGCGTACGACGTACCGGTCGCGGTTCTCCCAGGCGCCGCTCGCGCGGGTCGTGGCGAGCAGGGTGGCCGCGACCTCGTACGATCCCTGGCCGGCCGCCACGAGAGCGGGGCCGAGCAGGTCGTCGGGCGCGTCGAGGAGCACCTCGTCGTCGGCCGGCAGCGCGACGGGCGGGTGCTCGACGGTCCTGGTCGTCCGGGAGGCCCGGATGAACGGAGGCAGCAGAGCCATGGTGTCGACCATTGAAAAGCCGCAGCTCCGGGAAGCGCCAGAGGTTCTCGGCAATGTGAGGAAAGTTGTACGCCGTCCGGTCAAGAGCGGGTAAAGAGGTTACTGTTCAACAACTGTTCGATCGCTGTGCACCCGCCACTCGGGTCACGCGGATCTAGTTGCGTCTCAGCAGCCTCGTCGCCCCCGCCGCCACCGTCGTCGCCAGGATCCAGCCCAGCAGAATCATCGCCGCCGCCAGCCACTGCCAGCCGCCGCGCAGCTGCCAGAAGCCGACCTGGCCCAGGTCGATGACCGGCAGGAGCAGGTCGAGGGCGAACAGCGTCGCGTTCCAGTGCGGGACCTCGCCGCCCTTGAGCGGCGGATGGGCGGCGTGCGCGAAGGCCAGCGAGCCCGCCGCCCACAGCAGCGCCATCCACACCAGGGCGCGCCCCGGCCGGTAGCCGTAGGCGACCGTCCAGTCCTGGGCGTACCCCCACAGCTTGGCGGCCGGCGGCAGGGTCTCGCGGCGGCGGCGCTGCTTGGCGAGCAGCACCTCGCGCGCGTCCTCGTCCTCGCCGCCCGCCCGCAGCACCGTCGCGAGACGCTCGTACGGCTCCGGGTTGTACTCGGCGGTCGCCGCGGCCACCCAGTCGAGCCGCTCGGTCAGCGGGAACGGACCCCTCGGCACCAGGTTCTCGTAGCTGAACCCGCCCATGTGGAGACGGCCCGGGCCCGGCCAGCTGTCCATCCGGTCCATCAGGTTCACCACCCGCGCCCCGGACAGCACGACCATGCCCCGCGCCGGCCGCGCCCCGAGGAAGCGCAGCTCGGGTGTCTGGATGCGGCGCAGCGACACCTCCTGGTCGTCGGTGAGGGTGAACCGGGCCTGCTCGAAGTCGACCGCGTCCCCGAACCGCCCGTCGTCAAGGCGCAGCCCGCCCTCGCAGGTGAACCGCTGGATGCGCGTGCCTTGCGCCGGGGTCGCCCCGCTCAGCAGCGCACTGCCGATGCCCGCCGGGGTCAGGTACATCGAGCGCCCGACGGTCAGCTGCGGGGCGTTGAGCGCGAGGCGGGTGTACGGGTTGGCCAGCTTCGCGCCGCGCAGGCTCAGCGAGACACCCACCTTGGCGCTGCGCAGGCTCAGCTCGCCGTGCGATTCGAGGAGCTCGGCCTGGAGGTCCTGGCCCACGGTCATACCGTCGGCGGCGATCGAACGGCCGCTGCGGTCCCGGTAGACGATGGCCTGGTTGAGCAGCAGATCGGTGCCGATGTGCGCGTCGGTGAGCCGTACCCCGTTGTGGAACCGGCAGCGGGGCAGATGCAGATCGCCCTCGGTGTGGACGCGGGCCGCCTCCAGACGCGGCACCGCGCAGTCCACCAGGCGGACGGTGGTGAAACGGGCCTCCGGCAGCAGCACGTCCCGCTCGAACCGGCAGCCCTTCAGCTCCACGTACGGCACCACGATGCCGCCCGCCAGGTCCAGCGGGCCGCTGATCTGCACGCCGGCCAGCTTCAGCGCCGACACCCGGCCGGCCAGCGCGGGCGGTCCGTCCAGCAGCAGCCAGCACACGATGCGGGCCCGCACGGTCCGCTCCGGCCCCCAGGGGTGCCCGCCGTGCGGATCGTCGACGACCGCGTCGCCGCTGCTCAGGTCGTACACGCTGCCGTTGCGGAACGCCTGCCACATGCCGGCCTCGGCGGGCGTCAGATCGTCCGGCACTTCCCCCTCGGTCACCACTCCTCCAACGTTGTCCTCGCTCCCGGTCATGCCCGTTCGGTCACCCCCGAAGCACAGGACGTGAAGGCGATCTTCCGGGTTGCGTATCAGCCATTGGAATGCCCGAACGACGCCGAACCGTGGTCTGAGAGAATTGACCCCGTGATCTCCCGAATCGACCTGCGCGGCGACGCCCTCCCCGAGGGCCCCGCCCTGCGCGACCTGCTGCCCCGAGCCGACTTCGACGTTCAGGCCGCCCTGGAGAAGGTGCGTCCGATCTGCGAGGCCGTGCATCATCGGGGCGACGCGGCGCTGATCGACTTCGCGGAGAAGTTCGACGGGGTGCGACTGGAATCCGTACGGGTTCCAGTGGAGGCGCTGGAGAAGGCCCTCGCGGAACTCGACCCGGCGGTCCGCGCGGCCCTGGAGGAGTCCATCCGCCGCGCCCGGCTCGTCCACCGCGCCCAACGTCGCAGCACCCACACGACCCAGGTCGTGCCCGGCGGTTCCGTCACCGAGAAGTGGGTGCCCGTCGACCGCGTCGGGCTGTACGCACCGGGCGGCCGGTCGGTCTACCCGTCCTCCGTGATCATGAACGTGGTGCCCGCGCAGGAGGCCGGTGTCGCCTCCGTCGCGCTCGCCTCGCCCGCCCAGGCCGAGTTCGACGGCCTGCCGCACCCGACGATCCTCGCCGCCTGCGCGCTGCTCGGCGTGGACGAGGTGTACGCGGCCGGTGGCGCCACCGCCGTCGCGATGTTCGCGTACGGCACCGAGTCCTGCCCGCCCGCCAACATGGTCACCGGCCCCGGCAACATCTGGGTCGCCGCCGCCAAGCGCTACTTCACCGGCAAGATCGGCATCGACGCCGAGGCGGGCCCGACCGAGATCGCGGTCCTCGCCGACGCCACCGCCGACCCGGTGCATGTCGCCGCCGACCTGATCAGCCAGGCCGAGCACGACCCGCTGGCCGCCGCCGTCCTGGTCACCGACTCCGTCGAGCTGGCGGACGCGGTGGAGAAGGAGCTGGCGCCGCAGGTCGCGGCCAGCAAGCACATCGAGGACCGGATCGCCCCGGCCCTCGCGGGCAAGCAGTCCGCGATCGTCCTCGTCGACGGCGTCGAGGAGGGCCTGCGGGTCGTCAACGCGTACGGCGCCGAGCACCTGGAGATCCAGACGGCCGACGCCACCGCGGTCGCCGAGCGGGTGACCAACGCCGGCGCGATCTTCATCGGTCCCTGGGCGCCCGTGTCGCTCGGCGACTACGCCGCCGGGTCCAACCACGTGCTGCCCACCGGCGGGTGCGCCTGCCACTCCTCCGGGCTCTCCGTCCAGTCCTTCCTGCGCGGCATCCACATCGTCGACTACACGCAGGACGCGCTCGCGGACGTGGCGCACCACGTGGTCACGCTGGCGGAGGCGGAGGACCTGCCCGCGCACGGCGCGGCGATCAAGGCAAGGTTCGGTTGGAAGGTGCCTGAGAGCAAGTGAGCTTCGGAATCGACGATCTTCCCGTACGGGACGAGCTGCGCGGCAAGTCCCCTTACGGCGCGCCCCAGTTGGACGTGCCGGTGCGGCTGAACACCAACGAGAACCCGTATCAGCTGCCCGAGCCGCTGGTCGAGCGCATCACCGAGCGGGTCCGTGAGGCCGCCCGCGACCTCAACCGCTACCCGGACCGGGACGCGGTCGAGCTGCGCACCCAGCTCGCCAAGTACCTGACGGACACGTCCGGTCACGAGGTGGGCCTGGCCAACGTGTGGGCGGCGAACGGCTCCAACGAGGTCATCCAGCAGCTGTTGCAGACCTTCGGCGGCCCCGGCCGCACCGCGATCGGCTTCGAGCCGTCGTACTCGATGCACGGTCTCATCGCGCGCGGGACCGGCACGGAGTGGATCTCCGGCCCCCGCAACGAGGACTTCACCATCGACGTCGAGTCGGCCGCGCGGGCGATCGCCTCGCGGAAGCCGGACGTCGTCTTCATCACCACCCCCAACAACCCGACCGGCAACGCGGTCCCGCCCGAGACGGTCCTCGCGCTGTACGAGGCCGCGCAGGCGGCGAAGCCGTCGATGGTCGTGGTCGACGAGGCGTACATCGAGTTCAGCCACGGCGACTCGCTGCTGCCGCTCATCGAGGGCCGGCCCCAGCTGGTCATCTCCCGGACCATGTCGAAGGCCTTCGGCGCGGCGGGCCTGCGCCTCGGCTACCTCGCCGCGCACCCGGCGGTCGTGGACGCCGTACAGCTCGTACGGCTGCCCTACCACCTGTCGGCCGTCACCCAGGCGACCGCGCTGGCCGCCCTGGAGCACACCGACACGCTGCTGAAGTACGTCGAGCAGTTGAAGGCCGAGCGGGACCGGCTGGTCAGCGAGTTGCGGGCGGCCGGGTACGACGTCGTGGAGTCCGACGCGAACTTCGTGCAGTTCGGCCTCTTCGACGATTCCCACGCCGCCTGGCAGAAGATCCTCGACCGGGGTGTCCTGGTCCGGGACAACGGCATTCCGGGGTGGCTGCGGGTGTCCGCAGGAACCCCCGAGGAGAACGACGCGTTCCTCGACGCGGTCCGTGAGTTGAAGAAGGAGCTGAACGCATGAGCCGCGTAGGACGCGTGGAGCGAGTCACGAAGGAGACCTCCGTGCTCGTCGAGATCGATCTCGACGGGTCCGGCAAGGTCGATGTGTCGACCGGGGTCGGCTTCTACGACCACATGCTCGACCAGCTCGGCCGGCACGGTCTGTTCGACCTGACCGTGAAGACCGAGGGCGACCTGCACATCGACTCGCACCACACCATCGAGGACTCCGCCCTCGCCCTCGGCGCCGCCTTCAAGCAGGCGCTCGGCGACAAGGTGGGCATCTACCGCTTCGGCAACTGCACGGTCCCGCTGGACGAGTCCCTCGCCCAGGTGACGGTGGACCTGAGCGGCCGCCCGTACCTCGTGCACACCGAGCCCGAGAAGATGGCGCCGATGATCGGCGAGTACGACACCACGATGACCCGGCACATCCTGGAGTCCTTCGTCGCCCAGGCCCAGATCGCCCTGCACGTGCACGTGCCCTACGGGCGCAACGCGCACCACATCGTGGAGTGCCAGTTCAAGGCGCTCGCGCGGGCGCTGCGGTACGCGTCCGAGCGTGATCCGCGCGCGGCCGGCATCCTCCCCTCCACGAAGGGCGCGCTGTGAACGGGCTGTCCACCGTCCTGATCTTCGTCGGCCTCTTCCTGGTCGGCGGCATCATCTCCTTCGCCAAGCAGGAGATGCCGAAGCAGCTCATCGTGCTGCTCTCCATCGCCGCCGCGATGTGTCTCGTCGCCGGTGTCATGAGGCTGGAGGTGTGGAGTTGAGCGCGGCCGGCGGCAAGAAGGTCGTCGTCTTCGACTACGGCTTCGGCAACGTCCGCTCCGCCGAGCGCGCCCTCGCGCGCACCGGGGCCGACGTCGAGATAACGCGTGACTTCGACCGGGCCATGAACGCCGACGGCCTGCTGGTGCCGGGCGTCGGCGCCTTCGCCGCCTGTATGAAGGGCCTCAAGGAGGCGCGCGGCGACTGGATCATCGACCGCCGGCTGTCCGGCGGGCGCCCGGTCATGGGCATCTGCGTCGGTATGCAGATCCTCTTCGCGCGCGGCATCGAGCACGGAGTGGAGACCGAGGGCCTCGACGAGTGGCCCGGCTCGGTCGAGCCGCTCCAGGCCGACATCGTGCCCCACATGGGCTGGAACACCGTGGACCGCCCGGCCGACTCCCAGCTGTTCGCCGGCCTGGACGCGGACGCGCGCTTCTACTTCGTGCACTCCTACGCCGTCCACGACTGGTCCCTGGAGATCACGAACCCGGCGATGAAGGCCCCCCTGGTCACCTGGTCGACGCACGGCGAGCCGTTCGTGGCCGCCGTGGAGAACGGCGCCCTGTGGGCCACCCAGTTCCACCCCGAGAAGTCCGGCGACGCCGGAGCGCAGCTGCTGAACAACTGGATCGGAACCCTCTGATGCCCGCGAAGCCCGCACGGCTCGAACTCCTCCCCGCCGTCGACGTCCGTGACGGCCAGGCCGTCCGCCTCGTGCACGGTGAGTCCGGCACGGAGACCTCGTACGGCTCCCCGCTCGAGGCCGCCCTCGCCTGGCAGGCGGCGGGCGCCGAGTGGCTGCACCTGGTCGACCTGGACGCCGCCTTCGGCACCGGCGACAACCGCGCCCTGGTCCGTCAGGTCACCGAGGCCATGGACATCAAGGTCGAGCTGTCCGGCGGCATCCGGGACGACGCCTCCCTGGCGGCGGCCCTCGCCACCGGCTGCACCCGCGTCAACCTCGGCACCGCCGCCCTGGAGACCCCCGAGTGGGTCGCCAAGGTCATCGCCGAGCACGGCGACAAGATCGCGGTCGGCCTGGACGTCCGCGGCACGACCCTCAAGGGCCGCGGCTGGACCAGCGAGGGCGGCGACCTCTACGAGGCGCTGGAGCGGCTCGACAAGGAGGGCTGCGCCCGGTACGTCGTCACCGACATCGCCAAGGACGGCACGCTCCAGGGCCCCAACCTGGAGCTGCTGCGCAATGTCTGCGCGGCGACCGACCGGCCGGTCGTGGCCTCCGGCGGCGTGTCGTCGCTGGACGACCTCCGGGCCATCGCCGAGCTGGTACCCCTCGGTGTCGAGGGCTCCATCGTCGGGAAGGCCCTGTACGCGAAGGCGTTCACGCTGGAAGAGGCCCTGGAGGTCGTGTCGACATGACGTCGGAAGCCGTACGGCGGGTGCAGAGCGGAAGTCCCTGGGAGGAGTCCTTCGGTTTCGCGCGCGCCGTCGCGGCGGGCGACCGGGTGCTGGTCGGCGGCACGACGTCCTTCAAGGGCTCCGTGCTGTACGGCGAGGGCGATCCGTACGAGCAGGCCAGGGTCGCCTTCGGTGCGGCGATCGAGGCCCTCGGCGAGTTCGGCCTCGGCGTCGAGTCGGTGATCCGTACGCGGATGTACCTGACCCATGCGCGGGACGTGGACGACGTGGGCCGCGCGCACAAGGAGCTCTTCGACGCGGTGCGTCCGGTCTCGACCCTTCTCGTCGTGGAGGGCTTCGTCGACCCGCGCATCCTGGTCGAAGTCGAAGTAGAGGCATTCAGAGGAGCCGTGAACTCATGACCCTGGCGGTCCGAGTCATTCCCTGCCTGGACGTGGACAACGGCCGGGTCGTCAAGGGCGTCAACTTCCAGAACCTGCGCGACGCGGGCGACCCCGTCGAGATGGCCAAGGTGTACGACGCCGAGGGCGCCGACGAGCTGACGTTCCTGGACATCACCGCGTCGTCCGGCAACCGCGAGACGACGTACGACGTGGTGCGCCGCACGGCCGAGCAGGTCTTCATCCCGCTCACGGTCGGCGGCGGTGTGCGTACCGCCGAGGACGTGGACAAGCTGCTGCGGGCCGGTGCGGACAAGGTCGGTGTGAACACCGCCGCCATCGCGCGTCCGGATCTCATCCGCGAGATCGCCGAGCGGTTCGGGCGGCAGGTGCTGGTGCTTTCGGTGGACGCGCGGCGTACTCCGGAGGGCACCTTCGAGGTCACCACCCACGGTGGCCGCAAGGGCACCGGCATCGACGCCGTCGAGTGGGCACACCGGGCCGCGGAGCTGGGCGCGGGGGAGATCCTGCTCAACTCGATGGACGCGGACGGCACCAAGGACGGCTACGACCTGGAGATGATCGCCGCCGTGCGCAAGCACGTGACGGTTCCGGTCATCGCCTCGGGCGGCGCCGGCAAGCTCGCCGACTTCGCCCCGGCGATCGAGTCGGGGGCGGACGCGGTGCTGGCGGCCTCGGTGTTCCACTTCGGTGATCTGCGGATCGGCGAGGTGAAGGACGCGCTGCGAGGGGCCGGGCACCCGGTGCGGTGACGGTCCTCAAGGGTTGAGGTAAGCCCCGGCCACCAGGTGGTCGGGGCTTACTTGTGGACAGATAGGAAAGAGAAGTTGCGCAAAATCTATTGCGCAACTTTTCTTTCCTATCTACGGTGGGACACATGACAGGCAAGGAGAGGGACCGCAGGATCACGGACGTGGGCACGCTCAAGGCGCTCGCCCACCCGCTGCGGATGCGGCTGTACCGGAACCTGACCCTGGCCCGTGTCGCCACCGCCTCACAGCTGGCCGAGTCGGTCGACGAGGCCGTCTCCCTGGTCAGCTACCACCTGCGCAAGCTCGCCGAGCACGGGCTGATCGAGGAGGCCGAACCGCAGAGCGCGGACGGCCGGGAGCGGTGGTGGCAGCCCGCCTCCGAGGGCGTCAGCATCCGCGACGAGGACTTCCAGGACGCCCCTCAGGTAGCGGCCGCACACGCGGCGGCCACAAGGATCTTCGCCGACCAGCGCATCGACATGTACCGCCGCTGGCTCGACGAACGGTCCACCTGGAACCCCGAGTGGAACCGGACGGCCACTGCCACCGAGTCGTCGATCCGCCTGACGGTGGAGGAGACGGCCGAACTGAACAAGGAACTGCTCGCGCTGCTCCACAAGTACGACGAGCTGGGCCGGGTCGCCGACGCCGCCGGTGACACCGAGGGCCGCGAGAACGTCGCGGTGCACACATACACCTTTCCGTTCCGCGCCTGAGACGTCCCGAGAGGACCCCGCCCATGACCGCCACGCTCATAGCCCCGACGGACGTCACCTCCCGCCCCGCCCACCGCGACGGCAACGTCCTGCGCTGGCTCGCCGCCTACACCTCCTCGATGGTCGGTGACAGCGTGTACTACATCGCCCTGTCCTGGGCCGCCGTACAGGCCGGAAGCCCTTCACAGGCCGGTGTCGTGATGTCGGTCAGCGCACTGCCGCGGGCGATCCTGATGCTCGGCGGCGGAGTCATCGCCGACCGGCTCGGACCCCGCCGGGTCGTCATCGGCAGCGATGTGGTGCGCTGCGCGGCCGTCCTCGCGGTGGCGGCGCTGCTGTTCTTCGCCAGCCCCGGGCTGTGGCCGCTGGCCGCGCTGGCGTTCGTCTTCGGCACCGTCGACGCCGTGTTCATGCCGGCCGTGGGTGCCCTCCCCGCGCGCGTGACGACACGGGACCAGCTCGCGCGGGTGCAGGGCATGCGGGGCCTCGCGATCAGGTTCGCCAGCGTGGTCGGCGGACCGCTCGGCGGCCTCGGGGTGGCGATGGGCGGAGCAGCTGCCGCCTTCGGGCTGGCGGGGCTGCTCATCGCGGTGTCGGTGCCGCTGCTGGTCTCCGTACGGGTGGGGGAGGTGCCCGCCGACGCCAAGACCGGCGACGGCCCTCGGAGCAGCGCCTGGAGCGACCTGGTCAGCGGCCTGCGCTACATCCGCCGGCACCGTGTCCTCGCCCCGCTGATGCTGGCCATCGCCCTCGGTGACCTCGGCTTCGTCGGCCCGCTCAACGTCGGTCTGACCCTGCTCGCCGACGAACGCGGCTGGGGCGCCTCCGGCATGGGCGCGGTGCTCGCCGGGTTCGGCGTCGGCGCCGGGCTGGCCTCGCTGCTGCTGACGGTGCGCGGACGCCTGCCGCACGCCGGGCAGGTCGCGGCGTACGCCATCCTCGCGGGCTCCGTCGCGATCGGCGCCCTCGCCTACGTACCGAGCCTGGTCGCCGCCGTCGGCACCGCCCTGGTCGTCGGGCTGCTCGCCGGGCTCAGCGGCGCGATGTGCGGCGCCCTGCTCCAGACCCAGGCCGACGCCGCCTACCTGGGGCGCGTCACCGCCGTCTCCGGACTGGTCAGCCTGGGCTTCGCGCCGCTGAGCATGCCGCTGTCCGCCGCGGCCATCGGGGCGTGGGGCACGGGGCCGGTGTTCGTCGTCAGCGCGGCGGTGTGCGGACTCGGCGGGGTCGTCGCCCTGGCCGTACGGGAGCTGCGGCGGGCCGAGCTCCCGAAGTAGGGCCGGGACGCGGGAGGGCCGGAGCCGGTGCTCAGATCCCCAGCTGCTTGCCCTCGTGCAGCTTCGTGATGGCGTCCTTGTCGCCGTCCAGCTCCACGTCGACGGCGTTCTTGCGGCCGTAGAGGAACAGCAGCAGTTCCGACGGCTCGCCCGTCACCGTCACGACCGGCGTCCCGCGGTGGGCGACCGCGGTCTGGCCGTCGGGGCGGCGCAGTACCAGGCCGGTCGGGACACCGCGGCCCATCAGCCGGGCGGTGCGCTCCAGACGGGACCACAGGGCGTCCTGGAAGACGGGGTCGAGCTCGCGGGGCGTCCAGCCCTCCTGGGCCCGGCGGACGTCCTCGGTGTGGACGTAGAACTCGATCGTGTTGGACGCCTCGTCGAGCTGCTTGACCTGGAACGGCGAGAAACGCGGCGGGCCGGTACGGATCAGCTGGATCAGCTCCTCGTACGGCTTGGCCGCGAACTCCTCCATCGCCTTGTCCAGACGGGCGGAGAGCTGCTTGATGAGGAGGCCGGCCGAGGCGTCGGGGCGGCGCTCGCGCACCACCACGTGCGCGGCGAGATCCCGGGTCTGCCAGCCCTCGCACAGGGTCGGGGCCTCGGGTCCTGCGGTTTCCAGGAGATCGGCGAGCAGAAGTCGTTCACGCTTGGCGAAAGTCGACATGCCGTCAGCCTACGACCGCGCACGAGGTCCGCACAGTGGACGCCACGCCTGTGCTGTCAGTGCGGCGCGGCACAATGGCACCCATGACCAGCACGCCCCCGCCCAGCAACCTCGACCCCGAGATCGCCGCGCGTCTCAAGCGCAGCGCCGACGGGCTCGTCCCCGCCATCGCCCAGCAGTACGACACCGGTGAGGTGCTGATGCTCGGCTGGATGGACGACGAGGCGCTGCACCGCACGCTCACCACCGGCCGCTGCACCTACTGGTCACGCAGCCGCCAGGAGTACTGGGTCAAGGGCGACACCTCCGGCCACTTCCAGTGGGTCAAGTCGGTCGCGCTGGACTGCGACGCCGACACCGTGCTGGTCAAGGTCGACCAGGTCGGCGCCGCCTGCCACACCGGCGCGCGCACCTGCTTCGACGCCGATGTGCTCCGCAAGGACGGCGACGGCCCGGACCGGGGCGCCGCCGATTCCGGCCTACCGGCCTCGGATCAGTAAGGTCAGCCGCCATGGACCTCGAGACCTTCCGCAAGCTCGCCACCGACCGGCGCGTCATCCCGGTCACGCGCAAGCTCCTCGCCGACGGCGACACCCCGGTCGCGCTCTACCGCAAGCTCGCCGCCGAGCGCCCCGGCACCTTCCTGCTGGAGTCCGCGGAGAACGGCCGCTCCTGGTCCCGCTACTCCTTCGTCGGCGTCCGCTCCTCCGCGACGCTCACCGCGCGCGACGGTCAGGCCCACTGGCTCGGTGAGGCACCCGTCGGCGTCCCCACGGACGGCGACCCGCTCGCCGCCCTGCGCGCCACCATCGAGGCCCTGCACACCCCGCACCAGGAGGGCCTGCCGCCCTTCACCGGCGGCATGGTCGGCTATCTCGGCTACGACATCGTCCGCCGCCTGGAGAAGATCGGCCCCGGCGAGCGCGACGACCTTCAGCTGCCCGAGCTGACCATGCTCCTCACCAGCGACCTCGCCGTGATGGACCACTGGGAGGGCTCGGTCCTGCTGATCGCCAACGCGATCAACCACAACGACCTCGACACCGGCGTCGACGAGGCCCACGCCGACGCGGTGGCCCGTCTGGACGCCATGGAGGCGGACCTGTCCCGCGCGGTGGCCCAGCCGCCCGCCGTACTGCCGCCCTCCGAACTCCCCGAGTACACCGCCCTGTGGGGCGGCGAGGACTTCCAGGCGGCCGTCGAGGACATCAAGGAGCGCATCCGCGCGGGCGAGGCCTTCCAGGTCGTCCCCTCCCAGCGCTTCGAAACGCCGTGCACGGCCAGTGCGTTGGACGTCTACCGGGTCCTGCGGGCGACCAACCCCTCCCCGTACATGTACCTGTTCCGCTTCGACGGCTTCGACGTCGTCGGCTCGTCCCCCGAGGCCCTCGTCAAGGTCGAGGACGGGCGGGCCATGGTCCACCCCATCGCCGGTACCCGCTGGCGCGGGGCGACCCCGCAGGAGGACCAGGCCCTCGCCGACGAGCTGCTCGCCGACCCCAAGGAGCGCGCCGAGCACCTGATGCTGGTCGACCTCGGCCGCAACGACCTGGGGAGGGTCTGCGAACCGGGCTCGGTCGAGGTCGTCGACTTCATGTCCATCGAGCGGTACTCGCACGTGATGCACATCGTCTCGACGGTCACCGGAAAGGTGGCGGAGGGCCGTACCGCCTTCGACGTCCTCACCGCCTGCTTCCCGGCCGGCACCCTCTCCGGCGCCCCGAAGCCCCGCGCGATGCAGATCATCGACGAACTCGAGCCGTCCCGGCGCGGGTTGTACGGCGGCTGCGTCGGCTATCTCGACTTCGCGGGCGACTCCGACACGGCCATCGCCATCCGAACGGCCCTGCTCAGGGACGGTACGGCGTACGTCCAGGCGGGCGCCGGGATCGTCGCCGACTCCGACCCGGTCGCCGAGGACCAGGAGTGCCGCAACAAGGCGGCGGCGGTGCTGCGCGCGGTGCACACGGCCAACCGGCTCGGGCGATAGGGCGAGGCTCGCCGGAAAGTAGGACGAGGCTCATACGAACCCCGGGTGACGGTTCGCCCGGGGTTCGGGCGATAGTGGAGTACGTGACTGCCGTTCCTCCCCCCCGTTCCGAAGCCGCAGGACCCGCCAGGGCCGGCCGCCTCAGCCTCGCTGTAGCCCTGCTGGCCGGTGCCCTCGGCGCGGCCGTGGCGCTGCTCTCCACCCGCCAGCAGTGGTCCTCGGGCACCGCCACGGTGGCCGGCGGCGACTTCCCGCTGACCGCCAGGGGCAGCGACGTCACGGGCGTCCCCGCGGCCCTCGCCATAGTGGGCCTCGCCGCGCTCGTCGCCGTCTTCGCCGTCCGCAAGGTGGGCCGCTTCGCGGTCGCCGCGCTGCTCGCGCTCTCCGGTGTCGGCATCGTCGTCTCGGCGCTCCTCGGTACGTCCGACAGCTCCGCGCTCGACGACCAAGCCGCGTCCGCGTCCGGTGACGCGGCGGCGACGGTCGACGGCCTCAGCCATACGGCGTGGCCCTACCTCGCCGTGGCCGGCGGGGCGTTGATCCTGCTGGCCGGGTTGTTGGCGCTGCGGTACGGGCGTCTGTGGCCCGCGATGTCGGGGCGGTACGAGCGCAACGGGGAGCCGCGGGTCGCCCGTAGGGCGCGGGTCGCCGATCCTGACAGGCCCGAGGAGATCTGGAAGGCGTTGGATCGGGGCGAGGATCCGACAGGGGCGTAGAGGGGGGTGAGTGTCGGCTGCGGGCCGGTGGGGGTTGTTCGCGCCCACGCGGTGGAGCCGCACATCGATACAGCCCCGCGCCCCTGAAGGGCGGCTGCACTTCCCGGCATTGACCCGCTAGGCCTACCCCTGCTCACCGCTCACGCACCTGTGCGGAACAATGGACCCCGAGCGTCCGGCTCAGACACGTTTACAGCAACGAGGAGCAAGTCATGGCGGGCAGCAGCCACGGTCACACCCCGGCCGCCTGGACCGGTGTCACGATCGCCTTCATCGGTTTCTGCGTCTCGGGCGCCTTCATGGTGATGGCCCAGCCCGCGGGCTTCTGGGCCGGCATGGCGCTCGTGGTCATCGGCGGTGTCGTCGGCTGGATCATGAGCGCGATGGGCATGGGGCAGCCGAAGGACAGGCACAAGGACCTGCTCGCCGCACAGCGTGAGCCGGCGAGCGTCGAGGGCTGAGAGCGGCACGTACCTCGTCGAGGGGCGGACCGGCGGACCTGCCGGGGCCGCCCCTCACGCGCGTCCGGGCCCGTGCGGGGGCACAATGCGAGGCGTGAACGCCGACAGCCAGAGGGTGATGACACATACGGCCGTGCTGGGACGGGTGGCCGTACCGGCAGGCGTCCTCGCCGCCGTCGCCGGTGCCTTCGCCTACGTCGGCGCCGTGGACCCCAACGAGACCGGTCACTACCCCGTCTGCCCGCTCCTGCGCCACACCGGCCTCTACTGCCCCGGCTGCGGCGGACTGCGCAGCGCGCACGCCTTCGTCCACGGGGACGTCCTGACGGCCCTCCAGGCCAACGCCCCGGCCGTTCTCGGCTATCTGGGCTTCGCCGTGCTGTGGACCGTCTGGGTGGTCCGCTCGGCGCGCGGACGACCGCTGCGGATCGACCTCGGCCCGGTCCACCTGTGGACGCTGGGCACGTTGCTGCTGGTCTTCACCGTTGTCCGGAACCTGCCGTTCGGTGGCTGGCTGCATCCTTGATCAATCGGTGAACGTCCAGGTAGTGGGACCGGCGTCAACCGGATGCGAGGGCTACGCCCTCCTGCGGATACCATCGCAGTGACCACCTGTTTTCACCGGTCGCTGGAACTGTCAACCGTCTGGAAGGGGGCCGCTCGCGTGAGTGTGCTCGACGAGATCATCGACGGAGTCCGTGCCGACCTCGCGGAGCGGCAGGCGCGCGTCAGCCTCGACGAGCTCAAGGAGCGCGCGGCGAAGGCTCCCGCGGGCAAGGACGGCGTGGCCGCACTGCGCGGCGACGGCGTCAAGGTCATCTGCGAGGTCAAGCGCTCCAGCCCCTCCAAGGGCGCGCTGGCCGCGATCGCCGACCCGGCGGGCCTGGCCGCGGACTACGAGGCGGGTGGCGCCGCCGTCATCTCCGTCCTCACCGAGGAGCGCCGCTTCGGCGGCTCGCTGGCCGACCTGGAGGCCGTCCGCGCGCGCGTGGACATCCCGGTCCTGCGCAAGGACTTCATCGTCACGTCGTACCAGCTGTGGGAGGCCCGGGCCTACGGCGCCGATCTCGTGCTGCTGATCGTGGCCGCCCTGGAGCAGCCCGCCCTGGAGTCCCTCATCGAGCGCGCGGTGTCCATCGGACTCACCCCGCTCGTCGAGGTCCACGACGAGGACGAGGTCGAGCGCGCGGTGGACGCCGGCGCGAAGATCATCGGCGTCAACGCCCGCAACCTCAAGACCCTTGAGGTCGACCGCGGCACCTTCGAGCGCGTCGCCCCCGAGATCCCCGACCACATCGTCAAGATCGCCGAGTCCGGCGTCCGCGGCCCGCACGACCTCATCGCGTACGCCAACGCCGGCGCCGACGCGGTCCTGGTCGGCGAGTCCCTGGTCACGGGCAAGGACCCGAAGACGGCGGTGGCGGACCTGGTGGCGGCGGGCGCACATCCCGCACTCCGCCACGGCCGCGGTTGATCACCCGCTAGGCTTGGGCTCGATGACCGTCCTGATGACCGTGACGACCGCGGACCGCTATGCACGCCTCGCGCGTGGCTGCCGTCCGCGTGGTTGCCGTGCGCCCGCGCGAAGGGTGCACGGTCGCCGGGTCCGGTATGTCATCGGTGACGAGCCGGGTCAGGTCAATGGCATGCGATGGCATCAGCGCCCCTTCAGGGGCGCGGGGAACTGCGCGACCAGCCACGACGGGCCCGCAGCCAACTGACATTCCCCGCCCCCACGGCGATTAGGTATTTCCCAACTCACCGTGAGGTTTCCGCATGCCCAGCGAGTTCTTCATCCCCGACCCCGACGGTCAAGTCCCGAGCGCCGAAGGCTACTTCGGCGACTTCGGCGGCAAGTTCATCCCGGAGGCCCTCGTCGCCGCCGTGGACGAGGTCGCCGTCGAGTACGACAAGGCCAAGCACGACCCCGAGTTCGCCAAGGAACTCGACGACCTGCTCGTCCACTACACCGGCCGCCCCAGCTCCCTCACCGAGGTGCCGCGGTTCGCCGAGCACGCCGGTGGCGCCCGGATCTTCCTCAAGCGGGAAGACCTCAACCACACCGGCTCACACAAGATCAACAACGTCCTCGGCCAGGCCCTGCTCACCAAGCGCATGGGCAAGACGCGTGTCATCGCCGAGACCGGCGCCGGTCAGCACGGCGTGGCCACCGCCACCGCCTGTGCGCTGTTCGGCCTCGAGTGCACGATCTACATGGGCGAGATCGACACCCAGCGCCAGGCCCTCAACGTGGCCCGGATGCGCATGCTCGGCGCCGAGGTCATCGCCGTGAAGTCCGGCAGCCGCACGCTGAAGGACGCGATCAACGAGGCGTTCCGCGACTGGGTCGCCAACGTCGACCACACGCACTACCTCTTCGGCACGGTCGCAGGTCCGCACCCCTTCCCGGCGATGGTCCGCGACTTCCACCGGGTCATCGGCGTCGAGGCCCGCCGTCAGATCCTGGAGCGGGCCGGCCGGCTCCCCGACGCGGCGATCGCCTGCGTCGGCGGCGGCTCCAACGCCATCGGTCTGTTCCACGCCTTCATCCCGGACGCCGACGTACGCCTCATCGGCTGTGAGCCCGCCGGGCACGGCGTGGAGACCGGCGAGCACGCGGCCACCCTGACCGCGGGCGAGCCCGGCATCCTGCACGGCTCCCGCTCCTACGTCCTCCAGGACGAGGAGGGCCAGATCACCGAGCCGTACTCCATCTCCGCCGGTCTGGACTACCCGGGCATCGGCCCCGAGCACTCCTACCTCAAGGACTCCGGCCGCGGCGAGTACCGCGCGGTCACCGACGACGCGGCCATGCAGGCGCTGCGTCTGCTCTCCCGCACCGAGGGGATCATCCCGGCCATCGAGAGCGCCCACGCGCTGGCCGGCGCCCTGGAGGTCGGCAAGGAGCTGGGCAAGGACGGGCTGATCATCGTCAACCTGTCCGGGCGCGGCGACAAGGACATGGACACGGCCGCGCGCTACTTCGGCCTGTACGACACCGACGCCGAGGTCGCGGCCGACGCCGCCGACCTCGCCGAGATCGAGGGGGACGCCAAGTGAGCGGGAACATTCAGCTGCTGACCGACACCCTCGCGGCCGCCAAGGCCGAGGGCCGCGCCGCGCTCATCGCCTACCTCCCGGCCGGGTTCCCGACCGTGGACGGCGGCATCGAGGCGATCAAGGCCGTCTTCGACGGCGGTGCCGACGTCGTCGAGGTGGGGCTGCCGCACAGCGACCCCGTCCTCGACGGTCCCGTCATCCAGACCGCCGACGACATCGCCCTGCGCGGCGGCGTCAAGATCGCGGACGTGATGCGGACGGTGCGCGAGGCCCACGAGGCCACCGGGAAGCCGGTGCTCGTGATGACGTACTGGAACCCCATCGACCGCTACGGCGTCGAGCGCTTCACCGCCGAGCTCGCGGAAGCGGGTGGCGCCGGGTGCATCTTGCCCGACCTGCCCGTGCAGGAGTCGGCGCTGTGGAGGGAGCACGCCGAGAAGCACGGTCTCGCGACGGTCTTCGTCGTGGCGCCGAGCAGCAAGGACGAGCGGCTCGCCCGGATCACCGCGGCGGGCAGCGGGTTCGTGTACGCCGCCTCGCTGATGGGCGTCACCGGCACTCGTGCCTCGGTCGGCGCCCAGGCGCAGGACCTGGTCGAGCGCACCCGGGCCGCCGGCGGCGACCTGCCGGTCTGCGTCGGGCTCGGCGTCTCCGACGCGGCGCAGGCCGCCGAGGTGGCCGGCTTCGCCGACGGGGTGATCGTCGGCTCGGCCTTCGTGAAGCGGATGCTGGACGCGCCGGACGACAAGGCCGGCGTCGAGGCCGTCCGCGAACTCGCCGGTGATCTGGCGAAGGGCGTGCGCGGACAGGCGTAACAAGTCCGGGCATTTCGTACAGGTCACTCGAACGGGTGGACCTGGGACCGGGGAGGCGCGCTGCGCCTCCCCGGTTCGTTTCCGGGGTGTGAGCGAGAAGAACCGTGAGGGAAAGCGCACCGCCCGCGAGCGGCTGGCGGTCGAGCGTGAGAAGCAGAAGGCCGCGGAGAGGCGCCGGCGGACGCTGATCGTGAGTGCGAGCGTCCTGTGCGTCCTGGGCCTCGCGGCGGTGATCGGCATCGTCGCCGCCAACGCGGGCAAGGACGACGACAGCGACGCCGCGGGCCCGGTCGTGGCACCCTCGGGCGCCAATGGCGACGACAACCTCGCCATCCCGGTGGGCAGGACCGACGCCAAGTCCACGCTCACGGTGTGGGAGGACTTCCGCTGCCCCGCCTGCAAGTCCTTCGAGGACGCCTACCGCTCCACGATCCATGAGCTGACGGAGTCCGGGGAGCTGAAGGTCGAGTACCACCTCGCGACGATCATCGACGGCAACATGGGCGGCAGCGGCTCCCGCACCGCGGCCAACGCCGCGGCCTGCGCCCAGGACGCCGGCAAGTTCACCGCGTACCACGACGTGCTGTACGAGAACCAGCCGTCCGAGACGGACGACGCCTACGCCGAGAACAGCAAGCTCATCGAGCTGGCGAAGAAGGTCGACGGCCTGGACACCGCGACGTTCCGGACGTGTGTCGACAAGGGCACCCACAACAGCTGGGTCAGCAAGTCCGCGGCGGCCTTCCGCAACGGCGGATTCAGCGGCACCCCGACCGTCATCCTCAACGGCAAGAACATCTACCAGGACCAGACGATGACTCCGGCGAAGCTGAAGGAGCAGGTGCAGAAGGCGGCCAAAGGGTAGCGGGGGACACAAGAATTCCGGCCCTCCCGTTATGGAGCCGTAGCCGGGCTGCCTGCCGTCGGCGGCGCCCGGCACGGTAGCGTCGGTCCTGCCATGGAACTTGCCTACATTCCCAGCCCGTCGCGCGGGGTGATCCACCTCGGTCCCATCCCGCTGCGCGGCTACGCGTTCTGCATCATCATCGGCGTCTTCGTCGCGGTCTGGCTCGGCAACAAGCGCTGGATCGCCCGCGGCGGCCGCGCCGGCACGGTGGCCGACATCGCGGTCTGGGCGGTGCCCTTCGGTCTCATCGGTGGCCGGCTCTACCACGTGATCACGGACTACGAGCTGTACTTCAGCGAGGGTCGTGACTGGGTGGACTCCTTCAAGATCTGGGAGGGCGGCCTCGGCATCTGGGGCGCGATCGCGCTCGGTGCGGTGGGCGCCTGGATCGGCTGCCGCCGCCGGGGCATCCCGCTGCCGGCCTACGCCGACGCCATCGCCCCCGGTATCGCCCTCGCACAGGCGATCGGCCGCTGGGGCAACTGGTTCAACCAGGAGCTGTACGGCCGGGCGACCGACCTCCCCTGGGCCCTGAAGATCACGTCCTCCACGGACGGCCGGGTGCCGGGCACCTACCACCCGACGTTCCTCTACGAATCCCTGTGGTGCATCGGCGTCGCGCTGCTCGTCATCTGGGCCGACCGCCGCTTCACGCTCGGCCACGGACGGGCGTTCGCGCTGTACGTCGCGGCGTACTGCGTCGGCCGGTTCTGGATCGAGTACCTCCGGGTCGACGACGCCCACCACATCCTGGGCCTGCGGCTGAACAACTGGACCGCGCTCGTCGTGTTCCTGCTGGCGGTCGTCTACATCGTGATCTCGGCGAAGAAGCGCCCGGGCCGCGAAGAGGTCGTCGAGCCGGGTGCCTCTGACACCGAGGCCGAGGAGGGCGACGGCGAGGAGAAGAAGGCCGAGGCCGATTCGTCCGAGGAGGCCAGCGAGGCCACTGAGGCCACCGAGGATGCCGAGGACGCCGAGGGCGTGAAGGACGAGGCCGAGTCGGCCAAGAAGGGCTGACCGTCAGTCGTACGACGACGAGGGCGCCCGGCGACGGCCGGGCGCCCTCTGTCATGTGCGGAGGTCAGCGGCGGCGTGCGAGCGACAGAGTCCGTCGTGCCGCCGCCACCACCGCCGCGTCGACGAAGCTGCCGTCCGGCAGCGCCTGAGCGCCTTGTTCCGTTGTCGCCGCCTTCACGATCGTCTCCGCCTTCTCGATCTCCTCCGGGGCCGGGAGGTAGGCCCTTTCGATGACCGGGAGTTGGCGGGGATGGATGGCCGCCCGGCCCAGGAAGCCCAGGGTGCGGCCGTGGGCGCAGGAGGCGGCCAGGCCCGCCAGGTCGCGGATGTCGGGGTGGACGGACTGGGGCGGGGGCGGGAGGTTCGCGGCGCGTGCGGCCACGATCACCCGGGAGCGGGACCAGTCGAGGCCCGCGTCGTCCCGTACGCCCAGATCGGCCCGTAGATCGGCCTCGCCGACGGAGATGCCGCGCAGGGACGGGTGGGCCGTGGCGATCGCGTAGGCGTGTTCGATGCCGAGGGCGGACTCCAGGAGGGCGTGGAGGGCTGGGGCGCCTCCGGCGGCGGGGGCGGTGCGTTCGGCGATGCCGGTGATCTGCCGTGGTCCTGTCACCTTGGGCAGACGGAGGCCGGACAGGCCCGGGAGGCCGGCCACCGCCGTCAGGTCGGCTGCCGCGAACGGGCCGTCCAAGGCGTTCACGCGGACGTGCACCGGGACGCGGTGCCGTGCGGTGAGGAGTTCGGCGGTGGCGTCGCGGGCGTACGCCTTGCGGTCCGGGGCGACGGCGTCCTCCAGGTCGACCACGACGACGTCGGCGCCGGCCGTCAGCGCCTTCGCCACCACCCGCGGGCGGTCACCGGGGACGTACAACCAGGTCAGTGGTGTGGTCATACGGCTCCCTCCGCGCGCAGGGCCGTCAACTCGGCGTCGGTCAGGCCCAGTTCGTTGAGGACCGGGTCCGTGTCGGCGCCGTGCGGACGGCCCGCCCAGTGGATCGCGCCCGGGGTGGCGGAGAGACGGAAGAGGACGTTCTGCATCCTGAGGGGGCCGAGTTCGGGGTCGGGGAGGGTGGTGACGGTGTCCAGGGCCGCGTACTGCGGGTCCGTCATCACGTCCCGGACGTCCTGGATCGGGGCGACCGCGGCCTCCGCCTTCTCGAAGGCCGCCAGGACCTCCGTGCGGGTGCGCTCGGCGATCCAGTCACCGACCGCCTTGTCCAGGACGTCGGCGTGCCGGGCCCGGTCGGCGCCGGTCGCGAACCAGGGTTCGTCGATCAGGTCCGGGCGGCCGACCAGGCGCATCACCCGTTCCGCGATCGACTGGGCGGAGGTGGAGACGGCGACCCAACCGCCGTCCGCGGTGCGATAGGTGTTGCGGGGGGCGTTGTTGGCGGACCGGTTTCCGGTGCGCTGCTGGACATAGCCGAGTTGGTCGTACCAGGTCGGCTGGGGGCCGAGGACGGTGAGGATCGGCTCGATGATCGCCATGTCGACGACCTGGCCCTCGCCCGTGCGGTCGCGGGCCGCGAGGGCCGTCATGACGGCGTACGCGGTCGCGAGCCCGGCGATGGAGTCGGCGAGGCCGAACGGCGGCAGCGTCGGGGGCGCGTCCGGTTCGCCGGTGATCGCGGCGAAACCGCTCAGCGCCTCGGCGAGGGTGCCGAAGCCGGGGCGGTGGGCGTGCGGGCCGAACTGGCCGAAGGCGGTGACCCGGGTGAGGATCAGCCGGGGGTTGGCCGCGGACAGCTCGTCCCAGCCCAGGTCCCATTTCTCCAGGGTGCCCGGGCGGAAGTTCTCGATGATCACGTCCGCGGTCGCGGCCAGGCGCAGCAGGGTGGTCCGGCCGCCCGGCTTGGACAGGTCGAGGGTGATCGTGCGCTTGTTGCGGCCCAGCACCTTCCACCACAGACCGATGCCGTCCTTGGACGGGCCGTGGCCGCGGGAGGGGTCCGGCTTGGTGGGGTGCTCGACCTTGATGACCTCCGCGCCGAAGTCACCGAGGAGGGTGGCGGCGAGGGGGCCGGCGAAGAGGGTGGCGAGGTCGAGGACGCGGAGGCCGGAGAGCGGGGTGTCGGTCATGAGTGGTACTGCTTCTCGATCTCGGAGCGGTACGGCATCGACGCCGACGCGCCCGGCCGCTGCACCGACAGGGCCGCCGCCGCTGCCGCCCAGTGCAGGGCCTCGCGGATGGGGCGCTCCTCGCTGAGCGCGACCGCGAGGGTGCCGGCGAAGGTGTCGCCCGCGCCGGTCGAGTCCACGGCGGTGACCGGCGGGGCGGGCACGGCGAGGGGCTCGGCGGCGTCACGGGCCAGATAGAGGCTGCCCGCCGCGCCGAGCGTCACGACGACCGCCGGTACCAGGTCGAGCAGGGCCCGGGCCGCCGCGATCGGGTCGGACAGGCCGGTGAGGGTGGTCGCCTCGTACTCGTTGGGGAGCAACAGGTCGGTGGCGGCGAGGAGTTCGGGCGGGAGGGGCTGCGCGGGGGCGGGGGTGAGGATCGTCCGGACGCCGTGGGCGCGGGCTGCCCCGGCGCCGTCCAGAACGGCCTTCAGCGGGATCTCCAACTGGAGCAGCAGGGCGTCGGCGGACGCGATCAGGCTCTCGTCGCCGGGGGCGAGATGGTCGACGGTGCCGTTCGCGGCGGGGATCACGACGATCGCGTTGCCGCCCTCGTCGTCGACGACGATGTGCGCGGTGCCGGACGGGCCCTCGACGGTGCGCAGATGGTCGGTGTCGACGCCGGAGTGCTCAAGGGTGGAGCGGAGCTGGGTGCCGTAGGGGTCGTTGCCGACCGCGCCGATCATCGACACGGTGGCGCCGGCGCGGGCGGCGGCGATCGCCTGGTTGGCGCCCTTGCCGCCGGGGATCGTACGGAACTCGCGCCCGGTGACCGTCTCGCCGCGCTGCGGGGCCTTCTCGACGTAGGCGACGAGGTCCATGTTCGTGCTGCCGAGTACGGCGATGTGCGTCATGGGCGGGAAGCCTCCAGGTGGGTCAGGTGGGCCAGGGCGTCGAAGCCGGTGCCGTCGAAGTCGCCCACGGACGTGGCGAGTCGGTTCTTCAACGGGGTCGTCCAGCGGTCGGGGAGGGCGGCCGGGGCGCCGGTGAGGAGGGCGGCGAGGCTGCCCGCTGTCGCGCCGTTGGAGTCGGTGTCCCAACCGCCGCTCACCGCGTTGCGGACGGAGGCGGTGAAGTCGCCGCCGGCGTGGGTGAGGGCGGCGGCGATCAGGGCGGTGTTGGGGATCGCGTGGACCCAGTGGTGGGTGGGGGAGTGGGTGGCGTGGAGTTCGTCCACGACCGTGTCGAAGTCCTGTGTGGACGCGGCCAGTCGGATCGCGTGGCGGACCGCCTTCGCCAGCCGGGAGCCGGGGGGTACGACGGTCAGGCCGGTGCGCAGACAGGCGTGGACGTCGTGGGTGCCGGTGGCCGCGGTGGCGATCGTCGCCGCCGTGAACATCGCCGCGTAGACGCCGTTGGCGGTGTGGGTGAGGGTGGCGTCCCGGTGGGCCTGCTCCGCCGCGGCCGCCGGGTGGCCGGGGTTGGTCCAGCCGTGGACGTCGGCGCGGATGAGGGCGCCGATCCATTCGCGGAAGGGGTTGCGGTGGCGGGCGGTGTGCGGGGGTTCCAGACCGAGGAGGAGATTGCGGTAGGCGATGCGTTCGGCCGTGAAGGTGCGGCCTGCGGGGAGTTCGTCCAGCCAGAGGGCGGCCACGTCCGTGGTGGTGAACCGTCTGCCGTGGCGTTGGAGCAGGAGGAGGTTGAGGAGGGGGTAGTTGAGGTCGTCGTCCTCGGGCATGCCGTCGATGTTCTCGGCGAGGGAGGTGGGGGCTGAGCGGCGGTTCCAAGGGTGGGCGGCGAGGAGGGCTGGGGGGACTCCTCGGGCGGTGAAGTAGGTGTTCAGGGGCCAGTTGCCGGTGGACTTGGCCAGTTGACGGATGGCGTCCAGGGGGAGCTTTTCTACGGGTTTGCCTAGGAGGCAGCCGATAGAGCGGCCCAGCCACGCTGCTTCGTAGGCTGCGGGGGGTGGGGGCTGGGGTCGGGGAGTTTCGCCTGCCCGCGTCGGCGGGGTGCCGCCTTTCTTTGGGCCGGGGCCGCCCAAGGGGTACGACTGCCCGCAGTCAAGCGGCTGAGAGTCGCCCGGCCACTCTGGGCAGAGCGCCTTGATTCCTGCCAGGTCCGTGGGTTCCTGGTCGGCCAGCCTGCTGGGCAGGTCCGCCAGTTCGTCCAGCAGGTCCTTCGCCAGGAGGCGGAGGTAGCGGGACGGCGGGTGGGGGGAGGCGCCTGCGCTGAGGGGGGCGTCCTGGCCGCCTGCCGCCATCCAGCGCGCCGCGATCACCGAAGCCTCACGGCCGTCCAGTGCCGCCTGGCGGAGTTCATGGCCCAGGAGGTCCTCCGGTTGGACCCAGGTCAGCCGGAGCATCTCAGGCCTCCGATCTCCGTGAACGCGGCCTCGTGGGCGCGGCGGCGGTGGATGTCCCGGTCGTGGATCTCACGGGTCACCTGAGTGAGCGTCGTCGCCGGTTCCCAGAGGTCCAGGCGGCTGGCCTCCGAGACCGTCTTGGACCAGTCGTCCGGCGCCGGGGAGCCCAGGGCGCCCGCGATCGCGCCGGCCATCGTCGCGATGGAGTCGCAGTCGCGGCCGTAGTTCACGGCGCCCAGGACCGCGTCGCGGTAGTCGCCCGCGGCCACGATCAACATGCCCAGGGCGATGGGGAGTTCCTCGATCGAGTGGAGGCGGGACGGACGGCGGGCGCCGAGAGAGGGGCTGCGGTAGTCGGGGCCCACCGTGTCGTAGGGGGCCACCGCCTCGCGCAGGGGGGCCAGGGCCGACTCGAAGGTGGTGTGCCGGGTCGCTGCTTCGCAGACCTTCTCGATCGCCGTCCTCGTGCCGTCCTTCGCCAGGGCGAGGCAGTGGGTCACGACGCTGTCCGGGGTCGCGTCCGGTGCGCAGGCTGCCGCCACGGCCGCCGCGAAGACCCCCGCCGCCTCGCGGCCGTACGACGACTGGTGGGCGCCCGCGATGTCCAGCGCCTCGGCGTAGGCGGCCCTCGGGTCGGCCGCGTTGACCAGGCCCACCGGGGCCATGTACATCGCCGCGCCGCAGTTGACGATGTTCCCCGCGCCCGCCTCCCGGGGGTCGGCATGGCCGTAATGGAGGCGGGTCACCAGCCATTTCTCCGCCAGGAAGATCCGGTGGAGGGGGAGGGCCTCCTGTTCGAGTTCCGGGATCCAGCGGGGAGTTGTCATCAGGTCGGGGACCAGGTGGTCGGCGACCGCGTAGGCGTCGAGGTGGTCGCGGACCTTGGCGTAGACCCTGACCAGGGCGTGCGTCATCAAGGTGTCGTCGGTGACGTGGCCGTCGCCCTTGTGGTACGGGGCGATCGGGCGGGCCGTGCGCCAGGCGTCGCCGTTCCAGGGGCCGACGATGCCGTGGACGCGGCCGGCGTGGCGGTCGAGGATCTGGTCGGGGGAGTAGCCCTCCACCGGGCCGCCCAGGGCGTCGCCCACCGCGGCGCCCACCAGGGCGCCGGTGATGCGGTCCTCAAGGGTGGGTGTGGGGGTGGGGGTGGGGGTGGGTGCGGGGGTGGTCGGTGAAGGGTTTTGTTGTGGGGGTTTGGGTGTCTTGGGAGGCATGGACCGAATCATCCTCCTGGCGGGGGCGGTTGCGTGGCTTCCAGGAGTTCGGCGAGTTCCACCAGGTCGGTGCCGGTGAGGCGGGGGAGGGCGCAGCCGGAGAGGGTGCGGCAGGCGTCCCGCCAGGAGGACGGGAGCGCGGTGCCGCCGGTGAGGGCTCCGGTGAGGGCGCCGGTCAGGGCGGGGGCCGAGTCCGCGACGCGGGACAGACAGGCGGCCGCGGGGATCGCTTCCGTGATGTCGCCGTTCGCCGCGGTGGCCAGGGCCAGGGCGACCGGAACGGTTTCCGCGGCCGCGATGCCGTAGCTGTAGACGTGGTCGACGATCTGGTGTTCCAGGAGGGGGATCAGGGCGAACGCAGTGGGGGTGGTGTGGGCGAGGTCCAGGGCGTGGCGGGCGTTGCGGCCGATCTCGGTGGACTCCGGGAGTTCGGTGAGGGCGGCGCTGACGCAGGTGTGGACGTCGGCGCCGGTGAGGGCGAGGGAGAGGGCCGCGGCCATGGCTCGGGCGCCGTGGACTCCGTCGCCGTCCTGGGTGTAGCGGGCGTCGAACTCGGCCAGGTCCGCGGCGAGTCGGGGGTTGCCGGGGTGGGTCACGGCCAGGACGCAGGCTCTGACGCAGGCCGCGTCGTCGAAGTAGTGGGGGTTGTCGTGGCCTGTCGCGGGTGGGCGCAGGCCGGTGGCGAGGTTGCCGAGGCCGGCTCTTACCGAGATGCGGGCGCGTAGGGGGAGTACGGCGGACTCGACTTCCGGGGCGCGGTTCGCCGCGGCGGCCACCTCGCCGGCGAGGGTGGTCCAGGTGAGGTCGATGGCTGCTCTTGTACGGCGGTCGCGGCTGAGGTCGGGGAGGGCGGTGTCGTCGCCTGCGCGGAGGAGGGACTCCGCGGTGAAGGCCGCCCATTCGGCGTCGTCGGAGGGGCCGAGGCGGAGGGGTTCGGGGGGTTGGTTGAGGGCGATGGGGACGGGGAGGGTGGTGGTGGCGTTCTGTTCGGCGAAGGTGTCGAGTTCGCGGGTGAGGCGGCGGGTCCAGTCGGGCATGCGGGCGGCTCTGTGGCGGGCGGCGGGCCAGCCGGCGGCGTCGCCTGCGGCCAGGCCGAGGAGGAGGCCCTCGATGCGGCGAGGGTTTGCGGTGGGGGTGTCGGCGGTGGCTTTCTTCGCCCCCGCCGCCCCTACCCGTCCCATCCCCAGGGGCGCTGCCCCTTCGACCCCGTCCCCAGGGGGCTCCGCCCCCTGGACCCCCGTCGGCCCTGAAGGGGCCTCGTCCTCAAACGCCGGACGGGCTGGATGATCTGGGTGGGTGGGGGAGGGGGACGGCAGGAGCTCGTCCTCGAATGTCGAGTGGGGTGGATGGGCTGGGTGGGTGGGGGAGGCGGGCGGCAGGAGCTCGTCCTCGAGCGTCGGGCGGGGTGGGTGGGCCGGGCTGGTGTTGAGGGGTGCGGCTTTCGGGAGCTTGTGCTCGAGTGTCGGGTGGGGTGGGTGGGTCGGGCTGGTGTTGAGGGGTGCGGCTTTCGGGAGCTTGTGCTCGAGTGTCGGGTGGGGTGGGTGGGTCGGGCTGGTGTTGAGAGGTGCGGCCTTCGGGAGCTTGTCATTGGATGTCGGGTGGGGTGGATGGGTCGGGCCGGTGTCGAGGGGCGCGGCCTTCGGGAGTTCGTTCTCGAATGTCGGGCGGAGTGGATGGGCCGGGCCGGTGTCGAGGGGGGGCCGTTCCTCGTGTTCCAGGGTCATCTCGCGCCCTCCAGTTCGTCGCCGTCCGCTGCCAGTACGTACTCGGCCGGGGTCAGCAGGTCCGCCACGTCCAGGACGTGGTGGCCTGCCATGGAGGGGAGGCAGGTGCCCTGTGCCGGGGTGATGGCCGCTGCCCAGTCCGCCGGGATCGCTGAGGCTCCCCGGGTCGCGCCTGCCAGGGCGCCGGCCACCGCCGCCGTCGTGTCCGCGTCGCGGCCCATGTTGACGGCCGTCAGTACCGCCTCCACGAAGTCGCCGTCCGCCGCCGCGTACGCGCCGAAGGCGAGGGCGACGGCTTCGGGGGCGAGGTCGGTCCAGGGGTAGCCGCCGATCACGACCGCGGAGCGGACCGCTTGTTCGCCTCGGTGGGCCACCGCCACCGCGCGGCGCAGGGAGCGGGCCGTCCAGGAGTCGTCCGGGATCACCGCCAGGGCCGAGGCGACCACCGCGACCGTGGTGGCGCCCGCCATCGCCGCCGCCACTCCTGCCGCTACCGCCTGGCCGCCGTAGATGCCCTCGCCGTCGTGGCTCACCGAGCCGTCGATCGCCGCCAGGCGGGCCGCCTCGGCGGGGCGGCCCGACGCGTAGACGCCGAAGGGGGCCGCGCGCATCGCCAGGCCGTCGCTCCAGGCGTGGCGGTGCTGGGCGGAGATGGGGGCCGCGAGGCCTCGGCGCAGGTTCTCCAGGGTTCCTCGTTCGCTGAAGCCCGCGCCCCGGAACGGGCCCTCCTCGCGGTCCGCGATCCACTCGTGCCAGGCCGCCTCGACATGGGCCGGGGTGAGGGCCGAGCCGTGGCGGGCCAGGAGGAGGCCGGAGAAGATCGCGTACTCCGTGTCGTCCGTGCCGGAGGGGTGCTGCGCCACGTAGCCCGTGATGCGGCCCCAGCGGGCTCGGATCTCGGAGGGTTTGAGGTTTTCGGCGGGGGCGCCGAGGGCGTCTCCTACCGCCAGGCCCAGCAGGGCGCCTCGACCCCGTTCGCGGAGTTCGGCGGCGTTCCCGGGTGCCGGGACCGAGGGGATGCAGGCGATCGATGCCATACGGCGGCCTCTCCTCCGTGGGCTCCGCACAGGGCGCGGGGCCTTTGCGGATGTGTCCCACGGGAGGGCCGTAACACGAGCATCTCAGGCCTCAGCATCACCCGGTCGACATCTGAGCGGGCCTCTGATCGTATGCGCATTCGGAGGTAAAGGTGCAGGTTAGCGCAGCCTTTCCTTCGTGGCGGGCGGGAATTTCTCGTCGTACAGTCAGGTTGTCGGTAATTAGAATCTGTCTAAAGTTAGCTTTGGCTTAGCTTCCCTGGGGGATCCCTGATGGCCATCATCGAGACCGAGGCGCCACTGCACGCGGCGCACCGTGACAACCACACCCACCGTGATGTGAACGGGGGGTGGTTGCGGCCCGCCGTCTTCGGGGCCATGGACGGGCTGGTCTCCAACCTCGCCCTCATGACCGGTGTCGCTGGCGGGGCCGTGGGGCAGCAGGCCATCGTGCTCACCGGTCTCGCGGGGCTGGCCGCCGGAGCCTTCTCCATGGCCGCGGGTGAGTACACCTCCGTCGCCTCGCAGCGGGAGCTCGTCGAGGCCGAGCTGGATGTCGAGCGGCGGGAGCTGCGCAAGCACCCGGAGGACGAGGAGGCGGAGCTCGCCGCGTTGTACGCGGGCCGGGGGGTCGATCCCTTGCTCGCGCGGGAAGTCGCCAGGCAGTTGTCCCGTGATCCCGAGCAGGCTCTGGAGATCCACGCGCGGGAGGAGCTCGGGATCGACCCCGGGGATCTGCCCTCGCCGCTCGTCGCCGCCGTGTCGTCCTTCGGGGCTTTCGCGCTCGGCGCGCTGCTCCCCGTACTGCCTTATCTGCTGGGGGCGAGTGCGCTGTGGCCTGCGGTTCTCGTCGCGCTCGTCGGGCTCTTCGCATGCGGGGCGGTGGTGGCCAAGGTGACGGCGCGGACCTGGTGGTTCAGCGGACTGCGGCAGCTCGCTCTCGGTGGTGCGGCGGCCGGTGTGACGTACGCCCTGGGCAGCTTGTTCGGAACGGCCGTAGGATAGGTCGACCGCTACTTATGCGATGGGCCGCATAAGTAGCCGTTACTCGCTGGTTTCGAATGCTTAACCACTGGGCATGAGCCGTAAGCGCTGTGGGCAATGACGCCTGCCGCGCATCCGCGAGGTGGGCGACGTCGCTCGCCTCGCCCTTGGAGCGACGGACATCGATCTGTCCCGTTCGGTCCCCACACACTTCCAGCCATGTGCGCGATACCCCCGTCGCCACCGCATGGCGTCCGCATGCTGGAACGGAGTATCCGGTTCCCGAGAACCGCTCCATCATGTAACCTGCACGAAATTTTGCGCACACGCAGAGGGCCAACGTCGTCCCTCGGCACAGCACATTGCCACTTGAGACGACGACGGGAGAGCCGATGCGTACGCCGCGCCAGCCGTCCCAGCATTCCGCGAATGGCCAGAAGTGGTCCTTCATGGATGCTCGCCCTGCTGCGCAGGGTATGTACGACCCCCGCAACGAAAAGGACGCCTGTGGCGTCGGTTTCGTGGCCACCCTCACCGGCGAGGCGAGCCATGCGCTGGTCGAGCAGGCGCTCACGGTTCTGCGCAACCTGGAGCACCGCGGTGCCACCGGCTCCGAGCCCGACTCGGGTGACGGCGCGGGCATCCTGACCCAGGTTCCGGACGCCTTCTTCCGTGAGGTCGCCGGATTCGAGCTGCCCGAGGCCGGTGGTTACGCCGTCGGTATCGCCTTCCTGCCCGAGGACGGGACCGCGGACGCCGTCTCGAAGATCGAGACGATCGCCGGCGAAGAGGGCCTCACCGTCCTCGGCTGGCGTGAGGTTCCGGTCGCGCCCGAGCTGCTCGGTGCCACCGCCCGTTCGACCATGCCCGTCTTCCGCGAGATCTTCGTCGCCGACGGGGCCAGCACCGGTATCGACCTCGACCGCAAGGCCTTCGTGCTGCGCAAGCGCGCCGAGCGCGAGGTCGACGTCTACTTCCCGTCGCTGTCCGCGCGGACCATCGTCCACAAGGGCATGCTGACCACCGGCCAGCTGGAGCCCTTCTTCCCGGACCTGTCCGACCGCCGCTTCGCCTCGGCCGTCGCCCTCGTCCACTCGCGCTTCTCCACGAACACCTTCCCGTCGTGGCCGCTCGCGCACCCCTACCGCTTCGTCGCGCACAACGGTGAGATCAACACCGTCAAGGGCAACCGCAACTGGATGGTGGCCCGCGAGTCGCAGCTCGTCTCCGACCTGTTCGGGACGGACGACAAGGCGCTCGACCGCGTCTTCCCCGTCTGTACGCCGGACGCCTCCGACTCGGCGTCCTTCGACGAGGTGCTCGAACTCCTCCACCTCGGTGGCCGTTCGCTGCCGCACTCCGTGCTGATGATGATCCCGGAGGCGTGGGAGAACCACGACTCCATGGACCCGGCCCGGCGCGCCTTCTACCAGTTCCACGCCACGATGATGGAGCCCTGGGACGGCCCGGCCTGTGTCACCTTCACCGACGGCGTCCAGGTGGGTGCGGTCCTGGACCGCAACGGTCTGCGCCCCGGCCGCTACTGGGTCACCGACGACGGTCTCGTCGTGCTCGGTTCCGAGGTCGGCGTTCTCGACATCGACCCCGCCAAGGTCGTCCGCAAGGGCCGCCTCCAGCCCGGCAAGATGTTCCTCGTCGACACCGCCGAGCACCGCATCATCGAGGACGACGAGATCAAGGCCGCCCTCGCCGCCGAGCAGCCGTACGCGGAGTGGCTGGAGGCCGGCGAGATCGAGCTGTCCGACCTGCCCGAGCGCGAGCACATCGTGCACACGCACGCCTCGGTCACCCGCCGCCAGCAGACCTTCGGTTACACCGAGGAAGAGCTGCGCGTCCTCATCGCGCCGATGGCCAAGGCCGGTGCCGAGCCCATCGGTTCGATGGGTACGG
Source organism: Streptomyces sp. NBC_00663 (assembly GCF_036226885.1). Lineage (NCBI taxonomy): Bacteria > Bacillati > Actinomycetota > Actinomycetes > Kitasatosporales > Streptomycetaceae > Streptomyces > Streptomyces sp. NBC_00663. Next base: position 7,193,923 of record NZ_CP109027.1, read on the forward strand.
ACTCGCCGATCGCCGCTCTCTCCGAGCGTCCGCGGCTGCTCTTCGACTACTTCACCCAGCTGTTCGCGCAGGTCACCAACCCGCCGCTGGATGCCATCCGTGAAGAGCTCGTCACCTCGCTGCGTTCGTCCCTCGGTCCGCAGGGCAACCTGCTCGACCCGACGGCCGCTTCCTGCCGTACGGTCACCCTGCCCTTCCCGGTGATCGACAACGACGAGCTGGCCAAGCTCATCCACATCAACGCCGACGGCGACATGCCCGGCTTCAAGGCCGCGACGCTGTCCGGTCTGTACCGGGTCTCCGGCGGCGGCGACTCCCTCGCCGCGCGCATCGAGGAGATCTGCGCCGAGGCGGACGCCGCGATCGAGAACGGCGCCCGGCTGATCGTCCTGTCGGACCGCCACTCCGACGCCGAGCACGCGCCGATCCCGTCGCTGCTGCTCACCGCGGCCGTCCACCACCACCTCATCCGCACCAAGCAGCGCACCGAGGTGGGCCTGCTGGTCGAGGCCGGTGACGTCCGCGAGGTCCACCACGTCGCCCTGCTGATCGGCTTCGGCGCCGCGGCGGTCAACCCGTACCTGGCGATGGAGTCCGTCGAGGACCTCGTCCGCGCGGGCACCTTCCTCTCCGACATCGAGGCCGAGCAGGCCATCCGCAACCTGATCTACGCCCTGGGCAAGGGCGTGCTGAAGGTCATGTCGAAGATGGGCATCTCGACGGTCGCCTCCTACCGCGGCGCCCAGGTCTTCGAGGCCGTCGGCCTGGAGGAGTCCTTCGTCGCGAAGTACTTCAACGGCACCGCCTCCAAGATCGGCGGCGTCGGCATCGACGTCATCGCCAAGGAGGTCGCCGCCCGGCACGCGAAGGCGTACCCGGCGTCCGGCATCGCGCCGGCCCACCGTGCGCTGGACATAGGCGGCGAGTACCAGTGGCGCCGTGAGGGCGAGCCCCACCTGTTCGACCCGGAGACGGTCTTCCGCCTCCAGCACTCGACGCGCGCCAACCGCTACGACATCTTCAAGAAGTACACGGACCGCGTGAACGAGCAGTCCGAGCGGCTGATGACGCTCCGTGGGCTCTTCGGCTTCAAGTCGGACCGTCCCTCGATCTCCATCGACGAGGTCGAGCCCGTCTCCGAGATCGTCAAGCGCTTCTCGACCGGTGCCATGTCCTACGGCTCCATCTCGCGCGAGGCCCACGAGACCCTCGCCATCGCGATGAACCAGCTGGGCGGCAAGTCCAACACCGGTGAGGGCGGCGAGGACGCGGACCGGCTGTACGACCCGGCGCGGCGGTCCAGCATCAAGCAGGTCGCCTCCGGCCGCTTCGGTGTGACCTCCGAGTACCTGGTCAACGCGGACGACATCCAGATCAAGATGGCCCAGGGCGCCAAGCCCGGCGAGGGCGGCCAGCTGCCCGGCCACAAGGTCTACCCGTGGGTCGCCAAGACCCGTCACTCCACCCCGGGTGTCGGTCTGATCTCCCCGCCGCCGCACCACGACATCTACTCCATCGAGGACCTGGCCCAGCTGATCCACGACCTGAAGAACGCGAACCCGCAGGCGCGGATTCACGTGAAGCTGGTCTCCGAGGTCGGCGTCGGCACGGTCGCCGCGGGTGTCTCCAAGGCGCACGCGGACGTCGTGCTCATCTCGGGCCACGACGGTGGCACGGGTGCCTCGCCGCTGACCTCGCTCAAGCACGCCGGTGGTCCCTGGGAGCTCGGTCTCGCCGAGACCCAGCAGACCCTGCTGCTCAACGGCCTGCGTGACCGCATCGTCGTGCAGACCGACGGCCAGCTGAAGACCGGCCGTGACGTCGTCATCGCCGCGCTGCTCGGCGCCGAGGAGTTCGGTTTCGCGACCGCGCCGCTCGTCGTCTCCGGCTGCGTCATGATGCGCGTCTGCCACCTGGACACCTGCCCGGTCGGCATCGCCACCCAGAACCCGGTGCTCCGCGACCGGTTCACGGGCAAGGCCGAGTACATCGTGAACTTCTTCAAGTTCATCGCCGAAGAGGTCCGCGAGATCCTCGCCGAGCTGGGCTTCCGCACCATCGAGGAGGCCGTCGGCCACGCCGAGAGCCTCGACGTGACCCGCGCCGTCAACCACTGGAAGGCACAGGGCCTGGACCTGGCCCCGCTCTTCTACGTGCCCGAGCTGCCCGAGGGCGCCGCGCTGCACCAGGTCATCGAGCAGGACCACGGCCTGGAGAAGGCGCTCGACAACGAGCTCATCAAGCTCGCCGCCGACGCGCTGGCCGCCGACTCGGCGACCGACGCCCAGCCGGTGCGCGCCCAGGTCGCGATCCGCAACATCAACCGCACGGTCGGCACCATGCTCGGCCACGAGGTGACGAAGAAGTTCGGCGGTGCGGGCCTGCCCGAGGACACCATCGACATCACCTTCACCGGCTCCGCGGGCCAGTCCTTCGGCGCCTTCCTCCCGCGCGGCATCACGCTGCGCCTGGAGGGCGACGCCAACGACTACGTCGGCAAGGGCCTCTCCGGCGGCCGGGTGATCGTCCGTCCCGACCGGGGCGCCGACCACCTCGCCGAGTACTCGACGATCGCGGGCAACACGATCGCCTACGGTGCGACCGGCGGCGAGCTCTTCCTGCGCGGCCGTACCGGCGAGCGGTTCTGTGTCCGCAACTCCGGTGCCACGGTCGTCGCGGAGGGCGTGGGCGACCACGGCTGCGAGTACATGACCGGTGGTCACGCGGTGGTCCTCGGTGAGACGGGCCGTAACTTCGCGGCCGGCATGTCCGGTGGCGTCGCGTACGTCATCGACCTCGCCAAGGACAACGTCAACGTCGGCAACGTGAACGCCGTCGAGGCGCTCGACGACACCGACAAGCAGTGGCTGCACGACGTGGTGCGCCGCCACCAGGAGGAGACCGGCTCCACGGTCGCCGAGAAGCTCCTGGCCGAGTGGGACACCGCGGTCGAGCGCTTCAGCAAGATCATCCCCAGCACGTACAAGGCTGTGCTCGCCGCCAAGGCCGCCGCCGAGCAGGCCGGACTCTCCGAGTCCGAGATCACCGAGAAGATGATGGAGGCGGCGACCAATGGCTGATCCCAAGGGCTTCCTGAACCACGGCCGTGAGGTCGCCAAGTCCCGTCCGGTCGACGTCCGGCTGAAGGACTGGAATGAGGTCTACGTCCCCGGCTCCCTGCTGCCGATCATCAGCAAGCAGGCCAGCCGCTGCATGGACTGCGGTATCCCGTTCTGTCACAACGGCTGTCCGCTGGGGAACCTCATCCCCGAGTGGAACGACTACGCCTACCGCGAGGACTGGGCCGCCGCCAGCGAGCGGCTGCACGCGACCAACAACTTCCCGGAGTTCACCGGTCGCCTCTGCCCCGCGCCCTGTGAGTCGGCGTGTGTGCTCGGCATCAACCAGCCGGCCGTGACCATCAAGAACGTCGAGGTCTCGATCATCGACAAGGCGTGGGACAGCGGCGATGTCGACCCGCAGATCCCCGAGCGCCTGTCGGGCAAGACCGTCGCCGTCATCGGCTCGGGCCCGGCCGGCCTCGCCGCCGCCCAGCAGCTCACCCGGGCCGGCCACACGGTCGCGGTGTACGAGCGCGCCGACCGCATCGGCGGTCTGCTCCGCTACGGCATCCCCGAGTTCAAGATGGAGAAGCGGCACATCAACCGCCGCATCGAGCAGATGCGCGCGGAGGGCACCCGCTTCCGCACCGGCATCGAGATCGGCCGCGACCTCAAGGCGACCGACCTGAAGAAGCGGTACGACGCCGTCGTCATCGCCGCCGGTGCGACGACCGCCCGTGACCTGCCCGCCCCGGGCCGCGAGCTCAAGGGCATCCACCAGGCCATGGAGTACCTGCCGCTGGCGAACAAGGTGCAGGAGGGTGACTACGTCACCGCTCCGATCACCGCCGAGGGCAAGCATGTCGTGGTCATCGGCGGTGGCGACACCGGCGCCGACTGCGTGGGCACCGCCCACCGCCAGGGCGCGGCCTCGGTCACGCAGCTGGAGATCATGCCGAAGCCGGGCGAGGACCGCGCCCCGAACCAGCCCTGGCCGACCTTCCCGATGCTCTACAAGGTCACCTCGGCGCACGAGGAGGGCGGTGAGCGGGTCTACTCCGTCTCCACCACCCACTTCGAGGGCGACGAGGACGGCAACGTCCAGTGGCTGCACCTCGTCGAGGTCGAGTTCATCGACGGCAAGCTGACCCAGAAGCCGGGCACGGAGCGCAAGATCCCCGCCCAGCTGGTCACCCTCGCCATGGGCTTCACCGGCACCGACCGGGAGAACGGCCTGGTGGACCAGTTCGGCCTTGAGCTCGACGAGCGCGGCAACATCGCCCGCGACGCCGACTTCCAGACCAACGTCCCCGGTGTCTTCGTCGCCGGTGACGCGGGCCGCGGTCAGTCGCTCATCGTGTGGGCGATCGCGGAGGGCCGCTCGGCCGCCCGCGGCACCGACCGGTTCCTGACCGGCGCCAGCGACCTGCCGGCCCCGATCCGGCCGACGGACCGCTCGCTGATGGTCTGACAGAGTCTGACGACTCGTCAAAAGACGTCCCGTACAACGGCGTACGGAACACTGGCGGCGCTCGCCCATCTCGTCCCCGACCGGACGATGGGCGGGCGCCGTCGCCCTTTCTCAGCCCGAACCGGCCTCCAGGCCCTCGAACTCCACCGTCGCATCCTCCGAGTAGGCGCCCACCCGGCCCTGGTTGTACGGCAGTTCGGCGTCCGTGAACCGCACCAGCGGCTTGCCGCCGACCGACACGGACAGCGCCGCCCCGTGCTGCTCGACCTGGACGTCGTACCAGGGACCCACGGGGTACTGGGTCCGGCCGGTCGCCAGGAAGCGCTGGCCGCCCGGGTAGGCCGGGTCGCGTTTGCCGAGCTCCCAGCCGTTCGGCTTGAGGGTGATGTAGTAGAAGTGCTCCGGGTCGGTGTACGCCCAGACCAGCCACGGCACTTCCCACGGGTTCGGCTTCGGTGAGCGCAGCTGCTTCAGTGTCCGCATCCGTGCCTCGTAGCGCACGTCCGTGTAGGCGGCGGTGCTCACCACCAGGCCCGCGTGGGTGGTGCCGGGGTCCTCGGCGGCCATGGGGGAGAGGGTGAGCGAGCTGTCGTCGCCGTGGTTGGTGCCCATGCCGTTGAAGACCGACAGCCAACGGCCGTGGGTGGTGCCGTCGATCCAGGGCTTGGGGGGCGGGGAGTCGTCGCCCCGGCACTGACTCACGGTGATCGCGACGATCGCGGCCAGGGCGAGCGCCAGTGCCAGTCCGGTGACGCGACGACTCCTGCGTGTCATGCCGTCGAGTATGGCCCGGATGCCGTCAGGCCGACCGGGACATCGGCGGCGAAGTCCTCGGCCAGCTGGCCCAGGATGCGGTGCGCGGCCTCACCGTCGCCGAACGGATTGCTCGCGGTCGCCATCCGCCGGTACTCCGCGGGGTCGTCGAGGAGCCGTTCCGCCCAGGTCACGATGGCCTCCGGGTCGGTGCCGATCAGCCGGGCCGCGCCCGCCTCGACCGCCTCGGGCCGCTCGGTCGTGGTGCGCAGTACCAGCGAGGGCTTGGCGAGGCTCGGCGCCTCCTCCTGGATGCCGCCGGAGTCGGTCAGCACGAGGTCGCACTCGGCCAGCGTCGCCGCGAAGTCCAGGTAGTCCAGCGGCTCGACGAGGGAGATGCCCTGCTGGCCCTCCAGTTCGGGCAGCAGCGCCTCGCGGACGGCCGGGCTCTTGTGCAGCGGCAGCACGATCTCCACGTCCCCGCGCCGGGCGAGCCGGGCCAGGGCCCGCCCCATGCCGCGCATCCGCTCACCCTGGTTCTCCCGGCGGTGCAGGGTCACCAGGATGCGCTTGGGGCCTGCCCGGCGGATCGTGTCGGCGTCGCGGGCCCTGGCGTCGGTGTCGAACGCGGAGACGCCGGTGCCCTCGGTCAGCACCCACAGCAGGTTGTCGATGACGGTGTTGCCGGTGGTGAAGACCTGCTCGCCGGGGACGCCCTCGTCGGTCAGATGCCGGGCCGCGGCCGGGGTCGGGGCGAAGTGCCAGCGGGCGATACGGCCGATGAGGCTGCGGTTGAGCTCCTCCGGGAACGGGTTGTCGATGACGCCGGTGCGCAGGCCCGCCTCGACATGGGCGACCGGGATCTTCTCGTAGAAGGCGGCCAGGGCGCCGGCCAGCGCGGTGGTGGTGTCCCCCTGCACCACCACCAGGTCGGGCCGCTGCTCCCGCAGCACCCCGCCGAGCTCACGGACCAGACGGGCGGTCAGGTCGGAGAGCTGCTGCCGGGTGCGCATCACGTCGAGGGCGATCCGGACGTCGACGCCCAGCATGCCGAGCATCTGGTGGAGCATCTCGCGGTGCTGTCCGGTGGTGACGACGATCGGCTCGAACTGTGGGCCGGCGGCCATCGCCCGCGCCACGGGCGCCAGTTTGATCGCTTCCGGCCGGGTGCCGAGCACCAGCATGGCGCGTACGGGCATGGTTGACGCAGGTGTGGACATGATGGGTGCCCCCCTTGGGCATGCGTGATCGGCGCAGCGACCACGTGAAGGTGATGAGAGGTGGAGCGGCGAGAGATGAGGACCCGCGCGGGGACCCGGCGCGGCCTGAACGTCCTCGGGTGAGAGGTCTGAAGGGGCTCAGGTGCGAGCGGTCTTGAGCCAGCCCCGCTGACCGGTGAGCATCCGCCAGAAGCCCCACCAGCCGGCCGCGAACCAGATGTAGCCGTAGAAGACGAAGACATGGGCGAGCAGGACCGAGCGCACCAGGCCCAACTCCCGTTCCCGCTTGGCGTAGATGAAGCCGTACGCGTAGGCGGTGGTGAAGGAGAGCAGATACGGGCCGAGCAGCCACATCGGCGACACGAGCGGGTGGCCCACCTGCACGGAGGCCACGGTGGTGGCGCCGAGGGCGACGAGGAAGGACAGCGGCAGCAGCGAGGTGAGCAGGATCAGCACCGGGCTGGAGAGGTGGTAGAGCAGGTCGATGGCGGCTCTGGTCGGGACGTCCCTGAGGATGAGCGGGACGAGTCCGGCCGACTGCAAGTGGCCCTGGAACCAGCGGGACCGCTGGCGGATCAGGCGGCGCAGGCTGAGCACGGCCTGCTGGGAGACCGCGGCGGCGGTGCAGTGCTGGTTGGTCCAGCCCTTGGCGATCAGCCGCACCCCGAGGTCGAGGTCCTCGGTGAGGCTGTCGCTCCAAGGCCCGTCCCCGTCAAGGGTGTTGAGCGCGGACAGCCGCATGAACTGTCCGTTGCCGCCCATGCCGACGCTGCCGATGTAGCGGCGGGCGCTCTGGAAGACGTCGCCGTAGACGACGAACTCCATGTCCTGCATACGGGCGAGCAGTCCGAGGTGGCGGTTGTACATCCGCACGCAGACCTGGACCGCGCCGGTGCGCGGGTCGTCGAAGTACGGGTCGACCGACTGCACGACGTGCGGATCGAGCCGTCCGTCGGCGTCGACCACGCACAGGACCACGTCGGCCGGGTCGTGCCCGGCGAGCAGGCCGGACGCGCGCAGATGGCGGACCCCGTCGTTGAGGGCGGCACCCTTGCCCTTGCGGCAGTTCGGCGGGGTACGCCGGTGCACCCGGACCAGGGCCGGATCGGCGGCCCTTGCGACCTGGAAGGTGCGGTCGTCCGAGCCGTCGTCGATGACCAGTGCCATGAAATTCCGGGCGGGCAGCGAAGTGATCCGCGCCAGGCTTTCGGAAAGCACTTTCTCCTCGTTGAGGCAGGCCATCAGAAATACGTAGAACCGGTCTCTCCGGTCGGTCCGGGAGCGGCGAATTCTGCGCCTCGACAACAGAAAGAGACTGGTGTTGTAGCACCCGGCCATAATGATCAGAGTGATGCTCGACCACAGCAGCAGTTCGGTGATCATGACTGCTCCCCGGTGCCGACCTGCGTCCTTTGTGCTTGACGGCGCAGTCGTATCCGGGCCAGCAATATCAGACAGGCCGTCAGGCAATAGAACAGAAATCCGGCTCCCGCCGTTGCCTGTAGGGCTTTGGCCAAAGGTAGCCCCGGTACAGCTTCTGGCGCGGCCATCGCCCCTGCCAGGGGCAGCAGAGCCCCCAGGGCGGGTCGTCCGTACATTGTCCCCCCACATTTCACAGCGCGTCCCCATCGCGCGAAAGTGAACGTAGCAGACGCCGAGGGCGACTCAGAAGACTATTCGGAAAAAGGACATGTCCGATCTTCTGGTGCGGTCTCCTGGTCGTGCCGGAATTCACCCTTGGGCCCATTGACACCCCTCTTGGGCTTCATGAGAATCAGTGACTTCCATTGGGAAAAACCTTTGCCAAGAAAAGGCAAAGTGGGGGGAATGATCGTGAGACCAGTGATCCGCCCTCGGCGACGAGGAATCCCGAAGCTTTCCGTGCTCCTACTGCTGATCGCCGCCCTGCTGAGCGGCACTTTCCTGGCCGCCGGCGCCCAGGCCGCACCAAAAGGTCATGGACATGGCCATGAAAACATCGGCGGTAAATCCGGACTGAATCGCGTCGACCTCAAGGGCTGGGCCAAGGCCCAGCTCAAGGCCGACGACACCCGCCACGACAAGGCCCGCGCCAAGACGCCGAAGACGTCCACGACCACGCTGTCGACCACCGCGGTCCTCCCGGCCCGCACCGCCACGACCGTGACCCGCCAGGCCGCCCTGCTCCAGGCAGCCGACGCCGAGGCCGCCGCCGCGGCCGACCCGAGCACCCTCGTGCTCTACGACACGGCGGGCCCCTACGGGCAGTTGGGCGAGCTGTACGCCATGGCCGCGGCCAACCTCGCCGGCCACTTCGGCACGGTGACCGCAAAGCCGGTCCAGCAGTACACGGCCGGCCTGGTCGACTCGTACGCGGCCGTGATCTACATCGGCTCGACCTACTACTGCTGCGACGTCCCGGACGCCATCCCGGCCGCCTTCTACCAGGACGCCTCCACCACCACGAAGCCCGTGCTGTGGATGGGCGCCAACATCTGGAACATGGCGAACTCGGTGGGCGTAGCCCAGTTCACCCAGAAGTACGGCTGGGACCCGACGACGTCGTACTACGAGGACGGCGGTTCGATCGGGACCGTGACGCAGGTGACGTACAAGAACCAGGCCCTCACCCGGAAGATCCCGGCGGGCCAGGACGGCGGTGTGCTGCGTCCCAACGTCCTCACCGGCCCCGGCTATCCCGCCGTCACCCGGCTCGCGGAGGGACTCGACACCGCCAACGGGCACACCTTCGGGTGGGCGGTGCGCTCCTCGAACCTCACCTACATCGGTGAGATCCCGTTCGCGTACGTCTCCGAGAGCGACCGGATCATCGTCCTGGAGGATCTCCTCTTCGACGCCCTCGCGCCGGCCACCACCGAACGGCACCGCGCGCTGCTGCGGCTGGAGGACATCAGCCCCGACTCGGACCCGGCCGAGCTGCGCGCGACGGCCGACTACCTCAAGTCGCAGAACATCCCGTACGGCATCAACGTGATCCCGGTCTACACGGACCCCAACGGCACCTATAACAACGGTGTCCCGCAGACGCTCACGCTCGCCCAGCGGCCGCAGGTGGTCAGCGCCCTGAAGTACATGCTCGCCAGGGGCGCGGTCCTGATGGACCACGGCTACACCCACCAGTACGGCAATGTCGCCAACCCCTACAACGGTGTCACCGGCGACGACTTCGAGTTCTACCGGGCGCACGTCGACGCCTCGGACAACGTGGTCTACGACGGGCCCGTCGCCGGTGACTCCACGGCCTGGGCACAGGGCCGGGTGACCAGCGCGCTGGCCGCGTTCGCCGCCGTCGGGCTGCCGAAGCCGACGCTGTGGACCACCCCGCACTACGCGGGTTCGGCCACCGACTACAAGGCCGTCAGTGCCAACTTCGCGGCCCGCCTGGAGCGTTCGCTGTACTTCTCCGGCACCCTCGGCGGCAGCTCCGCCGGACCCAACGTGTTCATCGGCCAGTTCTTCCCGTACGTCGTCAAGGACGTCTACGGCACCAAGGTGCTGCCCGAGAACATCGGCAACTACGAACCCGACGCCTACAACAACCACCCGCCGAGGCTGCCGGCCGACCTGATCGCCTCGGCCAAGGCCAACCTGGCCGTCCGCGACGGCTTCGCCAGCTTCTTCTACCACCCGTACTACCCGACCCAGCCGCTCAAGGACACGGTCGACGGCATCAAGGCCCTGGGCTACACGTTCGTCAGCCCGACGAGCCTGTGAGGGCCACCACCGTGAAGAGGAGGGCCGTCGCCGCAGCCGCGGTGGCGGCCCTGCTCGCCGCCGCGGGCTGCACCACCACCGGCGCCTCGGACCACAAGAAACCGTCGGCCACCCTGCGCGGCATCACCCTGCCCTCCTGGTACCGCACCGACTACGACAGCCCCGCCGCCCCCCGCTATCTGCGGGACATCAAGGCCACCGGGGCCCGCTGGGTCACCTTCACGCCCACCTGGTACCAGCGGCATCGCACCGACACGGAGATGCACCCCACCGAGGAGACCGCGAGCGACGCGAGCCTGCGCCGGATCGTGCGCCGCGCCCACCGGGCCGGCCTCCAGGTGATGATCAAGCCGCACGTGGACCTGCCCGGCGACGGCGACCGCGCCGAGATCCGCCCCCGTGACCGGGCCGCCTGGTTCACCTCGTACCGCCGTTTCATCACCCACTACGCCGGCCTCGCGGCGGACACGGACGTCGAGCAGTTCGCGGTCGGCACCGAACTCGCCGGGGTCTCCGGCGAGCGTGCCGCGTGGACCCGCACCATCGCGGCGGTCCGGGAGCGCTACGACGGCACCCTGACCTACGCCGCCAACTACGACGAGTACCCGAAGGTCCGCTTCTGGAAGGAGCTCGACGTCATCGGCATCGACGCCTACTGGCCGCTGTCCGAGAAGCCCACGACGGACGTCGGTCAACTGCGCCGCGCCTGGCGGCCGATCGCCGAGGAACTCGCCGCGTTCGCCGAACGGCACGACCGGCGCGTCCTGTTCACCGAGGCCGGGTACGTCAGCCAGCGTGGTGCGACCACCGCGCCGTACGCCTGGGACCTCAGCGAACGCACCGGGGACGCCGAACAGGCCGCTGCCTACCGGGCGTTGCTGGAGACCTTCACCGGCCGCCGCTGGTGGGCCGGGGTCTGCTGGTGGATGTGGGACGACTGGCCGGACAGCGGCGAGACGCCCGCGAAGCTGGCGTACACGCCGCACGGGAAGCCGGCGGAGGGGGTGCTGAAGGACGCGTGGGGCACCTAGGGGACTTCGTATGTCTCCCCGTACACCGCCCACGTCAACGGTGTCTCCAGCCCCAGCTTGCCCTCCCGTAGGAAGCGGCGCTGGGCCGTGTCGACGCGGGAGGTGTCGATGTCGGCCCTGCGGGTCCGCATCGCGGCCTCGCGGACGTCGAGGAAGGCGTCCAGGTAGGCCTTCTCGGAGCCGCCCTCGGAGGGCAGTTCGGCCTTCTTCATGGCGCTCTCGCGCAGGCCGTAGAAGCTGGTGGCGTTGGTGCCGGGGCCGTGGAAGACCATGGCGTCGTAGTAGACGAACTGGCCCAGGGCGCCGAGCCCGTCGAGCTTGGCGAGGCGGACCGCGGGGTCGAAGTAGACGCGGTCGCGTTCCGCGTCCTGGGCCTCGCGGAACGCCTCGACCTTCGCCTCCGCCTTCCACGCCGCGGTGAAACCGGGGTCCAGGCCCTCGTGCGAGTCCGAGCCGTCCACCTCGCGCAGGGCGGGGAGGTAGCGGGCGAGGCCGTTGTCCGGATGGTCCTTCGTGTAGCGCTCGACGAGGGTGAGCAGGTCGTGGGTGCCGGTGCAGAAGCCGATGATGCCGGCCGTGTAGCCCTGGCCGTCGCCGATGTCCTCGATGTAGGCGTAGGCGGTGCGCCAGTCGAGGGTGGAGTTCTCGGCGCTGGCCACGATCTGCTGGGCCAGCTCCTTCTTGGCGGGGGCGGCGAGACCGGCGGGGAGCGAGGCGAGGGCCTTGTCGTCCTCCGAACGTTTCTGCGCGGAGGCGGTCCGCGTGGCGTCCGGCGCCTCGGACGAGTCCGAGGGGGAGAGGAAGAACACTCCCGCCGCGATGGCCACGGGAACGGCCGCGAGCAGCAGGACACCCACACGTCTCACTGGGTCAACTCCGAGATCTTCACGAGCGTCAGGACCACGAGCAGCGCGAGGAGCGCCACGCAGGCGACCGCTTGGATCAGGGCGCGCCGCGGTCCCCGGGGAGCGTACGCGTAGGCGAGCGTGACCGCGCCGCCGGTGAGCAGTCCGCCGAGGTGGCCCTGCCAGGAGGTGACGAAGGCCGAGCCGACCAGCCAGACCAGCATGTAGGCCATGAAGCGGTTCACCCCGCGCATGTCCGCGCCGACCCGGCGGGCCAGCACGTAGTAGGCCGCCGCCAGCCCGAAGATCGCCCCCGAGGCGCCGAGCGATTCCGTGCCGGGGTCGGCGAGCAGCGCCTCGCCGACGGAACCGCCGACCGTCGCGAGGAGATAGAGCGCGAGGTAGCGAGCCCGGCCCAGCGCCGGTTCCACGGCCCGGCCGAGCTGCCACAGCGAGACCATGTTCATCACGATGTGCAGCAGCCCGAAGGTGCCCTCGGTGGGCTCCAGGTGCAGGAAGCCGCTGGTCAGCAGCCGTTCCCACTGGCCCGCCACCAGACCCTCGGCGTGGAAGTCGGACGGGTAGGAGGACTGGTGGACGTAGTGGCCGCCGTCCGGGCCGACCAGGCCCGCGGTGAGCATCGCGAAACGGTCGACGATCGCCGGGCGGACCACCTCGCCGACGTACGCGAGCACGTTCAGCCCGATCAGTACGTACGTCACCAGCGGCACCTTCGACACCCGCCCGCCGACGACCGTGCGGGCCTGCCGCACCGACTTCGCGCCCTCCTTCACACACTCCACGCACTGATGGCCGACCGACGCCTCGCGCATGCAGTCCGGGCAGATGTACCGGTCGCAGCGGGTGCAGCGGACGTGGGACTCCACCTTGGGGTGGCGAAAGCAGGTGGTCACGGCGGACTCGGTGGCCTCGGGTTCCACGGCCGGCTCCTCGGAGATGGGACGATCTGTGAGCCGGTGGGGACGGCGGCGAACAAAATAGCGAATGCCTGGGACGAGAGAGACGGTGGGGGAACGAATGGCGGCGATCAGCCTCAGCAAGGTCGAGGAGACGGCACCCGCGCTGGTGAACCTGTACAAGAGCGCGGGGGTCTCGCTGCGCAAGCACGGCCTGGACGGACTACGGGCCGCCGTCTATCTCGTGGTCGACTACTCCGGGTCCATGAAGCCGTACTACGCCGACGGCAGTGTCCAGGCGCTCGCCGACCGGGTGCTCGGGCTCTCCGCGCACCTCGACGACGACGGCACCGTCCCGGTCGTCTTCTTCTCCACCGACGTCGACGCCGAGACGGAGATCGCCCTCGCCGACCACGAGGGGCGGATCGAACGGATCGTGGCGGGGCTCGGGCACATGGGCAAGACCAGCTACCACCTGGCGATGGACGCGGTCATCGACCACTACCTCGACAGCGGCTCCCAGGAACCCGCCCTCGTCGTCTTCCAGACCGACGGCGGCCCCATCAACAAGCTCGCCGCGGAACGCTATCTGTGCAAGGCGGCCCGGCTGCCGCTGTTCTGGCAGTTCATCGGCTTCGGGGACGCGAAGAGCAAACAGTTCGACTACCTGCGCAAACTCGACGAGCTGGCCGTCCCCGACAAGCGCGCCGTCGACAACGCCGGGTTCTTCCACGCCGGTTCGGAGCCGCGCAAGGTGTCCGACAGCGAGTTGTACGACCGACTCGTCGGCGAGTTCCCGAAGTGGCTGGTCGCCGCGCGGGCGCAGGGGATCATCCCGCCGCGCGCCTGAACGCCGCCGACGACCCGTTGGCTTAGCCGTACGACCGTGCCACCCTGAAGTTGATCCGACGGGAGGCGGCGACGTATGGACGGCGCGCGATCGGTCAACGGACGGGCGAGCAGGCGTACTTCGGGTCCGCCCGGTGGCGGTGAGAAACTCGCCGACTGGGCGGACGGGCGGCTCGGCCTGTACGGGCTGGCCAAGGCCAACATGCGCAAGGTCTTTCCGGACCACCCGTCCTTCATGCTCGGTGAGATCTGTCTCTACAGCTTCATCGTGATCATCCTCACCGGCATCTATCTCACCCTGTTCTTCGAACCGAGCGGCGTCGAGGTCGTCTACAACGGCTCCTACGAACCCCTCAACGGCATCGTGATGACCAGGGCGTTCGAGTCCACGCTCGACATCAGCTTCGATGTGCGCGGCGGGCTGCTGATCCGGCAGATCCACCACTGGGCGGCCCTGGTCTTCGTCACCGGCATGCTCGTGCACATGATGCGGGTATTCTTCACCGGCGCCTTCCGCAAGCCGCGCGAGGTCAACTGGGTGTTCGGCTGGACCCTGTTGATGCTCGGCATCCTCACCGGCCTGACCGGCTACTCGCTCCCCGACGACCTGCTGTCCGGCACCGGCATCCGCTTCGCGCAGGGCGCCATCCTGTCCGTGCCGATCATCGGCACGTATCTGTCGTTCTTCCTGTTCGGCGGGGAGTTCCCGGGGCACGACATCATCCCGCGACTGTTCCCCATCCATGTCCTGCTGCTGCCCGGGATCATGCTGGGCCTGGTCACCGCGCATCTGATCCTGGTCTTCTACCACAAGCACACACAGTTCCCGGGGCCCGGCCGGAACGAGAAGTCGGTCGTCGGGATGCCGTTCCTGCCCGTCTACACCGCCAAGGCCGGCGGTTTCTTCTTCCTGGTCTTCGGCATGTTGGCGCTCATGGGCGGCATCGCCCAGATCAACCCGGTGTGGGCCTTCGGGCCGTACCGCCCCGACCTCGTCACCACGGGCGCCCAGCCCGACTGGTACCTCGGCTTCTCCGAGGGGCTGATCCGGGTGATGCCGGGATGGGAGATCAACGCCTGGGGCCACACGCTCCAGTTGGGCGTCTTCATCCCCTTCTCGCTCTTCCCGCTGATCCTGGCCGCCATCGGCGCCTATCCGTTCATCGAGGCGTGGATCACCGGCGACAAACGTGAACATCACATCCTGGACCGGCCGCGCAACGTCCCCGTGCGCACCGGCCTCGGCGTGGCCTGGCTGAGCCTGTACGTGGTCCTGCTGATCGGCGGCGGCAACGACGTGGTGGCCACCCATCTGCATCTGTCCATCAACGCGATCACCTGGTTCGTGCGGATCTCCGTCTTCGTGGTGCCGGTGCTCGCCTTCGTCGTCACCAAGCGGGTCTGTCTCGGGCTCCAGCGCCGCGACCGGGACAAGGTGCTGCACGGCAGGGAGTCGGGCGTCATCCGGCGGCTGCCGCACGGGGAGTACGTCGAGGTCCACGAGCCCCTCGCACAGGCACAGCTGCACACCCTCACCCAGCACGAGCAGAACGGGCACTACGAGATCGGCCCGCTCGTCGACGCCAACGGCGTCCGGCGCCCGGTCACCGCCTCCATGCGGATGCGGGCGCGGCTGGCGCGGGCGATGTTCGGGCCGGAGACGCGGATACCGAAGCCGACGGTGGAGGAGTACCGGGAGCTCACCAGCGGCGATCACCACTGAGGACGGTGTCTCTGCACTGCTCCGGGCTGCCCCAGGCCGTGCGCAGGGCGCGGGCCTTGGTCAGCCACAGGGACAGGTCGTACTCCGCCGTGTAACCGATCGCGCCGTGCAGCTGGAGCGCGGTGCGGGCGGTGGCGTACGCCGCCTCGCACGCCGTGACCTTGGCGGCGGCGACGTCGGCGGGGTCCAGGGTCAGCGCGGCTGCGTACACGAGGGGGCCGGCGAACTCCAAGGCGATCTTCGCGTCGGCCAGTTGATGCTTCACGGCTTGGAAAACGCCTATGGGGGCGCCGAATTGAGTCCGCTGCTTGACGTAGCAGACGGTCCGGTCGAGGAGGGCGAGTCCGACGCCGAGGGCCTGGGCGGCGGTGGTGAGACGGGCGAGCAGGAGGGCCTGCTCGATGGGCGGGGTGGCGGTGAGGAGTTCATCGGGGGCCAGGGCCGTGAGCCGGCGGGCCGGGTCGAGGGACGGGCGTACGGGGCCGTGGCCGGTGGCCCGGTGCAGGCCGTCGGGGGTGAGGACGAGACGGAGGTCGGCCGCGTCGCCGTCCAGGGCGTACGGGCTGTCGTACGCCACCGTCGCCATGTCCTCGCCCGACACGAGCCGCTTGACGAGGTCCGGCGTGGGGAGGAGCACGGCGGCCGTGACCGTCTCGACGAGCGGGCCGGGCACGGCATGGCGGCCCAACGCCATGAACGCGACGGCGAGTTCGACGGGGCGGACGCCGACACCGTCGTACTCCTCCGGGGCGGCCAGCGCGAACACCCCGGCCGCCGCGAGGCGCACCCACAGAGCGCGTCCGCTGCCGTGCTCGCCGCGACTCCACTCCCGTACGACGGAAGGGGTGTCCGCGCCGGTCAGCAGGGCCTCCAACGAGTCGGCGAACGCCCGCTGTTCGCGGTCGAGCACGAGCCGCATCAGCGTCGCCCCTTCGGCAGGCCCAGCAGGCGTTCGGCGATGATGTCGCGCTGGATCTCGTTCGTGCCCGCGTAGAGGGGGCCGGCGAGGGCGAAGACGTACCGCTCGGACCAGTCGGTGTCCGCCGACTCGCCCTCCGCGCCCAGCAGATCGAGGGCCGTTTCGGTGAGCGCGATGTCGTACTCGGACCAGAAGACCTTGTTCAGGCTGGACTCCGGGCCGAGGGACTCGCCGTCGAGGAAGCGGGAGGCGGCGGTCCAGGTGAAGAGCTGATAGGCGCGGGCGCCGATCAGGGCGTCGGCGACCCGGGCCTTGGTCCCGCCCGGGCTGCCCTGCTCGCGCCACAGGGCGTGCAGACGGTTCGCCGCCGCCAGATAGCGGCCGGGGGAGCGGAGCGTGAGCCCGCGTTCGTTGCCCGTCGCCGCCATCGCGATCCGCCAGCCCTGACCCGGCTCCCCGATCACGTCCGCGTCCGGCACGAACACCTCGTCCAGGAACAGCTCGGCGAAGGCCGGCTTGCCGTCGAGGCGGGCGATCGGACGGACCGTGACGCCTGGTGCGCGCAGGTCGAACATGAGGTACGTCAGGCCCTGATGGGGCTTCGGGGCGTCCGGGTCGCTGCGGAACAGGCCGAAGGCACGGTCGGCGAACGCGGCCCGGGACGACCAGGTCTTCTGGCCGCTCAGCAGCCAGCCCCCGTCCGTACGCACCGCCTTGGAGCGCAGCGACGCCAGATCCGAACCCGCCTCCGGCTCGGACCACGCCTGCGCCCAGACCACCTCGCCCCGGGCCATCGGCGGCAGCACCCGCGTCCGTTGCTCCTGCGTGCCATGGTCGAAGAGGGTCGGTGCGAGGAGGCTGATGCCGTTCTGGTTGACGCGCCCGGGGGCGCCGGCGGCGTAGTACTCCTCCTCGAAGAGCAGCCAGCGGACCAGCCCCGCGTCCCGGCCGCCGTACTCCGTCGGCCAGTCGACCGCCGACCAGCGCTCCGTGGCCAGTTCGGCCTCCCAGGCGCGATGGGCCGCGAAGCCCTCCGCCGTCTCCAGGGAGGGGAGGGGAGCCGCCGGGACGTGCGCCAGGAGCCATGCCCTGGCCTCCTCCCGGAACGCCACCTCCTCCGGTGTGAAGGCGAGATCCATCGGCGAACCGTCCTTCCCTAACAAGTGTTTGGTAGGTTAGCGTGACGCCATGACAGGCGTCGAGAGTCCGGTGTACGAGCCGGGGCACGGGCTGCTGACAGGCCGCACCGCCGTCATCACCGCCGCCGCGGGCGCGGGCATCGGCGGGGCGACCGCGCGGCGCTTCCTGGAGGAGGGCGCGCGCGTGATCGTCAGCGACGCGCATGTGCGGCGGCTCAAGGAGTACGAGGCCCAGCTGGCCGGTGAGTTCGGGGAAGCGGCGGTGCGGGCTGTTGCCTGTGATGTCACCGATGAGACACAGGTGCACGCGCTCTTCGAGGCCGCCGTACAGACTCATGGGCGATTGGACGTCGTCGTCAACAACGCCGGGCTCGGCGGGACTTCACCTCTGGTCGACATGGCGGACGAGCAGTGGTCCCGGGTCCTCGACGTCACCCTCAACGGCACCTTCCGGTGCACCCGGGCCGCCCTGCGGCTGATGCGGGAGAGCGGGGGCGGCGTCATCGTCAACAACTCCTCCGTCGTGGGCTGGCGGGCCCAGGCCGGGCAGGCGCACTACGCGGCGGCGAAGGCGGGGGTCATGGCGTTGACGCGGTGCGCGGCGATCGAGGCGGCCGAGTTCGGGGTGCGGGTCAACGCGGTGGCGCCGAGTCTCGCCATGCATCCGCACCTCGTGAAGGTGACCTCCGCGGAGCTGCTGGCCGAGCTGACCGCGCGGGAGGCGTTCGGGCGGTACGCGGAGCCCTGGGAGGTGGCCAACGTGATCGTGTTCCTGGCGTCGGGCTACTCGTCGTACCTGACGGGCGAGGTCGTCGCGGTCAGCTCCCAGCACCCGTAGGACGACAATGGACCCGTGCCGACCAAGAAGAAGCCCCAGGTGACCGCCGCGCCCGCCCGGCGCCGCGAACTCCTCGACACCGCCGCCGAGGTTTTCGCCGAGCAGGGCTACAACGCCACCACCGTCCGCAAGATCGCGGACCACGCGGGCATGCTCGCGGGCAGCCTCTACTACCACTTCGACTCCAAGGAATCGATGCTGGAGGAGATCCTGCGGACCTTCCTCGACGAGCTCTGGGCCGGTTACGACACCGTCCTGGAGGCCGAGCTGGACCCGCGCGAGACCCTTGAGGCCCTCGTCACCGAGTCGTTCCGGGAGATCGACCGGCACCGCGCCGCCGTCGCGATCTACCAGAAGGAGAGCAAGCAGCTCGTCACGCAGGAGCGGTTCGGCTTCCTCGCCGAGTCGCAGCGCAGGTTCGAGAAGGCGTGGCTGTCCACGCTGGAGCGCGGGGTCGCCGCCCGGGTCTTCCGGGCCGACCTCGACATGCGGCTCGCCTACCGCTTCGTGCGCGACACCGTCTGGGTCGCCGCGTCCTGGTACCGGCCCGGCGGACAGCACAGCCCGGAGGAGATCGCCCGGCAGTACCTGTCGATGGTGCTGGACGGGATCGCCGTACGCGAATAACCCCTATCTGGCAGGGAGTTGTCATGGCCGAGGCCTACATCGTCGAAGCGGTGCGGACGCCCGTCGGGCGGCGCGGGGGAGGACTCAGCGCGGTCCACCCGGCCGACCTGGGCGCGCATGTGCTCAAGGAGCTCGTCGCGCGGGCGGGGGTGGACCCGGGGGCCGTCGAGGACGTGGTCTTCGGCTGCCTCGACGCGGTGGGGCCACAGGCCGGGGACATCGCGCGGACCGCATGGCTCGCCGCCGGGCTGCCCGAGGAGGTGCCGGGCGTGACCGTGGACCGCCAGTGCGGCTCCTCCCAGCAGGCCGTGCACTTCGCGGCGCAGGGCGTGCTGTCCGGGACGCAGGACCTGGTCGTCGCCGGCGGGGTGCAGAACATGTCGATGATCCCGATCGCCTTCGCCACCCGCCAGGCCGCCGAGCCGCTCGGCCTCACTCAGGGACCCTTCGCGGGCAGCGCGGGCTGGCAGGCGCGGTACGCGGGCAAGCCGGTGAACCAGTTCGTCGGCGCCGAGATGATCGCCGCGAAGTGGGGGATCAGCCGGCAGGACCAGGAGGAGTTCGCCCTGCGCTCCCATCAGCGGGCGGTACGGGCCATCGACGAGGGACGCTTCGCACGGGAGACCGTGGCGTACGGGGACGTGGGCGTCGACGAGGGGCCGCGCCGGGACACCTCACTGGAGAAGATGGCCAATCTGAAGCCGGTCGTCGACGGCGGCACCGTCACGGCCGCCTGCTCCTCCCAGGTCTCCGACGGCGCCGCCGCGATGCTGCTGGCCTCCGAGCGGGCGGTACGGGAACACGGGCTCACGCCCCGCGCGCGCGTGCACCACCTCTCCGTGCGCGGCGAGGACCCCATCCGCATGCTCACCGCGCCCATCCCGGCCACCGCCCACGCCCTGAAGAAGACCGGGCTCTCCCTCGACGCCATCGACCTCGTCGAGATCAACGAGGCCTTCGCACCGGTGGTGCTGGCCTGGCTGAAGGAGACGGGGGCGGACCCCGAGAAGGTCAACGTCAACGGCGGGGCGATCGCGCTGGGGCATCCGCTGGGGGCCACGGGCGTGAAGCTGATGACGACCCTGCTGCATGAACTGGAGCGCACAGGTGGGCGGTTCGGGCTCCAGACGATGTGCGAGGGCGGGGGACAGGCCAACGTGACGATCATTGAGCGGCTTTGAGAGCCTGAAGGGTCTCGTCGGCCTCCTTCATGATCCGCTCCACCAGCTCCGCGCACGACGGCAGGTCGTCGATCACCCCGGCGACCTGCCCGGACGCCATCACCCCGAGATCCGTACGGCCGTCCACCATCGCCGACCTGAGCAGCATCGGCGTGTTGGCGGCGAGCAGGACCTGACTCCAGGTGAGGTCCTTGCCGTGCTTCATGGCGAGGCCGTCGTGGATCATCCTGCGCCAGCTGAGTCCGGACACCCGGCGGAACCCGGTCGCGTGCCTGACGGCTCTCAACAGGGCTCTCCCGCGGCCGGAGTTCTCCAGTGCCGTCACCAGGTCGGTGCGCAGCATCCGGTGCGGCAGACCGTCGACCGCCCGCGTCACCGTCACGTCCCGCACGGTCGCCGCGAGATAGCGCGCCTTCACCGCGTCCGGCACCGTCGAGTCCGACGTCAGCAGGAACCGCGTGCCCATCGCCACGCCCGCCGCCCCGTACGACAGGGCCGCGACCAGACCGCGCCCGTCGAAGAAGCCGCCCGCCGCGACGACCGGGATGTCCACCGCGTCGACCACCTGCGGCAGCAGCACGGTCGTCGCCACCTCGCCGGTGTGCCCGCCGCCCTCCCCGCCCTGCACGATCACCGCGTCCGCGCCCCATGCCGCGACCTTCTCGGCATGGCGGCGGGCCCCGACAGAGGGGATGACCACGACGTCCGCCGCCTTGAGCCGGGCGATCAGCTCGGGGGAGGGCGCCAGCGCGAACGAGGCCACCCGTACGCCCTCGTCGAGCATGATCGACACACGCTCCCCGGCGTCCGCCGCGTCCGCCCGCAGATTCACGCCGAAGGGGGCGTCCGTACGGGATCTGACCTCGCGGATCGCCGTGCGCAGCTGGTCCGGGGTCATCGTCGCCGAGGCCAGGATGCCGAGCGCGCCCGCGTTCGCCGTGGCCGACACCAGACGGGGGCCCGCCACCCAGCCCATGCCGGTCTGCACGACGGGGTGCCGGACCCCGACGAGCCGGGTGAGTGCCGTGTCCATCAGGCGGCGACCTCCCAGGTACGGTGGCCGGCCGGGTCGAGCACCTCACGGATCAGCCGCAGTTCCTCGGCGGTCGGTTCGCGGGTGTACGGCACCTCGTCCCCGACCGTCAGCGCGAAACCGGTCGCCTCCCGGACCTCGGCGACATCCACCCCGGGATGCAGCGACGCCAGCCGCATCGAATGGTCCGGCGTCGCGAAGTCGAGGACGCCGAGGTCGGTGACGACGCGGGGGATGCGGTGGAAGCGTGCCCCGGCGGCGTGGTCGTACCCCACCCCGCACACCATGTCGACCTTCTCCACGAAGACCCGCCGGGAGTGCCGGGGCACCCAGTAACTGGTGGGATTGTTCAGGGTGTTGACCGGCGCGCCGCGCACCCCGAGGAGCTGCCGCTTCGGGCGCTCCCAGGCGCCGATGCAGGAGATGTTCTGGTTCCCGTACCGGTCGATCTGGCTCGCGCCCATCATCACGTGCCGCCGCCCGCCGGTGACCAGGGCCAGATGCTGCCGGTACGGCAGCCAGCCCTCGACGGTGCCGTCCGGGCGGACCAGCATCGCCTCGCCGTCGGTCAGCAGCAGGTCGGGTGCGAAGGTGAGGCGGGCCAGCCGGGCGCCCAGGGAGGGGATCAGGCCCATGGGGCTCGCGAGGATCTCGCCCGCGTCGCGCCAGGCCTCGGCGCAGGCGATCACGCAGTACTCGGCGCGGGTCGCGGTCATGTCGTCCTCCCGTCGAGGTGGCGTTCGGCGAACTCCGGCCACGGGGTGCTCGCGTACTCCCGCTGGGCGTCCTCGTCACGGCCGTAGTCGGGGGCGCAGGAGGTGAAGTGGGCTCCGCCCGGCGCCTCGACGACTCCGGTCACCGTGTGCCGTTTGAGGAGCAGCGACTGGGGCGGCCCCTCCTTCGTCAACTCGGCGGTGTCCACGACCCGTTCGCACGACACGTACGCCGCCTCCGACGCCTCGCAGAAGAGGTCGTCGAAGTACGGGTCGGGGCCCAGGCACTGTCCGTTGCCCAGCCGGTCGGCGCGGTTGACGTGGACCAGGGCCGCGTCCAGGCGCAGGGCGGGCATGGCGACGAAGGTCTCGCCGTCGTCGTACGGCGAAGTCACCGTCCGCAGACCGGGGTTGACCCGCATGACGTCCGAGCCGAGGCCGGCCCGCACCGGCAGGAACGGCAGCCGGTGGGCGGCCGCGTGCAGACCCCACATGAACATCGCCTCGTCGATCTCCGTCAGCTCGAAGGCGCCGCTCTCACGGGCCGTGCGGTAGTGGGGTTCGAGGGGGATGGAGTCGAGGGTGACGAACGGGGCGACGAGCTTGCGCAGGCGTCCGGCGGCGGCGAGCATGCCGACGTCGGGTCCTCCGTAGGAGACGACGGTGAGATCGGTGATCTCCGTGCGGAGCAGTGCGCTCACCAGTGCCATCGGCTTGCGGCGCGAGCCCCAGCCGCCGATGCCGAGGGTCATGCCGCTCTCCAGCCGGGAGACGGCCTCGTCGGCCGTCATCGTCTTGTCGGTCACCTAGGAATCACCCTTCCCGAACCTGCTCCGCACCCGGTCGGCGACCCCGCTCACGCTCGCCTCGAAGGTGAACCCCTGCTCGAAGCGGTAGCTGCGGTGCACATCGACCGGGTCGATGCCGTTGATGGCGGCCTTGGCGAGCCGCAGCAGCTCCCCGTCCTTGGCGGCGATCTCGCGCGCCAACTCCAGCGCGGCGTCCAGCAGTTCCTCGCGCGGCACGACCGCCCACACCGACCCGTGCGTGTGCAGCTCGGCCGCGGTGACGGTGCGGGAGGTGAAGTACAGGGCGCGCATGAGGTGTTGGGGGACCAGCCGGGCCAGATGAGTGGCGGCGCCCAGGGCCCCCCGGTCCAGCTCGGGCAGCCCGAAGGAGGCGTCCTCGCTCGCCACGATCACGTCCGCGTTGCCCACCAGGCCGACCCCGCCCCCGAGGCAGAACCCCTGCACGGCCGCCACGACCGGCACCGCGCACTCGTACACCGCCGAAAACGCCTCGAAACAGCCGCGGTTGACCCCGACCAGGGCGTCCGGGCCCCGTGCCTGGAGCTCCTTGACATCGACGCCCGCGTTGAACCCCCGCCCCTCGGCGGCCAGCACCACACAGCGCGTGGCCGGATCGCGGCCGGCGGCGCGCACGGCGTCGGCCAGCGCGTACCAGCCGTCCACCGGAAGGGCGTTCACCGGCGGGAAGTCGACCGTGACGACGCGGATCCCTTTTTCTCGCATCCCATTTTCCTGGGACGAGGTGGAGACACCCATGGAAGCATCAGCTACCTTTCCACCAAACGTTTGTTAGGCGGAGGGTAGCGGCGAATGGAGCTGAAGGGGAGGGTCGCCGTCGTCACGGGCGGCACCCGGGGCGTCGGCGCCGGTATCGCGGGCTCCTTCGCGCAGGCGGGCGCCGAGGTCGTGGTCTGCGCCCGACGCCCGCCCGAAGTGCCCCTCAAGGGAGCCGAGTTCATGCCGCTCGACGTCCGTGACCACGACGCCGTACGCGCCTTCTTCGCTGAGCTGCCCCGGGTCGACGTCCTCGTCAACAACGCGGGTGGCGGCCCCTACCGGCTGCTGGCCGACGCGGACGCGGCACGGCACGCGCGCGTGATCGAGCTCAACCTCCTCGCCCCGCTGACGGTCTCCCTCGCCGCCTACGACCACCTCAAGCGCGCCAAGGGCTGCGTCGTCATGGTCGGCAGCGTCAGCGGCAGCCGTCCCTCGCCCGGTTCGGCGGCGTACGGGGCGGCGAAGGCGGGGCTGGAGAACCTGGCCCGCTCGATGGCGGTGGAGTGGGCGCCGGACGTCCGGGTCAACACCCTGGTCGTCGGCATGGTCCGCACCGAACTCGCCCATCTGCACTACGGCGGCGAGGAGGCGGTCACCGCAATCTCGCGCACGGTCCCGCTGGGCCGCCTGGCCGAGCCCTCCGACGTCGGTGCCGCGGCCGTCCTCCTCGCCTCGGACGCCGCCGCCTACATCAGCGGGGCCTCGCTCCTGGTCCACGGGGGCGGGGAGCGGCCGCTGTTCCTGGACGCCGCGACTGCCCACAGGGAGACATGAGATGACCGGGATCTGCGAGGGACGGGTCGTCGTCGTCACCGGCGCGGGGCGGGGGCTGGGCCGTGCCCACGCGCTGGCGTTCGCCGCGGAGGGGGCGCGGGTCGTGGTCAACGACCTGGGTGTGGGGCTGGACGGCACCCCCGGGCCCGACAGCCCGGCGGCCCAGGTCGTGGCGGAGATCCGCGCGGCGGGCGGCGAGGCGGTGGCGCACGGCGGCGACATCGCGACGACCGACGGCGCGCGAAACCTGATCGCGACCGCGGTGGAGACGTACGGCCGCCTCGACACCCTGGTCAACAACGCCGGCTTCCTGCGCGACCGGATGCTGGTGAACCTCGACGAGGACGACTGGGACGCGGTGCTGCGGGTCCACCTCAAGGGTCACTTCCTGCCCCTGAAGCAGGCGGCGGCGCACTGGCGGGGCGAGGCGAAGGCGGGCCGCACGCCGACCGCCCGCATCGTCAACACCAGTAGCGGAGCGGGGCTGTTGGGCTCGCTCGGGCAGGGCAACTACAGTGCCGCGAAGGCCGGGATCGTGGGGCTCACCCTGGTCGCCGCCGCCGAACTCGCCCGCTACGGCGTCCAGGTCAACGCCATCGCGCCCGCGGCCCGGACCCGGATGACGGAACGGACCTTCGCCGAGACGATGGCGGCGCCCGACGCGGGGTTCGACGCGATGGCGCCCGGGAACGTCTCGCCGCTCGTCGTCTGGCTGGGCTCGGCGGCGAGCGAGGGCGTGACCGGGCGGGTCTTCGAGACGGAGGGCGGCCGGGTCACGGTCATGGAAGGGTGGCGCCCCGGCCCGAGCGCCGACAAGGGGGAACGCTGGACGCCGGGCGAAATGGACGTCGTGGTACGGAAGCTGCTGTCGCAGACCGCTGATCCCGGACCGGTCTACGGGACGTGACAGGGGTACCCCCGGGAACCCCTACGTGTCGCACTCCAGCACCGTCCGGCACACCCCGCACCGCGCCCGCATCCGCCCCCGCACCGGCACCCGGATCTTCTGGTGGCAGGTCGGACAGGGGAAGGACACCCGCAGCTGCCCGCCCCCGTCCGGACTGAACGCGTACGGCACCCCGGCCGGCGCGACCGTCGCCTGCTTGCGCTCGCGCGCGTACCGTCGCCGCCCCGCCCACCCCGCCGCGGTCAACGGCTGCTGCTGTTCGTCCTCGCGGGCCCGGGCCATCCCCTTCACATACGCGGTGTAGCCCTGCGGGCTGGTGAACCAGACCGACGGATCCTCGCCGAACACCAGCGACCGTTTGGCCAGCACGTACCCGAACTCCTCCGGCGTCAGATACCCGAGCTTCTGCGAGGACGCGGAGTCCTCCCGGTAGGCGTCCAGCAGCAGCCACCCGGCGCCCAGATAGGTCGCCGCCGTGTCCGTGAGGATCTCGTTGTCCCGCGTGCCGGGGAAGGACAGCCCGAGACGGTGCAGATACACATGCATCACCTCGTGCGCCAGCGCCGCCCCGATGTCCCGCCGATGCGTCCGGAACCGGTCATTGAGTTCGACGAAGTACTCGGGCCCGGCGGCGAGTTCCACGTTCGCCGCATGGGTCATCTCACGGAAGCCGACGATCATCCGGGCATCGGGCAGCCGATAGTGCCGCACCATCTCGCGCGCCACCCGCTGCGCGCCCAGATGGAGATCGTCGGTGTCGCAGAACGCCACGTCGGCCGGGGCCACACTGGTCGCGAAGGTCTGCACGGTGTCGTACGACAGCCGTTTCCACAGCGCGGTGATCGCGGCCCGCACCGTCTCCAGATGCGGATACCCGTGCTCGACCGGCCCGTCGTTCGCCACGCCCGTACCCCCAAGACGCCGAGAACCCGACTCCACTCTACGAGGTCATCGCCTCCTGACGTACGGCGCCGACGCCGCCCGCTCCAGCTCAAGCACCCACACGTCGTTGACCCCCTCCCGCAGTACCGGGCCGGGCACGTAGAGCGACCGCTGCGGGCCCACGCACCAGTAGCGGCCCAGGCCGAAGCCGTTGATCCACACGAAGCCCCGGGTCCAGCCCGGCAGCTCCAGCAGCGCGTCCCCGGGGCCACGAACGTCGAGCGTCCCCCGGTAGAGGCCGGGCGCACCGTCCTCGGGAAGGTCTCGCAGCCGTACGTCCCCGATGTCGTCCAGCGCGTCCAGCCGCAGTCCACGCGCGCGTACTCCGTGCAGATACTGCCGCTCGTGCAGCAGCCCGCCGGTGATCCCCTTGGCCTCCCCGGTGCGCGGCCCGTAGTTGACCCGGCCCAGGGACTCCACCCACAGCTCCACGCGCGCGTGCCCGGCGACCGGCTCCTGCAACGTCCCGTCCTGCTCCGTCAGCACCCCGGCCCGCTTCCCGTCGACGTACACCACCGCCAGGTCCCGCAGCCCGCGCGCCAGGAACGGGTACGGCTGCCGCGGCCCCGGCACGGTCACCTCGTAACGCACCAGCCCCCGGTCCACGTCCAGTTCCTCGAAGGTCGGCGGGACGGGGGCGGTGACGACCGGCCCGCCCCGCGTCTCCAGCACCTCCGCCAACGACGCCCACCCCGTGAGCCCCACCTCCGCCCGCCCCGCCAACTGCGGCGGCAGCGGCGGCGGTTCGGGCAGCGGCCCGTCCGCGTACTGCGCCAGCACCGCACGGAAACGCCAGAACTTCTCCGTCGGGTGCCCGAACTCGTCGATCGGGGCGTCGTAGTCGTACGACGTCACATCCGGCTCCAGCACACCGTCGTGCAGATCACCGCCACCCCGGTTCGCGCCCGCCCAGCCCGCGAAACTCGTGCCGCCGTGCGCCATGTACAGGTTCACCGACGCACCGCACTCCAGGATCTCCCGCAGCGCCGCCGCCGCGTCCGCCGGATCCCGTACGACGTGTTCGGCGCCCCAGTGGTCGAACCAGCCGCACCAGAACTCCATGCACATCAGCGGCCCGGAGGGCCGGTGGCCGCGCAGGACCGCGAAGGCCTCGCGGGCCTGGGAGCCGAAATTGACCGTGGCCAGGACCCCGGGAACCGAGCCGCCGGTCAGCATGTGGTCCTCGGGACCGTCCGAGGTGAACAGCGGGACGCTGACGCCCTGGGCGCGCAGCAGCGCCGCCAGCCACCGCAGGTACTCCGCGTCCGAGCCGTAGCTGCCGTACTCGTTCTCCACCTGCACCATGATCACCGGGCCGCCCCGGTCGGCCTGCCGCGTCACGATCTCCGGCAGCAGCCGGCCGAACCAGCGCTCCACCTGCCCCAGATACACCTCGTCGCTCGTCCGCGCCCGCCCCGCCAGCCAGTGCGGCAGCCCGCCGTTCTCCCACTCGGCGCAGATGTACGGCCCCGGCCGCACGATCGCCCACAGCCCCGCCTCCCGGGCCGCGTCCAGGAACCGGCCGAGGGCCGCCACGTCCTCGTACACCCCGGGCCGCGGCTCGTGCAGGTTCCACGGGACGTACGTCTCCACACAGTTCAGCCCCATCGCCCGCAGCATCGCCAGCCGGTGCCCCCACTGCGCCTCGTGCACCCGGAAGTAGTGCAGCGCGCCGGACAGCAGCCGCACCGGCCGGCCGTCCAGCAGAAAGTCGTCGTCGCCGACCGTGAACTCGCTCATGCGCCCCACCCTCACCTCTGGCGCCGATCACGGTCCATGGACAAAGATCGACGGGGCTTGGACCGAAGGGGGGACCGGCACCGAAGGGAGGCACCGTTGACGTACCACACGTGGATGCGGTTCTTCACGCCCGGCCCCGCCCACCACCGCCTCGGCCTGGTCTGCCTCGGCGTCGGCCTCCAGTACGGCGCCCTGCCCACCGTCGGCCCCCGCACCCTGGACCACCACGTCGCCGTCGTCATCAGCACCGGCAGCGGCTGGTACGACCACCCCGACGGCCGCCGTACCCCCGTCACCGCGCCCGCCCTGCTCTGGCTCACCCCCGGCGTCCCGCACCACTACGCGCCCGACCCGGACACCGGCTGGGACGAGGGCTTCGTCGACTTCACCGGGCCCGCCACCGCCTCGTACACCGAACTCGGCTACATCGAGCCCGACCGCCCCGTCGTCCCCCTCTCCGACGCCTCCGGACCACGCGCCGTCATCGGCCGCACGGCCCGCGCCGCCCGCCGCGACAACCCCCTCCTCGAAGTCGAGACCGGCGCCGCCGTCCACGAACTCCTCGTCGCCCTGCGCCGCGCCCGCGCCGACCTCACCCCCGACGGCGACCAGGTCCTCAAGAGCCTCGCCCGCGACGCCTTCACGCCGCTGACCGTCGCCGACCACGCCGCCCGGCACGGCATGACCGTCGCCGAACTGCGCACCGCCGTCCGCCGCGGCGCCGGATGCAGCCCCAAGGACTACCTCCTCGGCATCCGCCTCGGCCGCGCCAAGGAACTCCTCGCCGGCACCGAACTCCCCGTCGCCGCCGTCGCCCGCCGCGTCGGCTACGACGACCCCGCCTATTTCTCCCGCCTGTTCACCCGCCGCGTCGGCACCCCGCCCGTCCGCTTCCGTGCCCAGCAGGGCCGTGTCGTCCCCGGCGGCTGGAGCGACCAGGTACCCGACCCCGAGGATCCGCCGATCATCCCCGCCACCCGGGCACCGTAGGGTGGACGCTCATGACCACCAGCAACCCCGGTACCGGTGACGTCGACCCCGCCGTGCGCGAGGAGCTCGCCCGGCTGCGCGACAGCATCGACAACATCGACGCGGCCGTCGTCCACATGCTCGCCGAACGCTTCAAGGCGACCCAGCAGGTCGGCCACCTCAAGGCCGAACACCAGCTGCCACCCGCCGACCCGGCCCGCGAGGCCCGCCAGATCGAACGGCTGCGCAACCTCGCCGAGAACGCCAAGCTCGACCCGGCCTTCGCTGAGAAGTTCCTCAATTTCATCATCGCCGAAGTGATCCGCCACCACGAGCGCATCGCCGACGACGCCGTCAACGGGGCCACGCCCACAGCGAACTGACCTCGACGGGCGTCCCCGGGGCGTGACAGGAGACCTCCCGCAGGGGCATGCTGCGCTGTGCACTCCTTGTCAGCTGGCGGGCACGCACGGTCAGCGCCTCGGACATAAGCTGGTTGTCCCATGCGGGAGGGACGTCGAGCCATGCCGTCGGATGCCAAGATCCTCATCGTCGACGACCACGAGGACACGCTGTACGCGCTGGAGAGCGCCCTGGCCCCGCTGGGCTACCGGCTCGGCCGGGCCACCAGCGGCGACGAGGCGCTCAAGCAGGTTCTGCGCGGCCAGGTGGGCCTGCTCCTCCTCGACGTCCGCATGCCCGGCGTCAGCGGCCTCGACGTCGTCCGCTACATGCGCCGCGTCGAACAGACCCAGCACATCCCCGTCGTCCTGCTCACCGGCTTCGGCCCCGACCAGGAACTCACCGCCACCGCCTTCGGGCTCGGCGTCGCCGACCTCGTCATGAAACCCATCGACCCCTGGGCCCTGCGCACCAAGGTCCGCTACCTCTTCGACGCCCACCGCCGTCACCTCGCCCTCGAAGAGGAGGTCCGCGCCCTGCGCGCCCTCGTCAAGGACGGCCCCGAACCCACCGGCCGCCACCCACGCCCCGCCCTGCCCCACCCGGACCCCCGCGTCCCGCTCCAGCGCGCACAAGGGGCGCACACCGGCAACCTCGAACAGGACCGGACATAGGGCGCGTACCGATCCGCCCCTGTGCCGTGCCCGCACCATCAGGCAGCATGTCGTGCATGTCCGTACTGACGCGCGACGAAGCGCAGACCCGTGCCACCCTCCTCGACGTCCACCGGTACACGATCGACCTCGATCTCACCACCGGCGACGACACCTTCGACTCGAAGACCGTCATCCGCTTCACCGCGCGCACGGACGCGGACACCTTCGTCGAGGTCAAGCCCGCCGAACTGCGCTCCGTCACCCTCGACGGACAGCCCCTCGACCCCGAGACCCTCGACGGCAACCGCCTGCCCCTGAAGAACCTCACCGCCGGTGAACACGAGATCCGCGTCGACGCGAGCATGCGCTACTCCCGCACCGGCGAGGGCATGCACCGCTTCACCGACCCCACCGACGGCGAGACCTACACCTACACCCAGCTGTTCATGGAAGACGTCCAGCGCGTCTTCGCCGCCTTCGACCAGCCCGACCTCAAGGCCGTCTTCGAGCTGACCGTGAAGGCCCCCGACGGCTGGAGCGTCCTCGCCAACGGCATCACCACCGACCTCGGCGACGGCCACTGGCAGGCCGCCCCCACCCCGCTGATCTCCACGTACCTCGTCGCCGTCGCCGCCGGCCCCTGGCACTCGGTCCGCACCGAACACCGCGGCCTGCCCTTCGGCCTCCACTGCCGTCGCTCGCTCGCCCCCTACCTCGACACCGACGCCGACGAACTGTTCGAGATCACCAAGCAGTGCTACGACCGCTACCACGAGAAGTTCGAGGAGCCCTACCCCTTCGACTCCTACGACCAGGCGTTCGTGCCCGAGTTCAACGCAGGCGCCATGGAGAACCCCGGACTCGTCACCTTCCGCGACGAGTTCATCTACCGCTCCGCCGTCACCGACACCGAACGCCAGACCCGCGCCATGGTCATCGCCCACGAGATGGCCCACATGTGGTTCGGTGACCTCGTCACCCTGCGCTGGTGGGACGACATCTGGCTCAACGAGTCCTTCGCCGAGTACATGGGCTACCAGACCCTCACCGAAGCCACCCGCTTCACCGACACCTGGACCGACTTCGGCGTCGTCCGCAAGGCCTGGGGCTACGACGCCGACCAGCGCCCCTCCACCCACCCCGTCGCCCCCGACCCCGAGCTCGTGCCCGACACCGCCTCCGCGATGCTCAACTTCGACGGCATCTCCTACGCCAAGGGCGCCTCCGCACTGCGGCAACTGGTGACCTGGCTCGGCGAGAAGGACTTCCTCGCCGGCATCAACACCCACTTCGCCCGCCACAAGTTCGCCAACGCCACCCTCGCCGACTTCATCGACTCCCTCGCCAGCGGCACCGAACGCGACGTCCACGCCTGGGCCGACACCTGGCTGCGCACCACCGGCGTCGACACCCTCACACCCGTGATCACCCCCGGCGACGAGGGCACCTACACCCTCCAGGTCGAACACCTGGGCAGCCGCCCGCACCGCGTGGCGGTGGGCCTCTACGACCAGGACATCGCCGACGAGGGCCGCCACCTGGTGCTGCGCGAACGCCTCCACCTGGACATCCCGCAGACCGACGGCCCGCAGCCCATCGGCAAGCGTCCCGCACTCCTGCTCCTCAACGACGGCGACCTCACCTACGCCAAGGTCCGCTTCGACGCCGCGTCCTTCAAGACGGTCACCGCGAGCCTGTCCGGACTGCCCTCGCCGCTGACCCGCGCCGTCGTCTGGAACGCGCTGCGCGACTCCGTCCGCGACGGCGGCAGCACCCCTCGGGGGGCGACCCCCGAGCCCGCGGTGACGCCCGCCGCCTACCTGGAGGCCGCCCGCACCCACCTCCCGCACGAGACCGACCTCGCCCTCGTCCAGGGCGTCCTCGCCTTCGCCTCCGTCCAGATCGCCGGCCGCTACGTCACCACCGAGGAACGCCCGGCGGCCCTGGCCACCCTCTCCTCGCTCTGCCGCGACCTCATCCGCCGCACCGAGGACGGCGACAACCCCGGCCTGCGCCTGATCGCCGTACGCCACTTCATCGACGTCGCCGCCCACCCCGACACCATCGCCGCCTGGCTCACCGACGGCACCGTCCCCGGCGGCCCCGAACTCGACCCCGAACTGCGCTGGCGCGTCCTCGCCCGTCTCGCCGTCCTCGGCGCCACCGACGAGGACGCCATCGCCGCCGAGCTCGCCCGCGACCCCTCCGCCACCGGCCAGGAAGGCGCCGCCCGCTGCCGCGCCGCCCTGCCCGACGCGGACGCCAAGGCCAAGGCTTGGGAAGCGCTGTTCAGCGGCGACGACCTGTCCAACTACCTGTTCACCGCCACTGCCCAGGGCTTCTGGCAGCCCGAACAGGCCGACCTCGTCCGCGCGTACGTGCCCCGCTTCTTCGAGGACGCCGTCACCCTCGCCGCCCGCCGCGGCCCCGCCATGGCCGACGCCGCCGGCCGCTGGGCCTTCCCGGCCCACGCCGTCGACCCGGAGACGCTCCGCCTGGGAGAGCGGTGCCTGCGCGACGCCGAACCCATTCCGGCACTGCGCCGCAAGCTCGTCGACCAACTGGACGACCTGGGGCGGGCGTTGCGGGTGAGGCAGGCGTAACCCGACGGGGTCCGTGAGGCAGTCGGGGCCTCACGGACCCCGACATGCTTTCCCCGCACGGACGTACCCCCTTTCGGGTTCCGATCGTTGGGCTTTTCGGGCGCGAGCACGCATCCGCGTACAAGCTGGAACTCCCTCTGCCCAGCGCGCCCGGGAGGACCCACCATGAGCACCCCGCCGCTCGCGTCAGGCCCCGAGGCCCTGCGCCCGCTGCTCGACACGGTCCTGGACGCGCTGGGGGAGGGCACGCGGGCACGCGGGGGACCGATGCCGGGGGGAGGGCCGGAAGGGGTCGCGGGTCGGCTACGGGCGGCTGTGGGCGACGTACTGCCGGAGGCGGGCGATCCAGAGGCGCTACGGCACGTCGTGCGGGCGCTGACGGAGGGCTCGGCGGACCCGGCGGACCCGTTGTGCGCGGCCCACTTGCATTGCCCGCCCTTGGCGGTGGCGGCAGCAGCAGATTTGGCGGCGTCAGTCCTCAACCCGTCCTTGGACTCATGGGACCAGGCGCCGGCGGCCTCCGAGCTTGAGGCGCTGGTGACCAGGGCACTTGCAAACGAGGTTTACGGTGAGACACCCAGGGGCGCGGGGCTGTATTCATCCGCGGTTCCGCCGCGGGGCGCGACCAGCCCCCACGCACCCGCAGCCTTGGTAACCACAGGTGGCACCGAGTCCAACCAAGTAGCTCTTCTCCTGGCCAGAGAAGCCGTAGGCGCCAACGTCCGCCTGATCTGCGGATCCAACGCCCACCACTCACTGCCCCGCGCCGCCTGGCTGATGGGCCTACCCGAACCAGTGATCGTCCCCGCCCCCGCAGGGACGATGCACCCCGCAGCCCTGAACGCCGCCCTCACCGAACTCCCCGGCCCCCACCTGGTCGCCGCCACCGCAGGCACCACAGACGCAGGCCTCATCGACCCCCTCCCCGAGATCGCCGCAGTCTGCGAAGCTCACCGCGCCCGCCTGCACATCGACGCGGCCTACGGCGGAGGCCTCCTCTTCAGCGACCGGCACCGAACCAAGCTCACCGGCCTCAGCGCCGCCGGCACCGTCACTCTCGACCTCCACAAACTCGGCTGGCAGCCCGTCGCCGCCGGAATCCTCGCCGTCCGCGACGCGAGCGACCTCACCCCGCTCCACCACCACGCCGACTATCTCAACGCCGACGACGACACCGAAGCCGGCCTCCCCGACCTCCTCGGCCGTTCCCTGCGCACCAGCCGCCGCCCCGACGTCCTCAAGATCGCCGTCACCCTGAAGACCCTGGGACGGACAGGGCTCGGTGCCCTCGTCGACCAAGTCTGCGACCGGGCACACGAGTTCGCGGAACTCCTCGACGCACACCCCGGCTTCGAGCTCTACGACCGGCCCACCATCAGCACGGTCCTGTTCCGCCCCGCACCCGCGACGGACGACGACATCGCCACCACCCGCCGGCGACTCCTCACCACCGGCCGCGCCGTCCTCGGCCGGACCCGCCTCGACGGCCGGCTCTGGCTCAAGGCCACCCTCCTCAACCCCCACACCCGGCCCGACGACCTGGCCGCCCTGCTGAAACTCGTCGAACACCTCGTGGAAGGAACCACCCCGCGATGAGTCCCGCCCCCGCCCCCACCCCGCCCCACTCCCACGAGCCCGACGCACCCCGCGATCTGGTCGGCATCGGCATCGGCCCCTTCAACCTCTCCCTCGCCGCCCTCGCCCAGCCCCTCGCCGAACTCGACGCCGTCTTCTACGAACAGCACCCCGCCTTCGACTGGCACCCGGGGCTGCTCATCGAAGGCGCCCGCATCCAAGTCCCGTTCCTCGCCGACCTGGTGACCCTCGCCGACCCGGCCAGCCCCTGGACCTTCCTCAACTACCTCAAGGCCCGCGACCGGCTCTTCCCGTTCTACTTCGCCGAGCGCTTCCACATCCAGCGCGCCGAGTACGACGCCTACTGCCGCTGGGTCGCCGGGAACCTCCCCGGGCTCCACTTCGGCCACCAGGTCGACGCCGTCCGCTGGAACCCCGAACGCGACGTCTTCGAGGTCGACTTCACCCAGCTCGACGCGGACGGCGAGGCCGAAGCCCTCGGCCGTTCGTACACCAGGAACATCGTCCTCGGGGTGGGCACCGAGCCCTACCTCCCCGAACCCCTCAAGCCCCTCGTCGAAGCCGCCGGCGTGCCCGTCATCCACGCCGCCGACTACCTCGCCCACCGCCAGACCCTCGCCGCCGCCGAACACGTCACCGTCATCGGCCTCGGACAGTCCGGCGCCGAGATCTTCCTCGACCTGCTGCGCGACCGCCCCGCCGGCCGCGAAGGCCTGCACTGGCTCGGCCGCACCGAGGCGTTCGCGCCCATGGAGTACTCCAAGCTCGGCCTGGAACACTTCACCCCCGACTACACCCGCTACTTCCACGGCCTCGCCGAAGGCGTCCGGGACCGCCTCGTCACCTCGCAGTGGCAGCTCCACAAGGGCATCGACAGCGACACCATCGCCGCCATCCACGACGAGCTCTACCGACGCACCCTGCACGGCGGCTGGCCCGACGCCGTCCTCACCCCCGGCGTCCGCGTCCGCACCGCGGGCCGCGTCGCCACCACCAAGGTCGAACTCCACCTCGAACACACCGAGCAGAACACCCGCTCCCGCCTCACCACCGACGCCGTCGTCCTCGCCACCGGCTACCGCGAACGCCCCCTCGACCGCATCCTCGCCGGCCTCGACCCCTACCTGCGCCGCGACAGCCGTGACCGCCCCCGCGTCGACGAGCAGTTCAGGCTCGTCATGGACCCCTCCGTCACCGGCTCCCTCTACGTCCAGAACGCCGAACGCCACACCCACGGCGTCGGCACCCCCGACCTCGGCCTCGCCGCCTGGCGCAGCGCCACCATCCTCAACACCGTGACCGGCAAGGACCCCTACCCGCTGCCCACCCGAACGGCCTTCACCACCTTCGGACTCGAGCAGCCGGCCCAGATCCCCCAGCCCCGCCAGACCCCCACCCTCACACCGCTCACCGACAGCCACTGAGGGGATTTCCCTTTCAGGCGCTTTATCAATGACATTTCCCCATTCCATTCCACCCCTGTGACGGCCGCCACATTGCGTGAGACGGTGACGCATTGCCGACTTCCTCGAAGATAATCAGGCTGCCTTGTGCAATTAACTTCAGAGGTCGAGGGGGATGTGATGGGTATGAACGTGGGGAAAAGAGGAGTCGCGGCAGCTCTCGCCGGGGCGGCATTGGCCGTAGGCATGGCTGCCGCCCCCGCTTCCGCAGAGGTTTCCGCCACCTTGATCTGTGACACGACGGGTGCGAGAGGCGTCGTCGTTGTCAATGACTGGCAGAACGGCGGCACTTCGTTCCCCGTCTCCATCGCCGTCGGGGACAATCTCGCCGACGGCCACCATGTCCGGGTTCGGGTGGTCGGCAGGGCTGAAGACGGGGACTGGATTTATTGGCCGTGGCACGCGAACTATGACGGAAACGGCACGGCCAAGAGTTGGAGCAGTACAGCCAACTTCTCCGGCGGCATCTACGACATGGGAGTCCAGGCGGCCCGATTCGAGGGGGACACTCTTCTGAATTACTGCACGGACTGGATGAAGGAAACCTGACAGAATGCGACGGGGGCGGCGTCACCGCCACCCCCGTCGCCGCGACGCACCGCGCCGGCTGAGTCGTTACGCGCTCACGCGAAGACCGGCGTACCGTTCCGCGTCAGCTTCCAGTCCACCGACGCGAAGTCGGCCGGGTTCAGCACACCCTTCGCCGTCACCCACTCCGCGATCCGCGTACGGATCTCCGTCGACTCCGACCACAACTCCGTCGCCGACGCCACATGCGGGAACGCACCGCCGCCATTGGCACGGTAGTTGTTCACCGCGAACACGAACTGCTGCGCGTCGTCCAGCGCCGCACCGTTGTACGTCAGGTTCTTGATCCGCGAACCCGCCGCCTGCGCGATGTCGATGTCGTACGACAGCCCCGACACATAGTCGTAGTTGTAGTCCGGCCGGTTGTTGGCGTTCGTCAGCTTCTCGACGTCCACCACCGCGCCCGCCGCCGTCTGCACGAAGTACTCCGCCGAATACTCCAGGTACGCCTTGAGCTGCGCGCCCGTCAGCAACTTCGCGACCAGCGTGTTGTCGTACACGTACAGGCTCGACAGATCCCGGATCGTCACCTCACCCGCGGGGATCTCCGACGTCCGCGAGAACGGCGACGCCTGCGCGATGACCGGCAGCGAGGCGTACTCGGTGGAGGCGAGCGCCGCCTTGACGACATCCTCCTGGACCTTGGTGATCAGATCGATGATCGGGGCGTCCTTGTAGCGCGCATCGACCGTCGTCAACGTCTGCGTCGCCGTACCGACGACCTGGTTGACGTACTCCACGACGACGTCGTGATCGGCCTTCAGGAGCTTGGTGATCTTCGGGTCGTCCGCGACGGAGTTCGAGTTGAGCACCGAGGCGGCCACCGACGCGACCGTCCACTTCCCCTTCTCGAAGACCAGCTCGATGTCGAACAGCGACAGCCGCTCCGCATACGCCAACGGCTCGGAGAGAACCACGGTCTTACCGGTCGCCGTGTTGGTGACCTTCAGCTCCGGAATCTCCACATGCGCATGCCCGACGAGAATCGCGTCGATACCGGGCACCTGCTGGGCGACAAGCGCCGCCGAGTTCTCCACGTACGGCAGCTGGTCACCGTAGGAAGAGGTGCCCGACGACCCGGAGTGCGCCGACACCACGACCACGTCCGCGCCCATCGACCGCAGCTTCGGCACCCACTTCGCCGCCTGCTCCTCCAGCCCCGGGAACGTCAGCTTGCCCTCGACATACGCCTTGTCCCAGATCGCGATACCAGGGTTGGTGAGCCCGAGGACCGCCACCTTGACCGGCGGCGCACCGGCCACATGGAACTTCTTGATGAAGTACGGCGGGAAGGCCGGCTTCAGCGTCTTCGCGTCCAGCGCGTTCGCACCCAACAGCGGGAAGTCACACTGCTCCTCGAACTTCCGCAGCGTCTCGATGCCGTAGTTGAACTCGTGGTTGCCGAGCGCCACCGCGTCATACCCGATCGCGTTCATCGCCGCGGCCATCGGGTGAACGGGACCGCCGGGAGCGGTGATCGGGTCCACCTTCGCGTAGTAGTACGTCAGCGGCGTGCCCTGGATCGTGTCGCCCGCGTCGAGCAGCAGCGTGTTGCAACGCCCCTTCTCCGCACGGACCTGGTTCACCAGCGTCGAGATACGCGACAGCCCCTGCGCGTTGCCCGCCGTGTCCTTGTACTCCGCGTCCTTGAAGTAGTCCCAGTTGAAGACGTGCCCGTGCAGGTCCGTCGTGCCCATCACCGTCAGCGAGTACCGCTTCGCGGGCTTGTGCCCCTTCTTGCTCCCGGCCACGTCCGCCGCCTGCGCCGCAGGGGCCCCCACGGCACTCGCCAGCGCGACCCCGGCTCCGGTCACGGCGGACTTCTCCAGGAACTTCCTGCGGTTCAACGGCATGTCTCGATCTCCTCGGGGAACGGTCAACAACGCGCGTAGATTCTGACCCGAGCACACTGAACGGCAATAGACCCCAGAGGTTTCGATCTGGTGACCTAACCTGTGACTTCGGACGCCGGTAACCAGCCAAGAAGTGACAGAGTGGGTCGTATGACCACACCCACCTCCGACTCCTCACCGGCCGTGCCCTACGGCACCCCCGACGCCCCCCGCATCGCCGTCCGTGGCGAAGCACGTCTCGAAGTCGACCCCGAGATCGCCCGCATCGGCGTCACCGTCGCCGCCCGCGGCAAAGACCGCCGCGCCGCCCTCGACGACCTGACGCGCCGCAACGCCACCGTCCTGGACCTCATCAAGACCTACGGCGACGCGGTGGAAAGGCTGGAGACGGGATCCTTCTCGATCACCCCGGAGCTGAAGGAGAAGGGGCGAGGGGAGCGGGTTCACGCCTACCACGGCCGCGTCCGCATCACCGCGGAACTGACGGACTTCACCGCCTTGGGCGAACTCACCACCCGTATCGCCGACTTGGACCTCACCCACGTGGACGGCCCCTGGTGGGCCCTGCGCCTCACCTCACCGGCCTACCGCAACGCACGCCAACAGGCGGTACGGGAAGCGGTACAGCGCGCACAGGAGTACGCGGAAGCGCTCGGCACGACACTGGCGGCGCTGGTGGAACTGGCCGACGTCGGCGCGGAGAACGCCCAGCCCCTCGCCCCCGCGGCCCCCGGCGGCCGTATGCGCTCCATGTCCTACGCCGCCGCGGAGGACACCGCAGCCGCCCCTCTCGACCTCGAACCCCAACGCCAACGCGTCTTCGCCCAGGTCAACGCCCGCTTCACCATGCACCCGCCGCAGCTGTGAGCCACCTGCTTCATTACTTGTCAACAGCCCTTCACCGAAAGGTCGTTGGGGCGCCGCGCCGGGCCAATTCTCTACCCACCGGTAAGCCCTAAGGTCGAAGCATGCGCCGAGCCAAAATCGTCTGCACCCTGGGCCCCGCCACCGACACGTACGGCCAGATCAAAGCCCTGGTCGAAGCCGGAATGGACGTAGCCCGCTTCAACCTCAGCCACGGCGGCTACGCCGAGCACGAGGAGCGCTACCACCACGTCCGCAAAGCCTCCGACGAAACCGGCCACAGCGTCGGCCTGCTCGCCGACCTTCAGGGCCCGAAGATCCGCCTCGGCCGCTTCGCCGAGGGTCCGGTACTCCTTGAACGCGGCGACTCCTTCACCATCACGGTGGAGGAGGGGGCGGAGGGGAACCAGCAGCGCTGCGGGACGACGTACGCGGGCCTGGCGGACGACGTGACACCGGGGGAGCGCATCCTGGTGGACGACGGCAAGGTGTGCCTGGAGGTCACCGGGGTCGACGGCCCGCTCGTCCACACCACGGTCGTCGAGGGCGGCGTGATCTCCGACCACAAGGGCCTGAACCTCCCGGGCGTGGCAGTCTCCGTCCCGGCCCTGTCGGAGAAGGACGAAGCCGACCTGCGCTGGGCGCTGCGCGCCGGCTTCGACGTCATCGCCCTGTCCTTCGTCCGCTCCGGCCGGGACATCGAGGACGTCCACCGGATCATGGACGAGGAAGGGCGCCGACTGCCCGTCATCGCCAAGGTGGAGAAGCCGCAGGCGGTGGACGCGATCGACGACATCGTGGCGGCGTTCGACGGGATCATGGTGGCGCGGGGGGACCTGGGCGTCGAAATGCCCCTGGAACAGGTCCCGATCGTCCAGAAGCGCGCGATCAAACTGGCGAAGCGCAACGCCAAGCCGGTCATCGTCGCCACGCAGATGCTGGACTCGATGATCGACAACTCGCGGCCGACGAGGGCGGAGGCGTCGGATGTCGCCAACGCGGTCATCGACGGCACGGACGCGGTGATGCTGTCCGGCGAGACGAGCGTCGGCAAGTACGCGGTGGAGACGG
Organism: Streptomyces sp. NBC_00663; assembly: GCF_036226885.1. Taxonomy (NCBI): domain Bacteria; kingdom Bacillati; phylum Actinomycetota; class Actinomycetes; order Kitasatosporales; family Streptomycetaceae; genus Streptomyces; species Streptomyces sp. NBC_00663. Next base: position 7,233,972 of record NZ_CP109027.1, read on the forward strand.
TCCGGACGATGGCCCGGATCGTGGAGGCTGCGGAAGAGGACATCCTCGCGAAGGGCTTGCCCCCGCTGACGGAACGGAACAAGCCCCGTACCCAGGGCGGTGCGGTGGCGCGGGCCGCGGCGGAGATGGGCGACTTCCTGGGCGCCAAGTTCCTGGTGGCGTTCACCCAGTCCGGGGACACGGCGAGGCGGTTGTCCCGGTACCGATCGCCGATTCCGCTGTTGGCCTTCACCCCGGAGGCGGCTACTCGGTCGCAGTTGAATCTGACGTGGGGTGTGGAGACGTTTCTGGGGCCGCGGGTCGAATCGACGGACGCGATGGTCGACCAGGTGGATGAGCTGTTGTTGAAGTACGGGCGGTGTGAGAAGGGGGACGTGGTGGTCATTACGGCCGGTTCGCCGCCCGGGGTCGCGGGGTCGACGAACCTGGTCCGGGTGCATCACGTGGGGGAGGACGACAGCCCGAAGTAGGGGGCGCGGCAAAAAGCGGATGTTCACGGGAGCGTGGACATCCGCTTGAAATGGTGACCTTTGATCTGAAGGAAAAGTACCCCGGGTCGGATTCGAACCGACGCTGGATGGTGTTTGAGACCATTGCCTCTACCGCTGGGCTACCGGGGCCCCTGTAAAACAAAGGTTGGCGGTCACCCGCCGTGCCCCTACCTTATCGCAGCTAGGTAGGCTCTTGTCAGCAGCACCCCTGCCCCGATCAAGGAGCCCCCGTGACCGCCCCCGAGTCGCCCCAGCCCGTAGACGCGCCCGACGACGACAAGTCGCACGTGCCTCCGCTGACGACCCGTGTCGTCATCGCCGAGGACGAGGCACTGATCCGGCTCGACCTCAAAGAGATGCTCGAGGAAGAGGGCTACAGCGTCGTAGGCGAGGCCGGTGACGGTGAGCAGGCCATCGAGCTCGCCCGTGAGCACCAGCCGGATCTCGTGATCCTCGATGTGAAGATGCCGAAGATGGACGGTATCTCCGCCGCCGAGAAGATCGCCGAGGAGCGCATCGCACCCGTGCTGATGCTCACCGCCTTCTCGCAGCGCGACCTCGTCGAGCGTGCTCGCGACGCCGGTGCCATGGCCTACCTCGTGAAGCCGTTCAGCAAGAGTGACGTCGTGCCGGCCATCGAGATGGCTGTGTCCCGGTTCACCGAGCTGAAGGAGCTGGAGAAGGAGGTCGCCGACCTCACGCTCCGGCTGGAGACGCGCAAGCTCGTCGACCGCGCGAAGTCCATCCTCCAGACCGAGTACGGACTGACCGAGCCCGCCGCGTTCCGGTGGATCCAGAAGACGTCCATGGACCGGCGTATGTCGATGCAGCAGGTCGCCGAGGCCGTCATCCAGGACGCCGATGAGAAGAAGGCGTCCAAGGGCTGACGCCCGACCGGTACACGCAGCGAGGCCCGCGTCCCCAGCAGGGGGCGCGGGCCTCGTCGTATCGCGGTCAAGGCGAAGTGCTAGTCCTCGCCGAGGTATGCCTTGCGGACCGACTCGTCGTGCAGGAGGTCCTGGCCCGTGCCCGACAGGACGATCTTGCCGATCTCCATCACGTGGCCGTGGTCGGCCAGGGACAGGGCCGCCTGGGCGTTCTGCTCGACGAGGAGGATCGTCGTGCCCTGGGACTTCAGCTCGGCGATCGTCGCCATGATCTTCTGCATCATGATCGGGGAGAGGCCCATGGAGGGCTCGTCCAGCATGAGCAGCTTCGGCTGGGACATGAGCGCGCGGCCCATGGCCAGCATCTGCTGCTCGCCGCCGGACAGGGTTCCGGCGGCCTGCTTGCGACGCTCTCCGAGGATGGGGAAGAGGTCGTAGGCGCGCTGGATGTCCTTCTCGATGCCTGCCCTGTCGTTGCGCAGGAAGGCGCCGAGGCGGAGGTTGTCCTCGATCGTCATGCGGGGGAAGATGTGCCGGCCCTCGGGGGAGTGGGCCAGTCCCAGCGAGACGATGTCGTGGGCGGGGACCTTCTTCAGCGACTTGCCGCCGAACTTGATCTGACCGCCGACCGGCTTGAGCAGGCCGGACAGGGTGCGCAGGGTGGTCGTCTTGCCGGCGCCGTTGGTGCCGATGAGGGTGACGACCTCGCCTGCCTCGACCTTGAAGGAGATGCCCTTGACGGCTTCGATCTTGCCGTAGGCGACGCGGAGGTCCTCGACCTCGAGGAGTGCGGTCATCGGTCGTTCTCCTTGCCGGGCGTGGCGTCCGACGGGGTGCCTGCTTCGGCTGCTTCGACTTCGGCTGCTTCCTCGTCGCCGGGGGCGTTCTCGAAGGGTTCGCCGAGGTAGGCGGCGATGACGCGTTCGTCGCCCTGGACGGTGGCGCTGTCGCCCTCCACCAGCTTCTCGCCCTGGACAAGGACGGCTACGCGGTCGCAGAGGTTGAAGATGAAGCGCATGTCGTGCTCGATGACGAGTACGGCGATGCCCTTGTCGCGGATGGCGAAGACCAGTTCCTCGGTGGCGCGGGTCTCCTGGGGGTTCATGCCGGCCGTGGGCTCGTCGAGCAGGAGCAGGCCCGGCTCGCTGGCCAGGGCTCGCGCGATCTCCAGCTTGCGCTGTTCGCCGTAGGGGAGATTGCGAGCCAGGTGCTCGGCCTTGCTCGCGAGGCCCACGAACTCCAGCAGCTCCATGGCGCGTTCACGCGAGGCCTTCTCGGCCCTGTGGAAGCCGGGGCCGCGGAGCAGTGCGGACCAGAGGCCTTCCTTCGTCCGGGTGTGGCGGCCGACGAGCACGTTCTCCAGGACCGTCATGTTGGCGAACAGACGGATGTTCTGGAAGGTGCGGGCGATGCCGGCGGCGGTGACCTTGAAGGACTTGGGCGGCAGGACGGCGCCCTTGTAGCGGACTTCGCCTTCCGTGGGGATGTACAACCCCGTCAGGCAGTTGAAGAAGGTCGTCTTGCCGGCGCCGTTGGGGCCGATGAGTCCGACGATCTCGCCGCTGTTGACCTGGAGGTCGACGTTGCGTACGGCGGTCAGGCCGCCGAAGCGCATGGTGACGCCGCGGGCGTCGAGGACGGTGGTCCCGGTGACGGTGGTGGTGTCGGTGGTCATGTGTCAGACCCCTGTCTTGCTGAGGACTGCGGGCGCTTCGGCCTCTTCGTGGAATTCGAGCTGGCGGCGCCGGTTGGGGATGAGGCCCTCGGGGCGGAAGCGCATCAGGAGGACGAGCGCGAGTCCGAAGGCGAAGAGCTGGTAGTCGCCGAGGAACTGGAGCTTGGCCGGGATGAGGTAGAGCAGCGCGGCGCCGACGAGGGGTCCGGCGATGGTGCCCATGCCGCCGAGGACGACCGCGGCGAGCAGGAAGGCCGAGTTGGGCGGGACCACGTGGGCGAACTGGTACTGCTCCGGCGTCACGGTGTAGGTGACGTGGGCCTGGACCGAGCCGGCGAGGCCGGCCAGGGAGGCACCGAGGGCGAAGGCGATCAGCTTGACGCGGAAGCCGTTGATGCCCATGGCGAGGGCGGCGGTCTCGTCCTCGCGGATGGCGATCCAGGCGCGGCCGATGCGCGAGTCGCTGCTGCGCTGGAAGACCACCACGACGATGAGCGTGATGAGCAGCATCAGCAGGAAGTAGTTGGCGAAGCGCGCGATGGTGAAGCCGAGGATGTCGTGCGACTTGCCGAAGTCGAACCCGAGGATGTCGAGGTTCGGGATCGAGGAGATGCCGTTGGAGCCGTTGGTGATGTCGGGTCCGGAGGTGCCGTCCATGTTGAGGACGGTGATACGGAAGATCTCACCGAAGCCGAGGGTCACGATGGCGAGGTAGTCGCCGCGCAGTCGCAGGGTGGGGGCGCCGATGAGGACGCCGAAGACCATGGCGACGGCGGCGCCGAGCAGCGCCGAGAGCCAGAACGGCAGGTGCACGTCGAACGGCGAGGCGGGGGAGCCGGAGACCATGGCCGCGGTGTAGGCGCCGACGCCGAGGAAGGCGACGTATCCGAGGTCGAGGAGGCCGGCGAGGCCGACGACGATGTTCAGGCCGAGGGCGACGGTGGCGAAGATCAGGATGTAGACGCCGATGGTCGCGTACTGGTCGTCGGACTGGGTGAAGGGGAAGAGCGCGGCGGCGATGAACGCGCCGAACATGGTGATGGTGCGGTGTTTGCCGGTGATGGCCGAGACCCGGGCCACGAGCCCGGCCTTGGCCAGGGCGGAGAAGCCGAAGCCGACCGTGATGAGGAAGCCGACGAAGAGTTCGTCGTACTCGGTGCCGATGCCGTAGGTGAAGACGGTCAGGCCGACGGCCATGGCGGCGACGATGACCAGGATCTCGGCGTAGGTGGGGAGGGCCGGGGCCTTGCGGGGCGTGCCGGAGGCGATGGAGGCCTTGAAGACCGACCAGTTGTGGCGCACGCCGTGCTTGAACTGCTCCCAGCCGGTGTCTTCGGGGTCGACGGGGTCGGGCTCGGGGCGTTCGAAGGGCAGGGAGAAGGCGCCGAGGAGGGCGGCCAGGGTGACGATCGCGACGATGTAGCCGCCGGGTTCGAGGTTGACGACGCCGCCGAGCTGGGCGCTGATCGCGATGACCGTGTACCAGGCGGTGGCGAAGGTGCCGAGTGCGGCGAGCTTGACGGAGCTGTCCGCACCGGCCGGGGTCAGCCAGCGCAGGCCCTTGACGCCGTACGACGCGAGGCCGAACAGGGCGGTGAGGGCGCCGCCGATGAGGACGAGGACCTGGAGGCCACCCGGGTAGCCGTAGTAGGTGAGGTCGCCGGGGAACTCGGAGGTCCAGGTCCAGGCGAGGAAGGTGGAGGCGACGGCGAGGGCGCCGCCGACGGTGGCGAGGGCGCGGCCGACGTTCTCGGGGAGGCCGACGAGGCCCTTGGTGGCGCCGTCCTTGTGGGCGGGGGCGCTGGGGGACTGGGTGGTCTGTGTCGTCATCGTTGTCACGCCCTGTCCGCGACGCGCTCGCCGAGCAGACCCTGTGGCCTGACGAGGAGTACGAGGATGAGGAGTACGAAGGCCCAGACGTTGGCCCAGGACTGGCCGCCGAGCAGGTCGAAGCCGGGGACGTCGGCGATGTAGGCGGTGGCCATGGTCTCGGCCAGGCCGAGGACGAGGCCGCCGAGCATGGCGCCGTAGATGTTGCCGATGCCGCCGAGGACCGCGGCGGTGAAGGCCTTGAGGCCGAGGATGAAGCCCATGCGGAACTGGACCTGGCCGTACTTGAGGCCGTAGGCGACGGCTCCGACGGCGGCGAACAGGGCGCCGAGGGCGAAGGCGACCACGATGATGCGGTCGGTGTTGATGCCCATGAGCTTGGCGGTGTCGGGGTCCTGGGCGGTGGCCTGCATGCCGCGGCCGGTGCGGGTCTTCATGACGAAGTAGGCGAGGATCGCCATGCTGACGGGGGCGGCGATGAACAGGAAGATGTCACCGGTCTGAATGGTGACGCTGCCGATCTCGAAGGGTCCGCCCGGGATCTCGGGGAAGTTGATGGACTCCTTGGCGCCGGGGTACCAGGCCCATACCGCCTGCTGGAGGGCGAGGGAGAGGCCGATGGCGGTGATGAGGGGCGCGAGGCGCGGGGCGGTGCGCAGGGGGCGGTAGGCGAACCGTTCCGCTCCGACGGCGACGAGGACGGCTGCGATGACGGCTCCCACGAGCATCAGTGGCAGTGCGACCCACATGGTGGTGCCGTCGGGCAGTACGTACAGATAGACCGTGAGGGCTCCGAACCCTCCGATCATGAAGATCTCGCCGTGGGCGAAGTTGATGAGCTGGACAATGCCATAGACCATTGTGTAGCCGATGGCGACCAGCCCGTACATTGCTCCTAGTAGCAGGCCGTTGACCAGCTGCTGCGGCAGTTCGTTCACCGCATGTCCTCCGAGGTTTCGGATGTTCGACGGATGTGACCGGATGTGTGTCCGGGGCCGGATGTGAGTCCGCGCGGGGCGCCTGTGGAACAGCGCCCCGCGCGGCTCAGGTGGTGCGGGTGGGGATGGATCAGCCGGTGTAGGTACCGGACTTGACGGCCTTCCAGGCACCGTTCTCGACGGCGTAGACGGTGAGCTGCTTGTTGGTGGCGTCACCGTACTCGTCGAAGGAGACCTTGCCGGTCACACCGTCGAACGAGACGTTCTGCGTGGCGGCGGTGATCTTCGCGCGGGCGTCCGACGGCAGCTTGCCGTCGTTGTCGTCGACGACCTTCTTCACGGCGAGGATGATCGCCCAGGCGGCGTCGTAGGAGTAACCGCCGTAGGCCGCGTACTCGTCCTTGTAGCCGGCCTTCTTGTAGTCGGCGACGAACTGCTTGGCGGAGCTGAGCGTCTCGACCGGGGCACCGACGGAGGTGGCGAGGTCACCGGTGCTGTTGGCGCCGGCCAGCTCGACGAAGGTCGGGTCGTAGATGCCGTCGCCGCCGACCAGCGGGATCTTGGCGCCGGCGGCCTTGATCTGCTTGCTGAGCGGGCCGGCCTGCGGGTACTCGCCGCCGTAGTAGACGACGTCGGCGCCGGAGTTCTTGACCTTGGTGGCGACCGCGGAGAAGTCCTTGGTGTCGGGGTCGATGTGGTCGGTGCCGGCGATCTTGCCGCCGAGCTTCTTGAACTCGTCGGTGAAGGTGGCGGCGAGACCGGCGCCGTAGGTCTTCTTGTCGTCGATGACGAAGACCTTCTTCTTCTTGGCGTCGTTGTAGACGTACTGCGCGGCGAACGGGCCCTGGATGGCGTCCGTGGTCGCGGTGCGGAAGTACGACTTGTAGGTGCGGACCTTCTTGGTCTGCCAGTCGACACCCTGGGTGAGGGCGGGGCCGGTGTTGGCCGGGGAGATCTGGACCAGGCCGGCGTCGTCGAAGACCTTCTGCATGGACTCGGCGACGGAGGAGTTCAGCGGACCGACGACGCCCATCACGGACTTGTCGGACTGGAGGGTGACGGCGTTGGCCTGGCCCGAGGAGGGCTGGGCCTGGTCGTCGAGGGCCTTGATCTCGAAGGTGACACCGTCGACGAGCTTCTGCTTGTTGGCGGTCTTCGCGGCGAGGTCGACGGAGTTCTTGATGCCGAGGCCCAGCGCGGAGAGGTCACCCGTCAGCGGGGCGTCGACACCGATGACGACCTTGGTGCCGCCGCTGCCGGAGTCCGAGCCGCCGTCGTCGTCGCGCGAGCCGCAGGCGGTGAGGGTGAGTGCTCCCGCCGCCAGCGCGGCGGTGATGGTGATGAGCGAACGTTGACGCACGATTCGTCCTTTCACTGGCGCGGCGCTCCCCCCTGGAAGCGACCGAGTCTCTGCGCTGGTCTGTTGTGAGATTCCATGGCGCGGTGACTGGGCGTGACTCTAAGCGCGGGCGGGGAGGGTGGAGGAGGGTCTGACGGAGGCTGTGACGCTCTTGTTATGACACGTCGTAATGCAGAGCGGTACTGAGTGGGTGGAACAGCGGAATTCAGGCCGATTCGCCCTGTCCGCATTGTGAGAACCCGCAGGACCCGATGCAACTCGTTCAGGTGTCTCAGGCGTTTTGGTAATTACCCGGATCCGTTGCTACAGGCGACTTGTAGGGCCTCGGACAGATGCTGGGCGTAGCGCTGTCCGAGGATGAAACTGTGAACTTCTATTGCGCGCGTATTACGTAGAGTTACGTCAAGGAAAGGGAGCCCGGCGTTCCATGGCACTTTCCTGCACTGCGCCACATGCATGGTGATGACGATCTTGCGGTTGGTGCCCGCGCTCGTCCCGAAGGGCGCTTCGGGCGCGGAGGTCACCGACATGCCGGCGTACGGCTGGGAGATCCGGACCACGGTGACGGGCGGGCCGGAGAGCACGCTCAGTTCGACCCCGAAGCTGAAGCTCCGCGGCCCGGCGCCCGCGGGGGTGGGCTCTCCGCTGAGGTAGTGCAGGTCCGTCACTTGAGACGGGTACGGCGGATCGGGGGGTGCCGGCGGCTGCGGCCGGGTCGCGTAGAGGTAGCCGCCGCCCAGGAGGAGGGCCAGGGCTGTCGCGGTGCCGAGGACGGCACGCCGGTGCCGGTCGTAGAGCTCGGTGAGGCGGCCGCGGGGCAGGGTGGAGGCGGGGGAGTCGAGGGTGTCCCAGGTGTGGGTGCCCTCGCCCGGCTCGACCGGCCCGGTGCCGCTCAACTCCAGGGCCCCTCGCCGGGACCGCCGTCGCGGTACCACCGCACACAGCCGCTGCGGGCCTGACGGTCGATCAACCGGTCCGCGGCGGCGGCGCCTTCGCGTTTCTTCTCGGCGCGGGCGGCGTCGACGACCTTGATGAGAATGTCGTACTGGCCGTTGGACAGGCCCATCGACTGGTAGTCGCCGTAGGTGTTCTGGTCCAGCACCTCGTGGGACCAGTGGGCGACGAGGCGGGTGCAGAGGTCTTCGGGGGGTGTGTGGGGTGCCGAGGCCGCCGTTGTGGCCGTGGCGGTGCTTGTGGCTGCGCCTGTGGCTGTCGCCCCGGCCTGCGCGGTGGTGGCGGAGCCGGATCCTCCGCATCCGCCGAGGCTCAGCAGGACCGCCATGACCCCGACCCTGACCCCGGCCCCGAGCACCGGGACTCCTCCCGTTCGCATGCCCCGACGCTAGGCCTTGCGGCACGGTCGGGGCCAGAGGTCTTCATCGTCAGGCGGTGGCCCCGACATGGACGCCGTCGCCAGGATTCACGTCCCGCAGCAGACAGGTCAGCCGCGCGGTGCACACCCGCCGCCCCTCCTCGTCGCTGATCACGATCTCGTACGTCGCCGTCGACCGCCCGCGGTGCACGGGCGTGGCCACGCCGGTCACCAGGCCCGAGCGCGCGCCCCGGTGATGGGTGCAGTTCAGATCCACGCCGACGGCGATCTTCGAGCTGCCGCCGTGCAGCATCGAACCGACCGAGCCGAGGGTCTCGGCGAGGACGGCGGAGGCACCGCCGTGCAGCAGCCCGTACGGCTGGGTGTTGCCCTCCACCGGCATCGTCCCGACGACCCGGTCCGCGGAGGCCTCGACGATCTCGACGCCCATACGGGTGCCGAGGTGCCCGGCGGAGAACAGGGCCAGCAGGTCCACGCCGAGCGCGGCGTACTCGTCGATGACCTCTTGCGGGAACTTCACGTGCTGCTGCTCGCCCATGGGGCCCGGCTCCGTTCGTCGGGAACGCTCACTCGAACTCAATCCGCTGAGCAAACGCTCAGTCGGTGGCCGATTGTTCCAGACGCACCACGACGGACTTGCTGGCCGGGGTGTTGCTGGTGTCCGCGGTGGCGCCCAGCGGGACGAGGACGTTGGTCTCGGGGTAGTAGGCGGCGGCGCAGCCGCGCGCGGTCGGGTAGTGCACGACACGGAAGCCGGCCGCCCGGCGCTCCACGCCGTCCTTCCACTCGCTGACGAGGTCCACGTACGAGCCGTCGGCGAGCTTCAGCTTCGCCGCGTCCTCGGGATTGACCAGGACGACCCGGCGGCCGTTCCTGATGCCCCGGTAGCGGTCGTCCAGGCCGTAGATCGTGGTGTTGTACTGGTCGTGCGAGCGCAGGGTCTGGAGCAGCAGGCGGCCCTCGGGGAGCGCCGGGTACTCGACGGGGGCGGCGGTGAAGTTGGCCTTGCCGGTGGCGGTCGGGAAGCGGCGCTCGTCGCGCGGGGCGTGCGGGAGGGTGAAGCCGCCGGGCTCCGCCACGCGCGCGTTGAAGTCCTCGAAGCCGGGGATCACGCGCGCGATGCGGTCCCGGATCGTCGCGTAGTCCTTCTCGAACTCCTCCCAGGGGGTGCGGGAGGCGTCGCCGAGGACGCGGCGGGCGAGACGGGCCACGATGGCCGGCTCGGACAGCAGATGGCCGCTCGCGGGCTCCAGACGGCCCTGGGAGGCGTGCACCATGCCCATGGAGTCCTCGACGGTCACGAACTGCTCGCCGCCGCCCTGGAGGTCGCGCTCGGTGCGGCCGAGGGTGGGCAGGATCAGGGCACGCGCGCCCGTGACGGCGTGCGAGCGGTTGAGCTTCGTCGACACGTGCACGGTCAGCCGGGCGCGCCGCATGGCGGCCTCGGTGACGTCGGTGTCGGGGGAGGCGGAGACGAAGTTGCCGCCCATGGCGAAGAAGACCTTCGCCCGGCCGTCGCGCAGCGCCTCGATGGCCCGTACGACGTCGTAGCCGTGCTCGCGCGGGGGCGCGAAGCCGAACTCCTTCTCCAGGGCGTCCAGGAAGGCCGGGGCGGGGCGTTCGAAGATGCCCATGGTGCGGTCGCCCTGCACGTTGGAGTGCCCGCGCACCGGGCACACGCCCGCGCCCGGGCGGCCGATGTTGCCGCGCAGCAGAAGGAAGTTGACCACCTCGCGGATGGTCGGCACGGAGTGCTTGTGCTGGGTCAGGCCCATCGCCCAGCAGACGATGGTGCGTTGCGAGGCGAGCACCAGGGAGAGGGCTTCCTCGATCTCCGCGCGCGTGAGGCCGGTCGCGGTGAGCGTCTCGTCCCAGTCGGCGGCGCGGGCGGCCGCGACGAACTCCTCGTAGCCGTGGGTGTGTTCCTCGACGAAGGCCTGGTCGACGGCGCCCTCGGTCTCCAGGATCAGCTTGTTGAGGAGCCGGAAGAGCGCCTGGTCGCCGCCGATGCGGATCTGGAGGAACAGATCGTTGAGGGCCGCGCCCTTGAGCATGCCCTGTGCGGTCTGCGGGTTCTTGAACCGCTCCAGGCCCGCCTCGGGCAGCGGGTTGACGCTGATGACCTTCGCGCCGTTCGCCTTGGCCTTCTCCAGGGCGGAGAGCATGCGCGGGTGGTTGGTGCCCGGGTTCTGGCCGGCGACGATGATCAGGTCGGCCTTGTAGAGGTCCTCCAGCAGGACGCTGCCCTTGCCGATGCCGATGGTCTCCGTGAGGGCCGAACCCGAGGACTCGTGGCACATGTTGGAGCAGTCCGGCAGGTTGTTGGTGCCGAGTTCGCGCGCGAAGAGCTGGTAGAGGAAGGCGGCCTCGTTGCTGGTGCGGCCCGAGGTGTAGAAGAGGGCCTCGTCGGGGGAGCCGAGGGCGGCGATCTCCTCGGCGACGATGTCGAAGGCGCGCTCCCAGGTCACCGGCTCGTAGTGCGTGCCCCCTTCGGGGAGATACACGGGGTGGGTCAACCGCCCCTGCTGCCCCAGCCAGTAGCCGCTGCGCGTCGCGAGGTCGGTGACCGGGTGCGCGGCGAAGAACTCCGGGGTGACCCGGCGCAGGGTGGCCTCCTCGGCCACGGCCTTCGCGCCGTTCTCGCAGAACTCGAAGGTGTGCCGGTGTTCGGGCTCCGGCCAGGCGCAGCCCGGGCAGTCGAAGCCCTCCTTCTGGTTCACCCGCAGCAGCGTCAGCGCGGTCCGCTTCACGCCCATCTGCTGCTGGGCGATCCGCAGGGTGTGCCCGATGGCCGGCAGCCCCGCCGCCGCGTGCTTCGGCTCCGCGACCTGCGGAGCGTCCTGGACCGGATCCCCCTTGGGCGGCTTCGTTGCCATCGCGGCGCTCTCCTTCGCGTGCACATGTGAGGTACGTCTCCGATCCTCGCACGCAACGCCGACAACGGGGGTGGCCGGGGTGGGTGGAGGGCTGGGGCAATGGTTGCGTATCAGGCAACGATTGCGGAAGAGGGAACGGAGGGGGAGGGGTGGTGGGGGGTGGGGGAAGGCGGTGGGGGAGGGGAGGGGAGGGCGAAACGGGGCTGGTCCTCGCAGCCGCGGCGACGGCACACGATCCCCGAGGCCCGGACCGGCCGACCTGATGGCACGCCCCAGCGGTCCGAGGCGGTCCGAGGCGGTCGGCGCCGGGTGCGCCTGGCGGCTTGGGGTGGCCGGTATGCGGGTGTGGTCGGTATCCGGGAGTGCTTGCCGGCTCGGGGTGGCTGTCCCGCTGGTGCGGTCCGACCGTGCTGAAGCCGCCCCTGGTCCGAGCCCCCGCTGTCGCTTCGGGCATGGCCCCGGGTTCTCCCCGCCGCCGCTCCGGGCATGGCCCCGGGTTCTCCCCGCCGTCGCTCCGGGCATAGCCGAGCACCCTCGCCGTCGCCCCGAGCACGGCCCGCGCCCTGCCCCCCGCTGCCGCCCCGACGCACCCGACCGCCCGTGGCCGCCTTCCGTCGTGTGGTCCGAGTGTCAGTGGGGCGTGGCAGGATCGGGGGCGTGGCAGAGACAGCATCGAAGAAGACCGACAACAGCCCCGGCGGCAGCCGCCCGCGCCTGATGCTCATGGACGGGCACTCACTGGCGTACCGCGCGTTCTTCGCGCTGCCCGCGGAGAACTTCACGACCGCGACGGGCCAGCCGACGAACGCGATCTACGGCTTCGCCTCGATGCTGGCCAACACCCTGCGCGACGAGGCGCCGACGCACTTCGCGGTGGCCTTCGACGTGTCGCGCAAGACCTGGCGCTCCGAGGAGTACACGGAGTACAAGGCCAACCGCTCGAAGACCCCGGACGAGTTCAAGGGCCAGGTCGAGCTGATCGGCGAACTCCTCGACGCGATGCACGTGTCGCGTTTCGCGGTCGACGGCTTCGAGGCCGACGACATCATCGCCACGCTCGCCACCCAGGCCGAGGCCGCCGGCTTCGAGGTGCTGATCGTCACCGGCGACCGCGACTCCTTCCAGCTCGTGAGTGAGCACACCACCGTGCTCTACCCGACGAAGGGTGTCTCCGAGCTGACCCGGTTCACCCCGGAGAAGGTGTTCGAGAAGTACGGCCTGACGCCCGCCCAGTACCCCGACTTCGCGGCCCTGCGCGGCGACCCGTCCGACAACCTGCCGGGCATCCCGGGCGTCGGCGAGAAGACCGCCGCGAAGTGGATCAACCAGTTCGGGTCGTTCGCGGACCTCGTCGAGCGCGTCGAGGAGGTCAAGGGCAAGGCCGGGCAGAACCTGCGCGAGCACCTGGAGGCGGTCAAGCTCAACCGCCGTCTCACCGAGATGGTCCGCACCGTCGAGCTGTCGAAGACGGTCACCGACCTGGAGCGCGCGCCGTACGACCGCAAGACGCTCGCGATGATCCTCGACACTCTCGAGATCCGTAACCCGTCACTGCGCGAGCGCCTGCTCGCCGTCGACCCGGGCGCCGAGGAGGCAGAGCCGGCCCCGGCCGCGGCGGCCGGCGTGGAACTCGACGGCACCGTCCTCGCCACCGGCGAGCTGTCCGCCTGGCTCACCGAGCACGGCACGCAGACACTGGGCGTCGCCACGGTCGACACCTGGGGCCTGGGCACCGGCTCGGTCGCCGAGATCGCCCTCGCGGCAGCCGGCGGAGCGGCCGCCTGGCTCGACCCCACCCAGCTCGACGAGGCCGACGAGAAGACCCTCGCCGGCTGGCTGGCCGACGCGGACCGGCCCAAGGTCTTCCACAACGTCAAGGGCGCGATGCGGGTCTTCGCCGAGCACGGCTGGAGCATCGACGGCGTCGCCATGGACACCGCCCTGGCCGCCTACCTCGTCAAGCCGGGCCGCCGCTCCTTCGACCTGGACGCCCTGTCCCTGGAGTACCTCGGCCGTGAGCTCGCGCCCGCCGCCGCGGCCGACGGCCAGCTCGCCTTCGGCGCGGACGACGGCGCGGAGGCCGAGGCCCTGATGGTGCAGGCCCGCGCCATCCTCGACCTGGGCGAGGCCTTCGGGACGCGGCTGGCCGAGGTCGGCGCCGCGGACCTGCTGCGCGACATGGAGCTGCCCACCTCCGCCCTGCTGGCCCGCATGGAGCGGCACGGCATCGCCGCCGACCGGGCCCACCTGGAGGCCATGGAGCAGATGTTCGCCGGCGCCGTCCAGCAGGCCGTCAAGGAGGCCCACGCCGCCGCCGGGCACGAGTTCAACCTGGGCTCGCCCAAGCAGCTCCAGGAAGTCCTCTTCGGTGAACTGGGCCTGCCCAGGACGAAGAAGACCAAGACCGGCTACACCACGGACGCCGACGCGCTTGCCTGGCTCGCCACCCAGACCGACAACGAACTGCCGGTGATCATGCTCCGTCACCGCGAGCAGGCGAAGCTGCGCGTGACGGTCGAGGGCCTGATCAAGACGATCGCCGCGGACGGCCGTATCCACACCACGTTCAACCAGACGGTCGCGGCCACGGGCCGTCTCTCCTCCACCGACCCGAACCTCCAGAACATCCCCGTCCGCACGGACGAGGGCCGGGCCATCCGCCGCGGCTTCGTGGTCGGCGAGGGCTTCGAGTCGCTGATGACGGCCGACTACAGCCAGATCGAACTGCGCGTGATGGCCCACCTCTCCGAGGACGAGGGCCTCATCGAGGCGTTCACCTCCGGTGAGGACCTGCACACCACGGTCGCCTCGCAGGTGTTCGCCGTCGAGCGCGAGGCCGTCGACGCGGAGATGCGCCGCAAGATCAAGGCCATGTCGTACGGGCTGGCGTACGGCCTGTCCGCGTTCGGCCTCTCGCAGCAGCTGAACATCGACGCGGGCGAGGCGCGTGCCCTGATGGACACGTACTTCGAGCGCTTCGGCGGTGTCCAGGACTATCTGCGCCGCGCGGTCGACGAGGCGCGGGCGACGGGCTACACGGCGACCCTCTTCGGCCGCCGCCGCTACCTCCCCGACCTCAACAGCGACAACCGCCAGCGCCGCGAGGCCGCCGAGCGGATGGCCCTCAACGCGCCCATCCAGGGCACCGCGGCCGACATCGTCAAGATCGCCATGCTCAACGTCGGCAAGGCCCTCAGCGAGGCGGAGCTCACCTCCCGCATGCTGCTCCAGGTGCACGACGAAATCGTCCTGGAGATCGCCCCGGGCGAGCGCGACCGGGTCGAGGAACTCCTCCGCCGCGAAATGGCGAACGCGGTCCAGCTGCGCGCCCCGCTGGACGTCTCGGTGGGCGTGGGCCCGGACTGGGAGTCGGCGGCGCACTAGCGTCGATCGCCGGGAGCCGCGGCGGAGGGCCACTGTGGTCTTTCTCCGCCGCGGCTACCGGCACCCACGGCGGCGCGTTCCGGGGCTGGCGAACCCACCCGGCACCCCGAAAAGCCGTCACTCAGGTGGCCCCCGCGAAAACGCCCCCACCCACCCCCGCCCGTAAAGATGCGGACATGGGTATACGCACGCTCCACCGCCAGACGGCTCCGGCGCAGGCGAACACCGATGCGACCGCGTCCACCCCAGCCGTGCACATCCCGCCCTTCTCGGCAGCGGCAAGCACTCCCCGCATCCCCAGGGACCTCGCCATGACCCTCCGCCGGACGGCCACAGACGTCCGTCACCGGCTCACCCGCAGGGACCTGCGCACAGACCTGTGCACAGACCTGCGCCTCTGGGCCGACCAGGCCCGCGGCTACCTGGCGCTGCTCCTCGGCGCACTCCCGCGCTCCCGCCCGATGCGGACCATGACCGTGTTCATCGCGACCGTCGGCACGGTCACCGACGCCTCACCCGGATCCGGCAGCACCGCCACCGACTCCGCACCCGGATCCGCCCCCGGCAGGACCGTCACCGACGCCCCGGGCGGCTCGGCTCCCGGCCGGTCCGGTCGGGCCCGCCGGGAACCCGAACCGGACGCCACGCCCTGACCCCCACGGCGTACCCCAGCACCCCCAGCACCAGCCCCGCGCCCACGCCGAAGCACAGCGTCGGGATCAGTTCCCAGGGCCTCGCGGTGGCCCCCCAGTAGGCCCACCACCGCGAGGCCCGCTGCACCGCCGCGACCAGCACACAGCCGCCGATGACGACCCCGGCCCACCACCGGTCGCGCGGCGAGAGCGCCGGCACCCCCGAAGGCTCGCTCGCCGGCAGTCGCCGTACCGCTCCCACCACGAACACGGCGATCACGACCGCCGCCACCGCCGAACTGCCGTACTGGAGATACCAGTACAGCGGCGATCCCGCGATCGTCTCGCCGAGCACGGGGAACAACCGCATCCCCCACCGGTCGTGGTGCGTGAACGCGTCCCACACGACATGCGTCAACGCCCCCAGCGCCGCCGACACGTACCACCGCGCCACCAGCGCCGGCCGCACACGCGCGCGTGGCGCCCCGCAGCGCAGCAGCGCCGCCACCCGCCCCTGCCGCGTCCTCGGCAGCAGCGCCACCAGCGGCTCCCGGATGAGCAGCCACAGCCCCACCAACGCCCACGCGACGAGCACGTCGACGGTGAAGACGCCCGGGAAGGAATGCGTGACGTTCCCGAACTCCATCGCCTCGGAGAACGCGCTGGCCGCGAAGTACGTCATGTCGGGAGCGAAGGAACCCGCCACGAGAACGGCCGGAATCAACCGCCCCCGCCCGGTTCCGTCGGCACGCACGACCGGTAACACGGCCGCCGCGTGGCTGAGGGTGAACGGCAAGAGGCCTCCCAAGGCAGCGAACGGATCGGCCCAGTATGGCCAACTGGTGAAAAGCGGGCACGAACGGGTGCCCGAGCAAAGCAAGTTGCCGTAGGGTCGCCTGGGCCCCTCCGCCGGGCAGCGGAGCGGGCCAGCGGAACCGAACACAAGAACAACGCACGGAAAAGCTCCACGAGGGCAACCCGCGCCGCGGGTCGATCGTCACACCATGACGAGCACGTCGGACGGAGACGGGCGCTCGGCGTCCACGGGAGGGGTTCACTTTATGTCGGCGCAATTCGGCAGGAGGCTGCGCAAGGGGGCGGTGGCCACCACCGTCGCCGCCGCGGCGGTCGCGGCACTGTCAGCGTCCCAGGCACCCGATGTGTCGGTGGACGACAACGGCAGATCGACCACCGCCGACGCCCAGCCCACTCCCGACGCGAGCGACGACGACGGCGCGACCGGCGGCTCGCCGTACTGGATGGACCTCCCGCCCCTCAACAGCCCGAGCCCCACGCCGGGCGCCGGCAGCGGTGACACCGCCGCCACGGGCACCGGTGAGGCGGGCATCCCCGCGACCGTCCTCGACGCCTACAAGAAGGCCGCGGCGGCCCTCCAGGAGTCCAAGCCCGGCTGCAACCTGCCCTGGCAACTCCTCGCCGCCATCGGCAAGGTCGAGTCCGGCCAGGCCCGCGGCGGCCGCGTCACCGCCGACGGCACCACGATCGACCCGATCCTCGGCCCCCAGCTGGACGGCAACGGCTTCGCCCTCATCCCGGACACCGACAACGGCGTCTACGACGGCAACAGCACGTACGACCAGGCCGTCGGCCCCATGCAGTTCATCCCCTCCACCTGGGAGTGGGCCGGCCGCGACGGCAACGACGACGGCAAGAAGGACCCCAACAACATCTACGACGCGGCCCTCGCCGCCGGCCACTACCTGTGCCGCAACGGCTGGGACCTGTCCGCGCAGGCGGACATGAACAGCGCGATCCTCAGCTACAACAAGTCGCAGGACTATCTCAACACGGTCCTGTCGTGGCTGGAGTACTACCGCAAGGGCACCCACGAGATCCCCGACGGCACCGGCTCGCTGCCCGGCAACCGCAGCGACGACAACGACACGACGAGCCCCTCGCCGTCGCCCGTCCCGCCGTCGACGCCCGGCACTCCGAGTACTCCGAACACGCCCAGTACGCCGAGTACGCCGAGTACGCCGGGGACGCCCAGCACCCCGTCGCAGCCCAGCACGCCCAGCCCCTCGCCCACCCCGACCGACACGGTGGACCACCTGGAGGACGCGGGCACCGCCAAGCTCACCGCGCAGGCCGGCGACGCGTTCACCAAGCGGATCAGCACCCGCGCCGAGACCTCGGCCGGCAAGGCCGTCGGCAAGGTCCGTATCCGCTTCACCATCGTCGGCTCCACCGACACCACCTTCACCGGTGGCGAGAGCGTCGCCACGATCGTCACCAACAGCGCGGGCGTCGCCGTCGCGCCCGCCCTGAAGGCCGGCGAGAAGACGGGCGACTTCACCGTCCGCGCCACCGTCGTGGGCCGCGCGGTCGCCGGCCTCGACTACAAGGCCACCGTCACCGAGCGCGTCGCCGACACCCTCGTCCGCACCAGCGACACCGCGCTGACCTGCACCCCGGGCGGCGAGTTCGCCGACCAGGTCGAGGTCAAGGCGACGTACGACGGCGCCGTCGCGGACGGCGTCGCCGCCACCGCCACCCTGATCACCTCGGCGGACGACACCACCGAGAACACCAAGGGCCCCTACTTCAAGGACGCGGACGGCAAGACCGTACGCACCCTGACCGGCCTGGAGACGGACGCGAACGGCCTGCTGAAGCTGCCGAAGCTCTACTCCGACGACACCACCGGCACGTTCCTGCTCCGCGTCAACACCGCGGGCGGCGCGGTCCTGACCGTCGAACTGACGGTCGCGGCGGCAGCCGAGCCGACCGAGTCGCCGAGCCCCTCGGCCAGCCCCAGCGCGTAGTTTTCCCGTACGACCACGACGGCGCCCTTCTTCGGAGGGGCGCCGTCCTCGTGTGCGACGTGTTCTCATCTCGGTCGCCCGTTGCTACCGTGCCGGACCTGACGATGTATCAGCTCCAGTCCGTCGGGAGGCCGTCATGCGTGCCCTGATCGCCGCCGCGATCGGCCTGGCCGTCGCGCTCGCCCTGGTGTTCACGATCACCGCGATGGGCTCGCCGGCCGGCAGGACATCGCCCGAGCCGCTGCTCACCACCGTGCCGTCACACCCGTAACCGCCCGGGAGGGAGGCCGAGATGCGCCGCAAGGCCGGCCTGATCCTGCTCGCCCTCGCCGTGTTCTTCGCGGCACTGTCCCCGATGCTGCGCTGGTACGCCTTCCCGCGCCTGGCCAAGGTCCCGGCCGACCAGTACCAGGACATGGTCCTGGAGGCGAAGGACGCCACCCTCGTCGACAACGCGTTGCAGGAGAAGAAGGTCTCCAAGATCACCATCGTGCAGACCCTCAAGGGCAACGTGGAGGCCTCGGAGAAGATCGAGAAGACGCTGGGCCGGGACGTCGTCGTCTGGGACAGCCTGTCCTACGCCCAGGACCCCGACGGCAAGATGGTCGCCTACATCCCCGAGCGCTACATCTTCGACGCGCACAGCCAGGCCCCCGTCCACGCCACCGGCGAGATGGTCGACGGTGACCCGGTCAAACGCGAGGGCATCGAGTTCAAGTGGCCCTTCCTGACCGAGAAGCGGGACTACGAGTACTTCGACGCCCAGACCCGCACCAGCAGCCCCATCCACTACAAGGGGACGCAGAACTTCCGCGGCCTGGAGGTCTACTACTTCGAGCAGACCATCCCCTGGACCCAGGTGGAGTTCCCCAAGAAGCTGCCGGTCGCGGGCATCACCCCCGAACAGATCGCCAAGACGGGTACGACCCGCTGGTACACCACGGTCCGCAAGTTCTGGGTCGAGCCCGTCACCGGCGCCCCCGTCTACGGCGAGGAGATCCACAAGGAGGAACTCCGCGGCGGCACCCTCCTCGGCGACCGCCAGAAGGTCACCGCGTTCGACGGCCATGTGAAGATGCGCGAGGACTACATCGAGCACACGGTCGCCATGGTCAAGTCCAACCGGCTGCTGGTCCTGATGATGACGACGTACCTCCCCTGGGGCTTCCTGACCCTCGGAGTCCTGCTCCTCGCCCTGTCCCTGTGGCTGGAGGCCCGCGGCCGCCGCCCGGACGACCCCGTGCCCACGACCGCGGACGAACCGGAACCGGTCACCGCCTGAGGCGCGCGTTCGTGTGCCGCGTGGGCTCGGCGGCGGCCGGGTCCTCCGGCCAAGGATGCTTCGGATACCGGCCGCGCAGCTCCGCCCGTACGCCCTTGTAGCCGTCCTTCCAGAAGGAGGCGAGATCGGCGGTGACGGCCGCGGGCCGCCCGGCGGGGGAGAGGAGATGGACGAGCAGGGGCACCCCGGCGATCCGCGGCGACTCCTGAAGCCCGAACATCTCCTGCACCTTGACGGCGAGAACCGGCTGTTCCGGCTCCGCGTAGTCGATCCGGATCCTGGACCCGCTCGGCACGGCGATCCGCTCGGGAGCGAGCTCGTCGAGCCGCCCCGCCTCACCCGACGCCCACGGAAGCAGCCGGTTCAACCCCTCCCCGGCGTCGATCCGCGCCAGATCGCTCCGCCGCCGCGCCCGGCTCAGCTCCGGCTCCAACCACTCGTCCACGCGCGCGTGGAGCGCGTCATCGGACACATCGGGCCAGGGCGCGCCGAGGTGCAGACGCAGAAAGGCGAGCCGCTGCCGCAGTACGCGGGCCTCCGGCGACCAGCGCAACAACCCCAGCCCCTCCTGCCGCAGCCCTTCGAGCAGCGCCTCGCGTACGAGGGTGGCGTCGGCGTCCTTCAACGGCCGCGCGGTCAGTTCGATCGCCCCGAGCCGCTCGACCCGCCGCGCGACGACGTCCCCGCCGGCCCAGTGGACCTCCTGAGCCTCGGAGTACATCGACGCGCAGGCCGCCCGCGCCGTCTCCTCGTCCACACTCGCGGCGAGCTGCACACGCGCGTGCCCTCTCCCGACGGGCCGATCGGCGACGGCCACCGCGATCCAGGGGGCACCCCGGAGCGCGGAACCCTCCGGAAGTTCGGCACGGGTACCGGACGCCATGAGATAGGAGCCGCCGTCGGCCTTGGCGACACGCTCGGGGAAGGCGAGGGCGGCGACGAGGCCGGCAAGTCGGTCGTCGCCGCTCGCCCGCTCGGCCCCGGGGTGCGCCGCTCCCGGAAGGGAGCCATGGACGGGCGGGTGCGAAGACCCCGTGGAGACGGACCGCAGCCGCCGCACCTCCGCCCGCCACCGCCCCGCATAGGCGTCACCCCCACGCCGAGCGGCCCGAAGGGCACCCGCGAGATCGTCGCCGTACTCCCGAGGAACGTCCTCCGACAGCAGCGCCACCACCTCCGCGGCGTCCCCGGGAGCATCCAGCAGCGCCCGCCCCAGCCGGGGATGCAGTCCCATCCGGGCCAGTCGCACGCCCCGCTCCGTGGCCCGCCCGGCGGAGTCCACCGCGTTCACCGCCGCGAGAGCGCCCCGCGCCGCCGCCATCGCCCCGTCCGGCGGCGGATCCAGCAACGCCAGCCCCGACGCGTCGGGATCGCCCCAGCAGGCCGCCTGGAGCGCGAACGCCGTCAGGTCGGCCACCTTGATCTCCGGCGCCGGGAACAACGGAAGACGCGCGTCCTCCGCCTCGGCCCAGCACCGGTACACCGCCCCAGGCGCCTCACGCCCGGCCCGGCCCGCCCGCTGCCGCCCGGCCGCCCGCGAGGCCCGCACGGTCGTCAGCGCGCTCAGCCCGCGCGCGTGATCCACCCGCGGCTCCCGGGCCAGCCCGGAGTCCACGACCACCCGAACCCCGGGAACCGTCAGCGAGGACTCGGCGACGGACGTCGCCAGCACCACCCGCCGCCGCTCCGCCGGAGCCAGCACCGCGTCCTGCACGGCCGCCGGTGCACGCCCGTGCACCTGGAGCACCTCTACGTCCCCGAGGCCGCCCAGCTGTCCGGCGACCCGCGCGATCTCCCCGACGCCCGGCAGGAAGCACAGCACGTCCCCCGTCCGCTCGGTCAGCGCCCGCCGCACCACCGACGCCACATGCGCGAGCAGCGCCGGATCGACCCGCATCCCGTGCGGCGGCCGGACCGGCCTGACCGGCGGCGCCCACACCACGTCCACCGGATACGAGACCCCCGCCGCCGCCACGACCGGCGCACCGCCCAGCAGCCGCGCCCAGCCCTGCGCGTCCGTCGTCGCCGACGCGGCCACCAGCCGCAGCTCCGGCCGCAGGGCCTGCCGTACGTCCCACAGGAAGGCGGCGGACGTGTCCGCGTCCAGATGCCGTTCGTGGCACTCGTCCAGCACGACCACGTCCACGCCCGTGAGTTCCTGGTCCCGCTGAAGCCGCTGGAGCAGCACGCCGGTCGTGACGACCTCCACGCGTGTGTGCCGCCCGACGACCCGCTCCCCGCGCACGGTGTAGCCGACGCTGTCGCCTGCCTTCTCGCCCAGCAGCCACGCCATCCGCCGGGCGGCGGCACGGGCGGCGATACGACGCGGCTCGGCCACGACCACGCGCCGCGCGGGAGCGTCGGTGTCCAGGAGACCCGCCAGGACCAGCGGCACCAGGGTGGTCTTGCCGGTGCCGGGCGGCGCGACGAGGACGGCGGTGCCGTGGTCGTCCAGCGCCGTACGCAGCGCGGGCAGGGCGGAACGTACGGGCAACCGGTCGAGAGCGTCGCTGCGGATCACCTGACCAGTCTGGTGCACGCCGCTATCGTCACCGCATGCCGTTGCCTGATGAAGACATGCCACTGCCCGATGAGGACATGACGCTCAACCATCACCTGGGCACCGTCGCCCAGTCCGTGGGCGGGCAGGGAAAGCTCACCCGCCTCGTGGCCGGGCGGCTCAAGAAGGACGTACGGGAGATCCGCCTCGGCACCGACCTGGCGCCGGAGGCGGCGCTGGCACTGGCGGAGCGGATGGTGGTGGGCTGCGTGCCGCCGCTGGCCGTCGTCGCCCTCCCGGGCGGTGGCCATGCCGTCCGCGCGGTCATGGGGACCGGTTTCGGCGGGCTCAACCCGGCCGTGGTCACGCTCACCGTCACCGCGGCCGACGACGCGGGCAGCACGGTCCTCGTCCGGGGCGCCGCCAAGGAGGGCCTGATCAAGCAGCGCGGTGGTCAGCGGGCCGTCGAGGGGATCGTGTCCCGCTGGCTGGCCGAGGACCCCACCGCCGGCCCCGAGACCGACCTGCCGAAGACCGGCCTGCCGGACTGAGGGCCCCGGTCCCGCCCCGGGTCAGCTCCTGGCGTCCCGCTCGCACACGAAGATCGCCGTTCCCGGGATCAGATTCCCGCGCAGCGGTGACCAGCCGCCCCACTCCGAGGTGTTCCAGACCGGCCACTCCGGCTCCACCAGGTCCACGAGACGGAACCCCGACGCCACGATGTCCCGCACCCGGTCGCCGATCGTCCGGTGATGCTCGACGTACACCGCGCGGCCCTCCTCGTCCTGCTCGACGTACGGCGTGCGGTCGAAGTAGGAGGCGGAGACGCTCAGCCCCTCGGGGCCCGGCTCGTCCGGGAAGGCCCAGCGGATCGGGTGCGTCACCGAGAACACGAAACGGCCGCCCGGGCGCAGCACCCGGCGTACCTCCGCCAGGACCCGCACCGGGTCGGCGACGAACGGCAGCGCCCCGTACGCCGAGCACGCCAGGTCGAAGGAGGCGTCCGCGAAGGGGAGGGCGCCGGCGTCGGCGCAGACCAGCGGGAAGGCGCCGCCGATGCGCAGGGCGTGCTGGAGCTGGCGGTGCGAGATGTCGAGCGCGACCGGGCGGGCGCCCTGCGCGGCGAGCCAGCGCGAGCACTGGGCCGCGCCGGCGCCGATCTCCAGGACCCGTTTGTCCTTGAGGTCCTCCGCCGGGCCGAGCAGCTCGGCCTCCACCTCGTCCACGCCCTCGGGGCCCCACACGAAGCGGTCGTCGCCGAGGAACGTGCCGTGTTCCACCTGGTACTCGTCGGCGTTCCGGTCCCACCAGCCGCGGTTGGCCCGGGAGCTCTCGGCGGCTCCCGCGTCGCGCCGTGTGGCCTCCGGCTCGAAGTCGGACTCGGAAGAAACGGGCTCTTGGATGATCGGCTCCCTCGTCGTACTCTTCCCTCCAACCCGTCCCCACGGGGTGTCACGGAAGAGGTGTCTCAGGCCTGCGTGGCCTCCAGAGACAGTTCTTGTGCCGGGTATGCGGCGATCCGCCCCGGGTGTGCGCCTTCGCGCATTGACCCTGCCCGGCTGCCCCCGTATGCTACAAGTTGCGCTGCGGGCCTGCGCACCTCAGACGTAGCAGGCTGCGCTCGCATCTGTTGTATGTCCCCTCGGTTTTCGAGGCGCCATCACCAGTTCACTGGTGAGGCGTTTCCTTGGCTGTCCGGCTTCATCAGAGCGATACGGGCTCCCGGCGTAGCAGTACCTACGACTTTCTGTCCGTAACCGGAGCCCTTTCCCACATGACGAGCAGCACCGAGACCACCGCCACCACCCCGCAGGTTGCGGTCAACGACATCGGTAACGAGGAAGCTTTCCTCGCCGCGATCGACGAAACGATCAAGTACTTCAACGACGGCGACATCGTCGACGGCGTCATCGTGAAGGTCGACCGGGACGAGGTCCTGCTCGACATCGGTTACAAGACCGAAGGCGTTATCCCGAGCCGTGAGCTCTCCATCAAGCACGACGTCGACCCCAACGAGGTCGTCGCCGTGGGCGATGAGATCGAGGCCCTCGTTCTCCAGAAGGAGGACAAGGAAGGCCGCCTGATCCTCTCGAAGAAGCGCGCCCAGTACGAGCGCGCCTGGGGCACCATCGAGAAGATCAAGGAAGAGGACGGGATCGTCACCGGTACCGTCATCGAGGTCGTCAAGGGTGGTCTCATCCTCGACATCGGCCTCCGTGGCTTCCTCCCGGCCTCCCTGGTCGAGATGCGCCGCGTCCGCGACCTCCAGCCCTACGTGGGCAAGGAGCTCGAGGCGAAGATCATCGAGCTGGACAAGAACCGCAACAACGTGGTCCTGTCCCGCCGTGCCTGGCTGGAGCAGACCCAGTCCGAGGTCCGCCAGACGTTCCTCACGACCCTCCAGAAGGGTCAGGTCCGCTCCGGTGTGGTCTCCTCGATCGTCAACTTCGGTGCCTTCGTGGACCTGGGTGGCGTCGACGGTCTGGTCCACGTCTCCGAGCTGTCCTGGAAGCACATCGACCACCCCTCCGAGGTTGTCGAGGTCGGCCAGGAAGTCACCGTCGAGGTCCTCGACGTCGACATGGACCGCGAGCGTGTCTCCCTGTCGCTGAAGGCGACCCAGGAAGACCCGTGGCAGCAGTTCGCCCGGACCCACCAGATCGGCCAGGTCGTGCCCGGCAAGGTCACGAAGCTGGTTCCGTTCGGTGCGTTCGTCCGCGTGGACGAGGGCATCGAGGGTCTGGTCCACATCTCCGAGCTGGCCGAGCGCCACGTGGAGATCCCGGAGCAGGTCGTCCAGGTCAACGACGAGATCTTCGTCAAGGTCATCGACATCGACCTCGAGCGTCGCCGGATCTCGCTGTCCCTGAAGCAGGCCAACGAGTCCTTCGGTTCCGACCCGGCCTCGGTCGAGTTCGACCCGACGCTCTACGGCATGGCCGCGTCCTACGACGACCAGGGCAACTACATCTACCCCGAGGGCTTCGACCCCGAGACCAACGACTGGCTTGAGGGCTTCGAATCCCAGCGTGAGGTGTGGGAGAACCAGTACGCCGAGGCGCAGACCCGCTTCGAGCAGCACCAGCAGCAGGTCATCAAGTCCCGCGAGGCCGACGCCGCTGCTGCGGCCGAGGGCGGCGACGCTGCGGGTGCGGCTCCGGCCGCGGGCGGTGGCGGCGGCGGTTCGTACTCCTCCGAGGGTGCGGACACCTCCGGTGCCCTGGCTTCCGACGAGGCGCTCGCCGCGCTTCGCGAGAAGCTCGCGGGTGGCCAGAGCTGAACGCTGGCCGCTGAGGCTTAGCCGATAACTGAGGGACCGTACCTTTCGAGGTGCGGTCCCTCAGTGTTTTCGGGTGCGGGTTCGGTGGGGGCTTGTCGCGCAGTTCCCCGCGCCCCTGAAAGCCCTGTGTCGCTCCCTCTGCCATGAAAAGGCCGTAAGAGATGGCTGATCAGGCGTAGCCGTGGGAATGCCCCTGCTCCAGGGGGCGTTGAAGCGTATGAACACGAGGAGGAGCGGTCACTGTGCTTGATCCGCAGGGTTTGTACGCATGGGAGCCGAAGGGCCTGGCTGTCGTCGACATGGCGCTCGCCCAGGAGTCGGCCGGTCTTGTCATGCTCTACCACTTCGACGGATACATCGACGCGGGTGAGACCGGCGACCAGATCGTCGACCGTGTGCTCGACTCGCTGCCCCACCAGGTCGTGGCCCGCTTCGACCACGACCGGCTCGTGGACTACCGCGCCCGCCGTCCGCTGCTCACCTTCAAGCGCGACCGCTGGACGGAGTACGAGGTCCCCTCGATCGAGGTGCGACTCGTGCAGGACGCCACCGGCGCGCCCTTCCTGCTGCTGTCGGGGCCCGAGCCGGACGTGGAGTGGGAGCGCTTCGCGGCGGCCGTCCAGCAGATCGTGGAGCGGCTCGGCGTCCGGCTGTCCGTGAACTTCCACGGCATCCCCATGGGCGTCCCGCACACCCGCCCCGTAGGCCTCACCCCGCACGGCAACCGCAACGACCTGGTGCCGGGCCACCGCAGCCCCTTCGAGGAGGCGCAGGTCCCCGGCAGTGCCGAGTCGCTCGTCGAGTACCGCCTCCTGGAGGCCGGACACGACGTCCTGGGCGTCGCCGCGCACGTCCCGCACTACATCGCGCGCTCCCCGTACCCGGACGCGGCCCTGACCGTCCTGGAGGCCATCACGGCGGCCACCGGTCTGGTCCTGCCCGGTATCGCGCACGCGCTGCGCACCGACGCCCACCGCACCCAGACCGAGATCGACCGCCAGATCCAGGAGGGGGACGAGGACCTCGTGGCCCTCGTCCAGGGCCTTGAGCACCAGTACGACGCCGCGGCGGGCGCCGAGACCCGCGGCAACATGCTCGCCGAGTCGACAGACATCCCCTCCGCCGACGAGATCGGGCTCGAGTTCGAGCGGTTCCTGGCGGAGCGGGAGGGCGACAACTGAGCCCTGAGGAGTGCGCTGTCAGCGGTACCGCCTAAGCTGCGGCTCATGCTGAAGGTAGGCCTGACCGGTGGGATCGGTGCCGGCAAGAGCGAGGTGTCGCGGCTGCTCGTCGAGCGGGGGGCCGTGCTGATCGACGCGGACCGTATCGCGCGCGAGGTCGTCGCGCCGGGCACGGCCGGCCTTGCGGCGGTGGTGGAGGCCTTCGGGGCCGATGTGCTCACCGCCGACGGCAGCCTGGACCGGCCGAAGCTGGGGGCGATCGTGTTCGCCGACCCCGAGCGGCTCGCCGTGCTGAACTCGATCGTGCACCCGCTGGTGGGCGCCCGCTCCCGCGCCCTGGAGTCGGCCGCCGCCGAGGACGCGGTCGTCGTCCATGACGTCCCGCTCCTCACCGAGAACGGCCTCGCCGCGCTCTACGACGTCGTGGTCGTCGTCGACGCCAGCCCGCAGACCCAGCTCGACCGTCTCGTCCGGCTGCGCGGCATGACCGAGGACGACGCACGCGCGCGGATGGCCGTCCAGGCGACACGCGAGAAGCGCCTGGAGATCGCGGACATCGTCATCGCCAACGACGTACCCCTGGAAGACCTGCGGCAACGCGTGGCGGACGTGTGGGACGAACTCGTACGAAGGGCTCGCGCGTCCCACCCGCCCCAGGGCCGGCCCGGGGCGTCCCAGGAATAGCGGGCCCCTGTCCGGGCGTTGAACCCTTCCAGTGAGGGAAGGACTTTGCCGTGCCCGAGACCAGCGGTTGGACCGGACGTACTCCGGAGACGCATGTCATCGACTTCCGTGCCGCCGAGCAGCTGCTTGCCGCGCGGGATCCGAAGGGCGCGGTGAAGCTGCTCGACCAGGTGATCGCCGCGCACCCCGAGAACACCGCCGCCCGCCTGCTGCGCGCGCGTGCCTTTTTCGCGGCCGCGCAACTGCGGCCCGCCGAGCTGGAGTTCACCGTCGTGCTGGAGCGCGAGCCGGACAACGCGTTCGCGCACTTCGCACTCGCCCGCACCTATGAGCGTCAGGCCCGCCCTGACCAGGCCAAACGCCATTTCCGGCTGGCTGCCGCGCTGGACCCGAACCCGCAGTACCTGAAGGCGGCACGGTTCGAGTCCTGAGCCTCCCTAGGGACGCCGGTTCTCCGGTGGCCGGTACGGCGGGATGTCAGGGCCCGGCTGGTAGTGCGGGCCCTGACGGATGTGGCGGAGGATCAGGGTCAGATCGACGGTGATCACCAGCCACAGCACCCCGCAGGCCGCGGCCCAGCCGGGACGGCCGACGAGGGCGAACGCGGCCGTACCGAAGATCGCCCAGACCAGCCCCCACACGCTCAGCCAGAACCGGGCCCGCAGCGCACTGCGTGCGGTCGTCGGCTCACTGCCCGTACGCATCGGGACCACCACTCCTCTCTGACAACGTACTCCGCGTACCGCTCGCGCACCTCTTACGCTGCGTACTCCTACGCTTCGTACTCCTACGCTTGGTACTCCTTGTACCCCTCGTACTCCTTGCCGGAGGGCGCGTGCTGCCGGACACCGATGAGCTCGCCGAGGTGCTGCTCGACCTCGCGGTACCGCACCAGGACATCAACGCACTCGTCGCGCTGCGCCGGACGGTGGTGGCCGACGCAGGAGCGATGCGGCGCATCGAGGAGTGCGTCGAGGCGCTGGTGCGCGACATGGGGAGGATCGTCGAGTACGGCGACGGGCTGCAACTGGGGGAGCGGGTCGCCGAGGCGCCGGCGGCGCTGCGCCGGTCCTTCGCCGCGTATGTGTTCGTCGCCGCCCTTCCGTACACACGCGCGTACCACCGCGCACGCGGTGTCTCCGCCGACGTCTCCCGGCGCACCCTCACCGACCTCGGCCGGAACATGGCCGTCCACCGCAGACGGCACGGGACGTACGGGGTCCAGTCCCCGCAGTGGCTGGTTCTCCACTTCCGCGGTGAGCTCTACCAGTTGGGGCGACTGCACTTCCAGCGGACGCGGCTCCGGCAGCGGGCGGCGCGCGGGCTCGCGGCGGCCGGGATGGAGACGGCAGGGATGGAGACGGCAGGGATGGAGGCGGCCGGGACGGAGGCGGCTGCCGGGACGCTCTGTCTGGACCTCCACATCCCCGACTACCTCGGCCCGCTGACCCCGGCCGCGTGCGACCGTGCGGTGGCGCTGGCGGGCGCGTTCTTCCGGGCGCACTATCCGGAGGAGGAGTACCGGGCGGCGATGTGCCACTCCTGGCTGCTGGACCCGCAGTTGAAGCGGTATCTGCCCGTGGACTCCCATATCGTCCGCTTCCAGGAGCGGTTCCGGATCGCTCCGCAGGACGCCGAACCGGCCGACACCGAGCCGGTCCAGTTCGTGTTCGGGGACCCGGGGCTGCCGGTGGAGGGGCTGCCGCGGCGCACCTCGGTGGAGCGGGCGGTGGGGGACCATCTGCGGTCGGGCGGGCACTGGTACGTCGGGCACGGGTGGTTTCCGATGCCGACGGGGCGGGGTCACTCCGACGGGTGAAAGTATGCGACCGGGGAACGGGCGTGCGGGTGCGGGCCGTTGGGCGGGCATGGAGCTGAAAATGCGCGAGGGGTATGAGGGCACGGGTCCCGGGGCGATCACTCCGGACGGCTGCGCGGTGGAGCTGTACGCGCGGCTTCCGGTGTACGACGAGCCGGACATCATCGCCGCGGCCGTACCGGCGGGGGCGCACATCCTGGAACTCGGCTGCGGTGTCGGGCGGATGACCCACCCGCTGCTGGAACGGGGGTTCACGGTCACGGCGGTGGACGAGTCCCCCCAGATGCTGGCCCGCGTCCACGGGGCGCGCACGATACGCGGCGCGGTCGAGGACCTGGACCTGGCCGAGACCTTCGACGTGGTGATGCTCGCGTCGTTCCTCGTGCACACCGGCGACGCCGAGGTGCGGCGCGGGATGCTGCGGGCCTGCGCCCGGCATGTGGCGGAGGGCGGGTGTGTGCTGATCCAGCGGGAGGGCGAGGACTACCACACCGACCTGCCCCGCGAGCGGGTCGATCCCAGTGGCTTCACCGTCCGGATGGTGTCGGCGGAGCCGGTCGGGGACGGGGTGAACGCGGTGCGCGCGGAGTACGAGTTCCCGGACGCGGTCTGGACCCAGACGTTCCTGGCGCGGCCGTTGACGAAGGAGCAGTTCGAGGAGGCGCTGCGGGAGGCGGGGCTGAGGGTGGACAAGTATCTGACGGAGGACCGGATATGGGTGCGGGCGGTGCGCACGGAGGAGGCCGGGGCGGCTTAGACGCAGTGCGGTTTGGACGCAGTGCGGTGCCCGGGCGGCGACCGGGGTGAAGTCGCTCGCCGGTGGTGATGAGTTTCGCTCGCCGGGTGGCGATGAGTTTCCGTGCGGGGGTCGGTCTATCTCTGTGACAGCACAACGGACCGCTTCCCACAGGAGACCCCGATGTCCGAGACCACCGCCCCCGTCACCGCCGCCGCCTCCCTCAACTCCGGGACCGGTGCCGTTGTCGCCGAGTCCGCGACCGCCCGCGGCCGTCGCGCCCGGATCGCCCTGCGCACCATTCAGGTGCTGCTCGCCCTGTTCTACGCGTTCGCGAGCGCGCTGCCCAAGCTGATCGCGCATCCCACCGCCGCCGACGCCTTCGCGGAGATGGGCTGGGGCAACGCGGGGATGTACACCATCGGCGCGCTCGAACTCGCCGGTGCGATCGCGCTGTTGATCCCGGTGCTCCAGTCGGTGGCGGCGGTGGCGTTGAGCGGGCTGATGGTGGGCGCCTTCGTGGTCCAGGTCTCCTACTTCGACGGGGAGAACGCCGCGACACCACTCATCCTGATCATCCCCCTGGCCCTCATCGCCTGGGCCCGCCGCAGCCACAACGCACAGCTGCTGCGGCTGCTGCGACGAGGGGCGTGACGGGTGGCTCCGGCCCTGCCGGGCCTCGCCTTCAATCGCCGGACGGACTGGTCGACCCAGCCCGTCCGGCGATTGGGGACGAGGCCCTTCCCGGCGGTCACCGTCCCCCGGCGCGTCCGCCCGTCGCCCCCGGAGGCCCGCCCATGCCCCGCAGCCGCTCCATGTCCCGACGGTCCCGCTTGGTGGGCCGCCCCGCGCCCCGATCGCGGATACCGGCCGGCGCGACGGCCTCGCGCGGCGGAGGCGGCGGGCTGTTGTCGACGTAGCACTGCACGGCGACCGGAGCCCCGACCCGCTTCCGGATGAGGCGCTTGACGACGACGATCCGCTCACGGCCTTCGTGCACCAGACGTACCTCGTCGCCGACGCGGACGGAGTGGGCGGGCTTGACCCGCTCACCGTTCACCCGGACATGCCCGCCCTTGCAGGCGGCGGCACCGGCGGACCGGGTCTTGATCAGGCGGACGGACCAGATCCAGCTGTCGACGCGAACCGTCTCGCCCTGCTGCGGCCCGGCCGCCTCAGCGGCGGCCACCGCGGCGGCGACCTGCGGATCGGTGCCCGTCCTGGCGGTGACCTGCGGGTCCGTGCCGGCTCCGGCAGCGGCCTGCGGATCCTTGCTCATGCCGGCGGCGGCCTGCGGATCGGTGCCCGCTCCGGCAGCGGCCTGCGGATCCGTGCCCGTTCCGGCGCCGGCCGCGACCGGTCTGTCCCCGTTCCCGGTCGGCTCCGTCCCGGTACCGCCCCGGGAGTCCTCGTCGGCGCTCACGCTGTCGCCCACACCGTCCTCCACGCGTTCAGCAGCCATGCCCCGACCTTAGCCGCACGCCCCCACCCGCCCCGACGGGATTTCCCCGCCGAGCCTTGTCGACCCCGCCGACCCCACTGAGCCCCGCCGACGCCGCTGACCCCTGCCGACCTCCGCCGAGCACCGCAGCCCCCCGCGCGCCCGGGATTCCGGGGTGGCCCGGCGAGGGTCGTACGGTGGTGGCGTGGACGCTCTTGCCGATCTCGACCGGCGTATCGCCGGCTGCCGGGCCTGTCCCCGCCTGGTCGACTGGCGTGAGGACGTGGCTCGTACGAAAAGGGCCGCCTTCGCCGACCAGACGTACTGGGGCCGGCCGGTGCCGGGGTTCGGGCCGGCGGACGCCCGGATGCTGATCGTCGGCCTCGCCCCCGCCGCGCACGGCGGCAACCGCACCGGACGGATGTTCACCGGCGACCGTTCCGGTGACGTGCTGTACCAGGCGCTGTACGACATCGGCCTCGCCTCGCAGCCCACGTCGGTCGGCATCGACGACGGGCTCGAACTGCGCGGCGTCCGCGTCACCTCGCCCGTGCACTGCGCCCCGCCCGCCAACAAGCCCACGCCGGGGGAGCGGGACACCTGCCGTCCCTGGCTGGTGCAGGAGCTGAACCTGCTGCGGCCCACCCTGCGGAGCGTCGTCGTGCTCGGCGCCTTCGGCTGGCAGGCCACGCTGCCCGCGTTGGCGGAGGCGGGGTGGGACGTGCCCCGGCCGCGGCCCGGCTTCGGGCACGGGGTGCGGGTGCCGCTCGACGGGATCGAGCTGTTCGGCTGCTTCCACGTCAGCCAGCGCAACACCTTCACCGGCCGGCTGACCCCGGAGATGCTGCGGGACGTGCTGCGCACGGCGGCGGTTTATTGAGGGGACCTGGTCGCCGTACGGGAGTTAGGGTCGTCGGATGCCTCTTTACCCGGAGATCGAACCGTACGACCACGGCATGCTCGATGTCGGAGACGGCAACCGCGTCTACTGGGAGACCTGCGGGAACCCGCGGGGCAAGCCGGCCGTGGTGCTGCACGGTGGGCCGGGGTCGGGCAGCGGGCCGTACTTCAGGCGGCTCTTCGATCCGGCGGCGTACCGGATCGTGCTGCTCGACCAGCGCGGTGCCGGGCGGTCGACGCCGGCGGCGAGCGCGTACGGCACCGACATGAGCGTCAATACGATGCCGCGCCTCATCGCCGACCTGGAGCTGCTGCGGGAGCACCTCGGGATCGAGCGGTGGCTGGTGTGGGGGGTGTCGTTCGGGTCGGTGCTGGGGCTGCGGTACGCGCAGACGCGTCCGGCGGCCGTGAGCGAGGTGGTGCTGACGGGGGTCGCGACCGGGTCGGATGCCGAAGTCGCCCTGCTCACCAGGGGACTTGGGCAGATCTTCCCGGAGGCGTTCAAACGGTTCCTGGCGGAGCTGCCCGCGGGCGAGCGGGACGGCGATCTCGCAGCCGCGTACAACCGGCTCCTCGAGTCACCCGATCCCGAGGTGCGGGCCCGGGCGGCGCGGGCCTGGACCGACTGGGAGACGGCGACCATTCCGGCACCGCCCAGGTCGGTCGAGCGCTTCGAGGATCCGGAGTTCCGCCTCGGCTTCGTCCGTACCGTCACGCACTACTGGGGCAACGGGCACTTCCTGGAGGAGGACGGCGTCGTCCTGCGCGACGCGCATCTGCTGAAGGACGTGCCCGGCACCCTCGTGCAGGGCAGCCTCGACTTCGGCAACCTCGCCGGGATCGTCTGGCGGCTCCATCACGCCTGGCCGGGAAGTGAGTTGGTGGTGATCGACGAAGTCGGGCACAACGCCGGTGCGCCGGGGGTCGCCGATGCCATGGTGTCGGCGACCGACAAGTACGCACGTCAGTGGCTGAGTTCGGCGTCCTCTCCGAACAACTGCCTTACCGTCGACTCGTAGTTGGTCCGCACGTGCGCGAGGGCGTGTGCGCGGGCCAGCTCCGGGTCGCCGGAAGCGATGGCCTCGTACAACTCGCGGTGTTCCACGAGGAGTTGGGGCCATTCCTCGTTGCGCCTGGTCATCCAGCGCAGTCGTCCGGCGACGGGTTCGAGGGCCTCGATCAGCAGGGTGTTGCCGGCCATGGCCACGATCCGGTCGTGCAGCAGGCTGTTGACGTCCGTGATCGTCTCCGCGTCGCCCGCCTCGGTCGCGGTGGCCGCCCGGTCGAGGAGCTGCTCGACCTCGGCCAGGTCCTCGGGGGTCGCGCGGGACGCGGCCAGTCCCGCCGCGTAGACCTCCAGCGCCTCGCGCAGTTCGAAGAGTTCCTGGACGTCCTGCGGGGTCAGGCGTCGTACGACGATCCGGCGCGGTGTCTCGAAGTGGACGAAGCCCTCGGCGACCAGGGCGCGGATCGCCTCACGCACCGGCACCCGGGAGACCCCGAAGCGCTCGGCGAGCTCCCGTTCGACCAGCCGGTCGCCGGGGCGCAGGCCCCCCGCGATGATCTCCTGCCGTAGCGCGGCCAGGACGCGTTCGCGGACGGCGCCCAGGGGTTCGATCTTCGTCGTGGAGCTCATGGAGCCATCTTCGCCGACTCCGGAGGTGTTTTACGGAGCGTTAACAGAGGCGACATCGGTCGGAACGCTTGACGGGAGGACCATGACCGCAGTTTGGTATACCAAACGGCGTTCCAGGCGGTCGCATCCGCCACCCTCCTCCGTCCCCGGCTCATGGAGGCCCCGTGTCCCTCGCCGACCGCACCACAGCCACCGGCGCCCCCGCGTTCGTCCCCGACCCCCGCCTCACCAACGAAGACCTCGCACCCGCCGAGAAGCGGAACTGGAAGGTCTTCGACCTCTTCGCCATGTGGATGTCCGACGTCCACAACCTGGGCAACTACACCTTCGCCGCCGGTCTGCTCGTCCTCGGCATGAACGTGTGGCAGGTCTTCACCTCGCTCCTCGTCGGCTTCGTGCTCATCTACATCGGCATGAACTGGATGGGCAGGATCGGCCAGCGCCACGGGGTCCCCTTCCCGGTCGTCAGCCGCATCAGCTTCGGCGTCTGGGGCGCCAACATCCCGGCCCTCATCCGGGCCGTGATCGCCATCATGTGGTACGGCATCCAGACCTATCTGGCCTCGGTCGCGGTGAACGTGATGCTGCTGGCCGCCTGGCCGGGCCTGGAGTCCTGGACACACAGCTCCTTCCTGGGACTTGACGCACTGGGCTGGGTCTCCTTCCTCTCCCTGTGGCTGATCCAGGCGCTGATCATCAGTCAGGGCATGGAGTCCGTAAGGAAGTTCCAGGACTTCTGCGGTCCGGCGATCTGGATCGTCATGATCGCGCTCGCGGTCTGGGTGCTCGCCAAGGCCGACTGGACCATCTCCCTCACCACCACCCCGCACCCGGTGTCGGTCGGCGAGCAGTGGCGCCAGTGGTTCGGCGCGATCGGCCTGATCCTCGCCACCTACGGCACGCTGATGCTCAACTTCTGCGACTTCTCCCGCTTCGCGCCGGACTACAAGACCGTCCGCCGCGGCAACTTCTGGGGTCTGCCCATCAACTCCACGGCCTTCGTGGTCGTTTCGGTGATCGTCACCGCCGGTTCGCTGGAGGTGTTCGGCGAGGCCATCACCGACCCGGCCGAACTGGTGGCCAAGGTCGGCAACACCTGGGTCCTGGTCGTCGCGGCGCTCACCTTCGCCATCGCCACCATGGGCGTCAACATCGTCGCCAACTTCGTCTCACCGGCGTACGACCTCGCCAACGTCTGGCCGCAGAAGATCAACTTCAAGGTCGGCGGCATGATCAGCACGGTCGCGGCGCTGCTCGTGACCCCCTGGAACCTCTTCTCGAACCCGACCGTCGTCAACTACTTCCTCGGCGGCCTCGGCGCCTTCCTGGGCCCGCTGTTCGGCGTGATCATGCTCGACTACTACTGGGTCAAGAAGGGCCGCGTGGACGTGAACGAACTGTTCGACGGCGCCCCCGGCTCCCGCTACTACTACAAGAAGGGCGTCAACCCCAAGGCGCTGTGGGCGTTCCTGCCGTCGGCGGGTGTCGCGGCCGTCCTCGCCCTGGTGAAGACGTTCAGCGACGTGGCCCCGTACTCCTGGTTCATCGGCACGGCACTGGCGGCCGGACTGTACGCGCTGCTGTGCCGGAGCGAGCGTACGGCTGCGGCTACGCCCACCGAGGCTGTGGAGGTCTGACGGAAGTGCGGATCGTCGTCACCAACTGCAACACCACGCAGCGGATGACCGAGGAGATCGTACGAGGTGCCCGGGCCGCGGCAGGTCCGGGCACCGCCGTGACCGGGCTGACACCGCAGTGGGGGCCCGAGTCGGCCGAGGGCTGGCTCGACAGCTACCTGTCGGCGGCCGCGGTGATCGACCTCTTGCGGACCTACGAAGGCCCCGCGTACGACGCGGTCGTCATGGCCGGTTTCGGAGAGCACGGGCGGGAAGGGGTCCGGGAGTTGGTCGACGCCCCCGTCGTCGACATCACTGAGGCGGCGGCTCATCTGGCCTGTCTGCTCGGCCGGCGGTACGGGGTGGTCACCACGCTGGAACGCTCCTGCGGCCAGATCGAGGACAGCCTGGAACTGGCGGGCGTGGGCCGCAACTGCGCCGCGGTGGTGGGAACGGGGCTCAGCGTCCTGGAACTCGGCGACGCGGACCGTACGGAGGCCGCCTTCGTGGCCGCCGCGGAGAGGGCGATCGCCGCGGGCGCCGAGGTACTGGTACTGGGCTGCGCCGGCATGACAGGGCTACAGCGGGCGGTGAGCGAGAAGCTGGGGCTGCCGGTGGTCGACGGGGTGGGGGCCGCGGTGAAGCTTGCGGAGTCGCTGGTGGGGCTGGGGTTGGGGACGAGCAGGGTGGGGGGGTATGCGCGGCCGCTGCCCAAGCGGCGGGGGTGGGGGCGGGCGGTGGGGTGAGGGGTGGTTGATCGGGGGTGTGTGGTGAGGCTTTCCGGTCGGGGGTGCCTGGGCCGGTGGGGCGCCGCCGGCGGGGTGAGCCTGGCGTGGTTCGGTCAGGTGTACGGCCGGTCGGGATGCGGTACGGCCGCACACTTCCGTCGGGACGAATCGCCGCCCTGCGTCCCTGGCACGTCCTGGTGCTCGGCGGCGGGAACGGAGTCGCCGGTGTCCATCGTCGAACCGGACGCCGTCGCCCAGGTGGTGGCGGGCTGCACCCAGGTCGTGGCCGACGACCGCTATGTCCTGCTCGCCTACGCCGTCGACCGCTTCAAGCGGCGCCCGCACACCCGCGTGTATCTCGACGCGGGCAACTCCGGCTGGATTCCCGAGGCTTGGCGGCTCGTCGCCCCCCCTGACGGCGGCGGGCGTCGCCCAGGCCGACGGGGTCGCGCTCAACGTCCCGGCACCGACAGCTGGTGCAATCCACCCGGCCGTGCGCTCGGCGTGCCCCCGACGACAAGTACAGGCCACCGTCTCCTCGACGCCTACCTGTGGATCAAACGGCCGGGGCCCGGAGCGCCCGTACCTGAAGGCCGTCAGGCGCCGTGGCTGTCTTCCGTCACGGCCGCCACACGTACCGCACGTCCGGCTCCCGCTCCTCGTTCCCGCTGCCGTCCGTGTACTCGACGGCGACGAAACCGTGCCGCTCGTAGAAGCGGTGGGCGGGCTTGTTGACCTGGAAGGTCCACAGGTGCAGCCCTTGCGGACCGCGCTCCTTGGCGAGTGCGACGAACCGGTCCCCGATGCCGTGCCCGCGCCGGTCGGGGGCGAGGTAGAGCTGGGAGAGGAGGTCGCCGTTGAGCACCATGACCCCCACGATCTCCCGGTTTCCGGGATCGGTTGTCTCCGCGACCCATGTCTCCCGCAGCGGTACGACGACGTCCCGGAAGTACTCCCGCACCTCGTCGTCGGACCGGGGTCTGACCACGCTCGGCAGCGCGGCGGCGAAGGAGCGCAGCCAGACGTCGGCGGTGGCGGCGGCGTCGGGTGCGGTGGCACGCCGAATGGTGACGTTCGATTCGCTACTCATCGTGCCTCTTCCGGGACCGCGGCCGTCGCCGTGATCTCCACCAACTGACCGCTGTACCCGAGACAGGCCACACCGATCAGCGTCGACGAGTGCGGCCCGGTACTGAGCCCGGACGCCTCGACGACCTCCCAGACGGCGGAGAGCACCGAGGTCTCGCCACTCACCACATATACGTCGGTGTACAGCACGTGCGCCAAGCCGCTGCCGATCGCCCGCAGTTGCTCCTCCAGGTTCGCGATCACCTGCTCGGCCTGCCGTACGGGGTCCCCCTCGCCGACGATCCTGCCCTCGGCGTCGAGCGGCACGGACCCGGCGAGAAACGCGAGCTTCGTGCCGGCCTCCACGACGGAGGCGTGGGAGTAGGTGGGCGGCGGGAAGAGAGCGGGGGCGGTGACGCGCCGGATCAAGGGGGCTCCAGGACTGGGTGGAGGGCGGACGACCTCGCGATCATCCAAGCCTCGGTAGCCGGGCCGCATCCGATTTTCGTGCCGGGCGCGGCTGTCCTGGACAAGCCGAGGTCGCTCCCTGGATAACCGGTCGACAGCCCGGCCCACTGCTGTCAGCCTTCCGGCATGCGTGACAAGCAGCTGGGACGCTTCACGGCAGCCGACTTCTAGCGGTCCACCGGAAGTTCCGGTGGCCCCAGGAGGTCCGCCATGTCACGTACCGTTCACCACGTCCCCAGCAGGCACCGCATCCTGCCCGCCTTCTGGCCGCTAGGCCTGCCGGGCCCGTGGACCGGCAACGCGGTTGCCGAACTCCGCTACTCCCACGCGGAGTTCAGCCGCGCCCGACGCGAGGGACGTCGCCCCGTACCGATACTCGTCGTACGCAGCTTCACCTCGTACACCTACTCCCGCGCCATGAACGAGCGCCGGAACTCCCCGTACGAACGCCGGGCCCGAGCGGCGCTCCAGGCCTTTCGAAGCGCCGCCCGCACACATCTGCGCGCGGCGCCCGCAGGCGCGCTGTCACGGTGGGCCGAAACCCTGGACCACCCGCCGACCCGCCACCGCCACCGTGACCTGTGGGAGGCCTGAGTGGAGCGAGCCCGGGCTCGACGCACTCGCCCTCCCCTCCCGTCCCCAGGCATGTCATGACGGCGGAGGACCGAACCCCCGCTCGCGCAGCTGCTGTTCGCACTCCCGCGCGAGATCCGGATACGCCTCGGCGATGGCCGCGTAGACCTTGCGCCGCAGCAGCTCCTCCGCGGTCGCGCGGCCGGTGCTTCCGTAGAGGCCGTCGAGGAGTTCGTCGTAGCGGGTCAGCCCGTGCCGGAGGTAGTTCACCTTCCACCGGGCGAGTGCGCCGGGCTCGGCGTTCTCGAGCGTGGCGGGATCCGGTACATGGTCGGACCGTTCGTACACCCGCTCCCGGTCTCTGTGATTGCGATGCTCGACCGCTGCCGCCGCGAGCCGTTCTGGCGCCAGGTGAGGTACGTCGACCGGTTCCGCCGCGATCCGTGCCAGTACCTCCCGGCGTCTGCGCGCTGCGGCGGCCCGCGCCGCGGCGGACCGCCGCAGTGCGGCTGCCGCGGCGGTGCGGAACTCGTCGCTCCGCTCGGCGGCCGCGATCCGCTCCACGCGGTAGAGCCGGGTCCGCGGTGCGGTCCGGAAGTACGGGTTGGTACGCAACAGATCCGGCTCGCCCAGCAGTTGGTGCACCATTCCGGCGGTCCAGCCCCTGGCTCGCAGCCCGGCCGCGGACAGATGGGTACGGTTCGGATCAGAGGGCGTGGCAGTGCCATCGTCCCGTTCGTGATCCCTGGCGTGCGTCGCCATGCCTGTTTCCCCCGTCGATGTGACACTGAGTGACGAGTTCATTGATAACGCGCACCACTGACAACGGGTGGACGGGAGGCCTCCGAATCGGGTCGGCCCTCCCGGCAGCGAGTTCCGCTCACGCGTAATCGCGTGGAAAGTACCTCGCCCGGCTTCGTACCCTGCCCCCATGCCGTCCCTCTCCGACGCCGCCTTCCTCGACACCGTCGCCGACCGTCTCGCCGCGCTCCCCACGGTCCGGGCGGTGGCCCTCGGCGGTTCCCGGGCGCAGGGCACCCACCGCCCGGACAGCGACTGGGACCTGGCCGTCTACTATCGCGGCCCCTTCACCGCCGCCGACCTGCGCGCCGTCGGCTGGGAAGGGGAGGTGTCGGAGGTCGGCGGCTGGGGCGGCGGAGTCTTCAACGGCGGCGCGTGGCTGACCGTCGACGGGCGGCGGGTCGACGTCCACTACCGCGACCTCGACGTCGTCGAGCACGAGCTGGCGGAGGCGGAGCTAGGCCGGTTCCACGTCGAGCCGCTGCTCTTCCATCTCGCGGGAATCCCGAGCTACTTGGTGGTGGCCGAGCTGGCGATCAACCGGGTGCTGCGGGGGGACCTGCGGCGCCCGGACGGGTACCCGGAGAAGCTCCGCCGCGCCGCGAGTGAACGTTGGCACGGCACGGCCCGGGCCACCCTGGCCTATGCCAAGTCCGCACACGCGCCGGCCGGCCGGGTCACCGAGCTTGCCGGCGCCCTCGCCACGGCTGCGGCGCAGACCGCCCACGGAGTGCTCGCGGCACGCGGCGAGTGGGTGACCAACGAGAAGCGACTCCTGGAACGGGCCGGACTGCGAACCGTGGACGGCATCGTCGCGTCCCTCTCCGCGGAGGCGGACCCGGAGTCCCTGATCCAGTCGGCCACCCGAGCCGAAACGGTCTTCGAGACAGCGAGCCGCGACAGCGCCGCGGGTCTCTAGGAGGGAGCTGGACGTTCGGCGTACGCCCGCGGGCCGGGCAGTTCGCGGTTCTGCGTGCGAGTGTCGGTACGGGGGTGTCCGTCGTCCTCGCCGGGCGGCCCAGTGCGCACAGTTGACGGCGTTCCCACCCGAATAACCCTTCGAAATACCGCCGTTCTCGCTGCTAACGTCCCCCACGTGGCAAAACTCAACCAGATCATCGCAGTGGAGAAAGGCGTCAAGTCCAAGGCGCACCAGGACCTGACGGCCGCTCATCACGGGTTGCAGAAGCCCGCGTTGCTGGCCGGTATCTCGCGTACGTATCAGCCGAAGGACGAGGAGGGCGAGCAGTTGCCGCCCGAGTCGACGCGGGTACAGGTGAAGGCCGAGGACGTGCTGCGGGACACCGCGGCCACGCTGACGCGGCTGTTCGATGTGACCGCCACCAAGGACTGGGCCAATTGTGAGGCCCGTGCGGATGTGACCGTGGACGGGCGCGTGCTGGTCGCCGATGTGCCTGTGTCTTATCTGCTCTTCCTCGAGAAGCAGCTCGTCGATCTCAATACCTTTGTGCGGAAGCTGCCCGTGCTCGATGCCTCCGAGGCGTGGGTGCAGGACCCGTCCACGGACTCCTGGAAGACCGAGCCCGTGCGGACGCTGCGGACCAAGAAGGTGCCTCGTAACCATGTGAAGGCCGAGGCCACCGAGAAGCATCCCGCCCAGGTCGAGGTCTACTACGAGGACATTCCGATCGGGTACTGGACCACCGTGAAGTTCTCCGGCGCCCTTCCCGCCCGGCGCGTCAACGAACTCCTCGGCCGTGTCGAGAAGTTGCAGCAGGCCGTGAAGTTCGCCCGGGAAGAGGCCAACGGCGCGGATGTCGTCGACCAGCGGGTCGGGGACGCCGTGTTCGGTTACCTTTTCGGATAACACAGCACGGATATCACACCCACAGACCCCCCGGTCCTTGTGACCGGGGTGCGCGAGGAGCGCAAGCTGAAACTGAAGTTTGTCGTGATGAAGCGGTGTCAGGTCCAAGAACCGGCCGCGGTAAATCTCAGACTCTCGCTCCAGATTCAGTATTCGCCGTCGATCGCCGGATCGACCGGGCCCAGACCCAGGGCGTCGAGATGCTGGTTCAAGTCCAGTCCGCACAGCTCGATGTGCGGTGGTCCAAAGGCAGGACGCGACGACATGATGACTGATCTGGGTTCTCAAGCGTGCCGGCGTGCGAAATGGACGGCATCACTCAGGGCCCGGGGGCAGGCTACGCCCTCGGGCCCGCTCCCGTTTCCGGGCCCCCCGGGCAGTTGAGTTCATAAAGAAACCGGCTCCCCGGCCAACCGTCACATCCCCGAAATACGACCGTCCCATTTCCTCCTCGCACGCGATCTACTGTGGACACCGACCGCCCGGCCACCGTCGCCCGAAGGCACCCACCCCGCCCTCGACCAGCCGACAGGAGCCCAGTGTCACGTCCGTTCGCCCTCCC
This sequence comes from Streptomyces sp. NBC_00663, assembly GCF_036226885.1. NCBI lineage: Bacteria > Bacillati > Actinomycetota > Actinomycetes > Kitasatosporales > Streptomycetaceae > Streptomyces > Streptomyces sp. NBC_00663. The sequence goes on from NZ_CP109027.1 coordinate 7,275,267, forward strand.
GCCCTGGCTCGCCCACACCCTGCGCACCCAGCGCGGCCCCGTCCCCTGGAACGCCGTCCTGCGCGGCGCCCTCTCCGCCGGGCCCCTCCTGCTCGCCGCCGTGCTCACCGACCGCACCTCCCTCGGTGTCGTCGCCGCCATCGCCGCGATGCTCGCCGGCATCAACGACCGGCCCGGCAGCAGGCGCGCCTCCGTGCAGCGGATCGGGGTCCCGGCGCTGGCCGGCGCGCTGGGGATGCTCGTCGGGACGTATGCCGGACAGCAGGTCTCGGCCATACCGCTCACCCTCCTCCTCACCGGGCTCGGGCTGGTCGCGGGTGGCATGAGTGCCGTCGGGCCCGTCGCCTCCGGTGCGGGGACACAGCTGCTGGTCGCCTCCGCCATCGGGGCCGGCATGCCCCTGCCGGAGGCGGGCTGGCAGCGGGCGCTCGGCTATCTCGCCGGTGCCGCCTGGCTGCTCGGGCTACGGCTGGCCCTGCCCACGCCCGGATCCCTCGCCGGCGACTTCCGGTTCGACGGGGAGCGGGCGGCGGTCGCGGGGGTGTACGACGCCGTCGCCGACCTTCTCGACGCTGTCGGCGCCGAGCACGCCACCGCCCGGCGCGCCGCCCTCACCGCCGCTCTCGACCACGCGCAGGACGCCCTCGCCGGACCCCGGCTGCGGCAGCACGCCAGTTCCGCCGCCGAGCGCCGGCTGCACGCGCAGTACGCCGCCGCCCTTCCGCTCGCCGAGGCCGCCACCGCGCTCGCCTGGGCGGGCGAAGCGCTGACCGGGCGGGCCGGGCAGGCCTCGGCCGGGCCCCGACGGCTCTCCACCGCCGTACGCGAGAACACGCACACCGGGCCGCTGCCCGCGCCCAGCCGGTCCGCTCCCGCCCTGCGCGCGCTCGACGACGCCCTGCTGCACGCCGCCGAGGCCTTCGACCGGGGCAAGGGCGAGGATCTGCACACCCGTCGGCGCGGGGCCGGCGATCTGCTGCGGGCCGCGTTCGGCAGCGGCGGGCGGGAGTACGGACTCCGGGTCGCCCTCTGCTTCGGGGCCAGCGCCGCCATCGCCCAGGCCCTGCACCACTCCCACTGGTACGGGGAGCACGAGCACTGGTACTGGCTGCCCGCCACCGCCGTCTTCCTCGTCAAGCCGGATCTGGGGCCGCTGGTCTCGCGGGTGCTGTGCCGGGCCGCGGGGACAGTCCTCGGCGCGCTCGTGTTCGCCGCCTTCGCCCTCGTACTGCCCCGTCCCGAGGGGCTCATCGCGCTGGTCGCCGTGAGCGGGGCGCTCATCCCCGTCGCCACCCGGCACTTCGCCGCCCAGACCGCCGTGGTCACCGTCCTCGTGCTGGCCCTGGTCATGGTCGGCGGCGAACCGCAGGCCTCCGTGAGCCGGATCGGCGAGACACTGCTGGCCTGCGCCCTCGTGCTGGTCGTGGGGCATCTGCCGATGCCGGGGCAGCGCGGCGGGGGAGTACGGGCCCGGCTCGGCGCGGCGAGCGAGGCCGCCGAGGCGTATCTCGCACACGTCCTGCACGAGACGGACCCGGACGGGGACAGTCGTGGCGTCGGCCCGGGCGCGGACAGTCGTGGCGTCGGCCCGCGCACGGACAGCTGTGGTGTCGGCCCGCGCACGGACGGCCGTGGCGTCGGCCCGCGCACGGACAGTCGTGGCGTCGGCCCGGGCGCGGACGGCCGTGGTGTCGGCCCGCGCACGGACAGCCGTGGCGTCGACTCGCGCACGGACAGCCGTGCCGTCCGCTGGACGCTTCGCCGCGAGGCCTATCGCACGCTCGCCGAAGCGCGTACCGCCATCGCCCTCGCCGCCGCCGAACTCCCCTCGCTCGCCCGGCACTCGGAGGGCGCGGGCGACGTCGTCGCCGTACTGGAGGAGCTCGTCGACACGACCACCGCGTGCGCCGTCCACCTCGACGACACGGGCCGGCTCACCCCCCGGCACACCGAGCGCCTCGCAGAGCTGGTGCGCGAACTCGCCGGTGACCGCGCCCACTTGGGCGTACGGCTCCCGGAACTTCCGCTGGCCGGCTAGCCGATCCGCACCCACACGGGCGCGTGGTCCGACCCCGGCGCCCCCTGCCGTTCCGCGGGACGAAGCGGGTCCACGGACGGCAGATCGGGCGCCACCTCGTCCGGCAGGCCCGTGCCCGCCTCCGTCACCCGGTGGACGAGGTGGTGGCTGAGCAGGATGTGGTCGATCAGTTCGCGGCGCCCGGAGTTGACGCGGGAGAAGCGCCGCGCGGCCGGGATCAGCGGGGCCACGTCCCACAGTCGCAGCGCGTCGCCCCCGTCCGGCCGGTCGAAGCCGGGCGTGCCGATCTCCGAGCCGGGCGGGCCGAGCAGGATCTGCGTGGTCGCCGCCTGCACCTCGTCGTTCAGATCCCCCAACACCACCACGTCCCGCTGCCGACCGTCGCCCGTCAGCAGTACGTCCGCCAGCGCACGCAGCGCCGTCGCCTCCGCCGCTCGCCGGTACAGCGCGTACGCCCCGTAGCGCGCCCGCTCCCCCTCGTCGCGCGGCTGGAAGCGGCCGTCCGGATACGACAGCAGCTTCGACTTGAGATGGCAGACCGCCGCCCGCAGGGGGCCGGTGTCCGTCACCGTCTCCACCGCCAGGAAGCCGCGGCCCGCCTCGGCGACCGCGCCGCCCTCGTCGTCCGCCTGGACCGGGCGCAGCGGCGGCGGGAACGCGGCGGTGTCGGACAGGACCGTCAGCGGCGTACGGCTGAGGAAGCCGACCCGGATGCCTCGGCTGTCCGGGTGCTGGGAGAGCGCGGTGTGCCAGTCGCCGCCCACCAGGCCGGCCAGGTCCCGCAGCGCTTCCGGCTCCCCGACCTCCTGCACGCCCAGCAGCGTGGGGCCGAGCTGCGTGATCGTGGTGGCGAGGGCGGCCAGCTTCGTCTCGTACGCGGCCTTGTCGGCCGGGCCGAACGGGCCGCCGGGACGGTAGAGGTTCTCCAGGTTCCAGGTGCCGATGAGCATGCCGGTCCCCCTTCCGGGCACGGTGGTCAGGCCAGGGTGCTCGTCCGGGCGGCGCCACGACAGAGTCGCGACAGGATGCGCGGTTCGGCTCACCCGACCCGAGGACCACGCCGTACGTTGGCGTGATGACCGACTCTCCCGCCGACCTCGTCATCACCGGATGCACCGTCCTCGTCCACGACGACCAGGAGCGCGTCGGGTTCGAGGAGAACGCCACCATCGTCGTACGCGACGGAGTCATCGAGTCCGTCACCACGGCCCGTGAACAGCCGCCGGCCACCGAACACATCGACGCCCGTGGGCAGGTGGCCATGCCCGGGCTCGTCAACTGCCACACCCACGCTCCCATGGTCGCGCTGCGCGGTGTCGCCGAGGATCTGCCGACCGAGGAGTGGTTCAACGATGTCGTATGGCCGATCGAGTCCAATCTGACCGAGCGGGATGTGGAGTCGGGGGCCCGGCTCGCCTGCGCGGAGATGATCCGCGGGGGCGTCACCTGCTTCGCCGACCACTACTTCTCGATGGACGCCGTCGCCTCCGTGGTCGAGGAGTGCGGCATCCGGGCCCATCTCGGTGAGGCCTACTTCTCCTCCCAGGGGCCGCAAGGGCGGGAGAGATCGCTGGAGTTCGCGCTCCGGCACCGCGGCGGCGCAGCCGGCCGCATCACCACCGCCCTCGCCCCGCACGCCCCCTACACCGTGGACGACGCCGACCTCGCCGCCACCGCCGAACTCGCCCGCGCCCACGGACTGCCCGTCCACCTCCACGCCGCCGAGAACCGTGACCAGGCGGAGGCAAGTCTCCAACGGCACGGCGTCACCCCCATCGAGGTCCTGGCCCGCACCGGCATCCTCGACACCGACGTCCTCATCGCCCACGGTACCGGCATCCTCGACCGTGACCTGCCGGTTCTCGCCGAGGCGACCGGCCGGGTCAGCGTGGCCACCGCACCCCGCGGCTACCTCAAGTTCGCCTGGCCCACCACCACACCGGTCCGCGCCCTGCACGACCTCGGCATCCCCGTCGGCCTCGCCACGGACGGCGCCGCCTCCAACAGCTCCCTCGACGTGTGGGAGTCGATGGCGCTCACCGCGCTCGTCCAGAAGTCCACGACCGGCGACCCGCGGTGGCTGACCTCCCGCCAGGCCCTGCACCACGCCACCCTCCAGAGCGCCCGCGCGATCGGACTCGGCGACACCCTCGGCACCCTCGCCCCCGGCCGCCGCGCCGACCTCGTCCTCGTCGATCTCACCGGGCCGCACACCCAGCCCGTCCACGACCTGGCCGCCACCCTCGTCCACAGCGCCCGCTCCTTTGACGTCCGCACGACGATCGTCGACGGACGGGTCCTGATGCGCGACCGCGAGCTGCTGACCATCGATGTGGCGGCGGTGGTAAGGGAGTTGGGGGAGCGGCTGCCCTCCCTTCTGGACCGCAGTCACGGCAGGCGGATCCAGGAGTACGACACCTGAGGGCCGCGCGGAAAAAACTTCCCGGCACAGCGATGAGTTCCGCCCCTGCCCTCGGTCACCACCCCGAACGGACCGTTGCACAGGAGGGGTCATGTCGCTTCCGGAGGTCGTCTCGCGTGATGAGTGGCGCGCGGCGCGTGGGGAACTGCTGGTCAGAGAGAAGGCCGCCACGCGGGCGCGGGACGCGCTCAACGCCGAGCGGCGTCGGCTGCCCATGGTGGAGATCGAGGAGGAGTACCTCTTCGAGGGCGGCGACGGGAAGGCGACGCTGCTCGATCTCTTCGAAGGGCGGTCCCAACTCGTCGTCTACCACTTCATGTTCGCGCCGGACTGGGACGCGGGCTGCCGCAGCTGCTCGGCGTTCCTGGACCAGATCGGGCATCTGGCGCATCTGAGGGCGCGGGGGACGACGTTCGCGGCGGTGTCCCGGGCGCCGTACACCAGGATCCTGCCGTTCAAGGCGCGGATGGGCTGGACCGTGCCCTGGTACTCGTCGTACGGCGGCGAGTTCAACCGTGACTTCGAGGTGACCCTGGAGCGTGACGGGGAGCTGGTCGAGCGGCCCGGCCTCAGCTGCTTCCTGCGGGAGCGCGATCGTGTCTTCCACACCTACTCGACCTATGAGCGAGGACTGGACGGGCTCGGCTCGACGACCAGTCTCCTGGACCTCACCGCGCTGGGCCGCCAGGAGGAGTGGGAGGAACCGGAGGGGCGTGCGTCGGCACTGGGGGCGCCCGCGGGGAGCGAGCGCATTCGCTATCACGACGAGTACGACGACTGACCGGCGAGCACGAGTGATGACCGTGATGTCCGGCAGGCACGAGTGATGACCGGAGAGTGCGAGTAATGACGCGGACGGTTACGGAAGTGACCGTTCGGTAACCGGTTTCTCACGCTGCGCGTTGAACCGGTGTCAGCTACGTCTCAGTCCCGCAACTCAGCGAGCCGTTCCGCCTCTCCAGAGCGTTAACTCCTACAAGAAGGACGCTTGATCGGAGGTGCAGGATGGTGAACGGGCGAAGAGTGCTCGAGCGCTTTCCCGCCGGTGGGCCGCGTGGCTCCTGGCCCGCTGAGGAGTTCGCGCACGCGCGGCGGATGGAGGGCACGCCCGCCGAGGTCGTGATGGACCTCGCCACGGACGCGTTCCTCGTCGTGGTCCCCGGAGACACGGCGGTCAGCTCGCCTTCGGTGCTGTGAACTGGTCCGCCTGGAGCGAGTACAGCTCCGCGTAGACCCCACCGGTCGCCAGCAGCTCCTCCGGCGTGCCGGACTCCACGAGGCGGCCCTGCTCCAGGACGTGCACCAGATCGGCGTGGCGTACGGACGCCAGCCGGTGGGTGATCAGCACGACCGTCTGGCCGGTGCCCGCCAGAGCGCGGATCTTCTCGAAGACCTCCAGCTCGGCCCGCGCGTCCAGAGCCGCCGTCGGCTCGTCCACGATCAGGATCCGGCCGCGCCGGTAGGCCGCCCGCGCGATGCCGAGGCGCTGCCACTGCCCACCCGAGAGTTCGTGCCCGCCGCTGAAATGGCGGGCCAGCAGCGTGTCCAGGCCGCGCGGCAGATCCGCCACCACCTCCTCGGCCCCGGCCTCGGCGATCGAGTCGGCCATCCGCTCCTCGGTCAGCGGTGCCGCCGACCGGCCGACCGCCACATTGACCCGGGCCGTGAACGGCCAGCGCTTGAAATCCTGCGCCACCATCGCGATCCGCTCGGCGAGCAGCCGCCGGTCCGCGTCCGCGGTGTCCGTCCCGTCCCACAGGATGCGGCCCCGGTCCGGTTTGTAGAGCCCGGCCAGCAGCTTCACCAGGGTCGTCTTGCCCGAGCCGTTCTCACCGACCAGCGCCACGATCCGGCCGAAGGGCAGGGTGAGGGTGACGTCGTCGAGCGCCGGGCGGGTGGACTCGCCCGGATAGCTGAACGTGACGTTCTCGAAGCGGATCTCCCGCGGGTCCTCGGGCAGCTCCCGTCCGCCGACCGGGATGGCCCGCCGCTCTGCCTCGACGTACAGCCGCTGGAGGTCGCCGACGAAGAGGGCCTCCTGATGGAGCTGGTTCACCTCCAGGACCAGGCTGTCCAGGCTGGCCGAGCCGGAGCGGATCGCGATCACGGCCGTACCGGCCACCGACAGCGCGCCCGCGAGCAGCAGACCGCCAAGGGTCGCGTACGTCGCCACCGTCGCGAGGCCCGTCCAGAACGCCGCGATCAGCCCGGTACGGGCCGCGAGCCGCGCCAGCCGGGCCTGCTCGGCCTCCGCCGCCTCCGACATCGCCCGGTAGTGGTGGAGCAGGAAGGGGCCGACGCCGTGCACCCGGATCTCCGGGGCCGCCGTCGGTTCGGTGAGCAGCTCGCTGAGGAGATGACCGGCGCGGGCGTGCTGCACCCAGGTGTGGAAGGACTCGTACCGGCGCCGGGCGATCGTCAGGGCACTCCACGCGCTCGGCAGGGTCATGGTCATCAGCAGCGGCAGCAGGGCCGGGTGCAGCACGGTCAGTACGCCGGCCGCCGCGATCAGCGAGATGCCCGCGTTCATGACCCGGGTGGCGTAGCCGATCATGCGGCGTGCGGAGGAGGCCCCGTACTGGGCGGTGTCCAGCAGTTTGTGGAAGGCGTGGTCCTCGATCGCGGCCAGCTCGACCGCCGCCGCCCGCTCCAGATACCGCTCGGTCGCCACCCGCTCGACCTTGGGTTCCAGGCGCCCGGTGGCGTATGTCGACGCGGCCCGCAGCAGCGCCGCCACCAGCATGACCGCCGTCATGGTGGCCAGGGCGGGCACGGCGCCCCGTAGCCGGTCCTCGATGGCACCGCCGCGGATCAGCCGCCCCAGCACACTGTTCACGGCCAGCAGACTCACCGCCTGCGCCGCGCCCCGGCCCGCCTCGGCGGCGAGCACGATCTTCGCGGCCCGCCGGTCGGCCTGCCAGGCGAGCCGGAAGCTGAGCGACAGCAGCGCGGGCAGCTGCCGCACCATCTCCCAAAAGTTCAGCTGGAGCCGGGCGTCGGAGTGGCTGTTCCAGCCCGTGTCGTAGCGCAGCGGACCACCGAAGAGCAGCCGCTCAGACTCCGACACCTCGGCCTGTTCGGCGCCGCGCTTTGTGCCCACCGTCGACCTCCCCCGATCCTGGACGGACGGCCACTATCTCGGGAGGGGGCAGTCAGGGGGCAGGGCGCGGAGGGGAGGGGCGGTTGCGCGCGGGCGTACGCCTTCACGGGGGCACGGGGGCACGGGGGCACGGGGGCACGGGGGCACGGGGGCACGGGGCCACCGGGTCACGGGGGCGCGGGGCGGCCCGGCCGCATGGAGACGGAGGCTCAGGCGCTGACCGGGCGTGACCAGGCCGGCGTCGTCCCCGTCAGCCGGCACAGGGCCAGATACAGGGGGATCGGCGGGGTGTAGGGGACCGTGCCCTCCGGCTTGTGGATGAGGCCGGGGGTGCCCGGGGTGTCGGGAACGATCGCTCCGGTGGCGTAACGCGCGGGCGCGGGCCACTCCAGGGCGTAGTCGGAGTCTGACGGAACGATCCACCACCAGTGCGCCTCGTCGGCGTACACGCATCCGACGCGCGGCAGCCGGGGCATCACCAGCGGGCCGAAACGGGCGGGTACGGCCACCGCGTCGCAGCCCAGCGGGGCCGTCATGCCGTCGGGTACGAGGAGCCGTCGGGGGGCGACCGGCGTGTGCAGTCCCCGCCGGAGGCGGACCAGCGTGTCCAGGGTCATGACCTGGCCGCCGGTCGCAGCCCTCAGAGCCATGGGCCCCCCGTCCCGTGGTGCGGTGCCGATCCGTGGTGCCGGGATGTGCCGTGGTGCCGGGCTTCCGCCCCGTCGTACCGGACTTCCGTGCCGTCGTGCCAGGGAGCCCCGTAGTGCAGGGTCTCGGGGCCGTCGTGCCGGGGCCTGCCGAGATGCCAGGTCTCGGCGGCGGGGTGGCGGGGGGCGCCGTCGTGCCGGGGGTCGGCGGCGGAGTGACGGGGGACGCCCTCATGGCGGGTATCCGGCCCGTCGGGCCTGGGTATGCCGTCGAGCCGGGTTCTCACGCCGTCGTGTCGCGAGGTCACGCCCTCGTGTCGGGGGGCCGCGCCGTCGTGCCGCGGGGTTGCACCCTCGTGTCGCGGGGTCACGCCCTCGTGTCGGGGGGTGGTGCCGTCGTGCCGTGGGGTCGCGCCCTCGTGTCGTGGGGTCGCGCCCTCGTGTCGGGGGGTGGTGCCTTCGTGTCGCGGGGTGGCGCTGCCGCGCCCGGGTATCGCGTCGCCGCTCCCAGGTATCGCGCGGCGCCATGTGTCGCCCTCGTGCCGTGCTTCCGGCTCGTCGTCCTCGTCGCCCGGGCCGTCGGCGGGGCCGGGCTTGGGGCGGGCTCCCCAGCCCAGGTCGTTCCGGGGGCCGAGGTCGGTGTCCGGGGCGTCGCCCTGGCGGGGCAGGTCAGCCCAGACCAGGAGGCCGGGGCCGTGCTCATGGGTGCCCCAGGAGTGACACAGGGCGTCGACGAGAAGCAATCCCCTCCCGTGCTCCTCCTCGCCCCGCGGTGCGCAGGGGTGGGGCTCACCCGGGGCGCAGCCCTCGTCGCGCACGGCTATGCGCACCAGGTCCTCGCCGTCGTGGAGCTCGCAGACTATGTGTCTGCTCGCCGTGTGCACGATGGCGTTGGTGACCAGCTCGGAGACGACCAGGGCGGCCGTGTCGCAGGTGTCCTCGCAGACCGCCCAGCCGTTCAGCCGGGCGCGCGTCAGCCGTCTGGCCTGGGCGGCGGAACCCGGATGTGCGGCCAGCTCGAACCGGAACCGGCGCTCGGCAGCGGGCCCCGCGGGGCGGCCGACTCCCGATGCGGCACCGAGGCTGTGGGGGCCTGCGGCAGCGTCTGTTCCTAAGGGCGCGGACGGAATCACGCTTGCCACTATCGCCCCGCCGTGAACACTTGGCAAGTGTCACTCTGAAAATTGCAGAGTGCTGTGTGACGGTCTGGAAGGCCGTGGCACACTGCTCGCAACAGCATGCCGAGCGGCGCCAGTTGAGATCACCGGAGATCCGACCAGGTCTTCGAATAGGTCTTCGAATGGCGCCGCCCGGCTGTCAGGATTCTTTTAGTCAGGTTTTTACCGGGACTCCGAGCCCCGGGGGACACCCATGGGAGGTGGAGGGTGAGCGAGCCGCGGTCCGCGCCGACGGTCGGCCAGGTCGTCCTCGGCCGGCGCCTGCTGGACCTGCGCGAGCGCGCCGGTCTCAAGCGCGAGGAGGCCGCCAAGGTCCTCCGCGTCGCCCCCGCCACCGTCCGCCGCATGGAGATGGCCGAGGTCGGCCTCAAGATCCCGTACCTCCAGCTGCTCCTGAAGTCCTACGGCGTCTCCGAGGAGGAGGCCGACGCCTTCGTGCAGCTGGCCGAGGAGGCCAACAAACCCGGCTGGTGGCAGCGGTACCACGACATCCTGCCCGGCTGGTTCTCGATGTACGTCAGCCTTGAGGGCGCCGCCAGCCTCATCCGGTCCTACGATCCGCACTTCGTGCCCGGGCTGCTCCAGACCGAGGACTACGCCCGCGGTGTCCTGAAGTCGGGGGCCATCGGCCAGACCCGGCCCGAGGACATCGAGCGGCATGTCGCGCTGCGAGTACAACGCCAGGAACTGCTCACCCGTCCCGATGCCCCCCGTTTCTGGGCGGTCATCGACGAGACCGCGCTGCGCCGCCCGGTCGGCGGCCCGGAGGTGATGCGTGCCCAGATCGACAGGCTGCTCGAGGCCACGAAGCTGCCCAACGTGACGCTACAGGTCGCCCCGTTCGCCAACGGGCCGCACCCCGGCACGTACGGGCCCTTCGTGCTGTTCCGATTCGCCGTGCCGGAGCTTCCGGACATGGTTTACAGCGAGTACCTGACCGGCGCCGTCTATCTCGACGCGCGCGCCGAGGTGGCGACCCACCTTGAGGTCATGGACCGCACGGCGGCGCAGGCCGCTACGGCACATCGCACGAAGGAGATCCTCCGGGATCTCCGCAAGGAGCTGTGAATGGATCGCATCAAGCCGCGCATACCGGTCTACAACGGCATGCCCGCGCGGGAGTTGGGCAGCGAGGGCTGGCACAAGCCGTGGAGCGGCGGCAACGGCGGCAACTGCCTGGAGGCGATGAAGCTCGCCGACGGCCGGATCGCCGTCCGCCAGTCGACCGACCCGGACGGCCCGGCGCTGATCTACACCAGCGACGAGATGACGGCCTTCATCGAGGGCGCGAAGGCGGGGGAGGCCGACTTCCTGCTGTCATGACGTGAGTTGACGCTTGTTAAGCAGTGATTGGCATCGACGCTCAGAACCAGGACGCGATCCGCCGGGGCGCGTCCACCAGGCGGCTCACCGCCACCACCGGAAGCGGCGGCTGCTCGGCCTCCGCGGGGCTCAGATCGAGCCCGTAGTAGATCTGCTCGATCGACGGCGGTCCGACCGCGAGGTTGCGCCGGACCGCCTGAGCCGACGACTTCTCGCCGGTCTGCACGAGATATGCCGCCGCCATCGTGCCCGTACGGCCGACTCCCGCACCGCAGTGCACGAACACCGGTCCGGACGACCGGGCGACGACCTCCAGGAAGCGCCGGTCGACGACCGTGGTGATGACCAGGGCGGCCAGCGCCCGGTATCCGGCGGGAGAGGGGGCGGCGCCCCGCCGCAGCCGTCCCTCCTCCTCGCGCATCCAGTACGACAGCGCCAGAACGCCCCCGGCTTCGGCCGCCCACAGGACGACGTGACCGAGGAGGACGGCGAGCAGAACACGCAGCGTGCGCCGCTGGAGCGGACGTTTGTGGAAGGCGGGGCGGGGGGCGGGGGTCCGTCCTCGGTAGGTGTCCGCTTCCGCGTCGGCGCAGGCTCGGTGCCGTGAGGGCCAGCACCACGGGGTGGGTGGCGATGATCTGCTCGTCCGGCACGTGCCGGGCACGGGCCTCGGACAGGGCGGTCAGAGCCGCGCCCGCCGCCGTGCGGTTCCTCGGTGGCTCCGGTGGGTCGCCCCAAGGGCGCCCGAGGGCCTCTTGGGCGTGCAGGGACACCGGGACGGCGCGAGTCCAGCGGAGCCCCCGGCGACTGGTCCAGCCGCAGCAGTCGTCCCCTCGTTCCCACGCAGGAGGCGTCGCGAGGCGGGCTCATCCGAAGGCAGGAGCGCCGCCCGGCTCACCCGGCGGCAGCGCCGCGCACAACGCCTCGAGCGCCGCGCCGTACGCATGCTCGGAGGGCGTCGCGTACCCGACCACGAGGCCGTCCTGGACCGGCATGTCCCCCACCGACGCCGCCGGATGCCGGAACTCCGCCAGCCCGTCGAGCGCGACGCCCTGCCAGACGGCGGCCTTGACCGCCGACCGTTCGGTGCCGGGCGGCAGCCGCAGCACCGCGTGCAGCCCTGCGGCGACCCCGCTGACCTCGACGTGCGGCGCGTGCGCGGCGAGGGCCGCGACCAGCCGGTCCCGCCGGCTCCGGTACCGCTGCCGCATCCGCCGTACATGACGGTCGTACGCCCCGGAGACGAGGAAGTCGGCGAGGGCCAGTTGGTCGAGGACGCTCGCCCATGCCTCGCGCTCGCCCTTGGCCGCGAGCACGTCGTCGACGTACCGTTCCGGCAGCACCATCCATCCCAGCCGCACCGCGGGCGACAGGCTCTTGCTCACCGAGCCGATGAAGATCACCCGCTCCGGATCGAGCCCCTGAACCGCTCCGACGGGCTTGCGGTCGTAGCGGAACTCGCCGTCGTAGTCGTCCTCCAGCACCACCGCGCCACGCGCGCGTGCCCAGTCGACGACGGCCGCCCGCCGCTCGGCGTGCAGCGGACCGCCGGTCGGGAACTGGTGTGCAGGCGTGAGCAGTACGGCCCGCTCGCGCCCCAACCGCCCTACGTCGGCGCCGTGTTCGTCCAGCGGCAGCGGTACGGTCCGCACGCCGGCGCCCGCGAGCAGTTCCCGGTGGAAGGGCAGGCCGTACGCCTCCACGGCGAGGGGGCCTTTGAGGCCTTGGGCGTTCTGGAAGAGCAGGCGCAGGGCGTGGGCGAAGCCGGAGCAGATCACGATCCGTCCCGGCTCGGTCCGCACGCCACGTGCGCGGGCCAGGTACTCCGCGAGCGCCTCCCGCAGCTCGACCCGTCCGGCGGGGTCACCGGGTCCGAACACCTCGTTCGGCGCCTGCTGAAGCGCCCGCCGGTAGGAGGTCAGCCAGGCCGCCCGCGGGAACGACGACGCGTCCGGGGCGCCCTGCCGCAGATCGTGCCGCGGCCCACGCGCGCGTAGCGGCGCCTTCCTGGGTACACGCGCGTGCCCGGCCGCCCGCAGCGGTTCGGTCCGCTCCGCCACCCGCGTCCCCGAACCCTGGCGGGCGGTGAGCCACCCCTCCGCGACGAGCTCGGCGTACGCGTCCGCCACCGTGTTGCGGGCCACGCCCAGGTCGGCGGCGAGCGACCGGTACGGCGGCAGCCGGGTGCCGGGGGCGAGCCGGCCACTGCGTACGGCCTCCCGCAGGGCGTCGCCGAGCGCGGCCCGCCTGCCGCCCGGGCCGGTCAGCTCCAGTTCCAGTTCCAGGTGCAGATCGGAGCCGATTCGCTCCGCGGAATTGACCCACGATCTCGCCATGGAAATGCACCATACTGCCGGTCTTTCCCGGCCGTAGATTCGAGGGCATGACGACGAACACGACTGCTTCCGCCGAGACGACCCGCCTGAACTTCGCCAAGTCCGCCCCGAAGGTCTTCCGCGCCCTCATCGGCTTCGACGCCGCCGCACGCGCGGGCCTCGACCCGGCCCTGGTCGAGCTGATCCAGATCCGCGCCTCTCACCTCAACCACTGCGCCTACTGCCTCCACATGCACACCAACGACGCCCGCAAGGCCGGCGAGAGCGAGGACCGGCTCCACATGGTCGTGGTCTGGCGGGAGGCTCGGCACTTCTTCACGGAGCGGGAGCAGGCCGCGCTGGCCCTGACCGAGGCGGTGACGCTGGTGGCCGACGGGGGAGTCCCGGACGCGGTGTACGCGCAGGCCGCGGCCCACTTCGGCGAGGAGGAGCTGGCGCAGGTCCTGGCGCTGATCTTCGCGATCAACACATGGAACCGGGTGGCCCTGGCGACGAAGAAGGTGGCGGGGACGGACGAACGGGTCTGACGAACGGGTCTGCGGAACGGGTCTGACGAACGGGTCTGACGAACGGGTCTGACGCGCCCCGGTTCCCCCGGCCGGCGGTCGTTCACACGGTCGCTCACACGGTCATCGGCCGGTCGTACGGTCCGATCGGCGCCGGCAGCCGCGTAGTGCCCGTCAGATGGCGGTCGACGGCCGCCGCCACCGCCCGTCCCTCCGCGATCGCCCACACGATCAGCGACTGCCCCCGCGCGGCGTCCCCCGCGGCGAACACCCCGGGGGCGCTCGTCGCGAACCCGGCGTCCCGCGTGATCGTGCCGCGCGGCTCCATGGCCAGCCCGAACTGGTCGACGAGCCCGTCCGCGCGGTCGGGCCCGGAGAAGCCGAGGGCGAGCAGGACGAGGTCGGCGGGGAGCGTCCGCCCGGTCCCCGGCACGGGCCGCCGCGCCGCGTCGACCTCGACCAGGTGCAGTGACCGCACATGACCGTCGGCGTCGCCGGTGAAACGGAGCGTGGACGCCGCGAACAGCCGTGCGTCCGCGTCCGCCGCCGGAGCGGTCCCCAGCGCCCCGGCCTCCTCGTGCGCGGCCGACAGCCGGTAGACCTTCGGGTACGTCGGCCAGGGCTCGGCGTCCTCGTCGCGCTCGGCGCCGGGCTGGGCGTAGATGTCCAACTGCGTGACGGACGCGGCGCCTTCGCGCACCGCCGTACCCAGACAGTCGGCGCCCGTGTCACCGCCGCCGACGATGACGACATGCTTCCCGGCGGCGGACATCGGGGAGACGTCCAGATCTCCCTCGCCCACCCGGTTGGCCAGCGGCAGATACTCCATGGCCTGCTGGATGCCGGTCAACTCCCGTCCGGGCACGTCCAGTTCGCGCCAGGCGGTGGCGCCGGTGGCGATCACGACCGCGTCGTAGCGCGCCCGCAGCTCCGCCGCCCCGATGTCCCGCCCGACCGCCGTCGACGTACGGAACTTCGTTCCCTCGGCCCGCATCTGCCCGATGCGGCGCTCCAGATGGTGCTTCTCCATCTTGAACGCGGGGATCCCGTACCGCATCAGTCCGCCCGGCCGGTCGTCCTTCTCGAACACGGCGACCGTGTGCCCCGCCCGCGTCAACTGCTGTGCCGCGGCCAGTCCCGTCGGCCCCGAGCCGATCACCGCGACGGTGCGCCCGGACAGCCGGTCCGGTGGCCGCGGTGGCGCGAAACCGAGCTCCCAGGCCCGGTCGGCGATGGCCGCCTCGACGTTCTTGATGGTGACCGCGGGCTGGTTGATGGCGAGGACGCAGCCCGCCTCGCACGGCGCCGGGCACAACCGGCCGGTGAACTCGGGGAAGTTGTTGGTGGCGTGCAGCCGGTCGGCGGCGGCCCGCCAGTCGTTCCGGGAGACGAGGTCGTTCCACTCGGGGATCAGGTTCCCGAGCGGACAGGCGTCGTGGCAGAACGGTATGCCGCAGTCCATGCAGCGGTCGGCCTGCTGGTCGATGATGGGCAGCAGCGCCCCGGGGACGTACACCTCGTCCCAGTCCCGGACCCGCTCCTCGACCGGCCGACGGGGCCAGTCCTGGCGAGGGGTGGTCATGAATCCCTTGGGATCGGCCATGGCCGTCTTCCTTGCGTCGGAGTCGACGGGCCGTGCGTCATCGGGCGGCACTCTTTCGGCCACGATACGTCGCCCCGGCGCCACGCGCAGAGTGGGGGGACAGCGCTTTCTCAAGGGGTTCGGACGGGCCGGGGAACCGTCGTGGAACCACCGTGGAACCGCAGTGGAGCCGGCGTGGAGCGGCCGTGGAGCGGCCGTGGAGCGGCCGTGGAACCCGTCGCGGGACTACGTCAGCGCCAGCACGTACGCCACCGCCGCCGCACCCGAGGCGACCATGCGGACGTGGTTCCACATCGTCCACTCGCGCACGTACGTCGGCCAGTACGCGGCGGCTTCGGGAGTGCCGGCGTCCAGCTTCAGCAGGGCGTCGTTGCGGGGCACGTTCGCCACCATCGTCACCCCGAACGAGCCGACCAGATACAGCGCACTGCCCAGCAGCAGCTCCACCGTCCCGTCGTCCGGCAACAGCACGAACGTCACCACCGCGAGCACGGCCGACAGCACCGCCGAGCCGAGGAACACGAGCATGAACGCCGGCCGCAGCGCGGTCACGTTGATCGCCTTCATCGCGGCGACCCCCTGCGCCGGCGGCAACGCGGCGAGCCCCTTCATCACGAAGGTCGAGAACGCGCAGAACACCCCGGCCACCAGCCCGGTCCCCAGCACACCCAGCACCGTCAGTACGAAGTACGGTCCAGCGATCATCTCAACGTCAACTCCCGCATCGAGCCGAGATCCTGCCCGGCACCCACCGTCACCACAAGTGAATTCCCGTACGAGGACCGTCACCATGGCCGATCGACGCGCGCGCATACGCAGGCGTCCAGGGGACGTCTCCCTCCTCCCGATGCGGTTCCGTTTCCTCCCGATGCGGTCCCGTCCGAATCCGCGGCCCCTTCCGTCCGCCGCGACGGTGAGTCACCGCCACCGACCCAGCACTTCCTCCACCGCCACCGCGATCCTCCGCCGCGCCTCATGCCGCGGCACCCCGCTCATCAGCAACTGGTCGTACGGCGTGTCCAGATGCCGTACGGACGCCACCACCGCCGAGACGACGGCCCCCTCCGACAACGCCCGCCCGGCCGCACTCCGCCCCACCCGACCACTGCCCCGCACCGACGCGTGCGCGGCGATCCCCCGGGCCCGTTCGGCCGGGCAGCCGGGAAACAGGCGGCGGATCTCCGCTTCGAACAGCTCCGTGAACCGCACGTCCTCCGCCGCCCGCCGCCGCGCGTCCCGCACCCGGCGCCGCCGTCGCGCCTCGGCGTCCGCCAGACACCGCGCCTCCGCCCGGGCCAGCGCCGCCTCCTCGACGAGGACACCCTGCCGCTCGTACCGCCCCTTGCGCCGGTTGAACCGTACGACCACCGCCGACAGCACGCTCTCCTCCCTCGACCTGCGCGTCAGCGCGGTGTCGCCGCGCGGCAGGAACACCAGGTGACCGAGGTCGGCGCAGTCCAGACACCGTGGCGCCCCGTCCTCCAGCACCAGCATCGGCAGCGGTCCGCGCCGGCACTCGGCGCACTGCTTCCGCCTGAGCGGCTGGACGGCGAGAAGCCCGGTGCGGTGCGGGGGAGTTACCAGGTGCGCCATAGGTGGTTCATTCCCGTGCACGGGCCACGAACCACCCCGCCCGCCCTACTCCACACCCGTCACCGACACCCGCGTCCGATGCCGCGTCGGCCGCTCGATCTCGTCGACCACCGCCACCGCGAGATCCGCGTACGACAGCGTCGGCTGCGACCCCTCCGTAGCCCGCTCGCCGCCGAACACATAACGCCCGGTGCACGGCGCGCCCTCCTCCAGTCCTCCTCCCGGGGTGAGCATCACCCAGTCGACCGTGTCCTCCCCGGCCGCGTGTGCGCGCAGCCGGTCCAGCCCCGCCGTGTGCGCCCGCGCGAACGGCCGTATCTCCGGCGGGAACACCGCGGGGTCATCCATCAACGGCCGTCCGTCCGCCCCGAGCAGGTTCACGAACAGCCCCACGGCCACCAGTCGCCGCACCCCCGTCGCGGCCAGCCCGCTCAGCAGCGCGTCCGCCGCCTTCACGAAGAAGTCCGGATCGAGCGTGTCGAACCCCTGCTCCGGCCCGCTGAACGGCGACACCGCGTGCACGGCGGCCACATGCCCACCCACCACGGAGCCGACCGAGTCGGCGTCGGTCACATCACCCCGGACGACCGTCACTCCCTCGGCGCCCAGCGCCGGATACCGCGCCGGCTCCCGCACCACGGCCGTCACCTCGTACCCACGCCCGCGCGCCTCTGCCGTGACCGCCCGGCCCGCACGCCCGCCGCCCCCGAAGACGACGATCCCGCCACCCATGACCAACCTCCTTGTCCGGCACCGAGGTTCGGCACCCGACCCGGACGTTAGAGACGCAGGCCCCGGTTACTTCAACGGTATCGGCGCTAGCCTCGACCGATGACTCCTTCCACCCCCTCCCTGGGCCCTGACATGTTCGACCCCGTGTGCCCTTCCGCCGCGATGCCCTTCAGGGTGGGGGACAAGTGGACCGGCATGGTCGTCCGCTGTCTGGAGGGCGGTCCGCGCCGCTTCACCGAACTCCGTGTCCCGCTCCGGGCCGTCACCCCCAAGGTCCTCAGCGAGACCTTGCGCGCCATGGAGCGCGACGGTCTGCTCACCCGCACCGCCTACGACGAGAACCCGCCCCGCGTCGAGTACGCCCTCACCCCCCTCGGCCGCACCCTGATCCCCCTCCTCGACGCCGCCCGTACCTGGAGCGAGACCCATCTCCCGCAACTGCTCGCCGCCCGCCGGTCGCATCAGCGGAACGCGTCCTGACCGTCGGCTGACGCATCATGGCCCTGTGCGACTCGAAGCGATCACCTGGGACCGACTCGGCGACCTCCTCGCCGACCGCCTTCTCGACCTGAAGCCGGCCGACGGCAGCCCCTGGCCGCGGATCGCCTTCGACGGTGCTCCGGCGGCCCGCCCCCAGGACCTCGCCGAACGCGTCGCCGAAGCGCTCCGCATACGAGGCCGCCGTCCTCTCGTGGTCGGCACCCGGGGCTTCCTGCGCCCCGCCTCGCTCCGTTTTGAATACGGCCACCAGGACGTGGAGGCCTATTACGACGGCTGGTTCGACACCGGCGCCCTGTGGCGTGAGGTCTTCGGTCCCCTCGAACCGGGTGGCGACGGCCGCGTCCTGCCCGACCTCTGGGACCCCGCCACCGACCGCGCCACCCGCAGTCCCTACGTCCAACTCCCGCCCGGCGGCTTCCTGTTGCTGCACGGCCCCCTCCTGCTGCGGCACTGGTTCCCCTTCGACCTGACCGTCCACGTACTCCTCTCCCCGGGCGCCCTGCGCCGCCGCACCCCCGAGGCCGAGCACTGGACCCTGGAGGCCTTCGAGCGCTACGAGGGCGAGACCGACCCCGCGGGCACCGCCGACGTCCTGGTGCGCGCCGACGATCCCCGGCACCCGGCATGGCGGGGATGAGGCGGCCCCGGGGGACTCACTTCCAGAAGATCCAGCAAACCACTTTTATATGCGCGTGCATGTAACTACGCTGAGCCCCATGACGACTTCCACGAGCGGTCACCTCTCCTTCGACGACTCCGTCCGCGCCCTCCTCGACGGCCGAAACTTCGCCAGCGTCGCCACCCTCGGCCCCGATGGCTCCCCGCAGAACTCCGTGGTCTGGATCAAACGCGAGGGCGACGCCGTCCTCTTCTCCTCCGTCGACAACCGGCAGAAAGTGCGCAACCTCCGCCGCGACCCCCGCATCAGCGTCTCGGTCTACGACCTGGCCAACCCCTACACCTCGGTCGAGATCCGCGGCACCGCCGAGATCCTCCCGGACCCCGGCAAGCGCCTCCCGCACGACCTCTCGCACAAGTACCTCGGCATCGACCCGCCCGCCGAGAAGGACGACGAGACCCGCGTGATCATCCGTGTCGTCCCGCGGCGGATCGTGGGCTTCTCGGCCTGAACCGTCCCCGTCCCCGTCCCCGCTCCGTCCCCGATCCCGCCTCCGGGTGCGACAGCGGCTGGGCGCGGCGAGAATGAACGACGCCGGGACCAGCGGTGCGCCAGTGCTCCGCGTCGGCCGCCGGACCCGCGCGGTGCGCCCAGTGCTCCGCGCCGGCCGTCCGGAACCGGGAGGTACTTCATGACCACCGCCGGAGACATCATGCATCGCGGCGCTCAGTGGATCCCCGCCCACGAGACCCTCGACCGCGCCGCCCAGCTGATGCGTGACCTCAACGTCGGAGCCCTGCCCATCAGCGACGCGAACGAACGGCTCTGCGGCATCCTCACCGACCGCGACATCGTCGTGGGCTGTGTGGCCATGGGGCACGACCCGGCTAAGGTCACCGCCGGTGAGATGGCCCAGGGCACACCTCGCTGGATCGACGCGGGCGCCGATGTGGGCGACGTGCTCCGGGAGATGCAGGACCACCAGATCCGCCGGCTCCCCGTCATCGAGAACAAGCGCCTCGTCGGCATGATCAGCGAGGCCGACCTGGCCCGGCATCTGACGGAGGACCAGATCGCCACCTGGGCGGAGAGCGTCTACGCGAAGAGCGCGACGCACTGACCGTCGGCCGGGGGCTCGCTCAGAGCCAGCCGTTGCGCCGGAAGCCTCGGTAGAGGGCCAGACACGCCACGGATATGACACCGAGGACCATGGGGTAGCCGAACGTCCAGTGCAGTTCCGGCATGTGCTCGAAGTTCATGCCGTACACCCCGCAGACCATCGTCGGCACGGCGACGATGGCCGCCCACGCCGTGATCTTCCGCATGTCCTCGTTCTGCGCGACCGTCACCTGGGCGAGGTGTGCCTGAAGGATCGAGTTGAGCAGTTCGTCGAACGCGGCGATCTGTTCCTTGGCGCGCAGCAGATGGTCGGAGACATCGCGGAAGTAGGCCTGTATCTCCGAACTGACCACCCGTATGGGACGTGTGGACAACTCCTCGATCGGCCGGGCCAGCGGCACCACGGCCCGCTTCAGTTCGAGGAGTTCGCGCTTGAGCTGGTAGATGCGCCCCGGGTCGGTCCGCGCACCGTCCTGGGAGAAGACGTCCGTCTCGACCTGGTCGATGTCCTCCTGGACCGCGTCCGTGACGTTCAGATAGTCGTCGACCACATGGTCCGCGATCGCGTGCAGCACCGCGGCGGGCCCCTTGGCCAGCTGCTGCGCGTCGGCCTCCAGCTCCTCGCGCAGCGGGCCCAGCGAGCCGTGCATCCCGTGCCGCACGGTGATCACGAAGTCCTCGCCGACGAACACCATGATCTCGCCGGTGTTCACCACCTCGCTCGTCGCCGTGAGCTCCTCGTGCTCCACGTAGCAGACGGTCTTGAACACCGCGAACAGCGTCTCGTCGTACCGCTCCAGTTTCGGGCGCTGGTGGGCCTCGATGGCGTCCTCGACCGCCAGCGGGTGCAGTTCGAAGAGCTCCGCGATGCCGGCGAACTCCTGGTCCGTCGGCTCATGGAGACCGAGCCACACGAAACCGTCGCCGTACTTGCGCACGCGCTCCACGGTGTCGACCAGGTCACCGCCACCCGGGACCCGGGCCCCGTCCCGATAGGACACACAGTTCACCACCGACGAGCCCAGAGGTGACCTGGCGGGATGGCTCAGGTCGACGCGCGGACGGCGCCGCGCCAGCCGTGCCACCCTGCGAAGGCCGCTGACCCTGCCGAGGCTCGTGACCTTCCGCAGATTCCCTGCCATGGACATCTGGAACTCCTTGCATGGATCCCCGCTCGCCGCATCGCTGCGCCCTGGCGTGCCAGTGTGCCAGCCCTGCGTGAAACGCGGGTAAGCCTGTGGGACCAGGGCGTTCCGCTTTGTTCCCGCCTGTGGACAAGGGCTTTGGGGCGGGCGCCGGGAGCGTTGGGCAAGGGGCTTTCGGGCCGGTGTGAGGGCTCGGGTACCCCCTCGTGGAGTTGCGTCGCCGTGCTGTCGTACCGGAGCGTCGACCACTATGGACAACCAGGACAACTGGAATGATCGCGGCATGATGCGAACCGACGGGTATCTCCTCGACAACCGGCAGACCGAGGCCGGAGAGCGCTTCGACGCCTTCGCCTCCCTCTTCGACCCCACGACCTTCCGGCACCTCGAAGGATTCGGTGTCGGCCCCGGCTGGCGCTGCTGGGAGGTCGGGGCCGGCGGCACGTCCGTCGTGTCCTGGCTGGCCAAGAAGGTGGGCCCGACCGGGCGGGTCGTCGCGACCGACATCGACACCTCCCGGGTCGCCCCGGCCGCCCGGCCGCCGGTCGAGGTGCGTGTCCACGACGTGGGCGCGGAGGAGCCGCCGGGGGAGGGCTTCGACCTCGTGCACGCGAGGCTCGTCCTCGTCCATGTGCCGGACCGGGAACGGGCGTTGCGGTCGATGATCGAGTCCCTGCGCCCCGGCGGACGGCTCCTGATCGAGGACGCCGACCCTGCCCTACAGCCCCTGACCTGCCCCGACGAACACGGCCCCGCCGAGCAGCTGGCCAACCGACTGCGCACCGGCTTCCGCCGGCTCCTCGCCGACCGCGGCGCCGACCTCTCCTACGGCCGACGCCTCCCGCGCCTGCTCCGCGAGGCCGGACTGCGCCGCGTGCAGGCCGACGCCTACTTCCCGCTCACCTCACCCGCCTGCGCGGCCCTGGAGTCCGCCACGATCCGCCAGGTCCGCGCCGACCTCGTCACGGCGGGACTGGCCACGGACGAGGAGATCGACCGCCACCTGGCGAACGTCGAGGCGGGCACGATGGATCTGGCCACGGCACCGATGATCTCGGCGTGGGGGCGGAAGGCGTAGGGAGCGGGAGAGGCAGGGCGCCGCTCGCCCGCCGCCGGGCTGGTGCTGCCCGGAGCGCCGGAACACCGGTGGCCCGCCGCCCGGCTTCGGCTCGCCCGGAATCATCCGGAGGTCGGTGGCAGGAGTGTGGTGGCCTGCGCCGGGTTTTGGCTCTCCTGGAATCATCCGGAGGTCGGTGGCAGGAGTGTGGTGGCCTGCGCCGGGTTATGGCTCTCCCGGAATCATCCGGAGGCCGGTGGCAGGAGTGTGGTGGCCTGCCACCCGGCTTCGGTTCTCGCCGAGTCATCCGGACGCCGGTGGCCTGCCTCCCACCCTCTCGATCGACTTCGCCCCCGCCCGGCACCCCTCCCGCGCCGCGTCCTCCGGTTCGGCGCCGGTGAGGAGGGTGGCGAGGAAGGCGCCGGTGAAGGCGTCGCCGGCGCCCGTCGTGTCCACAGGCGTGGCCGGGACCGCGGGGAGGCGGGCGGTGACCGTACCCCCGCGAGCCACCAGCGCACCGTCCGCACCCTGCTTGGCGACCACCAGCGGTACCTGACGGCTGAGCTTGGCCGCCGCGTCCTCCACATCGGGCAACCCGGTCAGCAGACAAGCCTCGTCCCGGCTCGGCAGCAGGACGTCGACCCCTTCCACCAGCGTGAGAAAACGGTCGATCCCCAGCTTCCTCAGGAACCCGACCGACGCCGGATCCAGACTCACCGGCACCCCACGCGCGCGTGCCGACGCCAGCGCCACCTCCACGAACGCGCGGCTCGGCGCGGAGAACAGCAGGTATCCCGACAGATGCAGCCGGGCCACCCCGTCGAGCAGTGCGTCCGACCAGTCGCCCGGGTCGAGCCGTATGGCCGCACCACTGTCCGTGAGGAACGTCCGCTCGGCGGCGGCACCCGTGTCGACCAGGCAGATCACCGTGCCGGTCGGCGCCTCCGGGTCGACGACGAGACGGGGCCGTACCCCGCGGGCCGCCAGCTCCCGCTCGTGCCAGGCCACCGCGTCCGCGCCCACCCGGCCGAGCATCCGGACCTCGGGACCACCCCAATGGGCCGCCCAGCAGGCCACGTTGGCACCGGCCCCGCCGGGCAGGGTCCGGATCGCCGAGACCGTGTCCGTGCCCGCCGCGAGCGGCCCCCGATGCCGGGCGACGATGTCCGTGATGACGTCCCCGACGACGAGCAACGCACCTGACGACGAACCGTCGTCCCCCGCCTCGGCCCCGGCCCCCTCGGCCCTCACCGCTACGCCCCGGCCCAGGCCGCCGCGATCCGCCCCGCCAACCGCACATTGCCCCGTACCGCAGCCAGGTTGGCACTGAGAGAGGCGCCGTCGGTGTGCCGTACCAGATAGTCGAGGAGGAAGGGGGTGACGCCTTGGCCCGTGACGCCCCGCTCCTCGCACGCGTGCAGCGCGTCGGCGAGTACGCGCGCGTGCAGATCGGGATCCAACTGCTCGGCCTCCGGTACGGGATTGGCGACGATCAACGCCGACTCGGGGCCACCCAGCGTGTCCTGAGCCCGCATCACATCCGCCACCTGCCCCGGGGAGTCCAGCGTCCAGTCCACCGGGTGGCCCGAGTCCGACAGATAGAAGCCGGGGAAGTGGTCCGTGCCGTACCCTGCCACCGCGACGCCGAGCGTCTCCAGCCGTTGCAGGGTCGCCGGCACGTCCAGGATGGACTTCACGCCCGCGCACACCACCGTGATCCGCGTCCGCGCCAGCAGCCCCAGGTCGGCCGACTCGTCCTGCGTCACCGTCCACTCCCGGTGCACCCCGCCGAGCCCGCCCGTCGCGAACACACGGACACCCGCCAGCGCCGCCAGCAGCGCGGTCCCCG
The DNA here is from genome assembly GCF_036226885.1 of Streptomyces sp. NBC_00663. Taxonomy (NCBI): domain Bacteria; kingdom Bacillati; phylum Actinomycetota; class Actinomycetes; order Kitasatosporales; family Streptomycetaceae; genus Streptomyces; species Streptomyces sp. NBC_00663. The sequence goes on from NZ_CP109027.1 coordinate 7,299,035, forward strand.
ACACCGTGGTCGCCCCGCTCACTCCGGCGGCCACCGCGAGCGGCAGATCACGATGGCCCAGCTTGCGGATCCCGTCCTCGTTCGCGACCCGCTCCAACTGCTCCTTGTCCAGGCCGACATGGGGCCGCCCGTCCAGCACCGCGATCGTCGCGGGAACCGCGCCCTCCTGCCGTACGACGTCCTCCAGCTCCAGCGCCACCTGGAGATTGCGCGGTCGCGGCAACCCGTGCGCGATGATCGTGGACTCCAGGGCCACCACGGGTCGACGCGCGTCGATCGCCTCGCGCACTTCTTCGGAAACCACCAGCACCACGCGCCCGCCTCCTGTCGATCGTCCTTCCCTCATCTCTGGCGGGCGGCGCACCCGGCCAAACCCTTGCGAGCCGTGGGAGACGACACCAGCCTGGGGTGCATGACGGACAACTCGACACGTCTCGACCATGTCGTCCTCTGGGTGCGGGACCCGGTGGCGTCGGCCGATTTCTACGAGAAGGCGGTCGGCATGCGCCCCCTGCGGGTCACCGAGTTCGCCGCCGGGAAGGCGCCCTTCCCTTCCGTACGGCTCAACGACGAGACCATCCTCGATCTCGCCCCGAAGGCCGGGGCGGACCGCATGACGATGCTCCCGGGCGCCGCCGAAAGCGCGGGCCACCCGGTCAATCACATCTGCCTGGCCCTGCCGAGCGACGACTTCGACGCACTGCGCACCCGCTTGGAGGAACGCTCGGTGCCCGTCTCGGAGATCTTCCACGACTCCTACGGCGCCCGGGGCGCGGCCCCGCGCAGCTTCTACTTCCGCGATCCGGACGGCAACGTCTTCGAGGTACGGCACTACGACTGACCGGCTCACCGACGGGCGAGGGGGTCCACGCGCGCGTGGACCCCCTTGAGGCGTCAGACGGGCCGTACGCCCTTCAGCGCCCCGTGCGGGTCGAGCACGTACTTCCGGCTCGCGCCCTGGTCGAACTCGGCGTAACCGCGCGGTGCGTCCTCGATCCCGATGACGGTCGCGTTGACCGCCTTCGCGATGTGCACGCGCTCGTGCAGGATCGCCATCATCAGACCCCGGTGGTACTTCATCACCGGACACTGACCGGTGGTGAACCGGTGGCTCCTGGCCCAGCCGAGCCCGAGCCGCACCTTCAGCGTCCCGGACTTCGCGTCCTCGTCGACCCCGCCGGGGTCATCCGTGACATACAGACCGGGGATGCCGAGGGCGCCGCCCGCGCGCGTGATGCCCATCAGGGAGTTCAGGACCGTGGCGGGTGCCTCCGGAGCCTCGGGGCCATGTGCCCGGGCCTCGAAGCCGACCGCGTCGACCGCGGCGTCCACCTCGGGCTCGCCGAGGATCTGCGCGATCTGCTCGCCCACACTGCCGCGCGAGACGTCGACGGTCTCGCAGCCGAAGCTGCGCGCCTGGGCCAGCCGCTCGGCGTTGAGGTCGCCGACGATGACGACCGCGGCACCCAGCAGCTGCGCGGACGCGGCCGCCGCCAGCCCCACCGGGCCCGCCCCGGCGACGTACACCGTCGAACCGACACCGGCGCCCGAGCTCACCACGCCGTGGAAGCCGGTCGGGAAGATGTCCGACAGCATGGTCAGATCGAGCAGCTTCGCGCGCGCCTGGTCCCGGTCCGGGAACTTCAGCAGGTTGAAGTCCGCGTACGGCACCATCGCGTACTCGGCCTGGCCGCCGACCCAGCCGCCCATGTCGACATAGCCGTAGGCCGCTCCGGGGCGCGCGGGGTTGACGTTCAGACAGATGCCGGTGGCCCGCTCCTTGCAGTTGCGGCACCGGCCGCAGGCGATGTTGAACGGTACGGAGACGATGTCGCCGACGTCGACGGTCTCGACGTCCGGTCCCCGTTCTACGACCTCTCCGGTGATCTCGTGTCCGAGGACCAGCCCCTCGGGCGCGGTCGTCCGCCCGCGCACCATGTGCTGGTCGCTGCCGCAGATGTTGGTGGCGAGCACCTTGAGGATCACTCCGTGCCGGCACTTGCGGCCGACGTTCTCCGGTGCGACCCCCGGCCCGTCCTGCAATTCGAGCGTCGGGTGGTCGATGGTCCTGACCTCCACCGCGCCCGGCTTCAGATACGCGACTGCCCTGTTCCCGCTTCCGCTCATGCGTGATCGCCGTCCCTTCGGCTCCGATGTCTTCGGATGCCAGTGGCTGTGCGCAGGGCGGAGTCTGCTACCGCATCGGCCTTCCGGCCAGCCGTCGCGCACGGACCGGAGGCGGCCGCCTCTCAGAACAGCGGTTCGGGGAGCACTCCCTCCAGGGCGAGCAGCTTCCGCTTGGTCTCCAGCCCGCCCCCGAACCCGCCGATCCCGCCGTCGCTCTCCACGACCCGGTGGCAGGGCACGACCACCGGCAGCGGATTGGAACCCATCGCCACCCCGACCGCCTGGGCCGCGCCCGGCTGGCCGACCCGCCCGGCCAGATCGCCGTACCCGACGACGCTGCCGTACGGCACCCCGGCCGCCAGCTCGCGCAGCACCTGCCGGTTGAAGCCGGAGATCAGCGACCAGTCCAGGGGCAGCTCGAAATCGCGCCGCCGACCCTCGAAGTACGCCCTCACCTGGCGTATCGGCTCGGCCAGCAGCGGGGAGCCGGGCGCCTCGACGGGCGCGCTGCCCAGTCGGGAGGCGAGCCGGTCCAGCGCCTTGTCGCGCACCGGCTCGGTGGCGTGGAACACGACGTTGACGAGTCCGTCGCGGGTCGCGGCCAGCAGCAGGGGGCCGATGTCGGTACCGACGACGGCCCACACGACCTGCTGCGCGTTCTGCCCATGGCTGTCCATGCGCCCACCGTACGACCCACCACTGACAACGCCCTGCGAGGCGGCCCCGGGCCTCAGGACCCGCTGGTCGCGTCCCGGACCACGTCGGGCTTGTTGCTGATGAGGCCGTCGACTCCGTACCCGGCGACCCGGCGGGCGGTCTCCGCGCTGTTGACGGTCCACGCGAAGACCTCCAGCGGCTTGCCGTGCGCCCCGTCGAAGGCCTGGACGGCGGCCACGTAACCGGAGGTGATCGTGGTGTGCGAGGGGTTGATCTGGTCGGTGAACCGCGCGAGTGCGTGCAGGTCCGCCACGGACGGCGTACCGAGGAGGCCGGTCTTGACGCCGGGCTTCAGCTGGTGGACGGTGCGCACGCTGTCCGCACTGAAGCTCTGCACGATCAGCCGGCTCGCGAGGTGCCCGCTGTCGAGCCAGCCCTCGTTGGCGAGGACCTTGAGGGTCTGCTGCTCGATGCCCGGGTAGAGGGTCGGGTTCTTGATCTCCAGGAGGAGCTTCTGGTGGTTGCGGTCGACCCGGCGCACGTACTGCTCCAGCGTCGGCACGCGCGTGCCCGCGTAGGAGGGGCCGAACCAACTGCCCGCGTCGAGGCGCGCGATCTCGGCGGCGGTGAAGTCCTTCACCTTCCAGGGCGCCCGGCCGGGGAAGACCTGCTCGACGTCGGTGGTGCGCTGGAGGCTGTCGTCGTGGATGACGACGAGCTTGCCGTCCTTGGTGCGCTGGACGTCGTTCTCGACCCAGTGGATGCCCAGCCCGGCCGCGGTGTCGACGGCGGCCAGGGTGTTCTCGGGAGCGTAGGCGGAGGCGCCCCGGTGGGCGATGACCGTGGGCCGTTCGCCGTCGTCGGCGGCCCGGACGTCGGAGGAGGGAAGCAGGAGGGCGACGGTCCCCAGGAGCGCGGTGGTCGTGGCGGCAACAGCACGCGCGTGCATGCGTACTCCTTGCATCGAGCGTTCACGGACAGCTCCACTGTGACAGCAGAGGGTCAACAGCAGAGGAGTACAGAATGACCACAGATTGAATGGAGTTGCCCAACTCCGCTCACCGGTGCCGCACAACTGCGGCAACGGCGTGGCAAGGGCGTGTTTCTTTGCCGGAAAATCGTTCGACCATTCCGGTGGGGGTCATACTCTTCGCCTCGGCCCTGACCGCTCGGGCGGTCCTGGGAGGGGCGCATTTCAGCACATTCCGGGACGCAAGAAGGCGGAAGGGTAGCCGCGCATGCAAGGCACGGTCGACGGATTCAGCTACGGACTCGTCACACCGCTGGTGGCCTACCTCATGGCTTGCCTGGGAGGCGCCCTCGGCCTGCGCTGCACCACCAGATCCATGCTGGTGTCGAACTCGTGGCGACCCGGCTGGCTGGCCCTGGGATCCGCCGCGATCGGCTCCGGCATATGGACCATGCATTTCGTGGCGATGATGGGCTTCACCGTCAGGGGCGCCCCGATCCACTACGACAAAGCCATGACGTTCGCGAGCCTGGGCGTCGCGATCGTCATGGTGGGCGTCGGGATCTTCATAGTCGGTTACAAGGGCGCGAGCGGAACGGCGCTGTTCACCGGAGGCACCATTACGGGCCTGGGCGTCGCCTCGATGCACTATCTGGGCATGGCCGGGATGCGGCTCAACGGAAACCTGGAATACAACACGCTGACCGTCGCCGCCTCCGTCGTCATAGCCATGGCCGCCGCCACCGCCGCGCTGTGGGCGGCCGGCCAGGTCAGAGGCCTGATGTGGAGCGTGGGCGCGAGCCTCGTCATGGGTCTCGCCGTGAGCGGTATGCACTACACCGGCATGGCCGCCCTCAGCGTCCATCTGCACGGCAGCTCCGCCGCCCCGTCCTCGGGTGACTCGCCCGCCGAACTGCTCGCGCCCATGATGATCGGCCCCCTGGCCTTCCTGCTGATCGCCGGCGTCGTCGTGATGTTCGACCCGCTGATGGTCATGGGCAAGCCCGACTGGGCGCCCGTCGAGAACAAGCCAGGTATTCCGGCCCACGCAGACGCCCCGCACACCGCCCGCCGCCTCTCGGTCCGACCCCGCCGACGGGTCGGCCAGCGCAGCTCCCGGACCCCGCAGAACTGGTGACCGCACCGCGTTGTCAGTGGGTGGTCGTACGGTGGACTCCATGCGGCCCGTTTCCCACATCGAACGCACGGTGGCGCCTTTCGAGGTCGTCAGCCCCTACCAGCCCAGCGGCGACCAGCCGGCGGCCATCGCCGACCTGGCCAGGCGCATCGAGGCCGGCGAGAAGGACGTCGTCCTCCTCGGCGCGACCGGCACCGGCAAGTCCGCCACCACCGCGTGGATGATCGAGAAGCTCCAGCGGCCCACCCTGGTGATGGCCCCGAACAAAACGCTGGCCGCCCAGCTGGCGAACGAGTTCCGGGAGCTGCTGCCGAACAACGCGGTCGAATACTTCGTCTCGTACTACGACTACTACCAGCCCGAGGCCTACGTCCCGCAGTCGGACACCTACATCGAGAAGGACTCCTCGATCAACGAGGAGGTCGAGCGGCTGCGCCACTCCGCGACCAACTCCCTGCTGACCCGCCGCGACGTCATCGTGGTCGCCTCGGTCTCCTGCATCTACGGCCTCGGTACTCCGCAGGAGTACGTGGACCGGATGGTCCCCCTCAGGGTCGGCGACGAGCTCGACCGCGACGAGCTGCTGCGCCGCTTCGTCGACATCCAGTACACGCGCAACGACCTGGCCTTCAGCCGGGGCACCTTCCGGGTGCGCGGCGACACCATCGAGATCTTCCCGGTCTACGAGGAGCTCGCCGTCCGCATCGAGATGTTCGGCGACGAGATCGAGGCGCTGTCCACGCTCCACCCGCTCACCGGCGAGATCATCAGCGACGACCAGCAGCTCTACGTCTTCCCGGCCTCCCACTACGTCGCCGGCCCCGAGCGTCTGGAGCGGGCCGCCAACGACATCGAGAAGGAGCTGGGCGAGCGCCTCACCGAGCTGGAGAAGCAGGGCAAGCTCCTGGAGGCCCAGCGGCTGCGTATGCGGACGACGTACGACCTGGAGATGCTCCGCCAGATCGGCTCCTGCTCGGGCGTCGAGAACTACTCGATGCATTTCGACGGCCGTGAGCCCGGCTCCCCGCCGAACACCCTGCTGGACTACTTCCCGGACGACTTCCTGCTGGTCATCGACGAGTCGCATGTCACGGTCCCGCAGATCGGCGCCATGTACGAGGGCGACGCCTCCCGCAAGCGCACCCTCGTCGACCACGGATTCCGGCTGCCCTCCGCCCTCGACAACCGCCCGTTGAAGTGGGAGGAGTTCCAGGAGCGCATCGGGCAGACCGTCTATCTGTCGGCCACCCCGGGCAACTACGAACTCTCGCGCGGCGACGGCGTCGTCGAGCAGATCATCCGCCCGACCGGTCTGATCGACCCGGAGGTCGTGGTCAAGCCCACCGAGGGCCAGATCGACGACCTGGTGCACGAGATCCGCAAGCGCACCGAGAAGGACGAGCGCGTCCTGGTCACCACGCTCACCAAGAAGATGGCCGAGGACCTCACGGACTACTTCCTGGAGCTCGGCATCCAGGTCCGCTACCTGCACAGCGACGTCGACACCCTGCGCCGCGTCGAACTGCTGCGGGAACTGCGCTCCGGCGAGTTCGACGTCCTGGTCGGCATCAACCTCCTCCGCGAGGGCCTCGACCTGCCCGAGGTCTCCCTGGTGGCGATCCTCGACGCCGACAAGGAGGGCTTCCTGCGTTCCGGCACCTCCCTCATCCAGACCATCGGCCGCGCGGCGCGCAATGTCTCCGGCCAGGTCCACATGTACGCCGACAAGATCACCCCGTCGATGGAGAAGGCCATCGACGAGACCAACCGGCGCCGGGAGAAGCAGGTCGCGTACAACACGGCGAACGGCATCGACCCCCAGCCGCTGCGCAAGAAGATCAACGACATCGTGGCGCAGATCGCCCGCGAGGACGTCGACACCGAGCAGCTGCTCGGCTCCGGCTACCGCAAGCAGAAGGACGGCAAGGGCGCCAAGGCTCCGGTGCCGTCCCTCGGCGGCAAGGCGGCGGGCGGTAAGGCAGCCAAGTTCAAGGCCAAGGACACCGTGCCGACCGACCGGCCCGCGGCCGAACTGGCCGAACAGATCGAGGAGATGACCGCGCGGATGCGCGCCGCCGCCGCCGATCTCCAGTTCGAGATCGCGGCCCGGCTGCGCGACGAGGTCTCCGAGATGAAGAAGGAACTGCGCCAGATGCGGGAGGCGGGCCTGGCCTGACGGACACGCGACGCCCCTGTTGCACGCGCTGTGTTGCAAGACCGACACAAAGTACGGCCCCGGGTAGCGGCACTGTCAGTGCCCCCGCATAGGGTTCTGGTCAACCGCGGACTCCGCGGCAACAGGGGACAGTTCGAGAGGGGAATCAGCGCGTGACCGTCAACATGACCAAGGGTCAGGCCATCAGTCTGCAAAAGAACGACGGCGGCAGCCTGACCGCGGTGCGCATGGGTCTCGGCTGGCAGGCGGCTCCCCGTCGCGGCCTGTTCGGCTCGCGCACCCGCGAGATCGACCTGGACGCCTCCGCCGTCCTGTTCGCGGACAAGCAGCCCGTCGACGTCGTCTTCTTCCGCCACCTGGTGAGCGACGACGGCTCGGTGCGCCACACCGGCGACAACCTCGTCGGCGGTGTCGGACAGGGCGGCGACGACGAGGCGATCCTCGTCGACCTGGCGCGCGTCCCGGTCCACATCGACCAGATCGTCTTCACCGTGAACTCCTTCACGGGCCAGACCTTCCAGGAAGTGCAGAACGCGTTCTGCCGTCTCGTCGACGAGACCAACGGCCAGGAGCTGGCCCGCTACACGCTGGCGGGCGGCGGCGCCTACACGGCCCAGATCATGGCCAAGGTGCACCGCACCGGCCCCGGCTGGACGATGACGGCCCTCGGCACCCCGGCCAACGGCCGCACCTTCCAGGACCTGATGCCGGCGATCCTGCCGCACCTGTAGCCCGCCCGGCCAGGGCCCGCGACACCGGCATGATCCGCCCGCCGGGCCCTGGCGGCACCCGACACCGAAAGCGACACAGGGGGACGAAGGCATGACGGCCGAGCTGGTGCGGGGGCAGAACCACCCGCTCTCCCAGGCCCGTCTCGAGATCCGGGTCTCGGCCGGCAAGCCGATCGTGGCCGGCGTGACGCTCAGCGACGAGCACGGCAAGGTCCATGGCGTCGAATGGGTGGCCCACCCGGGCGCCCCCACCCTCCCGGGCCTGGAGGTCTCCCGCCAGGCCGCCGCCGACCACCGCCTCGCGGTGGACCTCGACGCCGTGCCGGAAGCCGTGCACCGGGTGAGCGTGCTGCTCGCCCTGCCCACCGGAGTGGGCGGCCCCACCCGGTTCGGCGGTCTCGCCGCCCCCTTCCTCGCGGTCACCGGCCTCGACGGCTCCGAGGTCGCCAACTACACCATCACCGGCCTGGAGGCCGAGTCCGCCGTCGTCGCCCTGGAGCTCTACCGCCGTCAGGGCGCCTGGAAGGTCCGCGCCGTCGGCCAGGGATACGCCGGCGGCCTCGCCGACCTCCTCGCCGACCAGGGACTGCCCCAGGCCCCCCAACTGGCCGGCAGCATCAACGACGCCGTGGCCCAGGGCCTCGCCCGCTCGGTCCAGGCACCCCGCACCGACGGCGACCGCACCCGGCACGCGGCGACCCCGACCCTCGGCGCCGACCAGGGCGGCGCGGCGACTCAGGGCGCCGTACCCCCGCCCGCGTCGCCGTACGGCACCCAGGCACCGGGCGCACCCGGCCAGCCCACCTCTCCCTACGGTGCCCAGGCACCCGGCACCCCCGGGCAGCCGCCCGCCTCGCCCTACGACCCTCCGGCCGCAGCGGACCCGCCCACCGGCGCCCACCAGGGCCCCACCACGGGCGGCACCGTCAACTACAGCCATCCGCGCCGCCAGACCAGCGCCCCGCCGCCGCCCCCGCCGACCGCGCCCCCGGCCCAGCCCGGTCAGCCCGCGCAGCCCGTCGCGGGGGACGCGACCGGTTGGTCCATGGACGAGCGGCTCTACAACCAGGTGTGGGGCATGTTCGAGGACCTGGCCCGCACCATGGCCGCGTACCGCAGTGCGGTCGACTTCGCCGACTCCCGTATGGAGAAGGAGCTGGACCAGGCCCTGTCCGACCCGCGCAGCCGGATCGGCGGCCAGAGCGACGCCGCGCGCGAAACGGCCCGCGCCCGGCACACCGATCTCGTCGACCAGGCCCGCGCGGCCCTGGACCGCGACCTCGCCCAGCTCGCCGCCGAGGCCGACGTCGTCGAGCCCGCGCTGCCCGCGGCCTTCGCCCGCTGGGACAACCCGGTCTGGCACGGCCACCGGGTGCCGATGGAGATCCCCATGGCCCTGCGCCTGGGCGACCTGCATCTTCCCGAGGCCCCGCAGCTGCGCATCCCGATGCTGGTCAGACTGCCGCTGGAGCGCGGTCTGTGGATCGACAGCGGGCGAGCCGACTCGCTCGACGGCTCCTACCACGACTCCCACGAACTCAAGCGCCTGGCGATGGAGACCGCGGTGGCGCACGCGGCCCGGCTGCTCGCCGTCTATCCGGCGGGCGAGTTCACCGTGCACGTCATCGACCCGGCCGGCTCGGGCGGGCAGGCGCTCGTACCGCTGGTGCAGACCGGCGTGCTCGCCGGGCCGCCCGCCCTCGGCGCGGCCGGTGTCTCTGACGTCCTGGCCCGGCTCACCCAGCGCGTCGACCTGGTGCAGATGGCGGTGCGCGCGGGCGCGCCCGACTCGCTCCCCCCGGGCTTCGACACCTCCGAGCAGCTGCTGATCGTCAACGACTTCCCGCACGGCTTCGACGACCGTGCCGTGACCCAGCTGCGCTATCTCGCCGACGAGGGTCCGGCGGTCGGCGTCCATCTGATGATGGTGGCGGACCGCGAGGAAGCCTCCGCGTACGGCCCGTTGCTGGACCCGCTGTGGCGTTCGCTGCTGCGACTGACCCCGGTGCCCGACGACCATCTCGCCGACCCGTGGGTGGGGCACGCCTGGACGTACGAGCCCGCGCTCGTGCCGCCGGGCAGCCAGGTGCTCCAGCGGGTGCTCAGTCAGCTGGCAGCGGCCCGCACCAAGTACACGTAAAAGCCGTCGACCTGCGACTTTGACCTTTCTTTTGCCAATCACTTTACCTTTCCTTGGTGATTGGGGTACCGTCTTCCTTGCGGAGGGGAGTACTCCCTGTCGACTGCGGCGTTCCCGTCAATACGGAACAGATCCCCATGGATCTGCTCCCGGGGCGTCGGCCCACCGTGGGTGGAAGAGACCTCCGGCAGCGCGACGACGCTGACATTTGCCGTTACGTAATGCCGGAGGATCAGTGGATGTTTCTGTGACCCTATGGGTCCTGACCATCGTGGGCCTCGCCGCCCTCATCGCGGTCGACTTCTTCATCGGCCGCAAGCCGCACGACGTGTCCATCAAGGAAGCCGGGATCTGGACGGTCGTCTGGATCGCCCTGGCCGGCCTCTTCGGCCTCGGCCTGCTGATCTTCGGCGGGGGCCAGGCCGGCGGGGAGTTCTTCGCGGGCTTCATCACCGAGAAGTCCCTGAGCGTCGACAACCTCTTCGTCTTCGTCCTGATCATGGCGAAGTTCGCGGTGCCCTCGCAGTACCAGCAGCGGGTGCTCCTCGTCGGTGTCCTCATAGCCCTGGTCCTGCGGGCCATCTTCATCGCCGCGGGCGCCGCCATCCTCGCCAGCTTCGCGTGGGTCTTCTACCTCTTCGGCGCCTTCCTGATCTGGACCGCCTGGAAGCTCATCCAGGAGGCCCGGGCCGACGAGGAGGACGAGGAGTTCGAGGAGAACAAGCTGCTCAAGGCCGCCGAGCGCCGCTTCGGCGTGGCCGACCGCTACCACGGCACCAAGCTGTGGATCGAGGAGAACGGCAAGCGGGTCATGACCCCGATGCTCGTCGTGATGCTCGCGATCGGCACCACCGACGTGCTCTTCGCCCTCGACTCCATCCCCGCGATCTTCGGCCTGACCCAGGACCCGTACATCGTCTTCACGGCCAACGCGTTCGCCCTGATGGGTCTGCGTCAGCTGTACTTCCTCATCGGCGGTCTGCTGAAGAAGCTGGTCCACCTCAGCTACGGCCTGTCGATCATCCTCGGCTTCATCGGCGTCAAGCTGGTGCTGCACGCGCTGCACGAGTCCGGGGTCCATGTCCCCGAGATCAGCATCCCGGTCTCTCTCGGCGTGATCTGCGGCGTCCTGGTCGTCACCACGATCACCAGCCTCCGCGCCACCCGGAAGCAGGCGGCGGCCGAGGCGGCGCAGACGCGGAGCGATGGCGCTCCGAAGGACAGCATCGACGCCTGACCACGTCGGACGTAGGAACAACCAGCACCGGGAGCGCCGTGTGGCCGATTGCCGCCCCTCGCTCCCGGTGCTTCCGTTGTGTGCGGAGCGACTCCGGTCCGGAGACGCCACGGCCCGGTGGAGGCAATCGTGGACGCACCCATGAAGTTCGTACAGATCATCGACTACGAGACCGACAGCATCGAAGAGATGCAGGAGCTGGGCCGACAGGCCGAGCAGCGGTTCGCCGGACGTGCGGACGGCCCCACCCACCGGCTCGTCCTGCGGGACCGCAGCAACCCCAACCGCTATCTCGTCGTCATCGAGTTCAACTCGTACGAGGAGGCCATGCGCAACAGCAACGACCCGGACACGGGCAAGTTCGCGGAGCAGATGGCCGCTCTGTGTACCAAGGCGCCGACCTTCACCGACTGCGACGTCGTGGACATCACCGAGTTCAAGTAGCGCCCGCCGGGCCCCGTACCGCCGGAGTGCGGGGCCCCTTCGCCTCTGCGACGATCACTCCATGATCGCTCGGCTCAGGTCGCTCACCACCCAGTGGACGTTCCTCGTGCCGGTGCTCGCGGTCGTCCTGCTGGCGTTCACCTGGGGGCGTGACCTGCCGGGCGTGGTCGTCGGCCTGGTGACCGTGGTCCTCGCGGGCGCCGTCCTGGCCGCCGTGCACCATGCCGAGGTCGTCGCCCACCGGGTCGGCGAACCCTTCGGCTCGCTCGTCCTCGCGGTCGCCGTCACCATCATCGAGGTCGCGCTGATCGTCACCCTGATGGCCGACGGCGGCAGCAAAGGTTCGACCCTCGCCCGGGACACAGTCTTCGCGGCCGTGATGATCACCTGCAACGGCATCGTCGGCATCTGCCTCCTGGTCGCCTCCCTGCGCCACGGCATCGCGGTCTTCAACCCCGAGGGCACCGGCGCCGCCCTCGCGACCGTCGCCACCCTGGCCACCCTCAGCCTGGTGCTGCCGACGTTCACGACAAGCAAACCGGGCCCGGAGTTCTCCGGCGTCCAGCTGACCTTCGCCGCGCTGTCCTCGCTGATCCTGTACGGCCTGTTCGTCGCCACCCAGACCGTGCGGCACCGCGACTACTTCCTTCCCATCACCCGCCACGGCGAGGTCATCACCGCCGACGACCACGCCGACGCGCCCTCCGCCCGCACCACCCTGATCAGCCTGGGCCTGCTGGGCCTCGCCCTGATCGGCGTCGTGGGACTGGCCAAGGGCGTGTCGCCCACCATCGAGTCCGGAGTGGAGGCGGCCGGCCTCCCGCATGCCGTCGTCGGTGTGATCATCGCCCTGCTGGTCCTGCTCCCCGAGACCATCGCCGCGCTCCGCTCCGCCCGCCGCGACCGGGTGCAGACCAGCCTCAACCTCGCGCTCGGCTCGGCGATGGCCAGCATCGGCCTGACCATCCCCGCCGTCGCCCTGGCCTCCATCTGGCTCGACGGCCCGCTCGTCCTCGGCCTCGGCTCCACCCATATGGTGCTGCTCGCCCTGACCGTGGTCGTGAGCTCCCTGACGGTGGTTCCCGGCCGGGCCACCCCGCTCCAGGGCGGCGTACACCTGGTGCTGTTCGCGGCCTACCTGGAACTGGCGCTCAATCCATGACCGGGGTCGCGGCGACCACCCCCACCGGTCGCGTCTCCGGCAGCAGCGCGAAGCAGACCAGACTGAGCAGCGCGATCCCCGTCAGATACGCCCCCACCCCCCACGGCACCCGACCGCCCTGCTCGGCCAGCGCCGTTGCCACGATCGGGGTGAGCGCGCCTCCGAGGACCCCGCCGAGGTTGTAGCCGACCGCGGCTCCCGTGCAGCGCACCCGCGGCTCGTACAGCTCCGGCAGATACGCGGCGATCACCGCGAACATCGTGATGAACGCGAGCATCGCGCCCAGGAACCCGAGGAACATCAGCAGCGGCGCCCCGGTCGCGAGGAGCGCGACCATCGGGAACATCCACAGCGCCGCCGCCGCGCACCCGGCCAGACACAGCGGTCGCCGCCCGTACCGGTCGCCGAGCAGCGCCACCACCGGCGTGAGCGAGCCCTTCACCACGACCGCGGCCATGATGCAGGCCAGCATCACCGTACGGCTCACGCCCAGCCGCTCGGTCCCGTAGGCGAGGGACCAGGTCGTCACGGCGTAGAAGATCGCGTACCCGACCGCGAGCCCGCCGGCCGTCAGCAGGACGAGCCGCCAGTGGTCGCGCACCACCTCGGCGAGCGGCACGCGCGCGTGGTCGTCGAGTGCGAGGAAGGACGGACTCTCGACGAGCGACGACCGCAGCCACAGCCCGGCGACGGCCAGCACGCCCGCCGCCCAGAACGGAACCCGCCACCCCCATGAAGCGAACTGCGCGTCCGTGAGCGTCACCGACAGCGCCAGCATCACACCGTTGGCGAGCAGGAAGCCCACCGCGGGCCCGACCTGCGGGAAGCTCGACCACAGTCCGCGTCGCTCGGCCGGCGCGTGCTCCGCCGTCAGCAGCACCGCCCCGCCCCACTCCCCGCCGAGCCCCAGCCCCTGAAGGAACCGGAGGACGAGCAGCAGCAGGGGAGCGGCCACACCGATCGAGTCGTACGTCGGCACACAGCCGACCGCGACGGTGGCACCGCCGGTCAGCAGCAGCGACAGTACGAGGACCGGCCGCCGGCCGCGCCGGTCGCCGATGTGTCCGAACAGCACCGACCCCAGCGGCCGGGCGACGAACCCCACGCCGAACGTGCCGAACGCGGCCAGCGTCCCCGCCAGCGGCGAGAACGTCGGGAAGAACAGCGGCCCCAGGACCAGTGCCGCCGCGGTCCCGTAGACGAAGAAGTCGTAGAACTCGATGGCCGTCCCGGCGAGCGAGGCGGCCGCGAGCCGCAGCATGGAGGGCGCCCTTACGGTGCGTACGTCGTGCATGCCGCGTCAACTACCCACGGTGACGGTGGGTTACGGGGGCGTGCGGGGGCGCGCCCTCCGGATCAGTAGGTGACCGTGATGCGCCGGGCGGGACCGTCGACGCGTACGAGACCGCCGTAGGGGATCACCAGTTGAGGATCGGTGTGGCCGAAGTCCACGTCGAAGACGATCGTGGTGTCGGGGGCGTACACGCGCATCGCACGGAGTACCGCTTCGCGCTGCTCAGCCGCGTAACGGTCGGCTTCCTCCGGGCTGTTGGGCCGCTCGAAGGACCAGGTCTTCGCGCGCCCCATCAGAAGCGCGGAGAAACGCTGGAGCAGGCCGCGCTCGCCCATGTTGCGCAGGGTGCGGAAGACCTCCTCGCCGCTGGGCAGTTCCTCGGAGGTCTCCAGGAGCAGCACTCCGCCGTCGTACGCGCTCAGGTCGCGTGCGATCTCGCGGTCGGCCATCAGCAGCCATCCCAGGATCTCCAGGCAGCCGCCCCAACTGCGGCCCTCGATCACCCGGTCGGGGTTGACCCAGCTCCAGCCGTCGCCGGGCCGGGTCTGCGGTGCCGTCTCGAAGGTCGCCGGGTCCGCCCAGTCCCGGTTGACGTCGTTCCAGTGCTCGGCGGGCGCGAGTTCGTACTCTCCGGAGGTGAACAGCGCGGCCCGCAGCGACTCGGCGGTGAGCGTGTCCATGGCCACCGGACGCCCGAGCGCGGTCATCACGGCCGCGCCGTGGTAGCCGACGATGCCGGTGTTGCTCAGAAAGGCCAGCAGGTTGGTGTTGTCGCTCATCCCGAAGAACGGCTTCGGGTTCGCCCGGATCAACTCCCGGTCCAGGAACGGCAGTACGGTGATCTGGTCGTCGCCCCCGATCGAGGCCATGATCACCTTGATGTCCGGGTCGGCGAAGGCGGCGTTGACGTCGGCGGCCCGCTCCCGCGGGGTCGCGCCCATCCTGCGCGTCGTCGGGTACTCGACGGGTACGAGGCCGAACTCCTCGCGCAGTCGCTCCAGCCCCAGTTCGTACGGGCGCGGGAAGAGCCCGGGCAGCCCGGCGCCGGGCGAGATGACGGCTATACGGTCACCGGGGGAGGGCTTGGGCGGGTACGAGATCGTCGTCATTCCGGGAGGGTACGGGCCGCACCGCGCCCGGCGCACCGTGATAAACCGGGTCTGAGCAGCGGTCTTCAATGGGCCGCCGACCCATCACCGGACCGGAGGAACCGTGCCCCGCACCCTGGCCAACGCCCCGATCATGATCCTCAACGGCCCCAATCTGAACCTGCTCGGGCAGCGTCAGCCGGAGATCTACGGCAAGGACACGCTGGCCGACGTCGAGTCCCTGTGCGCCAAGGCGGCGGCCGCGCACGGCGGCACGGTGGACTTCCGTCAGTCCAACCACGAGGGCGAGCTGGTCGACTGGATCCACGAGGCGCGGCTGAACCACTGCGGGATCGTCATCAACCCCGGCGCCTACTCGCACACCTCGGTCGCGATCCTGGACGCCCTCAACACCTGTGACGGACTGCCCGTGTTGGAGGTCCACATCTCCAACATCCACCAGCGCGAGACCTTCCGGCACCACTCGTACGTCTCCCTGCGCGCCGACGGCGTCATCGCGGGCTGCGGGGTGCAGGGGTACGTGTTCGGTGTGGAGCGGGTCGCGGCGCTGGTCGGGGCGGCACAGGCCGACGTGTAAGGACCGATGGCCTGGAGGGCGGTCGTTACAGCCACCTTTACCGCCTTACAGAGCCGCCCTTCACCGCCTTACAGTCGGCCCGCCTCCACGATCCGTCGCAGGAACCGCTGTGTGCGCTCCTGCTGCGGGTCGCCGAAGATCTGCTCGGCCGTCCCGCGTTCCAGGACAACGCCTCCGTCCAGAAAACAAACCTGGTCGGCGACGTCCCGCGCGAAGCCCATCTCGTGCGTGGCCAGCACCATGGTCATGCCGTCGTCCTTCAGATCGCGGACGACGGTGAGGACCTCGCCGACGAGCTCAGGGTCGAGGGCGGCGGTGATCTCGTCGAGCAGCAGCAGCCGGGGACGTACGGCCAGAGCCCGCACGATCGCCACCCGCTGCTGCTGACCGCCGCTCAGCCGGTCCGGGTACTCGCCCGCCTTCCCGCCGAGCCCGAGCCGCTCCAGCAGCTCCCTGCCGCGTTCCTCGGCCTGGGTGCGGGACACCCCGTGCACCCGGCGCGGGGCAAGGGTGATGTTCTCCAGCACGGTCATGTGCGGGAAGAGGTTGTACGCCTGGAAGACCACGCCGATACGGCGGCGTACCGCGTCCTGGTCGGCGCCCGGGTCGGTGATCTCCTCGCCGTCCAGCCAGATCGCGCCGTCGTCGATCTCCTCCAGGAGGTTGGCGCAGCGCAGCAGCGTGGACTTGCCGGAACCGGAGGCGCCGATCAGCGCGGTCACGGTGTGCGGGGCGACCTCCAGGTCGACGTCCCGCAGCACGACCGAGTCACCGAAGGTCTTGCGGACGGACTCCATCCGCAGCACGGCGGACGCGTCGGGGGTGTCGCTCATGTGGTGCCTCCCTGGGCCCGCTGACGGTCCATCCGAGCCGTCACCCAGTCCGTGAAGCGGGTCATCGGGATGGTCAGCGCCACGAACACCAGGCCCGCGACGATGTACGGCGTGTAGTTGAGGCTGCGGCCCACGATGATGTCGGCGGCCCGTACGGCGTCCACCGCGCCGCCGATCGACACGAGCCCGGTGTCCTTCTGTAGCGACACCAGGTCGTTGAGCAGCGGCGGCACCTGACGGCGCACCGCCTGCGGCAGCACCACGTACCGCAGCGCCTGCCGGTTGGAGAGGCCGAGGGAGCGGGCCGCGGCGCGCTGCGAGGGGTGGATGGACTCGATGCCGGCGCGGAACACCTCGGCGACGTACGCCGAGTACGTCAGTGTCAGCGCCGTGCCGCCCAGCCACACCGGGTCGACCGTCACGCCCTGGAGCCGCAGCGCGGGAACGCCCAGGACGACGATCATGAGGTTGATGATGAGCGGAAGTCCGCGGAAGAAGTCCGTGTAGGCGGCGGCCAGCACCCGCAGCGGGAAGAACACCGGGCCGCGCAGCGTACGGGCCACGGCGATGAGCATGCCGAGGACGAGCACGGCCGCGCCGCAGATCAGCAGCAGCCGGACGTTGAGCCAGAGCCCTTCGAGGATCTTGGGCAGCGCCTCGCGCGCGTACTGCCCGTTGAAGAAGGTCTCCTTGGTGCGCGGCCAGCCGGGCGCGTTGACGACGACCAGATAGAGGACGACCGCCGTCACGAGCGTCGAGACCGCGGCGATCGCCGTGGCGCGGCGGGAGCGGGCGCGCTGGTGGCGCTCGCGTTCCAGTCGCCGCGCGGAGGGCGTGTACGCGTCGACCGGGTCCGGCGTCTCCGCGCCGGACTCGTCCTTCGTGAGCGTCACTTGAGCACCGGGGCGTCGACGGCGTCGGACAGCCACTGCTGCTCGATCTTCGCCAGCGTGCCGTCCTTGCGCAGGGTGTCCACGGCGTCGGTCACGCAGGACGTGAGCGCGCTGCCCTTGTCGAGGACGAGCCCGAACTGCTCCGGAGTGCCGCTCTGGTTCTCGAACTGGCCGACGATCTCGGCGTCCGTCACCTCGGCCGCCGTGATGTAGAAGGCGGTCGGCAGGTCCACGACGATGGCGTCCACCTGGCCGTTCTTCAGGGCGGACTTGGCCTGGTCGTTCTTGGCGTAGGCGGCGGCCTGCTGCGTCGGCTTCACCACGTCCTCGATGTAGTTCAGGCTGGTGGTGCCGACCTGGGCGCCCAGCTTGAGGCCCTTGAGGTCCGCGATGCTCGTCGCCTTGGCGGCCTTGGAGCCCTTGAGGGCGATGACGGCTTGGCGCACGTCGTAGTAGCCGGACGAGAAGTCCACGGCCTTCTTGCGCTCGGCGCTGATCGACACCTGGTTGATGTCGAAGTCGAACGTCTTCTCCCCGGGCGCGAACGCCTTGTTGAAGGGGACGCTCTGCCAGACGACGGCGCTCTTGTCGTAACCGAGCCGCTCCGCCACCGCGTAGGCGACCGCGGACTCGAATCCCTTGCCGTTGGCGGGCTTGTCGTCCTTGAACCAGGGCTCGTACGCCGGCTCGTCGGTGGCGATCGTCAGCTTGCCGGACGTCTTGGTGGCGAGCTTGCCCTTGGTGCACGCGGTGCCCTTCGTCGACCCCGAGGGCTTGGCCGCCGAGTCCTCCTCGGGCTGCGGAGCGCAGCCGACGGCGGTGGCGAGCAGGGCTATCGTTCCGGCGGCTACGGCGCGGCGCAGGGCGCTGGGGGCGAGGTGCATGGCGGGAGATTGACAGGACGTCGCCTCGTTTGTCGAGGTCACGTCGGCTTTTGTCCGCATACTGGGAACGGGTGTTGCGTTCTCGTGAACGGTCCCTGTGCGGGGTACGTCGCCGGGGCCGCCGGTCGAGGGCGGGGATCGGAAGACCGGCGGCCCGTACCGCGCAGGAGCCGTCATCCTGTGCGGGGCGGTTACCAGTTGACCGCGCAACAAGGCAGGCCGGGAGCGTGCGGATGACACCGGCGTGTGCGAAGGGTTCACACGGGGCGCGTGCGTGCGCGTGCACGCCGGGCGTGCGGAATGGCCCTGTGCGCCCCGGCCTTCACGCGCCGCGCGTGCGGAGCGCTGCGGGCGCCCCGGCGTTCACCACCCGCGCGCGTGCCACTCCGGCAGATGCGGTCGCTCGGCGCCCAGCGTCGTGTCGTTGCCGTGCCCCGGGTAGACCCATGTCTCGTCCGGCAGGACGTCGAAGATCTTCGTCTCCACGTCGCGGATCAGGCTGGCGAACGCCTCGGGGTCCTTCCATGTGTTGCCCACGCCGCCGGGGAAGAGGCAGTCGCCGGTGAACACATGGGGGTGGCCGTGCGGGTCGTCGTAGACGAGGGCGATCGAGCCCGGCGTGTGGCCGACCAGATGGCGGGCGGTGAGTTCCACGTGGCCCACCTGGAGGGTGTCGCCGTCGGCGACGAGGACGTCGGTCGGCACGGGGATGCCGGCGGCGTCGTCCCGGCCCGCGTAGGTGCGGGCGCCCGTGGCCTCGACGACCCGGGCGAGCGCCTGCCAGTGGTCGCCGTGCTGGTGCGTGGTGACGACGGAGGCGATGCCGTCGTCACCGATCATGCCGAGCAGGGCGTCCGCGTCGTTGGCCGCGTCGATCAGCAGCTGCTCGTCCGTGGCCCGGCAGCGCAGCAGATAGGCGTTGTTGTTCATCGGACCGACCGCGATCTTGGTGATCATCAGGTCCTTGAGTTCGTGCACGTCCGCCGGGCCACCGACGGTCACCTGTCCGCTGTACGTCATGGCGGTCAGTCTAGGACGCGCTCACAGCGGAGGAAGCTCCGGCAGCCGTCCGCCCTCCACCCGCAGCGTCGATCCGTCCCGACGTCCGGCGAGCCAGCCGAGCAGGTCCGCGGGCGGTCCCGTGACGGTGGCCACGACCGCCTCGGCCACCCGACCCGTCGTCCACGCGCGCGTGCCGTCCGTCAGCCGTGTCGGCGGTACGTCGGGGTGCCCGGTGAAGCGGTCGGCGAGGAACGCGATCTCTCTTCCCGTGAACTCCGCCGGTACGTCCTCCAGCTCGTACCCGATCCCCAGGTCGACGCGGTGCAGCTCCACCTCGACCCACCGCCGGAACGGCACCATGGCCGCCGAATCGGTCACCCCGTTGCGCAGCTGCACGATCCGCGACCAGTCGGCCGGCGCGGCCCCGGCCTCCTGGAAGCGGGCGGCGCTGTCGCGGACGTCCGCGAGCTGGACGTCGAGGGGGCGCGGGGCGTCGCGGTCGATGTCGGCGTCCCGGGCGTCGCCCGAGGCGTACATGGGGCGGCCTTCGAGTACGTTCACCAGGGCGTCCGCGTTCCGGGCGAGGTGGGCGAGGACATGACCACGGGTCCACCCGGGAAGCCGTGACGGCTCGGCCACCGACGCGTTGTCCAGTTCGGCGACTGCGGTGAGCAGCCGGTCCGTAGCGTCACGTACAGACGCCAGGTCATGCGCGTGATCAATCATGGTGCTGACCCTAGTCCCGCCACACCTTTGGGTGAAGGTGGTGAAGCGGTGCCGTAAATCGAATGCGCGTGCTATATGGTCGGTCGTGGCGTCGGGCATGCTGGATGGTCCGGGATTGTTGTCCCATTCGGGAATCCGACCGGCGTTGTCAGTGGCTCCCCCTAGTGTGAGAAGACACGGGGGCCTCGCCCCTGTCACTTCTCTGAAAGAAAGGTGCGGACCGGCGTGGCCGACCGTCTCATCGTCCGTGGCGCGCGCGAGCACAACCTGAAGAACGTCTCGCTCGACCTGCCGCGTGACTCGCTCATCGTCTTCACGGGCCTGTCCGGGTCGGGCAAGTCCTCCCTGGCCTTCGACACCATCTTCGCCGAGGGCCAGCGCCGCTACGTGGAGTCGCTCTCCTCGTACGCCCGCCAGTTCCTCGGCCAGATGGACAAGCCGGACGTCGACTTCATCGAGGGCCTCTCCCCGGCCGTCTCGATCGACCAGAAGTCGACCTCCCGCAACCCTCGCTCGACGGTCGGCACCATCACCGAGGTCTACGACTACCTGCGACTGCTCTTCGCCCGCATCGGCAAGCCGCACTGCCCCGAGTGCGGCCGGCCCATCGCCCGCCAGTCGCCGCAGGCCATCGTCGACAAGGTCCTGGAGCTGCCGGAGGGGAGCCGCTTCCAGGTCCTTTCGCCGCTCGTGCGCGAGCGCAAGGGCGAGTTCGTCGACCTGTTCGCCGACCTCCAGACCAAGGGCTACTCCCGCGCGCGGGTCGACGGCGAGACCATCCAGCTCTCCGAGCCGCCCACGCTGAAGAAGCAGGAGAAGCACACCATCGAGGTCGTCATCGACCGGCTCACGGTGAAGGACTCCGCCAAGCGCCGGCTCACCGACTCGGTGGAGACCGCCCTCGGCCTGTCCGGCGGCATGGTCGTCCTCGACTTCGTCGACCTCCCCGCCGACGACCCCGAGCGCGAGCGCATGTACTCGGAGCACCTGTACTGCGCCTACGACGACCTGTCCTTCGAGGAGCTGGAGCCCCGCTCCTTCTCCTTCAACTCGCCCTTCGGCGCCTGCCCCGAGTGCACGGGCATCGGTACGCGCATGGAGGTCGACCCGGAGCTGATCGTCCCGGACGAGGACAAGTCCCTCGACGAGGGCGCCATCCACCCCTGGTCGCACGGCCACACCAAGGACTACTTCGGCCGTCTCATCGGCGCCCTCGCGGACGCCCTCGGCTTCCGGACGGACATCCCCTTCGCCGGGCTGCCGCAGCGCGCCAAGAAGGCCCTGCTCCACGGCCACAAGACGCAGATCGAGGTGCGCTACCGCAACCGGTACGGCCGCGAGCGCGTGTACACCACGCCCTTCGAAGGCGCCGTCCCCTTCGTCAAGCGCCGCCACAGCGAGTCGGAGAGCGACGCCAGCCGTGAGCGCTTCGAGGGCTACATGCGCGAGGTGCCCTGCCCCACCTGTGAGGGCACGCGCCTGAAGCCGATCGTCCTCGCGGTCACCGTCATGGGGAAGTCGATCGCCGAGGTCTCCGGCATGTCCATCAGCGACTGCGCGGACTTCCTGGGCGAGCTGAAGCTCAGCGCTCGCGACAAGAAGATCGCCGAGCGGGTGCTGAAGGAGGTCAACGAACGGCTGAAGTTCCTGGTCGACGTCGGCCTGGACTACCTCTCGCTGAACCGCGCGGCCGGCACCCTCTCCGGCGGCGAGGCCCAGCGCATCCGCCTGGCCACCCAGATCGGCTCCGGCCTCGTCGGCGTGCTCTACGTCCTCGACGAGCCGTCCATCGGTCTGCACCAGCGTGACAACCACCGGCTGATCGAGACCCTGGTCCGGCTGCGCGACATGGGCAACACGCTCATCGTCGTCGAGCACGACGAGGACACCATCAAGGTCGCCGACTGGATCGTCGACATCGGCCCCGGCGCCGGCGAGCACGGCGGCAAGGTCGTGCACAGCGGCTCCCTGAAGGAGCTGCTCGCCAACGACGAGTCGGAGACCGGCCAGTACCTGTCCGGCAAGAAGGCCATCCCGCTCCCGGACATCCGCCGCCCGCACGACCCGTCCCGGCTGCTCACGGTGCACGGCGCCCGGGAGAACAACCTCCAGGACATCGACGTCTCGTTCCCGCTCGGCGTCTTCACCGCGGTCACCGGCGTCTCCGGCTCCGGCAAGTCCACGCTGGTCAACGACATCCTGTACACGCACCTGGCGCGCGAGCTCAACGGCGCCCGCAGCGTCCCCGGGCGGCACACGCGCGTGGACGGCGACGACCTCGTCGACAAGGTCGTCCACGTCGACCAGTCGCCCATCGGCCGCACCCCGCGGTCCAACCCGGCGACGTACACCGGCGTCTTCGACCACGTCCGCAAGCTGTTCGCCGAGACCACCGAGGCGAAGGTCCGCGGCTACCTGCCGGGCCGCTTCTCCTTCAACGTCAAGGGCGGCCGCTGCGAGAACTGCGCGGGCGACGGCACCATCAAGATCGAGATGAACTTCCTCCCGGACGTCTACGTCCCGTGCGAGGTCTGCCACGGCGCCCGGTACAACCGGGAGACCCTGGAGGTCCACTACAAGGGCAAGTCCATCGCCGAGGTCCTGAACATGCCGATCGAGGAAGCCATGAACTTCTTCGAGGCCGTCCCGGCGATCAACCGCCACCTCAAGACGCTCAACGACGTCGGTCTCGGCTATGTCCGCCTCGGCCAGTCCGCGACCACCCTGTCCGGCGGTGAGGCCCAGCGCGTGAAGCTCGCCAGCGAGCTCCAGAAGCGGTCCACCGGGCGCACGGTCTACGTCCTCGACGAGCCGACCACCGGTCTGCACTTCGAGGACATCAGCAAGCTGCTGAAGGTCCTGGCCGGCCTGGTCGACAAGGGCAACACGGTCATCGTCATCGAGCACAACCTCGACGTGATCAAGACCGCCGACTGGATCGTCGACATGGGCCCCGAGGGCGGCGCGGGCGGCGGTCTCGTCGTCGCCGAGGGCACCCCCGAGGAGGTCGCCGGAGTCCCCGCCAGCCACACCGGCAAGTTCCTGCGCGAGGTCCTCGGCGCCGACCGGGTCAGCGACGGGGCCGCGGTGAAGGCCCCGCGCAAGTCGACGGCCAGGACCGCGGCGAAGACGGCGACCAAGAAGACCGTCGCGGCCAGGTCGACGGCGAAGAAGACGGCGACGGCCAAGACCACGGCCGCGACCACGAAGAAGGCAGCCTCCGCGAAGAAGGCGGCCCCCGCCAAGAAGGCGACCCGGGCCCGCAAGGCCTGACGGGGCAGAACACCGGATCCCGGGAGGCGGCTGGCCGACAGCCGCCTCCCGGCACCGTTTCCGGCCCCCGTCCCTTTGATCGACAGGCCCCGGGCTGTCATGCTGCGCCCAGCACCGAGCACCAAGTGCCTTGCACAGCAGGGGGAATCCATGTCCGAACCCGTCGTCCCGGCCGCCAGAGGCACGTCACCGGACCGCCGTGAGGAAAAGCCCGCGGACGTCGTATGGCAGCGCCTCCAGGAACAGATCCGCTGGTTCGACAAGAAGAGCGAGTCCGCCCAACACCAGTTCAGGCGCCTGAAGATGGCGACCCTGGTGCTGGCGGCGGGCATCCCGGTAGTGGTGGCGGCCTCCGCGCCGAACTGGGTCGCGGCACTCATGGGCGCCCTGGTCGCGGTCGTCGAGGGAACCCAGCAGCTCTTCAAGTACCAGGAGAACTGGATCAGTTACCGCTCGGTCTGCGAGAACCTGCGCCGCGAGGAGCACCTGTACCTGGCCCACGCCGGCCCCTACGCCACCGCTCAGAACCCCGAACTGCTGCTCGTCGAGCAGGTGGAGAAACTCGGCAGCCAGGAGACGACCCAGTGGGCGGAGCGCGAGACGGCGCACTGACCTTCCGCTGCCTGCGGCCGTCTCCCTCGGCTCAGCCCTCTTACAAGCCCCCCACCTCACCGGCGTACGGCGGTTCCGCCCCCGCCCGTGAGCAGGTGATCGCCGCCGCGCGCGCCGCGAACCGCAGCAGTCGGGTCCAGTCGTCGGGGCGCAGTGCCTCAAGCGCCTCCGCGGACAGGGCGTCGAGGGCGGCCAGGCCGTGCAGCAGGGCCGCGTTCACGGTGTCACCGGCGCCGATCGTGTCGACCACGTCGACCTCCTCGCCCGGCACGGAGTGCACACCCCCGTCCCGGGTGAACGCGGTCAGCCCGTCACCGCCCTGGGTGACGACCACGGCAGAGGGGCCCGAGGCCAGCCACTCGCGCGGGGTGCCGCCGAGCCACAGCGCGTCCTCCTCCGAGAGCTTGAGCAGCGACACCGACGGCAGCCAGCTCTTGAACCGGGCCCGGTAGGCGTCCGCGTCCGGGATCAGCCCGGTGCGGATGTTGGGGTCGAGCGCGGTGAACACGCCCCGCGCGGCGGCGACCCGCATCAGCTCCTCGTAGGCGCTCGCCCCCGGTTCCAGCACCAGCGAACAGGTGCCGAACGACACCGCGCGCGTGTCGGCGGGGAGTTGGGCGGGGGCCGTGAACAGGCGGTCGGCGGTGCCGTCCACGTAGAAGGAGTAGGCGGCCGAGCCGTGCGTGTCGATCGTCGCGACGGCCAGCGTGGTCGGCTCCGGGCCGCGCTGCACGGCCGACACGTCCACCGAGGCCCGCCGCAGCCCGTCGAGCAGGGCCTCGCCGAACGCGTCGGACGACGTACGGGAGCAGAAGGCGGTGGGGGAGCCGAGGCGGCCGAGGGCGACGGCCGTGTTGTACGGGCCGCCGCCGAGCGCCGGCGTCAGCGCCGCCAGGGCTCCCGTGCCCTGCGGTACCAGGTCGATGAGTGCCTCACCGGCGACGACGATCACGAGACGGTTCCTTTCTGAGGGTCTTCAGGGTTCTCGGACTTCCCGGACCGCGCGGGCGGTGCGACGGTTTCGGCGCAGCCGCACGAACCGCGGTGGACGAACGTGCAGGGCAGCCGCACGGTCCGGGCGGGCTCGTCCGGCGCGGCCAGCCGTGCCAGCAGCACCCGTACCGCTTCGGCGCCGATCTCCTTGCTGGGCTGGGAGATCGCGGTCAGCCGGGGGGAGAAGAGGTCGGCCCAGGCGAAGTCGTCGAAGCAGCACAGCGCGAGGTCGCCCGGCACCGACACGCCGTGGTCGCGCAGGGCGCGCAGGGCGCCGATGGTCATCGCGTTGTTGGCCGTGACGAGTGCCGTGGGCGGATCGGTGAGGGCCAGCAGGGCGGCGGTCGCCCGCTCGGCACCGGCCGACGCGGAGTCGCCGTGCGCGACGAGCCGCTCGTCGTACGGCAGTCCGGCGGCCGTGAGGCCGGACCGGTACCCGGCGATCCGCTCATCGCTGGTGCTGAGCCCGGACAGCCCGGCGACCAGGCCGATCCGCCGGTGGCCCAGGCCGGCGAGGTGGGTGACCAGCAGGCCGGTCGGCCCGATGTTCTCGGCGCACACCTGGTCGAAACGAGGCGCGTCGCCGACCACCCGGTCCAGCAGCACCGTCGGTACCCGATGGCGGTCCAGGTAGGCCAGCAGCTCTCCGGGTTCCGCGGAGGGGGCGACGATCATGCCGTCCACCCGGCGCTCGTGCAGGAGCTGGACGACCTTGCGCTCATGGACGGGGTCGTCGTGCGGGTCGGCGATGAGGAGGCTGTAGCCGTGTCGCAGTGCCTCGGCCTCGACGCCCTGGAGGATCTCAGTGAAGTACGGATTGCTGATCGCCGACACCGCGAGCCCTATGGAACGGGTGCGGGACGTCACCAGGGCACGGGCGAGCGTGTTGGGCGTGTAACCGAGCTCGTCCATGGCGTCGAGGACCGCCTGGCGGGTGTGGGGGAGGACCGGCCGGGTGCCGTTGAGCACATGCGAGACGGTCGCCACGGAGACGCCCGCGCTGCGCGCCACGTCGGCCATGGTCGGCATGGCGACCCCCCTCGTTCCCTCCCAGAAACACCTTCAGGCCGGGAAGGTATCCCATCCAGAGCCGCGCGTAAACGCTTGCGCAAGCGTTTACGCGCGGTACCGGGCCTCAGAGGGGCTCGCTCCGGACATCGGAGGGGCGTGCTGCCGACCTCACAGGGGCAGGCTCCGCGCCTCAGAGGGCGCGCTCTACTCCCAGTCCCACCCGATCCCCACGATCCCGCTCCGCACCCGCGGCTCGACGATGTGGACCGAGCGATGGAGCCCGGTGAGGGCCAGTTCCTGGCGGCCGCTGCGAGGGGCCGCGGGCGAGTGCTGGGTGAAGCGGTGGCAGCGGGACGGCAGCGCGTTCTCGTCGAACCGCACCTGGAGCGCGTACTGGCCGCCGGCCGGCCCGAACCCGCGGACGTACTCGCGGGAGACACCGGCCGTGCCGTCCTCGATGGCGTAGCGGAAGAGGAACGTATCGCCCGCGCGCAGCCGGGTGTCGAAGAGCAGCTCGGCCACCAGCACCCCGGTGTCGTGGTGCAGCCGGACGCGACCCGTGCGGCAGTTCTCCAGCGCGTGCACCCGCATATGCTCCGGTGCGCACCCCGGGTCGCCGTGGTGGACGGCCAGGAAGCGGTCGACGCCGTCCTTGTGGGCGCGCACGATGTGGTGCGACTCGCGCCCGAGGAGTTCGCGGCGCCCGCCGATGCGTACCCACTCGTGGTGCCCGAGGGTGTGCAGTCCGCCGTCCACGGGTGAGCCCAGTTCGGCCAGCAGCCCTTGCAGGACGCCGGAGGCCTCGACGAGGGAGCGGTAGGAGCGGGCGGCGGGGCGCTGGCCGGCCGCACTGTCCTCGGTCTCGGCGAGCAGCCTGATCAGCGACTCCTCGGGCAACTGGAGGATCTCCTCCAGGGCGCGGACCGCGCGCAGCGACTCGGGCCGCTGTGGCCGCCGTGCTCCCTGCTGCCAGTAGCTCAGGCTGGTGACACCGACTTTGACCCCGTGGCGGGAGAGGTGGTGCTGCACGCGCTGGAGGGGCAGACCGCGGGCGGCGATCGCGGCACGCAGGGCCACGTGGAAGGGGCCGCCTCGCAGGGCCGAGTCCAGTTCCGCGGTGGCGACGACGGCGGCGACGTCCGCGTGCTGTGTGGCGTGCGGCATGCAGGGGCCTTTCTGTGGGTGTTCGCAACGGCTGGTCAGACCGTGCGCGGGGACGTCCTCGGGGCCACCCCGTCGGCGCGGGGGGCGTCATCACATACGTACGCCGTCGCTTCCGTGCGCCGTCGTTCACGGCCCCGAGTTCCCCCGCATTGAAGCGTGTTGACCTAGTCCCGACAACACCTCCTGCCCAACAGCGGCCCCTGTGCGGCTGATACGCGACCGGTGGAGTCAAGTCGGCGCGCCGAAGCGGTCGTTGTCGAGTACGACTCCGATCGCCCCGGTGGCGAGCGACACCCGGGAGCTGCCGGCCGGGGGCCGAGGCATCGGCTGCCTCCGCAAGGTCCGCACTCTCATGGCCGAGGGCCGCAGGGTGCGCGGCGCGGGTCGCGGACCGCTGAAGGCTTCGTCCACAGCCTCGCCGGACTGTCACCGCCCGCCAGTAGGGTGTGAAGCATGGCCGACCCCTCCAGCTACCGCCCCAGGCCGGGACAGATCCCGGACTCTCCCGGGGTCTACAGGTTCCGTGACGAGCACCGCCGGGTGATCTACGTCGGTAAGGCGAAAAGCCTGCGCCAGCGCCTGGCGAGCTACTTCCAGGACCTGGCGAACCTGCACCCCCGCACCCGCACGATGGTGACCACCGCCGCGTCCGTGGAGTGGACGGTGGTGTCCACGGAGGTCGAGGCCCTGCAACTGGAGTACTCCTGGATCAAGGAGTACGACCCCCGGTTCAACGTCAAGTACCGCGACGACAAGAGCTACCCGTACCTCGCGGTGACGATGAACGAGGAGTTCCCGCGCGTACAGGTGATGCGCGGCCACAAGAAGAAGGGCGTCCGTTACTTCGGGCCCTACGGACACGCGTGGGCGATCCGCGACACCGTCGACCTCCTGCTGCGTGTCTTCCCCGTCCGCACCTGCTCCGCCGGTGTCTTCAAGAACGCCGCCCGCACCGGCCGCCCCTGCCTCCTCGGCTACATCGGCAAGTGCTCCGCGCCCTGCGTCGGCCGGGTGTCGGCACAGGAACACCGCGAGCTCGCCGAGGAGTTCAGCGACTTCATGGCCGGCCGCACCGGCACCTACCTCCGCCGCCTGGAGAAGCAGATGACGGAGGCGGCCGAGGAGATGGAGTACGAACGGGCGGCCCGTCTGCGCGACGACATCGGGGCCCTGAGGAAGGCCATGGAGAAGAGCGCGGTCGTGCTCGCCGACGCGACCGACGCCGACCTGATCGCGGTCGCCGAGGACGAGCTCGAAGCCGCCGTGCAGATCTTCCACGTCCGCGGCGGACGTGTGCGCGGCCAGCGCGGCTGGGTCACCGACAAGGTCGAGGAGATCACCACCGGCGCCCTCGTGGAGCACGCCCTCCAGCAGCTCTACGGCGAGGAGACCGGCGACTCCGTCCCCAAGGAGGTCCTCGTCCCGGCCCTGCCCGAGCCGGTCGAGCCCGTCCAGGAGTGGCTGACCGGACGCCGCGGCTCGGGTGTCTCGCTGCGCATCCCGCAGCGCGGCGACAAGAAGGCCCTCATGGAGACCGTCGCGCGCAACGCCCAGCAGGCCCTCGCGCTGCACAAGACCAAGCGCGCCTCCGACCTCACCACACGCTCGCGTGCCCTGGAGGAGATCGCCGAGGCCCTCGACCTCGACAGCGCCCCGCTCAGGATCGAGTGCTTCGACATCTCCCACCTCCAGGGCGACGACGTCGTGGCCTCCATGGTCGTCTTCGAGGACGGCCTCCAGCGCAAGAGCGAGTACCGCCGCTTCCAGATCAAGGGCTTCGAGGGCCAGGACGACGTCCGCTCCATGCACGAGGTCATCACCCGCCGCTTCAAGCGCTACATCGCCGATAAGGAGAAGACCGGCGAGTGGGGGGACGAGGGTGCCCAAGAGGTCGCCCAGGACGCCGCACAGGACGACTTCCGGGACGCCTCCGGGAACACCCTCACCGAGGACATCGGCCGGCCGAAGAAGTTCGCGTACCCGCCCCAGCTCGTCGTCGTCGACGGCGGTCAGCCGCAGGTGGCCGCCGCCAGGAAGGCCCTCGACGAGCTCGGTATCGACGACATCGCCGTCTGCGGCCTCGCCAAGCGCCTGGAGGAGGTCTGGCTCCCCGACGAGGACGACCCGGTCGTCCTGCCGCGGACCAGCGAGGGCCTCTATCTCCTCCAGCGCGTCCGTGACGAGGCCCACCGCTTCGCGATCACCTACCAGCGCACCAAGCGGGCCAAGCGGTTCCGGTCCAGCCCGCTGGACGACGTACCGGGGCTCGGGGACACCCGTAAGCAGGCGCTTCTGAAACATTTCGGCTCGTTGAAGAAACTTCGATCTGCCACCATCGATCAGATCTGCGAGGTTCCCGGCATAGGCCGCAAAACGGCCGAGACCATTGCCGTGGCCCTGGCCCAGGCGGCACCGGCCGCGCCTGCCGTGAACACAGCTACTGGAGAGATCATGGAAGAGGAACCCGACATCATGGGTTCCGGTGGGGAGCCCGCGACGGCGGGCGCCCCGGACGAACGACGGGGGCAGGAGACATGAATGTGAACGAGCACGAAGGCCAAGAGAGCCAAAACGGAGACGGAGCACAGGTGAGTACGGGTACGACCGCTGACGCGGCCGGAACCCCCGACGTGGCCATCCCGGAGCTGGTGATCATCTCCGGCATGTCCGGGGCCGGCCGGTCGACCGCCGCCAAGTGTCTGGAGGACCTCGGCTGGTTCGTCGTCGACAACCTCCCGCCCGCGCTGATCCCCACCATGGTGGAGCTGGGCGCCCGCTCGCAGGGCAACGTCGCCCGGATCGCGGTGGTCGTCGACGTCCGCGGCCGGCGCTTCTTCGACAACCTCCGCGAGTCCCTCGCCGACCTGGAGGCCAAGCACGTCACCCGGCGGATCGTCTTCCTGGAGTCCTCCGACGACGCCCTGGTGCGCCGCTTCGAGTCCGTGCGCCGCCCGCACCCCCTCCAGGGCGACGGCCGCATCGTCGACGGCATCGACGCCGAGCGCGAGCTCCTGCGCGAGCTGCGCGGCGACGCCGACCTGGTCATCGACACCTCCAGCCTCAACGTGCACGAGCTGCGCGCCAAGATGGACGCCCAGTTCGCCGGTGAGGAGGAGCCCGAGCTGCGGGCCACCGTCATGTCCTTCGGCTTCAAGTACGGCCTCCCGGTCGACGCCGACCTCGTCGTGGACATGCGCTTCCTGCCCAACCCGCACTGGGTCCCGGAGCTGCGGCCGTACACCGGCCTGAACGAGGAGGTGTCGGCGTACGTCTTCAACCAGCCCGGCGCCAAGGAGTTCATCGACCGCTACAGCGAACTGCTCCAGCTGATCGCGGCCGGCTACCGCCGCGAGGGCAAGCGGTACGTGACCATCGCGGTCGGCTGCACCGGCGGCAAGCACCGCTCCGTCGCCACCTCCGAGAAGCTCGCCGCCCGCCTCGTCTCCCAGGGTGTGGAGACGGTGGTCGTACACCGGGACATGGGACGCGAATGACCGCACGTTCTCCGCGGCTGGGCCGGCTCGGCAGGCTGGGCCGGACGGTGCCCGAGTCCCGCGCGGGCCGGCCCGTCGAGACCCGGGGCGCCAGGCCCCGCCGCCGCGGCGCCCAGCCCAAGGTCGTCGCCCTCGGCGGCGGCATGGGCCTGTCCGCCTCGCTCGCCGCGCTGCGCCGGATCACCGGCGACCTCACCGCCGTCGTCACCGTCGCCGACGACGGCGGCTCCAGCGGCCGGCTCCGCGACGAGCTGGGTGTCCTGCCGCCCGGCGATCTGCGCAAGGCGCTGGCCGCGCTGTGCGGGGACGACGACTGGGGCCAGACCTGGGCCCGCGTCATCCAGCACCGCTTCCACTCCAAGGGCGACCTGCACGACCACGCGGTCGGCAATGTGCTGATCGTCGCCCTGTGGGAGCAGCTCGGCGACCATGTCCAGGCCCTGGACCTGGTCGGCAAGCTGCTCGGCGCGCACGGACGCGTGCTGCCCATGTCCGCCGTACCCCTGGAGCTCCAGGCGCTGGTCAAGGGGCACGACCCGGAGCGGCCGGAGGACGTGGACACCGTCCGCGGCCAGGCCACCGTCGCCCTCACCCCGGGCGAGGTGCAGTCCGTGCACGTCGTGCCGCACGACCCGCCCGCGGTCCCCGAGGCGGTGGCCGCGGTCCTGGACGCGGACTGGGTGGTCCTCGGTCCGGGCTCCTGGTTCTCCTCGGTCATCCCGCACCTGCTGGTGCCGGAACTGCTGGACGCGCTCACGGAGACGAAGGCGCGCCGGGTACTCTCGCTGAACCTCGCGCCGCAGCCCGGAGAAACCGATGGCTTCTCCCCGCAGCGTCATTTGGAGGTTTTGGGACGACACGCCCCTAAACTCGCCCTGGACGTGGTGCTGGCCGACGAGGCCGCCGTGCCCGACCGTGACTCGCTCACCGATGCCGCCAAGCGGTTCGGCGCCGCGGTCGAGCTGGCCCCGGTGGCCCGGCCCGACGGAACCCCGAGGCACGATCCGGAGCTCTTGGCCGCCGCGTACGACCGTATTTTTCGGATGCATGGAAGGATCGGCCCATGGCGATGACGGCAGCGGTGAAGGACGAGATCTCCCGGCTCCCCGTCACCCGGACCTGCTGCAGAAAGGCGGAGGTCTCGGCCATCCTGCGGTTCGCCGGCGGCCTTCACCTGGTGAGCGGGCGCATCGTGATCGAGGCGGAGCTGGACACCGCGATGGCGGCCCGTCGGCTCAAGCGGGACATCCTGGAGATCTTCGGCCACAGCTCGGAGCTGATCGTGATGGCGCCGGGCGGACTGCGCCGCGGCTCGCGTTACGTCGTGAGGGTCGTCGCCGGCGGTGACCAGCTGGCCCGGCAGACCGGCCTGGTCGACGGCCGGGGCCGCCCGATCCGCGGTCTGCCCCCGCAGGTCGTCTCCGGGGCCACCTGTGACGCGGAGGCGGCCTGGCGCGGGGCGTTCCTGGCGCACGGCTCGCTCACCGAGCCCGGCCGTTCCTCCTCCCTGGAGGTGACCTGCCCGGGTCCCGAGGCCGCGCTCGCCCTGGTCGGCGCCGCCCGGCGGCTGTCCATCGCCGCGAAGGCCCGCGAGGTGCGCGGAGTGGACCGCGTGGTCGTCCGGGACGGCGACGCGATCGGCGCGCTGCTCACCCGGCTCGGCGCGCACGAGTCGGTGCTGGCCTGGGAGGAGCGCCGGATGCGTCGCGAGGTGCGGGCGACGGCGAACCGGCTCGCCAACTTCGACGACGCCAACCTGCGCCGCTCGGCCCGCGCGGCCGTCGCCGCCGGTGCCCGGGTCCAGCGCGCGCTGGAGATCCTCGCCGACGACGTGCCCGAGCACCTCGCCGCCGCCGGGCGGCTGCGCATGGACCACAAGCAGGCCTCCCTGGAGGAGCTGGGCGCGCTCGCCGACCCGCCGCTGACCAAGGACGCCGTCGCGGGCCGTATCCGCCGACTGCTCGCCATGGCCGACAAGCGGGCCCAGGACCTCGGCATTCCGGGTACGGAGTCCAGCATCACCGAGGAGATGGCCGACAACCTGGCAGGCTGACCCCTCGTCAATGCGCCGGTGCCGCCGCCCGCTTGGGTGAACGGCACCGGCTTTCGCATGTCTGTGAGGCACCCTTGACTGGATCATGAAGTGTCATGAGCCTGGCATACGTTCGCTGCTGTGGCGGACCACCGCAAGGGGGGCACATGAGACGCAGAGCGAGACCGATCCTCGCCGTTGGCGCACTCCTTCTGGGCGGCGCGGGCCTCGCGCCGCTCGCCCACGCCGCGGAGAGCGCCGGCTCTCCCGGTCCCGACGAGATCAAGGTCTTCCGGGCCGATGTCACCAGCGCGCAGGTACCCCTGCTGCTGGCGGCCGGTCAGGACGGCCACGAACTGAGTGAGCAGGTACCCGCGAAGGGCACCGCGACCGTCGAGGTCTACCTCACCGACAAACAGGCCGACAAGCTGGAGAAACAGGGCGTCGAGCTCACCGAGCACACCCTCTCCGCCAAGGCCGAGGCCCGCGTCGACGCCGCCGCCGAGGGCGTGTACCGCCCCTACAGCGGCAGTGGCGGCCTCAAGCAGGAGATCCTCGCCACCGCCCAGGCCAACCCCGGCCTCACCAAGGCGGTCTCCATCGGCAAGACCGTGAACGGCCAGGACATCCTCGCGGTCAAACTGACCAAGAACGCGAAGCACACCAAGGACGGCGCCAAGCCCTCCGTCCTCTACATGTCCAACCAGCACGCGCGCGAGTGGATCACCCCGGAGATGACCCGGCGGCTGCTCCACTACTACCTGGACCACTACAAGACCGACCAGCGGATCAAGAAGATCGTCGACTCCACCGAACTGTGGTTCGTCCTCTCGGCCAACCCCGACGGCTACGACTACACGTTCACCGGCACCGACCAGCGTCTGTGGCGCAAGAACCTGCGCGACAACAACGGCGACGGCTCCATCGCCATCGGCGACGGCGTCGACCTCAACCGCAACTTCTCCTACAAGTGGGGCTACGACGACGAGGGTTCGTCCCCCAACCCCACCAGCGAGACCTACCGCGGCACGGAACCGGGCTCCGAGCCCGAGACCAAGGCGCTCGACGCCTTCGAGAAGCGGATCGGGTTCACGTACGGCATCAACTACCACTCCGCCGCCGAACTCCTCCTCTACGGAGTCGGCTGGCAGGTGGCCACCGACACTCCGGACGACGTCATGTACAAGGCGCTCGCCGGCACCCCCGACAACTCCGCGATCCCCGGCTACCGGCCGCAGGTCTCCTCGGAGCTCTACACCACCAACGGCGAGGCCGACGGCCACGCTTCGAACGTCAACGGCCTGGCGATGTTCACGCCCGAGATGTCGACCTGCCAGACCGCCTCGGACCTCGACCCGAACGACCAGTGGAACGCGGCCGACTGCCAGTCGGTCTTCAACTTCCCGGACGACGAGAAGCTGATCCAGCAGGAGTTCGAGAAGAACGTCCCCTTCGCGCTCTCCGTCGCCGAGTCCGCGAAACAGCCCGACCAGCCGAAGTCCTCGCTCGGCCTGAAGGCCGCCGACTTCACCCCCAAGACGTTCAGCACGTCCTACGCGCGCGGCGCGAGCCAGGAAGTCTCCGCCGTCGTACGCCGGGCCGTGCGCGACAAGGAGCTCAAGTACCGCGTCAACGGCGGCCGTACGCACGACGTGTCGCTCAGGGCGTGGAAGGGCGGCGAGACGTACGGCGGTGAGGACAACCTCTACTTCGACGAGTACCGCGCCAAGGTCGCGGGCGCCCGTCCGGGCGACAAGGTCGAGGTCTGGTTCACCGGCGAGACACGCGGCGGAAAGTCCACCTCCAGCTCGCACTTCACCTACACGGTCGCCGAACGGCCGTCCGCGGACACGCTCGTCGTCGCCGAGGAAGGCGCGACCGCGACCCAGGCGCAGACCTACGTCGACGCGCTGAAGGCCAACGGCCGCAAGGCGATCGTCTGGGACGTCGCCACGCAGGGCGCGCCCGACGCGCTCGGCGTCCTCGACCACTTCAAGACGGTCGTCCACTACACGGGCGCGAGCATCCCCGGCAACGCCACCCAGCTCCAGCTGCGGGCCTTCCTCAACGAGGGCGGCAAGCTGATCGAGGCCGGTGAGCGGGCCGGCGGCAGCGTCGACCTCGGCGGCGGCACCCTGTCGAACGACTTCAGCCAGTACTACCTGGGCGCCTACACCCGTACGTCGCTGCCGAACGCCACCGCCTTCCAGGGCAGCGGCAAGCTCGCCGGAGCCGGCGGAGCGCTCGGCGCCGCCCCGGGCAACCCCCTCGACACCGCGGGGTCGTTCAGCGTCACCTCGGACAGCCTGCCGGTCTCGACGTACCCGCAGTTCGCCAGCGCGGGCGCGGGCAGCTACCCGGGCACGATCAACCCGTACGGCCCCTACGAGGGCGCCTCCATGGCCGCCGTCACCCACAGCGACTACGCCTGGAACCGTCTCACCCGCACCATCGACCTCACGAACGTGACCGCCGCCCAGGCGCCCACGTTCCAGACCCGGATGCTGTGGAACACCGAGGAGGGCTACGACCACGCCGTCCTGGAGGCCCACACGGCCGGGGCCGACGACTGGACCACGCTTCCGGACAAGAACGGCCAGACCAGCACCGCCGTACCCGCCGAGTGCGAGGCCGGGTACTTCATCGCGGCCCACCCCGCGCTCAAGCGGTATCTGACCCTCGGCGCCGGCGGCTGCGCCAACACCGGCACCAGCGGCCAGTGGAACAGCTTCACCGGGGCGTCGGCCGGGTGGCAGCAGGTCGCCTTCGACCTCTCCGCCTACGCAGGCAAGAAGGTCGAGATCTCCGTCAGCTACATCACCGACCCCGGCAGCGGCGGTCGCGGCGTCCTCGTCGACAACGCCTCCGTCGTCATCGGCGGCCAGGCCGTGGAGACCGAGGGCTTCGAGACCTCGCTGGGTGCCTGGAGCGTCCCCGGACCGCCCGCGGGCAGCCCGGCGGTCGTCAAGGACTGGGGGCTCGCCGGTGAACTTTTCAAGACGTACGGCGCCGTCACCACGGACGACACCGTGCTGCTGGGCTTCGGCCTGGAGCACGTCACCGCGGCGGCCGACCGCACGGCACTGCTCGGAAAGGCGCTCACGGCGCTCGACGGATGAGCGCGGACAAACACGGACGAGCGGGGAGCGCACTGGTCAACACTGACTGACTCTCCGTAGTCAATTCGGGCCATAGAGCTTTTCGGCCCGGGCGGTCCGTACCCCTACTGGCGGGTACGGACCGCCTGCCCGTGTATGGGCCATCTCGATGTCACTGACGAGGCATCGGAGAGGTAGGGTCGTAGGCGGTCGGGGACATCCCAAACAGAGCTCGCCGGCACCGCATAGCCGGCGTACCAACGAGGAGATCGGTTCGTGACGATCCGCGTAGGCATCAACGGCTTCGGTCGTATCGGTCGCAACTACTTCCGCGCACTGCTGGAGCAGGGTGCAGACATCGAGATCGTGGCAGTCAACGACCTGGGTGACACCGCGACCACCGCTCACCTGCTGAAGTACGACACCATCCTGGGCCGCCTCAAGGCCGAGGTGACGCACACCGCCGACACGATCACCGTCGACGGTCACACCATCAAGGTGCTGTCGGAGCGCAACCCCGCCGACATCCCGTGGGGTCGGCTGGGCGTCGACATCGTCATCGAGTCGACCGGCATCTTCACCAAGAAGGCCGACGCCGAGAAGCACATCGCCGGTGGCGCGAAGAAGGTCCTCATCTCGGCTCCGGCCAAGGACGAGGACATCACCATCGTGATGGGTGTCAACCAGGACAAGTACGACGCGGCCAACCACCACGTCATCTCCAACGCCTCCTGCACCACCAACTGTGTGGCGCCGATGGCCAAGGTCCTGGACGAGAACTTCGGCATCGTCAAGGGCCTGATGACGACGGTGCACGCGTACACCAACGACCAGCGCATCCTGGACTTCCCGCACTCGGACCTGCGCCGCGCCCGCGCCGCCGCCGAGAACATCATCCCGACCACGACGGGTGCCGCGAAGGCCACCGCCCTGGTCCTCCCGCAGCTCAAGGGCAAGCTCGACGGCATCGCGATGCGCGTGCCGGTCCCGACCGGTTCGGCCACCGACCTGGTCGTCGAGCTCCAGCGCGAGGTCACCAAGGACGAGGTCAACGCCGCGTTCAAGAAGGCCGCCGACGACGGCGACCTCAAGGGCATCCTCTTCTACACCGAGGACCCGATCGTGTC
Organism: Streptomyces sp. NBC_00663; assembly: GCF_036226885.1. NCBI lineage: Bacteria > Bacillati > Actinomycetota > Actinomycetes > Kitasatosporales > Streptomycetaceae > Streptomyces > Streptomyces sp. NBC_00663. The sequence goes on from NZ_CP109027.1 coordinate 7,335,939, forward strand.
CTCCGACATCGTCAGCGACCCGGCCTCCTGCACCTTCGACTCCTCCCTGACCATGGTCCAGGAGGGCAAGTCGGTGAAGATCCTCGGCTGGTACGACAACGAGTGGGGCTACTCCAACCGCCTCGTCGACCTGACGGTCTTCGTCGGCAACCAGCTCTGACCGACAGAGCAGGCAGCTTGACATGAGTGCAGGGCTCGGGCAGCGCGACGGCGCGTTGTCCGAGCCCTCGCTCATGTGATCAGCTTTCGTACGATCCAGAGCCCTCCCCAGGAGTCCCCTATATGAAGACGATCGACGAACTCCTCGCCGAAGGAGTCGCCGGCAAGCGGGTCTTCGTCCGCGCCGACCTCAACGTGCCGCTGGCCGGCACCACGATCACCGACGACGGCCGTATCCGCGCGGTGCTGCCCACCGTCAAGGCGCTGGCCGAGGCGGGCGCCCGTGTGGTCGTCGCCTCCCACCTGGGCCGCCCCAAGGGTGCCCCGGACCCGGCGTTCTCCCTCGCCCCGGCCGCCGCGCGCCTCGGTGAACTCCTCGGCGCCGACGTCGCCTTCGCGACCGACACCGTCGGCGAGTCCGCCACGTCCACCGTCGCCGGCCTCGCCGACGGCCAGGTCGCGGTCGTCGAGAACCTGCGCTTCAACGCCGGCGAAACCGCCAAGGACGACGCCGAGCGCGCCGCCTTCGCCGACCAGCTGGCCGCCCTCGCGGACGTGTACGTCGGCGACGGCTTCGGCGCCGTGCACCGCAAGCACGCCTCGGTCTTCGACCTCCCGGGCAAGCTGCCGCACTACGCCGGCTACCTCATCGCCACCGAGGTCGGCGTCCTGAAGAAGCTCACCGAGGACGTCCAGCGGCCCTACGCCGTCGCGCTCGGCGGATCCAAGGTCTCCGACAAGCTGGCCGTCATCGACCAGCTCCTCGGCAAGGCCGACCGCATCCTCATCGGCGGCGGCATGGCCTTCACCTTCCTCAAGGCCAAGGGCTACGAGGTCGGCGCCTCGCTGCTCCAGGAGGACCAGATCCCGACCGTCATCGAGTACCTGGAGCGCGCCGAGAAGCTCGGCGTCGAGCTGGTGCTCCCGGTCGACGTCGTGGTCTCCGCGGGCTTCCCCGACCTGAAGGCCAAGGCGCCCACCGAGCACGCCGTCGTCGACGCGTCCGACATCCCCGAGGGATCCCTGGGCCTGGACGTCGGCCCGAAGACCGGCGAGCTGTACGCCGGCAAGCTCACCGACGCCAAGACCGTGTTCTGGAACGGCCCGATGGGCGTCTTCGAACACCCCGACTACGCCGAGGGCACCAAGGCGGTCGCCCAGGCTCTCATCGACTCGGACGGCTTCACCGTCGTCGGCGGTGGAGACTCCGCCGCGGCCGTGCGCACGCTCGGCTTCGACGAGAACGCATTCGGCCACATCTCGACCGGCGGCGGCGCCTCCCTCGAATACCTCGAGGGCAAGACGCTCCCCGGCCTCGCCGCACTGGAGGACTGACCCCGCATGACCACTCGCACGCCGATCATGGCGGGTAACTGGAAGATGAACCTCAACCACCTCGAGGCCATCGCACACGTCCAGAAGCTCGCTTTCGCCCTGGCCGACAAGGACTACGAGGCCGTCGAGGTCGCCGTCCTGCCGCCCTTCACCGATCTGCGCTCCGTGCAGACCCTGGTCGACGGCGACAAGCTCAAGATCAAGTACGGTGCCCAGGACATCTCGGCCCAGGACTCCGGCGCCTACACCGGCGAGATCTCCGGGGCGATGCTGGCCAAGCTGAAGTGCACCTACGTGGCCATCGGCCACTCCGAGCGCCGCCAGTACCACGCCGAGACCGACGAGATCGTCAACGCCAAGGTCAAGGCCGCCTACAAGCACGGCCTGACCCCGATCCTGTGCGTCGGCGAGGAGCTGGACGTCCGCGAGGCGGGCAACCACGTCTCCCACACCCTCGCCCAGGTCGAGGGCGGTCTGAAGGACCTCCCGGCCGAGCAGGCCGAGTCCGTCGTGATCGCCTACGAGCCCGTGTGGGCCATCGGCACCGGCAAGGTCTGCGGCGCCGAGGACGCCCAGGAGGTCTGCGCGGCCATCCGCGGCAAGGTCGCCGAGCTGTACACGCAGGAGCTGGCCGACCAGGTCCGCATCCAGTACGGCGGCTCCGTGAAGTCGGGCAACGTCGCCGAGATCATGGCGCAGCCCGACATCGACGGTGCGCTCGTGGGCGGTGCGTCGCTCGATGCCGACGAGTTCGTCAAGATCGTGCGCTTCCGCGACCAGTAAGTATGCGGTAGCGGCGATCCGTCGTACCCTTGCGGGGGCACAGCCCGGCGGCTGTGCCCCCGTCGTCCGTCCAGATCCGAGGAAGTTGGTCCAGCCGTGGTTATGGGGTTCTCGATCGCCCTGATCGTCTTCAGCGCGCTGATGATGCTGCTGGTGCTGATGCACAAGGGCAAGGGTGGCGGCCTCTCCGACATGTTCGGCGGCGGCATGCAGTCCTCCGTCGGCGGTTCCTCCGTCGCCGAGCGCAACCTCGACCGGATCACCATCGTGGTCGGTCTGCTCTGGTTCGCGTGCATCATCGTGCTCGGTCTGTTGATGAAGACGAACAACTGACCGGCACATCCATTCCGTACGTAAGGCCCCATGTTCGGTACGCGCTCCTGAGCGCGGCCTATCATGGGGCTTGCGTCTAGATGTGGGGGCTGTAACTCCAATCACTGGACGCGCGTTGGGCCTTACGTAGACTGAGGCGCTCGCAACGAAGCGAAACGCCGACTCGCTTCGCGGCACCATCACGCAGGGAGTTACGACCGTGGCAAGTGGCAACGCGATCCGAGGAAGCCGGGTCGGGGCGGGGCCGATGGGCGAGGCCGAGCGGGGCGAGTCCGCGCCCCGACTGCGCATCTCCTTCTGGTGCTCCAACGGGCACGAGACGCAGCCCAGCTTCGCCAGCGACGCGCAGGTTCCCGACACCTGGGACTGCCCGCGCTGCGGCTTCCCCGCCGGACAGGACCGGGACAACCCGCCGGACCCCCCGCGCACCGAGCCGTACAAGACGCACCTCGCGTATGTACGGGAGCGGCGCAGCGACGCGGACGGCGAGGCGATCCTCGCCGAGGCACTCGCCAAACTGCGGGGCGAGATCTAGGACTTGACGACCGGCCGGGCACCGAGAGGTGTCTGGCCGGAGCTGTTTTCACGCCGGTCGCCGGGGGTTGTCCACAGGCCCGGCCGACTGTCAGTGGTGACCTCTACGGTTTGTGCATCGCTTCAACGCGTGCGAATCGTGAGGGGGAAGCCGTGGCGGTCGAGGCTGTGGGTGGCGCGGGTGCGCCCGCGTGGCGTGGGGGGTTCGGGCGGCTGTGGGGTGCCGCGGTGCTCTCCAGCTTCGGAGACGCGCTGCGTACGGCGGCGCTGCCGCTGCTGGCCGCCACCCTGACCGACGAGCCCCTGGCGATAGCGGCCGTCACCGCCTGCGGTTATCTGCCCTGGCTGGTCTTCGGGCTGCTCGGCGGCGCCGTCGCGGACCGTGTGGACCAGCGGCGCGCGATGTGGACGGTGGATGCCCTACGAGGTCTGCTCGTCGCCTGCTTCGCCGTCGCCGTCGGCCTGGGGCACGCCTCCATCGGCCTGCTCATCGCGCTCGCCTTCGCGCTGACCACGTTCCAGACCCTCTTCGACAACGCCTCCACCGCACTGCTGCCGTCCCTGGTCGACAGCGACGCCCTCGGCAGCGCCAACGCCCGGCTGATGACCGGGCAGAAGATCGCGGGCGGGCTGCTGGGCGCCCCCGTCGTACCGCTGCTGCTGGCGGGCGGCGCCGCGCTGCCCTTCGCGGCCGACGCGGCGACCTTCCTGTTGGCCGCCGCGCTGGTGGCCTCACTGCGCCCTCCCACCCCCAGCCGCAAGCGGAGACCGGCCGGCAGCACCCTGCGCAAAGAAATCACCGAGGGCCTGCGCACCCTCGCCCGCGACCGGGCCCTGCGCGGCCTGTGCGCCGCCACCGCCCTGTGCAACATCGGCGTGGGCGCCCTCATCGCGACCATGGTCCTCCTGGTGACCGGCTGGCTGGACGCCGGACGCACCGGGTACGTGGCGGCGACCACGGCCTACACCGTCGGCTCGCTCGCCGGGGGAGCGGTCAACCGGCTGCTCGTCTCCCGGATGGGGCGGGTACGGGCGGTGCTGCTCGCCGGAAGCACACAGATCGGCGCGCTCGTCGTCATGGGAACCGTCCGCAGCCTGACCGCGCTGGTCGCCGCGATGGCCCTCTTCGGGCTCCTGGGCATGGTGTGGAACGTCAACACGACGACGCTCATGCAGCAGCGCAGCCCCGCCGAGATGCTGGGCAGGGTCAGCTCCGCCTTCCGGACCCTGGGCGTCGCCGGGGCACCCGTAGGGGCCCTGCTGGGCGGGGCCGTCGCCACCGCCTGGGGGCTCAACACCCCGGCTCTGCTCGCGGCCGTGTTCTTCATCCTGTCCGTCGCCTCGTTGATACCGGCGTTCAAGCGGGACGTACCTGTTGTTGCACCGCAGGACGGCGCCACGACAGCTCATGTCACCCGCTGATCAACTAGGTTGGACCGGCTGGGACAGGCACGAAAGAAGGCGGAAGTCGGACATGAACGCAGACGGCCGTACCAGGCTCAACCAGACGCCCGAGTGGACCGCTCTGGCCAAGCACCGTGAGGAACTCGGCGAGGTGCGGCTGCGCGAGCTGTTCGCCGCAGACCCCGGGCGCGGCGCCGGCTACACGCTCCAGGTCGGCGACCTGCACATCGACTACTCCAAGCACCTGGTCACCGACGAGACCCTGCGGCTGCTGGGGGAACTGGCCGCCGCGACGGACGTCTTCGGGCTGCGGGACGCCATGTTCCGCGGCGAGAGGATCAACACCACCGAGGGCCGGGCGGTCCTGCACACCGCGCTGCGGGCAGCGCCGGACGCGGTGGTCGAGGTCGACGGGGAGAACGTCGTCCCGCAGGTGCACGCCGTTCTCGACAAGATGGCCGGCTTCGCCGACCGGGTGCGCTCGGGCGAGTGGACCGGCCACACCGGCAAGCGCATCAGGAACGTCGTCAACATCGGCATCGGCGGCTCCGACCTAGGTCCGGCGATGGCGTACGAGGTACTGCGCGCCTACACCGACCGCGACCTCACCGTCCGCTTCGTGTCGAACGTCGACGGTGCCGACCTGCACGAGGCCACCCGTGACCTGGACGCGGCGGAGACACTGTTCGTCATCGCGTCCAAGACCTTCACCACCATCGAGACGATCACCAACGCGACCTCGGCGCGGGAGTGGCTGCTCGATGAGCTGAAGGCCGGCCAGGAAGCCGTCGCCCGGCACTTCGTGGCTCTGTCCACCAACGCCGAGAAGGTCGCCGACTTCGGCATCGACACGGCCAACATGTTCGAGTTCTGGGACTGGGTCGGCGGGCGGTACTCCTACGACTCGGCGATCGGCCTCTCCTTGATGATCGCCATCGGCCCGGACCGCTTCCGCGAGATGCTCGACGGCTTCCGCATCGTCGACGAGCACTTCCGCACCGCCCCCGCCGAGTCCAACGTGCCGCTGCTTCTTGGCCTGTTGGGCATCTGGTACGGCAACTTCCACGACGCCCAGTCGCATGCGGTGCTGCCGTACAGCCACTACCTGTCCAAGTTCACCGCCTACCTCCAGCAGCTGGACATGGAGTCCAACGGCAAGTCGGTGCAGCGCGACGGCCGGCCCGTGGACTGGCAGACCGGTCCCGTGGTGTGGGGCACGCCCGGCACCAACGGGCAGCACGCGTACTACCAGTTGATCCACCAGGGCACCAAGCTCATCCCGGCGGACTTCATCGGCTTCGCCGAGCCGGTGGCCGAGCTGAGCGAGGGGCTCAAGGCGCAGCACGACCTGCTGATGGCCAACTTCTTCGCGCAGACACAGGCGTTGGCCTTCGGTAAGACGCCGGACGAGGTGCGGGGCGAGGGGGTGCCGGAGGAGCTGGTGGCCCACAAGACCTTCCAGGGCAACCACCCGACGACGACGATCCTCGCCCGTGAGCTGACGCCGTCCGTGCTCGGCCAGTTGATCGCGCTGTACGAGCACAAGGTGTTCGTGCAGGGCGCCGTCTGGAACATCGACTCCTTCGACCAGTGGGGCGTCGAACTGGGCAAGGTACTCGCCAAGCGGGTCGAACCGGCGCTCACGGAGGGCGCGGACGTGCCGGGTCTGGACGACTCGACCCGGGCCCTGGTCGCCAAGTACCGGGAGCTGCGCGGCCGGTAGCCGGCGCTGAGGGTCACGATGCGGGAAAGCGGGCGGCGCGGGACCGGCCGCTTCCCGTAGACTCCCGACGATCATGGAGGCCATGGCTCGGGGGAGTGCAAAGTGGCTGGTTCGCAAGGCAGTTGGACAGGTGGCTCGCTGACGGCGAGAGATCTGCTGAAGCCGAAGCACGCGGCACGGGCCGCGTTTCATCCGGCGTGGATCCCGGAGTCCATCGACCCGGCCGTGGAGCAGCTCAAGAAGATCCGTCTCATCGCCGGGACGATCGCCGCGGTCGGCGTCTACACCTTCGTGGAGGGCGGCTTCGCCTTCGACGAGATGCTGGAGAACATGCTGACGGCGTCCGTCGTCCTGCTGTTCATCACGCCGCTGACGGTCGGCGTCATGCTCCTGGTGTGGAAGCGGCACGGCGACATCCGGTCGTTGAAACCGCCGTTGTTCAACTCGCTGAAGCTGCTGCTGCTCTTCGTCGGGTCGATCGTGCTCACGGTCGTGCTGTTGCAGTCGACGACCGCCGCGGGATTCTTCCTGCTGCTGCTCGCCCCGATGGTGATCTGGCTGGCGGTCTTCGTCGGACGCGGTGCCTGGCACGTGGGCGCGAACTTCTTCGGCACCGCCGGTGTGCACCGCTGTCTGCCGCCGCTGCTGGCCACGGTCACCACCTGGCTGATGGCCCTGCCCGACCTCTTCACGGGCGACCTGCACGGCCTGAGCCTCGGGATGGGCGTCCTGTTCATCCTGGGCGCACCCCTGACGGTCACGGGCATCGCGCTGATGGAGATGCGACGACTGGACCAGCGCTACGGCATCCGCCTGGCGGCCCACCCGGCCGCGCAGGCGCCGCCCGTCCCGCCGATGCCACCGATGCCGCCCCAGACCCCTCCGACGCCGCCGTACGTGCCGCCGCAGGGGAACCCGTACGGCAACCCGTACGGGCCGGGTCCGGGGCAGCCGTACAACCCCGGGAACCCGTACGGCCCGCCCGCCGGGAACCCCTACAACCAGGGCAATCCCTACGGCCCAGGACCGTACGGCTCCTGAAGGCCTGTGCGTTTCCCGCGGGCCGTGCCTTAGGGTCCTCCTGAAATCGGGGGGTTACCAGAGGTGCAGATGATGCGTGGGGGACGGCTCGCCGTGGTGATGGCGGCGGCCTTGGTGGGGGCGACGCTCGCCGGGTGCGGGCAGCGGCACGAAGCGGACGAGGACGCGCCGCGGAGGGCGGGCCGGGAGGCTCCGGCCGCGTATGCGGGGCTGGCGGACGTGCCCGAGAAGCTTTCCGCGGACGGGACAACGATCGTGGTCGGCGACTCGCATGCCCCGCTCGCCGTGCATCTGTACGAGGACCTGCGCTGCCCGGTGTGCGAGGAGTTCGAGACCACCGGCGGTCAACGCCCTGCGGGCGGCGCTGGAGGCGGGCAAGTTCGCGGAGTACCACGATGTGCTGTACGCCAACCAGCCGGCGGAGGCCGTCGACGGTTTCACCGACGCCTATCTGTTGCGCGGTCCCGCCTTCGACTCCGCGGTGAAGACGATGAAGTACCGCACGTTCGTGACGGCCTCTCAGAAGGTCTTCGACGGTTCCGCGGCGGAGGGCACACCGACGGCGGTGATCAACGACGTGGTCATTCCCGAGCTGTACTACGGGCTGCTGTTCGACCCCTCGCTCTTCGAGACCTTCCTTGAGCAGGTCGGGAAAGATCCCGGCCTGCTCAAGGAACTGGACTTCTGAGCCAGGACGCTCAGGACGATGCCGGCGGGTACAGCGAGCGCGGCAGTTGTGAGGCCGCTGCCGCGTCCAGGAGCCACAGGGTGCGGGAGCGGCCCTGTGCGCCTGCCGCCGGGGCCTGGATCTCGCCCGCGCCCGACAGGGCGATCGCCGCGGCCTGGGCCTTGTCCTCGCCCGCCGCCAGGAGCCAGACCTCGCGGGCGGCGCGGATGGCGGGCAGGGTGAGGGTGACCCGGGTCGGCGGGGGCTTCGGGGCGCCGCGCACACCGACCACCGTACGATCCGTTTCCCGGACCGCGGGGAGCTCGGGGAACAGCGACGCCACGTGCGTGTCCGGGCCGACGCCCAGCATCAGGACGTCGAAGGTCGGCACCGAACCGTGGTTCTCCGGGCCCGCCGCACGGGCGAGTTCCTCCGCGTACGAGGCCGCCGCCGCGTCCACGTCGGCGCCGTGCGGGCCGTCCGAGGCGGGCATGGCGTGCACCCGCTTCGGGTCGAGCGGCACCGCGTCCAGCAGGGCCTCGCGGGCCTGCGTGACATTGCGGTCCGGGTCGCCCTCGGGCAGGAAGCGCTCGTCCCCCCACCACAGGTCGAGCCGGCCCCAGTCGACGGCGTCCCTCGCGGGCGCCGCCGCCAGCGCGGCCAGCAGACCGTTGCCGTTGCGCCCGCCCGTGAGGACCACGGACGCGTAGCCCCGGGAGGCCTGCGCGTCCACGATCTTCGTGATCAGGCGGGCCGCGGCGGCCTGCGCCATCAGCTCCTTGTCGCGGTGCACGACCAGCTGCGGAGTGCTCACTTCGCCGCCGCCTTCTTGGCCGGGGCGCGCTTGACGGCCGTCTTCTTCGGGGGAGCGGGTGCTTCCTCGACGACAGCGGGCACCGGAGCCGGATTCAGCTTCTCCACCCCGAACCGCAGCGCGGACGCGTACGTGTCGTCCGGGTCGAGGCGCCGCAGCTCCTCCGCGATCAGCTCGGCCGTCTCCCGCCGCTTGAGCGCCACCGCACGGTCCGGCTGGCCCTCGATGGACAGCGTCGCCAGGGCGCCGTCCGCACGGTCGAGGACGATCGGGCCGTGGCTGGTGTCCATACGGACCGCGGTCAGGCCGGGGCCGTTGGACAGCGAGCGCTTCACCGGCACGTCCAGCCGGTCCGCGAGCCACATGGCAAGCAGCTCACAGCTCGGGTTGAACTCCTCGCCCTCCACCTCGACGCCCTTGACGTCCACGGTGACCTGGTCGAGGGCCGCCGCCAGCATCGAGCGCCAGGGCGTGATGCGGGTCCAGGACAGGTCGGTGTCGCCGGGCGTGTAGGCGTCGGCGCGGGCGCCCAGGTCCCGTACCGGCTGCTCGGAGGCGTAGGTGTCGGTGACCCGGCGCTGGGCGAGCGCGCCCAGCGGGTCCTTCGCCGGGTCGAGGGGCGCGTCCACCGGCCACCAGACGACCACCGGGGCGTCCGGCAGCAGCAGCGGCAGGACCACCGACTGGGCGTGGTGGACGACGTCGCCGTACAGCCGCAGCACGACCGTCTCGCCGGTGCCCGCGTCCGCGCCCACCCGCACCTCGGCGTCCAGGCGGGACTGCGTACGGTCGCGGGGTGAGCGCGAGACGCGCTTGATGACCACCAGCGTGCGCGAGGGGTGCTCGCGCGACGCGTCGTTGGCGGCCCTCAGGGCGTCGTACGCGTTCTCCTCGTCCGTGACGATGACCAGCGTGAGCACCATGCCGACGGCCGGGGTGCCGATGGCCCGACGGCCCTTGACCAGCGCCTTGTTGATCTTGCTGGCGGTGGTGTCCGTGAGGTCTGTCTTCATGGCCGGCGCCAGCTCCGTCCCTCTCGTGCGAGCATTTCGTCCGCCTCGACCGGCCCCCAGGTGCCGGACGGGTACTGGGCCGGCTTGCCGTGCTTGTCCCAGTACTGCTCGATCGGGTCGAGGATCTTCCAGGACAGCTCGACCTCCTCCGTGCGCGGGAAGAGGTTCGAGTCGCCGAGCAGCACATCGAGGATCAGCCGCTCGTACGCCTCGGGCGAGGACTCCGTGAAGGACTCGCCGTACGCGAAGTCCATCGACACGTCCCGGATCTCCATGGACGTACCGGGGACCTTGGAGCCGAAGCGGACCGTGATGCCCTCGTCCGGCTGGACGCGGATGACGATCGCGTTCTGCCCGAGTTCCTCGGTGGCCGTGGAGTCGAAGGGGGAGTGCGGGGCCCGCTGGAAGACGACCGCGATCTCCGTGACCCGGCGGCCGAGCCGCTTGCCGGTGCGCAGATAGAAGGGGACGCCCGCCCAGCGGCGGTTGTCGACCTCCAGCTTGATCGCGGCGTACGTGTCGGTCTTCGACTTGGCGTCGATGCCCTCCTCCTGGAGGTAACCGACCGCCTGCTCGCCACCCTGCCAGCCCTCGGCGTACTGACCGCGGACGGTGTCCCGGCCCAGGTCCTTCGGCAGCCGTACCGCGCCGAGCACCTTGGTCTTCTCGGCGGCCAGCGCGTCCGCGTCGAAGGAGGACGGCTCCTCCATGGCGGTGAGCGCCATGAGCTGGAGGAGGTGGTTCTGGATGACGTCACGGGCCGCGCCGATGCCGTCGTAGTAGCCCGCGCGACCGCCGATGCCGATGTCCTCGGCCATCGTGATCTGCACGTGGTCCACGTAGGACCGGTTCCAGATCGGCTCGAACATCTGGTTGGCGAAGCGGAGCGCCAGGATGTTCTGGACGGTCTCCTTGCCCAGATAGTGGTCGATGCGGAAGACCTGGTCCGAGCCGAAGACCTCGTGGACGACCTTGTTGAGGTCCTCGGCCGACTTCAGGTCGTGGCCGAACGGCTTCTCGATGACCGCGCGCCGCCAGGAACCGGAGGACTGGTCGGCGAGGCCGTGCTTCTTCAGCTGCTGGATGACCACCGGGAAGGAGCGCGGCGGCACCGACAGATAGAAGGCGAAGTTGCCGCCCGTGCCCTGTGCCTTGTCGAGCTCCTCGATGGTGCCGCGCAGCCGCTCGAACGCGTCGTCGTCGTCGAAGGTGCCCTGGACGAAGCGCATCCCCTGGATGAGCTGCTGCCAGACCTCCTCACGGAACGGCGTACGGGCGTGCGCCTTGACGGCGTCGTGGACCTCGGCGGCGAAGTCCTCGTGCTCCCACTCGCGGCGTGCGAAGCCGACCAGTGAGAAGCCCGGCGGCAACAGACCCCGGTTCGCGAGGTCGTACACGGCGGGCATGAGCTTCTTCCGGGACAAATCGCCCGTGACGCCGAAGATGACCAGGCCCGACGGCCCCGCGATACGCGGGAGCCGTCGGTCGGCGGGGTCACGCAGCGGGTTGCTGCTCGACAAGGTTTAGCCCTCCGAGGGTGCGAGGCGCTCCAGCTCCGCCTCGGTCGACTTGAGCAGGTCGTTCCAGGACGCCTCGAACTTCTCGACGCCTTCGTCCTCCAGCAGCTGCACGACCTCGTTGTAGGAGATCCCGAGCTTCTCCACCGCGTCGATCTCGGCGCGGGACTGGTCGTAGGTACCGGCCACGGCGTTGCCGCGGATCTCGCCGCTCTCCTCGGTGGCCTGGAGGGTGGCCTCCGGCATGGTGTTCACCGTGTTGGGCGCGACGAGCTCGTCGACGTAGAGGGTCGCCTTGTAGGCGGGGTCCTTCACGCCGGTCGAGGCCCACAGCGGGCGCTGCTTGTTGGCCTGCGCCTTGTCGAGGGCGGCCCAGCGGTCGGAGGAGAAGACCTCCTCGTACGCCTCGTAGGCGAGCCGCGCGTTGGCGACACCGGCCTTGCCGCGGGCGGCCTTGGCCTCGTCGGTGCCGAGCGCGTCGAGCCGCTTGTCGATCTCGGTGTCCACGCGGGACACGAAGAAGGACGCCACCGAGTGGATCAGAGAGAGGTCGAGGCCCTTGGCCTTGGCCTTCTCCAGACCGGCGAGGTACGCGTCCATGACCTCGCGGTAGCGCTCCAGCGAGAAGATCAGCGTGACGTTGACGCTGATGCCGTTGCCGATCACCTCGGTGATGGCCGGCAGGCCCGCCTTGGTGGCCGGGATCTTGATGAGGGTGTTGGGGCGGTCCACCAGCCAGGCCAGCTGCTTGGCCTCGGCGACCGTCGCCTTGGTGTGGTGGGCCAGGCGCGGGTCGACCTCGATCGACACGCGGCCGTCCTGGCCGCCGGTGGCGTCGAAGACCGGGCGCAGGATGTCGGCGGCGTCACGGACGTCCGCCGTCGTGATCATGCGGAGGGCCTCTTCGACGGTGACCTTGCGAGCGGCGAGGTCGGTGAGCTGCTGCTCGTAACCGTCGCCGCTGCTGATCGCCTTCTGGAAGATCGACGGGTTGGTGGTGACGCCCACGACGTGCTGCTGGTCGATCAGTTCGGCGAGGTTGCCGGACGTGATCCGCTTGCGCGACAGGTCGTCCAGCCAGATCGCGACGCCTTCTTCGGAGAGGCGCTTGAGTGCGTCTGTCATGGAATTACATCTCCTACGTGTCGTATGTCAGCGTCAGCGCTGGGCGGCGGCCAGGGATTCCCGGGCCTTCGCGGCCACGTTCTCCGCAGTGAAACCGAACTCCTGGAAGAGGACCTTGCCGTCGGCCGAAGCACCGAAGTGCTCCAGGGAAACGATGCGGCCCGCGTCCCCGACGTACTTGTGCCAGGTCAGCCCGATACCGGCCTCGACCGCGACACGCGCCTTGACGGCGGGCGGCAGGACGCTGTCCCGGTACCCCTGGTCCTGCTCCTCGAACCACTCCACGCACGGCATGGACACGACGCGCGTGGGCACACCGTCGGCCTCCAGCTGCTCGCGCGCCTCGACGGCGACGTGCACCTCGGAACCGGTGGCGATCAGGACGACCTCGGGAGCGCCGGTGGACGCCTCGAACAGGACGTATCCGCCCTTGACCGCGTCCTCGTTGGACTCGTACGTCGGCACGCCCTGGCGGGTCAGCGCGAGGCCGTGCGGGGCGCCCTTGCCGAAGACCTTCGTCCAGCGCTTGAGGATCTCGCGCCAGGCGATGGCGGTCTCGTTGGCGTCGGCCGGGCGGACCACGTTCAGACCCGGGATGGCGCGCAGCGAGGCGAGGTGCTCGACCGGCTGGTGCGTCGGGCCGTCCTCACCGAGACCGATGGAGTCGTGCGTCCACACGTACGTCACCGGCAGGTGCATCAGCGCCGACAGCCGCACGGCGTTGCGCATGTAGTCGGAGAACACGAGGAACGTGCCGCCGTAGATACGGGTGTTGCCGTGCAGCGCGATGCCGTTCATCTCCGCGGCCATGGAGTGCTCGCGGATGCCGAAGTGGATCGTGCGGCCGTACGGGCTCGCCTCCGGCAGCGGGTTGTCCGCCGGCAGGAAGGACGAGTCCTTGTCGATCGTGGTGTTGTTCGAGCCGGCGAGGTCGGCGGAGCCGCCCCACAGCTCGGGGATCACCGCGCCGAGGGCCTGGAGCACCTTGCCGGACGCGGCACGCGTGGCGACACCCTTGCCGGGCTCGAAGACGGGGAGCTTGTCCTCCCAGCCCTTGGGCAGCTCGCCGGCGGCGATCCGGTCGAACTCGGCGGCGCGCTCGGCGTTGTTGTTGCGCCACTCCTGGAGCTGCTTCTCCCACTCGGCCTTGGCCTGGCGGCCACGGTCGAGGGCCTGACGCGTGTGGGAGATGACCTCGTCCGAGACCTCGAAGGACTGCTCCGGGTCGAAGCCGAGGACGCGCTTGGTGGCGGCCACCTCGTCGTCGCCGAGCGCCGAGCCGTGGGCGGCCTCGGTGTTCTGCGCGTTCGGGGCGGGCCAGGCGATGATCGAGCGCATCGCGATGAAGGACGGCTTGTCCGTCACCTGCTTCGCGGCCTCGATGGCGTTGTAGAGGGCGTGCGGGTCGAGGTCGCCGTCCGGCTTCGGGGCGACCCGCTGGACGTGCCAGCCGTACGCCTCGTACCGCTTGACGGTGTCCTCGGAGACGGCCGTCTCGGTGTCGCCCTCGATCGAGATGTGGTTGTCGTCCCACAGCAGGACCAGGTTGCCGAGCTTCTGGTGGCCGGCCAGCGAGGACGCCTCGGCGGAGATGCCCTCCTGGAGGCAGCCGTCACCGGCGATGGCGTACACGAAGTGGTCGAACGGGGACTCGCCCTCGGCGGCCTCCGGGTCGAACAGACCGCGCTCGTAGCGGGCGGCCATGGCCATGCCCACCGCGTTGGCGACACCCTGGCCCAGCGGGCCGGTCGTCGTCTCGACGCCCTTGGTGTGGCCGTACTCCGGGTGACCGGGGGTCTTCGAGCCCCACGTCCGGAACGCCTTCAGGTCGTCCAGCTCAAGGCCGAAACCGGCCAGGTAGAGCTGGGTGTAGAGGGTCAGGGACGAGTGGCCCGCGGACAGCACGAACCGGTCGCGTCCGACCCACTCGGGGTCGGCGGGGTCGTGCCGCATCACCTTCTGGAAGAGGGTGTACGCGGCAGGCGCCAGGCTCATCGCCGTACCGGGATGGCCGTTGCCGACCTTCTGTACGGCATCGGCGGCCAGGACGCGGGCGGTGTCGACGGCCCGCTGGTCCAACTCGGTCCACTCGAGGTCTGTGGTGGTCGGCTTGGTGCTCACCCTGGGTCAGGGCTCCTCTCCACATGTCAGGCATGTCGAATGCCGGTGCTTCGGGCGCCCCGGCCGTTGTCGAGCCTACCCCCGTAAGTACGTGCGTTTTTTCGACTCAATCCAGACTGACGGGCCCTTCGAGGATCCGCCTCCCGACTGGCCCGAATCACGTTCGGCAACTGAATACGGCGCCGCTCGTTCGAGTGCTCAACCGAGTGTCGATCGGCTCTTCCGGAGGGCGCTCGACGGAGCGTCCGTCGGCTCGTTCGGCGCGTGCTCGCAGAGGCGTCCTTCCACTCATCCGGGGGCGCCTGCCAACACGACCCCACCCCCGCGAATGTCGGGGTATGGGCAACGTCTACAGTGGCGTGGTACGCGCGAGCCTTTACCGGGACTTCACACGGGAGGGGTTTGCTGGGATGTCTCTGTAGGGGTGTGCGTGACGGCCGTCGAATCCCGTCCAGCCGGTGTGCTGGGGGAGAGCAAGCGCTCGAGTCACCGGCCGTTCGGGGCCCGTGTCAAGGCATTCGTGGCGCTGACCAAGCCGCGGATCATCGAGCTCCTGCTCATCACCACCGTTCCGGTGATGTTCCTCGCCGAGCAGGGGGTGCCCGATCTGACGCTGGTGCTTCTCACCTGCGTCGGCGGCTACCTGTCGGCGGGCGGCGCCAACGCGCTGAACATGTACATCGACCGGGACATCGACGCCCTGATGGACCGCACCTCGCAGCGTCCGCTGGTCACCGGCATGGTGTCGCCGCGCGAGTGCCTGGCCTTCGGCATCAGCCTCGCGGTCGTCTCGACGCTGCTGTTCGGGCTGACCGTCAACTGGCTGTCGGCCTGGCTGTCCCTCGGCGCGCTGCTCTTCTATGTCGTCGTCTACACGATGATCCTCAAGCGCCGCACCTCGCAGAACATCGTGTGGGGCGGCATCGCCGGCTGTATGCCGGTCCTGATCGGCTGGTCGGCGGTGACGAACTCGCTCACCTGGGCGCCGGTCATCCTCTTCCTGGTCATCTTCTTCTGGACGCCGCCGCACTACTGGCCGCTGTCCATGAAGGTGAAGGAGGACTACGCGCGCGTGGGCGTGCCCATGCTGCCGGTCATCGCCTCCAACAAGACGGTCGCCAAGCAGATCGTCCTCTACAGCTGGGTGATGGTCGCTGTCTCCCTGCTCCTGACGCCCCTCGGGTACACCGGCTGGTTCTACACGCTGGTCGCCCTGGTCGCGGGCGGCTGGTGGCTGTGGGAGGCGCACGCGTTGCAGAACCGCGCGAAGGCGGAGGTGACGGGCGGGAAGCTCAAGGAGATGCGCCTGTTCCACTGGTCGATCACCTATGTCTCGCTGCTCTTCGTGGCGATCGCGGTCGACCCCTTCCTGCGCTAGCGGTGGACGGGTCGCTCTGAGGCAAGGGTCACGCACCCCGCCCGTCGCCGAACGATCTACTCGTCGGTAGCATCCTGGCCATGGCAGACACGCAGCAGGTTGACGCGAAGGCGGACCGCAAGGCGGCCAAGCTCGCCAAGCAGATCACCGCCTTCTCCAAGGCACACGGCGGCGCCGAGGGCCAGGTGGCCTACATCGGCCAGACCGGCGCCCGGATCGCCCTCGTCGGCGAGGACGGCAACTGGGGCAACCTGGTCGCCCCGACGTACGACATCGCCCGGAAGGCCGTCGAGAAGTCCGGCATCACCGTCCACGAGGACTTCGACGGCGAGTTCGCGGCGAAGGTGACGACCGGACGCTACGAGTGGACCCGCATGGCGGGCATCCAGGTGGGCGGCCCGAGCAACACCTGAGGCACGCCGGTTTCGCACGGGGTGTGTCCGAGCAACACCTGACACCCCGTTCACCCGTTAGGCCCCGTAAGAGGACATGGTCCAGTCACGGGAGCCCGGATGATCGAAACGCCGTCCCTCGTGGACCAGTACTGCCACGGCGTACTGAGAACCGAGCTGGGCCTCGGCACCTTCGAGGCCCAGTTGGCCCGTACCGAGGGGCCACCCGCCCCCGGTACGACCCTGTTCGACACCCAGACCGGTTTCGCCGTACGCCGCTGGTGTCCACCCCTGCTCGGTCTCGAACCGCACTGTCCGCCCGCCCGTTATCTCGCCCGACGCCGTGAACTCGGCGTACTGGAGGCGGGCCGCAGACTGCTGCGCGGCAGCGGCATCACCACGTACCTCGTCGACGCGGGCCTGCCCGGCGATCTGACCGGCCCCGACGAGATGGCGGTGGCGTCGGACGCCGAGGCCCGCGAGATCGTGCGCCTGGAACTCCTCGCCGAACAGGTCGCCGACACCTCCGGCACCGTCGAGTCCTTCCTCGCCAACCTCGCGGAATCCGTGCACGGGGCGGCCACCAGCGCGGTCGCCTTCACCTCGGTGGCGGGCGTACGGCACGGACTGGCCCTCGCCCCCGAGCCGCCCGGCCCGGGCGAGGTGCGGGGCGCGGCCGGGCGGTGGCTCGCGAGCCGCCGGGTGGGCGGCGAACTGACCGATCCCGTGCTGCTACGGCATCTGCTGTGGATCGCCGTCGCCTCGGGACTGCCCCTCCAACTGCACGCCGGGCTGGGTGAGCCCGGCCAGCGGATCGACCGCACGGACCCGGTGCTGCTCACCGACTTCGTCCGCGCCACGGCGGGCCTCGGCACCGACCTGGTCCTGCTGCACGGCTACCCGTACCACCGCCACGCCGCCCACCTCGCGGGCGTCTTCCCGCACGTCTACGCCGACTCGGGGGCCGCTCTCGTGCGTACGGGGGCCCGCGCGGCGACCGTCCTCGCCGAGATCCTGGAACTCGCCCCCTTCGGCAAGATCCTCTTCTCCAGTGGCGCCCAAGGGCTGCCCGAACTCCATGTCGTGGGCGCGCGGCTGTTCCGCGAGGCGCTCGGGCGGGTCCTCGGCACCTGGGTCGCCGAGGGCGCGTGGTCGCTCGCGGACGCCCAGCGGGTGGCGGGGCTGATCGCGGCGGGCAACGCGCGCAGGGTGTACGGGCTGGAGTGACGTGTGCGGGGTGTACGGGCCCGGGCGCGCTGTACAGGATGGGGGAATGCAGACCGACGCGTTACTCGACCGCTTCCTGTCCGGCCTCGCCCCCATCGCCCCGATCGCCCTCTGGGCGCACGGATCGCTCGCCGGCGGCGACTACCAGGAGGGCCGCAGCGACCTCGACCTCATCGCCGTCCTGGAAGCCCCGCTCACCCCGCGCACCGTCTGGCGGCTGGCGACCCTGCACGCCCGGTTGCGGAACGAGCCGCTCGCCGGCCTTCTGCACTGCACCTATCTGACGCCGGACGCCGTCGAGGACGCCGGGCGGTCCCATCTGACCTGGGCGCACCAGCAGCTGTTCAGGCGGCCCGTCACCCCGGTGACCCGGCGTGAACTGCACACCTTCGGGCGGGTGCTGCACGGGAAGGCGCCCGCCGGGCTGCTGCCGCCGGTGCCGGATCGGGAGCTCGACGAGTTCGTCGTACGCGATCAGCGTGACTTCTGGCGGCCCAAGCTCCGGAAACCGGAACGGTGGCGGCAGGCCCCCTGGGTCGACGTGGGCCTGACGACCTTCGCCCGCGCGACCGCCACCCTGTGCGACGGACGGCTGCTCTCCAAGCGGGAGGCGCTGGAACTGCTGCCGGAACTCGGCGCACCCGTCGAGGTGGTCGAGGACATCGGACGGCGGCGCTACGAGGACCACCCCGCGCCGACCACCGAGGAGTGGGCGGCGCGCAGGGGCGAACTGACCCGGAGCTACCTGGGACCGGCGATCGACGAGCTGGTGGCGGCGTACGGCTGATCCGGCAGCTGGATCTCGACCTCCGGTCGCTCGCGCAGCGCCAGCAGCACCCGCAGGACCGCGATCCACACCAGGCAGGAGCCGAACATGTGCACGCCGACGAGGATCTCGGGCAGATCGGTGAAGTACTGCACGTAGCCGATCACACCCTGCGAGAGCAGGATCAGGAAGAGGTCGCGGGTGCGGTCGAGCGGGCCCTTGGGGGCGTCGACGGCCTTGAGGACGAACCACAGGGCGAACGTCAGCGTCACCACGATCCACGCGAGCACGGCGTGCAGCTTGCTGACCGTCTCCCAGTCCAGCGGCATCCGATCGACCTCGCTGGAGTCGCCCGCGTGCGGGCCCGAGCCGGTCACGACCGTGCCCACCGCGATCAGCAGGACGGACGCGGCGACCAGGAACCACACCAGCTGCTGCACCGACGCGCCGACCAGCGGACGCGGTGCGTCGTCACCCTCACGGGTGCGCTGCCACATCACCGTGGCGACCGCGATCAGGGCCGTCGACAGCAGGAAGTGCGCGGCGACCGTGTACGGGTTCAGGCCGACCAGCACGACGATCCCACCGAGGATCGCGTTGCCCATCACGACCCAGAACTGCGCCCAGCCCAGCCGGGTGAGGCTGCGGCGGTAGGGCTTCTGCGAGCGGGCGGCGATGATGGCCCAGCCGACGGCGGCGCACAGGACGTACGTCAGCATGCGGTTGCCGAACTCGATGTAGCCGTGCAGGCCCATCTCGCTGGTGGTGGTCAGCGAGTCCTCGGTGCACTTGGGCCAGGTCGGGCAGCCGAGGCCCGAGCCGGTGAGCCGCACCGCACCGCCGGTGACCACGATGACCACCGACATGAGGAGCGCGGCGAGGGCCGCCCGCTGCACCGTCCGGGGTTCCGGGGTCCAGCGTGCGGCGATGAAGGCGAGGGGGTTGCGCGCGGCGGCTGTGGCGTCGGCGCGGGTCATCTTTGGCACGGGGTCCATCGTAGGGGGCCGCTTGTGCACGCTTTCACGAGGGGGCTGTTCGCGGGATCGGCCGTGGCGGCTGTTCGGCTACTCCCAGCGGAAGAACCGGCCGGCGGCGGCGAGCCCGACGACCGCCCACACCGCCAGAATCCCCAGGTCGCCCCATGGCATCCCGGCCCCGTGCTGGAGCACGTCCCGCAGCCCGTCGGACAGGGCCGAGATGGGCAGCAGCCCCAGCACGTCCTGCGCGCCGGAGGGGAACTTGTCCATCGGGACGATGACGCCGCCGCCGACCAGGAGCAGCAGGAAGACGAGGTTGGCTGCGGCGAGCGTCGCCTCCGCCTTGAGCGTGCCGGCCATCAGCAGGCCCAGGCCCGAGAAGGCGGCCGTGCCCAGGATCAGCAGGAGCACGACGGCCAACGGATTGCCTTGCGGGTCCCAGCCCAGCGCGAAGGCGATCACCGTCAGGAGCAGGATCTGGAGGATCTCCGTCACCAGCACCGACGCCGTCTTCGCCGTCATCAGGCCCCAGCGTGGGAGCGGCGAGGCGGCCAGCCGCTTCAGGACGCCGTAGCGGCGCTCGAAGCCCGTGGCGATCGCCTGGCCGGTGAAGGCCGTGGACATCACCGCGAGCGCGAGGATGCCGGGGGTGAGGAAGTCCACCGCCTCGCCCGCGCCCGTGTCGACGATGTCGACCGAACTGAAGAGCACGAGCAGGAGGGTCGGGATCACGACCGTCAGCAGGAGCTGCTCGCCGTTGCGCAGCAGCATCTTGGTCTCGAGCGCCGCCTGCGCCGCGATCATGCGCCCCATCGGCGCCGCGCCCGGCTTCGGGGTGTAGACACCGGTCGTGGTCACGAGCGCAGCTCCTTGCCGGTCAGCTCCAGAAATACGTCTTCCAGCGTGTGCCGCTCGACCGAGATCTTCTCCGGCATCACGCCGTGCTGCGCGCACCAGGAGGTGACGGTGGCGAGCAGTTGCGGGTCCACCTTGCCGCCGACCCGGTACGAGCCCGGCGTCAGCTCGGCGGCCGTGCAGTCCGCCGGGAGCGCCTTCAGCAGCGAGCCGACGTCCAGGCCCGGACGGCCGGTGAAGCGGAGCGTGTTCTCGGCGCCGCCCTTGCACAGCTCCTCGGGGGAGCCCTGGGCGATGACCCGGCCGGCGTCGATGATCGCGACGTCGTCGGCGAGCTGCTCGGCCTCGTCCATGTAGTGCGTGGTGAGGATGACCGAGACGCCGTCCGCGCGCAGATCACGGACCAGGTCCCAGGTGGCGCGGCGGGCCTGCGGGTCGAGGCCCGCGGTCGGCTCGTCCAGGAACACCAGCTCCGGGCGGCCCACCACGGCCATGGCCAGCGCCAGCCGCTGCTGCTGGCCGCCCGAGAGGCGGCGGTACGTCGTCCGGCCGCAACCGCCGAGCCCCAGGCGCTCGATGAGGGCGTCCACGTCCAGGGGGTGGGCGTGCAGCTTGGCGACATGGCGGAGCATCTCGTCCGCGCGGGCGCCCGAGTAGACGCCGCCGGACTGGAGCATCACGCCGATCCGGGTGTGCAGGTCGCGTGACTGCCGGACCGGGTCGAGACCCAGGACGCGCACGACGCCGGAGTCCGGCCTGCGGTACCCCTCGCAGGTCTCGACGGTCGTCGTCTTGCCCGCGCCGTTGGGTCCGAGTACGGCGGTCACGCCCGCCTTGGCCACCAGGTCGAGGCCGTCCACCGCGGTCTTCGTGCCGTACCGCTTCACCAGGGCCTGGACCTGGACCACGGGCTCACTTCGCATGGCTCAAGAGTCTAGGTACGACGGTGGCGGCTCCGGTCGCCGGGTTCAGATCTCCTCCGTACGGGGGCGGTGCAGCGCCAGCCACCGCTGTGCGTACGCCACCGCGTCGGCCACCGGGAACAGCCGTGCGTCGGCGGCGCCCACGGTGCCTCGTACGACGGGACGGTCCCGTTCGAAGTCGTGGCCGAGCTCGTCGAAACGGTCGGAGGTGATCGACACCTCGGTCACCGTCTCCCAGCCGGCCGGGCCTGGGCGGCCGACCTTCACGCGTGGGGACGGGATGCGGTACTCGGCGAGATGGAAGGTGGTGCAGGCGTCGTAGCCGGCGCCGAGGAGGAGCACGCGCGCGTGGAGGGCTTCGAGGCGGGCGAGGGGGCTGCGCTCGCCGAGCCGGCAGTCGGTGGCGTGTCCGTCGATCACCTCACGCGCGCGGGCGCCGAGCGCGGCGAACGACGTCTGCGGGTGCGCGCTGCGCAGGGCGCCGGGCCAGGTGCGCACGGTCTCCGGGAGCACGCCGACACCGCGGGAGGGGGTGATCAGGGGGTCGTACGGGGGCATGGAGGTCCGGATCTCGTCCCACCACTCCACGGGGACGGGCGGGTTCTCCCAGTCGGCCGGGTCCGAGAGGCCTCCGGTCTGGGTGGGGACCACCAGGGTGCCCTTCGGGCCGAGGGCGTCGAGGAGTCCCTGGACGACGGCTACAGGTCCGCCACAGACCCAGCCGAGCGACTTCAGGGAGGAGTGGACGAGGAGGGTCTCGCCGTCCTGGACACCCAGTTCGCGCAGCTGTGTGGCCACGGTGCCGCGGGTGACAAGAGGGCCGGTCGGAGGGGGTGTAGGCATGGTTCTGGAGTGTCCCGGAAGAGACCGGGCGATGCCACCGAATTGATCGATCAAAGATCGTTTCCGCAGGTCAGGTCAGCCTTACCTAAGTGATGCACTCCACCGTTGATCGGTCCGGGCGTGGGTTGCCCGGTCCTGAGGAATTACGCAACAATGGCGTTGTGAAAAACGTCGGCGAGGCTCGGGAGACCCCCACGGGGACCCCTCAGGAGGAGCTCGCGACCGGGGAGCGGTCCACCCGCAACCGAGTCGCGCGATCCATCCTGGACCACGGGCCGTCGACCGTCGCCGAGCTGGCCGGCCGGCTGGGCCTCACCCAGGCCGCCGTCCGCAGGCATCTCGACGCGCTGGTCGCCGACGACGTCGTGGAGGCACGCGAGCAGCGGGTTTATGGTGCGCGCACGCGTGGGCGGCCCGCGAAGGTCTTCGCGCTCACCGACTGCGGTCGCGACGCCTTCGACCAGTCGTACGACAAGCTCGCCGCGGACGCCCTCAACTTCATCCGGGAGCGGTTCGGCGGGGACGAAGCCGTCGTCGCCTTCGCGCGCGCCAGGATCGCCGAGCAGGCGACCGCCTATCGACGGGCCATCGAGGCCGCCGCCCCCGAGGAGCGCACCGAAGCCCTGGCCAAGGCCCTGAGCCTGGACGGGTACGCTGCTACGGCGCGCAGCGCACCGGTCGGCGAGCAGCTGTGCCAGCACCACTGCCCCGTCGCCCATGTCGCGGAAAAGTTCCCGCAGCTCTGCGAGGCGGAGACCGAGATCTTCTCCCAGCTGCTCGGAACGCACGTCCAGCGACTGGCGACCATCGCGCACGGCGACGGCGTCTGCACGACGTTCATCCCCAAGATTTCCCACACCACACACAACGCATCTGCAAGCACCGCCGGGAGGAACCCCGCATGACTCTCCCCATCGAGGAGACTGCCCACCCCGAGCTCGAGGGCCTGGGTAAGTACGAATACGGCTGGGCGGACTCCGACACGGCTGGTGCTTCCGCACGGCGCGGCATCAACGAGGACGTCGTCCGCGACATCTCGGCGAAGAAGAACGAGCCGGAGTGGATGACCAAGCTCCGCCTCAAGGGCCTGCGCCTGTTCGACAAGAAGCCCATGCCGAACTGGGGCTCGGACCTGTCGGGCATCGACTTCGACAACATCAAGTACTTCGTGCGCTCCACGGAGAAGCAGGCGGAGTCCTGGGAGGACCTGCCCGAGGACATCAAGAACACGTACGACAAGCTCGGCATCCCCGAGGCGGAGAAGCAGCGCCTCGTCGCCGGTGTCGCGGCCCAGTACGAGTCCGAGGTCGTCTACCACCAGATCCGTGAGGACCTGGAGGAGCAGGGCGTCATCTTCCTCGACACCGACACCGCCCTGAAGGAGCACCCCGAGCTCTTCAAGGAGTACTTCGGCACGGTCATCCCGGTCGGCGACAACAAGTTCGCGTCGCTGAACACCGCGGTGTGGTCCGGCGGCTCCTTCATCTACGTGCCGAAGGGCGTGCACGTGGAGATCCCGCTCCAGGCCTACTTCCGTATCAACACGGAGAACATGGGCCAGTTCGAGCGGACGCTGATCATCGTTGACGAGGACGCCTACGTCCACTACGTCGAGGGCTGCACGGCACCGATCTACAAGTCGGACTCCCTGCACTCCGCGGTCGTCGAGATCATCGTGAAGAAGGGCGCCCGCTGCCGCTACACGACCATCCAGAACTGGTCGAACAACGTCTACAACCTGGTCACCAAGCGCGCCGTGGCGTACGAGGGCGCGACCATGGAGTGGATCGACGGCAACATCGGCTCCAAGGTCACCATGAAGTACCCGGCCGTCTACCTGATGGGCGAGCACGCCAAGGGCGAGACCCTCTCCATCGCCTTCGCGGGCGAGGGCCAGCACCAGGACGCCGGCTCCAAGATGGTCCACATGGCGCCGAACACCTCCTCCAACATCGTCTCCAAGTCGGTGGCGCGTGGGGGCGGTCGTACGTCCTACCGCGGTCTCGTCGAGATCGGCGAGGGCGCCCACGGCTCCAAGTCCAACGTGCTGTGCGACGCGCTGCTCGTCGACACCATCTCCCGCTCCGACACGTACCCCTACGTGGACGTCCGCGAGGACGACGTGTCCATGGGCCACGAGGCGACCGTCTCCAAGGTCTCCGAGGACCAGCTCTTCTACCTGATGAGCCGTGGTCTCTCCGAGTTCGAGGCGATGGCCATGATCGTGCGCGGCTTCGTCGAGCCCATCGCGAAGGAGCTGCCGATGGAGTACGCGCTGGAACTCAACCGGCTGATCGAGCTCCAGATGGAAGGCGCGGTCGGCTAGTCAGCGACCCGTCTCCGTCAAGTTCACTTACGTAGGAAGAGAGCAGACCGACAGCCATGGCTGAGGCTCAGAACATCCCGGTGGGGTCCACCACCGCCGGCGCGGTGGCCGTTGCCGCCGAGTCGACCGTCGCCACGCGCATGAGCGCGCCCCCGTCCTTCGACGTGGCGGACTTCCCGGTCCCGCACGGCCGCGAGGAGGAGTGGCGGTTCACCCCGCTGGAGCGCCTGCGCGGGCTGCACGACGGCACGGCCGTCGCCACCGGCGAGGGTCTGAAGGTCGAGGTGCAGGCCCCCGAGGGCGTCACCGTCGAGACCGTCGGCCGCGACGACGCCCGGCTCGGCAAAGCGGGCACCCCGGTGGACCGCATCGCCGCCCAGGCGTACTCGGCCTTCGAGAAGGCCGGCGTGATCACCGTCCCCAAGGAGACGGTCCTCACCGAGCCGATCCGGATCGCCGTGCACGGCGAGGGCGGCACCGCCTTCGCCCACCAGGTGATCGAGCTGGGCGCCTTCGCCGAGGCCGTCGTCGTCATCGACCACACCGGTGACGCCGTGCTCGCCGCCAACGTCGACTACCTCCTGGGCGACGGTGCCAAGCTCACCGTCGTCTCCGTCCAGGACTGGGACGACAAGGCCGTGCACATCGCGCAGCACAACGCGCTCATCGGCCGCGACGCCTCCTTCAAGTCGGTCGTCGTGACCTTCGGCGGCGACGTCGTACGCCTGCACCCGCGCGTGGCCTACGCCGGCACCGGCGCCGAGGCCGAGCTGTTCGGGCTCTACTTCACGGACGCCGGCCAGCACCAGGAGCACCGCCTCCTGGTCGACCACAACATCCCGCACTGCAAGTCCAACGTCGTCTACAAGGGCGCGCTCCAGGGCGACGGCGCCCACGCGGTCTGGATCGGCGACGTGCTCATCGAGGCCAAGGCCGAGGGCACGGACACCTACGAGATGAACCGGAACCTGGTCCTCACGGACGGCGCCCGGGTCGACTCGGTGCCCAACCTGGAGATCGAGACCGGCGAGATCGTCGGCGCCGGACACGCCTCCGCGACCGGCCGTTTCGACGACGAGCAGCTCTTCTACCTGATGGCCCGCGGCATCCCGGCCGACGAGGCCCGCCGTCTGGTGGTCCGCGGCTTCTTCGCCGAGCTGGTCCAGCAGATCGGCGTCGACGACATCGAGGCGCGCCTGCTCGAGAAGATCGAGGCCGAGCTGGAGGCCACGGTCTGATGGCCTTCGTACGCGCCTGTGGGCTGAGCGAGCTGGAGGAGGACACCCCCAAGCGGGTGGAACTCGACGGCACGCCGGTCTCGGTCGTCCGGACCGAGGGCGAGGTGTTCGCCATCCACGACATCTGCTCCCACGCGAACGTCTCCCTCTCCGAGGGCGAGGTGGAGGACTGTCAGATCGAGTGCTGGCTGCACGGCTCCAGCTTCGACCTCCGCACCGGCAAGCCGTCCGGCCTTCCCGCGACGCGCCCCGTCCCCGTATACCCCGTAAAGATCGAAGGGGACGACGTGCTCGTCTCCCTCAACCAGGAGTCCTGAGGCACCCATGGCAACGCTTGAAATCCGCGACCTGCACGTCACCGTCGAGGCCGACAACGCCACGAAGGAGATCCTCAAGGGCGTCGACCTGACCGTGAAGCAGGGCGAGACGCACGCCATCATGGGCCCCAACGGCTCCGGCAAGTCGACCCTCGCCTACTCGCTGGCGGGTCACCCGAAGTACACGATCACCGGCGGCACCGTCACCCTCGACGGCGAGGACGTCCTGGAGATGTCCGTCGACGAGCGCGCCCGCGCCGGCCTCTTCCTCGCCATGCAGTACCCGGTCGAGGTCCCCGGTGTCTCCGTGTCGAACTTCCTGCGCACCTCCGCCACCGCCATCCGCGGCGAGGCCCCCAAGCTGCGCACCTGGGTGAAGGAGGTCAAGGGGGCCATGGAGCGCCTCAACATGGACCCCTCCTTCGCCGAGCGCAACGTCAACGAGGGCTTCTCCGGCGGTGAGAAGAAGCGCCACGAGATCCTCCAGCTCGAACTGCTCAAGCCGAAGGTCGCGATCCTCGACGAGACGGACTCCGGTCTGGACGTCGACGCCCTCCGCATCGTCTCCGAGGGCGTCAACCGCGTCCGCGAGACCGGCGAGGTCGGCACCCTGCTGATCACGCACTACACGCGCATCCTGCGCTACATCAAGCCCGACTTCGTGCACGTCTTCTCCGGCGGCCGGATCGTCGAGTCCGGCGGTGCCGAGCTCGCGGACAAGCTGGAGAACGAGGGCTACGAGGCCTACACCACGAAGGGTGGCGTATCCGCGTGACACAGCTGTCGGGCCTCCTCGACACAGAGGCGCTCCGCAAGGACTTCCCCATCCTGGACCGTCAGGTCCACGACGGTCAGAAGCTCGTGTACCTGGACAACGCGGCGACCTCGCAGAAGCCGCGCCAGGTGCTGGACGCCCTGAGCGAGTACTACGAGCGCTACAACGCCAACGTCCACCGCGGTGTGCATGTGCTCGCCGAGGAGGCCACGGCGCTGTACGAGGGCGCGCGGGACAAGGTCGCCGCGTTCATCAACGCGCCCTCGCGCGACGAGGTGATCTTCACCAAGAACGCCTCCGAGTCGCTCAACCTCGTCGCGAACATGCTGGGCTGGGCCGACGAGCCCTACCGCGTGGACGCCGAGACCGAGATCGTCATCACGGAGATGGAGCACCACTCCAACATCGTGCCGTGGCAGCTGCTCGCGCAGCGCACGGGCGCGAAGCTGAAGTGGTTCGGCCTCACCGACGACGGCCGTCTCGACCTGTCCAACATCGACGAGATCATCACGGAGAAGACGAAGATCGTCTCCTTCGTGCTGGTGTCGAACATCCTGGGCACGGTCAACCCGGTCGAGGCGATAATCCGCCGCGCGCAGGAGGTCGGTGCGCTCGTCTGCATCGACGCCTCCCAGGCCGCTCCGCACATGCCGCTGGACGTGCAGGCCCTCCAGGCCGACTTCGTGGCCTTCACCGGCCACAAGATGTGCGGTCCGACGGGCATCGGCGTGCTCTGGGGCCGCCAGGAGCTCCTGGAGGACTTGCCTCCGTTCCTCGGCGGCGGCGAGATGATCGAGACGGTGTCGATGCACTCGTCGACGTACGCTCCCGCTCCGCACAAGTTCGAGGCGGGCACCCCGCCGATCGCCCAGGCGGTCGGGCTCGGCGCGGCGATCGACTATCTGAACTCGATCGGCATGGACAAGATCCTGGCGCACGAGCACGCGCTGACGGAGTACGCGGTCCAGCGGTTGTCGGCCGTCCCCGACCTGCGGATCATCGGCCCGACCACGGCCGAGGACCGGGGCGCGGCGATCTCCTTCACGCTCGGTGACATCCACCCCCACGACGTGGGCCAGGTGCTGGACGAGCAGGGCATCGCGGTCCGCGTGGGTCACCACTGCGCCCGCCCGGTCTGCCTCCGGTACGGAATTCCTGCGACCACGCGAGCGTCGTTCTATCTGTACTCCACGCCGGCCGAGATCGACGCTCTGGTCGACGGTCTGGAGCACGTACGGAACTTCTTCGGCTGAGGAGCTGGCTGAGTCGTGAAGCTTGATTCGATGTACCAGGAAGTCATCCTGGACCACTACAAGCACCCGCACGGGCGCGGTCTCCGGGATGGCGACGCCGAGGTGCACCACGTCAACCCGACGTGCGGCGACGAGATCACGCTGCGCGTGAAGTACGACGGCGAGCAGATCGCGGACATCTCGTACGAGGGCCAGGGCTGCTCGATCAGCCAGGCGTCGGCCTCGGTCCTGAACGACCTCCTGGTCGGCAAGGACCTGTCCGACGCGCAGCGGATCCAGGAGACCTTCCTGGAGCTGATGCAGTCCAAGGGCAGGATCGAGCCCGACGACGCGATGGAGGAGGTGCTGGAGGACGCGGTCGCGTTCGCCGGTGTCTCCAAGTACCCGGCCCGGGTGAAGTGCGCCCTCCTCAGCTGGATGGCGTGGAAGGACGCGACGGCCCAGGCCCTGGGCGGAGCCGACGCCGAAAGGAAGACGGCATGAGCGAGACGCTTGAGATGAAGCCGGCCTCGGAGGAGGAGATCCGCGAGGCGCTGTACGACGTCGTCGACCCCGAACTGGGCATCGACGTCGTCAACCTGGGCCTGATCTACGGCATCCACATCGACGACGCGAACATCGCGACGATCGACATGACCCTGACCTCGGCGGCCTGCCCGCTGACGGATGTCATCGAGGACCAGGCCAAGTCCGCCACGGACGGCCTCGTCAACGAGCTGCGCATCAACTGGGTCTGGATGCCGCCGTGGGGCCCGGACAAGATCACGGACGACGGGCGTGAGCAGCTTCGGGCGCTCGGGTTCAACGTCTGACAGCAGTTGGTGAAGGGGGCCGTGGCCGGGTGCCGCGGCCCCTTTCCGTGTGCTCAGGCCAGCCCGTCCACCAACCGGAACGCCGAGTCCTGGCGGTACAGGTCGCCGTACTGGTACGGGTCCAGCCTGAGCTGGAAGTTCTGGTGGCGCAGGAAGCGGCCGGGGTAGTTCACCGACTCCAGGGTGATCGCGCCGGGGACCGATGAGGCGCGGGCGCAGAAGGTGGCGTCCTGGCGGAACATTGCCGAGCCGTCGTCGCGGTCGGCCACCAGGATGAAGCTGCGGTGGCGCAGGTACTGGCCGTCGGCGGTGGCGAAGGAGTAGCAGGAGCTGTCGGCCAGGCCCTTGACCAGTTTGAAGGTGGAGTCCTCGCGGGATTCCGAGCCGCCGACGGGGTCGAGCTTCACATAGCCGCCGCTCACATGCCAGTAGCGGTCGGGGTAGTTGACCGAGCGGACGGAGCGCCAGGTGGCCGCCGGCCGGGGAGCCGATGAACTCGGGTGCGAGGACGGGGACTTGGTCGTCGGGTCGGTGGCCGGGGAGGGCGTGGAGCCCTGTTGGCGGGGGGCCGGGGTCGTGGCCTCGTCGGTGGTGAGGCCGCTCTTTCCCTTCGGCGGCGCCGCCTCCGTCTGCGACGGGGTGCCGTACGAGATCAGGCCCGGCAGCGTCACGCCGTCCGAGGGGGGCGGTGCTGACAGTGTCTCAGGACCCCTGTCCGTCCAGGCTATCGCCGTCACACAGGCGACGATCGTGGCCACCGCCAGCGCAGCGGCGAGATACAGACGCCTGGTCCCGGGGGCTCGGGACGTGTCGGGGACCCACCCGTTCTCCCAGGGCTGAGGAGGACGGGACTGGTTTTGTGGCATGCGCGGTTCCTCCGGCGGAGCCCATGGCAAGGCCGCGGCTGTGATGGGGGGTATGTGAACGGTGAAGCAGACGGCACAGTAGTGGAACGGCTTCCCTCGCAGCAGCCCTTTCAGCGAGCGGTTTCCATATCGTTCTCCACCGGGCGTTCACATCTGTTGCGCGGCCGGTTTCCACATCGCTTTCTCAGCGCCCTCCCAGCGCCGCCTCATCACCCGGCGGCAGCGTGGAGGCGTGGTTACCTCCGCCCCCCTCGCACCGTCCGCCGCCCGTCCCGTCTTCGTGCTCGGCTGCCCCCGCTCCGGGACCACGTTGCTCCAGCTCATGCTGCACGCGCATCCGCGCATCGCGCTGCCCCCGGAGAGTCGCTTCGTGCTGCCCGCCTACGAGGGGCGGCTGCGCTTCGGCGACCTCCGTGATGCCGGAAACCGCGCCGGGCTCGCCCAGTGGATCACCGGACGGAAGGAGACCCGCTTCCACGAGCTGGGTCTGGACGCGAGAGCGGTTGCCGAGCGGATCGCGGACGGGCCGCCCACACTGGGCTCGGCGCTGGGCATCACGCTCAAGGCCTACGCCGAGAGCCATGGCAAGGCGCGCTGGGGCGACAAACGGCCCGCCTACGCCCTGCACGTCGAGGAGATCCTGCGGCTCTTCCCCGACGCCCAGTTCGTGCACCTGGTCCGCGACGGCCGTGACTGCGTCGCCTCCCTGCTCGGGATGCCCTGGTGGCACCGCGGCTTCCACGAGGCCGTGGCCACCTGGGCGCAGGTGATGGACACCACCCGCAGATACGCCCGCCGCCTCGGCCCCGACAGCTGGCACGAACTGCGCTTCGAGGACCTGGTAGCCGACCCGGAACCGCAACTGCGCTCCCTCTGCGACTACTTGGGCGAGGAGTACGACCCCCGGATGGCCGAGCCGCGACGCCTCGCGAGCAAGGCCGTGCCCGCCCGCAAGACCTGGCACAGCCGCACCCACGGCGCCCTCGACGCCACCCGGGCCGGCAGTTGGCAGCTGCGCCTGACTCCCGATCAGATACGCCTGTGCGAGGCGGCGTTCGGCGACCGCCTCGTCCGCAACGGCTATGAACTCAGCGGAGCCGTCCGCCCCGACCCCGCCGAACTGCTCCGCTACCGCAGGGTCTTCGCCCTGCGCCGCGCCGCCCACGCCAAGCGGCGGCTGCTCGACCGCCTGGCGCGAGTGCGCGAACCGGGCCCCGTCTCGGCCGCCCGGCCGGTCACCACCTCGGAGCTCAGGGCGTGACGCCCACGACCCGCGGATCATGGCAGGCCCACGCTCACGCCCACGCCCACGCGAGCGCTGTACGCAGCCTGCGGAAGCGGCGTTATGTACACTCGTACACATGGGGTATCTGATGCTGGCGGGAGCCATCGCCGCCGAGGTCGCCGCGACCACGGCCATGAAGTACACCGAGGGCTTCAGCCGGCTGCTGCCCTCGCTGCTGACCGTCCTCGGTTATGTGGTCTCCTTCGCGCTGCTCGCGCAGACGCTGCGGACGGTCGCGGTCGGTACCGCGTACGCGATCTGGGCCGGGGCCGGCACCGCCTCCATCGCCACCATCGGGATGCTGTTCCTGGGGGAGGGGATGACGGCCGCCAAGGCCGCCGGGATCGCGCTGATCATCGTCGGGGTGGTCGTGCTGAACCTGGGCGGTGCGCACTGATGGCCCGGCGCTACGACCCCGAGCGACGCCAGCGGATCATCGACGCGGCGATCCGGGTCGTCGGCGAGAAAGGCCTGGCGGGACTGAGCCATCGCACGGCCGCCGCAGAGGCCGATGTGCCGCTCGGCTCGACGACGTACCACTTCAAGACCCTCGACGAACTGATGGTCGCCGCGCTGCGGCAGGCGAACGAGGGCTTCGCCAAGGTGATCGCGGCGCGCGGCGGCCTGGAGGATCCGGAGGCCGACCTGGCCGCGGAACTGGCGGGCTGGATGGCCCAATGGCTGGCCGGCGACCGCACCGGCGTGGAGCTGGAGTACGAGCTCTACCTCGCCGCGCTGCGTCGACCCGCGCTGCGCCCGGTCGCGGCCGAGTGGACCGAGCGGCTGGTCGACCTGGTGGCCCGCCGCACCGATCCGGTCACGGCGCGGGCGCTGGCGGCGCTGATGGACGGCATCTGTTTGCAGGTGCTGCTGACGGACGGGGTGTACGACGAGGCCTACGCGCGGGAGACGCTGGCGCGGGTCATTCCGCCCCGCTGAGCCGCCTGACCGTGGCCAGCGCCGCCGTGACGCTCCCCGCGACGTCCGTCACCGGGTACTGCACGTCCCGCACCACCCGCTCCCGGTCGACCACCAGGGTGAGCCGCTTGAGCCGGCCGGCGCCCGCCGCGCGGAAGGTCGGCAGCCGTAGCGCCGCGATGAGGGACAGCTCGGCGTCGGAGAGCAGAGGAAAGCCCAGCCCCTCCTTCTCGGCGAACGCCCGCTGTTCGTCGGGGCGTTGGGTGGACACGCCGTGCACGGTGGCGCCCGCCGCCGTGAAGTCGGCGTGGCGGTCGCGGTAGGTGCAGGACTCCAGGGTGCAGCCGGGGGTGCCGGGGATGTCGGACCAGCCCGGCGGATAGGAGTCGGCGCGGGCGTAGGCGCCGGGGAAGCAGTACAGGACGGTGAACGGGGTGCCGTCCGCGACGGGATCGCGCGACTCGCCGCGATGGTCGAGGAGTTGCAGCTCCGGAACCCGGGTGCCGACGAGCTCGTGGATCCGCCGCGCCTCCGCCGAGGCCTCCGCCGCGGTGGCCGTCGTGCTGCCGTCGCCGAGGACCCAGGCGTCGCCCCAGTCCTGGAGGGCGACGAGGACGGGGAGCAGGGCGTGGCCGCGCGGCGTGAGCCGGTACTCGTACCGTACGGGCCGCTCCTGGTAGGGCACCCGGGTGACGACGCCGGCGTCCACGAGGAGATGCAGCCGTTCGGTCAACACCTTCCTGGACATGCCGAGTTCGCGCTGGAGCTCGTCGAAGCGATGCACGCCGCGGGCGGTGTCGCGGACGATCAGCAGGGTCCACCAGTCGCCGACGACGTCCAGGGCCTGCGCGATGGCACAGGTGGCGTCCTCCAGGCTCGTCCTGCGGGCCATGGCGTCCCGTCCCTTCGTCCGTCGGGGTCCTGTGCGGCGGGTTCTTGTGGCGATCTTCTGCGGTGACCGCTGCGGCGTTGCCCCGAGGCTGTCATGCTGACATAGTTAGTTCCCAAAGGGAACTGACGGGGGGTCGTGGTGCGAGCACTGCGAGAGGTGCCACGGGCGGTCTGGCTGCTGGCCTGCGGCACGTTCGTGAACATGGTCGTGAGTGTCGGGTTCGCGTTCGTGTTCCTGTACGCGACCGGTCCGCGGGGCCTGGGTGCGGGCGAGGCCGGGGTGCTCGTCGGGGTCGGGGGCACGGGGCTCGTCGCGGGGAACTTCACCGGTGGCTGGTACGGGGACCGGTTCGGGCATCGCCGGGTGCTGCTGACGGCGGCCGTGGGATCGGGGTTGCTGCTGGGCGCGGTGCCGCTGCTGCCGACGCCGGCGCTGTACGGGGTGCTGCCGCTGGCGCAGTACGCGTCCGGGGTGCAGCGGGCCGCGCAGTCCGCGCTCGTCGCGGTCATCGTGCCGGAGGGGGTGCGGCGGCAGGCGTTCGCCGTGGTGCGGGCGGCGGCGAACGGGGGGTTCACGGTGGGGCCGGTGCTGGGGGCGCTGGTCGCGACGAGGTTCTCGTACGACTGGCTGTATGTGGGGGAAGGGCTCGGGAGTGTGGGGCTGGCGTGCTGGACGGCTCGGGTGGTGCCGGCGGCGCGAGGGGTGACGCGGCGGGGTGGGCGAGGCGGGCGGGGTGGGGGTGTCTGGGGTGCCCTGCGAGCGCGGCCTGCGGTGTTGGTGTTGCTGCCGGCGATCGTCGTCGTCGACGTCGTGTACCGGCAGCAGTACTCGACGTTCCCCGTCTTCCTCGCGGATCACGGGATGGACGCGCGGGTGTACGGGACGCTGCTCGCCGTCAACGGGGGGATTCTGCTGTGTCTGGAGGTGCCGGTCGCGGTGGTGCTGCGGAAACGGTCGCCATTGCGGGTGATCGGGGTGGGGCTGGTGCTGGTGGGGGCGGGGTACGGGGTGTTGTTGGCGGGGGTGGGGGTCGGTAGCGCGGTCGTGATGATGGCGCTGCTGACGTTCGGGGAGGCGTTGTACAAGACGACGGCCACGGCGTACGTCGCGGATCAGGCGCCGGAGCGGGTGCAGGGGCGGTTTCAGTCGCTGTACGCCGGGGCGTCGATCAGTGGGGTGGTGTTGGCGGCGCCGTTGGGCGGGGGGTTGTACGAGGTGGCTCCGGGGGTGGTGTGGCCGGTCTGTGCGGGCTTGGGGGCGGTGGCTGGGGTGGCGGTGCTCCTGGCCGACGCCTTTCCTCGCCCCCGCCGCCCCTCCCCGTTCCCATCCCCAGGGGCTGCCGCCCCTTCGACCCCGCCGGCCCTGAAGGGAATGCCGCCGCGGTAGCGTCGTGGCTGGTCGCGCAGTTCCCCGCGCCCCTGACCGGCACGACCCGCACCCGCGTTCGAACGTGAGGGGCCGTGTCGGGGGGTGTCCGCCCGCAGCGGTGCCGTTCCGAGGACGGACCCCCCGGCGCGGCCCCGACCCCCAACGAACCGCCTACCGCGCCCCCACAGCCCGCCACCTGAGACGCGCCCCCCGCTGGTTAGCCTCTGTAGGCTCTGGGCGGTTAGGTTGCCCTCATGACCGATACGACTGCTTCTCGTACGACCGGTGCCGTGGCCGCCGGGCTTGCCACCATCGCCGCTGATGGCACCGTTCTCGACACCTGGTTCCCCGCGCCCGAGCTGAAGGAAGAGGCCGGTCCCTCCGGTACCGAGCGGCTGGACGCCGAGCAGGCCGTCGAGGCGCTCGGTGCGGGTGCCGCAAAGGTGGTTGGGGCCGACGCGCGGCGTGGGGTGGAAGTCGTCGCGGTCCGTACGGTCATTTCCTCGCTGGACGCCAAGCCGATCGACGCCCACGACGTCTATCTGCGGCTCCACCTGCTCTCCCACCGGCTCGTCAAGCCGCACGGCCAGAGCCTGGAGGGCATGTTCGGCTTCCTCGCCAACGTCGCCTGGACCTCCCTCGGCCCCGTCGCCGTCGACGACATCGAGAAGGTGCGCCTCAACGCCCGCGCCGAGGGCCTGCACCTCCAGGTCACGTCCATCGACAAGTTCCCGCGGATGACGGACTACGTCGCCCCCAAGGGCGTCCGGATCGCCGACGCCGACCGCGTCCGCCTCGGTGCGCACCTCGCCGAGGGCACCACCGTCATGCACGAGGGCTTCGTCAACTTCAACGCCGGCACCCTCGGCACCTCCATGGTCGAGGGCCGTATCTCCGCCGGTGTCATCGTCGGCGACGGCTCCGACATCGGTGGCGGCGCCTCCACCATGGGCACCCTCTCCGGCGGCGGCAACGTCATCATCTCCATCGGCGAGCGCTGCCTGATCGGCGCCGAGGCCGGCGTCGGCATCGCGCTCGGCGACGAGTGCGTGGTCGAGGCCGGGCTGTACGTCACCGCCGGCACCCGCGTCACCATGCCCGACGGGCAGATCGTCAAGGCCCGCGAGCTCTCCGGCGCCTCCAACATCCTCTTCCGCCGCAACTCGGTCACCGGCACGGTCGAGGCCCGTCCGAACAACGCGGTGTGGGGCGGTCTGAACGAGATCCTGCACAGCCACAACTAGATCAGCCACAACTAGATCAGCCGCAACTAGAGCAGCCACAACCCTCCCGGTGGTCCCGCCGGGAGGGTGACCTCACTCAGGTGACCTCACTCCGAGTTCATCCGCACCGCCCGCATCCCCAGCCGCCGTGCCAGCCACATCGTGTGCTCCCGGCTGATCGCCTGCTCGGCGGAGACCACGTACCGGGACCAGTCGGTCTCGGTCGTGACGTTCTCGCCGGTCATGCGGACGAAACCGAGTTCCGTGGCGGTGAGGGAGTAGGCGGAGGACAGGTTGTCGTACTGCTTGACCTCCAGCCACGCCCCCGCCGCGGCGATGGCGGCGGCGACCACGCTGCTCGCGTCGACGTCGGCGAGGTCCAGCAGGCTGACGGTGCTCGCGGCGACGCCGAGGACCTCGAAGAGGATCAGAAGACTGCGCCATTTGCCGGAGTTCTGTTTGTTGAGCCTGGCCTTGGCGTTGTACCAGCCCTCCTGGTCCGCAACTCGCAGCGCCAGATACACGGACTTCCGGTCCGCGAAGTCCAGCGCCCGCACCTCCCGCATCCGGTCGGTGACCTGGGCCTGGCCGAACGTCAGGCCCGGGAGGTTCGCCTCCGTCGTCAGGTCGTGGATGCGGGTCAGCAGGACGTCCCGGGCCTCGTCGCCCGTGAGTGAGGGCGGGAACGGCGCCGCGCCCGCCATGAACCGCCATGCCAGTGTCTTGACGGACTCGGCCAGCGCCCGGCCGTTGTACCAGCGTTCCTCTGGTTTGTCCCGCAGCAGATGGACCTCGGTGAGCAGCGCGGCGATGAAGGCGGTCAACGCCAGGGCCGCCGCGGTCTTCTCCACCGTGCCGTGGCTGTCGACGGTGGCCGCGATGCCGCCGAACAGGGCTGCGGCCAGGGCGAGTTGAAGCCGCCCGCGCGTCCACTTGAGGTAATCCCGCTGGCCTTCCTTGGAGATGGCGTCCGCCGACTCGAAAACCCCGGGAAGATCGCTCTCTTCGAGGGGACTTTGCGACAGCATCAAGTGGATCCCGCTCTGTGCTGGGGGCGCGTTCAGGTCAGCGTAGCGTTCCGCAACATCGCGAAGTCCCTCTCGAGCAGGCCGATTCGAGGGTCGACATGGTGCAGCAGGGCGGGGGCGGGATGGTGCTCGGTGACGAACTCCTCGTCCGCGGCGCTCTGTTCGTCGTCCACCCAGGCGAAGGGCCGGCCCTCGGCGTACGCCACGATCGCCTCCGTCTTCCAGTGCACCCCGTCGGGCCGACGGGTGAGGAGACGGTCGCCGAAGTCGACGTAGGGGAGCTGGGGGAGGCCGACGACGGGGGCGATCCAGCGGTTGGCCGCGTCCATCCACGTGGTCGCCCAGCACAGGTCGTAGGGGAGGGAGAGGAGGGCCGGGCCGTGGGACGGGTTCAGCCACACCCGCAGGGGGCGGCCCGGGTGCAGGGCCACCCGGATCGTCGTGTAACCCTCGGGGCGGCGCTCCGGCTTCGCCGCGTAGGGGTTCAGGGGGCCGTCGACGTCGAGGAAGAGCAGAGGGCGGCTCACCGGATCACCGTACGACAGGGAGGGGAGAGCGGGCGCCTGAAATTTCTGTGCGCGGCAGGCATAGCGGGACGCTGCCGCACGCGTCACAAGGGGCAGAGGGGGCGGACACCGGGTCCGCTCCGGGGACGGGCCCCGGGGGAACCTCCCCGGGGAAGAGAAGGTGACGATGGATGCCGAGGCGCAGGACAGTTTCCGGGAGTTCGTGGAGCACCGGTCGTCCGCGCTGCTGAAGACGGCCGTGCTGCTCAGCGGCGGCGACCGGCACACCGCCGAGGACCTGCTCCAGAACGCGCTGATCAAGGCGGCCGGCCGCTGGCACCGCATCGACGAACCCGAGGCGTACGTACGGCAGATCCTCTACCGGCAGCAGATCAGCCGCTGGCGGCTGAAGTGGCCCAGACGCGAGCTGAGCGTCGCCGAGCCACCGGAGGACCGTACCGGCGGCGACGACTCGTCGGCCGCCGAGGTGCGCCTGGTGATGCGGGGCGCGCTCGCGCGGCTCACCGCCCGGCAGCGCACCGTGCTGGTGCTGCGCTACTTCGAGGATCTGCCGGAGGCGGACGTGGCCCGGATCCTGGGCTGCTCGGTCGGCACCGTACGGTCCACCACCCACCGCTCGCTCGCCCGCCTGCGCACCCTCGCCCCCGAACTGGCCGCTCTGAACACCCCGAGCCGGCCGTCCCGTGACTTCGCACCCGTGGAGGTACGTCCGTGAACGTCGAGGATCTCGTACGTGACTCCCTGCGCGACCTGGCCGGTGAACAGCCGCCGCCGGGGCCGGGGTTCGCCGACCGGGTGCTGGCCGTGCGCCGGCGCCGGCGGGCCCGTACCTTCGCGTCCGTCGCGGCGGCCACCGCGGCCGTGGTCGCCGTCTCGGTGGCGGTCCCGCAGCTGGTCTTGGGCGGCGGGGACGACGTACGCCCGAGCGGGGTCACGGGCCGTCAGGACGGGTCGCTGCCGCAGAAGACGATCTCGGTCGGGAACACGGTGCTCGCCGCCTACTACACCACCGAGACCCGACGGACCAAGGGCGAGTGGATCGCCGAACGGACGTACCGGCTCCTCGATCCCAGCACCGGGCGGTACGAGAAGGACACCCGATGGTCCTATGTCGCCGTCGCACCCGGCGCGAAGACCGCCGCCGTCCTCGAACGCGCCCTGCCTTCACACCGGATCGGGCTGCTCGACCTCACGACGGGGAAGATCAGGCAGTGGATCCCGCTCAGCGTGGGAGTCGGCGGGCTCTCGTTCTCGCACGACGGGACCAAGCTGGTCGCCACGACGTACGACGAGCACCCCGACCGGCGGGTCATGGTCGAGAACGGCGACAACGGCGTGGACCCGGCGATGGCGGAAGGGGCCACGTCCCGGTCCGGATACCTCGTCTGGGATGTGGTGAACGGCGGTGGGGCCTGGTGGCAGATCAAGTCCGGCCGTGATGTCCCGGGCCGCGCGGACTTCGCCTTCACCGATGACGACAAGGCCGTGTACGCGCAGGTGATCGGCGGCAAGGACGGCATGGAGCAGTTCTACGACCTCTCCGGCAAGAAGATCGCCGCGCCCGCCAAGGAGAAGTACCTGCGCTGGGACGTCCCGGCCCGGCTCTCCCCGAACGGTGAGCTGGCCGCCCTCGGCCTGACCAAAGAGGTCAACCTCGGCAAGAAGCTCCCCGGCGAGTCCTACTCCTCGATCCGCAACCCCCTCACCGACAAGGAGATCACCAAGATCCGCGGCGCCCAGCTCCTCGCCTGGGTCGACGACCACCGCCTCATCGCCTGGGAACGCACCACACCGCTCAAGCACGCCGGCTACAAGGACCACCTCGTCCTCGTCACGATCGGCAGCGACAAGGTCGTACCCCTCAGCGGCGAGCGCGATCCGGACGACGGTCCCCGGCGCCTGGCCTGGGAGCCGGTCTTCGTGCAGCGCTGATTCAGCGAAGCCCTCGGTACGCCGCCAGCAGCCCGCCGACCGTAGGCCGGTCGGCGGGCAGCAGCGGTGCGCGCACCGGGCCCGCGGGCAGGCCCAGTTCGTTCAGCAGGGCCTTCGCCGTGACCGTGCCGGGCAGACCCGCCGACATCATCAACTCGATGAGGGGCGTGGCCTGTTGCTGGAGCCGGGCCGCCTCAGCCGTGTCGCCCGCGTCGAACGCGTCGAGAACGGCGCGCAGTTCGGCCGGTGCGACATTCGCCACCGTACTGATGTACCCCGCCCCGCCCACCGCGTACAGCGCGAGGTTGTGCTCGTCGCAGCCCGCGTAGTACGCCAACTCCGTACGGGCGATGACCTTCTGGGCGGCGAGGAAGTCGTAGGAGCAGTCCTTGACCGCGACGATCCTCGGGTGCTCGGCGAGCCGGAGGAGGGTCTCGGGCTCGATACGGGTGCCGGTGCGGCCCGGGATGTCGTAGAGCGTGATCGGCAGGCCCGAGGAGTCCGCGATCTGGCGGAAGTGCGCCTCCAGCGCGTCCTGCGGGGGCCTGCTGTAGTAGGGGCTGACCAGCAGCACCCCGTCCGCGCCCGCCTTCTCGGCCGCCAGGGCGAGTTCGGCGGTGTGCCGGGTGTCGAAGGTGCCGATGCCGGTGACGATCGACGCCCGGGTGCCCACCGCCTCCCGGACCGCCCGGACGAGGTCGGCCTTCTCGGCGTCCGACGTGGTCGGCGACTCGCCCGTCGTACCGGACAGGACCAGACCGTCGCAGCCCTCCGACACCAGCCGCTCGGCGAGCCGCTGCGCGCCGTCCAGGTCGAGGACGCCGCCCTCGGTGAAGGGCGTGATCATCGCGCAGAGGGCGCGGCCGAGAGGCGGGGCGGAGGAGCCGGAGTACGTCATGGGAGTAGTCTCGGCACACTCATCGTGAAGCTCCACTTAATTCTTCTACGATGTATTGCTAAGCAATACTGAGAGATGGGGTCGGAGTAGGCCCTATGTCCAAATCGGCCCCTCATGGGTCACCATGGTCAGGACGGTCATCGACCCCAGGAATCGACCCCTGGTCATGGGAGGCGTCATGAAGCTCGGCAAGGCACTCGCCACCGGAGTCGCAAAAGAGCGGCCGCAGGCCCACGACGAAGAACCCGAACTCCTGCTCCCCGAAGAGATCACCGAGGAACTGACGGCGCCCGAAGAGGTACCGGCCGCCCGATGAGACTCCGGCTTCCGGAGGAACGCCCTACGGAGCCGCCGACCGGATACAAGATCGCCCACCCGGTGCTGTCCCACGACGGCACCCGGGCCGGGTTCACCGGTGTGTCGCTCGGCGGCGCGCTGCCCTACGGCGTCCTCGCCGACGCGTCCTGCGTCTACGGCCTGCGGCACAAGGCACCGCACCGCCGCTGCGACTGCGGCTTCCACTGTGTGCACGACCGTACGACCGCCGAGGCCCTGCTGTGCACCGCCGAGCACCGGGCGGCCGCCCTGCTGGAGGTGTCCGTCCTCGGCCGCTACCTCCGCTTCGAGCTCGGCTTCCGCTACGCCCGCCAGCGCGTCCGCACCGCCACCGTCGGCCCCTGCGCCTGCGGCACCGCCGCCTCCGCCCTCGCCGACGCCGGCTGGGGCAGGCCCGGCTGGCGCGCCCTCGCCCCGTCCTGCGCGGGCTGTCTGCGCGGACGTACGTCCGTCTCGCTCGCGTCGTTCGCACGGCTCGCGGGAGAGGGGCTGCGCGTGGTGGCGGGCCGGGGGAGCGAGCCGGCGGCCGACGCCGAGGCGGCCACGACAACCGGCCTCGGCGTCTTTGAACTCACCGCGGAGGCGGCCCTGTTGCAGGCGCGGCTCGACTGGTTCCAGACGCAGCTGGCGAGGCTGGGGGAGCGGGGGCCGGAGGCGGGTTCGCAGGGGTAGCGGGAGCGGGTCCGGGTACTCGGACGGTCCGAACCGAGAGGAGGCGGACAACCGTGACCCAGATCCAGGAGCCCGGGCAGGCCCAGCGCTCCGTCGGCGAGCTCGTCGGCCAGGCCACCGAGCAGCTCTCCCAGCTCGTACGGCAGGAAGTGGCCCTCGCCAAGGAGGAGCTCGCCGAGAAGGGGCGGCGGGCCGGGCGCGGTGGCGGAATGCTCGGCGCCGCCGGAGCGATCGCCTACGCCGGGCTGCTCGCCCTCGCCGCCACGGCCACCGCCGCCCTCTCGCTGACGCTGCCCGTCTGGGCCGCGGCGCTCATCGTGACGGCCGTACTGTTCGCCCTCGCCGCCCTGCTGGCCGCGAGGGGCCGTACCCAGCTCCGCCGCGCGGCACCCCCCACGCTCGAGGAGACCCTCGGCAGCGTCAGGGCCGACGTCGAGGAGATCAGGGAAAGGGCACACCGATGACGGACAAGGCGATGCCGGGCGTGGGACACGGGGCCAAGGGCCCCGAGGAACTGCGGGAGCAGATCGAACAGACCCGCAGCCAACTCGGCGACACAGTGGAGGAGTTGGCAGGAAAGATGGACGTGAAGGGCCGAGCGCGAGCTCGGGCGGCCGACCTGCGGGACAAGGCGGGCGCGATGACCGTGCAACTGCGCAGCACCGCGGCGCAGGCCGGCCACACGGCGCACGACCGGGCCACCCAGGCCGGACACACCATGCACGACAAGGCCGTACAGGCGGGCCACAAGGTCCAGGACACGGCGACCAGGACCGGTCATCAGGCGCACGGCAAGGCCACGAAGTCCGGGCACGAACTGCAACGGCGGGCCGAACACAGCGTCCCCCAGCCCGCCCGGTACGTCGTCCAGGCGGCGATCCGGCATCCGCGCCCGGCGCTGGTCATCGGCGCGGCGCTGGCGGCGGTGGCCGTGGTGACGTGGCGGTACCCGAAGCGGTGAGGCCCATCAATCGCCCTACGGAATCAGGCGCTTGACCTGAATCATGGTTGAGGTCGGAGAGTCGTCGGTACACGCATCGGCACTCGAACAGCGGAGCCCGACATGACCCGTCGTA
The DNA here is from genome assembly GCF_036226885.1 of Streptomyces sp. NBC_00663. Lineage (NCBI taxonomy): Bacteria > Bacillati > Actinomycetota > Actinomycetes > Kitasatosporales > Streptomycetaceae > Streptomyces > Streptomyces sp. NBC_00663. The sequence goes on from NZ_CP109027.1 coordinate 7,377,611, forward strand.
CCGACGACCACCCCGACCTGACCGACCCCCGGGCCGGCGCGCCCTTCTTCAGCACCTGGCGCGTCGGCACCCCCGAGCGGCAGCGGGACGCGGTGGCGACGATCGCGCGGACCTGGGAGCGCCGGGACTGGCCCGCCGCCGGGCTGCTCGGGTACCACGTCTACGCCGGACACGACGGCTCCACCCTTCTGCACCACTCGCAGTGGGCGGACGAGGCGGCGTACGAGGCCTTCGTGAAGACCCACCGGCAGGAGCGCGTCGACGAGGTCGACACCGCCGTACCGGGCATCGAGCGGGTCCGGCTCGACCGCTACCGCCGCTACCGCAGCGCCACCCGGGAGGGGGACCCGCGGGTGCCGGGGTGCGTCGTGATCGTCGAGGTGGAGTTCGAGGGACCCGATCCGGAGCGGCAGCGGGCCTGGGTCGACGCCGTCTTCGAGGCCCTGGAGAGCGAGCCCAACCCGCACCCCGGCGGCATCGGCGCCCACTTCCACCTCAGCACCGACGGCACCCGCGTCCTCAACTACGCCGAGTGGGAGACCGCCCAGGCCCACATCGACGCCCTCGCCGCCCCCGGCGACGGAGTCGGCTCCGCGACCGAACGCTGGAAGCGCGTCCAGAACTTCCCCGGGGTGAAGAGCAGCACCGTCAGCCGGTACGAGCACCTGCTCGGGCTGCTGCCCGGCTGACGCGGCCGGGCCCGGCCGAACTCACCGTTCGGCCGGGCCTGTTGACGTCCTTTGACGCGCCGTGCGGTTACGGCTTGAAGCGCAGGACCTGGGGGTCGTGGTCGCTGATCTGGTCGTTGAACTCCGAGTTGACGTGCACGCTGTCGTACTCGAAGTCGCAGCCGCGCCGGATCGACGGGGAGACCAGGATCTGGTCCAGGACCTGGGCGTTGCCCTGGTAGACGTACGAGTAACGCTCGCTCTTGGGCAGCGACTTGATCGCCGACCACAGGGCGCCGTCGGTCTCCAGGATCTTGGCGGTGTCGGAGAACTCGTAGTCGTTGATGTCGCCGAGGGCTATGACGTCCGCGTTCTTCTGGGTGTCCAGGACGTCCTTGACGAAGGCGTTGACCAGGGTGGCCTGCTGGTGGCGCTGGACCTCCGAGCTGCGCGGCACCGGCTGGGTCGCCGAGGTCAGGCCGTAGTCGCCGCCCTTGGAGTTGAAGTGGTTGGCGATCACGAAGACCGTACGGCCACGGAAGACGAACTCGCCGACCAGCGGCTTGCGGCTGGACGCCCAGGCCGTGTCGGTCGGGTCGATACGGCCGGGGGAGACCGTCAGGGCCGCCTTGCCGTGTTCCTTCGTCACACCGACGGCCGTGGTGGCGTCGCCGCCCGCGCGGTCGGTGAAGGAGACCCGCTCCGGGTTGAACAGGAACACCTGGCGGATGTTGCCGCCCGGCTCACCGCCGTCGGTGCCGTTCGTCGGGTCGATGGAGCGCCAGTCGTACGTCGGGCCGCCCGCGGCCGCGATCGCGTCGATCAGCTTCTGGACCGTCTGGTCGGCGGCGACCGTACCGTCGTTGGTCGCGCCGTTGTTGTCCTGGATCTCCTCCAGGGACACGATGTCGGGCGACTGGAGGTTGTTCACGATCGCGGCGGCGTGCGCGGCGAAGGTGGCGTCGGACGGGTCGAGGTTCTCGACGTTGTACGTCGCGACCGCCAGCTCGCCGTGCTTCTGCTTCTGGGTCGTCTCGCGCTCGGTGCCGCCGCTCTTCAGCGTGCCGATCGTGTTGGCGACGAGGGTGTAGCCGCCGAACTGGTTGTAGTCCAGCGGGCCTTCGGTCGCGCCCTCCAGCACGTCGCCGACGTTCGCCACCGGGAAGGCGGAGGTCGCGCCGAGCGACTGGATCTGGAGGCGGCCGGTGTTCTGGGCGTCGTAGGAGCCGTAGACCGTGCCACCGCGGCGGTTGGCGTTCTCGCGCGGCTTCACCGTCACCCACAGCTCGGTGTACGGGTCGCTGGCGCCGACCACCCGGGTGTCGGCGACCTTGACGTTCTCGCCCTCCAGGGACTCGTAGTAGTCCAGGGCGTACTTCGACGGCTCCAGGGCCAGGCCGTTGATCGAGTTGCCCGCGGCGGCGTCGCCGGCCGGGGCGTAGGCGGCCGGGACCGACTTGGCGTCGACGACGACGGCGGCCGGGACGGCGTTGCCGCTGGAGACGACCGTGGTGGTCGGCTTGGTGATCTCGGTGATCGACTGGTTGCCGGTGGAGGTGCCGCCGGGGACGTACTCCGAGACCGTGCCCGAGACCGTGACGAGGTCGCCGACGGCGACGCCCTTCGGGGCGGAGCTGGTGAAGACGAAGACGCCCTCACTGGTGGCCGGGTTGTCGTCCGCGTTCGGGTCCTGGATCCAGAAGCCCTTGGACGAGCCGTAGGTACGGATGCCGGTGACGATGCCGGAGACGTCCGCCACCTTCTGGCCGGCGTACGGGGATATCCGGGTCGTGCCCTGGATGTCGTGGATGCGCACGGAGTCCGCGTGCGCGGGAGAGGTCAGGACGACCGTGGACGCGGCGGAGCACACGGCGGCGACGGTGAGCGCGGCGAGGCGCGCGGAAGACTTGCTCGGCAACGGGATCCCTCCGGGGACGTTCTTGAGCGCCGGGACGAGGGTGGAGCGTGGAACGGTGGGAGCCGCGACCTGTGGGGCGGTGGCGACGCGCGTAGAACGTACCGTGCACGGGTGTCAGGGCGGTGAACAGGTGTGCAGTGAAGTTCTACGCGCGTAATCTCCTGCGTGATCAGGTCACTTGTCAAGGTTTCGGCCATGTACTGGGGCCGGCGGGGAGATGAACCGGGCGGCATGGGGCCAAATCCGTCTAGGCTGAGCGGCTGAGTGGTAAGACGCGATGTCTAGGAGAAGCAGCCGATGTCAGACAGCTCCCCCCTGCCGCCGGCGCGGCTGCACCCCGAAGCGGAGCTGGCGCGGGACGCGCTGTCCACGCCGTTGCTCTCCCGGGCCGCCCGGCTCGCCCGCTGGGCCTCCCCCGAGACCCGCGTCGACGCAGGTGGCGGGCTCGCCGAGGAGCAGCTTCCGGCCGCCGCCGAACTCCTCGGACTCACCGGGGACGACGCCGCGGCCTCTGCGAGCGAGGCCTGGCGGGTCGCCGTCGACACCGGGCTCGTCGAGATCACCGACGAGGACGAGGGCACCGTCGCGGCCGGCGAGGAACTCGCCCTGCTCACCGGCGGCGCCCCGCAGGACGTGCTCGGGGTGTGGCAGACGGCGCTGGAGACGGTGCTCGCCGACGCCAGCGTGCCCGACCTCGACGACCTTGTGGAGGCCATGGACCTCGAAGAGGGAGCCGGCGAGATCGACCTGTCCTCCCTGGACTGGGACCCGGACGCCGAGGCCGACTTCCTCGACGGAGTGCTCGGCAACCTGTATCTGCTGACCCTCAACGACGAGGGCCCCGGCGACCGTCCCGTGCCGCTCCCCGCGCTCGCCGCCTCCATGATCGTGCCCAATGACATGGGGGAGCCCACCAACGACGTCCTCGAACAGGTCTCCGACGCGATGATGCGCCTCGACGACCAGTTCCGGCTGCTCGAACCGGTCGGCCTCGTGGAGTACCAGCCCGTCGACGAGGCCCTCATGGCCGACGCCGACGAGGAGCCCGCCGCACCGGTCGACGACACCGACGTCTCCCGCTACGGCATGGTCCGGCTCACCCCGCTCGGCCTCTACGGGCTGCGGGCGCGCCTGCTGGAGGCCGGGTTCACGGCACCCGCCGTCGGGGACCTCGCCGACAAGGGCGCGGACGCCCTGCTCGACGGCACCGCCGGCTTCCCGCCCGGGGCCGCGCAGGCCGAGACCGAACAGTGGCTGGACCGGCGTGAACCCCTCGCCGCCGCCCGGGAGTTGCTGGCCGCCAGCCGGGGCGGCGACGCGGGCGCGCCGTTGCGCCGGCTGCGCTGCCAGCAGGCGCTGTCCCTCATGGGCGCGGAGGCCGAACCCGCGCTGCGGGAGGTCCTCGACGACCCGGAGCTCGGCGGACTGTCCCGCGTCTGGCTGACCGAGCGCGGCGCCGCCGACGTACCGCCGCCCTCGGAGGCGATGATCTTCTGGCTGACCGTCGACACCGTCGCCGCCCAGCTCGCCGCCGAGGGCAACTCCGAGGAGCTGACCGGGCTCGTGGAGGGGCTCGCACAGCAGCACAGCGGGTTCTTCGCCGCCGCGTGGCGGGTGGACCACCCGGCCACCGCGGAGGTGCTGGAGGCGATGGGGCGGCTGCACCCGGACAAGAAGATCGCGAAGGAAGCACGCAAGGCGGCCTTCAAGGCCCGCTCGCAGCGAGGCGGTTGAAGCTGGCGAGGCCTGTTCGCGGCTAGGTGGTTGAAGTCGGCGAGGCCTGTTCGCGGCTAGGTGGTTGAAGCTGGCGAGGCCTGTTCGCGGCTAGGTGGTTGAAGCTGGCGAGGCCTGTTCGCGGCTAGGTGGTTGAAGCTGGCGAGGCCTGTTCGCGGCTAGGTGGTTGAAGCTGGCGAGGCCTGTTCGCGGCTAGGTGGTTGAAGTCGGCGAGGCCTGTTCGCGGCTAGGTGGTTGAAGTCGGCGAGGCCTGTTCGCGGCTAGGTGGTTGAAGCTGGCGAGGCCTGTTCGCGGCTAGGTGGTTGAAGCTGGCGAGGCCTGTTCGCGGCTAGGTGGTTGAAGCTGGCGAGGCCTGTTCGCGGCTAGGTGGTTGAAGCTGGCGAGGCCTGTTCGCGGCTAGGTGGTTGAAGTCGGCGAGGCCTGTTCGCGGCTAGGTGGTTGAAGTCGGCGAGGCCTGTTCGCGGCTAGGTGGTTGAAGTCGGCGAGGCCTGTTCGCGGCAAGGCGGTCGAGTCGTCGGCGCGGTGCCGTGGCGTGAGCGGTGTCCTGGCCGACGTACGGATTCATGGAAGCGAACCTGCGGACGTCGCCCGGTGTTCAACTCCCGTTCAGGCGTGGGCGAAACGGTGACGCCGACCCGAGGTCCCCCACCCTCCACGGCACACCCCTCGCCACACAGGAGACACCATGTCGCTCACCCGCAGGGACTTCGCCAGGAACTCCGCGATCACCGGTGCCGGTGTCGCGCTGGCCGGCAGCGTCGGCGCCCTCGCCACCGCGCCGCAGGCCCTCGCGTCCACCGACACCGGGAGCGAGGCGGACGCTCACGGCGGAGTCGGCTACGGACCCCTGATCGCCGACCCCGACGGCATCCTCGCGCTGCCCGCCGGGTTCAAGTACCGCGTCATCACCTACAGCGGAAAGACCACGCTGGAGTCGGGTGAGATCACCCCGTCCAACCACGACGGCACCGCCACCTTCGACGGCCCCCGCGGCACCACCCTCCTCGTCAACAACCACGAGCTGAAGGGCCCGCGCGCCAACTGGAAGTACCCCGTCCCGCTCACCGAGGGCCTGGTCTACGACCCCGCCGCGGCCGGCGGCTGCACCGTCGTCGAGGTCCGCCCCGACGGACACGTCGCCGAATGGGTCGGCATCGCCGGCACCTCCACCAACTGCGCGGGCGGCCGCACCCCTTGGGGCACCTGGCTCACCTGTGAGGAGAACGAGGACAAGGCCGGGTCCAACGGCATGACCAAGGACCACGGCTACGTCTTCGAGGTCGACCCGTCCGACCGGCGCGCCAACCGCGCCCCCAAGCCCCTGAAGTTCTTCGGCCGCTACGCCCACGAGGCCGTCGTCATCGACCCCAAGCGCGGTCACGCCTACCTCACCGAGGACGCGGCCTCGCCGAACGGCCTCCTCTTCCGCTGGACCCCGCCCAAGGGCTTCGAGCACGGCCGCGGCAAGCTCCGCGCCCTCGCCGACGACGCCGGTGCCTTCGAGGCCTTCAAGTGCTTCGACTCCGGCGGCCAGTTCGTCGACGACCTCTCCCGCGCCACGAAGATCGGCACGGTCTACGGCGTCGACTGGGTGACGGTCCCCGACCGCGACGCCAAGACGGTGGCGGTGCGCAAGCAGTTCACCGACGGCCAGGTCACCCGCGCCCGCAAGCTGGAGGGCATGTGGTGGGGCGACGGCGGCGCCTACATCGTCTCCTCCTACGCCCGCGCGGAGAGCCCCGTCCAGCACGACGGCCAGGTCTGGTTCTACGACCCCAAGCGGCGCACCCTGACCCTGAAGGTCCTCCTCGGCGTCAACCCCGACCCCTCCGTCGACGGCGCCTTCGACGGCCCCGACAACATCACCGTCTCCCCGTACGGCGGCCTCGTCATCGCCGAGGACGGCGAGGGCGTCCAGCACCTCTTCGGCGCGACCGACAGCGGCAATACCTACCCCATCGCCCGCAACGAACTGAACATCGGCACCGAAGACGCCCCCGAATACAGCGAGTTCACCGGCGTCACCTTCTCCTGCGACGGCAGGACCCTCTTCGCCAACATCCAGACGCCGGGCATCATGCTCGCCATCACCGGCCCCTGGAAGCGGCAGAAGCGCGCCTGATAATTCGTTCGACCGCCCCGCGGCCCTCCTCCTAAAGTGATGAACGTCCAGGTGCGAAGGCAGGGCCTACTTCCACTCACCTGAACTCTGGACACCACAACTTCATGCACCTCCCGGTGCGCAGGACGCGGCTACTTCTTCTCCAAAAAGAATCCCACGCCGCAGCCGACTTGATCTCGGGAGGCGCAGCTCATGGTGGGTGCCCGGTGCGCAGGCAACGGTTACTTCATTGGATCAGAAGCGGCGGGTTCGAATCCCGTCATCGACTCAGGGTCGATGTAGCTCAGCGGATAGAGCATCTGACTTAGTTCCGTGGCCGACTCTCGATCTCGGGCACCCTCCTTTTGCTGTGCCTCCCTCCGAAACCTCAGTGAATTCGGGGGAATTCAGCATGTCGCGATTCAACAAGCGAGCCGCCAAGGCACAGCCCACCTCGCGGGTCACGTCCACCGGCCGCATTCTCCGTACCTTCCAGGGCGGCCGAGGCCGTGAGCGGGACGCGCGCTCCGAGCTCTTCCTGCTCGCCATCGCCAACTTCGTCTCGCAGGACACCTTCTACGAGAGCGGCGCCGACCGTGACGACCGGTTCGCGAAGCTGGTGCGGGAGCTCGCCGTCACCGACCCGGAGTGGACGGCCGGGCTGCTCGGCTGGCTGCGCGGTGAGGGCAACCTCCGTACCGCCTCCGTCGTCGGCGCCGCCGAGTACGTGAAGGCGCGCCTCGACGCGGGCGCCACCGGCGGCCCCTCGAACCGGCAGGTCGTCGACTCCGTGCTCCGGCGTCCGGACGAGCCCGGCGAGCTGCTCGCGTACTGGACGGCGACGTACGGCCGCAATGTGCCCAAGCCCGTCAAGCGCGGCGTCGCCGACGCCGTACGCCGGCTCTACAGCGGGAAGTCCCTGCTGAAGTACGACACCGCGGCCAAGGGGTACCGCTTCGGCGACATCCTCAACCTAGTGCACGCGGCTCCCGACCCGGACAAGGCGTGGCAGGGCGAGCTGTTCCAGTACGCCCTCGACCGCCGGCACCACCCGGACACGGCCGTGCCGCCCGCGTCGAACCGGACGCTGGTCGCACACCGCGAGCTGATGGCGCTGCCCGTCGAGGAGCGGCGCGCGGTCGTCACCTCCGAGGGCGGCGCCGAGCGGCTCGCCGCGGCCGGGATGACCTGGGAGGCGCTGGCCGGGTGGCTGCAAGGCCCGATGGACAGGGCGGCCTGGGAGGCGGTCATTCCGTCCATGGGCGCGATGGCGCTTGTGCGCAACCTCCGCAACTTCGACCAGGCCGGTGTCTCCGACGAGGTCGCGGCCCGGGTCGCGGCGCGGATCAGTGACCCGGCGGAGGTCGCGCGGTCGCGGCAGTTCCCCTTCCGCTACCTCGCCGCGTACCAGCACGCGCCGTCGCTGCGCTGGGCGTACCCGCTGGAGCAGGCGCTCGGCCACTCGCTGGCCAACGTGCCCGCGCTGCCCGGCCGGACCCTTGTCCTGGTCGACCGCTCGGGTTCGATGTGGGGTCCGCTGTCCGGCCGTTCGCAGCTCAACCGGGCCGACGCGGCGGCGGTCTTCGGCACGGCGCTCGCGCTGCGCGCCGAGCGGGCGGACCTGGTGCAGTTCGGGACCACCAGCGCCGAGGTCCCGTTCCGCACGGGTGAGTCGGTGCTGAAGATCCTGGAGCGCTTCGGCAACCTGGGCGGCACCGACACCACGGGCGCGGTGCGCCGGCACTACCGCAAGCACGACCGGGTGCTGATCGTCACCGATGAGCAGTACGCGTACAGCCACTACGGCGACCCGACCGAGCAGGTCCCCGCCGACGTGCCGGTCTACACCTGGAACCTCGCCGGGTACCGGGCGGGCCACGGCCCCTCCGGCAAGGCGAACCGGCACACCTTCGGGGGTCTGTCGGACGCGGCGTTCCGGATGGTGCCGCTGCTGGAGAGCGCCCGGGACGCCGACTGGCCGTGGGCCGCGGCCTGACCGGCCCGGTCCCGGTCCCGGTCCCGGTCCGCCGGGTGTGGCCCGCACTTCACGGGGGTGCGGGCCACACCCTTGCCACACCCTTGTGGGGTCCCTTGACTGACATCTAACATTTCAGTTGTGGAGGCCATTCGACCCGTAGCCCGCACCCTGCTCAGGGACCGCGCCTACGCATCCATCAGGGACGCCATCGTGTCCGGGGAGCTGGAGCCCGGCGCGGTCGTGCGGGACGCCGATCTCGCCGAACGGCTCGGGCTGTCCCGGGCGCCGGTGCGCGAGGCGTTCTCGCGGCTCGTCGACGAGGGGCTCCTGGAGAGCAAGCCGCAGAGCTACACACGGGTGACCCCGGTCTTGGCCGCCGACGTACGGGACGCCGCCGCCGTCGTCGGCGCCCTGCACGAGCTGGTCACCCGGGTCGCCGTGCCCCGGCTGTTCGCCGCGGACATCGAGGCGATGCGCGCGGCCAACGAACGGTTCGCCGCTGCCGTCCACGCCGGTGACGTGGACTCCGCGCTCCGGGCCGACGACGCACTCCACGACGTCCTCGTCCGCGTCAGCGGCAACCGCGCGGCGGCCGCCACCGTCGCCCGCTACACGCCCCTCATCCGCAGACTGGAGCGCCGTCGCTTCGGCGAGGGCGGCAACTGCCGCTCCGCCGGGCTGCACGAGCGGCTCATCGAGGCCTGCGCGGCCGGCGACGTGACCGGCGCGGTCGAGGTCACCGCGGAGATCTGGCGGGGCCTGGCCGACCTCGCCGACGACGTTCCCTGAGCACCCGGAGGCACCTCATGTCCCTTTCCTCGTACGAGCGGTACCCGCTGCTCTTCGGCCCCTCGCCCGTCCACCCCCTGGAGCGGCTCACCGCCCGGCTCGGTGGCGCGTCCCTGTGGGCCAAGCGGGAGGACTGCAACTCCGGCATCGCCTACGGCGGCAACAAGACCCGCAAGCTGGAGTACCTGGTCGCCGACGCCCTCGCCCAGGGCTGCGACACCCTCGTCTCCATCGGGGGAGTCCAGTCCAACCACACCCGTCAGGTCGCGGCCGTCGCCGCCCGTGCCGGGCTGAAGTGCGTGCTCGTGCAGGAGAGTTGGGTGGACTGGCCCGACGCCGTGTACGACAAGGTCGGCAACATCCTGATCAGCCGGCTCGCCGGAGCCGATGTCCGGCTGGTGCGGGCCGGGTTCGGGATCGGGTTCAAGGAGAGCTGGGAGCAGGCGCTGCGGGAGGTGGAGGAGTCGGGCGGGAAGCCGTACGCCATCCCCGCCGGTGCCTCCGACCATCCGCTCGGCGGACTCGGCTTCGCCGGCTGGGCGGACGAAGTCGCCGAGCAGGAACGGGAGTTGGGGGTCTTCTTCGACACCGTGGTGGTGTGCTCGGTGACCGGGTCCACGCAGGCGGGCATGGTCGCCGGGTTCGCGGCGCTGGAGGAGGCGGGGGGTCGGTCGCGGCGGGTGCTGGGTGTGGACGCGTCGGCGAAGCCCGCCGCCACCCGCGAGCAGATCGCCCGGATCGCGCAGCGTACGGGACAACTCATCGGCGTCAAGCGGGAGTTGACCGTGGCCGACGTCGAGCTGGACGAGCGGTATCACGCCGGTGTCTACGGCATCCCCGACGAGACCACCCTCGCGGCGATGCGGCTCGCCGCCCGCACCGAGGGGATGGTCACCGATCCCGTGTACGAGGGGAAGTCGATGGCCGGGATGATCGATCTCGTCGAGCGCGGGGAGATCGGGCGGGAGGCGACGGTGCTGTACGCGCACCTGGGCGGGCAGCCGGCGTTGAACGCGTACAGCGCGCTGTTCGCGTAGGCCTCAGCGGTACGGCTGCCCGCGGCCGGGCGGGCTAGAGGGCTTGCGCCGCCGGCTTCACCATTCCCCTCACCGTGCGGGACTTCACGAAGTCGCCGAGGGCCGTCATCTCCCACTCGCCGGAGAACTGCTTGATCAGCTTGGCCATCATCACGCCGGTCTGCGCTTCGGCGTTGGTGAGGTCGAAGCGGACCAGTTCCTCGCCGGTGGCGGCGTCGAGGAGGCGGCAGTAGGCCTTGGCGACCTCGGTGAACTTCTGGCCGGAGAAGGAGTTCACCGTGAAGACCAGGCCGGTGACGTCCTGCGGGAGGCGGCCGAGGTCGACGACGATGACCTCGTCGTCGCCACCGCCCTCGCCTGTGAGGTTGTCGCCGGAGTGCTTGATCGCGCCGCCCACGATGGAGAGCTTGCCGAAGTAGCAGCTGTCGATGTGGTTGCGCTGCGGGCCGTAGGCGATGACCGAGGCGTCCAGGTCGATGTCCTTGCCGCGGAACGCCGGCTCCCAGCCGAGGCCCATCTTGACCTGGGAGAGCAGCGGGCGGCCGCCCTTGACCAGGGACACGGTCTGGTTCTTCTGGAGACTGACGCGGCCCTTGTCCAGGTTGATCTTCCCGGTGCCCGGCGCGTGCGCGGGCGGCGGGGGAGTCGGCGTGGTCATCGGCGGGGCCGGCGGCGTGACCGGGGTCTGGAGGGTGGGCTGCGGCGGGGCGACCGGAGGTGCGACCGGCTGGGGCGGCGCCACCGGGGCCGGGGCGGGCTCCTCGACCGTCACGCCGAAGTCGGTGGCGATGCCGGCCAGGCCGTTGGCGTAGCCCTGGCCGACCGCGCGGGCCTTCCACGCGCCGTTGCGCAGATAGATCTCCACGACCACCAGGGCCGTCTCGCTGCCGAGCTGCGGCGGCGTGAACGTGGCCAGGACGGAGTTGTCGTCGGCGCCGCGGATCGTCGCCGTCGGTTCGACGCCCTGGAAGGTCTGGCCGGCGGCGTCCGGACTGGCCGTGACGACGATCTTCTCGATGCCCGGCGGGAGGGCGGCGGTGTCCACGACGATCGCGTCGGGGGCCGCGCCGCCGCCGGAGCGGTAGGTCACGCCGGGGCCGTTGGGCTGGTTGTAGAAGATGAAGTCGTCGTCGGAGCGCACCTTGCCGTCGGCGGTGAGCAGCAGGCCCGAAACGTCGAGCCGCACCGGGGCGGCGACGTCCACCGTCACGCGCGCGGTGGAGAGAGGGATGTTCGAGCCGGGGGTCATAGCTGTCATGACCGGTGAACGATCCAGCCCGCTTTACCGTTCCCTTACCCGCGACCGTTCGGATCAGGGTGGGTGGCCGGGGCCGGTTCAGCGGCGGTTGCGGGGGTGGTTCCGGGCCGTGCGTTCGTTGCCGCGCTTGTAGTTCCCGGTCCAGCGGGCCATGACGAGCTGAGGGTCGGAGGCGGCCTCCACCTCGGCGAGGAACTGGGCGGCCCGGGGTCCGTGGAGGGTGGTCGCGGGACGGTGGTGGTGGGTGATGCGGACGGTGTGGCTGGCGTGGGCTTCGTAGCGGAAGCCGTGTGGGCTGGGCATGGCGGGATGGTAGGGGGCGCGGTGGGGGTGAGCGCCAAGGGTTTTCGCCCCGCCGCCTCCGCTGCCCCCGCCGCCTCCCGCTCCCCCTCCCCCTCCGCCTCCGCCTCTGCCGAGGAACCTCTACGGCACCACCACGATCTTCCTGCCCACCCCCGCCGCGAACTGCTCCAAGGCCTGCGGGTACCGCTCCAGCGGGATGCGGTCGCTGATGAAGAGGTCGGGGTCCAGGACGCCGTTCGCGAACAGTTCTGCCGCGCGCTCGAAGCTGTGCAGGACCGCCATGGAGCCGGTGATGGTGATCTCCTGGTTGTAGATGCGGTACGGGTCGATCGTGACCTTCGTGGCGTAGTCCGCGACTCCGAACTGGAGGAACGTGCCGGCCTTCGCCACCCGGTCCAGGCCGTCCTGGATGGCCGCCGCGTTGCCGGTGGCGTCGATCACCAGGTCCCAGCCCTGGGGGCGGTCCAGCTCGTCCGGGTTCGCGGCGGAGGCCGAGACACCGAGCCGGCGCGCGGTCTCCAGCCGGGCCGGGTTGACGTCGACCATGTCCACGCTCGCCGCGCCCGTGCGCTTGGCCAGCTCCAGCATCATCAGGCCCATCGTGCCGGAGCCGTAGATCAGGACATGGGCGCCGAGGCGGGACCGGAGGACGTCGTAGCCGCGTACCGCGCACGACAGGGGCTCCACCAGGGCCGCGTCCTGGGTGCGGACATGGTCGGGGAGGCGTACGCAGTTCGCGACCGGGGCCACGGCGTACTGCGCGGCCCCTCCGGCCGTGGTCACGCCGATCGCCGCCCAGCGTTCGCAGAGGTTGTTGTGGCCGGTACGGCAGTAGCGGCACTCGTGGCAGTAGAGGGAGGGGTCGACCGCCACCCGGTCGCCGACGGACAGCTCCGTGACCTGGGTGCCGACCCCGACCACCGCGCCCGCGAACTCGTGGCCCGGCACGATCGGCAGCTTCGGGGCGAACTCGCCCTGGAGGATGTGGAGGTCCGTGCCGCACAGCCCGCAGGCCGCGACCTCCACCACCACGTCCCGGGGACCCGGCGTCGGGTCCGGGACCTCGGCTACGACGGCCCTGCCCACGGACTCGATGACGGCGGCCTTCATTTCACTGCTCCCAACGACAGGCCCTGGACCAGCTTGTCCTGGGCGGCGAACCCCGCGGCGAGCACCGGCAGGGAGATGACGAGCGACGCGGCGCACACCTTCGCCAGGAACAGGCCCTGGCTGGTGATGAAGCCGGTCAGGAAGACGGGGGCGGTCTCGGCGACCACGCCCGTCAGGACCCGGGCGAACAGAAGTTCGTTCCAGCTGAAGATGAAGCAGATCAACGACGTCGCCGCTATGCCGGGGAGGGCGATCGGGGCCACCACGCGCGCGAGGATCGTCGGGAGGCGGGCGCCGTCCACCCTCGCCGCCTCGATGATCGCGACCGGGACCTCGGCCAGGAACGACTGCATCATCCACACCGCGATCGGCAGGTTCATCGACGTGTAGAGGATGACCAGCAGCCAGATGTTGTCCAGCATGTCGGTGTTCTTGGCGAAGAGGTAGATCGGGAGCAGTCCCGCCACCACCGGGAGCATCTTCGTCGACAGGAAGAAGAACAGGACGTCCGTCCACTTCCGGACCCGGTTGACGGAGAGGGCGTAGGCCGCCGGGAGCGCCAGCAGGAGGACGAACAGCGTCGATGTCACCGACGCCACCGTCGAGTTGATCAGCGCCGGCCAGGGGCTGGCGCCACCGCCCGTGCCGAAGAACTCGCGGTAGCCGTCCAGGGTGAGGGCGGCGCCGAAGGAGGGGGGATTGGTGGCCGCGTCCTGCTCCGAGTGGAAGGACGTCAGGGCCATCCAGGCGATGGGGAGGAAGAACGCGATCCCCAACAGCCAGGCCAGCAGCCCCAGTCCGGCTTCCTTGCGGCGTACGCGGTGCACGGTCATGCTGCTCATGCCCGGCCCACCTCCTCGCGGAACAGAGACGAGACGACCCGCAGGGCGAAGGTCGCGATGATGATCGAGCCGATGACGACCAGGACGCCCGCGGCCGAGGCGAGGCCGTTCTCATGGGCCTGGTAGAAGCTCTGGTAGACGGTGTAGGGGAGGTTCGCCGTGCCCAGGCCGCCGGACGTGATCGTGAAGACCGCGTCGAAGTTCTGGACGATGTAGATCGAGCCCAGCAGGGCGCCCAGTTCGAGGTAGCGGCGCAGGTGCGGGAGCGTGAGGTGGCGGAAGATCTGCCAGTCGCTCGCCCCGTCCACCCTTGCCGCTTCGAGCTGTTGGGGGTCACGGCTCTGTAGGCCCGCCAGCAGGATCAGCATCATGAACGGGGTCCACTGCCAGACCAGGGACGCCTCCACCGCGAGGAGCGGGGTGTTGGAGATCCAGTCCGGCTGAGGCCCGCCGACGTAGTGCAACAGGCCGTTCAGCAGACCGTATTCGGGGTTGTAGAGGACGTGCTTCCACAGCAGCGCCGCCGCAACCGGGACCACCAGGAACGGGGCGATGAGCAGGGTGCGGACCACTCCCCGGCCCCGGAACCTCCGGTCGAGGAGCAGCGCGAGCACCAGGCCGAGGATCAGGCTGGCCAGGACCACGGCCACCGTCAGCAGGACCGTCGTCCACACCGAGTGGCGCAGGTCCGCGTCGGTGAGGACCTCTTGGTAGTTGTCGACGCCGGTGAAGTGGCGCGCCTTCGGATAGAGCGCGTTCCAGTCGAAGAACGAGATCACCAGCGTGGCCACGAAGGGCAGTTGGGTGACCGCGATCATGAAGATGAGGGCGGGGAGGAGAGGGGCTCGGGTGGCCCAGGCGCGCAGACGGGCCGACGGCTGCCGCGCGGTCTGTACGGACGGGGTGGCCAGGGGGGCCGTGGTGGTCGCGGTCATCGTCCCTCGTACTCCTCGGAGATCTTCTCGGCGAGCCGCTGGGACTTGCTCAGCGCCGACTCGACGGACTGGCGTCCGGCGATGGCCGCGCTGATCTCCTGGGAGACCTTGGTGCCGAGATCGGTGAACTCGGGGATGCCGACGAACTGGATGCCGGGCGCGGGGCGCGGCTGCACCCCCGGGTCGGTGGGCCGGGCGCCCTCGATGGCCTCCTTGGTCATCTCCTGGAAGGCGGCGGCCTCTTGGCGGTACGCGGCGTTGGTGTACGTCGAGGCGCGCTTGCCGGCCGGGACGTTGGACCAGCCGATCTCGTCGCCGACGAGTTCCTCGTACTGCTTGCCGGAGGCCCAGGAGACGAACTTCCAGGCCTTGTCGGGGTTGCGGGAGGCGTCCTGGATGCCCCACGCCCAGGTGTAGAGCCAGCCGGAGGACTTGGTCTCCTCCACGGGGGCGGGGGCGTAGCCCACCTTGCCCTTGACCGGGGAGCCCTTCGCCTCCAGGGAACCGGCGGCGCTCGTGGCGTCGTACCACATGGCGACCTTGCCCTGGGTCATGTTGTTGAGGCACTCGGCGAAGCCGGACTGGGCCGCGCCGGACTCGCCGTGGTCACGGACCAGGTCGACATAGAACTTCGCCGCCTTCTGCCACTCGGGGGAGTCGAGCCGGGCCTTCCAGTCCTTGTCGAACCAGGTGCCGCCGAAGGTGTTCACCACGGTCGTCAAAGGCGCCATCACCTCGCCCCAACCGGGCAGTCCGCGCAGGCAGATGCCCTTCATGCCGGGCTCGGCGCCGTCCGCCTTCGCGGCCAGGTCGGCGACCTGGGTCCAGGTGGGGTGCGCGGGCATGGTCAGGCCCTTCGCGGCGAACACGTCCTTGCGGTACATCAGGAAGGACGACTCGCCGTAGAAGGGCTGGCCGTAGAGCTTGCCGTCGTCGCCGGTCAGGGACTCGCGCATCGGCTTGAGGACGTCGCGTTCGTCGTACGCCGGGTCCTTGGCGACGTAGGAGTCCATCTCGTGCAGCCAGCCGTTGCGGGCGTAGATCGGTATCTCGTAGTTGGACAGGGTCGCCACGTCGTACTGGCCGGCCTGGTTGGCGAAGTCCTGGCTGATCTTGTCGCGGACGTCGTTCTCCGGCAGCACCGTGAAGTTGACCTTGATGCCGGTCTCTTCGGTGAAACGGGGGGCGAGCTTTTGAAGTTCGGTCATCTGGGGGTTGTTGACCATCAGGACGTTGATGGAGTCGCCGCCGGAACCGGACCCGCCCGCCCCGGCCCAACAGCCGGAGAGCAGCGGGGCGAGCAGCGTCCCTGCGGCGGCCAGGGCGAGCGTGGCTCGCGGTGGCCGTCGTCGGCTCGGGGTGCGCATGGATCGCTCCTGAACATATGGGGAGATAAGGGGTGCGGTGGGGCATGAGTGTGCCCCGGGAGGAGGGGGTGCTTCTCGGGGGCGCCTCTCAGACGCGGATGACTTGTGGCCCGAGCAGGGAGTAGCGGTGGGCCTCCGCCGACGGCAGCAGTGTGCTGGTGACGATCGCCTCCAGTGCGCCGACCTCGGCGAACCGGCAGAAGCTGACCGCCCCGAACTTGGTGTGGACGCCCGCGAACACCGTGCGGCGGGCGGCCCGGATGGCCTGCGCCTTGACCTCGCTGACGGCCGGGTCGGGGGTGGTGAGGCCGTGTTCGCGGGAGATGCCGTTGGCGCCGATGTAGGCGAGGTCGACGACGAAGCCGGCGAGCATCTTCGTCGTCCAGTGGTCCACGGTGGCGAGGGTGCCGGGGCGGACCCGGCCGCCGAGGAGCAGGACGGAGGTGTGCTCCGCCTCGGCGAGCACGCCGGCCACGGGGAGGGACGCGGTGACCACGGTCAGCGGGCGGTCCCTGGGCAGGGCCTCGGCGATGAGCTGCGGGGTGAAGCCCTCGTCGACGAAGACGGTCTCGGCGTCGCCGAGCAGCTCGGCCGCGGCGGTGGCGATCCGGCGCTTCTCGGGGACGTGACTGGTGGCGCGGAAGGCGAGCGTCGTCTCGAAGCCGGCGCTCTCGACGGGGTAGGCGCCGCCGTGGGTGCGGCGGACGAGGCCGTGGTCCTCCAGGGCGCGGAGGTCTCGGCGGACGGTTTCCTTCGCCACGCCGAGTTGCGTGGCGAGGGTGTTGACGTCCACGGCGCCGGTCCTGCGGGCGGCGTGGACGATTTCCCGCTGGCGTTCTTCCGCGGTGCCGGTCATGAGGTCACCCGCTTTCCTGGTGCGCTGCCCGTTCGGGCCGTATGCAGGAAGTTCTACAGCGGGTGTGGGGTGGTGGCCAGGTCTGTCACGCAGGGGATGCTGACCGGATCTGCCCGTTCGGGCACGGTGCGCCCATGAGCTCGGAGAGGGTTGTCGCGGGGCGGCTGCGGGTCTGTTGTGGCTGGTCGCGCAGTTCCCCGCGCCCCTGGAGTGGCGCCGGCGCGCCACATCAGAGGGCACCACGCCTGCCCGTATCAGCTACGGACAGGTCCGTTCTCCGTCCGTCAGTACGGCCAGATCGGCGGGTCGCTCACGAAGTGGCCGCCCAGGTAGGCGTGGGCGATGTTGTCCGGGTCCAGGTCGCCCTGTTCGGCGATCAGCTTCTCGGCGTAGGGCTCGGAGTCGTCCTGGGGGGCGTAGCCGAGGGAGCGGGCGGTCGTCAGGTCCCACCACAGGCGGGTGTTGGCGGAGGAGCCGTAGACGACGGTGTGCTTGACGTCCTCGGCGGTCAGCGCCGCGTGCAGGAGGCGGGCGCCGTCGCCGGGGCTCATCCAGACCGAGAGCATGCGGACGCTGGTGGGCTCGGCGAAGCAGGAGCCGATGCGGACCGAGACCGTCTCCAGGCCGTACTTGTCCCAGTAGAACTGGGCGAGGTCCTCGCCGAAGGACTTGGACAGGCCGTAGAAGGTGTCCGGGCGGTGCGGGGTGTCGATCGGGATGAGCGGGGCGTTGCCCTCGGGGCGCGGGGTGAAGCCCACCGCGTGGTTGGAGGAGGCGAAGACGATCCGCGGGACGCCCTCCTCGCGGGCGGCCTCGTAGAGGTTGTACGTCCCCTCGATGTTCGCCTTCAGGATCTTGTCGAAGGACGCTTCCAGGGAGATGCCCGCGAGGTGGATGATCGCGTCGACGCCCCGCACGGCCTCGCGCACGGCTTCTCTGTCGGCGAGGTCCGCGACGATCGCGTCCGGCTCGCCCTCGATCGGCAGCAGATCGAGCAGGCGCAGTTCGTAGCCGTAGGAGGGGAGCAGTTCCCGCATCAGGGTGCCGAGGCCGCCGGCGGCGCCTGTGAGCAGAACGGTGCGCGGCGCTGGCATGCTCGGTTCTCCTTGGAGTAGACCCATATTCACATTCGTGGACAAGCTAAGGATCAGTGCCTCGCCTCGTCAAGGGTGGTGCGCCTCATGTTCATAAACGTAAACTTCGATCAGAATCCCGCACGCTGCTGTTTCTCGTTGCCCCGCCGCCGTTTCTCGTTCTAGGGAGTGCCCGTGACGCCTGCCGACCTCGCCGCTCGACTCGGCATCCCCAGCGGGCCGCTGTTCTTCCCCGTCACCCCCTACGGCCCCGACGGCTCCGTCGACCTCGACACCTACCGCGCGCATGTGCGCCAGGGCGTCGAGGCGGGGGCCGCCGCCGTGTTCGCCTGCTGCGGCACCGGGGAGTTCCACGCGCTCACGCCCGAGGAGTTCGAGGCGGGGATCCGGGCCGCCGTGGAGGCCACCGCGGGGCGGGTGCCGGTCGTCGCGGGCGCCGGGTACGGCACCGCGCTCGCCGTGCGGTACGCCAGGCTCGCGGAGGCGGCCGGCGCGGACGGGCTGCTCGCCCTGCCGCCGTACCTGGTGCTCGCCGGGCAGGAGGGGCTGCTGCGGCACTACCGGGAGATCGCGGCGGCCACCGCCCTGCCCGTCATCGTCTATCAGCGCGACAACGCCGTGTTCACCCCGGAGACCGTGGTCGAACTGGCCCGCACACAGGGGATCGTCGGGCTCAAGGACGGGCTCGGCGACCTCGACCTGATGCAGCGGATCGTGAGCGCCGTGCGCGGTGAGGTCCCGGGTGACTTCCTCTACTTCAACGGTCTGCCGACCGCCGAGCAGACCCAGCTCGCCTACCGTGCCGTCGGGGTGCCCCTGTACTCCTCCGCCGTGTTCTGCTTCGCGCCGGAGATCGCCCTCGCCTTCCACCGGGCGCTGGAGACCGGGGACCGGCCGACGGTGGACCGGCTGCTCGACGGCTTCTACCGCCCCTTCGTCGAACTGCGCGCCCAGGGCCGCGGTTACGCCGTCGCCCTGGTCAAGGCGGGCGTCCGGCTGCGCGGCCTCGACGTGGGGGAGGTCAGGCCGCCACTGCACGAGCCGACCGAGGACCATGTGAAGCAGCTCGCGCAGATCATCGAACGCGGCTACGCGCTGCTGAGGGAGGAGAACAAGTGAAGGCGTCGACATTCGTCTACCCCTGGGACGTCAACGGAGATCCGCAGGCCCCCGCGACCATCGCGGCCACCGGCGTCCAGCAGGTGACCCTCGCCTCCGCCTACCACTCCACACGCGCGCTGACCCCCCGCCATCCGCGCCACCGCATCGTCACCGCCGAGCACGCGGCCGTCCTCTACCCCACCGACGACCGCTGGCAGGGACGGGAGTTGCGCCCCTACCCGGCCGGCGACTGGGCGCCCGGCGACGCGTTCGGCGAGGCCGCCGCCGCGCTCGCCGACGCGGGCCTTGAGGTGCACACCTGGGTGGTCCTCGCGCACAACTCCCGCCTGGGCGCCGAACATCCGGACACCTCCGTCGTCAACGCCTACGGCGACCGCTACCCGTGGGCCCCGTGCATCGCCCAGCCCGCCACGCGCGCGTACCTCGTCGACCTCGCCGCCGAGGCGGCGGTACGGCCGGGCGCGCGCGGCACCGAACTGGAGTCCCTCGGCTGGTACGGCCTCCAGCATCTGCACGCCCACGACAAGACCGGCGGCGTCGGCCTCGGCGACGCGGGCCTGTACCTGATGGCGCTCTGCTTCTGCCCCACCTGCCGGGAGGGCTACGGCGCCCAGGGCCTCGACGCCGACGAGCTGGCGGCCGCCGTGCGCACCGCGCTGGTCCCGGCGTGGCAGGGGGCGCCCTCCGACGGGGGCTGGACCGGCGTCGAGAAGCTCCTCGGCGCGTCGATGGCGGCGGCCACGCGCGCGTGGCGGGACGACACCGCCCGCACCCTCCAGGAGGCGGCGGTGACGGCGGTGCGCGGTGCCGCCCCCGAGGGCTTCCAGATCCTGCTGCACGCCGACCCCGTCTCGTACCACGTCGGCGCCAACGCCGGCGTGGACCCGGCGCACATCCTGTCCGTCGCCGACGGCGTGGTCGTGCCCTGCGCGGGCGGGCCGGGCCTGCTGACGCCGTTCGCCGAAGCGTCCGGAGGGTCCGATGGGTCTGCTGGGCCTGGAGGGTCCGGTGGGTCCGTCATCGCGGCCAACTTCACCGTCGTCTCCGGCATGGGCGGCAGCCCCGGAACCCTCGCCTCGGACGCGGCACGCGCGCGTGAGCTGGGGGCGACGGAACTGCGGCTGTATCACGCCGGGTTGGCGTCGGACGCCGACCTGGAGGCGGTGCGGTCGGCCCTCGCCGGGCTGTGAAGCAGCGGCAGGGCGGTGGCCAGCCACACCGCGCCCAGGATCGGCAACAGGAGTCGTAGGCCGACCAGTTCGACCAGTGCCGCGCCCGCGGCGAGACCGAGGACGTTCGGCGCGAACACAAGGGTGTTGGCCGTGGCGACGGTACGGCCGAGCAGCGCGTCCGGTGTCTCCCGCTGCACGGCCGTGAGCACGGTGATCAGCACACACGGCAGGCCCAGGCCTGCCGCCGCGCTGCACACCAGCGCGAGCCAGTCGGCCGGGACCGCCCGCAGGCCCGCCGCGACGGCCGTCAGGGCGATGCCGTACGCCGCGAACCGGCGCTCGCCGAGGTGCCGCAGCGCGGGGCCGGAGAGCAGGCCGACCGTCAGGGAACCGGCGCCCTGGACGGCGTACAGGACACCGGTGTACGCGGGGGAGTGGCCCAGGCCGTCCACGACGGCGTAGATCATCGCGCCGCTGAGGCCGGCGAAGAGCATGGTGGTGCCACCGGCCAGGACGAGGGGGCGAAGCCGGGGGTGCCGCCAGAGGTGGCGGGCGCCTTCGGCGGTCTGTGCGCGCCAGGCGAGGGCGGGTGGTTCGGGACGGGGCTCGTGGACGCGTAGGCGGGTGTACAGGCCTACGGCGGCCAGGAAGGTGGCGGCGTCCAGGGCGGCGACGGCGGGGCCGCCGTACGCCGCGTACAGGCCCGCCCCCGCCAGCGGGGCGAGCAGCTTCATGCCCTCCGTCGCCGACATGCGCAGGCCGTTGAAGTCGCCGAGCAGGGTGCGGTCGACGGCCGCGGTGACGAGAGCGGACTCGGCGGCGTCGTGGACGACGCCGGTCGCGCCGTATACGAAGAGCACCGCGAAGAGGAGCCACACGCTGCCCGGCGAGTCCACGGTGACGAGGGTGAGCAGGAGGGCGGCCAGCAGCAGGTTCGCCCCGATCAGCAGGGGTTTGCGGCGGGTGCGGTCGGCGAGCGTGCCGAGCGCGGGGCCGGCCAGGGTGGGGGCCCACATCGCGAGCATGCACAGCGCGGCGAGGCCGTCCGAGCCGGTGAGGTCCTTGACCCAGACGCCGGATGCCAGCCACAGCGCCGAGGTGCCGAAGCCGGAGACGATGACCGCGGTGAGGTAGAGGCGGGCGTTGTGGTCGTGGAGCAGGGGGCGGGGGAGCGGGGGTGTCGGGGGCGGCGGGGGTGTCATGTCTGTCGATCGTGGCGCTAAGGAGGGGGTGGAGGGATGGGGAAAGTGCCCTAGAAAAACGGGATCGGCGGGCGGCGATGAGTTTTGGGGGTGGGGGCGGTCCACCCTTGAGACGACGTTCTGAGGAGAAGCGAATGACCGACGCACCCCTGGATCTCGGACCGCAGACCCGTGTCGTGGCACGGCTCGCGGAGGCCGTGACCGACGAGCAGCTGGCGGACGGGACGCCGTGCCCCGAGTACGCGGTACGCAATGTCCTGGGCCATCTGCTCCATCTGTCCGCCGCGTTCCGGGACGCCGCGCGCAAGGATCTCGGCGCCACGACCGACACTCCGCCGACCGCCTCGCTCCCGGACATCGGCCCCGGCTGGCGTGAGGAACTGCCGAAGGTGCTGGCCGAACTCGCCGACGCGTGGGGCGACCCGGCCGCCTGGACCGGCATGACCCGGGCCGGGGGTGTCGACCTGCCGGGCGATGTCGGGGGTGCCGTCGCGGTCGATGAGCTGGTGATCCATGGTTGGGACCTGGCTGTCGCGACCGGTCAGCGGTACGAGCCCGACCCCGCCGCGCTTCAGGCGACGTACGACTTTCTCCTGGCCGCCGCCGAGGATCCCAGTCGGGGTGGGGGCATCTTCGGTCCGGTGGTGCCGGTTCCGGACGAGGCGACGCTGCTGGAGCGGACGGTGGGGCTGAGCGGGCGGGAGCCTGGGTGGAGGGGGCGGCGCTGAGCTCTCGCGTTCATTCATAGAGGGTTCCCGTGTTGACGCGCCGACCGCTGCGGGCGGACACCCCCCGACACGTCCCCTCATGTTCGAACGCGGGTGCGGGTCGTGCCGGTCAGGGGCGCGGGGAACTGCGCGACCAGCCACGACGTTGCCGCGGTCGCTCGACGTGCCTCGGCGGCAGTGCCTTGGCGCGCTGAATGAGGGGCGGCCAGATGTGTCGCCGCCTACCCTTCCCGCATGTCTCTCCGTCTCACCGTCCTCGGTACCGCCTCGCCCCACCCCGGGCCCGACACCCCCTGCTCCGGATATCTGGTGCGGGGCGGCGGGGCCGAGGTGTGGGTGGATGCCGGGTTCGGGAGCTTCGCTGAGTTGCGGCGGCACACTGATCCGGCGCGGTTGAACGCCATCTGGATCTCCCATCTGCACGCCGATCTGACGGCCGCCTTCTACGGGTTCGCGTACGGCGGGCTCACCCTGCCCGCGCCGATTCCGGTGTACGCGCCGCGCGACTGTGCCTCGCGTCTCGCCGGGTTCTTCGGGCGGCCCGACGCAGGGTTCCTGAGCGGGGTCTTCGAGTTCCGGGCGCTGCATCACGGGCACACCGTCCAGCACCGCGACCTGACCCTGACCGCCTCCGCGGTCGAGCACGACGTCGAGGCCTACGGCCTGCGTGCGGAGGCAGGCGGCCGGGTTCTGGCCTACTCCGGGGACACCGGGCCCTGCGACGCGCTCCTGCATCTCGCGAGCGGCGCCGACCTGTTCCTCTGCGAGGCCGACGTGGACGAACATTGCAAAGGCGAAATCGATCCAGTGCACCTGACGCCCGGGGAGGCCGGCACCGGCGCTCGAATGGCCGGCGGCGTAGGGAAGCTGATGATCACCCACGTCGGCCCCACCCTGACCGTCGAGGACGCCGCGACCCGCGCGGCCTCGGCCTTCGGCGGGCCGACGATCGCTGCCCGGGTCGGGGAGAGCTACGCCGTCTGACCTCGGCAACCTCAACTTCCTCTGTCAGAAGCATTGACGAAACTCTTACCCCCTCCTACCTTCAACGCGTCGTACTTCGTACGTCATATATGAGACGCGATACGCGAGATCAGATACGCGAGACCAGGTGCCCGACATCTGGCACGTGACTTCCGAGAGGCGCGCATGACCTCTGTGCCCACGCCGATCCCGTCCCGCACGCAGTTCGTGCTGGACGCGATCAAACACCGCATCCTCACCGGGCAGTTGACGCCCGGCCAGGCGTTGGTCGAGACCGACCTCGCCGCACAGTTCGGGGTCTCCAAGACCCCGGTGCGTGAGGCGCTGAAGACCCTCGCCGGCACCGGGCTCGTCGTGATGAGCCAGTACAAGGGCGTCACGGTGCGCATGGTGGACGCGGACATGGCGCGCGAGGTCTACGACGTCCGGCTGCTCCTCGAACCCGAGGCGCTGAAGCGGGCGGTCAAGCGGGGGGCCTCCCTCGCCGAGGCCCAGGACGCGCTGACCCGCGCCGACCAGGCCACCGACACCGCCGAACGTTCGCTGGCCAACCGGGAGTTCCACCGCGCCCTGTATCTGCCGTGCGGCAACCCGCTGCTGGGCCGGATGCTCGACGAGGTCCGCGACCAGGCCGCCCTCGTCTCCGCCGTCGCCTGGGCGGCCTCGCCCTCCTGGGAGCGGGAGGCCGGTGAGCACCGCGAGATCCTGCGGCTCGCCCTCGACGGTGACGCCGACGGCGCCGGCCGCGCCCTCCACGCGCACATCGCGTCGTTCGTGCAACGGGCCTTCCCGGACGCCGAGTCCGAGGCCCAGGGAGAGGACGGTCAGGTATGACAACGACGTTCGAGACCCAGCGGGCCGCCCTGGCCGACGTGGTCGCGATCCCGGTGACACCCTTCGCCGAGGACGGCTCCGTCGACCAGGACGCCCACCGGGCCCTGCTGCGTCGTCTGCTCGACGGGGGGATCAGGACACTCACCCCCAACGGGAACACCGGCGAGTTCTACGCCCTGACCCCCGAGGAGCGGCAGCTCGTCACCGAGATGACCATCGACGAGGCCGGTGAGCGGGCCGTGATCCTCGTCGGTGTCGGACATGATGTGCCGACCGCCGTCGCCTCCGCGCGCCACGCCCGTGAGCTGGGGGCGGCGATGGTGATGGTGCACCAGCCCGTCCATCCGTATGTGTCCCAGGGCGGCTGGGTGGACTATCACCGGGCCATCGCCGAGGCCGTGCCCGAGCTGGGTGTCGTGCCCTACATCCGCAACGCCCAGCTCAGCGGGTTGCGGCTGGCCGAGCTCGCCGATGCCTGCCCGAACGTCATCGGCGTGAAGTACGCCGTCCCGGACGCGTCGAGGTTCGCCGCCTTCGCCCGGGACGCGGGGCTCGACCGCTTCGTGTGGGTCGCGGGCCTCGCCGAGCCCTACGCCCCCTCCTATTTCTCGGCGGGCGCCACCGGCTTCACCTCGGGGCTGGTGAACGTCGCCCCGGCCGTTTCGCTGAACATGATCGAAGCGCTTCGATCCGGTGACTACCCGGCCGCGATGAAGGTCTGGGAGCAGATCCGCCGCTTCGAGGAGCTTCGCGCGGCCAACGGTTCCGCCAACAACGTCACCGTCGTCAAGGAGGCTCTCGCCTCTCTGGGGTTGTGCCGCCGTGACGTCCGCCCGCCGAGCAAGCTGTTGCCGGAGGACGAGCGGGACGAGGTCGCCGCCATAGCCGCCGGGTGGTCCATATGAGCGACACAGGGATGCCGGGCAGGGCGCGACTGAGCCCGGAGGAACTCCGCAGTCATCAGTGGTACGGCACCGAGGGGCAGTTGCGCACCTGGTCGCACAACGCCCGGATGCGGCAGCTCGGTTACGAGGCGGAGGAGTACCGGGGCCGCCCGGTGATCGCCGTCCTCAACACCTGGTCCGACATCAACCCCTGCCACGTCCATCTCCGCGAGCGCGCCGAGGCGGTCAAGCGGGGGGTGTGGCAGGCCGGGGGCTTCCCGCTCGAATTCCCGGTCTCCACCCTCTCGGAGACCTACCAGAAGCCGACCCCGATGCTCTACCGCAACCTGCTCGCGATGGAGACCGAGGAGCTGCTGCGGTCGTATCCGATCGACTCGGCCGTGCTGCTGGGCGGTTGCGACAAGTCGACGCCGGCGCTGCTCATGGGTGCTACGTCGGCTGACGTGCCCTCGGTCTTCGTGCCGGCGGGGCCGATGCTTCCCGGGCACTGGCGCGGGGAGACCCTCGGCTCCGGCACCGACATGTGGAAGTACTGGGACGAGCACCGCGCCGGCAATCTGACCGACTGCGAACTCCGGGAACTGCAAGGCGGATTGGCGCGCTCTCCCGGTCACTGCATGACCATGGGTACGGCGTCCACGATGACCGCGGCCGCCGAGGCCCTCGGCATGACGCTGCCCGGTGCCTCCTCGATCCCGGCCGTCGACTCCGGGCACGAGCGGATGGCCGCCGCCTCCGGACGCCGGGCCGTGGAGCTGGCCTGGACCGCGCTCAGGCCGTCCGAGATCCTCAGCCGCGAGGCCTTCGAGGACGCCGTCACCACGGTGCTCGGGCTGGGCGGCTCCACCAACGCGGTGATCCACATCATCGCCATGGCGGGCCGGGCCGGGATCAAGCTCACCCTCGACGACTTCGACCGCATCGCCCGTACCGTCCCGGTACTGGCGAACGTGCGGCCCGGCGGACAGACGTACCTCATGGAGGACTTCTACTTCGCCGGCGGTCTGCCCGCGTTCCTGTCGCGGATCACCGACCTGCTCCATCTGGACCGGCCGACCGTCAACGGCACGCTGGGGGAGCAACTGGAGGGTGCGGTCGTCCACAACGACGACGTCATCCGGAGCCGGGAGAACCCGGTCGCGAGCGAGGGCGGGGTCGCCGTCCTGCGCGGCAACCTCTGCCCGGACGGCGCGGTCATCAAGCACATCTCCGCCGAGCGACACCTGCTCAAGCACACCGGTCCCGCGGTCGTCTTCGACGACTACAAGACCATGCAGCGCACCATCAACGACCCGTCGTTGAACATCACCGCCGAGAGTGTGCTGGTGCTGCGCAACGCGGGACCCAAGGGCGGGCCCGGCATGCCCGAGTACGGCATGCTGCCCATCCCCGACCATCTGCTCAAGCAGGGCGTGCGGGACATGGTCCGGATCTCCGACGCCCGGATGAGCGGCACGAGTTACGGCGCCTGCGCACTGCACGTGGCGCCCGAGGCGTACGTCGGCGGACCGCTGGCCCTCGTGCGCAGCGGCGACCTGATCACTCTGGACGTCGAGGCGCGCTCCCTCCATCTCCATGTGGAGGACGAGGAGTTGGCGCGCCGCCGGGCCGACTGGACGCCACCGCCCGTGCGTGACGAGCGCGGTTACGGCGCCCTCTACAACGACCAGATCACGCAGGCCGACACCGGCTGCGACTTCGAGTTCCTCGCCCGGAAGGGCACCGTGCAGGACCCCTACGCGAGCTGATCGCGAGCACCACGGCCCTTTTCCGCGGGCTTCGCACAACCCTGCACCAGGAGAAAGCGCTTCCCGCACCACGTACTGAACTGATCGGAGAACAGTCATGGCCCAAGCCGCAGCCGTGGCGAAACCGCCCGCGCCACCCCGGCGGCGCCGTGCCTCCGCCACCCCGCGCAGGCTTCCCTACCTGCTGATCGCGCCGGCGGCCCTGCTCATGCTGGGCTTCATCGCCTACCCCGTCATCAGCGTCTTCTACTACAGCCTGCGCAACTACAACCCGACCAAGCCATGGCGCAACGGCTACGCGGGCTTCGACAACTTCACGAAGATCTTCACCGACGACCCGGCCTTCTGGGACACGCTGACCTTCAGCGCCAAGTGGGTCTTCGTCGAGGTCGGCCTCCAGCTTCTGTTCGGCCTCGCGCTGGCGCTCATCGTCAACCAGACCTTCGTGGGCCGGGCCGTGGGACGCGCCATGGTCTTCTCCCCGTGGGCCGTCTCCGGTGTGCTGACCTCCGCGATCTGGGTGCTGCTCTACAACTCCCAGACAGGTATCACCCGTTACCTCGCGGACATGGGCATCGGCTCCTACGGCACCAGCTGGCTGTCGGACACCTCCACGGTGTTCCCGGCGGCGATCGTCGCCGACCTGTGGCGCGGAGTCCCCTTCTTCGCGATCCTCATCCTCGCCGACCTCCAGTCCGTCTCGAAGGACCTGTACGAGGCCGCCGAGGTCGACGGGGCCAGCCGGGTCAAGCAGTTCTGGCACATCACGCTGCCGCACTTGAAGGACGCGATCGTGCTGTCCACGCTGCTGCGCGCGGTCTGGGAGTTCAACAACGTCGACCTGCTCTACACCCTCACCGGCGGCGGACCCGCCGGCGAGACGACGACCCTCCCGCTCTACATCGCCAACACCAGCGTCGACGCCCACAACTTCGGTTACGCGTCGGCCCTGACCACGGTGGCGTTCGTGATTCTTCTCTTCTGCTCGATGGTCTATCTGCGCCTGAGCAAGTTCGGAGGCGAGGACAAGTGAGCATCAAGGAAGCCACCCCGGTCGTGTCCGAGGCCCGCACGTCCCCGCCGCCGCCCCGTACCAAGGGCAGGGAGCGCTCCTGGGACGACGTGCCCCGCTGGCAGATCTACCTGCCGCTGGGGATCTACCTGCTCTTCACCCTGATCCCGTTCTACTGGATCCTGCTCTTCGCGTTCCGCCCGACCGGCTCCACCTCGCTGGTGCCCTGGCCGATGACCTTCGACCACTTCGAGAAGGTGTGGACCGAGCGTGAGTTCGGCACCTACTTCCAGAACAGCGTCCTCGTCGGCGTCGCCACCCTGATCACGACGACCCTGGTAGCGCTGGCCGGCGGCTACGCCCTGGCGCGGTTCAACTTCAGGATCAAGAAGGCCTTCATGCTGGGCCTGCTGTGCTCCCAGTTCGTGCCGGGTGCGCTGCTGCTGGTGCCGCTGTTCGAGATCTTCGCCAAGATCCAGATGATCAACTCGCTGGGCAGCGTGATCATCGCCGAGACGGTCTTCCAGCTGCCGCTGTCGATCATCCTGATCAGCAACTTCATCAAGAACGTGCCCCCTTCCCTGGAGGAGGCGGCCTGGGTCGACGGCTGCAACCGCTTCACCGCGTTCAGGATCGTCGTGCTGCCGCTGCTGCGGCCCGGTCTGATCGCCGTCGGTTCCTTCGCCTTCGTGCACTCCTGGAACCACTTCCTGTTCGCGCTGATGTTCCTCAACAACCCGGAGAAGCAGACCATCCCGGTCGGCCTCAACACCCTGATGGGCGCGGACAGCGTCGACCTCGGCGCACTCGCCGCGGGCGGCATCATCGCGGCCGTACCCGTGGTGCTGGTGTTCGCCTTCATCCAGAAGTGGCTGATCACCGGGTTCAGCGCGGGGGCGGTGAAGGGCTGATGAGGGTACGTCAGATCGCCGTGGTGGCCGGAGTGCTGGGGCTGCTCTGCGTCCCCGCCCACGCCGACGCCCGCGACATCAGCCGCGACACCCTTCCCGCCGATGACGGCTGGGCGTCCGAGGGCGCGGGCACCACCGGTGGGGCCGCCGCCGACGCCGAGCATGTGTACGTCGTCACCGACCGCGCCGAACTGGCCGCGGCCCTCGACGGTGGCAGCGCCACCCCGAAGATCATCAAGATCGCCGGGACCGTCGACGCCAACACCGACGACGACGGCGACCACCTGAGCTGCGCCGACTACGCCACCGACGGCTACGACCTGGACCGCTACCTCGCCGCCTACGACCCCCGCACCTGGGGGTCCGCCAAGCCCAGCGGCGCGCAGGAGGAGGCCCGTCAGGCCTCCGCCGCCCGGCAGGCCGAGCGGGTCACGCTGAACGTCGGCTCCAACACGACGATCGTCGGCCTTGAGGGAGCCGTGCTCAAGGGCGCCAACCTCCAGGTCAAGAACGCCACCAACGTCATCATCCGCAACCTCGACTCACGTGACGCCTACGACTGCTTCCCCGTCTGGCAGCCCAACACCGGCGGCCTCGGCGACTGGAAGACGGCGTACGACAACATCTGGCTGACCGGCTCGAACCACGTCTGGGTCGACCACGTCACCCTCAGCGACAAGGGCCACCCGGACGAGAAGGAGCCCACCTACTTCGGCCGCAACTACCTGCGCCACGACGGCCTGCTGGACATCACCAACGGCTCCGACCTCGTCACCGTCTCCTGGAGCAGGTTCTCCGGCCACGACAAGGCCATGCTGATCGGCAACAGCGACTCGGCGACGGGAGACCGCGGCAAGCTCCGGGTCACCCTGCATCACAACCAGTTCGAGTCCGTCGTACAGCGTGCGCCGCGCGTCCGCTTCGGCCAGGTGCACGTCTACAACAACCGGTACGTCGTCCCCACCGACGACTACCGCTACTCGCTCGGCGTGTCGACCGAGTCCGGCCTCTACGCCCAGAACAACGCCTTCACCACCCTCGGCCGGATCGAGGTCGCCGACCTGGTCAAGAGCTGGAACGGCACCGCCCTGCACGACGAGGGCACCCTCTTCAACGGCTTCCCGGTCGACCTGCTGCCCATCTACAACGCCTACAACTCCGGCAGCGAGCGCGACCTCACGGCCGACGTCGGCTGGACGCCTACCCTGCACACAAAGATCGACAGCGCCGAGCGGGCCGACCGAGAGGTGGCACGCGGCGCGGGCGCAGGGAGGATCCCATGAGCACCGTAGACATCGTCCTGGCGGGAGCACGCGGCCACGGCCGCTGGCACCTGGAGAACATCCGCCGGCTCCAGGACAAGGGGATCGTGCGGCTCGCGGGCATCTGCGAGCTGACGCCGCTGGAGGCCACGGAGATCCCGGAAGGGCTCGGCACGCCCGAGCAGTCCGCCGACTTCGGTGCCCTGCTCGACTCCACCGGCGCCCGGATCGCGGTGATCTGCACGCCGATCCCGACCCACACGGACCTCGCGCTCATCGCCGCCGGCAAGGGCGTGCACCTTCTGCTGGAGAAGCCCCCGGCGCCGTCGTACGCCGAGTTCCGCCGCATGGCCGACGGGGTCGCCGCGGCCGGGGTGGCCTGCCAGATCGGCTTCCAGTCGCTGGGCTCGCACGCCGTGCCCGCGATCCGGCAGCTGATCGACGAGGGCGCGATCGGGGAGATCGCCGGAATCGGCGGCGCCGGCGCCTGGGCCCGCCCGGAGTCCTACTACCGGCGTGCCCCCTGGGCCGGCAAGCGGCGCCTGAACGGCGTCGACGTCATCGACGGCGCCCTCACCAACCCCCTCGCGCACGCCGTCGCCACCGGGCTCGCCCTCAACGGCTCCACACGCGCCGAGGACGTCACCGGCATCCGGACCGAGCTGCTGCGCGCCAACGACATCGAGTCCGACGACACCTCCTGCGTCCGCGTCACCACGGCCCAGGGCCGCCCGGTCACCGTCGCGGCGACGCTGTGCGCCGAACACCCGGGCGAGCCGTACGTCCTCGTGCACGGCAGCCGCGGCCGGATCACGTTCTGGTACAAGCAGGACCGCGTCCTGCTCCAGCGCGCCGGCCACGGTCCCGAGGAGTACGAGCACGGCCGCACCGACCTGCTGGAGAACCTCGTCGACCACCTCACCGACGGCACCGACCTGATCGTCCCGCCGGACGTGACCGGCGCCTTCATGAAGGTCGTCGAGGCGATCCGCACCGCCCCCGACCCGGCCCCGCTGCCCCCAAGCGCCTGGCACCTCGTGGACGACCGCCGGGTGGTGCCCGGCATCGACGGCCTCGTCGCGGCGTCGGCCGACACTCTCGCCCTGTTCTCGGAGCTCGGCGCCTCCTGGGCGCTACCAAAAGAGGTGAGCACCTGATGACGACCAACGACACCCCGGTCCTGCGCGTCGCGGGCCGCCCGGTCGGCCGCTATGTCACCCGGCCCGAGCTGGCCCCCCGGCTCTCGCCGCGGCCCTATCTGCACCCCGTCACCACCCTCGCCGGCACGGCTGTCACCGAGTTCAGCCCCGCCGACCATCTGCACCACCTCGGCGTCGGTGTCGCCGTTCCCGACGTCGAGGGGCACAACTTCTGGGGCGGCCGCACCTACGTCCGCGACCAGGGCCCCACCGAGCTCGACAACCATGGTGCCCAGCGGCACAACGCCTTCCAGCTGCGCGACCCCGACGGCTTCGTGGAGGAGCTGCGCTGGGTCGCCGCGGGCGGCGAGCTGCTGCGCGAGCGCCGGACCGTGGCGGCCACCGAACTCACGGACACCGCCTGGGCGTTGGACTTCACCTTCTCGCTGACCAACGTCACCCCCGACCCGCTGTCGATCGGCAGCCCGGCCACCAACGGCCGCCCCGGTGCCGCGTACGGCGGCTTCTTCTGGCGGGCCCGCAAGGAGGAGCGGACACCGGACGTCTTCACCGCCGACAGCGAGGGGGAGGCCGAGGTCCACGGCCGGCGTGCCGACTGGCTCGCCCTCGTCGGTGCCGGCTGGACGCTGGTCTTCGCCGGAGCCACCGAACAGACCCGCCGCGACCCGTGGTTCGTGCGCACCGCCGAATACCCGGGCGTGGGCTCCTCGCTGGCGCACACCGAGCGGGTGCCGATCACGGCCGGCGACACCCTCGTGCGCCGGGTCGTCACCGTCGTCGCCGACGGCCGTCTCGACCGGGACGCCGCCGCCGCGCTCGTCCGCAAGGCGGTGAGCCTGTGACCGCCACCTACACCAACCCCGTCCTCGACGCGGACTGGTCCGACCCGGACGTCCTCCGCGTCGGCGACGACTTCTACCTCACCGCCTCCAGCTTCGGCCGTGCCCCCGGTCTGCCGCTGCTGCACTCGCGCGACCTCGTCAACTGGACCCTCGTCGGCCACGCCCTCGAACGCCTGGAACCGGCGAGCGAGTTCAGGACCCCGCGGCACGACTGTGGCGTCTGGGCGCCGTCCCTGAGGTATCACGACGAACGCTTCTGGATCTTCTGGGGCGACCCCGACCAGGGCATCTTCCAGATCAACGCCCCCGGGATCAGGGGCCCTTGGACCCGCCCGCACCTGCTCAAGGTGGGCAAGGGCCTGATCGACGCCTGCCCCCTGTGGGACGAGGAGACCGGCGAGGCCTACCTCGTGCACGGCTGGGCCAAGTCCCGCTCCGGCGTCAAGAACCGCCTCACCGGCCACCGGATGCGCGCCGACGGCACCGAACTCCTCGACGAGGGCAAGGTGATCGTCGACGGCGACCGGATACCCGGCTGGTTCACCCTGGAGGGCCCCAAGCTCTACCAGCACGATGGCTGGTTCTGGATCCTCGCCCCCGCCGGGGGAGTGGAGACCGGCTGGCAGGGCGCCTTCCGCTCGCGCGGCTTCTTCGGGCCGTACGAGGAGCGCATCGTCCTGGAGCAGAAGGACACCGACGTCAACGGCCCCCACCAGGGCGGCTGGGTGCGCACCCCGTCCGGTGAGGACTGGTTCCTGCACTTCCAGCAGCGCGGCGCCTACGGCAGGGTCGTCCACCTCCAGCCGATGCGCTGGGGCGCGGACGGCTGGCCGGTCCTCGGCGACGAGGGCGCCCCCGTCGCCGTCCACCACAAGCCCGATCTGCCGCCGCAGCCGCCCGCCGCGCCCGCCACCGACGACGACTTCCCCGGCGGACGCTTCGGCCGCCAGTGGAGCTGGACCGCCAACCCGCAGGACGGCTGGGCCACCCAGCACTCGGGTGACGGCCTCCGCCTCACCTGTGTCCGCTCGGCCGACGCGCACGACCTGCGCAAGCTGCCGAACGTCCTCACCCAGCGGCTGCCCGGCACGCCGTCCGCCGTCGAGGTCGAACTCCGCCTCGACAGCGAGGAACCGGGCGCCCGGGCCGGACTCGCGGTGCTGGGTGACGCGTTCGGCTGGATCGGCCTCGAACGCGGCGCCGACGGCGCGGTCCAGGTCGTGCACCGGTTCGCCGAAGGTGTCGCCGAGCGCGAACGCGACGCCGACCACCCTCGACCCGCTCCCGAGGGACGGGTACGGCTGCGGATCGAGATCGGCGCGGGCGCCCGCTGCCGCTTCTTCTACGACGTCGGCGACGGCCCGCACCCCTCGGGGCCCGTCTTCGCCGCCACCCCCTGGCGCTGGGTGGGCGCCCTGCTCGGCCTCGTCGCGCTCGCACCCACCGGAAACGGGCACGCCGGCGCGGCAACCTTCACGCGGTTCAGGATCACTTCTCTGTAACTCACCTCGTACGTAAGCCTTTTGGGAGCCGCAATGACGCAACTCCAGGGCAAGCGCTTGCCGAGACCGGGAGCCGGTCAGGGCAGGGTGCTGGCCGCCGTGCTCGGCCTCGTCGCCGCGCTGGGCCTCGGGGCGGTGGGGCAGGCCAAGGCCGCCACCCCGTCGCCCGAGCGGTCGGCCCCGGCCGTCTCCGCCGGGAAGGCCCCCTCGGCCGCTGCCTCCCGGTGGACCGACCGGCCGCACGGTTTCGCCTCGCTCGCCGGTGGGACCACCGGCGGGGCCGGCGGCAAGGTCGTGACGGTCACCGACCAGGCCTCGCTCGCGAAGTACGCGGCGGCCGAGGAGCCGTACGTCATCCGGGTGTCGGGGTCGATAGCCGTCGAGCCCTTCGGCTCGGACATCGTCGTGGCCTCGGACAAGACGGTCATCGGCGTCGGTGACACCGGCGAGATCGTCCACGGCGAACTGCACCTCAACCCCGGTACCAGCAACGTCATCATCCGCAACCTGACCATTCGCGACAGCTATGTCGAGGGTGACTGGGACGGCAAGACGACCGACTTCGACGCGATCCAGATGGACACCGTCGACCATGTCTGGATCGACCACAACCGGTTCACGCACATGGGCGACGGGCTGCTCGACATCCGCAAGGACAGTCGGTACATCACCGTCTCCTACAACCAGTTCACGAACCACAACAAGGCGTTCGGGATCGGCTGGACCACCAACGTCCTGACCGAGATGACGATCGACCACAACTGGTTCCACGGCACCAAACAGCGCAACCCCTCGGCGGACAACCTCGCCTACGCCCACCTGTACAACAACTACCTGTCCTCGCAGGTCGCGGACGGCGACCCGGTGTGGACGTACGGGAACTGGGCGCGCGGCAAGACGAAGATGGTCATCGAGAACAGCTACTACGACGGCGTCCAGCACCCCTACCAGGCCGACGCCACGGCCGAGTTGGTGCAGCGCGGGTCGATCCTGAGGAACACCACCGGGCGAACGGACGCCTGGGGTAAGGCCTTTGACCCGCGGGAGTTCTACGACTACCGCCTGGACCCGGCCGCGGCCGTGCCGGCGCTCGTGAAGCGGTTCTCCGGGCCGCAGCAGCAAATCGGGGTCACTCTGCACGTCCCGGCGGACTATCCGACCGTGCAGGCCGCCGTGGACGCCGTTCCCGACGGCAACGCCGTGCCCGTCACCGTCGCCATCGCGCCCGGCACCTACCGGGCCAAGGTGTACATCCCCGCGATCAAGCCGAACATTGTGCTGCACGGGACTGGACAAGATCGCGCCGACACCGTCATCGTCTACGACACACCCGCCGCGTACGGCGGTTCGACCGGCAGCGCCACCGTGCGGATCGCCGCGAACGACGTCACGGCACGCCACCTCACCTTCAGCAACGACTTCGACGAGGCCGCGGTCGAGCTGAACGGCGAGCAGGCCCTCGCGATGAAGACGACCGGTGACCGGATCGTCTTCGAGGACACCGCCTTCCTGGGCAACCAGGACACCCTGATGACCGACAGCCCCAAGCTGACCACCGTCAGCCGGGTCTACCTGCGCGACTCGTACATCGAGGGCGACGTCGACTTCGTCTACGGACGGGCGACGACCGTGATCGACCGGTCGGTGATCCGGCTGCTGAGCCGGGGCTCGACCACCAACAACGGTTATCTGACGGCCGCCTCGACCTGGACCGGGAACCCCTACGGCTTCCTGATCACCCGGTCGAGGGTCGTGAGCGACGCGCCGGACCAGTCCTTCCACCTGGGCCGGCCGTGGCACCCGGGAGGCGAACCGGAGGCCGTCGCCCAGGTGTTGATCCGCGACACCGAGCTGCCCGCGGCGGTGAAGTCCGCGCCGTGGACCGACATGAGCGGCTTCTCGTGGAAGGACGCGCGGTTCACCGAGTACCGCAACTACGGCCCCGGGTCCGAAGTCACCGCGGACCGGCCGCAGATGAGCGACGAGGACGCCCGCGCCCACACCGTCGCCGACTACCTCGCGGGAAGCGACGGCTGGGCGCCGTACACCCGCCCCTGACCCCCACAACTTCATAGCTCCACACAGCCCCACGACTGCACAGCCCCACGACTGCACAGCCCCACGACTGCACAGCCCCACGACCTCACAGCTTCACCCGGTCGAAGAAGTGTTTGATCCAGAAGAAGAGAGCCGACCCATGAAGATCAACATCCGCAGAAGCAGGCGCGCCGCCGTGGCCGTCGCCCTGGGCTCCGTCCTCGCCCTGACCGCCACCGCCTGCGGTGACGACGGCAGCGGCACCGGCGGCGACAAGGGCGACGAGGGCAGCGGCAAGGGCAAGATCGTCTTCTGGGACAACAACGGCGGTGTCCGCACCGACGCCTGGAAGGCGATCATCGCCGACTTCGAGAAGGCCAACCCGGACATCGACGTCGAGTACGTCGGTATCCCCTCCGCGGACTACCAGTCCAAGGTCGAGACCGCCATCCAGGGCGGCGGTCTGCCGGACGTCGGCGGTGTCGGCGCGGCGATGATCGCCAGCTTCTCCGCCCAGAAGGTGCTGGAGCCGGTCGACGACCGGCTCGCCAAGTCCTCGCTCAACGGCAAGCTCAACGAGGACATGGTCACCTCGCTGAAGGCGGCCGGCGGCGTCGACGACACGTTGTACTCGGTGCCGACCTCCGCGAACAACGGTGTGCTCTACTACCGCACCGACCTGTTCGAGAAGGCGGGCCTGGACGAGCCGACGACCTGGGACAAGTTCTACGCGGCGGCGGACAAGCTCACCAACGCCAAGAAGAACGAGTTCGGTTACACCATCCGTGGTGGCGCCGGTTCCATCGCCCAGGCGCTGGACGCGATGTACGGACAGAGCGGTCTCACGTCCTTCTGGAACGGTGACAAGACCACCGTCAACGACCCGAAGAACGTCGAGGCGCTGGAGAAGTACGCCGCGCTCTACAAGAAGGACACCCCGTCCGCCGACCTCAACAACGACTTCACCAAGATGGTCGCCCAGTGGGATTCCGGCACGATCGGAATGCTCAACCACAACCTGGGTTCCTACCAGGACCATGTGAAGTCGCTCGGCGCCGACAAGTTCCGCGGTATTCCGCAGCCGACCGGTGCGTCCGGCAAGCGGGTGCAGGTGTCCAACCCCGTTGACGGTATCGGCCTGTTCAAGAGCTCCAAGAACAAGGAAGCGGCCTGGAAGTTCATCGAGTTCGCGGTCTCGCACGCGGAGAACTCGAAGTTCAACGAGTCGGCGGGCCAGGTGCCGGCCAACAACGAGGCCGCCAAGGACGCGTGGATCTCCAAGGCCGAGCCCACGAAGCTCGCCGCTGACGCGCTGACCGACGGTTCGACCACCATTGTCCAGCTGCCGTACTACCTGCCCGACTGGGGCACCATCTCCAAGGCCGACAACGAGCCGAACTTCCAGAAGGTGCTGCTCGGGAAGATGAGCGCGAAGGACTTCCTGGACACGCTGGCCGATCAGCTGAACGACGCCCAGGCGGAGTGGAATTCGCAGAAGGGCTGATTTCTTCCCAGAGCTCGGGTGGTTTCTGTCCGTGGGGGACTGCGGGGCCGTTGTGGCTGGTCGCGCAGTTCCCCGCGCCCTCAAGGGTGTTGACGAAAGGGACGTTGTGTCCGTTACCCGTAGACAAGTCACTGCCGCGGCGCTTGGCGCCGTTCCCCTCGCCTTCGCGGCCACCGGTACCGCTCAGGCCGCGTCATCCCGCAAGCGCACTCTCTACATCGCCGGTGATTCCACCGCCGCCCAGAAATACGCCGACGCCGCTCCCGAGACCGGGTGGGGCATGGCACTTCCCTTCTTTCTGCACAAGGACCGGCCCGTCGCCAATCACGCGGTGAACGGGCGGAGTTCGAAGAGTTTCGTCGACGAAGGCCGGCTTGATGTGATCCTCGCGGCGATTCAGCCCGGGGACTTCCTCCTCATCCAGTTCGGGCACAACGACGAGAAGTCCGCCGACCCGACCCGGTACACCGAGCCCTGGACGACGTACCAGGACTGTCTGCGGCTGTACATCGACGGCGCCCGCGCCCATGGCGCCCGGCCCGTTCTCGCCACCTCCGTCGAGCGCCGGAAGTTCGACGCGGCCGGCAACGCCCTGCCGACCCACGGCGACTACCCGGCGGCGATGCGGGCGCTGGCCGAGGAGGAGGGCGTGGCGCTGCTCGACATCCAGGCCCTGTCCCTCGCCCTGTGGCAGCGGCTCGGGGTCGAGGAGACCAAGACGTACTTCAACTGGACCGCGACCGAGCAGGACAACACGCACTTCAACCCGCCGGGCGCGATCGCCGCGGCGCGGCTCGTGGCGCGGGAGCTGCTGCGGACCGGGGTGCTGCGGCCACGGGATGTCTGCCGCCTCGACGACGAGATCCCCACGTCCTGGATCACCTGGCCCGAAGCCACCGCGTAACCGCCTCCACCCACCGATCCGAGAAGAGAGAGCCGCACCATGGACACACAGAGATGGCATGGGCATGTCACAGTTGCCTCGGTGGCGCGCGCTGCTGCCGCCGTGCTCGGCTGCACCGCCCTCGTCCTCGCCGTGACCGGCCCCAGCGCCCAGGCACAGGGCCGTGACCTGGCCCGGCAGACGCTGCCCGCGAACGACGGCTGGGCCTCGTACGGCACCGGGACCACCGGCGGGGCCAAGGCCGACGCCGATCACGTCTACTCCGTCTCCACCTGGGCCGAGTTCAAGGCCGCCCTCGCCGCCGGCGGTGACGCGCCGAAGATCATCAAGGTCAAGGGGACCATCGACGCCGTCTCCGAGGGCTGTGACGCCTTCGCCGCCGACGGGTACGACTTCGACGCCTACCTCGCCAAGTACTCGCCGGAGGCCTGGGGCCTCGACACCGACCTGAGCGCGGAGCCCGCCGACAGTCCGGAAGGGCTGCGGGCGGTCTCCGCCGCCAACCAGAACAAGATCATCAAGGCCGCCGTCCCCGCCAACACCACCATCGTCGGCATCGGCAAGAACGCGGGCTTCAAGGGCGCCAGCCTCCAGATCACCGGCGTCGACAACGTCATCGTCCGCAATCTGACCTTCGAGAGCCCGATCGACTGCTTCCCGCAGTGGGACCCGACCGACGGGGACAAGGGCAACTGGAACTCCGAGTACGACACGGCCGTCGTCTACGGCTCCACCCATGTCTGGATCGACCACAACACCTTCACCGACGGCTCCCACCCCGACAGCGCCGCGCCGACCTACTTCGGCATGCTCTACCAGCAGCACGACGGTGAGCTGGACATCGTCAAGGGCGCCGACTACGTCACCGCCTCCTGGAACGTCTTCGCCGACCACGACAAGACGATCCTCATCGGCAACAGCGACAGCGCCGCGACCACGGCGATCGACCGGGGCCACCTGAAGGTGACGTTCCACCACAACCTGTTCTCGAACCTGGTCGAGCGCGCGCCGCGGGTCCGCTTCGGGCAGGTCGACTCGTACAACAACCACTTCGTGGCGAGCGACGACTACGCCTACAGCTTCGGCATCGGCAAGGAGTCCCAGCTCGTCGCCGAGCACAACGCGTTCACGCTGCCGGACGGGGTCAGCGCCGCCAAGGTGCTCAAGCGGTGGAACGTCTCGCCGCTGACCGCCGCCGACAACACCGTGAACGGCCAGGTCACCGACCTGATCGCCGTCCACAATGCGGAGATCCCGGCCGAGACCCTGGAGTCCGGCGCCGGCTGGACGCCCACCCTGCGCACCAAGGTCGACCCGGTCAAGGCGGTCCCGGCGATCGTCGACCACCGCGCGGGCGCCGGCAACGCCTGCTGACGCCTGCCACCCGAACGGCCGGGGCGGACCACGTCGTGCTCACGACTCGGAGTGCGCCCGCCCCGGCCGGCACGGAAAAGACTCACCCCCCACGGCGAGGAAGTACCCGCACATCACCGAAGAGCCGCACAGCCTAGGAGCATCCCCATGCCCTCGCCCCACCTCGAACTCCCCCTGTCCAGAAGGGGATTCCTCATCGCGAGCGCAGGAGCCGCCGCCGCGCTGAGTGTCACCGCCGCCCCCGCGCAGGCCCGCAACGCCCGTGTCTTCGGCCGGTTCGGGTCACCCGCCGCGCGGCTGACGGCGACCACCCTGTACGTCGACGCCCAGGGCCGCGGCGACCACACCACCGTGCAGGCCGCCGTCAACGCCACCACCGGCAGCGGCTGGACCCTGGTCATCGCGCCGGGCACCTACCGGGAGACCGTCAGCCTCGACGCCACCCGTACGGAGGCCACCTGGATCGGCGCCTCGGAGGACCCGCGGGACGTCGTCATCGTCTACGACAACGCGGCCGGCACCCCGAAGCCCGACGGCTCGGGAACGTACGGCACCACCGGCTCGGCCACCACCACCCTCCGCGCCGATGGCTTCACCGCCCGCTGGATCACCTTCGCCAACGACTGGCTGCGCGCCGACCACCCCGACATCAGCGGCACCCAGGCCGTCGCCCTCAAGGTCATGGGCGACCGCTCCGCCTTCCACCACTGCCGCTTCCTCGGCCACCAGGACACCCTGTACGCCGACTCCCTCGCCCTGACCGTCTTCGCCCGCCAGTACTTCTCCCACTGCTACGCCGAGGGCGACGTCGACTTCGTCTTCGGCCGGGCCACCGCGGTCTACGAGCACTGCCACTTCCGCACCCTGGACCGCACCGACCTGGCCGCCGCCCCGTACGGCTTCGTCTTCGCGCCCTCCACGGCAGGCGCCAACCCCCTCGGCTACCTGGTCAGCCGCGGCCGGATCAGCAGCGAGGCCCCGGACGCCGCCTACAAGCTGGCCCGCCCCTGGGTGCCCAGCTCCGACACCACCGCCCGGCCCAGCCTCACCGTCCGCGACACCCGTCTCGGCGCCGGCATCGACGCGGTCGCGCCCTACACCAATATGTCCAACTCCTACCCGTGGCAGAACCAGCGCTTCGCCGAGTACCACAACTTCGGCCCCGGCGCCGAGATCACGGTTCCCGAGAACCGACCCCAACTCACCGACGAGCAGGCCGAGTCAGCGACCCGCGAGGCCTACCTCGGTGACTGGCGGCCGTGGAAGGGGGAGTGCTGACATGCGCCGACGCACCCTGCTGACGGGCCTGACGGCAGGTCTCCTGGCCGCGGGCTCCACCAACGCCTTCGCGAGCGACCGCCGGGTCCTGCACGTCCGCCCCGGCGGCTCAGTCCAGGCCGCCGTGGACGCGGTGGACGGGCCCGGCTGGACGATCGTCGTGCACCCGGGGACCTACCGCGAGGTCGTCAACGTGCCCGCCGACAAGGCCGAGTTGACGATCCGCGGCGCCTCCTGCGAGCCGCGCGACGCCGTGATCGTCTTCGACCACGCCAACGGGACGCAGAAACCGGACGGGTCGGGCACGTACGGCACGGCCGGCTCCGCCACCTTCACCTCCGCCGCCCCGGGGCTGCTGGTCCGCGACCTCACCCTCGCCAACGACTGGCTGCGCGCCGACCACCCCGAGATCACCGGGACGCAGGCGGTGGCGGCCTACACCTACGGCGACCGCACCCACTTCGAGAACGTCCGGCTCCTCGCCCACCAGGACACCCTGTTCGTCGAGACGACCGCGCTCACCTCCTTCGACCGGCAGTACTTCCACCACTGCTACATCGAAGGAGACGTCGACTTCGTCTTCGGCCGGGCCACCGCCGTCTTCGAGGACTGCCACTTCCACACCCTGCAACGGGACGTCACCTTCACCCCCAAAGGCATGGTCTTCGCCCCCTCCGCCGCCCGCGCCAACCCCTACGGCATCCTCGCGCTCCGCTCCCGCATCACCTCCGGCGCCGAGGACGCGGCCTACAAGCTCGCGCGACCCTGGGTCCCCTCGTACGAGACGACCGCCTGGCCGTCCCTCGTCGTCCGCGACACCCGGATCGGGCCCGGCATCGACCCCGTCACCCCGTACACCAACATGCGGGAGCAGTACCCCTGGCAGACCATGCGCTTCGGGGAGTTCAGAAACTCCGGCCCGGGCGCGGTGATCACGGTCCCCGAGAACCGGCCCCAACTCACCGCCCAGGAAGCCGCGTCGCACACCAAGGCGACCTACCTCGGCGACTGGCGTCCCCGTGCGTAGGCTCGCCGCCGCTCTCCTGGCCGGCGTGTGTGTGCTGCTCGGGGCCCCCTCGGAGGCCTCCGCCACCGAGCAGCGCACCCCGATCGGCTGGGGCGCCGGCACCACCGGCGGGGCGGGCGGCACCACCTGGACCGTGCACACCCGCGCCGGGTTGAAGGAGGCCCTCGCGGCCACCGGTCCGAAGGTGATCCGGGTCGTCGGCACCGTCAACGGCCATGAGACGGACGACGGTTCGCTGCTCGGCGAGCAGGACTACGCCCCCGGCTACGACCTGACCAAGTACATGTCCTGCTTCGGCGAGGACGGCACCACCTGGTCCGACACCCGTTACGAC
Source organism: Streptomyces sp. NBC_00663 (assembly GCF_036226885.1). NCBI lineage: Bacteria > Bacillati > Actinomycetota > Actinomycetes > Kitasatosporales > Streptomycetaceae > Streptomyces > Streptomyces sp. NBC_00663. The sequence continues at coordinate 7,419,443 of NZ_CP109027.1, forward strand.
TACTGCAAGCAGCAACGGCAGTTGCGGCAGACCGGCTCCAACAAGGAGAAGGCGCAGATCCAGCTGACCGTCCCGAGCGACACCACGCTCGTCGGCGTCGGCGACAACGCCCGGCTTCTCGGCGTGTTCCTGACCGTCAACACCGGCACGAACATCATCGTGCGGAACCTCCGGCTGGAGGCCCCGGTCGACCACTTCACCAGCTGGTCGCCGGACGACGGCACCCAGGGCAACTGGAACGCCCGCTTCGACGCGATGACCGTCATCACCGGCAAGAACATCTGGGTCGACCACTGCACCTTCACCGACGGCCGCTTCCCGGACCGCGAGGCCCCGGTCGGCTTCCACGGCGAACACGTCCAACGGCACGACGGACTGCTCGACATCGAGGACGGCTCCGACCACATCACCGTCTCCGACAGCCGCTTCGAGGACCACGACAAGGCGCTCCTCATCGGCTCCGGCGACGGCCGCGGCGACCGCGACCGCGGACACCTCAAGGTCACCTTCGCCCGGAACCTGTTCACCGACATCGTGCAACGCGGACCACGCGTCCGCTTCGGGCAGGTCCACGTCCTCAACAACGTGTACGTGTCCCGCAGTCGCACCCCTCTCTACGCCCTCGGCGTGGGCGTGGAGTCCGCGATCTACTCCGAGCGCAACGTCTTCCGGTACGACGCGACCCTCGCCGCCTACGGAGGCGCGCACTTCCACGACAGCGGCTCCTGGACCGACGGACGCCCGGCCGGACTCGACAAGGTCGCCGCGGGCCTCGGGCTGACCGACGACGTCGGCTGGAACCCGGCGGACGCGTACGACTACCGGCCGCTCAGGTCGGCTGCCGCCGTGGAGCGCCACGTCCTCACGCACGCCGGCGCCGGGAGGTTCCATGGCCACCCCTGACACTCTCTACGAGACGCTGAAGAAGGAGCTCGACTTCCCTCTGGCATGGGGGACTTCATCGATCCGCGACTTCCGGGAGTGGCGGCGGACGGCCCGCGCGATGGTCGAGGAGCACCTCGTCGTGGAGCGGCAGGACGAGACGCCGTACGCACCCGAGTACAGCGACCGTGCCCGGACCGACGCCTACACCCAGGAGCTGGTCACCCTCTCCCTCACCCGCCACGAACGGGTCCGCGGCGCCCTGCTCACCCCGCACGGCCCCGGCCCCTTCCCGGCGGTGCTCCTCCTCCACGACCACGGGGCCAGGTTCGACATCGGCAAGGAGAAGCTCGTCCGGCCCTGGTACGACGACACCCGGCTCGTCGCCGCGCGGACCTGGGCCGACACGTACTTCAGCGGACGCTTCGTGGGCGACGAACTGGCCCGGCGCGGCTACACGGTGCTCTGCCTCGACGCGCCGGGCTGGGGCGACCGTGGTCCGATCGCCTACGAGGACCAGCAGGCCCTCGCCGCCAACTTCTACAACCTCGGTTCCTCCCTCGCCGGACTCATGGCCCGCGAGGACGCCCGTGCCGCCGGCTTTCTGGCGGGCCTGAACCGAGGGCGCGGGGTCGCGGCCCTCGGTTTCTCCATGGGCGCCTTCCGCGCCTGGCAGACCGCCGCGCTCAGCGACGCCGTCTCCGCGACGGCCGCCGTCTGCTGGATGACCGGCCTGAAGGAAATGATGGTGCCCGGCAACAACACGCTGCGCGGGCAGTCGTCGTACTACATGCTCCACCCCGGGCTCGCCCGGCACCTGGACATCCCCGACGTGGCGAGCATCGGCGCCCCCAAGCCGATGTACTTCCTCGACGGCGAGCAGGATCCGCTGTTCCCCGCCGAGGGCGTCCGGACCGCCTACGCCAAGCTGCGCGCCGTCTGGACCTCGCGTCATGCCGGGGAGCGGCTCCGTACCGAGGTCTGGCCGGGGCTCGGCCATGTCTTCACGGAGCCGATGCAGGACGAGGTCTTCCACTGGCTCGACTCCGTCCTGTGACCCACCCCCCTTCCCCCACCGCACGACGAAAGGACCCGCACTCCATGTCTCGTCGTACCGCTCTCATCGCGACGGCCGCCCTCGCCCTCGGCTCCGGCATCGCCGTCCTCCCCACCCAGGCACAGGCCGCGACGGTGGTCGTCAGCAACTCCACCGACCTGTCCAACGCCCTCAAGAACGCCACCGCCGGCACCGTCATCCAGGTCCGCGGCGGCACCTACTACCCGACGGCGACCCTCCAGTCCACCGCCAACGGCAGCTCCTCCGCGCCGATCACGCTCACCGCGTACGGCTCGGAGACCGTGAAGATCGACGGGTCCTCGCTGCCCGCCGGCGACTGGATCTTCAAGCTGACCGCCGACTACTGGAACGTCTCCAACATCACCTTCCAGAACTCCCCGGACAGCGCGGTCGTCTGCCAGTCCTGCACGGGGACGGTCTGGAACAACATCAAGACCATCAACGGCAAGGACTCCGGCTTCACGCTCACCGGCGACGGCACGGTCAACAACACCGTGAAGAACATCGACAGTTACGGCAACTACGACGCCGCGAACCACGGCGAGAACGCCGACGGCATCGCCGTGAAGTTCGGCTCCGGCACCGGCAACCTCATCACCGGCGCCCGCCTCTACAACAACTCGGACGACGGGATCGACTTCTGGTCCTTCTCCTCGCCCGTCACCGTCGAGCACACCTGGTCCATGGGCAACGGCGTCAACCGCTGGTCGGACTCCGCGTTCGCGGGCGACGGCAACGGCTACAAGCTGGGCGGCGACGGCGAGGTCGTCGCGCACGTCATCAACAACTCCGCGGCCTGGGGCAACGCCGGAACCGGCTTCACCGAGAACTCCAACACCGGCGCGATCGTCATCAACCGCACCACCGCCTACGCCAACAGCAAGGTGGGCTACTACTTCGCCACCAGCTCCGCGAAGCTCGGCAAGAACCTCGCCGTGAGCAACGGCGGCGGCTCGGTCAGCAAGGGCTCCAAGGTCACCTCGGCCGGCAACAACTGGGACTCCGGCATCTCCACCCCGTCCTTCGTCTCCACGGACGCGTCGAGCACGTACAACGCCCGCAGTTCGAGCGGCACCCTGCCCGCGACGACGTTCCTCACCACGGGCTCGACGACCATCGGCGCCACGATGAACTGACCACTTGTCGACACACCGGGGCGCTTGACCCGTTTTTTGCCTGTGAAGGAGGTATCGATCAGGCAACGGGTCTCGCGCCCTCCGGGGTGACGCGCGTAGAACTCTGTCATGCATAAGCCACTGCGTATCGCGGCCATCGCCGCCGCGTGTGCCGTCGCCGGCGCCGGCCTCTACGGTGCCGGCGCGGCCACCGCCGGCCAGTCCACGGCGAACAGCACCCACGAGCCCTACAACATCGGGCTCCTGGTCAAGGACATCGACACCTACTACGGCACCACGCTCGACGCCAATGGTGTCTACCAGGCGTCCTCGGACAGCCAGTACGCCAAGGACCTCGCGGCCCTCGACAAGTCCGCCCGGAAGTACATCGACCAGGCGGCCCGCAAGGCCCACCACAAGGGCGAGAAGCCCGCGGTCGTCTTCGACATCGACGACACGCTGCTGCTCAGCCTCGACTACGAGAGGCGTTACAACTACACGTACAACTCGACCACCTGGGCCGACTACGTGAACAAGGCCGACCGGCCGGGTGTCTTCGGCAGCGCCGAGCTGGTCCAGTACGCCGAGTCCAAGGGCGTCGAGGTCTTCTACAACTCCGGTCTCTCCGAGGCGCAGCGCACCGCCGCCGTCGAGAACCTGAAGAAGATCGGCGCCGATGTGAACCTCGACGCCGGCCACATGTTCCTCAAGGACAAGGCGAACCCGCCGGCCTACCTGAGCGCCTGCGCCACGCCGGGCACCTGGACCTGCACGACCGTGCAGTACAAGGGCGGCACGCGCCAGCACATCGAGGACGACCTCGGGTACGAGATCATCGCCAACTTCGGCGACCAGTACTCGGACCTGGACGGCGGCTACGCCGACCGCACCTACAAGCTGCCGAACCCGACGTACTTCGTCAGCTAGCAGCCGGTTGAGCGCCGCGGTGATGAACTGGTGAGCGAAAGTTTCGCTTGTTTTCGCCGCGGCGCGGCAACCTCCTAGGGTCACGGTGACGACTGCTGTGCGTACGAACCCCCTAGGAAAGGAACGCTCCGTGCGTCAGAGCACCGGACGCCACCGCAGGACCCGCACCCTCTCGATCGCCGCGGCCGTCGCCGTCGCCGCGGGGGCGGGCGGTGTGTACCTCGGGCTGTCGAACGGGGGCGCCGAGGCCGCCTCGACGACGGTCACCGTCTCCAGTACCGCACAGCTGGAGTCGGCGGTGAAGAGCGCGACCGCGGGGACCGTCATCCAGGTCCGCGCCGGTACGTACTACCCGACGGCCACCCTGAAGTCGACGGCGAACGGCACCAGTTCGGCGCGGATCACGCTCCAGGCGTACGGCAGCGAGAAGGTGAAGATCGACGGCTCCAAGCTGCCCGCCGGGTCCTGGCTGGCCGGGATCTACGGCGACTACTGGACCGTTTCCAACCTCACCTTCCAGAAATCCCCGGCCCAGGGCTTCGTCGCCACCTCGTCCGTGGGCGGCGTCTTCAAGAACCTCGTCACCGCGAACAACGGCGACTCCGGGTTCACCCTGCGCGGCGACGGCACGACGAACAACCTCGTGCAGAACCTGGACAGTTACGGCAACTACGACCCGGCGGGCCACGGCCAGAACGCGGACGGCATCGCGATCAAGTTCGGCTCGGGGACGGGCAACAAGGTCACGGGCGCCCGTCTCTACAACAACTCCGATGACGGCCTCGACCTCTGGCAGTTCTCCTCGCCGGTCACCATCGAGCACTCGTGGGCCTTCGGCAACGGCAAGAACCGCTGGAACGACTCGGCCTTCGAGGGCAACGGCAACGGGTACAAGCTGGGCGGCGGGGGCGTCACGGTCGCGCATGTCGTCAACAACAACGCGGCCTGGGACAACACGCTGAACGGGTTCACCGAGAACTCCAACCCCGGCGCGATCGTCCTGAACCGCAACACCGCGTACGCCAATGCCGAGGCGGGCTTCTACTTCGCCACCGGCAAGGCGCGCCTGGCACGGAACCTCGCGGTGAGCAACAAGAGCGGGCTGTCGAAGCTGAGCGGTTCCACCGTGTCCGCCGCCAACAACTGGGACAGCGGCGTCTCCACGCCGTCCTTCAGGACGACGGACGCCACGACCGCGTACGGAGCCCGTAAGTCGGACGGCTCGCTTCCGGCCTCCACCTTCCTCACCACCGGCTCCACCACCATCGGTTCGACGATGAACTGACCGCGGAGAGAAGAGAATCGCCCCGCCTGTCGTCACAGGCGGGGCGTTTCCCTGCCGGCCGAGGGGGGCTCTGCCGGCGCTGCTGACCGAGGGGGGCTCAGGTCAGCAGGTCTATGCAGTCGAACGACGTACCGGCGCTGAGAAACGCCGTGCCGCCCGACCCGCTCACTATGGTGAGCTTCAGGACGTTGTACTGATTCGGGTCCGTCTTCCACGCACTGGATGGGACGTTGAAAGCGAACGAATGGTTGTTCCCCCGGTACGAACCCGTGGTGAGTGAGCGCGTCGAGGGCTGAGCGGGAGCCGTGGGGACGGCCGAGACCCAGTCGTTCACGGTCACCCGCGGGCGCCCGTTGGAGAAGGCGTCCGTCACCCCCACGCGCAGCGTGTGCGCGGCCGCCGCCTGGGCCTTGGTCAACTTGAAGTAGACCAGGACGCCGTCATTGACGTCCTTCCACATGTACGCCGGGAAGGACGCCGCCTCGCCGCCCGCGCCGATCGTGACGTTGCCGGTCCACTTCGCCGCGCGGGCGTCGGAGGGATGCGCGTACGTCATCAGCTTGGCGTTCTTGAACTCGCCGGGTGTGCCGTCCCAGTCGCCGAGCCGCCAGACGGTCTTCGCGGTGGACGGGTCACCGCTGATGGTCAGGCTGTTCAGGGACGTCGTACCGCCCGCCGTGACCTTCACCGTGGCGGTGTGCACGCCGAGTTCGCCCTTGTAGACGGTCAGCGTGTACGTCCCCGGCAGCATCCCCCCGCACGAGAACGCGCCCGTGCCGGCCGCCGCCTTCGCCCAGTACTGGGCGTCGGCGTTGGCGAAGCCCACGGTGTACGGGTACGTGGCGTCCATGTTCTTCAGGCCGACGCCCGCCACCTTGCCGCGGCCGGACGCGCCGACCCAGCCCATGATGCCGAGGCCGTCCACCCAGGAGGTGTCCAGCTTCCCGGCGGACAGGGCGGGCGAGGGCGTACCGCCGTCCGTGAAGGACAGCACGAACGGGCCCTGGAGGCCGAAGCGTTCGGGCTCCGTCTGCGCCTGGTTGTAGTGCAGGATCTCGTAGAGCCCGGCGCCCTTGTCGTTGGAGTGGCGCAGCAGCGAGCGGTAGAAGGGGCCGCCCGAGGCCTTCTCGTGGTTCGAGCGCACCAGCCACAGACCGACCGAGCCGGTGGTGAATCCGACGTGGTCGTAGTCGATGACCCGCTTGCCCGAGTAGTGCTTGGAGTGGGTCGTGCCGTCCGCGCGCTTCCAGACGTCACCGGCCTCGATCACCTTGTCGGAGGCCTCGATCCAGCTGTCCGAGCCCTCGTTGGGGAACATGCCCGGCTTGAGGCGGACGATGAACCGGGTCGCCGTGAAGGAGGCGTCCTTCTTGTCCGTCCACAGATAGACGTTGTTCCGGCCGCTGCGGGCCGCGTACCACTGGGTGATCGCGCCGTGCACGACCTTCACCAGGATCGTCGACCCCGACTGCTTGACCGTCACCGTCGAGGCGCCGAGTCCGGACTCGACATGCGAGTGCTTGCCGCCGTACCCCTCGTACTCCTTGTCCCGGTAGACGAGGGACGTGAGGTCGCCCGTCGACTTGGACACCTTGAAGACCAGCGAGGCGCCGGTGTCGACGACGTAGTTCGTGCCGTCGTCCTGGTAGCCGAAGGTCGCGGCGGACGCGGACGACAGGAGTCCGGTGCCGCCCGCGACGGCGGCGCCGGTGGCGGCGACGCCGATCGCGGAGGCTCCGAGCACCCGGCGGCGCGTGAGGTGTTTCCTGTGGGTGCTCAAGGGGTCGGCTCCGTCATGCTTGAAGGTTCACTCACTCGTACGAAATGTCAGAGGAGGTGAACTTGCAGTTGGTTCCGTCCGGACCCGAACCGATCTCGGTCGGCTCCGCGCCCGTGTTGTTGCCCTTGAAGCGGGTGCACGTCTTGATCTTCTTGCCGCTGTCGCCGTGGATCCGGATCTTGCGCAGCGCGGCCGTGTCGCCGTAGTTCGCGTTGATGCCGACGATCGACTTGCCGGGCGCCGTGACGTCCACGTCGTTGATGATGATCGTGCGCTTGTACTGGGTCTTGCAGTTGCCGCAGGAGCGCACCAGCTTGCCGAAGTTCTCCACCTGGAACTTGGAGACGACCAGCTTCCCGGCGCCGTTGAACTGGAGGACCTTGTCGGAGGCGTTCTTCGCGCCGCCGCCGTAGACCGTGTACACGGACGAGGAGGACTTGCCCTTGAAGCTCGCCGCGTCCTCGCCGACGTCCAGCCACCACACGTTCTGAAGGGTGCAGCTGCCCAGGCAGTGCACGCCGTCCGCGGCCGGGGTGCCGATGATGACGTTCTTCAGGGTGGCGCCGTCCGCCAGCTCGAAGATCGGGCCCTGGTCCTCGTCCTGGCTGTCGCTGCCCAGGGCGCCGGAGCCGTAGTACTTCACGTACTTGCCGTCCAGGGTCCCGGACACCTTGACCGTGGAGGACACGGCCTTGCTGCCGGTGGCCGTCGGCCAGGAGGAGGCGGCGCCGGCGGTGGACAGCATCGTCGTCGTGACGATCGCCGCACCGGTGAGGGCGAGGGCGGACGCCCCGGCGATCACCGCCCGCCGCTTGGTGATCCGGCGACGGTGGCGGACGCGCTGTTCAGCTCGTGCAGTCATGCCCGTTCCTTGCGTGGGAGAGGATCCTTGCGTCTCCTGGTCGCCACGGGTGGAGAAAGGGTTGCCGCCGCTTCTCGGATTCTTTACGAGTCGCCCTCGTTGGACGCGTCGTCGCCGCTGTGGGACGCGAAGCCGCCCTTCACGGCGAGCTGTTCGCCGTCCGCCGTACCGGTCGCGGTGTAGCTGTCGTCGGCCGCGTCCCGGCCGCCGCGCTCATGGTCGTACTGCCCCGCGAACACCCACTCGCCCTTGGCGACCTTGCGGCCCTCCTTGAGCGTCCAGGTGTAGACGAGGAAACCGTCCTTCTTCTCGGTGGTGAGGGTGAAGTCGTCCTCCGGCAGCGAGCGCCAGGCGCCCGCCGAGGTCACCCCGCCGGTCTGCGCGATCTTCAACTGCACGGTGAGCGCGGTCAGTTCCTCGGAGGTCTTCAGGGTGATGTTGCTCTGTGCCCAGAAGTCGTTGCTGTGCGGGTCCACCGAACCGTCCGACCACAGCGGACCGTCCTCCTCGCCGGCGGCGGTGACCGGCGGCTGCGCGGTGGCGGTCGCGGAGGGCGCCTTCGAGGTGGGGGTGGCGCGCGGCTTCTCGGTCTTCGGCGTCTCGCCCGGCTCCGGGGCCGACGGATGGATCGGCGCCCGGCTGGTCGCGTCCGGCGACGGCTCGGGCGTCGCCGTGGTGGCGACGGTCTGCTGCGGGGAGTCGTCCTTCACGGCCGACGCGACCGCGTAACCGCCGATGCCGAGCACACACGCGACCGCCGCCGTGGCGGACACCACCCGCACCCAGCCGAACACCGGCGGCCGGGTGGCCCGGTGGTCGGGGCGGTCCTGCTCGGCCATGCCGCGCTCGATCCGCGCCAGGATGCGCGCGCGGTCGGGCTCGTGCTGCCCGGCCGCCTCGTGCAGCCGGGCGCGCAGCTCGTCGTGCACGTCCTGCTGCCTCATCGGTTCCGTCCTACGGTCTCGCCGCCGCGCGCCATCGCCACGTGCACCTTCTGGGGAACGCCCTGGGAGCCGAGCAAACGCTGGAGCTCGGCCATCCCCTTGGACGTCTGGGACTTAACCGTACCCACGGACACACCGAGGGCGAGAGCGGTGTCCTTTTCCGACAGGTCGAACGCGTGCCGAAGCACCACACACGCCCGTTTGCGGAACGGCAGCCGGCGCAGCGCGCCCTGGACGTCCACGACCCCCGCTATGTCCGGGTTCTCCGTCTTCTCCTCGCGTTGCGACCAGAACAGCGCGATCCGCCGACGCTCCCGCACCGCGCTGCGGATGCGCGTCCGGGCCAGATTGGCGACAACACCACGGGCGTACGCGACCGGATGGTCGGCGGCCCGCACCCGGTCCCAGCGGTGCCACAGCGCGAGCAGCGCGTCCGCCGCCAGGTCGTCGGCGGCGTCCGACTCACCTGTCAACAGGTGTGCGAGGCGCGACAGTTCGGCGTAGTGGCGCTCGAAGAAGGCATGGAACTCCACGGAGGCGGCGTCGTCGACGACAGTGCCCACGGACGTCCTCTCTGTGCGTGTCATGTGAATGACATGTGATCATCCGGCGGCGGCCCGGATGAGATCGGGAAGCGTAGCAGTGATCGAACGCTTAGCTCGTACGGGGCTTCGAACGCAGTCTGACGGGTCGACGCCGATTCCGTAACACGTTGAAAACCTGAAACGAGTTCAACACAGGAACAATCCAGCCAGCATCCGCGCACAGATCATTCAGGCAACAAGGAGCACAGCCATGTCCGAGACGAAGACGCCGGCCGACCGGCCAACCGCCCCACCACAGGCGGCTAACAGCCTGGACCGGTACTTCAGGATCTCCGAGCGAGGGTCCACCTTCGGCCGGGAGATACGCGGCGGATTCGCCACGTTCTTCACGATGGCCTACATCCTTGTCCTGAACCCCATCATCCTGGGCAGTGCGAAGGACAAGTTCGGCCACCACCTGGACGCCGTCCAACTCACCACCGCCACCGCCCTGGTGGCCGCAGTGATGACGATCATCATGGGCGTCGGCGGCAATCTGCCCCTCGCGCTCGCCGCCGGCCTCGGTCTCAACGCGGTCGTCGCCTTCCAGATCGCCCCGCTGATGAGCTGGGACGACGCGATGGGCCTGGTCGTCCTGGAGGGCCTGCTCATCTGCGCGTTGGTGGTGACCGGACTGCGTGAGGCGGTGATGCACGCGATCCCGCAGCCGCTGAAGCAGGCGATCAGCGTCGGCATCGGTCTCTTCATCGCGTTCATCGGCTTCGTCGACGCCGGTTTCGTCAGCCGTATCCCGGACGCCGCGAACACCACGGTTCCGGTGCAGTTGGGCGGAACCGGCTCCCTCGCCGGGTGGCCGATTCTCGTCTTCTGTCTCGGCGTCCTGCTGACCATCGGACTCCTCGCCCGCAAGGTGAAGGGCGCGATCCTCATCAGCATCGTGACGATGACGATCCTCGCGATGATCATCAACTCGGTCGCAGACGTGAAGAGTTGGGGGCTGACCACGCCGGCCTGGCCCGACAAGCTGGTCGACACTCCCGACTTCGGCCTGATCGGCCACTTCAGCCTGTTCGGCGCGTTCGACGCGGCGGGCGTCGGCATCATCACCGTCGTCCTGCTGATCTTCACCCTCGTGCTGTCCGACTTCTTCGACACCATGGGCACGGTCGTCGGCATCAGCGCGGAGGCGGGACTGCTGGACGAGGAGGGCAAGGTGCCCAACCTCGGCCGTGTGCTGCTCATCGACGGTGCGGCGGCGGTCGCGGGCGGCGCGGCGTCCTCGTCGTCCGCGACGTCCTACATCGAATCGGCGGCGGGTGTCGGCGAAGGCTCGCGCACCGGCTTCTCGAACCTCATCACCGGTGGGCTGTTCGGGCTCGCGCTGTTCCTGACGCCGCTGCTGACGATCGTGCCGCTCCAGGCCGCCGCGCCGGCGCTGGTGGCGGTCGGGTTCCTGATGATGACGCAGGTCAAGAACATCGACTGGGAGAAGTACGACATCGCGATCCCGGCGTTCCTGACGATCGCGGTGATGCCGTTCACGTACTCGATCACCAACGGGATCGGGGCCGGGTTCCTGGCGTACGTGGTGATCAAGGTGGTGCTCGGGAAGGCGAAGGAGATCCACTGGTTGCTGTGGGGGGTTTCGGCGCTGTTCCTGGTGTACTTCGCGATCGACCCTATTGAGCAGGTCCTCGGGGCCAAGTGACGGGCGCTGCGCGACCAGTGCGGGTGGATCGTGGCTGGTCGCGCCCACGCGGCGGAGCCGCACATTGATACAGCCCCGCGCCCCTAAAGGCCCTTTACTGGACCGCTGCTTTCATCATTGCCCTGGCCACGGGGGCCGCCAGGCCGTTGCCGCTCACCTCCGAGCGAGCCGCGTTCGACTGCTCCACCAGTACCGCCACCGCGACCTCCTTGTCGCCTGCCTTGGCGTAGGACGTGAACCAGGCGTACGGCGTCTCGCTGTTGTTCTCGCCGTGCTGGGCCGTGCCGGTCTTGCCGCCCACCGTCACGCCGTCGATCTGCGCGTTCGTACCCGTGCCGTCCTCGACGACCGTCTGCATCGCCGACTGGAGCTGCTCGGCGGTGTCGGAGCTCATGATCTGGTCGCTCGACGCGTCGTCGTCGTAGTCCTTGAGCACGTCACCGCCGCTGTTGGTGATCTGCGAGACCATGTGCGGCGAGACCAGCTTGCCGTCGTTGGCGATGGCCGCGGAGACCATGGCCATCTGGAGCGGGGTGGCGGTGACGTCGAACTGGCCGATGCCGGTGAGGGCCGTGGACGAGTCGTTCATGTCGGACGGATAGACGCTGGTGTAGGCCCGTACCGGCACGTCCTGCGATGTGTCGTTGAAGCCGAACTTCTCGGCCGTCGCCCGCAGCTTGTCCTCGCCGAGGTTGTACGCCATCTTCGCGAAGACGTTGTTGCAGGAGTACCGCAGCGCGGTCCGGATCGACGCGTCCTCACAGGGGGCGGACTTGTTCTCGTTCTCCAGCGGGGTGACCGTGCCCGGCAGGGTGTACGGGTCCGGGCTGTCGGTCTTCTCGTCCACCGACGAGTACAGACCGTCCTCCAGCGCCGCCGCCGCGACGACCAGCTTGAACGTCGAACCCGGCGCCACCGGCTGTCGCAGCGCGCGGTTGGTCAGCGGCTTGTCGGCGTCCTTGGTCAGCTTCTTCCAGGCCGACCCGGCGGTGTTGGCGTCGGTCAGCGAGGACGGGTCGTACGACGGGGTGGACACGACCGCGAGGATCTTGCCGGTCTTCGGGTCGATCGCGACGGCCGCGCCCTTCTTGTCGCCGAGCGCGTCATAGGCGGCCTTCTGCACATCCGGGTCGATCGTGGTGACCACGTTGCCCGGCTCGGCCCGCTGGTTGGTGACCGTGTCCATGACGCCCTTCAGCCGGCTGTCCGAGCCGTTGAGGAGGTCCTGGTAGATGCCCTCCAGCTGGGTCGGCGCGTACGCCTGCGAGGCATAGCCGGTCACCGCCGCGTACAGCTCGCCGTCCTTGTACGTGCGCTTGTACTTGAGGTCGCTCCCTGTCGTCTTCGCGGAACCGGTGATCGACTCACCGGCCACGATGATGTTCCCCAGCGGAGACGAGTACGTCTCGATCGCGTTCCGCCGGTTGTCGCTGTCGTCCGCCAGCGCCTGGCCCTCGTAGAACTGCACCCAGGTCGCCCGCACCAGCAGAGCGAACACCAGCAGCAGCGCGAAGACCGACGCGCGCCTGATCGTCTTGTTCATCCCGCACTGGTAGACGAGCGAGGACGATCGAATCGTTCCATGCGTCCGCTTTTCTCATCGGACGTTCATGTACGACGATGCGGTGACGACGGTGTCAGGCGTCCAGCCTCAGCACGATCTCGTCGATCTCCTCGCCGCGGGCGTGGGCGTACCCCCGGTCATGGGCCGACACCCGGAACCCGCACTTCTCCAGCACCCGCCGCGAACCGGCGTTGTCCGCCGCCGCGCGGGCGTAGAGCGGGCGCTCGGTGATCTCGGCGAGCAGCGCTCCGAGGGCCGCCGTGGCGATCCCGCGCCCCCAGTAGGCGCGGTCGACCCAGTAGGTGACCTCGCGCTCACCGGGCTCCCCGTACACCGCCGCGCTGCCCACCACGTCGCCGTCGACCAGGATCGTCCGGTTGTCGGCGTCGGAGGCGAGCACCCGTTTCCAGTGCTCGTCGAACGCGTCACGGTCGGCCGGGTCCTTGGGGACGAAAGCGGCCATGTGCAGGGACTCGGGATCGTTCATCTGCCGGAAGAAGACCGGCAGATCACTGTCGTGAACCTCTCGGAGCGCGATCTGCATGCCTCAGAGCCTACGGGTGGCCAGTGTCAGCCGGTCCCGCGCGTCGAACAGCGCGTCCTTCACCATCTGCTCGTGGGCGGGCGTCAGCCGCGCCACCGGCACCGAGCAGCTGATCGCGTCCCGGGCCGGGGTGCGGTAGGGGATCGCCACGCCGAAGCAGCGCAAGCCCAGGGTGTTCTCCTCACGGTCCACGGCGAAGCCCTGCTCACGGACCTGGTGGAGCTCCTCGATGAGCTTCTCCCGGTCGGTGATCGTGTTCTCGGTCAGCGCCGGGAGCGTCTCCGGGAGCATCTTGCGGACCTGTTCGTCCGAGTACGTGCTCAGCAACGCCTTCCCGAGGGACGTGGAGTGCGCGGGAAGCCGGCGGCCGACCCGGGTGAACGGACGCAGATAGTGCTGGGACTGGCGGGTGGCGAGATAGACGACGTTGGTGCCGTCGAGCCGCGCCAGGTGAATGGTCTCCGTGGTGTCGTCCGACAGCCGGTCCAGCGTGGGCCGCGCCGCGGCCACCACCTCGTCGCCGTCGATGTAGGAGGTGCCGACGAGCAGCGCCCGCACCCCGATGCCGTACCGCGTGCCCGTCGCGTCGGTCTCCACCCAGCCGAGCTCGACCAGGGTGCGCAGCAACATGTAGAGGCTGGACTTCGGATATCCGACGGCCTCCTGGACCGCCGCGAGGGAGTGCATACCGGGGCGTCCGGCGAAGTATTCGAGCAGTTCAACCGTCCGTACGGCGGACTTGACCTGCGCGCCGCCCCCCGTCTCGCCAGCCGACATCGCCCTTGACCCCTTCGTTCGACGGGAAATAGTCTCCAACAGCATATTCACCATCAGGGACAGCGTTCAGCATATCGAACGACCCTGGTGGGTGACCCAGTACTGCGGCATTACATGTGTGGAGGGACCCGCGGTGGCAGCAGCACCAGTCTGGAGTGTCGACCCCCGAACCGGGAAGCAGCGTGAACAGGTTGCGGTGGAGGCCACAGCCCAGGAGGTCGACGCCGCCGTCCGCGCCGCGCACGACGCCCGTGCCTCCCTCGCCGACCGCACGGTCCGCGCGGCCTTCCTGAGGACCGCCGCCGACAAGCTGGAGGCGGCCAAGGACCAGCTCGTCGAGGCCGCCGACGCGGAGACCGCGCTCGGCCCGGTCCGCCTCACCGGCGAACTCGCCCGCACCTGCTACCAGCTGCGGACCTTCGCGGGCATCGTCGACGAGGGCGCCTTCCTCGACGTCGTGATCAACCACCCCGACGACACGGCCACCCCGCCGATCCCGGACCTGCGCCGCTACAAGGTGCCGCTGGGCGTCGTCGCCGTCTACTCGGCCTCCAACTTCCCCTTCGCCTTCTCGGTCGCCGGTGGCGACACCGCGAGCGCGCTGGGCGCCGGCTGCCCCGTCGTCGTCAAGGCCCACCCCGACCACCCCGGCCTGTCCGAGCTGGTCGCGGCCGTGCTGCGCGCCGCCGCCGCCGAGCACGACATTCCGGCGGGCGTCGTCGGCCTCGTCCACGGCTTCGAGGCGGGCGTCGAGCTGGTCAAGCACCCGCTGGTCGCGGCGGCCGGCTTCACCGGCTCCATCCGCGGTGGCCGCGCGCTGTTCGACGCGGCGGCGGCTCGCCCGGTCCCGATCCCCTTCCACGGCGAGCTGGGCTCCCTGAACCCCGTCGTCATCACCGAGGCCGCCGCCGCCGAGCGCGCGGAGGCCATCGGCACCGGCCTCGCCGGCTCGATGACCCTGGGCGTCGGCCAGTTCTGCGTCAAGCCGGGCCTCGTCCTGGTGCCGGCCGGCGCCGCGGGCGACGGCCTGGTCAAGTCCCTCACGGACGCCGTCAGCGACACCGCCTCCGGTGTCCTGCTCGACCACCGCATGCGGGACAACTTCATCGCGGGCGTCGCCGAGCGCGTCGAGCTGCCCGACGTCGAGTCCCCGGTGACACCGGGCGCGGGCGGCGAGCACACCGTCAGCGCGGGCTTCCTCACGGTCGCCGCGGAGAAGCTGGCCGAGGAGGGCGCGTACGACCTGCTCCTCGAGGAGTGCTTCGGTCCGGTGACCGTCGTCGCCCGTTACGAGGACGACGCGCAGGCCCATGCGGTGCTGTCGCGGCTGCCGGGCAACCTCACGGCGACGGTTCACCTGTCGGCCGAGGAGGCCGCCGGTGAGGGGCGCGGCGCGGAGATCCTCGCCGAGCTGACGCCGCTGGCCGGGCGGGTGCTGGTCAATGGCTGGCCGACGGGGGTCGCCGTGGCGGCGGCCCAGCATCACGGCGGTCCTTACCCGGCTACGACGTCCACGTCTACTTCCGTGGGCGGTACGGCTATTGAGCGGTGGATGCGGCCGGTCGCGTACCAGGGGGCGCCGGAGGCGTTGCTGCCGAAGGAACTTCGGGACGACAATCCGCTGGGGCTTCCTCGTCGGTTCAACGGGCGTCTGGAGCGGTAGTTCGCCGTAGGGGTGCGGGGCGCGTTGCGGGCTGCGGGTAGTTCGTGGCTGGTCGCGCCCGCGCGGCGGGAGCCGCAGATCAATACAGCCCCGCGCCCCTAGGTAGCTTCCCTCGCCCTGAGAGAATTTGGTCATGGACATCGAACTTCCCGAACTGCCCTTCTCCCTCCGTACTTACGGGCCTGATGGGCACTGGTCGTACGAAGATGGGGTCCTGACCGGGTGGGCCGGGCCCCGGCAGGATCGGTTCGTGCCGCCCACCGCCGAAGGGCTCGACCCCGCCTCCGACGCTCCCCGGTTGCTCGGGGCGCCGGAAGGGGACTTCCAGCTGATAGCCCGGGTCACCGTCGGCTTCGCCGGGGCCTTCGACGCGGGGGTGTTGTACGTCCATGTCGGCGACCGGGCCTGGGCCAAGCTCTGCCTGGAGTACTCCCCGGACGTGCCCACCGTCTGCACGGTGGTCACCCGGGGGCACTCGGACGACGCCAACTCCTTCACCGTGGAGGGCAGTTCGGTCTGGCTCAGAGTGAGCCGCACCGGGCGGGCGTTCGCCTTCCACGCGTCCCGCGACGGCAAGCGGTGGACCTTCGTCCGGCTCTTCACCCTGGGTGAGGAGAAGGAGACCGGTGCCGCCCTCGTCGGCTTCATGACGCAGTCGCCGATGGGGGAGGGGTGCGTGGTGACCTACGACCACCTGGAGTTCCGCCCTAACTGGATGCAGGACCTGCGAGACGGAAGCTGAACAGCCAGGTCACCGCGAACAGGGCCGCGCTGATGGCCAGGCTCAGCCGCATCCCGGCCACGAAGCCGCCGGCCACCAGCGCCCCGAACACCGCGATGCCCAGCCCTCCGGCGACCTGCCGGGCCGCGTTGAGGACGCCCGCCGCGAGACCGGCCCGCTCGGCCGGCACCGCTTCCATCATCACGGTGGTGAGCGGCGGGACCGTCAGTGCGCAGCCGAGGGCGAGCGGCACGAGCAGCGCCGCCACCAGGGCCGGGGGCGTGGTCTCGTCGACGTACAGGAGCAGCAGCAGCCCCGCGAGCGCGAGGCCCTGGCCGACCAGCATGGGCAGCCGTGCCCCGTACCGGCCGGCCAGCTTGCCCGACAGCAGGTTCGTCGCGCCGATCAGCGCAGACATCGGCAGGAACATCAGCCCGGCGTAGAGCGCGGAACGCCCCTGGACCTGCTGGAAGAAGAGCGAGAAGACGAAGACGGCCCCGTAGAACGCCACGCTGCACGCGGCCCCCACCGCGACCGCCACGCAGACGGTGAGATCGCGGAACAGGCCGAACGGGACGACGGGATGGGGATGCCGCCGCTCGATCCGGGCGAAGGCCACAGCGGCCGTGAGCGCGACTCCCCAGGCCACCAGCCCCGTTGACCCGCCCTCGATCACGGCGAACGTCAGCGAGGTCAGCGTCACCACCGCCGCCACCTGGCCCGGCAGATCCAGCGGCGCGGGACGACGCGGTGAGCGCGGGGCGCGCAACAGCAGCGCCAACGCCACCGCCCCCAGAGGCAGGTTGACGAAGAAGATGCCTCGCCAGTCCCAGGCGGCCGTCAACGCGCCGCCCGCGACCGGGCCCAGGGCCACCGCGACGGACCCGCCCGCGGCCCAGACGGCCACCGCACGGGCACGCCGGGCGGGATCGTCGTACGCCTGCCGCACGAGAGCCAGTGACGCGGGCAGGACGACGGCCGCGGCCACCCCCTGGACCACACGCGCGCCGATCAGCGCGGGGAGGGTGGGGGCGAGACCGCAGGCCGCCGAGGCGAGGGTGAAGACGGTGATGCCGATGCCGTACGCCCGGCTGGCCCCGGCCCGGTCGGCGAACGCGCCGGTGGACAGCATCAGCGCGGCGAACGCGAGGGTGTAGGCGTCCACCACCCACTGCAAACCGGACAGGCCGCCACCGAGCGCCGAGCCGATCGAGGGGAGGGCCACGTTCACCACGGACGCGTCGAGGGTGATCAGCGCGAAGCCGAGGAGGGCGGCGGTGAGGGTGAGGGCGGGAGAAGGGGTCAACTTGGCTGAATCGGGGGTCAGTTGCTGATCCATGAGGGTCTCGTCCGTTGGCATGTTCTCATGCTGCGGATCTTCGGGGACGTACAGTAGTGGCCTGAATGTCATGCACCCGGAGGTTCTGGCCATGCCGCAGCAGCGGGGACCGCACCGCATCGCCGTCATCGCGCCGTCGCCGGTCTCGATGTTCAACCTTGCCATTCCGGAGCTGCTGTTCGCGAAGGTGGAGGTCGACGGGGCACCCGGCTACGAGGTGACCGTCTGCACCCCGGACCCCGGCCCGGTGGCCACCACGGGCGGACTGGAGCTGCATGTGAGCCGGGGCCTCGATGCCGTCCGCGCCGCCGACACGGTGCTGCTCGCCGGAACGGGGGAGCGCTACGCGCCGGACCCCCGCACCGTCGCCGCCGTCCGTGAGGCGGCCGGTGCCGGCCGGCGGGTCACCTCCATCTGTAGCGGCGCCTTCGTGCTGGCCGAGGCGGGGCTGCTGGACGGCCGCAGCGCGACGACGTACTGGCAGCTGGCGGACGAGCTGCGGGACCGCTATCCGGCGCTCGACCTCAAGGGCGACGTCCTGTACGTCGAGGACGGCCAGATCCTCACCTCCTCCGGCTACGCGGCCGGTATCGACATGTGCCTGCACATGATCCGCACGGACTACGGGGCGGCCACCGCCAACGAGGTCGCCCGCCTGGCCCTGGTGGCCCCGGTCAGGCCGGGCGGCCAGACCCAGTTCACCCACACGCCCCTGCCGCCCGAACGGGGCACGGCCTGCGCCGACACCCGGGGCTGGGCCATGCGCAACCTCGACAAGCCCCTCACCCTCACCGACCTCGCCCGCCACGCCGGCGTCAGCGTCCGTACCCTCACCCGCCGCTTCCACGCGGAGAGCGGCGTCAGCCCGCTCCAGTGGCTGCTCCACCAGCGCGTGGAACGGGCCAAGGAACTCCTGGAGACCACCGCCCTCCCCATGGACCAGGTGGCCAGATCCTCCGGCCTGGGCACGGCGGACTCCCTCCGCACCCACCTGGTCCGCCGCACAGGCCTGACCCCGACGGCGTACCGGACACAGTTCAGCCGCGTCGGGACGAGGACCGCCGCCTGACAGGGTGCCGCGCACCGGTCGGCCGCCCTCCCGCCGGGGAATGAACCCAGCTGCTTGAACGTTCACTCACCGTCCCCGCCGACCTGGAGAGAGAGCCGAGAACATGCGCGTCGAGATCTGGAGCGACATCGCCTGCCCGTGGTGCTACGTGGGCAAGGCCCGCTTCGAGAAGGCGCTGGAGGCCTTCCCGCACCGCGACGGCGTCGAGGTGGTGCACCGCTCCTTCGAGCTGGACCCCGGCCGCGCCAAGGGCGACGTCCAGCCCGTGATCAAGATGCTCACCAAGAAGTACGGCATGAGCGAGGCCCAGGCCCAGGCCGGCGAGGAGAACCTCGGCGCCCAGGCCGCCGCCGAAGGCCTCGCGTACCGCACCCGTGACCGCGACCACGGCAACACCTTCGACATGCACCGCCTGCTCCACCTCGCCAAGGAACAGGGCAGGCAGAACGAGCTGATCCAGGCCTTCTACCAGGCGAACTTCGCCGAGGAGCGCTCCGTCTTCAGCGAGGGCGACGAGCGCCTCGTGGAACTGGCCGTCGCCGCCGGCCTCGACGCCGACGACGTCCGCAAGGTCCTCGCCGACCCCACCGCCTACGCCGACGACGTCCGCGCCGACGAGCGCGAGGCCGCCGAGCTCGGCGCGAACGGCGTGCCCTTCTTCGTCCTGGACCGCAAGTACGGCGTCTCCGGCGCCCAGCCCGCCGAGGTCTTCGCACAGGCCCTGACCCAGGCCTGGGGCGAGCGCTCCCCGCTCCAGCTGATCGACCAGAGCGGTCAGGGCGACGCGGAGGCCTGCGGCCCCGACGGCTGCGCGGTGCCGCAGCGGTAAGGAACCCTGGAGCCCCAGCTCAGGGCGCATCTATAAGCATCGCTTAGCGAAACCACGTAAAAATCGGCAATGGACGGGGAGTTCTCCGAAGCCCACAGTGGATCCATGGACACCTTCGAGAGCCTCGTCCGTGCCGAGTTCGCCGCGAAGAACACCTACCTCAACACCGCGAGCACCGGCCTGCTCCCGGTGCGCGCCGTGACCGCGATGCGCACCGCCGTGGAGTCGGCCGCCGCCGGCGACCCGACCGACATGTTCGGGGACGTCGAGGCGAGCCGCGCCGCCTTCGCCCGCCTCGTCGGCGTGCCCGCCGGCCGGGTCGCGGCCGGCGCCTCGGTCGCCGTCTACAGCGGCCTGATCGCCGCGTCCCTCCCCGCGGGCGCCGAAGTCCTCACCGCCGAGGGCGACTTCAGCTCGCTGGTGAACCCCTTCCACGTCCGCGCCGACCTCAAGGTCCGCAGCGTCCCGCTGGAGCGGATCGCCGAGTCCGTCCACCCCGGCACCGCCCTGGTCGCGGTGAGCGCCGCCCAGTCCGCCGACGGAAGGATCGCGGACCTCCCGGCGATCCGTGAGGCCGCGCGGATGCACGGCGCGCGCACCTACGTCGACGCCTCCCAGGCCGCCGGTTGGCTGGCCCTGGACGCGGACGCCTACGACTACACCGCCTGCGTCGGTTTCAAGTGGCTCGTCTGCCCGCGGGGCGTGGCGTTCCTCGTCGTCCCGGAGGACCTCGGGGGGCTGCCCGCGCTGTTCGCCGGCTGGGTGGCGGGGGAGCGCCCCTGGGACGCGTGTTACGGCCCCATCGACGAACTTGCCCACTCCGCACGGCGGTTCGACGAGAGCCCGGCCCTCTTCTCCTACGCGGCGGCCCGCCACTCCCTCGAACTCCTTGCGGAACTCGGCGTGGACGCCATCAGGGCCCATGACCTCGCCCTCGCCGACCGCTTCCGCGCCGGCCTGGCCGCGCTCGGCCACACCCCCGTCCCGTCCCCGGGCGCGCCGATCGTCTCGGTGCCCGGACTCGGCCACCGACAGGGCGAGTTGAGCGCGGCGGGGATCGAGGTCTCCGACCGCGCGGGAAACCTGCGGGCCGCCTTCCACCTCTACAACACGGCCGACGACGTCGATCGCCTGCTGGCCGCGCTGTCCTCCTGAACCACCGGCCACGGCACGCCCGCCGGCGTCGGTCGAGGACGAGCCCGTACGGGCCGAACTCGCCCTGGATCCGGTCGACTTCTGCCTTCTCGTGGGCGGCCGGTACACCCCGGACGAGGTGTCATCCCTCGGTGCCCTCGATGTCCTCGGTGTCCTTCGTGCAGAGGTTGTTCTCGACCTTCACCAGCAGGTCGAGGAGCTGATCGCGCTCGGCCGGTGTGAGGCCGGTGAGGGTGTTCTCCTCCAGGGCGCCCCAGGCCTTCTCGACCTCGGTGAGCAGATGGGCGCCGGCGTCGGTGGCCTCGACGAGGACCGCGCGGCGGTCCGCCGGGTCGGGCAGGCGACGGATGTGGCCCGCCTGCTCCAGGCGCTGGAGCATCTTCGTGACCGTGGACGGGTCGAGGCCGAGGAGTCTGATCAGCTCCGACTGGCGGGCCGGGCCGCGCTCCCACAGGTGCATCATCACCAGCTCCTGACCGGCGTGCAGCCCCAGCCCGCGCAGTAGTCTCCCCGCGGCCTTGCGGTGCAGCCGGGCGGCGCGGGAGATCGCGTGGCTGACCGGCCCGCCGCGGGCCGCCGAGGGCAGCCCGGTACAGGCGGGGCGGGTCTCCGCCTCCTTGGTGGCCTCCATGGGGCTCCCCGTTCTCGCCGTTCTCGCAGGTTTCCTGCCTGGAAGGATACGCGCCCGCGAAAATTACTTGGCCGACCAAGGAATGGGCCGGAGTGACTCCCGGTTGAATTGCTTGGCCGACCACATGAACCGGCCACGCGAACCTTCCCGTATCGCGTCCGTCGCCCGAGGAGCCCCCATGACCACCGCGTTCGACCCCGTCGACCTCGCCGGCACCCCGCTCGCCAACCGCATCGCGATGGCGCCGATGACCCGCAGCCGGGCCGGCGTCGGCGGCCTGCCGACCGAACTCACCGCCGAGTACTACGCCCAGCGCGCCTCCGCCGGGCTGATCGTCACCGAGGGCATCCAGCCCTCCCTCGTCGGCCAGGGCTACCCCGACACCCCGGGGCTGCACAGCGCCGAGCAGGTCGCCGCCTGGCGCACGGTGACCGACGCCGTGCACGCCGCCGGCGGCCGGATCTTCGCCCAGCTCATGCACACCGGCCGGATCGGCCACCCCGTCCTGCTGCCCGACGGGCTGACCCCGGTCGGCGCCTCTCCGGTGGCCGCCGGCGGGCAGGTCTTCACCCACGAGGGCCCGAAGGAGTACGTCGTCCCGCGCGAACTGACCGGGGACGAGATCCGCGCCACCGTCGACGACTTCGTCACCGCCGCCCGCAACGCGATCGAGGCCGGCTTCGACGGCGTGGAACTGCACGGCGCCAACGGCTATCTGATCCACCAGTTCCTGGCCCCGGGCTCCAACCACCGCACCGACGAATGGGGCGGCTCCGTCGAGAACCGCATCCGCCTCGCCGTCGAGATCGCCCGGGCCGTCACCGCCGCGATCGGCGCCGACCGCACCGGCCTGCGGCTGTCGCCCGGCAACCCCCTCAACGACATCCACGAGCCCGACCCGGAGCCGACGTACACCGCGCTGGTCGCCGCCCTTGAGCCGCTGGACCTGGCGTATCTGCACATCATGGAGGTCGGTGAGATCCGCGACCTGACCCTCGCCCTGCGCAAGAGGTTCGGCGGCGTCCTCGTCCTCAGCCCGGCCTCCGAGGGCCCGACGGGGCCGGACGCCCTCACCCTCGTCGAGGAGGGCGTCGCCGACCTGGTCGCCTACGGCCAGCTGTTCCTCGCCAACCCGGACCTGCCGTCCCGCCTGCGCATGGGCGGACCCTTCAACGCCCCCGACCGTACGACGTTCTACGGCGGGGGCGCGAAGGGCTACACGGACTACCCGGTGCTCAGCGGACGGGGGTGAAGTCCCGCGCCCCGATGAACTCGGGGCGCCTGACGGGCGCCGCGAACGGCTCCACGGCCGCGTTGTCCACGCTGTTGAACACGATGAAGACGTTGCTGCGCGGGAACGGCGTGATGTTGTCGCCGGACCCGTGCATGCAGTTGCAGTCGAACCAGGTCGCCGAACCGGCCTTGCCGGTGAACAGCTTGATGCCGTAGTCACCGGCCATCGCCGTCAGCGCCTCGTCCGACGGCGTGCCCGCGTCCTGCATCTGGAGCGACTTCTTGTAGTTGTCCGTCGGCGTGGCCCCCGCGCACCCGAGGAAGGTCCGGTGCGAGCCGGGCATGATCATGAGCCCGCCATTGGTGTCATAGTTCTCGGTCAGCGCGATCGAGACGGACACCGTCCGCATGTTCGGCAGCCCGTCCTCGGCGTGCCAGGTCTCGAAGTCCGAATGCCAGTAGAAGCCGCTGGCCCCGAAGCCCGGCTTGACGTTGATCCGGGACTGGTGGACGTAGACGTCCGAGCCGAGGATCTGCCGGGCCCGCCCGACGACCCGCTCGTCCCGCACCAGCGCCGCGAACACCTCGCTGATCCGGTGCACCTCGAAGACCGAGCGGATCTCCTTGGTCTTCGGCTCGACGATCGAGCGTTCGTCGGCGCGGATCGCCGGGTCGGTGACGAGCCGCTCCAACTCCCGGTGATAGACGGCCACTTCGTCCTCGGAGATCAGCTCGTCGAGGGCGAGGAAGCCGTCCCGCTCGTACGACTGGAGGTCGAGGGACGAGATCGGGCCGGGGGTGTCGGGGGAGCCCCAGACGACGGGGTCCTGGCGCGGCACGGTGACCTCGGCGGCGCCCCGGCTCGGGTACAGATCGGTGATGGTGGTCATCGGGCTCAGACCTCCTCGGTCAGCAACGGATAGACACCGTTCTCGTCGTGGTCCTCCCGTCCGGTCACGGGCGGGTTGAACACACAGATGCAGCGGAAGTCCTCCTTGATCCGCATCGTGTGCCGCTCGTGCCCGTCGAGGAGGTACATGGTCCCGGGCGTGATCGTGTACTTCCGCCCGGTCTCGTCGTCGGTCAGCTCTGCCTCACCCTCGACGCAGACGACCGCCTCGATGTGGTTCGCGTACCACATCGACGTCTCCGTACCCGCGTACAGGATCGTCTCGTGCAGCGAGAAGCCGACCCTCTCCTTGGCGAGGACGATGCGTTTGCTCTCCCAGGTCCCCGACGCGGACCTCACGTGCCGGTCGGTGCCTTCGATGTCCTTGAACGAACGGACGATCACGGTGTTGCGATGCCTCCTAGATCGGCATTTCTTCCTGTTCGGACGGTCTCTCGGATCAGACGGTCTCTCGTACGGAGCGGGCGAGGACGCTGAGGCCCTCGTCCAGCTCGTCGGGGGTGATCGTGAGCGCGGGAAGCAGCTTCACGACCTCGCTCTCGGGGCCCGACGTCTCGATGAGCAGCCCGAGTTCGAAGGCCCGCGCGGCGACCCGTCCGGCCCGCGCCTTGTCGTGGAACTCCAGGCCCCACACCAGACCCCGGCCGCGGTACTCCTTCACATCGGCGAGGTTCTCCTCCGTGATCGCGATGAGCCCCTGCTCGATCTGCTCGCCGCGCGCACGGGTCTGCTTCTCCATCGCCGAGCCGTCGGCCCAGTACATCTCCAGGGCCGCGGTCGCGGTCACGAAGGCCGGGTTGTTGCCGCGGAAGGTGCCGTTGTGCTCGCCCGGCTCCCAGACGTCCAGCTCGGGCTTGAACAGGCACAGCGACATCGGCAGGCCGTAGCCGCTGATGGACTTGGAGACGGTGACGATGTCGGGTGTGATGCCGGCCTCCTCGAAGGAGAAGAAGGCACCGGTGCGCCCGCACCCCATCTGGATGTCGTCGACGATGAGCAGCATGTCCTGCCGCTCGCACAACTCCTTGAGCGCGCGCAGCCATTCGGGCCGGGCGACGTTGATGCCGCCCTCGCCCTGCACGGTCTCCACGATCACGGCGGCGGGCTTGTTGAGCCCGGATCCCTGGTCCTCCAGGAGCCGCTCGAACCACAGGAAGTCGGGGACGGTCCCCTCGAAGTAGTTGTCGAACGGCATGGGCGTGCCGTGCACCAGCGGTATCCCGGCCCCAGCCCGCTTGAAGGCGTTGCCGGTGACGGCGAGGGAGCCGAGCGACATGCCGTGGAAGGCGTTGGTGAACGACACGATCGCCTCGCGCCCCTTCACCTTCCGGGCCAGCTTGAGCGCGGCCTCGACGGCGTTGGTGCCGGTCGGGCCCGGGAACATGACCTTGTACGGCAGATCGCGCGGCCGCAGCACCAGGTCCTGGAAGGTTTGCAGGAACGCGCGCTTGGCGGTGGTCGACATGTCGAGCCCGTGCGTGACGCCGTCCCGCTCCAGGTAGTCGATCAACGCCCGTTTCAGGACCGGGTTGTTGTGCCCGTAGTTCAGCGAACCGGCCCCGGCGAAGAAGTCCAGGTACTCGTGGCCGTCCTCGTCGTACATACGGCTGCCGTGCGCGCGGTCGAAGACGGTGGGCCAGCCGCGGCAGTAGCTGCGCACCTCGGACTCGAGGGTCTCGAAGACGCTGAGGTCGGGCTGGGTGATGGTCACGACGAATCGCTCCTCGTTAGGCGTGGGGGGAGTACGGGGGGGCGTCAGCGGTGCGGTCAGGGGGAGAGGGGACCGATGCGGTACAGGACTTCGGGGTCGTGCGGACCGTCGGGGAACAGGCGCGTCGGGAAGAGCACCTCGCGCTCCAGGGAGGCGTCGTGCCGCTCGGCGAAGGAACCGAACAGCCGCTCCGAGGCGGTGTTGCCGGGGGTGATGGTGGTCTCGACGCTCGTCACGCCGTACTCGCCACCGACCCGCTCGACGAGCCCGTCCAGCAGCGCGGCGGCGATGCCGCGCCCGCGGTAGGCGTCGTCCACGGCCACCTGCCAGACGAGGAGGGTGCGCGGACGGTCGGGTCGCACATAGCCGGTGACGAACCCGACCGCTTCCCCGCGCCCGTCCCGGGCGACGGCCGAGGTGGCGGCGAAGTCGCGGCACCACAGCAGATAACTGTAGGACGAGTTCAGGTCGAGGGCCTTCGAGTCCCTCGCTATCCGCCACAATGCGGCACCGTCCGTCACGGACGGGCGGTCGATTTCCAGGTCGTTCTGCGGGTGGGCTTGCAGGTCTGCTGGTGAGGCAGTCATGCGGATTGAATTTACCGAGGGAAATTAAAAAATGCATGGCCGGATGGGGTTACATGACGGACCTTGCTGTGTTATCGCGCGGGCGCGTACGGATGCGCGAGAAGTGCGAGGTATGGCCCATTATGTCACGTGCAAAAGGTGCAAAAGGGCTGCGATGTGTAACGCGTCACACCCATGTAACCCCCACGAGATCTGCCCGAATCACCCCGCTCGGCGTTCGCCAAATCTTTGCGTTTAGGCCGGAGAAAAGCGGGCAGAAGAAAACGGGAAGCTGTGCTGATAAAGAATTCCAGAATTACCGGAGAATTAGGCGCCGGTTACCCCGTCGATTCCCTCCCGCAAGAGGTCCGCATGTCCGTTGTGTCGAGCGTATTCCTCGATCATGTGGATCAGCACCCACCGCAGACTGACTTCGGTCCCGGTGAGGGGGGCGTCCACCATCCGCCCGGTGTCGTCGAGGGACCACCCGGCGTACAGCTCCCGCCCCCGCTCGACCTCGTGACGCCAGATCGCGAGCGCGTCCTCGAGCGTGCGCGCGGGATCGAGGACGTACCCGCTCGGGTCACCGTCGAACACGGGCGGCAGGTCCAGCCCTCCGATCACCCGCTGGAACCAGTTCCGCTCGACCTCGGCGAGGTGCTGCACCAGCCCGAGCAGGGTGAGGGCGGAGGGCTCGACGGCGGCGACCCGCGCCTGCGCGTCGTCGAGCCCCGCGCACTTGAGCGCGAGCGTGGCCCGATGGAACTCCAACCAGCTTTCCAGCATGGGAAGTTCGGGACCGGTCAGGAGCGGGACCGGACGACCGTCGGGAAGGGTGTGGGGCGTGTCGGTGGTCATGCGCGCAGCATTGCACGCCGGTCCGCGTCACCTGGGCGGGACGGGTAGGGGCGGCGGGGGCGAGAAAGGCCCTACCGCCACTCACCCTCCACCGCCCGCAACGCCCCCTCCACATCCACATCCAGCCCACGCTCCGCCAGCGCGGCGCCCAGCGCCGCCAGACTCGCCCGAACCGCCCCCGGCGTGGCGTCCGCCCCGTAGTGGTTGACCCGGATCATCTCCTTGGCCAGCGCACCCCCACCCGCGACCAGCGGCAGCGCCGGATCGGAGGCCAGCGCCCGAGCCACCAGCTCCGACGCCACCACCCCCGACGGCGCCCGCAGCGTCGTCGCGACCGGCGCCGCGTCCCGGGCCTCGTACACGTACGGCTCAAGCCCCCCGCCGAGCGCCACGGCGCCCGCCCGAGTCGCCGCGGCGGCCGAAGCGTGCTGAGCCATCACCGCGGCCGGCCCGACCTCCTCGATCCGCTCGACGCATGCCTCAAGGGCCAGCATCTCCAGCTGCGCCGGCGCGTGGAGCAGCGCACGCCGGCCACCGTCGACCCACCGCTCCTTCCAGTCCAGCAGCGAGAGGTACGACCGGCGCGGCGCCCGCGGGTTCGCCGCCATCCGCGCCCATGCCCGCTCGCTCACCGACACCGCCGACACGCCGGCCGGCCCGCCCATCGCCTTCTGCGCCCCGATCACGCACAGGTCGACCCCCCACGCGTCCGGCAGCACCGGCTCCGCGCCGATCGACGCCACCGCGTCCAGGTAGAACAGCGCCCCGTGCGCCCGCACGACCTCGCCGATCTCCGCGACCGGGTTGGTGTTTCCGGTCGCCGCCTCCGCGTGCACCAGAGACACGAAGTCGATCGACGGGTGCTCCGCGAAGGCCTCCCGGATCTGCTCCGCCGTGACGGCGCTGTGGAAGGGCACGGCGAGGTCGATGACCTTCGCCCCGCAGTCCCGCAGCCAGTCACCGAAGGTCTGCCCGTAGGGGCCGGTGATGACGTTCAGTGCGACGGTCCCCGGTCCCGCCGTCCCCCTGATGGCCCCCTCCAGCGGCAGCAGTGCCTCGCCCTGCATGATCACGACGTCCTGCGAGGTGCTCAGCAGCCGTGCCACACGGTCCTCGATCGACGCGAAGTGCGCGGCGCTCAGCGGGGCCAGGTCAAGGAACGGGTGCGTCACGGCGGTGCTCTCTTCGCTCACTGGGGTAGACGTGATCGAGGGTAACCGCCCCACGACAACCGCCGCCGACCGGTGCTTCGCAGGCTGACGACCGGTGCTTCGCAGGCCGCCGACCGGTGCTTCGCAGGCCGACGGCCGGTGCTTCTCAGGCTGAACGGCCTCGCGACCATCGCTTTGGTTTGAGAGGCTCAAACGTTTCCTTATAATCGGAACCCACAGTTCCCCCACAGGAGGCTCCCCCGTGAAGACGATCCTCGGGCGCCGGACCCGCATCCTGGCCGCCACCACCGCGACGGCCGGGCTCCTGCTCGTGGCCGGCTGCTCCTCGGACGACGGCGGCAGCGGCAGCAAGACCGCCGCCGGTGGCGTCGAGCTCGTCAAGGCGGGCCAGCTCACCACCTGCACCCATCTGCCCTACCCGCCCTTCCAGTCGGAGATCGACGGCAAGGTGCAGGGCTTCGACGTGTCGCTGATCGACCTGGTCGCCAAGAACCTCGGCGTGAAGCAGGAGATCCTCGACACCCCGTTCGAGAACTTCAAGACGGGCGCCTTCCTCAACTCCGGCGAGTGCGACGTCGCCGCGGCCGGCATGACCATCACCGAGGAGCGCAAGAAGAACGTCGACTTCTCCGACCCGTACTTCGACGCCACCCAGGCCCTCCTCGTCGACAAGGACAGCGGGATCACCTCCCTCGCCGACGCCAAGGCCAAGAAGGTCAAGCTCGGCGCCCAGGCCCAGACCACCGGCGAGGACTACGCCAAGAGCCAGGGCTTCGACCCGGTCTCCTTCGAGTCCTCCGACGCCGTCCTCAACGGTCTGCGCTCCGGCCAGGTCAAGGCCGTCGTCATCGACTACCCGGTGGTCCAGGGCTGGCTGAAGGACAAGGCCAACTCCGACGCCTTCTCGGTCGCCGAGCAGATCAACACCGGTGAGCAGTACGGCTTCACGGTGAAGAAGGGCAACACCAAGCTCCTCGCCGCCATCAACAAGGCCCTCGCCGACGCCAAGGCCGACGGCACCTACAAGAAGCTGTACGAGAAGTGGATCGGCCCGTACGACGCGTCCGCGGCCTCCGCCTCTCCGTCCGCGTCGGCTTCCTGACCCCATGGCCGATACCGACGTACAACTCCAGCCCAAGAAGAAGGGCCTGACCCGGCGTCAGAAGCGCGGCCTGTCGCGCGGCGCGCAGTACGTCCTGTTCGTCGGCGCCGTGATCGCCTTCGCGGTGTCGGCGGACTGGGGCCGGCTCAAGAACCAGTTCGCCCAGTGGGACATCGCGAAGGAGATGTTCCCGGACGTCATCACGCTGGCGCTCAAGAACACCGTGCTCTACACGCTGTCCGGCTTCGCCTTCGGACTCGTGCTCGGCATGGTCATCGCGCTGATGCGGCTGTCGTCGGTGGGTCCGTACCGCTGGTTCGCCGGCGTCTACATCGAGATCTTCCGCGGGCTGCCCGCCCTGCTGATCTTCATCTTCATCGGGGTGGCCGTGCCGCTGGCCTTCCCGGGGACCGAGATCCCCGGCGGCACCTACGGCAAGGTCGCGCTCGCGCTCGGCCTGGTCGCGGCGGCGTACATGGCCGAGACGATCCGCGCGGGCATCCAGGCGGTGCCCAAGGGGCAGATGGAGGCGGCCCGTTCGCTGGGCTTCTCACCGGCTCGCGCGATGGTCTCGATCGTCATCCCGCAGGCGTTCCGCATCATCCTGCCGCCGCTCACCAACGAACTCGTCCTGCTCTTCAAGGACTCCTCGCTGGTGCTGTTCCTCGGCGTCACCCTGGAGGAGCGCGAACTGTCCAAGTACGGCCGCGATCTGGCCAGCCAGACCGCCAACTCCACCCCGATCCTCGTCGCGGGCCTGTGCTATCTGCTGGTGACGATCCCGCTCGGCTTCGTCGTCCGCCGTATGGAGGCCAAGGCCCAGGAGGCGGTCAAGTGACCACCACTACAGAGATCCAGGTCCAGGGCCTGCACAAGTCGTTCGGCGACAACGAGGTCCTCAAGGGCATCGACCTGGAGATCCGGCGCGGCGAGGTCGTCTGTGTCATCGGTCCCTCCGGCTCCGGCAAGTCGACACTGCTGCGCTGCGTGAACCTCCTCGAAGAGCCCACCCGGGGCCGGGTCTTCGTCGGCGGCACCGAACTCACCGACCCGAACGTCGACATCGACGCCGTACGCCGCCGTATCGGCATGGTCTTCCAGCAGTTCAACCTCTTCCCACACCTCACCGTGACCGAGAACCTCACGCTCCCGCAGCGCCGGGTCCTCAGGCGGGGCAAGGCGGAGGCGGCGAAGGTGGCCGCCGAGAACCTGGAACGGGTCGGCCTGTCGGAGAAGGCGGACGCCTACCCCGCCTCCCTCTCCGGCGGCCAGCAGCAGCGCGTCGCCATCGCCCGCTCGCTGTCCATGGGCCCCGAGGTGATGCTCTTCGACGAGCCGACCTCCGCGCTCGACCCCGAACTCGTCGGGGACGTCCTCGCGGTGATGCGCATGCTCGCCAACGAGGGGATGACGATGATGGTCGTCACCCACGAGATGACCTTCGCCCGTGAGGTCGCCGACCGGGTCGTCTTCATGGACGGCGGAGTGATCGTCGAGGACGGCACCCCCGCCCAGGTCATCGGCAACCCCGGCCACGAACGCACCCGCCACTTCCTCTCCCGCCTCCTCGACCCGGCGATGGCCGACGTGGAGGAGGAGACGTCCGACCAGGTGGGCGGCGAGAGCGAGTAGGAGAGGACATCCGTTCCTCTGGGAACGCTGTCCGGCCGTGGCGGCCCATCCGGACGACATCGAGTACGGGCCCGCCCTGCGCCGGGAGATCGTCCGGTCGATCCGCCGCCACCGTCCGGAGATCCTGGTGACCGGCGCGTACACGGCCCGCATGGTCGCGGGCGTGGTCAACCAGCCCGACCACCGCGTGGTGGACGTCACCGGGCGAGCCCCCTGGAACGCGGCATCGCCTCCCTCGCCGAGTACACCAAGGGCCTCGGTGCCGGTGCCTTCGAGGGCCCGCCGCCCTGGGAGCAGTGACGCGCGAAGGCTCCTACTAAGGTGCGAGGCATGAGCGATCGCGCGGTGCTGCACGTCAAGGGACGGATCCTGGTCGGACCCGAGGAGGTCCGCGACGACCTGTGGATCGTCGACGGCCGGATCTCCTACGACCGTCCCGCCGGCGCCCGTGACATCCGTACCGTCGTCGGCTGGGCCCTGCCGGGCCTGGTCGACGCGCACTGCCATGTCGGCCTCGGTCCGCACGGGCCGGTCACGGAGGACGTCGCCGAGAAGCAGGCGCTCGCCGACCGCGAGGCCGGCACCCTCCTCATCCGCGACGCCGGTTCCCCCTCCGACACCCGATGGATCGACGACCGCGAAGACCTGCCGAAGATCATCCGGGCCGGCCGGCACATCGCCCGCCCCCGCCGCTACATCCGCGGCTAC
This sequence comes from Streptomyces sp. NBC_00663, assembly GCF_036226885.1. Taxonomy (NCBI): domain Bacteria; kingdom Bacillati; phylum Actinomycetota; class Actinomycetes; order Kitasatosporales; family Streptomycetaceae; genus Streptomyces; species Streptomyces sp. NBC_00663. Next base: position 7,450,753 of record NZ_CP109027.1, read on the forward strand.
GCCCACGAGATCGAGCCGGCCGACCTCGCCGCGTACGTCGCCCAGGAGGCCCGGCGTGGCGACGGCTGGGTCAAACTGGTCGGCGACTGGATCGACCGCGAGGTCGGTGACCTGGCGCCGCTGTGGCCGCGGGACGCGCTGGAGGCGGCCATCGCCGAGGCCCACCGCCTCGGCGCCCGGGTCACCGCCCACTGCTTCTCCGCGGACTCCCTCCCGGACCTGGTCGGCGCGGGCATCGACTGCGTCGAGCACGCCACCGGGCTGACCGAGGAGCTGATCCCGCTCTTCGCCGAGCGCGGCGTGGCGATCGTCCCGACGCTGGTCAACATCGCGACCTTCCCGCAGCTCGCGGCGGGCGGCGAGGGCAAGTTCCCGCGATGGTCGGCCCACATCAGGCGGCTGCACGAGCGGCGCTACGACACCGTCCGGTCCGCGTACGACGCCGGCCTCCCGGTGTACGTCGGCACCGACGCCGGCGGCACCCTGCCGCACGGCATGGTCGCGGCCGAGGTCGCGGAACTGGTCACCGCGGGCATCCCGCCGGTCGAGGCCCTCGCGGCGACGACCTGGAAGGCCCGGACCTGGCTCGGCCGCCCCGGCCTGGAGGAGGGCGCCGTCGCCGACCTCGTGGTGTACGCGTCCGATCCGCGCGCCGACGTACGGGTGCTGGCGGACCCGCAGCGTGTCGTCCTCAACGGACGGGTCGCCGCCTAGGCCACGTTGACGGAGCGTGACCAGTAGTCGGCCTGGCTCGTTCTGCACTTCCGCTCACGCGCCGCCCCGTCAACGGGCGCGCTCGCACAGAAGGGGGTACGGGGGTGACTTCGAGGAACACCCGTGCCGTCCGATTCGAAAAGGTTCACGGAAGCACCACGTTGGGGTGAAGTCCCGTCGGACTGCTGACTGTTCACTCTCAGTGCGTAATTCTTGCCGGGTCCCGAGCAAGTCTCCTCTGAGGGGTCCCCACCTTGAACGGCAAGAACTTCCGTATGCCCGCACGTCGTCTCGCGACCGTCGCGACGGCCACCGCCCTGGCCGCAGGTCCCGCGGCCCTGGCCGGCGCGGGCTCCGCACACGCCACCGGCGACGAGGGCCGCGCGAGCGCCGTCGTCCTGCGCACCGGGCTCGACGTGTCCCTGCTCAACAAAACCGTGAACGTCCCGCTCGCGGTCTCCCTGAACGAAGTGCAGGCGCCGCAGAGCGCCGAGAAGACCGCGCTGACCGCCGAGTTGAACGGCGTGAACAACGGCCAGGCCTTCAGTGTGCTCAACGCCGAGGTCGCGTCGGCGAAGGCGAACGTGACCGGCACCAAGGCCGAGGCCTCGACCGACCTCGCCCACGCCAAGCTCCATGTCCCCGGCCTGCCGCTGCTCTCCGTCATCGAACTCGGCGCGGTCAAGTCCGAGGCGAGCTGCGAGGCCGGGAAGACGCCGGTCGCCAAGTCCAATGTGCTCGGTGATGTCACCGTCCTCGGCAAGAAGGTCACGCTGACCGCCGGGGGCCCGACCGAGGTGAAGGTCCCGGGCGTCGGCGAGGTCCGCCTCGACCTGTCCAAGCGCGAGACCACCTCCCGCACGGCCGCCGCCACCGCCCTCGAACTCACCGTCTCCGTCAATCCGTTGAAGCTCAACGTGGCCGAGGTGGAGGGCACCCTGACCCTGGCGAAGGCCACCTGCGAGTCCCCGGCGGCACCGGCCTCCGCCGCTCCCTCCGAGACCCCGGCCGGTGACGTGAAGCCCCAAGGCGCCCCCGCCGAGGCCGGGTTGGCGGAGACCGGCGGCAACTCCCTGACCCCGTACCTCGCGGGCGGCGCGATCGCCCTGCTCCTCGCGGGCGGCGGAGCGGTCGCGGTGGCCCGGCGCGGCCGGAGCTGACCCGCACGCCGACCCGTCCGGCCGGTCCGAAGCCCACACCACCTCCCTCAGGGCAGCCCCCGCACAAGGGGCGGGCCCTCAGGGGGCGACAGAATGGCCGAGGAGTTCGCGCACGGCTACGCGGCCGACGCGGCACGGGCCGCCGGTGGGACAGGAGACGCGGGGGATGGGCAACGACATGGCAGGCAAGGGGCGGGTCACCATCCGCGAGGTCGCCGAGCGGGCGGGCGTGTCCACGGCGACCGCGTCCCGGGCACTGAGCGGCAACCATCCCGTGCCGCCCGCCACCCGGGCCCGCGTCCTGCGCGCCGCCCGCGACCTCGACTACGTCGCCAACGCCCACGCGCGCGCCCTGGTGGGCGGCGGCCGCAAGATGGCCGCGGTCGTCGTCCGCCAGGTCACCAGCCCCTTCTACGCCCAGGTCGCCGAGGGAGTCGAGGCCGAGGCCGCCGACCGGGGCTGGCTGTGCGTCGTCGGCGCGACCGGCGGAGACCCGCAGCGCGAGATGGAGTTCGTGCAGCTCATGCGGGAGGAGGGGGCCCGGCTGGTGATCCTGGTCGGCGGGGTCGTCGAGGACGACGCGTACCGCTCGCGCGTGGCGCACTACGCGCAGGCCCTGGACTCGATCGGCGCGCGGCTCGTCCTGTGCGGGCGGCCGGCTCCCGATCCCGGGATCCCGGCGCTGGTGGTCGAGTTCGACAACGAGGCCGGGGCCCGCGCGATCACCGGGCATCTGCTGTCGGCGGGGCACCGGCGGATCGTCTTCCTGGGGGGTCTGCCGGGGAACACGGCCCTGGACGCCCGGGTCGCCGGGTACCGGGCCGCGCTCGCGGAGCACCGGGTCCCGGCCGCCGACGCCCGGGTCGTCGACTGCGGCCTCGGACGAGCGGCCGGACTCCGGGCCATGACCCAACTGCTGAAGGAGACACGGACGTTCACGGCCGTGGTCGCCGGGGACGACATGGTCGCCGCGGGCGCCCTGCGCGCCATCGCCGACGCGGGGCTACGGGTGCCCGAGGACATCTCCGTCGTCGGCTACAACGACATCCCGCTGGCCGAGGACTTCAACCCGCCCCTGACGACCGTGCGTACGCCCGCGGAGGAGCTGGGGCGGGCGGCGGTACGGATCGCGCTGCGGGACCCTGACGAGGCCGCCGGCAGCCACCATCTGCTGGGCACGCACATCGTCGTGCGCCGCAGCGTGAGTCATCCGCCGTCGTGAGCCCGCCGCGCCGTCGTGGCCGCTCGCGCAGTTCCCCGCGCCCCCTGAGGGCGTTGCCGCTTCCCTCGACGCGCGGGGCACCGCCGGTCAGTGCTGCGACAGGACCATCGCCTGGTCCAGCGCCTGGAGGAACGAGTTGACCGTCGTCCGGTCCCGCACCGCGAGCCGCAGCCACTCCTCGTCCAGGCCCGGGAACGTGTCCCCGCGCCGCACCGCGAAACCGAGGTCGCGCAGATGCCGGCGCACCGCGGCGGCCCGGGGCAGCCGGACGAGGACGAAGGGGCCCTCGGCCGGCTCGGCGACCATCAGTCCGTCCGGGGCGAACTCCCGCAGCCCGGCCACGAGATGGGCCCGGTCGGCGGCGATGCGATGGGCCGCGTGCGCCGCCTCGGCCAACGCCTGCGGCGCCACGCAGGCCCGCGCCGCCGCGAGCGCCGGGGTGGACACCGGCCACAGCGGCTGGGCCCGCTCCAGCTCCTCGACGGTCTCCGGGGCGGCGAGGACGTAACCGATGCGCAGCCCGGCCAGACCCCAGGTCTTGGTCAGACTGCGCAGGACGACCAGCCCGGGGACGTCCGTCCGGCCCGCCAGCGCCTCCCGCTCGCCCGGCACCGCGTCCATGAACGCCTCGTCCACGACCAACGTCCGCCCGGGGCGGGCGAGTCGGGCGATCGTGTCTGCCGGGTGCAGAACCGAGGTCGGGTTCGTCGGGTTGCCGATCACCACCAGGTCCGCGTCCTCGGGAACGGCGTCCGGGTCGAGCCGGAAGCCGTCCTCCTCGCGCAGCAGCAGCCGGTCGACCGTGTGCCCCGCGTCCCGCAGCGCCGCCTCCGGCTCCGTGAACTGCGGGTGCACGACCAGGGGGTGGCGGGTCTCCAGGGCGCGGGCGAGCAGCACGAACGCCTCCGCCGCCCCCGCGGTCAGCAGCACCCGTTCCGCCGGCAGCCCGTGCCGGGCCGCGACCGCCGCCCGTGCCTCGCGGCCGTCCGGGTAGGCGGCCAGCTCGGTCAGCGACTCCGCGATCCGCTCCCGCAGCCACCTCGGGGGCGTGTCCGCGCGGACGTTCACGGCGAGGTCGGTGAGCCGCGCGCCGTCGTCCCGCACCTCGGCGTCACCGTGGTGCCGCAGGTCGTGGCCCTCGGTGCCCTGTCTGTCAGTGCGCATGGGAGGGGGAGCCGTGGTGGTGGTGTCCGTGCCCGTGGTGGTGATGGCCGTCGTCATCGGGGTGGAAGTGCGGCTGCTGCGGCAGCCCCACCTTGTCCTCGAAGCCGGGCAGCGCGATGCGGTACACGCACGAGTCGCAGTTCATCCGCAGATCACCCTTGATCGCCTCCTCGTACCGCTCCATCACCAGGTCGAGCAGCTCCGGCTCCGGCCCGATGACGTCGGCGGAGCGCACCTCGATCTCCGGGTGCGCGGCCGCCCAGCCCTCGGTCTGCTGCCGGACGCGGTCCGGGAGGATACCGGTGAACAGGAAATAGGGCAGCACCACGATCCGCCGCGCGCCCAGCTTCACGCACCGGTCGAGGCCGCTCGGCACGTCCGGCGCCGCCAGCGACACGAACGCCGTCTCGACGCCCGCGTATCCGCGCCCCTCCCACAGCAGCCGCGCCGCCTTGTGGACCTCGGCGTTGGCGTCCGGGTCGGTGGAGCCGCGCCCGACGAGCAGCACGGTGACGTCGGCGAGGTCGCCGGGTGCGCGCCCCTCGGTGCCGAGCGCCTCCTCCAGCCGCCGCTCCAGGACGTTCAGCAGCGACGGATGCGGGCCCAGCGGACGGCCGTAGGTGTACGAGATCCCCGGGTGCCGCTCCTTCTCGCGGGCCAGCGCCGCCGGGATGTCGCCCTTGGCATGACCGGCGGAGACCAGCATCAGCGGCACGGCGGCGAACCGTCGTACGCCCTTCTCCACCAGCTCGGTGACGGCCTCGCCCAGCGGCGGCGGGGACAGCTCGATGAAGCCGCCCGCGACGGGCAGTTCGGGGTGACGGCGCCCCAACTCCCGGACGAAGTCCCGGAACGCCTCGGCCCCGGCCTCGTCCCGGGTGCCGTGGCCGGCGATGAGCAGAGCGGGCTGGGGGGTGGTCACGATTTCTCCTCGGTGGAAACGGGGTGGTACAGCAGGGCGTTGAGTGCGGCCGAGGCGACGGCCGACCCGCCCTTCTCGGACACGTTGCTCACGGCGGGCAGCCCGCTCTCGCGCAACGCGGCCTTGGACTCGACCGCGCCGACGAAGCCGACGGGCAGACCGATGACGAGCGCCGGGGCGGCGTCCAGGGTGAGCAGCTCCTCCAGCGCGGTCGGCGCGTTGCCGATCACCCAGAGGGCGCCGGGGCCGACCTGCTCGTAGGCGAGCCGGATCGCGTGCGCCGACCGGGTCAGCCCCGGCCCGGCCACGGCGTCACGGAGCCGGCAGACGGTCTCACGCCGGGTGATGCCGGCCGCGACCATCTCCACGTCCACGACGACAGGCGCCCCGCCGTGCAGCGCGGCATGCGCCTTCTCCAGTTCGCCCTCGTCCATGACCAGGTCGTCGGCGTAGCCGAGATCGGCGGCCGAGTGGATGACCCGCTCGGCCACCGCCCGGGTCAGCGGCGGGAAGTGCGAGGTGTCCAGGCGGGCCCGCAGCCGCCGGTAGGACTCCTCCTCGATGGGGTGGATCACGCGATTCACTTGGCGTCCTCCAGAGAGCTGCCCTGCCAGCGGTAGCCGCGCGGTGTCACCATGCGGCCCGCGATGTCACGGGTCGCCGTGTTGCCGACGGTCACCACCGTCATCATGTCGACCGTCGCCGGGTCCAGGGACCCCAGTGACGTGAGCCGACTGGACTCGTCCGGCCGCGACGCGTTCCGTACGACACCGACCGGCGTCGTCGGCTCCCGGTGCTCGGCGAGGATCGCCAGAGCCTTCGGGAGCTGCCAGTCACGGCCCCGGGAACGCGGGTTGTAGAAGGTGACGACGATGTCCGCCTCGGCCGCCGCCCGCACCCGCCGCTCGATGACCTCCCACGGAGTGTGCAGGTCGGAGAGGCTGATGGACACATGGTCGTGGCCCAGCGGGGCGCCCAGGATCGCGGCGGCGGCCAGCGCGGCGGTCACCCCGGGCACACCGACGACCTCGATGTCGTCGGAGGCCTCGGCGAGCGCGGGGGAGGCCATGGCGTACACGCCCGCGTCCCCGCTGCCGATCAGCGCGACGGCCTGCCCCTTGCGGGCCTCCGCCACGGCCGTCCGGGCCCGCTCCTCCTCGGCCCCGAGCCCCGACTCCAGGATCACGGTGCCGGGCCGCAGCAGATCGCGGATCTGGTCGACGTACTGGTCGAGACCGACCAGCACGGCGGCGCCCCGCAACTCCGCCTTCGCACGTGGGGTCAGCAGGTCCCGGGCGCCGGGCCCGAGCCCGACCACCGCGAGCCGGCCGCGCCCGGGACGCCGTACGACGGCACAGGTCGCCATCGAGGCGTGACCGTCCGCCCGCGAGGACTTCCGCTTGGGGACGAGGAGTTCACCGCCGCCGACGAGCGCGGCGGCCTCGGCGACCGACGGCGTGCCCACGGCGGCCAGGGGCGCGTCGGAGGGGTTGGGCACCTCGACGGCCGCAAGGTCCGCGGCGGCGTGGGTGACCAGGGGGACGCCCAGTGCGCGGGCGGCCTCGACGATGCCCGGCTCCTCCGCCTTGGCGTCCACGGTGGCGAGTTCGGCGAGGGACGCCTCAGACAGCCCGGCGTCCCGCAGCGCCTCCCGCACCAGCCCGAGCACCTCCTCGACCGGCACGCCCTTCGAGGCGCCGACGCCGACGACGAGGGACGGCGGTCGCAGGACCACCTCGCGCTCGGCGGCGTCCACGAGCCGGTCGGTGACACGGACGGCGTACGCGCCGTCGCCGGTGACCTTCAGGGCGGGCAGCGGCCACGCCAACTCCGCCTTCAGAGCGACCGGTTCACCGTCCAGCAGCGCCCGCGACACGGCGGCGACATCGCCCTCGACGGGGAAGCCGAGCGTGTCGAGGCCCGGCAGACCGACCGCGTCCGTCGCCGTCGTGACCACGGGCTCCGCGCCCAGCGACTCCCCGACCTCGCGGGCGAGTTCATTGGCCCCGCCACCGTGCCCGCCGAGCAGCGACACGGCGAACCGGCCGCCCTCGTCGACGCACACCACACCCGGGTCGGACGTCTTGTCGCCGAGCAGCGGCGCGACCAGCCGCACCACGGCACCCGTGGCGAGGAAGCACACCAGCTGCTCGCACTCAGCGAACGCCGCCCGTACGGCGTCCCCGACGGGACCCTCGTACACGCGCGTCCGCTCCGGCCACGCCGCGGCCAGCCGGTCGCGCGCAGCCGCGCCCGCCGAGGTGGCGGAAATGAGGCCGATCACAGGGCAACTCCCTCATGAGAAACGGGGGTTCGGAACCCCCACAACAGAAAAACAGGGTTGGTGGCCGCGAGCCGGGTCACGTCCCCCGGCAGCGGTGCCAGCCGCGACGACTGCAACAGCACCCCGTCGCAGGAGAGCCCGGCGCCGGTGAGCGCCTCGCGCACGGCCGGCACCCGGTCGAGCGCCGCCATCGCCACGACGACCGTCCGCCGGGCGCGCCGCGCGCACGCGGTGACGATCGCGGGCAGCTCACGCCCGCCGCCGCCGATGAACACGGCGTCGGGATCGTCGAGATCGGACAGCACCGTCGGCGCGGCCCCGTGCACGGCCCGTACGTCGACCCCGTGGGCCGCCGCGTTGGCGCGGACCCGCTCGACGCCGTCCCGGGTCTTCTCGACGGCGGTGACGGCCGCGCCGAACCGCGCGCACTCCACGGCGACCGAACCGGAGCCCGCCCCGATGTCCCAGACATGGTCACCGAGCCGGGGACCCAGCCGGGCCAGCGCGAGCGCCCGTACCTCGAACTTGGTGATCATCGAGTCGCGGTGGGCGAACTCGCCCTCGTCCAGCGCCCATCGAGCGGGCCCGGCACCCGGCCCGGCGACCGTCCGGGCGGTGGCGCCCAGCACCCGCGCCTCGTCCAGGCACAGCACCACGCTCACCGACGTCCCCCAGTCACGGGCGGCGGCCTCGGCCGGTGTCACCCGCTCGACGCGTTCCTCGGCGGAGCCCAGCGCGGAGGCGACGACCAGGACCCGGGCGTCGGCGCGCAGCGCGGCTCCCAGCTCGGCGGGTCCGGCCCCCGGCCCGGTCAGCACGGCGACCTTGGGCCGCGCCCGGCACACGTGGACGGCCGTCCGCAGCTCCCGCCCGTGCGCACTGACGACGACCGCGTCGTCCCACGTCAGCCCGAGCCGCGCGAACGCGGCGGCGACGGAGGAGACTCCCGGCCGTACCTCCAACTGCTCGGACCCGAACCGCTCGGCCAGCGCCCGCACGATCCCGAAGAACCCAGGATCACCGGAGGCGAGCACGACGACCGGGCTCTCCAGCTTCAGATGCCGCTCGATGGTGTCGAGGGCGGGCGCGAGCGGACCGAGGACGACCTGCTCGGCGTCGGCGGGCACCGGCGCGGACGCCAGATGACGCCGCCCGCCCACCACCAGCCGGGCCCCGGCCAGCACGTCGGCGGGAACCGGCGCCCCCGTCCCCGTACCGAAGACCGTGATCACGTACTCGCACCCCGCGCGCGCAGAGCCCGGCGGGCCTCCGGGTCGGCCTTGCGGTACCCGTGGAAGTGACCGGGGTGGTACAGGTGCGAGCGGGTGCCCTCGGCGTCGAGCGCGGGCCCGACCAGGAAGAGGGTGTGCTTCCAGAGCTTGTGCTCCTTGACCGTCTCCTCCAGCGTCTCGATCGTGCACCGCACGACCAGCTCCTCGGGCCAGGTCGCCTGGTAGGCGACGACGACCGGAGTGGAGGTCGGATAACCGCCCTCCAGCAGCTCCCGCACCAGCTGACCGCTCCGCGCGGCCGACAGGAAGATCGCCATGGTGGTGCCGTGCTTGGCGAACTCCCGCACCTCCTCGCCCGGCGGCATCGGCGTCTTGCCCCCGCCGAGGCGGGTGAGCACCACGGACTGCGCGACCTCGGGGATGGTCAGCTCGCGCCGGGCGAGCGCGGCGACGGCGGAGAAGGCGGAGACGCCGGGGACGACCTCGGTCTCGATCCCGATCTCGGCACACCGGTCGAGCTGCTCCTGCGTACCGCCCCACAGCGCGGGGTCACCGGAGTGGATCCGCGCGACGCGAAGGCCTTCGGCGACGGCCCGCTCATAGACGGCGACGACGTCCTCCAGCGACATCGTCGCCGAGTCGAGGATCTCCGCGCCCTCACGGGCATGCTCCAGGACCTCGGCCTGGACCAGGCTGGCCGCCCAGATCACGACGTCAGCCTCGGCGATGGCGCGCGCGGCACGGAACGTCAGCAGGTCGGCGGCGCCGGGGCCGGCACCGACGAAGGTCACCTTGCCGGTGGGGGCGTCGGCCATGGGTTCGGGTCCTCTCGTACGAAGAATCACTGGGGGAGCTGGGAGATCTGGGGGAGTCGGTAAGGCCGGGAGGGCCGGGGAAGTTCGAACAGGGGGTGCTGGATGTGCGCGAACGGGCCTTCATCGGATACGAAGGGCCCATGGCGGTGTTCGTCGCGCTCGGCGCGTTCCTGATGACACTGGCCGGCGGCTGGACGGCACAGCGGGTGACCGACCGCCGTCACCTGGTCCTTGGCCTGGCCGGCGGCCTGATGCTGGGCGTGGTCGGCCTGGATCTGCTGCCGGAGGCGCTGGAGGCGGCGGGCACCGAGGTCTTCGGCGTACCCGCCGCGCTGCTCCTGTTCGTGGCCGGCTTCCTGGTGGCCCATCTGGTGGAACGTCTCCTCGCCGTCCGCCAGGCCGCGCACGGCGGCGAGGAGAACGACGGCCGGGTCCCCGAGGTGGGCCTGACGGCCGCCGCGGCGATGGTCGGCCACAGCGCCATGGACGGCGTGGCGATCGGCGCGGCCTTCCAGGTGGGCGGCGGCATGGGCACGGCGGTGGCCCTCGCGGTGATCGCCCATGACTTCGCGGACGGCTTCAACACGTACACGATCACGAGCCTGTACGGGAACGCCCGCCGCCGGGCGCTGGCGATGCTGGTGGCGGACGCGGCGGCACCGGTCGTGGGCGCGGCCTCCACCCTCTTCTTCACCATCCCGGAGAAGCTGCTCGGCGCGTATCTCGGCTTCTTCGGCGGCGCGCTCCTGTATCTGGCGGCCGCCGAGATCCTCCCCGAGGCCCACCACGAACACCCCGCCCGCTCGACCCTGCTGTGCACGGTCGCGGGGGTGGCGTTCATCTGGCTGGTGGTGGGCATCGCCGACTGACGCCCCCAGGGGCGAGGTCACAGCTTGCCGCCTCGCCCGCCGTCACGCCGGGCGGGCGCGATGAGCGTGGAGAGGTAGGGAAGCGGGCCGCCGTCCAGGTCGGCGGCGGGCCGCACGGACTCCTCCGGCAGCCCGAGCGCCGACCCCCACACGGCGTCGTCGATCCGCCCGGTCTCCCGCAGCGCCTCGGCGACCTCCTGGGCCTGCCGCCCGAACTTGTACGCCACGACCGTCCCCGGCCCGGCCAGGGCGTCCTTCAGCGCCTGGGCGCCGGCGGTGACGGGCACGAGCGTGAGCGGCTCGGTGCCCTCGGTCAGCACGGCCCCGGAGCGGGCGGCGAGATCCTGCATGGCGGTGATGCCGGGCACGGTCTCCACGACGGTTCCCGGCACGGTCTCGGCGATGGTCTGCGCGAGATAGGTGAAGGTGGAGTAGACGTTCGGATCGCCGATGGTGGCGAAGGCGACGGCCGAGTGCGCGGCGAGCAGCGCGGCGACCCGCTCCCCGGCGGCGTCCCAGGCGGCCTCCCGCCGACCCCGGTCGGTCCGCTCGTTCAGCGCGAACACCACCCGGACGACCTTCTCCTCGGGCACGTAGTGCAGCACGGTGGCCTCGGCCCGCCCCCGCTCCCCGCTGTCCATCACCGGCACCACGACCACATCGGCGGCACGCAGCGCGTTGACGCCCTTGACGGTCACCAGCTCCGGATCACCGGGACCCACCCCGACTCCGATCAACCTGCTGCTGCTCATGACGTCCGGCACCTCTCCACGAACCGACGGGCCACACCGGGCTGCGACGCCCAGTGCGTGTGCAGATAACTCGCGTGCACACCTTGTTGTACGAAACCTTCGACGCGCCGCGCAGGGGCGCGCACCCCCCATGCGGGAGCCGCCCCCGCGCCGGGCTCCACGACGGTCCGGTGAAACTCGTGCCCCCGCATCCGCGTCCCGGCGACGGCGAGGGAACTGTCGTTGACGGCCACGGCGTCCCGGTACCCCAGCGTGAGCCGCTCGCTCATCCGCGCGGACGCGTCGAGCACCCCGCACATGGGAAGCCCGTCGAGTTCACGGCACAGGTAGAGCAGCCCGGCACATTCGGCGGCGACAGGAGCGCCGCTGAGGGCGAGCTCACCGACGGCCTTGCGCAGGGGTTCGTTGGCGGACAACTCGGCGGCGTACACCTCGGGGAACCCACCACCGATGACCAACCCGCGGGTGCCGGGGGGCAGTTCCTCATCACGAAGGGGGTCGAAGGTGACGACGTCGGCACCGGCGGCGGCGAGCAGCTCGATGTGCTCGGCATAGGAGAAGGTGAACGCGGGCCCACCGGCGACGGCAACTACGGGGTTGCCCGTATCGCCAGGGGCGGCGACGTCCGTGCCTCGCTTTTCGACCGACCGAGTCGGGTGGTGGGCGGGCGACACGGGGGTCCAGGGGGCGGAGCCCCCTGGTACGGGACCAGCAGCGCGGGCAAGTGCTTCCAACGCGCCCAGATCGCACCCTGCCGCAACCTGCGCCGCCATCGCCGCAACCGCCTCAACCGCAGCCCCCCGCCGCTCGGCGACCGGCACCAACCCCAGATGCCGCGAAGGCGTATCCACCTGAGCCACCCGCCGCAGCACCCCGAGCACCGGCACCCCGGCCGACTCCAACGCCTCCCGCAGCAGCTCCTCATGCCGATCGGACGCGACCTTGTTGAGGATCACACCCCCGACCCGCACCTCCGGATCCCACGAAGCGAACCCGTGCACGAGCGCCGCCACCGACCGAGACTGCGACGACGCGTCGACGACCAGCACCACCGGCGCCCGCAACAGCTTCGCGACATGAGCGGTGGACGCCAGTTCACCTTCCCCCGCGGCCCCGTCGTACAGCCCCATCACACCCTCGACGACGGCGATGTCACACCCCCGCGCCCCGTGCGCGAACAACGGCCCGATCAACTCGGGACCGCACAGGTACGCGTCGAGATTCCGCCCCACCCGCCCGGTGGCGAGCGAGTGATACCCGGGGTCGATGTAGTCCGGCCCGACCTTGTGCGCAGACACGGCAAGCCCCCGCGCGGCGAACGCGGCCATCAACCCCGTGGCGACGGTGGTCTTCCCGCTCCCGGACGAGGGCGCGGCGATGACCAGCCGAGGGACGGAGACGGAGGAGGACATCACCACTCGATACCCCGCTGCCCCTTCTGCCCGGCGTCCATCGGATGCTTCACCTTGGACATGTCGGTCACGAGATCGGCGAAGTCGACCAATTTCTCGGGAGCGTTCCGCCCGGTGATGACGACATGCTGGGTCCCCGGCCGATCCCGCAGCACAGCGATGACCTCATCGGTGTCGACCCACCCCCAGTGCATGGGGTAGGCGAACTCGTCGAGGACATACAGCTGGTACGTCTCGGCGGCGAGGTCCCGCTTGACCTGCTCCCAGCCTTCCCGGGCCTTCTCCTCGTTGTCCATCTGGGCGTCCCGCTGAACCCAGGACCAGCCCTCGCCCATCTTGTGCCAGTCGACGGACCCGCCCTCACCGGACTCCCCGAGCACCCGCAGCGCGTTCTCCTCGCCGACCTTCCACTTCGCCGACTTGACGAACTGGAACACCCCGATGGGCCACCCCTGGTTCCAGGCCCGCAGAGCGAGCCCGAACGCGGCGGTGGACTTCCCCTTCCCGATCCCGGTGTGCACCACCACCAAAGGACGATTACGTCGCTGACGCGTGGTCAGCCCATCGTCCGGCACCACACTCGGCTGTCCCTGAGGCATTACGCGACCCTCCTCTGTACGTCCTTGACCAGGCCGGCGATGGAGTCCGCCCGCAACTCGTCGAGCGTCACCGCCGTACCCCCCAACTCACCCGCGAGCTGCCCGGCGAGCCCCAGCCGCACGGGCCCGGACTCGCAGTCGACGACGACGGAGGCGACCCCGTCGGCGGCGAACAACCGTGCCGCCCGCTGAGACAGCGCGACCGGCTCGGGCCCACCCGTGGCCCGCCCGTCGGTCACCACGACGACCAGCGCCCGACGCGCGGGATCCCGCAGCCGCTCGACCCGCAGCACCTCGTGCGCCTTGAGCAGCCCGGCGGCGAGCGGCGTACGCCCGCCCGTCGGCAACGTCTCCAACCGGGCCGCGGCGGCGTCCACGGACGACGTCGGCGGCAACGCCACCTCACCCGCCGTCCCCCGGAACGTCACCAGCCCCACCTTGTCCCGCCGTTGATACGCATCCAGCAGCAGCGACAGCACGGCGCCCTTCACGGCACCCATCCGCTGCCGAGCGGCCATGGACCCCGAGGCATCGACCACGAACAGCACGAGGTTCCCCTCGCGCCCCTCCCGAGTCGCCTGCCGCAGATCGTCCCGCCGCAGCACAAGCCCGGGACCGGACCGCCCCCGCGCCCGCTGATGCGGCGCGGCGGCCTGCACGGTCGCGGCGAGATGCAGCTTGGTCAGCGCACCCCGAGGGCGGCGCGCCCCCGTGGTCCGCCCGTGCTCGGTCCGCGCCCGCGAACGCCGCCCGGCGGCACCGTCCCCGAGCCCCGGCACGCTGAGCACCTTGGTACGGAACGGCTCGGACGCCCGTACGGCGGACTGCTCGCCGCCACCGGCACCGCCGGCCTGCGGTTCCCCGTCCTCCCCGGCCTCGGGCCGCGCCCCGCCCCCGGAGTCACCCTGCGACCCGTCGTCCGGCGTCGGCTGCCCGCCGCCTCCGCCGGGCCCGTCCGGGTCGGGATCCTCGTCGCCGTCGCCTTCGCCTTCTCCGCTGAACTCCTCCAGCGTCTGGTCGAGCTTGTCCTCGTCAAGTCCCGGCGCGTCAAAGGGATTACGCCGACGCCGATGCGGCAGCGCGAGCAGCGCGGCCTGCCGCACATCCTCCGCGAGCACCTCGGTCCGCCCGGCCCACGCGGCCAGCGCGGTGGCCGTCCGCGCCATCACGATGTCGGCCCGCATGCCGTCCACCTCGAACGCGGCACAGGTCGCCGCGATCTGCCGCAGCGCCCCGTCCCCGAGCCGCACCGACGGCAACAACTCCCGTGCCGCGACGACCCGTTGACGTACGGCGGACTCCTCGTCGGCCCAACGGGCCGCGAAACCCGCCGGATCGTCGTCGTACGCCAGCCGCCGCCGGACCACCTCCACCCGCTGGTCGGGTTCGCGCGAGGCGGCCACCTCGACGGTCAGCCCGAACCGGTCGAGCAACTGCGGTCGCAGCTCGCCCTCTTCGGGGTTCATGGTCCCGACGAGCAGGAACTTCGAGGCATGCCGTACGGAAACACCCTCGCGCTCGACGTACGAGGCGCCCATGGCGGCCGCGTCGAGCAGCAGGTCGACCAAGTGGTCGTGCAGCAGGTTCACTTCGTCGACGTAGAGGATCCCGCGATGCGCGTCGGCGAGCAGCCCCGGCTCGAAGGCCTTCACGCCCTCGGCGAGCGCCCGCTCGATGTCGAGGGCGCCGACCAGCCGGTCCTCGGAGGCGCCGACGGGGAGTTCGACCATACGGGAGGGCCGCGCGACACCGTTCCCGATCTCGTGCGGGCCGTCCGGGCACGCGGGATCGGGGGAGGCCGGATCACACGAGAACCGGCACCCGGCGACGACCGGCACCGCCGGCAGCAACGCCGAAAGCGCGCGCACCGCCGTGGACTTGGCCGTGCCTTTCTCGCCGCGCACCAGCACACCGCCGACCGCCGGTGACACGGCGTTCAGCAGCAGCGCGAGCCGCAGATCGTCCTGGCCGACGACGGCCGTGAAGGGGAAGGGGGTGGTCACTGGTCGTCGCCCTCCAGGTCGCCTTCGAGCTCAAGGTAGGTGGCGCGCAGCCGCTCCAGCGTCTCCGCGTCCGGCTCCGCCCAGAGGCCACGGTCCGCCGCCTCCAGAAGCCGTTCGGTGATGCCGCGCAGCGCCCATGGGTTGGACTTCTTCATGAAGTCCCGGTTCTCCGGGTCGAAGACGTACTCCGCGCTGAGCTTCTCGTACATCCAGTCGTCGACCACGCCCGCCGTGGCGTCGTAGCCGAAGAGGTAGTCGACGGTCGCCGCCATCTCGAAGGCGCCCTTGTAGCCGTGCCGGCGCATGGCCGCCATCCAGCGGGGGTTCACGACACGCGCCCGGAAGACGCGGTGCGTCTCCTCACCCAGCGTGCGGGTCTTCACCTGGTCCGGGGTGGCCGAATCGCCCACGTACGCCTCGGGGTTGGCGCCCGTCAGGTGGCGGACCATGGCGACCATGCCGCCGTGGTACTGGAAGTAGTCGTCGGCGTCGACCAGGTCGTGCTCCCGGGTGTCGACGTTCTTCGCGGCCACGTTGATCCGCTTGAACGCCATCTCCATGTCCCCGCGCGCCGCCCGCCCGTCCAGCCCGCGCCCGTAGGCGTACCCGCCCCACACCGCGTACACCTCGGCGAGGTCCGCGTCGGAGCGCCAGTTGCGGGCGTCGATCAGCGGCAGCAGACCGGCACCGTACGCGCCCGGCTTGGAGCCGAAGACACGGGCCGTCGCGCGCCGCCGGTCACCGTGCTCGGCGGTGTCCTCGTCGGCGTGGGCCTTCACGAAGTTGCGCTCGGCGGGCTCGTCGAGGTCGGCCACCTTGCGCACCGCGTCGTCGATCAGGCTGACGACGTGCGGGAACGCGTCCCGGAAGAACCCGGAGATGCGGACGGTGACGTCGATGCGCGGGCGCCCCAGCTCCTCCAAGCCGATGATCTCGAAGCCGGTCACCCGGCGCGAGGCCTCGTCCCACACCGGGCGGCAGCCCAGCAGTGCCAGGATCTCGGCGATGTCGTCGCCCTGGGTGCGCATCGCGGACGTACCCCACACCGTCAGGCCGACGGACTTCGGATACTCGCCCGTGTCGGCCAGATACCGCTGGACCAGCGAGTCGGCGAGCGACTGCCCGACCTCCCAACTCAGCCTGGACGGAATCGCCTTGGGGTCGACCGAGTAGAAGTTCCGGCCGGTCGGCAGGACGTTGACCAGCCCGCGCGTCGGCGAACCGGACGGGCCGGCCGGGACATAACCACCGTCGAGCGCCTTGAGGATGTGGTCGATCTCGTCGGTGGTACGGGCGAGCCGCGGTACCACCTCATTGCAGGCGAACTCCAGCACGGCGACCCCGTCGGGGAGCTCGACGCCGAGCACACCCCGCAGCACGGCCGGGACGACCGTGACGTCCCAGTCGCGTGCCTCCATGCCCTCCGCGACCCGCCGGCACAGCTGCTCCAGCAGGTCGATCGCGTCGGCGGCGCTCCGGGACGGGCCCTCGACCAGCTCCGTCAGCTCGACCGGCACCTTCACCGGCGCGCCCGGCTCGGCAAGCAACTCCTTCTCCACCAGCCCGAAATGGGCCGCGAAAGCGGCCCTGAGGCCCGGCAGCGCGTTGGCCTGTCCGCCCCACACCTGAGAGGCGCGCAGTACGGCGAGCACGAGGTTGACCCGCGCCTCATCGACCGGCCCGCCGCCGAGGATGTGCAGCCCGTCGCGGATCTGCACGTCCTTGATCTCGCACAGATAGCCGTCGATGTGCATGACGAACTCGTCGAAGTCGTCGTCGTCCGGCTGGTCCTCGACATGCAGGTCGTGGTGGAGTTCGGCCGCCTTGACCAGCGTCCAGATCTGCGCCCGCACGGCCGGCGCCTTCGTCGGGTCCAGGTCGGAGACGAGCGCGTACTCGTCGAGGAGCTGCTCCAGCTTGGCGAGGTCGCCGTAGGTGTCGGCACGCGCCATCGGCGGCACCAGGTGGTCGACGACGGTGGCGTGGCCGCGCCGCTTGGCCTGGGTGCCCTCGCCGGGGTCGTTGACGATGAACGGGTAGATGAGCGGCAGCTCCCCGAGGACGGCGTCCGGGGCACACCCCCCGCTGAGCCCCAGCCCCTTGCCCGGCAGCCACTCCATCGTGCCGTGCTTGCCCATGTGGACGACGGCGTCGGCGCCGAACGAGTTCTCCAGCCACCTGTACGCGGCCATGTAGTGGTGCGACGGCGGCATGTCCGGGTCGTGGTAGATCGCGATCGGGTTCTCCCCGAAGCCGCGCGGCGGCTGGATCATCACGACGACGTTCCCGAACTGGAGGGAGGCCAGCACGATGTCGTCCCCGTCGACGTAGAGGCTGCCCGGCGGCTCGCCCCACGCCTCCAGCATGCCGTCCCGCAGCTGCGGGTCCAGCTTGTCGAACCAGGCCCGGTAATCGGCCAGCGGCACCCGCGCGGGCGCGGCGGCCAGCTGCTCCTCGGTGAGCCACTCGACGTCGTGGCCACCGGCGTTGATGAGCCGGTGGATCAACTCGTCGCCGCCGGACGGGTATTCGGTGAGCGAGTACCCCGCCTGCTTGAGGGCGTCCAGCACTCGCACCGCCGAGGCGGGCGTGTCGAGGCCGACCGCGTTGCCGACCCGCGAGTGCTTGGTCGGGTACGCGGTGAAGACGAGCGCCAGCTTCTTCTCGGCGTTCGGCTTGTGCCCCAACAGGGCGTGCCGTACGGCGATTCCGGCGACGCGCGCGGCCCGCTCGGGGTCGGCGACATAGACGGGGACGTCGTCCGGGCCCTGCTCCTTGAAGGAGAACGGAACGGTGATGAGCCGCCCGTCGAACTCGGGGATCGCGACCTGCATCGCCGCGTCCATGGGGGAGAGCGCGGCGTCGGACGCGTCCCACGCCGCCCTGGACGACGTAAGGCAAAGCCCTTGCAGCACCGGCACATTGAGGTCGGCGAGGGCTCCGATGTCCCAGGCCTCCTCGGCGCCGCCCGCCGACGCCTGTGAGGCGTGCGCGCCACCGGCGGCGAGGACGGTGGCGACGAGAGCGTCCGTCCTGCCGAGGAGCTCGTACAGCCCGGCGTCGGCACCGCGCAGCGAACCGCAGTACACGGGAAGGGCGTTGGCGCCGCGCGCCTCGATGGCGTCGCACAGGGTGTCGACGAAGCCGGTGTTGCCGCTTAGCTCATGGGCCCGGTAGAAGAGCACGCCGACGGTCGGCCGGCCGTCCGTGCGGGCACGGTCGCCATGGATGCCGTACTCCGGCATCTTCTGCGGTTCCAGGAACCCCTCACCGGTCAGCAGCACGGTGTCGGACAGGAACCGGGCCAGCTCGGTGAGGTTGGCGGGGCCGCCCTCGACGAGGTACTTCAGCGCCTCCGCGACCACACCGGCGGGCACGGACGACTCGGCCATCAGCTCGGCGTCCGGCACGGTCTCACCGCCCAGCAGCACGGTCGGGATCCCGGCGGCCTTCAGCGCGGCCAGCCCGTCCTCCCAGGCGCGCTTGCCACCGAGCAGCCGTACGACGGCGATGTCGGAGCCCTGGATCAGCTCCGGCAGCTCCGCGGCCACGTCCACGCGGGTCGGGTTGCCGATCCGGTAGTCGGCCCCGGAGGCGGCCCGGGCCGCCAACAGGTCCGTGTCGGCGGTCGACAACAACAACACAGTGCTCATGCGGGCGCTCCCGGTGGAATGAAAGGCAGTCCTTGCGGCGCGCCCGACTCGATGAGCCGCCAGAGCGCGTCGGTGTCCGCGTGCTGTTCGATCAGGTCGCCGAGCCGGTCGAGCTGCTCCTCGCGCAGCGCGGCGAACGAGGTGTCGGGGGCCGGCACGAACCGGCGGCCCGCGGCGGCCGCCACCTCGCGCAGGAACGCCCGCCGGAAGCCGTCCGACTCCAGCGAGCCGTGCCAGTGGGTGCCCCAGGTCTGACCGACGCGGCAGCCGTCGAGGAAGGGTTCTCCTGAGGTCACGGCGGCGACCCCGTGATGGATCTCGTACCCCTCGACCCGCTCCCCGAGGGCCTCGCCCACGGGCCGGGTGAGGGTCTTCTCGCGGGCGAACCGCACCCGCACGGGCAGCACGCCGAGCCCCTCGACCTCCCCCCGCCGGCTCTCGACCTCGTCCTCGATGTGCTCGCCGAGAACCTGGAAGCCGCCGCAGATGCCGAGGATCGGACGCCCTTCGGCGGCCCTTGTGACCAGGGCGGCGGCCAGCCCGCGCTCGTGCAGCCACTCCAGCGCCCGGACCGTCCCGCGCGTCCCCGGAACGATGACGAGATCGGCGTCGGCGAGTTCCTCCGGCCGGTCCACGAACCGCACGACGACACCCGGTTCGGCGGCGAGGGCGTCGACGTCCGTGAAGTTGGACATCAGCGGGACGGCGCAGACGGCGACCCGCAGCACGTCCTCCCCGAGGGGCGGGGCGGTGTTCGACTCCCGGACGGTTCCCCGCATCGAGACCCGCAGCCCGTCCTCCTCGTCGATCCCGAGCCCGTGCCGGAACGGCAGCACGCCGTAGGTCCGCCGCCCGGTGAGCCCCTGGAGCATGTCGAGCCCGGGTTCGAGGAGGGAGACATCCCCCCGGAACTTGTTCACGAGGAACCCGGCGACCAGCTTCTGGTCCTCTTCCGAGAGCAGTGCGACGGTCCCGAAGAAGGAGGCGAAGACGCCACCCCGGTCGATGTCCCCGACCACCAGCACCGGAAGCCCGGCATTCCTGGCGATGCCCATGTTGACGATGTCGGTCCGCCGCAGATTGATCTCGGCCGGACTGCCGGCCCCCTCACAGATCACCGCGTCATACGTGCCCCGCAGTTCGGCGAGACAGTCGAGCACGGTCCCGAGCAGCTTCTGCTGCCGTCCCCCGTGATACCCGCGCGCACTCATCTCGCCGACGGGCTTGCCCATCAGCACGACCTGGCTGCTCTGCTCGCCACCGGGCTTGAGCAGCACGGGATTCATCAGCGCGGTCGGCTCGACCCGACAGGCCTGTGCCTGCATGGCCTGAGCCCGGCCGATCTCGGCGCCTTCCTTGGTGACGAACGAATTGAGGGACATGTTCTGCGCCTTGAAGGGCGCGACCTTGACCCCCTGCCGCACCAGCCACCGGCAGATCCCGGCGGTGACGACACTCTTGCCGGCGTCGGAGGTGGTCCCGGCGACGAGCAGCCCCCCGCTCATGAGGTACGTCCCTTCTTCGTGACCAGGGCCCGTGCGGCGACACCGACGCCGAGCGCGAGCAGCCCGACGCGCCGCGACAGCCGTACGGCGCGCTCGATGTCGTGCGCGGCGACGGCCCGCCCGGCCTGATGGAGCACGGGCCGGTGCTCCACCCGCCCTCCGTACGACAGGCTCCCGCCGAGCCGCACCCCGAGGGCCCCCGCGAACGAGGCCTCGACGGGCCCGGCGTTGGGGCTCGGATGCTTGGCGGCGTCGGCACGCCAAGCTCGTACGGCCCCCCGGGGATCACTCCCGGCAACCGCGGCGAGTACGGCGGTGAGCCGCGCCCCCGGCCATCCGGCGAGGTCGTCGAGGCGGGCGGAGGCCCAGCCGTAGCGCCGGTACCGCTCGGACCTGTGCCCGACCATGGCGTCGAGGGTGTTGACGGCCCGGAACCCGAGCAGCCCGGGCACTCCGGCGAGCGCCCCCCACACCAGGGCGCCGACCACGGCATCGGAGGTGTTCTCGGCGACGGACTCGACGACGGCCCGGGCTACCCCGTCGGCGTCGAGTGCCTGCGGATCCCGCCCGCACAGGTGCGGCAGCCGGGCGCGAGCGCCCTCGACGTCCCCCGCCTCCAGAGCCCGGCCGATGACCCGGGCCTCGTGTGCGAGCGACGTCCCGCCCACGACGGCCCAGGTGGCGGCGGCGGTCAGCGCGACGGACGCGGTACGGGAGGGTCGTACGGCTCTCTGGGCCACGGCACCGAGCGCCACGGCGCCCCCGGCACACACGGTGGTGTGCAGCGCGCCCCACCCGCGGTGGTCCCGCCACAGAGCCTTTTCCACGGCACCGGCGGCCCGCCCGAACACGGCGACCGGATGCCCCCGGCGTGGATCACCGAGCAGCAGGTCTGCGACGAGTCCGGCGGCGGCGCCGTACGCGAAGACGCGATCGGCACGCATCGGCTCAGCCGGCCGTGGGGTCGGGCAGCGACCTGGTGCTGTACCTCAAACGGCAGGCGAGCATGGCGATATGTCCTCACTCAGGGTGTCCACGCCCTGGTTCGACGAGACCGACGGCGAGAGTTCCTGGCTCCCGGGGCTACCTACCCCGGTGACAGTGGCGGGACCGCGCCGGACTTCCACCGGCTTCCTCTTCTGCCGTCGTACATGGCTCCGGAAGTCCACCACGGGCCCGGAAGGGCCGTCAACTCGCTGTTGACCTGCGAGAGCGGAGTGTGCAGAACCCCACATCGGCGGGCCCGCGGACATGGATCGTGAGGCCCGGAACGCGACAGCGCCCTGCCCGGAATCCCCCTTTCGAGGGGACCGGAACAGGGCGCCGAATCGTCGTGGTGGGTGTCAGGCGACGATCAGATAGATCCCGTACCCCACCGCCGCCGCACACGCGGCGAAGCAGGCGTACGCGCCGGACACGGCGAGGGCTGCCGAGCCGCCCTGGGCCGCGGCCCGCTCCTGGCGGGAGAGGCCCATGATGCCGAGGGTGAAGAGGGCCACGAGGGCCACGGTGACGACGAGGCTGACGCCGAAGACGGAGCCCAGTGCTTGCCAGTCGATCTTCATGTTGCTTGGTTTCCTTCGTCGCTCAGACCGCGGCGGCCGGCGGGGCCGCCGGTTCCGTGGAGGCCGTGGCCGCTGCCGGTGCGGGGATCGTGGCGGTCAGGCCGTCCGCCACGGTGCCCGCCGGAGGCGGGGTGACCGCGGCGATCGCCGTCGTGACCACGCCGGCCGGTTCGCCGTCGGTGTCGTTGACGTTCGACGCGTCCACGACCTCACGGCGCGAGATCTTCCAGATGGCCGCGCTGGAGGCGATCAGGAAGACCGCGACGAGCGCCGTACCCCAGTCGCCGAGGTCGCACACGGACTCGGCCAGCGCGCCCACCAGGGCGGCCGCCGGGAGCGTGAGGCCCCACGCCACGAACATCCGCGTCGCCGTCGACCAGCGGACCACGCCGCCCTTTCGGCCGAGGCCCGCGCCCATCACCGAACCGGAGACGGAGTGCGTGGTGGAGAGGGAGAAACCGAGGTGCGAGGAGGCCAGGATGACCGTCGCCGCGCTGGTCTGGGCGGCGAAGCCCTGCTGCGGCTGGAGGTCGGTCAGACCCTTGCCCATCGTGCGGATGATGCGCCAGCCGCCGAGGTAGGTGCCGAGCGCGATGGCCAGACCCGCGGAGAGGATGACCCAGGTGGGCGGGTCGGAGTCGGGAGCGACGACGCCGCCGGCGACGAGGGCGAGGGTGATGATGCCCATCGTCTTCTGCGCGTCGTTCGTGCCGTGGGCGAGGGAGACCAGGCCGGCCGAGGCGATCTGGCCGGCGCGGAAGCCCTTGGCGGCGGCCTTGCCGTCCGCCTTCTTGCCGAGGGAGTAGGAGAGGCGGGTTGCCAGCATGGCGGCGAGGCCCGCGACGATGGGCGCCGCGATCGCCGGGATCAGGACCTTGGTGACCAGGACGTCACCGTGGACCGCGCCCATGCCCGCCGAAGCGATGGTGGCGCCGATCAGACCGCCCATGAGGGCGTGCGAGGAGCTGGAGGGGAGTCCGACCAGCCAGGTCAGCAGGTTCCAGAGGATCGCGCCCACCAGGGCCGCGAAGATGACCTCAGGACGTATGCCGCTCTCGTCGACGAGGCCCTTGGAGATCGTGTTGGCGACCTCCACGGAGAGAAAGGCGCCCACAAGGTTGAGCACGGCGGACATGGCCACCGCGACCTTGGGCTTGAGCGCACCGGTCGAGATGGTCGTGGCCATCGCGTTGGCGGTGTCGTGAAAACCGTTCGTGAAATCGAACGCAAGTGCGGTTACTACCACAATCGCGAGGATCAGCGAGAAGTTTTCCATTTACCCAGGCAATCGTTCGAGCGTCATTGGCACGTTGAACGTAGGTAACCAGGGTGAACGGAAGATGAACTGAGGCAGGCTGCACGGTGACCGGAACCGAGGGTTTTCCCTCCGATGTCGACGACACCCACCGCGCGGCCCGTGCGCCGCACGGTCACGAGCCCCGGGCGAACTTCCTCAGCTGAGCCGCCGAGCCGTTGAAGAGATTCTGATCACCCGGCAGGCTGCCGCTGTTGTCGTACTGCCAGATCGTCCAGTACGACCAGCCGTTCGGCAGCGAACCGGCGTCCGCCGCGTCGTAACGGGCCACCCACAGCGCGTGGTTCCCGGCGAAGGCGCCGCTGCCGCCGGTGCACACGTTCCACCAGTGAGCGGTCGTGTAGATCACCGGACGCCGGCCGGTGAGCCGCTTGACCTCGTTGCTGAAGGACTTGATCCAGCTGACCATCGCGGCCTTCTTCAGGCCGTAGCACCGGTGCTTGCCGTCGTACGGGTTGTATTCGATGTCGAGCGCCGGCGGCAGCGTCCAGCCGTCCGCGCTCCAGCCGCCGCCGTTGTTCACGAAGTGCCGCGCCTGCGCCTTGCCCGACGACTGGTCCGGCAGCGCGAAGTGGTAGGCCCCACGGATCAGCCCCGCGTCGCGCGAGCCGGTGTACTGCTGCTCGAAGTACGGGTTGCGGTACGTCCCGCCCTCGGTCGCCTTGACGTAGACGAACCGGGCGCCCTTGTCCTTCGCGCCCGGCCAGTCGACGTTCTTCTGATGGGACGAGACGTCGTGCCCCTTGGGCCTGCCCGCCGCCGCGGCCGGTAACTCGGCCAGCGCGGTCCCCGACAGGGCGAGCGCGGCCACGGCGGCCGCCAGCGCGCGGCCACGGTGACGGGACGGTTTGTGATCACGAGCCATGTTTCCCCCCGGAATGGCGACGTGCACGACAAATCAGGCAGCAAGGTTACTGGAAGATCCCGCAACGTTCGGTGATGTCTGGCCAAGCTGCGCAAGAGGGTGATGTATCCGTATATGCGCACTTCCGGACGCCGTGGCTCCGCCCTAAAGTGCCCCGGCCCGGCGGTGCGCCGATGCCGCGACTGGCAGGATCGCCGCATGGCTGAGCAGCGGCAGGAGCAGCGGGACGGGCGGGACGCCGGGGAGGACGCGCGGACGGTGGGCGCACCGCGGGGGCGCGGTGCGCGCGAGGAGGAGGCCCGCGCCTGGGAGCGCCTCGTCGACGCCGCCCGCCGCACCGTCGCCGACGGACTCGTCGTCGGCACCTCCGGCAACGTCTCCGTCCGCGTCGGCGACACGGTGCTGGTCACGCCGTCGGGAGTGCCGTACGACCGGCTGACCCCGGACGACATCACCGGCGTCGGCCTCGACGGCCGGCAGGTCCTCGGCAGCCTGGTCCCGACCAGCGAACTGCCCATGCATCTCGCCGTCTACCGCTCCACCGACGCCCGCGCCGTCGTCCACACCCACGCCGTCCACGCGACGGCCGTCTCCATGCTCGTGCCGGAGCTTCCCGCGGTCCACTACATGTCCGGCGCCCTCGGCGGCGCCGTCCGGGTTGCCCCGTATGCGATGTACGGCACCGAGGAGTTGGCCGAGAACATGCTCCACGCCCTCGCCGACCGCACCGCCTGCCTCCTGCGGAACCACGGCACGATCACCTACGGCGACACCCTCGACCAGGCCTACGACCGCACCGCCCAGCTGGAGTGGATGTGCCGCCTGTGGCTGACCGCGTCCTCGGTGCCGGGCCTCACTCCGAGCCTCCTGTCGGCGGCACAGGTGGCCGAGGCGGGGGAGAAGCTGAGGGGGTACGGGCAGCGCGGTTGACGCGGGCGCCGACTGCCTCCCCGGAGGCCCGGTGTCACCCGCATCTGCCCTCCCACTGGCCTCAACCCCCGTCCACCCGGACACTGGACGGGTGCGCACTGTCAAAGCGACGGCCGCCGCCGTCACCGTGGCCCTGGCCGCCGGAGCCGCGAGCGTCGCCGCCGGGCGCCTCGCCAGCGACGCCGCCCTGAAGGCACCCCCGGGCCGGCCCCTGGCCGGCGAACCCCGGCTCACCGTGCATGCCACGGCCGCCGGACAGATCGCCCTGACCCGGGACCTGGCCGCCCTGCGGCCCGGCACCTACGGCCTCGCCGGCGACGGCAGCCACGCGGTCGTCGGCCCCGTCCTGGGCACCGCGGCCCACTCCGCCGACACCGTCGTACGCCGCCTCGAACGCGTCACGCACGGCACCCTGGAACCCGGCGACAAGGTCTGGCTCACCCCCAACGTCCACGTCGGCGACCCACGCTCCGCCCTGGGTCTCGACCACACCGACGTCCACATCCCCGGCGAACTCGGCACCCTGCCCGCGTGGTTCCTGCCAGGCGTCCGGGACACCTGGGTCATCACCGTCCACGGCCTCGGCGCCACCCGCGAACTCTCCATGAACGTCATGGAGTTCCTCGCCGACCGACGCTTCCCGGTGCTCGCCCTCGGCTACCGCGGCGACCTCGGCGCACCCCGACAGCCCGACGGCCTCAACCACCTCGGCGAGACCGAGTGGCGCGACCTCGACGCCGCGATCCGCCACGCCGTCCGCCACGGCGCCCGCAACGTCGTCCTGCACGGCTGGTCCACCGGCGCCACCATGGCCCTGCGCGCCGCCGGCCACTCGGGCGTCCGTGAGCGGATCAGGGGCCTGATCCTGGACTCCCCGGTGCTCAGCTGGGAGACCACCCTGCGCGCCCTCGCCTCGGCCCGCCGCACCCCCGGCGCCCTGCTGCCCCTCGCCGTCCGCGCCGCCCAGGGCCGCACCGGTCTGCACGGCGACCGGCTCGCCGAAGCCGTCGACCCCGAGCTGCTCAAGGTGCCGACGCTGATCGTGCACGGCCCGGACGACACCGTCGCCCCCTGGGCCCTCTCCCGCCGCCTCGCCGCCGCCCGCCCCGATCTCGTCGCCCTCCACACCGTCCCGCACGCTCCCCACGGAGCCATGTGGAACGCCGACCCCGCGGGCTACGAAGAGGCGCTCCGCCGCTTTCTGACCCCCCTGATGTAACGGCGCCGGCCGACGGTGGCGAAGGTTCCGTTTAAGGCCGTACCACTGGCCTGATCCAGGCGCCCGACCCCCTGCCTCGACCCGTGCGTTGGCCATCCCCGTAGCCCGCCGTTACATTCCGTTTGGGTTTTCGGACCGTCAACCGGAAGACTGCACCCGTGACGTCCCGTATCCCGCGCGACTCCAGGCTTCGACTCGTCCGCACGCGACCCCTGGCCGCCGCCCCCCGAGCGATGAACCAGCGGCGCTCGCGCCGCCCCGCACCCCGCCCCCCGGAGGGCACCCCGGCACAGGCCGAGTTGGCCAGAATGGCTCGCTCCGGCCTCGCCGGCGCGGCCCGCGTCGCCCACTGGGCCGACGCCGCCCTCGGCCCCGGCAGTGACGGCAGAGCCGACGGCAAAGCCACCCTCTCCGAAGCCACCGCCGAACGGGCCGCCGCCGACCTGGGCCTGACCGCCGCTCAGGTCCGCGCCGACTGGGACACCGCCCGCCTCGCCGGCCTCGTCGAGGTGCACGGCGACAACGCCCGCCCCGGCTGGCGGCTGCGCGCCTGGGACCGCGACGACAGCGCCGTGCTCCGCGGCTGGGTCGCCCTCTTCGACGCCTGGTCGCTGGCCCACCCCGAACCCGCGGACCACGAACCCGCCGCCGTCGCCGAGGTCGTCTCGGCCATGCCGCAGGTGCTCTCCTTCCTCCAGCTCTCCGCCGGCCCCGTGCCCGTGGAACAGCTCCTGGACCTCCTGGAGCAGCGCGTCACCGAACTGCGCACCGAACGCTGCGAGATCCCCTACGGCCCCCAGCCCGACCCGGCCACCCAGGCGCGGACCGAGGACGCCCCCCTCGAACCGCTCCTCGACTGGGCTCTGTACGCCCTCGCCTCCGTCGGCGCCCTCACCTACGGCGACGGCCAGGCCACGCTGACCCCGCTCGGCAGCTGGGCGGTGTGGGTCAAGCTGGAGCAGATCTGCGTCGCCGCGCAGAGCCCCGCCGGCAATATCGAGGTCGCCGCCGAGGAGATGCTCCGCGGCTGCTCCCAGCTGCGCCCCAACGCCGCCCGCGCCGAATACCGGGCCTGGCTCGCCGCCCGCCCCGTCGGCAGCGCCGTCACCGAACTCATCGGCGCCGCCCGCGGCGAGGACGCCCTGCTGCGCGGCCTCGCCTTCGAGGCGCTGCGGGTCGTCGGCGCCCCCGCCGAGCCCGACGTCCGCGCCGTGGCCGACGAGCCGACCTTGCGGCCGTACGCCCTGCTCTGGCTCGCCGAGCACGACGGCCACGACCCGGAGGACGCCCACGAGGTCCTCACCCGGGAGGAGGCCACCTGGCTGTGGGTCGACACCGCGGCCGCCGTCGCCGACCACGGCGAGGCCCCGCTGCTGGTGCGGCACCTGGAGTCCGCGGTCCAGCCGACCGTCCCCATGCTCCTCGACGAGGTGCGTGCCGTCGGTCACCCCCGCACCGTGCAGGTCCTGGTCGCCCTCGCCGCCGCGCATCCCGACCCCGCCCTGGCCAAGGCGGTCCGCAGGGCGGCCTTCCAGGTGCACACCGGCCGGAGCTAGGAAGGCGCTAGCCGCCTATCTCCGGCGTATAGGTCCCGAAGCTCCAGATGTTGCCCTCGACGTCCCGGGCCATGTAGTCCCGCGCTCCGTAGTCCTGGTCCGTCGGGGGCATCAGGATCTCCGCGCCCTGCTCCACGGCGTGCCGGTGGTGTGCGTCGACGTCGTCCACGGCGACGTACACCCCGGTGGTGCCCGCGTTCTTCATCGCCGCGTCGAAGACGCCGCCACGGCCCTTGGAGCCGACCATCACCGCGCCGTTGCCCTGCACCAGCTCCGCGTGCAGCACCGAGCCGTCCTCACCCTCGTACACCGACAGCTCGCTGAAACCGAACGCCTCCGTCAGCTGCCGGATCGCCGCCTTGGCGTCCGTGTACAGCAGCGTCGGGTAGATGCTGGGCCGCCCACCGCTCGTGCCTGCCATGCCGATCACTCCCTCGTGATCCGGAACCACCCGGAAATCGATGAACTCGACGTGCGGCCCAGTCTTGCAGCGACCACTGACAATCACCCCTGACCAGCGAAAACCCCCGCACATCGGTCAGCTGAAGGTGTTGCACTTCGCCATGTCGCCGCTCTCGTACCCCGTCCGGAACCACTGCCGGCGCTGCCGCGCCGACCCGTGCGTCCACGACTCCGGCGTCACCCGTCCCTGGAACCGCTCCTGGATCCGGTCGTCGCCCACGGCCGCCGCCGCGTCCAGCCCGTCGGTGATGTCGGCCGGGGTGAGGCTCGTGACGAGCGGGCGCCCGGTCGACTCGTCGTTCGTCGTGGTCGCGTGGTGCGCCCACACCCCGGCGTAGCAGTCCGCCTGGAGCTCGACCCTGACCGCGTTGCTGTTCGCGCCCGTGCGTCCGTCCTGGGACCGGCTCAGCGTGCCCATCAGGTCCTGCACATGGTGCCCGTACTCGTGCGCGACGACATAGGCCTGTGCGAAGGCGCCGCCGCTCGCGCCGAACTGCGACCGCAGCTCGTCGAAGAAGCCGAGGTCCAGATAGACCTTGCGGTCGCCGGGACAGTAGAACGGCCCGACCGCGGAGGTCGCCGCCCCGCACGCCGTGCCGACCCGCTGGCTGAAGAAGACCGTGGGGGAGCGGGTGTACGAGCCGCTGCGCCGCGCGAACTCCTGGTCCCAGTAGTCCTGCACGCTGTTGACCACCGCCACCGTCCGGCAGTCGTCCCGGGTGTTCGCGTCCTGCCCGGTGCGGCAGCTCTGCTGCACCTGCGCGAGACCGGAGGCCGTGGCGGCCGGCTGGTCGGTGCCGCTGTCGGAGAGCCCCAGCTGGTCGGGGCCGACGCCGAGGAAGAGCCCCAGCAGCAGGGCGACCAGTCCGGCGATGCCGCCGCCGACGGTCGCCCTGCCCCCGGGGACGCGGCTGCCGCGCACGTCCTGGACCTCGGAGGTGTCCAGCTGGGCGTCGTCGTCGAACTGCATGCCGTCATCGTGATCCACGGTCCCCGCACCCGCACCCGGGACCAACCGTGGATCCCGAACACCCGCACCCAGAAAAAATGCTTGCACGCCCCCGTTAGACTTGGCCCATGGCCATTCTCCTCGCGCATTAGACGGCGGGAACGTCCTCAGCCGCCCACAACCGTCAAACACACGCCCTGGAGTCTGTCCGTGATCTCCGCCACCGGTATCGAGCTGCGCGCCGGCGCCCGAGTCCTCATCGAGTCCGCCACCTTCCGCGTCGCCAAGGGCGACCGCATCGGCCTGGTGGGCCGCAACGGCGCCGGGAAGACCACCCTCACCAAGTGCCTGGCCGGCGAGGGCATCCCCGCCGCCGGCCAGATCACCCGCTCCGGCGAGGTCGGCTACCTCCCGCAGGACCCCCGCACCGGCGACCTCGACGTCCTCGCCCGCGACCGCATCCTCTCCGCGCGCGGCCTGGACGTACTGATCCGCAAGATGCGCGAGAACGAACAGCGGATCGCCAACGGCAGCGGCGCCACCCGTGAGAAGGCGCTGCGCCAGTACGAGCGCCAGGAGACCGAGTTCCTCACCAAGGGCGGGTACGCCGCCGAGGCCGAGGCCGCCACCATCGCCGCCGCGCTGAACCTGCCCGACCGGGTGCTCGGCCAGCCGCTGCACACCCTCTCCGGTGGTCAGCGCCGCCGTATCGAGCTGGCCCGGATCCTCTTCTCCGACGCCGACACCCTGCTCCTCGACGAGCCGACCAACCACCTCGACGCCGACTCGATCATCTGGCTGCGCGACTACCTCAAGACCTACCGCGGCGGCTTCATCGTGATCTCCCACGACGCCGACCTGGTCGAGACGGTCGTCAACAAGGTGTTCTACCTGGACGCCAACCGCGCCCAGATCGACGTCTACAACATGGGCTGGAAGCTCTACCAGCAGCAGCGCGAGGCCGACGAGAAGCGCCGCAAGCGCGAGCGGCAGAACGCCGAGAAGAAGGCCGCCGCCCTGCACTCGCAGGCCGACAAGATGCGCGCCAAGGCCACCAAGACGGTCGCCGCGCAGAACATGGCCAAGCGCGCCGACAAGCTCCTCGCGGGCCTTGAGGCGGTGCGCCAGCAGGACAAGGTCGCCAAGCTGCGCTTCCCCGAGCCCGCGCCCTGCGGCAAGACCCCGCTGATGGCGGAGGGCCTGTCGAAGTCGTACGGCTCGCTGGAGATCTTCACCGACGTCGACCTGGCCATCGACAAGGGCTCACGCGTGGTCATCCTGGGCCTCAACGGCGCGGGCAAGACCACCCTGCTGCGCCTGCTGGCCGGCACCGAGCAGCCGGACACCGGCGCCGTCGTGCCCGGCCACGGCCTCAAGCTCGGCTACTACGCCCAGGAGCACGAGACCCTCGACCCCGAGCGCACGGTCCTGGAGAACATGCGCTCGGCCGCCCCCGACCTCGACCTTGTCGAGGTGCGCAAGACCCTCGGCTCGTTCCTGTTCTCCGGCGACGACGTCGACAAGCCGGCCGGAGTCCTCTCCGGCGGCGAGAAGACCCGGCTCGCGCTCGCCACCCTGGTCGTCTCCTCGGCGAACGTCCTGCTCCTCGACGAGCCCACCAACAACCTCGACCTGGCCAGCCGCGCGGAGATCCTCGGCGCACTGAGCACCTACAAGGGCGCGGTGATCCTGGTGACCCACGACGAGGGCGCGGTCGAGGCCCTTCAGCCGGAGCGGATCATCCTGCTGCCGGACGGCATCGAGGACCTGTGGGGCGCCGACTACGCGGATCTGGTCTCCTTGGCTTGATCGAAAGCGTGATCCACGGCGTATGGATCATTCGGCTTACCGGTGATCCATCATCTGTGTGAGATCTCCTCGTACCGAGGTGTGTCCTACATCCACTTCGCGGCCGATCCCTTTGTCGACAAGGGGTCGGCCGTCGTACGTCTCTGACCTGCCCATTCACAAATGAACCCGTTCGGCGGTACGAACGGGACGGCGTGGAATCACAGATTCCGTATGTGGGGACGTGCTCCTGTCGTCACAACCTTGTCTTACGGACCTTGCCGAATGGGTGGCCAGGAAGCCCCGGAGGGGTGATCATGAGGGGACCAGAGCGCACTTCCCATGAGGAGGCACGGGTGGCCGAGACTCTGAAGAAGGGCAGCCGGGTAACCGGCGCCGCGCGCGACAAGCTCGCGGCAGACCTGAAGAAGAAGTACGACTCCGGTGCGAGCATCCGGGCGCTGGCCGAGGAGACCGGCCGCTCGTATGGCTTCGTACACCGGATGCTCAGCGAGTCCGGCGTCACGCTCCGTGGGCGTGGCGGCGCGACCCGGGGCAAGAAGGCCGCGTCGTCCTGATTCCGGGCGGCCCCTCGGCTTTCGATGGTGGCCACCCGGTCGGTTGTCCGACCGTCCGGGTGGTTACTGTGCAGTCACTTAGCCGTGCCATGTGGCACGGCGGATGACCGCACTCATCGGAGGCGCCCCATGGGCCAGGAACTCGTTCCCCTGCTCGACAAGGACGGCGTACGGCTCACCGTCGAGGACACCCTCGCCACGGTGACGCTGACCAACCCGGCCAAGCGCAACGCGCAGAGCCCCGCTCTGTGGCGGACGCTTGCCGAGGCGGGTCGGCTGGTGCCGGGCTCCGTCCGGGTCGTGGTGCTGCGCGGTGAGGGCAAGTCCTTCTCCGCGGGGCTCGACCGGCAGATGTTCACGCCCGAGGGGATCGAGGGCGAGCCGTCGTTCATCGACCTCGCCCGCAGTGGTGACGGCGAACTCGACGCTGCCATCGCGGAGTTCCAGGAGGGCTTCACCTGGTGGCGGCGGAGTGACCTCGTGTCCATCGCCGCCGTCCAGGGGCATGCCATCGGGGCGGGCTTCCAGCTCGCGCTCGCCTGCGACCTTCGCGTCGTCGCCGACGACGTGCAGTTCGCCATGCGCGAGACCAGCCTCGGTCTCGTCCCCGACCTGACGGGCACGCATCCGCTCGTCTCGCTGGTCGGCTACGCCCGGGCGCTGGAGATCTGCGCCACCGGGCGCTTCGTGCTGGCCGAGGAAGCCGTCAACACCGGCCTCGCCAACATCGCCGTCCCCGGGGACCAGCTCGACGACGCCGTACGCGACCTCGCCGGCGCCCTGCTGGCCGCGCCGCGGGACGCCGTCATCGAGACCAAGGCGCTGCTGCGCGGTGCCCAGGACCGCACCTACGACGACCAGCGCGCCGCCGAGCGCGCCGCCCAGGCCCGCCGACTGCGTGACCTGGCCGGCATCGGCGAGTAACCCTCACTCAAACCCTCGCCCAACCGAGTGACCGGCACTGGCACCGTCACCCATCTGGAGTGACCGGCACCGTCGGCGTCACTCGGCCGAGGTGACCAGCACGAACACCAGCACGGCCACCGTCACCCGACCGACGTGACCAGTACCGCCACCGTCGGATGATCGGGGAGTGCCTTCCCCACCCGTTCGCGGACCGCCCGGGCCACATCCAGTGCCCGGTGGTCCGCGCCGACCGCCACCTCCACCCGGACGTGGCGTCGCGGCAGGGCCGAGTGGTCCTCGCGCTGCCGCTCCTCGATCTGCACCGCCCGCCCCAGCGCGGCGGTCAGGCCCACCACACCGGGCACCGAGAGGGCCGCGACCGCCGCGGGATCGTCGGCCGGCGCGGCCGACGGCGGCTCGGGCCGTCGTACCGGGGCGGCCTCCGGCTCCTCGTCCAGCAGCGCTGTCACCTTCAGATCCACCTCCGCCACCGTCAGGCCCAGCAGCTCCGTGGCCGCGGTCGCGAGGCCCGACCGCAGCCGGGCCGCCGTCATCGGCAGCGGCTCCTCCGCGGTCGCCGCGAACCGCGCCGAGACCCGCAGGGGACCCGGCGGCAGACCGCTCGGCGGCGGCGGTACGACGGGCTCCTGCCCGGACTCCGGATCGGCGAGCGCGATCCTCAGCGCCTCCAGCCGTGCGCCGCGCAGCCCCCGTACCGCGCGCCGCAGCACCGCCTCGGCCGCCTCCTCCGCGATCCACGCGCCGTCGCGCGCACCCCCCAGCGGCAGCAGTCTGCCGAGGCCCAGCTGATGCCGTACTGACTGTGTCAAGCGGTCGGTCATTACTCCAGCCTGCCGCATCTCAGGCGCGCGCGGACGCAACCCCACTTACGGTGGTTGAAGGACGACGACCGAAAGGGATGTACGGCGATGACAGAGCAGACGCAGACTCCCGACGTGGAAAACGCCCCGCAACCGCGCAAGTCCGTCAAGCGTGGCGGCGGAGACCCGGCGACCCGGGGGCGGACCACCATCGCCGACGGAGTCGTGGAGAAGATCGCCGGGCTGGCCGCCCGGGACGTCCTCGGTGTGCACGCCATGGGCAGCGGGCTCTCCCGCACCTTCGGCGCCGTGCGCGACCGGGTGCCCGGCGGCTCGAAGTCCGTGACACGAGGCGTCAAGGCCGAGGTCGGCGAGGTGCAGACCGCGCTCGATCTGGAGATCGTCGTCGACTACGGCGTCTCGATCTCCGATGTGGCGCACGCCGTGCGGGAGAACGTCATCGCGGCGGTGGAACGCATGACCGGCCTCGAGGTCGTCGAGGTCAACATCGCTGTGAGCGACGTGAAACTTCCGGAAGAAGAGGACGAGGAGCCGGAGCCCCGGATCCAGTGAAGGGTCTCCGGGCGGCTGAGGGGAGTGCGGCATGAGCATGGCCATGGTCGGCATGATCGCCGGCATGGCGCTGGGCTTCGCCGGGTATTTCGGCGGCTTCGGTGCCTTCCTGCTGGTGGCGGCCCTGGGTGCGATCGGGTTCGTCGTCGGCCGTTTCTTGGAGGGGGACCTGGAGATCGGCGACTTCTTCCGCACCCGCAACGACCGCCGCGACCGGCGGTGACCTAGGTGACCACCGAGGCCGCCGAGGCCGGTGAGCTCCGCGGACCCCTGACCGTCGTACCGCCCGCCGAACGCGGTGCGACCCGGATCGCCGACCGCGTCGTGGCGAAGATCGCCTCGCAGGCGGCCCGCGAGGCCATCGGGGAGGTCCCGGACGAGGCCGCGCCCCCGCACGCCGGCGTCGTGGTCCACCACGACGTCGTCCGCGTCCGGGTCCATCTCGAACTCGGCTACCCCACCGACGTCGGCGCCCGCTGCGCGCGTGTGCGTCGGCATGTGGTCGAGCGGGTACGCGCGTTGGTGGGAATGGAGGTGTCGGAGGTCGCGGTCCAGGTCGAGCGGCTGCATGTGACCCCGGCGCACGGCGCGGCACAGGGGAGGACGCGATGAGCGAGCTCCAGGGCTCCGAGGGCACGACCCAGCGACTGCCGGTTCTGGAGAAGCCGACCGAACCGGACCACGCACCACCACCGGTCCTCGAAGGCGAGGGCGGCAACCACCGCTTCTGGTCGCCCCGGCGCATCCCCGCAGCCGTCGTCGCGGTGCTGCTCCTCGCTGGCGCTGGGTTCTTCCTCTACGACATCGCAGCCGTCCGCGCCGAACAGCCGGCCATGCGCTGGCGCCGCGAACTGGCCACGCAGCTCACCGAGCGCCCCCTCGACGACATCTGGGTCCTCCTGGGCGCCGGTGTCGCG
Organism: Streptomyces sp. NBC_00663; assembly: GCF_036226885.1. Lineage (NCBI taxonomy): Bacteria > Bacillati > Actinomycetota > Actinomycetes > Kitasatosporales > Streptomycetaceae > Streptomyces > Streptomyces sp. NBC_00663. Next base: position 7,485,503 of record NZ_CP109027.1, read on the forward strand.
GCGGCCCTCGGCCTCTGGCTGATCGTCCTCGCCGCCACCCCCGGTCTGCGTGGCGTCCTGCCCATGCGGCGTGTCCACGCCGACGTACGGGCGGGGCTGCACCGTGAGGCCGCCGCCCTGGTCCTGCGCGACCGCGCCGTCGAGGTCGCGGGGGTGCAGTCGGTCCGGGTCCGGCTGTCCCGCGCCAAGGCCGACGTCAGCGCGGTCTCGCACTTCCGCGAACTGGACGAGGTACGCGCCGACCTGGACGCCGTGCTCGGCGACGCGATCGGGGGACTGGGCCTGGCCCGGCCGCCCGCGCTGTCGGTGCGTGTGCGGCGGCCCGGGAAGAAGGGGTGAGGCCGATGCTCCGGATCGTCAATCGAGTCCTGCTCGCCGTGGTGGGCCTGGTCCTGCTGGTCGTGGGCGGCTCGGTGCTGGCCGTCGGCCTGGGGGTCAACCCGCCCTCATGGTGGATCCACGACAGCCGTCACGACGTACTTCTCGACGACGCCGAGCGCACCCGTTGGGAGGACCACGGCTGGTGGTGGCCGACCGTCCTCGCCGTACTGGCCGTCCTCGTCCTGCTCACCCTCTGGTGGCTGACCGCCAACCTGCGCCGCCACCGCCTCACCGAGGTCCTGGTGGACACCGGAGACGGCGAGGGCGCACTGCTGCGCGGCCGGGCCCTGGAAAACGTACTGGCCAACGAGGCGACGCAGTTGGACGGCGTCTCCCACGCCCACGTCCAGCTCACGGGCAAACGCACCGCCCCGGAGACCCGCGTACGCCTCCTGCTGGAACCGCACGTGGACCCCGGGGCGGCACTGAGCCACCTGACGGCTGGGGCCCTGACGCACGCGCGCACCTCGGCAGGGCTCGAGTCTCTGCCGACGGAGGTCCGTATGAGGGCGGTCAAGCACAAGGCAGAAAGGGTCAGTTGAGGGTTCAGGGGCGCGGGGAACTGCGCGAGCGACCCACCACAACCGGCACTCAAAAGCCGTGCCGCATGCCCCCATCAACAGGAACCATGATCCCGGTCAAGTAGGAAGCGGCGGGGGACAACAGGAAGGCCGCCGTACGCCCGAACTCCTCCGGCGTCCCGTACCGCCGCAAGGGAATCCGCGCCTCGTTGGCGGCTCGAGTGGCCTCCGGGTCGGCGGACAACCCGTCCAGCTCGCGCACGCGATCCGTGTCGATCCGCGACGGCAGCAGGCCCACGACGCGGATCCCGCGCGGTCCCAGCTCGTCCGCGATCGACTTCGCGAACCCGGCGAGCCCCGGCCGCAGCCCGTTGGAGACGGTCAGCCCGGGAATCGGCTCGTGCACCGAGCCCGACAGCACGAAGCCGATGACACCCCCGGCCTCCAGCTCTGCCGCCGCCGCACGCGCGAGCCGTACCGCGCCCAGGAACACCGACTCGAACGCGCTGGTCCACTGCTCGTCCGTGTTGTCGGCGACGAACCCCGGTGCGGGACCGCCCACGCTGATCAGGATGCCGTCGAAGCCGCCGAAGTGCTCCCGCGCGGCCGCGATCAGCCGGGCCGGAGCCTCCGGGTCGGCGTTGTCGACGGCCACCCCGACGGCGTCCGGCCCCAGCTCGGCCGCCGCGTCGGCGACCCGCTTCTCGTCCCGCCCGGTCAGTACCACCTTCGCCCCGTCGGCGACCAGCTCACGCGCGGACGCGTTGCCGAGGCCACGCGTGGCCCCTGTGACGACGTACACCCGGTCCTTCAGTCCAAGATCCATGTTCCCTATCCTGCCTCCTCGTCCCCGAACAGGGCGAGGGCGGTGTTCACCAGTCCGATGTGGCTGAACGCCTGCGGGAAGTTGCCGAGGTGGCACTCGTGCACCGGGTCGTACTCCTCGGACAGCAGCCCCACGTCGTTCGCCAGTCCCACCAGACGCTCGAACAGCTCACGGGCCTCCTTCGTACGGCCCGTCATGTGCAGGGCGTCCGCGAGCCAGAACGAGCACACCAGGAACGTGCCCTCGTCGCCCGGCAGCCCGTCGACCGTCGTGCCGTCGGTGCTGTAGCGGCGCAGGAAACCGCCGTGACCCAGCTCCTCGCGGATCGCGTCGACGGTGCCGATCACGCGCGGGTCGTCCGGCGGCAGGAAGCCGACGCGGGGGATGAGGAGCAGGGAGGCGTCGAGCTCGCGGGAACCGTAGGACTGGGTGAAGGTGTTGCGTTCGGTGTCGAAGCCCTTCTCGCACACCTCCCGATGCACCTCGTCGCGCATCGCGCGCCAGCTCTCCAGGTCGCCGTCGAGCTCGGGGTTGTCCTCCACGGCACGCACGGCACGGTCGACGGCCACCCACACCATCACCTTGGAGTGCACGAACTGCCGACGCCCGCCGCGCACCTCCCACAAGCCCTCGTCGGGCTGCCGCCACGCCTCGCGCAGGAACTCCACCAGCGCGCACTGGATGGACCAGATGTGCGGCTTGGGGGACAGCCCCGAACGCCGGGCCAGCGACAGGGAGTCCATGACCTCGCCGTACACGTCCAACTGGAGCTGCTTGACGGCCTCGTTGCCGATCCGCACCGGCCGGGAGTCGTGAAAGCCGGCGAGCCACGGCAGCTCGAACTCGGGCAGCCGTCGCTCGCCCGCGAGGCCGTACATGATCTGGAGGTCCGCCGGATCGCCCGCGACCGCCCGCAGCAGCCAGTCGCGCCAGGCCTCGGCCTCCTCCAGGTAGCCCGCCGAGAGCAGCGCGCCGAGGGTGAGCGTGGAGTCGCGCAGCCAGCAGTACCGGTAGTCCCAGTTGCGTACGCCGCCCAGTTCCTCCGGCAGCGAGGTGGTGGCCGCGGCGACGATGCCGCCGGTGGGGACGTAGGTGAGGGCCTTGAGCGTGATCAGGGAGCGCAGGACGACGTCCTTGTACGGGCCGTCATAGCGGCAGCGCTCCGACCATGCCTGCCAGTCCTCGACGCTGGCGGCGAGGGCGTCGAGCGGGTCGGTCTGCGGTGGGCGCGGCTGGTGCGAGGGGTGCCAGGTGAGCACGAACGCGACCTTCTCGCCCTCCTTGACGGTGAACTCCGAGTGCGTGCCGAAGTCCTCACCCCAGGTGTGCACTTCCGGCTCGCTGCGCAACCACGCCGAGTCGGGGCCGGCGACGGCCACCCGATGCCCGTCCGTCCTGCGCACCCACGGCATGATCGAGCCGTAGTCGAAGCGCAGCCGGAGCGTGCTGCGCACGGTGACCTCGCCGCTCAGGCCCTCGACGACGCGTACGAGGTCGGGGGCGCGGTCGCGCTGGGGCATCAGGTCGGTGACGCGCACCGAGCCGGTGTCGGTCTCCCAGTCGGTGTCCAGGACGAGGGTGCCGGGCCGGTAGGCGCGGCGGGTGCAGTCGCCTGGGGCGTCGCGGGGCGCGATGCGCCAGTGGCCGTTGTCCTCGTCGCCGAGCAGTCTGGCGAAGCAGGCTGCCGAGTCGAAGCGGGGCAGGCACAGCCAGTCGACGCTGCCGTCCTTGCCGACCAGTGCCGCTGTCTGTTCGTCGCCGATGAGGGCGTAGTCCTCGATACGGGGGTGCACGGGATGCGGGTTCCCGGAGGTGGGGTGGGGCAATCCGGGGTGGAGCCGCCCGAGTGATTCAGATGGCCGGCCTCAGACCGCGGCCGGTTCCGTCTCCGCCTCGGCGCCCGACTCGTTCTCCGCCTTCTCCCGGCGGTCCCGCGTCTCACGCCGGACCAGCACGACCCAGCCGATCGGCACGCCCGCGGCGAACAGCCACCACTGGAAGGCGTACGCGTAGTTCAGCGCGGCGTTCTCCATGCCGGGCTTGCTGCCCATCAGCTCCGGGGTGTCGCCCTTGGGCTCGGGCGCGGTCTGGGCGAGGTAGCCGCCGAGGACCTCGGCGCCGAGCCGCTTCGCCTCCTGCGCGCTGTTGATCAGCATGATCTGGCGGTCGGGCAGGCCCTTGAGGTCCTTGATGCCGCTCGCCTCGGTCGTCTCGTCGGGCATCAGCCGGCCGGTGACGGTGGTCTCGCCCTGCGCGGGAGCGGGGATCTTCGGGAAGGCGGTCTGGCTCGGGCCGTCCGCGGGGATCCAGCCCCGGTTGACCAGGAGTACCTTGCCGTCGTTGAGGACGAACGGGGTCAGGACGTGGTAGCCGACCTCGTCGTCGGAGTTGGTGCGGCGGCGGACGACCACCTCGTGGGCGGTGTCGAAGTGACCCTTGGCGGTCGCCGAGTGGTACCGCTCCTTGCTGGTCACGGTGTGTCCCGGGGACGTCAGCGTCTCCACGGGCACCGGCTTGGCGTCCAGCGCGTCGGAGACCAGCTGGTTGCGGGCGGTGCGCTCGTCGTAGCGGTGCATCTGCCAGATGCCCAGCCTGATCATCGTGGGGATGAGGACGAGGGCGACCAGCGTGAGGATCACCCACTGCCGGGACAACAGGAAGCGGTACACCCCACGACGGTACAACTCGGGTCGTGGGGTGTACGCACAGGGGTGTGCCGGAACCGGCGCCTGTCCTGGTCGTCCGGGTGGTCAGACCCGGTCGACGATGCCCACCTTCCCCTCCGCTCGGGCGCAGTGCGCACCGCAGAACCAGTGGCCCTCGACCTCTACGCCCTGGCCGATGATCTGGACGCGGCAGTGTTCGCAGATCGGGGCCATGCGGTGGATCGCGCAGGAGAAGCAGTCGAAGACGTGGACCGCGCCCTGGGCGTGCACCTCGAAGGTCATGCCGTAGTTGTTGCCGCAAACTTCACAAGTCGCCATGCGCCACAGGGTGAGCCGTCCACCCGGCGCGGGCGAGCGGGCGGCGGGCGAGTCGCGGCGCAATCACCCGTCCGTACGGTCGCCTTCGACGCCGGTGCCACAGGGCGTGTGCCGATGTCTCCGCGCCCTCACGGTCACCCCTCCGCCGCCGGCGCCACGTTTCCCAGGAGCTGTCCGAACGCCGCCTCGTCCACGACCGGCGTGCCGTACTGCCGGGCCTTGACCACCTTCGACGTGCCCGAGTCGGGGTCGTTGGTGACGAGGAGGCTGGTCAGTCGGGAGATGCTCGTGGCGATGTGGAGCCCGGCCTCGATCGCGCGGTCCTCCAGCAGGTCGCGCTCGGTCGAGGTGTCCCCGGAGAACGCGATCCGCATGCCCTGCTTGAGTGGTTTGCCCTCTTCATAGCGCCCTGGGTTGGGATAGGGGCATGCGGGCCTTTTGCGTGCCGGGCGCCAACTGGTCGGCCGATAGCTGCTGTAGCCGCCGTAACCACCGCCACCGCCGGCGCTGCCCTGCTGCCGGGGTACCGCGCGGTCCGTCCACTCGGTCAGCGGCCGGCACTCGTGCAGCGGCAGCCGGATGCTCTGCGAGGCCGCTGCCCTGAGGCTTGGCCGAAACGCCTCCGCGAGCACGCGCGCGTCGTCCAGCGCGTGGTGCGCCCGCTGCTGGACGACGCCGAAGTGGGCGGCCAGCGACTCCAGCTTGTGGTTGGGCAGCGGCAGGGCCAGCTCCTTGGACAGCGCGATGGTGCACAGCCGCTGCCGCACCGGCGCCTCGCGCTCCGCGCGCGCGTACTCCCGGGCGATCATCTGCCAGTCGAAGACCGCGTTGTGCGCGACGAGGACCCGGCCCTCAAGCCTCGTCGAGAACTCCTCGGCGATGTCCTGGAACAGGGGCGCTCCCTCGAGCACGTCACTCGTCAGACCGTGGATCCACACCGGGCCGGGGTCGCGCTCCGGGTTGACCAGGGTGTACCAGTGGTCCTCGACCTCGCCGCGCTCGTCCAGCCGGTAGACGGCGGCGGAGATTATCCGGTCGTCGCGGGCCAGTCCGGTGGTCTCCACGTCAACGACCGCGTATCCCTTCGGATACGCGGCCGGCCACTGGGTGGGGGAGGACGCTTCGGCGGTACGGTCTTCGAGCATGGTCCCTGAGGATACGGGCCCCCACTGACAGCCCCGCGCGCACCCGCCCGCAACCCTGCTCCGGTGCGGGGCACTTCACCGTCACGCTCTCGGGTGTGCGGCGGCTCAGCCGAGCGCCGCCACCAGATCCCCCGCCGCCAGGGCTTCCAGGCCGCAGCCGTCGACCGGGCCGGGCAGCAGACGGTACGCCGACCCGGTGGCGCCCGCCGGTGCCACGCCCCCGTGGAGGAGGGCGAGGAAGACGTGCCGGTGTGACGCGACTTCACCCGCGAGGGCGTCGGCCGCCTCGGAGGGTTGCCGCTTCCAGGGGGGTGTCTCCAGGGCGCGCACCCGCGCGGCGAAGGCGGTGTCGGGCTCCCCTTCCTGCCGCCGGTAGTGCCACAGCTCGTCCACGGCGCGCGGATGTGGTGCGCGCCGTATCACCACCACCTCGTCGCCCCGCGCGGTGGCCCGCCACACCGCCAGGTCCCACAGGGTCGTACGGCCCGAGGCGAAGTACTGGTGCAGGTCCTGGGTGACCCGGCCGAGGTCGGCGCCGTGCCGGTGGAGGCTGTGGAAGCCCTCGGCGGCGGGGAGGTGCAGGTCGGTCCAGAGGAACGTACGGCGGTCGAGGTCGACCAGCATCGGGACGTGGATGCGCGAGTCGCCCACCAGGTCGTACCGCTGACGCACCGTCCGCGGGTCGTACGCCGCGTTCCGGTCCTCCTCGGCGGCGGACGGCAGCGCCATGAACCCGGCGAAGGCGTCCAGGAGCTCCTCGAACGCGACGTCGTTGAAGCTGAAGACGACCGGCAGGGCGAAGCGCACCCCGCGCTCCGCGAGCGCCGCCAGATCGAGGTCCACGTACTCGGTCGCCCCGTCCGGCGCGGGCGCCGACACCAGGTCGCCGGAGTGCACGGCCGAACGGCCCTCGTGGACGAGGTTCGTGTAGTCGCACAGGCCCGTGAAGTTCCACTCCGCGTCGTACAGGGCCACCGACAGGTCGAGGTCCACGCGCTTCTTCGCGGGCTGCGTCCAGTGCAGGAACAGCCGCAGCACCTCGCCCTCGGGCAGCGGCTGGGTGCTGCCGCGCGGGACCGTGACGAGGGCCTTGCTCGCGGCGGTCTCGGCGGCGGGCACCGCGAGTCCGGTGAGCGCCGAGTCGAGCACGGACAGGTCGAGGCGAGGCTCGTCGTGCCGGGTGAGGCGGCGCAGCGCCTCCGCCTCCAGCAGGGCGCACACCGCGTCCGTCACCTTCGGCGACAGCGGCACGCGCGTGTCGTCCGTCGTGTACGAGTGGGTCACCTGGCCGCGCGGGAAGAACACCCGGCGCCCGCCCGGGAGATGGCGGATCCGCATCCGCCCCAGCGCGGCGAGCAACGGCCCGGGGCCGGCCTTGGGCAGGACCCGGCGCAAGGTGTCCCCGAACCCGTCCGGCGGTACGTCGAGTTCACGCAGCCGCAGCAGATGGTCGAGGCGGCGCAGCAGCTCGCCGGGGCGTTCGGCGAGCAGGTCCAGAGCGGCCGCGAAGTCCCTTTCCCGCAGCGCCTGTTCGACGCGTGCCGTCCAGGTGGCCGGCTTGACGCGGGCCCCGTCGACCCGTACCGCGTCCGGGTGCTCCGCGGCCGTCCGCAGGAGCGCCTCGCCGAGTGCGCCCTCGGTCCCGGAGAGGTCCGTCGCGCGCAGGACGGCGAAGGCGAGCGCGGCCTTGGGGTGGCGCGCGTGCTGTTCGTAGGGGTGCAGGACCTCGGCGGCGCGCTTCCAGGCGTCCGGGTGCCGCAGCACGTCCTCGACCAGCAACGGCATCGCCAGCCCGTCGAGCACCCCGAGCAGTCGGCGGCGGAGCGCGCGCGGGAGGGAGCGCGTGCGTCGGGGCTCCAGCAGGTCGGCGGTGCCGCCGGACCACACGCACAGCAGCCGCAGCACGTCCGTCGCGGTCGTCAGGTGTCGGTCGAGCAGCTCGGTCGCCGCCCCGCGCGTGTGCCGGTCGAGCAGCAGGGTGCCGAGGGCCAGCGCCTTGGTCTGGCGCACCGGGATGTCCTCGGGGAACCAGCCCAGGTCGGCCGGCGCGTGCGCCAGCAGGATCTTCACGTCGTCCCGGTCCTGCGGGGGCAGCGGGGTCCGCCGGGCCAGCAGCCGCAGCAGGGCCCGCACGGCGTCCGCCTTCGCGTCCTTGCCGAGCGCGAGCAACTTCAGGGGTCCTACGGCGATCTCGCGGGCGTGGTGCGGCTGTTCGGGCCTCAGGAAGGGGTCGGCGCGGTCGATCCGGCGGTGGCAGATCGGGCAGCCCGCGTAGTCCGCGCCGTCCCAGCACTCCCGGCACACCAGATGCGCGCACGGCGACACGGGGTGCACGCTGCCGACCGTGCCGCACAGCACGCACGGTTGCCGCGGCCACTGGAGCAGCAGGGTGAAGACCCGGTCGACGAACAGCTGGAAGGTGTCGTCGGGCACCGAGGCCGGGAAGCTGCGGAACATCGGCATATGGGTGCGGTCGGCGCCGAGTTCGGCGTCGAGGTGCCGGACGAGCTGATTGCCCGCGTCCGCCAGCCCGGCCGGTCCCAGCCAGGCGAGCGCCGCGTGCAGCTGCGCCGTCGGCGCGCATCCCCGGTCCAGCAGCTCGGCTTCGAGCGCGACGAGCCCTGGCGCCGTCGAAGGGTCGCCCGGACGCGGCCCTGCCTGGTCGACGTAGACGGTACGAAGGCGGCGGAGCAGCACGGACGACAGTACGGACAAGCGGAGGCCCCCTGGGGGAAAGCGGAGAGAAGTCTCAGAGGCGGGGACGGAGAGTGGGCGCGCTGTCGTTGTCGTAGAAAAGAGAGAAGGAAGCACGCGGCGGAGCCGTCCCCGCGATCACGACTGTAGGAGGGCGGTGTTCGAGGACGCCACCCATTTATTTTGGAGCGGCTTCCTTGTCTTCGAGCAGCGACCGCACGAGCGCCCGCACGGACGTCACGAACAGCTTCTCCTCGTCGACGGGGCGGGCGAAGGCGCGGGCGAGCGCCGGGTCGTCGTAGGGGTCCGCTGTGGGCTGCTGCGCGGGCGCCCGTTCGCGATTGCGTTCCACCAGGACGAAGCCGACGACCTGGAACTGCACGGCCCGCACCGCCTCCGCCGCGCGGGCGCCCCGCAGCCCGGCCGCGTGCACCTCGCGGACCAGCGCCTGCTGGGCGGGCAGGAACATCCGCTCGGTCAGGCCGCGTTCGTGGACCATCGCGACGAGGTGCGGATGCGCGCGCAGCCGTCGGCGCAGGATGCGGGCTACGGAGACGACCCGCTCGGCCGGGGTGCGCCCCACGGGCCTGATCCCGCCGAGCTCGGTCACGGTCCGCCGCACGAGGGCGTCCAGCAGGGACTCCCGGTTGCCGACGTGCCAGTAGATGGAGGTGACGGCGGTGCCCAGTTCGGCGGCGAGCTTGCGCATCGTCAGTGCCTCGGGGCCGTGCTGCTTCACCAGGCCGGCGGCGGTGTCCAGGACTTCCTCACGGGTGAGCGACGCTCTCGCCATTGCTGCTCCCAAGTCCGCTTCGTGCACGCGTATTTACCCCGCGCGGGGTCTGCTGTAACAGTGTTACAGGTGACTGACGGCCCATCAGAAGAAGGGCGGTACGGCATGGCACGCGTACGGTACGGCGCGCGGACCGAGGCGGAGATCGCCGCCGCGCGCACCGCGGGCGCGCGGCTTCCCGACATCTGGTCCACCGGGGTGGTGGCCGTCTGGGAGACCGACCCGGACGCGGTCGCGGCGGTCCTGCCACCGCCCCTGAAGCCCACGGACCGGCCGCTGGCCCGGGTCAACATCAGCAAGGTCGACCTGCCCGGATACCCGCTCGGCGCGGGCTCGTTCGCGGTCGCCGCGGCCCATGACGGCGTCGACGGCTGGTACCCCCTGGTCATGCCGATGACCCATGAACGGGCCCTGATCGGCGGCCGCGAGGTGTTCGGCGAGCCGAAGAAGCTCGGCGAGGTCGTCGTCGACCGCGAGGGCCAGAACGTGCGTGCTTCCTTGGCCCGGCACGGCATCGCCTTCGTGGAGGTACGCGGCACGGTCGCAGGCGAGCTGCCGCCGCCGCAGCCTGCCCAGAAGACCGACTTCTACTTCAAGTTCCTTCCCGCGGTGGACGGTTCCGGCTTCGACGGCGACCCGGTCCTCGTGCACTGTCTGCGCAACGAGAAGGTGCGCCGCCTCGAGCGGATCGCCGGCGAGGTAGTGCTGCGCGAGTCGAGGTACGACCCGGTGGCCGACCTGCCGGTGCGCCGGCTGGTGGAGATCACCCTCGGCGAGAAGACCAGCGACCAGCGCGGCAAGGTCGTCGAACGGGTGGACGCGCGGGCGCTGCTGCCGTACGTCCATCAGCGCTACGACGATCCGGCGCAGGTGCTGGACGGGCCGCCCGAGGGGAGTGCCTGATGGAGCTGCTTCCCGGACAAGTGGCCGTCGTCACCGGCGCCGCGAGCGGCATAGGCCTCGCGATGGCCCGCCGGTTCGCCATCGAGGGCCTCAAGGTCGTCCTCGCCGACGTCGAACGACCGGCGCTGGACGCGGCCGTCGCGGCGCTCCGCGCGGACGGCGCCGACGCGCACGCGCGCGTGGTCGACGTCGGCGAGCGCGAACAGGTCCTGGAGCTGGCGGACTTCGTCTACGAGACGTACGGCGCCGTCCATGTCCTGTGCAACAACGCCGGGGTCGGCTCCGGCGCCGAGGGCCGTATGTGGGAGCACGAGCCGAACGACTGGAAGTGGGCGTTCTCCGTCAATGTGTGGGGCGTCTTCCATGGCGTCCAGGCATTCGTCCCCCACATGATCAAGTCGGGTCAACCCGGTCATGTGGTCAACACATCCTCCGGTGACGGCGGTATCGCCCCGCTCCCCACCGCCTCCGTCTACGCCGTCACCAAGGCGGCCGTCGTGACGATGACCGAGTCCCTGTACGCCCATCTGAAGGCCGAGCACGCGCGTGTGGGCGCCTCCGTCCTCTTCCCGGGCCCCCACATGCTCCGCACCGGCCTGTGGGAGTCCCATCGCAACCGCCCCGAGCGCTACGCCAAGGAGCGGCCCCGCAGGACGCCGTACCGCAGCCTCGACCAGTGGGAGACCGCGATGAGGGAAGCGGGCAGGGAGGTGCGCTTCACGCCCGTCGAGGAGGTGGCCGAGACCGTCGTGGACGGCATCCGCGCGGACCGCTTCTGGATGCTGCCTGCGAGCGAGCGCAGCGACGCGCAGATACGCGCGCGTGCCCAGTCGATGCTGGACCGCGCGAACCCGTCGTACCTGGAGAACTTCATCCTGGACTGACCGAGGGGGTCGACGTGACCGACCAGGAGCCCTATCTGATCATCTCCTCCGACTGCCACGCCGGGCTGCCCACCGAGGAGTACCGGCCCTATCTGGACGCCCGTTTCCACCGGGACTTCGACGACTTCCTCGCCGGGCGCGAGCGGCGCCGGGCGGAGATGACCCGGCTCGGCATCCGCAACGAGGCCTTCGCGACCAAGTGGTTCCAGGACAACGAGGAGGGCCTGCGCGGAGGCTGGGACACCGCGCAGCGGCTCAAGGAGCTGGACGGCGACGGGGTGGCCGCCGAGGTCGTCTTCCCGGACGCCGACGCCGTGGACAGCCAGACGGCCGCGCCCTTCGGGGTGGGCCTCGGGCTCTCCGGCGACCACGACCCCGAGCTGGGCATGGCGGGCGCGCAGGCGCACAACCGCTGGCTGGCGGAGTTCGTGGGGCAGAACCCCGAACGGCACTGCGGGGTGGCCCTGTTGCCGATCACGGCCGACGTGCCGAAGGTGGTCGCCGAGGTGCACCGGGCCAAGGAGTCCGGGCTCGGCGCGCTGATGATCCCCGCCCTGTGGGGTGACAAGGAGCCCTACCACGACCGCCGTTACGACCCCGTGTGGGCGGCGGCGGCCGAGTGCGGAATGCCCGTGACCACGCACTCCGGATCGGCGCCGCGGCACGAGTACGGCGACCATCTGGGCATCTTCGTCAGCGAGGTGACCTGGTGGCCCGCCCGGCCCCTGTGGTTCCTGCTCTGGTCCGGCGTCTTCGAACGCCACCCCGGGCTCAGGTTCGGGGTCGCGGAGTCGGGCTGCTGGTGGCTGCCGAACCTGCTGTGGTTCATGGACCGCCTCTACCTCGGCGCGCACGGCGGCAAGAAGCTCTCCCCGTTCCAGGAGCTGAAGCGCCCGCCGCACGAGTACCTCGACCGCCAGATCTTCGTCTGCGCCACCAACACCAAGCGCCGCGAACTCGCCCAGCGCTACGAGATCGGCGTCGACAACATCCTCTGGGGCAGCGACTTCCCGCACCCCGAGGGCACCTGGCCCGACACGCGCGCGTGGCTGAAGCGCACCTTCCACGACATCCCGGTCGCCGAGACCCGCCGCATGCTGGGCCTCGCCGCGGCCGACGTCTTCGGCTTCGACGTCGAGAAACTGACCCCGCTCGCCCGCCGTATCGGCCCCACCCCCGCCGACCTCGGCCAGAGCGCCGACCAGACGGCCGTGGAAGCGTCCTGGGCGCGCTCGCGCGAGGTGGGCCGGCACTGGCTGACCGACCACGACTTCCCTGTGCTGGGGGCATCCTCATGACCGACCGCTACACGGTGATCTCGGCCGACTGCCACGCGGGCGCCGACCTGCTCGACTACCGGCCCTACCTGGAGAAGCGGTACCACGACGAGTTCGACGTCTGGGCGGCGACGTACGTCAACCCGTACGAGGACCTGGTCGCCGACACCGCCGACAAGAACTGGAACTCCGAGCGGCGGCTCGCGGAGCTGGAGGCGGACGGGATCGTCGCCGAGGTGCTGTTCCCGAACACCATCCCGCCGTTCTTCCCGTCGAGCTCCCTCATGGCGCCCGCGCCCACCGCGGAGGACTTCGAGCGGCGCTGGGCCGGACTGCGCGCCCACAACCGCTGGATGGCCGACTTCTGCGCCGCCGCGCCGGGCCGGCGCGCGGGCGTCTTCCAGATCCTCCTCAACGACGTCGAGGAGGCCGTCAAGGAGGCCCGGTGGGCCGCCGAGGCGGGCCTCAAGGGCGGCCTGCTGCTGCCCGGCACCCCACCGGGCTCGGGCCTGCCCGAGCTGTACTCGGCGGCGTACGACCCGCTCTGGGCGGTCTGCGCGGAGCTCGGCGTCCCCGTCAACCACCACGCGGGATCGGCGTCCCCGCCGCTCGGCGACGAACCGGCCGCCCGCGCGGTCTTCATGGTCGAGACGACCTGGTTCTCGCACCGGGCGCTGTGGCACCTGGTCTTCGGCGGCGCCTTCCGCCGCCACCCGGAGCTGAAGCTGGTCCTCACGGAACAGGGGTCGGGCTGGATCCCGGGCGTGCTGGAGATGCTGGACTACTACCACGGGCGCCTGATCGCGGCGGCGACGAAGGCCACCACCGCCGAGTCCAAGTTCGGCGCGGGACTCGCCGCCCGCATGGGCGACGCGCCGTCGAAGGTCTGGCGCGACAACTGCTTCGTCGGCGCCAGCTTCATGCGCCCGCACGAGGTGCCGCTGCGGGACCGGATCGGCGTCGACCGGATCATGTGGGGCAGCGACTACCCGCACGACGAGGGGACGTACCCGTACACGCGCGAGGGCCTGCGGTACGCCTTCGCGCGCGTGCCGCGCGACGAGGTCGCGGCGATGGTCGGCGGCAACGCCGCGCGCGTGTACGGCTTCGACCTCGACCTCCTCGACCCGATCGCGGCGAAGGTGGGGCCGACGGTGGAGGAGATCGCCGAGCCGCTGGCCGAACCACCGGCGGACGCGACGAGCCCGTTGTTCGCCAAGGGGGCGTCGGTACGCGTGTGGTGACACTGACGGTGCCATCCTCGCGTCTGTGACCGAACCCACGCATGACGAGACCCACGGCGGCGCCCTCGGAGCGCGGCTGAACTGGCTGCGGGCCGCCGTCCTGGGCGCCAACGACGGCATCGTGTCCACCGCGGGCCTCGTCGTCGGCGTCGCCGGGGCCACCGACGACCGCTCGGCCCTGCTGACGGCGGGCCTGGCCGGACTGCTCGCCGGGTCGATGTCCATGGCGGCGGGGGAGTACGTGTCCGTCTCCACCCAGCGGGACTCGGAGAGGGCGGCCCTGGCGGTCGAGAAGCGGGAACTGCGGGAGCGGCCGGAGGCCGAGCTGGCGGAGCTCACCGGGTTGCTGGAGGAACGCGGACTGTCCCGGGACGTGGCCCGGGAGGCCGCCGAGCAGCTCACCGCGCGGGACGCGCTGCGCGCCCACGCGCGCGTGGAGCTCGGTATCGACCCCGACCAGCTGACCAACCCCTGGCACGCCGCGTGGGCGAGCTTCCTGGCGTTCACCGCGGGCGCCCTGCTCCCGCTGCTGGCCATGGTCCTGCCGCCGGCCGGCTGGCGCCTCGCGGTCACCGTGGTCTCCGTCCTCGCCGCCCTCGTCCTCACCGGCTGGAGCAGCGCCCGCCTCGGCGCGGCCGACCCGGGCCGGGCGATGCTGCGGAACGTGGCGGGCGGCGCGCTGGCCATGGGGGTCACCTACGCGGCGGGGACGCTGCTCGGGGCGGCCGGAGTCTGAAGACGCCTGTGCAGCCTTTGGCGGAGATCACCAACAAGTAAGCGCGTACCCTCGGTAATACTTGTGAGTAACAACGTCTAGCGGCGGCCGACCAGCGGTTCTACGGTGCCCCCATGCCGAACCTGCCCGATGTCGTGCTGTGGTCGATACCCGCCTTCGTGCTGCTCACCGTGGTCGAGATGATCAGCGTCCGCGTCCACCCCGACGACGACGCCGCCGGATACGAGACGAAGGACGCCGCGACCAGCGTCGGCATGGGGCTGGGGAGCCTCGTCCTCGACTTCCTGTGGAAGATCCCCATCGTCGCGATCTACACGGCGGTCTACGAACTCACCCCCCTGCGCGTCCCCGTGCTGTGGTGGACGGTCCCGCTGATGCTGCTCGCGCAGGACTTCTTCTACTACTGGTCGCACCGCGGTCACCACGTCATCCGCATCCTGTGGGCCTGCCACGTCGTCCACCACTCCAGCGAGAAGTTCAACCTCACCACGGCCCTGCGCCAGCCCTGGACCTCACTGACCGTCTGGCCGTTCTACCTGCCGCTGATCGCCGCCGGTGTGCACCCGGCCGCGCTCGCGTTCTGCTCCTCGGCGAACCTCGTCTACCAGTTCTGGATCCACACCGAGCGCATCGACAAGCTGCCCCGGTGGTTCGAGTTCGTCCTCAACACGCCCTCCCACCACCGCGTCCACCACGCCTCCCAGGGCGGCTACCTGGACCGCAACTTCGGCGGCATCCTCATCGTCTGGGACCGGCTCTTCGGCTCGTTCGTCGCCGAGACCGACCGGCCCGTCTACGGGTTGACCAAGAACATCAAGACGTTCAACCCGATCAAGGTCGCCACCCACGAGTACATGTCGATCGCCAGGGACATCAAGGCGGCCCGAGGATGGCGCAACCGCGTGGGGCATGTCTTCCGGGGGCCGGGATGGCGGCCGGCGCCCGCGGCGGAACCGGCCGAGGAGACCGTGGCCGCGTGAGACGCCCGCTCATCGGGGCCCTCGCCCTCACGACCGCCGTGGACCTCGGCTCCCTGGCGGCCGGCTGGGACGCCGGGCACCTCGTCGCCAAGCCCCTGCTGATGCCGCTCCTGGCCGCGTACGCGGCGGTGCGCGGCGCCCCTCGCCTCCTGATCGCCGCCCTCCTCTGCGGCTGGGGCGGCGACACCCTGCTCCTCCTGGACGCCGAACCGGCCTTCCTCGCGGGGATGGCCTCCTTCGCGGCCGGGCACGTCTGCTACGTCGTCCTGTTCCAGAAGTACGGCGCGGACCGGGCGACGGTCCGCGCGAGGGGCGGCTTCCTCGCCGTCGTCTACACCGTGTTCCTGGCCGGCACCGTCCAGTCCCTGTGGCCCGACCTGCCGGCCGACCTGCGGATCCCCGTCGCCGGCTACAGCGTCCTGCTCACCGTCATGGCCTACCTGGCCGCCGCCCGCATGGGCCGTCTCGCCGGGATCGGCGGTGTGCTGTTCGTGCTCTCCGACACGCTCATCGCGAGCGGTGTCGCCGAGTGGGACCAGTTGCCGCGCCCCGACCTCTGGATCATGGCCACCTATGTCGCCGCGCAGTACCTGCTGGTCACCGGCACACTCGGCGAGCGACGGCTGCCGGGGGCGGCGTACGGTGAAGTGCGCTCGACCACCCCCTGAGCGCGGGTACCACCAGAGACGAGAAGGATCCTCGCCATGCGCGCCACCACCATCCACGCCCCCTTCGACATGCGCGTCGAGGACGTGCCCGACCCGGTCGTGCAGCTGCCGACCGACGCCGTGGTCCGCGTCCTGCGCGCCTGCATCTGCGGCAGCGACCTGTGGGCGTACCGCGGGCAGGCGACCCGGCAGCCGGGGCAGCGGATCGGGCACGAGTTCCTCGGCATCGTCGAGGAGACGGGCTCCGAGGTGGCCACCGTACGGCGCGGAGACCTGGTCGTCGCGCCCTTCATGTGGTCCGACGGGGTCTGCGACTACTGCCGCGAGGGCCTGAACACCTCCTGCGAGCACGGCGGCTTCTGGGGCTCCGTCGGCTACGACGGCGGCCAGGGCGAGGCCGTGCGCGTCCCCTTCGCCGACGGCACCCTCGTCCAGCTGCCCAAGGAGGCGGCCTCCGACGACCACCTGCTGTCCGCCCTGCTGACCCTCTCCGACGTCATGGGCACCGGCCACCACGCCGCTCTCGGCGCCGGCGCCCGCGCGGGTGCCACGGTCGCCGTCGTCGGTGACGGAGCCGTGGGCCTGTGTGCGGTCCTGGCCGCCAAGCGACTGGGCGCCGAGCGGATCATCGCGCTGGGCCGCCACGAGGTCCGCACCGACATCGCGCGCCGCTTCGGCGCCACCGACGTCGTCGCCGAGCGGGGCGACGCGGCCGTCGAGGCCGTCCGTGAACTCACCGGAGGCCAGGGCGCCCACGCCGTCGTCGAGGCCGTCGGCACCGAGCAGTCCATGCGTACGGCGGTCGGCATCGCGCGCGACGGCGGCACCGTCGGCTGGGTCGGCGTCCCGCACGGCAGCGGCACCGGGCTCGACCTCGGCGTCATGTTCGACCGGAACATCGGGCTGCGCGGCGGCGTCGCGCCGGTCCGCGCGTACATCCCCGAGCTGCTGCCCGACATCCTGGACGGCAGCATCGACCCGTCGCCCGTCTTCGACCTGACCGTCGACATGGAGGGCGTACCCGCCGGCTACAAGGCGATGGACGAGCGCACGGCGCTGAAGGTCCTGGTCACAGGCTGAGTTTCACACTTCACGCTTCACGCTTCACCAGCGGATCGGCAACGGCAGCGCCGTCAGCAGCGCCGACACCACGATCACCACGCCCAGTACGGCGATCTCCGCACGCGCGGGGGAGCAGGCGGTCAGCGGGTCGGGCGCCCGGCGCAGCCGGAGCCGCGCCCACAGGGCGAGCCCGGCGACCGCGGCCACCAGCAGCACCTTGGCGAGCAGCACGCGCCCGTACGCGGTCGTCGTCAGCTGGTCGAGGACCGTCTCCGGCGGCATCCGGCGCAGCGTGCTCCACACCCCGGTCGCGGTGATCGCGGCCAGCAGCACGGCGGCCACGCGCGCGTAAAGGCCCAGCAGGGCCGAGCCGGCCTCAGACGCGCCCCACCCCCGGAGTGTCCGCAGCGCGTACAGCAGCCCGCCCGCCCACAGCGCGGCGCAGGTCAGATGGATGAGCGTCAGTCCCGACCCGACCAGCGGACTGTGCTCGGTCGGGGGGTGGGCCCGCAGCGCCTCCGCGACCACGATCGCGGCCAGCGGCCAGACCTGGGAAGCCGGGCGGGCCGAGCGGGCGCACAGACCGGCCACGAGGAACGCGTTGACCTCGACGAGCGCGAGCTTGCCGTCCCGGGAGTCGTACAGGCCGCCGACATCGATCTGCGCCAGGCTGTGCGGCACGAGGTTCCCGGTCGCCACGACCGAGGCCAGCCCCAGCGCGGCGACGAACCCGGCGCCCGCGGCGTACGCGGCCCAACTGCGCGGCATGACCGGGGGAGGGCCGGGCACCGCGCGGGCCAGCCGGTTCACGAACAGCTCGCCCACCGGCACGCACAGCGCAGCCACCAGCACCGCCCGCAGCAACGCGATGCCACCGTCACCGGGGGCCGCGGCCTCCCCGGTGCCGTGCAGCGCGGCGGACGGGCCGAGCAGCGGTATCAGGGCGCCGAGCGCCACCAGGACGAGGACGGCGACGGCACGGCCGGTGCCGAGCCGACGCGGCAGTGGCGCGTCGGCGTCGGTCGCCCGGGTGCCGGGTCTTATCAAGGTCACCTCAAGATCTTCACCAGCTGTCGCAGAACGGGGCAAGTCAAGGAAAACGACCGGCGTTACGCCATTCCGCCCACGGGTACGTTTTCCGGCCGACCGCCGCTCACTCCCACCGCGCGGAGTCGACGCCCCAGGGGCCGGGCGGCCGAGCCCAGTCGACCGGCCCGTCCACGAAGGACACCGGCGACCGGGCGTACCGCAGCCGCCCGATACCGCTGTCGGTCTCGGCGAGCCAGGCCTCGGGGCCGGCGTACGCGCTCTCCCCGACCGCCCCGACCTCCCCAACCTCCCCGACCTCCCCAACCTCCCCGACCGGGATCTCCTCCATCAGCCACCGCGCCGTCCGGGCCAGCGCCAGCCGTACGGACCGGCCGCCGCCGTCGTACGACTGCTCGCGCACCGCCCGCAGCACCTCCGCCGCCAGCAGATACCCCGTTCCGTGGTCCAGCGCCTGCGCAGGCAGCGCGCCGGGTTGCTCCACCGATCCCTCGACCGCCGCGATCCCGGTCGCCACCTGCACCAGGCTGTCGAAGCCCCGCCGCTCGCTCCAGGGCCCGTACGCGCCCCACGCAGACAACTGCGCCACGACCACCCCCGGCCGCCGCTCCGCCAGCGCCTGAGCCGACAGCCCGAACCGGTCGAGGGCGCCCGGCCGGTACCCGGTGACGACCACGTCGGCCCTAGCCAGCAGCTCCTCGAAGGTGCCCCGGTCGGTCGCCAGGTCCAGCGTCGCGGACCGCTTCCCGAAGCCGGTGTCGGCGTGCTGGTCCGGCAGTTCGGGGACGTGAGGCGGATCGATCCGCAGTACGTCGGCGCCCAGCAGGGCGAGCGTGCGGGTCGCGACCGGGCCCGCGATGACCCGGGTCAGATCCAGGACCCGCAGCCCGGCGGCGGGCAGCAGGGGAGTGCCGTCGATCGGCGCGAGCACACGCGCGGGGGCGGAGTCGAGCCGCTCACGCTCCACCAGGGGCCGCTTGGCCAGCTCCGCCGCCTGCTCGTGCGCCGCCCACTCCTCGGGCGTCCGCAACGCGACGGCGAGGCCGCCGGCCGCGTACACGGCCTCCTCGACCTCCAGGGCGGACCGCTCGGCGAACGCCGTCTCCAGGGAGTCGGCCGGGCCCATCACCTTGAGCAGTCGCTCCCGGTGGTGCGGGTAGTTGGCATGTGTGCGCACCCACCCGTCGGCGGTCCGCCAGAACCTGGACAGGGGCGCGAAGTTGACCGGAGCCCGACCATTGATCAACAGATGCCGTTCACTCGTGAACGCGGTGGCGACGGCCCCGTCGTCCACTCGCACATCCGGCACCTCGTCACGCCCGGCCCGCAGCGCCCCCAGCTCAGCGGCGGCCCGCGCACACGCACCCACACAAGCGCGCGCCAACTCCCGTACGGGAAGCCGCGCCTGTAGAACCCCCTCGCGCACCACGTCAGTCATGACTTCACTATGCAGTATTGATTCAATCAACCTGAGATCAACTCATGACGCGGCGGACCACCAGAGACGCACCTCCTTGCGCACGTCCGTGGGCCGCAGCTCCCAGCCCTGGGCGAGGGCGACCTGGGCGACGTACCGGCCGCCGACGCCGCGGTAGTGGCGCATCGGTATCTCGCACTCCACCACCTGCCGGAACTTCTTGGGATCGCGCGGGTTCGCGGCCTTGGCGGTCCACGCGCCGACCACCCTCTCGACCCGGGCCCTGTAGTACGCGGTGTCGCCCTCGTGCCGCAGCTCGGGCCAGGTCACACCCCAGGAGGGCAGCCGCATACGGGCGATGGCCCGGTCCAGCATCTTGAACAGGCCGTTCTCGTACGAGGTGCTCAGCACGACGATCACCTCCGTCACCAGACCCACGGCGATCGTGACGAGAACGACCACCAGCCAGAACACCCAGAGCACCGGCAGGAACAGAACGGTCGCGATGAAGCGCGCGGTCAACAGCCCTTTGGGACGCACCGGTTCGGCCGTCCACGTAGCGGGATCCTCGTACACATCCATGGCCGTAGATCATCCCCCACACGCGAAGGGGCCGGGGACCCGGTCCCCGACCCCTTCACACATGTGCCGTTACTTGGTGACCGCGTCCAGGGCGTCGGCCGTACCCCACCCGTAGAAGCCGTTGTGGTTCTTCGAGCCCTCGCACACCGCGTCGACCTTGCCGTCGCCGTCGATGTCGTACGGGTCGGTGCACGGCGTGGCGTCGGCCTCCGCGTACAGCAGGGCCTTCACCAGGGCCGGGGAGGCCTTGGGGTGCGTCGACTTGATGAGCGCGGCCACGCCCGCGACATGCGGGGAGGCCATCGACGTACCGGCCATGTAGCCCCAGCCGCCGCCCGGCAGCGTGCCCAGGATCAGGCCGCTGGTGGCCGGCGGGGCCGGGGTCTGGAAGCGGGTCGAGTCGCCACCGGGAGCGGCGATGTCGATGACGCCCAGACCGTGGTTGGAGAAGGACGACTTGATGCCCTTCGCACCGGTCGCCGCGACCGTCACGACACCCGGCAGCTGGGTCGGGATGTCGTAGCACTCGGAGGGGTCGATGACCCGGTCCGAGGGGGTCGCGTCATTGGGGGAGACCGGGTCGGTGATCTCGTCGGCCGCGAGGTCGTAGTTCTCGTTGCCGGCCGCCGCGACGTTGACCGTGCCCTTCTTCTCCGCATAGCGCGAGGCCCGGGAGACGGCGTCGACGAGCGCCTTCTGGTCCGGGTCGTTCTTGCAGTTGAAGTACCACGGGTCGGTGTAATAGCTGTTGTTCGTGACGTCGACGCCGTGCTCGGCCGCCCACACGAAGCCGCAGACCACGGCCTCCGTGTAGAAGTAGCCGGCGGTCGTGGACACCTTGATGCCGGACACCTTCACGCCGGGCGCGACGCCCGTCATGCCGACGCCGTTCTTGGCGGCCGCTATCTCACCGGCGACATGCGTGCCGTGCGGGCTCTCGCCCGTGGTCGGCCGCCACGCCCCGTCGGTCGTGTCGGGCTTGCCCGTCACGCAGTTGACCGACGCGGCCCGGTCGAAGTTCGGCGCGATGTCCGGGTGGGTGTCGTCGACGCCGGTGTCGATCACGGCGACGGTCACCTTGCTGCTGCCGAGCGACTTCTCGTGCGCCTTGTCCGCCTTGATGGCGGGCAGGTCCCACTGCAACGGCTCCAGCGGGTCCTGCCCCTCGGCGGCCTCCACGTTCGCGAGGTCGTCGGCGTCGAGCACCTTGGGGGTGCCCACGTCGGTCGTCGACTGGGCGGGCAGCGGCGCGTTGCGCGTGTTGCCGGCCGACTGCACCCCGCGCACGGTGCGCAGGATCTTCGCGAAGTCGGGGTTGGCCGAGTGGACGACGACCACGCCTATCTGGTCGTACGACGTCACGACGGTGCCGCCGGCCTCGGCTATCGCCTTCTTCACGTGCTTCGAAAGCCCGTGCCCCGGGCTGACGTTGACGACATAGCTGAGCGAGGTGGCCTCGGCGGCCGGGGCTTCCTCCGCCGCCGACGCCGAGACGTTCGGCAGGAACGCAAGGGCCGTCGCCATGGCCATCCCGACGGGGACGGCCATCGCGCGGCGGAAGCGCGGGTGAGGCGCTGTCATTCTGGATCTCCAGTTCGTTCGCGGTACGAGTGGTACGAGCGGTACGAGCCGACCGTGCGGGTCTGAGACGAGGACGAGAGCTACTTGACCGCGCGCAGCGCGTTCACGATGCCGAAGCCGTAGAACCCGTTGACCCGCTTGCCGCCCACGCAGGTCGCGTCCTGCGTGCCGTCGCCGTCCTGGTCGTAGGAGGCCGGGCAGCCCGGGTTGTCGGCCTGCGCCTTCATCAGCGCCTGGAGCTGCGCCGGAGTCGCCCACGGATGCGTCGACTTCAGCAGCGCGGCGACGCCCGCGGCGTGCGGGGACGCCATCGAGGTGCCCTGGAGGAAGCCGTACGAATTGTTCGGCATCGTCGACAGGATGCGACCGTTCTTCGACGGGGTGTCCGGGATCTGGTAGAGCCGGTCGCCGCCCGGCGCCGCGATGTCGATGACGCCGTCACCGTACGAGGAGTAGTACGACTTGAGGTTGTTCACGCCCGTCGCGCTGACCGTGACGACACCCGGAAGCATGGTCGGCACGTCGAAGCACTCGTGCGGGTCGACGGTGCGGGTGACCGGGGTGGAGTCGTCGGGGCTGCTGTCGTCGACGAGGGCGTCCGAGTCGAGGTCATCGTTGGAGTTGCCCGCCGAGGCCAGGTTGAGCGTGCCCTTGTGCTGCGCGTACAGGGACGCCCTGTTGACCGAATCAACAATGGCCCGCTGATCGGGGTCGTCCACACAGTTGTACAGCCATGGATCAACGTAGTAGCTGTTGTTCGTGATCTCCACGCCGTGGTCGGCGGCGAACACGAACGCGCAGACGACGCTCTCCGGGTAGAAGAGGCCGTTGCTCGGGTCGGTCACGTTGATGGCCGCGACCTTCACACCCGGCGCGACACCGGCGACACCGATGCCGTTGCGGGCGGCGGCGATCTCACCGGCCACATGGGTGCCGTGGTAGTCGTCCGCGGTGTACGGCCGCCAGGCGCCCTCGGTGGTGTTCGGGACACCACCGTCGCAGTTGGCGGACTGGGAGGCGGAGAAGTTCGGCGCGATGTCCGGGTGGGTGTCGTCCACACCGGTGTCGATGACGGCGACCGTCACCTTCCTGCTGCCCGGGTTGATCTGCGCGGCCTTGTCGGCGCCGATGGCGCGCAGGTCCCACTGGTCGGCCTCGAGGGGCTCGCTCGCCGCTTCGGCGGCCGAGGCCTGCTCGACCTTCTCGGCCTGCTCCTTCGTGAGCAGCTGCGCCGCGCCCTCGTCCGTCGTCCCGGCCGGGGCCAGCGGCGAGGTACGGGTCGCGCCCGCGGACTGCACGCCGCGCACCTTCCGTATCTGGGCGCCGAAGTCGGGGTTGGCCGAGTGGACGACGATCACACCGATCTTGTCGTACGTGATGACGACGGTGCCGCCGGCCGCGGCGATGGCCTTCTTGACGGACGCGATCGTGTGATGGTCCACCTTGGTGTTGACGACGTACGACAGATTCGGTGCGTCCGCGGTTTGCGCGGTGGACTCCGCGTAGGGGGCGGCCGACGCGGCCGCCGGCAGGAAGCCGAGCGAGGCGGTCAGCGAGAGCACGACGGGTACGGCAAGGGCGAGCCGACGTCTGGAACGCAGACGGGACATGGGGTCTCCACATCATCCGGAAACGAAACCGCCCGAGACACAGGTGGTGCTCGGGCAGGTACATGACGGGTGGTGCAGGCCCGAAGCTATCTCCCGCAGTCGCTGGCCAGCAATGACCTTCCCCGGATGACTTCAAGAAGAAGCAAACCCAGTTGAACCGGTCCTCGCGTGCCGCCGTGACCTTGGGCAGGGAGCGCGAGCACGATCGAGCCCCCTGACGAACCGCGAGGAACAGAGCCGTCCATGTCCGTCGTACCGAACCCGTCCCCCACCCCAGACCAGCCCCCGTCCGCAGTGGCAACAGCGCCCGCAACGCGAGGAGACTCCGTGGCTACCGACGCACCGCCCCCCTCGACAGAGCACCGACTCCCCAGCACCGAGGAGTTCACCGAGGTGCAGCAGAGCGCGGAGTTCGGTGAACTGCGCCGCTCCTACCGCAACTTCGCCTTCCCCCTGACCGTCGCCTTCATCGCCTGGTACCTGCTGTACGTCCTGCTGTCGAACTACGCCGGCGACTTCATGGGCACCAAGCTCTTCGGCAACATCAACGTCGCCTTCGTGTTCGGCATCGCCCAGTTCCTCACCACGTTCCTCATCGCCTGGTGGTACTCGCGGCACGCCGCCGCGAAGCTCGACCCCAAGGCCGAAGCGATCAAGTCCCGGATGGAGGGCGGCGCATGAGCCCCGCGATCACCCTGGCGGCCGGCGAGGCCAGCGAGCACCGGCCGCTGATCATCAGCCTGTTCGCCGTCTTCGTCCTCGCGACCCTGGTCATCACCATCTGGGCCGGCCGCCAGACCAAGGACGCCGCCGACTTCTACGCCGGCGGACGCCAGTTCAGCGCCTTCCAGAACGGACTCGCGGTCTCCGGCGACTACATGTCGGCCGCGTCCTTCCTCGGCATCGCCGGCGCCATCGCCCTGTTCGGCTACGACGGCTTCCTGTACTCCATCGGCTTCCTGGTCGCCTGGCTGGTCGCCCTGCTCCTGGTCGCCGAGCCGCTGCGCAACTCCGGCCGCTACACCATGGGCGACGTCCTCGCGTACCGCATGCGTCAGCGCCCGGTCCGTACCGCGGCCGGCACCTCCACGATCGTCGTCTCGATCTTCTACCTGCTGGCGCAGATGGCCGGCGCGGGCGTCCTCGTCTCGCTGCTGCTCGGCATCACCTCCGACGCGGGCAAGATCGGCATCGTCGCCATGGTCGGCGTCCTGATGATCGTGTACGTCTCCATCGGCGGCATGAAGGGCACCACCTGGGTCCAGATGGTCAAGGCCGTGCTGCTCATCAGCGGCACCATCCTGATCACCTTCCTGGTGCTGCTGAAGTTCAACTTCAACATCTCCGACCTGCTGGGCACGGCCGCAGAGAACAGCGGCAAGGGCTCGGCCTTCCTGGAGCCGGGCCTCCAGTACGGCGCCACCGGCACCTCCAAGCTGGACTTCATCTCGCTCGGCATCGCCCTGGTCCTCGGCACCGCGGGCCTGCCGCACATCCTGATCCGCTTCTACACGGTGCCCAACGCCAAGGCCGCCCGTAAGTCCGTGAACTGGGCCATCGGCATCATCGGCGGCTTCTACCTGATGACGATCGCGCTCGGCTTCGGCGCCGCCGCCCTGATCGACCAGAAGGAGATCATCGAGTCCAACCCGTCCGGCAACACGGCGGCCCCGCTGCTCGCCCTGCACCTGGGCGGCGTCGACTCGGCGTGGGGCGCGATCCTGCTGGCCACGATCTCGGCGGTCGCCTTCGCGACGATCCTCGCGGTGGTCGCCGGTCTGACCCTGGCCTCGTCGTCCTCCTTCGCGCACGACATCTACGCCAACGTCATCCGCAAGGGACAGGCGTCCGGCAAGGAGGAGATCCGCGCGGCCCGCTGGGCGACCGTCTTCATCGGCGCCGTCGCGATCTGCCTGGGCGCCCTCGCCCGCGACCTCAACGTGGCCGGCCTGGTCGCGCTGGCCTTCGCGGTCGCCGCGTCCGCGAACCTGCCCACCATCCTCTACAGCCTCTTCTGGAAGCGGTTCACCACCCAGGGAGCCCTCTGGTCGATCTACGGCGGCCTGATCGTCGCCGTGGGCCTGGTGCTGTTCTCCCCGGTGGTCTCCGGCGACCCGAAGGCGATGTTCCCCGACGTCGACTTCGCCTACTTCCCGCTGAAGAACCCGGGCATCATCTCCATCCCGTTCGGTTTCCTCATGGGCTGGCTCGGCACGCTGGTCTCCAAGGAGGAGCCCGACGCCGGCAAGTACGCGGAGCTGGAGGTCCGGTCACTGACCGGCACCGGCGCCCACTAGGACGATGAAACGAGCGGCCGCGTCGTAGACATCTACGACGCGGCCGCTTCGTACCTCGTGGGATCGGGCACTGTCGATGTCAGCGCGGTCACGTAGGCTCGCAAGTGACGGAAAACAGATGATCCGCGATGATCCACAGAGTTCCGCAGTGTTCCGCGACGAGGGAGGGGGCCCACGTGCTCATCGACACCTACGGCCGGCAGGCCACCGACCTGAGGGTCTCGCTGACCGACCGCTGCAATCTGCGCTGCACCTACTGCATGCCCGAGGAGGGCTTGCAGTGGCTGGCCAAGCCCGACCTCCTCACCGACGACGAGATCGTCCGGCTGATCGACATCGCGGTCACCTCCCTCGGTATCGAGGAGGTCCGCTTCACCGGCGGCGAGCCCCTGCTGCGCCCCGGCCTGGTCGGCATCGTGGAGCGCGTCGCGGCCCTGGAGCCCCGCCCCCAGATGTCGCTGACCACCAACGGCATCGGCCTCAAGCGCACCGCGACGGCCCTCAAGGCCGCGGGCCTGGACCGGGTCAACGTCTCCCTCGACACCCTGCGCCCGGACGTCTTCAAGACCCTGACCCGCCGGGACCGCCACAAGGACGTCATCGAGGGCCTGTACGCCGCCCGGGAGGCGGGCCTGACCCCGGTGAAGGTCAACTCGGTCCTGATGCCGGGACTCAACGAGGACGAGGCCCCCGACCTGCTGGCCTGGGCCGTCGAGCACGACTACGAACTGCGTTTCATCGAGCAGATGCCCCTGGACGCCCAGCACGGCTGGAAGCGCGACGGCATGATCACCGCGGGCGACATCCTCACCTCGCTGCGCACCCGCTTCGAGCTGACGGAAGAGGGCTCGGACAAGCGCGGCTCGGCCCCGGCGGAGCGCTGGATCGTCGACGGCGGCCCGCATGTGGTCGGTGTCATCGCCTCGGTCACCCGCCCGTTCTGCGCGGCCTGCGACCGCACCCGCCTGACCGCCGACGGCCAGGTCCGCACCTGCCTGTTCGCCCAGGAAGAGACCGACCTCCGCGCGGCCCTGCGTTCAGGCGCCCCGGACGAGGAGATAGCCCGCATCTGGCGCGAGGCGATGTGGGGCAAGAAGGCGGGCGCGGGCCTGGACGACCCTACGTTCGTGCAGCCGGACCGGCCCATGTCGGCGATCGGTGGCTAGGCGCCTTCGGGGGCTTCCCATTCCTTGAGGAGGACCACGTCCTTGAGGAATCCCCGCACTCCCAGGAACTGGGACAGATGCTCCCGATGCTCCTCGCACGCCAGCCAGGTCTTCCTGCGCTCCGGCGTGTGGAGCTTCGGGTTGTTCCACGCGAGCACCCACACCGCGTCGACCCGGCAGCCCTTCGCCGAACAGATCGGCGCGGTCTCTTCACTCACTGGTCCGTCTCACAAAGTGCGCTGAACAAGGCGACGCCGAGCAGCCACGGGGGGAGCTGCCCGGCGTCGGTCTGTCGCTCCGACGGGGGATGCGGAGCGCGTAGGAAGTATGTCATGGGTAACCCGTCGCCCGGCACTGGAACAACATGATTGATCTGAGCTTTTCTTGAGCTTGGTCCGGAGGTGACGTCCGGTTGCGAGCCCTCCGCCGAGCGTCACATCCGCTCGTGAGGCTCGCTCCGCGCACCCTGTGCCGGACCGTCCGCGGCGTCTTCCGGGAAGGATTCCGCGAAGGGCTCCTGAGCCCGCGGCGGAGAGATCATCGGCCGGACCGGAGTGGCCACGAACGTCGACGGAAGCCCCGGCGCGTTCTCCCGGCCGGCGTTCGCGATCACCACCGCGACGTAGGGGAGCAGTATTCCCAGCACCAGCGCGACGATCGCGACGTGCCGTTCGACGTTCCAGAGGGTGGCCGCGAGGATCACCGACAGTGTGCGCACCGACATGGAGATCACATACCGGCGCTGCCGGCCGCGTACGTCCTCCTGAAGTCCCGTACGGGCGCCGGTGATCCGGAACACCTGGGCGCCGCCGCCTGCATGCTGCTTCCGCATCAGATTCCACCATCCGCCCGCATCGGACTCACCCCGGCCCGTTCCCACTCCGCGCCCGGCACGAGAACCGGAGCCGGACACGTCTTACGTTACGCCGGGCCTGCGCCGCCTACGAGACCGGGGCACCTCCCGACGAGGCGACCGCACTGCGCCTTCGCACGTATGGCCGACTCGACATGCGTCGTACAGCACATGGGCCGACACTGGCCGTAATGCTCACGTAGAGCCGTACGAGGAGGCAGCCATGGGCTGGTTGTGGGCGATCATCGTGGGATTCGTGCTGGGCCTGATCGCGAAGGCGATCATTCCGGGCAAGCAGCACAGTCCGCTCTGGCTGACCACCATCTTCGGCATGCTGGGCGCCATCGTCGGCAACGCGATCGCACGGTGGGCCGGCGTCGACGCCACCTCCGGCATCGACTGGACCCGCCACGCGTTCCAGCTGATCGCCGCGATCATCATCGTGGGCGTCGGCGACATGCTGTACATGGCGACGCTGGGCAAGAGGAAACAACGAGCCTGAGCCTGAACGCCCAAAGGGGCGCGGGGAACTGCGCGACAAGCCACAACGAAGCGGCAGTCGCCAGTCCACCCGCGCCCCTACGGCGTTCTACGCGCCAATGACCTCAACGGCGGCAAGGTTCTTCTTCCCACGCCGCAGCACCAGCCACCGCCCGTGCAGCAGGTCTTCCTTGGCCGGGACGGAGTCCTCCGCCGCGACCTTGACGTTGTTCACGTAGGCCCCGCCCTCCTTCACGGTCCGCCGCGCGGCCGACTTGCTGGCCACGAGACCGACCTCGGCGAACAGATCGACGACCGGACCGAGCTCGGCGACCTGGACATGCGGCACCTCGGACAGGGCCGCCGCCAGCGTCCTCTCGTCGAGGTCCGCCAGCTCGCCCTGGCCGAAGAGGGCCTTGGACGCGGCGATCACGGCCGCCGTCTGATCGGCGCCGTGCACCAGCGTCGTCAGCTCCTCGGCCAGCGCACGCTGGGCGGCACGGGCCTGGGGCCGCTCCTCGGTCTGCTTCTCCAGCTCCTCGAGCTCCTCACGGGTCCTGAAGGACAGGATGCGCAGGTACGTCGAGATGTCCCGGTCGTCCACGTTCAGCCAGAACTGGTAAAAGGCGTACGGCGTCGTCATCTCGGGGTCGAGCCAGATGGCGCCGCCCTCGGTCTTGCCGAACTTGGTGCCGTCCGCTTTCACCATCAGCGGCGTCGCCAGACAGTGCGCCTCCGCGTCGGGCTCCAGCCGGTGGATCAGGTCAAGACCCGCCGTGAGATTGCCCCACTGGTCGCTGCCGCCCTGCTGGAGCGTGCAGCCGTAGCGCCGGTACAGCTCCAGGAAGTCCATGCCCTGGAGCAGCTGGTAGCTGAACTCCGTGTAGCTGATGCCTTCCTGGGACTCCAGTCGGCGGGCGACGGAGTCCTTGGTGAGCATCTTGTTGACGCGGAAGTGCTTGCCGATGTCACGCAGGAACTCGATGGCCGACATCCCGGCCGTCCAGTCCAGGTTGTTGACCATCACCGCGGCGTTCTCGCCCTCGAAGGCCAGGAACGGCTCGATCTGCGAGCGCAGCCGGGTCACCCAGTTCGCGACCGTCTCCGGGTCGTTCAGCGTCCGCTCCGCGGTGGGGCGCGGGTCGCCGATCTGACCGGTGGCGCCGCCGACCAGGGCCAGCGGGCGCAGGCCCGCCTGCTGGAGCCGACGCATGGTGAGGACCTGCACCAGGTGACCGACATGGAGACTGGCCGCGGTCGGGTCGAAGCCGCAATAGAACGTGACCGGACCGTCCGCGAGCGCCTTGCGCAAAGCGTCCTCGTCAGTGGACAGGGCCCACAGCCCACGCCACTTCAGCTCGTCGACGATGTCCGTCACGGTTCTCGCGTCTCCTTGATGATCTTCGGGCAGCCGAGTGACTACCGGCTACGAGGTTATACGCCCCGACTGACAGAGCTCATATTGAAGTCCGGCACCCGCAGGGCCGGCATCGCAGCCCTAGTGAACCAGTCGCTCCATTCCCTCGGCAGCGTCTTTTCGGTGCGCCCGGCCTCAGTGGCCCGGCCCAGCAGATCCACCGGCGACTCGTTGAACCGGAAGTTGTTGACCTCGCCGGTCACCTCGCCGTTCTCGACGAGATAGACGCCGTCCCGGGTCAGACCGGTCAGCAGCAGGGTCGCCGGGTCGACCTCGCGGATGTACCAGAGGCAGGTCAGCAGCAGCCCGCGCGTGGTGTTCGCGACCATCTCCTCCAGGGACCGGTCCGCACCGCCGTCGAGGATCAGGTTGTCGATGCCCGGTGCCACCGGCAGCCCGGTCAGTCCGGCGCTGTGCCGGCTGGTGAGCAGGCTGCTCAGCTCGCCCTCGCGCATCCACTCGGTGGAGGTCAGCGGCAGCCCGTTGTCGAACACCGAGGAGTCGCCGCCGGAGGAGTGCGCGAGTACGAACGGCGCGGACTCAAGGCCCGGCTCGTTCGGGTCGCTGCGCAGCGTCAGCGGCAGCTCGGTGAGCCGGTCGCCGAGACGGGTGCCGCCGCCGGGCTTGGAGAACACGGTCCGGCCCTCCGCCGCGTCCCGGCCCGACGCCGACC
The DNA here is from genome assembly GCF_036226885.1 of Streptomyces sp. NBC_00663. NCBI lineage: Bacteria > Bacillati > Actinomycetota > Actinomycetes > Kitasatosporales > Streptomycetaceae > Streptomyces > Streptomyces sp. NBC_00663. Next base: position 7,515,724 of record NZ_CP109027.1, read on the forward strand.
ACATCTGGTAAATCAGCAGGTCCGCCACGGCGGTCGGCGGCAGCAGCGTCTCGTACCGTCCGGCGGGCAGGTCGTGCTTGCGCTCGGCCCAGCCCAGGCGTACGGCGAGTTCGGCGTCCAGCGCGGCCGGGTCGACGTCCTTGAAGTCCCGGGTGGAGCGGCCCGCCCACGCCGAGCGCGCACGGTCCGGGGACTTGGCGTTCAGCTCAAGGGTCCCGTTGGGCTGGTCGTGCCGCAGCCGCAGACCGGTGGACGTACCGAGATAGCTGGAGACCAGCTCATGGTTGGCGAAGCCGTACAGCTCGCGGCCGCCCGCACGCGCGCGTGCGAAGGACTCGCCGAGCGCCGGAGCGAAGTCCGCGAAGACGGCGGAGGACGTCTCGACGGGCGCGTCCGTGAAGTCGGGGGACGCGGGGACGTCCCTGACCAGCGGCTGCGCGTCCTCGGCGGGCGCGGCCCCGCGCGCGGCGGCCTCGGCGGCCCGGACCAGGGGCTCCAGCTCGTCCACGGTGACGGCGGCCCGGGAGACCACGCCGGAGGCGGTGCCCTCCTTGCCGTCGACGGTCGCGATGACGGTGAGCGTGCGCCCGCGCGTGACGCCGTTGGTGGTGAGCGCGTTGCCGGCCCAGCGCAGGTTCGCCGTGGACTGCTCGTCGGCGATGACGACACAGCCGTCGGCCCGCGACAGCTCCAGGGCGCGCTCGACGATCTCGTGCGGCTTGTTGCTGCGGGCGCTCATCGACCGGCCTCCTGCGTGGTGTTGAGAATGTTGACGCCCTTGAAGAGGGCCGACGGGCAGCCGTGCGACACCGCGGCCACCTGGCCCGGCTGGGCCTTGCCGCAGTTGAAGGCGCCCCCGAGGACGTAGGTCTGCGGACCGCCGACGGCAGCCATCGAGCCCCAGAAGTCGGTGGTGGTCGCCTGGTAGGCGACGTCCCGCAGCTGGCCGGTGATCCGGCCGTTCTCGATCTTGAAGAAGCGCTGGCCGGTGAACTGGAAGTTGTAGCGCTGCATGTCGATGGACCAGGAGCGGTCGCCGACGACGTAGATGCCGCGGTCGACCCCGCCGATCAGGTCCTCGGTCGACATCCCGGCCGGATCGGGCCGCAGGGACACGTTGGCCATGCGCTGCACCGGCACATGGCCGGGGGAGTCGGCGAACGCGCACCCGTTGGAGCGCTCGAAGCCGGTCAGCCTCGCGATCCGCCGGTCCAGCTGGTAGCCGACGAGCGTGCCGTCCTTCACCAGGTCCCAGGACTGGCCCGCGACGCCCTCGTCGTCGTAGCCGATGGTCGCCAGGCCGTGCTCGGCGGTGCGGTCACCGGTGACGTTCATCAGGTCGGAGCCGTAGCGCAACTTGCCGAGCTGGTCGAAGGTGGCGAAGGAGGTGCCGGCGTAGGCGGCCTCGTAGCCGAGGGCGCGGTCCAGCTCGGTGGCGTGGCCGATGGACTCGTGGATGGTCAGCCACAGGTTGGACGGGTCGACGACCAGGTCGTACACCCCGGACTCGACACTCGGCGCCCGCATCTTCTCGGCGAGCAGCTCAGGAATCTGGTCGAGCTCCGCCTCCCAGTCCCAGCCGGTGCCCGTCAGGTACTCCCAGCCGCGCCCGACCGGCGGCGCGATGGTCCGCATGGAGTCGAATTCGCCGCTCGACTCGTCGACCGACACGGCGGTCAGCTGCGGATGCAGCCGCACCCGCTGCTGGGTGGTCACGGTCCCGGCGGTGTCGGCGTAGAACTTGTTCTCGTGGACGGTGAGCAGCGAGGCGTCGACATGGTTGACCCCGTTCGCCCCCAGCAGCCGCGCGCTCCACTCCGCGAGCAGCCCGGCCTTGTCCTCGTCGGGCACGGTGAACGGATCGATCTCGTACGACGAGATCCACGTCTTCTCGGCGTGCACCGGCTCGTCGGCCAGCTCCACCCGCTCCTCGGCACCGGCCGCCTTGATCACCTGGGCGGACAGCTTCGCCATGGCCACGGCCTGCGAGGCCACCCGCGCCGCCGCGTCCATGCTCAGATCCACGCCGGACGCGAATCCCCAGGTCCCACCGTGCACGACCCGCACCGCGTACCCGAGGTCGGTGGTGTCCGACGACCCGGCGGGCTTGGCGTCCCGCAGCCGCCAGGACGCGCTGCGCACCCGCTCGAACCGGAAGTCCGCGTGCTCGGCACCGAGCGCACGCGCGCGTGCCAGCGCGGCGTCGGCGAGGGCGCGTAGCGGAAGCGCTGTGAAGGCTTCGTCGAGGGTATGAGGCACCGAGATATCTCCCTGCTGTCGTGACCTGTGGACCCCGATCATGTCGCGTGGGCGGGTCCAGGGACCATACGTTTCCGTCCGGACCGCGCGTCCTTCTGTAGAGACCCGACAGCGAGTCCCCTTCGCCACTGTCGGTGCCCGATTGTCCGCGGGACGTCGGGGACCGATAGGTTTTCGAGGAAGCCGCCTGTCATCCAGGTGTTCGGGCGGGCATTGAGACCGCTATCGAAAGGGTGATCCGTTGAGCCGCTCGGTTCTCGTCACCGGAGGCAACCGGGGCATCGGCCTCGCCATCGCCCGCGCTTTCGCCGACGCCGGCGACAAGGTCGCGATCACGTACCGCTCGGGTGAGCCACCGGCCGGCTTCCTGGCCGTCAAGTGCGACATCACCGACACCGAGCAGGTGGAGCAGGCCTACAAGGAGATCGAGGCCGAGCACGGTCCCGTCGAGGTCCTGGTCGCCAACGCCGGCATCACCAAGGACACGCTCCTGATGCGGATGTCCGAGGAGGACTTCACGTCCGTCCTCGACACCAACCTCACCGGCACCTTCCGCGTCGTCAAGCGCGCCAACCGCGGCATGCTGCGCGCCAAGAAGGGCCGCGTCGTCCTGATCTCGTCGGTCGTCGGGCTGTACGGCGGTCCCGGGCAGGCGAACTACGCCGCCTCCAAGGCCGCGCTGGTCGGCTTCGCGCGCTCGCTCGCCCGTGAGCTGGGCTCGCGCAACATCACGTTCAACGTCGTCGCCCCCGGTTTCGTCGACACCGACATGACCAAGGTGCTCACCGACGAGCAGCGCGCGAGCATCGTGCAGCAGGTGCCGCTCGGCCGTTACGCGCAGCCGGAGGAAGTCGCCGCGACGGTGCGGTTCCTCGCCTCCGACGACGCCTCGTACATCACTGGAGCCGTCATCCCGGTTGACGGCGGACTGGGAATGGGTCACTGAACACCATGGCTGGAATCCTCGAGGGCAAGAAGATCCTCATCACCGGTGTGCTGATGGAGTCCTCCATCGCCTTCCACACCGCCAAGCTGGCCCAGGAGCAGGGCGCGGAGATCATCCTCACCGCGTGGCCGCGGCCGACCCTCACCGAGCGCATCGCGAAGAAGCTCCCCCGGCCGGAGAAGGTCAAGGTCCTGGAGCTCGACGTCTCCAACGACGAGCACCTGGCCCGCCTGGAGGGCCTGGTCCGTGAGCACCTGGGCGACAAGCTCGACGGTGTCGTGCACTCCATCGGCTTCGCCCCGCAGGACGCGCTCGGCGGCAACTTCCTGAACACGCCGTTCGAGTCCGTGGCCACCGCCATGCATGTCTCCGCCTTCTCCCTGAAGTCGCTGACCATGGCGCTGCTGCCGCTGATGACCGAGGGCGGCTCCGTCGTCGGCCTCACCTTCGACGCGCAGTTCGCCTGGCCGCAGTACGACTGGATGGGCCCGGCCAAGGCCGCCCTGGAGGCCACCAACCGCTACATGGCCCGTGACCTGGGCAAGCACGACATCCGCTGCAACCTGATCTCGGCGGGTCCGATCGGCTCCATGGCCGCGAAGTCCATCCCGGGCTTCGCCGAGCTGGCGGCGGTGTGGGACAGCCGCTCCCCGCTGGAGTGGAAGCTGGAGGACCCGGAGCCGGCCGGCAAGGGCGTCGTCGCCCTGCTGAGCGACTGGTTCCCGAAGACCACCGGCGAGATCGTCCACGTCGACGGCGGTCTACACGCCATCGGCGCCTGACACTCGCACGGTGAGGGCCCGCGTTCCCCGGAACGCGGGCCCTCACCCGTTCGGCCCATCCGGCCGGGCGGGGGAGCGGTACAACTGGGCACTCTGGATTACGCGTTCACCGCTTCCCTCCCCAGCACGGCCGAGGAGGTCCCCTTGTGCGCCTGTCCCGCAGCCTGGCCCCGATAGCCGTCGCAGCCGTTCTGCTGCTGTCCCTGCCGCACGAAGCGTCGCCCCATGTGCGCGAGGACACGGCACCGGACCTGTTCGGCGCCGCGTGCTACAGCAAGGTCATCGGTTCCCGGGTGACCGCCTACTGCCACAACCCCTACCCCGACGTCGACCACGTCCGGCTGCACATCGAGTGCGACCGCTGGTGGGACGTGGACAGCGACGGCGCCCCCGTGGAGGCCGGGCCCGCGCAGACCGTACGGCTCGACGGCCGCTGCTGGAAGGAAGTCCGCACGGTGTGGGTCAGCCACCAGAAGCGGTGACGGTCAGTCCTCGGCGGCGCTGAACAGCCCCGGCCGGCACTGGAACGGATAGCTCGCCGCCTGCGCCGCGGCCGTCTCCGCGTCGCCCGCGCGGATCGCGTCCACCAGCCCCGAGTGGTCCAGATGCGTCTCCGGGGTCATCTCCTCGCCGACGTCGTCGCGCAGCCAGTCCCGCAGCACCTCGCCGAGGTCGGCGTACATCGCCGTCATCACGTCGTTGTGGGACGCGGACACCACCGCGAGGTGGAAGGTCGCGTCCGCCGTGACGAAGGCCTCCTTGTCGCGTGCCTCCCAGGCCTCCTCACGGCGCACCAGGAGCGCGTCGAGCTGCTTGAGGTCCCGCTCGGTACGCCGCTCGGCCGCCAGCTTCGCCGCGGCCGACTCCAGCGTGGAGCGCAGCTCGGCGATGTGCCGGGGATCGGCGTCGGCGAATCTGCGGTGCATCACACCGGCCAGCTCGCTGGTCGCCACGACGTAGGTGCCGGAGCCCTGGCGGATGTCCAGCAGGCCGTTGTGCGCGAGCGCGCGGACGGCCTCGCGGACCGTGTTGCGGGCCACCCCGAGCTGTTCGACCAGTTCCGGCTCCGTCGGGATGCGCGCCCCGACCGGCCACTCACCGGAGGTGATCTGCTGCCGCAGCGCGGCGATGACCTGCTCGGACAGCGCCGAGCGACGGGGGTGGCTCAGAGGCATGGCACACCTTCGCACGGGACGGGCGCCCGGAGGCGGCCGGGGGATGGACAACCAATCATCCCATGATTCTATGATGGGTGTCATGGCAAGCGAGGAAACCCGTACGACCACGTCCCAGCACATACGGAGCACGGGGGCGAGCTCGGTGCCGAGCTCCATGGCGAGCTCCGTGCCGAGCGAGTCCCCGGAACCGGCCACGCGCGCGTGGACGACCCGGCTGCTCGTGCTCGGCATCGTGCTGGCCGCCGTCAACCTCCGCCCCGCCATCACCAGCCTCGGCGCCCTCCTGGAGGAGGTCCGCGACGGACTGGGCATGAGCGGCAGCGTCGCCGGCCTCCTCACCTCCGTGCCCCCGCTCTGCTTCGCCGTCTTCGGCGTCATGGCCCCGCGCCTCGCCCGCCGCTTCGGCTCGGGCGCGGTGGTGTGCGCCGGCATGGCCGCCGTCACCGCCGGACTGCTCATCCGGCCCTACGTGGGCGGCACCGCCGGGTTCCTGGCCGCCAGCGCCCTCGCGCTCATGGGCATCGCCGTCAGCAACGTCCTGATGCCGGTCATCGTCAAGCGCTGGTTCCCCGACCGGGTCGGCTCCATGACCGGCCTGTACTCGATGGCCCTCGCCCTCGGCACCTCGGTGGCCGCCGCGGCGACCGTGCCGGTCACCGACCTGCTGGGCGGCAGCTGGCAGACCGGGCTCGCGGTGTGGGCAGGGCTGGCCGCCGTCGCCGTGGTGCCGTGGCTCGCGTTCGTACGACAGCGGGACGGCGTACGGCAGGATGACGACGTACGACAGGAGCGCGGCGTACGGCGCGAGGGCGCGGCCTCCGCCGGGCAGGCGTCCGCGCGTGGGGAGCGGCCCGCGCTGCGGATCACCCGGAGCCGCACCGCCTGGGCGCTCGCCGTCTTCTTCGGGCTCCAGGCCACCGCCGCCTACATCACGATGGGCTGGATGCCGCAGATTTTCCGGGACGCGGGCGTGCCCGCGAGCACCGCGGGACTGCTACTGGCCGTCACGATGGTGATGGGCGTCCCGCTCGCCTTCGTCATCCCGCGCGTGGCCACCCGGCTGCCGCACCAGGGCCCGATCGTGCTCGTGCTCGGCCTCTGCGGCCTCGTCGGCTACGCGGGCCTCTATCTCGCGCCGGCCGCCGGGGCGTGGGTGTGGGCGCTGCTCCTTGGCGTCTCCAACTGCGCCTTCCCGCTCGCCCTCACCATGGTCGGGATGCGCGCCAGGACCGGCGCGGGCGTGGCTCAGCTGTCCGCCTTCGCGCAGAGCACCGGCTACCTCATCTCCATCCCCGGGCCGCTCCTCGTGGGCGTGCTCTACCAGCACAGCGGCGGCTGGGGGCTGCCGATCGCCCTCATGACCGGCCTGATGGTCCCGCAGATGGTCGTGGGCGTTCTCGCCGGACGCAACCGCACGGTGGAGGACGAGGCGGCCCGCTGACCCCGCCCCCACGGGGCCGGTGACGGGCGGGGGTGCGAGACTTGCCGCATGCCAGTGCTCGACCCGAACCCGCAGAACGGCCAGAAGAAGATGCTGCTCGTCTTCGGCTCGTTCCTCGCCATCTTCGTGATCATCGCCGTCGTCGCAACGATCGCCTCGCCGTGAGCCGGTGAGTGCTTCGCTCCGCGCCGTGAGCCGGTGAGTGCTTCGCCCCAGGGACGATGGTGGGGTTATCCCCCCGTCCCCTAGGGGGCGGGTCTCAGGGTCAACTGGGTGGATCACCGGATGGGTTGGGGACCGCCGAATCCGTACCTTCGAGATGTGGCCGCGACCGAGCGGACCACCGGTCCACTCGGAGAGACGCGGAGGCACCCATGTCGGCCCCAACGCACACCCCGCCCCACCCGGCGACCCGGGGTCGCGCCGACATCCGGCTGCCCTGGTGGGCCCTCGCCCTGCCGACACTCGCCTTCATCACCCTGCTCGCGCTGATACTCAACCCCTCCGACGCGCAGGCCGCCGCGGGCGATCCGGCGATCGCTCATCTTTTCGAGCGCATCCAGCAGCTGGCGGGCCACTGAGCAGCCCGGCGGCACTGATTCCCGGGCCCGGCCGGACCGGTCCGCGGTGATCCGTTCGCAGCCCTGAAGCCGCATGTCAACTCCCTGCGCCCCATGGCCTGTTTCGTGCGAAGCTGGGTCTCATGAGCGTCGCAGAACCCCGAAGGATTGTCCTTTTCCGGCATGCGAAAGCCGACTGGCCACAGGTGTCCGACCATGAGCGACCGCTCGCTGAGCGGGGCCGCATGGACGCGGCCGTGGCAGGGCGGAAGCTGGCCGACACCGGCATCACCCTCGATCTGGCCCTGTGCTCCACCGCGATCCGGACCCGCGAGACATGGAAGCTCGCCGTGCACGAACTCGCGCACCGGCCGAAAACCGTCTATGAGGAGCGGGTCTACGAAGCCTCTCCCGGCGAGCTCATCGCCGTGCTCAACGAGACCCCGGACGACGCGCAGACCGTCGTCCTGATCGGCCACAACCCCGGTGTGCAGGGTCTCGCCGAGATCCTGGCGGGCTCGGCCGAGGGCGACGCCCGCGAGCGGATGAGCCGCCGCGGCTTCCCGGCCGCCTCCTTCGCGGTCCTGTCCTTCACCGGCTCCTGGAAGAGCCTGGAGCCGGGCGCGGCCACCCTCCTCGACTACTGGGCACCCTCCGAATGACCCGCACCGAGGCCTGACGGCAACGGCCCGGCGCCATCATGGTGCCGGGCCGTTGCCCGGATCCTCCGGAGTGCTCTTCCGGATCCTCCGCAGGGCCGTTCCGGATTCTCGGGAGGGCTCAGAGCAGATCTTCGTGGGTGTCCGCCGCCTCGACCTCTTCGCGGGTCACTCCCAGCAGATAGAGGACGGTGTCCAGGAAGGGCACGTTCACCGCGGTGTGCGCGGCCTGCCGCACCACCGGCTTGGCGTTGAAGGCGACCCCGAGACCGGCCGCGTTCAGCATGTCCAGGTCGTTGGCGCCGTCGCCGATCGCCACGGTCTGCGACAGCGGCACCCCCGCCTCGGCGGCGAACCGCCGCAGCAGCCGCGCCTTGCCGGCCCGGTCCACGATCTCGCCGGTGACCCGCCCGGTCAGCTTGCCGTCGACGATCTCCAGGGTGTTGGCCTGGGCGAAGTCCAGCCCCAGCCGCTCCTTCAGATCGTCGGTGACCTGGGTGAACCCGCCGGAGACGACGCCCACTTGGTAGCCGAGACGCTTGAGGGTGCGGATCAGCGTGCGCGCGCCGGGCGTCAGACGCACCTCGCTGCGCACCTTCTCGACCACGGACGCGTCCAGCCCCTCCAGCAGGGCCACACGCGCGTGCAGCGACTGCTCGAAGTCCAGTTCCCCGCGCATCGCGGCCGCCGTCACCTCGGCGACCTTGTCCTCGCAGCCGGCGTGCGCCGCGAAGAGCTCGATGACCTCGTCCTGGATGAGCGTGGAGTCCACGTCCATGACGACGAGACGCTGAGCACGCCGGTGCAGCCCGGCCGCGACGACGGCGACGTCGATGCCGAGCGCCGCGGCATCGGTCACCAGGGCGGTGCGCAGCGGCTCGGTCTCGACACCGGACACCGCGAACTCCACGGCCGTCACCGGGTACTTGGCGAGCCGGAAGATACGGTCGATGTTGCCGCCGGCCTTGGTGATCCGGGCAGCGATCGCGGAGGTCGCCTCCGCGGTGAGCGGATGTCCGAGCACGGTGACCAGGGAACGGCCGAGGCCGCGCGGCCGGTTGTCACCGAGGCCGGAGATGATCTCCGCCTGCATCTTCACCGACTCCGCCCAGCTGTGGACGGTCGACCGCAGTTCACCCTCGAGCCCGCGCGGCGGCTCGGTCACGAGCGCGCACAGCACCATCCGGCCACGGGTGACGACCTGCTCGATGTCGACGACGTCGACGGAGTAGGCGGCGAGGGTGTCGAAGAGACCGGCCGTGATGCCCGGCGTGTCCTTGCCGAAGATCTTGACGAGAAGAGTGGGTACGTCGGAGGTCTGCGAAGCGCTCATGGTGTACCCACCGTATCCGGCACGCAGTGCCTTGCGCCCCTGAGGTCCGCCTGGCGGACAGGGAACACTCCGTGTCCGGCAGATGGAGTGGATCTTAAGCGCGGCGTACGGCCTCCGCTCACCTCCGTCCCTTGGGCCTGCCGGGCGGGGGAGGAGGCGGGGGCGGCGGAGGTGGGGGCGGCGGCCCCCCGTCCGATCCGGACGTCTTCCGGCCACCGGGGCGCCCCCCACGTGACCCGCGAGGCGGCGGCTCGACGGGGCGGACCATGGTGGGCGCGCCGTACACGTCGTCGCCGGTCGGGGGCGGCTCGTCGGGGGGCTCACCAGGCAGTTCATCGGGCGGCTCACCGTCACGGCCGCCCGGCCCGCCGTGCCCCGCGCCGGGCCACCAGGCCCCCTCGGTCGGCTGAGCCTCCTGGCCCGGCCGCCAGGACTCCTCCGCGGAGGACGGTGACTGCCCCCGCGAGGCCTCTTCGGGCGATCGGCCGCGGCCCCACCCGGCCGATGAGCCGTACGCCGGCCGCACGTCTCCAGGAGGAGCGTCCGAGACCCCGGCCCCCGGCCCGTCATCCGGCCGCGCGTCCTCCGGCTCGCGCAACTCCTCCGGCACACGCAGGTACGGATTGGTCGCAGGATTCGGCGGCCGATACGGCGCCCCCGGCACATACGGCCCGGCCTCCCCGGAACCCCCACCCGGCCCAGCACCGGAGGCTCCGTCCCGCCCCGCACCAGAGGCCGACGACCCGCCACGTCCCGCTCCGGAGGCCGAGGCTCCACCCTGGGCGGCACCAGGAGCGGAGGCCCCGCCATGTCCGGCCCCGGAAGCCGAAGGCCCATCCTGCCCGGCCCGCGAAGACCCACCCTGACCCGCATAGGGCGAAGCACCGGAGCCACCGGCATAGGGCCCAGCACCGGCGCCACCGGCATGGCGCCCAGCCCCGCCGTCCCCGGCATACGGATCGCCGACGGCGCCACCGGCGTACGGGTCAGCCCCGTGCCCGCCCGCATACCGGCCGGCCCCGCCCCCATCGGGCCATGACGTGCCGTCGCCGTCGCCGCGGTCTCCGGCACCCGCACTCGAAGCCCCCGCCCCGCTCACCCCCGACCCCGAACCCGACCCCGCCCCCGTGCCGCCACCCGCGTAGGACCCCGCCCCACCCGCATAGGGCCCTGCCCCCGCCCCACCCGGATAGGGCGCAGCCCCGGACCGCCCCGGATACTGCCCGGCTCCAGGCTGCCCCGAATAGGGCGCAGCAGCCCCGGACATCCCCGCGTAAGGCCCTGGTCCACCACCCGGAACCCTCGAACCTCCCACCCCTCCACCCACCCCAGGCCCCCCACCCGGGCCCGCGTCACCCAGTGCCAGCGCCGCCGCCCGCTGCCCCGCCGCCCCCGTCGCCTGGGCCAGCAACGCACCGGTGGCGCCCGCCCCGGCGCCCCACAGGGCGCCGAGGAGGAGGGCCATGCCGAGGTGGCCGTGGAGTTCGATGCCGGCGCCGAACGCGTCGAAGCCCAGCACCGACAGCGAGGCGTTCACGGACACCTCTGTCGACCAGGCGAGCAGCGGCAGCGTCAACGCCGTGGCCAGCCCCAGCCGCAGCGCACAGCGCCCGGCGAAGCCGAGGATGCCTGGATCCCGTACGGATGAGGCACTCGCACCCGCCGCCCCACCGGGCCCTGCTCCTCGTACGAAACCGACACCCCCGGCACCTGCACCCGCACCGGCGTCCGGCCACCGCGACGTCTCCAGGGCTCCCGCACTCGACGCCGTCGCAGCAGCACCCGCCCCCTTGGTCACCGCACCCACCGGCGTCCGCACCGCCGTCAGTACCCCGGCCAGCAGCATCATCGAGGCCGCCGCTACCGCCAACAGCCATACCCGGCCGTCGAGTTCGGCGAGGCGGGAGAGGGAGACGGACTCGTCGCGTTCGGAGCTGAGGAGGTCGTCCAGGGGAGCGGGAAGGAACGTGGCCAGGGGGCCCGTGGCGCGGCCGTCCCACGGGACGAACAGGCCGATCGGGATGCCGAGCCAGGTGCCGTTGGGGGCGCCCAGGAGCGCCGCGCCGGCGATCCGCTTCGGGTGGTCGTCGCCGATCGCCGCGTACGCCCCCGCCGCGAGCCCCGCCGCGACCGCGACCAGCAGCACGGTGACGAGGGCCGACACCGCCGGGCGGACCACCCGGTGCACGGCCTCCAGGCCGCGGGGGAGGGGCGTACGGCGGGATGCCAGCAGGGCGATGAGAAGGATGCCCGTGGACCAGCCCAGGCCGCCCAGCAGCGTCGGCACCGTGTCCACCGTGAAGCCGACCGCCGCCTTCGCGTCGACCAGGTCGCCGATCTGGTCCGGCAGCAGTCCGCCGATGTCCCCGACGTCACCGAGCCCGGGGATCTCCAGGCCGCCGCCCCCGCCGCCGGGCAGTTTGTCGAGCCCCAGCGAGCCGCCGTCGATCGTGATGACATCGTGCCCCGCCCAGGCCAGCCCGCCCAGCGTGGCGACGAAGAGGGCGACCACCGTGCCCGCGCGTGCGAGGAGTTCGGCCGACGCGATCACAACTCCCGCCGCCCGCAGGGATCGTAGGAAGAAGCAGGACAAAAGGAGCGCGCCGACGAGGCTCACGCCCAGTGGCGTGATCTCTATGGCCGTCGCCGCCTCCGCGCCGGTGAGCCCGAACGCCGACACGTCTCCGGACGGGGTCACCGAACCACCCGCCCCAAGGGCCACCACCGCCGCGGTCATCGGTCCCAACGAGGCCGTCGCGTCCGCGCCCAGCAGATGCAGGCCGAGCGCCGCGACGCCCGCCATGCCGATCAACGCCCAGCTCACGGCGACGATCGCGGTCAGCAGGATGTCTCCCCACGGCAGCTTCGCGCCGTACTTCGTGGTCTCGGCGTTCGTGGACACACTCATGGCAGACCCCCCGATCCGCGGCGCGGCGATCGCCGCGCTTGTCCCCCTCGCGTGGATTACCACTCTCCGGGTCGGTTTCAACCCCGTCAACGGAACCGGTCGATGCGTACGCGCGTGGTCTTCACAAGGCCCGACTTTCGGTCAGGGGGCCGAGCCTGAAATAGTTCCCGACGATGTTCGACATCCCTAGACTCCCTGTGTTGGGGGTAACTCGGGGGACTACTCAGTGGGGCATGGAGTGCCGGAACTCGTACTGGAATTGAATGGACGTACCTGGACGCTAGACCCGTCCAGGCCCTACACCCTCGGACGCGATCCGCAGGGTGACATCGTGCTCGACGACGCCAGGGTGTCCTGGCGGCACGCCACGATCAGCTGGAGCGGCCGCAGTTGGGTCATCGAGGACCACGGCTCGACCAACGGCACCTTCGTACAGGGCCAGCGGATCCACCAGCTGGAGATCGGCCCGGGCACGGCGGTGAACCTGGGCAACGCGACCGACGGACCGCGCGTGAGCGTCTCCGGCGCCGCGGCGCCGGTCGCCCCGCAGCCCCAGCAGCAGCCGCAGGCGCAGCCGTACGCCGCACAGGGCGCCAACCCCGGCTGGGCGCAGGCCCCCCAGCAGCAGGCGCCGCACCAGCAGGCGCCCGCTCAGCAGGCACCTCACCAGCAGGCGCCGCACCAGCAGGCACCGGCGCAGCAGGCACCGCAGGCCGGCTGGCAGCAGCCGCAGCAGCCCGCCGCGCACATTCCGCCGCAGCAGGGCGGCCCCGGCGTCGGCGCGGGGGCGCCGCCGGTCTACGGCGACCGCAGCCCGACCACGTTCCACCAGTTCTCGATCGGCCGCGTGATGCGCATCGGTCGTGCCCTGGAGAACGAGCTGGTCGTCTCCGACCTCCAGGTCTCCCGTCTGCACGCCGAGTTCCGCTCGACGCCCGACGGCCGCATGGAGATCCGCGACCTCGGCTCGCACAACGGCACCTACGTCAACGGTCAGCCGATCACCAAGGGCGGCTCGCAGCTGCTGGGCCCGGCCGACATCGTGGGTGTCGGTCACTCGACGTTCCGGATCGTCGGCGACCGCCTCGAGGAGTTCGTCGACACCGGTGAGGTCTCCTTCTCGGCCCGCCATCTGACCGTCACGGTCGACGGCGGCAAGCAGATCCTCAAGGACGTCTCCTTCGGCGTCCCGGAGAAGTCGCTGATCGCGGTCATCGGACCGTCGGGTTCCGGCAAGTCGACGCTGCTCAAGGCGCTGACGGGCTACCGCCCCGCCAACCAGGGCGACGTCCTCTACGACAACCGGAACCTGTACAAGCAGTTCGCCGAGCTGCGTCAGCGCATCGGTCTGGTCCCGCAGGACGACATCCTGCACAAGGAGCTGACCGTCAAGAAGGCCCTCAAGTACGCGGCCAAGCTCCGCTTCCCCGCCGACACCACCGGCGCCGAGCGCGAGGCCCGGATCGACGAGGTGCTGCGCGAGCTGAAGCTGGACATCCACAAGGAGAAGAAGGTCACCTCCCTCTCCGGTGGCCAGCGCAAGCGTGTCTCGGTGGCCCTGGAGCTCCTGACCAAGCCGTCGCTGATCTTCCTGGACGAGCCCACCTCGGGCCTCGACCCGGGCATGGACCGCGACGTCATGCAGCTGCTGCGCGGCCTCGCCGACGACGGCCGCACGGTCCTCGTCGTCACCCACTCGGTGGCCGAGCTGGCGATCTGCGACAAGCTCCTGGTGATGGCCCCCGGCGGTTCGGTCGCCTACTTCGGCCCGCCCGAGGAAGCGCTGAACTTCTTCGGCTACGACACCTGGGCCGACGTCTTCTCCGCCTTCGAGAACTACCGCGACTACGACTGGGCGGGACGCTGGAAGGGCTCCCAGCACTACCAGATGTACGCCGCGGACATCGACGCCGTCGCGCCGCAGTCCGTACAGATGCCGCCGATGCAGGCGATGAAGCCGCCGAAGCCACAGGGCTGGATGTCGCAGTTCGGCACCCTGGTACGCCGCTATGTCTCGGTGATCGCCTCCGACAAGGGCTTCCTGGCCCTGTCGATCATCCTGCCGCTGGTCCTCGGCTCGGTGAGCCTGCTCATCGACTCCGGTAAGGACCTGCTGGTCAACACGGAGATCAACCCGAACACCGGAAAGCCCGTCGCCAACGGCACGGCCCTCACGGTGCTGCTGATCCTCGCGGTGGGCGCCTGCTTCGCCGGTGCCGCCAACTCCGTCCGTGAGCTGATCAAGGAACGGGTCATCTACGAGCGGGAGCGCGCCACCGGCCTGTCCCGCTCGGCGTACCTGATGTCCAAGGTCTTCGTGCTCGGCCTGGTCACCATGCTCCAGGGCCTGCTGGTCGGCATCATCGGCTTCTCCAGCCGCACCATCCCGGACGAGGGCCTGATCTTCGGCAGCCAGATCATGCTGGAGCTGTGCATCCCGATCATGGCGCTGGGCTTCACCGCGATGATGTTCGGCCTGATCATCTCGGCCCTGGTGAAGACCGCCGAGAAGACCATGCCGCTGCTGGTCATGTTCGCGATCGTCCAGGTCGTCTTCACCGGCTGTCTGTTCCCGCTGGCCAACTCGGTCGGCGTCAACCAGCTGTCGTATCTGATGCCGTCGCGCTGGGCGGTCGCCGCCGCGGGCGCCACGCTCGACTTCAACAAGATCAGCCCGCCCGCCAAGGGCGACAGCGACGACCCGCTGTGGGCCCACACCGTCGGCGCCTGGGGCATGGACATGGCCGCCCTGATCGTCCTCGGCGTGATCTGCGGTTTCCTCGTGGCCCGCTTCCTGCGCCGCCACGAGCCCGAGGTCATGCGCAAGTAGTCACGGCGGTAGAGGCCCTACGACGCCGAAGGGCGGCACCCCGTCAGTTGGGTGCCGCCCTTCGGCGTGCTCGAACGATGCGGTGACGCAGCGGTGTACGAGAGGTCCGCGCGGCCTCAGTACGCGCTGTTCACGTTGTCGATCGAGCCGTACTTGTCGGCCGCGTAGTTCGCGGAGGCGACGATGTTGGCGACCGGGTCGTACTGGCTGAAGGCCGTGCCGGAGACGTGGTAGGCGTCGAACGTCGGCTTGATGATCTGTAGCAGACCGATCGACGGGGTGCCGTTGATCGCGTTGACGTCCCAGTTGTTGATCGCGTTCGGGTTGCCCGAGGACTCCCGCATGATGTTGCGGTACAGACCGTTGTACGTACCGGGGATGCCCTTGTTGTCCATGATGTCGAGGGCGTGCTTGATCCAGCCGTCGAGGTTGTTGGCGTAGCTCTTGGCGGCGGCCTTGACCGCGACGCGCTTGGCGGACCGGCTCGCGGCCTCCTTCGCCTTGCGCTCCTGCGCGGCCTTCTGGGCGGCCTTCTGCTCGGCCTTCTTCTTGGCCGCGGCTTCGGCGGCCGCCTTCTTCTTCGCGGCGGCCTCGACGGCGGCCTTCTTCGCGGCGGCGGCCTCGGCGGCCTGCGCCTGGAGGCTCGTGGCGGCGAGCTGCTCGCTGACGCCGGACTGGAGGCCCTTCAGCTGCTCGGAGCTGTAGGCGACCTTGGCCGAGGAGGCGGCCTCGCTCGTGGTCGTGTCCGCGTTGCTGGGGACCGCGGAGAACGCGAGGGCGGCGGCGCCGAGCGTGGCGACACCGGCGATCGCGATCTTGTGGCGCTTCGTCAGCGCGCGGCTATGGCCACGGGTGGAGTTCTGCGACATGCGGATGGACCTCTTCGAATAGCGCGGAGTCGCTCTGCGTCCTTGCGGCACAAACGCCGCGGGCGGAACCCGCGGCGCTGAGCGACGGCAGCCATTCTTAGCGGCCGCAAAAATATGTGGCAAAGGTGTGACGTACGATCCCGGGTAGTGGATCAGGGAAGGGCAAATCGGGACAGACAGGAACGTCTTTCCCGCTCACCAGGGACCCACTTGTCTCCTATCGCCCTTCGTACGTGATGTGCGCCCTATGCGCGGGCTCACATCGGACGCGTAACAGCCTCACCGGCAGTTGCTGAAGCAATGCTCTGTGTGAGGAGCCCTCTCCTGGGCCTTCGCCTGGGCCTCCGCCAGGACCTCAGCCGGGTCTCCGCCGGGGAGGAGGAGATGAACGTCCCCGAACTCGTGCCACAGGTAGAGCCCGCCCAGCGCCTCCTCGTAACCGCGGTCGACGGCGGCCCCTCCTGCCACAGCCCGCAGCATCAGCAGATGCGAGGCCTCCGGCTCGTGCAGCCCGGTCAGCAGCCCGTCCACGACCCGCACCCCGCGCTCAGGGGTCACCACCAGACCCGTCCACCCTTCACGCGCGCGTACGACCCCGTCGGCGCCGACCGCCGACTCCACGGCCCGCACCGCGGTGGTCCCGACGGCGACAACCCGCCCGTGCGCCGCCCTCACCGCGTTGATCAGCCGCGCCGACGCCTCCGGCACCGCGAACCGCTCCGGATACGGCGGCTCGTGCACCTCCGCCGACGCCACCCCCGTGTGCAACGTGATCGGCGCGAACTGCACACCCCGGCTCACCAGCTCCGCCACCAGCCGCGCGGTGAAGGGCCGCGCCGCACTCGGCATCTCCGCACTGCCGACCCCACCGGGCTGCGGCAACGCGAACACCGTCTGATACGCGGACAGCGGCTGGTCGCGCTCCGTATAGGCGTAACGGATCGGCCGCCCGTACTCCCGCAGCAGCCCGGGCACCCTCGCCCCGGCCACCCGGGCCCACCACAACCGGTCGCTTCGCCCGCTCAGCGGCTCCTCCAGCGTCAGCCGCACCCCCTCGGGCAACCGCACCTCCGTGCCCGCGGGCCCACCCGCACGCGCGTGTGTCGTGCCCCGGCCGTCGGGCTCCCGCAGCTCGACCGCCCACCGGCCGTCGTCCCCGCGCGTGGAGAAGTGCACCACCACGCGCGCGTGCCCGATCCAGCCGTCCACGGCCGCCGCCAGCGTCGGGGACGTGTTCACGATCAGAAGATCCCCGGCCCGCAGCAGACACGGCAGCTCCGTGAACGCGTGATGCGACACCTCCGTACCGCGCGACACCAGCAGCCGTACGGCGTCCCGGTCCAGGCCGGGGCCACGCTGCTCGGCCGGCACCTTGGCCGACAGCTCCTCCGGGACGCGCAGTGTCAGCGTCACCGTGCCTCCAGCAACGCGGCGGCCGTGTACCGACCGCTCGCCGGACGCCGGTCGAGCAGGCGCACGAACGCGGGGGCGATGTCCTCGGGCGTGGGCGTCCCCGACAGATCCTCGTCGGGCTCGGCGGCGGCCAGCATCTCGGTGCGCATGCCACCCGGATCGACCCACCAGACCCGCAGCCCCGGCTCCTCGACGGCCAGCACCGCCGACAGCTGGTCCAGGGCCGCCTTCGTCGCCCCGTACGCTCCCCAGGTCCGGTACGCCTCCGCCCCCGCGTCCGAGCTCACGTTCACCACCGCCCCCGAGGGCGCCGCCCGCAGCTCGGGCAGCGCCTCCTGGAGCAGCCCCAACGGCGCCACCACATTGATCTCCAGGGCCGCACGGAAGCCGTCCAGCGAGTGATCGCCGAGCGGCACCAGGGGTTCGGCGCCCAACACCCCGGCGTTGTTCACGAGCAGATCGAGACCGCCGAACTCACGCGCCGCGGCCACCAGACCCGCCCGATGCCCGGCATCAGTGACGTCCCCGGGCAAGGCCGTCACGCGCGTGCCGTGCGCCGCGACTCCCGCCGCCGTCTTGTGCAGGGTCTCGGCGTTCCTGGCGTCGAGCACCAGATCCCAGCCGCGCGCGGCCAGCGCCTCGGCGAGCGCCCGCCCCAGCCCCCTGGAAGCCCCCGTGATGATCGCTACCGGCATGACACGTCCCCTCGTCGCCACTTCAAGTGCCTTCCACGCCCTCAACCTAGGAACGGGAAGGCCCCGCCCGCGTCGGACGCGGGTCGCGAACAGGCGGGGTCCTTCGCCCTAAGCCCCCGGTCCGGGCCCTTGGCCCTAGGTCCAGCGCCCTAGGCGGCCGCCGCCACAGGGCGGATACGGACTGTCACACCCCGCCGGTACCGTGAGGGCATGAGTCAAGGCCCCAGGTCCGGTCTGGCCGCGGTGAGCGCCGCGTTGCTGGCCATGAGCAGGCATCTGGAGGTGCGCGACGTCCTCAAGACGATCGTCGCCTCGGCCCGCGAGCTGCTCGACGCGCAGTACGCCGCCCTCGGCGTCCCCGACGACCACGGAGGCTTCGCCCAGTTCGTCGTCGACGGCGTCAGCGACCAGCAGTGGAAGGCCATCGGCCCGCTCCCCAGGCAGCACGGAATCCTCGCCGCGATGCTCCAGGAGGCCAAGGTCGAGCGCCTCGCCGACGTGCGCAAGGACCCCCGCTTCGAGGGCTGGCCCTCCGCCCACCCCGACATGTCCGACTTCCTGGGACTGCCGATCCGCGACGGCGACGACGTCATCGGCGCACTCTTCCTAGCCAATAAGAACTGCCCCAAGCCGGACGGCAGCTGCGGCTTCACCGCCGAGGACGAAGAACTGCTCTCCATCCTCGCCCAGCACGCCGCGATCGCCCTCACCAACGCCCGCCTGTACGAACGCAGCCGCGAACTGACCATCGCCGAGGAACGCTCCCGGCTGGCCCACGAACTGCACGACGCGGTCGCCCAGAAGCTGTTCTCCCTGCGCCTGACCGCCCAGGCCGCCGCTGCACTCGTCGACCGCGACCCCTCCCGCGCCAAGGGCGAGCTGCAACAAGTGGCCGTACTCGCCGCCGAGGCCGCCGACGAGCTGCGCGCCGCCGTCGTCGAACTGCGCCCCGCCGCCCTCGACGAGGACGGCCTCGTCGCCACCCTCCGCACCCAGATCCAGGTCCTCGACCGCGCCCACACCGCGCGCGTGACCTTCGACAGCTGCGGAGTGCGCGCCCTGCCCGCCTCCCAGGAGGAGGCCCTCCTGCGCGTCGCCCAGGAGGCCCTGCACAACGCCCTGCGGCACTCCGGAGCCGACCACGTCGACGTGACCCTGGCCCGCCGCGGCAGCGGAGCAGTCCTGAGCGTCACCGACGACGGCGGCGGCTTCGACCCGAAGACGACCCGCCGCGCGGGACGCCACCTCGGCCTCGTCTCCATGCGGGACCGGGCGAGCGGGGTCGGCGGCGCACTGACCGTGGAATCGGCGCCCGGCAAGGGCACCACGATCGAGATGGAGGTCCCTGGTGGCTGACGCAATCAAGGTGCTGCTCGTCGACGACCACCAGGTGGTCCGCCGCGGACTGCGCACCTTCCTCGAAGTACAGGACGACATAGAGGTCGTCGGCGAGGCCGCGGACGGCGCCGAGGGCGTCGCCCGCGCCGAGGAACTCAAGCCCGACGTCGTCCTCATGGACGTCAAGATGCCGGGCATGGACGGCGTCGAGGCGCTGCGCAGGCTCCGCGAACTGAACAACCCCGCGCGCGTGCTCATCGTCACCAGCTTCACCGAGCAGCGCACAGTGATCCCGGCCCTGCGCGCCGGAGCCGCCGGATACGTCTACAAGGACGTCGATCCCGACGCCCTCGCCGGCGCCATCCGCTCCGTCCACGCCGGCCACATCCTGCTCCAGCCCGAGGTCGCGGGCGCCCTGCTCTCCCAGGAGGAGGCCAACTCCGGACAGGGCAGAGCGGGCTCGCTCACGGAACGGGAGCGCGAGGTGCTCGGCCTGATCGCCGACGGCCGCTCCAACCGCGAGATCGCCCGCGCCCTCGTCCTCTCCGAGAAGACGGTCAAGACCCATGTCTCGAACATCCTGATGAAACTCGACCTGGCGGACCGCACTCAGGCCGCGCTCTGGGCGGTACGTCATGGAGTGGCCGGTTGATCCCCTGGCGGGCGGCAATACGGAGGGTTCCGCTCCGGAGTGAGATTCATACCGTCGTGGGAATGTCACCCGGACGGCGCATCCTTCGTCGATCTCCACCGTTCTCCAGTGCGTGCTGCGGCGACTGCCGCGGCGATCACCAGGAGGGCTCAGAAGTGAAGAACCTGAAGAAGGCAGCGGCCGTGACGATGGTGGCCGGCGGACTGATCGCCGCCGGTGCCGGGATGGCCTCCGCCACCGACGCGCACGCCGACGGCAAGGCCGTGGGTTCGCCGGGCGTCGCCTCGGGCAACCTCGTCCAGGCCCCGATCCACATCCCGGTCAACGCGGTCGGCAACAGCGTGAACGTCGTGGGCATCCTCAACCCCGCGTTCGGCAACCTCGGCGTGAACCACTGACCTCCTCCTAGGGGGGACAGTGACCTCCGGCCTCCCGGGCGCTCCCGGGAGGCCGGTCCGTTTGTAGGGCCAATGATCCGAACGGGCCGTTGCCGTCGGGCTCCCGTACCGTTCGCGTTCGCCTCCGCGTTGACCAGGCACGACCCGCGGCCGGGTCGGACACGCAAACGCAGGAGGAACGCTTCTCATGAACATCGCCAAGAAGGCTGCCGTGGCCCTCACCGTCGCCGGTATCGCCACGGGTGCCGCCGCCGGTGCCGCTGTCGCCGACGCGGGTGCCGACGGCGCGGCCGTGAAGTCGCCGGGCGTCGGCTCGGGCAACCTGGTCCAGGTCCCCGTCCACGTCCCCGTCAACGTCGTCGGCAACACGGTCAACGGCATCGCCGGCCTGAACCCGGCCTTCGGCAACTCCGGCGCGAACGACTGACATCGGGTCTGAGCCGGTGGGGCCTCTCAAGTCCAGGGCGACTTGAGGGGCCCTTGGTCTGTGTGGAGGAGGGGGGTGGGTTGTGGGTCGTTCGGCTGCCGGCCGGTGGGGGCTGGTCGCGCAGTTCCCCGCGCCCCTCAGGTGGGTCCGGCCGGCGTCAGCCACCATGTCGCCGTACCTGGCTGCGGGCAGTGGCGCCCTGCCAACGCGGGCAAGTGAGATCCCCGCTCAGCGCACCCCCCGCTCCCGCTCCTCCACATACGCGTTGTACGCCGCGACCTGCGCCCGGCGAGCGGTCCGCTCCACCGGACGAAGCGCCTCCGCCCGCGCCCCCATCTCCCCGGCCGTCACCGCACCCCCATGCCCGTTCGCATACGCCACGGAGATCAACAACCCCACCCGCTGCGCCAGCTCCAGCACCCGCACCGCCCGCGGCGGATACCCCGGCGCCAACACCTCCCGCCCCCGCTCGGCCCGCGCCCGGTACGCGTCGATCGCCGCCTCCGCCACCGGCCCCGACCCGGCCACATCCAGCCGCGTCAACACCTCGGTCGCCTCCCGCAGGGCCTCCGCCAGCTCCCGCTCGGCCTCGCCGAGAGAGGGCACATCGGCGGGCGGTGCCTCCCGCACGGGCAGCACATGCCACACCACCTCGACATGCACATCACCCTCGGGCCCGGCCTCGTACACCTCCGGCACCAGACCGAGCGCGGCCCCGTGACAGATCACCGCCTCCTCCGCCTCCAACGCCCGCGCGTTGAACTCCGGCGGCCCGCTCAGCCCCAGCGGATGCCCCGGCGCCGGCAGCGCCACCCGCAGTCCGGTCACCCCGAGCACCCGCAACCGCCCCAGCGCGAGCGTCAGCCCGACCGGACCCGACTCACCCGGCAAGCCCTCCACCCGATGGACCGCGTCGTCCCCGACAGCGGCGAGCACGGCGTCGTCAGGCGACACAAGTCCGGCCAAAAGGGCGTTTCCCCAAGCGGCGAGGCGTCCAGCGCGTGATTCCGAAAGCATGCCTCCACCCTAAGGACCGGACCGATGGAATGGACCGCCCGACCGGTGGCGTAGATTTCCTTGAAGGCTGCGCCCGAAAATGCGCGCACGCGACAGCCGAGACGCCGAGACCGGTCACACTGCAAGGGGAGACAACGCGCTCATGAGCGATGTTCTGGAGCTTCAGGACGTATCCGTGGTCCGTGAGGGCCGGGCTCTGGTGGACCAGGTCTCCTGGTCGGTCAAGGAGGGCGAGCGCTGGGTCATCCTCGGCCCCAACGGCGCCGGCAAGACCACCCTCCTGAACGTCGCGTCCAGCTACCTCTACCCCAGCCAGGGCACCGCCACCATCCTCGGCGAGACCCTCGGCAAGCCCGGCACCGACGTCTTCGAACTGCGCCCCCGCATCGGCGTGGCCGGCATCGCCATGGCCGACAAGCTCCCCAAGCGCCAGACCGTCCTGCAAACCGTGCTGACCGCCGCGTACGGCATGACGGCCGGCTGGCAGGAGGAGTACGACGAGATCGACGAGCAGCGCGCCCGCGCCTTCCTCGACCGCCTCGGCATGAGCGACTACCTGGACCGCAAGTTCGGCACCCTCTCCGAGGGCGAGCGCAAGCGCACCCTCATCGCCCGCGCCCTGATGACCGACCCCGAGCTCCTCCTCCTCGACGAGCCCGCCGCCGGCCTCGACCTCGGCGGCCGCGAGGACCTCGTACGCCGACTCGGCCGGCTCGCCCGCGACCCGATCGCCCCCTCGATGCTGATGGTCACCCACCACGTCGAGGAGATCGCCCCCGGCTTCACCCACGTCCTGATGATCCGTCAGGGCAAGGTCCTGGCCGCGGGTCCGCTGGAGCTCGAACTCACCTCCCGCAACCTCTCGCTCTGCTTCGGCCTTCCGCTCGTCGTCGAGCAGGTCGGCGAGCGCTGGACGGCGCAGGGCCTGCCGATGGCCTGACGCGCCTCGCGCCCTGTCCGCGCAGGACCCGCGGTCCTACCATGACCATGTGAACGACATCGACGCATGGGTGTGGTGGCTCATCGGCGCGGCCGCACTCGGAATCCCCCTCGTGGTGACGGCGATGCCGGAGTTCGGCATGCTCGCGGTGGGCGCCGTCGCCGGCGCGATCCTCGCGGGCCTCGGCTTCGGCGTCGTCGTGCAGGTACTCGCCTTCGTCATCGTCTCGGTCGCCCTCATCGGCGTCGTACGGCCCATCGCCGCCCGGCACAGCGCACAACGGCCCCAACTGGTCTCCGGGGTCGAGGCGTTGAAGGGGAAACAAGCCGTCGTACTGGAACGCGTCGACGGCTCCGGCGGCCGGATCAAGCTCGCCGGAGAGGTCTGGTCGGCCCGCGCTCTCGACGCGGGCAGCGCCTACGAAGTAGGACAAGAAGTGGACGTCGTGGAGATCGAGGGAGCGACCGCGATCGTCATCTGACCTCGTACGACTCAACTGAACCGAACAGCCCCCGAGTTGCTCGACGGTCTGACAGACTCGACCAGCAAGATCTTCAACAACCATAAGATCTTCCGAAAGCACCGAGGCGGAGAAGGGTACGGGGAAGCGACGATGGAACCGGTCATCATCGTTTTGATCATCCTGGTGGTGTTGGTCTTCATCGCCCTGATCAAGACCATCCAAGTCATCCCACAGGCCAGCGCCGCCATCGTCGAGCGCTTCGGCCGTTACACGCGGACACTCAACGCGGGCCTCAACATCGTCGTCCCGTTCATCGACACCATCCGCAACCGCATCGACCTGCGGGAACAGGTCGTCCCGTTCCCGCCCCAGCCCGTGATCACCCAGGACAACCTGGTCGTGAACATCGACACGGTCATCTACTACCAGGTGACGGACGCGCGGGCCGCCACCTACGAAGTCGCCAGCTACATCCAGGCAATTGAACAGCTGACGGTCACCACCCTCCGCAACATCATCGGTGGCATGGACCTGGAGCGGACCCTGACCTCCCGCGAGGAGATCAACGCGGCCCTGCGCGGCGTCCTCGACGAGGCGACGGGCAAGTGGGGCATCCGCGTAAACCGCGTCGAGCTCAAGGCAATTGAGCCGCCCACCTCCATCCAGGACTCGATGGAGAAGCAGATGCGCGCCGACCGTGACAAGCGCGCCGCGATCCTCACGGCGGAAGGCACGCGCCAGGCGGCCATCCTCACCGCCGAGGGCGAGAAGCAGTCCCAGATCCTGCGCGCCGAGGGTGAGGCCAAGGCCGCGGCCCTGCGCGCGGAAGGCGAGGCCCAGGCCGTCCGTACGGTCTTCGAGGCGATCCACGCGGGCGACCCCGACCAGAAGCTGCTGAGCTACCAGTACCTCCAGATGCTCCCCAAGATCGCCGAAGGCGACGCCAACAAGCTCTGGATCGTCCCCAGCGAGATCGGCGACGCCCTCAAGGGCCTGTCCGGCGCCATGGGCAACTTCGGCTCCCTGGGCGGAGGTTCGGGAGGCGGCGGCTCAACGGGCAACGGCGGAGCGGAACGCAGGGAAAAGCCGCCGATCGACTGAGACCGGTGAAACGACGACGGGGCTCGCCTTCCTGAGGAAGGCGAGCCCCAAGTCTTTGTGGGCAACGGCGTTACGCGGCGTCCAGAGCCAACCACTCAGGCAGCGCCTGGAAGTCGTCGGCCCCCAGCGACAGCAGCATCGCATCGGCCGGCGTCGGCTCGAACGGCTGCCTGAGCAACGGCATCCCCGCCTGCTCCGGAGTCCGGGCGGCCTTACGGTGATTGTCCTCCGCGCACGAGGCCACCGTGTTCAGCCACGAGTCCTGGCCACCCTGCGCCCGCGGCACCACGTGGTCCACCGTCGTCGCCCTGCGCCCGCAGTACGCGCACCGGTGCCGGTCCCTGATCAGCACACCCCGCCTCGACCAGGGAGCTTGTCTTCGGAACGGCACCCTCACGTACCTGCACAGCCGGATCACCCGGGGCGCCGGTATGTCGACCGCGGCTCCGCGCATCCGCAGCTCGGGATGGGACTGCTCGACCACGGCCTTGTCCTGTAGCACCAGAACGACGGCTCGGTTCAATGTCACGGTCGACAGCGGCTCGAAGCTCGCGTTCAGTACCAGCGTGTCCCGCATCCAGCCCACCTCCTCAGTGCACCGGCCCACCGCCGTGGCGGGCTGGGATCAACTCTGGCCGGGCACGCCGAGATGGACAACGAAATAAAAGTGCCCGCCCCTGATCACTTCCAAGACCAGGGACGGGCAAACGTTCCATGAACGCTCGGATCGTTCAGCTCTGTTCGGGGTTCTCGTACTCACCGATCAGCTGAGCGCGGGCGATCGCGTGGAACCGCAGATTGAAGCCCACGACGGCGGGAGAGGCGTCGGCATCCGGGCCGAGCTTCTCCTGGTCCACCGCGTACACCGTGAAGACGTAGCGGTGCGGCCCGTCGCCGGGCGGCGGCGCGGCCCCACCGAACTCCTTGCCGCCGTAGTCGTTGCGCGCCTGTACGGCACCCTCCGGCAGCCCCTCGAACTTCCCGCTGCCCGCGCCCACCGGCAGCTCGGTCACCGAGACGGGGATGTCGAACACGACCCAGTGCCAGAACCCGCTGCCCGTAGGGGCGTCGGGGTCGTAACAGGTCACGGCGAAGCTCTTGGTCCCGTCCGGGAAGCCCTCCCACCGCAGCTGCGGTGAGGTGTTGCCGGCCGCGTAGACCTGAGCGTCCTTGAGCGTCGCCCCTTCCTCGATGTCCTCGCTCGTCACCGTGAACGACGGGACGGGCGGGTGGAAGTCATGGGGGAGAGGCCGCCGCTTGAGCTCGGTCACCTCGGTACCTCCTGATCGATTGCCGGAATCAGCAGTTCCGAGCCTAGAACCAGTTGCGCTTGCTGCCGACCTCGGACAGCCACTGGTTGAGGTACGCCGCCCAGTCGGTGCCCTGGTAGTCGTTGAGCCCCATCTGGAAGGAACGGAAGGTGTCGCTGCCCTCGCTGAACAGCCCCGGCTTCTTGTCCATCTCCAGGACGACGTCCATGGCGCTCTGATCGGCCACGAAGCTCAGCTCGACCTGGTTCAGCCCCCGGTACTGCTGCGGCGGGAAGAACTCGATCTCCTGGTAGAACGGCAGCTTCTGCCGCGTACCGCGGATGTGACCGCGCTCCATGTCCGCGTTCTTGAAGCGGAAGCCCAGCTGGATGAAGGCGTCCAGGAGAGCCTTCTGCGCCGGCAGCGGGTGCACGTTGATCGGGTCCAGGTCACCGGAGTCCACGGCACGCGCGATCGCCAGCTCGGTCGTCACACCGATGTTCATTCCACGCAGCGCCTGACCGTCGATCATCGTGATCGGCGTCTCCCACGGGATCTCGAGCCCGAACGGCACCGCGTGCACCGCACCGGCCTGCAGCTCGAAGGCACCACCGAGCCGCACCTTGGTGAACTCGATGTTCTGCTTGTACTCCTCGTCGCCGCTCTCGACCTCGACCTTGGCCTGAAGACCGACCGACAGCCCCTCGATCTCCTGGTTGACGGACCCGCCCTGGATCCGCACCTCACCCTGGACGACACCACCCGGCACGACGTTGACCTCGGTCAGCACCGTCTCGACCGAAGCACCGCCGGCACCCAGGCTCGCGAGCAGCTTCTTGAACGCCATGACTCTCCCTCTTACGTCGTCCTGCTGTATGTGCGGGTAACGCGTGGACCCTTGATCCATACAAACGCCATCCGGCCGTGGCCGGTTCCGCGCCCTCACCCTTGCAAGGCGAACGCCCCCTGACCACCCCGTCGCGACCACCCGTCTGCACTACCCTCGGACGGCATGATCGCGACCCCCGACCGTACGCCCCTCCCACGCGAGTTCTTCGACCGCCCCGTACTGGAGGTCGCCCCCGACCTCCTGGGCCGCATCCTCGTACGCACCACCCCGGACGGTCCGATCGCCCTCCGCCTCACGGAGGTCGAGGCGTACGACGGCCAGAGCGACCCGGGCTCCCACGCCTATCGCGGCCGCACGGCCCGCAACGGCGTGATGTTCGGTCCGCCCGGGCATGTGTACGTCTACTTCACTTACGGCATGTGGTTCTGCATGAACCTGGTGTGCGGCCCGGACGGCCGGGCGAGCGCGGTCCTGCTCCGCGCCGGCGAGGTCATTGAAGGGGCGGAGCTCGCGCGTAAACGTCGACTCTCGGCCCGAAATGACAAGGAACTGGCCAAAGGGCCCGCCCGTCTGGCCACGGCCCTCGGCGTGGACCGGTCCCTCGACGGCACGGACGCGTGCACCTCCGCCGAGACACCCCTGAGGGTCCTGACCGGCACCCCGGTCCCCTCCCACCAGGTACGCAACGGTCCCCGCACGGGAGTCTCGGGTGAGGGGGGCGTCCACCCCTGGCGCTTCTGGATCGCCAACGACCCCACGGTGAGCCCTTATCGGGCGCATACGCCGAGGCGTCGTTCAAGTTGACGCGCCGTTGTGCGGTGCGTAATGTAGCCCGAGCCGCTTGAACCGGGTACGGCGATCGCCAGCAGCCGGAAGTGGCCAAACCACTACCTACGACATCCTCCGAGCGAGGGTGAATTCGGCGTGCGCGCATGCTCGAATTCGAACTCGTGGAACTTGATTATGAGTTAGCGAGAGGATCGGCTAACGTAGTGAATGTCGAAAGGCCGACAGGCGAAAGCCAGAAGCCTTCGGCAAATCCCGCCGACAGGGAATCGGACGCCGAAAGGGTCTGATAGAGTCGGAAACGCAAGACCGAAGGGAAAAAGCCCGGAGGAAAGCCTGAGAGAGTCTCTCGGGTGAGTACAAAGGAAGCGTCCGTTCCTTGAGAACTCAACAGCGTGCCAAAAATCAACGCCAGATTTAGTTGATACCCCGTCTCCGACCGGTTTCGGTTGGGGCGAGGTTCCTTTGAAGAAACATACAGCGAGGACGCTGTGAACCATCGGATTATTCCTCCGGTGGTTCCGCTCTCGTGTATGCGCACCGGCTGTATTGATTTACTGGCCGAGTAAACATTCACGGAGAGTTTGATCCTGGCTCAGGACGAACGCTGGCGGCGTGCTTAACACATGCAAGTCGAACGATGAACCACTTCGGTGGGGATTAGTGGCGAACGGGTGAGTAACACGTGGGCAATCTGCCCTTCACTCTGGGACAAGCCCTGGAAACGGGGTCTAATACCGGATACCACTACCGCAGGCATCTGTGGTGGTTGAAAGCTCCGGCGGTGAAGGATGAGCCCGCGGCCTATCAGCTTGTTGGTGAGGTAATGGCTCACCAAGGCGACGACGGGTAGCCGGCCTGAGAGGGCGACCGGCCACACTGGGACTGAGACACGGCCCAGACTCCTACGGGAGGCAGCAGTGGGGAATATTGCACAATGGGCGAAAGCCTGATGCAGCGACGCCGCGTGAGGGATGACGGCCTTCGGGTTGTAAACCTCTTTCAGCAGGGAAGAAGCGAAAGTGACGGTACCTGCAGAAGAAGCGCCGGCTAACTACGTGCCAGCAGCCGCGGTAATACGTAGGGCGCAAGCGTTGTCCGGAATTATTGGGCGTAAAGAGCTCGTAGGCGGCTTGTCACGTCGGGTGTGAAAGCCCGGGGCTTAACCCCGGGTCTGCATTCGATACGGGCTAGCTAGAGTGTGGTAGGGGAGATCGGAATTCCTGGTGTAGCGGTGAAATGCGCAGATATCAGGAGGAACACCGGTGGCGAAGGCGGATCTCTGGGCCATTACTGACGCTGAGGAGCGAAAGCGTGGGGAGCGAACAGGATTAGATACCCTGGTAGTCCACGCCGTAAACGGTGGGAACTAGGTGTTGGCGACATTCCACGTCGTCGGTGCCGCAGCTAACGCATTAAGTTCCCCGCCTGGGGAGTACGGCCGCAAGGCTAAAACTCAAAGGAATTGACGGGGGCCCGCACAAGCAGCGGAGCATGTGGCTTAATTCGACGCAACGCGAAGAACCTTACCAAGGCTTGACATACACCGGAAAGCATTAGAGATAGTGCCCCCCTTGTGGTCGGTGTACAGGTGGTGCATGGCTGTCGTCAGCTCGTGTCGTGAGATGTTGGGTTAAGTCCCGCAACGAGCGCAACCCTTGTCCTGTGTTGCCAGCATGCCCTTCGGGGTGATGGGGACTCACAGGAGACCGCCGGGGTCAACTCGGAGGAAGGTGGGGACGACGTCAAGTCATCATGCCCCTTATGTCTTGGGCTGCACACGTGCTACAATGGCAGGTACAATGAGCTGCGAAACCGTGAGGTGGAGCGAATCTCAAAAAGCCTGTCTCAGTTCGGATTGGGGTCTGCAACTCGACCCCATGAAGTCGGAGTTGCTAGTAATCGCAGATCAGCATTGCTGCGGTGAATACGTTCCCGGGCCTTGTACACACCGCCCGTCACGTCACGAAAGTCGGTAACACCCGAAGCCGGTGGCCCAACCCCTTGTGGGAGGGAGCTGTCGAAGGTGGGACCAGCGATTGGGACGAAGTCGTAACAAGGTAGCCGTACCGGAAGGTGCGGCTGGATCACCTCCTTTCTAAGGAGCACTTCTTACCGGGCTTGCCCGGTCAGAGGCCAGTACATCGGCGAATGTCCGATGCTGGTTGCTCATGGGTGGAACGTTGATTATTCGGCACTTTCAGTCATCTCGGGCTGCCAGTACTGCTCTTCGGAGCGTGGAAAGCTGATCATGAGTGGCGAGGGTGTCGGGCACGCTGTTGGGTGTCTGAGGGAATGAACCCCCTCGATGCCGGCCCCAGTGAACTCCAGCTTTGGTTGGGGGTGATGGGTGGCTGGTCGTTGTTTGAGAACTGCACAGTGGACGCGAGCATCTGTGGCCAAGTTTTTAAGGGCGCACGGTGGATGCCTTGGCACCAGGAACCGATGAAGGACGTGGGAGGCCACGATAGTCCCCGGGGAGTCGTCAACCAGGCTTTGATCCGGGGGTTTCCGAATGGGGAAACCCGGCAGTCGTCATGGGCTGTCACCCATACCTGAACACATAGGGTATGTGGAGGGAACGCGGGGAAGTGAAACATCTCAGTACCCGCAGGAAGAGAAAACAACCGTGATTCCGGGAGTAGTGGCGAGCGAAACCGGATGAGGCCAAACCGTATGCGTGTGAGACCCGGCAGGGGTTGCGTATACGGGGTTGTGGGATCTCTCTTTCACAGTCTGCCGGCTGTGAGACGAGTCAGAAACCGTTGATGTAGGCGAAGGACATGCGAAAGGTCCGGCGTAGAGGGTAAGACCCCCGTAGTCGAAACATCAGCGGCTCGTTTGAGAGACACCCAAGTAGCACGGGGCCCGAGAAATCCCGTGTGAATCTGGCGGGACCACCCGCTAAGCCTAAATATTCCCTGGTGACCGATAGCGGATAGTACCGTGAGGGAATGGTGAAAAGTACCGCGGGAGCGGAGTGAAATAGTACCTGAAACCGTGTGCCTACAAGCCGTGGGAGCGTCGGATATGTGCTTGCACATATCTCGTGACTGCGTGCCTTTTGAAGAATGAGCCTGCGAGTTTGCGGTGTGTTGCGAGGTTAACCCGTGTGGGGAAGCCGTAGCGAAAGCGAGTCCGAATAGGGCGGTATAGTAGCGCGCTCAAGACCCGAAGCGGAGTGATCTAGCCATGGGCAGGTTGAAGCGGAGGTAAGACTTCGTGGAGGACCGAACCCACCAGGGTTGAAAACCTGGGGGATGACCTGTGGTTAGGGGTGAAAGGCCAATCAAACTCCGTGATAGCTGGTTCTCCCCGAAATGCATTTAGGTGCAGCGTCGTGTGTTTCTTGCCGGAGGTAGAGCACTGGATAGGCGATGGGCCCTACCGGGTTACTGACCTTAGCCAAACTCCGAATGCCGGTAAGTGAGAGCGCGGCAGTGAGACTGTGGGGGATAAGCTCCATGGTCGAGAGGGAAACAGCCCAGAGCATCGACTAAGGCCCCTAAGCGTACGCTAAGTGGGAAAGGATGTGGAGTCGCACAGACAACCAGGAGGTTGGCTTAGAAGCAGCCACCCTTGAAAGAGTGCGTAATAGCTCACTGGTCTAGTGATTCCGCGCCGACAATGTAGCGGGGCTCAAGCGTACCGCCGAAGTCGTGTCATTCATACAATAGGGCCAACGCCTGTATGGATGGGTAGGGGAGCGTCGTGTGCCGGGTGAAGCCGCAGCGGAAGCTAGTGGTGGACGGTTCACGAGTGAGAATGCAGGCATGAGTAGCGATACACACGTGAGAAACGTGTGCGCCGATTGACTAAGGGTTCCTGGGTCAAGCTGATCTGCCCAGGGTAAGTCGGGACCTAAGGCGAGGCCGACAGGCGTAGTCGATGGATAACCGGTTGATATTCCGGTACCCGCTGTGAAGCGTCAAACATCGAACCCATTAATGCTAAGGCCGTGAAGCCGTTCCGGACCCTTCGGGGAAAGGAAAGTGGTGGAGCCGCCGAACCAAGGTGGTAGTAGGTGAGTGATGGGGTGACGCAGGAAGGTAGTCCATCCCGGGCGGTGGTTGTCCCGGGGTAAGGGTGTAGGCCGAGTGGTAGGCAAATCCGCCGCTCATTAAGGCTGAGACCTGATGCCGAGCCGATTGTGGTGAAGTGGATGATCCTATGCTGTCGAGAAAAGCCTCTAGCGAGTTTCATGGCGGCCCGTACCCTAAACCGACTCAGGTGGTCAGGTAGAGAATACCGAGGCGTTCGGGTGAACTATGGTTAAGGAACTCGGCAAAATGCCCCCGTAACTTCGGGAGAAGGGGGCCATCACTGGTGAGGAGACTTGCTCTCCGAGCTGGGGGTGGCCGCAGAGACCAGCGAGAAGCGACTGTTTACTAAAAACACAGGTCCGTGCGAAGCCGTAAGGCGATGTATACGGACTGACGCCTGCCCGGTGCTGGAACGTTAAGGGGACCGGTTAGTGCGCTTTCGGGCGTGCGAAGCTGAGAACTTAAGCGCCAGTAAACGGCGGTGGTAACTATAACCATCCTAAGGTAGCGAAATTCCTTGTCGGGTAAGTTCCGACCTGCACGAATGGCGTAACGACTTCTCGACTGTCTCAACCATAGGCCCGGTGAAATTGCACTACGAGTAAAGATGCTCGTTTCGCGCAGCAGGACGGAAAGACCCCGGGACCTTTACTACAGTTTGATATTGGTGTTCGGTTCGGCTTGTGTAGGATAGCTGGGAGACTTTGAAGCGGCCACGCCAGTGGTTGTGGAGTCGTCGTTGAAATACCAGTCTGGTCGTGCTGGATGTCTAACCTGGGTCCGTGATCCGGATCAGGGACAGTGTCTGATGGGTAGTTTAACTGGGGCGGTTGCCTCCTAAAGAGTAACGGAGGCGCCCAAAGGTTCCCTCAGCCTGGTTGGCAATCAGGTGTTGAGTGTAAGTGCACAAGGGAGCTTGACTGTGAGACCGACGGGTCGAGCAGGGACGAAAGTCGGGACTAGTGATCCGGCGGTGGCTTGTGGAAGCGCCGTCGCTCAACGGATAAAAGGTACCCCGGGGATAACAGGCTGATCTTCCCCAAGAGTCCATATCGACGGGATGGTTTGGCACCTCGATGTCGGCTCGTCGCATCCTGGGGCTGGAGTCGGTCCCAAGGGTTGGGCTGTTCGCCCATTAAAGCGGTACGCGAGCTGGGTTTAGAACGTCGTGAGACAGTTCGGTCCCTATCCGCTGCGCGCGCAGGAATATTGAGAAGGGCTGTCCCTAGTACGAGAGGACCGGGACGGACGAACCTCTGGTGTGCCAGTTGTTCTGCCAAGGGCATGGCTGGTTGGCTACGTTCGGGAGGGATAACCGCTGAAAGCATCTAAGCGGGAAGCCTGCTTCGAGATGAGTATTCCCACCCACTTGATGGGGTAAGGCTCCCAGTAGACGACTGGGTTGATAGGCCGGATCTGGAAGCCCAGTAATGGGTGGAGGTGACCGGTACTAATAGGCCGAGGGCTTGTCCTCAGTTGCTCGCGTCCACTGTGTTAGTTCTGAGGCAACGACCGTTGCCGGTTTTTTGAGCAGAACGCATCACTTATAACTACAGAGTGTGCTTGTTCGCTCGAAACCATTAGGGTTTCGGTGGTCATAGCGTGAGGGAAACGCCCGGTTACATTTCGAACCCGGAAGCTAAGCCTTACAGCGCCGATGGTACTGCAGGGGGGACCCTGTGGGAGAGTAGGACGCCGCCGAACAATCTTTGGAAGGACCCCTGGTCCCAGCGTTCAGCTGGGACCAGGGGTCCTTTTGTTTTTACAATGCTTGCAGTACCGAGACAGGAGTCACCCATGTCCACCAACTCTCCCGACGACCGACCGGAGCGCGACCAGCGGCGACGGGACAGTGGTGACCGCGGCGATCGCGGGGACCGTGGCGGATACCGCAGCGGTGACCGTGGCGACCGCGGTGGCTTCCGTCGCGACGACAACCGCGGCAATGACCGCAGCAACGACCGCAGCAACGACCGCGGCGGCGACCGTGGCGGCTACGGTCGCCGCGATGACAACCGCGGCGGTGGCTACGGCCGGCGCGACGACCGTCGAGGCGATGACCGCGGGGACCGCGGTGGCTTCCGGCGTGACGACAGCCGGAGTGACAACCGGGGCGACAACCGGGGCGGCGGTGGCTACGGCCGGCGCGACGACCGTCGTGATGACCGGCGTGGAGACGACCGCGGGCCGCGTCCGGCGTTCCGGCGTGACGACCGTCCCAGCGGCCCGCGTCGGGACGACCGTGACCGCGGCTTCCGCCGGGACGGCGACCGTGACCGCCCCGCCTTCCGCCGGGACGACCGCGACCGTGGCGAGCGCCGTGACGACGACCGGGGACCCCGTCCGGCGTTCCGGCGTGACGAAAGCCGGGGCGACAGCCGGACTGACAACAGGGGCGGTGGCTACGGCCGCCGCGACGACCGGGGCGGCGACCGTGGCGGCTTCCGCCGCGATGACAACCGCAGTGACCGGGGCGACCGGAGTGACAGCCGTGGCGGCTCCTACGTGCGGCGCGACGACAACCGTGGCGGTGGCTACGAGCGGCGCGACGACCGGGGCGGCGACCGGGGCGGCTTCCGCCGTGACGACCGGGACCGTGACCGCGGATTCCGCGGCGGTGACCGTGGCGACCGTGGTGGCTTCCGTCGTGACGACAACCGGGGCAACGACCGCGGCAACGACCGCGGCGGTTTCCGACGCGACGACCGTCGGGACGACCGACGCGATGACCGGCGTACTGACGACCGCGGGGACCGTGGTGGCTTCCGTGGCCGGGATGACAACCGCAGCGACCGGGGCGACCGGGGCGACAGCCGTGGCGGCTCCTACGTGCGGCGCGACGACAACCGTGGCGGCTCCTATGAGCGTCGTGACGACCGTCGCGACGACCGGGGTGGCGAGCGCGGGGCCGAGCGCGGTGGCTTCCGTGGCCGGGATGACCGTGGTGGCCCCCGTGGGCCCCGCCGCGACGACCGTGGTGGACGCCCCGGTGGGTTCCGTGGGCGGGACGACCGGGGTGACAGCCGTGGCGGCTACGGCCGTGACGACCGGCGTGGTGGCTATGGCCGTGACGACCGGGACCGCGACAGGGACCGTGAGCCGATCAAGCGGCTGCCGATCCCGGAGGATGTCACGGGCGACGAGATCGACGGCGACGTACGTCAGGAGCTGCTGAGCCTGCCGAAGACGCTCGCGGAAGACGTCGCCAAGAACCTGGTGATGGTCGCGCGGCTCATCGACGAGGACCCCGAGCGCGCGTACGCGTACTCCAAGATCGCTCTGCGGCTTGCGTCGCGCGTCGCCGCCGTACGTGAGGCGGCCGGATTCGCGGCGTACGCCAACCAGAAGTACTCCGAGGCGTTGGCCGAGTTCCGGGCCGCGCGGCGGATGACCGGCAGCGCGGAGCTGTGGCCCGTCATGGCCGACTGTGAGCGTGGGCTCGGGCGGCCGGAGAAGGCGCTGGACATGGCCGGGGCGCCCGAGGTGAACAAGCTGGACAAGGCCGGGCAGGTCGAGATGCGGCTCGTCGCGGCCGGGGCCCGGCGTGACATGGGGCAGCTGGACGCGGCCATCGTGACGTTGCAGAGCCCCGAACTGGCCGCAAGCTCGGTGCAGCCGTGGACCGCGCGCCTGCGGTACGCCTACGCCGACGCGCTGCTCGCCGCTGGGCGTGAGGGCGAGGCGCGGGAGTGGTTCGCCAAGGCCGTGGAGTCCGACAAGGACGGCAGCACGGACGCATCGGACCGGCTCGCCGAGTTGGACGGTGTCGAGTTCGTCGACGCCATCGACGAGAACGAGCACGAGCACGAGAGCGAGAACGAGGGCGGCAGCGAGGTCCGCAGTGGCGGTGACGTCGAGGTCGTCGAGGTCGTCGAGGTTGAGGACGACGAAGACGTCCCCTCGGAGGACGACGACAAGGACTGACGTCCATGAGTGAAAGGGCGGGACCCGGCACCGGGGTCCCGCCCTTTCGCGTGTTCAGAGCTCCAGCGCGCGCAGGACCAGGCCCGACGCCGGCTTCGGGCCGAAGGACGTCGACTTGCGGGGCATCGTGACGCCCTGGCGGGCCAGGTCACGGACGACCTCCTCGCGGACCGGGTGCATGAGGACGGCCGTACCGCCGTCGCGTTCCGCCTTGCGGACCGTGGCGGCCGTGTCGTGGATGTAGGCGATGCGGGTGGGGTCGTCCTCGGGGACGCGCCAGATGTGGGCGAGAAGCGTGGCGTGCAGGACCGTCGCGTCCAGGGTGCGCCAGGCCGCCGGGCGGTCGGTGGGGATCGTGCGGGCGAGGAGGCGCGGGTCCGGGCGGTCCATGAGGTGGAAGGCGCCGTCGCCGGCGAGGAGGAAGGCGTTGCCCGCGCAGGCGGCGTCGGCCAGCACATCGAGGGCCTCGGAGAGAGGGACGTCCAGGCGTCGTACGCGGAACAGGCCGTCGAGCGAGGCCAGGGCGTCCGCCACCGGCAGGCCGTGCAGGAGGCGGTGGATGGCGCGGACGCGCAGCGGATAGCGGGCCGTGTCGACCAGGAGGACGAGGCCGTAGTCCCAGGGGCTGGGGGACGGGTGCTCGGCGCGGAGGCGGCGGTACGTCGCCCAGCGGTGGTGGCCGTCGGCGATGAGGGCCTGGTGGTGGGCGAGGTCGGACTGGATGCGGGCCAGGTCCGCGGGGTCGGTGACGGACCACAGGCGGTGGCTGTAGCCGTCCTCGGTGGTGGTGGAGAGGAGCGGTTCCTGCTCGGCCGTACGTTCGACCACGGCGGTGGTGTCGGCGGCGGTGCCGTTGCCGCGGTAGGTCAGGAGCAGGGGCTCCAGGTTCGCGGAGGTGGCGCGCATCAGGGCGGCGCGGTCGGCGACGACGTGCGGCATGACGTCCTCGTGGGGCAGCACCACCTGGTCCGCGGGGTCCGAGACGCGCAGGGCGCCGATGATGCCGCGTTGCAGCAGGCCGGCGCCGTCGCGCTGCTCGTACACGTACAGGCCCGGCACCGGGTCGGCGGTGAGGACGCCGTCGGCGAGCCAGCGGCGCAGGGTCGCGGCGGCCTGTTCGTTGCGGGCGGCGGGGGTGGTCGCCTGGGGGAGGATCAGGCGGACGATGTTGTGCGGGTCGTTGGACTGCAAGTGGAAGAGGCCGTCGGGGCGTACGACGACGTCGTACGGCGGTGACGTCACGGCGGCCAGGCTGCCGACCCGGTCGGGGTCGTAACGAAGGCCTCGGAACGGGGTGAGTTCCAGGCCCCGGCGCGCCATTGCTTCCGAGTGACCTGCGGAGTTCATCCCGGCATCGTACGTGTGTCAGTGGCGTGCGAGATGATCGGGGGAAAGCCGTCGAGCGAGGAGCGATGTGGAATGAGCCAGAGCGTCAGGACGAGGCCCGAGGGCAGTGGCCAGGCCCTGAGCGAGGCGTACGACACCGCGCTGCTCGATCTCGATGGTGTGGTGTACGCGGGTGGGAACGCGATCGTGCACGCGGTCGAGTCGCTGGCCACCGCTCGGGCCGGTGGGATGCATCTCGCCTACGTCACCAACAACGCGCTGCGGACGCCCGACACGGTGGCGGAGCATCTGACCGAGCTGGGGATACCGACCGGGGCCGATGACGTCATCACGTCCGCCCAGGCCGTCGCGCGGCTGATCAGTGAGCAGGTGCCGGCCGGTTCGAGGGTCCTCGTGATCGGCGGTGAGGGGCTGCGGGTCGCTCTGCGGGAGCGGGGGCTCGTGCCGGTGGAGTCGGCGGACGACGATCCGGCGGCGGTGGTGCAGGGGTTCGGTGGGCCGGATCTGCCGTGGTCGAGGTTCGGGGAGGCTTCGTACGCCGTCGCGCGCGGGGTGCCCTGGTTCGCGTCCAACACCGATCTGACGATCCCGAGCGGTCGGGGTATCGCGCCGGGCAACGGGGCGGCGGTGGAGGTCGTGCGGATCGCGACCGGGGCGGAGCCGCAGGTGGCGGGGAAGCCGCTGCCGCCGATGCACCGGGAGACGATCCTGCGGACCGGTGCCGCACGCCCGCTGGTGGTGGGGGACCGGCTGGACACGGACATCGAGGGGGCGTTCAACGGAGAGGTCGACTCGCTGCTCGTGCTCACCGGTGTGACGGACGGGGCGCAGCTGCTGGCCGCGCCGCCGCAGCACCGGCCGACGTATGTCGACGCCGATCTGCGGGGGCTGCTGACCGGGCAGCCGGAGGTCGTCGAGGCGGACGGTGGCTTCCGGTGCGGCGGGTGGACCGCCACGGCCGGTGGCGAGCGGCTGGAACTGGCCGGTGACGGGGAGGCGCTGGACGGGCTGCGGGCGCTGTGCGCGGCGGCCTGGACGGCGGCCGGGGACGGGACGTGCGAGCTGGACGGGGGGAAGGCGCTGGCGCGGCTGGGGCTGTGAGGCCCCGCGGCGGGTGGGCTTCCTGTGAACCCGGGCAGCGGGATCGTGGCTGGATCGGAGGGTAGGCTAACCTAACTGCGTGTTGGTCGACAGTCCTCCCGAACAGCGCGCGGAAACCGCCCCCGCGCCCCCAACCCGCCGGGCGATACGTGTCCTTGGGTTGCTCGTGTCCGTCGCGATCCTGGTGCTCGTCGCGCTGGCGAGCATCGCGATCGGGGCGAAAGAGCTGTCGCTGGGGCAGGTGTGGCACGGCCTGTTCGAGGACTCGGGGACCTACGGCGACGTCGTGGTGACCGAGCGGCTGTGGCGCACCCTGCTGGGGCTGCTGGCCGGGGCCGCGCTCGGGCTCGCCGGGGCCGTCCTCCAGGCGCTCACCCGTAATCCGCTGGCCGACCCGGGACTGCTCGGGATCAACGCGGGCGCCTCCGCGGCGGTCGTCACCGCCATGACGTACTTCGGGGTCACCAGCCTGAGCGGGTACGTGTGGTTCGCGTTCTTCGGCGCGGCCGCGGTCGGGGCGCTGGTCTGGTTCCTCGGTGGCAGTCGGGGGGCGACGCCGGTTCGGCTGGCGCTCGCCGGTACGGCGATCAGCGCCGCGCTCTACGGCTACCTCCAGGCCGTGATGATCACGGACGAGGCGGCGCTGGGCAAGATGCGCTTCTGGACCGTGGGCTCGCTGACCTCGGCGAGCGAGTCGACGATCCTTCAGGTGCTGCCGTTCCTCGCGGGCGGCACGCTCCTCGCCCTGGCGCTCGCCCGGCCGCTGAACGCCATGGAGATGGGCGACGACACGGCACGGGCCCTCGGCGCCAACCTCAACCGGACGCGAGCGCTGTCGATGCTCGCCGCCGTCGTGCTGTGCGGGGCGGCGACCGCGGCCTGCGGGCCGATCGTCTTCGTCGGGCTGATGGTGCCGCATGTCGTGCGCTCCTTCACCGGACCCGACCTGCGCTGGATCCTGCCGTACGCGGCCATCCTGTCGCCCGTGCTGCTGCTCGGCGCCGATGTCATCGGCCGGGTGGTCGCCCGGCCCTCGGAGCTTCAGGTCGGCATCGTCACCGCGATCATCGGCGGCCCGGTCTTCATCTTTCTCGTACGACGGCGGAGGACGGCACAGCTGTGAAGACCAACCGTGCCGAGCGCTCCCCTCGCGCCAACCGTGCTGTCAGGACGCCGGGCGGGCTGTCGTTCCGGCTCGACGTCCGGGCCTTTGTCGTCGTACTCCTCCTGCTGGCCGCCGCACTCGCCGCGAGCGTCGTGCTGATCGGTACCGGCGACTTCCCGATCTCGGCCGGGGACGTGCTCAAGACGCTGATGGGCGACGGGAACGCGGGGCAGGAGTTCATCGTCAACGAGCTGCGGCTGCCGCGTGTCCTCGTCGGGCTGCTGGTCGGGGCCTCACTGGGGCTCGGCGGGGCGCTGTTCCAGGCCGTGTCGCGCAACCCGCTGGGCAGTCCGGACATCCTCGGGCTCGGGCAGGGGGCGACGG
This sequence comes from Streptomyces sp. NBC_00663, assembly GCF_036226885.1. Classification (NCBI taxonomy): domain Bacteria; kingdom Bacillati; phylum Actinomycetota; class Actinomycetes; order Kitasatosporales; family Streptomycetaceae; genus Streptomyces; species Streptomyces sp. NBC_00663. Next base: position 7,554,723 of record NZ_CP109027.1, read on the forward strand.
CCGGGGCGCTCACCGTGATCGTGCTGTTCTCCGGAAGCGCGGGCGAGGTCACCGTCGGAGCACTGGTGGGCGGCCTTGGTGCCGGACTCGCCATCTATCTGCTCGCCTGGAAACAGGGGGTGCACGGATACCGGCTCGTCCTGGTCGGCATCGGCGTGTCCGCGATCCTCACGGCCGTCAACGGCTATCTGCTGACCAAGTCCACCATCACCGAGGCCGCCCAGGCCGTCGTCTGGATGACCGGCTCGCTCAGCGGGCGCGACTGGGAGCAGGTCTGGCCGCTGCTGTGGCTGTGCGCCGTGCTGGTCCCGCTGGTCCTCGGCAACGCGCGGGCGCTCAGGATGATGGAGATGGGCGACGACGTGTCCTACGCCCTCGGCGTGCGCGTCGAGCGGGTGCGGGCGCTGCTGATGGTGGCCGCCGTGCTGCTCACCGCGACCGCGACCGCCGCCGCGGGCCCCGTCAGCTTCGTGGCGCTCACCGCGCCGCAGCTCGCCCGGCGGCTGACCCGCTCACCCGGCCCGAACCTGCTGCCGTCGCTCTGCATGGGCGCGGCCCTGCTGGTCACGGCCGACTGGCTCTCGCAGAAGGTCTTCGGCGCCGACCAGATGCCGGTGGGTGTGGTCACCGGTGTGCTCGGCGGCGTGTATCTGCTGTGGCTGCTGGTCACCGAGCGGAAGGCGGGCCGGATATGAGCGCCGCCGACCGCATCGACCGCACCCTGAACAATCGAAGGAGCACCGTGAACCGCCTCTCCGCCGAGGACGTCACCCTCGCCTACGACCAGCGCGTCATCGCCGAGCAGCTGTCGGTGGAGATCCCCGACCACTCCTTCACGGTGATCGTCGGCCCGAACGCGTGCGGCAAGTCCACGCTGCTGCGGGCGCTGTCGCGGATGCTGAAGCCGAGTCAGGGCCGGGTGCTGCTCGACGGGCAGGTCATCCAGTCGATGCCCGCCAAGAAGGTCGCGCGGACCCTGGGGCTGCTGCCGCAGTCGTCGATCGCGCCGGACGGGATCACCGTCGGCGACCTGGTCGGCCGCGGCCGGTACCCGCACCAGGGGCTGCTGCGCCAGTGGTCGACCGAGGACGAGAGGGTCGTCCAGGAGTCGATGGCACAGACCGGCGTCGCCGAACTCGCCGACCGGTACGTGGACGAGCTCTCCGGAGGCCAGCGGCAGCGTGTGTGGATCGCGATGGCGCTCGCCCAGCAGACGCCGCTGCTGCTCCTCGACGAGCCGACGACCTATCTGGACATCCAGCACCAGATCGACGTCCTGGACCTGTGTGCCGAGCTGCACGAGGAGCAGGGGCGCACGCTGGTGGCCGTGCTGCACGACCTCAACCACGCCGCGCGCTACGCCACCCACCTGATCGCCCTCAAGGACGGCAGCGTCATCGCCGAGGGCGCGCCGAACGACATCGTCACGGCCGAGCTGGTCGAGGAGGTCTTCGGGCTGCGCTGCCAGGTGATCGACGATCCGGAGACGGGGACGCCGCTGGTGGTGCCGGCGGCGCGGAAGGCACGTGCGCGGGACGAGGCGCGCGTGGGGGCTAAAGAAGCTTCCTGAGCTGGAACAGGTCGCGGAGGCCGGCCTCCAGCTTCACCCGGCCCGAGCCCCAGGCCTTCGCGAAGTTCAGCTCGCCGTCGACCAGGGCGATCAGGTCGTCGCCGGTCATGGTCAGCCTGATCTGGGCCTTCTCCTTCGGCGGGCCTTGGAGCGTGTCGTGCACGACGATCCGGCCGCCGGTCATTCTGCCGACGAACGTGACGTCCAGGTCGGTGATCCGGCAGCTCACCGAGCGGTCCAGGGCCGCCGCTGCCGCGGCGTCCCCTTCGGCGCGCTGCATCGTGTCCGAGAGCTTTTCGAGTGCGGCGCGGCACTCCTCGATCGTGGCCATCGCGATCGACGGTACCCCAGGGCTTCGAGGTAGCGTCTGGGCATGAGCGACTCTGTGCCCGAGGCCACGGAGGCGGCGGAATCCGTTGAAGTCGAACCTGAGTACGACCCTGCCGCCCCCGCCCCCCTGAACATCCCCCGCACCCCCACCGGCAACGCCGAGGTCGACGCCCAGCTGGAGCGGCTGGCCGATGCCGACCACCTCGCCACCGACGGGCACGTCGAGGTGTACGAGGATGTACACCGGGGGCTGCGTGACGCGCTGACCGCGCTCGACGCCCGCCCGGGACCTCCGGCGCCCTCACCGTCGTATGAACACAGGAGCTGAACCGAACGTGGCAGGAGTCGCACGGCGCCGTCTGGACGCGGAGCTGGTCCGCCGGAAGCTTGCGCGGTCGCGTGAGCACGCCAGCCAGCTGATCGCGGCCGGGCGGGTCACCGTCGGCAAGACCGTGGCGACCAAGCCCGCGACGCAGGTGGAGACAGCTGCGGCGATCGTGGTGCAGAGCGACGACAACGACCCCGAGTACGTGTCCCGGGGCGGGCACAAGCTCGCGGGCGCGCTGGCGGCGTTCGTGCCGCGGGGGCTCGTCGTCGAGGGGCGGCGGGCGCTGGACGCGGGCGCGTCCACCGGCGGGTTCACCGATGTGCTGCTGCGGTCGGGGGCCGCGCACGTCGTCGCCGTGGACGTCGGTTACGGACAACTCGCGTGGAGTCTTCAGAGCGATGAACGCGTCACCGTCAAGGACCGTACGAACGTACGCGAGTTGACGCTTGAAGCGATCGATGGGGAACCTGTGGATCTTGTCGTGGGGGATCTGTCCTTCATCCCGCTCGGGCTGGTGCTGCCGGCCCTGGCGCGGTGCGTGAAGCCGGACGCCGACCTGGTGATGATGGTCAAGCCGCAGTTCGAGGTGGGGAAGGAACGGCTGGGCAGTGGGGGAGTCGTACGGAGCACGCAGCTGCGGGCGGAGGCCGTGCGGGGAGTGGCCGAGAAGGCGTGGGAACTCGGGCTCGGGGTGAACGGGGTCACGGCCAGTCCGTTGCCCGGGCCCTCGGGCAATGTCGAATACTTTCTGTGGCTGCGTGCCGGGGCGCCCGCCCTGGATCCGGCCGACGTTGACCGTGCAGTGGCGGAGGGGCCTCGTTGACACAGAACCGAGCTCGTACTGTTTTCCTGCTCGCCCACACCGGTCGGCCTGCGGCGATCCGCAGTGCCGAGCTGGTGGTGAAGGGGCTGCTGCGCGAGGGCATCGGTGTGCGGGTGCTGGAGTACGAGGCCGCGGACCTGCCGCTTCCGGAGGAAGTGGAGCTGGTCAAGGAGGCGACTCCGCAGTGCCTCGACGGGTGCGAGCTGCTGATCGTGCTGGGCGGGGACGGGACGCTGCTGCGCGGCGCCGAGTTCGCCCGGGCGTCCGGGGTGCCGATGCTGGGCGTCAATCTCGGGCGGGTGGGCTTCCTCGCCGAGGCCGAGCGGGACGACCTCGACAAGGTCGTCGACCGGGTGGTCACGAAGGCGTACGAGGTCGAGGAGCGGATGACCGTCGATGTCGTCGTGCACAGCAACGGGGACATCGTGCACACCGACTGGGCGCTGAACGAGGCGGCGGTGCAGAAGGCCGGCGCCGAGAAGCTGCTGGAAGTGGTGCTGGAGATCGACGGGCGGCCGGTCACCGGGTTCGGGTGCGACGGGATCGTGCTGTCGACGCCGACCGGGTCCACCGCTTACGCGTTCTCCGCCGGTGGGCCTGTGGTGTGGCCCGAGGTCGAGGCGTTGCTGATGGTGCCGATCAGTGCGCACGCGCTGTTCGCGAAGCCGCTCGTGACATCGCCGGATTCTGTGCTGGCTGTGGAGGTTCTGCCCCACATTCCGCCGGGCGTGCTGTGGTGTGACGGGCGGCGGACCGTGGAGCTGCCGGCCGGGGCGAGGGTCGAGGTGCGGCGGGGGGCCGTGCCGGTGCGGCTGGCCCGGCTGCACCATGCGTCCTTTACCGACCGGCTGGTGGCGAAGTTCGCGTTGCCTGTTTCCGGGTGGCGGGGGGCTCCGCACTAGAGCTCGGGTGTTCGAGGTGCGTCGGCGGGTGCGGGTGGATCGTGGTTGCTCGCGCCCGCGCGGCGGAGCCGCACATCGATACAGCCCCGCGCCCCTTCGGGGGCGCTTCCCTCGCCCGGGTGACAGGGCGCCTCGCACTCTCGCGCCCTTACCTCGTAAGGTCTTCACCGTGCTGGAAGAGATGCGGATACGGTCGCTCGGAGTCATCGACGATGCCGTCGTCGAGCTGTCGCCCGGGTTCACCGCTGTCACCGGTGAGACGGGTGCGGGCAAGACCATGGTGGTCACCAGCCTGGGGCTGCTGCTCGGTGGGCGGGCGGACCCGGCGCTCGTGCGGATCGGGGCCGAGAAGGCGGTCGTGGAGGGGCGCATCGCGCTGCCCACGGGCTCCTCGGCCGTGCTGCGGGCCGAGGAGGCCGGGGCCGAGCTCGACGACGGGGCGCTGCTGGTCAGCCGTACCGTTTCCGCCGAGGGGCGGTCCCGGGCGCACCTGGGCGGGCGGAGCGTGCCCGTGGGTGTGCTCGCGGAGCTCGCGGACGAGCTGGTCGCCGTGCACGGACAGACCGATCAACAGGGGCTGCTGAAGCTGTCGCGGCAGCGGCAGGCGCTGGACCGGTACGCCGGGGACGCCGTCGCCGTGCCGCTCGCCAAGTACGGCGAGGCCTACCGGCGGCTGCGGGCCGTCGTGGTCGAGCTCGACGAGATCACCACACGCGCGCGTGAGCGGGCCCAGGAAGCCGACATGCTGCGCTACGGGCTCGACGAGATCGCCGGTGTCGAGCCGCGCGCCGGTGAGGACGTCGAGCTGGCCGAGGAGGCCGAGCGGCTCGGGCACGCCGAGGCGCTGTCGTCCGCGGCCACGGTCGCGCATGCGGCCCTCGCCGGGAACCCCGAGGACCCCGAGGGCATCGACGCCACGACGCTGGTGGCGGGGGCCCAGCGGGCGCTGGACGCCGTACGGTCCTACGACCCCGCTCTCGCCGCGCTCGCCGACCGGATCGGGGAGATCGGCATCCTGCTGGGCGACGTGGCGGGGGAGTTGGCGGGGTACGCCGACGATCTCGACGCCGATCCCCTGCGGCTGGCGGCCGTCGAGGAGCGGCGGGCCGCGCTCACGGCGCTGACCCGGAAGTACGGCGAGGATGTCGCCGCCGTTCTGACGTGGGCCGAGCAGAGTGCCGCGCGGCTGACCGAGCTGGACGGGGACGACGAGCGGATCGGGGAGCTCACCGACGAACGGGACGCGTTGCGGGCCGAACTGGGTGGGCTGGCGCAGGCGTTGACCGACGCACGGGCGGAGGCGGCATCGCGGTTCGCCGCTGCCGTGACCGCCGAGTTGGCCTCGCTGGCCATGCCGCACGCGCGTGTCTCCTTCGACATCCGGCAGACCGAGGACGCGGAGGGCGTCGAGGTCGGCGGCCGTGCTGTCGCGTACGGCCCTTCCGGTGCCGACGAGGTCGAGCTGCTGCTCGCCCCGCACCCCGGCGCTCCGCCGCGGCCCATCGCCAAGGGGGCCTCCGGTGGTGAGCTCTCCCGCGTGATGCTCGCCGTGGAGGTCGTGTTCGCGGGGACCGATCCGGTGCCGACCTATCTCTTCGACGAGGTCGACGCCGGTGTCGGCGGCAAGGCGGCGGTCGAGATCGGGCGGCGGCTCGCCAAGCTGGCCAAGTCCGCGCAGGTCGTGGTCGTCACCCATCTGCCGCAGGTCGCCGCTTTCGCCGACCGGCAGCTGCTGGTCGAGAAGACCAACGACGGGTCCGTCACGCGGTCCGGGGTGAAGGTGCTCGAAGGGGAGGAGCGGGTACGGGAGTTGTCCCGGATGCTGGCGGGACAGGAGGACTCGGAGACGGCTCGGGCTCATGCGGAGGAGTTGTTGGCGGCGGCGAGGTCGGACGCGTAGGGCTCCGCGGCGGGGGCATTCGGGTGAGGGCCTGACTCCCCGCCCCATCTCACTCACCCATGTGAGTGACCCACCCCACCTCCACCCCGAACCCGCACACCCCGGGCGTTCCCGGAACACCCGTGCGTGCTGGCATCCTTGGGCCAGCACGCAGTACGCGTAGGAAGCGCGCGGTACACCCCTCCGCTCGACAGCTTCTGTACGTTTCCTCGTGACCGCCCGACCCGAACCAGGAGCCCCGGCCACGTGAGCAGCCACTCACCGCACGGTCAGTCACCGCTGCGCACCGTGCAGGTGCTCGGCGGCGGCAACGCCGGCAGCAGCGCGCATGTGCGGTCGCTGACGTCCGGGCTCGTCGCGAGAGGCGTGAAGGTCACCGTGTGCGCCCCCGTCGAGGCGGATCGCCTCTACGACTTCACCGGCGCCGGTGCCGAACATGTGCACGTGCCGAGAAGCAGCGACCCCGGCTCCGTGTCGGCGCTGCGGGCGGCCTGCACCGACGCCGATCTCGTCCACGCGCACGGTCTGCACGCCTCGTTCCGGGCCGTCCTCGCGCTGAGCGGGCGGACCACTCCGCTCGTCGTGACCTGGCACGACCGGGCGCACGCGGAGGGCGCGCGGGCCCATCTCGTGCGGCTGCTGGAGCGGCGGGTCGTGAAGGCCGCGTCCGTGGTGCTGGGCGCGACCTCGGCCCTCGTCGACCGGGCCCGCACCACCGGTGCCCGGGACGCGCGGCTGGCCGCCGTCGCCCTGCCCGGTGCCCGCGGGGCCGTGCGGCTGGAGGACCCCGACCGGCTGCGCCCCAAGGTGCGGGCCGAACTCGGAGCCACCGGACGGCCGTTGCTGATGGCCGTCGGCTCGCTCGACCGGCAACGCGGCTACGACACCCTGCTGGACGCCTCGCTCGCGTGGCGGGCGCTCGATCCGGTGCCGCTCGTCGTGATCGCCGGGGAGGGGGCGCTGCGGGGCGAGTTGCAGCGCCGGATCGAGGACGAGGAGCTGCCCGTCCGGCTGATCGGCCGGCGCGACGACGTCGCCGAGCTGCTCGCCGCCGCCGATCTCGCCCTGGTGTGCAGCAGCTGGGAGTCGCGTTCCCTTCTCGCCCAGGAAGCCCTCCACGCGCGCGTGCCGCTCGTCGCGACCGGCGTCGGCGGCATGCCCGAACTCGTGGGCGACGCCGCCGAACTCGTGCCGTACGGGGATGTCCAGGCGCTTGCGGACACCGTGATGCGGCTGCTCGGCGATCCCGCGCGGTGCGAGGAGCTGCGCGAGAAGGGCGTGGGGCAGGCTGCGACTTGGCCGACGGAGGACGAGACCGTCGCTCAAGTGCTCAGCGTCTACGACGAGTTGACCCAGCCGTGCCCGCTGGTCTAGGTCTGGATCCAGGTCCAGGTGTCTAGGGCACGTGCCTGCGGGCGCGCAGGGCCAGGCTCAACGCCAGCACCGTCTGCGGGTCGTCGAGGTCGGTGCCCAGCAACTCGCCGATGCGGGCGAGGCGGTTGTACAGCGTCTGGCGGTTGAGGTGGAGCTCGCGTGCCGTCTCCGCCTTGCGGCCCGCGTGGGCCAGGTAGGTCTCCAGCGTCGGCAGCAGCGGCGGCTTGGAGCGGGCGTCGTGGTCCCGTACCGGGCCGATCGCACGGTCGACGAAGGCCGCCAGGTCGGGATGGTCGCGCAGCCGCCACAGCAGCAGGTCGATGTCGAGGCGGCGGGCGTCGTACCAGGGGCGGTCCGACAGGCCCTGGGCCGCCGTCGCCGTCTCCGCCGCGTGCCGCAGCCCCGCCGAGGCCGCCGCCCAGCCGCCTGCCACGCCGACCACGACGACCGGTGGCTGGGTTCCGGGCCGCTCCATCCCGGCCCGCTCCACCCCGGCCCGCAATGCCGCCGCGACCCGGTCCGCGACCGCAGACCGCTCCGACTCCGAACGCAGGCCCAGCAGCACGAGGACACGGCCTTCCACCGGTCGTACGCCGAGCAGCACCGGAACGCCCACCGAGGCCAGCTCCTCCGACACCGCCCGGGCCAGCACCGCCCACCCGCCGCCGGGGGAGAGGGTGTCGCCGAGCCGCATCACCACCGGCAGCAGCGGGCTGGCGCCCGGCTTGAAGCCCAGCACGCGAGCCTGCGCGGGCGCGTCCTCCGCCGTGATGCGGCCCTCGGCGAGGTCGGTGAGGAAGTCGCCGCGGCCCCGCGCGGCCAGCTCCTCCTCCTGGCGGGCCTGCATCAGGACGACGGCGAGGATGCCCGCGGCCCGCTCGGCCGCCATCCGATGCACGGGCACGAGCGGGGCCCGTACGGGGAGCAGGACCAGGCGCGCCCGTACCGAACCCGTCCCCGGCCCGCCGCCGGGCACGTCCACCAGTACGGACCCGGCCGGCGGAGCGTCCTTGTGCTGGCCGCGCAGCCCCTCCCACACCTGGAGCGGGTCCGCGCCCTCCGGCCCTGCCCCGGCCGCGTACAGGAGCTGGCCGTCGGTCGTCTCCAGGAAGACGGGGTTGTCGCTGAAGTCGGCCAGGATGCCGAGCACCTGGGGCACCCCGCCGCCGCCGAGCAGGGCCTCGGTGCAGCGACGGTGGACCTCCTCGGCGCGCTGGAGGAGCGCGTAGTGGCCGTTGACGATCTCGGTGTGGATCTCCTCCGTGACCGTCACGAACGGCACCTCGCGGTGGAGTTGGACGAGGGGGAGGCCGGTCGCGCGGGCCGTGTCGACGAGGGCGGCGGGCAGGCGGGTGAAGCGGGGGCCGAGTTCGATGACGAGGGCCGCGATGCCGCGCTCGGCGAGCGTGCGGACGAACGCGCGCTGCTCGGCCGGGCGGGTGCCGAGGCCGTAGCCGGTGGTCAGCAGGAGTTCGCCGCCCTTGAGGAGGGACGCGATGTTGGGCACCTCGCCCGCGTGCACCCAGCGCACGGACCGCCCGAGCCGGTCGGCGCCCGCGAGGATCTCGGGCAGGCCGCTGCGCAGGCCGGGCAGCTCCAGAGCCCGCTGAACGGTGATGCCGGCGGTGCCCTGGCTGTCGAATCTGCTGTCCATGAGCCGGACGCTACCCGCGCGCCTGCCTCGGCGACATCTCCGGACGGTTCCGCCGACGATCACCGCGCCAAGACGCCGAAGCCGATCACGGCGGGCATGCCGATCACGTAGGTCTGATGTTGTGGTTGAAGCGGAAGACGTTGTCCGGGTCGTACCGGCGTTTCAGGGCCGCGAGTCGGTGGGCGTTCTCCGCGCCCACCCCGGCCACCACCCGCTCGTCGCCCTCGTCGCCGATGAAGTTGAGGTAGACGTCGCCGGTGCTCCACGGGCGGACGTCGGCGCGGACGTCGCGGACCCAGCGCATGCAGCGCTCGTCGTCCGCCGGGTCCTCCCACATGCCGTACGGGTGGACCGCCCACGGGGCGCTGCGGAACGGCACCGGATACTCGGCCGGGCCGGCGGCGATCGCCCCGCCCTGCGGCCACACCACGTGCTGGGTGCCCGTGCCCTCGGGCAGGGTGTCGGCGCGGGCACAGAAGACGTCCACGAAGTCGTCCGGCACACCGGTCAGATACTCGGCCGACCAGTAGTTCCGCAGCCCGGGCGGATCGTCGATCATGCACTGCACGTCCGCGTACGGCATCGTCCCGACGATCTCCGACTCGTGCGGCAGCGCCAGCAGCGGCTGGGCGACCTTGCGCAGGTCCTCCTCGCCGCCCACGTACGTCAGCAACGCGCCGCACACCAGCGTGCCGACCAGGTGCGGCGGGACGAACTCCTCGGGCGGAGCCATGAAGAACAGCACGCCGCCGGCCGCCTCGTCGGGGCCGGACTCGATGACGTCACGGTAGGTGCGCACCACCTCCCCGCCGTGCTCGGGCCGGTACAGCAGCAGCGCGATGGAGAACTCCGGCAGTTCGTGCAGCCGGAGCGTGAGCGCGGTCGCGATACCGAAGTTCCCGCCTCCGCCGTGCAGGGCCCAGAACAGCTCCGGGTGGTCGTCCGCGCTCGCGTGCACCTGACGGCCGTCGGCGGTGACCAGGTCGACGCCGAGGAGGTTGTCGACGGCGAGTCCGCACCAGCGGTCCAGCCAGCCGGTGCCGCCCCCGAGGACGAACCCGCCGACGCCGGTGGTGGAGGCCCGGCCGCCGGTGGTGGCGAGGCCGTGGGGCTGGCAGGCCCGGTCCAGGTCGCTCATCGTGGCCCCGCCAGCGATCCGTGCCGCCCGTACCGCGGGAGCGACGGTGACCGCCCGCATATGGCGCAGGTCGACGACCAGACCGCCGTCGTTCAGCGCCATCCCCGCCACACTGTGCCCGCCGCCGCGCACCGCGATCGGCAGGTCCAGGTCACGGCCGAAGCGCACGGCCCGTACGACGTCGGCCTCGTCCACGCACTGGGCGATCACCGCCGGACGCCGGTCGATCATCGCGTTGAAGACGGTACGGGCCTCGTCGTAGCCCGAGTCCCCCGGGGCGAACACATCGCCGACCAGTTGCTCGCGGAGCGCGGTGAGCGCCGCGCCCGCCTTCGATGGGGAGGCCATGAGGCGCCCCCTTCCGTGCAGGGGCAGATGGTTCCAGCGTAGGTGGGGCGGGGGCGCTGGTCCTGCCGGGGCGCGGGACGTCCCTGAATGGTCAGAAACGTTCAGGAACAGAAGCCGGTGTTTCCGCCGGACCTCGTCCGGTGCGGGCGACCGTGGCGTGCCGCGAGGCCCTGCGAGAGGCCGCGGCACGCCCGTGACGGGAATCAGCCCCCGTACGCCCCCGACGCCGTCAGCCGCAGGGCCGTGTCGATCAGCGGGACGTGGCTGAAGGCCTGCGGGAAGTTGCCGACCTGGCGCTGGTTCACCGGGTCCCACTCCTCCGCGAGCAGTCCGAGGTCGTTGCGCAGGGCGAGGAGCTTCTCGAACAGCTTGCGGGCCTCGTCGACGCGGCCGATCATCGCGAGGTCGTCCGCCATCCAGAACGAGCAGGCCAGGAAGGCGCCCTCGTCACCGGGCAGCCCGTCGACACCCTCGCTGTCGCCCTCGGTCGGGTAGCGCAGGATGAAGCCGTCCGGCGTGGACAGCTCGCGCTGGATCGCCTCGATGGTGCCGATGACCCGCTTGTCGTCCGGCGGCAGGAAGCCCATCTGCGGGATCAGCAGCAGCGAGGCGTCCAGCTCCTGGGACCCGTACGACTGGGTGAAGGTGTTGCGCTCCTTGTCGTAACCCTTCTCACACACGTCCCGGTGGATGTCGTCGCGCAGCTCGCGCCAGCGCTCCAGCGGGCCGTCCGCGTCACCGGACTCGATGAGCTTGATCGTGCGGTCCACCGCCACCCAGGCCATGACCTTGGAGTGCACGAAGTGGCGGCGCGGGCCGCGCACCTCCCAGATGCCCTCGTCCGGCTCGTCCCAGTGGTCCTCCAGGTAGCGGATGAGCTTCAGCTGGAGCAGGGACGCGTAGTCGTTACGGGCCAGCCCGGTCATATGGGCGAGGTGCAGGGCCTCGGTGACCTCGCCGTACACGTCCAGCTGGAGCTGGTGGGCCGCGCCGTTGCCGACCCGGACCGGGGCGGAGTTCTCGTAGCCCGGCAGCCAGTCCAGCTCGGCCTCGCCCAGCTCCCGCTCACCCGCGATGCCGTACATGATCTGGAGGTTCTCGGGGTCGCCGGCGACCGCGCGCAGCAGCCACTCGCGCCAGGCGCGGGCCTCCTCGCGGTACCCGGTGCGCAGCAGCGAGGACAGGGTGATGGCCGCGTCACGGAGCCAGGTGTAGCGGTAGTCCCAGTTGCGGACGCCGCCGATGTCCTCGGGGAGGGAGGTCGTCGGGGCCGCGACGATGCCGCCGGTCGGGGCGTACGTCAGGGCCTTCAGCGTGATCAGGGAGCGGACGACGGCCTCGCGGTAGGGGCCGTGGTACGTACAGTGCTCGACCCACTCGCGCCAGAAGTCCTCGGTGAGTTCCAGGGACTGCTCCGGCTCGGGCAGCGGCGGCGCGTCCTTGTGCGAGGGCTGCCAGGAGATGGTGAAGGCGATCCGGTCACCCGGGGCGACCGTGAAGTCCGAGTACGTGGTCAGCGACTTGCCGTAGGTCTCGCAGTCGGTGTCGAACCACACAGAGTCCGGGCCCGCCACGGCGACCGTACGCCCCTCGTGCTTGTGCACCCACGGCACGACCCGCCCGTACGAGAAACGCATCCTGAGGGCCGAGCGCATCGGGACGCGGCCCGAGACACCCTCCACGATCCGGATCAGCTGCGGCGCGCCGTCACGCGGCGGCATGAAGTCGGTGATCCTGACCGTGCCGCGTGGGGTGTCCCACTCGGACTCCAGGATCAGCGAGTCGCCGCGGTAGGTGCGCCGGGCCGCGGTGGGCGGCTCGGCGTCGGCGGCATGCGCGGGCCCCAGGCGCCAGAAGCCGTGCTCCTCGGTGCCCAGCAGGCCGGCGAAGATGGCATGCGAGTCGAAGCGGGGCAGGCACAGCCAGTCCACTGTGCCGTCCCGGCAGACCAGGGCGGCGGTCTGCATGTCTCCGATGAGTGCGTAGTCTTCGATGCGCCCGGCCACGTGCAACTCCAGTCGAACGGCCACGTCACCCCCTGGGGAAAAGGGGGCTGTCGCTAGTGCGGTCAAGGGGTCGTTGTTATGCGTCGTTGAGCGATGAAGCAAAGCAGTCGCTGTGCCGCTGGGCAAAACGACGATCTCTTCTCAACGAACTGACGAGCTCACGTTGTTCCGGGGGCGCACGGGCGGGGGGTGGTGCCGTGTTCCCGGCCGGGCTCGGCAGCGAATGTCCGAGCAGGATACGACGCACGTAGATGATCTGTGTGCCGCTCCGGGCAACGCGGATGGGCCGAACGGGTGAGCAGCCGGTGAGAAACCCGTGACGGGTGTGGGTCTGTGTCGGTGCGTGCGCGGAGCGTGGCCGGAAGCCATCCCCCCGAGGCGCTGATACCCTGGTAGCCCGTGGACCGGTGGTGGACAAAACCCCCGACCGCAGCGACGGCGACGCCGGGAATCTCCGGTCACAGCGCCGCCCCGCACTCCAGATCGCGACCACGGGAGCCCCCTCTTGGCCATGCCGACGCCCTCTTTTCGTTCGAGCACAGCTACGACGACCAAGCACATCTTCGTCACCGGGGGTGTCGCCTCCTCTCTGGGCAAGGGCCTGACGGCCTCCAGCCTCGGGATGCTGCTCAAGGCCCGGGGCCTGCGCGTCGTCATGCAGAAGCTCGACCCGTACCTCAACGTCGACCCGGGCACGATGAACCCCTTCCAGCACGGAGAGGTCTTCGTCACCAACGACGGCGCCGAGACCGACCTGGACATCGGACACTACGAGCGTTTCCTCGACCGTGACTTGGACGGCAGTGCCAACGTCACTACAGGCCAGGTCTACTCGACGGTCATCGCCAAGGAGCGCCGCGGCGAGTACCTGGGTGACACCGTGCAGGTCATCCCGCACATCACCAACGAGATCAAGCACCGTATCCGGCGCATGGCGACCGACGAGGTCGACGTCGTCATCACCGAGGTCGGCGGCACCGTCGGCGACATCGAGTCGCTGCCGTTCCTGGAGACGGTCCGCCAGGTCCGTCACGAGGTCGGCCGTGACAACGTCTTCGTCGTCCACATTTCCCTCCTGCCGTACATCGGCCCGTCGGGAGAGCTGAAGACGAAGCCGACCCAGCACTCGGTTGCGGCGCTTCGGAACATCGGTATCCAGCCGGACGCCATCGTGCTGCGCTGCGACCGCGAGGTCCCGACCGCGATCAAGCGCAAGATCTCCCTGATGTGCGACGTCGACGAGGCCGCGGTCGTGGCCTGCCCCGACGCCCGCTCCATCTACGACATCCCGAAGACCGTGCACGGCGAGGGCCTGGACGCCTATGTCGTCCGCAAGCTGGACCTGCCGTTCCGCGATGTGGACTGGACGACCTGGGACGACCTGCTCGACCGCGTCCACAACCCCGACCACGAGATCACCCTCGCCCTGGTCGGCAAGTACATCGACCTGCCCGACGCCTACCTCTCGGTCACCGAGGCGCTGCGCGCGGGCGGCTTCGCCAACAAGGCCCGCGTGAAGATCAAGTGGGTCACGTCCGACGACTGCAAGACCCCGGCCGGTGCCGCGGCGCAGCTCGGTGACGTGGACGGCATCTGCATCCCGGGCGGCTTCGGCGACCGCGGTGTGCTCGGCAAGGTCGGCGCGATCAAGTACGCCCGCGAGAACAAGATCCCGCTGCTCGGCCTCTGCCTGGGCCTTCAGTGCATCGTGATCGAGGCCGCGCGCAACCTGGCCGACATCCCGGACGCCAACTCCACCGAGTTCGACTCGGCGACCTCGCACCCGGTCATCTCCACCATGGCCGAGCAGCTCGACATCGTCGCCGGCGAGGGCGACATGGGCGGCACCATGCGGCTCGGCATGTACCCGGCCAAGCTGGCCGAGGGCTCGATCGTGCGCGAGGTGTACGACGGCAAGGAGTACGTCGAGGAGCGCCACCGCCACCGCTACGAGGTGAACAACGCCTACCGCGCGGAGCTGGAGAAGCAGGCGGGCATCCTGTTCTCCGGCACCTCCCCGGACGGCAAGCTCGTCGAGTACGTCGAGTACCCGCGCGACGTCCACCCGTACCTGGTCGCCACGCAGGCGCACCCGGAGCTGCGCTCGCGCCCGACCCGCCCGCACCCGCTGTTCGCCGGCCTGGTGAAGGCGTCGGTCGAGCGGAAGACCTCGAAGTAACACAACAGTTGTACGGTGGCCGGGGCGTTCGCATTCAACAGGCGGGCGCCCCGGCTTCTCTTTGAGCACGTGCGGAAGGACTGGGCATGACGATCAAGGACACCCCCGAGGAGTGGGAGATCCGGGCGACGGAGACCCCCTTCGTGGGCAACAAGACCTCCGTCCGCACCGACGACGTGGTCATGCCCGACGGCAAGGTCGTCCGCCGTGACTACCAGGTCCACCCCGGCTCGGTCGGCGTCCTCGCCCTCGACGAGGAGGGCCGCGTGCTGCTGATCAGGCAGTACCGCCACCCGGTACGCCAGAAGCTGTGGGAGATCCCGGCCGGTCTGCTCGATGTGCCGGGTGAGAACCCGCTGCACGCGGCCCAGCGCGAGCTGTACGAGGAAGCCCACGTCAAGGCCGAGGACTGGCGGGTGCTGGCCGACGTCTACACCACGGCCGGCGGCTGCGACGAGGCGGTGCGGATCTTCCTGGCCCGCGATCTTTCGGAGGCCGAGGGCGAGCGCTTCGAGGTGGAGCACGAGGAGATCGACCTGGAGTACGCGCGCGTGCCCCTCGACGAGCTCGTCCGGGGGGTCCTCGCGGGCGAGTTGCACAACAACTGCCTGGTGGTGGGCGTGCTTTCGCTGGTCGCCGCGCAGAACGGCGACGGCCTCGACGCCCTGCGCCCGGCGGACGCGCCGTGGCCGGCGCGTCCCTTCGAGTCCTGAACGCTCCTGGTGTGACCATCGGTTGATCCGATCGGGCGACCTGCCCGCCGCGCTCCACCTGGAACGTTGCAGAGGGTGAACTACGCTCTGTAAATGCCCGTTCGGAGTCCCGGCGGGCTTGCGCGTGCGGTGGGACGGGAGTGTGGCCCGTGACGGACCAGGCGGTGGACACGAGCGGCGTTCAGCTGTCGGCCGAGGGTCAATTCCTGGGCCGGAACAGAGAGTTGAAGGAGCTCCGCGCCGACATCGAGCGGGCGGGCCTCGACACCCTCTCCGGCAAGAAGGCCCCCCGCGCGCGCGTGCTGCTCATCGCGGGCCGGCCGGGCTCGGGCCGCACCGCCCTCGCCGAGGAGCTCGTACGACAGGTCGCGGACCGTTACGACGACGGGGTGCTCCGGGCGCGTCTGAGCGAGCCCGACGGCACCCCGGTCCCGGTCGAGCACACCGCCCGTGAGCTGCTCGCCGCCCTGGACCTGCCGACCCCGGCAGGCGCCGCCGAGGACGACCTCACGGCGGCGCTCCGCGAGGCCCTCGCCGACCGCAGCGCGCTGCTCCTGCTCGACGACGCGGTCACCGCCGACCAGGTCGACGCCCTCCTCCCGGACACCCCGGACTGTCTGGTCGTCGCCGTGTCCGACGGCCCGCTCACCGGTATCTCCGACGTCCGCCCCTGCACCCTCGGCGGCCTCGACACCAAGTCCGCCCTGGAGCTGCTGACCCGGCACACCGGCTCGGTCCGCATCACCGTCGACCCCCGTGCCGCCGAGGGCCTCGTCGAGGTGTGCCAGGCCCAGCCCGCCGCCCTGACGATGGCCGGCGGCTGGCTCGCCGCCCGGCCGAAAGCCGCCGTCGCCGACCTCGCCAAGCATCTGCACGCCGAGGGCGACGAGGGGACGCCGCTGACCCGGGTCTTCCGCCTCGCCTACGGCTCCCTGCCCAGCCCCGCCGCCCGGGTACTGCGTCTGCTCTCCCTCGCCCCGGCCGGCCTGGTCGACCCGCACACCGCCTCCGCCCTCGCCGGCTGCTCGGTGGGCGGCGCCCGCACCACCCTGGACGACTTCGTCGCCCTCGGCCTGCTGCACTCCGTGGAGTCCCCGCTGCCGCAGTACGAGGTGCCGGCCTGTCTGCACCCCCTGCTGAAGTCCCTCGCCGAGACCCAGGACCGCCCCGCCGAGCTCCAGCTGGCCCGCGCCCGGATGCTGGAGCGCACGGTGCGGCTGCTCCAGTCCTGCCGTGCCATCACCGAGACGGACAACCCCGAGGCCCGCGAGAAGCTCCAGGGCATGCCCCGCTCCCTGCGCTTCCCCAGCCCCCGGGCTGCCGAGGAGTGGCTGCGCGTCCGCAGGCCCGCCCTGCTGGCCTCGGCGCGGCTCGCCGTCGCCGACGGGGAACTCGACACCCTCGCCAGACGGCTGATGTCCCAGCTGGTCAGGGCGATGGTCGCGCACTTCGGCACCCAGGCCGCGGCCCCCGACCTGTACGGCATCCACCGGCTCGTCCTCGATGTGGCCGAGCGCCGGGAGCTGCCCCGGGAGCAGGCGGCGGCGCTGCTGAACCTGGGCGATCTGGACGCCCAGACCGGGCGCACGGCCGACGCGCTCACCCGTTATCGGGCCGCGCTGGACGCCGGACGGGCGGCAAACGATCCGTATGCGACCGGCCGCGCGATGGAATCCGTAGGCGGCGCGCATCTGGAGCTCGGGGACTACGACCGGGCCGCCGACTGGTTCGGCCGCGCCCTCGCCCAGCGCCTGGCCCGCGACGAGCGCGCGGACGCCGCCCGGCTGTACGGGCGGATCGCCGCCGCCCACACCTACGCGGGCCGGTACGGCGAGGCGCTGCGGAGCTGGCGGGCCGCGGTCGCCGGGTACCGCAAGGAGGGCGATGTGGCCGCCCACGCACGGGCGTTGAGCGAGGTGGCGCGGGTCCAGGAGTACGCAGGACGGCCCGAGGAATCGCTGCGCACCTGCCAGGAGGCCGTCGAGTGGGCGCGGCGCGCGGAGGACGCCCGGTTGCAGGCCGCGTTGCATCTGAGGCTCGCCGACACCCTGGACCACCTGGGCGATCCGGCCGCCGCGACGCTGCACCGGGGGGCCGCCGGGCGGCTGCTGGGGGAGGAGCTTTCGGAGCCGGAAGTGGAACCGGAGCGGCCTGATCCTTCGAAACAAGACGCTGATGCCTGCGAAATCCGTAGTACACCCGCAGAAGATTGATGCAATGAAAGGCTGGACAGCGGGAACACCTTCATTAGACTGGCTCTGCCGCACCTTCTCCTGCGGTGTCTCCCGGTGTGCTCGTGCATGCCCGGGTATGTGTTCTATTGCCCCACATCCACTGAGCCAAGGACCGTGATCCACGTGAAGGTCGGCATCCCCCGCGAGGTCAAGAACAACGAGTTCCGGGTGGCCATCACCCCGTCCGGCGTGCACGAGCTGGTGCGCCACGGCCACCAGGTCGTCATCGAGCAGGGCGCCGGTGTCGGCTCGTCGATCCCGGACGAGGAGTACGTCGCCGCCGGCGCGCAGATCCTCGGCACCGCCGACGAGGTGTGGGCCACCGCCGACCTGCTGCTGAAGGTCAAGGAGCCCATCGCCGAGGAGTACCACCGGCTCCGCAAGGACCAGACGCTCTTCACCTACCTGCACCTGGCCGCCTCCAAGGAGTGCACCGACGCGCTCATCGAGTCCGGCACCACCGCCATCGCCTACGAGACGGTCGAGCTGCCCTCGCGCGCCCTTCCGCTGCTCGCCCCGATGTCCGAGGTCGCGGGCCGCCTCGCCCCGCAGGTCGGCGCCTACCACCTGATGCGCTCGGTCGGCGGCCGTGGTGTGCTCCCCGGCGGCGTCCCCGGCACCCAGCCCGCGCGTGCCGTCGTCATCGGCGGCGGCGTCTCCGGCTGGAACGCCACGCAGATCGCGGTCGGCATGGGCTTCCACGTCACGCTGCTCGACCGCGACATCAACAAGCTCCGCGAGGCCGACAAGGTCTTCGGCACCAAGGTCCGGGCGATCATGTCCAACTCCCTCGAGCTGGAGAAGGCCGTCCTCGACGCCGACCTCGTCATCGGCGCGGTGCTCATCCCGGGCGCCAAGGCCCCGAAGCTGGTCACCAACGAGCTCGTGGCCCGGATGAAGCCGGGAAGTGTCCTTGTCGACATCGCGATCGACCAGGGCGGCTGCTTCGAGGACTCCCACCCGACGACGCACGCCGAGCCGATCTTCCAGGTGCACAACTCGGTCTTCTACTGCGTCGCCAACATGCCGGGCGCGGTGCCCAACACCTCCACCTACGCGCTCACCAACGCGACGCTGCCCTACATCGTCGAACTCGCCAACCGCGGCTGGGTCGAGGCGCTGCGCCGTGATCCCGCGCTCGCCAAGGGCCTCAACACCCATGACGGCAAGGTCGTTTACCGCGAGGTCGCCGAGGCGCACGGCCTGGAGCACGTCGAGCTGGAGACGCTGCTCGGCTGAGCCCCTGACCTCGCCGAACGGCTAAGTCACCTTTTCGTAAAGGCGATACGTCAACATGGCGTGTCAACGACGCGCACCCGGCCGGACCTTGCCCGACAAGGTCCGGCCGGATGTGTGTATGGTCACTTTGCGACTCTCGGTCAACTCGCCTCGAACGTAACCCTTTGGTCGATTCGCACACCCGTGAAACCTGCCGTGCGACGGCCGTACGCCCTTGACAGAGGGATGTTTCATTGCCGACACATCGGGCCGGGTCCGGCGGATTGTGTTGCTGCGGACGCCCGACACGCCATAGAGTCGCCGACTGTCGGCATGGTGCCACGCTGACCTGTCTAGAAGTTTCCTGGTCACCAAGGAGGTAAGACGACTTGTGAATGAGTCGACATTTTCTCCCGGGGGTGGTCAACCAGGAGTGCCGGTACGGGACCAGGGTCCCGCGGGGTTCGAGGCTGTCGGCTCCGTCGCGGTGCGCACCTTCGCAGCCCACCGGAGTCACCAGCAGACCCGCGTGACTCTGTCAGCACACCAGAGCATGGATGGCCATCACGTGAACGCCATGGCCGGCGACGGAAGTGGCGCGCCCCACAGCCAGTTCGCCGACTACGACGAACTGCCCGAGGGGCACTTCTACGACCCCGACGCCGAGTACGAGCCCGACCCCGAGTACGCGGCCACGCTCGCTCCCGACGCTGCCCGTCAGCGCCGCGAGCGCATCGGCCCGACCGGTCGCCCGCTGCCGTACTTCCCGATCCCGGGTCCGCTGACGGACCACGGGCCCGCGAAGATCATCGCGATGTGCAACCAGAAGGGCGGCGTCGGCAAGACCACGTCGACCATCAACCTGGGTGCCGCCCTCGCGGAGTACGGACGCCGGGTGCTGCTCGTGGACTTCGACCCGCAGGGCGCGCTGTCGGTGGGACTCGGTGTCAACCCGATGGAGCTCGACCTCACCGTCTACAACCTGCTCATGGAGCGGGGCATGGCGGCCGACGAGGTCCTGCTGAAGACCGCGGTCCCCAACATGGACCTGCTGCCGAGCAATATCGACTTGTCGGCGGCGGAGGTCCAGCTGGTCTCCGAGGTCGCGCGCGAGTCGACGCTCCAGCGTGCCCTGAAGCCGCTCATGGCCGACTACGACTACATCGTGATCGACTGTCAGCCTTCACTGGGTCTGCTCACGGTCAACGCCCTGACGGCCGCGCACAAGGTGATAGTGCCTCTGGAGTGTGAGTTCTTCGCGCTGCGTGGTGTCGCCCTGCTGACGGAGACCATCGAGAAGGTCCAGGAGCGGCTCAACCCCGAGCTGGAGCTCGACGGCATCCTCGCCACGATGTACGACTCGCGCACGGTCCACAGTCGCGAGGTCCTGGCCCGGGTGGTCGAGGCGTTCGACGATCACGTCTACCACACGGTCATCGGACGCACGGTCCGCTTCCCGGAGACCACGGTCGCCGGCGAGCCGATCACCACGTACGCCTCCAACTCCGTCGGCGCCGCCGCCTACCGCCAGCTCGCCAGGGAGGTGCTCGCCCGGTGTCACGCCGAGTGAGTCTGCCGGGGGCCGACGAACTCTTCCGTACGACAGGGGGAATGGCGCTCCAGCCGTCCACTCCACGACGGGGGGCCAACGGCGAAGCCCGGGTGCCCGCTCCCGCCGGCGAGAGCGACGGAACGGCGGCGGAGGACGCACCGCACTCCGTGCCCGCCCAGGGCGGGGACGGCGACGGGGCGGAGCACGTGGCCACGGAGCCGGCCGAGACCGGTGAGTCCCGCAGCCGGGGCACCGCGACGGAGCGCTCCGCACGACGTCAGGACACGCAGGAAGGTTCTGCCGCCGCACCGCGCAAGCAGCGCGGTGGCGGCAGCAGGGCGCCCGCGCGCCGGCCCAGCGGCCGGGAGCGGCACGACGAGAAGATCACTGTGTACGTCTCTGCCGAGGAGCTCATGGACCTGGAGCACGCGCGTCTGGTGCTCCGCGGCGAGCACGGCCTGGCCGTCGACCGCGGGCGCATCGTCCGTGAGGCGGTCGCCGTGGTGCTGGCCGATCTGGAGTCCCGCGGGGACGCGAGCATCCTCGTACGACGGCTGCGCGGGCGGTAGCGGTAGCCTGCGGAGGCCATGACCTCGAACGACGCTCCCGTCCCCGCCTCCGGCGCCGCTGCCGGCCGCCGGCGTGTGCTGGGGCGGGGGCCGGGGGCGCCCGAGGCGCCTGAGCCCGTCGCGGTGGACGAACCGGTCGTGGTGGAAGAGCCGGTCGCGGAAGAACCCGACGACGGTGTCTTCAAGGTCCGGCTCGCCAACTTCGAAGGCCCCTTCGACCTGCTCCTCCAGCTGATCTCCAAGCACAAGCTGGACGTCACCGAGGTCGCGCTCTCCAAGGTCACCGACGAGTTCATGGCGCACATCCGGGCGATGGGCCCGGACTGGGACCTGGACCAGACGACCGAGTTCCTCGTGGTGGCCGCCACACTGCTCGATCTCAAGGCCGCCCGGCTACTGCCCGCCGCCGAGGTCGAGGACGAGGCCGACCTCGCGCTGCTGGAGGCCCGTGACCTGCTCTTCGCGCGGCTGCTCCAGTACCGCGCGTACAAACAGATCGCGGACATCTTCAACCGCCGCCTCGACGACGAGGCCCGCCGCTACCCCCGTACCGTCGGCCTGGAACCGCACCACGCGGAGCTGCTGCCCGAGGTCGTCATCAGCATCGGCCCGGAGGGATTCGCCAAGCTCGCCGTGAAGGCGATGCAGCCCAAGCCCAAGCCGCAGGTGTACGTCGACCACATCCACGCGCCGCTGGTCAGCGTGCAGGAGCAGGCCGGGATCGTCGTCGCCCGGCTGAAGGAGCTCGGCGAGGCCAGCTTCCGGGCGCTCGTCGAGGACACCGACGACACCCTCACCGTCGTCGCCCGCTTCCTGGCGCTCCTTGAGCTGTACCGGGAGAAGGCCGTCGCGCTCGACCAGGAGACGGCCCTCGGGGATCTCATCGTGCGCTGGACCGGTGGCGCGGGGGAGCAGGCGCCGATGGTCACCGACGAGTTCGACCGACCGCCCGAGCCGCCCAAGGAGGACAAGGCGTGAGCGAGGAGACCACCGACGTCCCGGCCGGGCAGCGCACCGTCGCCGACCTCGATCTCAAGCCCGCGCTCGAGGCCGTCCTCATGGTCGTGGACGAGCCGGCGACCGAGGAGCATCTCGCGAAGATCCTCCAGCGGCCCAAGCGGCAGATCGCGGACGCGCTGCGGGAGCTGGCCGACGAGTACACGGTCCAGGGACGCGGTTTCGAGCTGCGGCTGATCGCCGGCGGCTGGCGTTTCTACTCCCGGCCCGAGTTCGCGGCGGCCGTCGAGGGCTTCGTCCTGGACGGCCAGCAGGCCCGGCTCACCCAGGCGGCGCTGGAGACGCTGGCGGTCGTCGCGTACCGCCAGCCGGTCAGCCGCAGCAGGGTCTCGGCGGTGCGCGGAGTGAACTGTGACGGGGTCATGCGCACCCTCCTCCAGCGGGGTCTGGTTCAGGAGGCGGGCACGGAACCCGAAACAGGTGCGATCCTGTACACGACGACGAACTACTTCCTGGAGCGGATGGGCCTGCGTGGCCTGGACGAGCTCCCGGAGCTCGCGCCCTTCCTCCCCGAGGCGGAGGCGATCGAGGCCGAGACACTGGAAGGGGTCCCGTCGTTCGATCCGGACGCTCCTGACGCGCCGGACGGCCACGACGCAGACGACTAGACGGAAATGTGATGCGAAGCAGCAGCGGCAGGAACAGCAGCGGAAACAACGGCGGGAGCCGTGGTGGCAACAGCGGCGGCCGCGGCGGGAGCAGCGGGGGCCGCGGTAACCACCGCGGTGCCGGGAACAACCGCGACGACAGCCAGGGCGGCCGGCCGAAGAAGCCCCGTCCCGAGGAGCGTCGCTACGACGTGGGCCCCGGCGCCTCCCCGGAGGGGCCGAAGACGGGGCGCGGCGCCTCGGCGCGCGGTGGCGCCAAGGGCGGGCCCAAGCAGGGCCAGGGCACCGGGCGCGGCCGTTGGGTGCCGGCGACCTCCCGTGAGTACGAGGCGCGTGCCGAGGAGCGCAACCGCGAGCGGTACGCGAACAAGAAGGACGTGAAGCTCCCCAAGACCTTCCCGGGCGCCGAGCAGGAGGGCGAGCGGCTGCAAAAGGTCCTCGCGCGCGCGGGCTACGGCTCGCGGCGGGCCTGCGAGGAGCTCATCGAGCAGGCGCGGGTCGAGGTCAACGGCGAGATCGTCCTGGAGCAGGGCAAGCGCGTCGACACGGAGAAGGACGAGGTCAAGGTCGACGGTCTGACCGTGGCCACCCAGTCGTACCAGTTCTTCTCGCTGAACAAGCCCGCCGGCGTCGTCTCCACCATGGAGGACAACGAGGGCCGTCAGTGCCTCGGCGACTACGTCACCAACCGGGAGACCCGGCTCTTCCACGTCGGGCGGCTCGACACCGAGACCGAGGGTGTCATCCTGCTCACCAACCACGGTGAGCTGGCGCACCGGCTGACCCACCCCCGGTACGGCGTGAAGAAGGTCTACCTCGCGCACATCGTGGGTCCGATCCCGCGCGACCTGGGCAAGCGCCTCAAGGACGGCATCCAGCTGGACGACGGGTACGCGAAGGCGGACCACTTCCGGGTCGTCGAGCAGACCGGCAAGAACTACCTCGTCGAGGTCACCCTGCACGAGGGCCGCAAGCACATCGTGCGCCGGATGCTGGCCGAGGCCGGCTTCCCGGTCGACAAGCTGGTGCGCGTGGCCTTCGGCCCGATCACCCTGGGCGACCAGAAGTCGGGCTGGCTGCGGCGGCTGTCCAACACCGAGGTCGGCATGCTGATGCAGGAAGTCGACCTGTAGGTCATCTCGTACGACGGCCGGTTCCGGATATTTCTCCGGGACCGGCCGATGCGTTTCGGCGCTCCCGCCGGTCTGTACCCCACACGGACGAAGGGAGCAGACATGATGACCGCGACGGCGGACCAGGAGCACCGGGTACGGACGGCGGACGCGGCCGGCGCGACCGAGGATCCGCCCAGCATGCCTCTGACGGCCCTGGAGAGCCGTGGGCGGCCTCCGCTGCCCTCGGGGCCGGAGAGCCCGCCAGGGGCGCCTGGGAAGCCGCTGAGGGGCCTCACGGCGGACGCGCCGGGGCATGGGCGGCTGTCGGACGCGCCCTCCTTCGGTCCGCCCGAGGTGTTGTCGTGAACGCCGGGGAGCTGCTGGAGCGTTCGCTCGCCTACGCGCTCGGGAGTGTCGCCGGGGCCGAGAACGCGGGCCTCGGCCGGGTCACGCCGTGCGCCGAGTGGGACTTGGGGGAACTGCTCGGCCATCTCGACGACTCCCTGGAGGCGTTGTACGAGGGGCTCACCGGCGGACGGATCGGGCTGCTGCCGCACACCGACCGGGTCTGCGGGTTCCGCACCCGCGCGCGTGCCGTGCTCGGCGCCTGGGCGGCCGGACCGGGCGACGAGGTGCTGGTCGGTGAACGGCCGCTGGACGTGCGGGTGATGGGTGCGGTCGGCGCCGTCGAGATCGCCGTGCACGGCTGGGACGTCGCCCAGGCATGCGGCAGGCCGCGGCCCCTGCCGGCCGCCCTGGCCGCCGAGTTGCTGCCCGTGGCCCGGTGCGTGGTCGCGGCGGAGGACCGGGGAGTGAGGTTCGCCGAGCCGGTCGCGGTCGCGTCCTGCGTGCCGCCCGAGGTCCGGCTGCTGGCCTTCCTGGGGCGCCGCGATTCCCTCGCGGGGTGATCCGGGCCGGGCGGGTCTCCTTTCCGGGGTGATCCGGGCCGGGCGGGTCTCCCTTGCGGGGGAATCCGGGCCCGGGCGTCACCGCGTGCTGCGCGAGCCGGGCGACGCCGGAGGGGCGGGAGAGGCGGGAGGGGCGGGAGCGGCGGGGGCTGTGTCGGCGCCGGTCAGCAGACGCTGCATCGTCTCGGCGGCACGGACGGCCGCAGTGCCGCAGCAGTTGTTGAACAGCACGTGGAGTGCGTCGACCCGCCCGGACAGGGAACGCAACCGGGGCAGCCACTCGGCGAGTTCGGCCTCCTGGTACGCGTACCGGAACCGGTCCTCCTTGCTCCCGGTGCCCCATGAGGCGCTGCGTCCGTGGAAGCGGACGACGGACAGCCGCGGCGAGGTGACCGGAGCGACGGGCGGGATCGAGGAGGGGAGGCTCTGTGTCATGTCGACGGCCACGGCCGTCATGCCGTACCGGGCGAGCAGAGCGGCGGTCACGTCCGCCCACTCCCTGCGCCACCAGCCGGGATGCCGGAACTCCACGGAAATCGGCCACCCGGCGGTGCGTTCGGCGCACTCCCGCAGAAACGCCCCGGCCCACTGCCCGGGCCGGAACCATGGCGGGAACTGGAACAGCACACCGCCGAGCCGGCCGGCCGCCCGCAGTGGCTCGATCCCCTCGGTGAAGCGCGCCCACACCGCGTCGAGCACCGTCGGGTCCCGGGGGTCGGCGGGCAGCCCGTCCGGCATCACGGAACTCCGGGTCGGATGACCGGTGAGCAGCGAGAACGCCTTCACGTCGAAGACGAAGCCGGGCGGGGTGCGCTCGGCCCACAACGTGCTCGTGCGGGCGTCGGGCAGTGCGTAGTACGCCGAGTCGACCTCGACGACCGGGAACCGCCCGGCGTAGTGCCGCAGCCGTCCCTCGGCGTCCCGTCGCCCCGGCGGATACCAGCCGCTGCCGGTCAACGCCCGGTCCGTCCACGAACACGTGCCCACGAGGATCTCGCCCATGTGGTTGCGGTTACCCGGGTTGTGCGAACCCATCCCGCCTCTTTATAGTCGTACTGACTATTAATAGAGGGGGAGGGTGTGGCTGTGAGCGATTACGACAAGCACGCCTACGAACCCTTCGCCGTCACCGTCGATCTCGCCGTCCTCACCGTCCGCGAGGGCGCCCTGCACGTGCTGCTCGTCGAGCGCGGACAGGAGCCGTACGCCGGCCACTGGGCGCTGCCCGGCGGCTTCGTGCGGCCGGATGAGTCGGCCGAGACGGCCGCACGGCGTGAACTCGCCGAGGAGACCGGCCTGTTCGACGTCTCCGGGCTGCACCTGGAGCAACTGCGGACCTACAGCGAGCCCGACCGTGACCCTCGGATGCGGGTCGTCTCCGTCGCCTTCGCCGCGCTGCTGCCCCACGCGCCCGAACCGCACGGCGGCAGCGACGCGGCCGACGCCCGCTGGGTGCCGTACGGCCAGGCCAGGCCGCTCGCCTTCGACCACGACCGGATCCTGGCCGACGCCCATGAACGGGTCGGCGCCAAGCTCGAGTACAGCCGTCTCGCCACCGCCTTCTGCCCGGCCGAGTTCACCCTCGGCGAGCTCCAGCAGGTCTACGAGACGGTGTGGGGCACGACCCTCGACCGGCCCAACTTCCGCCGCAAGGTGCTCGCCACGCCCGGTTTCGTCGAACAGGTCCCCGGCGCCGCGAAGTTGACCGGCGGGCGCGGCAAACCGGCGGCGCTCTACCGCGCGGGACCTGCCACCGCCCTGCACCCGCCCCTCCTCCGACCGTCCCGGGAAGGACGCCCCGCATGACCGCCACCACCGTCAGGAAGCGCGCCGCGACCGGCACACTGATCGGGCTCGCCCTCGGGGACGCGCTCGGATTCCCGACCGAGTTCAACGACGTCCCGTCGATCCTCGCCAAGTGCGGGCCATGGCGGGAGATGCAGCTGCCGAAGCGGGCGTTCGTGTCCGACGACACGCAGATGACGCTGGCTCTCGGGCGCGGGCTGCGGAGCGCCATGGACCGGGGAGTGCTGGGTCCGGAGAGCATGGCGGCGGACGTGCGGCAGGAGTTCGTCGCATGGAACCGCTCCCCGGAGAACAACCGGGCGCCGGGCCGCACATGCATCACGGCATGCGATCTTCTGGAGCAGCCGGGGCTCTGGCAGGACGCCAGCCAGATCCACTCCAAGGGCTGCGGTGCCAACATGCGCGTCGCGCCCATCGGGCTCGCCCCGGGCCTCAGTGACGAACAGCGGTCCGGCGCCGCCCAGTTGCAGTCCGCGCTCACCCACGGGCACCCGACCGCCCTCGCCGCGTCCGACCTCACCGCGCACGCCGTACGGCTGCTCGCGCAAGGGGCCGAGCCGACCGGACTGGTCGGGCTGCTGCGGTCGTACGCCATCGAGAACCGCTCCCGCTACCACGAGCGCTGGCTCGGTGATCTGTGGACGCGGAGCCAGGACCCCTCGGCCGAGCACTTCATCGCGCGCGGCTGGGACGAGTGCCTGGCGATCCTGGACCGGCTGCGGGAAGCCGTCCGTACCGTCTCGCCGGAGACCGACCCGTGCCTCGCCACCGGCGAGGGGTGGATCGCCGAAGAGGCGCTGGCGACCGGGCTGTTGTGCTTCCTGCTCTTCGTCGACGAGCCGGTGACGGCCCTGCGCAGGGCCGCCTGCACGGCCGGGGACTCCGACTCGATCGCCTGTCTGACGGGCGCGTTCGCGGGGGCGTACCACGGGGTTGACGCCTGGCCCGCCGAGTGGGCGGACCGGATCGAGTACCAGAGTGAGCTGGTGACGCTCGGCGCCCTGTGGGACTAGGGGGCCGGAGGGACTAGGCGAGTTGGATCGAGTCGCCGTCGACCTTGATCTTCTTCTCGGCCAGGGGCTGGGTTGCCGGCGGGTGGGCCACCGAGCCGTCCTTGATGCTGAACTTGCTGCCGTGGCAGTTGCAGTTGATGGTGCCGTCCGAGACGCTCGCCACCGGGCACTGCTGATGGGTGCAGATATTGGTGAAGGCCTTGAACTCGCCCTTCTCCGGCTGGGTGACGACGACCTTCTCGTCCTTGAAGATCTTGCCGCCGCCGACCGGGATGTCGCTCGTCCTCGCCAACTCCGTACCGGCGGTCGCCTCGACCGTGTCGGAGCCGGAGTCGTTGTTGTCGCCGTACTCGCCGCACCCCACGGTGAACGCCGCCGCGCCCGTCGCGAGAAGCACCGAACGCCGCGTCGGGCCTTGCATCGTCATGTCGTCACTCCGAACGTTCGGAAGAACCAGAGGGCGGAGGTCAGCCAGATGACCGTCAGCGTGGCGAACACAAGCCCGCCGACGATCGGCAGCAGCCAGTTGGGAAGGCGCTCCGAGCGGAGCAGGAGCATCTTGGCACTGAAGGCCCCGAAGAAGAAGCAACCCAGGAGGGAGTGCCAGAAAACGCGCGTTTCATACGTCTGACAGCCCAGCGCGTAGAGGCAGTGGACCGCGACCGGCACCGCCACCAGGAAGGCCGCGCGGCCCGACCAGCGGTGCAGCGTCGAGGACCAGCTCGGGCCCGGCAGCCTGCCGTACATCATCAGCGCCGACGTGAACTGCACCAGCGCGAAGAAGACGGCGACCGTGGCCAGCCAGGACTTCACGGCACCCGTGCTGCTGAAGCCGGCGAGGTTGAAGGCGGTGCCCGCCGGGTCGTGGACCTTGCCGTACACACCGAGGGCGACCGCCACCGCGGCGGCCACCAGGGCCGGGATCAGATAGCGGGCCGGGCTCGGCCGGTGGTGGTCGGGCGGTGGACTCGGGAATCCCTGCGTGGCGGCGTTCGGGTCGACGGTCATGTCGGCTCCCAGAGCTGAAGACGAGCGGGGCTGAGGGCGATCGGGTGTGAAGGCGGGCGGGGCTGAGCGCGAGCGGGGCCGAGGGCGGCGGGGTCGAGGGCGGGGTCAGGGTGTGACGGGGCGGGCCGTGAGCTGCTGGCCCTCGATCGTCACCTCGCCCGTCGCCGGGTCGATCTCGGGGGCGGGGGAGGGCTTGCCGTTCTTGTCGAGGATGCCGACCTGGGTGCCGTCCTTCAGGACGATCCAGCCGCCGTCGAACTTCGCGTCGCGCACCGTGGCCGTCGCCCGGTACAGGCCGGACGGCTTGATCGCCTTGTCCGCGGTGAACGCGTAGTGCCCGCCGCCGATGTCGACGGTGCCGCTGATCCGCTTGCCCCGCTTGAGCGTGCCGTTCAGCTCGGCGCCGCCCTTGCCGGTGAGTTTCATGGTGCCGTCGTCCTTTACGTCGCCCTTGAGCCATGACTCCTTGTCCCGGCCGTCGCAGAAGTAAGCGATCGCCCGGCCGTCACGCACGGAGACGGCGACCGCGGAGGAGTCGTCGTCCGTACGGCCCGCGTAGTCGGCGTTCGGGATCGGCGACTTCGAGGGTGACGGAGACGGCGACGGGGACTTCGTCGTGGGCGGCGGTGACGCCTTGGTGCCCGGCGACGGGGACTCCTCCACCGACGCGGAGGTCTTCTTCTCGCCCGTCGTCGCGTTGAGCGACAGCATGAACAGGCCTAGCAGCAGACCCGCGAGAAGGGTGAGCAGCGGTCCGGAGCGCTTCATGAAAGGGCCTCCCCCGAGGCGAGCTTCCTGCCATGAGAGCGGAGACGGGGCCCCGAGTCCAGGGGCGCATCGATGTGTTTTCTCCCCGAGTAGCGGAGCTGTGACCTTCGGGTGACATTGTCAGGGTCCGTACTCCCGAAAGGCTTTTGATCATGGCGGGAAACGATCTCGGTGGCCTGCTGGGCAGCCTGCTCGGTTCGGGCAGCGGTTCCGGCGGGGGCAACATCCTGGGCGCGCTGCTCTCCGCCCTCGGCAAGCAGGGCGGCAACGGCGACAACCCGTTGGGCGGGCTGCTCGACACCCTCGCCAAGTCGGGTCTCGCCGAGCAGAAGGAGTCCTGGCTCGGCAGCGGCGAGAACCAGTCGGTGACCGGCGCGCAGATCCAGCAGGCGCTGCCCGGCGACACCCTTCAGCAGGTCGCCGAGGAGGCGGGCGTCTCCCCGGACCGGGCCGCCGACGCGCTCGCCCAGGAGCTGCCGCGGGCCATCGACAGGATGACCCCGAACGGCGAGGTGCCGGCGTCCCTGGAGGAACTCATCAAGCAGCAGTCGCCGTGAACGGCCCCGGGTGTCTCAGGGGGCGGGCGCCCCGTCCCCACCCCCCGCGGGCTGACTAGGCTGGATGTACCAGAGCCGTACATCAGCAAGGAGCATCGCCGTGGCGGTACGAGCGGT
The DNA here is from genome assembly GCF_036226885.1 of Streptomyces sp. NBC_00663. NCBI lineage: Bacteria > Bacillati > Actinomycetota > Actinomycetes > Kitasatosporales > Streptomycetaceae > Streptomyces > Streptomyces sp. NBC_00663. The sequence goes on from NZ_CP109027.1 coordinate 7,584,478, forward strand.
CCGGGGCGCCGTCCAGCTAGAGCGGGACGAGGCCGGTCACATGGACGAGCAGGTCGGAGCGCTGCTCACCGCCGTTCTGGAGCGGAACGACCTCACCGCGGACGACCTGATCAGCATCTGGTTCACGGCCACACCGGACCTGCACAGCGACTTCCCGGCCGCCGCGGCCCGCAAGCTCGGCAGCGGCTTCGCCGACGTACCGCTGATCTGCGCCCAGGAGCTCGACATCGAGGGCGCCATGCCGCGCGTCGTGCGGATCCTCGCGCACATCGAGTCCGACCGGCCCCGCGCCGAGATCAACCACGTCTACCTCGGTGCCGCCGCCGCTCTGCGCAAGGACATCGCCCAGTGAGAACCGCACTCGTCATCGGCACCGGCCTCATCGGCACCTCCGCCGCGCTGGCGCTCGTGAGCCGGGGCGTCACCGTCCACCTCGCCGACCACGATCCCGAGCAGGCCCGTACCGCCGCAGCTCTCGGTGCCGGCACCGACGAGGCGCCCGAGGGGCCCGTCGACCTCGCGATCGTCGCCGCCCCGCCCGCCCATGTGGCCGGCGTGCTCGCCGACGCCATGCGCCGGGAGGTGGCCCGTGGCTACATCGACGTGGCCAGCGTCAAGGGCGGCCCGCGCCGTGAGCTGGAGGCCCTCGGCCTCGACCTGTCGTCGTACATCGGCACGCACCCCATGTCGGGGCGTGAGAAGTCCGGCCCGCTGGCCGCCTCCGGTGACCTCTTCGAGGGCCGCCCGTGGGTGCTGACGCCGACCCGGGACACCGACACCGAGGTGCTGAACCTCGCCCTGGAGCTGGTCTCGCACTGCCGTGCGGTGCCGGTGGTCATGGACGCCGACGCCCACGACCGCGCGGTGGCGCTGGTCTCCCACATGCCGCACCTCGTCTCCAACATGGTCGCCGCGCGTCTGGAGAACGCCGAGGAGTCCGCCGTACGGCTGTGCGGGCAGGGCATCCGTGACGTGACCCGGATCGCCGCCTCCGAGCCCCTGATGTGGGTGGACATCCTGTCCGCGAACCCCGGGCCGGTCGCCGACCTGCTCTCCGACGTCGCCGCCGACCTGGAGGAGACGGTGCAGGCCCTGCGCGGGTTGCAGTCCTCGGACGAGGCCGAGCGCGGCAAGGGTGCCGTCGGCATCCAGGACATCCTGCGGCGTGGGAAGGCCGGCCAGGTGCGGGTACCCGGTAAGCACGGCTCGGCGCCACGGTCGTACGAGATCGTCGCCGTCCTCATCGACGACCAGCCCGGTCAGCTGGCCCGCATCTTCGCGGACGCGGGACGGGCCGGGGTCAACGTCGAGGATGTCCGCATCGAGCACGCGACCGGACAACAGGCCGGTCTGGTGCAGCTGATGGTGGAGCCGCAGGCGGCGCCCGTACTGACCGCGGCGCTGCGGGAGCGGGGCTGGTCCATTCGGCAGTGAGTGCTCCGGCCCTCCGCCCGTAAGGAGGCCGCCGACGAGCCAGTACCCTTGTGCGGGGCCCTCGCGCGCCCCGCACCCCACCACACCGCACCAGGAAGGTGTCCCCCCGTGGAAAACGGCGCCGCCCAGCCCGTGATCGTCGCCATCGACGGTCCCTCCGGCACCGGCAAGTCGAGCACGTCGAAGGCCGTTGCCGCGCAGCTCGGTCTGAGCTACCTGGACACCGGCGCCCAGTACCGGGCGATCACGTGGTGGATGGTGACCAATGGGATCGACATCGAGGACCCGACCGCGATCGCCGCCGTGGCGGGCAAGGCGGAGATCGTCTCCGGCGACGACCCGGCCGACCCGACGATCACCGTCGACGGCACCGACGTCGCCGCCGCGATCCGCACCCAGGAGGTCACCTCCAAGGTCAGCGCCGTGAGCGCGGTGCCCGAGGTGCGGGCCCGGATCACCGAGCTACAGCGCTCGATCGCCGCCGGCGCGGAGAAGGGCATCGTCGTCGAGGGCCGGGACATCGGTACGACCGTGCTGCCCGACGCCGACCTCAAGATCTTCCTCACCGCCTCGCCGGAGGCGCGTGCCGCCCGCCGCAGCGGTGAGCTCAAGGGCGCCGACGTCCACGCCACCCGCGAGGCCCTGATCAAGCGGGACGCGGCCGACTCCTCCCGCAAGACCTCGCCGCTCGCCAAGGCGGACGACGCGGTGGAGGTGGACACCACCGAGCTCACGCTCGCGCAGGTCATCGAGTGCGTCGTCACCCTCGTCGAGGAGAAGCGGGCCGGGAAGTGACCGCACCCTCCCTGCGGGGCGCCGAGGTCGGGCGGCGTATCGGCGTCGGCCTGATGTACGGGCTGTGGAAGCCGCGCGTGCTCGGCGCCTGGAAGGTGCCCGCGGCCGGGCCGGTGATCTTCGCCGTCAACCACTCCCACAACATCGACGGCCCGATGGTCATGGGCGTCGCGCCCCGGCCGACGCACTTCCTGATCAAGAAGGAAGCGTTCATCGGCCCGCTCGACCCGTTCCTGCTCGGCATCGGCCAGGTCAAGGTCGACCGCTCGGGCACCGACCGCACGGCCATCACCCAGGCGCTCGACGTCCTGTCGGCCGGCGGCGTCCTCGGTATCTTCCCGGAGGGCACCCGGGGCGAGGGCGACTTCGCCGCGCTGCGCGCCGGGCTCGCGTACTTCGCGGTCCGCAGCGGCGCCCCGATCGTCCCGATCGCCGTACTGGGAAGTTCCGAGCGGCGGGGACGGTTGATAAAGGCGCTGCCTCCGTTGCGCAGCCGCGTCGACGTGGTCTTCGGTGACCCGTTCGAGGCGGGCGACGGCTCCGGGCGGCGCACCCGCAAGGCGCTCGACGAAGCGACCGAGCGCATCCAGAAGCAGCTCACCGTGCACCTGGAAAACGCCAGGCGCCTGACCGGGCGCTAGGCGACACTAAGTAGTGGATCAATCCGGAGAAACCGGCCGGTCCACCGATCACCACGATGAACGACGAGGTACGGACTTCATGAACGACCACATCCACTCCGAGGGCTCTTTCGCAGAGCACGACCACGGAGCGCTTGGCGATGCCGAGTACGCGGAGTTCATGGAGCTCGCCGCGGAAGAGGGCTTCGACCTCGAGGACGTCGAGGGCGCGATCGAGGCGGCCGGTCACGGGCCGCTGCCCGTGCTCGCCGTCGTCGGCCGGCCGAACGTCGGCAAGTCGACGCTCGTCAACCGCATCATCGGGCGCCGCGAGGCCGTCGTCGAGGACAAGCCCGGCGTCACCCGCGACCGGGTCACCTACGAGGCCGAGTGGGCGGGCCGCCGCTTCAAGGTCGTCGACACCGGCGGCTGGGAGCAGGACGTCCTCGGCATCGACGCCTCCGTCGCCGCCCAGGCCGAGTACGCGATCGAGGCCGCCGACGCCGTCGTCTTCGTCGTCGACGCCAAGGTGGGTGCCACGGACACCGACGAGGCGGTCGTACGACTGCTGCGCAAGGCCGGCAAGCCGGTGGTGCTCGCCGCCAACAAGGTCGACGGCCAGAGCGGCGAGTCCGACGCGGCCTACCTGTGGGCCCTCGGCCTCGGCGAGCCGCACCCCATCTCCGCGCTGCACGGCCGCGGCACCGGCGACATGCTGGACGCCGTCCTGGAGGCCCTGCCCGAGGCCCCCGAGCAGACCTTCGGCACCGCCGTCGGCGGCCCGCGCCGCATCGCCCTCATCGGCCGCCCGAACGTCGGCAAGTCCTCGCTGCTGAACAAGGTGGCGAACGAGGAGCGCGTCGTCGTCAACGAACTCGCGGGCACCACCCGTGACCCGGTCGACGAGCTGATCGAACTCGGCGGCGTCACCTGGAAGTTCGTCGACACCGCCGGTATCCGCAAGCGCGTCCACCTCCAGCAGGGCGCCGACTATTACGCCTCGCTGCGCACCGCCGCCGCCGTCGAGAAGGCCGAGGTGGCGGTCATCCTGATCGACGCCTCCGAGAACATCTCCGTCCAGGACCAGCGCATCGTCACCATGGCGGTCGACGCGGGCCGCGCGATCGTCCTCGCCTACAACAAGTGGGACACCCTCGACGAGGAGCGCCGCTACTACCTGGAGCGGGAGATCGAGACCGAGCTCGGCCAGGTCGCCTGGGCGCCCCGGGTCAATGTGTCGGCGCGCACCGGCCGCCACATGGAGAAGCTGGTCCCGGCGATCGAGACGGCCCTGGCGGGCTGGGAGACGCGCGTCCCCACCGGCCGTCTGAACGCCTTCCTCGGTGAGCTGGTCGCCGCCCACCCGCACCCGATCCGCGGCGGCAAGCAGCCCCGCATCCTCTTCGGCACCCAGGCCGGCACCAAGCCCCCGCGGTTCGTGCTCTTCGCCTCCGGCTTCATCGAGGCGGGCTACCGCCGCTTCATCGAGCGCCGACTGCGCGAGGAGTTCAGCTTCGAGGGCACCCCGATCCACATCTCCGTGCGGGTGCGCGAGAAGCGCGGCAACAAGAAGAAGTAGGCGTACGGCATACGAAAGGGCGGCTCCCACAGTGGGGAGTCGCCCTTTCGTGTTTCCTCAGAGGCCCCGGCGCCGGCCCGGCGGCAGTGCCGGCACGTGCTGCACCATCGTGCCGTGCTGCCCGACCTGCCCGACGCGCTGCCACTGCGACTGCTGCTGGCCGACGCGGGCGCTGTTCGCGCCCGCGCTGTAGGCGCTGTACGAGCTGCTGAACGACCCCGGCCGGTGCCCGCCGTACGACTCCGAGCCCTGGGCGAGGTTCCCGAAGGCGATGAAGTCCAGCTCGTCCTCGCCGCTGCGGTCACCCGGCAGCGTCCGGAAGGACTTGACGTACTCGGCGTAGAGCGTGTCGTAGATCGGCGTGGCCGAGGGACCGCCGAGCGGGTCCGGAGTCGACCGCGCCGAGGGGATCGACTGGAAGGGCGGGCGGCGGGGAACTTCGTATGCGTGCACGTATGTCCAAACGACCGCAGTCTTCAGGGGATGCGGGCGCGTTCAGGGTGCACAGGGGCGTCGGGGTCACGTCCCCGCGAGCGGCAGTGCGGAGGCGACCAACTTGCCGTTGGCGGCTGCCTTGTCGATGGCGTCCCGCAGCAGGTCCTCCCGCGGCTGACGCCCGATCGACCCCACCGGCGCCGCGAACATCAGCACCTGCTGGTGCTTGTTGGCTGCGGCCCGCCAGCTCTCGGTGACCTGGAGCGGCTGATGCGCCTGCCACCAGGCCACCGGCTGACCGCCGTTGGCCGAGGGCTGGAGCACCGCGTGCAGCTGACCCATGGCCAGCAGCACCGACCAGCCGTGCAGCACCGGCGGCACCTCGGACAGTTCGGTGACCGGCATGAACCCCTGCTCGATGAGGAGCGGCAGGAAGTCGTCGCCGGCGCCGGTCGCGCCCGGGCGCACGATCGGCCCGGTCGGCTCGACCACGAGCGCCGGGTGCAACTCCCCGGCGATCAGTACGAGTCCGCTGGTGACGCCGAGCACCGCCTGCTCGGGGACGACCTTGTCGGGGTCCAGGTCGACGGAGTCGCCGGTGATGGACTTCACCGCTCCCTGGAGCTGCTCCTCGGTGACCTGGACGACCTGCGAGGGCAGACAGGTGGCGTGGGCGAAGGCGAGGACGGCGGTCTCGTCACCGATGAACAGGACGGTGCTGGTGCGCTCCGCTTCGGAGTCGCCGGGGGTGCGGCAGGACGTGCAGTCGTAACTGCCGGGGGCGTTGTCTCCGGCGAGCAGCCGGTCGGCCTCTTCGTCGCCGATCTCGGCGCGAACTTCGTCGCTGACGTCGAGCAAGCGCGGCACGGGTGACTCCCTCAGGAAGCGGTGCCCGGGTGGGTCCCGGGCTCATGAAGAAGACAACGGGCGATCTGTGGCGGGAGTCACGCTCCAGAGCGAACGGAATCGAACCATCTGGCGCAGCGGGCCACCACGGGTGCGGAATGGGGCAATCAGTGTCAAGTCGTCGTAAATCCAGGGATGTTGATTCGTCCATACCTGGGTAACGGCGATCCGGCCTCCGCCCGTGCGACGAGCACGTCCGGCCGGTCCGCCGACCGGGTGGGGCTCTCACCCGTGCCGGTCGCGTATCGACCGCGGCACCGGACGCCCTGCTTAGCGTGGGCCGATGTACCGCACGCCGCTCAAGTTGCTCCTCGCCGTCTGTCTGCTCGCCGGGGCGGCTCCCGCCCTCGCCCACGCGGCCCCGCCGCCCCCGGCCCCGGGCCCGCCCTCCTCGACGGTGCCGTACGACTGCGCCCGCGACGGCTGGCCCTGGAGCTGTGTCGCGGAGTGCGAGAGCGGCGGACGCTGGCACGTGAACACCGGCAACGGCTTCTACGGCGGACTCCAGTTCTGGCAGCCCACCTGGGAGGAGTTCGGCGGGCTGAAGTACGCCCCGCGCGCGGACCTCGCCACCCGGGCACAGCAGATCGCCGTCGCCCAGGAGGTGCTGGCCGTGCAGGGCTGGGAGGCCTGGCCGGTCTGTTCCCGGCGGTACGGGCTCCAGGGCCGGATGCATACGGTGAAGGCTGGCGACACCCTCGCGGGGCTCGCCCGCAAGTACGGCGTCCAGGGTGGGTGGCGGGCGCTGTACCGGGCCAACAAGGAGATGATCGGGCGCTATCCGGACCGGCTGAACGTGGGGACGCTGCTGGTCATTCCGAAGGGTTCGGGTGGGCCGAGTGGTTCGAAGGGTTCGAAGGGTTCGGAGGGTTCGAAGGGTTCGGAGGGTGGCCGGGCGGCTCTGGCCGTCTTCGGGGGGCCGCTCGATCCGGGGTCCACTCGGCCGCCTGTCCGCTGAACACGACCTCACCCCGGCGCAGTTCGTACACGAGGACGGGGGAGGCGGCCGGCGTCCGGTCGCGCAGGGCCGGTGGCAGGCGTTGTGCCGCCACGACCACGCAGGCGTCGAGCCCGGCCAGCAGGGCGTACGTGCGGGCGGCGACCGTGGGGGACATGCCCTGCGTGGGCTCGTCGACGAGCAGGACGCGCGCGGGGGTCAGCAGGGCGCGGGCGAGTGCGAGCATGCGCTGCTCGCCGCCGGAGAGGGTGCCGGCCCGGCGGGGGAGCAGGGCCTCCAGCTGGGGGTAGGCGTCGAAGGCCGGCGTGAGGGCGGGCGCGGCCAGTTCGAGGTTCTCGCGGACGGTGAGGGAGCCGAACACCGCCCGGCTCTCGGGGACCAGGTGGAGGCCGCGGCGGGCGCGTTCGTGGGCGGGGACGCGGGTGATGTCGGCGCCGTCCCAGACGACGGCGCCGCCCGAGAGCGGGACGGTTCCGGCGAGCGCGCGCAGGCTGCTCGTACGGCCGGAGCCGTTGCGGCCCAGCAGGACGGTGAGGCCGGGGGCCGGGGCGGCGAGGGTGACGCCGTGGAGGGCCTCCAAGGGGCCGTAACGAACGCGCGCGTGGCGCAGGGAGAGGGTGGTCATGCGGGGCTCTCCTGGGTGCCGAGGGCGCCGAGGGTGCCGAGGGTGTCGAGCACGTGCTCGGGCGGGCCGGACGCGATGACGCGGCCCGCGGCCATGACGTGGACGACGTCCGCGAGGTCGGCCACCAGGTCGAGGTCGTGCTCGACGACGAGCAGGGCGGTGCCGTCGGCGGCGAGGGCCTTCAGAACGCGGGCCAGCGCGGCCACTTCGGCGGTGTCGAGGCCGGCGGCGGGTTCGTCGAGGAGGAGGACGTGGGGGCTGCCGGCGAGGGCGCGGGCGAGTTCCACGCGGCGGAGGGTGCCGGTGGGGAGGTCGGCGGCGGGGAGGGCACGGAGGGGGCCGTCCAGGGCGAGGAGTCTGAGGGCGTGGTGGGTGGCGGTTTCCGGGTCGGGGACGTGGCTCTGTTCGGCGCCCACGCGGACGTTGTCGGCGATGGTGAGGGAGGGGAAGACGGCGAGCTGCTGGAAGGTGCGGGTGATGCCGAGGCGGGTGCGGGCGTGGGCGGGGAGGTGGGTGATGTCCTGGTCGGCGTAGCGGACCTGGCCGTGGGTGGGGTGGTGGGTGCCGGCGAGGCAGTTGAAGAGGGTGGTCTTGCCGGCGCCGTTGGGGCCGACGACGGCGGTGATGCGGCCGGGGTGGACGGTGAGGTCGATGCCGTCGAGGGCGGTGAAGGTGTCGTAGCGGGCTGTGAGGTGGTGGGTGGTGAGCGCGCGGCCTGCGGCCGCGATGTGTTTCCCACCAGCACCGCCCGTGCGGCTCTCGTGGTCGGGTGCGGGTGGCCCTTGCGGGGGTTGAGCGCCGTTGGCGGGTGCGGGTGCGGGTGCTGGTGCGTTGTGGTTGGCGGGCGTGTCGTGCGTGTTGGTGGCCGCGGTCGTCGTTCGCTGTTTCGGGGTTCTCAGGCGTCTCCGCACCTCCACGCCCATCGGCGTCAGCCCCACCGCCCCCCGCGCCCGCAGCCGCCCCACCCCCGCCAGCAGTGCCTCGTACGGTCCGCCGGGGAAGCGGCCCACCAGTACCGCCAGCACCCCGATCAGGGCCGCCGCCACCCCGCCCCTCGCCCCCGCGTCCAGGCCCACCAGCAGGGCCGCCGCGGTCAGGGCGCCCAGGGTGCTGTCGGCGCCCAGGACCATGACCGCGGCGAACCAGAGCAGGCCGCGGACGGGGTCGAAGGCGCCGGGGTCGAAGGCGCGTACGCCCATGCCGAGCATGCCGCCGCCCAGGGCCGCCAGCGCCGCGCCCGCGACGAACGCCAGGAGCTTCAGGGACGGGACCTGGACGCCCGCCGCCGAAGCGCCCGCCTCGTGGTCCCTCATCGCCGCCAGGGCCCGGCCCGTACGGCCCGTGCGGAGCAGGCGGGTCGCCCACAGGGCCGCCGCCAGCAGCGCCAACTCCAGGACGTAGTAGGCGCGGTCGCCCTCGAAGCCCGCCGGGCGGCCCAGGGACAGGCCCGCCGTGGCGTACGGCTGGGCGAAGACGAAGCGGCTCACCCCCACGCCCACCGCGAAGGTCGCCAGCGCCAGGGCCAGGCCACGGCGGGTGATCGCGGGCCAGCCGGTCAGGAGGCCCAGGGGGGCGACGAGGAGGACCGCCAGGGCGAGGGCGGGGAGTTCCGGCAGTCCGGGCATGCCCGGAAAGCGGCCCGCCGCCAGCAGGGCCGTGAAGAGGGCGCCCAGGCCCGCGTACGCCGCCTGGCCGAGCGAGATCTGGCCGCCCCTGCCCGTGACCACCACCAGCGACAGCAGCACCACCCCCAGCGCCGGCACCTGCACCGACGTATGCAGGTCCGAGCCCGCGAAACCCAGCGGGAGGAGGAACAGCACCACCGCCACGATCCACGCGCCCGGCGGCGTCGGCACGCGCGCGGTGGCCGTGCGGGGGAGGGCGTCCCGGGTGCCGACGCGGGGGAGGGCCAGGGCGGCGAGCAGCAGGGCCACCACGAAGAGGTTCGCGCCGACCGCCTGGAGCAGCGGTTCGGCCCAGCCGGGCGGGTGCAGACGGGTCAGCTGGCTCTGGCCCACCCCGATCGCCAGCGCGACCAGGACCGCCAGCGGCAGGCTGCGCATGCGGGCCGCCACCGCGACGGCCACCACTTCCATGACCAGCAGCGGGAGGCCGTACGGGTCCAGGCGCACGTACGGCGCCAGCAGCACGCCCGTCAGGCCCGCCGTGAACGACCCGAACGCCCAGCCCGCCGCCGCCACCCGGTCCGCGTCGATCCCGCCCAGCACGGCCAGCTGACGGTCGTCCACGACCGCGCGCAGCTCACGGCCGAAGCGCGTCCAGCGGATCACCGCGCCCACGCCCGCCGCGAGGACCAGCACGACCGCCAACTGGCCCCAGGGGTCCGAGGACACCAGCTCCGGCGCGTCGTCCCGCGCGCCCTGGCCCCACAGCAGCGCGGCCCCGCCCACCAGCAGCACGAAGACCCCGATGGAGGCGACAAGGGTCTGCGCCGGGTCGCCGCCGAGGACCGACAGGGGCCGGAAGACCCAGCGTTCCAGGGCCACTCCGAGGCCCGGGGCCAGCAGCAACAGGGTCACCGCCGCCCCCGCCCACAACGGCCAGCCCCACTCGACCACGCACTGCCGCAGCACATACGCGCACCCCATGGCGATCGCCCCGTGCGCGAAATTGAGGACGCCCGTCGCGCGGTACGTCACGATCAGGCCGATCCCGGTCAGCGCGGCGGCGCTGCCGACCGAGAGACCGGCGAGCGTGAGGTCGTAGGTGAGGGACGACATCGGCCGCGGGGCTTCAGTCGGTCTCTTCGGCGGGTTCGCAGATGGGGCAGGCACCCAGCTCGCCACTGGCCACCAGCTTCGCGTCCACCGGCACGGCCGCCACCTTCCCGGCCACCAGGGGACAGTCCGCGCGATGCCACAGAGTGCCGCCCGGCACCATCAGCAGGTCGCCGCTGATCGCGAGGGGAGCCGTGGCCGGCTCCGCGGGAGTCTCCGGCTCGGCGGCCACCAGGAGGTCGTACAGCTCCGCCACGCGCGCGGTGGCGAGCGTGTCCCGGCCGTGGGCCAGCAGGACCGCGCCGGCGACGATCAGCGCGGCGCCGGGGACCGTGCAGGAGGCCAGGTAGGGCAGCTGGCGTTCGGCGAAACGCTCGCCGGAGACGCCGTACCAGCCGAGGACGCACAGCACCGCGCCCGCGGCGAGCGCGGTCCAGCCGGCCCACTGGACGGGCTGCACGGTCCGCAGTCGGGCTGTCCGCATCTCTGGCTCCCACATGTCGCGTCCCTGGCTGTCTGTCCAAGTCGGCCAATCTTTTGCACTATGCCTTCTGGAAGCTGACCCTGAAAGCACCGGGCGCGCATGGCCCGGACCGACACCCGGTGGTGAGCCAGATGGTTCTCGGGAGCGACCGCACATGGGGGAACGGCAGCCGAGGGCTGGTGGCGATGGTGTTCGTCCTCGCCGCGTCCCTCACGGCGTGCAGCGACGACAGCGGCGGCGGCAGCGACAGCCCGCCGCCCAGCCCGGTCCCGGAGACGACGACGAGCGCGCCCGCCAGTCCGTCCGTGAGCGGGCCGGCCGACGAGGCGGCGGCCGAGAAGGAGGTCAAGGAGAACTGGCAGAAGTTCTTCGACCCCAAGACGTCCACCAAGGAGAAGCAGGCCGTTCTGGAGAACGGCGACAAGATGGGGCCCGTCCTGGCGGCGTTCAGCGGCGACGACCGCGGTGGACAGGTCGAGGCGCAGGTCACCAAGGTGGAGTTCACCTCGCCGTCCGAGGCGACCGTGACGTACACCCTGCTCCTGAACGGCGCGACCGCCCTGCCGGACGCCTCCGGGAAGGCCGTGGAGCAGGACGGCACCTGGAAGGTGTCCGTCACGACGCTGTGCGCCCTGGTCCAGCTGAGCGGGAATGCGACGGCGTCGGCCCTGCCGGGCTGCTGAGGCCGCGGCCGTGGTGCTGCTGCTCGCCCTGACGACGGCGTGCGGCAGCAGGCTCCCGGAGAGCGACTTCGAGCACGGCGAACGGACCACGCCGGCCCAGGACGCCGCCCCGATCCGCGTCGGCATCGTCACCAGCGCCACCAGCCCGGTCGGCGGCGACGCCTTCACCGGGCCCCGCGACGGCGCCAAGGCGTACTTCGCCCGTCTCAACGCGCGTGGGGGCATCGGCGGCCGCCCGGTCGAGGTGCGGGAGTGCGACGACGGCGGCAGCGGCGTCGGCAACAACACCTGTGTGCACCGGCTGATCGAGGAGGAGAACGTGGTGGCCCTCGTCGCCACCACGTCCCTCGACTACGCGGGCGCCTCCCGCGTCTCCCACGCGCGCGTGCCCGACATCGGCGGCCAGCCCATCGGCGACGCGTACGACACCTGGCCGCACCTCTACGGCATCTACGGCAGCCTCGCGCCCCGCGACGGCACCACCGGCTGGGACGGACGGCAGTACGGCGGCACCGAGGTCTACCGGTACTTCAAGCGCGAGCAAGGGGCCCGTACGGCCGCCGTCGTCTCGTACAACCAGGCCGCGTCCGCCGCCTACGCCCGGCTCGTCGTCCAGGGGCTGAAGGCCGAGGGGTACGACGTCGTGACCGAGCAGGTCGACTTCGCGCTGCCCAACTTCCGTGCCGTCGCGGCCGATCTGAAGGACCGGGGCGTCGACCTCCTGTTCGACGCCATCGACTCGCACGGCAACGCCCAGCTGTGCGAGGCCATGGACGACGTGGGCGCCCAGGTCACCGCCAAGGTCACCAACGTGCAGAACTGGACCTCCACCGTCCCCGACGACTACAAGGACTCCCCGCACTGCCGCAACGCCCTGTGGGCCACCGGGTCCAGCCGCAACTACGAGGACACCGGCGAGGCGGCGGTACGGGAGTTCCGGGACGCCACCGAGAGCCTCACCACGCACTCCCAGTGGCAGCTGGAGGGGTGGGCGGCCGCCATGTGGTTCACGGATGCCGCCACCGCGTGTGCCAAGGAGCGGAGCGGTGTCACGCGCGCGTGTGTCGACGGGTTCATGAACCGCAGCGAGGACTACACCGCCGACGGGCTGCTGCTCCCGGTCCGGTTCGAACGGCTGGCCGAGCCGCCGAAGACCCGCCGGACCTGTCTGTCCGTGGCCCGCTGGCAGGACGGGAAGGGGTGGGTCGCGCAGGGAGACATGAACGACACCTGTTTCGAGGTGCCGCAGCTTTCCTATCGCCAGTAAGGCAACCAAAGGGCAAAGTCACGGGTCTCATCAGGAAGCACAGCCGAGGAAGGATCCGTACCGCATGACAACGTTGGCCCGGCCGACGGCACCCCTGCGTGCCGACTGCATCGCCGACTCCGCGGGCGGGCTGACCTTCGACGTCTCCGGGGACGGGAGGGGCGGCGCCGCCCACCTCGTGCTGCGCCGGCGCGACGGGCACGAGGAGGTCTTCCTGCCGCTGACCCCGGCCGCCGACGGCAGGCTGCGCGCGGCCCTGCCGAGCAGCGTCGGCCTGCCGGAGGGCTGCTGGGACGCCTACGCACGCGTGGACGACGGCGAGCGGCGGCTGATGCCCGGCCTGATGGACCTGCGGGCCGCCGACGCCCGGGTCCCGTACGAGACCCGGCACGGCAACCTCAGCCTGCGCTGCGGGAGGTAGCGGCCCCTTGCGGACCGCGGCTGTCCGCGAGCGCTGGCAGACTCGGCCCCATGTTGGAGACCTCGGCACGACTTCTGCGCCTGCTCTCGCTCCTCCAGGCCCACCGCGAATGGTCCGGCGCCGATCTCGCCGGCCGCCTCGGCGTCACCCCGCGTACCGTGCGCCGGGACGTGGACCGGCTGCGTGAGCTGGGCTACCCCGTCAACGCCAGCCCCGGCACCGGCGGCGGCTACCAGCTGGGCGCCGGAGCCGAGCTGCCGCCGCTGCTGCTGGACGACGACGAGGCCGTCGCCGTGGCGGTCGGCCTGCGCACGGCCGCCGGGCAGGGCATCGAGGGCATCGGCGAGACGTCGGTGCGGGCCCTCGCCAAGCTGGAGCAGGTCCTGCCGAACCGGCTGCGCCGCCGCGTGGGCGCCCTGAACGCCTTCACCGTGCCGATGTTGCGCGGCCCGCAGCCCGGTGCCGTCGACCCGGCCGTGCTGACCGAGCTGGCCCACCTGTGCCGGGACGCGGAGCGGCTGCGCTTCGAGTACAGCGACCACGCAGGCACCCCGACCCGGCGTACCGTCGAGCCGCACCGCCTGGTGTGCACGGAACGCCGCTGGTACCTGGTCGCCTGGGACCTCGACCGCGACGACTGGCGGACCTTCCGCGTCGACCGCGTCACGCCCAGGCCGCCGCACGGCCCCCGCTTCACCCCGCGCACCCCGCCCGCCGAGGACCTCGCCGCGTATGTCTCCCGAGGCGTCTCCACGCGCGCGTACGCCGCCCATGCCGTCGTCCGGCTGCTGGTGCCCCTGGAGGAGGCCGCCGAGCGGATCTCACCGAGCGCCGGACAGCTGGAGGCCGACGGACCCGACGCCTGCCTCCTGCACACCGGGGCCGCGAGCCTCGACGTGATGGTCATTCACGTGATGATGACGGGCTTCGAGTTCGAGGTGCTGGAGCCCGCCGAGCTGACCGAGGCGATCAGGACGGCTCACGGTCGGCTTGCTCGCTCTCTGGCTCGGGCTGAGGAGCGAACGCCGCGTACCGCGGATGGTGCAGATCGAACGCCGGGGACTCGGAGCGGATCCGCGGCAGCGTCGTGAAGTTGTGCCGGGGCGGCGGGCAGGACGTCGCCCACTCCAGCGAACGGCCGTAGCCCCAGGGGTCGTCGGTCTCGACCTTCTCGCCGTACTTGGCGGTCTTCCAGACGTTGTAGAGGAACGGCAGCGTCGAGATGCCGAGCAGGAACGCGCCGATCGTCGAGACCGTGTTGAGGGCGGTGAACCCGTCGGCGGCGAGATAGTCGGCGTACCGGCGCGGCATGCCCTCCGCGCCCAGCCAGTGCTGCACCAGGAACGTGGTGTGGAACCCGACGAACAGCGTCCAGAACTGGATCTTCCCGAGCCGTTCGTCGAGCATCTTGCCGGTGAACTTGGGCCACCAGAAGTAAAAGCCGCCGAAGATCGCGAAGACGACCGTGCCGAACACGACGTAGTGGAAGTGCGCGACGACGAAGTACGAGTCGGAGACATGGAAGTCCAGCGGCGGGGACGCCAGGATCACCCCGGTCAGACCGCCGAACAGGAACGTCACCAGGAAGCCGCACGACCACAGCATCGGGGTCTCGAAGGACAGCGAGCCCTTCAGCATGGTGCCGATCCAGTTGAAGAACTTCACGCCCGTCGGCACGGCGATGAGGAACGTCATGAACGAGAAGAACGGCAGCAGCACCGCGCCCGTGACGAACATGTGGTGCGCCCACACCACGATCGACAGACCGGTGATGGCCATCGTCGCGCCGATCAGCGTCAGATAGCCGAACAGCGGCTTGCGGCTGAAGACCGGCAGGATCTCCGTGATGATCCCGAAGAACGGCAGCGCGATGATGTAGACCTCGGGATGCCCGAAGAACCAGAACAGGTGCTGCCACAGCAGCGCCCCGCCGTTGGCCGACGCGAACACCTGTGAGCCGAACCGGCGATCCGCCTCCAGCACCAGCAGCGCGGCCGCGAGCACCGGGAACGCCATCAGGATCAGGATCGACGTGAACAGCGTGTTCCAGGTGAAGATCGGCATCCGGAACATCGTCATCCCGGGCGCGCGCATCCCGATGATCGTGGTGATGAAGTTGACCGCGCCGAGGATGGTGCCGAAGCCGGCCAGCGCGAGCCCCATGATCCACAGGTCCGCGCCGACGCCGGGCGAGCGTTCCATGCTGTTGAGCGGCGCGTAGGCGAACCAGCCGAAGGCGGCGGGCCCGGACGGCACGAGCAGTGAGCCCAGCACGATGAGCCCGCCGAACAGGAAGAACCAGTACGACAGCATGTTCAGCCGGGGGAACGCCACGTCCGGCGCGCCGATCTGCAACGGCATCAGCTCGTTGGCGAAGCCCGCGAAGCTCGGCGTCGCGAACAGCAGCAGCATGATCGTGCCGTGCATGGTGAACAGCTGGTTGAACTGCTGGTTGTCCAGGAGTTGCAGGCCCGGCCGGGCGAGTTCGGCGCGCATCAGCAGCGCCATGACCCCGCCGATCAGGAAGAACACGAACGACGTGATCAGGTAGAGATGACCGATCTTCTTGTGGTCGGTGGTGGTCAGCCAGTCGACGACGACCTTGCCGTGGTTCCTGGTCCGCACGGGTCGCTCCGTCGTGTGCACGGTCTGGGTGCCCATCGCTCGTTCGCCCCTTCGCTCGTCGCGTCCCGGGTCAGCCGTCATGATGCTCGCGTCGCCGCGCACCGCGACAGGGGGCGTGCGGGGGTTCTGTGCGCGAAGCGTGTTTTTCTTATGCGGTGTCAGCTTCTGTGACGCTGTGTCGAATCGGAATGGAAAGGCCCCGGAGGCGCATGCCCCGGAACCTTTCCGCACCTTTCCGTCTCGTTATTCGAGGAGTGATCACGACACGCGGGAATTACGTTCGATTGCGCGCGGAAGGCGTAGGGAACCGCCCGTTCGTGTGACACGGGCCGAGGGAAACGACTGTCGGGATCCTGTGACAGAAGCGTGACCGGAGAGGGATCAGCTACCCACCGTGTCCTGCTCCTGTTCTCTGGCCCGGGCGCGCGCCGAGGGCCTAGCGTGGCCGTATGGCACCGATACCGAAACCGCCCGCCGAACCCCATGACAACCCGGACGCCTATGTGGGCCTGGAGCAGGCCAGGGCCGAACGGCTCGCGCGCGAGAAGGGCTGGTCCACGGTCCGTTCGCTGCCCCCCGGAGCGATCATCACGATGGAGTACCGGAGCGGTCGCCTGAACTTCGAGGTGAAGGACGGGCGGGTGGCGCGCTCCTGGAAGGGCTGACCCACGACGACGGCCCCCACTCGGTGAGGAGTGGGGGCCGTCGCTGCGGGGTGGGTGTGTGCGTACCGTCCCCGCTGTCCGCCGGTGGCCTATCCGCCTGTCAGGGGGCGGGCCGCCGAGGTCGTGCCGCGTGCGACGCGGTCGGGATGGGGTGGCCGGCGCGGGCCGACCGGGGTGACCGGGGTGCGCTCCGAGCGGGCCGTGTGCGGGCCCGGCGCCAGATAGGCGGGCGCCCGGGTCGAGCGGGCCGCGGGCTCGCTCTGCGGAGCGGTGCGCGGCTTGACCGGCAACGGGACCTCGACGGGCTTGACGGCCGTGGGCACGGCGCGGCGGGCCCGCCGGCGGTCGCGCAGGTCGAAGAGCGCGGTCTCGGTGCGGGTGATGAGGGGCTCGCACCAGGGCAGGGCCAGCAGGACCAGCAGGCCCGCGGTCCAGCCGAGCATGACATCGCTCAGCCAGTGCGTACCCAGGTAGACGGTGGCGAGGCCGACGCCGAGCGAGGTCACCGCGGAGACCGCGGACAGCCATCTGCGGGCTCTCGGGGTGGAGGCCAGATAGGCCAGGATGCCCCAGGTGACCACGGCGTTCGCGGTGTGGCCGCTGGGAAATATATCGCCGCCCAGACCCATCTCGTTCGCGCCGATGGTGGTCGCGTAGTGCGGTCCGAGACGGCCCATGCCGAGCTTGGCGGCGCCGACGGTGATGTTCAGCAGCAGCAGTGAGGCGCCCAGGGTGAGCATCGGGCGCAGCGTGTGCTGCCGCCAGGAACGCCAGCCCAGCCAGGCCGCGACCATCACCGCGGTCGGGCCGCGCTGGCCGAGCACCACGTAGTAGTCCACGAACCAGTGGATCTCCGACCACTGCTGGTACGGCCGGAAGAACATGACCTGCCAGTCCAGCCGGACCAGCCACGACGTGTCCACCACGAGCCACACGATCGCCAGATAGAACAGCAGGGTTCCGGCGAGCAGCGCGACCCGGTGCCGGGACATCTTCGGCACGTCGAGGTGAGCCGGTCGTTCCGGCTCACGGTCGAGTCTGGTGAACACCCGGTCCAGACGGGTGAGGTTTCGTTCGGTACGCACCCAATCGACGTTACAGCGAGTGAGCTCAGTTCCCGGTCGAATCCACGGCTTTGTGATGACGATGTGATGTGGGATTCCTCTCAGGGAGAGGTTTATTTCCGAGGAATCCACAATCGGGTCGCGCTCGTCCCTTCAATTCCTTTGATCATTCCGGGTCGCGGTTTATTGCCGCTTATGAATTCGTTCACCGAATCATGGGGTGGAATTCTCCCGGCGCTCATCGGGCGCCGCGAGACGATCATGGCGGGCCCGAGCCGTTCAGCCAGAACGCCCCGTACACCGCCGATACCAGGGCGACACCGGCCGTCACCAGGGCCGACCTGGACGTCCGCAGCCGCGCCAGGGCCAGGGCGAGAGGCAGCAGCAGGGGGAAGGCGGGCAGCAGAAGGCGTGGTTTCGAGCCGAAGTAGCTCGACGCGCACAGGGCGAGGGCGGTGACGGCACCGGCGTACACCAGGAGCGCCAGCGGCTGGCCCTGTCGTACACAGACGACGTAGAGCCACACCACGAGCCCGACGCCGACGATCAGACCGACGCCCGCGAGGGCCGAGGGGAACGACGTGAACTTGTCGGCGACGAAGCGGGCGAAGGCGTAGCCGCCGTCGAAGCCGTTGCGCCAGCCCGCCTGGACGTCGAGATAGCCGAGGGGGCCCTTGCCGGTGCGGTGGCCGACCCACAGGACGTAGCCGGCGGCGCCGAGAGGGGCGAGGAGCATGCCGAGGGCGCGGCGCCAGGCCGGTGCGCTCCCTCCTGTCCCGTCGGCGGTGGGGCTGGGGGCGCGTTCCGGGTCCCGGGCGCCCTGCGCGGCGGCCGCGCTTCGGTTCCGCCCGAACGAGGTAGCGGCGGCGCCCGTGGTGGCCCGGTCCCGTAGGAACGCGGCGATGCCCGCCGCCCACACCGCCGCGACCACCGCGAGCCCCACCGGGCGGGTCAGGCCCGCCAGGGCCGCCAGGGTGCCCGCGGTCAGCCAGCGGCCGGTCAGGACGGCGTACAGCGACCAGGCGGCGAGCGCGGTGAACAGTGACTCGCTGTACGCCATCGACTGCACGATCCCGACCGGCAGCAGCGCCCAGACCAGCACGGCACAGACCCCGGCCCGGCGCCCGTACACCTGGTCCGCCACCGCGAAGATCCCCCAGGCCGCGGCGAGCGAGGCGAGCAGGCTGACGGCGAAGCCGGCGTCGGCGTACGACAGGGGAGTCACCGCCGCGACGCCCCGCTCCAGCCACGGCAGGAGCGGGAAGAAGGCCAGGTTCGAGTGCACATCGCCGTTGGGGAGCCGGACCTCGTAGCCGTACCCCAGCTCGGCGACCCTCGTGTACCAGAGGGAGTCCCAGCGTGCCGTCAGCAGCGTGTACGCGCTCTTGTCGCGCGCCGCGCTCCACAGGGCCAGCGCGAGCAGGCCCAGGGCGCGGACGGCCGCGTACCCGAGGAGGGCCGGGGCCGCGCGGCGCAGGGCGTTGCCGGGCGGCGCCACGCGCGTCTCAAGATCGGTCACGGGCCTGATTATCGAACGCCCGGTGAACCGCGAGCGCCGCAGGGGCGTGTTCGCGGGGGAGGGGCAGTGGCGTACGCCACACGTGTTCTCCGCGGAGTGTGAGAGGTCCACCACTTGGCCGAGGCGCGAACTCGCGTACGCTGACGTGTCACTCGCCTTCGTTGCGCGGGCCGGAGAACACCGCTCCTCCGGCCGAGATCATGGGGAGTCCCCACCCCATGTGCCCGCCGAACGCGAGGGAACATCTGGGAGGTACGTACATGTCCGGGACGACCACGGCCGCCGCAGCGCTGCGCCGTCGGGCGGCCGGGGCCGGTGCCAACCGCTGGGTCGTCCTCGTCGTCCTCTGTGTGAGCCTGCTCCTGGTCGCGGTCGACGCGACCGTGCTGCATGTGGCGGTCCCCGCCGTCACCGAGGACCTCAAGCCCGGCGCGATAGAGCTGCTCTGGATCGTCGACGTCTACCCCCTCGTCTGCGCCTCGCTGCTGATCCTCTTCGGCACGCTCGGCGACAAGGTCGGCCGCAGACGCGTTCTCCTGCTCGGTTACGCCCTCTTCGGCGTCGCCTCCGGCCTGGCCGCCCTCGCCGACAACGCCCAGGTGCTGATCTTCGCGCGGGCGCTGCTCGGTGTCGGCGGCGCGATGATCATGCCCGCGACGCTGTCGATCCTCCGCCAGGTCTTCCCCGACCGGCGCGAGCGGGCGCTCGCGATCGGCATCTGGAGCGCGGTGGCCGCGGTCGGCGCGGCGGTCGGGCCCCTGCTCGGCGGTTTCCTCCTCGAACACTTCTGGTGGGGCTCGGTCTTCCTGGTCAACATCCCGCTGATGCTGGTCAGCCTGCCGGTCGGGCGGCTGCTGCTGCCCGAGTCGAAGGGCAGCGGCCGGGGACCCTGGGACGTGGTCGGCGCGCTGATGGCCGCGGCCGGTCTGTTCGGCGTCGTGCTGGGCGTGAAGCGGCTCGGTGGCGGCGAGCTCGACGAGATCACCGCGGTGCCGCTGGTGCTGGGCGCGGTGCTGCTGGTTCTTTTCGTACGACGACAAAGGCGCCGTACGCATCCGCTGGTGGACCTGCGGATGTTCGCGCGGCCCGCCTTCTCCACCTCCGTGTGCTGCATCGTGCTGGCGATGCTCGCGCTGGTGGGCCTTGAGCTGATCGCGGCGCAGTATCTCCAGCTGGTGCTGGGGCTCTCACCGCTGGAGACGGGGTTGCGGCTGCTGCCGCTGACCGTCGCGGCGATGGCGTCGGGCCTTGCCGGGGCGCGGATGCTGCGCCGGTTCGGGCCGCGGCGGATGGTGTGCTTCGGGTTCTGTCTGACGGCCGTCTCGGTGCTGACGCTGCTCGCGATGGGCGGCGAGGACAACGCGCCGCTGCTGCTGTTCGGGTTCGTGCTGCTCGGGTTCGGTCTTGAGACGACGCTGTTCGGGGCGTACGAGTCGATGCTGAGCGAGGCTCCGGTGGAGCAGGCCGGCGGGGCGGCGGCGATCGGGGAGACGTCGTACCAACTGGGCGCGGGCATCGGGATCGCGTTGCTCGGCAGTGTGATGAACGCGGCGTACACGCCTGGACTGTCGTCCGTGCAGGGGGTGCCGGAGTCGGCCTCCGTGGCGGCGGGGCATTCGCTGGGCGAGGCGTACGAGGTGGCCGGGCGGTTGGGTGGGTCCGCCGGGGAGGCCCTGCGTCAGACGGCTCGGGACTGCTTCGTGCACGGGCTGCATGTGACGTTGCTGGTGAGTGCGGGGTTGTTGCTGCTGGGGGCGGTGATGGCGTTGCGGTTGCCGCGGGTGATGCAGTGCGAGGCGATGCCGGTTGAGGTTCCGGCGCCCAGGGACGTCATGGAGTCCCGCGTCTCCGCGTAGCTCTCCCACTCGCGCACCGCCCGTTACTGCCAACTGGAGGGTGGGCGTTTCCTGTGGGGGTGCCTCGCCGTTGGCGGCTGCGGGTAGTAACGTCAGGGACCAGTCGTAACTAGCGGTGCTAGTTTTCTGTGTCGGAGGGTGTTGCCATGTCTGGGGCCTCGAAGCTGCCGCCGTTCGATCCCGCCGATCCGCTCGGTATCGATGATCTGCTCGAACCCGAGGATCTGGCCGTTCGCGACACCGTGCGGGCCTGGGCCGCGGACCGGGTGCTGCCCTATGTCGCGGAGTGGTACGAGAGCGGGGAACTGCCCGGGATCCGCGAGCTCGCCCGGGAGCTCGGCGGGATCGGCGCGCTCGGGATGTCGCTCGACGGGTACGGGTGTGCCGGGGCCAGCGCGGTGCAGTACGGGCTTGCTTGTCTGGAGCTGGAGGCCGCCGACTCCGGGATCCGGTCTCTTGTCTCCGTGCAGGGCTCCCTCGCCATGTACGCCATTCATCGGTTCGGGAGCGAGGAGCAGAAGCAGGCCTGGCTGCCGCGCATGGCCGCCGGTGAGGTCATCGGCTGCTTCGGGCTGACCGAGCCCGACCACGGGTCCGACCCCGCGTCCATGCGGACGCACGCGAAGCGGGACGGCTCGGACTGGGTGCTCAACGGGCGCAAGATGTGGATCACCAACGGGTCCGTCGCCGGGGTCGCCGTGGTGTGGGCGCAGACGGACGAGGGCGTTCGCGGGTTCGTCGTCCCCACCGACAGCCCTGGATTCTCCGCGCCCGAGATCAAGCACAAGTGGTCACTGCGGGCGTCGGTCACCAGCGAGCTCGTGCTCGATGACGTACGGCTGCCCGCGGATGCCGTGCTGCCGGAGGTCGTCGGGCTCAAGGGGCCGCTGAGCTGTCTGTCGCACGCCCGGTACGGGATCGTGTGGGGCGCGATGGGGGCCGCGCGGAGTTGTCTGGAGACCGCTGTCGCGTACGCGAAGACGCGGGAGCAGTTCGGGCGGCCCATCGGCGGGTTCCAGCTGACCCAGGCCAAGCTCGCCGACATGGCGGTCGAACTGCACAAGGGGATTCTGCTCGCCCATCATCTGGGGCGGCGCATGGACGCCGGCCGCCTGCGTCCCGAGCAGGTCAGCTTCGGCAAGCTCAACAACGTACGTGAGGCCATCGAGATCTGCCGGACCTCGCGGACCATCCTCGGTGCCAACGGGATCTCCCTCGAATACCCCGTCATGCGGCACGCGACGAATCTGGAGTCGGTGCTGACGTACGAGGGGACCGTCGAGATGCACCAACTGGTACTGGGCAAGGCGCTCACCGGGCTGGACGCCTTCCGGTGAACCCTGCGCGGGGCAGGGCCGGTGAGCGGCCCTGCCTCAGCTCTGGTTGAAGAAACCGTCCGTGCGGTGCGCGGCCGGGTCGCCGTTCACGATCTCCGTGTTGGCGGGGGTCAGCAGGAAGACGCGGGTCGAGACACGCTCGATCGAACCACGCAGTCCGAAGATCAGGCCGGCCGCGAAGTCGACGACACGCTTGGCGTCGGCCGCTTCCATCGCGGTCAGGTTCATGATGACGGGAACCCCGTCCCGGAAGAGCTCGCCGATGGCGCGCGCGTCCCGGAAGCTGTCCGGGGTGACCGTCCCGATGCGACGGCCCTTCTCCTCGGCCACGTCCGAGGCCACCTTGACCCGGGGGTCGGTGACCCAGGCATCCCCGGCCTCGGTCCCTTCGGAGTATCCGTCGTCGTCGTAGTAACGCTCGTCATCGTTGTCGTCAACGAGGCCCAGCCAGGCACTCGCCTTGCGCACCGATCCCATGGACGCCTCCTCTCACAGCGGTCTGTTTTGCTTTCCGCATCCCTATGGTCATCCATGATGCGGACGTCACGCCAAGTGGATAGACGCCGCGCGGGGGGTTTGTGACGGTACTGGTGCACAGCGAATCCGTACAGAGCCCGGGTGCCCCAAGGGTCGTTTCCCATACGGCTGCTGACTGTGAGTGAAATATGATTCTTCACGGCGTATGGGTGAGGTACGGGGCGTACGGGTGAACGGGGCAGTCGATACGATGCCGCCGCTGAACGTCGTACGCACCACGGGGGGATCGCCATGTTCGGAATTGTCAGGCCCTGCCGTCATCGGCTCGGCGAGAGTCTCAAGACCCAGTGGATGGCGCATTTGTGCGGGCTGTGTCTCGCGCTGCGCAAGGATCACGGACAGTTTGCGCGAATCGTCACCAACTATGACGGGCTGCTCATATCGGTTCTGACGGAGGCTCAGGCGCTGCCGGAGGCCGGTGGGGGGAGGCGTACGGCGGGGCCCTGTCCCTTGCGCGGAATGCGTACCGCCTCCGTCGCCAGCGGTGAGGGGGCACGGCTCTCCGCCGCCGTCTCGCTGGTGCTCGCCTCGGCCAAGGTCCGGGACCATGTCGCCGACGGGGACGGGCTGCTGGCCCGCAAGCCGGTCGCGCTCGCGGCGCGCCGGGTCGCGTCGAGCTGGGGTGCGGCGGGGGCTCGTAGTGGATCCGCCGTCGGGTTCGACACCGCCGTGCTCGTCGACGCGGTCGACCGGCAGCTCGGCATCGAGACGCTCGCCGGGCCCGGGACGCCGATCCTGACCGTGACCGAACCGACCGAGACCGCGACCGCTGCGGCCTTCGCGCACACGGCCGTTCTGGCCGGACGGCCGGGCAACGCCGCACCGCTCGCCGAGGCCGGAGGGCTCTTCGGGCGGCTCGCGCATCTGCTGGACGCCGTGGAGGACAGGGAAACTGACGCCGCGTCGGGTGCCTGGAACCCGCTGACGGCCACGGGGACCTCCCTGACGGAGGCGCGGCGGCTCGCCGATGACGCCGTGCACGGGATCCGGCTGGCGTTGCGGGAGGTGGCCTGGGGGTCTGGGGTCTCCCCAGAAAGGCACAGCGCCGACGCGAAACTGGCGCATGTGCTGCTCGTGCATGAGCTGCGGGGGTCCGTGGACCGGGCCTTCGGTTCGGCGTCGTGCGGGCACGGGGGCGGCACGGCGGTCATGTCCTCGCCGTACGCGCCGCCCGGGCCCGGTGGTCCGGGGGTCCCGCCGCCCCCGGAGCCGCCCCGCCGGGACCGGCGTGGGCTGCTCGCGGGGTGTGCGGTGTGGATGGGGCTCGCCTGCACCTGCCAGATGTGCTGCGGGACCTTCGAGGACCCGTGGAGCCGGCAGCGGCGGGAAGGGCTGTGCAGCGGGTCCGACTGCGGGGACTGCTGTGACTGTTGCAGCTGCTGTGAGGGCTGCGGCGACTGCTGTGACGGGTGCGACTGCGGCTGTGACTGCGGGTGCTGATGTGACGTCAGCCCTCAGTCCCCACCCCTCGGTCTCAGTCCTTCAGCTCGGGTGGTGAGATCTCCGACTTGGTGATCGCCGAGCCCGTCGTACCCCACTTCTTGAGGATCCTGGCGTACGTCCCGTCCTCGATCAGCTTGTTCACCGCCGCCTGGAACGCCGGCGTCAGCTTCGTGTCCTTCTTGAAGGCGAAGCCGACGTCCAGGCGGTGGTACTCGTTGAGGAACTTCACGCCGCTCTGGTGGGCCACGGCGTAGCGCAGACCGTTGATGGTGGACATCACCACATCGCTGCGGCCCTGCTGGAGCGAGGACCAGATGGCGCCCTGCTCGTTGTAGGTCTGCACCTGGTACGCCTTGTCGCCGGCGTCCGTGCACAGGTGCTTGTTCTCCTCCAGCGTCGCCTCGAAGGTGGTGCCCGCGCCGGTCGCGACGTTCAGACCGCACAGCTGCTTGAGGTCGGTCACCTTGGTGAGCTTGCTGTCCTCGCGGGTGGCGAAGCCCTGGCCGTCGTTGATGTAGGTGACGAAGTCGATCGTCCTGCGGCGCTCGTCGGTCACACCGAAGTTGCCGACGCCCAGGTCGTACTTGCCGCTGTCGAGGGCGGGGAGGATCGCCTCGAAGCTCGCCTGCTGGGTCTTGAGTTCGATGCCGAGCACCTTGGCGACGGCGTTCGCGAAGTCGACGTCCTGGCCCACAAGCGTCTTGCCGTCGTCCAGGATCGAGGTGCCCGGGGGCTGACCCGAGACGCTGACCGCGAGGGTGAGGCTCGTGGTGCCGGACGGCAGCAACTCGGCCGCCGCCGCGTCCTTCTTGATGGCGGAGACGACGTCCCTGGTGGGGATCTCGTCGGACTTCGCCGCGGCGTTCACGGCGTCGTCGTCGCTGCCGGAGCCGCACGCGGTGAGGAGCAACGTCGCCGCGGAGATCGCGACAAAGGGGGCTATCAGTCTGTTTCGGGCGCGCGAAGGCGTACGCATGGCGGGACTGTCTCCTGTGAGCGAGGAAAGCGCTGAGTGAGGGGAGGGCGCGTGTGAAGGCGAGGAAGGAGAAAGGGAGAAGGTGAAGCCGGTGAAGCCGGTGAACGCGCAAAAGGCGCCCCGGTCACCGGGGCGCGCAGGGGGTCAGCTCAACAGGAAGAGGACCACACGCGACCGAGGTCGATGTGGGAGCGCTTGACCAGCCACTGCTGTGGATGCATGGGCCAAGTGGAACAGGCATCCGGTGGTGCGTCAACTGACCTGAGACGTACGGCTCACAGTGTGGACAGCCTTGACAGCGAGGGGAAATGGCCCCGTAGTCTCGAAAGGCGGCCCTGCTGAGGGGCTCGGCCGTATGTGAAGGCGTCTGTCCACACGGAGCTTTCGCATGTCCTCCGACACCCTCGCCAAAGCCCCCGCCGCCCCGGACCTACCCGAGGACGCGGGTTCCCTGCGGATCGTCCCGCAGCGCCGACCCGGTCAGTGGGCCGCCGCCGTCGCCGTCCTGGTGCTGCTCGCTCTCGCCGTCAACTCGGTCCTGCGCAACGACGCGTTCCAATGGGACGTCGTCGCCGACTACTTCACCTCGCGGTCCGTGCTGCGCGGCCTGTGGCTCACCCTCTGGCTGACCGCCGTGGTCATGGTGCTCGGCTTCGCCCTCGGCACCCTGCTCGCCGCGGCCAGACTGTCCGCCAACCCCGTGCTGAGAAGCGTCAGTTGGGGGTACGTCTGGCTGTTCCGGTCGATCCCGATCCTGGTGCAGCTGCTGCTGTGGTTCAACATCGGGGCGCTGTACCCGCAGATCCTCGGCGTGAAGACCGTCGATCTGCTCGGCCCTGTCACCGTCGCCGTCATCGGGCTCACCCTGCACGAGGCCGCCTATGCCGCCGAGGTGGTGCGCGGCGGCATCCTCTCCGTCGACCGGGGGCAGATCGAGGCCGCGCAGGCGCTCGGGCTGGGCCGGGTGCGTCGCTGGTGGCGGATCGTGCTCCCGCAGGCGATGCGCTCCATCGTGCCGCCCGCCGGGAACATGCTGATCGGCACCCTGAAGGGCACCTCCATCGTCAGCGTCATCGCCGTACAGGACCTGCTCTACTCGGTGCAGCTCGTCTACCACCGCACCTACGAGGTCATCCCGCTGCTGATGGTGGCCACCGTCTGGTACACCGTCGTCACCTCGGTGCTCAGCGTCGGCCAGTACTACCTGGAGCGGTACTACGCGCGCGGCTCGGAGACGGCGCGATGAGCCGGGGCACGCTGGTGATCGTCGGGGCCGGGCCGCGGGGGACCGGTCTGATCGAGCGGATCGCCGCCAACGCGCCCGAGCTGTACGCCGGTTCGGGCCTGTCCGACGAAGGCTTCGACATTCATTTGGTGGACCCGCACCCGCCCGGCGCCGGCCGCATCTGGCGGGAGGCCCAGTCGCCGCTGCTGTGGATGAACTCGCACGCCGAGGACGTCACCATGTTCACCGACGAGACGGTGACCATGGAGGGCCCTGTGCGCCCCGGGCCCACCCTGCACGAGTGGGCCGGCATCGACGGCGCCACCTTCGCCGACCGGCAGCTCCAGGGCTCCTATCTGCGCTGGGTGCACGAGCGGGCGGTGGCGGACCTGCCGGACGGCATCCGCGTCCACCACCACCCACGGCGCGCCCTGCGGATCAGCGGTCCGCGCGAGGGACGTCAGCAGGTGTGGCTGGAGGGCCGCCCACGCCCGCTGCTCGCCGACCTGGTCGTGCTCGCCCTCGGCCATCTGGACGCCGAACTGGATGATGAACAGGGTGAGTTGGCGGCCTACGCCGATGCGCACGGGCTCGTCCACCTCCCGCCCGACTTCACCGCCGACAGCGACCTGTCCGCGCTGGCACCCGGCGAGCCGGTCCTCGTCCGGGGCTTCGGGCTGGCCTTCGTCGACCTGATGGTGCTGCTCACCGAGGGGCGCGGCGGACACTACGAGGGGGACACCTATGTGCCCTCGGGGCGGGAGCCGGTGCTGTACGTCGGGTCGCGGCGCGGAGTGCCGTACCACTCGAAGATCGGGTACGAGTGGACCGGCGAACGCCCGCCGCTGCCCCGGTTCTTCGGTCCTGCCGAGGTGGATCAACTGCTCGCGCTCCCTGGCGGGTTCGACTTCCGGCGGGACGTGTGGCCGCTGGTGGAGAAGGAACTGGGGTTCGCCCACTACCACCGGCTCTTCGATGTCCACCCCGAACGGACCTCTGTCGCCTGGGCGGACTTCGAGGAGAAGTACACGGCGGCCGAAGGCGAGGCGGAGATCCGGGCGCTGGTGGCGTCCGCCGTGCCCGATCCCGCCGACCGGCTGGACCTGGCGGCGCTCGACCGGCCCCTGGAGGGGATGCGGTACGGGTCGTACGAGGAGTTCCAGGTAGGGCTTCGGGGGTATGTGGAGCGGGATCTGAGCCGACGTCATGATCCGTCGTACAGTCCGGACTTGGCGGTCTTTCTCGGGCTGCTCTCCGTCTACGGGCAGCTGATCCGGCTCGGCGGTGTCCCGTCCTGGTGGCACGGCTTCTTCAGTTATCTGGCCTCCGGGCCGCCCGGGCCCCGGCTGCGGCAGCTGCTCGCCCTCTCGCGGGCCGGTGTCCTGAAGTTCGTGGGCGCCGACATGAGTGTCACCGCCGAGGACGGGGTGTTCCGGGCGGCGAGCGCGACCGTGCCGGGAGCCTTCGTCGAGGCGCGGGCGCTGGTCGAGGCGCGGCTGCCGGAGCCCACCGTCGGGCGGGCCCGGGACACGCTGCTGCGTGAGCTGTACGCCGACGGGGCCGCCGAGACGCCCGACGGGCTGCTCCGGGTCGACCCCGCCGACGGGCGGATCCTCGACCGGAACGGCCGGCCGCATCCCCGGCGCTTCGCCCTCGGCCCCTACACCGACGGCCGTACCCCCGGCGCCTTCACCCGGCCCCGCACCGGCGGACCCGCGTTCCGGCAGAACGACGCGACCGCGCGGGCGGCACTGCTGTTCCTGGGGGCGCAGGCCGGGCGGGCGGCGGCGTGACAGTGGCCGTTCGGCGGCTTGGAAGCGGCCGTTTTCGGCGGCCTGGCACCCCCCTCACCACTACTTCTGCGAGGAACCCCACCCATGACCGTCATGGTCGACATCAGGTCCGTCCACAAGAGCTTCGGCTCCCTGGAAGTGCTCAAGGGCATCGACCTCACCGTGCGCGCCGGCGAGGTCACCGTGATCCTCGGTCCGTCCGGCTCCGGCAAGTCGACGCTGCTGCGCACCATCAACCACCTGGAGAAGGTGGACGGCGGCGCGATCAGCGTGGACGGGGCGCTGATCGGCTACCGGCGCTCGGGCGACCGGCTGTACGAGCTGCCCGAGCGCGAGGTGCTCCGGCAGCGCACTCACATCGGCTTCGTCTTCCAGAACTTCAACCTCTTCCCGCACCTCACCGTGCTGGACAACGTCATCGAAGCGCCCGTCTCCGCGCTGAAGCGCCCCCGCAAGGAGGCCGTCGCGAGCGCGCGCAAGCTGCTCGACCGGGTCGGGCTCGCCGAGAAGGCCGACGCCTACCCCCGTCAGCTCTCCGGCGGACAGCAGCAGCGGGTCGCCATCGCGCGGGCGCTCGCGCTGGAGCCGAAGCTGCTGCTGTTCGACGAGCCGACGTCCGCGCTCGACCCGGAGCTGGTCGGTGAAGTCCTCGACGTCATCAAGGACCTGGCCCATCAGGGCACGACGATGATCGTCGTCACGCACGAGATCGGGTTCGCCCGGGAGGTCGCCGACACGGTGGTGTTCATGGACGACGGACGGATCGTCGAACAGGGCCCGCCGGGCGAGGTACTGGACAACCCGCGGCACGACCGCACGCGGGCCTTCCTCTCGAAGGTGCTGTGATGCTGCATCTCTCCGCCGCCGTCGACCAGCCGTCCGTGTACGACGCCGCCTCCTACGTCGACCTGGCCCGCCTCGCCGAGCACGGCGTCCTCGACTTCGTGACGCTGGACGACACCTTCGCCCGCCCCGGCCCCGACGCCCTGTCCGTGCTGTCGCGGGCCGCCCCCGCCACCAGCCGCGTCGGCCTCGTCCCGACCGTCACCACCACACACACCGAGCCCTTCCACGTCCAGGCCGCCGTCGCCACCCTCGACTGGGTCAGCCGGGGCCGGGCGGGCTGGCGGCTCGATGTCTCCACGACCGAGGGCGAGGCCCGGCTCTTCGGTCGCCGGCACGCCGCCCCCGCCGAGGAGCTGTGGCGGGAGGCCGGTGAAGTGGCCGACGTGGCCGCGCGGTTGTGGGACAGCTGGGAGGACGACGCCGAGATCCGGGACGTGCAGACCGGCCGCTTCATCGACCGGGACAAGCTGCACCACGTCGACTTCGAGGGCTCGGGCTTCTCGGTCAGGGGCCCCTCGATCGTGCCCCGGCCCCCGCAGGGTCACCCCGTCCGGGTCGTCGACGCCACCGAGGGGCACGCCCGGCGCACCGCCGCACGGTACGCCGACGTGGCGCTGGTGCGGGTGGCGAACGCCGCACAGGCCGGTGCCGTACGCGACCAACTCCGCAAGGACGCCGCCCGGTTCGGCCGGAACCCCGATGAGCTGCGGGTGCTTGTGAGCCTCCTCGCCGACCTCGGCGACGGGGAGCACGCGGCCGAGCCGGGCCACGGCGGAGGCGGCCCCCGGCAGACCGCGCAGGGCCCGCTGTACCGGGGCGGCCCCGTCGACCTCGCCGAGCTGATCGCCTCCTGGCACGCGGCCGGTGCCGTGGACGGTTTCCACCTCACGCCCGCCGCACCCCGCCGTGACCTGGAACGCCTGGTCAACGGCACGGTTCCGCTGCTCCAGCACCGGGGCCTGTTCCGCACCTTCTATCCGGGCAGCACGCTCCGGGAGCACCTGGGTCTCGCCCGGCCCGCCAACCAGTACGCGGGGGACGCCTCATGAAGAAGCAGATCCATCTGGCCGCCCACTTCCCGGGCGTCAACAACACCACCGTATGGGCCGATCCGCGGTCGAGGTCCCAGATCGAGTTCTCCTCCTTCGAGCATCTCGCCCGCACCGCCGAGCGCGGGCTGTTCGACTTCTTCTTCCTCGCGGAAGGGTTGCGGCTGCGCGAACACAAGGGCCGGGTCCATGACTTGGACGTGGTCGGGCGGCCGGAGTCCCTCACCGTGCTGAACGCGCTCGCCGCCGTCACCGAACGGCTGGGGCTCGCCGCGACGGTCAACGCGACCTTCAACGAGCCGTACGAACTGGCCCGCAGACTGGCCACCCTCGACCATCTCAGCGGGGGCCGGGCCGCCTGGAACGTGGTGACCTCCTCCGACGCCTTCACCGGCGAGAACTTCCGGCGCGGCGGCTTCCTCGACCCGGCCGAGCGGTATACGCGGGCCGCCGAATTCGTCGCCACGGCACGGGAGTTGTGGGACTCCTGGACGCCGGACGGCGTGTCCCGCCCGTTCGCGCACCGGGGGCGGCACTTCGACATCGCGGGCGAGTTCACCGTGCCGCGCTCGCCGCAGGGGCATCCGGTCGTCATCCAGGCCGGGGACTCCGACGAGGGGCGGGAGTTCGCGGCGGCCACCGCCGACGTGATCTTCACGCGGCAGAGTTCGCTGGAGGCGGGGAAGGCCTTCTACGCCGATGTGAAGAGGCGGCTCGCCAAGTACGGCCGCGCGCACGACGATCTGAAGATCCTGCCCGGCGTCTCCGTCGTCCTCGGCGACAGCGCCGCCGACGCGCGTGAGAAGGCCGCCGAGATCAGGCGGCAGCAGACCTCTCCGCAGAACGCGATCCTCACGCTGGAGCAGATCTGGGGCACCGACCTCTCCGCGTACGACCCGGACGGACCGCTGCCCGACATCGATCCGGTGCCGGAACCGACGCTCACCCAGGGGCGGACCCGGCGCGGTGACACCGTGGCGATCGCCGAGAAGTGGCGGGCGCTCGCGCAGGAGAAGGGGCTGTCGATCCGGGAGACCGTGATCGAGGCGGGCGGCCGGCAGGCCTTCGTCGGCACCCCGCAGGCCATCGCCGCCGAACTCGACGCGTTCGTGCAGGCCGACGCCGCCGACGGCTTCATCCTCGTACCGCATCTCACCCCCGGCGGACTCGACGAGTTCGTGGACCGGGTGGTGCCGCTGCTCCAGGAGCGCGGGGTCTTCCGCACGGAATACGAGGGCACCACCCTGCGCTCCCACCTCGGGCTCACGGAACCGTCGGGGAAAGGCTGATCAAGGGGGCATGTACTGGCCGGAGGACCATCCGGACGGCCGGCTCCCGGGCATCCCGGGGAACTGGCGGATCGACGGCGACGCGGTGCTGGTCACGGCCGACGGGACCGACGGGCTGACCCTGGACGGGCGGCCGGTGAGCAGTGAGACGCGGCTCGGCACGGACGGGGGCACCTCGTGTTCGGCGAGCGGCAGTTGGTGGTGCTGGTCCGCGAAGGGGCCTGGGGCGTACGGGACTTCGCCCCCGCCCCGAGGCGCGCCGCGCCTTCCGGGGCATCGAGGCCACGCCGTACGATCCGCGCTGGTCGGTGCCGGGGCGCTTCACCCCGTACGGCGAACACCGCACCGCACGCTCCTGGTGACGGTCGAGGCGGACGGCATTCTGTGGGCTGTTTTCGGCGATACGGCGAGTGGGACGAGCAGGTTCCGTTTCCGGTTTCTGCGGCCCGCCGCATCGGACGGCGAGGGGCGGACGGCGGTCGACTTCAGCCGGGTGCTGCTGCCGCCCCGTGCCTTCGCCGACCACTTCATCTGCCTCTTCCCGCCGCCCGGCAACACCCTGGACGCAGCCGTCGAGGCGGGGGAGTGGAACCTCGGCTGAGCGATGGCCAACTCTTGGCCAGGTCATGGGTGGTTCAAAGGTTGACGGCCGAAAGGCGCCCTTGCGTCTACCGGTCGTTCGGCCGAATACTCCCCCTCAGCGCTTGTCAGGGGCACGGCTTGTTCGGAATCCGGACATTCGGGGCCCCTGGCTGCGCCTCACGGGCCCCGACCCCACGCGGGCCCCCGACCTCCCTGGGAGGGAACGAAAAGTGAGGATCAAGCGCACCACCCCCCGCAGCGGCATCACGAGACGGACCCGGCTGATCGCCGTCTCCACCGGACTCGTGGCCGCCGCCGCGATCGCGATCCCCAACGCGAGCGCCTCGGACGTCTCCACGTTCAGCACCGCACAGCTCAAGAGCGCCAACAACTCGGTGCTCAAGGCCGATATCCCGGGCACCGCCTGGGCGGTCGACAGCAAGACCAACCGCGTCGTCGTCACCGTCGACAGCACGGTCTCCAAGGCGGAGATCGCCAAGATCAAGCGGCAGGCCGGCGCCAACGCCGGTGCGCTGACGATCAAGAAGACCGCGGGCACGTTCCAGAAGCTGATCTCCGGCGGCGACGCCATCTATGCGAGTAGCTGGCGCTGCTCGCTCGGCTTCAACGTCCAGGACAGCAGCGGCAACTACTACTTCCTGACCGCCGGTCACTGCACCGACGGCGCGGGCACCTGGTGGTCGAACTCGTCCCACTCGACCACGCTCGGCACCACCGCGGGCTCCAGCTTCCCGACCAACGACTACGGCATCGTGCGCTACACGAACACCTCGGTCACCAAGTCGGGTGCCGTGGGCAGCCAGGACATCGCCAGTGCCGCCACGCCTTCCGTCGGTACCACGGTGTACCGTCGCGGCTCCACCACGGGCACGCACAGCGGCCGGGTCACCGCCCTCAACGCGACCGTCAACTACGGCGGCGGCGACATCGTCTACGGCATGATCCAGACCACGGTCTGCGCCGAGCCCGGCGACTCCGGCGGCCCGCTGTACGGCGGCACCGTCGCCTACGGTCTGACCTCCGGAGGCAGTGGCAACTGCACCTCCGGCGGCACGACGTTCTTCCAGCCGGTCACCGAGGCGCTGAGCGCGTACGGAGTCCACGTCTACTAGACACCGGACCCCGGCCGGCAGTCACCCAGCGTTCACGAGCCCCCGTACGCGACTCGCGTGCGGGGGCTCCCCCTTGGCCGTACGACGGAGTTACCTTCGTAGTGCAGGCAGTACTCCCTGTGGACGCCCACGTCGGACCCTGGGGGCCGTGATGGTCGAGGAGCTGGTGGCGGCCGGAGTGACGCTGGCGTCCGCCGGGGTGGTGTACGCGATAGCCGCGGCGCGGGTCGTCAAGCAGTACGAACGGGGCGTGGTGTTCCGCCTCGGAAAGCTCCGGCCGGATGTGCGCGGGCCCGGGTTCACCATGATCGTCCCGGGGGTCGACAAGCTCCGTAAGGTCAACATGCAGATCGTGACCATGCCGGTGCCCGCGCAGGAGGGGATCACCCGGGACAACGTCACGGTGCGGGTCGACGCCGTCGTCTACTTCAAGGTGACCGCGCCGGCCGAGGCGATCGTGCGGGTCGAGGACTACCGGTTCGCCGTCTCGCAGATGGCGCAGACCTCGCTCAGGTCCATCATCGGCAAGAGCGAGCTGGACGATCTGCTCGCCGACCGCGAGAAGCTCAACCAGGGGCTGGAGCTGATGATCGACAGCCCGGCCGTGGAGTGGGGCGTGACGATCGACCGGGTCGAGATCAAGGACGTCTCCCTGCCCGAGACCATGAAGCGCTCCATGGCCCGGCAGGCCGAGGCCGACCGGGAGCGGCGGGCCCGGGTCATCAACGCCGACGCGGAGCTCCAGGCGTCGAAGAAGCTCGCCGAGGCCGCCAAGGAGATGTCCGAGCAGCCGGCGGCCCTCCAACTGCGGCTGCTCCAGACGGTGGTGGCGGTGGCGGCCGAGAAGAACTCCACGCTGGTGTTGCCGTTCCCGGTGGAGCTGCTGCGGTTCCTGGAGAAGGCGCAGCAGGGGGTGGCGGTGCCCCCGCCGCCACCGGTCGCGCAACCGGTGCAGGAGCAACTCCCGGCTCCCCAGCCTCGTTTGGATCCGGACCCGGAGGGGTCGAATTCCGGACAGGACTAGACCTCACGGGCTGGTGAGGAGTTACTCGCTCGTAGTGTTTGCAGTGTGAATTCCCCTGGTCTGACTGTTCGCGGTCAAGGCTAGGGGGGCGTGCAATCGCGTTCTACGCGCGTCCGGAAGTCAACCTTGTGCACTGCCTGTGGAGTTCGGAAGAGTAGGCGCTCGTCAACCAGCCTTCCGGCCCACGAGGTCCCCACAACCGACCGGGCCGACCCCCCACAGGAGGACGCGAGTTGAAGCACCGACGCATACCCAGGCGGCGGGCCGCCGCGGCAGGTGCGGGCATCGCCGCACTGGTCGCCGCGGGAGTCACCTTCCAGACTGCGAACGCCAGTGAGTCCGCGAACAGCCCCGAGCCGAAGGTCCTTTCGGTCCTCGCGGCCGGAAACCTCGCCTCGACGCTCGACAAGGAGCTCGGCGCCGACGCGGCGGGAACGTACTACGACGCGAAGAGCAAGGCGCTCGTCGTCAACGTCCTCGACGAGACAGCTGCCTCGGTCGTCGAGGAGGCAGGCGCGAAGGCCCGGGTCGTGGAGAACTCCCTCGCCGAGCTCAGAGGCGCCCGTACGACCCTCAAGGACGACGCGACCATCCCGGGCACGTCCTGGGCGACCGACCCGACCACCAACAAGGTCGTCGTCACCGCCGACCGCACGGTCTCCGACGCCGAGTGGGCCAAGCTCACGAAGGTCGTCGACGGGCTCGGGGCGACAGCGGAACTCCAGCGCACGAAGGGGGAGTTCAAGCCCTTCATCGCCGGTGGCGACGCCATCACCGGCGGCAGCGGGCGGTGCTCGCTCGGGTTCAACGTGACCAAGGGCGGCGAGCCGTACTTCCTCACCGCCGGGCACTGCACGGAGGCGATCTCGACCTGGGCGGACTCCAGCGGTACGCAGATCGGCACCAACGAGTCGTCCAGCTTCCCGGACAACGACTTCGGGCTGGTCAAGTACACCGCGGACGTCGACCACCCGAGCGAGGTGGACCTCTACAACGGGTCCGCGCAGGCGATCAGCGGGGCGGCCGAGGCGACGGTCGGGATGAAGGTCACCCGGAGCGGGTCGACCACGCAGGTTCATGACGGGACCGTCACCGGGCTGGACGCCACCGTGAACTACGGCAACGGGGACATCGTCAACGGGCTGATCCAGACCGATGTGTGCGCGGAGCCGGGGGACAGTGGCGGGTCGCTGTTCTCGGGGAGCAACGCGATCGGGCTGACGTCGGGGGGTAGCGGTGACTGCACCTCCGGTGGGGAGACGTTCTTCCAGCCGGTGACGGAGGCTCTGTCGGCCACCGGTACGTCTATCGGCTGACCGTGCGCTGTGGTGCGGGTGGTTTGTTCTCCCGCCCGCACCGCCCGTGCACCTTTCGTCGTCGAGTGCGGGTGGCCCCTGTGGGGGTCGCCCGCCGTCGGCGGCTGCGGGCCGGTCAAGGCCTGCTACGGCGCCTGGGTCGGCAGGGGTTCGTCTTCTCGCCGTGCACGGAACACCGACGCCCCCAGCGTGATCGCGATGCCGGCCGCCGCCCATGCCGACAGGACCAGCAGGGCGCCGGTCGTGTCGTTGCCCTTGAAGTACGCGATCGAGCGGGCCGCCCAGGTGCCCGCGCCCGGCGGCAGTGCCGGGCCGATCGCCTTCCAGAACGGCGGCAGCATCGGCAGCGGGAAGGCGCCGCCCGCGCTCGGGTTGCCGGCGATCACCACGAGCAGGATCGCCAGGCCGATGCCGACCACCCCGAACATGCCCTGGAGGGCCAGGGTCGCCGCCCCCACCGCGAAGGTGACCAGCGCGCCGAGCCCCCAGAAGGCCATGACGCTGCCGGGCAGCGCGTCCAGGATCGGTCCCACGATCACCGCGCCGCCGAGCCCGCCGACGATCGACACCAGTGCCATCACGACCAGCCGGATCACCGCGCGGCGCGGGTTGGCGGGCCGGGCGCCGGTGCTGATCGCCAGGATCGAGGCGGTCAGATAGCCGCCGACGCACCAGCCGACCACGACATAGAACGACGAGAGGCCGTCGAAGTCGGTGGCGGAGGCCGGGGCCACGTCCACCGTCCGGATGCTCCGCTGCTGGGAGGCCTCCAGGGCGGTGAGGTACTTCTCCAGGGTGGTGGCGAGGACGGTGCCGCCGCCGCTCGCGACCAGAAGCGTGTCCTTCGCCCCGGTGGCATTGATGATCAGCGCTCCGTCGATGTCCCGGTTCATGATCTGCTTCCGGGCCGTCGCCGCGTCGGTCACCGTGCGCGGGTCCAGGGGTGAGCCGGGCAGCTGATCCAGCCGGGTCACCGCCTGCTGGGCGGCGGCCCGCGGCGCCACCACCCCGAAGGGCACGTCCTTCGGCCTCGGATCGTGCAGGGCCCCCACATAGGAGGCGATGAACAGCAGCTGGAGGGCGAGCGCACCGAGGACGAGCAGTGTGGCCCGTGGCGTGACCGCGTCCTTCACCTCGGCGAGAAAACCGCCGTTCTGGGTGCTGTTCTGTGTCATGTCCCCACAGTCCGAGGTGGCGGGCGTTTCCGCAGGTGGGAGGCGGCCGAACGGTTGTCGTACACGGGTTCGATTTTTGGTCTATGGTGGGGGTGAGGCAGTTGGGAACTGATGTTCGAAAATGGAGGCGCGGGTGTCAGGGTTCACGCATCTGCACACCGTCTCCGGGTTCTCCCTGCGCTACGGCGCCTCCCACCCGGAGCGGCTCGCCGAGCGTGCCGCCGAGCGGGGTATGGACGCCCTCGCCCTCACCGACCGCGACACCCTCGCGGGCACGGTCCGCTTCGCCAAGGCCTGCGCCAAGGCGGGGGTGCGGCCGCTGTTCGGCGCCGAACTGGCCGTCGAGGAGTACGAGCCCGTACGACAGGAGCACCGTCGCGCCCCCGTCCGCGGCGGCGCCTTCATCGACGAGTCGACACCCCGCGTCACCTTCCTCGCCCGGGACGGTGCCCGCGGCTGGGCCGACCTGTGCCGCTTGGTGACCACCGTCCACACCGCCCCCGACACCCCCCTGCTGTCCTGGGCCGAGAACCACGGCGACGGCCTGACCGTCCTGCTCGGCCCCGACTCCGACGTCGGCCGCGCCCTCGCCGCCGGCCGCCCCGACCGGGCCGCCCGGCTCCTCGCCCCCTGGCGGGAGCGGTACGGCGACGCCCTGCGCCTGGAGACCGTCTGGCACGGCCGCAAGGGCACCGGGCCCGGCTCCCTGCGGCTGGCCGCCCGCACCGTCGGCTTCGCCGCCGAGCAGCGCGTACGTCCCGTGCTCGGCAACGCCGTCCGGTACGCCGACCCCGGGCAGGGCCCGGTCGCCGACGTCCTGGACGCCGCCCGCCGGCTCGTCCCCGTGGGCGCAGGCAAGGAGCTGGACTCCGGCGAGGCCTGGCTCAAGGACGCGCCCGCCATGCTGGCGGCGGCCGAGCGGATCGTGGAGGCCGCGGGGTTCAGGCGCGACACCGCGCACCGGCTCCTCGACCAGACCCGGGCGACGGCCGCCGAGTGCCTGGTCGACCCCGAGGACGACCTCGGCATCGGCACCGTCCACTTCCCCGAACCGCACCTCGTCGGCGCCGACCGCCGCACCGCCCAGCGCACCCTCGCCTCGCGGGCGGCGGCCGGGATGGTGCGGAAGGGCTACGCCGGCCGGTACGCCTACTGGGAGCGGATGCATCAGGAGCTGGACATCATCGCCCACCACGGCTTCGCCTCCTACTTCCTGACGGTCGCTCAAGTGGTGGACGACGTACGGGAGATGGGCATCCGGGTGGCCGCGCGCGGCTCCGGAGCGGGGTCCCTCGTCAACCACCTCCTCGGGATCGCCCACGCCGACCCGGTCGAGCACGGGCTGCTGATGGAGCGGTTCCTGTCCAAACGGCGGCTGGTGCTGCCCGACATCGACATCGACGTGGAGTCCGCGCGGCGCCTGGAGGTCTACCGCGCGATCATCGGCCGGTTCGGCACCGAGCGGGTCGCGACGGTCGCGATGCCCGAGACGTACCGGGTACGGCACGCGGTCCGGGACGTGGGCGCGGCCCTGTCCATGGACCCCGCCGACATCGACCGCATCGCCAAGTCCTTCCCGCACATCCGGGCCCGTGACGCCCGCGCGGCACTGGAGGAGCTGCCCGAACTCCGTTCTCTGGCAGGGGAGAAGGACAGATACGGGCGGCTGTGGGAGCTGGTCGAGGCCCTCGACGCCCTCCCGCGCGGCGTCGCCATGCACCCGTGCGGGGTGCTCCTCTCCGACGCCTCCCTGCTGAGCCGTACGCCGGTCATGCCGACCAGCGGCGAGGGCTTTCCCATGTCGCAGTTCGACAAGGACGACGTCGAGGACCTCGGGCTGCTCAAGCTCGATGTGCTCGGCGTGCGGATGCAGTCGGCGATGGCGCACGCGGTCGCGGAGGTGGCGCGGGCGACGGGGGAGAGGGTCGACATCGACGCGATCGCCCCCGGGGACCCGGCGACGTATCAACTCATCCGGTCCACCGAGACGTTGGGCTGCTTCCAGATCGAGTCGCCGGGTCAGCGGGACCTGGTGGGCAGGCTCCAGCCGGCCACCTTCCACGACCTCGTCGTCGACATCTCCCTCTTCCGGCCCGGTCCGGTCGCCGCCGACATGGTGCGGCCGTTCATCGAGGCACGGCACGGACGGGCGCCCGTCAGGTATCCGCACCCGGATCTGGCGGAGCCGCTGAAGGGGACGTACGGGGTCGTCGTCTTCCACGAGCAGATCATCGACATCGTCGACATCATGACCGGCTGCGGACGCGGCGAGGCGGACCGGGTACGGCGCGGGCTGTCCGACCCGGAGTCGCAGGGACGGATCCGGTTCTGGTTCGCGCAGCACGCGGCGGCCCGGGGCTATGACGCGGAAACGATTCAGCGGACCTGGGAGATCATCGAGGCCTTCGGCTCGTACGGCTTCTGCAAGGCGCACGCCGTCGCCTTCGCCGTCCCCACCTATCAGTCGGCGTGGCTGAAGGCGCATCACCCGGCCGCCTTCTATGCCGGGCTGCTCACGCACGACCCCGGGATGTATCCGAAGCGGCTGCTGCTGGCGGACGCGCGGCGGCGCGGGGTGCCGATCCTGCCGTTGGACGTGAACCGGTCGGCGGTCGCTCACCGGATCGAACTGGTGTCTGATTCGGGGTTGTGGGGGCTCCGGCTGGCGCTCTCCGACGTGCACGGCATCAGTGAGGCCGAGGCGGCACGGATCGCGGACGGGCAGCCGTACGCCTCGCTCCTCGACTTCTGGGAGCGGGCGCGCCCGAGCAGGCCGCTGGCCGGGCGGCTCGCGCAGGTCGGGGCGTTGGACGCCTTCGGCGCCAACCGGCGTGATCTGCAACTGCACCTGACCGAGCTGCACCGGGGCGCCCGGGGCGGCGGCGGGGGCCAACTCCCGCTGGCCGGCGGGCGGAAGACCGCGTCCGCCGGACTGCCCGACCTCTCCTCCGCCGAGAAGCTCAGCGCCGAGCTGGGCGTGCTGTCCATGGACGCCTCGCGCAACCTCATGGACGACCACCGGGAGTTCCTGGGCGAGCTGGGCGTGATCGACGCGCGCCGGCTGCGGGAGGCGCGGCACGGGGAGACGGTCCTCGTCGCCGGTGCCAAGGCGGCCACCCAGACGCCGCCGATCCGGTCCGGCAAGCGGGTCATCTTCTCCACCCTGGACGACGGCACCGGCCTGGTCGACCTCGCCTTCTTCGACGACTCCCACGACGCCTGCGCCCACACCGTCTTCCACTCCTGGCTGCTGCTGGTGCGCGGCACGGTGCAGCGACGCGGCCCGCGCAGCCTCAGCGTGGTGGGCACCGCCGCCTGGAACCTCGCCGAACTCGTCGAACTCCGCGCCGAGCGGGGCCTCGACGCGGTGGCGGCACGGCTGGCGGAGCCCGTGCCGGAAGCCACCGGGGATTCCACCGGCGGCCGGCGCATCCAGATGCCGACGGGATACGAACTGCATCCGTGGGCCGATCTGCGACCTGCGGGTCAAGAGCCTTCACAGGCAAGGAAGTTGTGGCACCAGAGCCCGGGGAGTGCGGGATGACCATCCTCTGCGTACGTTTCCAGCTGCCGCCGGCGCACGAGGCGGCCCTGCCGGGGCTGCTCGGCCTGCTCGAGGACTTCACGCCCGTCGTGGAGGCGCTGCCACCGGACGGGGCGCTGGCCGATCTGCGGGGCGCCGAACGGTACTTCGGGCGCGACGCCGTCGAGCTGGCCTCGGTGATCCGGGTCCGCGCCCTCGCCCACCACGGCGTCGACTGCGCGATCGGTGCCGGTCCCGGCCCGATGCTGGCCCGCATGGCGCTGCGGGACGCCCGGCCCGGGGTGACCCGCGCGGTGACCGAGGGGGAGGTGGCCGACTTCCTCGCCGGGAAGCCGGTGGCCGCGCTCCCCGGCGTGGGCACGGCCACCGCCCGCACCCTGTGCGAGTACGGCCTCGACACCCTCGGCCGGGTCGCCGCCGCCCCCCTGTCCACGCTCCAGCGCCTGGTCGGCGCGAAGGCGGGCCGCGAACTGCACGAGAAGGCGGGCGGTGTCGACCGCGGCCGGGTGGTCCCGAACGCCGTGTCGAGGTCCCTGGCCACCGAACGCCCCTTCGACCGCGACGAGTTGGACCCCGACCGGCACCGCCGCGCTCTGCTCGCCGCCGCCGGTGAACTGGGCGCCCGGCTCCGCGCCGTCGACAAGGTCTGCGGCACCCTGACCCTCACCGTGCGCTACGCCGACCGCTCCTCGACGACCCGCACCCGCACCCTGAAGGAGCCCACCGCCCACTCGGCCGCGCTGACCAGGACGGCCTACGAGATGTACGAGGCGCTCGGCCTCCAGCGCGCCCGGGTCCGCGCCATCGCCCTGCGCGCCGAGGCGCTCGGCCCCGCCGAACAGGCCTCCCATCAGCTCACCTTCGACCCCGTCGACGAGAAGCTGCGCCGTATCGAGGAGGTCGCGGACCGGGCGCGGGCCAAGTTCGGGCCGCACGCGGTGATGCCGGGGACGCTGGCGGCGTAACGCCCCTTTCTCCTGGGCTCAGTTGGCCCACGGCGGGGTGATGACCGTGCCGTCGGCCATCGTCGCCGACAGGCCGATGGACGTGGTGACCCAGGTGACAGCGGTCTCGTCGGTCGGGTTCTCGACGCTCAGCGTCGCGCCGGGGTTGACGATCACCGTGTCGCCCGGGGTGAGCCGGTGGGTGTCGCCGTCGAGGGTGATCAGGAGTGCGCCGGCGAGGAGGTGGAGGATCTCCTCACGGTTCACCGTGTGCGCGGGCGCCTTGGTCCCCGCCGGGATCTCACCGCGCCAGGCGCACAGCTCCTTGCTGCCGGTGAGGGGAGTGGCGTACGAGACGAACCGGGCGCCGTGGATCTCGTGGGTGACGGCTGCGGACGGGTGGATGACTGGCATGAGTACCCCCGGAGTGGACGATCGGAAGATGGTCAAGCAACTTGACTATGTGCTCCTATGGTCAAGCTGATTGACCAATTCGTCAAGGGTGTTTCAATGCGGGGGTGCAGAACTCCGAAGCCCTCGCCCTGACCGCCGTCCTGCTCGCCGCCGCGGGTGAGCTGACGCAGCGCATCAATGACGGTGTCGTCGCGCGCGGGTTCGACGCGCGGCCCGCCTACGGGTTCGCGTTCACCCGGCTCTCCGCGGGCGGCGCCACGGCCACCGAGCTCGCCGCGCACCTCGGGGTGACCAAGCAGGCCGCCAGTCAGCTCGTCGACGACCTGGTGCGCAAGGGGTATGCGGAGCGGCGGGCGCATCCCGGGGACGCGCGGGCCCGGCTCGTCGTGCTGACCGAGCGGGGCTGGGCGTGCACGCGGGCCGCCGAGGAGGCCGCCGCGGACGCCGTCCGGCCGTGGGTCGAACTGCTCGGTGAGGGTGAAGTGCGGGCGTTGCGTGATCAATTGGCGCGTATCGCGCCCTATGGTCCGATCAGGCCCGCCTGGTGACGGTTCCTCTGTAGTCCCGCTCGTCTCCGGCTAGCGCTGGAAGTTTTTACTGGCGCGTAACTTCACAACTGCACTACCCGTCCGTAACTTGACGAGTGAACAGCATCCTCGTGATCCGGATCACAGGGCGTAAGGCCATCGCAACTCCCTTGAGCCGCAAGGAGATCACCCGATGCTGCCCTGGAAACGACTGCTCAGACCCCTGACCGCGCTGCTGCTGACCGCCACGGTCGCCGTCGTCCCCGCCACCGCCGCCCACGCCGCCGACGCCCCCCACTCCGGCTGGAACGACTTCTCCTGCAAGCCCTCCACCACCCATCCCCGCCCCGTCGTCCTGGTGCACGGCACCCTCGGCAACTCCGTCGACAACTGGCTCGGCCTCGCGCCCTACCTGGAGAACCGCGACTACTGCGTCTACTCCCTCGACTACGGCCAACTCCCCGGCGTCCCCGTCTTCAACGGCCTCGGCCCCGTCGACAAGTCGGCCCAGCAGCTCTCCGCCTTCGTCGACAAGGTGCTCGCCGCGACCGGCGCCGCCGAGACCGATGTCGTCGGCCACTCGCAGGGCGGCATGATGCCCCGCTACTACCTCAAGTTCCTCGGCGGAGCCGCCAAGGTGAACGCCCTCGTCGGCATCGCGCCCAGCAACCACGGCACCACCCTCAACGGCCTCACCCACCTGCTGCCGTACTTCCCCGGCGCCGCCGACCTGCTCTCCACCAGCACCCCCGCCCTCGCCGACCAGGTCGCCGGCTCCCCCCTCCTCACCAAGCTCAACGAGGGCGGCGACACCGTCCCCGGCGTCACGTACACGGTCCTCGCCACGAAGTACGACGAGGTCGTGACGCCCTACCGGAGCCAGTTCCTCAGCGGCACCGGCGTCCGCAACGTCGTCCTCCAGGACCTGTGCCCGCTCGATCTCTCCGAGCACGTGGCGATCGGCCTGTTCAGCCTGATCGCCTTCCACGAGGTGGCCAACGCGCTCGACCCGGCGCACGCCACACCGACGACCTGCGCCTCGGTCCTCGGATAACGCACGGCCGGGGTCTGTCCGACCTGAGCCGCCGGACAGACCCCGCCCCCCGTAGTGGCCGCGACAGGCCCTAACGGCCGTGCCCGCCACCGCTCACCGCACGCCGCCGCACCGACCCGAAGAGGATCGCCGCGCCGGCCGCGAGGACGGCCGCGCCGCCCATCGCGACATACGCCGTGCCGCTGTCGCCGCCCGTCTCGGCGAGGTCCTCCGTGGCGCCGGCCGCCTTCACATCGGTGACCGGGCTCGACTCCGGAGCCGTGGCCGGCTCGGCCGAGGTGGACGCGTCCTGGTCGCCGTGCCCGCCGTGCTCGACGGTGGACCGGTCGGCGCCGTCCTCGATCTGCTCCTCGGAGGGGGCGGAGGCGCTGGGAGCGGGCGACGCGGTGCTGCCCGAACCGGAACCGCTGCCGCCGCCGTATGTCACGTCCGAGCAGGAGTAGAACGCCTCCGGGCTGTCCGAGCGCTGCCAGACCGCGTACAGCAACTGGGCGCCGGAGCGCTCCGGGAGGGTGCCGGAGAACGTGTAGTAGCCGTTCGCCGCGACCGGGTCGGTGGCCGTCGCCACCGGGTGGGCCAGGTCCAGGTCGTCCCAGGCGAGCGGCTGCGTCGGGTCGTACCCCTGCTTGGTGACGTACACCTTGAACGTGCCCTTGTGCGGGGCCGTCACGCGGTACTTGAAGGTGTACGACCCGCTGCTCACGCTCGTCGCCGGCCAGTCGGCGCGGGCCAGGTCGAGGCCCTTGAACTCGTCGGCGTTCGCGCTGCACAGCCTGCCGTCCGGGATGAGGGTCTGGTGCTGTCCGGCCGCGTCGCCGATGCGGACGCCGTTCCAGTCGTAGAGCGCCTGGGTGCCGCCCGCCGCGACCGCGGCCTCGCAGGCGTCCGACTTCGGGCTCTCGGGGCCCTCCGCGTAGCACTGGGCGACCCGGCTCACCGGAT
The DNA here is from genome assembly GCF_036226885.1 of Streptomyces sp. NBC_00663. NCBI lineage: Bacteria > Bacillati > Actinomycetota > Actinomycetes > Kitasatosporales > Streptomycetaceae > Streptomyces > Streptomyces sp. NBC_00663. The sequence continues at coordinate 7,628,302 of NZ_CP109027.1, forward strand.
CGCCGAGCGTGCCGTGCGCCGACGCGGGCGCCGCGGCGAGCGCGGTGAGGGCGAGCGGGGTCAGGCCGAGCGCGGTGACAGTGGCGGCCGTGCGGCGTGCGGGCATGGCGGAACTCCTCGGAAGCGGTACTGACGGGTGCCGGATCCAAGAAACCGTGAAATCCCGTGCTCGGGGCGGTCGGGAACGATCTTTATGGCCCTCTTAAGGGACTGCTGAGACGGAGATCAGGTAGGTAGCGTGCGCGCATGACCAACGAGGACATACGGCTCGCCGGCCCGGCCGACGTGCCGCGCGTGAAGGCTGTCACCGACGCCGCCTACCACCACTACATCGAGCGCATCGGTGTGGTGCCCCAGCCCATGGAACGGGACCACGCGGCGGCCGTGGCGGCGGGGCAGGTGTTCGTCACGGGCGATCCCGTCACCGGTCTGGTGGTGGTCGAGGAGCGCGCGGACCATCTGTACCTGGACAACATCGCCGTCCACCCCGACGCCCAGGGAACGGGCGTGGGAGGACGGCTGTTGCGGTTCGTGGACGCACACGCGCGTGCGCTGGGCCTCACCGAGGTGAGGCTCCACACGAACGCGCTGATGTGGGAGAACCAGAAGATCTATCCGAAGTACGGCTACGAGGTCGTGGAACGGAGAGTGGACGGGCCCTATGACCGCGTCCACTACCGCAAGCGACTGGGCTGAGCCCGCGCCGTCACCCGTCCGGCCACCAGGTGCGTGCGATGTCCTTTCGCACCTCCGGGCGTCCTGCGGGGCGCTCCTCGGCCTCCTCGCGGATCCGACGGGCGTCCGTCCTCTTCAGGGGCTTCTGCACGGTTGTCCGGCGCATGACTGCCTCCTTCAAGGCCTACCGAGTTCCGCGTTCTCACGGAGGTAGACCCTTTCGGGGAGAGTTCCTCATCGACGGCGATCTGTCAGTGGCGGTCATCACGATTTCGACTGACTTTCGAGCCGGCTTCCAGCGCCGTCTGATTGTCAGTGGCGGATGCCAGTCTGGTGACCATGACCGATCACAGTGGATTCGAAGCCGACGCGGGCGCGGACGGCGTGGATTGGAATGCGGGGGCCGCCTCCTTCGACGAGGAGCCGGACCACGGCCTGCGCGACCCGCGGGTGCGGGCCGCCTGGGCCGCGCGGCTGCGCTCCTGGCTGCCCGGCCGGGCCTGTGACGTACTCGACCTCGGCTGCGGCACCGGCAGCCTGTCGCTCCTCGCGGCCGAACAGGGACATCGCGTCACCGGCGTCGACAGCGCCCCGGCGATGGTGGACCTCGCCCGCGCGAAACTCGCCGGACGTGACGCCGCGTTCCTCGTCGGTGACGCGGCGGCACCGCCGGTGGGGGAGCAGCGCTTCGACGTCGTCCTCGTACGGCACGTGCTGTGGGCGCTCCCCGACCCCGGCCGGGCCCTGCGCCACTGGCGTGAGCTGCTGCGCCCAGGAGGCCGACTGGTCCTCGTCGAGGGCGTCTGGGGGACGGTCAGCCCGGTCGGGATACCCGCCGCCCGCCTCACCGCCCTCGTCGAACCGCTCGCCGGGCAGGTGCGCGTGGAGCGGCTGTCCGACGATCCGGTGCTGTGGGGGAGAGCGGTGGAGGACGAGCGGTACGCCGTGGTGGCCACGGCGGCCTAGGAGAGGAGTGCGGTGAGGCCCTCTCGGGTGCGGGCCCGCTGCTCCAACTCGTCGAGGGCGGCCACGGCGGCCGTCGCCGCCTCGGGGTCCCGCTCCGCGAGACCGCTCTCGGCGAACTCGTCCTCGTCCAGGCGCAGTACGTCGGTGCCGTCGGCGGACCGCCACAGGTCGAGGTCGAGATCCTCCACGACCAGCTCGGCACCGTCGAGCACGGCCGGGCGGGTCACGTCGCAGTACCAGCCCTTGAGCGTGCCGTCGCCGGCGCGGACCTCCTTCACCGCGTACCAGCGGTCCCGCCAGTAGTGCTCCGTGAACACGTCCCCGGGTTCGAAGCGGACGAAGCCGAAGTCACGGACGCCGTCGCCCGCCCAGGCGGCACGGACGGTGAGGTGGTTGCCGTCGTCGGCGACGAGCTCGCTCCGGTAACGGATCTTCGTACGGCCCGCCTTGACCAGGACGACCTCCAACTCGCCGGCCCTCTCAGCCGAGTTCACGGACATACCGCACCTCCGTCGCGGCCACCTCGTAGCCGAACCACTTGTTGATCGCGATCATCGGGCCGTTGCCCGCGTCGTTGCCGGTGAACGCCTCCGTGAAACCGGCCGCGCGGGCGCGGTGCAGGGAGTCGTTCTTGGCGAGCTTGGCGAGACCCCGGCCGCGGAAGTCGCGGGCCGTGCCGGTCATCGCGGTGCCGTAGCGGATGCCGCCATCGGTGCGGGCCAGGCTGAACGCGGCCAGGCGGCCCTCGACGACGGCGACCGAGGTCAGCTCATGGCTGATCAGCGGGTGGTGCCAGGTCTCCCGCAGCCAGGCCTCGTAATCGGTGAACTCGTTGTCGACATCGCTCGGTTCGTCCGCCACCGTCGCCGCGTCCAGGGCGAACAGCGGGCGCGGGTCGTCGGCGAAGTCGGCGCCCGTGCGCAGTTCGACGCCGGGCGGCGGCGTTTCGAGCGGGGGCAGTGCGGCGCCCGCGAGGTCCAGGCGGAGGAAGTGCGCGGAGCGGCTCGCGCGGTAGCCGTGGGCTTCGGCGAAGGCGCGGTTGGCCGGTTCGTTCAGCACCCAGGCGTACAGCTTCGTCGCGCCGTGGGCCGCCAGGTACTCCTCGGCAGCGCGGATCAGCGCGGTGCCGGCACCGCGACGCGTCCGCTCCGGGTGCACGTACACGTTGACGTAGCCCTGACCGGGCTCAGGGCTGTCGTACACGAGGCCGACCTGTGCCGTGCCGATCACCTCGCCGTCCTCCTCCGCCACGAGGGGGCGGTAGTGGGCCTCGGTGTGCATATGGGCGATGTCGTAGGCCAGGGAGTCCGGGGTGTAGATCACGAAGGGGAGGGCGCGGTCGCGGACCTGGACGAAGTCCTTCAGGTCGGCTCGGGCTTCGGGGTGCAGGTTGCGCACGGTGATTGCCATATGGCCGGAGACTAGGACGGCGAGTCCTGCGGCTGCCTCCCATTTTCCGGCCGGTGCGGAAGAATCGGGGGCGTGACCTTGAAGATCGACATCGACGACAGTGCGCCGCCGTACGAGCAGGTGCGGACGCAGATCTCCGAACAGGCGCGGTCGGGGGTGCTGCCGGTCGGGTACCGGCTGCCCACGGTGCGGGGGCTGGCGGAGTCGCTGGGGCTCGCCGCGAACACCGTCGCCAAGGCGTACCGGGCGCTGGAGAGCGACGGGGTGATCGAGACGCGGGGGCGCAACGGCACGTTCGTGGCGGCGGCGGGTTCCGCGGCGGAACGGGAGCTGGCGTCGGCGGCACAGGCGTACGTCGAGCGGGCCCGGCGGCTGGGCGTGGAGCGGGACGCCGCGCTGGCCGCCGTAGGGGACGCCCTGCGGGCCGCCTACGGCGGCTGAGTCTCACCGCAGCAGGCTCTCGAAGGTTCTCGCGTTCTCCACCGCCGCCGCGTTCGGGTCGTTGTTGAAGTACGCGTAGACGTCGTCGTCGGCGGGCCAGGTGGCGTCGATCCGGGCCGCCCAGGTCTCCAGGGAGCGTCTGCCGTATCGCGGCCAGTCCTTCGCCCGGCCCTCGTGGAAGCGGACGTAGCCCCAGTTCGTCGTCCGCCACAGGGGCGTGACCGGGTGCGCGCGGACGTCGGCCCAGCACAGGGCGGCGGAGCGGGACTCCAGGACCTCGCGGACCTCCGGCGTCCACCAGGACTCGTGCCGCGGTTCGACGGCCACCCGCGTCCCCGGGGGGAAGCAGGCGAGGCAGGCGTCCAGGAGTTCCGCGTCGGCCCTCAGGGTCGGCGGGAGCTGGAGGAGGACCGGGCCCAGACGGGCGCCCAGGCCCTCGGCGTGGGTCATCAGCCGGTGGACCGGCTCCTCGGGGTCCTTCAGACGCTTGATGTGGGTGAGGTACCGGCTCGCCTTCACCGCGACCACGAAGTCCGCAGGCACCCGCTCCCGCCACGACTCGAAGTTCTCCCGGGACGGCAGCCGGTAGAAGGCGTTGTTGATCTCGACCGTCGGGAAGTGCGCGGCGTACTCCTCCAGCCAGCGCCGCATCGGGCAGCCGGCCGGGTAGAGGGCGCCGCGCCAGTCCTTGTACTGCCAGCCCGACGTACCCACGTACCGGGTCATACCTCCATGGAACCACTCACAGATAGAGCCCCGCGTCCGCCCCGTCCCGCGGCTCCGGCAGCGCGGTCGGGGAGGTGCCCCGGCGCAGCGCGTACAGCTCCGCGAGGGTGGAGCCCTCGCGGCCGACCCCCTCCTCCGTGCCCAGCCAGCCCACCGCCTCCCGGCGGGTCAGGCGGCCCACCTCGATACGGGCCAGACAGCGGCCGGGGCGGACCACCGCCGGATGGAGCCGCTCCAGATCCTCGTTGGTCGTGACACCCACCAGGACGTTGCGCCCCTGGCCCAGCAGGCCGTCGGTGAGGTTCAGCAGCCTCGACAGCGCCTGGCCCGCGGTGTGCTTGGCCTCGCCGCGGATCAGTTCGTCGCAGTCCTCCAGGAGCAGCAGCCGCCAGCGGCCCTTGCCCGACGAGTCGTCCTCGCCGATCGCGATGTCCATCAGATAGCCGACGTCGGAGAAGAGCCGCTCGGGGTCGAGCACGCAGTCCACCTGGCACCAGTCCCGCCAGGAGCGGGCCAGCGTGCGCAGCGCCGAGGTCTTGCCGGTGCCCGGCGGGCCGTGCAGGAGGAGCAGCCGGCCCGCGATGTCCTCCGGGGTCGTCTTCATCAGCTTGGTCATCGCGTCCGCGACCGGTGCCGTGTAGTTGGCCCGGACCTCGTCCCAGGTGCCCGCGGAGATCTGCCGGGTGGTGCGGTGCGGGCCGCGGCGCGGGGAGACGTACCAGAACCCCATCGTCACGTTCTCCGGCTGGGGTTCGGGCTCGTCGGCCGCGCCGTCCGTCGCCTCGCCCAGCACCTTCTCGGCCAGCTCGGCGCTGGTCGCCGTCACGGTGACGTCGGCGCCGCGGCTCCAGCGGGAGACCAGCAGGGTCCAGCCGTCGCCCTCCGCGAGCGTCGCGCTGCGGTCGTCGTCGCGGGCGATGCGCAACACCCGGGCGCCGTCCGGCAGCAGGGACGCGCCGGACCGGACGCGGTCGATGTTGGCCGCGTGCGAGTACGGCTGCTCGCCCGTCGCGAAGCGGCCGAGGAACAGCGCGTCGACGACGTCGGACGGTGAGTCGCTGTCGTCGACGTTGAGCCGGATCGGCAGAGCGTCGTGTGGGTTCGCAGACATGCCGCCATGATCCGGCACGAGCAGGCCGATCGCACCCGGTTTCCGTAGTGCGTCCGGAGTGTCGGATGGGACCTTTTGCGTCCGCTCCGTCCTGTTACAAGGCTGTGCATCGACAAGACCTGCCCCAGGCGTGCTTCCCGCGTCTACTGTTGCCCTCGATGGGACGTCATGGGTGGAATTCGGGGGCACTGCGGTGGCGGCTCACCGCACTGCTCGGTGTGGGCGCGGCGGCTCTGGCCCTGGTCGTGACCCTCCTCAACACGCTGCCCGGCGACGGGGCGCGCACCGACGGCACCACGAGCAACGGCAGCCGGGCGCACGGAACCCCGACCAGTACGCCCGACGCCGGGACCCCGGACGTCGGCTGGGGCTTCACCCACACCCAGTACAGCGCCGACGAGGGCAACTCCACCGCCGTCGAGCGGGTCGAGGGGCGGATCGCCGACGTCGGCGGGCTGCCGCAGAACCAGCACCTCATGGGCTGGGGCGCCGACAACCCCGAACCGGTCGAGGGGCGTTACGACTTCGAGGACATGGACCGGCGCGTCGACTTCGTCCGCGCCTCCGGCTCCACCCCGGTCGTCACCCTGTGCTGCGCCCCGGACTGGATGAAGGGCGGCGAGCCGGGCGTCGGCAACACCGACTGGAGCCAGTCCGCGCTGGAGACCGCCCCGGAGCCCGCCCACTTCAAGGACTTCGCCGCGCTCGCCGCGACCGTCGCCAAGCGCTATCCGGACGTCCGCCACTTCATCGTCTGGAACGAGTTCAAGGGCTTCTGGAACGACTCCGAGGCCCGCTGGGACTACGAGGGCTACACGAAGCTCTACAACCTCGTCTACCAGGCGCTGAAGAAGGTCAACCCGGACATCATGGTCGGCGGTCCGTATCTCGTGATGGACAGCGTCGATCCCCGCTCCGAGGACGCGTCCACGACCTTCAAGGGGCCCTGGGGCGCCATGGACCAGCGGATCCTCGACGCCTTCGACTACTGGAACAAGAACAAGGCCGGCGCCGACTTCGTGGTCGTGGACGGCTCCAGCTACACCAACGACGACGAGCTGCTGCCCAACGAGTTCGCCGCGACCGACAAGTTCACCGCCGTCAGCCGGTGGGTGCGCCAGCGGACCGGCGACCTGCCGCTGTGGTGGGCCGAGTACTACGTCGAGCCCGCCGACGCCGCCGACGAGCGCGAGGGCTGGTCCGAGGAACGCAGGGTCGCCGTCCAGGCCGCCGGCATGATCGCCCTCGCCAAGGGCGGCACCACGTCCGCGCTCTACTGGAACCCGGAGAACGCGAAGGGCACCGACTGCGCGGGCTGCCTGTGGACGCCGACCAGCGGGAAGGGCGGCGGGCAGAAGCTGCCCATGTTCGACCTGGTCAGCCGGTTCAGCAAGGCGTTCGGGCCCGGGACCGCCTACACCACGGTGCCCGTCGCCGCCGACGACGTGCCCAACGTGCGCGTCCTCGCCACCGACAGGACGGTCCTGGTGGTCAACACCCTGGACCGGCAGATCAGCGCGAAGGTCGACGGCAAGAGGTTCGACATGCAGGCGTACGAGGTCAAGTGGCTCACCCGGTGAGCCGGGTGAGCCACTTGACCTCGTAAAGCCCCGTAGGGCTACTTCATCGTCAGGAACCGCTGCACCAGCGAGGCGAACAGCACCGCCAGCAGCGGCAGCGAGAACCAGAAGCTGCTCTGTAGCCAGCGCAGTTGCCGCACCCCCGGCCGCACCGCGACCCGGACCACCTCACGCGCGGTCAGCAGCACGATCAGCGCCAGCGCCGCGAGGCCGCCCACCACCGACCACGGCGTCCAGGTCACCTGCGGCCCGATCGGGCCCGGGTCCGCCTTCGCGACCTTGCCCGCGGGCTCCTTGGCCAGCGCGTACATGGTGACGTCCGCGTTGACGAAGACCTTCTTCAGCTCCGCCCGCTTGTCCAGGTTCTCGATCAGCCGCGGCTGCCAGGACTTCGTGTAGCCGACGTCCATCTCCAGATAGGTGACCTGACTGCGGTTGATCATCAGATACGAGTTCGGGCCCGCGTCCTTCAACGCCTTGACCAGGCTGGACACCAGCACCGGGTCGGTCGGCGCCAGCGTCGGCACGTAGGAGACCTTCTCCATGTCCCGCGCGCCCCACGGCATCGCCGGAGTCACGTTGTCGACCGTGTCGTTGCTCAGCCACAGCAGCCTGACCGTCGGATCGTCGTGGGCGTACACGTACTCCATGGCGGCGACCTCGCCGGGCCGGATCCGCTCGAACGGCTCGTTGCCCCAACGGGCCACCAGGAAGCCGAACATGAGCAGCAGGCCCGCCAGCACCGCGGCCATCGGCGCCAGACTCACCCGGTCCTTGGCACGTTCCTTCGCGGTGAGCCCGGTCCGCGGGAACAGGGCGAGCCCCATGAGCAGGGCGGCCCCCGGCAGCGCGAACATGAAGACGCGCAGGGCCATCTCACCGCCGTACGACTGCATGCCGAAGCCGAGGAACGGCACGAAGGTGAGGACGAGCAGCGAGCGTTCCCGGTAGTGGTGGTCGCGGCGGCGCCACCAGCCCCAGCAGGCGAAGGCCATCACACCGCCGGCGAGCAGCACCCGTGTGTAGAGGACGAGCTTGTGCGTGGAACTGCCGCCCTCGATACGGCCCGACACCGACGAGGACACATTGCCGCCCACGCCGCCGACCCCGCCGAACAGGTCGTCGAAGTGGCCCGACCAGTACGGCTCGGCCATGAAGCCCACCCACGCCGCCACCAGCACGGCGAACAGGATGGGCAGGCCGCGCAGTTCGGACTTGCCGATCAGGACCAGGGCCGCCAGCACGCCCAGCATCACGAACGGGGTGAGCTGGTGGGCCGGGACGCTCGCCGCGAACAGTCCTATGAGCACCATGAGGAGGACGGCCCGTTGGCGGCGGTTCGTCGGCTCGACCTCCACCTCGCCGGGGCGCTTCTTCGTCCAGATCACGCGCGGGGCGCGGAAGTAGACGAGCAGGATCGCCGCGAAGACCAGGTAGAGGAGGTAGGTGAAGCCCTGCGGGGAGAAGTAGTCCTGGCCGACCCAGCCGGACAGCACGAACACCCACAGGCCGGTCCACTTGGCCTTCCAGCTCGCCCGCATCGAGCGCACCAGCAGGAACATCGGGGCCAGGTAGAGGAGTTGGACGGCCAGCGGCCACCACCGGATGAGCTCGGTGAAGTCCGTGACCCCGCAGGCCTGGGCGACGAACGCGGCCGCCGCGAAGAAGCCGGGCCAGCTCCAGCGCGCGTCCAGGTCGGGCACGGCCGACCCGGTCCGGTCGATGTAGTCGAGGAAGCCGAGGTGTTGCCAGGCGGTCGCGAACCGGGGTTCGGTCTCGATCACCGCGGGCAGCGCGTGCAGCGACACGACGGTCGCGAGCAGCGCGATCAGCAGCAGCGCCTTGTGCTCGCGGTCCAGCCACAGCAGCGAACCGAAGGACACCACGAGCAGGACGGCGCCGACCAGGGTGGGCAGCGGCAGCACCGAGATCAGCCCGAGCCCGCCCATCTGATCCAGGTCGGCCTCGCCGAGCCGCAGCGCGGGCACCCAGTACAGCAGGAGCGCGGCGGTCAGCAGACAGCCGAGGATCACCCCGACGCGGCTGGGGTGGAGCCGGTCACGCCAGGAGAGTGGCGGCTCCGGTTCCGGCTCGCCGGCGGCGGTGTCGGGCCGGACGAACTCCCCGGGCCGTGCGAACTCCCCGAGCCGTACGGTGCCTTCCTCCCGTGCCCTCGTCTCGTACGGCTCGAACGGCGCGTCCACCTCCGGCTCCGGCGTCTCCACCGGGCCGAGCGACGCCTCCGACCCCGGTTCCCGCGCCTCCACCGGCAGCCCCAGTTCGGGCAGTTGCTGCGCCCAGGTGGGCCGGTGCGGTTCCGGGTGGACGACGGGCATGCCGGTGGGCGGGGTGCCGGGACCCGGGCGGACGTCCGGGCGGCGTTCCAGATGGTCGAAGTCGACATGGATGCCGAGGGCGAGGGTGTCCTGGTCGAGCGCCCAGGCGGGCCCACGCCTGCGGGCACCCGGCGCGGTCGGGGCCTCGCGCGCCCCCAGGTCGGCGAGGTCGCCGTCGGGCGCCGCGTCCTCGGGGACGGCATCGCCCGGCGCGGCCCGCACCGTCTTGTACAGCTTCGGCGCGGCGATCGCCACGATCACCGCGAGCGAGGAGATCTCGGCGACGCCGGCACCGGTCAGCCCCATACGGGGGAGGAGAAGCAGGGTCAGGCCGAGCACCAGGGCGCACAACAGGCCCTGGAGCCAGGCGAGTCCGGCGGTGCGGCTCTGGGCGCGCAGCACCGCGAAGTACGTCTCCATGACGACCCGCAGCACCGCGCCGACCGCGAACCAGCGCAGCAGCGGGGTGGCCGCGTCGGCGTACCCCGAGCCGAAGACACCGAGGATCCAGGGCGCGCCGAAGAACAGCACCCCGGCCACCGGCAGCATGATCCGCGCCATCCGCCTGAGCGCCGCCCGGGTGTTGGACGCGAGCCGGGTCGGGTCGTGCGAGCCCTCGACGGTGAGCGAGGCGCCCATGTTGATGGCGAGCAGGTTGCAGGTGCCGCCGATGGTGGTGGTGATGTAGAAGTACGCGTTGTCCTCGGAGCTGACCTGCGAGGCCACGATCACCGGGACGAGATAGACGACGGCCAGCGAGAACAGGGAGCCGGTGTAGTCGCCCGCGAGGAATCTGCCGACCTCCTTGAGCGTCGGCGGCCGGGCCCGGTCCTCGGTGGCCTTCACATGCCGGGGCACCAGCCGCCGGAACACCAGCCAGCCCAGCGGCAGCACCGACACCGCGATCGCCGCGACCCAGGACACGAAGACACCGGCCGTCGGGATCGCCACCGCGAACGCGACCAGCAGCCCCAACTTGACCGCGGAGAACACGGTGTTGCCGAACGGCACCCAGATCGCGCTGCGCAGCCCGGTCAGCACCCCGTCCTGGAGGGTGAGCAGGTTCCAGGCGACGACGGCCGCGATGAAGCCGACCCCGTTCACCGTCCCGTGCAGGAACCGGTACGAGGGCCCCCACGCGTCCAGCGTCAGCAGGAAGACACCCGCGGCCAGCGCCACGATCACCGAACTGCCCGCGTAGGTACGGAAGATGAGCCGCCCGGTGGCGCGGCCGGAGACCGGTATGAAGCGGGCCAGGGCGCCGGTCAGGGTCACCGCGGTCAGGCCCGCGAGGAACTTCATCGCGGCGATCGCGGCGGAGCCCTGACCGACCGCGGACTCGGAGTAGTAGCGGGCGGCGGCCAGCCAGAAGCCGAGGCCGAGCACGGCGGAGATGCCCGTGTTCAGCATCAGGGCGTAGGCGTTGCGGAACAGCTGGCTGCCGCCGGACGAGCGCCCCATCCCGGGCAGGCGCAGCCGGCGCCCCGACTGCTCGGGCGCCTCGGTCGCGGGCTCGGTCGTCTCGGTGGTGGTCGTCGTGTCAGACACGGGAACGGATGGCCTTCCGGCGGACCTGTCGTGCTCTTCGGACCATGGCGTATCCCTTGGTGAACGCGCGGTCCCGGGCGAAGGTGCGGGCGATGGCCCGGCCTTCGATCAAGCGCTGGAACTCCTCGGCGTCCGTACCGCGGCGCACGGTGACCCGCAGCAGCGCGTACGGCCCCTGCCGGCGCCGCGCCAGTCCGTTGCCGACGGCGAGGGCCTGGGCGTACCCCGTCTCGCGGACCTGCTCGCGGACCCGGCGGCTGGAGTAGCCGTAGGGATAGGCGAAGGAGGCCGGGGCGGTGCCGAGTTCGTCGGTGACGATCTCCTTGCAGAGGATCAGTTCGTGGCGCAGCGTGTCGTCGTCGAGCTGGTCGAGCTGCGGGTGGGTGTGGCTGTGCCCGCCGATCTCCACGCCCTCGGCGGCGAGTTCACGCACCTGCGGCCAGTCCAGCATGGTGTCCAGCGCCTTGCCGTTGTCGTGCGGGCCGCGCAGCCACGCGGTCGACACGAACAGGGTGGCGGCGAAGCCGTGCTTGGCGAGCACGGGCAGCGCGTGCCGGTGGACGCCCTCGTAGCCGTCGTCGAAGGTGATCAGCACCGGACGCCCGGGCAGCGGACGGCCGTCGCGCCAGTGCGCCGCCAGCTGGGCCGTGGTGATCGGGGTGTGCCCCAAGTCGCCGATGAGAGCCATCTGTTGGGCGAAGGCTTCCGGTGTCACCGACAGCTCGCGGGTGGCGTCGTTCGGGTCGGCCGCGACGGCGTGGTACATCAGAATCGGCACGGTCATCCGGGTTCCCCCTCGATCGGCGCCACCTGGAACGTGGCGCCCCCCTTGCGCGCCCGTACGCTCCCCACCACGTACCCACCGGCCGCTGTCAGCACCCCCGCGACGATCGCGCCCGCACGCCCCGCGCCGCCCGGCCGGGCCAGCGCGGCGTCCCGCAGCCCGCGCGCCACCCCGGCGGGCAGCACCCGGGTGGCGTACCGGCGTTCGGACTCAAGTCCCTTGTCCGCACCGACACTTCGGGCCACCAGCGCCTTCGACAGACCCTCGGCGTAGGCGCGCGTGCGGAAGTACCCGAAGTGCTCACGCGCCTCGGGCACCCGGTGGTGGATCACCGCACGGTCGTCGATCAGCAGCACGGCGTCCGGTCTGGCCCGGGTGAGGCGGATGCACAGCTCCGTCTCCTCGCAGCCCAGCGGCCGTTTGTCGCCGTCGCGCCCGATACCGGTGGCGAATCCGCCCGCCGCGTCGAACGCCGTACGCCGGAACGAGGCGTTGCCGCCCAGGACGTTGCGCACCCGCACCAGGCCGCGCGGCAGGCCCTTGTAGGTGCAGCCCACCACCCAGTCGAACTCCTCCGGGAACCAGACGGGACGGCGGCCCGAGGCCCAGATCGGGATCGTGCGCCCGCCGACGGCCATCACCTTCGGGTCGGCGTACCCGGCGGCGAAGTGGCGCAGCCAGTCGCGCTCGGCGACGGCGTCGTCGTCGAGGAAGGCGATCACCTCGCCGTACGAGGCGGCGATGCCGGTGTTGCGGCCGGCCGACAGACCGCGGGGGCCCGCGTTGGCGAGCACGCGCACGTCCCCGGTTTCGGAAGAGTCCTTGTACTCCTTGGCCAGCCGGTCCAGGAGCGCCGGATTGTGGTCGACGACCAGCAGCGTCTCCCGCGCCGGACACGACTGCGCCCGCACCGAGGAGACCGCCGCGAGGATGTCCTCCCAGCGGTCCTCGGTGTAGACGCAGATCACGACGGAGATGTCGGGACCGCTCAAGACACCTCTCCCCGGACCGAGTCGAGCAGCGGGGAGTGATGGGCCTGGCGGCGCAGCTCACGCCGGTTGGAGCGCTCGCCGAGGATCACCTTGAGCACCCGGAACCCGTCGCGCACGGCACGCAGATTGCTCGCGCCGTGGATACGGAGGTACTCGTAGCTCGGTATCTCCTGCACCTTGAGCCCCGCCTTGACCACTCTGATGTTGATCAGGGTCTCGATCTCGAAGCCCGTGCAGTCGAGGTCGATCTTGTCGAGGCAGTGTCGCCAGAACGCGTTGTATCCGTAGCAGAGATCGGTGTAGCGGGCGCCGAACTTGCGGTTGACGATGGTGCACAGGGCCCAGTTGCCGAGCTTGCGGATGAAGGTCATGTCGTCCGTGCCGCCGCCGTTGGCGAAACGCGAACCCTTGGCGAAGTCCGCGCCCGAGAGCAGGGCGGAGACATAGCTGAGGATCTCGTGCCCGTCGGCCGAGCCGTCAGCGTCGACCATCACGATGATGTCGCCGGTGCATGCCTCGAACCCGGTGATCAGCGCGTCGCCCTTGCCCTTGCCGGACTGCCGGACGACCTTGACCTCCGGCCACAGCTCACGGGCCACTTCGACGGTGTCGTCGGTGGAGTTGCCGTCCACCAGGACCACTTCGTGGATCCAGTCGGGCAGCGTCTTGAAGACGTACGGAAGATTCTCCGCCTCGTTCATGGCGGGGATCACGACACTCACCGGCGGTGCGATGGCCAGGTGAGTGGAGACTGGCCGGTACTTGCCGGCCGTGGACGGATCCTGGCCCGTCGCCGCCGGGCGCAGAACAGAGCTCATGAGTCTGGTTCCCTCTCGTCCGGTCGGACCGCCCGCCCCTGGGCGGCCCGGCTTCGTGTCCGGTTCGAAAGGGGGGTTTGTCACCTACGGCATGACGAAATGGATCTCCGAGCATGCCCGGGTGAGCTGGCATAGCTGGCCGACAGCCGAAAACGGCAGTCGGTCGCGCGGCACGACCCGGTCACCCAAGCGGTCACCGGGCACGGCACCCCCCTACCGCGCCCCGCGCCGGTCTGTCGCGGTCCTTGAGCCCTCCCCTAGTACCGCTGACGACGGACCGATGCGGGTGAGATGTACGACGGTATTGACGATTGAACCCGTATGGCAAGACCTGGAACCAGGCCTCACGTTTTTGTTGGTTTGACCGTTACGGAACCTATTGGTTGTACGAACGGAGCCTTCCCATCTTCTTGAGCATCCGGTCCGCCGGCGCGAACAGCTCCGGCCGGGACTGGACGGTGTTGCGCAGCGCCCGGACCGGGGCGCGGCGCGCCCGGTGCCCGATCGCGACCGGGTGACGCCGGGTCACCCATCCCTCCGACACGGTGATCTCCCGTGTCTTCAGGGAGTCCTTGTACTCCTTCTGCCCGCGGCCGAGATCGAGGTACGCGATCCCGTCGGCGGCGGCCGCCTCGGCCATCCGCAGATGCAGGACGAGCCCGGGGGAGTACTTCGCGTACTCCGGGTCGTACGCCGGGAACCAGCACGCGAGGATCCGCTCGGTGCGCAGCCCGAAGTGCGCCGCGATCGGTCTCTCGCCCGCGTAGAGCACCGACAGGATGCCGGCGAACGGCTCGGACCGGGTGTGGAACAGCTGCTGCACCAGCCGGCTGATCCAGTCGTGGGCGAAGCGGTCGCTGCGCCCGGTCCTGCGGTACTGCGCGGACTTCCAGCCCATCAGGGTGCGCAGCATCGCCGGGTCGCGCTCGTCGTGGACGTAGCGCAGCTCTCCGGCGTCCCGGCCGAGCCTGCGCTCCTTGGCGAGCGTGGTCCGGGTGAACTTCGGTGCCTGGGAGCGCAGATGCCGCAGATAGACGGCGTACCCCTGGTCGACGTCCATGACCGGCGACGGAAAGCCGGCCCGGGCCCCCGCGGCGAACGGCTCCTGGCCCTCCACCAGGTGGTCGAACTCCCAGACGGCGAGCCCGCAGGCGCGCAGCAGGTCCTGGGCGTCCCAGCCGAAGCCGGGCCGGTGCACCAGCCCCTGGGCGTCGGAGACGCCGAGACCGACGGCCCGGCCGACCCCGGTGGCGCTGCGCTGGAACGCGAAGAACGCCGCAGGTTCCCCGTCCTCCCGTACGACCGCGATCCGCACGCCCCTGCGGCACCGGCCCACCGCGAGCGCGAACTCGGGGGACAGGAACGGGTTCGCCAGCTCGGGCGAGCCCTGAAGATGGGCCTTGGACTGCAACGACGTCCACGCCGCCCGGTCGGCCGCGCTCAGCTCGCCGGGGCGGTACACACCGATGTCCACGTCAGTGAGTCCGTCCCGTCCGGGTACGGCCGCGCCGCCGTACCCAGACCAGCAGCAGGAGCAGGGCGCTGATCGCGGTCACGGCCACGACACCGCCGCGGTAGGACCACCGGTGCACGGCGATCATGCCCTGGGCCACCAGCATGTTGACGACGACCGAGCCGGCCAGGGCGGTGAGCACCCGGGCGAGCGGCGCCAGGCCGTGCAGCGCGGCGGCGACGGCGACGGTCGGCGCCGCCAGCAGGAAGAACAGCGTGAACGGACCGCGCAGCGGCGAGTCCGAGCCGGTCAGCGCGAGGATCGCGCCGAACCCGCCGACGGCCGTCGCGGCCCCCGCGAGCAGCGGCGACAGGTCTCTCTCCGCGCCTCTCCCCGCCCCTGGTCGCGTGCCCTCGGCACGGTCCCTTGAAGATGTCCTGATACGTATGGTCTGCATTGGCGACTTTGCCCCCCGAAGCGCCGGATGCCGGGCTTCAATGTGACTCAGCCCTGTGGCGGCCGTCAAGAGCCGGAGGGCCCTGTGCGGGGGATGGTACGGACAAGCGGACAAGTGTTCCCCGGAGGCGGAAGTCGCCTCCGGGGAACGGCCGTTCAGGTGCGTGCTACGGGACGAGCTTCAGGAGCTTGTTGGGCGAGCCGGTGCCCGCGCTGGTGACCACGCCGGAGGTGGCGCCGTTCACCAGGGCCGAGGCGACCGTGGCGGGAGTGGCCGAGGTGTGGCCCGCGAGGTAGACCGCCGCGGCGCCCGCGACATGCGGGGTGGCCATCGAGGTGCCGGAGAGCGTGGCGGTGGCGGTGTCGCTGGTGTTGTAGCCCGCGATGATCGACGAGCCGGGCGCGAAGATGTCCAGCGTGGAGCCGTAGTTCGAGTAGCTGGCCCTGGCGTCCGTGCTGGTGGTGGCGCCGACCGTGATCGCGGTGGCGACGCGGGCCGGGGAGTACGAGGAGGCGTTGGCGGAGCTGTTGCCCGCCGCGACCGCGTAGGTCACGCCGCTCGCGATGGAGTTGGCGACCGCCGTGTCCAGCGAGGTGGAGGCGGAGCCGCCGAGCGACATGTTGGCGACGGCCGGGGTGGTGTGGTTGTTGGTCACCCAGTTGATGCCCGCGATCACACCGGCCGTGGTGCCCGAGCCGCTGTTGTCGAGCACCCGCACCGCCACGATGTTCGCCTTCTTGGCGACGCCGTAGGTGCTGCCCGCGATCGTGGTGGCCACATGGGTGCCGTGCCCGTTGCCGTCGGAGGCGGTGGTGTCGCCGTCGACCGCGTCGTAGCCGTAGGACGCACGGCCGCTGATCTGGGTGTGGGTGATGCGGACGCCGGTGTCGATGACGTAGACCGTCACGCCGCTGCCCGCGGTGTCCGGGTAGGTGTACGTGCCGGAAAGCGGAAGCGCGGCCTGGTCGATGCGGTCGAGGCCCCAGGGGGCGCTGGACTGCGTGGTGTCGGCGAGCTTGACGACCTGGTTCTGCTCGACGTGGGCCACGGCCGGGTCGGCCGCGAGTCTCTTCGCCTCGGTCGCGGAGAGGGTGGCCGAGTAGCCGTTGAGCACGGTGCCGAACGTCTTCTTGACCGTGCCGCCGTACTCCTTGACCAGGCTCTTGCCGGCGCTCGACGACGCCTTCAGGCCCGCGGAGCCGGACTTGAGCGTCACGATGTAACTGTCCTTGATCGCCGTGGGGGAGTCGGCGGCAAGGACCGTGCCCTCGGCCGGAGCGGCCTGCGCGGGAAGGGTGGTGAGCCCACCGACGAGGGCGGCGGTCGCCAGGCTGGTTATCGCGGCGAACCGGAGTTTCTTGCTACGCAGTTGTGCCATTACGAGGGAGTCCTCCTCATAGGCGACGCGCACCGGGGTCGGGCGCGCGTCAGTGGGGGGTGCGCGCGTGATCGCGCACACGACCCGGAACGTCGCGTTCCCGTCCTGGGCTGAGTAAAGAGTGGGTCATCTACGGGGGTTGCGGAAGGGAGTTGAAAGGGCGTCAACAAACCTGTCATGCGCACGTAATCAAACACACTGCGAACACACAGGGTCGCGGTGTGTAAGAACGGAAAAGTCTTGGCATGGACACTTCCCGTCAACACGCGTAGTTGCTACGACGGTTGTGGCAGAGATCCTGCTAAAGGGAGGTTCCATGAGACGTTCCCGACTTGCCGCATACGTCACCTCGCTCCTCCTCGCCACCGGCGCCGCGCTCTTCGGAGCGACCCCGGCCCAGGCGGCGACCGGCCCCTACGTGGCCCTCGGCGACTCCTATTCGTCCGGGGTCGGAGCCGGCAGCTACATCTCCTCCAGCGGCGACTGCAAACAGAGCACGAAGGCCTATCCCTACCTCTGGGCCGCCGCCAACTCACCCTCGTCGTTCAGCTTCAAGGCCTGCTCGGGCGCCCGAACGGGTGATGTTCTGGCGAACCAGCTCGGCACCCTGAGCACCAGCACCGCCCTCGTCACCATCAGCATCGGCGGCAACGACGCCGGCTTCTCCGACGTCATGACCACCTGCGTCCTCCAGTCCGACAGCGCCTGCCTGTCCCGCATCAACACCGCCAAGGCATACGTCGACTCGACGCTGCCCGGCCAGCTCGACACCGTCTACTCGGCGATCAGCGGCAAGGCCCCCAACGCCCATGTGGTCGTCCTCGGCTACCCGCGCTTCTACAAGCTCGGCACCACCTGCGTGGGCCTCTCCGAGACCAAGCGGTCGGCGATCAACGGCGCCGCGGACTACCTCGACGCCGCCGTCGCCAAGCGCGCCGCCAACCACGGCTTCAGCTGGGGCGACGTCCGCGGCACCTTCACCAACCACGAGATCTGCTCCGGCAGTTCGTGGCTGAACAGCCTGAACTGGCTCAACATCGGCGAGTCGTACCACCCCACCGCGGCCGGCCACTCCGGCGGCTATCTGCCCGTCCTGAACAGCGCGGCCTGAGTCCCTACTCGGTAGGAGAGGGGGAGGCCCCGTCCGTCGGGGTCTCCGTCTCGCAGGTCACCGAGAACGGCACCGAGTTCGACGTGGTCTTCGCCGGGTCGCGGACCTCGACGCTGATCTCGTTCTGATACGTCCCGCTGTCGTCGTACGTCGTGACGAACGCCGTGTCCTGCTTGGACTTCCCGCCCCCTTCCGGGAACGTCAGCGTCTTCCACCCCTGGTCCATGACCTTCCCGTCCTTGGACTTCCAGCGGTACGTCACCTGCGCCGGCAGCCGGCCCACCGTGATCGTCGCCGTGAAGGAGGGCGCCTCGGCGCGCGCCGGCGGGCAGCTCCCCGCGTACTCGGTGTTGGCGCCGGTCAGCACGGCCTGGACGGTCTGCGGCGGGGGCGCGCTGGTGGTGGGCGTGGTCGGACCGGACGAGGAGGGCGGCGGCGCCTCGGTGTTCTGGTCGGGCTCGCTCGGCGTGGTCTCGCTCCGGCTGGTGCTGCTGCCGGTGTTGGCGTCACCCCCGCCGTCGTCCCGGTTGAGCAGCGCGTACGTCAGCCCCGCGATGGCCAGCGCCAGGGCGGCGAGGCCGGCGATCAACACGACCGCGGCACGGCGGTTGCGGTCGGGAGGCTGGGGCTGCGGCGCTGTGGGACCGGTGGGACCGGTGGGGATCGGCGTGGTCGGCGGCTCCTCGCGGTACCCGGCGGTCGTCGGTGTATACGGAAAGGGAGCGGGCGGGAACTCATCCGTACGCAGGGTGCCGCCCGCCCCGACGATCCGCAGATCCTGCTCGGCACGGTCGGCGGACAGCCGCTCGGCCGGGTCCTTGCGCAACAGCCCCTCGATGACGGGGGCGAGGGGGCCGGCCCGGTGCGGCGGCGGCAACTCGTCGTCGACGATCGCGCGCAGGGTGTTCAGCGGGGTGCTCTGACGGAACGGCGAGTTGCCCTCGACCGCCGCGTACAGCAGCACGCCCAGCGACCACAGGTCCGACTCCGGACCGGGTGTACGCCCCAACGCCCGCTCCGGGGCCAGGAATTCGGGCGAGCCGATCACCTCGCCGGTCATCGTCAGCGCGGAGCTGCCCTCGACCATGGCGATGCCGAAGTCGGTGAGCACCACCCGGCCGTCGTTCGACAGCAGCACGTTGGCCGGCTTCACGTCCCGGTGCAGCACCCCCGCCTCGTGCGCGGCCCGCAGCGCGGCGAGCACCTCGGCACCGATGTGCGCCGCCCGCTGCGGCGAGACCGGGCCCTCCGCGTCCAGGACATCGGCGAGCGACACGCCCCGGACCAGTTCCATGACGATCCAGGGACGGCCGTCCTGCGTGGCCACGTCGTACACCGTCACCACGTTGCGGTTGGCGACCCGGGCCGCAGCCCACGCCTCCCGCTCAAGGCGGGCGTACATCCGCTCCACCTCGGACCCGGCCAGTCCGGCGGGCGCCCGCACCTCCTTGACGGCGACCTCGCGGTGCAGCACCTCGTCGCGGGCGCGCCACACGGTTCCCATGCCGCCCTCGCCGAGCGGGGACAGGAGGCGGTAGCGGCCGGCGATCAGACGTTCACTGCCCGGTTCTTCGGACACGGGCGCCCCCTCTTCGCAGCATGCGCGGCCCTCGCCGCGTTCGCGACTCCGCATGACTTCGCGTGATTTCTCCCCAAAAGTAGCTCAGCCCAGCGCGGATGCCGCCCCCTTGAGCACCAATCCAGCCCCGAGCGCCACGACGAGCAACGCCGACATCAGCGGTGCGTGCCGGCGCACGAGGGCCGTGATCGGATGCGTGGTCCAGCGGGGGCGCCGGTCCAGCAGCCGATTCATCCCGGTACCCAGCCTGACGACGGCGAACCCCGCCGCGGTGAGCGTGAGGGCGAGCCCGACGCCGTACGCCACGACGAGCAGGAACCCGAACCACGCCTGCCCGAGCGCCATCGCGCCCACGAGCACGACGACCGCGGAGGGGCTGGGGACGAGCCCGCCCGCGAAGCCGAGGAGGATCGTGCCGCGGAGGGTGGGGGCGGTGGAGTGGGTGTGGGTGAAGCCGCCGTGCGTGTGTGCATGCGTGTGAGAGTGACCGTGGTCATGGTCATGGTCATGGGAGTGGCCGTGCTGCTGCGTGTGGGCGCCCACCAGCGCCAACTCGCGCTTGGGGGCCGTGGCGGGCACGTGCGCGTGCCCATGTCCGCGCTGGTGCCAGGCCCGCCGTACAAGGGTCACTCCCGCCCCCGTCACCAGTACGCCGCTCGCGACGCCCAGCCAGGTGATCACGGAGGGCGCCGCCCCTGAACCGGCCGTGACGAGCAGGCCCAGGGCGACCACGCCGAGGGTGTGGGTGACCGTGACCGACGCGGCCAGGGGCATGACGTCCTTGAGACGGGCCTTGCCGCCGCGGGCGGTCGCCACCGCGGCCATCAGGGTCTTGCCGTGGCCCGGGGCGAGCGCGTGGAGGGCGCCGAGGGCCACGGCGATGAGGAGGGCGAGGGCGGCGAAGCCCACGGTGAGGTCGTGGCGGGCGACCAGGGAGTCCAGCGCCCGCGTCCAGCGGTCGGCGCCGCGGGGCAGCACGGAGGCGGCCGGGGCGGCGTCGCGGTCCTCGGTGAGGGCGGGGCCGCCGGGCCGGACGCGCAGGGACGCGGTGGTGGTGTCGGCGGGGGAGGAGAGCAACTGCCCGGGGTAGGTGGTCAGTTCGTGGGAGACCGAGGTCTTCGGTACGTCCGATGCCGTCAGCGTCGTCCGGTCGGCGCGCGCGGTGATCTCCCGCCAGCCGGGGCCGGAGTCCGCACCCGCGCTGCGGAAGCCCAGGGACACGGTCGCGGCCTCGGGGAGCGGCGCCGTCAGCTCGCACTCCACGCGCAGGGTGTCGAGCCCGGCCTGACCGGGCCGTACCGCCGCCTTGCCGCTCTTGACGCTCAGGGTCGCCGCGGTGCCGTCGACCGTGACCTCGCTGCCCTGCGCCGCCTTCTCACAGCGCTGCCGGGCCCATTCGCCCATGCCCAGCTTCTCGATGTCCGGCTCGGCCTGGGTCGCCGGGATCTCGGCGAGGTCCTCGACATGGTCGACGCGGAGCTGCCCGGGGGCGGCGACGAGTCCGTCGTAGCGGTTGACGGTGAAGTTGCCGAGGGGGTGCGCGCTCGCACCGCCCGAGGGGACGAGCACGAGCGCGCACACGGCCGTCAGGACGGCCGCGCCGGAGGCGAACAGGCGACGACGGGACTTCACTTGGCCGCCTCCAGTGCCTTCAGTGCCTTACGGGCCTCGGCGGCGCCCAGGGGCGAGAAGCCGGGGTTCAGTCTCAGGGCGGCCTTGAGGTGGGTGCGGGCATCTTCGGCGTGGCCCGTGGCGCGTTCGATCATGCCGCGGTGGTAGAGGAACGCGGCGTTGCGGTAGCCGGTGGCGGTGGCCTCGCGGGCGTAGGGGAGGGCTTCGGAGTCCTTGCCGTTGGCGTGCAGTGCCCAGGCGAGGGCGTCGGCGGTGTGCACGGTGTGGCGGCGGGCCCACTCGGCGCGGGCCGCGCGCAGCGCCGCGGTCTTGTCGCCGTGGTCGGCGGCGGCGAGGGCGGTGTCGAGGTCGGCGTTGACGCCGTTGGCGCGGGCGAGGGCGGTCCAGGCGTCGACGAGGGCGTACTGATCGTCGGCTTTCGCCCGCTCGCCTTCCTGCTCGTACAGCTCGCCCAGCTCGACGAGCGGTCCCGGCAGCGGATAGCGGGCGACGACGTCCTCCATGTTCTTGACCGCGGTGGCCCGGTCGCCGCTCGCGGCCTGGGCGCGGGCCCGGCCTTCGAGGGCGGGGATGTAGTCCTCGTCGGCGGCGAGCGCGCGGGCGTAGTAGGTGAGCGCCGACTCGTAGTCGCCCTGATTCCAGGCGAGTTGACCGAGCTGGGCGGCGACGTACGCCACGTCGCCGGGGGTGGTCGCGGAGCCGAGGGCCTGCTTCAGCACCCGCTCGGCGGCCGTGACGTCACCGCGCAGCTCCCGTACGTACGCGTACCGCGTGAAGACGGGGACGCCGGGCTTGCGGGCGTCGGCCGTGTCGGCGGCCTTCGCGGCGTCGGCGTAGCGGCCGAGCTCCACGAGGGCGTCGACGCGGGAGGACAGGGCGCGCTCGTTGTAGGGGTTCTGCCGCAGCACCTGGTCGGCGTACTTCAGGGCGTCGGCGAAGTCGTGCCGGGCCGCGGCGAGGGCGGCGCGCCCGGCGAGGGCCTGTTCGTTGTCCGGCTTCAGCTTCAGCGACCGGTCCAGGGCCTTGTCGGCCTGCGGATAGCGGGAGGGGTCGCCCTTGGTGCGGGCCTGCTCGACGTAGGCGAGTCCGAGGGTGGCCCAGCCGCCGAAGTCCTTCGGCTGGGACCGGAGATGGTCCTGGAGAGAGGCGATGCTCGTGTCGAGATCACCGTTGGACAGCAGCGCCGGCGACATGGCGCTCGGCGCGGCGGCGACGGCCGTACCGCCGCCGTCCCGCAGGGCGCCGAAGGCGATGGACCCGGCGGTCAGTGCGATGGCCAACAGTACGGCGGAGCCGCCGAGTTGAACGGCCCGCCCCCACCGCCCCTCGGGCGGCCTCTCCGGCGAGTCGTCGTGCGTTTGCGAGGCCATGCCCTCTCCTAGTCGGTCGAACAGTGCGGCGCGGCCCGCGCCGTGGGGGATGAGTACGCGCGGGCCGCGCCAGTTGAGGGGACGTCAGCTGCAAGGGCCTTTAGGGGCGCGGGGAACCGCGCGCTCAGCCACAGCGCACCCGCAGCCGAAGAACCGACCTAGTACGGCCGAGTCCTCATCCGCCGCCACCACATGAGACCGGCGCCAACAAGCGCGATCCCAGCCGCACCGGCACCGGCAGACGCGGCGATCAGCGTGGTGTCGTCCATACCGCCGGACGCACCCGCGGGCTGCAAGGCATCACCGAGCTGGTTACGAACGTCGTTGCCACCGCTCGTGCCCTTGGCCAGCGCACCCCGCGAACCCGCCGTCGGGTTGGCCAGGTACGGGAAGGACTTGCCGAACTTCTTGTCGTTCTTGTCGACCGCGTCGCCCAAGTCGTTCTTGGAACCGACCAGTTCACCCTCGACGACCTGGAGCGCGGAGTCGAGCACATCGTCGGAGAGCCGGCGCCCGTTCGGGAAGCCCGCGTTGTCGCCGTCGAGAACCCCGAGCCGCTTGGGATCATGCGTCGGCTTGATGGACGTGTTGAGGCGCAGCTCCTCCGCGGGGCGTACGTGCGGCGGCTGGTTGAGCCCCTCGACGCCCTTCAGGAAGACGTCGACGAGGTCGTTGCGAGGCTCGGCGGGCGCCTTGATCTTATAGATCGCCTCGATGAGCTTCGGCAGCTCCGGGTTGGTCACGTTGTCCAGGAAGTCGGCGTCGTTCCAGGGCGCGGACGCGTTGAACTTGTCCTTGTCCTCGATGGGGTTGACGACCTCGTTCACCAGCGGGTTGCCGAGGCGGGAGACCTGCGAGTAGTAGCCCTGGGCGTTCTTGCGCTGGGTCGTCGACCAGATGCCGACGATCGGCTGCTCCGCGGACTCCGTGATCATGTCGGTGGGTACCTGGAGGGCTATGGAGTTGACGTTGTAGCCCTTGAGGGTGTCCCGGCCGACCTCGGACAGGTTCCCGCCGTACAGCAGGTCGAAGACGCGCAGGTCCAGGAAGAACGGGTCGTCGGCCTGGCCGGCGAACGTCGTGGCGCCGCTGGACAGTTCGTGGATCGCCTCCTTGCGCAGCTTGCCGTAGTCCGGCATCGACGCCTTGCCGACGTTCGACGGGGCGACGGGCACGTCGTCGGCGAGCTTCGTCTTGGAGACGACCTTCTGGTCGTGCAGCTTGAACAGCTCCAGGTCGTACGACTGCGTGACGTTCAGGTCGGGGTCGTCGAGGCTCTCGACGGCACCCGTGTTGTAGAGGAACGTCTTCTTGTTCTTCGTATGGGTCTTGAAGGTGTAGCGGAAGAGGAGTTCGCCCTGCGCGTCACCGTTGTTGTCGACGTGGATGTCGTACTGGGCGTCCTCGGCGAACGTGTAGAAGTTCGGGCCGCCCGCCGGGTCCTCGAAGGGGATCCAGTTGGCGATGATCGTCGTCGTGTCCGGCTTGTCCGGGCTGACGAAGGCGTACACGTCCGTGTTGTCGTACTGCGGGTCGCCCGAGATCAGCGGGGCCTCCCGGTGACTGGAGGCGGAGGCCGCCCCCGGTTCCAGCGTGGCCACGCCGGCGGCTGCGAGCCCCCCGGCGGCCAGCGCACCACATACGAGGGTCACAAGGCTCCTGCGCCCCGCACCGCTCCTGGAGATAGGTGTCATGCCGTCCGTCCTCAGTCCAACTTCCCTGACGCTGGGGGATTCGGAGCAGCGGGCGGGCCGGATTGGTCGAACCTGAAAACTTATTTCCTCGCAGCTCGACCCGCGTTTTCGACGTTCTGATCCGTAACCCCATCCGGAGGTGTGTTCGTTGCGAATACCTCGTGGGACGGGAAGACCCAGATGCGGGCTCGCGGGAGGGGGAGACGAGTTGGAGGCGGACGAGCTTCTGGTACTCGTGGCCGGCGGTGACCAGAAGGCATTCGAGATGCTGTACGGACTGGTGTCCGGGCCGGTGTTCGGGCTCGTACGAAGGGTCGTGCGCGATCCGGCGCAGTCCGAGGAGGTGGCCCAGGAAGTGCTGCTCGAACTCTGGCGTTCCGCCGCGCGGTTCGACCCCGGCCGGGGCAGCGCCCTGTCCTGGGTCCTCACTCTCGCCCACCGGCGGGCCGTGGACCGGGTGCGCAGCGCCCGCGCGGCCGGCGAACGCGAGCAGCGGGAGGCCCGGCGGGCCCACCACACCGCCTTCGACCATGTGACCGAGGAGGTCGAGGCGGGACTCGAACGTGAGTGGGTGCGCCGCTGCCTGGAACGGCTGACCGACCTCCAGCGCCAGTCCGTCACCCTCGCCTACTACGACGGCTACACGTACCGTGAAGTGGCCGAGCGGCTCTCGCTGCCACTGGGCACCGTCAAGACCCGGATGCGCGACGGACTGACCCGGCTGCGCGAGTGCCTGGGAGGTGTGGCGTGAGCCTGCTCGACAAAGTGCTGCGCCGCGACGACCCGCACTCGCTGGCCGCCCCCTACGCCCTGGACGCCCTGGAGCGGGCCGAGCGGACCCGTTTCGAGAAGCACTTGAGGAACTGTCCGGTCTGCGCCGCCGAGGTCCGCGCCCTGTCCGAGGACGCCGTCCGGCTGGCCTGGTCGACGGCCGCCCCGCCGCCGCCCGCGATGCGCGACCGCGTGCTGGCCGCCGTACGCACCACGGCGCAGGAGCCGGTCAGGGCGCGCGAGCCCGAGGCACGCGCCCGGGCCACGCAACTGCCGCCGCACGTCTGGGGTACGCAACCACCGCCGTCGCGCTCCCACGCGCCCCGTGCGCGCCGCCCGCTGTTCGTGCCGTTCGCCACGGCCACGGCCGCCGCCGCGCTCGTCGTCGCCTCTCTGTTCGCCGTACAGGCGAACCAGACGCAGGACCAGCTGAACGCCGAGCGCGCCCAGGCACGTGAGATCGCCCACGTTCTCGCAGCTCCGGACGCCCGGGCCAGTACGGGAAAGGACGCGGACGGCCGCAGCATCGGCGTGATCGCCTCCGCGGCGGAGGGACGGGCGGTCGTCACGTTGAGCGGATACGGGGACGTACCGAGCGGCCGCGTGAACCAGTTGTGGCTCATGCGCCCCGGCGCGCAACCGCGCTCCCTGGGGCTCTTCGAGGGCGACACGCCCTTGGTCGCGACCGGTCTCGACAAGTCCTCCACATCACTCGCTGTAACCGTCGAGCCCGACGGAGGGTCACCGCAACCCACCAGCCAGCCAGTTGTCCAACTCGCCCTGAAATCGGTTGGATTCGGAGAGTAATCAAGGAGGGGTCGTCAACACCCTTACGGGGAAGGTGAATCCTGTGACCGCGATACACGAGTGCCCCGCAGGGGCGATAGGGTTACCCTGCCCGGGCCGGGTGGACTCGTACGGGTGGGGAGTGGCATGGAACAGATAACAGTGCGCAGCAGGGCCAGGGTCCCTGCGATCACCTGCGGGAGCAGCGCGACCAGTTCGCGTCTCGACCGCCATCTCGCGGTGCTCGGGGGTCCCGTGGTGCCGCAGCAGCAGGCCGCCGAGGCCACCACGCTGATGCGTGAGCTGACAGCGCGTGAGCCCGTACGCAACCAGAGCGACCAGAAGGCGCGGGTCCGTCGGGTCTCGCTCTTCGCGCCGCTGCGCCGACTGCGTCGATCGCTGTTCGGCGGGCGCTGAGCTCCCGACTCGCGCTCGGGCGGTCGCACCGGTCCGGCACGGTGCCGCGAACCCGTCGTCCGTCATTCCCACGGCATGCGGCACCCTCCAGGTGTCACCGCCCGGCGCGAGTACGCACGTTCTCCCACCCCGCTCGACCTCACCCCGCCTGAACTCGCCGATGAGGCCCACCCGTTGACGAAGAAGCCCCGGGGTGTCCCGGGGCTCTGGCAAACCTGGCCGTTCAACTCACCTCTCGCGCGCCGGAGTTCACCCCTCGCCGCGCGCGTACCGGCGCACCCCCAGCGGCACGAACATCGCCAGCAGCACCGCGCACCAGGCCAGCGACCCGGCGATCGGATGCGCCACCGGCCACGCGGCCCCCTCCGGGACGGGCGCGTTGCCGAACAGCTCCCGCAGGGCCGTGGTGAGCGCGCTGATCGGGTTCCACTCGGCGATCACACGCAGCCAGCCCGGCAGATTGCCGGTCGGGATGTAGGCGTTGGACAGCAGCGGCAGCATGAAGGTCGCGCTGCCCAGCTGGCCGGCCGCCTCCTCGCTCCGCGTGAGCAGCCCGAGGAAGATCCCGGCCCAGGTGCACGCGAACCGGAACAGCAGCAGCAAACCCACGGCCGCGACCGCCTCGGGTGCGGACCCCTCGATCCGCCACCCCACCGCGAGCCCGACCAGTAGGAACGGCACCGTGCCCACGGCCGTGACGACCACGTCGGCCACCGCCTGGCCCACCGGCACGGCGGCCCGGCTCACCGGCAGCGTCCGCAGCCGGTCGCTCACCCCCCGGTGCACGTCCTGCGCGGCCTGGAACATCCCGGTCATGATCCCGTTGGCGGCGGTCGCCACCAGCAGCCCCGGCACCAGGAACGAGCGGTACTCCGCGCCCGGCATCGCCAGCGCGCTGCCGAAGACATAGCCGAAGAACAACAGCATGCTGATCGGCATGGTCTGGGTCAGGATCACCAGCGCCGGGTTGTTGCGGACCCGCAGCAGCTGCCGGCCCAGCATGGCCGTGCCGTCGAAGGCGAGGGTGCTCATGCGGCGACCTCCTGCTCCTGAACGGCCGTCAGACGCAGGAACACGTCGTCCAGCGTGGGCGGCTTGAGACTCGCGTCCAGCAACGGCACCCCGGCCGCGTCCAGTTCGCGCACCAGCCGGGGGAGGGTGAGCGTGCTGTCCCGGGTGACCGCGCCGACGGCCACCCGCTCATGGTCGAACGAGGGTTCCCCGCCGGTGAGCCGGTCGAGCACGCCCGCCGCCTCCACCAGCACCTCCGGGTCCGCGACGACGACCTCGACGTAGGTGCCGATGACCGCCTTGAGCTGGGCCGGCGACCCGGTGTGCGCCACCCGGCCCCGGTCCACCAGGGCGATGTCGTCGGCGAGCTGGTCCGCCTCCTCCAGGTACTGGGTGGTCAGCAGGACCGTGGTGCCGTCCTGCTTCAGCTCGCGGACCGCGTCCCAGATGGCGCCGCGGCTCGCCGGGTCGAGGCCGGTCGTCGGCTCGTCCAGGAAGAGGATCTCGGGACGGCGGACCAGGCTGGCCGCGAGGTCGAGACGGCGGCGCATCCCGCCCGAGTAGGTGGACGCGGGCCGGTCGGCGGCCTCGGCCAGCCCGAAGCGCTCCAACAGCTCGCCCGCCCGCTCGTTCGGCGCCCGCATCCGGTGCAGCCGGGCGAACAGCCGCAGGTTCTGCCGGCCGGTGAGGTCCCCGTCGACCGACGCGTACTGCCCGGTCACGCCTATGGCGCGCCGCACCGCAGCGGCCTCACGGACGAGGTCGTGCCCCGCCACTCTCGCCGACCCCGCGTCCGGGCGCAGCAGCGTCGTCAGCAGCCGTACCGCCGTCGTCTTGCCCGCCCCGTTCGGTCCGAGCACCCCGCAGACCGTGCCCCGCGGAACGGCCAGGTCCAGCCCGCGCAGGGCACGCACCTCACCGAACCGCTTCTCCAGACCCTCACTAAGTACAGCGTACGTAGTAGTCATGGGTCGACCATAGCGCACTACGTACGCTGTACGTAACTAGGATGGTGGCCGAGGTGATGATCGATGGCGGGCCGAGCGGCCGTACCCGAAGTGATCTGGGCGCGCCCCGAGCGTGCGGGGCGTGGGCCGAAGCCGGCGTACACGCGGGCCGACATCGCGGCGGCAGCGGTGCGGGTCGCCGACGCGGAGGGCCTGGACGGGGTGTCGATGCGACGCGTCGCGGCCGAGCTGGGCTGCGGGACGATGTCGCTGTACAACTACGTCCCCCGTAAGGAGGACCTGTACGAGCTGATGATCGACGCGATCGGTGCGGAGCATGACATCCGGGAGCCGTCGGGCGACTGGCGTGCGGACATGCTCCGTAACGCGATGGAGACGCGCGACATCATGCACCGCCACACCTGGGTGCCGCGGCTGATGTCAGGGTTCTACGGCTTCAGTCCCAACAGCCTGCGCTATCTGGAGCACTGCCTGGAGTGTCTGGAGCCGCTCGATCTTCCGTACGCCGCCAAGACGGAGCTCGTCGCGCTGCTCAACGGGGTCGTGACGACGTACACCGCGAACGAGATCGCGACGGCTGAGCGTACGCGGTCGATGCCGTGGTCCGCGGAGGAGGAGAACGCGGTGCGGATCGCCTACCTCGGGAGTCAGGTGGCGACCGGGGCGTATCCGAGGCTGGCGGCGGCGTTCATGGAGCAGAGCGGGCCGATTGATCTGGAGGGGGTGTTCAGGAGGGCGTTGGAGCGGGTGTTGGACGCGTTTGATCCGGGGCGGGGGTGAAGGGTCGTTCAGGTGCGGCGCCGTTGTGGCTGGTCGCGCCCACGCGGCGGAGGCCGCAAATTGATACAGCCCCGCGCCCCTAAGGGCGTCAGATCAGGCCTAGTTGTCCTTCCGGGCCTTCCTCGTGGTGGTCGAGAACCGAGGCCGGGCGCCTTGCCGAGTCCGGTACCGGCAGGACGCCCGCCTTGCGCAACGCCGTCGTTGTCACCTGGGACGCCGACTCCCCCTGTACCGGCTCCACTTCCGCCAGCAGAGCCAACACCGTGATCAGCTCCAGGAGTTCCGACGTCCACGTCTGTGTCCACGTCGTCGGGCGGATCGCCGCCAAGGTGCCCGGCTCGGGCTCTGCCGTGCGGGTCGTGAACCAGTCCTCCAGGACGCGTACCCCACCCACCTCGTAGTCCCACGCCTCCGGTGGCACCGGGGAGATGCGGCCCTCGTCGAGGTGGAGGGTCTCCTCGTCGCGGTCGTAGTGGAGGGTGAGGGGGCGGGAGGGGAGAGGTGCCCTGACGTAGGGGCGGCGGCCGCCCGGCAGTTTGGGGCGGTCGCCGTTGCGGCGCATCAGCCACAGCAGGCGGTGGCCCGACTCGACGCCCCGCGCCCAGAGTCCGGGGTCGTCGGTGAGCGGGACGGTCAGGTCGGGGCGGACAGCCGTCATTACCCAGGCGAGGACGTCCAGGGGGGACGGGGTCAGGCCCAGGCGTTCGCTCAGCAGCGCCAACAGGCCCGGCGCCAGGTTCGGTTCGGTGGCTCCGGGGCGGCGGTAGAGGGGGCGGATGCGGCCGGGGCGGAGCAGCGGGAGCAGGGACGTGGCGACCAGCAGCGGGCCTGCACCGCCGGCCGTCTCCGCGACGAACACCTGGTCGTCGTCCGCCACCCGCCACAACTCCGGGCGGGCCGTGTCGATCAGCCGGTGGTCGGGGATCAGCCACTGTTCGTCGAAGGGGGCGGACAGGACACGGACGGGCTCAGGGCAGGGGCCGGCCGCCCGGACCAGCTTCTCCGTACCGCCGGTCCGGCCCGGCAGCTGCCCGACCGCGGAGCGCAGTGTGCGGGAGCGCGTCGGCTCGAACAGGGCCTCCCGGTCCGGTCCTTCGGCCTTCAGCAGGGCGTCCCAGCGGGCTTTCAGGGAGGCCGCGTCCGGACCCGCCGGCCACCCCCGGCCGAGCCGCGGCGGTGCGACGGACCACGGCATGAGGTCCGCGAGCAGCGGAGCGTCGTCGTGCGTCACGCTGGGCATCGTACGACTTCGAAACGACACCGGGGACAGGCCCTAGGTCGCCTCCAAGGTCACCGTGAAGGAGAAGCGGTCGCCCCGGTAGTGGATGACCGCCGCGTCCAGCACCCGGCCCTCCGTGTCGTAGGTGACGCCCGTGTAGTGCAGGATCGGGCTGAGCAGCGGCACTTGGAGCAGCTGGGCCGTCTCCGGGTCCGCGAGGCGGGCCTCCACGGTGTCCGTGATGCGGCTGATGTCCGCCCCGACGACATCCCGCAGCACCTTCGTCATCGGCCAGCGGACCAGGTCCTCCGGGTCGAGACGAGCGGCGAGTTCGGGGCGGACCCAGTTGCGCGCGTGGTTGGTCGGCTCGCCGGTCTTCTCGTCGGAGCGCAGCCGGTGGTACGTGCCCACCTCGTCCAGATCGGGGAAGTACTCGGCGAGTTCGGGCGGCACCGGACCCTTGCCGTGTTCGAGCAGCTCTGTGGTCATGCCCGACTGCTGGGCCACGATCGCGTCCACCGAGCCGAGCAGCCGCACGGGCGCGGTCCGCAGGGCGTTCGGCTCGATGAACGTGCCGCGCCGGCGATGGCGGGTGATCAGCCCCTCGTCCTCCAGCTCCTTGAGCGCCTGCCGCATGGTCAGCACGCTCACCCCGTAGTGCACGGCCAACTGCTCCTCGGTGGGCAGCCGCAGCGGGTCCTGGGGTGAGCGGCCCAGTATCGAGGCGCGCAGCGACTGCGACACCTGGTACCAGAGCGGCAGTTTGCGGTTCAGGACGATCGAGTCCGGGGCGAAGGAGGTCACCAGGTCATCCGTACCGGTCGGGGATCTTCAGTGCAAGGGGCGGAAGTGGCGCTCCAGGCCCTTCCAGACGTCGTCGTAGTGGCGTTGCAGATGGTCCGCCTGGGCCGCGTGCGCGGTGAGCGTCACCGGCCAGCGGGTCTCGAACATGAACGCCAGCCCGTCGTCCACCTTCCGCGGCTCCAGCTCCGCGGCGCTCGCCTTGTCGAAGGTGTCCCGGTCGGGGCCGTGCGCCGACATCATGTTGTGCAGCGAGCCGCCCCCGGGCACGAAGCCCTCCGCCTTCGCGTCGTAGGCGCCCTCGATGAGCCCCATGTACTCGCTCATCACGTTCCGGTGGAAGTACGGCGGCCGGAACGTGTCCTCGCCCACCAGCCAGCGCGGCGCGAAGACGACGAAGTCGACCCCGGCGAGCCCGGGGGTGTCGCTCGGCGACGTCAGCACCGTGAAGATCGACGGGTCCGGGTGGTCGTACGAGATCGACCCGATGACGTTGAAGCGGCGCAGGTCGTAGACGTACGGGACGTGGTTGCCGTGCCAGGCGACCACGTCCAGCGGGGAGTGGTCGTACGTCGCCGTCCAGAGGTTGCCGCAGAACTTGTTCACCACCTCCACCGGGCCCTCGACGTCCTCGTACGCGGCGACGGGCGCCTTGAAGTCGCGGGCGCCCGCGAGACCGTTGGCGCCGATCGGGCCGAGGTCGGGCAGGCGGAAGGGGGCGCCGTAGTTCTCGCAGACGTAGCCGCGGGCGGCGGTGTCGAGGAGTTCGACGCGGAAGCGGACACCGCGGGGGATCAGGGCGATCTGGCCGGGCTCGGCGTGCAGCAGCCCGAACTCGGTGCGCAGCAGGAGCCCGCCGCGCTCCGGGACGATCAGCAGCTCGCCGTCGGCGTCGCTGAAGACCCGGTCCATCGAGTCGGTGGCGTGGTAGAGGTGCACGGCCATGCCGGTGCGCTGGGCCACGTCGCCGTTGCCGCCGAGGGTCCACAGGCCGGCCAGGAAGTCGGTGCCCTCCGTGGGGTGGGGGAGGGGGTTCCAGCGCAGGCGGTTCGGGTCCGGGACGGACTCGGTGAAGGGGGCGGTGCGGATCCAGCCGTTGTGGGTGTGCGTGAACGCCGGATGGGCTGCCGACGGGCGGATGCGGTACAGCCAGGAGCGGCGGTTGTGGGCGCGGGGCTCGGTGAACGCCGTACCGCTCAGCTGTTCCGCGTAGAGGCCGAGGGGGGCGCGCTGCGGTGAGTTGCGCCCCTCGGGCAGTGCCCCCGGGACCGCCTCCGAGCTGTGCTCGTTGCCGAACCCGGAGAGGTAGGTCAGGCCCTCCGCGGTCTTCCGCGCGTCCCCGCTCATGATCGCTCCCTTGCGCTCTGATTCCTATGTAACACCGTAGGAATGCGATTTCGTCCGCGCAAGAGGGAGCGCCCGGCTCGGTGCTCTGCCCGGTGATCGGCCAGGTCCGGGGGCGGGCCTCCTCATCAGGGAGGATGAACAACCAGCCTTCAGGGGGATCCGACTTTCGGATGGCTGTTCTACGCTCCCGGCATGTCGTGGACGCGGGCCCTGCCGACCGCGCTCGCGGTCTGTGTCCTTGTGCTGACCGGAACCGCGAGCTGCGATTCGGACGACGGGCGACAGAAGGAGAGAGCGGTGTCGCCCTCACCGGTGGGCAAGGTGCTCAAGGACACCGACGAGGCGGGGCGGCACTACCGCGAGGTGGACGACAAGGACGCCCCCGAGGTCGGCATCGAGGTGCAGCCCGACACCGACGACAGCTGGGACGTCCGCCTGACCGTCAGAAACTTCCGCTTCTCGCCGGCCGGCACGAAACCGGAGGCCGTGGAGGGGCGCGGCATGGTCTACCTGTACGTCGACGGCGACCTCGTCTCCCGGCTGCGCACCCCGGACTGCCGCATCCCCGGCGACCTGGTCCCGCGCGGTACCCACACCGTCACCGCCCGCCTCTACGCCGACGACGGCACGGTGTGGGCGGTCGACGGCGACCCGGTGGAGAGCACGGCGGACATCACGGCGTCGGGCGCGGAGGCCTCGCCGAGCGCGGAGGTCTCCCCGGACGCGGTGAGTGCACCGGGCACCTATATGCGTACTGGGGGGCGAGGTTCACCGGACCGCGCCGGAAAGGCATCATGAAGCCCGTGCCCCACGCGACATCCGCGACATCGCTCCGCCGAGCGCCCGTGCAGCGGCGCAGCGCCGAACGGCTGACCAGGATCCTCGACGCCTGCGCCGACCTCCTCGACGAGGTCGGCTACGACGACCTGAGCACGCGGGCCGTCGCCCAGCGGGCCGGCGTCCCCATCGGCTCCGTCTACCGCTTCTTCGGCAACAAACGGCAGATGGCCGACGCCCTCGCCCAGCGCAACCTCGAACGCTTCACCGAGCAGGTCGGCGAGCGCCTCCAGGGCGCCGACGGGGGCTGGCGGGTCGCCCTGGACGCCGTACTGGACGAGTACCTCGCCATGAAGCGCACGGTGCCCGGCTTCTCCCTCGTCGACTTCGGCAACCAGATCCCCGTCGGCGCCCGCGTCGCCGAACCCAACCACCGGGTCGCCGACCGCCTCATCGCACTCCTCTCCGGCTACCTCGGCCGCGACGCCGACGAGGATCTGCGCCGCACCTTCCTCATCGCCGTGGAGACCGCGGACACCCTGGTCCACCTGGCGTTCCGGGTGGCCCCCGAGGGCGACGAGAAGATCATCGGCGAGATGCGGGAGCTGCTGCGGGCGTATCTGGCACGGGTGCTGGACAGGCCCTAGCGGCACAGGACTCCCCTCCATGCCTACTGGTCGGTATGCTCGGCCGGGACAGGCACCGCTGCCCCGGGAGGACCCGTGTCCCGCACCGCCCTGCGTATCTGCCCCCTGTGCGAGGCCACCTGCGGCCTGACCCTCACCATCGAGGGGACCCGGGTCACCGGCGCCCGCGGCGATCGCGACGACGTCTTCAGCCGGGGGTTCATCTGCCCCAAGGGCGCCTCCTTCGGTGCCGTCGACGGCGACCCCGACCGGCTGCGCACCCCGCTGGTGCGCCGGGACGGCGAGCTGCGCGAGGCCACCTGGGAGGAGGCCTTCGACGCGGTCGCCGCCGGCATCCGGCCGGCCGTCGAGCGGTACGGGCCGAACGCCGTCGGCGTCGTCCTCGGCAACCCCAACGTGCACACCATGGCCGGCGCCCTCTACCCGCCGGTCCTCCTCGCCGGCCTCGGCACCCGCAGCGTCTTCACCGCCTCGACGGTCGACCAGATGCCCAAGCACGTCTCCAGCGGGCTCCTCTTCGGCGACGCCAACGCGATCCCGGTGCCCGACCTCGACCACACCGACCATCTGCTGCTCATCGGCGCCAACCCCCTTGAGTCCAACGGCAGTCTGTGCACCGCCCCCGACTTCCCCGGCAAGCTCAAGGCGCTCAAGGCCCGCGGTGGCACCCTCACCGTCATCGACCCGCGCCGCACCCGTACCGCCAAGCTCGCCGACCGCCACCTCGCGATCCGTCCCGGCGCCGACGCGCTGCTGCTCGCGGCGATGACATACACGCTGTTCGAGGAAGACCTCGTCGAGACGGGGGAGTTGACTCCGCACCTCGAAGGACTGGACGAACTCCGGGGCGCGGTACGGGACTTCAGCCCCGAAGCCGTCGCCGACGCCTGCGACGTCGACGCCGGCACCATCCGTACCCTCGCCCGTGAGCTCGCCGCCGCGCCCACCGCCGCCGTCTACGCCCGCATCGGCAGCTGCACCGTCCCGCACGGCACGCTGGCCAGCTGGCTGGTCGACGTACTGAACATCCTGACGGGGAACCTCGACCGTCCCGGCGGCGCCCTCTTCCCGCAGGCCGCCACCGACCGCACACCCCGGCCCGCCGGACCCAGCCACGGCTTCGCGCTCGGGCGCTGGCACTCCCGGGTGAGCCGGTATCCGGAGGCCAAGGGCGAGCTGCCGATCTCCGCGCTCGCCGAGGAGATCGACACCGCGACGGACGAGGGCGAACCGATCCGGGTGGTCGTCACCGTCGCCGCCAACCCCGTTCTGTCGGTGCCCGACGGCGACCGGCTCGACAAGGCGCTCGGCGGGCTCGACTTCATGGTCAGCGTCGACCCCTACCTCAACGAGACCTCGCGCCACGCCGACGTCGTCCTGCCCCCGCCCCCGCCCTCGCAGAGCCCGCACCACGACTTCGCCTTCAACACCCTCGCCGTCCGCAACCAGGTCCGCTACAACCGCCCCGCCGTCCCGCTGGAGCCCGGCCGGATGGCCGAGACCGAGATCCTGGCCCGGCTGGTCCTCGCCGCGACCGGCATGCACGGCGCCGACCCGTCGGCCGTGGACGACCTGGTCATCGGACAGACCCTCGGCAAGGCGGTCAAGGAGCCGTACTCGCCGGTGCACGGCCGTGACCCCAAGGAGCTCGCCGGACAACTGGTCGGCGTCTTTGGCCCCGAGCGCCGGCTCGACATGATGCTGCGCCTCGGCCCCTACGGCGACGGCTTCGGCGTACGACCGGACGGACTGAGCCTGGAGAAGCTGCTGGCGCATCCGCACGGCATCGACCTGGGACCGCTCGCCTCCCGGCTGCCGCAGCCCCTGAAGACGCGCAGCGGAAAGGTGGAGCTGCTGCCGCAGCCGATCGCCGACGATCTGCCGCGCCTGCGGCAGGCCGCCTCCGAGCGGTCCGCCGGCCTGGTCCTCGTCGGCCGCCGCCATCTGCGCTCCAACAACAGCTGGATGCACAACGTCCCCGCCCTCACCGGCGGCACCAACCGCTGCACCCTGCACATCCACCCCGATGACGCCGACAGCCTCGGGCTCGTCGACGGACAGGCGGTCGGTGTGAAGGGCGCAGGGGGCGCGGTGACCGCCCCCGTCGAGATCACCGACAGCGTGCGCCGGGGCGTGGTGAGCCTCCCGCACGGCTGGGGCCACGACCGCCCCGGAACCCGTCTGAACCACGCGGCCAAGGACCCCGGCGTCAACGTGAACCAGCTGCTCGACGGCCGTCTCCTGGACCCGCTGTCAGGCAACGCGGTACTCAACGCGGTGCCGGTCGAATTGATCACGAAGCTGTGACCTGCAGTTTTGCGCTTATTGCTCGCACGTCAACGTCTTGTTAACACCGCTTGACGGCACCTAACGTCCATCGCACCGCCGGCCCTGGTGGGAGTTCAAGGGCGAACGTTAGGTATCCACTCATGTTGACCATCCTCGGCTTCGCCATGATCGCGACCTTCCTGGTCCTGATCATGATGAAGAAGATGTCGCCGATCGCGGCGCTCGTGCTGATTCCGGCACTGTTCTGTGTGTTCGTCGGAAAGGGCGCCAAGCTCGGTGACTACGTCATCGACGGCGTCACCAGCCTCGCCCCCACCGCGGCGATGCTCATGTTCGCGATCGTCTACTTCGGTGTGATGATCGACGTCGGCCTCTTCGACCCGATCGTGCGGGGCATCCTGAAGTTCGCGAAGGCCGACCCGATGCGGATCGTCGTCGGCACCGCGATCCTCGCCGCGATCGTCTCGCTCGACGGCGACGGCTCGACCACCTTCATGATCACCGTCTCGGCGATGTACCCGCTGTACAAGCGCCTGAAGATGAGCCTCGTCGTGATGACCGGTGTGGCCGCCATGGCCAACGGCGTCATGAACACCCTGCCCTGGGGCGGCCCGACCGCCCGTGCCGCCACCGCGCTCAAGCTCGACGCCAGCGACATCTTCGTGCCGATGATCCCGGCGCTCGCGGTCGGTCTGCTGGGTGTCTTCGTCCTCTCCTACTTCCTGGGGCTGAAGGAGCGCAGGCGCCTCGGTGTGCTGACGCTGGACGAGGTGCTCGTCGAGGAGAAGGAGTCCGAGACGGTTCTCGTGGGCGCCGGTTCCGGTTCCACGGGCAAGACGGTCACCGGCGGCTCGGGCTCGGGCTCCGGCACCGACGCCGAGGACGACGACGAGGAGCGCTTCACCGTCCTCGACCCCCACCGCGCCACCCTGCGTCCCAAGCTGTACTGGTTCAACGCCCTGGTCACCGTCACCCTGCTCACCTCCATGATCATGGAGTGGCTGCCGATCCCGGTGCTGTTCATCCTCGGTGCCGCGCTCGTGCTCACGGTCAACTTCCCGCACATCCCCGACCAGAAGGCCCGGCTCGCCGCCCACGCCGA
Source organism: Streptomyces sp. NBC_00663 (assembly GCF_036226885.1). Classification (NCBI taxonomy): domain Bacteria; kingdom Bacillati; phylum Actinomycetota; class Actinomycetes; order Kitasatosporales; family Streptomycetaceae; genus Streptomyces; species Streptomyces sp. NBC_00663. The sequence continues at coordinate 7,665,278 of NZ_CP109027.1, forward strand.
CAACGTCCTCAACGTCTCCGGCATGGTCTTCGCCGCCGCCGTCTTCACCGGCGTCCTCCAGGGCACCGGCATGGTCGACCACATGGCCCGCTGGATGGTCGACGTCATCCCCGACGGCATGGGCCCGCACATGGCCCTCGTCACCGGCGTCCTGAGCCTCCCGCTCACCTACTTCATGTCGAACGACGGCTTCTACTTCGGCGTCCTGCCGGTCCTCGCCGAGGCCGGCGCCGCCCACGGCGTCTCCCCGCTGGAGATGGCGCGCGCCTCCCTCGTCGGCCAGCCGCTGCACATGTCGAGCCCGCTCGTCCCGGCCGTGTACGTCCTGGTCGGCATGGCCAAGGTGGAGTTCGGCGACCACACCAAGTTCGTGGTCAAGTGGGCCGCGCTCACATGCCTGTTGATCCTCGGGGCAGGAATCCTCTTCGGAATCATCTGATCCGCTTCTTCGTGTCCACGGAGGACTCGCACATGGTGCCCGGCAGGAACCGCGGCTGGCTGCTCCGCCTCGTCATCGCCTTCAGCTTCGCGCAGGGGGCGGTGTCGATGGCCCGGCCCGCCGTCTCCTACCGGGCCCTCGCGCTGGGCGCCGACGAGCAGGCCATCGGCATCATCGCGGGGGTCTACGCCCTGCTCCCGCTGTTCGCGGCGGTCCCGCTGGGCCGGCGCACCGACCACGGCCGCTGCGCACCCCTGCTGCCCGTCGGCGTCATCCTGATATCCGGCGGCTGCGCGCTCAGCGGACTCGCCAACTCCCTGTGGGCGATGGCGATCTGGAGCGGGGTGATGGGCCTCGGCCATCTCTGCTTCGTGATCGGCGCGCAGTCCCTCGTCGCCCGCCAGTCCGCCCCGCACGAACAGGACCGCAACTTCGGCCACTTCACCATCGGCGCCTCCCTCGGCCAGCTCGTCGGCCCGATCGCGGCGGGCGCGCTGATCGGCGGCGAGGACATGGCCGGCACCAGCGCGCTCGCCCTGCTCGTCGCGGGGGCGGGCGCCGCGGTCGCGTTCAGCTCGCTGTGGCGCATCGAGGACCGTACGACGGTGAAGTCCCGTACGCAGCAAGGCGACCGGGTCCCCGTCGGGCGCATCCTGCGCGCCCGGGGTGTTCCGGCGGGCATCTTCATCAGCCTCGCCGTTCTCTCCGCGACCGACATCCTCACCGCCTATCTGCCGGTCGTCGGTGAGCACCGGGGCATCGCCCCTTCCGTGATCGGCCTGCTGCTCAGCCTCCGCGCGGCGGCCACGATCGCCTGCCGACTGGTGCTGACCCCGCTGCTGCGGCTGCTGGGCCGCGCCATGCTGCTGACCGTCACCTGTCTGCTGGCCGCCGTGGTGTGCGCGGGCATCGCGCTGCCGGTGCCGGTGTGGGCGCTCGCCCTGATGCTCGCCGTGCTCGGCTTCTGCCTCGGCGTCGGGCAGCCGCTGTCCATGACGACGGTCGTGCAGGCGGCTCCCGACGGCGCCCGCTCCACCGCCCTCGCCCTGCGCCTGACCGGCAACCGCCTCGGCCAGGTCGCCGCGCCGGCCACGGCCGGCCTGGTCGCGGGCGTCGTGGGCACGGCGGCGCCGTTCGTGATGCTCGGGGCGCTGTTGCTGCTGTCGGCGGGCGTCGCGCTGCGCTCCCCGGCGAAGCCGACCGAGGCGTCGGGGGTGTCGGGGGCGTCGGGGGCGTCGGGAGCTTCTGGGACGGCGCCGGGGCTGCGCCGTTCGGGAAGGGCTGTGGGCCGTAAGGAGGACGCCTGACGGAGTGTCGGGCCGTGATGCCCCGTCTGAGGTGGCGTGTGTGACAGAGAGTCAGGCGCGATGCGATTCGTATGAAAATCGCCAGACTCGGAGGAAACGCACATGCACATCGCCGTCCGTCCCCGCCGCTCCCGCGGCCGTACCGCAGCCCTCGCGGCGCTCACCGTCGCCGGCACCGTACTGATCGCCGGACCCGCCACCGCCGCACCGGGCGACAACGGAGACGTCAAGACCCACGAGGTCGGCACGGCATTCGACAACCCCAAGGACGAGCCGAAGGTCTGCGACTTCTACCTGGCGGCCTTCAACTTCGACGCGGGTGAGCACATCACCTGGACCATCGACCCGCAGTCCCAGGGGCCGAACGCGGGCACCGGCCATCTCTCGGACGACATCACCGCCGACAGCCAGGGCGCCGCGCACACAGTGCCGTTGTCACTGCCCAACGGGCTGTACAAGCTCGTCTGGAAGGGCGACAGCTGGCAGGGCACGGGCAAGCAGAAGGTGTTCACCGTCGACTGCGCGAGCCCGAAGCCGACGCCGACGTCGACGTCGACCATGCCGGGCGGCGGTCCGGGTGGTCCCGGTGGTGGCCCGGGCGGCCCCAACGGCGGCCCGCCGGCCGGTGGTGGCGGTCTCGCCCGGGACGCGGCGATGGGGCCGGTCGCCGGTGCCGCCGCGGTGGGGTTGGCCGCGGCCGGCGGCGCGGTGTGGCTGCGACTTCGCCGTCGCCCGCATGGCGCGTCCTAGCCAGAGGCGCGGGCCCCGGCGTCGGACGCGCGGCTACCGGCTGACGAGGACGGTCGTGGCGGCCGTCGGTCTTGTGGTGGCCGGTGTGCTCTGGACGCACGACGCGGATCCCGGCGGAGCAGCGGTGCCCGGCACGGCGGTCGACGCCGCCGCGCCGGGCACCGCCGGGGCCCCGGCCGACCGTGCGGAGGGGCGGGCGGGACCGGCGGGGCAGGCGGAGACGCGAGCGGAACAGCAGGAGCGGCCCGCGAGGGGTACCGGCCTGCACATCCCGCAGCCCACCCCGGCAAGCGGCGGCGCGGCGGCCGACGCACGGCGCCCGGCCACCGCGCCGGGCGGGGACAAGGCCCGCCGCCCCCAGCCGACCGACGCCAACAGAGCCCCACGACCCGGTGCCGCACGACCCGATGCCGCCGGTGCCGCACGACCCGATGCCGCCGGCGCCGCACGACCCGGCGCCAACAGCGCCGCACGACCCGGTGGCAACAGTGCCGCACGGCCCGCCCGCCCGCCGGCCCCCACGCTTCGCCCCCTGCCGCCCTCGCGGGCCACCCGTATCGCCATCCCCTATCTGGACGTCGACGCCCCGGTCACTGACCTGCGCCTGGACCGGCACCGGCGTCTGGAGGCGCCGCCGGGCGACGATCCGAACCTCGTGGGCTGGTACAAGGACGGCCCGGCCCCCGGCGCACAGGGGACCGCCGTGGCCGTGGGCCACCTGGACACCGACACCGGCGGCGCGGTCTTCGCGGGCCTGTCCGAGCTGAAACCCGGCCGTCTGATCGAGGTACGGCGAGCGGACGGACGGACCGCCGTCTACACCGTCGACGCCGTACGGGAGTACGAGAAGGCGCACTTCCCCGACCGGCAGGTCTACGGCTCCCGAGGCCGCCCCGAACTACGCCTCATCACCTGCGGCGGCAACTACGACCGCAGAACCGGCTACTCGGGCAACCTGGTCGTCTTCGCCCATCTGACAGCAACCCGGGCGGCACCGGCGGCCCCCCGGCACTGAGGCCACCCTTTCCGGTCCAGCCGCCCGGGGCTGAATATGGCCGTCCGGTTTCTCACTTGCTGGACCGTGGCGTCCGATCCTGCCCATTCTCTTCCCCCTGCCGCGCACATTCCGTTAACTTCCGTGACCCATAGGCCCCGTGCGACTCGCCCGGGGTATTCGGCCACGGAGCAACAGCGCTCAGTCAGCCCCCGGGGGCACCTGCCATGACACGCGCCATCTCTCTGCACGACGTGAGCAAGAGCTATACGCGAGGCACCCGGGTGGTGGACCGGCTGACGCTGGACATCGCGCCCGGTGAGTTCCTCGTGCTGCTCGGTCCCTCCGGGTGCGGCAAGTCCACCGTCCTCAGGATGATCGCCGGCCTGGAGGACATCGACGAGGGCGAGCTGAGGCTCGACGGGGAGTACGCCAACGATCTCCCGCCGTCGGGCCGGGACATCGCGATGGTCTTCCAGAACTTCGCCCTGTACCCGAGCATGACCAGCCGCGACAACATCGGCTTCCCGCTGCGCATCGAGACCCCCGGCGCGGACCCGCGTCCGCGCGTGGACGCCACCGCCCGGATGCTCGGCATCGAGGAACTCCTCGACCGCTTCCCCGCCCAGCTCTCCGGCGGTGAACGCCAGCGCGTCGCCATGGGCCGGGCCATCGCCCGCCACCCCTCCGCGTTCCTGATGGACGAGCCGCTGTCCAACCTCGACGCCAAGCTCCGCAATCACCTGCGCGCCGAAATATCCGCGCTCACCCGTGAGTTGGGCGTCACCACGGTCTATGTCACCCACGACCAGGCCGAGGCCATGTCACTCGGTGACCGCGTCGCCGTGCTGCGCGGCGGCGTCCTCCAGCAGGTCGGCAGCCCGCGCGAGGTCTACGCCCTGCCCCGCAACGTCTTCGTCGCCGCCTTCATCGGCACCCCGCGGATCAACCTCCTCCAGGGCCTGGTCCGCGCCCCGCTCGACGGCGCGATGACCATCAGCCTCGGCAAGCAGTACCTCCGGCTGCCCGAACCCCTGTCCCTGGACCACCAGTTGCTCCGCGTCCAGCAGGGCCGCGAGGTCATCGTCGGCCTCCGCTCGGAGGCGGTGCGTATCGCCAAGCCGTCCGCCGCCCGCCCGGGCGAGATGCCGCTCACCGGCCTGGTCGAGCATGTGGAGTTCCAGGGCCACGAGAACCTCGTCCACTTCAATACCGGCTCCCGCCCGGCCGTCGTACCCGATCTGGAGGCCCCGCGCCCCGCGGCCCGCCCGGCCAGGCGCCGCCGCCGCGAGGGAGGTCCTGGCGTTCTGGACCGACTCCGGCAGCGCGCCGACGCCCTGCGCGCCGGCCCGGTGGTGGTGCTGGACCAGCCGGCCGAGCCGATCCCGGCGCCGGTGCCCGCGGAGGGCCGCCTCCCCGGCGACCTGATCGTCCGCACCACTCCTGACCTTCAGCTCCGCCACGGCATGCACGTCCCCCTCCTCGTCGACCTCGCCCATCTGTTCGTCTTCGACCAGCACGGCGAACGCATCAGCCCTACCCCGGCCCGCCTGCCCGACCTGGAGGAGTGAATCCCGGCGCGGTGTCCGGGTGCGGACGCGGTCGTACCGCTAGGCATACGCCCATGAACGTGCACCTCACCCGAACCCGCGCCACCCTCACCGCCGTCGGCCTCCTCCTGGCCGTCGGCGCCCCCGCGGCGTACGCCACGCTCGACGACGGCACCTCGCAGCGCGGCGAGCCCTACATCGAGACCTCCCTCTTCTTCGGTACCGAGCGCCCCGACGGCGGCCCCGCCGTCACCGACAAGCAGTTCACGCGCTTCGTCGACCAGGAGGTCACCCCGGACTTCCCGGACGGGCTGACCGTGCAGAACGGCCGCGGACAGTGGCGGGACGCGAGCGGGACGATCGAGAAGGAGCGGTCGTACGAGCTGATCCTGCTGTACCCGGTGGCGCAGGCGGGCGCGAGCGACCGGAAGATCGAGGAGATCCGGCGGGCGTACGAGAAGGCCTTCGGCCAGGAGGCGGTGGGCAGGGTCGACGACCGGGCCAGGGTCAGCTTCTGATGGCATGGGGGCCTGACACAGGCTCTGCGCGTCTGGCATTCGAAAACTAACATCGCTAGTTTATGAGCCGGACGACGACATGGTCACGCCCCGCCGGGAGGACGCACGATGAAGGCACATGACGGCATGTACATCGACGGCACATGGCGGCCCGCCGCGGGCCGGGACGCGATCGAGGTCGTGAACCCGGTCGACGAGCAGGTCATCGGCCGGGTCCCGGCCGGTACCGCCGAGGACGTCGACACCGCCGTACGGGCCGCCCGTGCCGCCCTCCCGGCCTGGGCGGCGACCCCGCCCGTCGAGCGGGCCGCCCGGCTGGCCGCTCTCCGGGACGTCCTCGTGGCCCGCAAGGACGAGATCGCCGAGACGGTCACCGCGGAGCTGGGCTCGCCCCTGAAGTTCTCCGAGAACGTGCACGCCGCCGTTCCGATCGCGGTCGCCGGCTCGTACGCCGAACTCGCCGCGACCCACGCCTTCGAGGAGAAGGTCGGCAACTCGACCGTCTTCCACGAGCCGGTCGGTGTGGTCGGCGCGATCACGCCCTGGAACTACCCCCTGCACCAGATCGTCGCCAAGGTCGCCCCGGCCCTCGCGGCCGGCTGCACGGTGGTCCTCAAGCCCGCCGAGGACACCCCGCTCGTCGCCCAGCTCTTCGCCGAGGCGGTCCACGAGGCCGGCGTGCCGGCCGGTGTCTTCAACCTCGTCACCGGCCTCGGCCCGGTCGCGGGCCAGGCCCTCGCCGAGCACCCGGGCGTCGACCTGGTCTCCTTCACCGGCTCCACGGCGGTCGGCCGCCAGATCGCCGTCACCGCCGGTGCCGCGATCAAGAAGGTCGCCCTCGAACTCGGCGGCAAGTCCGCCAACGTCATCCTCCCCAGCGCCGACCTGGCCAAGGCCGTCAACGTCGGCGTCGCCAACGTGATGTCCAACTCCGGCCAGACGTGCAGCGCCTGGACCCGGATGCTGGTGCACCGGGACCAGTACGACGAGGCCGTGGCGCTCGCCGCGACCGCCGCCGCCAAGTACGGCGACCGCATCGGCCCCGTCGTCAACGCCAAGCAGCAGGCACGGGTGCGGGGTTACATCGACAAGGGCCTCGCCGAGGGTGCGCGGGTCGTCGCCGGGGGACCCGAATCCCCGCACGAACAGGGCTACTTCATCGCTCCGACCGTCTTCGCCGACGTCACCCCCGAGATGACGATCGCCCAGGAGGAGATCTTCGGCCCGGTCCTGTCGATCCTCCGCTACGACGACGAGGACGACGCCCTGCGCATCGCCAACGGCACGGTCTACGGCCTCGCGGGCGCCGTCTGGGCCGGCGACGAGACGGAGGCGGTGGCCTTCGCCCGCCGGCTGGACACCGGGCAGGTCGACATCAACGGCGGCCGCTTCAACCCCCTTGCCCCCTTCGGTGGTTACAAGCAGTCCGGCGTCGGCCGGGAGCTCGGCTCGCACGGCCTCGCCGAGTACCTCCAGACCAAGTCCCTTCAGTTCTGAGGAGCGCATCCATGGTTCGCGCAGCAGTCCTTCCCGCCGTGGGCGCCCCGCTGGAGATCACCGACATCGAGCTCCCGGACCCCGGCCCCGGCCAGGTCCGCGTCCGGCTCGCCGCCGCCGGCGTCTGCCACTCCGACCTGTCCCTGTCCAACGGCACCATGCGGGTCCCGGTCCCGGCGGTCCTCGGCCATGAGGGCGCGGGCACGGTGGTCGCCGTGGGCGAGGGCGTCTCGGGGGTGGCTCCGGGCGATGATGTCGTCCTCAACTGGGCTCCCTCCTGCGGAAGTTGCCACCCCTGCTCGCTCGGCGAGGTCTGGCTGTGCGTCAACGCCCTCAACGGCGCCGCCGACGTCTACGCCCGCACCGCGGACGGCGCCGACCTCCACCCCGGCCTGAACGTCGCCGCGTTCGCCGAGGAGACGGTCGTGTCGGCCTCCTGCGTCCTGCCGCTCCCCGACGGCATCCCGCTCACCGACGCGGCCCTCCTCGGCTGTGCCGTCCTCACCGGCTACGGCGCCGTCCATCACGCGGCACGGGTCCGTGAGGGCGAGACGGTCGCGGTGTACGGCGTCGGGGGAGTGGGCCTGGCCACCCTCCAGGCGGCCCGGATCGCGGGGGCGTCGAAGATCGTCGCGGTCGATGTCTCCCCGGAGAAGGAGGAGTTGGCGCGCGCGGCCGGGGCCACGGACTATGTGATCGCCTCCGAGAACACCGCCCGCGAGATCAGGGGCCTCACCGGCAAGCAGGGCGTGGACGTGGCCGTGGAGTGCGTGGGCCGCGCCTCGACCATCCGCACCGCCTGGGACTCCACCCGCCGCGGCGGCCGTACGACGGTCGTCGGCATCGGCGGCAAGGACCAGCAGGTCACCTTCAACGCCCTGGAGATCTTCCACTGGGGCCGGACCCTGGCGGGCTGCGTCTACGGCAACTCCGACCCGGCCCGGGACCTGCCGGTGCTCGCCGAGCACGTCCGCGCGGGCCGCCTGGACCTCGGCGCCCTGGTGACGGAACGGATCGCCCTCGACGGTATCCCGGCCGCGTTCGAGAACATGATCGCGGGCAAGGGTGGCCGGGCGCTGGTCGTCTTCTAGCGCGCCACGCCTGTGACCCCGGCCTGGCCCGAGGCGGGCGCCTCGCCTGTGACCCCGGCCTGACCCCCAGGCCGGGGTCACAGACGTGTCCACCGGCCCCTTGAGTGCTCCGGGCAACCTTCCCGCACGGCCATTGCCTCCATACCGTCCGGTTAGTATGTTCGCCGCCAACGTCCCCACCGCACCCATCGGAGTGTGCACGCATGGACATGGCCCCCTCCGCTCCCTCCCTCCCCACGACCGCCCTCCCCACGGTCAACCGCCGCCGCGTAGCCACGGCGGCCGCCCTCGCCTCCGCCGTCGAGTGGTACGACTACTTCGTCTTCGGCATAGCCGCCGCCCTCGTCCTCGGCGATCTGTACTTCCCGGCGGGCAGCTCCACCGCCGGCGTCCTCGCCTCCTTCGCGACCTTCGCCGTGGGCTTCCTGGCCCGCCCGATCGGCGGCATCGTCGCCGGTCACCTCGGCGACAAGCGTGGCCGCAAGCCGATGCTGGTCCTGGCGCTCACGCTCATGGGCCTGGCCACGACAGGCATCGGCCTGCTCCCGACGTACGACACGATCGGCGTCGCCGCCCCGGTCCTGCTGGTCGCCCTCCGTGTCGTCCAGGGCATCGCGGTCGGCGCGCAGTGGGGCGGCGCGATGCTGCTGGCCACCGAGTACGCCCCCGAGGGCAAGCGCGGCATCTACGGCAGCGTCGTCCAACTCGGCGTCCCCATCGGCGTGGTGACCGCCAACACCGTCTTCCTGCTGGCCGGTGCGTTCACCACGGACGCCGGGTTCGCGGCCTGGGGCTGGCGAGTTCCGTTCCTCATCGGCCTGTTCGTCCTCGCGCTGGCCTGGTACATCCACGCCAAGGTCGAGGAGACCCCCGAATTCCGTGCGGCAGAACGGCAGTTGGCGGAGAGGGAGAAGTCGGAGCAGAGCTCCCCGCTCCGCACGATCCTGCGCGGCCACCTCGGCACGGTCCTCCTCGCGGGCGGCTCCTTCGCCGTGAACACCGCGACCTTCTACATCCTGATCACCGGCGTCCTCGACTACACGACCCGTGAACTCGACATGAAGAAGAGCGCGGTCCTCACCGTCTCGCTCTGTGTCAGCCTCACCCAGCTCGTCCTGATCCCGGCCGCGGCGGCACTCTCCGACCGCTACGGCCGCATCCGGATCTACACCATCGGCGCGATCGGCATCGCCGCGTGGGCGATCCCGCTGTTCCTGCTCATCGACACCGGCTCACTGCTCTGGCTGGCGGTCGCCACCTTCGTCGCCAGCTGCTTCCTGAGCATCATGTACGGCCCCCAGGCCGCCCTGTTCGCCGAGCTGTTCACACCGGAGATGCGCTACACCGGCGCCTCCCTCGGCTACCAGATCGCGGCGGTGGCGGGCGGCGGACTCGCGCCCTTCCTGATGGTCCTGCTCCTGGAGGCGACCGGCACCTCGCTGGCGGTCTCCGGCTACATCATCGCCCTCTCCGCCATCGCCCTGATCTCCATCAAGGTCCTTGCGGGCAGGGCACGTTCACACTGAGTCGGGAACCTTCGCGGGCCGCGCCGCTTCGACCGTCGCGGCCCGCGACCGGGACACCGCCACCCCCGCCAGACACAGCACCCCGCCCGCCAGCGTGAGCGGCCCCGGCACCTCACCGAGCACCACCCAGGACATGACCACGACCAGCGCGGGCACCGCGTAGGTGGTCGCGCCCATCCGGCCGGCGGTCGTCCGGGCGAGAGCGTACGCCCAGGTGGTGAAGGCGAGCGCGGTCGGAAAGACGCCCAGATACACCATGTTGAGCGTCGCGGAGACGGGCGCGTCGGCCGCCTGGTGGACGAGCTGCCCGGCGAACGGCAGACACACGACGGCCCCCACGAGACAGCCGTAGGTGGTCACCTGCAAGGCGCCGGCCGCGCCGAGGGCGGGCTTCTGCGCGACGACCCCACCGGCGTAGGCGACCGCCGCCAGCAGACACAACACCACCCCGAGCAGCGACGACCCGTCCCCGCCCGACATCGACAGCCCCACGGTGACGGCCCCCGCGAACGACACCGCCATCCCGGCCACCAGCCGAGGCGGCATGGCGTCCCCGAGCAACCGCGAGCCGAGCAGCGCGATGAGGATCGGCCCGACGTTCACGACAAGGGCGGCGGTCCCGGCGTCCACCTGCTGCTCACCCCAGTTCAGGACGACCATGTAGACCCCGAACCAGAGCAGCCCGGATATGCCGATCCCGGGCCAGGTGGACCGGGGTGGGGCCCCTACACGTCGTACGACACACAGGACCCCCAGCGCCACGACCCCGGAGAGCAGCCGCCCGAGCGCGAGCGCACCGGGGGAGTAGGCGTCCCCCGCACTCCGGATGGAGACAAAGGCGGAGGCCCAGAGCAGAACAGTGACGACGGCGGCACCGGTGGCGAGGAGGGCGGGGCGACGGAGGTTCATCATGCTCCCGAGGCTAGGTAGGGGGTGGCTGAGGGGCTCGCGGATTTCGGACACGGTGCTGTCGATGCCGCCAAGGGGCGCGGGGGACTGCGTGACCAGCCCGAACGGACCCGCAGACGAACACCGACCGGCGCAGGCGTCACCTCAACACCGCCGCCTCGATACCCAACAGCTCCTCCAAGGCCCGCTCACCCGACGCCGTCACCTTCACCGCCCGCTCCGTACCGATCCGCACACACCACCCCACCTCCAACGCATGCCGACACAACGCCGCCCCCGCCACCCCGGCAAGATGAGGCCGCCGCTCGGTCCAGTCCAGGCAACCCCGCACCAGCGGCCGTCGGCTCGTACGGTCAAGAGCGATACCCGCGCTGTCGAACCACTCCAGCCCCGAGCCCGTCAGAGCAAACCCCGTGTCCTGACTGATGAGTCGACGCTCCGTCATCGCGTCCGTGACCGCGATCCCGAGTCGCCCCGCGAGGTGGTCGTAACAGGTACGCCCCCGCGCCATCGCGGACCCCGCACTGGACTCCCGCAGACTCCGTGGACGTACGACCTCATCCACCCCCACCTGCGCCGACAGCTCCTCCACCAACTGCGCCACCCGCGCGTCAGCGATCCGCACATACCGGTGCCGACCCTGCCGCTCCTCCGCGAGCAGGCCGCCCGCGACGAGCTTGCCCAGATGCTCGCTCAGCGTCGACGCGGCGACACCGGCATGCCGGGCGAGCTCACTCGCCGTCCACGCCCGCCCGTCGAGCAGCGCCAGCAGACACGCGGCCCGTGTCTCGTCGGCGATGAGCCCGGCGAGCCGGGCCAGCTGGGTCGCCCGGCGGTTTCTGGGGTCCCTGGAGGTCATGCCTCCCAGCATGGGACACGAACACTTCGGCGCCCACCGAAGCGTGCTACGCGGGCCGCCCGACCTGCGCGTACTGCCCCGCCAACCCGTCCAGCAGCGCGGCGAGCCCCGTCTCGAAGGCCCGCTCGTCGATCTTCTCCTGCTGCTCGGCGAGGAGGTGGGCCTGGCCGAGGTGCGGATAGTCGGCGGGGTCGTACGCGCTCTGGTCGTCCACGAAACCCCCGGCGAACGAGCCGAGCGCGGAGCCCATGATGAAGTACCGCATCAGCGCGCCGATGGACGTGGCCTGCGCGGGCGGCCAGCCGGCGTCGACCATCGCGCCGTACACCGCGTCCGCGACCCGCAGTCCGGCGGGCCGTCGGCCGGGCCCCTGGGCGAGGACCGGAACGATGTTCGGATGGTCCCGCATCGCGGACCGGTAGGAGACGGCCCAGTCGTGCAGCGCGGTCCGCCAGTCGCGGCCGTCCTCGAACATCGACAGGTCGACCTGGGCGCTGACCGAGTCGGCCACGGCCTCCAGGATCTCGTCCTTCGTGCGGAAGTGGTTGTAGAGCGAGGGCCCGCTGACCCCCAGCTCGGCGGCGAGCCGCCGGGTGGAGACGGCCGCGAGGCCCTCCGCGTCCACGAGGGCCCGAGCCGTCTCGACGATCCGGTCGGTGCTGAGGAGGGGCTTGCGCGGTCGGGCCATGGCGCACATAGTAGGGCTGCCCAAAGAAACTAGCAGTGCTAATTTAAATGTACGCCTTTCAAGTGGGGTGATCTCGTGGTGAACCTGGGACTCAGCGAGGAGCAGGAGGCCGTACGGCGGCTCGCCCGCGACTTCGTGGAGCGCGAGATCGCCCCGCATGTCATCGCCTGGGACCGCGCCGAGGAGGTCGACCGGGGCATCGTGAAGAAGCTCGGCGAGGTCGGCTTCCTGGGGCTGACGATCGACGAGGAGTACGGCGGCTCCGGCGGCGACCATCTCGCGTACTGCCTGGTGACCGAGGAGCTCGGCCGCGGTGACTCCTCCGTGCGCGGGATCGTCTCCGTCTCCCTCGGCCTGGTCGCCAAGACGATCGCCGCCTGGGGGAGCGAGGAGCAGAAGCGGCGGTGGCTGCCCGGGCTCACCGCCGGCGACCGGGTCGGCTGCTTCGGCCTCACCGAGCCCGGCACCGGCTCCGACGCCGGCAACCTGGTCACCCGCGCGGTGCGCGACGGCGACGACTACGTCATCAACGGCACCAAGATGTTCATCACCAACGGCACCTGGGCCGACGTGGTGCTGCTGTTCGCCCGCTCCACCGACGCGCCCGGCCACAAGGGCGTCTCCGCCTTCCTCGTCCCGACCGACACCCCCGGCCTGAGCCGCCGCACCATCCACGGCAAGCTCGGCCTGCGCGGCCAGGCCACCGCCGAACTGGTCCTGGAGGACGTCCGCGTCCCCGCCTCCGCGCTGCTGGGCGAGGAGGGCAAGGGGTTCACGGTCGCCATGTCGGCGCTCGCCAAGGGGCGGATGTCGGTCGCGGCGGGCTGCGTCGGCATCGCGCAGGCGGCCCTGGACGCGGCCGTGCGGTACGCCGGTGAGCGGGAACAGTTCGGCAAGCCGATCGCGAGCCACCAACTCGTCCAGGAACTGATCAGCGACATCGCCGTGGACGTCGACGCCGCCCGGCTGCTGACCTGGCGGGTCGCCGACCTGATCGACCGCGGCCTGCCTTTCGCCACCGAGTCCTCCAAGGCCAAGCTCTTCGCCTCGGAGGCCGCGGTCCGGGCCGCCAACAACGCCCTCCAGGTCTTCGGCGGCTACGGCTACATCGACGAGTACCCGGCGGGCAAGCTGCTGCGCGACGCCCGCGTGATGACCCTGTACGAAGGCACCAGCCAGATCCAGAAGCTGGTCATCGGCCGGGCGCTGACCGGGGTTTCGGCCTTCTGAGCGCCCCGCCGTCCTGAGTACCCGGGACGGCGGGCCTGAGTATCTCGGCGGATGTGGCGCGCGCCGCGTCCGCCGAAGCTGGTCCCCATGAGCGACACACCGGTCAAGCAGCAGAGCACGGCGGCCTTCTACGGCCAGGCCGTCGCCTCCTTCGGCGTCGCCATGGCGGCGACCGCCATCGGCATCTTCCGTCTGGACGCCAACGCCTGGGTGCGGGGCTTCCTCGCCATCGCCGTCCTGTATCTCGTCACCTCCGCCTTCACCCTCGCCAAGGTCATCCGGGACCGCCAGGAGGCCGGGCAGATCGTCAGCCGGGTCGACCAGGCCCGCCTGGAGAAGCTCCTCGCCGAGCACGACCCGTTCGAGAAGCTCTGAGCCGTGTTGCTGAACTGCGGCGGCCTCAGGACTAAGCGCTCGCTCACCTGGGGCGGTATGGTGGTGCCTCTGTACGTGGAGAGGGGCGAGCAAGCGATGAGTACGGCGGAGGACACGGCCGGCGGCGACACGTCGGCGTGGGGCGAGGTCACGCCCGACGCGGCACGGCGCCTGCTGATCGCGGCGGTGGAGGCCTTCGCCGAGCGCGGCTACCACGCCACGACGACGCGGGACATCGCGGGCCGCGCGGGGATGAGCCCCGCCGCGCTCTACATCCACTACAAGACCAAGGAGGAGCTCCTCCACCGCATCAGCCGGATCGGCCACGCGAAGGCCCTGGAGATCCTGCGGACCGCGGCCCGCCGCGAGGGCACCGCCACCGAGCGGCTCGCCGACGCGGTCGGCTCCTTCGTCCGCTGGCACGCGGGCGGCCGTACGACGGCCCGGGTCGTCCAGTACGAGCTGGACTCCCTCGGCCCGGACGCCCGCGCCGAGATCCTCGACCTGCGCCGGCAGTGCGACGCCGAGGTGCGGGCGATCATCGAGGACGGGGTCGCCTCCGGAGAGTTCGACGTCCTGGACGTCAAGGGCACGACCCTCGCCGTGATGTCGCTCTGCATCGACGTCGCCCGTTGGTTCAACGTCGACGGCCCCTGGACGCCCGACGAGGTCGGCGCGCTCGACGCCGACCTCGTGCTGCGGATGGTGGGAGCCAAGTAGCTCGCGGGGGCCGTGGCGCTCAGAGGTAGTAGCGCGACACCGACTCGGCGACACACACCGGCTTGTCGCCGCCCTCGCGCTCGACGCTGAAGGCGACGGTCACCTGGACGCCGCCCGGCACGTCGTCGACCCCGGTGATCACCGCGGTGGCCCGCAGTCGCGAGCCGACCGGCACGGGCGCGGGGAAACGCACCTTGTTGGTGCCGTAGTTGACGCCCATCTTCACGCCCTCGACCTTGATCAGCTGCGGCCCGAACAGCGGCAGCAGGGAGAGGGTGAGGTACCCGTGCGCGATGGTCGTCCCGAACGGGCCCGCGGCGGCCTTCTCCGGGTCGATGTGGATCCACTGGTGGTCACCGGTGGCGTCGGCGAACAGGTCGATCCGCTTCTGGTCGACCTCCAGCCAGTCCGTGTACCCCAGCTGCTCGCCCACCGCCGCCTTCAGGTCGTCGGCGCCCGTGAAGATCCTCGGCTCTGCCATGTTCCGCCTCCTCGTCCCAGACTCACTCTAAGCGACTGCTTAGCATGGTCGGCCTCGGGGGCCGTGTCAACGGAAGCCTGGGTAGGGTTCGAGGGGTGCCCCAGATTCCCGAGAAGATCCACGAGCTCACGGTCGGCCAGCTCGCCGCGCGCAGCGGTGCCGCCGTCTCCGCCCTGCACTTCTACGAGGCCAAGGGTCTGATCAGCAGCCGCCGCACCACGGGCAACCAGCGCCGCTACGCCCGTGACGCCCTGCGCCGGGTGGCCTTCGTACGGGCCGCGCAACGCGTCGGCATTCCGCTGGCGACGATTCGCGAGGCGCTGGCCGAACTGCCGGAGGAGCGGACGCCCACGCGGGAGGACTGGGCGCGGCTGTCGGAGGCGTGGCGGTCCGAACTCGACGAGCGCATCAAGCAGTTGAACCGGCTGCGGGATCACCTCACGGACTGCATCGGGTGCGGGTGTCTGTCGTTGGAGTCGTGTGTGCTGTCCAACCCGGACGACGTGTTCGGGGAGCGGCAGGGGGCGGGGTCGCGGTTGCTGGTGGAGAAGCGGCGCGACAAGGAGGAGCGGTGCGTTCCCCAGGAGCGGTGCGGCTGAGGGGCGGGGGGTTGTGTGCGTTGCCGGGTGCGGGTGGGTTGTGGCTTGGCGCGCAGTTCCCCGCGCCCCTCAGGGCGTTGCGGTCATCGTCACTCGAATTCTGTGCCGCCCTTTCTCGTCAGATACGCGGGACTCACCGCCTTCGCTATCGCCCTTCCCCCTGTCACCTCGCTGTAGCGCTCGGCGGCCGGGCGAATGACCACGCCCTCGCGGAGATGCAGTTCGCGTCCCGACACCGTCTCCCTCCCGCTCGCGACCTCCAGCACCTTCTCGATGTCGTACGGCCCCTCGAAGAGCCGGGGCACCAACGGCAGCTCCCCGTCCAGGAGTTCCGCCGCGTCCAGCCAGCGCACCTCGCCGTCGATCTCCGCGGACACGTCGAAGACCGCGTAACCGAGGGTCTCCCGGCGGCCGTCCGCGCCGTAGGTGAGGTCCTGCACCCCCGCGCCGTAGACCTCGGCGAAGATGCCGACCCGGGTGGCGCCGAGCCGGCCGGCCAGGCGGGCCGCGGCTTCGGGGACGCCATGGCCGTGCACCGCCCGCCAGTACAGGTTCCGCGGATCCTCCTTCAGCGCCAGCGACTTCGCGCCGAAGCCCTTCGAGGAGACGTACACCCGCTCCTCGTCCGCGATGTATGTGAGCAGGCACGCCGAGCCGTGCAGCTTCTCGGTCAGGACCACCGGCTCGCCCGGGGTGAAGACGTCCGGGTAGCGCTGGATGTTCTCGATGTCGACCCAGGGCAGCAGGTCGGGCGCGGACTCCACCTCGCCGCTCATCGTGGGCGGGATCGGGGGCACCCACTTGGTGATGCCGAGCCGCTCCGCGAAGTCGGTGCCGTCCACGGCGGCGCGCGTCAGGTCGACGCCGGCCAGTGCCGCGGGTCGGCACACGATGCCCTGGGAGAGCTCACCGCGCAGCCGTACCGCCTTGACCCGGTCCGCGTTGCCGCCGGCCAGCCGTCCGGTCAGCCCCAGCTCGGCGATCAGACCGGCGGGCAGCACGGACTGCTCGGGGATGTACACGGCCGCGTCGCCGGTCCGATAGGCGCCCTTGGCGACGACGGCCCGGTACAGGCCCACCTGGGCCAGTTCGAGCGCGTCGGCGTTGGGGTGTTCATGGACGGTCAGCACTTCGGCGGTGACGCGCAGCGTCGACATCGGGGCTCCTCGTTCGTGTGCTCAGGTGTGTTTCATCGCCTCCAACTGTCCGTACGCGAAAAGGGTGGAGCGAGCGGATTTGTGACTGCTACCGTCGCCGGTCGGCTACGGAGAGCGCCCGGCCCAGCCGTACTGGACCAGCCCGGCCGCCACCAACTCGGCGTTGGACGCCGCCGGTTCGCCGTCCGGGAGCAGCAGCGTGTCCTCCAGGCCGATCCGGGTCGCCAGATGCAGGCGTCCGGCCAGCCGCAGGACCGGCCACGCCCCGCCGTCCTCGCCGTGCAGCAGCACCGGGCGGCCGTGCGGTGCCGTGCCGAGGTCGGCCAGCAGGGCGCGTGCCGTGTCCTGGGCGGTGTCCGGTGAGGTGTCCGTCACCTCGGCCAGCACCCGCAGCACCCTCGGCCCGAGCGGTGATCTCACGAACCGCGCCGCCGTGTCCGTACCGGACCAGATCCCGGCCTCCACGCCCACGCCCCGCTCGATCAGCGCGGCGGCCAGCTCCTCCGCGCCCGGTTCGTGCCAGTTGACCGAGGCGTGGTCGGGCAGGACCGTCCAGCTCCGTATCCGCTCCAGGCGCGCCTGGGGGTCCGGTTCCGCCCAGGCGCCCGTGGTGACGCCGACCGGGACCGTCACCCGGGCCCGGATCGCCGTCAGGGTCGGTGCGAGGACCCGGGGCGACAAGGTGTCGGCACCGCAAGGGGACTTGGGGTGGACATGGATGTCCGTGGCCCCGGCCGCGACCGCCGCGGCCGCGGAGTCGGCCAGCGCCTTCGGCGACAGCGGGACCACGGCGCCGTCGGCCGCCCCTCGGGGCCCGTTGAGACACACCTGAACCATGACTCGATGGTGCCAGCCGGCACCGACATCGGCCCGGGCGAGAGCCGTTCCTGTGGACGACCCGCCCGATGTGGAAAACCCGGGCACCGCTCACGGCCGTCACGCGCCGTCGAAGAACGGCTGTCACGCGCGGTCAAACAACGGCCGTCGCGCACCGCCGAAGAACGGCCGTCACGCGCCGTCGAAGAACGGCTGTCACGCACCGCCGAAGAACGGCTGTCACGCGCGGCCGAAGAACGGCTGTCACGCGCCGTCGAAGAACGGCTGTCACGCGCGGCCGAAGAACGGCTGTCACGCGCGGCCGAAGAACGGCCGTCGCGCGCGGCCGAAGAACGGCCGTCACACGCCGTCAAAGAGGGGGTGCGGCATCCCCGGCGCACCCCCGGGTCGCGCTGCTCAGGCGGACACCAGCAGCCGTCCACTCCGGGACGCCGCCAGGGCCTCGGGCGTCAGCACCGGACGCGGCACCACGATCCCGCAGTCCGTGCACACCGGGCCCGACGAGGGTTCGTGGGCCAGGTCGTACATCCAGGTCAACCGCTCTCCGCCGCACACCGGGCAGAGCGAACCCGGTTCGCGTTCCAGCGCGGAGATCAGTTTGCGCAGCACGTCGGCCAGCGGTTCACGGGGGTGGAGCCGCGGGTCGTCGCACCAGGCGACACCGAAACCGCCCCAGGTCAGCCGGTGCCAGTCGTCGACACTGCCCGGCCTGCGCAGCCCGTCGTGCTTCTCCTTCTTGCGCCGCTCGGCGAACTCGACCTCGTAGGCCAGCCAGACCGAACGCGCCTCTTCCAGCTCGTCCAACGCGGCCACGAGCCGCGCCGGATCCGGGGAGCGGTCCTCGGGACCGAATCCCGCCCGGGAGCACAAGTGGTCCCAGGTCGCCCTGTGCCCGTACGGAGCGAACCGCTCAAGGCACTTGCGCAGTGAGTAGCGTCGCAGCGCCAGATCGCACCGCGGATCTCGCACCTGTCTCGCCAGACTCCGGAAACCGGCCATCGCCCTGCACCTCCGTCACACCTGCACCTGTACTTCGGTCACTTCGGCGTCGTCGAACGGACGTCGCCGAATAGACGTATCGACAAGCGATTTGGCTCCATCCGATTTCCGATGACCCCCATTCGCCTCCGGGTCGGGTACCAAAACTTGACGCATGTTCATCTTCAATCCCGGGGATACCGGCGGTAACGTCCGGCCCACCCCCGTCGGTAGGAGCTGCCATGCCTCGGCGCACCTCATGCACCGCCCTCGACAGACTGAGAACTCCCGGCAGACTCACCGGGTTCCTGAAGACCGCATCCGTATGCGCCCTGATTGCCGGTCTTTTGTCCCCTCTTGGCCAAGCAGCGGCGGCAGCCGAGGCGACGGCCGAGGCCGCGACCGCCAACGACTACTGCGGCAGCCAGTGCTCCGACATCCTGCCGCCCGGCGAGAACGGCAACGCCACCCTCGCCCAGATCCTCCTCAACCAGGCCTTCGGCACCCAGCCCGACCACGCCGAGGACCAGCTCGGCCCCTATGCCAACCTGGCCAAGGGCTACTCCTCGCTCACCAACGCCACGATCAACACCTTCTTCAACGACGCCTCGTTCGGCGTGGCCTCCGATCAAGTCGCCTCCACCCTCAGCCCGGCCGGCCGCAGTGATGTGACGATCGTCCGCGACAAGAAGACGGGTGTGCCGCACATCACAGGTACCACCAGATACGGCACCGAGTTCGGCGCCGGCTATGCGGCGGCCCAGGACCGGCTGTGGCTGATGGACGTGTTCCGCCACGTCGGACGCGGCCAGCTGACCACCTTCGCGGGCGGCGCCCCCTCCAACCAGGGCCTTGAA
Source organism: Streptomyces sp. NBC_00663 (assembly GCF_036226885.1). Lineage (NCBI taxonomy): Bacteria > Bacillati > Actinomycetota > Actinomycetes > Kitasatosporales > Streptomycetaceae > Streptomyces > Streptomyces sp. NBC_00663. The sequence continues at coordinate 7,684,640 of NZ_CP109027.1, forward strand.
CAGCAGTTCTGGCGCAACGCCCCCTACAGCGAGGCCGATCTCCAGACCCAGATCGACAACGCCGTCGCGAACAACGGCACCCGCGGCCAGCAGGCGCTCGCCGACGCCAACGCCTACCTCGCCGGCATCAACGCCTACATCGACGCCTCCGACAGCGGCCGCTACTTCCCCGGCGAGTACGTCCTGACCGGCCACAAGGACTCCGTCACCAACGCCGGCACCATCGACCACTTCAAGCTCACCGACCTGGTCGCGCTGGCCTCCGTCATCGGCGCCCTGTTCGGCTCCGGCGGCGGTGGCGAGGTCAACAACGCGATATCGCTGATGGCCGCCCAGGAGCAGTACGGCGTGACGAAGGGCACCGAGGTCTGGGAGTCCTTCCGCGAGCGCAACGACCCCGAGGCGGTCCTCACCGTCCACAACGGCGAGAGCTTCCCGTACGCCACCAAGCCCGCCACCCCGCAGGGCGAGGCGCTGCCCGACGCCGACACGGTGTCCACCGAACCGCTGGTCTACGACCCGACCGGCACCGGCGGCGACCAGAGCGCCTCGACGGCAGCCGCCACGGCCACCGCGAACGCCCTCACCTCCGCGAAGCGCGGCATGTCCAACGCCCTGGTGGTCAGCGGCGCCCACACCGCGAGCGGCCACCCGGTCGCCGTCTTCGGCCCGCAGACCGGCTACTTCGCCCCCCAGCTGCTCATGCTCCAGGAGATCCAGGGCCCGGGCATCAGCGCCCGCGGCGCCTCCTTCGCGGGCCTGAGCATGTACGTCGAACTCGGTCGCGGCCAGGACTACGCGTGGTCCGCCACGACCTCCGGCCAGGACATCATCGACAGCTACGCCGTCGAGCTGTGCCAGGACGACTACCACTACCTGTACCACGGCACCTGCACGGCCATGGAGAAGATCGAACAGAAGAACTCCTGGGCCCCGACCACGGCCGACGGCACCGCCGCCGGCTCGTACACCATGCGGGTCTGGCGCACCAAGTACGGCCCCGTGGAGTACCGGGCGACCGTCGGCGGCAAGAAGGTCGCCTACACCACCCTGCGCTCGTCGTACATGCACGAGGCCGACTCGATCATCGGCTTCCAGATGCTGAACGACCCGGACTACGTCAAGAGCCCGCAGACCTTCCAGAGCGCGGTGCAGCACATCAACTACACGTTCAACTGGTTCTACGCCGACTCCACGCACACCGCGTACTACAACAGCGGCGACAACCCGGTGCGCGCGAGCGGCGTCGACGCGGAGTTCCCGGTGTGGGCGCGGTCGGCGTACGAGTGGAAGAACTGGAACCCGACGACCAACACCGCGGACTACACGGCGGCCTCGGCCCACCCCAACTCCATCGACCAGGACTACTACATCTCCTGGAACAACAAACAGGCGAAGGACTACACCACCGCGCCCTGGGGCGACGGCTCGGTGCATCGCGGCAACCTCCTGGAGGACCGCGTGAAGAAGCTCGTCGCCGCGGGCGGCGTCACCCGGGCCGCGCTGGTGAAGGCGATGGCCGACGCGGCCCTCGCCGATCTGCGCGCGGAGGACGTGCTGCCGGACCTGCTGAAGGTCATCAACAGCAGTACGGTCACCGACTCCACGGCCGCTGCGGCGGTGACCAAGCTCCAGACCTGGCTCACGGCGGGCGGCAAGCGCACGGAGACGTCGGCGGGTTCGAAGGCGTACGCCAACGCGGACGCGATCCGCATCCTGGACGCGTGGTGGCCGCTCCTGGTGGAGGGCGAGTTCAAACCCGGCCTCGGCGGTGACCTGTTCACCGCCTTCCAGGCCAACCTGCCCGTCGACGAGTCCCCTTCGGCCGCGCACGGCCCGACCGGCGCGCACGCGGGCAGCTCCTTCCAGTACGGCTGGTGGTCCTACGTCGACAAGGACATCCGCGCGGTGCTCGGCGAGACCGTGCAGGGGCCGCTGGCGAACAAGTACTGCGGCGGCGGCAGCCTCAGCGCCTGCCGGGACATCCTGATCAGCACCCTGAAGACAGCGGCCGGCAAGACCGCGGCGCAGGTCTACCCGGGTGACGACCTGTGTTCCGCGGGCGACCAGTGGTGCGCCGACTCGATCGTCCAGCGCACCCTCGGCGGCATCAAGCACTACAACATCAGCTGGCAGAACCGGCCGACCTTCCAGCAGGTCGTGGAGTTCACCTCACACCGGTGAACTGAGGCGAGCTGAGGTGAACTGAGCGGACGGTGGCGGCGGGTCAGCGGATACGGCCCGCCGCCACCACCAGCTGCGCCAGCTCGCGGTGCACGATGTCGCTGTGCGCGCCGGCCGGCGCCGCGCCGTCCTTCACCACCGCCGCGGCGTCGATGTTCACGCACCCCGAGGCCGGCAGCGTCGCCGTCAGCGCGTCGGCGAGCTTCCACGCGCGCGTGCCCGGCACCGCCTGCACCCCGTCATGGCCCATCGCCCCCCACTTGGCGCCCAGCATCCGCCCGAGGTCCACCCCGGCGGCGCTCGCGGCGTCCCCGGCCATGCGCGAGGCCAGCGGATACATGGTGCTCAACGCCTGGTCGAAGCGGGAGAAGCAGCACACGAGGGGGCCGTCGATGCGGTTCTGCTGCCCCTGCAACACCCCTCCCGCGCGCGCGTCGTGCGGCAGCCGGGCCGCGAACGCGTAGTGCGAGAAGGCCCCTTGGAGCAGCGTCACCGACTTCACGGTGTGCACCCCCTCGGGCAGGCCGCGCAGCGCGAACGACACCAGACGCCCGCCGAAGCTGTGCCCGACGAGATGCACCCGCATCTGCGGCCGCTTGGCCGCGAGCTGCCCGATCACCCGCCCGAGCCCCCGCTCACCGACCGTCCCCGCGCGCCGCTTCATCGCGTAGTACGTCGCCTGCCGCAGCAACTCGTGCGCCCCGTCCCAGGGATTGGGGATCGTGAACCCCTCCGTCACACCGTCCGGCGACTCGACCCGGGCGAGCGCCTGCGCGAAGTCCTCGCACACCCCCGCCACCGGTCCGGAGAACATGTCCGGCTCGCTCTGCGGCACGCCCTCCGCGAGGGTGTCCGCCCCGAACAGCGCCTGCGGCCCCGCCGGGACCACCTCGACCAGCATCCGCACCAGCCGCCCGAACTCCTCCAACTCGGGCTCCTCGCGGGGCTGCTGGTCCAGCAGGCGCGCGATCTGGTCGATCACGGTGGCCCGGCCCGGGAAGGTCTCCAGCAACGCGTGCCGGGTGTCCTTGTCCAGCGCCGGACGCCGGGTGGTCTCGGCCGCCACCGACCGAGGGAAGTCCGGGATCGGCTCGTCGCAGAACCGCATCGACGGCCACACCACCCCGACGTACCCGAGCTTCGCCTTCGGGGCGAGTTCCGGGATCGGCGCGAAGAAGCGGCTGTAGAGCCTCGTCGCGCCCGAGCGGTCGTTGTTCCAGCCGTGCGCGAAGACGATCAGATCCTTGACACCGCGCTCCGCGACACCGGCCAGCAGCCGGTCCCGCCGTCCGCCGTCAGGGTCGCCGTCCGCGTCGAAGGTCAGCTCCCAGTACGGGCTCACGCTCATCGCCGGATCCGCCATGACAGGCCCCCTTGTCCCCCGAAGTGGTGCGATGCCGTCGCATCGTCCTCCTGTGGGGCGAAGTTGGCCATACTTCGCGAGTCAACTGCCCGGGTTCGGCCCAGGGGATCATCTGTACAGCAGGTACTCCTTGCGGATCCGGCGGAACGCCACCAGCTCCTCCCGCCACCCCGCCACCACCTCGTCGGGGCCCGCGCCCGCGTCGATCGCGGTCCGCACCTGGGTGGAGCCGGTGAGTTTGTCGATCCAGTTGTCGGACCGCCAGGCGAAGCCGGGCCACACGCGCTTCGCGGTCACGAGCAGCGCGACCCCGGTGCGGACGGGGTCGTACGCGGCCCGGTCGTGCACATGGATCTGCACCCCGCCGACCGTCTTCCCCTGGAACTTGGAGAACGTCGGCGCGAAGTACGCCTCCCTGAAGTGCACGCCCGGCAGCCCGAGTTCGTTGGCGGCAGCCGCCCACCGCCCGTCGATCCCCTCCGCGCCGAGCAGCTCGAAGGGACGGGTGGTGCCACGCCCCTCGGACAGGTTCGTCCCCTCGAAGAGACAGGTCCCCGGGTACACCAACGCCGTGTCCGGCGTAGGCATGTTGGGACTCGGCGGCACCCACGGCAGCCCCGAGGCGTCGTAGAACTCCGACCGCTTCCACCCGGTCATCAGTACGGTGCCCAGCGCCACGGGCGTCGTCAGGAACTCCCCGTTGAACAACCGCGCCAGCTCGGCGACCGTCATGCCGTGCGCCTGCGAGATCGGCTGCCGTCCGACGAACGTCGCGAACTCCTTGTGCAGGACGGGGCCTTCGGCGGAGCGGCCGGTGACGGGGTTCGGGCGGTCGAGCACCACGAACCGTTTCCCGGCGAGCTGGGCCGCCTCCATGCAGTCGTAGAGCGTCCAGATGTACGTGTAGAAGCGCGCGCCCACGTCCTGGATGTCGAAGACGACGGTGTCGACGCCGGACGCGGTGAAGACGTCGGCGAGAGGCCGGCCGCTCTTCAGGTACGTGTCGTAGACCGGGAGCCCGGTGGCGGGGTCGTCGTAGCGGCCCTCGGAACCGCCGGCCTGCGCGGTGCCGCGGAAGCCGTGCTCCGGGCCGAAGACGGCCCGCAGGTCCACCTTTGGGTCAGCGTGCATGACGTCGACGATGTGGCGGGCGTCCGGGGTGATGCCGGTGGGGTTGGTGACGATTCCTACGCGTTGGCCGTTCAGGAGGGAGTAGGCGTCTGCGGCCAGGCGTTCGAAGCCGGTGTGCAGGCGGCGGTGTGGGGCCGCGGAGGCGGGGGGTGCGCAGGAGAGTGCGGTTGCTGCCGTGGTCGCTGCGAGGAGTGCTCGTCTGGATGGGCGCATGGTGTGCACGTTAGGGGCTCCCGCGGGTTGTGTGGAGGGTGCGGGCCGCCAGTGGCTGGTCGCGCAGTTCCCGCACCCCTCAGCGGCATCAGCGCGACCCTTCCTTGATACATACCGACCGGTTAGTCTGGCCAAAGCCTGGAGCCGCAGTCCTAAGGAGATCGATGGTGGAAGCCCTGCGAGACGCCGGAGTCGTCGTCACCGGAGCCGGGGGAGGGATCGGGGCCGCCCTTGCCCGGCGGTTCGCCGCCGAAGGGGCCCGGGTCGTGGTCAATGATCTCGACGCCGATCGGGCCAAGGCCGTCGCCGAGGAGATCGGTGGCATCGCCGTGCCCGGGGACGCCTCCACCGTCGTCGCCGACGCCCGTGCCGCGCTCGGTGGGGACGTCGACGTGTACTGCGCCAACGCCGGTGTCGCCTTCGGCGGGCCCGAGGTGGACGACCTCGCCGACGTCAGGGCCTGGGAGCTGTCCTGGGACGTCAACGTCATGGCACACGTGCGTGCCGCCCATGAACTGCTGCCGGGGTGGCTGGAGCGGGGGAGCGGGCGGTTCGTGTCGACCGTGTCCGCGGCCGGGCTGCTGACCATGATCGGGGCCGCCCCGTACGCCGTCACCAAGCACGGGGCGTACGCCTTCGCCGAGTATCTGTCGCTGACCTACCGGCACCGGGGCGTCAAGGTCCACGCCATCTGTCCGCAGGGCGTGCGCACCGACATGCTGGCCGCCACCGGCACCGCGGGCGACCTGGTGCTCAAGCCGACCGCGGTCGAGCCGGAGGACGTGGCCGAGGCGCTGTTCCAGGGCATCGAGGAGGACCGCTTCCTGATCCTTCCGCACCCGGAGGTCGCCGCGTACTACCAGGCCCGGGCCGCCGAGCCCGACCGCTGGCTGGCCGGCATGAACCACATCCAGCAGAAGTGGGAGGAGGCGCGGTGACCGGCTCCCGGTACGCCGCCAAGCCCTGGGTGGCACTGCTCAACGAGGCCCAGCGCGGGCCCATCAGCCCTCTCGACTCGCCGGTGCACGCTCTGCGCCGGGCCGTCGCGGACACCCCGGACCGCACCTTCCTTGCCTACTTCGACGGGCGGCTCAGCTATCGCGAGGTCGACGAACTGAGTGACTCGGTCGCCGGCCATCTCGCCGCAAGCGGCGTGGCGCGCGGCGACCGGGTCGCGGTCCTGCTCCAGAACTCCCCGCACTTCGTGCTCGCCGTCCTCGGCGCGTGGAAGGCCGGCGCGACCGTCGTGCCCGTCAACCCGATGTACAAGGCGGGGGAGGTCGGCCACGTGCTGCGGGACGGCTCGGTGGCCGCGTTGATCTGCTCCGACCGGGCGTGGGAGTCGTATCTGCGTGAAGCCGCCGCCGACTCGCCGGTGCGCGTCGCGCTCACCGCGTGCGAGTTGGATTTCCAAACGCGTAACGATGCGCGCGTGCTGACCTTCGAGCGGCTGCCCCAGGCCCCGGACGCCGACGACCTGGTGACCGTCGCACGGGCGGGCCACAAGGCTCCCCCGGAACGCGAACTCGGCCCCTCCGACATCGCGCTGATCAGCTACACCTCGGGGACGAGCGGCACGCCCAAGGGCGCCACCAACACGCACGGCAACATCATGGGCAACGCCGAACGGCAGCGGGTCGGCGTGGACCTCGGCGACGCGCCCGTCTACTTCGCGCTGGCCCCGCTCTTCCACATCACCGGCATGGTCTGCGAGTTCGTCGCCTGCCTCAACAGCCAGGGCACGCTCGTCCTCGCCTACCGCTTCGAGGCGGGCGTCGTCCTGGACGCGTTCGCCGAGCACCACCCGGTGTACACGGTCGGCCCGTCCACGGCCTTCATGGCGCTGGCGGCGCAGCCGTCCGTCACCCGCGACCACTTCTCGTCCTTCCGGATGATCTCCTCCGGCGGCGCCCCCTTGCCGCCCGCCCTGGTGGAGAAGTTCCGGGCGAGCTTCGGTCCGTACATCCACAACGGTTACGGGCTCACCGAGTGCACCGCCCCCTGTGCCTCCGTACCGCAGGGCATGGACGCGCCCGTCGACCCGGTCTCCGGGACGCTCGCGGTCGGCCTGCCCGGTCCCCACACCGTCGTACGGATCGTCGACGACCAGGGCGCGGAAGTGCCCTTCGGTGAGCAGGGCGAGATCCTCGTACGCGGCCCGCAGGTCGTGCCCGGCTACTGGCGCCGTCCGGATGCCACCGCCGAGACCTTCCCCGACGGGGAGCTGCGCACCGGCGACATCGGGTTCATGGACGAACAGGGCTGGCTGTACGTCGTCGACCGCAAGAAGGACATGATCAACGCGTCCGGCTTCAAGGTCTGGCCGCGCGAGGTCGAGGACGTGCTGTACACCCACCCGGCGGTGCGCGAGGCGGCGGTCGTCGGCGTGCCGGACGGGTACCGCGGCGAGACCGTGAAGGCGTACATCAGCCTGCGTCCGGGTGTCGACACGGACCCGGATGAACTCGCGGTGTACTGCAAGGAGAGACTGGCCGCCTACAAATACCCGAGGCACGTGGAGATCCTGCCCGACCTGCCGAAGACGGCGAGTGGGAAGATCCTCCGACGGGAACTGCGCTCCCGCAGGCAGGACGAGCGGTAGCGAACGAGCGGTAGTGAACGGAAGGGCAGGTGGCGACAGAGTGGCCAGGACGAACGACGGGGACGGTACGCCCGTCCCGCAGCGGCTGCTGGCCGCCGCCACCCGGCTCTTCGCCGAACAGGGCTACGACCGCACCTCCGTGCAGGAGATCGTCGAGGCGGCCGGCGTCACCAAGGGGGCGCTGTACCACTACTTCGGCTCCAAGGACGACCTCCTGCACGAGGTGTACGCGCGCGTGCTGCGCGTCCAGCAGGAGCGCCTGGACGCCTTCGCGAACGCGGACGAGCCCATCGAGAAGCGGCTCAGAGGCGCGGCGGCGGACGTCGTCGTGACGACCATCGAGAACCTCGACGACGCGTCGATCTTCTTCCGCTCCATGCACCATCTGAGCCCGGAGAAGAACAAGCAGGTGCGCGCCGAGCGCCGGCGCTACCACGAACGCTTCCGTGCGCTGGTCGAGGAAGGCCAGCAGGCGGGCGTCTTCTCCACCGCCACCCCGGCCGACCTGGTCGTGGACTACCACTTCGGCTCGGTCCACCACCTGTCGACCTGGTACCGCCCCGACGGCCCTATGGCCCCGCAGGAGGTCGCCGACCACCTGGCCGACCTGCTGCTGCGGGCGCTGCGCCCGTGAGGTGACCGAGGAGGGCCCCGGCCGCCGGATTGCGCGGCCTGGCCCCCCGCCCGGCCAGCACCACCGTCCGGCCCGGCTCCGGCTGCCGGATCTCCACGCACGGCAGCCCGGCCCGCTCCCCGATCGGCCGCGGCACGAACGCCACCCCGATCCCGGCCCGCACCAGCTCGACCAGCAGCCCGGCCTGGGTGACGTCACAGGTGATCCGGCGCTCCAGGCCGCAGTGGGCCGCCAGCCGCCGTACGGCCGTCTCCAGGCCCGTTCCCGCCCGGAAGTCGACGAACGGCTCCTCGGCGAGGTCCTTGATGAGTGTGCGGCCCGCCCTGGCCAGCGGATGGCCCGGCGCGGTGATCAGCACCAGCTCCTCGTGCCAGGTCGCGTACGCCGTGAGCCCCTCGGGCACCTCCCGGGCGTCCGGCGCCAGATACGCCAGATCCAGCTCCCCGGCGCGCAGCGCCTCCGTCAGCTCGGTCACCGTCGCGTCCCGTACGGACACCTGGATGCCGGGGAAGTCCTGGTGGAAGGCGGCGAGTTCGGCGGGGAGGTCGACGCAGGTCAGGGTCTGGATCGTGCCGATCGCCACCCGTCCGGCGGCCAGCCCCGCCACGGCGGCGACGGCGTCGCGCGCGGCGTCCGCGCCGGCCAGCAGCGCGCGGGCCTGCGGGAGCAACGCCCGGCCCGCCTCGGTGAGCACCACCCGCCGCCCCGTGCGGTCGAAGAGATCGGCGCCCAGCTCCCGCTCCAGATTGCGGATCGAGGTGCTGAGCGCCGACTGGACGATGAGTTCGGCCCGGGCGGCGGCCGTGAAGCCGCCCTCGGTGACGACCGCCATGAAGTGGCGGAGCTGGCGCATCTCCATCCATCTATCCTAGAGATGGCACCGAGCGAATCCATCTGTTGGACCGCTGGACGGCCCGCGAGCCAGGCTGGACGCATGACTCGCAGACCGACTCTCTGGCTCCGCCTCGCCTCCTTCGTCCGCGCCCTCGCGCGCGCGGACCACCACTACTCGGGCGGCTACTAAGGCCTGTCCGAGATGCCTCAGAGGTACTTCTTCAACTCCCGCCGCGCCAGCGACCGCTGGTGCACCTCGTCCGGACCGTCCGCGATCATCAGCGTCCGCGCCCCGGCGTACAGCTCGGCCAGCGGGAAGTCCTGGCTGACGCCGCCCGCGCCGTGCAGCTGGATCGCGCGGTCGATGATGTCGACCACCGCGCGCGGCGTGGCGATCTTGATGGACTGGATCTCGGTGTGGGCGCCCCGGTTGCCGACGGTGTCCATCAGCCAGGCGGTCTTCAGGACCAGCAGCCGCAGCTGTTCGACCGTCACGCGGGCGTCGGCGATCCAGTTGTGGACCACGCCCTGCTGGGCCAGCGCCTTGCCGAAGGCGTCGCGGGACACGGCCCGTCGGCACATCAGCTCGATCGCCCGCTCGGCCATGCCGATCAGCCGCATGCAGTGGTGGATACGTCCCGGACCGAGGCGGGCCTGGGCGATGGCGAAGCCGCCGCCCTCCTCGCCGATCAGGTTCGCGACCGGCACGCGCGCGTGGTCGAAGATCACCTCGGCGTGACCGCCGTGGTAGTGGTCCTCGTACCCGAAGACCTTCATGGCGCGCTTGACCGTCACACCCGGGGTGTCGCGGGGGACCAGGACCATGGACTGCTGACGCCGGATGTCGGCGCCGTCCGGGTCCGTCTTGCCCATCACGATGAAGATCTTGCAGTCCGGGTTCATCGCCCCGGAGATGTACCACTTGCGGCCCGTGATGACGTAGTCGTCGCCGTCGCGCTCGATGTACGTCGTGATGTTGGTGGCGTCCGAGGAGGCCACCTCCGGCTCGGTCATCGCGAACGCCGAGCGGATCTCACCGGCGAGCAGCGGCTCAAGCCACTGCTTCTTCTGCTGCTCGTCGCCGAACTGGGAGAGCACCTCCATGTTGCCGGTGTCCGGCGCCGCGCAGTTCAGCGCGGTCGGCGCCAGCTGCGGGGAACGGCCGGTGATCTCGGCCAGCGGTGCGTACTGGAGGTTGGTGAGCCCGGCGCCGTACTCGGCGTCGGGCAGGAAGAGGTTCCACAGGCCCTGCCTGCGTGCCTCCGCCTTCAGCTCCTCCACCACGGCGGGCGTGTCCCACGGGGACGCGAGCGCGGCCCGCTGCTCCTCCGCCACCGCCTCGGCCGGGTAGACGTACTCGTCCATGAAGGCGAGCAGCTTGGCGCGCAGTTCCTCGGTGCGCGCGTCGAACGCGAAGTCCATGGCGGGTCAGCCTTCCTGAAGGGTGGTGAGGCCGTGCTGGATGAAGACGGGGACGAGGTCGCCGATGCGGTCGAAGCCGCGGCCGACCGTCTGGCCCAGGGTGTAGCGGTAGTGGATGCCCTCCAGGATCACGGCGAGCTTGAACCACGCGAACGCCGTGTACCAGGAGACCTGGGAGACATCGCGCCCCGAGCGGGCCGCGTAGCGCTCGACGAGCTCCGTCGGCTCCGGATGCCCCGGCGCCTCGGCGGTCGTGGAGACCGGGGAGTCGGGCATGCCCAGCGGCAGGCTGTACATGACCAGCAGGCCCAGGTCGGTGAGCGGGTCGCCGAGCGTGGACATCTCCCAGTCGAGGATGGCCTTGATCCGGTCGTCGTCCCCGATGAGGACGTTGTCGAGCCGGTAGTCGCCGTGGATCACCGTGGCGGCGGGGGAGTTCGGCAACCGGCGTCCCAGCGTCGCGTGCAGCTCGTCGATGCCGGCCAGCTCGCGGTTGCGGGAGGCGTCCAGCTGCTTGCCCCAGCGGCGCAGCTGACGGTCCAGGAAGCCCTCGGGCCGGCCGAAGTCGGCGAGGCCCACCTCGGCGGGGTCCACCGCGTGCAGCTCGACGAGGGTGTCCACGAGCGCCAGCACCGCGTCACGCGTGCGTGCCGGGCCGAGCGGGGCCAGCTGGTCGGCGGTGCGGTACGGGGTGCCCTCGACGAACTCCATGACGTAGAACGGCGCCCCGAGCACCTCCTCGTCCTCACACAGCAGCAGCGGCTCCGGCACCGGCACGTTCGTCGGGTGCAGCGCGCTGATCACCCGGTGCTCGCGCTTCATGTCGTGCGCGGTGGCCAGGACATGGCCGAGCGGAGGCCGGCGTACGACCCAGCGCGAGGCGCCGTCGGAGACCGTGTAGGTGAGGTTCGAGCGTCCGCCCTCGATCAGCCGGCCGGTCAGGGGGCCGTGGACCAGACCGGGCCGCTCGCGGTCGAGCAGGCCGCGCAGCCGGTCGAGGTCGAGTCCGGGCGGATGGTCGGGGCTCATGCATCGCTCCTACGGGCAGGTGAACGGTGTCCGAGGACCATGATGCCGACCGGTCGGTATGCCGTCCAGTGTGTAGGGCGAACGTGATTCGGGCCACGATAGGCCGACGGCTCCCCGCAGGGTGCGACGGGGAGCCGTGAGGGTGTCTTCCCGGACCGGTCAGTGATCGTCCCAGTGCCCGTTGTGCGCGGCGTGCCGGTGGCCGTCGTGGAGATAGTCGACATGGTCGCCGTGCAGGACGCTCTCATGGCCGCAGCCGTCCCCGTGCCGGTGTTCGTGCCCCTCGTGGGCGACATGGTCGCCCGGCTCGCACTCGTCCCAGTGGCCGCCGTGCTCGCGGTGCAGATGCCCGCCGTGGGCGTAGTCGACGTGGTCCCCGTGCGGCACCTCGGCGTGTCCGCAGTCGGGGCCGTGGGCGTGCGTGTGGGAGGCGTGTTCCTGGTGGAGGGTGCTCATGTGCTCACCTTCGGAGAGGCCTGGGTCTTGCCGATGACGTCGGACAGGCTGCCACGCGAACGCCGCATATCCGGGCATCCCGCTTGCGTGGCGTCCGGCCACCCCGGAGGGTCGGTGCCATGAAGGCCATCAGCTACTCACACTACGGCGGCCCCGAGGTCCTCGCGTACGGCGATGTGCGCGACCCCAAGGTCGGGGTCGACGCGGTGCTGGTCAAGGTCCGCGCGGCGGCCGTCAACCCGGTCGACTGGCACTGCCGCGAGGGGCACCTCGACCAGATCCTCGACCCCGTCTTCCCGGTGGTTCCCGGCTGGGACGTCTCCGGGGTGGTCGTCCAGCTCGGCGTCTCCGTCACGGAGTTCGAGGTCGGCGACGAGGTCGTCGGCTATGTCCGCGAGGACTTCCTGTCCCGCGGCACCTTCGCCCAGTACGTGGCCGCCCCCGTGCGCACCCTGGCCCGCAAGCCCCGCAACCTCTCCTTCGAGGAGGCGGCCGGCCTGCCGCTGACCGGTCTGACCGCCTACCAGGTGCTCGTCAAGGCGCTCCAGGTCAAACGCGGTGAGACGGTCCTCGTGCACGCCGCGGCCGGCGGGGTCGGCTCGATCGCGGTGCAGCTCGCCCGGCACATCGGCGCCCGGGTCATCGGTACGGCGAGCCCGGCCAACCACGACTTCGTACGCGGCCTCGGCGGCGAACCGGTCGAGTACGGCGAGGGCCTGGCCGAGCGGGTGCGCGGGCTGGCCCCCGAGGGCGTGGACGCGGCGTTCGACACGATCGGCGGCGAGACGCTGACGGTCTCCGCCAACCTCCTGGCCCCCGAGGGCCGCCTGGTCTCCATCGCGGACGGCGAGGTCGTCGCCTACGGCGGCCGCTACTACTGGGTCCGCCCCGACGCCGACGACCTCCAGCGCCTGTCCGAACTCGCGGAACAAGGCGTGGTCTCGGTGCATGTCTCGGAGACCTTCCCGCTGGAACGGGCGGCGGAGGCACAGCGGCTGAACCAGGAGGGGCGGACCAGGGGGAAGATCGTGGTCACGGTGGACTGGGAGACGGAGGACGAGGGGGAAGGGGAGGAGGGCGAGGGTGAGAGCGAGGGGGAGGCGGGAAGCCAGGGCGCCGGTCGGCCCTAGAAGACCAACGCCGCCCCGCACACCGCCACCGCCACCGTGCACAGCGCCGCGGCCGTGGCGTGCCGCGGCGTGAGCGCCGACGGGCTCGTGTCCGCGGCGAGCACGCGGATGCGCCGGTGCGCGAGCAGCAGGAAGCCCAGCCACAGCACGGTGCACAGGGCGCACGCCACGACGCCGACCGCGGACAGCCCGCCGTGCAGCGCGGTCTTCACGGCGAGGACGGCGGAGACGGTGCCGGACAGCGTCGTACGACGCCACGCGAGCCGCGTGCGCTCCGGCTGGAGCCCCGGATCGCGTCCGGCGTCGGTGACCGCCGCGCTCACCCCTCCCACCCGACGAGCACGACGAAGACCATCGCGAGGGCGACGACCGCGACGACCACGCTCAGCAGCGCCGGGAACCGTGACACCGGCAGATCCTCGCCCCGGCGCATCGCCCGTTCGCACCGCATCCAGTGATTGACCGCCCGCAGGGAGCACAGCACACCGGCGCCGAGCAGCGCGAGTGCCAGCCCGACCCGCCAGCCCCAGCGCAGGTCCGGCAGGAACTGGTCCACGGCGAAGCCCCCGCCGATCAGCGCGAGCGCGGTGCGCAGCCAGGCGAGGAAGGTGCGCTCGTTGGCGAGCGAGAACCGGTAGTCGGGCGTACCGCCTTCCTCCCGGATCTCCTCGGGCGCGAACCAGAGCCGGACGTTCCGTGCGAATTCGATCACGCGCAGGACCCTACCCGGCGGGAGTTCGCGGACGAGCCCGAGGTGTTCGGCTGCTCTCGGCGTTCGCGGACGCGGAGGTACCGGGCGACGAGGGTGCCGGGTGGCCCACCCCCGGCCCCGCGGGCACGCTCCGCCTCAGCTCCCCTTCCGGTGCTCCCTGAGCCGTGCGTACGCGTCCACCCCGTCCGGCACCCACTCCCACTCCGTCAGCCGCCGCTCCACCTCGTCCTCGGTCAGGAAGTCGTGCCAGGCGACCTCCTCGACCTGCGGACTGACCGGCAGCTCGCAGCGCACCTCGTACACCGCCGACCACCAGGTCTGCCCGGCCCCGTCGTCGTACAGGAACTTGAAGAGAAAGGCCGGCCTCGGCAGTCCGGCGACCCCCAGCTCCTCCTCGGCCTCGCGCAGCGCCGCGTCGTCGTAGGACTCACCCGCGCCTACCACCCCGCCGACCCACATGTCGTACAGGGACGGGAAGACCAGCTTGGTCGGGGTGCGACGGTGCACGAAGAGCCGGCCTTGCGCGTCCCGCGCCTGGATGAAGACGCAGCGGTGCCGCAGGCCACGGGCGTAGGCCTCACCGCGCGGGGACTGTCCGACGACCTGGTCGTGCTCGTCGACGATGTCGAGGATCTCGTCAGCAGCGCTCATGGAGCCATCCAAGCAGTCCGATCAAGCGCGCCGCCGGGTGAGCGGCCTCAGTTCGGCTGAAGCCTGCGCGCCCGAACCGCCTCCGCCGCCCCGCTCGGCATGGCCGGGTGCAGCCCGAGCAGCATGATGCCCACCACGACCGCCGCGAGCCCCGCCGCCTCCCACGCCAGTGCCCCCGTGTCGGTGCGGAGCCGGTCGCCGAGGAAGCCGACGCCGCAGATGATGCCGGCGAGGGGCTGGGCGGCGGTCAGGGCGGGCAGGGACATACGGAGGGAGGCCGTCTCGAAGGCGCTCTGGACGAGGACCAGACCGGTCACGCCGAGCGCGAGGACGGCGTACGGCTGCCAGCCGGTGAGGACCTCCATGAGGCCGCCCTCGGAGAAGCGCTGGCCGGTGACGCGGGTGAGGGCGTCCTGGACGCCGTAGAGGAGTCCGGCCGCGACGGCCAGCAGGGCCGGGCCCGAGCTGAGGCGCGAGCGCTTGGCGTACGTCGTCAGCAGCAGCGCGAACCCGATCATGGCGCCGATGATCAGCCAGTGGCGGAAGGGGTCGGCCACGGCGGAGCCGCCGCGCGGCTCGCCCGCCACGATGAACGCCGTCACCCCGCCCGCGAGCAGCAGCAGCCCCGCCCAGCCCTGGCGGCCGAGGGACTGCTTGGTCTGGTGCCGGGAGAGGGCCATCGCGAACAGGAGGTTGGTCGCCAGCAGCGGCTCCACCAGGGAGATCTCGCCCTGTCCCAGCGCGATCGCGCCGAGGACCATGCCGACCACCATCAGTCCGATGCCGCCGAGCCAGCGCGGTACCCGCACCAGGTCGAGGAGCAGCCGGGGCGAGAGGAAGTCGTTCAGGGGCGCACGCTGGGCCGCGTTCTGCTGGAGGACGAAGCCGATGCCCAAGCAGCAGGCCGCGCTCACGGCGAGAACCAAGACCAGAACCGACACGCTGCGTACCTCGATCACTCGGCCGGGCCACGGGGCGGGTTAGGGGCCGACTGTAGCGCCGTTGACCCCGGCCTGCTCCCGGGAGTACCCGGATCCGGGCGGTTGACTCGGCCACGCATCGGGACGGCGCGGCCTTTCCGTCATGGTGGGCGCCCTAGTCGCGCGGCGCCATGGCGTGCGCCACATCCGGGGCACATCCGGGCGATGTCCAGGCACGGAGTACCGCCGTGAATATTCACAACTGCCCCACCAGTCCCACAAGTTGACGCGTGTAACGCCCGTTCGAACCTTGACGGGAACCATTGGCTGCGGGTTTGCTGTCCGTGATCAGTTGCCCACGCCCTGATGATCGGTTCCGCCGGTCAGCCCCGTGGGCCAGTTGCCCCTGCCGACAGTCGACGTCGCGCCACGTCGCACGAGGAAGTCTCCGCGGTGTCCCCACCCCCGCCACCCCTCGGCCGCAGCCGCCGACGCGCGGCCCAGGCCTTCGACGCCGCCCTCGACGACGCCGAACTCGTCGCCGCCCGCTCCGCCCTCGCCCAGGGCCGCTGGCAGGCCGCCCGCTCACTCCTCGCCCACACGGGCGACGACTGGGACCTGCGCGGTCACCGCGTCACCGGCCTCGCCCAGGAGCCCTACAGCGCCGCCTGGACGCGCGACTGGCAGCTCGCCGAACCCGAGTCCGCCGACGCCGCCGTCCTGCTCGCCCTCGCCCAGGTCCAGCGCGCCCTGCGCGGCAAGGAGAAGCCGGACCGCGCCCGCGAGGCCTGCCGTGCCGCCGCCGACCGGGCGCCCGCGGATCCCACGCCCTGGCTGGGCCTGCTCCTGCTGGAGCAGGGCTCTACCGCCGCCGAGAACGCGGTCCGGCTCTTCGAGCAGATCCGCGCGCGCTTCGCCGACCACCACCACGCCCACCACCTGATGGTCGCCCGCCTCGCCGAGCACCGCGCCGCTTCCGGCCCCGACCCGCTCCACGAGGTCTACGACTTCGCCACCTGGGCCGCCGAGCAGGCCCCCGCCGACTCGCCGCTCGCGATCCTCCCGGTCATCGCCCACGCCGAGCGCTACCGCGTCCTCGCCACCGCCGGACACGAGCCCCCCGACCCGGCCGCCTCGGGACACTGGGTCGGCCGCCGGGCCCGCCAGGTGATGAAGTCCGCGTTCGACTGGTGGCTGGAGTGGGAGCACGAGGGCCACCCCCGCCGACTGGTCGACCTCAACTTCCTCGCCCACGCCAAGGTCTGCGAGGGCCGCGGCGCCGAGGCCGCCGCCCTCTTCCACCGCATCGGCGAGCACGCCACCCCGGCCCCCTGGTCGTACCCCGACCGGGACCCGCACTCCGCCTTCCGTGCCGCACGCGACAGCGCGCTCGGCACGGCGTAACGCCCCCGAACCCAACTAAGGACGGTCCCGATGACCACGAGCAGAGCCAGCGCCGGCGACGGCATCAGTACCTACAAGGGCCAGGAGCGGGCCCTGCGCGCCGACCGCCTGGGCACCGGCGGCCTGCTCCTCTCCGTCCTCGCCGCGACCGCCCCCCTCATGGTCGTCGCGGGTGTCATGCCCACCACATTCGCGGTGATGGGCATCGTCGGCCAGCCGCTGCTCTTCGTCGTCCTCGGCGTGATCCTCATCCTCTTCAGCGTCGGCTACGCCGAGATGAGCCGGCACGTCCACAACGCGGGCGCCTTCTACGCGTACATCTCCCGCGGCCTCGGCGGCACCGCCGGCGCGAGCGCGGCCCTGGTCGCCCTGGTCGCCTACAACGCCCTCCAGGTCGGCATCTACGGCATCTTCGGCTTCGAGGTCTCCGGCCTCTTCGCCACCTACGCCGACCTGGAGATCGCCTGGTGGATACCGGCGCTCGCGGCGGTGGCCGCCGTCGGCGCGCTGGGCTGGCTGAAGATCGACGTCAACGCGAAGGTGCTCGGCGTCCTGCTGGTCATCGAGGTCGCCCTGGTCGTCATCTTCGACATCGCCGCCGTCGCCGACCCCGCCAAGGAGGGCCTGTCCCTGCACGCCTTCAACCCGGACACCCTCACCGGCGCGGGCGTCGGCACCGCGCTCTGCTTCTGCATCGCCGCCTTCCTCGGCTTCGAGCAGGCGCCCGTGTACGCCGAGGAGACCAGCCGCCCGCACGTCCTGGTGCCGCGCGTGATGTTCCTCGCGGTCGGCGGGGTCGCCGTCTTCTTCGCGCTCAGCAGCTGGGCCCTCACCGTCGCCACCGGCCCCTCCGCGATCGTCGGCGAGTCCCAGCAACAGAGCGCCGGACTCCTCTTCGGCCTCACCGAGTCCCGCCTCGGCGGCACCTTCACCGACGTCCTGCACGTGCTCTTCGTGACCGGCATGTTCGCGGCCATGGTCAGCTTCCACAACGTCGTCGCCCGCTACGCCTTCGCCATGGGCCGCGAGGGCCTGCTGCCGCGCGCCTTCGGCCGTACGACGGATTCGAGCGGCGCACCCGGCACGGGTTCGCTCCTCCAGACCGCCGTCTCCGCGCTGGTCGTGATCGCCTTCGCGGTCGCCGACGACAAGCCGACTGGCGACCCGACCGAGCCCGTCCTGCATCTGTTCACCTGGGGCGGCAACATCGGCGCCCTCGGCGTGATCCTGCTGATGGCCGCGGCCTCCTTCTCGGTCGTCGTCTTCTTCGCCCGCCGCGGCGCCGCCGGCGCCCAGGCCTGGCGGCTGGTCACCTCCGCCGTCGCGGGCACCGCCCTCCTCGTCATCGCCGGCTACACGGTCAAGGACTTCGACGTCCTGGTCGGCGCGGGCCCCGGCTCGTCCCTGAGCTGGCTCCTGCCCGGCATCATCGGCGCGGCCGTGCTCGTCGGCCTCGCCCAGGGCCTGTACCTGCGCTCCCGCTCACCGGAGGCCCACGCCCGCATCGGCCTGGGCAACGAGGCGTTCCAGCTGGAGAAGGCGGCGTCGTCGTAAGAAGTCCTTACGAATCGCTGACCGGCACCCGCGAACCCTGGTCCGCCGGGGTCCGCGGGTGTTCGAATGACTACGTGAATCCGGAACAACCCGAGGCGACAGGCAGGCCCATCGGCCGCCGCGTCCTCCTCGGCACCCTCGGCCTGGGCGCCGTCGGCGTGGTCACCGCGCCCACCCTGCAACGCGGTCTGGAGGCCTTCCTCGGCAGCGCCGCGGACAAGGACCCCACCGGCCTCACCGGACTGCTCCCCAACGGCGGCGGCTTCCGCTACTACTCGGTCGCCTCCTCCGTCCCCCACAAGAACGCCGCGAACTACCGCCTGAGAATCGACGGCCTCGTCGACCGCCCGGCCACCTACACCCTCAACGACCTGCGCGCGCTGCCCCAGACCCGGATGGTCAAGGACGTCCAGTGCGTCACCGGCTGGCGGGTCCCGGACACCCCGTTCGAGGGCGTACGCCTCTCGCACCTGCTCGACACCGCCGGCGTCCGGGCCGAGGGCACCGCCATCCGCTTCTCCTGCTTCGACGGCACCTACACCGAGAGCCTCACCCTCGACCAGGCCCGCCGCGCCGACGTCCTGGTCGCCCTGCGCATGCAGGACAAGGACATCGGCCACTCCCACGGCGGCCCGGTCCGCCTCTATGTGGCCCCCATGTACTTCTACAAGTCCGCCAAGTGGCTCTCCGGCATCACCGTCACCAAGGACGTGGAGCCCGGCTACTGGGAGGGGCGCGGCTACGACGTCGACGCCTGGGTGGGCCGTTCGAACGGGCGGGACGATGACCCTACGAGCTGACGCCCCGCCCGCGACGAGGATCCGCCGCTTCGGACGCGCGCAACGCTGGGTCCACCGCACGACGGCCGCCCTGATGGGCGTCTGCGTGGCCACGGCTGCCTGTCTCTACATCCCCCAGTTCGCCGAACTCGTCGGCCGCCGCGAACTGGTGGTCCGTATCCACGAGTGGGCGGGCCTCGCCCTGCCCGTGCCGGTGCTCGCGGGCCTCGCCTCCCGCGCCTTCCGTGCCGACCTCGGCTTCCTCAACCGCTTCGGCCCGCACGACCGCCGCTGGCTCCACGCCGCCCTGCACCGCGACAAGCGCCCCTCCTCACGCCCCGCGGGCAAGTTCAACGCCGGGCAGAAGATCTACGCCTCCTGGATCGCCGGCGCCACCCTGGTCATGCTCGGCACGGGCCTGCTGATGTGGTTCACCCACCTCACCCCGATCCAGTGGCGCACCAGCGCGACCTTCGTCCACGACTGGCTGGCCCTGACCATCGGCATCGTCCTCGCGGGCCACATCGGCATGGCCCTCGGCGACCCGGAGGCCCGCCGCGGCCTGCGCACGGGCCTGGTCAGCAAGGAGTGGGCCGAGCGAGAGCACTCCCTGTGGCGCCACTGACCCGGACGGTGTCTCTCCCTGTGGCGCCACCGGCTCGCTCGGAGTCGCGGTCACATCGGGCGCTACGACGGTGAAGGCGCCCTCCGCCCGCACCTCGACGCCGCCGAACTGAACGGCCACGTCGACCTTCCTCGGCAGTCCGCCCGGGTCGAGCGTCGGCACCACCACGTCCAGCACCACCCGGTCACCCGCCTCAGAGCCGAGCACCGGCGGCCCGTCCGGCAGCCGCCCGTCGATCAGTACCCGCCCGTTCCGCGGCAGTTCGGCGGGGTCGAAGTAGACGCCGGTCAGCTCGACGGCGACGGTCTCGCCGGACCGCGCCTCGCCGTCACCGCCCGGGTCGACACCGGCCAGTCGATAGGCGCAGGCGGGTGTGGCGCCGGAGGAGGCCCCGAGCCGCACGGTCGCGGCGGGGTGCCGCCGGTGGAAGTCCAGCAGCCCGCCGAGGACGGCGTACGCGGCACGCCCCTTGCAGGTGTCCGCCCGCCCGGCGAGGGCGGTGTACTCCTCGGCCGCCGTCTCCCAGCCGCCGCCGCTCTTGCCCTGCACGGAAAGACAGGCGGAGGCCAGCCCGCGCAGCAGCCGCCACTCGGGATCCGTCGACGCGGCCGGGATGCCGTCGAGGACGGTCCCGCACTCGGCGGGGGCGCGGAGCCGGTCGTAGGCGCTGGACGGGTCCGAAGTGCCGTCGGTGTCGGGCGAGTTGGGGCCGGGTGGTAGCCACGGAGGGCTCTGGAGAAGCCGGTCGCCCGGCGAAGGCGAAGGCGAAGGAGTGGGGGAGGGGCTGGTACTTCCGACCCCGCGTGGGCTGTCGGTGACGTGCGGGGTGTCCGCGTGGCCGTCGGGTGACGGGCGGGCCGGCGGGGGAGAGGGCGGGGGTGCGACCCCGCGTCCCGCGGGGGCGTCGCTCGACGGACCGGCGGTGACGACCCTGCCGCCTCCGTTTCCCTTGTCCGGCGTGTCCCTCCCGTCCCCGGTGAAGGCCGCGGCGGCCACCGCCACCGCTCCCGCGACGAGCAGCCCCGAGACACGCACCCCCAGGGAAACCGCCATGACGCCCCCCGACGACGGTAGGCCCCTGGGGTCAGAACCCAGGGGCCTCCCATCATCGGGCCACCGGCGGCCGCTACGGAAGCCGGTGACGGGGACCTCGTACCGCTAGATGATCAGCGAGAGCAGCAGGACCAGACCGCCCGCGACCACCGAGATGATCGTCTCCATGACGGACCAGGTCTTGAGGGTCTGCCCGACGCTCAGGCCGAAGTACTCCTTCACCAGCCAGAAGCCGGCGTCGTTGACATGGCTGAAGAAGAGCGAGCCGGCACCGATGGCGAGGACGAGCAGGGCCGTGTGGGTCGTCGACATGTCGGCGGCCAGCGGGGCGACCAGACCGGCCGCGGAGACCGTGGCCACCGTCGCCGAACCGGTCGCGAGACGGATCGCGACGGCGATGAGCCAGGCCAGCAGCAGGGCCGGGATCGACCAGTCCTTGGAGATGTCGAGGATCATCGCGCCCACGCCGGTGTCGATCAGCGTCTGCTTGAAGCCGCCGCCCGCGCCGACGATGAGGAGGATGCCCGCGATGGGCGCGAGCCCCTTCTCCACCAGCGGCGTAAGGCGGTCCCGGCCGAACCCGGCGGGGCGCAGCAGCGTGAAGATGCCGAGGATGACCGAGGCGAGCAAGGCGATCAGCGGGGAACCGATGACGTCGAAGACCCGCTGCGTGGTGTTCTCGGGGTCGTCGATGACGATGTCGACGAGCGCCTTGGAGAGCATCAGCACGACCGGCAGAAGGATCGTCGTCAGCGTGGCGCCGAAGCCGGGACGCTTCTCCAGGTCCTCCGAGGGGCGCTGCGGAATCATCTTGTCCGGGGCCGGGACGTCCACCCAGCGGGCCGCGTACCGGGAGAACAGCGGTCCGGCGATGATCACCGTGGGGATCGCGACGAGGACGCCGAGCGCCAGCGTGACACCCAGGTTCGCCTGGACCGCGTCGATCGCGACCAGCGGGCCGGGGTGCGGCGGGACCAGGCCGTGCATCACGGACAGACCGGCGAGGGCCGGGATGCCGATGCGCATGAGCGAGTAGTTGCCGCGCTTGGCGACCATCAGCACGACCGGGATCAGCAGGACGACGCCGACCTCGAAGAACAGCGGCAGACCGATCACCGAGGCGATGAGCACCATGGCCCAGGGCATCGACCGGCCGCCCGCCTTGGCGAGGATCGTGTCGACGATCTGGTCGGCGCCCCCGGAGTCGGCGAGCATCTTGCCGAGGATCGCGCCCAGCGCGATCAGCACGCCCACGCCGGCCACGGTGGTGCCGAGACCGGTGGTGAAACTGGCGATGGCCTTGTCGAGGGGCGCTCCGGCGAACGCGCCGAGCGCCAGCGACCCGATGGTCAGCGACAGGAACGCGTGGAGCTTGAACTGGGTGATGAGCAGGACGATGACGGCGATGCCCGCCAGGACGGCGATGCCCAGCTGAGCGTGACCGGCCGAGGTGATGGGCTCGACGGGGTCCGCTGCCAGCAACTCGACGCTGAGTCTGGTCACGGGGGTTTCCCTTGCAGGTACGGAGACGGGGGAGAGGGCTGCGGGGGGTTACGGGAGTTCGGTCAGGGCCTTCGCGGCCCGTGCGGTGATCTCCTCGGGGCTGCCGGTGACGTCCACCGCGACACCCGTCTCGTCGCCCTCCAGCGGCTGGAGGGTGGCGAACTGGGAGTCGAGCAGCGCGGTCGGCATGAAGTGCCCCTGCCGATGCGACATCCGGTCCTCGATGAGGGCGCGGTCGCCCGCGAGGTGCACGAAGACGAGCCCGGGAGCGGCGACGCGGAGCCGGTCGCGGTACGACCGCTTCAGCGCCGAGCAGCTGACCACCCCGCCGAGCCCCGCCCGCCCGTGCGCCCAGTTGCCGATGGCGTCCAGCCATGGCCACCGGTCGTCGTCGGTGAGCGGGGTGCCGGCCGTCATCTTGGCGATGTTGGCCGGCGGGTGGAAGTCGTCGCCCTCGGCGTACGGGACGCCGAGCCGGGCGGCGAGCAGGGGACCGATGGTGGTCTTGCCGGTGCCCGCGACGCCCATGACCACGACGACATGGGGGGTGTTCATCGCTGCCTACCTGTCTTCGTTGACGTGATGTCGACGCAACTGAAACTCATTAGGTACGACGAATCAAGAGTCTGTGACGAATAAGTCTGACTTTTTGAGTCCGTGATCCGCCGCGTACGCTGAGTGCATGAGCACACCGGGCCGGGGTCTGCACGGCCAAGTACTGGACACCCTCGGCCCCGCGATCACCGCGGGTGAGTACCCGCCGGGCAGCGTTCTGCGCACGGACGAACTGGCCAAGGAGTTCGAGGTCTCCCGCTCGGTGATGCGGGAAGCGGTCCGCGTCCTGGAGTCCATGCACCTGGTCGAGTCCCGCCGCCGGGTGGGCGTGACGGTCCGCGCCAAGTGCGAGTGGAACGTGTACGACCCGCAGGTCATCCGCTGGCGCCTGGCCGGCACCGACCGCCCCCAGCAGCTGCGCTCGCTGACGGTCCTGCGCTCGGCGATCGAACCGGTCGCGGCGGGCCTGGCGGCGAAACACGCCACGGCGGAACAGTGCGCGGAACTCACCGAGTCCGCCCTGGGCATGGTCGCCCACTCACGCGGCCACCAGCTGGAGGGCTATCTGCTCCACGACATGGTCTTCCACCGGGTGATCCTCGCGGCCTCGGGCAACGAGATGTTCGCCCGCCTCGGCGATGT
Source organism: Streptomyces sp. NBC_00663 (assembly GCF_036226885.1). NCBI lineage: Bacteria > Bacillati > Actinomycetota > Actinomycetes > Kitasatosporales > Streptomycetaceae > Streptomyces > Streptomyces sp. NBC_00663. The sequence continues at coordinate 7,708,036 of NZ_CP109027.1, forward strand.
CGTCGCGGAGGTCCTGGCCGGCCGCACCCACCACGAGGTCATGTTCGAGGACCCCGACCCGGCCGCGGTCACCCTGCACGTCCAGGTCGCGGAGGCGGTCCGGGAGGGCGACGCGGTCCGCGCGGAGACCCTGACCCGCGAGATCACGGTGGGCGCGCTCCAGGAACTGGACATCCTGGCGCCGTAGCAGGCGTTACGCGGGGAACTCCCCGTCGACGTACACCCAGGCCCCGTCCACCCGCTCGAACCGACTGCGCTCGTGCAGCGAGCCCCCGGCGTACGAGGCCCGGAACTCCACGGTCCCGGTGCGGTGGAACGCGGACCCGTCGCCCGTGCCCAGAATCTCCAGCCCCGTCCACCGCGTCCCGGGATCGAGATCGAGCCGCGCGGGCCGCGTCCGCGGATGCCAGGTCCGCAGCAGATACCCCGCGTCCAGCCGCACGAAGGCGCAGTACCGGGACCGCATGAGCGCCTCGGCGGTCGGCGCGGCGGCGGCACCGGAGTGATAGCGCCCGCAGCACTCGTCGTAGGACCGGGGCAGGCCACAGGGGCAGGTGCGCGCGTTCATGGCACCCATTCTCTAGCCGGCCGCCCGGGTCTCCGGCATCGGCAGCGGAGGCAGCTCCGCCCCGAACACCCACGCGTCGAACACGTCGTCCAGCGGCTCGGGCGCGAACCGGGCCGCATGCGCGGTGAACGCCGTGGTCGTCACCGCACCACCCCGGTGCAGCCCCGCCCAGCCCCGCAGCATCCGGAAGAAGGGCTCGTCGCCCATCGCGCAGCGCACCGCGTGCAGGGTCAGCCCGCCGCGCTCGTAGAGCCGGTCGTCGAACATCGACTTACGGCCCGGGTCGGCCAGCCGCAGATCCTGCGGCAGCCCCGACAGCAACCGGTGCGCGGCGGCGGCGAGTTGCTGGGCGGAACGGCCGCCCGAGCGCTCCGACCACAGCCACTCCGCGTACTTCGCGAACCCCTCGTTGAGCCAGATGTGCCGCCAGTCGGCGATCGAGACACTGTTCCCGAACCACTGGTGCGCCAGCTCATGGGCGACCAGCCGCTCCGAACCCCGCGCCCCGTCCACATGGTTGGCGCCGAAGAGCGACAACCCCTGTGCCTCCACGGGCACATCGAGCTCCTCCTCCGTCACCACCACCGCGTACTCGTCGAACGGGTACGGGCCGAACAGCTCCTGGAAGAGGTCCATCATCTGCGGCTGGCGCGCGAAGTCCCGGGAGAACTCGGGAAGCAGCTGCGCCGGGATGTGCCCGTGCTGCGGCACCCCGCCGGGCCCCGGATCACCCAGCAGCACCGTCTGGTACTTGCCGATCGCCAGCCCTACCAGATAACTCGACGTCGGCGCCGACTGCTCGTACACCCAGGTCGTCGTGGAGGCACGGGTCGTCCGGGTCAGCAGTCTGCCGCCCGCGACCACCGCGTACGCCGACGGCGACGTGATCGAGATCTGGTACGACGCCTTGTCCGCCGGGCGGTCGTTGCACGGATACCAGGACGGCGCCCCGATCGGCTGGCTCGCCACCAGCGCCCCGTCCTCCAGCTCCTCCCAACCCAGGCCGCCCCACGGGCTGTTGACCGGCTTGGGATTGCCCGACCAGTGCACCTCGACGGTGAAGGCGGCCCCCGGGCGGACAGGCTTCGCGGGGCGGACCCGCAGCTTGCCGCCGCGGTGCGAGTAGTGCGGCTGCCGCCCGTCCACCCGCACCCGCCCGATCCTGAAGTCGGCAAGATTGAGCACGAACTCGGTGAGCGGCGAGCGGCCCGCTATGGCGTTGATCCGGGCCGTGCCGGACAGCCGGTTCGGGCCCGGACGGTAGTCCAGCGCGAGCTCGTACCGGTGCACCCGGTAGCGCGCGTCACCGTTGTCCGGGAAGTACGGGTCGGACCCCGCCGCCTGCTGAACCGCCACTGCCTCTTCTGCTCCCTGCGCCGTACTGCCACTCAGAGTGTCGCCCACGGGCTCTGAGCGGCCCGCGCTCAGGGACGCCATGCCTCGATCGGATTGCCGAGCCAACGGGTGTCGTCCGGCACGGACTCCGCGGCCATGACGAGCGACGCGGGACCCAGGGTCGTACGGGCCCCGATCGTGCTGCCGGGCAGCACGATCCCGCCAGGACCCAGCGTCGCGCCCTCACGGAGGACCACAGTATCCGTCCGCAAGATCCGGTCGTGGAAGAGGTGCGTCTGGAGCACACAGCCCCGGTTCACCGTCACCGCGTCCTCCAGCGTCACCAGATCCGTCTCCGGCAGCCAGTAGCTCTCCAACCAGACACCTTTGCCGACCCGCGCCCCGAGCCCCCGCAGCCACGCCGTCATCAACGGCGTACCCGGCACCGAACCCGCCAGCCACGGCACCGCCACGACCTCGACGAACGTGTCCGCCAGCTCGTTGCGCCACACGAAGGAACTCCACAGCGGATGCTCCCCGCTGCGATGCCGCCCCACGAGCAGCCACTTCGCCGCCATCGACACCAGCCCCGCCGCCGCACCGGCGGCGAGCAGGACGACTCCGGCGAGCAGCCAGGCCCACGGTCCCAGCACGCTCAGCGCGGCGATCGTCAGCACGGCCAGCCCGGCCGAGCAGAACACGGGCACGATCCGGCACAGCTCCACCAGCCCGCGCGCCCACAACAGCCGGGCCGAGGGCTCGTAGGTCCGGCTCTGGTCGCTGTCGGCCGCGCTGCGCGGCAGCTTCACCGGCGGCAGCCCCAGATACGACGTGCCCTTCTTCGCCTTCTTCGGCGTCGCCGACAGCACCCCGACCAGCCCGCCGTCCGGCACGGTCCGCCCCGGCCCGGTCATCCCGGAGTTCCCGAGGAACGCCCGCCGCCCGATCTCCGCCCGCCCGATCCTGACCCAGCCGCCACCCAGCTCGTACGGCGCGGTCAGCGTGTCGTCGGCCAGGAACGCGCCCTCACCGACCGTCGTCAGACTCGGCAGCGCCAGCACGGTCGACACCTCGGCACCCCGCCCGATCCGCATCCCGAGCAGCCGCAGCCACACCGGCGTGACCAGCCCGGCGTACAGCGGGAACAGCATCTCGCGCGAGCGGTCCATCAGCTGCGTGACCGTCCACGCCTGCCATCCGACCCGGCTGTGCGTCGGATACGTCCCCTCCCGCAACCCCAGGCTCAGCAGTCGTACGGCGACCAGGAGCACCAGCGCGTACGCGAGCCCGAAGGCGAGAGTGGCCGGGACGAGGGCGAGGAACGCACCCGACAAAGGAGCGTCCCCGGCGATGAAGGGCCGGGCCGCCAGGAACGCGGCGCCGCCCGCCAGCGCGGGAAGCAGGCTGAGCGCGAGACCGGTGACGCCGTACATCACCCGCCAGTACGTGCCCCGCACCGGCCGTTCCTTCGGCCAGTTGCGCTTGGCCTTGCCGAGCTTGACCGCGGGCGCGCCCGCCCAGCGCTGACCGGTCGGGATCTGCCCGCTGACCGCGGACCCCGGCGCCACCTCGGCCCGCTTACCGACCCGGGAGCCCGGGAACAGGATGCTGCGCGTGCCGATGACGGCGTGCCCGCCCACCCTGACCGGGCCGATCTCCAGCCGGTCGCCGTCCAGCCACCAGCCGGACAGGTCCACCTCGGACTCCACCGCGGCGCCGCGGCCCAGCTTGAGCATGCCGGTGACCGGCGGCAGCGAGTGCAGGTCCACGTCCGGGCCGATCCTGGCGCCCAGCGCCCGCGCGTACCGCTCCAGCCACGAGCCGGTCAGCGAGGTCGCCCCGGTGTACTCGGCGAGCCGCTCGGCGGTCCACAGCCGCAGGTGGACGCTTCCTCCGCGCTTGTAGCGGCCGGGCCGGACGCCTCGCAGCAGCAGCCGGGCCCCGCCCGCGGCGATCGCGAGCCGTCCGGGCGGGCTGTACAGCAGCAGGGCACCGGCCCCGACCAGCCACCAGGAGGCGGACGGCAGCCAGCCGTAGGCAGGCAGGAGGTTCCCGAGGGCAGCCAGCGGCACCATCCAGCGCAGACCCAGCAGGGTGAACAGGGGGAGCAGAACGAGGAGTTGGATCACCTGGGCGCCGAGCGGCACCGGCGCGATCACCCGCGCGGCCCCGTCGTCCTGCGCGGACTCCTCCAGGTGGCGGGCCAGCTTCCGCAGGGTGGGCTGCTGGTAGATGTCGAGGACGGCCGCGCTCGGGTAGCGGGTGCGCAGCCGGGTGGTCAGCTGGGCGGCGGCCAGGCTGGAGCCGCCTATGGCGAAGAAGTCGTCGCGGGCAGTGGCGACCGGCATCCCGAGGACCTCGGCCCACTGCTCGGCGAGCCAGGCCTCGGTGCCGTACAACTGCTCCTTGGGACCGCCTGTTTCGAGCCCTTCCAGGGGCCAGGGCAGCGCGTCGCGGTCCACCTTGCCGGAGGTCCGCGTCGGCAGCTCGTCGACCGGCGCGAGCAACGGCACCAGCGCGGCGGGCAGTTCGGCACGCAGCTTCTTCACGGCCGCCGCCTGGTCCCAGCCGTCCTGCGTGACGACATAGCCGACCAGCAGCTGATTGCCGCCGCGTGCGGTCCGTACGGCGGCCGCGGCTCCGGCGACACCCGGCAACGCCTGGAGCGCGGCGTCGACTTCACCGAGCTCGATCCGTCGCCCGCCGAGCTTGATCTGCTCGTCGGCCCGCCCGAGGAAGACGAGCCCCTCGGGCTCCGCCTGCACCAGGTCCCCGCTGCGGTACGCGCGTTCCCAGCCCAGCGACTCCAGCGGAGCGTACTTCTCCGCGTCCTTCTCGGCGTCCAGATAGCGCGCCAGCCCGACCCCGCCGATCACCAACTGCCCACTGGCGCCCATGGGTACGGGCTCGCCGGCCTCGTCGACGACCGCCAACTCCCAGCCGCGCAACGGCAGTCCGATCCGGATCGGCTCCTCGCCGGTCATCAGCGCGGCGCAGGCCACGACGGTCGCCTCGGTCGGCCCGTAGGTGTTCCACACCTCGCGCCCCTCGGTCACCAGCCGCTGCGCCAGCTCGGGCGGGCAGGCCTCACCGCCGAAGATCAGCAGCCGTACGTCGTTGAGCGTCTCCGGCTCCCAGAGCGCGGCGAGCGTCGGCACCGTCGACACGACGCTGATCTCCTGCTCGACCAGCCAGGGCCCGAGATCGGCCCCGCTCCTGACCTGCGCCCGCGGCACCGGCACCAGACAGGCCCCGTACCGCCACGCCAGCCACATCTCCTCGCAGGACGCGTCGAAGGCGACCGACAGGCCCGCCATGACCCTGTCACCCGGAGCGATGGGCTCGTCGGTGAGGAACAGTGCCGCCTCGGCGTCCACGAACGCGGCGGCGCTGCGATGACTGACGGCGACGCCCTTCGGCTTCCCGGTGGACCCGGAGGTGAAGATGATCCACGCGTCGTGCTCGACCCCGGGCCGCGCGGCGGGTGTCTCACCGCGCCCGGTGACGGTCAGCTCGTGCCGGGCCCCGATGACGGCCCGTACCTGCGCCTCCCCGAACACCAGCTCGGCCCGCTCGTCCGGATCCTCGGCGTCCACCGGCACATAGGCGGCACCGGCGGCCAGTACGGCGAGAACGGCGACGTAGAGATCATTGGTCCCGGACGGAACCCGCACCCCCACCCGGTCCCCGAGCCCGACCCCGGCCGCCGCGAGGCTGCGCCGCAGCCGCTCCACCTCGACGGCCAGCGCGCGGTAGGTGAGGCAGGTCGTGCCGTCGTCCAGGGCGGGCTCGTCGGGGTAGGCGCGCACCGACGCGTCGAAGATGTCGACGAGCGTGCGCGGAGAGGCCGCAGGCCCCCCGGAGAGACGTGCCGTGTCCCCGAACCGCTCGCGGATCTCCTCGTCGAGCAGGCCGAGAGCACTGCTCTCGTGAATGGCTGCCATCGGTCCTCGCGTCTCGATCCGGAGAGCCCCCGGGCGCTGGCGGGCCCGCAGGTCTGCCTGGGGTTGTCCGGGTCCAGCTCGTAACAAGCCGGAAATTTTAGTACGACGCTAGGTCCGGACCCCTTGGGCAGCCACTGGAGAGGCCCGTCCGGGTGGGTACCCGAACGGGCCGCACACCGTCTGACCTGCGGAACCCGGCGGTGGACGAGACATGCCCCACATCACCCAAGAGCTCCGAGAACAGGCGGAGTTGGTGCTTTTGTTTACTTGGCGTACGTCTCGAATTCAGCGACCTGTGGGGTGCCGTTCGCGCTGCTGATCACGAAGGTGAGCTTCTTCAGCGAGGTCGAGGCGAAGGAGATCGTGCCCGCGCCGGTGCCGGAGGTCACAACCGTGCCGGTGTCGCCGTTGAGGACCTGCCAGGAGCCGATGCGGCCCGCGGCGGCGGAGGTCTCCTTGATGACGGCCTTCGAGACGGTGGTGGCCGAGCCCCACTTGATGGAGACGCTGCCGGTCGAGCCGCTCGGGGACCAGTAGGTGCTCGTATCACCGTCACGGACGTTGCCGTAGCTGGTGCCGTCGGCCTTGCTGGAGCCGTCGGAACCCGCGCCGATGCTGAGGTTGGTGCCGGTGGGCGTGGTGGCGGTCGCGGTGGGCGTCGCCGTGGGCGTGGCCGTGGCGGTCGGCGTCGCGGTGGCCGTGGGGGTCGTCGCCGTGCAGCTGCCGTCCGACACCGCGAGGCCCTTGCCCGCGCCCGCCGTCTTGGCCACGATCGCCGGGACGCAGGACGCCTGGTCCAGGGTGTAGGCGTACGGGATGCTCACCGAGGTGTTGGACACCGGGTTCGGGCCCGCCGGGTTGTTCTCGTCCCCGGGGGAGGACCAGGTCACGTTGTCGAAGACGTTGCCGCTGACCTGCCAGTACCCGGCGAGGTCGGTGTAGAAGGTGCCGAGGACGTCCTTGGAGTCCTCGAAGTAGTTGTTGTCCACCTTCGCCTTCGCGCCGGCCCGCGAGTTGATGCCGGACTCGTTCAGGCTCACGTAGTGGTTGTTGTACATGTGCGCCGTGCCGCCGCGCAGCAGGGGCGCACGGGAGTCGATGTTCTCGTACAGGTTGTGGTGGAACGTGACATAGCTGCTGGAGAGGTCGCTGTCGCTGGAGTTGATGAGCCCGCCGCGGCCCGAGTTGCGCAGCGTGCTGTACGACAGCGTGACGTACTGGGTGTTGGCCTTCAGGTCGAACAGGCCGTCGTAGCCCTCCGATTCGCCGCCGGAGGCGAGGAGCGAGACGTGGTCGACCCAGACGTTGTGGACATCGCTCTCCATGCCGATGGCATCACCGCCGTTGGAGGTGGGCGAGCCCGACTTCTTGACGTTCTGGACGGTCACGTTCTGGATGATGATGTTGCTGGACTCCCGGACGTGGATGCCCAGTTGGTCGAAGACGGCACCGCTGCCCACGCCGACGAGCGTGACGTTGCTGATCTGCTTCAGCTCGATCACGCCGTCCGCCGTGTTGCAGCTGCCGCCGGAGACCTTGCTGGTGTTGGCGTGGTTGATGGTGCCCTCGACCTGGATGGTGATCGGGGTGCTGCTGCTGGCCCGGCCGCACAGGGCCTGGTGGATCTGGGTGCCGGTGGTGGCCTTGACGGTCGTCCCGCCCGCCCCGCCGGTGGTCCCGCCGTTCTGTGTCGCGTAGCCGGTGGCGCCCGGGGTGGCCGCGGAGGCCTCCGGCATCACCAGGGCCGTGCCGGCCGCGGCCACCAGGCCAAGCCCGGCCATCGCCGCGTACAGCTTCGGGGAACGTGCACGTGCTCGTCTCATCCGCTTCATCCCTGTTCGTCCCTGAAGGGGGGTGCTGGATGGTGCTGTGTGTCAGGGAGTGGTCACCGCGGACGGCGCGGAGGTTGCCGACCTGGCGGCGGAGATTTCACGAATGTTGGGGAAAAGCAAAAAACCCCTGATCAACAGGGGTTTCAGCTGGTGTCCGAGGGGGGACTTGAACCCCCACGCCCGATAAAGGGCACTAGCACCTCAAGCTAGCGCGTCTGCCATTCCGCCACCCGGACAAGGTGTCTGTCGCGCGGGTTTCCCTCGCGGCGACAGAGAAAACATTACCAGGCTTTCGAGGTGCTCCGATCACCCCCTCGCTCCCGCGTGAACGGCGTGTGACGGACCGGGTCCGGTCTTGGGCACAGCCGGTCGGAGAGAGAGGATGAGGGGAACCACCAGCAGGTACAGCGGGAGGAACCAGCGTGAGCGGGACGGACACGACCAGGCACGTCACCGGCGAGGACGAGGTCGTGGACCTCTGCCGCGAGCTGATCCAGATCGACACCAGCAACTACGGCGACCACTCGGGGCCGGGCGAGCGCAAGGCGGCCGAGTACGTCGCCGAGAAGCTCGCCGAGGTGGGCCTCGACCCGCAGATCTTCGAATCGCACCAGGGGCGTGCCTCCACGGTCGCCCGCATCGAGGGTGAGGACCCCTCCAAGCCCGCGCTGCTCATCCACGGCCACACCGACGTCGTACCGGCCAACGCGGCGGACTGGACCCACCACCCGTTCTCCGGTGAGGTCGCGGACGGGTGCGTATGGGGCCGGGGCGCCGTCGACATGAAGGACATGGACGCGATGACCCTCGCGGTCGTCCGCGACCGGCTGCGCAGCGGGCGCAAGCCCCCGCGCGACATCGTCCTCGCCTTCCTCGCCGACGAGGAGGCCGGCGGCACGTACGGCGCCCGGTACCTCGTCGACAAGCACCCCGACCTTTTCGAGGGCGTCACCGAGGCGATCGGCGAGGTCGGCGGGTTCTCCTTCACCGTCAACGAGAACCTGCGGCTCTATCTGGTCGAGACCGCCCAGAAGGGCATGCACTGGATGCGGCTCACCGTGGACGGCACCGCCGGCCACGGCTCGATGACCAACACCGACAACGCCATCACCGAGCTGTGCGAGGCCGTCGGCCGGCTCGGGCGGCACAAGTGGCCGGTGCGGGTCACCAAGACCGTGCGCTCCTTCCTCGACGAGCTCTCCGACGCCCTCGGCACCGAGCTGGACCCCGAGAACATGGACGAGACCCTCGCCAAGCTCGGCGGCATCGCCAAGATGGTCGGCGCGACGCTCCAGAACTCGGCGGCGCCGACCATGCTCGGCGCCGGCTACAAGGTCAACGTCATCCCCGGCCAGGCCACCGCCCACGTCGACGGCCGCTTCCTGCCCGGCTACGAGGAGGAGTTCCTCGCCGACCTCGACCGCATCCTCGGCCCGCGCGTGCGCCGCGAGGACGTGCACGGCGACAAGGCGCTGGAGACCGACTTCGACGGCCGGCTCGTCGACGCCATGCAGACCGCGCTGAGCGCCGAGGACCCGATCGCGAAGGCCGTGCCCTACATGCTCTCGGGCGGCACCGACGCCAAGTCCTTCGACGACCTCGGCATCCGCTGCTTCGGCTTCGCGCCGCTCCAGCTGCCGCCCGAGCTCGACTTCGCGGGCATGTTCCACGGCATCGACGAGCGGGTGCCCGTGGAGGGGCTGAAGTTCGGCGTGCGGGTGCTGGACCGTTTCATCGACGCGTCCTGACGTTGACGTTGCTTATCGGGCGCGCGTACGACTGCGACTGAGAAGGGTGAATGCGCTCATAAGCTCGTAGCTCCATTACTCCCTCCTCGTTACAGGTGATGCGATCGGCAACACCAGATCGCTTTTGCCAACAAGGAGGAATAATGATCAAGAAGGTCGTCGCCGCTGCGGCTGCCACTGGTGGCCTCGTTCTCGCCGGCGCGGGCCTCGCTGTCGCCGACGCGGGTGCTCAGGGTGCCGCCGTGCACTCCCCGGGTGTCCTGTCCGGCAACGTCGTCCAGGTGCCCGTCCACGTCCCGGTGAACGTGTGCGGCAACACGATCTCCGTGATCGGCGTGCTGAACCCCGCCTTCGGCAACACCTGCATCAACAAGTGACGCCGATCCACTGAGGGTCAATTCCACGTCCGTCGGCCTCGGAGCGCGCGCCATGCGCTCCGGGGCCGACCGGTCTTTTCACGAGGATCGCAGGTCGGAAACGAAGGCAGGGGGAATTCAGGAAATGCGACAGGTCACCCGCAAAGGCCTGATGACGGTGGCGGCGGCCACGGGCGTGATCGCCGCGGCCGGGGGCGCCGCCCACGCCGACTCGGGGGCGAGCGGCTCCGCGTCCCACTCACCCGGCGTGCTGTCGGGCAACACGGTGCAGGCACCGGTGCACGCGCCGGTGAACGTGTGCGGCAACACGGTCGACGTCGTCGGGGTGCTCAACCCGGCGGCCGGCAACAAGTGCGCCAACCAGAGCGGCTCGTCCGGCTCCGGTGGGCACGGTTCCGGCGGACATGGGGGACACGCAGGTTCCGGGGGCGGTTCGTCGTCCGGCGGGCACGCCTCGGACTCGCCGGGCGTCGGCTCCGGCAACCATGTCGAGGCGCCGATCGACGCGCCGGTCAACGTCTGCGGCAACAGCGTCGACGTCATCGGCATCGGCAACTCCACCACGGGCAACGAGTGCGGCAACGGTGGCGGCTACGGCGGTGATCACGGGGGTGGCCACCCGGGCACGCCGCCCGGTGGCGGCGGCGACCACCAGACGCCGCCTCCCGGCAACCCCGGGAACCCCGGTACGCCCGGTAACCCCGGTACGCCCGGGAACCCTGGCACCCCTGGTAACCCAGGCACTCCCGGTAATCCCGGAAACCCGGTGGAGCCAAGCCGGCCCGGCACTCCGGGCGCGCCGCCCTCCTCGGGCGTCGAGACACCCGGTGGCGGGACCTCGGGCGGCAGCCACCCGGGGACCCAGACCGTCACCCAGCCCCGCGGGACCGCCCAGCTCGCCCACACGGGCAGCGACCTCCCGCTGGGTCTCACCCTGCCGGTCGGCGCGGGCGCGCTGCTGGCGGGCGCGGTGCTCTACCGCAAGGCACGCGCCTCGGCGTGATGGATCACACACAGAACGGAGCGGGCCCCGCAGCTGCGGGGCCCGCTCCGTTTCCCTGGCTTCACCTCACCAAGTGGCCCGCACCTGGCGGATGATCCTGCGGCGCAGCCGCACCCTGCGGCTTCCGTCACGCAGCAGGCTCAGGCGGTCCAACTCCCAGTGTCCGTACTCGGCATGGTCCGTCAGCAGACGTGTGGCGTCCTTGCGGGAGACCCCGCGCGGCACGTACACGTCGACAAATTCGTATTCCGGCATCGCATCTATTGTGCGGGCTGGGGCTCGGTACGGATAGCGTCTGCACTATGTCTGATGCTGTGCAGCCCACCGCTGCCGAGGTACGTGCCGCCGCCGAGGCGGTCAAGACCGCGCTCGACCGCCACCTGGCCGCGGTCGAACGCCGGTCGGGGGAGGACGACCAGGCCGTCTACGAGGCGTTCAACGAACTCGCCGCGGCCGCCGAGGCGTACGACGAGCTGCTCTACGACCGCTATGACGAGGTGACGCCTTTCGAGATCCCCGGCGGGGAGGAAGAACTGCCCCCGTACGCGGGCCCCGAGGAACCCAACGCGCTGAGCGTGCTGATCCGCCGTGACTACGCGGTCGCGGAGCCGCAGCGGCTCCTGGCGCAGGCCCAGCGCATCGAGGCGGCGGACTCCGACGCGGAGGCCTCCGGCACGGTGCACGGGGCGCTGGGGCTGCTGTTCGGTGAGTACGAGCCGGACGAGATCGCGTCGCGGCACAAGGAGTTCGGCCTTGAGGAGGGCGACTCCACGCTCTGGGTCACGGCGGCGGACGAACCGGCCGATCCCGGGGAGTGGCTGGAGGAGCCCTTCGAGGGCGTGGATGCGCAGCAGGTGGTGTGCCGGTTCGATGTGAGCGCGGTCTTCGACGAGGAGATCGACGACGAGCTGGACGAGCTCGATACGGATCTGGACGAGGACGGGGATCTGGAGCGGCGCGCTTAGCCGAGTGCCGGGCTTGAGCGGCGGCGGTCACGGAGGTTCGGTTTCCGTGACCGCCGCGGGTTTTTGCACGGGTGCGCCGTGGGGGCTCCCCGCGCCCCTTAGGCGGGCTGGCCTGACTGTGGGCTCAGAAGTACCGGAAGACGGGTTGTGCGGGGCTTCGGCTGGATTTCGGCCACTGCCTTCGGGAGGGCCTGTTCCGCGCCGTGGACGACCGAGAGGTGGCGGGCGGCCCTGCCGAAAGCCGTGTAGACCCAGGGGCGGGTGAGGGACTGGGTGGCGTCGCCCGGGAGGACCACGACCACGGCAGGCCAGCGGCCGGAGGCCGCCTGGTGTGCGGTCAGGGCCCAGCCGTGGCGGACGGTGTGTTCCACCCGGTCTTTCGGGACGACGACGCTCTCGCCCGAGCAGCTCAGGTGCAGGCCCTCGGCGTCCGCCTTCACCACATGGCCCGGCAGGGTGCGGCCCGGTGCGGGGGAGTAGACGACGCGGTCGCCGGGGTCGAAGCCGCCGAAGCGGCCCGGGCCCGGGTTGAGGCGTTCCTTGAGGGCCGTGTTGAGGGCGCGGGTGCCCGCCGCTCCGCCGTGGCCCGGCGTGATCACCTGGGTGTCCTCGGCGGGGACGCCGATCGCCCGGGGCACGGAGTCGGCGACCAGCTGCACGGTCCGGTGCACGGCCTCGCCCGCGTCCCGCACCGGCACGATCACGATCTCCTTGCCGGGGGCCTCGACCTGGTTCAGCTCGCCGATGCCGATGCCGGAGACCAGCTCGCCGAGCGGCCCGGGGTCGGGGAGCCGGGAGGCGACCTGGGGGCAGACCCGCGCGGCCAGCAGATCGGCGAAGACCCGGCCGGGCCCCGCCGACCACAGCACCGCCGGATCCCCGGCCAGCAGCAGCCGCGCCCCGTCCGGCAACGACTCCGTGAGCAGCGCCGCCGTCTCCACGTCCAGCTGGGGTGCGTCCAGGACGACGAGGAGGTCCAGGTCCAAGGCGCCGTCGGTGTCCCGGCCGGGGCCCTCGGTGCCGGAGAGGAGGCCGCCGACCGTGACGACGGTGGCCGCCTCGGCCGGGGTCGCCAGGGCCGCGAAACGGTCCCGCCCCAGGGGGCCGTGGGCCGCCGCCCAGGCGCGCAGGCCGAGGCGCTCCGCGGCTCGCAGCAGTGCCGCCGGTTCCGCCAGGGACGCCTCGCCGCCGGTGTGCAGGACCAGGCCGTGGCCCGCGACCGCGCGGATCAGCTCACCGGCCGAGCCCGGCGCGGAGGCGGCGGCATGCTCCCAGTCCTCGGCCGAACCGTCCTGTTTGGGCGCCGAGTTGATCAGCCGGCCCAGGCCGTCGGCGAGGCTCTCCTCCGCCATCGCGTACCGCTCCAGACCGACCAGGATCCGCACCGGACGCTCCTCGTCCTCCCCTTCGGGCTCCGGGGCCCGGGGGTCGAGGGCGTCCTGGAAGACCAGGGCCTCGCCCTCCGCGAGGGTGTTCTGCACGGCGGCGTCGGCGTCCGGCACGCCCTGCTTGCCCAGCGCGGCGACGAGCGTGGGCAGTTCGAGCGCCGTGTGCCCGGCCAGCGCGGCCTGCTCCAGGAGCCAGACGGTCACGGCACGGCCCCGGCGCTCGTCGTCCGGGCCGCACTCTTCGCCGAGCAGCGCCCGCGCGAACCCGTCGGCCTGCTCCGGCCGTACACCGGTGACGCGCAGCAACAGCCAGGGATCGGCGCGCAACTGCTCGGCCGCACCCTCTCCCAGCCCCGCGGCGACCTGCGGGACGAGTGCTTCAGGGGCGCCGCCCTCGGCCAGTACGCTCCGCACGGACTCGACGGTCTGCGCGGCGGGGGCCGTAGGTGCGTCCGCCGCGACGGGCTGGGGGCGTCGCACGGGTTCCGGGGCGGGCCTGCGTGGTGCCGGGGGCTCGCTGAAGACCGCCGCGACCGGCTTGGCGCCGCTCTCCACCGCCCGCACGGCGGCGAGCAGATCGGCGGCCTTCCCGCTGAGCTTCGCCCCCGCCTCGACGGGCCCCTGCTTCTCGGCCTTGCGCCGCTCGATCCGCTCCCGTTCGAGCTTCTGCGCCGCGAGCTCGGCCTCGGCCTCGGACAACTGCGCGGCGGCAGCGCCCTCCCCGCCTGCCGTGCCCTCACCCTGCTCGCCGTCAGCCGTGGAAGCCTCGTCGGTTGCCTCGTCGGTGGCTTCGTCGGTGGCCTTGTCAGCGTCCGCGTCCGCGTCGGTCTCGGCGGCGGCGCCCGTCGGCTCCGCCCCGTCCGCGTCGGTCACCGCGTCCGTGCCGGCGTCGTCGGCCGCTTCGGCCGCGGTGCCCTCAGCGGGCTCCGGCGTGTTCGGCTCGGTCTCCTCCGTGGGCCCCGGCTCCGTGCTCACAGCGTGCTCCAGTCGTGATCGGGATAGCGGTGCACGGGCGCCGACACGTCGTCGAGCGCCCGGCAGATCTCGTCAGGAAGACTAAGGGCCTCCACTGACAATGCCGCCGTGAGCTGCTGCGCGTTGCGCGCGCCGACGATCGGCGCGGTCACCCCGGGCCGGTCGCGGACCCAGGCGAGGGCCACCTGGAGCGGGGTCACGGCGAGCCCGTCGGCCGCGGTCTGTACGGCGTCCACGATGCGGCTCGCCGTTTCGTCGAGGTACGGCGCGACGAACGGCGCCAGATGGTCGGAGGCGCCCCGCGAGTCGACGGGCGTGGCCTCCCCCCGGTACTTGCCCGTCAACACCCCCCGCCCCAGCGGGGAGGAGGGCAGCAGACCGATGCCCAGGTCCAGCGCGGCGGGCAGCACCTCGCGCTCCACGCCCCGTTGGAGCAGCGAGTACTCCAGCTGCGTGGCGGCCAGCCGGGTCCGGGTGCCCGGTGCCGCCAGTTGCCAGGTCGCGGCCTTGGCGAGCTGCCAGCCGCAGAAGTTGGAGACGGCGGCATAGCGCGCGCGCCCGCTGCCGACCGCCAGGTCGAGCGCCTGGAGGGTCTCCTCCAGCGGGGTGTCGGGGTCGTAGGCGTGGACGTGCCACACGTCGACGTAGTCGGTGCCGAGCCGGGCCAGCGAGGCGTCGAGCGCGGAGAGCAGATGGCCGCGCGAGCCGTCGACGCGGCGGTCCGGGTCCGGGACGCTGCCCGCCTTGGTGGAGATGACCAGGTCCCGGCGCGGGACCAGCCCTTCTATGAGGCGTCCGAGCAGATACTCCGCCTCCCCGTCGCCGTACACGTCCGCCGTGTCGACGAGGCTCCCGCCCGCTTCCCAGAACGTCTTCAAGAGGTCCGCGGCGTCGTGCTCGTCGGTGTCCCTGCCCCACGTGAGGGTGCCGAGTCCGATACGGGACACGCGCAGGCCGGTGCGGCCGAGATGCCTCTGCTCCATGAGCGCCGACATTACTGGCCTGAACCAGAGGTGTGGGGGCCTGTGGACAACCAGTTTCCCTGATCGTTCCGGGGGTTCCTGTGGGCGGAAGAACACGACCGCGAACTGCCCCGATCCATGACCCCGCGCTAAGGTCAGCCCACAAGGGACGTTACTGATCGGTAAGGGGAATCGGCCATGCAGCTCGGCATCAACCTCGGTTACTGGGGCGCCGGAATGGACGCGGACAATCTCGCCGTCGCCCAGGAGGCCGACCGCCTCGGGTACGCCGTGTGCTGGGCCGCCGAGGCCTACGGCTCCGACGCGGCCACCGTGCTCAGCTGGGTCGCGGCGCAGACCGAGCGCATCGATGTCGGCTCGGCCATCTTCCAGATCCCGGCCCGCCAGCCGGCGATGACCGCGATGACCGCCGCCACCCTCGACTCGCTCTCCGGCGGCCGCTTCCGCCTCGGCCTCGGTGTCTCGGGCCCCCAGGTCTCCGAGGGCTGGTACGGCGTCAAGTTCGACAAGCCGCTGGCCCGCACGCGTGAGTACGTGGAGATCGTGCGCAAGGCGATGACCCGCGAGCGGCTGTCGTACGAGGGCACGCACTGGACGCTGCCGCTGCCCGGCGGCCCGGGGAAGCCGCTCAAGCTGACCGTGCACCCGGAGCGCGAGCACATCCCGCTCTACATCGCCGCGATCGGCCCCAAGAACCTGGAGCAGACCGGCGAGATCGCCGACGGCGCCCTGCTGATCTTCCCCTCCGCCGCGCACCTGGAGGAGACCACGATCAAATACCTGCGGGCCGGGCGCGAGAAGGCGGGGAAGAGTCTCGAAGGCTTCGACGTCCACCCGACGGTGCCGCTCGCCCTGGGCGAGGACAAGGACGTGGCGACGCTCGCCGACACCTTCCGCCCCTACACCGCGCTCTACGTCGGCGGCATGGGCAGCGCCAAGCAGAACTTCTACAACCAGCTCGCCCAGCGCATGGGCTTCGAGGCGGCCGCCGCCGAGGTCCAGGAGAAGTACCTCGCGGGCGACAAGCAGGGCGCCGCGGCCGCCATCCCGCACGACCTGATCGACCAGACGACGCTGCTGGGCTCCGTGGACCGCATCGCGGACCGGATGAAGGAGTACGCCGCGGCCGGTGTCACCTCGCTGAGCCTCGCTCCCGCCGGGTTCACGCTCGACGAGCGGATCACCGCGCTGCGCGCCGGGGCCGAGGCCCTGGAGCGGGCCGGGCTCGCGTAACACCGGCTTCAGGAGGTCGGAAGTTTCTGCGGCCGTGGTGGGGGCTCGGGGGTCTTCCCCGCCACGGCCGTCACGCAGAACAACGCGCGCGTGCCCGCCGGGTTACGCCCCCGACGTGACCCCGTGGGTCCTCCTTTTGGCGGAGTTGTCCGACACAGCTGTTGCAGCACCTCTCTCGCCGCATTTGACTCGTTCTTTGCGGAGTGCCGCGGAGCCCCGCAGAGAGGTGCCCACGATGCTTTCGGCCAAGAGTCTGTTCACCGAGATCCTCGACAACGACGATTCCTTCCGGCTGTTCTGTTCCGTCGCCGCCAGCGGCGAGTCGCAGGGCGGCTGGGAGAACGCCCGCATCGCCGCGCTCGTCCCGGAGAGCGAGCGCGAACTCGCCCCCAAGATCACCCGGCACGGCGCCGACGAGGACAAACACGGCCGGATCTTCAACGCCCTGATGAAGAAGCGCGGCCTCGACCCCGCCCCGGTGCCCCCCGAGACCGACTACACGATGCTCCTGGAGCAGCACGGCATCGGTCTCGCCCACGACAAGCTCAAGGCCGACCAGCCGCTGACCGTGCGGGACATCGTCACCTACCTCGCCCACAGCCGCGTCACCGAGCAGCGCGCCTCCGAGCAGATGGAGCTGCTGCGCAAGCACTTCGCCGACCACCCCGAACTCGGCCGCGCGGTGAAGATGATCTCGAGTGACGAGGACAACCACCTCGCCTACTGCCACGAGGAGTTGCTGCGCTTCGCGCGCGCGGGCCACGGCCGGGACATCCAGCGCATCCTCAGGGAGTGCGCCCTCGCCGAGATCCGCGTCTACCGGGACGTCAGCCTCGCCGTCATGGCCCACATGGGCCGCATCCTGGGCTGGCCGAGGGCCAAGGCGGCGGTCCTGGCCGCGGGCATCCACGCCGTGTACGCCTACGAACGGGCCGCCGGCTGGCGCCGGATGGTGTCCCTGAACATGCCCGAACGACGCGACGCGCTCGGCGGCCCGGCCACCGCGGCCCCCGAGTTCGCCTGAACCGACGGTCTAGAGCCAGCCCCGGCGCTTGAACGTCCGGTACAGCAGCACCTCCAGGGCGGCCATCAGCGCGACCACCGCCGGATACGACCACACCCAGTGCAGCTCCGGCATGTGGTCGAAGTTCATGCCGTAGATCCCCGCGATCATCGTGGGGATCGCGGCCATGGCCGCCCACGCGGAGATCTTCCGCATGTCGTCGTTCTGCCGGACGCTCATCTGCGCCAGATGCGCCGACAGGATGTCCGACACCAGCCGGTCCAGGCCCTCCACGGACTCGTTCACGCGCGTGAGGTGGTCGTTGACGTCACGGAAGAAGGGCCGCGCCTTCTCGCTGACGAACGGCACCGAGCCGCCGAACTGGCCGATCCCCGCCAGCCGGGTCAGCGGCAGCGCCAGGGGGCCGGTCGCCCGGCGGAACTCCAGGATCTGCCGCTTGAAGGTGTAGATCCGCGACGCGGTGTGCCGCGAGCCGCCGCCCCCGTCCGGCGAGAAGACCTCCGCCTCCAGCTCCTCCAGGTCCGTCTGGAGCTCGGTCGCGACCTCCACGTAGTGGTCGACGACGGCGTCCGAGACCGCGTAGAGGACCGCTGTGGGGCCCTTGTGGAGCAGGTCCGGCTCCTGCTCCAGACGGCGCCGTACGGCCTTCAGCGGGGCGCCCTCGCCGTGCCGGACGGTCACCACGAAGGAGTCGCCGAGGAACAGCATGACCTCGCCGCTGGACACCCGGTCGCTCTTGGGCTCGTAGACCACCGGCTTCAGGACGAGGAACAGCGAGTCGTCGTAGACCTCCAGTTTGGGCCGCTGATGGGCCTTCAGGGCGTCCTCGACGGCCAGTGGGTGCAGCCCGAACTCCTGGGTGACGAGAGCGAACTCCCGCTCCGACGGCTCGTGCAGCCCGATCCAGACGAACCCGCCCGCGGCCCGGGCCTCGGCGAGGGCGTCGGACAGGTCGTCGGGTCCCTCGGTGCGGTGCCCGTCGCGGTAGACGGCACAGTCCACGATCACGGTGCGTATTCTCCCGTCACTCGCCCGTCGGCGCACACGCGCGTGCGCCTACCCTGGGCCGCATGCCCACGCTGATCCTCGTCCGGCACGGACGATCCACCGCCAACACCGAGGGACTGCTCGCCGGGTGGACACCCGGTGTCGCCCTGGACGAGCGCGGCCGGACGCAGGCCGCCGCGCTGCCCCAGCGGCTCGCCGCCCTGCCCCTCGCCGAGATCGTCAGCAGCCCCCTCCAGCGCTGCCAGGAGACCCTCCAGCCCCTCCTGGACGCCCGGCCCGGACTCACCGCGCACACCGACGAGCGGATCGGGGAGTGCCATTACGGCGACTGGTCCGGCCGCAAGCTCGCCGAACTCGGGGACGAGCCCCTGATGGAGGTCGTCCAGGCCCACCCCTCCGCGGCCGCGTTCCCCGGCGGCGAGTCGATGCGCGCGATGCAGACCCGCGCCGCCGAGGCCGTACGGGAGTGGAACGCGCGCGTGGAGCGCGACCACGGCGCCGACGCCGTCTACCTCATGTGCTCGCACGGCGACATCATCAAGTCGCTCGTCGCGGACGCGCTCGGACTCCATCTCGACCTCTTCCAGAGGATCTCCGTCGAACCGTGTTCCATCACCGCGATCCGTTACACCCGTCTGCGCCCATTTCTCGTACGCCTCGGCGACACCGGTGATTTCGCGTCCCTGGCGCCGCGCGAGGTGCCCCCGGCGGACGACGCCCCGGTCGGGGGTGGTGCGGGCGCACCGTGATCGTCGGGCGCAGTAGGGTGAAGCGGTCGCAAGCGCGGCGCACCCATCCACGATTCCAGGAGACAGGACGTGTCCCGTCAGGTGTTCCTCTACGACCCCCCGGACCGCTTCGTGGCCGGTACGGTCGGGCTGCCCGGACGCCGTACGTTCTTCCTCCAGGCCACCGCCGGCTCCCGGGTGACCAGTGTGGCCCTGGAGAAGACCCAGGTCGCCGCCCTCGCCGAACGCATGGACGAACTGCTCGACGAGGTCGTGCGGCGCAGCGGCGGCAACGCCTCCGTGCCGGCCATGGCGCCCACCGAGATCTCCGACACCGCCCCGCTGGACGCCCCCGTCGAGGAGGAGTTCCGCGTCGGCACCATGGCGCTGGCCTGGGACGGTGAGGAACAGCGCATGATCGTCGAGGCCCAGGCCCTCGTGGAGCTCGACGCCGACTCCGACGAGGACCTCGCCGAGGCCGAGGAACGCCTCCTCCAGGACGAGGAGAACGGCCCCCCGATGCTGCGGGTCCGGCTCACCGGCGTACAGGCCAGGGCCTTCGCCAAGCGGGCCCTGGACGTCGTCAACGCCGGACGGCCGCCCTGCCCGCTGTGCAGTCTCCCGCTCGACCCGGAAGGACACGTATGTCCGCGCCAGAACGGATACCGCCGCGGAGCGTGACCACGGCAGAACTGCTCACCCTCGGTGAGCTGACGGTGCGCGGACAGATCCGGGACGCCTCCAACGCGGTGCTGTACTGCTCCGTCACCCACGACGGCCAGGAGGCCCTCTGCGTCTACAAGCCCGTCCGCGGCGAGCGCCCCCTGTGGGACTTCCCGGACGGCACCCTCGCCCAGCGCGAGGTCGCCGCCTACGAGGTGTCCGAGGCGACCGGCTGGGACCTCGTACCGCCCACCGTGCTGCGCGACGGACCCTACGGCGAGGGCATGGTCCAGCTGTGGATCGAGGGCGCGCCCGGCGCCGAGCTGCTCGCCCTGGTCGACGGCGAGGAACCCGAGCCCGGCTGGAAGGCCATCGCCTTCGCCGAGGTCGGCGAAGGCAGGACCGCGCTCCTGGTGCACGCCGACGACGAACGGCTGCGCCGGCTCGCCGTCCTCGACGCCGTCATCAACAACGCGGACCGCAAGGGCGGCCATCTGCTGCCCGCCGGGGACCGCCTCTACGGCATCGACCACGGCGTCACCTTCAACGTCGACAACAAGCTGCGCACCCTTCTGTGGGGCTGGGCGGGCGAGCCCCTGACGGGGGAGGCGGTCGACGTCCTCAAGGCCCTCAGGGAGGCGCTGGGCGCCGAGGGAGCCCTGGCCGCGCGTCTCGCCGTACTCATCACACCCGCCGAACTCGACGCCACGCGCGCGCGGGTCGACGAACTCCTCGCCACCGGAAAGCATCCTGAGCCGAGCGGTGAGTGGCCGGCCATTCCCTGGCCGCCGGTGTAGCAGCACACCGGACGGCGGTCCACAAGAACGCCTTACCGGCCATCCGGCCCGGTCCGGTTCGTATCCGGAACATCCGTCCGGTTAGGCTCATGGCATGCATGCCTGGCCCGCTTCCGAGGTCCCCGCCCTGCCTGGTCAGGGCCGCGACCTGAGGATCCACGACACCGCGACCGGCGGTCTGGTCCCCCTCGACCCCGGTCCCGTCGCCCGTATCTACGTCTGCGGCATCACGCCGTACGACGCCACCCACATGGGGCACGCGGCGACGTACAACGCGTTCGACCTCGTGCAGCGCGTGTGGCTCGACACCAAGCGGCAGGTTCACTACGTCCAGAACGTCACCGACGTCGACGACCCGCTCCTGGAGCGCGCCGAGCGGGACGCCGTCGACTGGGTCGCCCTCGCCGAGAAGGAGACGGCCCTCTTCCGCGAGGACATGACCGCTCTGAGGATGCTCCCGCCGAAGCACTACATCGGTGCCGTCGAGGCGATACCCGGGATCGTTCCGCTGGTGGAGCGACTGCGGGACGCGGGCGCCGCCTACGAGCTCGAAGGGGACATCTACTTCTCCGTCGAGTCCGACCCGAACTTCGGCAAGGTGTCCAACCTCGACGCTGCGGCCATGCGGCTGCTGTCCGCCGAGCGCGGCGGCGACCCGGACCGGGTGGGCAAGAAGAACCCGCTCGACCCGATGCTGTGGATGGCCGCCCGACCGGGCGAGCCGAGCTGGGACGGCGGCTCGCTCGGCCGTGGACGCCCCGGCTGGCACATCGAGTGCGTCGCCATCGCCCTGGACCACCTCGGCATGACCTTCGACGTCCAGGGCGGCGGCTCCGACCTCGCCTTCCCGCACCACGAGATGGGCGCCTCCCACGCCCAGGTGCTGACCGGCGAGTTCCCCATGGCCAAGGCGTACGTCCACGCCGGCATGGTCGCCCTGCACGGCGAGAAGATGTCCAAGTCCAAGGGCAACCTGGTCTTCGTCTCCGCGCTGCGCCGCGACGGCGTGGACCCCGCCGCCATCCGGCTCGCCCTCCTCGCCCACCACTACCGGGCCGACTGGGAGTGGACCGACCAGGTGCTGGCGGACGCCGTCGCCCGTCTCGGACGCTGGCGTGCCGCCGTCTCCCGGCCCGACGGCCCGTCCGCCGAGGCCCTCGTCGAGGAGATCCGCGAGGCCCTCGCGAACGACCTCGACGCCCCGGCAGCGCTCGCCGCGGTCGACCGCTGGGCCGCCCTCCAGGAGGAGTCGGGCGGCACGGACGAGAGCGCCCCCGGTGTCGTCTCCCGCGCGGTGGACGCGCTGCTGGGCGTCGCGCTGTAGGCAGCCGCAGGCATCGGAAAGGGCGCTTCCTCCGGCAAGGAGGAAGCGCCCTTCGTGTCGTCCGGTGTTCGCCAACCCGGTTCGAAGACAGGCTGGTTGGGCAACCCGCGCAATCCCTTCTGAAAAAGATGTCACGCCACAATCCGGCCGAAGGCTGCGGAGGTGACGGTCATGTGATGGGGTGAGAGCGTCTGTTGACCGTTCGGCCGGCCAACGCCGGCCCCCTGGCAGAAGGACGCACAGTGGCACCCACAGCACGTTCCTTCGCACGTAGAAGACTTCTCACCGGAGCCGCGGCGCTGACCGGAGCAGCGTTCCTCGGCGGCACCGCGGGCGGCACGGCGCACGCGGCCGGAACAGCGAAACCCGCCTGGCCCGACCAGTTCCCGCTGCCCGACGGCTTCCAGCCCGAGGGCATCACCATCGGCGACAAGCCCTTCGCCTACTTCGGCTCCCTGGTGGGCGGCGACATCTACCGCGCGAGCCTCGCCACCGGCCGCGGCTCCGTCGTCAGCAAGGGCCTCGGCGCCGGACACCCCACCGTCGGCCTGAAGATCGGCCACGGCAGGCTGTTCCTCGCCGGCGGCGACAGCGCGGAGATCCGCACGGTGGACCTCCGCTCGGGCGCCATCGAGAAGGTGTACGCCACCGGCGGCACCTTCGTGAACGACGTGATCCTCACCCCGGGCGCGGCCTGGTTCACCGACTCCTTCAAGGCCCAGCTCTACCGCGTGGCCCTCAGCAAGCACGGCGAGCCCGGGGCCCTGACGACCCTGCCCCTGTCCGGCGACTGGGTCCAGGGCGACGACTTCACCGCCAACGGCATCGAGCGCACCCCCGACGGCCGCGCCCTGCTCGTGGTGAACTGCTTCGCCGACGGCGGCACCCTCATGCGGGTCGACCCGCGCACCGGAGCCGCCCGCGCCGTCGACCTCGGCGGCGTCAAACTCCCCAACGGGGACGGCATGTTGCTGCTCGGCCGGACCTTCTACGTCGTCCAGCAGGCGCAGAACGCCATCGACGTCTTCCGGCTCAACGCGGCGGGCACCAAGGGCACGGCGATCACCCGGATCACCGACCCCCGCTTCCGCATCCCGACGACCGCGGCGGCCTGGGGCGACCGGATCTATCTGCCCAACGCCCGCTTCGACGTGGAGCAGCCGACACCGGACACCGACTACGACGCGGTGGCCGTACCGCAGGTGTGACGCCGGCCTTCGGGACATGAAAAAGGGCGGTGCGCGCGAGGCGCACCGCCCTTCGCCGTCCCGCTGCTCACTCCTGCGACGAGTCCCCTGAATCCTCGCCGTCGGTTCCCGTCTCCGTACCCGGCTCAGGGTCCGTGTCCGCGCTCGGCTTCGGCGGTCTCGGCGGTCTGGTACGGCCGCTGGGGTTGTCCCGCAGATACGACGTACCGTCGCCGCTCTCCGTCGCGTGCCCGCCCGGCGCGCCGCCGTCCCGGCGCCGCAGATACCGCTCGAACTCGCGGGCGATCGCCTCGCCCGACGCCTCCGGCAGCTCGGCGGTGTCCCGGGCCTCCTCCAGCGTCTGGACGTACTCGGCGACCTCGCTGTCCTCGGCGGCCAGCTGGTCCACGCCCACCTGCCAGGCGCGCGCGTCCTCGGCCAGCTCGCCCAGCGGGATACGGACGTCGATCAGGTCCTCGAGCCGGTTCAGCAGGGCCAGCGTGGCCTTCGGGTTGGGCGGCTGCGACACGTAGTGCGGTACGGCCGCCCACAGCGACACCGCGGGCACGCCCGCGTGCGTGCACGCCTCCTGGAGGACGCCGACGATGCCCGTGGGGCCCTCGTACTTGGTCTCCTCCAGGTCCATGCGCTGGGCCAGGTCCGCGTCGGACGTGGTCCCGCTGATCGGGACCGGACGCGTGTGCGGGGTGTCACCGAGCAGCGCGCCCAGGATCACCACCAGCTCCACGCCCAACTCGTGGGCGAAGCCGAGGAGCTCGTTGCAGAACGAGCGCCAGCGCATGGACGGTTCGATACCTCGGACCAGGACGAGATCACGCGGCTTGTCACCGCCGACCCGGACCACGGAGAGCCGGGTCGTGGGCCAGGTGATCTTGCGTACTCCGGCATCCATCCACACCGTGGGCCGGTTCACCTGGAAGTCGTAGTAGTCCTCGGCGTCCAGCGCCGCGAACACCTCGCCCTTCCACTCCCTGTCCAGATGCGCGACCGCGGTGGAGGCGGCGTCGCCGGCATCGTTCCAGCCCTCGAACGCGGCCACCATGACCGGGTCGATCAGCTCGGGAACCCCCTCGAGCTCGATCACCCAGTGCCTCCTTCCGACGTGCCCTCACGTACGCCCCAACCTTACGGCGTCCGGCGGGGGCGACCGCAGCCCCCTTGCGCGGGGGATGAACGCATCACTGCCCCGTCAGCCACCCCGGAACACCCCCCGGTGATCCGAGCCCTGCCGAATCACCCGTTTCACAGTGACGCGCGTAGCCACTGCTCCACGCTCGCGATGTGCACCGTCGCCCACGACCGCGCCGCCTCCGCGTCCCGGTCCCGCAGGGCGGCGAGGATCATGCGGTGCTCGTGCAGGGTGCGGCTGACGGCGTCCTCCTGGGTGAGGCCGCGCCAGACGCGGGCCCGCGTCGTCGGCCCCGACAGGCCGTCGAGCAGCGAGCAGAGCACCGAGTTGCCCGAGCTCTGCACGATCCCCCGGTGGAAGTCCAGATCGCAGGCGACCAGCTCCTCCACCGACGGGTCGTCGCCGAGCCTGTCCAACTGGGCCGAGAGCGCCTTCAGTTGCTGCTCACTGATCCGGGAAGCGGCCATCGCGGTCGCGGCTGGCTCCAGGATGCGGCGCACCGCGAGGAACTCCAGGACCGTGTCGTCGCGGTGGAAGTCGACGACGAAACTCAGGGCCTCCAGGAGCAGTTGGGGGTCGAGGCTGGTCACATAGGTGCCGTCGCCCTGTCGCACGTCCAGGATCCGGATCAGCGACAGGGCGCGCACGGCCTCGCGCAGGGAGTTGCGGGACAGTCCGAGGTCGGCGGCGAGCTCGGACTCCTTCGGCAGCCGGTCGCCCGGGCGCAGGGCACCGGAGACGATCATGCCCTTGATCTTCTCGATCGCCTCGTCGGTCACTGCCATAACCGGCCTCCCTGTGGTTCACGCGCATGTCCGTCGAGACATCCGATGTCTCAGGCCATTATGGGGCCCGGCAGGTCGATCAGGAGAGGGAATTCCCCGGTCAGAACGGTCGGCACGGGCGAAGCGGTCAGAACGGTCAGGCCAGTGCTTCCAGGTCGGCGATCACGGCCGCCTCGTCCAGTGTGGTCAGCACCCGGTCCCGCATCAGCACCCGCCCGTCGACCACGGTGTCCCGTACGTCCGCCGAGTGCGCTGCGTAGGCGAGCGTCGACCACGGGTCATGCAGCGGCCGCAGATGCGGGGCGTTCAGGTCGAGGACGACGAGGTCGGCCCGCTTGCCCGCCTCCAGTGAGCCCAGGTGCTCCCCGAGCCCCAGTGCCCGCGCACCCTCGATCGTCGCCATGCGTACGGCCTGTTCGGCGCCGACCGCCGTGGGGTCGCCGCCCGCCTTGTGCACGAGCGCCGCCTGCCGCACCGCCCCCAGCACGTCCAGCGTGTTGGAGCTGACGGCCCCGTCCGTGCCGAGCCCGACGGTCACCCCGGCGCTCAGCAGCCGTGGCACCGGCGCGATCCCGCAGCCCAACTTCAGGTTGGAGACCGGACAGTGGGCGACCGAGGTGCCGGTGCGGGCCAGCGCGGCGATCTCCGGGCCGGTCAGGTCCACGGCGTGCGCGAGCAGCACGTCCTCGCCGAGCAGCCCGAGCGAGTCCAGCAACTCCACAGGCCGCTTGCCGTACTTGACCTCCACGGTGGCGACCTCGGTGGCGTTCTCGGCCGCGTGGATGTGGACGAGGGCGCCGAACTCCCGTGCCAGGGCGAAGATCTCGACCAGCTGGTCGGGGGAGAGGGTGTACGTCGAGTGCGCGAACACCACGGGCCGGTAACCCGGGCGGGCCGGGCCACGCGCCTTGAGGTCCCGCCGCGCCCAGGCCGGC
The DNA here is from genome assembly GCF_036226885.1 of Streptomyces sp. NBC_00663. Lineage (NCBI taxonomy): Bacteria > Bacillati > Actinomycetota > Actinomycetes > Kitasatosporales > Streptomycetaceae > Streptomyces > Streptomyces sp. NBC_00663. The sequence continues at coordinate 7,733,988 of NZ_CP109027.1, forward strand.
CGGTCCTCGTACGCGATGCCGTCCGGCGGTCCGGGTACGTCCATGAAGGTCGGCCCGGTGTGCAGCCGCCAGCCCGTCTCGCGGGCCGCCCGCTCGGCCGCCTCGTGGAACCAGTACATGTCGAGCGCGGAGGTCACCCCGGCCCGGACGCTCTCGGCGACCGCCAGCCGTACCGCCGCCGCCACGTTCTTCGGCGCCAGCAGCTCGGCCTCGGCGGGCAGCACCCGCTCCAGGAAGCCCTGGAGAGTGACGTCGTCCGCGAGACCGCGCATCAAGGTCATCGCGAGATGGGTGTGGGTGTTAACCAGGCCGGGCAGGACGAGACAGCCGGTGGCGTCAATGGACTGGTCGGCCGTGAACCGCGTACACAGCTCTTCCGCCGGGCCCACCGCGACGATCTCACCCTCGTGGACGGCGACCGCCCCGTCCCGTACGACGGTTCCGGCCTCGTCGACGGTCAGGACGCCACCGCCGTGCACCAGCAGGTCGACGCTCACAGCCCGTACTCCTCGGCAAGCACCCGCAGCGCCTCCAGCGACACCACGGCACCCCGCTCCACACCCGCCGCGACGACCTCGCGGTGCGGGTCGTAGGAGCTCTCGCCGCCCTCGTCCACCAGCTCGTCCGCGTTCGCCCCGTCGATCACCAGCACACCGCCCGCGACCAGCCCGCGCAGCGACGCCGTGACCAGCAGGGCGGAGAGCTCCATCTCGATGGCGGCGAGGCCGGCACCGTCGTAGGAGAAGAGCGGCAGCAGGCCGGGCTGGAAGGCCGCGCGGGTCCAGACGACGCCTCGGTGGTGCGGGGCGTCGGCCGCGCGGGCCGCGCGCTGGAGCGCGAAGACGGCCTCGGGGGAGGAGACCGCCGGGTACTCCGGCGGCAGCAGTTGCTGGGTGACACCGTCGTCACGGACGGCCGCCTCCGCGATCACGAGGTCGCCGTCGCCGATCCCCGGCCTCATCCCACCCGCCGTGCCGAACCGCAGGAGCACCCGCACCCCGGCGTCCGCGAGTTCCTGGAACAGCAGGATCGCGCCCGGACCGCCCACCCCGTGGGAGGCGACAACGACCGGCAGACCCTTCCAACTGCCGCTGAACACACGGTATTCGCGGTGGTACGACACCTCCTCGGCGTCGTCGAGCAGGGCGGCGACGGCCGCGGCGCGCGCCGGGTCGCCGACGACGACCGCGTGGGCCGGCAGGCCGGTGCGGGGTATACGGGTGATGGGCAGCGGGTCCTGCGTCATGAGGCGGCTCCGGTGGACGACGGACGGATACGGCGACGACGGCGTGCCGTGGTGAGGAAGAGGGCGCCGAGCGTGACGACGTACGGCGCCGCGTCGGTGGCCTGTTGGGGCAGGCCGAGACCCTGGAGGCGGAAGCCGGCCGCCTCGGCGAGGCCGAAGAGCAGCGCGGCGAGCAGTACGCCGAGCGGCAGGGCACGGCCGAGCATGACGGCGACGACGGCGATCCAGCCGCGGCCCGCGGTCATGTTCTCGGTGAACAACGTGACGTTGCCGAGCGCGAGTTGGGCCCCGGCCAGTCCGCACAGGACGCCGGAGACCAGCACGGCCGCGTACTTGTACTTGGCCGGGCTCACCCCGAGCGTGGCCGCCGCGTCCGGCGCCTCGCCGACCCCGCGCAGCCGCAGCCCCCACACATGCCGGGACAGCATCACCGCGGCCACCGCGACCGCCGCCCACGACAGATAGGCGAGCGGGCTCAGCCCGCCGATCAGCGGCAGCCCGGCGAGTGACGGATCGTCGAAAGTGCCCTGCACACCGAAGACCGTACGCAGCAGGAAGCTGGTGAGGCCCACGGCGAGGAGGTTCATGGCGACGCCGAGAACGACCGCGTCCCCGCGCAGAGTCACCGTCCCCACCGCCAGGATCAGTGAGTACGCCGCCGCGGCGAGCGCCGCCGCGAGCACGCCCAGCCAGGGGCTGCCGGTGAACCAGCTCGTGGCCACCGCCGTGAAGCAGCCCATCAGCATCATGCCTTCGAGGCCGATGTTGAAGACGCCCGCCCGCTCGCAGATCGCGCCGCCCAGCGCGGCCAGCAGGATCGGGGTCAGCGCGCGCAGCGCCGACAGCAGGAGATCGGAGTCGAAGAACATCACACCGCCTCCTTACGACGGTTGAACCACCGGCTGGGGAAACGGAGTCGGGCCGCGAGGAACACGATCACGATCGCCTGGAGCACCTGTGTCAGCTCGCGCGGCACCTCCGTCGTCCGCTCCATCGCCAGGCCGCCGACCTGGAGGACGGCGAAGAAGAACGAGGCGACGAGAGTGCCGAGGGGTGCTGCCGTCGCCAGCAGCGCGGCGGTAAGTCCCGTCCAGGTGTAGCCCGGTGCGGTCAGCGAGCCGTCCACGAAGCGGTACGGGAAGCTCAACACGCCGATGGCGCCCACGAGCCCGGCGGTCGCGCCCGAGACGGACATCAACTTCAGGGTCAGGCCCCGGCGTTCGACGCCCGCGTAGGCGGCGAAGCGCGCGTTGAGACCGGTCATCCGGATCTCGTACCCGAACGCGGTCCGCTTGTCGGTGAACCAGTAGGCGGCCGCCGCGAGGACGACCAGAACCAGCCCCCAGGTGACCGTGGAGTCACCGAACGCGGGCAGCGCCACCCCGTCGGGCAGGGACCGGGTCTGCGGCAGGCTGGAGCCGGGCTCCTTCAGCGGGTAGCGCGCCAGATAGGAGGCGAGCGACACCGCCGGATAGCTCAGCAGCAGGCTGCTGACCAGCAGCGGGACACCGAAGTGGTTCTCGCACAGGGCGGCCAGGGCGGCGTAGAGGGCACCGGCCGCCATGCCCGCGAGCAGTGCGAGTACGACGGTGAGGGGCGCCGGCAGCGGCGAATACAGGCCGGTCACGGCCGCCGTGATGCCGCCGAGGACCATCTGCCCGTCGCCGCCGAGGTTGATGAGTCCGGCCCGCAGCGGGATCGCCAGCGCGAGCGCCATGCCGAGCACACTGGTGCCGGTGGTCAGCGTGGAGCCGATGCCGTCGGCGCCCAGGGAGCCAGTGAGGACCGCCTCGTAGGCCGCGATCGGGTCCGCGCCGGTGCCGACGAGGAACAGCGCGCCGATGAGGACGCCCGCGAGGACGGAGAAGGTGATGGGGGAGCGCAGGGCTCCGAAGATCCGGGTCGTGGTCAGGTTGTTCATGTCAGTCGACGGCCTCCACCGTGACCTGGCCGCCCGCCATCGCGAGACCCAGCGCCCGTTCGTCCGCCTCGTTCTTGTCGTACGACGCCGTGATCCGGCCCTCGTACATGACCAGCACCCGGTCCGCCAGCCCCCGGATCTCGCTCAGCTCGGCCGAGACGAGGAGGACGGCGTGACCGGCGTCGCGGTAGGCGATCAGCTGGTCGTGGATGTTCTGGATGGCGCCGATGTCGACCCCGCGGGTCGGCTGCTCGACGAGCAACAGCGGTGCCTCGTGGGCGAGTTCACGGCCGATGAGCAGCTTCTGGAGATTGCCGCCGGACAGCGCGGACGCCGGTACCTCGGGGGACGGGGCCTTGATGCCGAACCGCTCGGTCAACTGCCGTGCGTGGGACCGGACTCCGGTCGGGGGCAGCAGGCCGCGGGACGACAGGGTCGTACGGTGGTGTCCCATCGCGAGGTTCTCGGCGACGGACGCGGCAGGGGCCGTACCGACCGCGTGACGGTCCTCGGGGACGTACGCCAGCCCCTTGAGGCGGCGTTCGGTGGCCGAAGCGTGGGTGATGTCCTGAGCGAGGAGCGTCACCCTCCCCGCAGTGGTCGGCCGCAGTCCGGCCAGCGCCTCGATCAGCTCGCTCTGGCCGTTGCCCGCGACGCCCGCGATGCCGACGATCTCGCCCGCCCGCACCGTGAGCGAGGCCTCGCGCACCCCGTCGGTGGTGAGGCCGGACACGGCCAGGACCACGTCGGCCGGGGTGCCCGGGGCGTGGACGCGGTCGAGTTCGACCGCGCGGCCGGTCATCGCGGCGGCGATCTCGTCGGCGGAGGTCTCCGCGGTGACCAGCCGGGCGACCACCCGGCCGTCCCGCAGGACGGTCACACGGTCGCTGCCCTCTAGGACCTCGCGCAGCTTGTGCGTGACGAGGATCACCGTACGGCCCTGCGCGGCCAGCGACTTGAGGACCGCGAACAGCGCGTCCGCCTCGGATGGTGTGAGGACCGCCGTCGGCTCGTCGAGGATCAGCGTGCGGGCGCCGCGGTGCAGCAGCTTGAGGATCTCGACGCGCTGGCGCAGGCCGACCGGCAGGTCGCCGACGCGCGCGTCCGGGTCCACGGCCAGGCCGTGCTCCTCGGCGAGTTCACGCACCCGGCGGCGGGCCGCGGCCCGGTCCACCAGGCCGAAGCGGCGCGGCTCGGCGGCGTAGACGACGTTCTCGGCCACGCTCAGCGAGTCGAACAGCTTGAAGCTCTGGTGGACCATGCCGAGTCCGGCGGCCATCGCGTCACCCGGGCTGGCGAAGTCCGCCTCGCGTCCGTCGACGAGGACCGAACCGGCATCCGCGCGTGTCATGCCGTACAGGATCGACATGAGCGTGGACTTGCCCGCGCCGTTCTCGCCCATGAGGGCGTGGATCTCGCCGTGGCGGACGGTCAGGTCGACGGCGTCGTTGGCGAGCGTGCCGGGGAACCGCTTGGTGATTCCCCGGAGCTCGACGGCGACGTCCTGGGCGTCAGCTCGCGGCGGGGTCATCGACCGTCAGCTTCCCGGACACGATCTGGTCGCGCAGTTCCTTGACCTTCGCGAGGACGTCCGTGTGGTCGGCGATCACGCACTTCGACGTCGCGACGCCGTCCTCCAGGCCGGTCAGGCTGATGCCGCCCTCCTTGAGGCCGTAGGAGACGGTCGTGCCCGTCTTGCCGCCGAGCACCGACTCGATGCCCTTCTCGACAGCGATGTCCGTGCGCTTGATCACGTTGTCGACGACCGTGCCGGGCGCCGCGGTGCACTGGTTGACGTCGACGCCGTACGCGTAGGCGCCCTTGGCCTTCGCGGCCTCGAAGACGCCGTAGTTGCCGGCCGCCGCGGCCGCCATGAGCTGGTCGTAGCCCTTGGCGAGCAGGGTGCCCGCCTGCTCCTTGGCGCGGGCCGAGTCGTCGAAGGGGGACTGTCCGCCGACGAAGCGGGTGTCCGTGGTGGTCTTCGGCGCGACCTTCTTGGCGCCGGCCGCGAACGGGTCGCTGTAGCGGCGGAACTGGGGCGTGTCGAGGACGTCGACCGCGCCGACCTTGCCGGACTTGCTGAGCAGGCCCGCCTCGGCACCGGCGAGGTAGACGCCCTCGTGCTCACGGAAGACCGCGCAACTGACGTTCTTGAAGGTCTTGGTGGTGCAGGCGTCGATGATCAGGAACTGCTGCTTCGGATTCTTCTCGGCCTGCTGGGCGACGATGTCCGCGAACTCGAAGCCCACCAGCACGATGACGTCCGGCTTGGCGTCAACCGCCGCCTGCACGTTCTGCTGCTGGGAGGCGGTGTCGGTGGACTCGTAGACCTTCTGCGTGCCGTCGTGCTTCTTCGCCGCGGACTTGATGCCGCTGACGGCGAGCTTCAGGAACTCGTTCTGGCCGACGGCGTCCGGGGTGACGAGCGTGAACGACGTGTCGCTGCCCGCGCTCGCGCCGCCGGAGTCCTTCTTCGCGGCGGCGTTGCAGGCGGTGGCCGCGGTGACCATCAGCGCGGTGGCGGCGGCGACCTGGAGGGTACGGCGGGATCTACGGAGCATCGGGGGAGACCTTCCGGATACGGCGATGCGCGCTCCGTCGGGAGCGCGTGAGGGTGGACGGGGACGCTACGGGGACGGGTCAGCGTCGACAGCCGTCGCCGGCACACCGGCCGAAGTCGAGGAAACGGCGCTTGGTCAGCAGCACGGTCTTTCCTCCTTCGTCTCGATCTGCGGACTGATTGGCGGACAGTAGCATCCGTTTCCGGACACCCGCCCGACTGTCTCGAACTATGGTTCGTGCAGGTCATGTACGGTGGCGGAGACCACCGGAACATCAGGAGTGTCCCGATATGCCCCAGGAATTGCGCGCGGTCGAGTGGACCGGGGAGAGCCTCGCCCTCATCGACCAGACGTTGCTGCCGCAGCGCACCGAGACAAGGGATGTCCGCGATGTGGACACCTTGGTCGATGCGATCCAGCGTCTCGTGGTCCGTGGCGCGCCCGCCATCGGGGCGGCCGGCGCGTACGGCGTCGCGCTCGCGCTCATCGAGGGGCGGCGCGAGGGCTGGTCGGTGGACGAGGTGCGCGCGGCCGTCGCCCGGGTCCGTGCGGCCCGCCCCACGGCCGTCAACCTCATGGTGTGCGTGGACCGCGTCATGGCCCGCTTCGAGGAGGGCCTCGACGCGGTACTGGCGGAGGCCGCCGCCGTCCAGCGCGAGGACGTCGAGGCGAACCGCGCGATGGGCGCGCACGGCGCCGACTGGCTGCTCGAACTGGTCGGCGAGGACCGGCCGTTGCGCATCCTGACCCACTGCAACACCGGCGCCCTCGCGACCGCGGGCTGGGGCACGGCACTCGGCGTCATCCGCGAACTCCACGCCCGCGGACGCCTGGAGGTCGTGTACGCCGACGAGACGCGCCCGCTGCTCCAGGGATCCCGGCTCACCGCCTGGGAGTTGGTCCAGGAAGGCATACCGCACTACGTCCAGGCCGACGGGGCCGCCGCCGGGACCATTCTGCGCGGCGAGGTCGACGCGGCCATAGTCGGCGCGGACCGCATAGCGGCCAATGGCGACACCGCCAACAAGGTCGGCACGGTCGGCGTCGCGCTCGCCTGCGCCGACGCCGGCATCCCGTTCCTGGTGGCCGCGCCGACGACGACGGTCGACCTCGCCACCAAGACCGGCGACGACATCCACATCGAACTCCGTGGTGAGGCCGAGGTGTTGGAGTGGGGCGGGGTGCGGACGGCACCCGCCGAGTCACGCGGCCACAACCCCGCCTTCGACGTGACGCCGGGGCGGTTGGTGACGGGGCTGGTGACCGAGCGGGGTGTCCTGGAGGTCTCCGCCGGTCAACTGCCCGGCGATCACCTGAAGTAGAGCCTGCGGCAACACGAAAGGGGACCCCCGGGATCGGGGGTCCCCTTTCGTGTCGGTCCGCGCCGCGACAGCCGGTTCAGCGCTGCGACAGCTCCAACTCCAGCAGCCACTCCACCACTTCGGTGTGGTGGCGGGCCTGACGGGGGTCGGCACCCCAGACGTACAGCCCGTGCCCCGCGACCACGACGGCCGGCATCCGCGGGTTCCGCGCCTTTTCCAGCCGGTCCCCGAGCACCTTCATGTCCTGGCTGTTGGCGATGACCGGCAGCGTCACCTCGACGTCGTGCGCGGGCTGGCCGACGCCCTTGAGCATCTCCACGTCCCGGAAGACGATCCCGCCGGGATCACGCCGCCCCATGGCCACGGACGCCACCGTGTGGACGTGCACGACCGCCCCGGCGCCCGTCAGCGCGGCGACCCGCGCGTGCAGCTCGGCCTCGGCGGACGGCTTCCCGCCCCGCACGGCCGCGCCCTGCCCGTCCACCAACACCACGTCGGCGGGCGTCAGTTCGCCCTTGTCGTGGCCGCTGGCGGTGACCGCGAGCCGCAGCGGGTCGCGGGTGAGCACCACGGAGAGGTTGCCGGAGGTGCCCCGCATCCAGCCGAAGGAGGCGAAGCGGGCGGACTCGGCGGCGAGGACCGCCCCCGCCTCCTCCAGGTCGAGTGCGCTGATCTCGGCGGTCATGCGGTGCTCCTAGAAACGGTGATCTCGTCGAACGTCCCCGCCTGCGCGTGGTCGCCGACGCCTTGCTCGTAGTACGGCTCCCCGGGCCGCCGGATGCCGACCGCGTGCCAGCCGGCCGCGCGGGCCGCGTCCAGCTCGCCGGGGCGGTCGGAGAGGAAGAGAAGCCGCGACGGCTCGACGCCGCTCGCCCGCGCGATACGGCGGTACGACTCCGGCTCCTGCTTGGGCCCCGCGTTCTCGGTGTCGTACAGCCCCGAGACCAGGGAGGTCAGGTCGCCCTCCGGGCTGTTGGTGAACCACGCCCGCTGCGCGGCCACCGACCCGGACGAATACACGTACAACGTGAGGCCCGCCGCGTGCCACGCGCGCAGCCGCGGCACGACGTCGTCGTAGAAGTGCGAGACGAGGTCGCCGCGGGCGAAGCCCTCGGACCAGATGATGCCCTGGAGGGTCTTCAGCGGGGTGGCCTTGCGGTCCTCGTCGAGCCAGGAGTTCAGGGCCTTCTCGACGGCCGCCGCGTCCGCGTCCGGGTCGCCGAGTTCCTCGCGGACCTGGGCGACGGCCCGCTGGATGTCCGGATCACCGCTCCGCTCCGAGAGCAGTGCTCCGAAACGAGAGCGGGAGTACGGGTAGAGGACGTCGACGACGAAGCCCGTGGCGCTCGTGGTGCCCTCGATGTCGAGCACCACGGCGTCCACGTCGTACGACACACTCATGCGGAGGCCTTGTCCGCCTCGTAGCCCGCCGCGATCGTGTCGTAGTCCGGGAAGCGGGACGCGATCGTCGAGCCGGTGAAGTTGCCGATCCAGCCGTCCTCCTCGTGGAAGAAGCGGATCGCGGTGAACGACGGGTGGGTGCCCATGTCGAACCAGTGGGTGGTGCCGCGCGGGACGCCCAGCAGGTCGCCCTTCTCGCAGAAGACCGCGTGCACCTCGCCGTTCACGTGGAGGTAGAAGATCCCGGAGCCCGAGACGAAGAAGCGGACCTCGTCATCGTCGTCGTGCGTGTGCTCCTGGAGGAACTTCTCGCGGGCGGCCCTGGCCTTCGCCGGGAACTCCGGGTCGTCACTGGGGTGCAGACCGAGGACGTCGACGGTGGTGAAGCCCTCCTCGGCGTTCAGCTTCTCGATCTCGGGGCCGTACGCGGCGAAGACGGTGTCGCTGTCGGCGTCGAAGGGCACGTCCTCGCGGATCGGCCACTGCTCGTAACGCACACCGAGCGGCTTGAGCGCCTCGGCGATCTCGGCGGGGTCCGAGGTGCGGCGGACCTGCGTCTCGGGGCCGGACTCGGACCAGGTGGTCAGCAGCGTCATGGGAACAACTCCAGGAGTCTGGAAGGAAAGTCCGGATACCGAGACAAGCACCGGACGGGCGGGGGAGGAAGAGGGAGGCGGCGAAACGCGGCGGGACAGTCGGTCAGCCGAGACACAGCACGCGGCAACAGCGGCGCATGCAGGGCATACGCAGCGCTTTTGCGGCTGGTGTCGTCATCGGGGCCTCACTGTGCCGGGTCGGGTGCCGGTCCCGCGATGGTAACCCGCCATGTCAGGTCAATCAGGTGTGACGTAGTCGTTGTCTCACGTGCTGAGAAACCGCTTCCGCTCCTTTGACGTATGGCTGAAATCGTTCTCATGATCTGCATATGAAGACGCTGCTGCTTGTACGGCGGCTGTACGTGGACCTGCTCCGGACGACCACCGCCAGCTGTCGCTGACCCCTCCCGGAGCCCCGCCCCGCCCTTCTCGCGGTGGCGCATTCCTTCCTGCTCGTGCTCCGGGCCCGGCACCCCCTTCATCCGCTCTGCACCACCCCGCACCTGGAGCCCCTCATGTCCCGCACCCGTCTGCCCCTCGCCGCGCTCTCCCTCGCCTCCGTGTCCGCGCTCGTGCTCTCCGGCTGCTCGCAGTCCACCGACGCCTCCAAGGACACCGGCGACACCGCCGCCTCCGCGTCAGCCGCCACCGGGAAGAAGCCCGCCCCCTTCAGCGCGGGCGCGGTCAAGGTCGCCCTGGTCAGGCAGAGCGGCGCCGGCGACTACTTCGAGCAGTGGGGCAACGGAGCCAAGGCGCAGGCCAAGGCCCTCGGCATCGACCTGACCGTGTACGACGCCCAGGCCGACAACGCCAAGCAGGCCACCGACCTCTCCTCGGCCATCAACTCCGGCGCCAAGGCGATCATCATCGACCACGGCTTCCCGGCCACCATCCAGCCGGAGATCGACAAGGCCGTGAAGAAGGGCATCAAGGTCGTCGTCTACGACGTCGAGACGGCCACCAAGGGGGTCGTCTCCACCAAGCAGGACGACGCGAGCATGGCCCAGGCCGTCCTCGACGTGATGGCCAAGGAGGTCGGCAAGGACGCCAAGGTCGGCTACGTCAACGTCGCCGGGTACGCCGCCCTCGACAAGCGGAACACGGTGTGGGCGAAGGAGGCCGCCGCACAGGGCTGGAAGCAGCAGTTCAAGGTCGGCAAGGTCACCGACTCCACGGCCACCGACAACGTTCCCCTCGTCTCCGCCGCGCTCACCCAGCACGGCGATGTCGCCGGTGTCTTCGCCCCCTACGACGAGCTCGCCAAGGGCACCGTCCTCGCCGTGCAGAACAAGAAGCTCCAGGACAAGGTGAAGGTCTTCGGCGCGGACGTCTCCAACGCCGACATCCAGCAGATGACCGCCGCCGACAGCCCCTGGGTCGCCACGGCCGGCACCGACCCGTCCGCGGTCGGCGCCGCCGTCGTCCGCACCACCGCCCTTGAGCTGGCCGGCCAACTGAACAAGACCTCCGTCGAGTTCCCGGCCGTCGCCATCACGCAGGACTTCCTGCGCGAGAAGAAGATCGAGAACATGGACCAGCTGCGCGAGGCGCTGCCCGCGCTGAACCTGGCCCAGGTCTCGACCGCGGACTGGATCTCCAATGTCGCCCACTGAACCGGCCGTCGAACCGGCGGTTGAACCGGCCGTCGCGCTGACCGACGTCAGCATGGCCTTCGGCGGCAGGACGGTCCTGGAGTCCGTCTCGCTGGACATCGCACCGGGCAGCGTCGTCGCGCTGCTCGGCGCGAACGGCGCCGGCAAGTCCACGCTGATCAAGATCCTGTCGGGCGTGCACACGGACCACGGCGGCGAGGTGCGGGTCGCCGGGGAGCCCGCGGCTCTCCAGTCGCCGCTTGCCGCCCGGCAGTTGGGCATCCAGACCGTGCACCAGCGCATCGGCGAGGGCATCGTGCCCGGCCTCACGGTCGCCGAGAACCTCGTCTTCGAGGAGCTGGCCCAGCGCCGCGGCAACCCCTTCCTCAACGGCGCCAAGCTGCTGGCCCGCGCCCGCGAGATCCAGGCCGGCCTCGACCTGGACTGGAGCGACGCCCTGCTCAAGCGGGACGTGACCGAACTCGGCATCTCCGACCGCCAGTTGCTCATCCTCGCCCGCGCCCTGGCCACCCGCCCCCGCCTGCTCGTCCTCGACGAGCCGACCTCCGCGCTGTCGGCGGCCGAGGCGGAACGCCTCTTCACCCTCGTCGAGAGGATGCGCGACGACGGCATCGCCGTGCTCTACGTCTCCCACCGCCTCGGCGAGATCGACGCCCTGGCCGACCGGCTGGTCGTCCTGCGGGACGGCCGTCTCACCGAGGACCAGGCCAGGCCCTTCGACTGGGACGCGGCCCTGCGCGCCATGCTCGCCCAGGCCCAGGAGGCGACCACGGCCCGGCCGGTGCGGGAGGGCGCGGCCGGTGACGTCGTCCTGTCCCTGCGCGGGGTACGGCTCTTCGACGGCCGCACGCCCCTCGACCTCGACCTCCGCACAGGCGAAGTCACCGGCGTCGTCGGCCTGTTGGGCGCGGGCAAGACCGAGCTGGCCCGCGGCCTGTTCGGCGCCGAACCCTTCACCACCGGCGCGGTCGAGCTGGACGGCGAGCCGTACACGCCCCGCCGACCCGCCGACGCCATCCGCGGCGGCATCCACCTGGTCCCCGAGGACCGGCACGCCGACGCCCTCGTGCCCGGCTGGTCGCTCGCCCAGAACATCTCGCTGCCGTTCCTGAAGTCGCTGTCCCGGCTCGGCCTCGTCCACACGGCGAAGGAGGACGCCCTCGGCCGCGACACCATCGACGCCCTCGGTGTCGTCACCCGCGACGAGCACAGCACCGTCGAGGAGCTGTCCGGCGGCAACCAGCAGAAGGTCGTCGTCGGCCGCTGGCTCGCCGAGACACCCCGCGTCCTCATCCTGGACGAGCCGTTCCGAGGTGTGGACATCGGTGCCCGCCGGGACATCGGCCGCCGTGCCCGCACCCTGGCCGCCGAGGGCGCCGCCGTGCTCGTCCTGTCCGCCGACGTCGACGAGGTGCTGGAGGTCGCCGACCGGGTCGTCGTGCTGGCCGCCGGCGAGATCCACCTCGACGCCTACGGCGAGGACGCGGAACGCGACCGCGTGATCCAGACCATCTCGGCGTCGGTGTGACGCCCGCCGCCGCTGAAGGAAGCACTCCATGACCACAGCCCAGAGCACCCCGGTGAAGACGGCGACCCCGTCCACCACGGCCACCCCCGCCGCGCGCCTCCAGAACGCCGTCATCAAGTACGGCTTCATCTTCGTGACGGTCGCGCTGTTCCTCTACTTCGCGCTCAGCGAGGGCTCGTTCCGCGAGTCGGCGACCCTCCTCGACACCCTGCGCTATGTCTCCGTGGCCGCCATCCTCGGCCTCGGCGTCACCCTCACCATGGCCGTCGGCGGAATGGACATGTCCGTCGGCGCGGTCGCGGGCCTCGGAGTCTCCGTCGCCGCCCAGACGATGGTGGTCCACAACCAGATCGGCACCGTCGCCATCATCGCGGTGCTCGCGGCCGGCGCCGTGGTGGGCCTGCTCAACGCCCTGCTGATCGTCGTACTGAAGATCCCCGACATGCTGGCGACCCTGGGCACCCTGTTCATTGTCCAGGGCCTCAAACTCGTCCTGGTCGACGGCCAGTCCATCACCCCCGGCATGACCCTGGACGACGGCACCACCGCCCCCGGCAGGTTCACCGAGGGCTTCCTCAAGATCGACCGCGGCACGGTCCTGGGCATCCCCATCTCGGTCCTCGTCTTCGGCGGACTGACCGTCGCCGCCTGGGTCTTCCTCGCCCGCACCCGCTGGGGCCGGGTGCTGTACGCCATCGGCGCCAACCCCGAGGCGTCCCGGCTGGCCGGCATCCGCGTCGGCGCGTACCGGTCCCTCGCCTACGTCCTCTCCGGCGTCCTCGCCTCCGTCGGCGGCCTGATCCTGGCCTCCCGCATCGGCCAGGGCGATGTGTCCGCCGGCACCTCGCAGCTCCTGGAGGCCGTGGCGGTCGCGCTGGTCGGCACCTCCGTCCTGGGCCGGGGCCGCCCGAACGTCTGGGGCACGGCCCTCGGCGCCGTCCTGATCGGCATCATCACCACCGGCCTGACCATCAAGGGCCTGCCGTACTACACCCAGGACGTCGTCGAGGGCGCGGTCCTCATCCTCGCCCTGGTCTTCAGCTTCACCTTGTCCAAGCGCCGCACGGCTTAAGGAGAGTCATGGGTTACCGCATCCTGGAGACCGAGGACATCCCGGCGTACCTGCGCGAGCGCTGCCACTGGGACGAGACCGCCGACCCGGAGGTCCGCGAGGTCTCCGACGGCAACATGAACCGCGTCTTCCTGGCGACCGCGCCCGACGGCATCCGCAGCCTCGCCGTGAAGCAGGCCCTGCCGTGGGTCCGCGTGGCGGGACCGTCCTGGCCGATGAACCCGGACCGCGCCGACGCCGAGGCCCGCGCCTACGACCAGGTCGCCAAGGTCGCCCCCGACAAGATCCCGGCGATCCACGGCTACGACCCCGAGAACTACGCGCTCGTCATGGAGGACATGTCGGACCTCGAAGTCCTGCGCACGCTCCTGAACGAGGGCGCGGCGTACGGGCCGGGCACCTCGGCCCGCGTGGGTGAGTTCGTGGCGCAACTGGCCTTCGCCACGAGCGACTTCGGCATGGAGTCGGCCGAGCGCAAGGCCCTGATCGCCGCCTCGGTCAGCCCCGAGCTGTGCAAGATCACGGAAGACGTGGTCCTCTCCGAGCCGTACATCGAGCACGAGCACAACCACTGGCACGAGGGCGTGGCCGACCTGGCGGCGGAGTTCCGCGCGGATGCCGGGCTCCGCACGGAGGTGGCCGATCTGCGGCACACCTTCATGACCAGCGCCCAGGCCCTCCTCCACGGCGACCTGCACACCGGCAGCATCATGGTCGGCGACCGCGAAGGCGCCCCGGTCGTCCGGGTCTTCGACCCCGAGTTCTCCTTCGTCGGCCCGATCGGCTACGACCTCGGCCTGTACTGGGCCAACGTGCTGGTGTCGGAGGAACGGGCGCGGGCACTGGGCACGTTGTCCGACCACGCGGACCAACTCCGGCTCTCCTGGGAGGCGTTCGAGACGGAGTTCCGTCGCCTCTGGCCGACCCGCGTCGACACGTTCTTCGACGACGCCTACCTGGACCGCTTCCTACGTCGCCTCTGGACCGAGTCGGTCGGCTACGCCGGCACGGAGATCGTCCGCCGCATCATCGGCTTCGCCCATCTGACCGACCTGACGACCCTCCCGGACCCGGCACCGGCGTCCCGCAGGGCGCTGCTGCTGGGCCGTGAACTGATCGTGCGGCGCGAGGAGTTGCGGGACGTGGACGCCGTACGCGAGGCCGTCGCCTCACTCGCCTCACTCGGCTGACTCGGCTGGCTCGGCGTCGAACCACTCCTTGCCGGCGGCCCAGTGCCGCACCCAGCCGGTGAAGCCGGGCGCGGAGGTCGTGTGACCGAACTCCGCGCCGAACGGCAGGGCACCCACATCGGTGACGAGCCATATGTGCCCGCGCTGCGGACCGGTGACGACCAGATGCCAGTCCATGCCGCAGCCGTCCGTGCCGAGGTTCAGCGAACCCTGGTGGACGACCTGCTCGACGACGGCGTCGGGGTCCTCATGACCCCCGTCGTCGTCCTCCCATACCCAGGGCCCGGTCAGCGGGAAGAGCCGGCCCGGATCCTGCCCCTTGGCGCTCTCGGCCAGCCCCACCAGCCCGTACTCCGGCGGCCCTTGGAACGATCCGTCCGACACCTCCGCCACGAAGCTCCGGTACGGCTCCGGCAACACCACGCCGTGCTCCGCCTCGAACGCCCGCACCGCGTCCCACCCCAGCGCCGAGGCGCCCCCGTCGTCCACTCCGAACGCCTCCCGCAGCGCGGCGAGTTCCGCAGGGGTGGCCCGTTCCATGTCCATGCGCCCCATGAAAACACCCGCCACTGACAACGCGGCATGCGAAAGGGGCGGCTCCATCGGCGTGGAGTCGCCCCTCTCGCGTACCGGCCCCATAGGGGAGGAGGGCCGGGTCTCGGTCAGGTCGGCCCCCGTCAGGAGGAGCCGCGCCCTTCGAGTCGTAGCGCCTACTTCTTGTCGAGCAGGTCCTGCACCTTCGCCCGCACCTCGTCCGTGGCCAGACCCCGGATCGTCAGCGTCGTCCGGCGGCGCAGCACGTCGTCCGGCGTCTCGGCCCACTCGGTGTCACGGGCGTACACGACCTGCGCCCAGATCTCCGGGGCGTCGGGGTGGACGCGCTCGCCCAGCTCCGGGTTCTCGTTCGCCAGCCGGGCGATGTCGAAGGCCAGGGAGCCGTAGTGGGTCGCCAGGTGCCTGGCCGTGTCGGCGGCCATGCGCGGGCCGGGCGCCGGGTTGTCGACCAGCAGCCGGTGCGCGACCGCGCGCGGGTTGGCGACACCCGGCAGCGGCAGCTTCTTCGGGAGCGACGAGATGGGCTCGAAGTCGTCGCCCAGCGGGTGACCCGGCAGCGACTCCAGCTTCTGCATGACCGTACGGCCGATGTGTCGGAACGTCGTCCACTTGCCGCCCGCGACGGACAGCATGCCGCCCCTGCCCTCGGTGACGACGGTCTCGCGCTTGGCCTTGGCGGTGTCGCCGGGTCCGCCCGGCAGCACCCGCAGACCCGCGAAGGAGTACGTGATCAGGTCACGGTCGAGCTGCTGGTCCCGGATGGAGAACGCGGCCTCGTCCAGGATCTGCGCGGTGTCCTGCTCGGTGACCTTGACGTCCGCCGGGTCGCCCTCGAACTCCTCGTCGGTCGTGCCGAGAAGCAGCATGTCCTCCCAGGGGAGGGCGAAGGTGATCCGGTACTTGTCGATCGGCGTGGCCAGCGCGGCCTTCCACGGCGAGGTCCGCTTCAGGACCAGGTGCGCGCCCTTGGAGAGACGGATGGAGGGAGCCGCGTTCGGGTCCTCCATCTTGCGCAGGTGGTCGACCCACGGGCCGGTCGCGTTCAGCACGAGTCGGGCGCTGACGCCGAACTCGTCGCCGGAGGTGCGGTCGCGCAGCTCGGCACCGGTGACCCGGCCCCGGGTGAAGCGCAGGCCGGTCACCTCGGCGTGGTTGAGGACGACCGCGCCCGCCTCGACGGCCGCACGGACCGTCATCAGCGCCATGCGGGCGTCGTTCATCTGGTCGTCGCCGTAGACGGCGACGGCCTTCAGGTTGTCGGTGCGCAGCTCGGGCACGTCCTGCGCCGCCTTGGCGGGGGACAGGAGGTGACCGACACCGTCACCGAACGCGGAGAGCGCGGAGTAGGCGAAGACGCCCGCCCCGAGCTTCGCCGCGCCGTGCGGACCGCCCTTGTACACGGGGAGGTAGAACGTGAGCGGGTTCGCCAGGTGGGGAGCCACCTGGCGGGAGACCGCACGGCGTTCGAAGTGGTTCTCCGCCACCAGCTTCACCGCGCCGGTCTGCAAGTAGCGCAGACCGCCGTGGAGAAGCTTGGAGGAGGCGGAGGAGGTGGCGCCGGCGAAGTCGCCGGCGTCGACCAGAGCCACCCTCAGGCCGGACTGCGCGGCGTGCCAGGCGGTGGAGATGCCCAGGATGCCGCCGCCGATCACGAGAAGGTCGTACGACGCCTTGGCGAGCTGCTCCCGGGTCTCGGCTCGGCTCGGGTTCGAGCCGGAGGCCGGGCGCGTACCGAGGGCAGGCACGGACTGGAGGGTGGTCTGACTGGTCATTTCGGGTTCTTACTCCTCATCAGAGCGTGCTGAGCCTACGAGTGGCTCTCGTCAGCTCTCTTCGTCCTCGAGCCAGCCCATCGTCCGCTCGACGGCCTTGAGCCAGCTCTTGTACTCACGGTCGCGGGCGTCCGCGTCCATGCGGGGGGTCCACTCGGCGGCCCTGCGCCAGTTGGCACGCAGGTCGTCGGTGCTGGTCCAGAAGCCGACGGCGAGACCGGCGGCGTAGGCGGCACCGAGGCAGGTCGTCTCGGCGACCATCGGACGGACCACGGGGGCGTCCAGGAAGTCCGAGAGGGTCTGCATCAGCAGGTTGTTGGAGGTCATGCCGCCGTCGACCTTGAGGGCCGCGAGCTCGACGCCCGAGTCCTTGGTCATGGCGTCCGTGATCTCACGGGTCTGCCAGGCGGTGGCCTCCAGGACGGCGCGGGCCAGGTGCGCCTTGGTGACATAGCGGGTCAGACCGGCGATCACACCGCGGGCGTCGGAGCGCCAGTACGGGGCGAACAGACCGGAGAAGGCCGGCACGAAGTAGGCGCCGCCGTTGTCCTCGACCGAGAGCGCGAGCGTCTCGATCTCTGCGGCGGTGGAGATCAGCCCCATCTGGTCGCGCATCCACTGCACCAGCGAACCGGTGACGGCGATGGACCCTTCGAGGGCGTAGACCGGCTTGTCGTCACCGATTCGGTAGCCGACGGTGGTGAGCAGACCGGAGTACGAGTTGATGATCTTCTCGCCGGTGTTCATGAGCATGAACGTGCCGGTGCCGTACGTCGACTTGGCCTCGCCCTCGGCGAAACAGGTCTGGCCGAACAGGGCCGCCTGCTGGTCACCGAGCGCCGAGGCGACCGGGATGCCGCCGAGCAGCTCGCCCAGCTTGCCGCCGGTGACCTCGCCGTAGACCTCGGCGGAGGAGCGGATCTCCGGGAGCATGTTCATCGGGACGCCGATGGACTCGGCGATCTTCTCGTCCCACTCCAGCGTGTGGAGGTTCATCAGCATGGTGCGGGAGGCGTTGGTGACGTCGGTGTAGTGCTTGCCGCCGTTGACACCACCGGTCAGGTTCCAGATGACCCAGCTGTCCATGGTGCCGAAGAGGATGTCGCCGCGCTCGGCGCGCTCCCGCAGGCCCTCGACGTTGTCGAGCAGCCAGCGGGCCTTCGGGCCGGCGAAGTACGAGGCGAGGGGGAGACCCGTCTCGCGGCGGAAGCGGTCCTGGCCGACGTTGCGCCCGAGCTCCTTGCACAGGGCGTCGGTGCGGGTGTCCTGCCACACGATGGCGTTGTGGACGGGCTCACCGGTGTTCTTGTCCCACAGCAGCGTGGTCTCACGCTGGTTGGTGATACCGATGGCCTTGATGTCGTCCCGGGTGATGCCGGCCTTCTGGATGGCTCCGGCGACGACTTCCTGGACGTTGGTCCAGATCTCGTTGGCGTTGTGCTCGACCCAGCCCGGCTTCGGGAAGATCTGCTCGTGCTCCTTCTGGTCGACGGAGACGATACGGCCGTCGCGGTCGAAGACGATGCAGCGGGAAGAGGTCGTGCCCTGGTCGATCGCGGCGATGAAGGGGCCGGCGGTGTGCGCGTCGGTCACTGTGTGCTCCTGAGTTCCGTGGATAAGCGGTCTGTCTACGGCTGCTTGCTACGAGTGCTTGCTACGCGTGCTTGCCGCTTCTAAGCGAAAGCGACGTTGTAGATGCCCGCAGCGATCGCGCCGCCGATGAGCGGACCGACGACCGGGACCCAGGCGTAGCTCCAGTCGGAGCCGCCCTTGTTGGGCAGGGGCAGGAGGGCGTGCACGATACGCGGACCGAGGTCACGGGCCGGGTTGATCGCGTAACCGGTCGGGCCACCGAGGGACAGACCGATGGAGACGACGACCAGGGCGGTGATCAGGGCGCCCAGGGTGCCCAGGCCGTTGCCGCCGTCGTTGAGGCCCTGCGTGAGGACGGCGAGCACCAGCACGATGGTGCCGATGACCTCGGTGGCGACGTTCTGCCAGGCGACCCGGATCTCCGGACCGGTGGAGAAGATGCCCAGCACCGGGCCTGCGCCCTGCTCCTGGGCCTCGACGGCCTTGGCCTTGGTGGCCTGCGCACCCGGACCGCCGACGATCTCCTTGTCGGTGAGGTGCGCGTGGAACTGGCCGTAGTAGGCGACCCAGACCAGGGCGGCGCCGATCATGGCGCCGAGGAGCTGTCCACCCCAGTAGGTCGGGACCTGGCTCCACTCGATGCCGTTCTTCTTCAGCGCGAGCGCGAGCGTGACGGCCGGGTTCAGGTGCGCGCCGGACAGCGGCGCGGAGGTGTAGACGGCCGTGAGTACGGCGAAACCCCACCCGAAGGTGATGGCGAGCCAACCGGCGTTACGGGCCTTGGAGGCCTTCAGCGTGACGGCCGCACAGACGCCGCCGCCGAGCAGGATGAGTATGGCGGTACCGATGGTCTCGCCGATGAAGATGTCGGAGCTGGACACCCGCGACTCCTTTGTCCTTCGTCCAGGGGAAGCAGAACCCCGGGTCCCACCGGTGGTTCGCGTGCCCTCGGGGATGAGAGCGTTGCCGGCCCTTGGCGTTGTCACACTCTAGCGCGTATTGCCGGTAGGTGTTCGACAATGCCGACCGATGGACGGGAGTCTTGCTCCGGCGTTACGTGTGCGTCAAGGGTTCTGTTATCGAAAGCACGATCGTTATTGATTGCTGTGAGCTATCGATCTTCGGACGGGGTGCCAGCGGCCTCTCGTCCGATATGTCCATCTCAGGGTATGGCGAAGGCCGGGACGCCGTCGCGGCGTACCGGCCCGCTCTTACCAGTTGCAGAAGTGCCCGTGGCGTCCTAGAAGCGCCCGGCACCCAGATCCCGCGACACCGCGCGGGCACAGTCCCGTACCGCCGCGATCAGCTCGGGCCGCAGCTCACCGTCCCGGCACAGCCGCTCCACCGCGCCCGTGATGCCGACCGCGCCCACCGGCATCCGCCGCCGGTCATGAATGGGCGCGGCCACGCCGGCCACGCCCTCCCAGGTCTCCTCCACGTCCGCCGCATAACCACGCGCGCGGGAGATGTCGAGGATGTTCTCGAACGCCTCCAGCTCGCACACCGTGCGATCCGTGAACGGCTTGCGGTCCGCCTCGATGGCCTCGCTGTGCGCCACCGGGTCGTACGCCGACAGCACCTTGCCCAGCGCCGTGGAGTGCAGGGGCTGCATGGCCCCGATCTCCAGTACCTGACGGCTGTCGTCCGGCCGGAAGACGTGGTGCACGATCAGCACGCCCTGCTGGTGCAGGACCCCGAGATAGACGCTCTCGCCGCTGGAACGCGCCAGGTCGTCGGTCCACACCAGGGCCCGCGCCCGCAGCTCGTGCACATCGAGATAGGTCGTGCCCAGGCGCAGCAGCTCGGCGCCCAGCTGATACCGCCCCGAGGCGTCGTCCTGCTCGACGAAGCCCTCCTGCTGCAAGGTGCGCAGAATCCCGTGCGCGGTGCCCTTGGCGAGGCCCAGGGCCGAGGCGATGTCCGACAGGCCGAGCCGCCGCTCGCCGCCCCCGAGCAGCCGCAGCATCGCGGCCGCCCGTTCGAGCGACTGGATGTTCCGTGCCATCGCCGTCCTGCCTCCGTCCCCTTCGCCGTCGACCCGCGACGTCGCTGCCGCCGTTCGGCAATGTCGAACACTACTAGTCCATGCCGACCGACCGCCAATGGTTGGACGACACGTTCGCGCCACTCGACGCGCAGTCTTGCGTCACTCGTATCCCGCTGGTGACCTGCCCGTCATCCTCGTCCGCCCCGTGGACGCCCTGACCATCCGGGTCCGGTCCCGGCTACCCTGACGGCGTGCGCCCGCTGTGGGAAGTCCCGCGGCAGGACGCAAAGCCGACAGCCGTCGCACCCAAAGGGAGCCCTTTCATGGCCTCGTTGCCACCGTCCCCTTCCGCCGACAGCCGGGCCCGTGTGTCCGCGCTCCGCGAGGCGCTCGCCACCCGTGTGGTGGTCGCCGACGGAGCGATGGGCACCATGCTCCAGGCGCAGGACCCGACCCTTGAGGACTTCGAGAACCTCGAAGGCTGTAACGAGATCCTCAACGTCACCCGCCCGGACATCGTCCGCTCCGTCCACGACGCGTACTTCGCGGTGGGCGTCGACTGCGTGGAGACCAACACCTTCGGGTCCAACCACACAGCCGCCTCCGAGTACGACATCGGGGACCGGGTCCACGAGCTGTCCGAGGCGGGCGCCCGCATCGCCCGCGAGGCGGCCGACGAGTACACCGCCCGGGACGGCCGTCAGCGCTGGGTCCTCGGCTCCGTCGGCCCCGGCACCAAGCTGCCCACCCTCGGCCACATCGACTACGCCACCATCCGCGACGGCTACCAGGCCAACGTAGAGGGCCTGCTCGCCGGCGGCGCCGACGCCCTGATCGTCGAGACCACCCAGGACCTCCTCCAGACCAAGGCCTCCGTCCTGGGCGCCCGCCGCGCCATGGAGGCCACCGGCGCCGACGTCCCGCTCGTGGTCTCCATGGCCTTCGAGACGACCGGCACCATGCTCCTCGGCTCCGAGATCGGCGCCGCGCTCACCGCGCTGGAACCGCTCGGCATCGACATGATCGGCCTGAACTGCTCCACCGGCCCCGCCGAGATGAGCGAGCACCTGCGCTACCTCACCCGGCACTCCCGCATCCCGCTGCTGTGCATGCCGAACGCGGGCCTGCCCATCCTCACCAAGGACGGCGCCCACTTCCCCCTCGGCCCCGAGGGCCTGGCGGACGCCCAGGAGAACTTCGTACGCGACTACGGCCTGTCCCTGATCGGCGGCTGCTGCGGCACCACCCCCGAGCACCTGCGCCAGGTCGTCGAACGCGTCCGCGACCTCACCCCCGCCGAACGCCACCCCCGTCCCGAGCCGGGTGCGGCCTCGCTCTATCAGACGGTGGCGTTCCGTCAGGACACGTCGTATCTGGCGATCGGTGAGCGGACGAATGCCAACGGGTCGAAGAAGTTCCGTGAGGCGATGCTGGAGGGCCGCTGGGACGACTGTGTGGAGATGGCCCGGGACCAGATCCGTGAGGGCGCGCACATGCTGGACCTGTGCGTGGACTACGTGGGCCGTGACGGTGTGGCGGACATGGAGGAGCTGGCCGGACGGTTCGCGACCGCGTCGACGCTGCCGATCGTGCTGGACTCGACCGAGGTCGATGTCCTCCAGGCCGGGTTGGAGAAGCTGGGTGGGCGTGCGGTCATCAACTCGGTCAATTACGAGGACGGTGACGGTCCCCAGTCGCGGTTCGCGAAGGTGACGAAGCTGGCGCAGGAGCATGGGGCGGCGCTGATCGCGCTGACCATCGATGAGGAGGGCCAGGCCCGCACCCCCGAGACGAAGGTCGCGATCGCGGAGCGGCTGATCGATGACCTGACCGGGAACTGGGGTATCCACGAGTCGGACATCCTGATCGACACCCTGACCTTCACGATCTGCACGGGTCAGGAGGAGTCCCGCAAGGACGGTATCGCCACGATCGAGGCGATCCGTGACCTCAAGCGGCGCCACCCGGACGTGCAGACGACACTGGGTCTGTCGAACATTTCCTTCGGTCTGAACCCGGCGGCCCGCATCCTGCTGAACTCGGTGTTCCTGGACGAGTGTGTGAAGGCGGGTCTGGACTCGGCGATCGTGCATGCGTCGAAGATCCTGCCGATCGCCCGGTTCAGCGAGGAGGAGGTGCAGACGGCTCTCGATCTGATCTACGACCGTCGTGCCGAGGGTTATGACCCGCTCCAGAAGCTGATGGCCTTGTTCGAGGGCGCGACCGCGAAGTCGTTGAAGGCGGGCAAGGCTGAGGAGCTGGCCGCGCTGCCGCTGGAGGAGCGTCTCAAGCGCCGCATCATCGACGGCGAGAAGAACGGCCTCGAACAGGACCTGGCCGACGCCCTCCAGACCCGCCCGGCCCTGGACATCGTCAACGAGACCCTGCTGGACGGCATGAAGGTCGTCGGCGAGCTGTTCGGCTCGGGTCAGATGCAGCTGCCGTTCGTGTTGCAGTCGGCCGAGGTGATGAAGTCGGCGGTCGCCTATCTCGAACCGCACATGGAGAAGTCGGACGCGGAGGGCAAGGGCACGATCGTGCTGGCCACGGTCCGCGGTGACGTCCACGACATCGGCAAGAACCTCGTCGACATCATCCTGTCCAACAACGGCTACAACGTGGTCAACCTGGGGATCAAGCAGCCGGTCTCGGCGATTCTGGAGGCCGCCGAGGAGCACCGGGCCGACGTGATCGGCATGTCCGGGCTGCTGGTGAAGTCCACGGTGATCATGAAGGAGAACCTGGAGGAGCTCAACTCCCGTGGCATGGCCGCTGATTACCCGGTCATCCTGGGGGGTGCCGCGCTGACGCGGGCGTATGTCGAGCAGGATCTGCACGAGATCTACGAGGGTGAAGTCCGTTACGCCCGCGACGCGTTCGAGGGTCTGCGCCTGATGGACGCGCTGATCGGCGTGAAGCGCGGCGTTCCGGGCGCGGTCCTGCCGGAGCTCAAGCAGCGCCGGGTGCGCGCCAGTTCCGTACAGGTCGAGGAGGAGCGCCCCGAGGAGGGGCACGTCCGCTCCGACGTCTCCGTCGACAACCCGATTCCCGAGCCGCCCTTCTGGGACACCCGTGTCATCAAGGGCATCCAGCTCAAGGAGTACGCCTCCTGGCTGGACGAGGGCGCCCTGTTCAAGGGGCAGTGGGGCCTGAAGCAGGCGCGCACGGGCGACGGGCCGACCTACGAGGAGCTCGTGGAGACCGAGGGCCGGCCGCGACTGCGCGGGCTGCTCGACCAGCTCCAGACGGAGAACCTGCTGGAAGCGGCCGTGGTCTACGGCTACTTCCCGTGCGTCTCCAAGGACGACGACCTGATCATCCTCGACGACCAGGGCAACGAGCGCACCCGCTTCACCTTCCCGCGTCAGCGCCGTGGCCGCCGGCTGTGTCTGGCCGACTTCTTCCGGCCGGAGGAGTCGGGGGAGACGGACGTCGTCGGCCTCCAGGTCGTCACCGTCGGCTCCCGCATCGGTGAGCAGACGGCGAAGCTCTTCGAGGCGAACGCCTACCGCGACTACCTCGAACTGCACGGCCTGTCCGTCCAGTTGGCCGAGGCCCTCGCCGAGTACTGGCACGCACGCGTGCGTTCGGAACTCGGCTTCGCCGGTGAGGACCCCAGCGACATCGAGGACATGTTCGCCCTGAAGTACCGGGGCGCCCGCTTCTCGCTCGGCTACGGCGCCTGCCCCAACCTGGAGGACCGCGCCAAGATCGCCGACCTGCTCCAGCCCGAGCGCATCGGCGTCCATCTGTCCGAGGAGTTCCAGCTGCACCCCGAGCAGTCCACGGACGCGATCGTGATCCACCACCCGGAGGCGAAGTACTTCAACGCCCGCTAGAAAGGTGACCCAGAGGCACATAAGCGCAGCTCAAGAAGGCCCCCCACGGTACTTGAGATGTGCCCCGGAGCGCCTCGATTAAACGAGGCGCATCCTCTGGGACAGACGTACACTGGACGGTCCATCGCAGGCCGGTTCCCTCCATGGGAACCGGCCTGATCGTCCCTCAAGGAGGTGCGCCTAGATGACCAGTACGGTCCCCGCGCTCGGTACCCGTACGGCCGAAGGGTCGGCCCTACAGGCCGTGCTCCTCGACATGGACGGCACTCTGGTGGACACCGAGGGCTTCTGGTGGGACGTCGAGGTCGAGGTCTTCGCCGGACTCGGCCACACCCTCGACGACTCCTGGCGCCATGTCGTGGTCGGCGGGCCCATGACCCGCAGCGCGGGGTTCCTGATCGAGGCCACCGGCGCCGACATCACCCTCCCCGAACTCACGGTGCTGCTCAACGACGGCTTCGAGCACCGCATCGGCCGCACCCTGCCGCTGATGCCGGGCGCCCTGCGGCTGCTGGCCGAACTCGCCCAGTACGAGATCCCCACCGCCCTGGTCTCCGCCTCGCACCGGCGCATCATCGACCGGGTCCTGACCTATCTGGGCCCCCAGCACTTCAGCCTCACCGTCGCCGGCGACGAGGTGGCCCGCACCAAGCCGCACCCCGACCCCTATCTCTTCGCCGCCGCCCGGCTCGGCGTGGATCCGGCCAGATGCGCCGTCGTGGAGGACACCGCCACCGGCGTGGCCGCCGCCGAGGCCGCGGGCTGCCAGGTCGTGGTGGTGCCGTCCGTCGCCCCCATCGCCCCCGCCGCCCGCCGCACCGTCGTCAGCTCGCTCGAAGAGGTCGACCTGACATTTCTGCGCGGTCTGATGACGGAAATGCGCTGAGCGTCACCCAGCGTGCAGCGTCGATAACGAGGAAATTCCCGGGCCCGCACGCAAAGGAATTCGAATCATGGCGGAGGTCTTGACGGTTGGCCGAATTCCGGTACGGCTACACCTTGTTGAGCATGTGACGTTCCCCACTTCACAGGAGGTCGACAGGTAGGGCCGCCTGTGCTTGCGGCCCGCAATGAGGGGATTGTGCTGTGCCCTTGTGTCCCGATTGATGGAAAGCTGCACTAATCCTTCCCCTGTCGGGTTTTCGGTGTGTCCGCACCCGGTTTCGCTCCGTGATGGCACCCCAACTCCGGTGCCTGCGAACCGTCCTTCGGGTGCGGACTAATCTCGTCGCGAGAACATCACCGCACCCCCCGTGGATCCGCCGCACCACCCATGCATGCCGGATACACGGACTCGACAGCTCTGGAGAAACTCGAGCATGAACCGCAAGACTTTGGTGCTGCCGGCCGTGATCGGTCTGCTCGCCCCGGTTCTCGCCGCCTGCGGCGGGTCTGACGGCGGCAGTGGCGGCGGAGACGCGATAGTCGTCGGCACCACGGACGCGGTCACTGCCTCGAAGGACGCCCCCGCCCCGCTCGACCCCGCCTACGCCTACGACGCCGGCATCTGGAACATCCTGCGCCAGACCGTGCAGACCCTGATGATCCAGCCGCGCGGCGAGGGCGAGCCCGTGCCCGAGGCCGCCGAGAGCTGCGGCTTCACCGACACCGGCAACGAGCGCTACGCCTGCAAGCTGCGCGAGGGCCTCGCGTTCGCGAACGGCGACGCCGTCACCGCCGAGGACGTCAAGTACTCCATCGACCGCGCGCGGGACATCAACGCCGAGGGCGGCCCGGTCGGACTGCTGTCCACCATCGACACCGTCGAGACCAAGGGCGACCGCGAGGTGATCTTCCACCTCAAGACGGCCGACGCCACCTTCCCGTACAAGCTGTCGACCCCCGTCGCCGGCATCGTCAACCCCGACGACTACCAGCCCAAGAGCCTGCGCGACGGCTTCGACGTCGACGGCTCCGGCCCGTACACCATGTCGGCCGAGGTCAAGAACGACGAGCTGGTCAGCGCCGTGTTCACCAAGAACCCCAACTACAAGGGGACGCTGAAGGTGAACAACGACAAGGTCGAGCTGCGCTCCTTCGCGGACGCCGACGCCATGGGCACCGCCCTCGACGACGGTGACATCGACGTCATGACCCGCACCATGTCGCCGGAGCAGATCGAGAAGCTCTCCGCGTCCTCCGACGACGATGTCGACCTCGTCGAGATGCCCGGCCTGGAGATCCGCTACCTCGCCTTCAACACCGACGCCGCCACGGTGAAGACCAGGGCCGTGCGACAGGCGATGGCCCAGATCATCAACCGCAGCGAACTCGTCGCCAAGGTCTACGGCTCCGAGGCCGAACCGCTGTTCTCGCTGGTCCCGGCGAGCATCGTCGGCCACTCCAACTCGTTCTTCAACAAGTACGGCGACCCCAGCAAGGCCAAGGCCGCCGCCCTGCTGAACAAGGCGAACATCACCACCCCGGTCAAGCTGACCCTGCACTACACGACCGACCACTACGGCTCGGCCACCAAGCTGGAGTTCCAGCAGCTCCAGAAGCAGCTCAACGCCACCGGCCTGTTCGATGTCAGCATCAAGGGCGAACTCTGGAAGACCTTCCGCCCCGCCGAGCAGAAGGGCGCGTACGACGTCTACGGCATGGGCTGGTTCCCGGACTTCCCCGACGCCGACAACTACCTCGCGCCGTTCCTCGACAAGGGCAACTTCCTCGGCTCGCCCTACGCCAACAGCGAGATCCGCAACACCCTGATTCCGGAGTCCCGCCGCCAGGCCGACCGGCTGTCCGCCTCCACCAGCCTCACCGACATCCAGGACATCGTCGCCGCCGACGTCCCGGTGCTCCCGCTGTGGCAGGGCAAGCAGTACGTCGCCGCCCGCGACGACATCACCGGCACCGCCTACGCCCTCAACTCCTCCTCCACCCTCCAGCTGTGGGAGCTCGGCCGTGGCGTGAGCGGCTGATCCGTCCCTGCCCGGGGCCCGGGACGGCCGGCCCGGGATTCGACCACCGACGACAAGGCACTCGTACGTGAACATGCGCAACCAGTGGCCAGTCCTGCCGATCATGGCCGGGCTGGCCTCCGGCCTGTTGACCGGATGCGGCACGGAGAACGGGGACTCCGGAAGCGGCGGCTCCTCCGTGGTCATGGGGATGTCCGACGACGTCCTGGCCACCGACCCGGCGTCCGGCTACGACCCCGGCTCATGGCTGCTGTTCAACAACGTCTTCCAGTCGCTGCTGAGCTTCCCCAACGGCGGCACCGAGCCGGTGCCCGAACTCGCCGAGAGCTGCGCGTTCAGCGACAGTCAGACCAAGGTCTACAAGTGCAAGCTGAAGGACGGCCTGAAGTTCAGCAACGGTGACTCGCTCACCTCGGAGGACGTCAAGTTCTCCTTCGACCGCATGCTGAAGATCAACGACGACGCCGGCCCCGCGATCATGTTCCCCATGCTCGACAAGGTCGAGACGCCGGACGAGAACACGGTCGTCTTCCAGCTGAACACCCCCGACGCCACCTTCCCGAGCAAGATCGCCTCCGGTGCCGGCTCCATCGTCGACCACCGGCAGTACGACGCCGGCAAGCTGCGCGAGGACGGCGAGGCCGTCGGCTCCGGCCCCTACAAGCTGGACTCCTTCGGCGACAGCGAGGCCGTCTTCTCCGTCAACGAGAACTACGAGGGCAACGCCGAGGTCAAGAACTCCGGCGTCACCCTCAAGTTCTTCCACGGCGACCAGGACGAGCTGAAGCAGGCCCTGACCGACGACAAGATCGACATCGCCTACCGAGGCCTCACCGCGAGCGACATCTCCGACATCGAGAACGCCGGAACCGACGCCGAGGTCGAGGTCGTCGACGGCACCAGCGCCGAGGTCCAGCACCTGGTCTTCAACATGGACGACCCGGTCACCGGCAAGCTCGGCGTCCGCAAGGCCATCGCCTACCTGCTCGACCGCGACGCCCTGATGGCGCAGGTCTACCAGGGCACCGCCACCTCGCTGTACTCGATCATCCCGGCCGGTATCGCGGGCCACAACACGGCCTTCTTCGACACATACGGCGCCCGCCCCTCCAAGGCCAAGGCCGCCGCCGCCCTCAACGCCGAAGGCATCACCGGCAAGGTCAAGCTCACCCTCTGGTCCACCCCGACCCGCTACGGCCCCTCCACCGACCAGGAACTCAAGGCGATCGCCGAACAGCTCAACAAGAGCGGCCTGTTCGACGCCGACGTCGAGTCCGTGGCCTACGACCAGTACGAGAAGGACATAGCCAAGGGCAAGTACGGCGTCTACGTGAAGGGCTGGGTCCCCGACTACCCGGACGCCGACAACTTCACCGCGCCCTTCTTCGGCAAGGGCAACGTGCTGAGCAACAACTACACCAACAGCATGATCACCGGCACCCTCATCCCACGCACCGCCGCCCAGAGCGACCGCTCCGCCACCGACGACGACTACGCCCGCCTCCAGGACACCGTCGCCGCCGAACTCCCCGTCCTGCCCCTGTGGCAGGCCAAGCAGTACGCCGTCGTCCGCGACAACGTCTACGGCCTGGAGTACTGCCTCGACGCCTCGACCGTCTTCCGCTTCTGGGAGATCAGCAAGGGCTGATCCGGCACCGCAGCACGAAGGCCGCCCCCTCCAGAGGGGGCGGCCTTCGTGCTGTCGTACTACTACTGCGCGCCGGGGCGCACCAGCCCGCTCTCGTACGCGTACACCGCCGCCTGCACCCGGTCCCGCAGCCCCAGCTTGGTCAGGACATGGCCCACATGGGTCTTCACGGTGGTCTCGCTGACGAACAGATCGGCGGCGATCTCCGCGTTCGACAGCCCACGCGCCACCAGCTTCAGCACCTCGACCTCACGGTCCGTGAGCGTGTGCAGCGTGTCGGGGACCGGCTCGTCACCCGACGGCAGATGCGTGGCGTACTTGTCGAGCAGCCGGCGCGTGATGCTCGGCGCGAGCATCGCCTCACCCGCGGCCACCACCCGGATCGCCTGCACCAGCTCATTGGCCGGGGCGTCCTTGAGCAGGAAGCCGCTGGCCCCCGCCCGCAGCGCCTCCACCACATACTCGTCGAGATCGAACGTCGTCAGCACCAGTACCTTCGCCGGGCCGTCCCGCCCCGGCCCGGTGATCTGCCGTGTCGCCTCGACGCCGTCCATCCGCGGCATGCGGATGTCCATCAGCACCACGTCGGGCTGCAACGCCCGCACCTGGTCGAGCGCCTGGAGGCCGTCCCCGGCCTCACCGACGACAGCGATGTCCTGCTCCGCTTCCAGAATCATCCGGAAGCCGGTACGCAGCAGCGGCTGGTCGTCGACCAGTAGGACGCGGATGGCCACGTGACACTCCTTCGCTAGCCCGGCCCCATTCTGCCCTGCGATGCCTGGCCCGACTCGGCCGCCCTCACCGGCAGCGGATACGGCGGGGGAGTACCGCCGAACTCCGGGCAGTGAGCCTGGTGGTCGCACCAGCCGCACAGCTTCGTCGGCCTCGGCCGCCACTCGCCCGTCTCCGTCGCCAGCCGGATCGCCTCCCACAGCGCCAGCAGCTTGCGCTCTACCCGCTCCAGATCGGCCGGCACGGGGTCGTACGTCAGAACGTCACCGCTGCCGAGATACACCAGCTGCAACCGCCGCGGCACGACCTGCTTCAGTCGCCACACCACCAGCGCGTAGAACTTCATCTGGAACAGGGCACCCTCGGCGTACTCCGGCCGCGGCGCCTTGCCCGTCTTGTAGTCGACGATGCGCACATCCCCCGTGGGCGCCACATCCACCCGGTCGATGATCCCGCGCAGCTTCAGCCCGGAGTCCAGCTCGGCCTCGACGAACAACTCCCGCTCGGCCGGCTCCAGCCGCGTCGGATCCTCGAGACTGAACCACCGCTCCACGAGCTGCTCGGCCTCCCCGAGCCAGCGCGCCAGCCGCTCGCCCTCCGGATCGTCGGCGAACAGCTCCACGACCTCGGGCCTCGACTCCCGCAACCGGTCCCACTGACCGGGGATGAGCGACTTCGCCCGCGGCGGCGTCCGCTCGCCCGCGGGAGCGTCGAACAGCCGCTCAAGCACCGCATGCACCAAGGTGCCCCGCGTCGCCGCCTCACTGGGCTTCTCCGGCAGCCGGTCGATCACCCGGAACCGGTACAGCAACGGGCACTGCATGAAGTCGCTCGCACGCGACGGCGACAACGACGCGGGCGCTATGGCGACCCGCGCCTCGGCCGTGACCGTCACGTCCTGTGCCGTCGCCGCCTGCTCGCCCACGACCGGTGGGGCCACATCCGCGACCCCGCCGCCGGCGGCCTCGGCCGCGCCCTCGGTGCTCGTCTCCATGACCACAGACCATACGGCCCACCACTGACAGTGACCCACTCGCGGCCGTGCCCGCGCACGACAGCCGGGGAAACACAGGGGGTGCCGGGGCGGAACGCGCCACGACCGCCGCATACCATCGACCACGAGACCCTTCCGCCGGCAGGCGCGGAAGACGCTTCGAACGAGGGGACACCGTGGACGAGAGCGGCGGGAGCGGGCAGCCGCGGTCCGGCAACGACGAGCCGACCCAGCACGCAGGCCCTACGGCCCCGGCCGCCGACCCCGCAACCCCTCCACCGCCCGCACCCGAACAACACCCGGCGGACGCGGCGGACACCGACGCCGACACCGACGCCGGGGCAGCGGACGAGGCCGCGACCGAGGCGCCCTCGGAGACCGAGACGCCGCAGACAGACGGCACGTCCACCGCCCCGAACACCACCGCCTCCCCGGCCCCTCCGACACCGACAGAGGCGCCGCCGGCCGAGGGCACGAAGGCCTCGCCGACCGGTGACACGGACACCTCGCCGACCGGTAACACGGACACCTCGCCGTCCAGCGACACGGACGTCTCGCCGACCAGCGACACGGACGCCTCGCCGACCGGGGGCACGGCAGCCCCGGCTTCCCCGGCCGACACCCCCGCTTCCCCGCCCCGTGCCCCGGCTGAGCACACCTCGGACCGCGCCGCCGCTGAGAGCACCTCCGACGCGGAGGCGCGTCGGCAGGACAAGGCGACGGAAGACGACGCGGCGGCCGACGGCGCGACCGACACCCGCCCGCCCGTGAGCCCCACCGCGTCCGCGCCCTCCTCCACCACCGACGCCCACCCGGCCCCGAACAACTCCACCCCCCAGGACCACCGGACCCTCGCCCACTCCGGCACCACCAAGGGACGCCCCCCGCGGCGCCCGCGTGATCCCGGGGGCGGGCTGCTCATGGGACGCCCCTTCGGCGTACCCGTGTACGTCGCGCCCAGCTGGTTCCTCGTGGCCGCGCTCATCACCTGGGTGTTCGGCGGACAACTCGACCGCGTCCTGCCCGAACTCGGCGCCGCCCGCTACCTCGTCTCCCTCTTCTTCGCCGTCGCCTTCTACGCCTCGGTCCTCATCCACGAACTGGCCCACACGGTCGCCGCCCTCCGCTTCAAGCTGCCCGTGCGCCGCATCCAGCTCCAGTTCTTCGGTGGCGTCTCCGAGATCGAGAAGGAGGCCGAGACCCCTGGCCGGGAGTTCGTGCTGGCCTTCGTCGGCCCCCTGCTCTCCCTCGTCCTCGCCGGCGTCTTCTACGTCGCCCTCCAGCCCGTCGAACCCGGCACGGTCCCCGGCGTCCTGCTCGCCGGCCTGATGATCTCCAACCTCATCGTGGCCGCCTTCAACCTCCTGCCGGGCCTGCCCCTGGACGGCGGCCGCATGCTCCGGGCCGTCGTCTGGAAGATCACCGGCAAGCCCATGAGCGGCACCATCGCCGCCGCCTGGGTCGGCCGCGCCCTCGCCGTCTCCGTCCTCATCGGCCTCCCCCTGCTCACCCAGTCCGGAGCCCTCGGCTCCAACGCCGAGGACAACGTCGGCATGGACACCGTCATGGACGCCCTGCTCGCCGCCATCCTCGCCGCGATCATCTGGACCGGCGCAGGCAACAGCCTCCGCATGGCCCGCCTGCGCGAACACCTCCCCGAACTCCGCGCCCGCAACCTCACCCGCCGCGCCGTCCCCGTCGAGACCGACACCCCCCTCTCCGAGGCCCTGCGCCGCGCCAACGAAGCCGGCGCCCGCGCCCTCGTCGTCGTCGACGCCGACGGCGAACCCCTCTCCCTCGTCCGCGAGGCCGCCATCGTCGGCGTACCCGAACACCGCCGCCCCTGGGTCGCCGTCAGCGGCCTCGCCCAGGACCTCACCGACGGCATGCGGGTCTCCGCGGAACTCGCCGGCGAAGACCTCCTCGACACCCTGCGCGCCACCCCCGCCACCGAGTACCTCGTCATCGAGGACACCGGCGAGATCTACGGCGTCCTGTCCGCGGCCGACGTCGAGCGCGCCTTCGTCAAGGCCATGGCCCGCCCCTCCTAGGACAGGCACCAGTGGTCGGCGGCCCTCGGAAACGCCGGTAGGCTGTTCACATGTCCGAACCGACCGGTGCCGCCCGCAGGCGCGGGCCCTTCAAGGTCGGGGACCAGGTTCAGCTGACCGACCCCAAGGGCCGCCACTACACGTTCACGCTCGAGGCCGGGAAGAACTTCCACACCCACAAGGGTTCCTTCCCGCACGACGAACTGATCGGTGCTCCCGAGGGCAGCGTTGTCCGCACCACCGGGAACGTCGCCTACCTCGCGCTGCGCCCCCTGCTCCCCGACTACGTCCTGTCCATGCCCCGCGGGGCAGCCGTCGTCTACCCGAAGGACGCGGGACAGATCCTCGCCTTCGCCGACATCTTCCCCGGCGCACGCGTCGTCGAAGCCGGCGTGGGCTCAGGCTCGCTCAGCAGCTTCCTGCTGCGCGCCATCGGCGACCAGGGCATGCTGCACTCCTACGAGCGCCGCGAGGACTTCGCCGAGATCGCCCAGCAGAACGTCGAGCGCTACTTCGGCGGCCCGCACCCCGCCTGGCAGCTCACCGTCGGCGACCTCCAGGACAACCTGTCCGACACGGACGTCGACCGCGTCATCCTCGACATGCTCGCCCCCTGGGAATGCCTGGAGGCCGTCTCCAAGGCGCTCGTCCCCGGCGGCATCCTGTGCTGCTACGTCGCCACCACCACCCAGCTCGCCCGGACCGTCGAGTCCATCCGCGAGATCGGCAGCTTCAACGAGCCGACCTCCTGGGAGACGATGATCCGCAACTGGCACGTCGAGGGCCTCGCCGTCCGCCCGGACCACCGGATGATCGGCCACACCGGCTTCCTGCTCACCGCACGCCGCCTCGCGGACGGCGTCGAGCCCCCCATGCGCCGCCGCCGTCCCGCCAAGGGCGCCTACGGCGAGGACTACACCGGCCCCAACGCCGACGGAGGCTCCGGCCGCTGAGGCGGCCCCGTGCCGCGTACAACGCAACCGCGCCGCGGCCGAGTTCCCGACACCGCTCCGGAACTCGGCCCCGGCGCCTTTTCGTTGCCGACGCCGCGGACCTTGGGGCCCCGATCCGACAGGCACCGACCCCGCCGTTCCACTCCCCTGTGACGTGTGGCACCATGCGGTCACCCCCACCGCCACAGCCCTCTCGGGAGTCACCCCTAGTGCAGCAATCCGCGGTTCCGGAACTCGCTCACACGCACACCCGCCCCATCCACTGGGTCGCCACCGCCACGGCCGTCGCAGGCGTAGTGGCCCTCTCCTCGGCCCTCCAGCCGAACCCGGCCACCGCCGCGCAGGCCGCAGGCCCGCAGACGCAGAAAGCCCCCGCGACCGCCCTTGCGCCGAGCCCCGCCCGCGTCGACTTCCCGATCGACTGCGGCCCGGTCAAAGCCCTCGTGGTGAAGAAGGCCACCGGCGACCTCGACGGCGACGGCCGACCGGAGACCGTGGCGGTCGTCCACTGCGACGCCCCCATGGGCACCCCGCCCGACGGCGTCTACGTCCTCACCCAGGCCGCCGACGCCAAGACCCCCCGCGTCGTGGCGACCCTGATCGACCCCAAGGACCGCACCACCGTCAAGACCCTCACCGTCTCCGACGCGATCGTCCTCGCCGACACACTCGGCTACTCCTCGGACTCCGTACCCAGTTGCTGCCCGGACGTGAAGACCAGCGTGAAGTGGCAGTGGAAGAACGGCGCGTTCGTCCGCTCCACACCCGCCGGCGCCCAGAGCGTCTGACGCCCACGCGCGCCGACTCAGGTCACCCCGCGTCGGGTCCGTACACCTCGACCCGGTCCGAGACCCGGCGCACATGGATGCACTCGCCCGGACACTCCTTGGCCGAGTCCACCACATCCGTCAGAAGCGGCAGCGGGACCGGCGTCGTCGCGCCCTCGGCCTGAAGCAGCTCGTCGTCCGAGCCCTTCACATACGCCAGGCCGTCGATGTCCAGCTCGAACACCTCGGGCGCGTACTGGACACAGATGCCGTCGCCGGTACAGAGATCCTGGTCGATCCAGACCTCCAGAGCCTCACCGTCCACCGCGGCCTCCTGCTGCACGCTCACGTCTCCCGCCACCTCCAGTGCTCAACACCCCCGACCCTACCTCCGGCGGCAGATCGGCCGACTTCGAGGAGCGCGGGCGGCCCAGACCGCCTGGAAGACACGTCGAGCACACGTCGCAGGCCCCTCGAACCCCACTCGCAGACCGGTCGGACGAGCCCCCGACCCACACCCGTGCGCCCCCCGTGCCACCGCCCCGACGGCCCACCCCGGCCGCCCGCGGGCCCGCTCCGCGGTGACGCACCCCACCCGCCCGCACACGCTCCGTCAACACCACCCCGCCACCACCCGACCCACCGCACGCCCCCACGGGGCAGCCGCCGAAGGCCCGATCCGCCGGGGCCGCAGCCCCCCGACCGGCGGCGCTGCGAGCAACTCGCGCCCGCCATGGAACATTTCGAGCACTCCCGCCTTGGAACAGTCCGCTTCTGAATGGCGTTGACTGGGTATTCAGACGGCGTGAGGGAGAGCGCAGGGTGACCGACGACACACCTTGACACTGTTTGTGATCTAGGGGTTTCAATCGACACCCACCCAGGTAGGGTCTGGAAGCGTCCAGCTCCCCTTGGAGGAGGTGAGGACCGTGGCAGCCCACGACGACGACATGAACCGCGGCATCCGCCCGGGACGAGGGTCCGACGACCCGGCCGGGCAGATTGCCTACCTTGAGCAGGAGATCGCCGTCCTGCGACGCAAGCTCGCCGACTCTCCGCGGCACACGAGGATTCTCGAAGAGCGGATCGTCGAGTTGCAGACCAATCTGGCCGGCGTGTCCGCCCAGAACGAGCGACTGGCGAACACGCTCCGCGAGGCCCGCGACCAGATCGTGGCCCTCAAGGAAGAAGTCGACCGGCTCGCACAGCCCCCGGCCGGCTTCGGAGTGTTCCTTCAGGCCAACGAGGACGGCACCGCCGACATCTTCACCGGAGGACGCAAACTCCGGGTGAACGTCAGCCCCAGCGTCGACCTCGAAGAGCTCCGGCGCGGCCAGGAACTGATGCTCAACGAAGCGCTCAACGTGGTCGAGGCCATGGAGTTCGAGAGCGTCGGCGACATCGTCACCCTCAAGGAGATCCTCGAGGACGGCGAACGCGCCCTCGTGCAGGGGCACACCGACGAGGAGCGGGTGGTGCGGCTCGCCGAGCCACTGCTGGACATCACCATCCGCCCCGGCGACGCCCTTCTGCTCGAACCCCGTTCCGGCTACGTCTACGAAGTCGTTCCGAAGAGCGAGGTCGAAGAACTCGTCCTCGAAGAAGTCCCCGACATCGGCTACGAACAGATCGGCGGCCTCGGCGGCCAGATCGAAGCCATCCGCGACGCGGTCGAACTGCCGTACCTCTACCCGGACCTGTTCAAGGAGCACGAACTCCGCCCGCCCAAGGGCGTCCTGCTCTACGGACCCCCCGGATGCGGCAAGACGCTCATCGCCAAGGCCGTCGCCAACTCGCTGGCCAAGAAGGTCGCCGAGGTCACCGGCCAGGCCCAGGGCAAGAGCTTCTTCCTCAACATCAAGGGCCCCGAACTCCTCAACAAGTACGTCGGCGAGACCGAGCGACAGATCCGCCTCGTCTTCCAGCGTGCACGCGAGAAGGCCTCCGAGGGCACCCCCGTCATCGTCTTCTTCGACGAGATGGAATCCCTCTTCCGCACCCGCGGATCCGGTGTCAGCTCGGACGTGGAGAACACCATCGTCCCCCAGCTCCTCGCCGAGATCGACGGTGTCGAAGGCCTGCAAAACGTGGTCGTCATCGGCGCCTCCAACCGCGAGGACATGATCGACCCCGCCATCCTGCGCCCCGGCCGCCTGGACGTGAAGATCAAGATCGAGCGTCCCGACGCCGAGGCCGCGAAGGACATCTTCGGCAAGTACCTCACCGAGCGCCTCCCGCTGCACGCCGACGACGTCGGCGAGCACGGCGGCAGCAAGACGACCACCGTCGAAAGCATGATCCAGACGGCCGTCGAGCACATGTACGCGGAATCCGAGGAGAACCGCTTCCTGGAGGTCACCTACGCCAACGGTGACAAGGAAGTCCTCTACTTCAAGGACTTCAACTCCGGCGCCATGATCGAGAACATCGTGGGCCGTGCCAAGAAGATGGCGATCAAGGACTTCCTCGACCACAACGCCAAGGGTCTCCGCGTCTCCCACCTCCTCCAGGCATGCGTGGACGAGTTCAAGGAGAACGAGGACCTGCCCAACACCACCAACCCCGACGACTGGGCCCGGATCTCCGGAAAGAAGGGCGAACGGATCGTCTACATCCGTACCCTCATCACCGGAAAGCAGGGCGCCGACACCGGACGCTCCATCGACACGGTGGCGAACACCGGTCAGTACCTGTAAGAAACAGGGCGGCTGCGGGTGCCCTCACCGGGTACCCGCAGCCGACTGTTTTTCAGGACACCGTCCCACCAAGAGCATGCAAGGCAATGACGCAAATGATCTCCCCACCAGCGCAAAGCCGTTCTAGGCTCTTCGGTACCGCCGAGTCGCGCAGTGCGGGGACGGGCACCGCACACGCACCGGAGCGCCAGCGGTACTTGAGCGCCGCCCCCGACCGAGGGCGCCGCCGGGCAAGGAGGGCCGCATGACCGTACGGCGAGTAATGGGCATCGAGACGGAGTACGGGATCTCCGTCCCCGGCCACCCCAACGCCAATGCCATGCTCACCTCGTCCCAGATCGTCAACGCCTACGCGGCGGCGATGCACCGGGCCCGCCGGGCCCGCTGGGACTTCGAGGAGGAGAACCCGCTCCGGGACGCGCGAGGCTTCGACCTCGCCCGCGAGGCCGCCGACAACAGCCAGCTCACCGACGAGGACATCGGCCTCGCCAACGTCATCCTCACCAACGGCGCGCGCCTCTACGTCGACCACGCACACCCCGAATACAGCGCCCCCGAAGTCACCAACCCCCGCGACGCCGTCCTGTGGGACAAGGCCGGCGAACGCATCATGGCCGAGGCCGCCGAACGCGCCGCCCAGCTCCCCGGCGCCCAGCCGATCCACCTCTACAAGAACAACACCGACAACAAGGGCGCCAGCTACGGCACGCACGAGAACTACTTGATGAAGCGGGAAACCCCCTTCTCCGACATCGTGCGCCACCTCACCCCCTTCTTCGTCTCCCGCCAGGTCGTCACCGGCGCGGGCCGCGTCGGCATCGGCCAGGACGGCCACGAACACGGCTTCCAGATCAGCCAGCGCGCCGACTACTTCGAGGTCGAGGTAGGCCTGGAGACCACCCTCAAGCGCCCGATCATCAACACCCGCGACGAGCCGCACGCCGACGCCGAGAAGTACCGCCGCCTCCACGTGATCATCGGCGACGCGAACCTCTCGGAAATCTCGACGTACCTCAAGCTCGGCACCACCGCCCTGGTGCTGTCGATGATCGAAGACGGCTTCATCGCCGTCGACCTGGCCGTGGACCAGCCCGTCCGCACCCTCCACCAGGTCTCCCACGACCCGACCCTGCAACATCTGGTCACCCTCCGCAGCGGCCGGACACTCACCGCGGTCCAACTCCAGATGGAGTACTTCGAGCTCTCCCGCAAATACGTGGAGGAGCGCTTCGGCGCCGACGCCGACGAACAGACCAAGGACGTCCTCGCCCGCTGGGAAGACACTCTCAACCGGCTCGAGAACGACCCCATGAGCCTCGCAGGCGAACTCGACTGGGTCGCCAAGCGCGAACTCATGGAGGGCTACCGGCGCCGCGACGGCCTCGACTGGGACGCCGCGAAGCTCCACCTCCTCGACCTCCAGTACGCCGACGTACGCGCCGAGAAGGGCCTCTACAACCGCCTCGCGGCCCGCGGCCGTATGAAGCGCCTGCTGGACGAGGCGGACGTCGAGCGGGCCCGCACCAAGCCCCCGGAGGACACCCGCGCCTACTTCCGCGGCCGCTGCCTCGAGCAGTACGCCGACGACGTCGCCGCGGCCTCCTGGGACTCGGTCATCTTCGACCTCCCGGGACGGGACTCCCTCCAGCGGGTCCCAACCCTCGAACCACTACGCGGAACGCGAAATCACGTCAAGGAGCTCCTGGACCGCTGTCGCACGGCGGAAGACCTGGTCAGGGTCCTCTCGGGCGGCTGAGCGGGTACACGGGCAGTGTCGGCCGGACAGGGTGGAAATCCCCCCGTCCGGGAATCATCGAGGTGGCCCCCGCACGTTGTGGAAACTGCGGGGCCGATGTCAGACCCGGCTTGTAGGGTCTGATCATCACCGATCGGCGGATAGCCGACCTGGCGACCATGTCGGGCGAAACGAGCGGGGTGAGGGTTATGGCAACCAAGGACACCGGCGGCGGCCAGCAGAAGGCGACGCGCTCCACGGAAGAGGCCGAGGAGCAGACTGCGGAAGCGCAGGGTTCGGAGGACCTCAAGGAGCGCCACGAGAAGCTGAGCGATGACGTGGACTCGGTTCTGGACGAGATCGATGATGTCCTCGAGGAGAACGCCGAGGATTTCGTTCGATCATTCGTTCAGAAGGGTGGAGAGTGATTTCCCCTTCGAATCGAAGGTTGCGGGGGAGCCTGGATTGGAAGCCGAGGAAGGTGTGAGGCGCTGCTCGCGGTGTAAGCAGTACAAGCCGCGAGCGGCGTTCGCTCGAAACAAGTCGATGCGTGATGGGCTGCAGGGCTATTGCCGTGAGTGCGCGGCTGCCTATCACCAGCAGCGGCAGGTGGCTAAGGGGCGCAACGTCCGACCGAGGGTGGATGTCCCGGCCGGACACAAGCTTTGCCGGTCTTGCGGCGAGATCAAGCCTCACAGCGAATGGCATCGCAACGCGACTGCTTCAGACGGTCTGGTGACGCGCTGCAAAGCGTGCCGTGCCGAGCGTGGGCCGGAAGAGCACTTAAGGCGTAAGTACGGCCTCACCGAAGCCGAGCGTGACGAGTTGATCGCCTCTCAAGGGGGCGTCTGCTGCATATGTTTGGCGGCTGCGCCCGAACATGTGGATCACTGCCACAAGACGGGTAGGGTCCGAGGCGTACTGTGCTTCAGCTGCAACGCTGCACTGGGGCAGTTCAAAGATCGGCCCGATGCCATAAGGCGGGCTGCAGCATACGTGGAAGGAATCGCGTGGAAGCCAACACTCGTATCACCGGGCGTCTACCAGCTGCCTTCCTGACGCCCGGGTCCTCGTCCTTCATGGACTTTCTCTCCGACCATCAGCCGGAGCTGCTGCCCGGTAAGCGTCAACTCCCGCCTGTGCAGGGTGTGATCGAGGCGCCGCACGGGACGACCATCGTGGCGGTCACGTTCCCCGGGGGCGTCGTGCTCGCGGGTGACCGTCGGGCGACGATGGGCAATGTCATCGCGCAGCGGGACATCGAGAAGGTGTTCCCGGCGGATGAGTACTCGGCCGTCGGTATCGCCGGTACCGCCGGCCTTGCTGTCGAGATGGTCAAGCTCTTCCAGCTGGAGTTGGAGCACTTCGAGAAGGTGGAAGGCGCTCAGCTCTCGCTCGAGGGCAAGGCCAATCGGTTGTCGACGATGATCCGGTCCAACCTCGGCATGGCCATGCAGGGCCTGGCCGTCGTGCCGCTGTTCGCTGGTTACGACGTCGACCGTGAGCGCGGGCGGATCTTCTCCTACGACGTCACGGGTGGTCGTTCCGAGGAGCACAACTACGCTGCCACCGGTTCGGGCTCGATCTTCGCGCGCGGTGCGATGAAGAAGTTGTTCCGTGACGATCTGCGCGAGGAAGAAGCGACCACGCTCGTGGTGCAGGCTCTGTACGACGCGGCTGACGACGACTCGGCGACCGGTGGTCCCGATGTCGCCCGCCGGATCTATCCGATCGTCACCGTGATCACCGAGGACGGTTTCCGTCGGCTCACCGACGAGGAGTCGTCCGACATCGCCCGTTCGATCCTGGAGCGGCGTCTGGAGCAGCCGGACGGTCCGCGGGCCGCGCTGCTGTAGGCGCGGGGCGTCCTGTTCTTGTCCGGGTGATCGCAGTGACTTCTACAGAAAGGGACGGATAACCGGTGTCGACGCCGTTCTATGTCTCCCCCCAGCAGGCGATGGCCGACCGGGCGGAGTACGCCCGCAAGGGCATCGCGCGTGGTCGCAGCCTGGTTGTGCTGCAATATGCCGACGGCATTGTGTTCGTCGGTGAGAACCCGTCCCGTGCGCTGCACAAGTTCAGCGAGATCTACGACCGGATCGGTTTCGCGGCCGCCGGTAAGTACAACGAGTACGAGAACCTGCGGATCGGCGGCGTGCGGTATGCCGATCTTCGTGGGTACACCTATGACCGTGATGACGTGACCGCGCGTGGTCTCGCCAACGTGTACGCGCAGACGCTGGGCACGATCTTCTCTTCGGCGGCCGAGAAGCCGTACGAGGTGGAGTTGGTCGTGGCGGAGGTCGGTGACACGCCTGAGGGTGACCAGATCTATCGGCTGCCGCATGACGGTTCGATCGTGGACGAGCATGGTTCGGTCGCGGTCGGTGGCAATGCGGAGCAGATCAGCAGCTATCTGGATCAGCGTCATCAGGACGGCATGAGTCTGGCCGAGGCGTTGAAGCTCGCGGTGCAGGCGCTGTCGCGGGACACGAACGGCACGGAGCGGGAGATTCCGGCGGAGCGGCTGGAGGTCGCGGTCCTGGACCGTACGCGTCCGCAGCAGCGGAAGTTCAAGCGGATCGTGGGTCGTCAGTTGGCGCGGTTGCTGGAGACCGACGGCGCGGAGACCGAGGCGGAGAGCTCCGAGGAGGAGTAGTCCGGCCGGAGGAGACCGACTTCGAGCGCTCCTGATGTTCATCCTTATGTGCCCCGGCCCGGGTCTCCCGGCCGGGGCACAGGGCGTTCAGGGGGTGCTGGGTGGGGCTGTGGAGGCTCGGACGACCAGTTCGACCGGGATGTCCCCGGCGTCCGGTGTGCGGCCGTCCAGGACGGCCAGGAGGGCTTGCATGCCGCGTTCCCCGAAGAGTTCGGCGTCCAGTCGTACGGTCGTCAGTTCGGGGTCGAGGGCGGCGGCGAGGGCGATGTCGTCGACGCCGGTGACGGAGACGTCCTCGGGGATGCGCAGGCCGTGGCGGCGCAGGGCTTTGTAGGCGCCGGCGGCGAGTTTGTCGTCGTCGCAGACGAGGGCGGTGGGGCGGGGGCCGGATGTGGTGAGGGCTGCTTCCGTGGCCGCCAGGGCGCCCTCGATGGACATCGGGGTGTGGGCCGTCCGCAGGGATGTCCCGGGTACCGCGTCCAGTCGTTCGGCGAGGGCACGCGCGCGTACCTCGAAGGTCCAGGACGGGATGTCCGCGGCGAGGTGCAGGAAGTGGCGGTGGCCGAGGCCGAGGAGGTGGTCGGCGACCTGGCGGGTGCCGTCGGTGATGTCGAGGTTCACGGTGGCGGCGCCGAGGCTGCCTTCGGGGTCGCTGTCGAGCATCACGAGGGGGAGTTGGTCGCCGCGGATGGCGGTGAGGGCGTCGGCGGCCATGGAGGAGGCGAGGACGCCGTCGAGGGCGGCCTGGGCGGAGGCGAAGGGGTTCTTGGCGGGGCCGACGCCTTCGGGGGAGGGGTAGAGGACGACGCCGAAGCCGTGGGTGGCGGCGACGCGGGCGGCGCCGGTGTAGACGCCGGCGAAGAACTCGGTGGTGAGGGCGGGGACGACCAGGAGGACGGTGCGGGTGCGGCCGAGGCGGAGGTTGCGGGCGGCGAGGTTGGGGCGGTAGCCGAGGTCGCGGGCGGCTTCGCGGACGCGTTCCGCGGTGGTCTCCGAGACCCGGCCGCGCCATTTGTCGCCGAGGACGAGGGAGACCGCGGCCTGGGAGACTCCGGCGGCCTGGGCCACGTCACGGCTGGTGGGGCGGGTGCTGCCTCCTCGTGCCACCGTGTGCCTGCTCTTTCGTCTGGACTGGGGAACAGCGCACATGGTACGTATGACGACGGACGTTATACGTAACACTTCGGTGCTGTCGCCGACGGGAAGGGTGGATCATGGCCGCGGGCTACGTGGAGATCCTCAGGGCGAGGCATGCGACGCGGCTGCTCGTCGGCACGCTCGTGGGGCGGCTGCCCAACGCCATCGCGGCGATCGCGATCGTGCTGTTCATCCGCGCGGAGGGGGGCACCTACAGCCTCGCGGGCGCGCTGGCGGCGGTGTACGGCGTCGCGAACGCCGTGGGCCAGCCGCTGCTGGGGCGGCTGGTCGACCTGTACGGCCAGCCGCGGGTGCAACTGCCGGCCGCCGTCCTGTCGGCACTGGCGATGACCGCGTTCGCGTTCACCGGGACCGAGACACTCGTGCTCTCCTACGTCGCCGTGGCCGCCGCCGGTCTGTTCACCCCTCCACTGGAGGGCGGTCTGCGGGCGCTGTGGTCGTCGGTCCTCCCCAAGGAGGAGCAGGTGCACACCGCTTACGCCATGGACGCGGTGGCCCAGGAAGTCATGTTCACCGTGGGGCCGTTGCTGCTGACGGTGTGCGCGTCGCTGTGGTCGGCGCAGGCGGCGTTGTTGCTGCTGAACGTCCTCGGAGTGCTGGGCGCGCTCTCCGTGGTCGTCTCGCCGCCCTCGCGCGCGTGGCGGTCGGCGCCGCGGGAGGCGCACTGGCTCGGCGCGTTGCGCTCGCCTGGCCTGCTGGCGCTGCTGGCGGCGTTCCTG
The DNA here is from genome assembly GCF_036226885.1 of Streptomyces sp. NBC_00663. NCBI lineage: Bacteria > Bacillati > Actinomycetota > Actinomycetes > Kitasatosporales > Streptomycetaceae > Streptomyces > Streptomyces sp. NBC_00663. The sequence goes on from NZ_CP109027.1 coordinate 7,777,220, forward strand.
TTCGTCGGCGCCGCGCTCGGTTCGGTCGCGGTCACCTCCGTGTCGTACGCGGACGGGCACGGCGGTGACGCGGTGTACGGCTGGATGATGGCGGGCCTGGGCTTGGGCGCCCTCGTCGGCGGCACGGTGTACGGCGCGCGGCAGTGGACCGGCGAGCCGGCGCGTCGACTCCGGGTGCTGGTCGCTCTTCTGGCGGCGTGTCAGTTGCCGTTGATGCTGCTGCCCGGCCCGGTTCCCATGGTGTTGCTGACGGTGCTCGCCGGGCTGTTCCTGGCACCTGCCATCGCGTGTGCGTTCGTGCTCGTCGACCGGCACGCTCCGCGCGGTACGGTCACCGAGGCGTTCTCCTGGCTCGTGACGACGTTCACGGTGGGTTCGTCGGTCGGAACGGGCCTTGCCGGGGCGGTCGTGGAGCGGGGCGGGGCCTTGTGGGGTTTCGCCGTACCGGGGGTCGCCGGGGGTGTGTCGCTGCTGGTTCTGCTGGCCACCGGACGGGTCCTCGCAGCTCCCGGCAGGGGGGCGGTGGTTGCGGCTTCATCGGAAAATGATCCAAACCGTGCTGCCGAACCCCGTTTCAGCACAGGGGATCGGGCGTAATGTTCACTCATGGACCGCCGCATTTTCGGGCTGGAGAACGAGTACGGCGTCACATGTACGTTCAGGGGACAGCGCCGCCTGTCTCCCGACGAGGTGGCGCGGTACCTCTTCCGCCGTGTCGTGTCATGGGGCCGCAGCAGCAACGTCTTTCTGCGAAACGGCGCCCGCCTCTATCTCGATGTCGGGTCACATCCGGAATACGCGACTCCCGAATGTGACAACGTGACGGAACTGGTCACGCACGACAAAGCAGGCGAGCGCATTCTCGAAGGACTCCTGGTGGACGCCGAACGACGCCTGCATGAGGAAGGAATCGCGGGCGACGTCTACCTCTTCAAGAACAACACCGACTCGGCTGGTAACTCCTACGGCTGCCACGAGAACTATCTCGTCGCACGTCACGGGGAGTTCTCCCGGCTCGCGGACATCCTCATTCCGTTCCTCGTCACGCGGCAGCTTCTGTGTGGTGCCGGCAAGGTGCTACAGACGCCACGGGGCGCGGTCTACTGCGTGAGTCAGCGGGCGGAGCACATCTGGGAGGGCGTCTCCTCGGCGACGACCCGCTCGCGCCCGATCATCAACACGCGTGACGAACCGCACGCGGACGCCGAGCGCTACCGTCGTCTCCACGTCATCGTGGGCGACTCGAACATGTCCGAGACGACCATGCTGCTGAAGGTCGGCGCGACCGACCTGGTGCTGCGCATGATCGAGGCGGGCACCGTGATGCGCGACCTGACCCTGGAGAACCCGATCCGGGCGATCCGCGAGGTCAGCCATGACATCACCGGCCGGCGCAAGGTGCGTCTGGCCAGCGGCCGGGAGGCCTCCGCGCTGGAGGTGCAGCGCGAGTACTACGAGAAGGCCGTGGACTTCTGTGAGCGCCGGGGCATCCGCACCGGCACCGTGGAGCAGGTCCTGGAGCTGTGGGGCCGCACGCTGGACGCGATCGAGGCCGAGGACCTCGACCGGATCGGCACCGAGATCGACTGGGTGATGAAGTACCAGCTCATCGAGCGGTACCGGGCCAAGCACAACATGACCATGTCGCATCCGCGGGTCGCGCAGATAGACCTCGCGTATCACGACATCCACCGCCGTCGTGGGCTGTACTACCTTCTGGAGCGGAAGGGGCAAGCGGCCCGTATCTGCAACGACTTGAAGATCTTCGAGGGCAAGTCCGTGCCCCCGCAGACCACTCGGGCCCGTCTTCGCGGTGACTTCATCCGCCGGGCCCAGGAGCAGCGGCGGGACTTCACGGTCGACTGGGTCCATCTCAAGCTGAACGACCAGGCGCAGCGCACGGTGTTGTGCAAGGACCCGTTCCGTTCGGTGGACGATCGGGTGGAGAAGCTGATCGCCGGTATGTGAGTCAGGTGTTCCGGCCGGATTGCCGGAACGCAACACGGGCGCCGTACGTTTTCCGTACGGCGCCCTTCTCACGCCGTAGAGTTGCGCGCACGCCATCAACAAGATCGATCGATTACGAGGCCTCCACCGTGCGCCGACGCTCACTTCTCATTGCCGTACCCGCAGGAATGGCCACGCTCGCGGCGTGCAACGACGACGAGGGGGCGAGCGAGTCCAAGGCGAGCGACAGCCCTTCCCCCTCGCCGTCGGCGTCGGCGACGTCCGCCGCGCCGGCGCCGAAGATCGTCGACGGTCCGCTGCCGGCGATCACGGCGGGGACCAAGTTCGGCGAGAAGCCCACGGTCGCCAAGGGCAGCGGTGACCCGTCCGACCAGGTCGCGGTGAAGACGGTGATCGCGGGCAACGGTCAGACGGTCGCGGAGAACGACTTCATCCAGGCGAACTACCTGGGTCAGATCTGGGACACGGCGAAGGTCTTCGACAATTCCTACGACCGTAAGACGCCGCTGGTGATCCAGCTCGCGCAGAGCGCGATCATCGACAGCTGGCGTTACGCCCTGGCGGGCAAGAAGGCGGGCAGCCGGGTGCTGCTGTCCACCGCGCCCACGTGGGGGTACGGCAAGCAGGGCAACTCGTCGGCGGGGATCAAGGGCACCGACACGCTGGTCTTCGTGGTCGACATCGAGGGCACGTTCAACGCCAAGAGCTCGGCCAAGGGCAAGACGGTCGCCCAGGACGACGCCGACCTGCCGAAGGTGGGCGACAACACCGACGGCAAGGCGCCGACCATCGACGTCCCCAAGGCGGACGCGCCGAAGAAGCTGGTCGCGGAGTACGTGATCGAGGGTGACGGTGACGAGGTCAAGGCGGAGAACACCGTGCTCGTCCAGTACAAGGGCGTGCTGTGGGACACCGGCAAGGAGTTCGACTCGACGTACAGCCGCAAGGCGCTGACGTCGTTCTCGCTCCAGCAGGTCGTCAAGGGCTGGGCGCAGGGTCTGACCGGCAAGAAGGTCGGCAGCCGCGTCCTCATCGTGATCCCGCCGGACCTGGGCTACGGCGACAACCCGCCGAGCGGCAGCGGCATCTCGAAGGACTCGACGCTGGTCTTCACCGTGGACATCCTCGCGAAGATGTGACGCCTGCCAGGATGTAAGACTGTCCCTGTTGCCTTTCCGTGAACAAGCAGGAGCTAGTGACGTGAGCATCGACAAGCCCGAGATCGACTTCCCGGACGGCGCGCCTCCGGCGGACCTCGAGATCAAGGACATCTGGGAGGGCGACGGCGAGGTCGCGCAGGCCGGTCAGAACGTGACCGTGCACTACGTGGGTGTCGCCTTCAGCACCGGCGAGGAGTTCGACGCCAGCTGGAACCGCGGTACGCCGTTCAAGTTCCCGCTCGGTGGCGGCCGGGTCATCAAGGGCTGGGACCAGGGCGTGCAGGGCATGAAGGTCGGCGGCCGTCGTCAGCTGACCATCCCCGCGCACCTCGCCTACGGCAACCAGAGCCCGACCCCGGCGATCAAGCCGGGCGAGACGCTGATCTTCGTGGTCGACCTGATCGCCGTCTGATCGTCCTGTCTGACGTGTGATCGTCACACGATCGGTCTCGATCAGCTGGGGCCCATGCCTGTCCGGGCATGGGCCCTCGGCTTTTGCCACGCCACCGCGGGGCGGTACGGTCATCGTCGTTAGCACCATAGGGAGGCGAAGGGCGTCGATGGCCATTGCCAAGGCCGAGCGGCTGATGAACCTGGCGCTGTGTCTGCTGGGCACGCGCAGGCCGCTCAGCAAGCGTGAGCTGCGTGAGTCCATCGAGGCCTACCTCGAAGCCAGTTCCGATGACTCCTTCAACCGGATGTTCGAGCGCGACAAGGACGATCTGCGCGAACTCGGGCTCGTCATCGAGACCGTGGAGAACCTCGACGGCGAGGTCGGCTATCTCGCCCGCCGGGACAGCAACCGGCTGCCGCCCATCACCCTCGACGCCGAGGAGGCCGCGGCCCTGGGCCTGGCCGCCAAGGTGTGGCAGCAGGCGCGCCTCGCGGGCGCGGCCAGCGGCGCCCTTCAGAAGCTGCGCGCGGCCGGACTGCCGGAGGACGTCGACCCGTACGAGGCGCACGGCGCCCTGGAGCCCCGTATCCCGGTGCACGAGGCGGCGTTCGAGCCGCTGATGCTGGCCTGCCGCGACCGTCGCCCGGTCGTCTTCGACTACCGCAAGGCCACCGCCGCCCACCCCGAGACCCGGCATGTGGAGCCGTGGGCCCTGGAGTGCTGGCGCGGGCACTGGTATCTGGCGGGCTGGGACCGCGACCGGGGTGCCGAGCGGGTCTTCCGGCTGTCGCGGATCACCGGCAAGGTGCGCTCGCGCGGCAGCAGCTTCACCGCGTCGGTGCCCGATGTCGTCACCGTCCGGGAGACCGTCGCGAGCTGGGCCGGGGAGACCGCCGACCGCAGCGCGCTGATCCGGCTGCGCACGGACGCCGGCTATCCGCTGCGGGCCAAGGCCACCGCGGTGCGGGAACTCGGGGACGGCTGGGACGAGTTGGAGATTCCGTACGGCCACGGGCTGGACGCCTGGCTGGTGGAGTTCGGTCCTGACGTGGTCGTTCTGGAGCCGGCCGAGCTGCGGGCCGACGTGGTGGACCGGCTGCGTGCCGTGGCCAAGGGCTGAGGGGGAGCGGGAAACAACTGTGGCAGGCAAACCGGTCAGGCCCGTCAACGCCATCGACCAGACCCGGCGGATGCTGTCCCTGGTGACCTATCTCAAGGAGCGGCCCGGTGCGCGCGTCGAGGACGTGGCCCGTGCCTTCGGGATCACCGAGGACGAGCTGGTCTCCGACCTCGATGTGCTGCCCATGTGCGGCACCAGCTTCCGGGGCGGTGACCTCCTCGACATCGACACCGACGGTGAGCGCATCTGGTGGCACAACCCGGCCGCGCTCGGTGAGGAGACCGCCGAGCCGCTGAGGCTCGCCGCCGACGAGGCCACCGCGCTGCTCGTCGCCGCCCGCGCGGTGTCCACGCTGCCCGGTCTGCGCGAGAGCGACCGGCAGGCTCTGCTGCGGGCCACCGCCAAGGTGGAGGCCGCCGCCGGTGAGCAGGCGGGGGCGAGTTCCCGGCTGTCGGTGACCTTCGAGTCGGAGGGCGGTGTCTTCGCCGACGTCGACCGTGCGATCTCCGAGCGGCGCCGACTGTGGATCCGCTACTACTCGCCCGCCCGCGACGAGCTCAGCGAGCGTGAGATCGACCCGATCCGCCTGGTCAGCGTCGGTCACACCTATGTCGAGGCCTGGTGCCGCCGCTCCGAGGCGCGCCGCACCTTCCGGCTCGACCGGGTCGCCGAGATCAGGATCCTGGACGAGCCGTCCGCGCCGCCCGAGATCGAGCTGCGGGACCTCTCCGAGGCGCTGGTGCAGCCGGCCGCCGAGGACCCGGAGGTCGTGGTCGAGGTGGGCCCGGGCGGGCGCTGGGTCGCCGAGTACTACCCGCACGACAGCGCGGATGAGCTTTCGGACGGCGGGCTGCGTATCACCCTGCGCACCCCCGATCCGGCCTCCCTGCGCCGGCTGGCGCTGCGGCTCGGCCGGGACGGCCGCATCGTCTCGCCGAGCGGGCTGGCCGACAGCGCCCGGCAGGCGGCCCGTGAGGCGCTGGCGGCGTACGACGGGGTCGAGGTGCGGGACGACGGGCAGTACGACAGGCAGGAGCAGGGGCTTTGAGTGAGTCGGCTACCTCCGGTGCGGCTACCTCCGGGACAGCGATCTCCCGGACGACAACCTCTGGCACGACGACTTCTGGCACGTCGGCCTCCGGCACGGCTGTTTCCGGTGCGGCGGGGATGTCCGTGGCGGCCGCCTTCTCGGGGATGAGAAGCGTCTCCCCGATGGTGTTCCGGGCCGGCTGCCCGGACTGCCGGGGGCGCTTCGAGCTGGCGGCGAGTGCCCTGCGGCTGGCGATCGGGGCCACCAGCAAGACCACGTTCTACTCGTTCACCTGCCCGGACTGCGGGGTCCTGGTGCGCAAGCCGGCGGGGGAGCGGATCGTGGAGCTGCTCACCGGCGGCGGGGTCAGGACACTGCGCCTTCACTCCACCCTCTAGGGTCGACTCCATGTTCTGGTCGATGTTCGCCGTCGCTGTGGGCTTTCTGGGGATCGCCGTGCTCGGCGTGCTCGCCGTCCGTGTCTTCCTGGAGGCGCAGCGTCTTGGACGGCAGGTGACGGAGTCCGCCCAGCGCATCAGCAGGGCCGCGGCGGACCTTGAGCAGGCCGCCGAGAGCACCGCCCGCTCTGTGGACGCGCTGTGAGTCCTGCTGTGCAGCGCATGTGAGTCCTGCGCCGCAAGCGTTTTGGGTCACTTCGCCCTGTCACCCGGATGGCATGGGCAGGTACGCTGCTGGTCGCGGACCGGAGAACGAGGCCCGGATCGCGGACCGGGAGTACGCACGGGGATTGCCTCACGTTTACCCCTGAGCGTTACGATCGCTGTCAACACGATCGTTCGGACACCTGTCCGACCGGTCGGACAGCACCCCACTCCAGCCGCCTCGGTGAGAAGGTAAAGACTTATGTTCGGAAGGCTCGGCGCCCCCGAGATCATTCTCATCCTCGTCGTCATCATCCTGCTGTTCGGCGCGAAGAAGCTTCCCGACATGGCGCGCTCGCTCGGCAAGTCCGCCCGCATCCTCAAGAGCGAGGCGAAGGCGATGAAGGACGAGGGCAAGACCACCCCCGCCCCGGCCGACCCGCCCCACACGGACGACCAGCAGGCTTCGGCGCAGCGCATCATCCAGGCGTCTCCCGGTGACGTGACCAGCTCCCGCCCGGTCACCGAGCCGACGGACACGACCAAGCGCTGACGCAGGGCCGGTGACCTCCGGCCCGCTGCACGAGATGGGAACGTGGGTTGCTGAAGTCTGCCCGCAAAGAGGAGAAGGATCCCGAGGGGCGGATGCCCCTTGCGGATCATCTTCGTGAGCTCCGCAACCGGCTTGCGAAGGCACTGCTGGCCATCGTCCTCGTCACGATCGTCGCCGCCTTCTTCTACAACGACATCATCAACTTCCTGACGAAGCCGATCCTGGATTCGATCGGCTGCAAGCAGAGCTTTGCGGAGCTCGCCAGGTCGGGGTCCTCCGACGACTCCACCGTGAAGTGCGCCCGGATCACCATCAACGGTCTGCTCGCGCCCTTCAACCTGGCCCTTCAGGTCTCGTTGATGGCCGGTATCGTGATCGCCTCGCCGATCTGGCTGTACCAGCTCTGGGCGTTCGTCGCCCCGGGTCTGCACCGGCACGAGAAGAAGTACGCCTACGCCTTCGTCTTCACCGGTGCCCCGCTGTTCGTCGGCGGCGCCTACTTCGCGTACTCGGTGCTCCCCACCACCGCGAAGGTGCTGATCGACTTCACCCCCAACGGCAGCATCGACAACCAGCTGCCGCTCGACGATCTGCTCCAGCTCGTCACCCGCATGGTGATCGTCTTCGGTCTCTCCTTCGAGCTGCCCCTGCTGCTGGTCTTCCTGAACCTCACCGGGATGATCACCGGCAAGCGGATGCTCGGCTGGTGGCGCGGGATGATCATGGGTATCACCGTGTTCGCCGCCGTCGCGACGCCGAGCACGGACCCGCTGAGCATGCTCGCGCTGGCCGGGCCGATCTGGGTGCTGTACTTCGGTGCGACGCTGTTCTCCCTGGTCAACGACAAGCGTCGGCGTCGCCGCGACGCCCTGGGCCCCGACGACGACGAGGCCTCCGACCTGGATCTCACCCCCGAGGACATCGGCGAGGTCGAGACGGTCTCCGCGAGCCGGGGGGTGCCTGAGCAGTCGTCGGGTCCGGACCGGGTCAACGGTTATGACGACGTGACCTGAAGATCGCGAAGCGGCTCGTAGGGTCAGCGATGTGACCAGCGAGATCACCCTCTTCGTCAACCCCACCGCGGGCCGCGGCCGGGGCGCCCACGCGGCGCAGCCGGCCGCTTCCGCGTTGCGGGCGGCCGGCTTCTCCGTGCGTACGGTCCTCGGGGAGAACGCCGAGGACGCCCTCACGCGCGCGCGTGCCGCCGTCGCCGACGGCACCGGCGCCCTCATCGCCGTAGGCGGCGACGGCATGGCGAACCTCGCCCTCCAGGCCGTCGCCGGCACCGGCACCCCGCTCGGCCTGGTCGCCGTCGGCACCGGCAACGACCTCGCCCGCGCCCTGGGCCTGCCGGTGCGCGACCCCACCGCGGCGGGCCTGCGGATCGCCGAGGCACTCAAGAGCGGTCACCCGCGCGACATCGACCTCGGCCAGGTGGACGGCCGCTGGTTCGGTACCGTCCTCGCCTCCGGCTTCGACTCCCGCGTCAACGACCGCGGCAACCGCATGAGATGGCCCACCGGCCGCTTCAAGTACGACCTCGCGATGCTCGCCGAACTGGCCGCGTTCCGCCCCTTCCCCTACCGCCTCCGCCTCGACGACGGCGAGGTCCGGGAGATCGACGCCACCCTCGTCGCGATCGGCAACGGATCGTCGTACGGCGGCGGCATGCGCATCTGCCCCGGCGCCGACCTGACCGACGGGCTGTTCGACGTCACCGTCGTCGGGGACTGCACGCGCGCGACGCTGTTGCGGGTCTTCCCGCGCGTGTACAAGGGCACCCATGTCGATCACCCCAAGGTCAGCGTGTACCGGGCGGCGAAAGTCGAGATCAGTGCGCCCGGCATCTCCGGGTACGCGGACGGCGAGCCGCTCGGGGCGCTTCCGCTTCTCGTGCGCTGCATCCGCGGTGCGGTGCGCGTCGTAGGGCTGTGAGCTGCGTAAAGACAAGGTTTCAGCGGACCCGATCCGGATAATGATCGTCCTGTTGTCAGTGGGGCCCGGTACGCTCGAAAGCACGATGACAGAGGACCTCTCACCGGCCGAGCGGTACGCGGCTGCCCGTCTGCGGGCTGCCGAGCAGGCCACCGCGCTCGCGGGCTTCCGCGAGATGTACGACTTCGGCCTCGACCCCTTCCAGATCGAGGCCTGCCAGGCGCTCGAAGCGGGGAAGGGCGTGCTGGTGGCCGCCCCCACCGGCTCCGGCAAGACGATCGTCGGCGAGTTCGCCGTCCACCTCGCCCTGCAACAGGGCAAGAAGTGCTTCTACACGACACCCATCAAGGCGCTGTCGAACCAGAAGTACGCCGACCTGTGCCGCCGTTACGGCGCCGACAAGGTCGGTCTGCTCACTGGTGACAACAGCGTCAACTCCGAGGCGCCGGTGGTCGTGATGACCACCGAGGTGCTGCGGAACATGCTGTACGCGGGCTCGCAGACCCTCCTCGGACTCGGGTACGTGGTCATGGACGAGGTGCACTACCTCTCCGACCGCTTCCGTGGTGCCGTATGGGAAGAGGTGATCATCCACCTGCCCGAGTCGGTCACGCTCGTCTCACTGTCGGCGACCGTGTCCAACGCCGAGGAGTTCGGCGACTGGCTCGACACCGTTCGCGGTGACACCGAGGTGATCGTCTCCGAGCACCGGCCCGTGCCGCTGTTCCAGCACGTGCTCGCCGGGCGGCGGATGTACGACCTGTTCGAGGAGGGCGAGGGCAGCAAGAAGGCCGTCAACCCCGACCTCACGCGGCTGGCCAGGATGGAGGCCCAGCGGCCCTCTTACCAGGACCGCAGACGCGGCAGGGCGATGCGTGAGGCCGACCGGGAGCGGGAGCGTAGACAGCGTTCTCGGGTGTGGACTCCGAGTCGCCCCGAGGTCATCGAGCGGCTCGACGCCGAAGGCCTGCTGCCGGCCATCACGTTCATCTTCAGCCGAGCCGCCTGCGAGGCGGCCGTACAGCAGTGTCTGTACGCCGGACTGCGGCTCAACGACGACGAGGCGCGGGCGAAGGTCCGTGATCTGGTCGAGGAGCGCACCGCCTCCATCCCGACCGAGGATCTGCACGTCCTCGGGTACTACGAGTGGCTGGAAGGCCTCGAACGCGGCATCGCGGCCCACCACGCGGGCATGCTGCCGACGTTCAAGGAGGTCGTCGAGGAGCTGTTCGTACGCGGTCTGGTCAAGGCCGTGTTCGCGACGGAGACCCTCGCGCTCGGCATCAACATGCCCGCCCGCTCCGTGGTGCTGGAGAAGCTCGTCAAGTGGAACGGCGAGCAGCACGCCGACATCACGCCCGGCGAGTACACCCAGCTGACGGGGCGTGCGGGGCGGCGCGGCATCGACGTCGAGGGCCATGCCGTGGTGCTGTGGCAGCGCGGGAGCAGCCCCGAGCATCTGGCCGGGCTGGCGGGCACGCGCACCTATCCGCTGCGGTCCAGCTTCAAGCCGTCGTACAACATGGCGGTCAACCTGGTCGAGCAGTTCGGGCGGCACCGGTCGCGTGAGCTGCTGGAGACGTCGTTCGCGCAGTTCCAGGCCGACAAGTCCGTGGTGGGCATCTCGCGGCAGGTGCAGCGCAACGAGGAGGGTCTTGAGGGCTACAAGGAGTCCATGACCTGCCACCTCGGCGACTTCGACGAGTACGCGCGGCTGCGCCGGGAACTGAAGGACCGCGAGACCGAGTTGGCCCGGCAGGGCGCCAACCAGCGGCGCGCGGAGGCCGCGACGGCGCTGGAGAAGCTCAAGCCGGGCGATGTCATCCATGTGCCGACGGGCAAGTACGCCGGGCTGGCGCTGGTGTTGGATCCGGGGCTGCCCGCCGGTCGGTCCAACGGGCATCGCGGGTTCGAGCAGCATGACGGGCCGCGGCCCTTGGTGCTGACCGCCGAGCGGCAGGTCAAGCGGCTGGCGTCGATGGACTTCCCGGTGCCCGTCGAGGCGTTGGACCGGATGCGGATCCCGAAGTCCTTCAACCCGCGCTCACCGCAGTCCCGTCGGGATCTGGCCTCCGCGCTGCGGACCAAGGCCGGGCACATTCCGCCGGAGCGGGCCCGCAAGAAGCGGTCGCAGGCCGCCGACGACCGGGAGATCGCGCGACTGCGGACCGAGATTCGGGCGCACCCCTGCCATGGGTGCGACGAGCGGGAGGACCACGCGCGCTGGGCCGAGCGGTACCACCGACTGCTGCGCGACACCTCGCAGTTGGAGCGGCGCATCGAGGGCCGTACGAACACCATCGCGCGCACCTTCGACCGGATCGTCGCGCTGCTGACCGAGCTGGACTATCTGCGGGCCGACGAGGTCACCGAGCACGGCAAGCGACTTGCGCGGCTCTACGGCGAGCTCGATCTGCTGGCCAGTGAGTGTCTGCGCGCCGGGGTCTGGGAGGGGCTCGCTCCCGCGGAGCTGGCCGCGTGCGTCTCGGCGTTGGTGTACGAGGCGCGGGTCGGTGACGACGCGATGGCGCCGAAGGTGCCGACCGGCGCGGCGAAGGCCGCGCTCGGGGAGATGGTGCGGATCTGGGGGCGCCTCGATGCCCTTGAGGAGGACTTCCGGATCACCCAGTCCGAAGGGGTCGGGCAGCGTGAGCCGGATCTCGGCTTCGCCTGGGCCGCGTACATGTGGGCCAGTGGGAAGGGGCTGGACGAGGTGCTGCGGGAGGCTGAGATGCCTGCCGGGGACTTTGTGCGGTGGTGCAAGCAGGTGATTGATGTGCTGGGGCAGATTTCTGCTGCGGCGCCTTCCAGGGAAGGGTCGAGTGTGGCGAAGGCTGCGCGTAAGGCCGTTGATCAGTTGTTGCGGGGAGTTGTGGCCTACTCGTCGGTGGGGTGACGGTTCCGGGTGCGGGGGGTCTGTGGCTGGTCGCGCAGTTCCCCGCGCCCCTTGGGTGCGTCAGCCTTTCCGGCGTTCCACATAGTGGCGCCAGCTGCCGTACTGCGTGATGTCCTCGGCGGCCGTGAGTGCGGTGGGTTCGCACAGGAATCCCGGTACGCGGGTGCCGTCCATCAGTTCCACGCTGCCCAGCGTCATGGGGTGGGGGAGTGCCGTCAGCAGGCGGCCCAGGCCTTCTGCCGGGAGGCGCCAGATCTCCGTCTCTATCGCCGCTCCCTCCTCGCCCACATGCACCAGGCCCGGCTTGGGTGGGGTCGTCTGGAGGGCGTGCAGGCGGTAGTGCGGGGCCGTTGTGGTCGTGCGGTCCAAGCGGGCGCCCAAGGAGAGGAGTTGGGGGTTCAGAGGTTGGCCCGTCAGGTGGGCGCCCACTACCGCCAGCCTCGTCTCCGGCTGGAGCAACGCTGCGATACGCGTCAGACGTTCGTCCGTGAACGCCGGGCCTATCAGCATCACTCCGAACGGGAGGCCGTTCACCTCGCCCGCCGGTGCCGCCACCGCGGCCAGGTCGAAGAGGTTCGTCGAGTTGGTGAAGCGGCCCAGGCGGGCGTTGGTGGCGAGCGGGTCCGCGGCCACCTCCGCGAGGGTGGGGTGACCCGGGGCGGTGGGGAGCAACAGGGCGTCCGCGTCCGAGAGTTCCGCCAGGGCTCGGGTGCGCAGGGCTGACAGGCGGTCCAGGTCGGCGTAGAGCTGGTGGGCCGGGATGTCCCGGGCTCGGGTGATGATGCCGGCGACGGTCGGGTCCAGCCCCTCGCCTCCCTCTGCGAGCAACTTGTCGACAAAGCTCCCCACCGCCGTGTAGCGCTCGGCCACGAACGCGCCCTCGTAGAGCATCGCGGCCGCCTCGGTGAACGGGGTCAGGTCCAGGGTGCGGATCTCCGCGCCCGCGGCCGACAGCTGCGCGACCGCCGCCTCGTACGCCGCTGCCCAGCCCTCGTCCAGTGCGCCGAGCTGGTCGAGGGGCGGGACCGCTATCCGCCAGGGGCCGGCCGGCCGGCCGGGGACAGGGGGTGGGGTGGCCGTCGTCATGTGGGACAGGGCCTGCTCCGCCTCCGGGAGGGTGCGCGCGAAGACCGTCACGCAGTCCAGGGAGGCGCAGGCCGGGACCACTCCCGTCGTCGGGACCAGACCTCGGGTGGGTTTGAGGCCGACGATGCCGTTGAAGGCGGCCGGTACCCGGCCCGAGCCCGCGGTGTCGGTGCCCAGGGCGAAGTCGACCAGGCCGAGGGCCACCGCTACCGCTGAGCCGGAGCTGGAGCCGCCGCTGATGCGGGACGGATCGTGGGCGCCTCGGACGGCACCGTGCGGGGAGCGGGTGCCCACCAGGCCGGTCGCGAACTGGTCCAGGTTGGTGGTGCCCAGCACGATCGCGCCGGCCGCGCGCAGACGGGCGACCACGGGGGCGTCCGCCTCCGGGTCGTAGGCGTACGCCGGGCAGCCCGCGGTGGTCGGCAGGCCCGCCACATCGATGTTTCCCTTGGCGGCGAACAGGCGTCCGGCCAGCGGGAGGCCCACGCCGGCGTCGACGGCACGGGCCTCGGCCTCGACCTCCTCCTGTGGGCGCAGGTCGATCCAGATCTCCGGTCGGTCCACGGCCTCGATGCGGGCGTAGGCGGCGCGGACGCGGGTGAGAGCGTCGGTCATGGGGTTCCTCTCAGTTCGTGGGCCCGAGGACCAGCAGCGCCGTCCCCGCCTCCACCTGATCGCCCGGCCGGGCCAGGATCTCCGCCACCACGCCGTCGACCGGCGCGTGCACCCGGGACTCCATCTTCATCGCCTCCAGCGCGAGCAGCGGCTGTCCGGCCGTCACCTCGTCACCGGGCGAGACGTTCAACTGCCATACGGAGGCCGCGAATTCGGCCTCGATCAGACTTCCGCCCTCGGGGACCGTCACCTCGGCCGGGGGAGCCGGTACGGCCGCCGTCTCCGCCCTGGTGAACTCACCCGCGGCCTCCCACGCGTCGCGCTCCGCGGTGAACGCCGACTGCTGGCGTGCCTTGAACTCGCGTATGGAATCGGCGTTCTCGGCGAGGAAGGCATGGTACTCGGCGAGCGAGAAGGTGCCCTCCTCGATGCGGGGTACATAGCGGCCCGAGGTGATGTCGGCCCGCAGGTCGAGGAGTTCGTCCGGGTCGACCGGATACCACTTGATCCGGTCGAAGAAGCGGAGCAGCCAGGGGGATCCCGGCTCGAACGCGCCGCGCTGCTGCCATCCCGACCACACCTGGGTCGTGCGGCCCACGAACTGGTAGCCGCCGGGGCCCTCCATGCCGTAGACGCAGAGGTAGGCGCCGCCGATGCCGACGGAGTTCTCGGCCGTCCAGGTGCGGGCCGGGTTGTACTTGGTGGTCACCAGGCGGTGGCGGGGGTCTAGAGGGGTGGCGACGGGGGCACCCAAGTACACGTCCCCCAGGCCCAGTACGAGGTACTCGGCGGCGAAGACCGTGTCGTACACGTCGTTCACCGACGCCAGGCCGTTGACCCGGCGGATGAACTCGATGTTCCAGGGGCACCAGGGCGCGTCGTCGCGGACGCCCGCCATGTAGCGGGCGATCGCCTCGCGGGTCGCCGGGTCGTCCCAGGACAGGGGGAGGTGGACGGTACGGGAGGGGACGACGAGTTCGTCCGTGGGCGGGAGTCCTGCGGTGATCTCGCGTACGGCGGTGAGGAGTTGGTGCTGGGGGAGGCGGGTCGGGTCCGTCTGGATCTGGAGGGAACGGATGCCCGGGGTGAGGTCGGTGATGCCCTCGGGGCCCTCCGAGGCCACCGCCTCCATCAGGGCGTGCACGCGCATGCGCAGGGCCAGGTCGAGCTGCATGGGGCCGAATTCGACGAGCAGGTTGTCGTCGCCGCTGCGGCGGTACGTCACGTCGCCGTCGCGGGCGAGGATGCCGCCGTCCACGATCTCCGGGCGGGCCGAGCCGTCCACGTTCACCGGGACGAAGCGCACGGTGTCGCCCGGGCGCAGCTGGCCCAGCTTCCAGCGCTCGGTGCTCAGGACCGTCGCCGGGCACACGAAGCCGCCGAGGGACGGCCCGTCGGGGCCCAGCAGCACGGGCATGTCGCCGGTGTAGTCGACGGCGCCGACCGAGTACGGGGTGTCGTGGATGTTGGACGGGTGCAGGCCCGCCTCACCGCCGTCGGTGCGGGCCCAGCGGGGCCTCGGGCCGACGAGGCGGACGCCGGTGCGCGCCGAGTTGAAATGCACCTTCCAGTCGGCGGCGTAGAAGTCGCGGATGTCGTCCTCGGTGAAGAACTCCGGTGCCGCGTGCGGGCCTTCGACGGCGCCGATGTGCCAGGTCGATCCGTAGGAGGGGCGGCCGGTGACCGGGGTGCCAGTGACCGGGGTGCCGATGATCGGGGTGTCGGTGACCGGGGTGTCGGTCGTCCGGGTTCCGCCGTGCAGGACGTCACCGGTGCGCAGGGCCCTGCCGCCGTGGCCGCCGAAGCGGCCCAGCGTGAAGGTGCTCGCGCTGCCGAGGAAGGCGGGGACGTCGAGGCCGCCGGCGACGAGGACGTAGGTCCGCAGGCCGTGCTCGGTGGGTGCGCCCACCGTGAGCAGCGACCCGGCGGGTACCGTCACCGGTTCCCACTGCGGTACCGGTGTGCCGTCCACGGTGACCTCGGCCGGGGCGCCGGTGACGCAGACGGTGGTGGGGTGGGTGAACCTCAACGAGGGGCCCTGGAGGGTGCATTCGAGGCCGGGGGCGCCTTCGTGGTTGCCGAGCGCCTGGTTGCCGAGCCGGAAGGCGCGGTCGTCCATCGGGCCGCACGGAGGCACGCCGACCTGCCAGTAGCCGGTGCGGCCGGGCCAGTCCTGCACGGTGGTGAGGGTGCCGCCGGAGACCACCTCGATGCGGGGGGTGGGGTCGGCGATGCTCGCCAGGGTCGCGGTGGAGTGCGTCGCCTGGGTGAAGCGCGCGTCCGCGAGGGCGGCGCGGACCAGGCCGAGGTTCGTCTCGATGCCGTCGACCCGGGTGCGGGCCAGCGCCTCGTCGAGCCGGCGCAGCGCGTGCGCGCGGTCCGAGCCGTACGCGATGACCTTCGCGAGCATCGGGTCGTACGACGTCGTCACCTCGGTGCCCGTCTCCACCCAGCCGTCGACACGGACGCCGGGCGGGAACTCGACCCGTGTCAACAGGCCGGCGCTCGGCCGGTGTTCGCGTGCGGGGTCCTCGGCGTAGAGGCGAGCCTCGACGGCGTGGCCGCGCGGCGGGCCGGGGGCGCGGACGACGTCCCTCTCACCGCCGGCCAGGCGCAGCATCCAGGCGACGAGGTCGACGCCGTAGATCTCCTCGGTGACCGGATGCTCCACCTGGAGGCGGGTGTTGACCTCCAGGAAGTAGGCCTCCTCGCGGGGGGCGTCGTAGACGAACTCGACCGTCCCGGCGGAGCGGTAGCCGACGGAGGCGCACAAGTCGCGGGCGGACTCGGTGAGTTGCTCGCGGACGTGGTCCGGAAGTCCTGGGGCCGGTGCTTCCTCCAGGACCTTCTGGTTGCGGCGTTGCAGGGAGCAGTCGCGGTCGCCGAAGGTGACGACCCGGCCCGCGCCGTCGCCGAAGACCTGTACCTCGACATGGCGGGCGTGCTCGACGAGGCGCTCCAGGAAGACGCCCGCGGAGGAGAAGGAGGCGGCGGCGACGCGCTGCACCCGCTCCCAGGTGTCGGTGAGTTCGGCGGCGGAGCGGCACGCCGACATGCCGATGCCGCCGCCACCGCCGGTCGCCTTGAGCATGACGGGGTAGCCGATCGCGGACGCCTGTGTGTGCGCCTCCTCCAGTGAGGCCAGCAGTCCCGTGCCCGGCGCCAGCGGCACCCCCGCGGCCTCGGCCGCCGCCCGTGCGGTGTGCTTGGCGCCGAACAGCTCCAGCTGCTCCGGCGTGGGTCCGACGAAGACGATGCCGGCCTCTTCGCAGCGGCGTGCGAACGCGGCGTCCTCGGACAGGAAGCCGTACCCGGGGTGGATGGCCCCGGCGCCGGTGTCCTTGGCCGCCTTCAGGACCAGGTCGGTGTCGAGGTAGGACTCCTTCGCGGGCGCCGGGCCGAGTCGTACCGCCTCGTCGGCGAGGCGGACGTGGGGGGCCGAGCGGTCCGGATCGGAGTACACGGCGACCGTGCGCAGGCCCAGCTCCCGTGCCGTACGGATGATCCGTACCGCGATCTCGCCCCGGTTCGCGACCAGCAGCGTGTCGAAGTTCATCCGGCGGCCCCGATCGTCATCTCCACCGCGGTCGGCTCGAAGCCGTTGCAGGGGTTGTTGATCTGGGGGCAGTTGGAGACGAGCACGAGGACGTCGCGGTCGGCGCGCAGGGTGAGGGAGAGTCCCGGCGCCGAGATGCCGTCCACGATGCCGAGGGTGCCGTCCTTCTCGACCGGCACGTTCATGTACCAGTTGATGTTGGAGACCAGGTCCCGCTTGCCCAGGCCGTAACGGGCGCCCTCGGCGAGGAAGTTGTCCACGCACGCGTGCTGCGACCAGGTGTGGTGGCCGTAGCGGAGGGTGTTCGACTCCTTGGAGCAGGCGCCGCCGACCGTGTCGTGGCGGCCGACGTCGTCGGCGACGACCGTCATCAGCGGTGTGTGCTCGTTGGACATGAGCACGCTGCCGGTGGTGAGGAAGATGCCGCCCTGGGCGTGGATGGTGTCGGGCGCGCTGTAGCGGACGGACGTGTCGTGGGCGTCGTAGACGAGGAAGTCGACGGCCTGGTTGCCGTGCAGATCGGTGAGAGTGAGTGTCTGGCCGGTCCGCAGGACGGCGGACCAGGCGGCGCGAGCGGGGACGACGGCTTTCACCGGATCGACGGCCTTCGCGGGAACCACGGACGTCATGCGAGCCCCCTGGCGGTGAGGAATTCGGTGGTGTTGAGGAAGGCGCGGCGGCCCTCGGGCGTGGCGTCCCACAGCGGGTCGCCGGGTGCGGTGGGTCCGGCGCGCCAGGCGAGGACCTCCAGCGGGGTGCTGACGTAGTCGGGGCGCGGGTCGGCCGGGTGCGGGACGTTGGCGATCAGCACGGTGACGTCCTGCTCGGTGCGCAGGGTCACGCTGCCACCCGCTCCGGCCGAGCCGGTGAAGTCCAGGGAGCCGTCCTGGCGGACCTCCACGCCCTGGAAGAAGGAGAGCGACGGCGGCAGATCGCGGGGTTCGAGCCCGTTCTTGGCCGCCGCCAGCTTGAACAGCTCGCGTCCGGCGGGGGTGGGCGACTGCGGGGTGCCGTCGCCGTACCGCTCGGTGTTGCGTACGAGGCTGGAGGTGCCGCACAGCGTGTCGTGCCGGCCGGAGGTGTCGGCGACGACGGTCGCGAGGACGCGGCCCTGGTCGGACAGGAGCAGCCGGCCCTCGCCGAGGTAGGCGTTCCACTGCACCTTCACCGTGTCGGCGACGTTCAGCCGCTCCCAGGGGCGGTCCGCCGCGTACAGCAGGAGGTGGGCGCAGGCGTCGCCGCGCGGGTCGGTCAGGCGCAGTTCGGTGCCGCGGGCGAGGACGCGGTGGGTGTAGTTGCCGCCCGCGACCGTCTCGGCCCACACCAGATGGCCCGCCTCGCAGGGGGGATCCGGCCAGTCGGCGGCCGGTACCACCGGCATGGCCTCGGTGCGCGTGCCCTGCTGGGCGCGGGCGTGATCGCGCGCTCCGTATGTGGTCGCTGTGGCCATCGCGGGACCTCCGGCTCCGGTCTATTTCTGTCGTGCGACAGAAATTAGGGGCGGGCCGGGTCGCCCGGGTTGCCCGGGTGTTGCGAGGCGGTTACCGAGGGCTCACCCCGCAGGGCCGCTTCGGCGTGTGGATCACCGGATGGCACCCTGTGCGAGGATCGAACCCATGGGAACGACAGGTGGGCGACGGGTCGGCAGGCCGCGCGCCGCGCAGCGGCCGGACAGCGGCCTCGAGCCGCGCGACGAACTCCTCGCCGCCGCCGCCGAGTTGTTCACCACCCGTGGCTACGCGGCCACCACCACCCGCGCCGTCGCCGAGCGCGCGGGCATGCGCCAGGCCTCCATGTACCACTACGTCTCCGGCAAGGAGGAGCTGCTCGCCCGGCTCCTGGAGTCCACGGTCACCCCGTCCCTGGCGTACGCGCGCGAGCTCCTCGCCGACGACGCGACACCGGCCGCGGACCGGCTGTGGGAGCTGTGTCGTGCGGACGTCGAGGTGCTGTGCGGCGGCCCGCACAACCTGGGCGGTCTCTATCTGCTGCCCGAGGTGCGCGCCGAGCGGTTCGCCGGGTTCCATGCCGTACGCGCCGAACTCAAGGACGCCTACCGCCAGTTGCTCGCCGCGACCACGGCCGGGGGCGCCCTCGTCAAGAGTGAGCTCGATCTGCGCACCGACCTGGTCTTCGGACTGATCGAGGGCGTCATCCTCGTCCACCGCTCCGACCCCGAGCGCCCGGTGTCGGTGTTCGCGGAGGCGACGGCCGACGCGGCGCTGCGCATCGCCGGGGTCTGAACCGCCGTACGGGAAGCGGCTCTTCACTCGTCACGGTGAGTGGTTTTCGCCTGCCTGTTCGCCGTGACGCACCGTGTGCGAATGGCGGCTCAGCGTGTAAATGGGGCCGAGAGTACTCCTGTCGCGCGGTGCGTTTCAGGCGCTTGCTGAATATGACACGGCGATGATCCGGTCGGACTAAGCTCGCCCGCAGCGCACCGAGTTGAGATGTATTCGGGCGCTTGTTCCCCAAATATGCGCCTCCCAGCCGATATGTTTCAGAGGGCCTACATGGTGAGTGTTCAATCCCCACCCGGACGCCGTGAACTTCCCTACGCGCGCGTGCTGTTGCTACCGGCGATACTGATGGCCGCGGCGACCGGAGCCGCAGCCGCCGCGGTGTCGGAGCCCGCCCGCACGGCCGTCGGCTGGTGCGGCGGCGTCGCCATGCTCCTGGTGCTCGCGGTGGCGGCCGAAGCGGTACGTCGCGGCCGAGCCCTGCGTGACCTGCGAGCCGAGCACGCCCGTCACACCGCGTATCTGGAACGCCGGGTCGCCGCCCACGAGGGCGAGATGCTCCGCTTCGCCAAGGAGATCGCGCCCGCCGCGATCTACCGGTTGCGATCCGGAAATTCGCCCGGTGAGGTGATTCGCCGCATCGGCGACATCGACTCCTCCTACCGCGAACTCCCCGAGTCGCAGCTGATGGTGCTCAAGACGGTCCTGGAGATCATCGACCGCGAGGAAGCCCTGCGTGACTCCGCCCAGCGGTCCTTCGTCAGCATCGCCCGCCGCGTCCAGGCCATCGTCCACCAGCAGAACAAGGAACTGCGGGAGATGGAGGAGGACCACGGCCGCAACCCCGAGGTCTTCGACGACCTCCTGCGCATCGACCACGGCACCGCGCTGATCGGCCGTCTCGCCGACTCCATCTCCGTGCTCGGCGGCGGTCGCCCCGGCCGTCAGTGGCCCGACCCCGTCCCGCTCTACAGCGTCCTGCGCGGCGGCATGTCCCGCATCCTCGAGTACCGCCGCATCAAGCTGGACTCCATCGCCCAGGTCAACATCCGCGGCATCTCCGTCGAACCGGTCATCCACGCGGTCGCGGAACTCCTGGACAACGCCACCCGCTACTCGCCGCCGCAGACCAAGGTCCACGTCACCGCGACCGAGGTGCAGACCGGCGTCGCCGTCGAGATCGAGGACGCCGGCGTCAGCTTCAGCGAGGAGGCCCGCAACAAGGCCGAGGGCATGCTGGAGCGGGCCAAGGCCGGCGTCGACCTCCAGGACCTCGGCGACTCCCCGCGCCTGGGCCTGGCCGTCGTAGGACGCCTGTGCTCGCAGTACGACATGCAGGTCTCGCTGCGCAGTTCGGCGTACGGCGGAGTCCGCGCCGTCCTCGTCGTGCCGCGCGAGATGATGACCAGCGAGCGCGCCCCCGGACTCGCCCACGGCATCGGCGCCGGCGCCGTGCCGAAGACCGAAGGTGCGCTCGAAGGTCCCAAGCGCGCACCCAAGAGGCGCCGCCCCACCAGCCCCCGCATCCCGGCCACCGTGTCCATGGAGGACGAGGTCCCCGAGGTGACCGAATGGACCGCGGGCGGGCTGCCGCAGCGCCGCAGTCGGGTCAAGATCCCGCTCAGCCAGCGGCTCGCCGAACAGGCCGCCGCCGAGAAGGCCGAGCGGGAGGGCAAGCCGTCCATCTGGTCGACGCCCGCCCCCGCCCCCGTGCCGGAGCAGAAGGAACCCGAACCCGGCCTGTGGGTCGAGGCGTTCTGGAACGGACTCAAGGGCGACCCGGACCCGACCGCACGCACCCAGCAGACCACCGAGCCGGCCCGCATCGAGGCCGACGACGAGAGGGACCACAAGTGATCCAGCAGCGCGCCAACTTCGACTGGATGCTCAAGGATCTCGCCGATGGCGTACCGGGCATCGAGATGATCGTGGTGCTCTCCGCCGACGGACTGCGCATCGCCCGCCACGGCGGCGACCCGGACGCCGCCGACCGTGTCGCCGCGGCCTGCGCGGGGCTCCAGAGCCTGGCCGGCGCCGTCGCCCACGAGATCCCGGGCAGCGACGGACGGATGAAGATGGTCCTCATCGAGATCAACGGCGGCTACTTCTATCTGATGGCCGCGGGCCCCAACGCCTACCTCGCGGTCCTGTCCGACGTGGTCGCCGAACCAGGACTGATGAGCAACAGAATGCGCGACCTGGTCGTCCGGATCGGGGCCCATCTGACCAGTCCGCCCAGGCGCAACGGCCAGACCGTATGACTCCTCCGCAACGCCAGCGGCGATACCCCAGTCCCGAAGTCGTCGAACCGGTCCCCGAACCCGAGGGGAAGGGCGGCGGAAAGCGCCCTCCTGAACGCCTGTACGTGGTCGCGGGACCGGACGGCGAGCGCGCCGACCTCGACCTCGTCACGTTAATCGTGGCGCGCGCCGACCCACCGCCCTCCGCGACGCCCGAGCAGACGGCGATGCTCCGGCTCACCACGGCTCCCCTCTCGGTGGCCGAGCTCTCGGCCTATCTCAACCTTCCGTTCAGCGTGGTGACCGTGCTGCTCACCGAGATGCTGACGGCCGAACTGGTGCAGGCGCGCTCCCCGATCGTCCGGCAGGCGCTCCCCGACCGTTCCCTTCTCGAAGCGGTGATGCATGGACTTCAAAGGCTCTGACACCATCCCCGGACCACGCACAGAGGATCATCTGCCGCACACGGCCCAGGCCGCGGTGAAGATCGTGATCGTGGGCGGCTTCGGAGTCGGCAAGACGACGATGGTCGGCTCGGTCAGCGAGATCCGGCCGCTGACCACCGAGGAGACCATGACCCAGGCCGGGGTCGGGGTCGACGACAACTACGGCTCCGAGACCAAGACCGCCACCACCGTGGCCATGGACTTCGGCCGCATCAGCATCACCGACCAGCTCGTCCTGTACCTGTTCGGCACCCCCGGCCAGGAACGCTTCTGGTTCCTGTGGAACGGGCTGTTCGAGGGCGCGCTCGGCGCGGTGGTCCTCGTCGACACCCGCCGCCTGGAGGTGAGCTTCGACGTCATAGGACGGCTGGAGGAGCGCGGAGTGCCCTTCGTCGTCGCCGTCAACAGCTTCCCGGACGGCCCGCGCTACCCCGTCGCGGACCTGCGCAGCGCGCTCGACCTGGCCCCGGAGATCCCCATCGTGGAGTGCGACGCGCGCCGCCGGGCGTCCAGCCGCGATGTGCTGATGACCCTGATGCGTTTCCTGCACTCGCTCGCGATGACGGGCGCGCTCACCTGACGTCCCGAGCCCTGGCGGGCGCCGCCCCCGACCCAACTCCCCTGCAACCGGATCCACTTCGGAGCGATCACTGTGACGCCTGAATCCCACTCCCTGACCGGTGTCGACCCCATGGCCGGCCCGCCCCCCGGCTGCCCCGCCCACGGCCGCGGTCCCGGGGGACTGCACCGGCTGTACGGCCCCGAGGCGGAGGACCTCGAAGGGCTCTACGAGCAACTCCGCCAGGAGCACGGCCCGGTGGCGCCCGTGCTGCTCCACGACGACGTACCGATGTGGATCGTCCTCGGCCACGCCGAGAACCTCCATCTGGTGGGCACGCCCTCGCACTTCTGCCGGGACAGCCGTATCTGGAGCCCGCAGATCGAGGGCATGGTCAAGCCCGACCACCCGATGATGCCGCACATCGCCTGGGCGCCCATCTGCTCCTACGCCGAGGGCGACGAGCATCTGCGGCTGCGCGGCGCGGTCACCGGCGCCATGTCGACCATCGACTACCGGGCCATCCGCCGCCACATCAACCGCTACACCCAGCGCCTGGTCAACGAGTTCTGCGAGACCGGCGAGGCCGATCTCATGAGCCAGTTCGCCGAGCATCTGCCGATGGCCATCCTCTGCGAGATCCTCGGCATGCCGGACGAGTACAACGACCGGCTCGTGCAGGCCACCCGCGACCTCCTCAAGGGCACCGAGACCGCCAACGCCAGCCAGGGGTACGTCATGGGCGTCCTCCAGCGGCTCGCCGAACGCCGCCGCAGGCAGCCGCAGGAGGACTTCGCCAGCCACCTCGTGCTGCACCCGGCGAAGCTCACCGACGACGAGGTCACCACCCACCTCTGGCTCGTCCTCATGGCCGCCTACGAGGCCACCGTCAACCTCATCGGCAACGTCATCCGCATGGTCCTCACCGACCCGGGCTTCCGCGCCCAGCTGAACGGCGGCCAGATGACCGTGCAGGAAGCGGTCGAGCAGTCCCTGTGGGACGAGCCGCCGTTCAGCACCGTCTTCGCCTACTACGCCAAGCAGGACACCGAGTTGGGCGGCCAGCGCATCCGCAAGGGCGACGGCCTGCTGTTCGGCATCGCGCCGGGCAACGTCGACCCCCGGGTCCGCCCCGACCTCAACGCCGGTATGCAGGGCAACCGTTCCCACCTCGCCTTCGGCGGCGGCCCGCACGAGTGCCCCGGACAGGACATCGCCCGTGGCATCGCGGACACCGGTGTCGACGCGCTGCTGATGCGGTTGCCGGACGTCCAGCTCGACTGCGACGAGGACGAGCTGGAGTGGCGTCAGTCGATCTCCTCGCGGCACCTGGTGGAACTGCCGGTCCGGTTCGCGCCCAAGCCGCAGCAGGACATCATGCAGAAGCCGGGCCACGCTCCGGTGCCCCAGCAACGGCCCGCCTGGCAGCTCGGCACGGAGCCGACGGAGCCGACGCAGCCGGTGGTGCCGGAGCCGCCGGTCGGGGCCCCGGTGGCGGAGCCCCAGCCGGCCGCGTCCGCCGTGCCGCAGCCGCCCGCACCGACGCCCGCGCCCGCCCGGCCGATGGGCGCCTGGCGGCGGTTCCTGCGCTGGTGGCGGGGTTACTGACCGGCCCAGGTGGCGTAGGAGGACCAGGCCTCCAGCACCCCGGTGCTGCGGAACCGGTGCTCCGTCCCCGTGACCGGGTCGGTGAACTCCAGTGACCGTGCGAGCAGTTGCAGCGGTCGCCGGAAGTCACCGGCCGGCACGGCGTCGGCCACCACGGGATACAGCGGATCACCGAGCAGGGGCAGACCCAGCGCGTTCATGTGGACCCGCAGCTGATGGGTCTGCCCGGTGGTCGGCAGCAGCCGGTACCGGCCGAGCCCGTCGCGGTGACCGATCAGTTCGACGCCGCTGACGGCATTGGGCTCGCCCTCCACCTCATAGGCGGCCAGCACCCCGCGTTCCTTCACGATCCGGCTGCGCACGGTCCGGGGCAGGGCGAGTGCCGGATCGTACGACGCGACCGCCTCGTACTCCTTGCGTACGAGCCGCTTGGCGAACAGCGTCTGGTACGCGCCCCGTTCCTCGGGGCGCACCGTGAACAGCACGAGTCCGGCGGTGAGCCGGTCGAGGCGGTGGGCGGCGCCGAGCGTCGGGATGTCCAGATCCCGGCGCAGCCGGGCGAGCGCGGTCTCGGTGACATGGCTGCCGCGCGGAGTGGTGGCCAGGAAGTGCGGCTTGTCGGCGACGACGATGTGCTCGTCCTGATACACGACCCCGAGCGGGAACGGCACCGGTGCCTCGGGGGGCAGCTCCCGGTGGAACCACACGTACCTGCCGGGGACGTACTCCGCGTCGGGCGCCACCGCCCGTCCGTCCGCGGCGACGACCTGCCCCGCCGTGAACATCCCGTCGACGACCCCGGGCTCGGCCCCGCTGAGCCGCTCCACGAGGTACTCCCGGACCGTGCCCCACGGTCCGTCGGGGGGCAGCCGGACCCGCACCGGGTCCACCCCCTCGCGCTGGGGGAGGGGAGAGGGCGGGATCCGGTTCTTGCGTCTCATCACCGGCCAGGGTAGATCGTCAGGCCGGGGCGACGGCCTCCGCGGGCAGCGTCGCACGGGCCTTGCGGGCCCGGTAGGCCACGCCCGCCGCGACGGTGACGCCGAGGAACAGCACCGTGAACCACTGGAAGTACCAGTGGCCGCCCGCCGGGTCGTACACCGCGGCCCGGGGCCAGGCCAGGTTGACGGCCATGAGGAGGCCGTAGACGAGGGCGAGGGCGTTGACCGGGACGCCCCAGCGGCCGAGGGAGAAGAGCGGCGCGCCCGCCTCGTCGGTGCCGTCGGTGGTGAAGCGGCCGCGCATCCGGGCGACGAGGAGCGGGCCGGTGACCATCGCGTAGGCCAGGTACAGCATCACGATGCAGGTCGTGCCGATGGCCAGGAACGCCTCCGGGGAGGCGAAGTTCAGCAGGAGCAGGGCCGCGGCGAGGACGCCGACGACCAGGGCGGGGGCGGTCGGCATGCCGGTGCGGGGGTTGACCCGGGCGAGCCGTGCCGAGTAGGGCAGTTGGCCGTCGCGGGCCATGGAGAACAGCATCCGGCAGGCCGCCGTCTGGATCGCGAGCGTCGCCACCGCGATCGCCACCACCACGTCGGCCAGCAGCACCTTGCCCACGCCGTCGCCGAGGCTGCTCGTGAGGACGTAGCTCAGCCCGTCGACCGCGAGGCGCCCGTCCGTGAGGCTGGGCGCCGCCAGCAGGCCGCCCAGCACGATCAGCCCGCCGAGCAGCCCCGCCGCGCCCAGCGCGGTGAGGATCGTCCGGGGCGCGGTACGCCGGGGATGGTGTGTCTCCTCGCTCATCTCGCCCGCGCTGTCGAAGCCGATCATCACGTACGCGGCCGTGAACGAACCGACGAGCAGCGCCCCGAACAGCCCGCTCTGCGCGGCGCCCTCGGTGTGGAAGGTGATGCCCGGAGTGCGCTCGGAGTGGGTGAGCAGCAGGACGACGATGAGCACCGCGCCGATGATCTCGGCCGTCACGCCGACCCGGTTGACCACGGACATCACACGGTTGTCCAGGACGTTCACCAGCGTCGTCAGCGCCAGCAGGACCACCCCGAGCAGCGCCGCGTTGGCCGCGCCGTCCGCCGAGGTCGGTGCGGGGTCGGTGCCGACCAGCTGGAAGCCGGACCAGATGGCGGGCAGCACCATCTGGAGCGCCAGTGCCGCCGCCGCGACCACCACGATCTGTCCGATCACCATGATCCAGCCGGCGAACCAGCCGAAGGTGAGGTTCGAGAGGCGGGACGACCACTGGTAGATCGCGCCCGAGATCGGATAGCGCGCCGCCAGCTCGGCGAAGCAGGCGGCGACCATCAGCTGTCCGAGCAGGACCGCGGGCCAGGCCCAGAAGAAGACGGGGCCGCCGAACGCGTACCCGAAGGCGAAGAACTGGAAGACCGTCGTCAGGACGGAGATGAAGGAGAACCCGGCCGCGAACGAGGCGTACCGGCCCAGGCTGCGGTGCAGTTCCTGGCGGTAGCCGAACGCGGTGAGGGAGCGGTCGTCGGGGGAGTGCGGTGGATCGGGGCGGACGTCGGACGGGGTGGTGGTCGTCACGGAGGCACCTGCCTTCGACGTGGAATTCCTGTCAGGCGACAGAAATTAAGGAGGGGCTGTTTCGCCCCGATGACGCGGTCATGTCGAAGGCGGTCCCAAGTCCTCACGCCCTTGCGCGGCCCGCTCAAACGCGATACATCGTGTCTATTGACGGGTCTTCGTGACTCGCGATATGTTCGGCTACGGATATTCGGTCACGGGTGAGGATGCGAGGTGAACCGGGCCCATGCGGCGACGTAAGCTCCGCAATCCCCTGGCGCTCGCCGTGCTGGCGACGCTGTGGCAGAAGCCCATGCATCCCTACGAGATCGCCCAGACCCTGCGCCGCCAGGGCAAGGACTCCAGCACGAAGATCAACTACGGCTCGCTCTACACCGTCGTGCAGAGCCTCGAGAAGCACGGCTTCGTCGAGGTCACGGACGTGGAGCGGCAGGGCAACCGACCCGAGCGCACGGTCTACGGCATCACCGCGGCCGGCCGCCAGGAGACCACCGAGTGGATGTCGGACCTGGTCGCCTCTCCGGCCAAGGAGTACCCGATCTTCGAGACCGCGCTCTCGCTGCTCGGCGTACTGCACCCGGACGACGTGGTGACGCTGCTGGAGGAGCGGCTCGACGCCCTGCTGGTCCAGGCGGCGAGCAGCCGCGGCGCGCTGGAGAAGCTGTACGAGACGCTGCCCCGGCTCTTCCTCGTGGAGAACGAGTACCAGCTCCACATGGTGGAGGCGGAGGCGGCGTGGGTCCGCGGCTTCCTCGACGAGATCAAGGCGGGCGCACTGCCCGGGATCGAGGAGTGGAAGGCCCTGCACGAGATCTGACGAACGGCACGAGACCTGATGAAGAACAGGCCCCGGCACGGCTGTTGCAGCAGCGGTGCCAGGGCCTCGAACCCCGAGCTGAATCCGCCGTGAGGCACATCCAGGCGATCGAGGTGCGGCACACCCAGGATAGCCCGGTGCCCCTCCAGCGGATCAGCTGTCATCCGCTCACCCAGGAGAGCACCTGCCATGAACACCCGTGCGCCCGCAGTCGAGGCGCGTCAGCTGATCAAGACCTATCCCGGTGACGTCACCGCCCTCAACGGCCTGGATATCACCGTCGAACCCGGCACCGTCTTCGGGCTCCTCGGCCCCAATGGCGCCGGCAAATCCACCACCGTCAAGATCCTCACCACCCTGGCCCGTCCCGACTCCGGCGCGGCCACCGTCGCCGGCCACGACGTGCTGCGCCACCCGGACCGGGTCCGCCGCGCGATCGGCGTGGTCGCCCAGAACTCCGGCGCCGACCCCGCCGCCACCGGCCGCGAGAACCTCCTGCTCCAAGGCAGGCTCTACGGTGTGAAGGGCGCCGACCTCGACCGCCGGGTGACCGGGCTGCTCGACCGCTTCAGCCTCTCCGACGCCGCGAACCGCCAGGTCAAGGGCTACTCCGGTGGCATGCGGCGCCGCCTCGACGTCGCCCTCGGTCTGGTGCACCGCCCCGAGGTCCTCTTCCTGGACGAGCCCACCACCGGTCTCGATCCGCAGGCCCGCAGCGCCATGTGGGACGAGATCGGCCGGCTCGCCGGTGAGGAGGGGCTGACCATCCTGCTCACCACGCACTACCTCGAAGAGGCCGACCGGCTCGCCGACCGCGTCGCGATCGTCGACCGCGGCCGGGTCGTCGTCGAAGGCACCCCCGACGCCCTCAAGGGCGAACTCCGCGGCGACGCCGTCCACCTGGAGCTGCGCGCCACGGTCGGCGAAGCCGGTCGTACGCTGCTCAAGGGTGCCCTCGGCGGACTGCCCGGGGTGCACGAGGTGCTGATGGACGGCCGGCGCGCCAGCGTCCGCGCCGACGACGGGGCGGACGCGATGCCCGCCCTGCTCGGCGCCCTGGAGCGGGCCGGTGTCGGCGTCGCCGCCGCGACCGTCGCCCGCCCCTCACTGGACGACGTGTATCTGCGCTACACGGGGCGGCGCTACGCGCAGGTCACGGAGACCGTGGACACCGAGGAGCCGGTTGCCGCGGGAGGTGCCCGATGAGCACCGTCGTCTCCCAGACCTGGTACATGACGCAGCGTCAACTCATGGTGTTCGTACGGCAGCCCGCCTACGCGATCATCACCCTGATTCAGCCCGTGATCTGGCTGTTCCTCTTCGGCAGCCTGTTCCGTGACGTCGTCGAGCTCGGCGGCTTCGGCACCACCTCCTACCTCGACTACCTCGTCCCCGGCGTGGTCGTGATGAGCGCGCTCAGCTCCAACATGTGGGCGGGGATGACCACGCTCGACGAGATCCAGCGCGGCACCCTCGACCGCTTCCTGACCACCCCGGTCAGCCGGGCCGCCCTGATGAACGGCAACGTCGTCATCAACGGCCTGGTCACCGCCCTGCAATCGGTCGTCATCGTGCTGCTCGGGCTGCTGGGCGGCGCGGACTACCCCGGCGGGATCGCGGGCGTCGCCGTGCTGGTCCTCGCCTCGGTCCTGCTCGGCACCGTCTTCGGGGCGCTGTCCAACGCGCTCGGGATGCTGGTGCGGGAGCGGGAGTCGATCATCGGCGTCAACACCTTTCTGCTGCTGCCGCTGACCTTCCTGTCCAGCGCCTTCATGGCACCGAGCCAGATGCCGTCCTGGATGCGGCACATCGCCGACTTCAACCCGCTCGACTGGGCGATGGTGGCCGGTCGTTCGGCACTGTCGGAGAACCCGGACTGGGCTGCGGTGCTGGGGCGCGGCGGGGCGCTGCTGGCGCTCGCGGTGGCGGCGGTGTGGCTGTCGATACGGACGTTCAGGTCGTACCAGCGGTCGGTGTGAGGCCGTCGGGACAGCGGAAAGCGGAAAGCGGCCCGTGCGTGCTGCACGGGCCGCTGTCCCAGGGCTCACGCCGTCGGCGTGCCCTCCTGCTCGTTCTCGATCCGGGCGTTCCACTCCTGCTTCGAGGCCTGCCAGCCGTCCTCGTTGTGGCCGAGCCGCCAGTAGCCGGAGATCGACAGGTCCTCGCGGGGGATCTCGCGCTCGACGCGCAGCAGCTGCCGCAGCTCCTTCACGAAGTGCGCCTCGCCGTGGACGAAGGCGTGCACCCGCCCCTCGGGGAACTCCAGCGCCCGCACGGCCTCGGTCAGCGCGTCGCCGACCGGCCGGTCCCCGCGATGCAGCCAGACGACCTCCACATCGGAGTCGATCTTCTGCTCCTCCTCGGGGCCGGCCACCTCGACGAAGGCGTACGCCGTGACTCCGTCGGGCAGCGCCTCCAGGGAGCGGGCGATGGCGGGCAGCGCGCTCTCGTCACCGACGAGCAGATGCCAGTCGGCGGCGGTGTCGGGGGCGTAGGCGCCGCCGGGGCCCATGAACCAGACGGTCTCGCCCGGCCGCACCTGCGCCGCCCAGGGCCCGGCGAGACCCTCGTCGCCGTGGATCACGAAGTCCAGGGTCATCTCGCGGTGTTCGGCGTCCCAGTGGCGGACCGTGTAGGTCCGGGTCACCGGCCACTGCTCGCGCGGGAACTCCTCGCGGATCCGTTCCATGTCAAAGGGCTCGGGATAGACGGCACCCCCCGCCGGGAACAGCAGCTTCACATAATGGTCGGTGCAGGTGTCCGCCGCGAAATCGGCGAGCCCCTCGCCTCCGAGCACGACCCGCTGCATGTGCGGGGTCAGTCGCTCGGTGCGGACGACCTCCGCGGAATGCGGCTTCCGCGGCTTGCGTCCCGGTCGTTCTGCCATGGCGGCCTCCCTGCTTCCCTGCTTAGGCTTACCTAAGTTAACATCTCCCCTTACTTAACACCCCTTGTCTGAGGGCAAGATTAAGTCAAACGAGAATGCGGTTCCCCTCCGATGAGAAGGTGATTCGCCCAGCGGAGAAGATGATTTACGGAGCCAGGGTCGTCAGCAGCCGCTGAAGCGACCCGCCCAGGCCCCAGCGCGCCCCCAGCTCCTCCATTGCGGCCGGGTCCCGCGGGCCGCGCGGCAGCGTCGGGTCGACGTCCGGCAGCGGGACGTCGTCCGCGACATGCACGACCTTCGGCGCCACCGCGACATACGGCCGCGACTCGTCCAGGCGCTTGCGCTGCGACGGCGTGAGCTTCGCCTTCGGGTCGTCGACCGCCGCCATGATCCCGGCCAGGTCGCCGAACTCGGCCAGCAGCTTGGCCGCCGTCTTCTCCCCGATGCCGGGCACCCCCGGCAGACCGTCGCTCGGGTCGCCGCGCAGCAGCGCCAGATCCGCGTACCCGCGTCCGTCGACGCCATACTTCTCGCGCAGCCACGCCTCGTCGGTGAGCTGGAGCGTGCCCACGCCCTTGAGCGGGTACAGCACGCGGATGCCGCGAGCGTCGTCCACCAGCTGGTACAGGTCGCGGTCGCCGGTGACGATGTCGACCGGGCCCTTCGCCCGCGCGGTGAACGTGCCGATCACATCGTCCGCCTCGTAGCCCGCGACGCCCACGCGCGCGATGCCGAGCGCGTCCAGGACGGCCTCGATGACCGGCACCTGCGGTGACAGCGTGTCCGGCACCTCCTCCTCGTCCGGCCCGACCTCATGCTCCTCGGCGACCCGGTGGGCCTTGTAGGAGGGGATCAGATCGACCCGCCACTGGGGACGCCAGTCGGCGTCCATGCAGGCCACCAGCTCATCGGGGCGGTGGTCCTTGACCAGGCGGTCGATGAACTCCAGCAGCCCGCGCACGGCGTTCACCGGCGTGCCGTCCGGGGCCTTCACGGACTCCGGTACACCGAAGTAGGCGCGGAAGTAGAGCGAGGCGGTGTCGAGAAGCATGAGTCGTCCGGTCACGCCTCGCATCATGCCGTACGGCACCGACAGTCACCCGCCGACGCGGGTCACCAGCCAGCGCCAGCGCGGTTGTTCGGTGACGAGGGTCGCCGCGGCCAGCACCGACACGACGACCGCCGCCCACACCGGCCAGGCCCACCACGCCGCGACCACCGCCACGACGAGCTGGAGCAGCACCAGCAGGATCGTCACCGCGCCGGGCACCGGGACGATCACCTGCGCCTTGTCGCCCGGTGTGGAGAACACGGTCGGCAGACCGATGAGGACCACCACCGCGAGGACGGCGAGCACCCAGGAGTACGCGGCCAGGGCCCAGGGCGCGGCGACCCATGCCACCAGCTCCGTCGCGAAGCGCAGTACCGACGCGCGTCTGTCGTCCGGTCGTTCCACAGCCGTCCCCCTCAGCAGCGATGTGAAGCGTCGGCGGTGATCCTACGGACTCGTTGTGAACTGAACCACTTTCCGGTTTGTCCTGGTCGGCCAGGGGCAGGCGCCGCCACTGACCCCCGCCCCCGACGCAAGAGGTACGCGTGTCAGCCAGGCTAGAGGCCGAACATCTCTACAAGGTGTTCGGCAGACGACCGAGTGAGGCAGTCGAGAGACTGCGCGATGGAGCCGACCGGGAGGAGCTGCGCACCGACGGGACGACCGCCGCCGTCATCGACGCCTCCTTCACCGTGGACCCCGGCCAGATCTTCGTCGTCATGGGCCTGTCCGGATCCGGCAAGTCGACGCTGCTGCGCATGCTCAACGGGCTGCTGGAACCGACCGAGGGCAACGTCCGCTTCGACGGCCAGGACCTGACCGCCCTCGGCGACCGGGAACTGCGCGAGGTCCGCGCACGCAAGATCAGCATGGTCTTCCAGCACTTCGCGCTGTTCCCGCACCGCAGCGTCCTGGAGAACGCCGCCTACGGCCTCGCCGTGCAGGGCGTCCCCAAGGCCGAGCGCATGAAGCGCGCCACCGAGGCCCTGGAGCTGTGCGGCCTCGCCGGCTGGGAGAAGTCCTGGCCCGACGAGCTGTCCGGCGGTATGCAGCAGCGCGTGGGCCTGGCCCGCGCCCTGGCCACCGACGCCGACCTGCTGCTGATGGACGAGTCGTTCAGCGCCCTCGACCCGCTGATCCGCCGGGACATGCAGGACCAGCTGCTCCAGCTCCAGCAGACCCTGAAGAAGACGATCGTCTTCATCACCCACGACCTCAACGAGGCCATGCGGCTCGGCGACCGGATCGCCGTCATGCGCGACGGCCGGATCGTCCAGAACGGCACCGCCGAGGACATCCTCGTCCGGCCCGCGAACGACTACGTCGCCTCCTTCATCCAGGACGTCGACCGCTCCCGCGTCCTGACCGCGTCCGCCGTCATGGACACCGACGTGCGCGGCGACGAGGCCGACTGCGGCTGCACGAGCGCCTGCGAGACCGCGACGCCCGACACCCCGTTCACCGAACTCTGCGCGATGAGCGCCCGCTCGACGCACCCCGTCGCGGTGCTGGACGACAGCCGCCGGCTCGTCGGCGTGGTCCCCAGCAGACGGCTGATCGGCTTCCTCGCCGACGGACAGGCCATCCCCGCGCCCCGGGCGGGCGACGACAAGGCGGAGGCGGTGGCCCGTGCCTAGGATTCCGCTCGGCGACTGGGTCAACGACGCCGTCGACTGGCTGCTCGGCCACATGGCCTGGCTCTTCGACTTCCTCAAGACCGTCTTCACCGGCGCCTACGACGGCATCGACGCCGTCCTCCAGGCGCCCCAGCCCCTGATCCTCGCGGGCATCTTCGCCGTGATCGCCTTCTGGCTGCGCGGCACCACGGCCGGCCTGCTCACCTTCGTGGGCTTCGCCTTCATCGACTCCCTCGAACTGTGGGACGACGCGATGGTGACCCTCTCCCTGGTCCTCGTCGCCACGCTCATCGCCCTGGTGATCGCCGTACCGGTGGGCATCTGGGCGGCCCGCTCCGACCGGGTCAGCGGACTGGTCCGGCCGGTCCTGGACTTCATGCAGACGCTGCCCGCGATGATCTACCTCATCCCGGCGATCCTCTTCTTCGGCACCGGCGCCTCCGCGGGCATGGTCGCCACCCTGATCTTCGCGCTCGCCCCCGGTGTGCGCATGACCGAGCTGGGCATCCGCCAGGTCGACAAGGAACTGGTCGAGGCGGCCGAGGCGTTCGGCACGACTCCCAGGGACACCCTGCTGCGCGTCCAGCTGCCGCTCGCCCTGCCGACCGTCATGGCCGGCGTCAACCAGGTCATCATGCTCGGCCTGTCCATGGCCGCGATCGCCGGCATGGTCGGCACCGGCGGCCTCGGCGGCCGGGTCAACGAGGCCATCGGCCAGCTCGACGTCGGTCTCGGCTCCGAGGCGGGCGTGGCCATCGTGATCCTCGCGATCTACCTCGACCGTATGACCGGCGCCCTCGGCACCCAGGTCTCCCCGCTGGGCCGCCGTGCCGCCGCCCGGGCCCGCGCGGCACAGGGGCTGAAGATCTGGTCGTACCGCCCCCGTCCCCAGGTCGCCGTGATCGGCGTCGTGATCCTCGGCCTTGTCGCCGGCGGCATGGGCATGTTCGGCGGCAGCGGCGACAGCACGGCCCCGGTCGCCGACGGCAAGGACGTCGGCCAGGGCAAGAAGGTCAGCATCGGCTACGTCCCCTGGGACGACGGCGTCGCCTCCACCTTCCTCTGGAAGGAGATCCTGGAGCAGCGCGGCTTCCAGGTGGACGCCAAGCAGTTGGACGCGGGCCCCCTCTACACCTCCGTCGCCTCCGGCAGCGCCGACTTCATGACGGGCGCCTGGCTGCCGACGACCCATGAGCAGTACTGGAAGAAGTACGGCGACAAGCTCGACGACCTCGGCGCCTGGTACGACAAGACGTCGCTGGAGCTGAGCGTGCCGTCCTACATGAAGGACGTCGACTCGCTCGACGACCTCAAGGGCAAGGGCTCCGAGTTCGGCGGGAAGATCACCGGCATCGAATCGAGCGCCGGTGAGATGGCCCTGCTGAAGAGCAAGGTCCTCAAGGCGTACGGCCTAGACAAGGAGTACAAGGTCGTCGACAGCTCCACGCCCGCCATGCTGGCCGAGCTGAAGCGGGCGTACGCCCAGCAGGACCCGATCGTCGTCACGCTCTGGTCGCCGCACTGGGCGTACAACGACTACGACCTGAAGAAGCTCAAGGATCCCAAGGGGGCGTGGGGCTCCGGCGACGGTATCCACACCGTGGCCCGCAAGGGCTTCGCCGCCGAGAACCCGGTCGTCGGCAAGTGGCTGAAGGACTTCAAGCTCGACGAGAAGCAGCTCACCAGCCTTGAGGCCGAGATCAACAAGGCCGGCAAGGGCAAGCAGCAGGACGCGGTCCGCGCCTGGCTGAAGGACAACCCCGGCGTGGTCGACAAGCTGGCGCCGGTCGCGAAGTCCGCGGCGACCCCGGCCGAGGCCAAGAACCCGGTCGACGTGGCCTGGTTCCCCTGGGACGAGGACATCGCCGTCACCCATCTGTGGAAGAACGTCCTGGAGCGGCGCGGCTACAAGCTGAACCTGAAGCAGATGGACGTCGGCCCGGTCTACACCGGCCTCGCCTCCGGGGACCTCGACCTCAACTTCGACGCCTGGCTGCCGTACGCGCAGGCGAGCTACTGGGACAAGAACAAGGACAGACTCGCCGACCTCGGCACCTGGTACCAGCCGACCTCGCTGGAGGTCGCGGTCCCCTCGTACGTCAAGGGGATCACGTCCTACGAGGACCTCAAGGGCAAGGCCGACCTCTTCGACGGGAAGATCATCGGCATCGAGCCGGGCACCGGCGAGATGAACCTCCTGAAGAACAAGGTCCTGCCCGGCTACGGCCTGGACAAGGAGTACGACGTCGTCGACGGCTCCACGCCCGCGATGCTCGCCGAGCTCAAGCGGGCGTACGCCAAGAAGCAGCCCGTCGCCGTCGTGCTCTGGTCCCCGCACTGGGCGTACAGCCAGTACGACCTGACCAAGCTGAAGGACGACAAGAAGCTCTTCGGCGAGGGGAACACGATCCGCACCATCGCCAACGAGAAGTTCCCGGAGCAGTACCCGCAGCTCACCAAGTGGATCAAGGGCTTCCATATGAGCGAGGACGAGCTCGGCACCCTGGAGGCGGCGATCAACGCGCACGGCCAGGGGCACGAGGACGAGGCGGTCGAGGACTGGCTGAAGAAGCACCCGGACATGGTGGAGCGGATGACCCCGCAGTAGCCGCGACCAAAAGAAACCGGACAACCACATACAGCTACGTCGTCACCTGAGCCTCATCCGGCCGTCGTGGTCAGGCCGTTCGTCCTGACGGAGGAATCCCCTCACACGGCGGCCGGAGAGCTGATCTACTGGCCGGAGTTGGCGAGAATGCCCGCGCCGGGTTCACGGCAATGTGACGGGCGCGTGAAACGGTTTGCCGAACATGCGTAGGGTGCAGACAACTCGACAGAGACATGTTCAGCGACAGGTGCCGAGCGACGAGCGAAGGAGGGAGCCGGAGCGATGGGCGACCACAAAGAACAGCCCCTACGGGTGGGCGCGGCCGTACGGCGGCGGCGTCGCGCGCTGGAACTCACCCTCGCCGTCGTGGCCGAACGCAGCGGCCTGTCGGTCCCCTTCCTGAGCCAGATCGAGAACGAACGGGCGCGCCCCAGCCGCAGCTCCCTGGAGAAGGTCGCCGACGCTCTGCGCACCACCGCCGTCGAACTCCTCGCCGCCGCCGACCCGGCGTGCAGTGTCGATGTCGTGCGCGCCGACTGCGTGGAGGCCGAATCCCAGCCCCGGGTGCGTTCCCTGGTGCGGGGTCACCATCAGATGCACGCCCAGGAGTTCACCGGCGACCATGACGCACGGCGTGAATTCCAGTACCGCAACGACCAGTTGATGTACGTCGCCGACGGCGCCGTGGAGATCGAGGCCGAGGGCCGGGCCTACCGGCTCGGCCGGGGCGACACCCTCTACCTCACCGGCGGGGTGCGGCACCGGTGGCGGGCGACCGTGTCCGACACCCGGGTGGTCGTCGTCGCGGTGGCCGAACACATCGAGGCGGTCCAGGACCGGCCACGTCCGTGAGGGTCGTGTCCCTGGTCCCGTCCCTCACGGAGGCGGTGGCCGAGCCCGTCCCCGGCGCGCTGGCCGGCGCCACCGACTGGTGCACGCACCCGGCGGGCCTGGACGTGACGCGGATCGGCGGCACGAAGAACCCGAAGCTCGACCGCATCCTCGCCCTCGCCCCCGACCTGGTGATCGCCAACGAGGAGGAGAACCGCGCCCCCGACCTGGCGGCCCTGCGCGCGGCGGGCGTCGAGGTCCTGGTGACCGAGGTGCGGGATGTGGCGCAGGCCTTCCGGGAGCTGGCACGCGTGCTGACGGCGTGCGGGGCGCGGGGACGGCCGCGCTGGCTGGACGAGGCGGAGGAGGCCTGGTCGGGAGAGCCGCCGGCGGTTCGCAGGACGGCGGTGGTGCCGATCTGGCGCCGCCCCTGGATGGTGCTGGGCCGGGACACGTTCGCGGGCGACGTGCTGGCCCGCCTGGGCGTGGACCATGTGTACGCCACGCACCCCGACCGCTATCCCCGCATCCCTCTCGACGCGCTGCGGGCGACGCGACCGGACCTCGTGGTCCTCCCGGACGAGCCGTATCGCTTCACGGCGGACGACGGCCCGGAGGCGTTCGAGGGAATCCCGGCCGCGCTGGTCAGCGGCCGTCACCTCACCTGGTACGGCCCCTCCCTCAGGGAAGCGCCACGGGTGCTGGCCGCGGCCCTGCGAGCAGCTCACCCCTGAGGAGCCCCCGTACGGTGTGCAGCGCGGCGACACCCCAGGCGGCGACGAGGACGACGTACAGCCCGATCGCCAGCCCGTCGAAGACGACCAGCCCGGTGTGGCGGGCCAGCCCCTCCGCCCCGGTGACACAGGTCCCGACCGGGAACGTGAACGCCCACCAGGTCATCGCGAACCCCATCCCCGCCCGGCGGGCCCGCACGACGTGCGCGACGGCGAGCGCGAACCAGAGCAGGGCGAACCCCATGACGGGGACGCCGTAGAGCACGGCGAGAACCGAGAAGCCGCCGCTGTACGGGGCCGGTACGACACCGGGGGCGACGTCCGCGAACTGGTTGACCGCGGTGGTGGACTGCCCGAGCGGGCCCAGGACGAGGAACAGGGTCGGGGTGAGGGCGAGCGGCAGCGGCCCGCCCGTGATCAGCCGGCCGAAGACGAGGGGCAGCATGAGCAGCGTCGCCAGCAACGAGACCCCGAACAGGGCGACGCAGGCGAGCAGCAGGGTCTCCCGCGCCTGACCGGCCGGGAGACGGTGCACCAGGAGCGGCCCGAGCGCCGCGGACACCATGGGCGCGACGAGGGGCAGCAGCCACACGGGGGTC
This sequence comes from Streptomyces sp. NBC_00663, assembly GCF_036226885.1. Lineage (NCBI taxonomy): Bacteria > Bacillati > Actinomycetota > Actinomycetes > Kitasatosporales > Streptomycetaceae > Streptomyces > Streptomyces sp. NBC_00663. The sequence goes on from NZ_CP109027.1 coordinate 7,814,894, forward strand.
GCCTGTCCCGGCTCGACGCGATGGCGCACGGCCATCAGGTAGGGGACGGCGACGGCGGCCGCGAGCCCGACGGCCGTTCCGGCGGTGAACAGCACGGCGTCCAGCGCCACCGCCGCCCGCGTGCCGATCCAGTCGACGCCGACGGTGAGGGCACCGCCGCCGACGGCGAGCTGAGCCATGGCCAGGCAGCCGTAGAAGGGGGCCATCGCCGGGTCGAGGAGATGGGCGCGGGCCTGGTCGCGGTGGTGGGTCCAGTGCAGGGCGCGGGCGCCGAGGAGGGCCAGGAGCAGGACGAGGGAGAACGCCCAGACGCCGGTGAGGGCGGTGCGCAGACCGGGCACGGAGACCGGCAGCGCCGATCCGGCGGTGGCGACGACGGCGGTGCCCATGACGGTGGCGTACCAGTTCGGTCCGAGGTGACGGACGGCTGTGGCGCGCGGGGGACGTGCGGTGGCACGCGTGGGGAGGAGCGGCTGGGCTGCGGTGACCATGCTTCGAGCCTCGCGCGGCTCGGCGCTCCCCACCAGGGACGATGTCTCTATGAGGGCATAAACTGGGTTTATGAGCAGTGCGCAGCATGATCCCCCGCTGTCCCCGGCCGTCTCGCTGTCACACCGGGTGCCCGACCTCGGCGCGCTGGAACTGCTCCTCGCGGTGGCGCGGCTCGGCAGTCTCGGGGCGGCGGCCCGCGAGGTCGGTATCACCCAGCCCGCCGCCAGCAGCCGTATCCGCTCCATGGAACGGCAGCTGGGCGTGGCGCTGGTGGACCGCTCGCCCCGCGGTTCGCGGCTGACGGACGCCGGCGCGCTGGTCACGGACTGGGCGCGGCGGATCGTGGAGGCGGCGGAGGCGTTCGACGCGGGGGCGCAGGCGCTGCGCGACCGGCGGGACTCCCGGCTGCGGGTGGCGGCCAGCATGACGATCGCGGAGTATCTGCTGCCGGGCTGGCTGCTCGCCCTGCGCGCCCAACGCCCCGACACGGCGGTGTCGTTGCTGGCGGGCAACTCCGCGGCGGTGGCGGAACGCCTGCTGTCCGCCGAGGCGGACCTCGGCTTCGTGGAGGGGCTGACGGTGCCGACGGGCCTGGACTCGGTCGTCATCGCCCACGACCGCCTCATCGTCGTCACCGCCCCGGCCCACCCCTGGGCCCGCCGCCGACGCCCGCTCGCCGCCGAGGAGTTGGCGTCGACGCCGCTGATCCTCCGCGAGAAGGGGTCGGGGACCCGCCAGGTCCTGGACGCCGCGCTGGGCGGCCTGGCCCGCCCGCTGATCGAGCTGTCCTCGACCACGGCGGTGAAGGCGGGGGCGGTGAGCGGAGCGGGACCGGCGGTACTCAGCGAACTGGCGGTGGGGGAGGAGTTGGCGATGCGCAGACTGGTGGCGGTACCGGTGGAGGGCGTGTCCCTGGCCCGCGATCTGCGCGCGGTGTGGCCGAAGGGGCATCGGCCGGTGGGACCGGCACGGGAGTTGTTGTCGCTGACGCGCGGGTAGGGGCGGCCGGGGCGAAAACCGTTGGTGCTGCGACGTCTGCGACCCGCACCATTTCCCCATGTCAGCCACCGCCCCGCCCGCCGCAGGCGTCCGTACCCCCTGGGAAGATCTCCCGTCGTACGTCCACGCCGCCGTCGCCGACATCCTCGGCGCCCCCGTCGTCCACGCCGCCACCCAACCCGGCGGATTCTCCCCGGGCACGGCCGCCCGGCTCCGTACCGCACACGGCCACCGCGCCTTCGTGAAGGCGGTCAGTGCGCGGGTCAACGAGCGGAGCCCGGTGTTCCATCGCCGGGAAGCCCGCAACACCGCCGCGCTCCCGGCCGCGGTCCCCGCACCCCGCCTCCTCGGCACCTACGACGACGGCACCTGGACCGTGCTGGTCCTTGAGGACATCGAGGGACGTCAGCCCCATGTCCCCTGGCGGCAACCGGAGTTGAGACGTGTCCTGGAGGCTGTCGGCGACCTCGCGGGCGCCCTCACCCCGGCCCCCGTACCCGACGCACCCCTCGCCGCCGAGTCCCTCGCCGACCAGTTCGACGGCTGGCAACGGCTCCTGGAGGAGACAGCCTCCGAGAAGCCCGCCCCCGAGGGGCTCGACCCCTGGGTCGCGGCCCGTCTCCCGTACCTCGCCGAACTCGCCGCCCCCTGGCGCGAAGCCGTCGCCGGGGACACCCTCGCCCACGGCGATCTCCGCGCGGACAACATGCTGCTCACCGACGACGACCGCGTCGTCTTCGTCGACTGGCCGCACGTCGTCCGCGGCGCCCCCTGGCTCGACCTGCTGCTGATGCTCCCGTGCGTCAGGGCCCAGGGCGGCCCGGATCCCGAGGAACTGTTCTCCACGCACCCGCTGGGCCGCGCCGCCGACCCGGACGCGGTCACCGTCGCCCTCGCGGGCCTCACCGGCTACTTCGTCCACCGCGGCCTGCAACCCCCGCCGCCCGGCATCCCCACCGTCCGCGCCTTCCAACGCGCCCAGGGCGAGGCGGCGTCGGCCTGGCTCAGGAAGCGGCTGTGACCAAGGCCCGCACCACCCGCAGATCCTCACCCATCTCCGGATGCCACTGCACCCCCAGCACCCACCCGGCGGCGGACGGCAGTTCCACCGCCTCCACCGTTCCGTCCGCCGCGTGCGCCGACGCCACCAGACCGGCGCCGAGGCGGTCCACAGCCTGGTGGTGATAGGTCGGTACCGACGTCTCCTCGGGGACCGCGTCGGCGTACAGCGTCCCCGGCACCGGCTTCACCGTGTGCCGTCCGAAGACGCCGACCACCTCCGCGTGGCCGTCGATGTGCTGGACGAGCGTGCCGCCGACGGCGACGTTCAGCAGCTGCATGCCGCGGCAGATCCCCAGGAGCGGTGTCCCCGCCGCCAGGGCCGCGTCGATCAACGCCAGCTCCCACGCGTCCCGTTCCCGCGCGGGCGGGCCGGTGCGGGGCTCGCGCTCGGCGCCGTAGTGCACCGGCTCGACGTCCGGACCGCCCGCGATCACCAGGCCGTCGAGGCGGGCGACGGTCGCGGCGGCGTACTCCGGCGCGTCCGGCGGCAGCATCGCCACCAGCCCGCCCGCCCGCTGCACCAGTCGCGGGTACCCGGCGGGCAGCAGCGCCGCCTCCAGCTCCCACACGCCCCAGCGCGCCCCGGCCTCCAGATACGTGCTGACGCCGATCAGTGGCCTGCCCGCCATACGCCCTCCAGCTCCCGCAATGGATTACGCCCATACCTTTGCCGAGCCGGGCCTGGCGTGGCAAGAGCATGCCGGGCGCGGCCCTATGCCAGGAACCCCCTCAGCAGCGCCGCCGTCCCCGCGCAGTGCTCCCGCATCATCTCCCGCGCCCCGTCCGCGTCCCCGTCGAGGACCGCCTCCACCAGCGCGCTGTGCTGGCGCTGCGAGTGCTCCAGGTTCCGCACCAGGAGCGGGATGCAGTCCAGCAGCTCGTTCACCGTGGCCCGTACCGCCGCATACTGCGCCGTCAGCGTCGGCGAGCCGCACAGCTCGGCCAGCGTGAGGTGCAGCAGGGTGTCCAGGCGGCGGTAGTCCGGCAGCGGCGCGTCCTGTGTGCGGGACAGCGCCTCGCGCAGCCTCGTCGCCTGCTCGTCCGTCAGGCCGTGCGCCGCGCACAGGCCGGCCGCCCCGACCTCCAGCACCTCCCGGAAGCGGAGCACGTCCTCGATGTCGACCTCGGCGATCCGCCGCCGCAGCTCGCCCTCGCCGAGGTCGCCCGCGTCCGCCCGCGGCAGCACGAACGTGCCGCCGTACCGCCCGCGCCGCGACTCGACCAGCCCCTGGTCCTGAAGCACCTTCAGCACCTCGCGCAGCGTCACCCGGCTGATCCCGAGCCGCTCCGCCAGCTCCCGCTCGGCCGGCAGCCGCTCGCCCCCCGGCACCAGGCCGAGCCGTACGACCTGGAGGATCTGCTCCAGCGCCTCCTCGAACCCGTTGCCCGCCCGCACCGGCCGCAGCACCGGCGTCAGACGGTCCTCCAGCCGGCCCTCCAGACCACCCTCCGGATCCAGCGACATCCCGCCGTACCCCCTTCCCAAGCAATGGTTCTCCGCAATACCTTATGGCTTCCGGCCCGGCCGAAAAAGCGCGAAGAAGCCGAAGGAGCGTTCCCGTGGCAGACCGCACAGCCCCGCTGAGCGTCGAGGAGCTGCACGCCCTCGTCGCGAGCGGTGAGATCGACACCGTCGTCCTGGCCTTCCCCGACATGCAGGGAAGACTCCAGGGCAAGCGGTTCGCCGCCCGCTTCTTCCTCGACGAGGTACTCCACCACGGCACCGAGGGCTGCAACTACCTCCTGGCCGTCGACACCGAGATGAACACCGTCGACGGCTACGCCATGTCCTCCTGGGACCGGGGGTACGGCGACTTCGCCATGCACCCCGACCTGTCCACCCTCCGCCGCGTCCCCTGGAACGCCGGGACCGCCATGCTCATCGCCGACCTCGCCTGGGAGGACGGCTCCCCGGTCGTCGCCGCGCCCCGCCAGATCCTCCGGCGCCAGCTGGAGCGGCTCGCCGAGCACGGGTACACCGCCCAGGTCGGCACCGAGCTGGAGTTCATCGTCTTCAAGGACACCTACGAACAGGCCTGGGACAGCAACTACCGGGGGCTCACACCGGCCAACCAGTACAACATCGACTACTCGGTGCTGGGGACCGGCCGGATCGAACCGCTGCTCCGCCGGATCCGCAACGAGATGGCGGCCGCCGGACTCACCGTCGAGTCCGCCAAGGGCGAGTGCAACCCCGGACAGCACGAGATCGCCTTCCGCTACGACGACGCCCTGGTCACCTGCGACCAGCACGCCGTCTACAAGACCGGCGCCAAGGAGATCGCCGCCCAGGAGGGCGTCTCGCTCACCTTCATGGCCAAGTACAACGAACGCGAGGGCAACTCCTGCCACATCCACCTCTCCCTCGCGGACGCCGCCGGCAACAACGCCATGGCCGGGAACGGCGGCATGTCGGAGGTCATGCGGCACTTCCTCGCCGGGCAGCTGGCCGCCCTCAGGGACTTCTCCCTCCTCTACGCGCCCAACATCAACTCGTACAAGCGCTTCCAGCCCGGCTCCTTCGCCCCGACCGCCGTCGCCTGGGGCCACGACAACCGCACCTGCGCGCTGCGCGTCGTCGGCCACGGCCGCTCCATGCGCTTCGAGAACCGGCTCCCGGGCGGTGACGTCAACCCGCACCTGGCGGTCGCGGGCCTGGTCGCCGCCGGGCTGTACGGCATCGAGCAGAAGCTGGAGCTGCCCGATGCCTGTCCGGGCAACGCCTACACCGCCGAGTACGCACACGTCCCCACCACCCTGCGCGAGGCCGCCGACCTGTGGGAGAACAGCCCCATCGCCAAGGCCGCCTTCGGCGACGAGGTCGTGGCCCACTACCGCAACATGGCACGCGTCGAGCTGGAGGCCTTCGACGCCGCGGTGACCGACTGGGAGCTGCGCCGCTCCTTCGAACGTCTGTGAAAGGTCCTTCGTTGTCGCACGAGCACGAGTACGAGCACGAGTACGAGCACGAGCTCACGATCCTCAACCCGGCCACCGAGGAGATCGTCGCCACCGTTCCCGCCGCCGGCGCGGCCGACGTGGACGCCGCCGTCTCCCGCGCCGCGCGGGCGCAGGAGCGGTGGGCCGCCGTGGCACCCGCCGACCGGGCCCGGCTGCTGCGCCGGTTCGCCGACGTCGTCGACCGGCATGTCGAGGAACTCGCCGCGCTGGAGGTGCGGGAGGCCGGTCATCTGCTCGGCAACGCCCGCTGGGAGGCGGGCAACGTCCGGGACCTGCTGGAGTACTCCGCCGGGGGAGTGGAACGGCTGAACGGCCGTCAGATCCCCGTCCCCGGCGGCCTCGACGTCACGATCCTCGAACCGCTCGGCGTCATCGGGGTCATCGCCCCCTGGAACTTCCCGATGCCCATCGCGGCCTGGGGCACGGCCCCCGCGCTCGCCGCGGGCAACGCGGTGATCCTCAAGCCCGCCGAGACCACCCCGCTGACCGCACTGCGGCTCGCCGAACTCGGCCTGGAGGCAGGGCTGCCGGAGGGGCTGTTCCAGGTGCTGCCCGGCCATGGACCGGTCACGGGCAACGCCCTGGTCGAGCATCCGGGCGTCGCGAAGATCGTGTTCACCGGGTCCAGCCGCACCGGCCGCGCGGTCATGGAGCAGTGCGCCCGCCAGGTCAAGCCGGTCACCCTCGAACTCGGCGGCAAGAGCCCCAACATCGTCTTCGCCGACGCGGACCTCTCCGCCGCCCTCGATCCCTTCTCCTTCCTCGACAACTCCGGCCAGGACTGCTGTGCCCGCACCCGCATCCTCGTCCAGGAGTCCGTCTACGACGAGGCCCGCGAACTGCTCGACGGCGCGCTGAAAGCCGTCGTGGTCGGCGACCCGGCGGACGAGAAGACGCAGATGGGACCGCTGATCTCGCGCCGGCAACTGGACCGCGTAAGAGCGTTGGCGTCGGACGACATCCCGGGCCTGCGCGGGAGCGCACCCGAGGGCCCCGGTTTCTGGTTCGCGCCCACCGTGCTCACCGGCGCCGCGCACGACTCCGAGGCCGCCCGCGAGGAGATCTTCGGCCCGGTCGCCGTCCTGCTGCCCTTCACCGACGAGGCCGACGCGATCCGCCTCGCCAACGACACCCCGTACGGCCTCTCCGGCTCCATCTGGACCCGGGACGTCGGCCGCGCCCTGCGGATGTCGAGCGCCGTCCGGGCCGGCAACCTGTCCGTCAACTCCCACTCCAGCGTCCGCTACTGGACCCCCTTCGGCGGCTACAAGCAGTCCGGACTCGGCCGGGAACTCGGCCCGGACGCCCTGACCGCCTTCACCGAAACCAAGAACGTCTTCATCAGCACGGAGGGCCCCGCACAGTGACCTCATCCACCGAGGAAATCGTCTGCCGCCGCCTGGTCGGCCGCACCGCCGTCATCACCGGCGCCGGCAGCGGCATCGGCCTCGCCACCGCCCGCCGCCTCGCCTCCGAAGGCGCCCACGTCGTCTGCGCCGACGTCGACGAGGCCCGCGGCAAGGCCGCCGCGGACGAGGTCGGCGGCCTCTTCGTGAAGGTCGACGTCACCGACGCCGAGCAGGTCGAGGCGCTGTTCAAGACGGCGTACGACACCTACGGCAGCGTCGACATCGCCTTCAACAACGCGGGCATCTCCCCGCCCGACGACGACTCCATCCTGGAGACCGGCCTGGAAGCCTGGAAGCGCGTCCAGGAGGTCAACCTCACCTCCGTCTACCTGTGCTGCAAGGCGGCCATCCCCTATATGCGGCAGCAGGGCAAGGGCTCCATCATCAACACGGCGTCCTTCGTGGCGAGGATGGGCGCGGCCACCTCGCAGATCTCGTACACCGCCTCCAAGGGCGGCGTCCTGGCCATGTCCCGTGAGCTGGGCGTGCAGTTCGCACGGGAGGGCATCCGCGTGAACGCCCTGTGCCCGGGCCCGGTCAACACCCCCCTGCTCCAGGAGCTGTTCGCCAAGGACCCCGAGCGGGCCGCCCGCCGCCTCGTCCACATCCCCGTCGGCCGGTTCGCCGAGGCCGAGGAGATCGCCGCCGCCGTCGCCTTCCTGGCCAGCGACGACTCCTCCTTCGTCAACGCCAGCGACTTCCTGGTGGACGGCGGAATCTCCGGGGCTTACGTCACGCCGCTGTAGGCCCCGGGCCTACAGTGCCGGGATGAGCATGACGCCCCCGCCCGGCTGGTACCGCGACCCCCACGCCCCGCACCTGGAGCGCTGGTGGGACGGCACCGCGTGGACCGAGCACCGGCGCGAGCCCGCACTCCCGGGCCCGCCGGTGCCAGGCCCCGCCGACGGCGCCTCGGGCCGGGCCAAGGCGATCGCCCTCACCACCGCCGGGGTGGTCCTGGTCGCCGCGATCGTCACGGGCGCGTTCGTCCTGCGCGAGGACGACGACGCGGACACCGGGGCCGATGTGACCGTCACCGAGTCCATCACCCCCACCTACGCACCCACCACCCAGACGCCCTCGGAGTCCGCCGGCGACCCCTCCGCCGACGACCCGGCCGTGGTCGAGGACCAGCTCAACGGCATCACCGTGCCGCTCCTCGACGGCTGGGTACGGCCCCAGTACGTGGTCGACGACGACATCCTCATGACCACCGACGGCACCTACGACTGCCCCGGCGACCCCGGCACCTGCCGGCACGGCCTCGTCATCTCCCGCACGGTCACCGACAACGACGAGACGTCCCCCGAGGCCCTCGCCAAGGCGGACATCTCCGAAGCCGCGGACGCCGCTTACGACCACGACCTCGTCGGCAAACGGCCCTTCGGCGGTGTCGAGTCCCACCAGCTGGTGACGTCGGGGCCGGTCGCGGTGGCGGGCCGCGCGGGGTATTACGTGCGCTGGCGCGTCAAGACAGCCGAGGGGCCCGGCGGTTACGTGCAGTCCCTCGCCTTCCAGTCCAGCGTCGGCACCGAGTCGCCCGTCGTCATGCGCTATGTCTTCGACGCGGGCGAGGACGGGCCGCCGCTCGCTGACATGGACCGGATCACCAAGGGCATCCGGTCCACGGCCGACACGGCGGGCGGCGGGGTGGGCAGCAGCATCGGCCCCACCGACTGAAGACCCTGCGGTGGCCTACAGGAACGTGTGGCCCTCGCCGCGATACGTCGGCACGGCCGCCGTCACGGCGTCCCCCTCGACGAGATGCAGCGTGTCGAACCGCTCGCACAGCTCACCGGCCTTGGCGTGCCGGAACCACACCTTGTCGCCGATGAGCAGATCGTCGGCGGGGGAGCCCAGCAGCGGGGTCTGCACCTCGCCGGGACCCTCCTGAGGGTCGTACTTCAGCCCCTCGGGGAGGTAGGGCACGGGGAGCCGGTCGGGCCCGGGCGCACCGGAGGCGGGATAGCCGCCGCCGAGGACCGTCACGACCCCCACACCCGGCCGCCGTACGACGGGCTGTGCGAAGAGCGCGGCCGGACGCCCGGCGAAGGACGTGTAGTTGTCGAACAGACGCGGGACGTACAGCCCGGACCCGGCACCGATCTCGGTGACCGCGTCCTCGGCCGCGGTGGTCTGCACACTGCCCGTGCCACCGCCGTTGACGAACTCCAGGTCCGGCACCACGGCCCGCACGGCCCGCACCACCGCGGCCCGCCGCTCGGCGAGCTCCCGGCGCGCGGTGGCCTGCATCAACCGCACGGCCCGCGACCGGAACGGCCGCCCGGCGACGGAGTCGCCCACACCGGCGATATGACCCTCGTACGCCATGACCCCGACGACCTTGAACCCGGGCCGCCGGGCCACCGCCCGTGCCAGGTCGGCGACTTGGGCGGGCGAGTGCAGCGGGGAGCGGAGCGCGCCGACGCGCACCCGGCCGCCGAGGAGCTTGAGCGAGGTGTCCAACTCCAGGCAGACCCTGACGACTTCACGTCCGCCGTCCCGTGAACGGTCGATGAGATCGAGCTGGGCGACGTCGTCGACCATGACGGAGACGGCGGAGGCGAGCTTGGGGTCGGAGGTCAGTTCGGCGTACCCGGCGCTGTCCGCGGACGGGTAGGCGAGCAGGACGTCGTCGAACCCGGACCGGGCCAGCCACAGCGACTCGGCGAGGGTGAACGACATGATCCCGGCGAAGCCGTCCCTGGCGAGAACGCGTTCGAGCAGCGTCCGGCACCGCACGGACTTGCTGGCGACCCGGATCGGCTTCCCGCCCGCCCGGCGGACGAGATCGTCCGCGTTGGCGTCGAAGGCGTCCAGATCCACGATCGCGAGTGGGGCGGCGAGATGGGCGGTGGCCCGGTCGTAACGGGCCCTGTCGGCGGCGCGCGCAGTCATGAACGAAGCCTGCCAGACAGGATTACCGCAGGGTAGGGGGACGTTCCGGGCAGATGCCCCGGGCTCGTGGACTGGTTCCCGTTCGCCCAGGGACAAGCCGTAGAGTGACGCGCACGTACGAAGGGTGCGCGGGATGCCGGGCCGTCCGCGCGGGTATGCGTGCCCGGGGGCGGGGAACCACGGCACACTCCGCACGGTCCGGGCGACCGACGCCCACGTACGACGACAGGCCCGGGCACGAGGGAAACGGGGGGCGCATGAGCACCGAAGCGCGGCACGCCTCCATCCCCCCACGCCCCACGGCCCCGCCCCACCCCACGGAGCCCCCGACGGCATCCGAGCCCCTCGGCGACGACACCGTCCCACCCCGCCCCACCACGCCCCCGCGCGGCCCCGCCCGCCAGGAAGAGGCTCAGGAAAGGGCTGCGGAGCAGCGGGCCGGGCGCTCCGAGCAGCCCTCCGCCGGGCAGGACAGGGGAGCAGCGGAAACCACCGGCACGGCCGGAGACGGTCGCCCGAGTGCACACGCGTCCGCCCCGGAACACCCCTCGCCCGCCACCGCCCCGGACACCCCGCCCCACTTCCCGAGCCTGCGCGCCCCCTCCACCGAGGGCACATCTCCGCCGCGCACGACCCGGCCACCGTCTTTCGCCGAGGGCGCCTCGACAACCCATACGCCCTCGTCCTCCGCCGAAGGCAGCTCGACCAGCCGAACCACCCCGGCCCCGCCCCCGCCCCGCGCCTCGGCCCGGTTCCCGGATGCCCCGCCGCAGGCCGGGCACGGGCCGCGGACCGGGGACGCGGGGGCCGATGCACCGGCCCCGGAGGACACCGGCACGGCAGTGCCGCCTCGCCCCGCGCAGCGGCCCCCGGTGCCCCGGCCCGCGACGCCGCCACGACGTACCGGCGCACCCCCGGAGTCCGCCTCCGAGACGACGTTCCGCCTGCGCCCGGTCCCCGCGGAGCGGGCACCCGAACGCGAGCGGGAGTCCGAGCGGGACACGCGGTGGAGCCCGCTCGCCCCCGCACCGTCCGCGTCCGGCACCTCGTCGTCCGTCCGCCCCGACCCCGCCCTCTCCTGGAGCGCCCCCCTGACCTCAGGTACGGCACCCGGTGGCACCCCGGGATCCGGGCGGCCCGTCGTGTCGTTCGGGGAGCCCGAGGGGTACGACGAGAACGCCCGGCCGCGATCGCTGGCGGTGCGGGCCGGAGTGCGTACCGCGGCCGTGGCCGTGTGTCTCGTGCTCGGCCTCGGGCTCATCGGCGGTGCGGTGACCGGGAGTTGGCTCGTCGGGGACTCGGCCGCGGCCGGTGAGAAGGACTCCTTCGCCGCTGCCGCCGAGCTGTGGCACAGCGTCCCCGTGGACCAGCTGTTCCCGCCCACCATGCAGGGCCAGGGTGCCGGCCCCGGCGGCGCCGACCGAACCTGGACGCGGATCGCCGTCGCCCCGGACAGCGGCTGCAAGGAGGCCTTCGACCCGCTGCTGAAGAAGGCCCTCGCCCCCGTCGGGTGCGGCCGTCTCCTGCGCGCGACCTACACCGACGCCACCCAGAGCTACGTCACCACCGTCGGCCTCGTCTTCACCAAGGCCGACGTCGCCGGCATGACCGCCCTCGACACCCGCTTCACCAAGGAGGGCCTCGGCACCCGGGCCGACCTGATGCCCCGGCCGTACGCCGCCAAGGACACGGTCGCCGCCGACTTCGGCGCCGCACAGCGCGCATCCTGGGCGATCTCCGTCCTCACCGACGCCCCCGTGGTCGTCTACGCCGTCTCCGGCTGGGCCGACGGCCGTACCGTCGACGAGCCGGAGCCCGCCGCGGCGGCCATGCAGTCCGGCGCCACCACCGCCGTCGCCCAGGCCGGCCTCGGCCACGAGGCCCAGGGCCTCGCCGACCGCGTCGAACGCGGCCTGCGCAGAACCGTCGGCACCCCGGCCACGGAGGGGACGGGAACGACCTCATGAGCGCCGCCACCCGCGCCCGCCGGGCCGGCGTCGTCAGCGCCCTCCTCGCCGCCTCCCTCGCCCTGGTCCCGTCCACCGTCGCGCACGCCGACGGCATACGCGCCAAGCAGTGGGCCCTGGAGGCCATGCACACCCAGGAGGCCTGGCAGACCACCAAGGGCAAGGGCGTCACCGTGGCCGTCCTCGACACCGGCGTCGAGGACGACCACCCCGACCTCGTCGGCAACGTCCTCGAAGGCAAGGACATGGTCGGCTTCGGAGCCGACCGAGGCGACCGGGCCTGGGCCCGCCACGGCACCGCGATGGCCGGCATCATCGCCGGTCACGGACACGGCTACGCCGACGGCGACGGCGTCATGGGCATCGCCCCGGAGGCCAGGATCCTCCCGGTCCGCGTGATCCTTGAGGACGGCGACTCCTCCCGCGGCAAGGCCCGCAACACCCGCGGCAACGCCCTCGCCGAGGGCATCCGCTGGGCCGCCGACCACGGCGCCGACGTCATCAACCTCTCCCTGGGCGACGACTCCAAGTCCGCCCACCCCGAACCCGCCGAGGACGAGGCCGTCCAGTACGCCCTGAAGAAGGGCGTCACCGTCGTCGCCTCGGCCGGCAACGGCGGCGAGAAGGGCGACCACATCTCCTACCCGGCCGCCTACCCGGGCGTCATCGCCGCGACCGCCGTCGACCGCTACGGCACCCGCGCCTCCTTCTCCACCCGCCGCTGGTACGCCACGGTCGCCGCCCCGGGCGACGACGTCGTCATCGCCGACCCGGACCACAAGTACTACGAGGGCTGGGGTACGAGCGCGGCGGCGGCCTTCGTCTCCGGCGCCGTCGCCCTCGTCAAGGCGGCCCACCCCGGACTGACCCCGGCGCAGATCAAGAAGCTTCTGGAGGACACGGCCCGGGACGCCCCCGTCGGCGGCCGCGACGACTCCCGCGGCTACGGCTTCGTCGACCCCGCCGCCGCCCTCAAGGCCGCCGACCGGCTCGACCCGCAGGGCCTGAAGTCGGCCGCGTACGGGGACCGGTACTTCGGCTCGGGCCCCGACGCCCCCGAGACGGCCGACGACACGGCCGGCTGGGCGGCCCCACTGGCGGGCGGCGTCGGAGGCGTCCTGCTGGTCGCGGCGGTGGTGCTGTGGCGTGGCCGCAGGGAACAGTACGGCGATCAATGACGGTGCGGGCGACGTCCTAGGGGCGCGGGGAACTGCGCGACCAGCCACAACGGCGCCGCACCCGCCGACTGCCTGACGAGGCGGTCTCAGTCCGCGAACACCGACACCGCAGCGCGCGCCGCCGACTCCACGAGCGAGATCCCCTTCTCCTTCGTCGCGTTGCCGTGCGACAGCGCGACGACGAGATAGTCGTTCCCGTCCGAGGCGGTCACCTGCCCGATGCTGTTGATGTCCCACAACCCGGTCGTGCTGCGCGGCAGCCAGCCGTTCTTCAGCGCCCACGAGGAACCGTCGGCCGCGGCCGACACCCCCCAGTGCTGGTCCGTGGCTATCTGCCCCATCAGGCCCTGGAGATACTCCCGCGAGGCCTCGCTCAGCTCCGAGTCGTCCCCGAACACCTGCTGGAGCAGGGTGAGCTGATCGGCCGCGGTGGTCTGGGTCAGCCCCCAGAGCATGCCGTCGCCGCCCTCGGTGCCCGTCAGTCCGAAGCGCTCGTTGGCCGCGTCGAGCCCCTCCGCCTTGCCGATGGCCCGCCACAGCGCCGACGCGGAGGTGTTGTCGCTGTTCTCGATCATCGCGGTGGCGTACGTCTTCTCCGCCGCCGTCAGCGACCGGTCCTCGTCCTGCGCCTGGAGCAGCAGCGTCGCCAGGATGTCGACCTTGACGATGCTCGCCGTGTCGAAGGCGGTGTCCCCGTACGTGGCGCTGTCCCCGGAGTCCAGGTCGAGCACGGCCACCGACACGTCCGCGTCGTCCGGCACGGTCAGCGCGTCCATCGCGTCGGCGAGCAGCGCGTCGTAGTCCACCGCCGGTACCGCCACGGGTTCCACGGACGCCTCCTCGCTCGGCGTGTTCGCCGCCGGGCTCGACGACGCGGCCGACGATACGGGCGCGGCACCGGAGTGCGCCTGCGCCTTCACGTACACGGTCCCGCCGGCCGTGGCGCCGACGACGGCCACCGAGGCGAGGGCGGTGTAGAGGAAGGGGCGGCGTCGGGACGGGCGGGCGCGGCGGCTCCGGCGGGCGGCTCTGGAGGACTCCATGTCCGTGATGGTCGGGCCACCGACTGTGTGCGCCGTTAGACGCACGTTAGATGTGTGTCAGGGAAATCTGAGATTCCGGTGAGGACGGTCACGCGCGCGTTTCCGGGCCCGCACAAGCCCAGCATCATCCCCCCTATAGGGTCGGTGACCGTGGCGAACAAGAACATTCCCGACCCCGGCTTCTCCGACGACGACGGTTCCGCCGACCCCCGGCTGAGCGCGGCGCTCGCCGACTGGGCCGAGGACCGCACCGCCGTGGGACCCGTCCTGGAGGCGCTCAAGGGCGCCCGGCTGCTCGTCCCCGTCGTGGCCGTGCTCGGCGAGGTCGAGGAGGACGAGAACGGGCTGCGCCGCGAGAAGACCAGCGACATGGCCGTGCCGACGCTGAAGGCCGGACCCCGGACCGCGCTGCCGGCCTTCACCTCGACGGACTCGCTGGCCCGCTGGGACCCGGCGGCCCGCCCCGTCGCCGTACCCCTGCACCAGGCGCTTCAGGCCGCCGCGCACGAGCAGGCGGACACCGTACTGCTGGACCTGGCCGGACCGGTGCCGTTCGAACTGACGGGCCCCGCGCTGCTCGCCCTCGCCGAGGGGCGTACGACGGCCGACCCGCTCGCCGATCCGGCGGTCGTCGCGGCGGTACGGGAGGCGGTGGCCGCAGAGCCCGCCGTGCTCCGCGCCCATCTCGGCCCCGGACAGGCCGACGGCACCCTGGCCCTCGTACTCGACCCGTCGGCGCCCCCGGCCGAGGCCGCCCGTGCCGTCGCCGAGCGGATCGCCGCCGACGCAACACTGAGGGCCCGCCTGGTGCGCGGCCTCGACCTGGCACTGCTGCCGGCCACGGCCACGCCTTTGGGCGAGCCCTTCTACGTACGCGGGTGAACTAGCTGTAGACCGGGCCGGTGTACTTCTCGCCCGGTCCCTGGCCCGGCTCGTCCGGGACGATCGAGGCCTCGCGGAACGCCAGCTGGAGCGACTTCAGGCCGTCGCGCAGCGGGGCCGCGTGGAAGGAGCTGATCTCGGTCGCGCTGCCATCGAGGAGGCCGGCGAGGGCGTGGATCAGCTTGCGGGCCTCGTCCAGGTCCTTGTACTTGTCGCCCTCTTCGGTCAGACCGAGCTTCACCGCGGCGGCGCTCATCAGGTTCACGGCGACCGTCACGATCACCTCGACGGCGGGGACCTCGGCGATGTCGCGGGTCAGCTCGTCGAAGTCGGGGGAGTCAGCGGGAGGGGTGTCACTCATGCCCCACACGATAGGCCCCGGTGCACATCGGTTCGCACCACCCCCGGGATGCTGCTAACCTTGTGTGACGACCGGCTGGATACTCACGTGTCCGGCCCACAAGTGGAGGCTCCGATCTCCCACCTGACCGTCCCCTGGACGGCGGGTCACCCGGTCAGGCGGCCGCCATCGTTCCGTACGGACGATGGAGTCGCCCGAGTTTGCGCCCCGCGGTCATCGTGGTGGTGCTCCGGTAGTGCTTTGGAGCCCCCTCATGTGATCGTCCGGGGCATTTTTTGTGCTTCGGTGCGGTTAGGTCCTACGTAAAGAGACGTACGCGGCTGTCCGCCAGACCGCCGTATGGTGCTACCAAGGAGGATCCATCAGCACCGAGCCCCGCATCAACGACCGGATTCGCGTTCCCGAGGTGCGACTTGTCGGTCCCAGCGGCGAGCAGGTCGGGATTGTCCCGCTTGCCAAGGCCCTGGAGCTTGCGCAGGAGTACGACCTCGACCTGGTCGAGGTGGCGGCGACCGCCCGACCGCCGGTCTGCAAGCTCATGGACTACGGGAAGTTCAAGTACGAGTCGGCCATGAAGGCTCGTGAGGCGCGCAAGAACCAGGCGCACACGGTCATCAAGGAGATGAAGCTCCGGCCGAAGATCGACCCGCACGACTATGACACCAAGAAGGGTCACGTCGTCCGGTTCCTCAAGCAGGGCGACAAGGTCAAGATCACGATCATGTTCCGTGGTCGCGAGCAGTCCCGGCCGGAACTCGGCTACCGACTGCTCCAGCGTCTCGCGGAGGACGTCCAGGACCTCGGCTTCGTGGAGTCGAACCCGAAGCAGGACGGCCGAAACATGATCATGGTTCTCGGTCCGCACAAGAAGAAGACCGAGGCGATGGCCGAGGCCCGGCAGGCGCAGGAAGCCCGAAAGGCTGACGCGAAGGCCAACCCTGGCAAGTCGCAGAACGCCGCGGAGACGCACCTCGACGAGGACTCCGAGGCTGAGGCCGAGGCTCCTGAGGCCGCCGAGGCGCAGGCCGAGGCTCCGGCCGAGGCGTGATCCCAGGGACGCGAGTCCCCAGGACATAACCGATACAAGAGCGACGCTCCACCGTGCCCGGTTTCACGACCGGGCACCGGGGCGCCACCCAGAGGAGAGAACGGCGCTATGCCGAAGAACAAGTCGCACAGCGGTGCCAGCAAGCGCTTCAAGATCACCGGCTCCGGCAAGGTGCTCCGTGAGCGTGCCGGCAAGCGCCACTACCTCGAGCACAAGTCGTCCCGCTTGACGCGTCGCCTCACCGGCAACGCCGAGATGGCCCCGGGCGACGCCGCGAAGATCAAGAAGCTTCTCGGCAAGTGAGGTCGGGCGCACAGCGCCTGACCCCCCTCCAGACCGGGACCCAATCGATTTCCGGGTCGTGTGAGTCCAACCACGGCCCCGCTACAAGGAGTTAACAAGTGGCACGCGTCAAGCGGGCAGTCAACGCCCACAAGAAGCGCCGGGCGATCCTCGAAGCCGCCTCCGGCTACCGCGGTCAGCGTTCGCGCCTGTACCGCAAGGCCAAGGAGCAGGTCACCCACTCGCTGGTCTACAACTACAACGACCGCAAGAAGCGCAAGGGCGACTTCCGTCAGCTGTGGATCCAGCGCATCAACGCCGCTGCCCGCGCCAACGGCATCACGTACAACCGCTTCATCCAGGGTCTGAAGGCCGCGAACATCGAGGTCGACCGCAAGATCCTGGCCGAGCTGGCCGTCAACGACGCCACCGCGTTCGCCGCGCTCGTCGAGGTCGCGCAGAAGGCCCTGCCGGCCGACGTCAACGCCCCCAAGGCGGCCTGACGCCTGGCTTCGAGCCGACGTGACATGAGGGACCCGCAGGCTTTCGGGCTTGCGGGTCCTGTTGTGTAGTTCTCCGAAAGTGAGCCCCATGCCCGCCGATGCCGGCCCCGAGCTGATCTCCCCCCGTTCCCCCCGCGTCTCCGCCGCCCGGCGGCTCGCCAAGCGGAACTTCCGGGGCAAGGAGCGGCTGTTCCTGGCCGAGGGGCCGCAGGCCGTGCGGGAGGCCGCCGGACACGGTCTGGTGGAGCTGTTCGCCACCGTCGAGGCCGCCGAGCGGTACGGCGACATCATCGGCGAGGCCCGTGCCGTCGGAGCGCGGGTCCACCTCGCCTCCGAGGACGTCATCGCCGACATCTCCACCACCGTCACCCCCCAGGGGCTCGTCGGGGTGTGCGGGTTCCTGGACACGCCCTTCACGGAGATCCTCGCCGCCCGCCCCAAGCTCGTCGCGGTGCTCGCGAACGTGCGCGACCCCGGGAACGCCGGCACCGTACTGCGGTGCGCGGACGCCGCCGGCGCCGAGGCCGTCGTACTGACCGACGCCTCCGTGGACCTCTACAACCCCAAGGCCGTACGGGCCTCCGTGGGATCCCTCTTCCATCTGCCGGTCGCCGTCGGGGTGCCCGTCGAGGAAGCGGTGGCCGGGCTCAAGGACGCCGGGGTGCGGATCCTCGCCGCCGACGGGGCCGGGACCGACGACCTCGACGACGAGCTCGACCAGGGCACCATGGGCGGGCCGACCGCGTGGGTGTTCGGCAACGAGGCGTGGGGGCTCCCGGAGGAGACCCGCGCCCTCGCGGACGCCGTGGTGCGCGTCCCGATCCACGGGAAGGCCGAAAGCCTGAACCTCGCGACCGCCGCCGCCGTATGTCTCTACGCGTCGGCCCGTGCACAGCGCGCCTCCGGAGGGTGCCGCTCCGTCACCGACAGCTAGTAGGGTGACCAGCTCGGGGCCCCTCAGCGTCATGAGAGGTGGGGTACGGGGATGAGTGTCGGCACGAGCAGTGCACCGGGTGACCGGGACGTGCGGCAGGGTTCCGCGTCCGGCCCCGGTGATCTCGCCGGACTCGGCATCGACCCCGACATGCTGCCCGACGGACTGGTCGTCGCCGACGAACAGGGCCGGGTCGTCTGCTTCAACGCCGCCGCCGAACGCATCACCGCCGTCCCCGCCGCCGAGGCCCTCGGCCGGCGCCTCGACAAGGCGCTGCCGTTGGAGGACCTGGAGGGGCGGCGCTGGTGGCAGCTGACCGACCCGTACGGCGGTCTCGCCATCCGGCGCGGGCAGCCCGAGCGGAACCTGCTGCTGCCGGGCGGACACGAGGTGCTGGTCACCGTCCAGTACGTCCGCGCCGAGCCCACCGGACCCGTCTCCCGCGTCGTCGTGTGTCTGCGCGACACCGAGGCCCGGCGCCGCACCGAGCGCAGCCACGCCGAGCTCATCGCCACCGTCGCCCACGAGCTGCGCTCCCCGCTCACCTCCGTGAAGGGCTTCACCGCCACGCTGCTCGCCAAGTGGGAACGGTTCACCGACGACCAGAAACGGCTGATGCTGGAGACCGTGGACGCGGACGCCGACCGGGTCACCCGGCTCATCGCCGAGCTGCTCGACATCTCCAGGATCGACTCGGGGCGGCTGGAGGTACGCCGCCAGCCAGTCGACATCGGGGCGGCCGTCGGGCGCCACATCCAGGCGTACGTCGCCGCGGGCCAGACCGCCGACCGGTTCCTGCTCCGCATCGAGCAGCCGCTGCCCCAGCTCTGGGCGGACCCCGACAAGATCGACCAGGTGCTCAGCAACCTGCTGGAAAATGCGGTGCGCCACGGCGAGGGAACCGTCACGATTGACGTCACGCCCGCCGCGTCCCCCCGGGAAGGGGAGGACCGCGGCACATCGGTCACCGTGAGCGACGAGGGGCCCGGCATCCCGGAGGAATCCATGAACCGCGTCTTCACCCGCTTCTGGCGGGGCAGCAAGCGCGGTGGCACGGGCCTCGGGCTCTACATCGTCAAGGGCATCGTCGAGGCCCACGGCGGTGCCATCACGGTCGGCCGCGGCCCCGGCGGGGGCGCCGAGTTCCGATTTACGTTGCCCGTGAGCACTCCGGCCTATCTGACCTGAGTGCCCGCGGGCGCATTCGTATACCTCCACCCCGTTAGACTCGGCCTTTGGCACCTTTGTGTCCTGCACACGGCACTGAGCGCCGGTCTAGGGGACCTTCAGCCAGCCAATCGGAAGCACGGGAAGAGATGTCGGCACCGAATAAGTCGTACGACCCTGTAGAGGTCGAGGCGTTGAAACCGGAAGAGATCGAGCGCATGCGGGACGAGGCGCTCGCCGCCTTCGCCGCCGCGGACTCCCTCGACGCGCTCCAGGAGGCCAAGGTCGCCCACACCGGCGGCACCTCGCCGCTGGCCCTCGCCAACCGCGAGATCGGCGCGCTGCCCCCGCAGGCCAAGGCCGCCGCGGGGAAGCTCGTCGGACAGGCCCGCGGCGCCGTGAACAAGGCGCTCGCCGGCCGCCAGGCCGAGCTGGAGGAAGAGCGCGACGCCCGCGTGCTGGTCGAGGAGGCGGTGGACGTCACCCTGCCCTACGACCGCGTACCGGCCGGCGCCCGCCACCCGCTGACCACGCTGTCCGAGCGCATCGAGGACGTCTTCGTGGCCATGGGCTACGAGGTCGCCGAGGGCCCGCAGGTCGAGGCGGAGTGGTTCAACTTCGACGCCCTCAACATCGGCCCGGACCACCCGGCCCGTGGCGAGGCCGACACCTTCTTCGTGCAGGGCCCGCAGGGCGGCACCGAGTCCGGCGTCGTGCTGCGCACCCACACCTCGCCGGTCCAGATCCGCTCGCTGCTCAGCCGTGAGCTGCCGGTGTACGTGATCTGCCCCGGCGTCGTGTACCGCACCGACGAGCTGGACGCCACGCACACCCCGGTCTTCCGCCAGGTCGAGCTGCTCGCCGTGGACGAGGGCCTCACCATGGCCGACCTCAAGGGCACCATGGACCACATGGTCCAGGCCCTGTTCGGCGAGGGCATGAAGACCCGGCTGCGGCCGAACTTCTTCCCCTTCACCGAGCCGTCCGCCGAGATGGACATGGTCTGCTACGTGTGCCGCGGCGAGTCCGTCGGCAACCCGGACCGCCCCTGCCGCACCTGCTCCTCCGAGGGCTGGATCGAGCTCGGCGGCTGCGGCATGGTCAACCCGAAGGTCCTCAAGGCCTGCGGCGTGGACCCCGAGAAGTACAGCGGATTCGCCTTCGGGTTCGGCATCGAGCGGATGCTGATGTTCCGCCACAACGTCGAAGACATGCGAGACATGGTCGAGGGTGACGTCCGGTTCACCCGGCCGTTCGGGATGGAGATCTGATGCGGGTCCCGCTTTCTTGGCTGCGGGAGTACGTCGACCTGCCGGCGACGGAGACCGGGCGTGACGTCCAGGCCAAGCTCATTTCGGCAGGCCTCGAGGTGGAGACCGTCGAGCAGCTCGGCGACGGCCTCAAGGGCCCCCTGGTCGTCGGCCAGGTGCTGACCATCGAGGAGCTGGAGGGCTTCAAGAAGCCGATCCGCTTCTGCACGGTGAACGTCGGTACCGCCAACGGCACCGGCGAGCCCCAGGAGATCGTCTGCGGCGCCCGCAACTTCGCCGTCGGCGACAAGGTCGTCGTCGTGCTCCCGGGCGCCGAACTGCCCGGCGGGTTCGCGATCGCCGCCCGCAAGACCTACGGCAAGACGTCCCACGGCATGATCTGCTCCAGCGACGAGCTGGGCATGGGCGACGACGGCACCAAGGGCATCATCGTGCTGCCGCCGGAGACCGAGGTCGGCAAGGACGCCATCGAGCTGCTCGAACTGGTCGACGAGGTCCTGGACATCGCCGTCACCGCCAACCGCGGCGACTGCCTCTCCATCCGCGGCGTCGCCCGCGAGACCGCCATCGCCTACGGCCTGCCGCTGCGCGACCCGGCCCTGCTCGACGTCCCGGGCCCCAACGCCTACGGCTACCCGGTCCAGGTCTCCGAGCCGCTCGGCTGCGACCGCTTCACGGCCCGTACGGTGAGCGGCCTCAGCCCCGAGGCGCGCTCCCCGATCTGGCTGAAGCGCCGGCTGCAGAAGGTCGGCATGCGCCCGATCTCGCTCGCCGTCGACATCACCAACTACGTGATGATGGAGCTCGGCCAGCCGCTGCACGCCTACGACCGCACGCTGGTCCAGGGCACCATCGGCGTCCGCCGAGCCACCGAGGGCGAGGAGATCGTCACCCTCGACGGAGCCAAGCGGAAGCTGCACGCCGAGGACCTCGTCATCACCGACGACCGCGGCCCCATCGGCCTCGCCGGGGTCATGGGCGGCGCCAACACGGAGATCGCGGACCACGAGGAGGGCGAGGGCACCACCGACGTCGTCATCGAGGCCGCGCACTTCGACGCGGTGTCGATCGCGCGCACGGCCCGCCGCCACAAGCTCTCCTCCGAGGCGTCCCGCCGCTTCGAGCGCGGTGTCGACCCGGCTGCCGCCGCCGCTGCGGCCCAGCGCACGGTCGACCTCCTCGTGCTCCTCGCGGGCGGTACCGCCGACGCCGGGGTCACCGAGGTCGCCGCTCCGAACGCGCCGCACACGATCGCCGTGCCGGCCGACCACCCGGACAAGGTCGCGGGTGTGGAGTACGGCCGCGAGACCGTCGTACGCCGTCTCCAGCAGGTCGGCTGTGACGTGTACGGGCAGGACGAGCTGATCGTCACCGTGCCGTCCTGGCGTCCCGACCTCACCGAGGTCAACGACCTGGCCGAAGAGGTCATCCGGCTGGAGGGCTACGAGAACCTGCCCTCCACGCTGCCCAAGCCCCCGTCGGGCCGCGGCCTGACCCACCGCCAGCGGCTGCACCGCCGCGTCGGCCGCGCGCTGGCCGGTGCCGGGTTCGTCGAGGCGCCGAACTACCCCTTCATCGGCAAGCAGGTCTTCGATCAGCTGTTGCTGGAGGCGGACGATCCGGCCCGCCGGGTCGTCACACTGACGAACCCGCTCAACGACGAGGAGCCCGCGCTCCGTACGTCGCTGCTGCCGGGCCTGCTGGGCGCGCTGCGGCGCAATGACGGCCGGGGCTCGCACGACCTGGCCCTCTTCGAGACGGGTCTGGTGTTCCTGCCGCGTGCCGAGCAGAAGGCCGCCGTCTCCCTGCCGGTGGACCGGCGTCCCACCGACGAGGAGATCGCCGAGCTGAACGCCGCGCTGCCCGAGCAGCCGCGCCATGTCGCCGCGGTCCTCGCCGGAGCGCGCGAGCAGGCCGGCTGGTGGGGCAAGGGCCGTCCGGTGGACTGGGCCGACGCGATCGAGGCGGCGCGGGCGGTCGCCCGTGAGGCCGGGGTCGAACTGGTCGTCCGGGGCGGTCAGTACGGACCGTGGCATCCGGGGCGGTGCGCCGAGCTGGTGGTCGTCGCCGAGGGTGCGGAGACGGTCGTCGGCCATGCCGGTGAGCTGCACCCGCGCGTGGTGAAGGCGTTCGGGCTGCCCGCGCGTACGTCCGCGATGGAGCTGGACCTGGACGCGCTGGAGGCCGTCGGCGACGACACGCCTCAGGCGCCGAGCATCTCCACGTTCCCTGTCGCCACGCAGGATGTGGCGCTGGTGGTCGACAAGTTCGTACCGCATGCCGACGTCGAGGCCGCGCTGCGGGACGGTGCGGGTTCCCTGCTGGAGGCGATCCGGCTGTTCGATGTGTATGAGAACGCCGAGCAGTTGGGCGACGGGAAGAAGTCGCTGGCGTATGCGCTGCGGTTCCGCTCGGCGGATCGGACGCTGACCGTGGATGAGGCTTCGGCTGCGCGGGATGCGGCGGTGGCTCTCGCGGGTGAGCGTACGGGAGCCGTTCTGCGCGGTTGATGTCGTGTGCCGGGTGCGGGTGAGTTGTGGCTGGTCGCGCAGTTCCCCGCGCCCCTTAGGGGGTTGCAGTCACGTCACTCGATGGAGTGACTTCTCCCAGTGATCTGGTCCATCCGGGCCATGTGTCGACAGAATCGGACCGGCCTTTCGGGGTCGGTCCGATACTGCTGTCTGGGCCTATATGGGGGGCCATCGGCATGATCCGTATCAGGGGTCGGGTTCCCCGCAGGGTGCTGGCGTTGGGGTTGCCCACCGCCTGGGGCGCCGTGGCGATCACGTACAAGATGACCTGCCCGCTCGCCCAGCAGACCGGGTTCGAGGCGCGGCTCGCCACCAGTGCCGTCTTCTTCGCCGTCGGCACCGGGTTGATACTGCACGTCCGCAAGGCGCTGCTGCGTGAGCTGCGGCAGCTCCGGCAGGTCGCCGGGGTCGCGCAGAGCGCGCTGCTGCGGCCGTTGCCTCCGCGGATCGACGGGTTGGACATCGCCGCGGCCCAGCTGTCCGCGGACCGGGGCGCGTCCGTGGGCGGCGATCTCTACGAGGTCGTCGCCACCGAGCACGGCGTCCGCGCGGTCATGGGTGATGTGCGGGGCCATGGGCTCGCGGCCATCAGCACGGCCGCCGCCGTCCTCGGCAGCTTCCGCGAGGCCGTGCACGACGAGGCCGAACTCGACAGTGTCCTACGGCGGCTGGAGCGGGCGCATGCCCGGCATCTGCGCGAGCGGGCCCGCACCGAGCCGTCCGTCGCCGAGGAGTTCGTCACCGTACTCCTGCTGGAGATCCGTGAAGACGGAGCGCTGTACGCGCTCAACTGCGGTCACCCCTGGCCGTATCTCCTCAGTGGCCCCCGGGTGGACCCCCTCACCCGAGCGGATCCCCTCCCTCCGCTCGGGCCGTTCCCGCTGCCGCCCCACCTGCCCCCGATGCCCTGCGGCCACCTCCTCCCCGGCGAGACCCTCGTCCTCCACACGGACGGGGCCGAGGACGCGAGGGACGCTCATGGCCGGTTCTTCTCCCTGTCGACCGCGCTGGCGAAGGCCGCGGACCAGCCCCCTCAGTCACTGCTGGGCTCGGTCTTCACAGCCCTGCTGCGCCACGTGCCCGGAGCCCCGAAGGACGACATCGCCTTACTGGTCCTTCGCAACGGCCGCTCACAACGACGCCCCCCAGGGGCGCGGGGCGATGACATCAGCGGCTCCGCCGCGCGGGCGCGACCAGCCACAACGCACCCGCAGCCGACAACGCACCTTTGACCCCGGCGGCGTTGAGTCGCTCGGCCAAGCCGGCGGCGGCCGTCCGCCCCGCCACGGAGTGTCGGGCAGGCAGCTGGGCGGACGGCGCGGAATCGGGCCGCCGCACTGTACGAGGGGGAGCCGGCGGCCCGGCCGGCCTCTTGCGAGGCATTTCAGTCAACCGGCTGGAAACTCTCCGCGACAGTGCGCGCACGCTACGGATTCGAGCACTCCGTTCACACCCCGTGTGAAGACACACCCACTACTCTGACGGCACCGAGCCACCCGGGGGGCATATATGCAGCCCAATACTCTGCTCGACGCGATCCTGGACGAGGCGGGCATCTCGCACGCGGGATTGGCCGCACACGTGAACCAGGCGGGACGGGCGCGCGGGCTCGCGCTCCGGTACGAACACACCGCCGTGGCACGCTGGTTGAAGGGACAGCGGCCCCGCGGCCAGGTACCCGACCTGATGTGCGAGGTGCTCGCCGCCAGGCTGCACCGCACGGTCACCCTCGACGACATCGGCCTCGGTGTCCCCGGTGAGCCCGCCACCCCGCACACCACCTCGCTGTCCGGCTTCGTGGAGCGGGCCACCGCCCTGTGGCGCTCCGACGAGCAGCAGCGCCCGCACATACTGGGCGCTCCCGCGGTCACCGGCACGCCCGCCGTCATGCCGGTGTGGGAGTGGGAGAACCCGCCCGAGGACGTCGATGTGTCGCGTGGCGGGCGGCATCGGGTGACCCTCGGGGACCTGGAGATGCTGCGGGCCGCCCGGACGCACTACGAGCAGATGTACCGCAAGGCCGGCGGCATCGCGACCCGTACCCGCATCGTCGGGTTCCTCAACGCCGAGGCGGCGCCGTTACTGCGCGGCAGCTACACCGACGAGACCGGCCGTCAACTGCACCGGGCCACCGGCGGGTTGGTGGCCGTCGCCGGGATCTGCGCCTACGACTCCGACGCGCACGGACTCGCCCAGCGCTACTTCCATCAGGCGCTGCGGCTGGCGAAGGCCAGTGGGGACCGGGGACTTGGCGCCTATGTGATCGCGCTGCTCGTCAACCAGGCGTTGTTCATGCGGGAGCACCGGCAGGCCGTGGCCTTCGCGGAGGCCGCGCTGCGTGCCGCCGGCAAGCACATCACCCCGGCCCTCGCCTCCGATCTGTACGCGATGCAGGCGAAGGCGTACGCGCACCTCGGCGACGGTACGAGCGCGTTGTCCTGCATCCGGCGTGCCGAGCAGGCCGCCGAACGCATCCGGCGCGGATACGAACCTGACGAAACGGGCTATGTCCAGCCGGGGTTGGTCAACGTCCAGGTGGCGGAGGCGCTGCTCAGTCTCGGCGAACTGGTGGCGGCCGGGGAGCATGCCGCGGCGGCCGTGGACAATCCCGCGCACGACCGGGGCCGGGTGCACCGGCTCGCGATGCTCAGCACGATCGAACTGCGCCGGGGCAACGCCGACAAGGCGGTGGCCACCGCGGTGCAGATGGCCGAACAGGCCCGCGGAATGGAGTCGCAGCGACTGCGCGACAGACTCCGGGCGGTGCGCGAACACCTGGTCCGTAGCGGCTGCGCGGGCACGGCCGAGGCAGCCGAACTCATCGACGGAGCACTGCGCGTACCGCTGTAGGCAGGTTCCTCAGCGCCGACAACCACAGTCCCTGCTGCGATATTGCCACTTACTCGACGGAAGGTGGCAGAACCGTGCAGTGGACGAAACAGAACGAACAAACTGTGTATGCGAACCGCTGGTTCACCGTCAACCTGGCAGATGTGGAACTGCCGGACGGGCGGCACCTGGACCACTTTCTGATACGGCTGCGGCCCGTCGCCGTGGCCACGGTGGTGAACGAGGCCAACGAGGTCCTCCTCCTGTGGCGCCACCGCTTCATCACCGACAGCTGGGGGTGGGAACTGGCCGCGGGTGTCGTCGAGGACGGCGAGGACATCGCGAGCGCGGCCGCCAGGGAACTCGAGGAAGAGACCGGCTGGCGGCCGGGCCCGTTGCACCACCTCATGAGCGTGGAACCGTCCAACGGACTCACCGACGCCCGGCACCACATCTACTGGGCCGAGGAGGGCGAGTACGTCGGGCACCCCGTGGACGACTTCGAGTCGGACCGTCGGGAATGGGTCCCCCTCAAGCTCGTCCCCGACATGGTCGCCCGCGGGGAGGTCCCGGCCGCCAACATGGCGGCCGCGTTACTCCTGCTGCACCACCTCAGGCTCGGGCAGGACGCCTTGCCCTGATCCCCCCACCACGTCCTGGTCGCTCAGGGCCTGTCCGGGCCCTAGTGCCCGAGGGCCTGCCAGACCGCGACGATGAGTGCGCCCACGGCCGTGACGGCCGCGACCGCGGGAAGCGGCCAACGGGCGTGCTCCAGCGCGACGATCCGTGAACTGAGGTCGTCGACTTCCTTGTCCGTCTCCTCCGTGCGATGGCTGAGCAGCGCGAGCCCTCCCTCGACACGCGCGTACGCGACATCGAGGCGGCGGCGTAACTCTGCGAGTTCCCCATGGACCACGGGATGCTCCGGGTCGGCGGTCACTTGTCCGCTCCTTTCCGTAGTCGTCACATCCCTTGCATGCGCATGAGGAGTCAACTCCCCTGGTGGACGCGTGGGGAGCGTGTGCGACGGGCATATGCGTGCCCGGCGCGCACACGGTGTGTGAATACGGCGGGCCCGGCGCTCCGAAGAGTGCCGGGCCCGTGTCCGTCGCACTGTGTGACCAGCACCCTGGAACGGGCACTGTGCATCAGACCGAGACGTGTCAGCCGTAGGTGTAGAAGCCGGATCCGGTCTTGCGGCCGAGGCGGCCGGCGTCCACCATGCGCTGGAGCAGCGGGGGAGCGGCGTACAGGGGCTCCTTGTACTCGTCGTACATCGAGTTGGCGATGGAGACGATGGTGTCCAGGCCGATGAGGTCGGACAGCTTCAGCGGGCCCATCGGGTGGGCGCAGCCCATCTCCATGCCGTTGTCGATGTCCTCGCGGCCGGCGATGCCCGACTCGAACATCCGGACGGCGGACAGGAGGTACGGCACGAGCAGGGCGTTCACCACGAAGCCGGAGCGGTCCTGGGCCCGGATCGCGTGCTTGCCGAGCAGCTTCTCGGCGAAGCCCTGGGCGCGGCTGATCGTGCCCTCGGAGGTGGTGAGGGCCGGGATCAGCTCGACGAGCTTCTGCACCGGGGCGGGGTTGAAGAAGTGGATGCCGATGACCTGGTCGGGCCGCGAGGTGGCGACCGCCAGCTTCACCAGGGGGATGGAGGAGGTGTTGGAGGCGAGGATCGCGTCCGGGCGGGTCACGACCTGGTCGAGCACCTGGAAGATCTCGGTCTTCACCTGCTCGTTCTCCACGACGGCCTCGATCACCAGGTCGCGGTCGGCGAACTCGCCGAGGTTGGTGGTGAAGGAGAGCCGCGCCAGGGCGGAGTCCCGCTCCTCCTCGCTGATCTTGCCGCGCTCGGCGGCCTTGGCCAGGGAGTTCAGCAGCCGGGTCCGACCGATCTCCAGGGCCTCACCCGTGGTCTCGGCGACCTTCACGTCCAGCCCGGAGCGCGCGCACACCTCGGCGATGCCCGCTCCCATCTGGCCGCAGCCCACCACTCCGACGCGCTCGATGTCGGTCACATCGTCCCCTTCGCAGATCTACGAATCCGGCAGGACCCGCGTGGTTCGCAGCCTGCTCCGTTCGTGCACGTTACTGGAAAGTATCGATGATCGATCGCGCGGGTCGGGCATGCTCGACGGCGGATCCGCCGGAGGTCGAGCGGATCCGTGGTCCGTGGGGCGGGCGGGGCGGCTCACCGCCGGACCGCGTGACGACTCGACGCCTGCCCCAAACCTGCACGTTCCCTTCGGCGATCGTTGATCGAATGCCCGGGGGCCGGATGGCAGGCTGACCGCGAGCAGACGGCGCACGGAGGTTGGGTTGAGGATGCATCGGAAGTCACGGCTGTCGCGGCGCGCGTTCGCGGTGACGGCCCTGTCGGCTGTGGCGGCGGGCGGCGGCGCGCTGGCGGCGAACGCGGCGATGGCGGGCGGATCCGAGTCCCCCCGGCGCCGGGGGCCGGGGGAGATGCGGGGCGTGTGGGTGGCGAGCGTGGCCAACCGCGACTGGCCCTCGACGGCGGGGCTGACCGCCGCACAGCAGCGGGCCGAGCTGATCACGCTGCTCGACCGGGCCGTGGAGCGCCGGCTCAACACGGTGATCCTCCAGGTGCGGCCGACGGCGGACGCGCTGTGGCCCTCGCCGTACGAGCCCTGGTCGCAGGTGCTCACCGGCACCCAGGGCAAGGCCCCCGGCTGGGACCCGCTCGGCACGGCGGTCGAGGAGGCCCACGCCCGCGGTCTGGAGCTGCACGCCTGGTTCAACCCGTACCGGATCGCCAACCACGCCGACCCGACGAAGCTCGTGGCCTCCCACCCCGCCCGGCTGCACCCGGACTGGGTGGTGACGTATGGCGGCAAGCTGTACTACAACCCCGGGCTGCCGGAGGTCCGCGCCTTCGTCGAGAAGGCGATCCTGCACGCGGTGCACACGTACCCGGTGGACGCGGTCCACTTCGACGACTACTTCTACCCGTATCCGGTCGCGGGCCAGACCTTCGACGACGACGCGGCCTTCGACAAGTACGGCGGCGGCTTCGACACCCGCGGGGACTGGCGGCGCGCCAACATCGACAAGCTGGTCCTGGAGACGGCCGCGCGGATCCAGCAGATCCGGCCCACCACCCAGTTCGGGATCAGCCCCTTCGGCGTGTGGCGCAACGCCTCGACGGACCCGCTCGGCTCGCAGACCAAGGCGATGCAGGCGTACGACGACGTCTTCGCCGACACCCGTAAATGGGTCCGGGAGGGCTGGATCGACTACATCGTCCCGCAGATCTACTGGAACATCGGCTTCACCGTCGCCGACTACGCCGAGCTCGTGCCCTGGTGGGCGAAGCAGGCGCGGGGGAGCAGGACGAAGCTGTACGTGGGCGAGGCCCTCTACAAGGCCGGAGACCCGGCACAGCCCGCCGCCTGGCAGGACCCCGCCGAACTGTCGAGGCACCTCGCGCTCGCGTCCGACCAGGTCCAGGTGCGCGGGCATGTCTTCTTCGCCGCCCGCGAGGTCGCGACGGACCCGGCCGGGGCCATGGCGCGGGTGGTCGCCGACCACTACCAGGAGCCCTCGGAGCCCCCGCGCTGAACCGCCGGCCGCTCGCGCCGGGCTACTGGCCGGTCTGCTGCCGGTGCCGGATCTCGGTGTCGGGGCCGGGTGAGCACACGCCCTCGTGCCCGTCCTCGAAACGGACGCGGTACGGGGGGTCGCCGCCCTGTCCCATGACCTCGACGATCTCGCCGACCTTGTCGTGCTGTCCGACCACCCTGCCGTGCTGGACAAGCTGGTCGCCCACGGTTGCACGCATCTGGAGGGCCTCCTCACCACGTACGGGAGCAGCGGTCCGTGGCCTTGAGTTTACGGCGCCCGGCCGGGGTTGGGACCGGCGCGTGCGCGGAACTCAGCCTCGCGCCCGCTGCGTGACGGCGATGCAGACCAGCACCGCCGCGGCCGTCAGCGGGGCGGCCACCGTCAGGTGCTCGCCGAGCAGCAGCACCGACCACACCAGTGTGAGCAGCGGCTGGGCCAACTGCAACTGGCTGGCCTTGGGGATGCCGATCGCCGCCATGCCCCGGTACCAGACGACCAGACCGAGGAACTGCGAGCCCGCCGAGACCCAGAGCAGACCGCTCACGCTGTGGAACGTCAGCTGGACGGGCTCGTACGCCAACGCCGTGACCGCGGCGGGCACGCTGAACGGCAGGCACAGGACCAGCGCCCAGCCGATGACCTGCCAGCCCGGCATGACCCTGGCCAGCCGGCCGCCCTCGGTGTAGCCGGCCGCGCACACCAGCAGGGCGCCGAAGAGGTAGAGGTCGGCGGCGGTGAGGGCGCCGCCGCTCTGCTGCACGGTGAAGGCGACCACCGCGGCGGCACCGGCACCGGCGGCCGCCCAGAAGGTGCGGGACGGGCGGGTGCCCATGCGCAGCGCGGAGAAGAGGGCGGTGGTGAGGGGGAGCAGGCCGACCACGACGGCGGCGTGCGCGGTGGTGGAGGTCCGTAGCGCGAGCGTGGTGAGCAGCGGGAAGCCGACGACGACCCCGGCGGCGACGACCGCGAGCCCGGCCCAGTGCCGCCGGTCCGGCACGGGGACGCGCAGGACGAGCAGACAGACCACGGCGATCAGCGCGGCGAGGACGGACCGCACGGCGACCAGCGACCACGGTCCGAAGCCCTGAAGGCCCCACGCGGTCGAGGGGAAGGTGAGGGAGAAGGCGACGACACCGAGCGCGGCGAGGAGGGTCCCGGTCGCCCGGGACGGCTGGGCGTCGACCGCTATCGTGATCGGGGCAGTAGCGCTACTCTGTACTCTCATGCAAGAGCGTAGCAGCGTCGGTGAACTGGCGGAACGGCTGCGGCAGGAACTGAACCGCTACTCACCTGGTGGAAAGCTCCCGTCGAGCCGGGCCCTCGTCGAGCAGTACCGGGTGAGCCCGGTGACCGTCTCCCGCGCCCTGGCCCAGCTGGCCGCCGAGGGCCTCGTGGTGACCCGTCCCGGCGCCGGGGCGTTCCGGGCCCACCCGCGGACGACCGCGCCCGCCCCGGTCGGCGACACCTCCTGGCAGGAGGTGGCCCTGAGCGCCGACGCGTCCACCGACCTCGTACCGCGCTCGGTGGACGCCTCCGGAGTCGTGGTCTCGCTGGCCGCGCCGCCGCCCGGCGTCATCGAGTTCACCGGCGGCTATCTGCACCCCTCGCTCCAGCCCGAGCAGGCCCTCGCCGCCGCGCTGTCCCGGGCCGCGCGCCGCCCCGGCGCCTGGGGACGGCCGCCCCTGGAAGGGCTGGTGGAGCTGCGCGAGTGGTTCGCGCGGGGCATCGGCGGGGCCGTGAGCGCGGCCGAGGTGCTGATCGCCGCGGGCGGCCAGTCGGCGCTGACGATCGCCTTGCGCGCCCTGGCGACCCCCGGGGCGCCGGTACTCGTCGAATCGCCCACGTATCCGGGCATGCTGGCGATCGCGAGGGCGGCGGGACTGCGTCCGGTGCCGGTCCCGGTGGACGCGGACGGAGTGCGCCCCGAGCTGCTCGCCGACGCCTTCCGCGCCACCGGCGCGCGCGTGTTCATCTGCCAGCCTCTCTTCCAGAACCCGACCGGCGCCGTCCTCGCCCCCGAACGCCGGGGCGAGGTGCTGCGGATCGCGCGCGAGGCCGGCGCGTTCGTCGTCGAGGACGACTTCGTACGACGGCTCGTGCACGAGGACGCGGGTGAACTCCCGCGCCCGCTCGCCGCGGAGGACGGGGACGGAGTGGTCGTGCACGTCGGCTCGCTGACGAAGGCGACCTCGCCGAGCTTTCGCGTGTGCGCTCTCGCCGCCCGGGGGCCGGTCCTGGAACGGCTGCGCGCCATCCAGGTCGTCGACACCTTCTTCGTGCCGAGACCCCTCCAGGAGGCGGCGCTGGAACTGGTCGGCTCCCCGGCCTGGCCCCGCCACCTCCGCTCGATCTCCGCGGCCCTGCGGACCCGCCGCGACACCATGACCTCGGCCCTGCGGCTGAACCTCCCCGAACTCGCCCTGCCCCACATCCCGTCCGGCGGATACCACCTCTGGCTGCGCCTGCCCGAGGGTGCGTCCGAGCCCGCCCTCACGGCCGCCGCCCTGCGCGCGGGCGTCGCCATCACCCCGGGCCGCCCGTACTTCAGCGCCGAACCCCCCGCCGGACACCTCCGGTTGAGCTTCGCGGCGGTCGCCGGGGCGGGGGAGATCGCGGAAGGGGTACGACGGCTTCGTACCGCGTACGACGAGGTGCTCCAGGGGACCGGGGCGGAAACCGTTCGCCCCTGACCGCCGCCCCCTGCGAGGATCCCGCCATGAGCGACCTCGCCACCGGCTACGAGATCTCCACCGACCCCGACCGCATCGACGCCGGGCGGGTGCATCGCTGGCTGTCCACCGACGCGTACTGGGCGCTCGGGCGCACGCGGGAGAAGCAGGACCGGGCGATCGCCGGGTCGCTCAACTTCGGGGTGTACGACTCGGCTTCGGGGGAGCAGGTGGCGTACGCCCGGGTGATCACCGACCGGGCGACCTTCGGGTGGCTGTGCGATGTGTACGTCGATCCGGCCGTACGGGGCAAGGGGATCGGAACCTCGCTGGTCGAGGCGGTACGCGAGCACCTGCGGCCCTACGGGCTGCGGCGCATCCTGCTCGCCACGCAGGACGCGCACGGAGTGTACGAGAAGGCCGGCTTCGCGCCCCTCGCCCAGCCGGACATGTGGATGGCCCACCTCTACTAGGGCCCCTCGTTTCAGACGACTTGTCCGGCCCGTCCCGACCTCGGCGTGAGGTTTCGCCGACCCTGCGTAACTCCCGGGTAACGCCCCTTGACCTGCGCACTTTCTCCGCCCACCATCACCGCATGGCACTCCGGGTCACATTCGTCGCCGCCGCCCGCAGCTCCCCGCTGCTCGCGGAACGCTTCGAGGACGACCGGCCCCTCGATCAGGCCGGCTGGGACGAGGTGCAGCGCTCCGCACAGGAGCTGCTGCCCCTGTCCGCCGCCGAGCTGCGCTACTGCTCGCCGACCCCGCGCAGCCGCGCCACCGGCGACGCCCTCGGTTACGCCCCGCTCGTGCAACTCGCCCTGCGGGACTGTGACATGGGCCGCTGGCGCGGGCTGACGCTGGGGGAGGCGATGGCCCGCGAGCCGGAAGCGGTGGACGCCTGGCTCGCCGACCCGCGCGGCATCCCGCACGGCGGCGAGTCGCTGCTGGCGTTCATCACCCGCGTCGGCGGCTGGCTCGACACCCGGCCCGTGGACGACGGCGGCCGGATCGTCGCCGTGGCCGAACCCTCGGTGGTCCGGGCGGCGTTGGTGTACGCCCTGAAGGCACCCCCGTCGACGTACTGGAACATCGACGTACGCCCCCTGTCGACGACCACCCTCACCGGCCACGCGGGCCGCTGGAACCTGCGCTTCGACGGGGCGTCGACCCAGTCCTCACGGGCGTAGTCGGTTCAGTCCTCACGGACGTAGTCGGTCGCCAGGACCAGATCCTTGGCGGGGCCGCCCACCCGCCATACCGTCCGCCAGCGGTCGGCGCCCAGGACGCTGAACTCGCCGCGGTAGAGGTCCGCCGAGCAGGGGTGGTCGGCGATGTGCCGGCCGGTCGTCAGGTCCAGGTCGTGGAAGGGGCGGCCGTCGGCGAAGCGGACGTCCGCCGTGCCCGGCCGAGGGCCCGGCAGGAAGTGCAGCGTCCGTTCGGCGGGCCGCGGGACGCCCTGCCAGGTGAAGGTGCCCGACTCGTGATGCAGCAGGCCGTCCCCCTCCGACGGGCCGAAAACCGTCGTACCGGTGAACGCCCCCGTCTCCCCGCTCGCCAGGTCCCGCACGGTCCGCTCCACCCGCCAGTTCCCGGCCAGATACATCAGTACGTCCGGTACCGGCCAGAACTCGCCCATTGATTCCTTCCTTCCGACACTTTCGGTACCGCGCGACCCGTTGACGCTCTTCGATCCCTCTCCCTATCTTGCCGTTCGAAGTCCTGATCAGCGTCTGATATCTCGAACATATCTTGAACAACTCCCCTTACCGAGCCGCGGAGTATTCATGTCACGCACCCGCTGGAGATACGGCATAGCCGCCACCGCCCTCCTGGCGGCGGCCGGCCTCATCCCCGCCCCCGCCCACGCCGAGGACGTCACCGACTACGCCATCACCGTCGACCCCGCCGCCAAGGGCGCGAAGATCGACGACACGATGTACGGCGTCTTCTTCGAGGACATCAACCGGGCCGCCGACGGCGGTCTGTACGCCGAGCTCGTGCAGAACCGGTCCTTCGAGTACTCCACCGACGACAACAAGTCGTACACGCCCCTCACCTCCTGGACGGTCGACGGCACCGGCCAGGTCGTCAACGACGACGGGCGCCTCAACGCCCGCAACCGCAACTACCTCTCCCTGGACGCCGGTTCGTCCGTCACGAACGCGGGCTACAACACCGGCATCAGCGTCGAGGAGGGCAAGCGGTACGACTTCTCGGTGTGGGCCCGCGCCGCGGCCGGCACGACCCTCACGGTCACCCTCCAGGACGCCGACGGCAGCCTCGCCACCGCCCGCCGCGTGGCCGTGACGAAGAGCGGCTGGGCCAAGTACAAGGCGGCCTTCACCGCGATCCGCACCAGCAGCGACGGCCGCCTCACCGTGGGCTCCGCCGCCGCGACCGCGCTCGACATGGTGTCCCTCTTCCCGCACGACACCTACAAGAACGAGTCCAACGGCCTGCGCAAGGACCTCGCCGAGAAGATCGAGGCCCTGCACCCCGGCTTCGTCCGCTTCCCCGGCGGCTGCCTGGTCAACACCGGCTCCATGGAGGACTACAGCGAGGCCTCCGGCTACCAGCGCAAGCGGTCCTACCAGTGGAAGGACACGATCGGCCCGGTCGAGGAGCGCGCCACCAACTCCAACTTCTGGGGATACAACCAGAGTTACGGCCTCGGCTACTACGAATACTTCCGCCTCTCCGAGGACATCGGCGCCATGCCGCTGCCCGTGGTGCCGGCCCTGGTGACCGGCTGCGGCCAGAACAAGGCCGTCGACGACGAGGCGCTCCTCAAGCGGCACATCCAGGACACCCTGGACCTCATCGAGTTCGCCAACGGCCCGGTGACCAGTGAATGGGGCGGCAAGCGCGCCCGGATGGGCCACCCCAAGCCCTTCCACCTCACCCACATCGAGGTCGGCAACGAGGAGAACCTGCCCGAGGCGTTCTTCGCCCGGTTCAAGGAGTTCCGCGCCGCCATCGAGGCGAAGTACCCCGGCATCACCGTCATCTCCAACTCCGGCCCGGACGACGCCGGTACGACCTTCGACACGGCGTGGAAGCTCAACAAGGACGCCGGCGTCGACATGGTCGACGAGCACTACTACAACAGCACCCAGTGGTTCCTCCAGAACAACGACCGCTACGACTCCTACGACCGGAACGGCCCGAAGGTCTTCCTCGGCGAGTACGCCTCCTTGGGCAACGCCTTCAAGAACGGTCTCGCCGAGGCGGCGTACATGACCGGCCTGGAGCGCAACGCGGACGTCGTCAAACTCGCCTCGTACGCCCCGCTGTTCGCCAACGAGGATTACGTCCAGTGGCAGCCGGACCTGATCTGGTTCAACAACCACGCCGCCTGGAACTCGGCCAACTACGAGGTCCAGAAGCTGTTCATGAACAACGTCGGTGACCGTGTCGTCCCCTCGACCGCCACCGGCACCCCCTCGCTCACCGGCCCCATATCCGGCGCCGTCGGCCTGTCCACCTGGGCGACCACCGCCGCCTACGACGACGTCCAGGTCACGGACGCCGACGGCAACTCCCTGCTGAGCGACGACTTCTCCGGTGACGCCTCGCAGTGGACGCACACCGGCGGCGGCAGCTGGAGCGTCCAGGACGGGCAGTACGTGCAGACCGACGTCGCCGCCGAGAACACCATGGTGTCGGCCGGTGACCCGAACTGGCACGACTACGACCTGAAGGTGAAGGCCACCAAGAAGTCCGGCAAGGAGGGCTTCCTCGTCGCCTTCGGCGTCAAGGACACCGGCAACTACTACTGGTGGAACCTGGGCGGCTGGAACAACACCCAGTCCGCCGTCGAACAGGCCGTGGACGGCGGAAAGTCCACGCTGATCTCCAAAGCCGGCACGATCGAGACGGGCCGTACCTACGACGTCGACGTCAAGGTGCGCGGCCGCCAGGTCACCCTGTACCTCGACGGCCAGGAGTGGGGCAGCTTCACCGACGACAAGCCGGCCGAGCCGTTCCGGCAGGTCGTCACCAAGGACAAGGGGACCGGCGACCTGATCGTCAAGGTCGTCAACGCCCAGGCCACCGCGGCCCGTACGGCGATCGACCTCGGCGGCGCGAAGGTCGCGTCCAAGGCACGGGTCACCACGCTGACGGCCGACGCGAACGCGGTGAACACCGAGACGGAGACGCCGGTCGCACCGGTGACGTCCACGTTCGACGGCGTCGCCGACCGGTTCACGTACACCTTCCCGGCGAACTCCGTCACCTTCCTGCGGATCAGGCAGAAGTAGGCGGCTCGCTCCGGGGTGTGGGCTGCTGCCGGACCGGCAGCAGCCCACGCTCGTCGAAGACCTTCTTCGCGACGAACGTGGCGTTCAGGGCCCGCGGGAAGCCGCAGTAGCCGGCGGAGTGCAGCAGCGCCTCGACGATCTGCTGGGGCGTCAGGCCCACGTTCAGCGCCGCATTGATGTGCACCTCCAGCTGGGGCTCACAGCCGCCGAGTGCGGTGAGCATGCCCAGCGTCACCAACTGGCGGTCCCTCGGCGCGAGTTCGGGCCGGGAGTAGATCTCGCCGAAACCCCAGGCGACGATCTGATGGCCCATCTCGGGGCTGATGTCGGCGAGCGAGTCGATGACCCGCTGCCCGACCTCGCCGTCGACGCTCCGCAACACCTCAAGGCCCTGGGCGAAACGCTCCTCACGGGTGGTGCCGTCCGTCATGTCGTACCCTCCATTAACCTTTGAATAAGCTGGAATTCATTCCACCACTTTCGGCGACGGCACAACCGGTCGTATTCCCCCTCTGTCTAAAAGGGCGCAGTGAATTGCTGCGAATGGACGCACGGGGATGAACCCCCGGACGGGGGGCCCGAATTGCACAGCGGTATGCCCAGACCTCGCCAGGCTGCGGCCGGGTTCGCGGCGCTGATCACCGTCGTCGTCTTCTGCGCCGCCGACGCCGTCGCCCGCAGCTTTCCCTTCGGGCCCCGCACCCGCACCGTCAACGACCTGGGCAACCAGTACGTGCCCTTCCACGCCCACCTGTGGGACCTGCTGCACGGCCGGGCCGACGGCGGGCTCCTGGTCAACTGGCAGTCCGGGTACGGCAGCAGCTTCCTGCCCGACCTCGGCACCTACCTCACCAGCCCCTTCGCCCCCCTCGTGGCGCTGTTCCCGCGGGACGAGATCGACCTCGCGGTGTACGTGATCACCGTGCTGAAGGTCGCGTGCGCCGCCGCAGCCATGGCCTGGCTGCTGCTCGCGCTGCGTCCCGGCCGCTGGTGGGCCGCGGGGCTCCTGGGGGCGTCGTACGCCCTGTGCGGGTGGACCGTGGCCGCGGCCGTCTACAACCTCATGTGGCTCGACGGCCTCATCGCCCTGCCGCTGCTGTGCCTGGTCGGCGAATGGATTCTGCAACGGCGTCGACCACTCCTCGGGGTGCTGGTCGTGACGGCTGCCTGGCTCGCCAACTTCTACACCGCGTACATGGCCACCCTCGCCGCCGCTCTCGTCCTGCTGCTGCGCCTCGCCCTCTCCGGCCTCCCGCCGCGTCGCAAGGCCGCGGTGGCGGGCCGCGCCGGACTGACCGTGGCGCTCGGGGTGGGCCTGGCCGCACCGGTCGTCTCGGTGATCTACTTCGGCACCACCCACGCCTCCCCGGGCAGGTTCACCGCGTTCAAGCCGGTGGGGACCGAGGACCTGCTGGCCAGGCTGCTGCCGACGACGTACAGCTTCGGCTCGCCGGCGCTCTACGTCGGCACCACCGCCCTGCTCCTCGCCCTCGCCCTGCCCTTCCACCGGGCGGCTCCCCGGCAGGTGCGCGCCGGGTGGACCCTGCTGGTGGCCGCGGTGACGCTGTCGATGCAGTGGGGCCCGACCCATCTGCTCTGGCACGCCTTCGCCGCCCCGCAGGGCAGCCCGTACCGGCAGGCCTTCGTGGTGTGCGCGCTGCTGGTGATGGCGGCCTGGCA
This sequence comes from Streptomyces sp. NBC_00663, assembly GCF_036226885.1. Lineage (NCBI taxonomy): Bacteria > Bacillati > Actinomycetota > Actinomycetes > Kitasatosporales > Streptomycetaceae > Streptomyces > Streptomyces sp. NBC_00663. Next base: position 7,852,915 of record NZ_CP109027.1, read on the forward strand.
CTCGCTCTCGTACGGTGTGCCCGCCCCGCGCGCGCTGGGAGCGGCAGCCGGCCTGCTCGCCCTGCTCGTGGCCGTCGCGAGCCGGAGCGGGCTGGTGCACCAGATCGCCTGGCCGGTGCTGCTGCTCGCCGTCGCGGGCGCGGTGACCGGACTGGCGCTGCTGGGGCGGGCGACCGGGCAGGGCGAGTGGCGGCCCCTCCGCAAGGACGGGTGGCGGTCGCTCGGCGACCTCGGTACGGGCGCGCGCCGACGCCCCGCGCTGGTCGCGCTCGCCGCCGTACTGCTCCTCGCTACCCAGTTCGGCGAGACCGTCGCCACGTCGGCCGTGGCGTCCCGGCTGCGGCTCGCGCATCTGGACGACTACGCGCCCTGGGGCGAGCGGCAGCAGCGCCAGGCGGAGGCGGTCGCGGGGGCCGACGGCTGGCCGCACTACCGCACCGACCCCGGCCGTGAGCAGACCGTCGCCAACGACCCGATGCTCGTGGGCGGCCAGGGTGCCCAGTACTACAGCAGCCACACCTCCGACGTGCTCCTGCGCACCCTCACCGCGCTCGGCGGCGGCTGGACCTCGGGCGGGCGCAGTCTGCAAAGCCTGGACAACGCCGTCACGGACGCGATCTTCTCCGTCGGCGCCCGGGTGCACTCCCCGCCGGACCCGCACCAGAGCCGATACCCGGAGACGGGCGACCGGGTGACCGTCTCCCGGCAGGACGTACCGCCCCTGGTGACCGTACGACCCACGACCACTGCCCAGCCCGCCTTCGGGCCCTCGCCCTACCGCAACCAGGAACTGCTGCTGGGCGCCCGCGTCTACACCGTGCCCCGCGTCACCGTGAGCGCGGACACCGTCTCGGCCCGCTGCCCGGCGGGCAGTGAGGTGTATCTCTGGGCCCCGCGCTTCTGGGGCACGGCCACACTCACCGGTGCTCCGGGCCCGACCGGCCGCTTCCGGGCGGACGCGAACAGGCGCGCCGCCATGCAGCGCCTCGGTACGGTCCCGCCGTCCGGCCGGCTGACGATCGCACTGTCCGCGCACCGCCCCGGAGTGATCCCGGACGGCGCGGTCGGCTGCCTGGACACCGGCGCGCTGCGCGGCGTCGTCCAGCGGCTCAAGGCCACCGGCGCCACGAAGGTGACGGTCTCCGACGGCACGATCCGGGCGGAGCTCCCCGCCGGGAGCACCGGGACCGCGGTCCTGGCGGCCCCCAGGATCGCCGGCTGGCGCTGTGCGGCCGGCGACGCGGCGGCGGAACCCGCCGGCGACTACCACGGGCTGGTGTCCGTGCCCCTGGACGGCACGTCGGCCGACGTCACCTGTACGTTCCGTCCACCCGGTCTGCGGCTGGGGCTGACGGTCGGGGGAGCCGCGCTCTTGTCCCTGCTGCTGCTCGCCGCCCTCGGCGCCGTCCGGCGATCCCGTCCGACGATCACCGTCCGGGAACCGTCCGACGACCGCCGTCCGACGATCGCCAAGATTGCATAAACGTGCATCGCTGCGTATAGTCATGCCATCCAAGAGGAGGGTGACATGGCGGTACGTGCGGCAGTGGCCGGAGCGAGTGGTTATGCGGGCGGCGAGGTCCTGCGGCTGCTCCTGGCCCACCCCGAGGTCGAGATCGGTGCCCTGACCGGCAACTCCAACGCGGGCCAGAAGCTGGGCGCTTTGCAGCCGCACCTGCTGCCGCTGGCCGACCGAGTGCTCCAGGAGACCACCCCCGAGGTGCTCGCCGGGCATGACGTCGTGTTCCTCGCGCTGCCCCACGGCCAGTCCGCCGCGGTCGCCGAGCAGCTCGGCCCGGACGTCCTGGTCGTCGACATGGGCGCCGACTTCCGGCTCAAGGACGCCGCCGACTGGGAGAGGTTCTACGGCTCCCCGCACGCCGGGACCTGGCCCTACGGCCTGCCCGAACTTCCGGGTGCCCGTGCCGCGCTGGAGGGGTCCAAGCGCATCGCGGTGCCCGGTTGCTACCCGACCGCCGCCACGCTGGCCCTCTTCCCGGCGTACGCCGCCGGGATCGCCGAGGCCGAGGCCGTGATCGTCGCCGCCTCCGGCACCTCCGGCGCGGGCAAGGCACCCAAGGCGCATCTGCTGGGCAGTGAGGTCATGGGGTCCATGACGCCGTACGGCGTCGGCGGCGGCCACCGGCACACGCCCGAGATGATCCAGAACTTCAGCGGGGTCGCGGGGGAGCGGATCACCGTCTCCTTCACCCCGACCCTCGCGCCGATGCCCCGCGGCATCCTCGCCACGTGCAGCGCCAAGGCCCGTGACGGGGTCACCGCCGAGTCCGTCCGCGCCGCCTACGAGAAGGCCTACGCCGACGAGCCCTTCGTCCACCTGCTTCCCGAGGGACAGTGGCCCGCCACCGCGTCCGTCTACGGTTCCAACGCCGTTCAGGTGCAGGTCGCGTACGACGAGACCGCCGGCCGCATCATCGCGATCAGCGCCATCGACAACCTCACCAAGGGCACCGCGGGCGGTGCCGTACAGAGCATGAACATCGCCCTCGGTCTCGACGAGACCACCGGGCTTTCCACGATCGGAGTCGCACCGTGAGTGTCACGGCAGCCAAGGGATTCCGGGCTGCGGGCATCGCCGCCGGAATCAAGGAGAACGGCAACCCCGACCTGGCCCTCGTGGTCAACGACGGGCCCCGCCGCGCCGCCGCCGGTGTCTTCACCTCCAACCGTGTGAAGGCCGCCCCCGTCGTGTGGTCCGAACAGGTCCTCAAGGACGGGCAGTTGACGGCCGTCGTCCTCAACTCCGGAGGCGCCAACGCCTGTACCGGCCCCAAGGGCTTCCAGGACACCCACGCCACCGCCGAGAAGGCCGCCGACGCCCTCGGTATCGGCGCCATCGAGGTGGCCGTCGCCTCCACCGGCCTCATCGGCGTCCTGCTCCCGATGGACAAGCTGCTGCCGGGAGTCGAGACGGCCGCGGCCCAGCTCTCCGAGCACGGCGGCGAGAAGGCCGCCATCGCCATCAAGACCACCGACAGCGTCCACAAGACGTCCGTCGTGACGCGGGACGGCTGGACGGTCGGCGGCATGGCGAAGGGCGCGGGCATGCTCGCCCCCGGCCTCGCCACCATGCTGGTCGTCCTGACCACGGACGCGGACCTCCCGAGCGACGTGCTGGACAAGGCGCTTCGGGCCGCCACCCGCACCACCTTCGACCGCGTCGACTCCGACGGCTGCATGTCCACCAACGACACGGTCCTGCTGCTCGCGTCGGGTGCCGCCGAAGTCGCCCCGGCCCACGACGAGTTCGCCGAGGCCGTACGCCAGGTCTGCGACGACCTCGGTCAGCAGCTCATCCGGGACGCAGAGGGCGCCAGCAAGGACATCAAGGTCGAGGTGGTGGGCGCCGCGACCGAGGAGGACGCCGTCGAGGTGGGCCGCTCCATCGCCCGCAACAACCTCCTCAAGTGCGCCATCCACGGCGAGGACCCCAACTGGGGCCGCGTGCTCTCCGCGATCGGCACCACCAGGGCCGCCTTCGAGCCGGACCAGCTCAACGTCGCCATCAACGGCGTCTGGGTCTGCAAGAACGGCGGCGTCGGCGAGGACCGCGACAACGTCGACATGCGCTACCGCGAGGTGCACATCGTCGCCGACCTCGCCGCCGGCGCCGAGACCGCCACGATCTGGACCAACGACCTCACCGCCGACTACGTCCACGAGAACAGCGCGTACTCCTCATGAGCAACCCACCCGCGCGGAAGCACACCGCCCTCCCCAAGGCCCAGATCCTCATCGAGGCGCTGCCCTGGCTGGTCCGCCACAACGGCAGGACCGTCGTCATCAAGTTCGGCGGCAACGCCATGATCGACGAGGACCTCAAGGCCGCGTTCGCCCAGGACGTCGTCTTCCTGCACCACGCGGGCCTCAAGCCGGTCGTCGTGCACGGCGGCGGCCCGCAGATCAGCGCTGCCCTCGACCGGCACGGCATCGTCAGCGAGTTCAAGGCCGGCCTCCGCGTCACCACCGAGGACGCCATGGACGTCGTACGGATGGTGCTGGCCGGACAGGTCCAGCGCGAGCTGGTCGGGCTCCTCAATCAGCACGGGCCGCTGGCCGTGGGATTGACCGGCGAGGACGCGCACACCATCACCGCCACCAAGCACCAGCCCGAGATCGACGGCGAGTTGGTCGACATCGGGCGGGTGGGCGAGATCACCGCGATCGACACGGGCGCGATCGAGGCACTCCTCGCCGACGGCCGCATCCCGGTCGTCTCGTCGATCGCCCGTAGCCAGGACGACGGACATGTCTACAACGTCAATGCTGATACGGCGGCTGCGGCACTCGCTGCTGCGCTGGGCGCCGAAACCCTCATGGTCCTCACGGACGTCGAGGGCCTTTACGAGGACTGGCCGCACAGCGACGAGGTGATCAGCCGCCTCACCGCCTCCCAACTGGAGAAGCTGCTGCCGGAGTTGAGCTCCGGCATGGTTCCCAAGATGGAGGGCTGTCTGCACGCCGTGCGCAACGGCGTCACCACCGCCCGGGTCATCGACGGGCGGGTCCAGCACTCGATCCTGCTGGAGATCTTCACCGACGAAGGCATCGGCACGATGGTCGTGCCGGACGCGCAAGAGGGGGATGGGGAATGACCGACAATCAGGAGCTCACCCAGCGGTGGCAGGGCTCGCTCATGAACAACTACGGCACCCCGCGCCTCCCCCTCGTCCGCGGTGAGGGCCTCAAGGTCTGGGACAGCGCGGGCAAGCAGTACCAGGACTGGGTCGGCGGCATCGCCACCAACGCGCTCGGCCACGCCCACCCGGCGATCGTCGACGCCGTGAGCCGGCAGATCTCGTCCCTCGGCCACATCTCCAACTTCTTCATGGCCGAGCCGACGATTGCCCTCGCCGAACGCCTGCTCCAGCTCTTCGGCCGGGACGGCAGGGTCTTCTTCTGCAACTCCGGCGCCGAGGCCAACGAGGCCGCCTTCAAGATCGGCCGGCTGACCGGGCGCAGCCACATGGTCGCCACGCAGGGCGGCTTCCACGGCCGCACCATGGGCTCCCTCGCCCTCACCGGCCAGCCCGCCAAGCAGACCCCGTTCCTGCCGCTGCCGGGTGACGTCACGCATGTGCCCTACGGCGACGCGCAGGCGCTGGCCGCCGCGGTCACCGAGGACACCGCGTTCGTCGTCATCGAGCCCGTCCAGGGCGAGAACGGCGTCGTGGTCCCGCCCACCGGCTACCTCAAGGCGGCCAGGGCGATCACCGCGGCCAAGGGCGCGCTGCTCGTCCTCGACGAGGTGCAGACCGGCATCGGCCGGACCGGGAACTGGTTCGAGTACCAGGCCCACGAGGGCGTCCTGCCGGACGTCGTGACCCTCGCCAAGCAACTCGGCGGTGGACTGCCGCTCGGCGCGACCGTCGCCTTCGGGCGGGCCGCGGAGCTGCTCCAGCCGGGCCACCACGGCACGACCTTCGGCGGCAACCCGGTCGCCTGCGCCGCGGGACTCGCCGTGCTCGACACCATCGCCGGTGAGGGCCTGCTGGAGAACGTGAAGCGGCAGAGCGCGGCGCTCAGTGAGGGAATCGAGTCGCTGGGGCACCCGCTGGTCGACCACGTCCGGGGCTCCGGGCTGCTCCTGGGTATCGTGCTCACCGAGCCGCTCGCGCCCCAGGTGCAGCAGGCGGCTCAGGACGCCGGCTTCCTGGTGAACGCGCCCGCCCCCGATGTCGTACGGCTGATGCCGCCGCTGAACCTCGGCGACGACGAGGTGGCGGCGCTGCTCCAGGAGCTGCCCGGCATTCTTGACGCGGCCCACGGGGACGGATGATCCGGAGAAATGAGACGTCGATGAGCCAGGCGCAGGAGCATGAGCAGAACGGGGCGGGCGGGCCTGCGGTGCCGCAGACCCGCACGGCGCGGCACCGCCGGATCGTGGACATCCTCAACCGGCAACCGGTGCGGTCGCAGAGCCAGTTGGCGAAGCTGCTGTCCGACGACGGGCTGAGCGTCACACAGGCGACGCTCTCCCGGGACCTCGACGAGCTCAACGCGGTGAAGATCCGCAACAACGACGGTGACCTGATCTATGCGGTGCCCAGTGAGGGCGGGTTCCGTACGCCTCGGGCGCCGCTCGGGGAGTCCGCGAAGGAAGAGCGGATGCGGCGGTTGTCGCAGGAACTGCTGATCTCCGCGGAGGCTTCGGCGAACCTTGTCGTGTTGCGGACGCCGCCGGGTGCTGCGCAGTTCCTTGCCTCGGCCATTGATCAGGCTGAGCTGCATGACATTTTGGGGACCATTGCCGGTGACGACACGTTGTTGTTGATCAGTCGGGATCCGGTGGGTGGGCAGGCCCTGGCCGAGCATTTGTTGCGGTTGGCTCAGAACGGGCATTGAGCGTTGTCGGCTGCGGGGCGTGGGGGCTGGTCGCGCCCACGCCCCGCAGCCGCAAATCGATACAGCCCCGCGCCCCCTAGGGACGTCCACTTAGCCGAGTCTTGAAGCCAGGCCTCCCGTACATCTCACCTCGTCGCCCGCCGTGATCAGCAGTGCCTCCACGTCAGGTAGCGACTCCAGCCAGCGCAAGCCCTCCCGCGAACCCATCGCGAAGGCTGCGGTCGCCCAGCAGTCCGCCCAGGTCACGCTCGGGGTCACCACCGTCACCGCCACCAGGTCGGTGACCGCCGAGCGGCCCGTGCGCGGGTCGACTATGTGGGCGCCGCGTTCCGCCGTACCCGATGTCGCCACGGCCAGCTCGCTCGTGCCCGCCGCCGACACCACCGCCGCCAAGCCCCCCGGCCGCAACGGGTCCGCGACCCCCACCCGCCACGGCCGCTGCGGCCCCGGCGTTCCCAGCAGCTGGACATCCCCGCCGCCGTTGAGGCTGACCCCGGTCGCGCCCGCCCTGAGCAGGCGTCGGGCCGCGCGCTCCACCGCCCAGCCCTTGACGATGCCCGTCGGGTCGAGCCGGCCCTCGTAGTGGAGGCTGAACCAGCCGTCGCTCAACCGTTCGGCCTCCGCGCCCAGTTCCAGGACCTCAGCGACCTCGGGGTCGCACTCCGCCACCGTCAGTTCGTCGCGGGCCAGCCGGGAGATCTGGCTGTCCTCGCGGTACGTGCTGAAGACGGCGTCGACGCGGTGCAGGCCGGCGACCGCCTCCGCGAGTGCCGCCCTGACGGTGTCGGGGTCCCCGCCGCGGACGTCGAAGGAGAAGACGGTCCCCATGACCTCCTCCGCATGACGTACCGCGGCGGGAGCTTCTGCCGGCCCGGCCACGGTGTCAGCCACCGGCCTGGTCCAGCGCCGACTGGAGGGACTTCTTGTAGCCCGCGCTGGTGTAGGTGGCTCCGGACACCGAGTCGATGTCCGCGCTGCCGGCCGCGACCGCCGCCGCGTTGAGCTTCGGCACGGACAGCTCGGTCTTCTGGGTGCTCTGGCCCCCGCTCGGCGCCTGCACCGCCTCCGCCTTGGTGATCTTCCCGTTGCTGACGGTGATCCGGACCTGGACGGGGCCGTACTGCGTCTGCGCGACCGTGCCGGTGACGGTCTTGGAGGCGGCCCCCTGGGCGGGGGCGGACGCGCTCTGGGACGGCTGGGAGGGCTGGGACGGCTGCGCGGACTGCGGCGGCGCCGCGGCGTTCGCCTTGTCGATCGCCGACTGGAGGGACTTCTTGTAGCCCTCGCTCGTGTACGTCGCCCCCGACACCGTGTCGATGTCGGGGCTCTGCTGGGCGACCACCGCCGCGTTGAGCTTGGGCACCGCGAGGTTGGTCTTCTCGGTGCTGGTGCCGCCCTGCGGTGCCTTCACCGCCTCCGACTTGGTGATCTTGGTGCCGTCGACGGTGATACGGACCTGGACGGCGCCGTACTGGGTCTGCGTGGCGTCCCCGGTGAACGAGGTGGTCCCCGCCGCCTGCGCGCCGCCCTGCGCCGACTCCTGGGCGGCGGCGGGCGGGGCCGCGCCGGCCGCCGAGGCCGGGTCGGACGCCGGTTTCAACGACAGCAGCAGCACGATCCCGGAGACGGTGGCGGCGCCGGCCAGGACGACACGCCGGATCGGATGACTCTTCCTCATGGCTGAATGAACTCCTGAAGTCTGTTGCGGCCGGGCAGAGTTGGGGGCCGTGACGTCCGTGCGGGACCGTCGCTCGCGGTTCGAGCGCTCACATCTCGAACGACTCGTGGTGGATGCGGCGGGCGGGCACACCCGCGCCGCGCAGGGAGTCGTACACCGACTGCGCGAAGCCGGGCGGCCCGCACAGGAACACGTCGTGGTCGTCGATGTCCGGCAGCTTCTGCCGCAGCCGATCCGCCGAGATGTCGGGCCGCTCGCCGTCCGGACTGTTGACCGCGTACATCAGCCGGGCGCCCCGCTCGTCGGCGATGGCGGCCAGCTCGTCCCACAGCGCCAGGTCCTGGGTGCTGTTGGCCCGGTAGAGCAGGGTGATGTCGCCGGCCGCGCCGGGCAGCGTCTCGAACAGCGCCCGCATCGGCGTGATGCCGACGCCGCCCGCGACCAGCAGCACCTTGCCGCGGGTGCGGCGCTGGGCGGTCAGGGCGCCGTAAGGGCCCTCGGCCCACACGCGCGTGCCGGGGCGCAGCTCACGCAGCCGGGCGGTGTGGTCGCCGATCGCCTTGACGGTGATGCGCAGCATGTCCGGGCGGGGCGCCGCCGACAGCGAGTACGGGTGGGAGCTGAACCGCATGCCGGGTGCCATGAACCGCCAGCGGAAGAACTGCCCGGCCTCCGCGCCCATCCGGTGCAGCTTCTTCCCGCCGATCAGCACCGACACGATGCCCGGCGTCTCCTCGATGACCGCCTCGACGTACATCCGGTGGCGCAGGTTGAGGCGGAGCGGGGTGAGGATCCGGTACCAGACCACCAGCGCGGTGACGATGCCGTACAGCCCGTACCAGAAGGTCTTCGCGGTCGGCTGGACGGCGAACTCGTTGCCGGTGGTGATCTGGTGCCAGAACGTCAGGAACACCACGGCGTAGGTGAGCAGATGCACGTGGTACCAGGTGTCGTACGGCAGCCTGCGCCGGACGCCGCCGACCGACAGGAGGGCGATGACCACCAGCAGTCCGGTGCCGATGGCCGCCTTGCCCATGTCCGGCAGGGTCGTGACGATGTCCATGAACTGCTGCACGACATCGCCGAGCGTCTTGCCGGCCTGGAGCGCGTACGCCCAGGTGATCAGGAAGACGTGCGCGACGACCAGGCTCACCGTGTACCGGCCGCTCATCGCGTGCCAGCGGGCGACCCGGTCCGAGCCCACCCGCCGCTCCAGCGCCGGCACCCGGGCCATCTGGAGGACGACCAGCGCCATCAGATAGCCGGCGAGCAGACCGGTGATCCGGCCCGCGGCCAGGATCCTGGCGGTGTTGTCCGCGAGGGACGGGGTGTTGTCCCACCACAGCCACAGCACCGCCGCCGCGCCCGCCCACAGGGCGAGCAGCAGCGGGACGGCCGGGGAGCGGCGCGGGCGGATGCGGCGCATCGTCTGGCGGCGGGCGGCGCGGCCGCCTGCGAGCGTCGTGGTCACGGTTCCTCCGGGGACGGATCAAGGGGGGTGGCGTGGTCCCTTGGCCCTCAGGTACGTGTGGCGACGCCCGTGTGTTCAGCCGCTCATCGAGTCCAGTGCGGACTGAAGTGACTGGCGGTAACCGTCACTTGTGTACGTGGCCCCCGACACCGTGTCGATGTCCGCACTCTGCGCCTGGAGGGCCTCGGTGCGCAGGGTCGGTATGGCGTAGCTGTTGATCTGCTGGTCCCGTGGATTCTCCTGGGGGTAGACGACCGCGGTCACCTCGGTGAGCTTGCCGTTCGTGACGGTGATACGCACCTGGACCGGGCCCCAGCGGGTGTCCACGGAGTCGCCGGTCACGGTCTTCGTGCCGGTGACCTGGGCGCTGCCCGACGGCGCGGGGACGGCCAGCGCGGTCGCCGGAGCGGTGTGCGGCTTGAACGACAGCAGCAGCACCACCCCGGAGACCGTAGCGGCACTCGCCAGCACGATCCGGCGCAGGGGGCGGTTCTTCTTCAACGCGTGCATGGCAGCGGCCTTACAACTCTCAGAGTTCGAACGACTCGTGGTGGATACGGCGGTCCGGCACACCGGCGGTGCGCAGCGCCTCGTACAGCTCGCGGGCGAAGCCCTCCGGACCGCAGATGTAGACGTCCCGCTCGGCGATGTCCGGGAAGGCCGCGCGCAGGGCGGCGGCGGAGAGGTCCGGGCGCCTCCCGTCCGGCCCGTTGAGGGCGTAGCGCACCGCGGTGCCGCGGCGGCGGGCGATGGCCTCCAGTTCGCCGCCGAGGGCCAGGTCCTCGACCGTGCGGGCCCGGTAGAGGAAGGCGACATCGCCGGGCAGCGTCTCGAAGAGGGCGCGCAGCGGGGTGACGCCCACCCCGGCCCCGATCAGCAGCGAGCGGGACACGGTCCGCCGGTCCCCGGTCAGCGAGCCGTACGGCCCCTCCGCCCACACCCGGGTGCCGGGCCGCAGCAGCGCCACGGCCGCGCTGTGGCCGCCGAGCGCCTTGACGGTGATCCGCATGAGGTCCGGGCGCGGCGGCGCCGACAGCGAGTACGGCGTCGACGTCCAGCCCAGACCCTGGCCCAGGAACCGCCAGCGGAAGAACTGCCCGGCCCGCGCACCGAGCTCGTCCAGCCGCCGTCCGCGGACGACGACGGAGAACACGCCCGGCGCCTCCCGGTGCACCGACTCCACCCGCAGCCGGTGCCGCCGGTTCAGCCGCACCGGTGCGAGGACCCGGAACCACAGCACCAGGGCCGCCACCCCGAGGTACAGCACGTACCAGGCGGCCGTGGCCGCGGTGTGGCCGCTGAAGTCCTCGCCCAGCGTCAGCTGGTGGAAGAAGGCCAGGAACACGGCCGCGTACGTGAGCAGATGGACGTAGTACCAGAACTCGTAACTGAGGCGGCGGCGGGCGGCACGCGCCGAGGTGACGCCGACCGCGAAGAGGATCAGCGTGCCGAAGGCCGCCTTCAGCATGTCCGGGTAGTCCAGGACCACCGTCACCGTCTCGTGCCAGACCGAGGCCCGGTCCTGGGCGGCGTAGCCGAGCAGGATCAGCACGATGTGCGCGACCAGCAGGCAGACCGTGTAACGCCCGGCCATGGCATGCCAGCGCGCCACCCGGTCGGAGCCGATCCGCCGCTCCAGCAGCGGCACCCGGGCCATCAGCCCGACCAGCACCGCGCAGAGGTACCCGCACAGCAGCCCGGCGATCCGCCCGGCACCCGTCAGCCAGCCCGCAGCGCCGACCACCGTGCCGGTGTCCGCCCACCACAGGCCGACCACGGCCGCCGCCCCCGCCCACAGCACGGCGAGCACCGCGCCCGCGGGGGAGCGTGGAGCGGGTGGCGCCACGGCCGGTGCCGCCCGCCGTTCGTACACGGTGGTCATGTGTGCGCCCTTCTCCTGTCCGTCTCCTGCCAGGGACGTCACTGTGCCGCCGTAACTTCTCAGGACCCTCTGAAACGGCACCCCGCTCAGCCCACTCAGAGCAAACTCAGAGCATCCGACGGCGCCCGCGGCCCCCGCGAGGGGTGATCCTGGGAGGGCGATGAACACCACCCGCTCCGGCCGCCCGGCCCTCGCCCGACCCGACGGCACATCCCTGCGTGTCCTCGTCGTCGACGACGATCCCGATCTCGCCGAGGTGCTCTCCGGCGCCCTGCGCTACGAGGGCTGGGAGGTCCGCACGGCCGGCGACGGCGCCACGGCGGTGACCGCGGCCCGGGAACTGATGCCGGACGCGGTCGTGCTCGACGTGATGCTCCCGGACACCGACGGCTTCACCGTGCTGCGCTCCCTGCACACCGTGAAGCCCGATGTGTGCGTGCTGTTCCTGACCGCGCGGGACGCGGTCGAGGACCGCATCACCGGGATCACCGCGGGCGGCGACGACTACGTCACCAAGCCCTTCAGCCTGGAGGAGGTCGTCGCCCGGATCCGCGGCCTGCTGCGCCGCGCCGGCATGGCCCGCCAGATGGAGGAGGGACCGCGGCTGACCGTCGGCGACCTGGTCATGGACGAGGAGGCCCGCGAGGTGACCCGGGCGGGCGAGCTGATCGAGCTGTCCCCTACCGAGTTCGAGCTGCTGCGCTTCCTCATGCGCAACCCGCGCCGGGTGCTCAGCAAGACGCAGATCCTCGACCGGGTCTGGTCGTACGACTTCGGCGGCCGGGCCCATGTCGTCGAGCTGTACATCTCCTATCTGCGCAAGAAGGTGGACGCGGGGCGCGAGCCGATGATCCACACCGTGCGCGGGGCCGGGTATGTGCTCAAGCCGGTGGCCTCATGAAGGTGCCCCGGCCGCACACGATGCGCGCCCGGCTCACCCTCGGCCTGGTGGTGCTGCTGGCGGTGAGCTGCGCCGCGGTCGGCGTGGCCGCCGTCGTCGGACTGCGCGGCTTTCTCACCGGCCGCCTCGACGAGCAGCTGGCCGAGGCGGGGAACCGGTTCGCGGTGAGCCTGGAGCACAAGGGAGACCTTCCCGGCGCCTCCGGCGACCACGACAGTGACGATCGCGGCGACACCCGTCGCCAGGCCACCGGCACCTTCGGCGCCCGGCTGGTCGACGGCACGGTCACCCACGCCGCGGTCGTCCGTCCGAGCGGCACCAAGGACGTCACCCTGACCGAGCGCGACGAGAAACGGCTCGCGGCGCTCCCGGCCGACGGCAAGGGCCGCACCGTGGAGCTCTCCGCGCTGGACGACTACCGCGTGCTGGTGTCGAGCGGCCTCGACGGCGACACCCTGATCACCGGGCTGCCGATGGAGCCCGTGGAGGCCACGGTCCACCGCCTCGAACTGCTCGCCGGGATCGTCTTCGGCCTCGCCCTCACCGTCACCGGTGTGGCCGGCGCCCTCTGGGTGCGCTGGTCGCTGCGCCCGCTCAGCCGGGTCGCGGCGACCGCCACCCGGGTCAGCGAACTCCCACTGGCCAGCGGCGAGGTGGCGCTGCCGCCCCGGGCCCCGGTATCGGACCCCCGCAGTGAGATCGGCCGGGTCGCCGGCGCCTTCAACCGCATGCTGGGCCATGTCGAGGACGCCCTCACCAAACGGCACGCCAGCGAGGAGCGGCTGCGCAGCTTCGCGGCCGACGCCAGCCATGAACTGCGCACCCCGGTCGCGTCGGTGCGCGGCCACGCGGAACTGGCGTTGCTGCACCCCGGCCCGGTTCCGCCGGAGATCACCCGGGCCCTGGAACGCATCGCCGCCGAGTCGTCCCGCATGGGCGAGATGGTCGACGAGATGCTGCTGCTGGCCCGGCTGGACGCGGGCCGCCCCCTGGAGCGCCGCCCCGTCGACCTCACGATGCTGGTCCTCGACGCGGTCACCGACGCCCGGGCCGCGGGTCCTGGCCACCGCTGGACCCTGGAACTCCCCGAGGAGCCGGTGACGGTCACCGGCGACGCCCACCGCCTGCAACAGGTGGTGGCCAACCTGTTGGCCAACGCGCGTGGGCACACACCCGTCGGCACCGAGGTGACGGTCTCCCTGGAGACCGAGGACACGTCGGCCGTCCTCACGGTCCACGACGACGGCCCAGGTGTCCCTGAGGACATCCAGCCCGGCGTCTTCGAACGCTTCACCCGAGCCGACCGCCGCCGCACCGACGCCCCGGGTGGCGGCGCGGGCCTGGGCCTGTCGATCGTGGCCGCGGTGGCGGAGGCGCACGGCGGAGAAGTGAGCCTGCGGAGCACACCGGGCTCGACCACCTTCACCGTCCGGCTCAGTACCGGGTGATCGCCGTACTCCCGGCCGTCGTACCGATCGCGATGTGCGGCTCCCGGCCCGGGTCGGCCCACCGCAGGATCCGCCGCATCGCCTCACCGGACACCGACACACAACCCGCCGTCGCCCCGGCGCCGTTGACATGAAGGAAGATGCCGGCCCCCCGCCCGCGCACCGGCTTCGTGTAGTTGAACCCGATCACCATGGCGTACGCGTACTGCTTCTCGTAGGCGATCAGATGCTCGGACTCGGTGGCCCGGCAGTCCTTGGCGCGCGGCTCGCTCCAACGGTTGTAGACGCGCGAGTCGTTGTCCTGACACCACCAGGAACTCGCGCGCACCGGACGGTACTTGTACGAGGTCCCGCTCGGCGCGCCCTTGATGCCGAAGGCGTACGGCAGCTCGTACAGCCCCGCCGGTGTCGTGTTCGTCCCCTGCTTCCGCGAGGTGCCCTCCACGAGGCCGTTCGCCCCGAACCGCGCCGTCGCCGAACCGGCCTTCACCCACCGCCCGTTGCTGAGGTCCCACCAGGTGACCATGCCGGAGGTGGCGCTGCTCTTCGGGGCGACCGCGGTGATCAGCTGGCTGCCGCCCCCGGTGTCGGCCATGCGCGCGGGAAGCGGGAGTTGCCCGCCGTCGGGAGCGGCGCCGAGCACGAGGAGGGACGCGGACACGAGAGCCGTGGCGACGGCGGGGGAGCCCATGGCTCAGACGGTAGAGGGCGGCAGCGGCAACGGCAGCCCGGGTAGGCCATCCAGGCTCGTCGCGATGTGCTCCTTCTTGGCGAAGTAGGCGCTCAGGGAGTCGTCGTCCTCGCGCGCGAAGCGCCGGGCGTGCAGATCGCGGTCCTCGTCGTACGTCATGAAGGGCACCGCGTAGCCGCAGGAGTCGCGGATCTGCCGGGCCGTCACGACGATGATCGCCCGCAGACCGTGCAGGCTCGGGTCGATGTCCGGGAAGTGCGTGAGCAGTTCCTTGAAGCGGGGGTCGTCGCGCAGCACCGCCTCGCCCTCGCCGTGCACCCGGACGATGTTGGGCGGGCCCTGGAAGGCACACCACATGAGCGTGATCCGGCCGTTCTCCCGCAGATGGGCGACCGTCTCCGCGGTGGAGCCGGCGAAGTCCAGGTAGGCGACGGTGAGTTCGTCGAGGACCGCGAAGGATCCCTTGAGCCCCTTGGGGGAGAGGTTGACCGTGCCGTCGCCGGAGAGGGGGGCGGTCGCGGTGAAGAAGAGGGGCTGCGCCTCGATGAAAGTGCGCAGCCGGCCGTCTATACGCTCGTAAGTCTTTCCCATGTCTAACGATTATGGGTGCAGGTATTTCGCCTGTCTAATGAATTGGCCCGCCGCTTCCCAGGCCCCCGCCGTGGCCGCCCCGGCCGGCGCATCACTCGGGGCGGCCACAGCACCTGTCACGTCACTGGGTGAGCGTGCAGGTGGCCAGGGAACCGAGGCCCTGGGGCTTCTCGGCGGTGCGGCCGATGGAGATGGCGATGCGGTCGATCGTGGACGTCCGCTTGTCCGCCAGCGGGCCGAGGATGGCGTTCTGGACGAAGTTGGGTCCGCCCTGGCCGACCGTGTTGACCAGGCGCGTGTTCGCCTCGTCGATCTGGGTCTGGAGCAGCGCGAGGTTGCGGTCGACCTCGGCCTGCGCGGAGGCCGGGACGGCGGGGAGCTGGGAGGCGACGTCCGGGCAGGTGATGGTGCCGACGCCGGCGTTGTCCGCGTCGCCCGTGTCCTCGCCCGCGTTGCCGGTGTCCTGTCCGGCGTCCTGGCCCGTGTCCCCGGCGGCCTCCGAGGCGGGGGCGCTCGGCGTGGCCTCGGCCTCCTCGCCGGTGTCCGCGGCGCCGTCGGCGTTGAGGGTGCAGGGCGCGAGCGCGTCGAGACCCTGGGGCTTCTCCGCCGTACGGCCGATCGCGGTGGCCATGCGGTTGACGGTCGCGATCCGCTTGTCCTCCAGCGGGCCCAGAATGGCGTTCTGGACGAAGTTGGGTCCGCCCTGGCCGACGGTGTCGGCGAGACGCTTGTTGGCCTCGTCGATCTGGGTCTGGAGGAGGGTGAGGTTGCGGTCGATCTCGGCCTGCGCGCTCGCCGGGATGTCCGGGAGCTGGGAGGCGACGTCCGGGCAGGTGATGGTGCCGGGGCTCGCGAGGGTGCGGGCGGTGTCGTTGCCGCTGCTCTTGGAGCTCTCCCCGGCGAGGGCGGAACCGGCGATCACCGCACCGGTCAGCACCAGTGCGGTAGCGCTGCCGATGAGGGCGACGCGGCGCTTGTTGTACTTCGGAAGGGCCCTGGACATGCGGATGCCTCACAAGGGTCGGGAGTGTCGTGGTGTTCGTCGTGTGTACAAACGCGGCGCCTGCGTTCGGGGGGAGGTACGAGCAAGCGGTTTCCCATGTTCAAAGGGAACCTCAAAAACACGTCAGATTGACGAATCATGCAGAGGTCTGCATACTCATGCATAACCTTGAATGCGGCGATGAGGAGCAACGCAAGTGAGCAGCAACAGCGGTGACGTCCGGCTCTGGGGCGGCCGTTTCGCCGACGGTCCCGCCGAGGCCCTGGCCAAGCTGTCCGCGTCCGTGCACTTCGACTGGCGGCTGGCTCCCTACGACATCGCCGGTTCGCGTGCCCACGCGCGCGTGCTGCACAAGGCGGGGCTCCTCACCGAGGACGAGCTTCAGCGCATGATCGCCGGGCTCGACCAGCTGGAGGCCGACGTCGTCGCCGGCTCCTTCGTCGGCACCATCGCCGACGAGGACGTCCACACCGCCCTGGAGCGCGGCCTCCTGGAGCGCCTCGGCCCCGACCTCGGCGGCAAGCTCCGCGCCGGCCGCTCCCGCAACGACCAGGTGGCGACCCTCTTCCGGATGTACCTGCGGGACCACGCCCGGATCATCGGCGGCCTCATCGCCGACCTCCAGGACGCCCTGATCGGCCTCGCCGAGGCCCACGCGGACGTGGCGATGCCCGGCCGCACCCACCTCCAGCACGCCCAGCCGGTGCTCTTCGCCCACCACGTCCTGGCCCATGCCCAGGCCCTCTCCCGGGACGCGGAGCGGCTGCGCCAGTGGGACGCCCGCACGGCCGTGTCGCCCTACGGTGCCGGCGCCCTGGCCGGCTCCTCCCTCGGCCTGGACCCGGAGGCGGTGGCGAGGGACCTCGGCTTCGAGCACGGCAGCGTCGGCAACTCCATCGACGGCACGGCCTCGCGTGACTTCGTCGCGGAGTTCGCCTTCATCACCGCGATGATCGGTGTGAACCTCTCCCGGATCGCCGAGGAGATCATCATCTGGAACACGAAGGAGTTCTCCTTCGTGACCCTGCACGACGCGTTCTCCACTGGCTCGTCGATCATGCCGCAGAAGAAGAACCCCGACATCGCGGAGCTGGCGCGCGGCAAGTCGGGCCGCCTGATCGGCAACCTGACGGGTCTGATGGCGACGCTGAAGGCGCTCCCCCTCGCCTACAACCGCGACCTCCAGGAGGACAAGGAGCCGGTCTTCGACTCCTGCGACCAGCTGGAGGTCCTCCTCCCCGCCTTCACCGGCATGATGGCCACCCTCACCGTCAACCGCGAGCGCATGGAGGAGCTGGCCCCGGCCGGCTTCTCCCTCGCCACCGACATCGCCGAGTGGCTGGTCAAGCAGGGCGTCCCCTTCCGTGTCGCCCACGAGGTCGCCGGCGAGTGCGTCAAGGCCGCCGAGGCCGAGGGCAAGGAGCTCGACGAACTGACGGATGACCAGTTCGCGAAGATCTCCACCCACCTCACCCCGGAGGTCCGCAAGGTCCTCAACGTCAAGGGCGCGTTGGCGTCCCGCAACGGCCGCGGCGGCACGGCCCCGAGCGCGGTGGCGATCCAGCTGGCGGAGGTGAAGGAGAACGTGGAGGTCCAGCACGCCTGGGCCACTGCGAAGAAGCGTTAGGGGCAGCGCCGCCAGGGGCGCGGGGAACGGCGCGAGCAACCACGAATCACCCGCACCCGCACAACGCACCGCACCACCCGAGCTCTGAAGCGAAGGTCATCGCGGGTTAAGTTGGTGAACAGCCTTGAGCCGACCCAACGGAGCCCGCGATGCCCTTCGCCCGCCTGGCCACAGCGACCACCCCCACCTGCCACATCGGACTGGGCCTCGCAGCCGTCGGCCGCCCCGGCTACATCAACCTCGGTCGCGGCGAAGACCTCGGCGACGATCGCAGCGTCGAATCGCTGCGCACCCGCACCCACGAACTCCTCGACGCCGCCTACGCCCAGGGCGTCCGCTACTTCGACGCGGCCCGCTCCTACGGCCGTTCCGAGGAGTTCCTCGCGGACTGGCTCAACGCCGACCCCGGCCGGAACGACGTGGTCATCGGCAGCAAGTGGGGCTACACCTACACCGCCGCCTGGACCACCGACGCCGAGAAGCACGAGGTCAAGGACCACGGCCTCGACACCTACGAACGCCAGCGCCGCGAAACCGCCGAGCTCCTCGGCGACCACCTGGACCTCTATCAAATCCACTCGGTGACCCCGGACAGCCCGGCCCTCACCGACAAGGAACTGCACGGCAAGCTCGCCGAGGCCGCCGCCGACGGCATCAGCATCGGCTTCTCCACCAGCGGCCCCGCCCAGGCGGACGCCATCCGCGCCGCCCTGGAGGTGACGGTCGACGGCGAGCCCCTCTTCCGCACCGTCCAGTCGACGTACAACGCCCTGGAGACCTCCGCCGCGCCCGCCCTCGCCGAGGCCCACGACGCCGGTCTCACGGTGATCGTCAAGGAGGGCATGGCCAACGGCAGGCTCGCGGCCCCGCACGCGCCGGACACCCTGAAGGCCGTGGCCGAGGAGACGTCTCTCGGCTGTGACGCGGTCGCCCTCGCCCTGGTCCTGCGCCAGCCGTGGGCCGGTGTCGTCCTGTCCGGAGCGGCGACCACCACCCAGCTGGCCTCCAACCTGCACGCGGCCGTCGTGGACCTGGACGAGGACCAGCTCGCGCGGCTCGCCGCGCTGGCGGAGGAGCCGCGGGCGTACTGGGAGAAGCGCGGCAGCCTGCCCTGGCACTGAGCCGGCAGAACCCCTGCTCAGCACCTCACGCATGAGACGTCCATGCCTTTAATGAGACGCTGATGTCTCATATGGGCTATGGTTGTCTCATGGCTGTCGACCGAGCTCATGTGCTGCGCAGTGCCGCGGCCCTGCTGACCCGCAAATCCACCGCGACCATGGACGAGGTCGCCAAGGGTGCGGGGATCAGCAGGGCCACCCTGCACCGGCACTTCGCCGGGCGCGACGCGCTCGTCCGCGCTCTGGAGGCACTCGGCATCGAGGAGTGCGAGGCCGCGCTGGACGCGGCCCGGCTCGACGAGGGCCCGGCGCGGGACGCCGTACACCGCCTCGTCCGAGAGATCGAACCGGCCGCCGCCCTGCTCGCCTTCCTCTACACCGAGAACCAGCTGTTCGAGGGGGAGGAGCAGAACCCCGGCTGGACCCGCATCGACGAGCGCATCGCGGCCCTGTTCCGACGCGGTCAGGACGTCGGAGAGTTCCGCATCGACCTGACCCCGGCCTGGCTCACCGAGGCGCTGTACGGCCTGCTGGCCTCCGGCGCCTGGGCGGTGATGGAGGGCCGCGTGGCGGCGAAGGACTTCACGTACATGATCGCCGAGCTGCTGCTCGGCGGCGCACTGAGGCATCACGCGGAACCGCACCCCACAGAACCGCTCCCCACAGAACCGCGTCGCGCAGAACCGCTCCCCACAGAACCGCATCGCGCAGAACCGAGAGAGGAATCATGACCAGCACCTTGCGGCCGGCGACCACGATCGAGGCGGTGACCAAGCGTCCGGGCCGTTGGCTCGCGCTGTCCGTCCTCGTGCTCGCCGTGCTGCTGGTGGCCGTCGACGCGACCGTCCTCGGTCTCGCGACCCCCTACATCAGCGAGGACCTGAATCCCACCGGCTCCCAGCTCCTCTGGATCGGCGACGTCTACTCCTTCGTCATCGCCGGTCTGCTCGTCACCATGGGCAGCCTCGGTGACCGTATCGGCCGCAAGAGGATCCTGCTCGTCGGAGCCACGGCGTTCGGGGCGATATCGGTCCTCAACGCCTATGCCACGACACCGGAGTTGATGATCCTGGCCCGCGCCCTTCTGGGCGTCGCGGGCGCGACCCTCATGCCGGCGACCCTCGCCCTGATCCGCAACCTCTTCCATGACCCGCGGGAACGCAGTCTCGCCGTGGGCATCTGGGGCGCGACGGCCTCCGCGGGCACCGCGATCGGCCCCATCGCCGGTGGCTTCCTGCTCGAACACTTCTGGTGGGGCTCGGTCTTCCTGATCAACCTGCCCGTGATGGCGGTCCTGGTCCTCGTCGGCATCAAGCTGCTGCCGGAGTCCAAGAACCCGAACCCGGGCCCGTGGGACCTGACCAGTGTCACCCTGTCCCTGGTGGGCGTGATCGCGGTGGTGTACGCCGTCAAGGAGACGGCCTCACACGGTTTCGGCTGGGAGATCCTCGGCATCGGCGCCCTCGGCGCGGGGGCCCTGTACTGGTTCGTCCACCGCCAACTGACCCTGCCGACACCCCTGTTGGACATGCGGCTGTTCCGCAACCGTGGCTTCAGCGCGGCGGTCCTCGCCGACCTGCTGACCATCCTCGGCCTGTCCGGCCTGGTCTTCTTCCTCTCCCAGTACTTGCAACTCGTCCAGGGGCGACGCCCGTTGGAGGCGGGCCTCGCCGAACTCCCCGCGGCTGTGGGCGCGGTGGCGGCCGGCCTGATCGCGGGCTGGGCGGCCCGCCGCTGGTCGGTCCGCGCGGTGGTCTCCGGCGGCCTGGCTGCGGTCGGCGTGGCACTGGCCTCGCTGACCGTCATCGACCAGTCCACCGGCTACCCGTTGCTGGGCGCGGCCCTCCTGGTCGTGGGCATAGGCGCCGGCTTCTCCTTCACCGTCACCGCCGACGTCATCCTGTCCGGCGTCCCCAAGGAACAGGCGGGCTCGGCGTCCGCGGTCTCGGAAACGGCGTACGAGCTGGGCGCGGCCCTGGGTATCGCCGTACTGGGCTCGATCGTGACGGGCGTGTACCGGGGCTTCACGGCCCCGGCGGGGACACCCGAGGGCGCCCACGAGTCGCTGGGGGCAGCCGTGGAGTCAGCGGCAGGAATGCCGACGCGGCAGGCGCAGGCGCTGCTCACGTCGGCGAGGGAATCCTTCGTGGACGGCCTGACGATCGCGGCGGGAGCAGGAGCAGCGGTCCTGCTCGCTACGGCATGCGCAGCATGGTTCCTGCTGAGAAACCAACGGTTGGACGGCCGACCTTAAGGGGCGCGGGGCTGTGTCGATGTGCGGCTCCGCCGCGTGGGCGCGACCAGCCCCCACCGGCCGTCGGCCGAAAACTACGCCGCTTCCTTGGCCTTCGTCGCATACATGTCCACGTACTCCTGCCCCGACAACCGCATGACCTCGGTCATCACGGAATCCGTCACGGCCCGCAGCACATACCGATCCCGGTCCATCCCGTCGTACCGCGAGAACTCCATGGCCTCACCGAACCGAACGGTCACCTTGGCCGGCCGCGGCATCCCCGCCCCGCCCGGCTGGATCCGATCCGTGCCGATCATGGCGAAGGGAACCACCGGCGCCCCCGTCATCAGGGTCAGCCGCGCGATGCCGGTGCGCCCCCGGTACAGCCGCCCGTCGGGGGAGCGGGTGCCCTCGGGGTAGATGCCGAAGACCTTGCCCTCCTCCAGCACCCGGCGTCCGGTCATCAGTGCCGCGACCCCGCCCCGGCCGCCGTCCCGGTCGACCGGGATCATGCCGGTGCCGGTGAAGAACCAGGCCATCAGCCGGCCCTTCAGCCCCTTGCCGGTGACGTACTCGTCCTTGCCGATGAAGAACACCTGCCGGTCGCAGACGAGCGGAAGGATCATCGAGTCGATGAAGGTGACGTGGTTGCCGGCCAGGATGACCGGGCCGTCCCCCGGGATGTGCTCGGCGCCTTCCACCCGTGGGCGGAACATCAGGCGCATGATCGGTCCGAGCACTGCCTTGATGAGCGCGAAGCGGGACAACGGGCCCTCCGGTGTCAAGGGAATCGGTCTAAGTCTGTGCAGGTGAGGACGATACTCGCGGCCCGGGGGGTCTTGCACATCGGGTTCACCGAGGTCTTACGCAGTGTTGACGCGGGTTTACCTGCGGCGGCGTGCCGAATACCGGTCGTAACCTGGCGGCCATGATGTGACGGACATCGCGCCCGAGGCCTGATGGCCCGTCAACTCCTGCCTCACGGACGACATCCCGCGTCACCCGCGTGTTCCGCCGCAGGTCTCCCCGCGGTCATGTACACGCACCTACGATCGGCCCGCAGTGACGAGCCGACGCAAGGAGGGCGCTCATGGGATCGCAGGATTCTCAGGCCGTGGACGGGCAGACGGGTGTAACCGGACGGCGGGCGCTGCTCGGCGCGGCCGTGCTCGGTGCCGGGGGAGCGGTCCTCGGCCTGTCCGGCACGGCGAGAGCCGCCGAGGCCGCCGGAGCCACCGAGGCGCGGCACGGCGGCGGGCTGAGAAGCCTGCCCGTGCCGACGATCATCGGCCACCGGGGCGCCAGCGGCTACCGGCCGGAGCACACGTTCGGGTCGTACCAGCTCGCCCTCGACCTGGGCGCGCATGTCGTCGAGGCCGGCGACCTGGTGCCCACCAAGGACGGTCATCTGGTCTGCCGCCATGAGCCGGAGATCGGCGGGACGACGGACGTCGCGGACCACAAGGAGTTCGCCGACCGCAGGACGACCAAGGTCCTGGACGGTGTCTCCGTCACCGGCTGGTTCACCGAGGACTTCACGCTCGCCGAGCTGAAGACCCTTCGCGCGATCGAGCGCATCCCGGCCAACCGTCCGCACAACACCCTCTACAACGGCCGCTGGGAGATCCCCACCTTCGAAGAGGTCCTGAAGTGGCAGGACGAGCAGACCCGCAAGCGCGGCCGGCAGGTGTGGATCTACCCGGAGACCAAGCACCCCACCTACTTCCGCAAGCTGGGCCTGGGCCTTGAGGAGCGGGTCGCGAAGCTGCTGCGCAAGCACGGCAAGGACGGCCGCAACGCGCCGGTCATCCTCCAGTCCTTCGAGCCGACCAGCATCCAGCGCCTGAACCGCCTGGTCGACAACCCGCTGGTCGTCCTGCTCTCCTCCGCCACCAGCCGCCCCTGGGACTTCGTCGAGGCGGGCGACCCGCGCACGGTCGCCGACCTGATCACGCCGGCCGGGCTGCGGGAGATCGCCGGGTACGCCCAGGGCATCGGCCCCACCCTCGACCTGGTCATCCCGAAGGACGCGAACGGCGACCTCACCACGCCGACCACCCTGGTCGCCGACGCACACAAGGTGGGCCTGATCCTCCACCCCTACACCATGCGCAACGAGAACCCGTTCCTGCCGACCAGCTTCCGCGAGGGCACCGACGCCGACGCCTACGGCGATGTCTTCGGCGCCTACAAGACGTACTTCGCCACCGGTATCGACGGTGTCTTCACCGACAACCCGGACACCGGCCTGCTGGCCCGCGAGGACTTCGTCAACCAGTGATCGCCCGGCCCCGATTGGGGTGACAACCGGCCGTCCGGGCAACCCGCCGCCCGGACGGCCGCGTCGTGAGCCATATGACGCCCGACCTGCTCACCACTCTGCGCCCGCTGCTCGCCGCCGAGGCCTCCGCGGAGGCGCACGCCTCCGGCGCCGAACCCGGCGATCTGGAACAGGCGGTCTGGCTCCGCCTCCTGGAGCGCCTCGACACCGACGGACCGCCCGTGGACCCGCCGGGCTGGCTCCGCCGGGCGGTCCGCTCCGAGGCACGCCGCTCCCGTCGTACGACGCGACTCGAACGGCCGTATGAGACGGAACCCGCGGACGAGGCCGGCCGCAGCCCCGAGGACCATGCCCTGGCCGCCGCCCGCGGCCGGGCCCTGCGGGACGCCGTCCGCCGATTGCCGGGCCGCTGCCCCCGGCTGCTGGAGGCGCTGCTGTCCCCGATGGACCTCACCTACCGGGAAATCGCGGGGGAGTTGGGTATCTCACAGGGCAGTCTCGGTCCGGAACGTTCCAGATGCCTGGGATGTCTGCGTCGTTTGCTCACACCGGAGGTTGCGGCCCGCGGAGCGCGGGGATAGGAGTGAGGGACGACAGGCGATCAGGTGAGCGGGAGGCGTGCGCACATGGGCATGAGCGTGACCATCTCTGCGGCGACCGTGCAGGACGCGGAGCAGATCTTCAGGTTGCAGTACCTGTGCTTCCAGAGCGAGGCGGCGCTGTACGGCAACTACCGCATCGATCCGCTCGTCCAGAGCCTGGACTCGGTCCGTGAGGAGGTCGCCTCGGACTGCGTCTTCGTGGCCCGGCTCGGCGAGGAGGTCGTCGGCTCGGTCCGCGGCCATGTCACCGAGGACGGCTCGGCCGCCATCGGCAAGCTCTGCGTCCACCCCCGCCTCCAGGGCCACGGCATCGGCGCCCGGCTGCTGCGGGCGGCGGAGTCGGCCCTGGCCGAGGAGCGCGGCGCCACCCGGTTCCGCCTGTTCACCGGCCACCGCAGCGAGGGCAACCTGCGCCTGTACCGCAAGGTGGGCTACGAGGCGGTGGGCACGTCCAAGGGTGCCGACGGAGTCCCCATGATCGTCCTGGAGAAGCCGGCGGGGACGTACGCAGCAACGGCATAGCGAGGGCCTTCAGGGGCGCGGGGCTGTATCGATGTGCGCTCCGCCGCGTGGGCGCGACCAGCCACGGACGCAGCCGCAGCCGCCTGACGACCTCAGGCGGCATCCCCCTGCCGCGTGGTCCTCCGCAGCCAGTACAGAGCGGAAATCGGCAGCAGCACGGGAATGAAGACGTACCCCATGCCGAAGTCCGACCACACGGTGGCGTCCGGGAAGGCGGACGGCTCCACCAGCGTCCACGTACCGACGATCAGTACGCCCGCCAGTTCCGCCGCGCAGCAGACACGCGCCGCCTTGCGGGCCGTCTCGCCGCCGCGCACCAGCGAGTACGTGATGAACCCGTAGACCAGCCCCGCCACGGCGGACAGTGAGTAGGCCAGTGGCGCGCGGTCGAACTCGGTGGCGATCTGGTACGCCGAGCGCGACACCGCGCCGACCACCATCACCCCGTACAGCCAGACCAGCAGCATCCCCGGCCCACTGATCAGCCGCGCCGGCTTCTCCTCGGTCGCCGTCACGTCAGCCTCCCCAGATGTCATAGAGCCGCACCTCCAGGACGGCCAGCACCACACCGCCCGCGGCCGCCGTCACCGAGCCCCACTTCGAGCGCTCGGTCAGCGACATGAGCCCCGCCGCCGGCACGCACGCGAACGCGCCCACCAGATACGCCACGAAGATCGTCGTCCCCTGCTCCGGCTTCTCGCCCCGGGCCAGCTGCACGATCCCCACGACCAGCTGGATCAGCGCCAGCAGCGACACCACGGCCATCCCGATGAAGTGCCAGTCCTTCGTCGGCTGATCACGGTAGGCGGCCCAGCCGCACCAGGCGGCGAGCAGCAGCGCGGCGACGCCGGTCACGAGCGTCAGGGCATCAAGCATGGGGCGACCTTATTACGGAGCGGAAGACCGGCCGGGGTCGGCCCCGGCCTCGCCCCGAGGCGCCGTGCAGAGAGATTCGAGCAACCGGCGCGACCCCGTAGGGTCGAGGGCATGAAGATCCGTGCACAGGCCATGCTTTTCGACAACGACGGCACCCTCGTCTCCTCCCTCGCCTCCGTGGACCGCTGCTGGCGGCAGTGGGCCGAGGAGTACGGCATCACGGCCGAGGACTTCGCGCGCGTGGAGCTGCACGGGCGGCCGGCCGTCGAGATAGCCGCTGATCTGCTGCCCGCCGAGATCGTGCCCAAGGCCGTCGCGCGGATCGAGAGGCTGGAGGTGGAGGACGTGCCCAACGACGGTGTCCAGCTGCTGCCCGGCACCCGCGACTTCCTCGCCTCGCTGCCCGCCGACCGCTGGGCCGTGGTGACCTCCGCCACCCGCCGGCTCGCCGAGGCCCGCCTCGACGCCGTCGGCATCCTGCCCAAGACCCTCGTCTGCGCCGACGACATCACCCGCGGCAAGCCCGACCCCGAGCCCTACCTCCTCGCCGCCCGCGAGCTCGGTGTGGACCCCGCCGACTGCGTCGTCTTCGAGGACGCCCCCGCGGGCCTCGCGGCCGGACGCGCCGCCGGGATGATCACCGTGGCATTGACCACAACCCACCAGGCCCACGAGCTGGAGGCCGACCTGGTGATCGAGAACCTCTCGGCCTTGTCCGCCCTGGTCACGGCGGCCGGCGTGGAGATCTCCACCCGACCGTGAGACCTGTCCGCCGCTGTCCACGATGCGGACAGCGGCGGTTGGTAAGGACCATACGTCTGCTTTACTGATTCCATGACCACGACGAGCAGCCGCACCCTTGCGACCGAGGCGACCATGACGCCCGGTGCTCGCTGTATGTGTCGAATGTGCGCCTTCTAGAGGGCCCCCGCACCACCCCCTGAGCCTCGCGCCCCGAAGCGAGCAGCTGTGGCATGTCCGTACGTGTTTCGCCGTACGTGACCGTGCTGCCCCGCGCACACCCGTTCCTCTCGTACCAGGGCACACCCACGCCCGCGTACGAACTCGACAGTGATGGAATCCCAGTGATCACCACAACGGGCCTCACCAAGGTCTACCGCTCACGCGGCCGAGAGGTCACCGCCCTCGACGGCGTCGATCTCCACGTCCGCGAAGGCGAGGTCTACGGCGTCATCGGCCAGTCCGGCGCCGGCAAGTCCTCCCTCATCCGCTGCGTCAACCTGCTGGAGCGCCCCACCGCCGGCACGGTCACCGTCGCCGGCCGGGACCTCACCGCCCTCGCCGGGCGCGGCCCGCGGGCCGGCAAGGAACTCCGCGAGGCGCGCAGCCGTATCGGCATGGTCTTCCAGCACTTCAACCTGCTGTCCTCCCGGACCGTCCAGGACAACATCGAGCTGCCCCTCGAGATCCTCGGCAAGTCCGGCAAGGAGCGCTCGCGCAAGGCACTGGAACTGCTCGACCTCGTCGGGCTGGCCGACAAGGCGAAGGCCTACCCGGCCCAGCTCTCCGGCGGCCAGAAGCAGCGCGTCGGCATCGCCCGCGCCCTGGCCGGCGACCCCAAGGTCCTGCTCTCCGACGAGGCCACCAGCGCCCTCGACCCGGAGACCACCCGCTCCATCCTCCAGCTGCTGCGCGACCTCAACCGCCAACTGGGCCTGACCGTCCTGCTCATCACCCACGAGATGGACGTCGTGAAGTCGATCTGCGACTCCGCCGCCCTCATGGAGAACGGCCGCATCGTCGAGTCCGGGACGGTGAGCGAACTGCTCGCGACCCCCGGCTCCGAGCTCGCCACCGCGCTCTTCCCGGTCGGTGGCGAGGCCACCGGCGCCGACCGCACCGTCGTCGACGTCACCTTCCACGGCGAGGCCGCGACCCAGCCGGTCATCTCCCAGCTGTCGCGCACCTACAACATCGACATCTCCATCCTCGGCGCCGCCATCGACACCGTCGGCGGCCTCCAGGTCGGCCGGATGCGCATCGAACTGCCCGGCCGCTACGAGGACAACGTCGTGCCGATCGGGTTCCTGCGCGAGCAGGGCCTCCAGATCGACGTCGTCGACGAGCCGGTGCTCGTGAAGGAAGGTGCCAAGTGACCTGGTCCGAGATGCAGCCCCTGCTGTCCCAGGCGTGTTGGGACACCCTCTACATGGTCGGCTGGTCCACCGTCATCGCCGTCGTCGGCGGCCTTCCGCTCGGTGTCCTCCTCGTCCTCACCGACCGGGGCGGGCTCCTCCAGAACGTCGTCGCCAACAAGGTCATCGGTCAGGTCGTGAACGTCGCCCGGTCGATGCCGTTCATCATCCTGATGGTCGCGCTGATGGGCTTCACCCGCTCCATCACCGGCACCACCATCGGCCGTGAGGCCGCGATCGTGCCGCTCGCCATCGGGGCGATCCCGTTCTTCGCGCGCCTCGTCGAGACGGCGGTTCGCGAAGTGGACGGCGGACTCGTCGAGGCCGTGCAGTCGATGGGCGGCAACACCTGGACCATCGTCCGCAAGGTCCTCGTACCGGAGTCGCTGCCCTCCCTGATCGCCAGCACCACGACCACGATCGTGGCGCTGATCGGCTACTCCGCGATGGCCGGCACCGTCGGCGCCGGCGGCCTCGGCGACATCGCCATCCGCTACGGCTACCAGCGCTTCGAGACCCAGCTCATGTGGATCACCGTCGCGATCCTCGCGGTCGTCATCTCGCTGATCCAGTTCGCCGGCGACATCGCGGCCCGCTCGCTGCACAGCCGCGGCGGCAAGACGGGTCCGGCGCCGAAGCTGCGGCTGCTGAAGGCCGCGACGGCCGACACCAAGACCGTCTGACCCACCCCCTCGAAAGCTTCCGAAAGCTTCCGAAAACTTCCCCGCACACCCATCGCGGGGTCGCTCTGCCCAAAAGGAAAGGCACTTTTCGTGCGTAACACCGCAAAGCTCACGACCGCAGTCCTCGCCGCCGGCGCCCTCACCTTCGGGCTCGCCGCATGCGGCTCGGAGAACGGCTCCGCGGGTTCCACCGACACCAGCGGCCCGCTGGTCGTCGCCGCGAGCCCCACCCCGCACGCCGAGATCCTCAACTACGTCAAGGACAACCTGGCGAAGAAGGCGGGCCTCGACCTGGAGGTCAAGGAGTTCACCGACTACGTCACGCCGAACACGGCGACGGAGGACGGCTCGGTCGACGCCAACTACTTCCAGAACCAGCCGTACCTCGACGACTTCAACAAGAAGAACGGCACCCACATCGTGCCCGTCGTGACGGTCCACCTGGAGCCGCTCGGCCTCTACTCCCACACGGTGAAGAGCGCCGACGCGCTGAAGAGCGGCGCCACCGTCGCGGTCCCGAACGACAGCGTCAACGAGGCCCGTGCGCTCAAGCTCCTCGCCGCCAACGGGATCATCACGCTCAAGGACGGCGTGGGCAACGAGGCGACCCCCGCCGACATCACCAAGAACCCCAAGAACCTCAAGTTCAAGGAGCTGGAGGCGGCCCAGACCCCGCGCTCCCTGGACGACGTCGACGCGGCCGTCATCAACGGCAACTACGCCATCGAGGCCGACCTCTCGCCCGCCGAGGACGCCCTCGTCCTGGAGTCCGCGACGGACAACCCGTACGGCAACTTCCTCGCGGTGAAGGACGGCAACGAGGACGACCCGCGCGTGAAGAAGCTCGCCAAGCTCCTCACCTCCGACGAGGTCAAGAAGTTCATCGAGGACAAGTACGACGGTTCCGTCATCCCGTCCTTCTGATACGTACCGATACGTACAGGGTCCACTCGATCACCCCGAGTGGACCCTGTCGTGCGGTTGAGTGCTTTCATGCTGCATGCTGGGCAGTTCAGCAGGCCCTGAAGGTTCCCGAAGGTTACGGAGCGGCGCATGACTAGCACCTTCCCCAACATCTCCATCAGCACGGAGCGGTTGGTGCTGCGTCCCCTCGACGAGGACGATGTGCCCGCGTTGACCGAGATGATGAACGACGAGCAGGTCGCGGCCTGGACCGACGTTCCCCAGCCCTTCACCGAGGAGAACGCGCGCGGCTGGATCAGCGAGTACGCGCCCACCGAACGCGCGGCGGGCCGCGGACTGGACCTCGCCGTCACCGAGTTCCTCACCCAGCGCCTGGTCGGCGTCGTCCAGCTGACGAAGACCAACTGGCACATCCGCGCCACGGAACTGTCGTACATCATCGCCCCCTGGGCCCGCGGCGAGGGCTACGCCTCCGAGGCCGCGCTCGCCACCGCCCAATGGCTGTTCACCGACCAGAAGTTCGAGCGCATAGAGCTCCGCACGGCCGCCGACAACACCGCCTCCCAGCAGGTCGCCCAGAAGATCGGCTGCATCAGCGAGGGCGTCCTGCGCAACGCCTGCATAGCGCGGGTCCGCACCGAGGACGACACCTGGGCCGACGTCCGCACCGACTTCATCGTCTGGAGCCTGCTGCCGGAGGACATCGAGGGCGCGGGGGAGCAGTTGGCCGACTCGGGCGGTTTCACGTCGTACGGCGACTGGAACTGAACCAGGAGGGGCGGACGGTACCGCTTTCCGCGTTCGCCGGGTCGACCAGGTACCCTCACGGAGCCCGCCCCTGACGACCTGCGCAAACCTGGAGACTGACGAAGATGGCCGACCGGGTCACGGTGATCGGCTGGGACGGCTCGCCGCTGACGGCCGCGGCCCGCGCCGCGCTCGGTGCCGCGACCCTGGTGGCGGGCGCCGCCCACCATCTGGAACTGCCCGAGGTACCGCCCGGCGCCGAACGCACCCGCCTCGGCAGTGTCTCGCTGGCCGCCCGCCGGATCGCCGGCCACCGCGGCACCGCGGTCGTCCTCGCGGACGGCGATCCCGGCTTCTTCGGAGTCGTACGAACCCTGCGCGCACCCGAGTTCGGCCTGGAGGTCGAGGTCGTCCCCGCCGTCTCCTCGGTCGCCGCCGCCTTCGCCCGCGCCGGCATGCCCTGGGACGACGCCCAGGTGGTCGTCGCACACCGCCGCACCCTGCGCCGCGCGGTGAACGTGTGCCGCGCCCACACCAAGGTCGCCGTCCTCACCTCACCGGGCGCCGGCCCCGCCGAACTCGGCCTCCTGATGGAGGGCGTCCACCGCACCTTCGTCATCTGCGAGGAACTCGGCACCGCACGCGAACAGGTCACGGTCCTCACCTCCGACAAGGCCGCCGATCACACCTGGCGCGACCCCAACGTGGTCATCGTCATGGGCGGCCCGGTCGCCGCGGCCGACGGCGGCGGCTGGATCGCCGGCCGGGACCCCGGCACCGGACCGCGCGGCTGGGTCCAGCCCGCCGACGCCTACGACGGCCCGCTCGGCGAGGGCGAGACCGAGGTGCTGCGCGCGGCCCAACTCGCCCGTCTCGGCCCGCGCGTCGGTGACCTCGTCTGGGACATCGGCTGCGGCAGCGGTGCCTTCGCCACCGAGGCCGCCCGGGCCGGCGCCGCCGTCATCGCCGTCGACCGGGACCTCACCGCCTGCGGCCGCACCGACGCCGCCGCCCGGCGGTTCGGCGTCCAGCTCCAGATCGTCCGCGGCACCGCCCCGCACGTCCTGGAGAACCTGCCCGAACCGGACGTCGTCCGCGTCGGCGGCGGGGGAGCCGCGGTCGTCTCCGCGGTCGCCGACCGCCGCCCCCAGCGCATCGTCGCCCACGCCTCGACCCGCGACGAGGCCGAACTCCTCGGCCGCGACCTGACCGAACACGGCTACCGCGTCGAGTGCGCCCTCCTCCAGTCCGTCGAACTCGACACCAGGGCCTGGACGGAGACGGAACGGAGCGTCGCGTTCCTGCTCAGCGGGGTATTGCCCGACCGCACCGGGTGACCCTGTTTGTCCTCCCCGTGATCCTGTTGTCGTACTGCGCGCGGTAGGCTGGCCGACTGTTGTACCGCACCCCGTGGCCCGGCCTTTCGTTCGTCAATGTCCGGAAAACGCGCCCGTTTTGGGGTGGGTGTGGTACGGCAGAACCGGAGGACGCGCAACGTGGCGCAGTCCACAGCGGGCTGTCGCGGATCAACCTGTCGCGACGGGGGAACGGCCGGGACAATGCCAGTTAATGGCTTTGTCGTCTTTCTCGGCGGGCCGTTCGTGCCGCTGGGCACGCACGCTCGTTCTTCACTGCGGGGGCGGTCGGTGCGCCGTTCCCGGTGAGCTGGTCGTAGAAGCACTAACCGATGGGCGAGGGGTACGCATGACCGACACCGGCCAGGTCCCGGGCGAGGGACTGCCGGAGAACGTAGGCATGGTGGAACAGCCGGGCGTCCCTGCGCACGGTGCGTACACCTACCTCTCCGAGACCACCGCCGAGGACGAAGACCTGTTGCTGCTGCCGGGCGCCCAGGGCGCATGGGGCAACGAGGTCGCCCCGCCCGCGCCGGAGCCCGTCGTCGAGACCGTGCAGGCGCCGTTCGCGGACGCGGTGCAGGAGCCGTTCGCCGACGCCGCGCAGGAGCCCTTCGGGCAGCCCGCGCAGGAGCCCTTCGGGCAGCCCGCGCAGGAGCCCTTCGGGGAGTTCGCACAGGGTGCCCCTGCGGAGCCTGTGCACGAGCCCGGTCCGCATGAGACGGCCGGCCGCGACAGCGGCTCCGTCGACCTCGGCGGCGTCCGTTTCCCCAACCCGCAGCCCGTCCCGTCAGCTCCTACGACGCCGATCCCGCCGATTACCCCTCGTCGGCCCCTGCACCTCGGCCCGCCCATCCCGGACGCCTCCGCGAGCCCGGTCCGCTCCCTCGCGGACCGCGGCCCCGCAGGCGCGCCGCCCCGCCACGCGGGCCCGCCGACCACGGGCCCCGAGTACCTCGACGTCCCGCAGTCGCTGCGTGAGATGGCCCCGCAGGGCGCCGCACCCTGGGGCGCCCAGGCCCCCGCGGGCGCGGTGGCCCAGGCTGCCGAAACGGTTGTCCCGGCGATGGACCACGCGGTCCAGCAGACCCCGGAGCCGGTGGGCGCGGCCCAGGCCACGGTCGCCCGCCTGACGGGTGAGGCGGGGGTTGCCACGGCTGTGGGGCAGGCGGGGGGTGCGCCGTCGGAGGGCGTGTATCCGGAGGGTGCGCTTCTGGAAGGTGCGCCGTCGGAAGGTGTGTATCCCGAGGCCGCGTATCAGGAGGGCGTGCAGTTCGAAGGTGCGCAGTCGGAAGGCGTGCAGTTGGAGGGTGCGTATCCGGCGGCGCAGGCTCCGGTCGGCGGTGAGGATGCTCCCGTCGCCGGTGCGGTGTCCGACACGGACGGTGGGGAGCCGCCGGTGGCCGGGGAGGTTCCGGCCGAGGCTTCCGAGACCGGCGGTGCGGACCTGGCCGGTGCCGGTGCCGGTGCCGGTGTCGATGCCGAGCAGACCGCTGCCGTGGTGAACGGTGGTGAAGTCGGTCAGGCGGTCGCCGCCGAAGCCGCCCAGGCTGCCGGAGTTGAGGCCGCCGATACTGCGGGGCAAGCCGTCGACGCGACCCCCGTTGCGGACGCCGGGCAGGCCGCGGCCACCGGGGTCCTGCCCGAGGCCGTCGCCGGTCAGGTTGCCGAGGCTCCGGTTGTACCGCCGGGTGTCGAGCCGACGGTTCCGCAGGCCGCCGAAGTCACCGAGGCGCACGTGCCGCAGGCCCAGGGCGCCCCGGAGTCGCAGGTGCCGCTGCCTCCGGAAGCCGTTGCGCCCGAGACCGGGCAGGTCGCGGATGCTGTGGCGGCCGATGAGGCCGGGGAGGCTGCCGTGGCTGAGGCCACCGGCCAGCCCGCCGTGACTCAGGCTGCCGACTCCACCGCCGAAGCCGTTGCTCTCGCTCCCGTTGCCGAAGCCACCGACCCGGCTGCCACGCCGGAAGAGGTCACCCCCGCAGTCACCGAGCCGGAGGCCACCGTTCCCACGGCCCCCGCCCCTGACGCCGCCGCCCCGACCGTCATCGCGCCCGCGCCTGAAGCCACCGACGCCGCTGCCGTAGCCGAGACGAGCACCCCCGTAGAGGCGGCTCCCGGCGAAGCCCCCGCCGCCACGCCCGAGCCCGCCCAGGTCGCCGAAGCCCCCGCCGCCCCGTCCGAGGCCCCCGTCGCCGAGACCGTGACCGTCTCCGAGCCCCCCGCCCCGGCTCAGGCTCCGGCGCTGGCCCCGGACGCCCCCGAAGCCGTACCGACCCCGCAGGCCGCCGAAGGCGTGACGCAGCCGTCGCAGCCCGAGGCGACCTCACCGGCGACCGCCCCCGCGGCTCCTGCCACGGACACCCCCGAGGCGACCTCACCGGCAACCGCCCCAGCGACTCCCGCCACCGACACCCCCGCGACGGCCGTCGCCGTACAGATCGCGCAGCCGGAGGACACCGCCACGGCCGCCGACCCCGTCGCCGCCGCGGAGGTCATCGCCGTGGAACCGTCGCCCGAAGCCGCCCCCGGCGCCGAGCCGTTGCCCCACCCCACGGACCTCGCACCGGG
This sequence comes from Streptomyces sp. NBC_00663, assembly GCF_036226885.1. Taxonomy (NCBI): domain Bacteria; kingdom Bacillati; phylum Actinomycetota; class Actinomycetes; order Kitasatosporales; family Streptomycetaceae; genus Streptomyces; species Streptomyces sp. NBC_00663. The sequence continues at coordinate 7,886,644 of NZ_CP109027.1, forward strand.
CACCCCCGATCAGCAGACCGCGGCCGAGGCGGGAGCCACCCCTCAGCCGGTCGCCGCCCCCGACCCCGCGCTCCAGGTCGTGGACGCACCTCAGCCCGAGGTTCCGGCGACGGACGCGGCCCAGCCGGGATACCTCCAGGCCGTTCCCGTTCCCGTCCCCGCTGCCGCATCCGCGCAAGCCGACGCCCCGCAGCTCTCGGCCCCCCACGGGCTCATCGCCGAACCCGCGGGCCCCCAGGTGCTGTTCATGGACCAGGCCACGCCCGCGCAGACCCCCGGCGCCTCCGCCACTCCCCATCCCGACCAACCCCTGGGCCAGTTCGTCCAGGTGGAGGGTTCCGTGCCGACGACTCCGCACCTCGCCCCCACTCCACCGCAGCCGCTGGTCCTCCCCGCGGAGGCCGCGGGGGACGCCGGGGCTCCGCAGGACCAGGCCGCGGTCCCCGCCCCCCGCGAGGGCGACGACCCGGAACTCGTGGAACTCGTACAGAACGCCGACGACCTGGACACCCGGGCCGCCGATCAGGAAGAAAGCACGGCCACCGTGGAAGAAGTACGTCAGTCCACCGGCCCGGCCGCGCCCGCCTACGACGACGCCGAGCGCGAGGCCGTCCTCAAGGTCATGCGCGAGCGCCGCGACATCCGCAACGGCTTCCGCAGCGACCCCATCCCGCACGAGGTGCTGCTCCGCGTCCTGGAGGCGGCCCACACGGCCCCGTCCGTGGGCCACTCGCAGCCGTGGGACTTCGTCGTCATCCGCTCCGCCGACACCCGCCGCAGCATGCACGAGTTGGCGATGCGCCAGCGTGACGCGTACGCCAAGTCCCTCCCCAAGGGCCGGGCGAAGCAGTTCAAGGAACTGAAGATCGAGGCCATCCTCGACACCCCGGTGAACATCGTCGTCACCGCCGACCCGACCCGCGGCGGCCGTCACACCCTCGGCCGGCACACCCAGCCGCAGATGGCGCCGTACTCCGCCGCCCTCGCCGTCGAGAACCTGTGGCTCGCCGCCCGCGCCGAGGGCCTCGGCGTCGGCTGGGTCAGCTTCTTCGACGAGCGCGAGATGGTGCGGGCGCTGGGCCTGCCCGAGCACCTCGAAGTCATCGCCTACCTGTGCGTCGGGTACGTAGACGAGTTCCCGGACGAGCCCGAGCTGATGCAGGCCGGCTGGTCCAAGCGCCGCCCGCTGTCATGGGTCGTCCACGAGGAGACGTACGGCCGCCGCGCCCTGCCCGGCGAGGAGCCGCACGACCTGCTCGCCGAGACCGTCTCCCAGATCCGCCCGCTGGACGCGAAGGCGCTCGGCGAGGCCTGGGAGCGGCAGAAGCGGATGACCAAGCCGCCGGGCTCGCTCGGCATGCTGGAGATCATCTCCGCCCAGCTGTCCGGCCTGTCCCGCCAGTGCCCGCCGCCGATCCCGGAGCCCGCGGCGGTCGCGATCTTCGCCGGTGACCACGGCGTGCACGCCCAGGGCGTCACCCCCTGGCCGCAGGAGGTGACGGCCCAGATGGTCGCCAACTTCCTCGGCGGCGGCGCGGTCTGCAACGCCTTCGCGAGCCAGGTGGGCGCCGAGGTCTGTGTGGTGGACGTCGGCGTCGCGGCCGACCTCCCCGCAACCCCCGGCCTGCTGCCCCGCAAGGTCCGCGCGGGCACGTCCGACATGACCACCGGCCCCGCGATGACCCGCGAGGAGGCCAAGCAGGCCATCGAGGTCGGCATCGAGACGGCCCGTGACCTGGTCGCGGCCGGCAACAAGGCGCTCCTGACGGGCGAGATGGGCATCGCGAACACCACCGCGTCCGCCGCCCTGATCTCGGTCTTCACGGACACCGACCCGGCCGAGGTGACCGGCCGCGGCACCGGCATCAACGACGAGACCCTCGCCCGCAAGACCGAGGTCGTCCGCCGTGCCCTCGAACTCCACCAGCCCGACCCCGCCGACCCGATCGGCGTCCTGGCCGCGATCGGCGGCTTCGAACACGCGGCGATCGTCGGCCTTCTCCTGGGCGGCGCCTCCCTGCGCACCCCGGTGATCCTGGACGGCGTCAGCGCCGGTGCCGCCGCCCTGGTGGCCCGCGCCATCGCCCCCGAGGTCCTCGCGGCCTGCATCGCGGGCCACCGCAGCGCGGAGCCGGGCCACGTGGCCGCCCTGAACAAGCTGGGCCTGCGCCCCCTGGTCGACCTCGACCTCCGCCTCGGCGAGGGCACCGGCGCACTGCTCGCCCTGCCGCTGGTCCAGAGCACGGCAAGGGCGATGCACGAGGTGGCGACGTTCGACTCGGCAGGGGTGACCGAGAAGTAGGGCACAGAGAGGTGCCCGGCGCGGCGGGTTCTGTCGTCCGGGTACCTCTGGCGCCCGGACGGCGCGGTGCCTGGCGGTCACTTGTCACTTCTCGGTGTGCCGCGGTGATGGGCGGGCGCTCCGCACGGCGGAACGGATCGGCATGACCGCCCCGCCGGGTGAGTGCTCCGCACGGCGGAACGGATCGGCACGACCGCCCCGCCGGGTGAGTGCTCCGCACGGCGGAACGGATCGGCATGACCGCCCCGCCGGGTGAGTGCTCCGCACGACGGAACGGATCGGCACGACTGCCCCGCCGGGTGAGTGCTCCGCACGGCGGAACGGGTGGGCACGACCGCCCCGCACCCGGCAGTGACGCCCAGCCACCGGACACCCGACCCGCCGAACCCGCCCACCCCTTAAAATCTGCACGTCAGGGCCACCGCCAAGCCCCCGGAGGAGCCGCCCCTCATGGCCGAAAACCCCGCCTACCCCGTAGGCCTCCGCCTCACCGGCCGCAAGGTCGTCGTCCTCGGCGGCGGCCAGGTCGCCCAGCGCCGCCTCCCGGCGTTGATCGCGGCGGGCGCGGACGTCCTCCTCGTGTCCCCCGAGGCGACCCCCTCCGTCGAAGCCATGGCGGACGCGGGTGAGATCGCCTGGGAGAAGCGCCCCTATGCGACCGGTGACCTCGCCGACGCCTGGTACGCCCTGATCGCCACCAGCGACACCGCGGCGAACACCGCGGCCTCCGCCGAAGCCGAAGCGCATCGCGTCTGGTGCGTCCGCTCCGACGACGCGGACCGGGCGACAGCCTGGACCCCGGCCACCGGCCACAGCGAGGGCGTCACGGTCGCCGTGCTCACGACCGACGCCAAGGGCCGCGACCCCCGCCACACCGCCGCCATCCGCGACGCGGTCGTCGAGGGCCTGCGCGACGGCACCCTCGTCGCGCCCCACCACCGCACCCGCACCCCCGGTGTCGCCCTCGTCGGCGGCGGCCCCGGTGACCCGGACCTGATCACGGTCCGCGGCCGCCGTCTCCTCGCCGAGGCCGATGTCGTCATCGCCGACCGCCTCGGCCCGCGCGACCTTCTCGCCGAACTCCCGCCGCATGTCGAGGTGATCGACGCGGCGAAGATCCCCTACGGCCGTTTCATGGCCCAGGAGGCCATCAACAACGCCCTGATCGAGCACGCCGTGCAGGGCAAGTCGGTCGTACGTCTGAAGGGCGGCGACCCCTACGTCTTCGGCCGTGGCATGGAGGAGCTGCACGCCCTCGCCGAGGCCGGCATCCCGTGCACCGTGGTCCCCGGCATCTCCAGCTCGATCTCGGTCCCGGGCGCGGCCGGCATCCCGGTCACCCACCGCGGTGTCGCACACGAGTTCACGGTGGTCAGCGGCCATGTCGCCCCTGACGACGAGCGCTCGCTCGTCGACTGGCCCTCGCTCGCCAAGCTCACCGGCACTCTCGTGATCCTCATGGGCGTCGACAAGATCGGCAGGATCGCCGAGACGCTGGTGGCGCACGGGAAGTCCCCGGACACCCCGGTCGCCCTCGTCCAGGAGGGCACCACCGCCGCCCAGCGCCGGGTGGACGCCACCCTCGCGACGGTCGGCGAGACGGTCGTGCGCGAGGACGTGAAGCCCCCGGCGGTGATCGTCGTCGGCGCGGTCGTCGGCGTGGGCCCGCAGGCATCCGCGTAACCCCGGGTAACCCAACTCGTACCCAGCCGTTGGCACCGCACCCAGAGCAAGGCAGTATCACCCTGTGGCCGATCTCATCACCGTCGAGGATCCCGACGACCCGCGCCTGCGCGACTACACAGGCCTGACCGACGTGGAGCTGCGCCGCAAGCGCGAACCGGCCGAGGGCCTGTTCATCGCCGAGGGCGAGAAGGTCATCAGACGGGCCAAGGACGCCGGCTACGAGATGCGGTCGATGCTGCTGTCGGCCAAGTGGGTCGACGTCATGCGCGATGTCATCGACGAGCTCCCGGCGCCGGTGTACGCGGTCAGCCCGGAGCTCGCCGAGCGGGTCACCGGCTACCACGTGCACCGCGGCGCGCTCGCCTCCATGCAGCGCAAGCCGCTCCCGACGGCGACCGACCTCCTCCAGACCGCCCACCGGGTCGTGGTCATGGAGTCGGTCAACGACCACACCAACATCGGCGCGATCTTCCGCTCGGCGGCGGCCCTCGGCATGGACGCGGTGCTGCTGTCGCCCGACTGCGCCGACCCGCTCTACCGCCGCAGCGTGAAGGTCTCGATGGGCGCGGTCTTCTCCGTCCCCTACGCCCGCCTCGACAGCTGGCCCAAGAGCCTGGAGTCGGTCCGCGAGGCGGGCTTCAGCCTCCTCGCCCTCACCCCGGACGAGAAGGCCAAGACCCTCGACGAGGCCGCCCCGCACAAGATGGACCGGGTCGCCCTGATGCTCGGCGCCGAGGGCGACGGCCTCTCCACCCAGGCCCTGGTCGCCGCCGACGAATGGGTCCGCATCCCGATGGCCCACGGCGTCGACTCCCTCAACGTCGGCGCGGCGGCGGCGGTCGCCTTCTACGCGGTGGCCACGGGCCGCCCCGAGCTGTGAGCCCCGGGTCCCAACGCCAGGCGATCGTCGCGGTCCTCCTCCGGGGGGACCGCGTCCTGGTCGTCCGCCGTGCCCCGGGCGTGGCCCGCCCCGGCTACTGGCAGCCCCTCAGCGGCAAGCTCGAACCGGGGGAGACCCAGCGGGAAGCGGTGATCAGGGAGGTTCGTGAGGAGGTCGGCCTGACGGTCGTCCCGCTCGCCAAGGTCTGGGAGTCGCAGACCGACGACGGCGTCTTCCGCCTGCACTGGTGGACCGCCCGCGCCGACGACGGCGAGGTGGTCCCCGACCCTGCGGAAGTGGCTGACACCCGCTGGATCACCCCTGCGGAATTCCCGGCCCTGGACCCGGTCTTCGAGGGCGACCTCGAGTTCTTCGACCGCGTCCTCCCGGGCCTCTGAGCCTCAGTCGGCCGTCTCCAGCGTCGACTCGAACCGCTCGGACATCAACTTCCCCTTGTCCAGCGGCGGATAGTGCACCTGCTGCTGCCGTACGCCGTCACGGTCGTCGCCGATGCCGCGCGCGGGCCCCTGACACCCCTGGGCCGCGGCGATGCCGAGGGCCACCAGCAGGGTCACGACCACGAACACGAACAGCCGCTGCCGCAGCAGCCTCGGATTGGCGGGCCGCCGGCCCGTCCCCGTGGTCCTGGGTGCCGGGCGCCCCGTACCACTGCGCGGCGCCGGACGGCTCCCGCCGCCCGACCGGGTCGTGTTCCGCGAGGCCGGCGTGGGCCGGGCACCGGACCGGGACGCGGGGCCACCACCCCGCGACGGCGTCCCGTTCCGCGACGGAGCGGGCCCGCGCGAGGACGACGGCGTACCGCCGCGCGGCGCCGGAGTGCGCTGCGTGGGACCCGGCTGCGAACCTTGAGCCCCCTGAGGCCGCCGCTGCTGCACCCGCTGCTGGTCGGGATAGCTCTCGGTGACCCGCCCGGCCGGCCGGTCCATGTCGGCACCGCGTGGCGCGGGAGGCCGTACGTCCGCGAGTCCCTGCGCCTCCCGTGCGGCGATCTCCTTGAGCCGCAACGACAGTTGGAGCGTGCTGGGCCGCTCCTCCGGATCCTTGGCGAGACAGGCGCGCACGAGCGGAGCGAGGGCATCCGGTACGCCGTGCAGCTGGGCCTCCTCGTGCACCACCCGGTACAGCATCACCTCGGAACTGCCGTGCCCGAAGGGCGAGTCGCCCATCGAGGCGTACGCCAGCGTCGCGCCGAGCGAGAACACGTCGGTGGCCGGGGTGACGGCCGCGCCGCGCACCTGCTCCGGCGCGAGGAAGCCGGGCGAGCCGACGGCGGTGCCGACGTGCGTGAGCGTCGAGGCCCCCGTCGCCCAGGCGATGCCGAAGTCGATGATCCGCGGACCCTTGGGGGAGAGCAGGATGTTGGACGGCTTCAGATCCCGGTGCACGACACCGGCCTCGTGCACGGCGACCAGCCCCTCCGACAGGGCCGCACCGATCGCGGCGACCTCCGCCGCGACCAGGGATCCCTCGTCGGCGACCTTGTCGTGCAGGGAGGGGCCGGGGACGTACTGGGTGGCGAACCACGGCCGCTCGGCGTCCAGATCGGCGGCCACGAGCCGCGCCGTACAACCGCCCCTGATCCGCCGGGCCGCCGACACCTCACGCGCGAACCGCGAACGGAACTCCTGGTCCTCCGCCAGATCGGGCCGGATCACCTTCAGCGCTACCCGCTGCCCCTTCTTGTCGGAGCCCAGGTAGACGACGCCCATACCGCCCGCGCCGAGCCGTCTGTGAAGCCTGAACGAGCCGACGACGCGCGGGTCCTCGCGCCTCAGGCGCATCATCGCCATGTTCATCCCCGCTGCCCGGTCCGTGTGACGTGCCACAGCTTACGTTTATGCGGCCGCCCGCGCGCAGAGGCCGCGCCCTCTCGTCCCGACGGATTGTCAGTGCCCGGTGGGAGAATTGAGGGGTGGTCAGGGAGCGTGCGCTCGGACGGGCTTTGATCTGCGCGCCTTCCCAACCATCCATCGCAGAAGGGGGATTGAACCCGTGAAGGGTGATCGCGTGGAGATAGTCGTGGACGCAGGGGACACGACGCGTACATACGAGGTGGTGGCGAGCAGGGCGGGCCGCCGCGTGGAGACGGCGGTCCGCCGAGGGGTCGTAGAAGTGAGCGAAGTCACCCGCAGCGGGTCCGTCGTCCGGACGGCCCGCTTCATGGCGACCCGCGTCCTGGCGCTGGTCGAGCAGCCGGTGCCGCGCGAGGACGGCTCGGAGAAAGCACGCTAAAGCGGGCGCCCCCTCGGGGAAGACCCGGAGACCTAGGTCCTCGTCTCCACCCAGGGGAGTACTCCGCAGGTCATGGCTCATCCTCCGGGAGGCCCGGCAATCGGTACGAAGGCATGACGTGCGGCGCTCGCCGTCCGCCTAGATTTGAGGTCAAGCGGCGGGTGCAGCACTCGTCCCCCGAGGTCAGACACCCGCCGCTGCCAACGACAACAGAACGGTCAGGAGAGGGACCATGGCCCACACGGCACCGCGGACGATCGTCCGCACACAGGGACGCACCACGTTCCGCCCCCGCCGCACGGGCCGTCGCCACCCGCTGGTGGCGACGCTGATGGCCCTTCCTCCTGCGGTCCTGCTCTTCCTCCTCTTCGGAGGCTGGGAGACCGTGGCCACACAGGCGTCGTCCGTGGGAGTGATGCTGGGGCGCTGAGCGGCGACCCCAGGCCCGGAAGAGCGGTCCGGGCGGGGACATCCACCCATGAAACCCCGTGGGGACGGGGGTGCGGCGGACGGCACAAATGCCGGCGCAGCTGGGGAGCTGCGCCGGCATTGCTTTTCCCGCGGCGCGGTCGCTTCGAGCGACCGGGCCGCGGGCGACGCGGGACCTCCCCGTACGCTCCCATCAGACCCATCGCGTCGAGGGAGCCCCGTGACCGCCACCGCCCTGCTCTCCGAGCTCACCACCCGAGCCGAGGCCACGGCCCACTCCCGCACCTCGACCTGTGTCTGCGGCACCAGCACCCTCGCCGACCGCCCCGACGCCACGGTGGTCCGTCATGCCGACACGGTCGCGAAGGCCCACGCCCCCGCCACACCCCCGGCCGCACTGACCGCCCGCCTCACCGCCGCCGTCCACCTTCCCGACGTCCTCCTTCCGCCGCTCAGCCCCACACCGGCGGACCTCCACGGCCGCCTCGTCACGTTCTGGCCGTACGGCACCCCCGTGGACCCGGAGAACCCGGACGCGGCCCCCTGGGAGGAGGTGGCGGCTCTCCTCGCCCGTCTCCACCGCACCCCCGCTGCCCCGGACCTGCCCCCGATGCGTGGCCCGGCCAAGGCGGCCCAGGCGGTCGACCGCCTCCGCGCGGTCCCTCCCCACCCGGCTACGGATCCCGTCCTGCGCGCCTGGGCCGCCCTCCCCGCCTGGGCCCGGGCCGAGGCGCCCATGCCGGACACCCGGACCCTCTGTCATGGCGACCTCCACCTCGGCCAACTCGTCCGCCACCCCGCACCCGACGGTCCCTGGCTCCTCATCGACGTCGACGACCTCGGCACCGGCGTCCCCGCCTGGGACCTCGCCCGCCCGGCTGCCTGGTACGCCTGCGGTCTGCTCCCGCCCGACGAGTGGACCCGCTTCCTCGACGCCTACCGAGCCGCGGACGGACCCGCCGTACCGCCCCACGGCGACCCCTGGCCCGCCCTGGACGTCCCGGCCCGCGCCCTCACCGTCCAGACCGCGGCACGCGCGCTGACGAAGGCCCTGACCGCAGGCCGCCCGCTCGACGAGGTCGAACTGTCCCTGATCGACGCCTGTGCCCGAATGGGTTCCGCCCCACCCGAGTTGACCGGGACTTTCGCGAAGTAGGGTGCAACCGACCGCAGCCGGACAGTGTCTGTCCTGGCGATACATGAAGCAGGACCGACCGGCGAGGAGTTGAGCCGACCATGCAGTGTCCCAAGTGCCATGCACCCATGCACACGTACAACCGCAACGGCGTTCAGATCGAGCAGTGCAGTGGCTGCCGCGGGATATTCCTCGACTACGGCGAGCTTGAGGCGCTGACCCGCCTGGAGTCCCAGTGGAGCCAGCCCGCCCCGCCGCCACCGGCCGCCCCGCAGGCGTACCCCACGGCTCCCGCGGCGCCCGCCTGGGGTGCCCCGCAGCACGGCGGTCACCACGGCGGCCACTACGGTCACCACCAGCGGCACAAGAGCTTCGGCCACATGCTGTTCTCCAGCTGAGCGGTCCGAGGGCCGAGCGCCCACGAAGAAGCCCCCGGCACAAGGCCGGGGGCTTCGGTGTGTGGACGATACTGGGATTGAACCAGTGACCTCTTCCGTGTCAGGGAAGCGCTCTCCCGCTGAGCTAATCGTCCTCGGGGTCACAGTCGAGACTGTGGATCTTGCGTGCGCGATACTGGGATTGAACCAATGACCTCTTCCGTGTCAGGGAAGCGCTCTCCCGCTGAGCTAATCGCGCGGGTCAGGCCTTCGATGATCTCGAAGATCCAGTGGACGATACTGGGATTGAACCAGTGACCTCTTCCGTGTCAGGGAAGCGCTCTCCCGCTGAGCTAATCGTCCTTGGAGGTGGAGACGGGATTTGAACCCGTGTAGACGGCTTTGCAGGCCGTTGCCTCGCCTCTCGGCCACTCCACCAGGAGTGTCGGGGGTTCGGGATGATCCCCCTTGCTCTTCCGAGCGAACGACGAGGTTCGAACTCGCGACCTCAACCTTGGCAAGGTTGCGCTCTACCAACTGAGCTACGTTCGCCTGTCTTTCCGTTCCGCTTGCGCGTCCCGGCGACGTGTTGAACTCTAGCGGATTCCTGGGCCAGCACAAAAACGCGTTTGCGCAGCGTGCTGCGCTGCGCCTGGCCACACACCTGGTCAGGGGCTCCGAAGGGACATGACCAGGTCACCCGCAGGTCACCCGCCATAGACTCGACGCGTGCTCGACCTCGCTCCCCTCGCCCGTTTCGGTGACCGTGTGGCCACCGGTCTCCTCGACGTCACCAGCGACCCGGCCGCCCTGGACTCCAGCGGCTTCTGGGCGGTCTGCGCCGACTTCGAGGGCCGTCTGACCTGCGCCCGCTTCCGGGACGTACGCCGGGAGCCGGTGCCCGCCCCGGTACCGGGGGCGTGGCAGGGCCCGGCGGTCGGCGACTGGACGTCGTCCCTCGACCGCGCCGGGTACACGGCCGGGGTGCGGCGCATCCGCGAGCACATCGCGGCCGGCGAGGTCTATCAGGCGAACCTCTGCCGCGTCCTGAGCGCGCCCGTGGCCCCCGACGCCGACGTGGACGCGCTGACCGCGCTGCTGGCCCGCGGCAACCCGGCACCGTACGCAGGAACGATCCGGCTGCCCGAGCACGGCGTGGAGATATCCACCGCCTCCCCCGAGCTGTTCCTGCGCCGCGACGACCGGGTCGTCGAGTCCGGGCCGATCAAAGGCACCGGGCGCACCGAGGCGGACCTCCTGGAGAAGGACTACGCCGAGAACGTCATGATCGTGGACCTGGTCCGCAACGACATCGGCCAGGTCTGCGCCACCGGCAGCGTGAGCGTCCCCGACCTGTGCGTCGTGGAGAAGCACCCCGGCCTCGTGCACCTCGTCTCGACGGTCCGCGGCGAGCTGCGCGACGGCGCGGGCTGGCCGGAGCTGCTGGCCGCCGCCTTCCCACCCGGCTCCGTCACCGGGGCGCCCAAGTCCAGCGCCCTGCGCATCATCGACGCCCTGGAGACCGCACCCCGCGGCCCGTACTGCGGGGGCGTCGGCTGGGTCGACGCCGACCGGGGTACCGGAGAGCTGGCCGTCGGCATCCGCACCTTCTGGATCGACCGCGCCCAGGGCGCGCTGCGCTTCGGCACCGGCGCGGGCATCACCTGGGGTTCCGACCCCGAGGGGGAGTGGCGGGAGACCGAGCTGAAGGCCGCCCGGCTGCTCGCGGTAGCGTCGGGAACGTACGAGGTGAGCGGAGAGGGACCAGCAACGTGAAGATATGGCTCGACGGCGTGCTACAGGACAGCGAGTCCGCCCGCGTCTCCGTCTTCGACCACGGGCTGACCGTGGGCGACGGCGTCTTCGAGACCGTGAAGGCGGTGGACGGCCGTCCCTTCGCCCTGACCCGGCACCTGGACCGGCTGACCCTCTCGGCGCGCGGCCTCGGTCTGCCCGACCCGGACCTGGACGAGGTGCGCCGCGCCTGCGCCGCCGTTCTCGACGCCAACCCCATGCCGCTCGGCCGGCTGCGCATCACCTACACCGGCGGCCACGGCCCGCTCGGCTCCGACCGCGGCGAACACGGCCCGACCCTGGTCGTCGCCCTCGGTGAGACGACCCGCCGCCCCGACTCCACGGCCGTGATCACGGTCCCCTGGACCCGCAACGAGCGCAGCGCGCTGACCGGCCTGAAGACCACCTCGTACGCCGAGAACGTCGTCGCGCTCTCCCGCGCGCACGGCCAGGGTGCTTCCGAGGCGCTGTTCGCGAACACCGTCGGGCAGCTGTGCGAGGGCACCGGGTCGAACGTCTTCGTCGTCCTGGACGGTGAGATCCACACCCCGCCGCTCGCCTCCGGCTGCCTCGCGGGCATCACGCGCGCGTTGACCGTCGAATGGACCGGCGCCCAGGAGACCGACCTGCCGCTGGACGTCCTGGAGCGGGCAGAGGAGGTCTTCCTCACCTCCACCCTGCGCGACGTACAGGCCGTGCACCGCGTCGACGGACGCGAACTGCCCGCCACCCCGGGTCCGGTGACCGCCAAGGCCATGCGCGTCTTCGGCGAGCGGGCCGGGAACGACCTCGACCCGTAGAGGCTCGGCTCCCGGAGGGTGCGCGAATATTCGGCTGCTCCGGGGCGCGGCAGCGGGTAGAACACCCGTGATGACCACGACCCTGCGGCCGACCGAGCCGCTCCAGCAGAACGCCGACGGCACGCGTTCGCGCCACTACCAGGTGTGCGTGAACAGCCGCCCCGTCGGCACCGTCCACCTCGGCACCTCGCCCGCCTTCGGGGCCTCGGTGGCGCGCATCCACGAGCTGCGCATCGAGGAACCCGACCGGCGACGGGGCCGCGGGACGGTGGCCGCGCTGGCCGCCGAGGAGGTCGCGCGCGGCTGGGGCTGCCGGGAGATCGAGATCAGCGTCCCCGGGACCGCCGAGGCGGCCCTGCGGCTCGTCACGGCGCTCGGCTACGTCCTGCGCAACCGCGGCATGGAGAAGCAGCTCGACGACACCCCGCCCACCCTGCCGGACGGCTACCGGGCGCGCCCCATGACCGAGGCCGACTTCGAGACCTGGCAGGCGCACGAGATGGAGGACTACGCGCGCACCTGGATCGATCGGGGCGTGCCCGAGGCCGAGGCCCGCGCCAAGTCCGAGCGCGACCACGAGACGCTCCTGCCCCAGGGCCTCGGTACCAAGGACATGTGGTTCAACATCCTCGAACACGAGGGCACCCGCGTGGGCGTCCTGTGGCTCGCCCTGCGCGACGGGAAGCCCTTCGTCTACGACGTCGAGGTCGACGCGGACCAGCGCGGCCACGGCCACGGCCGCGCCCTGATGCTCCTCGCGGAGACCCAGGCCCACGCCCTCGGCAAACGCACGATCGGCCTCAATGTGTTCGCGGACAACACCCCGGCCGAGCGGTTGTACGAGTCACTCGGGTACGAGACGACGAGGTACGCCTACTACAAGCGGCTGCTGTAGCTTCCGGGGGCTTGGGGGCTTGGGGGCTTGGGGGACCGGTGAGCCTCAGGCGCCTTCGCCGGCGGCCAGCAGCCGGTCCACGATCTCCTCGATGCGCTCGCGCAGGCCCTCCTGGCTCTTGCCGCCGTCGAGACGCTCGCCGTCCACGACGTACGTCGGGGTGCCGGTCACGCCGATCGCCTTGCCCTCGGCCTGGTCGGCGTCCACGATCAGGATGTGCCGGCCGTCGATCAGCGCGGTGTCGAACTCCTCGGCGTCGAGGCCCAGTTCACCGGCCACCTCGACCAGGAAGGGCTCTCCCTTACGGTCCAGCTCCTCGACCCGCCCCAGCACAGCCTCGACGTACTCCCACGCCTTGCCCTGCTCCGCGGCCTCCTCGGCGGCCTGCGCGGCCGCGAACGCGTGCTTGTGCTTCTCCAGCGGGAAGTGCCGCAGCCGCAACTCCAGCCGGTCGCCGTAGCGGGCGCGCAGGGCCCGGACGTCGTCCAGGGCGCCACGGCAGTCCGGGCACTGAAGCTCGCACCAGACATCAACCACGGGAACGACGGAACGCACGGGGGAGGAGTCACTCATGCCCCCAGTCTCCCAGCCCACCCCCGCACAACCGAATCGGCCTGCCTCCGACGGGAACGGGCGGGGCTTGGGCGACGGAATCGGTCTGACCGCGGCGCGGCTGCCCGGCCCTGGCCGACCGAGCCGGACTCTGTCGGGCTCGGCGCGCGGGGCGGGGCTCAGGAATTCGAGCCGGTCTGGGGCGCGGCCCGCCTCGACCGGCCCTTGACACCAGCCGTCCGGTCCGCCCCTCGGTGTGCTCCCGACCGGCACCTGCGGACGACCTGACCCGGAGATGTCCCTGATGTCCCGCCGGGGCATGGCCCCGTGGGGTGCGGGCGGTGCAGGATGGAAGGGACGAAGTGCCTGACCGACCCCTGCCTGGAGGACCGGATGATTGCCGAGACCGTCTGTTCCGCCGTCTCCGTGGCCGGCCTGGGCATCGCGGCGGTCACGGCGTACCGCAAGCGCTTCCTGGCCGCCGCCCGGCTCGCCGCGTACTCGCTCGTGCCGATCGGCCTGGTGATGACCGGTGTCGTCGAGTGGCTGGCCGACACCGCGTTCAGCGTCACGGCCTGGGCCGGCTTCGGGGTGCTCGGCGCCGCCTGGCTGCTTCTCTCCGCCACGCGCGCGGTGGAGCGCCGGCGTGGTGGCACCCGCAAGGAGCGCAAGGCGGCCGCCCGCTCCGCCCAGCGGGAGGCGGTCGCCCCGGCGGCCTCGGCGCCCTCCCTCGGCCCGGCCGCGCGTCCGGCGTCCCGTCCGGCCGCCGCACCGCGCTCGGACTCCGCGGAGGACTTCAGCGACATCGAGGCCATCCTCAAGAAGCACGGCATATGACGGATGCGGACGGACTGAAACGACACAGGTCCGTACGCATCCGAACGCGGACGTGAACGTTTCGGACCGAAGATCACGGGATCCGGCGAACTCCCCTTGTCTTTCGGGCGTGTTGGTGACAGCAGGGGTCCTGTCTGCGTCATCATCGCCCGCGAGATGCTGGACACGACACAGAGCGACACCGCGCCGCCGCAGGACGAGCCGCGTGGATGCCTTTTCGCCCTTTCCCAGCCACCGCTGATGATCTTTCTTGCGGTGATCGGGTGTCTGCTGCTCATGGCTGCGCTGCACGATCTGCTGCTGCTCTGAGCCGTACCCGCGGTACCCGGCGTCACCCGCCGGGTACCGCGTCGACACACCTGTCCCTGTGCGCAACAGCTCTGCGCAGCCCTGAGGCTCAGCCCGCCGCTTCCTTGCGGCGCGCCCGGTACGCGGCCACGTGCAGACGGTTCCCGCAGGTGCGGCTGTCGCAGTAGCGGCGCGAGCGATTGCGGGAGAGGTCGACGAAGGCGCGCCGGCAGTCGGGTGCCTCGCAGCGCCGCAGCCGCTCCTGCTCCCCGGCGACCACGAAGAAGGCCAGCGCCATCCCGCAGTCGGCCGCCAGGTGGTCGGCGACGGAGGCGCCCGGCGCGAAGTAGTGCACATGCCAGTCGTAGCCGTCGTGGTCCGTGAGCCGGGGCGTGGTGCCCGCGGCGGCCACCAGCTCGTTGATCATCCCGGCCGCGACCCGGGCGTCCGGGGCCGAGAAGATCGCGGCGAACCGTCCGCGGATCTTGCGCACCGCGGAGAGGTCGAACTCCGAGAGAACCCCGACATCGCTGATTTCGTTCTTTCGTACGAAATCCTCGAGAGCGGCGACGTCCGGCAGCGCGTCCGGGGTCGTGGTGTCCTCCGGTGCGGTGTTCACCAGATCCACCACGGCATCGAGGGCACACCGGGTGTCATGGGTGATGAGCACGTTTCGCTCCCTGGCCTGGGGGGTCGGGCGGGCGCCCGCCCGTGCTGGCCGATGGTAGTGGCTCCACGCGCGCCCGTAACGGCCCCGACCGTGGTGAACCCCACACCGGCGGGCGGACGCACACCGGCGCCGCCCCGCGGGAATCCGCGGCGACGGCGCCGGTGTGCGTACCTATGGAGTTGTCTTGGCCCGAGCCGTCACCCCGAGTCGACGGCGCCGGGCGGCTTGGTGAGGTCTCGCCCTAGCTTTCCGCCAGGATGTGCGAGAGCTCCTGATCGAGGTCGAAGTGCCGGTGCTCCGTGCCGGGCGGCACAGCAGCGTCCGTGCGCTTCAGGAACGACTCCAGGGCCCGTGCCGGGGCCTCGAGCAGTGCTTCGCCCTCCGGGGAGCTCAGGGCGATGCACACGACGCCCTGACCGTGACTGCGCGACGGCCAGACTCGGACGTCGCCGGTGCCGGTGGGCCGGTGGAGGCCCTCCGCGAGGAGGTCGCGGGCGAACACCCACTCGACGGTCTCCTCGGCTCCGGTGTGGAAGGTGGCGTGCACGGCGTAGGGGTCGGCCGTGTCGTACCGCAGGCCTGCGGGGACAGGCAGGGAGGACTCGCTCGACACAACGAGGCGCAGGTGCAGCTCGCAGCTGACCGTGGTGTTCATAAGCGCCAGGGCCTTTCGCTCAGTGTGCGCTCGGGGATTCGCACGTCGGCGAAATCGACATGCCACCTACGGTGCCGTTGTAAACCCCTCTGAGTGTTTTGCGTGCCTTTACGTAACTCTTCCGGCCGAGGTCCTGTTCGCGAGGTACGACCATTCCGGTGACTGGTTTCTCTCCGGTAGGGTTTGGCTGTATGAACACGGGGAGTGACGACCGGGCCGAGGCGGCCGTGGCGTCGGACGAGACGCAGACCAGCGTGGCGGAGAGCGGGCACGGGCTCGGCTCGAAAGCGCCGGAATTCATCAAGGCGCGCCGCATGCTGCACCTGAGCTGGCAGGTCGGGATCTTCATCATCGGCCTGGCGGTCGTGGTCCTGGGGATCATCATGCTTCCGCTGCCGGGGCCCGGCTGGGTCGTGATCTTCGGCGGCATGGCGATCTGGGCGACCGAGTTCGTCTGGGCCCAGCTGGTGCTGCGCTGGACGAAGCGCAAGGTGACCGAGGCGGCCCAGAAGGCGCTCGATCCCAAGGTCCGCCGACGCAACATCATCCTGACGTCGATCGGCCTGGTGATCGTGGCCGCGCTCGTCGGGGTCTATCTCTACAAGTTCGGCTTCGAGATGCCCTGGAACATCAAGGACCAGTGAGCCGCGACCGGGGGTGCCGGTACCGGTTCGCGCTGGTCACAGGCACCCTCTGACATGGGGTAATGTTCTTCCTGCGTCCGGGCGATTAGCTCAGTGGGAGAGCGCTTCGTTCACACCGAAGAGGTCACTGGTTCGAACCCAGTATCGCCCACCGGACACGACGGCCCGTCTGCGAGAGCAGGCGGGCCGTCGTCGTTCCCACCCCCTGCCGCGCGGACCCCTCGTCGGCCGCGGAACCTCCGGCGAATTTCAGCCGGACAACCTCCGGGCCTGGCGGGTCAGTTCATGTTCGGCCGGCCGAACCCCGGCTCCTCACCTGCGACTTCGTCGTGTGTGCCGCGGCACAGTCCGGCGATGGGCCGTCAACTCGCCGATCCGGCCCGCAAGAAATTCCTGTCCGAATCATTGACGCCCTCCGAGGGGCTTCGTACCTTGTGCCAGCAAGCGCTTACTTGAAACGATTCATGCAGGCGGCAACGAAGCTGCGCGGGGAGGGCCCGACTGTGGGAACCAGCAGGAATGTTGAGAGGCGTACGATCCTGAAGGTGGCCGGTGGAGCGGCGGCCACGCTCGGGCTGGCCACGACGACGGCATGCGGAGGCGACAGCGGCTCCGGCGACGGGAATGTGACGCTCCGTTATGCGTGGTGGGGCGGCGAACCGCGCACCATTGCCATGAAGAAGGCGATCGCGGTCTTCGAGAAGAAGTACCCGAAGATCAAGATCAAGCCCGAATTCACCGACTACGCGGCGTTCTGGGAGAAGTTCCAGACGCAGGCCTCCGGTGGAAATCCGCCGGACGTTTTCCAGAATGCCGTCGGATTTCTGCGCAAGTACGACAAGCGCGGAGTTCTGATGGACCTCAAGTCCCAGGCGGACTCCGGGAACCTGGACCTGAAGAACTTCCGCAACGGCGTTCTGGCGAACGGTCAGGTCGACGGCAAGCAGCTCGGCATCCCCGTCGGCGCCAACACCATGGCGCTCGTCATCGACCTCAACGCCTTCAAGAAGGCGGGCGTAGAGGCGAAGATGGGCTGGACCTGGGACGAGTACTTCGACGCGCTCCAGACGATCCAGGACAAGCTGAAGATCGCCGGTGACACCGGCTACTTCAGCATCATGTACCTGTACGACCTGTACCTGCGTCAGAACGGCAAGGCGTTCTTCACCGACTCCGATCTCGGCTTCACCGAGGACGATCTGACGCAGTGGTGGTCGGACGGCTACAAGCGCGTGAAGGCCGGGCTCGTCGCCGACCCCAAGAAGATCGAGCAGGTCCAGCCCAAGTCGGGTCTGTCGGCCGGGCTCGCCGCGGGCGAGTTCACCTGGGACAACTTCTCCATCCGTTACGAGGGCGAGGGCGAGTCGGACTACGGGCTCGCGCCGATCCCCACCACCAACGGCAAGGACACCGGCCAGTACCTCGGCTCGCTGATGCTCAGCGCCTTCTCCGGGAGCAAGCACCCCAAGGAGGCCGCCCAGTTCATCAGCTTCATGGTCCACGACCCCGAGGTCGGCAAGATCATGGGCTACGACCGCGGCATCCTCTCCACGACCGAGCAGTACGACGCGTTCGTGCCCACCGACGACCAGAACAAGGGCGTCAAGGCGTACGAGGAAGAGGTCGCCAAGGCCGGTGTGCTGGGGAAGATCACCCCGCACCCGTCCGGCGCCGATGTCGTCGAGACGGCGTTCCTGCGCATCGGCGGTGAGGTCGCCCAGGGCAAGACCAAGCCGGCCGACGCCGCCAAGGCGCTGTTCAGCGAGGCCAAGGCCGCGTTCGCGGGCTGAGGGGACGTACCACCATGACGCTCGTCAAGGAAGCGCCCGCGCGCCCGGCGAAGAAGCGGTCCGCCGCTCCTGCCGCCGGGCGGCGCGGGCGGCGCCGCGAGAACATCGCCGGCTATCTTTTCATGTCGCCGTGGATCGCCGGGTTCCTGGTGCTCACGGCGGGGCCGATGATCGCGTCGCTGTACTACGCGTTCACCCGGTACAACCTGTTCACGCCACCCGAGTGGGTGGGGCTGGACAACTTCCAGACGATGTTCCAGGACCCGCGCTGGCAGAAGTCGGTCGAGGTCACACTGAAGTACGTCGTCGTGGCCACACCGCTGAAGCTGCTGCTCGCGCTCGGTGTCGCGCTGCTGCTCGCACAGAAGCGGAGCGGACAGGGGCTGTACCGGGCCGCGTTCTACATGCCCTCGCTCATCGGCGCCAGCGTCTCCGTCGGCTTCGTGTGGCGGGCGCTGTTCTCGGACGACGCGATCGTGGACCGTACGCAGAAGATCTTCGGGGTCGACGTCGGCGGCTGGATCGGCAACCCCGACTACGTCATCTATGCCTTGGTCGCCCTGAGCATCTGGCAGTTCGGCGCACCGATGGTCATCTTCCTGGCCGGTCTCAAGCAGGTCCCGCAGGAGCTGTACGAGGCCGCCGAGATGGACGGAGCCGGGCCCCTGCGCCGGTTCTGGAACATCACGCTGCCGATGATCTCCCCCGTGCTGTTCTTCAACGTGCTGTTGGAGTCGATCCACGCGTTCCAGGTGTTCGGGTCCGCGTACGTCGTCTCCAACACCCAGTGCGGGCCCGCCGACGCCACCCTCGTCTACACCTGTTACCTCTACCAGAAGGGCTTCAAGGAGGCCCAGATGGGCTTCGCCTCCGCGATGGCCTGGACGCTGGTGGTCGCGGTGGCGCTCGTCACGGCGGTCCTGTTCTGGTCGCAGAAGAAGTGGGTGCACTACGAGGAGGCCGCCAAGTGACCAGCGCCACCAGCAGTCCCGTCGTCCACACCGCGAGCGAGCGGCGGCGCTTCGGGTCGATCGCCTGGCATGTGGGCTCGCTCGCCGTCCTCGCGGTCGTCCTCTACCCGGTGATCTGGGTGCTCGGTGCCTCGTTCAAGCCGAGCAAGGACATCATCGCCAGCATCGACCTGCTGCCGACCAAGCCGGTCTGGGAGAACTTCTCGGGGCTGGCCGACGGTATCTCCGGCATCTCCATCGGCACCTTCTTCACCAACTCCCTGCTGTACGCCGGACTTGCCGTGGCCGGGGTCGTGCTGTCCAGCTCGCTGACCGCCTACGCCTTCGCCAAGATCCGGTTCGCGGGGCGGAACCTGCTGTTCACGCTGATGATCGGCACACTGCTGCTGCCGTATCACGTGCTGCTCATCCCGCAGTACGTGATGTTCCGCAAGCTGGAACTCACCGACACCCTGGTGCCGCTCGTCGCGGGCAAGTTCCTGGCCACGGAGGCGTTCTTCGTCTTCCTGATGGTGCAGTTCATGCGCGGGCTGCCCAAGGAGCTGGACGAGGCCGCCAAGCTCGACGGCTGCGGGCACTTCAGGACCTACTGGTCCATCGTGCTGCCGCTGACCCGCCCGGCCCTCATCACCAGCGCCATCTTCACGTTCATCAACGCCTGGAACGACTTCATGGGGCCGTTGATCTACCTCAACACCCCGGACAAGTACACCGTCTCGCTCGGCCTGATGATGTTCCGCGACCAGGAGGGCATCTCCAACTACGGCAGCATGATCGCGATGTCGCTGGTGGCCCTCGTGCCGGTCATCGCCTTCTTCATGGCCTTCCAGCGGTATCTCATCGACGGCATGGCGACGTCCGGACTGAAGTGAGGCGGTTCCACCCATGGCCCAAGCGCGTGTGAAGGCCCGCAGGCTGTCCTTCCTCGGGGGCGAGCGGTTCGCCGTGTTCGCCGAGTGTCTGCTCACCGGGGTGTGGATCGCGGTGGCCTCGCTCGGAGTCGTCACCTACCCCGCGGCCTTCGCCGCCGGCGCCCGGCACCTCCGGCGCCGTACCGGCCACGAGGGCGGCGGATGGGGGGAGTTCCTCGCGGACTTCCGTACGGCCCTGCGCGGCGGCTGGGTCGTCGGGGTCGCCGGGTGGGCCGTCGCCGCCGTGGTCTGGGTGGACGTCCTGGCCGCGCGGGCCGGGCTGCCCGGTGGGCCGCTCGTCGGGGCCGTCGGCATCTTCGCGCTGATCGGAGTCGTCGTGGCCCTGCTGCGGGCGGCGGCCGTCTGGGCGCCCGGTGACAGCTGGCGGGCGCTGCTCGCCGCTGCCGGGCGGCGGACCGTGCTCGATCCCGCCGGGTCCTTCCTGGTCGTCTGCGGTCTTGGCGTGGTCGCCCTGTCCGCCATGTTCGTCGCGCCGCTGGCGGTTCCCGTCCTGGGAGCCGTCGCGGCGGCCGCCGTCGCCGTCGAGGAGCGGTACCGGAACCGCTGACGGGCGGTGTCCTCGCACCACAAGGTCGGCGCCCCGGGCGCCGCGCCTCTCACTGTCATGCCCCTGACCAGCCGCACAGCCGTACATGGAAAGGAATGACCATGTCTCCCATCCCCCGCAGGTCCCTCCTCAAGGCAGCCGCCGTCGCCGGCGCCGCCGCGCAGTTCAGCTGGGCGCTAGGAGCGAAGGACGCGCAGGCCGCGCCCAGAGCCGCCGAGGCCGACGCCGATCCCGTGACCCTGGACTGGCTGGAGGACGGCGGACTCGGCGCCGCCCCCGGCTCCACCCTCGGTGTGCCCTGGCCGAAGGGCGTCTACCAGGAGGACCAGACCTTCGCGCTGACGGACGCCGACGGCAAATCCGTACCCGTGCAGTCCTGGCCGCTCGCCTACTGGCCGGACGGCTCCCTCAAGTGGACGGCCCACGCGGTGAGTTCGGGCAACGGCAAGCTCACGCTGGCCGCCGGCGAGGCCGCCGTGCCCGACAAGAAGGTCACCGTCGACAAGAGCGGCGGCACGATCACCGTCTCCACCGGTGTCATCACCGCGAAGATCGGCAAGTCCGGTGCCACGCTGATCAAGTCCGTCACCCGCGGTTCCACCGAGATCGCCAAGAACGGCAAGCTCGTGCTGATCCGCCAGCCCGAGATCGAGGACGAGGACCAGGGCGCGGTCAAGACCGAGCGCTTCGACGGGGCCATCTCCGAGGTCACCGTCGAGCAGGACGGGCCGGTCCGCGCGGTCGTCCGCATCGACGGCAAACACCGCAAGGGCGACCGGAGTTGGCTGCCGTTCTCCATCCGCCTGTACTTCTACGCGGGCGCCGACTCCTTCCGCATGGTGCACACCATCACCTTCGACGGCACCCAGGAGCCGGGCAAGGCCAGCGGTGACTTCATCCGCGGCATCGGCGTCCGCTTCACCGTGCCGATGCGCGACCAGTCCTACGACCGCCACATCCGCATCGGCGGCGAGGGCACCGGTCTGCTGCGCGAGGCCGTCAAGGGCATCACGGGCCTGCGCCGCGACCCGGGAGCCGCCGTCCAGGCCGCCCAGTACGCGGGCGAGAAGCTGCCGGATCCCGCTACCTGGGACCAGCGCGTCACGACCCGCCTCCAGTACATCCCCGAGTGGGGCGACTACACCCTCTCCCAGCTCTCCGCCGACGGCTTCACCCTGCGCAAGCGCACCAAGAAGGGGCACGGCTGGATCGGCGCCGGCGGCGGCAAGCGGGCCTCCGGGTTCGGTTACGTCGGCGGCGTCAGCGGCGGACTCTCCTTCGGCCTCAGGGACTTCTGGGAGAAGTTCCCCGCCCAGCTCGACATCCGTGATGCCCAGACCGACGAGGCCGAGGTCACCCTCTGGCTCTGGTCGCCCGAGGCGCAGCCCATGGACCTGCGCTTCTACCACGACGGCATGGGCCAGGACACCTTCGCCGAGCAGCTCGAGGGCCTCAACATCACCTACGAGGACTACGAGCCCGAGTTCGGCACGCCGTACGGCATCGCCCGCACCTCGGAACTGCTGTTCTGGGCCAACGAGTCGACGCCGACCCCGGCCAAGCTCGCCGAACAGGTCGAGGCCGTACGGGTGTTGCCGCAGCTGGCCGCGCCGCCCAAGCAGCTCATCAAGGCGAAGGTCTTCGGACCCGGCCTGTACTCCGAGCCCGACCGTTCCACCGCCGCCAAGTCGAAGATCGAGGACCACCTCGACTTCCTCTTCACCTACTACAAGGACCAGGTGGAGCAGCGCCGTTGGTACGGCTTCTGGGACTACGGCGACATCATGCACACCTATGACACCGTCAGGCACCAGTGGCGGTACGACATCGGCGGCTACGCCTGGGACAACTCCGAGCTCTCGCCCGACCTCTGGCTGTGGTTCGCGTACATCCGCTCAGGCCGCGCGGACATCTTCCGGTTCGCCGAGTCGATGACCCGGCACACCGGTGAGGTCGACGTCTACCACCTCGGCAAGTGGGCCGGCCTCGGCACCCGGCACGGTGTGCAGCACTACGCCGACAGCGCCAAGCAGCAGCGCATCGCCAACACCACCTACCGGCGCTACTACTACTTCCTCACCGCGGACGAGCGGGTCGGCGACCTCATGCACGCCAACGTTGACTCCGATGAGACGTTCCTCGTCCTCGACCCGCTGCGCAAGGTACGCACCGACGTCTACACGCCCGACCGGCACGCCCTGTCGGTCGGGTTCGGCACGGACTGGAGCGGGCTCGTGTCGGCGTGGCTGACGGAGTGGGAGCGCAAGGGCCCCAAGTGGGAGAAGGCCAAGGCCCGCGTGCTGTCCACGATGGAGGGCATCGCCGCACAGCCCAACGGGTTCGTCCAGGGCAGTGGGTTGTACGACCTCGACACGGGCAAGTTCGCGGTCGCGTCGGCGCCGGTGGTCGGGGTCTCGCACCTCTCCGCCGTCTTCGGCCTCAACGAGCTGTGCGCCGAACTCATCGACCTCGTCGACATGCCCAAGTTCAACGAGGCGTACTTCGACTACTGCCGCTACTTCAACGCCACCAAGGCCGAGCAGGCGGCACGGTACGGGTCCAACTTCGGGACGCTGCTGCTGTTCCAGGGGCACTCGCGGCTCGACGCGTACGCCGCGGTGCAGACCGGGGACGAGAAGCTGGCCAAGCGGGCCTGGGACAAGTTCTACAACTCCGACGGGTACAAGGAGTCGGCGCCCTGGAAGACGGAGGAGTTGAGTGGGCCGGTGACGTTGGTCGCGGGTAGTGAGGCGGCCTGGATCTCGACCAACGACACGGCTCTGTACGGGCTTGCCGCGATCGAGAACCTGGCGCTGCTCGGGGACAAGATGCCGTAACGGTTCGTGGGGAACTGCGGGACCGTTGTGGCTGGTCGCGCAGTTCCCCGCTCCCCTTGGGGCGTCAGCTCATCCTTCCCAGGATGTTGCGCATTCTTTGGACGTCCCTGATGCGGCGCTCGTACGTCGCGCCGAGCGCGAGGAGCAGGAGGCCCGCCAGCGCCGGTGGTACCCAGCGGGGGAGCGCGTCCGTCACCTGGACTATGTACGGGGCCAGTTCGTGCAGGGCGTCCAGGGCCAGGACCGCGCCGCCCAGGACCAGGGGTGCCTGAAGGCTGTAGCCCCCGCCCAGCAGGGTGAGGGACAGGGCCGCCAGACCCAGGAGCAGGGGACGGGTCCAGTGCGGGTCGCCCCAGGCCGCGGCCAGGCTCGGCAGGAGCGTGGTGGCCAGGGCGGGGCCGTAGGCCGTCCAGGACGACGTCTGTGGGTCGCGCCGCCTGCGGAGGAAGCCGACGAGCAGCGCCGGGGCCGTGACCGGGAGGGTGTAGGCCTCGGGGGTACCGACGTCCCAGGCCGCCAGGCGCACCCAGCTGGCCAGGACGAAGAGGACGGCGGCCGCGTAGCCGACGGCGCGGCGGTCGGGGCGGAGCGCGGTGCCCGCCGCGATCACTCCGCACAGGGCCAGGACCAGGGCGAGCATCGGCGGGTCGGTCGCGGCGAGAGCGAGGGCCGGCAGAGCGGCGACGGCTCCGGTGACCTCCACCGCCACGGTCGCCCGGGCGTCCTTGAGCCGTGCCGCCAGCAGGGCCGCGGCCACCGGGACCGCCAGCACGAGCAGGGCCGTGTACTGCGGCTGCCAGTCGGCCGCCGCTCCGGTCGCGCAGGCCAGCGCGGTGGCGTACGTGAGCGCGGTCGGGGCCGTGACGGCGGTGCACCGCCAGGAGACCACGGCGAAGAACGCCGTCAGGGCGCCGAGCGCGGTGAGGGTCGCCGACTGGGAGGCGAGGGCGGCGAAAGCCAGGTCGGCCGAGGTGGCGAGGGCCAGGACGGTAGCGGTCGGCTGGCCGTAGGGAGAGGCCAGGACCACGCCCGTCACCGACCCCAGGACCAACAGACCGAGCGTGTACGGCAGTTCCAGCACCGCGGGGAGCGTCAGCGCCGCGGCCCACGTCAGCACCAGCGCGCCGGTGAGGGCGCGTGGACGCCAGTCCGTGTGCCGTACGGCCAGGGCCAGTACCGCCGCCACGGCCACCAGGACCAGCGGAGCCGTCGCCGCGTCCGGCGGCCAGGGGGCGTCCACCGTGACCGCCTCGCGAAGGTCGGCCGGCGCCCCGGACCAGGCATGGGCCACCCAGGCGACCGGGCCCAGCAAGGACACCGCCACGACAGGCAGGGCCCACGTCACGGCCAGGGCCTGTACGGCACCGGAGGCCGCCGCGAACCCGCGCCGCACCTGCTCCGGCAGCCTGTCCGGTCGTACGGCCGCCAACAGGGCGACACCGCAGGCGAGATGGACCGGAACCGTCCAGGTGCCGGGCAGCGCGGAGCGCGCGACGCCGCCGAGCGCGGCGACCGTCAGGAGGGCGGAGGCGACCGAGAGGCCGAGGGCGTGAGCGGTGCCCTGTGACGCCGGGGCGTTCGTCGCGGGCTGTGCGTCGCTCGCGCCTCGCCATGCCGCGGCCAGCGTGATCGCCGCGGCCAGGAGGAGGAGCGCCGCCGCACGGGCGGCGGCGCTCGGGCCGGTTGCCGTCCAGGACAGCGAACCGGCCGCCCACACGCCCGAGCCGCCCAGACCGTACGCGCCGACGACGGCGAGAAGACGTACGGGACCGGCGGTCGCTCGGAGCGCCACACCTGTGTCGAACGCGGCCGTCACCAGCAGGGCCGCCGTGACGCCGTACGAGTCGGCATCCAGCGCCAGCGCGCCGAAGAAGAGCGGCAGTTGGGCCGCCAGGAGGGCCGAGGGGAGCGGCAGACGCAGGTCCCGCAAGGGCGGCAGCAGGCCGTACGCCAGCCACAGGGCCGCCAGCAGAGTCGACGCGACCGCCGTGTAGGGCGCGCCCTCCGCCGCTGTGAACACCGCCCCGTGCAGCGCGTACGCGTCCAGGACCGTCAGCGCCAGAGCCAGGCCCGCCACCGACTCGGCGGTGGAGCGCAGGCCCCGCTTCAGCAGCGCCGGCGGTGCGGCCAGCGTGGCCGCGGTGACCGCGCCGAGCACCAGGGCCCGCCCGGCGATCCCCAGCTCACCCCAGCTGACCAGGGTGAACGCCGTCGCCGCGATGACCAGCAGCACACCGCCGAGCACCAGCAGTACGTTCTGCACCCGCGGCGCGGCGGCCTCGGGGCGGGGCGGGGTGGACGGGCGCGGCGGAGCGGACGGTGTCTGCACCGCGGTGACCAGCCAGGCGCGGCGCCTGAGCAACTGGGTCCGGCGGGCGTCGAGATGGAACAGCTCCGCGTCCAGGAGCCGCAACTCCTCGGCCGGGGGCGGAAAATGCGTCATGCCTTCGAGTGTGGTCCGGGTCACGTCGTACGACATGAGTGCGCGTACTCAGAACGTACTCAGTTCCCTACGGGCAGACTCTGTGCATGGACTGGAGCCATTACCGCTTCCACACCCGGTGGACCTTGCCCGCGCCGCCCGCCACCGTCTACGACGCGCTCGAACAGGCCGAGGAGTACCCCCGCTGGTGGCCCCAGGTCCGTGCCGTCGAGCGCCTCGACGACACCACCGGCGTCATCAGGATCCGGGCCACACTGCCGTACGACCTCGTCTTCACCGCACGCGAGGTGCGGCGCGACCGGGCGGGCGGGGTGCTGGAGATCGCCATGACCGGGGACCTGGAGGGCTGGGCACGCTGGACGATCACGGGGGACGGGGCGGGCACCCTCGCGCTGTACGACCAGGTCGTCGACGTGAACAAGCCGCTGCTGCGGCGGCTCGCCGTACCGGGGCGGCCGGTGTTCCGGGCCAACCACCGGCTGATGATGCGGGCCGGACGGCGGGGCCTTGCCGCGTACTTGGAAGCGGTTTGAAGGAAGCCCGTCGGGACCTGTATTGTTCAGTGCGTTCCCGGGCGATTAGCTCAGTGGGAGAGCGCTTCGTTCACACCGAAGAGGTCACTGGTTCGAACCCAGTATCGCCCACCGGGAGAAAGCCGGTCCGCGTCACGCGGACCGGCTTCTTTTTGTTCCCAGGGGGTTCAGGCGGCCGCGGCCGGCAGCTCGGGACGCAGCGGCCACGACGGGTCCACCGCCTCCGGGGTGCCGCTGCGCGCGAACCACGCCTGGAGGCCCCGGGCCTGTGCCGCGTGCCAATCCGTCTGAAGCGTGTGCAGCTCGTTGGGGGACAGCCGCTCCAGACGGGTCGCGAAACGCCGGCCCACCGCGCGCACGACCTCCAGTGCGGCCAGGGCGTCCGCCCCCGCGTCATGCGCGCCGTCCAGCGTGACGCCGTAGTGCGCGCACAGGTCGGTCAGGGTGCGGCGGCCCTTGCGGTAGCGGTCCAGATGCTTGTCCAGGACCCGTGGATCGAGGACCAGCAGCGGCGCCGACTCGAACCAGCGGTCCAGGGACGAGGCCCGATGGCGGCGCAACTCCCGGTCCAGGAGCGTCAGATCGAACGGCGCGTTCATCACCACCAACGGCCGCCCCGCGGACGCCTGTTCGCCCAGGTGCTCCGCTATCTCGTACATCACCGGCGCCGGCCAGCGGCCGTTGCGCTGGAGATGTTCGTCCGTCAGCCCGTGCACCGCCGTCGCGCCCTCGGGCACCGGCACACCCGGGTTCACCAGCCATCGGGCCACCCGCGGCCGGGTACCCGGGGCGTCCTGGACGACGACGGCGGCCGACACGATCCGGTCGGTCTCCACGTCGACGCCCGTCGTCTCCGTGTCGAAGGCGGCCAGGGGCCCCTCGTACCAGCACGTCATACCAACACAACCCCTCGTTCACCCACGGCAGCTGACGCACCGTCTTCTGCCTGTTTGGTGATACCCGGGCTGTTTGCGCCGTACGCCGGAAGGACACAACAGGAATACGGGTCTTTGCAGTTCAGAGACCCGCGGTTCGGATTCACCGAGCGTGGAAGGCTGTTGGTCATGGCGATAGCGCGGCCCGAGCGGGGCGGGCTGCTGCCCGAACGTACGGGCTCCCTGCGCGGCACACTCGCCACCACCGCCTGCATGGAGACCTTGCAGGTGGGCTATCTGCACGCCGTCGCCGCGGCGGCCGGCTGCTCGCTGTCGCAGCCCTTCCCCGACAACGGCATCGACTGGCACGTCAGTCACGGCTCGCCGGGGCACACGGTCGACGACGAGGTCACCATCAAGGTGCAGCTCAAGTGCACCTACCAGGTCGCCCCGAACCCGCCCGGCCGCTTCTTCTCCTTCACGCTCGACAACGACCATCTGCGCAAGCTCGCGCGCACCCCCGTCTCGGTGCACAAGATCCTCGTGGTCATGCTGGTGCCGCGATCCCAGGACGACTGGCTGCGCGCCAGCCACGACCGCCTCGACCTGCGGCACTGCTGCTACTGGGTCAATCTCGCCGGGCACCCGATCACGGGCCGGACCCGGACCACCGTGCGGATACCGACCTCACGCATCTTCGACGACCGGGCGCTGTGCGAGATCATGACGCGGGTCGGGACGGGAGGCAGACCATGACCCACCGCCCCGTGGAGGAACCGCTGCGGCCGGTGCGACCGCACCCGGTGGACGCGGCCTGGCACCGCGCCCCGGAACCGGACGAGGTCGATCCCGCCGTCCTCAGCGCCCTGCTGCACCGGCACGGCTGGCAGCGCCGCGGCGGCGCCCCCGGACGCTACGGCCGCTGGACCCCGCCCGGACCCGGTGGCGGCGGCACGAGTCTGCTCGTCCCCGAGAGCCGCGCCTTCCCCGACAGCGACGACCTGCTCGGCGAGGCGCTCGACGCCCTCGCCCGCAGCGGCACGCCCTCCGCGCGCGAGGTCCTCGTCGGCCTCGCCGTGCCGAGCGACGAGATCCGCTGGTGGCGCGACGTACCGCCCGGTCCGGCCGGAGCCGCGTCCTGGGCGGTGGAGGAGCAGTTGCGCGCCGGCGCCCGGCAGACCCTCCTCGCGGCCGCGCTCGCCACACGCGCGCGTGCCGGCTACTACGGTGCCCGGCATCGCCGTGCCGCTCTTTCGCTGCTGGAGAACGTCCTCGTCGGCGCCGCCACCGACGGCCGCCTGACCGCCTTCGTCCCCGTCGGCACCGGCCGCCCCCTCGCCGTACGTCTCCACCAGGCCCTGTACGCCGCCCGCGAGGCCATCGACTACCAGCGGGCCGCCGGCGGCATGGACGCCTTCGACGGGGCCGTCGAGGCGGGCGTCAGCCGTGAGCTCACCGAGGCCCTGATCGCGCTCGTACGCGGTACGGAAGGGGCGCGCATCGCCGTGGACTGGGCACCGGCCGCCGGGGTGCCCGAGGGGTGCGCCGCGTCCGGGGAGCCCGTCGAGTTCTCGCCCGGCGACCTGCCCGTGCTGCGCGAGGCCGGCGCCCGCTATCTGCGCGAGGAGCCGTCCGTGCCGGTGCGGGTCACCGGGACGGTGGTGCGCTTGCGCAGGTCGGGGCCGCGCGGGGAGGGCAGCGTACGGCTGCGGGTGATCGCCGGGGTGGAGGTGCCGCACATCCGGCTGACCCTGGACGAGGAGGCGTACCGGATCGCCGGGCACGCCCACCTCGTCGGGCTGCCGGTGCGGGTGCACGGGCGGCTGGAGAGCCGGGGCGGGTTCCGGCGGCTGACCGGCGCCTCCGGGGTCGTGCCGGTACAGGTGGACGAGGCGGAGCGGGACCGGCTGATGAAGTCCCTCCAGGAGAACCTCGACTTCTTCGAGGAGGCCTGCGGAGGGGACTGATTTCGCGGTCGGTGGGTGCGGGTCGGTACGATCCCCTATTGCGCGCGCTCACGGTATGGCGCCCGCATCCCCTTCAGTCAGGAGAGACCGGTGTCAGACGTCCGTGTGATCATCCAACGCGATTCCGAGCGGGAAGAGCGCACGGTGACGACGGGCACCACGGCCGCCGAGCTGTTCGCCGGCGAGCGCTCGATCGTCGCCGCGCGCGTGGCCGGTGAGCTGAAGGACCTGGCGTACGTGGTCGCCGAGGGCGACGAGGTCGAGGGTGTCGAGATCTCCTCCGAGGACGGTCTCAACATCCTGCGCCACTCCACCGCGCACGTCATGGCGCAGGCCGTGCAGGAGCTCTTCCCCGAGGCCAAGCTGGGCATCGGCCCGCCGGTCAAGGACGGCTTCTACTACGACTTCGACGTCGAGAAGCCGTTCACGCCCGAGGATCTCAAGGCCATCGAGAAGAAGATGCAGGAGATCCAGAAGCGGGGGCAGAGGTTCTCCCGCCGTGTGGTGACCGACGAGGCGGCCCGCGCGGAGCTGTCGGACGAGCCGTACAAGCTGGAGCTGATCGGCCTCAAGGGCTCGGCGTCCTCGGACGACGGCGCGGACGTCGAGGTCGGCGCCGGTGAGCTGACGATCTACGACAACCTCGACGCCAAGACCGGCGACCTGTGCTGGAAGGACCTCTGCCGCGGTCCCCACCTGCCCACGACCCGGAACATCCCGGCGTTCAAGCTGATGCGCAACGCGGCCGCCTACTGGCGCGGCAGCGAGAAGAACCCCATGCTCCAGCGCATCTACGGCACCGCCTGGCCCTCCAAGGACGAGCTGAAGGCGCACCTCGACTTCCTCGCCGAGGCCGAGAAGCGCGACCACCGCAAGCTCGGTTCCGAGCTCGACCTGTTCTCCATCCCGGAGCAGATCGGCTCCGGCCTCGCCGTCTTCCACCCCAAGGGCGGCATCATCCGCCGGGTCATGGAGGACTACTCGCGCCGCCGTCACGAGGAGGAGGGCTACGAGTTCGTCTACACCCCGCACGCGACGAAGGGGAAGCTCTTCGAGCAGTCCGGGCACCTGGACTGGTACGCCGACGGCATGTACCCGCCCATGCAGCTCGACGAGGGCGTGGACTACTACCTCAAGCCCATGAACTGCCCGATGCACAACCTGATCTTCGACGCGCGCGGCCGTTCCTACCGTGAGCTGCCGCTGCGCCTCTTCGAGTTCGGGACCGTGTACCGGTACGAGAAGTCAGGAGTCGTGCACGGCCTCACCCGCGCGCGCGGCTTCACGCAGGACGACGCGCACATCTACTGCACGCGTGAGCAGATGTCGGAGGAGCTCGACAAGACGCTCACCTTCGTCCTCGGCCTGCTGCGGGACTACGGCCTGACCGACTTCTACCTGGAGCTGTCCACCAAGGACCCGGAGAAGTTCGTCGGCACCGACGAGGTCTGGGAAGAGGCGACCGAGACGCTCCGCCAGGTCGCCGAGAAGCAGGGCCTCCCGCTGGTCCCGGACCCGGGCGGTGCCGCCTTCTACGGCCCGAAGATCTCCGTCCAGACCAAGGACGCCATCGGCCGTACCTGGCAGATGTCGACGATCCAGCTCGACTTCAACCTGCCCGAGCGGTTCGACCTGGAGTACACCGGCCCCGACGGCTCCAAGCAGCGCCCGGTCATGATCCACCGCGCCCTGTTCGGCTCCATCGAGCGGTTCTTCGCGGTGCTGCTGGAGCACTACGCGGGCGCGTTCCCGGCGTGGCTGGCGCCGGTGCAGGCGGTCGGCATCCCGATCGGGGACGCGCACGTCGAGTACCTGGAGAAGTTCGCCGTCGCGGCGAGGAAGCAGGGGCTGCGCGTCGACGTGGACTCCTCCTCGGACCGGATGCAGAAGAAGATCCGCAACGCCCAGAAGCAGAAGGTGCCCTTCATGGTCATCGCGGGCGACGAGGACATGTCGGCGGGCTCGGTGTCCTTCCGCTACCGCGACGGCTCGCAGGAGAACGGCATCCCGTTCGACGAGGCCATCGCGAAGATCGCCAAGGTGGTCGAGGAGCGGGCGCAGGTCTGATCGCACTGTGGTCGACGGGGCCTTGGCAGGCTCGGGTCGCCAGTAGCACGAGGAGGCCCTCGGGAGGCTCAGCTTCCCGGGGGCCTCTCGTCGTCCTCCCGCGAGAAGACCTGGAGCAGCCAGGAGGCGAACGTGCCGGTCACGGCGGCCAGCAGGGCCAGCCCCACGGCCATGACCCCGACCGCGATCAGCCGCCCGCGCGGGGTGACGGGGGAGACGTCGCCGTACCCCACGGTCGCGAGCGTGGCGCAGGTCCACCACAGAGCGTCCCCGAAGGTGCGCATGGTCGACCCCGTCGCCCCGCGCTCCTGCTGGTAGACGGCGAGGGAACCGGCGAAGCCCAGCAGCACGGTCGAGAGTCCCGCGTAGAAGATCACGCGCGCGTGCAGTGCGAGCCGGGGGCGCCCGTGCCGGCGCTGCACGGCCTCGTACACCTTGACCACGCGCAGAGGGCGCAGCAGCGGCAGCACCAGCACCACCGTGTCCAGCCAGTGCTTCCGCACGAACCGCAGCCGCAGCCCGCTGAGCCGCCAGCGGACCGCGTAGTCGACCGCGAACAGCGCCCAGGCGGCCAGCGTCACCGCGAGACACAGGTCCCGCCAGCCGTCCGTCAGGCCCTGCGCCAGAACGCGGATCGCGTACGCGGCGAGAAACAGCAGCGACGCCACGGCGAGTGGCACCTCGGTACGCCGCTCCCAGCGGTCCTCGGCGCGCGGCTCCCGGTCGTCCTCGGTGCTGTCAGCGTCCACCCGGTCAGCTTCGCTCGGGACGTCTTCGGCGCAACCCCGGCGACACGCCGCGAACGGGCGAAGCAATATGCTTCCCTGCATGACGAGTGAGCCGGAGCAGCAGTGGGGAGTGGGGACCCAGGACGCGTTCCAGCGTCTGTGGACGCCCCATCGGATGGCCTACATCCAGGGTGAGAACAAGCCGACCGGCCCGGGTGCCGACGACGGCTGCCCCTTCTGCTCCATCCCGGCCAAGTCCGACGAGGACGGTCTGGTCGTCCGGCGCGGCGAGCAGGTGTACGCGGTGCTGAATCTGTACCCGTACAACGGCGGCCACCTGATGGTCGTGCCGTACCGGCATGTGGCCGACTACACGGATCTGACCGACGCGGAGACGGGCGAGCTGGCCGCCCTGACCAAGCAGGCGATGACGGCCCTGCGCACCGCGTCCGGCGCGCACGGCTTCAACATCGGCATGAACCAGGGCACGGTGGCCGGCGCCGGCATCGCCGCCCACCTCCACCAGCACATCGTCCCGCGCTGGGGTGGCGACACGAACTTCATGCCGGTCGTCGGCCACACCAAGGTGCTGCCGCAGCTGCTCGCCGACACCCGGAAGATGCTGGCGGACGCCTGGCCCGTATAGGGGCTGCCTACGCGTCGTAGAGGTCGGCCTTCCTGGGCGACGGGTCCTGGATCGCGGTGCTGAGGAACGCCGACCTGCTGCCGAACTTCTCCGTGTCGACGCCGTTGTCCTCCAGGACCTTGATCGCCGCCGCGTGCACCACGCGCAGCACCGGCGTGGCCGCGCGCATGGCGTCGTCGGCCATGAAGCGGTGCCGCCAGGGCTTGTCGGCCCACACGTGCCGCAGGCCGAAGGGCTCGGGGAGGGCGATGGTCCCGCCGAGCCAGTTCAGCAGCGGCGGGTACCAGGTCAGCGGGGCGCGCACGGTCAGTCGTACGACCTCGTCGGTGGGGACCAGCGGGAGGCTCACCTTGCGGGTCTCCCACGGCTTGAACGACTTCGCGACGTCCTTCGACGGGGCCTCGGAGGCGCCCGTGAACAAGGAGTTCACGGGACCCAGCGCATGGCCGGTCACCTCGATGCGCAGCGTCTCGTGCAGCACGGTGACGGTGATCATCATGGTGAGGATCAGCTGGCCGTCCCAGAGCGTCCACTGCACGCCGAGGTAGTGCCGGTTGCCGCTGCCGAACTGCTGCTTGTTGCAGATGTCCTGTATCGAGTGCTGGCGGTGCTGGAACGCCTCGATGTCCGCCGACTGCTCGGTGCGGGCCACCGCCTTGGCGTTCTCGCCGATCGGGGTGACGATCCAGTGGCGTATGGACGCCTTCGGGAAGCCGCCCGTGTTGATCGTGTTCCGCTCCAGCATGCGCAGCCGGGACTCGATGTTGCGGATCACGTCCCAGCTGCGGAACGGGTGGATCTCGCGGGTCGGGTCCGCCGGAGTGAGGTCCTCGGCGAGCTGCCAGCTGCCCCAGCGCGTGCCCATGCCCAGGATGCCCTTGGGGCCGGCGTAGAAGACCGAGTTCGACTGCTGCTCGGCGCTCAGCTTGGCCAGGGACTGGCGCATCTGCTCGGCCTGGGTCTCGCCGGGGCTGCTCGGCACCGCCTCGGGGACCTGCGCGCCGACGCTGCTGCCGGCGATCAGCCCGTCCCAGCGGGCCCGCAGGTCCTTCGCGGCGCCGTCGCAGATCTGCTTGGCCCAGAACCAGCCGATGACGGGCGCGACCACGCACGCGCGTGCGTACAAGCCCCAGAAGCCCGTGAACGGCATCTTGATCAGGAAGATGACGGCGAGCGCGCCGACGCCGAGGAGCAGGGTCGTGGCCAGGGCGGAGGCTCGTTTGTTGGGGTTCTTGTCGATGGTGGTGCGGATCGCGAAGACCAGCAGCCACACAATCAGGCCGGGCAGGAACAGCACCCCGCACAGCAGCATCACGGTCGACAGCCGCAGGTCCCGCGCCCGGCGCAGCCGGTAGGCGGCCAGACAGTGGTCGACCACGACCTGGGGCTCGGTGCCGAAGGACTGGATGAGCGGCTTGCGGCCCGGACCGATCATGCGGTCGATCACGGCCCGGGAGAACGCCTCACCGAGGTTCGGCTTGAACAGGCCGCCGGTCCAGGACTGGCCCTCCTTGACCGTCGTCTCGTGCCACTCGCTGTTGGCCTTCTTGATGTCGGCGACCGGATTGTCGCGGTACGCCGCCGAGGCCAGGGCGAAGGTCGCCGTCTGGCTCTCGTCCCCCGTGCGGGGAACCTGTGGTCCGAAGACGCTCTCGTAACCGGCATCAACGGTCATTCCCGCCCCCGATCGCCGCCATGGTCGCTCCTGCGGCCTTCCCGACTTGCTTGCTTCGCACACCTGTTGATCAGGTCATCAGCGTATCCGCAGCCACCGACATTCGTCGGCGGACGGCCGAAGCCGCCCGCCGACTCGGAGGGGAGCGTTCCACAAAGGCTGGTTGTCCGGGCACTTGTAGGGTGCCCCGCGCGGACGGCCGGTCAACTCCTAGGCGTCGCGCGTCTCTTCACGGATCCTCTCGGCGACTTGCGCCGGCATCGGTTCGTGCCGTGCGTAGGAGCGGTTGAAGCGGGCCGTGCCGTGCGACAGGGAGCGCAGATCGACGGCGTACCGGCCGATCTCGATCTCCGGCACCTCGGCCTTGACGACGGTGCGGTTGCCGCTGGTCTGCTCGGTGCCCAGCACCCGGCCGCGCCGCCCGGACAGGTCGCTCATCACGGCGCCCACGTAGTCGTCGCCGACCAGGATGCTCACCTCGGCGACCGGTTCCAGCAGATGGATCTTCGCGTCGGCCGCCGCCTCCCGCAGCGCCAGCGCCCCGGCCGTCTGGAAGGCGGCGTCGGAGGAGTCCACCGAGTGCGCCTTGCCGTCGAGCAAGGTGATCCGCACGTCGATGAGCGGATAGCCGGCCGCAACTCCCTTGCCGGCCTGGGCCCTCACGCCCTTCTCGACCGACGGGATGAACTGCCGCGGCACCGCCCCGCCGACGACCTTGTCCACGAACTCGATGCCCGAGCCGCCCGGCAGCGGTTCCACCTCGATCTCGCAGATCGCGTACTGCCCGTGCCCGCCGGACTGCTTCACATGCCGCCCGCGCCCGCCCGACTTGCCGGCGAACGTCTCCCGCAGGGAGACCTTGTGGGGTACGACGTCGACCTGGACGCCGTAGCGGCTGCGCAGCCTCTCCAGCGCGACGTCGGCGTGCGCCTCGCCGAGGCACCACAGCACGACCTGGTGGGTGTCCTGGTTCTGCTCAAGACGCATCGTCGGATCCTCGGCGACCAGCCGGGACAGGCCCTGCGAGAGCTTGTCCTCGTCCGCCTTGCTGTGCGCCTGGATGGCGAGCGGCAGCAGCGGGTCGGGCATCACCCAGGGTTCCATCAGGAGCGGGTCGTCCTTGGCCGAGAGGGTGTCGCCGGTCTCCGCGCGGTTGAGCTTCGCCACGCACACCAGGTCGCCGGCGATGGCATGCGTCACCGGGCGCTGCTGCTTGCCGAAGGGCGTGGACAGGGCGCCGACGCGTTCGTCGACGTCGTGGTCCTCGTGCCCGCGGTCGGACAGCCCGTGCCCGGAGACATGGACCGTCTCGTCGGGACGCAGGGTGCCGGAGAAGACGCGGACCAGGGAGACGCGTCCCACGTAGGGGTCGGAGGACGTCTTGACGACCTCCGCGACCAACGGGCCCTCGGTGTCGCAGGCCTTGATCTCGCGCGGCTTGCCGTCGATGGTCGTGACACCCGGCGTCGGGTGCTCGAACGGCGTCGGGAAGCCCCGGGTGATCAGCTCCAGCACCTCGACCGTGCCGAGTCCCTGCCTGCCGCCGTCGGACGCGGGGGCGGCGGCCAGGACGGGATGGAACACCCCGCGCGCGACGGCCCGTTCGAGGTCCTCGATCAGGGTCTTGACGTCGACCGGCTCACCGCCGAGATAGCGGTCCATGAGGGTCTCGTCCTCGCTCTCCGAGATGATCCCCTCGATCAGCCGGTTGCGGGCGTCCTCCAGCTCGGGGAGCTGCTCCTCGCCCGGTTCGGACTCCTTGCGCTCGCCGGTGGAGTAGTCGAACAGCTTCTGCGACAGCAGCCCGGTCAGACCGGTCACGGGCGCGTGCCCGTCGGGCCCCTGCGGGCCGCGCAGCGGCAGATAGAGCGGGAGCACGGCGTCGGGGTCGTCGCCGCCGAAGGCCTCAGCGCAGGTGCGCGTCATCTCCTCGAAGTCCGCGCGGGCGGCCTCCAGGTGCGTGATCACGATCGCGCGGGGCATGCCGACGGCCGCGCACTCCTCCCACACCATGCGGGTCGAGCCGTCCACGCCGTCCGAGGCGGAGACGACGAAAAGGGCCGCGTCCGCGGCTCGCAGACCGGCCCTGAGTTCCCCGACGAAGTCGGCGTATCCGGGGGTGTCCAGCAGATTGACCTTGATGCCGTCCCATTCGACGGGCACCAGGGAGAGCTGCACCGAACGATTCTGCCGGTGTTCGATGTCGTCGTAGTCGGAGACGGTGCCGCCGTCCTCCACGCGGCCCGCCCGGTTCACCGCCCCCGCGGTCAGCGCGAGAGCTTCCACCAATGTCGTCTTGCCCGATCCGGAGTGGCCGACCAGCACCACATTCCGTACGGACGCGGGGTGGTCGGCCGCTGTTGCCCTTCCGGCGGCTCCGGGGTGTGCGTTCGCCTTGTCGCCCATGGCCTTGCCTCCCGTGCACGGTGAGGTCACTGTGGGCGCGGACATGCGGATCCGCGTGCGATGGCGGCTCCGGTGACGCCCGCGGTTCTTCGAGCTTTCCACTCTCGTCACGGTGCGTCCATACGGCGGACGCGATCGCCCCGTTACCCGTATGCCATCGGGCCGTGACACGGGGCTCGGGTGCCCGGCGGTCGCACACGCGCGCGCGTGACTACGATGGGCCAGCCGGTGGCCAGCAGGGGCCGCGCGGCGAAACCGACCCTCGGGAAGGCCATGCTGAACAAGTACGCGCGTGCATTCTTCACGCGTGTCCTCACACCGTTCGCCGCGTTTCTGATCCGCAGGGGCGTCAGCCCCGACACGGTCACACTCCTCGGTACCGCCGGGGTGGTCGCGGGCGCGCTGGTCTTCTACCCCATGGGCGAGTTCTTCTGGGGCACGGTCGTGATCACGCTCTTCGTGTTCTCCGACCTCGTCGACGGCAACATGGCCCGTCAGCTCGGCCGCTCCAGCCGCTGGGGCGCCTTCCTGGACTCCACCCTGGACCGGGTCGCCGACGGCGCGATCTTCGGCGGCTTCGCCCTCTGGTACGCCGGTGGCGGCGACGACATCGCGCTGTGCGCCGTCTCGATCTTCTGCCTGGCGAGCGGCCAGGTGGTGTCGTACACCAAGGCCCGGGGCGAGGCGATCGGGCTGCCGGTCGCGGTGAACGGCCTGGTCGAGCGGGCCGAGCGGCTGGTGATCTCCCTGGTCGCGGCCGGTCTCGCGGGCCTGCACAAGTTCGGTGTGCCGGGCATCCAGTACCTGCTGCCCGTCGCCCTGTGGATCGTCGCCGTCGGCAGCCTGGTGACCCTGATCCAGCGCGTGGTCACGGTCCGCCGCGAGTCGGCGGAGGCGGACGCGGCGGCGGGCGCGCAGGAGGCGGCGAAGTGAGCGCTCGCGACCGGCTGACCGACGGCGTGTACGGCCTGGGGTGGGGAGCGGTCAAGAAGCTTCCCGAGCCGGTCGCCGTACGCCTCGGACAGACCATCGCCGACCTCGCCTGGAAGAAGCGCGGCAAGGGCGTCCAGCGCCTGGAGAGCAACTACGCGCGCGTGGTGCCCGACGCGAGCCCGGAGCGGCTGGCCGAGCTGTCCCGCGCGGGCATGCGCTCGTACCTGCGCTACTGGATGGAGTCCTTCCGGCTGCCCGCGTGGAGCGCCGAGCGCGTGAAGACCGGCTTCGACCCCAAGGACGTCCACTACCTGACCGACGGCATCGCCTCCGACCGGGGCGTCATCCTGGCGCTGCCCCACATGGGCAACTGGGACCTCGCCGGCGCCTGGGTCACCACCAAGCTGGAGACGCCCTTCACGACCGTCGCCGAGCGCCTCAAGCCCGAGAGCCTGTACGACCGTTTCGTCGCTTATCGCGAGGGCCTCGGCATGGAGGTGCTGCCGCACAGCGGGGGCACCGCCTTCGGCACCCTGGCGCGGCGGCTGCGCGACGGTGGTCTGGTCTGCCTGGTCGCCGAGCGCGACCTGTCGTCCTCCGGTGTCGAGGTCCAGTTCTTCGGCGAGGCGACCCGGATCCCGGCCGGGCCCGCGCTGCTCGCCCAGCAGACCGGGGCGCTGCTGCTCCCCGTGACGCTCTGGTACGACGACTCACCGGTCATGCGGGGCAGGGTGCATCCCCCGATCGAGGTGCCCGAGACAGGTACGCGGGCGGAAAAGACGTCTGTCATGGCACAGGCGCTGGCCGATGCCTTCGCCTCGGGGATCGCCGACCATCCGGAGGACTGGCACATGCTGCAACGGCTGTGGCTCAAGGATCTCGACCCCAGTAAGGCGCCCTCGTGAGGATCGGCATCGTCTGCCCGTACTCCTGGGACGTGCCGGGCGGCGTCCAGTTCCACATCCGCGACCTCGCCGAGTACTTCATCCGGCTCGGCCACGACGTCTCCGTCCTCGCCCCCGCCGACGACGACACCCCGCTGCCGCCGTACGTCGTCTCGGCCGGCCGCGCGGTGCCGGTGCCGTACAACGGCTCGGTGGCCCGGCTGAACTTCGGGTTCCTGTCGGCGGCACGCGTGCGTAGATGGCTGCACGACGGCGAGTTCGACGTGGTCCACATCCACGAGCCGTCCTCACCCTCCCTCGGCCTGCTGACCTGCTGGGCGGCTCAGGGCCCGCTGGTCGCCACCTTCCACACCTCCAACCCGCGCTCCAAGGCGATGATCGCCGCGTACTCGATCCTCCAGGCGGCCCTGGAGAAGATCAGCGCGCGGATCGCGGTGAGCGAGTACGCCCGCCGCACGCTGGTGGAGCACCTCGGCGGCGACGCGGTCGTGATCCCCAACGGCGTCGACGTCGACTTCTTCGCCAAGGCCGAGCCCAAGCCGGAGTGGCAGGGCGAGACCATCGGCTTCATCGGCCGCATCGACGAGCCCCGCAAGGGCCTGCCGGTGCTGATGAGGGCCCTGCCGAAGATCCTTGCCGAGCGCCCGCGGACCCGGCTTCTGGTGGCGGGCCGCGGCGACGAGGAGGAGGCGGTGGAGTCGCTCCCCGCGGAACTCCGCTCCCGTGTCGAGTTCCTCGGCATGATCAGCGACGAGGACAAGGCCCGCTTCCTGCGCAGCGTCGACCTGTACATCGCCCCCAACACCGGCGGCGAGAGCTTCGGCATCATCCTGGTCGAGGCCATGTCGGCGGGTGCCCCGGTGCTCGCCTCCGACCTGGACGCCTTCGCCCAGGTCCTCGACCAGGGCGCCGCGGGCGAGCTCTTCACCAACGAGGACGCGGACGCGCTCGCCGAGGCGGCGGTACGCCTCCTGGCAGACCCCGGCCGGCTCGCGGAACTCCGGGAGCGGGGAAGCGCACATGTACGCCGCTTCGACTGGTCGACGGTCGGCGCGGACATCCTCTCGGTCTACGAGACGGTGACGGCCGGCGCGGCGGCCGTGGCCGCGACGGACGACGACAGGTCCACGGGGCTACGGGCACGGTTGGGGTTGGCGCGGGACTGAGCGCCGGGGCCCGCCCGGCCACGGTCCCGGTGAGTCCGAACCGAGGGGCGCGTAGGGCGGTGGCCCGGCGTCGGTAGTGTTTGGGCCCGTGACCGCAACCCTCATCTGGACCCTCGTCGCCCTCGTGGCGGTCGGCCTGTACTTGAGCTGGACCGCAGGTCGGCTGGACCGCCTGCATGCCCGGATCGACGCCGCCCGCGCGGCGCTCGACGCGCAGTTGCTGCGCCGTGCCTCGGTGGCCCAGGAACTCGCCACGTCCGGCGTCCTCGACCCGGCCGCGTCGATCGTCCTCTACGAGGCCGCCCACGCCGCCCGGCAGGCCGAGGAGGAGCAGCGGGAGGTCGCCGAGAGCGAGCTGAGCCAGGCGCTGAGGGCGGTCTTCGCGGAGACCCCGCAGGTGGAGGCGGTGAAGGAGGCTCCCGGGGGAGAGGCCGCGATCCATGAGCTGACCGAGGCGGTACGCCGGGTGCCGATGGCCCGGCGCTTCCACAACGACGCCGTCGGCGCGGCCCGCCGGCTGCGCGAGCACCGCAAGGTCCGCTGGTTCCGGCTGGCCGGTCACGCCCCGTTCCCGCTGGCGTTCGAGATGGACGACGAGCCCCCGGTGGCCCTGGTGGACCGTGCCGGCTGAGGCCACGGGTCCGGTGATCCACTCGTAAAACGATCCACCGCCTCACCATTGGCCCTTGCTGTGGCCTGGTCTCTTCACGTTTCCTCGGTGCCGTAGAAATCCTCTTTTCACATCAGTGAGGTCAACCCGTGTCCAGCACCGAGAACCAGACCCCCGAGACCGGCACCGCGCGCGTGAAGCGTGGCATGGCCGAGCAGCTCAAGGGTGGCGTGATCATGGACGTCGTGACCCCGGAGCAGGCGAAGATCGCCGAGGACGCGGGTGCCGTCGCCGTCATGGCCCTGGAGCGGGTCCCGGCCGACATCCGCAAGGACGGCGGCGTGGCCCGGATGTCCGACCCGGACATGATCGAGGGCATCATCAACGCGGTCTCCATCCCCGTGATGGCCAAGTCCCGCATCGGCCACTTCGTCGAGGCCCAGGTCCTCCAGTCCCTCGGCGTCGACTACATCGACGAGTCCGAGGTCCTCACTCCGGCCGACGAGGTCAACCACTCCGACAAGTGGGCCTTCACGACCCCCTTCGTCTGTGGTGCCACCAACCTCGGTGAGGCCCTGCGCCGCATCGCCGAGGGCGCGGCCATGATCCGCTCCAAGGGCGAGGCCGGCACCGGCAACGTCGTCGAGGCCGTCCGTCACCTGCGCCAGATCAAGAACGAGATCGCCAGGCTGCGCGGCTTCGACAACAACGAGCTGTACGCCGCCGCCAAGGAGCTGCGCGCCCCGTACGAGCTCGTCAAGGAAGTCTCCGAGCTCGGCAAGCTCCCGGTCGTGCTGTTCTCCGCCGGTGGCGTCGCCACCCCGGCCGACGCCGCGCTCATGCGCCAGCTCGGCGCCGAGGGCGTCTTCGTCGGTTCCGGCATCTTCAAGTCCGGCGACCCGGCCAAGCGTGCCGCCGCCATCGTGAAGGCCACCACCTTCTACGACGACCCGAAGATCATCGCCGACGCCTCCCGTGACCTCGGCGAGGCCATGGTCGGCATCAACTGCGACACCCTCCCCGAGGCCGAGCGTTACGCGAACCGGGGCTGGTGATGACCGACCCCGTCATCGGAGTGCTCGCACTCCAGGGCGATGTACGGGAGCACCTGATCGCCCTGGCCGCGGCTGACGTCGTGGCCAGGCCGGTCAGGCGCCCCGAGGAACTCGCCGAGGTGGACGGTCTGGTCATCCCCGGCGGCGAGTCCACGACCATCTCCAAGCTGGCCGTCCTGTTCGGCGTGATGGAGCCCCTCCGCGCGCGCGTGCGCGCCGGTATGCCGGTCTACGGCACCTGCGCGGGCATGATCATGCTCGCCGACAAGATCCTCGACCCGCGCTCGGGCCAGGAGACGATCGGCGGCATCGACATGATCGTGCGCCGCAACGCCTTCGGACGGCAGAACGAGTCCTTCGAGGCCGAGGTCGACGTGAAGGGCGTTCCGGGCGATCCTGTCGAAGGCGTCTTCATCCGAGCCCCCTGGGTCGAGTCCGTCGGCGCCCAGGCCGAGGTGCTCGCCGAGCACGACGGCCACATCGTCGCGGTCCGCCAGGGCAACGCGCTCGCCACGTCGTTCCATCCGGAGCTGACCGGCGACCACCGCGTGCACGCCCTGTTCGTCGACATGGTGCGCGCGAACCGGGCGGCGGAGTCCTTGTAGGATCTCTGGCGTTCGTTGTTTGGATGGGTTACGCGAAGGAGACAGGCAGATGTCCGGCCACTCTAAATGGGCTACGACTAAGCACAAGAAGGCCGTGATCGACGCCAAGCGCGGCAAGCTCTTCGCGAAGATGATCAAGAACATCGAGGTCGCGGCCCGCACCGGTGGCGCCGACGTGTCCGGCAACCCGACGCTGTTCGACGCCATTCAGAAGGCCAAGAAGAGCTCGGTCCCCAACAAGAACATCGACTCCGCGGTCAAGCGCGGCGCCGGTCTCGAGGCGGGTGGCGCCGACTACGAGACGATCATGTACGAGGGCTACGGCCCGAACGGTGTCGCGGTGCTCATCGAGTGCCTCACCGACAACCGCAACCGTGCCGCCTCGGACGTGCGCGTCGCCATGACCCGCAACGGCGGTTCGATGGCCGACCCGGGTTCTGTCTCGTACCTCTTCAACCGCAAGGGCGTCGTGATCGTCCCCAAGGGCGAGCTGACCGAGGACGACGTCCTGGGAGCCGTCCTGGACGCGGGTGCCGAGGAAGTCAACGACCTCGGTGAGTCCTTCGAGATCCTCTCCGAGGCCACCGACCTGGTCGCGGTCCGCACCGCACTCCAGGACGCGGGGATCGACTACGACTCGGCCGACGCCAACTTCGTCCCGACCATGCAGGTCGAGCTCGACGAGGACGGCGCCCGGAAGATCTTCAAGCTGATCGACGCGCTCGAGGACAGCGACGACGTGCAGAACGTCTTCGCCAACTTCGACGTGAGCGACGAGGTCATGGAGAAGGTCGACGCCTGAGCAGACGCTCCGGATTCGAACGGGCCGACGGGACACACCCCGTCGGCCCGTCGCATTGTCGGTGGCACCCGATAGCCTGCACAAACAGGCGATCGAGTGGGAGGGGGCGTGGTGCGCGTACTCGGGGTCGACCCCGGACTGACGCGGTGCGGTGTGGGCGTGGTCGAGGGAGTGGCGGGCCGCCCGCTGACCATGCTCGGCGTCGGTGTCGTACGGACGCCCGCCGACGCCGAGTTGGGCCACCGCCTCGTCGCCATCGAGCAGGGCATCGAACAGTGGCTGGACGAGCACCGGCCCGAATTCGTCGCCGTGGAGCGGGTGTTCAGCCAGCACAACGTCCGTACGGTCATGGGCACCGCCCAGGCCAGCGCCGTCGCCATGCTCTGCGCCGCCCGCCGCGGCATCCCCGTCGCCCTGCACACCCCCAGCGAGGTCAAGGCCGCCGTCACCGGCAGCGGTCGCGCCGACAAGGCCCAGGTCGGTGCCATGGTCACCCGGCTGCTGCGGCTCGACGCCCCGCCCAAGCCGGCCGACGCCGCCGACGCCCTCGCGCTCGCCATCTGCCACATCTGGCGCGCCCCCGCGCAGAACCGACTCCAGCAGGCCGTGGCCCTGCACGCATCGAAAGGCCGTAGGGCATGATCGCCTTCGTGAGCGGCACGGTCGCCGCGCTCGCCCCCGACACCGCAGTCGTCGAGGTCGGCGGTGTCGGCATGGCGGTGCAGTGCACGCCGAACACGCTGTCCACGCTCCGCCTGGGCAAGCCGGCCAAGCTCGCCACCTCCCTCGTCGTACGAGAGGACTCGCTGACCCTCTACGGCTTCGTGGACGACGACGAACGCCAG
The DNA here is from genome assembly GCF_036226885.1 of Streptomyces sp. NBC_00663. Classification (NCBI taxonomy): domain Bacteria; kingdom Bacillati; phylum Actinomycetota; class Actinomycetes; order Kitasatosporales; family Streptomycetaceae; genus Streptomyces; species Streptomyces sp. NBC_00663. The sequence continues at coordinate 7,930,179 of NZ_CP109027.1, forward strand.
ACGTTCGAGCTGCTCCAGACCGCCAGCGGCGTCGGCCCGCGCCTGGCCCAGGCGATGCTCGCGGTGCACACCCCGGACGCGCTGCGCCGCGCGATCTCGACCGGCGACGAGAAGGCCCTCACCGCCGTCCCCGGCATCGGCAAGAAGGGCGCCCAGAAGCTGCTCCTCGAACTCAAGGACCGGCTCGGCGAGCCGATCGGCGCCCCCGTTATCGGCGCCCCGGTCACCCAGGGCTGGCGCGACCAGCTGCACGCGGCGCTCATCGGGCTGGGCTACGCGACCCGCGAGGCCGACGAGGCGGTGTCCGCGGTGGCCCCGCAGGCCGAGGCCGCCGAGGGCACGCCCCAGGTGGGCCAGCTGCTGAAGGCCGCCCTGCAAACCCTGAACCGCGCCCGCTAGGAGAACGTCAGTGAACCGGGACGACACGACCGACGAGACGGCCTCCGCCGCCGAGCGGCTGGTGGACTCTGTCGCCGACCGTGAGGACCAGGCCGTCGAGGCCGCGCTGCGCCCCAAGGACCTGGGCGAGTTCATCGGCCAGGAGAAGGTCCGCGAACAGCTCGACCTCGTCCTGCGGGCCGCACGCGCGCGGGGCGCCACCGCGGACCATGTGCTGCTCTCCGGCGCCCCCGGCCTCGGCAAGACCACCCTGTCGATGATCATCGCGGCCGAGATGGGCGCCCCCATCCGCATCACCTCCGGCCCCGCCATCCAGCACGCCGGCGACCTCGCCGCGATCCTCTCCTCCCTCCAGGAGGGCGAGGTCCTCTTCCTCGACGAGATCCACCGCATGTCCCGGCCCGCCGAGGAGATGCTCTACATGGCGATGGAGGACTTCCGGGTCGACGTCATCGTCGGCAAGGGCCCCGGCGCCACCGCGATCCCGCTCGAACTCCCCCCGTTCACCCTGGTCGGCGCCACCACGCGCGCGGGCCTGCTGCCGCCCCCGCTGCGCGACCGCTTCGGCTTCACCGCGCACATGGAGTTCTACGAGCCCGCCGAACTCCAGCGCGTCATCCACCGCTCCGCCAACCTCCTCGACGTCGAGATCGACACCGACGGCGCCGCCGAGATCGCCGGCCGCTCCCGCGGCACACCGCGTATCGCCAACCGCCTGCTGCGCCGCGTTCGGGACTACGCGCAGGTCAAGGCCGACGGTGTGATCACGCGCGAGATCGCGGGCGCCGCGCTGCGGGTCTATGAGGTGGACGCGCGCGGCCTCGACCGGCTGGACCGCGGTGTCCTCGAAGCCCTGCTCAAGCTGTTCGGCGGTGGCCCGGTCGGCCTGTCCACGCTCGCGGTCGCGGTGGGGGAGGAGCGCGAGACCGTCGAAGAGGTCGCCGAACCCTTCCTCGTCCGCGAGGGACTGCTCGCCCGGACCCCGCGCGGCCGGGTCGCCACTCCCGCCGCATGGGCTCATCTCGGCCTCACCCCGCCGCGCTCGGCGGGCACAGGAAACGGACAACAGGACCTGTTCGGGGCGTGACGACCGGTGTGACGGCCGACGTGATGGGTTTGTGACGGCGGTGCATTGGCCGGGCCAGGAACCCGGGTGCCATGCTGAGCGTTGTTCCATGCGCGCGGACTCGCTTAGACTCCGCCGATGCCGCCTTTGTCGGCGGCGCACACACCCCCAACCATCAGGCCGCTCAGCATCGCGGTCGCGTGAAGGAAGTACCGACCCGTGAGTCTCGTGACCCTCCTCCCGTTCATCGTGCTCATCGGGGCCATGTTCCTGATGACCCGGTCGGCGAAGAAGAAGCAGCAGCAGGCCGCCAGCATGCGCAATGACATGCAGCCCGGCAGCGGCGTCCGCACCATCGGGGGGATGTACGCCACGGTCAAGGAGGTCAACGAGGACACGGTCCTCCTCGACGCCGGCCCGGGTGTCGACCTTCTCTTCGCGAAGAACGCGATCGGCGCCGTCCTGACGGACGACGAGTACAACCGCATCGTGCACGGCATCGAGCACGACCTGAAGACCGACGTCGTCCCCGACGACGCCTCCCCTCTTGCCGGCCCCACCGATCCCGACGAGTCCGACGACGAAGCTGCCGCCGCCTCCGACGAGAAGTCCGTCGACCTCGGCAAGAAGGACGAGCCCGCCGACGAGGCCGTGAAGGCCGACGAGGCCGCCGAGGCGAAGACGGACGACGAGCCGAAGAAGACCGACGGCGACTCCGACGCGAAGTAGCCGTGCCCGGGGCGCGCGGGCCACGCCTGCGCGTCCTCGGATGTACGCAGCTCGCACGGGATCGACACCATGTCATGGCCGCCCGCCCGCAGACCCGGCGCGCAGCGGCCCGAGAGGGAGTACGAGAAGGTGGCAGCACCTAAGAGGGGCCGGAGCGCGAGCGCCCAGAGCAAGCCAGGGCGCTCGCTGGTCCTGATCCTGATCGCCATCGTGGCGCTCACCGGGGGAATGTTCCTCTCCGGGCACACGACCCCGCGCCTCGGCATCGACCTGGCCGGCGGCACGAGCATCACGCTCGAGGCGAAGGCCGATCAAGGGTCCGCGATCAACAAGGCCAACATGGACACCGCGGTCGAGATCATGAACCGCCGTGTCAATGGTCTGGGCGTCTCCGAGGCGGAGGTGCAGACCCAGGGCGACAAGAACATCATCGTCAACATCCCCAAGGGCACCAACTCCAAGGAAGCCCGGGACCAGGTCGGCACCACCGCCAAGCTGTACTTCCGTCCGGTCCTGGCCCAGGACGCCACCGGCGCCGCCGCGGCCGCCTCGCCGAGCCCCTCCGCGAGCGGCTCGTCCAGCGCCTCGCCGAGCCCCTCCGCGAGCAAGTCGGGTTCCACGGGTGAGACGGCGACCTCGTCGTCCTCCCCGTCGGCCTCCGCCACCACCCAGGGCCGCCCCGTCACCGACGCGCTGAAGGCCGACGCCTCCCCGTCGGCGTCCGCCACCGCGTCCTCCTCCGCGAGCCCCTCCGCCTCGGCGAGCGGCGACACCGGCACCTCCGCCGACGCCAAGCTCCAGGCCCAGTACACGGCCCTCGACTGCTCCAAGCCGGCCCAGCGCGCCAAGGCGGGCGAGGGCGCCAAGCCCGGCGAGTCCACCGTGGGCTGCGGTGAGATCTCCGGCGTCTGGTACAAGTACCTGCTCGGCCCGGCCAGCCTGGCCGGCACCGAGGTCAAGAAGGCCGACGCCATCTACAACACGCAGACGGCGGCCGGCTGGCAGGTCAACATGACCTTCACCGGCAGCGGCGCCAAGAAGTTCGGTGAGGTCACCGGCCAGCTCGCGCAGAACGCCACGCCCCCGCTGAACGAGTTCGGCATCGTCCTCGACGGCGAGGTCGTCTCCAGCCCGACCGTCAGCCAGGCCATCACCGGCGGCGAGGCCCAGATCTCCGGCAGCTTCACGCAGGAGGAGGCCCAGAGCCTCGCCAACATGCTGTCGTACGGCGCGCTCCCGCTCTCCTTCCAGGAGCAGAGCGTCACGACCGTGACCGCCGCGCTCGGCGGTGACCAGCTGCACGCCGGTCTGCTCGCCGGCGCGATCGGCCTCGCCCTGGTCGTGCTCTACCTGGTGTTCTACTACCGCGGACTGTCCGTGGTGGCCATGGCCTCGCTGCTCGTCTCCGGCATCCTCACCTACGTGATCATGGCGCTGCTCGGCCCGGCCATCGGCTTCGCGCTGAACCTGCCGGCCGTCTGCGGTGCGATCGTCGCCATCGGTATCACCGCGGACTCGTTCATCGTGTACTTCGAACGCATAAGGGACGAGATCCGCGAGGGCCGCTCGCTGCGCCCCGCCGTCGAGCGGGCCTGGCCGCGTGCCCGGCGCACCATCCTGGTCTCCGACTTCGTGTCGTTCCTCGCCGCCGCGGTGCTGTTCATCGTGACGGTCGGCAAGGTCCAGGGCTTCGCGTTCACGCTGGGTCTGACCACCGTCCTCGACGTCGTCGTGGTGTTCTTCTTCACCAAGCCGCTGATGACGCTGCTGGCCCGCCGCAAGTTCTTCGCGAGCGGCAACAAGTGGTCCGGCCTCGACCCGAAGAGCCTGGGCGCCCAGCCGCCGCTGCGCCGCACCCGCCGCCCCGCCGCCCCCGTTGAGACGAAGGAGGCGTGAGCATGTCGAAACTCGGCAATCTCGGCGCCCGACTGCACCGTGGCGAGATCAGCTACGACTTCATCGGTCACCGCAAGCTCTGGTACGGCATCTCGATCCTGATCACCATCACGGCGATCGTGGGCCTCGCGGTACGCGGCCTCAACATGGGCATCGACTTCCAGGGCGGCGCGGTCTTCACCACCGAGAAGATCAGCGTCTCCGTCTCCCAGGCCGAGGACTTCGCGAAGGAAGCCTCCGGCCACGACGCGGTCGTGCAGAAGCTCGGCAACGGCACGATGCGCATCCAGATCGCCGGCATGGACACCCAGCAGTCCGACGAGATCAAGAACAAGCTCGCCGAGGACTTCAAGGTCGACCCGGAGAAGATCGCCGCCGACCTCGTCGGCCCCAGCTGGGGTGACCAGATCGCCAACAAGGCCTGGCAGGGCCTGGCGATCTTCATGGTCCTCGTCGTGATCTATCTGGCGATCGCCTTCGAGTGGCGCATGGCCATCGCGGCGCTCGTCGCGCTGATCCACGACATCACCATCACCGTCGGCATCTACGCCCTCGTCGGCTTCGAGGTCACGCCCGGCACGGTGATCGGTCTGCTGACGATCCTCGGTTACTCGCTCTACGACACGGTGGTCGTCTTCGACTCCCTCAAGGAGCAGACGAAGGACATCACCAAGCAGACCCGCTTCACCTACAGCGATGTCGCCAACCGTTCGATCAACGGCACCCTGGTCCGCTCCATCAACACCACGGTGGTCGCGCTGCTGCCGGTCGCCGGCCTGCTGTTCATCGGTGGCGGCTTCCTCGGCGCGGGCACGCTCAACGACATCTCGCTGTCGCTGTTCGTAGGCCTCGCGGCCGGTGCGTACTCCTCGATCTTCATCGCCACGCCGCTCGTCGCCGACCTCAAGGAGCGCGAGCCGCAGATGAAGGCCCTGCGCAAGCGAGTCCTGGCCAAGCGCGCCCAGGCCGCCGCCGAGGAGGAGCTCGCGGAGGCCCGCGGGGACGCCGCCGGTGACCCCGAGGACGCCACCCCGGCCGTCGTCGGACCGCGCTCCACGCGCCGCCGTCCCTCGGGGAAGCGCCGATGACCGACATCCAGGAGCTGCTGCTCAGCCGCATCCGTGACGTGGCCGACTATCCGGAGCCGGGCGTGATGTTCAAGGACATCACCCCGCTCCTGGCGGACCCGGCGGCGTTCACGGCTCTGACGGACGCGCTGGCGGAGATCGCGGAGCGCACGGGTGCCACGAAGATCGTCGGCCTGGAGGCCCGCGGCTTCATCCTGGGCGCCCCGGTCGCCGTCCGCGCTGGGCTGGGCTTCATCCCCGTACGCAAGGCGGGCAAGCTCCCCGGAGCGACCCTGGCCCAGGCGTACGACCTGGAGTACGGCTCGGCGGAGATCGAGGTCCACGCCGAGGACCTGACCGGCGACGACCGCATCCTGATCGTCGACGACGTCCTCGCCACCGGCGGCACGGCCGAGGCCGCGATCCAGCTGATCCGCCGCGCGGGCGCCGAGGTGGCGGGCCTGGCGGTCCTGATGGAGCTGGGCTTCCTGGCGGGCCGCCCCCGCCTGGAACCGGCCCTGGAGGGCGCTCCACTGGAAGCGCTGCTGGTCGTCTGAGGTCTCGGACAGCACGGAAACGGCCGTCCTGGTATATCCAGGGCGGCCGTTTCACGCCCCGCGAGGGGCGGGGGGAACCGCGCGACCAGCCCCCACGGCGCGGCGGCCTGCAACGAATCAGAGGCTCATCGACCCCTCACGTTTCACCGGTAGACGGTCCTCACATCGGCCTGAAGGCGATCCCGAGCCGCAGGCTCGCTACCATGGGTTCTCCGGAGCCTGATCGGGGGACCCGGTTCGCGCACGAGGAGTCCTCTTGCCAGACGAGGCCCAGCCACTGACCGCCGCCAAGCCCGAGCCCGCCTCGGGCTCCGCGGCGACGCCCGCGAAGAACGCCACGCAGGGCTCGGTCGAGCACGCCCAGTCCGCGCCCGTCGACAAGTCGGCCGAGCAGCCACGCCCCAAGCCGGCCCCGCCCGAGCGTCCCGCGCCCGCGTCCGCGCCCCCCGCCTCCACGCCTCCCGCGGTCCGCCCGCCCGCCGGTCAGCCCGCCCGCTCCGGCTCCTCCAACCGCGTCCGCGCCCGCCTCGCCCGTCTCGGTGTCCAGCGCTCCAACCCGTACAACCCGGTCCTGGAGCCCCTGCTGCGGATAGTGCGCAGCAACGACCCGAAGATCGAGACCGCGACGCTCCGCCAGGTCGAGAAGGCCTACCAGGTCGCCGAGCGCTGGCACCGCGGCCAGAAGCGCAAGAGCGGCGACCCGTACATCACGCACCCGCTCGCCGTCACCACCATCCTCGCCGAGCTCGGCATGGACCCGGCCACCCTCATGGCCGGTCTGTTGCACGACACGGTCGAGGACACCGAGTACGGCCTCGACCAGCTGCGCCGCGACTTCGGCGACTCGGTCGCCCTGCTCGTCGACGGTGTCACCAAGCTGGACAAGGTCAAGTTCGGCGAGGCCGCGCAGGCCGAGACCGTGCGCAAGATGGTCGTCGCCATGGCCAAGGACCCGCGCGTCCTGGTCATCAAGCTCGCCGACCGCCTGCACAACATGCGCACCATGCGCTACCTCAAGCGCGAGAAGCAGGAGAAGAAGGCGCGCGAGACGCTTGAGATCTACGCGCCGCTCGCCCACCGCCTGGGCATGAACACCATCAAGTGGGAACTGGAGGACCTCGCCTTCGCGATCCTCTACCCCAAGATGTACGACGAGATCGTGCGTCTGGTGGCCGAGCGGGCGCCCAAGCGCGACGAGTACCTCGCCATAGTGACCGACGAGGTGCAGCAGGACCTGCGCGCGGCCCGCATCAAGGCGACCGTCACCGGCCGCCCGAAGCACTACTACAGCGTCTACCAGAAGATGATCGTCCGCGGGCGCGACTTCGCGGAGATCTACGACCTGGTCGGCATCCGAGTCCTCGTGGACACCGTCAGGGACTGCTACGCGGCCCTGGGCACCGTCCACGCCCGCTGGAACCCGGTTCCGGGGCGGTTCAAGGACTACATCGCGATGCCCAAGTTCAACATGTACCAGTCGCTGCACACCACGGTGATCGGACCCAACGGCAAGCCCGTCGAACTCCAGATCCGCACCTTCGACATGCACCGCCGCGCCGAGTACGGCATCGCCGCGCACTGGAAGTACAAGCAGGAGGCCGTCGCCGGCACCTCCAAGGTCCGCTCGGACCAGCCGCGGACCACCGGCAAGGACGACCACCTCAACGACATGGCGTGGCTGCGCCAGTTGCTGGACTGGCAGAAGGAGACCGAGGACCCCGGCGAGTTCCTGGAGTCCCTGCGCTTCGACCTGTCGCGCAACGAGGTCTTCGTCTTCACGCCCAAGGGCGACGTGATAGCGCTGCCGGCCGGCGCCACCCCCGTGGACTTCTCGTACGCGGTCCACACCGAGGTCGGCCACCGGACGATAGGGGCACGCGTCAACGGACGCCTCGTTCCCCTCGAATCCACCCTGGACAACGGCGACTTGGTGGAGGTCTTCACCTCCAAGGCGGCCGGCGCGGGACCGTCCCGCGACTGGCTGGGCTTCGTCAAGTCACCGCGCGCCCGCAACAAGATCAGGGCCTGGTTCTCCAAGGAGCGCCGCGACGAGGCGATCGAGCAGGGCAAGGACGCCATCGTCCGCGCGATGCGCAAGCAGAACCTGCCGATCCAGCGCATCCTCACCGGCGACTCCCTGGTCACGCTCGCGCACGAGATGCGCTACCCCGACATCTCCGCCCTGTACGCGGCGATCGGCGAGGGCCATGTCTCCGCGCAGAACGTGGTGCAGAAGCTGGTCTCCGCGCTCGGCGGCGAGGAGGCCGCCACCGAGGAGATCGACGAGTCGGTTCCGCCGACCCGCGGTCGCAGCCGCAAGCGCCGTTCCAGCGCCGACCCCGGTGTGGTGGTCAAGGGCGTCGACGACGTGTGGGTCAAGCTCGCCCGTTGCTGCACCCCCGTACCCGGCGACCCCATCATCGGTTTCGTCACGCGCGGTAGCGGCGTATCGGTTCACCGCAGCGACTGTGTCAACGTGGAGTCACTGTCGCGCGAGCCCGAGCGCATCCTCGACGTCGAGTGGGCGCCCACCCAGTCCTCGGTCTTCCTGGTCGCCATCCAGGTCGAGGCCCTCGACCGCTCCCGGCTCCTCTCCGACGTCACCCGCGTCCTGTCCGACCAGCACGTCAACATCCTCTCCGCGGCCGTCCAGACCTCCCGCGACCGCGTCGCCACCTCCCGCTTCACCTTCGAGATGGGCGACCCCAAGCACCTCGGTCACGTCCTGAAGGCGGTCAGGGGAGTGGAGGGCGTCTACGACGTCTACCGCGTGACGTCGGCGCGCACCAGGTCGTAAGGCATACGACGACGAGGGCCCCGTACGCGATGTACGGGGCCCTCGTCGTCGTAGCGGAGGTTTCCTGGCTTCCTAGCCGCCGAACTCGTGCAGACCCTTCAGCGCCTGGTCGAGCAGCGCCTGGCGGCCCTCCAGCTCACGCTCCAGCTTGTCCGCGCGGGCGTTGTTGCCCTGGGCGCGCGCCTGCTCGATCTGGCCGCGGAGCTTGTCCACGGCGGCCTGGAGCTGGCCCGTCAGACCCTCGGCACGCGCGCGTGCCTCCGGGTTCGTGCGACGCCACTCGGTCTCCTCGGCCTCCTGGATGGCCCGCTCGACGGCGTGCATCCGGCCCTCGACCTTGGGGCGGGCGTCGCGCGGGACATGGCCGATGGCCTCCCAGCGCTCGTTGATCTGACGGAACGCGGCACGCGCCGCCTTCAGGTCGGTCACCGGGAGGATCTTCTCGGCCTCGTCGGCCAGCTCCTCCTTGAGCTTGAGGTTCTCGCCCTGCTCGGCGTCGCGCTCGGCGAAGACCGAGCTGCGGGCGGCGAAGAAGACGTCCTGGGCGCCGCGGAAGCGGTTCCACAGGTCGTCCTCGTGCTCGCGCTGGGCGCGGCCCGCGGCCTTCCACTCCGCCATCAGCTCGCGGTAGCGGGCCGCCGTCGGACCCCAGTCGGTGGAGTTGGACAGCGCCTCGGCCTCGGAGACCAGCCGCTCCTTGGTCTTGCGGGCCTCCTCGCGCTGCGCGTCCAGCGAGGCGAAGTGCGCCTTGCGGCGCTTGGAGAACGCCGACCGGGCGTGCGAGAAGCGGTGCCACAGTTCGTCGTCCGACTTGCGGTCCAGACGCGGCAGACCCTTCCAGGTGTCCACCAGGGCCCGCAGCCGCTCGCCGGCCGCCCGCCACTGGTCGGACTGCGCCAGCTCCTCGGCCTCGACGACCAGCGCCTCCTTGGCGTGCCGGGCCTCGTCGGACTGCTTCGCGCGCTGCTGCTTGCGCTCCTCGCGACGCTTGTCGACGGTCTCCACGAGCTTGTCGAGCCGCACCTTGAGGGCGTCCAGGTCGCCGACCGCGTGGTGCGCGTCGACCTGCTCGCGGATGTGGTCGATGGCTACCTGAGCGTCCTTCGCGGACAGATCGGTGGTCTTCACTCGCTTCTCGAGGAGGCCGATCTCGACCACCAGGCCCTCGTACTTGCGCTCGAAGTAGGCCAGCGCCTCCTCAGGGGAGCCGGCCTGCCAGGAACCGACGACCTGCTCGCCGTCGGCCGTACGCACGTACACGGTCCCCGTCTCGTCGACGCGGCCCCACGGGTCGCTGCTCACAGCGCCTCCTCCACATGATGCCGGCGGAAGGCTTCAGCGCCCCCGGGCATCGTCCACAGTTTCGTCACGGCCAACATAGGCGACCGGCGGGTTGCCTGTCCGCATCCCGCGCGACCGAAATTTCGCTGCTGAGGGTCAGGATTTGCTGACCGTTGCCTTGTTGATCACGACCGTCGCGTTGGGAGCGCCGTCACCCGCGCCGGTGTTCTCACCTGCGGCGGCGATCTTCTTCAGGACGGTCATGCCGGATTCGGACACGGTACCGAACGGTGTGTAGTTGGCCGGCAGTGGACTGTCCTGGTAGACGAGGAAGAACTGGCTGCCGCCGCTGTTCTTGCCCTCGCCCGTCTGGGCGTTGTACTGGTTCGCCATCGCGACCGTGCCGGCCGGGTAGGTGTCGCCCTTGAGCGACTTGTCCTTCAGATTCTCGTCCGGGATCGTGTAGCCGGGGCTGCCGCTGCCGCTGCCCGTCGGGTCGCCGCACTGGAGCACGTAGATGCCGTTGGTGGTGAGCCGGTGGCACTTGGTGTGGTCGAAGTAGCCCTTCGACGCCAGGAAATTGAACGAGTTCACGGTGTGCGGGGCCGCGGACGTCTTGAGCGCTATGTCGATGTCGCCGCAGGTCGTCGCCAGCTTCATCGTGTACTTCGCCGACTTGTCGATCGTCATCGCCGGCTCCTTCTTCCACGTCGCCGTCTTGACCTTGCCCTCGGCGGCCTTCTTGCACGGATCGGAGACCGCGCTGGGCGTGGCGGACGCCGACGCGCTCGCGTTGGCCTTGTCGTCGCCGTCGTCCTTGAGGACACCGGTCGTGTAGAGCGCCAGGCTGCCCACCACGATCACGCCGAGCACCGACGCGATCACGGAGTTGCGCATGCGGGCCTTGCGCCGCGCGGCGGTGCGCCGCTGCTGCTGCCGCAGAAACTTCTCCCGGGCGAGCTGCCGCTTCCGCTGTTCCTGGGTGACCACCGGGTTCTCTCCTCATGCGTCTCGTACGCCGACTGGGACGCGTGCGTCTTATGAGCCGACCGCCTGCGTGTGCCCCGTACCGTATATGGGTTCGCTGAGGAAACGGCAGCGCCGGTAGGCTCTCACCACAGGTGCAGCCGTTTTGAGGCCACCGCAGTCCGCACTTATCGACACAACGAAGGACGATCGTGCTCATTGCCGGGTTCCCCGCCGGGGCCTGGGGGACGAACTGTTTTCTCGTCGCCCCCGCCGCGGGTGAGGAGTGCGTGATCATCGACCCGGGCCATCAGGCCGCCCAGGGAGTCGAGGAGACGCTGAAGAAGCATCGGCTCAAGCCCGTCGCCGTCGTCCTCACCCATGGCCACATCGACCATGTGGCCTCGGTCGTCCCGGTCTGCGGCGCGCACGACGTGCCCGCGTGGATCCACCCCGAGGACCGGTTCATGATGAGCGACCCCGAGAAGGCGCTCGGCCGCACCATCGGCATGCCGCTCCTGGGCGAGCTGGCCGTGGGGGAGCCCGACGACGTCAAGGAGCTGACGGACGGGGCGAAGCTGGAGCTGGCGGGCCTTGAGCTCACCGTCGCGCACGCGCCGGGCCATACCAGGGGGTCGGTGACCTTCGGCCTGCCCGAGACGGCGGACATCCCGCCGATCCTCTTCTCGGGCGACCTGCTGTTCGCCGGCTCCATCGGACGCACCGATTTCCCCGGTGGCTCCATGGACGACATGCTCGAGTCCCTGGCCCGCGTGGTCCTGCCGCTCGACGACTCGACCGTGGTGCTGCCCGGCCACAACGAGCAGACGACCATCGGCCGTGAGCGTGCCACCAACCCGTATCTGCGGCAGGTGGCAGCCGGCCCGGGAGCGGATGTCGACGCTCCCCGACGAGGAATGTGACGAGACCTTCCGTGAGCACCTTCAAGGCCCCCAAGGGCACGTACGACCTGATCCCGCCGGACAGCGCCAAGTTCCTCGCGGTCCGCGAGGCGATCGCGGCCCCGCTGCGCAACTCCGGCTACGGCTACATCGAGACGCCGGGCTTCGAGAACGTGGAGCTCTTCGCACGCGGTGTCGGCGAGTCCACCGACATCGTCACGAAGGAGATGTACGCCTTCGAGACCAAGGGCGGCGACCAGCTCGCCCTGCGCCCCGAGGGCACCGCCTCCGTGCTGCGCGCGGCCCTGGAGGCCAACCTGCACAAGGCGGGCAACCTCCCCGTCAAGCTCTGGTACTCGGGCTCGTACTACCGCTACGAGCGCCCGCAGAAGGGCCGTTACCGCCACTTCTCCCAGGTGGGCGCCGAGGCGATCGGCGCCGAGGACCCGGCGCTGGACGCCGAGCTGATCATCCTGGCCGACCAGGCGTACCGGTCGCTGGGCCTGCGTGACTTCCGCATCCTCCTCAACAGCCTGGGCGACAAGGAGTGCCGTCCGGTGTACCGGGAGGCGTTGCAGAACTTCCTGCGCGGCCTCGACCTCGACGAGGAGACGCTGCGCCGGGCCGACATCAACCCGCTGCGCGTCCTGGACGACAAGCGCCCCGACGTCCAGAAGCAGCTCGGCGACGCCCCGCTGCTCCGCGACTACCTCTGCGACGCCTGCAAGGCGTACCACGAGGAGGTCCGCGAGCTGATCACGGCCGCCGGCGTCGCCTTCGAGGACGACCCGAAGCTGGTCCGCGGCCTGGACTACTACACCCGTACGACCTTCGAGTTCGTCCACGACGGTCTGGGCTCCCAGTCCGCGGTGGGCGGCGGCGGTCGCTACGACGGCCTGTCCGAGATGATCGGCGGCCCGGCGCTCCCGTCCGTGGGCTGGGCCCTCGGCGTCGACCGCACGGTCCTCGCCCTGGAGGCGGAGGGCGTCGAGCTCCAACTCCCCTCCACGACCAGCGTCTTCGCGGTGCCGCTCGGCGAGGAGGCCCGCCGGGTCCTGTTCGGCAAGGTGACGGAGCTGCGCAAGGTCGGCATCGCGGCCGACTTCTCGTACGGGGCCAAGGGCCTCAAGGGTGCGATGAAGAACGCCAACCGCAGCGGCGCCCGCTACACGGTCGTCGCCGGCGAGCGCGACCTCGCCGACGGCGTGGTCCAGCTCAAGGACATGGAGTCCGGCGAGCAGACGGCGATCGGCGTGAACGAGATCGTGGCCGAACTGGAGGCCCGTCTCGGCTGACGGACCACCACTGGGGCCGGGCGGCGATGCGCTGTCCGGCCCTCAGGTCTTCATCAGGCCGGTGACCAGAACCAGCCAGATCGCCGCTCGGCGACCGCCTCCGCACGGGTCCGTACGACGGTCGGGGTCATCGCGCGTCCTCCTGTCGGGTCAGCCGGAGGTACCCGCCGGGCCGCCGGGTCGAAGCCGGTCGTCGGCTCGTCCAGGAGCAGGACCGTCAACTCGGCGGGCGTCGATTCGTCCTGTCGGACGATTCCCCCACGGGACCTCCACGCGCGCGTGCCGTTCACCGGAACCACGTTGAGCACGGACACCTCGTCCGCGTCCCGGTCGTGATGGCCCTGGAGGATCTCCACCGTCGTGCGCTTGCCCGCGCCGCTGGGCCTCAGCAGCCCGAACACCTCGCCCCTGGCGATGCCGAGATCGATACCGTCGACCGCGGTCACGTCCCCGTACTGCTTGCGCAGCCCCGTACGTCCACCGCGAGTTCGTTCGCGTGTGCCGTCATGCGTTCGAGGGTCGGCCGGAACCGAGCGTTCAGGGACGACCGCGCGTACTTCCTTATCTCCAGCGAACGGTGGGCAGAGCCCTGGGTACGGCACAATGGCCCTGCCCGAAGAAGGTCCAACTCTCAAGCAGACGGAATCGGCGTGATGAGCAAGACGACAGTCAAGGACGTCTCCACCGAGCCCGAGCCGGACCGCTCGGCCGCCGAGCCACGGACGGTGGGCGGCAGCCGTGCCTTCGCCATCCTGCTGGTACTCACCGGCGCGGCCGGCCTGCTCGCCGCGTGGGTCATCACGTTCGACAAGTTCAAGCTCCTCGAAGCCAAGGTCGAGGGCAAGACCTTCACGCCCGGGTGCAGCCTGAACCCCGTGGTCTCCTGCGGCAGCGTCATGGAGTCCAAGCAGGCCGCCGTCTTCGGCTTCCCCAACCCGATGCTCGGTCTCGTGGCCTACGGCATCGTCATCTGCGTCGGCATGAGCCTGCTCGCCCGGGCCCGCTTCCCGCGCTGGTACTGGCTGACCTTCAACGCCGGCACCCTCTTCGGTGTCTCCTTCTGCGCCTGGCTGATGTTCCAGTCCCTGTACCGGATCAACGCGCTGTGCCTGTGGTGCTCCCTGGCGTGGGTCGCGACGATCATCATGTTCTGGTACGTGACCTCGTTCAACGTGCGCAACGGCTTCATCCCCGCCCCGCGCTGGCTGAAGAGCTTCTTCGGCGAGTTCACCTGGGTCATGCCGGTCCTGCACATCGGGATCATCGGCATGCTGATCATGACGCGCTGGTGGGACTTCTGGACCAGCTGACACCGCGGGCCGCGTTGTCAGTGCGGTGACTTAGGGTTCTTGACGTGGAGCCCGATCTGTTCACCGCCGCCGCCGAAGAACGCCAGGAGAAGGACCCCGCCGGGAGCCCCCTGGCGGTCCGGATGCGCCCGCGCACCCTCGACGAGGTGGTGGGCCAGCAGCATCTGCTGAAGCCCGGCTCGCCCCTGCGCCGCCTGGTCGGCGAGGGTGCGAGCGGCCCGGCCGGGCCGTCCTCGGTGATCCTGTGGGGCCCGCCCGGCACCGGCAAGACGACCCTCGCCTACGTCGTCTCCAAGGCCACCAACAAGCGCTTCGTCGAAATGTCGGCGATCACCGCGGGCGTCAAGGAGGTCCGCGCGGTCATCGACGGCGCCCGCCGCGCCACCGGGGGATACGGCAAGGAGACCGTCCTCTTCCTCGACGAGATCCACCGCTTCAGCAAGGCCCAGCAGGACTCCCTGCTCCCGGCCGTCGAGAACCGCTGGGTCACCCTCATCGCGGCGACCACCGAGAACCCCTACTTCTCGGTGATCTCCCCGCTCCTGTCCCGGTCCCTCCTCCTCACCCTCGAACCCCTCACCGACGACGACCTGCGCGGCCTGCTCCGCAGGGCCGTCACCGACGAGCGCGGCCTCAAGGGCGCCGTCACCCTCCCCGAGGACACCGAGGACCACCTCCTGCGCATCGCCGGCGGTGACGCCCGCCGTGCGCTGACCGCACTGGAGGCCGCCGCCGGGGCCGCCCTCGACCAGGACGAGAGCGAGATCAGCCTCCAGACCCTGGAGCAGACGGTCGACCGCGCGGCCGTGAAGTACGACCGCGACGGCGACCAGCACTACGACGTCGCCAGCGCCCTGATCAAGTCCATCCGAGGCTCGGACGTCGACGCCGCGCTGCACTACCTGGCCCGCATGATCGAGGCCGGCGAGGACCCCCGCTTCATCGCCCGTCGGCTCATGATCTCCGCCAGCGAGGACATCGGCCTCGCCGACCCGAACGCGCTGCCCATCGCGGTCGCCGCCGCCCAGGCCGTCGCCATGATCGGCTTCCCCGAGGCCGCCCTCACCCTCAGCCACGCCACCATCGCCCTCGCGCTCGCCCCCAAGTCCAACGCCGCGACCATGGCGATCGGCGCCGCTCTGGACGACGTACGCAAGGGAATGGCGGGATCCGTGCCGCCCCACCTGCGGGACGGGCACTACAAGGGCGCCGCCAAGCTCGGGCACGCGCAGGGGTACGTGTATCCGCACGACCTGCCCGAGGGCATCGCCGAGCAGCAGTACGCCCCGGAGGAACTCAAGGACCGCGAGTACTACGCGCCGACCCGGCACGGCGCGGAGGCGCGGTACGCGGACGCCGTCGAGTGGACCCGTAAGCACCTCGGTCGCAAGCGGTCCTGAGCAGCCTGTAGAATCCCTCGAAGTGCTGTGTCCCGTGCAGTCAGAACGGGACGGTCAGCCGGAACCCCCAGGGGTTCCAGGAGCGTCGCGCACCGATCGAATGGTGTCGCGGGCCGCCCACCACCACTCACCAGCTGGTGAGACCGGTAGGTGGGCCACTCGCGTGCTGCACGTATGTGCCCAGACCAGGGAGCGGCTGCCCACCAGGCCCGGCAACGGACCCGGAGGGTTTCCCCGGCTGCGGATGCGACCTCCCGCAACCCTGACAAGCCGAACACTGAGAAATGAGAGATTGTGGCGAACCAGTCCCGCCCCAAGGTCAAGAAGTCGCGTGCCCTCGGCATCGCGCTGACCCCGAAGGCCGTCAAGTACTTCGAGGCCCGTCCCTACCCGCCGGGCGAGCACGGCCGTGGCCGCAAGCAGAACTCGGACTACAAGGTCCGTCTGCTCGAGAAGCAGCGTCTGCGTGCGCAGTACGACGTGTCCGAGCGTCAGCTCGTCCGCGCCTACGAGCGTGCCTCCAAGGTGCAGGGCAAGACCGGTGAGGCCCTGATCATCGAGCTCGAGCGCCGTCTCGACGCTCTGGTCCTGCGTTCGGGCATCGCCCGCACGATCTACCAGGCCCGCCAGATGGTCGTCCACGGCCACATCGAGGTCAACGGTGGCAAGGTCGACAAGCCGTCGTTCCGCGTCCGTCCCGACGACGTCGTGATGGTCCGCGAGCGCAGCCGCGAGAAGACCCTCTTCTCCATCGCCCGCGAGGGCGGCTTCGCCCCCGAGGGTGAGACCCCGCGCTACCTCCAGGTGAACCTCAAGGCCCTGGCGTTCCGCCTGGACCGTGAGCCGAACCGCAAGGAGATCCCGGTGATCTGCGACGAGCAGCTCGTCGTCGAGTACTACGCCCGCTGATCACCAGCAGGCCGTAGCACACGCACCACCTCAGCCCGCCGTCTCCCCGCCCTTCCGGGCGCGGGAGGCGGCGGGTTCGTGCATGCTCACGGGGCCTCGCGCATGCCGTGCCTGCCCGCGAGGGCCGGGCAGCGGCGCCGGCGGCCACCCCAGCGCACGGGCCACCGCCGCCTCCCGGTCGAGCCGGGCCCCTTCCCGTACGCACTCCTCGTACCGCTCGTCGCCCAGCCGTTCCCGCGCCGTCGCCTCGCACAGCTCGTGCGGGGCGTTGTAGTAGGCCGAGCCGAACAGCGGCAGCCCCACCGAGGGCCACATCGCCCCCGCCGCGCCCAGCAGCACCGCCGCCTCGGCGGCGTCCGCGGCCTCGCCCCGCGCGGCCGTGACCAGGGCCAGCAGCTCGATCGACAGCACCGAACCCAGCAGATCGCTGAAGGCGTGCGCGGCACCGAGGCAGTCGGTGAGCAGCTCCCGGGCGCCGGTCAGGTTCCCCTCGGTCCAGGCCGCGTACGCCAGCACATACAAGGCGTACGACCTGGTCCAGCGCTCCCCGTGGTCCTCGCAGACCCGGCGGACGTCCTCGCACAGCTTCACGGCCTCCGGCAGATCGCCCTGGAAGGCCCGCGTCATCGCCAGCTCGACCTGGCCCATCAGTACGTTGCTGTTGAGCTCGCCGATCTCCTGGTAGCGGTCTAGCGCCGAGCGCAGCAGCGTTTCTGCGCGGGGCATGTCGTCCGTGACCAGCGCCAGACAGCCGGTGCGGTGCACCGCGTAGGCGATCGCCGTCGGGTTCGCCGAGCGCTCCGCCTCCTCCCGGCACTCCTGGAGCGCGGCCAGCGCGGGCACCTTGTCGCCCTGGAGGATCGCCACATAACCGAGCACCCACAGCGCCTTCAGCCGCGACAGCTCATGGTCGGACTCCAGCTGCACGGACTGCTCCAGCCAGTGCCGGCCCTCCGACAGCCGCCCGCAGCCGACCCAGTAGAACCAGAGTGAACCGGCGAGGTACTGCCCCAGATACGCCTCGTCCGGGTCGGCCAGACAGCGCTCCAGGGCGCAGCGCAGATTCGGCAGCTCCGCCTCGATCCGCGCCGCCACCTCGCCCTGCCGCGGTGAGAACCAGTCCAGCTCGCACCAGGTGGCCAGGCCCAGATACCAGTCGCGGTGGCGCCGGCGCAGCCGGTCCGCGTCCCCGGTCGCCTCCAGCCAGTCCTCGCCGTACGCCCGGACCGTGTCCAGCATCCGGTAGCGCACCCCCGCCGTCGTCTCCTCGCGCGCGACCACGGACTGCGCGAGCAGTTCCGTCAGCACGTCCAGGACGTCCTGCTCGGCCAGGCCGTTGCCACTGCACACGTACTCCACGGCCTCCAGGTCGAACAGCCCGGCGAACACCGAGAGCCGCGACCACAGCAGCCGCTCCTCGGGCGTGCACAGCTCGTGGCTCCAGCCGATCGCCGTGCGCAACGTGCGGTGCCGCGCCGGGGCACCGTGGGCCGCGCCCGTCAGCAGCCGGAAGCGGTCGTCGAACCGGGCCAGCAACTGGGCGGGGGACAGGGCCCGCAGCCGCCCGGCCGCCAGCTCGACGGCGAGCGGGATGCCGTCCAGCCGCCGGCACAGCTCCCGTACGTCGGGATCGTCACCGACGGCCGCACCCTGCCTGCCCGCGCGGTCGACGAAGAGCTCCACGGCCTCGTCCTCGCCCAGCGGCGCCAGCGCGAACACCCGCTCGCCCGGCACGGACAGGGGTCTGCGGCCCACGGCGAGCACGGTGAGCCCCGGCACCCGGCCCAGCAGGTCCGTCACCAGCTCGGCGCACGCCTCGACGAGATGCTCGAACCCGTCCAGGACGAGGAGCAGTTGCCGGCCGGACCCCGTGAGATGCGCGAGCAGCGTCTCGCGCGGCAGCCGTGTGGTGTGGTCGGTCAGCCCCAGCGCCTGAACGACCGCGTAGTCGACGAACTCCGCGTCGCGCACCGGCGCCAGTTCGACCCGCCAGGCCGCCCTGCCCAGGGCCGCCCGGGCCGCCAGCCGTGACTTGCCCACGCCACCTGCGCCGGTCACCGTCACCAGGCGTGAGGTCTCCAGCAGTCGGGACAGCGCGGCGAGTTCGGCCGTGCGGCCCACGAACGCGTCCAGTTCGAGAGGCAGATTGCCGTCGCTGAGCCGATCATCCCGCATAGGACACGGAGCGTACTGAACCGTATTCACTCCGTACAATCGCTTCGTGCAACTCGGGCCCGCGCGGACGGTAATCCGGTGCGGAGCCGCGCCTGGGGCGCGATAGGCTCGGGCCACTGTTTTTTCTAGGTTCCGATGTTCAGAGCACGTATCAGGGAGCGGGTGCGCAGTGTCCGGTGGAGAGGTGGCCGGCATCCTGGTGGCCGTCTTCTGGGCGATCCTGGTCTCCTTCCTCGCCGTCGCGCTGGCGAGGCTGGCCCAGACGCTCAGGGCGACCACCAAGCTGGTGGCGGACGTGACCGACCAGGCCGTACCGCTCCTCGCGGACGCCTCCTCGGCGGTGCGCTCCGCGCAGACCCAGCTCGACCGGGTGGACGCGATCGCCTCCGACGTCCAGGAGGTCACCTCCAACGCCTCCGCGCTCTCCACCACCGTCGCCTCCACCTTCGGCGGCCCGCTGGTCAAGGTCGCGGCCTTCGGCTATGGCGTGCGCCGGGCGATCGCAGGCCGCAAGGACGACGTGCCCGCCAAGACGCCCCGGCGTACCGTGATCGTGGGCCGCACGGTTCCGGCCGGTCGGCGGAACCAGCGGAAGAAGGGCTGAGAGCCAACCGATGTTCCGCCGTACCTTCTGGTTCAGCACGGGCGTCGCCGCCGGTGTGTGGGCCACCACCAAGGTCAACCGCAAGCTGAGGCAGCTGACCCCGGAGCACCTCGCCGTCGCCGCGACGAACAAGGCGATCGAGGCCGGGCACAAGCTCAAGGACCGTGCGGTGGGCTTCGCGCTCGACGTCCGCGACAACATGGCCCAGCGGGAGGAAGAGCTGGGGGAGGCGCTGGGCATCAACGCGAACCCCGAACTCCCCGCGCCCCGGCGGTTCGCCGCCATCGAGAACCGCAACAACCCGAAGTACGCCGAGGGATCGACGTACAAGACG
Organism: Streptomyces sp. NBC_00663; assembly: GCF_036226885.1. NCBI lineage: Bacteria > Bacillati > Actinomycetota > Actinomycetes > Kitasatosporales > Streptomycetaceae > Streptomyces > Streptomyces sp. NBC_00663. The sequence continues at coordinate 7,949,866 of NZ_CP109027.1, forward strand.
TACCCGTACAACCGGAATGAGGACCACTGATGGAGTCGGCCGAGATTCGCCGCCGCTGGCTGAGCTTCTACGAGGAGCGCGGTCACACCGTCGTCCCTTCGGCGTCGCTCATCGCGGACGACCCGACTCTGCTCCTGGTCCCCGCCGGCATGGTCCCCTTCAAGCCGTACTTCCTCGGTGAGGTCAAGCCGCCGTGGGCGCGCGCGACCAGCGTGCAGAAGTGCGTGCGCACGCCCGACATCGAAGAGGTCGGCAAGACCACCCGGCACGGCACGTTCTTCCAGATGTGCGGCAACTTCTCCTTCGGCGACTACTTCAAGGAAGGCGCCATCAAGTACGCCTGGGAGCTGCTCACCAGCCCCCAGGACAAGGGTGGTTACGGCCTGGAGCCGGAGAAGCTCTGGATCACCGTCTACAAGGACGACGACGAGGCCGAGCGCATCTGGCAGGACGTCATCGGTGTGCCGAAGGAGCGCATCCAGCGCCTCGGCATGAAGGACAACTACTGGTCCATGGGCGTCCCCGGCCCCTGCGGCCCCTGTTCCGAGATCAACTACGACCGCGGCCCCGAGTTCGGCGTCGAGGGCGGCCCCGCCGTCAACGACGAGCGGTACGTGGAGATCTGGAACCTCGTCTTCATGCAGTACGAGCGCGGTGAGGGCATCGGCAAGGACAACTTCGAGATCCTCGGAGAGCTGCCGAGCAAGAACATCGACACCGGTCTCGGACTTGAGCGTCTCGCCATGATTCTGCAGGGCGTGCAGAACATGTACGAGATCGACACCTCCATGGCCGTCATCAAGAAGGCCACCGAGCTGACCGGTGTCGCGTACGGCGACGCCCATGACTCGGACGTCTCCCTGCGCGTGGTCACCGACCACATGCGTACGTCGGTGATGCTCATCGGCGACGGCGTCACCCCCGGCAACGAGGGCCGCGGTTACGTGCTGCGCCGCATCATGCGCCGCGCCATCCGCAACATGCGCCTGCTCGGCGCCACCGGCCCGGTCGTCCAGGAGCTGGTGGACACCGTCATCGCGATGATGGGCCAGCAGTACCCGGAGCTCGTCACCGACCGCGAGCGCATCGAGAAGGTCGCCCTCGCCGAGGAGGCCGCCTTCCTCAAGACGCTCAAGGCCGGCACCAACATCCTCGACACCGCGGTCACCGAGACCAAGGCCTCCGGTGGCAAGGTCCTCGCCGGTGACAAGGCGTTCCTGCTCCACGACACCTGGGGCTTCCCGATCGACCTCACCCTGGAGATGGCCGCCGAACAGGGCCTCTCCGTGGACGAGGACGGCTTCCGGCGCCTGATGAAGGAGCAGCGGGAGCGCGCCAAGGCGGACGCCCAGGCCAAGAAGACCGGCCACGCCGGTGCCGGTGCCTACCGTGAGATCGCGGACAGGACCGGCGAGACCGAGTTCATCGGCTACGCGGACACCGAGGGCGAGTCCACGATCGTCGGCATCCTCGTCGACGGCGCCTCCTCCCCGGCCGCCACCGAGGGCGACGAGGTCGAGATCGTCCTGGACCGCACCCCGTTCTACGCCGAGGGCGGCGGCCAGATCGGCGACACCGGCAAGATCAAGGTCGACTCCGGTGCCGTCATCGAGATCCGCGACTGCCAGAAGCCGGTTCCGGGCGTGTACGTCCACAAGGGTGTCGTGCAGTTCGGCGAGGTCACCGTCGGCGCCAAGGCCCAGGCCTCGATCGACGCCCGCCGCCGCACCGCCATCGCCCGCGCCCACTCGGCCACCCACCTCACCCACCAGGCCCTGCGTGACGCACTCGGCCCGACGGCCGCCCAGGCCGGTTCCGAGAACCAGCCCGGCCGCTTCCGCTTCGACTTCGGCTCGCCGTCCGCCGTTCCGACGGCCGTGATGACCGACGTCGAGCAGAAGATCAACGAGGTGCTCGCGCGCGACCTCGACGTCCGCGCCGATGTCATGGGCATCGACGAGGCGAAGAAGCAGGGCGCCATCGCCGAGTTCGGCGAGAAGTACGGCGAGCGCGTGCGCGTCGTGACCATCGGCGACTTCTCCAAGGAGCTGTGCGGCGGCACCCATGTGCACAACACCTCGCAGCTCGGCCTGGTCAAGCTGCTCGGTGAGTCGTCCATCGGCTCCGGTGTCCGTCGTATCGAGGCTCTCGTCGGTGTCGACGCGTACAACTTCCTCGCCCGGGAGCACACGGTCGTCGCCCAGCTCCAGGAGCTGATCAAGGGCCGTCCGGAGGAGCTGCCGGAGAAGGTCTCCGCGATGCTCGGCAAGCTGAAGGACGCCGAGAAGGAGATCGAGAAGTTCCGCGCGGAGAAGGTGCTCCAGGCCGCGGCCGGTCTCGCCGAGTCCGCGAAGGACATCCGTGGCATCGCCGTCGTGACCGGCCAGGTCCCGGACGGCACCACCGCCGACGACCTGCGCAAGCTGGTCCTCGACGTGCGTGGCCGTATCCAGGGCGGTCGGGCCGCCGTGGTCGCGCTCTTCACCACGGCCAACGGCAAGCCGCTGACGGTCATCGCCACCAACGAGGCCGCCCGCGAGCGTGGCCTCAAGGCCGGTGACCTGGTCCGCACGGCCGCCAAGACCCTCGGCGGCGGCGGTGGCGGCAAGCCGGACGTCGCCCAGGGCGGCGGCCAGAACCCGGCCGCGATCGGCGAGGCCGTCGAGGCCGTCGAGCGTCTGGTCACGGACACCGCGAAGTGACGATGCGCAGAGGGCGTCGACTCGCGATCGACGTCGGGGACGCCCGGATCGGGGTCGCCTCGTGCGACCCCGACGGGATCCTCGCCACTCCGGTGGAGACGGTCCCGGGCCGGGACGTCCCGGCCGCCCACCGCCGGCTGAAGCAGTTGGTGGAGGAGTACGAACCGATCGAGGTCGTCGTCGGACTCCCCCGCTCCCTCAAGGGGGGCGAGGGCCCGGCCGCGGTCAAGGTACGAGGCTTCGCCCAGGAGCTGGCCAAGGGCATCGCGCCGATCCCCATCCGCCTGGTGGACGAGCGGATGACCACGGTCACGGCCAGCCAGGGACTGCGCGCCTCGGGTGTGAAATCCAAGAAGGGCCGCTCCGTCATCGATCAAGCAGCCGCTGTGATCATCCTTCAGCAGGCGCTCGAATCCGAACGGGTGTCAGGTAAAGCACCCGGAGAGAGCGTCGAAGTGGTCATCTGATCGCGATACGGTAACGTTCCGCGCGATCGCGGCGCTGTTCGAACAGGTGCCGCACAGAGAGAGGCGGAACGGATGCCGAGCCACAAGCCGCGCGACCGCCGCCTCGCGGCTCTAGGGGATCGATGACTGAGTATGGCCGGGGCCAGGAAGGCTCCGAACCGTGGCATCCGCAGGACCCGTATTACGGGGACGGCGGATGGGAAGGGCAGCAGGGCCACGTCGGCCAACAAGCTGCCTACGGCGGCCAGCCGCAGCACTTTCCGCAAGCGCCGCAGCAGCCGGAGTACGGCGACTGGGGCACCGGCCAACAGGCCGACTACGGTCAGGCGCAGCAGCAGTACCAGCAGCAGCACTACGACCAGCAGCACCAGCAGTACGACCCGAGCCAGCAGCAGTACGACCCGAACCAGCAGTACGGCCAGCAGCAGTACGCGCCCCAGCAGCCTCAGCAGCAGTACGACAACAGCGCCTGGGGCACCGGGACGCACACGCATGTCCAGTACACGGACCCCTCGGACCCGTACGGCCAGCAGGCCGCCGCGTACGGCGCCGGTGACCAGCCCGACTACTACGGCACCCCCGACGCGTACCCCCCGCCGGAGCCGCCGAGCCGTCGCCGCGCCGAGCCGGAACCGCAGCGGACGGACTGGGACCCCGGCCCCGACCAGGGCGAACACGCCTTCTTCGCGGGCGGCGGGGACGACGACGGCGCCGACGATGTCGATGACGAGGGCGGTCGTGGCGACCGTAAAGGCCGCGGGGGCAAGAAGCCGAAGAAGCGCCGCAGTGGCTGCGCCTGCCTGGTGGTCGTGCTGGTCTTCGGCGGCGGGCTCGGAGGCATCGGCTATTTCGGCTACCAGTTCTACAAGGATCGTTTCGTCTCGGCGCCGGACTATGCGGGTGACGGTACCGACACGACGGTGTCGATCGTTGTCCAGAAGGGGGCGGGCGGCGCCGACATCGGGCGATTGCTGAAGGCGAAGGGTGTCGTCAAGAGCGTCGACGCGTTCGTTTCTGCGTTCACCCGGAACGAGGGGGAGAAGAAAGTCCAGGCCGGCGCCTATCTGCTGAAGACGCAGATGTCCGCCGAGAGCGCCGTGAAGATGATGCTCGACCCGAAGAGCCAGAATGCCGTGATGGTCACGCCGGGTCAGCGCAATATCGCGGTCTACAAGCTTATCGACGACAAACTCGGCCTGAAGTCCGGTGCCACCCTCAAGGTCGCCAAGGCGGATTACAAGAGCCTCGGACTTCCGGACTGGATGGAAGTCAACAGCGAGATGAAGGACCCGCTGGAGGGCTTCCTGTATCCGGGCACCTATCCGGCGGCCAAGGGCATGAAGCCCGAGACGGTCCTGAAGGACATGGTGGCCGAGGCCACCAACAAGTACGACTCGCTCGACCTGGAAGCCAAGGCCAAGACGCTCAAGCTCGACAGCCCGATGGACATCATCACCATCGCGAGCCTTGTCCAGGCCGAGGGCAAGACCACCGACGACTACCGCAAGATGGCGGAAGTGGTCTACAACCGCCTCGACTACGCGAACCAGCAGACCTATGGATCGCTCCAGTTCGACTCGACGTACAACTACGCGAAGAACGAGAGCAACATCGACATCAGCGAGTCGGAGATCAGCAAGGACAAGGACCCGTACAACACGTACACCAACAAGGGTCTGCCGCCCGGCCCGATCGGGAACCCGGGCGCCGACGCGCTCAAGTCGACGCTGAATCCCACCGACGACGGCTGGTACTACTTCGTGGCGACCGACGGCGTGAGCAAGACAGAATTCGCCAAAACGCACGCAGAGTTCCTGAGACTCAAGGAAAAGTTCGATGAAAGCAGGGGCAACTGACGCCCGCCGGGCCGCTGTGCTCGGTTCGCCCATCACCCACTCCCTCTCCCCGGTGCTCCATCGAACCGCGTACGAGGAACTGGGGCTCAAGGGCTGGTCGTACGACCGCTTCGAGATCGACGAGGCCGCGTTGCCCGGGTTCTTCGCGGAACTCGGGCCCGAGTGGGCCGGACTGTCGCTGACCATGCCGCTGAAGCGGGCCGTCATCCCGCTGCTCGACGAGATCAGCGAGACGGCCGCCTCGGTCGAGGCGGTCAACACGGTCGTGTTCACCGAGGACGGCCGCAAGGTCGGCGACAACACCGACATCCCCGGCATGGTCGCGGCGCTGCGTGAGCACGGCATCGAGACGGTGGACTCCGCCGCGATCCTCGGCGCCGGCGCGACGGCGTCCTCGGCGCTGGCCGCGCTGGCCCGGGTCTGCACCGGTGAGGTGGTCGTCTACGTCCGCAGCGAGGCCCGCGCCGCCGAGATGCGGCAGTGGGGGGAGCGGCTGGACGTGGAAGTCCGTACGGAGGACTGGTCCGCGGCGGCCGACGCACTGCACCGGCCTCTGGTGATCGCCACCACCCCGGCCGGCACCACGGACGCCCTGGCCTCCGTGGTCCCGGAGCGGCCCACCACCCTCTTCGACGTGCTGTACGAGCCGTGGCCCACCCAGCTCGCGGCGCGCTGGTCGATGTTCGGCGGGGCCGTCGTCAGCGGCCTCGACCTGCTGGTGCACCAGGCGGTGCTCCAGGTCGAGCAGATGACGGGGCACCGACCCGCCCCCGTGGACGCCATGCGGAAAGCGGGCGAGCAGGCGCTGGCGGCCCGCTAGGAACCTCCGGATTCCGCAGGGGGAACCACGCGGCAGAGTGACGGCATCGCCTGAGCCTTGCTAGTGGATGGCCGTCCGCCTGGTGGACCGGCGGCCGGACATGTCCGTGGGACGTGGGAGGATCGAAGGTGGCGGGCCCGGGCCGCGCACCTGGTCACGCCATTGCCGTACGCGAGGACGCGCGTACGCAGGGCAGTACGAGGGCGCGAGCATAGAGGAGCACCGTTGAGCAGGTTGCGCTGGCTGACCGCGGGGGAGTCCCACGGTCCCGCACTCGTAGCGACGCTGGAGGGTCTGCCCGCCGGCGTGCCGATCACCACGGAGATGGTGGCGGACCACCTGGCCCGGCGTCGGCTCGGCTATGGACGCGGTGCCCGGATGAAGTTCGAGCAGGACCAGGTCACCTTCCTCGGTGGCGTCCGGCACGGCCTCACCCTCGGCTCGCCGGTCGCCGTCATGGTGGGCAACACCGAGTGGCCCAAGTGGGAGCAGGTCATGTCGGCCGACCCGGTGGACGAGGAGATCCTCGCCGGGCTCGCCCGTAACGCCCCGCTGACTCGCCCGCGTCCTGGTCATGCCGACCTCGCGGGGATGCAGAAGTACGGCTTTGACGAGGCTAGGCCGATCCTGGAGCGTGCCTCGGCGCGTGAGACGGCGGCGCGGGTGGCGCTGGGCGCGGTCGCCCGGTCGTACCTGAAGGAGACGGCCGGGATCGAGATCGTCAGCCATGTCATCGAGCTGTGTTCGGTGAAGGCGCCGCAGGGTGTGTACCCGACCCCGGCCGATGTGGAGAAGCTGGACGCCGATCCGCTGCGCTGCCTGGACGCGGACACGTCGAAGGCGATGGTGGCGGAGGTCGATCAGGCCCACAAGGACGGCGACACCCTCGGTGGTGTGGTCGAGGTCCTGGCCTACGGCGTCCCGGTCGGCCTCGGCTCACACGTCCACTGGGACCGCAAGCTGGACGCCCGCCTCGCCGGTGCGCTCATGGGCATCCAGGCCATCAAGGGTGTCGAGATCGGCGACGGGTTCGAGCTCGCGCGCGTGCCCGGTTCCAAGGCGCACGACGAGATCGTCAACACGCCCGAGGGCATCCGCCGCGTCTCCGGCCGCTCCGGCGGTACCGAGGGCGGCCTGACCACCGGCGAACTGCTGCGCGTGCGCGCCGCGATGAAGCCCATCGCCACCGTGCCCCGCGCCCTCCAGACCGTGGATGTGACCACCGGTGAGGCGGCTCCCGCCAACCACCAGCGTTCCGACGTCTCCGCGGTCCCGGCGGCCGGGATCGTCGCCGAGGCGATGGTGGCGCTCGTCCTCGCGGACGCGGTCGCCGAGAAGTTCGGCGGCGACAACGTCGTCGAGACCCGCCGCAACGTCCAGTCGTACCTCGACCACCTGGCCATCCGATGAGCCCTCGGGTGGTGCTCGTCGGCCCGATGGGCGTGGGCAAGTCCACCGTCGGGCAGCTGCTCGCCGAGCGGCTCGGAGTGAGCTACCGGGACACCGACGACGACATCGTCGCCGAGCAGGACCGGACCGTCGCCGAGATCTTCGTCGACGAGGGCGAGCCCGCCTTCCGTGCCATCGAGAAGGCGGCCGTACAGCGGGCGCTGACCGAGCACGACGGCGTCCTCGCCCTCGGCGGCGGCGCGATCCTCGACGAGGACACGCGCGCGTCGCTCGCCGGGCTGCCGGTCGTCTACCTCTCGATGGACGTCGAGGAGGCCGTCAAGCGCACCGGCCTCAACGCGGCCCGCCCGCTGCTCGCGGTCAACCCGCGCAAGCAGTGGCGCGAGCTGATGGAGGCGCGGCGGCACCTCTACGAGGGGATCGCCACGGCGGTCGTCGCGACGGACGGTCGTACGCCCGAAGAAGTCACCGAAGTCGCCCTGGACGCACTGGAGTTGAAGCAGGCATGAGTGAGGCAGTGACCCGGATCCAGGTCGGCGGCACCGCGGGCAGCGAGCCGTACGAGGTCCTGGTGGGTCGTCAACTCCTGGGCGAGCTCGGCGGGTTGATCGGCGAGAAGGCCAAGCGGGTGGCGATCGTGCACCCCGAGGCGCTCGCCGAGACCGGCGAAGCGCTGCGGGGCGACCTTGCCGAGCAGGGCTACGACGTCGTCGCCATCCAGGTGCCCAACGCGGAGGAGGCCAAGACCGCCGAGGTCGCCGCCTACTGCTGGAAGGCGCTCGGGCAGTCCGGCTTCACCCGCACCGACGTCGTCGTCGGCGTCGGCGGTGGCGCGACCACGGACCTCGCCGGCTTCGTGGCCGCCACCTGGCTGCGCGGGGTGCGCTGGATCGCCATCCCCACCACCGTCCTGGCGATGGTGGACGCGGCCGTCGGCGGCAAGACCGGCATCAACACCGCCGAGGGCAAGAACCTCGTCGGCGCCTTCCACCCGCCGGCCGGCGTCCTGTGCGACCTGGCCGCGCTGGACTCCCTCCCGGTCAACGACTACGTCTCCGGCCTCGCCGAGATCATCAAGGCCGGCTTCATCGCCGACCCGGCGATCCTGGAGCTCATCGAGTCCGACCCGCAGGCCGCGCGCACCCCGGCCGGCCCGCACACGGCCGAACTGATCGAGCGGTCCATCCGGGTCAAGGCCGAGGTGGTCTCCTCCGACCTCAAGGAGTCGGGCCTGCGGGAGATCCTCAACTACGGCCACACGCTCGCCCACGCCATCGAGAAGAACGAGCGCTACAAGTGGCGGCACGGCGCCGCGGTCTCCGTCGGCATGCACTTCGCCGCCGAACTCGGCCGCCTGGCGGGCCGGTTGGACGACGCGACGGCGGACCGCCACCGTACGGTCCTCGAGTCGGTCGGCCTGCCGCTGCACTACCGTTACGACCAGTGGCCCAAGCTGCTGGAGACCATGAAGGTCGACAAGAAGTCCCGCGGTGACCTGCTGCGCTTCATCGTCCTGGACGGACTGGGCAAGCCCACCGTCATGGAGGGCCCGGACCCGGCCGTCCTGCTGGCCGCGTACGGAGAAGTGGGCCAGTAGCCGGCCGCGGCACCCTCCGTCCCATGTGCCTTACGGTCCCGGGCACTTAGGGCCGTCCCCGGCCGTTCACCAAACGGCGACCGGGGACGGTACCGTTCGGTAAGGAGTGGGTCCGTACCCGCTCCGCCAGCGCCAATTGCCTTGTACGAGACGGAGTGGCACCGGATGCAGCACGCAGTGGGTTCTCCGCTGCCGCCGCCCCATCAGCCGGGGCACGGACCGGCCGTCGGCTGGTCGCCGGCCGCACACCACCCGGGGCCCCAGCACCCGGGCGCGCACCAGGGCCCGGCCCCGGTGCCCCCACCGCCCCCCGCTCCGGGTTTCGTGCCGTCGCACCAGCCCCCACCCCAGCACCCCTCCGCGCCCCCCGCCCCGCCGCACCAGCCGGCGGCACAGCACCCGTCGGCGCCCCCGGCCCCGGACACCACCGGTCATGTCCCGCTGCCGCCCGGCGGCCCGGTCGGCGTTCCCAGCAGCCCGTCCGCCGCGGCCCTGCCCGACCCGGCGGCCACGACCCTCGCGGTGCTGCTCATCGGCCCGGCCGGCGCGGGCAAGACCAGCGTCGCCAAGTACTGGGCCGAGCACCGCCGGGTGCCCACCGCCCACATCAGCCTCGACGACGTCCGCGAATGGGTCCGTTCCGGTTTCGCCGACCCCCAGTCCGGCTGGAACGACCACTCCGAGGCCCAGTACCGCCTGGCGCGCCGCACCTGCGGCTTCGCCGCCCGCAACTTCCTGGCCAACGGCATCTCCTGCATCCTCGACGACGCCGTCTTCCCGGACCGCCCGGTGGTCGGCCTCGGCGGCTGGAAGCGCCATGTGGGCCCCGGGCTGCTGCCCGTGGTCCTGCTGCCGGGCCTGGAGATCGTCCTGGAGCGCAACGCCGAGCGCTCGGGCAACCGCCGCCTCACGGACGAGGAGGTCGCGCGGATCCACGGCCGTATGGCGGGGTGGTACGGGTCGGGCCTGCCGATCATCGACAACTCGCAGTTGGACGTACCGCAGACGGCCCAGGTGCTGGACGACGTACTCGCACGTTCCATCGCAAGCCCACCTAGCTGGTAAAGGCTTTTGGCTTTTTAGGGGCGCGGCGAACTGCGCGACAAGCCCCACGGTCCCCAGACGGCTCACAACCACACATGACGCCCCGTCCCCCGAACGCTCTCTCAACCGGCACAAACCAGACACCGCTCCTACGCTCGTGTCATGTCAGAGGTCTACGCGGCCCGCCGCTCCAAACTGAGGGCACAGTGCAACGCCGCCGGCAGCTCGGCAGCGCTCGTCACGCGCCCCGCCAACGTGCGCTACCTGTCCGGCGCCGCCCCCCGGGGCGCCGTCCTGCTGCTCGGCAAGACTGAGGACCTGCTCGTGTGCGTCGGCCCACCGGAGGACCGTCCCACCGACGGCCGCCCGGACGAGGCGCTACGGGTGCACACCCTGCCCGGCGCCGGAGGCGACCCCGCCGTCGCCGCGGCCGACTTCGGCGCGGCGCAGGGCGCGGACTCGCTCGCCGTGGAGGAACATCACCTCACGGTGGCCCGGCACAGGGAGATCCGCTCCGTCGTCCCACGTCTGCGCCTCGCCGAACTGGGCGGTGCCGTGGAGCAGCTCCGCGTCGTCAAGGACGAGGAGGAGATCTCCTGCCTGCGCATCGGCGCCGAGATCGCCGACCAGGCCCTCGGTGAACTCCTCGAATCCATCCTCGTCGGCCGTACCGAACGGCATCTCGCCCTCGAACTCGAGCGCCGCCTAGTCGACCACGGCGCCGACGGACCCGCCTTCCCCACCTCCGTCGCCACCGGCCCCCACTCCGGCCGGCGCGCTCACCACCCCACCGACCGGCGCGTGGAGGAGGGCGACTTCCTCTCCGTCTGTCTCGGCGCGACGTACCGCGGCTACCGGTGTGAGATCGGCCGTACTTTCGTGATCGGTACGTCTCCCGCCGACTGGCAGATCGAGCTGTACGACCTCGTCTTCGCCGCTCAGCGCGCCGGACGGGAGAGCCTCGCACCCGGCGCCGCCTACCGTGACGTGGACCGCGCGGCACGCCAGGTGCTGGACTCCGCCGGGTACGGCGAGCGCCTGCCGACCCTGACCGGACACGGCGTCGGACTCGAAATCGACGAGGACCCGCAGCTGGCCCCCGCGGCCATGGGTAAACTGGACGCTTGCGTGCCGGTCACCGTCGAACCGGGGGTCCACCTCCCGGGCCGGGGCGGTGTCCGGATCGATGACACGCTCGTCGTACGCCCCGAGGCGGACGGCGGACCCGAGCTACTCACCATCACGACCAAGGAACTGCTCGCGCTCTAGCAATGAGCCGGGCGCGCGTCCCGGGGTCGTCCACGTCAGTCCAGGAGATTCCGCAACCGTGGCTTCCACGAACGACCTCAAGAACGGCCTGGTGCTCAAGCTCGACGGAGGCCAGCTCTGGTCCGTCGTCGAGTTCCAGCACGTCAAGCCCGGCAAGGGCCCGGCCTTCGTGCGCACCAAGCTGAAGAACGTGCTCTCCGGCAAGGTCGTCGACAAGACGTTCAACGCCGGCGTCAAGGTCGAGACGGCCACGATCGACAAGCGCGACATGCAGTTCTCGTACATGGACGGCGAGTACTTCGTCTTCATGGACATGGAGACCTACGACCAGCTCATGGTCGACCGCAAGGCCGTCGGCGACGCCGCCAACTTCCTGATCGAGGGCTTCACCGCCACCGTCGCGCAGCACGAGGGCGAGGTGCTCTTCGTCGAGCTGCCGGCCGCCGTCGAGCTCGTCATCCAGGAGACCGAGCCGGGTGTGCAGGGCGACCGCTCCACCGGTGGCACCAAGCCCGCCACCCTGGAGACCGGCCACCAGATCCAGGTCCCGCTCTTCATCACCACCGGTGAGAAGATCAAGGTGGACACCCGCACCAGCGACTACCTCGGCCGGGTGAACAGCTAACCGTGGCTGCCCGCAACACGGCCCGCAAGCGCGCCTTCCAGATCCTCTTCGAGGGCGACCAGCGCGGGGCCGACGTCCTGACGGTCCTCGCGGACTGGATCCGGCTCTCCCGGACCGACACCCGGCAGCCGCCGGTGAGTGAGTACACCATGCAGCTGGTGGAGGGCTACGCGCAGCACGCGAAGCGCATCGACGAGCTGATCGCTCAGTACTCCGTCGGCTGGACGCTCGACCGCATGCCGGTCGTCGACCGCAACATCCTGCGGCTCGGTGCCTATGAGCTGATCTGGGTCGACGGGACCCCGGACGCGGTCGTGCTCGACGAGATGGTCGAGATCGCCAAGGAGTTCTCCACGGACGAGTCTCCGGCGTTCGTGAACGGCCTCCTCGGCCGTTTCAAGGACCTGAAGCCCACGCTGCGCCGCGACGAGGCGTAAGCAGAGGTACGACATCGCCAGGGGCCCACAGCGTGAGCTGTGGGCCCCTGGCGTGTCCGTGCCGGTATCCGGTGCCCGGGAGACCCCTGAGGAGCGCAGAAAGCCGCCGGGGTGGCCGGAACCATGAAGTTCCGGCCACCCCGGCGGCACGTTTCTGCTGAGGCGGGAAGCGGCTCAGCTCTCCTCGTGGGACACCGCGCGACGCGCGTCCGCGTCCAGCACGCCCCAGCTGATCAGCTGCTCGGTGAGGACCGAGGGCGACTGGTCGTAGATGACGGCGAGTGTGCGCAGGTCGTCCTGGCGGATCGAGAGCACCTTGCCGTTGTAGTCACCGCGCTGGGACTGGATCGTCGCGGCGTAGCGCTGAAGGGGGCCCGCCTTCTCGGCCGGCACGTGGGCCAGCCGCTCCAGGTCGAGGACCAGCTTCGGCGGCGGCTCGGCGGCGCCGCCCGGGGTGGTGCCCGGCAGCAGTTCCTGAACGGGCACACCGTAGAAATCCGCCAACTCGGCGAGGCGCTGCACGGTCACGGCACGGTCGCCGCGCTCGTACGATCCGACCACGACCGCCTTCCAGCGTCCCTGGGACTTCTCCTCGACACCGTGGAGGGAAAGGCCCTGCTGGGTGCGGATGGCCCGGAGCTTGGCCCCGAGCTGTTTGGCGTATTCGCTGGACATATAGCTCCCCGGCACTGTGTCTACGCGGCCGGCAGGGGCGCCGTACCGCGCGGCTGGTAACTCACTGTGAGGTTACGCAGCGTTACTCTTCTGCGTCAAGCCGAATGAGCCGCACCGACTCTTCCGTGGTGGCGGTGGCCGATTAGGCCATGGGGGTGATCGGGGGTGTCCTCCGGGCCTGATAACGTGGATGGCGCAATTCCGACGTCCTTTAAGGTCCGTCCCGTGAGGCGGAGAAGGGGGTCCGTTTCGTATGGACAAGCAGGACATTCAGCAGGACTTTCAGCAGGACACGACGTCCGATGCGCGGCCCGTTCTCGAAGGCCCCGACATCGCACGCGTGCTGACCCGCATCGCCCACGAGATCGTCGAACGTGCCAAGGGCGCCGACGACGTGGTGCTCCTCGGTATTCCGACCCGAGGCGTCTTCCTCGCCCAGCGGCTCGCCGCCAAGCTGGAGGAGATCACCGACCGCAAGATTCCGGTCGGTTCGCTCGACATCACCATGTACCGCGACGACCTGCGCATGCACCCGCCGCGTGCGCTGGCCCGCACCGAGATTCCCGGTGACGGCATCGACGGCCGCCTCGTCGTCCTCGTCGACGACGTGCTCTTCTCCGGCCGCACCATCCGTGCCGCCCTCGACGCCCTGAACGACATCGGGCGTCCGCGCGCGGTGCAGCTCGCGGTCCTCGTCGACCGCGGCCACCGCGAACTGCCCATCCGCGCCGACTACGTCGGCAAGAACCTCCCCACGTCGTTGCGGGAGACGGTCAAGGTCCAGCTCGCCGAGGAGGACGGTCGCGACACCGTGCTGCTCGGTGCCAAGCCGACCCGGTAGCAGTCGTCCGCGCGCGCCTTTCGGTGTGCCTTCGCCTGCCCGGAATCTCCCCACTGAACTTCCTTACGGAGCCTGACAGATGCAGCGTCATCTCATCTCGGCCGCCGACCTCACCCGTGACGACGCCGTCCTGATCCTCGACACCGCCGAGGAGATGGCCCGGGTCGCCGACCGGCCGATCAAGAAGCTGCCGACCCTGCGCGGCCGCACGATCGTCAACCTCTTCTTCGAGGACTCCACGCGCACGCGTATCTCGTTCGAGGCCGCTGAGAAGCGCCTCTCGGCCGATGTCATCAACTTCACCGCCAAGGGGTCGAGCGTCTCCAAGGGCGAGTCCCTGAAGGACACCGCCCAGACGCTGGAGGCCATGGGCGTCGACGCCGTGGTCATCCGGCACGGCGCCTCCGGAGCGCCGTACCGTCTCGCCACCTCCGGCTGGATCGACGCCGCCGTCATCAACGCCGGTGACGGCACCCACCAGCACCCCACGCAGGCGCTGTTGGACGCCTTCACGATGCGCCGCCGGCTCGTCGGACGGGACGCCGGGCTCGGCCAGGACCTGGCAGGCAAGCGCATCACGATCGTCGGCGACGTCCTGCACAGCCGGGTCGCCCGCTCCAACGTCGACCTGCTGCACACCCTCGGCGCCGAGGTCACCCTCGTCGCGCCGCCGACCCTGGTGCCGGTCGGCGTCGAGAGCTGGCCGTGCGAGGTGTCGTACGACCTGGACAGCACCCTCGCCAAGTCCGACGCGGTGATGATGCTGCGCGTGCAGCGCGAGCGCATGAACGCCGCGTTCTTCCCGACCGAGCGCGAGTACTCGCGGCGCTACGGCCTCGACGGCGACCGCATGGCGCGGATGCCCGAGCACGCCATCGTGATGCACCCCGGCCCGATGGTCCGGGGCATGGAGATCACCGCCGAGGTCGCCGACTCCGACCGCTGCACCGTCGTGGAGCAGGTCGCAAACGGAGTCTCCATCCGGATGGCCGTTCTGTACCTGCTGCTGGGTGGAAACGAGCCCGCCGTCAGCCACACCCGTATCGAGGAGAAGTAAGAGACATGAGCAAGATCCTGATCCGTGGTGCGAAGGTGCTCGGCGGCGAGCCGCAGGACGTCCTGATCAGCGGTTCCTTGATCGAGGCGGTCGGCCAGGGGCTCTCGGACGAAGGAGCCGAGGTCATCGAGGCCGACGGCAAGGTCCTCCTGCCGGGCCTCGTCGACCTGCACACCCATCTGCGCGAGCCCGGCCGCGAGGACTCCGAGACCGTGCTGACCGGCACGCGCGCGGCTGCCTCCGGTGGCTACACCGCCGTGTTCGCCATGGCCAACACCTTCCCGGTCGCCGACACCGCCGGTGTGGTCGAGCAGGTCTACCGGCTCGGCCAGGAGCACGGCTACTGCGACGTGCAGCCCATCGGCGCCGTCACGGTCGGCCTGGAGGGCAGGAAGCTCGCCGAGCTCGGTGCCATGCACGAGTCGGCCGCCGGTGTCACCGTCTTCTCCGACGACGGCAAGTGCGTCGACGACGCGGTGATCATGCGGCGCGCCCTGGAGTACGTGAAGGCCTTCGGCGGGGTCGTCGCCCAGCACGCGCAGGAGCCGCGGCTGACCGAGGGCGCCCAGATGAACGAGGGGATCGTCTCCGCCGAGCTGGGGCTCGGGGGCTGGCCCGCGGTGGCCGAGGAATCGATCATCGCCCGGGATGTCCTGCTCGCCGAGCACGTCGGCTCCCGCGTGCACATCTGCCACCTCTCGACCGCCGGGTCCGTGGAGATCGTCCGCTGGGCCAAGTCCCGCGGCATCGACGTCACCGCCGAGGTCACCCCGCACCACCTGCTCCTGACGGACGAGCTCGTACGGACCTACAACCCGGTCTACAAGGTCAACCCGCCGCTGCGCACCGAGCGCGACGTGCTGGCCCTGCGCGAGGCGCTCGCCGACGGCACGATCGACATCGTCGCCACCGACCACGCCCCGCACCCGCACGAGGACAAGGACTGCGAGTGGGCCGCGGCCGCCATGGGGATGGTGGGCCTGGAGACCGCGTTGTCAGTGGTGCAGGAGACCATGGTGGACACCGGGCTCCTCACCTGGGCCGGGGTCGCCGAGCGCATGTCCGTCAAGCCCGCCGAGATCGGGCAGGCGAAGGGCCACGGGCGCCCCGTCTCGGCTGGTGAGCCCGCCAACCTCACGCTCGTCGACACGGCATACCGTGGGTCCGTGGACCCCGCGGGCTTCGCCTCGCGCAGCCGGAACACCCCGTACGAGGGGCGTGAGCTGCCGGGCCGTGTGACGCACACGTGGCTCCGGGGCAAGGCCACGCTCGTCGACGGGAAGCTCACGTGACACCTGTAATCCTGCTCGCCAACGGTCTCGCCACCGATCTCGCCGCCGAGAAGGAATCGGCCGAGGTCACCGACTGGGCCGCGCGCATCGGCTGGCTCGTCGGGCTGGCGCTGTTCGTCGCGCTCATCTACTGGCTGATGCGTGAGGGCTGGAAGTGGCGCGGCACGCTCCAGAGCGACCTGCCCGAGCTGCCCGACGCGCCGGACGACCCCGGTGCGGCGAAACTGACGATGAGCGGCCGCTACCACGGCTCCACCACCGCCGGGCAGTGGCTCGACCGCATCGTGGCGCACGGCCTGGGCACCCGCAGCCGGGTCGAGCTCACGCTGACGGACGCGGGACTGGACGTCGTACGTCCCGGTGCGACCGACTTCTTCATCCCGGTCGGCGCGCTGCGGGAGGCCGTGCTCGGCAAGGGCATCGCCGGCAAGGTGCTCACCGAGGGCGGCCTGCTCATCGTGACCTGGGAACACGGGGACAAGCTGATCGACTCCGGCTTCCGCTCCGACCACGCGGCCGAGCACAACGAGTGGGTCGACGTCATTAACTCCATGATCAACAAGAAGACGGAAACGGAAGGCGCACGATGACGACCTCCACAAGGGGAACTTCGAAGGTTCCCGCGGTACTCGTCCTGGAGGACGGCCGGATCTTCCGCGGCCGTGCCTACGGGGCCGTGGGGGTGACCTTCGGCGAGGCGGTGTTCTCCACCGGCATGACCGGCTACCAGGAGACCCTCACCGACCCGTCGTACCACCGCCAGGTCGTCGTGATGACCGCCCCGCACGTCGGCAACACCGGCGTCAACGACGAGGACCCGGAGAGCAAGCGGATCTGGGTCGCCGGATACGTCGTGCGCGACCCCGCGCGCGTGCCGTCCAACTGGCGCTCGCGCCGCTCCCTCGACGACGAGCTGGCCCAGCAGGGTGTCGTCGGCATCTCCGGCATCGACACGCGCGCGTTGACGCGCCATCTGCGCGAGCGCGGCGCCATGCGCGTCGGCATCTTCTCCGGCAACGCGCTGCCCGACGAGGGCACCATGCTCACCGAGGTGCGCCAGGCCCCCGAGATGAAGGGCGCCGACCTCTCCGCGGAGGTCGCCACCAAGGAGGCGTACGTCGTCCCCGCCATCGGCGAGAAGAAGTTCACCGTCGCCGCCGTCGACCTCGGCATCAAGGGCATGACCCCGCACCGGATGGCCGAGCGCGGCATCGAGGTGCACGTGCTCCCGGCGACGGCGACCGTGGAGGACGTCTACGCCGTCAACCCCGACGGTGTGTTCTTCTCCAACGGGCCCGGTGACCCGGCCACGGCCGACCACCCGGTCTCCGTCATGCAGGGCGTCCTGGAGCGCAGGACGCCGCTGTTCGGCATCTGCTTCGGCAACCAGATCCTGGGCCGCGCCCTCGGCTTCGGCACCTACAAGCTGAAGTACGGCCACCGCGGCATCAACCAGCCGGTGCAGGACCGTACGACCGGCAAGGTCGAGGTCACCGCGCACAACCACGGCTTCGCCGTCGACGCCCCGCTCGACAAGGTCTCCGACACCCCCTACGGCCGCGCCGAGGTCTCCCACGTCTGTCTCAACGACGACGTGGTGGAGGGCCTCCAGCTGCTCGACCAGCCGGCCTTCAGCGTCCAGTACCACCCCGAAGCGGCAGCGGGCCCGCACGACGCCGCCTACCTGTTCGACCGCTTCGTATCTCTGATGGAGGGCCAGCGTGCCTAAGCGCACCGATATCCAGTCCGTCCTGGTCATCGGCTCCGGCCCGATCGTCATCGGCCAGGCCGCCGAGTTCGACTACTCAGGCACCCAGGCCTGCCGCATCCTGCGCGCCGAGGGCCTCAGGGTCATCCTGGTCAACTCCAACCCGGCGACGATCATGACCGACCCGGAGATCGCCGACGCCACGTACGTCGAGCCGATCACCCCGGAGTTCGTCGAGAAGATCATCGCCAAGGAGCGCCCCGACGCCCTGCTGCCCACCCTGGGCGGTCAGACGGCCCTCAACACGGCCATCTCGCTGCACGAGGCGGGCACGCTGGAGAAGTACGGCGTCGAGCTGATCGGCGCCAACGTCGAGGCCATCAACAAGGGCGAGGACCGCGACCTGTTCAAGGACGTCGTCGAGGAGGTCCGCAAGAAGATCGGCCACGGCGAGTCCGCCCGCTCGGTCATCTGCCACTCCATGGACGACGTCCTCAAGGGCGTCGAGACCCTCGGCGGCTACCCGGTCGTGGTCCGCCCCTCCTTCACCATGGGCGGCGCCGGCTCCGGCTTCGCGCACGACGAGGAGGAGCTGCGCCGCATCGCCGGCCAGGGCCTCACGCTCTCGCCGACCACCGAGGTGCTCCTGGAGGAGTCCATCCTCGGCTGGAAGGAGTACGAGCTGGAGCTGATGCGCGACACGAACGACAACGTCGTGGTCGTCTGTTCCATCGAGAACTTCGACCCGATGGGCGTCCACACCGGCGACTCGATCACCGTCGCGCCCGCGATGACGCTGACCGACCGCGAGTACCAGCGCCTTCGCGACATCGGTATCGCGATCATCCGCGAGGTCGGCGTCGACACCGGCGGCTGCAACATCCAGTTCGCGATCGACCCGGTCGACGGCCGCGTGATCGTCATCGAGATGAACCCGCGCGTGTCGCGGTCCTCGGCGCTCGCCTCCAAGGCGACCGGCTTCCCGATCGCCAAGATCGCGGCCAAGCTCGCCGTCGGCTACACCCTCGACGAGATCCCCAACGACATCACGCAGGAGACCCCGGCCTCCTTCGAGCCCACGCTCGACTACGTGGTCGTCAAGGCTCCGCGCTTCGCCTTCGAGAAGTTCCCGCAGGCCGACTCCACGCTGACCACGACCATGAAGTCGGTCGGCGAGGCCATGGCCATCGGCCGGAACTTCACCGAGGCCTTCCAGAAGGCGCTGCGCTCGCTGGAGAAGAAGGGCAGCCAGTTCACCTTCGTCGGCGAGCCCGGCGACAAGGAGGCGCTGCTCGCGGAGTCCGTCCGGCCCACCGACGGCCGGATCAACACCGTCATGCAGGCCATCCGCGCGGGCGCCACGCCGGAGGAGATCTTCGAGTACACGAAGATCGATCCCTGGTTCGTCGACCAGCTCTTCCTCATCAAGGAGATCGCCGACGAGCTCGCCGAGGCCCCGGAGCTCACCTCCGAACTCCTCGCCTGGGCCAAGCGGCACGGCTTCTCCGACCAGCAGATCGGCGAGATCCGCGGCCTGCGCGAGGACGTCGTCCGCGAGGTCCGGCACGCGCTCGGCATCCGCCCGGTCTACAAGACGGTCGACACCTGCGCCGCCGAGTTCGCCGCGAAGACGCCGTACTTCTACTCCTCCTACGACGAGGAGACCGAGGTCGCCCGGCGCGAGAAGCCGGCCGTCATCATCCTCGGCTCCGGTCCCAACCGCATCGGCCAGGGCATCGAGTTCGACTACTCCTGCGTCCACGCCTCCTTCGCGTTGAGCGACGCCGGGTACGAGACCGTGATGGTCAACTGCAACCCGGAGACCGTCTCCACGGACTACGACACCTCCGACCGCCTGTACTTCGAGCCGCTGACGCTGGAAGACGTGCTGGAGATCGTCCACGCGGAGTCCCTCGCGGGCCCGATCGCCGGTGTCGTCGTCCAGCTGGGCGGCCAGACCCCGCTGGGCCTGGCACAGGCGCTGAAGGACAACGGCGTGCCGATCGTGGGCACCCCGCCGGAGGCCATCCACGCGGCCGAGGACCGCGGCGCCTTCGGCCGCGTGCTCGCCGAGGCCGGCCTCCCGGCCCCCAAGCACGGCACCGCGACCACCTTCGCCGAGGCCAAGGCCATCGCCGACGAGATCGGCTACCCGGTCCTGGTGCGGCCGTCGTACGTCCTCGGCGGACGCGGCATGGAGATCGTCTACGACGAGACCCGCCTCGCCTCCTACATCGCCGAGTCGACCGAGATCAGCCCCTCCCGGCCGGTCCTGGTCGACCGCTTCCTCGACGACGCCATCGAGATCGACGTCGACGCGCTCTACGACGGCGAGGAGCTCTACCTCGGCGGCGTCATGGAGCACATCGAGGAGGCCGGCATCCACTCCGGCGACTCGGCGTGCGCCCTGCCCCCGATCACGCTGGGCGGCTTCGACATCAAGCGTCTGCGGGCCTCGACCGAGGCCATCGCGCGCGGTGTCGGCGTACGCGGTCTGATCAACATCCAGTTCGCGATGGCCGGGGACATCCTCTACGTCCTGGAGGCCAACCCGCGCGCGTCCCGCACCGTCCCCTTCACCTCGAAGGCGACCGCGGTACCGCTGGCCAAGGCCGCCGCCCGCATCTCGCTCGGCGCGACCATCGCCGAGCTGCGCGCCGAGGGCCTGCTCCCGGCGAACAGCGACGGCGGCGAGCTGCCCTTCGACGCGCCGATCTCCGTCAAGGAGGCCGTCATGCCGTGGTCGCGTTTCCGCGACATCCACGGCCGCGGCGTCGACACGGTCCTCGGCCCGGAGATGCGCTCCACCGGCGAGGTCATGGGCATCGACTCGGTCTTCGGCACCGCGTACGCCAAGTCGCAGGCCGGCGCCTACGGCCCGCTGCCCACCAAGGGCCGCGCGTTCATCTCGGTAGCCAACCGCGACAAGCGGTCGATGATCTTCCCGGCCCGCGAACTGGTCGCCCACGGCTTCGAGCTGCTCGCCACCTCCGGCACCGCCGAGGTCCTCAAGCGCAACGGCATCAACGCCAGGATCGTGCGCAAGCAGTCCGAGGGCACCGGCCCGGGCGGCGAGAAGACCATCGTCCAGCTCATCCACGACGGCGAGGTCGACCTCATCGTCAACACCCCGTACGGCACCGGTGGCCGCCTCGACGGCTACGAGATCCGTACGGCGGCCGTGGCGCGGTCGGTGCCGTGCCTGACGACGGTCCAGGCCCTCGCCGCGGCCGTCCAGGGCATCGACGCCCTCAACCACGGCGACGTGGGCGTCCGTTCGCTCCAGGAACACGCGGAACACCTGACCGCGGCCCGCGACTAGCAGCCCTGAGGGGGACACCGGAAACGGTGTCCCCCTCTTCGTGAGGACACCATGTACAAGATCTTCTTCAAGCTCGTCTTCCAGCGGATGGACCCCGAGCGGGCGCACTACCTGGCCTTCCGCTGGATCCGCCTCGCGGCGCGTATCCCCGTGCTGCGCACCTTCGTCGCCGCCACCCTCGCGCCCCGCCACAAGGAACTCCGCACCGAGGCCTTCGGCCTCCGGATGCACGGCCCCTTCGGCCTCGCGGCCGGCTTCGACAAGAACGCGGTCGCGATCGACGGCATGTCGATGCTCGGCTTCGACCACGTCGAGATCGGCACGGTGACGGGGGAGGCCCAGCCCGGCAACCCCAAGAAGCGCCTGTTCCGCCTCGTACAGGACCGTGCGCTCATCAACCGCATGGGCTTCAACAACGAGGGCTCGCTGGCCGTCGCGGCCCGTCTGGCGTCCCGGGAGGCGGTCTTCAGGACCGTCGTGGGCGTCAACATCGGCAAGACCAAGGTCGTACCGGAGGCCGAGGCCGCCGCGGACTACGTGAAGTCGACCGAGCGACTCGCGCCGTACGCCGACTACCTGGTCGTGAACGTGTCGTCGCCGAACACACCGGGGCTGCGCAACCTCCAGGCCACGGAGTCCCTGCGGCCGCTGCTGAGCGCCGTACGCGAGGCCGCCGACCGTACGGTGACGAGTCGCCGTGTCCCGCTCCTGGTGAAGATCGCGCCCGACCTCGCCGACGAGGACATCGACGCGGTCGCCGACCTGGCCGTCGAGCTCGGTCTGGACGGGATCATCGCCACGAACACCACCATCGCGCGTGAAGGGCTCGGTCTGACATCCGCCCCTTCGCTCGTGAAGGAGACCGGCGGCCTGTCCGGAGCGCCCCTGAAGGCGCGCTCCCTGGAGGTGCTCAGGCGCCTCTACGCGCGCGTGGGCGACCGCGTCACGCTCGTCGGCGTCGGCGGCATCGAGAACGCCGAGGACGCCTGGCAGCGCATCCTCGCCGGTGCCACGCTCGTACAGGGCTACAGCGCGTTCATCTACGAAGGGCCCTTCTGGGGTCGGGCCATCCACAAGGGGCTCGCCGCGCGTCTGCGCACCAGCCCGTACGCCACGCTCGCCGACGCGGTCGGCGCCGATGTGAGGGAGATCGCATGACTGACGCCTTCGGCACCCGCCTGCGCCGCGCCATGGACGAGCGCGGCCCCCTGTGTGTCGGTATCGACCCGCACGCCTCCCTGCTCACCGAGTGGGGGCTGAACGACGACGTGGCCGGTCTGGAGCGGTTCAGCCGCACGGTCGTCGAGGCGCTGGCCGACCGGGTCGCGGTGTTCAAGCCGCAGGCCGCGTTCTTCGAGCGCTTCGGTTCGCGCGGCGTCGCCGTGCTGGAGAAGACCGTCGAGGAGGCGCGGGCGGGCGGCGCGCTGGTCGTCATGGACGCCAAGCGCGGCGACATCGGCTCGACCATGGCGGCGTACGCCGAGGCCTTCCTGCGCAAGGACTCGCCGCTGTTCTCCGACGCGCTGACCGTCTCGCCGTACCTCGGCTACGGCTCGCTGTCACCGGCGATCGCGCTGGCGCGGGAGAGCGGCGCGGGGCTGTTCGTGCTGGCGCTGACCTCCAACCCCGAGGGCGGCGAGGTCCAGCACGCGGTCCG
Source organism: Streptomyces sp. NBC_00663 (assembly GCF_036226885.1). Lineage (NCBI taxonomy): Bacteria > Bacillati > Actinomycetota > Actinomycetes > Kitasatosporales > Streptomycetaceae > Streptomyces > Streptomyces sp. NBC_00663. The sequence continues at coordinate 7,972,645 of NZ_CP109027.1, forward strand.
CGCGGACGGCCGGAACATCGGCGCCACCATGCTCGCGCACCTCGCGGCCGAGAACGTCGGGGAGGAGCCCCTCGGTTCCTTCGGGGCGGTCGTCGGTGCCACGCTCGGCGATCTGTCGTCCTACGACCTGGACATCAACGGTCCCCTCCTCGCGCCCGGCATCGGCGCCCAGGGGGCCACTCCGGCCGATCTGCCGGCGGTGTTCGGCGGGGTGCTGCGCAACGTCCTGCCCAACGTCAGCCGGGGCGTGCTGCGGCACGGTCCGGACGTCGGCGCGCTGCGGGAGTCCGCGGAGCGGTTCGCGGCGGAGATCAAGGCGGCTGTGGCGCTCGTATGACGGTCGTTCGGGGCGTTCGAGACGCTCTCGCGAGTCCTCCGATGAGTGTTCGCGGGACGACTTGAGTCTGAATACATCCTCAAATCCGGGGCAGTATGTCTGAAATGTCCGGCCTGGCGGAGGCTGACCAGGACTTTTCCGCTGTTCTCGCTGACTCTGGCGGACTTGGCCGCTAGTCTCCGAGCAGTGGGGGTACCTCCCACACCCTTTAGGTAGTGGGGGAGAGTGGGCAAGCGTGTTGCTCGTGGCTCCCCAGGTGTGGGGCGACTAGGTTCCTCACCGGTCCGTATCCGACAGTTCAACATCCGAGGTGACGTAGGCGTGGCTCTTCCGCCCCTTACCCCTGAACAGCGCGCAGCCGCGCTCGAAAAGGCCGCCGCGGCTCGCCGGGAGCGGGCCGAGGTCAAGAATCGACTCAAGCACTCCGGCGCCTCCCTTCACGAGGTCATCAAGCAGGGCCAGGAGAACGACGTCATCGGCAAGATGAAGGTCTCCGCGCTGCTCGAGTCCCTGCCGGGCGTGGGCAAGGTCCGCGCCAAGCAGATCATGGAGCGTCTGGGCATCTCCGAGAGCCGCCGCGTGCGTGGTCTCGGTTCGAACCAGATCGCTTCCCTGGAGCGTGAGTTCGGCAGCACCGGTTCCTGAGTCCGGCACCGTCCGGACCGGGAGTCCCGGGCACCCCGGGATTGCTGGAATAATCGCTGCATGAGTGAACGTCCGCGGCTGACCGTGCTCTCCGGCCCCTCCGGGGTCGGCAAGAGCACGGTCGTCGCCCATATGCGCAAGGAACACCCCGAGGTCTGGCTCTCGGTGTCGGCGACGACCCGCAAGCCCCGCCCGGGCGAGCAGCACGGAGTCCACTACTTCTTCGTCGGTGACGAGGAGATGGACAAGCTGATCGCCAACGGCGAGCTGCTCGAATGGGCCGAGTTTGCCGGGAACCGCTACGGCACCCCGCGCAAGGCCGTCCTGGAACGGCTGGAGGCGGGGGAGGGGGTCCTGCTGGAGATCGACCTCCAGGGCGCCCGGCAGGTCCGGGAGTCCATGCCGGAGGCCCAGCTGGTGTTCCTGGCTCCTCCGTCCTGGGAGGAGCTCGTGCGCAGGCTCACCGGGCGCGGCACCGAGCCGCCCGAGGTGATCGAGCGCCGGCTCGATGCCGCGAAGGTGGAACTGGCGGCCGAGCCCGAGTTCGACGAGACCCTGGTCAACACCTCCGTCGAGGACGTGGCGCGCGAGCTGCTAGCCTTGATGGACGTTGTGTGATCGTTTTTTAGATCTCATCCCAACTTTCGGAAGGCAGAGCGTGTCCTCTTCCATCACCGCGCCCGAGGGCATCATCAACCCTCCGATCGACGAGCTCCTCGAGGCCACCGACTCGAAGTACAGCCTCGTGATCTACGCGGCCAAGCGTGCCCGTCAGATCAACGCGTACTACTCGCAGCTCGGCGAGGGTCTCCTTGAGTACGTCGGTCCGCTCGTCGACACCCACGTGCACGAGAAGCCGCTCTCGATCGCGCTCCGCGAGATCAACGCGGGTCTGCTGACGTCCGAGGCCGTCGAGGGCCCGGCGCAGTAGTACTTTCAGATTGCAGTTGGCTTTTCCACAGGCCCGACAGCGCGACTGTCGGGCCTGTGGTGTGTCATGGGAGTCGTAGGTTCGGGAGGGTCGAGGGATGGGAGACCTGGTGGACAAGCCGAAGGTCGTTCTGGGGGTCAGCGGTGGCATCGCCGCGTACAAGGCCTGTGAGCTGCTGCGCAGACTGACGGAGTCGGGGCACGACGTCCGTGTCGTCCCCACCGCCTCCGCGCTGCACTTCGTCGGCGCCGCCACCTGGTCCGCCCTGTCCGGTCACCCCGTCTCGACCGAGGTGTGGGACGACGTCCACGAGGTGCCGCACGTCCGCATCGGCCAGCACGCCGACCTGGTCGTCGTGGCCCCGGCGACCGCCGACATGCTCGCCAAGGCGGCCCACGGGCTGGCGGACGACCTGCTCACCAACACGCTCCTGACCGCCCGCTGCCCGGTTGTCTTCGCCCCCGCGATGCACACCGAGATGTGGGAACACCCGGCCACCCAGGAGAACGTGGCGACGCTGCGCCGCCGCGGCGCGGTCGTCATCGAGCCCGCCGTCGGACGCCTCACCGGCGTCGACACCGGCAAGGGGCGGCTGCCCGACCCGGGGGAGATCTTCGAGGTGTGCCGCCGGGTCCTCGCCAGGGGAGTGCGCGAGCCCGATCTCGTCGGCCGCCATGTCGTGGTCAGCGCCGGCGGCACCCGCGAGCCCCTCGACCCGGTCCGCTTCCTCGGCAACCGCTCCTCCGGCAAGCAGGGTTACGCCCTCGCCCGCACCGCCGCCGCGCGCGGCGCCCGTGTCACCCTCGTCTCCGCGAACACCGGTCTGCCGGACCCGGCGGGCGTGGACGTCGTCCCGGTCGGCACGGCCGTACAGATGCGCGAGGCGGTGCTGAAGGCGGCCGCGGACGCCGACGCGGTCGTGATGGCCGCGGCCGTCGCGGACTTCCGCCCCGGGAACTACGCGACCGGGAAGATCAAGAAGAAGGACGGTCAGGACCCGGACCCCATCGTGCTGGTGCGGAATCCGGACATCCTGGCCGAGATCTCGGCCGACCGCGCCCGCCCCGGGCAGGTGGTCGTCGGGTTCGCCGCCGAGACGGACGACGTCCTCGCCAACGGCCGGACCAAGCTCACCCGCAAGGGCTGCGACCTCCTCGTCGTCAACGAGGTGGGCGAGCGCAAGACCTTCGGGGCGGAGGAGAACGAGGCGGTGGTGCTCGGCGCCGACGGCACCGAGACCCCGGTGCCGCACGGCCCCAAGGAGGCCTTGGCCGAAATCGTGTGGGACCTGGTGGCCGGGCGCCTGCGCTGAATGTTTCCTTCACTTCACAGAGCCCTCGAACCTCACTATTTGAGGCGTGGCGGGCCTGGCCAAGCTCGCTCCGGATTGGGCAGAATGCCCGTGCCGCAGGTCACAGCGCTCCCGAGAATCGAGACGGGTGAGCCCGTGGCCGACCGCGACCGATAAACTGTTCTCGGACGATGCCGGGCGCAGCCCCCGAGCCCGTCCGCCCATGATCAGCCAGCAGCCGCTGCAACCTCAGGGAGCGTTGTGTCCCGTCGTCTCTTTACCTCGGAGTCCGTGACCGAGGGTCACCCCGACAAGATCGCTGACCAGATCAGCGACACCATTCTCGACGCGCTCCTGCGCGAGGACCCGACCTCTCGGGTCGCGGTCGAGACCCTGATCACGACCGGCCTGGTGCACGTGGCCGGTGAGGTCACCACCAAGGCGTACGCCCCGATCCCGCAGCTGGTGCGGGACAAGATCCTCGCGATCGGCTACGACTCCTCGAAGAAGGGCTTCGACGGCGCCTCCTGCGGCGTGTCCGTGTCGATCGGCTCGCAGTCCCCGGACATCGCGCAGGGCGTGGACACGGCGTACGAGTCCCGCGTCGAGGGCGACGAGGACGAGCTCGACAAGCAGGGCGCCGGCGACCAGGGCCTGATGTTCGGCTACGCGACGGACGAGACGCCGACGCTGATGCCGCTCCCGATCTTCCTGGCGCACCGTCTGTCGAGCCGTCTGTCCGAGGTCCGCAAGAACGGCACGATCCCCTACCTGCGCCCCGACGGCAAGACGCAGGTCACCATCGAGTACGACGGCGACAAGGCCGTCCGCCTCGACACCGTCGTGGTCTCCTCGCAGCACGCGTCGGACATCGACCTGGAGTCCCTCCTCGCCCCCGACATCCGCGAGTTCGTGGTGGAGCCGGAGCTGAAGGCGCTCCTCGACGAGGGCATCAAGCTCGACACGGAGGGCTACCGCCTGCTGGTCAACCCGACCGGCCGCTTCGAGATCGGCGGCCCGATGGGCGACGCCGGCCTCACCGGCCGCAAGATCATCATCGACACCTACGGCGGCATGGCCCGCCACGGCGGCGGCGCCTTCTCGGGCAAGGACCCGTCCAAGGTCGACCGCTCCGCCGCGTACGCGATGCGCTGGGTCGCCAAGAACGTCGTCGCCGCGGGCCTCGCCTCCCGTTGCGAGGTGCAGGTCGCGTACGCGATCGGCAAGGCCGAGCCCGTCGGCCTGTTCGTCGAGACCTTCGGCACCGCCAAGGTCGAGGCCGAGAAGATCGAGAAGGCCATCGACGAGGTCTTCGACCTCCGCCCGGCCGCGATCATCCGCGACCTGGACCTGCTCCGCCCGATCTACGCCCAGACGGCGGCGTACGGCCACTTCGGCCGTGAGCTGCCCGACTTCACGTGGGAGAAGACGGACCGCGTGGAGGCGCTGCGGAAGGCCGCGGGGCTGTAAGGCTCGGCTTTCCAGGGTTTTCGAGGCCCGGCATCCCTGAGGGGTGCCGGGCCTCGGCATGTCCGTGCGCGGTCGGATGTCAGTTGGGTTTGGTAAGAATGCAAGCGTGAGCAGCGGAGATGAGCGGGATGGTGGGCGGGGTGACGGGGCGCCGCCGCCTGAGCAGCTTGCGTTGATTCGGGAGAGTGTGCGGAAGGCTGAGGTGCCGCGGGCCAAGCCGCGGACGTGGCGGGGGGCCGCGCTCGCCAAGGAGCTGCCTGTCGCTCGGGTGCTCGTGGACAAGGGGGTGCTGCATCTTGATCGGTACTTCGACTACGCCGTGCCCGAGGAGCTTGATGCCGATGCGCAGCCCGGGGTGCGGGTGCGGGTGCGGTTCGGGGCCGGGCGGGGGCGGGTGCGGGACGGGCGGCGTGAGGGCGGGGGGCTGATCGACGGGTTTCTCATCGAGCGGGTCGCCGAGACTGACTACTCGGGGCCGTTGGCCGCGCTGGCGCAGGTCGTGTCGCCTGAACCGGTGCTCGGGCCGGAGTTGCTGGGGCTCGCGCGGGCGGTCGCTGACCGGTATGCGGGGAGTCTTGCCGATGTGCTGCAACTGGCTGTGCCGCCCCGGAGCGCTCGGGCCGAGCAGCGGGCCTCTGCGGAGCCCCTGCCGCCGCCCGCGGTGCCTGACGTGGGGTCCTGGGGGCGGTACGAGCGGGGGAGCGGGTTTCTTGAGGCGCTCGCCTCGGGTGGGGCGCCTCGGGCTGTCTGGAATGCGTTGCCCGGGCCCGAGTGGAGCGAGGAGCTGGCTCGGGCCGTGGCCGCCACGCTCGCTTCCGGGCGAGGGGCGCTGGTCGTCGTGCCGGACGGGCGGGCCGTCGCGCGCGTCGATTCCGCGCTGACCGCGTTGTTGGGGGAAGGGCGGCATGCCGTACTCACCGCCGATGCCGGGCCCGAGAAGCGTTACCGGGAGTGGCTCGCGGTGCGGCGGGGGAGCGTGCGGGCCGTCGTGGGGACCCGGGCCGCCATGTTCGCGCCGGTGCGGGATCTTGGACTCGTCGCCATCTGGGACGACGGGGACGACAGCCATAGCGAACCGCATGCCCCGCAGCCGCATGCCCGTGAGGTGTTGCTGCTGCGCGCCGCGCTGGACAAGTGCGGCTTCCTGCTGGGCAGTTGGAGCTGCACCGTCGAGGCGGCGCAGCTTGTCGAGAGTGGATGGGCTCGGCCGCTCGTCGCCGTGCGGGAGCAGGTGCGGGGGGCCGCGCCGCTCGTCCGGACGGTGGGGGACGGGGATCTGGCCCGGGACGAGGCCGCTCGGGCCGCTCGGCTGCCCACCCTTGCCTGGCAGACCGTCAGGGAAGGGCTGAAGCTGGGGCCGGTGCTGGTGCAGGTTCCGCGGCGGGGGTACGTGCCGCGGATGGCCTGTGCCAACTGCCGGGCGCCTGCGCGGTGTCGGCACTGTTCGGGGCCGTTGGAGGCGCAGGAGGGCGTGGACGCCCTGCGGTGCGGCTGGTGCGGGCGTGCGGACGGCTCCTGGCACTGTCCGGAGTGCGGTGGGTTCCGGCTGCGGGCTCAGGTCGTCGGGGCCCGGCGGACCGCGGAGGAGTTGGGGCGGGCGTTTCCTGCCGTGCCCGTGCGGACGTCCGGGCGGGAGCATGTGCTGGACACCGTGCCGGGGGCGCCCGCGCTGGTGGTGAGTACGCCGGGGGCCGAGCCCGTGGCCGAGGGCGGGTATGCGGCGGCCCTGCTGCTGGATGGGTGGGCGATGCTCGGGCGGCCGGATCTGCGGGCCGGTGAGGATGCGTTGCGGAGGTGGATCGCCGCGGCTGCGCTGGTGCGGCCGCAGGGGGTCGGGGGGACCGTGGTGGTCGTCGCGGAGCCCACGTTGCGGCCTGTGCAGGCGTTGGTGCGGTGGGATCCCGTCGGGCATGCGGTGCGGGAGCTGGCCGAGCGGGCCGAGCTGGGGTTTCCGCCGGTGTCTCGGATGGCGGCGGTGTCGGGGGCGGCGGAGGCGGTCGCGGGGTTCCTCGGTGCCGTGGAACTGCCGGGGGAGGCGGAGGTGTTGGGGCCGGTGCCGATGGCGGTCACGGCGGTGGGGGGGCCTCGGCGGGTGGGTGCGGCTCCGCCGGGGGAGCAGTGGGAGCGCGCGTTGATTCGGGTGCCGCCGGGGAAGGGGGGTGCGTTGGCTGCCGCGTTGAAGGCTGCGCAGGCTGCTCGGATGGCTCGGGGTAGTGGGAGTGGGAGGGGAGGTGGGAGTGGGGAGGCGGTGGTTCGGGTGCGGATCGATCCGCCTGATATTGGGTGATGGTTTGGGTTTTGGGTGCGGGTGGTTTGTGGGCACCCGGCCTTCGGCCGGGTTTGGGGTTCCCACCCGCACCGCCCGTGCGGGATTCGTTGTCGGGTGCGGGTGGCCCTCGTGGGGGCTGAGCATCGTCGGCGGCTGGCGGCTGGCGGCTGGCGGCTGGTGGCTGGTGGCGGACGGCCGGTCGCCAACCGCCGGTTGGCATTTGCCGGTTGCTGGGTTTGGGGGCTGCATAGGTGTGCCCTCCCGGGGTGGGGCGGGAGGGCGGGGGTGGGGTCAGCCGTTGCGGGGGCCAGGGAATGCCGTGGGTCTTACGTCGTCGCGCAGGGCGGCGCTGCCGGCCGTCGGCTGGGTCGGCATGGAGCGGGCCGCGGGGACCGTCGGCATCGTGGGCATCCCGGTGTTGACGCCGACCGTGCGGGTGGCCGACACGTCGGTGGTGCGCTCGGCGTCGGCCGCCGCCTGGGTCGCGGCGCGACGCGCACCGTAACGGCGGTGCACCGCCTGCTTGGTGACGCCGAGCGCGGAACCCACCGCGTCCCACGAGAAGCCCAGCGAGCGGTCGAAGTCGACCGCGGCCGTGACCAGGGTCTCGACACTGTCCCGCAGCTCCTGCGCGAGCCGCACGGTCGGAGCGGGGGCGCGTCCGTAGACGACGAAGCCCGTGGAGGGGCCGGAGCGGCGCGGGCGGTAGACATTGCCCAACTGGGCGGTGAGCGTGCGCAACGCGTCCACCTGCCGGCGGACCCGCTCGATGTCCCGCACCAGCAAGTGCAGGCTGGCCCGAGCCTGGGCGTCGTGGGTTGCGTGGTCGGCCATGAACAAGCCTCTCGAACCGGCGTTGAAAAGGATCGGGCCGCGACTGCGGCCCATGGTGGTCAACTCTTTCTTGACCAACGCGTTTGCGCTCCGCTGGTCACGCAGTGGGGGCGTGGTGGCATATGCGTGCGCCGTGGGGGGTGGGTTCGCGCCTCGGCCGTCGGCCTTCGGCGGGTTTCCGTTCCCGGTCATAGAATTGGGCGACCGTCCGCCCACAGAAGACATCCGCCCTTCCGCCCGAGAGGCCCTCACCCACCCATGCAGCTCGTCTTCGCCGGTACCCCCGAAGTCGCCGTTCCCGCTCTGGACGCCCTCATCGCCTCCGGGCGGCACGAGGTGGCCGCTGTCGTCACGCGGCCCGACGCGCCGGCCGGGCGTGGGCGCAGGCTGGTCGCGAGCCCGGTCGCGGAGCGGGCGGAAGAGGCGGGCATCGAGGTGCTGAAGCCCCTCAAGCCGCGGGACCCTGAGTTTCTGGAGCGGCTGCGGGAGATCGCCCCCGACTGCTGTCCCGTCGTCGCCTACGGCGCCCTGCTGCCCCGTGTCGCTCTCGACGTCCCCGCCCAGGGCTGGGTCAACCTGCACTTCTCGCTGCTGCCCGCCTGGCGTGGGGCGGCGCCCGTGCAGCACTCCATCATGGCGGGCGACGAGATCACCGGCGCCTCCACCTTCCTCATCGAGGAGGGGCTCGACTCCGGGCCCGTGTACGGGACCGTGACGGAGGAGGTCCGCGCCACCGACACCAGCGGCGACCTGCTCACCCGGCTCGCCTTCGCCGGCGCCGGGCTGCTCGCCGCGACCATGGACGGTATCGAGGACGGCACCCTGAAGGCCGTACCGCAGCCGAACGACGGCATCACGCTCGCGCCGAAGATCACCGTCGAGGACGCACAGGTGGACTGGGCGACCCCGGCGCTGCGCGTCGACCGGGTCGTGCGCGGCTGCACCCCCGCTCCCGGCGCCTGGACCGTCTTCCGCGGCGAGCGGCTCAAGCTCATCCAGGTCACCCCGGTGCCCGAGCGGACCGACCTCGCGCCGGGACAGCTGGCCGTCGGCAAGAACAGCGTCCATGTCGGCACCGGCTCCTACGCCGTGGAGCTGCTGTGGGTGCAGGCCCAGGGCAAGAAGCCGATGCGGGCCGCCGACTGGGCGCGCGGGGTGCGCATCGGTGAGGGAGAGGTCGTCGGCCGATAGCGCGCCGACGAGGGGGACGTAGGCTTGGTGCGTATTCCCTCAAGACATCCGGAGCACCTTTTTCGTGAGCGACCAGCCCCGTCGGCCCGGCACGTCCGGCAAGCCCTACCGTCGGCCCAAGAAGGACCCCGTCCGCATCCTCGCCTTCGAGGCCCTGCGGGCCGTGGACGAACGGGACGCCTACGCCAACCTCGTTCTGCCGCCGCTGCTGCGCAAGGCGCGGGAGAAGGAGGGGCCGGACAAGTTCGACGGGCGTGACGCCGCGCTCGCCACCGAGCTGGTCTACGGGACGCTGCGGCGGCAGGGGACGTACGACGCGGTCATCTCCGCGTGTGTCGACCGGCCGTTGCGCGAGGTCGACCCGCCGGTGCTGGATGTGCTGAGCCTCGGGGTGCATCAGCTGCTCGGGACCCGGATTCCCACGCATGCCGCCGTGTCCGCGTCCGTCGAGCTGGCCCGGGTCGTGCTCGGTGACGGGCGGGCCAAGTTCGTCAACGCCGTGCTGCGGAAGGTCGCGCAGGACGATCTGGAGGGATGGATCGCCAAGGTCGCGCCGCCCTACGACGACGATCCCGAGGATCACCTCGCCGTGGTGCACTCGCATCCCCGGTGGGTCGTCTCCGCGCTGTGGGACTCCCTCGGGGGTGGGCGAGCCGGGATCGAGGCGCTGCTCGCCGCCGACAACGAGCGGCCCGAGGTGACGCTGGTCGCCCGGCCCGGGCGGGCGACCGTCGATGAGTTGCTGCGGGAGGAGGCCGCCGTCGCCGGGACCTGGTCGCCGTATGCCGTACGGCTGGCCGAGGGCGGTGAGCCCGGGGCCATCGAGGCCGTACGGGACGGGCGCGCCGGTGTTCAGGACGAGGGCAGCCAACTGGTGGCGATCGCCCTTGCCAACGCGCCGCTCGACGGGCCCGACGAGAAGTGGCTCGACGGATGTGCGGGGCCGGGTGGGAAGGCGGCGCTGCTCGGTGCGCTGGCCGCCGAGCGGGGGGCGGCGCTGCTGGCCTCCGAGAAGCAGCCGCATCGGGCGGGGCTCGTCGCCAAGGCGTTGGCCGGGAATCCCGGGCCGTATCAGGTGATCGCCGCGGACGGGACGCAGCCGCCGTGGCGGGCCGGGAGTTTCGACCGGGTGCTGGTGGATGTGCCGTGCACCGGGCTGGGGGCGTTGCGGCGGCGGCCCGAGGCGCGGTGGCGTCGGCGGCCTGAGGATCTTGAGGGGTTCGGGCCGTTGCAGCGGGGATTGTTGCGGACCGCGCTGGACTCCGTGCGGGTGGGGGGCGTGGTCGGGTACGCCACGTGTTCGCCTCATCTTGCCGAGACCCGGGCCGTGGTGCAGGACGTGCTCAAGCAGGTGCCGGGTGCGGAGCTGATCGACGCGCGGCCTTTGTTGCCCGGGGTGCCTGAGCTTGGGGACGGGCCTGATGTGCAGTTGTGGCCGCATGTGCATGGGACCGATGCGATGTATCTGGCGTTGATTCGGAGGACCGCGCCGTAGGGGCTGGGGGCGGTGGGTCAGTGCGGGTCCGATGTGGCTTGTCGCGCAGTTCCCCGCGCCCCTGGGGGCGTTGCACTGCCGTCCTCTTTCGACAAACTGTGCGGCCACCACACCTTCGGGCCCACGTCCAGGAACAAGGACGTGACCAGCACCGACCTGACCACGAACGTGTCCAGGATGATGCCCAGGGCCACCGCGAAGCCGATTTCAGCGAAGGCGACCATCGGCAGGGTGCCCAGGGCGGCGAAGGTGCCGGCCAGGACCAGGCCCGCCGATGTGATCACCGCGCCCGTCGCCGCCAGGCCCGTCACCACGCCGGGGCGGGTGCCCTGGCGGGCGGCTTCCTCGCGGATACGGGTCGTCAGGAAGATGTTGTAGTCGATGCCCAGGGCCACCAGGAAGACGAAGACGAACAGGGGGAAGTCCGTCGACTCGCCCGCGTAGTCGAACACGTACCTGAACGCGAGCGCGCTGAGGCCGAGGGCCGCCGCGAACGACAGGATCACCGTGCCGATCAGCAGCAGCGGGGCGATCAGGGCCCGCAGCAGGGCGCACAGGATCAGCATGACCACGACCAGGACGAGCGGGATGATCAGCTGGTTGTCATGGGCGGTGGCCTTGTCCATGTCGAGCAGGGCCGCCGTACCGCCGCCCACCTGGGCGTCGGCGTCCGGGACCGCGTGGACGGCGTCACGGACGCGCTCGACCGTCTGTTTGGCGGCCTCGCTGTCGGACGGTGCGGTCATCGTCGCCTCGAAGAGGACCTGGCCGTCGTGGGAGGGTTTCGTACCTGGTGGCAGGCCCAGCGAGTCGGGGACGACGCCGCGGGTGCCGGCCACCGCCTCGCCCACCTGACGGGCCTGGGCCTGGTTGCTGACGATGACCAGGGGGTCGCCGCTGCCCGCCGGGAAGTACTTCGCGGAGACCTCCTGGCCGACGATCGAGTCCGGTTTGCCGGTGAAGGCGTCCGCGTTGCTGATGCCCTCCGCGCGCAGCTGGATCAGGCCCAGGGAACAGATCGCCAGGGCCACCGCCGTGACGCCCCAGATCAGCCGGGGGCGGCGGGCGATACGGCGGCCCGTGCGCGCCCAGACGCCTCGTTCCGTCGGGTCCGCGGTGCCGAAGTGCGGGATCGCCGGCCAGAAGATCCAGCGTCCGCAGATCACCAGCAGGGCGGGGAACAGGGTCATCATCGCCAGCAGGGCCACGGCGACGCCGATCGCGGCCACCGGGCCCAGACCCCGCGTCGAGTTCATCTCGGCCGCGAGCAGCACCAGCATGCTCAGGACCACCGTGGCGCCCGAGGCGATCACCGCGGGGCCCGCCCGGTGCAGCGCCAGGGCCATGGCCTCGTGACGGTCCTCGTGACGGCGCAGCTCTTCCCTGTACCGGGCCACCAGGAGCAGGGCGTAGTCCGTCCCCGCGCCGAAGACGAGGACCGTGAGGATGCCCGCGCTCTGGCCGTTGACCGTCAGGCCCGCGTGTTCGGCGAGGAGGTAGATGAAGGCCTGCGCGGTGAACAGGGCCGCGATCACCGACAGCAGAGGGACCAGGAGGAGCGTGGGGCTGCGGTAGGTGATCAGCAGCATCACGATGACGACGCCCATCGCGGACAGCAGGAGCGTGGAGTCGATGCCCTCGAAGGCCTCGGAGAAGTCGGCGGACGTGCCGCCCGGGCCCGTGATGTGCACGGCGAGGCCGGCGGTGCTCTTCCCGGTGATGTCCCGGATGGAGTCGACCGCCGGGGAGATCTCCTCCCAGCCCTTCTCGTCCATGGTGATGGGGACCTGGATCTGGGCCGCGCGCGGGTCCGTCTCGCGGTCGTAGACCGGGCCGCGGGTCTCGGCGCCGCGGACGCCGTGGTCGCGCAGCTGCCTGAGCTGCCGGGCGTCCTGCGTGATCTGTGCCCTGTCCTCGGCGGTGAGGCCGCTCTCACGGGCGTAGATGACGATGGCGGGGATCTGTTCGGGCCTGAAGTCCTCGGAGATCTGGAGGACTTGGGTGGACTCGGCGGAACCGGGCAGCCAGGAGGCGGCGTCGTTGTCCTGGGCGTCGGTGAGTTTGGAGGCGAGGGGTGCCGTCAGGAAGAGCAGCACCAGCCACAGCACCAGCACGACCCACTTGGCCCGCCGCCCGCACACCAGATGCGCGATGCCCCGGTTCTCGGTCATGGCCACCCCGGCAGCCGTTCGTCCTCACGGTCGGCGGCCCAATATGGCACGTACCGTCCCGGAGCAACATCCGATGAACGGCTTAGGTCTGGACCGACGCGAACATTCGTGCCCGGACATGGGAGGCTTGGCCTATGGCCGTGCAGATCAACCCCAGCATCCTGTCCGCAGACTTCGCCCGCCTCGCGGACGAGGCGAAGGCGGTGGAGGGAGCCGACTGGCTCCACGTCGACGTCATGGACAATCATTTCGTCCCGAACCTCACGCTCGGTGTGCCGGTCGTAGAGTCTCTGGCCCGCGCGACGGACACTCCGCTGGACTGCCATCTGATGATCGAGGCCCCCGATCGGTGGGCGCCCCAGTACGTCGAGGCGGGGGCCGGGTCCGTCACCTTCCATGTCGAGGCCGCCGCCGCCCCCGTCCGGCTCGCCCGGGAGATCCGCGCCAAGGGAGCCCGCGCCTCCATGGCGCTGAAGCCCGCGACGCCCATCGAGCCGTACGAGGATCTGCTCCCCGAGCTCGACATGCTGCTGATCATGACCGTGGAGCCGGGCTTCGGGGGACAGTCGTTCCTCGACATCATGCTCCCCAAGATCCGCCGCACCCGCGAGTTGATCAGCAAGCACGGCCTTGAACTGTGGCTCCAGGTGGACGGCGGTGTCGCGGCCTCCACCATCGAGCAGTGTGCCGACGCCGGGGCGGACGTCTTCGTCGCCGGTTCGGCCGTGTACAACGCGTCCGACCCGGCCGAGGCGGTACGTGCACTGCGCAACCAAGCGGAAGGGGCGACCGCCAAGGCGAGCTGGGCATGCGGCCACTGAGCCACAGGAACGTGAACGGCTCCCATCAGGGCTGATCAAGTCCGCCGGATCTGCAAGGATGAACGGCGAATCCAGAGTGTGAACAGCAGTGAGGAGATGGCCGTGTCGGGTATGTCGGCGGGCCGGTCAGCCATGCGGATGGGACCCGCTGAGCTGGTGCAGGCGGCGGCCATGGCCCGCCGCTTCTACCTCGAGGGCAAATCGAAGATCCAGATCGCCGAGGAGTTCGGCGTGAGCCGCTTCAAGGTGGCCAGGGTCTTGGAGACCGCTCTCGAACGGGATCTCGTACGCATCGAGATCCGCGTCCCGGCCGAGCTGGACGCCGAGCGCTCGGACGCGCTGCGCGCCCGGTACGGCCTCAGGCACGCCGTGGTGGTGGAGTCCCCGGCCGAGGCCGAGGAGTCGCCCGACCCCGAGAACCTCGGTGAGACGGCCGCCGACCTGCTCGGCGAGCTCGTCAACGAGGGCGATGTCCTGGGGCTCGCCTGGGGCCGGTCCACCATCCACATGGCGGCCGCCCTCGATCGGCTGCCGCCGTGCACGGTGGTGCAGCTGACGGGGGTGTACGACGCCGGGACCGCCGAGCGCGGATCGGTGGAGGCGGTACGGCGTGCGGCCCAGGTGTCGGGCGGGGACGCGCACCCCATCTACGCGCCGATGCTGCTGCCGGACGTGGCCACCGCGGCGGCGCTGCGCAACCAGACCGGGATCGCGCGGGCCTTCGAGTACTTCGACAAGGTCACCGTCGCCTGTGTGTCGATCGGCTCCTGGGAGCCGGGCATCTCCACGGTGCACGACATGCTCAGCGACGAGGAGCGGGCGCACTACGCCTCCCTCGGCGTCGCCGCCGAGATGTCCGCGCACCTCTTCGACGCCCAGGGGCGCCGGGTGGGCCGGGACCTGGGCGAGCGGTGCATCACGGTCAAGGCCGACCAGCTCCGCCGTATCCCCGAGGTCGTGGCGATCGCGGGCGGGGCCCGCAAGGCCATGGCGATCGACGCGGTGCTGCGGTCGGGGCTCGTCACCAGCCTCGTCACGGACACGTCCGCGGCCGATGTGCTGATGGCGGCGGGGTCGACGCCGAAGCCCGCGTTGAACAGGGCTGACCCGGACGGCCTCTGACGGAGGGTCGAGGGAGGGCGGCCGTGGCAGCGTGGAGCGCATGCTGCTGCGGTTCGTCTCCCGGGTGCTGCTGTGTGCGCTGGTGCTGGTGCCGGCCGGGTGCGCCTCGACCGATGCCGATGCTCCGGCGTGGGCCGGTGGCCTGGCCACCGTCCAGGAGTCGCACCTGCCCGTCCAGGCGCGTGAGACGCTGCGACTCATCGACGCGGGCGGGCCGTTCCCGTACCAGAAGGACGGCAGTGTCTTCGGGAACTTCGAAGGGCTGCTCCCCGCCCACCAGCGCGGTTACTACCACGAATACACCGTTCCCACGCCGGGCTCGCGCGATCGCGGGGCCCGGCGCATTGTCACCGGGCGGGGCGACGAGATCTACTACACCGATGATCACTACGACTCGTTCAGGGCGGTGCTGAGATGACGGAGGTCGTGGTCACGCTGGACCTCGACGGGGTCACCGACAAGGCGGGGCTGATGGACCGCTGCGCCCGGGACCTGCGGCTGCCGGACCACTTCGGCCGCAACTGGGACGCGCTGGCCGACGTCCTCTCCGACCCCGGCGTCTGGCCGGCGGAAGCCGTCGAGGCGGGGATCGTGGTCGTCGTACGGAACTGGGAGCCGTACGCGCAGGCGCGGCCGGAGGAGTGGGCGGTCGCCCGCGAGGTGTTCTCGGAGGCCTCCGTGGCCTCTGTGGCGCTCGCCCTTGGAGGATCCTCCTAAGGCCCCTCTGACCTGCTTGGACGATCTGTCCGGGCATCGCATTCCGGTTGACATGGGACAATGAAGTACGTGCTCTTCCCCCTGGCTGACCTGTCCGGGGGCCACCTCTGATCGACTGGGATGTGCAGCACGTGCGTTTCCTCAACGACATCCAGCCCCCGTACGACCTGACGTACGACGACGTCTTCATGGTCCCGAGCCGGAGCGCCGTCGGTTCGCGGCAGGGCGTGGACCTCAGCTCCCCGGACGGCTCGGGCACCACGATCCCGCTGGTCGTCGCCAACATGACCGCCATCGCCGGGCGCCGTATGGCCGAGACGATGGCCCGGCGCGGTGGCCTCGTCGTCATTCCGCAGGACATCCCGATCGACGTCGTCACCGAGGTCGTCTCCTGGGTGAAGAGCCGCCACCACGTCCTCGACACCCCGATCGTGCTGGCCCCGCACCAGACCGTCGCCGACGCCCTCGCGCTGCTGCCCAAGCGGGCGCACAACGCCGGTGTCGTCGTCGACGAGGACGGCTGTCCCGTCGGTGTCGTCACCGACCAGGACCTGACCGGCGTCGACCGGTTCACGCAGCTCACCGAGGTCATGTCCCGTGACCTGCTGCTGCTCGACGCGGACATCGACCCGCGCGAGGCCTTCAACCGCCTCGACGGCGCCAACCGCCGCTACGCCCCCGCCGTCGACCAGGACGGCAAGCTGGCCGGCATCCTCACCCGCAAGGGCGCCCTGCGGGCCACCCTCTACACGCCGGCCGTCGACGCGAACGGCAAGCTGCGGATCGCCGCCGCCGTCGGCATCAACGGCGATGTCGCGGGCAAGGCCAAGCAGCTGCTCGACGCGGGCGTCGACACGCTCGTCATCGACACGGCCCACGGCCACCAGGAGTCGATGATCAACGCGATCAAGGTCGTCCGGGCGCTCGACCCGCACGTCCCGATCGCGGCCGGCAACATCGTCGCCGCCGAGGGCGTGCGGGATCTGATCGAGGCGGGCGCGGACATCATCAAGGTCGGCGTCGGCCCCGGCGCCATGTGCACGACCCGGATGATGACCGGCGTCGGCCGGCCGCAGTTCTCCGCCGTTCTGGAGTGCGCGGCGGAGGCGAAGAAGTACGGCAAGCACGTGTGGGCCGACGGCGGTGTCCGGCACCCGCGCGATGTCGCCATGGCGCTGGCCGCGGGGGCGTCCAACGTGATGATCGGGTCCTGGTTCGCGGGGACGTACGAGTCGCCGGGCGACCTCCAGCAGGACGCCAACGGGCGTCTCTACAAGGAGTCGTTCGGCATGGCGTCGGCGCGTGCGGTGCGCAACCGTACCTCCGACGAGTCGTCGTACGACCGGGCCCGCAAGGCGCTCTTCGAGGAGGGCATCTCCACCTCCCGCATGTTCCTCGACCCGACCCGTCCGGGCGTCGAGGACCTGGTCGACTCGATCATCGCGGGCGTCCGCTCCTCCTGCACCTACGCCGGCGCGGGCTCCCTGGAGGAGTTCGCCGAGAAGGCGGTCGTCGGCATCCAGAGCGCGGCCGGCTACGCCGAGGGCAAGCCGCTGCACGCCAGCTGGAGCTGACCCCGTCGCCTGCGGCCCCCGGTGAGAACCGGGGGCCGTTCGCATGCCCGGGCGGCTACGGTCGCGGGCATGGAGATCGCACCGTGCCGGGCCGAGGATCTCGGCCGACTGGGGTCCTTCATGCCGTCGTCCAGCGTCGACGGCAGCCACGCGGCCCGCCTCGCGCGCCAGGAGGCGGGGGAGAGCACCTATCTGATCCCGTGGCTGGACGGCCGGCCCGTCGGCCACGCCGAGGTCCGCTGGACCGGCTGCGCGGCGCCCGAGGTGCGCGCGGCGCACCCCGGCTGCCCCGAGATCAACGGACTCCTCGTCCGGCCCGAGCAGCTGCGTTCACGGGGCGTCGGCAGCGCGCTGGTGCGGGCCGCCGAGAAGCTGGCACGGGCGCGCGGCATCGGGGTGATGGGGCTCGGGGTGGCGGGCGACAATCCGCGGGCGGCGGCGCTGTACGCGCGGCTCGGGTACCGGCCGACCGTGGACTACGTCGACCGGTGGGCGTACGTCGATCAGGCGGGCGTACGGCAGGAGCAGGCGGATGCGTGCACGTTCCTCGTCAAGGAGCTGACCGGCGTCCAGGACGCCTGACCGGGCCGCGCGCAACGAACGCCCGCCCCTCTGCGATGAACGCAACGATCTTGCGGAGGTGCGCAAGGTTGCTGCATGACGACCGTGATGTCTGGCTCATAGGGTCAAGCGCTGTACGTGGCGTGGCGGGGACCCCGCTCGGTGGGTTCCTGCTCCCGCAGGTGTGCCGCCGGTCCCCTCGCGCCGATCGCAGCGACGAAGGAGTCAGCGCGTGCTCGACCAAGGCGCACCCCCGCAACACCGCACCACACCGTCCCCGGGGTGGGGTGCGCGGCTCATGCGGCGCAAGCCCGTGGAACGCCTGGTCGCCGAGGGCGGCCAGGGCGAGGGCGGCCGTCTGCGCCGGACCCTCGGGCTGTGGCAGCTGACCATGATCAGCATCGGTGCCACCCTCGGCACCGGCATCTTCGTGGTCCTCGGCGAGGCCGTGCCGAAGGCCGGTCCCGCGGTCACCCTGTCCTTCGTCATCGCCGGACTGACCGCCCTCTTCTCGGCCCTGTCCTACGCCGAGCTCGCGGGCACCATCCCGGTCGCGGGCTCGTCGTACTCGTATGCGTACGCAACGCTGGGCGAACTGGTCGCCTGGGTCTGCGGCTGGTGTCTGCTCCTGGAGTACGGCGTCTCGGTCGCCGCCGTCGCGGTCGGCTGGGGCGAGTACCTGAACGAGCTGCTCGACGGGACGATCGGCGTCACCATCCCCGACGCGCTGTCCGCCCCGCCCGGTGACGGCGGTGTCTTCAACCTGCCGGCGCTGATCGTCGTGCTGCTGGCCATGGCGTTCCTGCTGGGCGGGGCGCGGGAGTCCGCCCGCGCCAACACGATCATGGTGGTCGTGAAGATCGCCGCGCTGGTGCTGTTCTGCGCCATCGGCGTCCAGGGCTTCCGCGCCGGCAACTACGAGCACTTCATGCCGCTCGGCATGGCGGGCGTCAGCGCGGCCGGGGCCACGCTCTTCTTCTCGTACATCGGCTTCGACGCCGCCTCCACCGCCGGTGAGGAGGCGAAGAACGCCCAGCGCGACCTGCCGCGCGCGATCATGCTGTCGCTGGTCATCGTCACCGCGCTGTACGTCCTTGTCGCGGCCGTCGCCGTCGGCGCCAAGCCCTGGCAGCGGTTCGGGGACTCCGAGGCCGCGCTCGCGCAGATCATGCGTGACGTGACCGGGCAGACCTTCTGGGGGACCCTGCTGGCCGCGTGTGCCGTCATCGCCATCGCGAGCGTCGTCCTGACCGTGCTCTACGGTCAGACCCGCATCCTCTTCGCGATGTCCCGGGACGGGCTGGTGCCCCAGGTGTTCGGGCGGGTGCATCCGAAGACGGGTACGCCGCGGGCCAACACCGTGATCGTGTCCCTGTTCTGCGGTGTCCTCGCCGCCGCGATCCCGCTGGGGCAGCTCGCCGACGCCACCAGCATCGGCACGCTGTTCGCCTTCGGGCTGGTCAACATCGCCGTCGTGGTGCTGCGCCGGACGCGTCCGGAGATGCCGCGCACCTTCCGGGTGCCGTTGTCGCCGGTGCTGCCGGTGCTGGGCCTCGGGTTCTGCGTCTGGATGATGGGCAGCCTGTCCGCCGTCACCTGGGTGGTCTTCGGAATCTGGATGGCGGCCGGGCTCGTGTTCTACTTCCTGTACGGCCACCGCCGCTCCCGTCTCGCGACGACCGCACCTACCGCACCGCCCGCATCACCTGAGAGCTGATCCACCCACCGTGCTCAACGATCTCGACGAACGCATCGTCCACGCCCTCGCCGAGGACGCCCGCCGCTCCTACGCGGACATCGGGCAGATCGTCGGTCTGTCCGCGCCCGCCGTGAAACGACGGGTGGACCGGCTGCGTGCCACTGGCGCCATCACCGGGTTCACGGTGCGGGTCGATCCGTCGGCGCTCGGCTGGGAGACCGAGGGGTTCGTCGAGATCTACTGCCGGCACAACACCTCGCCGGAGATCATCCGGCGGGGTCTTGAGCGGTACCAGGAGGTGGTGGCGGCGTCGACGGTCACGGGGGACGCGGATGCGATCGTGCAGGTGTTTGCGTCTGACATGCGGCACTTTGAACGGGTCCTGGAGCGGATTGCCGGGGAGCCGTTCGTCGAGCGGACCAAGTCGGTGCTGGTGTTGTCGCCGTTGTTGAGGCGGTTCTCCTCGGGGGCGCCCGGGTGATGGGTGGTGCGGCTGTGGGGCTGGTGCGGGTCCGTTGTGGCCGTTCGCGCAGTTCCCCCCGCCCCTACTCCGCCGTCTTTCTCGCCAGCGCGTTGTTGGCCGTCGAGTTGTGCACGCTGAAGCTCACCGCGTCCGAGCGGTAGCGGTCGTCCGACCACTCCACCGGGCGGCCCTCGCGGGTCGTCGTCACACGGCGGACCCTGAGAAGGGGGCTGGTGCGGCGGACCGACAGGAGGTCCGCGTCCTGCGCGCCCGCCGCGACCGCGTCGATGACATGCTCGCCGTACGCGAAGACCAACCCCGTCTCGTCGTACAGGCGTTGGGTGACGGAGGGGCAGTCCGGCTCGATCGGTTCGACGGCGGGGGAGATCCAGTCGGCGTACACCGTCCGTTCCAGCAGTACCGGCTCGCCGTCCAGGCCGCGGACCCGCAGGACGTGCAACACCGGTGTCCCGGCGGGTAGTTGGAGGCGTACG
Organism: Streptomyces sp. NBC_00663; assembly: GCF_036226885.1. Lineage (NCBI taxonomy): Bacteria > Bacillati > Actinomycetota > Actinomycetes > Kitasatosporales > Streptomycetaceae > Streptomyces > Streptomyces sp. NBC_00663. Next base: position 7,992,730 of record NZ_CP109027.1, read on the forward strand.
GCGTCCTCGGTGGACGCCGGTCGGTACTCCTGGGTGATGACCTGCCCCGTTGCCTCGCGGCCCATCGCCCGCGCCCACTGGGCGAAGCTGCGCAGTTCGGCGAAGCTCTGGCTGCGGCGGCTGGCCAGCACCACGCGGCGGGCGCCCTGGCGGGAGCCGATGAGGCCCTCGGCGGTCAGCGCGGCGACCGCCTGGCGGACCGTGCCCCGTGAGACGCCGTAGTGGGCGGCGAGGTCCGTCTCCGCGGGCAGGCGGCTGCCGACCGTGTACTCCTCGCGGTCGATCGCCCGGCGCAGTTCGTCGGCGATCTCTTCGTGTCGCGCCGCCATGCTTCCCCTCTGAGTCGAATGCTGTGCACAGCGTGACCAGCCTAGTCGACATCCGGCGGCGGCCGGAGGGGTACTTGATTGGCCCGGAGTTCGGGGGTCAGCGTTTCTTCAGTGTTTACGGGCGTGACACCAGCGGCAGCCTTACTGGGGCCAACTTGTTCAGACAAGTTCTTAACGCCCTGGAGAAGCCGTGACCGTTTCCCTGCCGAGAACCGCCGCCCTCGGCGCCATAGCCGCGCTCACCCTGAGCGCCTGCGGCGCCGCCCCCGACACCGCGTCCACCACCGCCGACGGCAAGAACGCCGCCACCGCCACCTCCGCCGCCGACTTCGGCGGCCTCGACGCCCTGGTGACCGCGGCCAAGAAGGAGGGCACGCTCAACGCCATCGCCCTGCCCCGCGACTGGGCCAACTACGGTGCCCTCATCGACGGGTTCGAGAAGAAGTACGGCATCAAGATCTCCGTCGAGAACCCCGACGGCGCCAGCCAGGACGAGATCAACGCCGTGACGTCGAGGAAGGGCCAGGGCCGCGCACCCGACGTGCTCGACCTCGGCAGCTCCTTCGCGATCAGCGCCGCCCAGCAGGGGCTGCTCGCCCCCTACAAGGTGCAGGGCTTCGCCGACATCCCCGAGGGGCAGAAGGACGCGCAGGCCCGCTGGTACAACGACTACGGCGGCTACATCTCCATCGGCTGCGACGCGAAGCGGGTCAAGAGCTGTCCCACCACCTTCGCCGACCTGCTCAAGCCGCAGTACAAGGGCCAGGTCGCCCTCAACGGCAACCCCACCAAGTCCGGTTCGGCGTTCGGCGGCGTGTGGGCGGCGGCGCTCGCGAACGGCGGCTCCTTCGACGACATCCAGCCCGGCCTCGACTTCTTCAAGAAGCTGAAGGACAACGGCAATTACACCCCCGTCGAGTCCACCCCGGCCACCGTCGAGAAGGGTGAGACGCCGATCAGCATCGACTGGGACTACCTCAACGCCGGGTACGCGGACGAGTTCAAGTCCAAGGGCGTGGACTGGAAGGTCACCGTCCCCGGCGACGGGCAGTTCTCCCAGTACTACTCCCAGGCCATCAACAAGGACGCCCCGCACCCGGCGGCCGCCCGGCTGTGGCAGGAGTACCTCTACAGCGCCGAGGGCCAGAACCTGTGGCTCAAGGGATACGCCCGCCCGGCCCTGATGGCCGCCATGGAGAAGGCCGGCACCCTCGACAAGACCGCGGCGGCCAAGCTCCCCGAGGTCTCCGGCACGCCCTCCTTCCCGACCGAGGCCCAGCAGGACAAGGCCAAGACGGTCCTCGGACAGGGCTGGGCGAAGGCCGTCTCCGGATGACGGCCACGCTCCCGCGGGTCGACACGGCGCCCGCCGCCGCGGTGGGGCGGCGGCGCCGGTCGCTCGGCTGGGTCGCCGTCGTCCCGCTGCTCGCCTTCACCGCCGTGGCCTTCGGGCTGCCCGCCTGGGCGGTCCTCGACGGAGCCTTCACGGTCAAGAGCACCGGCGCCTACAGCACGGCCAACCTGACCGCCTCGCTGCGGGGCGCCTATCTCACCGCCCTCGTCGGCAGCGTCAAGCTGTCCGCGGTGTCCGCCGCCCTCGCGACGCTCCTCGGACTGCCGCTCGCACAGGCCGTCGTCACCTCCCGGTACCGCGCGCTGCGCGAGGCCGTGCTCACCGCCTCCGGCGTCCTCGCCAACTTCGGCGGTGTCCCGCTCGCCTTCGCCTTCGTCGCCACGCTCGGCAACGCCGGCGTACTGACCCGGCACCTGGGCCTCACCGACAAAGGCTGGGACCTCTACAGCTTCTGGGGACTGGTCGTCGTCTACCTGTACTTCCTGATCCCGCTGATGGTCCTCACCATCACCCCCGCCCTGGAGGGGCTGCGCGTCCAGTGGCGGGAGGCCGCGCAGAACAACGGCGCGACCACCAGGCAGTACTGGCTGCATGTCGCCCTGCCCGTCCTGCTGCCCACGCTGCTGGGCGGGTTCGTGCTGCTCTTCGGCAGCGCCTTCGCCGCCTACGCCACCGCCGCCGCGATCGTGGGCAGTTCCGTCCCGTTGATCACCCTTCAGATCGCCGACGCCCTCTCCGGCAACGTGCTCGTCGGCCAGGAGAACGTGGCCCTCGCCCTCAGCCTCGACATGGTCCTCGTCGCGGGCCTCGTCATGGCCGTGTATCTGCCCCTGCAACGGAGGAGTGCGCGATGGCTCGCCTGAACCTGTGGCGGTGGGGTGTGTTCGGCCTCGCCGGGCTGTACTTCCTGCTGCCGCTGGCCGCCTCCGTGGTCTTCACGGTCGACGTGCCGGGACAGGGCCTGACCGTCGACGCCTACACCCAGATCGTCGCCACCGGCGGCTTCGGCTCCAGCCTGATGCTCTCGCTGGAACTGGCCCTCGCCACCATCGCCGTCGTCCTGCTGCTGATGGTGCCCGCCATGGTCGCGCTGCGGCTCGGCGCGCCGAAGCTGCGGCCGGTGGTGGAGGTGGTGTGCTCGCTGCCGCTGGTCGTGCCGCCGATCGCGTTCGTCGCCGGCATCGTCACGGTCCTCAAGTGGGGGCCCGAACACCTCTCCCGCACGCCGCTGTTCCAGACCTTCGTCGCCATCCAGAACCCCGACTTCCCCGTCGTACTCGTCCTGGCGTACGTCGTGATGGCGCTGCCCTTCGTGTACCGGGCCCTGGACGCCGGACTGCGCGCGATCGACGTCCCCACCCTCGTCGAGGCCGCGCGGAGCTGCGGCGCGAGCTGGCCGCAGGCCCTGGTCCAGGCGGTCCTGCCCAACCTGCGCGGCGCCCTGCTCAACGCCTCCTTCCTCACCCTGGCCCTGGTGCTCGGCGAGTTCACCGTCGCCCAGCTGCTGGGCTTCCAGCCCTTCGCGGTGTGGATCGTCAACGTCAGCGGCTCGCAGGCCCAGTTGTCCGTCGCCGTGTCCGTGATGAGCCTGCTCGTCACCTGGCTGCTGCTCCTCGTCCTGGCCGGCTTCGGCGGGCGCTCCCGTACCACCTCCCGGGGTTGAACCATGAAAACGAACGAGAACGCCGCCACCGTCGAATTCCGCGGACTGAGAAGGGAGTTCGGGCCCACGGTCGCGCTCGACGGCCTCGATCTCACCGTCCGCCCGGGTGAGCTGATCGCCCTGCTCGGCCCCTCCGGCTGCGGCAAGACCACCGCCCTCAGGATGCTCGCCGGCTTCGAGCACCCCGACTCCGGTGCGGTGTTGGTGGACGGCGAGGACGTCACCCGGATCCCGGCCCACCGCCGGGACGCCGGGATGGTCTTCCAGTCGTACAGCCTCTTCCCGCACCTCGACGCACTCGACAACGTGGCCTTCGGGCTGCGGATGCGCGGGGTGCGTACGGGCGAACGGCGGGCGCGTGCAGCCGAGTTGCTGGAGCTGGTCGGGCTCGCCGACAAGGGCGCGCGCTATCCGCACCAGCTCTCCGGGGGCCAGCAGCAGCGCGTCGCGCTGGCCCGGGCCCTCGCCCTGCGGCCGCGGGTGCTGCTGCTGGACGAGCCGCTGTCCGCCCTCGACGCCAAGGTGCGGCTCACGCTCCGCGAGGAGATCAGGCGGCTCCAGCAGGAGCTGGGCATCACCACGCTGTTCGTCACCCATGACCAGGAGGAGGCCCTGTCCATGGCGGACCGGGTCGCCGTGATGCACGCCGGGAAGCTCGAACAGTGCGCGGCACCCGCCGAGTTGTACGGCCGACCGGCCACCGCCTTCGTCGCCGAGTTCGTGGGGACGATGAGCCGCGTCCCGGGGCGGGTGGGCGACGGTGTGGTCGACGTGCTCGGGCAGCGGCTGCCGGTCGACGGTCCCGTGCCGGAGGCGGGCGACGTGGACGTGCTGGTGCGGCCCGAGGCGGTACGGGTGGCCGCGGACGCCGACGGGAAGGCACGGGTGCTCGCCACGTCCTTCCTGGGCGCGGCCGTCCGCGTCACCGTCCGGCTCGCCGACGGCGGTGAGGTCAAGGCCGATCTGCCCGCGCACGAGGCGGGTGCGCTCACGGCCGGTGCCACGGTGAGCGTCTCGCTGCCCGAGCGGCCGGTGCTGGTCGCGGAACGTACCGTATGAAAGAGATGGACATGACCCGACTCCCGCTCCAGGCCGTCCTGTTCGACATGGACGGCACACTCGTCGACACCGAGCGGCTGTGGTGGCAGGCGGTGGAGCGGGTCGCCGGGCGGGAACTGACCGAGGCGGACCGGGCGGACGTCCTCGGCCGTCCCGTCGAGCACACCGCCGACTGGCTGGCCGCCGCCACCGGCGCCCCGGCCGCCGACCTCGCCGACACCCTCCACCGGGAGTTCGCCGACCGGGTCCGCACCGGTGTCGTGCCCCGCCCCGGCGCCCTCGACCTGCTCGACGCGCTGGCCCGCGAGGGCGTACCGACCGCGCTGGTGACGGCGTCGCCGCGGTCGGTCGCGGACACCGTGCTGCGCGCACTGGGCACCGGCCGTTTCGCCGTCTCCGTCACCGCCGACGACACCGCCCGCACCAAGCCGGAGCCGGACCCCTATCTCGCCGCGTGCCGGGCGCTCGGCGTGGACCCCTCGGGGTGCGTCGCCGTCGAGGACACGGAAACCGGCGTGACCTCCGCCGAGGCGGCCGGCTGCACGGTGCTCGCCGTGCCCTCCCTCGCCCCCATCGAGGCGGCACCCGGCCGGACCGTCGAGGCCAGCCTGGCCGGGGTGACCCCGTCGGCGCTGCGCGCGCTGCTCCCGTCATGAGCACCGTCTATTCGCTGGGCAGCGGGCCCGCAAGTGTCTAGCATCGGTGTCATGACCTGGCGACATTGATCCACCAGCCGTGCCTCCCGAGGGCCGCCTCGGACGCCGTTGCGACGACGTCCGAACCGCCCTTCCGGGAAGGCCTCATGACACTCTCACCCGCACGTGTGCCCGCGACCGGCGTCCGCCGGCTGACGACCACGCTGTACGGCTACGCGTTCCTCGACGACTTCGTGCTGCTCTACCCGGTGTACGCGCTGCTGTTCGCGGACACCGGGCTGTCGCTCTGGCAGATCTCCTCGCTCTTCGCCCTGTGGTCGATCACGGCCGTCGTCCTGGAGGTGCCCTCCGGTGCCCTCGCCGACGCCGTGTCCCGCCGGCTGCTGCTGTGGGTCGGCCCGCTGTTCAACGCCGTCGGCTTCGCGCTGTGGGTGATCGTCCCGTCGTACGGCGCCTTCGCGCTCGGCTTCGTCCTGTGGGGCGTCGGCGGAGCGCTCTGCTCCGGTTCGCTGGAGGCGCTGGCCTACGACGAGCTGGACCGGCTCGGGGGCGCGCACCGCTACGCCCGGGTGATGGGGCGCGTCCGGGCGGCGCGGCTGGTCGCCACCATGGCCTCGATCGGGGCCGCGGGACCGGTGTTCGCGCTGGGCGGTTACCCGGTCGTGGGCGCGGCCAGCGTCGCGGCCTGTGTGCTGGCCGCCGTGGTCGCGACCCGGCTCCCGGAGCACCGGGCGGAGCGCGGGACGGGCGGTGACGGCTGGTGGGCGACCCTGCGGACCGGGCTCGGCGAGGCACGCGGGAACCGGTCCGTCCGCGGCGCTCTGCTGCTGATCCCGGCCGTCGCCGCGGTGTGGGGCGCGCTCGACGAGTACACGCCGCTCCTGGCCCGCGACACCGGCGTCGCCGAGGCGACCGTCCCCTATCTGATCCTGCTCGTCTGGACGCTCGTCACGGCGGCCAGCCTGCTGACCGGGCCCGCCGAACGCCTCGGCACCACCGGCACGGCATGGCTGCTCGCGGGCTCGGCCCTCGCGCTGGCCGTCGGCGCCGCGCTGCGCACCCCGGCCGGTATCGCCCTGGTGGGTCTGGCCTTCGGCGGCTTCCAGCTGGCCGAGGTGCTCGCCGACGTACGGCTCCAGCACCGCATCGACGACGCCCGCCGGGCCACGCTCACCTCGGTGGCGAGCCTCGGCACGGAGCTGGTCACGGTCCTCACCTTCGCCGCGTACGCCCTGCTCGGCGCGCGGGCCGACCACGGCACCGTCTTCGTGATCCTCTCGGTGCCCTACCTGGTCACCGCCCTGGTTCTCGGCCGCCGACGCAACGAATCGCCGCCGGAGCCGCCCCGCGCGCAATGAACCGCCCGGCGGCGCGCAACGGCTCCTTCTTGTCGGGCCTGGTCAGGCGCCCGTACCGTCTAGATGGCCCCCTCAACCACCCCTTCCGCCCCCGGTGAGGATCACGCATGCGCACCGCCCTGCTCCAGAGCTCCGGCCGCCCCGGCTCGGTCGACGGGAACCTCAAGGTCCTCGACGAGGCCGCGGGCCGTGCCGCCGCCGCGGGCGCCGGGCTGGTGACCGCGCCGGAGATGTTCCTCACCGGGTACGCGATCGGCGACGACATCGCCCGCCTCGCCGAGCCGGCCGACGGGGAGGGCGCGGACGCGGTCGCGGAGATCGCCGTACGGCACGGTCTCGCCATCGCGTACGGGTACCCGGAGGCGTTCTCCGGCTCCGTCTTCAACTCCGCCCAGCTGATCTCGGCCGACGGCGACCGTCTCGCCAACTACCGCAAGACCCACCTCTTCGGCTGTTTCGAGCGCGACCACTTCACCCCGGGCGAGCGGCACGTCGTCCAGACCGAGCTGAACGGGCTGACCGTCGGGCTCCTGATCTGCTACGACGTCGAGTTCCCGGAGAACGTCCGGGCGCACGCCCTGGCCGGGACGGACCTCCTCGTCGTCCCGACGGCACAGATGCACCCGTTCCAGTTCGTCGCGGAGTCGATGATCCCGGTGCGGGCCTTCGAGAACCAGATGTATGTCGCCTACGTCAACCGGGTCGGCCAGGAAGGGGAGTTCGAGTTCATCGGGCTCTCCGTCCTCGCCGGCCCCGACGGGGTCGCCCGCACCCGCGCCGGACGCGATGAGCAGCTGGTGTTCGCCGACGCCGACCCGGCCTTCCTCGCCGCCTCCCGCGAGGCCAACCCGTATCTGCGGGACCGGCGTCCCGAGCTCTACGTCTGAACACCCCGCATTCTTCGCAGCATTCGCAAGGAGTCCGTACCCCATGACGTCCACGGTGCCCAACGCCGTCCAGCACGCCGACGCGCAGCAGCCGCCGATCACCATGTTCGGCCCGGACTTCCCCTACGCGTACGACGACTTCCTCGCCCACCCGGCGGGCCTCGGCCAGATACCGGCGACCGAGCATGGCACCGAGGTCGCCGTCATCGGCGGCGGCCTGTCCGGCATCGTGGCCGCGTACGAGCTGATGAAGATGGGCCTGAAGCCGGTCGTCTACGAGGCCGACCGGATCGGCGGACGGCTGCGGACGGTCGGCTTCGAGGGCTGCGACAGCTCCCTGACGGCGGAGATGGGCGCGATGCGGTTCCCGCCGTCCTCCACCGCGCTTCAGCACTACATCGACCTGGTGGGTCTGGAGACCCGCGCGTTCCCCAACCCCCTTGCGGAGTGCACCCCTTCGACCGTCGTCGACCTCAAGGGCGAGTCGCACTACGCCGAGACCGTCGACGACCTGCCGCAGGTCTACCGTGATGTCGCCGCCGCCTGGAACAAGTGCCTCGAAGAGGGCGCCGACTTCTCCGACATGAACCAGGCCATGCGCGAGCGGGACGTCCCGCGCATCCGGGAGATCTGGGCGAGGCTCGTCGAGAAGCTCGACAACCAGACCTTCTACGGCTTCCTCTGCGACTCCGAGGCCTTCCGGTCCTTCCGGCACCGAGAGATCTTCGGCCAGGTCGGCTTCGGCACCGGTGGCTGGGACACCGACTTCCCCAACTCCATCCTGGAGATCCTGCGCGTCGTCTACACCGAGGCCGACGACCACCACCGCGGCATCGTCGGCGGTTCCCAGCAACTGCCGCTGCGGCTGTGGGAGCGCGAGCCCGAGAAGATCCTCCACTGGCCCCACGGCACCTCGCTGGCGAGCCTGCACGTGAACGGCGAACCCCGGCCCGCCGTGACCCGGCTGCACCGCACCGCGGGCAACCAGATCACGGTCACCGACGCGAACGGCGACATCCGCACCTACCAGGCGGCGATCTTCACCGCCCAGTCCTGGATGCTGCTGTCGAAGATCGCCTGCGACGACTCGCTCTTCCCGATCGACCACTGGACCGCCATCGAGCGCACCCACTACATGGAGTCCTCGAAGCTCTTCGTGCCCGTGGACCGGCCGTTCTGGCTGGACAAGGACGAGGAGACGGGCCGGGATGTCATGTCGATGACGCTCACCGACCGGATGACGCGCGGGACCTACCTCCTGGACGACGGTCCGGACAAGCCGGCCGTCATCTGCCTCTCCTACACCTGGTGCGACGACAGCCTGAAGTGGCTGCCGCTGTCCGCGAACGAGCGGATGGAGGTCATGCTGAAGTCGCTCGGCGAGATCTATCCGAAGGTCGACATCAGGAAGCACATCATCGGCAACCCGGTGACGGTGTCCTGGGAGAACGAGCCGTACTTCATGGGCGCGTTCAAGGCCAACCTGCCCGGCCACTACCGCTACCAGCGGCGCCTGTTCACCCACTTCATGCAGGACCGGCTGCCCGAGGACAAGCGGGGCATCTTCCTCGCCGGAGACGACATCTCCTGGACGGCCGGCTGGGCCGAGGGCGCGATCCAGACCGCGCTGAACGCGGTCTGGGGCGTCATGCACCACTTCGGCGGCGCGACCGACGCGACCAACCCGGGACCGGGTGACGTGTACGACGAGATCGCGCCGGTGGAACTGCCGGAGGACTGAGCCGCCGGGCACTCCTCAGTCGGGAAGCGGGGTCAGCAGCATCCGCCCCGCGAACCCCACCGCGGTGTCCAGCCGTTCCGTGAACTCGGCCGCCACGTCCGGCAGTCCGCGCAGCGCCCACAGGGCCCGCGCCGCGGTCCAGGTCGCGTCCCGGGCCCGCTCCAGGCTCCACGCGCCCAGCAGATGGGTGAGCGGGTCGGCGATCTGGAGCAGGTCGGGGCCCGGCATCAGATCCTCGCGGATGCGCTCCTCCAGCGAGACGAGGAGATCGCCCACGCGGTCGAACTCGTCCTCGACATCGGCGGGTTCGCAGTCGAGCGTACGACAGGTGTCCACGACGGCGAGCGCCAGATCGTGCCCGATGTGCGCATTGATGCCCGCGAGGGCGAATTGCAGCGGTCGTACGCCGGGATGGCGGCGGAACTGGAAGAGGGGCCGCCAGCAGGCGGGCGGGCGCCGGTCGCGGGCCACCGCGTCGACCGCCCGCAGATAGCGCTCGGCGAACCGCACGTCCAGCGTGATCGCGGTGCGGGCGTCCGCGAACCGGCCGCTGTCGATGCCCCGGTCGACCGCCTCGGTGACGGCGAGGTAGACGCGGTTGAACACCGCGATCCCGTCCCGTTCCGGAAGGGCCTCGTCCAGGCCACGCATCCGGTCGACGACTGTGTCGACGGGAGTGGTGAAGTGTTCCAACTGCGCCATGCAGGCAGGGTCCCAGGCCTAGGCTGGCCGACGTGGCGGCGGGCCCGACGCTTCCCCAGAACGGGGGAACGCACCCGCCGTGGGGGAGGGGATCAGCGGGTGTCAGGCTTACGTGCCCGTCGCCTGGCCGAGCGCAGGGCCGAGCGCCGGCGTGCCGCGCGCCGCAACGGCATGGTCGCTGCGGCGTCCGTCGTGGTGGCCGTCGGCGCCGCGACCGGGATGGTGTCGGCGCTGGGCGACGGACGCGGCGTCGACGAGGCCCGCCCCGAGGTGACGGAGTCGCCGACCCTGGACATCCGCCCGCCCGCCCCGTCGCCGTCCCCGTCCGTGACCACCAGGTCGGCGTCCCCGTCGGTCACCCCGAAGAAGAAGGCGAGCCCGACGCCGACGAAGACCGAGGCCGAGAAGCGGCAGCCCTCGACCGCGTCCGTCCGTCTCTACCGCCACCCCGACTCCCAGGTGCTCGACTGGGTCAGGGAGAACACCGGCGACCCGCGGCACGACGTCATCGAGTCCCGGATCGCCGACCAGCCGGCGGCCGTGTGGTTCGCCGAGTACGCGCCGGACACCGTCACCGCGCGGGTCGGGTCCGTCACCGCGGGCGCCGCCGCGCAGGGACGGGTGCCGGTCGTCGTGGCGTACACGATCCCGGGCCGCGACTGCGGCGGGGCCTCCCAGGGAGGGGCGCCGGACCTCGACGCGTACGACGCCTGGATCGACCGGTTCGCCGCGGGGCTCGGCTCCGGCGAGGTCGTGGTGATCCTGGAGCCCGACTCGATCGCCCAGTCCGAGTGTCTGTCCGGCGGCCGACGCGCCGACCGCTTCGCCTCGTTGGCCCGCGCGGGCCGGGTGATGAAGGCCGCGAATCCCAAGGCCCGCGTCTACTACGACGCCGGCCACTCCGGCTGGCACCCGGCGGCCAAGCAGGCGGAACTGCTGCGGCAGGCGGGCGCCGCGTCGGCCGCGTCCTCCGACGGGATCTTCAGCAACGTCTCCAACTTCCACCGCACCGCCGACGAGATCGCCTACGACCGCCAGGTCCTCGCTGCGCTGGGCGGCCCGGCGGGCCTCGGTGCCGTCATCGACACCAGCCGCAACGGCAACGGCGCCCCCGCCGACGGCGAGTGGTGCGACCCCGACGGCCGCAAGCTGGGCCGGACGCCGACGCTGAACACCGGCGAGGCGCGCATCGACGGCTATCTGTGGGTGAAACTGCCGGGCGAGTCGGACGGCTGCAAGGGCGCGCCGGGGACGTTCACCCCGTCGTACGCCTACGACTTGGCCGCGTCGTAGGCGGACGTCCCCTCGTCCAACAGCGGCTTCTGCTCCTTGAGATGGGCCGGGGCGAACGCCCGTAGCGCGTGGTAGCCGGTGATGACGACCAGCGTGCCCAGCGCGATGCCGCTCAGCGAGAAGGTGTCGGTGAACTTCATCGTCACGTTGCCGACGCCGATGATGATGCCCGCCGCGGCCGGCACCAGGTTCAGCGGATTGCGCAGGTCCACCTTGGAGTTGATCCAGATCTGCGCGCCGAGCAGACCGATCATGCCGTAGAGGATGACGGTGATGCCGCCGAGGACACCGCCCGGGATCGCGGCGACGACGGCGCCGAACTTGGGGCAGAGGCCGAAGAGCAGGGCGAAGCCGGCGGCGGCCCAGTAGGCGGCGGTCGAGTAGACGCGGGTCGCGGCCATCACACCGATGTTCTCGGAGTACGTGGTGTTGGGCGGACCGCCCAGCGCGGTGGACAGCATCGAGCCGACGCCGTCCGCCGAGATCGCCGTACCGAGCTTGTCGTCCAGCGGGTCGCCGGTCATCTCGCCGACCGCCTTGACGTGTCCGGCGTTCTCGGCGACCAGCGCGATGACGACGGGGAGGGCGACGAGGATCGCCGACCACTCGAAGGACGGACCGTGGAAGTCCGGCAGGCCGATCCAGTCGGCGTTGCCGACGGCGGAGAGGTCGAGCCGCCAGTGGTCGGTGAGCCTGCCGCTCGCGTCGACCGAGTGGATACGGCCGAAGATCCGGTCGAAGGCCCAGGAGATGCCGTACCCGAAGATCAGCCCCAGGAAGATCGCGATCCGGGACCAGAAACCGCGCAGACAGACGACCGCCAGGCCGGTGAACAGCATGACCAGCAGGGCCGTCCACTGGTCCTGCGGCCAGTAGGTGCTCGCGGTCACGGGGGCCAGGTTGAAGCCGATCAGCATGACCACCGCGCCGGTGACGATCGGCGGCATCGCGGCATGGATGATCCGCGCCCCGAAGCGCTGGACGGCGACCCCGACGAGGAACAGCGCGACGCCGACCACGAAGACCGCGCCGGTCACCGTCGCGCTGGTGCCGCCCTGGGCGCGAATCACGGCGGCGACGCCCACGAAGGACAGTGAGCAGCCGAGGTAGCTGGGCACCCGGCCGCGGGTGGCGAGCAGGAAGATCACGGTCGCGACGCCGGACATCATGATGGCCAGGTTGGGGTCCAGGCCCATGAGGACGGGGGCCACGAAGGAGGCCCCGAACATCGCCACCACGTGCTGGGCGCCGAGCCCGGCCGTGCGGGGCCAGGACAGCCGTTCGTCGGGGCGTACCACCGCTCCGGGCGCGGGCGTCCGCCCGTCTCCGTGCAGCTTCCAGCGCACGCCGAGGTCCATGGTGAGGTTTCGCTTTCTCTGTACGTGAAGCTTGTCCGGACCATTGTCACGGGTACCTCGGGTTCCCACGCCCGCTGCCGCCCGCCGCCACCGGAGCCGCCCCAGGGGGTTCCTGAGCGCTCGCTTAGGATGGGTCTGTACGGTCTGTACCCTCGCTTTTCAGCCACGTTCAGGAGCCTCACCCGTGACCGCCGACGTCTCGACCGCCCCCGCCCTGTCCCACGGCAGGCTGATCCCCGTCACCGTCCACTTCGACGACCTCGACGCGCTCGGGCTGCTGCACAACGCCCGCTACCCGCTCAAGGTCGAGCAGGCCTGGACCGAGCTGTGGCAGGGGTACGGCATCCACTTCGAGGGCGACTGGGCGGCGGCCGGCGACGCCTGCAACGCGGTCAGGGAACTGCGGATCTCGTACGAGGCACCGGTGACCAGGACCGGCGTCTACGCCGTCCACCTCTGGCTGGAACGGCTCGGCACGACCGGCCTGACGTACGGCTTCCGCTTCTGTTCGCGGGACGGCGCCGAGACCTACGCGCAGGGCACGCGTGTCCTCGTCCGGCTGGACTCGGAGACGCTGCGCCCCGCGCCGTGGAGCGACCGGTTCCGGTCCGCGGGCCGCGAACTCCTGCGCACGGAGGACTGACCGGGGCGGTGCCTCAGGCCCGCGGGTCGGACACCGGCACCGTCGGCCGGCTGAGCTTCGGCCGGTCACGGTCGCCCGCCCGCAGCACGTTCGCGAAGGCCACGAGCCCGCCGGCCAGCACCGTCACCAGGATGAACGACACCAGCAGACTGGTCGCCTGGGCGATGGTGCCGATCGCGCTCGGCGCGACCAGCCCCGAGGTGTAGGTGATCGTCGCGACACCGGCGATGGCCAGGCTCGGGTTCGAACCGCTGCGGCCGGCGGCGGCGAAGCACAGCGGTACGACCACCGCGATCCCCAGTCCCGTCAGCGCGAACCCGGCCATCGCGACCGCCGGATGGTTCGCGACGACGATCAGCAGCCCGCCGAGCACGGCGAGGACACCGCCCGCGCGGACCGTGCGCACCGAGCCGTACCGGTCCACGATCCGGTCGCCGGCCAGCCGCGCGATCGCCATCGTCAGGGTGAAGCCGGTCGTGCACGCGGCCGCGAGGCCCGCCGAGGTCTCCAGCTGGTCCCGGAGATACACCGCGGACCAGTCCAGGCTCGCGCCCTCCGCGAAGACCGCGCAGAACCCGACGGCACCGATGAGCAGCGCCGACTTGGGCGGCAGCGCGAACCGGGGCGGCGGCTCCTCGTCCTCGGTGGGCTGGAGGTCAAGCACCCAGCGGCAGGCCAGCATCCCGAGACAGGTCAGGACGGCCGACGCCAGGACGTGATGCAGACGCGCGTCCGAGCCCAGGTGGGCGGCGAGCGTACCGGCCGCCGAGCCGATCACCGTGCCCACACTCCACATGCCGTGCAGGCTGGACATGATCGACCGGCCGAGCCGGTTCTCGATCTCGACACCGAGCGCGTTCATGGCCACGTCCGCCATGCCCGCCGTGGCGCCGAAGACGAAGAGGGCGAGGCACAGGGCCGGCAGGTTGGGGGAGAGGGCCGGCAGGACCAGGGCCAGCGTCCACAGGGAGATCAGCCCGCGCAGGGCGTTCCGGGCGCCGAAGCGATGGCTGATCCGGCCCGCCAGCGGCATGGCCACGGACGCGCCGAGCGCGGGGAACGCCAGTGCCAGACCGAGCTGGCCCGCACTCACCGAGGCGTGGTCCTGGATCCACGGCACGCGGGTCGCGAACGATCCGGTGACGGCGCCGTGCACGGCGAAGACGGCGGCCACGGCGTACCGGGCGCGCTTCACCTGCCCCTGGTCGTACAGCACGTCACTCATACTCTCCCGCCCCTTTGCGGCCTGTGGACCCCTCGGCGTCGTAAACTATCAGGGACCCTGCCTGATAGATAGAGCACCAATAAGCCGCCGATCTGGAAGGATCCCCGGCATGCCCGCATCCCCCAGCACCGCCCGGGCCATCAACGACCGGCTCGCCCTGCGTCTGCTCCAGCAGGAAGGCCCGTTGACGGCAGGGCAGTTGAAGCAGCTCACCGGTCTGTCCCGGCCGACGGTCGCCGACCTCGTCGAGCGCCTCGCCGCGGCCGGTCTGATCGAGGTGGCCGGGGAGTCGGGCGAGCAGCGACGCGGCCCGAACGCGAAGTTGTACGGCATCGTCGCCGACCGGGCCCACCTGGCCGCGCTGGACGTCCGCACCGAGGGCGTCTCCGTCGTCGTATCGGATCTGCTGGGCCGGGTGCTGGCCGAGTCCTCGGTCCCGATCGCCGGGGACATCGGCACCGGACCTGCGGTCGAGCAGGCGGTGGCCCTGGTCGAACGGGTCGCCAAGGAGGCCGGGGCCGACCGCCTCCACACCGTCGGCATCGGCGCCCCCGGCCTCATCGACCCCGCCACCGGCGAACTCCGGAACTCCACGGGCCTGCCCGAGTGGCACCGCCGTCTGGTCGCCACCCTCCAGGAACGCCTCCCGGAAACCCGCGTCCACGTCGAGAACGAGACCAACCTGGCGGCCCTGGCCGAACAGCGCGACGGGGCGGCGCGGGACCGGGACACCTTCGTCCTCCTGTGGCTCGGTCACGGCACCGGCGCGGCCGTGGTCCTGGACGGCGCCCTGCGCCGCGGCGCGTCCGGCGGCACGGGCGAGATCGGCTTCCTGCCGGTACCGGGCACGCACGGCCTGCCGTCGGCGACGGGCTGCGAGGGCGGCTTCCACTCCCTGGCGGGCTCGGCGGCGATCGCGGAACTGGCGGGGGAGCACGGGGTGGTGGCGGAGGCGGCTGAGTACGAGCCGGTGGCGGCAGCCTTGGTGCGGGCGGCGGTGGCCTCGACAGCCACGGCATTCCTGAACACCCTCGCCGACCGCCTCGCCGTAGGCGTCTCGTCGGTCGTCGCCGTTCTGGACCCGGGGTGTGTGGTGCTGGGCGGCGAGGTGGGTCAGGCGGGTGGGGAAGAACTGGCGGCGAGGGTGGAGGAACGGGTCCGCCGCATGTCACCGCTGCCGACGAAGGTGCGATCCAGTGAGCTTGGCGGTACAGCCGTACTCCGAGGCGCCCTGCTGACGGCGCGGGACCGAGCCCAGGACGACCTGTTCAGCCCGCCTGAGCGCTGATGCCCTCAGGGGCGCGGGGCTGTGTCGATTTACGGCTCCGCCGCGGGGCGCGACCAGCCCCCCACCGGCCCGCACGATTCACACGACCCGCCCAGCAAATCGCCGCCGCAGATACTCCTCGAACGTCCCCTTCCCGACCCCCCGCTGCACCGCCAGATGCCCACCCGCCCGAAACTCCCGATACGCCTTCCCGCCCAGCCGCACATTGACCACCCGCCGCCGACGCCCCGTGGCCCTCAGATACGCCCGGGCCAGCTCCTCGAACGTCCGCACCTCGGGCCCGCCCATGTCATCCACCCGCCCCGCGGGTGCTCCCGCCGCCAACTCGGCCAGCCGCCCCGCGACTTCGGCCACCTCGATCGGCTGGTCGGACACCCCGGCCGGCAACAGCATCACCGGCACCCTGGACACCGCGTTGAAGAACATCACCAGCAGATCGTGGAACTGCGTCGTGCGCAGTACCGTCCACCGCAGCCCGGACTCCTCGATCTGCTTCTCCACGGCGAGCTTGGTCCGGTAGTAGGGGAACGGCACCTGGTCGACGCCGACGATCGAGATGTAGACGAGATGGCCCACCCCCGCCCGCCGCGCCGCCGCGATGAGGTTCGCGGCCGCCTTCTCGTCCCCGCCCGTCTGGGTGGTCGCACAGTGCACCACCGTGTCCACGCCCGCGACGGCCGCGTCCAGCGCGGCCCCGCCCTCGCGCAGATCGACGGCGTGAGGCTGCGCGTGCCGGCTGAGCACCCGTACCTCGTGCCCGTCCGCCCGCAGCCGCTCCGCGACGAGCCGGCCGAGTGTGCCGGTCCCGCCGGTCACCAGGATGGTGGTCATGCTGTTCAGCCCCTTTGCCCGACCTCGGCGCTCCCGGACGGAGCGCCCTACGTCGACTGGGACGCGGGTACCCCCGGCAAATGTGACATGCCTGAAGGCCCGGCGGCGGGCAAGGGCCGTCGTCACCGCCGCCGGGCCGGTCCATGGTGATCCAAAAAGGACTAGACCAGAGGGTCTTACAGTTGGGCCGGGTTGAGAAGTCCAGTCACCGCACGTGTGAGCCACTCCACATGACTCACCCGGATGGACCACGATCAGCCGTGGCACACTGGCCATGTACCAGAAGCAGCGCACTCCGGGGTCGGTGAAAGTCCGAACCGGCGGTTACAGTCCGCGACCCGACCGCTTCCAGCGGCCGGTTGACCAGGTGAAATTCCTGGACCGACGGTTAAAGTCCGGATGGGAGGCAGTGCGCGGCGGGCGGGCATTCGTGCGCGCCGCCGTAAGTGTTCGTCCTCAGGGGCGACTCTGTCCGGCGTCGCCCCCGGTGTTCCTGCTCGTTCTTTCTGTCGTCATCGACAGCCCCGGAGTCCGTGCCCGAATGAGGCAGGAGGACCCGGGAAGTGTTCACCGGAATCGTCGAAGAACTGGGTGAGGTCACCGCCGTCGAGAATCTCGGCGACGCCTCCCGTTTCCGGCTCCGCGGCCCCGTCGTCACCGACGGCGCGAAGCACGGCGACTCCATCGCCGTGAACGGGGTCTGTCTCACCGTCGTGGAGCACGAGGGCGACGAGTTCACCGCCGACGTCATGGCGGAGACCCTCGACCGCTCCAGCCTCGGCGCCCTCACTGTCGGCTCCCGTGTCAACCTGGAGCGCCCCACCGCCGTGGGCGCCCGGCTCGGCGGCCACATCGTGCAGGGCCATGTGGACGGCACGGGCCAGGTGCTGGAGCGCAAGCCCTCCGAGAACTGGGAGATCGTGAAGGTCTCCCTCCCCGCGGACCTCTCGCGCTATGTCGTGGAGAAGGGCTCCATCACCGTCGACGGCATCAGCCTCACCGTCGTCGACGCCGGGCCCGACTACTTCACCGTCAGCCTCATCCCCACCACCCTCGACCTGACCACGCTCGGCCGCAAGCAGCCCGGCGACCCGGTCAACCTCGAGGTCGACGTCGTCGCCAAGTACGTCGAGCGGCTGCTCGCGAGCGCGCAGGGAGCGGGCAAGTGAACTCGCTGAACACCGAGGCCTTCACCCTCTTCGACCAGCACATCCTCTGGTCGGACATGATCGGCAACATCTTCGGCCTGATCGCCCTCGCCCTCGGCTGGCGCCGCTCCATCTGGAGCTGGCCCGTCCAGTTCCTGGCCGGCCTCATCCTCTTCGGCGCCTTCTACGGCCACCTCACCGGCAGCGCGGGCAAGCAGGCGATCGTCATGGTCGTCGCGCTGTACGGCTGGTGGCAGTGGAACCGCAGCAAGCAGCAGGGGTCCGACGGCCACATTGCCCCGCGGTTCGCCACCTGGCGCGAGCGCGGCGCGATGATCGCCGCCGCGGCCGTCGGCACCGTCGCCGTCGCCCTGCTCTTCAAGGCCTACCCGACCCTGTCCTGGGACCCCTGGCCCGACGCCTACATCTTCGTCGGCACCGTCGTCGCCATGTACGCCCAGGCGCGCGGCATGGTCGAGTTCTGGATCGCCTGGCTCCTCGTCGACCTGGTCGGCGTCCCCCTCAACTTCGCCAACGGCTACGCCTTCTCCGGCTTCGTCTACGTCATCTACGGCGCGCTCGTCCTGTGGGGCATGCGCGACTGGTGGCTGCGCTCCCGCACGGCCGCGCGGCCCGCTCTGGAAGGAGCGCCGGCATGAGTACGGCAACGATCCTCTACAGCACGGACGGCATCGAGGACTTCGCGCTCGACCCCGTCGAGCAGGCCGTCGCCGACATCGCGGCCGGCCGCCCCATCGTCGTCGTCGACGACGAGGACCGGGAGAACGAGGGCGACCTCGTCGTCGCGGCCGAGAAGGTCACCCCCGAGATCGTGGCCTTCATGATGAGCGAGTGCCGTGGCCTGATCTGCGCCCCCATGGAGGGCGAGGAGCTGGACCGGCTCAAGCTCCCGCAGATGGTCGACGACAACACCGAGCAGATGAAGACGGCGTTCACCGTCTCCGTCGACGCCTCCGGCGCCCATGGCGTGACCACCGGCATCTCCGCCGCCGACCGCGCCACCACGCTCCAGCTGCTGGCGAGCGGCGACGCCGGGCCCACCGACTTCGTCCGCCCCGGCCATGTCTTCCCGCTGCGCGCCCAGCCCGGCGGTGTCCTGACCCGCAACGGCCACACCGAGGCCGCCGTCGACCTCGCCCGCCTCGCGGGCCTGCGCCCGGCCGGCGCGATCGTCGAGATCGCCGGCGAGGACGGCCGGATGCTGCGGCTGCCCGAGCTGATCCCCTTCGCCCGCAAGCACGGCCTGACGATCATCTCCATCGAGGACCTGATCGCCTACCGGCGCTCCGCCGAACCCACCGTCCGCCGCGAGGCCGAGGTCCAGCTGCCCACCGCCCACGGCGAGTTCACGGCGTACGGCTACCGCTCCACGGTCGACGGCGTCGAGCACGTCGCCCTCGTCCACGGCGAGATCGGTGACGGCGCGGACGTCCTGGTCCGGGTCCACTCCGAATGCCTCACCGGCGATGTCTTCGGCTCCGCCCGCTGCGACTGCGGCCCCCAGCTCGACGCCTCCCTGGAGCGCATCCAGTCCGAGGGCAGGGGAGTGGTCGTCTACCTGCGCGGCCACGAGGGACGCGGCATCGGCCTGCTGTCCAAGCTGCGGGCGTACGAACTTCAGGAGCGCGGCCGTGACACCCTCGACGCCAACCTGGAGCTCGGCCTGCCCGCCGACGCCCGGGACTACGGCGCCGGCGCCCAGATCCTCAAGGACCTCGGCGTGCGCAGCGTCCGTCTGCTGACCAACAACCCCGACAAGTCCGACGCCCTGCTGCGGCACGGCATCGAGGTCAACAGCCGGGTGCCCATGCCCGTCCAGGCGGGCGAGCACAACCTCCGCTATCTGCGCACCAAGCGGGACCGGATGGGCCACGACCTGCCCTGGCTGGACACCGCCCCCGCGGCCCCCGTGTCGGCCTGCAACAACCAGTAACCCCGGTAAAGAGCACATCTAGGAGATCTGAGAACGTGAGCGGCAAGGGTGCACCGGAGCTGTCCGTACGCAACGTGGGTGACCTGCGGGTCGCCGTCATCGCGGCGCAGTGGCACGAAAAGGTGATGGACGGACTGGTCGACGGCGCCCTGCGCGCCCTGCACGACCTGGGGATCGACGAGCCGACCCTGCTCCGGGTCCCCGGCAGCTGGGAGCTCCCGGTCGTCGCCAAGGTGCTGGCCGGGCGGGGCTACGACGCGATCGTCGCCCTCGGCGTGGTCATCCGCGGCGGCACCCCCCACTTCGAGTACGTCTGCCAGGGCGTCACCCAGGGCCTCACCCAGGTCTCCGTCGACACCGGCGTCCCCGTCGGCAACGGAGTGCTGACCTGTGACACCGAGGAGCAGGCCCTGGACCGGGCCGGCCTGGAGGGCTCCAACGAGGACAAGGGGCACGAGGCGGTGACGGCGGCGGTGGCGACCGCGGCCACCCTCCGCTCAGTATCTGAACCGTGGCACTGACGTATCGGGTGTGTGGCATAGGCTGAGCGTCACCATGTCCAATAAGACGTTCGAGGAGCTCTTCACCGAGCTCCAGCACAAGGCCGCAAACGGCGACCCCGCCACCTCCCGCACCGCGGAACTGGTCGGCAAGGGCGTCCATGCCATCGGCAAGAAGGTCGTCGAGGAAGCCGCCGAAGTCTGGATGGCCGCCGAGTACGAGGGCAAGGAGGCAGCCGCCGAGGAGATCTCGCAGCTGCTGTACCACGTCCAGGTGATGATGGTCGCCCGCGGCATCTCGCTGGACGACGTCTACGCCCACCTGTAAACCAGCCACTTCCGTAAAACACTCCATCACGCAAAGGAAGCCGACCTCATGCTGCGCATCGCCGTCCCCAACAAGGGTTCCCTGTCAGGCCCTGCGGCGGAGATGCTGCATGAGGCCGGCTACCAGCAGCGCCGCGAGTCCAAGGAACTGCGGATCGTCGACCCGGAGAACGAGGTGGAGTTCTTCTACCTTCGCCCCCGCGACATCGCGATCTACGTCTCCTCCGGCCGCCTCGACATCGGAATCACCGGCCGCGACCTGCTCATCGACTCCGGCGCCAAGGCCGAGGAGATCCTCCCGCTCGGCTTCGCCCGCTCCACCTTCCGCTTCGCCGCCAAGCCCGGCACCGCGACCGGCGTCCAGGACCTCAAGGGCAAGACGGTCGCCACCTCCTACGAGGGCATCGTCGAGGGCCACCTCGCCGAGCACGGCGTCGACGCCTCCGTCGTCCACCTCGACGGCGCCGTGGAGACCGCCATCGAACTCGGCGTCGCCGAGGTCATCGCGGACGTCGTCGAGACCGGCACCTCGCTGCGCAACGCGGGCCTGGAGGTCTTCGGCGAGCCGATCATGAAGTCCGAGGCCGTCGTGATCCGCCGCACGGACGCCGACACCTCCTCGGAGAACGAGCCCAAGGTCCAGCAGTTCCTGCGCCGCCTCCAGGGCGTCCTGGTCGCGCGGACGTACGTGATGATGGACTACGACTGCCGCGTCGAGCAGTTGGAGAAGGCCGTCGCCCTCACGCCGGGCCTGGAGTCACCGACCGTCTCCCCGCTGCACAACGAGGGCTGGGTCGCCGTCCGCGCGATGGTCCCCGCCAAGGAAGCCCAGCGGATCATGGACGACCTGTACGACATCGGCGCCCGGGCCATCCTGACCACGGCCATCCACGCCTGCCGTCTCTGAGGACCCCCGCAGCCATGTCCGACCTTCCCGCCCTCCCCGTCACCTTCCGCCCCGGCCGCACCCGGGCCGTCCTGCTCACCGCGGGCGTGGCGATCTTCGCCACCATCACCGCGGTCGCGCTGCTCCTGGAGAAGCTCGGCCCCGGTGAGCGGCTCAGCTTCGTCTTCACCGCGGCCCTCATCTTCGGTGTGCTGGCCATGCTGGCCCGCGTGAAGGTGGTCGCCGACGACTCCGGCGTCACCGTGGTGAACGTCGCCAGCAGGCGCCGACTGGAGTGGGCCGAGATCATCCAGGTGAACCTGCGGCCCGGCGACCCCTGGGTGTTCCTCAACCTCAGCGACGGCACCAGCCTGCCCGCCCTGGGCATCCAGCCCGGCATCGCCAAGCAGCAGGCCATCACCGACGCCCGCGCCCTGCGGGCACTCGTCGAGGCCCGCGGCACAAGGGATCTGCCGTAGAAGGCCCTGTCTTGATTAATCTGTTGGCGGAGACGTTTTCGTCGCGCCTCCGCCGCTGATGTCCGAACCGGCCCTCAGCGGCCCACTGCTACCCGAGGAGTGATTCCCTCCAGCGATGGACGGATCGTCCTGTAGTACCTGCGCCGCCCCCTCCCGACATTTCGGTGAGGCGGCGGCATCATGACCATCCCCCTGCTGCTCCTCGCAGCCGCCTTCGTGCTGATTCTCGCCAACGGCTTCTTCGTCGCGGCCGAGTTCGGCCTGGTGACCGTCGAGCGGCCGGACGCCGAGAAGGCCGCCGCCGAGGGCGACAAACGCGCCCGTACGGTCGTCGAGTCGCTCAAGGAGCTCTCCTTCCAGCTCTCCGGCACCCAGCTCGGCATCACCATCACCTCCCTGGTCGTCGGCATGCTCGCCGAACCGGCCCTCGCGGAGCTGCTGCACGGCCCGTTCACCGCGATCGGCATCCCCGAGGGTGCCGTCTCCGGGGTCGCGGTCGTCTTCGGCATGCTGCTGGCGTCCGCCGTGCAGATGGTGATCGGCGAACTGGTGCCCAAGAACTGGGCGGTGTCCAAGCCGCTCCAGGTCGCCCGCTTCGTCGCCGGCCCGCAGCACGCGTTCGCGCGCCTGTTCCGCCCGGTCATCGCCGCGCTGAACGCCGTCGCCAACCGTCTCGTCCGCGCCCTCGGCGTCGAGCCGACCGAGGAGCTGGCCTCCGCCCGCACCCCCGGTGAACTCGTCTCCCTGGCCCGGCACTCGGCGCAGGCCGGCACCCTGGAGCAGGACACCGCCGACCTGTTCGTGCGGACCCTGTCGCTCGCCGAACTCACCGCGCAGCACGTCATGACCCCGCGCGTGAAGGTCAGCTCGCTCCAGTCGTCGGCGACCGCCGAGGACGTCGTCAACCTGACCCGGGCGACCGGCCTGTCCCGCTTCCCGGTCTACCGGGAGAAGATCGACGAGATCGTCGGCATGGTCCACCTCAAGGACGCCCTGGCCGTTCCCACCCACGACCGGCTGCGCACCCCGGTGGGCCGGATCGCCCGCCCCGCGCTGCTCGTCCCGGAGACCCTCCCGGTCCAGCCGCTCCTCGCGCAGCTGCGCAGCGAGCAGCCGATCGCCGTCGTCGTCGACGAGTACGGCGGTACGGCCGGCGTGGTCACCCTGGAGGACATCGTCGAGGAGATCGTCGGCGAGGTCCGTGACGAGCACGACGGCCAGGACGTGCCCGAACTGGCCGCCGCCCCGCCGGAGGACGGCCGTCCCGCCTGGGACGCCGACGGCAGCTGCCGTGTCGACATCCTCCAGCGCATAGGCCTCGATGTGCCCGAGGGGCCCTACGAGACGGTCGCCGGCCTGGTCGCCGACCTGCTCGGCCGGATCCCCGCCGTCGGTGACAAGGCGGAACTGCCCGGCTGGCGGCTCTCGGTGCGCCGGGTCGGGCACTACCGCGCCGAGCGGGTCCGGCTGGTCCGGACGGGCGTCGTCGTGGAGGCTGCCCGATGAGTGTGCTCCAACTCCTCTTCGCCGGGCTGCTCGTGCTCGCCAACGGCTTCTTCGTCGGCGCCGAGTTCGCGCTCGTCTCCGTCCGCCGCAGCCAGATCGAACCGCTCGGCACGGCCCGCGCCCGTCAGGTCCTCTACGGTCTGGAGCGGCTGCCCCAGATGATGGCCGCCGCGCAGTTCGGCATCACCGTCTGCTCGCTGACGCTGGGCGCGGTGGCCGAACCGACCGTCGCGCAGCTGCTGGAGCCGGTCTTCGAGGGGATCCATCTGCCGCAGGGCATGATCCACCCCCTCGGCTATGTGATCGCGCTCGCCGCGGTGGTCTTCTTCCATCTCGTCATCGGCGAGATGGTCCCGAAGAACCTCGCGATGGCCGCACCGGAGAAGGCCGCGCTGTGGCTGAGCCCCGGTCTGGTCGTCTTCGCCCGCTTCTGCAAGCCGATCACGATCGCCCTCGGTGCCTGTGCCCGGGCCATCCTGCGGCTCTTCGGCGTCGAGCCCAAGGACGAGGTCGAGTCGGTCTTCACCAGTGAACAGCTCAACCGCCTGGTGGAGGACTCCGGTCAGGCCGGTCTCCTCGACCCCGAGGAGCAGGAGCGTCTGGAGGACGCGCTGGAGCTGGGCTCCCGCCCGGTCACGGACGTCCTGCTGGGACGTGAGTCGCTGGTCACCGTCGGCCCGTCGATCACCCCGGGCCAGGTGGTCGAACTGACCGCGCGCACCGGCTACTCCCGCTTCCCGGTGGTCGCCGAGAACGGCGCCTTCATGGGCTACCTGCATGTGAAGGACGTACTGGACCTGGAGGAGTCCGAGCGCGCGGTGCCGCAGCACATCTGGCGCTCCATGACGACCCTGCGCTCCGAACTCCCCCTGGACGACGCCCTGACGGTGATGCGCCGTGCGGCGACCCATCTGGCCCAGGTCGCGGACGCGTCCGGCAAGGTGCTCGGGCTGGTCGCCCTGGAGGACGTACTGGAACTCCTGGTCGGCGAGGTCACCGACCCGGCCCACCGGGAGACGACGCAGGTCAAGGTGACGGAACCCCGCGCGAGCGGGGAGCCCGAGGAGGCGCTGGCCAAGTAGCGCCGGGCGGGGGCTACAGGGCCGACGGGTCCTGGGGTCCCCGCCCCGACAGCACCTCTCCGTACGCCTGCATCAGATCGGGCAGCCGCAGGGTCGACAGGTCGTCCCGGGTCAGCATCCCCGGGTAGGTCGACAGCCGCAGATCCCGGTAGGCGCAGCTCTTCTCGTACAGCGTCCGCAGGAACCGTCCGTTGCCGAGCTCGTCGATCCAGCCCTGGTCCACCACGTGCCCGGCGATGGACCGCAGTTCGTCCAGCGCCTCCTCGTCCCAGATGTCACCGTTCTCCGCGGCGAGGACCTCACCGATCGAGGTCAGTTCCAGGGGCCGGTAGGACGGGAAGTCGACGCGGCTGGTGAAGCGCGACGACAGTCCGGGGTTGGCGGCGAGGAGGCGGTCCATGCCCTCCGGGTAGCCGGCCAGGATGACGACCAGGTGGTCCCGGTTGTCCTCGGCCCGCTTCAGCAGCACTTGGAGGGCCTCGTCGCCGTACGCGTCGCCCTTGCCGTAGCCGGAGTTGGAGAGGGAGTACGCCTCGTCGACGAAGAGGACCCCGCCGATCGCGGAGTCGATGAGTTCGTTGGCCTTCACGGCGGTCTGCCCGAGGTACTCGCCGACGAGGTCGGCCCGCTGGGCCTCCACCAGATGGTCCCCGCCGAGCAGGCCGAGGGCGTAGAAGACGCGGCCCAGGATGCGGGCGACGGTGGTCTTGCCGGTGCCGGAGGGGCCGGAGAAGACGAAGTGGCGCTTGGGCGGCTGGACCGGCAGTCCCTGCCCGGCGCGCAGCCGTGCCATGTTCAACTGGGCGGAGAGCGCCTTGACCTGCCGTTTCACGGGCTCCAGGCCCACCATGCGCTCCAGTTCGGTGAGCGCCTCCTCAAGTAAGACGGGGTCGGTGGGCCCGGCGGGCAGCGGCGGGGACGGGACCAGCTTCTCGCGCACCGCGGGATCGGTCACCGACGGCAGCGGGCCGGTCGGAAGGTCGGGCTCGGACAGCCTGAGGTCACGGCCCTCCGAGCCGAAGAGCGGATCCAGCCCGTCCGGGCCGTCCAGTACGTCCTGCGCGCCGGACAGCGTGATCGCGGCGAGGTCGGCCGCGTCGTCGTACCCGTCGCTCTCGGCGATCGCCGCCAGTCGGGCCGAGGTGTCCATGAAAGCCGGGTCGACCCGGTGCACGGCGCGGTAGAGGGGGAGCGCGGCGGCTGAGCGGCCGGTGCCCTCGTGCGCCCGGGCGAGCCAGTAGCGCAGCTCCTTGCGCTGCGGCTGCTCGCTGCGACAGCGCATCAGCGCCGCGGAGAGGAGCGGTTCGGCCTGCCCGTACACCTCCAGGCGCACCCGGGCCATGCCACCGAACAGCCCCGCCTCGATGCCCAGCAACGGATCGTCGATCAACGGGTCGGTGTGCCGGACGAGTTGATCCCAGTCCTTGACCAGATAGGACCGGCAGGCGTGCAGGAACCGCACCTGCGGATCGGCGTCCACCGGCGGCAGACCCGCCAACGCCCGGTCCAGCTCCGGGACATGGCGTCCGTCGAGCCAGTGCGAGGCGTGCGCGAGCAGCAGGTCGCGCGGGCTCTCCAGCACCGGCTGCACCCACCAGCCCAGCCAGTACCAGGAGTTGAGGGTGCGGCGATGCCGGGCGCGCTGTTCCCCGAAGCGCTCCCGGTGCCGGAACATCCGCAGCAGCGCGGTCGTCGTGTCGATGCGCAGCGCGTGCAGCCCGAGCCAGCCGTCGGCCATCCCCGGGTCCATCCGCACCGCGGCCCGGAACTCCTCCTCCGCCTGCGGATAGGCGCCCATCGTGTAGGCATCCACACCTCGCAGCCAGGCGAGGTCGGCCGGGGCCTGCGGGCCCTGCGTGCCGAAGTCCATCACGTCCCCCACAAACCGTGCCCCCGCTGGTTGGCCACCGAGCCGTCGCCCGCCGACCGCCTTGATCGAACCGCCTTGCGGCGGACCGGAGTTGCGACGGTGCGCAGAGCTGCCGTCCGTAGGTCGCACCGAGGGCATCGTACCCGCGGGGGTGGGCCCGCCGAAGGGTGCCGCACAGGACGTTTGACGAGGTGGGAGCAGATGGGGCGCATTCCGGATGGTGACCGAGGGTGAGCGAATCGCGCCTCGGAGCGCCCGAAAAGAAGGCCCAGGGCAGAACGAAGCCCCCGATCACGGGGGAACAACCGGGGGCTTCGCGACTGCGGGCGGCTGCGAAAGGCCGCACATTGAGAACGTAAGTCCTGTACGGCCCCTCGGTCAAGCCGAGTTGAGGCACTCCGGGAAGTTCTGCCGCAAGGGTCTTCACAAGTTCAGCACATTGCGGATGGCCCGTCACCCTGAGTGATTTTCTGGTCCGGTCCAGCGGTCCCGGCAGGCCCGGGAAGCAGCTCGTACCCCTTCTCTCCCTGCCGCACCAGAAGATCGGCGAACGGCCGGGAAGGGTCCTCCGCGAAGTGCTCGCGTTCCGCCCGGACCCACCCGGCCCAGAACTCCCGCTGTTCCGCCCCGTCCCGCGAGCGCCCCCGGGTCCAGGACTCCTCACGGGGCAACTCCATCCACAGCAGCTGCGCGAGGTGCGGCCGCAGCGCCCGGCGCCCCGCACCGACACCTTCGACGAGGACCACAGGGGCCGGGGCCAGACCCCGGACCGGTCCGAAGCGCCGCGCGTGCCAGTCGTAGGGGGCGTAGCGCGCGCTCTCCCCTCGCCGCCACGGCTCGATCACCTGCTCCAGCAACCGCCCGGTCCAGCCGAACAACTCCTCATGGCTGGCGATGTCGTCGAGATGCAGCACCGGCGCACCACCGAGGACGACCGCCAACTCCCCGGCGAACGTGGATTTCCCGGACCCGGCGTGTCCATCGACCCCGACCACCCGCACCGGCCCGCAGGACGGGGGCAGCCGGCGGAGCCGGGAGGCGAGGTCGCGCATGGGGCGGGTTCCAGGGGCGTCGAAGGGCGGTCGGCGCTGTGCACTTTAGCCTCCGCAGGTCATGCCAGTGGTAGAGGCCAATATTCGTGGGCGTGGCATGGGGCGAAGTGCTGGCAGGAGCCTGTCGGGTGTGGTCATAGTGGGCGCACAAACGTGCAGGGGATCTGCCCGAACTCGGACACACTTGGGGGTCGTTCCACCCATGAGCAGAGCCGAACAGCCGTCCCGGAGAACCGTTCTGGCCGCCGCGGTCGCCGCCGCGGTGGCGGGCAGCGCGGGCCCGGCCGTCGCCGCCGACGCCACGACCGGCGCCGGAGGGTCCGCCGAAGCGCCCGCCCGCCTGGTCGACAACCGTTTCTGGACGTCGTACGCCGACTGGCGCGGCGGCCTCACCAAGGGCACGCGCGCCGTCGCGGGCGCCCGTCCGGGGCTGGTGATCGGCGCCGCCGCCGGCACCGTCGACTACACCGACCCGCACACCGGGACGACGGCCTCCTGGGAGTACGCGACCTGGACGTCCCCCGTCCACAAGCTCGCCGTCCCGTCCACGGAGGCCATCGCGTCCTGGAACGCGCACACGCCGGACGGCACCTGGATCCAGGTGGAGCTGAAGGGTACGTACTCCGACGGCACGGCGACGCCCTGGTATGTGATGGGCCGCTGGGCGGCCGGTGACCAGGACATCCGGCGGACCTCGGTGGACGACCAGAGCGACGACAAGAGCAGCATCTGGACGGACACCTTCGCCATCGACGACCCGGCCACAGGGCTGCGCCTGACCTCGTACCGTCTGCGGCTGACCCTCTATCGCAAGCCGGGGACGAAGCGGACCCCCACGGTGTGGCGGCTCGGCGCGATGGGGTCCGACATCCCCGACCGGTTCACCGTGCCCGCCTCCGCGCCGGGGCTCGCCCAGGAGCTGAGCGTCCCGCGGTACTCGCAGGAGATCCACGCGGGCCAGTACCCCGAGTACGACAACGGCGGCGAGGCCTGGTGCAGCCCCACCTCCTCGCAGATGATCATCGAGTACTGGGGCGGCCGGCTCACTCCCGAGCAACTGGCCTGGGTCGATCCGACGTACGCCGATCCGCAGGTGTGCCACGCGGCCCGGTACACGTTCGACTACCAGTACGCCGGCTGCGGCAACTGGCCGTTCAACGCGGCCTACGCGGCCACCTTCGACGGCCTCCAGGGCGTGGTCACCCGGCTCGGCTCGCTCACCGACCTGGAGACGCTGATCGCGGCCGGCATCCCGGCCATAACCTCCCAGTCCTTCCTCAAGGAGGAACTCACCGGCGCGGGATACGGCACCTCCGGGCACCTGATGACCGTCATCGGCTTCACCGCCGAGGGCGATGTGATCGCCAACGACCCGGCCTCGCCGAACGACGAGGCGGTGCGGCGCGTCTACAAACGGGCCGAGTGGGAGAAGATCTGGCTCCGCACCAAGCGGTACAACGCCAGCGGGAAGGTGGTCTCCGGCACAGGCGGGGTCTGCTACCTGTACTTCCCCGCGCGCCCGACCCCGCGGCAGTGCAAGGCGCTCGCGGCGGTGGGAGTGCGCTGAACCGATGCGGGGCCCCGGTGTACGCCGGGGCCCTGTGACCAAGCTCTCGGCCGCAAAAGCCCTGGTCGGTGGCAAGGTGGACGAATGACCGCATCAGCAGCCACAGCCACCCGTACCCGCACCGGCGGCCCCCAGGACGACAGCCCGAAGGTCCTCGAACACCTCGCGGGCTGGACGCTCGTCCTGGTGATCGCGATGCTCGTGACCCAGCTCGGCCTTCTGTGACCTGACTCCTGCTTGACCTGACATACTGCGGGTGTCCCGCCATCAGCCCGAGACCAGGGTCGAAATTGAATATCAGTGATCAGCGTGCAGCCGCCCGGCCACGGGCGCGCGGCACCGAGCGCTCGGTCGCACGCCGCGCCGAACTCATCGCGATCGGGCGGCGGTTGTTCGCCGACACGTCGTACGACGCGCTCTCCATGGACGACATCGCCCGTCAGGCGCATGTCGCCAAAGGACTGATCTACTACTACTTCCAGTCCAAGCGCGGCTACTACCTGGCGATCATCCAGGACTCCGTCGCCGACCTGGTCACCTTCGCGGCGAGCGGCCTCCAACTGCCCCAGCTGGACCGGGTCCAGCGCACGATCGACAGCTATCTGCGCTACGCCGAGCACAACCAGGCCTCCTACCGCACGGTCGTCAGCGGCGGCGTCGGCTTCGACACCGAGGTGCACGCCATCCGGGACGGCGTGCGCGAGGCGATCGTCGCGACCATAGCCGAAGGGGCCTACGGCCGCACCGACATCGCCCCCCTGGCCCGCATGGGCCTGCTGGCCTGGGTGTGCAGCGTCGAGGGCGCCACCCTCGACTGGATCGACAGCCCCGAACTGCCCCGCGACACCATGCGCGAGCTCCTCGTGAGGACGCTGGGCGGCGCGTTGCGCGCCATCGAGGAACTGGACCCGTCCTACCCGGCCCCGCAGCCGGCCCGCCGGGATCTCTGACGCCCGACGCCATTCGGGGCGGAGGCTTCAGCCCCCACCCCAAGTGCGGTCACTGGCCGGTCAGTTGATCGCCTTGATCAGCTCACCGCCCGTGGTGTCACCGCTCAGCTCCCAGAAGAAGGTGCCACCGAGGCCCTGCTGGTTCTTGTACGTCATCTTCGTCGCGATGGTGGAAGGCGTGTCGTAACTCCACCAGTTGTTCCCGCACTTGGCGTATGCGGTACCGGCCACGGTCCCGGTCGCCGGGCACTTCGACTTCAGCACCTTGTAGTCCTCGATGCCCTGTTCGTACGTCCCCGCCGCCGGGCCGGTCGCCGTGCCGCCGGGCGCCGCCTGGGTGACGCCGGTCCAGCCGCGGCCGTAGAAGCCGATGCCGAGCAGCAGCTTCGAGGCCGGGACGCCGAGGCCCCTGAGCTTGGCGATGGTCGCCGAGGTGTAGTAGTTCGCCGTCGGGATGCCCGAGTAGGAGTTCAGCGGCGAGTGCGGTGCCGTCGGCCCGGTCGAGGCCCAGGCGCCGAAGTAGTCGTACGTCATCGGGTTGTACCAGTCGACGTACTGGGCCGCGCCCGCGTAGTTCGCCGCGTCGATCTTGCCGCCCGAGGTGGCGTCGGCGGTGATGGCCGCGGTGACCAGGTTGCCGCCGCCGAACTTCGAACGCAGGGCCGCCATCAGGTTCTTGAACGCCTCACGACCGCTGGTGTCACAGGTGTTGCCGCAGGCGTTCGGGTACTCCCAGTCGATGTCGATGCCGTCGAAGACATCGGCCCACTTCGAGTTCTCGACCAGGTCGTAGCAGGACTGGGCGAACGCGGCCGGGTTCTTCGCGGCCTCACCGAAGCCGCCCGACCAGGTCCAGCCGCCGAAGGACCACAGGATCTTGAGGCCGGGGTGCTTCTTCTTCAGCTCCCGCAGCTGGTTGAAGTTGCCGCGCAGCGGCTGGTCCCAGGTGTCGGCGACCCCGTCCACCGACTCGGCGGCGGTGTAGGTCCTGTCGGTGGCGGCGTAGGAGTCGCCCATCGCGCACTTGCCGCCGGTGACGTTGCCGAAGGCGTAGTTGATGTGCGTGAGCCTGGCCGCGGAGCCGGAGGTCTCGATGTTCTTGACGTAGTACTTGCGGTCGTAGGTGCCCCATTCGGTGAAGTAGCCGACGACCTTCGAACCGGCTTTCACCGTGGGCCGCGCGGCCGGCTCGGCGGTCGCGGTACCCGCGCCGGCCAGCAGTCCGGCGCCCAGGACCGCGCAACAGGCGGCCGAAACGAGCGCCCGGAATCGGGTGCGGGGACGGGGGGAGTCGTGCATCCGGTGTCTCCTCGTGGGGGAGAGGGGAGCGTGCGCCGATTGGCATGAACGCGGTAAGGCGTGTGGTCCGTCACGGTAGGAGGACTAGACCAGTACGTCAATGGTTCGGACCAATTTCGCGCTCTTCGAGCCCCGCTCCAGGTTTCCTGAAGTAAGCGGTCGTTAACTGGTGACTCGGTGCCGCCGATCGGGCATACTCACAGCGCAGAGCCGCTGGTCAGCAGCTTCCGAGACCCGGGAGTGCGAGCATCGGCACAGCCCTCAGCAAGACCCGGCGAAGTCGCCCCCACCCAGGGCGCACATCCGCCGAAGTGCCCGACAGGGAGGAGAGCGTCGCCATGCCCGACCGCGCCCCGCAGCCGGTGGACCGTCAACTGCCCACGGACGAGGCCCGGGATCTGATCTCACTCGTCCGCGACATCGCGCAGCGAGAGATCGCCCCGAAGGCGGCCGAGGAGGAGGACGCCGGGCGGTTCCCCCGCGAGGTCTTCACCCTGCTCTCGGAGTCCGGCCTGCTCGGACTGCCCTACGACACCGAGTACGGGGGCGGCGACCAGCCGTACGAGGTCTACCTCCAGGTCCTCGAAGAGCTGGCCGCGGCCCGCCTCACCGTCGGCCTCGGGGTCAGCGTGCACACCCTCGCCTCCTACGCCCTCGCCGCCTACGGCAGCAAGGAGCAGCAGGCCGAGCATCTGCCCGCGATGCTCGGCGGCGGCCTGCTCGGCGCCTACTGCCTCTCCGAACCCGCGTCCGGCTCGGACGCGGCGTCCCTGCGCACCCGGGCGGTCCGGGAGGGTGACGACTGGGTCATCACCGGTACCAAGGCCTGGATCACCCACGGCGGCATCGCCGACTTCTACACCGTCATGGCGCGCACCGGCGAGGAGGGCGCCCGCGGGATCACGGCCTTCCTGGTGCCGGGCGACGCGCCGGGCCTCAGCGGGGCGGTGCCGGAGAAGAAGATGGGCATGAAGGGCTCGCCCACCGCCCAGGTCCACCTCGACGGCGTGCGCGTGGGCGACGACCGGCGGATCGGTGACGAGGGCCAGGGCTTCGCGATCGCCCTGTCCGCGCTGGACTCCGGGCGCCTCGGCATCGCGGCCTGCGCGATCGGCGTGGCCCAGGCGGCGCTGGACGCGGCCGTGGGATACGCGACGGAGCGGCGGCAGTTCGGCAAGCCCATCGCCGACTTCCAGGGGCTGCGCTTCATGCTCGCCGACATGGCCACCCAGATCGAGGCGGGCCGCGCCCTGTATCTGTCGGCGGCGCGGCTGCGGGACGCGGGCCGGCCGTTCGCCAAGCAGGCCGCGATGGCCAAGCTGCTGTGCACCGACGCCGCGATGAAGGTCACCACGGACGCCGTCCAGGTCCTCGGCGGCTACGGCTACACCGCGGACTTCCCGGCGGAGCGCTATATGCGCGAGGCCAAGGTCCTCCAGATCGTCGAGGGCACCAACCAGATCCAGCGGATGGTCATCGCCCGTCACCTGGCGGGGCCGGAGACACGCTGAACTGGCCCGGTCCGACCTGCGGCGCCGCGAGCCGGACCCACTCCGGGTCGTGGCGCCCGGGCAGGGTCCGGCCCCGGTCGGCCCACACCCGCATCAGATCGCGGTAGATCGGCGGATCCTGCTGCTGCGGCGGCGGAACCGATTCTGCGGGGGGCGGCACAAACACTCGGCGCTGACGCCCGGTCGCTGAATATGTGGGGGTCATACCAGGGCAACGCGGTGACGCCCGGGCAGGTCACCCGCCGACGGAATCGACCGTGAGTTCACGGCCGTCCCCGTGTCTGGCCTCCTACGCCCGTCTGACGTACCGTCAGCCCAGCCGCCTCCAGGGAGGTTTGCCGTGGCCGACGACCGCCCCGTACCGCTCGACGAGTACCCGGTGCACCAGGTCCCCCTCTCCATGAAGCATGTGGCGACCGGCGACCGGAACGCCTACGACCGCTGCATCTTCCACGTCCTCGACCACGAGGGCCGCGCCCTGCTGATCCTCGGGCTCGGCGTGTACCCGAACCTGGGCGTGATCGACGCCTACGCCACCCTGCGCACCGGCGAGGTCCTGCATGCCGTGCGCGCCTCGGACGCCCTCGGCGAGGACCGCATGCGGCTCGTCGTCGGCCCGCTCAGGATCGAGGTCGAGGACCCGCTGCGCCGGCTGCGCCTCGTCTGCGACGACGACGCCCTGTCGTACGACCTCGTCTGGACCGCCGACTTCCCGGCCCTCTGGGAACCCCACCACGTCCAGCGCCGCGGCGACCGGCTCACCCTGGAGGGGCGGCGGTTCGTGCAGGCGGGAAGCGTGGCGGGGGTCGTGCGCGCGGCGGGCGAGGAGTTCCGGGTCACGCCGGGGGAGTGGACCGGCACCCGGGACCGCAGCTGGGGTGTGCGACCGATGCCCGGCGAGGAAGGCGGCCGACTCGCCGCGGAGCACCCCACCGAGGGCTTCCACTGGATCTGGTGCCCCGTCCGCTTCACGGACCGGTTCCTGATGGTGATCGTCCAGGAGGACGCCGACGGCTACCGCACCCTCAACGACGCCACCCTCGTGCGCCCCGGCCATCGCGACCGCCAACTCGGCTGGCCCCAGCCGGAGATCACCTACCGCCCCGGCACCCGCCACCCCGAGCGGGCCGTCGTCCATCTCGGAGACCCGCGCAAGCCCCAGGAGCTGGAGGTGGAGATCCTCACCTCCTCCCCGCTGGCCCTCGGCGCCGGCTACCCGCCCGCCGACGACTGGCAGCACGGCACCTGGCGCGGCCGCGGCTGGACCGACCGCCGCACCTACGACCTCACCGAGCCGCACCCGCTCGCCGGGTACGGGGTCACCGACCACGCCGCCCGCTTCCGCCTCGACGGACAGACCGGCCACGGCATCTTCGAGCACGGCTCCTTCGGCCGGCACGACCCGAGCGGCTTCACCGGCTTCGACTCTGTCGCCCGATAAGGGGGGTTGCCTCATGGCCACGGCACCTCGGCCCCGTACGACCACCCGCGACCCGGAGGACCTCGCCCGCCGCCTCACCGCCTGGCTCGACACCCGGCTGCCCGGCGCCAAGGCCACCGGCGTGACCGTGCCCGCCTCGAACGGCATGTCCAGCGAGACGCTCCTCTTCGACATCGAGCACCCCGAACCACCCCTGCGGTCCTGCGCGTTGAGACTGGCGGCGGACCCGGCGGCGTACACCGTCTTCCCGGTCTACGACATGGTCCGCCAGTACCGCACGATGCGCGCGGTCGGCGAACACTCCGACCTGCCCGTGCCGAAGGTGCTGTGGCTGGAGGAGGACCCGGGACCGCTCGGCGCGCCCTTCTTCGTCATGGAGCGTGTGGAGGGCCGCGTCCCGCCGGACGTCATGCCGTACACCTACGAGGGCAACTGGCTGCACGAGGCGAGCGACGAGGAACGGGAGCGTCTGGAGGCCGACACGATAGGGCTGTTGGCCCGACTGCACGACCAAGTACCGCTGAAGGAGGCCGAGTTCCTCACTCTGCCCGGTGAGGGCGACGCGCTGCGCCGCCACTTCGCGGCCCAACGGACGTACTACGACTGGGTCGTCGGCGGAGTCGCCCGCTCACCGCTCATCGAGGCGGCCTTCGACCGCCTGGAGGAGATGTGGCCCCACGAACCCGGCCCGCCCGTCCTCAACTGGGGCGACGCGCGCATCGGGAACATCGTCTACGACGGTTTCGCACCCGTCGCCGTCCTCGACTGGGAGATGGCGGCCCTCGCTCCACGCGAGGTCGACCTCGGCTGGACCGTTTATCTGCACCGCTTCTTCCAGGACCTGACCGAAGCCTTCGGGCAGCGCGGACTGCCCGACTTCCTGCGCCGCGACCGCATCGAGGCGCGCTACGCCGAACTCACCGGCCACACCCCTCGCGACATGGACTTCTACACCCTCTACGCCGCTCTGCGGCAGGCCGTCGTCATGCTGCGGGTCGCCTATCGGCAGGTGCACTTCGGCGAGGTCGTCGTCCCGCCCGACCCGGACACACTGATCCTGCACCACGGCAGCCTGCGAGCCATGGTGCAGGGCAGCTACTGGGATTGAGCGACGAACGACCGGCCGGCGTGTGGGCTCAGGCGGCGTGGCGTCGCATCTCGGGGACCCTCATGGGGCGCGAGCCCGGTCCGCCGACGTGCGAGAAGGGCTGGGTCCGCCAGTCGAGACCCTGAGGCAGCGTCAACAGCAGGGCGGTGTCCTGCTCCTGGGGCTCGACGTCCTCGTCCGCGGGGCGCGCCTCGGCGGCGCGGCGGCCGGTACCGGCGCAGACCGTGAGACCGAAGGGGTTCCAGGGCGAGGCGCACAGCGCGTGCTCCGGCAGGACCTCCTCGTCCGCCAGCAGGGCGATGGGCTGCGCACAGTCCGGGCAGATCACCCGGAACATCTCGAAGGTGTCGTACGCGTCGAACTCGTCGTCGAGAGCGTCGGGTTCGACGCCCTCCGGCTCGGGCTCGGCGACCGCCTGGAGTCGCTTGGGTGCGGTACGACCAGGGCGCTGAAGACTCTGCATGGGTTCTCCCCCTCGGGCTGGGCCGTGAAGGCACTGCGGCCTCGACCACAGCAAGCACTTCCCGCCCCGTCTCGGCGGTAATCACGAGAACATCACGGAGACCGTTCGGGCGCTGTGTCCTTCGTCACATGCCCCGCGCAGGTGCCCGGCGCGGCCGTTTTGTCCCTCAGTCGGCGCACAGGCTGCTCTCGGCCACATCACGAACCGGGTATGACCTGGGCTGCTCAGGTATCCGAGGAGATCACCCGCGCTGTAAGTTCTTGCGTCATGGAGGAGCTGGACCGTCAAATCGTGCAGCTGCTCGTCAAGGACGGGCGGATGAGCTACACAGACCTCGGCAAGGCCACGGGCCTGTCCACGTCGGCCGTGCACCAGCGGGTGCGCCGGCTGGAGCAGCGTGGCGTCATCCGTGGCTATGCCGCAGTCGTCGACCCGGAGGCCGTCGGGCTGCCCATGACCGCCTTCATCTCGGTGAAGCCGTTCGACCCCAGCGCACCGGACGACATCGCCGAGCGCCTCGCGGGGGTGCCGGAGATCGAGGCATGCCACAGCGTCGCGGGCGACGAGAACTACATCCTCAAGGTGCGCGTGGCGACCCCGCACGAACTGGAGGAGCTGCTGGCTCGGCTGCGGTCGTTGGCGGGGGTGTCGACGCGCACGACGGTGGTGTTGTCGACGCCGTACGAGGCACGGCCGCCGAGGATCTGAGCGCCGTTCCACGGTCGGTGGTTCGTCGGCCGTGGGCTGTTCGTGACTGGTCGCGCCCACGCGGCGGAGCCGCACAGCGAAACAGCCCCGCGCCCCTTTCAGGGGCGTTGAAGGCGCCCTCCGTTCAGAGCGGCCGGACGAAGGCGCGAGACTGGTCCCCATGAGTGAGCGCAGCCCCGAGCCCCAGACCGTCCTCCTCCGCCGCGGAGAGGTCCACAGCCCCGCCGATCCCTTCGCCACCGCGATGGTCGTCGAACGGGGCCAGGTCGCGTGGGTGGGCTCCGAGGGCGCCGCCGACGCCTTCGCGGACGGGGTCGACGAGGTCGTCGACCTGGACGGTGCCCTGGTCACCCCCGCGTTCACCGACGCCCACGTCCACACCACCGCCACCGGCCTCGCCCTGACCGGCCTCGACCTGTCCGACGCACCCTCCCTGGAGGCGGCCCTCGCCCTCGTCCGGGACTTCGCCGCCGCCCGCCCGGACGACCGTGTGCTGCTCGGCCACGGCTGGGACGCCGCCCGCTGGCCCGGTGGCCGTCCGCCCACGCGCGCGGAGCTCGACGCGGCCACCGGAGGCCGCCCGCTCTACCTCTCCCGCATCGACGTCCACTCCGCGGTCGCGACGACGGCCCTGCTCGACATGACCTCCCTGGGGCGCCCGGAGGGGCCGCTCACCGCCGACGCCCACCACGCCGTACGCGCCACCGCGCTCGGTGCCATCACCCCGGCCCAGCGCGTCGAGGCCCAGCGCACCGCCCTCGCCCGGGCCGCCTCCCTCGGGATCGGCTCCGTGCACGAGTGCGCCGGGCCTGACATCTCCTCCGAGGACGACTTCACCGGGCTGCTGCGGCTGGCCGCCGAGGAGGCCGGGCCGCGGGTCGTCGGCTACTGGGCCGAGCGGGACGTCGAGAAGGTGCGGGAGCTGGGCGCTCTCGGCGCCGCCGGGGACCTGTTCGTCGACGGTGCCCTCGGCTCCCACACCGCCTGTCTGCACCGCCCGTACACCGACGCCGAGCACACCGGCACCGCCTACCTGGACGCGGCCGCCGTCGCCGCCCATGTCGCGGAGTGCACCGAGGCGGGCCTCCAGGCGGGCTTCCACGCCATCGGCGACGCCGCCGTGGCCGCCGTGGCCGAGGGCGTCCGCGCCGCCGCGGAGAAGGTCGGCCTGGCCCGCGTCCGCGCCGCCCGCCATCGCGTCGAGCACGCCGAGATGCTCACGCCCGAGACGATCGCCGCCTTCGCCGAGCTCGGCCTCACCGCCTCCGTGCAGCCCGCCTTCGACGCGCTGTGGGGCGGCGAGGAGGGCATGTACGCCCAGCGTCTGGGCGAGGAGCGGGCCCGCACCCTGAACCCCTTCGCGGCCCTCCTGCGCGCCGGCGTACCGCTCGCCTTCGGCTCCGACAGCCCGGTCACCCCACTCGACCCGTGGGGCACCGTCCGCGCCGCCGCCTTCCACCGCACGCCCGAGCACCGGGTCTCGGTCCGTGCCGCGTTCACCGCCCACACGCGGGGCGGCTGGCGGGCGGTCGGCCGGGACGACGCGGGCGTCCTGGTACCGGGCGCGCCCGCCGATTACGCCGTCTGGCGCACCGACGAGCTGGTCGTCCAGGCCCCGGACGACCGGGTCGCCCGCTGGTCCACCGACCCCCGCTCCGGCACCCCGGGTCTGCCCGACCTCTCCCCGGGCGCCGACCTGCCGATCTGCCTGCGCACCGTGGTGGGCGGGCGGACGGTGTTCGTGCGGCCGAGCGAGTGATCTCCGGGGGTGGGGCAGCTCCGTTCGGCTGTCGTCGCCGCCTCTCGCGACCTGCGCATCCTCCGCACTGACCAGGGCATTGAGGAAAGAGCCGCAGGTCAAACGGCTGTTGACAGCCAACGGCAGGGGGCCGGTAGGTTCGGCCCAGTCCACCACCGGACGCCCTACCGGGGAACGTCCGTGAACTCGTCGCCGCGCCGCTGGGTCAGGGACGGTGTGCCGCACCGGGGCACCGCCACTGGGAGCCAGGCTCAGCGCCCGCGCCGCTGCGAGGGAACGTTCCGGCCGGTCGGGGAGGTGTGACCCGGGTGGGGCCCGGGCGCTCAGTAGACAACGGCTTTCGGTCGATCCGCAGCCAGCGGGTCCCAGGTCGGCCCGAAGGGCGCCGGGCCCCCATCCGCCGTACGCACAGCTGTCGAAAAGCGGGTACTTACCCAGCTCTTGTTAAAACGACACCACCATACGAACCTCCTGTCACGTCGGTGCACGCGCCGCCCACTATGGTGGACGCCTGCGTACGGACTGAAGGGGCAGTAGTGAACGACGGCGACGGGACCCTCGCGGGGAGGCAGTTCGGCCCGCTCGGCACGGCCTTGGTGATCATCCCGACCTACAACGAGGCGGAGAACATCAAGAAGATCGTCGGCCGGGTCCGCAAGTCGGTCCCCGACGCGCACGTGCTCGTCGCCGACGACAACAGCCCCGACGGCACCGGCAAGCTGGCCGACGAGCTCGCCGCCTCCGACGACCACGTGCAGGTTCTGCACCGCAAGGGCAAGGAAGGCCTCGGCGCCGCCTACCTCGCGGGCTTCCAATGGGGCCTGGACAACGGCTACGGGGTCCTGGTCGAGATGGACGCCGACGGCTCGCACCAGCCCGAGGAACTGCCCCGGCTGCTGACCGCCCTCAAGGGCGCCGACCTCGTCCTCGGCTCGCGCTGGGTGCCCGGCGGCCGGGTCGTGAACTGGCCCAAGTCCCGCGAGTTCATCTCCCGCGGCGGCAGCCTCTACTCGCGCGTCCTGCTCGACGTCCCCATCCGGGACGTCACCGGCGGCTACCGCGCCTTCCGCCGCGAGACCCTGGAGGGCCTCGGCCTCGACGAGGTCGCCTCACAGGGCTACTGCTTCCAGGTCGACCTGGCCCGCCGCGCGGTCAAGGCCGGCTACCACGTCGTCGAGGTGCCCATCACCTTCGTCGAGCGCGAACTCGGCGACTCCAAGATGAGCCGCGACATCCTCGTGGAGGCCCTGTGGCGGGTCACCACCTGGGGCGTGGGGGAGCGGGTCGGCAAGGTGCTGGGCAGCGACAAGAAGGCGGACGTCAAGGCGGAGGCGAAGGCCGACGCCAAGGCGGACGCGAGCGCCGAAGCCAAGGCGGACACGAAGGCCGGCGCTGAGGCCGACACGAAGGCCGACAAGCAGGCCTGACCTCGGTCGTCGTACGGCCGCACAGGCCCTGCTGATCGTCCCTTATCCCGCGTTGAGCCGGGCCCAGGCACACTGGACGCATGACGACTGGCGCTCCGACCCCCACGTACCCCGCCCGGCCCCGGCGCTCCCGGCTGCGCACCTTTCTGCCGCTGGGGATCGCGGCATGGCTGGTGCTGGAGATCTGGCTGCTGACCATGGTCGCCGGCGCCGCGAGCGGGTTCACGGTGTTCCTGTTGCTGCTCGCCGGGTTGGTGCTCGGCGCGGTGGTCATCAAGCGGGCGGGCCGACGTGCCTTCCAGAACCTCAACCAGGCGCTCCAGCGCGGCACGGCCCCCTCCAGCGGCGGTGGCAACGGCCTGTTGATGCTGGGCGGCCTGCTCCTGATGATCCCGGGCCTGATCTCGGACGTGATCGGCCTGGCGTTGCTGATCCCGCCGGTCCAGAGGGCTCTGAGCCGCTACACGGAGCGCACGGTCGAGCGTCGGCTGCGCGAGGCCGCCCCGGGCACCCTGGGCGACGCCTTCCAGCAGGCCCGGATGCGCCGTCCCGACGGCAGGGTGGTCCAGGGCGAGGTCATCCGGGACGAGCCGGGCCGGACCCCCGAGGAGCCGCGCCCGCCGCTGACGGGCTGACGGCCCGCCCGCTGACGTCCCGCGGACATGACTACGGGCGCCGTACGTGAAACTCACGTACGGCGCCCGTGATCATGTCGTGCGCAGTGTTTTCCGCTCAGGCCCTGGGGACTATGCGGACTTGCGGCTGTCTCGGGGGTGAACGGCGATGTTCATCGCCCCCGAGCGGAGTACCGCCAGACGCTCCTCGAGGACCTCTTCGAGTTCCTCGCGGGTGCGTCGCTCCATCAGCATGTCCCAATGTGTACGCGCGGGCTTGGCCTTCTTCTCTTCAGGGCCATCGCCGTCAACGAGGAGTGCCTGGGCCCCGCAGACCTTGCACTCCCACTCCGGCGGAATCTCCGCCTCGACCGAGAAGGGCATCTCAAAGCGGTGCCCCTTCTCGCATGCGTACTCCACGGCCTGGCGCGGGGCCAGGTCGATGCCGCGGTCCGTCTCGTAGCTGGTCACCACGAGGCGCGTGCCGCGAAGAGCTCGCTCACTCATGAATCGTGCCTCCCGGGCTTGTCGCCCACAGAACAGGTGTCGCTGTCGTCGTCATCCGGTCAACGTCCGGTCGGCGGTAAAGATTCCCGTTCTGGGTCATGCGTCGCCGTCGTAGCCGCCCCTTGTTGTACCCACCAGCGCCCGGTTTGTCACATCTGCTAGCAGATATCACCCAGCGTTTCGGCATCTTTGACGCGCAGTAACGGTACGCCAGGCAGGCCAAACGCGTACACTACCGCCCTTTGGCGTCGAACGCTAAATCTTCTCCGGAACGGGATTGCCCGCGTCGCCGATCGCCTGCCGTACCGGCACCCGCGCGAGCAGGACGAACCCGATCGCGAAGAAGGCGACCAGGGAGATGATCGCGTCCCGATAGCTCCCGGTCAGCTGGTAGGTGATCCCGAACAGCAGGGGTCCCAGCCAGCTCATGCCCCGATCGCTCATCTCGTACGCCGAGAAGTATTCGGCCTCCTTGCCGGGCGGTACGAGATGGGAGAACAGGGAGCGGGACAGGGCCTGGCTGCCGCCGAGGACGAGACCGATCCCGGCGGCCAGCACGAAGAACCACACCGGTGCTCCGGCGGGCAGGAAGTACCCGGCCGCCAACGTCACCGTCCACGCCACCAGCGAGCCGAGGATCGTCCGCTTGGCTCCGTAGACGCGGGCCAGTCGGCCCATCCCGAGCGCGCCCGCGACCGCGAGCACCTGGACCAGCAGCACCGCGCCGATGAGCGTCGACTGGCCGAGGTCCAGTTCCTCGGAGCCGTAGACCGACGCCTGGGAGATCACGGTCTGGATGCCGTCGTTGTAGACGAGGTACGCCAACAGGAACGCCAGCGTCAGCGGGTGGCGGCGCATGTCGCGGACGGTGGCCGCCAGCTGCCGGACGCCCGGCGCCGTCGCCTCCCTCGCCGGTACCCGGCGGTCGCGCAGCCGCCGTAGCGGTACCAGGGTGAAGGCGCCCCACCACAGGCCCGCCGAGGCCAGACAGATCCGGACGGCCATGCCCTCCGAGAGGCCGAAGGAGTCGTGGCCGGTGTAGAGGATCAGGTTCACGATCAGGACGAGGGAGCCCGCCGCGTAGCCGAAGGCCCAGCCCCGGGAGGAGACCGCGTCACGCTCCTCGGGCGGGGCTATCTGCGGCAGATAGGAGTTGTAGAGCATCGTCCCGACGGCCGACGCCGCGTTCGCGACGATCAGCAGCACGCCGCCGAGCAGATAGCGGTCGCCGCCGAGGAAGAACATGGCCGTCGTGGCCGCGGCTCCGGTGTAGGCGGCGGCTGCCAGGAGCGGTTTCTTGCGGCCCGTGCGGTCGGCCGCCGCGCCCACCAGGGGCATCACGAGGACGGCCGCGATCACCGACAGGGACACCGAGTAGGCGAAGAAGGACCCCGCGCGCACCGGGATGCCCAGGGGGTGGACATAGCCGTCGACGTCGGCGGCGTCCTTGGCCACCGACGTCAGATAGGGGCCGAGGAACACGGTGAGCACGCTCGTCGAGTAGACGGAGCACGCCCAGTCGTAGAAGTACCAGCCGCGCTGTTCGCGCCGCCGGTCGGCGGCCTCTGCCACCAGGGTGTCCGTGCCCATCCCGCCCCTCGCTGGTCCCGCGCGCGGGTCGCGGTTCCGGGGGCGGGAGGTCGGTCAGACCCAGACGCCGCGGTCCTCCATGACCTTGCGCAACGTGTCGATGTGATCGGTCATGATGCCATCGACTCCCAGGTCCAGAAGACGGTGCATGCGATCGGGATCGTTGATGGTCCACACGTGCACGTGCAGCCCGCGCGCGTGGGCGGCGCGGACGAAACGGTGGTCGACGACCTGGATGCCCGACTGGGCCTCCGGCACCTGGGCGGCGACCGCGGAGCGGCGCAGCGCGGCCGGGACGCCCCAGGAGCGCAGCCGCAGATTGAGCACGCCTCGGGTGCCGTAGGAGGTGGCCAGGCGCGGGCCCGCCAGCCGCTGTGCGCGCATGACCCGGGCCTCGGAGAACGAGCCGACGCAGACGCGGTCCCAGGTGTCGGTGCGCTCGACGAGGTCGAGGAAGGGGTGGAGCGCCGACTCCGTCTTCAGGTCGACGTTCCAGCGCGCGTCCGGGAAGGTCTCCAGGAGCTCCTCGAACAGCGGCACCGGTTCCCTGCCCGCCACGCGCGCGTGGCTCACGTCCGTCCAGGACAGGTCCTCGATCCGGCCCGCCCCGTCCGTCATCCGGTCCAGCGTCGGGTCGTGGAAGGCGACGAGCTTCCCGTCCGCCGTGGCGTGGACGTCGGTCTCCAGATACCGGTAGCCCGTCTCCACCGCCCGCCGGAACTGCGGCAGGGTGTTCTCCAGGCCGTCCGCCGCCCCGCCCCGGTGGGCGAAGGGGATCGGGCCGGGATGGTCGAGGTAGGGGTGGCGTATCCGGGTGCTCACCGACGCAGTATCGCCCGCCGGGGTTGCCCGCCGGCAACGACCGTGCTGCCGCCCGATGCCGACGGGACGTCGAAGACCCTCAGGAAGAACTGGGCGAGGGGGCCGATGGCGACCGCGTACAGCACCGTTCCCACGCCGATCGTGCCGCCGAGGAGGAAGCCGGTCACGACGACCGTGATCTCGACGGCCGTCCGCATCAGCCGGACGGAGTGTCCCGTGCGCCGGTGCAGACCGGTCATCAGGCCGTCCCGGGGGCCGGGTCCGAAGCGGGCGGCGATGTAGAGGCCGGTCGCCACGCCGTTCAGGACGATGCCGGCGACAAGGAAGGGGATCCGCACGGCCAGGGTGTGGGCCTCGGGGACCGCCGCGAGGGTGCCGTCCATCACGACGCCGATCACGAAGACGTTGGAGACGGTGCCGAGGCCGGGCCGCTGGCGCAGCGGGATCCACAGGAACAGCACGGCCGCGCCCACGACGATCGACACGACCCCGATCGTCAGCCCGGTCAGCTCGGCGAGGCCCTGGTGCAGCACGTTCCAGGGTTCAAGGCCCAGGCCCGCCTCGACGAGCAGCGCGGAACTCGCTCCGTAGAGGGCGAGACCGACGTACAGCTGGATCAGCCGACGCCCGAGTCGGCTCTGTGCGGACAAGTGGTGCCCCTTGTGGTCGTGGTGGCCTGCTCCATGACACCCTGGGGCTTGGGTGGAAGCCTCATCCATGGCCAATTCTGGGAAGGTGGACTGATTTCCATGGCGCAGTGGACCTCGGCGGTGGGACCGGCGCAGCTCGCGCGGCTGCTCAACTCCCAGCAGGACCGCC
Organism: Streptomyces sp. NBC_00663; assembly: GCF_036226885.1. Lineage (NCBI taxonomy): Bacteria > Bacillati > Actinomycetota > Actinomycetes > Kitasatosporales > Streptomycetaceae > Streptomyces > Streptomyces sp. NBC_00663. The sequence continues at coordinate 8,036,506 of NZ_CP109027.1, forward strand.
CCGCGGGCCCCGGCACCCGCCGCCCGCCCGCCTACCGCGCCCTGGCCGACGGCATCCGACTGCTGGTCCTGGAGGGCCGCGTCCCGGTGGCCGCCCGCCTGCCCGCGGAACGCGAACTGGCCCTGTCCCTGTCCGTCAGCCGTACGACGGTGGCGGCGGCCTACGAGGCGCTGCGCACGGAGGGGTTCCTGGAGTCACGGCGCGGGGCGGGAAGCTGGACGGCGGTACCGGCCGGCAACCCGCTGCCCGCGCGCGGGCTGGAGCCCCTGCCGCCCGAGGCCCTGGGCTCGATGATCGACCTCGGCTGCGCGGCCCTGCCGGCGCCCGAGCCGTGGCTGACCCGAGCGGTGCAGGGCGCCCTGGAGGAGCTGCCGCCGTACGCCCACACGCACGGCGACTACCCCGCAGGCCTGCCCGCGCTGCGCTCGATGATCGCCGAGCGGTACACCGCGCGGGGCATCCCGACCATGCCCGAGCAGATCATGGTGACGACCGGCGCGATGGGAGCCATCGACGCCATCTGCCATCTCTTCGGGGGGCGAGGCGAACGCATCGCCGTCGAGTCGCCGTCGTACGCCAACATCCTCCAGCTGATGCGGGAGGCGGGCGCGCGGCTGGTGCCGGTCGCGATGGCCGACGGGCTCGCCGGATGGGACATGGACCGCTGGCGCCAGGTGCTGCGGGACGCGGCGCCCCGGATCGCCTATGTCGTCGCCGACTTCCACAACCCGACCGGCGCGCTCGCCGGCGACGACCAGCGGCGGCAACTGGTCGACGCGGCGCGCTCCGCGGGGACCGTGCTGGTCGCCGACGAGACGATGACGGAGCTGTGGCTGGAGGACGTCGAGATGCCGCGGCCGGTCTGCGGCTTCGACCCCGCGGGCTCCACCGTGATCACCGTCGGCTCGGCCAGCAAGGCGTTCTGGGCGGGGATGCGGATCGGGTGGGTGCGGGCCGCGCCGGACGTGATCCGCAGCCTCGTCGCCGCGCGGGCCTACGCGGATCTGGGCACGCCGGTGCTGGAGCAGCTGGCGGTGAACTGGCTGTTCAGCACCGGCGGCTGGGAACAGGCCGTACAGGTGCGGCGGGAGCAGGCCCTGGAGAACCGGGAGGCCTTGGTGACGGCGATGCGCAGGGAACTGCCGACCTGGGAGTTCGACGTGCCGCGCGGCGGTCTGACCCTGTGGGTAAGGGCGGGCGGGCTGTCCGGATCGCGGCTGGCCGAGGCGGGGGAGCGGGTGGGCGTACGAGTGCCGTCAGGGCCCAGGTTTGGGGTCGACGGCGCCTTCGAGGGCTATGTTCGACTGCCGTTCACGGTGGGAGGCGCGGTCGCGGACGAGGCGGCGGCGCGGCTGGCGGCGGCGGCGCGGATCGTGGAGAGCGGGGGGACGGGGGGAGGAGAGGCGCCGCGTACGTTTGTGGCGTAGCGGCGCCCGTAGCTACCCAGGGGCGCGGGGCTGTGTCGATGTGCGGCTACCGCCGCGTGGGCGCGATCAACCCCTATGCACCCGCGGTCGCACGACCAACCGCACCACCTACGGCGCCTCGGCGACCAAGGCCTCCGCTTCCGTCGGAATCTGCTCTGCCTCCACGGGAGTGGTCCGCGGCGGCAACAGCGCCAGCACCGCCTGCCGATCCGCGTCGCTCGTCTCGTCGTCGTACGGATCCGGCGTCGACGGCACCTGGAGACGGTGCACCGGCCCCGTACCGAGGCGGGCGTAACCCCGGCCCGGCGGGACGTCGGCGACCGGAGTGGTGCGCGGGGGAGCGCCCAGGACCGCCTCCAACTGCCCCGGCGTCGCCGGGCCGAGGACGACACGCGCGCGCGTGTGCTGGCGTACCGCGTCGCTCAGCGCGTCCGCGCTGTCGATCTGGTCGGCCACGACGACCGTGACGCTCGCCGCGCGGCCGTGCCGCAGCGGGACCTGGAGGAGGGACTGCGGGTCGCGGTGGCCGTCGGACGTGGCCAGATGCGTGAACGCGCTGGGACGGTCCAGGAGGATCCACAGCGGGCGCCGGGTGTCGTCCGGCGGCGGATGGCCCGCCTGACGGGCCCGGTTCAGGGCGATCAGGCGCCGCTCGGTCTCGGTGGCCGCCCACTCGAGACTGGCCAGGGCCCCGGTCAGCCCGCACTCGACCGCCAGGACGCCGTCCCGGCCGGTGAGGCAGGCGTACTCGCCGGTGCCGCCGCCCTCGACGATGACGATGTCGCCGTGCGGCAGCGCCTGGAGGGCGATGGAGCGCAGCAGGGTGGAGGTGCCGCTGCCCGGCTGGCCCATGATCAGGAGGTGGGGCTCCGTGGAGCGGACGCCGGTGCGCCAGACGACGGGGGGTACGTCGCGCTGTTCCTCGCCGTACGTGAGGGGGAGGGTGCGCTGGACCTCGGTGGGGTCGGTGAAGCCGAGGACCGTCTCGCCGGGGGCCGTGACGAATCGCTGGGCGGCGATGTCGGTGGGGAGCGGCGGCAGGACGGTGACGGAGAGCTGGTTGCCCTCCTCGTCCCAGGCGAAACGGTACTCACGGCCGCGGCCCGACTTGGCGTGCAGCAACTGCTCGATACGCGCGCGTGAGTCGGCCTCGCCGTCCGTGAAGTAGGCGGGGTAGCGGATCACGAGCTGGGTGATCCGGCTCGTCTCGTCGAACTCGTACTCCGGGAAGGCCTTCTCCCACTCGCCGCCGTGGGCGTAGAGCGGAGCCGGGTCCTCGGCGGTCGAGAAGTACGGCACCAGGGCGTCGTAGAGGGACTTCAGCCGCTGGGTCTGCGACTCGTCCGGGCCGTCCGGCGCGGGCGGGGTGCGGTCCCTGCCCTGCCATGCTGCCGCCGCCATCAGGGCGATGACGGCGAGCAGCGGACCGTACGGCACCAGTGCCACGACCAGGACCACCGACGCCACCAGGAACAGCAGCGGCCCGCGCTTGTCCTTGGGGGTGTCGGCCCACCTGCGCCGCCCGGCCGAGGCCAGCCGGCGCAGTCCGCGGGTGATCGTGATCAGTGGGTGGAGGACGTCGGTGGCGCTGTCGGCCGCCGTCCGGGCCAGCTCCCGGCTCCGGGCGATCTGCGCGCTGCCTGTGCTCAGGATGCGGGGGAGGGGGCGCCGGGCCACTGCGATCTCCTGAAAGTGCGTACGGACGGGACGACGGACGGGGTCAGAACTTGATGCCGCCCAGCAGGCTCGCCAGGCTCTCCCCGCCGGCTCTGATGCTCGGAGCGATGGCGGTGCTCGCGAGATAGAAGCCGAAGAGGGCGGCCACGAAGGCGTGCGACGCCTTGAGTCCGTCCTTGCGGAAGAAGAGGAAGACGATGATGCCGAGCAGGACCACGCCTGAGATGGACAGGATCATTTGAGGTCTCCTGGTTCGGGGGGACAGTCACCATGAGTACTTCCAGGCTCACAGGATGTATCCATACGATAAAAGGTGCAACTGGGTGAATTCCGGGATGTTTCACCCGTCTGACGGTGGCGACTTGGGCCGGATGGGCAGGGGACTTGCGTCCGACCGGGTCAGTGGTGATCTTTACCTCCGGCACATCGGGTCATGTGCCGCGCGAGCCAGTACCCTGGCGATTCACCTGAACGGTTGTATGAGAGGCGGTCCGGCCGATGACTGAAGCCCCCGACCCCGAGGTCGTGGAGCTGGCGACCAAGATCTTCGATCTGGCCCGCAGGGGGCAGACCGAGGCGCTCGTGTCGTATGTCGACGCGGGAGTTCCGGCCAACCTCACCAACGACCGCGGTGACTCCCTCGTGATGCTCGCCGCCTATCACGGCCACGCCGAGGCGGTGCGCGCGCTGCTCGCCCGCGGGGCCGCGGCCGACGAGGTCAACGACCGAGGCCAGACCCCGCTCGCCGGGGCGGTCTTCAAGGGGGAGACGGACGTCATCAAGGCACTTCTCGAGGGTGGTGCCGATCCGGCCGAGGGAACCCCGTCGGCCGTCGACACCGCCCGCATGTTCGGCAAGACGGAACTGCTGGAGTTGTTCGGCGCACACTGATCCGAACGTACTGACCAGCGAAGACACGGAAAACGGGGGAGGCGGTACAGGGCCGCCGAAATTTCGGTCGCGGCAGATGTAAGTGCCGAGTCATCATGACGTCGTGATTCACGGACGCGATGGCTGGGCAGATGTTGCCGCACCGCGCGGGCCGTGACGCGGCCCGTATGGGCCACCGACGAGAGGCAGAGGAAAATGGTCTACAGCAAGCAGGAAACGGCGGGCGCCCCGACGTGTTGTCACGCGGCCAGGTGAAGCAAGAACCCCGGTTGCGTCGACGCTTGATGTGAGGCTGTTTCCCATGTTCGAACCGGTCATAGCGCCCAGCGGTACGCTGCTCGGCCTGCTCCAGCGGGGCCGCGGCGACGGCACACTGCACGCGCTCACCGCCCCGCGGGCCGAAGCGCTCGCGGCCCTGAACCACTGTGTGCTGCGGGACCCCCGCCACGACTGGCAGGTGGAGAACCGCTCCCTTTACTACGCCCGTCTCTACCTCGACCTGGGCGGCGAGCTGGACCGTATCGAGGCCCACCTCTTCGACGTCGAGGACCACTTCGACGGAGAGGAGTCACGGACGGGGCTCGCCCTGGCCGTCCTCGGGCACCTCGCCTCCTACGGCAGGCAGGACGCGCTCGAACTGCTGCGCAGGTACGCCGCCTCGGGCACCAACTGGGCCTGGGCCCTGGACGAGCTGGCCCTCAGGGACGACGACGCCGGGCTGCGCGCCCTGGCCGTGCCCGTGCTGGCCCGTTTCGCCACCGACGCCGAGGGCGAGGCCGAGCTGGCCGCGACCGTGCGGGACGCCTTCGAACCCCGGCCCTGGCGGCTGTGGGCCGAGGATCCGCGCGAAGCGATCGCCACGCGCGTGCGTGCCGCTCAGGAGGCCGGCTGCTTCGACCGCTGGCAACGGCAGATGCGACCTGCCGGGCCCCGTCCGGGGTGGAGCGTGCAGGCCGTCTTCGAGTGGGCCGAGCAGGGCGTCGAACGCGGCGCCGCGCTCCATGTGCCCGCCGCCCGCTGCCTCATGGCGGTCGCCGGACCCGAGGACCGGCCCGAGATCGTCGCCGCCGCCAAGGACGGCACCGAGGCGGCCCGCTGCACCGCGCTGCGCTACCTCGCCGACACCAATGATCCCGACGCCCTCGATCTGATCGAGGCGGCCGTGGTCACCGGCTCGGCACCGGTCGTCGAGGCCGCCGTCGACGCCTTCGAACGCATGCGCAGCATCGCCGCCGTCGACCGTGCCCGCAGCTGGGCCCACCGGCCCGATCCGCTGGGCGCCGCCGCCGGACGCATGCTCGCCTGCCGCGGCGGAGTCGAGGACAAGGACCTGGTCCTCGCCGCCCTGCGCGAGGCCGTACGGGGCGAGGGGCCGGACGCGCCGACCCTGTGGACCCTCGTCGACGGCACCGGACGGCTCGGTATCGCCTGCGCCGCCCCCGTACTGCGCCATATCTACCGCGAGACCGCCTCGTCCCATCTGCGCGGCCGGGCCGCCCGGGCCCTCGCCGCCACCGACCCCTCCTTCGCCACCGGCTTCGCCGTCGAGTGTCTCTGGGACTGCGAGGAGACCACGCGCGAGATCGCCGCCCGGCACGCCGAGACCGCCGACGCCCGCGTCGTCGAGCAGCTCCGCCGCCTCGCCGCTGACCCGGCCGAGGAGGCCGAGGTCCAGACCGCCGTACGCAGCCGGATCAGCCCCCCGGACGCAGCCGCCATGTGACGGCATGCCCTCAGGGTGAACTCGGGACGACCCGCGGGTCAGGCGCGCATGGACACGGCCTGACCTGCGTGGGTGTGCGACGGAACGCTCACGGGACGTTCCTCGTCCGGAAAGATCCACGTTGACGCGTCCACGTCCGGTGCGGCGACAACACCGGTATGCGTGTCGTCATCGTGACCGAATCCTTTCCCCCCGACGTGAACGGCGTGGCCCACTGCGCGCTCCAGACCGCCCGGCACCTCGTGGATCGCGGTCATTCCCCGCTCGTCGTCGCGCCGGCCACCGCGGCCGGTCCCGGGCCCGACGCAGCCGCGCCGTGCCCCGTCGTCCGTGTCCCCTCCCTCCCCCTCCCGGGCTACCCCCAGGTCCGGGTCGCCCTCCCCAGCCGGCGCGTCGCCGCGGCCATCGCCGAGCACCGCGCGGACCTCGTCCATCTGGCCAGTCCATTCGTCCTCGGCGTCCGCGGCATGGCGGCGGCGGCCCGGCTCGGCATCCCCGCCGTCGCCGTCTACCAGACCGACCTCGCGGGGTACGCCCGCACCTACGTCCACGCGGGCGAGGCGGCGGCGTGGCGTCGCATCCGCTCCGTCCACGCCGCCGCCGACCTCACCCTCGCCCCGTCCGGCGCCGCCCTGCACGACCTCGAGTCCCACGGCGTGCCCCGGGTACGGCTGTGGCCGCGCGGCGTGGACACCGCCCGCTTCCGCCCCGCACTGCGCGACGAGGCACTGCGCCGTGAACTCGCCCCGAACGGCGAGCTGATCGTCGGCTACGTCGGACGGCTCGCCCCCGAGAAGCAGGTGGAGCTGCTGGCGGGCGTGTGCGCTCTGGAGGGCGTCCGCGTGGTCGTGGTGGGAGACGGGCCGAGCCTGCCCTCGCTCACGGCGGCCTTGCCGGGCGCGGTCTTCCTGGGGCGTCGCACCGGCGACGAACTGGCGCGGATCTTCGCCTCCCTGGACGTCTTCGCGCACACCGGCCCCTTCGAGACCTTCTGCCAGACCGTGCAGGAGGCCATGGCCAGCGGGGTTCCCGTGGTGGCGCCCGCCGCGGGCGGTCCGCTGGACCTCGTCGCCCACGGCCGCACCGGCCTGCTGGTCCCGCCGCGCGACGCGGCAGCCGTACGGGACGCCGTCCGGGCCCTGGCCGCCGACCCCGGCCTGCGGGCCGCGTACGGCGCCGCGGGACGGGCGACGGTCGAGGGACGCACCTGGGCGGCTGTCGGCGATCAGCTGCTGGGCCACTACGCGGGTGTGCTGGCGATGCGGCGGACGGCGGTGGCGGCGTGAACGGTTCGTGGACCAAGGCCGGGGGCGGTGTCCGTCCGTTGCGGATCGTCCGGCTCGCGAACTTCGTGGCGCCCGCCTCGGGCGGCCTGCGGACCGCGCTGCGGGAGCTCGGCAAGGGCTACAAGGCGGCCGGACACGAGCCCGTGCTCGTCGTGCCGGGTGAGCGGGTGAGCGACGTCGAGACCGAGCAGGGGCGGGTGATCACCCTCCCCGGGCCGCTGCTGCCGGGCACCGGCGGCTATCGCGTGCTCGCCGACCGGCGGCGGGTGGCCCGGCTCCTGGAGAGGCTGGCCCCCGACCGCCTGGAGGTCTCCGACCGTACGACCCTCAGGTGGACCGGGAAGTGGGCGCGGCGGGCGCGGGTGCCGGCCGTGATGGTGTCCCACGAGACCGCCGACGGTGTGCTCCGCACCTGGGGGGTCCCGGAGGGCGCGGCCCGGCGTACCGCGGACGCGCTGAACCTCCGTACGGCACACACCTACGCGCGCGTGGTGTGCACCACCGAGTTCGCCGAGCGGGAGTTCGTGCGGATCGGCGCGCGCAACGTCGTACGGGCGCCGCTCGGCGTCGATCTGGCCGAACGGCACCCCGCGCTGCGCGACGCCAGGTTGCGTGGCGTCTACGCGCGCGTGGACGAGACGCTGCTCGTGACGTGCACCCGGCTGTCGGTGGAGAAACGACCCGGCACCGCGCTGGACGCCTTGGAGGCGCTCGTACGGCGTGGCCGGCGGGCGGTGCTGGTGGTGGCGGGGGACGGGCCGTTGCGGTCGCGGCTGGAGCAGCGGGCGCGGGAGCGTGGGCTGCCGGTGGTGTTTCTCGGGCACGTTGCCGACCGTGGGCTGCTCGGCGCGCTCCAGGCCTCCGCCGACGTGTGTCTGGCTCCCGGCCCCGCCGAGACCTTCGGGCTCGCCGCGCTGGAGGCGATGGCCTGCGGTACGCCCGTCGTGGCGAGCGCCTCGTCCGCGCTGCCCGAGGTGATCGGGGCGGCGGGAGCGGTGGCGGCGGATCACGGGGGTAGCTTCGCGGATGCCGTGGAGACGCTGCTCGGGCGTCCCGCCGACGAGCGCCGGGGTGCCGCACGCGCGCGTGCGGAGTGCTTCGGGTGGAGGACGGCTGTCGAGGCGTTCCTTGCCGCGCATGACGCGGGGGCGGTGGCTGGGGCTGGGGTGGACGGGGCCGGTATTGACGGTGCCTCGGTTCCCGGCGGCTCGGTGGGTGGCGGGTCGGTGGGCGGCCGTGGCGGGTTGTTTCACGGGGGCCCGCCATGAGGGCGCTGCGGTTCGTCGCCCTGGGTGATTCGCTGACCGAGGGGGTGGGCGGCCCTGCTCGTCGGCGGGCTGGGACCGTCGGTGGAGTTCACCAACCTCGCGGTCAGCGGGGCGCAGACCCGGGACGTGCTGGAACGGCAACTGCCCGCCGGGCTGGCCCTGCGCCCGGACATCGCGTCCGTCGTCATCGGTGTCAACGACACCCTGCGGTGCACCTTCGACATCCATGCCGTGGCCGCCCGGCTGGACGCGGTGTACTCGGCCCTCACCGAACAGGGCGCGGTGCTGCTCACGGCCTGCTTGCCCGATCCCGGCGCGATGCTGGGGCTGCCGGGGGCGCTGGCGAGCCCGCTGGCCCGGCGGCAGCGGGCGGTCAACTCCGTGGTCCACGCGCTGTCCGAGCGGTACGGGGCGGTGCATCTGCATGCCGCCGAGGGGGAGTGGATCAGCGACCGCGCGATGTGGAGCGCGGACCGGCTCCACCCGGGTGAGCGGGGGCACCGGCAGGTGGCCGTACGGTTCCACGCGCTGCTGGCGGAGGCGGGGGTGGCGACGGGGGCCGCGCCCTCTACCGAGCCGGAGTTCCCGGTTCCCACCAGGTCGGCGAGCCTGTGGTGGCTGGCGACGGCGGGAACCGGGTGGGTGGCTCGGCGGTGCACCGATCTGCTGCCGCAGTTGCTGAGGCTCGCGGCTGATGAGATGCGGCATCGGGCGCGGGGGACGAGTGCTCGGCTGGATCTGGGTACGGCTGCCGCGGTTTCGGATGCTTTGTCTGCTCTGTCCGCGTCGGAGGCGGCCTAGCAGTTTTGGCTGCGGGCGCGTGGGGTTGGTCGCGCCCACGCGGCGGCAGCCGCACATGGACACAGCCCCGCGCCCCTGAGCCTGTCAGTGCCTCCGCACTTCCAGGAAGCGAATCGGCGTTCCTGGTACCGCCTGGGCTGCTGCCGAGAGGTCTTCTGTACGCACTACCGCGATCACGGGGTAACCCCCCGTCGTCGGATGGTCGGCCAGGAACACCACCGGCCGTCCGTCCGGCGGGACCTGCACCGCGCCCAGGACCATGCCCTCGCTGGCGAGTTCGCCCGGCCGGGCCCGCTCCAGGGCCGGCCCCTCCGTGCGCAGGCCGATGCGGTTGCTCGCGGGGGACACCCGGTAGGCGCGGGACGTGAAGGCCCGTACCGCCTCGGGCGTGAACCAGTCGTCGCGCGGGCCGAGCGTCACCCGCAGGACGAGTTCCGTCGGAGGCGCCGGCTGTGGAGCGACGTCCACGCGCGCGGGGAGGGCCGTCGGGGTGCCCAGGGGCAGGACGGCTCCGTCCGTGAGCGGGGCCGGGCCCAGGCCGGAGAGGAGGTCCGTGGAGCGGCTGCCGAGGACCGGCTCGACGGCGATGCCGCCGGAGACGGCCACATAGCCTCGTACGCCGCCGAGGGCGGCTCCGACGTCCAGGAGCGCCCCGGCGGGCACGTGCACCGGCGCACCCCAGGCGACCGGGCGGCCGTCGACCCTGACCGGGCAGGGGGCGCCCCCGACGGCCACGGTGACCGCCGAACGCGGCCGTACCGAGCAGCCGTTGAGCGTGGTCTCCAGGACGGCCGCCTCCGGTGGATTGCCGACGAGGCGGTTGACGAGTGCGGCGGTCGGCCCGTCGAGGGCTCCCGAGCGGGGCACGCCGAGGTGGGCGTGGCCGGGGCGGCCCAGGTCCTGCACGGTGGTCAGTGCTCCGGCGCGTACGACGCAGAGCGCGCGGTCCGTCACGCTCCCACCGTCCCCGCCGGCACGAACCTCACGCACGTGCCGGGCGACAGCAGTGCGGCCGGTACGCGCGCGTGGTCCCAGAGCACGGCCTCCGTGGTGCCGATCAACTGCCAGCCGCCGGGGGAGGAGCGGGGGTACACGCCCGTGTACGGCCCCGCGAGTGCCACCGCCCCGGTGGGGACGGCCGTGCGCGGGGTCGCGCGGCGTGGGACGTCGTACCGCTCGGGCAGACCGGTCAGGTAGCCGAATCCGGGGGCGAACCCGCAGAAGGCGACGGTGAATTCGGTGGCGGTGTGGATCCGGGCCACCTCGTGCGGCGGGACGCCCCAGTGCGCGGCCACGTCGGCCAGGTCCGGACCGTCGTATTGGACGGGGATTTCGACGACGGCACCCGCGCGTGGGGGAGCGGGCGGTACGTCGGCGGCGGTCAGTTCGGCGGCCAGGCGGGCCGGTTCGGCGAGGCCGTCGAGGAGGACCGTGCGGGCCGCGGGGACGATCTCCCGGACGGACAGGGAACCCTCCGCGCGGCGGCGCAGCAGCTCCGCGTGCAGGGCCTGGGCCTCCTCGCCCGAGGACACCTCCACGAGCAGTGCCGTGTCGCCGACGGGCAGCGCCCTCATGCGAAGGCCTCCACGCGGATGCCCGATCCGGTCAGCCGCTCGCGCACCCGTCGGGCCAGTTCCACGGCCCCCGGTGTGTCCCCGTGCAGGCACAGCGAGCGCGCCCGGACCGCGATGCGGGAGCCGGAGTGCGAGGTGACCGCGCCGTCGCGGGCCAGGCCCAGCGAGCGCTCCACCACGGCCTCCGGGTCGCTCACCACCGCCCCCTCCTCGCCGCGCGGCACCAGCGTGCCCGCAGCCGTGTACGCGCGGTCCGCGAACGCCTCCGCGACCGTCGGCAGACCGGACTCGCCCGCGATCTCCAGCAGGCGTGAGCCGGGCAGCCCGAGCACGGGCAGGGTGGCGTCCGCGAGGAGGACCCCGTCGACGACCGCGCCGGCCTGCTCCGCGTCGTGCACGACGCGGTTGTAGAGCGCGCCGTGCGGTTTGACGTACGACACGCGCGTGCCGGCCGCTCGCGCGAAGACCTCCAGGGCGCCGATCTGGTAGGCCACCTCGGCCGCCAGTTCGGCGGGCGGCACGTCCATCGCGCGCCGTCCGAAGCCGGCCAGGTCCCGGTAGGAGACCTGGGCCCCGATCCGTACGCCGCGCTCGGCCGCCTGCTCGCACACCCGCCGCATGGTAGCCGCGTCCCCGGCGTGGAAGCCGCAGGCCACGTTGGCGCTGGTGACGACGGACAGCAGCGCTTCGTCGTCGGTCAGCCGCCAGCGGCCGAAGCCCTCGCCGAGATCGGCGTTGAGATCGATCGAGGTCATGGAACTTCTCAATCTCCTTCCGTCCTTGGACCGGTGGCGCTCACGCCACGCGGTACTGCTGGTCGCGGGCGTCGGTCAGGAACATCTGGCCCGGCGCGTGGGTGAGGGCGAACGGCGGGCGCGAGGCCATCACCGCGGCCTGCGGAGTCACTCCGCAGGCCCAGAACACGGGGATGTCGTCCGGCTCGACGTCCACCGGGTCCCCGAAGTCGGGGCGGGCGAGGTCGTCGATGCCGAGGGGCGACGGGTCGCCGCAGTGCACGGGACCGCCGTGGACGGCGGGGAGCAGGCTGCTCTCCCGGATCGCCGCCGACAGATGCTGCGGCGGCACCGGCCGCATCGAGACCACCATCGGGCCGTGCAGCCGCCCCGCCGGCCGGCACTGCCAGGTCGTCTCGTACATCGGGACGTTGCGCCCCTGCTCCAGGTGGCGCAGGGGCACGCCCGCCTCGGCCAGCGCCCACTCGAAGGTGAAGCTGCACCCGATGAGGAACGACACCAGGTCGTCCCGCCAGTGCGCCCGCACATCGGTCGGCTCGTCCACGAGTTCGCCGTCCTGCCACACCCGGTAACGCGGCAGGTCGGTACGGAGGTCGGCACCGGGCGCCAGGACCGTCGTAGGAGATCCGGCGTCGGTGACGTCGAGCACCGGGCACGGCTTGGGGTTGCGCTGGCAGAACAGGAGCATGTCGTACGCCCACTCCGCGGGCACCGAGATCAGGTTGGCCTGGGTGTGGCCCGCGGCGACCCCGGCGGTGGGGCCCGTGAGTCCGTCCCGGAAGCGGGCGCGCGCCTCTTGCGGGCTCCACGCGTGCGCGTGCTCGTCGACGAGGGCGAGGGGGCGGTCTTCCGTACGGTTCACGCGAGTTCCTTCCCACGGGTCTCCGGCAGTCCGAACAGCGCCAGCGCGGCGAGCGCGTAACCCAGGGCGCCGAAGACCAGCGCGCCGCCCACGCCCCAGCTGTCGGCCAGAAAGCCGACCGTGGTGGGGAAGACGGCACCCACGGCCCGTCCGGCGTTGTACGTGAAGCCCTGTCCGGCCCCGCGTACTGCCGTCGGGTACAGCTCGGCGAGGAAGGAGCCGAAGCCGCTGAAGATCGCCGACATGCAGAACCCGAGCGGGAAGCCGAGCACCAGGAGCAGGGTGTTGGCGCCGTCCGGGATGTTGGCGTACGCCAGGATGCAGATCGCCGAGAGCAGGGCGAAGAGCCAGATGTTGCGGCGGCGGCCCAGCCGGTCGGTGAGGTAGCCGCCGGTGAGATAGCCGAGGAAGGCGCCTGAGATCAGGAAGGTGAGATAGCCGCCCGTACCGACGACCGACAGTCCACGGTCGCTCTTCAGGTACGTCGGCACCCAGGTGGCGAGCGTGTAGTAGCCGCCCTGGACACCGGTCGACAGCAGCCCCGCGAAGATCGTCGTACGCAGCAGCCCCGGCTTGAAGATCGCCGTGAAGGAGGTCGTGCCGCGGCTCTTCTCCCGTACCGCGATCGCCTCGGGCGCGTCCTGCACACGGCGGCGCAGCCAGACGACGAGCAGTGCGGGCAGCGCGCCCGTCCAGAACATCACGCGCCAGGCCAGGTCGTCGTCGAGGAACGAGAAGACCAGCGTGTAGACGACGGCGGCCAGCGCCCAGCCCACCGCCCACGAGCTCTGGACGGCGCCGAGGGTGCGACCCCGGTGCTTCGCGCTCGCGTACTCGGCGACCAGGATCGCGCCGACCGCCCACTCGCCGCCGAAGCCGAGCCCCTGGAGGGCGCGGAAGACCAGCAGGGACTCGAAGTTGGGCGCGAAACCGCAGGCCACGGTGAAGACCGCGTAGGTGATCACGGTGATCATCAGGGCCCGGACCCGCCCGGCCCGGTCGGCCAGCACTCCGGCCAGGGCCCCGCCGACCCCGGAGGTCAGCAGCGTGACGGTGGTGAAGAGGCCGGTCTGGCCGCTGTCCAGGCCGAAGTAGGCGGCCAGCGCGACCATGCTCAGCGGCAGCGTGAAGTAGTCGTAGGAGTCCAGGGCATAGCCGCCGAACGCGCCGGCGAAGGCACGCCGGCCGCGCGGACCGAGGGCGCGGAACCAGCCCAACGCCCCGTCTTCAGCGGGGCGTTCGGTCGTCGTGGGGTGAGAGGTCAGGGCCTGCGGTGGAGGAGTCGTGCTCATGTGCACCTCGCAGTGGGAGGACGGAGGGTGCTTGAGGACGGGCCGTGTGGTGCGGTTTCGAAGAAGGTAGAGGATCGTTGAACGATCCTTCAATACCCCTGTTGTTTCGTTCTCGGGTCTGCGGTTGAATTCCGGGCATGGCAGAGCAGCTGAGCGGACTGGCCGACGACCGCGCCCTCCTGGGCCGTACCAGCACGGCGGAGCGGGTCTCGGACATCCTCAGGAGCCGCATCGCCGAGGGCTATTTCCCGCCCGGTACGCGGCTGTCGGAGGACAGCATCGGCGGCGCCCTGGGGGTGTCCCGCAACACGCTGCGCGAGTCGTTCCGACTGCTCACCCATGAACGCCTGCTCGTCCACGAGCTGAACCGGGGGGTGTTCGTCAGGGTCCTGACCGTCGAGGACGTCGAGGACATCTACCGCACCCGCCGGCTCGTGGAGTGCGCGGTGGTGCGGGGGCTTGGCGAGCCGCCGTACGCGCTCGACGGACCCGCCGAAGCCGTCGAGGAGGGCCTGCGTGCGGTACGCGAAGGTGACTGGAAAGAGTTGGGTACCTCCAACATCCACTTTCACCGGGAGCTCGTCGCCCTGGCGGGCAGCGAGCGCACCGACGAACTCATGCGCAGCGTCTTCGCCGAGCTGCGGCTCGCGTTCCATGTCGTGGACGACCCGCGGCGGCTGCACGAGCCCTACCTCGCGCGGAACCAGCAGATCCTTGGAGCGTTGGAGACGGGCGACAAGGACGAGGCGGAGAAACTGCTCGCGGTCTATCTGGAGGACTCGTTGGAGCGGGTGGTGGAGGTCTACCGGCGGCGGGTGGGGGAGGACACCTAGCGTCCGGATCTTGTCGGTGGCGGGCGGGGTCTGTTCTGCGTCGTTTTAGTCGTTGTCAGACCGAGGACCTAGTCTGTGCACCGTGACTTCGCCTGCACCGACGGACCGTGTTCCGCCCCAGCTCAGCGCAGCGTCCCGCCCCGCTCCGGGGCCGGCCGCCGACGAGGGGCTGGCGCGGCGGCTGCGCGCGCTCGCGTGCACCGCGCCGCTGCACGACCTGGACGCCCGCAAGGCGAACCTCGCGGGTGAGTACTCGGTGTACGGCATGGCGGAGGTCGCCCTCGCCGCCATCGACCTGGTCACGCTGAACATGGACTTCGACACGGGCGCCGACCACGACCAGATCGTCGCCCGCCTCATCCCGCGCATCGCCGCCCAGGCCCCCCAGCGGCCCGTCGCCGAGCACGAGCGCGTGGCCCGCTGGGTCCTCGAGAACCTGATCAACGTCGGCAGCGTCGACCGCGGCTTCCGGGCCGTGTACGGCACGTTCGCGCAGGACGGCACCTATGTGCGCCGCGACTACGACTTCAAGCTGATCGAGGAGGTCCCCGGGCCCGGCGGCGCGGTGTACCTCCGTACGACGGACGAAGCGGTCAACGTCCTGGTCGGCGCCCTCGACACCGACGTCACCAGCGCCCAGATCGCCGCCGAGGTCAAGCTGGAGGTGCTGATCAGCCGCGGTCGGCTCGCCGACGCCCAGCTCGCCGCCGAGCAGGCCCGGTACCGGACCGTGCAGTACTCGGAAACTCTGCGCCGGGCCCTGGACGCGACGCGGCGCAACGTCCGCGCGGTGGACTGGCTCAACGCCGTCCCCGACATGATCACCGAGGCGCTGGACCACGTAGCCGACCGCTACCGCCACGAGAACGCGATCCTCACCAACATCCGCAAGGCACGCGACGAGTCCGAGGACCCGGAGCAGAAGCGGCGGGCCGCCGAACTGGTCGACATCGTCAAGGACTGCATCCGGCGCCACACCCAGCTCCAGTCCCGGCTGTTGGAGGCCGGACCGCTGTTCCGCGCGGAGCAGGACCGGCAGGCCTTCGCGACGCCGATGACGACGTCGGGGACAGACCTGTACGGGCAGCTGTTCGCGCCCGTGCTGCCGCTGCCGCTGGAGCAGGCGGTCCGGGTCACCGACGCCTTCTTCGCGCGGGGGACCGGGCTGCGCACGCCGGTGTCGGTGCGGGTCGGCGACCTCGTCGACATACTGCTGACGCCGCCGGTGGAACGGGAGCATCTCGGCGCGGAGATGCCCGAGCCGGACCTCATCGCCACGCCCGACGACAGCCGGTTCAGCGAGGAGCAGCTGGCCTCGGCGATGGAGCTCCTTGATCTGCCGGCTGACGCGCCGCGTCGGTTGTCGGGGCTGCTGACCGAGGCGCGGCGACAGGACCCCGAACTGCCGTACCTCGTCGCCCTGTTGGCCGTGCACGCGGCCAGCCCGGCGGTCGGCACCGCCTACCGGCAGGGCGAGGAGAAGCTGCTGTTCGCCGTGGACGACGGGACCGAGCTGGACGACCCCGAGTTCGGCGGGGCGGATCTCATCGTCGGGACGGCCCTGCTGGACGCGGTGGGCATGCCGGCTGACAGGACAGAAGCAGCATGAGTCGAGGAACAGTGGACCGAGGAGACCGACCGTGACAGAGCACGTCGAGTGGAGTGAGCCGGAAGCCGGGCCCGTCCCCGTCTCCGCCGCCGTCACGCCCGCCGACGCCGCCGACGCGGCTCGGCTCGTCGCCTTCGGCCTTCAGCCCAAGCTACAGCCGGCCCGCGACCAGGAGTACACCGAGCTGCTGCGGCGCTACCGGGAGGACGGGGCGTTCGCGCGGCTCGCCGACGCCGTGGCCGCCGGGCTCGGGCTCGTCGTGCTGGAGGTGTCCCCGCGCGCAGGGATGGCGGTGACCGCCGCCGAGGACTCCGTGTTCGCCGTGCGGATGGGCGACTACGCGCGCCGGACCTCCGCCGACGGCAGCGACCGGTTCCTGCACGGCCTGGCCCATCTCGCCGTCGCCGCCATGGCCTTCCCGCGCCCCGAGGACCTCGCCGACGACGGCTACATCGGGCGCGTCAGCGTCAACGGCGTCGACGCGTTCGTCCGGCAGGCGTGCCGACGCTTGGAGGAGCGCGCCGAGGAGGTGGGCGAGAACACCGACCCCGCCACCGAGGCGCCCGGCCTGGAGGCCGCCTGGCGGATCTGGGCACGACGCAGCGCCACCGGCGCCACCAAGGACGCCCGCCGCCTCGCCGGTTCGACCACCGGCATCGTCGGCAAGGCCGCCGCGTTCCTCACCGACTCCGGCTTCCTCCAGCGCACCGGCGACGACAACGGCGGTACGTACCGCACCACGGCCCGCTATCAGCTCCAGGTGCGGGACATGGCCGGCAGCGCCGCCATGGCCGAGCTGCTGGAGCTGGGCATCGTCCCGGTCACCGACGGCACGCCGACACTGCTGCCCGCGGAGAACACCGAGGACCTGGAGCTGGTGGCCGACGCCGGGCTGCCGTTCCACACGCCTTCCCAGTCCTGAACTCCCCCCACCTGCCGAAGACTTACGAGAGTCCGCCATGTACGAGCTGTCCCGGGTCCGCCTCTACTCCATCGGTCCCGCCGGTGCGCGCTACGCCGACACCGTGCTTGACCTGCGGGGCGTGGGCGACGTCGTGCCCGACCCCGCGCCCGCCCAGGCGGAGTTCTTCGAGGAGGAGCCGGTCGGCCCGCCGCGCCGCCCGGCACCCGCCGGCGTGCTCTTCCTGGAGAACGGCGGCGGCAAGTCCGTACTGCTCAAGCTGATCTTCTCGGTGATGCTGCCCGGTCACCGCAACACGCTCGGCGGCGCCAGCTCCGGCGTGCTGCGCAAGTTCCTGCTCGCCGACGACTGCGGGCACGTCGCGCTGGAATGGCAGCACACGCTGACCGGTGAGTGCGTGGTCGTCGGTAAGGCCAGCGAGTGGCGGGGACGGCAAGTCTCCAACGACCCGCGGAAGTTCGCCGAGGCCTGGTACTCCTTCCGGCCCGGACCAGGGCTCTCGCTGGACAATCTGCCGGTCGCCGAGTCCACCGCCGTACGGCCGCCCGTCGAGGGCGCGTCCGGGGCGCAGGGGCGCCGCCGCACCATGAAGGGCTTCCGGGACGCCCTCACCGAGGCGGGCAAGGCGTATCCGCACCTGGAGGTGCACTGGGAGGAGATCCACGACCGCTGGATCGAGCACCTCGGCGACCTCGGCCTCGACCCCGAACTCTTCCGCTACCAGCGGGAGATGAACGCCGACGAGGGTGAGGCCGCCGGTCTCTTCGCGGTCAAGAAGGACTCCGACTTCACCGACCTGCTGCTGCGGGCCGTGACCGACACCCGGGACACCGACGGACTCGCCGACCTGGTCAGCGGCTTCGGCAACAAGCTGGGCCGACGCGCCGAACTCATCGCCGAACGGGACTTCACGGCCGGATCGGTCGATCTGCTCGGGCGGATCGTCGAGGCGGCCGACGCCCGGGCACGCGCCCGAGACATCCACGCCGGAGCCGAGCGCCGTACGCGCACACTGGCCCGGCGGCTCTCCGCGCGCGGCGCCCAGGAGCGGGTGCGGGCCGCCGACCTCGCCCAGCGGGTCACCGCGGCGGCCTACGCCGTCACACATGCCGAGGGGGCGCGTGAGCGCAGCGCGCTGATCGCCGCCGAACTCGCCTACCGGCACGCCTCCTTGGCACTCGCCGGGGCCGAGAAGTCCGCCGCCGCGCAAAAGCGCGAGCTCGCCGACGCGCGGACGCTGCACTCGGCCTGGCAGGCCGCCGAGGCAGTCCTGCGCCACCGTGCCGCCGCCGACCGGGTCGCGCGCGTGTCCGCCGCCATCCAGGAGGCCGAGCGGGACGCGGCCCCCGCGCTGGCCGCCCGTGCCAAGGCCGCCGTGGACCTCGTCCGGGCCCTGCACGCGGCCGCCGAGAGCGCCGAGACCCTCGCCAACGAGGAGGAGGAGCGCTCCGCCGCCCTTCAGGAGGTCGGCGAGTCCGCGCACCGGGACTCCACCGCCGCCGCCACCGAGGCCCAGCGCGCCCGCAGCGAGATCGGGCATCTGCGGCAGCGCCTCACCGAGGTAGAGCAGGAGACCACCGAGGCCGTGCGGGCCGGCTGGCTCGACGACAGCGCACCCGACGCCGACCCGGCGCGCGCGGCCCTCGCGGCCAGCGACGCCGAGAAGACCGCCGTCGCCGCCTGGGACACCGCCCGGGAGACGGCCCGCCGGGCCACCGAGCACGCGCGCGAGACGGGCGCCGCCGAGTCGCGCGCCGAGCTGACGGCGGCCCGCGCGGCCGACGCCGCCACGGCGGCGGAGCGGTCCTACGACGCGGAGCGGCGGCTCGCCGAGGCACTGGCCGCGGAACCGCGGCTGGCGGAGCTGCTGGGCCTGACGGGCGGCGAGGCGCGCTCGGTCGTCCCGCAGCCCCGGCAGGACGGCGACGACGAGGACCGCACCGGCCTCACCCCCGAGGACCTCGACCGCTTCGCCGACGAGTTGCGTGAGCTGCTCGACGACGCCGTGTCCTCCGCCGAACGCCAGCTCTTCGAGCTGCGCACCGCCGCCGCCGACGACTCCCGGATCCTCGGCGCGCTCGGTGACGGCGGGCTGCTGCCGCCCGGCCCGGATGTGCTGGCCACCGTGGAGTTCCTGGGTGAGCACGGCATCCCGGCGCTGCCCGGCTGGCGCTATCTCGCCCAGGCCGTCGACCCCACCGACCACGCGCGCGTGCTGGCCGCCCGGCCCGAACTGGTCGACGGCGTGATCATCACCGACCCGGACACCCACGCGCGTGCCCGCGAGGCGCTCAGCGAGGCGGCTCTCCTGCCGCGGTCCGCCGTCGCCGTCGGTACGGCCGCCGCCCTGCTCGCCCCGACCCCGGCCGCCGACTCGGCGGGCAGCGAGGCCGTCTTCCTCGTACCGCCGAACCCGGCCATGCACGACGAGCACGCCGCCGACGAGGAGCGGCAGACGCTGCGCGCGCGGGCGACCGAGCGCGACGAGGAGATCCGCTCGCTCGCCGCCCGGCTTGGCAAGGACCGGGAACTCGCGGCGCGACTCGCCTCCTGGCGCACCGGCTGCCCGGCCGGCCGCCTCGTCGAGCTCGCACGGACGGCGCACGAGGCACGCGCCTTCGCCGAGGAGTCCGAGGCCGAGCTGGCCGAGGCTCGGACCGTGCGGGCCGAGGCCGACGAAGCCGCCGCCGAGGCCACGCAGGTGCGCGACGAGCGGCAGGAGGCCGCGCAGAAGGCGCGGCGGGCCGCCGACGCCCTCGCCGGGCTCGCCTTCCGGCTGCGCGAGCGGGCCGGCTGGCAGGTCAAACTCCGTGAACTGGCCGACGAGGCCACCGAGTCGGAGGCCCGCGCCCAGACCTGCCTGGAGCGGGCCCGCGCCGCCGACGAGGACCGGCGCGCCGCCCAGCGGGCCGCCGACGACGCCCGCCGCACCGCACGTGCGCTGCGCGCCGAGCGCTCCGAGATCTCGGGCGCCCCCGACGACGTACCGGACAGCGACTCGGACGCGCCGAAGACGTCCCTGCCCGCGCTCCGCGAGGCCTACCGCGCCGCCTCCCAGCTCTACGAGAAGGTCGGCGTCGGCGCCGACCTGCGCGCCGAGCAGGCGCGGGCGGAGAGCGACGAGAGCGCCGCTCTGGCCGAGTTGAACCGGCTGAGCAACAAGGTCCGCACGCGCGCCGAGCAGCTGCTCCAGTCACCCGACGGCTCCGACGGGCCGTCCCGGCAGGCCGCCGCGGCCCGCGCCGAGGAGCTCGTGCAGCTCCTGGAGACGCGGATGTCCAGCGCGAGCGAGCAGCTCGGCCGGCTGCGCGGCGAGGCCGAGCGGCACGCGCCCGAGGACGGCGAGGCCCACACCGAGCTGGCGGAGGAGCTCCAGCCGCGCGACGCCGACCACGCTCAGGCGCTGCTGCGCACGGCCACCGCCGAACTCGCCTCCCACACCGAGGCGTTGACGCAGGCCCGGGAGGCGCACGCCGAGCTGCTCGACACCCATCGCGCCGCCGAGGACGCCGCCGGCGGCTTCGACGAGATCGCCGCGATGCTCCGCGACCTGCTGCGCGAACACGTCTCGGAGGAGGAGCAGGAGGAGACCGAGGCCTACCCCGGCAGCCCCGAGGAGGCCCGGCAGTCCGCCGCCGAGGCCCGCCGGTCGCTGCGCGGCTGCGCCGCCGACCTGTCCGCCGCCGAGGGCGCCGTGCGCGAGGCGAGCGATGTCCTTGTCCGGCACGCCAACTCCACGCGCTACGAGCAGGTCCGTACCCCCGCCCGTCAGCAGATCCGTGAGCTGCCCGCCGCCGCGCTGCCGGAGCACGCGCAGAAGTGGGCCGATGCCTTCGCTCCCCGACTCCGCGTCCTCACCGACGAGTTGGCGCAGCTGGAGCGGAACCGGGACTCCATCGTCGACCGGCTCAGGGGGCTGGTCGAGTCGGCGCTCGCGACCCTGCGGTCCGCCCAGCGGCTGTCCCGGCTGCCCGAGGGCCTCGGCGAGTGGTCCGGGCAGGAGTTCCTGCGGATCCGCTTCGAGGAACCCGACCAGGCGACGCTGACCGAGCGGCTCGGCGAGGTCATCGACGAGGCGACGCGCGCGGCGGTGAAGAAGAACTCCGACCTGCGGCGCGACGGCATGTCCCTGCTGCTGCGGGGCGTCGGCGCGGCCCTTGAGCCCAAGGGGGTCGCCGTGGAGATCCTCAAGCCGGACGCGGTGCTGCGCGCCGAGCGGGTGCCGGTCGGGCAGATGGGCGACGTGTTCTCGGGCGGTCAGCTGCTCACCGCGGCCATCGCCCTGTACTGCACGATGGCGGCGCTGCGCTCCAACGACCGGGGCCGCGACAAGCACCGGCACGCGGGCACGCTGTTCCTCGACAACCCCATCGGGCGCGCCAACGCCACCTATCTGCTGGAGCTCCAGCGGGCCGTCTCCAACGCCCTCGGTGTCCAACTCCTTTACACCACGGGCCTGTTCGACACGACGGCCCTCGCCGAGTTCCCGCTGGTCATCCGGTTGCGCAACGACGCCGACCTGAGGGCCGGGCTGAAGTACATCAGCGTGGAGGAACACCTCCGTCCGGGGCTTCCGCAGCAGGCGGAGGGCGAGGAGGCGGTGCACAGCGAGATCACGGCGACGCGCATGTTCAAGCGACCGGCGCCGAGCGCGTCGTAGCGGCACGTCGGGCGGCGTGAGAGCCGGCCCGCCGCCCCGACCCGGCTCAGGGGTGGGAGACCTGCCCCGCCGCCCCGACCGGGGCTCAGGGGTGGGAGAGCTGCCCGGCCCCGCCCCGGCGGCGTATCCGCGCCTGCGCCCGCTCGGTCGCCCTGGCCTGTCGCCGTGCCTTGCGGCGCTCACGCCGCAGGGCACGCGCGGTGCTGCTGGGTGCCGACACCACACCGTTGCGCTGGTTCCAGACCTGGCGGGTCACCCAGACGTCGAGGGCACCCCACGTCGCCACCACGGTGCTCGCCACACTGCTGAGGACCATCGGGAACGCCAGCCACGATCCGGCCAGCGTGCACAGGAACGCCACCATCGCCTGGACCAGGGTCACGGCGATGAGCAGCACCGCCCGCACCGCCGCCGTACGCACCGGATCGGGCATCCGGCGCCGCCGCGCCTGCTCCTCGACCCACAACTGCCGGTAATACGGCTGTTCTCGCTCCGCGGTGCGTTCCTCCGGCGCACTCCCGCCGCCGGGCGCCGGAATGTCGCGATCCAGTGCCTCGGGGCTCCGCCGCGCCGTCAGGTGCGCCGCAGTGGCGTCCGTAGGCGCCTCGTGCCGCTCCGCCGTGCCCATCAAGGTGTCACTCCCCACCGCCAGCAGACCGCTCGCCCGTGCTCGAACACACGGCTCCCCAGTGGCTGCCCGGCTTGCGCTGTTTTACGCCGCCCGGTTGCGGGATGCGGCTCGTGTGGCCGATTCCGCCCCCATTTCCCGAAGAGAAGGACGAACAACTCGCCCCGAAGATTCCCAGGAAACGAAAAATTCTGGCCAACTGCCCACCTGCGCCGGTCGGATCCGGACACGGCATCGCCCCGCAAATGCGGGAGGCAATCTCCCGCAATGCCCGGACAACTCCCCATCTCACGCCACCGGTGCGGAAGTTCGGCCTCCGGAAGGGTCTTCGAGTTAACTGTGGGTCGGTAGTAGGCTCGCGGCGTTTGTTGACGCACATGTGTACCCCCGGCCGGCGGGGGTCCAGCTGGGGGAGGCCATGCGCTTTCGCGGGAAGTCGATCCGCCGGAAGATCGTGGCGCTGCTTCTCGTGCCGCTGGTGTCCCTGGCCGCGGTCTGGGGCTTCGCCACGGTACTCACGGGGCGGGCGGTCACCCAGCTCTTCCAGGTGTCGACGGCCGTGGAGGAGATCGGGTACCCCACCGAGGACACCGTCCGCATCCTTCAGCAGGAACGGCGCCAGACACTCGTCTACCTCGCCGACCCGAGGGCGTCGGACGCGCTCTCCGCGCTCCGCGACGCCCGCAGCGCCACCGACGAGGCCA
Organism: Streptomyces sp. NBC_00663; assembly: GCF_036226885.1. Taxonomy (NCBI): domain Bacteria; kingdom Bacillati; phylum Actinomycetota; class Actinomycetes; order Kitasatosporales; family Streptomycetaceae; genus Streptomyces; species Streptomyces sp. NBC_00663. Next base: position 8,059,418 of record NZ_CP109027.1, read on the forward strand.
TCGCCAAGCTCCGTAAGAGCGCGCAGGACGCCGACGTCCGCGACGGATTGGACGCGGACGACGACGAGCGTCTCACCGGCGTGCTGGACGCCTTCGACAGCGTCGACTCCCTGCGCCGCAGCGTCGAGGAGGGAACGGTCACCCGCTCCCAGGCCCTCGGCCGTTACAACCGCCTCGTGGACCCCTGCTACACCCTCCTGGCCTCCCTCGACGGCGTGGACAACGTGGAGATGGACAAGCAGGCCCGCGCCCTCGTCAACATCACCCGCGCCCGCGAACTCCTCTCCCGCGAGGACGCCCTCCTCGGTTCCTCCCTCGTGGTCGGCAAGCTCACCCGCGACGAGATCCAGGACGTCGCCGACCTCATCGCGCAGCGCAACCTGTTGTACGAGATCAGCCTGCCGGTACTGCCCGCCACCGAACGCGAGCGGTACGACAGGTTCTGGAAGAACGCCTCCACCGCGTCCCTGCGCTCCGTCGAGCAGACCGTCATCACCTCCACACCCGGCACCCCCCGCACCCTCACCGCCAAGAGCTGGGACGCGGCCGCGGGCGGCGTGCTCGAGGGGCTCGCGACCCTCAACGACCAGGCGGGCGACCGCTATCAGGACCGGGTCCAGCCGGTCGCGGTGAGCGTCATCGTCAAGGCGGCCGTCGTCGGCGTCCTCGGCCTGCTCGCCCTGCTCTTCTCGATCTTCCTCTCGGTGCGCGTCGGTCGCGCCCTCATCCGCGACCTGCGCCAGCTGCGCATGGAGGCCCACGAGGCGTCGGGAGTACGGCTCCCCAGCGTCATGCGCCGCCTCTCCGCCGGTGAACAGGTCGACGTGGAGACCGAGGTCCCGCGTCTGGAGTACGACAGGAACGAGATCGGCGACGTCGGCCAGGCCCTCAACACCCTCCAGCGCGCGGCCGTCGAGGCCGCCGTCAAGCAGTCCGAACTGCGCGCCGGTGTCGCCGAGGTCTTCGTGAACCTCGCCCGCCGCAGCCAGGTGCTCCTGCACAAGCAGCTCACGCTGCTCGACACCATGGAGCGCCGGACCGAGGACACCGACGAACTCGCCGACCTGTTCCGCCTCGACCACCTCACCACCCGTATGCGCCGGCACGCCGAGGGCCTGGTGATCCTCTCCGGCGCCGCCCCCTCCCGGCAGTGGCGCAAGCCCGTCCAGCTCATGGACGTCGTACGGGCCGCCGTCGCCGAGGTCGAGGACTACGAGCGCATCGAGGTCCGTCGCCTGCCCAGGGTCGCCGTCACCGGCCCGGCCGTCGCGGACCTCACGCACCTCGTCGCCGAACTCCTGGAGAACGCCACGGTGTTCTCCCCGCCGCACACCGCCGTCCAGGTCCTGGGCGAGCGTGTCGCCAACGGCTTCACCCTGGAGATCCACGACCGCGGTCTCGGCATGGCGGCGGACGCCCTGCTGGACGCCAACCTCCGGCTCGCCGAGACTCCGGAGTTCGAGCTGTCCGACACCGACCGGCTCGGCCTGTTCGTGGTCAGCCGGCTCGCCCAGCGGCAGAACGTCCGTGTCTCCCTCCAGCCTTCGCCGTACGGCGGCACGACGGCCGTCGTGTTCATCCCCAACACCCTGCTCACGGACGACGTCCCGGACACCAACGGGATCGGCTTCCGCCTCGACCGGCCGCGGCCCTCCAAGGAGGCCGAGCTGGAGGAGGCCCGCCGGGCCGAACTCGCCCACGTGCCCGCGCAGTTGCCCGGACTCCCCGCGGCACTTCTGGACGGCCCCGTGGAGCTGGAGGCCCCGGTCGACCTGGACGCCATCGACGACTTCCCGGGCGCCCTCGACGACGAGGACAGCGAACGCGGCGGCCTCTTCCGCCCTCGTCGCGGTCTCGTCCGCGCCGACGACACCTCGCTCTCGGCCGACGAATCCCGCGAGGCTGCCGGTAGCGGTACCGGCACCGCGGGGCGTGGCGTCGACGCCGGCGACGAGCTGAACCCTCCGGTGCCGCTGCCCCAGCGCCGCACGCCCAAGCTGGTCAGCTCGCACGGCCGCCCGGTGACCGAGCAGCCCTCCCGACGCCAGGAGTCGGACGAGGAGCCCGTACGAGGATCGAACCGGTCCTTCTCGGCCACTCCGCCCCCGCTGCCCGCCCGTAGGCGTGCCACGGGCCCGCAGCGCCGCACCACCGGCGTCGCCGACCACCCCGACGCACAACACATCGAGACCCCGGCACCGCTGGGGCACGCCCAGGGCCGCGACCAGGACGCGACAGCCTCGACAGGCCACGGCCGGGACGCGACGACCTCGACAGCCCACGGCCAGGACGCGTCGGCCTCCACGGGCGGCGGCCAGGACCTGACGGCTTTGACGGGCGGCGGCCAGGACCGTACGGCCTCCACGGGCCGCGAGCCCGGCTCCCCGACGCCCCTGGGTCGCGAACCCGACACGTCGTCATCGGCGGGCCGCGCCTTCGAGACGCCGACCTCCACGGGCCGCCTCGACGCGCCCACCTCCATGGGCCGCCTGGACCCCCAGCGCGCCGGCGCCCCCGTATCCAGCCGCCGTGACCTCGACTCGGCGCCCGACGCCCCGGCCCTGCCCCGGCGCACCCGGCGCGCCGAGATCGCGGCCAGCGGCGGCTCGGGCGACGCCACGCGCTCCACCGGCGGCTCCGAGGCCGCCCACCCCACCGCAGACCCCGGAACCCCGCGCCTGGACGGCACCGCCCCCGGGTCCGGGATCACCGGAGGCCCCGACCCGCGGCCCCTCGGCAGCCCCGCGCCCCGGCAGGACGCGCCCGGTACGGCCCCGCTGCCCCGGCGGGTCCGGCAGGCCAACCTGGCTCCGCAGCTCAAGCAGAGTCCCGAGCGCCGTACCGACCGGGAAGCCGACTTCGAGGAGCGGGACGCCGACCAAGTACGCAACCGCATGGCTTCGCTCCAGCGCGGCTGGCAGCGCGGCCGTGAGGAGAACGCCGCGGGCGAGGACGCCGACAGCGGCACAGCACCACGAGGAACTAAGGGGGACGGTCGATGACCGCACCGAAGACGACCGGCCACATCGCGACGCCCAGGTCCGGAGAGCTCAACTGGCTCCTGGACGACCTGGTGGACCGCGTCGCGAGCATCCGCAAGGCCGTCGTACTCTCCGGCGACGGACTGGCGACGGGCGCGTCCAAGGACCTGACCCGGGAGGACAGCGAGCATCTGGCCGCCGTCGCCTCCGGGTTCCACAGCCTCGCCAAGGGCGTGGGCCGCCACTTCGAGGCGGGCAGCGTCCGGCAGACGGTCGTCGAGCTGGACGACGCCTTCCTGTTCGTGACCGCCGCCGGCGACGGCAGCTGCCTCGCCGTCCTCTCCGACGCGGACTCCGATGTCGGCCTCGTCGCCTACGAGATGACGCTCCTGGTCAAGCGCGTGGGTGTACATCTCGCCGCCGCTCCACGCACCGATCTGCCTCAGGGCGGGTAGTGGGATGACATGAGCACTGACGGTCAGGGAAGAAGTCACTGGTTCGACGACGAGGCCGGACCGGTCGTCCGTCCCTACGCCATGACGCGCGGCCGCACCACCAGTGCGGCCCAGCACCGCCTGGACCTCATCGCGGTGGTCGTCACGGAGCCCCAGGCGGACGACGCGGAACGCGACCACTCGCTGTCCCCGGAGCACGTGGACATCGTCGACCTGTGCCGTGAGACCCCGCAGTCGGTGGCCGAGCTGTCCTCCGAACTCGACCTGCCCATCGGCGTGGTGCGGGTGCTCATCGGCGATCTCGTGGACGGCGAGTTCGTTCATGTGAACCGGCCGGTGCCGCCCGCCGAACTGCCGGACGAGAGCATCCTGCGGGACGTGATCAACGGCCTCAGGGCGCTGTGAGACCGCGGCCTGCCCGCACGGAGCGGGCGGGCGCCGACCCGGCCCTCCCGATATGATCCAACTGATCGTCGACGACCTCCGCGGGCGGCCCGCCGGCCCGCGGACACAGTGCAGAACAGCACGATCGGGGAGACGGACGTGACGACAGGCTGGCAGTTCTGGGTCGACCGGGGCGGCACCTTCACCGACATCGTCGCGCGTCGCCCGCACGGCCGACTGCTCACGCACAAGCTGCTCTCCGACAACCCCGACCACTACGCCGACGCGGCCGTCACCGGCGTGACCGAACTCCTGGACGGCTCCGCGGACCCGGTCGAAGCCGTCCGCATGGGCACCACCGTCGCCACCAACGCCCTGCTGGAACGCAAGGGCGAGCGCACCCTCCTCGTCGTCACCCGCGGCTTCCGCGACGCCCTGCGCATCGCCTACCAGAACCGGCCCCACATCTTCGCCCGCCGCATCGAACTCCCCGAACTGCTCCACGAGCGTGTCATCGAGGTCGACGAACGCATCGCCGCCGACGGCACAGTCCTGCGCGCCCCCGACCTGGGCGCCCTCACCGGGCCCCTGCGGCAGGCCTACGACGACGGCATCCGCGCTGTCGCCGTCGTCTGCATGCACAGCCACCTCCACCCCGCCCATGAACAGGCCGTCGGCGAGCTCGCCGCCCGCATCGGCTTCCCGCAGATCTCGCTGTCCAGCGAGGTCAGCCCGCTGATGAAGCTCGTCCCGCGCGGGGACACCGCCGTCGTCGACGCCTACCTCTCGCCCGTGCTGCGCCGCTACGTCGAGCGGGTCGCCGGTGAACTCGAGGGCGTACGGCTGATGTTCATGCAGTCCAACGGCGGCCTCACCGAGGCCGGTCAGTTCCGCGGCAAGGACGCCGTCCTGTCCGGGCCGGCCGGCGGCATCGTCGGCATGGCCCGCATGTCGCAGCTCGCCGGCTTCGACCGGGTCATCGGCTTCGACATGGGCGGCACCTCCACCGACGTCTCGCACTTCGCCGGCGAATACGAACGTGTCTTCACCACACAGCTCGCCGGGGTCCGGCTGCGCGCGCCCATGCTCGACATCCACACCGTCGCCGCCGGCGGCGGTTCGGTCCTGCACTTCGACGGCGCCCGCTACCGCGTGGGGCCGGACTCGGCGGGCGCGGACCCGGGCCCCGCCTGCTACCGCGGCGGCGGCCCGCTGGCCGTCACCGACGCCAACGTCATGCTCGGCCGCATCCAACCCGCCCATTTCCCCAAGGTGTTCGGCCCCGACGGCGATCAGCCCCTCGACGCGGAACTCGTCCGTGAGCGCTTCGCCGCCCTCACCCGCGAGATCCACGAGAAGACCGGCGACGACCGCACTCCCGAGCAGGTCGCCGAGGGCTACCTCCAGATCGCCGTCGCCAACATCGCCAACGCCGTGAAGCGGATCTCCGTCCAGAAGGGCCACGACGTCACCCGCTACGCGCTGACCACCTTCGGCGGCGCCGGTGGCCAGCACGCGTGCATGGTCGCCGACTCGCTGGGCATCCGCACCGTCCTCGTACCCCCCATGGCCGGTGTGCTGTCCGCGCTGGGCATCGGCCTCGCCGACACCACCGCCATGCGCGAGCAGTCCGTCGAGGTGCCCCTGGAGGCCGCCTCGATGCCGGACGTCCGCAAGACCGCCGACGACCTGGAGAGCGCCGCCCGCGCCGAGCTCCTCGCCGAGGACGTCCCCGAGGACCGCGTCCGGGTCACCCGGCGGGCCCAACTGCGCTACGACGGGACCGACACCACCCTCACCGTCGAGCTGACCGAGCCCACCGCGATGCGCGACGCCTTCGAAACCCGTCATCGCGCCACGTACTCCTTCGCCCTCGACCGCCCGATCGTCGTCGAAGCCCTCTCCGTGGAAGCCACCGGCATCACACAACCCCCCGATCTCTCGGCCCTCGCCCCGTACGAAGGCCGACCCGCCGCTCCCGAGTCCGTCCGCCTCCACACGGGCGGCGCCTGGCGCGACGTACCCCTCCACCGCCGCGAGGAACTGCCTCCCGGCGAGACCGTCACCGGACCGGCGATCATCACCGAGGCCAGTGCGACGACCGTCGTCGACGACGGCTGGCAGGCCGTGGCGCGAGACGACGGGCATCTGGTCATGGAACGCGTGGCGGTCACGCAGAGTTCCGATCTCGACACGGAAGTCGACCCGGTCCGTCTCGAGGTCTTCAACAATCTCTTCATGTCCATCGCCGAACAGATGGGCGCCCGCCTCGAATCCACGGCCCAGTCCGTCAACATCAAGGAACGCCTCGACTTCTCCTGCGCGCTCTTCGACCCTGACGGGAACCTGGTGGCCAACGCCCCGCACATCCCCGTCCACCTGGGCTCGATGGGCACCAGCGTCAAGGAGGTCATCCGGCGCCGCGGCACCGGAATGCGGCCGGGGGACACCTACGCCGTCAACGACCCGTACCACGGCGGCACCCACCTGCCGGACGTCACGGTGATCACCCCCGTCTTCGACGCGCCGGGCCCCGAGGGCACGGAGAGTGACCAAAGGATCCTCTTCTACGTCGCCTCCCGCGGCCACCACGCCGAGATCGGCGGCATCGCCCCGGGCTCCATGCCCGCCAACAGCCGCAGCATCGAGGAGGAAGGGATCCTCTTCGACAACTGGCTCCTCGCCGAGAACGGCCGCTTCCGCGAGGAGGAGACCCTCCGCCTGCTCACCGAGGCGCGCTACCCGTCCCGCAACCCGGCGACCAACCTCGCCGACCTGCGGGCCCAGATCGCCGCCAACCAGAGGGGCGTCGACGAAGTCGCCCGCATGATCGACAACTTCGGACTCGACGTCGTACAGGCCTATATGCGGCACGTCCAGGACAACGCCGAGGAAGCGGTGCGCAGAGTCGTCGACTCCCTCGACGACGGCGAGTACGCCTATGAGACCGACTCGGGCGCCGTGATCCGGGTACGCGTGCGCGTGGACCGCGACGACCGCTCCGCGACCGTCGACTTCACCGGTACGTCCGCGCAACTGGACAGCAACTTCAATGCCCCGTTCGCGGTGGTCAACGCGGCCGTCCTGTACGTCTTCCGCACTCTCGTCGCCGACGACATCCCCCTCAACGACGGCTGTCTGCGCCCCCTGAGGATCGTCGTGCCGCCCGGCTCGATGCTCGCGCCCGAGCCGCCCTCCGCCGTCGTCGCGGGCAACGTGGAGACCTCGCAGGCCATCACCGGCGCCCTCTACGCGGCGCTCGGCGTCCAGGCCGAGGGCTCCGGGACCATGAACAACGTGACGTTCGGCAACGCCCGCCACCAGTACTACGAGACGGTCGCCTCCGGTTCCGGAGCGGGCGACGGTTTCCCGGGCGCACCTGTCGTGCAGACTCACATGACCAACTCACGGCTCACCGACCCCGAGGTCCTGGAGTGGCGGCTGCCCGTCCGGCTCGACGAGTTCGCGGTCCGGCAGGGCAGCGGCGGCGCCGGACGCTGGCGCGGAGGCGACGGCGCGGTGCGCCGCATCCGGTTCCTGGAACCCATGACCGTCTCCACGCTTTCCCAGCACCGCCGGCTCCCGCCGTACGGCATGGCGGGCGGCGAACCCGGCGCGCTGGGCGCCAACCGCGTGGAGCGCGCCGACGGGACGGTCACCCGACTCCTCGGCAGCGACACGGCCGACGTCTGTCCCGACGACGTACTTGTCATCGAAACCCCCGGCGGTGGAGGCTACGGCCCACCGCCGCCCCACCCCCATCCAGCAGGAGAAGAGATCAATGATCTTCGGGCGTTCTGAGCGCGGAAAGCCCCCGGTCGAGCCCGTCACGCTCAAGATCCTCGTGGCCGGCGGCTTCGGCGTGGGCAAGACCACGCTCGTGGGCGCGGTCAGCGAGATCCGGCCGCTGCGTACCGAGGAACTGCTCACCGAGGCAGGACGCCCGGTCGACGACACGAGAGGCGTGGAGGGCAAGCGCACCACCACGGTGGCCATGGACTTCGGGCGCATCACGCTCCGCGAGGACCTGGTGCTGTACCTCTTCGGCACGCCGGGCCAGGAGCGGTTCTGGTTCATGTGGGACGAGCTCTCCGAGGGTGCCCTCGGGGCCGTCGTCCTCGCCGACACACGCCGCCTGGAGGACTGCTTCGCCGCGATCGACTACTTCGAGCGGCGCTCCATACCCTTCCTCGTCGGCGTCAACTGCTTCGAGGGATCGGCCCGTTACCCCGTCGAGGATGTCCGCCAGGCTCTCGACCTCGACCAGGACGTGCCGCTGGTGCTGTGCGACGCCCGGGACCGCGAGTCGGTCAAGGAGGTCCTGATCGGCGTGGTCCGGCACGCGATGGCGTACGTGGCGGAGCGCCGCCAGGCCGCCGTCACGAGCTGACACGGGAACGGCCCGTACCCCCGCCGACCGGGGTACGGGCCGCGTTCACGGTCACACGCGCGTGGCCGGCTCCACGACCCCACCCGCGCGGCCGGTTCCGTGCGGCACGCGCGCGTGCGGCTAGTTCGCCCCGTCCTCCTCCCAGCCGAAGCTCTTCTCCACGGCCTTGCGCCAGTTGTGGTACTCCCGGTCACGCACCGACGACTCCATCGACGGCGTCCACTCGACGTCCTTGCGCCAGTGCGACTTCAGCTCGTCCAGGTCGTTCCACACCCCCGTGGCGAGCCCGGCCGCGTAGGCGGCCCCCAGGCAGGTCGTCTCGGACACCCTCGGCCGTACCACCGGCACGTCGAGGACGTCCGCCTGGTGCTGCATGAGCAGGTTGTTCTTGGTCATGCCGCCGTCCACCTTGAGGGTGGTGATGTGCACGCCCGAGTCCTGGAACATGGCGTCCACGACCTCGCGCGTCTGCCAGCTCGTCGCCTCGAGCACCGCGCGCGCGAGATGCGCCTTCGTGACGTACCGGGTGAGCCCGGTGACGACACCGCGTGCGTCGGAGCGCCAGTAGGGCGCGAACAGCCCGGAGAACGCGGGCACGATGTAGGCGCCGCCGTTGTCGTCCACACTCGCCGCCAGCGGCTCGATCTCGTCGGCGGTGCGGATGATGCCGAGCTGGTCCCGGAACCACTGGACGAGCGCGCCCGTTATGGCAATCGACCCCTCCAGGCAGTAGACCGGTGCCTCACTCCCGATCTTGTAGCCCATCGTCGTCAACAGCCCGCTCTTCGAAGGCACCGGCCGGTTGCCGGTGTTGAGCAGCAGGAAGGAGCCCGTCCCGTACGTGTTCTTGGCCGTGCCCACGTCGTAGCAGGCCTGCCCGAACACGGCCGCCTGCTGGTCGCCCAGCGCGGACGCCACCGGCACGCCCGCGAGCTGGCCGACCGCCGTGCCGTACACCTCGGCCGAGGACCTGATCTCCGGGAGGACGGCGTCGGGGATGTTCATCGCGGAGAGGATGGACTGGTCCCACTGGAGGGTTTCCAGGTTCATCAGCATGGTGCGGCCGGCGTTGGTCACGTCGGTGACGTGCCGGCCGCCGTCCGTGCCGCCGGTGAGGTTCCAGATGAGCCAGGAGTCGATGGTGCCGAAGGCGATCTCACCGTTCTCGGCACGTGCGCGCAGCCCCGGCACGTTGTCGAGCAGCCAGGACGCCTTCGGCCCGGAGAAGTAGGTGGCCAACGGCAGGCCGGTCTGCTCACGGAAGCGGTCCTGTCCGTCGGAGCCGCCGAGCTGGTGGGTCAGCGCGGCGGTACGCGTGTCCTGCCACACGATCGCGTTGTGCACGGGCTTGCCCGTGGCCCGGTCCCACAGGACCGTCGTTTCGCGCTGGTTGGTGATGCCGAGCGCGCTCAACTGGTCGGCGCGCAGACCGGCCTTGGCGAGCGCCCCGGCCACCACCGCCTGCACCTTGGACCAGATCTCGGTGGCGTCGTGCTCCACCCAGCCGGGCTTGGGGAAGATCTGCCGGTGCTCGCGCTGGTCGACGGCGACGATGGCGCCGTCCTGGTTGAAGACGATGCAGCGGCTGGAGGTGGTGCCCTGGTCGATTGCGGCGACGAACTTGTCCGTCATGACGTCCCCTTCGTCGGATCCTTCAGAAGGCTGCGTTGAAGATGAGCCCGGACAGCGCTCCGCCGATCAGCGGTCCGACCACCGGGATCCACGCGTAACCCCAGTCCGAGGTGCCCTTGTTGGGGATCGGGAGCAAGGCGTGGGTGATGCGCGGGCCCAGGTCACGGGCCGGGTTGATGGCGTAACCCGTGGGCCCGCCGAGGGACAGGCCGATGCCGGTCACGAGGAACGCGACGATCAGGATCGCGGTGCCGGACTCGCCAAGACCCTTGGTCAGGCCGAACGCCAGGATGGGCAGCACCAGACCCATCGTCGCGATGATCTCGGTGACGAGGTTCGCCACGGGGTTGCGGATCGCGGGCCCCGTGGAGAAGATCCCCAGCGTCGGCTGCGCCTTGTCCTCCTCGGCGTTGGCCTGGAACTGCGCGTAGTACACCAGCCAGCACAGCACCGCGCCGAGAACGGCACCCACCATCTGCCCGGCGATGTAGACGGGCACCTTGTCCCAGTCACCGGTGTCCACGGCGATGCCGATCGTCACGGCCGGGTTGAGATGGCCCCCGGACAGTGGCGCGGCGGTGTAGGCACCGGCCAGCACGCCGAAACCCCAGCCGAACGCGATGACCACCCAGCCCGCGTCCTTGGCCTTGGAGTCGTTCAGTACGACGGCGGCGACCACTCCGGCGCCGAACAGGATCAGGATCGCGGTGCCGATGATCTCACCGACGAATATGTCTCCGTTGCTCATGGCGGCTCCTAGGCCCCGGCCCGGGGTGTTCGACCCCGGCCCTCCGTGCAGGGTGCGTTTCCCATGGCGACTTCAGCCGGGGTCGAGGAGGTCCCGCGCCCCGCCCGGCATCCGTGACGAGCGTGCCGTCGCAGTCGAATCACCCGTGGGGGAACGGGCCTTGGAGCAGCCGTGCCCGCATGGCGCAGTGCGTGGATACGCCGAGAATGTACGGCGATGTCGACTGACATCGGAAGTGTTCACCGGTGTCCAGGGGGCGTCAAGGACGCGGACGGCAACGGTTGAGGGCGGGCGACTGTCGCACACGCGGACCGGGCGGCGGTGGCCGAGGGCGGGCGACCGCCGCTCATGCGGGCCGCATGGTAATGGTTGAGGGCGGACGGCAGCGGCGCAGGCACGCTGGGCGGCAATGGTCGACGGCAGGTGACCCTCGCACAGGTGGGCCGGATGGCCTGATGGTCGAGGGCAGGCTGCCGAGGCGCAGTCGGGCGGGCCCGCGGTGGTGAAGACTGTGGCCGAGGCGCAGTCGGGCGGGCCCGCGGTGGTGAAGGCTGCGGCCGACGCGCAGCCGGGCGAGGCCGCAGTCGTGAAGGCAACGGCCGACGCGCTGGCGGGCCGCCGACCTGGCCCTCGCGTCGGCCGGGGTCACCCCGCCGGGGCGGCGGCAGCCTGCGTACCGCGCCGGACCTCGTGTCCGGGCAGCCCCGCACGCCCGAGGACCCAGCTCGCCCCGCGCAGGGACTTCGCCGCCTTCTTGAGCGGGGCGAGCCAGGCGGCCGCCTGCCGGTGGTCCAGGACGCTGCCCGGCGCGCACACCACGGTGGCCAGGGACAACGACACGGGCCGCCCTCCCGCCGACCAGGGCGCGTCCAGCACCGACGCGGCCACCGGATCCAGGCCCTCCGGATCTGCCAGGACCAGGAAGTCGTCGCCCCCGATGTGCCCCACGCGCGTGCTGTCCGACGCCGAGCGCTGCAACGCCCGCCCCACCGACCGGATCAGCTCGTCGCCCGCGGCGAACCCTGCCCCGTCGTTGACCTGCTTGAAGTGGTCGACGTCCAGCCAACTCAGCGCGAACGCCCGCCCGTCCGCGATCCGCCGGTCCACCTCACCCGTGATCGCGTCCGAACCGGGCAGCCGCGTCAGCGGATTGAGTCCGGCCGCCTCCTCGACCCGGGACTCGGCCAGCGCTCGCACGAGGTCGGCGAGGCGTACGACGCCCACGCATCGGCCGTACCGGTCCACGACGGCCACGTCGTCCGACGTCCGCTCCCGCCCGCCGACGGCCACCACGTCGAGGACCTCCCACGCGGTGGCGTCGACGCCCACCGTGCGGGGCGCGTCACCGAGCTTGGCGGCGGGCCGGTCGGCGTACAGGGCGTGCCCGTAACGCCCCGACATCGACAGCAGGAAGCGGGAGCGGTGCACCGACCGGACCGGCACCCCGTGCGCGTCCACGAGCAGCACCCCGGACACCTCGGGCGATCCCGTCAGGAGCGCCCGCACGTGCCCCGCCGACACGGTGGCGGGCAGCAGCGCGGCGGGCCGTACGAACTGCCGTACCGACGGCCCTGACCGCTGTGGTGCGGCGGTACCGGGGGAGCGGGGCGGAACGTATACGTCCGCAGCGGGCAGCCGGGCCGGCGGCGCGAACAACTCGCCCTGCGCCAGCTGCGCACCGGCCGACACCGCCGCCGCGCACTGGAGTTCCGTCTCCACACCCTCCACCGACAATAGCGCCCCGAGCTGCTCGCACAGCGTGCGCATCGCCCGTACCGCCGCGGGCCGCGAGAGCAGGGACGCATCGAGTTTCACCAGGTCGGGAGCCATGTCGGTGAGCAGCCGCAGGGGCACGTCACCGTCCCCGACCCCGTCCGCACTGATCCGGAAACCCTGGCTCCGCAGCGCCGCCACGGCCTCCAGCAGCGCCTGCTGCGGCACGTGCGTGTACGGCGGCCCGATGTCGATCGTCACTTCCCACGGCAGCCTGCCCGCCTCACGCACCGCGGTGTGCAGTGGGGTGAGCCCGCCGAGGTCGGCGAGGGTCGCCGCGAACACGTTGACGTGCAGCGGCAGCAGCGTCTCCCTGCGGGCTGCTGCGCGGATCGCCGACACCGCCAGCCTGCCGTCGAGTTCCGGATCGCGGCGGGCTTCGGCGAGGACGTCGCCGGTCTCCGGGCGGGCGAGTATCTCCAGCCCCGCGACCCCGCCGGTCGCCAGGTTGACCACCGGTTGGAAGGCGAAGCGGAGAGTGTCCGTCCAGGAGTGCACGGGAGCATGATGGCGCTCCTCGCGCACGCCCGAGCGCAGTTCATGCGACGTTCACGCAGGATTCCCAGGCGATTACACAGCGTACGGGAAAGCCCTTGCGGTCCTGCTGCTCCACCCGGCCTCACCGCACCGCGACCACCGCCGATCCGTGTCCGAACAGCCCCTGGTTCGCCGTGATCCCCACCCGGGCGTCGGCCACCTGCCGGTCGCCCGCAGCGCCCCTCAATTGCCAGGTCAGCTCGCACACTTGGGCGATAGCCTGGGCCGGTACGGCCTCTCCGAAGGACGCCAGCCCTCCGCTCGGATTCACGGGTATGCGCCCGCCGAGGGCCGTCGTGCCCTCCCGCAGCAGCTTCGCCCCCTCACTCTCGCCGCACAGCCCCAGATCCTCGTACCACTGCAACTCCAGGGCGGTGGACAGGTCATAGACCTCGGCGAGGGACAGGTCCTCCGGGCCGATGCCCGCCTCCTCGTAGGCGGCCGTGGCGATCGACGCACGGAACGTCCGCTCGGGCGGCTCCACTGCCACGGCGGAGTCGGTGGCGATGTCCGGCAGGTCCAGCACCGTGTTGGGGAACCGCGGCGTCACCGTCGACACCGCGCGGAGACGCACCGGCTCCGGCACGCCGTGCCGACGCGCGAACTCCGTGCTGGACAGCACCAGGGCGGCCCCGCCGTCCGAGGTCGCGCAGATGTCCAGCAGCCGCAGCGGATCGGCGACCACCGCGGAGGCGGCGACCTCCTCACCGGTGACCCGCTTGCGGTAGCGCGCGTACGGATTCAGCGCGCCCATGGCTGAGTTCTTCACCTTGACCTGCGCGAAGTCCTCCAACGTGTCCCCGTGGACCGCCATCCGCCGACGCGCGTACAGACCGAAGTACGTCGGATTGGTCGCCCCGAGCACGCGGAAGCGCAGCCAGTCGGGGTCGTCGGGCCGGTCCCCGCCCGCGGGCCGGAAGAACCCCTTGGGCGCCGCGTCGGCCCCCACCACGAGCACCACCTCCGCCAGCCCCGAAAGGATCTGCGCCCGCGCGGCGTTGACCGCCTGCGCCCCGGACGCGCACGCCGCGTACACGCTGGTGACCCTGGCTCCCTGCCAGCCGAGCGCCTTGGCGAACGTCGCCCCCGCCACGTATCCGGGATAGCCGCCACGCACCGTGTCCGCGCCGACGATCGAGTCGACCTCCCGCCACTCGACTCCGGCGTCGGCGAGCGCCGCGCGGGCCGCCACAGCCCCGTACTCGACGAAGCCGCGCCCCCACTTGCCCCAGGGATGCATGCCCGCACCCAGCACCGCCACGTCACCGGTCATGCCGTCACCCCCTTCGCCGGCTGCCACTGCCAGGTCGTCCACACCGTCTCCGCGTCCTCGTGGAGCACTCCGGGAACGACCTCCACCTCCATGTCCACCGCCAGCTCGGCGACGGTGAGCCCGGGAACCCCCTGGCCCAGCACCACGATCCGCTCGGCCGGCAGCTCCACAGCGATCAACGCGTACGGTTCCCACGGAAGTTCCGGATCGGTCACATAGGGTGACGGAGGCCGGTACCGGCCGTCCGTGTAGGACCACACGCGCCCGCGCCGCGACAGCGGGATCTCCACCAGCTCGCCGCCGGAGCACCCCGGATTGCGGCAATGGACGTCCTCGCGGGGGAAGAAGACCGAGGCGCAGACGGAGCAGCGGGTGCCCAGCAGGCGAAACGAATCTCCCTCGCCGCCGAACCATCCCTCGACCACAGGAGTGCGTGAACGCGACAAGATTCCTCCCCGACAGCTGATCTGACGGAACGTCAGAAGTGTGTCACGGGAGACCGGAGATGGGCAGAGGCAGAGGCATGACACGACTCTCGCGCGCACTACGCGGACTGGGCACCGCACTCGCCGCCCTGCTGACCGTGACCGCCGTTTCCACGACCGCCCGGGCGACCCCGGAACCCAAGGCGCCCTCGGACTTCGTGGCGCTGAGAACCGTGGACCCCACGATCATCCAGGAGATGCGCTACTTCACCGTCCACAACTTCGTCGGCGAGCGCATCGACGGCTACCGGCAGCCCCTCTGCATCCTCACCCGCCCCGCCGCCGAAGCACTCCACAAGGCCCAGGCGAAGCTGCTGAAGCAGGGCTACAGCCTCAAGGTGTACGACTGCTATCGCCCCCAACGCGCGGTCGACCACTTCGTCCGCTGGGCCGAGGACCTCGACGACCAGACCATGAAGGGCGAGTTCTACCCGAACGTCGACAAGACCCGCCTGTTCGACGACGGGTACATCGCTGAGAAGTCCGGCCACAGTCGCGGCTCGACGATGGACCTCACGATCGTGCGGCTCCCCGCCCTGCCGACCCGGCCGTACCACCCCGGCCAGCCCCTGGTGCCCTGCTACGCGCCCCAGGACCAGCGGTTCCCCGACAACTCCGTCGACATGGGCACCGGATACGACTGCTTCGACACCCTCGCCCACACCCTCGACCCGCGCATCCAGGGCGCACAGCGCGCCAACCGACTGCTGCTCAAGTCCACCCTGGAAGACCTCGGCTTCGTGAACCTGGCCGAGGAATGGTGGCACTACACGTACAAGCCCGAGCCCTACCCGGACACCTACTTCGACTTCCCGGTGTCCTGGAAGTCCCTTTCAGACAAACGCTGAGCCGCCCCCCGAAGACGCCCCTCCGATGATCGGATACAGTCCGCCGCGTGTCCGAAACTCAACACCCCACCCCCAACTCCGCGCCCGACTCCCACTGTTCGAGCTGCGGAGCGCCCTTCGGAGAGGGCGTCTCCGGTTGGCCCCGCACCTGTCCCGTGTGCGCCACCGTCGCCTACCGCAACCCGCTCCCGGTCGCGGTGGCCCTCCAGCCCGTGTACGACGCCAAGGGCGCCAGCCTCGTCGTCATCACCCGTACCGTCGCCCCCGCGCGCGGGGGCATCGCACTGCCCGGCGGCTACATCGACGACCGCGAGGACTGGCGCCAGGCCGTCGTCCGCGAGCTCAAGGAGGAGACCGGCATCGACGCGGCGAGCCACGACGTACGCCTGGTCGACGCCATGAGCTCGCCCGACGGCCACCTCCTGCTGTTCGGGTCCCTGCCCGAGCGCCCGGCCGAGAGCCTGCCCGCGTCCGCCGCGACGGACGAGACAGAAGGCTGGCATCTCCTGCGCAGGCCGGAGGAGCTCGCCTTCCCCCTGCACACTCGGGCCGTACGGTCCTGGTTCGAGGGCCGGTACGTCTGAGCCTCAGCGCTCCTCGACACCCCGCACCCGCACCGGGTGAGGCGGCGCGCTCACGCCGTCCTCACCCTCCCGCTCGACGACCACCCGCCGGCCCTGCCACCGGACGACGTACCGCTCGATCTCCGGCTCCTCCCACCCGTCACCCGCGTCCGGCACCACCAGCCCGCCGCCGGTGCGTCCCCGCGCCGGCGCCCACACCTCCAGCTCAAGGCCGCCGTCCTCCCCACGCACGGGCAGGACGGCACCCGCACGCGCGAGCACCGGAATCCGCGACAAGGGGGCGTCCACCAGAATCTGCCCCGGCCCGTCGTACGCCCGGCCCGTGGCCGTGTCGTACCAGCGGCCCCGCGGCAACTGCACCGCCCGCCGGTCCGCACCCGGATCGAGCACCGGCGCCACCAGCAGACAGTCACCCAGCAAGAAGGCGTCCTCACAGTCGCGCAGCGCCCGGTCCTCCGGTATGCCCCACCACAACGGCCGCACATAAGGCGTCCCGGTGCGCCGCGCCAGATGCGCCAGCGTCATGAAGTACGGCAGCAGCCGCCGACGCTCCAGAAGCGCCACGCGCGCGTGCTCCAACACCTCGGGACCGAACTCCCACGGCTCCCTGCGCCCCGCCCGCAGACTCGCGTGCGTGCGGAACAGCGGCAGATACGCGCCCAGTTGGAACCAGCGCAGATACAGCTCCGGCGACGGACTCCCGTCGAAGCCGCCCACGTCCGGACCCGAGTACGGCACCCCGCACAGCCCCAGGCCCATGACCAGGGACAGCGACGCCCGCAACCCCGGCCAGCCCGTGGCCACATCACCGGACCACGTGCCCCCGTAGCGCTGGAGGCCGGCCCACCCGGACCGCGAGAAGACGAACGGCCGCTCCTGGGGAGCCAGTTCCCGCACGCCCTCGTACGCGGCCCGCGCCATGCACAGGGCGTAGACGTTGTGCGCCTCACGATGGTCACCGCCCCGCCCCTCCAGCGCGTGCCGGGCCGAACGCGGCAACGTCGACTCCCCGAACGCCGTGAACGAGGTGGGCTCGTTCATGTCATGCCAGAACCCCGCGAAGCCCTGCGCGAGCCGCTCCCCGTAGAGGCCGCCCCACCACTCACGCACGCGCGCGTGAGTGAAGTCAGGGAAGACCGACTCCCCGGGCCACGCCTCGCCCCGCACCACCTGCCCCGCGGCGTCCCGGACGAACGCGTCCACGGCCGTACCCGCCTCGTACACGCCATTGCCCTGTTCGGCCCGGACCGCCGGATCAACGATCGAGACCAGCCGCACCCCGTCCCGACGCAGATCCTCGGCCAGCTGGGGCAGCTTCGGGAAACGCTCCTGGTCGACCGTGAACACCTGATGCTCGTCGTAGTGGTCGATGTCGAGATGAACGGCGTCCAGCGGTAGGTCGCGTTCCTGATACCCCGCGACGATCCGCCGCACCTCCTGCTCACTCCCGAACCCCCACCGCGCGTGCTGATGGCCCAGCGCCCAGGCCGGCGGCAGCGCCGGCGCACCCGTCAGTGAAGCCCAGGCGAGCAGCACGCGCGCGGGAGTACCGACCATCACCCAGCAGCGCAACGGACCGCCGCTCATCCGCAGTTCGCTCGTCCCGGGCCGGTCATGTCCCGAACCGGCCCCCTCCTCGCCCTCCCGCAACGTCACCGTGCCGTCCCACGACGTGTCGTGGAACATCAGATGCGTCGCCGCGTCGGCCACCACCAGCTGAACCGGCATCGTGAGGTACAGCGGGTCGTCGCCGGGACCGAAGGCCCGACCGGGATCGGTGTTCCAGAGCCGGTACGTGCCACCGCGCAACCGCGGCCCCGCGGCCCGCCCGCCCAGCCCGAAGAAACGGGCGTCCGCGGACACCTCCGACCGCTGCATCCAACGACCCGCACCCCCACCGACCGGCTCCCACCAGCGCGGCGGCAGATCCCGGCGCAGGGTCACACCACCGGGCGTCTGCACCTCCACGGCCCCGTGCCGGGAGACGACGACCGTCACCCGCTCGGCGACCACCCGCCAGCCACCGTCCTTGTCGGGCTCCAGCAGCGCCCGAGGATCCGGCTCCGGACACCGGCCCGCCAGCGCGTACGACGGCTCGGGACCGGCCCCGTCCCACCCCCAGAACACGGCCCCGTTCACGGCCACCGTGATCCGCAGCTCGGAACGGCTGAACCGCAGCACACCACCCCCGGGCCCCGGCTCCGCCGCCAGCATCGGACCCGGCACCCGCGCACGCTCCGCACCCCGCGTCGGCAACCCGGCGGCATCGGCACGCCGGGTACGCCAAGCCGCCCGCACGGTACGCAACCTCTGGGCCGCCCCCGCCGAACCGACCGCCTTCATCGAACGCACCAGGTCACGACCGTTCATGCTGTTCACCCTGCCACTGAGCGCCCCACGCGCGTGTGTCGTTCAACTTCCGTTCACCCGTGCCGGGACCACATCTTCACGACGCGGACTATGTGGGGCGCACCCTGGTGCAGAAGTCGATCACATGGCATCGTCCGTGTCATCCGCGTCACGCGCACACCCCCGCCCGTGCGCGGACGACGCACACGACGCGCACAGTCCGGGAGCCGCCCCATGTCGACCGTGAACCCTCAGCCGCTCTGGCAGCCCGATCCGGAACGTATCGCACGGGCACAGGTCACCAGGTTCCAGGCCTGGGCCGCCGAACACCACGGCGCCCCCTCCGAGGGCGGCTATCCCGCGCTGCACCGCTGGTCCGTCGACGAGCTGGACACCTTCTGGAAAGCCCTCACGGAATGGTTCGACGTACGGTTCTCCACCCCCTACGCGCGCGTACTCGGCGACCGGTCGATGCCCGGCGCCCAGTGGTTCCCCGGCGCGACCCTCAACTACGCCGAGCACGCCCTGCGCGCGGCCACCACCCGCGCGGACGAACCGGCCCTCCTGTATGTCGACGAAACCCACGAACCACGTCCCGTCACCTGGTCCGCACTACGCCGTCAGGTCGGCTCCCTCGCCGCCGAACTCCGCGCCCTCGGCGTACGCCCCGGCGACCGCGTCAGCGGCTACCTCCCCAACATCCCGCAGGCCGTCGTCGCCCTCCTCGCCACGGCCGCGGTGGGCGGCGTCTGGACGTCCTGCGCCCCCGACTTCGGCGCCCGCAGCGTCCTCGACCGCTTCCAGCAGGTCGAACCCGTCGTCCTGTTCACCGTCGACGGCTACCGCTACGGCGGCAAGGAACACGACCGCCGCGACATCGTGGCCGAACTCCGCCGCGAACTGCCCACCCTGCGAGCGGTCGTCCACATCCCCCTCCTCGGCACCGAAGCCCCCGAAGGCGCCCTCGACTGGACCGCCCTGACCAGCGCCGACGTCGAACCCGCCTTCGAACAGGTGCCCTTCGACCACCCCCTGTGGGTGCTCTACTCCTCCGGCACGACCGGCCTGCCCAAGGCCATCGTCCAGTCCCAGGGCGGCATCCTCGTCGAACACCTGAAGCAACTCGGCCTGCACTGCGACCTCGGCCCCGAGGACCGTTTCTTCTGGTACACCTCGACCGGCTGGATGATGTGGAACTTCCTCGTCTCCGGCCTGCTCACCGGAACGACGATCGTCCTGTACGACGGCAGCCCCGGCTACCCGGACACCGGCGCACAATGGCGGATCGCCGAACGCACAGGGGCCACGCTCTACGGCACCTCGGCCGCGTACGTCATGGCCTGCCGCAAGGCAGGCGTGCACCCCGGCCGCGACTTCGACCTCTCCCAGGTCCAGTGCGTCGCCACCACCGGCTCACCCCTTCCCCCCGACGGATTCCGCTGGCTGCACGACGAGGTCCACGACGACCTCTGGATCGCCTCCGTCAGCGGCGGCACCGACGTCTGCTCCTGCTTCGCCGGAGCCGTACCCACCCTCCCCGTCCACATCGGCGAACTCCAGGCAGCCGGCCTCGGCACCGACCTCCAGTCCTGGGACCCCAACGGCGCTCCCCTCACCGACGAGGTCGGCGAACTCGTGGTCACCAACCCCATGCCGTCCATGCCGATCCACTTCTGGAACGACCCCGACGGCAGCCGCTATCACGACAGCTACTTCGACACCTACCCCGGCGTATGGCGCCACGGCGACTGGATCACCATCACCTCCCGCGGCTCCGTCGTGATCCACGGCCGCTCCGACTCGACGCTCAACCGCCAAGGCGTACGCATGGGATCGGCCGACATCTACGAAGCCGTCGAACGCCTCCCCGAGATCAAGGAATCCCTCGTCATCGGCATCGAACAGCCCGACGGCGGCTACTGGATGCCCCTCTTCGTCCACCTGACCCCCGGCACCGCCCTCGACGAGGCCCTGCTCGGCCGCATCAAACAGACCATCCGCGAACAGCTCTCACCACGCCACGTTCCCGACGAGATCATCGAAGTGCCCGGCATCCCGCACACCCTCACCGGCAAGCGCATCGAGGTCCCCGTCAAGCGCCTCCTCCAGGGCACCCCCCTCGACAAGGCCGTCAACCCGGGCTCCATCGACAACCTCGACCTGCTCCACTTCTACGAGGACCTGGCCCG
The DNA here is from genome assembly GCF_036226885.1 of Streptomyces sp. NBC_00663. Classification (NCBI taxonomy): domain Bacteria; kingdom Bacillati; phylum Actinomycetota; class Actinomycetes; order Kitasatosporales; family Streptomycetaceae; genus Streptomyces; species Streptomyces sp. NBC_00663. The sequence continues at coordinate 8,080,046 of NZ_CP109027.1, forward strand.
CAAGCGCGCCTGACCCGATGCCGCCGCCGGCCCACCATACCGACGGCGGCATCCCCAGCCCACCCCCGTTGTCAGTGCCGCCGGTTACTGTGAGTGAGCATTGATCGACTGTGCACAGGGGGAAACATGGCGCACACAGACCACCAGACCATGCGACGCGTACTGCGCCGTGAAATCGCCGGCACCATCGGCCTGCTCACCGACGAGCACGACTTCCGGGCCATGCGGCGCTACCGAAGCTTCACCTTCGACGACCACACCCGCTATCTCCAACAGGTGGAAGCGCTCCTACGCACCCGCGCCTCCCAGGGAAGCCACACCACGGTAGCCCTCTTCGACCCCGAGGAGTACGCCGACTTCTGCGCGGACACGGGCCTCGACCCGGACATCGCGTCCAGTCGAACCCGCTTCACCGCCGAACTCGCCGCCACGGGCCCGACCGTTCCGTACGACGGCCGCCCCTTGGCCGACCTCCTCCCGGCCCTGATCGACGAGGCGGTCCGCCAGGCCACCTGGGAGTACGCGTCGACACTCCTGGCCCGTCTCGGCGCCTGCGCCTCCTGCGGCGAGGACATCGGCCGAGCAGCCTTCACCTGGGCCTCCGGCCTCCTCGCCCGCATCCTCGACACCGCCCCTCGGGGCAACCACCATCTCGTGTGCAGCGTGTCAGGAGCACCGGAAACACTCGTCTCCGTCCTCCACGCGGACATGGACTCCGACGGAGCCACCAGGCTGGACGAGGCCGAAGCGCTCGAATTCACCACGGTCCTGGCCCTCGGCCTCGCGACCCAGAGCCCCGGCGGCCTCGTCATGCGCACCAGCGCGCCCGGCACCACCGACCGGATCTACGGCTGGCGGTTGCGCGGCGAAGGCGTCGAGCCCCTCACCGCGGGCGAGGTGTTCGACGCCTACTGCACCGACATCGAATCCGGCGACCTCATCTCACCGGAATCCGACGTCGACTACTGCGCACCGCCCGACCTCGGACCCGCGGGCCCGACGCCAGGACACCGTCACTGAACGCGAGAGGGGCGCCCCACCCGAAGGTGGAGCGCCCCTCCAAGAACACCGACGCGAGACCGGCCGCCCGACTACCCGCCGGACAGCACCGCACTATTCGCCGGACAGCACCGCCTGAGCGGCGGTGCGCGCCTCCTCGGCACTGTCCGCCGCCCGCGCGGCAGCAGCGGCACGCTCGCACTGCGCCAGCGTGTACTTCGCCAGCGTCGCCCGTACATAAGGAATCGACGCCGCACCCATGGAAAGAGAGGTGACACCCATACCGGTCAGCACACACGCGAGCAGCGGGTCGGACGCGGCCTCACCACAGACACCACAGCTCTTGCCCTCGGCCTTCGCCGCCTCAGCGGACAGCGCCATGAGGTCGAGCAGCGCGGGCTGCCACGGATCCTGCAACCGGGACACCGCACCCACCTGACGGTCCGCGGCGAAGGTGTACTGCGCGAGGTCGTTCGTCCCCAGCGACAGGAACTCGACCTCCTGAAGAATCGAGCGCGCCCGCAGCGCGGCCGACGGGATCTCCACCATCGCACCGAACTTCGCCCGCAGCCCCGCCTCACGGCAGGCGTCGGCGAACGCCTTGGCATCCGTACGGTCCGCCACCATCGGGGCCATGACCTCAAGGTAGACGGGCAGCCCCTCAGCGGCCTTCGCCAAGGCCGTCAGTTGGGTGCGCAGCACCTCGGGATGGTCGAGGAGCGTCCGCAGACCACGCACACCAAGCGCCGGGTTCGGCTCGTCGCCCGGCGTAAGGAAGTCCAGCGGCTTGTCCGCACCCGCGTCGAGCACGCGGACGACGACACGACCCTCGGGGAAGGCCTCCAGCACCTGCCGGTAGGCCTCGACCTGCTTCTCCTCCGACGGTGCCTTCTTGCTGTCGTCCAGGAAAAGGAACTCGGTACGGAACAGACCGACGCCCTCGGCACCGGCCTCGACGGCGGCCGGTACGTCCGCGGGACCGCCGACATTGGCCAGCAGCGGCACCTTGTGACCGTCCGCCGTGGCCCCCGGACCGGTCGACGCCGCGAGAGCCGCCTTGCGCTCGGCAGCGGCGGCCTCCAGCTGCGCCTTCTTCTCCTCGCTCGGCTCCACGAAGATGTCGCCGGTGCTGCCGTCGACAGCGATCACGGTGCCTTCGGCCAGCTCACCGGCGCCCGGCAGAGCGACAACAGCCGGGACACCGAGCGCCCGCGCCAGAATCGCGCTGTGACTGGTCGGCCCACCCTCCTCGGTCACAAAGCCAAGAACGAGAGTCGGGTCCAGCAGTGCCGTGTCGGCGGGCGCGAGATCACGCGCCACCAGGACATAGGGCTCATCACTGTCCGGGACACCAGGCATGGGCACCCCGAGCAGACGAGCGACGATACGATTCCGCACGTCGTCGAGGTCGGCGACCCGGCCGGCGAGGTACTCACCGGCGCCCGCCAGCAGCTCGCGGTACGCGGCGAAGGCGTCGTACACCGCACGCTCGGCCGTGCTGCCGACGGCGATACGTCGGTCGACGTCCGCCATCAGCTCGGGGTCCTGGGCCATCATGGCCTGCGCCTCGAGCACGGCCTGGGCCTCACCACCCGCCAGGTTGCCGCGCGCCATCAGGTCGGCGGCCACAGCTTCCACGGCCTGGCGGGCGCGCCCCTGTTCACGCTCCGCGTCCTCCGCCGGAATCTGCTTGGCCGGCGGTTCGAGGACCGCCGTTCCCATGTGCCGAACCTCGCCGATCGCCACACCGTGGCTCACGCCGACGCCTCGCAGCGTTGCTTCCATCTCACCCGTCTCCGATAGTGCGGCGGGTCCCGCCGCCGCGGTGGTTGCCACTACTTGCCGTCATACGACGGAGCTGACGTCACTTCCAGACGAAGAGACTGTCGCCGGCCTTCACATCGCCGTCGTCACGCAGATCGGAGAGAGCCTCAGCTGTGGCCTCGAGGGCCACGATCGGGCAGACCGGCGACTTGCCGGCGGCTTCCACGGCAGCCGGGTTCCAACGCACGATGCTCTGACCGCGCGTCACGGTGTCGCCCTTGTTCACGAGCAGCTCGAAGCCTTCGCCGTTGAGCTGCACGGTGTCGATACCGAGGTGGGTGAGCACGCCATGGCCCTGCTCGTCGACGACGACGAAGGCGTGCGGGTGGAGCGAGACGATGACTCCGTCGACGGGGGCGACAGCCTCGGAAGGCTCACGCACGGGGTCGATCGCCGTGCCCGGGCCGACCATGGCTCCGGAGAAGACCGGATCGGGCACGGAAGCCAGTCCGATGGCGCGTCCAGCAAGAGGGGACGTCACGGTGGTCATGGGAAGCCTCCCAGGGGTGGAGATCTGTATGGGCCGTCACTGCCTGTACCGGACGACGCACTGTTCAGCAGGGTATGTCATATGAAGTACGGGTTCCGCGTGAGAGCCCGTTACCCGCTGCACCGTCGACGACTGGTGGTCTAGACCATAGCCCAAATCGATTTGCACGCGCTCTGAAGCCCCGTGTACAGTCGTACTCCTGCCCGGGGTTGAGCGACGCCACCAAGCGTCCTCGCCTGGCAGCACCCAACTTGTCAGATCCTATCTTCGGATCTCCTTCCGCATGCCTGCGGGAGGGTGGTCAGAAGGCCGGAAAAACACTGATAGAGTTTGGAACACCGGAGGGAAGCGCCCGGAGGAAAGCCTGAGAGAGTCTCTCGGGTGAGTACAAAGGAAGCGTCCGTTCCTTGAGAACTCAACAGCGTGCCAAAAATCAACGCCAGATTTAGTTGATACCCCGTCTCCGACCGGTTTCGGTTGGGGCGAGGTTCCTTTGAAGAAACATACAGCGAGGACGCTGTGAACGGTCGGGCTTATTCCGCCTGACTGTTCCGCTCTCGTGTATGCGCACCGGATTACCGGTAAACATTCACGGAGAGTTTGATCCTGGCTCAGGACGAACGCTGGCGGCGTGCTTAACACATGCAAGTCGAACGATGAACCACTTCGGTGGGGATTAGTGGCGAACGGGTGAGTAACACGTGGGCAATCTGCCCTTCACTCTGGGACAAGCCCTGGAAACGGGGTCTAATACCGGATACCACTACCGCAGGCATCTGTGGTGGTTGAAAGCTCCGGCGGTGAAGGATGAGCCCGCGGCCTATCAGCTTGTTGGTGAGGTAATGGCTCACCAAGGCGACGACGGGTAGCCGGCCTGAGAGGGCGACCGGCCACACTGGGACTGAGACACGGCCCAGACTCCTACGGGAGGCAGCAGTGGGGAATATTGCACAATGGGCGAAAGCCTGATGCAGCGACGCCGCGTGAGGGATGACGGCCTTCGGGTTGTAAACCTCTTTCAGCAGGGAAGAAGCGAAAGTGACGGTACCTGCAGAAGAAGCGCCGGCTAACTACGTGCCAGCAGCCGCGGTAATACGTAGGGCGCAAGCGTTGTCCGGAATTATTGGGCGTAAAGAGCTCGTAGGCGGCTTGTCACGTCGGGTGTGAAAGCCCGGGGCTTAACCCCGGGTCTGCATTCGATACGGGCTAGCTAGAGTGTGGTAGGGGAGATCGGAATTCCTGGTGTAGCGGTGAAATGCGCAGATATCAGGAGGAACACCGGTGGCGAAGGCGGATCTCTGGGCCATTACTGACGCTGAGGAGCGAAAGCGTGGGGAGCGAACAGGATTAGATACCCTGGTAGTCCACGCCGTAAACGGTGGGAACTAGGTGTTGGCGACATTCCACGTCGTCGGTGCCGCAGCTAACGCATTAAGTTCCCCGCCTGGGGAGTACGGCCGCAAGGCTAAAACTCAAAGGAATTGACGGGGGCCCGCACAAGCAGCGGAGCATGTGGCTTAATTCGACGCAACGCGAAGAACCTTACCAAGGCTTGACATACACCGGAAAGCATTAGAGATAGTGCCCCCCTTGTGGTCGGTGTACAGGTGGTGCATGGCTGTCGTCAGCTCGTGTCGTGAGATGTTGGGTTAAGTCCCGCAACGAGCGCAACCCTTGTCCTGTGTTGCCAGCATGCCCTTCGGGGTGATGGGGACTCACAGGAGACCGCCGGGGTCAACTCGGAGGAAGGTGGGGACGACGTCAAGTCATCATGCCCCTTATGTCTTGGGCTGCACACGTGCTACAATGGCAGGTACAATGAGCTGCGAAACCGTGAGGTGGAGCGAATCTCAAAAAGCCTGTCTCAGTTCGGATTGGGGTCTGCAACTCGACCCCATGAAGTCGGAGTTGCTAGTAATCGCAGATCAGCATTGCTGCGGTGAATACGTTCCCGGGCCTTGTACACACCGCCCGTCACGTCACGAAAGTCGGTAACACCCGAAGCCGGTGGCCCAACCCCTTGTGGGAGGGAGCTGTCGAAGGTGGGACCAGCGATTGGGACGAAGTCGTAACAAGGTAGCCGTACCGGAAGGTGCGGCTGGATCACCTCCTTTCTAAGGAGCACTTCTTACCGGGCTTGCCCGGTCAGAGGCCAGTACATCGGCGAATGTCCGATGCTGGTTGCTCATGGGTGGAACGTTGATTATTCGGCACTTTCAGTCATCTCGGGCTGCCAGTACTGCTCTTCGGAGCGTGGAAAGCTGATCATGAGTGGCGAGGGTGTCGGGCACGCTGTTGGGTGTCTGAGGGAATGAACCCCCTCGATGCCGGCCCCAGTGAACTCCAGCCTTTGGTTGGGGGTGATGGGTGGCTGGTCGTTGTTTGAGAACTGCACAGTGGACGCGAGCATCTGTGGCCAAGTTTTTAAGGGCGCACGGTGGATGCCTTGGCACCAGGAACCGATGAAGGACGTGGGAGGCCACGATAGTCCCCGGGGAGTCGTCAACCAGGCTTTGATCCGGGGGTTTCCGAATGGGGAAACCCGGCAGTCGTCATGGGCTGTCACCCATACCTGAACACATAGGGTATGTGGAGGGAACGCGGGGAAGTGAAACATCTCAGTACCCGCAGGAAGAGAAAACAACCGTGATTCCGGGAGTAGTGGCGAGCGAAACCGGATGAGGCCAAACCGTATGCGTGTGAGACCCGGCAGGGGTTGCGTATACGGGGTTGTGGGATCTCTCTTTCACAGTCTGCCGGCTGTGAGACGAGTCAGAAACCGTTGATGTAGGCGAAGGACATGCGAAAGGTCCGGCGTAGAGGGTAAGACCCCCGTAGTCGAAACATCAGCGGCTCGTTTGAGAGACACCCAAGTAGCACGGGGCCCGAGAAATCCCGTGTGAATCTGGCGGGACCACCCGCTAAGCCTAAATATTCCCTGGTGACCGATAGCGGATAGTACCGTGAGGGAATGGTGAAAAGTACCGCGGGAGCGGAGTGAAATAGTACCTGAAACCGTGTGCCTACAAGCCGTGGGAGCGTCGGAACAAGGCTTGCCTTGTTCTCGTGACTGCGTGCCTTTTGAAGAATGAGCCTGCGAGTTTGCGGTGTGTTGCGAGGTTAACCCGTGTGGGGAAGCCGTAGCGAAAGCGAGTCCGAATAGGGCGATAGAGTAGCGCGCTCAAGACCCGAAGCGGAGTGATCTAGCCATGGGCAGGTTGAAGCGGAGGTAAGACTTCGTGGAGGACCGAACCCACCAGGGTTGAAAACCTGGGGGATGACCTGTGGTTAGGGGTGAAAGGCCAATCAAACTCCGTGATAGCTGGTTCTCCCCGAAATGCATTTAGGTGCAGCGTCGTGTGTTTCTTGCCGGAGGTAGAGCACTGGATAGGCGATGGGCCCTACCGGGTTACTGACCTTAGCCAAACTCCGAATGCCGGTAAGTGAGAGCGCGGCAGTGAGACTGTGGGGGATAAGCTCCATGGTCGAGAGGGAAACAGCCCAGAGCATCGACTAAGGCCCCTAAGCGTACGCTAAGTGGGAAAGGATGTGGAGTCGCACAGACAACCAGGAGGTTGGCTTAGAAGCAGCCACCCTTGAAAGAGTGCGTAATAGCTCACTGGTCTAGTGATTCCGCGCCGACAATGTAGCGGGGCTCAAGCGTACCGCCGAAGTCGTGTCATTCATACAATAGGGCCAACGCCTGTATGGATGGGTAGGGGAGCGTCGTGTGCCGGGTGAAGCCGCAGCGGAAGCTAGTGGTGGACGGTTCACGAGTGAGAATGCAGGCATGAGTAGCGATACACACGTGAGAAACGTGTGCGCCGATTGACTAAGGGTTCCTGGGTCAAGCTGATCTGCCCAGGGTAAGTCGGGACCTAAGGCGAGGCCGACAGGCGTAGTCGATGGATAACCGGTTGATATTCCGGTACCCGCTGTGAAGCGTCAAACATCGAACCCATTAATGCTAAGGCCGTGAAGCCGTTCCGGACCCTTCGGGGAAAGGAAAGTGGTGGAGCCGCCGAACCAAGGTGGTAGTAGGTGAGTGATGGGGTGACGCAGGAAGGTAGTCCATCCCGGGCGGTGGTTGTCCCGGGGTAAGGGTGTAGGCCGAGTGGTAGGCAAATCCGCCGCTCATTAAGGCTGAGACCTGATGCCGAGCCGATTGTGGTGAAGTGGATGATCCTATGCTGTCGAGAAAAGCCTCTAGCGAGTTTCATGGCGGCCCGTACCCTAAACCGACTCAGGTGGTCAGGTAGAGAATACCGAGGCGTTCGGGTGAACTATGGTTAAGGAACTCGGCAAAATGCCCCCGTAACTTCGGGAGAAGGGGGGCCATCACTGGTGAGGAGACTTGCTCTCCGAGCTGGGGGTGGCCGCAGAGACCAGCGAGAAGCGACTGTTTACTAAAAACACAGGTCCGTGCGAAGCCGTAAGGCGATGTATACGGACTGACGCCTGCCCGGTGCTGGAACGTTAAGGGGACCGGTTAGTGCGCTTTCGGGCGTGCGAAGCTGAGAACTTAAGCGCCAGTAAACGGCGGTGGTAACTATAACCATCCTAAGGTAGCGAAATTCCTTGTCGGGTAAGTTCCGACCTGCACGAATGGCGTAACGACTTCTCGACTGTCTCAACCATAGGCCCGGTGAAATTGCACTACGAGTAAAGATGCTCGTTTCGCGCAGCAGGACGGAAAGACCCCGGGACCTTTACTACAGTTTGATATTGGTGTTCGGTTCGGCTTGTGTAGGATAGCTGGGAGACTTTGAAGCGGCCACGCCAGTGGTTGTGGAGTCGTCGTTGAAATACCAGTCTGGTCGTGCTGGATGTCTAACCTGGGTCCGTGATCCGGATCAGGGACAGTGTCTGATGGGTAGTTTAACTGGGGCGGTTGCCTCCTAAAGAGTAACGGAGGCGCCCAAAGGTTCCCTCAGCCTGGTTGGCAATCAGGTGTTGAGTGTAAGTGCACAAGGGAGCTTGACTGTGAGACCGACGGGTCGAGCAGGGACGAAAGTCGGGACTAGTGATCCGGCGGTGGCTTGTGGAAGCGCCGTCGCTCAACGGATAAAAGGTACCCCGGGGATAACAGGCTGATCTTCCCCAAGAGTCCATATCGACGGGATGGTTTGGCACCTCGATGTCGGCTCGTCGCATCCTGGGGCTGGAGTCGGTCCCAAGGGTTGGGCTGTTCGCCCATTAAAGCGGTACGCGAGCTGGGTTTAGAACGTCGTGAGACAGTTCGGTCCCTATCCGCTGCGCGCGCAGGAATATTGAGAAGGGCTGTCCCTAGTACGAGAGGACCGGGACGGACGAACCTCTGGTGTGCCAGTTGTTCTGCCAAGGGCATGGCTGGTTGGCTACGTTCGGGAGGGATAACCGCTGAAAGCATCTAAGCGGGAAGCCTGCTTCGAGATGAGTATTCCCACCCACTTGATGGGGTAAGGCTCCCAGTAGACGACTGGGTTGATAGGCCGGATCTGGAAGCCCAGTAATGGGTGGAGGTGACCGGTACTAATAGGCCGAGGGCTTGTCCTCAGTTGCTCGCGTCCACTGTGTTGGTTCTGAAACCACGAACGGCCCCATGCCCATGGTCACGGGTGTGGTGCGGCATGTTTGACAGTTTCATAGTGTTTCGGTGGTCATAGCGTGAGGGAAACGCCCGGTTACATTCCGAACCCGGAAGCTAAGCCTTACAGCGCCGATGGTACTGCAGGGGGGACCCTGTGGGAGAGTAGGACGCCGCCGAACTCCTTTTATAGCTCCGGCTCTTGGGCATACCGCCCGAGAGCCGGAGCTTTTTTGTGTTGAGGTAGGGTCAGGGGGCATCGTTGGTACGTTTCCCACAGGAGGCCCCCGGGTGGAGGTCCAGGAGACTCGCGTCCAAACGGATCGGGTCCTCACCATCCCCAACATCCTCAGCATGGCGCGGCTCGTTGGTGTGCCCCTCTTCCTGTGGTTGATCCTCAGGCCTGAGTTCGGAGGGCCCCAGAGTGACGGTTGGGCGCTTCTGGTGCTGGCCTTCAGTGGAGTCAGTGACTATCTGGACGGCAAGCTCGCCCGGCGCTGGAACCAGATCAGCAGCCTCGGCCGGCTCCTGGATCCCGCGGCAGACCGGCTCTACATTCTCTCGACTTTGGTCGGACTGACCTGGCGCGAGATTCTGCCCATCTGGTTGACCGCTGCACTGCTGGCGCGAGAGCTGGTCCTGCTGGTGATGGTGGGTATCCTCCGGCGCCATGGCTATCCGCCGCCGCAGGTGAACTTCCTTGGCAAGGCCGCCACGTTCAACTTGATGTATGCCTTCCCCTTGCTACTGCTCAGTGACGGAACTGGCTGGTTGCCGTCACTCGCTGCTATTTTCGGATGGGCGTTCGCAGGTTGGGGTACAACGCTGTACTGGTGGGCAGGAGTCCTCTACGTGGTACAAGTCCGCCGACTGATCCGTGCGGACGCCATGGCCGATTGAACTCGTCGATTGGCGCAGCCTTAGTGGCGCGATGGCCCGCGGTGGAAAAGTGCGGGACAATCTGGACGGGTGAAGTCGGCTAGACCGTCGTCTCTTGTGAGGAGGACGCTTCCGACATGAAGGCCGTCGTGATGGCCGGAGGTGAAGGCACACGCCTTCGCCCCATGACCTCGAGCATGCCCAAGCCGCTCCTGCCCGTGGCCAACCGCCCGATCATGGAGCACGTTCTGAGGCTGCTCAAAAGGCATGGGCTCAACGAGACCGTCGTTACTGTTCAGTTCCTGGCCTCACTGGTCAAGAACTACTTCGGTGACGGCGAAGAGCTCGGAATGGAGCTCTCCTATGCCAACGAGGAGAAGCCACTCGGTACCGCCGGAAGCGTCAAGAACGCCGAAGAGGCGTTGAAGGACGATGCCTTCCTCGTCATCTCCGGCGATGCCCTGACTGACTTCGACCTCACCGAGCTGATCAATTTCCACAAGGAGAAGGGCGCGCTGGTCACTGTCTGTCTGACGCGCGTACCCAATCCGCTGGAATTCGGTATCACCATCGTCGACGAAGAAGGAAAGGTCGAGCGCTTCCTCGAGAAGCCGACCTGGGGGCAGGTCTTCTCCGACACGGTGAACACCGGCATCTATGTGATGGAGCCCGAGGTCTTCGACTATGTCGAGGCCGATGTGCCCGTCGACTGGTCCGGTGATGTCTTCCCTCAGCTGATGAAGGAAGGCAAGCCGATCTACGGCTTTGTCGCCGAGGGGTACTGGGAGGACGTCGGTACCCACGAGAGCTATGTGAAGGCCCAGGCGGACGTCCTGGAGGGCAAGGTCGACGTCGAGATCGACGGCTTCGAGCTCTCGCCGGGTGTGTGGGTGGCCGAGGGTGCGGAAGTGCATCCCGACGCCGTTCTTCGGGGCCCGCTCTACATCGGGGACTACGCCAAGGTCGAGGCCGGCGCCGAGATCCGTGAGCACACGGTCGTGGGGTCCAACGTCGTCGTGAAGAGCGGGGCGTTTCTGCACAAGGCCGTGGTGCACGACAACGTCTACGTCGGGCAGCACAGCAATCTGCGTGGCTGTGTCGTCGGTAAGAACACCGACATCATGCGTGCGGCACGGATCGAGGACGGCGCGGTCATCGGCGACGAGTGCCTCATCGGTGAAGAATCGATCGTTCAGGGCAATGTGCGGGTCTACCCGTTCAAGACCATCGAGGCCGGTGCCTTCGTCAACACCTCGGTGATCTGGGAATCGCGGGGGCAGGCGCATCTCTTCGGTGCCCGTGGGGTGTCGGGGATTCTGAACGTGGAGATCACTCCCGAGCTGGCCGTGCGTCTCGCCGGCGCTTATGCGACGACGCTGAAGAAGGGGTCGACCGTCACCACGGCCCGCGACCACTCGCGTGGCGCGCGTGCGCTGAAGAGAGCGGTCATCTCCGCGTTGCAGGCCAGCGCCATCGACGTACGGGATCTGGAGAACGTACCGCTGCCCGTGGCCCGGCAGCAGACCGCGCGGGGCAGTGCGGGCGGCATCATGATTCGGACGACGCCCGGGGTGCCGGACTCCGTCGACATCATGTTCTTCGACGGGCGCGGCGCCGACCTGTCGCAGGGCAGTCAGCGGAAGCTGGACCGGGTGTTCGCGCGGCAGGAGTACCGCCGTGCGTTCCCGGGGGAGATCGGGGATCTGCACTTCCCCGCGAGTGTGTTCGACTCGTACACCGGGTCGCTGCTGCGGAACGTCGATACGACGGGTATCGCCGAGTCGGGGCTGAAGGTCGTCGTCGACGCGTCGAACGGTAGCGCCGGGCTTGTGTTGCCCAGTCTGCTCGGCAAGCTCGGGGTGGACTCGCTGACCGTCAACCCGGGTCTCGATGAGTCGCGTCCTACGGAGACCGCGGATGTGCGGCGGTCGGGTCTTGTGCGGCTCGGGGAGATCGTGGCGTCGTCGCGGGCGGCGTTCGGGGTGCGGTTCGACCCGGTCGGTGAGCGGCTGTCGCTGGTCGACGAGAAGGGACGGATCGTCGAGGACGACCGGGCGCTGCTCGTCATGCTCGACCTGGTGGCCGCGGAGCGGCGCAGCGGGCGGGTGGCACTGCCGGTGACCACCACGCGGATCGCCGAGCAGGTCGCCGCGTACCACGGGACGCAGGTGGAGTGGACGACGACGTCGCCCGACGACCTGACACGGGTCGGGCGGGATGACTCGACCATCTTCGGCGGTGACGGCAAGGGCGCCTTCATCGTGCCCGAGTTCAGCAGTGTGTTCGACGGTACGGCGGCCTTTGTGCGGCTGATCGGGCTGGTGGCGCGGACGCAGCTCACGCTCAGCCAGATCGACGCGCGGATTCCGCGGGCGCATGTCCTCAAACGGGATCTGGCTACTCCCTGGGCGGTCAAGGGACTTGTGATGCGCCGGGTCGTGGAGGCAGCCGGGGATCGCTTTGTCGACACGACCGACGGAGTGCGGGTCGTGGAGACCGACGGGCGATGGGTCATGGTGCTGCCCGACCCCGCCGAGGCGGTCACCCATCTGTGGGCCGAAGGGCCCGATGACGCCTCCGCCCAGGCGCTGCTCGACGAGTGGTCGGCGGTCGTGGACAGCGCCGGACGCTGAGAAGCACTGCACGCGCGCGTGCCGGACAAGTGTCCCCAAGGGGGCCTGTCCGGCACGCCGGTGGGGCCATTCGGAGGTAGTGGTCGCGACGTGCGACGATGTGCGGCATGCCGCAGCAGCCCCCCGTTCGGAGCACTCCTACGCGCCCCTCGCGCCCGGACGCATCCATGTCGCTGCTCACCAACGTCATGGACCACAGCCTCGACGACGGGTATGCGGAGGCGGCCGCTCGGAAGAAGGCCGCGGGCGAGGGGGGCCTGCCGAAGACACTGCGGGCGAAGCTCGGTCTCGCCGCCGGCCTGGTGCTGGCGGCTCTGGTCGTGACCGTCGGTGCGGCGCAGGCACGCGTCGCGGCTCCCGTCGTAGCCAAGGAGCGCGAGGAGCTGATCGACCGTATCGACCGTGAGACGGACACGGCCGACAAGCTCGAGGGCACGGTCGACGACCTTCGGGACGATGTGAGCGCCATGCAACGTGAGGCGCTCCGGGACAGCGGCGGCAGTGGGCAGGCGGACCTGGTCGGCATTCTGTCGGGTGCCACGGCCGTCCACGGACCCGGTGTGAAGCTGGTCGTGGACGATGCCAAGGAGGCCACCACCGGTGGCGACGGCGATCCGCGGGAGACCTCCGGGTTCTCCGACACCGGTCGGGTCCGGGACCGGGACATGCAGCGCGTGGTCAACGGGCTGTGGGAATCGGGCGCGGAGGCCATCTCCATCAACGGACAGCGGCTGACGGCGCTGTCCGCGATCAGGGCCGCGGGCGACGCGATACTGGTCGACAACAGGCCGCTGGTGCCGCCGTACACGGTGCTCGCGGTGGGGGACGGGCAGCGGCTGAGCACCAGGTTCCAGAACAGCGCCGACGGGCTCTATCTCAACGCCCTGCAAGAGAACTACGGCATCCGGACGGGCATCTCCGTAGAGGGGGATCTCCGGTTGCCCGCAGCAACGAGTGTGATCGTACGTACAGCACAGCCGAGAACTGAGAAGGGCACATCGTGATCGCCGTACTGGGCCTCGTCGTGGGAGTCGTGGCCGGGCTCTTGGTCCGGCCTGAGGTTCCGGCGGTCGTCGAGCCTTATCTGCCGATCGCCGTCGTGGCGGCGCTCGACGCCGTCTTCGGCGGTCTGCGGGCCATGCTCGACGGCATCTTCGACGACAAGGTCTTCGTGGTGTCGTTCCTGTCCAACGTGGTCGTCGCCGCGCTGATCGTGTTCCTGGGCGACAAGTTGGGCGTGGGGGCCCAGCTGTCCACCGGTGTGGTCGTCGTCCTCGGTATCCGGATCTTCTCGAACGCCGCGGCGATCCGTCGCCACGTCTTCCGGGCGTGAGGCCGATGAGCGACCAGGACGGCACGCCGGAGAACAGGCTGCGCAAGGAACTGCCCGAGGAGCGGCCCGCGACGGCCCCGGAGGCGGCGGCGTCGCGGAAGGACGAGAAGCCCGGGCTGACCGGCCGGCAGCGGCTGGTTCAGGGGCTGTGGCCGCCGAGGGTCACCCGTGCCCAACTGATCGTCGCCGTGCTGTTGTTCGGCCTCGGCTTCGGGCTGGCCGTGCAGGTGGCGTCGAACAGCGACGGCGACAGCGCGCTGCGCGGTGCCCGGCAGGAAGATCTTGTTCGCATCCTCGATGAACTCGATGACCGTACACAGCGTCTTGAGGACGAGAAGCAGGGTCTCGAGAACCAGCGGGACGAGTTGGAGAACAGCTCGGACCAGGCGGAGGAGGCCCGCAAGCAGACGTTGGAGAAGGAGCGGCAACTCGGCATCCTGGCGGGCACGGTGGCCGCGCAGGGGCCGGGCATCACGATGACGATCGAGGACACGAAGGGGACGGTCGAGGCGGACATGCTGCTCGACACGATCCAGGAGCTGCGCGCGGCCGGTGCCGAGGCGATCCAGGTGAACGGTGTGCGTGTGGTGGCCGGCACCTATCTGACCGACTCGGGCAACAGCGTGAGCGTCGACGGGAACAAGATCAACGCTCCCTATCGTTTCAAGGTCATCGGCAAACCGCAGGACCTGGAACCGGCGCTCAACATTCCTGGAGGCGTGGTGCAGACTCTGGAGAAGGAGCAGGCCACGGTCACCGTCGAGCGGTCGACCAAGATCGTCGTGGACGCCTTGCGAGCCGCGAAGCAGCCTGACTACGCTCGGTCGTCCTCCCGGTGAACCGCGGGTGCATGAGGGACGTCCGGCCAGGGCATGAGGTTGCGGGGGGTCGGCGCACCGATTGGGTGGTGCGTGGTGGAAACTGTCTGGTGGATACGGACGTTGTCAGGATGTCCGGGTCGGCCGGTGTATGCAATCAGGGTTCGTCCTGCCCCACGGGCGGGTCTGTTTCGGTCAAGGGGAATCGCCCGTGAAGTTGTTTGCGAAGTTGTTCGGCAAGAGCGCGCGAGAGGGTAGCGGCAATGCGAACGCGACCGCTCGTCATCGCGCACAGCCAGACGCGGAGGGCCAGCGCCCCCTGTTCCGGGACCAGGTGGGCGGTGACGCTCCCGGAGCGCAGGGCGCGCCGGTTGACCCTGCGCAGTCCGGCGGCATAGGTTTCGGGCAACCGTCAACCTCGAGTACGGGTGGAGAGTTTTCCATGTCGGCCCTGGTGTGTACGAGGTGCGGTAACCGCAACGCGGAGAACAGCCGCTTCTGCTCCAACTGCGGTGCGCCGTTGCGCGGTGCGCCCGAGCGCCCGTCCGAGACGACCTCCACCATCTCCATCTCCGGTCTTGAGGCCTACGACGCCGAGGTCACCGGTCAGACACAGGTGCCCATGCTCTCCCCGGAGGCGCAGGCGGCCGTCGACGCGCTGCCGCTGGGTTCCGCGCTCCTGGTCGTGCGCCGCGGCCCGAACTCGGGCAGCCGCTTCCTGCTGGACGGCGATCTGACCACGGCCGGTCGTCATCCGCAGAGCGACATCTTCCTGGACGACGTGACGGTGTCGCGCCGCCACGTGGAGTTCCGTCGCCAGCAGGACGGTTCGTTCACCGTGGGCGACGTCGGCAGCCTCAACGGCACGTATGTGAACCGGGAGCGGATCGACACGGTGCCGCTGCACAACGGGGACGAGGTACAGATCGGCAAGTACCGGCTGGTCTTCTACGCGAGCCAGCGGGGCTACTGACCCCGTCAGGGAAGGTCCATGCTTCAAACACCGAGCGGCGGTGCCGGTCACGGTGCCGCCGCCGCGGACAGTGGGCTGATGAGCATCGGCACGGTGCTCAACGTGCTGCGCGACGAGTTTCCCGAAGTCACCATCTCCAAGATCCGCTTCCTGGAGTCCGAGGGGCTCATCGAGCCGCAACGGACCCCTTCGGGGTACCGCAAGTTCAGTGCGGAGGACGTCGAGCGCCTCGGCCATGTGCTGCGGATGCAGCGGGACCACTATCTGCCGCTCAAGGTGATCCGGGAGTACCTGGACGCCATGGAGCGCGGTGAGGCCGTGGCACTGCCGGTGGTGGGGCGCCAGCGGGACGGAGGGGAAGCCCTTCCGGACCCCTGGGAGGCCCCTACGGCGGCGCGGATCGGCCGGGCCGAGCTGATGGCGGCCGCCGAGATCGGTGAGCAGGAGCTCAAGGAGTGGGAGTCGTACGGGCTCATCGCTCCGTTGCCGGACGGGGCGTACGACGCCGAGGCGGTCACCGTGGCGGCGCTCGTCGTCGAGCTGGGGCGGTTCGGGATCGAGCCGCGGCATCTGCGGGCGATGAAGGCCGCCGCCGACCGTGAGGCGGGCCTTGTGGACCAGGTGGTGGCCCCGCTGAAGCGTCACCGCAATCCGCAGACCCGGGCGCACGCGGAGGCGCGTACGAAGGAACTGGCGGGGCTCACGGTGAAGCTGCACGCGGCGCTGGTGCAGACGGCCCTCGGTGTACGGCTGCCCTGAAGGGCGTGGGTGTCGGATCCGCCCCCCGTTTCCGGCCCGACTACCCAAACGTCCCGGGCACGGCCTAGGGTTGCTGTGTGAACGAGCTCGATGTCGTAGGTGTCCGGGTCGAAATGCCCTCCAACCAACCGATCGTGCTTCTGCGTGAAGTGGGAGGCGACCGTTACCTCCCCATCTGGATCGGGCCGGGGGAGGCGACGGCGATCGCCTTCGCCCAGCAGGGCATGGCCCCCGCACGACCGCTGACCCACGACCTGTTCAAGGACGTGCTGGAGGCCGTCGGCCAGGAGCTCACCGAAGTGCGCATCACGGACCTGCGTGAGGGCGTCTTCTACGCGGAGCTGGTCTTCGCCAGCGGGGTCGAGGTGAGTGCCCGGCCCTCCGACGCCATAGCGCTGGCGCTGCGCACCGGAACGCCGATCTACGGCAGCGACGGTGTGCTCGACGACGCCGGGATCGCGATCCCGGACGAGCAGGAGGACGAGGTGGAGAAGTTCCGCGAGTTCCTCGACCAGATCTCGCCGGAGGACTTCGGCACCAGCAGTCAGTGAGCGGGGCCGGCCCGGCGGACGCGCGGTCCGTGACGGGGCGGGTGTGTCCGGAGCGGGTGTGTCCGGTCATCACGGAAATGCTGGCATTTGCCACCGGCGTGTGAGAGCGTCCTACGGCCCGCCTCAAGCGCATTCGGCTAGCCTTTCCCCGCGGTGGGGTACGGGAAACCACTCCTAGGGTGATTATCACTCGGCGTGCCGAGTGTGGCGATCGTTGACGTGCCCCAGGTGACTGCCTACCGTCGAGAAGGCAGGTCAAGGACGGAGGTCGGCGTGAGAAGCAGCGGCGACGGTACGGCTGGGGGTGCCCCCGGACGCAGTCTCGGGGCGAGCGGTCCGTACCCGCTTTACGGCAGCGCGGCCGATCACGTTCCGCAGCGACCGGCGGCCGTGCCGAGCAGTGGCGGAGGGGCGACGTCCATGGCGTCCGAGGAGATCGGCTACCGCGGTCCGACGGCCTGCGCGGCCGCCGGCATCACCTATCGCCAACTCGACTACTGGGCGCGTACCGGGCTCGTCGAGCCGAGTGTGCGGCCCGCCTACGGGTCGGGGACGCAGCGGCTGTACAGCTTCCGGGACGTTGTCGTCCTGAAGATCGTCAAGCGGTTCCTCGACACCGGTGTGTCGCTCCAGAACATCCGTACCGCCGTGCAGCATCTCAGGGAGCGCGGTTTCCGGGACCTGGAACGCATGACGCTGATGAGCGACGGCGCCACGGTCTACGAGTGCACCTCGCCCGACGAGGTCCACGCGCTGCTCCAGGGCGGCCAGGGCATCTTCGGGATCGCCGTGGGTGTGGTGTGGCGGGACGTCGAGAGCGCCTTGTCGCAGTTGCACGGGGAGCGGATCGACACCGGCGAGACGCTGGTGGGGAACAACCCCGCCGACGAGCTGGCGCGGCGGCGGGGCAATCGGGCCGTCTGAGGCTCTGCCCGGGGCATTACCGAGGGCATTGTCAGTGGCGTAGGGCAGCATCGGACATGTGAGAAACGCGCCCACGATCCTGCATCTCGACATGGATGCCTTCTTCGCCTCGGCGGAGCAGGCGTCCAAGCCGAGTCTGCGCGGGAAGGCCGTCGTCGTGGGCGGGCTGGGACCGCGTGGTGTGGTGGCCACCGCGTCGTACGAGGCCCGGGTCTTCGGAGTCCATTCGGCGATGCCGATGGCGCAGGCGCGGCGGCTGGCGCCGAATGCCGCGTATCTCGTGCCGCGCTTCGGGTTCTACCGGTCGATCAGTGAGCAGGTGATGGCGCTGCTGCGGGCGCTGTCGCCGCTTGTGGAGCCGCTGAGCCTCGATGAGGCGTTCGTGGATCTGGAGGCCGGGGGCGTGGCCTGGGACGAGGGCTCGGCGCGGCTGGTGGGGGAGAAGCTGCGTGCCGACATACGGGCGGTCACCGGGCTCACGGGCTCGGTGGGACTCGCGGCGTCCAAGATGCTCGCGAAGATCGCGTCCGAGCAGGCCAAGCCCGACGGTCTGGTGGTGATCGATCCGGGGACCGAGCGAGGGCTGCTCGGGCCGATGTCCGTGCGGATCCTGCCGGGAGTGGGGCCGGCCACCGGGGACCATCTGCGGCGGGCCGGGATCCACACGGTCGAGGAGATCGTCGAGGCCGGGGAGGACGAGCTCGTACGGCTGCTGGGGAAGGCGCACGGGCACGGGCTGTACGCCATGGCGTTGGCGCATGACGAGCGGCCGGTGGTGGCGGAGCGGGAGACCAAGTCGGTGTCGGTGGAGGACACGTACGACGTCGACATCCACGATCGGCTGCGGGTGGGCATGGAGGTGCAGCGGCTGGCCGACCGGTGTGTGCGGAGGCTGCGGGGGGCCGGGTTGTCGGGGCGGACGATCGTGCTCAAGGTGCGGCGGTACGACTTCTCCACGCTGACCCGGTCCGAGACGCTGCGGGGGCCCACCGATGATCCGGCGGTCGTGCGGGAGGCCGCGGCTCGGTTGTTGGAGTCCGTGGACACGACGGGGGGTGTGCGGTTGCTGGGGGTGGGGGTTTCCGGGCTGGCCGACTACACGCAGGAGGATCTGTTCGCGCAGGCCGCGGGGGATCTGGGGGAACTGGCCGAGGAGGAGCCGGGGGATGTGGTGGCTGCGGAGGCGGTGGAGGTGGCTGTCGAGCGGCGGTTTGTTGCGGGGCACGACGTGGTGCATGCCGAGTTCGGGCACGGGTGGGTTCAGGGGAGTGGGCTGGGGCGGGTGACGGTGCGGTTCGAGACGCCGGATTCCGGACCGGGGAGGGTGCGGACGTTTCGGGTTGATGATGCGTTGTTGGCTGTGGCTGAGCCATTGCCGTTGGTGGCGGAGGGGGGTGGGGTCGCATCCGGCCTTCGGCCGGATTTGTGTTCCCACCCGCACCACCCGTGACAGTCTCGTTGTCGGGTGCGGGTGGCCCCTGTGGAGGGCTTCGGGGTTAGGCGTCCGCGTCCTCTGTGCCTGCCAGTTTGCCGAAGTCTCGGTCCGGGAGTGGGGGTGCGGGGGCCACGTCCAGGCCGTAGTGGTGGTAGAGCTGGAGTTCCTGGTCGGGGGAGAGGTGGCGGCCCACGCCGAAGTCGGGGGCGTCCTTGATCAAGGAGCGGTCGAAGGGGACTCGCAAGGAGCCCTCGATCAGTTCGCTCGGCTCCAGGGGGACGAAGGCGTCCCTGGAGAACAGGCCGGTGCGTATGGCCGCCCACTCGGGCACGCCGGTCGCGTCGTCGAGGTAGACCTCGTCGATCGTGCCGATCTTGATGCCGTTGCGGTCCATCGCCTTGCGGCCGATCAGGTTGCGCGGATCGATATCGGTCTGCACGGGCCCTCCACTACGTCGCGACTCGCAACTCATCCGTAAGCACTACAAAAGAGCAGATTGAGACCGGTGGCCACTCGAGGGCTCCTCCAGGGATCCGCATTTTGCGCGCTGGTAGGCTGGCAAGCGGCTGTTGACCCTGTGCGGGAGAGTCCTCCGGAGATCGTCCGGAGGCGCCGAAGGAGCAAATCCTCCCCGGAATCTCTCAGGCCCACGTACCGCACTGACGAGGCCACTCTGGAAAGCAGAGCGGGTGTCGACGGCTTCCGCTCTCACCGACGGTGAAAGCCGGGCACCTTCGGGTGTCCGGTGAAGCTCTCAGGTTGAGATGACAGAGGGGGAGGCCGCCGGGACCCGCAGCCGTGGTGTCCCTCAAAGGTCGCGTCAGACCAGGAGGCCTCCGCAATGACCGCCCACCGCACTCCGCTCACCGAACTCGAGCAGGGGATCCCCTTCGAGCAGCGTCACATCGGCCCCGACCACGAGGCCCGGGCCAAGATGCTCGCGCAGGTCGGCTACGGCTCGCTGGACGAGCTCACCGCCGCCGCGGTGCCGGATGTGATCAAGAACGCCGACTCCCTTGATCTGCCGGGGGCGCGTACCGAGGCCGAGGTGCTGGCCGAGCTTCGGTCGCTCGCCGACCGGAACCAGGTTCTCGGGTCCATGATCGGGCTCGGGTACTACGGGACCTTCACCCCGCCCGTCATCCTGCGCAACGTCATGGAGAACCCCGCCTGGTACACGGCCTACACGCCCTACCAGCCCGAGATCTCCCAGGGTCGGCTCGAGGCCCTCCTCAACTTCCAGACCATGGTCGCCGAGCTCACCGGGCTGCCGACCTCCGGTGCCTCGCTGCTCGACGAGGGCACGGCCGCCGCCGAGGCGCTGGCGCTGTCCCGGCGCATGGGCAAGAACAAGAAGGGGCTGTTCCTGGTCGACGCGGACGCGTTGCCGCAGACCGTCGCCGTCATCGAGACCCGCGCCGAGCCGACCGGTGTCGAGGTCGTCGTCGCCGACCTCAGCGACGGGATTCCCGCCGACATCGCCGCGCGGGAGATCAACGGCGTGCTCCTCCAGTACCCGGGCGCCTCCGGTGCCGTACGCGACATCAAGGCCGTCATCGACCAGGCGCACGAGCTGGGAGCCCTGGTGACCGTCGCCGCCGATCTGCTGGCGCTGACGTTGCTGAAGTCGCCCGGCGAGCTCGGAGCCGACATCGCCGTCGGGACCACGCAGCGGTTCGGGGTGCCGATGGGCTTCGGCGGGCCGCACGCCGGTTACATGGCGGTGCACGAGAAGTTCGCGCGCAGCCTGCCCGGGCGGCTCGTGGGTGTGTCCGTGGACGCGGACGGGAACAAGGCGTACCGGCTCGCCCTCCAGACTCGTGAGCAGCACATCCGGCGGGAGAAGGCCACCAGCAACATCTGCACCGCCCAGGTGCTGCTCGCGGTGATGGCGGGGATGTACGCCGTCTACCACGGGCCGGAGGGGCTCAAGGGCATCGCCCGGCGGACCCACCGGTACGCCCGTGTCCTCGCCGCGGGGCTCACCGCCGGTGGGGTCGAGGTCGTGCACGGCGCCTACTTCGACACCGTGACCGTACGGGTGCCCGGCAAGGCCGGCGAGGTCGTCGCCGCCGCCGAGGAGAACGGGGTCAACCTGCGGCTCGTCGACGCCGATCACATCTCCGTCGCCTGCGACGAGACCACCACGCGGGCCCAGCTGGGCGCCGTATGGACCGCGTTCGGGGTCGAAGGGGACGTCGAGGCGCTGGACGCGGCGGCCGAGGACGCGCTGCCGGACGCCATGGTGCGGACGGACGAGTTCCTGGCCCACCCCGTCTTCCACCAGTACCGGTCCGAGACCGCGATGCTGCGCTATCTGCGTCGGCTCGCCGACCGGGACTACGCGCTCGACCGCGGCATGATCCCGCTGGGCTCCTGCACCATGAAGCTCAACGCCACCACCGAGATGGAGCCGGTCACCTGGCCGGAGTTCGGGCAGCTGCACCCCTTCGCGCCCGCCGGGCAGGCGCAGGGCTATCTGACGCTCATCCGTGAGCTGGAGGAGCGGCTCGCGGAGGTCACCGGGTACGACAAGGTGTCGTTGCAGCCCAACGCCGGGTCGCAGGGGGAGCTGGCCGGACTGCTCGCCGTACGGGGATACCACCGGGCCAACGGTGATGAGCAGCGGACTGTGTGTCTGATTCCGTCCTCCGCGCATGGGACCAATGCCGCGAGCGCTGTGATGGCCGGCATGAAGGTCGTCGTCGTGAAGACCGCCGAGGACGGTGAGATCGACGTCGAGGATCTGCGGGCGAAGATCGAGCAGCACCGGGACGAGCTCTCGGTGCTGATGATCACGTACCCCTCGACGCACGGTGTCTTCGAGGAGCATGTCGCCGACATCTGCGCGCAGGTGCACGAGGCCGGTGGGCAGGTGTATGTCGACGGCGCCAACCTCAACGCGCTGGTCGGGCTCGCCAAGCCGGGGCACTTCGGTGGGGACGTCTCGCATCTGAATCTGCACAAGACGTTCTGCATCCCGCATGGTGGCGGCGGTCCGGGCGTGGGGCCGGTGGGTGTGCGGGCGCATCTGGCGCCGTATCTGCCGAACCACCCGTTGCAGCCCGCGGCCGGTCCGGAGACGGGTGTGGGGCCGATCTCCGCCGCGCCCTGGGGGTCCGCGGGGATCCTGCCGATCTCCTGGGCCTATGTGCGGCTGATGGGCGGCGAAGGGCTGAAGCGGGCCACGCAGGTGGCGGTGCTGAGCGCCAACTACATCGCCAAGCGGCTGGAGCCGCACTACCCGGTGCTCTACACCGGGCCCGGTGGGCTGGTCGCGCACGAATGCATCATCGATCTGCGGCCGCTGACCAAGGCGACGGGTGTGAGTGTGGACGACGTGGCCAAGCGGCTCATCGACTACGGGTTCCACGCGCCGACGATGTCGTTCCCGGTGGCCGGGACGCTGATGATCGAGCCGACCGAGTCCGAGGACATCATCGAGCTGGATCGGTTCTGCGACGCGATGATCGCCATTCGCGCGGAGATCGAGAAGGTCGGTTCCGGGGAGTGGCCCGCGGAGGACAACCCGCTGCGGAACGCCCCGCACACCGCCGGGGCGCTCGGGGGTGACTGGGAGCACGCGTACAGCCGTGAGGAGGCCGTGTTCCCGAGCGGGGTCGTGGTCGCCGACAAGTACTGGCCGCCGGTGCGGCGGATCGACCAGGCCTTCGGAGACCGGAACCTGGTGTGCTCGTGCCCGCCGCTGGACGCGTACGACCACTGAGCTCGGATGTGAACAAGGGCCCCGCTTCGGCGGGGCCCTTTTCGTTTGGGGGGCGTACGGCGTCCTGTTACGCCGTTGTCACGGAGATCTCGGTCGACTTGATCAGGGCCACTACCGAGGCGCCGGCCGCGAGGGAGAGGTCGGCCGCGGCGTCCTTGGTGATGGCGGCAGTCAGTTCGGTGCCATCGAACGCGATCTTCACGGAGGCCATCGCGGCGCCCGTGGCGACGGCGGTGACCGTGCCGGGGAGTTGGTTGCGGATGGACAGGCCCGTCACCGGGGCGGTGGCGAGAGCTACCTCCGTCGACTTGATGAGGGCGCGGACGGCGGAGCCCTCGGTGAGGCCGAGGTCGGTCACGGATTCCTTGGTGATCGCCGCGGTGAGGTTCTGGCCGCCGGTGAGGCGGATGCCGATGGTGGCCATGACTTCGCCGGTGGTGATGGTGGTGACTGTGCCGGGGAGCTGGTTGCGGATGCTCAGGGTCATGAGCATCAACCGTAGGGGTTTGGGGGGCTTTGGGCGTGTTGTTGATGGTGTCGCGGTGGACGCGGGTGGGTGGGGGCCTCAGCCCGTGTGGACCCTTGGGCGGCGGGCCCGGTCTGGTTCTGCCTCGCGGAGGACCTCTCGGGTCACCGGGGCCACCTCGCCCTGGCCGAAGAGGAAGAAGCGGAGGAAGTTGGCGAACGGGCTGCCCTCGGTCCACTCGAAGTAGATGTGGGGAGTGCAGGCAGTGGTGTCGCGGACGTGGAGGAGCAGGGCGGCCAAGGCGTTGGGGATGGAGGACGACTCCAGGGTCAGGACTCGGTAGCGGTTGTGCAGGACCTCGCCGCGGACCGTGAGGCCGGCCTCGAACTCCGAGGGGTCGGTGACCGTGACCTCGACGAAGACGAAGTCCTCCTGGCCGGGGATGTCGTTGTCCTCGCGGATCTGCTCGATCTTGTCGCGGTACTCGGCCTTGTCCCGCTTGTCGGGCTCGTTGGCGATGAAGCGGATCTTGCGGCTGGCCATGTCCCTGATGAATCGTTCCGCCATGGGGTCCAGGGACACGCTCGTCACGCGGAGTTCGAAGGCGCGGGCCAGTCGGGACAGGAGGGAGACCAGGATGATGCCCGCGATGAAGCAGGCGCCGATCTTCACGCCGTCCGGGCGCTCGATGACGTTGACGACCGTCGTGTAGAGGAAGACCGCGGAGATCACCGCGAAGGCGATCGTCCAGCCACGCTGACCCGCCTTCCGCGCGGCGATCGTCACCGCGATCGCCGCCGAGCTGATCAGGACGAGGACGCCGGTGGCGTACGCACCGCCCTGGGCGTCGACGTCGGCGTCGAAGATCCAGGTGACCAGGAAGGCGATCAGGGTGAAGACGATGACCATGGGGCGGACGGCGCGGGCCCAGTGCGGGGCCATGCCGTAGCGGGGGAGATAGCGGGGCATCAGGTTCAGCAGGCCTGCCATCGCGGAGGCTCCGGCGAACCACAGGATGGCGATGGTCGACACGTCGTACACCGTGCCGAAGGCGCCGCCCAGGTACTCGTGGGCGAGGAAGGCGAGGGCGCGGCCGTTGGCCTGGCCGCCCGACTCGAACTCCTTCTCCGGGATGAGGAGGGTGGTGATGAAACTGGTCGCGATGAGGAAGCAGCTCATGATGAGCGCGGCCGTGGTGAGGAGCTTCTTCGTGTCCCGGATGCGGCCCGCCGGGTTCTCCTCCGTCTCACCGGGGTCGCCCTTGACGTGCGGCATGACCGCGACGCCGGTCTCGAAACCGGAGAGGCCGAGGGCGAGCTTGGGGAAGACGACCAGGGCCACGCCGATCATCACGAAGACGTTGCCGTGCTCGGCGGTCAGGGCGCTGGACCAGTTGGTGACCACGTGGCCGGCGGTGGCGACGTGCCACAGGCCGACGATCACCACGACGACGTTGAGGGCCAGGTAGAGGCCCACCAGGAAGACCGCTACGCCGATGGCCTCCAGGAAGCCCTTGAGGAACACCGCGCCGAGCAGGGCCACGAGGACGAGGGTGATCAGCATCTGGTGGTCGTGCAGGGCACTGTTGAGGTGCGGGTTCTCGACGAGGTGGGTCGAGGCGTCCGCTGCCGACAGGGTGATGGTGATCAGGAAGTCGGTGGCGGCGAAGCCGAGCAGGGTGAGGACGAAGAGCTTGCCCTTCCAGAAGGTGAGCAGGCGTTCCAGCATCGCGATGGAGCCCTGGCCGTGGGGGCTCTCCTCGGCGACGCGCCGGTACACGGGCAGCGCGCCCGCGAGGGTGACGATCACCAGCACGATCGTCGCGATCGGGGACAGGAGGCCGGCCGCCAGGGCCGCGATGCCCGGCTGGTAGCCGAGGGTCGAGAAGTAGTCGACGCCGGTCAGGCACATGACGCGGTACCAGCGCTGGCCCTGGTGTTCCGGCTCGGACCCGGTCTGCCCGGTGCGCTCGGTCCGCCCGGTCGGTTCAGCCGGCTCGCCGTGGCCCTGGCCCTTGCCCATGTCGGACAGGCCCTCCAGCATCCAGGCGCGCAGGCGACTGGGTGGGGGGTGTTCGGTGGTGGCCATCGGGGGCTCCTGGTGTGCGGCTCGGGATGCGGTTCCGTGTGATCCGTGCGGTTCCGGCCATCACACGGACGGCGGGATCAGCGTAAGCGGAGAGTGACGCATGGGCCCATGGATCAGGGGGGTCGCGGGCGTCAAAAGTCCGTTAAGACTGGCCCTGTGCGCGTCGGCCGCAGGTCAGGAGGCGAGGTTGCGGGGTGGGGCCGGGCGGTGCGTCGCACGGGGAGGCGGCGGTGGACCGGGTGGGGTGAACACCCAGTGTTATCAGGGTCGTGGTCGGGGTCGTGGTTTCGGTCGGGGTCGTGGTTGCGGTTGCAGTCGTGAGCCCGAGCGGCCGTGGCAGCGGCTACGACGCCGGCGTAAGAGATCCGTCAAAGGCGCGCGGAGGGCCGTATGGGAGCCGTCAACGGCGGGTGATTCCGGTCGTGCAGGGGGTTTGCTCGGATCGTTCCTCGATTCGTTCCGCGAATCGTCCCTGTCCAACGAACCTCACCCCAGGAGCTCACGATGGCCGATCTGGCCTTCGTCGTCACCACGATCGCGTGCTTCGCGCTGGTGGCTCTCGTCGCCAAGGGGGTGACGAAGCTGTGACCGCCGAAGCTGCATCCAATTGTGAGATGGGCATCGGCCTCGTCGTGGCCGTCGCCCTGCTGGGCTATCTCGTCCTCGCCCTGCTCTTCCCGGAGAGGTTCTGAGAACTGACATGGGTCCCGTCCTCGCAGGCGTTCTCCAACTGCTCGCCCTGATCGGCGCGCTGGCTCTCGCCTACGTTCCCCTCGGCAACCACATGGCCAAGGTCTACTCCTCCGACAAGCACTGGCGTGTCGAGAGATGGATCTACCGGGGCATCGGTGCCGATCCCGACACCGAGATGCGCTGGACCGCGTATCTGCGGGGCGTCCTCGCCTTCTCCACGGCCGGGGTTCTGTTCCTGTACGGGCTGCTGCGGATGCAGGGCGTCCTGCCCGGTTCGCTCGGCTTCTCCTCGATCGATCCCGACCAGGCGTTCAACACCGCCGTGTCCTTCGTGACCAACACCAACTGGCAGTCGTACTCCGGCGAACAGGCCATGGGGCATGTCGTGCAGACCGCCGGGCTGGCGGTCCAGAACTTTGTCTCGGCGGCCGTCGGCATGGCGGTGGCGGTGGCTCTGGTGCGCGGGTTCGCGCGGTCCCGGACCGGTGAACTCGGCAACTTCTGGGCCGACTTGGTGCGGGGGGTCGTACGGATTCTGGTGCCCGGGGCTTTTGCCGCCGCGGTTGTGCTGGTCGCGTGCGGTGTCATCCAGAACTTCTCCGGCATCCACGAGGTCGGGCAGTTCATGGGGAGTTCGCAGCAGTGGAACGGTGGCGCCGTCGCCTCGCAGGAGGCCATCAAGGAGCTGGGCACCAACGGCGGTGGCTACTTCAACGCCAACTCCGCGCATCCGTTTGAGAATCCCACTCCCTTCAGCAACCTCTTCGAGATCTTCCTGATCCTCGTCATCCCGTTCGCGCTGACCCGGACCTTCGGCATCATGGTCGGCTCGGTCCGGCAGGGGTACGCGATCCTCGCGACCATGGCCACCATCTGGCTCGGCTTCACCGCCCTGATGATGTGGACCGAATTCGCCCACCACGGCCCGGCGTTCGAGATCGCCGGCGGGTCGATGGAGGGCAAGGAGACCCGCTTCGGCGTCGGCGCCTCCTCGATCTTCGCCACGGCGACCACGCTCACCTCGACCGGCGCGGTGGACTCCTTCCACTCCTCCTTCACCGGACTCGGCGGCGGGATCACCATGCTCGGCATGATGCTGGGGGAGATCGCGCCCGGCGGTACCGGCTCCGGCCTCTACGGCATGCTGATCATGGCGGTCATCGCGGTGTTCATCGCCGGTCTGATGGTCGGCCGTACGCCCGAGTACCTGGGCAAGAAGATCGGCCCCCGTGAGATCAAGCTCGCGGCCTGCTACATCCTGATCACCCCGGCGCTGGTGCTCGTCTTCACCGCGTTCGCGATGGCCCTGCCCACGCCGGTCCACTCGATGACCAACAGCGGAGCGCACGGGTTCTCCGAGATCCTGTACGCCTATACGTCCGCCTCCAACAACAACGGTTCGGCGTTCGCCGGTCTGAACGCGGACACGCAGTGGTTCAACACCACTTTGGGCCTGTGCATGCTGCTGGGCCGCTTCCTGCCGATGGTGTTCGTGCTGGCGCTCGCCGGTTCGCTCGCCGAGCAGCGGCCGGTGCCGGCCACGGCAGGCACCTTGCGGACGGAAAAGCCGCTGTTCACCGGCCTGTTGGTGGGCGCGATCCTCATCATCACCGGGCTCACCTACTTCCCGGCGCTCGCGCTGGGGCCGCTGGCGGAGGGGCTGGCGTCATGACCACCGACATACAGAAACAGGACGCGATGTCCACTCCCGCCCTTGCGCCCCACCCGGACGCGCCCACCGGGCACAGGCCCCCGGAGCGCCGCGTCGGGGCCGGCCTCTTCGACCCCGGTCAGCTGCTCAGGTCGCTGCCGGACGCCGTCCGCAAGCTCGATCCACGGGTGATGGTCAAGTCCCCGGTGATGTTCGTGGTGTGGATCGGCTCTGTGCTGACCACGGTCTTCTCTTTCAAGGACCCGGGCGACTGGTTCGGCTGGACCATCAGCGCCTGGCTCTGGCTGACCGTGATCTTCGCCAACCTGGCGGAGGCCGTCGCCGAGGGCCGCGGGAAGGCGCAGGCCGACACCCTGCGCAAGGCCAAGACGGACACCGTGGCGCGCAAGGCCGACGGGACCGTGGTCGCCGGCACCGAGCTGAGGATCGGGGACCTGGTCGTCTGCGAGGCCGGTGACGTCATCCCCGGCGACGGTGACGTGGTCGAGGGTGTCGCCTCCGTCGACGAGTCGGCCATCACCGGTGAGTCGGCGCCGGTGATCCGGGAGTCGGGGGGTGACCGTTCCGCCGTGACCGGCGGTACGAAGGTTCTCTCCGACCGCATCGTCATCAAGATCACGACGAAGCCCGGTGAGACCTTCATCGACCGGATGATCAACCTGGTCGAGGGCGCGGCCCGGCAGAAGACGCCGAACGAGATCGCGCTCAACATCCTGCTCGCGTCGCTGACGATCGTGTTCCTGCTGGCGGTGGCCACGCTGCCGCCGCTCGCCGACTACGCGGGCACTCATCTGACGATGACCGTGCTGGTCGCGCTGCTGGTCTGCCTCATCCCCACGACCATCGGTGCCCTGCTGTCCGCGATCGGCATCGCCGGCATGGACCGGCTGGTGCAGCGCAACGTCCTCGCCATGTCAGGGCGTGCGGTCGAGGCCGCCGGTGACGTCTCCACGCTGCTGCTCGACAAGACCGGCACCATCACGCTCGGCAACCGCCAGGCCGCCGAGTTCGTGCCGGTGCGCGGGGCGACCGAGGCCGAGGTCGCCGACGCCGCCCAACTGTCTTCGCTGGCCGACGAGACGCCCGAGGGCCGCTCCGTGGTCGTACTGGCGAAGGAGAGGTACGGGCTGCGGGAGCGTGAGCTGCACGGTGCCGAGTGGATCGCCTTTACCGCGCAGACGCGGATGTCGGGGGTGGATGTCGACGGGCGCAGGGTCCGCAAGGGCGCGGCCGGTTCGGTCATCGCCTGGGTGGTGGAGCAGGGCGGTGAAATCGGTGAGGACGCCCGGGAGTTGGCCGAGCGGATAGCGCAGGAGGGCGGGACCCCGTTGCTCGTGGCCGTCGAAGACGCCGACGGGGCACGGGTGTTGGGCGTCATCCACCTCAAGGACGTCGTCAAGGACGGCATGCGGGAGCGGTTCGCGGAACTGCGCCGCATGGGCATCAAGACCGTCATGATCACCGGTGACAATCCGTTGACCGCCAAGGCGATCGCCGAGGAGGCGGGTGTCGACGACTTCCTCGCGGAGGCGACTCCCGAGGACAAGATGGCGCTCATCAAGCGGGAGCAGGCCGGCGGCAAGCTGGTCGCCATGACCGGTGACGGCACCAACGACGCGCCCGCGCTGGCCCAGGCGGACGTCGGTGTGGCCATGAACACGGGTACGTCGGCAGCCAAGGAGGCCGGCAACATGGTCGACCTCGACTCCGATCCGACCAAGCTCATCGAGATCGTCGCGATCGGCAAGCAACTGCTGATCACCCGGGGAGCGTTGACCACGTTCTCGATCGCCAACGACGTCGCGAAGTACTTCGCGATCATCCCGGCGCTGTTCGCGGCCGTCTATCCGGGCCTGGACAAGCTCAATGTGATGGGTCTGGCCTCGCCTGACTCTGCGATCCTGTCGGCCGTCATCTTCAACGCGCTGATCATCGTCGCGCTGGTGCCGCTGTCCCTGAAGGGCGTGCGGTACCGGCCGGTGAGCGCGGACAGGCTGCTGCGCAGGAACCTCACCGTCTACGGGCTGGGCGGCCTGGTCGCCCCGTTCGTCGGCATCAAGATCATCGACCTGCTCATCTCCCTGATCCCCGGAATCGGTTGATCGCCATGAACAACTCAGTTGCGAACACCGGACGTTTGCTGGGCGCGGGTCTGCGGGCGCTGCTGGTGCTGACCCTGCTCACCGGTGTCGTCTATCCGCTGGCCGTCACGGGCATCGCGCAGGCCGTCTTCCCCGGCAAGGCGAACGGCTCCGAGATCACGGCGGACGGCAGGGTCGTCGGGTCCTCGCTGATCGGCCAGCAGGGCTACGGCCTGGACTACTTCCAGCCCCGCCCGGCCGACGGACTGGGCGAGAACTCCGTCAACACCCAGTACAAGCTCCTCCTGTCCGGCGCCACCAACCGCTCGGGCGACAACCCCGAGCTGATCAAGTGGGTGCGGGAGGCGAAGGCCAAGGTCGTCAGGGAGAACTCCACCGCCGACTACCAGGTCGAGCCCTCCGAGGTCCCCGCCGACGCGGTCACCTCCTCCGGATCGGGTCTGGACCCGGACATCTCCCCGCGGTACGCCGACCTCCAGGTCCACCGGGTCGCCGAGCGCAACGGACTCTCCGTCACCCAGGTGCGCAAGCTGGTCGACGCCCACACCGACGGCCGCACCCTCGGCTTCATCGGCGAGCCCCGGGTGAACGTGCTGGAGCTCAACGTCGCGCTCAAGGCGCTGGTCGAGGGCGACTGACCGACGCCCTCCGTCCTGGTCCGACGTCACCAAAGCGCCGCGCGGCTGGTGCCGGCCGCGCGGCGCCGTCCCTCGGGAGTACCTGCCCGCGGGCAAGCGCTGTCTTGTTCCCGTCCGGGCATCCTCGTACAGTCCGCTTTCGTAATGTTCGCCAATAGGGCCGAATGTTTCGGTCGGCCCGTCGGAAGGGCTGACGCGTATGCGGACGTACGACAACCCCGTCCTCGGTGGCTTCCACCCCGACCCCAGCGTGTGCCGGGTCGGTGACGACTATTACCTGGTCTGTTCCAGTTTCGAGTACTTTCCCGGCGTCCCGCTCTTCCACAGCCGCGACCTCGTGCACTGGCGACAGATCGGCAACGTCCTGGACCGCCCGGGGCAGCTGGAGCTCTCCGACGACATCCCGGCCTCCGCGGGGATCTACGCCCCGACCCTGCGCCACCACGACGGCCGCTTCTACCTGATCACCACGGTCGTCGGCACCCGCGGTAACTTCATCGTCACCAGTGAGCGGCCCGAGGGGCCGTGGTCCGACCCGGTGTGGGTCGACGTCCCCGGGATCGACCCCGACCTGGCCTGGGACGAGGACGGCAACTGCTGGTGCACGGTCGCCGGATGCGGCCTCGCGCGCATCGACCCCGAGACGGGAAAGGTCCTGGAAGGACCCCTTCCGGTGTGGTCCGGGACGGGGATGCAGCACCCCGAGGCGCCGCACCTCTACCGGATCGGCGACTGGTGGTACCTGATGCTCGCCGAGGGCGGCACGGCCCACGGGCACAGTGTGTCGATCGCCCGTGCCCGCTCCGTCCGCGGGCCGTACGAACCGGCCCCCGACAACCCCGTGCTGAGCCACCGCAGCACCGACTCGCCGATCCAGTGCACCGGCCACGCCGACCTCGTCGAGGCGGCCGACGGGAGCTGGTGGATGGTGCTCCTGGGCACCCGGCCACGCGGCTGGTTCCCGGGCTTCCATGTGCTCGGCCGGGAGACCTTCCTGACGCCGGTGGAGTGGGTGGAGGGGTGGCCCACGGTGGGGCCGGTCCGGGAGAGCCATCCGGCGCCGGCCGCCTGGCACCCCGTACCGCCGCAGCCGGAACGGGACGACTTCGACGCCGCCGAACTGGCCCCGTACTGGATCTCCCCGCGCCGCAGGCCGGCCGGCTCGTGGTCGCTCGACGAGCGGCCCGGTGTACTCACTCTGCATGCCGCCGGGCCTAGTCTCGACCGGCCAGGACACACCTTCGTCGGCCGTCGGCAGCAGCACCCCGACTGCCGGGTGGAGGCCCGGCTGGAGCCTGGGAGCGGGCGGGCCGGGCTGTCCGTGCGGCTCGACGAGGCCCATCACTACGACCTGGAGATCGCCCAGGGCGAGGCGAGAGTGATCGCCCGGATCGGGCCGGTGCGGCAGTGCGTGGCGCGGCGGGCGGTGGGTACCGGACCGCTCGTTCTCGGCGTCGGGGTGCGCACCGAACCGCTGGTCACCGCGACCGGCGAGGACCTGCCGGGACTGCGGGCGGGCGGACCCGACGCGATCACCTTCGCCGTCGACGGCGAGGAACTCGCCGCGCTCGACGGCCGCTATCTGTCCACTCAGGTCGCCGGCGGATTCACCGGCCGGGTCATCGGGATGTACGTCACCGAGGGCAGTGCCGGCTTCGACTGGTTCACGTACGCGGCCGAGCCGACGCGGTAGTTCCGGAAGGCGTCGGAAACTCTCGGGCCGGGTGCGACGACGTCAGGCGCCGCGGACGCCGGGGAAGCTGGTCGCAGATTCACCGCGTACAAGGGGTTGCCACCGTTTGGGAGCTGTCTCTAGGGTGCGGCATCAACGAAGCTTTCTGGATCAACTCCGAAACTTTCGGTCCTGAGGACGGTGTAGTGGACACGCCGTCCCGTACCCAAGGAGTGCAAAATGGGCGACCCGGCACTGTCTCGCCGTGGCTTCCTGGCGGCGTCCGCCGCGACCGGTCTGGGCATGACCGCACTGAGCGGCTGCGGTGGCGACTCGGACGGTGGGTCGTCCGACGGAACGACCACGATCGAGTGGTGGAACATCTCCACCACCGAGCCGGCCCACACCGTCTGGGCGGGTCTGGCCAAGAAGTTCGAGGCCCAGAACCCCAAGGTCAAGGTGAAGATCGTTCAGCTGGAGAACGACGCCTACAAGTCGAAGATGACGGCGCTGATCGCCTCGGGGAAGCTCCCCGACATCTTCCACACCTGGGGCGGCGGCGTTCTCAAGCAGCAGGTCGACGCGGGTCTCGTCGAGGACCTCAGCGACAAGACCAAGCCGTGGTCCGACGATCTGCTGAAGGTGTCGAAGGAGGCCTACCTCATCGACGACAAGGTGTACGGCATCCCGTTCGACATCGGCATGATCGGGTTCTGGTACAACAAGGCGCTGTTCAAGCAGGCCGGCATCACCGAACCCCCCACCACCTGGGGCGCGTTCCTCGAAGCCGTCAGCAAGCTGAAGTCGAAGAACATCACGCCCATCGCCCTCGCGGGCAAGGAGAAGTGGCCCGGCATGTACTACTGGGCCTACCTCGCGATGCGCACCGCCGGCGCGAGCGCCCTGGAGAAGGCCTACGACGACAAGGACTTCACCGGCGCCGAGTTCGTGCAGGCGGGCGCGCACCTGAAGACCCTCGTCGATCTCCAGCCGTTCCAGAAGGGCTTCCTCAACGCCGCCTACTCCACGCCGACCGGCCAGGCGGCCAGCGTCGGCAACGGCAAGGCGGCCATGGAGCTCATGGGCCAGTGGGCGCCGCAGGTCGAGGCCGACGCGGGCAAGGGCCTCGGGAAGGACCTCGGCTTCTTCCCGTTCCCGGCGGTCGAGGGCGGCAAGGGCACCATCACCGAGGTGTTCGGCGGCGGCGGCGCACACGCCCTGCGCCGGGGCGCCCCGCAGGCGGCCGTCGACTTCCTGAAGTTCTTCGCCTCCGAGGCCACCGACCTGGAACTGGTCAAGAAGACCGGCACCCTCCCGGTGGTCCCCGGCGCCGAGAGCGCCATCACCGACGCCAACCTCAAGGCCGTACAGGCCCAGTTGAACGGCGCCACCGGCTTCCAGCTCTACCTCGACCAGGCCTACGCCCCCGCCGTCGGCCAGGAGGTCAACGACAGCGTGGCCGCGCTCATCGCCGGCTCCAAGTCCCCCGAGCAGGTCGCCCAGTCGATCACGAAGGTCACGAAGGAAGAGCAGTAGCAGCCGATGACCTCCACGTTCCTCGCAGACAAGCGGAGCGGTCCCGGCACCGACGTCCCGCCCCCGGAGAAGGTCAGGGCCCGGGGGCGGGCCCGGCGGCGCGCGCTCAACTGGCTCACCGCGATGGGCTTCCAGCTGCCCGCGCTGGTTCTCTTCACCGGGCTCGTGCTGCTGCCGATGCTGTTCGCGCTGTACGCCGCCTTCTTCCGCTGGGGCGGCTTCGGGATGCCCGAGGACTACGTCGGTGTCGACAACTTCACCGACCTCTTCGACAACCCCGTCTTCCTGGGCGACCTGTGGCGCTGCCTCGTCCTGGTCCTCCTCACGCTGGCGCTCCAGCTGCCGTTCGCGCTCGCCATGGCGGTCCTGCTCAACCAGAAGCTGCGCGGCCGGGCCGTCTACCGGATGCTGTTCTTCGCGCCCTATGTCCTGTCCGAGGCCATCACCGGCGTCCTCTTCAGCATGGTCTTCGCCCCGGACGACGGGCTCGCCGACCATCTCCTCGGCAGCATCGGCCTCGACAGCCTGGGCGGGCTGTGGTTCGCCGACCCGAACTATGTGATGGCGACCCTGTTCATCGTCATGACATGGAAGTACTTCGGCTTCCACATGATGCTCTACCTGGCCGGACTCCAGTCCGTACCCAGGGAGTTGACGGAGGCGGCGCTCATCGACGGCGCCAACTCGTGGCAGCGATTCCGCAGCGTCACCCTGCCGCTGCTCATGCCCACCATCCGCATCAGCGTCTTCCTGGCCGTGATCGGCTCGATCCAGCTCTTCGACCTGGTCTGGGTGATCACCCAGGGCGGACCCGACCACCACTCCGAGACCATGGCCGTGACCATGTTCCAGTACGGCTTCAAGCGCTACCAGGTCGGCTACGCCAGCGCGATCAGCGTGGTCATGTTCGGCATCTGCCTCGTCTTCGCCCTCGCCTACCAGCGGTTCGTGCTCCGCCGCGACCTCGAAGGGGCCACCACCACGATGAGGGGGGCCGGGAAATGAGCCTCAAGAGCGAGGGAACGAACCGCAGGAGCAAGACCGCCCGCACGTTCCCGCTGCACGTCATCCTCCTCGCCGTCGGCGCCGTCATGGTCGTACCCCTGGTGTACGCCATCCTGTCCGGCTTCAAGTCGACCGACGAGCTCTCCAGCAACCCGTTCGGGCTGCCGGAGCACTGGCTGGCGAGCAACTACACCGACATCCTCGGCTCGGGCGACTTCTGGAAGCTGCTCGGCAACAGCACGCTGATCGCCGTCGCCACGACGGTGATCGTCGTCGCGGTGTCCGCGCTGGCCGCGTTCTCCTTCGCGCGGTTCGCCTTCCGGGGGCGGGAGGTGCTGTTCACCTTCTTCACGATGGGGCTGATGTTCCCCTTCGCGGTGGCCGCGCTGCCGCTCTTCCTGCTGCTGCGCTATCTCGGTCTGCTCGACAACCCGTTGGGCGTGATCCTGCCGCAGGCCGCGTTCGGGCTGCCGATGACCATCATCATCCTGCGGGCCTTCTTCCGGGAGATCCCGGGGGAGCTGGAGGAGGCGGCCACCCTCGACGGGTGCAGCCCCTTCGGGTTCATGTGGCGGGTGCTGCTGCCGATGGCGCGGCCGGCGCTCGGCACGGTCTCGGTGCTCGCGGTCGTCACCAGCTGGAACAACTTCATGCTGCCGCTGCTGGTGTTCACCGACAACACCTGGTGGACGCTGCCCATCGGCGTCCAGCAGTTCCAGGGCCAGTACTCCGCCGAGTACGCCCGCGTCTTCGCCTATCTCGTCCTCGCGATGGTTCCCGCCCTCGCCTTCTACTCGGTCGCCGAGCGCCAGCTCGTCGGCGGCCTCACCGCCGGAGCCACCAAGGGCTGACGGCGGCAGTACGGCCCCCACCCCCGCACGTGAGGAGTCGCACCACCATGCTCAAGAACCGCCTCAGACTCGTCGGCGCCGTGGCCGCGGTCCTGGTCGCCAGTGGAATGGCGGCGCCGGCCCAGGCGCACGACAAGCAGCCCACCCTCGCCGACCTCGCCCAGCGCCACGGCCGCTACTTCGGCAGCGCCACCGACAACCCCGAACTCGTCGACGAGCCCTACAAGGCGCTCCTCGGCAGCGAGTTCGACCAGATCACGCCCGGCAACGGCATGAAGTGGTACGCCACCGAGCCCCAGCAGGGCGTCTTCGACTGGACCAACGGCGACGAGATCGTGAACCTCGCCCGCGCCCACCACCAGAAGGTGCGCGGCCACACCCTCGTCTGGCACAGCCAGCTGCCCGACTGGCTGACCTCCAAGGAGTGGACGGCGACCGAGCTGCGGGCCGTGCTGAAGAAGCACATCCAGACCGAGGTACGGCACTACCGCGGCAAGGTCTTCGCCTGGGACGTCGTCAACGAGGCGTTCAACGAGGACGGCACCTACCGCGAGACGGTCTTCTACAAGACCCTCGGCCCCGGCTACATCGCCGACGCCCTGCGCTGGGCCCGGCAGGCCGACCCCAAGGTCAAGCTCTATCTCAACGACTACAACATCGAGACGGTCGGCGCGAAGAGCGACGCCTACTACAACCTCGCCAAGGAGCTGAAGGCCCAGGGCGTCCCGCTCGACGGCATCGGCCTCCAGGCCCATCTGGCGCTCCAGTACGGCTATCCCACCTCGCTGGAGGAGAACCTCCGCCGGTTCGCCAAGCTGGGCCTCGACACCGCGCTCACCGAGGTCGACATCCGGATGATCCTGCCCGCGACCGAGGAGAAGCTCGCCCAACAGGCCCAGTGGTACGCCGACCTGACCGATGCCTGCCTCGCGGTGCGCCGGTGCGTGGGCATCACGATCTGGGACTACACGGACAAGTACAGCTGGATTCCGGCGTTCTTCGAGGGCCAGGGTGCCGCCCTGCCGTACGACGAGCAACTCCGGCCGAAGCCCGCGTACTTCGCGATCAGGGACGCGCTGAAGTAGCGGCGGCCCACCTGGTTTTCCAAGACACCCGGCGGCTGGGCAAGGAGGGGAGTCCGCCGGGGTGCGGCCCGGCCCGGCGGTGCGTCCCACCGCCGGGCCGGTGTCGTCTCGTCAGCCGGGCAGAGGTGCCGTGCTCGCGCGGATCACCAGCTCCGTGCCCAGCTCCACCCTGGGGGAGTCCGGCTGTTCGTCGCGGGCCAGTCTGAGCACCGTACGGACGGCCAACTTGCCCATGTCCGCGAGGGGTTGACGGACGGTGGTGAGGGGCGGGGCGGACCAGCGGACTTCCGGAAGGTCGTCGAAACCGACCAGGCTCATGTCCTCCGGCACCCTGAGCCCGCGGCGGCGCAGCGCCTCGATCGCGCCGAGCGCCATCTGGTCGCTGGCCGCGAAGATCGCGGTGGGTGGCTCGGGCAGGTCGAGCAGGGCGTTGCAGCCGTCGAAGCCGGACTCGGGGCGGAAGTCGCCGGGGACGACGAGGGAGTCGTCGACGCCGAGCCCCGCACCCTCCAGCGCGGCCCGGTAGCCGTCGAACCGGGCCCGGGAGCAGAGCAGCCGGGGCGGGCCCGCGATCAGGGCGATCCTGCGGTGGCCGAGGGAGAGCAGATGCTCGGTGGCCGCCATGCCGCCCGACCAGTTGGCGGCACCGATGGTGGGGGCGTCCAGCGCGGGGGAGCCCGCGGGGTCGACGACCACCAGCGGGACGCCGAGGATGCGCAACTCCTCGTGCAGCATGGGCTCCAGGACCGAGGTGACGAGAATGACGCCGTCGGAGGCACGGGCCCGCAGATTGCGCATCCACTCGCGGGCGTCGCCGGAGCGGCCGTGGATCGCCGAGACCACGGTGCCGACACCGGCCGCGTGCGCCACCTCCTCGACCCCGCGGATGATCTCCACCGCCCAGGGGCTGTCGAGGTCGTTGAAGACCAGGTCGAGCAGGGCGGCGCCGGTGCCCGAGGCCGTGGGGCGCCTGCGGTAGCCGTACTGCTGGAGCAGTTGCTCGACCCGCGCCCGGGTCTTGGGGGACACGTCGGAACGGCCGTTGACGACCCGGGACACCGTCGGCACCGAGACACCCGCCTGCCGGGCGATCTCGGTGATCGTGACCCGGCTCCCGGGCTCGGCCGGCCCTTCGGTGCCGACCTCGTGTGCTGCCAACTCCCCACCTCCGTGGACGGATCCACTGACGCCATCGAAACTTCCAGGAGTCTTCCGGAAAACGGGCACGGATGGGAAGAGGCGCAGGGGGTCGATCGGCAGGATCAGCGCATTCCGCATGCGGGGCTACGGGGAGTGAGCACCCCCGGACATGCGTCGGGGCCGGTTCGCAGTGTGTGTCTGCGGGCCGGCCCCACTGATCTCCGGGCGTGCGCCGGCCGCCCGGCGGTGCCTCAGGCGGCGGTCATCACCTTGTCGGTGCCCAGCGGGCGGTGCGGGGCGATGATCTGGCCGTCGGGCAGGAGCTCGCCGGTGTCCTCGAAGAGCAGAACGCCGTTGCACAGCAGGCTCCAGCCCTGTTCCGGGTGGTGCGCCGCGAGGCGGGCGGATTCCCGGTCGGCGGAGTCGGCTGTCGGACACGGCGGCTGGTGCTGGCACATGGGTGGGATCTTTCGCTTTGTCGTGGTTTTCATCGTTGCCCCCGTTGTGATAAGTCGGTCGGAACCAGTGTTGCCCCACGGGCGGCAATCCGCAGGGATTTGGCAGCACCGCTACTCACAGGTTCAGGACGCGTCACCCGCGTGGACGGTTCATCCCAACTGCACTGTCTCTTCGGGTGGTTCGCGATGGCCGGATGGGGCTAGTCCGGACGGGTGCGGGCACGAAGAAGGGCTCGTACGAGCTGTGTTTCGCTCGTACGAGCCGATGGTGTGGGTGTCAGGCGGGCTGGCTCAGCAGAGGTGCCGGTGCGGGTGTCACGCGGTGGGTCAGCATCGGGAGGAGTTCGGCGACGCGGTGCGGCCGGTGGGCGGCGATACCGGGCGGTGCGGGCGCGAGCGGGACGAGCAGATCGGTGGCGGCGGGGTGGCCGCCGGCGCCGTCGGCGGTGCAGTCGCCGTGCAGCCAAAGCGTGAGCATGTACAGGCCCGGGACGGACAACAGGCGGGGCTGGTAGGGCTGTTGCATGGTCTCGGCCTGGCGCAGCGCGCGCTCGGTGGAGGTGATGTAGGGGCCTTCGAAGAAGTGCGAGAAGGCCCAGCCGTCGGGGGTCAGCCGGGTCTCGGCCGCGGCCACGGCGCGGTCGCCGCACCGGATCAGGAAGCGCCACCCGGCCAGCCGGGTGGCGGCGGCGCCCTCGGCGGTGATCTCGTCGAGTACGTGGACGGGCAGCGGGAGTTCGGGGGTGGCGGGTCCCTGGGCGTTACGCAGGGACGGTGTCCGGGCCTCGCGAACCGCGGTGGGCGAACCGAGCGCAGTGAGGACGGAGCGAAGTGCGGGCGCGGGGGCCGGGGGTACATGCAGCGGCATAGTGGGTCGCCTCTCATTCGACAGGCACAGTGGCGCGAGGGCGTGGGCGGACGGCGCTGTCAGCTCGCGGGGTCAGAGAGGCGGGGGCCGGGTCGTGCATACGCTTGAGGGGGGTGAGGTCTGCCGCACATGACCTTGACGGCAGGATCGTTCGACCGGGGCGCCAACCTTCTGCCTCGCTCGCGGAGTTTATACGACACGTGTTCACACGATGTTTCGTCTAGCCGTTTCCGAGGCGTTCGGCAAGGGTCCATTCGGTCGGCGATACGTGGGAATCATCCCGATTCCGGATCGGCCGTACGGCGGTGACCTCGAAGAATGCCGGAGACTTGGACGGCCAATTGTCGTCGGCGTTTTTCACGAGATGTTCAGGGCACTCGAAACTGCACAGTGCCTCATGCCCGGTGAATGTGCCGCCGGTCATCTGCGTCAGAGTAGCGGCTGCCGGGCCCGCGCGGGACGTTATCGATCGGCTCCGCTGGGCATCATCCCACCGGACCCGGGACGCCCGGCGGCCGATGTACGGCACGCCCATCCGAGGAGGGATGCTTCGATGGGGGAGAAGGTCGTGGCAGGTCGGTTCGATCTGTCCGATCGCCAGCACTACCGCGGCAAGCTCCGGCAGTGCCTGGCGGGCCTGGAGCGGCTGCTGGAGGAGAAGCGGTTCGACCGGCCGAAGAACCTCATGGGGCTGGAGATCGAACTGAATCTCACCGGCGCCGACGGCATGCCGAAAATGCTGAATGCGCAGGTACTCGAACGCATCGCGAGCCGAGATTTCCAAACAGAACTCGCCATGTTCAACCTGGAAGTCAACATAGCTCCACATCCGTTGGGAGGGCGTGTATTCGACCGGCTCGCCGAGGAAATACGTACCTCGCTGGCATACGCGGACCGAAAGGCGGGAGAGCTCGACGCGGGGATCGTGATGATCGGCATTCTGCCGACGCTCGACCGGGACGACCTGGTCTCCTCCAACCTCTCCGACGTCGATCGCTACACCCTGCTCAACGACCAGATCGTGGCCGCCCGCGGCGAGGACTTCACCCTCGACATAGACGGGGTGGAACGACTGAGCTGCACCTCGAAATCCATCGCTCCCGAGGCCGCCTGCACCTCCGTGCAACTGCACCTCCAGGTCACCCCGGGACGCTTCGCCGATGTGTGGAACGCCGCGCAGGCCGTCACCGCCGCGCAGATCGCCGTCGGCGCCAACTCGCCGTTCCTGTTCGGCAAGGAGCTGTGGTGCGAGTCCCGGCCCCCGCTGTTCCAGCAGTCCACCGACACGCGCCCGCCCGAACTCCAGGCGCAGGGGGTACGGCCGCGCACCTGGTTCGGGGAGCGGTGGATCTCCTCGGCGTACGACCTGTTCGAGGAGAACCTGCGCTACTACCCGGCGCTGCTGCCGATCTGCGACGACGAGGACCCGCTGAAGGTGCTCGACGAGGGCGGGGTGCCGAGTCTCGCCGAGCTCGTCCTGCACAACGGCACGGTGTACCGCTGGAACCGGCCGGTGTACGGCATCGCCGACGGTGTCCCGCATCTGCGCGTGGAGAACCGCGTGCTCCCGGCCGGGCCCACCGTCACCGACGTCATCGCCAACGCCGCGTTCTATTACGGTGTCGTCCGCGCCCTCGCCGAGGAGTCGCGGCCCGTGTGGACCCGGCTGCCCTTCGAGTCGGCCGCCGCGAACTTCGACGCGGCCTGCAAGCACGGCATCGACGCCCGCTTCGACTGGCCGCGGCGCGGACGCCTCGGCGGGCTGACCCAGGTCGACGCCGTCACCCTCGTACGCGACGAACTGCTGCCGCTGGCCGAGGCCGGGCTCGACGGGTGGGGCGTGGACCCCGCCGACCGGGACTTCTACCTCGGCGTCATCGACGAACGCTGCCGGCGCCGCGCCAACGGGGCGACCTGGCAGTCCGCGACCTTCCACCGCGCCCTGGAGAAGGGGCTGAGCCGTGACGCCGCGTTCGCCGCGCTGACGCGGAGGTACCGCGAGCTGATGCACGTCGGCGAGCCGGTGCACACGTGGCCGGTGGGGTTGCCGGAGCCGGTGCCGCTGGGATGAGACGGAGGCCGGTCGTCGCGGCGGGGGCGGCGCGGGGGTGTCCTGCGTGGATCGGCCTGTGTTGCCGCCCTCCGCGCTCAGCCCCCGCCGCTGCCTTCCGCCCCCGCTGCCACGATCGCCTTCAGGATCACCTCGTGGATCTGGGACGGATCGGAGACCTCCTGGCCGGAGCCGCCTGTCGCGGTGGCTATCCGGTCGGCCTCCGTGCGGTCCGCTTCGGGGCCCACGGCGATCATGATGAGGGGGACCGGGCGGTCGGGCCGGGTGAGCTGCTGAAGGCGGCTGATGAGGGCGCCGAGGGAGATGCTGCCGGGGTCCTGGTTGGCGCCGTCGGTCAGGATGACCAGGGCGTTGAACTTGTCCTTGGCGTAGGACGAGACGGCCGCTTTGTAGGCGGCGAGCGTGGTGTCGTAGAGGCCAGTGGCCCCGTTCGGAACCGGGGTGAGGCCGCTGAACGCCGCTGTCAGCCGGTCGCGCTGGGTGCCGTTGCCCTGGGCCGCGCCGAGGCGTTCGGTCGGCACCAGGACGCGGTAGTCCTTGTCGCCGTCCAGCTTGGTGGAGAAGTCCCACAGGCCGATCTCGTCGTCCGGCGTGAACGTGGCGAGGGCCTGGAGGAGGGACGCCTTGGTGACGTCCATGCGGGACTGGCCGGTGCCCGAGACCGGCTCGGACATCGAGGAGGACGCGTCCACGACCGTGGTGATCCGGGCGCTCTGCACCGTGATCGTCCAGGTGCCGAGCGCCTCCTCGAGCGCCGCCTTGGAGGCCGGGCGTACGGCGGGCCTCGCGTACGGCTGCGGCTTGCTGCCGCCGGCCTGCGTGACGACCGACTGCGCCACCTCGTCGGCGGACGTGCGGAAGCCGTACCGGTGGAACAGCTTCTGCTGCTCGGGCTTGCGCAGATAGTTCACGAACCGGAGCGCCGCCCGGCTCTCGTCCGTGCTCAGCACCGCCTGGTCGACCAGGGTGTAGGGGAAGTCGAGCCGCGGTGAGCCGTCCTTCGGATAGAAGAGGTCGAGCCCGTCGCCCCCGGCGGAGGCGTTGTACGCGAACGCCGCCTGCTCGCTCAGGACCAGCGCCTGGTTGCGCTTCGGGTTGCCCTGCTCGGCACCGGAGGTATCGCGCGGGAGGGTGTCCAGGACCTGGCTGTCGCTGTCGGACGTGCGTTGCGACAGGGTCTTCATCATGGCCGCCGCCTGGGTGTCGCCGCCCTCGATCGCGCTCGCGGCGGCGCTCAGCCGGGTCAGTGCGAGCAGGCCGGTCGCGCTGCGCGCGGGGTCGGCCGCGCCGAGCCTGAGGGCGTCGTCCCGCAGGGTGGCACCGGCCAGTTCGATCCAGCTGTACGTCTTCTTCGGCCACCCCAGCGACTTCGCTGCCCGCGGCACCATCGCCACCCCCACCGGCGAGGACGCGAAGTTGCCGACCGGTGTCACCTCCGTCGCCGAGGTATTCGCCCCGACCCGCTCGACCCATATCTCCGAGTCCGGCACCCATAGCTGCACATCGGTCTTCCGGCCCCCCAGCAGCGTGGCCGCGACCTTGTGGGAGTCCTGGGCGCCGACCGTGACGTCCACGCAGCGGCCGTCGGAAGTGAGGCTGTTGTCGCGGGCCCGCTCCGCCGCCGCGCGCAAAGCCGGGGCCATGTCGGGAGAGGCGGCGACCTTGAGCCGTACCGCGTTGTCCTGGCAGGAGGAGCCGAAGGAGAGGAGTCCGCCGCGGACGGCCGCCGCCGTGCCGCCGGCGACGGTCAGGACGAGTACGGTCGCGATGGCCACCGAGCGGCGCCGGGCGCGTGGGCGGGGGTCGCTGCCGCCCGCCCCATACTGATCGGGCAAGCTGTGACGTCCCATGACGGTGGTGCCCCTCCCTGTCGGACCTGCTGCCGGCCGCCGGCCGGATGGCGGTCGAAGGGGGAGGAACGCCCCGTACGGTGTCCGTCCCCCAACGGCCTGTCGCGCACGATCGTCGTAAGTTCTCACGATCTTCGTAAGTTCTTTCGAGGACCCTAGCGGGGCCGTGAAGGGGATGAGACGGGATTACTGAATTGGAGTCAGGTGTGCAGGCAGAGGCGGGTGCGGTGGCTGATTCTTTTCCGCCGGAGCGGCCCTCGCGACGGATCCTCCGGGACGAGACCCTGCTCGTTCTGGGGCTTTCGCTCGGTGCGAGTGGTGTGTCCGCCCTGATCAGCTTTGTCGGATCGGTCACCAAACCGGGCGGCCTCAAGGACCAGGCGGCCACCCTCAACGCCTCGGCTGCGCCTGGCCGTCCCTGGCTCGATCTCGCCTGGCAGCTCTTCGGGATCGCCTCGTCCCTCGTGCCCGTCGCCCTGGTCGCGCATCTGCTCCTGCGGGAGGGGAGCAGCCTGCGCACCCTCGGTTTCGACCGGACCAGGCCATGGTTCGACCTCGCGCGGGGCGCGGGCGTCGCGGCGGTGATCGGCAGTACCGGAATCGCCTTCTACCTGGCCGCACGCGGCCTGGGCTTCAATCTCACCGTCGTGCCCGAGGCGTTGCCCGAGGT
The DNA here is from genome assembly GCF_036226885.1 of Streptomyces sp. NBC_00663. Classification (NCBI taxonomy): domain Bacteria; kingdom Bacillati; phylum Actinomycetota; class Actinomycetes; order Kitasatosporales; family Streptomycetaceae; genus Streptomyces; species Streptomyces sp. NBC_00663. The sequence continues at coordinate 8,123,822 of NZ_CP109027.1, forward strand.
GTGGTGGAAGTACCCGGTGCTGGTGCTGTCCGCCCTCCAGAACGCGATCCTCGAAGAGGTCATCGTCGTCGGCTATCTGCTGCGCCGGCTCGGCCAGTTGGGCTGGACGCCGGGGACCGCGCTGGTGGCCAGTTCCGTACTGCGCGGGTCGTACCACCTCTACCAGGGCATCGGCGGGTTCCTCGGCAACATGGCGATGGGCGTGGTGTTCGTCTACCTCTACCGCCGATGGGGCCGGGTGGGTCCCCTGGTGGTGGCGCATTCGCTGCTCGACATCGGGGCGTTCGTCGGGTACGCGCTGCTGGCCGGGAAGGTGGGCTGGCTGCCGACCGCGTGAGCCGGCGCCGGCCCTGCCGGGGGTGTCAGACGAGCAGCTCGCCCTCGATCGTGGTGACCGCGCGGCCCGTGAGGAGGGTGCGGTCGCCGCGGAGTTCGGTGCGCACCCGGCCGGAGCGCGGGGAGGCCTGGAGGCCGGTCAGCTCGGTGCGGCCCAGACGCCCGGCCCAGAAGGGGGCCAGCGCGGTGTGGGCGCTGCCGGTGACCGGGTCCTCGTCGATCCCGTAGTTCGGGAAGAAGCAGCGGGAGACGAAGTCGTAGCCCCGAGCCGGATCCTCGGCGCGGGCGGTCGCGATGATGCCGCGCTCGGAGAAGGCGCCGAGGGCCTTGTGGTCGGGGTCGAGGGCGTGGACGGTCTTCTCGTCGACGAGTTCGAGGACCAGGTCGCCGACGTTCGGACCGGTGTCGAAGGCCGAGAGCGGCTCGGTGCCCAGCGCCGCGGCGACCCCGTCCGGCACCTCGGTCCGGGTGAGCGGCGCGGTGGGGAAGTCCAGGGTGATCGAACCGTCCTCGTCCGGCGTCGCGATGAGCACCCCGCTGCGCGTGGCGAACCGCACCGGGCCCTCGTGGGCGCCGGTCGTGTGCAGCACGTGCGCCGTGGCCAGCGTGGCATGGCCGCACATGTTCACCTCGGCGGCCGGAGTGAACCAGCGCAACGCCCAGTCGGCGTCGCCGCCCTGGGGAAGGGGGTGGGCGAAGGCCGTCTCGGCGTGGTTGACCTCGACGGCCACGTTCTGGAGCCGCTCGTCGTCCGGGAAGGAGTCGAGGAGCAGCACGCCGGCGGGGTTGCCGGCGAAGGGGCGGTCGGTGAAGGCGTCGACGATTCGGATGCGCATGCCCTCGACGCTAAGGGCGAGTGGCCCACGGGGCCAAGGCCAATTCGGGGCCACTGGACCCCTTTCCCTTCCCGGAGCGCTGTCTGGACGCGTCGTCCCGGCGGTGCGACTGTCGTCAACGCGTCACCTACCCACGACAGTCCAGGAGGCCGCCATGTCCCAGCCGTCCGTTCTCCAAGCCCTGCTGGCCGGGCTGCGTGGCGGTGCGATCGAGGTCGTCGATCTCACGGCGCCGCTGTCCTCGGACACCCCGGTGATCCAGCTGCCCGAGCCGTTCGGGCAGACGCAGGTCTTCGAGCTGGAGGAGATCAGCCGGTACGACGACCGTGGACCGGCCTGGTACTGGAACAACTTCCGCACGGGTGAGCACACCGGCACCCATTTCGACGCCCCGAACCACTGGGTCACCGGCAAGGACCTCGCCGACGTGGCCTCGGTGCCGGTGAGCCGGCTGATCGCGCCCGCGGTGGTGCTGGACTTCTCCGCCGCGGCGGCCGAGGATCCCGACTTCCTGGTCGAGGTGGATCACATCGAGGCGTGGGAGGTCGAGCACGGTCCGCTGCCCGACGGGGGCTGGCTGCTGCTGCGCACCGGCTGGGACGCCCGGTCCGACTCCCAGCGGGAGTTCCTGAACGCCGACGAGAACGGCCCCCACACCCCGGGCCTGTCGCCCGAGTGCGCCCGCTGGGTCGCCGAGGAGTCCCCGGTGATCGGCCTCGGCACCGAGACGGTGGGCACCGACGCCGGGGCGGCGCACTCCTTCGACCCGGTCTTCCCCTGCCACTCGTACCTCATGGGCAACGACAAGTACGGGCTCACGCAGCTCCAGAACCTCGGTGAGCTGCCCGCCACCGGCGCCGTGGTCGTCGCGGGCCCGCTGCCGATCGTCCAGGGCTCGGGCTCGCCGGCCCGGGTCATCGCCCTGGTGGAGCGCTCATGAAGGTCGCCGAGGCGGTCGGCCGGGCCCTGACCGCGGCCGGTGTGCGGCAGGTGTTCGGCGTGGTCGGCTCGGGCAACTTCCACGTCACCAACGCGATGGTCGCGGCCGGTTCCCGCTTCGTCGCCGCCCGCCACGAGGGCGGAGCGGCCACCATGGCCGACGCCTACGCCCGGGTCAGCGGCACGGTTGCCGCCCTCAGCGTCCATCAGGGGCCCGGCCTGACCAACGCGCTGACGGGTGTCGCCGAGGCCGCGAAGAGCCGCACCCCGCTGCTCGTCCTGGCCGCCGAGGCCACCCGGCCGACCTCCAACTTCTACGTCGACCAGGAGGCGTTGGCGCGGGCGGTGGGCGCGGTCACGGAACGCGTGACGTCCCCGGCGTCGGCGGTCGAGCAGGCCTGCGGCGCCCTACGGCGTGCCCTGCACGAGCGCCGTACCGTCGTCCTCAACCTCCCCTTGGACGTGCAGGACCTGGACGTCCCCGACACGGCCGCCATCGCCGTCGTACCGCCCCCGGCGCGGGCCCCCGTGGAACCGGCCGCGTCCGAGGTGGCGGCGCTGGTCACGGCGCTCGCCCGGTCCCGCCGCCCGGTGTTCGTGGCGGGCCGGGGTGCCAGGACGGCCCGCGAGGCCCTGACCGCGCTCGCCGACCACCACGGCGCCCTGCTCGCCACCTCCGCCGTCGCCCACGGACTGTTCCACGACGACCCCTGGTCGCTCGGCATCTCCGGAGGCTTCGCCACGCCCCTGGCCGCCGAACTGATCCAGGACGCCGATCTCATCGTGGGCTGGGGCTGCGCCCTCACCATGTGGACCATGCGGCACGGCCGGCTGATCGGCCCGGACGCCACCGTCGTCCAGGTCGACGACGACGCCTCCGCGCTCGGCGCGCACCGCGAGATCCACCTGGGCGTCACGGGCGACGTCGCCGCCACGGCCCGGCAGGCGCTCGACGCGGGTGCCGAGCGGCGCCAGGGGTATCGCTCCGCCGCCGTCGCGCGGGCGCTCCGCACCCGGGGCCGGTGGCGGGACGTCCCCTACGACGACGAGAGCACCCGGGACCGTATCGACCCGCGCACCCTGAGCGCTGCCCTCGACGCCGTCCTCCCGGCCGAGCGGATCGTCGGCGTCGACTCCGGCAACTTCATGGGCTATCCGAGCGCCTACCTGTCGGTGCCCGACGAGGAGGGCTTCTGCTTCACCCAGGCCTTCCAGTCGATCGGCCTGGGCCTCGCGACGACGATCGGCGCGGCCCTGGCCCGGCCGGACCGGCTGCCGGTGGCGGCGCTCGGGGACGGCGGGGCGCTGATGGGAGTGGCCGAGCTGGAGACCGTACGACGGCTCGGGCTGCCCATGGTCGTGATCGTCTACGACGACGAGGCCTACGGCGCCGAGGTCCACCACTTCGGCCCCGACGGGTTCCCCCTCGACACCGTCACCTTCCCGCCCACCGACCTCGCCGCCGTCGCTAGCGGCCACGGCTTCGAAGCGGTGACCGTGCGGGGCCGCGCCGACCTCAAGGCGGTGGAGGACTGGGTGGCGGGGCCACGCTCGTCACCACTGCTGGTGGACGCCAAGGTGACGCGGGAGCACGGGGCCTGGTGGCTGGAGGAGGCGTTCCGGGGGCACTGAGCGTGAGCGGGGTGCGCCGGTGACCGGGGTCGGCTTCAAGGGCCTTGCCATGCGAACTGTTCCGATATATCGTTGACGCATCGCGACAGATCAACGATGGATGGAGTGATGGCGATGCGTTCCCATGGATTCGAACGTGGACACGGTGGACCCGGCCCCCGCGGCGGCCGAGGTGGTTTTGATGGACGGCGTGGTGCCTTCGGCCCCTTCGGGCCGGGTGGACCCGGTGGCCCCGGCTTCGGTCCGGGCCCCTGGGGGCCACGAGGGCGCGGCGGACCGCGGGGGAGGGCGCGGCGCGGCGACGTACGCGCGTCGATCCTCGCCCTGCTCAGGGACCGGCCCATGCACGGGTACGAGATGATCCAGGAGATCGCCGAGCGCAGCGGCGGGGCGTGGAAGCCCAGCCCCGGCTCGGTGTACCCCACCCTTCAGCTGCTGGAGGACGAGGGCCTGATCGCCAGCGAGAGCGAGGGCGGCAAGAAGCTGTTCTCGCTCACCGAGGCGGGCCGCACCGCGGCCGAGGAGGGGCCCGACGCGCCCTGGGAGGAAGCCTCCCGTGGCGTGGACTTCGAGGCGCTGGGTGAGATCCGCCAGGCCGGCTTCGGTCTGATGGAGGCCTTCGGGCAGGTCTGGAAGACCGGCAGCAAGGAACAGCGCGAGAAGGCGGTCGGCGTCATCAACGAGGCCCGCAAGAAGCTGTATCTGATCCTCGCCGAAGAGGACTGACGGCCCTACGGCTGTGAAGAGGCGCCCCGTGGAACATCCGCGGGGCGCCTTCGCGTACGCCGTTCCCGGTCAGGCCACCAGCCCCGCCAGCTTCCGCAGCGACTCGTTCAGCGCGGCCGTCGCCGAGTCCTTCAGTTTGCCCGCCATCAGGGACACCGCCGCGCCCGTGAACTCGCTGTCGATGCGGACCGTGGTCGCGTCGCCGTCGGGGACGAGCGTGTAGCGGTTGACCAGGCTCACTGCCATCGGGCCCTTGCCCTTGGTGGCGAACACCCGGGCCGGCTCCAGCTCGTCGATGGTCCACTCGACCTCGGCCGGGAAGCCCATCAGCTTCATGTTCTCCTGGTAGGTCCCGCCCACTTCGAGGCTCTTGGGACCGCCCTCGGGGAAGCTGGTGTGGGTGGCGTTCCACTCGCCGTACGACGACCAGTCCGTGAGCCGGCTCCACACCTTCTCGGCCGGCGCCTCGATCCGTGCCTCCGCGCTGACTTCGGCCATGCGACCACCCCTTCGTCTCCGGCTACGGTGTCGCGGAACGTAGCCGCAGGGCCGCGAACATTCAATGCTGATGAACCGTCAGGAAATGTGGAGACGGCCCGAGTCGGCGGCCGGTCAGGCCACCAGGCGGATCACCGCGGCGTCGAACACGTCCCACGCCCGCGGGAACGTGCTCTCGTCGTGGCAGTGCCAGGCGTCCCAGAACAGATCGGCGAGCACGGCGTCCTCCGGGGCGTACACCCGGTACACGTACTGCATCCCGTCGACGGCCGGCAGAGCCACCAGCCAGCAGCTGCTCTCCATGTACCTGTGAGACGAGCGAGCCGGTACGGGTGGTTGCGTGCCGGCGTGAATCAAGACGGCGCGCGCCCGTCGTGGGGAAACGGCCAGATCTCATCCGTAAGGAGGAGATTCCGGCCCTGCGGGTCCACTCTCCGCCGGACGCGAAGATGGTTCCCGCCGGGGATGCCCCGGTCCGGCGGGACTGATGAGGTAGGGGATGTGCAACCCCGTATTCCCCGGCAGTCGGTGAACGAGCCGGGAGGCCATCGCGCGGACCACGATGCCCGGCTCGGCGAGGAGCTGGCAGCGGTGGTCTCCGGCGCGCGCCGACGGGCGCTCCGCGACGGGGACCGGGTGATCGACACGGCCCATCTGCTGCACTCCCTCCTGGAGTGCGACCCCGAGGTGCGGGCCGTCTTCGAGAGCGGACCGCAGCTCGCCCGGCTGCTCGCCTACCTCGTGCAGCGCAGCATCGGCTACGGACTGCGCTGGCAGGGCGGCGTCGAGGACTCCGGCGCGGTGCCCGTGGTGACCCAGGCGGAGGGCTTCTCACCCCTGGCCGCGGGCGCGATGGAGTACGCCGAGGAGCGCGCCGCCGACCGTGGCGCCGACCGGGCGGGCGGCATCGACCTGCTCGCGGCCGTCGTCGCCGACCCCGGGGCGCGCGCCGTCGAGGTGCTGACCCGTGCCGGGATCGACGCGGGCGCGGTGTCCGCCCGGATCACCAGCCGCCCATGGGACGGCGGCATGCCGGACAGCCGTACGGCGTCCAGCCGCTGAGACAGGTGTCATCGGGGGTGACGCTCATGTCATCGCCTGTCATCATGTGCCGGTGCAGACGATTGACAGCAGTGGCGGCAACCGCGGACGGGGTGTCGGGCTCGGCCTCGCCCTCGCGTCGGCGGTCGCCTTCGGAGGTTCCGGTGTCGCGGCCAAGCCGCTGATCGAGGCGGGGCTCGACCCGCTTCACGTGGTGTGGCTGCGGGTGGCCGGCGCGGCCCTCGTGATGCTGCCGCTCGCCGTGCGCCACCGGGCGCTGCTGCGCCGCCGCCCCGCGCTGCTCGCCGGGTTCGGACTGCTCGGCGTGGCCGGGGTCCAGGCCTTCTACTTCGCCTCCATCTCCCGGATCCCGGTCGGTGTCGCGCTGCTCGTGGAGTACCTCGCGCCCGCCCTCGTCCTCGGCTGGGTGCGGTTCGTGCAGCGCCGGCCGGTCACCCGGGCCGCCGCGCTCGGTGTCGTCCTCGCGGTCGGCGGGCTCGCCTGTGTGGTCGAGGTCTGGTCGGGGCTGAGCTTCGACGCGGTGGGCCTGCTCCTCGCGCTCGGCGCGGCCTGCTGCCAGGTCGGCTACTTCGTCCTGTCCGACCAGGGCAGCGACTCCGGCGCCGACGCCCCCGACCCGCTGGGGGTCATCGCGTACGGCCTCCTCGTCGGCGCCCTCGTGCTCACCGCCGTGGCCCGCCCCTGGACCATGGACTGGTCCGTGCTCGGTGGCACCGCCGACATGAACGGCACCTCGGTGGCCGCCGCCCTGCTCCTGTCCTGGATCGTCCTGATCGCGACCGTCCTCGCGTACATCACCGGCGTGGTCTCCGTACGCCGCCTCTCGCCCCAGGTCGCCGGGGTCGTCGCCTGCCTCGAAGCGGTCATCGCGACAGTCCTCGCCTGGATCCTGCTCGGCGAGCACCTCTCCGCCCCGCAGATCATCGGCGGCGCGGTCGTCCTGGCCGGCGCCTTCATCGCCCAGTCCTCGGCCCCCGCGAAGGGCTCCCCGGAACCGGTGGCGAGCGGCGGCCCGGAAAGGGAGTTGTCCGGCCGCTCGGCCGCCGCCTAGTCTGCCGATCATGCACACGCACCGCGTCATCGCGCCGCCCGCCGTCTGAGGCGGGCCCTGCCGAAGCCACGCCCGGCACCGTGCCGGGCGCAACGGTGCTGCCCGCGGACGAAGTCCATGGATCCCGCTCGGCGGGGTTCCCCACTTCTCCATGTCTGCGGAGACGTCACGTGTCGAACGCTGTTTCCGGCCTGCCCCTCGGGCGAGGCCTGCTCTGTCTGATCGTCGCCGGTGTCGCCTGGGGCACCGCGGGTGCCGCCGGCTCGCTGGTCTACCGGACCAGTGACATGGGTCCGGTCGCCCTCTCCTTCTGGCGCTGCGCGATCGGCTTCGTGCTGCTGCTCGCCGTCCGGCTCGCGCGCTCCCGCACGGCCGTTGCCGAACCCCTCCGCCGCAGGGCGCTGCGGGCTGTGGTCACCGGTGTCGGGCTCGCGGTCTTCCAGACGGCCTATTTCGCGGCCGTCCAGATCACCGGGCTCGCCGTCGGAACCGTCGTCACCCTCGGCGCCGGTCCTGTCCTCATCGCGCTCGGCGCCCGGCTCGCCCTGGGCGAGCGGCTGGGCCGCGGTGGCGTCGCGGCGGTGGCGGGCGCGCTCGTCGGGCTCGCGGTGCTGGGCCTCGGTGGCGGAGGGACGGCCGTACGGCCGTGGGGCGTGCTGCTCGCCCTGGTGTCGGCGGCCGGCTACTCGGTCATGACGCTGCTGACCCGCAAGTGGGGCCGCGACGGAGGGGCCGACGCCGCCGGTACGTCCGTGTGGGCCTTCGCGGTCACCAGTGTCTGCCTGCTGCCGTTCGCCCTGGCCGAGGGCCTGGTGCCGCACACGGCCGAACCGGCCCGTCTCGCCGGGCTGTTGGTGTACATCGCCACTGTGCCCACGGCCCTCGCCTACGCCCTCTACTTCGCGGGAGCCGCGGTCGTGCGGTCGGCCACCGTGTCCGTGATCATGCTCCTCGAACCGGTCGGCGCGTCCGTACTGGCCATCGTCCTGCTCGGCGAACACCTGACGACGCCGACCCTCCTCGGCACCCTGCTGATGCTGGGGTCGGTCACGGGCCTCGCGGTGGCGGAGACCCGTGGTGCGCGGCGAGGTGAGCCCGTACCGGCGTAGGGCCGTCAGACGACGCGGCGGCGCCGGATGTGCTCGCGCGCCGCCGCGTCCCGCGGGTAGAGCGGCATCACAGGGCCGTCAGATAGTCGGGGATCTCGGTGGCGGGGGCCAGTTCGGGGTCGCCGACCGGGGTGTCGTAGCCCTTGCGCAGCGGGACGACGCCGGCCCAGTGGGGGAGGGCGAGGTCCTCGGGCTCGTCGTTCACGCCGCCGGTGCGCATCTTGGCCGAGACCTCGTCGAGGTCGAGGCGGATGACGGCGGTGGCGGCCAGCTCCTTCCTGTTGGCGGGCCGCGAGTCCTTGGACCGGCCCGCCACCACGTGGTCGACGAGCGAGTCGAGGGCGAGGCGCTTCTCCTCCGGGTCCGTCACGTCGTACGCCGTGCCGTGCACCACCACGGACCGGTAGTTGATCGAGTGGTGGAAGGCCGAGCGGGCCAGGATCAGGGCGTCGACGTGCGTGACCGTCACACACACCGGCAGACCGGGGTCGGCCTGGCCGGTCATCCGCAGCGGGCGCGAGCCGGTGGAGCCGTGCAGATAGAGGCGCTCGCCGACCCGGGCGTAGAGCGTCGGCAGCACGACCGGCGCGCCGTCGCGGACGAAGCCGAGGTGGCAGACGTAGGCCTCGTCGAGTATCGCGTGCACGACCTCCTTGTCGTACGAGGCACGGTCCGCGGAGCGGGTGGGCACCGTGCGGTCGGTCGCCGGGTAGGCGGCGGTCGGTGGTGTCGTCGGCTGCGTGGTCCCCTGCATGGCGGTCTCCGTAACGAAAGGTGTGGCGAGTTGCGGGAAGGTTTGCACTAGTGCATAATCTGCTTTGTGCTAGGAGAATACCGGATCGAGGGACGTGGTGCAGCCGAGATCGCGGCGAGCGTCGAGCGCGCGGTGGGCGCCGGTGAGCTGGAGCCGGGCCAACTGCTGCCGCCCATGCGGGAGTTGGCGGGTGAGCTGGGCGTGAACCCGAACACCGTCGCGGCGGCGTACCGCATCCTGCGTGAACGCGGGGTGATCGAGACCTCGGGACGCCGGGGCAGCCGGGTGCGGCCCAAGCCGGCCACGACCGGGCGCGAGTCGATCCGGGTGGAAGTACCGGAGGGCGTCCGGGACGTGGCGAGCGGCAACCCGGACCGGGAGCTGCTGCCGAGCCTGGCGGGCGTGTTCGCGGCGGCGGCCGAGCGGAACGACCGGGAGCCGGTGATGTACGGGGAGACGGCGGTGGAGCCGGAGCTGGCGCGCCTGGCGCGGGCCGCGCTGGACGCCGACGGTGTGCCCGCCGGGCCCCTGGAGGTCGCCTCGGGCTCGCTCGACGTGATCGAACGCGTCCTCGCGGCCCACCTCAAACCGGGCGACACGGTCGCCGTCGAGGACCCGGGCTGGGGCAGCCTGCTGGACCTGGTCCCGGCCGTGGGACTGCGTACGGTCCCTGTCGGTGTGGACGACGAGGGCCCGCTCCCGGACGACGTCCGCGCGGCCCTTCGCTCGGGAGCGCGCGCCCTGATCGTCACCGACCGGGCCCAGAACCCGACCGGCGCCGCGGTGACCGCCGCACGCGCGCGTGCCCTGCGTGCCGTGCTCAAGGAGCACCCGGACACCCTGCTCATCGAGGACGACCACGGCCACGGCATCGTCGACCTGCCCCTGCACGCCCTGGCCGGCGCCACCCGCAGCTGGGCCTTCGTCCGCTCGGCCGCCAAGGCCTACGGCCCCGACCTGCGGCTCGCCGTCTTCACGGGTGACCCCGTCACGGTCGACCGGGTGCGCGGCCGGCAGAGCCTCGGTCCTGGCTGGGTCAGCAGGATCACCCAGCGGGCGGTGGCCCGACTGTGGGCCGAGGGCGCGGTCGACCCGAAGGCGGTGGCGGCGGCCTACGCGGTCCGCCGGGACGCCCTGATCGCGGAACTGGCGCGGCGCGGCGTCCCCGCGCACGGCCGCAGCGGCCTCAACGTCTGGATCCCCGTCCCCGACGAGACGGGCGCCGTGGCCCGCCTCCTCCACGCCGGCTGGGCGGTGGCCCCGGGAGCCCGCTTCCGCCTGGACGCCGCACCCGGCATCCGCGTCACGATCGCCACGCTGAACGAGCCGGAGACGGCACCTCTGGCCGAGGCGATCGCGGCGGCGGTGGGGCCAGGGCGGGGGCGGGGGTATGTGTGACGGCGTGGGTTGGGGTGGGGTGCGGGTGCCTCCGTCGGCTGGGGCGAGGACGTGTGGGCGGGATCGGCCGGGGTGAGGGTACGCGGGGCGGGATCGGCCGGGGCGAGGGTGTAGGTGGCGTTGTCGGCTGGGGCGGGGGTGTTCGTGGCGGGCTGGTCGGGTGCGGGCGGTGTCCGTCGCGCCGTCGACCGGGGCAGGGGTGCGGCCTGCCTGGTCGGTGGGGTCGAAGGCACGGGCAGGGTGGTTGATCGTGCCTGGGGTGGGGACGGTTCGGTTGGTCGGCCCGGGGTGCGGGCCGTGTGGTTGGCCTGGTTCGGGGCGGGGGTGGTGTGGTCCGTTGGCTGGGCCTTCTGGTCCTGCCTCAGTTGGTTGGGCCTGGGGGTGGGGTGGCGTGGTTCGTTGGGGCCGGGGTGCGGGCAGTGTGGTTGGCCGGGGCTGGGGTGGGGGTCGCAGGGGTGACCGGGCCGGGGTGCGGGGCGTGTGGTTGGCCTGGTTCGGGGCGGGGGTGGTGTGGTTCGTCGGCTGGGCCTTCTGGTCCTGCCTCAGTTGGTTGGGCCTGGGGGTGGGGTGGCGTGGTTCGTCGGGGCCGGGGTGCGGGCAGTGCGGTTGGCCGGGGCTGGGGTGGGGGTCGTAGGGGTGACCGGGCCGGGGATGCGGGCTGTGTGGTCGGCCTGGTTCGGGGTGGGGGTGGTGTGGTCCCGCGGCTGAGCCTTTCGGGCCTGGGTCAGTGCTGCTCCCGCCAGGACGATCGCCGCTCCCACCGGGGTCGACCAGCTCAGCGACTCCCCGAGGATCGCGACGCCCGCCGCGGTGGCGATGACCGGGATGAAGTACGTGACCATCTGGGCGGTCGTGGGCCCGACCTCGGCGACCAGGCCGTACTGGATGAGCACGGCCAGCCCGGTGCCCAGTGCGCCCAGCGCGGCGATCGCCAGGAGGGGAACGCCCGCGAAGTGCGTCGGGAGCGAGGTGAACAGCGGTGTGACGACGGCCAGTTGCAGCATCGCCAGCAGCAGTTGGGCCCCGGTCATGGAGAGGTGGGAGTGTCCCGTCCCGGCGAGGGTGCGGCGGACGTAGATCCAGCCGATCGGGTAGCTCAGCGAGGCCAGCAGCGCCATCGCCGTGCCTTTGGCGTCCAGGCCGTGGAAGCCCTGCCAGGCGCCCAGCACCGTGAGCACCCCGAGGAACCCGATCCCGAGCCCGGCGACCCGGACCCGCGTCGGCCGGTCCTCGGACAGCGCGACCACGGACAGCGCCATGCCCCACAGCGGTGAGGTCGCGTTGCAGATCCCCGCGAGCGTGGACGGAATCGTCAGCTCCGCGTACGCGAAGAGCGAGAACGGCAGGGCGTTCAGGAGGAAGGCGGCCATCGCCAGATGACCCCAGGTCCGGGCGCCGCGCGGCAGCCGCTCCCGCTTCACCGCCATCGCCGCCGCCAGCACCAGCGTCCCGAACAGCAGTCGCCCGAACGTCACCTGGAACGGGGCGTACCCATCGGTGCCCACCTTGATGAGCAGGAAGCTGAAACCCCAGATCAGAGCGAGTGCGGCGAAACGCAGGCGCCAGTCGGGGGCACGGGTCCGGGCGAGGGCGGCGGTGGTCATGAGAACCACCATGACGCCCAAGACCTCGTAGCACAAGCGAGATAATCGACGCGATATCTCGTAGCATTGCTTACATGTTGAACCTGGAGCGCCTGCGTACCCTCGACGCCCTCGCCCGGCACGGCTCGGTGAGCGGCGCCGCCGAGGGGCTGCACATCACGACGTCCGCCGTCTCCCAGCAGATGTCCAAGCTGGAGCGCGAGGTCGGCCAGCAACTCCTCGCCAAGAACGGCAGAGGGGTACGGCTCACGGACGCCGGCCGGCTGCTCGCCGAGCACGCGGCCCGCATCCTCTCGCAGGTCGAACTCGCCCAGTCCGACCTGGAGGCCCAACGCGGCCAAGTGGTCGGCGAGTTGCGGCTCTCCGCGTTCCCCACGGCCGCGCGCGGACTGTTTCCGGCCGCCCTCTCCGCGCTCGTCGCCGCACACCCCGCGCTGCGGGTCCGCTCCTGCGAGCTGGAGCCGGAGCTCGGCATCGCCGGCGTGGTCCGCGGCGACCTGGACCTCGCGGTGGTCCTGGACTGGTACAACAAGCCGATGCCGCTCCCGGACGGCCTGGTCAAGGCCTCCGTCCTGGACGACCCGGCGGATGTGGCGATGCCGGTCGGGCACCGGCTCGCCGACCGTGAGGAAGTGGACCTCGCCGAGTTCGCGGGGGACGAGTGGATCACCTGGGGGCAGGGCGAGTTCTGTCACGAGTGGCTGATGTTCACCCTGCGCGCCAAGGGTATCGAGCCCATCGTCGGCCACCGCGCCGCCGAGACCCACACCCAACTCGGGCTGGTCGCCGCCGGGTTGGGCGTCTGCATCGCCCCGCTGCTGGGCCGCCACCCGATGCCCGAAGGGGTCGTGACCGTCCCGCTCAAACAGCGGGTCCGGCGCCATGTGTACGTCGTCTGGCGCGCGGACGCCGACCGCCGCCCGTCGATCAGGGCGGCGGTGGAGGCGCTCAGGGCAGCGGCGGCCGACCTCGGCTGAACCGCCTTGCAGACTTACGGACTCACACAGACTCACACAGACTTACAGACTCACAGAGAAGGCAACTTGCGGAAGTCCCAGGACACGATCTTGTCCGGCGTCAGCCGCATCCACGCGTGCCGGCCGTCGTGCGGCATCTCGTCGAGGCCGAAGTTCTTGCGCGCGAACAGCGTCTCGGGGACGTCGAGTTCGGCGTACAGATCCCCCACCCGGGGCGCCTCGCCCACGAACTCCACGGCCCCCGACAGCTCGACGCCGCGCAGCTCGTCGTACTCCTCACCGGTGTCGACCACGATCGCGACCCGCGGATCGCGGCGCAGATCGGTCCAGCGCTTGCTCTTCACCACCGAGTACAGCCACAACGAGGTGCCGTCCCAGGCGAACCACAGCGTGCTCACGTGCGGGGCGCCGTCCTTCGAGACGGTGGCGACCCGGCAGGTGCGCTGACTGGCGAGGAACTCGTCCAGCTCGCCCGGTGTCATCATGATCTTCCGGCCCCGGCGCTGAGTGACGGTCATGCGCCCCCCTTTCTCCTGGCTCAATTTCTGACGGTCCGTCAGTAGACAATGCGGTGTCTTCCTTCAACACGCAATGGTGGCTACGCTCGCCCGCTCCACACCGTCGGCGACAAGGGGGAAAACGTGTCGTCGCACGAGCAGTTGAGCGAACTCCTCGACCCGGCGACCACCGTGCTGCTCACCGTCGAGTGTCAGCAAGGTGTCGTCGGTCCGGACAGCGCACTCCCCGAACTCGCCAAGGAGGCGCGGTCGTCGGGTGTGCTCGCCAACGTGGCCCGGCTGGTCGCGGCCGCCCACGGGAGCGGAGTCCAGGTCGTCCACGCGATCGCCGAGCGCCGGCCCGACGGCCGCGGCGCCAACCGCAACGCCCGCCTCTTCCGCGCCGCCGAACGGCTGCCCGTCCAGCAGCTGTCCGGCACCAGTGCGGTCCGGGTCGCCGCCCCGATCGAGGTCTTTGAGGAGGACTTCGTCGTACGACGGCTGCACGGGCTGTCGCCGATCCAAGGCACCGACGTCGACCCGCTGCTGCGCAACCTGGGCTGCCGCACCCTCGTCGTCACCGGCGTCTCCGCCAACATCGCGATCCCCAACGCGGTCTTCGACGCGGTCAACCGCGGCTACAGGGCCGTGGTGCCCACGGACGCCATCGCGGGGGTGCCCTCCGACTACACCCCCGCGATGATCCGCCACACCCTCGCCCTGGTCGCCACCCTCACCACGACGGCCGACCTGCTGGCCTGTCTGGGCCGGCGGAAGCGGGAATGACCCTCAAGCGAGGGTGATGGACTCCCCGCTCACGGTGATCTTCTCCTCCGGCAGCGGCTGGGTGGCGGGACCCTTCTTCACGCTGCCGTCGGTCACCGAGAACTCGCTCTTGTGGCACGGGCAGGTGATCACCCCGTTGGCGATCCCCGTCACCGCGCAGCCCTGATGGGTGCACTTGGACGAGAACGCCTTGTACGTGCCCGCGGAGGGCTGGGTCACCACCACGCCCGCGTCCGCGAAGATCTTGCCGCCGCCCTCCGGTATGTCCGAGGTCTTCCCGAGCGCGGTCCCGGCCGCGGAGGTCGACCCCTCGTCGTCCGAGCCGCACGCGTTCAGCGTGATGGCGAGCCCTGCCGCCCCCACCGCCGCCACGACCGTACGGCGGCTCGGTGCCGAAGCGGGATGAAGCGATTCGCTGGCCATGCTGACGTCCCTTCCGCGGATACCTCGTGAACTGCCCTCAGGTACGGGCCCGGAGTGCGGGTTGTTCAGCGGAGCCCCAGTAACCTGGGGCGATGCTCAAGGAAGCCATCGCGACCCGCTTCATCACGCCCCTGCGTGAGGGCGGTTCGCTGCCGGGACTCGTCGAGGCCGACGACCTCGGGACGTACGTCATGAAGTTCACCGGCGCGGGACAGGGCCGCAAGACACTGGTCGCCGAGGTCCTGTGCGGTGAGCTCGCCCGCCGGCTCGGGTTCCGGGTGCCCCGGCTCGTGACGCTCGACCTGGACCCGGTGCTCGGACTCGGCGAGCCCGAGCAGCAGGTGCAGGACCTGCTGCGGGCCAGCGGCGGCACCAACCTCGGGATGGACTTCCTCTCCGGCGCGCTCGGCTTCGACCCGCTCGCCTTCGAGGTGGACTCCGCTCAGGCCGGGCGGATCGTCTGGTTCGACGCCCTGATCAACAACGTCGACCGCTCCTGGCGCAACCCCAACCTGCTGATGTGGCACGGCGAGCTCTGGCTGATCGACCACGGCGCCACCATGATCTGGCACCACAACTGGCCCGGCGCCGAGGCCTCCGCGGCCCGCCCTTACGACGCCGGCGACCACGCCCTCGCCCGGTTCGCCCCCGACCTCGCGACCGCCGCCGCGGAGCTGGCCCCGCGGGTCACCGAGGAGCTCCTCGCCGAGGTCACCGCCGAGATCCCGGACGCCTGGCTGGCCGACGAACCAGGCTTCGACACCCCGGACGAGCTGCGCCGGGCCTACGCCCGGCCCCTGCTGGCCCGGGCCGCCGTCATCCACGACCGCATCAACGGCATCGAGGGGACCAAGTGACCGAGCGCCACATCATCCGGGGCAGTGAGCGCAACGACCGGGACGTCTACGAGTACGCGCTGCTGCGGGTCGTCCCGCGCATCGAGCGCGGCGAGTGCATCAACGCCGGGGTGCTGGTGTACTGCCGGGCCAAGGCGTACGTCGGTGTCCGCGTCCACCTCGACGAGGCGAAGCTGCTGATCCTCGACCCGGACGCGGACGTCAGCGGTGTGCGGGCCGCGCTGCGGGCCGTCGAGGGAGTCTGCGTGGGCGGAGAAGCGGCAGGTCAGGCCGCTGGGGACGATGCCGGGCGGCGCTTTCGCTGGCTGATCGCGCCCCGTTCGACGGTCGTCCAGCCGGGCCCCGTGCACACCGGACTCACCGCCGATCCGGCCGCCGAGCCGGAGCGTCTGCTGAACCTCCTGGTCAGGTAATGGATCACACCCGGGGCGTGCGGCGTTGACACCGGGTGCCAGGGCTTCTAGCGTCACGTCTGCCGAAGGTACTAAGCGGTCGCTCACCGATCGGGCCGCACATTCTTCAAGGGCGAGGAGAACGAGCAATGTCCACCACTGAGCAGCGGGTAGCCATCGTCACCGGTGCCGCACGCGGCATCGGCGCGGCCACCGCCGTACGACTGGCCGCCGAGGGTCGCGCGGTCGCCGTGATCGACCTCGACGAGGCCGCCTGCAAGGACACCGTCGAGAAGATCACCGCGGCGGGCGGCCGGGCCGTCGCCGTCGGTGCCGACGTCTCCGACGAGGCGCAGGTCGAGGCCGCGGTCGCGCGCGTCGTCGAGGAGCTGGGCGCCCCCACCATCCTGGTCAACAACGCGGGCGTGCTCCGCGACAACCTGCTGTTCAAGATGAGCGCCTCGGACTGGGACACCGTCCTCAACGTGCACCTGCGCGGCTCGTTCCTGATGACGAAGTACGTCCAGAAGCACATGGTCGACGCCGGCTTCGGCCGCGTGGTCAACCTGTCCTCGTCCTCCGCGCTCGGCAACCGCGGCCAGGCCAACTACTCCGCCGCCAAGGCCGGTCTTCAGGGCTTCACCAAGACCCTCGCCATCGAGCTCGGCAAGTTCGGCATCACCGCCAACGCCGTCGCCCCCGGCTTCATCGCCACCGACATGACGGCCGCCACCGCCGCCCGCGTCGGCATGGGCTTCGAGGAGTTCAAGGCCGCCGCCGCCACCCAGATCCCGGTGGCCCGGGTCGGCGAGCCCGAGGACATCGCCAACGCCATCGCCTTCTTCACGAACGAGGCCGCCGGCTTCGTCTCCGGCCAGGTGCTGTACGTGGCCGGCGGACCGCTCGACTAGGGGAACAGGAACATGACTTCGGTGGAACTCCCCGAACTCTCCGGCAAGGTCGCCCTCGTCACGGGCGCCAGCCGCGGCATCGGCTACGGCGTCGCCGAGGCGCTCATCGCCCGCGGTGACCGGGTCGTCATCACCGGCCGCAACGAGGACGCCCTCAAGGAGGCCGTCGAGCAGCTCGGCGCCGACCGCGTCATCGGCGTCGCCGGCAAGGCCCACGACGAGGCCCACCAGGCCGTCGCCGTCGAGCGCGCCATGGAGGCCTTCGGCCGCGTCGACTTCCTGGTCAACAACGCCGGTACCAACCCGGTGTTCGGCCCGATCGCCGACCTCGACCTGAACGTGGCCCGCAAGGTGTTCGAGACCAACGTGATCTCGGCGCTCGGCTTCGCGCAGAAGACCTGGCACGCCTGGCAGAAGGAGAACGGCGGCGCGATCGTCAACATCGCCTCCGTCGCGGGCATCTCGCCCTCGCCCTTCATCGCCGCCTACGGCATCAGCAAGGCCGCGATGATCAACCTGACCCAGCAGCTCGCCCACGAGTTCGCGCCCAAGGTGCGGGTCAACGCGATCGCCCCGGCCGTCGTGAAGACCAAGTTCGCCCAGGCACTGTACGAGGGCCGGGAGGAGGAGGCCGCGGCCGCCTACCCGCTGGCCCGGCTCGGTGTGCCCTCCGACATCGGCGGCGCCGCGGAGTTCCTCACCTCCGAGCAGTCCGCCTGGGTCACCGGCCAGACGCTCGTCGTCGACGGCGGCATCTTCCTCAACGCCGGCGTCGGCTGACCCTCTCGTACGACCGACTCGGGCGCCGCTCGACAGAAGCGGCGCCCGGGTCGACGTACAGACGGGCCGTCCGTGTCGTAGTACAGACGGGTCGTCCGCTTCGACGTACAAACACCGCACATGGGGACGTACAGCGACCGCACAGACTTCTGACAGCTCCGCCGCGATCTCATCGCTCGAGAACCAGCCGGAGGACCCGGTTCGGGTCGCCCGGGGCTGCGGTATGGTCTGCCAACCCTTGGCATGGCAGATCGAGGAGCGTGCGCGTGTTCAACCGGAACCGAGGCATACGGCGGATGGCGGCCCTCGCCTCCATATCGTCGCTGGTGGCCGGGTGTGGCGTCCTGTCGTCGGACTCCTCCGACGAGCAGGGGCCGATCGTCGTCGGTACCACCAGTGCCCCCAGCACCCTGGACCCCGCCGCGTCCTGGGACAGCTCCTGGGAGCTCTTCCGCAACATCTACCAGACGCTCCTCAGCTATCCCTCCGGCGCCACCACGCCCCAGCCCGACGCCGCCGAGAGCTGCAAGTTCACCGACACCTCGAACCGCGCCTACAGCTGCACGCTGCGCGCGGGCCTGAAGTTCTCCAACGGTGACACGCTCGACGCCAAGGCCGTCAAGCACTCCATCGACCGGATCGGCAAGATCAACGTCAACGGTGGCCCCGCCGGTCTGCTCGGCAGCCTCGACCGGGTCCAGGCGCTCGGCGACCGCGAGGTGGTCTTCCACCTCAACAAGCCCGACGCCACCTTCCCGTTCGTCCTCGCCACCCCGGCCATGTCGATCGTCGACCCCGACGCGTACCCGGCCGGCTCGCTGCGCAAGGGCGACACCATCGTCGGCTCGGGCCCGTACACCCTCAAGGCGTACAGCGACGACAAGGCCGAACTCGTCAAGAACGACGACTACGACGGCTACGCCAAGCGCAAGAACGACGCGGTGACCATCCGCTACTTCAAGGATTCCGCGCCCATGGTGCAGGGCCTGAAGGACGGCTCCCTCGACGTCGCCTTCCGCGGACTGGGCGCCGACGACATCGTCTCCCTGGACAAGGAGCAGAACGACTCCGACCTCCAGCTCTTCGACGGCTCCGGCACCGAGATCAGCTACCTGGTGTTCAACCCGAAGGACCCCTGGGCCGGCAAGCTCGCCGTCCGCAAGGCCATCGCCCAGGTCGTCGACCGCGGGGCGATCGCGCACAAGGTCTACAAGGACACCGTCGAGCCGCTGTACTCCATGGTCCCCAAGGGCCTCACCGGCCACACCACGGGCTTCTTCGACGACTACGGAAACCCCAGCGTCGCCAAGGCCAAGAAGATCCTCCAGGACGCCGGGATCACCCAGACCGTCCCGCTCACCCTCTGGTACACCACGGACCGCTACGGCTCCGCGACCAAGGCCGAGTTCGAGGAGCTGAAGGCCCAGCTGGAGGACTCCGGTCTCTTCGAGATCACACTCAAGAGCCGTCCCTGGAAGACCTATGTCACCGGCTACCAGAAGGGCGAGTACCCGGTGTTCGGGCGCGGCTGGTTCCCCGACTTCCCGGACGCCGACAACTTCATCGCCCCCTTCGTCGGCGACCAGAACGCCCTCGGCACGCCCTACCCCGAGCCCGAGATCACCGGCGTCCTGCTGCCGCGCTCGCGCCGCGAGAGCGACCGCGCCAACGTGATCAAGGACTTCGAGGCGGCCCAGCAGATCATCACCGACGACGCCCGGCTGCTGCCGCTGTGGCAGGGCCGGCAGTACGTCGCCGCCAACGACGACATCTCCGGCGGCGAGACGGCCCTGGACCCGTCGACGATCATGATGATGGGCGAGCTGTACCGCAAGACCAGCTGGTGAGTGGGCGCTTTCGGGGTGTGCGGTCCGTTGTCAGTGGTCGCCTGTAGGTTCTGAGCACTGAAGTGACCGCACGACATAAGGACGTTGACGTGACCGACATCGCCATGCTGCCCGAGTCCTGGCGCGGGGTCCTGGGTGACGAGCTCCAGCAGCCCTACTTCAAGGAGCTGACCGAGTTCGTCGAGGAGGAGCGGGCGAAGGGTCCCGTCTTTCCGCCGCGCGAGGAGGTCTTCGCCGCCCTCGACGCGACGCCGTACGAGGAGGTGAAGGTCCTGATCCTCGGTCAGGACCCGTACCACGGCGAAGGCCAGGGTCACGGCCTGTGCTTCTCGGTCCGTCCCGGTGTGAAGACCCCGCCCTCCCTCCGGAACATCTACAAGGAGATGAAGGAGGAGCTGGGCACTCCCGTTCCGGACAACGGCTATCTGCTGCCGTGGGCCCAGCAGGGCGTCCTGCTGCTCAACGCGGTGCTCACCGTCCGTTCCGGCGAGGCCAACTCGCACAAGGGCAAGGGCTGGGAGAAGTTCACCGACGCGGTCATCCGCGCGGTGGCCGACCGGCCCGACCCGGCGGTCTTCGTGCTCTGGGGCAACTACGCCCAGAAGAAGCTCCCGCTGATCGACGAGACCCGGCATGTCGTGGTCAAGGGCGCCCACCCCTCGCCCCTGTCCGCGAAGAAGTTCTTCGGTTCCCGCCCGTTCACGCAGATCAACGAGGCGGTCGCGCTCCAGGGCCACGAGCCGATCGACTGGACGATCCCGAACCTGGCCTGAGCCGTCCCGGGGCCGATCCGCCGGGTCGGCCCCGCTTCGCCGTGATTGTCAGTGTCTCCGATTAGCGTCAGGTGCGACCAGGACGGCCCGACGGTGTGGAGGACGCGGTGGCGGAGCGACAGGAGCAGGCGGCGCCGGATGCCGTGATGACACGGATCGGACAGGTCGTCATGCTGCATCACGCGGGGGACCGCGAGGAGGCCCGGCACCGCTTCCTGGACCTGTGGGCGGAGATCGGCGAGGACGGCGACCCGCTGCACCGCTGCACCCTCGCCCACTACATGGCCGACGCCCAGGACGACCCCTCCGACGAACTGGCCTGGGATCTCAGGGCGTTGACGGCGGCCGAGGAACTCACCGACGACCGCCTCGCCGAGCACGAGAGCACCCTCGCCGTGCGCGCCCTGTATCCCTCGCTGCATCTCAATCTGGCCGCCGACTATGTGAAACTCGACCGCTCCGACGCCGCCCGCACCCACCTCCACCGGGCACGCCGGGCGGCGGACGGCCTCGCCGACGACAGTTACGGGGACGGCGTGCGGGCCGCGATCAGCCGACTGGAGCTGCGGCTGGGGGAGGGGGACGCGTCCGGCGGGGGCGGCTGGACACCGCCGAGACAGCGCCCGTGAGTCACGCCGGCAGAGCTGGGCTCCGGCAGGGCTGGGCTCCGGCAGGGCTAACGGCCGTACGTCTGCTCGCAGATCCTCGCCTCCGGACTGTCCTTCCGCCAGCCGCCGTACTGCCTGCCGAGGCCGCACACGTCCGGGTTCTTCGGTACCACGGTGGCCACGTCGGGGATCTCGACGTGCGGGTGCTGCGGATGCTGTGGGTGCCGGGCCTCGGGATGTGCCGGGTGCTCGGGGTGCGGGCGCGGGGGCTGCTGCGCCGGTTGCCGGGCGGCGGACGGCGGCGCCGCCCGGTGCGTGGCGGGCGTGTCGGGTTTCGCCTCGCGGGACGGTCCGATGAGCTCCAGGGCCTCCCGCGCCGGTGCCTGCACGATCTGCGGCTCGGCCCGGCCGTCCGGACGGGGCGCCGCCGGGAGGGACGGCGTCGCCGGTGGGCCGGGGGCGACTGGACGCTGGACCGTCACACAGCCGGAGAGGGCCGAGACAGCCACGGTCACCAGGAGCGTTGCGGTGGTCGTCGTTCGATGCACCCGCGCAACTCTGCTGGTTCACGCCGGGTTCGGGGCGGCGGACGAGCGGAGGTTGCCCCGCACGGGTGATCTCCGGCCCCGTACGGAGGGCGCGGGCCCGGCTTGGGTGACGGTGCTGTGAAGACGGCGAAGCGATTCGCGGCCAGGTGTCGGCCTCGCTGAGCCGGAACTCGCCGTCCGGGTCCTCGTCGGCCCCGGATCCTCGGCCATCAGCACCTTGCGGAACCAGCCCCGCTCGCACTGCGCCAGGTGCCGCACCAGCCCGAGGCGGTTCTGAACTGGGCGTCGGTCAGCCCCTCGTCATGCGGGCGTCGTCGCCCGGACGGCCGGGTTCACGCACCCAGCATTCCGTCGAGCAACTCCCGCAGTCCCGCCCGCACTTCGTCCAGGCTCGGCACCCGAGACCCGAACGCCCCGGCCACGCAGGAGAACATCAGCCCGTCCGCCCACGCCACCAGGGACAGCACATGCCGGGCCGGTTCGGTCGACCCCATCGCGGTGAGGAGGGCGGTGAGCTGGTCGCGGAAGCGGGCGCCGGCGTCGTCGAAGTAGGCGCGCAGCTCGGGGCGGCGGGTCGCCTCCAGTGCCAGTTCGTAGCGGGCCAGCGTCAGTTCGCGGTGACGGGTCAGGGCGCGGTGGGTGGCCAGCGCCAGGGCGTCCACCATCGCCGGGAAGCCGCCCCGCGGATCGGGCAGCTCGTGCAGGCCCAGTACCCGTGCCTCGCGGTCGGCCAGTCGCCGTACCGCCAGCTCCAGGAGTGCCTGCCGGGTGCGGGCGACGTTGGAGGTGGACCCCGGCGGCAGCTCCGCCGCCTCGTCGACCGCCCGATGGGTGAGCCCCCGCATGCCCCGCTCGGCGAGCAGCGCGAGGGCGGTGTCGGCGACGAGGTCGGCGCGGGAGGCGTTCGAGGCGCGCGCGGACGAGGTGCGTACGGACATGGGGGTCAACCTACCCGTCGTACTACAGCTGTAGTAATCTCGACGCTGTCACTACACCTGTAGTCCCCACGTCTCCCTGTCCCAGGAGGAGCCATGGCACAGCCCAAGAACGTCGTCGTCATCGGTGGCGGCATCGGCGGCCTGGCCGCGGCCGCCGCCCTGCACCTCGGCGGCCACCGGGTCACCGTCCTGGAACGGGCCCGCTCCCTGGAACCCGTCGGCGCCGCCATCTCCCTCGCGCCCAACGCCCTGCGCGCCCTGGACGTCCTCGGGATCGGCGACGAGATCCGCGACCTTGCCGCCTGGCAGGGCGACGGCGGCCTGCGCACCCCAGGCGGACGCTGGCTCTCCCGGACCAGTGCCGCCGCCGCGGCCGAGCGCTTCGGCGGCCCGCTCGTGCTGCTGCACCGGGCCACCCTCATCGCCCGCCTCGCCGCCCTGCTCCCGCCGGACACCGTCCGCATCTCCGCCGACGCGGCTCTCGTCGACTCCGGCGACGCCCACCGCCCGGCCCGCGTGCGGACGCCCGACGGTGAGATGGCGGCCGACCTGGTCGTGGCCGCCGACGGTGTCCGTTCCGCCGTACGGCGTGCGCTGTTCCCGGACCACCCCGGCGCCGTCTACTCCGGATTCACCACCTGGCGCGTGATGATCCCGGTCCCCGGCCTGGAGTTCGCCTCCCACGAGACCTGGGGCCGGGGCCGCATCTGGGGCACCCACCCCCTCAAGGACGGCCGGATCTACGCGTACGCCGCCGCCATGACCCCGGCGGGACAGCACGCCGCCGACGACGAGCGGGCCGAACTGCTGCGCCGGTACGGCGACTGGCACGACCCGATCCCCGCCGTGCTCGCCGCCGCCCGCCCCGAGGACGTCCTGCGCCACGACGTGCACCACCTCGCCGACCCGCTGCCCGCCTTCCACCACGGCCGGGTCGCCCTCCTCGGCGACGCCGCCCACGCCATGCCCCCGACCCTCGGCCAGGGCGGCAACCAGGCGATCGAGGACGCCGTCGTCCTGGCCCACCACTGCGCCGACCTCGCCGCCTACACCGCCTCCCGCCTGCCCCGTACGACGTCCATCGCCCGCCAGGCCGTCCGGATCGCCCGCCTCAACATGACGAGCAGCCGCGCGCTGGCGGCCGTACGCAACACCTCGATCGCCGCACTGTCCCTGACCGGACCCGCCCTCTTCCTGCGCGGTTTCGACGGCATCGCCGACTGGCGGCCCCCGCAGCCGCCGTATGCTTCCGTCGTGTCAGGCACGGGCAAGCGGTAGGGAGAGCCAGTGAAGGTCGGCTGCATCGGACTAGGCGACATCGCCCAGAAGGCCTACCTGCCGGTGCTCGGCGGCCTGCCCGGCGTCGAACTCCACCTCCAGACCCGCACGCCCGCCACCCTCGCCCGGGTCGCCGACGGCCTGCACCTCCCTGAGACACAGCGGCACCAGGACCTCGACGCGCTGCTCGCCGTAGGACTGGACGCGGCCTTCGTGCACGCGCCCACCGCCGTCCACCCGCAGCTCGTGACACGGCTGCTGGAGGCGGGCGTACCGACGTACGTCGACAAGCCGCTGGCGTACGAACTCGCCGACTCCGCACGGCTGGTGGCCCTCGCCGAGGAGCACGGGGTGTCGCTGGCCGTCGGCTTCAACCGCCGTTTCGCCCCCGGGTACACGCAGTGCGCCGACCATCCGCGCGAGCTGATCCTCATGCAGAAGAACCGGATCGGGCTGCCCGAGGAACCGCGGTCGATGATCCTCGACGACTTCATCCACGTCGTCGACACCCTGCGCTTCCTCGTCCCCGGCCCGATCGACGACGTGACCGTGCGCGCCCGCGTCCGGGACGGGCTGCTGCACCACGTCGTGCTCCAGCTCTCCGGTGACGGCTACACCGCGCTCGGTGTGATGAACCGGCTCAGCGGCTCGGCCGAGGAGATCCTGGAGGTGTCCGGGCAGGACACCAAGCGGCAGGTCGTCAACCTCTCCGAGGTCGTCGACCACAAGGGCCAGCCGACCGTGCGCCGGCGCGGCGACTGGGTGCCGGTGGCCCGGCAGCGCGGCATCGAACAGGCGGTCCTCGCCTTCCTCGACGCCGTGCGCGCGGGCAAGGTGCTCAGCGCCCGCGACGCGCTGGCGACTCATGAACTGTGCGAGCGGGTGGTACACGCGGTGCGGGAGCGGGCCGCCTGAGCCGTACCGCCCTCAGCCCCTGTACGACGCACCACGCGGCCAGGATCAGCAGCGCGGCGTGCGTCGGCCAGTCGCCGAAGCGGACGTACGGGGTGACGCCGGTGGCCAGCGGGACGTCGTAGACCGCCGAGGTGCTCGCGTCGGTGGGAAGCCAGGAGCCGACGCGCTGTCCCTCCGGGCCGTACACCGCCGACACCCCGGTCAGTGTCGCGTGCACCATCGGGCGGCCCGTCTCGGCGGCGCGCAGGGCGGCCAGCGAGGCGTGCTGCTGCGGCGCCCAGCTGTCCTGGAACGACGACGTCGACGACTGGGCGATCAGCACCTCGGTGCCGGACTCGGCGAGATGGCGGCTCATGTCGGGGAACGCGGACTCGAAGCAGACCATCGGGCCGACCCTCAGCCCGTGCCCGACGTTCATCACGACCTGCTCGCTGCCGCGCCGCCGGTCCTCGCCCGCGGCCTTGCCGACCGAGGTCGCCCAGCCGAGCAGGGAGCGGGCCGGGATGTACTCGCCGAACGGCACGAGCCGCATCTTGTCGTAGCGGTCGCCGGTGAGCCCGTCCGGGCCGACCAGCACCGAACTCTTGTAGATGCCGGGCTTGTCGGAGCGGCGGGCGTCCACGTTGACCAGGATGTCGGCGCCGGTCTCCCGGGAGAGCGTCGCGAGCCGTCCGGCCAGATCGGGCCGGTCACCGAGATCGAAGCCGACGCTGCTCTCGCCCCACACGACCAGGTCGACGTCCTGCCCGGCGAGTTCCCGGGTCAGCCGCTCCTCGCGGGCGAAACGCCGGTCACCGCTGCGCAGACCGTCGATCACGCCCGGCTGTACGACCGCGATCCGGACCCGGCCGTCGGCGTCGGGCCGCGGTGACCACAGCCAGGCCGCGGAGGTGACGGCGGCGGTGGCGACGAGAGCGGCGACGGCGGGCACCCGGGAGCGCGGGACGACCACCAGGACGGCGAACGCGACGTTCACCGTCACGATCAGGAAGCTGATCAGCCACACCCCGCCCACCGAGGCCAGCCGTAGCGCGGGCTCCACCTGCCACTGACTCGAACCGAGCACCCCCCACGGCCCGCCGAGCCCCTGCCAGGACCGGACGAGCTCCACCAGCAGCCACCCGGAGGGCAGCACGAAGAAGGCGCCGACGATCCGCCGGCCGGGGCCGCTGAGGAAGTGCCGGACCAGCCATCCCCAGGGCGCCCACAGCCCGCCGAGCAGGGCGGCGATGAGGAGCGTGAAGACATGGAGGCTCGGCAGCAGCCAGTGGTGCATCGCCAGCATGAAGCCGAACCCGCCCGCCCAGCCGTCGTACGCCGCCCGCTTCCCGGTCGGCGCGGAGCGGGCCAGCAGCATCCAGGGGACCAGGGCGACGTAGGCGAACCACCACAGCGACGGGGCCGGGAAGGCGAGCACGGGCAGGGCACCGGCCAGGGCGGCGACCGCGGATCTGCGCCAGGGGGTGGTGAGCCAGTGGCCGAGCGTCTTCATGCGGCTCCTCCCTACCCCGTGCGTCCCTCCAGTGTGCTTGGTACGGACGCTCCGGGGACAGAGGGCGTCGGTTCAGTTGATCACGGGCGCGGGCCGGGCGCCGGGAATGCGCCGCCACTTCTCGTGCACGACGACCTCGCGCAGCCGCCAGCCGTCGTCCGTGCGCAGCAGCCCGAAGGCGTAGCGCCCGCCGCACACGAAGTCGGGCGCCGAGGAGCCGTCACCGCCACCCCTGTCCTGCACGAAGCGCATCGGATTGATGTAGTCCGCCTGGACCCGGGCCGTGTCGCCCGTGTCATGGTCCAGCACGCCGAAGGTGACGCGCCGGTTGACGATCAGATGCTGCCGCATGGAGAACAGGTTCAGACTCTCCGCGAGCCAGGCGGCGACCTGCCCGGCGTCCCCCTCGACCCCGCCGGCCGACCGGTAGTCCGCACGGCCGTCGGGGGCGAACAGTCGCCGGTAGGCCGCCCAGTCGCCGTCGTCCACGGACACCGCGTAGTCGGTGATCAGTTCGTCCACGGCCAACCGGTCCATCACGGTGGCGAGCTCCACACGCTGCGTCATGGGCCGAGTGTTGGGCATGGGGCGGGCCGGGCCAAGGGGTGTGCGCGGACAATCGGGCGGCGTGCGGCGTCAGTTGGGCGCGCGGCGCTCATCACGGAGCCGGATCTTCGAGGACGTCGGCGCCCCAGGCGCTCGACGCCGACCAGAACCGGTGCTCCGCCGCGTGGGCCGCCATCCGGGCATCACGCGCGCGGGCCTCCGGGCCGTCCGGCAGATGGAACTCCTCGCCCGCGCTCGCGGAACGGGCCTGCATCCCGGTGGCGGCCGCCAGCCGCCGCCGCACATACCGGTCGAGCGCTTCGGGTACGTCGTCCGAGGCCGCGCCGGTCAGACAGTCGCCGAGCACGGCCGCGTCGAGGATCGCCTGGGCCGCGCCCTGCGCCTGGAAGGGCACCATGGCATGGGCGCTGTCGCCCAGCAGGGTCACCCGGCCGAGGTGCCAACGGGCCAGCGGGGCGCGGGTGTAGATGCCCCAGCGGTACATCTGCCCAGCCCGGGCGAGGACTTGGACGACACGGCCCTCCCACCCCTCGAACGCCCGCAGTGGTTCGCCGGGTTCCGCCCGCGCGGTCCACGACTCGTGCGCGGTCTCCGTCCCGAACACGGCGACGACGTTGAGGAGTTCGCCCCGGCGCAGCCAGTAGTGGACGAAGTGCCGTCCCGGTCCGAGCCATATCCCGGTGTCCGGCAGCCCCAGATCGGCGACCTCGGTGGCCGGAAGCAGCGCCCGGTAGGCGGCCGTTCCGGAGAACACCGCCTCGTCCGCGCCGAAGAGCCACTGCCGGACGGCGGACCGGATGCCGTCGGCGGCCACCACCAGGTCCGCGGTGAGGCGTTCGCCGTGCGCGGTGGTCACCGTGGCCGACGTGTCGTCCTGGTCGACGCCCACGACCTCGGTGCCCAGCCGCACGCACCCCGACGGCACCGCGGCGGCCAGCGCCCGTTGGAGATCGGCCCGGTGGACCTGGAGATACGGCGCCCCGAACGCCTCGTCGACCTCGCGCCCCAGGGCATAGCGGCAGATCTCGCGCCCGTCGGACCAGGTACGGAAGCTGAGCTGTCCGGGCGGCGCGGACCGCGCGGCGACCGCGTCGAGTCGCCCCAGCCGGCGCAGTACCCGCGTGGCGTTGGGGGCGAGCTGGATCCCGGCACCGGCCTCGGTGTACCGCGGGGCCTGCTCGACCAGCGTCGTCCCGACCCCGGCCCGCCGCAGCGCCAGCGTCGCGGCCAGCCCGCCGATGCCCGCGCCTATGACGATCGCTCGCATGGCACGACGGTAGCGAACCACGTCGCCGCGCTGCGCGAGGACCCGTCCACGCCGCTGCCGAACTGATAGCGGCGCACCGCAGACTGGCCGTCCGCACCGCCGTGGACCGGGGGCGCCGCAGCTACCGCATCCTGAAACCCCTGTGGCCCGTCTTCGACGAGGGCGTGGCGCCGGCCCGCCGCCTCGGCGAACGCGAGGCGCTGGGCGAGGCGTTGACGGGCCGGGCGATGTTCCTCGTCGCGGCCAAGCAGTACGGCGAGGCGTACGACGACTTGCGCGAGGTCTGTGAGGAGGTGCTGGACCGCTGAGCCGTGCCGTGGTCAGCGGGCCGCGCGCAGCCGCTCGAACGCCGTCGGGGTCGGTCGGCCGGGCAGGAACTCCTTGATGCGCAGGGCGCATTCCCGCGGGGTGGCGCGACTCGTGTCGCACTCGATGTCGTAGATCCCGTGGGCGTGCACCTGCTTCAGCTGGCGCGCCGCGAGCCCGGCCGGCCGGTCGCCGCGCTCGCGCTCCCGGCGCTCCAGCTCCTCCGGTGGGCAGTGCACCCCGACGAGCACGACGTCCTTCGGGGCGAAGAGCGACAGACAGTCGTCGAGTCGCCAACGGGCGCTCAGCACGTGGTCGACGACGATGTTGTTGCCGGCCGCGGCCATACCGGCGATCGCCCGGTGGTAGCCCTGCCAGGTGCGGTGCAGGACGGTCCCCAGCTGGTCCGGCGGCACGGGAGCGCCCGACCGCATCGCGTGGAACGCGTCCACCGGCAGATGGAAGTACGGCTCGTCGAGCATCCGCAGCAGTTCCGCCGCGATGCTCGACTTGCCCGAACTCGACGTGCCGTTCAGGAAGATCACGAGGCCCTGGCGCGGGGGGACGCTGTCGAGGTGTTCCATGGGGCGGATCTTAGGAGAGAGCGGATCTCAGGAGACGCCCGCGTGCCGCGCACGCACCGGTTCGGGCGCGGCCCGCGGCAACGGCGGTTACGCGGACGACGAGGTGCGGGTGGCGGCCGGCGGCCCCACGGCCGGTGCGACTCCGTTCGTCCCGCCGGCGGGCGGCCAGGGAGCGCCGGGGCGGCCGGAGACACAGAGCGGAAACCGCGCCCGTGAGGCCCGTCCCGGCGGCGCTGTCCTGCCCGCCGCCCCATGGGAGGCATGCCGATGGGTGGCATGGGTGGCATGGGCGCGGGCGGCGTGCGCGATGATCGTGGGATGACGAACGCCGCTTCCTTCCGTCGCCAGTTCTGGTCCGGGGGTTTCTACGAGCTGGCCATCGAGGTCGGCTCGACGGACGACGCCGCGCTTCAAGCCGTCCTGGACGCGGTGTGGACCGCGGCTCAGGTGCAAGGGTGTTACGGGCACGAGGGTCGGGAGCCGGAGGAGCAGGAGGCCGTGCCGCGCACGATCGCCGCGCTGGAGGAGTTCGGGCAGCTGCTGGGCCGGGTCCGGCTGCCCACCGGAGAGCTGGTGGCGTTCGGGGTCACGGCGGTCCGGGGCGGTGACGACAGCAGTGACTGGCTGGACTTCGGCGTGCCGCTGTCGGCCTTGTGGCAGGCGGGCGTCGCGTTCGAGGAGGGGCCGTTCGAGCGGTCCGCCGCCACGGACGACTGGCTGGCCGCCCTCGCGACGGACGCGTTTCGCGAGGCACCCTTCAGCCTGGGACTGGTCGGCTGGAACGTCTCCGGCCTGGCCGAAGCCGCGCTGCTGAGCGATGGGCTGCCGGAGAAGCGGGGCATGGGTTACCTCCTGCCCCGCGACGGCGTCCTGCACTACGGAGCCGTCAACGACTGAGCGCCGGCGCCCCGTTCAGGCCGCCTCGATCACACTGCCGCGGATCGCGGCCGCCCACTCGACCACCAGCAGCTCGTACTCCGCGCGCTCCTGGGGTGACAGCGAGCCGCCTGCCCGCAGCCACAGCGCGCGGATCTGCTCGTTCACTTCGGCAGCAGACCGCACGGAACCAGAGGCCATGGAATCGGGGGACATGCCGACAAGCCTAGGGGCAAGCACTGACACTGCGCTACCGAACGGCTACGCACAACGTATGTGATTGGTCACGGAGTTCACTGGGCGAACATGTTGGTTTTCGCCCTTGGATGCTGTGCGGCTTTCCGTCAGCCCGCCGACTCCGCCGCGTGGGGGCTGAGCGCGCCCATCGACACGAGCACGATGATGAGGATGCCGAGCGCGATGCGGTACCAGACGAACGGCATGAAGCTCTTGGTCGAGATGAACTTCATGAACCAGGCGATGACCGCGTATCCGACCGCGAACGCGATGATCGTCGCGAAGATCGTGGGTCCCCAGTCCACATGGCCGGTCTCCAGCGCGTCCTTGGTCTCGAAGAGGCCGGACGCCAGCACCGCGGGGATGGCAAGGAGGAAGGAGTATCGGGCCGCGGCCTCGCGCTTGTACCCCATGAAGAGGCCGCCGCTGATGGTGGCGCCGGAGCGGGAGACGCCCGGGATGAGGGCGCAGGCCTGGCAGAGGCCGAAGATCAGGCCGTCCCGTACGCCCAGGTCCTCAAGGGACTTGCGCTGCGTCGGCGCCCGGTGCTTGCCCCCGCTCTCGTCGCGGGCGGCCATGCGGTCGGCGATGCCGATCACGATGCCGACGACGATGAGCATCGTCGCGGTGATCCGCAGATCGCGGAAGGGGCCCTCGATCTGGTCCTTGAGGGTGATGCCGAGCACGCCGATCGGGATCGACCCGACGATCACCAGCCAGCCCATCTGGGCGTCGTGGTCGCGGCGCAGCGCCTTGTTCGTCAGCGACCGGAACCAGGCCGAGATGATCCGCCCGATGTCCTTGCGGAAGTAGATCAGCACGGCGGCCTCGGTGCCGATCTGGGTGATCGCCGTGAAGGCCGCTCCCGGGTCCTTCCACTCCGCGAAGGCCGCGGTCAGTCGCAGATGCGCGCTGGAGGAGACGGGCAGGAACTCGGTGAGTCCCTGGACGAGTCCGAGGACGAGGGATTCAAACCAAGACATGAAGGTACGGAGTCCAAGCGCTGATCGTGGGAGGAGCGACGGGCACACCGAGCCGTCGGGTCGCGGTGATCGAGGGTGCGGAGGGAAGCCTAGCGTCCGGTGCTGACATGCCCGGCACAGGGGCTTCGTGGGGGACCGGTGACCAGGGGGTGAGAAGAGCCCGTGAGCTGGGCTACGACCTGTTGACCGGTCATAGTGTCGCCGCTTAGGTTGCTGCGGAGAGAAAGCGCTTGCTGGACCGGTGGCAGGCGTCGGCGCTGTCTGCCGTTCGTTCGAGGAGTGCTGATCACGCCCATGTCCCCCCTCACTCCCTTGGACGGTCGCCGCATCCGGGCGGCCGTCATCGGCACCGGCGCCATCGCGCGCGGCTCCCATCTGCCCGCGCTGGCCGAGCTCGCCGCCGAGGGCGAGACCGAGGTGGTCGCCGCGGTGGACATCGACGCCGCCGCCGTCGAGGCGTTCTGTGCGGCGGGCGGGGTCCCGCACGCCTACACCGACCTCGACCGCATGCTGCGCGAACAGCGGCCCGACCTGGTCACCATCTGCACCCCGCCCACCCTGCACCGCGACCAGAGCATCGCCGCACTGCGCGCCGGGGCCTGGGTCTGGTGCGAGAAGCCGCCTGTGCCGACGCTGGCCGACTACGCCGCGGTGGAGGCGGAGGAGGGCGTGGAGAGCGGTCCGTACTCCTCCATCGTCTTCCAGCACCGCTTCGGTTCAGGGACCCGACATGTGCGCCGGCTGCTCGCCGAGCGGGCTCTCGGCCGGCCGCTGGTCGTCCACTGCCAGACCACCTGGCACCGCGACACCGCCTACTACTCCGTGCCCTGGCGGGGCCGCTGGGCGACCGAGGGCGGCGGCCCGGCCATGGGCCACGGCATCCACCAGATGGACCTCATGCTGGATCTGCTGGGCCCGTGGAGCGAGGTCCGCGCCATGGCCGGTCGGCTGGTGCACGACGTGGAGACCGAGGACGTCTCCACCGCCCTGGTCCGTTTCGAGAACGGCGCCATGGCGACGGTCGTGAACAGCGTCCTGAGCCCCGATGAGGTCAGCCGCATCCGCATCGACTGCGAGCGCGCGACCGTCGAACTCACCCATCTGTACGGCCACTCCAACGCGAACTGGCACATCACCCCGGCCGCGGACGTGTCGGCCGACGAGGCCGACGCCTGGCGGGACTTCGGCGCGGACGTGCCCAGCTCGCACCTGGAGCAGCTGCGCGAACTCGTCGCCAGTATGCGGGCCGGCGAACGTCCGCGCGGCAGCGGCGCCGACGGGCGCACCAGCCTCGAACTGATCGCCGCGCTCTACAAGTCGGCGTTCACGGACGCCACGGTGAAGGCCGGCGAGATCGGCCCGGGCGACCCGTACTACACGGCCATGCACGGCGACGCCCCCGGCTGGGCTCCGGCCGCCACGCCCGCCGAGGCGGCCATATCCGCCGTATCCTCC
This sequence comes from Streptomyces sp. NBC_00663, assembly GCF_036226885.1. Lineage (NCBI taxonomy): Bacteria > Bacillati > Actinomycetota > Actinomycetes > Kitasatosporales > Streptomycetaceae > Streptomyces > Streptomyces sp. NBC_00663. The sequence continues at coordinate 8,156,064 of NZ_CP109027.1, forward strand.
GTAAATGTCGCGCCCGGTGAGGAGGTGCCCGCATGAGCGCACTGCGCATCGTCCACGCGCACGGCGACCGCGTCACCGTGACCGACCCGGTCACCGGCGTCGAGCTGCTCGCGTACGTGTACCGGCCGGAGGCGGCGTGGGAGGCCCCCAAGCCGTACATCCACCCGCTGCGGACCCTGGCCGGCGACGTCGTCACCGACTACCGGCCCAACGACCACCGCTGGCACAAGGGCCTGTCCCTGACCGCCTCGCACGTGTCGGGTGCCAACCTGTGGGGCGGCAACTCCTATGTGCACGGCGAGGGCTACCTCGAACTCCCCGAGCGCGTCGGCTCCATGGCCCACGTCGCCTTCGACGAGGTCGCCGCGCACGACGACCGGGTCGTCATCGCCGAGCGTCTCACCTGGCACCCGTACAGCGGCGAGCTCTGGGCCGACGAGGAACGCCGGATCGAGATCCACGACGTCGACCAGGAGTCCCGCTCCTGGGCGCTGACCTGGACGAGCGCCATCACCAACCGGCGTGACGAGCCCCTGCTCTTCGGCAGTCCGACCACCGCCGGACGCGAACTCGCCGGATACACCGGTCTGTTCTGGCGCGGCCCGCGCGCCTTCCGGGACGGCCGGATCACGGCCCCGGACGCCGAGGGCCCGGACCTGCTCGGCGCCCAGGCGCCCTGGCTGGCCTTCTCCGGCGAGCACGACGGCGCGGACGGCCACGCCACCCTCGTCTTCGAGCACGCCCCCGAGAACGACCACCTCGGCACCCAAGGCGCCCACCCGGCCCACTGGTTCGTCCGCAACGAGCCGTGGGCCGGTGTCGCGCCCTCCTGGGCCTTCTACGACGAGTTCGCACTCGCCCCCGGCGACACCTTCACCCGCCGCTACCGTGTCCTCGTCGCCGACGGCGCCTGGGAGCGGGGGGAGATCGCCAAGTACCTGGACACCCATCCGTGGTGACCGGGGCGACCTCCTACGAAGGGCTCCCCGGCGGGGTCGCCGTCTCGCACCTGTGCGTGTACGACTGGCCCGCCGCCGACGGCCGGCGCGGCGGAACTCCCCATCTGCACCTGACCTGTTCGGAGGCGTACGTCGTCACCGGCGGCCGGGGTGCCGTGCAGACCCTCACGACGGCCGGGTACGAGGTCACGCCCCTCGTACCCGGCACGGTCGCCCGGTTCACCCCGGGCACCGTTCACCGGCTGGTCAACGAGGGCGAGCTGCGGATCACCGTCCTCATGCAGAACAGCGGACTGCCGGAGGCGGGGGACGCGGTGCTGACCCTGCCTCCGGAGTATCTGACCGACCCAAAGACGTACGCCGCCGCGACCACGATCCCGGCGGACGCGCCCGAGGCGGAACGGGAGCGGATCGCCCGGGCCCGGCGCGACCTCGCCCTGGAGGGGTACCGGCTGCTGCGGGAGTCTCCCGAGGGGCTGGCCGACTTCCATCGGGCCGCCGCCGCACTCGTACGGCCCCGGCTCGCCGAGTGGCGGGAGCGCTGGAAGGCCGGTGCGGCCGCTGCCGCCGCGGCGACGGGGGAGCAGCTGGACCGTCTCGAACGGGGCGACCTCTCCCACCTCGCCGACGCCGTCGTACGGTCGGAACAGCCGTCGGAGCACGGGAAGTTCGGGATGTGCGGGCGTCTGGACGTCTACCGGGTCGGCTGAGCCACCCGCCGGTCGGCGGGACAGCGGCGGCCCTCGCGCCTAGCCTGGATGCATGGCCACGGTGCAGGTGGGTGGCGTGGAGATCGCCTATGACCGCGTCGGTCAGGGACCGCCGCTGGTCCTTGTCCACGGCGGGGGCTACAGCGCCCGGATGTGGCGGCCGCAGCTCTACGCGCTGGCCGACGAGTTCACGGTCGTGGCGTGGGACGAGCCGGGTGCCGGACGTTCCTCCGACCCGCCGCCCGGTTTCACGCTCACGGACTACGCCCGCTGCCTCGCCGCCGTGATCGAGGACGTGGCGCTCGGCCCGGCCCGTGTCCTCGGCCTCTCGTGGGGCGGGACGGTCGTGCTGGAGCTGTACCGGCACCACCCCGAGCTGGTCTCGGCCCTGCTGCTGGTCGACACCTACGCCGGGTGGAAGGGTTCCTTGCCGCCCGAGGAGGTGGCGGCCCGGGTCGAGGGCGCGCGGCGGATGCTGGCGGCGCCGCGGGAGGAGTTCGATCCGACGCTGCCGGGCCTGTTCGCCGGGGAGCCGCCCGCGGAGTTCGTGCCGCTGCTCGACGCGATGGCGCGGGACGTGCGCCCGGAGAGCATGGGGGCGCAGCTGCTCATGATGGCCGAGGCGGACGAGCGTGACCTGTTGCCCCGGATCGCCGTGCCGACCCTGCTGGTGTGGGGCGAGCTGGACGCACGGTCACCTCTGGACGTCGCCCGCGCCTTCGAGGAGGCGATCCCGGACGCCGAACTGGTGCTGATTCCCGGCGCAGGACATGTCAGCAACCTGGAGGCGCCGGAACGCTTCAACCAGGCCGTCCGCGCGTTCTGCCGGGCGCACCGCTGAGCGGGGACGCCCTTACGCCGCCGTCGGTCCTGTCACGGTCCAGCCCGGAATCTGCGGGTGGGCGCTCAGGTCCTCGTGGCGCACGGCCGCGCCGCAGGCCTGGCAGGTGACGACCGGGAGCAGTTCGTCGCCGCAGGAGTGCTCGACGACCATGGGCCGGTCGTCGTCCTGGCGCAGATGCCGGTCGCCCCAGGCCATGAGGGTCATGAGGACCGGCTCCAGCTCCAGGCCCGCCGCTGTGGGCCGGTACTCGAAGCGCTGCGGTCGCTCGCTGTAGGCGCGCTTCGTCAGGATCCCGGCGTCGACGAGCCGGCGCAGCCGCGTGGCGAGGATGTCGCGCGGGGCGCCGATGTTGCGCACCAGCTGGTCGAAGCGGCCGTTGCCGAGGCAGACCTCGCGCAGGACGAGCAGGGAGTACTTCTCGCCGACGAGCGCCAGGGTGTCGGCGATGGAACAGGGGCGCGGGTCTTTGGGGGCGGCCATGGGACCGATTCTATGGGGCTTCCAGGAGAGGGTTTGATTTTCCAACCCACAGGGATATGGTGAGTTTGGATTTCCTACTGACCGGTAATGACTCATGTTTCCAGGCTGGAGGCCGTATCCATGCGTGACGCCGTGATCGTCGAAGCCGCACGCACTCCCCTAGGCAAGGGCAAGCCGAACGGCTCCCTCGCACACGTCCACCCCGTCGAGCTCCTCGCCCACACCCTGCGCACCCTCGTCGAGCGCTCCGGCGTCGACCCGGCGCTGATCGACGACGTCATCGGCGGCACCGTCGACCAGGTCGGCGAGCAGGCCATGAACACCACCCGGTACGCCGTCCTCTCGGCGGGCTTCCCGGAGACCGTCCCGGCGACCACCGTGGACCGCCAGTGCGGCTCCTCCCAGCAGGCCGTGCACTTCGCCGCGCAGGGCGTCATGTCGGGCGCCTACGACCTCGTCGTGGCCTGTGGCGTGGAGTCGATGAGCCGGGTGCCGATGTGGTCCAACGTGCCGCCCGGCAAGGACCCCTTCGGCCCCGGCGTCGCCGAGCGCTACCAGGAGGGCCTCGTCCCACAGGGCGTCAGCGCCGAGCTCATCGCGGCCAAGTGGTCCATCACCCGGGACCAGATGGACGCCTTCGCGGTGTCCTCGCACCACAAGGCGGCCGAGGCATGGACCGCGGGCCTCTTCGACGCCGAGGTGGCCCCTCTGGAGGGCGTCGCGCGCGACGAGTGCGTACGGCCGTCCAGCACGGCCGAGATCCTCGCAGGCCTCAAGCCCGCCTACTACGACCCGGCCTTCGCCGAGCGCTTCCCGCAGATCGACTGGAACGTCACGGCGGGCAACGCGAGCCCGGTCAACGACGGCGCGTCGGCTGTGTTGATCACGTCCAGCGAGACGGCTGCGCGTCTTGGGCTGCGGCCGTTGGCGCGGCTGCACAGCTTCGCCGTGACCGGGTCGGATCCGCTGCTGATGCTCACCGGCGTCATCCCGGCCACGGAGAAGGTGCTGCGCAGGGCTTCACTCTCGCTCGCCGACATCGACCTGTTCGAGGTCAACGAGGCGTTCTCCAGTGTGGTGCTGGCGTGGCAGCAGGAGACCGGGGCGGACTTGGCCAAGGTCAATGTGCACGGGGGTGCGATCGCGCTCGGGCATCCGTTGGGGGCGAGTGGGACACGGCTGACGACGACGTTGGTGCATGCGATGCGGGAGCGGGGCGCTCGCTATGCGTTGCAGACCATGTGTGAGGCGGGTGGGCTCGCCAACGCCATGGTGCTCGAGGCTGTCTGAGCGGGTGCGGGCGGGTGGGGGCCGGTCGCGCGGTTCCCCGCGCCCCTCAGGGCGTTCACCCGCCCCGCGTTCTCAGCGGCTCCGCAGGTGATGCCTTTTCCGCCACGCCACCACCGCCCCCACCAGCGCCGGAACCGCGATCGCCGCCATCGCGATCAGGAAGGCCGGGGACGTCGGCGTCGAAGCGCGCGCGCCTGCCACCACGTACGCGGCGGTGTTCGGGATCGAGCCGAGTGCCGTCGCCAGCAGGAACGGGACGTAGCCCATGCGCGAGACGGCGGCGCAGTAGTTCGCGGCGGCGAAGGGCACCCCGGGGAACAGGCGCACCGCCAGCATCGAGCGGAAGCCGTGCCGGCTCAACTGACCGTCGGCGGCCTTCAGCCAGCGGCCCCGCAGCAGCGGACGCAGGGCGTCCTGGCCGAGGATCCGGCCGAGGGTGAAGGAGATACCGGCCCCGAGCACCGTGCCCCCAAGGGCGGCGCCCAGCCCCAGTTGTGTGCCGAAGAGCGCACCCGCTGCGAGGTTCAGCAGCGGGCGCGGTACGAATGCCACCGTGCACAGGCCGTACGCCGCCGCGAAGACCAGGGCCGCCGCGGCTCCGCCGAGCTGCGGTGGCCAGCCGTCCGCCAGCAGCCGCTGTGGCTCGAACAGCAGCACGGTCGCCCCCGCACCCACGAGCAGGGCGACCAGCAGGGACAGCCGTGACCAGGGCGAGAGCAGCACTCTCGTGCAGCGGGCGGCGAGGCCCACCGGGACGGGCACGGCGACGGCGGGAGCGGTGAGCGCGAGTTCCGTGGCGGCGGCCGGGGGACGGGCCGTGGCGGTGCCCCCAGAGCGGGTGGTGGCATCGAGCATCCGGTGACACTAACCGACCGATGTGTGTGATCGCCGTATGGTTCGTCTCATGAGCGTCACAGGTGTGGGATCTCCCTCACTGCCGCGCAGCCCTCTCGCCGACACCGTGCTGGAGCGGCTCACGGCCATGTACGGCGCCGCGGCCGACCCCGCGCGGGCCGAGCCCATGCGCGCGTACATGAAGGGCGTCGCCCCCTTCCTCGGCCTCACCACCCCCGTGCGCCGGGCCCTGTCCCGCACCGTCGTGGAGGGCACGCCACGCCCCGACGAGGCCGACTGCACGGCCATCGCGCTGCGCTGCTGGCGGCTGCCCGAGCGCGAGTACCAGTACTTCGCCGTCGACTATCTGCGCCGCCACGCGCGCGTGCTCTCGTCCGGCTTCCTGCCGGTGACCCGGCACCTGGTCTCCACCGTGCCCTGGTGGGACACCGTGGACCTGCTGGCCGCGCACGTCGTCGGCACCCTCGTCGCGGCCGACCCGGCGCTCAGGGCGGACATGGACGCCTGGATCGTGGACGACGACCTGTGGATCGCCCGCACCGCGCTGCTCCACCAGCTCCGCTTCAAGGAACGCACCGACACCAACCGCCTCTTCACCTACTGCCTGCACCAGTCCGGACACCCCGAATTCTTCATCCGCAAGGCGATCGGCTGGGCGCTGCGCGAGTACGCCAAGACCGACCCGGAGGCCGTACGGAGCTTCCTCGCGCGCGAGGAGGGCCGCTTCGCGCCGCTGTCGGTGCGGGAGGCGCTGAAGAACATCGGGGCGTGAACCTCCCCGCCCTGAAAAATCGTTCGACGTCGGGCAAACCGTCGGCAATGATCGGCACCATGTTCCGGCACGCCTTCGTCCTCGCAGCATCCGCAGTCGCGGATGCGCCGAAGGCTGCCGTCGAGATCTTCCTGGCCGCCGTCGACGGCGCCCGAAGCTGACCCTCTCCGGATCGTCCGGCGGACCCCGCAGGGGGAGGGTCGGCGAGTCCCCGGGGTCCCCACTCTCACCACGAAGAGGCTTCGAGGAATCGCCATGCCCAAGACGGCATACGTGCGCACCAAACCGCATCTCAACATCGGCACCATGGGTCATGTCGACCATGGCAAGACCACCCTGACCGCCGCCATCACCAAGGTCCTCGCCGACCGCGGCGCCGGCACCTTCGTCCCGTTCGACCGCATCGACCGGGCCCCGGAGGAGGCGGCGCGCGGCATCACCATCAACATCGCGCACGTCGAGTACGAGACCGACACCCGGCACTACGCGCACGTGGACATGCCGGGCCACGCCGACTACGTCAAGAACATGGTCACCGGGGCCGCGCAGCTCGACGGGGCGATCCTCGTCGTCTCCGCGCTCGACGGGATCATGCCGCAGACCGCCGAACACGTGCTGCTCGCCCGGCAGGTGGGCGTCGACCACATCGTCGTCGCCCTCAACAAGGCCGACGCGGGCGACGAGGAGCTCATCGACCTCGTCGAGCTGGAGGTCCGCGACCTGCTCACCTCGCAGGGCTACGGCGGGGACGCGGTCCCCGTCGTACGGGTCTCCGGGCTCAAGGCGCTGGAGGGCGACCCGCGGTGGACGGCGTCCATCGAGGCGCTGCTCGACGCGGTGGACACGTATGTGCCCATGCCGGAGCGGTACGTGGACGCGCCGTTCCTGCTGCCCGTGGAGAACGTGCTCACCATCACCGGCCGCGGGACGGTGGTCACCGGTGCCGTCGAGCGGGGGACGGTGAAGGTGGGCGACCGGGTCGAAGTGCTCGGGGCCTCCGTGGACACCGTGGTCACCGGCCTGGAGACCTTCGGCAAGCCCATGGAGGAGGCACAGGCCGGGGACAACGTGGCGCTGCTGCTGCGGGGCGTGCCACGGGACGCGGTGCGGCGGGGGCATGTGGTCGCGGCGCCGGGGTCCGTCGAGCCGCGGCGGCGGTTCACGGCTCAGGTGTATGTCCTGTCCTCGCGTGAGGGCGGGCGTACGACGCCGGTCGCGACGGGGTATCGGCCGCAGTTCTACATCCGGACCGCGGATGTGGTGGGAGACGTGGACCTTGGTGAGGTGGCGGTCGCTCGGCCCGGGGAGACGGTTTCGATGACCGTCGAGCTGGGGCGGGACGTGCCGCTTGAGCCCGGGCTCGGGTTCGCCATTCGTGAGGGTGGCCGGACTGTGGGGGCCGGGACCGTGACCGCCGTTGTGTGAGGGTGGCTGAGGTGTGCGGGGGACTGCGGGGCCGTTGTGGCTGGTCGCGCAGTTCGCCGCGCCCCTGTAGGGGCGTGCACTGAAGGCACAATGGACAAGTGACCGAAGCCATCCCCGTCGCCCGTGCCGTCGATCACGGGTTCGCCAAGCTCATGCCCGACGTCGATCGCGAACGGGCCTGGCTGCTCACCGTCGACGGGGCGCCTCAGTCGTACGTCGACCTGGACGAGCCGACGCACCTCGAGTTCGAGTACGCGCGTCGGCTCGGCCATGTCCTGGACATCGTGGCCGGGCCCGGCCAGCCGCTGGACGTGCTGCATCTCGGTGGAGGTGCGCTGACCCTGCCCCGGTACGTCGCCGCCACGCGGCCCGGCTCCCGGCAGGACGTCGTCGAGGCCGATCGGGGGCTGCTGGAGCTGGTCGTGGAGCAGTTGCCGCTCTCCGAGGGCGCCGGGATATCGCTGCACGCCGCCGACGCGCGTACCTGGCTGGAGGCGGCGCCCGCCGACTCCGCGGACGTGCTCGTCGCCGATGTCTTCGGAGGCTCGCGGGTGCCGGCGCATCTGACGTCCGAGGGGTACGTCAGGGAGGCGGGGAGGGTGCTGCGGGACGGGGGCGTCTACCTGGCCAACCTCGCCGACGCGGCGCCGTTCGCGTTCCTGCGGTCCCAACTGGCCACGCTGGGGACCGTGTTCACGGAGCTCGCGCTGATCGCCGAGCCGGGTGTGCTGCGCGGGCGGCGGTTCGGGAACGCCGTGGTCGTCGCCGCCCGGTGGCCCTTCGACACTGCCGCGCTGGCCCGGCTCACGGCCGCGGACGCCTTTCCGGCCCGGGTCGAGCACGGGGACGCCCTGCGGGCGTTCACGGGCGGTGCGCGGCCGGTGCGGGACGAGGACGCGGTGCCGTCGCCCGAGCCCCCCGACGGGGCGTTCGGCATCGGCTGAGTCCGTCCCGGCGGGCTGTGCCCGGTGCCGCCTGGTGCGGTCAGCAGCATCATCTGCCACAGCCGTGGCTCACCGGCGAGGACCAGTACGGCGAACGCGGCGGAGGTCACCGGCCGACCGCCCCGGCCTCACGGCCGACTTGCCACACCGTTCATGCCGTGGCGGGGCGACCGTCCCACGGCGTCATCCCGTGGGTTCGCCGTACAGCCGGACCGTGCCGAGGATCTTCTGGATCGTCGCCTCGGGCACCTCGTCACTGACGCCCTTCGCCCCGTAGAAGGTCCAGGACACGTAGTCGCCCGCCGAGTTCTTGAAGGCGAACGTCGTCGCCTTGCCGTCGGAGTCGCACTTGTCCTTCTTCGTCACGCCCGTCGAGTACGTCGTCGCGACGCTGCCCTCGATGCCCGAGGTGGTGGTGTACGCCTTCGGCTTGCCGATGGTGAGCAGCTTCTTGGACTTGTCGCTCTGGTCGGTGTAGCCGCCGAACACCCACCAGGCCGAGTCGTTGCGGGCTACGTCGGCGGTGTTCTTGGCGCCGTTCTGGCCCTTGGTGCCGGCCGCGGCCAGCGCGGTGTCCGTGGCGTTGCCGTCCTTGTTCGCGTCGGACGTGCACCACGACTCCTTGAGGTACGCCGGGGCGGACATGCCGATGAGGACTGAACCGTCGCCCTTCTTCTCGTCCTCGAAACCTATGAAGACACCGGGCGTCTCGACCTTCCAGTCGGCCGGTACGTCGAAGGCGGTGCCCCACTTGGGGTTCACCACGACCTTCCAGCCAGGGATCGTCGGCTGTGCTCCCTCGCCGCCGCGCGGGTCGTCGTCACCGGCGGACGTACTCGGGCTCGCCGCCCCGGACTGGGACGTCGTGGCGGTCGGACCCGGGTCGTCGCCCCCGCCCGCCTCGTCGTCCTTGTCGCCGCCCAGGACCAGGAACCCCGTCACACCGGCCGCCACGACGACGGCCAGGGCCGCCACGATCGCGGTGATCTTCGTACGGTTGTCCCCGCCACCGCCCCGCGGGGCCTGCGGAGCACCCGGCGCGTCCCACCGGGTCGGCGGCTGCTCCGGCGGCTGCTGCGTATAGGGGTTCGGCTGCGGATACCCGGCCTGTTGCGGGCCGGTCTGCTGGTAGCCGGGCTGCTGGTACGGGTTCGGCTGCTGGTACCCCGGCTGCTGGTACGGGTTGTTCGGGTCCTGCGGGTTCTGCTCGCCCCCCGGCGGCTGCTGTCCTGGCCACATGGCCGGTAACCATAGAGGCGCCGGGAGGCCGGTGCCACGGGGACCCGGAAAGGGTCCGAGGAGTGGACGACCGGCCTCGGCCAGAGGGAGTGTCAGCCGGTGGGCTCGCCGTGCAGCCGGACCGTGCCGAGGATCTTCATGATGGTGGAGTCCGGAAGCTCGTCCTTGACGCCCGTGGCGCCGTAGAGGCTGAACGCCACATAGTCGCCCGCGGAGTTCTTGAACCCGAACGTGACCGCCTTGCCGTCCGTCGCGCACTTGCCCTTGCGGGGTGTGTTCTTGGACCGGGCCCAGGCGATGCTGCCCTCGACGCCCGAGGTCGTCGTGAACTTCTCCGCCTTCTCGTCGAACGTGATGCTCTTCTTGTCCGGCTGCGTGTAGCCGCCGTACACCCACCACGGGACCTGGTTGACCGCGACCTCGTCGGTGTTCTTGGCGCCGTTCGCGCCCTTGGTGCCCGCGGTGGCCAGGGCGGTGTCCTCGGTGTCACCGTTCTCGTCGTCGTCGGACGTGCACCACGACTCCTTGAGGTAGGCCGGGGCGGACATCGTGATGATGGGCTTGTCGCCGGCCTTGGCGTCGTCCTTCTCGAAGCCGATGAGCATGCCCGGCGACTCGACCTTCCAGTCGGCCGGTACGTCGAAGGCGGTGCCCCACTTGGGGTTGATCACGACCTTCCAGCCGGGGATCGTCGCCTTCTCCGCCTCGCCGCCGCGCGGATTGTCGTCCGAGCCGGAGGCGCTCGGGTCGGTGTCCGTGGACTTCGAGGGGGCCGTCGACGTGCCGCCCTTGCCCTTGCCCGAGCCGCCGTCGGCCTCGTCGTCCTTGTCGCCGCCGAGCACCAGGAACCCGGTGACACCGGCGGCCACGACGACCGCGAGGGCCGCCACGATCGCGGTCACCTTCGTCCGGTTGCCCCCGCCGCCGCCCTGCGTCGGCTGCGGAGCACCGGGCGCGTCCCACTGCGTGGGCGGCTGCTGCGTATAGGGGTTCGGCTGCGGATACCCGGCCTGTTGCGGGCCGGTCTGCTGGTAGCCGGGCTGCTGGTACGGATTGGGTTGCTGGTACCCCGGCTGCTGGTACGGGTTGTTCGGGTCCTGCGGGTTCTGCTCGCCCCCGGGCGGCTGCTGTCCTGGCCACATGGGAGGCCACCTTAGTGGCGCCATTGCATCGGTTCGGTCACCGACCCTTGTCAGGGACGTAGCGAGTGGAACGGGCCCTCTCAGGATTCCGTCGGCGCGAACACGCGCACCGTGCTCAGCACCTTCTCGACCGTGGCCTGCGGAACCTCGTCCGCCACGCCCTGGGCGCCGACGAACGACCAGGAGGCGAAGTCGCCTGCGGAGTTCGTGAACGCGAAGGTCGTCGCCTTGCCGTCCGAGTCGCACTTGTCCCGGCGTACCACCCCGGAGGACCGCGAGGTGGCCACGCTGCCGGTCAGACCCGACGCGGTGGTGAACGAGGTGACCGGGCCGGTGCTGACCTTCTTCCTGTCCGGCTGGGTGTACAGGCCGTAGACCCAGGCCGCCGAGTCCGCGCGGGCGATGTCCTCGGTGCTCTTCGCCCCGTTGTTCCCGCGCGAGCCCGCACTGGCCAGCGCGGTGTCCTCCGTACGACCGTTCTTGTCGTCGTCCGACGAGCACCACTGCTTCTTCAGCACGGCGGGCGCCTTCATGGCGACGAGCGGTGTGTCCTCGGGGTCGTCGTCCTCCGCGACGTACGACACCCAGTCCGGGGACTCCAGCGCCCAGTCCGCCGGTACGTCGAACGCGACCCCCAGCCCCGGGTTGACCACGACCTTCCAGCCGGCCACCGTCGGCTTCTGTTCGTCCGCGCCCCGCGGGTCGGCGGACGGCGAAGGTGAGGGAGGGACCGAGGTGGGGGTCGGGTCCGGTCCCGCCCCGTCGTCGCTGCCGCCGCCGAGGAGCACGGCCCCGGTCACCGTCGCGGCGACCACGACGGCCGTGGCCACGGCGATCGCGAGGGTTCTCGTACGACGGTCCCGGCCGCCCGGCGGGGGCGGCTGCGTGGGGGCGGTGTACGGGTTGGGCTGCTGGTATCCGGGCTGCCGATAGGGGTTCGCGTGCTGCTGCGGATCCGTGCCGTCCCCCGGCGAGCGCTCTCCTGGCCACATGGGGCGCAAGGATACGACGATCTTCACACCGCTCTGGTCAGCAAACGCTACTCGTGGGTAACATGCCCGGCATGAGCGCAGACCAGATGTCCATCGGCGAGATGCTCGCCGCCACCGTGCCCATGGCCCGGACCCTGAACCTCGACTTCCAGGAGACCTCGCCGGAGAAGGCCGTGGTCGCCCTGCCGGACCAGGGTGAGTTCCACAACCACGTGGGCGGGCCGCACGCCGGGGCGATGTTCACGCTCGGCGAGTCCGCCAGTGGCGCCATCGTGCTCGCCGCGTTCGGGGACCAGCTCGCGCGCGCCGTGCCGCTCGCGGTCAGCGCCGAGATCGCCTACAAGAAGCTGGCGATGGGTGCCGTGACGGCCACGGCGACCCTCGGCCGTCCCGTCGCCGACGTCGTCGCCGAGCTGGACGCGGGGAAGCGCCCCGAGTTTCCGGTGTCGATCGAGATCCGTCGCGGCGACGGGGCGGTGACCGGTGAGATGACCGTCCTGTGGACGCTGCGTCCCAACAGCTGAGCGGGGCGGCCGATCAGGCCGCGAGGCGGCTCCGGCCGGCCGTCCCCTTCGCCTCGGCCGTCGCCACGAACTCCTTGAGCCAGGCCAGGAATTCGGGGCCCAGGTCGGGGCGGTCGCAGGCCAGCCGGACCACCGTGCGCAGATAGTCGGCCTTGTCGCCGGTGTCGTAGCGCAGCCCGTCGAAGACGACCCCGTGCACCGTGCCGTCCGCGGCGAGTTCCTGGAGGGCGTCGGTCAGCTGGATCTCGCCGCCGCGGCCGGGCGGGGTGCGCTCCAGGGTGTCGAAGACGGCGGGATCGAGGACATAGCGTCCGATGACCGCGTAGGCGCTCGGCGCGTCCCGCCGTGACGGCTTCTCCACCAGGCCGGTGACCCGGACGACGCCGTCCTCGTCGGTGGGTTCGACGGCCGCGCAGCCGTAGAGGTGGATCTGCTCCGGGGGGACCTCCATCAGGGCGACGACCGTGCCGTCGTGGCGGTCGCGGACGTCGAGCATCCGGCTGAGCAGGGTCTCGCGCGGATCGATGAGGTCGTCGCCGAGGAGCACGGCGAAGGGCTGGTCGCCGATGTGGCGGCGGGCGCACAGCACCGCGTGGCCGAGGCCGAGCGGCTCGCCCTGCCGGATGTGATGGATGTTCGCGAGGCGTGCCGGGTCGCGCACGGCGTCCAGGCGGACCGTGTCGCCCTTGGCGGCGAGCGCCTGCTCCAGCTCGAAGGCGTGGTCGAAGTGGTCCTCGATGGCCCGCTTGTGGCGACCGGTGATCATCAGTACGTCGTCGAGACCGGCGGCGGCCGCCTCCTCGACGACGTACTGGATGGCCGGCTTGTCGACGACCGGCAGCATCTCCTTCGGTGTCGCCTTGGTGGCGGGCAGGAACCGGGTGCCGAGACCGGCGGCCGGCACGACCGCCTTGCGCACGGTGCGGGCGGGGGCGGGGGAGTGGGGGGCGATCATGCGGCTCATGCTGGCCGACGGGAATGAGAGCATCCCGGGAGAAGCCTGGGAGCGGCCTGTGGGTCCGGGCGGGGCGCGTGTGCGTCCGGCGCGACGGTGGCGGGGTTGGAGATTTCGTGTGCCAACCGTCTTTGCCCGTACACAACTTGGCGCCACACCGGGTCGCGATTTCGAATGCGGGTGCGGATACCGCCGGTAACTTATCTGAATTCACAGCGTTTTGAACATCGGTCACTCGAACTTCTTGTTTCCTGTGATTCGTATGTGCGAAAGTGAGCGCCCCCTGGTGACCGCTCAGTAGCTGACGCGGCATAGGTATGCACCAATCACACACCTGCTTTTCCGACGTATGCGTTTTCCCCGCGCGTCCGCGGCTCGGAAGGAAATGGTTCAGTGCAATCCCCGTACCCCCCACGACCCCCCTACCCGCCACGGCCGGGAGAGAGCCCCGGGGAGTCCGACCGTCAACTCGTCGCCCGATTGGGCGGTACCGAGGGCGGTTCCCGTGCGATCGCCCTGCTGCTGGCCCGGCACTGGCGGGCCGCTCATGACTACGCGGTCATCTGTCTGGCCTCCTCGTCCGGTTCGGCCGAACTCGTGACCGCCGCCGCGTTCCACCGGGTGTTCGGCCGCGCGAACGGCGGTGCCGTACGTCCCCAACTCCTGGCGGCCGTAAGGGAGACGGTGAAGGAGTGGGCCGCCGAGGACCGAATTTCCGCCGCGCTGCCGGAACTGGGCAAACCGACCGGAGGGCGTGGACTGCGTGCGGCACGCGGCGTCACACCCGAAAGGCGGCAGCTCGCCGAGCGCGCTTTCCTGGCTCTTCCCGGGGCCTCCCAATGTCTGTTGTGGCACATCGAGGTCGAGGCCGAACCCATATCCGTACCGGCCGGTCTGCTGGGCGTGGACGTGGGCCGTGCCGCGGACGCGCTGCAACAGACCCGCGAGCAATTCCGGCAGGGCTGTGTCCGTGCTCACCGGGAACTCGCGCCCTCCAAGGAATGCGGCTTCTACAACCGCCTCCTCGACGTCCCGATCCGTCGCGGCGGCCCCCTGCTGCCGGACGTCCAGCGGCATCTGACGGAGTGCCGCTTCTGCCGGCACGCCGCCGAGCAGCTCAGCCATTTCGAGGGCGGCCTGGACGTCCTGCTCGCGGAGACCGTGCTCGGCTGGGGCGCCCGGCGCTATCTCGACTCCCGCCCCGGCCGCGGTGGCACCCGGCAGTCACCAGGCGCCCGCCCGCGCGGCGGCCGGCACCGCCCCGCTCCGGCCCGTCGTCTCGCCGCGCCACGGCGGAACGCGAAGGCCGTCGCCGTGGTCGGCCTGACCGCCCTCGCCCTGCTCGCGACCGTGCTCGTCGCCCGCGGGTGGTCCGGTGACAACGGTGTCCCCGAACAGGGTGCCACCTGGGGTGCCCCCAGCGGCAACCGCACCATCCCCTCGGCGCCGCCCACCCCCGTCGGCTCCCCGTCGGCCGCCTCCGCGACCGACCCGGTGGAGGTCGGACACGGCAGGTTCCGCAGTGCCACCGCGGACCTCTGCCTCGACCTCCACGGGGACACGGCCGCCGACGGTGTCGCCGCGGTCCTCGCCGCCTGCTCGACGGCCCTGTCACAGCAGTGGTCGTACCAGGACGACGGCCTGCTGCGCAGCCTCGCCGCCCCCGCGCTGTGCCTCGCCTCCGACCCTGACAAGGGCTCGGTCGTCCTGGCCGGCTGCCTGGTCCACGCCGGAGAGGTGCAGTACGACCTCACGGTCCGCGGCGAGATCCTGCTCCGCTGGCACCGGGCGCTCGCCATCGCGCCCGGCAAGGGCCCGGACGTCGTGGTCGCCGACCGGGACGGCGCCGAGGACCAGCGGTGGGTGCTGGAGACGACGGAGTCCGCGGTCACGGGGGAGCCGCGGAAGAAGAGCGGGACGGGCGAGAAGGGTGAGAAGGCGACGCCAAAGGGGGAGAAGGGCGACGGTCTCCTCCCGGCGGTGCCCTCGCCGAGGCTTCCCGTCCGACCTCCGAGCGAGGACCGGCCCCACGACGACGGTCCTGACCCCTACGAGACGCGCATGGCGCAGGTCGATCACCGGGAGGAACCGGCGGCCGAGGTGGTTCCCCGGCGGCCGGCGGAGGTGCCGGCCGCGGTGTCCGAGAAGGCGGCGGACATCGTCACGTCCCTAGGGTCCGTTCTTCGCTGAGCAGGAGGGTCGCCCCACCCGGGGCGGCCCTTGTTCAGTTCGGTTCGGTTCAGTTCATTGACACGAGTCACCGGTCGGCATAGTTTTCCCGCCGCGTCCCAGGTGTTTCTGACCCTGCGTCAAGTCCTTTTGCCGCCCCGTGCGTTCAGATACCGAAGGAGTGACGGCTCATGACCGACAGCGTCTCCGTCCCCCGGCGATCCGCCCTGTGTCTGCTGGGCGGGGCGATCGCCGTCGTCGCGGCGGCCACGGGCGGATTCGCCGCCCCCGCCCACGCCCGGACCAGACCCGGCCACGGCGCGGGACCCCGCGTCGAAGGCCTCCTCGCCCGGCTCACCGGGGAGCGCAAGCGGGTCACCGTGCGGGTCGGGGCGTCGGCCGGGGATCTGCGGCTGCGGACGCGGGCGGAGGTGGCACGGTGATACGCCGGATCGCCGTCGCGCTGACGGCACTTGCCGCGACCCTGCTGGTCCCCGCGTCGGCCCAGGCATCCTCGGGTGATCCCGTGGTGCGCACCGAGGCGGGCCTGGTGCGGGGTGAAGTCACCGCCGAGGGGCGGCAGTTCCTCGGCATCCCGTACGCCCAACCGCCGGTCGGGCGGCTCCGCTGGACCGCGCCACGGGCGGTCCGGCCCTGGCAGGGCGTGCGCGAGGCACGGGACTTCGGCAACAAGTGTGCGCAGACAGCGAGTTGGGACCCCGGATACGAACAGCCCGCGCACACCGAGGACTGTCTCGACCTCAACGTGTACGTCCCCGAGGGCGCCGGGCGACGCGCGGTCCTGGTCTGGTTCCACGGCGGCGGGCTCACCGCCGGGGCCGGCCAGGACGTCGTGCCGGACGCCTTCGCACGGCAGACCGGCACGGTGGTCGTGACCGTCAACTACCGCCTGGGCGCGCTGGGTTTCCTCGCCACGACGGGTCTCGACGACGAGGCGCGCGACGGCGTCTCCGGCAACTTCGGCATGCTCGACCAGCAGGCCGCGCTGCGCTGGGTGAGCGCCAACGTCTCCCGCTTCGGCGGCGACCCCGGCCGGGTGACCATCGCCGGCGAGTCGGCGGGCGGCCGCTCGGTCTGCACCCAGCTGGCCTCACCCACGGGCAAGGGCCTGTTCCGGGCGGGCATCATCGAGAGCGGGGCGTACGACGACTGCGCCGCCCGCCCGCACGGGACGGCCGTGACCGAGGGCGCCGACTTCGCCCGGAAGCTCGGCTGCGACACCGTCGCCTGTCTGCGCGGCAAGTCCGCCGCCGACATCCTCGCCGCCCAGGGCGACTACGACTGGGGGCCGGTGGTCGGCGGACGCTTCCTGCCGCGGCAGCCGTCCGCCGCGCTGGCCCAGGGAGCCGCGGCCGGAGTGCCGGTGATGAACGGCGCGAACCAGGACGAGGGCCGGCTGTTCGCCTTCGCCCGCTTCGACCTCGCCGGCACCCCGCTCACGGCCGAGCAGTACCCGGCGGTCATGCGGCAGGAGTTCGGCGAGGAGGTGCTCCGCAGCTATCCGCTCGCCGCCCAGCCCTCCCCGACCATCGCCTACGCCACCGCCTTCGGCGACATGCTCTTCGCCTGCCCGGCGCTCCGTCTCGACGGGGTGCTCGCCGGACGCGGTCCGGTCTACGCGTACGAGTTCGCCGACCGCACCGGCCCGCCCTTCGCCTCGCTGCGCAACGTCGGGACGGACTTCGACTTCGGGGCGACCCATGTCAATGAGGTGCAGTACCTCTTCAAGCACTTCGGCCTGGAATCCCCGCTGAACGCGGAGCAGCGGACGCTGTCCCGGCAGATGGTCCAGTACTGGGGGTCCTTCGTCCGGGGCGGAGCGCCACGGGCGGACGGGCAGCCGGCCATGCCGCCCGGCACCGGGCAGGTGCTCTCGCTGCGGACCGCCTCCGCGGGCGGTAACGCCGTGAGCACGACCGTCCACGGCGCGCATCGGTGCAACCTCTGGGACTCGGCCGCCGTCTCCTAACGGGTAGGCTTCCGGCGCACGCCCACGCGGGCGTGCGCCGGGATCACACGGGATCACAGGACACGGGAGGAACCGGCGGTGCACGTCCAGGAATGGCTCGAGACCGTACCCGCGGTCAGCATCTATCTGCTGGTGGGCCTGGTCATCGGCCTGGAGAGCCTGGGTATCCCGCTGCCGGGCGAGATCATCCTCGTCTCCGCCGCGCTGCTCGCCTCCCAGCACGGTGACATCAACCCCTTCGTCCTCGGTGCCTGCGCCAGCGTGGGTGCCGTCATCGGTGACTCGATCGGCTATGCCATCGGGCGCAAGGGCGGGCGGCCGTTGCTGGCCTGGCTGGGGAAGAAGTTCCCCCGGCACTTCAGCGAGGGGCACATCGCGACGGCCGAGCGGTCCTTCGAGAAGTGGGGCATGTGGGCCGTCTTCTTCGGCCGCTTCGTCGCGCTGCTGCGGATCTTCGCGGGGCCGCTGGCGGGTGTGCTGCACATGCCGTACTGGAAGTTCCTGATCGCCAATGTGCTGGGCGGGATCATCTGGGCGGGCGGTACGACGGCCGTCATCTACTACGTGGGTGTCGTCGCCGAGTCGTGGCTGAAGCGGTTCTCCTGGCTGGGGCTGGTGCTCGCCGTTCTCATCGGGCTGACCTCGATGTTGGTGCTGAAGCGCAAGGCGAAGAAGGCGACGTCCGGGACGCCGGCGGCCGAGCCCGAGGTCGTCCCGGCCGCCGACTGAGGTTCACGGCGTCTCGTACACCTCGTGGTGTGCCTTGGCCAGGTCCGCGTACAGCGTGCCGTTCAGCGTGACCCCCTGGCGCTCCTCCTCCGTCAGTTCGCGCCTCACCTTTGCCGGGACTCCCGCCACCAGTGAACCCGGCGGCACCTGCATCCCCTGGGGGACCAGTGCCTGCGCCGCCACCAGCGACCCCTCGCCGATCACCGCGCCGTTGAGGACCGTCGCGCCCATGCCGATCAGGCAGTCGTCGCCGATCGTGGCGCCGTGCACGACGGCGTTGTGGCCCACGGACACCCGCTCGCCGATGCTGACGGGAAAGCCCGGGTCCGCATGCAGCGTGCAGTTGTCCTGGATGTTGCTCCGGGCGCCGACGGAGATGGTCTCGACGTCGCCGCGGACGACCGCGCCGTACCAGACACTCGCCCCCGCCGAGAGCGTCACGTCGCCGATCACCGTCGCGTTGGGGGCCACGAAGGCCTCCCCGTCGATCTTCGGTTCCCTGCCGCCGATACCCGTGATCAACGCCTTGTGCGCCATTGCCTCGCTCCTCCTGGCCGTCCTCGGTTCCTCCGCACCGTACGCCACCCGGTAGGGCGAAGATCACAAGCCCCCGACCTCATACGGGGGTCGTCCTCTCAGTACCGTGAGCGGGTGCTGAAGCGCAAGAACACGTTCTCATCCTGGCGGCGCCGTGTGGTGCAGCGCGCCGTCCACGCCGGCTGGGCCTGGGTGCAGCGCACGGGCTCCGTGACCGCCGACCAACCGGGTCGCTTCCGCTTCGGCGCGATGGGAACGAGTACCAGGCTCGCCTTCCCGCTGGGCACGGTTTTCGGCGAGCCCTGGATCCATCTCGGGTCGCACTGCATCGTCGGCGAGCAGGTGACCCTGACGGCCGGGCTGATGCCCGACCTGGATCTCGGTCCCGAGCCGATCCTGCGGATCGGGGACGGGGTGGTGCTGGGGCGGGGCAGCCATGTCATCGCCGACACGACCGTCACCATCGGCAGCGACTGCTACTTCGGGCCGTATGTCTATGTCACGTCGACGAACCACTCGTACGACGATCCGCACGAACCCATCGGCAAGCAGTGGCCGCGCATGGAGCCGGTGGAGATCGGGCCGGGGTGCTGGATCGGGACCGGTGCCGTGATCCTGCCGGGGGCGCGGATCGGGCGGAACGTGGTCGTGGCCGCCGGCGCGGTGGTCCGGGGTGTCGTGCCCGACCATGCCGTGGTGGCGGGGGCGCCCGCGCGGGTCGTACGGCGATGGACTCCCGAGGAGGGGTGGCAGCCGCCGCTCAGGACGCCGGCGCCGGTGCCGATACCCGACGGGATCACCCCGGAGCAGCTGAACGCGCTCGCGGAGCTGGACGAGGAGACCGTGGCGAAGCTCGCCGAGCTGGACTGAGCCCGGGGTTCAGCCGGTCGCCAGGAGCAGCGTGCCCACCATCGCCAGGCCCGCGCCCGCCGCCTGGACCGCCCGCAGGCGTTCGCTGAGGAAGCCTCGGGCGGCCAGGGCGGTCACCACCGGGTAGAGCGAGGCGAGGACGGCGGCGACCGTGACCGGGCCGAGCCGGGCGGCCATCGCGTAGGTGCCGTTCGCCGCGACGTCGGCCAGACCGACGAAGGCCAGCGCCGGGAGCGAGAGCCAGGGGAAGCCGGTCGGGGGAAGGGCCGGGTTGCCCTGGCGCACGGAGGCGAACAGGGCCGCGCCGCCCACCGCGACGTTCGTCACCCGCTGGACGAAGAGCGCGAGGAACAGGCCGGTCACGGTCGTCGACGCCTCCGCGATCAGTGCGAACACCATGCCGAAGCCCAGCGCGGAGATCAGGGTGAGGACGATCGTCTCGCGCTGGACGGGAGCACCCTTGAGCTGCGGGCCGCCCGCGAGGACGACGCCGAGGACCGCGACCGCGATCCCCGCGAACTGGGTCGGGCCGGGACGCTCGCCGAGGAAGAGGCCGACCCCCACGGGGACCGCGACGCTGAGGGTGGCGAGCGGGGAGACGACGCCCATCGGGCCGAGCGCGAGGGCCTTGTAGAAGCAGATCATCGCGACCGGACCGACGAGACCGGCGGCGAACGCGAACCACAGGCGCGGTCCCGCCTCGCTCCAGCCACCCATGGCCACCACGATCGCGCCGAGCACGGCGGTCGCGATCGCCTGCGAGACCACGACCACCGTCAGCGCCGGGGTGCGCCGGGTCAGCAGTCCGCCGCCGAAGTCGGCCAGGCCCCACAGAAGGCTTGTGGCCAGGGCGAAGAGTGCTGTCACGGAGCGCCTCGCAGTACAGTTCGATGAACGATTCGGTGCACCCCACCGTAGTTCATCGATTTGCACTCTGTCATACAAAATATTGGACGTGATGTGTCGGACCTCGACCTGCTGACCCAGTCCCTGGCGCGCAACGTCAAGCGCTGGCGGACCGAGCGCGGCTTCACCCTGGACGTGCTCGCCGCGCGTGCCGGGGTCAGTCGCGGCATGCTCATCCAGATCGAGCAGGCCCGCACCAACCCCAGCATCGGCACGGTGGTGAAGATCGGTGACGCGCTCGGCGTCAGCGTCACCACCCTGCTCGACTACGAACAGGGCCCCAAGGTGCGGATCGTCCCACCCGAGCAGGTCGTGCGGCTCTGGCACACCGACGCCGGCAGCTACAGCCGGCTCCTCGCGGGCGCCGAGGCGCCCGGCCCGCTGGAGATGTGGGAGTGGAAGCTGATGCCCGGCGAGAGCAGCTCCTCCGACCCGCACCCGATCGGCACGGTCGAGATCGGCCATGTCACCGCCGGGGAACTGACGCTCACGGTCGACGGCGCCGAGCACCGCGTCCCGGCCGGCTCCAGCGTCACCTTCGACGCCAACGCCCCCCACACCTACGGCAATCAGGGCACCGAACCGACGGAGTTCGTCCTGGCCATCTCGGTCCCGCCCGCGACCTGAGACCCCCGGCGGGCCGCCACCGCAGGGCTGACCCCGAGTGCGCCGACACCGCCGTCTTCGTGCAGCACTACGGGCAGGAGCTGCTGGAATGGTCCGCGAACTGTGTCGTGGAGGCGGGCAGGCGCGGTGGTGAGTCCACGCTCGCCGCGTGTGTCGTGCTGTCCACCACCCGGGTCGACGTCAACGGTTTCGTACGCCGCCAACTCGGTGCCCGCAAGGCCTCGTTCGCCTCGGTGGACACGGCGACGGGGGAGACCGGCATGGAGTACGGCGGCATCCCCCCCGCCGACTGGCCGCTGTTGGTGGACTCGGCCGTCGTCGACCTGCCCTACGTCCGGGCGCGGTGGTGCTGGACGGGCCGGGCGTCTGAGCTCAGACCGCCAGGTGATGGGCGAGGGTGAGATGCGGATCGGTCTCGCCCGGGAGCGGCGCCGGGTCGGCGTGCACCAGGGCGGCGGTCAGACGCGGTACGGCGTGCAGGAGCGCGTGTTCCGCGTCCACGGCGATGGCGTGCGCCTGCCGTACCGTCGCGTCGCCGTCCACCACCACCGCGACCTCGGCACGCAGCCGGTGCCCGATCCAGCGCAGCCGCAACTCGCCCACCCCGCGCACCCCTTCGACCTCCAGCAGGGCTCCCTCGGCCCGGTCGACGAGGGCCGGGTCCACGGCGTCCATCACCCGCCGGAACACCTCGCGCGCAGCGTCCCGCAGGACCAGGGCGATGGCCGCCGTGATCGCCAACCCCACGAGCGGGTCGGCGAGTTGCCAGCCCAGCGCCGAGCCTCCGGCGCCCAGCAGCACCGCGAGTGACGTGAACCCGTCCGTGCGGGCGTGCAGTCCGTCCGCCACGAGCGCGGCCGAGCCGATGTCGCGGCCCACCCGGATGCGATAACGGGCCACCCACTCGTTGCCCGCGAACCCCACGAGCGCGGCGACCGCGACCGCCGGGACGTGCTGCACGGGCCGCGGATCGAGGAGCCGCTCGACCGCGGTCCACCCCGCGAAGGCCGCCGACGCGGCGATGGTCAGCACGATCGCGATCCCCGCGAGATCCTCGGCCCGCCCGTAGCCGTAGGTGAAGCGACGGGTCGCCGCGCGCCTGCCCAGCACGAACGCGATCCCGAGCGGTACGGCGGTCAGCGCGTCCGCCGCGTTGTGCACGGTGTCGCCGAGCAGCGCGACCGAACCCGACACGGCCACCACCACGGCCTGCGCCGCCGCCGTCACCCCGAGGGCCACCAGCGACACCCACAGGGCCCGCATCCCGCGCGCCGAGGACTCCAGGGCTGGGTCGAGCTTGTCGGCACTCTCGTGGGAGTGAGGGGTGAGGAGGTGCTTCAGACGGTGGCGAAGGGTGTGCTTGTGGGCGTGGGAGGTGTGGCTGTGCTCGTGGCCGTGGCTGTGAGAGGCGCGCGGGTGCCCGTGGCCGTCTTCGCGGTGGTGCCGGTCGCTCACGTGGGGCCCCTTCCGGTGCGTGCGGTGGACGTGCGCCGCCCACACCGCCATTATGTGCGTATGAGCGCACGCATGCACCTGTCACCTGCGCATCATGCGCACCCGCAGACGCCGGGCGACGAACAGTTCACTCTCGCCGCCGAGCTCCTCGCCCTGCTCGGCGACCGCACCCGGCTGGCGTTGCTGCACGCCCTGACCGGCGGGGAGGCGGACGTCACGACCCTCACCGAGGCGTGCGGGGCGGCCCGGCCCGCGGTCAGCCAGCATCTGGCGCGGCTGCGGCTGGCGGGTCTGGTGACCACGCGGAAGGAAGGCCGGCGGGTGATCTACACCCTCCGGGACGGGCATCTGCGGCGGCTGGTCGACGAGGCGCTCAACGTGGCGGACCACCGGCTCAGCGACCGGCCCGTGCACGACTAGAACCCGTGGCTCAGTACTCCGGGTCCTTGCCCAGGTACTGCTCCGCGAACGCGAGCGCCGCCGCGGGGGAGGAGAACAGACGGCGCAGCCGGGCTTGGGTCGTCCCCGCGAGGTACGGATCGCCGGACGAGGTGCCGTGGTAGACCTCCGACAGCCACTGGGAGAACTCCTGGTAGTCCCAGACGCGGCCCAGGCAGGCGGCCGAGTAGCCGGTCAGACCGGTGGAGTCGCCCTTGGTGAGCTGGGCCACGAGCGCGTCGCCGAGCAGGAAGGCGTCGTGCAGGGCGAGGTTCATGCCCTTCGCCGCGATGGGCGCGGTGAGATGGGCGGAGTCGCCGGCGAGGAAGAGACGGCCGAACACCATGGGTTCCACCACGTAGTTGTGCATGTCGAGGACGCGCTTCTCGATGAGGCGGCCCTCGGTGAGCGGCGGGGCGCCGTTCGCGCCGAGGCGTTGCCGCAGCTCCGACCAGACTCTGTCGTGCGACCAGTTGTCCGGGTCGTCGCCCGGCGGGCACTCCAGGTAGTAGCGGGTCACCTCGGGGCTGCGCGCCATGTGCCCGGCGAACCCGTTGGGGTGGATGCCGAAGACCACGCAGTCGTTGGACGGCGGCGCCTCCGCGAGCAGCGCCAGCCAGCCGATGCCGTAGTCGTGCCGGGAGACCAGCGCGCGGTCCGGGGTGAGCAGGGAGCGGGTCACGCCGCGCGCCCCGTCGGCGCCCACCACGAAGTCGCAGGGGATCAGCCGGTCTTCGCCGAACTCGTCGACGTACTCCACCACGGGGTGGTCCGAGTCCAGGTCGTGCAGCCGTACGTCCCGCACGCCGAACCGTATGTCGCCGCCGCGCACGTCCGCGTACTCGCGCACCAGGTCCGTCACCAGCAACGGCTGTGGATACACCCAGTGATGATGACCCGTCAGTTCCGTGTAGGCGAACCGGTAGCGTTCGCCGCCGAGCCGGAACTCGCACTCCGTGTGCCGCTGCGCCCGCTCCAGCAGGTTCGTGGCGAGGCCCCGCTGTTCGAGGCCGCGTACCGCCCACTCCTCCAATACCCCGGCGCGAGGCCGCTGTTCGACGAAGGCGCGGGTCTCCGTCTCCAGGACCACGCAGTCGACACCGACGGCCCGCAGGATGTTGCCGACCGTGAGACCGGCGGGACCGGCGCCGATGACGACGACCGGCTTGTGGAGCGGAAGCGCACCGCTGGGGAGGGGGGAGACCTCGGTCATCCGAGCATTATGTCCGCGCCCCGTGGCGCTCGGGAACCGAGTACCGTGGAAAACCGGGTGACGGGGTGGGGTGGCGGGGTGGTCGCGTGGGTACCGGCGGACTTCTACCGGGCGGTCGACGGCGGCCTTCAGTGCACCCTCTGCCCCTTCCGCTGCCGACTGCGCGACGGTGACACGGGCGCGTGCAAGGTACGCCGCAGGGAAGGCGATCGGGTTCTGACGGCGACCTGGGGTACGACCGTCGAGCACTGGTCCTCCGTGGAGCGCAAGCCCTTCTACCACTTCCGGCCCGGCCTGCCGCTGCTGACCCTGGCGCCGCCCGGCTGCTCGTTCCGCTGCGACTACTGCGTCAACCACCGTGTCTCCCAGTACGGCAGGGACCCCGACAGCCGTGTCGCCGCGCAGGACGCCGACGTCGAGAAGCTGGTCGCGGCCGCCGCCGAGCGGGGCGGCGGTCTCGCCCTCTCCTACTCCGAGCCCTCCCTCGCCGCCGAACTCACCCTCGAACTCGGCGCCAGGGCCCGTCCGTTGGGTGTGCCGCTGGTGTGGAAGAGCAACGGATTCCTCACGCCCGAAGCGGTGGAGCGCGTCGCCCCGGTCCTCGCCGCCGTCAACATCGACGTCAAGGCCGCCGCCGAGGAGGAGCACCGCCGGCTCACCGGGGCACCGCTCGCGCCCGTCCTGGAGACGCTGCGACTGCTCAAGGCCGCGGGAGTATGGGTCGAGGTGAGCACGCCGCTCATCCCCGGAACCAGCGCCGACGACCAACAGCTCGCGCACATAGCCGAGTTCGTCGCCTCGCTCGGCCAGGACACGCCCTGGCATCTGCTGCGCTTCACCCCCACGTACCGGATGCGCGATAACCGCCCCACCTCGCCGGAGCGCCTCGCGGACGCGGCGCGCATCGGTCGGGCGGCCGGACTGCGGTACGTGTACGTCGAGCGGGCCCTCGGTGCCGGGGGCCGGGCGACCCGGTGCCCGGGGTGCGGGGTCGAAGTGGTGACCCGGGGGGTATGGGGGCAGACGGAGAGCCTTTTGCGCGACGGGAGTTGCCCGGCCTGCGGGGAGCGGATCGCCGGGATCTGGACCATGGACGAGAGGGGTGGGGCATGAGTGCCGAGTACCGCTTCGTGGAGGACCTGCCGGACCTGATCGACGCGTCCGAGTACGACGACCATCCCGACGGACGGCTCGTACGGCTGCGGATCAGCTGGGACGAGACGGGGGTCGAGGTGCTCGGCGACGCCTTCCGGCCGGACATGCTGGAGGAGTTGCTGGAGCGGATGGGGCCCGACGCAGTGGAGCAGATGCTCTGCGGCTGACTCAGAGCCGCCCGAGGATCCGCACGAGCACCCGCCGCAGGTCGTCCCCGTCCGGCTCCGGTGCCAGCACCCAGGTGTCCGGCCCGTCCGGCGGGACCGGGTGCCGTGGATAGTGGACGCGGAGGGTGAGCGCGCCCGGCACGGGCAGCGGCGGCTCGTGGACGTGCGTGAGCAGCAGGGTGCGGGGCTCGCCCGAGTCGACCGCGGCCAGCCCGCGCGCCGCCTCACGGGCCAGCGCCGCCGCACGCGCCGGGTCGGCGGGCTCCGGCAGGACCGGCGTCCACAGCCGGCGCAGATCCGACGCGCACGTCAGCCGGGCGGGCGCCCCACGGCCGTCGAGGTGCACCAGCGCCACCGCACGGTCGGCCTCCAGCAGCGCCGCCGCCAGCAGATGCGCGCACAGACGCAGACAGCTGCCCACCTGCCCCTGCGCCGCGGCCCCCGTGTCGAGGACGAGCACCGCGTCCCGCTCGGTCCACGGCAGCCGCCCACGCCGGGTGCGGTACAGCAGCGCGTCCTGCGCCCACAGGGCGTTCAACAAGGGTGCGGGCAACGCCATTTGACTCGGCACGAGCCGGTCGGGCGGCCCGTGCCGGGCCCACTGCGCGGGGGCGCCCGCCGTGGTGGGGCCGGGTACGTCGTCACCGAGAAGGACGGGCAGGCGCGAGGGCAGGTCGGGGATCCGGGCGGCGGCCTCCGCGGCCGACGCCCACGGCCCCCGCGCGAGCCGCAACGGCAGCGCCGGGTCCTCCCGGACCGCGTCCGGGCCCAACAGGGCCAGCAGCGGCAGGAGTTCGTCCCCGACCCGGTCCAGGGCGGCGGCCAGTTCGGAGGCCGTGACCGAGGGGCGCTCCGGCGGCTCGCCGCTGCCGCGCAGGCCCCACTCCAGCGTGGTGCGCAGCTCCTGGAGGGACACGCCCGGCGGTGGGACGTACCGCGCGTCTCCCGGCAGCCGCGACGCCACCAGTGCGCCGAGCGCCGGATGCGCGGAGCGCGGCCAGCCCAGGTTCCGCAGGGCGCGGGCGGCCGGGCTCTGATGGAGGAGCCGCCGTCCCGGGGAGGGCGCCGGGCGCAGCAGCCCCGCGATGTCCGCGAGCGCGTCCAGCGGTACGGCCGCGTCGACCGCGGCGGCCATCGTGCCCAACTCGGCCAGGTACGCGGGGGATTCGGGCAACGGCGGGCCGGGCTCCGTCGCCTCCGGCGAGGTCCGCACCTCCCACAGGAGGGTAAGGCCGCCGCTGTACGTCACGGCCAGTCGGCGGCCGTCGGAGGACCAGCGCACCGACCACACCGGGCCGCGCTCGGGGCCCTCGTCCAGGGTCATCGCCACCGTGCCCCGGGTCACGTCCCACACCTCGACCACCGTGGTGTCCGCACCGGGGCCCGGCGCGGCGAGCAGCGAGCCGTCCGGTGACCAGGCCAGCGCCGGTGCCCAGCCGCGCCCGCCCGGCGCGCCGAACTCGCGCTGCACCCGCCAGGTCAGCGTCGACCACACCACCGACGGCCCCTGCCCGGCGGGCGGCGTCGCGGCCAGCCGGCTGCCGTCCGGCGACCAGGCGACGCGGGTGACGAACGCGCCGGAGGGCAGGGGCAGTCGCCGGGCCCGCTCCCTGCGCGGCATGTGCCAGAGCATCACCGCACCCAGGGTCCCGGCCGCGAGGACCGTCCCGTCCGGTGACCAGGTAGGGCGGCCCGTGCCCTGCGGGAGATGCAGACTGCCGCGCTGCTGGGCCGGGACGCCGCGAGCATCCAGGACGTGCACGAACAGGTGTGTGGGTGCGGGCCCCGGTTCGGGCACGACCAGCGTCGCCGATCCCTCGGCCGGTGCCGGGCACCACGCGGGACCCTGACCGCCCTCCAGTACCGCCCGGGCCTCCCCGCTGCCCAGGTCGAGAACGGTCAGCCCGGCCTGACCCTCGCGTGACGCGCAGGCCAGCAACTCGCCGCCCCCGGGAGAGAGTTCGAGGTCATGGGCGCCGCCCGGGCCCGTGGCCACGGCCACGCTCCGGCGCCCGTCGTCCGGACCGGGCGCCTTCAGCGGGGCGAGCGAACCCGGCGCGGTCTCCAGTACCCAACGGCCGTCCCGCGAGGGGGCGATCGCCGGAGCCCACAGGGCGTCACCGGCGTCGTACAGCAGCGTCTGTCCGGTGATCCGGGGCGCCCGGTCCCGCAGGGCCGGCAGTGCCCGTCCCACCGAGCGGCACATCGCCGCCGCCCAGCTGCGCAGCAGCACACCGACCCGGCGCTCCGCGCGGTACGGTGCCGCGTCCGGCAGCTCCCACAGCTCCGGGCCCGCCCCGGCGGTGAACAGCAGCCGCCCGGTCGCCGACACGCTCAGGTCCCGCGGTGACGTGATCCGCGCGGGCAGCTGCGCGACCCGCTCCAGCGCACGGTCGAGGACGAGCAGGGCGTCCCGATCGGTGGCGGCCACGAGGAACCGTCCGGTCCGGCTGAAGCCCAGTGCCACGACGGCACCGGAGAGCGGTGCGTCGGCGAGGCTCCGGCCGGTGGTGCGGTCGACCAGGTGCAGCCCCGCCGCGTCGGCGAAGGCGAGCGTGTCGCGCTCCGGCGACCAGGCGAGGGCGGTGATGCCGGTGCGGCCCGTGCACGGGGCGAAGTCCATCCGGACCGGGGAGACGCTCCACAGCTGGAGCGCGGTGGCGGTGGCCAGGCAGAGCTGGCGGCCCTGCGGATCCCAGGCCAGGGCGACCACCGGGTCCACCGTCGGCAGCGGGGACGACACGAGGGTGCCCCGATGGTGGACGAGCACGCCGTCACCGGCGCAGGCCACCCACAGTCCGTCGGGCGACACCGTGAGCGTGTCCGCGCCGGCCGGCACCGGGAACCCGTCGTCGGCCGGCGCCCCGCTGTCCCCGTCGTACACCTCGACCCGCCCCGCGCGCAGCACGAACACCTCACCGCCGTCCGGCCCCCAGGCCACGGCCGCCGGCCGCCCCTCCCCGGGCGCCGACCACAGCACCCGCCCGGTGTCGTCACGACAGCTCAGGGCACGCTCGGTGAGATGCAGAAACGCGGTGCCGTCCCGGGAGAGACCGGTGCAGGGGTCGGTACCGGTGAGCGAGAGGAGCCGCCGGGGGCCGGGAGGAACGGCGGCCTCGGGGCGGGCCGTCATGGGAGCCCCGGGGAATCGGCGACGCCGCGGCCTGACTCTGTGCGACAGGTCGGTGGCGCGTGGTCGGTCGCCGCTGTGCCACCGCTCACCGTCTCGCCGCCGCCGCTCGCTGTCTCGCCCTGCTCCGTCCCGCCTCCGGTCGCTGTCTCGCCCCGCTCGGTCCCGCCGTCACTCGTCGTCTCGCCTCTCTCCGTCCCGCCGCCGCTCGCCGTCACCGTTCCTCTGTCCCCTCCAGTGCCGCCCGTTCGAACAGGCGGGCCGCCTCCAGAGGGTCGCCCGCGGAGCGGAAGGCCTCGGCGGCGCCCTCGTGGTCGCCCGTGGCGCGTAGGCGTGCGGCCCGTTCGAGCGCCTCGCCGGGGCTGTGGTGGGGTGTCGGAGCCGGCCCTTGCGGGGTGCCGCTCGCCGTGGCCAGCGCGTCCAGGGCGTCGAGGAGTTCGCGGCCCGCCTTCGACAGACCGGTGGAGACCTCGACCGGCTCCGGTGGGGCCCACAGGGTCCACAGGGGCACCATCGGGGCGAGCGGGAAGCGGTGCCGGCCGCCGTGCCAGCAGACCACCGCCGAGGTGCCGTCGAGGCCGAAAAGGTGAGCGCGGGCCGCGGGCGGCAGCGGGGGCGTGAGTGTGTGCCCGGCTTCCAGGAACAGGCTGCCGGGACCGATGCGGTGCAGGGGAACGCCGAACGGGAGGTCGCGGGCCAGGCCCGCCGGTTCGAGGAGCAGATGGTGACCGGGGCCCGGCAGCAGGAACCCGGCCTCCCCGAGGGGCCGGCCCGGCAAGTACCGGCGCAGAAGGGGGAGTTCGTCGTCGTGCAGCAGGACCGCGTCGACCGCCGTGTCCGCGTGGGCGTCGGACACGACCCGCACCCGCGTCGACGGCACTCGCGCGGCGTCCGGCAACGCGCAAGCGGTGAGCGGGGGTTCGGCCGCCACCCCGACCAGCTCGGTCGGTACCGGCGAAGGTGCTCCCAGTGGCTCAAGACGCAGCGGAGGCCACTCCTCGCGGTCGCCGACCAGCCACAACTCCCCTTCGGGCACCGGGGAGTACAGCAGGGCGTCGTCGAGGGGAGGAGACAGACGTACGTCCAGCAGCAGCCGTTCGCAGCCGGTCACCGCACGGCACACCGCCGTCCGGGGCAGCGCCGAAAGGGCCACGACCAGGGCGTGCGGGATCGCGTCCGGTGACGTCAACGCGAAGGCCGTCAACTCGTGTGGGGGGAGGTCCGGGCTGTCCCAGGGGCGGGCCCGTACGGCGAGCGACGACACCTCGACACCGAAGGCCAGCGCCTGGCGGACGACGGACGACAGGAGTTGCGGTGCCGTCAGCACCAGCACGGTGCGGTGGCCGGCCCGGGCGGGCGGGGTCAGGGGGAGACGGGAGACCAGGTCCACCAGGTCGAGCGCGGGCCAGGACAGCACCTCGCTCAACTGATCGGGTCCGCCGCCGGGTTGGCCCGCGAGCGCCCCGTGTCCGAGGACCGGTCGAGGTGCGCCGCCGTGCAGGCTCAGCAGCTCGGTGCCGACCGTCGGGCCGATCACACTGAGCAGCCAGACCGCCCCGCCGCCCGGCTCCCCGTGACAGCTCCACTCCGCCGCCCCCGCCCGGTGCAGCGCCTCCAACGCGCCGAGGACCCGGTGCGGGGAGGTGAAACGGGCGGCGACGCGCCAGTCGACGGTGGGGGAGGAGGTGTACGAGACCGGCGGCGCCGGTGTCGGAGGGTCCTCCTCCGGCGGGCGCGCCGGGCGCACGCTGAAGCGGACGCCGTGGTCGTGAGCGCCGCTCGCCTGGCGGGGTGGCCGTGGCGGGGGCTGGACCGGAGGGGGCTGCGGGGTCGGCGGCGGAGCCCCGCGCGGCGCCGGGCGCGCCACGATCGGGGTCGGCGGGGTGCCGGCGGAGGGGGGTGTCTCCGGCGTGATGCGGTTCAGGAAACGCCGCAGGGGGCTTTCGCCGCGTTCCATGGATCAGCGCCCCTCGGCCCGGCCGACGTCCGCGTCGACGCCCGTCCCGACGTTCGCGTCGACGCCTGTCTCGCCGCCCGTCCCGACGTCCGCCTCGACGGGCGGCCCGGACGGCAGCCAGGCGGTGGAGCCGAGCCGTTCGCCGGCCCACTCCCGCCAGCGGTCCAGTACGTCTCCGCCGCCCTGGGCGTCGTAGGCCGCTCGGAACAGCCGTGCCCCCCAGTCGAAGCGCTCGATCCGGTCCGCCGCCTCGACGCCCCAGTCCAGCGTCAGCCGGCGCTCGGTGCGGGCGGCCAGGGACGGCAGCCGGGCCTCGACGCGGGGGAGGAGGGCGAGGAGGGGGCCGGCCGGGCCGCCGCCGAGGCGGTCGGCGAGGGCGCGGGCGAGTTCGAGGCGGAGCAGCTGGGGTCCCTTGCCGACGGTGTCGGCGGCGGCCAGGAGCCGGCGGGCGGGGGTGATGTCACCGGCCAGGAGCAGCTCCCAGGCCGCCTCCAGTCTGCGGCCCCGCTCCTGCCAGCAGCGGGCGGCGAGTTCGGGTCGGCCGAGCAGCCGGTAGCAGCGGGCCGCCTGTTCCGGGTGGCCGGCCTGCCGGTAGGTGCGCGCGGCGTGCTCCAAGTCGCCGGCCCGCTGGTAGGCGTCGGCCGCCGACCACTGCCAGCCGAGCAGGTCGTAGCAGCGGGCGGCCTCGGTGTGCGCCTGGGCCTCGGAGTAGCAGCGCGCGGCCTTGAGCAGCAGCCGGGTGCGCCGGCTCATGCGGTCTCCCGCTCACCCGGCTCGGGACCCTCGCTCTCGACGGCCTCCTCCCGCGTGCGCCGCGGGGTCTGCGGCGTCGGATCGTGCCGTTGCAGGGGCCGCTCCTCGAACGGCGAGATCTCCTCGACGTCCGGCCGGCGCGCCAGGACCTGCCCCAGCTCGGCGCTGATCCGGTCGTGCTCGGCGTCGTGCTCGGGGCCGGAACCGGCGCCGATGTCGTCCACCTGGAACAGTTCGACCTCTCCGGTGTCCGGGTTGAACCGGAACCGCACCCGCACCCGCATCGATCAGTTCTCCATCCCGGATCAGTTCCCCACGGCGTCGAAGCCCCCAGCCGGCCCCGAGTCAGTTCTCCGTCCTGTCGAAGTCGATCTCGAACTCGATGTCGATGCCGCCGTCGGACTCCTCCTGCCGGATGCCGGTGGCGCCGTGCTGCCGGGCGAAGTCGAGCAGCGCCCGCTGATAGGCCGTGGCCAGCACGCCGTTCACGGCCCGCAGCCCGTCCTGCCCGAGCCGGGTGATGCGCTCGCGGTTGCGGGTCTCCAGGTCGGCGCGGACCCGCTCACGCTCCTCGGCCAGCCGGGCCCGTGCGTCGTCGTCCGCCGCCCGCTGGAGCCGGGCCTCGGCCGCGGCGGCCGCGGTGGTCGACTCCTGGTCCGCCTGCGCCCGCAGCCGTCCCGCCAGTTCGCGCGCCCGGCGCACGGCGTCGGCCTCGGCGACCACCTGCGCCTCGCGCTCGGCCACTTCACGGGTGCGTCCGGCGAATCCGTCGGCGTAGTACCGCCCTTCGCCGCTGCCGGTGGCCTGCTCGCGGACCGCGCCGCGCAGGGTCTCGGCCGCGTGGCCCTCGACGGTGACCTGGTCCTCCAGGCGGGCGGTCACCACGAGTTCGCCGGTGGCGGGGTCGTAGCGGACCTGACCGTCCGTCAAGGTGAGTACATGGCCGCCGCCTTCGGCCAGCCAGCCGTCGGCCGTGGCGAGCGTGTGCTCGAAGACCTGCCGGGTGGCCTGCCCCAGCGTGCCGCCGAACGGATGGCGCACCTCCAACTCGCTGACCACGGAGTCGCTGGCGCTGGCGCGGCGCTCCAGGGCGAGTTCCCACGCCTCGACGACTTCTCTGGTGGCCTCGACACGGACCCTGCGCGGATTGCACATAGAGCTGGTGTCCCCCTGATTCCGCAGCCGGGCGCGGGCGCCCGTAGCTGTGCGTCAGCCCTGGTCCAGCAAGGCCAGAGTGTGGTCGATGATACTCGCGAGCTCCCTCTCGCCTTCCCTGTTGCCCGGAACAGCACGCCTCAACTCCAGTCTCAGGGTATTGAGTTGACGCAGGACGCGCTCCACGGACGCGGGCGGCGACCCGGCCCCGACCTGACGGCCGAGGACCCGCGCGTCGGAGACCAGGCGTTGTACGGTCCGGGCGGGTTCGTCGGGGTCCTCGGAGAGGCCGCCGGTGCGGCGGCGTACCGCCTCCTGTACCACCGGCGCGTGCGCCGGGTCGGACCAGAAGTGTTCCAGCGGCCACAGGTCGGCGGCCTCGGCCCGTACCCGCTCCTCCCGCAGCGCCGCCGCGGCCACCAGCCGGAGCCCGCGGATGATCCGCCGGTCGGACAACGTCACGCCCTGGCCGAGGAGTTCATGGATCAGCTCCGCGTACTCCGGGGTGACCACGCTCAGATCGGCGTGCGCCAGCTGCCGGTGCAGCCGGTCCAGGGTGGCCGCGTCGATCCACGCGTGCTCGTCACCGGCGGAGGTGGCGCGGCCGAGCGCGGAACCCTTCGCCAGGAGTTCGTCCAGCCGGTTGCCTGCCACCGGCGGGATCGTCAGGCGCAGCAGGAACCGGTCGGCGAAGGCGAGCAACGAGGGGTCCTGCGGCAGGGAGTTGGCGGCGCCGACGAGGGTGATGAGCGGGACGGCCTCGACGCCCTGGCCGTTGTGGAAGACGCGCTCGTTCATCACGGTCAGCAGGGTGTTGAGGATCGGACTGCCGCTCTGGAAGATCTCGTCGAGGAAGGCGACCTGCGCCTGGGGCAGCATGCCGTCGGTGCGGAACCGGTACTCGTGGCCGCTCTGGAAGGCGGGCACGTCCACCGGCCCGAACAGCTCGGCCGGTTCGGTGAACCGGGTCAGCAGCCGTACGAAGGGGCGGCTGCCGAGCCCTGCCGCGAACCGGCTGACGAGGTCCGTCTTGCCGGTGCCCGGCGGCCCGAGCAGCAGCACGTGCTCGTGCGCGAGGACCGCGACCTCCAGCAGGTCCAGGGCGAGCCGCCGCCCCACGAAGTGCTGGTCGATGCTGCGGCCGAGCGCCTTGAGACGTCGTACGGCGTTGAGGTCGTCGCCACTCCAGGTGGCCGTCGCGGTTGTCATCGGCGCTCCGAGATCATTTCCAGGCGGCCCTGCTGGAGGCGCCCCACCAGCCAGCCCAGCCGGCGTGCGTCGGGTTCGATGCCGTGCATGTGTCTGCCGACGAACGCGTCCCGCATCAGGGAGCGCAGCTCGTCGCCGTTGCGGCCCGCGGTGGCCTCGGCGATCAGTTCGAGCACCTCGTCGTCCAGGGAGATGTGATAGCGGCCCGCGTGGTGGCGCAGGATGGCCCGGCGGGCGGTGACGTCGGGCAGCGAGATGGCGATGGAACGGAACCGGCTCGGCCGCAGCAGCGCCTTGTCGATGATGTCGATGCGGTTCGTCGTGCCGATCACCAGCATCGGCACCTCGGGCCGGAAGCCGTCCATCTCGGTGAGGATCTGCGCGACCACGCTGTTGCCGGCCCGGCTGCCGCCGTCGGGACGGTTGCTGCGCTCCATCGTGATCGCGTCGATCTCGTCGAAGACGATGACGGAGGGCGCGCTGCGCCGCGCGGACGCGAAGATCTCCCGCACCTTGCGCTCGCTCTCACCGACGTACATGTCGGTGACCTCGGGCCCGGACACCACCTGGATGGTGGCGTTCATGCCGTTGGCGATGGCCTTGGCGAACAGTGTCTTACCGGTGCCGGGCGGGCCGTAGAAGATGATGCCGCGCGGGACGAGTTCGGAGCGCACCTCCTCCATGTCGTCGGGCAGGCTCTGCGCGCCGCTGATGATGGCGAGCGTCTGCCGGATCTCGTCCTTGACCTCGTCGTAGCCGCCGATGTCGCCCAGCGTGACGTTGGGGACCTCGAAGTGCGAGGACTGCTGCGCCTTGAACGTCAACAGCGTCTCCCGCAGGTCCTGTTGGGTGGCCCGCTTCGGCTGCGTCCGGTGCTTCTCGTGCGCGTACCGCATGGCCTGCCGCAGGCGTACGGGGTTCATGCCGGCGACGTGCTTGTAGAACTCGCGCGGCTGGAACCCCTCGAAGGTCTCGGCCTCCTCCCGCGTCACCAGGGCGGCCCCCAGGAGGGCCTCCTCGGTCTCCGGCGTCTTCACCTTCGGCGGCAGACCGCTGAGGGTGACCCGGGCGCTGAACCGCTCGGCCAGCACGTCCGGCAGCGGCAGGGTGGGGTCGGCGAAGGCGAGGACCAGCTGATCGGGGAAGGCGTAGAGCAGCTCGACCAGTTCACGCGCCTCGGCGTGCCGGCCGATGTCGGCGCTGCCGGCCAGCAGGTCGAGATGGGTGAGGACGATGACGTCGCCCTCCTTCAACTCCTCCAGCTGGGCGCGGAGTCGGGCGAGGCGGCGCTGCCGGGTGCTCAGCTGCGCGCCGTTCATGTCGGCGACGGGGTCGCCGGACCCACGGCCACCGCCGCCCTCGTCGTCCGTCGAGTCGTCGTCGAGCCGGATGCCGCGGCACTCGGCGAGCGTGACCATCTCCTCCCACAGATGGGTGACGATCAGCTTCTCGCTGATGACGAGGACGGGCAGCCGGCTGCGCAGCAGGGAGGCGACGCGTTCGATGTGCGGGTAGTAGGCGAGCCGGACGGCCTGGGCGTCGGTGATGCGGTCCGGGTGGTCGGCCGGTTCGGTGTCGGGTGCCGCTTCCACACCGCCGGCGTTCCCGTCGAGGGGCTTGGCGAGGGACGTGGGGGCGGGCGAGGTCGGTGACGTCTGCACCGGCGGGGCCGTGATCCCGGGCGGCGCGAACAGCGGTGTACCGGGGTAGATCTCGGACCGCAGCAGGATGTCGGCGGCGAAGTCCGACCAGGGCCGGTCCAGCAGCTCCTCGTCCAGCGGGTCCAGCAGCCACACCTCGCAGGAGGCCAGCACCTCCCGCAGTGGGCGGTCGCCCGCCGTGCCGAGCAGGTCCATCCGGTCGCCGTGGTCCGCGGTGGCCAGGCGCAGTGCTCTCGTCATCGGTCCAGCACCTCGCGCAATGCCTCGAACTCCCGGACCCGGCCGTAGATGCGGTGGAGTTCCGTGCCCCGGCGGTAGCCGCTGAGCAGTGGACGGCGGCGCAGCTCCTCGGGATGGCGACGGGCCAGCACCGACAGGGGCTGCCACCAGTCGAGGGTGGCCCGCGCCCACTGGCCGGCCTCGTCGTCGTCGAGCAGCCGGGCCGGGGTGTCCCGCGCCAACTTCCGGACGTCGTCGGTGAGTCCGCGGTAGTGGCCGCCGTAGTGCAGCAGCGCTGTCTCGTACACCTCGTACACGACTGTTCTCTCCCCCGGGGTGAAGCGGAACCGGCGCAGCAGCGCCGCGCGGTGACGGGCGGTGGCGGGCGAGGACGGCGGTGCGGCGAGGCCCGCCACCGCCACGCGTCTGCCCTCGGTGTGGTCCAGGAACCGGTCGAGAAGCTGCCCGCAGCGCTCCTCCGTGCCCGGCGGAGGAGCGTCGAAGAGGGCGGTGAGCGGGGAGGCGCGCAGCAGTGCCGTGCGCAGCTCGGCGTCGACCGGAGTCGCCGACAGGGCACGCCCGACCAGGCCATGACGGGCCATCAGATCGCGGACGGTACCCGAGCCGCCCACGCCCTCGGCCATCAGACGCGCCGTCGGCGGGGCGTCCCGCAGTGCCAGTGCGGCCGCGACCATCAGCGGCTCCAGGCCCGTCGGCCCACGGTCACCGAGGGGCGGGTCGGACAGGTGCAGCCGGGCCGCGGTGACGCGGGCCAGCCGTTCGAGGAGGACGACCGGGTCGTCGTCGCTCTCGCGCGGCGCGGCGGAGGTCGTCGGAGGCGGCAACGGGGTGCCGTCGGGGGCCGGTTCAGTGATGGCCCAGTGAAGGATGCGTACTACGGTGGCTGTCAGGGTCGTCATCGAGGTTCCGGATCGGACAGGGCGCCATCCAGTCGTCGGAGGAGGCGTAGCAGGTCAGCACCCGCCGCCGCGAGGTGAGGTTGATCAGGGCGGCCACCTGCCAGGGGCGCCGGAAGGTGTCCCGGTGCAGGTCGATGTCGGTGCGGGACAGACCGATGGTGCGCTCGGTCTGGAACAGATGGGTGTGGTACCAGCCGACGAGCTGACGGTCGCCGAGCGTCCGGCTCATCGCGCGGAACGAGTCGCCGGTGAACGTGAAGTGCATCAGTGAGGCCCCCGAGTGCTCGGCGGGGAGCACCTCGTCGACGATCACCGCGTGCAGGGCGGGGTCGTCGGCCCGGCGGAAGGCCCGGCCGACCAGGAAGCCGCCCTCCTCGATCTCGGTCGACAGCTCCATCTCCATCAGGCTGCGCTGCACCCCGGTGCCGAGCAGCACGGTCACCGGCGCCCCGGTGTCGCTGAGCGTCACGCCGTACCCGGCCAGGTCGAGCAGCGGGATCTCGGGCTCGGCGGCCGGGCGGATACCGAACGGCAGCCGGGTGGAGCGCGAGACGTCGATGTCGTCCGTGCCGTCCACCACCGGGGGCAGCCGCTGCGCCGACTCCCCGTCCTCGGGTGAGGGCAGCCCGGCGATCCGGAACGCCCAGCGACGCTCCTCGGGTGCGATCTCCCGGGCGAGCCGGGCGAGTACGGGGCCGACGAGAGAGTTGACGGAGTAGGGCTTCTGGTAGACCACGCGTCCCTCCATATGGATCGCGACATGGATGTACCCGAAGTCGGCGCGGAGATTGGTGAGGTGGAGATCCCCCTCATAGGTGTCGGTCTCGGACGGTACTGAGGTCGCGGGGGTCTCGGGCTCGTAGGTGTCGGGGCCGGGGTCGTTGCGCAGCATCAGCACGAAACGGGGGCGGCCCTTGAAGGGGGCCGTCTCCGCCGCGAACGCCGGCTTGAGCAGCGCGATCAGCGGTTCGGTGCGCACCAGTTGGCGCGCTTCGCCCTGGAAGAGCTCGA
Organism: Streptomyces sp. NBC_00663; assembly: GCF_036226885.1. Taxonomy (NCBI): domain Bacteria; kingdom Bacillati; phylum Actinomycetota; class Actinomycetes; order Kitasatosporales; family Streptomycetaceae; genus Streptomyces; species Streptomyces sp. NBC_00663. The sequence continues at coordinate 8,193,466 of NZ_CP109027.1, forward strand.
TGTCAAGTGCCATCGGCCACCCCGTCCGTCCGCCGTATCCGCAGCGCGCCGACGCGCAGCGCGCCGTCGTCGGGGGGTGGGACAGGCACCGGCGGCTTGCCCCCGATGGCCTCGATCATGGCCGCACCGTCCTCCGTCTGAGCCCAATATGCCGCGATTGGGTTGAAACTGTCCGAGATCTCGTAATTACGATACCCAGCCATGTCCACGAGCATCTGGCACAGTTGGCCGAAGTCCAGGGCGGGGCGCCAGGAGTGCGCCAGCACCCCCAGGCACACGGCCCCCTCGGCCTCGGGGTACTGCGGATCGGGTCCCTTGATGTTGGGGTGGAAGATCGGGCTCAGCCAGAAGACGGCCGGGGCGACCAGCGGGAAGTCCGGGCCCAGCAGGATCAGCAGATTGTGCTTGTCCTGCGCCTCCGGGCGCGGTAGCGCGCTCGCGCTTTGCTGGTCCGGGAGGCGCAGCCCCGGCCCCTTGAAGCGGATCTCGTAGTCGGTGGGGAACTCCGGGTCGTCGGTGTCGACGATCTCGAAGTCCTCGTGCTGGTCCGCGTAGCGGTGCATCTCCTCGCGCACCCGGATGATCGCCTGCATCCGCAACTCGGCGTGCCCGGCGGTCGCTTCGGGATACACGTTGAGCGTGTCGCCCTCGCGCACGCCCGCGTCGTGCAGGGACTGCGCCGGGTCCAGGCGGCGGAAGCTGCCGTCCGGCTGCTGATGGTCGACGACGGTCCGCGGGCGCCGCCCCATCCGGCCCTCGTAGTGCGCCAGCACGGCGGCGGCGATGTCCCGCACCGGGGTGATCGACGGCACGCCCGCCAGGTCGTAGGGCTGCTGGTCGGGGCCGTTGACCCGAAGCGCCTCCAGCAGATAAGGGCGGTGGTCGTACACCTCCTGGAGGATCTCCAGGTCCGCCGGGGCGCCCGCCGCGATCAACTCGCCGCGTACATCGTCGATCTGACCGTAGGTCAGTTCCCGCGTCAGCGACATCGCGATCTGCCCGACCTGGGCCTCCTCGCCCTGGCTGACGAAGAACAGCTCGGCGCGGGGATCGAGGCGGCGCACCTCCTCGATGAACGCCGCGTGGTGCGTGCTGCACACGAAGACCAGGGTCGGATAGGTCTCCGGCTCCGTCGGCGGTGCGGACGCCGGCGTCGGACCGGAGGGCGGCGGGCCGTGGTACTCGGAGCGGGGCGGCTGCGGCGGCTCGGTGACCGGCTCCAGCGCCTCGACGGAGGCCCGGAACACCGCGTTGCCCGGGTACTCGTTGTGCGCGGCACGGGCCAGCAGCGCCTCGCCGTCCACCAGCACACCCGCGTCGATCAGACGGCGCACCTCCGACCAGTAGAACCGGGGGGACAGTTCCGTGGACGGCAGGCGGGCCTCGCGGAACCCGATCGACCGCAGGATGATCTCGCCCTCCTGGGGGTTGATCACCCGCTCCAGCTCGTTGTACAGCTCGTCCCTCACAGGACACCCTCCGTCGTCGCGCGCCGTGCCTCGGTCAAGTCGCCCTGTATTCCCTGCCGTTCCGTCCCGGCGGCGGCCAACTCGACGTACCGCAGCCCCGATCCGTCGCGCCGGGCCACGGGCAGTACTTCACGCGGCGCCACCCCCAGTGCGCTCAGCCGCGCCGAGGCGGGCGCGGACCGCAGCCGGGAGGTGATGGCGCGCACCGCCGCCCGCCGCCGCACCGGCCTGCTGAATCCTGCCCAGGCGAGCGGCTCTTCGTGCATGTCCAGGTGGTCCAGCAGCTCGCCCACCGTGGCCCGGTGGTCCAGCGGCAGCACCGGGACCTCCCCGGGCAGCCGCTCGTGCAGCGGACAGTCCGGGTCGGGATGCTCACGCGGCGGAGTGCCGGACAGCGGTACGGCGAGCCCGGCGGCGTCCACCCGCAACGGCGCGTCCGGCACCGACAGCCCCAGCAGCAGCCGTACGGCGAAATCGGCGAGCCACGCGCCGACCAGCGCGGACACCGGAGCCGAGGCGCCCACCTCGGCGGCCGGATCGGGCGCGGCGCACGACCACGGGTCGTCCTGCACCGCACGCTCGGCCGGACCGAGACCACAGGCCCGGCAGCGCCCGCCGGGCGGGAACCAGGTGACCTCGCCGCCCCACGCGTGCGTGCCGCCGTCGAGCATGCCGGTCCCGGCGAGTGTGCACCGCCCGGCCAGGGAGATCCGGGCGGCCCGGCTGTCCAGCGCGCTCACCACCAGGTCGGCCTCACGGAGTTCGGCCAGCCCGGCCCCGGAGACATGCGGCGCCTCGCGGGCATCCACGGTCGTGCCGGGCGCCAGGTCCGTCAGTGCCCCGGCCAGCACCCGCGCCTTGGGCCGGCCCACGTCCGCCGCGCGGAACAGCGGGCAGCGGCTGAGGTTGCTCACCGCGACCGTGTCCGGATCGCACACCACCAGTCGGCCGAGCCCCGCCAACGCCAGTGTCTGGGCGACCGTGTTGCCGAGCGCGCCGGCGCCCGCGAGGACGACCGTCGCACCGGCCAGCCGCCGCTGGTCCCAGCCGGGGATCAGCGCGTGCCGCGCGAACCGGTCCCCGGTCACCGGGGGTCCCGCAGGGAGTTGAGCATCAGACACGGCACCCCGGGATGCTGGGCCTTCCAGTCGTCGTAACAGACCAGGCCGTGGTCCGGGTCGCGGTGGACGGCGCTCGCGCAGGTCGGCGCGTCCGGCGCACAGGTGCAGTGGATGACCACCTCGTCCGGCCGGAAGGTGTGCCCGCACACCCAGCAGCGGTGCCGGGTCGGGGCCCCGTCGCCCGGCCCCGGATGGAGCCGCAGCAGCGGATGACCCCGGTGCAGCCGGACCGTGTTCAGCTCCGGCGGGGGCGGATTCGCCTCGTCCACGCCCTGGTGGAACAGCTCGGCCGCGACGGAGGACTGGCCGCCCGCCTCGGGGTTCAGACAGTCCAGACGGCGGCTGCGGTGCTTGAGGACGACGCCGGGGCCGGTGTCCGCGCGCTCGATGGAGATCTGCTCGCCCAGCCGGAAGGAGTGATGGCAGACCGGGCAGGTGGTCCCGGCCGAGCCGAGCTTGCGCAGCAGCTGCGAGGTGACGACGGTGACCTCCTCACCGGGCTCGCCGTCCGGCTGGGGCACGTCGACCGCCTCGCGGCGCCCGCCCGCCTGCCCGAGCAGGAAGTCGTACGCCGCCGGGCTCGGCCCGCCCCCGGCCGCCTCCCGCGCCTGCGCCTCCGCCTGCTCCCGGGCCTGGCTGCGCCGCCGCCGCTCGGCCACGTTCACCCCGGCCGGGACATGAACGCTCACGGTGCGGGGCCGCTGCTCGCTCATAGGCCGCCGCCCTTCCGGCCCCCCAGCTCGCGCCGCAGGTCAGGCGGTCCGAGCGGGCCGAGGCCCACCCCTGCCCGGGCCTGTTTGAAGGCCTGCTCCCCGGACTCGCCGAGAGCCAGCGCCGTGTAGTACTCCCGGCAGAAGTCCAGTGCGGCGTCGTCGTTCAGCTTCGCCGGGGCGCCGATGACCTCGCCCACGAAAGGTCTGACGACATCCAGATACCGGCCCAGATGGCAGGCGTTGAGGACGGCGACCGTCACTCCGCCCACCGCGTCGAGGACCGTGCCGAGCGCCTTCGCGCTCACCGGGGCGACCGTGCCGTCGTCCTCCTCCAGCAGCAGTTCGCCGTCGGTGGAGCCGTGCCCGCCGAAGTGCAGGATGTCCGGCTTGTGTTCGGTGAACGCCGGGATCAGATCGCGGCGCCGGGTCGCCGCCGACAGCCTGAGGTCCAGGACGCGGCGACGGCCCCGGCGGGCGGCCTCCTCGATGGTGCGGTACTCGTGCCGCAGCTGGAGCCTGGACGCCTCTCGGGGGCCCGCCAGCAGACACAGCACCGTCAGCCGCTCGTCCGGCGACCCGCCCGAGGTCGGAGGGTTCACCGACCGGCCCAGCACGTCGTTGGTCGGGAAGTCCCGGTGCGCCGCCCGGACGAGGTCCTCCAGCGTGAAGCCGAACGCCCCGTGCTCGATCGTCAGACAGATCCGGAACCAGTGGCCGAGCGGCGCCTGGGAACCCCCGAAGGGCGGCAGCCGGGTCAGATCGGCGCCCAGCCCCCGCAGCAGCAGCTCCGCGCTGAGCGGGTCCGCGTACAACTCCGCCAGTACGCGCAGCACCCCGTCCCGTTGCAGCTGCCCCGCCGTCAGTGCCGCCATGCGCGCTCCCCCCAGCCTCAGGTGCTCCGACTGTACCGGGCCAGGTCATACCCCTGACTGGCCTTTGCCCAACAGGAGTTGATCATCCGTCAGGAACTGGTGAACGCCGAGTGCACTCATTTCGGTGCTCTGCCTGAAGCACCGCTCGCGTGGGCAGCGTTCTGTGATAGTTGGTGTCCGGCAGGGCTACGGGGAGGAGACACGGGGGTGGCGGAGTTCCGGGGCCGAAGGCCCGGGTCGGGGGACGGGGTGGAGGCGGTCTTCAGCCTTGAGGAGGACACCGGGGAGCAGGGCCGCCTGGAGCTGCCACCCTTCCGGGTACGGCGGTACCGCAGGCTGCCCGGCCGGCATCCGGTGATGATGCAGGAGGCCGTCGGGCCCGAGGCCGAGCTGCGTATGCGACGGCACTTCGAACTCTTCGGCAGCCTCACCGACTTCCACGGCCCGCACCTGCCCCGCCAGCTCACCCACGTCCTCGCCTACGACGACTCCACCCGCCCGCACCGACTGCTGCTCGACGGCCGCGGCGTCCCCCTGTCCGGCTTCGAGACCCCGGACGTGCTGCACGGACCACGGCTGCGCGGTGTCGTGCAGGACCTCTTCGAGGCCGTCGCCGGACTGCACGAACCCCGTCTGGTGCACGGCCGGATCAGCCCCGAGCACCTGTGGTGGGACCCGGCCGAAGGGCTGCAACTCGGCGGACTGGACGGGGCCGTGTACGCCACCGAGCCGCTGCCCGACCGACCGGCGACCGCATGGGACGCGCCCGGATTCCGGCCCGGACTCCCCGCCTCCGCCGACCAGGACGTGCTCAGCGCCGCCCTCGTCGCGTTCTGGATGGCCACCGGCGAGACCCTGCCGCGCGGCTCCTCCCGCGAACACATCCACGCTGTCCTCGACCAGGGCCACGAGGAATGGCTCCAGGAACTCCTGCGCGCCGCCTTCCCGTTGGGCTCCGCCGTCTCCCCGCCCGCGCGCGAACTGGTCCGCCGCCTCGTCGACGGCGCCACGCCGAGCGGCCTGTTCGAGCGACCCCTCGCGGAACAGGCCAAACGCCGCGAGACCCTCGCCCGCGAGGAGTTCCGCGCCCTGCGCGCCCGCCAGCGCACCGGCGCCGGCCGCCTGCGGGCCAACGGCTACGCCCCGCCCGCCGTACGGCCCCCCGGCCGGTGGCGACGACTGGGGCGACGGCTGCGGATCGTCACCGACCGGCCGCTGCCCACCCTCGGCCCCGTCGAGTGCCCCATGTGCCTGCGGGCCCTGAACTGGGACACGGCCGAGCGGGTCGTCCTCGACGCCTCCGGCGGCATGCTGCCCGAGGCCGACCTGCCCACCCACTCCGCCGCCGAGCGGGACGCCCAGCTCGCCCGCACCTATGTGGTCTGCCCCGGCAACGACGACGTGCCCCAGCACGAACTCCCCTACCGCTACCCGCTGTTCGGCACCGAACCGGTCCGTATCGGGCTGGTCGGCGCCTCCAGCACCGGCAAGTCCCATCTGCTGGCCGCGATGATCGACCAGGCCCGCAAGTCCACCGTCATGGCCCGCTACGGCCTGCGCGTGGAGGCCCTGGACCCCCAGCGCTACCACCTCTACCTCAACGAGGTCGTCGCCCCCTTCATCGACGGCCGCGAGGAACTCGTCGCCACCGCCGACCGCCCCGAACTGCGCTACTCCACCGGCCTGGTCGTCACCGACGAGCACTCCGGCCGCTCGCACAGCGTCGTCTTCTTCGACGTGGCCGGCGGCCGGCTGGAACGCCCCGGCCGCGAGTCCGACTTCCTCAACCGGCTCAGCGCCCTGCTCTGCGTCGTCGACCCGACCCGCGTGTACGGCCTGACCTCCCAGGGCGGTACGACCGGACGCGACCCGGCGTTCGAGCACGTCCGCCAGCGGCTGCGCCAGCAACAGGCCAACCCCGCCCTGCCGTTCCTGCCGGTCCCGTGCGCCCTCGTCGTCACCAAGAGCGACCTGCTGCGCTTCCGCGGGTACCGCGAGATCGACGGCTGGCTGCACGAAAAGCCGGACGCCGAAGGCGACCTGAGCACCGTGGAGCGGGAGAGCGAGGACGTGTACGCCTTCCTCGGCGCCCGCGGCGGCGGCGACTGGCTCCAGCTCGCCGGCGAGTGCCAGGGCTCCACCCTGCACCTTGCCTCCGCCACCGGAACCGGCCCCCGAGCCCAGGCCGACCAGGCCGCGGCCCGCCGCTTCGACGAGACACTGTTCCGGCAACACCGCGTACTGCGCCCGCTGTTGGCGCTGCTCGCCATGAAGGGCGTCATGACGGGTCCGGCCGCCGACGCCCTGCTGTTGGGACGGGGGCCCGGCACATGAGCCTGCCCGCGCGCGGCGGCCCCCGCGCCGACATCACCGTCTACCAGTGGTCCGAACGCTCCCTCACCGGCCGCGGCGACGTCGGCCCGGTCGCCACCTCCCTCGACCGCGAGGCGCTGCTGCGCTGGAACAGCCGGATCGAGCACATGGTGTGGGCCACCCAGGAACATCCAGGCGACACCGCGCCCGGGTTCGTCTACCTCCGGCACGACCACGAGGCCGCCGTCCTGCGCAAACTCCCGGTCCGCGACCCGCACGGCCGGGCCGGCTCCACCCTCACCTACGTCCTGACCGGCCCGGCCGCCGGCATCGACCTGCACCTCGCGCTCGCCGCCTGCCGCAGCGACTGGGACGACTGGCTGCCGCCGCCGGTCCGGCAGAGTGCCCTCCTCGACGGCCAGGCGACCCGGGGGAGCGGCGCCGAGCGCCTGGAGCGGGTCCCGCTGGACCTCGTACGGCAGTTGCTGATCGACGAGCAACATCTCCTCGACGTCCTCGACACGGCGGCCGAGGACGTGCCCGACGACCTGCTGGTGCGACTCGTCGAGGCGGTCATGGACGAGCCCGGGGCGCCGCTCACGGTGGTCGGTTCACCGGTCGACGGCGAGGTCGTCGTGCACGCCCTGGCCGGGCTGCTGGGCCGGGTGGTGCTGGGCAGCTGGGGCTTCGCCACCCGGGAGGAGAACGACGGGGCGAAGGACCTGCCCCAGTTCGTCTTCGTACGCGGCGACGGCACCGGGGCCCGGCACTCCGCCCGGCGCCGCATCGACGTCAAGGCCGACCCCGGCCCGCCCGGCCCCCTGCACGACCAGGCCGCACGCCTCGTCGCCTTCCAGCGGCGTCGCGGTGCCGACGCCCTCACCCGGCTGCTGCCGGACCAGCCCATGGCCAGCGCCTCGAAGATCAGGGAGTGGGCGTCCGGCCACCAGGTGGCGCCCGGACTCATGACCGATGTGATGAGCCTGCTGGAGGCGGCCCCGAGCGGCGACCTCTCGGACCGCGAGGACGCCTATCTGCGCAGCGCCACCGCGATCCCCCGGATACAGCTGGAACTCGACCGCGCCACCGAGGGACAGCTGGCCCGGCTCATGGCCCTCTGGCGTCCCGACACGGTCGAACTCCAGCCCTACCGGCGGCTGCGGGACGAGATCCACACCTGGGCCCTGCACCGCTGCTTCGACGGCGGCGGCCCGGACCTGCTGCGCGAACTCACCGTGGCGCCGCCGGGCGGGCAGGTGGTGTTCCGGGTGATGGAGCAGCGGCTGGAGAGCGCCGCGCGCAGACACGCGAGCTTCGACGTACTGCCGCTGCTGCGGATCGCCCTGCGGATCGGCGTCGCCGACAGCGTGCTGAACGACATGGTGCGCGTGCTCGTGGGGCGCTTCAGCATGGCGTTCCTGCTGGGTGAGGTGGACCGGATCAGCCGGATCGCCCCGGCCCAGGCCCGTGTCCTGCTGGAGAGCTGCACCGGGCACCGCGGCGGCAAGGAGCGCCTCAACCCCTTCGACGTCCTGCGCCGCACCCAGTTCCACGCCGAGGCGGTGGACCGGATGGCGCCGCAGAACCCCTGGCAGGCGGTGCATCTGTACCGGCTGCTGCTGCTCTGCACCATGGGGGCGCAACTGGGGCAGCGCGAGGTGCTGGACGTCCTGGAGGCGGCGGGGCGCTCCCCGTCGCCCGCTCTGCTCCAGGCGCTTCTCGACAGCTGCCGACGCGGGAAGGCGCAGGACACCGTCCAGGGCGTCGTCGTCCAGCAGTACTTCCAGCAGCATCTGCCCGGCCGGCCGCACGACGGAGACCACGGCCCCGACCGCCGTGGCCCCCGGTACTGAGGGAGAGGTCTTGTCCAGCAGGAAACCCGACACACACCAGCCCGCGCCCCCGGCGCCCGAACCCTCCGAGGCACTCCGGGCCGCCGCCGACCGGCTGACCGAGCTGGCCGAGGAGTGCCCCGAGGAGAGCACCGGGCGCTCCGTCCTGACCTGGATCGCCGATGACGCCCGGGCCGGCGGCCGGGCTCTGTCGGGCGTCAACCTGCTGCACGCCTATCCGCCCGAGGTGCTGGTGCCGGACGAGGAGCCGCGCAACAGCGGGCTGATCGCCGTGGTGTCGACCGCGCGGGACGTGTCCGTGTTCCTGCCGATCGTGCTGACATGGCTCTCCCTGTGGTTCGCCTTCCAGGACTTCCAGGACTCGGCGAAGGGCACCAACTTCCTGAAACTGTGGGCCTCCGGCTTCGGCGGCACCGCGGTCCTGCTCGTGGTGCTGCTCATCGGCGGAGTGGTCCTCGCGACGACGTGGCTGCAACGCCTGGAATGGTCCGCCGAGCACGACGCGTCCCGCACCCGGCTGCGCACCCGGGTCGGCGGCCAGCTGACCCTCCTCACCATGGAGCTCTCCAAGCACGCGGTCCTGGAGGCCCAGGTCGTGCCGGCAGGCCAACTCGTCGGCATCGCACGGGACATCACCCGCAGCACGGCCGAACTCTCCCGCACCCTCTCCGACAGTGCCGACCGCATGGAGCGGATCTTCGCGCCAGGACCCGAGGGGCGCTTCGTCACCGCCCTCGACCAATGGACCCGCTCCGCAGGCGAGTTGGGCGAGATGGGCCGCTCCCTGACCGTGCCGCACCAACTCCTGCGCGACTTCGCCAAGATGCGCGACGACCTGCGCGGCGACGAACAGGCCACCCGCGAGTCCCTCACCCGCCTCCTCGCCGAACTGCGCCGCGCGGCCGGCAGCTCCCAGGAGGCCAACCGGGTGCACGCCACCGTCGCCGACGAGGTCACCGAGACCACCCGCAGGGTCGGCGAGGCCATGGGCGTGCTCAACGACAACAGCGAGCGGATGTACGCCTACATGGACGCCCTGGAGCGGGTGCTCGCCCTGTTGCAGAACGGAGGCGGGAGCGGGACCGGCGGTTACGGTTCCGCCCCTGGCCCGATGTCGAACTCCGGCGGCCCGTCCACGGGCCCCTACGGCGGTCCCTCCAACGGCCCCTACGGCGGCCCCTTCAACGGCAACGGGCATCCCGGCGGCGGCTCCCACGGGCCCGCCGCGGCGCCGCCTCCGCCGCCCGCGCCGCCCCGCCCCGACACCGGTGGCTCCGACACCACGGCCCCCGACACCACGGGCCCCGACACCGGAGCAGCGACGCCGCCGCCCCGCCGGCCCGGTGACGACTGGTACAGCGGGGAAGAGCGGTGAGGCGACGCCCCCCGGGCGCCGGTATCGCCCCGCGCCATCTCGCGGGCTGGCTCTTCGCGGACCTGTTCCTGGTGCTGTTCCTGGTCGTGCTCGGCATGGTCGCCTCGGACGGCACCGGTGCGGCAGGGGCGAAGAAGTCCCCGAAGCCCTCGTCCTCGTCCTCGCCGTCGTCCGCCGCCTCGCCGTCCCCGTCGCGCACGGCGAAGGGGCCGACCGGCCTCGACCCGAAACGGCACACCATCGCGGTGTCCCTGTCCTCGGGCGCGACGGGACGCGCCGCCGGTAAGGGAAACCTCAACGCCGCCGACCGCAAGAAGATCGTCGCGGCCCTCGACAAGGAGATGCGCGCGAGCGGTGACGGGCGCCGTATCGGCATGGTCATCACCTTCGGCGTCGCCCCGCAGTCGATGCTCGGCGCGGCGACCGACCTCGCGGAGGACGTCAACGCCACCCTCAAGTCCCGCCGCCCCCAGGCCTTCTGCGGCGGGAACGTGGGCACGCGCCCGTTCTGGTCCGGGGGATCGGCGGACCGGGTGGAGATAGAGCTGTACTACATCAACGCGTGCGAGGGACAGGGTTGAGGCGCGGGCCGAACTGTGGGCGTTCCACAAGGAGTTCGCCGTACGGCGGCGGCCCATCGGCCGTGCACCACGTGCGTCAGGCCCGCAGACGGGGGATCTCGATCGCCGGGCAGCGGTCCATCACGATGTCGAGGCCCGCCGCACGCGCACGGTCGTACGCCGCCTCGTCGATCACGTCGAGCTGGAACCAGACCGCCTTGGCGCCCTTGGCGATCGCCTCGTCGACGACCGGGCCCGCGAGGTCGCTGTTGACGAAGACGTCGACCACGTCCACGTCGAAGGGGATGTCGGCGAGTGAGGCGTAGCCCTGTTCGCCGTGCACGGTCTCCGCCTTCGGATGCACGGGCACGATCCGCTTCCCGTAGCGCTGGAGCACCTCGGCCACGCCGTACGCCGCGCGCCGCCGGTTCGAGGACAGGCCGACCACGGCCCAGGTGTCGCCGCTCTCGGTGAGTATCTTGCGGACCGTCGCTTCGTCTCCGTACACCGTGGGTCTCCTGGAGGGTCTCCGTTGCTGGGGCGCTCCGCACAACAGCGCACCGCTCCCGCTGATTCCCCCGGTACGACGTCCCGCGCGCACCCCTGCCCCACCGGCCCACGCACCTCGCCGCGCCCCGCCACCCTGACCGGAATCTGCGCCACCTGCCTGCGGACGGCCTCCGTCCCGCCTACGCTCACCACGTGCTGCGCATCATCGACGCCCGAACCGGCGACCCCATCGAGGCCGCCCCCGCCCGCCGTGGCCTGACCCGTGTCGAGGTGCATGTGCCAGGCCTCGACGGCACCGCCCTGCGGGTGCTGCTCGTCGCCGACACCCTCGTACGCGCCCTCGAACTCGGCGGCACGCCGGTGTGGGCGCTGCTCGACAGCGCGGAGCAGCGGCCCGAGGTACGGGCGGCCGCCGCGGCGCTCGGCGTCCGGCCCTTCGAGGACGGCCGGGAGGTGGGCAGGGGGCTCGGCGGGGCACAGGCCGTCCATGTGGTGGCGGAGGACAGCACCGCACCCGACCCGGAAGGGATCCGGGTCGCCGTCGCCGCCGTAGCCGCCGTCGACGGGCCGGCGGAGGGAGCGGGGGGTGCGGTCGGGGCCGTCGGGCTGTCGGCGGAGGGCGCCGAGCCCGACGTACTGCGGTTCGCCCTGCTGTCGAGGCGCCGGGACCGGACCGCACGGCTCGACGCGACCGCCCTCCAGGACGCCCACGACACCCTCGTACGGTGGCGCCGCGCCGTCGCCGCATGGGCGCGCGAGCCGTCCCGGCCGGTCCCCGACGAGGTGCGCGGAGAACTGCGCGCGGCATGGGAGGACGACCTCGACGTACCCGGCGTCCTACGGGTTCTGAGGGAGGTCGAGAGCTCCGACCTCCCGGCGGGTGCCCGCTTCGAGACGTACGCCTACGCGGACCGGCTCCTCGGCCTCGAACTCACCCGCGACCTGGGAGCGCCCGCATGATCGCGCGCGCCGGGGCGGGTCCGCTGCGCCGTCTGGTCGTGCTGCGGCACGCGAAGTCGGCCTGGCCCGAGGGCGTGCCGGACCATCGGCGTCCGCTCGCCCCGCGGGGCCGCCGGGACGCCCCGGCCGCGGGCCGCGCGCTCGCCGAGGCCGACGTCCTGCCCGATCTCGCCCTGTGCTCCACCGCCGTACGCGCCCGTCAGACCTGGGAGCTGGCCGCCGCCCAGTGGGGCACCCCGCCCCCGGTCCGCCATGACGCCCGGCTCTACGGGGCCGACGTGCCCGAACTCCTGGAGGTCGTGCACGAGGTGTCCGCCGAGGTCGAGACGCTGGTGCTGATCGGCCACAACCCCGGCCTTGAGGACCTCGTCCTCCGACTCGCGGGCGACGGCCTCGACGACACCCTCGACAGGGTCCGGGTGAAGTTCCCGACAGCGGCGATCGCGGTCCTGGCCTGGCGCGGGGCGGCTTGGGAGGACCTGGCCCCGGGGACGGCGCTGCTGACGGCGGTGACGGTGCCACGGGGGAAGAAGGCGCACTGAGCGGGCGGTACGTGTTCCCGGCCCCGGTGAGACACATCACCCGTGCGGGCGACCCGAGCCGATGCGCATAGGCTGGCCCGATGCAGGACGAGTACCGCACAGTCGCCCACGCGGGCGTGCACGAGACCGAGGTCAACCGCTCCCGCTTCCTGTGCGCCCTCGCCCCCGCGGCCACCGAGCAGGAGGCCCAGGCATTCGTCGCGGCCGTCCGCAAGGAGCACGCCGACGCCACCCACAACTGCTTCGCCTACGTCATCGGCGCCGACGGTGCGATCCAGAAGGCGAGCGACGACGGCGAACCGGGCGGCACCGCCGGCGTCCCCATGCTCCAGATGCTGCTGCGCCGTGACATGCGCTACGTCGTCGCCGTCGTCACCCGGTACTACGGCGGCGTCAAACTCGGCGCCGGCGGTCTCATCCGCGCCTACGGAGGCGCGGTCGGCGAGGCCCTCGACGCCCTCGGCACGATCACCCGCCGCCGCTTCCGCCTGGCCACCGTCACGGTCGACCACCACCGCGCGGGCAAGGTCCAGAACGACCTCCGCGCCACCGGCCGCGAGGTCCGCGACGTCCGCTACGCCGAGGCGGTCACCATCGAGATCGGCCTCCCGGACGCGGACGTCCCCGCCTTCGAGGCGTGGCTCGCGGACGCGACCGCCGGGACGGCTGGGTTCGAACTGGGCGGAGAGGCCTACGGAGATGCCTGAAATGCAGGTAACCACCCGCGTGCGTAGACCGGGTTCCAGGTGGTGTTGATCGTCCAGTGCTGGTTCTGGGGCACCGCCACCGGGCGCCATCTCAGCCGATGCCGTGCGGTCACCGCGTGCCGTCGGCGGCTGCCCGTTCCTGGATGAGCCGCACGGTCCGTTCGGGGTGTTCCTCGTGCAAGTAGTGCCCGACGCCGGGCCAGTGGTCCACACGCGAGCCGGGCACGTGCAGGGTGCTTCTCTCCCAGTCGGCGGCTTCGGCCGAGGTCCATACCGTCAGGGCGGGCTGGGTGCGTCGGCGCAGGTACGCCTCGCTGTGCGGGCGGATGCCCACGGCGTCGCGGTCGGTGTACATGCCGGCGTATGCCTGGGCGATGACGTGGTTCGGGGTGCCGAGCATGGTGCGGATGTGCGCGGTGCGCAGCCCGGCTGGGGCCTGCGGGGAGAACGCGCCTGCCACGAAGTCGGCCGCCGCCCGTGTCCCCTGCTCCCGGTACTCCGCCAAGCGTCCCGGGATGCCGTCCACTTCGGTGCCGTGCGCTCCGTGGGCCGGGTCGAGGGCGACGACCGACCGGACCAGCTCCGGACGCCGGACGGCGAGCAGGTTGACCACCTGGCCGCCCATGGAGTGGCCGACGGCCACCACCGGGCCGCAGCCCAGGACCTCTACCAGGGCGGCCAGGTCGTACGCCATCTCCAGCGGCGTGTTGCCCTGGTCCGGCACCTCGGAGCGCCCATGGCCGCGCAGGTCGGGGACGATCACCCGGAAGCGGTCGGCCAGGGCGTCGGCGTGCGCCGACCACTCTCTCCCGTCGCCGCCCCAGCCGTGCACCAGCAGCAGGGCAGGGGCGTCGGCGTCGGACCCCAGGCTCGTGCAGAACAGGCGGATGTGGCCAACGTCGATCACGTGTTCTTCTCCTGGTGGGCGGCGTACGCGAAGTCCCCGTACACGCCGGCGCCGTCGAGGTCCTGCACCCACAGACCGAGCATCGCGCCGGTGAAGCCGAGGACTCTGAGCTGTCCTTCGTGGAATTCGTCCGCGTGCTCGTCCGAGAGGACCGTGGCGTCGAGGTCCAGGGGGAGGGTGCGAAGACCGGCGCCCTCGATGCCGTACGAGAAACGCAGCACCGGGCCGTCGAGTTCGGCGCGCAGGACCACGGGCCGTTCCGCTTCGAGCGGTACGGCGACGGGGTGCGCGGTGAGCTGTCCCGCCGCGCAGCTCAGGGCGGTCAGCAGCGGGGCGCCGCCGTCGTCCGCGGTCACGTACAGGTAGTGCCAGTTGCGGGTGTTGTAGTAGCCGGTCAGCCCGGCCAGGTGGTCCGGGGTGCGGGGTGTGAACGTCAGCCGGGTCTCGAAGGAGCAGCGGGATGTGGTGACTCGGCGGGCGACCAGGCTGGGGGTACGGCGGCCTGCCGGGGACTGGCCACCATGGATCCGCAGCCGTCCGGGCAGGGGCCGGATCCAGTCGGGGGTGGCCGGACGGCGCAGGGTGGACCAGTGCGGGCCGAGCCGCTCGAAGCGGTCGGTGACGGGCTCGGCCGGTACCGGTGCGGCGGGCAGCGCCGGAGCCGGCACGGTCACCGCCGGCACGCCGCCCGCGATGCGCGGCCATCCGTCGTCGGTCCAGGTGACCGGTTGCAGCGCGGTCTCCCGGCCGAGCACGCACCGGCCTCGTTCTGTGTCGGGGCGGGCGGCGATGTGGGCGGCGTACCACTGCCCCGTCGCCGTCCGGACGAACGAACAGTGGCCGGCCTTCTGTAGTTCCAGGGACGGGTCGTGCCGGGCGGTCATCAGCGGGCCGTCCGGGTCGGGCTCGTACGGGCCGAACAGGTCGCGGCTGCGGGCCACCGCCGCGCCATGCTCGTAGCCGGTGCCGCCCTCGGCGTGGACGAGGTAGTACCAGCCGTCCTTCTTGTACAGGTGCGGGCCCTCGGCGACTCCGGCCGCCGTCCCGACGGAGATCATCCGGGGTTCGCCGACCAGGAGCTGCCTCTCGCGGTCGTACTCCTGGATCTCGATCCCCGCGAAGGACTCGCGCTCCGGCCGCCAGTCGAACCGCATGTTCAGCAGCCAGCTGCGGCCGTCGCCGTCGTCGTCGTCGCCGTCATCGTCGTCGTGGAAGAGGGAGACGTCGAAGCCCCGGCCGTGCAGCGGCACCGGGTCGGACCACGGGCCCTCGATCGAGGGCGCGGTCGTCACGTAGTTGGGGAGGTCCTTCCAGCCCTCGGCGTAGGTGTCGACGACGGTGAAGACGAGGTGGAACAGGCCGTCCGCGTACGACAGTCCGGGCGCCCAGATGCCTCCCGAGTCCGGCACGCCGGTCAGGTCGAGCAGCCGTCGGCTGTCCAACACCCCGCCCAGCGCCCGCCAGTTCACCAGGTCCCGGGAGTGGTGGATGCGTACGCCCGGGTACCACTCGAAGGTCGAGGTGGCGATGTAGTGGTCGTCGCCGACGCGCAGGATCACCGGGTCGGGTTCGAAGCCGCGCAGGACGGGGTTGTGGATCACGTGGTGTCCGATCAGAACTCAGAGTGAGAACAGGAGGGTTCCGAAGCCTGGATGGTCGCACTGGAACGGGGCGCCCTCCGGCCGAAGCCCGGCCGCGACCTGGGTGGTGTACGGCGCGGATCTTCCCGCCCGCTTCACGTAGTGGTTGTACGCCATCTCGTAGATGGGCCGGAACGTGCCGCGCCCGGTGGTGGAGACGGCGGACCAGTGCCAGTTGCAGCGGCCGAAGCCGGCGTCGTACGGGACGGTGTTGCCGAGGTTGTACTTCGCCGTGTACTCGAAGCCGGACAGCAGCAGGGAGTCGGACGCTCCGTACAGGTCGAGGCCCTGGATCCAGGCGGTCTGGCAGATCTCGGCGAGCGAGCCCAGGATCAGCTGGGTGTGCGCCTGGTCGCGGCCGGACTCGCAGCACTGGCCGGTGCCGGGCTGGATCAGCTTGGTCAGCCCGCAGCAGCTGTGGGTCTGGAAGGCGTTGTACGCGTCGTTGAACAGGGTGAGGTTGTTGCACGCGACCGCGATCTGGAACATGCCCTTGAGGCCCATGAGTCCGTAGCCGCCGTCGCCGTAGATGTTGATGAGCGGCACGAAGATGTTCTCGAACATCGCGACCGTGTCGGCGAGTTCGGTGGGCGACCAGCTTCCCGCCGGACCGGTGTAGTGCATGATCTCGACGGCCGCGGCCAGTTTGGCGCCGTAGATGCCGGCGGCGAGTTCGGCGTCCTTGCCGTTGATCTCCCGCAGGGCGTTCGTCCAGGACTTGATGATGTCCAGGGCCTTGGTGGCGTGGGCGGTGTCGCGGGTGATGTACCACATGAGGGCGTTCTGGTAGGCGGCGTTGCAGTCGTACCAGAGTTCCGCGTTGCCGTCCTCGGGGCTGGTGCCCCTGGTGACGGTGGCCCGGCCGCCGGCGACGGTGTACGTGGATCGGGAGAAGAAGTCGGCGGCGAAGACGTCGTAGCCGTCGGTCCAGGGTGACGTGCCGGCCGCGACCTTGCTGCGGATGCGGTCGAGGTCGGTGCGGCTGTGCAGGACGCCGGGGTGGGTCAGCGCGGTCAGGCCGGAGGTGACGGCGGCGGCCTGACCAGCGCCGGCCAGGGCTCCGGTGCCCGCGATTCCGGCCGCGCCGGCGCCGACGGCGGTCAGTTTGAGGAAGCGGCGGCGGTTGGGAGGGACGGGTTGCGGCTCGTTCAAGGGAGGGTCCACTTTCACTCGGTGTTGAGTGGGCGGGAGGGGGTGGGCCGGTGCGGTCCCCCGTACCGCACCGGCCCGGTCATGGAGCGTCAGCCCCGGTACAGCACCAGGGTGCTGAGCGGGCCGAGCTTCGGCCGGTGCCCGGCTCCGACGTTCTTGCCCGTGGCCAGGTCCCGCGCGGGGCCGAAGTCGGGGCGGGCGGGGAGGGTGAAGGTCTTGTCGGTGGTGGTGTTCATGGCGATGAGGTAGTCGCCGTACTCGCAGAGATAGAAGGGCGCGCGGCCGACGAGCATGGTCTCGACGCCGTCGAAGTGGACGCCGAGGGCGGGGTCGGGGATGTCGTCGGGGACGGGGGCGAGGTGGTAGACGTCGCCTTCGAGGGCCTGGTGGAGGGTGTCGCCGGGCGGGGGGAATCCGCCGGGTGGGATGTGGGAGGCGCCGGGGTCGTTGATGGCGTAGTCCCACAGGACCCAGTCGCGGGCGGTGAAGGTGGCGTCGGTGGTGCCCGCGCTGCGCTCGCGGATGGTGGCGGAGCGCTGGTCGACGGGGGTGACGTGGTGGATGCGGGCGTAGTTGTTGACGCCCTGGCGGGAGCGGAAGTAGAGGGAGGCGAAGAGGAGTTCGTCGCCGTTCTTGACGGCTGCACAGCCGTTCTCCTCGTCGGTGAGGACGAAGTCGGGCTGGTCCGCGCCGGTCGGGATCCGGCCGGGCCGGGCCGCGAGGGACTGGAAGTCGTCCCAGTCGCGGGAGAGGAACCGCAGGGCGTTCAGGCCCACCCGGGTCCAGGTGTGGTGGGCCTGGAGGCTGAGCTGCGGGTAGAGCTGGCCGTCGGCGATCATCTCCTGGGTCCAGCCGACGATCTCGGGGTCCTTGAACACGGCGGCCGACATGACCGGGTTGGAGTCCCAGGCGGTGCGGGAGGCGTAGGCGGTCTCGCCGGGGTAGACCTCGTTGCGCCAGCCGATGACCGACTCGATGCGGGAGACCCGGTGGTGGTCCTTGTCCACGTCGACCACCCGGAACTTCCCGCGTGCCTTGGTCATCATGACCATGTGGTCGCGCAGTTCGGGCGCCTGCTGGCCCTGGTATCCGCGGGTGACCGACTCGTACATCATGACCAGCCAGTCGATGACCTCGCCGTAGCTGCCCACGTAGCCGAGTTCGCGGGTCAGGCCCGCCTTGGTGACCTGGTAGTAGCTGTCTCCGAGCGGCTTGGTGGGGTTGCCGTCGGCGTCCTCGGGGCCAAAGTAGGGGACCATGCCGATCGACTGGTACAGGTAGTCGCGCGCCTTGTCCTCGGACAGGGCCAGGTCAGGGGCGAGGAGCTTCAGACCGCGGTTGGTCTGGTAGAGGCCGATGGCGCAGATCTGGGCCTGGTTGCTGTAGTGCGGGAAGTGCTGTCGCCAGTAGTCGCGGCTGGACCTGAGCATGTCGACGTACGCGTCCTTGCGCACCGGCGGCACGGGGGTGGTCGTGTCGGCGGGGGTGACGAGGGTGACGTCGTCGAACCAGGCGGTGCCGGGGCCGGACAGGCGCAGATGCATCTCGACCTGCGTGGCGCCGGCCGGGGTGGCGAAGACGAACTCGACGTACTCCCAGTCGTGCGTGCCCTTGCTCGCGTAGACCTTGTGGTCGCTGCCCACCAGCTTGTTGCTCGCGTCGTAGAACAGCGGGTCGATGTGCGCGCCGGCGCCCGTGACACCGTCGGTCTTGATCCAGGCGCCGTATTTGTACGTGCCCTGGGCTATACGGGTCCTGGTGGCGGAGTTGACGTAGCTGTAGCCGTTGGCCGTGGTGACTTGCAGCTTGAGGGAGGCGGAGCCGGAACGGGAGACGGTGGTGTCGCGGGCCCAGGTGCCGCCGCCGGCTGTGGCCCAGCCGGGCATCGACCAGGAGGCGGGCGTGGCACCGCCGGACTCGAAGCCGGGGTTGGCGATGGCGTACGGCGAGCCGGTCACCTGCGTGTCGAGGCGGTCGCCGAGGTGCTCCCACAGCAGGGCCAGCACCAGGCCGACCCGGCCGAAGCCCTGCCACTGCTGGTCGGAGCCCGTGAGGACGGTGGCGTCGGCCTTCCATGCCATGTACCGGCCGTCGATCGCCTGGAGCACCCGGTCGACCGCCTCCGGCTTGCCGTAGGCGGGGCTGCCGGACCACAGGTAGCCCTCGGCCAGCGACTGCATGGCCCAGCCGTCCATGGCGGCCGGGGTCGCGGTGGTGAGGAGGTTGTTCTGGTCCTTGAGGACCCGCGCCTTGATGTCGTCCAGGACCTCCTCGCCACCCGTGCGGGCGGTCGCCGTGGGCGCGGTGCCCTGGACCTCGCCCTTGGGTGGCACGAAGTACGGCTCGGTGTGGGTGTAGAGGCGGTAGATGCCGCGCGACGGCGTGGTCATGGTCCGGTACAACTGGCTCGCGTCCTGCCCGTAGGACCAGATGCGGCCCATCGACCGGATCTCCAGCGTCACCTTGTCCTTGCCGGCGGTCATCTTCTCCGGCAGCGGCAGCGTGTGGAAGAAGAAGCGGCCCGGCCTACGCGGGGCGGTGTCGAGGATGTCGAGGCTGTCGACGGCACCTTGGTCCTCGTAGCCGACCTGCTTGCCCTCGCAGAACAGCTGGAGCCGCCACATGTTGGTGCCGGAGGCGGCTTCCTCGGAGGTGTTGTCGTAGTCGTCGCCCCACAGTCGCACGGTGACATACGTGGTGCCGGTCGGGCATACGGCGACGTCGAACTTCAGGGTGCCGCCCCAGAACGTCGCGGGGCTGGTCGGGTTGAGGACACGGGCGCTCTGGCCCAGGCCGCCGGTGACCGTGTCGGAGAGGGTGGCGGTCAGCTCGTGCGCGGTCTCGGAGTCCGCGTCGCCGAAGACGACGACATCGAGCGGAGCACGGCCACGCGCGCGGGACGCGTCCGGTTCGGCCGCGACAGCGGTCGGGGCCATCGGCAGTCCGATCGCCGCCGCGGCGACGCCGGTCGCTCCGGCGTACTTGAGGACGTCACGTCTTCTGGGTGTGTTGGGCACGGTGGTTCCCTTGTTACTTGAGGCTGCCCATGAGGATTCCGCTGCGCCAGTACTTCTGGAGCGCGAACATGAAGACCGCCAGCGGAATGATCGACAGCAGCGACCCGGTGAGGACGAGTGTGTTCATGTCGCGGGAGGTTTGCGCCTGTTGCACCCAGGAGAAGAGGCCCAGGGTGACGGGGAAGCTGCGCTCGCCGTTGAGCATGAACAGGGGAAGGAAGAAGTTGTTCCAGATGTTGACGAAGTCGAGCATGAAGATGGTGATGCCGCCGGTGCGCATCAGCCTGAGCGCGACCGAGAAGAAGATCCGCGTCTCGCTCGCGCCGTCGATGCGGGCGGCCTCCATCAGCTCGGTGGGCACCGAGGTGTCGGCGTAGACCTTGCCGAGGTAGACGCCGAAGGGGTTGATGAAGTACGGGATCAGCACCGCCCACACGGTGTTGGTGAGGTGGATGTCGGCGAAGACGAGGTAGAGCGGGAACGCGAGCAGGGTGCTCGGCAGCAGGGAGGCGCCGACGATGACGCCGAACAGGGCACCCCGGCCGCGGAAGTCGAACTTCGCCAGGCCGTACCCGGCGGCGAGCGAGAAGAGCGTCGAACCGGCGGCACCGACGGTGGAGTACAGGACCGAGTTGAGGATCCAGCGGCCGAAGACCCCGTCGTGGTAGTCCCAGATCGCCTGGAAGTTGTCGGCCAGGTGGTTGGAGGAGAACCAAAGGCCGAAGGTGGAGTACAGGTCCGTCTGGTTCTTCGTCGAGGCGACCAGGAGGAACCAGGTGGGGGCGAGCGAGTAGAGCAGGAAGACGATCAGCAGGCCGGTGGTCAGCGCCACCGCTCGGCGGGTCGGTCGCACTCCTCCGCCGGAGGCGGGCGCGGCGTTCGTGGCGCTGCTCATGACACCTTCCTGTTCGTGACGCGGTAGAAGACGAAGGCGAGAATGCCGGTGACGACCGCCAGGACGAGCGACTCGGCGGCGGCGTACTGGTAGTTGCCGGTCTTGAACGCGCGGTCGAAGATCTCCAGCATCGGCGTGAAGTCGGTACTGATGGACTCCGGCGCCACGTACCGCAGGAACAGCGGCTCGGTGAACAGCTGGAGCCGGCCGATGAGGGAGAACATGCCGGTCAGCACCAGGATGCCGGTGATGTTCGGCACCTTGATCGACCAGGCGATCCGCCACTCCTTCGCCCCGTCGAGCCGGGCCGCCTCGTACAGCTCGCGCGGCAGTGCCTGAAGTGAGGCGGAGATCAGGATCATGTTGAAGCCGATGCCCTGCCAGGTCAGCAGGTTGCCCAGCGACAGGTAGGTGTTCAGGCCGCCGAAGAAGGTGACCGTCGTGCCTGCCGTGTCGGCGATGTCGACGATCGGGCTGGCCGTCGGGCTGTAGAGGAACAGCCAGATCAGGGTCGAGACGACGCCCGGGACGACGTACGGGATGAGCAGTCCGGAGCGGAAGAAGCGCACCGCGCGAGCGGCGACGCCGTCGAGCAGGAGGGCCAGCAGGAGGGAGATGCCCAGCATCACCGTGATCTGCGCGGCCCCGAAGAGGAGGGTGCGCAGCATGCCGGCCCAGAAGGTGCCGTCGGAGAGGATCGCCGCGAAGTTGGCGAAGCCCGCGAAGACGGTCCTCGTCGGGCCGAAGCCGATGCCGCTGCTCTTCTTCTCGTGCAGGCTCTGGTTGAGGGCGTAGCCGATCGGCACGACGTAGGTGAGGAGGAAGCCGATCAGGAAGGGCAGCATGAACAGCAGGCCCTTGTAGGCTCCCCGCCTCCCGGTCCGGCGGGGGGAGGTCCGCCGGACCGGGGAGTCGGTGGCGACCTTCGCCGGTCGTATGAGGGTGGACAAGGCAGTCTCCAGATCAGGTGGTTCAGCCGGCCGCGACGGCCTTGACGCCCTTGTTCTTCAGGTCCGCGAGCACCCAGTCCTGAAGGTGCGTCAGCATGTCCTTCACGCTGAGCTCCTTCTTCATGACCTTGCCCCACTGCTTCTGCATCTCGGAGTACATGGCGGCGTAGTCGGGCCCGTACTGCCACTGTCCGCCGACCCGGGAGGCCGCGGTGGTGATGATCTGGGCGCTGTCCGACTTCCCGTTGAACATGTCGGTCGGGATGATCTTGTCGACGTACGGGGAGACGTCCTTGACCGCCGGGAAGAGCCCGGACTTGGACTCGGGGTCGGTGAGCGCGGTCAGCGACTCCTTGCTGCTGGAGAGCCAGGTGGCGAACTGGGCGGCCCGGTCGGGGTACTTGCAGCCCTTGAGGACGGCCGTGACGTCGAAGTTGCTGGACGTCTGCGGCTTGGCCGGGTCGAAGACGGGCGCGTCGGCGAGCTGCCACTTGCCCTTGGACTTGGGGAAGTTGGTGTCGTAGATCGGCAGCTGCCAGGTGGACGTGGTCATCGCGATCGTCTTGCCGAGGTCCCAGGTCTTGAAGACGCCCGGGTCGGCGTAGGAGGCGTTGGAGGCCAGGTTGTTGTCGACCAACTGCTGGACGACGTCACCGGCCTTGAGCGCCTCGGGCGAGGTGAAGCCGATCTCCCAGTGGTCACCGGCGATCTTGTACCACTGTGCGTTCGCCTGCCAGGAGAGGTCGACGAGTGTGCTCGGGTCCTCGCCCGCCATGTTGTAGATCTTGACGTTCTTGTTCTTCTTCCGCACCGCCTTGCCCGCCGCGATCAGGTCGTCCCAGGTGGTGGGGGCCTTGATGCCGTACTTCTGGAACAGGTCCGCCCGGTAGGCGGTGAACAGCGGGGAGGAGCCGGTGGGGATGCCATAGGTGGCACCGCCGGGGCTGACCGCGTTCCAGGCGGGGGTCGTGTAGCGGGACTTGTACGCAGCGGCGACCTTGGTGATGTCGGTGAGCAGGCCGTCGGCGGCGAAGTTCGCGAGGTTCATCCCGTCCATCTTCGACAGGCAGGGCGCGTTGCCGGAGGTCACCGCGGCGCGCAGCTTCTGGTAGACGGTGTCGCCGGCCGCGTTGACGTACTTCACCTGGGTCTCGGGGTGCGCCTTGTTCCACACCGCGACCTGCTGCTGGATGCCCTCCGTCCAGCTCCAGAACTCCAGCTGCACATCGCCCTTGGTGGTCTTCGCCGCCGAGTCGGTGTCATCACCGCCACCACAGGCGCTCAGGACGAGGGACAGCGAGAGGGCGGCGGCCGCGCCGGCGAAGGCTCTCGTACGGGTGGTGCTCATCGGTCCTCCGGGGAAGGCGGACAGCGCCTGCGGCGGGGGGAGGGCGCGGGCGGCTGAAGGCGGGGCAGGGGAGAAAAGAGGCGGTGTAGAAACCGTTTCCCATGGACCGTAGAACCACAATGGGCCGACCCACAAGAGGCGGGTGGTCAAATGTTTCGGCAGGCTTACGCATCGGTTACCCGCAGTACGCCACTGAGCTGGCACGTTGCCTGCCCGCTCGAATTCGGGATCCCGCGCTGCCGGGGTTCCGCACCGTTCCGCACTCCGGGAGGGCGTTGACCGGCGGGCTCCAAGCGCTCTAGCGTGGAATACGGTTACTACACCGTTCCCTCTCTTCCTCGCCTCCTTGCAGATGCGGAGCCCCATGCCCTCGCCACAGCCGTCGCAGCCGCCGCACGCCGTGTTCGCCATGGACCCGGTGCACCTTCCCGAACTCTTCCCGCCCTGGCTGATGGCACGGTTGACCTCGCTGACCCGGCTCGAACCCGCGCTGGTCGTACGGGACTTCGCCGACCCGGCGGTCGCCGGGGCCCTGGCCGAGGCCGAGGTGTTGATCACCGGCTGGGGCTGCCCTCGTGTCGACGAGCACGTCCTGTCCGCGGCGCCCCGGCTGCGGGCCGTGCTGCACGCGGCGGGCAGTGTGCGCAGCCTGGTGGCACCCGCCGTCTGGGACCGGGGCATCGCGGTGTCCAGCGCGGTGCACGCCAACGCGCTTCCGGTGGCCGAGTACACGCTCGCCGCGATCCTGCTGGCCGGCAAGGACGTCTTCGGACTGCGGGAGCGGTTCCGTACCGAGCACGTGTTCCCGCCGCCCGGCGACTACGCGAAGGTCGGCAACCTCGGCAAGCGCGTCGGGATCATCGGGGCCTCGCGGGTGGGACGACGCCTGCTCGAACTGCTGCGACCCTTCGACTTCTCGGTGTCGTTGTACGACCCGTACGTCGACGCCGCCGAGGCCACCGCGCTGGGCGCCGCGCTCGTGCCGCTGGACGAGTTGCTGAGCACCAGCGACATCGTCACTCTGCATGCGCCCGACACCCCTCAGACCTATCGGATGCTCGACCGCCGGCGGCTGTCGCTGATGCCGGACGGCTCGGTGTTCGTGAACACCTCCCGGGGTGCACTCGTCGATCCCCACGCGCTCACCGACGAACTGGTCGCCGGGAGGATCACCGCCGTGCTGGACGTGACCGAACCCGAGCCGCTGCCCGCGGACTCGCCCCTGTACAAGCTGCCCAACGTCTTCCTCACCCCGCACATCGCCGGCTCGCTCGGCAACGAGCTGGAGCGACTCGGCCGCACCGTCGTGGACGAGCTGGCGCTGCTCACCGCGGGAGCACCACTCGCGCACCGCGTGCGCCAGGCCGATCTGGCCAACAGTGCCTGACCCGATACCGGGACAGGGCCGTCCTCATCCGGCGAAGCGAGGGTCGGCGGGTCGTCGGCCGGGAGCGTCGGTACCACTGGCCAAGGAGGCGGCGCCATGGCTGGCAGCGGGCGGTGAGCTGCGGGATCCTGCCTACAGGAATCGTTTGCCATGTAGCGCCGAGCGGCTTGTTGCCGCCCGACCGAGATCGATCCCGGATGCAGTAACGTCGGCGTCGTGACGGACAACGGAAAGAGCGCCCGCAAGGGCCCCGGGCGTACTAGGACCAGGAGTAAGCGGCCCGGATCGGACGGTCCGAGCACGATCCGCGACGTCGCCGCCAAGGCAGGCGTTTCCGTAGCAACCGTTTCCCGCACTCTGGCCGGCAACTACCCCGTGTCAACGGAAACGCGGGCCCGTGTCATGGCGGCCGTGGAGTCATTGCACTACGTGGTGAACGTCCACGCGAAGGCCCTCTCCGGGCGCGTGGCCGGTCCCGTCGCTCTCGTCATCCAGGACATCACCGGCCCTTCCCTCGCCCATGTCGCCGCCGGCGTGGAACAGGAGGCCAACAGCCGCGGTCGACTGAGCCTGGTCTGCTCGACACACGGCGACGCCACACGGGAGGACGACCTGGTCCAGCTCATGCGGGAGCAGCATGCGGCCGCGGTGGTCATCGTCGGCGGCGTGGTGGCCGATGACGCCTACCAGCGCCGTATGGCCGAGTACGCAAAGGCCCTCGATGCCGCCGGATCGCGGCTGGTGCTGGTCGGGCGTCCTCCGCTGGCCGCCGACGTTCCCGCGACCGTGGTCGAGTACGACAACCGGGGCGGCGCGTTCCAGGCGACCTCGCACCTGCTCGGCGTCGGCCACCGGCGCATCCTCTTCCTCGGCGGCGAGCCCGGGTTCAGCAGCGCCGAACAGCGTCGAGCCGGTCATCTGGACGCTCTGCGCGCCCACGCGGTCCCCTATGAGACCGAGCTCGACATCCCCGGCGGTTACACCCGCACTTCGGGCTACCGCCGAGTGCGCGACGCGTTGGCCGACGGACTGGACTTCACGGCCGTCTTCGCCTGCACCGACGCGATCGCCGTCGGCGCGCTGGCCGCCCTGCGCGAGGCGGGCCTGCGCCTCCCGCGCGATGTGTCGCTCGTCGGCTTCGACGACGTCCCCTTCGCGACGGACCTGACCCCGTCCCTCACCACGATCCGTGTCCCCTACGAGGAACTGGGGCGGACCGCCGTACGCCTGGCTCTCGACCGGGAGGAGACCATCGGCGATGACGACCACGTGGTGCTCAGCACGCAGTTGGTGATCCGGGAGTCGGTACGGGCTCCCAGGTGAAGGGCCCGAGATCGGCGAGGTGAACACCGGCGGTGCGGGCGGCGGGAGACGGCGTGGGGAGCGGCGTAGGCAGCGCCCGGCCCCGACGGGTCCCCTTGGCGACGTGTAGGTAGTACAGGGCGTACATGGCCGCGGTGAGCAGGCTCTTCTGGACCCGCTCCTGCTGCATGTCCACGTAGTGTCGAGACAGAGCGGTGGCCCCCATGTGGTCGGCGTTCAGGAGGCCGAAGTAGTTGGCGACGGGGCGGAACCGGACCGCCTCCGGCACGGCCTGGGTCATCGTCAGTAGCGCGTGGTCCTGGCCGCCTGCTGGTCGGGGTCCACGTAGTAGTACGTCTCGTGACCGCGGTCGCCGCCCCACCAGCCGATCAGGTACAGGTCCGAGGCCCGCAGCCGCAGCGTGACGAAGCGCTGGTTGTGCTGGATCTCGACATCGACGTCGATGTACGTGCGCGTGGCGCTCGGGTCCGTGTGCATGACGCGGTAGCCGGTGCCCGGCACGGCTTCCTCGTGGCCGCTGTTCACGGCCCAGCGGATGGCGCCGATGAAGTTGAGGTAGCTGTTCCTGTCCCCGATCTTCCATCTGGGACGGCTCGCCGCGTCCGCGCTCTGCACCAAGCCCAGCGGCCCGATCGGCGTGGCGAAGACCGACAGCACGACGGCGGCGACGATCGATCCGACGGTGATCCTGCGGGTGCGGCGCCGTGCTGCCGGCGCGGGCTGCTGCGCCTCCGGTTCGGGGCGTGTCATCAGGTCTGTCCGGGGCATGCGCTGTTCTCTTCGGTTGATCGGCACGTCGCTGTTGTCACCACGTCGCTTTTGTCGCAGCGAACAATTGCGGGGAACCGATACCGCGCCATTTGTCCGGACGTTAGGTTGTCGTCACGTTGGTCGCGTACGAAAGCCGTACGAAAGCCGCCAGTGGTACCGAGGGGAGCGCGCCGTGGGCCGGCCCGAAAGACCCGTGGATCCCGACGCCGGTCCCGTGCAGCGCCTCGCACATCAACTGCGCGAGCTGCGCAGGGCCGCCGGCAGCTCTTCGTACCGGGCGATGGCACAGACCGCCGGCTTCTCCGCGGCAACGCTGTCCCAGGCCGCGGCGAGAGAGCGCTTGCCGTCACTCGCCGTCGTCCGCGGGTACGCGTGCGGGGCGGATCCCGCCGAGTGGGAGGCCCGCTGGATCGCCCCCTACATCCACCACCCCCAGGGCTGGCTGGAGGTCCACTACGGCAAGCGCAAGGACGGCCACTCCTACTGGTACTACCCCGGCAAGGGCGCCACGGGCGTGCACATCGACACCCCCGTCTCCCTCAAGAGCACCGGTGAGCTCAAGGGCCAGTTCTACCGGGCGGCCTGGAACTGCTGACGGGCCGGGGCACCAGGGGAATTGTCAATCAATCCCCATGGTGATCTGAGGTGAGTGGTGGATGAGGGAGCCACATGCGTTAGCGTGGCGAGCGTTGACGGCGAGCCCCGTGCTGGTTCGTGCTGGTTTTTGAGGTGCAGTGGGGGCAAACGTGCAGGTCAGAGCGATTTCATGAAATTGCTGCACACTTCCGACTGGCATCTCGGCCGGGCGTTCCACCGGGTCATCATGCTCGGGGCGCAGGCCGAGTTCATCGGGCACCTGGTCGCGACCGTGCGTGAGCGCGGCGTGGACGCCGTGGTCGTGTCGGGAGACGTGTACGACCGGGCGGTGCCGCCGCTGGCCGCGGTCGAGTTGTTCGACGACGCCCTGCACCGGCTCGCCGACCTCGGTGTGCCGACGGTGATGATCTCCGGGAACCACGACTCGGCCCGCCGACTGGGTGTGGGCGCGGGGCTCATCGACCGCGCGGGCATCCATCTGCGGACCGAGCCGTCGGCGTGCGGGACCCCGGTGGTCCTTGAGGACGCGTTCGGCGACGTGGCCTTCTACGGCCTGCCCTACCTCGAACCCGCCCTGGTGAAGGACGAGTTCGGGGTGGAGAAGCCGGGGCACGAGGCGGTGCTGGCCGCCGCCATGGACCGCGTCCGCGCCGACCTCGCCACCCGCGCGCGCGGCACCCGCTCCGTCGTCCTAGCGCACGCCTTCGTCACCGGCGGCGAGGCCAGCGACAGCGAACGGGACATCACGGTCGGCGGGGTGGCCGCCGTACCGTCCGGCGTCTTCGACGGCGTCGACTACGTGGCGCTGGGCCATCTGCACGGCTGCCAGACCATCACCGACCGCGTCCGCTACTCCGGCTCCCCGCTGCCCTACTCCTTCTCCGAGGCCGACCACCGCAAGAGCATGTGGCTCGTCGACCTCGACGCCGAGGGCGCGGTGACCGCCGAGCGCGTCGACTGCCCCGTGCCGCGTGCGCTGGCCCGCGTGCGGGGGACGCTGGAGGAGCTGCTCGCCGACCCGGAGCTCACCCGGCACCAGGAGGCGTGGGTCGAGGCGACCCTCACCGACACCGTCCGCCCCGCCGACCCCATGGCCCGTCTCACCGAGCGTTTCCCGCACACCCTCAGCCTCGTCTTCGACCCCGAGCGCGCCCCGGACGACCCCGAGGTGTCCTACGCCAGGCGGCTCGCGGGGCGCAGTGACCAGGAGATCGCCGAGGACTTCGTGTCCCATGTGCGGGGCGCGGGACCCGACGAGGACGAGCAGGGCGTGTTGCGGGAGGCGTTCGACGCGGTGCGAGCGGACGAGGCCGTGCGGGAGGTGGCGCGGTGAGGTCGCACGCACCGGTTGAAGACGGGGGAGGCGGCGCGGTGAGGCCGCGCCGGTTGAAGACAGGGGAGGGTGCGCGGTGAGGCTGCACCGGCTGGACATCACCGCCTTCGGCCCCTTCGGCGGCTCCCAGAGCGTCGACTTCGACGAGCTGTCCGTCGCCGGGCTCTTCCTGCTCCACGGACCGACCGGCGCGGGCAAGACCTCCGTCCTCGACGCCGTCTGCTACGCGCTGTACGGCTCCGTCCCCGGCGCCCGCCAGACCGGCCAGGGCCTCACCCTGCGCAGCGACCACGCGGCCCCCGGCACGCGCACGGAGGTGCGCCTCGAACTGACCGTCGCCGGACGCCGGTTGGAGGTCACCCGCCAGCCGCCCTGGGCCCGCCCGAAGAAGCGCGGCTCGGGCAGCACCCTCGACAAGGCCCAGAGCTGGCTGCGCGAATACGACGCCCGGACCGGCGCCTGGAAGGACCTCAGTCGCTCCCACCAGGAGATCGGCGAGGAGATCACTCAACTCCTCGGTATGAGCCGCGAGCAGTTCTGCCAGGTCGTCCTGTTGCCGCAGGGCGACTTCGCCCGCTTCCTGCGCGCGGACGCCGAGGCGCGCGGCCGGCTGCTGGGCCGCCTCTTCGACACCCACCGCTTCGCCGAGGTCGAGAAGCGTCTCGCCGAACGCCGCCGCGCCACCGAGACACAGGTCCGCGACGGGGACACCGAGCTGCTGGCCGACGCGCACCGCATGCAGCAGGCGGCGGGCGACGCGATGGCACTGCCGGACGCCGCACCGGGGGACCCGGGTCTCGCCGACGCCGTCATGAGCGCCGCCGCCGTCGCCCGCAGCACCGCCCGCGAGCAGCTCACCATCGCCCGCAGCCGCCTCACGTCCGCCGAGTCCGCGCAGGCGGCTGCCGAGCGCACGCTGGGCGACGTACGCGAAGTGGCCCGGCTTCAGCAGCGGTTCGCCGAGGCGCGGCAGCGGGCCGCGCTGATGGAGGAGCGGTCCGACGGCTACCGGCAGGCGCTGGCCCGCATGGAGCGCGCCCGTAAGGCCGAGGCCGTGGCACCGGCGCTGGAGCTCAGGGAGGCCGCCGACGCCGAGCACGGCCGGGCGGCCGGGACACAGGCACGCACACGTGCGCTGCTGCCGGACACCTTCGCCGACGCCGGAGCCGCCGGGCTCGCGTCCGCCGCCCGCCGGGCCGCCGAGGAACTGGGCGGGCTGGAGTCGGCCCGGCGGGCCGAGCAGCGGCTGGCCGAACTCGTCGCGGAGCGGGCCGTCCTCGACCGGCAGGAGCGTGCCGACGACGACGTCCTGCGCGAGGCGGACGACTGGCTCGCCGGATGGGAGGCGACCCGCACCGCGCTCCAGGCCCGCATCGACTCCGCCCAGGAGGCCGCGACCCGGGCCGAGCAGCTCGGGGTGCAGCGCGAGCCCGCGCAGAGGCGGCTGGGCGCGGCGCGGCTGCGGGACCAGCTGGCCGGTGACACCGACACGGCCGCCGAACAGGTCCGGCTCGCCCAGGCGGACGCGCTGACGCTCAAGGCCCGCTGGCTGGAGGTCAAGGAGCAGCGGCTGAACGGCATCGCCGCCGAACTCGCCGCCCAGTTGACGGACGGCGAACGCTGCGCGGTCTGCGGGGCGACCGAGCACCCGGCCCCGGCCCGCAAGGACGCCGGGCACGTCGACCGGGAGGCGGAGGAGCGGGCGCTGGCCGCCTACCAGCACGCGGAGGAACGGCACAGCGAGCAGGAACGGCGCCTGGGCGTCGTACGCGAGGCACTCGCCGCGGCCACGGCGGAGGCCGGTGATGCCTCTACCGGGCAACTCGCCGATGCCGCCGAGGAGTTGGAGCGGCTCTACGCGCAGGCCCGCCGCGAGGCCTCGGATCTGCATCCCGCGCACGAGGAGCTGCGCCGGGCCGAGCAGGAGCACGAGCGGCGCACCGGAGTGCGCCAGGAGGCCGCGGTACGGGCCGCGTCCCGCGTCGGGCACCGGGACCGCCTGGACCGCGAACGGGGCGTGCTGGAGGAGGAGTTGGCGCAGGCGCGCGGCACCCTCGACAGCGTCGCCGCACGGGCCGACCAGCTGGAGCGCCAGGTCAGGCTGCTCACCGACGCCGCCGACGCGGCCCGCGTCGCCGAGGACACCGCCCAGCGGCTCAAGGACGCCGACGCCCGGCTGGCCGACGCCGCCTTCCGGGCCGGCTTCGACACCCCGCAGGCCGCGGCGGAGGCGCTCCTCGACGACGCGGCCCATCGCGACCTCCAACGGCGGCTCGACGACTGGCAGTCGCAGGAGGCCGCCGTACGGGCGGTCCTCGCCGAACCCGACACCGCGGCCGCCGCCCAGCAGCCGCCCGCCGACCTCGCCGCCGCCGAGCGCGCGGCGACGCTCGCCGCCCAGCGGGTGCGCGACGCGGCCTCCGCGCGCGACGCCGCCGCCCGGCGCTGCGCCGACCTCGACCGGCTCTCCGCGCGCGCGACCGTCTCCGTGCGCCGCCTCGCCCCGCTGCGCGAGGAGTACGACCGGGTGGCCCGCCTCGCCTCGCTCACCGCGGGCACCTCGGCGGACAACGAACGCAAGATGCGCCTGGAGTCGTATGTGCTGGCCGCGCGGCTGGAGCAGGTGGCCGCCGCCGCGACCGTGCGGCTGCTGCGGATGTCCTCCGGGCGGTACACCCTCGTCCACTCCGACGACCGGGCCGGACGCGGTCGCAGTGGCCTCGGGCTGCATGTCGTCGACGCCTGGACCGGGCGGGAGCGGGACACCGCCACGCTGTCCGGCGGTGAGACGTTCTTCGCCTCGCTGGCCCTCGCCCTCGGCCTCGCGGACGTCGTCACCGACGAGGCGGGCGGGGTGCGGCTCGACACACTCTTCATCGACGAGGGCTTCGGCAGCCTCGACGACCAGACTCTCGACGAGGTCCTCGACGTGCTCGACTCACTGCGCGAACGGGACCGCAGCGTCGGCATCGTGAGCCATGTCGCCGACCTGCGGCGGCGTATCCACGCGCAGTTGGAGGTCGTGAAGGGCAGATCCGGTTCGGCCCTGAAGGTGCGCTCAGCGGCCCAGCGGCCGGCGCGGCAGGGGTGAGGAGTAGACGACGCTCGTCGTCACCGCCCCCAGGGCGCCGATCTTGCCCGACACCTCCTCCAGGTGCCGCATCGACTGCGCGGCGACCTTGATGACGAAGCAGTCGTCGCCCGTGACATGGTGCGCCTCCAGGATCTCCGGCGTCGCCTCCAGCAGGTCGTGGAACGGCTTGTAGTTGCCGTTCGGATAGCGCAGCCGCACGAACGCCAGGATCGGCAGCCCCAGCCGGTCCGGGTCGACGACCGCCGCGTACCCCTGGATCACGCCCGCCTCCTCCAGCCGGCGCACCCGTTCCGTGACCGCGCTCGGGGACATGGAGACGGCACGGGCGAGCTCGGCGAAGCTGGCCCGGCCCTCCCGCTGGAGGACATCGAGAATGCGCCAGTCGGTGGCGTCCGGGGAAAACTCGGTCATGCCGGAGAGATACCAGGGGAATCACCGGCGGATCAAGCGGAACGCCGGGGATCGGCACTTCAGCGGTGTGATCGGGCGACGTAGATTTCTGGGGCGGGGAGGGCGACGAGGCCCGACGAGAAGCCCCGCGAGCCGTGTCAGGGAAAGGCCATCGCATGAGCAGCGTCAGCACCAACACCGTCAACCCCGTCCTGCGCGTCGCCCCCGCGGCCCCGGCCGAGGCCGCCGCCTACTTCCGTGCGAGCCTCGTCTTCCACGCCGACGTCTCCGACGTCGCCGCCGCGCTCTCGGCCGGGGGCGACCCCGGTTTCGTCGTCCTGGACTCCCGCTCCACCGAGGCCTGGGAGCAGGGCCACATCCCCGGCGCGGTCCACCTGCCGACCGCCCTCATCCCCGAGCAGGCCGAGCAGCTCCTCGACAAGTCCGTGCCGGTCGTGACGTACTGCTGGGGCCCCGGCTGCAACGGCGCCACCCGCTCGGCCCTCGCCCTCGCCGAACTCGGCTACCAGGTCAAGGAGATGCTAGGCGGCTTCGAGTACTGGGCGCGCGAGGGCTTCGAGTTCGAGACCTGGGAGGGCAAGGAGCGCCGTGACGCGGACCCGCTGACGGCGCCGGTGGACGCGGAGAACTGCGGCTGCTGAGCCGGGACCGGGGCGCTGCGGCGCCCCGGCGGCGCGGGTGACCGTCCGCCACTGAGTGGGGATCCCGGCCTTCTGAATCACGGATTCCGGTCTTCCTGAGAACGGGCGACGCGCACTGTCATGTACCGGGTAGATTCCGCGCCATGGTGCGATACGCGGAGCCGGGCGTGGCGGAGTGGGTGGAGTCGGGCGGCGGGCCCCTCATAGCGGTCCCGGAGACCGTACTGCCGTTCTGGGCGGGCGCCGACGGCGACGAGACCGCCTCGGACTACGACCGGGCCTGCGAGGTCGATGGATACCTCGGCCTGCTGCCCGTCGGCGACAGTGCCGCGCTGGTGTTGGGCGACGAGCCCGCCTCCACCACGTATCTGCCGGACCGGGGCCTCTTCGTACGGTGGTCGGCCGCGGAGTCCGAGGAGCAGCTGCTCGGCGAGGTACCGGCCGCGCTCGCCGCCGCCGTGTGGGGGCCGGAGGTGGCCTGGAACGTGCCCGGACCGGTGCTGCTGTTCGACGCCGCCTGGCCGGGAACCGATTCCCTGCGCACCGACCACGTCTGGATCGCGCTCGACCCCGGCCGCTACGCGGTGCGCGCGGCACACGTCCGGTCCGGTCCGGAGACCTGGCTGGGACTCGTACAACTGAGGCCGCTGGCGCAGGGATAGAGCAAACCCGAGCCCCTGGTGCATGGGACAGCAACTCAGGCCCTTGGTGCACGGGACGGCCGGGAAATTCCCGTGCGCCGCGCGGGACGGTTCCCCATCATGGTCGTCCATGCCCCGACTTCCCCACCCCGCCCCCGAAGAACTCCGCCGCGATCCGCTTCCCCTGCGCGGCCGTACCGCCCTCGTCACCGGCGCCAGCAGGCGCGGCGGCATCGGGCACGCCGTGGCCCGGCGGCTGGCCGCCTACGGGGCGAGCGTCTATCTGCACCACCACGTCCCGCACGACGCCGCCCAACCCTGGGGAGCGGACCGCCCGGAGGACGTGCTCGCCTCCGTGCGCGGCGCGGCCGGCGACCCCGCGGCGCGGATCGTGGCCGGACCCGGTGACCTGACGGACCCCGCCGCCCCGGCCGCACTGATCGCCACCGCCGCCGACGCGCTCGGCGGCCGGCTCGACATCCTGGTCGCCAACCACGCCCTGAGCGGCAGCGACGGCACCCTCGACGAGATCGACGCGGCCATGCTGGACGCTCACTGGGCGGTCGACACCCGCTCGGTGCTGCTGCTGGTGCAGGCCTACGCACGGCACCGGGCAGGCGGCCTCCCCGGCGGCCGGATCATGATGATGACCTCAGGCCAGGACAACGCGGGCGGCATGCCGGGCGAGATCGCCTACGCCCTTCAGAAGGGCGCGCTCGCCTCCATCACCCGCTCACTGTCGACGGCGCTCGCTGACCGCTCCATCACCGTGAACACGGTCAACCCCGGCCCCGTGGACACGGATTACCTGACAGGTGAGGTGTACGAGGCCGTCGCCGCCCGCTTCCCCGCCGGGCGCTGGGGGATGCCCGACGACCCGGCCCGCCTCATCGCCTGGCTCGCGACGGACGAGGCGGGCTGGATCACCGGGCAGGTGATCGACTCGGAGGGCGGCTTCCGCCACTGAGTCCGGCTCTTACAACTGCGCCAGCTCGTCGACCAGGTCGTCGAGGCCCAGGGAGCCCTGCGACAGCGCCGCCATGTGCCAGGCCTTCAGGTCGAACGCGTCGCCGTGGCGCTGCCGGGCCTTCTCCCGACCCAGCAGCCAGGCGCGTTCGCCCAGCTTGTAGCCGATCGCCTGGCCGGGGATCGTCAGATAGCGGGTCAGCTCGCTCTCCACGAAGTCCGCCGGGCGGCTGCTGTGCGCGCCGAAGAACTCCTGGGCCAGCTCCGGCGTCCAGACCTCGCCCGGGTGGAACGGCGAGTCGGCCGGGATCTCCAGCTCCAGGTGCATACCGATGTCCACGATGACCCGCGTCGACCGCATCATCTGCGCGTCGAGGTAACCGAGCCGCTGCTCCGCGTCCGTGAGGAAGCCGAGCTCGTCCATCAGCCGCTCCGCGTACAGCGCCCAGCCCTCGGCGTTGGCGCTGACGCCGCCGATGGTGGCCTGGTAGCGGGAGAGGTTTCCGGCGACGTACGTCCACTGGGCGAGTTGGAGGTGATGGCCCGGGACGCCCTCGTGGTACCAGGTCGAGACGAGGTCGTAGACCGGGAAGCTGGTCTGCCCCATCGTCGGCAGCCAGGTACGGCCCGGGCGGGAGAAGTCCTCCGACGGGGCCGTGTAGTACGGCGCCGCCGCACTGCCGGGCGGCGCGATGCGCGACTCGACCTTGCGGACCGGCTCGGCGAGTTCGAAGTGCGTGCCGTCCAGCTTGTCGATCGCCTCGTCCATCAGGCTCTGCAACCAGTCCCGGACCTCGTCGACACCCTCGATGTGCCGGCCGTGCTCGTCGAGGTGCTTGAGCGCCACCCACGGCGTCTCGGCGCCCGGCAGGATCTTCTCCGCCTCCTGCCTCATCTCGCCGAGCAGCCGATGGAACTCGGACCAGCCGTACGCGTACGCCTCGTCCAGATCCAGGTCCGTGCCGTTGAAGTAGCGGGCCCAACGGGCGTACCGCTCCCGGCCGACCGTGTTCGAGGCGCCCTCGATCGTCGGCGCGTACACCTCCCGCATCCAGTCCCGCAGCTCCACGACGGCCGCGGTCGCGCCGCGCGCGGCCTCGTCCAGCTCGGCGCGCAGCGCCTCGGGGCCGTCCGCCGCGAAGTCCTCGAACCAGCCGCGTCCCTCCCCGGTGTCCGCCCACTCGGTGAGCTGTTCGACGAAGGTGGCGGTCGGGCGCGGCGAGGCGTACAGCTTGCGCTCCAGGCCGAGCGCGAGGGACTCGCGGTACCCGGCGAACGCGCCCGGTACGGCCCGCAGCCGCTCGGCGATCGCCGCCCAGTCCTCGTCGGTCTGGTTCGGCGTCACCGTGAACACCTCGCGCACCGAATGGGCGGCCGTCGCCATGTTGCCGACCGAGCGCAGCCCCTCGTCGGCGTCGTGCACGGCGAGTTCCGCGGTGAGCCGCTCGCGCAGCAGCCGGGCGCAGCGCCGCTCGATGTCACTGTCCGCGCCGGGCTGCCGCTCCGCCTCGTCGAGCCGGGCGAGCGTGTCCCGCTGGAGCCGGGCGAGCTTGTCCTGGCCCGCCGGTGAGGTGTCGGGCAGACGGTTCGAACTCTCCTTCACACCGAGGTAGGTGCCGGTGACCGGGTCGAGGGCGATGAGGGCGTCGACGTAGGCGTCGGCCACCTCACGGGGCAGGCTGTTGGTCTGTGACATGCCGTCCATCCTCGTACGAGGGGACGCCGCACGTCACCCGGATTGAGCCGAGGGCGTAGGCGGGAGCAGCGGCCCGCAGTCCCACTGCTGGAAGATCAACCGCGTCTCCACCCGGGCCACTTCGCGATGGGCGGTGAACTCGTCGAGCACCAGCCGTTGCAGATCCGTCATGTCCGCGACCGCGACATGGACGAGATAGTCGTCGGGCCCGGTCAGATGGAAGACGGTCCGTGATTCCGGCAGCGCCCTGATCCGCTCCACGAACGGCCCCACCAACTCCCGCCGATGCGGCCGGACCTGCACCGACAGCAGCGCCTCAAGCCCGCGCCCGAGCTTCGCCGGATCCAGCCGCAGCTGATGGCCGAGGATCACGCCGGCCCGGCGCAGCCGGGTCACCCGGTCCAGACAGGTCGACGCCGCGACCCCCACCTGGGCGGCGAGATCGCGATAGGTGGTCCGGGCGTCGTTCTGCAACAGCCGCAGAAGATGAAGGTCCACCGGATCCAGTACGACAGATTCGGCCATGCGCCGAACGTAACACGGCGTTCTGCCCATCGATCCCGGTCGGTGTTCACCCTGTCCCGCATGGAGACGACGCCTGTGCCCACCAGAGCCCTGGCCACCGAGGCCGTCCACGCCGGCCGCGACGACCTCGCCCGGCAGGGACTGCACGCCCCGCCCATCGACCTGTCGACCACTTACCCCTCGTACGACAGCCGGGGCGAGGCCGCCCGCATCGACGCCTTCGCCGCCACCGGCGCCGACCCGGACGGCCCGCCCGTCTACGGCCGCCTCGGCAACCCGACCGTCGCCCGCTTCGAGACGGCCCTGGCCCGCCTGGAGGGCACCGAGGCCGCGGTCGCCTTCGCCAGCGGCATGGCCGCGCTGAGCGCCGTCCTGTTGGTACGGGGCTCGATGGGCCTGCGCCATGTGGTCGCCGTCCGCCCCCTGTACGGGTGCAGCGACCACCTCCTGACCGCCGGGCTGCTCGGCTCCGAGGTGACGTGGACGGACCCGGCCGGCATCAGCGACGCGCTGCGCCCCGACACGGGCCTGGTCATGGTCGAGTCCCCGGCGAACCCGACGCTCGCCGAGGTGGACCTGCGCGCGGTGGCCCACGCCTGCGGCACGGTCCCGCTCCTCGCCGACAACACCTTCGCCACGCCCGTGCTCCAGCGCCCGGCCGAGCGGGGCGCACGGCTGGTGCTGCACAGCGCCACCAAGTACCTCGGCGGCCACGGCGACGTGATGGCGGGCGTGGTGGCCTGCGACGAGGAGTTCGCCGGCCGGCTCCGCCAGGTCCGGTTCGCCACCGGCGGCGTCCTGCACCCGCTGGCCGGCTATCTCCTCCTGCGCGGCCTGTCGACGCTCCCGGTCCGCGTCCACGCGGCCTCCGCGACCGCCGCCGAACTGGCCCGCCGCCTCGCCGCCGACCCGCGCGTCGCCCGCGTCCACTACCCGCGCATCGGCGGCGCGATGATCGCCTTCGAGGTCCACGGCGACCCGCACGAGGTGATCGCGAACGTCCGCCTGATCACCCCGGCGGTGAGCCTCGGCAGCGTCGACACCCTGATCCAGCACCCGGCGTCCATCAGCCACCGCATCGTCGACGCGGGCGACCGGCAGGGCGCCGGCGTGAGCGACGGCTTGCTGCGCATGTCGGTGGGCCTGGAGGACGTGGAAGATCTCTGGACGGATCTGGACAACGCCCTTGGGGTGACGCCCCTCAGGGACGCGGGGAACGGCGTGACCAGCCGCGACGCACCCGCAGTCGCGATCCGGTACTAGCCCCTACGGCGCTCGGGCGAACCCGCACTCACCTGCTCCACAGCCCCCTGCGAAGCCAGCCGCGCAGTGATCACCAGGGTCCCCTCCTCGATCTGATAGTCGAGGGGGAGGCCCAACCCTCGCATCGCCGCCACCATCCCCGTGTTGGACGACTGGGTCACCGCGTACACGCTCTCGCACCCGGCCTCACCAGCCATCCCCACCAGCCTGTGCAGCAACTCCGCCCCGATCCCGCGTCGCTGCCACTCGTCCTCGACCAGCAGTGCGACCTCGGTCTCGTCCCCGTCCCACAGCAGATGCCCCAGACCGACCAGCCGACCCGACGCAGTCTGCACGGCCAGGGTTCGCCCGAACCGCGGGCTGAGCAGGTGGTTCAAGTACCGGTGCGCGTCACCGACCGGCCCGTGGTAGCGCAGACCAAGCGTCCGCGGGCTGCACCGCTCGTGCATCGCCTTCGCGGCCTCCAGATCCCCGGTGTCCGCCCGGCGCACGGTGATGTCGTTGCCCTCGGGCAACGTCAGCACATCCTCGCTGTGCGGCACGCGCGGTCCCAGGACCGTGTCCAGCTCCACCAGGGCCCGCGCCCGCGCGAACTCGGTCGGGGTGAACGGCAGATACGGCCGCTCCACGGTGATCACTCCGCCTTCCGGTGCCCGCAGCCTCAGCACGGTCTCCTCAAGCACCCCTTCCACGGGCACGCTCTCCGGCCCGCGGCCCCCTCCGGCCGGCGCGGCGGGCAGTGACCTGATGGTGCACCGGCCCAGCAACTGCCTCAGCGCCAGCGGCAGTTCCGCCGCGTCCAGCGCGGTACGGGCGGCGAGCCCGAGCACCCGGGTCGGCGCGTCGACCAGGTCGTGGGCGTCGGCCCGCTCGATCCAGGTACCGGAACCGCCGGCCAGGGCGACGGCCCGGGTGATCTCGGTCGCCGTCAGCTCATGGGGCGCCCGCAGCAGGAACTCGTCCACCGTGCCCTCGGCCAGCGGGTGCGTCTGGAGGCTGAGGATGTCGACCCGGTGGCCGGCGAGGGCCGTGCACAGTGCGGCCAGCGATCCCGGCTCGTCCTTCACCGTCGTCCGCATCCGCCACAGCACGCTCTCCCCGGTGTCGGCGGACGGCCCGGCCTGCGTCTCCGAGGAGGGCGGCCGGGCACCGGTATCGCGCACCGGCGGCGCGTGACCGTGGCGGCGTGCCCACCATGTGTGGAACCCCGCCGTGGCGACCAGGACGATCGCCGACACCAGCAGCAGCTCCGGACCGTCGGGCCCGTGGCCGATCACATTGGCGACGGCGTCCGCCACCGCGACCGCCGTGAACAGCGCGGCCAGTTCGATGAGGTCCCGGCGCCAGTGGTGGACCGGACGACCGTGCCTCGCACGCGTCACATCAGACATTTCTCGACTCATGCACCCACTGTGAAGGAACGGTGTTGCGTGATCACGAACGGTTTGTGACCGGGCGGTAAAGACAAGATCTGGGCTTTTTGTCCGGATCCTTACTGTCCTCTCACGCTGCGGCCTCCTCAACCAACGCCCCCTGGAGCCGACGGGCCTGTGTCACCAGCCGCGACGACCCGCTCCGGGACGCGGCCGCGGCCAGATGCGGCAGCTCACCCCGCGCCCCGGACCGCTCGGCGCACTCAGCGGCCACCGCCAGCAGCTCCCCGAGCCCCCGGCTCTTTGCGGCATGCCCGTCCGGCCCGCCGGTCGCGAGGTCGCCGAGCAGCAGCGGCAGGGTGTGGCAGAGCATCCCCCAGATCGTGGCGTTCGCCCCCGTCGTGGCCGCCGTGCGCAGCGAGTCGGCCAGCCGCAGCGGCTTCACCGCCCCCTCCCGCACCAGCTTTCCGAGGTCCGTGCCCAGCAGCGCCGCATCGAGCTGGCCCCGAGCGGCGAGCACCAGCAGGGCGTCCACCGCGGCGAGCCGGTCCTCCTCGTGGCGGGCGCCGAGCCCGTACGCCACGCACAGGTGGACGGCGTCGCCCGCCTCGCCACCGGACTCGGCGAGCAGCGGCAGTACGGCCGCCGGTCCACGGATGTCGTCCACGGCGACCGTGGAGAGGTCGCGGAGCATCCGGGCCGCGACGAGCTCACGTCGCTCGGGGAGCAGGGCGAGCCAGTGCGGACGTATCGAGTCGTCCCAGTGGTAGCAGTGCCAGCGGTCCCGGTAGACGCTCACCGGCTGCCCCAGGGGCCGGAACTCGCGCGGGAAGTCATCTTGCAGTTCCCCGAGTTCACCGAACTCGACCAGGATGCGCGCGTGCGCCGTACGACG
This sequence comes from Streptomyces sp. NBC_00663, assembly GCF_036226885.1. Classification (NCBI taxonomy): domain Bacteria; kingdom Bacillati; phylum Actinomycetota; class Actinomycetes; order Kitasatosporales; family Streptomycetaceae; genus Streptomyces; species Streptomyces sp. NBC_00663. The sequence goes on from NZ_CP109027.1 coordinate 8,233,286, forward strand.
CCGGTCCGCCGGGAGCTGCGGGCCGCCCGAGGTGAGCCAATGGGCGAGCCGCGTGCCCTCCGTGGTGCCGAGGGCCGCCGCGCGCCCCGCCGCCGATGTTGCCGCCGTCCGGTTCCCGCGCCGCACGCGCAGCAGCGCCTGAGCGAAGTCCGCGTCCGAGGGCCGGGCGCCCAGCCGTCGGTAGCTGGCGAGTCGATCCACCAGCTCGTCGGGCTCCAGAAGGCCCGTGCTCCAGCTGGGCGTGGAGAGGAGGAACGGCAGCGGATCCGTCCGTATTCGGAACGCCACCTCGGAGATCCGCGCCTGAAAGGCACGGTCGAGAGCGCTGTGCACACAGGTCTGCCCCGTCGTCCCGTGCTGGACGGCGGCGTGGAGGGTCTGTGTCCGGACCTTGCCGAGCAGCGCCGCGAGGACGAGCTGGAGGTGCGGATAGTTGTTGAAGTAGGTGTTCTCCCTGATGTGTTCGGCATCTGCCGTGGCCCACCACAGCCGCGCCACGACCGGGCCGAGCGCCTCGACCAGGGCGTCCCGGTCGTCGTGCGCGTGGCGCACCAGCCCGTCCAGGGTGCGCTCGAACGACGCCACGTCACCGCGGGAGGCCAGCAACGCGCCGACCTCTTCCGCGAGTTCGGCCACCGACTCGGGAGCGGGCCCCAGCCGCACCGGCTCCGGCACCGGCGGCAGCACCTCCTCGTGCACCACCGGCTCCATGTCCGCCGGGGCCATGCCCAGCGAAGCGGCCGCCCTGGTGCGCAGCGCCGGGATCAACTGCCGTGCCGTCTCCGCGAGTTCGGACCGCGTCTCGGGGCCGGCCTTCTTGATGTGCCGCTCCACGAGCTTCAGCGCCCGTTCCTGGACGTCCGAGTCCTCGTGTCCGAAGGCCTGCGCGGCGGCCGGGAGCAGCTCGTCGGCCGTGGCGGCGTCGCGCGCCATGACCTTGCCCAGCAGGACGAGCTGAGCCCGGACGAGCTTCTTCTCGGTGCGGAACAGCACCCCGCCCGACATCTCGGCCAGCTGACGCGCGGACAGCTCGCCGTCCAGGGCGAGGCCGCCCAGCACCGACTGCGCGTGCGAGGCCACCACCGAGGGGGCGTCGGCGGCCAGGGCCAGCCACTCGGCGGTGCGTTCCCGCTCTTCCTCGCGGGTGAGGTCGAGGGCCTTGAGCAGCCGCAGAAACCCTCGGTGGTCGGCGCCTGTCCCGTCCCGCAGGAGCCGGGACACGCACGCGTGGACCATCGCCCCGCGCTCCAGCGCGCCCTCGGCGGTGAGCTGCGCCAATGCGCCGGTCCAGCTGTTGGGCCCCTCCTCGGCCGGCCATTGCAGGGCGCCGCCGATGTCGTCCGTCTCGAACAGCGCGGCGACGAGCTGAGGGAGATGCGGGTCCTTGCGCAGCCGGGTGAGCACCGTGTCCCCGCGCTGCCAGATGCTGCCGATGTGGCGCATCCAGCCCTCCACATACGCCTGCGTCGTCGGGACCTGGCAGGCGGAGAGCCGGACCAGGCCCGCCATCAGCTCGTACGGCACCCGCGCACTCGGCGGGCGCTGGGCGAGCCGGTGCACCACGTCGGCGAGCCAGTCGGTCTCGCGGTCGGCCAGGACGTCGATCAGCACCGCCGGCGGCGCCTGCCACCACCGCATGTCGGCGGCGGCCAGCCAGTTCGCGACGGCTGCCGCGCTGGACTGGCAGGCAGCCCCGGCCATCTGGAGCGGCGGGTAGGCGCGCCGGGCCTGCACGCCCCACCGATCCGCCCGCAGCTCCTTGCGAAGCTCCTTCAACTCGGGGAAGACCGACCGTCGTTCGGCGTCCGTCATCCCGTCCAGCAGGCCCGTCAGCTCACTCGTCCGCCCGGCCCGTACCGCGTCCGTCAGCACGTTCATCGCGCACCCCCGTCGACTCGCACCGTCTCCCGCTCCACCGCGGCAGTCCCGTCCCCCGCAGCAGTCCCGTCCCCCGCGGCAGTCCCCTCGGCTGCGGCGCCCTGTTGCGCGGCGGCAGTCCCGTCCACCGCGGTCACCCCCTCGACCGCGGCGCCCTGCCGCACCGCGGTGCCCCGGCGTACCATCCGCACCGCCAGCGCGTGCTTGCACGGTCCGCGTCCGCCCCGGTACCTCGCCCACCACAGACAACTGCACGTGAGCACCCCCGCTGTGTCCCGCACCCGGTGCACATGGCCGTCCTCGGCCGTCACCGTGCCACCCGTGCCGTCCAGGGACACCGCGCCCGCCGCCACCAGCTTGCGGGCCGAACGCAGCCGCGGGTTGTGCCGCTCGACGCGCTCGGCGTCGTACGGCAGCTCGCGATGGAAGTAGGCCGCCTCCGCCGTGTCGTACCCGACGCGGCCCGAGGTGCCGAGGCGCACCAGGGCCGCCCGGACCCGCTCGGTCGTCAGGCCCGCCGCCGCGGCGAGGTCGGCCACGTCGACGCGGGGCTCCCAGGCCAGGAGCACCGCGATCAGCTCCGCGTCCTCGGCGGCCTCGTCGGTGGCGAGCGCGTCCAGGACACCGCCCTCGCCGGAGAAGCCGCGTGAGGCGTCGGGCGACAGCGTCAGGGTGAGCCGCATGCCCGGCAGGACGGCCTCCCAGGCACTGGCCGTCGCGTCGGCGCCGGCCGCCGCCACCGTGGGGCCGTACACCCGCAGCGCGGTCGCGTGCCGGAGCACCCGCTGGAGGGCGATCAGCCGCTCCGGGCCCGGAAGACACACCGCCCCCGGTACCGCGCGCGTCGTCGGACGCAGCGCGGCGCCCGTCGGCACCACCCAGCGCGGGCCGCCGCGCGATCCGCCGCGCGGCAGCGAGCGCAGGAACCGGACGGCCTCGGCGGCGGACAGCTCGGCCCGCAGATCGAAGCCCGCCGCGATCACCTGGGCCTCCGCGAAGCCCCGCAGCCAACGGTCCGGGAGCGGCACCTTCTTCTCCACGACCGGACCCTCCAGCGTGGTCACGGCCAACTCCTCGGGCCCGACCCGCAGATGGAGCGGATCGTCCGCGCCGATCCGCGACAGGGCCTCGCGCAGGGGGTTGTTCACATCGACGTTCGTCGTGCCGTGCCCCACCTCGCCGCCGTCGAGGCCTGCCTCCAGGATGTCCAGGCGGGCGTACACCCCGCCGCAGCCCGAGAAGGACTCGAAGCGCAGCCGGTCGCCGTTGCCCGTCACCACCGGGTCGAGCGAGGCGCGCAGCTGCCGCTGGTAGTAACGCGCCGCCGCCACGTCGGCCACCGCGAGCAGGCCGGCGGAGGCCACCTGAGGAGACGTCAGGAAGCCCGTGAAGAACCGCGGATGGTCCGTCGGACCCGAGGGCGTCGCACCCCGTGAGGTCTCCAGTCCCAGGCGCTGCGCACCCGCCGCGGACTCCAGCACGGAGGGTCGGTGATAGGCCACGGCCTGCAAGGATCGCGTCATGGAAAAACCGTAGAGGCGACCACTGACAATCGGCTCCGACCTGCGAAAACGCCCTGCGGAAGGGGGAGTTCGCAGGCCGCGCACCGGGGGATGACGCCGGTACGCGGCCCGCCTTCGAGGGTACGGGAGCCGACGGGGGCTACTGACCCACTCGGCCCGGCCGCAGCACCTGCGTGAACAGCACGGTGCCGTCCTGCTCACGCAGCCGGACCGTCAGGTCGCCGCTGTCACCGTCGATGTCGACCTCGCCGAAGAACTGGTAGCCGCCGGCGGGGGAGACGTTCGAGGCGGTCGGCGCCTTCACGAACACCCGCTCCGGACCGAAGGTGTTGTCGAGCGCGCTCGCCGGGAAGGCACCGGCGTTCAGCGGGCCCGAGACGAACTCCCAGAACGGCTCGAAGTCCGTGAACGCGGCCCGCGACGGCTGGTAGTGCTGCGCCGAGGTGTGGTGCACGTCGGCCGTGAGCCACACCGTGCCGGTGATCCGCCGATGCTTGATGTGCCGCAGCAGCTCGGCGATCTGGAGCTCACGCCCGAGCGGCGCGCCCGGATCGCCCTGGGCCACCGCCTCGATGTTGGCCTTGCCCTCGGTCGTGTCCGGCACGACGAGCCCGAGCGGCATGTCAGAGGCGATCACCTTCCACACCGCCCGCGAGCGCGACAACTCCCGCTTGAGCCACTCCAACTGCTCCCGCCCGAGGATGCCCTGCGGGTCCACGGTCTGGTCGTCGGCCGAGTTGGCGTTGCGGTACGTCCGCATGTCCAGCACGAACACGTCCAGCAACGGGCCCTGCCGCAGCACCCGGTACACCCGCCCCTCCCGCCTGCCCGTGGGCAGCGTGGAGATCGGGAAGTACTCGCCGAACGCCCGCCGGGCCCGCGCCGCGAGCACGTCGACGCTCTTCTCGGTGTAGCGGGTGTCGGTATCCGCGATCACCTCGCCCGGGTACCAGTTGTTGCGCACCTCGTGGTCGTCCCACTGGATGATCGACGGCACCTGTGCGTTGAACCGTCGCAGGTTCTCGTCCAGCAGGTTGTAGCGGAAGTTCCCGCGGAACTCCGCCAGCGTCTCGGCGACCTTCGCCTTCTCCTCGGTGGTGACGTTCCGCCAGATGCTCCCGTCGGGCAGCGTGGCCGTCGCCGAGATCGGGCCGTCGGCGTAGATGTTGTCGCCGCTGCACAGGAAGAAGTCCGGGTCGAGAGCGGCCATCGCCCGGTAGATCGTGTAGCCGCCGAAGTCCGGGTTGATCCCCCAGCCCTGGCCCGCGAGATCGCCGGACCACAGGAAGCGCACGCCGTCGCGACGCCCGGCCGACGCCGTGCGGAAGGTGCCGGTGACGGGCTCGCCGGTGCGGCGCGGATCGTCCGGGTCGGCGAGCAGCACGCGGTAGTGGATCTGCTCGCCCGCCGGGAAGCCGTGCAGCCGGGTGGTGCCGGTGAAGTCGGTGCCGGCGCCGAGCAGCGGGCCCTGCCATCGGCGGGCGTTGCGGAACGACTCGGTGGCGGACGTCTCGACGATCATCCGCGCGGGACGGTCGGAGCGCACCCACACCAGCCCGGAGTGCGCGGTCACGTCTCCCGTCTGCACACCCCACCCCGCCTCAGGACGCCCGGAGAGGGCGAACGCCGGCGCCGCGCCGGCCGCGGCGGGCAGGGTCAGGGCCGCCGACGCGACCAGGGAGCCGCGCAGCACGCTGCGGCGGCCGGGGAACGGACGGTGGGACATGGATGCGCCTCCAGGGACGGGATCCGGCCAGTGTGCGATGCCATGACTACTGGTGCGCCGCAGCGCACACGGAAACCACAAGTGAACAACTGACCGCATTCGCAAGGGAACGGAGGTTCGAGACAGGCAAGGCGCGTCTATGTCCCTCAGCGTCGGACGGTCACCCAGGGCCCGCCTCGGCCATCAGCCGTACGCCCTCACGGATCCGCGCGGGGGAGAGGTGCGCGTACCCGAGCACCAGCCGAAGCTCCGCCGTATCGCCGGTACGCGCGTGGGTGCACGCCGACAGCGGACGTACGGCCACCCCGGCCGCCGTCACGCGCGCGAGGAAGCGCTCCTCGGGCCCGTACCGCTCCGGCAGCGTGGCGATGACATGCAGTCCGGCGGCGATCCCGGACACCTGCGAGCCGGGGAAGTGCTCCTCCAGCGCGGCCACGAGGGCGTCGCGCCGCTCGCGGTAGGCGTGCTGGCAGCGGCGCAGCTGACGGTCGTAGTCGCCGCGCTCCACGAAGCGGGTGAAGGCCGCCTGGTCGAGGGTGGGATGGCCGAGGTCCATGGTCCGCTTGCGCTCGATCACCTCGTCGGCGAGGGCCTCAGGCACCAGCAGCCAGCCGAGCCGCAGCCCCGGGGCGAGGGACTTGCTGACCGAGCCCGCGTACGCCACCCGTTCCGGGTCGAGACCCTGGAGCGCGCCGACGGGGGCGCGGTCGTAGCGGAAATCGCCGTCGTAGTCGTCCTCCAGGAGGAACCCGTCCACCGAGCGTGCCCAGTCGAGGAGTTCGGCCCGGCGCCGCGCCGAGCACGCGATGCCGGTGGGGTACTGGTGGGCGGGCGTCGTCACCACCGCGCGGACGCCCGACGCCCGCAGCGGTGCGAGGGCGAGCCCTTCGTCATCCAGCGGGACGGGCACCGGGGTGACGCCCGCCGCCGCGTAGAGGCCGTCGTGCTGAGGGCTGCCGGGGTCCTCGACACCGACCGTGCGCAGCCCGCGCGCGTGGAGCGCGAAGCCGAGCAGCGTCGTCGCCTGGGCCACCCCGGAGACCACCACGATCCGCTCCGGATCGGCGACCACACCCCGGCGGCGCGCGAGCAGTTCGGCCAGCGTGGTGCGCAGCCGGGGCAGCCCGCGCGGGTCGGGGTAGCCGAGCTCGTGGTGCGGCAGCTCCGCCAGCACCCCACGCTGCGCCGCCGCCCAGGCGGACCGCGGGAACAGGGACAGGTCCGGGGTGCCGGGCACGAAGTCGGCCCGGGCACCGGACGGCCGGGGCGCGAGGTCACGCGCGCGTGGCCGGGCCGCCCGTACGGCACCGCCCACCCAGGTCCCCGCGCCCCGGCCGCTGCGCAGATAACCCTCGGCCGTCAACTGCTCGTACGCCTCGGTGACCAACCCCCGGGACACCCCTAGGTCCGCCGCCAGATCCCGGCTCGACGGCAACCGCGTCCCCGGCACCAGCCGCCCCGACCGCACCGCCTCCCGCAACGCCGCCTGCAAGGACCGCCCACGCGCGCGTGCGGGCGCGGAAACCGCCGGAAGCAGCAGCTCCCAGGCGACCGAGCCGCCACCACCGCCCGGGAGGGACGGCACACCCTCCCGCCCTACGGACGCCGCCTCACCCTCCGCGGCCGAACCCACCGACGACTCCGCGCCAGAACCCACAGACGACTCCTGGCCCATGCTCCCGACCTTCCCCCACCGCCCCCGATTGGTCCCCGACGGCGTCATGGAAATGGACCTTAAACCGGACCGCCGCCCTTCCTAGCGTCACTCCCATGAACGCCACCACCCGCGGAACGCTGCTCGCAGGGTTCGCCTGTGTCCTCGTCGGCGCGTCCTTCACCGCCAACAGCAAGCTTGGCGACTACCCGTACGCGGGCGGTCAGTTCCTCCGCTACGGACTCGCCTGCCTGCTGCTCCTGCCCCTCGCCGGGCGAGGCGCCCCGGCCCGGCTGAGGGCGCTCGGGCCCCGCGCGTGGGGCCGCCTCGCACTGCTCGCCGCCGTCGGCATGGTTGGCTTCAACATGGCCGTCATCGCCGCCGAGCGCACCGCGGAGCCGGCCGTTCCAGGCGTCTTCGTGGGCTGCGCCCCGGTCGTGGTGGCCGTCGTCGTCCCGGCGCTCGACGGGCGCCGACCCCAACGCGCCGTGCTCCACGGGGCGTTGCTCGTCGCGCTGGGAGCCTTCACCGTCCAGGGCTGGGGACGCACGGACGCCACCGGTCTCGCCTTCTCCGTGGGCGCGCTGGCCGGTGAGGTCGGCTTCGCGGTCCTCGCCGTACCGGTACTGCGTCCCCTGGGCCCACGGCTGCTGTCCGCGACGGTGTGCGGGGTCGCCGCGGCCGAGTCGTTGGCGGCGGGGCTCCTTCTGGACGGCACGGCGTGGCTGCGCCGGCCGGACGGCACCGAGGCCGCCGCGCTGCTGTGGCAGGCGGCGGTCGTCACCGTCGTCGGCTTCGTGTGCTGGTACATGGGTGTGCAGCGGATCGGCGCGGAGCGCGCCACGCTGTTCTCCGGCCTCATCCCGGTCGCCGCCGCCTGCACCGCCCCGCTCGTCGGCACGGGGGCCTACGGCACCGCCCAGGCCGTCGGCAGCGGCCTCGTCGGCGTGGGAGTCGCCCTCGGCTCGGGCGCGTTCAGCGGGAACAGGAGGGCCTCGGCGCCTGCCGGCACGGAGACTTCAGTGGCCGCCACCGCCAAGCCGTCAGCGGCTGCCGTCGAGGATCACGCGCGCGACGAGCGCCGGGTCGTCGTTCATCGGGCAGTGACCGCAGCCGGGCAGTCGCACGAGACGGGCCTTGGGAATGATCTGCTTGGCGCGGACCCCCTGGCGGCGCAGCAGGATCCGGTCCTTGCTGCCCCAGGCCACGGTGACCGGAATGCCGGGGAGGTCGTCCACGAACTGGACGGAGCCGCCCGCGCGGAGGGTGTCGGCGAAGCCCGTCGCGTTCACCAGCGCGAGCGTCTCGGCGACGACGGCCTCGGGTGAACGGCGGCCCGGGCGGGCGTAGATGGTGCTCGTCAGCGCGGTCCGTCCGGCAGCCGACCGCGACAGCCGCTCCACGACGGGCAGCGGCATCCGCTGGGCGATACCCCGCATCGCGAGCAGCACGGTGAAGGCGTACCGTCGCTCGGCCTCCGACCAGAACCCCGCGGGGGACAGCGCGGTGACGGACCGTACGAGCTTCTCCCGGCCGAGTTCGAGGGCGAGCAGGCCACCGAGCGAGTTGCCCGCCACATGCGGCCGGCCCAGTTCCAGCGCCTCACAGAACGCGCCGAACACGGCGGTCGTGGTGGCCAGGTCGTACGAGAGTCCCTCGGGCAGCCCCGGGGACGCACCGAAGCCGGGCAGGTCCACGGCGATCACGTCGCGCTCGCTCGCCAGGATGTCCACGACCGGGTCCCAGGCCTGCCGGTGGTGGCCTATGCCGTGCAGCAGCAGGAGCGGTTCGCCGCTGCCCACGCGCGCGTAGTCGACCGTCACCGATCGCGGGCCGTGCGGGGAAGGGACCTTGAACGAGACGGTGTCGGCCATGGGGTGTGCTCCTCGTCTGGGACTCGTGGGACGTGTCGAACTCGCTGAGTGCGCCGCGTAGACAGCTTGTCAGCAATTACTACCGACGGGTAGCCCCTCCTGACCTCTCCTGGTCCCTCCTGATCCTTCCTGGGCCGCACCGCCGAATCCGCCTGGACAGCGCGCGGCGGGTCGGCTGGGATGGAGCCGTGACCATCGACACCGTGACCGACGTCTTCGAAGAGCACCGTCCCGTACTGCTGGGAGTCGCCTACCGCATGCTCGGGCGGGTGGCCGACGCGGAGGACGTCGTCCAGGAGGCCTGGTTGCGCTGGTCCGGCGCGGACCGCGGGGACGTGCGCGAACCGCGCGGCTATCTCGTGCGGATCACGACCCGCCTGGCCATCGACCGGCTCCGCCAGATCAAGGCGCGCAACGAGGCCTACGTCGGGCCGTGGCTGCCCGAGCCGTACGTCACCGACTTCGGGGACGTCGTCCCGGACACCGCGGAGCGGGCCGTGCTCGCCGACTCCGTCTCGCTCGCCGTCCTCGTCGTCATGGAGTCCCTCTCGCCCCTGGAGCGCGCGGTGTTCGTGCTCAGGGAGGCCTTCGGCTACCCGTACGCGGACATCGCCGCCCTCCTCGACCGGGAGGAACCGGCGGTGCGCCAGCTCGCCGGGCGCGCCCGCAGACACGTCGAGGAGCGGCGGCCCCGCTACGAGGTCGACCCCGCCCAGCGCCGTGACTTCACCGAGCGCTTCCTCGCCGCCGCCGCGGAGGGCGACCTGGGCGCGCTCATGTCGCTGCTGGCCCCGGATGTCCGCCTCGTCGGCGACAGCGGAGGCAAGTCGAAGGCGCCGGTGCGGATCATCGAGACGGCGGACAAGGTCGGCCGGTTCCTCATCGGCGCCGCGCGCAAGGGCGTTCCGGACATGTCCTTCCGTGCCGTGGAACTCAACGGCGGTCCGGCGGTGGTGGTCCTGTCCGGCGACGAGGTCGTCACGGTCTTCCAGGTGGACATCGCGGACGGCCGGATCCAGTCGGTCTACCTGCTGAGCAACCCCGACAAGCTGCAATCGCTTTCCGCCTAGCGGCGCCCGGTTCGAAGCCCCCGTCCCTCGCGACGGGGGCTTTGCCGTCATGTCACGGACCACCACCCCGTACGAACGCCTCGTGAACGCTCCGCGGCACGGCCCCTGTGAGTGCCGCGAGGGATCGAGGATTGGTCTTGACCAAGGGTGGGGGCCGCCCTATGGTCGCAGATAAGTGCAACAACCTTTAATAAACAAGGGCGCTAAAACGCCGCCGGATTACGGCGATTGCGGAGGACAGGGTGGGGACCACGCAGCTGGAATCGGTGCCGGAACCGAAGTACTGGCATCTCAAGACCGTGCTCAGTGAGGCACTGGACTCCGAGTTCTCCGTGGGCGAGATCCTGCCCAACGAGCGAGACCTCGCCGCCCGGTTCGGCGTCGCCCGTGCCACGCTCCGGCAGGCCCTCGAACAGCTCGAACTGGAAGGACGCCTCCAGCGCCGCCGAGGAGTGGGTACGACGGTCGCGCCGCCGCGGGTGGGGGTCGCCGTCGGCACCGAGCAGCACGCCTGGCCGGGCACGGCCACCGATGCCTGGCAGCCGGCCGACAGCACGCTGGAGGTCCCGCCGGCCGCCGTCGCCGCCGCGCTGGAATCCGGCCCTGACGACACCGTGCACATCGTGCGCCGCTCCCGGATGACGCACGGCCAACCCGTCGCCGCGGAGCTGCTCTACGTCCCGCAGTCGTCGGTGCCCGAGCTGTCCGCCATCGACACCCCGGCGGGGGCGGCACGCGCGCGTGCCGTGCTGCGTGAGTTGCAGCGCCTGGAACTGGACGGGCAGGACAGCGCCGTCGAACTCGGCTCGGCCCGCGCGGACGACGCCAAGCAGCTCGACCGGCTGCCGGGCGCACCCGTCCTGGTCGTCACCACCCGCTTCTTCGCCGGTGGCCGCACCGCCGCGCTCTCCGTCGCCACCTACCGCGCCGACACCTGCCGGCTGACGTTCGGCGACTCCGGCGGCGTGGAGATCCACCAGGACCCGGAGCGCCAGGCGTCCTGACCCCCGCCACCGCGCCGCCCCATGTGCCTCGTGCCCCGGAGCAGCTCCGGGGCACGAGGCATGTCAGGGGGGCGATCCGTGGAATCCGCCGGCGCGCGAAACGCGGCACCCGTCAGGGGGCGGGCCGGCGAGCCCTCACCGCCGCGCCGTCACCGTGCCCTCCACCGCGAAGAGCTGCTCCTCCACATGGTCCAGGGCCAGCCGCAGCGCGCCCGTCGCCACCGCCGCCTCGCCGAGCAGCGACAGGGTGACCTTCGGCGGCCGCAGACAGTAGCGCGCCAACTCGCGTCGCAGCGGCTCCAGTACGCCGTCGAGGCCGGCCGCCCAGCCACCGATCACGACCAGCTCGGGGTCGAGGGCCAGGGCGAGGGCCGCCACGTCGTGGACGAGCCGCTGGATGAAGCGTTCGACGGCGGCGCGGGCCCGCTGGTCGCCCTCGCGGGCCTGTGCGAAGACCTCGGCGACGGCCTGCTCGTCGAGCGGGTGCAGCGGCTCGTCAGTGGTGGACAGCAGCGTCTCCGGCGTCACCCCGCGGCCCAGCAGGTGCAGCGCGCCGATCTCGCCGGCCGCCCCGCCGAACCCCCGGTGCAGCCGCCCGCCGATCAGCGACCCGGCGCCGGGGCTCAGCCCGGCCAGCACGAACACCACGTCGTCGGACTCGGTGGCCGCGCCCTTCCAGTGCTCGGCGACCGCCGCCGCGTTGGCGTCGTTCTCCACCAGCACCGGGCATTTGAAGGAACGGCTCAGCCGCTCGCCGAGCCGCAGCCCCGTCCACTCGGGCAGCGCGGCGCACAACCGCACCGTGCCGTCCGCCTCCACGATCCCCGGTGAGGCCACGCCCACGGCCCGCAGCGAGCCACGGGACACCCCCGCCCGGCGCAGCAGCTCCGCGACCGCCGTACGCAGCCGTTCCAGCCGCTCGTCGGCGGAAGCCGTCTCGGTCACGTCCTTCGCGACGGCGCCGAGCACCCGGCCGTCCAGGTCGGACAGGAGCGCGGCCACGCGGTGCGGCCCGATGTCGAGGCCGAGCAGATGACCGGCCTCGGCCCGGAACCGGAACCGCCGCGCGGGCCGCCCCTGCCGGCGGACGACGCTCTCGTCCGCCGCCTTCTCGACGACGTACCCCGCCTCGATCAGCCCCTCGACCACGCCTTCGACCGTCGGCCGGGACAGGCCCGTCACCCGGGTGATCTCGGTGAGGGTCGCGCAGTCCGTGGCACGCAGCGCGTGCAGCACCACCGCGGAGTTGATCCTTCGCAACAGCGAGGGATCCCCGCCGGTCAGCCGCCCCACGGTCCGTCCTCCCAGCTCGTGCGCGTGTTGGCCGGATCGTACAGGTCGCTCCGCCGGGCTGAGCCGCGCCGGGTCGATTTTCGTCGGCCGCGCAGTGAGGGCTGGGCGCGCTGTTCCTCGCGCCCCTTGGGACGCTGCCCTGCCGCCTCTTTCATGCTTCACCCCGGCGCGACGAACCCCGACTCGTACGCCGCGATCACGGCCTGGGTGCGATCCCGCGCGCCCAGTTTCGCCAGTACGGCGCTGACATGCGACTTCACCGTCTCGGTGCCGACGACCAGCCGGGCGGCGATCTCCGCGTTCGACAGCCCCCGCGCCATCAGCCGGAGCACCTCGGCCTCCCGCTCGGTCAGCTGCGCCCGCTCCATCGCCGCGCGGGCCGCACGGTTCCCGCCGTCCTCGCCGTACTCGGCGGCGAGCTGCCGCACCGACGCGGGGAACAGCAGCGACTCGCCCTCGGCGACCAGCCGTACCGCGTGCACGATCTCGGCCGGCCGGGCCCGCTTGAGCAGGAAACCGTCGGCCCCGGCCCGCAGCGCCTCGTACACGTACTCGTCGTTCTCGAACGTCGTCACCACGAGGATCTTCGGCGGCTCGGCCACCGTCCGCAGCACCGCGCGCGTGGCCTCGATGCCGTCCAGCAGCGGCATCCGTACGTCCATGGCCACCACGTCCGGCCGCAGCTGCCGGACCAGCGGAATCACCGCCGCCCCGTCCGCCGCCTCGCCGACCACCTCGATGTCGGGCTGCGCCTCCAGCACGGCCCGCAGACCCGCGCGTACGAGTGGTTCGTCGTCGACGAGGAGAACGGTGACCGGCATCCGGTCAGCCTAGATCAGCGCAGCGGCAGCTCCGCATGCACCTGCCAGTCACCCCGGTCCGGCCCGGTGTGTGCCCGGCCGCCCAGCAGCGCCGCGCGCTCACGGATCCCGCGCAGCCCGCTGCCCCGGCCGGGGCCCGCTATGTCGGCGGTGAGCGGATTGCGGACCTCCAGGGCGAGCGCGCCGCCGTCGACCGAGATACGGACCCGGACGGGCACGGCTCCCGCGTGCCGGAGCACATTGGTCAGAGCCTCCTGGAGGATGCGGTAGCCCTCGCGGGAGACCGGCCCGGGGACCGTGTCGAGGGGGCCGGTCATGTCGACGTCGACCTTCGCGCCCGAGGCCCGCGCGGACTCCAGCAGCCGGCCGGCGTCGGTGAGCGTGGGCCGGGAGCTGACCGGGCGCTGCGACTCGCGCAGGACGCCGAGGACGCGCTCCAGGTCCTCCAGGGCGGCCCGGCCGGTCTCCTCGATGGCGTCCAGGGCGCGCTCGGTGAAGGCGGGGTCGCCCGCCGCGCGCGCGGCGCCCGCCTGGACCACGGCGACGGTCAGGGCGTGGCCGATCGAGTCGTGCAGTTCGCGGGCGATCCGCGTGCGTTCCAGCAACTGCTCGGTGCGCTCCTCCATTGCGGCGAGCCGGTCGGCGGGGGAGGGGCCGAGGAGGCGGCGGGCGAGGGCGGTGATCAGGTGCCCCGAGGCGACCACCGTGGCCGCGAGGACCACCAGCGCCGGGAGCACCAGCAAGGCGTGCCACCAGCGGTGGCCGTCGGGCAGGAACAGCACGCCCTCGTCGGCGCCGCCGCCGAACGGGGACAGCGCCAGGTCCACGGACCCGATGAGGAGTTGGGCGACGAACATCGAGGTCGCGCAGCCGAGCAGCAGCCGCGCCTCCAGCCAGAGCACCACCCGCCCCCGGTCGCTCCAGGACACGGACGGCACGGCGACGATCTCGGTGCTCCCGCTGTCGTGCCGGTGACCGGTCAGCAACAGCCTTGCCTGGAGCCCCTCCACGGTCCGCATGGCGGGCACCAGCCCGACGGGGGCGAGCACCGCGCCCGCCACCACCCAGGTCCACCACGCCTCCTCGATGAACAGCCACATGGCCGGCCACACGATCGCGATGAACAGATGCAGCAATCGTGTGTACGTCACCGCCCGTCCGAACGGGCGCAGCAGGCGGACCATTTGGTCATCGTGCCAGCCCCCACCGACAGTGAGCCTCCCCCGCACGGGGGAGACGATCTCCACTCGCGGGGGAGGCCCGGACCCGCCCGCGACGGCCAGGCTGCTGCCATGACCAGCATCGAAGTCCAGGCCCTCACCAAGGAGTACGGCACCCGGCGAGCCGTGGACGACCTCACCTTCACCGTCCTCCCCGGCCGCGTCACCGGCTTCCTCGGCCCCAACGGTGCCGGAAAGTCCACCACCATGCGGCTCGTGCTCGGCCTCGACCGCCCGACCTCCGGCACCGCCACGATCGGCGGCCGTGCCTACGCCACGCTCCAGGAGCCCCTGCGACATGTGGGTGCCCTGCTCGACGCGCAGGCCGCCCACGGCTCACGTACCGGACGCGACCATCTGCGCACCCTGGCCGCGAGCAACCGTGTTCCGGACCGCCGCGTGGACGAGGTGCTGGAGGAGACCGGGCTCGCCGCGGTGGCCCGGCGCCGGGTGCGGACGTACTCCCTGGGCATGCGCCAGCGGCTCGGCATCGCGGCCGCCCTGCTCGGCGACCCCGAGGTGGTCATGCTCGACGAGCCGTCCAACGGACTCGACCCCGAAGGCATCATCTGGATCCGCGCGTTGCTGCGCCGGCTCGCGGGGGAGGGGCGCACGGTCCTGGTCTCCAGCCACCTCATGAACGAGACCGCGTCCTTCGCCGACCACCTCGTGGTGCTGGGCCGCGGAAGGCTCCTCGCGGACACCCCGATGCGGGAGTTCATCCACGCACGCGTGCGGCCGAGCGTACGGATCCGCACCACGGACCCCGCCGCCCTCAGGACGGTCCTCGCCGACCACGGGCACGACGCCGCCGAACACCAGGACGGCCACTGGAGTGTGCGGCACGCGCGCGTGGACGACATCGGGCGCCTCGTCTCCGCGGCGGGCGTCCCTCTCCTCGAACTGGCCGCGGAGGAGGCCACCTTGGAGCAGGCGTATCTGGACCTCACCGCCACCGAGACCGAGTTCACCGCACAGCCGCAGGAGGCCTGAGATGCCGTTCGCACCCGTCCTTCACGCCGAGTGGCTGAAGATCCGCACCCTGCGTTCGCTGCTCGGGGCGCTGCTGGCGCTGTTCGCGGCGACCACGGCGTTCTCCGCGATCGCCGGGGCCTCCGAGACGTCCGACCCCGAGTTCGACCCGCTGTACATGGCGTTGTCCGGGGTGATGCCGGGCCAGATCGCGGCGATCTCCTTCGGCGCCCTGGCGGTGTCCTCGGAGTTCCACGGGGGTGGACTCCGGCTCTCGCTCGCCGCGGTGCCGCAGCGCGGGCGATGGTTCGCGGCCAAGCTCACCGCCATCGCCGTACCGGCCCTGGTGGTTGGCCTGGTCACCGCCTTCGCCGCCCTCGGCGTCGCCCGCGCGGGCCTCGGTGACGCGGCGAGCGGGCTCGGCTTCGGCGAGCAGGCGCGCGGCGTCGTGGGCTGTGGGATCTACCTCATGCTGATGGCGCTGTTCGCGGCGGGCCTCACGGCGCTGCTGCGCAGCGGAGTGGGCGCACTGTCCCTGATGATCCCGTTCATCCTGGTCGTGTCGTTCGTGATCGGGGACGTGCCCGGCGGCCCCACCGACTACCTGCCCGACCGGGCGGGACAGATCGTCCTCTACGAGACGCACGACGGACCGCTCGGGCCGTGGTCCGGCCTCGCGGTGACGGCACTGTGGACCGCTGCGGTTGTTGCCGCGGGCGCCTGGAGCGTGCGGCGCAGGGACGCCTGACGGCACGCCAGTTGTCAGTGGTACCCGGTTTACTGGATCACATGGACATCGCGAAGGACCTCGCCCTGATCGACCAGCTGTGCGCCCGGGACTTCCCCGCGGAGCACGATCCCTACCACACCGCGTGGTTAGGGCCGGGGGACTGGCCGGACGCGAGCGACTGCTACGCCTACGAGGCGGCGCTCGTGGAGCGGCTGACCGAGCGATGGGGGGAGTCGGACCGGTGGGGGACCGTGACCCTGGAGGAGCGCATCGCGCGGGGTGAGGTCATACCCGAACCCTGGGCGATGCTCACCGCCCTGGCCATCGACGTGCGGACGTGGATCGTGTCCGGCGGCGGCCGTCGGGTCACCGTGGCGGTGGCCGACCGGGACGAGGAGAGCCGGCCGCAGCTGTGGGTCGGCGTCACGCGGAGCGCCCCGCCGTGACCCGTCAGGTCTCCTCGGCCGCCCGTCGCAGCCGCGCGAACTCCTCCGCCATCGTCGCCGCCGTCCAATGGGCGTTCAGCCCGCTCGGATTCGGCAGCACCCACACGCGCGTGTCCCCGATCGTCCGCTCCTGCGGACCCACCTGGGCCTTCTTGTCGTCGAAGGCCGCCCGATACGCGGTGACCCCCACGACAGCCAGCCACCGCGGCCGCAACCGGGCCACCTTCAGCGCCAGTTGCCGCCCGCCTTCGCGGTACTCCTCCGCGCTCAGCTCGTCCGCCCGCGCGGTCGCCCGCGCCACGACGTTGGTGATGCCGAGCCCGTACGACAGCAACTCCCGCTGCTCGTCGGGCTTCATGAGCCTCGGCGTGAAACCCGACAGATGCAGCACCGGCCAGAAGCGGTTGCCCGGACGGGCGAAGTGATGACCCGTAGCGGCGGTCATCAGACCGGGGTTGATCCCGCAGAACAGCACGCGGAGACCGTCCGCGACGACATCCGGTACCAGACGGTCGCGGGCGGCCTCCAGCTCGGCGGCGGTGAAGCGCGTCAGAGGATGGCTCCGGGGGTGTAACCGGCGGCCTCCGGGTGCTGCTTCGCGATCTCCTCGATCCGGCCGACGACCACACCGACCTGGTCGGCCGCGGCGCCCGTGAAGGACAGCTTGTCGGCCATCAGCGCGTCGAGCTGGGCCCGGTCGAGCGGGATGCGCTCGTCGGCGGCCAGCTTGTCGAGGAGCTCGTTGCGCTCGGCACCCTGCTCACGCATCGCGAGCGCGGAGGCCACGGCGTTCTCCTTGATGGCCTCGTGCGCGACCTCACGACCGACGCCCGCCCGGACCGCGCCCATCAGCACCTTGGTGGTGGCGAGGAACGGCAGGTAGCGGTCCAGCTCACGGGCCACGACCGCCGGGAAGGCACCGAACTCGTCGAGCACGGTCAGGAACGTCTCCAGCAGACCGTCCAGCGCGAAGAACGCGTCCGGCAGCGCGACGCGGCGCACCACCGAGCAGGACACGTCGCCCTCGTTCCACTGGTCGCCCGCCAGCTCGCCGGTCATCGAGGCGTAACCGCGCAGGATGACCATCAGGCCGTTGACGCGCTCGCAGGACCGCGTGTTCATCTTGTGCGGCATCGCCGAGGAGCCCACCTGGCCCGGCTTGAAGCCCTCGGTCACCAGCTCGTGCCCGGCCATCAGACGGATGGTCTTCGCCAGCGAGGACGGCGCCGCCGCCAGCTGCACCAGCGCGGTGACGACCTCGTAGTCCAGCGAGCGCGGGTAGACCTGGCCGACCGACGTGAACGCCTGAGAGAAGCCGAGGTGCCGCGCGATCCGGTTCTCCAGGTCGGCCAGCTTCGCCGCGTCGCCGCCGAGCAGGTCGAGCATGTCCTGCGCGGTGCCGACCGGGCCCTTGATGCCGCGCAGCGGGTAGCGGCCGAGCAGCTCCTCGACGCGGCCGTACGCCACGAGCAGTTCGTCGGCGGCGGTCGCGAACCGCTTGCCCAGCGTCGTGGCCTGCGCGGCCACGTTGTGGGAGCGGCCGGCCATGACCAGCTCGGCGTACTCGCCGGCCAGCTTGCCGAGCCGCGCCAGCACGGCCACCGTACGGTCGCGCACCAGCTCCAGGGAGAGCCGGATCTGGAGCTGCTCGACGTTCTCGGTGAGGTCGCGCGAGGTCATGCCCTTGTGGACGTGCTCGTGCCCGGCGAGGTCGTTGAACTCCTCGATCCGCGCCTTCACGTCGTGCCGCGTGACCTTCTCGCGCTCGGCGATGGAGGCCAGGTCGACGGTGTCGAGGACACGCTCGTAGTCGGCGATCGCCGCGTCCGGGACCTCGATGCCGAGGTCCTTCTGGGCCCGCAGCACGGCGAGCCAGAGCTGCCGCTCGAGCTTCACCTTCTGCTCGGGCGACCAGAGCGTGGCGAGCTCGGCGGAGGCGTAGCGTCCGGCGAGGACGTTCGGGATGCGGGGCTTGGCGGGCGCAGAAGTCACGTGTCCAGATTCTACTGGCGGTTTGTGCAGGCCAGCGCCATGGGTCCGTTCGTCGGAAACTACGAGACCCACGTCACGGAGACCCGCGTCACGGCCGGTCATCGCCGGCGACCTGCGACTACGCCAGGGGCCCCTCGTACGGCAGCAGATCGGGCCGCTTCGGCGGCAGCCCGTCCCCGGACGACCGGCCCGTCAGCCGACGCCCGATCCAGGGGATCAGGTGCTGCCTCGCGAAGCGGGCGTCTGCGACCCGGCGGGCGGCCCACCCGGGCGGCAGCGTCGTCGGCAGCGGGGTACGCCACTCGGTGTCCTCGGGGTCGTAGCCGAGTGTCTGCCACACCGCCTCCGCGACCCGGCGGTGCCCCTCGGGCGACAGGTGCAGCCGGTCCACGTCCCAGAGGCGGGGGTCGCTCAGCGACGGCGCCCCGTACAGGTCGACGACCAGGGCGCCGTGCCGCTCCGCCAGCTCGTCGACGCAGACGAACAGCTCCTCCATGCGCGGCCGGAACCGCTCCAGGACCGGACCCTGGCGGCCGGGGCTGCGCATCAGCACCAGCTGCTTGCAGGACGGGGCGAGCCGTTCCACGGCCTCGGTGAGCAGATCCCGTACCCGGACCATGTCGCACTTGGGTCGCAGGGTGTCGTTCAGTCCGCCCACCAGCGTGATCACGTCCGGCTGCATGGCCGCCGCCACGTCGACCTGCTCATCGACGATCTGCTTGATCAGCTTGCCGCGCACCGCGAGGTTCGCGTAGCGGAAACCGGGAGTGCGGGCGGCCATCCGGCCGGCCAGGACATCGGCCCAGCCGCGGTAGGAGCCGTCCGGCAGCAGGTCCGACATGCCCTCGGTGAAGGAGTCGCCGACCGCGACCAGGCTGGTGTGTGTGGGGTTCTTCTGCATGGCGGAAGAAATGGTAGCCCGTGCACATACCCGACGGTCGGTCGCCCTGTGCGCGACCGCGGCCCTCAGGTCCGCTGCCCGAACAGCCGCCGCAGCACGTCCTCCATCGTCACCAGCCCCGCCAGCCGCCCGTCGTCCCCGACCGCCGCCGCCAGATGCGTCCGTCCGCCCCGCATGGCCGTCAGCACGTCGTCCAGCGGCGTGCTCTCCCGCACGCGCGCGATGGGCCGCATGTCGCGCACCAGGAACGGCACGTCCCGCGGCGAGGCGTCCAAGGCGTCCTTGACATGCAGATAGCCGACGATCCTGCGCGTCTCGTCGACCACCGGGAACCGCGAGAACCCGGACTCGGCCGACAGCCCCTCCAGCTCCTCCGGAGTGACGCCCACGCGCGCGTAGACGACGCGTTCGAGCGGGAGCACGACCTCGCCCACCGGGCGGCGGCCCAGTTCCAGCGCGTCGTGCAGCCGCTCCCGGGTGCGGTCGTCGATCAGTCCCGCCTCGTCGGAGTCCTTCACCAGGCGGGCCAGTTCCGCGTCCGAGAAGGTCGCCGTGACCTCGTCCTTGGTCTCGACCCGCAGCAGCCGCAGCAGACCGTTCGCGAAGGCGTTGACCGTGAAGATCACCGGCCGCAGCGCACGGGACAGGGTGACCAGGGGCGGGCCGAGGACGAGCGCGCTGCGTACCGGTTCCGCCAGCGCGATGTTCTTCGGCACCATCTCGCCGAGCAGCATGTGCAGATAGGTCGCCGCGGTCAGCGCGATCACGAAGGACACCGCGTGCCCGGCGCCCTTCGGCACGCCCAGCGCGTGGAACACCGGCTCCAGCAGATGCGCGATCGCCGGCTCGGCGACGACACCGAGGACCAGGGTGCACAGGGTGATCCCGAGCTGGGCGGCCGCCATCAGCGCCGACACGTGCCGCAGGCCCCACAGCACGCTCTTGGCGCGCCGGTCGCCCTCCTCGGCATACGGCTCGATCTGGCTGCGGCGCACGGAGATCAGCGCGAACTCGGCGCCCACGAAGAAGGCGTTGACCACGAGGGTCGCGAAGCCGATCAGCAGCTGGACGGCGGTCATGCCTCGGCCCCTTCGTCGGACACGTCGAGCGGTGCGCGCAGCAGCACCCGCGCCGCCCGGCGCCCCGAGGCGTCCACGACGTCCAGCCGCCAGCCGGTGACCTCGACCGTGTCGCCGACGACGGGGATCCGGCCGAGCTCGCTCGCCACGAGCCCCGCCAGCGTCTCGTACGGCCCCTCGGGCGTCCGCAGCCCGACGCGCGCGAGCTGGTCGACGCGGGCCGAGCCGTCGGCCGAGTACAGCGTGCGGCCCTCGTCGTCGCTCCCGGCCGGGGCCAGGTCGGGCGTCTCGTGCGGGTCGTGCTCGTCGCGGACCTCGCCCACGACCTCCTCGACGATGTCCTCCAGCGTCGCCACCCCGGCCGTGCCGCCGTACTCGTCGATGACCACGGCCATCGTGCGTTTCCCGGACAGCCGGTCCAGCAGCCGGTCCACGGTGAGCGACTCCGGGACGAGCAGCGGCTCGCGCATCAGTTCGGAGACGGGTACCCGGGTCCGGCGCTCGGCCGGGACTGTCAGGACGTCCTTGATGTGCGCGGTGCCCACGACCGAGTCGAGGTTGCCGCGGTAGACCGGGAAACGGGACAGGCCGGTCGCGCGCGTGGCGTTCGCGACGTCCTCGCAGGTCGCCTGCACATCCAGCGCGATGACCTGCACCCGCGGTGTCATGACGTTCTCCGCGGTGAGATCCGCGAGATTCAGGGTCCGTACGAAGAGTTCGGCGGTGTCGGCCTCCAGCGCCCCCTCCTTGGCGGAGTACCGGGCCAGCGCCGCCAGCTCCTGTGGTCCGCGCGCGGCGGCCAGCTCCTCGGTGGGCTCCACGCCGAGGCGGCGCACGACACGGTTCGCGGTGTTGTTGAGATGCGTGATGAAGGGCCGGAACGCGGCGCTGAACCACCGTTGCGCGTTCCCCACCCGCTTGACCACGGCCAGCGGCGAGGAGATCGCCCAGTTCTTCGGCACCAGCTCGCCCACGACCATCAGGAACACCGTCGACAGCGCCGTACCCAGCACCAGCGCGAGCGAGGAGGCCGTCGAGTCGGAGATCCCGAGCGACTCCAGGGGGCCGGCGATCAGCTTGGCGATCGACGGCTCGGCGAGCATGCCGACGACCAGGTTGGTCACGGTGATGCCGAGCTGCGCCCCGGAGAGCTGGAAGGTCAGATTCCGTACGGCCTTCAGGGCGCCCGACGCGCCCCGCTCGCCCCGCTCCACGGCCCGCTCCAGGGCCCCTCGCTCGACCGTGGTCAGCGAGAACTCCGCGGCCACGAAGGCACCGCAGGCCACGGAGAGCAGGATCGCCACGAGCAGCAGGAGCACTTCGGTCATCGGGTCACCTCCGTCCCATGATCGGACAGGGCGTGGCAGCCCACACCTTTCACCGGGAGGTCGGGTGACCCATCCACGGCAAAGGAAAAGTAAAGCCGCCTGAACCGTGGGGCGTGTGACCGCGAGTCCCTCAGACCGCGAGGTGCTTCACCCAGCGCCGCCACTTCTCCTCCGGCGCGTACCCGGCGGCCCGCCACGCCGCCTGCCCCGTCTCGTTGCGCACCAGCACCATCGCGTCCCCACGACGGCCGCCGAGCTGGACGAACCGCTCCTCCGCCGCGGCGAGCAGCGCCGAGCCGATGCCCTGGCGACGGCGCTCCGGGTGCACCGCGAGCCGGTACAGATGGCAGCGCCAGCCGTCGAAGCCCGCGATCACCGTGCCGACCAGCTCACCGCCCCGCTCGGCCAGGATCAGCGCCTCGGGATCGCGGGCGACGAGCCGCTCGACGCCCTCCCGGTCGTCGCTGATGCTCGTGCCCTCGGCGGCCGTCTTCCAGAAGGCCAGCACACTGTCGAGGTCCTCGGGCGCGGCGGCCCTGATGCGCAGATCGGTCATGCGGCGATCCCATCACGTACCCCGCGACGAGACCCGGAATTCCAGCATCCGGACAGCGGCGGCGGTCACTTGCCGCCCAGCTCCGCGACGACCGGCGCGAACGCCTCCATGTGCGGCTCCAGCACGGTCAGATAGCTGAAGCCGTACGTCTCACGCAGCGCGAGCACCTTCGCGGTGACCTCCGCCTGATTGCCGACCAGCAGGATGGGCAGTTCCAGCGCCTGCTCCACGGTGAAGCCCGGAACCCGGCCGACGAGCGGTCGTACCGCGGCCTCGGGATCGTCCGTGACGACCACCATCTGGATGAGCAGATTCAGTTCCGCCGGTTCCGCGCGGCCCGCCGCCAGCTCTCGGTACCGGGCGAACCGCGTGTCGAACTCCGCGAGGGTCGTCGGCACCAGCTTGCCGTCCGTGTTCCCCGGGACCAGATACGCGCCCGTGAACGCGGCGATGTCCGCGTGCTCGGCGGTGAGCCGCAGCATCCGTTCACCGTTGCCGCCGAGCAGCAGCGGCACCTTCGCATCGACGAGCTGCCCCAACTCCTCGACCGTGTGCCGTAGATGGTCCACCCGCGCGCGTGGCGTCCCGAAGGGCAGCCCGGCCCGGTCGTGCTCCGCCTGTACGTACCCGGTGCCCAGGCCCAGTTCGAGGCGTCCGTCCGTCAGCGCGTGCGTCGTTGCCACCTCGCGGGCGAGCAACGCCGGGTTCCAGAAACCCGCGTTGAGCACGAACGTGCCCAGCCGTGGCCGCTCCGTCGCCGCGCCCGCCGCGACCAGCGCCGGGAAGGGCGCGGGCATGCCCAGGTGGTCGGGGACGAGGATCACGTCGTACCCGATCTCCTCGGCCCGGCGGCACTTGGCACGCCACTCCCCGGCGGGCGCGGGGTCGATCAGGCTGACGCCGAAGCGGAACGGACGCGGCATGAACTCTCCTCGGACACCGACGACTTGAGGTCACGCCGATTCCATCACTCGTGCGCGATGGCCGCCAGAACATTCATGCGGGATGCACGCAACGCGGGCAGCAGCGCCGCCACGATGCCCACGACCGCCGATCCGACCACCACCGCGACGATCGTCGTCCACGGGATCGCGAGCGCGTTCATGCCCTGCAACTCCAGCACCTGCTGGACGCACACCCCCCACACCAGGCCCAGCGCGAGTCCCAGGACCGCGCCGAAGACGGCGATCACCACCGACTCCAGGCGGATCATCCGGCGCAGCTGGCGGCGGGCGAGCCCGATCGCGCGCAGCAGTCCGATCTCCCGGGTGCGCTCCACCACCGACAGGGCAAGGGTGTTGACCACGCCGAGCACCGCGATGACGATCGCGAGGCCGAGCAGCGCGTACACCAGGTAGAGCAGCACGGCGATCTGGTCGTGGACCAGCTTCTTGTAGTCGGCCAGGTCACGGACCTGGACCTGCGGATAGGGGTCGAGGGACTTGTCCAGCCGGGCCCGCAGCTGGTCGGCGTCGGTGCCGGAGGCGGCGTTGACGTAGAGCGCGGAGTCCTGGCCGCCCGGCACGTACTTCTCGGCCGTGGCGATACCGAAGAACAGCCCGCCCTGCATACCGAAGCCGTCCGAGCCGTCCTGGTCGGTGAGGGCGGCGACCTTCATCTCCGCGCGCTGCCCGCCCGGGAACTCGACGGGGACCGTGTCGCCGATCCGCACGCCGTGGTCCTTGGCGAAGTCCACGTCCATGCCCATGCTGCCGGGCGCCAGCGCCGCCGCCGAGTCCCCGTCCGCGTACGTGACATGGGCGACGTCGTCCACCTTGTCGTCGTAGCCCGCGGCGGTCGTCTCGACGCGCTTGCCGTCCGGCAGCCGCACCGCGAGCGGCGCGAACCGCTGCCGTACGACGAGTCCGACGCCCTCGGTGTCGCGCACGGCGTCCGTGACGGTCTGCGAGAACGGCACGAAGTTGGTGTTCTGGACGACGAAGTCGGCGCCCAGCGTCTTGTCGATCTGCTGGTCGAAGGACTTGGACATCGACGCGCTCGCCACCGACATGCCACCGACCAGTGCGAGGCCCACCATCAGGGCCGCCGCGGTGGCGCCCGTACGACGGGGATTGCGCAGGGCGTTGCGCTGGCTCATGCGGCCGATCGAGCCGAACAGCGCCGGGAAGGCCCCGCCCAGCACCCGGATCACCGGGCGGACCAGCAGCGGGCCCGCGATCACCGTCGCGATGAGCGTGAGGACGACACCGAGCCCCAGCAGGGAGGCCGACGAGGACGTCTTCGTCGCCGTCGCACAGCCCACCAGGGCCGCCGCGCCGAGCGCTCCGACGATCGAGCCCACGACCGCCCGCGTCCTGAGCGGCTTGCCGATGCCCGCGATCTCCGCGTCCGCGAGCGCGGCCATCGGGGAGACGCCCGCCGCCCGCCGCGCCGGTAGATACGCCGCCACGAAGGTGACGCCGACCCCGACGACGTACGCCGCCACGGGAGTTCCCCAACCGACCACCATCTCCGTGGTCTTGAGGTTCATCCCGAAGACACCCATCAGCTTGATGAGGCCGGCCGCGAGCCCGATGCCCGCCGCCAGGCCCAGCGTCGAGCCGACCAGGCCGAGCAGGATCGCCTCGGTCAGCACCGACCGGCGCACCTGCCGACGGTCGGCACCGAGGGCCCTGAGGAGGCCCAACTCCCGGGTGCGCTGGGCGATCAGCATCGAGAAGGTGTTGACGATCAGGAAGATGCCGACCAGCACCGCGATCCCGGCGAAGCCGAGCATCACGTACTTGATGACGTCCAGGAACCCGCCGAGATCCTCCGCGGCGGAGTCGGCCTGCTCGTCGGCGGTCTTCACGTCATAGGCGCCGGTGTCGAGCGTGGCGGCGATCCGGCTCTTGAGCTGGGCGTCGCTCACACCGGGGGCCGCGTCCACCGAGATGCCCGTCGCCTTGTCCGGCGAGCCGAGCAGCTGGTCCGGGGCGGTGGCCGGGTCGAGGAAGACGAGGGCCGCGCCCGGGTTTGTCGTGGTGAAGGTGGCGATGCCGACGATCCTGACCTTGAACGTGCCCGGCTGGGCCAGCACGGTCAGCGTGTCACCGATCTTCACGTGCTTCTTGTCGGCGGTGTCCGCGTCAAGGAGCGCCTCGGCGGCGCCGCGCGGGGCATGGCCGGAGGTCAGCTTCACGGGGCTGCGGTCGGTGACGTACCAGTCGGCGGCGATGGTGGGCGCGCCGGTGGTCGGGCCGACCGACTCGTTGTCACTGTCGACGACCGTGATGTTCTCGACGCCCACGTCGGGGTGGGCCGAGGCGACGCCGTCGACCTTCGCGACCTGGGCGGCCAGCGAGGCGGGCAGGGTCCGGGCCTCGCCGGTCGGCACCTGGGAGTCGAGGTCGTCCTTCGGCTCCACCGTCACATCGGCGGACGTGGAGGCGAAGAGCCGGTCGAAGGTGCGGGTCACCGTGTCGGAGAAGATCAGGCTGCCCGCGACGAACGCCACGGACAGGACGATGGCCAGCGCGGACAGCAGCAGCCGTCCCTTGTGCGCGAGGAAGCTGCGGAGCGTCGCCTTCAGCACCGGTTCAGTCCTTGTCGAGGGAGACGTCGGGGGAGACGTCGGAGGACGCGTCGCCGGAGGGAGGGCCACTCTCGGCCTGGCCGCGGATCACGTCGAACCGCTTCATCCGCTCCAGCACCGCCTCCGCCGTCGGCCGCTCCATCTCGTCGACGATCCGTCCGTCCCCCAGGAAGAGCACCAGGTCGGAGTGGGCGGCGGCGCCCGGGTCGTGGGTGACCATGACGACGGTCTGCCCGAGGTCGTCCACCGCGTCACGCAGGAAGCCGAGCACCTCCAGACCGGCCCGCGAGTCGAGGTTGCCGGTCGGCTCGTCCGCGAAGATCAGCTCGGGCCGGGAGGCCAGCGCCCGCGCGCACGCCACCCGCTGCTGCTGACCGCCGGACAGCTGGGCGGGCCGGTGCGTGAGCCGGTCCCGCAGCCCGAGCGTGTCGATGACCTGGTCCAGCCACTTCTCGTCGGGCTTCTTGCCCGCGATGTCCATGGGCAGGGTGATGTTCTCGGCCGCGTTCAGCGTCGGGATCAGGTTGAACGACTGGAACATGAACCCGATCCGGTCCCGCCGCAGCCGCGTCAGCTCGCGCTCTTTCAGGCCCGTGATCTCGGTGTCGCCGAGCCAGACCTGGCCGGCGGACACGTTGTCGAGCCCGGCCAGGCAGTGCATCAGGGTCGACTTCCCGGAGCCGGACGGCCCCATGACCGCGGTGAAGCGACCGCGCGCGATCTCCACGTCCACCGAGTCGAGGGCGAGCACCGTGGTCTCGCCCGAGCCGTACGCCTTGGTCAGTCCGCGGGCGCGGGCCGCGATCCCGTCGGCCGGGGCATGGCCGGGGGCGTGCTCCGCAGCAGATGTGGACAAGACTGCCTCCTCGCTCGGACGTACGGACTCCCGGCCGAGCGTAGTGTGACCCCGCCCACACCCGGTATCCCCCTGGAGTGCAAGGCCGTCTCCACCCCAGGTCGGGCCCCTGATACCGGTGTAAGGGGCAATCTCCACCCACGGGCGGACCCCCTTGCCGGTGCTAGCGGTCCGGCGCTAGCGTCGAGGTATGGCGAAGACCCAGCTGAACGTACGGGTGGACGAGGGCACCGCCCGCGCGGCTCGCGAACGCGCCCTGGCCCGCGGCATGAGCGTCAACCGCTACATCGAAGAGCTGGTCAAACAGGATGCCGGGGAGGTCGGGCAGACCTTCGTCGAGGCTGCCGCCGACTTCATGAAGCAGTACGAGAACGTGTTCGCCGAGGAGTTCGGCGGCGAGCGCGAGGGGCGTCGCTGACCTCTTGAGCGACAACGTGAGAATCGACCTCGCCTGGCTCCTCATGCTCGCCGAACAGAAGACCCCCGGAGACCCCCAGGTCACCGACTGGGGCGCCCTCGTCGCCGCCGTCGCACGCCACGAGGCCGAGATCTTCGACGTGCCCGTCTACGACAGTCCGCACGCCCGCGCCGCCGCCCTGCTCCAACTCCTGATCCATGTACCGGCGTTGGAGCGCTCCAACGCCCTGTACGCGTCCTCCGTCGCCTACGCGTACCTCGTCGCGAGCGGCCTCAAGGTCGTCACCTCGCCCGAGCAGGTCCGCGACCTGGCCCGGCTGGTCAAGAACGGGGACGCCTCGGTGCACGACATCGCGGAGGAACTGCGGCAGTGGAGCCAGTGACCACCGGGCCGATCACTCGGCAGGACGCCAGGCGGTGCCCAGCACACAGAAGGACGC
The DNA here is from genome assembly GCF_036226885.1 of Streptomyces sp. NBC_00663. Classification (NCBI taxonomy): domain Bacteria; kingdom Bacillati; phylum Actinomycetota; class Actinomycetes; order Kitasatosporales; family Streptomycetaceae; genus Streptomyces; species Streptomyces sp. NBC_00663. The sequence continues at coordinate 8,260,601 of NZ_CP109027.1, forward strand.
CGGTGTCCTGGGCCCCTTCTCCGGCATGAACACCCGCCGATAGGGCCCGAGTTCGAACCCCGCCTCGCGGAGCGCGGCGATCGGCTCCCGGGACAGATGGCAGCCCCCGGCCAGCGGCGGCCACACCGTCCGGTCCAGCGCCCGCTGGGTGAACCGCATCGCCGGCCCGCCGCCCCGGCCGTGCTCGAAGAACCGCAGGACGCCACCGGGCCGCAGCACCCGCCGTATCTCCGCCAGAGCCCGCGGCACATCGCGCACGCTGCACAGGACCAGCGAGACCACGGCCGCGTCGAAGGCCTCGCTCTTGACCGGCAGCGCCTCCGCGGCGCCCGGCGCCACATCGACGGGCACCTCGGAGCGCAGGGCGGACTCGACCGCCAACTGTCGCAGCGCGCGCTCCGGTTCGATCGCCACGACCTCCGCGACGGTGGGCGGATAGTGGCCGAAGTTCAGTCCGTTGCCCGCGCCGATCTCGATCACCCGCCCCGACAGCCCGGACAGCAGCCGGTCACGTACCCCGGCCATGCCCCAGCGGGTCTCGGCGCTCACGCTCACGCGGGCGTAGTAACGGGCGAACAGCGGGTGGTGCACGGGATCACTCGGCAACCTGTCCGAGCCGGCGGACCGTAGCGGCATGGCGACCTCCCGAAAGGACGGGCCCTACCGTGATTGTCCCCCGGTGCGCGATCCGTGCACCTCCCGCTCGCGCGTTATGCGACGAAGCCGCGCACCTGCTGGTACACGCCGTAGTCGTTGTTCATGTCGGTGTGCGAGACGCAGCCGACCTCGACATTGGTCGCCCCGCTCAGGATCGCGGTGGTGTCCGGGGTGAGCGCGTCGTCGCAGTTGGACCAGTAGCTGGCGTACGAGACGCTGCCCGGGGTCTCGTCACCGGAGTTGAGCGAGGTCAGGAACGAACTGCCCGTGTACATCTCGGCACACGACGTGTACAGCCAGGAGCACCAGGAGGCGGTCGTGGTGCCGTGGTTGACTCCGGCCACCGAGACGAAGTCGTCCACGTACGACGTCCCGCTCAGGTTCCTCAGGTAGTAACGGGAGTTCAGCGCGCCCATGGAGTGCACGACCAGGTCCACCTTCGAGGCGCCGGTCTGCGACAGCACGGTCTTCACATAGCTGGAGAGCTGGCTCGCGGTGGTGACGTTCGACTTGGACCAGTCGTACGAGAACGCGTACAGCTGCGAGGACGTGTAGCCGTCGGCCTTGAAGTCGGCGATCCAGTCGTCCCAGCTACTGGCGTCACTGCTCAAACCATGGACGAAGACGATCGGATCGTGGCTCGCGGCCTGAGCGGGGGCCGCGGACAGGGAGAGCGACAGAAGGAGCGAGGTGACGACGGCCGAGACGGCCGCTGACATGCGGCGCATGCGGCGTTGCATGGTGCCTCCAGATACGGGTGGGGTTGTCAGGAGGGTGGGGCCGGGTCTACGCGCGCCGCATCGGTGAAATCGCCGGTCTTTACGTGTCAATTAACTCGCCAGTAACGTCGATGGCGTGGTGACTCCGGTGAACCCCCCGCCCCTTGCCCCCACTTCGCCACCGCCCCCCACGGACGCGTGGCCGGGCCCGCTCTCCGCTCTGCCCGAGGGCGTCCGCGTACGGCTCCTGCACGCCGTACACGGCGATCCGCGCGCGGCGGCCGAGGCCGTACGGCTGCTCGGCGACCGCCGCTCGGCCGGCCTCGACCCCCTTCCCGCCGAACCCGCCGCACTGGCCCCGTCGCTGCTGCGCGCCCACCGCGCGGAGATCCGCGCCCTGCCCGACGACACCCGCCTGCTGCTGCTCCTGGCCGCGGCCGACCAGTACCCGGTCGCCACCCACGCCTTTCTGCGCGCGGTCGCCGCCGCCCGCCTCGACACCCGCCCCCTGGAAGCCGCCGAGGCCGCCGGGCTCGCCCACGCGAGCGCCGACGGGGTCGTCTTCCGTGACGCCTGGACGAGGATCGCCGCGTACGAGACGGGCTCCCCGGCGAACCGGCGCGACGTCCACCGGCTGCTGGCCCGCGTGCTGCGCACGGAGGGCGAGACTCCGCTGCGTTCCTGGCACCGTGGCGCGGGTGCCCTCGGCCCCAGCTCCCGACTGGCCGGGGAACTCGCCACGGCCGCCGCCAGGGCCCGCGACGAGGGCCGCCTCCCGCTGGCCCGCGCCCTCGCCGAACGCGCTGCCGCCCTGTGCCCCGACCGGGCGGAGCAAACCCTGCTGTTGACACGTGCCGCCGTGTACGCGTGGCAGTCGGGCGCGGGCGACCGGGCCCGCACCCTGACCGCGCGCACGGAGGACGACGCGCTGACCGGTGTGCTCGCGCTGCGCGCGGGCAACGCGGCGGAGGCGTTCGACGCCCTGCTGACGGCTGTGGTGCGGGAACCGGGGGAGGAGGAGGGCGACGCGACGTCCGAGGTCGATGACGCTGCTCCGGTAGCGGCCTCCGCGTTCGACGGCCGGAACGTTTCCGCAACACTGGACACAGTCCGCCCCACCCTCACCACCCTCGACGTCCCCGACCCCGCCCTCCACCTCCTCGCCCGGGCCACCGAAGCCGCCATCTACACCGGTGACCTGCGGCGATGCCGGGAGGCCGACCGGCTGGCCCGCAGGCTCGGGATCGAGCCACCCGGGACGCTCGGCGGGCTCGCGGCGGCCTTCGAGGGACGGTACGAGGACGCGCGTGACCTGCTCGGCGCGACGGCCGGGCGCTGTGGCCCCGGCGGCGATCCGACCCTCCTGATCCATGCCGGCATCGCCGCCCTCATGCTCGGCGACCACACCAGGGCCACGGCGGCGACCGTCCGCGCGGCCGCCTCCGCCCGGGTGCGCGGCGTCACGGTCGCCGCGGCGCAGGCCATGGAGTTCCGTGCCTACGCCGACTTCTGGACCGGGCGCCCGCGCGCCGGGGAGGCCGCCGCGGCCGACGCGCTCTGGCAGGCGTACGCCACCGGCCAGGACAACGGCGCCTGCCATCTCCAGGCGGCCCTGGCCATGTTCGCGGCGCTCACGGGCGACGCCGACGTGTGCCGGGAACGCGCGGCGACGGCCCGCTCCTACGCTCTCGCCCACGGTCTCGGTCTGCCCGCCGCGCTCGCCCAGTGGGCGCTCGCCTATCTCGACCTCAGCAGCGGCCGGTTCGCCGCGGCGGCGGCCCGGCTGCGGGCCCTCGCCGGCTTCGGCCCCGGCCACGGCCACCGAGCGATCCGGCACCTGGCCACCCCGCACTACGTCGAGGCGGCCGTCCGCACCGACGACACCCGGGTCGCCCGGGTCGCGCACGCCGACTACCACCGCTGGGCGAGCGCCGTCCGCAGCCCCGACGACCTGGCGCTGAGCGCCCGTTGCCGGGCCTTGCTGACCCCGGGCGCGGAGGCCGTCGACCACTACCGCACCGCGCTCGACCTGCACGCCCGAGGCACCCGCGACTTCGAACGGGCCCGTACCGAGCTGCTGTTCGGCGGCGCGCTGCGCCGGCTGCGGCACCGCACCGAGGCCCGCGACCGCCTGCACAGCGCGCTGGAGGCGTTCGAACACTTCGGCGCCCCGCACTGCGCCGCCCAGGCCCGGGCGGAACTCCGCGCCCTGGGCACCCCCGCGACTCCCGCTTCGGCGGCCCCGGACGACCTGACCACCAAACTCACCGCCCAGCAGCTCATGGTCGCCCGCATGGCCGCCGACGGCGCCACCAACCGCGAGATCGCCACCAGGCTGGCCCTCAGCCCCCGCACGATCGACCACCATCTGCGGGGCGTCTTCACCCGGTTGGGGATCCGCTCGCGGATCGAGCTGGTGCGGCTGCTGGCCGAGGGGGAGGGGATGTGACGATGCGCGGCTGTACTACGGCCGGCTGTGGGGCGGTTGGGGGCCGGCCGCCCCACTGGACACCCGCCGACGCGGACCGCGTCTGACCCGGAGCCTGTGCCATGCCCCTGCGGCTGGGCGGGACTTGGCACAGCCTCTCAGGCGGCCTCGCGCGCCCGGAACGCCTCCGCGTCCCACACCCCGTCCAGCCGCGGTGCCAGCCAACTCGGCGCCCCTGCACGGAAGTCGGCCGGTGCCCAGGCGCCCGCGCCCATCGGCACCGCTCCCAGCAGCGGCGCCCCGGCGACCTCCGGCAGGTCGGCCACGTTGCACCGCATCGCCAGATCGGGGGAGTCGGGCCAGCCGCCGATGACGACGCCCGCCAACTCCAGACCCCTGAAGCGCAGTTCACGGGCCGTCAGCTCCGTGGTGTTCAGCGTGCCAAGCCCGGCCGTGGCCACGACCAGCACCGGCGCGCCGAGGAGCCGCGCCGCATCGGCCAGCGTCCCGCCCGCCTCGTCGAACCGTACGAGCAGCCCGCCCGCGCCCTCGACCAGCACCAGGTCGTGCTCGGTGGCCAGCTTCGCCGCCGTCTCGGCGATCTCCCCCGGACGCACCGGCGCCCGGCCCGCCCGGCGCGCGGCCGTCGCCGGGGCCAACGGCTCGGGATAGCGGGCGAGTTCGGCCGTCGTGACCGGGCCCGCGAGACGCGCGACCTCCTGGGCGTCGCCCGGCTCGTCCGGCCGTACGCCCGTCTGGGCCGCCTTGAGCACGGCCGCCGAACGGCCCGCGGCGACCGCGGCGGCGGCGACCGCCGCGGTCGTGATCGTCTTGCCGACTTCGGTGCCCGTGCCCGTGATCACCAGAACAGGCATCTCAACCCTCTTCCGCCGCCGCGCACACGGCCCGCGCGATCCGTGCCACGTCCGCGTCGCCCGTGACGTACGGCGGCATCGTGTAGACGAGGTCGCGGAACGGCCGCAGCCACACGCCCTCGCGCACGGCCGCCTCCGTGGCCGCCTTCATGCCCACCTCGTGGTCGAGCTGGACCACGCCGATCGCCCCGAGGACGCGGACGTCCCGGACGCCCGGCAGCTCCCGCGCCGGCGCCAGACCCTCCGTCAGGCCCGCTTCGAGCCGCTTGACCTCGGCCTGCCAGTCCTGGCCCAGCAGCAGCTCGATCGAGGCACAGGCCACGGCCGCCGCGAGCGGGTTGCCCATGAACGTCGGACCGTGCGCCAGCACCGGGACCTCGCCCCGCGAGATCCCGTCGGCCACGCGTGCCGTGCACAAGGTGGCCGCCATCGTCATATAGCCGCCGGTCAGCGCCTTGCCCACACACATCACGTCCGGCGTCACCGCCGCGTGCTCCGCCGCGAACAGGGCGCCGGTACGACCGAAGCCGGTCGCGATCTCGTCGAACACCAGCAGCACGTCGTGCGCGTCGCACGCCTCGCGCAGCACCCGCAGATACGCGGGGGAGTGGAACCGCATCCCACCCGCGCCCTGCACCACCGGCTCCACGATCACCGCGGCCAGTTCATCGGCGTGCCGCTCGATCAGCGCGCGCAGCTGGTCGGCGTACGACTCCTCGTACTCCGTAGGCGGCGCGTCCGCGAAGATCTGGCGCGGCAGGACGCCGGTCCACAGGTCGTGCATGCCGCCCTCGGGGTCGCACACCGACATCGGCTGCCAGGTGTCCCCGTGGTAGCCGCCCCGCCAGGTCAGCAGCCGCTGCTTGCTCCCGCGGCCCAGCGAGCGCCAGTACTGGAGGCACATCTTCGCGGCGACCTCGACCGACACCGAACCGGAGTCGGCCAGGAAGACATGCTCAAGGCCGTCGGGCGACATGTCGACAAGGTGCTTCGCGAGGCGTACGGCGGGTTCGTGCGTGAGCCCGCCGAACATCACATGGCTCATCCGGCCGAGCTGCGTGGCGGCTGCCTCGTTGAGCACCGGGTGGTTGTAGCCGTGGATGGCCGACCACCAGGAGGACATGCCGTCGACCAGTTCCCCGGCGGACGTGCGCAGGCGTACCCCGCTCGCCGACTCCACGACGAGCGGTTCCACGCGGCCGGGCATCGGCCCGTACGGGTGCCACACATGCCGCCGGTCGAGCTCCAGCAGCTCCGACTCGGACAGCTCAGGCATTGGGCGCGAGATCCGTTCCGGCCCCACGACGGCGTACGGCGACCAGATCGGTGCGCGGCTCGTTGACCTCGGGAGCGGCGGCCTCGTGGGAACCGCACACGGAACCGCAGCCGGTCCCGCACCCGGCGCCCTCGTGCGAGCCGCAGCCCGCCGCCTCGTGCGAACCGCACCCGCCCGCGGCAGCCGCGGCGGCCACGTCCGCCCGGTGCTGCGGCAGGGTGACCTCGCCCGCGCCCTCCACCTCGAAGCCGGCGTCCGCGATCATCTCCAGGTCGGCCCTGCCCGCCTGGCCCTCGGAGGTCAGGTAGTCGCCGAGGAAGATCGAGTTGGCGAGGTTCAGGGCGAGCGGCTGCATCGTGCGCAGATGGACCTCACGGCCGCCCGCGATCCGGACCTCGACGTCCGGGCAGACGAACCGGACCATCGCCAGGATGCGCAGACAGCGCTGCGGGGTGAGGTTCCACTCCTTGGCCAGCGGGGTGCCCTCGAAGGGGATCAGGAAGTTGACCGGAACCGAGTCCGGGTCCAGCTCACGCAGCGAGAAGACCACGTCGATCAGGTCCTCGTCCGACTCGCCCATGCCCGCGATCAGGCCCGAGCAGGGCGACAGACCCGCCGCGTGCGCCTTCTGCACGGTGTCGACGCGGTCGGCGTAGGTGTGCGTCGTCGTGATGTCGCCGTACGTCGCCTCGGAGGTGTTGAGGTTGTGGTTGTAGGCGTCCGCGCCCGCCTCGCGCAGCCGCTCGGCCTGGCCGTCGGAGAGCAGCCCGAGACAGGCGCAGACCTCGACGTTCTCGTTCTGGTCCTTGATCGCCTTGATGGTGCCCGCGACCCGGTCCACGTCCCGGTCCGTCGGACCGCGCCCGGACGCCACCAGGCAGACCCGCTTCGCGCCACCCGCGAGCCCCGCGGCGGCGGCCTTGGAGGCCTCGTCGGGCTTGAGCCAGGTGTACTTCAGGATCCCGGCCTCGGAGCCGAGCCGCTGCGAGCAGTAGGAGCAGTCCTCGGGGCACAAGCCGGACTTGAGGTTGACGAGGTAGTTCAGTTTCACCCGTCGGCCGAACCAGTGCCGGCGCACCTTTCCGGCCGCGGCCACCACGTCGAGCAGGTCGTCGTCGGAAGTGGCGAGGACGGCGAGCGCCTCCTCGCGGGTCGGCAGCTCGCGCCGAAGCCCCTTGTCCACCAGCGTGTTCAGCAGGTCCATGAAAGCTGATCCTGTCCTAAGGAGCCGTCTCCGGCCAAGGAGAGTTCGTACAACAGCGGCCATTCACTGTGTGGGTATTGCCACACAGTGGGGGGCTGCTTGTCCCACTAGTGTCTGTTCGCTGCCTACAAAACCCCCGGAGGACCCATGGCGTTCGGCTGGATCGACGAGCAGGCGCGGCTGCGCCGCCACGCCGGACTCGTACGGACCCTGCGCCCGCGCCCCGCCGACTCCCCGCTGCTGGACCTCGCGAGCAACGACTACCTGGGTCTCGCCCACCATCCCGACGTGGTGGAAGGCGCCGCGCGGGCCGCGCGGACCTGGGGCGGAGGGGCCACCGGCTCCCGGCTCGTCACCGGCACGACCGAGCTGCACACCGAGCTGGAACGCGAGCTGGCCGAATTCAGCGGTTCTGAAGCGGCTCTCGTCTTCTCCTCCGGTTACGCGGCCAATCTCGCCGCGGTCACCGCACTCGCCCCGCACGGCTCGCTGATCGTCTCCGATGCCGGGAACCACGCCTCGCTGATCGACGGCTGCCGGCTGGCCCGCGGCACCACGCAGGTCGTCGGGCACGCCGACCCGGACGCCGTGCGCAAGGCGCTCCAGACGCATGACGGACCGGCCGTCGTCGTCTCCGACACGGTGTTCTCCGTCGACGGCGACGCCGCCCCGCTGGCCGCGCTCGCCGGAGCATGCCGGGAAAGCGGCGCGGGTCTGGTGGTCGACGACGCCCATGGCCTGGGCGTGCTCGGCGACGGCGGCCGGGGCGCCCCGCACGCGGCGGGGCTCGCCGGCGCCGACGACGTCGTCGTGACGGTCACGCTGTCCAAGTCGCTGGGCAGCCAGGGCGGCGCCGTCCTCGGCCCGGCCCGGGTGATCGACCACCTGGTCAACGCGGCACGCACGTTCATCTTCGACACGGGTCTTGCCCCCGCGGCAGCCGGAGCCGCCCTGTCGGCGCTGCGCCTGCTGCGCCGCGAGCCGGAGCGGGCGGCCCGGGCGCGTGAGGTGGCCGCCGAACTGCACGCACGGCTGACCGCCGCGGGGCACGAGGCGGTACGTCCGGACGCCGCGGTGGTCTCCGTGCGCGCGCCGTCCCCGGAGAAGGCCGTGCGGTGGGCGGCCGACTGCCGTACGGCAGGCCTGTCCGTGGGCTGTTTCCGTCCTCCTTCCGTGCCCGACGGCATCTCACGGCTGCGGTTGACCGCCCGCGCGGACCTCTCCGAGGCGCAGATCGAACGCGCTGTACGAGTGATCGGTGAGACACGACCATGAGTCGGCGTGACACGGCCGTGTTGGGACAGAACTGATCAGAACGCGGCCGTGAAACCCGCCCAGCTCTCGGGGGAGAAGAGCAGCGCGGGTCCGGACGGGTCCTTGGAGTCGCGTACGGCGACGAGTCCGGCCTGCGGGCCGGGCCCGGGCCGAGCGGTCTCCACACAGTTGTTGGCTCCCGTGCTGTAGCTGCTCCGCAGCCAGTGCACGTCGTGCAGATCGGTACTGGTAGGTACGTTCCGAGGCAGTGCAGACATGGTGCCTCCTTACGCGCCGTCACCTATCCCGGCGATGTAATCCAACGAGTCCTCGGGCGAAAGGGCGTGGATCTGAAGGGTGTTGAAGGCCTCGGTATAGGCCCGGAGGTCTTCTTTCCGCTCCAGGTAGAGGCTACTCGTCAAGTGGTCGAGAACAACCACGTCCAGATCAGAAGTGCGCGAAAAAGAGAAGATAACGAAAGGGCCGGTGATACCGATGTGCTCTCCCGCGGCGAACGGCAGCACCTGAAGCCTGACTTGGGGAAGCCGGGCCGCCTCGATGAGCCGCCGCAACTGCCGGGCCATCACCTCGGGGCCGCCGATCTCCCGGCGCAGCACCCCCTCGTCCAGCACCGCGGCCAGTTCCAGCGGGGGGTCGGCCCGTAACACGTCCTGCCGGGCCAGCCGCACCTCCACCAGTGCGTCGAGCCGTTCGTCGGTCTCGCCGTCGAGTCCGCCGACCGCGGCCCGGGTGACCGCACGGGCGTACTCGGGCGTTTGCAGCAGCCCCGGCACGACGGAGATCTCGAGCGTACGCATCGCGCTCGCCTGCGACTCCAGGCTGATGAAGTCCCGGTACGTCGGCGGCAGCACCCCGCGATAGGCGTGCCACCAGTGGTGGCGTCCGGTCCCGCCCTCGTCGGAGCCCGCCAACACCAGCAGCAACTCGCGCAGTTGGCTGTCGTGCACCTCGTAGGCGTCCAGGAGTAACCGCACATCGGCCGGTTTCACGCCGCTCGCGCCGGTCTCGATCCGGCTCACCTTGGACTGGTGCCAGCCCACCAGCCGGGCCGCCTCACCACTGGTGAGCCCCGCACCGGTGCGCAACGCACGCAGTTCGGCGCCCAGTTTCCGGCGGCGTACCGCGGGACCGTGCTGCATGGGCTACTCCTTACTCCTTCCGGGCCGCCCAAATACGGTCTTCCGTCGGAGAGTTCACCGCTTCGAGCGACAGATATATGCATATCTTGGTGGATCGGCACCGTGACCGGCCTGGTAATGGCAGTCTGGCGAAGAAGCACCAGTCCGGGACCGTACTCGAACCATCCGCTCCGTGTCGGACTGCGGTCCCGTGGGAAAGGGACGACCTCGCCATGGCAGACCATCTGGAAGCATCCGTCACTCTGCCGAGCGATCCCGCCTCGGTCTCCGCGGCCCGCGCCTACGTCCTGAGCACCCTGGCGGAATGGGGGCTGCCGGCGGACACGGAAGCGGCGGAGACGATCCGGCTGATCGTCTCCGAACTAGCCACCAACGCCGTACAGCACACTTTCGGGCAGTCACCCACCTTCACGGTGGACCTCCACCTCGACCGTGACGAACACCTGCGCATCGGGGTCACCGACAGCCACCCCCGCTTCCCGAAGCGGCTGCCGGCCGCCGTCCAGCAGGACAACGGCCGCGGCATGGTGATCATCCGCTGGCTCACCGCGGAATACGGCGGCAAGCTCAGAGTCAGGCCGACCCGCGAGGGCGGCAAGACCGTCTCCATCGAACTCCCGTGGACGGTACCGGCGGAGCCGGTGTCGGCGGCGGGACAGCAAGAACCCTAGACACCCCCCTGCTTGGCGCGGCCGAAGGCGCCGCGGAGCAGTGCCCGGAACGCGTCCGCCGCAGGGGCCGGCCCGCCGGCCCGGTGGGCGACCGAGATCGTACGGCGCAGTTCTCCCGTCCCCAGCGGCCGCATCCCCACCGGAGTGACCGCCGTCCGCGCCACCATCTCCGGGACCACCGCGACCCCGAGCCCCGCACTGACCAGCGCGCACACCAGGGCGTACACCGGAGTCGCCACCAGGACGGACGGCGTGGCCCCGGCCCGGGCGAGGAGCGCCTCCACGCCGCGCCGGGCGGGATGGTCCGGCGCCATGCTGATCAGCGGCTGCCCGGCGAGTGCGCTGAGAGGCAGCCGCGAGGTGTCGCTCGTGAGGACGTGCCCCGGAGCGGTCACCAGCACCAGCTCCTCCACCAGGACCGGTTCCGTGCTGACGGACGCGGGGAGCTGCACCGGGTCCGCGGGTTCGTAGGAGTGCGTCAGCGCCAGGTCCACGTCACCGGCGGCCACCGCCTCCACCCCGGCCGGCGGTTCGAGGTGGGCGACCGTCAGCTCCACGTCCGGATGCGCCCGGCGGAACGCGCTCAGCACGGACGGCAGCAGATGGATCCCCGCGGTCTGGAAGGTGCCGAGCCGCAGTGTGCCGCCGGACAGCCCGGTCAGCCGGGCCAGTTCGTGCCGGGCCTGCTCCAGTTCGTCCAGCACCCGGCGCGCCCGCGCCGCGAGCAGTTCACCGGCGCCGGTGAGCCGCGCGCCGCGGTGATGCCGTACGAGAAGCGCCGTGCCCGCCTCCCGCTCCAGCTTGGCCAGCTGCTGCGAGAGCGCGGGGGTGGTGTACCCGAGGCGCTCGGCGGCCCGGGTGATCGAGCCGGCCTCGGCGACCGCGACCAGGGCGGCGAGGCGGTTCGGGTCGTGCATGCCGGTCTCCGGATCCTGGGCCGAGCCTAAAGGGATGCTTAAGGCAGACCAAGAATATTCGACATACCTGCTGAAGGCTCCCGCACGGCACGCTGAACGGCATGGACGGACAACTCATCGCCTTCACCGGGGTCGCCGCCGGCATGGTCGCCATGCCGGGCGCCGACTTCACCGTCGTCGTACGCAATGCCCTGGTCTCCCGCCGGGCCGGTGTCGCGAGTGCCCTCGGCGTCGCGGGCGGGCTGCTGCTGCACACGGCGCTCGCGGTGGCCGGGGTCGCCGCGGTCCTGGCGGCCGTCCCGGCGCTGTTCAGCGCCCTCCAACTCCTGGGCGGTGCCTATGTGCTGTACCTGGGTGTACGGACGCTGCGCTCACTGAGCCGTCCGTACAGCGCGGTCGAGGAGTCCGGGGGCGGCGCCGTACGGCCGGTACGGCAGGGGTTCGTCACCAACGCCCTGAATCCGAAGGCGCCCATCACCTTCCTGAGTCTGTTGCCGCAGTTCGTGCCGGCGGGCGAGCCCGCGTTGCCCCGGACGCTGCTGCTGGCGCTGATCGTGGTCGTGCTCGCCCTGGTGTGGTTCCCGGCGGTGGCGCTGCTGGTGGACCGGCTGGGCCGATGGCTGCGGCGCCCGCGGGCCGCGCGGCTCGTCGCGGGGGTCACCGGGGCCGCGCTGACCGTTCTGGGCGCGGTCCTGCTGCTGGAAGGGCTGTCGGCTCTCGGCTGAGAGGACCCGCGGGGGTGACGGCTGGTCAGGTCGCCGCCACCCCCGCGGGAGAGTCACCGGCCCGCTCGGGGGGCTATTTGACCCGGCCGTACCAGACGCTGCTCGACCAGATCTTCTCGAGCTTCACGACCTCCCCGCTCTTCGGGGAGTGCCAGATCTTTCCCTTCCCGGCGTAGATGCCGACGTGGTACACGTTCGACCCCGAGTGGAAGAACACGAGGTCCCCGGCTTTGCGACTGCCGGAGGAGATGTGGCGGGTCTTGTTGTACTGCTGGGCCGCTGTGCGGGGCAGGCTTTTGCCCGCCTTCTTGTACGAGTACAGCGTGAGCCCTGAGCAGTCGAACCTGTGCGGTCCCGTGGCGCCCCACTTGTAGGGGGAGCCCTTCTTGGAAGCCGCCACCTGAAGTGCCTTGGTCGCCGGTGTCGCGGCCTCCGCGTCGGACGCGACGCCCGGGACCACGATGGAGCCGCCCACTGCGGCGATGGTGAGGGCCGAGGCCGTACCGGCTCGGGCCATCAGCGACGGGACACGATTGAGCGCAGACATGCGCAACCCTTCGTCAGCCGCCTGTGAAGGATGACCTGTCGGATTCGGGCTGGCGAAGTTGCCCGGCCGCGTTGTCGCGGCTTCACCCCAAGGGCTGCTCGGACCGGCATCTCCGAAGAGAGCGACCGTCCCGGCGACCCGTCTTGCCTGGGTCCTCCACTCCTGCCGATCCACTCCTGTCGACCGGTCATCCGGGCGGCGGCAGGACTCGGCGTCCGCCCGGACCGCCCCGCCGCTGCGGCGGGGGCTTGTCGTCAGTCAGGGATCTTCACGTACTCAATGCCGAAAAACCCAATGGAATCGGGGATTTGTGTTGTTACTCACCACTCACCCGTTCGGGTGGACACTCCTCTGTTCGAGCGACCGTCGAGGGGTCCGAGGAGCCTCGGACCAGCGACGGAACAACCCATTCCGGCCCCGGGCTACGCGCGTTGCGCAAGCCTGACGGGCCCGCAGAACCACTGATGGCTACGCCATATGGGGGTACGTCTTTTGGTCCGTTTGAAGGCCGGTCCGGACGGCTCGTGTCGCGACGGGCGGTCCGGAACGGGTGCCGGTGCGTCAACTGTCGGAGTGCGGCGGCACCGTGACCCGCGCCGTGCGCCGCTCACCGTCCAGGACGCGCAGCGCCCGTGTCAGCGTTTCCGCGTGCAACTCGGCCTCCCCCCGCTGATGCATCGTCGCCAGCGCGTCGCGCAGCTCGGCCGCCTTGGCGACCAGCGCCTGGGCGGCCCGCAGCCCGCGGTAGGTGTCACCGGGGTGCGCGGGGTTGATCCGGCCGAGCAGGTCGACCACGTCGAGGTAACGGTCGATCAACTCGCCCTCGGCGCGGGTCAGCGCGGGCAGCGGAGGCAGTTCGGGCGGCAGCATCGCCCGCTCACCGGGCGTCGGACGCGGGGCGCGGCGCCTTGCGGCTGGGGATGATCCGGTCCACCAGGCCGTATTCCAGGGCCTCTTGGGCGGTGAGGATCTTGTTCCGCTCGATGTCCTCCGTGACTTGCTCACGGGTCCGCCCGGTGTGCCGTACGAGCATCTCCTCCAGGCGGTCGCGGATCCGCCCCAACTCCGTTGCCTGGATGGCCAGATCGCTGGCCTGGCCCTCCACCGGCTCGGACAGAGAGGGCTGGTGGATCACCATCCGCGCGCCCGGCAGCGTGGACCGCTTGCCCGCGGCGCCCGCCGCCAGCAGCACGGCCGCGGACGAGCCTGCCTGCCCCAGGCAGATCGTCTCCACGTCACAGGAGACGTACCGCATGGTGTCGTAGATCGCCGACATGGCGCCGAAGTCGCCGCCGGGGGAGTTGATGTACAGCGAGATGTCCCGGTCGGGGTCCTGGTACTCGAGGTGCATGAACTGCGCCATCACGTCGTTGGCCGAGGTGGCGTCGACCTGGGTGCCGAGGAAGACGATCCGCTCCTCCAGCAGCTTCGAGTACGGGTCCATCGTCTTGCTGCCGAAGCTGGTGCGCTCGGTGAACTCGGGCAGGACGTGGCGGGCGGTCGGTCGGGTCATGGTGGGTCCCCTCCTTCTGCGTCTGTAAAAAATGTACAGGACGTACGTGACGTTATGATGGAGGTATGGCCTACGAGATTCCGGTGACGCAAGCCAGGGCTGAGCTCGCCGACCTGATCAACCGAGTGGTGTACGGCGGTGAGCGCGTCGTCGTCACGCGGCACGGCAAGCCGCTGGTCGCCCTGGTCTCCGCCGCCGACCTCGAACGGCTGGAGGCGCTCCAGGACCTCCCGGAGCCCGCCGAGGAGCAGGTGATCAGCGCGGTGTCGACGGTGCGCGAGATCGCCTCGACGCCGCGTGAGCCGCAGCGGTTCGGCATCGCGGCCCACCACCCGGGCACCGGCGCTTCGTAGGCACGAGCAAGACCGCACGAAAAAGACCGCACACCCCCGTCCGCTACAGCGGAGGTGCGCGGTCCGTTCCAGGGTGCCCCGGGTCAGCCGGTCGGAACCAACTCCCGTTCCACCGTGGGCGCGGCACTCTTCCTTCGTGTCCTGAGCGCGTTGCCCAGCAGTACGGCGCCCAGGCCCAGCGCGGCCCACCAGGCCAGCGTCAGGGCGGGTCCGGCCGCCGCCGCGCCGTCGAAGTACGCCACCGACCGCAGCAGGGTCGCGCTCGCGCCCGGCGGCAGCCACTGGCCGATCACGCCGGCCGGCGCGGGGAGCATCTGCGGCGCCGAGGCCGCCCCGGAGAACGGGTTGCCGAAGAGCATGATCACCCCGGAGGCGATCCCGATCCCGGCGGTGCCCAGGAGGGCGGCGAGGCCGGCGACGGCACCGCTCACGGCCAGCGTCGCGAGCCCGAACACCCCGGCCTCCGCGCACCAGTCGCCGGTCACGACACCGAGCCAGCTGTGCGCGATCCCGGCCGCGGCCGTGCCCACCAGGGCGGAGGCGCCGACCAGGCCGACCACGGCACGCGACCCGCGCAGCCCGCTCAATGTCACCACCGCGCCCGCGGCGATCCCGGCCAGGGCCAGCGGCAGCACGCTCGCGTTCAGCGCCGCGCCCCGCGGGTCCTTCGCGGGCGCCGCCACGACGTCGACCGTCCTGACCTGGGCGCCCTCGGCCGCCGCCGGTGCCGCCACGGCCTGCTGGAGCAGCTGCGCCACCACCGGGCCCGCGGCCGACGCGGTCAGCAGTTCGGGTCCCTTGGCGGTGACGACGACCGCCCCGTATACGGTCCGGTCCTCGATCGCGTCCCGGGCGGCGGCCTCGTCCGGGTAGTGGTGGATCTCGAACGCGCCCTTGTGCGCGGTCAGTTGTTCCTCCACCCGGGCGGTGGCGGAGGCGGGCCCGGCCACGCCGAGCGGCAGGTCGCGGGGCGCGGTGCGGGCGGCGGGCCAGGCGAAGGCCCACAGGGCGAGCGCCGCGATGAGCGGGACGAGGACGAGGACCGCGATCAGTCGGCGGGGGCCGCCGGCGGGCGCCGTAGCGGAGGCGGTGGTCATGAGGTCCCTCCAGGGGCGGACTTCAAAGAGAATGATCGTTCGTTTTATGACTCACCCACGGTCTCGCCGCCGCTTGGTCTTGTCAAGAAGGAACGTTCGTTTTAGATTGCGACCATGGCCCGTGTCTCCCAGGAACACCTGGACGCCCGCCGTCGGCAGATCCTCGACGGCGCCGCGGTCTGCTTCGCCCGCAACGGCTTCCACGCCACGTCGATGCAGGACGTGCTGAAGGAGGTCGATCTGTCGGCCGGTGCCGTGTACCGCTACTTCAGCGGCAAGGACGCGCTCATCGCCGCGATCGTCGAGGAGGTGCTCGGCCAGGTCCGCGACGGTTTCGAGGAGGCGGCCCGCAGCAGCCCGCCCCCGCCGCCGGACCTCCTGGTGGCGTCCGTGCTCGGCCGGGTCCTCGCCACCAAGGAGTCGGTGACCGTCGACGGGCGGCCCGCGTTCCCGCGACTGGTCGTCCAGGTGTGGACGGAGACCCTGCGCAACGACGAGCTCGCGGTGATACTGCGGGACGGCTACGGCGCCGTGCGCACGACCTGGGGGCGGATCGTCGAGGCCTACCAGGACGCCGGGATGATGCGCACGGACGTGCCCCCGGACGACGTGGCCCGCACGATGATGGCCGCGGCGATGGGCTTCCTCGCTCAGCTGGCGCTCTTCGGGCCGGCCCCGAGCGAGATCCTCCGGGACGGCCTGCGGGCGTTGATGAGCGTGCGGGACCTCCCGGGCGGCGACCGCCGTGACACGTCCGACGGATCACAGCTCGGTTAACTTGCTTGAAACCCGGTCCAACTAGCCTTCCCGCACGCCACCAGGGACTTTGCCCGGCGGCTGAGGCAACCGGACCCCGCACGGTCCGGAGCGAGGACTGTGAGGTGGGACGTGCAACTGACCCCGCACGAGCAAGAGAGGCTGCTGATCCATGTGGCGGCCGACGTCGCCGAGAAGCGCCGGGCCCGCGGGCTCAAGCTGAACCACCCCGAGGCGGTCGCCCTCATCACGTCGCACATCCTGGAAGGCGCGCGTGACGGCCGTACGGTCGCCGAACTCATGGCCTCCGGGCGCAAACTGCTCACCCGCGACGACGTCATGGAAGGCATCCCCGAGATGATCCACGACGTCCAGGTCGAGGCCACCTTCCCGGACGGCACCAAGCTGGTCACCGTCCACGACCCGATCGTCTGACGGGGGCTGCCGTGATTCCCGGAGAGATCCTCTTCGCCGAAGACCCGATCGTCTACAACGAGGGCCGTGAGGTCACCCGCCTGACCGTCCTCAACGCCGCCGACCGGCCCGTCCAGGTCGGCTCCCACTACCACTTCGCCGAGGCCAACCCCGGCCTGGACTTCGACCGCGCGGCAGCGCGCGGCAGGCGGCTGAACGTCGCCGCCGGCACCGCCGTGCGCTTCGAGCCCGGCATTCCCGTCGACGTCGAACTCGTCCCGCTGGCCGGCGCCCGGATCGTGCCCGGACTGCGCGGGGAGACCGGAGGTGCCCTCGATGCCTGAGATCTCGCGTGCCGCGTACGCCGACCTGTTCGGCCCCACGACCGGAGACCGTATCCGGCTCGCCGACACCGACCTGATCGTCGAGATCGAGGAGGACCGTTCCGGCGGTCCCGGACTCGCCGGTGACGAGGCCGTGTTCGGCGGCGGCAAGGTGATCCGCGAGTCCATGGGCCAGGCGCGCGCTACGCGCGCAGACGGCACCCCGGACACCGTCATCACCGGCGCCGTGATCATCGACCACTGGGGGATCGTCAAGGCCGACGTCGGGATCCGCGACGGCCGGATCACCGCCATCGGCAAGGCCGGCAACCCCGACACCATGGATGGCGTCCACCCGGATCTGGTCCTCGGTCCCGAGACCGAGGTCATCGCGGGCAACGGACGCATCCTGACGGCCGGCGCGGTCGACGCGCACGTCCACTTCATCTGCCCGCAGATCGCCGACGAGGCGCTGGCCGCCGGGGTGACGACCGTGGTGGGTGGTGGTACCGGTCCGGCCGAGGGCTCCAAGGCCACGACGGTGACGCCCGGTCCGTGGCACCTCGCCCGGATGCTGGAGGCGATGGAGCAGTACCCGCTCAACATCGGCTTCCTCGGCAAGGGCAACACCGTCTCGCACGAGGCGATGCTGTCCCAGATCCGGGGCGGGGCACTGGGGCTGAAGCTCCACGAGGACTGGGGCTCGACGCCCGCGGTCATCGACGCCTCGCTGACGGTGGCGGAGCAGACCGGCATCCAGGTCGCCATCCACACCGACACGCTGAACGAGGCCGGGTTCGTCGGTGACACCCTTGCCGCGATCGCCGGACGCGGCATCCACGCCTACCACACCGAGGGCGCGGGCGGCGGGCACGCACCCGACATCATGACCGTGGTCTCCGAGCCGCACGTGCTGCCCAGCTCGACCAATCCGACCCGGCCCTTCACCGTCAACACCGCCGAGGAACACCTCGACATGCTGATGGTCTGCCACCACCTCAACCCGGCGGTGCCGGAGGACCTCGCCTTCGCCGAGTCCCGGATCCGGCCGACGACGATCGGCGCGGAGGACATCCTCCACGACCTCGGCGCGATCTCGATCATCTCGTCCGACGCCCAGGCCATGGGACGGGTCGGCGAGGTCATCATGCGGACCTGGCAGACCGCGCATGTGATGAAGCGGAAGCGGGGCGCGCTGCCCGGGGACGGCCGGGCCGACAACCACCGCGTGCGGCGGTACGTCGCCAAGTACACGATCAACCCGGCGATCGCGCAGGGTCTGGCCCGCGAGATCGGCTCGGTGGAGACCGGAAAGCTCGCCGACCTCGTGCTGTGGGAGCCCGCGTTCTTCGGCGTCAAGCCGCATCTCGTCGTCAAGGGCGGTCAGATCGCCTACGCGCAGATGGGCGACGCCAACGCGTCGATCCCGACCCCGCAGCCCATCCTGCCGCGTCCGATGTACGGCGCCATCGGGCGGGCGCCCGCGAGCAACTCGTTCAACTTCGTGGCGCCGCTGGCGATCGAGGACGGGCTGCCGGAGCGGCTCCAGTTGGGCAAGCGCTTCGTCGCCATCGAGTCGACGCGCGGGGTGACCAAGGCGGACATGCGGGAGAACGACGCGCGTCCCCGGGTGCAGGTCGATCCCGACAGCTTCGCCGTGCACATCGACGGGGAGCTGGTCGAGGCGACTCCGGCGGCCGAACTGCCGCTGGCTCAGCGTTACTTCCTGTTCTGATGTCCAGGGCCGCACTTCTGGTCCTGGCCGACGGCCGCTTTCCCGCCGGGGGGCATGCGCACTCCGGCGGGGCGGAGGCGGCCGTCAAGTCCGGGCGGATCACCGGGGCTTCGAGCCTGGAGGAGTTCTGCCGGGGGCGGTTGCACACAGCGGGGCTGGTGTCGGCGTCGCTGGCCGCGGCTGCCGTACTCGGCGTGAATCCGGTGGAGTTGGACGCGGCTGCGGACGCGCGCACACCGTCACCCGCGTTGCGGATCGCCGCGCGAAAGCTGGGGCGCCAGCTGATGCGGGCGGCTCGGGCGACCTGGCCGTCGGTTGAACTCGACGCACTGGCACGGGAGTTCCCCAAGGGGGCGCATCAGCCGGTGGTGTTGGGGGTCACGGCGCGGGCGGCGGGCCTCGATGCCGTGGATGCCGCCTATTGCGCGGCGTACGAGAGCGTGAGCGGCCCGGCGAGTGCGACGGTTCGGTTGCTGAGCCTCGATCCCTTTGACGCGACCGCGGTACTGGCCCGGTTGGCACCGGAGCTGGATCGCGTAGCGGATCAGGCGGTGGAGGCCGGGCGCAGGGTGCTGGCTGAGGGCGTGGATGCCTTGCCCGCGGCTTCCGCTCCCTTGCTGGAGATCTCCGCAGAGCTGCACGCGGCGTGGCCAGTGAGGCTGTTCGCTTCCTAGGAAGGCCCAGATCACCCACTTGAGGGGCGCGGGGAACTGCGCGACCAGCCCCCACGCACCCGCACCCGACAACGAGAAACCCCATCAGGAGCCGCACATGCACCTCGACCACGACCACAACGCCCCCTCCGCGATCAGCGCGGACGCGCGCCGCCCCGACGGCTCCCGCAGAGCGCTCCGCATCGGCCTGGGCGGCCCCGTGGGCTCCGGCAAGACCGCCACCGTCGCCGCACTCTGCCGTGCCCTGCGCGACGAGCTGTCCCTCGCCGTCGTCACCAACGACATCTACACCCGCGAGGACGCCGAGTTCCTGCTCCGCGAGGCCGTGCTGCCGCCCGAGCGGATCACCGCCGTGGAGACGGGGGCCTGCCCGCACACCGCGATCCGGGACGACATCTCCGCCAACCTCGAAGCCGTCGAGGATCTGGAGGACGAGACCGGTCCGCTGGACCTAGTGCTCGTCGAGAGCGGCGGCGACAACCTCACCGCGACCTTCTCCAAAGGGCTCGTCGACGCGCAGATCTTCGTGATCGACGTGGCGGGCGGTGACGACATCCCGCGAAAGGGCGGTCCGGGCGTCACGACCGCCGACCTGCTCATCGTCAACAAGACCGACCTCGCTCCCCACGTCGGCTCCGACCTCGCGCGGATGGCGGCCGACGCCAAGGCGCAGCGGGCCGAACTGCCGGTCGTGTTCCAGTCGCTGCGCAGCGAGGCCGGTGTGGCCGACGTCGCCGCGTGGGTGCGGGCGCAGCTCGCCGCGTGGACGGCATGAGCGGCGGGGTACAGGCGACCGCGCGGATCCTCGCCCGCGACGACGGGCGCGGCGGCACCTCGCTCCCCGTGCTGGAGGGCGACGGCCCGCTGGCGCTGCGCCGGACGCGGGGGAGCGGTGCCGAGGCGCGGGTCATGCTCGTCGGCGCGATGAGCGGACCGCTCGGCGGCGACCACTTCACCGTCGAGGCCGGGGCGGAGGCGGGCGCCCGGCTGCGTGTCGGGTCGGCCGCCGCCACCATCGCCCTGCCGGGCCAGACCAAGGCCGAGGCGCGGTACGACGTCCGGCTCACCGTCGCCGACGGCGCCGAACTGCACTGGCTGCCGGAGCAGTTGATCTCCGCGAACGGCAGTGAACTGTACGTCTCGACACGCGTCGACGTCGGTGCGTACGGTCGGCTCGTGCTGCGCGAGGAGCAGGTGCTGGGGCGGGCCGCCGAGGAGCCGGGGCGGCTGAGCAGCCGGCTGGTGCTGCGGGTCGGCGGGCGTACCGTCCTCGACCAGGAGCTCGCGTGCGGGCCCGGGGCGCCGGGCGGGTGGGACGGCCCGGCCGTGCTGGCGGGGCAGCGCGCCGTGGGGCAACTCGTCGTCGTACGACCGGAGTTCGCGGCCGAGCCGGTGGCCGCGCGGCCGATCGGGGACGGCGCCGTGGTCATGCCGCTCGCCGGGCCCGCCGTAGTCGTGAGTGCGGTCGCCTCCGACGCGCTGCGCCTGCGGAAGCTGCTGGACGAGGCCCTGACCTCGCTCGGGTAGCGAACGGGCCTCTCCGTTTATCGGATTGGCAAAGAAGGGTCACCACCCCTGTTCTCAGGGAACCCACAGCCGAGAGGATCCCCGTACTCATCAATCACGTACGGGGAGGTCGCACTTGAAGCACCACAGACCGACAGGGCGGGCCACGGCGTTCGGCTCCGCCGGAGTGCTCGTCACGGCGACCCTGATAGCCGGGGCCGTGGCGGCGCCCAGCGCGAACGCGAGCGCGGGCGCACGGCACGGCCAGGACCGAGAGGCCCGCGGTGCCGCCATCGCCGCGGCCCGGGCCGAGAAGGCCGGCATCGACTGGCAGGACTGTCCCGCCGACTGGGGGCTGGAGAAGCCCATCCAGTGCGGCTGGGTCACCGTGCCGCTCGACTACGCGAAGCCCAACGGCAAGCAGATCAAGATCGCCGTCGACCGCATCGGCAACACCGGGACCCCCGCCGAGCGCCAGGGCGCGCTCGTCTACAACCCCGGTGGTCCTGGCGCCTCGGGCCTGCGCTTCCCGCGCCGTGTCACGACCAAGGCACCGGTGTGGGTCAACACGTCCAAGGCGTACGACTTCGTGGGCTTCGACCCGCGCGGCGTCGGCCACTCCGCGCCCATCTCCTGCATCGACCCGCAGGAGTTCGTGAAGGCACCCAAGATGGACCCGGTGCCCGACTCCGAGGCCGACAAGCTCGCCCAGCGCAAGCTGGCCCGCGAGTACGCCGAGGGCTGCTACGAGCGCAGCGGCGAGATGCTGCCGCACATGACCACGCCGAACAGCGCACGTGACCTGGACGTCATCCGGGCCGCGCTCGGCGAGAAGAAGCTCAACTTCCTCGGCGTCTCCTACGGCACCTACTTCGGCGCCGTCTACGGCACGCTGTTCCCGGGCCACGTCCGCCGCATGGTCGTCGACAGCGTCGTCAACCCGTCGCGGGAGAAGATCTGGTACGAGGCCAACCTCGACCAGGACGTCGCCTTCGAGAAGCGCTGGAACGACTGGCAGGACTGGGTCGCCGCCAACGACGCCGCCTTCCACCTCGGCACCACCCGCGCCGAAGTCCAGGCGAAGTACCTGGAGTTGAGGGCCACCGCGAAGAAGAACCCCATCGGTGGCGTGGTCGGTCCGGCCGAGCTGATCGGCTTCTTCCAGAGCGCTCCGTACTACGACTCCGCGTGGGTCTCCACGGCGACCGTGCTCAGCAAGTACTTCGCCGGTGACACCCAGGCAGTCGTCGACGCGGCCGCGCCCGACATGACCGACATCGCGGGCAACATCGCCTCGGAGAACGGCAACGCCGTCTACACGGCCGTCGAGTGCACCGACGCCAAGTGGCCCACCAGCTGGAAGAAGTGGGACCGGGACAACACCCGGCTCCACACGGACTACCCCTTCCTGACCTGGGCCAACGCCTGGATGAACCTGCCGTGCGCCACCTGGCCGGTCAAGCAGCAGACGCCGGTGGACGTGAAGACCGGCAAGGGGCTGCCCGGTGTGCTGATCGTCCAGTCCGAGCGGGACGCGGCAACGCCGTACGGCGGCGCGGTCGAGCTGCACAAGCGGTTCAAGGGCTCCCGTCTGATCACCGAGAAGGACGCGGGTTCGCACGGTGTGACCGGCCTGGTCAACCCGTGCATCAACGAGCGGGTGGACGCCTACCTGCTCAGCGGCAAGCTGGACGCCGCCGACGTGACGTGCGGTCCGCACGCCACGCCGAAGCCGTAACACCGAAGGGGTGGCCCGCAGTCGGGCCGCCCCTTCGTCATGCCGTCAGCCAGGCGTCCTCCGCCGCGTAGTCGAAGAGGTCGCCGTAGGCCTGGAGCATCTTCGGGTACGCCTCCCGCCAGTCCCGTCCGGCCAGCTCCGCCTCGATCGAGGCGACGGTCTCGGCCAGCCGGTCCGCGTACCGGACCACCGCCCGGTACCCCAACTCCCGCTCGGCGGCGGACATGTCGCACACGACCGGGGTGGGCACGGACCACGGAGTGTCCCCGACGGTGGGCGCGGGCGGCGGCCCGTCGACGAGCACGTCCTCCCGCTCCGCCACCCCCATCACGGCGTCGACGGCCCGCGCGATCTCCGCGACCGTCGGCGCGTCCGGATCGACCGCGTTGAGGACACGGCTGCCCGGCCGGCCGGCGGCCAGCCGGATCAGCTCGGCGATGTTGTGCACACTCGCGGGATGGAACCGGCTCTCCCCGCCGTAGGCGAGGACCCGCCGGGAACGTCCGTCGAGGTTGCGCTTGACGAAGTACAGCTCGCGCGGTGTCCGGCAGTACGCCCCGTGAACGGCCCCGGCCCGCAGCAGCGTCGTCGGCAACTGCGCACCGGCGGCCAGCAGTTCACGTTCGAGGACGACCTTGCGCGTGCTGTACGAGGTCTCGCCGGCCCGGACCGTACGCTGCCGCTCGGTCAGCGGCACGGGGTACTCGGGAAACCCGTCCGGCTCTTGTTGCGTGTCGAAGTTCCGTCCCTTGTCGTCCTCGTACACCGAGACACTCGAGATGACGACGGCGGACCCGATGCGATCGGCGAGGGAGACCAACTGCCGTGCGTGGCCGCCTCCGTAGGCGACCACATCGACGACGACATCGCATCCGTCCCCGACCGCACCGGCGAGCACGGCGTCGTCCTCCCGGTCGCCCCGCACGACCCGCACCCCCCCGGGCCGGCCGTCGTCACGCCCGCCACCCCGCGACAGGGCGGTGACCTCCCACCCGTCCCGCGCCAGCGCACCCACCGCCGCCCGGCCGATCTGCCCGGTCGCCCCGATCACCACAGCACGTCGTGTCATACGGCGACGCTACGACGACCAGGCCGACCCGCGTAGGGATCTCTGCCGAGAGCAGAGCCCCGCAGGGCTCATCCCAGCGGCATGCGCGGGAACCGCCGCTCCTTCTCCGCCTTGGCCTCGGCCTCCTGCGCCTTGGCGACGGCCGCGTACTCGTCGACGTACTCCTGCCCCGAGAGGCTGAGGATGGCGTAGATGATCTCGTCGGTGATGGCGCGCAGGATCGCCTTCTCGTTCTCCATGCCTTCGTAGCGGGAGAAGTCGAGGGGCTCGCCGAAGCGGATGACGACGGGGTGGATGTTGGGAATGACCTTCCCGGGCGGCTGCGCCTCGAAGGTGCCGATCATCGCGCAGGGAATGACGGGCACCCCGGCCCTCAGCGCCATCACCGCGACGCCGACCTTGCCCTTGTAGAGCCGCCCGTCGTGCGACCGCGTGCCCTCCGGGTAGATCCCGAGCAGCTCGTCCTTGGCGAGCACCCCGAGCCCCTCACGGATGGCGGCCTGCCCCGCCTCCTTGCCGGTGCGGTCGACCGGGATCTGCCCGGCGCTGCGGAAGAAGAACGCGGTGAGCCGGCCCTTGAGGCCGGGCCCCGTGAAGTACTCCTTCTTCGCCAGGAAGGTGATGCGCCGCTTGAGGATCGCCGGCATCAGGAAGTGGTCCGAGAAGGACAGATGATTCCCGGCGACGATGGCCGCACCATTCGCCGGCACATGCTCAAGACCCTCGATCCGGGGCCGGAAGACCAGTCTCAACAGCGGTCCCAGCAACACGTACTTGAGCAGGTAATAGAACAAGGGGACGCTCCTCACTCCGGCAATTCGGCTCAACCGCCGCGTTCCAGCAGGTCAACCGGCGTGACGTGGGGGTGCCAGTGTAAGTGCATGCGGGAGCGCGGGGAACGGGGCGCGGGTGGGGAAGGCCGCGGGGCCAGCCTGGTGGGTGCGGGGGTCCGGCAGCAACGTGATCGAGTGCACGATGACGGAAACACGAGCATGAGTGGCGTACGCGAAGGTCTTGTGCAGCACGGGGTGTGGTTCTCCGGCGCCGGAGAACCACACCCCGTGCGGACGGCCGCTCAGTCCCGCGTCAGCACCCTCTCCAACGCCCCCAACGCCCCCGTGAGTTCATCCCCCGTGATGGTCAGCGGCGGTGCCAGACGGATCGTGGAGCCGTGGGTGTCCTTCACCAGTACCCCTTCCCGCAGCAGCCGTTCGCCGATCTCCCGGCCCGTGCCGAAGGACGGGTCGATGTCGACGCCCGCCCACAGGCCGCGGGCCCGGAAGCCGAGGACGCCCCTGCCGACGAGGGCGGTCAGGCCGTCCCGCAGCTGGGCGCCCAACTCCGTGGCACGGTGCTGGAATTCACCCGTCTCCAGGAGCTCCAGCACCGCCGTGCCGACCGCCGCCGCGAGCGGGTTTCCACCGAACGTCGAGCCGTGCTCGCCCGGGCGCAGGACGCTCAGGACGTCACGTCGGGCCACCACCGCCGACACCGGCACGATGCCGCCGCCCAGCGCCTTGCCCAGCAGCAGGACGTCCGGGACGACCGACTCGTGGTCCACGGCGAGCGTGCGGCCCGTGCGGCCGAGGCCCGACTGGATCTCGTCGGCGATGAAGAGGCAGCCCTTGCGGCGGGTCACCTCACGGACGCCGCTCAGATAGCCGTCGTCGGGGATCAGCACGCCGGCCTCGCCCTGGATCGGCTCCAGGAGCACCGCCGCCGTCGTCTCGTCGATCGCCGCCTCCAGGGCCGCGAGGTCGTTGTAGGGCACGATCCGGAAGCCCGGGGTGAAGGGGCCGAAGCCCTGCCGTGCCGTCTCGTCCGTGGAGAACGACACGATCGTCGTCGTACGGCCGTGGAAGTTCTCCGCCGCGACCACGATCGTCGCCCGGTCGGCCGGGACGCCCTTCACCTCGTATGCCCATTTGCGGGCCACCTTGATGCCGGACTCGACCGCCTCGGCGCCCGTGTTCATCGGCAGCACCATGTCCAGGCCCGTCAACTCGGCCAGGCGCTCGGCGAATTCGGCCAGCTTGTCGTTGTGGAAGGCGCGGGAGGTGAGGGTGAGGCGGTCGAGCTGGCGGTGGGCCGCCTCGATCAGCGCCGGGTGGCGGTGGCCGAAGTTGAGGGCCGAGTAGCCGGCCAGCATGTCCAGGTAGCGGCGGCCCTCCACGTCCTCGACCCACGCGCCCTCCGCGTGGGCGACGACCACCGGAAGGGGGTGGTAGTTGTGCGCCAGGACCGGTTCCTCGGCGCGGATCAGGTCGGCGGACGAGCGCGTGGTCACGGGAGCGGTCATGAACGGATCTCCTGAGTGCAGCACTTGATGCCGCCGCCTGCCTTGCGGAACTCGGACAGGTCGACGGGCACGGGGACATAGCCGCGGTCGGCGAGGGCGGAGGCCAGGGACTCGGCCTGGGGCGCGATGAAGACGTTGCGGCCGTCGGACACGGAGTTCAGGCCGAAGGCCAGCGCGTCGTCCAGAGTGGCGAGCACCGCGTTCGGGTAGAGGCGCGCCAGCACCTCCCGGCTGCCCGGCGAGAACGCCTCCGGGTAGTAGGAGACGTTGTTGCCGTCGACGGAGTCGTCCAGGACGAACAGCGCCGTGTCCAGGTGGTAGAAGCGCGGGTCCACCAGCGTCAGGCTGATCACCGGGTGCCCGAAGAACTCCTGCACCTCGCGGTGCGCCTCCCGGGTGGTACGGAAACCGGTGCCGGCCAGCATGTACCGGCCCGTCCAGACCAGGTCGCCCTCGCCCTCGCAGACCGACTCGGGGCGGTGGACGGCGAAGCCCGCCGTCTTGAACCACGTGTCGTAAAACGAGGACTCGGGGCGCCGTTCGGGCGCGTGGAAGAGGGAGCCGAAGACGCGGCCGTCCACGACGACCGCCGAGTTCGCCGCGAAGACCATGTCCGGGAGACCGGGAGCCGGCTCCACGGTGTCGACGGTGTGACCATGGGCCCGGTAGGCGCCCATGAGCGCCTGCCACTGCGTCTGGGCCAGGTCCACGTCGACGCGGACATCGGGTCGCATCCAGGGATTGATCGCGTACTGCACGCCGAAATGTCTGGGTTCACAGACGAGGAATCGCCGTCGGCGCGGCACACGGGAGTCGGACACAGAGGGGTTCCTCCGCTTCCTGCGGTGTCGACTTGGGGTTGACACCAAGGTAGGAAGTGACGGTCACGCCCGACAAGCAATGAGAATTGCGTGTCTGCGCAGGAATGCTGCGTCTTCGGCCACAAAGACGCAGGTTCGCTGCGTGCTCGGATGTTTATTCGGGCGATGGCGCGGGCGCGGGCTGTGTCGCGCCCGCCTCGGGGCTCTCCGGGAGCAGATGGGACAGCACCATCACGCTGATCGTCTTCCGGATGAAGGGCTCCACCCGGATCCGCTCCAGCACCTCCTCGAAGTGCTCCACGTCCCGCGCCCGCACATGCAGCAACGCGTCCGCGCCCCCGGTCACCGTCATCGCCGCCGTGATCTCCGGATGGTTGCGCACCACCTCCGCGAGCCGCCGCGGCGGGGCCGCGCCCTCGCAGTACACCTCGACATACGCCTCCGTACGCCAGCCCAGCGCCGACGGCTCCACCGTGGCCGTGAACCCGGTGATCACCCCGGTCTCCCGCAGCCGGTCCACCCGTCGCTTGACCGCCGTGGACGACAGGCCCACGGCTGTGCCGATCTCGGCGAAGCTCGTCCTGGCATTCGCCATCAGAGCGGTGATGATCTTCCGGTCGAGCTCGTCGAACGGTGCGGGCGCGCTGTGCATGTCGGCACTGTATCCAGCGGGAACGTCCATGCCTCGGCACGTGTGCAGACGTACGGTTTGCTCCTACACTCCGGGTTCATGCTGCGCGCCCTGGCTGTCGACGACGAACGCCCCTCGCTGGAGGAGCTGCTCTACCTCCTCAACGCCGACCCCCGGATCGGCAGCGCGGAGGGCGCCGGCGACGCGACCGAGGCGCTGCGCCGGATCAACCGCGCGCTGGAGTCGGGGCCGCACGGCCCGGAGGCGATCGACGTCGTCTTCCTCGACATCAACATGCCCGGCCTCGACGGCCTCGACCTGGCCCGGCTGCTCACCGGCTTCGCCAAGCCCCCGCTGGTCGTGTTCGTCACCGCCCACGAGGACTTCGCCGTCCAGGCCTTCGACCTCAAGGCCGTCGACTACGTCCTCAAGCCCGTCCGCAAGGAGCGCCTCGCCGAGGCCGTACGCCGCGCCGCCGAACTCGTCCGACGCCCCGCCGAACCCGGCGACGCCGCACCCCGCATCCCCGTGCACGAACCCGACCCCGACCACATACCCGTCGAACTCGGCGGCGTGACCCGCTTCGTCTCCGTCGAGGACATCACCCACGTCGAGGCGCAGGGCGACTACGCCCGGCTGCACACCACCAAGGGCAGCCATCTCGTCCGCATCCCCGTGTCCACCCTGGAGGAGCGCTGGCGCTCCCGCGGCTTCGTCCGCATCCACCGCCGCCATCTGGTCGCCCTGCGCCACATCGGCGAACTCCGCCTGGACGCCGGCACGGTCAGCGTCCTGGTCGGCACCGAGGAACTCCAGGTCAGCCGGCGCCACACCCGCGAACTGCGCGACCTGCTGATGCGGAGGACCTGAGATGCCGCACCAGGACCCCGCCGAGCGCCGCGTCGTCGTCACCGGCCCGCCCCGCCGCACCCGCCGCGCCTTGGGCTACTACCGCCCACGCACCGAGATCGACGAACAGACCACCCTCGGCCACACCTATGTCCGCTCCCTCATGCGCAGCCAACTCCGCGCCGGACTCACCGTGTTCGCCGTCCTCTGCCTCCTCATCGGCCCGCTCCCGCTGCTGTTCGCCGCGATGCCCGACGCCCGCCGGGTGGAATGGGCGGTCCTCGGCTTCGGCGTCTACGCCCCGCTGGTACTGCTCGCACGGTGGTACGTGCGGCGGGCGGAACGCAATGAGCGCGACTTCGTACGCCTCGTAGAAGACCGATGAACTCCGGCTACGCCGTCCCCGCCGTCGCGCTCGTCGTCGTCGCCACCGTCCTCGTCGGCGCCTTCGGCCTGCGCATATCCCGTACGACATCCGACTTCTACGTCGCCTCCCGCACCGTCGGACCCCGCCTCAACGCCGCCGCCATCAGCGGCGAGTACCTCTCCGCCGCCTCCTTCCTCGGGATCGCCGGACTCGTCCTCGTCCAAGGCCCCGACATGCTCTGGTACCCGGTCGGCTACACCGCCGGATACCTCGTCCTCCTGCTCTTCGTGGCCGCCCCGCTGCGCCGCTCCGGGGCGTACACGCTCCCGGACTTCGCCGAGGCCCGGCTCGCCTCCCAGGCGGTACGACGGCTCGCCGGGGCGTTCGTCGTCGGGGTCGGCTGGCTGTATCTGCTGCCCCAACTCCAGGGCGCCGGGCTCACGTTGCAGGTCCTGACCGGGGCGCCGGACTCGCTCGGCGGCGTCATCGTCGCCGTCGTGGTCGTCGCGACCGTCGCCGCCGGCGGCATGCGCAGCATCACCTTCGTGCAGGCCTTCCAGTACTGGCTCAAGCTCACCGCCCTCCTCGTCCCCGCCCTCTTCCTGATCCTCGCCTGGCAGGGCGACGGCGCCCCCAGCCACGCCTTCGAGGAACCGGCCACCTTCCGCGAGCAGCGCGTCGTCCGCGTCGACGACGGCCTCGACCTGAAGCTCGACCGCCCGCTCACGGTCACGGTCGACGGCACGGTGGACGGCCGCACCCACGAGGACACCCGGCTGCGCCTGCGGGCCGGCACCCATCACATCGACGCCGGCACCTGGCTCACCTTCGCCGCGGGCGACCCCGTCCCCGAGGCCGACCGGCGCAGTGACGCCGGTCTGTCGCCCTCGCAGGCCGAGAGCAGAGGCGAACGCCCCCTGTACGCCACGTACGGACTGATCCTCGCGACCTTCCTCGGCACGATGGGCCTGCCGCACGTCGTCGTCCGCTTCTACACCAGCCCGCACGGCGTCGCCGCCCGCCGCACCACGGTCGCGGTCCTCGGTCTGATCGGCGCCTTCTATCTGCTGCCGCCAATCTACGGCGCCCTCGGCCGCCTCTACGCCCCCGAACTCACCCTCACCGCGGACGCGGACGCCGCCGTCCTGCTGCTGCCCGACCGGGTGATCGGCGGCCTCGGCGGCGACCTGCTCGGCGCGCTGGTCGCCGGGGGCGCCTTCGCCGCGTTCCTCTCCACCGCCTCCGGGCTGACCATGGCCGTGGCGGGCGTGCTCACCCAGGACGTGCTCCCGACGCGCGGCGTACGGCACTTCAGGCTGGGCACGGTCATCGCCATGGCCGTACCGCTCGCGGCGAGCGCCCTGGTCGGCGGGCTGCCGGTCGCCGACGCGGTGGGCCTCGCCTTCGCCGTCTCCGCCTCCTCCTTCTGCCCGCTCCTCGTTCTCGGTATCTGGTGGCGCCGGCTCACCCCGCCGGGCGCCGCCGCCGGAATGCTGGTGGGCGGCGGCTCCGCGCTGGTGGCGGTGGCGGCGACCATGGCCGGTTTCCCCGGGTCCGGCGCGCTGCACGCCCTGCTCGCCTGGCCGGCCCTCTGGTCGGTGCCGCTGGGGTTCCTCACCATGGTGCTGGTGTCCCTGGCGACCCCGGGACGGGTCCCGGCCGGGACGGCGGCGATCCTGGCGCGGTTCCATCTGCCGGAAGAGCTGCGGACAGAGGTGAAGGCGTGAGCGGATTCCTCGCCGGGCTGTGCGTGGCGATCCTGCCCCTGCTGGCCGCGGGCTTCTGGCTCGGCCGCCGTACCGCACGCCCCGAGAGCCGCGGCGGACTCGGCACCCCCGTCGAGCACGCCACCTTCGAGACCCTGCACACCGCGTCCCTCGCCGCACCCCCGCTCCGCGCCGGCCTGACGGAGGAGACGGCCCGCAAGTCGGCGCGCAGACTACGGACGTTGCTCGGCACGGACGCCCTGTGCCTCGCCGACCAGAAGCAGGTCCTCGTCTGGGACGGCGTCGGCGGCCATCACCGCGACGAGATCATGAAACGCCTCGCCGGGCCCCTGGAGACCGGCCGCGGCGAGGCCTTCCCGCTGACCTGCGACGCCCTCGACTGCACGGTGAGCTGGGCCGTGGTCGCCCCGCTCACCGTCGACGACCGGGTACACGGCGCCCTGGTGGCCTGCGCGCCCCGCGAGTCCGCCGTGCTCGTGCGGGCCGCCGGAGAGGTCGCCCGCTGGGTCTCCGTCCAGCTGGAACTCGCCGACCTCGACCAGTCCCGCACCCGGCTCATCGAGGCCGAGATCAAGGCCCTGCGCGCCCAGATCTCCCCGCACTTCATCTTCAACTCGCTCGCGGTGATCGCGTCGTTCGTCCGCACCGACCCCGAGCGCGCCCGCGAACTGCTCCTGGAGTTCGCCGACTTCACCCGCTACAGCTTCCGCAGGCACGGCGACTTCACCACCCTCGCCGACGAACTCCACGCCATCGACCACTACTTGGCGCTCGTGCGGGCCCGCTTCGGCGACCGTCTCTCCGTCACCCTGCAAATCGCCCCCGAGGTGCTGCCGGTCACCCTGCCCTTCCTCTGTCTCCAGCCGCTCGTCGAGAACGCCGTCAAGCACGGCCTGGAAGGCAAGCCCGACACCTGCCACATCCAGATCACGGCACAGGACACGGGCGCCGAAGCCCTCGTCGTCATCGAGGACGACGGCGCGGGCATGGACCCCACCGTGCTGCGCCGCATCCTCGCCGGGGAGGTCAGCCCGTCGGGCGGCATCGGCCTTTCCAACGTCGACGACCGGCTGCGCCAGGTGTACGGCGACGACTACGGCCTCGTCATCGAGACCGCCGTGGGCGCCGGCATGCGGATCACCGCCCGGCTGCCGAAGTACCAGCCGGGCGTCCACTAGAACAACGGCGGCCTCATGTGCTCCGCGTGACGACCATCCCGAGGGTGATCAGTCCCAGCACGACCCAGCCGAACCACAGCCAGCCGTTGCTGCCGAGCGCCACCGTGTAGGCGGTCACCACGACGAGTCCGCCGACGGTGAGCACCCCCATCGTCCTGGTCGAGCCGTCCGTGGAACCGGGCATCGCAACACCCTCCTCGGGATCCTCAGGATGCGTCCCCCTCCATGGTGCCCCCGTTCTGCTTCCTGACGGTGCAGACGACGAAATGAGTTCCGGTCTTCCACGGGCCCTCGCTCGTCCAGGACCCCGCCCGGTACACCGACGGATCGAAGCCGTAGTCACCCGGCGCCACGTCCCGCCCGCAGGCCAGGTCCGCCGCCTCGGCGCGCGCCTCGTCCAGCGTGACGTCCTCGGCCAATCGGGTGAACCCGAGCACCTCCTCGTCGTGCGGCCCCGCGCAGGACACCAGCCGCGCGTCCCGGTTGGACCGCACATCCAGACAGTCCCGCTTCTGCATGGAGGAGACATCGAGGAACTTCGTCCCCGGCTCGCGATGCCCGCCGAGCGGCCCGTACACCGGCCCGTGCGCGCCCACCACCAGACAGGCCGTGCGCCGTCCGGCGGTGGCGAAGCCCGCCGCGGTCGGTACGAGGGCCAGGGCGCGCACATCGGCGAGCTTCCCGCGGATCTCCTGGGTCCGCTCCTCACAGCGCGCCGGCCCCTGCTCCCGCGCCTCGGCCGCTGACGCGGCGGGGACGAAGGCCATCACCTGGCCGTCCGGCGGAGCACCGCACGCCGCGTCCAGGGCCACCCGGGGCGTGCCCTTGAAGGGCGCCTCGCCCGGCCAGTCCACGGTCACACAGTCGCCGTCCCGCAGCGCCCTGCCGAGCCCCACGTCCGCCCCGTACGGCGCGGCGCTCCCGCTGCTGCCACCCCCGCCCTCCCCGGGCGGCTGCTGCGCCACGGCGTACCAGACCCCGCCCCCGGCGAGGGCCAGGCCCAGCAGCCCGGCGAGGGCGGAGTGCAGGGCCCGCGGACGCGTACGGCGCCGACTCCCGCCGCCGTCGGTGACCAGCGGCCCGAACCCCTGCGGCACCGGCCGCGGCGGCGGCGTCGCCGGACCCACCGGACCCACCGGACCCGGCTGAGCCCACGGCGGCTGCGAGCCCAGGTCGGTCCGGGTCCGCGCGAACGGGTCCGCCTGCGAGGTGACGATCTGCGACAGCGCCGCCTCCGCCTGCGCGGCGGAGATCCGCAGCCCCGGGTCCTTGACCAGCATCGACTCCAGTACGGGGGCCAGGGCGCCGGCGCGTACCGGGGGTCGTGGCTCCTCCGTCACCACCGCGCTGATCTCCGCGAAGTGCGACTCGCGTGCGAAGGGCCCGCAGCCCTCCACCGCGTGGTAGAGCGTGCACCCCAGCGAGAACAGGTCGGCGGCTGGAGTGGGCGCCCCGCCGGTGGCCCGCTCCGGCGCCAGATAGCCCGCCGTACCGACCAGCACGGACGTCAGCGTGTACCGCGTCTCCCCGGCGTCCGGCTGCACGGAGATGCCGTAGTCGGTGAGCAGGACGCGGCCGTACGGCGCCCCGCCGCGGTCCGGCGCGAGCAGGATATTCGCGGGCTTCACGTCTCGGTGCATGACCCCGCGCTCATGCCCGGCGGTCAGCGCGTCGAGGACGGCGAGGCCGATCCGCGCGCACTCGGCGGGCGCCAGCGGGCCGCGCCGGGCGACCAGCTCGCGCAGGTCGACGGCGCCGGGCACGTACTCCATGACGATCCAGGGCAGCCCGTCGTGCTCCAGCACGTCGTGCACGGTCACCACATGCGGATGACCGCGCAGCCCGGCCGCGTACCGGGCCTCAGCGCGGGCCCGGGCGACCCGGGCCTCCCGCTCGTGACCGGCCTCGGACGGGTCACGGAAGACGATCTCCTTGAGCGCGACCTCGCAGGCGAGTCTCTGGTCATGGGCGAGCCACACATGGCCCATACCGCCGCTGCCCAGCTGGTGCAGCAGCAGATAGCGGCCGGCGATGACCCGGCCCACTCCCGATGTCGATGGTCCTGAAGGCATCCGGTGACTCCCGGGTTCTGCGGAGGCGCTACGTGGCGACGCTCGCGGTGGGCTCCTCGGGCGCGGACTCACTGCTGGGCGGCGGTGCGCCGGTGGTCTCCGGCGGCGGCGCGACCGTCGTCACCGGTGGCGGCGCGCTGGTCGTCGTCAGCGGGGGTGAGCTCGTCACGGCAGGCGGCGCGCTCGTCACCGAGGTCGACGGTGAGGTCGGGGGCGACGGCGAGGCCGACGTGGACGGGCCGGACGGAGTGCCCGGCGACGGGGTGCTGGAGGGCGGCGGCTTCGACGTACCGCCGCTGGACCCCGGCGGCGAGGTGCCCGGCGGTGAGGTGCCCGGCGTCGACGGTCCGGATGTCGAGGGCGTCGAAGGCGGGGGCTCCGAGGGCGGGGGAGAGGTGGGACCGCCCCCGGGCGACGATCCCTCCGCCACGCTCACCGTCACGTACTGCCCGAACCGCAGCGTGGTCCCGGCCGGCGGATCGGTCGCCGTGACCCGTGCGCTGTCGGCCGGCGCCGACCTGGTGTCGTACCCGGTCGCGAGCCCCTTGTCGGCCAGCGCCTGCCGGGCCTGCCCGAAGGTCTTCCCCGCCAGCCGGGGCACGGCTTCCGTGGTGCGGGTGTCGAAGGTGTCGTCCTTCGCGCCCGTCGTGCCGACCGGCCGGTTGATCCCGCGATCGGGGTCCGCCACGTCGACCAGGGCGATCTTCTCCAGCGGACGGGACGCGGGCCGCACGGCCACGACCGAGGAACGGTCGTACCCCTGCCACTCCTTGTTCCCGTTCTCGAACTCGACCGAGATACGGCTCGTGTCACCCGCGAAGGGACGCAGTGGATTTCCACAGCTGCACTTCGCGGCGGGCTGCCCCTGCCGATCGACGAGAATCGCGATTCCGGCCTGAAGAAGCGAGTCGTAGGGAACGGCCTTTCCCTTTTTGTAGTCGTGATTCTTCACGAGAGTGTCGTGACGCAACAGAACAGGAGTGAGCCGATCCAGGTATTCCGGTATCTCAGCGGTGGTGATTCCCAGCGCACGCGCCCAGGCCCGCGCCTTCTGGTCATTCCTGGGATCGGTGAGGAATGCCTTGAGTCTGTCGACGTCACAGACGGCCGGCTGCTTCGACCCGCCGTACAGGCCCGGAGTGTCGCCCTGCTGAAGACTGCCTCGCACGGGCTGCGACGCGACATCCTGGGCGTCCTTGCCGAGCCCGCTCCGCTCGTCGAAGAACGGCGCGAGCGAGGGCACACCGGCCGCGACCGCTTTCACCGCCAGTAAGGGCGTGTCTCTGTCGCAGGCACTCACCGCGAGAACGAAAACCAGCAGACACGCAATCTTTGCCGCGAGCCTTTGCATAAATGCGCGAACTGTCATGACCGCTCCCCCCGGCGGTTCCCCCAACGCGCTTCATGCTACTGAACGACCCAGTTCCAAAACGCCTTTCAGCGCCCACGTGTGTTCAATGAGGTCAAATAGGCGTTGTATGCCTCGAGTTCCTTGTCGCCGTCCCGGTCGGCGGCCCGGTCCTTACGCCTGGCCTGCCGCTGCTCCGAGCCGTACCACTGGAACAGCAGCGCCAGCAGCACCAGCACGGACGGGATCTCACTGAACGCCCAGGCGATACCGCCCGCGGCGTTCTGGTCGGAGAGCGCGTCGATACCGAGCGAGGCGGGCGGGTTCTTGAACGTCTCGACCATCGGGGTGGACGCCATCATCAACGCGATACCGAAGAACGCGTGGAACGGCATGCCCGCGAACAGCTCCAGCATCCGCATCAGATAGCCGGGACGCTGCGGGCCCGGGTCGACGCCGATGATCGGCCAGAAGAACACGACACCCACGGCGAGGAAGTGCACCATCATCGCGAGGTGACCGGTCCTGGACCCCATCAGGAAGTCGAAGATCGGCGTGAAGTAGAGCGCGTACAGGCTCGCGATGAACAGCGGGATGGTGAACGCCGGATGCGTGATGATCCGCATGTACCGGCTGTGCAGCAGCGCCAGCAGCAGCTCGCGCGGCCCCTTCCGCCCCCTGCCGGCGGCGGGCAGCACCCGCAGGGCCAGCGTCACCGGAGCGCCGAGCAGGATCAGGATCGGCGACAGCATGCTGATGACCATGTGCTGCACCATGTGCACGCTGAACATCACCATGCCGTAGTCGTTCAGCCTGGTGCACATCATGAGCATGATCGTGAGCACACCGATGACGAACGAGACGGTCCGCCCGGCCGACCAGGCGTCCCCCCGCCGTCGCAGCCGCACGACGCCGTACGCGTACAGCCCGAGCCCCAGCAGACAGGTGACGAGAAAGAACGGATCGGCCGACCAGTGCAGCCCCCGCCCCAGCGTGAACGGCGGCAGATCCATGGTCATGCCGTGCCCGCTGTGATCCATTACGCCGGCTCCTGATTCGTGGGGGTTGTGCAAGTCTGTCCGCACACAGACTAGAACTGCCCCCGGCCGCAGCTGCGGCCGGGGGCAGAATCTTCAGGTTTCGAACGTTTGGTCCTAGAGGACGCACTCGGCTTCCTCGTAACGCTCGGCCGGGACCGTCTTGAGCGTCTCCACCGCCTCGGCCAACGGCACCATCACGATGTCCGTCCCGCGAAGGGCCGTCATGTGACCGAACTCCCCCCGGTGCACGGCCTCCACCGCATGCCACCCGAACCGGGTCGCGAGAACACGGTCGTACGCGGTGGGCGTACCGCCGCGCTGCACATGCCCCAGGATCACCGGCCGCGCTTCCTTCCCCAGCCGCTGCTCCAGCTCGATGGAGAGCTGCCGCGCGATCCCGGCGAAGCGCTCGTGCCCGTAGACGTCCTTGCCGCCCTCGTCGAACGCCATGGTCCCGGCGGCCGGCTTCGCGCCCTCCGCGGCGACGACGATCGCGAACCGCTTGCCCGCCTGGAACCGCTCGCCGACCCGCCGCGCCAACTCCTCGATGTCGAAGGGGCGTTCCGGTACGACGATGGCGTGCGCGCCGGCCGCCATGCCGGAGTGCAGCGCGATCCAGCCGGTGTGCCGCCCCATGACCTCGACGACGAGCACGCGCTGATGCGACTCGGCGGTGGTCTTGAGCCGGTCCAGGGCCTCCGTGGCCACACCCACGGCCGTGTCGAAGCCGAAGGTGACATCCGTGACCGCGATGTCGTT
Organism: Streptomyces sp. NBC_00663; assembly: GCF_036226885.1. NCBI lineage: Bacteria > Bacillati > Actinomycetota > Actinomycetes > Kitasatosporales > Streptomycetaceae > Streptomyces > Streptomyces sp. NBC_00663. The sequence goes on from NZ_CP109027.1 coordinate 8,297,303, forward strand.
GTCGATGGTCTTCGGGACGCCGACGATCGGCAGACCGGCGTCGGACATCAGCCGGGCCGCCTTCAGCGTGCCCTCGCCACCGATCGGGATGATCGCGTCGAGGCCGAGCTCGGCGACATGGCCCTTGGCCCGCTCCACACCGTCACGCAGATGGGAGGGCTGGACCCGGGAGGAGCCGAGGATGGTGCCGCCGCGGGCGAGGATGCCGCCCACCGCGTCGAGGTCGAGCTTGAGGTAGTCGCACTCCAGGAGGCCCTTCCAGCCGTCCCGGAAACCGATGACCTCGTCGCCGTGGTCGGCGACGGCACGGTGCACGACGGACCGGATGACGGCGTTCAGGCCGGGGCAGTCGCCGCCGGACGTGAGGACACCTATGCGCATAGCCCGAAACAACCTTCTCAACGTGGGCCGGGGACCGGACCACGCTGTCCGGCTCGATCCCCGCCACCCTAGCGGCAGGAGGGGGCGGGGCCGTACCGTGCGTCCGCCTGCTGGACGACCCCGCTCAGGTGTGCGGACACATCGTCAGACGGGCTGGTAAAACGCGGCTGGAGCGCGGATGAACCCCCAGCTCACACGGGTTGCCGCGGCGCTGTCCTAGGCCGGCTGCTGCGCCGCCGCGATGCGCTCGTTGCGCAGCGCCTCGTACCAGCGGTCGTCGGTCGGCGGCAGCGCGTTCACATCGAGCGCCAGCTTCAGCAGCAGGTCGGCGATCAGCGGGTTTCGCGCCAGGACGGGACCGTGCATGTACGTACCGAAGACCGTGTCGTTGTACGCGCCCTCCGTGCCGTCGCCCGTGCCGTTGCCGTTGCCCAGGCGGACGTTGGCGAACGGGCGGGCGGTGGGGCCGAGGTGGGTGACGCCCTGGTGGTTCTCGAAGCCGGTCAGCGGGGGCAGCCCGAGGCGCTGGTCGATGTCGGCGAGGACGTCACCGACGCACCGCGCACCCTCACCGCGTACGGACACGACATCGAGCAGCCCGAGACCCGGCTCACGCTGGCCGAGGTCGTTGATGAACTCGTGCCCGAGGATCTGGTACCCGGCACACACCGAGAACACGATCGCGCCGTTCTCCACCGCCCGGTGCAGTCCGCCGTCCCGGCGCAGCCGCTCGGCCGCGAGCCGCTGCGGACGGTCTTCACCGCCGCCGATGAGGTAGATGTCCCCGGAGGTCGGGATCGGCTGGTCGCTGCGCACGTCGAGCCGGGCCACGTCGAGGCCCCGCTGCCGCGCCCGGCGCTCCACGACCAGGACGTTGCCCTGGTCGCCGTAGGTGCTGAGCAGGTCGGGATAGATCCAGACGACCCGCAGCTGGTTGTCGCTCACAAAAGTCCCCTGAAGTGTCAGTTGCCGACGCGGCGGCGCAGGTCCTGGAAGGCGGTGTAGTTCGCGATGACCTCGATACGGCCCGGCGGGCACAGCTGCACGGCCTGGTCGAGGTTCTCGCAGACCTGGAAGTGCTGGTTGGCGACCTCCAGGCGTACCGCCAGGTCGAGCTTGCGGTCGCCGACGACGCAGATCGGGTGGCCGGTCAGCCGCGTGTAGTCGACGTCCCACAGCCACGAGGTGTCGGTGCCGTCGGCGCCGCGCGCGTTCACGGAGAGGATCACCGGGGTGGGTGGCGGATCGATGAGGCTGAACGTTTCGAGCCAGCCGGCCGGGTTCTTCGCGAGCAGCAGCCGCAGGTCGCGCTGCTGGAACTGCACGACGTCGTAGCGCCCGGCCACGGCCTGCACCTGGTACATGCGCTCCAGCGCGACCTGCGGCGGTACGCCGAACACGGCGGCGACAGCGGCCGAGGAGGCGGCGTTGGCCTTGTTGGCGCGGCCGGGGAGCTGTAGATGAATGGGCCAGGCGGAACCGTGCGGGTCGAGGACGTGGTCCCCGGACAGCGCCCAGCTCGGCGTCGGCCGCCGGAACCCGCACTCCCCGCAGAACCAGTCGTCGCCGGGCCGCTGCATCACGCCGCCGCAGGACGGGCAGGACCAGGCGTCGTCCTTCCACATCTGCCCGGCGGCGACCCAGACGACGTTGGGAGAGGAGGAGGCGGCCCACACGACCAGCGGGTCGTCGGCGTTGGCGATGATGACGGCCTTGCTGCCCGCGAGCCCCTCACGCCAGTTCTCGGCGAGCATCCGGGTCTCGGCGGCCCGGTCGAGCTGGTCGCGGGAGAGGTTGAGCAGCGCGATGCACTTGGGGTCGGTGTCCCGGGCGACGCCGGCGAGGTACTTCTCGTCGACCTCGATCACGCCGTAGCGCGCCTCCGAGCTGCCGGCCAGCGCCGAGGTGATGCCGGCGGGCATGTTGGCGCCGAGCGCGTTGGAGACGACGGGACCGGCGGCACGCAGCGCCTCCGCGATGAGCCGCGTGGTCGTGGTCTTGCCGTTGGTGGCCGACACCAGAACCACGTCCAGGTTCTGGGCGAGCCGGGCGAGGAGGTCGGGGTCGAGCTTGAGTGCCACCCGGCCGCCGATCACCGAACCGCTGCCGCGCCCTGCGGCGCGCGATGCCGCTGCGACCGCCTTACCGGCGGTCACGGCGATCTTGGCCCGCGGCGTGAGCGGGTCCGAGTTGCCTGCCATCAGTTCTCGATCCTCCTTGCGTACGCGCCGCGCCTGACGGCAACGTGGTGGTGGTCAGCCTATCGAGATCCATTCGCAGTCCCGAATCGCCGTACCCTTGCGGCCATGCGAAACAGCTCCATTCCGGGCACCCGCGGCCGTGTCCGGCCCCTCACGCTGCTCGGTGACCCCGTCCTGCACACCCCGTGCGAGGACGTCACGGACTTCGGCCCGGAACTGGCGACGCTCGTGGAGGACTTGTTCGCGACGATGTACGCGGCCCAGGGAGTGGGCCTCGCGGCCAGCCAGATCGGCGAGCCGCTGCGGGTGTTCGTCTACGACTGCCCCGACGACGAGGACGTCCGGCACCTCGGCCACGTGGTCAACCCGCGCCTGGTGGAGGCCGACGGCGTGGTGATCCGCGGCCCCGAGGGCTGCCTGTCCCTGCCGGGTCTGGAGGCGGGCACGGAACGCTTCGACCACGCGGTGGTCGAGGGCTTCACGATGACGGGCGAGCCGGTGACGGTGCACGGCACGGGTTGGTTCGCGAGGTGCTTGCAGCACGAGTGCGACCACGTGGACGGCAAGGTCTACGCGGACCGCCTGACGGGCTGGCGCCACAGCAAGTTGAGGCGACAAGTGAGCCGCACTTCTTGGGGCCGGGCGGCGCGGCGTCCCTAGGGGCGCGGGGAACTGCGCGACCAGCCCCCACCGCGCAGCACACGACATACGACGGTCAGAACCCCGGACCGCCCACCTTGTCCCCCGCCGCAGCCAGCCGCCCCCACAACAGGTCGGCCAAACTCTCCACCAACTCGGCCCGGGAACAAGGCCGTTCGCCCAGCCACCAGTCACCGGCCGCATGCATCATCCCGACGATCCCATGCCCCCACACCCGAGCCAACTGCTGGCTGCCGGGCCCGAGATCCAGCCGCTCCTCGATGACCTGAGCCAGTTCCTCGCCCATCCTGCGGAGCAACGGCGCGCTGTGCTTGCCGACATCGAACCCCTGGTCGCCGACCTGACCCCCCTCCGCGGGATGCATCAGGAACCGGTACACCTGAGGCCGCGCCTCGATCGCCGCGAGGTAGGTGTCGAGCGTGGCCGCGACCCGCTCCCGCCGATCCGCGGGCGCGTCCAGCGCGGCCCGCAGAGAATCCAGCAGCGCATCGGTATGCCGCGTGGCCAACGCCGCGTAAAGTCCCCCCTTGTCACCGAAGTGACGGTAGAGGATCGGCTTGGTGATGCCCGCTTCCGCGGCGATCGCGTTCATGGAGGCATGGGGTCCGTCACGCAGGACCACCCTGTCCGCGGCCTCCAGCAGCTCGCGCCGACGGCGGTCGGCGGACCTCTGCTGATCGGTCCGCTGCGTGGTGTCCATGAGCTCTCCCCACCCGTGCTGATTCGGTGACGCCTGCGCAAACTAACACCCACCATGCACCATGCATCGAACGGGCTGCCGAGGGGCCATCAGGAGTTGACTTTTCCTACCGGTCGGTAACAGACTCGGGTTACCGCTAGTAACATGCATTTGCGCCGCCGCTGGAGGGGACATGGCCGAGTTCACCATGGAGCTCAACGACGAACAGAAGGAGGTCCGGGACTGGCTGCACGGCTTCGCGGCCGATGTGATCCGCCCCGCGGCCGCCGAATGGGACGAGCGTGAGGAAACTCCCTGGCCAGTCATCCAGGAGGCCGCCAAGGTCGGCATCTACTCGCTCGACTTCTACGCCCAGCAGTACTTCGACTCCACCGGCCTCGGCATCCCCATGGCGATGGAGGAGCTGTTCTGGGGCGACGCGGGCATCGCGCTGTCGATCGTCGGCACCGGCCTCGCCGCTGTCGGCGTCCTCGCCAACGGCACCGAGGAGCAGATCGGCACCTGGATCCCGCAGATGTACGGCGACGCCAACGACGTCAAGGTCGCGGCGTTCTGCTCCTCCGAGCCCGACGCCGGCTCCGACGTGGCCTCGATGCGCACCCGCGCGGTGTACGACGAGGCCAAGGACGAGTGGGTCCTGAACGGCACGAAGACCTGGGCGACCAACGGCGGCATCGCCAACGTCCACGTCGTCGTCGCGGTCGTCGACTCCGAGCTGGGGTCCAAGGGCCACGCGTCCTTCATCATCCCGCCGAACACGCCCGGCCTGTCCCAGGGCCAGAAGTTCAAGAAGCACGGCATCCGCGCCTCGCACACCGCCGAGGTCGTCCTGGAGAACGTGCGCGTCCCCGGCTCCTGCCTGCTCGGCGGCAAGGAGAAGCTCGACGAGCGCCTCGCCCGGGCCCGGGAGCGGGCGAAGGCGGGCGGCGAGCGCGTGAAGAACGCGGCGATGGCCACGTTCGAGGCATCCCGCCCGGCCGTCGGCGCGATGGCGGTCGGTACCGCCCGGGCCGCCTACGAGGTCGCCCTCGACTACGCCAAGACCCGCGAACAGTTCGGCCGCCCGATCATCGACAACCAGGGCGTCGCCTTCCAGCTCGCCGACATGCGTACGTCCATCGACGCCGCCCGCCTCCTGGTCTGGCGCGCCTCGTGGATGGCGATCAACGGCAAGCAGTTCACCGCCGCCGAGGGCTCGATGTCGAAGCTGTTCGCGAGCGAGACGGCGAAGAAGGTCACCGCCCAGGCGGTCCAGATCCTCGGCGGCAACGGCTACACCCGCGAGTACCCGGTGGAGCGCATGCACCGGGACGCGGCGATCTACACGATCTTTGAGGGCACGAGCGAGATCCAGCGGTTGGTGATTGCTCGGACGCTCTCGGGGATGTCCATCCGGTAGTTCGCGGGCTGCGGGTCGTGGGGGCCGGTCGCGCAGTTCCCCGCGCCCCCAGGTGTCTCACCTGTGCCGGAGTGGAGTGAGTTGCTGGATGTCGTGTCTCGACCTCAACTCCTCGATCGCCTCGTGATCCGGCGGGCCCCCGTCGCTCAGGATCTCCAGCAGCTCCTCGAAGTACCGCTCGTGATCGGGCGGCGGGGACGCCTGGAAGAACATCTTGGCCGGGGAGTCCGTCGGGTTCGCGAACGCGTGCGGGCAGCCCGGGGGTACGACGATCACCGTGCCCGGTGTCGCCCGTACCACCCGGTTGCCCGAACCGGACTCCCAGCGCTGCCAGTTGTCCGGGGTGCGCACCCGTGGTTCGAAGGCGAGCACGTCCAGCTCGCCCTCGAGGACGTAGAACAACTCCTCGCTGCGGGTGTGCACATGGGCGCCCACGTCGAAGCCCGGCGGGACGATCACCTCGAAGGTGGACGCCATGCGCGAGTGCGTGCCGGTCACCTTGAAGGTGACGTGCTGGGCGGGGGTCTGGACCACCCGGCCGTGCCCCGGCGGGACCAGCAGCCCTTCCTGAGCCGTCACCACGTCACCGGGAGCGCCTCGGGACCACGGATCAACGCGCCCTTCCTGAAGGGCACCTGGTCCGCCGGGACCGCCAGCCTCAGGTCCGGCAGCCGGTCCAGGAGCGCGTCCACCAGCAACTCCGACTCCAGCCTGGCCAGCATGCCGCCCGGGCAGTAGTGCGGGCCGAAGCCGAAGGAGACATGCGGGTTGGGGCTGCGGGTGAAGTCGATGGTCTCCGGGAACGGGAAGACGTCCGGGTCACGGTTGGCGGCCAGATACGACACGTAGACCGGGTCGCCGGCCCGGATGCGTACGCCTTGGATGCCCACGTCCTCCAGGGCGATCCGCGACAGGCCCACCGCGTTGCGGTGCGGGATGTAGCGCAGCAGCTCGTCGATGGCCTGCGGGCGGATCGACGGCTCCGTGCGCAGCCGGTCGGCCAGGTCCGGGCGGGTCAGCAGCAGATAGAACATCTGGCCGCTGTTGTTCGTCACCGCCTCACCGCCGATCTGGAGCAGGACGGCGAGACCCACGGCCTCCTCCAGGGTCACCTCGTCCCGGCCCACCGCGGCGCCGAGCAGCGAGGTGACGTCCTCGCCCGTACTGCCCTCCCGCAGCCCGATGAGATCGCCGAAGTAGGCGCCCATCTCCCTCTTGGCCTTCTCGCTGACCTCCTTGCCGTGCGAGGACGAAAGGATCAGCTGGGTCCAGGTGTGCATGACCTGTCGGTCGGCCGCCGGGACACCCATCAGCTCGCAGATCACCGCGATGGGGAACGGGCTCAGCACGGTGGCGGTGAGATCGGCGGGCGGGCCGTCCTGGAGCAGCTCGTCGACCAGCTCGTCCAGCATCCGGCGGGACTTCTCCCGTACCCGCTCCACGCCCCGGGAGGTCAGCGCGGCGGCCACCGTACGACGCAGCCGGGTGTGGTCCGGCGGGTCCAGGAAGCCCACCGCGCCCCGCTCCGGGATGAAGTGCGGGGCGAGCCGGGTGACCGGCTGGTCCATGACGGCCTCCCGGCCGAACCGGGGGTCGTTGGTCACCATCCGTACGTCGTCGTACCGGGTGACCAGCCAGGCCCAGCCCTCGCCGTTGGGCAGCTGGATCCGGGTGACCGGACCCTCCCGCATCAGCTCGGTGAGCACCGGGTCGAAGTCCGTCCCGCTCAGATCGAGAGCCGGCCAGTGCCGGATCGGCGGCAGGATCTCGGTGATCGTCTCTTCGCTCATCTCAGTCCGTCTCGTCCGTGCGCTGCCAGCGGCCCAGGGCCATTTCCGCGGTGATGCCGGGCCCGAACCCGGCGAGCAGCCCGCGCGCCCGGTGGTGCGCCCCGCCCGCGTCGAACAGTCGCCGCAGCGCGTCCAGTACGACGGCGCTGGCGATGTTCCCGTACTCGGTGAGCGTGGCCCGGCTGAACCGGAAGGCGTGCGGGTCGACCTGGAGGAACTTGCTGAGGTCGTCGAGGATGCGGGGCCCGCCCGCGTGGACTATGTAGAAGTCCAGGTCGGAGGCGTCCCAGCCGTGCAGTCCCGCGAGGTCCCGGAGCGCCGGGGCGAGCGGCTCCATGGTGGCGGGCACCCGCTTGTCCAGCTGGAAGTGGAAGCCGGTGGCCCGGACGTCGTACATGATCCACTCTTCGGTCTTGGGGATCAGATACGAACCGTTGCGCTCCAGCGCGATGCCCTCGCCGCCCCGGCCACGCACCACGGCGGCCGCGATGCCGTCGCCGAACAGGCCGTTGGACAGCAGGTTCCCGATGCCGAGGTCGGTGGGCTGGTAGCAGAGCGAGCAGAACTCGCAGGCCACGATGAGCGCGTTGGCCTCGGGGTAGGCGGTGCAGAAGTCGTGCGCCCGGTTGATCGCCGCACCGCCGGCCGCACAGCCCAGCTGGGCTATGGGGATCTGCCGCGTGGTGCAGTCGAAGTCCATCTCGTTGATCAGCCAGGCGGTCAGCGACGGCATCATGAAGCCCGTGCAGGAGACGTAGATGATGACATCGATGTCTGAGGCCAGGACCTCGGCGTCGTCCAGTGCTCGCCGCACCACGGCGGGGACCCGGGCCTTCGCCTCGGCCACATAGACCTTGTTGCGCTCCTCGAAGCCGGGATGCTTCAGGGTCTCCTCGATGGGCTGCACGATGTGCCGGGTGCGGACACCGGTGTTCTCGATCAAGCGGAGCGCCAGCGGCAGTTGGGGATGGTCCGCATGGCGGGAGCGGGCCAGTTCGAGCGTCTCCTCCATCGTGATCACATGCTCCGGAACGGACACCGAGGGTCTGCACAAAGTCGCCATGAACCGTGCCTGCTTTCGCCTCAGAGGGTGGTCCAGTCCACGATCACCCGAGGGGCAGACGACTTCGCGCGGGGTTACTCCGTTTCAGGGACGGGCGGAGTTCCAAACAGGTCCTGGAACAACTGTCTTACGACGCGCTCCCGCTACTGTGCGCGATGCAGGCCACGTCGATGCGATCGGCGAGCTTGGCCAACTCGATGGTCAACGCGGCCACCGTGTCCTCGTCGAGGCCCTCCTCGCCCGCCTCGACAAGATGCAGCCACCGCCCCCCGACCGTGCGCAACAACTTGCTCACATCGGCCGCGGACACCTGCAAGGTGCCCCGGTCGTCGACGATCAGCGGCAGAGTCACTTCACGGTTCACACCGGGGATGTTAGCCGCGCGAGCGTCACGCTCCGTGCCAAACCGTCGTGATGTTGCAGAACTCGCGGATTCCGTGCCCGGACAGCTCACGGCCGTACCCGGACCGCTTCACGCCGCCGAACGGGAACGCCGGATGGGACGCGGTCATCCCGTTGACATACACGGCACCGGCTTCGAGATCCCGTACGAAACGATCGACCTCGGCCTCGTCCCGGGTCCACACGTTCGAACTCAGTCCGAACGGTGAGTCATTGGCGAGCAGCACCGCCTCGTCGAGGTCGCTCACGCGATACAGCGTGGCCACCGGGCCGAAGGCCTCCTCGCGGTGGATGCGCATGTCGCGGGTGAGGTCGGTGAGGACGGTCGGCCGGTAGTACCAGCCGTCCCCGTCCGGCCGCTCGCCCCCGCACAGCACCCGCGCCCCGCTGCGCGTCGCGTCGTCGACGAGCTCCTCCAGGTCCGCGCACCCCTGCTCGGTGGCGAGCGGCCCGACGTCCGTGGCCTCGTCCATCGGGTCGCCGACCGTCAGCTGCTGCATGCCCCGCACGAACTTCTCGGCGAAGGTGTCGTACACGTCGGCGTGCACGATGAACCGCTTGGCGGCGATGCACGACTGCCCGTTGTTCTGCACCCGTGCCGTCACGGCGATCTCGGCCGCGCGGTCGATGTCCGCGGACGGCATCACGACATACGGGTCGCTGCCGCCGAGTTCGAGGACCGTCTTCTTCACCATGTCGCCGCAGGTGGCGGCGACCGAGCGCCCGGCGGGCTCACTGCCTGTGAGCGTGGCCGCCTTGACGCGCTCGTCGCGCAGGATCTCCTCGACCGCGCCGGAGCCGATGAGCAGGGTCTGGAAGACGCCCTCCGAGTAGCCCGCCTGGTGGAACAGGTCCTCCAGGAAGAGGGCGGTCTGGGGGACGTTCGAGGCGTGCTTGAGCAGGCCGACGTTGCCCGCCATCAGCGCGGGGGCGGCGAACCGGATCACCTGCCAGAGCGGGAAGTTCCACGGCATCACCGCGAGCACCGGGCCCAGCGGGCGGTAGCGCACGAGGGCCCGGGACGCGCCGGAGTCCTTCACATCGGCGTCCGCGGGCTCCTCGTCGGCCAGCAGCGACTCGGCGTGCTCGGCGTACCAGCGCATCGCCTTGGCGCACTTGGCGGCCTCGGCGCGGGCCTGCTTGACCGGCTTGCCCATCTCGGTGGTCATGACCCGGCCGATGTCCTGCTGGAGGCCGTCGAGCAGACCGGCCGCCCGGTTCAGCAGCTGGGCGCGTTCGGCGAACGGTGTCGTCCGGTAGGTGCGGAAGGTGGCCTCCGCGAGCTGGAGCCGGCGCTCGATCTCCTCGGCGCCCATGGCTTCGTACGTCTTGAGCGTCTCGCCGTTCGCCGGGTTCACCGTCGCGATGGGCATGACCGACCTCCTGGGGGAGCGGACCTGTGTTTCGACCTTCCCGCGCGGCGGGCCCCGCCGCAACGTGTCAGGGCGAGTGCTCCGCCAGCCGGTCGAGAAACGTGGCCTGCGCCTTGACGATCACCTCGCGGGCCCGCGCGAGGGAGAACCAGGCCACCCGGTCCAGCTCCGGGAACTCCTGCTCCTGCCCGGATTTCGGCGGCCACTCCATGCGGAACGTGCCCGGGACGACGGCCGCGACATCGAGGTCGGCCTCGATCGCCCAGACGGTGACGAGCTTGCCGCCCGACTGCCTGACCTCACCGAGGGGCAGCGCGTCCCCGTCGGGCGGCGGCAGCCCCAGCTCCTCCTGGAACTCACGCCGGGCGGCTTCCCGGGCCGGCTCCTCGTCGGGTTCGTACTCCCCCTTCGGCACGGTCCAGGCCCCGGCCTCGCGGCGCGCGAAGAACGGACCGCCCATGTGACCGAGCAGCACCTCGACGCCGTCGCCGGTGTGCCGGAACAGGAGCAGGCCCGCGCTGGTCCTCATGGCCTCACCTCGGGATGCGCGGCCAGCAGCGTCTCCACCGTGTCCGCCTCCTCAGGCCGCTTGTCCTCGCGGTAGCGGACCACGCGGGCGAAACGGAGGGTGACCCCGGCCGGGTAACGGGTGGACCGTTGCAGACCGTCGTAGGCGATCTCGACGACGAGCTCGGGGCGTACGGTCACCACGTACCCGTCGGTTCCGGTGGCCAGCTCCTGGAGCCGCTCCGTCTGCCAGGTCAGCATCGCGTCGGTCATGCCCTTGAACGTCTTGCCGAGCATCGCGTACGACCCGTCGTCCCGCCGTGCTCCCAGGTGCAGGTTGGAGAGCTTGCCGGTGCGGCGGCCGTGGCCCCACTCGGCGGCCAGGACGACCAGGTCGAGGGTGTGGACGGGCTTGACCTTCAGCCAGGACGCGCCGCGCCGGCCCGCGCTGTAGGGGGCGTCGAGGGACTTCACCACCACGCCCTCATGACCGCGCTCCAGTGTCTCGGCGAGGAAGGACTCCGCCGCGGCGACGTCCTCGGGGCCGGAGACCAACGCCCGGCGCACCCGCATCGGTTCGGGGACGAGCCGGGCCAGTTCCGCGTGCCGCTGGGCGAAGGGGAGGTCGAGGAGGTCGTGGTCGTCGACGGACAGGGCGTCGAAGAAGACGGGGGAGACGGGGACCTGTCCGGCGGCGGTGGCCACGTCCACACGCGAGCCGACCCGGCCGGCCGTCTCCTGGAACGAGCGGGGCCGCCCGGTGGCGTCGAAGGAGATGACCTCACCGTCGAGGATGAAACGCCCGCCCTTCAACTCCTGTGCGGCAAAGGTCACTTCGGGCAGGCGGTCGGTGATGTCGTCGAGGGTGCGGGTGTAGACGCGTACGGTGTCGCCGTCCCGGTGCACCTGGACGCGGATGCCGTCCAGCTTCTCCTCGACCGCGCACGTGCCCAGCTTCCCGACCGCCTCGGCGACCGAGGAGGCGCTGTGCGCCAGCATCGGCAGGACCGGGCGGCCGACGGTGAGACGGAAGCGGTCGAGGGCCCCGGGGCCGTCCGCGAGCAACGCCTCGGCGACCGTCTGGAGGGAGCCGGCGAGCATCACCGCCCGGCGGACGTCCGCGGGCGGCGCCTGTGTGGCCTGGGCGAGGCCCTCGGTGGCGACGGCGTCCAGGGCGCCCTGGCGTACCTCGCCGCTGAGCAGGCCGAGCAGGAAGCGTTGCTCTTCGAGGGTGGACGCGGCCATCAACTCGCCGACCAGTCTTGTCCGTTCAGCCTGCGAGCCGGTGCCTGACACCCTGCCGAGCTCGCTGAGGAGGGCATCTACTTCGTGGACGGTGAGGGTGGGTTCGGTGGCCGGGGTGACCGGGCGGCTCAGTACCTTCCAGCCCACGCCGAGCCGGCCCTGCGGGAGCCGGCCGGCGAGGTACGGGATGACGATCGGCACGTCCGCCGGCTCGGCCTCCCGGAAGAGCTCGGCGAGCAGCGCGGTCTTTTTTGAGCGCGCCGAGGTCGTGGCGACCTGTTGGGACACCTGGGCCAGGCGGGCGAGCAGCATGCATCCAGAGTGCGTCACGCTTCGCCGGGCTACACCTGCAAGATGGGTTGTCTGCCGGCTGCGGTTACGTTGTGGCTGGTCGCGCAGTTCCCCGCGCTCCTTCAGGGCGTTGCGTCGAGGTCGGCCATCAACAGATCGCCGTTGATGACGGCCGCGGCCCGGTATCCGGCGCCGGCCGCGTTGATCACCTGTTCGCCGAAGCCCATCGCGTTGCCCACGGCCCACACGCCGGGGACGGTCGTCTGTCCCGTCGGGTCGACCGTCGGGTACGCGCCGAAGGGGGTCTCCTTCAGTTCGGCGCCGAGCTGCTCCAGCAGGCCGGTCCGCGGCAGCGCGCGCGGCGCCACGAACAGCACCTCGCGGTCGTACGACGTCCCGTCCGTGAGTCGGACACCGGTCAGCCGGTCGTCCTCGATGCGCAGTCTCTCCACCTCACCCGGCACCACCCGGACCCCGGCGGCCCCGAGCCTGCGTACGTCGTCGTCCGACAGATCGGCCTCCTCGACCGTGTGCAGGAAAAACGTCACGTCCTTCGACCACTGGGACACCATCAGCGCCTGGTGCGCGCTCAGTGGGGTCGTCGCCAGGACGCCGAAGGCCTGGTCGCGGACCTCCCAGCCGTGGCAGTACGGGCAGTGCAGGACGTCCTCGCCGAAGCGCTCGGCGACGCCGGGGACCGCGGGGAGCTCGTCCCTGAGGCCCGTCGCGATCACCAGGCGGCGGGCGCGCAGGGTGCGGCCGTTCGCCAGCGTCACGCCGAAGCCCTGGGAGACGTCGACCACCCGGTCCTGGACCAGTTCGACGCCGTACCGGGCGATCTCCTCGCGGCCGATGGCCAGGAACTCGGCCGGGGACATGCCGTCCCGGGTCAGATAGCCCTGCATGTGCGCCGCGGGCGCGTTGCGGGGCTCGCCCGCGTCGACGACCAGGGTGCGGCGCCGGGCCCGGCCCAGGACGAGGGCCGCCGACAGGCCCGCCGCGCCGCCACCGATCACGATCACTTCGTAGGTGTCAGTCATGCCGCCACGGTCGCTCCACGGGTGCGGGATTGACAAATGCCTTTGCTGATTCTGCAATACGGGCATGAGTACCGAAGAAGTCGAAGGCGTTCTCGCGGATGTCGGCCCCCGGCTGCGCCGGATCCGGAAGGAGCGCGAGGTGACCCTCGCCGCGCTGTCCGAGACCACCGGCATCTCCGTCAGCACCCTGTCCCGGCTGGAGTCCGGGCTGCGCAAGCCCAGCCTGGAGCTGCTGCTGCCGATCGCGCAGGCCCACCAGGTGCCGCTGGACGAGCTGGTCGGGACGCCGCCGGTGGGGGATCCGCGGGTGCGGACCGCGCCGCTGGTGCGGCACGGGCGGACCTACTGGCCGCTGACCCGGCAGCCGGGCGGCCTCCAGGCCTACAAGGTGCTGGTGCCGCAGCGGAACGAGGAGCCCGAACCCCGTACCCATGAGGGCTACGAGTGGTTGTACGTGCTGGCGGGGCGGCTGCGGGTGGTGCTCGGTGACCACGACGTGGTGATGAGCGCCGGGGAGGCCGCCGAGTTCGACACCCGGGTGCCGCACTGGTTCGGGTCGACGGGGGAAGGGCCGGCGGAGTTTCTGAGTCTGTTCGGGCCGCAGGGGGAGCGGATGCACGTACGGGCGAAGCCGCGGCGGGCCTGACGCGGGGCCGCGGGAGGTCGTCGCGGTCGTGACGCACGCTACTGTTCCCTGAACGGCAAGCGACCGCTTAGTATGCGACTACCCCAGGTCGTACGACGTAGTCGCGTGGAGGCATCGCATGCAGGCATGGCAAGTGCACGAGAACGGTGAGCCGGGTGAGGTGATGCGGCTCGCGGACATCGAGACGCCCACGCCCGGCGACGGCCAGGTCCTGCTGAAGGTGCGTGCCGCGAACATCAACTTCCCGGACGTACTGATGTGCCGCGGCCACTACCAGGTCAGGCCGCCGCTGCCGTTCACGCCGGGCGTGGAGATCTGCGGCGAGACCGAGGACGGGCGCCGGGTGCTCGCCAACCCCACGCTGCCGTACGGCGGTTTCGCCGAGTACGCCGTCGCGGACGCCGCCGCTCTGCTGCCCGCGCCCGACTCGCTGGACGACGCCGAGGCCGCAGCGCTGCACATCGGCTACCAGACAGGGTGGTTCGGTCTGCACCGGCGGGCCCGGCTGGAGGCCGGTGAGACGCTGCTCGTCCATGCCGCCGCCGGTGGTGTCGGCAGCGCGGCCGTGCAGCTCGGCAAGGCGGCCGGCGCCACCGTCATCGGGGTCGTCGGCGGTGCCGACAAGGCCGCCGTGGCCCGGGAACTGGGCTGCGACGTCGTGATCGACCGGCGTTCCGAGGACGTCATCGCCGCCGTCAAGGAGGCCACCGGCGGGCGGGGCGCCGACGTGATCTACGACCCGGTCGGCGGCGACGCCTACACCCAGTCCACCAAGGTCGTCGCCTTCGAGGGGCGGATCGTGGTCGTCGGCTTCGCGAGCGGGACCATCCCCAGCCCCGGCCTCAACCACGCCCTGGTGAAGAACTACGCGATCCTCGGCCTGCACTGGGGCCTGTACAACACCAAGAACCCGAAGCTGGTCCGGCGCTGCCACGAGCAGCTCACCGAACTCGCCGCCCGGGGCGCCATCAAGCCGCTGGTGAGCGAGCGGGTGCCGCTCGCGGAGGCCGCCGCCGCCGTGCAGCGCGTCGGCGACGGTGTGACCACCGGCCGGGTCACCGTCGTCCCCGCCCTCAGCAAGGGAGCCACCGCATGATCGACGCAGCCGAACTCAAGCGCCGTACAGCGGAGTTGCTGGCCGCCCAGCCGCCCGCCACGACCGACCGGCTGGACTTCCTGCGGGCCCGCTTCGACGCCGGCCTGGCGTGGGTGCACTACCCCGAGGGACTCGGCGGACTCGGTGCCGCGCGCTCCCTCCAGGCCGTCGTGGACGCCGAGCTGGAGGCCGCGGGCGCTCCCGACAACGACCCCCGGCGCAACGGCATCGGCCTCGGCATGGCCGCGCCGACCATCCTCAAGTACGGCACCGAGGAGCAGAAACAGCGCTTCCTGCGGCCCCTGTGGACCGGCGAGGAGGTCTGGTGCCAGCTCTTCAGCGAGCCCGGCGCCGGCTCCGACCTGGCCGGGCTCGGCACCCGGGCCGTCCGGGAGGGCGACGGCGACTGGGTGGTCAACGGGCAGAAGGTGTGGACGTCCAGCGCGCACAACGCCCGCTGGGCCATCCTCATCGCCCGCACCGACCCGGACGTGCCCAAGCACGCGGGCATCACCTACTTCCTGTGCGACATGACCGACCCCGGTGTCGACGTCCGGCCGCTGCGCCAGATCACCGGCGAGGCCGAGTTCAACGAGGTCTTCCTCACCGACGTCCGCATCCCCGACTCCCGTCGCCTCGGCGCGATCGGCGACGGCTGGAAGGTCGCGCAGACCACGCTCAACAACGAGCGCGTCGCCATCGGCGGCATGCGTCTGCCCCGCGAGGGCGGCATGATCGGGCCGGTCTCGAAGACCTGGCGCGAGCGCCCCGAACTACGCACCCACGACCTCCACCAGCGACTGCTCAAGCTCTGGGTCGAGGCCGAGGTCGCCCGCCTCACCGGCGAACGTCTGCGCCAGCAGCTCGCCCTGGGCCAGCCCGGCCCCGAGGGCGCCGGGATGAAGCTCGCCTTCGCCCGCCTCAACCAGGAGATCAGCGGCCTGGAGGTCGAACTCCGCGGCGAGGAAGGCCTGTTGTACGACGACTGGACCATGCGCCGCCCCGAGCTGGTGGACTTCGTCGGCCGGGACGCCGGCTACCGCTACCTCCGCTCCAAGGGAAACAGCATCGAGGGCGGGACCAGCGAGGTCCTGCTGAACATCGTCGCCGAGCGCGTTCTGGGCCTGCCGTCCGAGCCGCGCACCGACAAGGACGTCGCATGGAAGGACCTGGCCCGATGAGCGACCTGCTGTACTCCGAGGAGGAAGAGGCGCTGCGGTCCGCCGTACGGGACCTGCTCGCCGACCACTGCGACGCCCCCGGCGTCATCGCCCGCACCGAGTCGGACACCCCGCACGACCTCGCCGCCTGGAAGGCACTCACCGACGGCATGGGCCTCGCGGGCCTGCTGGTGCCGGAGGCGCAGGGCGGCCAGGGCGCCACCCACCGCGAAGCCGCCGTGGTGCTGGAGGAGTTGGGGCGTGCCGTGGCTCCCGTGCCCTACCTCACCAGCGCCGTCGTCGCCACCGAGGCGCTGCTGGAGGTCGGGGACGAGGCTCTGCTCGCCGAGCTGGCGGCGGGACGGAGGATCGGCGCCCTCGCCGTCGCCCTGAACATCGCCGCGGGCGGCGCCTACAAGGTCGTACGGCACGAAGACGGGTCCCTGCACGGGGAGTTGACCGGTGTCGCGGACGCGGCGGTCGCCGATGTGCTGCTGGTTCCCGCGGACGACGGCGGGCTCTACGCGGTGGACTCCGCCGACGTGACCGTCACCCCGCAGGTGTCCTTCGACCTGACCCGGCCGCTCGCGACCGTGACCCTGGACGGTGCCCCCGGGCGGCTCCTCGGCGACGCCGAGCCCGCCGTGCGCCGCGCCCTGCGGGCCGGGGCCGGTCTGCTCGCCTCCGAGCAACTCGGGGTCGCGGACTGGGTGTTGACCGAGACCGTGCGCTATCTCAAGGAGCGCAAGCAGTTCAACCGTGCCGTCGGCGGTTTCCAGGCGCTCAAGCACCGGCTGGCGCAGGTGTGGCTGGAGGTCGTCAACCTCCGGGCCGCCGCCCGCAACGCCGCCGACGCCCTCGCCACCGATGCGGACGCCGACGTCGCGGTCGCCGTCGCGCAGGCCTACGCGGCACCCGTCGCGGTGCGCGCCGCCGAGGAGGCGCTCCAGCTGCACGCCGGTATCGGCATGACGTGGGAGCACCCGATCCACCTGTACCTGAAGCGGGCCAAGTCCGACTCCATCGCGTTCGGCACCGCGGGCACCCACCGCGCCGCGCTGGCCGAACTGGTGGACCTCCAGGCTCCCTGACGCCGGCTGAAGTCCCCTGGCGTTCACCAGGGAAAGCCCGCCCCACCTGGGGCGGGCTTTTTCGTGCGCTCCCCGCGAGGCCGATGAACAGACGGCGGCACTCCGGCCAACTCCTGTCACGGGCATGCCCATTGGGGTGCGGGCCATCGCATACTCGCCCATGTCTCGTACCGCCCCAAAGGGAGGCAGAGCATGGCCCTCACCACCCGTCGCAGAGCCCTCACCACCATCGGCGCCGCCCTCGCGGGCGCGGTCGCCCTGCCCGCCGCACCGGCCCTCGCGGGCGAACAGAAGCACCGGCCCCGGCCGTTGTGGCGGGCGCACGCCCACAACGACTACGAGCATCCCCGGCCGCTCTTCGACGCCCTCGACCACCGCTTCGGCAGCGTCGAGGCCGACATCTTCCTCGTCGGCGACCAGCTCCTCATCGGGCACACCGTCGACGACCTCGACCCGACCCGCACCCTGGAGTCCCTCTACCTGGACCCGCTCGCCGCCCGGGTGAAGGCCAACCACGGCTCGGTGTACCGCGGTTGGCGCAGGCCGCTCCAGCTGCTCATCGACATCAAGACCGAGGGCTCGTCCACATACCTGGAGCTGGACCGCCATCTTCGGCGCCACAAGCACCTGTTCACCACCTACGCCCACGGCAAGGTGTTCCCCGGGCCGGTCACCGCCGTCATCTCCGGTGACCGCGCCGCCCGTACGCCCATGGAGGCACAGACCGTACGACGCGCCTTCTACGACGGCCGCCTCGCCGACCTCGGCAGCGCGGCACCCGCCTCCTTCATCTCGCTGATCAGCGACAACTGGACCCTCAACTTCACCTGGCAGGGCGTCGGCGCCTTCCCCGACGCCGAACGGCAGAGGCTGCACGGCATCGTCGACGCCGCCCACGCGCGTGGCCGGCAGGTGCGCTTCTGGGCCACCCCGGACCTGGCCGGACCCGCCCGCGACGCGCTGTGGGGCGAACTCCTCGACGCCGGCGTCGACTACCTCAACACCGACGACCTGGCGGGCCTGGAGGCCTTCCTCGACGCCCGAAGATAAGCCGGGAAACCACACGTTCGGCGGACAGGTCAGCCGCCCGGACGAACCCTCCGCTACGCCACACTTACGGCCGAACGCCGTGAACCGGACGGGACGGCGTGGCGGAGGAGGTTGACGATGGCGATTTCCATCTCAGTGGTGCTGCTGCTCCTGGTCCTGGCGGTGATCTTCCTGCGCAACGGCGGGCTGAAGGTCTCCCACGCCCTGGTGTGCGCGCTGCTCGGATTCTTTCTGGCCGGCACGAGCATCGCGCCCACCATCAGCAGCGGTCTGACGGCCACCGCGGACATCGTCAGCAGCCTCAGACCATAAGGACAAGCTGGGGCTCAGCCGGCCGAGAAGACCCCGATGCCGTTGGGGACGGGGCGTTCCGCGCCGCCGGTGGGGTGGTTGCGGACCGTCACCGAGGTCGCCCCGGGGGCGCGGGCGACCAGCGTCGACGAGCCGCCGCCGTCAAGACTGAAGCCGTCGACGGCGCCCAAGTCGCGTAGGGTGTCCGCTACTTCGGCGATCGTCAGACCGGTGCGGTACGGCGCCGCCCCGTCCACCGCGAGCAGCAGCACCCGCCGGCCGCCGGCCGAGACACCCACCGCGGTCCGCACCGCCGAGGTCGTCGCGTCCAGCCCGGGCAGCGGCACCCGGTCCCTCAGGACCGGATAGCCGCCGACGGCGAAGCGGTACGGGATCCGGCTCGTGGTCGCCACCAGCCGCTGCCGCACCCGCACGAGTTCGCCCACGGACAGCTTCCGCAACTGCTGCGCGCCCTCTTCCCGGCCGACGAGGACGGTCGTCCCGGCGGCGATGGGACCGCTGCCCGGAGTGTCGGCCGCCGCCACCACCTTGCCCCGGCGGAGCGTCACCTCGTAGGTGTCCGTGCTGCACGGGGCGGCTCGGTCGGTGTCCGTGCCGCAGCTGGCGCGCAGCCGGGAGACTCCACCCCAGGCGCTGGTGAAGGCGCCGACCGAACCCACCGGCAGGGCGTACTGGTTGAGCCCGCCCAGCGGCAGCTCGTATTCCCCGGTGTCGACGGTCCCGGTCAGGGTCAGGGCGTCGAACCGGACCCGGCGGTCCACGCCCATGCCGAGCACGTCACGGGTCGAGGTGCCCGGTGGCAGCGCGGGGCCGAACCGCTGGCCGTCCGGTACCGCCGCCTTGAGCGTGTGCCCGCTCGCGATCGCCGGTCCCACACTCGCCCCGGTCGCCTCGACGCCGGGGTGCTGGGTCTCGGTGATGTTGAAGAAGTCGCCGTTGACCCCGGACACCGCGCCCTGGGCGTCGGCCAGTTGGGAGACCGGCGCCCGCGCGGCCACCGCACCGGGATACAGCAGGTCCAGGCGCACCTTGGGATCGCGCAGGTCGGCCCGGATCACATGGATGTGCGTCGGGCCCTTGGCCGCCTGGATGTCGTACTCCTGGTACGTGACACCCGAAGCGACCGGCACGGCGTCGTCCTGCACGGCACCGGCCGGTGCCGCCCCCATCAGGGCCGCACCGGCCAGCGTGCCGAATGCCGTGAGAAACGTCAGTACCCGTCTGCCCGCCCGGAACCCTGCTCGACGATGCGTCACAGTCCCCCCTGAGGTCCCGTCAACTGTCCCAGGGCTCAGGGGAGGTGCACCAGACGGCGACGGCCGTACGGGGGACCGCTAGGGGGCGACCAGGCGCGAACGGATGAGGAAACGTACGCCCTCGGGCGCCTCCAGGGAGAAGCCGCTGCCGCGGCCCTCGACGACGTCCACGATGAGGCGGGTGTGGCTCCAGAGGGCGTACTGGCTGCGGGACATCCAGAACGTCACCGGCTCCTCGACGCCCTCCACCTCCAGCTCCGCGAGCAGTACGTCGGAGCCGCCGGTGCGGAACTCGCCCTCCGGGTAGCACATCGGGGCGCTGCCGTCGCAGCAGCCGCCGGACTGGTGGAACATCAGCGGGCCGTGCGCCTCGCGCAGCCGGCGCAGCAGGTCGGCGGCGGCGGGGGTGAGCTCGACGCGCGGGATCTCCTCATCCATACGCCCCAGCGCACCACAGGGGAGGTTGCGACAAGGTTGCAGCCGGGAGCAGGGTGGGCGCATGTACGCGACGCGGATGTCAGGGCAGGTGAAGGCGGACCGCGCGGCCGTCTACCGGATGCTGGTGGACGCCGACGCGCTCGCGAAGTGGCGGGTGCCCGACGGGATGAGCTGCGAGGTGCACACCTTCGAGGCCCGTGAGGGAGGCGCGTTCCGGATCTCGCTCACCTACGACGTGGCGACCGGCACCGGCAAGTCCGGCTCGCACACCGACACGTACCACGGCAGGTTCCTCAGGCTGGTGCCGGACGAACTGGTCGTCGAGGAGTTCGAGTTCGAGACCGGGGACCCCGGACTGCGCGGCACGATGACCATGACGACCACGCTCACCGAGGTGGACGGCGGCACGGAGGTCGTCGTCCTGCACGAGGGCATTCCCGACGCCGTGCCCGCCGACCAGAACGCGGAGGGCACACGGATGGCGCTGGCCAACCTCGCCCGGCTGGTCGAGGGCTGAGCCTCACGCGGGCTGTGGCGTCAGGCGCTTGTGGCCCTTGCGGTCGTAGTAGAGGGTCATCGCGAACCCGAACAGCAGCCCCACGGCGGTGCCGATCGCGATCATCAGCCAGGAGCGGCTCAGGCCCGCGTCGCCGCGGGCGTCGAAGTAGAGGATCGCGCGGACGCCGTCGCTGAGCTGGCGCATGGGTTCGAAGTGGGACAGGAACCGGTAGAAGCCGGGGACCGCCTGGAGCGGGACGGTGGCGCCCGAGGACGGCAGGCCCAGGACGATGAACACGAACATGGACACCAGCTGGCCGATGCCGCCGAACGCCGCGTTGATGGCCTGCACACCGATGCCGACGGCCAGTGACGCGCAGAACGAGTAGATCCACAGCAGTGGCAGATGGGTCGCGTCCATGCCGAGCAGGGTGACGCAGGCCAGCATCACCAGGGAGACGGTGACGAGGGTGATGCCCGCGGTCATCGCCATCTTCAGCAGCAGCGTCTGGGTGCGGCTGATCGGCACGGTGGGCAGCCGGGTGTGCCAGGGGCCGATCTCGTTGTCGGCGTAGCCGAGCGAGGTGTCGACACCGTTGCTGATGACGTTGCCGCCCATGAAACCCGCCAGCACCAGCAGCAGCGTGTAGTAGAACGCGGTCAGGCCGAGGCCGCTGTGGTCGCCCAGGGGATGGCCGACCTGGGGAGCGACGTTGACCGGGTCGGCGAGCAGCAGCCGGTCCGTGGCGGTGGCCCGCGGGGCGGCCTGGACGAGCTGCTTGCCGATGGTCTGCGAGGCCTGATGCGCCGCCTGGGTGCTGATCTGACTGGCGAGGGACGAACCGAGGCTGCCCTTGCCGGGGTTGGTGAGCACCGTGATCGTCGGCCGTTGGGCGGCGCCGGTGGTGGTGAGCGCGGCGACCGAGTCGGTGAAGTCGGCGGGGATGACGAGGGCGCCGTAGACCTTGCCGGAGTCCAGCTCGTCCTGGGCCTCGGCCCGGCTCAGCCGCCGCCAGTCCGCCTTGTCGCTCGATGTGTCCGCGAGGATCGACCGGGCGATCTGCGTGCCCAGGTTCTGTTCCTGACCGGGCAGCGGCTTGCCGGTGTCGCCGTTGACCAGCGCGATCGGCAGATCCTTCAGGTCGCCCTGCGGGTTGACGATGCCGCCCATGTAGAGCAGGGACAGCAGCAGGGCAAGGAGTCCGCTGAGGACGGTGGGGACCACCCAGAGCTTGGGGCGGCGCAGCAGGGTGGCGGCGCGGGCCCCGGGAGCGGCGGGGGCGGGGGCACGGTCCGGGGGATCGGCCGGGGCAGGGGCCTGGGGGTCGGCGTCGGTCATGGCTCTCCGTCGGGTCGCGGCGACGTCCGTCATCCCTGTGTCCGGCAAAAGGGACGCGGTGTCCGTCGAAGGACGCGCTGTCCTTCCAGGGACGCTGTGCCCTACATAGGTACGCGACCACGGCCCCGCCCGCACCCAGACCGGGGAGGACGGGGCCGGAATCACCCCGTCCTCCCCCGGACGTCACCCGGCCAGGCGCAGCAGCGTCTCCTCGAACGGCACCGCGCCCGCACCCGGCCGGTTGTGCGGAAGCCTGGCCAGGAGGGCCGCCATGGCGCAGGTGTTGGTCACGGCGGAGAACACCAGCCCGGCGCCGACCAGACCGGACAGCCAGTGCGCGGACGGCCGGGCCAGCCCCGCGGCGAAGCCCGCCACGACCAGCGAACCCGCGGTGAGCCGGACCTGGCGGTCCATCGGCCAGGGCGTGCGGGCCCCGGCCGGCCGCTCGACCGGGTGGCCGGCGGCGGCCCAGGCGCCGGTGCCGCCCTCCAGCGAGAGCGCCTCGATACCGAGCGTCCCGAGCCGGTCGCAGCCCTTGGCGGAGCGGGCCCCGGAGGCGCACACGATCAGCAGCGGGCCGCGCGCCGCGGCCGTCCGGAGCGCGCTCGCGGCCTCGTCGAGCCGGTCCAGCGGGATGTTGTACGCGCCGGGGACATGGCCGCCGGCGAACTCGCCGGGCGTGCGCACGTCGACGACGGTGAACTCGGCGAGCCGGGCGGGGGCCACGGTGACGGGGGTGGTCATGGAACAGAACCCTTCGGTGAGGTGTTGCCCCACACGGGTAGGATACCCGTGGGGGTATATATGAGGAGGAAGCGTGCAGCTCGACATGTCCGCCGAGGAACTGAGGTCGGCGCTCAACCGGCTCCGCCGCGCCCAGGGCCAGTTGGCCGGGGTCATCCGCATGCTTGAGGAGGGGCGGGACTGCGAGGACGTCATCACCCAGCTCGCGGCGGTCTCCCGGGCCCTGGACCGGGCCGGGTTCTCGATCATCGCGACCGGCCTGGAGCAGTGCATGACCAGCGAGGACCCCGAGGTGCGCAACTCCGCGCAGATGCGGTCCCGGCTGGAGAAGCTCTTTCTCTCACTGGCCTGAGGTCACCGCACCACGGCGACACCCATGGCCAGCGCGATCGTCAGCAGTACGGTCCCGAAGGCCCGCTGGAGCGCCGCGGGGGACACCTTCGCCGCCAGCCGCCTGCCGTCCCACGCCCCCAGGACGGCGGTCGCCAGGAACGGCATGATCAGCGCCCAGTCCAGCTGGACCGCCGACTGGGCCCGGGCCGCGAGCGCCACCAGTGCGTTGGCGACGATGACCAGCAGACTGGTCCCCACCGCCGCGCTCATCGGCACCGCCAGGACGGTCACCAGCGCCGGTACGGCGAGAAAGCCGCCGCCGACCCCGAGGAACCCGGTCACCGTGCCGAGTCCGGCCCCGGCCGCCGCCGCCCGTCCCGTCGACACCGATCCGGCGCCGCGTGGCGTACGACGACGCAGCATGCGTACGGCGGCCAGGGCGGCCAGCGCCGCGAACATCAGCGTCAGCAGGGCCGCGGGCAGCCGCGCGGCGAGGGCGCCGGCCCCCGCGGCGGGCAGCAGACCGGCCGCCGCGAACAGCAGCCCGGCCCGCCAGCGCACCGCCCCCGCCCGGGCGTGCGCCACCAGGGCGGTGACCGACGTGACGATCACGATGACCAGGCTGCCCGTGGCCGCCGCGGCGGGGCTGAAACCGAGCAGATAGATCAGCGCCGGGACGGTCAGGATGCTTCCGCCCGCGCCCAGCGCGCCGAGGGCGAGCCCGACCAGGGCGCCGGCCAGCAGGGCCAGGACGAGGGCGGTCATATGACGGTCCCGAAGGTGCCGGTCCCGGGGGTGCCCTCGACGGGGAGTCCCCGCGCTGCCCAGTCACGCATACCGCCGATCACGTCGACCGCCTCCACGCCGCGTGCGGCGAGCAGGGCGGCGGCCTGTCGGGAACGGTTGCCCGAGCGGCAGATCAGCACCAGGGGGCGGGCGGTGTCGGGGAGGGGCGCGGTCGCGATCCGGGACAGTGGCACATGGTGGGCGCCGGGGACGTGGCCGGCCAGGAACTCGTCCGTCTCGCGGACGTCGATCAGGACGGCGGTGCCGTCGCGCAACCGTCGGTGCGCCTCGACGACGGTGACACGAGGGGCGCGGGGGGAGTCGTACATCATGCGTGTTTCCTGATCCCCGGCGTCAGCCGGCGGTACAGAGCGTGAGCCCCGCCTCGGCCGCCGCCGCGTAGCCGTCGTCCACGGCCACCACCTCGCGTCCGGCCGCGTCGAGCACGGACGCGGCGATGGCCGCGCGCATACCGCCCGCGCAGTGCACCCACACCGTGCCCTTCGGGACCTCGTGCAGACGGTGGTGGAGCTGGTGGACGGGGAGGTGGACGCTGCCCTCGATCCAGCCGGCGGCGCGTTCGGCGTCCCGGCGGACGTCGACGATCACCATGTCCTCGGCGCGCTCGCGGGCGGCGGCCAGATCGGCGAACGTGGCCCGGCGGAAGGACGCGGGCGCGGTGCCGTCGGCGATCCAGTCGGCGGGGGTGCCGACGGCCGCGGCGGCCGGGCGGTCGATGCCGACCCGGGTCAGTTCGCGCTGGGCGCGCGCCAGGTCCGCGGCGCTCTCCGCGAGGAGGGTCACCGGCTTGCCCCACGGGATCATCCAGGCGAGATACGTGGCCAGCTGTCCGTCGACCTCGAAGTTGAACGCCCCGGCCACATGCCCGGCGGCGAACGCCACCCGGCCGCGCAGGTCCACGACCCACTCTCCGGCCGCGAGCCGCCGGGCGATCTCCCCGGCGTCGGCGACGCCCGGCGCCGTCAGGTCCACGGGGGCGGGACCGCCGGAGTTGGCCGGGCCCATGTGGGCGTAGTAGGCGGGTATGTCGTCGAGCCCGGCCAGCAGCTCCTTCACGAAGGTGTCCACGTCCTGGAGGAGCCCCGGGTTGGACCCCTTCTCGCCGCCGATCGTGCCGCCCGCGCCGCCCGCGGCGGAGGAGGAGCAGAAGCTGCCGAAGCCGTGCGTGGGCAGGACGGGGACCGCGTCGGCCAGTTCCGCCGCGAGCCGGTGCACGGAGGCGTGCTGCGCCCGGGCCAGCCGCTCGGTCAGCCGGGGTTCGACCAGGTCGGGGCGGCCGACGCCGCCGATCAGCAGCGACCCGCCGGTGAAGGCGGCCACCGCGTGCCCCGTCTCCTCAAGGACGTACGACGTGTGGTGCGGGGTGTGTCCGGGCGTGGCCACCGCCCGCAGCACCAGGCCCTCGTCGACCGGCTCCACGTCCCCGTCGGTGACCGGGACCCGGGTGTACGCCACCTCCGCCCTGGCCGGCACCAGATAGCGGGCACCGGTCAGCCGGGCCAGCTCCAGGCCACCGGTGACGTAGTCGTTGTGCACATGGGTCTCGGCGACGGCCACGATCCGCACGCCGCGGCGCGCCGCCCGGGCGAGGACGCGGTCGATGTCACGGGGCGGGTCCACGGCCACCGCGGTCCGGGCGCCGCCCGCCAGATAGCTGCGGTTGCCCAGCCCTTCGGTTTCCAGGGTGTCGACAAAGAACACGGCGTTCCTCCTTCGTGGGAATTACCCCCGGGGGTATCTGTCTCTCAAGGTAACAGATACCCCCAGGGGTATTAATCCCGCGGTCCGGGGCCGCTGTCGCGGCTGGTGCGACCTGCCGGGCGAACTCCGTCCGCCCGACCGGAAGTTGATGTGTGAAACTGTCGTCAGTCGATCACGCATGTCGATCATCAAGGGGAGTGCAACGTGACGCAGGACGGCATCGTCGGGGAGATCGACACCAGCAGGCCGCACCCCGCCCGGATCTACGACTATCTGCTGGGCGGCAAGGACCACTACGAGGTGGACGAGGAGGCGGGCGAGCGGCTCGTCGCCGTCGCCCCCGAGGCGCGGGTCAGCGTGCGGGCCAACCGGGACTTCCTCCGCCGGGCCGTCCGGTACGTCGTCGGCGAGGGCGTCCGGCAGATCCTCGACGTCGGCACCGGGCTGCCCACCTCGCCGAACGTGCACGAGATCGCCCACGAGGCGGCGACCGACGTACGTGTGGCCTACGTCGACAACGACCCGATCGTGAAGCGGCACGCGGACGCGCTGCTCAGCCGCACGGGCGAGACGAGCATCGTCCTCGCCGACCTGCGCGATCCGCGGAGCATCGTGGACCATCCCGAGGTGCGTCGGATCATCGACTTCGACGAGCCCGTCGCCCTGCTGCTCGTCGCGATCCTGCACTTCGTGACCGACGCGGAGAAGCCGGGGGAGATCGTTTCCACCCTGCGTGACGCCCTCCCGGACGGGAGCTTCCTCGTCCTCTCGCACGCCACGGGGGACCTCTTCGAACGCAGCGACGCGCAGGCCGTCTACAACAACGCGACGGCCAGCATGAACCTGCGCGGCCGTGCCGAGGTCGAGCGCTTCTTCGACGGCTTCGACCTCGTGGACCCCGGACTGACCCAGGTCCCGTTCTGGCGCCCCGACGGGCCGCTGCCGGACGACGCCGCCTCGATCGGCTTCTACGGAGGCGTCGGCCGGAAGTAGCGGAGCGGAACGCGAAGTGCGCCGGACCCGTACGGGGGCCCGGCGCACTTCTGTCTCGCCTCTCTTCACGGGACTCGCACACGACCCGCCTATTGCTTTATGTTTCAAGTGTTACTGTCGCGCTCATTCCCCCCACCAGGCACAGGAGACCCGTTGTGCACGACGGCAACGTAGTGGTGATCGGCGGCGGTTACGCGGGTGTCCGCCTCGCGAAACGACTGGACGCGACGACGCGGGTCACGCTCGTCGACCGCAAGGAGGTCTTCTTCCACCGCATCGCCTCGCTGCGGGCGGGCGTGCGCCCGGAGTGGACGACGACGCCCTTCATCCCGTACGACCGCCTGCTCACCCACGGCCGGGTGGTCACCGGCAAGGCGGTCCGCATCGACACCGCCGGGCGCGAGGTCCGACTGGCCACCGGTGAACGCCTGCCGTACGACGTACTGGTCATCGCCACCGGGGCCGACTACCCCGAACCCGCGCGCTTCGCCGGCACCACCGCCGAGGAGGCCGCCAAGTCGTTCGGCGAACAGCAGCGCAAGGTCGCCACCGCCCAGCACATCCTCGTCGTCGGCGGCGGTCCCTCGGGTGTCGAACTCGGCGCCGAGATACGCCTGGCCCGCCCCGACGCCCGGGTCACCCTCGCCCACTCCGGCCCCGAGCTGCTGCACTCCACCGGCAGCGCCCGCGCCGGTCAGAAGGCCCGCGCCTGGCTGGAGGCGCACGACGTGGAGGTACGCCTCGACTCCTTCATGTCCCCCGGCAACGACTTCGGCACCTACCGCGACGCCCACGGCACCGTCGTCGAGGCGGACGCCTCCTTCTGGGCGACCGGCACCACACCCAACACGCTGTGGCTGCGGCTGGCGGGCCATGGCGCCTGGCTGAACGGGACCGGGCACGTCAAGGTCGACACCGGCCTCCAGGTCGACGGGTACCCCGACGTGTTCGCCGTCGGCGACGTCAACGACGTGGGCGAACTCAAGGTCACCCCCGCGGCCCTCGCCCAGGCCGAGGTCGCCGCCCACAACATCCGTGCCTATCTGCGCAGTTCAGGCAGACACGGCAAGAAGCCCCGCGCCTACCGCGCGGTCCACCGCACCCCGCTCATCGTGCCGTTCGGCCCGGCCGACGGCGTGACCATGCTGCCGGTACCGGGCGGCGAGAGCGCGGTCCTCGGCGGCCGTACCACCACCTTGGCCAAGGCGAAGACCCTCATGACCCCGTTCATGAGACGGCAGTTGGGCTACACCGCGGCGTGAGTGGCGGCCCGGGCGAGCGGCGCGTCCGTCCGTTCGGCGATGTCCTCGGCGCTCGCGCCCGGCGCACACTCCACGAGGACCAGACCGCCGGGTGTGACGTCGAGGACGCCCAGGTCGGTGATGATCCGGTGCACACAGCGCTCGCCGGTGAGCGGCAGCGCGCACTCCCTGACGATCTTGGGGCTGCCGTCCTTGGCGGTGTGCTCCATCAGCACGATCACCCGGCGGGCCCCGTGGACCAGGTCCATCGCCCCGCCCATGCCCTTGACCGTCTTGCCGGGGACCATCCAGTTGGCGAGGTCGCCGCTCTGCGACACCTGCATCGCGCCGAGCACGGCGATGTCGATGTGGCCGCCCCGGATCATGCCGAAGGACAGTGCGGAGTCGAAGAACGCGGCACCCGGCAGCACGGTGACCGTCTCCTTGCCCGCGTTGATCAGATCCGGGTCGACCTCGTCCTCCGTCGGGTACGGGCCGGTGCCGAGGATGCCGTTCTCGGAGTGCAGGACGACCTGGACGCCGGGCGGGAGATGGCCGGGGATCAGGGTGGGCAGACCGATGCCGAGGTTGACGTAGGAGCCGTCGGTGAGTTCGGCGGCGGCGCGGGCGGCCATCTGGTCGCGGGTCCAGCTCATGCTCGTACGGTCCTCTTCTCGATGCGCTTGTCGCCGGCCTGACCGGCCGTCAACTCCACCACCCGCTGGACGAAGATGCCGGGGACGTGCACCGCGTCGGGGTCCAACTCGCCCGGTTCCACCAGCTCTTCGACCTCGGCGATCGTGACCCCGCCCGCCGTC
Source organism: Streptomyces sp. NBC_00663 (assembly GCF_036226885.1). Classification (NCBI taxonomy): domain Bacteria; kingdom Bacillati; phylum Actinomycetota; class Actinomycetes; order Kitasatosporales; family Streptomycetaceae; genus Streptomyces; species Streptomyces sp. NBC_00663. Next base: position 8,325,878 of record NZ_CP109027.1, read on the forward strand.
GCGGCCAACGGGTTGAAGTTCGCGGCCGACTTGCGGAACACCAGGTTGCCGTGGCGGTCGCCGCGCCAGGCCCGGACCAGGGCGAAGTCGGTGGTGATGCCGTGCTCCAGGACGTGCGGGCGGCCCCGGAAGGTGCGGATCTCCTTCGGCGGGGAGGCGACGGCCACCGAGCCGTCGGGCGCGTAACGCCAGGGCAGGCCGCCGTTGGCGACCTGGGTGCCCACGCCCGCCGGGGTGTAGAAGGCGGGGATGCCCGCTCCGCCGGCCCGCAGCCGTTCGGCCAGCGTGCCCTGCGGCACCAGCTCCACTTCCAGCTCGCCGGACAGGTACTGCCGGGCGAACTCCTTGTTCTCGCCCACATAACTGCCGGTGACGCGGGCGATCCGGCCGTCCGCCAGCAGGACGCCGAGGCCGAGGCCGTCGACGCCGCAGTTGTTCGACACGACCTCCAGGCCGCGGGCGCCCTGGGCGTGCAGGGCCCTGATGAGTACGTCGGGGACGCCGCTGAGGCCGAAGCCGCCTACGGCCAGCGACGCACCGTCGGGGATGTCGGCGACCGCCTCGGCGGCGCTCGTACGGACCTTGTCCATGAAGCCTTTCCGTTCCAGCTACTTCAGTGCGTCGGACAGCGACTTGACCCCGCCGTGCGCGGTGAGACCGCCGCCGACCGGGATCTCGGCGCCGGTGATGAAGGACGACTCGGCGGAGAGGAGGAACACGACGAGCGGGGTGATCTCGTCGACGGGTTCCGGTGCGACCGACGGGCGTCTCACGGATGTTGGCTTCACGGAAGGCGGGCGCGGCGGACGCGGTCATCTCCGTCTCGATGAACCCGGGGTGGATCGTGTTGATCCGGATGCCACGCGGGCCCAGCTCCAGGGCGGACCCCTTCGACAGGCCCCGCAGCGCCGTTCACGGCGTGCACGCGGGCGAAGTCCTCGGGGAGTGCGTCGTCGAGGCGGCGGCAGCCCGGGGCGTCCCTCACATCGGTGGCGATGACCCGGGCGCCCTCGCGGGTGAGCGCCTCCGCCTCCGCCGCGCCCTGGCCACGGGCGGCGCCGGTGACAACGACCACCTTGCCCAGCAGCCGCTTCACGGCCGCTCCCGGCCACGCCGCCGACCGGTCGGCAGCGGCACCGGTGCGGCGCCCGCGACGACGGTGTTGGAGACGGTGCCGATGCCGTCGACGGCGAGGGTGACCGTGTCGCCCGGCTTCAGCGGCGGCGGATCCTGACGGCCGCGGACGCCCCACAGCTCCGCAAGACAGCCGCCGTTGCCGCAGGTGCCCGAGCCGAGGACGTCACCGGGACGCACCCAGGTGCCGCGCGAGGCGTAGGCGACCATCTCCTCGAAGGTCCAGCTCATGTTGGACAGCAGGTCCTCGCCGATCACCTCACCGTTGACCGAGGCGGTGAGGGCGAGGCGCAGGAAGCCGTCCGGGTCGCGGTACCGCTCCATCTCGTCGGCGGTGACCAGGTACGGGCCGAGCGTGGTGGCGGTGTCCTTGCCCTTGCACGGGCCGAGGTTGACCTTCATCTCGGCGGACTGGAGATCGCGGGCGGACCAGTCGTTGAAGACCGTGTAGCCGACGATGTGCTCACGGGCCCGCTCCGGGGTGAGGTCGCGGCCCTCCCGGCCGATCACGGCAGCGACTTCGAGCTCGAAGTCGAGAACGGCCGACCCGGGCGGCACCGGGATGTCGTCGTAAGGGCCGTACACCGCATAGGGGTTGGTGAAGTAGAACGTCGGCGCCGCCCACCACTGCTCCGGCACACCGGCGTTCCCGTCGATGGACCGGCGCACCCCCTCCACATGCTCCTCGAACGTCACGAAGTCCCGCACGGTGGGCGGCTGGAGAGGCGCCAGCAGCCGTACCTCGGACACCTGGGGGCCGGGCGGTACGTCGAGCGCCACCGCGCCCGCGTCGAGCAGCCGGTCAAGACCGCCCGTCTCGGCCAGCAGCTCGGTCAGGGAGCGCACGGCGGGCAGCGGATACAGCGTGCCGTCCGTCTCGACGACGGCCACATGCCGCCGGCCGCGGAACTCGTAGGTGGCGAAACGCATGGAAGGGGTCCTGTCGGGAGGGGCGGATCAGACTGGCGCCGCCTGATCAGACGGGCGGGTCGGATCGGAGGGGCGGCTCGGATCGGGCGGGCGGGATCAGACGGGCGGGGCGACGAAGCAGCCGCGGTCGACGTCGTTGAACGACTCCTTGGCGACCAGCTCGTTCATCGGGTTCGCGGTGCCCCACTGGTCGGTGACCTCGGGCTGGGAGAAGTCGTAGACGTGCGGGTGCCAGGTGTCCTCGTCGAGGTTCTCCAACTCCGTCGTGTACTCCACCGTGTTGCCGTGCGGGTCGAGGAAGTAGGTGAACGTGTTGTCGCCCGCCATGTGCCGGCCAGGACCCCAGACCTTGCGGGCCCCGGAGCGCATCACCCGGCCCGAGCCGCGCATGTACTCGTCGATGCCGCGCATCTCGAAGGACACGTGGTGCAGCGCGGTGTGCGGGCCCTGCGCGATGGCCATGGAGTGGTGCTGGTTGCTGATCCGCATGAAGTGCATGACCTCGCCCATGTGGGGTGAGGACAGGGTGTCGGAGAGGCGGAAGCCGAGGTGGGTCTCGTACCACTCCCGAGTGCGGTTCAGATCGGGGGAGTTGAGGACGACGTGCGACAGCTTGACCGGGATCGACTCCTTCTCCTCGATCCGGCGGTGCCGGCGGACCTCGACGTCCGCCGAGACCTCGATGGTCCGCCCGTCGACGTCGAAGAAGCGGAAGCCGTAGCCGCCGCCGGGGGTGTCGACCTTGCCCGGCTGGGCGATCAACTGGACGCCCCCGGCCAGGAGTCGCTCGGCGAGCGTGTCCACGTCCGCAGCCGAAGCCGCCCCGTAGGAGACCAGGTCGAGACGCTTCTCCTCGGCCTTGCGCAGCCGGATCACATAGCGTTCGGGGCTGCCCTCGGCGGCCAGGAAGGCGATGCCGGAGTCCTCTTCGACCTTGGTCAGGCCCCAGACGCCGGCGTAGAAGTCGAGCTGCTTGTCGTAGTCGGGCACGGCGAGGTCGACGTGCCGAAGGTGGGTGAGCAGACGCATGGTGTCAGTCCTTTCGGAGGAGGGCGGCCGCGGTTCCGCCCCGTACGGCGTCGAAGTCGGCGTCGGACAGGCCTGCCGCGCGCAGCGCGCCCAGCGGATCGTCCGTGCCCATGTCGAAGGGGAAGTCGGAGCCGAGCAGGACGCGGTCGGCGCCCGCGGCGGCGACGAGGGCGCGCAGCACGGCCGGGTCGTGGACGAGGGAGTCGAAGTACAGCTGCCGCAGATAGCTGCTGGGTTCCCGGGCGCAGCCCCGGGCGTCGGGGCGGACCCGCCAGGCGTGGTCGGAGCGGCCGATGTGGGTGGGCAGATAGCCGCCGCCGTGCGCCGCGATCAGCCGTAGCCCCGGATGGCGGTCCAGGACACCGGAGAAGATCAGGTGGGAGAGCGCGGTGGCGTTCTCGGTGGGCTGGCCGACGGTGTTGGACAGGTACCACCGGTCGAGGCGCTCGTCGAGCGTGCAGCCGAAGGGGTGCAGGAAGACGAGGGCACCGGTCTGCTCGGCCCGGGACCAGAACGGCGCGTACGCCGGGTCCGACAGTTCGCGGCCGGGGGCGTGCGAGGAGATCTCGACGCCCCGGAGGCCCAGTTCCCGTGCGTGGTCGAGCAACTCGACGGCGAGATCCGGGTGTTGGAGCGGGACGAGTCCGAGGCCGTAGAGACGCTCGGGGGCCTTGGCGCAGTGTTCGGCGGTGCCGGTGTTCGCCAACCTGCCGATGGTCGCGGCCAGTTCGGGCTCGGCCCAGTAGTGGTAGTGCGAGGGGGAGGGGCTGACCAGCTGGATGTCCACGCCCTGTGCGTCCATCGCCGCCAGGCGCACGGCGGCGTCCGTCAGCCGCGGGATGCGGGCGCCGACCATGGGGCCGTTCACCGCGAGGGCCGCGGGGCCGTTGCGGCGGGCGTCCAGGGCGCGGGCCTCGGCGAGACCGGGACCGGGGTGGCCGGCGGCGGCCTCCTCGATCTCCGGGAGGACGAGGTGGGCGTGGACATCGATCGTCGGGGCCGGGGCCGGGGGCGGTGACGAAGCCGAGGCCGGGCGGGGAGCCCGAGCTGGGTTCGGAGTCGGCGGCGGAGGGGCGGGCGTGGTCACGGGAGGTCCTTGAGGGCCGTCATGGTGCGGTGCATCAGCCCGGGCACGTCCGCGTCGCGCACCCCGTCCAGCAGCCACTGGCCCAGCTGGACGGAGGCGTCGACGACCAGGCGTACCCGGGGCAGCCGCCGGGCGTGGTAGGCGGTGAGGAGCCGGTCGAGGGGCTCGGCGGCCCAGTCGTCCAGGCGGGTCAGCAGCTCGGCGAGGACCAGGGCGTCCTCCAGGGACATCGCGGCACCCTGGGCGAGCGTGGGCGGGCAGCAGTGCGCGGCGTCGCCGACCAGTACGACCCGGCCGCGGTGCCACGGCCCCTCCACCAAGTGCCGGTCGAACCAGGTGTAGTTGACGACCGTCGGATCGGTCAGCGCCTCGCGGATCTCGTCCCACGCGCCGCCGTACCCCTCGCTGAGCGCCCGCATCTCGTCGGCGAAGTCCGCCGGGTCGATCGAGGCCCGGTCGCGGGCGGGTTCGACGAGGTACGCGTAGACCGTGTCCTCGCTGGTCGGGCAGTACCCGGCGATGAAGCACCGGCCGGCATAGACCATCTCGGTGCGGCGAACCCCGGTGGGCCGGGGCGCCGGGGCGCGCCAGATGCCCATCCCGGTGGGCCGGGGCTCGTCGGTGACGCCGATCATCCGGCGGGTGGCGGAGCCGAGGCCGTCGGCGCCGACGACGAGGTCGTAGCGGCGGCGCGTGCCGTCCGAGAAGGTGACGTCCACGCCCTCGGCGTCCTGCTGGAAGGCGGTGGCCGTGGTGCCGAGGCGGATGTCGGCGCCCGAGGCGAGGGCCTCGTCGATCAGGAGTTGTTGCAGCCGGGGGCGCTGCATGCCGATGTGGGCGGGCAGGTCGTCGCCGCCGGTGCGCAGTTCCTCGTGGGCGGCCAGCACGGTTCCGTCGGGGGCGAGGAGGGCGACGCCCTCGGCCTTGTACCCCTCCTTGACGATGGTGTCGAGGACACCGACCTCGCGCAGTACCCGCAGGGCGTTGCCCTGAAGGGTGATGCCCGAGCCGGCGGCCGCCTTCCAGTCGGGGCTCGCCTCGACGAGGTCGACGCCGATCCCGGCCCGGCGCAGCAGTACCGTCAGGGCGTTTCCGGAGGTGCCTCCGCCGATGATGAGGACAGAGGGGGCGAGGCTGTCAGCCATGTCGGGGATACCTCCCGGGTGGGGCCGCGCGACTTCGGGCGGCGGGGTCAAATGGAGGGCGAGCGGAGCTACTTGATGGCGATCGGGTTCACGGGGGAGCCGACGGCGCCGGTGATGGGGAGCGGGGCGGCGGTGAGCCAGAACTCGTACACGCCGTCGTCGGCACAGTCCGCCGCGAGCGCGTCGAGATCCCACATCTCACCGACCAGCAGGCCCATGTTGGGGATGACGACCTGGTGCAGCGGCTGGAAGGCGTTCTCGAACTCGTTGGGCCGCACCTCGAACCCCCAGGTGTCGGTGGCGATCGCGGCGATCTCGGTGCGGTGCAGCCAGCCGGCGCTGGTGAAGGAGAGGCCGGGTGCGGGCCCGCCCGCGTAGTCGCCCCAGCCGTCGCGCCTGACGCGGGCGAGCTGTCCGGTCCGTACGAGAACGAGGTCACCGCGGCCGACGGTCACCCCGTGGGCCTCGGCGGTCGCGGTGAGATGCTCCTCCGTGACGGCGAAGGAGTCCGGCAACTCGCCCTCGGTGCCCCAGACGTGACCGACGTCCAGCAGGACGCCGCGCCCGGCGACGTACGGCGCCATGTGCTCGATGCCGGTGACGAGGTCGCCGTCGGAGGTGACGACCTTCTCGGCCGCCCGCCCGTTCCACGCCCTGCCGTGGTCGAAGATGTGCCCGAGCCCGTCCCACTGGGTCGAGCACTGCAACGGCATCGCGATCACGTCGTCGGCGCCGCCGATGCCGTGCGGGAAGCCCTGGTTGCCGAGGGCGGCGTCGGTGCCGGTGTCCAGCATGGTGTGGACGGGGTTGGTCCGGCGCCGCCAGCCCTTCTGCGGGCCGTTCATGTCGAAGCGCTGCGACAGCGAGAAGCTCACACCCCGGCGGACCAGGGCGGCCCCCTCACGCCGCTTGGCCTCGTCGAGGAAATTGAGGGTGCCGAGGACGTCGTCCGCACCCCAACGCCCCCAGTTCGAGAACTCCTTGGCGGCCTCGGCGATCGCGCCCTCGGGGTCGTGCCGGTTCACCCGGTCTCCTCGACACATCGGGTGCGCTGCGCACCGAGACCGGTGATCGAGCCCTCCATGACGTCGCCGTCGCGCAGCAACCGCCCCCAGTGGATGCCGTTTCCGGCCGGGCTGCCCGTCAACACCAGGTCGCCGGGCAGGAGTCGGGAGGTCTGCGAGATGTACGACACCAGCCGGGCGACGCCGAAGAGCATGTCCTTGGTGGACTCGTCCTGCATGGTGTCGCCGTTGAGCTTGAGGGTCACCCGCAGATCACCCGGGTCGGCGATCGACCTGGCCGGCACCAGCCAGGGGCCCAGCGGTGTGAATCCGGGCGCGTTCTTGCAGCGCAGCCAGTCCGTGCCGATGGCCTTCATGTCCCGGCGGAACACGGTCGCCCGGTCGGTGAGATCGTTGGCGATCGTATACCCGGCGACATACTCCAGTGCCTCCTCGACCGGCACCCGGTACGCGGGCCTGGCGATCACGGCCGCCAGCTCCAGCTCCCAGTCGGGCTGCTCGGCCCACTGCGGGAGGACGATGTCGTCGTAGGGCCCCGCGATCGTGCTCGGCAGGCCGATGAAGACGTACGGCAGGTCCTCGGCGGCCCGGCGGTCCATGATCGCGGCGATCTCCGCGCGGGCCTCCTCGACCGTGCGCGGGTCGTCGGGGGAGCGGTGGGCAACCTCCAGGTCGATCACGTGCTGCCGGTAGTTGGCGCCGGACTGGAAGATCTGCCGGGGCTCCAGCGGGGCGTGCACACGCAGACCCGCCAGCGGCAGCCGGTCGAGGGTGTCGGCGTCCGCGAGACGGTGCAGCAGGGGCAGGGCCTCCTCCCACCGCTCCACCACGGCACGCACGTCGGACGGCGCCCAGGCCAGGGCCCGGCTCAGGTCGAGCACCCGCTCCCGGGCCAGAAGGCCGGGGAAGGGAGCCCCGTCCGGAGCGGAGAACGTGCCGAGGGCGAAGGGGCCGGCAGGTTGCGCGAGCGTTGACATCAGATTTCCTCCTGCTGGGATGCGGTCTACTCTGACCTCGATCGGCCAATCACGGAAATCGATCCTGCGGATGAGCCGCATCCACGCCATGGATAGCCCTTCCATGGACCGCCCTGAACGTCCCAGGTGGTGCCCGGTGAACCTGTCCCGACTCGACCTCAACCTCGTCGTCGCCCTGCGCGCTCTGCTGGAGGAGCGCAACGTCACCCGGGCCGGCGAGCGGGTCGGGCTCAGCCAGCCCGCGATGAGCGCCGCGCTGTCCCGGCTGCGCCGGCATTTCGACGACGAACTGCTCGCCCGGACCGGGAACGCCTACGAGCTGACCCCGCTCGGCGTCGCCCTGCGCGACCGCAGCGCCAGCGCCTGTGACCTGCTGGAACGCCTCTTCTCCAGCCAGGCCGACTTCGACCCGGCGGCCGAGACCCGCGAGTTCACGCTGCTCGCCTCGGACTACGGCGCGGCCGTCTTCGGAGCCTCACTGGCCCGCGCGATGCACGAGGAGGCACCCGGCGTCCGGCTCACCTTCCAGCACCCGGCGCCCTCGGTGGTCGAGAACACGGCGGCCGTGCTCAGCACCGTCGACGGCCTGCTGATGCCGCACGGTGTCATCGACGGCTTCCCCGCGGTCGACCTCTACCAGGACCGCTGGCTGTGCCTGCTGGCCGACGACCACCCCGATGTCGGCCACGAGCTCACCCTCGACGACCTCGCCCGGCTGCCCTGGGCCGTGTACCAGCGCCCGTACGACGCCCCCGTGGCCCGCCAGCTCAGCATGCTCGGCATCAGCCCGCGGGTGGAGGTGTCCGTGCAGACCTTCCAGCTGCTCCCGCACATGGTCGAGGGCACCCGCAGGATCGCGATGATCCAGGAACGCCTGGCCCGCAGGGCGGTCCGCTCCGCGGCGGTACGCGTCCTGCCCTGTCCCTTCGAGGCGGTCCCGGTGGGCCAGGCGATGTGGTGGCACCCGGTGCACACGCAGGACGCGGCGCACATCTGGCTGCGACGGAAGGCGGAGGAGGTGGGGGAGACGCTGACAGCGACTCCCTAGGGGCGCGGGGAACTGCGCGACCAACCACGACGGCCCGCAGTCGGACGACGACCCATGAGACCCACACCGACACCGCCCGCGGCAACCCCCAACACCCCCACCGCCCCCGCCAGGCTCCCCACCACGGCCTCCCCGGCCAGCAGCACCAGCGGACAGACGAACTCCCCGCCGAAGAACGCGGCCAGCCACAGCCCCGTCCCGCGCCCCCGGTCCGCGAAGGCCAGCCGGGACATCGCACTGGTCAGCAGGGCCGGCAGCAGCATCCCGGTGCCGACGCAGTTGATCACCGCCCCGATCACCAGCAGCGCCGCGTTCCCGGCCACGGACATCACCCCGAAGCCGGCCGCGCACACCGCCAGCGCCACGGGCAGCAAGGGCTCGGGCGCACGCCTCAGCCGCGCGAAGACCACCGCCCCGCCCATCGTGGCAGCGCTGGCGACCGCGGTGGCCAGGCCGATCACCCCGGAGCTCTCGACGCCGAGATCGTCGAGCAGGTACGACATCTCGACCGGCACGGTGTAGAAGACCATCGCCCCGAAGAAGGTGAGCGCGCAGACGCCGCCCAACTGCCGCCAGGGAAAGGCGCGTCGGGGTTCGACGACCGCTGCCGATCCACTCGTCACCGGCGCCGGCAGCGCCGAGGCCATCAGCGGCGCCAGCACCAGGCTCACCGCGTACACCCAGAACGGCACCCGCCACCCCGCCGACCCGGCGGCCCCGCCGAGCACGAAGAAGACGGTGGCCGACGCGGAGGCGCACATGGTCTGAAGGGCGAGGTACCTCACGCGCCGCTGCCCGCTGTAGTAGTCGCCGATCAGCGTGGTGCAGCACGTCATGATCGCGGCTTCGGCGACCCCGACCAGCGCCCGGCTCGCGATGATCGCGCCGAGGGACTCCAGCCACAGCGGCGCCGTGCCGAACCCGGCGTACAGCACGGTCGCCACGATCAGCAGCCGTCTGCGGCCCAGCCGGTCCACGATCACCCCGGCGAACGGTGCGAGCAGCGCGAGCGCCAGCGCCGGGACGGTCAGCGCCAGCGGCACCAGCGCCTTGGCGCCGGGCACCGACGCGAAGTGGTCCTGCATCTTCGGCAGCACCGGGGCGATCAGCACCGCCCCCAGGATCGGCAGACAGCTGCCCGCCATGAGCAGCGTCACGCGCAGCAGATGGGCCGGGCCCGAGACGGTGACGGGCGACACGGCGGCGTCGTCCGTCACGGTGGGGGACGGGGGCACGGAACCGGGCATGGCGACTCCAGGGGAGGGGTGCGGGAGCGGGCATGCCGGGCGAGGCGCCGACGCGGCGCACGGCATGCGGGGGACGTCCGCACCTGCGCGGGCGGCGGTGGCCGGGCCGGACGGCGGGGTGCGGGTAGCGACGACTATGAGCGGCCTGGCCCGCCCACCGCCATCCCTCCCGCGATCCGAATCCCGTATCCACCGCATCCACCCCGTGAATGGGCTCGCGTTTGTGGAGGCACCTCAGAAGGTGCTGTACGAGGGTGCTCCCTCGTCCGCCAGCGTGGTGTACGGCAGCATGACCAGCGCGATGGCGCCGGACTGCGCCCGGGCGGGGCGCAACTGGACGCGGATGCCGTGCCGTTCCGCGAGACGGCCCACCACGAACAGCCCCATGCGCTGGGAGATCGCCGAGTCCACGGTCGGCGGGTCGGCGAGTTTGCGGTTGAGGTCGGCGAAGTCCTGCGGGGTGAGGCCGACCCCCTCGTCGTGGATCTCCACCATGGCGCGGCCGTCCGGGAGCTGGGCGGCGGTGACGCGTACCGCGCTGCGCGGGGAGGAGAACGTGGTCGCGTTCTCCAGCAGTTCGGCCAGCAGATGCACGAGGTCGCTGGCGGCACGCGCGTGGACCAGGGTCTCGGGGATGCCGGAGATCTGGATCCGTTCGTACTGCTCGACCTCGGACGCGGCGGCCCGCACCGTGTCGATCAGCGGCATCGGCTGGTCCCAGCGGTGCCGGGGCTCCTCCCCGGCGAGCACGAGCAGGTTCTCGCCGTTGCGGCGCATGCGCGTCGCCAGATGGTCCAGGCGGAACAGGTTCTCCAGCTGGTCGGGGTCGGCCTCGTGCTTCTCCAGGTCGGTCAGCAGATGCAGCTGGCCCTCCACCAGCGCCTCGGAGCGGCGCGAGAGGCTGGTGAAGATGGTGCTGATGTTGCCGCGCAACAGGGCCTGCTCGGCGGCGAGTTGGACCGCCTCGCGATGGACCTGGTCGAAGGCCCTGGCGACCTCGCCGATCTCGTCCCGGGTGGCGATGGGGATGGGGGTGACCCGCGTGTCCACCGGATGCGGGCGGGGCTGGGACAACTTGTCGACCAGCGCGGGCAGTTGCTTCTGGGCGATGTCCAGGGCGGCACCGCGCAGCCGGCGCATGCTGCCGGTCATCGAGCGCGCGACCCACGCGGCCAGCAGAAAGGCGAGCACGACCGCGGCGACGACGACCGAGGAGTTGACGACCGCGTCCCGTCGGGCGTCGTCGGAGATCCCCTCCGCCTTGGCGAGCGCGGTGTCCGTCAGCTGCACCTCGACGCTGCGGTAGGCGTCGAAGGCAAGCGTGGAGGCGGTGAAGTAGGACTCCGCGGTGATGCCGTCGGCCGCCAGCTGCTCGGCCGAGGCGCCCGACGAGATCTCGTCGATCATCTCCGCCAGCGGCGGCGGGGCGACGAACGTCTTTCCCGCGTCCGCCGCCTGCTGTGCCGCCGTGGCCGTGAGCGCCTTGCCTTTCGCCCGCGCGGCGGCCATGGCGTCGTCGAGCCGGTTCATGTCCTCGGTGGTGCCGGCGCCGGCGAACTCCTGGAGCGCGACCTGCTGGAGGTAGGCGTAGGAACGGAACGTGGCCAGCTGTACGGCCAGTTCACCGTCCGCCTGCTTCTCGCGGTCCTCGACCAGGACGCGCTGGCCGATCGCCCGGGTCAGCGACTCGGCGGCCTGGGTCAGCGAAATGGCGTAGAGCGTACGGCCGAAGCTGGCCTGGTTGCTGCTGCCGAAGCCCAGCTCGTTCGAGAGCTCCATCAGGGGATGCTGGACCAGGTGGTATTTCTCCTCCGTCTGGACGCCGGGCAGCTTGTCCGTGAAGGCGTCCTCACGCAACTCCGTCAGGGCCTTCTCGCCGGTGCGGACCGCCGCGACCCGCTGGAGCAGCCGGGCCGAGCGCGGCATGTTCGCCACCGCCGCGTCGAAGTCCTCGCGGTCCTGGTCGGTGATCGCCCGGGCCTTCGTGATCGCGGCGTCCGACCGCTTCCCCTGGAGCAGCGGGACCACCGACACGTCCCGTTCGTTGATGACGTCACTCGCGTACTTGTTGGCCGTCTGCACCAGTTGGGCGACCCGCACGGCGTCCTCGGCGTCCTGGAGCGTGTCCACCGAGCGCTTCACCCGGAAGGCCCCGAGGGACAGCGCGACCAGCACCGGTATGAGGAGGACGACGTACAGGCGTTTCGCCATGCGCCAGTTCTGCATGGATAACCGGGCCCGGCTTGCTGTTCTCACGTGCGTGAAGGCCTTTCGTGATGGGGTCAGGTGAACCGGCGCAGGATCCGGTCCTTGCCGCGGGTGAACGGCGGATACGCCAGCCGCAGGGTGTCCGGCAGCCGCGGCTTGTCGAGTACGGCCTTGAGATGGCTGAACGTGTCGATGGAGTGCGTCCCGTGGTAGCGGCCAAGACCGCTCTCCCCGACCCCACCGAACGGCAGCCCGGGTACGGCGAGATGGGCGTTGGGCACCCCGAACGCCAGGGCGCCGGAGGAGGTTTCCGCCGTCAGCCTGCGCTTGGACGCGGCGGAGGCGGTGAACGCGTAGAGCGCGAGCGGCTTTTCGCGCGCGGTGATGAACGAGATCGCCGCGGTGAGGTCGGGGACCCGGACGACGGGCAGGATCGGCCCGAAGATCTCCTCGCGCATCACGGGGGAGTCGAGGTCGACGTCGGCGAGGACGGTGGGCGCGAAGTAGAGCCGGGAGCGGTCGTGTGCACCGCCGACCACGACCCGGCCGCCGGCGGGCAGCGCGGCGAGCCGGTCGAAGTGCCGCTCGTTGACGATCCGGCCGTAGTCCTCGCTCGTGGCCGGGTCCGGGCCGTACATCTCCCGGATCGCGGCGCCCAGCGCCTCCTCCAGGCCGTCGGCCGTGTCGCCGACGGCCAGGACGTAGTCGGGCGCGACACATGTCTGCCCGGCGTTCATGAACTTGCCCCAGGCGATACGGCGGGCGACCGCGGTCGGATCGGTGCCCGGTTCGACCACGACGGGGCTCTTGCCGCCGAGTTCGAGGGTGACCGGGGTGAGATGCCGGGCGGCAGCGGCCATCACGATGCGTCCCACCGTGCCGTTGCCGGTGTAGAACACATGGTCGAACTGCTGCTCCAGCAAGGCTGTCGTCTCCGCCACGCCCCCTTCTACGACGGCGACGGCCTCCGGGTTCAGTACCCGGGGCAGCCACTGTGCGAGGGCGGCCGAGGTCGCCGGGGCCAGTTCGCTCGGTTTGACGACCGCGCAGTTGCCCGCGGCGAGCGCGCCGACCAGCGGGGCCAGGGCCAGTTGCAGCGGATAGTTCCACGGGCTGATGATCAGTACCGTGCCCAGTGGCTCGCGCACGGTGCGGGCCCGGGCCGGCGCCAGGGCGAGCGGTACGCCGACCCGGCGCGGGCGCAGCCACCGGTCCAGATGGCGCAGGGTGTGGTCGATCTCATTGACCAGGAACCCGATCTCGGTGGTGTACGCCTCCGTACGGCTCTTGCCGAGGTCGGCGCGGAGGGCCGCCGCGAACACCTCCTCATGCTCGGTCAACATCCGCCGCAGGGCGCGGAGTTGGGACTTGCGCCAGGCCAGGGGGCGGGTCAGGCCGGTGGCGAAGGCGGCGTTCAGACGGGAGACGGTGTCGGACGCCGTGGCGGGACGTGCCAGGTCTGTGGAGGAGGGCATGCGGGCGAGCATAAACGAAACGAAAGCTTTTCGTTTCTGTATTCGGTTTATTCTGTGGCCCATGAGTCCCGAGCGCTCCGCCACTTCCCCGAATCCCCCGGCCCTCCAGGCGTCGGCCGTGCTGCTCCGCGGCGCCCTCGACCGCCCCGAGCGGGAGCTGTTGCCCCCCGGCGGCCCCTGGAACCTCTCCCAGACGCTCCAGCACTGCGCCCAGACCGTCCGCTACTCCGTCGTCGGCTACCCGCGCCTCAAGCCCGCCCTGTTCCGGGCCACGGCGGGCGCGCTCGCCAAACGGCTCTTCCTGCGGCGCGGCGCGATGAAGCACCCGCTGGGCGCGGAGATCGACGGTGCCCCGCCGCTGGCGGCGGACCGGCCGGCGGCGGACGCCCTCGCCGACTTCGAGGACGCCGTCGCCCTGTTCACCGCCCACACCGGCGACCACGCCGCGCATCCCGCGTACGGCCGCTGCACCCACGAGGAGTTCGAGCGCCTGCACGCCTTCCACCTCGCCGAGCACCTCCCGGGGCTGACGCGTGACTGACGTCGTACCGCAGCGGGGGCGGCCCCGTGACGCCTCGCGGGACCGGGCCCTGCTGGAGGCCACGCTCGCCGTCCTGGCCGAGAGCGGCTACGGCGGGCTGACCACGGCCGCGGTGGCCGCCCGCGCCGGCGTCTCCACGGCCACCCTTTACCGCCGCTGGTCCTCCAAGGAGGACCTGGTGATCGCCGCCGTGGCCGCCTTCGCCGGGGACCTCGGGGCCCAGCCCGACACCGGCACGCTCGAAGGCGACCTGCGCGACCTGCTGCGGGACAAGGCCGTCGCGCTGACCGGCCGCAGCGGTCAGCTGATCCGCACCCTGATCGGTGAGGCCGCCCACAACGACGCCCTGGCCGAAGCGCTCACGGCGGCGCTGATGGCACCGGTGCGGGAGCGGGTGGACGTGCTCGTGGAGCGTGCCGTCGTACGGGGTGAGATCCCGCCGCTCGACGACCGCGAGCTGGCCGGTGACCTGGTGATCGGCCCGGTGGTGAGCCTGTTCACCCTCGCCCCGCAGCCGCCTCACGAGATCGCCGAGGCCACGGCGCTGGCGGCGGCGGACCGGCTGCTGCCGTTCGTGCTGCGCGCGGTCGGTGGGGGATCCGTGACGCACTGAGGGCGATGTCGAAGATCCGTGCCTGAGGGGTGCCGGATATCGGATTTCCGGCGATCGACGGCCGGTGGCTGGATGGGGGCGGCGGGCGGCACTCAAGGTGGGCGCCGTCAGTCGCTCCGCGCCCGGTAGCTCCGGCGCCCTCAGGAAGAGTCCCTCGTGAACGCCACGACCACGGCACACGCACCGCAGGAACGACGGGCCGCCACGCTCGTCATGGCCTGCGTCGGTGTGTTCGTCGCCTATCTGCCGGTGACCACCGTCTCCGTCAGCCTGCCCGCCATCCAGCGGGCCCTCGACGCCTCCACCGCCCAGCTCTCCTGGGTCTCCGACGCGTTCGTCCTGCCCATGGCCGCGCTCATCCTGACCGCCGGGGTCTTCGGTGACGCCCACGGCCGCAAGAAGGTCTACCAGGCGGGCCTCGCCCTCAGCGGCCTCGGCGCCCTGGTCGCGCTGTGCGCACAGAACATCGAACTCGTCTGGGCCGGACAGGCCCTGGCCGGCGTGGGCTCGGCCGCGCTGCTGCCCACCACCCTCGCCCTGATCAGCCACGCGGTCCCCGATCCGCGCGAGCGCGGCAGGTTCATCGGCCTGTGGGCCACCGCGCTCACCGCCGCCCTCGCCCTGGGCCCGCTCATCGCCGGCGTCGTCCTCGACCACTTCGGCTGGCGCTGGATCTACCTGCTGCCCGTGCCGGCCTCGCTCCTCGCCGCGGTCTGCGCGGCCAGGCTGCTGACCGACTCCCGCGCCCCGGGCTCGCGCCGACTGGACTGGCCGGGCCAGACCACCGCCGCACTGGCCATCACCGCCCTCGTCTACGGGATCATCGAGGGCGGCGCCACGTCCTTCACCGAACCCAAGGTGATGGTCGCCCTGTCGACCGCCGCGGTCGCAGCCGTCGCGTTCGTCCTGGTGGAACGCTCCAGCGCCGACCCCATGCTCGACCTCTCTTTGTTCCGCAGCCCGGCCTTCACCGCCACCACGCTGATCGCCATGATCAGTTTCCTCGGCCTGATCGGGTTCTTCTTCGCCCTCAGCCTCTACTTCGGCATGGTCCAGCATCTGTCCACGCTCGACGCGGCCTGGCGGCTGCTGACGGTCACGGTGGTCCCGCTCGCGCTCGGCGCCCCCGTAGGCCGCCTGGTCCACCGGGTCTCGTCGCGGCTGCTCATCCCCGGCGGCCTCCTCGTCACCTCCGTCGCTCTGCTCTCCCTCACCGGCATCGACGCGCACACGTCCTTCGGGTCACTGGCCTGGCGGCTGGCGCTGCTCGGCCTCGGACTGGCCTTCGTCATCACCCCGATGACCGCCACCGCGGTCAGCTCGGTGCCGTACCACCAGGCCGGCATGGCCGCCGCCGGCAACAACGCCTTCCGCCAGGTCGGCGGCGCGCTGGGCCCCGCGATCCTCGGCGCCCTGCTGTCGGCCAAGGCGGTCGACGCCCTCCCCGGCCACCTCACCGACGCGGGCCTCACCGGAGCGACCGTCCGGCAGGTCGCCGACGTCGCCGACCACGACGGCATAGGCGCCGTCGCCGGAATGAACCTCGGCGCGGACACGCCCCGCGTGCTGACCGCCCTCTCCGACGCCTTCCTCGACGGCCTCCAGCTCTGCCTCACCGTCGCCGCCGTCCTGACACTCCTGGCAGCCGTCGTAGGAACGCTGCTCCTACGACGCCCAGACCACCCGACACCCACCAAGCCGGCCGAGCACAGCCCGAAGACATCCGAGACCCCATCACCGGTGGGGTGACCTCCCAACGCGACCGGCGCCGCCGCGTTACGGGACGGCCCCGGAACACGGCCGGCATCGCCGGTTGACGGGACGGTCTCCAGAACGCGGTCGATGCCCCGTCGCCGACGGGACGGCACTCGTACGCGTCGGTGCCCTCGTGTGTGGGCCGTGTTCCGACCGCGGTCGGTGTCGTCGGCCCGCGGGACGGGCTCCGGGCGTGGCCGGGGCCTTGTCGCCGGTGGGACGGCACTCGTACGCGGCTGAGATCGCCGTGTTACGGAACGGCCGCCGGCCGCGGTCGGCCTCGCCGTCCGGCGGGACGGCACCCGAACGTGGGCGGCGTCGCCTCGCTTGGCGGGAGGGCAGTCGGCGTACCGGCCGTGCGCAGCGAGCGGGGCGTCGGTTCGGTGGTGGCGCGGCGTCCGTGGGGACGGGCACGGCGCGCCGCAGGGGCCCGGGATCGCGCAGGATGATCCCGGGCCCCGCGACCGGGCGGAAGCCCGCACCGCACCGCACCGGATCAGAAAGGCCGCCGTGGACGCTCAGCCCCTCGACGCACTCGACCTGAAGCTGATGCAGGCCCTGCAACTCGACGGGCGGGCGCCGTTCAGCCGGATCGGCGAGGTGCTCGGGGTGTCCGACCAGACCGTCGCCCGCCGCCTCCGGCGGCTGCGCGCCACCGCCGGGCTACGGGTGATCGGCATGCTCGACGAGAGCCGGCTCGGCCGCACCGGCTGGATCGTCCGGCTGCGCTGCACCCCCGACGCGGCCGAGCAACTCGCGGGCGCCCTGGCCCGCCGCCCCGACACGACCTACATCGACCTCGTCTCCGGCGGCACCGAGGTCCTGTGCGCGATGAAACCGCGCAGCCGGCAGGAACGCGACGAACTCCTCTTCGGCCGCCTCCACCGCACCCCGCGCGTCACCTCCGTCAGCGCCCACTGCCTGCTCCACCTGTTCTACGGCGGCCCGTTCGGCCTGCTCCACAAGGTCCGGGCGCTCACCGCGGACGAGGAGGCGGCGCTGTGGCCGCCGCGGCCGGAGGCGGCCGACTCCGCCGTACAACTCGACGCGGAGGACGAGGCGTTGGTGGCCGTGCTGCGCCGTGACGGACGCGCCGGCCTCAACGAACTCCAGGCCGCCACCGGCCAGTCGGAGTCCGTCGTCAAGCGCCGCGTGGAACGGCTGCGCGCCTCGGGCATCCTCTACTTCGACGTGCAGTACGACAGCGCCGCCCTCGGCCTCGGCACCGGCGCGATGCTCTGGCTGACCGTCGCGCCCTCCGCCCTCGCCGACGTCGGAGAGGCGCTCGCCGCACACCGTGAGGTCGGCTTCGCCGCCGCGACCACCGGCCAGGCCAACCTGGTCGCCTCCGTCGTCACCCGCGACGGCGGCGAGCTCTACCGCTACCTCAGCGAACGCATCGGCGCCCTGAAGGGCGTCCAGACCGTCGAGACGACCCTGACACTGCGCCGGGTCAAGGAGTTGACGTACGAACCGACGCGGTGACATGTGGCGCCGGTGAAAACCCTGTGGAGGCGGTGTCGGTGGTGCCGTTTATGCTGCACCGAACGATCAGGCGGGGCCAGGGGAGGGCGCGGCATGTTGGGCAGGCTGTTGGGCAGGGGCGCGGAGAGACCAGGGGCGGACTCGCACGTCCTGCCCGCCCCGCGTCGGCGCAAGGGCGGGGTGTACGCGCTGCGCGCGCTGGGTGACGCGCGGGTGCTCGCGCTCGTGGAGGCGGCCGAAGCGGGTGACTGGGCGGCGGTCAAGGCGGCCCTGGCCCCCTTCGACCTCGGCCGCGAGCAGTCGGTCCTGGGGCAACTGTCCGTGGTGGACGGCGTGGAGGAGTGGATCGTCCGGGCCGCCGACGAGGACAAGGACGACCAGGAGCTCCGGGCGACCGCCCTGCTGATCTCGGGTGCGCGCCACATCTCCTGGGGCTGGGACGCGCGCACGTCCGCCCGTGCCGTTGACGTCACCCGCGAGCAGTGGCAGACCTTCTACGAGCGGCTGCGCATCGCCGAGGAGCACCTCCTTGAGGCCGTCGAGCTGCGGCCCGACTGGGTCACTCCATGGCGCCAACTGATCACCTCCGGACGCGGCATGTCCCTCGACGACAACGTCCAGGAGGCCCGGCTCGCGGCGGGGCTGCGGCGTGATCCGCTGGACGTGGACATCCACCTGGAATGGGTGTCCCACCTCCAGCCCCGCTGGGGCGGAGAGCCGGGCCAGGCCCTGGAGTTCGCCCAGAAGGCCTTCGCCGCCGCACCCGACGGGCACCGGCTCGGCTGTGTCGTTGCCATGGCACGCATCGAGGAGTGGGTGGAGTCCGACAACCGGGACTGCCTCCAGCACCCGCGGATCCGGACCGAGTTGAGAGAGGCCGCGGAGCGCAGCATCCTGCACCACGCGTATGAACGCCGCCTGGGCTGGCAGGGCGACTACAACATCTTCGCCATGGCCCTGGCGCTGGCCGGCAGCAGCACGGCCTCCAATGTCTTCCGCGAGCTGGAGGGCGTGTACACCGAGTGGCCGTGGGTCTTCATGTCGGATCCGCAGAAGGCGTACACGCGCCTCCGCAAGGCCTTCTGAGCCCCTGGCTCCACTCTCACCGCCCACCTCCGCCGTTCCCTTCACCCCGGACTGCCCCATGCCCCTGCGTGACAACACCGCCGACCACGCCGCCACCGACCGCACCTTCCAGGTCGACCTGCGCGGCCTGGTGGACCTCCTCTCCCATCACCTCTACTCCAGCCCCCGCGTCTACCTGCGCGAACTCCTACAGAACGCGGTCGACGCGCTCACCGCACGGCACGCCGTCGAGCCCGGCGGCGACTTCGGTATCCGCCTGTACGCGGACGGCGCGACCGTACGCGTCGAGGACGACGGCGTCGGTCTCACCGAGGCCGACGTGCACACCTTCCTCGCCACGATCGGCCGCAGCAGCAAGCGCGCCGAGCAGGTCGCCGAGCAACGCGCCGACTTCATCGGCCAGTTCGGCATCGGCCTGCTCTCCTGCTTCCTGGTCGCCGACGAGATCCATGTCGTCAGCCGCTCCGCCCGCACCCCCGACGCCCCCGCCGTCGAATGGCGCGGACGCGGCGACGGCAGCTACACCGTCCGCACGCTGCCCGCCGCCGCCCGCCCCCGGCCGGGTACGACGGTCACGCTGACGCCGCGTGCCGACGCGGGCGAGTGGACCCGCCCGGCCCAGGTGCACGCACTGGCCCGCCACTTCGGCTCCCTGCTGCGGCACCCGGTGACCTTCGACGACGGCTCGGCGGGC
Source organism: Streptomyces sp. NBC_00663 (assembly GCF_036226885.1). NCBI lineage: Bacteria > Bacillati > Actinomycetota > Actinomycetes > Kitasatosporales > Streptomycetaceae > Streptomyces > Streptomyces sp. NBC_00663. The sequence goes on from NZ_CP109027.1 coordinate 8,345,357, forward strand.
GGAAGCGCACCGGTGAACCCCGAGCCCGCGCCCTGGTCGCACACCTACCCCACCCCGGGCGCCCGCTCCCGCGCGCTGGCCGCGTACGGCGAGGAGGTCTTCGGGTTCACGCCGCTGGACACCATCGAACTCGACCTGCCGGCCGTCGGGCTGAAGGGCATCGCCTGCGTGCTGCCCGAAGCGGTGCCCGCCGGACGTCGCCACGGCCACCGCGTGCACGTCAAGGGCATGCTGCTGTCCGAGCAGGCCGAGGAGATCCTGCCCGAGTGGGCGTTCTTCGTGCGCTGTGTCATCGACGCCGAGAGCCTGCGGCCCACCGCGTCCCGCGAGGCGCTCTACGAGGACGACACCCTCGCCGCCGTCCGCGACGCCCTCGCCGAGCGGCTGCGCGCCTGGATCGCCCGCGCCGCCGCCAGCGACCCCGAGCTCCTCAACCGCTTCCTCCAGGCCCACCACCTGGCCGTGAAGTCGCTCGCGGTGCACGACGACGAGATCCTGCGGATGCTGCTGCCCTGGCTGCCGTTCGAGACCACCGCCGGGCACTGCACCCTCGACGAGTTCGCCCGCACCCACCGCACCGTCCTCGTGACATCCAGCGTCGAGGAGTTCCGCCAGGTCGCGGCCATCGCCTCGGCCGCCGGACTCGGTGTCGTCAACGGCGGCTACACCTACGACCGCCAACTGGTCCACCGGCTGCCCGAGATCAGGCCCGAGGTCACCGTCGCCGACCTCGACCCGGCGACCCTCACCGCCCACCTCGACCCCGTCGACCGGGAGACGGAACTCGCCGCCGCGGCCTATCTGGCCCAGGCCCGCGACGCCCTCGCCGTCTTCGACTGCGACGTCGCCCTGCGCACCTTCCAGCCCGCCTCCGCCCCCGCCCTCCTCGTCGACAGCCGCGAGGCCCGGCACGAACGCACCCGCTCCCAGCTCGCCCGCGAGCAGGAGGGCGGCCTGTGGGGCGACATCCTCGGCGCCCTGCGCCAGGAGGCCCCCCGGGCCCAGCTGATCCTCAACCAGCTGAACCCGCTGGTGCGCACCGCCGTCACCATCGACGAGCCCGAACTGGCCCGCACCAGCGCGGAAGCCCTCTACGGACAGGCCGCGATGCTGTCCCGGCGCCCGCTCAGGCCCGCCGAGTCGAGCCTCATCAACCGCTCCTTCCTCGACCTCCTCGCCCACGCCCTCCGCAAGGACAGCTGACGATGACGACACCTCAGACCACCGACGAGCTGTACCAGGCGCTGAAGGAGAACGACCGGCGCCCCTACGGCCGTACCCGCACCGTCACCGCCGAGGAACTCGTCGACGCCGCCGAGCAGTTCGCGGAGCCCGTCCCGCTCATCGACGCCCTCCTCGAACTCCAGGAGGCGTACACCTACGGCTCCGAACCCCGGAAGTCCCCGGTCGTCTTCGCGCGCCTGCTCACCCTCTTCGACGAGCAGCCCGACGTCTTCGACGAGCGCCTGCGCCACCAGCTGTTCTGGCGGTTCAAGTGGGTCGCCCACGCCCTGCGCCAGCTGCCCGAGATACCGCTGGCCAGCCTGCGCCAGTGGCTGACGGAGATGCGCGACCGGTACGAGAAGGCCGGCCTCGGCCTCCAGCCGTACTACGGACAGGCCTACCAGCTCGCGGCCCACGTGGGTGAGGACACCGCCCTCGCCCACGACCTGTGGGCGGCCCGCACCCGCACCCGGCTCAGCGACTGCGAGGCCTGCGAGACCTGCCAGCGCGCCCGCCACCACCTGAGGGCGGGCGACGACGAGGCAGCCCTGCGCGCCTTCGAGCCGGTCCTCGCCGGGAAGGAGTCCTGCAAGGAGGAGCCCGCCCGCTCCGCCTCGTACGCGCTGCTGCCGCTGCTGCGCACCGGCGACCCCGACCGGGCCCGTGAACTGCACCTCACCGGCTACCGCGGCTGCCGCCGCAACCCCTCGATGTCCGAAGAGGTCGGCCGCCACCTGGAGTTCTGCGCCCTCACCGGCAACGAGGCCCGCGGCCTCGAACTGCTCGCCGAGAACCGGAACCTCTTCGACGAGGTCGACTCCCCGCTGGACCAGCTCGGCTTCCTCACCGGCGTGGAGGTCCTCCTCCAGCGCGTCGAGGCACTCGGCCACGGGGAACTGCCCGCCGCCGGATACACGGGCCGCACCTGGACGGTGGCCACGCTGCGCGCCGAGGTGCGCGACCGCGCCGACGACCTCGCCGCCCGCTTCGACGCCCGCAACGCCACCACGGCCCACACCGACCGCCGCAGGGCCCGCCTCGACCGGGCCCCGCTGCTGGAGAAGCTCGAACTGACCCTGCGTACGCGGGAGCTGGACGAAGTGGCCCAGGCCGCCCCGGTCGCGCCGCCCACCACCCACGCGGCGACGGTCGTTCCCGAGTCGCTGCCCGAACTCATCCTCCGGGCACGGGAGTTGGACGAGGTGGGACACCCGGACGCACAGGCCTGCTGGGCCCGGTTGCGCACCCTCGTCGCCGCCCGCGACTACGCCCACCCGGAGGACCCGGCCGTGGGTTCGCTCGTCCGCCTGCGCGCGGACCTGCTCTCCGACGACGCGAGCCGGGCGGGCGTCAAGGACCAGTTCGCCGACGCCGCCGCCCTCCACGAGGAGGCCGCGGGACTGTACGACGACGCCGGTGTGCCGGCCGACGCCGCGGTCTCCCGCGCCTGCGCGCTGCTGGCCACCGCCGAGATCCCCCCGGAGGGCGAGGACGCCGCCGAGGCGAGGACCGCCGCGCTGACCGACGCCCACGCCGCCATGGTCCGGCTGCACAAGGAGACACCCGATCTCGCCCCGTACCAGGAGGCACGTCTCCTGCGGCTGCGGGCCACCGCACTCGCCGTACGGTTGCAGACCTCGGGCAACGAGGAGCACATCGCGCCGGTCCTCGCCGAGGTGGACCTGTTGCACGCGTTCGCGACCCGGCACGACCTCGCCGGACAGATCTCCGGCGCGCGGCTGCTGCGGGTCAGCACCCACGCCCTCTCCGGTGACCTGCCCACCGCGGTCGCCGAGATCGACGCCGTCCTGGACCAGTTGCGCACGGACGGCCCCGCCTGGCATCTGCCGCGCACGCTCGGGCTGCGCGGACGGCTCCAACTCGGCCTCCACGACGCGCAGTCGGCGTACACGGACCTCACCGAAGGGCTCCGGCTGGCCGCCGACTGGCCGGCCGACGTCGTCGACACCACTCGGATCCTCGGCGACCTGGCCGAGGCCTGTATGCACCTGGGCCGCCCCGACGAGGCCCTGCGGCATCTGACGCGCTCGGCCGAGGTGGACCTGCGGCGCGGCAACCGGATCGACGCGTTCTGCACTTACAGCAACGCGGCCCAGCTCAGCCTCGACCTCGGCCGGGTGGAGGACTGTATCGCCCTGCTCGACTCGCTGCTGGCCGAACCGGACGTCGCCGCCGGTGAGCTGGACGACCGGCTCGCCGCCCAGCTGCGGCTGACCCGCGCCCGCGCGCTGCACACGGGCGAGGACCTGAAGGCCGCCACGGCCGAGTTCGTCGCCCTCGCGGCCGAGTCGGCGGGCTGGGCCGACGACCCGGGCAGCCACGCCATGATCGCCGCCGAGACGGCCGTACTCCTGGGCGAGTCCGGCGAGTTCGAGCGGGCCCGCGAGGCGGCCGACCAGGCGCTGGCCGCGCACGCCAAGGCTCCGCGCTTCGAGATGCTCAGCAACAGTCTGCGGGAACTCGCCCGGCTCCAGGCCCAGCAGCAGGGCCCCGACGGCCTGGCCGACGCCCGCGCCTTCCTCGCCGACGCCGGCCGGATCGCCGACGAGGCCCGCGCCGCCGGGTTCGAGGCCCACGGTCGCTCCCTGGACTCGGCGCTGGCCTACGAACACGGCCGGGTCAACGCCTACGTCGGCGAGTACGAGGACGCCCTGACCGCCCTGGACAAGGCCCTCGCCCTGCTCGGCGAGCCGGGACAGGGGGACGGCCACGCGGGGGAGTGGGCGGAGTGCGTCCGCCTCGCGGGCGCGGTGGAGGGCATCTACCTGGAACGCCCCGCCCCCGCCCTCACCCGCCTCGACGCGGCGATCACGCGCCTGACCGCCCTGGGCCACCCCGAGGAGACCGAGTCCCTGACCTCGCTGGCGGCCCGGCTCCGCGACGAGAGCTGACACGACGGTGCCGGGGCGCCGTCCTGCCCCGGCACCAGCCGCTCTCGGGACGCGCCGGCGCCCGGCAGGCAGCGGTCACCTGATGGTCGCCAGGTGACAGGCGGAATTTTGGTGTGCGGAGCCGACAGAACCGGGTAACGTCTCGGTCATGTTCTTCCAGACGCCGATTTACGAGTGAGAGCGTGATGGGCCCCCGCTGACGTCCTTCGACGTGGCCGCGCCCATCCCCCACCGATGAATCCGTAGATCACTTCACAACATTCCGGGAGAACCCGTGAGCAAGAACATCAACAACCCCGTGGGCATGGGCGGCGGCCAGCGCAAGAAGCTGTCCCGCGCCGAACGCCAGAACAACGGTCCGCACCGCAACCTCGACCGCCAGAGTGCCGCCGAGCAGAAGGCGGAGCTGGTGCGCAAGATGCGTGAGAAGGCAGGCACGACCGAGGGCGCCGGGCAGACGGGCGACGACACCGCACAGGGCTGACGCCCCGCTGCCGTACCGGGTATCGGGTACCGGTTGCCTGGAGTGCAACGGTCTCTCCAGGCAACCGGCTTCAGGTTCTAGAAGAACCCGAGTTTCTTCGGGCTGTACGAAACCAGCAGGTTCTTCGTCTGCTGGTAGTGCTCCAGCATCATCTTGTGCGTCTCGCGGCCGATCCCGGACTGCTTGTAGCCGCCGAAGGCGGCATGCGCCGGGTAGGCGTGGTAGCAGTTGGTCCAGACGCGGCCCGCCTGGATCGCACGGCCCGCGCGGTAGGCGGTGTTGATGTCCCGGGTCCACACGCCCGCCCCGAGGCCGTACAGCGTGTCGTTCGCGATCTTGATGGCGTCGTCGAAGTCGTCGAAGGACGCCACCGAGACGACCGGGCCGAAGATCTCCTCCTGGAAGATCCGCATCCGGTTGTCACCCTCGAAGATCGTCGGCTGGACGTAGTAGCCGCCCTTCAACTCGCCGTCGTAGTCGATACGTTGGCCGCCCGTGAGGACCTTCGCACCTTCCTGCCGGCCGATGTCGAGGTAGGAGAGGATCTTCTCCAGCTGGTCGTTGGACGCCTGTGCGCCGATCATCGTGTCGGTGTCGAGGGGATGGCCGGGCTTGATGAGCTCGGTGCGGGCGACCGCCGCCTCCAGGAACTCGGCGTAGGTGCCGCGCTGGACGAGCGCGCGGGACGGGCAGGTGCACACCTCACCCTGGTTGAGGGCGAACATGGTGAAGCCTTCGAGGGCCTTGTCGCGGAAGTCGTCGTCCTTGGCCCATACGTCGTCGAAGAAGATGTTGGGCGACTTGCCGCCCAGCTCCAGCGTGACCGGCTTGATGTTCTCCGAGGCGTACTGCATGATCAGCCGCCCCGTCGTGGTCTCACCGGTGAACGCCACCTTCGCCACCCGCGGACTGGACGCGAGCGGCTTGCCCGCCTCCACGCCGAAGCCGTTGACGATGTTGACCACGCCCGGCGGCAGCAGATCCGAGATCAGGCTCATCCAGTAGTGGATGGAGGCGGGGGTCTGCTCGGCCGGTTTGATGACGACCGCATTGCCCGCGGCGAGCGCCGGCGCCAGCTTCCAGACCGCCATCAGGATCGGGAAGTTCCACGGGATGATCTGCGCGACCACGCCCAGCGGCTCGTGGAAGTGGTACGCCACCGTGTCGTCGTCGACCTCGCCGAGCGAGCCCTCCTGCGCGCGGATCGCCCCCGCGAAGTAGCGGAAGTGGTCGATCGCGAGGGGGATGTCGGCCGCCAGCGTCTCGCGCACCGGCTTGCCGTTCTCCCAGCTCTCCGCGACCGCCAGCGGTTCGAGATACGCCTCCATGCGGTCGGCGATCTTCAGCAGGATGTCGGACCGCTCGGTCACCGACGTACGGCCCCAGGCCGGAGCGGCCGCGTGCGCCGCGTCGAGCGCCCGCTCCACGTCCTCCGCCGTACCGCGCGCGACCTCGGTGAAGGGCTGTCCGTTCACCGGCGACGGGTTCTCGAAGTACTGCCCGCGGACCGGCGGCACGTACTCGCCGCCGATGAAGTGGTCGTAGCGCGCCTGGTAGGAGACGATCGCGCCCTCGGAGCCGGGCGCCGCGTAACGGGTCATGCTGGTCTGCCTCCCTGCGAAGCGCTGCCCGCCGTTGGGCAGCTCTCGGCGCGAGGCTAGGGAAACGGACGTTGCAACTACGTTGCCACCGGCCGCCGCCAGCCGAGCTCCGACTCCAGGGCCGCGAGCCGGGCCCGCACTGCCGCCGTCGGCCGCGCCGCCGCCAGCGCCCGCCATACGTCGAAGTCGTCCTCGCCCCACGGCGTGTGCACCCAGTCCGCCAGCAGGTCGGGGTCGCGGCGGGCGATCAGCGCGGTACGGAGTCCGTCGGTGAGCCGCTGCCGCAGCCGCACCACCGCCGGGGCCTGCGAGGAGGGCAGCAGCGGACCGGTGTACGCCGACAGCGCCGCCGTCACCGCGCCGGTCTCCAGCCGCCGCTCCACCACGGCGACGTCCGACCCGACGGGCACCGTGAGCCGGTAAGGGCGCGAGGCCAGCAGCCCGGGCCCCAGCACCCGGCGCAGTCGCGCCAGCTCGGCCCGGAGCGTCACCGGTGTCACCGACTCGTCCTCGTACAGCGCGCACAACAGCTCGTCGCCGGTCAGCCCCTCTGGATGGCGGGACAGCAGCACGACAAGCTCGCTGTGCCGACGGCTGAGCCTGATCCTGCGCCCGTCGACCAGCATCTGTGCCTCGTCGCGGCCCAGCGCCGAGAGCTCGGGCAGGCCGGCGGCGGGCGTCTGGGGCGCGAGCAGCGCCAGCTGCGACTCCGCCGCCCGCGCCACCGCCTGCACGAACCCCAGGCTGTGCGGATGCGCGAGCCCGTCCCCACCGGTGATGTCCACGGCGCCGAGCACCCGGCCCGTACGCGGATCGTGCACCGGAGCCGCCGCGCAGGTCCACGGCTGCACCCGCCGGATGAAATGCTCGGCCGCGAACACCTGCACCGGCCGGTCCACGGCGACCGCCGTACCCGGCGCGTTCGTCCCGACCGCGGTCTCCGCCCAGCGCGCACCCGGCACGAAGTTCATCCCGTCCGCCCGCCGCCGGGTCGACGCATGCCCCTCGACCCACAGCAGCCGTCCGTGCGCGTCGCACACCGCCAGCAGATGCCGCCCGTCCGCCGCGAAGGTGCCCAGCAGTTCACGGAAGAGCGGCATCACCCGCGCCAGCGGATGTTCGGCCCGATACGCGCCGAGGTCGCCGTCCATGAGCTCCACGCTCGCCGTGCCGTCCGGACCGACCCCGGCCCGCGCGGACCGCCGCCACGAGTCCGCCACCACCGGACGCACCGGCCGCGGCACGGCGCCCCCCTCGGTGAACGTCTCGTGCGCCCGGCGCAGCATGCGCGCCTGCTCGGCGGGGTCGGCCCCCGGCTCCAGGGCCACCCACGGATCGGTCAACTCGGCCTCCCCGAAAGGCGATGCGGCTGATGCCATCGTCACTCCCGGTACGCGCCCGGACAACCTTTTCGACCGCAGTCACCCGAACGACGTCACCGCGCGGCCCGTTCGACCCGTCTCAGGTAGCCCGCCCAGTCCCAGTGCGGCCCCGGGTCGGTGTGGTCCGTGCCCGGCACCTCGTGGTGCCCGATGATGTGCGCCCGGTCGATCGGGATGCCGTGCCGAGCGCAGATGTCCGCCGTGAGCGACGCGGACTGCTCGTACAGGGCGTCGGTGAAGTACGCCGGCTGGTCCACCCACCCTTCGTGCTCGATGCCGATACTGCGTGTGTTGTAGTCCCAGTTGCCCGCGTGCCAGGCGACGTCGGCCTCACGGACGCACTGCGCGATGTTGCCGTCCCACGAGCGGACCACGTAGTGCGCGGAGACCTTCTTCGCGGGGCTCCGGAAGACGCCCAGGGTCTTGCGGTAACTGGTCTGCGTGACATGGATGATCACGAGGTCGAGCGGTCGGGGAGCGGCGCGGTCCGCCGGCGTGTAGTTGGCGCGGGTCGCGGGCTGCCATTCGGCGGTGGCGTGATCCACGGCGTGTGTCTCCGCGCCCGCCCGGGCGTCGGGGAGCAGCGCGTAGGGGACGGCCGCGAGGGCGGCGCCCTTGAGTACCCGACGCCGGCTGGGCAGGGGGCCTGCCCGGTCCAGGGGTCTTGCCCGTTCCATGGTCGAAGAGCCTTTCGGTGGTGCGGTGTTGATCGGGACGCGATTCAGGCGAGAAGGGTTGCGGCCGTCTCCCGCAGTCGTGCGTGCACCCCGCGGTGCGTCTCCCGCGCGGGTAGCCACTGCTTGCGGAGCTTGGCCACGCACGTGTAGTTGGTGTCGCACACGTTGGCCAGCGGAGACTCCACTGCCTGGGTGGCGAACTGGTACGCGTCCAGTTCGCTGAACCCGTAGTCGCGCACCAGCCACCGCACCAGGTCGAGCTGGGATATCCGGAACGCGTCCTCCAGCGGGCGCGCCGACCCCGTCGAGATGATGTGGGTGTCCGACTCGATGCGGGGCCAGGGTGTGGCGATCCCCTTCAACAGCTCCACGATCACCACCGTGTTCATGGCGCATTCGACGGCGACCCCGCAGGTCTCGCCCTCGCCCTGCCGGGCATGCCCGTCGCCGAGGCTCAGCAGCGCGCCCGGCACGTTCACCCCGAGGTAGCAGGTGACCCCGGCCCTCATCTCCGGTGTGTCCATGTTCCCGCCGTGCGCGTCGGGCACCAGCGCCGAGCGGACCTCCAGGTTGGCGGGGGCCACCCCCACGGTCCCGTGCATCGGGTCCATGGGCAGCTCGATCTCGAGATCGCTGTCGCGTGCCCGGAACAGCGCCGTGCGGCGCGTCCGGTCCAGCTGCCAGATCCACACCGTCTCGGGGAGCGGCGGCTGAAGGGTCGCGGTGGTGTGCGTCGAGGTGAGGGCGCCGAAGAGGGGCACGGTGGTGGACGCGGCCCAGTCCCTTGCCGGTTCGACCGACACGAAGTGCACGGCGACCGTGTCGCCCGGCTCGGCGCCCTCGATGTGGAAGGGGCCGGTCTGCGGATTCAGGAAGGGGAACTCGCACACCTCGGACACCAGGTCCTTCTCGGACCGCACCCGGCCGGCGAAACAGTCCTCCGTGTACAGGTCGAGGACCGTGCCGGGCGCGATCCGCGCCATGGGCGGCGCGCCCCCGAACGTCCAGGCGTACTGGCCCGGTTCGGGCCGGACCGTCAGGACGCGGGGATCGCTCATCGCCGCACCTCACGCAGACCGATGGCCTCGTGCCGCAGCTCCGTGACCGTTTCCCCCGACATACGCATACCCTCGTCCCCCGACCGCTGTCATGGTGGTTGTGCCTCGCGTGGATCACGGTACGGCGCGGGCGGGTCGGGCAGAAGGGTGCGGCGGGTTTCGGTGGACGGCGCCGGAACTGTGGATATCTCCCTCACCCCCAAGGGTGAAGTGGCCCTGGGATCAGGCCCGTTCGGCCACCGCGGCGGGGTCGTCCAGGACACCGCGGACCACCGAGTGCGCGGCACCCAGCAACGGCCCCTCGGGCCCGAAGCGCGACACGGACACCGGGCAGGCCGGGCCCGCGGTACGCCGGTCCAGCTCGGCTTCCAGCGAGGGCAGCAGCCAGGGCGCCAGCCCGGACAGCGCGCCGCCGAGCACGACGCTCTCGGGGTCCAGCAGGTTCACCGCCCCCGTCAGTGCCACGCCGAGCGCGGCCCCCGCCTCGCGCAGCGCACCGCGCACATGCTCGTCCCCGTCGGCGGCCCGGCCGGCGAGGAGCCCGACACGGTCCTCGCCCGGCTCAAGACCCGCGGCCCGCAGCACCGCCTCCTCACCGGCGTACTGCTCCAGGCATCCGCGACCGCCGCACGCACACGGCGGACCCTCCGGCTGCACCGGCACATGTCCCAGTTCGCCCGCGAAGCCGCGGGTCCCGCGCAGCAGCCCACCGGCGACGACGACCGCCGCGCCGATACCGATCTCCGCCGACACATGCAGAAAGTCGTGCGGTGTCTCGTCCCCGAGCCACAGTTCCGCGAGCGCCCCGAAGTTCGCCTCGTTGTCCACGGTCAACGGGTAGGCCGTGGGCAGGAGGGCGCCGAGGTCCGTGTCGTGCCAGTCCAGGTTCGGGGCGCGGACCACGGTACGGGCGTCACGGGCCACCAGGCCCGGCACGGCCACCGCCAGTCCCGCGGGCCACAGCCCCTCGCCCCGCGCCTCGGCGACGACCTGGTCGATCAGTTGCGTGAGCTCCTCGATCACAGGCCCGGGACGACGGCCGCGGTTCGCGCCGTGCCGCTCGGCCCGGGCGCGCACCCGGCCGCGCAGGTCCACCGCGCAGACCGCGAGGTGGTCGACGCCGACCTCGGCGCCGATCCCGGCCGGACCGTGCCCGCTGACGGCGAGGGCCGAACCGGGACGGCCCACCCGGCCCGGCCGCTCGGGCCCCAGCTCCTCCAGCAGGCCGGAGCGTATGAGCTCGTCGACGAGGGTCGACACGGCCGCCCGGGTCAGTCCGATCCGGGAGGCGACCGCGGCCCGGGACAGCGGACCCTCGGCGCTGACCGCGTGCATGACCCGGGCCAGGTTGCGACGGCGCATGCCCTGCTGGGTGTCGGGCAGCGCACGCCCCGGACCGGCCGGGTGGGTGTCGTGCAGCGGTGCGGTCATGCCTGCGTCAGTCCTTCAGTGCCTGTGTCCCGCAGTCCTCGGTCCTCGGTCATCGGCGCGGGTGCTCAGCGACCCCCGGTCGGCTGCTCCAGCAGGGGAGCCGCGTCGGAGAGTACCCCGGAGATCCTCGCCATCGTCGCCTCGTCCCGCTCCACGGCCTCCAGCACCGGACCGGCGGTCGTGTTCCACCGCCGGGCGACCGCGGCCGGGTCCTCGCCGGTCAGCAGGCCGGCCGCCTGCGCGGCGGCGCCCAGCGCGACCAGCTCCTTGGCCTCCGGGATCTGGACGGGACGCCCCGAGAGCCGACGTACGGTCTCCTGCCAGGCCCGGCCCCGGGCGCCGCCGCCGATCAGCAGCAGCGGGGCCGAACGGTCCGCGTCCTCGTCCAGGACCAGGTCGAGCGCGCCGAGGAGCGCGTGGACGGCACCGTCGTAGGCGGCCTGGAGCAGCTGGCCGCCGGTCGTGTCGTGACGCAGGCCGTGCAGCAGGCCCGAGGCGTTCGGCAGGTTCGGGGTGCGCTCGCCGTCCAGGTACGGCAGCAGCGTGACCCCGGAGGTGGGCTCCACGGCCTCGCGGTCCAGGCCGAGCAGGGCGGCGACGCGGTCGACGGCGAGGGTGCAGTTCAGGGTGCAGGCCAGCGGCAGCCAGTCGCCGTGCGCGTCGGCGAAGCCGGCCACCGTGCCGGTCGGGTCGGCGGGGCGGTGCTCGGACACCGCGTACACCGTGCCGGAGGTGCCGAGGCTCAGCACCGGGGTGCCGGGGCGCAGACCGAGACCCAGCGCCGCGGCGGCGTTGTCACCGGTGCCGGGGGCGACGAGGGTGCCCTTGGAGAACGGCAGGTCGTGGCTGTCACGCACGGTGCCCGCCACCTCGCCGGGGCGGACCACGCGCGGCAGGAGGGCCGGGTCGAGGCCCACGTGGGCGAGGATCTCGTCGTCGTACGACTCGGTCGCCGACGCCCACCAGCCCGTGCCGGAGACGTCACCGCGGTCCGTCGTGCCCTGCCCGGTGAGGCGCTCGGTGAGGTAGTCGTGGGGCAGGCGCACCGACTTCGTCGCGCGGATCGCGTCCGGCTCGTGCTCGGCCAGCCAGGCCCACTTCGTGACCGTGAAGGACGCGCCCGGCACGCTGCCGGTGCGCTCCGCCCAGGCCTTCGGGCCGCCCAGCTCCTCGATCAGCCGCGCGGCCTGCGGCGCCGAGCGGACGTCGTTCCACAGCAGGGCCGGGCGCACCGGTTCGCCCCGCTCGTCCAGCGTGACCAGGCCGTGCTGCTGGCCGCCGATCGACACCGCCGCGGCCTCGTGCGCGGCGTCGCCGCACTGGCGCAGGGCCTCGCCCAGGGCGTCCCACCACTGACGTGGGTCGCTCTCGCGGCCGGCGCCGGTCGACACGGTGTGCGGCGCCTGACCGCTCGCGACCACCCTGCCGGTCGACGCGTCGACGACCAGGGCCTTGGTGGACTGCGTGGACGTGTCCACGCCGACGACGAGCGGACCCTCGGCAGCTGACATCGGGTTTCTCCCTCATGTGCGGCGTGTCTCCCTCTGGAGACATCTTGTCTCTTCCCTGAGACGCGTGTGCATACTAATTTGTAAACCGCCATGACGAAATAGTCGTGGAGAGCAGTCGTCAGCGAGTAGGAGCCGCGGCATGAACTACCAGCCCACCCCCGAGGACAGGTTCACCTTCGGCCTGTGGACCGTCGGCTGGCAGGGAAGGGACCCGTTCGGCGACGCCACGCGACCGGCCCTCGACCCCGTCGAGACGGTGCAGCGCCTGGCCGAGCTCGGCGCCCATGGTGTGACCTTCCACGACGACGACCTGATCCCCTTCGGGTCCTCGGACAGCGAGCGCGAGGGTCACATCAAGCGCTTCCGGGAGGCCCTCGACGCCACCGGCATGAAGGTGCCGATGGCCACCACCAACCTCTTCACGCACCCCGTCTTCAAGGACGGCGGGTTCACCGCGAACGACCGTGACGTACGCCGTTACGCGCTGCGCAAGGTGATCCGCAACATCGACCTGGCGGTCGAGCTCGGTGCCGAGACCTACGTCGCCTGGGGCGGCCGTGAGGGTGCCGAGTCCGGCGCCGCCAAGGACGTACGCGTCGCCCTGGACCGCATGAAGGAGGCCTTCGACCTCCTCGGCGAGTACGTGACCGAGCAGGGTTACGACCTGAAGTTCGCCATCGAGCCCAAGCCGAACGAGCCCCGTGGCGACATCCTGCTTCCGACCGTCGGCCACGCGCTGGCCTTCATCGAGCGCCTGGAGCGCCCGGAGCTGTACGGCGTCAACCCCGAGGTCGGCCACGAGCAGATGGCCGGGCTGAACTTCCCGCACGGCATCGCGCAGGCGCTGTGGGCGGGCAAGCTCTTCCACATCGACCTCAACGGTCAGTCCGGCATCAAGTACGACCAGGACCTCCGCTTCGGCGCGGGCGACCTGCGTGCCGCCTTCTGGCTGGTCGACCTGCTGGAGAGCGCCGGTTACGCGGGTCCGAAGCACTTCGACTTCAAGCCGCCGCGCACCGAGGACTTCGACGGCGTGTGGGCGTCGGCCGCGGGCTGCATGCGCAACTACCTCATCCTGAAGGAGCGTGCGGCCGCCTTCCGTGCCGACCCGGAGGTCCAGGAGGCGCTGCGCGCCGCGCGTCTGGACGAGCTGGCGCAGCCCACGGCGGCGGACGGCCTGAAGGCGCTGCTCGCGGACCGTACGGCCTTCGAGGAGTTCGACGCGGAGGCGGCCGCCGCGCGCGGCATGGCCTTCGAGCAGCTCGACCAGCTCGCGATGGACCACCTGCTGGGCGCGCGCGGCTGACACGTGCGCGTGCGCACGTCGTGAACGCACGTGCGCGTGGGCCCGTCGCGTGTCTTGTACGGCGGGTTTTGTCAGGCACGCGCGCGTGCGGGGCGGCCGGCCTCCGTACGGAATGCTCCGGAATCATGCGGTCCATGGCATGAGTCCGTATCAACTTCCGTGCGGGGGTCGCGCCGTGCCCGCTTCGCGGCGACTCTGGACGGTATGGCCATGCCGCCCGTACCGCCTCAGCCGCCCGGGCCGCCGGGGCACACTCCGCCTCCCGGCGGCGGTTTCGGACCGCCTCCCGAGGGCTTCGGTCCCGGCTCCGGCTCAGCGGGGGGCCACGGGCCTCCTGGAGGGTACGGTCCGCCCCCTGGGGGGTACGGTCCACCTCCCGGAGGCAACGGACCGCCCTCCTACGGAGGTTGGGAGCCGCCTCTTCCGCCACCGGATCCGCCCGAAGGACCGGACGGGCGGCGCGGTCCGGGACGCAATCCGCTGTACCTCCTGCTCGCCGTCCTCGTGGTCGGCGCGGCGGTGGCCGCCGTCGTCCTCATGGGGGCCAGCGGCGACGACTCGCCCGACGACAAGCCCAGCGCGAGCGCGAGCAGTTCGCCCCGCCCTTCCCCGAGCCTGCCGAGCGAACTGCCGACCAAGCTCCCCAGCGAGGTGCCGACACGGTTGCCGTCCCAGTTCCCGACCGGGCTGCCGAGCGAGTTCCCGAGCGGCCTGGAGTCGCTCATCCCGTCCTTGACGGCCGGTGAACTGCCGTGACAGGTGCCGCGGGGCGGGCGACGGCTTCGGCGCCGAAACGGATGCCGAAACCGCTGGCTCACGCAGCCACTGACGTGATCAGACCCCGCGCGGGAGCCGCACGTAGGTCACCGTCGTCTCCACACCGCTGTCGACCAGTCGGCCCCGCGCGTCGAACGCGCCCGCGCCGTCGGTCATCCCGAAGTCGTTGTCGTTGATCAGGGCGAGCGTGTCGTGGTCCACGCGCGCGATGCCCTCGATCTTCCCGGGCACCCCCTCGACCGTCCCCAGGTCGACGACCAGCCGCTTGGCGAGCACGGGCACGCCCGCGGCGGCCGGGTCGTCGAGCTGCTCCAGCGACGGGGACGTCGTGTCGTCGTCCCAGGGGCCGCCGACCATGTTCGCGTCGCGCTCCAGACGGACGAGCTGGAGCCGCGCGGCCTTGTCGGTGCGCTCCTCGACCAGCAGCCGGTCGCCGCCCACCGCGACCACCGAGGAGATCTTCAGCTCGGAGGTGTCGTCCTCGCCCGGGTCGACGACCCCCACCGGGTCGAAGCGGTACGCGTACTCGGCCGTGACGGCCTTCTTCCTGGGCGAGAACCGCAGCAGCCGGGTCGTGCGCGACGCCTCGCCCGCGTCGGTGTCCGGGAGCGACAGCGGGCTCTGCACCGCCATCACGAGGTCACCGCCCGGGAGTTGGGCGAGTCCCTCGAAGCCCCGGTTGATCTTCCGGTGCAGCAGCACCGAGGGCAGCGCCTCGACCACCGGGTAGTCGGTGCCGGTGAGGTTCAGCCCCCGGGGCACGTACCGGGTCAGCACCCTCCCGCGCGCGGAGACGTGCACGAGCGAGGGGCCGTACTCGTCGACGAGCCAGAAACTCCCGTCCGCGGCGCGCACGATGCCCTCGGTGTCCAGCCCGTTCGGGTCGTACGCCAGGCGCGTCCCCGCGTCATAGGTGTACGGCGCCTCGTCGCGCCCCTCCTGGTTGGCCAGCCCGGTGACCGGCTTCCCGGAAGAGGTCGTGATCGCAAGGGCGTCCAGCACCTCGACGGTGCCCCCGGAAACCTTGATCCTCACGATCGCCGGGTCGAAGCCCGGCACGGGGAACGTGCGGCGCTTCTTGCCGTCGACCTTGATCTGGCCGTTGGGGCCGCGGTCGGTGACGGTCCAGAACTCGCCCTTGCGGCCCGCCGGGTAGAGGTCGCTGCCGATGCCGCCGAGGTCCACGCTTCGGTCGTCGCCGACCGTGCCGGGGAGCAGAGCGTTGCTGAACGTGCCCAGGGGGATGTCTCCGAGGGTCGCGGTGCGCGTCACGTGCGCCGCTTCGGGCGCGGCGCCCTCGGCGGGGGCGGCAGCCACGAGCGCGGCCAGTACGGCCAGGGGCACGCCCGCCGAGAGGGATCGGTGGACGCGGCGCCGGCCGGTGGCGTGCGGGGACATCGGGCCTCCTGGGAACAAGTGCGATGACAGCGGCCAGATTTGGGCCCCGCACGGAACGCCGTACGTCCGCCGGGTGAACGGAGCGTGACGGGGGCTCGTCGAGCTCGCGCGCAGCACCTCGACGGGCCCCGGCCCGTGGGTCAGCCGGTGGGGGCGGCCTCCTCCGCCGAGGCCAGGGCCGTCGCCGGGTCGTGGGCCGGCGCGCCGGCAGGCACCCAGCGTCCCCGCTCCTCCCGATACGGCCACCAGCGGCCGTCGCGCCCCAGACGCAGCTGGCTCCCGGTGCCGGGGACGGTCCAGCGATCGCCCCGCGCGGTCAGCGGCGGCCGTTCGTCGTCGTCCCATGCCGCGTCGAGCACGGCACGCGCGCGTGCGAGCTCCTCGCCCACCACAGCGCGCTCCTCCTCCAGCACGGACAACGCGGCCACCCCGCCGTACCGCCACGCGCGTACGGCCGCCGCGAGACCCTCCATGTCCCGTCCCGACCCTGCGGCCAGCCGCTCGGCCACGGCCGGGCCGGGGTCGCCCAGCGCAAGGCGGACCGCGTCCTGCCCGAGCGTCAACTCCTCGGGGCTGCCCTGTCCACGCCGCGCCTCCAGCAGCAGACGGTGCGCCTCCGCTGCGGTCCGGGCGGCCAGGAACTCCAGGGCGGCAGGGTCGACGCCGGGCGGGGGCGGTGTCTCGGTGTCCAGGGACGGCGGTGTGCCCGGCCCCTCGGGAAGCTCTGGCGGCTCCGGCAGCGGCGGCAGGATGCCCCCGGCCACGAAGGCCTCCGCCGCGTCCACACCCTCGCGAAGGTCGGACGCCTCGACCGGCGCGGGCGCGGCGGTGCGGGCCTGGAGGTCGTCCAGCAGGGCGCGTTCGGCGCGTCCCCGCATCAGGAGCAGGACGAACGGATCCTGGTCCAGCAGCCGCGCCACCTGGTAGCAGAGCGCCGTCGTGTGCCCGCAGTGGTCCCAGGCACCGCAGTCGCACCGCGGCTCCAGATCGCCCAGCCCCGGCAGGAGTTCGACGCCCGCTGCCGCCGCGTCCTCGACCAGGTGCGGGGGCATCTCGCGGTCCAGGAGCGCCGCGATGTGCCCGGCACGCTCCACGGCCGTCTCCAGGAAACGGTCCCACTGTTCGCCGGACAGCTCCTCCAGCAGCACGTCCGCCCGGTGCGGGGTGCGGTCGCGGTCCTGGACGACGGCCGTGATCCGCCCCGGCCGCACCGACACCGCGCCGACGGCCCCCGCGCGCGCGAGCCTGCGGCCGGTCTTCACCTGCTGCGAGTCGAGAGCGGTGTCCTCCAGCGCCTTCAACCAGGCCTGCCCCCACCAGGTCTGCGCGAAGCCGCGCCCCTGCGCGGGCGGGAACGCGGCGAAGGTCCGCTCCGTTGTCCCGTCGTACGGGTCCGTCTCGTCGTACGTGTTCATCGCGCGCCCCCTCGCAGTGCGACCAGGTCGGCCAGTTCCGCGTCCGTCAGTTCGGTGAGTGCCGCTTCTCCGGTGCCGAGCACCGCGTCGGCCAACTCCCGTTTGCGGCTGAGCATGTCGGCGATACGGTCCTCGATCGTGCCCTCGGCGATCAGCCGGTGCACCTGCACGGGCCGGTCCTGGCCGATGCGGTACGCCCGGTCGGTGGCCTGCGCCTCGACGGCGGGGTTCCACCAGCGGTCGTAATGCACGACGTGCTCGGCCCGGGTCAGGTTCAGCCCGGTGCCGGCCGCCTTCAACGACAGCAGGAAGACCGGCACTTCACCGTCCTGGAAGCGCCGCACCATCGCCTCGCGCGTGGCGATCGGTGTACCGCCGTGCAGGAACTGCGTGGACACGCCGCGCGCGGCCAGGTGCCGCTCGATGAGGCGGGCCATCTGCACGTACTGGGTGAAGACCAGCACGCCCGCCCCTTCGGCCAGGATCGTGTCGAGCAGCTCGTCGAGGAGCTCCAGCTTGCCGGAGCGTCCGGCGATCGTGGGCCGCTCCTCCTTGAGGAACTGCGCGGGGTGGTTGCAGATCTGCTTCAGGCCGGTGAGCAGCTTCACGATCAGTCCACGGCGCGCCATGGCGTCGGCGCCGGAGATCTCCGCGAGCGTCTCGCGCACCACCGCCTCGTACAGCCCCGCCTGTTCCGTGGTGAGCGAGACGGCACGGTCGGTCTCCGTCTTCGGCGGCAGCTCGGGGGCGATCCCCGGGTCGGACTTGCGGCGACGCAGCAGGAAGGGCCGTACGAGCCGGGAGAGCCGCTCGGCGGCTGCCGGGTCCTGGCCACCCTCGACGGGCTGTGCGTAGCGGCTGCGGAAGGTGCCGAGGCGCCCCAGCAGACCCGGGGTGGTCCAGTCGAGGATGGCCCACAGCTCGGACAGGTTGTTCTCCACCGGGGTGCCGGTGAGCGCCACACGCGCGCGTGCGTCGATGGAACGCAGTTGCCGTGCCGTCGCCGAGTACGGGTTCTTCACGTGCTGGGCCTCGTCCGCCACGACCATGCCCCAGGACACGTCGGCCAGCCGGCCCGCGTCGAGCCGCATCGTGCCGTAGGTGGTGAGGACGAACTCCCCGTCGGCCAGGGCGTCCAGGTCGCGGCGCGGCCCGTGGAAGCGGCGCACGGGCGTGCCGGGGGCGAACCTCTCGATCTCGCGCTGCCAGTTGCCCATCAGGGACGTCGGACACACCACGAGCGTGGGACCGGCGGCCGAGGGCTCCGTCTGCCGGTGCAGATGCAGGGCGATGAGGGTGACGGTCTTGCCGAGTCCCATGTCGTCGGCGAGACAGCAGCCCAGCCCCAGGGCGGTCATCCGGGCCAGCCAGTCGAGGCCGCGCCGCTGGTAGTCGCGCAGGGTCGCCGCGAGCGCCGCGGGCTGTCCGACGGGCTCCTGCGCCTCCGGGTCCGCGAGCCGCGCCCGCAGGCTCGCCAGCCACCCCGTGGGCTCTACGTCGACCCGGCGGCCGTCGACTTCCGTGGAACCGGTGAGAGCTGCGGCGAGCGCGTCGATCGGGGTGACCTTGCGGTCCTGCTGGGCGCGGGCCCGGTGTACTTCCCGGGGATCGACGAGGACCCACTGGTCGCGCAGTCGCACGACGGGGCGGTTGGCCTCGGCGAGCCGGTCCAGTTCCTCACGGGTGAGCCGCTGGTCGCCCAGCGCGAACGACCAGTTGAACGCCAGCAGCGCGTCGGCGGACAGGAACGACGGCGTGTCCGCGAGGGTCCTTCCGGGGCCGGACTCCTCGTCCGGTGGGCCGACCACCGCGCGGGCCGTCAGCTTGCGGGCCAGCGCTTTGGGCCAGTGCACCTCGACCCCGGCGGCGCCCAGTGCCCGGGCGCCGTCCGTGAGGAGGTCGGTGATCTCGTCGTCGGCGAGTTCGACGGCGTCCGGCACGCTCGCCGACAGCAGGGGCGTGAGCGGGGGCCAGGCGCGTGCCGCGCGGCGCAGCGCGAGCAGGGCGTCCATCCGCGCGCGCGGGCCGAACGCACGCTGGGCACCGGTCCACACCGCTGACGCGTCCGCGATCAGGCCCGGCTCGCTCACGCTGTGCACCTGCGGTACGGCGCGGAAGGCCAGGCCCTCCTGGTCCTGTGTCGCCGCCTCAAGACCGGGCACCTCGATCCGCAGCGACAGCCGTACACCGGCGTCATGCCCCGCGGCGACATCGGAGGCCCAGGCGCGGTACTCGGGCACGTGCTGCGGCTCGCGTGCCGCGTAGGCGGGGCCGCCCGTCACGAGCGAGGCGGCGGGGGAGCGGGGCAGGGCGTCGGCCACCGCGTCCAGGAAGGCGCGCAGCAGCCGCTCGGGATCGGGCAGGCGCAGGGAGCCGGCCTCGCCCGACGGCTCGCGGGCGCCCGCAGGCTCGCGGTCGGCCAGAGGCACGGCGTGCGCCTCGGGTGGCATCGCTGCGGCGAGTGCGCGCAGGCGCTCCACGTCCTCGGTGCGCAGCGGACCCGCCCGCCACGCGTCGTGATCGCTCTCGGACAGGCCCGGCAACAGCAGTCCGCGGGCCGCGAGTTGGAGGGCGTGCACGGCGGCCGTGCCCCAGAACACGGCTGCCCGGTGTCCGTCGGCCACGGCACGCGCACGCGTGAGGACGGGCAGCGCCGAGCGCATCGGCAACAGCACCGCCGGCACGGTCACCGCCTCGACCCCCTCCTCGCCGGGCACGACGACGGTCATGTCCGCCGCGGTCCCCGACGCGACGCCGGGAGGGGCGTCGACCTCGGGGTCCCAGAAGGCGACGCGACCGGTGCGGGCCGGGTCGCCGGGTACGAACACGGCACAGCAGCGGGCCAGTCGGGAGATCTCGGACGGTGTCGCCGCGGGGATCCTCGGCACAGGAATGCAACACTCCTCAAGTTTGACTACTCGGTGCGCGGTGGCCGACGGTACAGGACCGTCCGGGAGAACCCGGCATGACCAGTCTGTGAGCCGGGTCACTTCGACGCGAGGATGGGTATCTCCCGTCTCAGGGACGTGTAGGGGTCGCTCCTCAGGGACGTCTCAGGGTCGTGGTGCGGAACCGCGGGAAGCGCGGGCCCGTTTTCAGGACAGAGAGCGGCAGTGGCCGCGAAGGAGGCGACACATGTCGAAGAACGCGAAGATCGCCGTAGGCGGTGTGGCGGTCGGCATCATCCTGCTGTTCTGGCTGCCGTGGTGGGCCGCGCTCCTGATAGTCCTGGGAGTCCCGGCCGCCGCGTACCTCACGCTGGACCCCTCGCAGCGGCGCAGGCTGCGCCGTGTCACACGCAAGGAGCTCGGTCGCTGAGACCCGTGGGTCACCGGGCCACCGCGGCCTGGGACCCGTGGGCTACCGGGCCGCCTCGGTCCGGGACCGTGGGCTACCGGGCCGTCGAAGCCCGGTCGTCCAGGGCGCAGGAGTCGACCACGTCGCCGCTCGCGGGCCGGTCAATGACCCGGTCCGAGGGCGGCGGGGTGCCCCGCTCCACCCAGGTCACCAGTGCGTCGAAGGCTGTCCGGAAGCAGGGCAGGATCGGGCGCAGCCGGTCCGGATAGGTGTCGTACAGCCCGTCGACATGCGTGCCGCCCTGGACGGTGTAGTACCGGTGCAGGCGGCCCCGTCCACGCGTGTCGATCATGCGGGCGTAGACATCGGAATCCGCCGCCTTGGGCAGCAGCGCGTCCAGATCGCCGTGCAGCGTGATCAGCGGGCGCCCGATGCGGCCGGTCAGCGCGACCCGGGCCACTGCGCGACGGACCGCCGCGGGACGCGACGCGTAGTCGTAGGCCGCGTCCGTGGCGCAGGGCGCCAGGATCTGCTCCGTGGTCGTCCCGGCGGTCGGGCCAGGACACTCGGGGTCGTAGGCCGGGTCGAACTCGGCGCGGTAGATCTTCTGCGTGATGCCCCAGTAGGCCTTCTCGTGGTACGGCCACAGGAACTCGGAGCCATGCGTGAAGCCCGCCGCGTACATGTCCTCGTCCGTCGCCGCGCCGGTCGTCCGGGCCACGGCCGTGGGCAGCGAGGTGAGCAGGCCGGCGCCGTCCTCGGTC
This sequence comes from Streptomyces sp. NBC_00663, assembly GCF_036226885.1. NCBI lineage: Bacteria > Bacillati > Actinomycetota > Actinomycetes > Kitasatosporales > Streptomycetaceae > Streptomyces > Streptomyces sp. NBC_00663. The sequence continues at coordinate 8,366,594 of NZ_CP109027.1, forward strand.
CACAGGGCACCTTCCCAGTCCACCCCGCCGTCGTACAGCTCCGGATGGTTCTCCAGCTGCCAGCGCGTCAGATAACCGCCGTTGGAGATCCCCGTCATGTACGTCCGCCGCGGCGACCGCCCGTAGCGCTGGGCGACGACGCGCTCGGCCGCGCGCGTGAGTTGGGTGGTGCGCGCGTTCCACTCGACGACCGCGTCGCCCGGGCGGGTGCCGTCGCGGTAGAAATCGGCACCGTTGTTGCCCTTGTCGGTCGCGGCGTACGCGTAGCCCTCGGCGAGCACCCGGTCGGAGATCGCCTTGTCCGTCGCGTACTGCCTGCGCGTCCCCGGGGCGCCCGTGACGACCAGCCCGCCGTTCCAGTGGTCCGGCAGCCGGATCACGAACTGGGCGTCGTGCTGCCAGCCGTGGGTGGCGTTGGAGTGCGAGGAGTCCGGGAAGTAGCCGTCGATCTGCATCCCGGGCACCCCGGACGGCGTCCGTGTCGCCCGGGCCGTGAGGCCCGCCTGGTCGGCCAGGTCGGTGTACGGAGTGCCGGCCAGGCCGGTCGTGGTCAGGTCCGCGAGGCAGGCGCTCTGTTGGAAGGCGGCACCCGGCACGCGGGTCCCCTCATGGCGCGCGCAGTCACCGGCCGCGACGTCCGTGTCCGCGGCGGGAGCCGGCAGGGCGAGGGCTGTCGTCAGAGCTGTCGTCACCAAGGTGGTGGCGATGAGGGGAACACCTCGGGACACACGCATGAGCGGCCTCCAGGACGGGGCGGGGAGTCGAGAGCTGCCCCATGGTGCGAGTGCGCCGCCGCGTCATCCATGGGTCGGGGCCACATGGAATGACGCCGCGGCATGGGTGCCCCGCGGTGAACCGCTTGTCCCGGTGAGTGCTGCCGCCCCCGCTCAGAGCGGCCGTACGGCCATCTTGTCGAGCGCCTCCAACAGCCCCGGCAGTTCCGGGCCGCGGCCGACCGGGAGGACCTCGCCGGGTTCGTCGTCCAGCAGGACGAAGGCGATGTCGTCGGTCCTGGCCACCAGCGACCAGCCGGGGCCGTCCGCGCGGAGCGTGCGGGCGTCCCCGGGCGCGAACGACGACCGGACCCGGCCCAGCGGCGGCGGTGTGTCCACGTATCCGCGGGCCTCCGCGAGCACGCGCCGGATGCCCTGATGCCCTCCACTGCTTTCGGCGTTCTCGACCGGCTCGGCGCCCTCCGCCGTCTCTTCGGCCTCCCCGGCTCCCTCGGTCTCCTCGGCGTCCTTGGCCGCCCCCGGCACCGGGAACTCGGCGTCGTTGATCTGCTCCCGCCACAGAGACCACTGCACGGCGATCTCGTCCGCGCCCAGGCGCCGCTGAGCCGGCCCCCACGTGGAGGCGTCCGGCGGCGTCAGCGGCGGTCGGTCGGCGACCTCCGGGCCGGGATCGTGCGGCGCGGGCACCCCCGGCGCCGCGACGGCCACGGCGAGCGGCCACCCCGGCAGGGCGGCGACGACCGTGTGCTCCTCGGGAGACAGGTCGTACTCCATGCCGCAGTCCCACGACGCGATGGCGACGGCGACCAGCGAGACGTCGTCGATGACGACCGTCCAACGGGAGCCGTCGCCGTCCTGGCCGAGCACCAGGCCGTATCCGTCGGCGAGCGGCGCGAGACCGAGCGCCGCACAGGCCTCCGGATAGTCGTCGCCCAGCACGCTCGGGAACTTCGCCGGCGTCAGCAGCACCGCCGTGAGCACATAGAGCGCATCGTCCGCGGCGGCGACGGCGTCCTCGTCCGTCCCTGCCATCCCAGCCTCCCCATCGGTTCGTCCAACGGCGCGCACCCTAGTGCGAGCGGAAGCAGCTTGTCACGACTCCCCTGCACCCCGGAGCTGCTGTTTTCCGGCCGGACGGGGCGAATCGACACGGTTTCCCCGTCCTTCAGGCCGCCGGCAGCCCCAGCAGGGCACGGGCCACAGCCTGCGGCGACTCGTCGCGCTCCCGCGCGAGCGCGATCACAGCCCGGCAGGCCAGCTCGCTCACCCCGAACGACAAGGCCTCCGGCGACACCCAGCCCGCGGCCTCGTCGATCTGCTCCTGGTCGTCCTCCGCACAGGCCGACACATAGACGGCCGCGGCCTCGAACAGATTGTGGCCGCGCCTGTCCCGGTCGCTGTCGCTCTCGGTGCGCACGGTTTTGACGAACCCGGCGAACGACTTGCGCATCCTGCCCCACATGCTGACCACCTTCCCCCTGCGTGGTTGCCGCCTCGACCGATCGTTCATCTTCCCCTGCTCAACGTAGAGTTGGAGCTTCGACGGCAGAAGGGGGACGCTGCGGTGAAGCGGTTCGAGCGGCTCGAGCGGATACGGCGGATGGACCCGCACGAGGACGCCTCGGAGATCTACCGGCTGATGACCGCCTACGAGTTCCCCTGGGACTTCACTCGATCCCTGGAACTGGCCCTCTATCGCACCTACGCCGTCCCGAGCATCGGACGGCTGCTCGCCGAGACGGCGGAGCTCACGGACCGGGCGCAGAAACGGTACGACGACACCTCGCTGCTCCTGGACGCCGTCGTCGAGCACGGCTTCGGCAGCGAAGAGGGCCGTACGGCGATCCGCCGCATCAACCAGATGCACCGCAGCTACGACATCACCAACGACGACATGCGTTACGTCCTGTGCACCTTCGTCGTGATGCCCAGACGGTGGATCGACACCTACGCATGGCGTCGACTGTCACGTCACGAGGTGGCCGCCTCGGTCGTCCACTACCGCGCCCTGGGGCGGCACATGGGCATCACGGACATCCCCGAGACCTACGAGGAGTTCGAGGCCTGCCTCGACGCCTACGAGGAGGCCCACTTCGGCTGGGACGAGGGCGCGAGGCGCGTCTCCGACGCCACGATCGACCTGATGGCGTCCTGGTACCCGCGCCCTCTGGCACCCCTGCTGAAGGCCTCGACGCGCGCCCTCCTCGACGAGTCGCTGCTGCGCGCCTTCCGCTACCCGGCGCCCGGCGCGGCGACCCGCACCCTTGTGCGGGGCGCGGTGCGACTGCGCGGCCGTGCGGTCCGGCTGCTCCCACCGCGCCGCGCACCGCACTTCGCCCGGCAGAACTGGGAGATCAAGGGCTACCCGGACGGCTACCGGCTGGCGGATCTCGGTACCCGCCCGACCCCGGGCGTACGCGGGTGCCCGGTACCGCACCGGGACGGATCAGCCGTCGAGTGAGTCCAGCGTCTCCCGCAGCCAGGTGAGTTCGGCGCGGGACGTGGCGCGCGCGATCGTCAGGATCCCGCGCCGGAACGGATCGTCCAACTCCTCGGCGCTCAGGGGCCGGTCGCCCTCGTAGAAGAAGCTCGCGGGCTCCTCCAGGAACGCCAGCCTGCGCCGCAGCACGGCCGCCTGCGCGGGCGCGTCCGCCAGGTGCCGGAGGAACGCGAGCAGCGTGAACCAGCGGTTCTCGTCGGTGATGTCGCGCTGCACCGGCTCGGCGAGCCGGCGGCGCAGATCGCGACGGCCGTCCTCGGTGAGCGTCAGCACATGGCGGGGTGCGGCGACGGAACCGGGCTCCGTCGCGCGCTCCAGCAGCCCGGCCTTCTCCAGGCGCTTGATCGCCGGGTAGAGCGTGCTCTCCGCCACCGGCTTCACGTGCCCGGTGAGCGCTGTGATGCGTTTGCGCAGCTCGTAGCCGTGCAGAGGGGCGTCGTACAGGAATCCGAGGATGGCGAGCTCCAGCATGCCCGCATTCTGCCGTACCCACGGTGTACATCGCTCGGTGTATACATCGCCCTCGCTATACCCCGCCTTCTCGATATTTTGTTTTCGCTATACCTCGTAACCGATGTATCCTCATCGTGACGTCACTGAGGGAGGACGCGATGGAGCAGGCCGAGTTCGACACCAAGGGAAGCTGTATCCGCTGGACGGAGGTGCCCGGCGAGGAACCCGCGCGCGTGTACGTGCACGGGCTGGGCTCGATCTCCTCCGTGTACCACGCCCATGTCGCCGCCCGGCCCGAACTCGCGGGCAGGCGCAGCCTGTTCGTGGACCTGCCCGGGCACGGCATCAGCGACCGGCCCGAGCACTTCGGCTACACGCTGGAGGAGCACGCCGACGCCCTGGCGGCGGCGCTGGACGCGGCGGAGCTCACCGGCGCCGAGGTGATCGGGCACAGCATGGGCGGCGCCGTCGCGATCGTGCTCGCCCACCGGCGACCCGAGCTGGTCTCCCGCCTGGTGCTCACGGAGGCCAACCTGGACGCCTTCCCGCCGCCCGCCGCGGGAAGCAGTGGCATCGCCTCCTACGAGGAGGATGCCTTCGTCGACGGCGGCCACGCGCGCGTGCTCGAAAGCGTCGGACCAATGTGGGCCGCGACCATGCGGCTGGCCGACCCGCGCGCCCTGCACCGCTCGGCGGCCGGGCTGCGGCGTGGATCGGACCCCGTGATGCGCACGATCGTGGAGGGGCTCTCCGTCGACCGCGTTTATATGCAAGGCGAGTTGAGCGGCGAACTCGAAGGCCGTGAGGCGCTGGAGGTCGCCGGGGTGCGGGTGGTGACCGTGCCCGGCGCCGGGCACAACGTCATGTTCGACAACCCCGACGCGTTCGTGGCGGCGGTCGCCGGGCGGCTGTGAGGGAGGTCAGCCCTCGCGCACGGCCAGCGCCAGGAACCGGGCGTCCTCGTCGGTGTACGACGTCAGGCGCCACCCCGAACCGGCCAGCAGGGGCCGGAGGTTGGGCTCCGCGCGCAGGTCGCCCGGAGTGATCTGCCGGCCCTGCCTGGCCGCGAGCGCCGCCCTGCCGATCGGGTGGAACAGCGCCAGGATGCCGCCCGGACGCACCACGCGCGCCAACTCCCGCAGATTCACCGCCGGATCAGGCAGGTGGGAGATCAACCCCGCCCCGAACACCGCGTCCAGGGACTCGGAGCGCACCGGCAGCGCGGCCACGTCGGCGAGCAGCAGCTGCGCGTCCCGGTCCCGTCCCGCCCGTACGGCGGCCTGGAGCATGGCCGGGGTGAGATCGGCGCCGAGGACCGCTCCCGAGGGCCCCACGGCCGCACGCAGGGGCGTCAGGGCACGTCCGGTGCCGCAGCCGGCGTCGAGCACGCGGTCGCCCTCGCGCAGCCCGAGCTCGGCGACCGCGGTCGCGTAGGCGGGGCCGTCGTCGGGGAACCGGGTGTCCCAGTCGGCGGCCCGCGCGCCGAAGAACTCCTGGACGTGTGTGTGGTCGTCGCTCATGTTCCGCATGATCTCTCACCGACAAGGGTGACGCTTCTGCGCGCATGTTCGAGCGGGACGCGATCGTTCAGGTACAGCGCTGCGTCATATTCCAACACCTTTCGAAATGCGCCCCCTTTGTGCTCCCGTGCCCCGACTAGCGTCCCGTGGCCATGGGACACCTGGACCACGCAGCCCTCGGCTGGCTGACCCCCGTGCTGTCGTACGTGATGGCCTGTATCGGCGCCGCACTCGGCCTGCGCTGCACCATGCGCGCGCTCGGCGCCACCGGACGCTCGCGCCGCAACTGGCTCATCACCGCCGCCTCGGCGCTCGGCACCGGCATCTGGACCATGCACTTCGTGGCCATGCTCGGCTTCAGCGTCAGCGGCACCGACATCCGCTACGACGTGCCGCTCACCATCGTGAGCCTGCTCGTCGCCATGATCGTCGTCTGTGCCGGTGTCTTCGCCGTCGGCTACAGCCGTGACCGGACCCGCGCGCTCCTCCTCGGCGGACTCACCACCGGACTCGGCGTCGCCAGCATGCACTACCTGGGCATGGCCGCCGTACGTCTGCACGGGCAGGTGCGCTACGACCCGATGCTCGTCGGACTCTCCGTGCTCATCGCCGTCGTGGCCGCGACAGCCGCGCTGTGGGCGGCGCTCAACATCAAGTCGCCCGTCGCCGTCACCATCGCCTCCCTGATCATGGGAGCCGCGGTGAGCAGCATGCACTACACCGGGATGTTCGCGGTGAGCGTCCGGGTCACGCCGTCCGGCGCCGCGCTGTCCGGGGCGACGGCGATGCAGTTCATCTTCCCGCTCGCCGTCGGCCTCGGGTCCTATCTGTTCCTGACCTCGGCCTTCGTCGCGCTGTCGCCCTCCACCGGCGAGCGCGAGGCAACCGCCTCGGCTCAGCAGGCGGTCGAGCGCGTCGCCCACTGAGGGCCCTCCGGGCAAGCCGAACCACTCTCCGAGGCAGGAGGCCATGCGAACTCCCCGTAGGACCCCCACGACCGGCTCCGAGTCACCATCCGCAGCCCCGGCCCGCGGCCGCCGCGCCCACGCCGGACAACCGGCCGACGAAGGCCAGGACGAGCCGCTGGGTGCCGCCCCCGACGACCCGCCCACGCGCGCGGAAGGCTGGCGGATACGCCCGCGCACCGTACGCGCCAAGATCGTCTGCCTGTTGATGGTGCCGGTCGTCTCCCTGCTGGCCCTGTGGGCGTACGCCACCGTCAGCACCGCCCAGGACGTCTCCCGGCTGAGGCAGTTGCAGCGCGTCGACTCCGAGATCCGCACGCCCGTGGCGGCGGCCGTCGCCGCCCTCCAGGCCGAGCGCGAGGCGGCGGTCGGCTATGCCACCGACCCGGCCGACAACCGCGCCGGCGACCTCAAGTCCCTCGCGGAACGCACCGACCAAGCCGTCGCCGAACTGCGGCTCGGCGAGGGCAACACCGTCGCCGAGAGCGAGGAACTGCCGGCCGGGGTGGCCCAGCGCCTTGAGGCCTTCGTCAGCGGCGCCGAGGATCTGCGCTCCCTGCGGACCGCGGTCCTCGACCGCCGGAGCGGCTGGGACGAGACCTACGGGCGGTACACGCGCACCATCACGAAGGCCTTCGCCGTCGGCGGCGCCCTCACCGGCATCCAGGACGCCCAACTCGGCTCCGACGCGCGCGTGCTGCTGGAGTTCTCCCGCGCGGGCGAGGCTTTGGCCCAGGAGGACGTGGTGCTCTCCAGCGCCCGGCTCGCCGGACGCCTGGACGGACAGCGGCTGCGACTGTTCACCGGGGCCGTCGACACCCGCCGCGCGCTCACCGAGTCCGCCGTCGCCGATCTGCGCGGCTCCGAACGCGCCGCCTGGCAGGCCCTCGCCGACGGTGGCGACTACGGCGCCGTCGCCGCCGTCGAGGACAGGGTCCTCGCGAGCCGGGCGGGCACCTCCGCGATCGCCTCGGCACCCGAGGCCATCTGGACCAAGGCACACACGCGCGTGCAGGGCGGGATGCGGACCATCGAGGCGGACGCCGGACGCGGGGTCGCGGACCGGGCCGACCCGTTCACCCGTGGTCTGCTCACCCCGGCGGGCGCCGCCGTGCTGTTCGGCCTCGCCGCCGTCGCCGCCTCCCTGGTCATCTCCGTCCGCATCGGACGAGGGCTCGTCGTCGAGCTGGTGAGCCTGCGCAACAGCGCCCTGGAGATCGCCCGGCGCAAACTCCCCGAGGCCATGCGGAAACTGCGCGCCGGGGAGGAGATCGACGTCCGGGCGGAGGCTCCGCCGGGGCCGCCCGCCGAGGACGAGACGGGGCAGGTCGCCGAGGCCCTCGGCACCGTGCACCGCGCCGCTCTGCGGGCCGCCGTGGAGCGTGCCGAACTCGCCAGTGGCATCTCCGGGGTGTTCGTCAACCTCGCCCGGCGCAGTCAGGTGCTGGTCCACCGTCAACTCAGCCTCCTGGACAGCATGGAACGCCGCTCCGAGGACCCCGGCGAGCTGAGCGACCTCTTCCGCCTCGACCACCTCACCACCCGTATGCGACGGCACGCGGAGAGCCTGATCATCCTCTCCGGGGCCGCACCCGGCCGCGCCTGGCGCATGCCCGTCTCCCTGACCAACGTGGTCCGCGCGGCCGTCTCGGAGGTCGAGGACTACGCGCGCGTGGAGGTACGACAGCTCCCCGAGGCATCCGTCGTGGGCGGTGCCGTCGCCGACCTCACCCACCTCCTCGCGGAGATCGTCGAGAACGCCGCACAGTTCTCACCCCCGCACACCCGCGTGCGTGTCACCGGCGAACCCGTCGGCAACGGCTACGCGATCGAGGTCGAGGACCGCGGACTCGGCATGGGCCAGGAGACCCTCGCCGAGGCCAACCGCCGCATCGAACAGTCCGAGGCGCTCGACCTCTTCGACAGCGACCGGCTCGGCTTGTTCGTGGTCAGCAGGCTCGCGGCCCGCCATGGCATCAAGGTGCACCTGCGTACCTCGCCCTACGGCGGTACCACCGCGGTCGTCCTGCTGCCCACCGCCCTGCTGCACAGCGGCGCGGAGGAACGTTCCCCTCGCAGGACCGCCGATCCTGAACGCGAGTACGCGCGTGTGCCCGCCGCCGTCCGCCTCCAGGAGTCCGTCCACGCGTCGGTCGACCGGCCCGCCCTGGTGGCGCCCGCGCCGACCGTGGCGGAGAACACCGCGACGGCCAGGGCGGAGAGCACCGCGACGGCGAGGGCGGAGGCGGCGAGCGACACCCCGCCCCCCGGAGTCGCCACCTTGCGTCTGCACCGCCCCCCGGAGGACACCCCCGCACCGGAGGCGGACACCTCGGACGACCTCCCGCGCCGGGTCCGGCAGGCAAACCTGGCTCCTCAGCTGCGTGCGCCGCGCACCGAGGAATCCGAGCCTCAGCCCGGCCCCCGGGGCGAGGACCGGCGCACCCCCGAGCTCGTACGGGACCGTATGGCGGCCTACCGCGACGGCTGGGCACGCGGCGGCGGCCGACGGCCCGGCCGCGGCGCCGCCCCGGAGCCCCGCGCGGCAAGAGACAGCAGCGAAGGAGACCCCGCATGATCCAGGACCCGGGCATGAGGGCCGCACAGCGGTCCGGCGAACTCGACTGGCTGCTGGACGACCTGGTGCTGCGCGTCAGCGAGGTACGGCACGCCGTGGTGCTGTCCAACGACGGTCTCGCCGTCGGCTCGTCGACCGACCTGCGCCGCGAGGACGCGGAACACCTCGCCGCGGTCGCCTCCGGCTTCCACAGCCTGGCCAAGGGCGCCGGGCGCCACTTCGGCGCGGGCGGGGTCCGGCAGACGATGGTCGAGATGGACGACGGCTTCCTGTTCGTGGCCGCCGCGGGCGACGGCTCCTGCCTCGCCCTCCTCACCGGCGTCACCGCCGACATCGGGCTCGTCGCCTACGAGATGGCCCGACTGGTCAAACGCGTGGGTGAGCACCTGTACACCGCGCCGCGGATGGCCGCGCGGCCACCGGCCGGATGAGACGAGAAGGCGGTCCGCTCATGACGGAGGACATGACGGGCGCCCCGCGCGAGCAGGGCAGCCAGTGGTACGACGGCGAGGCCGGGCCCCTCGTCCGCCCGTACGCCATGACGGGCGGACGGACCAAGCCCGGCCCCACCGGGGTGCGTTTCGACCTCATCGCCCTCGTCACCCTGGACACGGCGGCACCCACGCCCGGCGAGGACACCTCACTGGGGCCGGAGCATCGGGCACTGATCGAACTGTGCCGCGTCGAGACCCAGTCGGTCGCCGAACTCGCCGCGGGCGCGGATCTGCCCCTGGGCGTGGTGCGCGTGCTGCTCGGCGACCTCCTGGAACTCGGCTGTGTCATCGTCAGCCGTCCCGTGCCGCCCGCACAGCTTCCTGACGAACGGATTCTGCGCGAGGTCATCGAGGGACTGCGAGCTCTGTAGATGAAACTTCGAAAGCTCATGTGCACGACTCGGTCACATCGGTCAAATAGCGGTCCAACCCCCCGTAGGGGTACCGCAGTTGTCATCATGCTGACTTCACGCACCTGCACCGCCGACCGTTGCCGGCACTCCCGAGAGAAGTGATCGATGGTCTCCGAGCACTCCGATGCCCAGGGCGGCGAGCCGACCGCGCTGGCGTTGAAGATACTGGTCGCCGGTGGGTTCGGCGTGGGCAAGACCACCCTGGTGGGCGCGGTCAGCGAGATCAGGCCGCTGCGGACCGAGGAACTGCTCAGCGAGGCAGGCCAGTTGGTGGACGACACCGACGGCGTGGACCAGAAGGTCACGACGACGGTCGCCATGGACTTCGGCCGCATCACCATCCGCTCCGGTCTCTCCCTCTATCTCTTCGGCACCCCCGGGCAGGACCGTTTCTGGTTCCTGTGGGACGAGCTGTCGCAGGGGGCCCTCGGCGCCGTCGTCCTCGCGGACACCCGACGTCTTGAGGACTGCTTCCCCGCGGTCGACTACTTCGAGCACCGGCACATCCCGTTCGTGGTGGCCGTCAACTGCTTCTCGGGCGCCCGCACCTACGGCGCCCAGGACGTCTCGCGCGCCCTCGATCTGGACGGCGGGACTCCGGTGGTGCTGTGCGACGCCCGGGACCGGGACTCGGGGAAGGAGGTGCTGATCCGGCTCGTCGAGTACGCCGGGCGGATGCACACCGCCCGGCTCCTCGACTCGGTGGGCTGAACGCGGTCAAGTGACCGAAGGCCGCCGTTCCTTACCTGTGCCTTGCCCTGTCCTCCTTGCCCCCGGCACCGGTCGTCCGCAAGGGTGGCGAGAAGCTCCTCCGGCCAGGGGGAGACGGCACACGGGGAGACGGAAACATGGCGCAGAACCAGGGACTCGGCTGGCTGCTGGACGATCTGACCGAGCGCGTCGACCATGTCCGGCACGCGTTGGTGCTGTCCAACGACGGCCTGGTCGCGGGGGCCAGCACGGGTCTGCGGCGCGAGGACGCCGAGCACCTCGCCGCCGTCGCGTCCGGACTGCACAGCCTGGCCAAGGGTTCCGGCCGGCACTTCGGCGCGGGCAGAGTCCGTCAGACGATGGTCGAGTTCGACGACGCGGTGCTGTTCGTCACCGCCGCGGGCACCGGCAGCTGCCTGTGCGTGCTCAGCGGCGCGCAGGCCGACATCGGTCAGATCGCCTACGAGATGACCCTCCTCGTCAACCGGGTCGGCGAGCACCTCGGCGTGGATGTCCGCCAGCCCGAGCGGAGCCCGGCCGCAGACCTCTGACCTGCTGATTTACCGTTCCCCGTGGAGTTATCCACAGGCTCGCACCGAGATTCGCCGGACCGGCTACGGTTTTTGTCACGGCGAACGCACACAGCGTGAGCACCGACTCCACGGGGGAGTACGACCATGGCAGGCAGCACCCTCACCAGGCCCCAGCAGCTCTCGTTCACTCCGGGCCGCGCGGCCCGGGAACTGGGCCTCAAGCGGAACGAGTTCGACCTGGCGGTCCATCTCGGCCATATCCGGACCGTCCCCGACGAAGGCGGAGGGGGCCCAAGGGTCGCCCGCTCCGAGACCGACCGGGTGCGTGCCGCGGACGGCTTCCCCGAAGCGCTCCTGAAGCGCGTGCGGGTCGTCGGCACCACCGAGGGCGCGGAGGCCATGGACATCCCCGTCGGCCGCTTCACCCGGTTGGCGCGCCTGGGTGTGGTGACTCCGGTGCGCTTCTATCTCAACCGGTACCGCGCCGTCGTCTGGCTCTATCTCGCCGAGGAACTCGCCCAGTTCGCCGCCGACGAGCAGAACACCGCGCTCCTGCACGCCCGTCGCATGCCCGAAGGAATGCGGGGCCTGCTGGACGAGGGCGTGGACCTGCGTCCGCGCAACTGGCGTGCCCGGCACCGGGAGTTCCTGCTGCGGTCGGCCGACGGCCCGTGGGAGAGCGCCGGAGCCCTCGCCGCCTTCCTCGACCCCGTCGAGATCGCGGAGCTCGTCCGCGACCCGTACGAGCGCTCCTATCTGAACCGCTTCCGGCCGACGCCACCGCACCAGGGCGCACCGGGCACGCCCGCCGCGCACCTCACCGAGCGGATCATGACGGCCGACGACCCGGACGAGATCAGCCGGCTGCGGCGTGATCTCGCCCAAGCCCTGGAGGACGCCCGGACGGTCCGGCCCGCGCCACGCCCCGCGGGGGAACAGCGGCCGAGCGCGACACCGCCACCGCCCCCGCCCGACGAGCCCGCGCAGCACGAGGCACCCCGAGGGCTGCTGGGCTGGCTGCGCCGCAGAAGCGCGTGACCCGGGCGCGCGAACCGCAGGTGCACTCCCGGTCCTACAGCGCCCGGAACAGCCCTTCCTGGACGACGGACACCAGCAGGTGGCCCTCCACGTCGTAGATCCGCCCACGCGCCAGACCTCGCCCGCCGGTCGCGATCGGGGACTCCTGGTCGTACAGGAACCACTCGTCCGCGCGGAACGGCCGGTGGAACCACATGGCGTGATCCAACGAGGCGATGTCGAAGCTGCGCGGACCCCACAGGGGCTCGACCGGGATGCGTACGGCGTCCAGGAGCGTCATGTCGCTGGCGTACGTCAGCGCGCAGGTGTGCACGACCGGGTCGTCCCCGAGCGGCCCGACCGCGCGCATCCACACCGCGCTGCGCGGTTCGGCGTCCTTGACCTCCTCGGGCGTCCAGCGCAGCCGGTCCACATAGCGGATGTCGAAGGGCTGACGGCGCGCCATCCGTTCCAACTGCTCCGGCAGTGCCCCCAGATGCTCACGGATCTCCTCCGTGACCGTCGGCAGGGACTCGGGATCCGGGACCTTGCGCGCCGGCGGCAGCTGATGCTCGAACGACCCTTCCTCAGGCTTGTGAAAGGAGGCGGTGAGATTGAAGATCGTGCGGCCCTGCTGCACGGCGGTGACCCGGCGGGTGGTGAACGACCGGCCGTCCCGCACCCGTTCGACCTGGTACACGATCGGCACGCCCGGCCGCCCGGGACGCAGGAAGTACGCGTGCAGCGAGTGCACCGGCCGGTCGCCCTCGGTGGTGCGGGCGGCGGCGACCAGCGCCTGCCCCGCGACCTGCCCGCCGAAGACCCGCTGCAAGGACTCCTGCGGGCTGCGGCCACGGAAGATGTTGACCTCGATCTGCTCCAGGTCGAGCAGGTCGACCAGGCGCTCGGCCGGGTTCGTCGTCATGAGTGCGTTTCTCCTGTGCTCACAGCTGGCCGACGGCGGTGACCCGGACGACCGCGCGGCCCTCGGCGTCGGATGCCGTCAGGTCGACCTCCGCGCTGACGCCCCAGTCGTGGTCGTCGTTCGGGTCGTCGAAGATCTGCCGGACGCGCCACAGACGGTTCTCCGGTTCCTCCTCGATGATGAGCAGCTTGGGGCCGCGGGCGTCGGGGCCGGTGCCGAGGTCGTCGTACTCGTCCCAGTACTTGTCCATGGCCTCGCCCCACGCGTCGGCGTCCCAGCCGGCCTCGCCGTCCAACTCGCCGAGCTCCTCGACCTGGTCCAGGGCGGCGAGCTCGACCCGGCGGAACATGGCGTTGCGGACCAGGACCCGGAAGGCGCGCGCGTTGGTGGTGACCGGCTTGACCTCGTCGGCCCGCTCCTGGGCCTCCTCGGCGGTCATCACCTCCGGGTTGGCGAGCTGCTCCCACTCGTCGAGCAGACTGGAGTCGACCTGGCGGACCATCTCGCCGAGCCACTCGATCAGATCCTGGAGATCCTCCGACTTGAGGTCGTCCGGGATGTTGTGGTCGAGGGTCTTGTAGGCGCTCGCGAGGTAGCGCAGCACGATGCCCTCGGTCCGGGCGAGCTCGTAGAAGGACACCAACTCCGTGAAGGACATCGCCCGTTCGTACATGTCACGGATGACGGACTTCGGGGAGAGCGGATGGTCGCCGACCCAGGGGTGGCTCTTGCGGTAGGTGTCGTACGCGTGGAAGAGCAGCTCCTCCAGCGGCTTCGGGTACGAGATGTCCTGGAGACGCTCCATCCGCTCCTCGTACTCGATGCCGTCGGCCTTCATCGCGGCGACGGCCTCGCCCTTCGCCTTGTTCAACTGGGCGACGAGGATCTGCCGCGGGTCGTCCAGCGTCGACTCGACGACGGAGACCATGTCCAGGGCGTAGGACGGCGATTCGGGGTCGAGGAGCTCGAACGCGGCGAGCGCGAAGGTGGACAGCGGCTGGTTCAGCGCGAAGTCCTGCTGGAGGTCCACGGTGAGCCGGACGATACGACCGCTGGCGTCCGGCTCGTCCAGCTTCTCGACGATGCCGCCGTCCAGCAGCGAGCGGTAGATGGCGATCGCCCGCCGGATGTGCTTGAGCTGCTGCTTGCGCGGCTCGTGGTTGTCCTCCAACAGATGCCGCATCGCGTCGAAGGCGTTGCCGGGGCGGGCGATCACCGACAGCAGCATCGTGTGCGTGACCCGGAAGCGGGACGTCAGCGGCTCGGGGTCGGAGGCGATGAGCTTGTCGAAGGTGTTCTCCGTCCAGGCGACGAAGCCCTCCGGCGCCTTCTTGCGGACCACCTTGCGGCGCTTCTTCGGGTCGTCGCCGGCCTTGGCGAGCGCCTTCTCGTTCTCGACGACGTGCTCGGGCGCCTGGGCGACGACGAAGCCCGCCGTGTCGAAGCCGGCCCGCCCGGCGCGGCCGGCGATCTGGTGGAACTCGCGGTTGCGCAGGGTGCGGACACGGTTGCCGTCGTACTTGGTGAGGGCCGTGAACAGCACGGTGCGGATGGGGACGTTGACGCCCACGCCGAGCGTGTCGGTGCCGCAGATGACCTTCAGCAGACCGGCCTGCGCGAGCTTCTCCACCAGACGCCGGTACTTGGGCAGCATGCCGGCGTGATGGACCCCGATGCCGTGCCGTACGTAACGGGAGAGGTTGCGGCCGAACTTGGTGGTGAAGCGGAAGTTGCCGATGAGGTCGGCGATCTGCTCCTTCTCCTCCTTCGAGCACATGTTGATGCTCATCAGCGCCTGCGCCCGCTCCACGGCCTGCGCCTGTGTGAAGTGCACGATGTAGACCGGCGCCTGCTTGGTCTGGAGGAGCTCGGTGAGCGTCTCGGTGAGCGGAGTGAACTTGTACTCGTAGGAGAGCGGTACCGGACGGGTCGCCGAGCGGACCACCGCCGTCGGACGGCCGGTGCGCCGGGTGAGGTCCTCTTCGAACATCGAGACGTCGCCGAGCGTGGCCGACATCAGGATGAACTGCGCCTGCGGCAGCTCCAGGATCGGGATCTGCCAGGCCCAGCCCCGGTCGCCCTCCGCGTAGAAGTGGAACTCGTCCATCACCACCTGGCCGACGTCCGCCTGCTTGCCGTCGCGCAGCGCGATCGACGCGAGCACCTCGGCGGTGCAGCAGATGACGGGGGCGTCGGCGTTGACGGAGGCGTCGCCGGTGAGCATGCCGACGTTCTCGGTGCCGAAGATCTTGCACAGCTCGAAGAACTTCTCCGAGACCAGCGCCTTGATCGGAGCCGTGTAGAAGGTGACCTCGTCACGGGCGAGCGCGGCGAAGTGCGCGGCCGCCGCGATCATGCTCTTGCCGGAGCCGGTGGGCGTCGACACGATCACGTTCGCCCCGGAGACCACCTCGATCAGCGCCTCCTCCTGATGGGGGTAGAGCGTGAGCCCGCGCTCCCCGGCCCACGACTCGAAGGCTTCGTAGAGGGCGTCGGGGTCTGCGGTCTGCGGCAGCTGATCGATGAGGGTCACCCACCCATCTTGCCTGCCGTTGCCCACTACAGGGGAATCGGATGCGGGTACGAAGATCACGAGCAGTACGCTGTGTCGCCGACGAGGCGTCAGGGCATCCGGTCAACTGCGCAGCGGTACACGAGGAATGGGGCGGGTAACGGCGATGATGGGGCCAGCACACTCACTGTCGGGGGCCGCGGCCTGGCTCGGGGTCGGAGCGGCGGCCGCCGCGGCGGGGCACGCGATGCCCTGGCCGGTCCTGCTGGCCGGGGCGCTGATCTGCGCGGGAGCCGCGCTCGCTCCCGATCTCGACCACAAGGCGGCCACCATCTCGCGGGCCTTCGGGCCCATCTCGCGCGGGCTGTGCGAGATCGTCGACAAGCTCTCCTACGCCGTCTACAAGGCCACCAAGAAGCAGGGCGATCCGCGTCGCTCCGGCGGGCACCGCACGCTGACCCACACCTGGCTGTGGGCCGTCCTGATCGGCGCGGGCGCCTCGGTCGCGGCGATCACCGGTGGCCGCTGGGCCGTCCTCGCGATCCTCTTCGTGCACATGGTGCTCGCCATCGAGGGCCTGCTGTGGCGGGCGACCCGCGGCTCCAGCGCCGACGTCCTGGTCTGGCTGCTGGCCGCGACCAGCGCGTGGATCATCGCCGGGGTCCTGGACAAGCCGGGCAACGGCTCGGGCTGGCTGTTCACGGACCCGGGGCAGGAGTACCTGTGGCTGGGGCTGCCGATCGTGCTCGGCGCGCTGGTCCACGACATCGGGGACGCCCTGACGGTGTCGGGCTGCCCGATCCTGTGGCCGATCCCGGTGGGCCGCAAGCGCTGGTACCCGATCGGGCCGCCCAAGGCCATGCGGTTCCGGGCCGGCAGCTGGGTCGAGCTGAAGGTGCTGATGCCGGCGTTCATGCTGCTCGGCGGGGTGGGCTGCGCGGCGGCGCTGAACTTCATCTGAGGGCGGGGCCGCGTCGGCGGCCCCGGTGCTCAGCCCTCGGTGCCCGGCTCGGCTCCGCCTCCGTAGCGCCGCCCGAAGCGGGCGACCCGGCCCTCCGTGTCCACCGTCCGGGCCTTGCCGGTGTAGAAGGGGTGGCTCTCCGAGGAGATCTCGACGTCGACCACGGGGTAGGTCTCGCCGTCGTCCCAGTCGATGGTCTGGTCGCTCGTGGCGGTCGACCGGGTCAGGAAGGCGTACCCGGCGGTCCGGTCACGGAAGACGACCGAGCGGTAGTCGGGGTGCTTGTCCTGCTGCATCTGCGCTCCTCGGGGTCAGCCGGACAGGGCGTCCTCGTCGACGATGTGCATCGCGGCCTCCTCGGCGGAGGCGGCGGCGCCGTCGATGCCCACGTCCGTGGCGATCAGGGCGCTCTCCTCGTCCTCGTGGGCACCTTCGTCGGGTGCGACGAGACGGCCGGAGCGACGGGCGCCGACCTCGTTGTCCAGGAGTTCGCCGTCGGTGCCGTCACAGTCGCCGATGCCGTCGCCGTCGGGGGCGAGGACATCCGGCGTCTCCTCGGCGAGCCGTTGCTCCAGGCTCTCGCCCTGCCGCCGCTCGGCGGCCGTCACGCCGGTGTGCTCCACCGCCCATGGTCGGTCCGGAGGGGACCAGCCCCGGTCGAGAGGGTCATCGACACCGTCGTCCTCCAGAGTGTCCTCCACGTCGAGCAGCCCGGAGTCCTCCTGGATCTCGGATCCGTCGGGCTGGTAGACGTCGTCTCCCCATCCGTCGGCGCTGTTCACGGGTACCTCCAGGTGGTGGGGACGGGCCCGGTCTCGCGGCGGCTGGTGATGCGTCGCCGCCGCGCGGTGCCGCTATCCAGCCTTCCACCCCTTTTCGGGACTGCGCAACGGCACGGGCGCACGCAACGGCGTCCGACCCCGGCGCGGCGAGGTGAGGGTCCCGTCCGCCGTCAGCTCTCCAGCCCCGCCGACGACCACACCTGCCCCCCGTCCGTCACCAGCTCCACCCGGTCCACGGAGTCGGCAGCGCCGTAGGCGATCCAGGTGGCCCGGCCGGAGGACGGCAGCCGCCAGTGGCCCGCGTCGCGGGTGGTGCCGTCCTTGAGGAGGAGCCGGCAGGTGTAGTGCGTGCCGGGGTGGCCGTCCGTGATCTGCATGACGAGAACGGGCTCGGTGCCGTAGCGGCTGGGCTCGACGGTGCCGACGGTCGCACCCGAACCGGTGACCAGCGGCGCCCCGCGATCGCTCACGGCCACCTGGGAGGCAGGCGGCGACCCGTGATCGACGAGCACGGCACCGGCAGCGCCCAGGCAGATCCCGGCCGCGGCGGCAGCGGCGACCAGCAGCGGCATCCGGTACGACCGCCGCCGCCCCGCGCGCTGCCCCGTGTGCCGCGCCGGCGCGGGCAGCTCCAGCCGGTCGAGGACCCGCGCGTCGAACCCGGCCGGAGGAGCCACGGAGGGCGCGGCGGGCAGCACGGAGTCGACGGCCGCCGAGAGGTCGTCGTACGTGGAGCGGCAGGCCGGGCAGGCGGTGAGGTGGCGCAGCAGCTCGGCCGGTTCCCCCGGGAGGGTGCCGAGCGCCAGGGCGAGCAGTTCGTCCTCGTCGGGGTGGGCGTCAGGACCGGGCTTACGTGCCATCACGGCCTCCCTCCTTCAGCGCCTCGCGCAGCCTGCGCAGGCCGGTGCGGATGCGGGTCTTGGCGGTGCCGAGCGGGATGTCCTCGTGCCGGCCCACCTCCGCCGCCGTACAGCCGCCGATCACGGCGAGGGCGACCGCGCGCGCCTGTTCCACCGGCAGGGAGCGCAGACGGGCGAGGGCACGCTCGCTCTCCAGGGCGACCAGGGCGAGCCGCTCCGTGCCGTCGGGCTCCTCCGCGTCGGCCCGCAAGGTGACGTCGATGAGGCGTTCGAGGGTCTCGGCGAGCACCGGCGTGGGCCGGCGGGCGCGGACGGCGTCGATGGCGGCGTTGCGCGTGATGGTCAGCAGCCAGGTGAGGACCGAGGCGCGTCGGGGGTCGTAGCTGCCGGCCGCCCGCCAGGCCCGTACGAACACCTCCTGGCTCACGTCCTCGGCGAGGCCCGGTTCGCGGGTCACCGACAGGGCGAGGCCGTACACGGCGTTCTGGAAGCGGCGGACGAAGGCGGTCGCGGCCTGCTCGTCGCCCAGCGCGAAGCCGGCGACGAGCGAGGCGTCGTCGACCCGGTCCGCGCGGGGGAACAGTTCCACGCTTCTGTATACGTCCGATCCGGGCGGAGGGATTGCGCGGCAATCCGTTCGCCGACGGCAGCCGTACAACCTCCGTAGGAAGGGACGGAGAGGATCATGAGCCAAAACATGAGCCGAGGCATGAGCCGAAAGACGGGCCTGAACAGGATCACCCTGACCGGGATCGCACTCGTGGCGGCACTGGGGCTGGCCGGCTGTGGCAGCGGCGGCGGCTCCGACCACGGCAGTTCCGGTACGCCCGCCGCAACGGACACGTCCACCGTGAAGGTGAGCGACTCGCCGCTCGGCGACATCCTCGTCGACGGCGGTGGCCGCACGCTCTACCTGTTCACCGCGGACGGCAACAACACCAACTCCATGAAGTGCGACACCGCGTGCCTCAAGCTGTGGCCGCCCATGGAGGGCAAGCCGAAGGCCGGCTCCGGAGCCGACGCGGGCCTCATCGGGACGACGAAGGGCAGCGAGCCGCAGGCGACGTACGCGGGGCACCCGCTCTACTACTACGCCAAGGACAAGGCGCCGGGCGACAGCAAGGGGCAGGGCATCGACGGGATCTGGTACGTGCTGAACGCGAAGGGCACGGCGGTGAAGCAGGCCGCTCCCTCGACGGACAGCGACGGCGACAGCGGCTACGGGTACTGAAAAGCGGCTACGGGTACGGAAAGCGGCTACGGATACTGAACAGGAGCCGCCGTACCCGTAGGACGACGGCTCCCGTGAGGCCCCTGAAGGTCGAGGTCCGCTCAGCCGTGCCAGGACCTCCACAGTGCCGCGTACGCCCCGTCCGCCGCGACCAGCTCGTCATGGCTGCCCAGCTCGCTGATCCGGCCGTCCTCGACGACGGCGATCACGTCCGCGTCGTGGGCGGTGTGCAGCCGGTGGGCGATGGCCACGACGGTGCGGCCGTCGAGGACGCGGGCCAGGGACCGCTCCAGATGACGGGCCGCGCGCGGGTCGAGCAGGGACGTCGCCTCGTCCAGGACCAGCGTGTGCGGGTCGGCCAGCACCAGGCGGGCCAGCGCGATCTGCTGGGCCTGCGCCGGGGTGAGCGCGACGCTGCCCGAGCCGACCTCGGTGTCGAGGCCGTCGTCGAGCACCCGCGCCCAGCCGTCCGCGTCGACCGCGCCCAGCGCCGCCCACAGCTCGGCGTCGTCGGCGCCGGTGCGGGCGAGCAGGAGGTTGTCGCGCAGTGAGCCCACGAAGACGTGATGCTCCTGGTTGACCAGGGCGACGTGCGAGCGGACGCCCTCCGCCGTCATCCGGGACAGCTCCGCGCCGCCCAGGGTGATCCGGCCGTCCCGGGGCGCGTAGATGCCCGCGAGCAGCCGGCCAAGCGTCGACTTGCCCGCACCGGACGGGCCGACCAGCGCCATCCGGGTACCGGGGGCGACCTCCAGGGACACCTTGCGGAGCACGTCCACGCCCTCCAGGTAGCCGAAGTGCACCCGGTCCGCGTGCACATGGCGACCGTCAGGGGCCACCGCGGCGTCACCGGCGTCCGGTTCGACCTCGCGGACGCCGACCAGGCGGGCCAGCGACACCTGGGCGACCTGCAACTCGTCGTACCAGCGCAGGATCAGCCCGACCGGGTCGACGAGCATCTGCGCGATCAGCGCACCGGTCGTCAGCTGGCCGACGTCGATCCAGCCGTGCAGGACGAACACGCCGCCGACCATCAGGACCGAGGCGAGGATCATCACGTGGGTGATGTTGATGAACGGGAACAGCACCGACCGCAGCCAGAGCGTGTACCGCTCCCACGCCGTCCACTCCTTGATCCGCTGCTCCGACAGCTCGACGCGACGCTCCCCGAGGCGGTGCGCCTCGACGGTGCGCCCGGCGTCGACGGTCTCGGCGAGCGCGGCGGCGACGGCGGCGTACCCGGCGGCCTCCGAACGGTAGGCGGACGGCGCCCGCCGGAAGTACCAGCGGCAGCCGATCACCAGCAGCGGCAGGGCGAGCAGTACGGCCGCGGCCAGCGGCGGCGCGGTGACGACGAGCCCGCCGAGCAGCAGCACCACCCACACCACGCCGATCGCGAGCTGCGGCACGGCCTCGCGCATGGCGTTGGCCAGCCGGTCGATGTCGGTGGTGATCCGGGACAGCAGGTCGCCGGTGCCGGCCCGTTCCAGGACGCCCGGCGGCAGACCGACCGAGCGCACGAGGAAGTCCTCGCGCAGGTCGGCCAGCATCCGCTCGCCGAGCATCGCGCCGCGCAGCCGCACCTGCCGTACGAACACGGCCTGGACGACGAGCGCGGCCACGAACAGCCCCGCGGTCAGCTCCAGATGAACCTCCCGGGCCCCTTCCGAGACCCGGTCCACGAGCCCGCCGAGCAGCCACGGCCCCACCATCGACGCCATCACCGACACCGTGTTGACGGTGACGAGGGCGAGAAAGGCACGGCGGTGCCGGCGGAACAGTTCGGCCACATAGGCGCGTACGGTGCCGGGGCCCCCGACGGGCAGGGTGTTCGCCGTCGTCGGGGCCGCCGGGTCGTACGCCGGTGGCGCCACGCCGATCATGCTGTCTCCTCGATCTCTTCCAGCTCTTCGAGCTCTTCCCGTTCGTGCTCGGTCTCGCGGGTGACGACCGCGCGGTACCGGGGTTCCTTGTGCACGAGTTCGCGGTGCACGCCCACGGCCACGACCTCGCCCTCGTGGACCAGGACGACCCGGTCCGCGCGGTCCAGCAGCAGGGGCGAGGACGTGAACACCACGGTGGTGCGGCCCGCCCGCAACTCCCTTACGCCCTCGGCGACACGGGCCTCGGTGTGCGAGTCGACGGCCGAGGTCGGCTCGTCCAGGACGAGCACCTCCGGATCGGTGAACAGCGACCGGGCCAGTGCGAGCCGCTGCCGCTGACCGCCCGACAGGGAACGCCCGCGTTCGGTGATCCGGGCGTCCAGCGGGTCCTCGACGCCGAGCGAGCCCTGCACCAGGGCGGCGAGGACGTCGTCGCACTGCGCGGCCGTCAGCGCCTCGCGGGCGTCGACGTCCCCCGACGCGGGCACGTCGAGCAGCTCGCGCAGCGTGCCGGAGAGCAGCACCGGGTCCTTGTCCTGGACGAGGACGGCGGTGCGCGCGGCGGAGAGCGGCAGCTCGTCCAGCGGCACGCCGCCCAACAGCACCGACGCGTCCTCTTCTGCCGAGGAAGGGTGGCCGCCCAGCCGGTCCGCCAGCAGCCCCGCCGCGTCCGGGTCGCCGCACACCACGGCGGTGAACCGGCCGGAGGGGGCGAGCAGACCGGTCGCCGGGTCGTACAGGTCCCCGGACGGCGACGTGCCGGCCAGCGAGCCCTCGGCGGAGGTGGCCCGCTCCAGCGACAGCACGCGCGCGGCCCGGCGGGCCGACGGGCGCGAGAAGGAGTACGCCATGGCGATCTCCTCGAAGTGCCGCAGCGGATAGCTCATGATCATGACCGAGCTGTAGACGGTGACGAGTTCGCCGACGGTGATCCGGCCCTCGCGGGCCAGGCCGACGCCGTGCCAGACGACGGCGATCAGCAGCAGGCCCGGCAGCAGCACCTGGATCGCGGAGATCAGGGACCACATCCGGGCGCTGCGCACGGCGGCGTGCCGCACCTCCTGGGAGGCGCTGCGGTAGCGGTCGAGGAAGAGCTCCTCGCCGCCGATGCCGCGCAGCACCCGCAGTCCGGCGACGGTGTCCGAGGCCAGCTCGGTGGCGCGGCCCGCCTTCTCGCGCTGGAAGTCGGCCCGCCGGGTCGCCCGGGGCAGCAGCGGCAGCACCGCGAGTGCCAGGACGGGCAGACCGACGGCGACGACCACGCCGAGCGCGGGCTGGTAGACCAGCAGGCCCACACAGACGAGCACGATGGTGAGCGCGGCGGCGGTGAACCGGGAGACGGCCTCCACGAACCAGCCGATCTTCTCCACGTCGCCGGTGGAGACGGCCACGACCTCACCGGCCGCGACCCGCCGCGTCAGCGCCGAACCCAGCGTCGCCGCCTTGCGGGCGAGCAACTGCTGGACGCGGGCGGCGGCCGTGATCCAGTTGGTGATGGCGGTGCGGTGCAGAAAGGTGTCGCCGAGCGCGATGGCGACACCGGCCAGCGCCAGCAGCCCGCCCGCGAGGGCGAGCCGTTCGCCGGAGCGGTCGACGACTGCCTGGACGGCGAGGCCCACGCAGAACGGCAGGGCGGACACGGAGACGAAGTGCAGCAGGCCCCAGGACAGGGATCTGAGCTGGCCGCCCAGTTGATTCCGGAAGAGCCACCACAGGAATCGGGGACCGGAGCGTGCGTCCGGCACACCCGGGTCGGGATAGGGAAGGTCTTGAATCTGCATGACGGATGACGTCCCAGTGGCTCGTGTCAGGGGGGTGGACGGGACCGCGGACGGCGGTAGCAAACCGTGAAAGGTTCGCGTCATTCCGTGGTCGAGGGCAACCGGTTTTCCGCGCGTCCGGGTGCGCCCCGGTGCGACCATGGCGGAGTGTCGATCGATGTACGGCGTGCGATGCTCTGTGGCGCCCTGGTACTGACCCTGGCCGCCTGTGCGGGTTCACCGGACGCCGACCCCCCGACAAAACCCCAGGCCAGGGTTACGACGGCGGCCCCGACCGGCATCCCCGACGTCGGCGACCGCCTCCAGCGCCGCATCCCCGCGGAGGCTCGCCAGGTCGTCGCGGTCTACGGCGACGGCGAGGACTCACCGGATTCCACGGTCGTGCTCTACGTGAAGCGGGGCTCCGCGTGGCACCGCGTCCGCGACTGGCCCGCGCACAACGGCAAGAAGGGCTGGACGACCGATCACCACGAGGGCGACAAGCGCAGCCCCGTGGGCGTGTTCACGCTCACCGACGCGGGCGGCGTCCTGAAGGACCCCGGTTCACGACTCCCGTACACGCGGTCCGCCGCCTTCGTGGCCCCGCGCTGGTGGGCGAAGTCGCACTGGCACGACTTCGACTACGTCATCGCCATCGACTACAACCGCGTCAAGGGCACCCCGCCAAACGACCCGACACGCCCCGAGGGCGAGCACAAGGGCGGCGGCATCTGGCTGCACATGGACCACGGTAGCGGTACGTCGGCCTGCGTCAGCCTGTCCAGGTCCGCGATGGAGTACCTCCTGCGCTCGCTCGACCCGGACCGGCACCCTGTGGTGGTGATGGGGGACAAGGCCGACCTGGCGGGCTAGTACCGGCGCCGGAGGCGTCATTGCGCGGGGTGCCCGACTCGCCGTAGAACACCGGCCATGAAGAGACGGCTCATCATGTCCATGCTCGCCGGAGCGACCCTCCTCGCGAGCACCCTCCTGGGAGCGGCGCCGGTCCAAGCCGCCGACGTGCCCGCCGAGTTCGGCAGCGACTGGCACGACCCGATCACCGCGGCGCCCCCGGTCACCAAGCCCGCCGGCAAGTCCTGCCAAGTCACCCTCGCGGAAGCCCAGTTCCGCGACTTCACCCCGTACAAGGGGAGTTACACACCGCCTGACGGCTGCGGCGACCGCTGGAGCAAGGTGGTCCTGCGGATGGACGGCAAGGTGAAGGGCCGTCAGTACGACCGGCTCGGCCATCTGAGCGTCGGCGGGGTCGAGATCTTCCGTACGTCGACTCCGGAGCCGTCGCCCGACGGGATCGAGTGGTCGGTGGAGAAGGATGTCACGCGCTACGGCGACACCTTCCGCTCCGCCCAGGACGTCGAGATGCTCATCGGCAACGTCGTCGACGACACCTACACCGGTGTCATCGACGTCAAGGTCACGCTGACGTTCTACGTCGGCAGGCCGGACCCGACGAAGACCCCCGACCGGGTCCTTCCCCTCACCGACGGCACCGTCACCACCCCGCGCAACAGCGAACGCATCGTCGCCGAGGTGTACGCCACCGGCTCCGGCGGCGGTTGTGAGGAGTACTGGTATCTGACGGTGCCCGACGAGGCGCCCTACTCCTGCAAGGCGACGGGCGGCCCCTACCGCGAGGTGCAGATCAGGGTCGACGGCCAACTCGCCGGAATCGCCGCCCCGTTCCCGCACGTGTGGACCGGCGGCTGGTCCAACCCCTTCCTCTGGTACGTGATTCCGGGACCGCGCGCCTTCGACGTCAAGCCGATCGAATACGACCTGACGCCGTTCGCCGGCCTTCTCAACGACGGCGAGCCGCACCGCGTGCAGGTGGACGTCGTCGGCGTTCCCGAAGGGCAGAGCGGCTGGAGCGCGCCCGTGAACATCGCCGTCTGGCAGGACGCGAAGAGCGCCCACGTCACCGGCGGGCTCACCACGCACACCGTCGGAGACCTCACCAACTCCTCGGTGTACACGCCGGGTTCGGAGCACCGACTGGACACCGAGGGCGCCCATCGGCTCACCGTCGCCGGATACGTCGACACCTCGCACGGCCGCGTGACCACCACCGTCCGCCGGTCGCTGGCGACCACCTCCACGCACCGCTGGACCGAGGGCGAGAACCTCGACGGACTCGACGCGACCTGGACGGACACCGAGTCGGTCACGGTCGACGGGCGCGGCCCCGCGCACACGACGCGCACGCAGCGGACGTACACCATGGACGGCACCACGACCACGACGATCGGCGCGGACGACCGGCTGCGGACCGTGCTGACGCTCGGGGACCGGGCCTCGGTCCTCACCGACGGACGTCTGCGGCACCGCCTCGACGACACCTACACCGGCGACGCCACCTGGACCCTCAACGTCC
Source organism: Streptomyces sp. NBC_00663 (assembly GCF_036226885.1). Lineage (NCBI taxonomy): Bacteria > Bacillati > Actinomycetota > Actinomycetes > Kitasatosporales > Streptomycetaceae > Streptomyces > Streptomyces sp. NBC_00663. The sequence continues at coordinate 8,391,818 of NZ_CP109027.1, forward strand.
CGCGCGACCAGCGGCACGCGGTCGGCACGACGAGCGAGCGCTACCGGCTGTACGGGCCCGGCGGCTGCTACGACCGTTCCCTGACCGCCGTTCAGGGGGTGCTCACCGAGGACCGCGCGGGCTGCTGAGGGGAGTTGTGTGCGATGCGTCACTCACGGCGTGATTTACGCGGCTGAAACGCGGCGGTCTTGTGGGAGATCAACGGCGCGGTCACAGTGATCGACACGGAAGCCGCTTTCCGTATCGCAGAAGTTTCCCCCAGTGGCTTCTGCGTGCCAACGTCCCCAAAAGGAGTGCCCGTGCCGCCGTCCGTCCCGTCCCTGCCGCGACGCGTCGCACGCATACTGCGTAGCTCTCTCTTCGCACAGGTCCTCTGTGCGCTGATCCTTGGCATCGTTGTCGGAAAGCTCTGGCCCGACTTCGCCGCCGACCTCCAGCCGCTCGGTGACGGCTTCACCCGGCTCATCAAGACGATCATCTCCCCGCTCGTGTTCTGCGTGGTCGTCGTCGGGATCGCCAAGGCCGGTGACCTCAAGGCGTTCGGCCGGATCGGGCTCAAGGCCCTGATCTGGTTCGAGGTGGCGAGCACGCTCGCGCTGGTCATCGGCCTGCTCGCCGCCAACGTCGTCCAGCCGGGCTCCGGCATGCACGTCGACCCGTCGACGCTGGACGCCTCGGCGGTCGACGCGAAGACGGGCGGTGGCTCGCTGCCCTCGACGACCGAGTTCATCGTCAACGCGATCCCGACCAGTTTCATCGGCGCGTTCGCCGAGAACGAGCTCCTCCAGGTGCTCATCCTGGCCTGCCTGGTGGGCGCCGCGCTGCTCCACCTCGGCCACACCAAGGTGCCCAAGGTGCTGCCCGCCGTCGAGCAGGCCCAGGAGATCATCTTCGCGGTCGTCGGCTTCATCATGCGGCTCGCCCCGATCGCGGTGTTCGGCGCGATGGCCGTCCTCATCGGCCAGTACGGGCTCGGGGTCATCGAGACCTACGCCAAGCTGATCATCCTGTGCTACGTGGCCGCCGCGCTCTTCATCGCGCTCCTCGCCGTCGCCCTGCGCCTGGTCACCGGGCTCAGCCTCTGGAAGTTCCTGCGCTACATCCGCGCCGAGATGCTGCTCGCGCTCGGCACCGCGTCCACCGAGTCCGTCATGCCGCGTGTGATGCAGAAGCTGCGCAAGGCGGGCGCCCGCGACGACGCCGTGGGCCTGGTACTGCCGACCGGCTACTCCTTCAACCTCGACGGTGCTTCGCTCTACCTCTCCATCGGCACACTCTTCATCGCCCAGGCGGTCGGCGTCGACCTCAGCCTCGGCCAGCAGATCACCGTGGTCCTGGTGCTGATGCTCACCAGCAAGGGCATGGCCGGCATCCCCGGCTCGGCCTTCCTCGCCCTGTCCGCGACCGCGTCCTCGCTGGGCGCGATCCCGGCCGGTGCGGTGGCGCTGCTGCTCGGCGTGGACCGGATCATGGACTCGATGCGCGTCGTGACGAACCTGCTCGGCAACTGCGTCGCCGTCTTCGCGGTGTCCCGGTGGGAGGGGGCGCTGGATCTGGAGAAGGCGAAGAAGGTGCTGGACGGCGAGGTCGAGAAGGTCGACGACGCCGAGGGGATCGAGGGGGCAGACGTTCCCGCCCAGCAGACCAAGGAGACAGTGACCGAGGCCAGTTGACCTCAGTCCCAACTGTCGAAAGGGCCGCGGCGATCAGCCGCGGCCCTTTTCTCATGCCCTCAACAGCGCTTCCCCGCCTCGGGAACGTCCCCGTCGACCAGCGTGTCCAGCAATCCGCCGAGCGTCCGCCGCTGCTCCTTTGTCAGCGGCGCCAGGATCTCCGCCGCCGCCGACCGCCGTGCCCCCCGCAGCTCGCGCAGCGCCTTGCGTCCGTCGTCCGTGAGCTCGATCCGGATGGCCCGCCGGTTCGTCGGATCCGGCACCCGTCGCACCTTTCCGCTCGCCTCCAGCCCGTCGACCAGCGTCGTCACCGCGCGCGGGACGACCTCAAGGTGCTCGGCCAGATCGGCCATGCGCGGCGGCGAGCCGTAGTGCGCGAGAGTGCGCAGCAGCCGCGACTGGGCGGGCGTGACGCCCAGTCCGCTCTGTCCTATGTGCCGCTTCTGGATGCGGTGCACACGCCGCGTGAACCGGAGCAGCTGCTCGGCGAGCAGACTGTCGGGATCGGGGGTGGTCATGCGGGAACAATATCAGGACTATGTGCATTGTGAGTATAGGTAACAATGAGCTACGCTCCGTCAGTCAGTCTTCCCGTGCCTCCCTAGGAGCCCATTGCACCCCGACAACGCACCCAAATGGACGCCGCCCGCTGACTCCGACACCCCGGAGCAGCCCCGGCAGGTCCGCCGCATCCTGAAGCTCTTCCGCCCCTACCGCAGCCGTCTCGCCGTCGTCGGCCTGCTCGTCGGCGCCGCCTCGCTGGTCTCCGTCGCCACCCCCTTCATGCTGAAGGAGACGCTGGACGTCGCGATCCCCGAGGGCCGGACCGGCCTGCTCAGCCTCCTCGCCCTCGGCATGGTCCTCAGCGCCGTGCTGACCAGCGTCTTCGGCGTCCTCCAGACCCTGATCTCCACGACGGTCGGCCAGCGCGTCATGCACGACCTGCGCACCGCCGTCTACGACCGCCTCCAGCGCATGTCGCTGGCGTTCTTCACCCGCACGCGCACCGGCGAGGTCCAGTCCCGCATCGCCAACGACATCGGCGGCATGCAGGCCACCGTCACCTCCACCGCGACCTCCCTGGTCTCCAACGCCACCAGCGTCGTCGCCACGATCGTCGCGATGGTCGCCCTCGACTGGCGCCTCACCGTCGTCTCGCTGCTCCTGCTCCCCGTCTTCGTGTGGATCAGCCGCCGGGTCGGCAATGAACGCAAGAAGATCACCACCCAGCGCCAGAAGCAGATGGCCGCGATGGCCGCCACGGTCACCGAGTCGCTCTCCGTCAGCGGCATCCTCCTGGGTCGCACGATGGGCCGCTCCGACTCGCTCACGCAGTCCTTCGCGGAGGAGTCCGAGCGCCTGGTCGATCTTGAGGTGCGGTCGAACATGGCCGGGCGCTGGCGCATGGCCGTCATCACGATCGTCATGGCGGCCATGCCCGCCGTCATCTACTGGACCGCCGGCCTCGCCCTCCAGATGGGCGGCCCGGACGTCTCGATCGGCACGATCGTCGCCTTCGTCTCGCTCCAGCAGGGCCTGTTCCGCCCGGCGGTCAGCCTGCTCGGCACGGGTGTCCAGATACAGGCCTCGCTCGCCCTGTTCCAGCGCATCTTCGAGTACCTCGACCTGCCGATAGACATCACCGAGCGGGAGAACCCCGTCCACCTGGACACCGTCAAGGGCGAGGTCCGGTTCGAGAACGTCGAGTTCCGGTACGACGGGAAGGGCGCCGCCACGCTCGACGGCGTCGACATCACCGTCCCGGCGGGCAGCAGCCTCGCGGTCGTCGGCCCGACCGGCGCCGGCAAGTCCACGCTGGGCCACCTGGTGCCGCGCCTGTACGACGTGACCGGCGGCCGGGTCACCCTCGACGGCGTCGACGTCCGCGACCTCGACTTCGACACGCTCGCCCGCGCGGTCGGGGTCGTCTCCCAGGAGACGTACCTCTTCCACGCCTCGGTCGCCGACAACCTGCGCTTCGCCAAGCCCGACGCCACCGACGACGAGCTGCACGCGGCGGCGAAGGCGGCCCAGATCCACGACCACATCGCGCACCTGCCCGACGGCTACGACACCGTCGTCGGCGAGCGCGGTCACCGTTTCTCGGGCGGCGAGAAGCAGCGGCTGGCCATCGCCCGGACGATCCTGCGCGATCCGCCCGTCCTGATCCTCGACGAGGCGACCAGCGCGCTGGACAACCGCACCGAGCGGGCCGTCCAGGAAGCCATCGACGCGCTGTCCGCCAACCGCACCACGCTCACCATCGCGCACCGCCTGTCCACCGTCCGGGGCGCCGACCAGATCGTGGTCCTGGACTCCGGCCGCACCGCGGAACGCGGCACGCACGAGGAACTGCTGGAACTGGACGGACGGTACGCCGCCCTCCTACGCCGGGATGCTCAACTGGAACCGACAAGCTGAAGATATGCCGGGTTTGTGGCGATATGACCGCTACCGTGCCCGCATGTACCAGAACACTCCGCCACGGAGCACGATTCGACTGACGCGCCGGGGCCGACTCGCCCTCATCGCGACCGGGGCCGTCGTGGCCGGCACCGCCGTGGCGGTGCCGCTGCTGAGCCTCCAGAGCGACGAGGACGCCAAGCCCACCTCGCTGGTGATCCCGGAGGGCTGGCGCTCCAGCCAGGTGTACGACGCCGTCGACAAGGTCCTCGCCCGCCCGGCCGGCACCACCAGAAAGGCCCTCGCCAAGGCCAGTCTGAAACTTCCGACCGACGCCGAGGGCAACCCGGAGGGCTGGCTCTTCCCGGCGACGTATCCGCTGGACGAGAAGTCCACGCCGGAGTCGCTGCTGTCGTTCATGGTCGACACCGCGAACAAGAAGTTCAACGGCGCGCCCATCGCCGCCGGCGCCCAGCGCAACGCGATGAACGTGTACCAGGCGGTGACCATCGCGAGCATCGTCCAGGCCGAGGCCGCCACCAAGGCCGACATGGGGAAGGTGGCCCGGGTCGTCTTCAACCGGCTGGAGCGCGGGATGCCGCTCCAGATGGACTCCACCATCAACTACGCGCTGAACCGCGCCACGCTGAAGACGTCCGACGCCGACACCCGGATCGACAGCCCCTACAACTCGTACCAGCGCATGGGTCTGCCCCCGACCCCGATCGACAACCCGGGCGAGGACGCGATGCGTGCCGCGATCACGCCGGCTCCGGGCGACTGGCTGTACTTCGTGACGGTCAAGCCGGGGGACACCCGCTTCACGGCCAACTACGCGGAACACCTGCGCAACGTGGCCGAGTTCAATGCGAACCAGAAGAAGAGCGCGCAGCCCGAGAAGTGATGTCCCGGGGTGTCAGGCGGCGACCGGCTCCCCGGTCAGCAGCCGCCTGATGTCCCGCACGGCCGCCCGCCCCGCCCGGTTGGCGCCGATGGTGCTGGCCGAGGGGCCGTAGCCGACCAGGTGGACCCGAGGGTCGGCGACCGCGCGCGTCCCCTCGACCCGGATGCCGCCGCCGGGCTCACGCAGCTTCAGCGGCGCCAGATGGTCGATGGAGGCCCGGAACCCGGTCGCCCACAGGATGACGTCGGCGTCGACGTGCCGCCCGTCGTCCCAGGCCACCCCCTCCGGGGTGATCCGGTCGAACATCGGCTGCCGGTCCAGGACGCCGTCCGCGAGGGCTTGCCGGATCGCGTCGTTCAGCGGCAGTCCGGTCACCGACACCACGCTCTTCGGCGGCAGCCCCTGGCGCACCCGCTCCTCGACCATCGCCACGGCCTCCCGGCCGACGTCCTCGGTGAAGGGGCCCTCGCGGAACACGGGCGGCCGACGGGTCACCCAGGTGGTGCCGGCCGCGTACGGGGCGATCTCCATGAGGTGCTGGGTGCCGGAGGCGCCCCCGCCCACCACCACGACCCGCAGCCCCGCGAACTCCTCGGGCCCCGGGTACTGCGCGGTGTGCAACTGCCGTCCCCGGAAGGTCTCCTGGCCGGGATAGCGCGGCCAGAAGGGCCGGTCCCAGGTGCCGGTCGCGTTGATCAGCGCCCGCGTCGCCCAGGTCCCGGCCGAGGTCTCGACGAGCAGCCGCCCGCCCTCGCCCTCCCGGACCGCGTGCACATCGACAGGGCGGCGCACCCGCAGGTCGAAGGTGCGCTCGTAGCTGTCGAAGTACTCGGCGATCACCTCGGAGGACGGCCGCGCGGGGTCGGCGCCGGTGAGCTCCATCCCCGGCAGCGCGTGCATTCCGTGCACCTTGCCGTACGTCAGTGAGGGCCACCGGAACTGCCAGGCGCCGCCCGGGCCGGGGGAGTGGTCCAGCACGACGAAGTCGCGACCGGGCTCGAAACCGGTTCGGCGCAGGTGATAGGCGCTGGAGAGACCTGCCTGACCAGCGCCTATGACGACGACCTCAGTGTTGTTCACCTTTCTACCAACGGCCCTGGGGGCGTAGATCTTCCCTGGCTATCCCTCGCCGCGCGCCGCCGTGGTGGACGGCGGCAGATCGCCGTTGAAACGCGGGTCCACGAAGTCACCGAAGTCGACCTTGTTCGGGATCAGCTTCAGCTCGGTGAAGGTGTCCGCGATCTCCTGCTCCGAGGCGACCAGCGGCTTGTCGACCGCGACCGAGATGCGGGTGGCGTTCGTCCGCCGCACCGAGGCCAGGGCGACCTCGTAGGGCAGCCCGGTGTCCTTCGCCCAGACCTCGGCCCACTCCTCCTGATGGTCGTACACCCAGGCCGTGGCCCGTCGCAGCCGCTCCAGATAGTCCTTGACGGCGGCGGCCTTCTCCTTGTCCTGGAGCGCGGAGGGCGCCGCCACCTGGAAGGTCAGACCGTTGGTGATCCCGTCGCCGGTGGTCAGGATCCGCCCCTGCTTCGCCTGGAGCACCTGCGAGGTGTACGGGTCCCAGACCGCCCACGCGTCGACCTTGCCGGAGGTGAACGCGGCGAGCGCGTCGGCGGGCTGGAGATACTTCACGTGCACATCGCCGAGGCTCAGCCCGGCCTTCCTCAGCGAGGCGACCAGCTGGTAGTTGGCGGACGAACCCTGCGCCACGGCGATGGACCTGCCCTTCAGCTGCGCGGGCTTGGTCAGCTTCGAGTCGTTCGGTACGAGGATGGCGTCGCCCTTGGACGTGCCGTGGAAGGCGGACACCACCGTGATCTTCGAGCCGGCGCCCGCCGCGAACACCGGTGGGGTGTTGCCGACCCCGCCGATGTCGACGGCCTTGGCGTTGACGGCCTCCAACAGCGGTGGGCCCGAGGTGAAGGTGGACCACTTGATCTTGTAATCGAGGTTCTTGAGCTCTCCGGCGGCCCGCAGGATCGCCTCCGAACCGCCCTTCTGGTCACCGACGTCGAGGGTGAGCGAGCCCTGGCCGTCGGTGTCGGAGCCGGTGCCTGCGGTCGCGCTGCCGCCGCACGCGGTGAGCAGGAGGGCGAGGGGAAGGAGCAGGGCGGCGGGGGCGAGGCGTCGTCGCATGACGGTTCCGTTCATGAGGTGGGGACGGTGGTTCAGGCGGCTTCGGCGGCGGTGTCGACGCCGAGCCGTTCCAGCAGGCCGGCGCGGAGCTCGGCGAAGCGCGGGTCGGTGATGTCGCGGGGACGGGCGAGGTCGATGTGCTGCTCGTGGGCGATGACCCCGCCGTCCATCACCAGGACGCGGTCGGCGAGCAGGACCGCCTCCTCGACGTCGTGCGTCACGAGCAGGACCGCGCAGCCGCGCCGCTGCCACAACTCGCCGACCAGACGCTGGGCCTTGATCCGGGTGAGGGCGTCGAGGGCGCCGAACGGCTCGTCCAGCAGCAGGAGATCGGGCTCGCGCACCAACGCCCGTGCCAGGGAGGCGCGTTGGGCCTCACCGCCGGAGAGGGTCTTGGGCCAGGCGTCCGCCCGATGGCCGAGGCCCACCTCCTCCAGTGCCTGGTCGGCGACACCGCGTCCGGGCTTGCCGGGCAGGCCCAGGACGACGTTGCGCCACACCTTCTTCCACGGCATCAGCCGGGGCGCCTGGAACGCGACCGCCTTGCGGCGCGGCACCAGGACGGTGCCCTCGATGTCCCGGTCGAGACCGGCGAGGATGCGCAGCAGGGTGGACTTGCCGCAGCCGCTGAGGCCGAGCAGGGCCACGAACTCGCCCTGCCGGACGTCGAGTTGGAGGTCGTCGATGACGGCACGGCCGTCGAAGGAGCGGGTCAGCCCCTCGACGCGTACCGCCGACTGCGCGGTCACCGGCCGGTGAATGTCGGTCGCCATTGCAGCAGCAGCCTTTCGAGGGAGCGGACGACGAAGTCGGCCAGCAGGCCGAGGAAGGCGTAGACGATCAGGCAGACCACGATCACGTCGGTCCGCAGGAAGTCCCGTGCCTGCACCATGAGGAACCCGATCCCGGAGTCCGCGTTGACCTGCTCGGCGAAGACCAGCGCCAGCCAGGCGATGCCGAGGGAGTAGCGCAGGCCGGTCAGCGCGCCGGGGAGTGCGCCCGGCAGCACGACATGACGCACAAGGCCCCACCGGGACAGCCCCAACGAATCACCGGCCTCGATGAGTTGGGAGTCCACGCCACGGATGCCGGCGTAGACGTTGAGGTAGAGCGGGAAGGTCACGCCGAGCGTGATGATGGCGACCTTCGGTGCCTCGCCGATACCGAACCAGATGATGAACAGCGGGATCAGACCGACGAACGGCACGGTCCGCAGCATCTGGACGGGGGCGTCCACCAGATCCTCGCCGATCCTGAACAGGCCCGAGACCAGGGCGAGTCCGGTGCCGACGAGGGTGCCGAACAGCAGCCCCGCCGCGACGCGCTGGAGCGAGGTGCCCATGGCGGAGGCCAGCGAACCGTCGGCGATCAGATCGCTGCCGACCTCGGCGATACGGCCCGGCGAGGCCAGCACGTCGGAGGTCAACACGCCGGTGGCGCTGAGGACTTGCCACAGCAGGAGCAGCACCACCGGTCCGGTCGTGCGGCGCAGCCAGCGCGGGACACGGGTGCGGCGGGAGGAGGTGGGGACGAGGGGTTCGAGATCGAGCGGGGCCTTCTTGCCGGTTATACCGGAAATATCCGGCTCGGAAGCGCTGGGTGGGGCATGGCTGATGCTCATGGGTGCTCCACGGAGGGGGAGAGCGGGATGCGCCGGAACGCCGCCGCGTCAGGAACGCGTACGGGCAGGGGGCGGCGCGGGTGGGAGAAGAGGGGAGAAGGGCGTCAGCAGCCGCGGCGACACGCGGCGGAGGCCACCCGCAGCAGGTCGATGTGACCGCGCGTGGTGAGCAGGGCTGAACGCAACATGCGGCCGAACGTAGCCAGATGGCGTGGCCATGGTCAATGGCGTCTCGCGGAATGGACCCGCCGTATCGAAGGGCGGGCGGCAGCTCACCCGCGCGGCCCGTCGCATGGGCGAGGATGGACGCATGTCAGCTGCGTTCACCACCCGAGTTCTGAACATCTCCTCCGGATCGGCCGAGCGCGTCGTCGACCTCACCGGCGACTGCGAGGGCTTCCTGCGCGAGGCCGCCGACGGCCGCGACGGCCTCCTCAACATCTTCGTCCCGCACGCCACCGCGGGCATCGCGATCATCGAGACCGGCGCCGGCAGCGACGACGACCTCCTCGCCGCCCTGCACACGCTCCTGCCCGCCGACGACCGCTGGCAGCACCGCCACGGCAGCCCCGGCCACGGCCGCGACCACGTCCTCCCGGCCTTCGTACCGCCGCACGCGACGCTGCCGGTGATCGACGGACGGCTGGAACTGGGGACCTGGCAGTCGGTGTGCCTGGTCGACACGAACAAGGACAACCCGCAGCGCAAGGTGCGCCTCACCTTCCTCGCGGGAGCGTGACGCGCGTTCACGAAAAAGGCTTTGAGCACGGCGGCGGCACGCTGCTACGTTCACGGTGGACCGTGCAGACGTCATCTGGAGGTGAGCCCCGTGAACACAGTTACCCGTGGGTGCTCCCTCAACCCGTCACGGTCCGGCGGCTGACGTTCGGTGTCGCCAGGAGCGCCTGAGATCGAGGCACTCCTGGAGGGAGACTCCGATGAACACACAACCTTCCGTCCCTGGCCTGCATCAGAACGCGGTGACGGTCACCCGCGTCGCGTACGGCCAGTGGCACGCACTGGACGACGACCTGGTGGTCGGCCGCGGCCACGCCCGACACCGGCCCGACGGACGCCTGTTCGTCAGCATCGACGCCTGGCACGACGCCGCCTTCGACCGGCTCGCCGAGGTGCTCCTGGCGGACCTGCCCGCGCCGCTGCACACGGTCGTGGACGAAGCCGACGTCGAGCTGACGGCAGCCTGGCAGCGGGCCGGGTTCACCGTCCGGCGCCGCGAGTGGGAGTACGCCGTACCGACCGACCCACGGGTCACCGGGCTGGACGCCGTCCTGCCGCCGCCCGGTGTGACGATCGTGCCCGCCGGCCAGGCGGACGAGGGTCTGCTGCGGGCGGTGGACCGGGCGATCCGTGCCGAGGTCGAGGCGAGCGTCGGCTGGCAGTCGATGCCGGCGGAGGTGATCCCGTTCCCCGAAGGGGACACCGTCGTCGACCCTTCGAAGTACGCGGTGGCCGCGACGCCGGAGCGCTATCTGGGGCTGATCCGGGTCGTGGTGCCGATCCGGCCGCGCATCGGACTGCTCGCGGTCCGGGCCGGTGAGCGGCGCCGCGGCATCGCACGGGCGCTGCTGGCCCACGCGCTGGAGACACAGCACCTGGCCGGGCACACCACGGCCTTCACCGAGGTCCAGGAGTCCAACCGGGCGGCCTCGGCACTCTTCGAGGGCGTCGGCGCCCGGCGGCTGAGCAGCAACCTGGAGCTGGTGCGATGACGAAGCACAAGAACGTCATCGAGGTCGAGGGCCGGGTCGTGGAGTGTCTGCGCAGCGCCATGTTCACCGTGGAACTGGAGAACGGCCACCAGGTGCTCGCGCACATCAGCGGGAAGATCCGCAAGAACTACATCAAGATCATGCTGGAGGACCGGGTGCTGGTGGAACTCCCGCCGTACGACCTGACCCGCGGCCGGATCGTGTTCCGCTACCGGAACTAGCGGCACCCGGCACAGGCCGCGTCGGCTGATCCCGGGCCCCGGTCACGGCAGGTCCGTGGCCGGGGCACCCGGAGTGGCGGGTCCTGGCTCAGTAGACGGACAACCCGTAGGCGTTCAGGGCTTCCTGGATCGGCTGGTAGTAGGTGGTCCCGCCCGAGGTGCAATTGCCGGAGCCGCCGGAGAGGATGCCGATGACCTTGTCGCCGGCGTAGAGCGGGCCGCCGCTGTCTCCGGGCTCGGCGCAGATGTTGGTCTGGATCAGACCGTAGACGATCTCACCGCTCCCGTAGTTGACGGTCGCGTTGAGGCCCGTGACCCGGCCGCAGCGGACGCCGGTGGTCGCTCCCCGGCGGCAGACGCTCTGGCCGACGTACGCGGTCGCGGTGCCGGTGATGTCGACGGTACCGATGGTGCCGGGGTGCGGCACGCCCGTGTTGGAGTAGCGGACGGCACCGAAGTCGTCGCCGGGGAAGCTGGTGACGACGGTCGGGCCGACCGGCGTGGTCAGCGCGGAGCTGGTGTACCAGGTGGACGCGCCGTCGGTGCAGTGGCCGGCGGTGATGAAGTAGTACGTGGTGCCGCTCTGGACGTTGACGCCCGCCGAGCAGCGCCACGCGGAGGTGTAGATGCCGTCACCGCCGGACAGGAGCGTGCGCAGTCGGCCGTCGAGCCGTTCGAGGGTGGCGGCGCCGGTGAACCGGCCGGTGGCGGAGCGCAGTCTGGCCAGGTCCGCGTCCGAGACCGTGGAGTCGGCGAGTACCCGCAGCTTCCCGGTGCGCCCGTCCACGGACCAGGACGTCCCGGCGATGTCCAGGGACGCGACGGCCGAGGTCGCGCCGGTCACCGAAGTGGCGGACGGTACGGCGACCGCTGTGGTGGCGGTGCCGGACGCTCCCAGGGCAGCCAGGACCAGCAGGCCCAGCGCCGAGGCGGACAGGCGTGAGCGTCTGAGGGTGGTACGGCGAGCTCTGAACACCGAAGTCTCCCCGGGGACGATGGGGCAGGGTGGGAACAGGTGGGCCGAGGCCCCAGTCTGCCGGGGCTCGCCGGACGGGGGTAGGCCGGCTTCGGCCGAAGGTGAGGTCACGTGCGCCGTCGACCGGTCGACAGCGCCGGACCACAGCACCGCCGCGTCAGGGGACGGCGGGGCCGGTGATGAGCCGGCCCTCGGTGTCGTACGGCCAGACGTTGGGGACACAGCCGTGCATGCCCTTGATCTGCTGCATCATCGCCGGGGCCGGTTCGCCCTTGCCCGGGCAGGTGACATGGCCGTGGTGGAGGAAGTGGCCCACCTCGTGGTTGATGATCAGCGCGCGGTAGGCGGTGACGTCCTTGGCGTAGACGGGGGTTGCCAGGACCCAGCGGTCCAGGTTGACCATGACGACGTCGTTCGCGGAGCAGTTGTAGCGAGCGCCGGTGTCCAGGCCGCTTCGCCCACAGACCGCGTCGACGGTCGCGGGGGTGGCGAGGCGGACGACGAAGTCGGTGGGGCCGTCGGCGACCCGCTGGAACGCCGAGTGCCCGTCGGCCGTCCAGCCGCGGGGGTCGCCGAGGATGCGGTCCACCTCCCGGGCGGTCTCCTCGGCGGACAGGTCGATGTTCTTCTCGACCTCGACCCGGTAGCGAAACGCCGTACCCCTGCCCGACTTCGCGCTCCCGCCGGGTGCGGTGACATAGGTTCCGGGGCCCTGCCGGGGGAGGGTGGCGGACTTCGTGGGGCTCGGGGACGGCGTTCGGGGTGCGGGCGTCTCGCTGGGAGTCCTGGTCGGCGTGGGTGACGGACGTGAGGTCGGTTCCGCCACGGCGCCTTGGGCCGGCTTCCCCTTCTCGTCCGACGGCGGCCAGGCCACCACCGTGCAGCCGACGGCCCCGAGGATGGTCAACGCGGCGAGGCCGACGGTGAGTTTGCCCCTGTCGCGCCGGGGTTCTCGCTTGTGCTTGGTCACGGTCACACACGTTGTGATCGCCATGTGATCAGACCTGGCCCAGATGATAACGAAGGGGTAACTCCCGTGCTGGTGATGCCTCTGTGGATACTGAGCCCATGCCACGTGTGCTGTTGATCGAAGACGACCGTGCCGTCCGTGAGGGCGTCGCCCTGGCGCTGCGTCGCCAGAGCCATGACGTGTCCGCCGCCGCGACGGGGGAGGACGGGCTGGCGCAACTGCGGTCGTTCCGGCCGGACATCGTGGTCCTCGACCTGATGCTGCCCGGCATGCCCGGACTCGACGTCTGCCGTGGCATCCGGGCCGTCGACCAGGCGCTGCCGATCATCATGGCCACGGCCCGCGGCGACGAGGTCGACATCGTCATCGGCCTGGAGGCGGGAGCCGACGACTACGTCGTCAAACCCGTGACCGCCAGGGTCCTCGACGCCCGCATCCGTGCCGTCCTGCGCCGCGCCGGCGGCCCGCCCGCCGGTACGGGACTGCCGAAGATCGACACCTACGGTGAACTGACCGTCGACCGGGCCGGGTTGACCGTCAGCCTCGGTGGCGAATCGATCTCGCTCGCCCCCTCCGAACTGCGGCTGCTGCTCACCCTCTCCGCCTCACCGGGCCAGGTGTTCAGTCGGCAGCAACTGCTGGAGGCGGTCTGGGAGCACGACTTCCACGGTGACGCCCGCCTGGTCGACGCCTGCGTCAAGCGGCTGCGCACGAAGATGGCCGAACCACCCCGCGCCCCCCGGTACATCCACACCGTCCGCGGTTTCGGCTACCGTTTCGCGGCCCCGTGAAGCCCCGCAGGCTCCGCGGGCTGCGCGCCCGTCTCGTCGTCGCCTTCGGGCTCGTCGCCGGTGTCGCCGCCGCCACGACCGGCGCGCTGACCTTCCGGGAGGCCCGGATCGGAGTCCTCCAGCAGAGCCAGGACGCCGTGATCGGCCAGCTGCGGGCACGGTTGAGCGAGCGGGCCCCCGAACTCCCCTACCCTCCGGGCGAGTCGACGCTCCGGCGGTTCGCCACGGACGTCGCGGCGGCCGACACGTCCGGGAGCTGGCGGGTGCTCGTGACCTACCGGGAGCTGAGCGCCTCCTCCGTGCCCGGTGACACCTTCGCCGAGCTGACGCCCGCCGTCCGTACGGCCGTCGCCTCCAGCCGGGCCACCGTCTTCCAGCGGGTGAACGAAGGCGGCCGTACCTCCCTCGTCGTCGGCATGTCGGTCACCTTCGGCGAGCCGGACGGATCCCGGCTGGCCTCCGGCGTCCGGGTGTTCCTGGTCGTCCCGCAGACCACGGAACAGGCCTATGTCGACGCCCTGGTCAGCGCCGTCGAGCGGGCCATGGTGCCGGCCCTGGCCCTCGCCGTGGTGCTCGCGCTGTTCGCCGCCCGCGGCGTGCTCGTGCCGGTGCGGGCGCTGCGGCACGCCACCCGGCGGATGGCCGAGGGCCGCCTCGACACCCGGCTCGACGTCAACGGTTCCGACGAACTCGCCGAGCTCTCCCACGCGTTCAACGAGACGGCCGCCGCGCTGGAGACCTCGGTGGCCGAGCTGCGCGAGATGGAGGCGCGAGCCCGACGCTTCGCCGCGGACGTCTCGCACGAGCTGCGCACCCCGCTCGCCGCCATGTCCGCCGTCACCGACGTCCTGGACGAGGACGCCGCCCGGCTGGACCCGGACACGGCCACCGCCGTCCGGCTGATCAGCGAGGAGACCCTCAAACTCGCCCGGCTCGTCGACGACTTGATGGAGATGTCCCGGTTCGACGCCGGAGCCGCGGTGCTGCACCTGGACGAGATCGACCTCGCCGAGTCCATACGGCGCACGCTCGCCGCCCGCGGCTGGTCGGACACGGTGAACGCGGAGCTGCCGCCACCCGACGCGGCCCGCGGACGGGTGGACCCGCGCCGGCTCGACGTGGTCGTCGCCAACCTGGTCGGCAACGCTCTCCGACACGGCGCCGCACCGGTGGGCGTGCGCCTGGAGGTGCACGGCTCCGACGCGCGCGCGGCCGTCATCGGGGTGCGCGACAGCGGTCCCGGCATCCCGGACGACGTCCTGCCGCATGTCTTCGAGCGGTTCTACAAGTCCGACACCGCCAGAAGCCGCTCCGAGGGCAGCGGCCTCGGCCTGGCGATCACCGCCGAGAACGTCCGCCTCCACGGCGGCACCGTCCGCGCGGCGAACCATCCCGACGGCGGCGCCCTCTTCACCGTGGAACTCCCGTTGCGGCGGGACGAGTCGACCGAGGAGCACCCGTCATGAAGGCCCGACACCGCCTCACGCTGCTCGCGGTGCCGGCGCTGCTCGCGCTCGCCTCCTGCGACATTCCCACGACCGGAGTGGTGGAGGCCGGTGAACCCGCGAGCGGGATCACGCCGGTCACACCGCTCTACTTCGTCCACGACGGCACGCTCGTCGCCGTCCCGCGTACGACCGCGTGGCCCGGGAACCCCGGGGAGGCGGTGCGGCTGCTGCTGCGGGGGCCGACGCCCGGGGAAGCGGGAAAGCGGCTGACCACCGAGATCCGGGGGCGGCCGGCCGAGCCCACGCAGGCACCCTCCGCCGCCGAGCCCGAGAGGCGGACGCCGTCGCCCACCGACCCGCAACAGCAGACACCGACGGGCGCGCCCACCGACCTGCCATGGCAGACGCCGACGGACGTCCCCGGCGCCGATGTGCGCGGCGACCGCATCACCCTGCGACTGCCTCTCGGCACCGGCCCGTTGAACCGCGCCGCGACCAGGCAGGTGATCTGCACGGCCGCGGGCGCCCACCGGGTCACCGCCCCGTCCGCCGCCGCGGTCACCGTCGAGGTGACCGACGGCAGCGGATGGCACGCCGACGGGACCGACGAGGGGTGCCCGGCCCTCCCCGTCGACTGATCTCTCGCTTGGCCCGTCGCTTGGCCTACCGACCGTCGGCCGGGTGCGCGAGGTCGTACGGCCGCGGGTACGGCGCCGGGCGGTAGGTCACAAAGCGGGCCGGGGTCGTCGAATCGGCCGCTGTGGCACGGGAGTTGAGGGACGCGGCGTCCGTGGCGGGCCACTGGCCGGCGCCGATGCGGTCCTCCAGCGTGTGCAGGGCGCCGAGTTGCTCGGCCGGGCTGAACGTGCAGTGCCCGGCGTTGTCCACGTACGCCTGGCGCAGCAGGCGCGGCGCCCCGGCGGCGGTCACCGCGCGCTTGAGGGCGCTCTCGGTCTGGACCGGGACGAGGGCGTCGCCGGTGGTGTGCACCGAGAGCTGCGGCTTGGTGAGGCGGCCGGTGAAGGAACTGGTGGCGGCCATCCAGGCCACGGCGTTCGGGTCGGCGCTGACGCGCGGGGCCCGGTTGAGGGTGGCGAGGTCCGACTTCAGGGACAGCCCGGCCTTCTTGTAGAGCTCGGTGACCTCCTTGCGCACCGACGACCTGCCGAGCAGCCGCGCGTAGTCGACCCCCGTGTTCCAGGACATGTTGCCGCCCGCCCGGGTCTCCGCCTCCTGCCGCCAGTTGAAGGCGGCGGTCTTCAACAGGCCCTTGACCGCCGTGTATTGGTTGGCCTGGCGTGTGTCCCAGTCGCTTTCCGCCGGACGCGGCTGGGTCGGCTGGTTCCAGCCGGGGATGTTGTGCAGGGCCGCGGCGAGGGCGATGCGGGCCCGGCCCTGGGCCGTCGTCTGCGCCGCGTCCACGGCGCCGCTCAGGGCGTTGGCCGCGTTCGTGGCGGTCGCCTGGTCGGGGAGGCCGGCCAGGGGGATGTCGGCGTCCGGCGCGAGCAGGGCCTTGAGGGCGAACACCGGGTCGAGGGTGTTGTTCCAGTTGGCGACCCCGCCGTGGACGAGGCCGCACAGGGAGAGCGAGCCGTCGATGCGGCCGGGGTGCCGTTCCGCGATGGCGGTGGTGACGAGGCCGCCGTACGACTGGCCCCAGGCGATGGTGCGCCGGGCCGCGCCGAAGTGGTCGGTGAAGACGGAGAGCGTGGCCAGTTGGTCGGGCACCGCGTCCGTGACCGCCCAGCCGGTGGTGGCGTAGGAGGAGCCGATGAGGGCGTAGCCCTGGCCGAGCAGGAGGGCCTTGGTGGTGTCGTCGGTCGCGCTGCGGGCGGGGTTGGCGGGGCCAGGGGTGTAGCCGTGGCTGAAGAGCAGGACGGTGCCGTTCCAGGACGCGGGGACGTCCATCATGTACGCGGCGCCTGAGGGGAGTTGACCCTCCAGATGGCTGGTCTCCGGCGTGGCCGCCGCTGCCGTGGCGGGCAGGGCGGCGACGGCGAGCAGGAGTGCGAGCGCGGACGCCGTGCGGGTACGGGTCGTCATGCGGAGATCTCCTCCGTGTGGGGGGTGGTGGGCTGTGCGGTGGGCTCGGTGAGGGTCGTGCGGTGGGTCTCGCGGACGAAGCACACGGTGAGCGCGGTGATCGCGGCGCCGCCGCACAGCAGCAGGGCGACGGGCGTGCTGCTTTCGCTGCCGGCGACCAGGCTTCCGGCGATCATGGGGGAGAAGCCGGCGCCGATGAGGGTGGCGCCCTGGTAGCCGAGCGAGGCGCCGGTGTAGCGGACCTTGGTGCCGAACATCTCGGTGAGCAGGGCGCCGAGCGGGCCGTACATCGTGGACTGGGCGATGCCGTGGCCGAGGACCACGGCCAGGATCAGCAGCCCGGGCGACTTCGAGTCGACCAGCGCCATGACCGGGAAGGCGAGCGCCGCCGAGGTGACGGCGCCGGCGAGGACCACCGGGCGGCGGCCGATCCGGTCGGAGAGCGCGGAGGCGCACGGCAGTACCACGAGGGCGACACAGGCGGAGACCGTGAGGGCGTCCAGCACCTGCGGACGGGCGTACCCGATGCCGGTGGCGTACGCGATCATGTAGCTGGTCAGCAGCGACTGGGCGGTGAAGGCGCCGATGCCGACGCAGCAGGCCAGCAGCACGGGGCGCGGGTTGCGCAGCACGTCGAGGATCGGCAGCGGCGACGCGGCACTGTCCTTCTTCACCTCGGCGAACAGCGGGCTCTCCACCACCTTCAGCCGGACGAACATGCCGACGCCGAGCAGGACGACGCTCAGCAGGAACGGCAGCCGCCAGCCCCAGGCCGCGAACTCGTCCTTCGGCAACGTCACGACGTACGCCACGACGGCCGTCGACAGCAGGGAACCGAGCGGGGCTCCCATCTGCGTGAAGCTGGACCACAGTCCGCGGCGCCGCTCGCCCGCGTGCTCGACGACCATCAGGGTGGCGCCGCCCCACTCGCCGCCGATCGCGATGCCCTGGATCACGCGCAGGGCGATCAGCAGCACCGGTGCCCACACGCCGATGGTCTCGTACGTGGGCAGCAGGCCGATGAGGAAACTGGCGCCGCCCATCAGGCCCATCGTGAGCAGCAGCATGGACTTGCGGCCGAGCCGGTCGCCGAAGTGGCCGAAGAGGACGCCGCCGAGCGGTCGGGCGACATAACCGGCGGCGAAGGTGCCGAAGGCGGCGATCGTGCCTACGGCGGGATCGGCGCCCGGGAAGAACAGTTCGCCGAAGACGAGCGCGGCGACGGTTCCGTAGACGAGGAAGTCGTAGAACTCCACAGCGGTGCCGAGCAGCCCGGAGAGGGCCACTCGGCGCAGCTGGCGGGTCCGTTCGGAGGCCGTGGGCGGTGCGGCGACGGGGGACGAGGGCATCGCGGTCTCCCTTGGGGGCGTCTCTCACAGGAGCGGTCTCCCATGAGGGGGAAGGACACCGCGAAATTAGGCCCTCAGGTTACTGCCGTCAATAAAGTGCACAACATTGAGCCAACGCCCCTTGCCGAGCCCCCTGCCGACGCCCCCCGCCAATCCCTCCGCCGCCGCCTCCGGTGGCCGACGCCGTGGCGATCAGTTCGCCTGGCCCGTCGGCATGACCGTGACCTGCTGGACGTTCACCCGCGGCGGCAGCGAGGCGATGAACCCGACGGTCTCGGCGATGTCCTGCGGGACGAGCCACTCCATCGACTCCCGGGCACCGTCCAGCCAGGCGCGGGCGCCCTCGTCGGTGACATGGCCCTGGAGCTCGGTGCCGACGATGCCGGGCTCCAGCGCCGAGACACGGACGTTCTTCGCGCCCAGTTCCGTCCGCAGATGCCGGGAGAGATGGCTGACGTACGCCTTCGTCGCCGAGTAGACGGCGAAGGTGGGGAAGATGTTCTGGGCCGCGATCGACGAGGTGTTGATCAGGTCGGCCACGCCGCGCTCGGCGGCGGACGCCACCAACTGCGGGGTGAAGGCCGCGATGGCGTTCATCAGCCCGTTGACGTTGAGGTCGATCTGCTGCCGCCACTGGTCCGTGGCCAACTCCTCGACGGGTGCGGGGAGCATGACGCCGGCGTTGTTGAACAGCAGGTCGGCGCCCCCGAGTTCGGCCGCCACGCGGTCGGCCGCCGTCTGGACCGCCGCCGAGTCGGTGACGTCCACCGCGAGGGCGAGGGCCTGGCCGCCGTTCTTCTCGATCCGGGCGACCAGGTCGTCCAGCCGCTCGGATCGACGCGCCAGTACGGCGACCCGGGCGCCCAGCGACGCCAGATGCTCGGCGGAGGCCTCACCGATGCCGCTGGAGGCGCCGGTGACGACCGCGACACGGCCGGAGAGGGGGAGTGCGGAGATGGTCATGATGCATGCCTTCCGGAGCAAGTAGTGAGAAGTGAGGAGTGGTGAAGGGGGCCGGTGCGGCCCTCATCCAGACAACCGCCCGCCGAGCCCCCGCGGGGCGCCGGAAAGTGCCCTGACCGGGCAGGTATCCGCGAGGCAGGTACTGGCAGGACCACCCACGCCGGGACGGGCCCCGTCCGCCTTCGTCAGACTGGAGGGCATGGACGAACGTGGCAGAGAACTCGCCGACTTCCTGCGCTCCCGCAGGGCCCGCCTCACCCCCGACCGGGCCGGGCTGCCCGAGGACGGCCGGGCCCGCCGGGTCCCCGGACTGCGCCGCGACGAGGCGGCCCGCCTGGCCGGGGTGAGCACCGAGTACTACACCCGCCTCGAACAGGGCCGCGCCCAGAACCCCTCACCCGAGGTCGTCGAGGCCCTCGCCCGCGCCCTTCAGCTCGACCTCTCCGAGCGGGAGCACCTCACCGACCTGCTGGCCCGCCCGTCCGCGCCGCGCCGTGCGCCGGTCGCCCCGCAGCGGGTCAGGCCGGGCCTGCACCTGATGCTCCAGACCCTCGACCACGTGCCCGCGTTCGTCCTGGGCCGCCGCACCGACGTCCTGGCCGCCAACCGCCTCGCCCGCGAGGTCCTCACCGACTTCGAGGCGCTCCCCGCGACCCGCCGCAACCTGGCCCGCTACTACCTCCTGGACCCCGAGGCCCGATCGCGCGTCGGCGACTGGGAGCAGATCGCCACCGACACGGTCGCCGTGCTGCGCCTGGAGGCCGGACGGTACCCGCAGGACCGGCAGTTGGCCGACCTCGTCGGGGAACTCACCCTGAAGTGCCCCGAGTTCAGTGGCTGGTGGAACGACCACCGGGTGCTCCACCGCACCCACGGCACCAAGCACTACCACCACCCCCTCGTCGGCGAACTCCACTTCTCCTACGAGTCCTTCGAACCGCCCGGCGACACCGACCAGACCCTGTGCGTCTACAACGTCGAGCCGCATTCGCAGACGGCCTCCTCGCTCCAGCTGCTCAGCGCCATGAGCGTCCGCTGAACGGCCTCGGCGGCTCTCCCGTACCTCTGGACGTCGGATCCCCCCGCCCGGAACGGAGAGGCACGTGCCCCGGTCCCCCTCACCTCTGCTGCGCACGGCGGCAGCCGTCGGATGCCTGGCCCTTTTCCCCCTGACCGCGGGCTGCGGCGGGGGCGAGGAGGACGACGCGCGGAAGGCCGCCGCCGACACCGTCGTGACGGCGGCTCCGTCGGCCGGGGTCGTGGCCCCGGCGAAGGTCGAGGTCATCGCTGGCCTGATCGGCTGCGAGGTCAAGATCCGCACGGAGGCGGAGGAACTGCGCGAAGGGACCTGCCACAGCGCCAAGGGCGACTACCTCATCACGACCTTCCCCGAGGAGCGGCTCAAGCTGACCTGGCTGGACGCGGCCTCCGTGTACGGCGGCACCTACCTCGTCGGCACCCGCTGGGCCGTCAGCGCCAAGGAACCTCTCCTCAAGGAAGCCCGTCCCCGCATCGGCGGAACCGTCCGGCAGCTGCGGGGCACGAGCGGCTAGGCCGGTTCGTACGCCTCGACGACGTACCGGGCCTCGTCGTCCAGGGCGTCGCCGTCCCAGTCCAGGTAGATGCGCTCGGGGTGTCCGTCGGTCGCGTACTCGGCCTCGGCGGTGTCCGCGTCGTCGCGCCGGGCCTGTGCCAGCTCGTCCAACAGGGCGCCCAGAGTGGGCACTTGGTCCGGCGTGCGCGCGACGAACCGGCGCGCGCTGTCGTCGAGGCCGACCGCCTCGGTGACCTTGCCGTCCCGGACCGTGATCCGGAAGGTGCCGATGAGGGACCGTTCACCCTCGCTCGACGTCAGCGTGTAGGTGTAGGCGGCGGGTTCCTCCCAGACCGGCTGCGCCTCGGCGGAGTTCGCGGTGTCCTCCGTGCCGCAGGCGCCCGCCGTGCAGATCAGTCCGGCGGCCAGTGCGGCCGCGGCGAGCAGCCGCGCAGGCGTGCGTACGACAGTCATGCCGGTCCCTTCTTCCGCACACCCCCGCGGGGCATGTCACTCCTGGGACGCCGGCCGGCCCTCGGACGTTCGGGGTGCGAACGCGGGGGCGAGGTCGCCCTGGAGCGGGCGATGATGTTGACTCGTGCACCGGCCACCCTCGAAGGAGCTGCACGTGACGTACGACATCGCCGCCCTCCGCTCCCGGTTCCCCGCCCTCGCGGCTGGAACGGCCCACTTCGACGGCCCCGGCGGCACCCAGACGCCCCGGCCCGTCATCGACGCCATCGCCGACGCCCTGGCCCACCCCCTGTCGAACCGGGGGCACGGCGTGCCGGGGGAGCGGAACGCCGAGACGATCGTCACCGAGACCCGCGCGGCCCTCGCCGACCTGCTGGGCGCCGAGGCGTCCGGGATCGTCTTCGGCCGCAGCGCCACCCAGCTCACCTACGACATGTCCCGCACCCTCGCCAAGACCTGGTCACCCGGCGACGAGGTGGTCGTCACCCGCCTCGACCACGACGCCAACATCCGCCCGTGGACGCAGGCCGCCGAACGGGCCGGAGCGACCGTGCGCTGGGCCGACTTCGACCCCGCCACCGGCGAGCTGACCGTCGACGCCATCCGCGCGGTGCTGTCCGAACGGACCCGTCTGGTCGCCGTCACCGCCGCGTCCAACCTCATCGGCACCCGCCCCGACATCCCCGCGATCTCCCGACTGGCCCACGAGGCGGGTGCGTTGGCCTACGTCGACGGCGTCCATCACGCCGCGCACACGTTGCTCGACCTGGAACGGCTCGGCGCCGACTTCTACATCTGCTCCCCGTACAAGTTCCTCGGCCCGCACCACGGAGTCCTCGCCGCCCGCCCGGAGTTGCTTCGGACGCTGCACCCCGACAAGCTCCTGCCGTCCACCGACGCCGTCCCGGAACGCTTCGAACTGGGCACGCTGCCCTACGAGTTCCTCGCCGGGACCAGGGCGGCGATCGACTTCCTCGCAGGGATGGACGCGCAGGCGACCGGGACACGGCGACAGCGCCTGGCGGCGTCCTACGCGGGACTCGAAGCACACGAGCACGCGCTGCGCACCCAGTTGGACAAGGGCCTCGCCGCACTGGACGGGATCACGATCCACTCCCGCGCGGCGGACCGCACGCCCACCCTGCTGCTGACCTTCGCGGCCCACGGCACGGTGGACGCCTACCGATTCCTCGCCGAGCGCGGCGTCCACGCGCCGTCCGGCTCCTTCTACGCGATCGAGGCCTCCCGCCGACTCGGCCTCGGCGACACCGGCGGCCTGCGCATCGGGCTCGCGCCGTACAACGACGCCGAGGACGTCGACCGGCTCCTGGCAGGCCTGGCCGACTTCCTGGCGCGTTGACGCCGTGCACGCCACGCTCACCGAGCGCCGCCCGCCCTGGGTTGTCATCGTCGGCCGCGACGACCCATGGCCGACGGCCGAAACCGCCGCGCTACGGGCGCGGGGCGGTGAGGTGTTCCGGCTGGACGGGCGTCAACTGTCCGACCCCGCAGCCGTGTTCACCGCCTTCGCGCACGAGCTGTCCTTCCCCGGCTACTTCGGCCGCAACTGGGACGCCCTCGTGGACTGCCTCCACGACCGCCACGACCACGGAGGCGGCGCGCGGGCGACGGCCGTCCTGATCGAGCACGCCGACGCGATGCTGCACGCCGACTTCCTCGGGCTGTTCGTCTCCGTCCTGTGCCAGGCCGCCTGGCAGGCCAACCTGCGGCTCGACGCCGACGGCATGCCGCAGGACCTGCCCGCCTTCGCCCTGCACTTCGTCCTCCTCCTCGACGACACCCCGCCCGCCGCCTTCGCCCCGGCCGTCGCGAGCGGCATGGACGTGTGCGTGACCCTCGACGAGGAACGCCTGACGGCGACGCTCACCGGCGAGGACTGGCCCGTGCCCCCGGACCCGACCGACGCGACCCACTCCGCCCTGGACGCCCCATGCCCCTAGCCACACCGTTCCCCCTCGGCGCCGCCACCACCCTCGCCGAACTCGCCGACAACCCCCACCCCCGCCTCGCCCTGCTCCGCGCTCAGGAGCCCGTGTCCTGGCTGCCCGAACTGAACGGCTGGCTGGTGACCCGGCGGGATCTCGCCGTCGCCGTGATGCGGGACGCCGGGACCTTCACCGTCGACGACCCCCGCTTCTCCACCGCCCAGGTCGTCGGCCCGAGCATGCTGTCCCTCGACGGCCCCGAGCACGTCCGGCACCGCGAGCCCTTCGCCGCGCCCTTCCGGCCACGGCAGACGCACGACCGGTTCGCCGCGTTCATCGAGGAGGAGACCGACCGGCTCGTCACCGGCATCGAACCGGCCGGCGCCGCCGAACTGCGCCGCTCCTTCGCCGGGCCCCTCGCGGTCGCCGTCGTCACCGAGGCGCTCGGTCTCACCGGCGTCGGCACCGACACCGTCCTGGCCTGGTACGAGGCGATCGTGGCGTCGGTCTCCGACATCACCGCCGGGCACCGGCCCAGCCCGCACGGCGCCGCCGCCTACGTGGAGCTGCGGGCGGCCGTCGACGCCACCGTCGCCGCGCACGGCACCTCCTCCCTGCTCGGTGCCGCCGCCGACCGGCTGCCCCTGCCCGAGGTCGCCTCCAACGCCGCGGTCCTGATGTTCGGCGGCATCGAGACCACCGAGGCGATGATCACCAACGCGCTGCTGCATCTGCTCCGTCACCCCGATCAACTCGCCCTGGTCCAGGCCGAACCCGACCTCGTCGACGGCGCGATCGAGGAGTCCCTGCGCCTCGAACCCGGCGCCGCCGTCGTCGACCGCTACGCCACCCGCGACACCGACCTCGGTCCGGCCACGATCCGGCGCGGCGATCTGGTCACCGTCTCCCTCACCGGCGCCAACCGTGATCCGGCGGTCTTCCCCGACCCGGACCGCTTCGACGTCCGCCGCGCGAACGCCCGTCTGCAACTGGCCTTCGCCCACGGCCCCCACCACTGCATCGCCGCGCACCTCGCCCGCCTGGAGACCCGCATCGCCCTGCGGACCCTCCTCGCCCGGCTGCCGGGCCTGTGTCTCGACGAGGAGCGGCCGGCGGCGCCGTACGGTCTGGTCTTCCGGAAGCCGGCCACCCTCCACACCCGATGGGGGCGGAACGGGCAAACGGGTGAAATCTCCGTTTCCGAGTGACCTGCCTCTCATGGCACCCGGCGGCCATAGCCGCGACCATGGTGTCCGTCACCGGCAGGCCGAAGGGATCGGGAATGCTCCGCAAGGTACTGGTAGCCAACCGAGGCGAGATCGCGATTCGCGCCTTCCGCGCCGGTTATGAACTGGGCGCGAGGACCGTCGCCGTCTTCCCCCACGAGGACCGCAACTCACTGCACCGGCTCAAGGCCGACGAGGCGTACGAGATCGGCGAGCCGGGACATCCGGTGCGGGCCTATCTCTCCGTCGAGGAGATCATCCGGGCCGCTCGGCAGGCCGGCGCCGACGCCGTCTACCCGGGCTACGGGTTCCTCTCCGAGAACCCCGAGCTGGCCCGCGCCTGCGAGGAGGCCGGGATCACCTTCGTCGGGCCGAGCGCCGACATCCTCGAACTCACCGGCAACAAGGCGAGGGCGGTGGCCGCCGCCCGCGCGGCCGGAGTGCCTGTCCTCGGTTCCTCCGAGCCCTCCAGCGACGTGGACGAGCTGGTGCGGGCCGCCGAGGACATCGGCTTCCCGGTGTTCGTGAAGGCCGTCGCCGGTGGTGGCGGACGCGGTATGCGGCGCGTCGAGGACCCGGCCCAGCTGCGGGAGTCCATCGAGGCGGCGGCCCGTGAGGCGGCCTCCGCGTTCGGCGACCCGACCGTCTTCCTGGAGAAGGCCGTCGTCGAACCGCGCCACATCGAGGTGCAGATCCTCGCCGACGGCCAGGGCAACGTCATCCACCTCTTCGAGCGCGACTGTTCCGTCCAGCGCCGCCACCAGAAGGTCATCGAGCTGGCCCCGGCACCGAACCTCGACCCGGAGCTCCGCGACCGGATCTGCGCGGACGCCGTGCGCTTCGCCCGCGAGATCGGCTACCGCAACGCCGGTACCGTCGAGTTCCTCCTCGACCCGGCCGGCAACCACGTCTTCATCGAGATGAACCCGCGCATCCAGGTCGAGCACACGGTGACCGAGGAGGTCACCGACGTCGACCTCGTCCAGTCCCAACTGCGCATCGCCGCCGGTGAGTCGCTCGACGACCTGGGGCTGTCCCAGGAGACCGTCACCCTGCACGGCGCCGCCCTCCAGTGCCGGATCACCACCGAGGACCCCGCCAACGGCTTCCGCCCGGACACCGGCCGGATCAGCGCCTACCGCTCGCCCGGCGGCTCCGGCATCCGTCTCGACGGCGGAACCACCCACGCCGGTACGGAGATCAGCGCCCACTTCGACTCGATGCTGGTCAAACTCACCTGCCGGGGCCGGGACTTCGGTACCGCCGTCAGGCGCGCCCGGCGTGCCGTCGCCGAGTTCCGCATCCGCGGCGTGGCCACCAACATCCCCTTCCTTCAGGCCGTGCTGGACGACCCGGACTTCCAGGGGGGCCGCGTCACCACGTCCTTCATCGAGCAGCGCCCGCACCTGCTCACCTCCCGCACCTCCGCGGACCGCGGCACCAAGCTGCTCACCTACCTCGCCGACGTCACCGTCAACAAGCCGCACGGCGAGCGCCCCCAGCTGATCGACCCGGCGACCAAGCTGCCGAGGCCCACCGCCGAGGTGCCGCCCGCCGGTTCGAAGCAGAGGCTCACCGAGCTCGGCCCGGAGGGCTTCGCCCGTTGGCTGCGCGAGTCCCCGACCATCGGGGTCACCGACACCACGTTCCGTGACGCCCACCAGTCCCTGCTCGCGACCCGCGTGCGCACCAAGGACCTGCTCGCCGTCGCCCCGGTCGTCGCCCGCACCCTGCCCGAACTCCTCTCGCTGGAGTGCTGGGGCGGCGCCACCTACGACGTCGCCCTGCGCTTCCTCGCCGAGGACCCGTGGGAACGCCTTGCCGCCCTGCGCGAGGCCGTCCCCAACATCTGCCTCCAGATGCTGCTGCGCGGCCGCAACACCGTCGGCTACACGCCGTACCCGACCGAGGTGACCGACGCCTTCGTGCAGGAGGCCGCCGCCACCGGCATCGACATCTTCCGCGTCTTCGACGCGCTCAACGACGTCGGCCAGATGCGGCCCGCCATCGAGGCCGTACGCGAGACCGGCACCGCGATCGCCGAGGTCGCCCTCTGCTACACCTCCGATCTGTCGAACCCGAACGAGCGGCTCTACACCCTCGACTACTACCTGAGGCTCGCCGAGCAGATCGTCGAGGCGGGCGCGCACATCCTGGCCGTCAAGGACATGGCCGGTCTGCTGCGGGCGCCGGCCGCCGCCACCCTCGTATCGGCGCTGCGGCGGGAGTTCGACCTGCCGGTGCACATCCACACCCACGACACCGCGGGCGGCCAGCTCGGCACCTACCTGGCCGCGATCCAGGCCGGGGCGGACGCCGTGGACGGGGCGGTGGCCTCCATGGCCGGTACGACGTCCCAGCCGTCCCTGTCGGCGATCGTCGCCGCCACCGACCACTCCGCCCGGCCCACCGGCCTCGACCTGCTCGCGGTCGGCGACCTGGAGCCGTACTGGGAGAGCGTCCGCCGGATCTACGCCCCCTTCGAGGCGGGCCTCGCCTCGCCGACCGGGCGGGTCTACGACCACGAGATCCCGGGCGGCCAGCTCTCCAACCTGCGCACCCAGGCCGTCGCCCTCGGTCTCGGCGACCGCTTCGAGGACATCGAGGCGATGTACGCCGCCGCCGACAAGATCCTCGGCCATCTCGTGAAGGTCACCCCGTCGTCCAAGGTGGTCGGCGACCTCGCCCTGCACCTGGTCGGCGCGGGGGTGTCGCCGGAGGAGTTCGAGGCGACGCCGGAGCGGTTCGACATCCCCGACTCGGTCATCGGCTTCCTCCGCGGGGAGCTGGGCACCCCGCCCGGCGGCTGGCCGGAGCCGTTCCGCAGCCGGGCCCTGGAGGGCCGCGCCGCCGCCAAGCCCGCACCGCAGCTGACGGCCGAGGACCGCGACGGGCTGGACAAGGACCGGCGTGCCACGCTCAACCGGCTGCTGTTCCCCGGCCCGACGCGGGAGTTCGAGACGCACCGGCAGACCTACGGCGACACCAGTGTCCTCGACAGCAAGGACTTCTTCTACGGGCTGCGCCCGGGCCAGGAGTACGCCGTCGACCTGGAGCCCGGCGTCCGGCTGTTGATGGGTCTGGAGGCCGTCGGTGAGGCCGACGAGCGCGGGATGCGGACCGTGATGTCCACGCTCAACGGCCAGTTGCGGCCCATCCAGGTCCGGGACGAGGCCGCCGCCTCCGACATCCCCGTTACCGAGAAGGCCGACCGCTCCAACCCCGGCCATGTCGCGGCGCCGTTCGCCGGCGTGGTGACCCTCGCGGTCGCCGAGGGCGACGAGGTCGAGGCCGGCGGCACGGTCGCCACCATCGAGGCGATGAAGATGGAGGCCGCGATCACCGCCCCGAAGGCGGGGAAGGTGTCCCGGCTGGCCATCAACCGGATCCAGCAGGTGGAGGGCGGCGATCTGCTGTTCGTGATCGGCTGAGCCGGCCGCCGGATTTCCCTATCGAGTGGTGACGGGCGTCACACCGGCGTACGGTCGTCTAGTGGACGGCACCGTTCACTGACCCGTGGTGACGGTGCCACTCCCGAGAGTGCGACGCCCATGACCAGCTCCAGTTCCAGTTCCACCGCGAAGACGGCCACCCCCGGCACCGGGGGTGGCGGAAACGCCATGGCGCTGCTGGTCATCGCCTCATGTCAGCTGATGGTGGTCCTCGACATCACCATCGTGAACATCGCCCTGCCGGACATCCAGCGCTCGCTCGACTTCTCCACCACCAGCCTGTCCTGGGTGGTCAACGCCTACACCCTCACCTTCGGCGGTCTGCTGCTGCTCGGCGGGCGCACCGGCGACATCCTCGGGCGACGGCGGATGTTCATCGTGGGCGTGCTGCTCTTCGTGCTGGCGTCCCTGCTCGGCGGGCTCTCCCAGAACGAGGCCCAACTCCTCGCCGCGCGCGCCTTCCAGGGCGTCGGCGGCGCCATCGCCTCCCCGACCTCGCTCGCCCTGATCAGCACCACGTTCCGCGAAGGCCCGGAACGCAACCGGGCGTTCGGGGTGTTCGCCGCGGTCTCGGCGGGCGGCGGCGCGATCGGACTGCTGGCCGGCGGCATCCTCGTCGAGTACCTCAACTGGCGCTGGGTGCTGTTCGTCAACGTCCCCATCGGACTGCTCATCGCGCTCGCCGCGCCCCGCTGGATCAGGGAGTCCGAGCGTCATCCCGGCCACTTCGACATCGCCGGCGCGCTGGCCTCCACCGTCGGCATGGTGCTGCTGGTGTACGGGTTCATCAGGGCCGCCCAGGAGGGCTGGCGGGACCCGTACACCCTGGGCTCGTTCGGCGCGGCGGTCGTCGTCCTCACCGCCTTCGTCCTCATCGAGCGGCGCTCCCGGCAGCCGATCACGCCGCTGCACATGTTCGCCGACCGCAACCGGGCGGGGACCTACGGCATCATGCTCTGCCTCGCGGCGGCGATCTTCGGGATGTTCTTCTTCCTCACGCTCTTCGTGCAGAACGTCCTGGACTTCAGCCCGTTGCAGGCCGGGTTCGCGTTCCTGCCGGTCAGCGTGGTCATCGCGGTCGGTGCCGGGCTGGCCTCGCGGTTCCTGCCCGTCTACGGGCCCAAACCGTTCATGGTGGTGGGCGCGATCCTCGCCGCGGCCGGACTCGCCTGGCTGACGCTGACCGACATCCACTCCACCTACGCGGGCAGCGTCCTCGGCCCGATGCTGGTGTTCAGCCTCGGTATGGGCATGGAGTTCGTGTCGCTGACGCTGATGGCGCTCTCCGACGTGCCCGTACAGGAGACCGGCGCGGCCTCCGGGCTGCTCAACGCGACCCAGCAGGTGGGCGGTTCGCTCGGACTGTCCATCCTGGTCACGACGTTCGGCACGGCCAGCAGCAACGAGACCGAGAAGTTCTTCGCGCAGGCCACCCCGGCCGAGCAGCTCTTCTTCAAGCGCACGGGACAACTGCCCGGGAAGTGGGCCGACCAGGTCCTCACCGCCGGGGTCTCGGCCGCGTTCATCGTCGCGGCGATCTTCACCGCGGTCGCCGCGCTGATCGCCGTACTCGCCATTCAGGTACGGCCGTCCGACCTGGAGCGGCTCCAGGGCAACGGCGGCGGGATGCCCTCACCGCAGTGAGGCGGGCGCCGGCACCAGCCCCAACTGCTGGGCGCGCAGCACGGTTCCGAGCCGGTCGTGGGTGCCGAGCTTGCGGTAGATGTTCGCGACGTGCTTGTGCACCGTCCGCTCCGAGATACCGAGCCTGCGGCCCATGGCGGCGGCGGTCAGCGCGTCGGTGAGCAGGAGGAGCACGGTCGTCTCCCGGGGCGTGAGCCCCGCCTCGGCCGTATCGGCCTGCGGCACGGCGGTGCGCCGCAGCCGTTCCAGGAGCTGCCGCTGCTGCTCGATCCCGGCGAGCAGCGGCTGGAGCAGGCCCGCGACCCGCACCTCGTCCTCGGTGAAGTCCCGGCCCGAGCGGTAGACGAGACAACCGGTGACGGGCGCACCGGACCCCGGCAGCGGTATGCCCAGCACCTGGTCGACGTCCATGAGGTCGTCGAGCAGCCGGGCGGTCCGGCTCGCGCCCCAGGCCCGCCCCGCGGCCGTCCGCGCCGTGACCGGCGTCCGGTCCGGCACGGCCGCGTAGTGCCCCGCGAAGGGGTAGCCCGCGCGTAGCAGCCCCATCGCCTCGTCCCCGAGACCGCCGAACTCCGCGGCGACATCGGAGGCCAGGCCCAGCGTGCCGCCGTCCTCGCTCCAGTCGTCCAGCTTGTAGATCAGCGTCTCGCCGCCGCACAGCTCCGGCAGGGCGGCCGCGACCGACGGCCAGAGCAGGTCGGGATCGCGTTCGTGAAGTGCGGCCACGGCCACCGACAGCATCCGTTCGTAGGCTCCGCCCAGCCCCTGTGCCACGTTCCCTCTCCGCCCGCTCGTCTACGCAGTTGTACCCATACCTGCGTGTCACCCAGCTGTTCCAGAATGCAACAGCTGGGGGGAGAACAGGCCCGGAGGGGGTGCCTGGTTCTCTCCCTCTTCCGTGCGGGCCGCCGGAACGGGGGACC
This sequence comes from Streptomyces sp. NBC_00663, assembly GCF_036226885.1. NCBI lineage: Bacteria > Bacillati > Actinomycetota > Actinomycetes > Kitasatosporales > Streptomycetaceae > Streptomyces > Streptomyces sp. NBC_00663. Next base: position 8,422,248 of record NZ_CP109027.1, read on the forward strand.
GGCGGCCCGCACGGCGGTCCTACTGCCCGGGCACGTCAAGACCCGGCTCGTAGGCCGGCTCGGGACGGAACACGGGGTGATAGCTCTCGGGCGCGGCCAGGTAACTGACGGGCAGCGCGCCGGTGTCGACCACGATCTGGTCCACGGCGATCGCCGCGTCCACCATGAAGATCCGCAGCACATGTTCACCGGGCTCGGCGACGGTCACGGTGGTGGTCAGTTTCTCCACGCCGTCCTCGACGTTACGGGCCCACGCGTCCCCCCGGTTGCCGGTGGCGACGGATTGCCCGGTGAGCACGGTGGCCGGCTGGTCGTCCAGCGCCACGGCCACCCGGCGATACCCCCGTTCGTCGAGCGAGGGCAGCCGGAACACGGTCACGGGGAAGGAGCCGGTCGACGAGAACCGCACCCGGTACCTCAACTCCGGTGCCCGCGAGGCGAAGTCGCCGGTGACCGAAGACGCCGTCGACGGCACCGCCTCCACGGCTCCGGTACGACGCCCGAGACCCCGTACGACCCGCCAGCGCGCCCCGCCCCGGGCCACCCGCTGCTCGAAGTGCGCCGCGTCGATCGACACGTAGCCGTTGGCCTCGACGAACCCCCGGGCCCGCCGCCGCGCCCGCGCACCCTCGTTGACCACCCGCATCGGCACCTCGACGCTCCGCCCGCCGCCGGTGAGGAGGACCGAGGTGTCGAGGGTGCCCTCCGGCGCCCGCTCCCAGTCGACCTCGACCCACACCCGCGTCTGCTCGGTCAGCGAGCCACCCGACGCACTCAGCCGCACCCAGGAGGCACCCGCCTCCGCCGTCCAGTCCAGCGCCAGGAAACCGGTGTTGAAGACGTCCACGAACCGACGGTCGCGGGTGTAGGACGAGAAGGACAGCGGCCGGGCCGCCCCCGTCTCGTTCCCCTCCGCCGCCACCCCTAGCCCCGACGTCTCCGTCCGGGTGACCCGGGTGACGGTCGGCCGCCCCGGCGCCTTGGGGATCTGGGAGGGGTACGGGTTGATGTAGCCGTCCCATTTCCCACCCGCCACCTGGGTGTTGTACCGCAGCGTGAGCGCCTGCTCGTCCGCGTGCGCGGCCAGGGCCAGGTCCGCGAAACGGTTGGCGCCGGCCCCGCGGCCCTGCCGCACGGCGAGCGCGTTGCGGTCCGCCCAGTAGTACTTGAGGTTCATCAAGTACGCCCCGTGCACCGGGTATTCGACCAGCTCGTAGAAGGCGTCCGCGCACTCCGCGGGCACCTCGGCCGCCACCGCCCGCACCCGCCCGAGCAACGCGTCGTACGCGGCCATCCGCCGCCCCGCCTCGTCGCCGTGATGGATCACCGACAGGATGCCGGGCGCGATGAACTCGGGGCGCAGCTCCGCCGCGAGCCGGTAGTACTCGGTACGGATCGCGGCGATCTCCCCGCCGTACCGGCGCCCGAACTGCCGCCCCTCCCACTCGGAGAGGAAGTCCTCCACCTCGTCCGGACCCCAACGGTCCACGTCCCAGGCCATGTCCATCGAGAAGGACAGGCCGGTCTCGATCGATTTGAGGTCACCCACGTTGAAGATCCACATGCGGTCCACGCCGTGCTCGTACACCCGGCGCAACTCCTGCCAGACCTTGGCCAGTTGGGTGGTGTCCAGCCACAGATAGCTCTTCGGGCGGCCCCAGTAGGACAGGTGGTAGTAGATGCCGTTGCCGCCGGACCGGGCGCGCTCGGTGTCGTTCGGCAGCTGGCGCATGTTGCCGTGGTTGTCGTCCGGCCAGATCAGCGTCACGTCGTCGGGGACCTGGACACCCGCGTTGTACAGCTCCAGGACCTCCTTGTACGGGATGAAGATCTGCGGTTCCACCGAGGCGCCGACCTCTTCGGTGAGGATGCGGCGCTGGTCGGTGATGATGTCGTTCATCACGACGACCTTCTCGGGGATGGTCGTCGCGTACTTCGTCTCCAGCGCGGTGTCGTGCAGCCCGCGCATGCCGAGCGTCCAGCTGCTCTCGTAGGCGGCGTTCTGTCTCGCGCGGGCCCGCCAGTAGTCGGAGATGACGGCCGGGTTCACCGTGTAGTCGTAGACCGGCAGGCTGCCGTCGGCGTTCGGGTGCTCGGCGGCCCACGGCTCCCACTCGTGGACGCCGTTGCGCAGCAGGGCCTCGGGGTGACTCGAACCGACGACTATCCCGTACTCATCGGCCAGTTCGGGGTTCTCGCGGTACTTGTTGAAGAAGTCGGAGTACGGATGCATCGCGGGCCACAGGTAGTTGGCCTTGAGGCGGAGCAGCAGCTCGAAGATCCGTTTGTACGTCTCCGGGCCGATGTTCTTGTCCGGCTCCTGGGTGCGATGGGACCACGTGGTCAGGTTCTGCTCGTCGTTGATGAAGACACCGCGGTAGCGGACGGAGGGCTCACGGCGCAGGAACCTGCCCGCCGGGACCGTCACCGTGTCCCGGCGTTCCACCGGCACGTCCGCCCACCAGTACCAGGGTGAGACACCGATGCGCTCCGAGGTGTCGTAGACGCCGTAGACGGTGCCACGGCGGTCGCTTCCCGCGATCACCAGCGCGCGTTCCACACCCGGCGCGGGGCGCTCGACGACCTGGGTCACGGAGGCTTCCCAGCGTCCGCGCACATGCGCGACGTCGAGGCGGCCGTCGGCGACGAGCTTGTCGATGACGGGACTCGATCCGAGGGTGCCGACGAGGACGAGGCCGGGTGCCTTGTCCGGCAGGGTGTGCAGCAGCCCCGGTCTGACCCCGCCGACCCGTTCGACGTCCGCCCGCAGATCGCCGGCGGCGCGGATCACGGCGGCGTCGTCGGCCGCGTCCACGTAGACGTCGACGGCGGTGCCCGCGTCGACCAGCGGGAAGTCGGGGCGGCTCCCGGACGCGGTGGACGCGGCGTGTGCCGTCGTGGGCGACAGGCCAGGAATCAAGGGGGCCGCTCCCACGGCGGCCATTCCCTTCAGGAACGACTTGCGCGACCAGGACGATGACTCGCGGTGCGGCACGAGATGCTGCCTTTCCGTTGGCATGGCCAGGCTAGAAAGCGCTTTCTCGCGCAGCGTAGGTCAGGGTTTCGCGGGGCGTCCAGAGGGGTGCAGCGGGGGAATGGAGGGGCCTGAGGGGTGAGGGGCGAGCGGTCGGCGGCCCCGCGCGGCTCTGGTCGCGTCGCAACGGTGGAAGCGCGTCGGTGAGCAGGGGCGCGTGGAAGGGCACCCGCAGTGCCGAGCGAATGAGGCCGATCACCAGGGCGAGGATGCCGCGCGGAGAGACGCCGGTGAACGCGAGCGCGATCCCGGCGTACCGGACGAGGAGTCCGGTCATCGCACGCAGCCCCGCCGCTTCACCAGCCGCAGCCGGCGGGCTGTCCCGGATCCGGCTGGGCGGGCGGCTGGATCCCAGGCCTGAAAGGGACCACCGGGCGGGCGGCTGAGTCCGAGTCCTGAGTGGGACCACCGGGCGGCCGGCTGGGCCCCAGCCCTCAAAGGGACCAAGGGCGCGCAGCAAGGAACCAAGTGCTGAAGCGCCCCGAGCCCCCGAGGCGCCCTGTGTCAGGAGCGGTCGGTGCGTGCGGCCTTCTCGGCGTGCAGCTTCTTGACGCGGGCGCCCTCCTTGCGGACCTCGGCCTGCGTGGTGCGCTCCTTGACCAGCCACTCGGGCTGCTCCTGCTTCAGCGTCTCGATCTGCTCCGTGGTGAGCGGCTCGGTCACGCCGGCGCGCGCGAGACCGGCGATGGACACGCCGAGCTTGGCGGCGACCACGGGGCGGGGGTGCGGGCCGTTGGCGCGCAGGTCCTGGAGCCACTGGGGCGGATTGGTCTGGAGCTCGTTGAGCTGGGCCCGCGAGACGACACCCTCACGGAACTCGGCGGGGGTGGCCTCAAGGTACACACCCAGCTTCTTCGCCGCGGTCGCGGGCTTCATCGTCTGGGGGCTCTGGTGCTGCGTCATGGTGTCCAGGGTATCGACTGGGTGAACCTCCGCCGACCACGGCGGGTAACCTGGCCAGGTGACAGGCGTGGAAGAACCCCCGATGACCGGCCCGGACGAAGCCACGGCGTTCCGGCTCGCCTACGTCCCGGGAGCGACCCCCGCGAAGTGGGTGCGGATCTGGCACGAGCGGCTGCCGGACGTTCAGCTGACCCTCCTCCAGCTCTCCGGCACGGAGGCGGTCGACGCCCTGCGGGACGGCTCCGCGGACGCCGGTCTCGTACGGCTGCCGGTCGACCGTACGTTCTTCAGCGCCATCCCCCTCTACACCGAGACCACGGTCGTCGTCGTCCCCAAGGACCACGTCATCGCCGCCGTCGACCAGGTGACCCTCGACGATCTGGCCGACGAGACCGTGCTGCACCCCTTCGACGACGTCTTCGACTGGGAGCAGCCGCCGGGGGAGCCGGCCTTCGAGCGGCCCGCGACCACGGAGGATGCGATCGACCTGGTCGCGGCCGGTATCGGGGTGCTCGTCGTCCCGCAGTCGCTGGCGCGGCTGTACCACCGCAAGGACCTGACCTACCGGCCGGTCACGGACGCCCCTGAGTCCTCCGTCGCCCTGGCGTGGCCGGAGGAGGCGACCACGGACATGGTCGAGGACTTCATCGGCATCGTCCGCGGCCGTACGGTCAACAGCACGCGGGGCCGCTCCACGACCCCGGGCAAGGCCGACGACAAGGCCAAGGCGAAGGCCGAGCAGAAGAAGCAGCCCCGGCGTCCCGACGCGGCCGGCGGGCGACGCAAGCCGCCCGCCGCCAAGAAGGCCCAGAGCGCCAAGCGCGGAAAGCCCCGCCGCCGCTCGTAGGACCGCTGTCCGCGCGTTTCAGGACACGTAGGTCGCCTGCCCCGCCGTGTTGATCACCGTCTGCCCGTTGGCCTGGGAGAGCAGCCCGGCGGACACCCACGCGTTCACGGTGCTCGTCACCTTGGCCACCAGCGCGCTCTTGCTCGCGAAGGGCGCCCCCGCCCAGATCTCGTCGAGCAGCGTGGTGCCGTCCGACTTCGCGGGGTTGGCGATCCCGGAGTCGAGCGTGCCGAAGACGACCTTGGGTTCCGCGCGCCGGAAGTAGGCGTGCGTGGGGTTCTCCGTCCCCTCCATGAAGGGCGCGAACTCGGTGCCGTTGAGGGTGTAGTGGAGGGGCGTGCCGCTCACCGGGGTGAGGGTGGGCAGCAGGTCTCCGGAGAGGGCCGCGTTGGCGTACAGCCCGAACGACAGATAGCTGGTGGCGGAGTTGCGGGCGACCAGGTTGACGGGGCCGTAGAAGAGGGTCTGCAACGACGGGTCGTCCAGGGCCTTTTCGACCCGCAGCCGGAAGGGGACGGTGACACGGACGACATCGCCCGCCTTCCAGGTCCGCGACACCGTGAAGTAGCTCCCGGCGGCCGGAGTGCCGCTCACCGCGGCGCCGTTGACGGTCACCTGGAACCCGGCCGTCGCCCACGACGGCACCCGCAGCTTCAGGGCGAAGGCCGCGCTGCTGCCGCCGAAGGTGAGGGTCGTGCCCTGCTCGCGCGGGTAGCTGGTGGTCTGAGTGACCGTCACCCCCTTCTGCGCCCAGGTCAGTTGGGAGGGGCTGTAGAGGTTGACGTACAGCGCGCTGCCGTCGGCGGCCTTGAAGTACACCGAGTCCTGGTACTTGGTGGCGCTCTCCATGCCCGTGCCCTCGCAGCAGGTGGTGCCCTGCTTGGGCGTGTAGTCCCGGACATGACCGGGCGTCAGCCCGATGAAGTACGTGACGAGCGGCTTCTCCGCGTCGGCCTTGTCCTGCTTGGAGCCGAGGACCTGGTTGTAGAGGGCCCGCTCGTAGTAGTCCATGTACTTCGGGGTCTGCTCGTGGAAGAACAGGGTCCGGCTGAGCTTGAGCAGGTTGTACGCGCAGCACGTCTCGGCGTCGGTGTCGCTGATCGTGCCCGCGATCAGCCCGGACGCCTTCCAGAACTCGCCGGTGCTGGTGCCGCCGATGCCGTACATACGGTTCGGTACGACCATGCCCCAGAAGTTCTTCGCGGCGGTGAGGTAACGCGTCTCGCCCGTCGCGTCGTACAGCCGCAGCAGCCCCGTGAAGATCGGTATGTGCTGGTTGGCGTGCAGGCCGTTCAGGGTGTCCGTGTTCGCGGCGCAGGCGTCGATGAGCGAGTCGAGGTCGAACAGCTTGGCCAGCGCGAGGTGTTCGGTCTTCCCGGTGGCGGCGTACAGGTCGACGATCGCCTCGACGATGCCGCCGAACTCCCCGCTGGAGAACAGGCCCCACATCCGCTGGAGTGTCGCCTCGGGCAGCACCGACAGCCGGGAGTGCATCCAGTCGCCCATGCCGGAGGCGAGGTCGAGGGCGCGGGCGTCACCGGTGGCGGTGTACGCGTCCAGCAGACCGCGCAGGATCTTGTGCGCGGTGTAGTACGGCGCCCACACCTTGGTGTAGTCGCTCGCGGTCATCGACTCCAGGGTGATGAACTGCGTCTCCGGGTAGGCCGCCAGGAACCCGGGGTGGCTCGGCCCGCCCCAGGTGCGGCGCAGGGTCGCGGTCAGGCCGCGGCCGGACGCGTCGGCGAAGGTCCCGCCGCTCGTGGCCTGGAAGTAGTACGAGGCGAGGTTGCCCAGTCCCGCGGTGGAGAGCTTGGCCTCCTTGGTCTGAAGTGAGGTGATCTCGGCCTGGGTCAGGGCCCGTGACCAGACGTTGAACTCGTCGAAGCCGCCCGCGTAGACGGGGTCGCCCGCGTAGTTCGAGCGGCCGAGCCAGTTGTTGGTGAGGGTGCCGAGCGTCGCCGGGTTGAGCGTCATCGCGGTGTTCGTGGCGACGGCGGTTCCGTTGACGTACAGGGTCCCGGTGCTGCCGGAGATCGTGACCGCGAGGTGGCTCCACTGGTTCAGTGGCAGCGCGGCCGTACCGTTGAGGCCCTGTTCGCCGCCGGCCCCGCTGGTGGTGATGGCGAACCGGGGCACACCGCTCGCGTTGCGGCCGGCCAGGTACATGTACCGGGTGGTGTTGTTGCCGAAGTCGAAGATCCGCTGCCAGTTGGCGTCGTGCGTGGGCTTCACCCACACCGACAGCGTGATCGCGGAGGCCCCACCGAGCACCGCGGCGGGCAGGTCGACGTACTGGTAGGAGCCGCGCACGTTCTCCAGCGCGCCGCCCCATTTCCCGGTGACGGACAGCATCTTGGGGTCGGTGCGCAGGGCGGCGCGGGCGTCGGTGAGCGCGCCGACGATCGTGGCGATCTTGTCGGCGAAGACCTGCTCGCCGGTGCTCGCGTACGCCTGCGACAGCATGGTCAGGAAGTGCCCGGTGTAGTGCCCGCGCAGATTGCCGTTGGCCTCGCCGTCCAGCCCCTCCCAGCCGCCGGGCGCGACCGCGCCGCCGGTGGAGAGCCCGGCGTTGGCGCGGAAGACCTGGACGAGCCGGTTCACGTCGTAGCCGCGCGCGTGGTCGAGCATCAACTGCCGTTTGTCGGTGAACACACCTGCCTTCAGGGCCACTTCGTCCAGGGAGAAGGGCTGGACGGACCAGGCGGCGGGTGCGGCGGAGGTCGCGGCGACGGCCCTGCCGCTCGCGACGTACGAGAGCGCGGGCGCGGCGGCGGTGAAGACGGCGGCCTGGAGGAGGTGTCGTCTGGAGAGGGGCGGTGCCATGTGTGCTCCTCGTGATGCGGCGCGATCGAGGCTGTTCGTAATTACGAACGCCATTCGAATAGTCGACCAGACGATAGGGAGGGGGTGGGTGAGCGTCAACGGGTCTGGAGCGTTCAGTTCCGGCCGTTCGTCATGGCGTCGTCGAGCAGTCGAGGATGCGACCGTCGACGGTGCCGATCAACAGCCGGTCGGAGGCGGTGAGTTCGAGGGACAGCGGCGCGACGGACAGGCCGTCGATCTTCAGCCGGTGCCGCCAACGTACGCTTCCGTCCTCGGCATTGAGGGCGATGAGCTCGCCGGAGTTGAAGGCGACGTAGACCGTGCCGGCGTCGCCGTCCAGTGCGGTGATGCCGCGGTCGGCGGCGAACTCCCAGCGGATCGCGCCGTCCGTCGGACTCCGCCGTACGACGAAGGCGCTGACGAGCGCGGGACCGCTCGTGTCGTGCGCCACTCCCGCGTACACCAGGTCCGTGCCGATCTCGACGCCAGGGCCGCCGGACAGCTGCCGGGCCGGTGACCGCCAGTCGAGAGGGAAGAGCGGCCGGGGTGCCGAGGGTTCGTCCGGGTCGACCTCGACCACCCGTTGGCGCAGGTGCGGCGCCCGCTCGTCGCCCTGGAGGAACAGCAGCCGACTGCTGCGGCGTACGGGGAAGGAGTGCTCGACGGCGTCGAGTCCGCCCAGCTCCACGGTCCTGCTCGGTGTTTCCCCGGCGGGCGTGATCAGGGCGACCGGTCGAGGACGGGGCCTGAAGCTCGTGTCGGAGCCTGTCGAGCAGAGGGCCAGCCAACCGTCCCGACGCTGCGTGAACCGGACGGGGAACCCCAGACCCAGGGTGCCGATCGTCTTCCCGTCCGCCAGGGACACCCGGGCGACGAGCGGCGGCTCGACCACCCTCTCCCGGCCCACCCAACGCTCACGCCACCGCTCCACATTGACCCAGGCGTCCGCGTCCCGGACCGCGAGCTGACGTCCGCCCTCCTCGTCCCCGACGCACCAGTCCAACCGTCCGTCCGGCAGCCAGGCCTCGGCCAGCACCTCGTCGAGGCAGGCCAGCACCCGCCCGTCCGGCAGCCCGCGCACGTCCCAGACCTGGCGGCGCGGCTCCCACCACGGCTCCCCGACCAGCTCGGCCAGCCGCTCGACGGCATCACCCGTCGGCTCCTCGCGCTCCACCCACTGACCGGCGAGCTCCTTCTGCTGCACCGAACCCCGGGGCGCGGCAGCCCAGTCGGGCCGCTCGACGAGGACGTCGTACGCATGCGTGTGGGCCTCCTCGCACTCGTTGTCGTCGTCCCTCGGCGCCACCAGGAGCCGCAGCTCCCGCGCGCTCTCCCAGCCCACCTTCAGGATCTCGCGCGGGCTGCGCATCATCGAACGGCACCGGCCCGACTCCAGGTCGACCAGCAGCAGTTCGCCCTCGAAGGCGTACCCCCCGTCGTACGCCCCTGTGCCGACGGCCAGGAGTGGAAGCGTCGGATGGAGGGCTAGGGAATGGACGGGCCAGCGGGACTCGACCAGACGGCGACAGCGTAGGTCGTCCGCGCCGTAGACCGCGATCCGGTGCGCCCGCCACCCGTACCCGCCGCCGCGGCCGCCGGACCACCGCAGCGCCCCGAGATCTCCGCCCACGACCACGACCCCCCGCTCCTCGCCCACGGCGACGGCCGAGGGCACGCCGATCTCGGCGAAGGGGTGGTCTCCGAGGACGCGGTGGATGATCAGCGGTGCGGACATACAGGCATGATCCCTGATCAGATCCCCCGGACGACAAGCCGCCGGGCGCTGCCGCCTAGGGTGCGGACATGACCAAGCAGCCGTATCTCTCCGCACTGTTCTCCCTGGAAGGCCGGGTCGCCCTCGTCACCGGCGGCAGCTCCGGCATCGGCCGGGCCGTCGCCGGTGCGCTCGCCCGTGCCGGAGCGAGCGTCGTGGTGGTGGCTCGCAAGGAGGCGGAGCTGGCGGCGACCGTGGACGAGCTGACGGGCGACGGCTGTCGGGCGGCCTGGGTCAGTGCCGACCTCGGTGCGCGTGACGGTGTGCGCGCGGCTGCCGACGAGGCGGTGCGGGCCTTCGGGGAGCCCGACATCCTCGTCAACTCCGCCGGAGTCAACCTGCGGCCCCCGATGGGCGAGCTGGCCGAGGACGTGTGGGACACCACCATGGCCGTCAACCTGGAGGCGCCCTTCCTGCTCGGGCAGCGGTTCGGCCCCGGCATGGCCGAGCGCGGCTTCGGGCGGATCATCCACATCACCTCCCAGCAGGCCCACCGCGCCTTCGTGCAGAGCGGCGCCTACGGCGTCTCCAAGGGCGGCCTGGAATCCCTCGCCCGCTCACAGGCGGAGGCATGGTCGCCGTACGGCGTCACCTGCAACACCCTCGTGCCGGGCTTCGTGATGACCCCGCTCAACGCCCGCCTCGCGAACGACCCCGAGAAGGTCGAGGCGCTGGCCGCCCGGACCATGGTCGGGCGGAACGGGCTGGCCGAGGACTTCGAAGGCGCCGCGGTCTTCCTCGCGAGCCGTGCCTCCGCCTATGTCACCGGCCAGTCGATCTTCGTCGACGGCGGGCTCTCGGTGCACTAGCGTCGTGGCGCGGACCAGGAAGGGAAGATCGTCAGCATGCAGAGCCACCCCGTCGACCACGAACTCGTCGAGGCCGCCGCGCAGGTCGCCCGCACCCGCTGCCGGGGCGACCAGCACACCATGGCGGCGGCGGCCCGCGCCCGGGACGGCCGGATCGTCACCGCGGTGAACGCCTACCACTTCACCGGAGGACCCTGCGCCGAACTGGTCCTCATCGGCACGGCGGCCGCCCAGGGCACCTACGAGCTGGACACGATCGTCGCCGTGGGCGACCGCGACCGGGGCGTCGTCCCGCCGTGCGGCCGATGCCGGCAGGTCCTTCTCGACTACTTCCCCGCCATCGAGGTCATCGTCGGGCACGGCGACCTCGTCCGCGCCGTTCCCGTCGCCGACCTGCTGCCGGAGACCTATGTCTGGGCCGATCACCAGCTCGACGCCCAGTAGGGCGGGTTGAACCGGACGTCCGCGTCCGCGTCCGTGTCCGCGTGGAACTTCCTGGATTTCTCTGCGTTCTGGAACATGCGACTCACTCGTCCCGGCGGATACGGCGGGGTGCCCTGTCTCGCACGGTAGGCACCCTCATCTACGGGCGGAAGGCGCACCGCCGATGGCAGAATCGGCCCCGTGGATCGGTGGATCCTCGAACGCGAGCGCGAGTTGACGCGACTGGCCGCGGCCGCCCGGGAGGCGGCAGCCGGTGCCGGTTCGGTGGCGCTCGTCTTCGGTGAGGCGGGCATCGGCAAGTCGAGCCTGGTGAAGGCCATGCCGGAGCGGCTGCCCGGCCACGCCCGGGTGCTCGTCGGCCAGTGCGACGACCTCGCTACCCGGCGCCCCCTCGGACCGTTCCGCGACCTCGTCGGCAGCGTCGGCGCCGACCTCGCCCGCGCCGTCATGGAGGGCGGCGACCGCCACCGCGTCTACGAGGCCCTGCACGCCGAACTCGCCGGCACCCCGCACCCCGCGGTCCTCGTCGTCGAGGACGTCCACTGGGCTGACGAGGCCTCCCTGGACGCCCTGCGCTTCCTGGTCAGACGTATGGAGGCGCTGCCCGCGCTGCTCGTCCTCACCTACCGCGACGACGAGTTGAGCCGCGAACACCCCCTGCGTCACCTCCTCGGCCAGGTCTCCCGCACGTCCCGGGTGCACCGGCTGCCCCTCGCCCGGCTCTCCCTCGACGCGGTGCGCGCGCTGAGCGCCGCCCGCAGACTCGACGCCGCCCAGGTGTACGAGGTGACGTCCGGCAACCCCTTCTTCGTCGCCGAGATCGTGGCCGCCGGCGGCGCCGGGGGAGTGCCCCCGACGGTCGTCGACGCCGTCATGGCCCGGCTGCGGGGCCTGGACCCGGTGACGGTGGACGCGCTGGAGCAGCTCGCGGTCGTACCCTCCGCGGTCGAACGGCCGTTGGTCGACGCCCTGTTCACGGACGGAGTGGCCGTCCTCGCCGCCGCCGAGCAGCGCGGACTGCTCACCGTCGTGCCGGAACGGGTCGCGTTCCGGCACGAGCTGATCCGGCGGGCCGTCCTCGACTCCCTGCCCGCCGCCCGCCGCATCGACCTCAACCGCGGTGTCCTCGCCGCGCTCGTCGCCCGGCCCGGCACCGACGCCGCCCGGATCGTCCACCACGCCGACCAGGCCGGCGACCAGGACGCCATCGCCCGCTACGGCCCCGATGCCGCCAAGGACGCCGCGTGCGCCGGCGCCCACCGCGAGGCCGCCGCCCAACTCCGGCTCGTCCTGCGCCAACGCCACCGCTACGGCCCGGCCGACCTCGCCGACCTGCTGGAACGCTACGCCGTGGAGAGCTACACCATCGCCGACTCCGCCGCCGCGGTCACCGCCCAGCACGAGGCCGTCGCCCTGCGCCGCGCCCTCGGCGACACCCTCGGGCTCGGCGCCGACCTGCGCTGGCTGTCCCGCATCCACTGGTGGGCCGGCGACGCCGACCAGGCCCAGGACGCCGCCCGCGAGGCCGTCGCCGTCCTGGAACACGCCGGCGACGACCGGCTCCTCGCCCTCGCCGTCAGCAACACCGCCCAACTGCGCATGCTCTCCGACCGCTACACCGAGGCCGTCGAACACGGCGAACGCGCCATCGCCCTGGCCCGCAAGGCCGACGACGCGGCGATCCTCTCCCACGCCCTGAACAACGTCGGTACGGCCCGCTGGCGCGGCGGCGACCCCGGCGGGCGGCGCCAGCTGGAGGAGAGCCTGGAGGTGGCGCTCGCCGCGGGCGAGGTCGAACACGCCTGCCGCTCCTACGCCAACCTCATCTGGACCCTCCTCGACAACCTCCAGTACGACGAGGCCGACCTCTTCCTGCCCCCGGCGATGGACCTCGCCGACCGCGCCGAACACCTCGGCTTCCTCAACTACCTCCACGTCGAGCTGGCCGTACGGCGCCTGGCCGCCGCCGACTGGGAGGACGCCGAGAAACACGCCGAGTACGGCATGCACGACTTCGTGCCCGCCCGCTGCCCCGCCCTCACCGTCCTCGCCCGGGTCCGGATCCGCTGCGGCCGGCCCGGCGCCGCCGAACTCCTCGCCGAGGCCCGCGAGATCGCCGTACGCACCAGGGAACTCCAGCGCACCGGGCCGGTCGCGGCGGCCCTCGCCGAAGCGGCCTGGCTGCGCGGCGACCTCGCCGCCGTCACCGCCGCCGCGGGGCCCGTCCACGCCCTGGCCGACCGGCTGCCCGGCGTCCCCTACCGCGCCGAGCTCGGCTACTGGCTCACCAAGGCCGGCCACGCCGTCCGCCTCGACGACTCGGAGCATCCGTTCGCGCTCCAGGCCCGCGGCCTCTGGCGCCCGGCCGCCACCCGCTGGCTGGAAGCGGGCTGCCCCTACGAACACGCCGTCGCCCTCGCGGAGAGCCCCGACCCCGCCGACAAACTCACCGCACTCACCACCCTCGACGCCCTCGGCGCCGAACCGCGCGCCCGGCTGCTCCGCACCGAACTGCGCCGGATCGGCGTACGGCACATCCCGCGCGGCCCGCTCGCCGCGACCCGGGAGAACCCGGCGGGCCTCACCCGGCGCCAGCTCCAGGTCATGCGGCTGCTCGCGGACGGACTGACCAACGCCGAGATCGCGGCCCGGCTCGTGGTGTCGGTGCGGACGGTCGACAACCATGTCCGGGCCGTCCTCGACAAACTCGACGCCCCCACGCGCCGCCACGCGGCCGACCGCGCGGCCCGGCTCGGACTGCTGGCGGACGGCGAAGGAGCACGACCGGAGTCCGAGGGACCGCTTCCGCTCGCCGAAACGTAGGTATCCGGCGGCGCCGAGCTGGGTGATGCACACGGATGTCCGTTCGGTGATGACGCGAGTAGAACGGGCGAATCGACCGGAAATTCCGAAACGGGGGATCGTATGACCAGCAGCATCGCCCGCGCGGCACGCAGTGAACTCACCAGTTTCACCGGAGAGTTGATCGGCCCCGACGACGCCGCCTTCGAGGAGGCCCGCAGCGTCTACAACGCGATGATCGACCGGCGTCCCGCCCTGGTCGCCCGCTGTGCCGACGCGGACGCCGTCGCCCGCGTGATCGGCTTCGCCCGCGCCCACGACCTGCCGCTCGCCGTGCGGGGCGGCGGCCACCACGGCGCCGGCCTCGGCACCGTCGACGGCGGAGTGGTCGCCGACCTGTCACCGCTGAAGCACATCGAGGTCGACGCCGAGTCGCGCAACGTCCGGGTCGGCGGCGGCTGCGTCTGGGGCGAGGTCGACCGCGCCACCAACGCCCACGGCCTCGCCACCCCCAGCGGCATCATCTCCACCACCGGCGTCGGCGGTCTCGCCACCGGCGGTGGCCTCGGCCACCTCACCCGCAGGTGCGGGCTGACCATCGACAACCTGCTGGAGGCCGAGGTCGTCCTCGCCGACGGGCAGAAGGTGGTCGCCAGCGGCTACGAGAACAGCGACCTGTTCTGGGCGATCCGGGGCGGCGGCGGCAACTTCGGCGTCGTCACCTCGTTCCTGTTCCGGCTGCACGAGATCAGCACGGTCGTCGCCGGACCCACCTTCTGGGCCGTGGAGGACAGTGCCGAAGTCCTCGCCGCCTACCGGGACTTCCTGCCGAACGCGCCGCGCGAACTGAACGGCTTCTTCCTGCACGGCACGGTCCCGCCCGCCCCGCCGTTCCCCGAGGAGATCCAGCTCCGCAAGATCGCCGGCATCGTCTGGTGCTACACCGGCGCCGACCCCGAGGCCGCCGCCCGCGAGATGGCCCCGCTGCTCGACGCGCTGCCCGCGCCGCTGCTGCACGCCCCCATGGTGCTGCAACACCCCGAACTCCAGGCGATGTTCGACGGGCTCTATCCGCCCGGCGACCAGTGGTACTGGCGTGCCGACTTCGTCGAGTCCGTCCCGGACGACGCCGTCGCGCTCCACGCCAAGTTCGGCGCCGAGCTGCCCACCATGCAGTCGACCATGCACCTCTACCCGATCGACGGCGCCGCCCACGACGTCGGCCAGGACGAGACCCCCTGGGCCTACCGGCACGCCAACTGGGCGTCCGTGTACGCCGGTGTCGACCCCGACCCGGCCAACGCCGAGCTGATCAAACGCTGGACGGTCGACTACTTCGACGCCCTGCACCCGTACTCGGCGGGCGGCGCCTACGTGAACATGATGATGGACGAGGGCCAGGAGCGCGTCCGGGCCAGCTACCGCGGCAACTACGACCGGCTGGCCCGCATCAAGGCCGACCGCGACCCGGACAACGTCTTCCGCCTCAACCAGAACATCCAGCCGGCCGTGAAGCCGACGCACGAGGCGCGGCCGTAGTCCGCGCGTCAGAGGGGGCACTCACCAGGTGTCCACGTACGAGCGGTGCCCCGGCTGCGGGGCGGGGCACCGCTCCAGGGCCGCCAGGATCCAGGCCCGTGACCCGGCCGGGTCGATCACCGCGTCGATCTCCAGCGCCGCCGCCGCGTTGACCGCCTTCCCGTGTGCGTACAACTCGGCGACCCGCGCCTCGAAGGCGCGCGCACGCTCGGCCGGGTCCGCGATCGACGCCAGCTCCTTGCGGTAGCCGAGCCGGACCGCGCCCTCCAGACCCATCCCGCCGAACTCCCCGCTGGGCCAGGCGGCGGTGGCCAGCGGAGCGCGGGTCGAGCCGCCCATCATCGCCATCGCGCCGAGCCCGTACGCCTTGCGCAGCACCAGACTCACCAACGGCACCCGCAGATTGGCGCCCGTGACGAACAGCCGCGCGAAGTGCCGTACCGTGGCGGTCCTTTCGGCGTCCGGTCCGACCATGAACCCCGGGGTGTCGCACAGCGAGACCACCGGTAGCCCGAACGCGTCGCACAACTGGAGGAAACGGGCCGTCTTGTCGGCCGCGTCCCGGTCGATCGCCCCGCCCAGATGCGCCGGGTTGTTCGCGATGATCCCCAACGGCCGCCCCTCGACCCGCGCCAGACAGGTCAGCACCCCCACCCCGAACTCCGCGCGCAGCTCCAGTACGGACCCGACGTCCGCCAGGCCGCGCACGACCGCCCGAACGTCGTACGCCCGCCGCCGGTTCTCCGGCACCGCGTGCCGCAGCAGCCGCTGGTCCGGCGCCTCCCAACTCCCCTGCGCACCTTGGAAGTACGTCAGGTACTGCCGGGCCACCCGCACGGCCTCCGCCTCGTCGGCGACAGCGATGTCGACGACCCCGTTGGGCACCTGCACCGACAGCGGCCCGACCTCCTCCGGCCGGTACACGCCGAGCCCGCCGCCTTCGATCATCGCGGGCCCACCCATCCCGATGCTCGCCTCGGGCGTGGCGATCACCACGTCACAGCAACCGAGCAGGGCCGCGTTCCCGGCGAAGCACCGCCCCGAGGCGATGCCGACCAGCGGTACGAGCCCGCTCAGCCGCGCCATCCGCTGGAAGGTGGTCACGTCGAGGCCCGCCACCGCGGTCGTGTCGGTCTCCCCGGGCCGGCCCCCGCCGCCCTCCGCGAACAGCACGACCGGCAGCCGCCGTTGCCCGGCGATCTCCAGCATCCGGTCGGTCTTGCGATGGTTCTGCACGCCCTGGGTCCCGGCCAGGACGGTGTAGTCGTACGACATCGCCACGCACGGCTCGCCATTGACCCGCCCGGTGCCGCTGACCAGGCCGTCCGCCGGCGTCGACCGGATCAGGTCGTCCAGCGAACGCCGCCGGCGCTGGGCGGCGACGGCGAGGGCGCCGAACTCCGTGAACGTGCCGTCGTCGCACAGGTCGTCGATGTTCTCGCGGGCCGTACGGCGGCCGAGCGCACGCCGTTTCGCGACCGCGTCGGGCCGGTTCCCGTCCAGCCCGAACGAGTGCCGGTGCCGGACTTCGGCCAGGTCCGCCCGGACTGCGTCCAAGTCGGCGGCCTCGTACCCGAGTTCCTCCGCCGGGCCGCCGTCCAGCTCCGCCAGCTCGATCAGCGACTGCCCCTCGCCCACCGACGCGCCCACCCGCGTGTGCACGGCCCGCACCACACCCGCACCGGGTGCGCGCACCACGTGCTCCATCTTCATGGCCTCGACCACCGCCAACCGCTGTCCCGCACGCACCGGTTCACCGGGTGAGACATCCACGGAGACGACGGTCCCGCCCATCGGGGCGGTGGCCGATCCGTCGACCGGAGTGGCATCGGGGACCACCACGGAGTGCTCCCAGAACCCCGGCCGCGCCAGCACCTCGCGCAGCAGCGGGATGCCGGTCCGCACCCCCTCGACGGTGAACTCGCCGAGCGCCCGCCGCACCCGCGCGCAGGCCGCGTCCACACCGCCGCCTGGCACATGCCCGACGACCTTCGCGAGCAACGGGTCGTACCGCGCACCCACCTCGACCCCCGCCCGCACCGCGGTGTCGACCCGCACCCCGGGCCCGGTCGGCACGTCGAACCGCGTGATCCGCCCCATCGACTCGGCGCTCACCCGCGCCTGCACGGCGAACCCGCGCGGCGGCGCGGGCGGCCCGGACAGCCCCAGCCCGGCGAGCGTCTCCCCGGCCGCGAGACGCAGTTGTACGGCGACCAGATCGAGCCCCGTCACCTCCTCGGTGACCGTGTGTTCCACCTGGAGGCGCGGGTTGGCCTCGATGAAGTGGAACCGGTCGGCCAGGACGAGGAACTCGAAGGTCACCAGGCTCGAACAGCGGGCGGCGGCCGCCATCCGCAGCGCGCTGTCGAGGATCTTCTCCCGTACCGCGTCCGGGAGTCCGGGCGCGGGCGCGATCTCGATCAGCTTCTGATGACGCCGCTGGACGCTACAGTCCCGGTCCCACAGATGTGTGACGGCGCCGGTCGCGTCCCCGGCCACCTGCACCTCGATGTGCCGGGCGCCCTCCAGCAGCCGCTCCACGTACAACTCGCCGCGCCCGAAGCCCTGCACGGCCTCCGAACGGCACCGCTCCCACGCCTCGTCCAGCTCCTCGCCCCGCCGCACCACTCGCAGACCACGTCCGCCGCCCCCGCCGACGGCCTTGACCATGACCGGCCCGTCCGCGAGGAAGGCCCGGGCCTCCTCAAGGCCGCCGTCGCTCGCCGGGAGGACCGGAACCCCTGTCCGGACGGCGAGTTCACGCGCGCGCACCTTGTCCCCGAAGACCTCCAGCACCTCGGGCGCGGGCCCGACGAAGACGACGCCCGCCTCGGCGCAGCGCCGGGCGAGGTCGGCGCTCTCGCTCAGGAACCCGTAACCGGGGTGCAGGAAACCGCAGTCGGCCCGTGTCGCGGCGTCGACCAGGGCGTCCGCGTCCAGATAGTCGCCCAACGGCACGGCCTCGTCGGCCAGTCGGACATGCGCGTCGTCGCCCTCGGCGTACACCGCGACCGTGCGCAGCCCGCACTCGGCCGCGGACCGCAGCACCCGAACCGCGATCTCCCCGCGGTTGGCGACCAGTACGGCACCCATGCGTGAGCCCTCCAGGACGTCGGCGACCAGCCACGCCATGCTGGTCGACGTCGGCGGGAAGGTCCAGGGCGCCCAGAGGTCAGGAGGAAAGCGCCGAACGCGCCAGCCACTCGTACGCGGCCCGCGCCGTGAACTCCTCCTGGCCGCCGCGCAGCAGGAGCGAGGCGGTGGCGAACTCCGGGGCGTCGGCCTGCGCGGCGACGTACGGGATCGCGATGCAGCGCATCCCGGCCGCGTGCGCGGCCGCGGCGCCCGGCGCCGCGTCCTCCAGGACCACGCAGTCGGCCGGAGCCGCGCCGAGCCGGCGGGCCGCCTCCAGGAAGACGTCCGGGGCGGGCTTGCCGCGCTCGACCTCGTCGGCGGAGACGACGGTGGGCAGGAAGGCGTCCAGGCCGGTGCCCGCCAGGATCGCCTCGATGGCCTCCGGGGAGGACCCCGAGGCCACGGCCATCGGCACGTCCTCGGTCGCCAGCAGCTCCACGAACTTGCGCATCTCGGGGTAGGCGGGCGTGTCCACCCGGGCCAGCTCCAGATAGCGCCGGTTGAGCTCGCCGAGCAGCTCGGCGCGCGGCACGGTGAGCCCGTACCGCTCCCGCCACAGCCCGAGCGTCTCCCAGGTGCTGATGCCCACGTAGCGGGAGTTGTCCTCCCAGGTGAAGTCCCGGATCCCATGGTCGGCGAGCAGGGCGCGCGATGCCTCGTAGTAGTTCGGTTCGCTGTCCACGAGCGTTCCGTCGAGATCGAAGATGACCGAGGTGGGCCCGAGAGTGCTCATGTCGCCAGGATGTCAAAGATCAGTTCCGGGCCGCGCGGCCGATCGACTCCACCAGCGGCAACAGCCGGTGCGGCACGCGCTCGCGCAGCGCCACCTCGGTGCGGGTGCGGACCACACCCGGCAGGCTGATCACCTTCTGGATCACGTCCTCCAGATGCGCGTTGTCCCGCGCCACCACCCGCGTCAGCAGATCACCGCCGCCCGCGATCGAGAAGGCCTCGACGATCTCCGGCACGGCGGCCAGCGCCTCGCCCACGTCGTCGAGGCGGCCCTGGGTGACCTCGATGTGCACGAACGCCAGCACCGGGTGACCCAGGGCGGCGGGGGAGAGCGACGGACCGGTGCCGGTGATCACACCGTCCCGCTCCAGCCGGTCCAGTCGGGCTTGCAGCGTGCCGCGCGCGACCCCGAGGACGCGGGCGTACTCGCGCACGCTCGTGCGGGGCTGCTCAAGCAGCAGCCGCAGGATGCGGGTGTCGAGCTCGTCGACGGCCATGGTGCCCGGCCTCCTTGAGTGTGGTCCGTTGGCTCGCCGATGGACGACCTCGGTCCCATTTGTCTGTGCCAATGGCCCAGCATATTCGACGCCACTTGAGCCAGGCGCGACACCGATGCTGCAATGAGGCTGTCGATGGCGCTGCGGACCCCGCGGCGCCTTTTGCATGTCGGGACACAGCAGGGGCGGTCGGTAGTGCTGAAGAGGGTGTTCGTGGCTCCGGACCCGGGGCGGACGCGGCTGCGTTTCGCGGCCCGGGCCGTCCTCGGTATCGGGCTCGCGGTGGTCGTGTGCGGTCTCGCCGGGCACTCTCTCGTCGGCGCCGTCACCGGCGGGCTCGCCGCGCTGCTCGCCCTGTTCACCGTCACCGACGCCACCGTGCGCGGACAGGCGGTCACCACCGCGCTGCTGCCCGCCGTGGGCCTGCCCGTGCTGGCCGCGGCGGCCGAACTGCACGACCACCCCGTCGCCCGCGACCTCACCTTCCTCGCCGTGATCGGCGCGGGCGTGTACGCGCGCCGCTGGGGCCCGCGCGGGCACAGCCTCGGCGTGTTCGCGTTCATGACCTTCTTCGTCGCGCAGTTCCTGCACGCCACCACCGACCGGCTGCCCGAGCTGTACGCCGCCGTCCTGCTCTCCGTGGCCACCGCCGCGGCCGTGCGCTTCGGCCTGTGGTGCTACGAACGCAGGCTGCCCCCGGCCCCGGTCGCCGCCCCGCCCGCCGGCACCGGACTCGCCCGGGTGACCACCCGGCAGGCCGTCCAGGCGACCGTCGGCGCGGCCTTCGCGCTCGTCGTGGGCCAGCTGGTGTCCGGCGAGCGCTGGTACTGGGCCGTCGGCGCCACCTGGTGGGTCTTCGTCAACACCGCCTCGCGCGGCGAGACCCTCGTCCGCGGCTTCCGTCGCGTCCTCGGCACCGTCATCGGCATCGGCCTCGGCCTGCTCGTCGCCGTACCGCTGGACGGCGCCGGGCTCCCCACGGCTGTGCTCCTCGCCGCCTGCGTCTTCGGGATCTTCTACACGGCCGCGATCTCGTACACCTGGATGATGCTCTGCGTCACCGTCCTCGCCGAACTGCTCTACGGCCTCCTCGGCGTCCTCACCCCGGGCCTGCTCGCGCTGCGCCTGGCGGAGACCGGCATCGGGGCGCTCGGCGCGGCCCTCGCCGTGCTGTTCGTGCTGCCCGTGACCACTCACACCACCACCGACGCCTGGATCCAGCGCGCCCTGCGCTGTGTCCACGCCTGCACCGCCGAGGCCGCCGCCCGCCTCGCCGGCACCCCGGACGCCGACCCGGCCCCGCGCGTGGCCGAACTGGAGCAGCTGCTGGCCAGGGTCCGGCTCTCCGTCGCCCCGCTGGTGCACCCACTGAACCCGATGCTCGGCCGCAAGCGGCGCGCCCGCCGGGTGCTCGCCCTGCTCGACGACTGCGCCCGCGAGATCCGCGGCCTGGTCGCCGTCGCCGCCGACCCCGAGGCCTCGCACGACGCCCGCCTGGCCGCCGCCTGCTGGCGGGTGGAGACCGCGGTCGAGGCGCTGACGGGCGGAAAGCACCTGGCACTCCCGGACCAGCCGGCCGCCGAGGAGCCCGCCCTGGCCCATCTGCACGGCCTGGAACGCGCACTCGCCGACCTGGCGGCCCCGCTACGGGCCCCGTCCGGCTCGCCACTGGTAGGGGCCTGACGGCTCCGCGGGTCCACGAAAGGCCGGCCCGCGGGCAGACCACAGGCAGAGCACGGGCAGACCGAAGGCAGACCGCGGGGCAGGTTGTTCCGGTGATCTGCGCGGTGGATGAAATCCTCGTCGTATGGTCCGCATGGTCTAGACCGCTGCTACCGTCAGCCCCCATGGCACAGGACCGAGAGGGGACAGCGGTGGCAGACGGCGGCGGGTGGCAGCGGAGGGCCTTCATCGGCTCGTTCACGGCGGCCGGAGGCCCCGGCATCGTGGCAGCGGCCGTGGCTCCGGACACCGGCGCGCTCACGCTCCTGGGCAGCCTCGACGGCCTGTCCGACCCCTCGTACCTGGCCCTGGCGCCGGACGGGGACACGCTCTACGCGGTCAGCGAGACCGCCGAGGGCACGGTGGCCGCCTACCGGGTCACCGGCGACCGGCCCGAACCCGTCGGCCGTCCGGTGCGGGTCGGCGGCGGGCCCACCCACCTCGGCCTGTACGACGGCCACGTCCTGACCGCCGACTACGGCTCCGGCAGCGTCACCGCCGTGCCGCTCCGCCCCGACGGCGGCCTCGCGGGCCCCGCCTCCGGCGCACTGCGCCACACCGGCGCGGGCCCGCACACCCGGCGCCAGCAGAGCCCGCACGCCCACCAGGTGCAGGCCGACCCGAGCGGGCGGTGGATCGTCAGCGTCGACCTCGGCACCGACTCCGTCCGCGTGTGCACGCTGGCCGACGGGACCCCGGACCTGCACCGCGAGATCGCGCTGCGCCCCGGTTCAGGCCCGCGGCACCTCGCCTTCCACCCGGACGGCGCCCACGCCTACGTCGTGAACGAACTCGCCCCGACCGTCACCGTCTGCCGCTGGGACGTCTCCGACGGCCTGCTGAAGCCGCTGACGGAGGTGCAGGTGCTGGCGGACGCCCCGGCCGGCGACGCCTACCCCTCAGGCATCGTCGTCTCGCCCGACGGCCGCTTCGTGTGGACCGCCACCCGCGGCGAGGACGTCCTGTCCACGTTCGCCGTCGACGGCGACGAGCTGCGCCTCCTCGCCACCGTGCCGTGCGGCGGCCACTGGCCGCGGGCCATCGCCGAGTCGGGCGGGTATCTGTACGTCGCCAACGAGCGCTCCGGCGACGTGACCTGGTTCGCCCTCGACCCGGAGACGGGGCTGCCACGCCGGGGCACCGCGGGGTCGGGCCCGGCTTCGGTGAAGGTGCCGGCGGCGTCCTGCGTGGTGCTCGGCTGACTCCTGAGCGCGGTGTCGGATGCTTTGGCTGACTCCTGAGCGCGGTGCCGGATGCCTTGGCTGAATCCCGAGTGTGCCGCCGGATGCCTTGGCTGGTCCCGAGCACGGGTGCCTTATGCCGAAGGGCCCGCCTCCCGTACTGGGAGCGGGCCCTTCGGCGGTGCGTGCGGTCGTGCGGCGGTGCGGCGGTGCCTGCGGTCGTGCCTGCCTCAGCGCGTCGGGGCGCCCTGAGGCTGCTGCGGCGCGATGCCCAGCGCCGTCGTGTACTTCGCCAGCGCGAGCTTGCCGATCGCCGGGTAGGGGCCGAGCGCCTCGGCGGCGGAGCAGCCCGCCTCCTTGGCCGCCTCCTCGATCAGACCCGGGTCGATCTCCGGCCCTATCAGGTAGGGCGCCAGCGCCAGCTGCTGCGAACCCGAGGCGCGCAGCTGCTCGGCCACGGAGGAGATCGAGCCCTCCTGGTCGAGGGCGGCCGCCATCACCGGCACGGCGAGGCGCGCGGCGAGCAGCATGCCGGTGATCCCGGCCGCCTGCACGGCCTCGTCACCGCCCACGGAGGCCAGGATGATGCCGTCCGCGGCGGTCGCCACGGTGAACAGCCGGGCGCGGTCGGCGCGGGCCAGACCGGCCTCGGACAGCCGCACGTGCAGCGCCTCGGCGAGCAGCGGGTGCGGGCCGAGCACATCGGTGAGGTCGGCCGCGACACGGCTGTCCATCACGGCCTGGCGGACCACCCGCAGCAGCGCGCTGTCCGGACCGGCCAGCAGCGGCACGACGACGGCGACGGGACCCTCGGGCTCCTTGACGTCGAGTCCCGCGGCCCTGGCCTGCTCGAACCGGGCCGTGCGCTCCTCGGCGGCGTGCGCGAGCACGGACTGGAGCGTGGGGAACTCCGCGTCGTCCCCGTCGAGGTAGCCGATCCGCGCGTCGAGGCCGGGGAGCTCGGAGCGGGCGATGCTCACGACCTCCTCGGCGAGGCTGCGCGTGGCAGCGCTCGGCGTGCCCGGCACCGCGAGGACAAGCGCGGGCGCGCCCTCGGGAGCCGCCAGCGGCTCGGGACGGCGGTGCCGTCCGGGCTGGCGGGGGCGCGGCATTCGTACTGGCAGGCCGGCGGGCCCAGTGGGGGAGCTCATGGCGCCGCATGTTACTGGCTTACTGGGCTTCCCTGTTCGGGGAGGGTGCAGGTGAGCGGTATCCGTCCGGTTTTGTCTGATGAGTTACGTACGGATCGGAAGCGGGCGCCCTGTCGGGATCAGTCGCCCGTTCCGGTCATCACGTGCACCATCGACGCATCACTCGGCAGAGTGAGCGCCCCGGTCGCCAGGTCGGTCGCGATCCGCACGGCCCCGTGCAACGGATCCCCGGCGGCGGCGACCCGGCGCGCGTGCGGCAGCCTCTTCGCCAACTCCTCCTCCAGGGGTACGAGGAGCGGGGCGCCCATCCTGAACAGCCCGCCGGTGACGGCCACGTGGGGTTCTCCGGCGGGCGGACAGACCGCCGCCGCCGACTCGGCCATGTGCCGGGCCGCCTCGCGCAGGATGCCGGCGGCCACCGGGTCGTCGTCCGCGCAGGCGGCGACCTGTGGCGCGAAGGAGGCGAGGACGGCGGGCCGGTCCGGTCGCGGATAGAGCCGCCCCGGCAGCCCGGCCATCGGGCCGAACTCGCCCTCGGCGCGGGCCAGCAGCCCGGCGGAACCCCCCGGCCGCCCGTCGTACGCCCGCAGGGCCGCCTCCAGCCCCGCCCGGCCGATCCAGGCGCCGCTGCCGCAGTCGCCGAGGAGATGCCCCCAGCCGTCGGCACGACGCCAGCCGGTCAGATCCGTGCCGATGGCGATGAGCCCCGTACCGCCCGCGACCACGGCACCCGGCGTCGGCCCGAGGGCACCCACATAGGCGGTGACGGCGTCGGCGACGAGCGCGATCGGCCCGATCCCGAACTCCCGCCGCAGGGCACCCGGGAGCTCGGCGCGCAGGGCTTCGCCCAGCGTGGTCAGCCCGGCGGCCCCGACAACCGCCGCCCGCAACCGAGTCACCTGGGCCTCTGCGGCCAACTCCCGGACCATCGGCACCAGTTGTTCCATCAGGTGCACCGGGTCGATACCCCGCGCGCCCGTACGCACCGGCACGCGCGACTCCCGCAGGCCCAACGCGCCGCGCTCCGCCGTACCGACGGCGACGCGGAGACCGGAGCCACCGGAGTCGACCGCGAGGATGCCCGGGTCGGCCGGGTCCGGGACACGTCTGTCACCACCCGGGTCGGCCGGGTCCGGGAGACCCCTGGCGTCGCCCGGGTGGGCCGGGTCCGGGAGGCCCCCGTCGTCACCCGGGTCGGCCGGGATCGGGAGGTCCCTGTCACCACCCATGCCGGTCGCAAGTCCCCCGTCGCCGGCTCCCGTTGCGGTCACGGCAGACGCCAGTCCACCGGTTGCCCTCCCTGACGGACCAGCAGGTCGTTGGCCCGGCTGAACGGTCGGGAACCGAAGAAGCCGCGGTCCGCCGACATGGGGGAGGGGTGGGCCGACTCCACGGACGGCAGATCACCGAGGAGCGGTCGCAGATTGCGGGCGTCGCGGCCCCACAGGATCGACACCAGCGGCTTGCCGCGTGCGGCCAGCGCCCGTATCGCCTGCTCGGTGACCTCCTCCCAGCCCTTGCCGCGGTGCGCGGCCGGCTGACGCGGGGCCGTGGTGAGCGCCCTGTTGAGCAGCAGCACGCCCTGCTGGGTCCACGGCGTCAGATCGCCGTTGGAAGGCTGCGGCAGCCCCAGGTCGGTGTTGAGCTCGCGGTAGATGTTGATCAGGCTGCCGGGCAGCGGACGCACCTCCGGCGCGACCGAGAACGACAGGCCCACCGCGTGCCCGGGCGTCGGGTACGGGTCCTGTCCGACGATCAGGACGCGGACCTCGTCGAAGGGTTGCTGGAAAGCCCGTAGGACGTTGGATCCGGCCGGGAGATAGGTGCGTCCCGCGGCGATCTCCGTCCGCAGGAAGTCGCCCATCTCGGCGATCCGTCCGGCGACGGGTTCCAGGGCCTTCGCCCAGCCCGGTTCGACGATTTCATGCAAGGGTCGTGGTGCCACGGGCGTCACCCTACTGCCGTACGGGCAGCGGCGATCAACCGGTGGCCAAGGCCCGGTGGTTCCCCCTCGTGGCTCATCCCACCACCGCGGCCCGCACGCACAGCACGTCCGGCAGATGCGAGGCGAGCTGCTGCCAGTTGTCGCCGTCGTCGGCCGAGGCGAACACCTCGCCGTTGCGGTTGCCGAAGTACACCCCGGCCGGATCCGCGTCGTCGGTGCAGAGCGCGTCCCGCAGCACCGTGCCGTAGTGGTCGCCCTGCGGCAGCCCCGCGGACAGCGGCTCCCAGCTCTTGCCCGCGTCCGTCGTACGGAAGACCCGGCAGCGGTGGTCGGCGGGGACACGGTCCGCGTCGGCGTTGATCGGGAACACGTACGCCGTGTCACCGCGGCGCGGGTGGACGGCCATCGCGAAGCCGAAGGTGGACGGCAGCCCCTCGCCGATGTCGGTCCAGTGCGCTCCCGCGTCGTCACTGCGGTAGACGCCCCAGTGGTTCTGGAGGTACAGCCGGTCCGGGGTCACCGGGTCCTGGGCGACCTTGTGCACGCACTGCCCGAACTCCGGGTCGGGATCGGGCAGGAACACCGCGGAGACACCGGAGTTGGAGGGCGCCCAGCTCGCGCCGCCGTCGGACGTCCTGAACACCCCGGCCGTCGACACGGCGACCGTCACCGCCTGTGGATCGCGCTTGTCCGTCACGACCGTGTGCAGCCCTTCGCCGCCGCCGCCCGGGACCCACTTCGACCGGGTCGGGTGCTCCCACAGCGGGCGGACCAGTGTGAACGTCTCCCCGCGGTCCTCGGAGCGGTACAGCGCGGCCGGTTCCGTGCCCGCGTAGACCACGTCCGGCTCCGCCGCCGCCGGATGCAGTTGCCACACGCGCTCCAGCGAGGCGCCCGTGTCCTTCGGGAACTTGACGGCGGGCTGGGCCGGTTCGGTCCAGGTCCGGCCGAGGTCGTCGGAGTGGAACACCGACGGCCCCCAGTGCGCGCTGTCGCCGCCCGCCAGCAGGCGTGGCCGCTCACCCCGGGTGTCGATCGCGACCGAATACACGGCCTGCGCGTTGAAATACGGACTCTCGTCGAACTCCCAGGTCCCACCCCGCCTGCGCCCGATGAACAGGCCCTTGCGGGTCCCTACGGCGAGCAGTACCTCGGTCATGCCGATCACCTCCGCGACGTCCTTGTCTCAGATATCGGCCAGTCTGCACCCAGCCACTGACAGTCACCCCTGGAAAGGGCTCCGTCGCAGGTCAGGGCGGTGATGGTAGCTCGTGTCGGCGATCTGTGGGCGGCTTTCGCGAAGACCGGGCGGGGGTGCGGGGCCTGTGCGACGGTCGAGGCGTGGGGACTCGCCGTGAGCACCTCGGCGACGTCCCCCGTATGGAAGGGCGGCCCGGCATGTTCATGCGCTCATGAGGAGGAAGCCTTCGATGGCGTTCCGTGGTTCGAAGGTGTGGTTGTGGCGCTGGCGGCGCAATCCGCTCAGGCGGCGCGCCGACAAGGTGGAGGCCTGGGTCGTCCTCGGCGCGTGGCTGCTCACCGTCCTCGCGGGGGTGTTCGCCGGTCTGGCGGCGAGCGGGTCGGTGGAGGGCACCCTCGCCCGGGAGCGTGTCGAGTGGCGGCAGGTCGAGGCCCGGCTCGTGGCGAAGGCACCCGGCACCTTCGCCGGGCAGACCGGGACGACCAGCGGCGACCAGGTGTGGGCGGAGGTCCGCTGGGCGGCACCCGACGGCTCCTCGCACACCGGCCAGGTCCGGGTCCGTCCCGGCAGCGCCGGCGGCACCCCCGTCTCCGTCTGGACCGACCGGGAGGGCCGCCTGGTCACCCGCCCCGCCACCCCCGCGCAGGCCCACCTCCGCGCCGCCCTGATCGGTGCCCTCCTGGGCGTGAGCGCGGCGATCGTGCCGTTCGTCACCGGGCGCATGCTGTGCGGTCGCCTGGAACGCCGGCGGATCGACCAGTGGGACGCGGAGTGGGCACGCTTCGGCCAGCAACGGGGGCGGACGGCGGGCTGAGGGAGGGATCCGGGGCAACCTCGGCAGCCCTGGGCCCCGCCCTCCCCGCGAGGGCGACTCTCACCCCACCCCGAGTGCCGACCGGCAGATCTCCAGCAAAAGCTCGTCGGAGAGAACCGCCAGCGGCGCGTATCCCCCACAAGGGGCGATGTACCGCTGCGGGGCAGCCAGTTCTGCCCGGAGCAGGTCGTGCAAGGGGGCTCCGGCCGGGCCCATGGCCGCGATGCACTCGGCGATGGGCCGCCGCAGCTCCGGCGTCTGCGCCCACGTGCCGCGCAGCACCGGCAGCACCAGGTCGGATTCCGCTGCGCCGCCGATCCGCCACAGCGCACACGCCGCCGGCGTTCGCACCCACACGTGCGGGGCCTCGGCCTCTCGCCGGAGCCCGTTCACCGCGGGCGCGGCCTCCGGCCCCAGACGGCCCAGGACCTCGGTCGCGCCCCGGTGCGCGACGACCTCACCGCCAGGTGTCAGCAGTACCGACAGTACGGATGCGGCGTCCCCTGTCAGCGTCCAGAGCGCGTCCGCCGCCTCGATCGCGTTCTCCCCGTCCAAGAGCCCCCGCACCACCGGTATCGCCTCGCGTGCCGCCACACCGAGCGACCCGAGGGTGCGCAGGGCCGCGCCGACGACGACGGACCGCATCCTGTGGTCCGGCAGACCGGTCAGCAGCCGCAGGATCAGCGGCACGCTCTCCGTGTCGTTCAGCTCGCCGAGCCCCGAGAGCAGGGCCACCGCGCGGTTGTGGACGTCGGGGTCGTCGAGGGGCAGGCCCGCGAGGGCGGCCCGCAGCGCGGGTGCGAGAGGGGCGGCGGCCGGGCCGAGGTGGGCGACGACCTGCCCCAGGTCGTAGGGCGCGTCGGGGGCGGCGAGGAGTTGTCCCAGCACCGGCACCGCGCGTGGGTCCCCGCTCCTGGCCAGCGCCCTGAGCGGCTCGCCCAGCGTCGGCGCGCCGTGTTCCCAGTGCCGCACCCACAGCTCGGGGCGTGAGGTCACCAGGGCGTGCAGGTCGTCGGCGGCGGGCGCGGCCAGCTGGTAGAGGTCCTCTAGGACGGACGTCGCGGCGTCGCGCAACTGGTCCTGATCGGCGCCCAGTTGGGCGCCGATCAGGGCGACCGGTGTGCTGTAGTCGGCGCGCCAGTCGCGGAACAGCCCGGAGGACATCCACATCGCGTTGCACCGGTCGGTCGGATCCGGGCTCGTCAACTGCCCGTTCAGCAGGGCGATCCGGTCGGCCACCCGGCCGTCGAGCGCGGTGTGCAGGGTCCGCAGCAGCTGGGAGCCCTCCTCGTCCGAGGGGCGCAGCCGCCGCAACCGGCCGACCAGCGTGTTCGTGTCCGGACGGTCAGGTTCGCAGGACGGGTCCCGGCGTTGCCCGGAACGCTCCCGGAGCAGTCCGACGACCGTGGGCACCAGGTCGGCGGGGAGCCGGTCGGGTGCGCTGCCCGCCAACTGCCCGAGCGCGGCCAGTCGTTGACCGGGGCCGTAGGGCGCCATGCTCAGGGCGGTGAGGAGCTCCACGATCTCCGCCGCGTGCGCCCGATGCCGGTGGGCCAGGAAGCCGAGCCCCTCGGTCAGCGCGAGCAGGACCCGGCCGTCCCGCTCCACCGTGATCCGCTCGCGCAGCAGGCCCAGCACCCGCTCCGGTCGGTCCAGGAACCGCACGACGGCAGTCGCGGCCGTCCGGCGCACCCCCGCGTCCGGGTCCCCGGCCAGCCGGGCGAAGACCTCGGCGCCGGCCCGGACCGCCGCGTGCGCCATGACGTACCCCGCGTCCGCGCCCTCCGGCACCTCCCCGTCGCCGCCGATGCTGACCAGGAGCTCCACGATCCCGCCCCGGTCCTGCACCTCCTCGCGCGCGGCGAGCGTGAACAGGTACGGAACGCAGGCGAGCGTCGAGTCGTACACGTCTCCCTGGTGGTGCACCGCGCCGTACATCCCGTCGAGCGCGATCTCCCGCTCGGCGGGGTCCGCGGAGGCCAGCCCCCGCAGTAGGCCGGGTACGTCCTCCGCACTCCCGTACGCATGCCGCATCGAAGCCCAGTCGACCTCGTCGATCCCCGTGAACACGCTGCCCTCCCCAGGCGTAGTGCAAGTGATCCCGAGTCTGCACCACGGCACTGACAACCAAGCGGAATCACGGGGTGACGGTCTGTCGGCCAAACCGTCGCGGCTCACCGCGGCCTGGAGCGCCCGATCACGGCGTCACCCGGAGGGCGTCTCCCGATGGCCGGTTTCCGGCGGCAGGCCTCGATCAGCCGCGTCCCGGCAATGCCCGCCCCAGAATCGCGCCCGCGTCGGCCGCTTCCCGGCAATGCCCGTCCCGGAGTCGCGCCCATGTCGGCCGCTTCCCGGCAACGTCCGCCCCGGAGTCGTGCCCGCGTCGGCCGCTTCCCGGCAACGCCCGCCCCAGAATCGTGCCCGCGTCGGCCGCTTCCCGGCAACGTCCGTCCCGGAGTCGCGCCCATGTCGGCCGCTTTCCGGCAACACCCGCCCGGGAGTCGTGCCCGCGTCGGCCGCTTTCCGGCAACGTCCGTCCCGGAGTCGTGCCCATGTCGGCCGCTTCCCGGCAACGCCCGCCCCAGAATCGCGCCCGCGTCGGCCGCTTCCCGGCAACGTCCGTCCCGGAGTCGCGCCCATGTCGGCCGCTTCCCGGCAACGCCCGCCCCAGAATCGCGCCCGCGTCGGCCGCTTCCCGGCAACGTCCGTCCCGGAGTCGCGCCCATGTCGGCCGCTTCCCGGCAACGTCCGCCCCGGAGTCGCGCCCGCGTCGGCCGCTTCCCGGCAACGCCCGCCCCAGAATCGTGCCCGCGTCGGCCGCTTCCCGGCAACGTCCGTCCCGGAGTCGCGCCCATGTCGGCCGCTTTCCGGCAACACCCGCCCGGGAGTCGTGCCCGCGTCGGCCGCTTTCCGGCAACGTCCGTCCCGGAGTCGTGCCCATGTCGGCCGCTTCCCGGCAACGCCCGCCCCAGAATCGCGCCCGCGTCGGCCGCTTCCCGGCAACGTCCGTCCCGGAGTCGCGCCCATGTCAGCCGCTTCCCGGCAACGTCCGTCCCGGAGTCGCGCCCATGTCAGCCGCTTCCCGGCAGCGCCCGCCCCAGAATCGCGCCCACGTCGGCCGAGTCCGGCAGCGTACCGAAGGCGTACCCCCAGTCGCCGCCGAGCCGGGTCGCGCAGAAGGCGTCAGCGACCGCGGACGGGGCGTGCCGGATCAGGAGGGAGGCCTGGAGGGTGAGGGCCATCTGCTCCACCAGGCGCCGCGCCCCGGCCTCGGAGCCGCTGCTCAGGAGGCCCTTCAGCCGGCTCACCGCGGCGTCCAGACGATGGTCCGCCCCTCGCGCCAGGGCCAGTTCGTCGAACAGGGCCTGCGCGGTCCCCGGCTCCCGCGTCAACGCCCGCAGCACATCGAGGGCGTTGACGTTCCCCGAGCCCTCCCAGATCGAGAGCAGGGGAGCCTCACGGTAGTGGCGGGGCATGCCCGAGTCCTCCACGTAGCCGTTGCCGCCGAGGCACTCCAGGGCCTCCGCGGTGAAGGCCGGGCCCCGCTTGGTGACCCAGTACTTGCCGACGGCGGTGGCGATCCGCCGGAACGCCTGCTCCCCGGCGTCACCGCGCACCGCCCGGTCGGCCGCGCCCGCCAGCCGCAGGGTGAGGGTCGTGGCCGCCTCGGACTCCAGGGCGAGGTCGGCGAGAACGTTGCGCATCAGCGGCTGGTCGGCCAGCCGGGCGCCGAACGCGCTGCGGTGCCGGGCGTGATGGCCCGCCTCGACGAGCGTCTTGCGCATCAGCGTGGCCGACATCATCACGCAGTCGAGCCGGGTGCAGTTGACCATCTCGATGATGGTCTTCACACCGCGTCCCTCGGGCCCGACGAGCCAGGCCAGGGTGCCGTCGAACTCCGGCTCGGAGGACGCGTTCGAGCGGTTGCCGAGCTTGTCCTTGAGCCGCTGGATGCGGAAGGTGTTGCGGCTGCCGTCGGGCAGGACGCGCGGCACCAGGAAGCAGGACAGCCCCTCCGGCGCCTGCGCCAGCACCAGGAACACGTCGCACATCGGCGCCGACGTGAACCACTTGTGGCCGCGCAGGGTGTACACGCCAGGCTCCGAAGTCGGCGTCGCCGCCGTCGAGTTCGTCCGGACGTCGGACCCGCCCTGCTTCTCGGTCATCCCCATGCCCGCCAGCAGACCGCGCTTGTCCGTCGGCACGCGCAGCCCCGGCTCGTACTCCCTGCTGGTCAACAGGGGTTCGTAGACCTTCGCGAGGTCCGGCTGCTGACGCAGCGCGGGGACGGCGGCGTACGTCATCGAGGTCGGGCAGCCGTGCCCGGCGTCGGTGTGCCCCCAGGCCAACCCGCCCGCCGTGCGCGCCACATGGGCGCCGGACCGGTCGTCCGCCCAGGGCGATCCGGCCAGCCCCTCGGTGACCGCGGCCCGCATCAGGTGGTGCCAGCTCGGATGGAACTCGACCTCGTCGACCCGGTGGCCGTACCGGTCGTGCGTGCGCAGCTCGGGCTCGTGCCGGTTGGCGAGTTCGGCCCACTCCTGCGCCTCCGCGCTGCCCGCGAGCCGGCCGATCCGCCGTACGTCGTCCTCGGCCCAGCCCGCGCCCTCCCGGCGCAGCCCCTCCAGCAGGGCCACGTCCTCGGACGCGTCGTAGGGGGCCAGGGGAGGGGGCTGGTTGGTGACGTCATGCGTCGCGCTGCCCTCGTGCGCCGGTGAGAAGACCATACGGCGAGTGTTGCACTTTTGCTGCGACTGTAGCAATGATGCAATACCACCTACAGTACGTGACCATGCGGACGAACCCGGCCGACCGGCCCGATGAGCCAAAGGAGCCCGGCCGGCCCGAGCGGCCCGACGCGCCCGGCCGGTCAAGCCGGCTGGAACTGCGTCCTCTGTCCGCGCGCTCGGTCGTCCTGAGCCTGCTCCTGGGCGCGCATCCGCCCGAGCTGCCGGTGAAGGAGCTGGTGCGCCAGGTGGAGGCCTTCGGCGTCGGCGGCTCCACCGCGCGGGCCGCGCTCAGCCGCATGGTCGCGGCCGGGGACCTGCGCCGCACCGACACCGTCCACCGGCTGAGCGACCGGCTCCTGGAACGGCAGCGCCGTCAGGACGACGCCGTGCATCCCCGCACGCGCGCGTGGGACGGCGACTGGGAGATGCTCGTGGTCACGGCGACGGGCCGGGGCCCCGCCGAACGGGCCGACCTGCGCACCCGGCTGACCGCGCTGCGGCTGGCCGAACTGCGGGAGGGCGTCTGGCTGCGCCCCGCCAACCTGAGCCGCCCGCTGCCGGCCGACCTCGCCCAGGTGGGGGAGCGGTGCACGGCCCGTCCCGACCGCCCCGCGGCCGAACTGGCCGCGGTTCTCTGGCCGTTGGGCGCCTGGGCCGCCAAGGGCCGGGCCCTGCTCGCCCACACCGCGCGCGTGGACGGCCCCGCCGACCGCTTCACCGCCTACGCGGCGGTCGTACGTCATTTGCTCGCGGACCCGGTCCTGCCCACCGGACTCCTGCCCGCCGACTGGCCGGGAACCGCCCTGCGCACCGCCTACGCCGACTACCGACGGGAGCTCGGCACACAGTGAAGGCGCAAGGCGAAGGCGCAAGGCGAAGGCGCACTGTGAAGGCGCGCGGTGAAGGCACACGGCGAAGGCGCGTGGCGCGGGCACGGCGAGGGCACGATGCGGCGCACATGATGCGGCGGCCGTACGAAGCGCCGTGCGGGGACGCTTCGGACGGCCGCCCTCACCGTGGGGGGACTGCCCTGCTGACTGCGGCGCCTACTTGTACGTGATGTCCGAGGTCGCGTACTTGCAGTAAGTACTGTCAGGGCCCGAGCCGTTGGTGGTCGGCTCCTTGCCGCTGTTGTTGCCGATGTACTTCTGGCAGGGGATGATCTTCTTGCTGGAGTCCCCGACGATCGTGATGCCCCTCAGGGTCGCGCTGTCGCCGTAGTTGGTGTTGATGCCGACGAGCTTGCTGCCCTTGTAGGTCGCCTCGATGGTGTTGAGGTTGATCGTGCGCTTGTACTGCGTCGAGCAGTTGCCGCACGAGCGGACGAACGTGCCGAAGTTCTTCACGGCGAAGTTGGAGATGTTGAGCGTCCCGGCGCCGTTGAACTGGAACACCTTGTCGCTGGCTTCCTTCGCGCCGCCACCGGAGATGGTGTACACGTTCGACGACGAGGAGCCGCGGAACGTGGCAGCGTCCTCGCCGACGTCCTCCCACCAGACGTTCTGTAGCGTGCAGCTGCCCTCGCAGTGGATGCCGTCCGCCGCGGGCGCGCCGATGATGACGTTCTTCAGGACCGTGCCGGCGGCCAGCTCCAGGATCGGGCCCTGGTCCTCGTCCTGGCTGTCGCTGCCCAGGTCACCGGAGCCGTACAGGCGCTGCATCCCGTAGTCCTTGGTGCCGGACAGGGAGATGGTGGAGCTGACCGCCTTGCTGCTGGTGGGGGTGGGCCAGGTGGCGGCACTCGCCGACGGCGTGTTGATTGCCATGATCATGCCAACGGAGAGACCGAGGGCGGCGACCGCGCCGGTCACTGCGCGGCGGTGTGTGCGGGGAGGTGGTGAAGAAGTCATGTCCCGAATCCTTCTTCCTTGTTGGGGGGTGGTCGCGCACATGTACATGAACGACGTCCGTCATTCAGAACCGAATGTGCGAGCATCGTGACCTTTTGCGCGGATGGCCATGCCGCTGGGTCACGCTGCTGAACGGAACGTAGGGGGCAAGCGCTTTCTAGTCAACGCTTTGCGCAGAAGACGTCCGAACGCTCCTGGTCGCGGCGCCGGTCGTCCCGCGAAAAGCGTGGGAGCGCTTCCATGGCGGCCATGTGCATGTCACCATTCCTGTTGCTCCCCTCAGCGATGCCCCCACGAGCCGCCATCACGAAGGGACCCACCGTGTCCGCCACTGTCGGCACCATCGCGAGGAGACCGCTGCGCGCGGTCCTTGTCGCGCTCCACGCACTGCTGGTGGCGTTACTCGCCGCCGCCCTGCTCACCGCACCCCCGGCCGCCGCCGAGGAGGCCGCCCCGAGCGCCACCCTCACCGAGATCACGAACTTCGGCGCGAACCCCAGCAACCTACAGATGTACCTGTACGTCCCCGAGACCGTCACCGCCCACCCGGCGATCCTGGTGGCCGTCCACTACTGCACCGGCTCCGGTCCGGCGATGTACTCGGGCACCGAGTACGCCTCGCTCGCCGACCAGTACGGGTTCATCGTCGTGTACCCGTCGGTCACCCGCTCCAGCAAGTGCTTCGACGTCTCCTCGCCGCAGGCCCTCAAGCGCGGCGGCGGCAGCGACCCGGTCGGCATCAAGTCGATGGTCGACTGGACGGTCGACGCCTACGACGCCGACACCAGCCGGATCTTCGCCACCGGCATCTCTTCCGGCGCCATGATGACCAACGTCCTGCTCGGCGACTATCCGGACGTCTTCGCCGCGGGCGCGGCCTTCTCGGGCGTGCCGTTCGGCTGCTTCGCGACCACCGACGGCTCGGAGTGGAACAGCGCGTGCGCGCAGGGCACGATCACCCACACCGCGCAGGAGTGGGGCGACATCGCCCGCGCCGCCTACCCCGGATACTCCGGCCCCCGTCCGCGGATGCAGCTGTGGCACGGCACGGAGGACGACGTGCTGCGTTACCCCAACTTCGGGGAGGAGATCAAGCAGTGGACGAACGTCCAGGGCGTGAGCCAGACCCCGGCCGCCACCGACTCGCCCCAGTCCGGCTGGACCCGCACCCGCTACGGCGGCACCGGTGACCGCGCCCAGGTCGAGGCGATCAGCCTCCAGGGCGTCGGCCACAACCTGTACGCCTGGGGGATGGCCGCCCGCGTGCTCACGTTCTTCGGCCTCGACAGCGGCGGCACCGTGCCCCAACCCCCGGCCGGGCCCTGCAAGGTGACGGTGACCACCAATGCCTGGAACACCGGTCTGACCGCGTCGGTGACCCTCACCAACACCGGCACGAGCACGGTCAACGGCTGGCAGCTCGCCTTCACGCTGCCCGGCGGGCAGACCATCACCAACGGCTGGAACGCCACGTACGCGCCGAGTTCCGGCGCGGTGACGGCGACGAACGCCTCGTACAACGCGACGCTCGCGCCGAACGCGAGCGTCAGTATCGGCTACCAGGCGACGCACACCGGGAACAGTGCGGCGCCGGGCGCCTTCAGTCTCAACGGAACGGCCTGCACGGTGGGTTGACGGATCCGGCCGCGGGCGCCGTCAGTACGGCAGCAGTCGCCCCGACGGTGTCCTGCGGTCGATCGTCTCGTCCCGGCGCGGGGCGGGTCGGCGGATGACTCGGATGCGGGTCTGACCGTTCATGACGCCCTCCTCATGCTGATACCAACAGCCTCGCTGTCGCGGGCGCCTGGCACATCGTGCCTGGGGAGGCATTACCCCTGACCTGGGGGGAGCAACCGCCGGGGCCGCCCTACTTCTGCGGGAGGACCGGGACCTACTTCTCAGGTCCCGGTCCTCCCGCGGTGCGGTCCGTGGGCTCAGACCGACCGGTGGTACTGGTCCGGCACATGCACGTCCCCGCCCAGCTCCCGCGCGGCCTGGCGCGCCCAGGACGGGTTGCGCAGCAGCTCACGGCCGAGGAGCACGGCGTCCGCCTCGCCGTTGACCAGGATCTTCTCGGCCTGCCAGGGCTCGGTGATCAGGCCGACCGCAGCGACCGGGAGCCTGGTCTCGGCCTTGACCCGGGCCGCGAACGGCACCTGGTAACCGGGGCCGATCGGCATCCGGACGCCGGAGGCGTTGCCGCCGGTGGAGACGTCCAGGAGGTCGATGCCGTGGGCCTGGAGATCGGCGGCGAAGCGGACGGTGTCGTCCGGTGTCCAGCCACCCTCCTCCAGCCAGTCCGTGGCCGAGATACGGAAGAACAGCGGCTTGTCGTCCGGCCACACCTCCCGTACGGCGTCCACGACTTCGAGCGCGAAGCGGGTGCGGTTCTCGTACGAGCCGCCGTAGGCGTCGGTGCGATGGTTGGAGTGCGGGGAGAGGAAGTTGCCGATCAAATAGCCGTGGGCGCCATGGATTTCGGCGATCTCGAAGCCGGCGGCGAGGGCGCGGCGGGCCGCGTCCGCGAACTGGCCGACCACCTCCCGGATCTGGGCGGCTGTCAGCTCGGCCGGTGCCGGGTGCCGCTCGTCGAACGCCACCGGGCTCGGCCCGAGCGGCTGCCAGCCGCCGCCCTCGGTGCCGATCGGCGCGCCGCCCTTCCAGGGCCGCTCCGTCGAGGCCTTGCGTCCGGCGTGTGCGAGCTGGATGCCCGGGACCGTGCCCTGGCTCACCAGGAAGCGGGTGATCCGGCGGAAGGCCTCGACCTGGGTGTCGTTCCAGATGCCGAGGTCGTACGGCGAGATCCGGCCCTCGGGGCTCACACCCGTGGCCTCGACGATGACCAGGCCCGTACCGCCGGCCGCGCGCGCCGCGTAGTGCGCGAAGTGCCAGTCGTTGGGCGCCCCGGCCTCAGGGCCCTCGGGTGCCGCGGAGTACTGGCACATCGGCGGCATCCACACCCGGTTCGGGATCGTCACGTCGCGCAGGGTGTAGGGCTCGAAGAGTGCACTCACGGCGGGCTCCATTCGTCACGGGACCGGTGGTCGACTCGTACGATAGGCATCGTAGTACGGTGGATGTCAAACTACGAAGGGTTTCGTACAATGGGCGTCCCGAAGACTTCCCGAAGCCTTCCTCAAGAGGTGGAGCCGCCGTGACCTCGCCCGCTGTGAGCAGCCGTGACCTCCCGCATCCGGCCCGGGACGACATCCGGCTGGAGCCGATCCTGCACGCGCTCTCCGACCCGATGCGCCTCGCCATCGTGTGTGAGCTCGCCACCGTCGGTGACGAGCTCACGTGTTCGCAGTTCGCGCTGCCCGTCACCAAGTCCACCACCACGCACCACTTCCGGGTGCTGCGCGAGGCGGGCGTGATCCGGCAGATCTACCGGGGCACGGCCAAGATGAACGGCCTGCGCCGGGACGACCTAGACGACCTCTTCCCGGGGCTGCTCGACGTCCTTCTCGGCGCCGCCGACCGCCAGGCCGTCCGCCTCGGCTGAACCCGCCTTCGAGGGGAGGTGGTTGAAGAGCAGGTTCAGCACGATCGCCGTCAGACAGCCCGCGCTGATGCCGCTGTTCATCACCGTCTGGAACCAGTCCGGGAACTTCTCGTACACCGTCGGCACCCCGACCGGCAGCATGCCCATCGCCACCGAGACGGCCACCACCGTCAGGTTGTTGTTGCCCTTGAAGTCGACGGTCGCGAGAGTCCTGAGGCCGCTCGCGGCCACCGTCCCGAACATCACCAGCCCCGCACCACCGAGCACCGGCGCCGGTATCGCCGCGACCACCGCGCCCAGCTTGGGCAGCAGACCCAGCAGTACGAGGATGCCGCCCGCCGCGGCCACGACCCAGCGGCTGCGGACGCGGGTCATGCCGACGAGGCCGACGTTCTGGGCGTACGCCGTGTAGGGGAAGGTGTTGAAGACGCCGCCGAGGACGGTCGACAGGCCGTCGGCGCGCAGGCCGTCCGCGAGGGTGCGCGGCTCTACCTTGCGGTCGGTCATCTCGCCGACCGCGATCAGGTCACCGGTCGTCTCGGTCATCGTCACCAGTGCCACCACCAGCATCGACGCGATCGCCGAGGCCTCGAAGGTGGGCGCTCCGAAGTGGAACGGCGTACTGATCCCGAGCCAGTCCGCGCCGCCGACACCGTCGAAGTCCGTGAACCCGAACGGCACGGCCACCGCCAGTCCCACGACGATGCCGATCAGTACGGCGATCCGGCTCAGGAACGCGGGCGCGAACCGCTGCACACCCAGCACCACGAGGAGCACGAAGAGGGCCAGTCCCAGGTTCTTCGGCTCTCCGAAGTCCGTCGAACCGGCCCCGCCCGCGGCCCAGTTGCCCGCGACCGGCAGCAGCGACAGGCCGATGATCAGGATCACGGTGCCCGTGACGAGCGGCGGGAAGAACCGGAGGAGCCTGCCGAAGACCGGCGCGAGCAGCATGATGGCGAGCCCCGCGACGATGACGGAACCGTAGATCGCGGGGAGGCCGCCGCCGGTCGTGCCGATCAGCACCATCGGGGAGACGGCGGCGAACGTACAGCCCTGCATGATCGGCAGGCGCACGCCGAAGCGCCAGAAGCCGACGCACTGGATCAGGGTGGCGATACCGCAGACCAGGAGGTCGGCGGTGATC
This sequence comes from Streptomyces sp. NBC_00663, assembly GCF_036226885.1. Lineage (NCBI taxonomy): Bacteria > Bacillati > Actinomycetota > Actinomycetes > Kitasatosporales > Streptomycetaceae > Streptomyces > Streptomyces sp. NBC_00663. Next base: position 8,460,827 of record NZ_CP109027.1, read on the forward strand.
AGGTAGGCAAGATCCGCGGGCGACAGTTTCATCGCGCTGCCGACGATCAGGGGGACGGCCACGGCGCCGGCGTACATGGCGAGTACGTGTTGGAGGCCGAAGGCGAGGAGGTGGCGGGCGGGTGGGACTTCGTCGACAGGGTGCGCGGGTGCGGTTTGCGTCATGGCCGAGAACCGTAGGCTCCTTGAACAGATTGTTGATTTCGGGGGTGTTGCCGGTTCGTTTCTCGGTGCGGGTTGTGTGTGGTTGCTCGCGCGGTTCCCCGCGCCCCTAAGAGCCTTGGCCGCGTGCGGCGCTCATCAGTGAACCCCAGTCGGGGAGTTTCACCACTGCCCGTCCCAGCGATGCCCCGAGTGCCGCCTCCGCCTGTTCGATGGCGCACCAACCCGACCATTCGACCGGCTTGATCCCGTCCGCCCGCAATGCCGCGAGGGGATCACCCGGGCGCTCTTCCCGTACGAGCCTGTCGGCGTCCTCCAGCAGCGACGTCACCGTCTCCTTCGCGCACGGCCGGTTCGTGCCGATGACTCCCGTCGGGCCCCGCTTGATCCAGCCGGCCACGTACTCGCCCGGCGCCACCACGCCCCCGCGCAGGACGCGGCCGGCGAGATGGGGGACCGTGCCGTTCTGCGCGTCGAACGGCAGGCCCTCCAGGGGGATTCCGCGGTAACCCACCGAGCGCAGCACCAACTGGGCCTCGATGTCCTCGTATTGACCGGTGCCGGTAACCCCGCCCCGGCCGTCCGGCAGCGTCCGCTCGAAGCGCACCGCGCCCACGCGCCCCGCCTCGGATAGGAGTTCGACCGGGCGGAGGAAGAAGCGCACGTGGATGCGGCGCGGACTCCCTGTCGGCGGCGACTGGGCCCAACTCCGCAACACCTCCACGTTGCGGCGCTGGGCGGCGGGCAGGGCCGCGGGGTCCAGGTAGGCCGGATCGAGGGCCAACTCCTGCGCATCCACGGTGACGTCCGCCTCCGGGAGGCTGCCCAGCTCGCGCAGCTCCTTGGTGGTGAAGCGGGCCTGGGACGGGCCTCGGCGGCCCACCATGTGGACGTCCGTCACCCGGCTCGCGGCCAGCGCCGTGAGCGCCGGCTGGGGCATGTCCGTGGGGCTCAGCTCTGCGGCGCCGCGAGCCAGCATCCGTGCCACGTCGACCGCGACGTTCCCGACGCCGATCACCACCGCCGAGCGGGCCGCGCGGACGAAGTCGTCGTCCACGGCGTCCGGATGGGCGCTGTACCAGGACACGAACTGGGTGGCCGAGAAGCTCCCCGGCAGCTCCTCGCCGGGGATGCCGAGGTGCCGGTCGGTGGCGGCGCCCACGCAGTACACGACGGCGTGGTAGAGCTCCCGCAGGCGGGCGGTCGGCACTCCGTCGGCGCCGATCCGGACACCGCCGAGGAAGCGCACCCGCTCGTGCTCCAGGACCGTGCGCAGATTGTTCTGGAGGGACTTGATCTTCTCGTGGTCGGGTGCCACGCCGTAGCGGACGAGCCCGTACGGGCACGGCAGACGGTCCAGGACGTCGACATGGACCGAGGGGTGCAGTTGGACGAGGCTCTGGGCGGTGTAGCACCCGCTCGGCCCGGAGCCGACGACGGCGACACGAAGCACGGCGGTACTCCTTACCCGTGGGGTCAGAGCAGATCGCTGATGTCTCCAGCATCGCACCGTCGCTGCTGCGCTGACAGGGTGCTGTACGGACCGGGGGACGCGTGTCCGTTGGTATGGAAAGTGATCATGCGGTTACGTTGCGTGTGTGCTGGAAGCATCGTTTCTTAATCTTTCTGATCGTTGTCCGACGGACGGTGCGGTGTCCGTGTGGCCCGCGTGGGAAGTGCGGGAGGACGAGGGCGCGACCTCGTGGTTCCACGTCCGGCTGGCGTTCGCCGACGGCGCCCGGGTCGACCTGCTGGCCGTGGTGTCCGAAGGATGCGTCTCCCTGGAGGACGTGCGGGCCCAGCCGGCGCTCTCCCTCGACGACCTCGGGGTCCTCGCCGACTGGATCGAGGGCCCGCTCTTCGAGGCGTGCGGCCTCGGACAGGTGCCGGAGGAGGGCGAGCCGGGCGTATCACGGCGGGCCCGGCCGGCGTGGCCGCGGGGCATCGAGGGGCGCCGGCTCGTCGCGCAGGAGTACCGCGCCGCCCAGGAGGAGGGCGTGGACCCGGTGCTCGCGGTGATGTGCGCGACCGGGCACAGCCGTCGCAAGTCGCTCAGGATGATCGCGCAGGCGCGTGACGCGGGGTACCTGACACCGCGTCATGCGCGCCGCTGAGCAAGGTTGTTACAGCATGTCCCGCATCCGGGAGATCTCGCTCGTCTGCTGGGCGACCACGTCGTCGGCCATCTCCTCGATGCGGATGTTGTTGCCCTGCCCCTTCACGTCCGTGGCCATGGTGAGCGCCCCTTCGTGATGCGTGATCATCAGAGTGAGGAAGAGCTGGTCGAAGGCCTTCCCCTTGGCCGCCCTGAGCTTCTTCAGCTGTGCCTCGGTGGCCATGCCCGGCATCGCGGCGTGTTCGTGCGTCGCGTCCTTCGTGTCCTTGTCGTACGAGGTCAGCCAGCTCTCCATGGCGTCGATCTCCGGCCCCTGGGCCGCCGCGATGCGCTCGGCGAGCTTCTTGACCTTCGTCGACTCGGCGCGGTCCGGGGCGAGTTCGGTCATCTCCAGGGCCTGGGTGTGGTGCACGATCATCATCCGGGCGTACGAGACGTCCGCCGTGTTGGGGGAGTCGTCCTCGGCGCGCTGATCCGCGGCCTCCTCGGCGGACAGGGTCCGGTTCGCCTCGCCGGGAGCGCCGGGTGCGATCACCGAAGGGCCGGTCGCCGCGGCTGACTTGGGGTCCGCGCCGGAGTCGCAGCCCCCGAGGCCGAGCATCACCAGAACGGTCACCGTGGCGAGGGACGCGCGACGGACGGGCACAACGACCTCCTGTGGCAGGCGTGGCGAGGGGCACCTCGTGAGTGCCGTGACTGTCCTAGCACGCTTCCGCGGTTTGTCGAGCAGAAAACTTCATTGCGATTCTGTTGCCCCCTGTTGGTGTGTGCATGGTCAAGACCATACTTCGGTGGTGTGTGAACCGTTCCGAGGCGAACGGAACCAGGGAGGAAGCAGTGATCCTGAAAGATCCCCGAACCCGACACAGACGTCTGGGAGTTGTCGCCGCCGCGGCCGGACTCCTCGCCGCCCTGCTGACGGCCGTACCGGCCGCAGCGACCCCCGACCCCGGGGACGGCACGGCGGCGTCCGGCACGGAGGTGTCCCGGAGCACCGAGGCCCAGGTGCGGGCCGCGATGGCCGACGGCGAGATACCCGGCCAGAACGAGGTCGTCCACTCCGACAACATCGAGCACCTGACCAACATCCCCAAGGACGCGCTGCCCGGCACCAATTCGGACCTCGCCTTCCAGGGCAGATACGCCTTCGCCGGCAACTACGACGGCTTCCGCATCCTCGACATCAGCAACCCGAAGGCGCCGAGGACGGTCGCCCAGGTGCTGTGCCCCGGCTCGCAGAACGACATCTCCGTCTCCGGCGACCTGCTCTTCCTCTCCACCGACTCCTCGCGCAGCGACAGCAGTTGCAACAGCACCACGCAGCCCGCGACCGAGAAGTCCTCCTGGGAGGGCATGAAGGTCTTCGACATCAGCGACAAGACCAACCCCAAGTACGTCGCCGCCGTCGAGACCGCCTGCGGCTCGCACACCCACACGCTGGTGCCCGAGCGCAAGAACGTCTACATCTACGTCTCCTCGTACTCACCGAACGCCTCCTACCCCGACTGCCAGCCCCCGCACGACGGCATCTCCGTCATCAAGGTGCCGCGGAGCGCGCCCGAGAAGGCGGCGGTCGTCGGCTTCCCGGTGCTGTTCCCCGGTGAGGGGCCGGACGGCGGCGGCAACCCGGGCGCGCCCACCAACCCGGGCGTCTCCAAGACCACCGGCTGCCACGACATCACGGTCCTGCCCTCGAAGGACCTGGCCGCGGGCGCCTGCATGGGTGACGGCATCCTGTTCTCCATCGCGGACCCGGAGCACCCGAAGGTCATCGACCAGGTGCAGGACAACGTGAACTTCGCGTTCTGGCACTCGGCGACCTTCAACCAGAAGGCCAACAAGGTCGTCTTCACCGACGAGTTGGGCGGCGGCGGCGCCGCCACCTGCAATGCGACGGTCGGTGCGAACCGCGGCGCCGACGGCATCTACGACATCGTCGGCAAGGGTGACAAGCGTCAGCTCGTCTTCCGCAGCTACTTCAAGATCCCGCGCCACCAGGCCGACACCGAGAACTGCGTCGCCCACAACGGCTCGCTCATCCCGGTCAAGGGCAAGGACATCATGGTCCAGGCCTGGTACCAGGGCGGCGTCTCCGTCTGGGAGTTCACCGACTCCTCCAAGCCCAGGGAGATCGGTTACTTCGAGCGCGGCCCGCTGACCACCGACACGCTCACCGTCGGCGGTGCCTGGTCGGCGTACTACTACAACGGCTACATCTACTCCAACGACATCGCCAAGGGCTTCGACGTCCTGAAGCTGAGCGACCGGCGCACCGACCCCGCCCAGTGGGTCCGGCTGAAGGAGCTCAACACCCAGACGCAGCCCGACTACTTCGACTGACCGTCGCCGCCGTGGTCCTCCACGGCCCCGGTCGCGAAGAAGCGTGACAGATCAGCGTCACCCGTTCCGCCGGACGCCGTCTCGGTGTCCGGCGGAACGCCCAACTCCCAGTCCAGCCGGTAGCGTTTGAACAATTCGGCGCGGAGCACCGGCAGCGGCATCGGCACGCCCGGCACCAGCGCGGCGTACACCGAGCCCATCAACAGGGCCCGCAGCATGGGGTAGTCGGCGTCGGGATCCGGCGAGCCGTGGCGTGCGACGGTGTCCCGCAGAAGTTCGGCCAGGCGCCGCTGTTCCGGGCACGGCATGAATCCCTCGGCCTGTAGCAGCCCCGCCATGTGCTGGCGCATCAGTACGGGCCGGTCCCGGGCCAGGCCCAGGATCGCGTCGATGGCCCGCGCCATCCGCTCCCGGCCGTCCTCGGTGCGCGGCTCCCGCTCCAGCGCCTCCTCCAGCGTGCGGTGCATCAGCCGGTGCACCGCGGACTGCACCAGCTGGCGTTTTCCGGGGAAGTAGTAGGACACCAGCCCCCGTGCCGAACCGGCCCGGTCGGTGATGTCGCCGAGGGTCGTCGCCTCGTATCCGTGCTCGCTGACCACCTCGACCGCCGCCTGCAACAGCCGCTCGCGGGATCGCCGCCGCAATTCTTCATTGACCGAGGCGCTGCGCGGGGACATGCTTGACTCCTGCGTTGACTGGCTGCCAGCCAACTATACTCAACGCGTCCGCATCGGCCGGTGAAACGGCTGGTCAGGGCTGCCGTCCGTCTCGGGCGACGCGGGGGATCGTCCGAGACGGACGGTTCTTCTCACCCCATTAGTGGCCTGAGGCTACTTACTGGCCCGCCGTTCAGCCGGCCGCGGGAGCCGTTCCGGCCCCGTCCACCAGCTCCAGCACCGGCAGCAGCCCGTCCGGTCGCTCGCTGACCGGCAGATGGTCCACGAAGTGCACCGCGCACCCCAGTGCGGCGGCCCCGCCGTCGGCCCGCCGGTCGTCTCCGACCATGAGCGTGCGGCGCGGGTCGGACCCGAGGTGGGCGCAGGCGGCGGCGAAGAGCCTGGTGTCCGGCTTCTGGACGCCGTGCTCGTACGACAGGACATACGCGTCGATATACGGATCCAGGCCGTGCTCGCGGAACACCGGCCGCAGATCCCAGCCGATGTTGCTGACGACCCCGATGGCGATCCCGCGCTCGCGCAGCGCCCGCAGCACCTTTCCCGCGTCGGGGTAGGGCTGCCAGGCGGCCGGGGACATGTGCCGCTCGTAGAGCCGGTCGTGCAGCGCCGGATCCGGCAGCGTGACGTGCCGCGACAGCCCGGTGTACGCCGCCCGGTGCAGCTCGGCACTCTCGTCCCGCACCTCCCACACCCCGGCCACGTCCTCGGGCAACCGCACCGGCGCCGCCCCACCGGGCAACGCTCCCGCCACCTCCAGCGCCCGAGCCGTCCCGACGACCTCCCGCTCGTCCAGCACGATCCCGGCCTCGGCGAGCCCGCCCCGCAGCCATGATTCGGTGGACTCGATACGGAAGAGGGTCCCGGAGAAGTCGAACAGCACGGCGATCATGCGGAGATCCTACGAGTCGACGTCCCGGTTGGGGTTGCAGTCGAGGGGGAGATCGCTCCCGCGGAACACGCGGACGAACTCGGCCTCACGCACCACTGGTTGCTGACTTCGTGGGCCGTCCAGCGCCCCGCGACGCGGCTGAACGCCATTTCGCGGCGCGAACACACGGGCGTCGCGGTTCGCGGCGGACCGGACCACGCGGCCCTCGGAGCCCGCCCGTGTCGACGCCCTGATCTCGGGCGGCCCCACGTAGTGCTACGTCATGCCTGTCGGCGCGCGTGGACCAGTACCGCCAGCGTCACGATCAGCGCGCCCAGCAGCCAGCCGCCGAGGACGTCCGAGGTCCAGTGGACGCCGAGCCAGACGCGGGTGAGGCCGACGCCGAGGACGGAGACGACGGAGACGGCGAGGGCGGTGTGCCGCAGGGCGCGGCCGGCGCCGTAGTGGTGCAGGAGCCACAGGAGGAGGCCCAGGACGACCGTGGCCGTCAGGACGTGGCCCGACGGGTAGGCCGCGTAACGGGCCGTGTCGACCGGGTCCGGCCAGACCGGCCGGGGGCGGTCCACCGCTGCCTTGAGGGACTGCTGGACGGCCGTGCCGAGCGCGCACGTGACCGCCAGCCACCCCGCCGTCCACCACGCCGCCCGCCGCCACACCAGCCACACCACGACCACCGCGCACAGCAACCGCATCGTCCACGGGTCCCACACCCAGTCCGTGAAGATCCGGAACACGTGAGTCAGCCCGGGTTCGTCGACCGCCCACCGATGGGTCGTGTCCGCGATGTCGCCGTCGAGGCTCATCAGCGGGTGCCAGCGGACCGCGACCAGCGTGATCAGCAGCACGGAGCACACGGCGAGGACGAGGGCCGCGCGGACGGCGAGGCGATGGTCCGGCGGGCTGGGCGGGGCGTCGACGGGCGGGGTGTGCATCCTTCGATCCTCGCCGACCAGTGGGGTCGGAGGCCAATCCCGGCGCGGATCGCAGGCCGGGGGAGGCGCGCCTCGGGGTCCGTCCGGCTCAGCCGCCCCAGCCCAGCGCGCGCAACCCCGGTACGAACGCCACCAACAGCGGCACCATCGGCACCAGCGCCGCCGTGGCCGTCAGCCCCAGGCGGCGGGTGACCGTGAGCCGGTCCCGGGGAGTGAGGAGGCGGTGGACCCGCTGCGGGACATGGGCCTGCGGGGTCGGTGCGGGGCCGAACACGCCCCGGTCCTCGTTGAGTTCCACCAGGGCGAGCGCCGTGGTCAGCCGTCCGAAGCGGCGGGAGGCCATGTCGTCCGCGGCGAGTTCGACGAGCCGGTGCATCTCGGCCCGGAACGCGGCGAACACCGGCACCTGCGGAAACCCGCCCGCGAGCGCCGACGAACAGTGCAGCAGCCAGTCGTGCCGGGCCTGCGCGTGCCCTTCCTCATGGGCCAGCAGGGCATCCAGCTGCCGACCCTTCAGTCGCCGCAACGCGGCTGTGGTGACGACCAGTTGAGGCGCCGCACCGGGCAGCCACCAGGCGTCGGGGCGCTCGCCCTCAAGGACCACGAGACGTCCGGTGCTTCCCTCCTCTCCGGGCAACAGCGGGGCGCGTACCAGGAGTTCGGTCCTGCGCAGCCGCCGCCGCGCCCGCGCCCGTACGACCTCCCGCACCAGCATCGCCGCGGTCCACACCCCGCCCAGTGCCAGCGTCACCGCGAGGGTCGCCGCCCAAGCGCCACCGGCACCGAGCGCGTAGGCCTCCACCACCGAGTGCGGCGCGGGCGCGAAGACCTGACCGCGCACCGCCTGCCAGGCGGCCGCCGCGCTCAGCGTCATCGACAGGGCGCAGCACAGGAGTACGGCCGCCACCACGCACTGCCACACCCACAACGCGACCACCGGTTCACGGTCCGGCCAGCCGGCCCGGGCGAGCAGCCGGGGAGCGGCCACGGCGGCCAGGGCGCCGAGCAGCAACAGTGCCGCGGGGACCATCATGGGAGCACCCTATGAGCGGCGTACGGCCCACCGGTACGGCATCCCACGCCGAAGTGACGCAGGACACGGCAGACACCGAGCGGCGCGGACCGGTCACAGCGTCGCCAGCATCGCCACCATCGCGATCCCCATCGACAGTCGGCACGCCCGCGCCACCTCCGGCCGGTCGCCCCAGCCCAGCGCCCCGCCCCCGGCCGTGACCGGCACCAGCCGGACGCCGGAGAGCAGCACATAGCCCACGAAGTACAGGAGCAGCACGCCCGTCAGCACGGGGATCCCGGAACCGCCGCCGTGATGTGCGGGGGACGCCGCCATCACGACCGCCATGTAGACCATCGCCGAGGCCCCCACCAGGTGATGCAGATGATGGGCGCTGGTCCGTGCCGCCCACAGGGCGCGCAGGGCCGCCGCCCCGAACACGGCCGCGTACCCCGTCCACGCCCAGGACGGCGGGGTGAACACCGCGGCGGGGACGGCCATCGCGGCCATACCGAAGCCCATGAGCGCCTCACCGCCCGCCGCGCGGCGCTGCTCCTCGACATCGCTGCGCATCCGCAGCAGGCAGTAGGCCCCGGTCGCCGCACACAGCGCGACCAGGAGCCAGCCGGGCGAAGCCGGTCCGTGCACACGCGCCTCCCCGCTCGACGGTCGGACGGGGAGGGGATGCCCCGGCCACGCGGCGCGCACGCGAGCGCAAGGGTGTACACGGGGAGCATGCGAGGGAGCACGGCAGGTCACCGATCAGACGATGGATATCTTTTACAGGTAAAACACCCGCTAAGGTTATGGGTATGAACCACATGAACCGCCTCCCTCTCGCCGGTGTGCTCCGTCTCGGGCGGCCCTCGGACATCTGGTTCAAGCCCGCCCTGAGCGTGGTCGCCGCGGTAGCCCCGCCGAACCTCACCCTGCTCGCGCTCGGCCGCCTCGACCTGGCGATGTACACGATGGCCGGGTCCCTGTGCGCGCTGTACGCCCACAACCGCCCCTACGCCGCCCGGGCCCGCACCCTGGCCTGGGTCGTGCTCGGCATGGTCGGCGGCCTCGCCGTCTCCCTGGTCACCGCCTCGCTCACCGGCAGCGCCCTCCTCCTGGTCGCCGTCGGCGCGCTGCTGGCCGCCGTGCAGAAGGCGCTGTGCGACGCGACCCGGGTCGGCCCGCCCGGCAACGTGGTCCTCACCTTCATCACCTCGGCCTCCCTGTTCGCACCGCAGACCCTCGCCCAGGTCCCCGCCCACCTGGCCCTCGCGTTCGCGGCGGGCGCCTGGGCCTGGGCCGTCGGCATGGCGCCGGGCCTGGTCCGGCCGCACGGCCCGGAGCGGCGGGCCACCGCGCACGCCCTGACCGCCGCGGCGGTGTACGTCGAGCAGGACGACCCCCGGAGCAGGGCCGCCGCGGCCGCGGCGATCCAGGCCGCCTGGCAGTCCCTGCTGTCCGCCGGCGCCCGCACCCCGACCCGCCGCGCCCTGGACCGGCTAGTCGTCCGCGCCGAGGTCGCCCTCGCCGCCCCCGCCGACACCGACCCGCGACGACTGCGCGCCTGGGCCCGCGACCTGCGCGGCAACGGCCCCGTACCGCACACCGAGGACCACGGCGAACTCCTCGGCATCGACGCCGAACTCGCCGTCCCCGCAACCCCGTTGTGGCGCCGTCTCGGACCGCTCACCCCGCTCGCCGTGCGCACCGCAACCGGCTGCGCCCTCGCCGGATACGCCTCCCTCGCACTCGGCGTCGGCCGCCCCTACTGGGCCCTGGTCACCGCCGCCTCGCTCTACCAGGCCAACCTCACCCTCACCTGGAGCCGGGGCGTCCAGCGCGTCGTCGGCAACCTCGCCGGAGTGCTCCTGTTCGCCGCCGTGGTCCCGCTCGCCCACCTCGGCCCGGCCGCCCTCGTCCTGGTCTGCCTCGCCTTCAACTTCGGCGCCGAGGCGCTCATCGGCCGCAACTACTGGCTCGGCAGCGTCTGCGTCACCCCGATGGCACTGCTCATCACCGAGTTCACCGGCTTCCAGGAGCCCGGGCGGCTGATCACCGAGCGGGTCGTGGACACCCTCGTCGGCGCCCTGGTCGGCTTCGTCGCCGCGATCGCCGTCACCAACCGCCGCGCCGGCCACCGCATCGAACAGACGCTGACCGCCGTGGAGCGCGCCCGCGAACACACCGCCCGCCTGCTCGCGGAACCGCACCCCGACCCGCGCGCCCTGGACTCCGCCCACCGCTCCCTCGCCGCCCACCTCGTGGAGCTGCGCGCCGCCGTGGACGCCGCGTCCGGCGAGTGGTGGCAGCGCGCCCTGCCCCAGGAGCGGGTCGTGCGCGCCGAGCAGGCCGGACACCGTACGCTCGCGGCGACGGTACGGCACCAGGAGGTGCACCGGAGCGCGACGGCGGAGGGCATACGGCCATGACGGCACCGAACGGACGGCAGGCGGGCGCGAGCGGGGGCGACACCGTCTCCGCGGTCGTCCGGCAGTGGCAGGCCGTCCACCCCGGTCTCGACACCGGCCCGATGGAGATCATCGGACGCGTCAACCGCTGCGCCGCCCTCCTCCAGCAGGCCGAGGACGCCCCGCTGCGCCGGGCCGGGCTCAGCCGCCCCGAGTTCGACCTGCTCGGCGCGCTGCGCCGCACCGGCCACGAGCTGACGCCGGGCGACCTGGCCCGGGAGACCTTCTCCTCGGGCGCCGCGGTCACCAAGCGCCTCAAGCAGCTGACCGAGCGCGGCCTCGTCGAACGCCGCGGGGACACCCGCGACCGCCGCGTCGCCCACGTCCGTCTGACGGACGCGGGCCGCGAGATCGTCGACGGCATCCTGCCCGAGCAGCTCGCGTACGAGACCGCCGTGCTGTCCGTCCTCGACGCGCAGCGGCAGGGTGAACTGGCGGGGCTGCTCGGCGAGTTGCTGGGCCGGCTGGAAGGGCGGCCGGGGATCCTGCGCGCCTGATCCCCTTGAGGGGCGTGCCCGAGGGCGGCGTCCCGTTGACGTGATCCACGTCTTGTCTCTACCGTCGGTTCGATTTACCGACTGATGTTCGCCATGCCGAACAAACTGCCGGTCCAGACGAAAGAGGGATGCCGTGGCAGCCGAAACGCTCACCGTCGATCTCGGCACCGAGACAGGCCCCTTCCACGGCGGCGCCAGCGGCACGCTCTACGGCCTGTACGGCGACGGCGTCCCCAGCCGCGCGGCGGTCGAGGGCATGTATGTCCGCACGGTCGCGACCAAGGCCCAGGACGGCGTCCAGCACCCCGGCGCGGACGGCCTGGAGATCCTCCCCGCCTTCGTCGCGGCGGGCGGGCGGGACGTCTACCTCTACATGCCCGACATCCTGCGCGGCTTCCCCTACCAATGGCCCGGCGCGACCGGGGAGGAGCGGCTTGCGGGCTTTGTCGACAGCATCCGCAAGCAGGTCGAACAGGTCCTGACCATGGGCGAGTTGGCCTCCCGCATCGTCTACGTGCCGTTCAACGAACCCGAGGGCAACATGTTCGGCGAGGGGGAGTGGAGCTACGACCGCACCTCCTGGCACACCGACCCCCGGCACTACTTCGCCGCCTGGCGGGACGTGTACCGCATGATCAAGGACCTCCACCCGGGCGCCCGGATCGCCGGCCCCAACACCTGCGTCCTCTACCCCGAGGTCAAGGGCTTCCTGCGGTTCGCCCGGGACAACGACGTTCTCCCCGACGTCATCACCTGGCACGAGCTGTCCTCACCCGCCGAGGTGCGCACGAACGTCGCCGTGTACCGGGCCTGGGAAAGGGAGTTGGGCATCGGTCCGCTCCCCGTCAACCTCAACGAGTACGCGCACAACTACCACCTCTCCGTCCCGGGCCAGATGATCCAGTGGATCTCCGCGATCGAGGAGTCCAAGGTCGACGCCGACATGGCGTACTGGAACATCGCCGGCAACCTCAACGACTCGGTGGTGGAGGCCAACAAGGCCAACGGCCAGTGGTGGCTGTTCAACGCCTACGGCCAGTTGACGGGGAACACGGTCGCGGTCACCGCCCCCCACCCGAACGTCCAGTACACCCTCCAGGGCGTCGCCACGCTCGACCGGGACAAACGGCAGGCGCGGGTGCTGTTCGGCGGGTCCGCAGGCGCCGCCGAGATCGTCGTCGAGCACCTCGACCCGGAGATCTTCGGCACGACCGTCCACGTACGACTCCAGGAGATCCCGTGGACGGGACAACTCGGTGCGTCAGGCAGTCCGTTGACGCTACGGGAGGACGAACTCCCGGTAGTGGACGGCCGACTGGCCCTGCCCCTCGCCGACCTCGACGAGATGTCCGCCTACCAGCTGTTCCTGTCGCCCGCCGGAGCTCCCGTGTCGTCCCTGGCAGGCCCTCGACGCACGTACGAGGCAGAGGACGCCGCGTACACCGGCAGCGGTTACGCGAAGAACGGCCCCGAAGGGTCCCCGACGGACGTCGACAGGTTCGCCACCTCCGGCGGCCATCACGTCGGCGGTCTGCGCACCGGTTCCGACCTCGTCCTCGCCTTCGACGTCGAGGTCCCGCGGGACGGGACGTACGACCTCCGTGTGTACGCCAACTCCCACAACCAGGCCGACCTCGTGCGCGAACACGGCCCCACCAACGTCTTCCTGCGCGTCGACGGCGAAGACCCGCGCGAACTGCTCGTGCCCCTCGGCTACAAGTGGGCCGTATGGGGCCACACCGACACCACGGTCCACCTCACCGCGGGACCGCACCGCATCACCCTCGCCGCCCAGGACCCCGAGCTCGGCGCGACCCGGGGCGACGCGGTCGTCGACCGGATCGAACTCGCCCCGCGCGACACGGAATCCCTCGTGACCTACGACGCCGTGTACGCGGCCCTCGGCGACGGCGCACGCGTCCACGGCTCGGCGGCCCTGCTCCCGCGCGGCGGCACCGTGACGTTCTGGGTGCACGCGGAGGACGACGGGGAGGCCGCGGTGACCCTCGCGGGGGAGGGCGAGGGTGTGCTGACCGTCAACGGCGAGGAGATCGACGCCGATCCGCACACGGAGGTCCCGCTCTTCCTCGCCGCAGGCGTCAACAAGGTGGCGGTGACGGCGACTTCGGACCGGCTCGTCGTGGACCGGCTGAGCGTGGGGCCCTCGCGGGGCCTGCTGCCGACCAGGACCTACCGGGCCGGGGACGGCGAACTGACCGGCACCGCGAGGGTGGGCGCCTTCTCGTACGCCACCGGCGGCAAGGCCGTCGACGGCGTGGGCCGCGGCCCCGGCAACGCGCTCACCCTGACCGTGACGGCGGACCGCCCCGGACGCCACGCCCTGACGATCCGCTACGCCAACGGCGAGCAGCCGCCCGGCACCCACTACAACCCCGACCCGGTCTGCCGCCACGCCGACATCACCGTCAACGGCGACAGCACCCGGCGCGTGCTGTTCCCCACGACCTTCCACTTCAACAACTTCTGGCAGCTCGCCGTCCCCGTCACACTCCGACAGGGCGTCAACACCGTCACGTTCACCGCCGACGAACTCCCCGACTTCGACGGCGCCACGAAGAACACCCACGGCCGGCGCTCCGCGCACGCCCCGGTCATCGACACGGTGACGGTGACACCACTCGCCCCACGGCCCTAGAGGACGTCCGTCGCCGTCCGCCGGTAGCCCGAGCGGCGGTCGTCGATGTCCTCCCAACGGTCGCCGTAGATGTTCCGTACGACGGCGGGCTCCCGTACGAAGTCGTGCGGGAAGCCCAGTTCCACCGCGCTCACCTCGTCGAGGCGGGCGACCGCGTCGGCGTCGAGGCGGACCTCGCCACAGCCGAGGTTGTCGGCGAGCTGGTGCTCCTTGGTGGCCGCGATGATCGGCACGACGTTCCCGGGGCGCCCGAGGAGCCAGGCCAGGGCCACCTGTGCCGGGCTCCAGCCACCCTGCTCGGCGATCTCCAGGACGGCGGTGATGACCTCCTCCTGCCGCGGGTTCGGCCCATCGCCCCACGCGTCGAGCCGGCCCGTCTCGCCCCGCCGGTACTTGCCGGTGAGCTTCCCGGCCGCCAGCGGCGCCCACGCGAACACCGCCTGGCCGAACGCCCGTGCCTGCGGCAGGAGTTCGCGCTCCGGCGTCCGCTCCAGCAGGTTGTAGCGCAGCTGCGAACCGGCGAAGGCGGTCCAACCCCGCAGCTCCGCGAGCGTGTTGGCCTGCGAGATCTCCCACGCCGGCCAGTCCGAGACGCCGACGTACAGCACCTTGCCCGTCCGTACGAGATCGTCCAGCGCCCGCATCACCTCGTCGACCGGGGTGAAGTTGTCCCGCGCGTGCACCCACAGCACGTCCAGCCGGTCGGTGCGCAGCCGCTCCAGACTCGCCTCCACCGACTGCACCAGGTTCTTGCGGTGGTTGCCGGCCGCGTTGACGTCCCCCGGGCGGGTCCCGCACGTGTACTTGCTCGCCAGGACGAACTCCTCGCGCCGGCCTGCCAGGAGCTCGCCGAGAATCCGCTCCGAGTCACCGCCCGCGTAGATGTCCGCGGTGTCGAGGAAGTTGCCGCCCGCGTCGGCGTAGGCGTCCAGAAGCCGGGCGCTGGTGTCCTTGTCGGAGCCGTAGGCGGGGTCGTCGCCCATGACCATGGTGCCGAGTGCGAGTTCGCTCACGCGCAGGCCGGTCTTGCCGAACAGTGTGTAACGCACGATCAGTTCCCCTTCGAGCAGGTCGTCGTGCGTCCGACGCTACGAGGTGGAGCGCGCTCCAGGGCAAGCCGTACCGCTCAGCCCTCCGCGCCGGCCGGATACACCCCGAACATCGCCCCACCGGAATCCCGCAGCACCGCGATCCGGGGGCCGTCGGGCACCGACGTGGGCTCCATGAGGACGGTGCCGCCCGCCTCGGTCGCCGCGGCCGCGGTGGCGTCGACGTCCTCCACCGCGAAGTACGGCAGCCAGTGCGGCGGTACCTCGGGCGGGAACTTGTCGTCCATCCTGACCATGCCGCCGAAGTCGGCGCCGTCGAGACCCCACTGCGTGTAGCGCTCGGAGGCGTTGACGCTCCAGCCGAACACCGCGGTGTAGAACTCCACGGCCCGCTCCGGCGCCCGGCACAGCAGCTCCACCCAGCCCAGCGAACCGGGGGCGTTGATCAGTCCGGCTCCCTCGAACCCCTGGGCCTGCCACAGCTGGAAGCCGGCGCCCTGGGTGTCGGTCGCGGACGCGAAGCGCCCCATGCCGGGAACGTCGGCCGGTTCCGCCGGCACGGTCCCGCCGGCCGACCTGATCTTCGCCACGGCGTCGTCGAGGTCCGTCACCGCGAACGTCACGAACCACGAGCACGGCCGCCCCTCCGCGCCGAGCGGCACCATCCCCGCGACCGGGAGATGGCCGACGTACGCCATCGTGTACCCGTCCATCCCCTCCTGCGCGTCGGTCTCCGTCCGCCAGCCGAAGAGTTCGCCGTAGAACCGCCTGCCCGCCTCCAGATCCGGTGTTCCCACCTCGGCCCAGCAGGGCCCACCGGCCACCGGCTTGTCGAGCCTCATGCCGCCACGACCCTTCTGCCGACGCGAGTACCCCTCTCGCACGCTAGCCCCGGCGGTGTGCGGCTGCCATTCGGTGGGGTGCCGAGGAGGCCGCGGTCCCGGTGCATCACCGCCCGAACCACCACCCGACACCTCCCGAGCCGACCAGAGCTCCGAGGAGCATCAGCAGCCCGGCAGGCACGCGCTCGACCGTGATGCGCGTGCCTCCGATCCGAAGGTCGAGGAAGCGACGCGAGTCCGCCCGCTTCACAGGGACAGGGGTGCGCTCGGGCATGGCTCATCAGTTCCGTTCACGGGTGGGAGTTCGAGGGCGCCGGATCGCGCCGACCACAGAGTGGCATGCGGAGCAGGGCGTCTTCCGGAAATCCACCAGGATATGCATATAACCGTCGCTCGATGGGGTCAACTTCCCGACAGCAGAACGGATTTGGGCCCGGGCGAGAAGAGGGAGCGGCACCTCGGCCCTGCGGGGGAGAGGTCTTCAGATGCCCGGCCGGTACCGGATCGGATGGTCCGCCGGTACCTCCACCAGCACGATCCGTGTCCCGTCCGGATCGGCGATCCACATCTCGATCAGCCCCCAGGGCTCCTTCACCGGTGGCCGTGCGATCTCGACGCCCTTCGCCAGCAGCTCCTGGTGCGCCGCGGTCACGTCCTCGACCTGCATCCACAGCTGTACCGCCGGGGACGGCGGGGTGTCGGAGCGGCCGGAGAGCTCCAGGAAGCCGCCGCCGAGGAAGTAGACGGTGCCGCGGTCCGGTCCCGTGCCGAACTCGCGGTAGACGGCGAGGCCGAGCTGTTCGCCGTAGAAGACACGGGATCGTTCGGGGTCGACGGGGTGGATGAGGGTCCGGCCGCTCAGTACATGCACCATGCGGCGGAGCCTAGTGGGGGCGTTACGCTCGACCGTGCCTGTGCCGCACCCGAGAGTGGAGAGACGCCCCATGACCGCTGGACTGACCTTCCGCGACGCCACCGACGCCGACGTGGACGCGCTGGTCGCGCTGATCGAGTCGGCGTACCGCGGGGACTCCAGCCGGACCGGGTGGACCACCGAGGCGGACATCCTGGAGGGGCAGCGGACCGACCCGGAGGGCGTGCTCCAGGTCATCAAGTCGCCCGACAGCCGGCTGCTCACCGTCGAGCGCGAGGGCGAGGTCGTCGCCTGCTGCCAGCTCGAACACCGCGGCGACCACGCCTACTTCGGCATGTTCGCGGTCAGCCCCCGGCTCCAGGGCGGCGGCCTCGGCAAGGTGATCATCGCGGAGGCGGAGCGGACGGCGCGTGAGACCTGGGGTGTCACGGAGATGCACATGACGGTGATCTCCGTACGGAACGACCTCATCGCCTGGTACGAGCGCCGCGGCTACCGCCGTACGGGCCGGATGACCCCGTTCCCGTACGGCGACGAGCGCTTCGGCATCCCGCAGCGCGAGGACCTGAAGTTCGAGCTGCTGGTCAAGCCGCTCGCGTAATGGTCACGCCGTGAAGCGGGCGGTGCGTTTGATCTCCGAGTAGTCGGTGGTCGCACCGTCCAGTTGCAGCGCCCGCACGAGACGCAGATGGTCCTGTGTGTTCACCACCCAGCCGATGATCCTCAGGTCCGCCTTGCGGGCGTGCTCGACGATCTCCAGGGTGATCCGGCGGATGTTGAGGCAGACGGTCGCCGCCCCGGCCTCCACGGCGCGCTCCACGATGTCGGTGCCGTACCGGCTGCCGATCAGCGCGGTCCGCACGCCCGGCACCAGACGGGAGACCTCGGCGATCGCCTCGTCATGGAACGAGGACACCTCGACCCGGCCCACCAGGTCCCGCCTGAGCATGACCTCGGCCAGCGCCCGCGCTGCCGCGAGGTCCTTGATCTCGGCCTGGAGCGGTGCTTGTACCGCCTCCAGGACCTCCTCGAAGACGGGGACGCGTTCGCCGCGGCCCGCGTCCAGGGTGCGCAGTTCGGCGAGGGTCTTCTCGGCGATCGGACCGGTCCCGTCGGTCGTGCGGTCCACGTCCGTGTCGTGCATGACGACGAGGGCCCCGTCCTTGCTGAGGTGCAGGTCGAGTTCGATGGCGTCGAAGCCGGCCTGCTGGGCGGCCACGAAGGAACGGAGAGTGTTCTCGGGTTCGAGACCCATGACTCCGCGATGACCGATGGTAAGGAAGTTCAAGGTTCAACTCGCTTCCGTCGACGGCGGCTCGGCTTCCGCAGCCTAATGGCCTCGGCCGGTGATGAACCCCTGCGTACACGGGGGATCGGGTGACACGAGGGGCGGACCTGGCCGGGACTGTTCTGGCTGGTCACCCTGGGGTGGGCGAGTCCTGCGGGCATTGACCGCCGATGCCGCCGGAGGCCCCCAAGAGGATCACGTATACCCACCGGGAGCGCCGTCATGGCATCCAACAGGAAAAAGTTCCGTGACCATGCGAGTGCGCAGGATAATTTACGGGGCCCCCACTTGCTGGCAGGAACCTCATATGCATACGGTGTCCTTACGTGAGGTTCTCCCGTGGAGGATGGGACATGACGGAAATTCTTGTGCAGGCGGCTACGGAGGAGCAGGTTCCTCCCGCGACCAGGGTGGTGGACCACCCTGCGTGGCCCGTGCTCAAGGGTGCCGTGGAGCGGATCAGGCCCTGGCAGTCCAAGGACGGGTCGATCGACCTCACGGCCGAGGGTGCCCCGGACCGTGCCACCGCCGCGGCCGCCGTACGCGAGGTCACCGGCGCTGTCGAGGAGCTGTCCCCGCTGCTGCCCCACGACCGCGCCTACCACGAGGCCCTGGTCAAGGACCTGACGCGCTGGGCCGAGGGCGGCTTCGAGGTGCCCGACTTCCTCGACTCGCTGCTGGCCTTCCAGCCCGCCAAGGGCCGCGCGGACGGCCTTCAGCACCTGGTCGTCTTCCCGATGTACACGCAGAACGGCAACCCCGACCGCAACCTCGAGGCGGTCGTCCTGCGCATGGTGTGGCCCGACTGGCTGGCCGAGCTGGAGCGCACCCGCTACGACAACCCGTTGTTCTGCGGCATCAAGTTCGAGGACTTCACGGCCGGTTACGACACCAACTCCGCCGTGCTCTTCCCCGAGACGATCGCCGTGCGCGAGGCGCCGGAACGATTCTCCTGGGGTGGCATCTTCTGCGACCGCGAGGCCGCCCGCTTCCGCGCCGTCACCGACGCCGCCGTCGACATCCTGGGCCTCGACCTGCCCGAGGACATCGCCGCGCTGGTCCACGACCAGAAGCGCTGCGAGGAGGCGTTCGTCCTGTGGGACATGGTCCACGACCGCACCCACAGCCATGGCGACCTGCCCTTCGACCCCTTCATGATCAAGCAGCGCCAGCCGTTCTGGATGTACGGCCTCGAAGAGCTGCGCTGCGACCTCACCGCCTTCAAGGAGGCCGTGAAGCTGGAGGCCGACGGCGTCCCGCAGGCCCGTGACGTGCAGTACACGGTGCTCTTCGACCGCATGTTCCGTTTCCCGGTCACCGGCGAGCGGGTGCGCAACTACGACGGCCTCGGCGGCCAGCTGCTCTTCGCCTACCTGCACAAGCACGACGTCGTCCGCTGGACCGACAACAAGCTGCACATCGACTGGCAGCGCGCCCCGCAGGTCACCAACCAGCTGTGCGCCGAGATCGAGGACCTCTACCGGGCGGGCATCGACCGTCCGAAGCTTGTCCACTGGTTCGCCGCGTACGACCTGGTCTCGCAGTACCTCGCCCCGCACCCGGGATCCCGCTGGGCCAAGGGCCCGGACGCCCTGGACCTGACGCAGCCGCCGCGCAAGCTCGTCGATGACGTGCTTCCGGACGAGTTTCCGCTCAGCATGTTCTATGAGGCACTCTCCAAGAAGCTCAAGAACGTGATCGCCGGCACCAAGGGCATCCGTGCGGAGAGCGCCGAGCAGGTCGCCGCGTGAACGACCGCGGTACCGAGAACACTGCACGGCAAGCTCAGGAGGCGAAGAACATGGTGGGGAACGGAGCTCTCAGCGGTGCGGTGATCGCGGTGGCGGGCGCGGGTGGACCCGCCGGGCGCGCGACCCTGCTGCGCCTGGCCGAGGCCGGTGCGACCGTCGTAGGCGCGGACAACGACCCCGAGCGCCTCGCGGAGGCCGTGGACGCCGCCCGCTACAGCGCCGGGGGCGCCACGGTCACCGGGGAACCGGTCGACCTGCTGGACCTGGACTCCACGCGCGACTGGGCCACCCGTATCGAGAAGGACTTCGGCCGGGTCGACGGCGTCGTCCACCTCGTCGGCGGCTGGCGCGGCAGCGAGACCTTCATCAAGACCAGCCTCGACGACTGGGACTTCCTGGAGCTGCTGCTCATCCGCACAGTGCAGCACACCTCCCTGGCCTTCTCCGAGGCGCTCCAGCGCAGCGACCGCGGCCGCTACGTCCTGATCAGCGCGGCCGGCGCGAGCAACCCCACCGCGGGCAACGCCGCGTACGCCGCCGCCAAGGCCGCCGCCGAGGCGTGGACGCTCGCCATGGCAGACTTCTTCCGCAAGGCCGGGGCCGGCGAGGAGCTCACCTCCGCCGCCACGATCCTGGTGGTCAAGGCCCTGGTGCACGACGCGATGCGCGCCGAGCGACCCAACGCCAAGTTCGCGGGCTTCACGGACGTCAAGGATCTGGCCGGAGCCATCGCCGAGGTCTGGGACAAGCCCGCCGGAGAAGTGAACGGAAACCGTCTGTGGCTCACCGAGAAGCCGTGAACCCTCCCCGGACCGACGCCCGACGTCACCACGACCCGGACAGCAGGGGCTTCGCGAGCGACAACTACGCCGGCGCCCACCCGGAGGTGCTCGCCGCCCTGGCCCTGGCCAACGGCGGGCACCAGGTCGCCTACGGCGAGGACGACTACACCGAGAACCTCCAGGCGATCATCCGCAGCCACTTCGGGCCCACGGCGGAGGCCTTCCCGGTCTTCAACGGGACCGGCGCCAACGTCGTCGCGCTCCAGGCTGTCACCGACCGCTGGGGCGCGGTGATCTGCGCCGAGAGCGCCCACATCAACGTCGACGAGGGCGGGGCGCCGGAGCGGATGGGCGGCCTGAAGCTGCTGACCGTCCCCACCCCCGACGGCAAGCTCACCCCCGAGCTGATCGACCGGCAGGCGTACGGCTGGGACGACGAGCACCGCGCGATGCCGCAGGTCGTCTCGATCACCCAGAGCACGGAGCTCGGCACCCTCTACACACCGGACGAGATCCGCGCGATCTGCGACCACGCCCACGCGCACGGCATGAAGGTGCACCTCGACGGCTCCCGCATAGCCAACGCGGCCGCGTCCCTCGACGTCCCCATGCGGACGTTCACCAACGCGGTCGGGGTCGACATCCTCTCCCTCGGCGGGACGAAGAACGGCGCACTGTTCGGCGAGGCGGTCGTGGTGATCAACCAGGACGCGGTCTCCCACATGAAGCACCTGCGCAAGCTGTCCATGCAGCTCGCCTCCAAGATGCGCTTCGTGTCGGTGCAGTTGGAGGCCCTGCTCGCCAAGGACCTGTGGCTGCGCAACGCCCGACACGCCAACGAGATGGCCCAGCGGCTGGCCGAGGGCGTCCGCGCCGTGCACGGCGTCGAGATCCTCTACCCGGTCCAGGCCAACGGCGTCTTCGCCCGGCTCCCGCACGACGTGAGCCTCCGCCTCCAGAAGCGCTTCCGCTTCTACTTCTGGGACGAGAACGCGGGCGTTGTCCGCTGGATGTGCGCCTTCGACACGACCGAGGACGACGTGGACGCCTTCGTGGCGGCTCTCAAGGAGGAGATGGCGCACTAGGGGCGCGGCAGGACAAGTCATGGATGCATAGGTATGCGGTCACCCGGAAAAGAATTGACTATCGGGTGATCGTCTTCCTATGCTCTGCGGGCATGGAGCTGATCCAGAACACCCCTGACCTGTCCGCGTATCTCGCCGCCGACGAGGTCATCGACCATGACCACCCGCTGGTGCGGGAGACCGCCGCGCGCCTCGCCCGGCAAGCCGAGGACTCGTATGCCTATGCACGGCTGGCCTTCGAGTTCGTGCGCGACACGATTCCCCACTCCGCCGACAGCTCAGACATGCGCGTCACCTGGCGGGCCTCCGACGTCCTGGAGCAGGGCACCGGCATCTGCTACGCCAAGTCCCACGCGCTGGCGGCGCTGCTGCGCGCCGAGGACATTCCGACGGCCCTCTGTTATCAGCGGCTGGCGCATGACGACGGCAGCGGGCATGCCGTGCACGGGCTGATCGCGGTGCGGTTCAACGGAGCCTGGCATCGACAGGATCCGCGCGGGAACAAGGCGGGCGTGGACGCGCGGTTCTCCCTCGACGGGGAGCGGCTGGCCTGGGTGCCCGACCCCGAGTCCAATGAGGTGGACTATCCAGTCCTGTACGCTGAACCTCACCCGGTCGTCCTGAGCGTCCTCAAGGCCGCCACCGACCGGCCCCACCTGTGGAAGACGCTCCCCACCGAACTCTGAGGCAGGCGATGACCTTCTCCCTCACTGTGTCCGACGAGGTCCGCGCCCTCGCGCCCGGCTTCACCCACGTCGCCATCGAGGCGTACGGCCTGGTCAACGGGCCGAGCACCGACGCCAGTTCGGCGCTCCTCGACGACGCGGCCCGCAGGCTGGCCGTACGCCTGGACGGGCGCGCCCCGCACGAGGACCCGCACATGGCGGCGTGGCGCGAGGTGTACACGGCGTTCGGGTCGAAGCCGTCGCGGACCCGCAACTCGGCGGAGGCGCTGGCGAAGAGGGCGTCGGCGGACGGCGGACTGCCCCGGATCAACCTCCTCGTCGACCTCTACAACGCCATCAGCGTCGCCCATCTCATCCCGGTCGGCGGCGAGGACATCGACCGCATCCAGGGTGGGATGCGGCTCGTACGGGCGGGCGGTGACGAGGACTTCGTGACCGTCGCCGGAGGCGAGGAGCTCGTCGAGCACCCCGACGCCGGTGAGGTGGTGTGGCGCGACGAGCTGGGGGTGACCTGCCGCCGCTGGAACTGGCGCCAGGGTCCGCGCACCCGGCTCACCGAGGAGACCGTCTCGGGCATCTTCCTCCTGGAGAGCCTCGCCCCGATGCCGGTCGTCGAGGTCGAGCAGGCCGGCGCCGAACTCGCCGAGCTGCTGGAGAAGTTCAGTCCCGGGGCGCGCATCGAGGTGCACGCGGCCGACCCGGTGCGCGGCTGAGCCGTCGCGGTCGTTAATCTCCCGGGTATGCATGACGGGGGAACAGAAGAGAACACCACCAGTACCGAAGAGCGGCCCGAGCGACCCCTCGCCCGGCTGAGGAAGCACTGGCTGCTGACCTCGGCCGTGGCGCTGGCCCTCCTGACGACCGCCACGGCCGTGCCGATCGTCCTCGCGGACTCCGGCGACGACGCTCCCTGCCAGGAGATCCCCACCTCGACCCGCGCCCTCGCGAAGAGCCCGGCCGCCGCCACCCGCGCGCTCGACCCCGGCGACAACATGTCCCGTTACGACGCCGTGCGTGAGCTGCTGATCCACGAGAACCCGTGCGGCGACGGCGGCGAGGTGCTCGGGCAGGTCGTCGACGCCGCCACCCGGGCCACGGCCGAGGGCAGGCCGCACACCCTCGCCCAGGCCCGTGCCGCGTACGCCGTGATCGCCGCGTTCGACGACGAGCCCGTGCCCGACGGGGCGGCACCCGGCGTGGCCCGCGTCCTCGCCGAGTACGTGGTGGACGCCAACCGCTTCCTGAGCCCCGACCGTGACGCGTACAGCCCGGCCGTGGACGCCGTGGCGGCCGCACCGGACGAGACCGGCTGGACGTCCTACGGCCGCTTCCTGGCCCCGGACGAGGCGCACGCCGACTTCGAGCACACCGAGCCCTCCTCGGACGTACGGGCGGACCCGGAGTACCTGGTCGGTGAACTGGCCAAGGATCCCGAGGCGTTCGCGATCCTCTACGACGCCGAACGCGCGTACTTCGCCTACTACCTCGAACGCCTCACCCGCGAGGGCGGCGACCCCGACTACCGCCCGGGCAAGGAGAAGGACGGCAGCACGACGTCGACGACGACCTGGGCCGACATCGACCTGGAACACCTCACCGACCGCATCGGCAGCCTCATGAACCACCGGGCGCGGTACGTCAGGGACGGCACGATCCCCGACCTCGCGGCCTTCGACAAGGCCGTAAGGCAGCACACGCGCGGCGCCTACCGGGCGGCCACCCGGCAGGTGAGCAGCCGGCCGGTCATGGGGGACATCGCCGAGCGGCCGGTCTCCGGACCCCTGAACGGGGACCTGACGGACGGTCGGCACCAGCTGTTCACCGTCCTCGAAGCCTGGGTAAAGGCGCGCAAGGTGCCGACGGAACGCGCGGCACAGCTACGGCAGTTGATCGACGACCGGTACGTCAGGGCGCTCTGGCTGACGTCACACTGAACCGGGGGCGGCTCCGGTTCAGCCGCCGAGGCTCAGCTCCGTGCAGCCCCGCTGCCCGGCCTGGGCCTTGGCGAAGGCCGCCAACAGCTTCCGCTTCTCCTTCTCCCCGACGCCGGGGACGTTCTTGTCGGCGCTGAGCGCGAAGTTGGCGGCCTCGCCGTCGCAACGGGCGGTCGCCGTACGGGCATCGGGTTCGCGCCGCTGCTGCTCGGCGAGCAGACGGTTGCTCCAGTCGCCGTACCAGGCGGCGAACCACATACGGGGCTCCCACTCGCCGGAGTCGGCGTCCCGCGCGTACAGATCGCAACGGCCCACCGGGCCCGCGTCGTTCATGAGCACCGCCACCCGCCACTGTGAGGTCTTGAACTCTCCCGCCTTCAGCGCCCAGCCGCACGCGGTGTCGCCCGCGTCGGCGAGCGGCACCGTCCTGGGGTCCTCCTGCGGATCCGTCGGCGCGGCGTCCCCGCCGGGCGCCTTGAGCGGTGCGGCGCCGCAACCGAGGCGGTCGGACGCGGAGTTGGTGAGCGCCACCGCCGTCTCGTAGGCGGCGGGCGTGCCGCGCAGGGCGTCCCGGCCGAGCCAGGTGCGGACCAGCAGCTTGCGTTGCCGTCCCTCGTCGTCCTTCCCCAACTCGGGACAGGGGACGAGGAACTGGAGGGCGCCGTACTTGTCGACGTAGCCGGGCAGCCCGTCGGCCATCGGTCCCACGCGGTCGAACCCGGACTCGGAGAGGACCGTCATGAACTCCCGGTCCACGTCGTCCCGCCGGGTGTACGCCTCCGTCTCCAGCAGCCGGTCGTCGCGCACGTCGTCGCCGTCGAAGCCGACGGAGCAGCCGTAGTCGCCCAGTTCCTCGTGGGTCGCGGACGTGGCGTCCTTGAAGTGGTCGCCGTCGCGCCCGAGTTCACGCACCGCGTCGACGGGCAGCGCCCCGTCGCAGGCCGTACGCAGCAGCCACCAGTCCTGCGCGTAAGGAGTGGCGATCCAGCCGCCCACCCCCAGCACGACCGCAGCCGACACCGACACCTTGACCCAGCGCCGCATTCCTTGCCCCCGTTGTACGTCCACCCTTTTACGGGCGGGACCCTATCGGTCGGGCGGTGGAGCGGGTGGCGCGGGTCCGTGCTGGTCCGGGGGTCAGCGGGCCTCGGCGGCCTTGACCTCTTCCGGGGTGGGGGCCGTACCGCCGAGGTGGGCCGGCATCCACCAGGTGTCGTTGGCGTCCTTGGGGCGGACCGGGTAGGCGCGCTGGGCGGCCTCCAGCAACTCCTGGACGCGCTCGCGCAGTTGGCGGGTGATCGCGCCCGCGTACTTGTCCTTGGGAGCTTCGAGCGGCTCGCCGACCCGGATCGTGATCGGGGTGTGGCTGCGCTTGAAGTTGCGCGGGTGCCCCTTGGTCCACAGCCGCTGAGTGCCCCACAGCGCCATCGGGATCAGCGGCACGCCCGCCTCCTGCGCCAGGCGCGCGGCACCCGACTTGAAGGACTTGAGCGTGAACGACTGCGAGATCGTGGCCTCCGGGAAGACGCCGACGATCTCACCGGAGCGCAGCGACTCCAGCGCGTGCTGGTAGGCCGCCTCACCCTGCTTGCGGTCCACGGGGATGTGCTTCATCCCGCGCATCAGCGGACCGGAGACCTTGTGCCGGAACACCGACTCCTTCGCCATGAACCGCACGAGACGCTTCTGCGGGAGCGCCGCCAGCCCGTCGAAAATGAAGTCCAGGTAGCTGATGTGATTGCTCACCAGCACGGCGCCGCCAGAGAGCGGGATGTTCTCCGAACCCTTGCAGTCGATCTTCAGGTCCCACGCCTTGAACAGCGTGCGGGCGAGGCCGACGACAGGTCGGTAGACAAGCTCTGCCATGGACGGGGTGGACCCTTCCTTCTCTGCCTGGGAAAGGGGGTTCCCGGCGGGAAAGTTACGACACCGTAGGTTTACGGCATCTCGCAGATCGTGCCCCAAGAACGGGCGGGGGGCCAGCCCTGGTGCCCGTGAAGGGCGAGATCCTTGTCACGTCTGCTGCTTGATCCACCTCGGGCTTTTACGCCGCCTTTACTGCGCGCGTACGGTCACGCGCCGTACGAGCAGGTACATCTCGCACCCCAGGCAGTACCCGAACGCGGAGTTCAGGAAGGCCGCCGCGAGCGCCGCCCCGGTCGCCGCGAGTCCCAGCCAGGACGGTCCGACGCCGTACCCGACCAGACCGACGACCGCGAAGGCCAGGCCCACCGCCTGCGCGAACCGCGGCGGTTCGGGCGCCTCGAACTCCGTCGGCGGACCGATGCGGGGACGCACGACCTTCTTGAACACCCAGCCGTACGGCGAACGCCCCACCCCGCCCGCCGCGCCCAGCGCGAACGCCAGGGTCTGCCAGGCCAGGAGCCACACGCTGCCGGTGATCAGCACGACCGCCAGTACTAGGGTCGTCACGGCCGCCCCGAAGCGCGGTCCCCTCACATCGATGTCCATGAATCAAGCATTCCGCATGGAACGCTGTGCGTGGAGTCGGGAATCTTTGCAGTCTCGTGAACGCTGGAGCTGGGTGATGGCCGGAGTCGTGGTGTGTGTGCTGGTGCTCGCCGCGGCGAGCGTCTACGGAGTGCTGCACAGGCAGCGGAGCGGGAGAGTACGGGTGCGCGGGCGCGACGACGACAAGCGGCTCGGCGCCGCCGAACTGGGCACGGAGTTGGGCGAGCGGGCCACCCTCGTCCAGTTCTCCAGTGCCTTCTGCGCGCCCTGCCGGGCCACCCGCAGGGTCCTCGGCGAGGTGGTCGACCTGGTCCCCGGCGTCGCCCACGTCGAGATCGACGCCGAGGCCCACCTGGATCTCGTCCGCGCCCTGGACATCCTCAAGACGCCGACCGTGCTGGTCCTCGACGCCGACGGCCGCGTGGTGCGGCGGGCCACCGGGCAGCCGCGCAAGGCGGATGTCATCGCGGCCCTCGGCGAGGCCGTGTGACGGTGAGGCAGCTCCCATATGTCGGGACGTACTTGACTGGGCGCACCACCTATCGTCAGCCTGACCGTATGCCTTCGGAACTCCTTCTCTTCGGGCGGGTCCACGTCGACCTGGCCCGCACCGCGAGCGCGCGCTGTCCGGGCTGTTGAGCAGCCACGGACCAGCTCGCCCCGCCTCGCAGAAGGACGACCCCATGACGGCCACGCCGGACCTCCGCACCCCTCAGCTCGCCTCCCCCGACCTGCTGCGCTCCGTCTTCCGGCGGCACGCGGCGGGCGTCGCCGTGATCACCGCGCGTGGTGACGGCGGCCCGGTCGGCTTCACCGCCACCTCGCTCACCTCGGTCTCCGCCGAGCCGCCGATGCTGTCCTTCGGCATCGGTACCGGTGCCTCCAGCTGGCCCGCGGTCTCCGGGGCCGAGCACGTCGGCGTCCACATACTCGGCGAGCACCAGCAGGAGCTGGCCGCCACCTTCGCCCGCAGCGGCGCCGACCGTTTCGGGGCGCCCACCGGCTGGCGCGAGGGGCCCGAGGGTGTTCCCGTCCTCGACGACGTCCTGGCCTGGCTGGTGTGCCGCGTCGTCGCGCGCGTGCCCGCCGGAGACCACCGGATCGTCCTCGCCGAGGTGCTCCTCGGCGACCCCGCAGGGCCTGGCCGTCCCCTCCTGTACCACCAGGGCGCGTTCAGCGGGCTGCGCGACTGACGGCCGGCGCCGCATACCGACCCTCCTGCTGCGGGACCGTCGAGTTCCGATTACGCTGCGTTGCGAAGGTCACAGTTCAAAGCGCTTGCTTAGCGGGAACGAACTGGGTGTACTGACGAGTAATATTTCGTTCGGAGCGCGGGCCGCCCCGATCGGGATCGGCCGCTTGGGGCGCCTATGCTGCCTGCAAGTAGGCAGCACACAAATGTCGACGCAGCAGTAGGAGAGCCGGCGTGAGCTTGAGGATCGTTGTCACCGTGAAGTACGTGCCCGACGCCACTGGCGACCGGCACTTCGCCGATGACCTGACCGTCGACCGTGAGGACGTGGACGGTCTGCTCTCCGAGCTGGACGAGTACGCGGTCGAGCAGGCGCTCCAGATCTCGGAGAACTCCGACGACGACGTGGAGATCACCGTTCTGACGGTGGGTCCGGAGGACGCCAAGGACGCGCTGCGCAAGGCGCTGTCCATGGGCGCGGACAAGGCGATCCACGTCGAGGACGACGACCTCCACGGCACCGACGCGATCGGCACCTCGCTGGTGCTCGCGAAGGCGATCGAGAAGGCCGGCTACGACCTGGTCATCTCCGGCATGGCCTCCACCGACGGCACCGCCGGCATCGTCCCGGCGCTGGTCGCCGAGCGCCTGGGCGTCCCGCAGGTGACCCTGCTCTCCGAGGTCTCCGTCGAGGACGGCACGGTCAAGGGCCGCCGTGACGGCGACGCCGCGAGCGAGCAGCTGGAGGCGTCCCTGCCGGCCGTCGTGTCCGTCACCGACCAGTCGGGCGAGGCGCGTTACCCGTCCTTCAAGGGCATCATGGCGGCCAAGAAGAAGCCGGTTCAGTCCTGGGACCTGGAGGACCTGGAGATCGACGCCGAAGAGGTCGGTCTCGAGGGTGCCTGGACCAAGGTCGAGGACGCGGCGGCGCGTCCGGCTCGCACCGCCGGCACGATCGTCAAGGACGAGGGCGAGGGCGGCAAGCAGCTCGCTGAGTTCCTCGCGGGCCAGAAGTTCATCTGAGCCCGATTTCGCCGACCGCCCCTCATCTGATCCAAGCAGGAGAGCATTCCCATGGCTGAAGTTCTCGTCTACGTCGACCACGTGGACGGTGCCGTCCGCAAGCCCACCCTGGAGCTGCTGACCCTGGCCCGCCGCCTCGGCGAGCCGGTCGCCGTCGCGCTGGGCAACGGCGCCGCCGACACCGCCGCCGCCCTCGCCGAGCACGGCGCGGTCAAGGTCCTCACCCACGAGGCCGCCGAGTACGCCGACTACCTGGTCGTCCCGAAGGTCGACGCCCTCCAGGCCGCCGTCGAGGCCGTCTCCCCGGCCGCGGTGCTGGTGCCGTCCTCCGCCGAGGGCAAGGAGATCGCCGCCCGTCTGGCGCTGCGCATCGGTTCCGGCATCATCACCGACGCCGTCGACCTGGAGGCCGGCGACGAGGGTCCGGTGGCCACCCAGTCGGTGTTCGCCGCGTCCTTTACCACCAAGACCCGTGTCTCCAAGGGCACTCCGGTCATCACGGTCAAGCCGAACTCGGCCGCCGTGGAGGCCGCCCCGGCCGCCGGTGCGGTCGAGGCGCTGGCCGTGTCCTTCTCCGCCGCCGCGATCGGCACCAAGGTCACCGCGCGCACCCCGCGCGAGTCGACGGGCCGCCCGGAGCTGACCGAGGCCGCGATCGTGGTCTCCGGCGGCCGTGGCGTCAACGGCGCCGAGAACTTCGCGATCATCGAGGCGCTCGCCGACTCCCTCGGCGCCGCTGTCGGTGCCTCGCGTGCCGCGGTGGACGCCGGCTGGTACCCGCACACCAACCAGGTCGGCCAGACCGGCAAGTCGGTCTCCCCGCAGCTGTACATCGCCTCCGGCATCTCCGGCGCGATCCAGCACCGCGCGGGCATGCAGACCTCGAAGACGATCGTGGCGATCAACAAGGACGCCGAGGCCCCGATCTTCGACCTGGTCGACTACGGCGTGGTCGGCGACCTCTTCGACGTCGTCCCCGCCCTCACCGAGGAGATCAAGGCCCGCAAGGGCTGATCCCTAAGGCGCCTGGACGAGGCCCCCGCGACCGCTTTCCCGGCGGTCGCGGGGGCCTCGGCTCATCCCAGGGTCAGGGACGCCTGGACCGGCAGATGGTCGCTCGGGAACTGCCCGGCGACGGCGAAGGTGTTGGTCGAGGCCCGGTGGACCCGCACCCCCGGGGTGGCCAGGATCCAGTCGATGCGCTCGCCGTCGGGCGTGAGCGGCTGGTAGCCGTGGAACGTCCCGTAGGCGTCACCGCGCTCGGCGGCAGCGTCCCAGGTGTCCACGAGTCCGGACTCGACGAGGTTGTCGTAGGCCTGGTTGTTGTGGGCCGCCGCGTTGAAGTCGCCGGTGACGACGACCGGTAAGGAACGGTCGAACGCGGCGATCCCCTCGGCGATGAGCAGCGCGGCGCGCTCGCGCGCGTACTGGCTCACATGGTCGAGGTGGGTGTTGAGGACGTAGAACTCCCGCCCGTCGTCGGCGCGGTCGCGGAAGCGGACCCAGGTGACGATCCGGGGGAGCGCGGCGCCCCAGGTGTTCGAGCCGATGGTTCGGGGAGTGTCGGAGAGCCAGTAGGTGTCGTGTTCGAGCGGGGCCAGGCGTCGGGTGTCGTAGAAGACCGCGGTGGACTCGTCGTGGCTGCCGCCCTCGCGGCCGGTGCCGATCCAGTCGTAGTGCGGACCGAGGTCGGCGTCGATGTCGAGCAGCTGCTGGTAGAGGCCCTCCTGGGTGCCGATGAACGTCGGGGCCTCGCGGCGCAGAAGGGCGCGCATCACCGGGCGGCGGACGGCCCAGCTGTTGGGTTCGACCGCGCCGGCGAAGCGCAGATTGAAGGTCATGGCGTCGAGCCGGCGGCCCACCGGGCGGGCGGCGGAGGCGGGCATCGTGGCCATCAGGGGCAAGGTGAGCGCGGTGGCCACCAGGGTTCTCAGTCCCATGCGACGCGTCATCCTGTCGGTGTCCGGCATGTGAATCCCCTCCCGACGGATCAGGATGAAGGGGGGAACCGGTGTGCGAAAGAGGGCGTGGTGAGGCCGGGGTGCCGGAAGGGGCGCGGCGGCTCACGCTGTGGACGGGGTGTTGACCTGCGGGAAGATCCACGGATAACTTCGCTCTACGGATTGTTGATTCCGTAGTGCGGAAAACAGGAGGGTGTGGCATGGGTCAGCAGGAGCAGGTGGCGACGAGCCTCGCGGGCGCCGTCAGCGAGGAGATCAGCGCCTCCCTCGCGCCGGTCGACGCCGAGCTGGAGCGCCGCTACCCCGGTGACCCGGGCACCCGCCAGCCCGTCCACACCGTCTACGTCCCCGGCAACCTCTTCGCCGCCGACACCCTCCGCTCCTGGGGCGACCAGGCCCTCGCGGCCCTCGATGAACACGCCCCGGACGCCGCGTCCTTCGCCGCCGTGCTCGGGCTGCCCGACGACCTCGCCGAGCCGGTCCACGCGCGCGTGCGCGCCAAACTGGAGCGCGAGCCGATCGAGGACCTGCGGGTCGACTTCGAGGACGGCTACAAGGGTTCCGACGAGGACCAGGACGCCGCCCGCGCGGCCCGTCTCGTCGCGGACGCGTACAAGAACGGCACGGCCGCCCCCTACATGGGCATCCGCATGAAGTGCATGGAGTCCCCGGTCCGCGACCGCGGCATCCGCACCCTCGACATCTTCCTCACCGGCCTGATGGAGGCCGGCGGCCTGCCCGACGGGCTGGTCCTCACGCTGCCCAAGGTGACCTATCCCGAGCAGGTCACCGCGATGGTCCGGCTCCTGGAGCAGTTCGAGAAGGCCCGCGGGCTCACCTCCGGCCGGATCGGCTTCGAGATCCAGATCGAGACCAGCCAGTCCATCCTCGCCGCCGACGGCACCGCCACCGTCGCCCGCATGATCGACGCCGCCGAGGGCCGCGCGACCGGCCTGCACTACGGCACCTTCGACTACAGCGCCTGCCTCGGCGTCTCCGCCGCCTACCAGGCCAGCGACCACCCGGCCGCCGACCACGCCAAGGCGATCATGCAGGTCGCCGCCGCGGGCACCGGCGTACGGGTCTCGGACGGCTCCACCAACGTCCTGCCGGTCGGCACCACCGAGAACGTCCACGAGGCCTGGAAGCTGCACTACGGCCTCACCCGCCGCGCCCTGGCCCGCGCCTACTATCAGGGCTGGGACATGCACCCCGGGCACCTCCCCACCCGGTACGCGGCCGTGTTCGCCTTCTACCGCGAGGGCTTCGAGGCCGCCGCCAAGCGCCTCGCCGCCTACGCCAACCACGTCGACGGCGCTGTCATGGACGAGCCCGCCACCGCCAAGGCCCTCGCCGGGTACCTCCTGCGCGGCCTGGACTGCGGCGCCCTCGACTCCGGCGAGGTCGGCCGCCTCACCGGGCTGACCCTGGCGCGCCTCCAGTCGTACGCCGGCCCGCGCCGCGCGGACCTGACGGCCTCGGCCAAGTAGCACCCCGGCGACCTCGACGAGGGCTGTCACAGCCGCCCCGTACCCTGGACGCGACTTGCACATGCGCACGGAGGAACGGGGCGGCGGTGTCTTCGGGGGACGACGGACAGACGGAGGAGACCGGCAGGCTGCTGGCCGGGCGCTATCGCGTCGTGGCGCAGCTCGGGCGCGGCGGCATGGGCGTGGTCTGGCGGGCGGTGGACGAGGTCCTCGGCCGTGAGGTCGCCGTCAAGGAACTGCGCACCTACACCGATGCCGACGGGCCGGAACTGGCCGATCTGCGGCTGCGCATGCAGCGCGAGGCCCGCGCGGCGGCCCGGGTGCGCCATCCCGGGGTGATCGCCGTGCACGACGTGGCGGAGGTCGACGGACGCCCCCTGATCGTCATGGAGCTGGTCGACGGGCCGTCCCTGGACGACGTCCTGCGCGACCGCGGCACCCTCGATGCCCGCGAGGCCGCCGGCATCGGCGCCAAGGTCATGGACGCCCTCGCCGCCGCCCACCGCGCGGGTGTCCTGCACCGGGACGTGAAGCCCGGCAACATCCTGCTCGACCGCTCGGGCCGCGTGGTCCTCACCGACTTCGGCATCGCCACGATGGACGACCCGGGTGACGGCTCGGCCACGCATCTGACCCGCAGCGGCGAACTCGTCGGCTCCCTGGACTACTTGGCACCCGAACGCGCCCAGGGCGCCGATCCCGGCCCCGCCTCGGACGTCTGGGCCCTGGGCGCCACCTTGTACGCGGCCGTGGAGGGCTCCTCGCCCTTCCGGCGTACGTCGACTTTCTCCACCCTCACCGCCATCGTCACCGAGCCCCTGCCGGACCCCACGCGCGCGGGGGCGCTCGGGCCGGTGCTCCAGCGGCTCCTGGACAAGCGCCCGCAGGGGCGCCCGGAGGCGGAGGAGGGGCGGGAACTGCTCCAGGCGGTCGCGGACTCCCCGGCAGGCGATTCCCCCACGACCAGGCTGCGGGGTACGGCGGTGGCGGCGCCCGTGGCGACGGAGCACAGCGTGCCTTCGGTACCGCCGGGGTTCGGCCCGCCTCCGGCACCGGAGGCACCGGTGGTCACCGGCCCCGTGGACGTCCCCCGCCCCGCCCGCGGCAGGCGCCGCGTCCTGCTCGTCGCCGCGGCCGTCACCGTCGTACTCGCGTCGGCCGGGGTGACGGTGGCGCTCCTGAACGACTCGGGTGACACGGACACCGACGCGCGATCCGCGTCCTCCGCCACCGACGCCGAGGCCACGTCGGCGGCGCGCGGTCGTGGGGACGCCGTACGCACCGACGAGCCCACCCCCACCGGGAAGGGTGACCGGAAGACCCCGACGGCGACCCCGTCGCCGAGCCGGACGGCCGCCGACGGCAAGCCCACCGAGCGGGCCACCACGCCTGCCCCGACCAGGACTTCGGGCGGCGGTGCCCCCACCTCCGGCGGCGGTTCCGGCGACGGCGGCACCGGCTCCGGTTCCGGTTCCGGTTCCGGTTCCGGCGAGACGACCCCCGCCGCGTCCTGCGTCTCCACAGGCGGCGGCAAGTACAACTGCCAGGTCTGGAAGACCGCCGACTCCTACACCGCCTCCGGCACCAAGGCCGGCATCCTCAACGCGGGCACCAACTACTTCTACTGCCAGCAGAATCTGGGCCGCCGCGAGACCTACGGCGAGTGGACCAACGTCTGGTGGGCGAAGACGGACGACGACAGCGGCAATGCCGGCGTCTTCGTCAGCGACGTCTACCTCAGGGGCGGCGACAACGACGAGCCGGTGCCGGGGCTGCCCGTCTGCTGATCCTCGGTGTACCGCTCCAGGCCGGAGTCGGTCACCAGCTTCTCCCTCCTGAAGAGCCGCGTGCCCGCCTGGCACAGGTCCCGGTCGGCGCGCGCCCGGGCGCAGAACTCCTCGGGCGTGACACCGAAAAGTTCCCTCAACCGGGCCGACCCGACGAGGAGTTCGGTGAGCAGCGGCCGCTGGCCCGGATGGCCGCGCGGGGCGCCGGTGCCGTCGTGCAGGACGCCGTGCGTGTTGACGTACACATACGCGCCCGCGAGCGTGGTGCCGTCCGCGAGTTCGTACCGCACCTCGGGGGCGGGCAGCCAGGCCCGCCGGTAGTTGCCGGCCGCCAGATGCGCTCCCTCGCTCGCGTCGACGACCGCCAGCTGCTCGGCGTCGAGCCAGGTGACGAACAACTCCCGTACCGTTCCCGGCGCTTCGACCGGGGAGGCGGACACATAGCCCAGGCGGCTGACGTGCGCGGAGACGCCGATGTCGATGCCCGTGACGCGGGTGCGCACCATCGGGATCGGGGAGAGGATCCCGTACTCGGCCATCTTGTGCCGCAGTTGGGCCGGGCTGGCGTTGGAGCCGACGGCGAGGACGGGGACGCGGTCGTTGTGCACCAGGCGGTCGAGGGGCAACAGCCGGTCACCGTCGAGGAGTCCGGAGTCCGAGGGCCACGCGCCCGGGTAGAGCAGCGGGTGGTCGCGCGGCGCCTCGGCCAGCCCCAGTGCCTCCAACGTGCGGTCGCTCAAGGGCACTGCCTTCCTGTTCGCCGGTCCGGTCTCTCAGTCCGCCGGCGGCAGCTCGCCCGAGCCGCGGGTGATCAGCCGGGTCGGCAGCTCGATCCGCTCGGGGGTGATCAGCGTGCCGTCCAGCTGCCGGAACAGCCGCTCCGCGGCGGTCCGGCCGAGGGCGGCGGCGTCCTGGGCGACGACGGTGACGCCCGGCTGGAGGAGATCGGCGAGCTCGATGTCGTCGAAGCCGACCAGGGCGACCCGGCGCGACTGCTCGGCGAGCACCCTGACCACGGTCACCGTCACCCGGTTGTTGCCCGCGAAGACCGCGGTCACCGGATCAGGACCGGACAGCATCTCCTCGGCGGCCCGGCGCACCCGCACCGGGTCGGTGACCCCGAGGGACATCCACTTCTCCTCGACCGGTATCCCGGCGTCCTCCATGGCCGCCCGGTAGCCGCGCAGACGCTCGGCGGCGGTGTGGATGCGGGGCATGTCGCCGATGAAGCCGATCCGTCGGTGGCCGTGCGCGATGAGGTGGGCGACTCCGTCGCGAGCCCCGCCGAAGTTGTCGGACAGGACCACGTCGGCGTCGATCTGGCCGGCTGGACGGTCCACGAACACCGTGGCCACGCCCGCCTTCAACTCCGGCTCCAGATAGCGGTGGTCGTCGCCGGCCGGGATGACCACCAGGCCGTCCACCCGGCGGGCGCAGAGCGCCAGTACCAACTCCTGCTCGCGGTCCGGGTCCTCCGCGCTGGAGCCGTTGATCAGCAGGGCGCCGTTGGCGCGGGCCACCTCCTCGACCGCGCGGCTGAGCGGGCCGTAGAACGGGTCCGCGAGATCTTCAAGTACCAGACCGATGCTGGCGGTTCGGCCCTTGCGCAGCACGCGCGCGCTGTCGTTGCGCCGGAAGCCGAGCGCGTCGATGGCCTCCTGGACCCGGCGCTCGGTCTCCGGGGTGACCCCGGGCTCGCTGTTGACCACGCGCGACACCGTCTTGAGGCCCACTCCGGCACGTGCGGCCACGTCCTTCATCGTCGGACGGTTGCCGTAACGCGTGGCGGCGACTCGGTCTGCACGGCGGGTGGTCTCGGGCACGATGGGGCGTCCTGTCCTGTCGTCCACGGGGAGGGGTGCGGCGTCCATGATTTTGTATGAGGATGTGGCGTCGAGCATAGAGCCTGGACAACGTTGTCAGATGCGGGGGACACTGTCCACCACAATTGCCGTCTCCGTGCCCCCACCCCGGAACGGCCCGACCTTTCTCATGGTTGACGGGGAGATCTGACACTGATGCACACCGACCTCGTGGCAGCGCTCGACATCGGCGGCACCAAGATCGCCGGCGCGCTGGTCGACGACCGCGGCCACATCCTGGTCCGCGCGCAGCGCGCCACGCCCGCCCGGGA
Source organism: Streptomyces sp. NBC_00663 (assembly GCF_036226885.1). Classification (NCBI taxonomy): domain Bacteria; kingdom Bacillati; phylum Actinomycetota; class Actinomycetes; order Kitasatosporales; family Streptomycetaceae; genus Streptomyces; species Streptomyces sp. NBC_00663. The sequence continues at coordinate 8,496,922 of NZ_CP109027.1, forward strand.
GGACGGGGAGACCGTCATGCGGGCCGTCGAGGAGGTGCTCGGCGAACTCACCGTGTCGCCGCTGTGGGGACGCGCCTTTGCTCTCGGTATCGGCAGCGCGGGCCCCGTGGACGCCTCCGCGGGCACCGTGAGCCCGGTGAACGTGCCCGGCTGGCGCGACTATCCGCTGGTCCGGCGGGTCCGGGAGGCGACGGGCGGACTGCCGGTCGAACTGATCGGCGACGGCGTGGCCATCACGGCGGCCGAGCACTGGCAGGGCGCCGCGCGCGGACACGACAACGCGCTGTGCATGGTGGTGTCGACGGGCGTCGGCGGCGGCCTGGTCCTGGGCGGCCGGCTGCACCCGGGCCCCACCGGAAACGCGGGCCACATCGGCCACATCAGCGTGGACATGGACGGCGACCCCTGCGCGTGCGGCTCGCGCGGCTGTGTGGAGCGCATCGCCAGCGGTCCCAACATCGCGCGCCGGGCATACGAGAACGGCTGGCGGCCCGGACCGGACGGTGACACCTCCGCCGCCGCGGTGGCCGCCGCGGCGGGGACCGGCGATCCGATCGCCGTGGCCTCCTTCGAGCGGGCCGCACAGGCACTTGCCGCCGGGATCGCCGCCACGGCCACCCTCGTCGAGATCGACATCGCCGTGATCGGCGGCGGCGTGGGCAAGGCGGGCGAGGTGCTCCTCACCCCGCTCCGCAAGGCCCTGACCGACTACGCCACCCTCTCCTTCGTCCAGCGCCTGGCGGTCGTGCCGGCCCAGATGGGCACGGACGCGGGGCTGGTGGGGGCGGCCGCGGCGGCGCTCGCGAAGAGGGCGGACAAGGCGACGGACAAGGCGGCGGTCTGAGACGGTCCCGCAGGAACGTTCACGCTGGAGGCGGCCGGGCCCGCCGGCCGGCGCACCCGGCCGCCGGCGGACTTCAGCAGCTCAACCGCGCGTCCGCCCAGTCCGCGTGGTCCGAGTCGAGGCCGTCGCCGCCGTCGGTGACGACGAGCCGGACCACCTGGGCGCCGGTGACGTCCGCGGTGAGCGGCTGGGCCGGCATCGCGTTGGTGAGGACCCCGGTCGAGGCGACCTTGGTGCCGTCCGCCCAGATCTCGAAGGCGACCGTCCCGGCGGCGCCCTTCTCGTCGTCGACGCCGACGTCCGCGGTGACCGTCTCGCATGCCTTGCCCGTGTAGTACTCGACGATGCTCTGGGCGTGCACACCGAGGCCCTTGGCGTACACCACGCCGCCGATGGTGATCGGATGCCCGTCGCCCGCGGCGTTCTCCCCGTTGCTGGTGTTGCGCTCCACCGGCCCCCATCCGCTGAGGGCCGACAGCCACGGAAGGTCACCGAGTTCGGAGGTCCCCGAGGGCGGCGGCACCACCACGGAGATCCCCACGGTCAGGGCCGTGGCGACGCGGACGCCGGCCGGTGAGCGGTAACTCACCTTGAGCGTCAGGTCGTACGACCCCGCAGGCGTTCCGGCCGGGGCGGTCACCGTCCATCCGGTGCGCAGGGAACGGCTCGTCGGCAGGACGGCCGCCGTGGTCGCCGAGGTGGCGCGCGCGGACCAGCCCGCGGGGCCGGTGAGCGCGACGGAGACCTGCCGGGCCGGGGTGCGGCCCAGGTCGGTGACCGTGCTCGTCAGCGTGGCCGGGGCGCCGGCCTCGATCAACTGGCTGCCCTCCAGACCGAGTTCCACGGCCGGCGGGTGCTTGGACCACGCGGAGTCGGCGGAGACCCGTACGAGGACCGTGCCGTGTGCCGGGACGGTCGCCGCGATGGTGCCGGCGGTGTTGTAACTCCGGTGCTGCCACAGATCGCGCAGCGTGTAGGCGTCGGCGGTGGGCAGGCCGACGGCGGCGGCGGTCGTGGCGACGCGCTGTGCGGTGTTGGACTCGTTGAACAGGGCCACCGCGCGGCTGCCGTCCCGCAGTTGCTTGGCGACGACCCACCGGCCGCCCTCCGAGGTGACGACGGTGCCCTGCTTGCCGAGCGGGTCCTGGTCGACCGCGACGACCTCCTTGTTGCCGAGGATCTCGTAGGTCGCGTCGCTCGCGTGGCGCAGGTCGGAGCCGATGAGGAGCGGCGCGGCCATGATCGACCACAGGGAGAAGTGGGAGCGGTACTCGGTGTCCGTCATGCCGCCGTTGCCGACCTCCAGCATGTCCGGGTCGTTCCAGTGCCCGGGGCCGGCGTGTGCGGCGAGCGGCAGGTTCTGCCTCAGGATCGAGAGCATCGAGCCCCAGTTGTCGCTGATGTCGCCGGTCGTGCGCCACAGGTGGCCCACGTCGGACGCCCACTCCCAGGGTTTGTTCTCGCCCCACTCGCAGATGCTGTAGACGATGGACCGGCCGGTTGCTCGCAGGGCGTCGCGCATGGTCGTGTAACGCGTCTTTGCGTCCACGCCCTGGTTGTTGCAGTTGTCGTACTTGAGATAGTCCACACCCCAGTCCGCGAACTGTTGGGCGTCGCTGTACTCATGGCCCAGCGCCCCGGGAAATCCCGCGGTGTTGCACGTCTTGGTGCCCGCGCTCGTGTAGATGCCGAACTTCAGGCCCTTGGAGTGGACGTAGTCCGCGACCGCCTTGATCCCGTTCGGGAAGCGGACGGGGTCCGGCACGAGCTTGCCGTCCGCGTCCCGGTCGGGCAGGGCCCAGCAGTCGTCGAGGTTGACGTACTGATACCCGACGTCCTTGAGGCCCTTGTCCACGAAGATGTCCGCGATCGACTTGACCATGGCCTCGTTGAACTCGGCACGGCAGTGCGTGGAGTTCCAGTTGTTGAAGCCCATGGGCGGGGTGAGGGCGAGACCGTCGTCCAGGGCGGGCGCGGCGGCCCGCGCCGTGGGTGCGGCGAGCCCTGCGGCGGCGAGCAGTGCGGCGGTGAGTGCTCCAACCACTTGGCTACGGATTGTGCGGGTGTGAAGGTGACGCATCGTTACGTTCCTCCGTACCGGCGAAAGATGGGATGACTACATGTACGCGCCACAGTGTGATCTCGGTAGACCCCCTGTCACGCCGGACTGCCGAAGTCTGGATTTTGAACGTGTTCAACTCTGTGCGTTAGGCTCCCCCATAAGAAGGGGGAGTCTGATGAAGTTCGTGATCCCCGGGGGAACCGGGCAGGTGGGAACCGTCCTCGGCCGTGCTCTGCGCGCGTCGGGGCATGACGTGGTCGTGCTGACCAGGCGGCCGACCCAGGACCATGAGGTGCACTGGGACGGGGAGTCACTGGGGCCCTGGGCCCGGACGATCGACGGCAGCGACGTGGTGATCAATCTGGCCGGGCGCAGCGTCAACTGTCGCTACACCCCGGCCAACCTGAGGGCCATGATGGACTCGCGCGTCGACTCCGCCAGAGTCGTCGGAGAGGCGATCGCGTCCGCCGTACGGCCGCCGCGCGTCTGGCTGCAGATGAGCACGGCCACCGTCTACGCCCATCGTTTCGACGCGCCCCACGACGAGGCGACCGGAGTGATCGGCGGTTCCGAGCCCGACGTGCCGGACTACTGGGCCTACAGCGTCGAGATCGCGAAGCGGTGGGAGCAGGCCCAGGACGAGGCCGACACTCCGCGGACCCGGAAGGTCGCCCTGCGCTCCGCCATGGTGATGAGCCCGGACCGCGGCGGGGTCTTCGACGTGCTGCTCAGGATGGTGCGGCTCGGCCTCGGCGGCCCCGTGGCGGGCGGCGCGCAATACGTCTCCTGGATCCACGAGCACGACTTCGTCCAGGCGATCGAGTTCCTGACCGCCCGCGACGACATCGCCGGACCCGTGAACCTCGCCGCCCCCGGGCCGCTGCCGCACCGCGCGTTCATGCGGGAGTTGCGGGCCGCCTGGGGCATGCCCGTCGGGCTGCCCGCCGCCAAGTGGATGGCCGAGATCGGTGCGTTCGTGCTGCGCTCGGACACCGAACTGCTGCTGAAGAGCCGCCGGGTGGTACCGGGCCGCCTGCTGGAGGCGGGGTTCGCCTTCGATCACCCGCAATGGTCCGACGCCGCCCGTGACCTGGTGCGGCGCGCCCGTGCCGGAGCCGGCCGGGTGCCCACGCGGGCGCGGGCGTGACCCTCGTGCCGTTTCGCAGTTGAACCGGGCATGAAGAAGCGCACCATGGCTGCCATCGCCTCCCTGGCCACCGGTTTCGTCGTCGCCGCGATCACCCCGTCCCACGCCGTCGGCGAGAACCTCACCGACCTCGACGTCGACAAGACCCTCAGCACCCTCGACCACACCATCGCCAGCGACAGCCTGGCCGTCGACAAGAACGCCCTCGGCCAGAACGACTGACAAGAGCTGACGAGAGCTGGACCACGGTGCCGGTGCCCCTCGCCGCAGGGGGGCGCCGGCACCGTCGTACGTGGGCCCTCAACTGGGGCTGGTTTCCGTGGCAGGGTGGAGCGGGCAAGCCTCAGGGGGCCAACAGAAGAGGGGGAACCGTGACCGTCGTTTGGATCAACGGCGCGTTCGGTGCGGGGAAGACCACCGCCGCACGGGAACTGATCGAACTGCTCCCGAACAGCACACTCTTCGACCCCGAGGTCATCGGCGGAGCGCTCCCGCACCTGCTCCCGCCCAAACACCTCGCCGAGGTCGGCGACTTCCAGGACCTGCCGATCTGGCGCCGCCTCGTGATCGACACGGCGGCAGCCATGCTCGCCGAGCTCGGCGGGACCCTCGTGGTCCCCATGACCCTGCTGCGCCAGGAGTACCGCGACGAGATCTTCGGCGGCCTCGCGGCCCGCCGCATCAGTGTCCAACACCTCCTCCTCGCCCCGGCGGAAACGATCCTGCGCGAGCGAATAGCCGGGCGGGAGATCCCGCCCGACCTCCCGGACGGCGAGATACGGGTACGGCAGTGGTCGTACGACCACATCGAGCCGTACCGCGCCGCCCTCGCCTCCTGGCTCACCGCCGACGCCCATCTCGTCGACAACAGCGCCCTCACCCCCTACGAGACGGCTGCCCGGATCGCCGAGGCGGTCGGATCCGGCACCATGCCCGTCTGCGACATCGTGCAGACCCCCGAGCCGACCGCCGAGACGGTCGCCGCCGGCGTCCTCCTCTTCGACGAGCGGGACCGGGTGCTGCTCGTCGACCCCACCTACAAGGCCGGCTGGGAGTTTCCCGGCGGAGTCGTCGAACCCGGCGAGGCTCCCGCGCGCGCGGGCATGCGCGAGGTCACCGAGGAGACCGGGATCGAGCTGGACGACGTACCGCGCCTGCTGGTCGTCGACTGGGAACAGCCCGCGCCACCCGGATACGGCGGTCTGCGCCTCCTCTTCGACGGCGGCCGGCTCGATGCGGCCGAGGCCGGACGGTTGCTGCTGCCGGGGCCCGAACTGCGCGCATGGCGTTTCGTCAGCGAGGAGGAGGCCGCCGATCTGCTGCCTCCCGTCCGCTACGAGCGGCTGCGGTGGGCGCTGCGGGCGCGGGAACGCGGGGCGGCGCTGTACCTGGAGGCCGGTGTTCCGGTGGGTTAGGCGCTCGCCAGTCTCAGTTCGTCCGTCGGATACGGGGTCGTCCTGCTCTCCCACTGGAACCGGCGGTCGAAGTCACCCATCAAGGACGCTACGCGCGCGTGCCGGACGAGGATGCTCGCCGCGGCCCGGGGGATGCCCCTGGGCCGCATGCCCTCGGCACAGGCCTCGATGAACGACCGCCGGTCGTCCGGACCGTAGCCGTGCAGCGCGACGGTGAGCCAGTTCACCAGGTAGCTCGCCGTGTAGGCGCGGTCGTAGTGACGGTGCCGCGCGAAGAAGTCGCGCTCCTGCGGGGCCAGTTGGAAGCGGGCGGAGAGGGAGAGGCCGTAGTCGGCGAGGTAGAGCTGCCGGCCGTCGGTGAGGATGTTCTTGAAGTGGGCGTCGAAATGCAGGAGTTCGCGCGCGTGGAGGAAGTCGGTGACGGACCGCAGGCCCCGCTCCACGAGGGAGCAGGCGCGGTCGGCGTGACTGGTGCGCAACTGGGCGTCGAACCAGTCGTGCAGGGTGTACGGCACGTACTCCAGGAAGAGCGTCAGACTCGCGGACGCCGTCCGCAGCCCTTCGACGCGCTCGCGCACGCCCGGACCCCAGTACGCCACCGTCCGCTCCACATCGGCCAGTTCGGCCGGAAGCGGCTGGGGCGAGTCGGGCAGCACCCGCCAGTGGTGCAGCAGCGGGAACCCGGTGTACTTGCCGGACAGCACCCAGTCGGTCGTCATCGTGTGCACGGCCAGCTCACGCCACGCCCCGAAGCCCGGGGCTCCGACCGTTCCGATGCCGTAGTGGCAGTAGGTCGGCATGGCGAAGACGTTCGCCGTGGACCGCACATGGTTCGGGTGCCGCTCGATGTCGGTGAGCGGCACCCGTTTCACGAACACCGGTCTGCCGGCCACCTCGACGAGCGTGGCCCGGCCGCCGATTCCGGTGCCCAATGGCCGCCCCGACTCCACGAGGCCGGTGAGGTCGTGGTCGTCGAGGCGGGCCAGGGACAGGCCGATGTCGGAATGCGCGGTCAAGCGGTTCACATCGCCGCGTAGTTGCGCAGGAACAGGGCCTCCGCCACCGACAGCCGCTCCAACTCCTCAGGAGAGACGCTCTCGTTGACCGCATGGATCTGCGCCTCCGGCTCGCTCAGGCCGATCAGGAGGATCTCCGCGCCCGGGTAGAGCGCGGCGAGGGTGTTGCACAGCGGGATGGAGCCGCCCTGGCCGGCGTACTGCATCTCCTGACCCGGGTACGCCACCGACATCGCCTCGGCCATCGCCGTGTACGCCGGGCTGGTCGGGTCGGCGCTGAAGGGCTGGCCCTGGCCGACCTGCTCGGTGCGCACCCGGGCGCCCCACGGCGTACGCGTCTCCAGATGCGCCTGGAGCAGCTTCGTCGCCTCGGCGGCGTCCGTGCCCGGCGGCACCCGCAGGCTCACCAGCGCCCTGGCGCCCGCCTGCACGGACGGGGTGGCGCCGACGACCGGCGGGCAGTCGATGCCGAGGACCGTCACGGCCGGGCGCGCCCAGATACGGTCGGCGACCGTGCCGGAGCCGATCAGCTCCACTCCGTCCAGCACCTTCGCGTCCTGCCGGAACTGCTCCTCGTCGTACTGCAAACCGTCCCACGCCGTCTCGGGGGCGAGCCCGTCGACCGTCGTCGAACCGTCCTCCGCCCGCAGCGAGTCCAGTACGCGGATCAGCGCGGCCAGCGCGTCGGGCGCCGCGCCGCCGAACTGGCCGGAGTGCAGGTTGCCCGCGAGGGTGTCTACCTGGACGCGGACCAGGGTCATGCCGCGCAGGGTGGTCGTCACCGTCGGCAGGCCGACGCGGAAGTTGCCCGCGTCCCCGATCACGATGGTGTCGGCCTCCAGCAGGTCCGGGTGTGCCTCGGCGTACCGCTCCAGACCGCCCGTGCCCATCTCCTCCGAGCCCTCGGCGATCACCTTGACGTGCACCGGCACGCCGCCGTTCGCCTTCAGGGCGCGCAGGGCCAGTAGGTGCATGATCACGCCGCCCTTGCAGTCGGCGGCCCCGCGCCCGTACCAGCGGCCCTCCCGCTCGGTCAGCTCGAACGGCGGAGTCGTCCAGGCGTTCTCGTCCAGCGGCGGCTGCACGTCGTAGTGCGCGTACAGCAGGACCGTCTTCGCACCCTCGGGGCCGGGCAGGTAGCCGTACACGGACTGGGTGCCGTCCGGGGTGTCGAGCAGCGCCACGTCCTGGAAACCCTCGGCGGTGAGCGCGTCCGCGACCCAGCGGGCGGCGCCCTCGCTCTCGCTCCGAGGGAACTGGTCGAAGTCCGCCACCGACTTGAACGCCACCAGTTCGGTGAGCTCCGCCTTCGCCCGGGGCATCAGCGAGGCGACGGTCTCGGCGACCGGATTCGACGACATGGGCACGCTCCTTGTAGGTGCGACGTTGTACGTATGGGTGGGGAGATCCTCCCACAGTGGCCTGCGGCGATGGCGGTCGTAGGATGCACAAGGCAGCAGCGGCAAGCGGCTTGATCGGAGCAGTAGACCATCGTGACCAGCGAGAACTCTTCGGCGGACGACGCCCGGCAGGTGTGGGACGTCGTCGTGGTGGGCGCGGGACCCGCGGGGGCCTCGGCCGCCTATGCGGCGGCCGTCGCCGGGCGGCGTGTGCTGTTGCTGGAGAAGGCGGAGCTGCCCCGTTACAAAACGTGCGGCGGCGGCATCATCGGTCCCTCGCGCGACTCCCTGCCACCGGGCTTCGAACTGCCCTTCAGGGACCGGGTGCACGCGGTGACGTTCTCGCACAACGGCCGCTTCACCCGCACCCGCCGCTCCAAGCAGATGCTGTTCGGGCTGATCAACCGGCCCGAGTTCGACCAGCAGCTCGTCGAGCACGCCCAGAAGGCGGGCGCCGAGCTGCGTACGGGCGCCACCGTCCAGCGCGTCGAGCAGCACGGCTCGGCGGTCCCGGACCGGCGCACGGTCGCCGTCGTCCTCCAGGGCGGCGAGACGCTGCTCGCCCATGCCGTGGTCGGTGCGGACGGCAGCGCCAGCCGCATAGGAGCACATGTCGGGGTGAAGCTCGACCAGGTCGACCTCGGCCTGGAGGCGGAGATCCCGGTGCCGGACACCGTCGCGGAGGACTGGCGCGGGCGGGTGCTCATCGACTGGGGGCCGATGCCGGGCAGTTACGGCTGGGTGTTCCCCAAGGGCGACACCCTCACGGTCGGGGTCATCTCCGCGCGCGGTGAAGGCGCCGCCACCAAGCGGTACTTGGAGGACTTCATCGCCCGGCTCGGCCTCGCCGGCTTCGAACCGAGCATCTCCTCCGGGCATTTGACCCGCTGCCGCGCCGACGACTCGCCCCTGTCGCGGGGGCGGGTGCTGGTGTGCGGGGACGCGGCCGGGCTCCTTGAGCCGTGGACCCGCGAGGGCATCTCGTTCGCGCTGCGTTCGGGGCGGCTCGCGGGGGAGTGGGCGGTGCGGATCGCCGAGGCGCACGACGCCGTGGACACCCGGCGCCAGGCCCTGAACTACGCCTTCGCGATCAAGGCCGGGCTGGGCGTGGAGATGAGCGTCGGCAGGCGTCTGCTGCTGGCGTTCGAGCGTCGTCCGGGGCTGTTCCACGCCGCGCTGACCGGGCTCCGGCCGGCCTGGCGGGCGTTCATGGAGATCACCCGCGGGTCGACTTCGCTGGGTGAGATGGTGCGGGGGCGTCCGATGGCGCAGCGGGCGCTGGCGGCGCTGGACCGGCGGATCGGTCTTGCTGCGCCGACGGCTGCTCCCGCCGACGGTGAGGCGGGCTCCTGACGTACGGGGCCTGTGGGTGAGGTGGGGCGCCGGCCGGTGAGGCGGGCGCTGTGGCGCCGACCAGTGAGGCGGCGTCCGCCGGGGACGGGTGGGGTCAGCGGTGACGTGGTTGGTGCCGACCGCTGAAGCGTCGTACCGGCGGTGAAGCGTCGTGCCAGCGGTGAAGCGGCACGTCGGCCTCTCGTGCGGGGCGTCAGACTCGGCGCGTGGCGGCGGCCGAGGGTGGCCGGGGTCGGTGGCGGAGCGTGGTTCTGGCCGACTGGGGGCGCTTGGCCGGTGGCTGGGTGTCGAACACGCTGGACACGGCAGCCGGGCCGGTGGGCGTCGTCGCCCGTCCTTTGCCTGTCCCCGGTTTGGTCGGCCTGTTGTAGTGCGGGGTGTCGGCCTGTGGTGCGTACGCGTCCGCCGTGGAGGGGGCGTCACCGGCGGAGCGTCGCGGCGGTCGTGGTGAGCGGTGTCAGCTCGTGATCGTGATCCGGAAGACCGGGTGGTCGGGGGCGATGCGGCGCATGTCGGCGTCGGGGGAGTCGGGGCCGACGCCGTCGAAGAAGACGCCGACCTCGGCCTTCCAGCGCTTGAGGTAGGCGCGCAGCAGCGGGACCTTGTCGTCGTCGGCGACCTCGACGGCGGTGAACACGTCGACGTTCTTGCCGAGGTGCAGCTCTCCGCCGCCGGCGGCGCGCATGTTGTGCGTCCACTGGACGTGACCGCGCGGGGCGAGGAGGTACTGCTGTCCGTCGACGGTCAGCAGGTTCACGGGGGTGGTCCGCCATTCGCCGCTCTTGCGGCCGCGGACGGCGAGGACCCGGGAGCCCCAGACGCTGAGGCCGCGGCGGGTCAGCCAGGCCACGAGGCGGTTGAAGACGTTGACGGTGAACCAGCCGGGCTTCTTGACGTGCGTGGACTCGGACATGAGGTCCCCCAGGGTTTTGTGGAGCACCGCTCTCTTTTGTGAGCGGTGCTCTCGCTTGGCCTTCAGTCTGCACCGGATCGGTGCTCCAAAGCAAGAGCAGTGCTCTCGATTTATATCGGTGCTCTCGTTTGTGTGCACTGCTCTCCTTTCATGGGACACTTGCACTCATGAGCCCCGCAGACGACAGCACCCCCCGCGGCGCCCGAGCGCGCGCCCGCATCGAAGTCACCGCGGCCATCAAGGACGAGGCGCGCAGACAACTCGCGGTCGACGGCGCCGCCAAGCTCTCGCTGCGGGCCGTGGCACGCGAGCTCGGCATGGTCTCCTCCGCGCTCTACCGCTACTTCCCCAGCCGCGACGACCTCCTCACCGCGCTCATCATCGACGCCTACAACTCCCTCGGCGAGAGCGCGGAAGCCGCACATCACAAGACCGCGGGCGCCGCGCCCGCTCAGCGCTGGGTCACGGTCTGCGAGGCGGTGCGCGGCTGGGCGCTCGGGAACCCACACGAGTACGCGCTGATCTACGGTTCCCCGGTGCCCGGATACAGCGCCCCCCAGGCGACCGTCCCGGCCGCCTCCCGCGTCGGGCTGCTCCTCATCGCCATCACCCGCGAGGCGTATCAGGGCCGCGGCCTCGCCAAGCCCCGGCTGCCCGCCGAACTGCGCCCCGAGGCCGAGCGCATGACCGCCGACCTCGCCCCCGACCTCCCCCCGGAGACGGTCACCGCACTCGTGGCGGCCTGGGCCCAGCTGTACGGACTGATCGGGTTCGAACTGTTCGGGCAGTTCAACCGGGTGGTCGAGGACCGGGCGACGTTCTTCCGCCACGCGGTGGGCGAACTCGCCCATGGAGTCGGGCTGGTGTACGCCGCCTAGGGGACGTGGACCGGGCGCGGCCGAATGAGGGCGGTGGGTCCTGGAGGGCGGGGCCGAGGCCGCCGTACCTCGTGGTGATGACCGTCGTACTTCGTGGTCTGACCGCCGTACCTCGTGGTCAGACCCCCGTACTTCCCCGGGAGTACCCGTGATGACCTCGCCCGGCTGACGCCCCGCGCGGGCGGTGGCGTCTAGCGTGGCGGGCATGGACGAGCAGCGCGTGCGCGGAGGCGGTCCGCCGCTGTGGTGGCGGCACGGGCCGCCGTGGTGGAACCGGTGGGGCGACGAGGGCGGCGCCTCCCGCTGGCCCTGGCCCTCCACCGTGCTGATCACGGCCTTCGTGCTCGGCGGGTCCCGTTTCGCGGCCCAGGAGCAGATGGGCGACCGGGCGCCGCTCGACACCTTCGCGCGCGTGCTGCTCGTCCTCGCGGCGGGGCTGCTGCTGTGGCGGCACCGGTACCCGGTGGTCGTCGTGTTCGGCACGGCCGCCGCCACGATGCTCTATCTCGGCGCCGGATATCCCTATGGTCCCGTCTTCGTGGCCGTCGCGGTGGCCTGCTTCAGCGCCATCGTCGCCGGACACCGTACGGCCGCCTGGACCGCGCTCGGCCTGCTCTGGGTGGGGCATGTGCTGGTGGCCCACTGGCTCTACCAGTGGCTGCCGCCGTCCGGGGACGCGGCCGCCTCCTGGGGGTCGCAGGGCGTGGTCGCGGCGTGGGCCGTCGCGATCGTGGCGGTGGCGGAACTGGCCCGGACCCGGCGGGAGCAGCGGGCGCGGGAGCGGGCCGAGCGGGCGCAGGCGGCGCGGCGGCGGGCCGACGAGGAGCGGCTGCGGATCGCCCGCGAACTGCACGACGTCCTCGCCCACAGCATCTCCGTGATCAATGTGCAGGCCGGCGTCGGCCTCGCCCTCCTGGACAGTGATCCCGAACAGACCCGCACCGCGCTCACCACCATCAAGGCCGCCAGCAAGGAGGCGCTCGGCGAGGTCCGCCAGGTCCTCGACACCCTGCGCACGCCCGGAGACGCGCCCCGCGCCCCCGCCCCCGGGCTCGGCCGGCTGCCCGAGCTGGTGGAGCAGGCCGCGCGCACCGGCCTGACCGTGGCGGTCGAGGGCACGACGCCCGAGCTGCCGCCCGGCATGGACCTCGCCGCGTTCCGCATCGTCCAGGAAGCCCTCACCAACGTCGTACGGCACTCGGGATCGCGGCACGCGCGCGTGCGCCTCGATTCGGGGGACGGTACGGCGCTACGGCTGTGTGTCGACGACGACGGTCCCGCGACCGGCGCCGAGGCGGGCGGCAGCGGCAACGGGCTGGCCGGAATGCGGGAGCGGGCCGCCGCGCTGGGTGGCACGATCGAGGCGGGACCGCGGCCCGACGGGGGCTTCCGGGTGCTCGCCGTACTGCCGTTGCAGGTCAACGCCAAGGAGGACGACCGGTGATCCGCGTACTGCTCGCCGACGACCAGTCACTGGTACGGGCCGGATTCCGCGCGCTGCTCGACGCGCAGCCGGACATCGAGGTGGCCGGGGAGGCGTCCGACGGTGAGGAGGCGCTGCGGATGGTGCGCGAACTCCGCCCCGACGTCGTCCTGATGGACATCCGCATGCCGGTGCTCGACGGGCTCGCCGCGACCCGTGGGATCACGGGTGACGGCGAGCTGGGGGACGTGAAGGTGGTCATGCTGACGACCTTCGAGCTCGACGAGTACGTCTTCGAGGCGATCCGGTCGGGCGCCTCCGGGTTTCTGGTCAAGGACACCGAGCCGGAGGAACTCCTGCGCGCCGTACGGGCGGTGGTCGAGGGCGACGCGCTGCTGTCGCCGGGTGTGACGCGCCGGCTGATCGCCGAGTTCGCGGCCCGCTCCAAGGAACCCGCGGCCGAGGGCGCCCTCGCGGGGCTCACGGAACGGGAGCGTGAGGTGATGGCCCTGGTCGGCATCGGGCTGTCCAACGAGGAGATCGCCCGGCGCCTGGTGGTCAGCCCGCTCACCGCGAAGACCCATGTGAGCCGGACGATGGTGAAGCTGGGCGCCCGCGACCGGGCCCAACTCGTGGTGCTGGCCTACGAGTCGGGGTTGGTGCGGCCGGGCTGGCTGGGCTGAGAGGTGTCCCGGCGGAAGCGGAGCAGCACGCTGATGACCCGGGCCGCGAACAGCACGGGGGCGATCCCGAGTCCGAGGTGGATCAGCACCTTCTCCAACATCTCCGGCAGCTCGAAGAGCAACGCCGGCCCCGCGACCGCCCCGAACACGACGGCCGCCGCGAACACCGCGCTGAACAGGGCGTAACCGATCTCGACCGTGATCGCGTCGCGCCTGGCCTTGTCCGGCCGTCCCCCGTATGTGGTCATACGACGAGTCTCACAGCCGTGTGCCCGGCAGAGCAAGCAGGCTCCGCCGGGCACTCCGAAGGACACGGCCGACGCCTGTCCGCCGGACAGGTCCTAGTCGCGTACGACGACGCGCTCCGCCTCTTCCTGGGAGGTGGACTTGGCGACCACCACGGACGGCTGCCGCGGGCGACGGACGCGCAGACCCGTGAGGGAGATCAGCAGGCCCGCGACCGCGATGCCGGTGACGACGACCAGGCCGGGCAGATAGCCGTCGAGGACGGCCTGCTTCGAGGCGGCGGGGTCCTTCGGGGCGTTGGCGGTCATGACCGCTGCGACCACGGCCAGGAACAGCGCGCCGCCCACCTGCACCGAGGTGTTGAGCAGACCCGACACCATGCCCTGCTCGTGTTCGCCGACCCCGTTGGTGGCCTGGACGTTGAGGGAGGGGAAGGTCAGCGCGAAGGCTGCGCCGACGAGGAGCATGGTCGGCAGGATCACCGCGGCGTAGGCGGGGTCGAGATCGATGCGCAGGAAGAGCAGATAGCCGACGACCATCAGCGCGAAGCCGAGCACGATCAGCCGCGGGGTGCCGACACGGTCGATGACGGTGCCCACCTTCGTCGCGGAGAGCGCCACGAGCGCGCCCGCCGGCAGGAAGGCCAGGGCGGTGTGCAGCGCCGACCAGCCGAGCAGTTGCTGCATGTACAGCGTGACCAGGAACTGGAAGCCGATATAGCTGCCGAGGAACGTCAACGCGCCGAGCTGGGCGCGGACTTGAGGGCCGGAGCGCAGCACGCCGAGCCGGATCAGCGGGCTCGGGCTGCGCCGTTCGACGGCCACGAAGGCGGTGAGGAGGGCGGCAACCGTGAGGAAGGAAAGGATGGTTCGGGCGGAGCCCCAGCCGATTTCGGCCGCCTCTACGACGGTGAAGACCAGCAGCAGCATCGAGGCGGTGCCGAGAACGGCGCCCGGGATGTCGTAGCCACCCCTGTCCTTCTCGCGTGCGGTGCGCGGCAGCAGCTTCATGCCGACGACGAGGGCGATGAGCGCGACGGGGGCGGGCAGCAGCATCGTGTACCGCCAACTGGCCTCCGTCAGCAGGCCGGAGAAGACGAGGCCCATCGAGTAACCGGTGGCGCCGCAGGTGGTGTAGATCGACAGGGCGCGGTTGCGCAGCGGGCCCTCGGCGAAGGTCGTGGTGATGATGGACAGGCCGGCGGGCGCGGTGAACGCGGCGCTCAGGCCCTTGACGAAACGGCTGGCGATCAGCAGCGGCCCGGAGTCGACGAGTCCGCCGAGCAGCGAGGCGAGGGCGAAGACGGCGAGGGCGACCAGGAAGACCTGGCGGCGGCCCAACAGGTCGGCGGCGCGTCCACCGAGCAGCAGCAGCCCGCCGTAACCCAGGATGTAGCCGCTGACGATCCATTGCAGGGTCGAGGTGGACAGGCCGAGGTCGGCGCCGATGGACGGGAGGGCGACGCCGACCATCGACACGTCCAGCGCGTCCAGGAACATCGCGGCGCAGAGCACCAGCAGGGTGCCCCACAGCCGGGGGGTCCAACGCCCTTCGGGCGCGGGGGTGGTGAGCGGAGAGGTCATGCCGGAGACACTACATGCGCATGCATTGAATGCAAGGGCATTTAATTACGATGCAATAATTCATCGTCTCTGCTACGGTGCGCCCATGGCGGCGAAGAAGGCCGAGCAGGCGCTCGCGGAGCAGTGGCGGGACATCCTGGCGCTGCATGCGCGCACCCAGTGCGAGCTCGACCGCGCACTCCATCAACACGGCCTGTGCGCCAGCGACTTCGAGGTCCTCGACGTGCTCGCCGACGGGCGTGCGAAGGACGATGCCTGCTTCTACCGCGTCCAGGAGATCTCCGACCGGGTCCATCTCAGCCAGAGCGCGCTGTCGCGGCTGATCGCCCGCCTGGAGAAGGACGGACTCGTCGAGCGGGGCATGTGCCCCGAGGACCGGCGCGGTGTCCGGGTGGGCCTCACGGACAAGGGGCGCACGCTGCACGGCGAGGTGCTGCCGGTGCAGCGTGCGGTGTTGACGCGGATGTTGAACGCGGGCTGAGCCCGGCCTGGTTGAGGGCGGGCCGGGCTCGCCCCGGCTCAGCCGACGGCGGACCGATGGCGCCAGAGGTCGGCGAGCGATCCGTCACCGCTCACGTCCGGGAACGGCACACGGTTCCACAACGACAGGTACAACTCCCCTGCGGGCCCGGCGATCTCACACTCCGCGTCCCCCGCCTCACCCCGCTCGGCCTCGGGCGGCTCCTGAGTCAGCCGTACGGTCCACACGGCGTCGTCCACATCCGTCGCCCGCACCCGCAGCACGCGGGGCTCCTCGCTGCGCACCCTGCTCTTGGGCCGAGCGTGGAAGCCGCGCAGCAGTTCGTCGATGCCGTCGGCGGCGAACCGGGGGCTGAGGTCGCTCGGGGTGCCGCCGCGGGCGCTCTGCGCGTCGAACCGGTGCACGGCCGTCTCGTGCGCCTGCCTGCGCGCCCAGAACGCGAGCGGGGACGGGGCGGGCAGGAAATGCCAGCACTGCACGTCAGAGGGTGCGGCGGTCAGGGTGCGCACGAGGTTCGCGTGGCCCTCCCGGAACCACGTCATGAGTTCGGTGCCGTCGAGGTCGGGTCCGTCGCCGAGCGGGCGGGGGGACGGGTTCGCCTCGGCGACGAAAGCGGTCGCCCAGCGGTGCACCGCGCCGGTGTGCCGTACGAGATCCCGCACCTGCCACTCCGGGCAGGTCGGCACCTTGGCGTCCGTGCCGGCCTCCTCCGCGGCGTCGGCCAACAGGCGGCCCTCCCGGTCGAGGATCCGGATGAACTCGGCAGTGCCCAAGGGGGCGTCGGAGGGGGTGTCCATGGAGATGTCCATGGGGGTGAGTCTGCCGTATGCGGTGCGGAGTGTGCTCGAGAGACTGCTCGAAGGACGGTTGGGGACAATTACGGGGCCGACGTGCTCCAAGGGTGGGCCGGGCCGGGACTTTTGGGCACCTACGAGACGGAACGGCAAAGGACGCGTGAGGGGAGGAGTTCGGCCCCGCATTCGGCAAGCCGCCTCCAGGGGTGGCGTGTCCGAGGCGGCCAGTAGCCTCACGCGGTATGGGCATTGAGATCGACGTAGTGGTGGGGCAACCGGTCGACGACGAGATGGAGAGGGTGCTCGGGCTCGCCGAGGCGGTCGGTGAGCCCGTCACCGTCACGTTCCAGTTGGAGGGACGCGAGGAGGCGGAACGCGCGGTGCTCGTGCCCGCGGCGACGCTCGCGCTCTGGGAGCACTGGGCGCCCGCCGCCTACCCGGGGAGCGACGCGGGGGAGGAGCCTGAACTGGCCCACCCGTTGGAATTCGGCGCGTTCACGTTGTTCCGGCGCCGTGTGGGGGGACGTACGGCGGTCGCTCGCCGGGGCGTGGTGGTGGCCGAGCTGCTGGACCCCGAGGAGGCGTACTGGCTCCGGCAACAGGCCGACCGCGTCCGCCACGGCTTCATGGATCCGAAGCAACGGGCGGCGTTCGAGGAGTTCCTGGCCCGGCAGGAAGCTCTTGACGATCAGTGAAGCCCTCCACCGCCACGGCGGCGGTCATGCGCGGTCGTCGAAGGTGACCACGACCTTCTCCGCGGCGCCCGGGGCGAGGGCGAGTTCGAAGGCTCGGTGGACCTCGGTGAACGGCACGCGGTGGCTGATGAGGCGGGCGAAGCGTTCGTGGTGCTCGACGAGTTCGGGCGTCACCTCGAAGATCTCCGTGGGGTAGCCCTGCGAGGCGATCAGCGTGAGTTCGCTGCGCAACATGCCGCCGAGGTCGATCACGTCGGACTTCTTCTGTACGGCGACCATGACCAGCGTGGCGTGCCACTTGGCGTTGTCGACGACGGCCTGGAAGACGGCGGGCGCGCCGGCGGCGTCGATGTAGATGTCGGTGCCGGGGCGGGGCTGGCCGAGGGCGTTGGCGGCCTGGCCGTGGAGTTCGGTGAGACGCTCGGTGATGTTCTCGGTCGCCGAGTTGATGACGGCGTCGGCGCCGACGGCCAGCGCGGTTTCCAGCCGCTCGGGGATGACGTCGGCGACGACCACGTGCTCGACGCCGCGCAGCTTCAGCCAGATCGTCGCGCCCAGCCCGATGGGCCCGGCACCGAAGACCACGACCTTGTCGGCGGGCTTGGCCTCGGAGCGGTTGACGCAGTGCCGGGCCACCGCCATCGGCTCGTTGAGGGAGGCGACCTCGAAGGGGACGGTGTCGGGGAAGACGGTGACGTTCTTGCCGGTCTCGACGCCCTCGATCAGCAGATACTCGCTCATCGCCCCGTGCGCGCCGCCGCAACCGATGATGCCCGAGGGCACGCCCTGCGGATTGACGACGACCCGGTCACCGACCGCGACGTCAGTGACCTCGGCGCCGACCTCGACGATCTCGCCGGCCGGCTCGTGGCCCAGCGGGATGGCCCGCATGGACCCGTCGGCGCCGGCGGGCATGCCGCCCAGATGGAGGAAGAAGGTGTCGGTGCCGCAGATGCCGCAGGCGCGGATCCGCACGAGCGCGTCCTGGGGGCCGGGCGCGGGGCGCTCCACGTCCTGGACGTCGACCTTGTCCTTGGCGGTCAGGACGGACTTCATGGTGGCCATGGGCGGGGCTCGCTTTCTGGAGTGCCGGGACCTCTGGAAGTCCCGTGACGGACGTCGTCGGGACCTTCTGGCGTCCCGCGATGGATGTCACCGGGAACCGGCGGCGGACGGGGGAGTGTCCGGCCGCCGGCCCGGTGACCGCGCCGTACCCCGTCCCCACGGGCTGGGCGCGAGGGTCGCATCCGCTCAATGCGACCCCGTTACTTGAGTTAGGCAAACATGGGAGTGTTACTTAAGTCAAGCAATCAAATGCGTTGCTTAAGTTAGGCAAGCACCTCTAGGCTGGGGACATGACCGCAGAGCCGCCCGCCGCAGCGCCCGCGTCCACCACCCTGACCGAGATCGAGCGCGTGCTGACCCGCGTCGCCTATCTGGCGGGCCGGTCCCGACGGCACGAGCGGCTGATGGCGGTGACCGGTCTGCGCCTCGACCGGGCGGCCGTGGGGATCCTGCGGCACATCGCCGAGAGCGATCCGATGCGGCCCGGCGTGCTGGCTGTCCGGCTCTCCGTGGAGGCCTCCCATGTCACCCGCCAGCTACGGCAGTTGGAGCGGGGAGGGTATGTGATCCGGGTCGCCGACCCCGACGACCGGCGTGCCCAGCGCGTCCAGATCACCGACGAGGGACTCGCCGCGGTCGCCCGTATCCGCGAGGTCGGCCGTCGCACGCTCGAAGTGGCCCTGGCCGACTGGTCCGACGACGACCTGTGCCGACTGGCCGCGCTCTTCCGTCGGCTCGTCGACGACTTCGTCGGCCATGCCGAGGTCCGTGTCGATCCCACGCCCTCCGCCTGACCCCACCGGCGTCCAGGCGTCCGCCCCCCCCACGATTGGTCATGCCATGTACGCGGATCTCATGGAGAAACCGTCGCCGCACCGCGGCAGCGGGCAGCATGTCCTGGTCGTCGCCGACGACCCCGGCGACACCGAACTGCTCACCACCACCCTGGAGTTGGCCGGCTACCAGGTCGGCACCGCGGGCAGCGGCACCGAGGGCATGGCCCGCCTCACCCGGCAGCGGTTCGATCTGGTGGTCCTGGACGCCGCGCTGCCGGACCTCAGGCACCTCGCCCGGGGCCGCCGTATCGCCCCCGCCGACCGCCCTCCGCTCCTCTACCTCGCCTCCTGCGACTCCCTCCACCGTCTGCTGCCCGAACTCGGTCTGGGCGGGGAGGACTACGTCGTCAAACCGGTGCGCGTCGCCGAGGTCCTGGCCAGGGCGCAGGTGCTGCTGCGCCGGCGTGGCCCTGGATCGCGCGACGCCATGCGGGGCCACGGCGGCCTGGTCCTGGACGACATCACGTGCCGGGCCCGCCGCGGACCGCGGCCGCTCGACCTCACCCCCGCCGAGTACCGACTGCTGCGCCACCTGCTCGCCAACGCGGGACGGGTGCTGTCGAAGGAGCAGATCAGCCGGCATGTGTGGGGGGAGTTCCGTGGGCACCAGGCGATCGAGAAGCTCGTCTCACGGCTGCGGCACAAGGTGGACCTGGAGGAGCCCGCGCTGATCCACACCCGGCGGGGATTCGGTTACTGGCTGGGGAGTTGGACCCTCTGAGGGGCGGTAGCACAGCCGACCACGCGGTCGCTCACGCAGCCGTTCACGCAGTCGGGCGTGCCGTGAGAATCCCGGTCGCGTTCGCCCCGACCACCGCCGCGATGCCCGCCCACTCGGGCCACCCCAGCCCTTCCCCGAGGATCACCCACCCGACCACGGCCGCCAGGACCGGGTTGACGCTCATGAACAGGCCGAACACCGGGGCCGGCACCCGCCGCAGGGTGAACAGGTCGGCGAGGTAGGGGACCGCCGAGGACAGGAGACCGGCGGCCACCGCGCACCCCGCCGCCCCCAGGGTCGGCGGATGGCGCAGGGCGACCACGATCCCGACCGGCAGGAACAGCAGGGCCGACACCGCCGCCGCGGCCGCCGAGCCCTGCGCTCCGGGCAGGCGGCCGCCGACGGTGCGGTTGAGCAGGATGTACGACGCCCAGCAGACCGCGGCGAGCAGACCGAGCCCCATGCCGAGGTAGTCCGTGGAGGGCTGCGGTCGCATTAGCGTCACGACCCCCGCGGTCGCGAGGAGCGCGCAGAACGCGTCCACGCGCCGCCGGGTCGCCGCCAGGGCGATGCCCAGCGGACCCAGGAACTCCAGGGCCACCGCCAGCCCCAGGCCGACGCGGTCGACGGCCGTGTAAAGCGACAGGTTCATCGTCCCGAACACCACGGCCAGCAGCAGCACCGGCCACCACTGGCGCCAGGTGAACGAGCTCAGGCGTGGTCTTCCGACCGCCAACAGGACGGCTGCCGCAACATACTGACGTACCGTCACGACACCCACGGGGCCGATGACGGGGAAGGCGAGCGAGCCGATCGCGGCGCCGACCTGGTTCGACAGACCGCTGCCGGCCATCGTGGCCACCCCGGCGACGGAGACACCGGAGCGCTCCCGGGCGGTGACGGGCAGGGGAGGGGCTGCGGCGGGGCGTGCGGGGGCTCCTTGCATACGCCGATCGTGGGTGCTCGACATGCTTGCGCAAAATGCATCCGATCAGGGATCTATACGATTGCGTCATGGATGTGGAGCTCCGGCAGCTGCGCTGTCTCGTCGCCATCGTCGACGAGGGCACCTTCACCGACGCCGCCCTCACCCTCGGCGTCTCCCAGGCGGCCGTCTCCCGCACCCTGGCCTCCCTCGAACGCGCCCTGGGCGTACGGCTGTTGCGGCGCACCTCGCGTGAGGTGACCCCGACCGGGACCGGCGTACGGGTCGTCGCGCACGCCCGCCGGGTGCTCGCCGAGGTGGACGACCTGGTCCGTGACGCCACCTCGGGCCACGCCCAGCTGCGGATCGGCTACGCCTGGGCGGCGCTCGGCCGGCACACGCTGCCCTTCCAGCGCCGCTGGGGGAGGGAGCGTGCGGAGACCGAGCTGCACCTGGTGCGCGTCAACTCGACGACGGCCGGCCTCGCGGAGGGCGCGTGCGATCTGGCCGTCGTACGCCGCGCCCTGGACGACCGGCGGTTCGAGTCGGCCATCGTCGGCCTTGAGCGGCGGCTGTGTGCCATGGCCGCCGATGATCCGCTGGCCCGGCGCAGGTCGGTGCGGATGGCCGACCTCGCGGGGCGGACGTTCCTGGTCGACCGGCGTACCGGCACCACCATCCCGGACCTGTGGCCGCCCGAGACCCGGCCGGCCACCGAGGAGACGCATGACGTCGACGACTGGCTGAACGTGATCTCCACCGGCCGGTGTGTCGGGATGACGGCCGAGTCGACCGCCAACCAGTACCCGAGGCCCGGGGTCGTCTACCGGCCGGTGCGCGACGGCGAGCCGATCGCCGTGCGGCTCGCCTGGTGGCGGGACGATCCGCATCCGGCGACGCAGGCCGTGATGGAGCTGCTCACGGCGTTGTACCGGGAGGGCTGAGCGCGGGGTGGGCCGGGTATCGGTCCGCGTGATGCAAGCAATACGGCAGACAAAATTGTTGACAATCTTGTTTGGCTAGATTTAGGTTCGACAGGCACTCACTCAGGGAGGGCAACGATGCCGAAAGAAGCCCGTCCGAGCACCGGGGAGCAGGCCAAGCAGCATGCGCTCGCGCAGCTGCGGCAGGCGATCCTGCACGGCGAGATGGCACCGGCACAGCGGCTGGTGGAGAACGAGCTCGCCGAGCAGTTCGGTGTGACACGGGCCAGCATCCGGGCCGCACTCATCGATCTGGAGGCCCAGGGTCTCGTCGAGCGGATCCGCAACCGGGGTTCCCGGGTGCGGGTGGTGACCGTGGAAGAAGCGGTCGCCATCACCGAGTGCCGGATGGTCCTCGAGGGGCTCTGCGCGGCCAAGGCCGCCGTCGCCGCCAGCGACGAGCAGCTCGCCGAGCTGACCGAGCTGGGCACGGCGATGACCAAGGCCGTGGCCGACGGCGAGCCGGTGACCTACTCCGAGCTCAACCAGGAGCTCCACGCCAAGGTCCGGGAGTTCTCCGGCCAGCGGACCGCATTGGACCTGCTGGAGCGGCTCAACGCCCAACTGGTGCGCCACCGGTTCCAGTTGGCGCTGCGGCCCGGGCGTCCCCAGCACTCCCTGAACGAGCACCTGGCGATGATCGAGGCGATCAGGACCAGGGACCCGCAGGCGGCCGAGGAGGCCGTCCGCGCCCACCTCACCAGTGTGATCGAGGCGCTGCGCGACTGATCGCGACGGACCCGGGGCGGGCGCTCACCTGTTACCAAGGGAGATTGCAGCAATGACCCAGGCCAACGCGCCCGCCCCCCCACGCTCCACGCTCGTGGTCACCGCGCACGCCGGCGACTTCGTGTGGCGGGCCGGCGGGGCCATCGCCCTCGCGGCCTCGCGCGGCGAGAAGGTCACCATCGCCTGTCTGACCTTCGGTGAACGCGGCGAGTCCGCCAAGGCGTGGCGCGAGGGGAAGAAACTCGAGGAGATCAAGGCGATACGCCGCGACGAGGCCGAGCGCGCCGCCGCCACCCTGGGCGCCGAGGTCCGCTTCTTCGACGCCGGCGACTACCCGCTGCTGGTCACCCCGGAGCTGACCGACCAACTCGTCGAGGTGTACCGCGACACCCAGCCCGACGTCGTGCTCACCCACCCCACCGACGACCCGTACAACGGCGACCACCCGGCCGCCAACCGTATGGCCCTGGAGGCCCGGGTCCTCGCCCAGGCCATCGGCTACCCCGGCCCCGGCGAGATCATCGGTGCCCCGCCGGTGTTCTTCTTCGAGCCGCACCAGCCCGAGATGAGCGGCTTCAAGCCCGAGGTCCTCCTCGACATCACCGAGGTGTGGGACACCAAGCGCAAGGCCATGGAATGCCTCGGCGCCCAGCAGCACCTGTGGGACTACTACACCGACCTCGCCGTCCGCCGTGGCGTCCAGCTCAAGCGCAACGCCGGTCCGAACCTGGGCCTCGCGCACAAGACCATGGCCGAGGCGTACATGCGCCCCTACCCGCAGATCGCGAAGGAGCTGGCATGAGCGGCGTGATCGTCACCGACCCGCCGAAGGCGGAGCTGAAGGACGTCGACGCGCTGGCCGGGTACGGCGTGGCGACGGTGAGCGAGGCGATGGGGCGAACGGGCCTGCTGGGCCCGGCCATTCGCCCCGTGCAGCAGGGCGTACGGGTCGCGGGTACGGCGGTGACCGTGCTCAGCTGGCCGGGCGACAACCTCATGATCCACGCAGCCGTCGAGCAGTGCGGCGAGGGCGACATCCTGGTCGTCACCACCACCTCCCCGTGCACGGACGGCCTGTTCGGCGAGCTGTTCGCGACCGCCCTCCAGCAGCGCGGCGTTCGTGGCGTCGTGACGAACACCGGCATCCGGGACACCCAGGAGCTGCGGGACATGGGCTTCGCCGCCTGGTCGCGCGCCGTCTCCTCGCAGGGCACCGTCAAGGCCACCGGCGGCTCGGTCAACGTGCCGATCGCCGTCGACGGCCAGGTGATCCGCCCCGGCGACGCGATCCTCGCCGACGACGACGGTGTGGTGGTCGTCCCGCGTGAGCGCGTCCGGGAGACGGTCGAGAGGTCCGAGGCCCGCGAGGCCAAGGAGGCCGCCACTCGGGCCGCCTTCCTCGACGGCCAACTCGGCCTGGACCGCTACGGGTTGCGGGAGACCCTCACACGGCTCGGCGTCGAGTACCGGACGTACGAGGAGTACGAGGGAGAGCGGCCGTGACCTCCGTGCCCGAGGAGGTGCCCTGTCTGCTGATGCGCGGCGGCACCTCCAAGGGCGCCTACTTCCTGGCCGACGACCTCCCCGCCGACCCCGTCGTCCGTGACGAGCTGCTCCTGCGCATCATGGGCAGCCCCGACGAGCGGCAGATCGACGGCCTCGGCGGGGCGCACCCGCTCACCAGCAAGGTGGCGGTGGTCTCCCCCTCGTCCGAACCGGACACCGACGTCGACTACCTCTTCCTCCAAGTAGCCGTGGACGTACCCGAGGTGAGCGACCGTCAGAACTGCGGGAACATCCTCGCCGGCGTCGGCCCGTTCGCCGTCGAGCGCGGACTGGTCCCGGCGGGTCAGGAGCGCACCTCCGTCCGTATCCGCATGGTCAACTCCGGTGATCGCGCCACCGCGACCTTCCCCACGCCGGGCGGGCGGGTCGACTACACGGGCGAGGCACAGATCTCCGGGGTGCCGGGTACGGCCGCTGCGGTGACCATCGAATTCCCGGGCGGGGCGGGGGAGTTGCTGCCCACCGGCAACGTCCGTGACGTCATCGCCGGGGTCCCGGTCACATGTGTGGACAACGGCATGCCGACCGTGCTGATCGCCGCCACCGAACTGAAGGTCACCGGGTACGAGACGCCCAAGGACCTGGAGGAGGATCTGACGCTCGCCGACCGGCTGCGGGAGATCCGCCTGGCGGCCGGGCGGCTGATGGGGCTCGGTGATGTGTCGAACACGACCGTCCCCAAGCTCACCCTGCTCGCCCCGCCCCGCGAGGGCGGCGCGGTCTGCACCCGCACCTTCATACCGGTCCGCTGCCACACCTCGATCGGTGTCCTCGGCGCCGCCAGCGTGGCCTCCGGGCTGCGGATCACCGGCGGGGTGGGCGCGGACCTGGCGGAGCTTTCTGGTGAAAGTGACCGAATTCGCATAGAGCATCCCACCGGATTCCTGGATATCGAAAGTAGCCTCGGCGTCACGTCCGACGGCCTGCCCTCCGCCCGCCGCACCGCCGTGGTGCGCACGGCCCGCAAGATCTTCGACGGCACCGTCTTTCCCCGGGCCGCCTCACGACCCCAAGGAGGTCACCGATGACTCCGCCCCTCGGCGACATCGCGCACATCGGACACGCCCAGCTGTTCACCCCCGACCTGGACGCCAGCGTCGCCTTCTTCACCGGCTATCTGGGCCTCACGGTCAACGGTCAGGACGGTGACACGGTCTATCTGCGGACCTTCGACGACTACGAGCATCACAGCCTTGTCCTGACCGCCCGCGAGCAGCCCGGCCTCGGCCGGCTCGCCCTGCGCACCTCCAGCGAGGAGGCCCTCCACCGCCGTATCAAGGCGAACGAGGAGGCGGGCGGCACCGGCACCTGGGTCGAGGACGAACCCGGCCTCGGGAAGCTCTATGTCACCACCGACCCGGACGGGCATGAACACGCCCTCTACTGGGAGAGCGAGCACTACCGGGCGCCCGAGGAGCTCAGGCCAGCGCTGAAGAACCAGCCGCAGGCCAAGCCCAACAGGGGAGTGGGCGTACGGCGGTTGGACCACATCAACTTCCTCGCCGCCGACGTCCTCGCCAACGCCGAGTTCCAGCGACACGTCCTCGGCGCCCGGCCCACCGAGCAGATCCAGCTCGACAGCGGGAAGATCGCGGCGCGCTGGCTGACGTACACGAACAAGTCGTACGACGTCGTCTACACCTCGGACTGGACCGGGAGCGAGGGGCGGCTGCACCACATCGCCTTCGCGACCGACACCCGCGAGGACATCCTGCGCGCGGCCGATCTCGCCATCGACAGCGGGGTGTTCATCGAGACGGGGCCGCACAAGCACGCCATCCAGCAGACGTTCTTCCTCTACGTCTACGAGCCGGGCGGCAACCGGATCGAGCTGTGCAACCCGCTCACGCGGCTGGTGCTCGCGCCTGACTGGCCGCTGATCACCTGGACCGAGGAGGAGCGGAAGAAGGGGCAGGCCTGGGGCCTGAAGACCATCGAGTCGTTCCATACGCACGGGACACCGCCGGTCGCCTGAGCTGGGCAAAAGGGCATCCGCCAAGGGGCGTCGGTGATTGTCGATGAGATTGTTGACAAAAACGTTGACTCTTGGCGGACGGCTCCTTAGCGTCTAGCGCACCAAGTACGAGAGGTAACCAACGATGTCTTCCTCCCCCTCCCCCGTCGCATCCGCTCGCGGCGCCAGACTCGCCAAGCTGGTCGTCGGACTGTGCTGGCTGGCTGTCCTCTTCGACGGCCTCGACATGTTCATCTACGGCTCCGTGCTGCCGCACCTGCTCGCCACCAAGACCTTCGGCCTCACCGCCGACCAGGCCGGCGACCTCGGCTCCTACGCCACCTTCGGCATGCTGGTCGGCGCGCTGACCGCGGGCACCGTCGCCGACCGGATCGGCCGCAAGAAGCTGATGGTCGTCTGCGTGACCCTCTTCTCGCTCGCCTCCGGCCTGTGCGCCGTCTCCGGCAGCGTCGAGGTCTTCGGCCTCGGCCGCACCCTCGCCGGCGTCGGCCTCGGCGGTCTGCTGCCCACCGCGATCAGCATGGTCTCGGACTACGCCCCGCGCGGCCGCGGCGCCATCATCATCGGCGTCCTGATGACCGCCCACCACGCGGGCGGCATCCTCTCCGCCTACGTCGCCAAGTGGCTCATCGACCCGGTGGGCTGGCGCGCGGCGTTCTGGGTCTGCGTGCTGCCGCTGCTGTTCGCGCCGGTGCTCGCCAAG
Source organism: Streptomyces sp. NBC_00663 (assembly GCF_036226885.1). NCBI lineage: Bacteria > Bacillati > Actinomycetota > Actinomycetes > Kitasatosporales > Streptomycetaceae > Streptomyces > Streptomyces sp. NBC_00663. The sequence goes on from NZ_CP109027.1 coordinate 8,523,358, forward strand.
TTCCTGCCCGAGTCACTGAGCTTCCTGGTCGCCAAGGGCCGCACCGACGAGGCCGCCGCGCTGGCCGCCAAGTACGACGTCGAACTGCCCGCCGCGGCCGGCAAGAAGTCCGCCGCCGACCGCTGGGACGCGCTGGTCGGCCTGTTCCGCGGCGGCGAGTGGTTGCAGACCCTGCTGTACTGGTTCGCCTCCTTCGGCGGACTGCTCCTGGTCTACGGCGTCGCCACCTGGCTGCCGACCCTGATGCGCACCGAAGGCTACGCGCTCGCCGACGCCCTCACCTTCGTGGTCGTCTTCAACATCGGCGGCATCGTGGGCATGCTGGTCGCCGGCCGGGCCGCCGACAAGTTCGGAGCCCCGCGCATCTCGGCGCTGTGGTTCGCGCTGACCGCGGTGGGCGTCTTCCTCCTCGGCACCCACATGAACCAGACCCTGACCATGGTCGTCGTCTTCCTCACCGGCGTCTTCCTCAACAGCGCCCAGACGATGATCTACGCGACGGTCTCGATCCGTTCCCAGCCGGCCAACCGCGCCACCGCCGTGGGCTGGACGTCCGGCATGGGCCGCTTCGGCGCCGTCTTCGGCCCCTGGCTCGGCGGCCAGCTGCTCGCGGGCGGCCACGGCGACTGGGGCTTCACCGCCTTCGCCATCACCGGCGTCTGGTCGATGTGCTTCATCGGCTTCGCCGCGCTGCGCAGCGCCAAGCAGAGTGCGCAGCCCGTCAGCGAGCAGGAGCTGGTCGGCTCGCACTGACCTGAGTCACCACAGGGGGAAGGCCGAAGCCGGCCACCGCGGAGTCAGGGGCGGTGGCCGGCTTCCTTCGTGCTCAGAGGGTGATCATGAGGTCGGGGCCGGCGATGTCGATGGCGCCGGGGAAGACCTCGGCGGCGGTGCGGAGCGCGGCTGCGCGGTCCGTGCCGGGCCACAGATGGGTCAGCAACAGCCTTTGAACGCCGGCCTGTTGGGCGTACTCACCCGCGAGGCGTGCGGTGAGGAGATACGGCTCGTCGGCGTCCGGCACCTTGTCCACATACGTCGCCTCCGACACGAACAGGTCCGCGCCCGCCGCCAGGCGCGGGATGTCGGGGCTCGGGCCGGTGTCACCGGTGTACGCGAGCACGGCGTCCGGGGTGGCCAGCCGCAGGCCCGCGTCGGGCACGAAGTGCGGCAGGAGGCAGGTCTCGGCCGTGAACGGGCCGATGGCCAGCCGGTCGCCCGGCCGGAACGCGTGGAGGTCGTACGCCGCCGCCAGCATGCCCGGCCTGTCGAGCGCGAGGACGGCGTCCAGCGCCCCGTGCGGGGCGTACACCGGCAGCGCGGGTGGCGGAACGTCACTCAACCCCCGTGCACGCAGCAGGGGGTTGAGGTCGGCGCAGTGATCGGGGTGCCCGTGGCTGACCCACACGGCGTCGACCGCGTCGACCTGGATGTGCCGGAGCAGCCTGGGCATCGTCGCGTAACCGGGATCGATCAGCAGGCGGAAACCCTCGTACTCGACGAGATAACCGCTGCACGCCTGCTCCGCGGTGGGCCAGGCACCGCAGCCGCCGAGAACCGTCAATCGCATGCCACGGCAGCTTAGTTGTGGTCAGTGCACGGAGTTGCGGTCAGCCCTCGGAGTTGCCGTCAGTCCTTGCCCATCTGGTCCTCGGCCGACAGGTGTTCCACCGTCTTGCCCGTCTCGGTGAACGTCCGGGTGACGTGGCCCGAGGAGTACACCCACAGGATGCGCAGCGGGGTGTCCCCGACGTTGCGGAACAGGTGAGGGACGGGGGAGGGGATGTACGTGGTGTCGAAGCGCTCCAGCTTCGTCACCTCGCCGTCGACCCACACCTCCGCCTCGCCGTCGAGGATCGTCACGTGCTCGTCGCAGTTGTGCGAGTGCAGCGGCGCCCCGGAGCCGACCGGATACACGCTCATCCCGCTGGTGATCAGGTTCTCCCCGTCGGCCGAGGGCGTGGTGATCAGCGGTGTCGTCACCACGGCCCCGCCCCGGTCGAGCAGGGGTACCGACGCGGCCTTGATGATCGTGGTCATCCGGAGTTCCTCTCCACATCACGGTGCTGTGTCGACCGACGTTAGGTCGCGCGCGCTCCGACCGGTGCCCTCTGGCGTGCACCTTTACCTTGCGTTTCGGGAGGGGTGAGCTTCGCGAACCCGGCTGTACGGTCGGCTCGCATCGCACGGCTTTCGGATCCGTGCCGGAAACGCGCCGGAAAGAAAAGGCAGGTATCGGCCACATGAGGCTCCCCGTTCTCAGCCAAGAGGAAATGGACCAGCGGCAGCAGGAGCTGGCCGCGCGCATCGCCGGCCGCCGAGGTGCCGTCCGTGGGCCGTTCCGGGTCTGGCTGCACAGCCCGGAGATGTGCGAGCGGGCCGAGTCGCTCGGCGCGTTCGCCCGGTTCGATTGCAGCCTGCCCAAGCATCTGCGCGAGCTGACGCTGCTGATGGCCGCCCGCAACTGGGACGCCCAGTACTCCTGGAACGCGCACGTCCACCAGGCGATCGAGGCCGGCATCCCGGAGTCCGCCGTCAAGGCCATCGCGGAGAAGCGCGAAGCGGTCCTCGACAGCGAGGCCGACCAGGCGTTCTACCAGTTCTGCCGGGAAGTGCTCGAAGAGCACTTCGTCAGCGACGAGACCTTCGCCCGGGCGCTTGAGTACTTCGGCTCCAAGGGGCTCGTGGACGCCATCGGCGCGCTCGGCAACTTCACGATGCTCGGCATGTGTCTGAACACCTTCCAGGTGGACCTCCAGGCCGACAAGGAGCCCCCGTTCCCCGACGTCCGCGGCTACGGACGCGTGGCCCCCGAGGGTGACCGGCCGTGACTGCGGTACTCCGCGTCCGGGGTGTCACCAAGAGCTTCGGCGGGGCCGCCGCCCTCAAAGGAGTCGACCTCGACCTGTACCCCGGTGAGATCCACGCCCTGATGGGCATGAACGGCGCCGGCAAGTCGACCCTGGTGCAGATCCTCTCCGGCGCCCACCCGGCCGACGGCGGCACGATCGAGGTCGGCGGCGAGCGGTACTCCGCGCTCACCGTCCGCAAGGCGCGCAAGCTCGGCATCGCCTGCGTCCCGCAGCGCCGCGAGCTGGCCATGGGGCTGACCGTCGCCGAGAACGTCCTGCTCGGCGACCTGCCCACCCGGGGCCGTACCGTCCACTGGAAGGCGGTGAAGGACGGCGCTCGCGCCGCCCTGTCCGGGCTCGGCATCGACATCGACGTGGAGCGTGTCGCCGGCACCCTCACCGTCGCCGAGCAGACCATGGTCGAGGTGGCCCGTGAGGTCCGCCGCGGCGGACGCATCCTCATCCTCGACGAGCCGACTGCCTGTCTGAGCGCCAAGGACGCCGACCGGATACGGGAGTTGGTGCGGACGCTGCGGGACGACGGGGTCGCCGTCGTCTACATCTCGCACTACATCGACGAGGTCATGGCGGTCGCCGATCGGCTCACCGTGCTGCGCGACGGCGCGGTGGTGACCAGCGCCCCGGCCGCCGAGATGGACCCCGCTTCACTGGTGCGCAGCATGGTCGGGCGCGACGTCGTCTCGCGGCGTCCGGAGCGGCCCGCTCCGAAGCCGGAGAGCGGCCTCACCGTCCGTGGGCTGAGCCATGGCCGGGCCATCGAGGACTTCACCGTCGACGTCCGCAAGGGCGAGATCGTCGCCGTCCTCGGGCCCGCGGGCGACGCCCAGTCGCGGCTGTTCGACCTGCTGTCGGGACGCCAGCGCCCCGACGCCGGTGAACTGCGGGTCGACGGGCGGGCCGTGCCCTTCGGGCGGGTGCCGGCCTCGCTCGCCAGCGGGCTGCGCTGTGTCACCGGTGACCGTCGCACCCTCGGCCTGGTCCAGGGCATGACGGTCGACGAGAACCTGATGCTGGCCGGTGACCGCTTCGCCGGGCGCCGACTCCACCGTCGTGGCGAACTCGCCCGCCGGGCCGCCCCGTTGCGCGGCAGCTACGGTGTGGTCGCCCTCACCGGCAACCCGCCCGTCGGCACCCTGTCCGGCGGCAACCAGCAGAAGGTGCTGCTCGGCAAGTGGCTGGAGACCGAGCCGGTCGCCTGCTTCCTCGAAGACCCCACCAACGGGGTCGATGTCGCGGCCATGGCCGACATCCACACCCTCGTCGACGAACTCGCCTCGCGAGGCGTCGCCGTGCTGCTCGCCTCCTCCTCCGCCGAGGAGGTCATGCGCCTCGCCGACCGGGTCGTCGTCGTCAGCGCCGGGCGCACCGTCGCCGCACACGACATCACCGCCATCACCCGCGACGAGCTCGTCGCCACCGCACTCGGAGGTCAGCCGAAGTGAGCCTCAAGACCCCCTCGGCCGCCCCGGACACCACGGTCGAACCCACCGCACCCCGCAGGTCCCCCCGGGCACTGCTGCACATCCCGCACGGCGGACTCGTCGTCGTCCTGGTCCTGGTCGCCGTGTTCACCGCCGTCCAGGCCGACTCCTTCACCACCTCTCAGAACCTGCTCAACGTGCTCCGCCAGATCAGCGTGAACGCCGTCATCGCGGCCGGACTCACCCTGCTGATGACGGCCGGCGGCATGGACTTCTCCATGGGCAGCAACGCCGCCGTCACCCTCTCGGTCGCGGCCCAACTCCTGCACGACGGCTGGTCCACGACCGCCGCCGTCCTGGTGAGCCTGCTCCTGGCGACCCTGATAGGCCTGGTCAACGGCCTCGTCGTGACCTTCACCCGGGTCGCGCCCTTCGTCGCCACCCTCGCCTCCGCCATGCTGCTCGACGGGGTCGCCCTGCTTGTCCTCGACGGTATGAGCGTCACCATCGGGGACAAGCTCACGTCCCTCGGCAACGACAAGCTCCTCGGCATCCCCTATCTGACGGTCGTGGCCGTCCTGGTGCTCACGGGCGTCGGCCTGTCCATGCGGTTCACCACCTTCGGCCGCGACGCCTACGCCATGGGCGGCAACGAACACGTCGCCCGGCTCAGCGGCATCAACGTCGTCGGCCGCAAACTCGCGTTGTACGCCCTCGCCGGTGTCCTCGCGGGCCTGGCCGGTCTGATGCTGCTGTCCCGGCTGGGCGCCGCCGCCCCCAACACGGCAGGTCTGATGACCCAGTTGACGGCCGTCGCCGCGGTCGTCATCGGCGGCACCTCGCTGGCGGGCGGGCACGGCAGCATCGTCGGCACGGTCCTCGGCGTGGTGCTCCTCGGCGTGGTCGCCAATGCCCTCAACCTCCTTCAGGTCGACGGCAATTACCAGTACGTCGTGACCGGCGGCGTGCTGCTCGTCGCGGCCGTCATCAACGAGTTCCAGCGGAAGTCGTCGCCGGGCCATTGAGCCCCCGCTGCCGCAACTCCCCTTGATTTCCCCCCACGTGTCGCCCCTTCTCTTCAACGTTGCAGGAAAGGCGTACCCATGAACCGCACTCCCCGCAGGCGCCGAGCCGCCGCGGTCTCCCTCCTCGGCGCCGCCGCGCTGATGCTCTCCGGCTGCGGCACCGAGGACGACGCCGCGGGCGCCGCCGACGGCGCGGTCACCCTCGGATTCGTCAACGGCGCCGCCACCCACTTCCACACCTGTCTGCTGAAGTCGGTGGAACAGACGGCCAAGGCCGAGGACGCCAAGCTCTACTCGGCCAACTCCAAGCAGGACGCCGGGACCGAGCTGTCCAACATCGAGGACATGATCTCCCGCAACGTGGACGCGCTCATCGTCCAGACCGTCAACGTCGATGCCCTGGAAGGCGACATAGCCAAGGCCAAGAGCGCCGGCATCCCGGTCTTCCTCACCTCCGTCGCCACGGACGACATGTCCGACGTACTCGGTGCCGCCAAGGTCGACCTGAAGAAGGTCGGCGCGCTGGACGCCGACTGGGTCGAGAAGGACGCCGCCGGCAAGGACGTCAAGGTCGGGATCGTCGCCGGTGCGCCCGGTGCGGCCTCCGATCTGCTGGTGGGCGGCTTCAAGGACGCGCTGCCGAGCACCGCGAAGGTGGTCGCGAACCAGCCGGGCATGTTCAACCCGGTCAAGGCCCAGGACGTCGCCGAGAACATGATCCAGGCGCACCCGGACCTCGACTACGCCTTCGTCGCCAACGAGGAGATGGCCTTCGCGGTCCGCAAGGCCTTCGACGCGGCCGGCGCCAAGGATGTGAAGATCGTCACCGTCAACGGCACGGAGGACGGCGTCGCCGCGGTGAAGAGCGGCGAGTTCTCCGCGACCGTCGCGAACTCGGCGATGGCCATCGGGCAGACAGCGGTCAAGAACACGATCGCCCTGCTCAACAAGGACAAGACCGTTGACAAAATTGCCAACATTCCTCTTGTCTTGGTCACCAAGGACAACGTGGACGAAGCGCCGCAGTACTGCCCCAAGTAAAAGGAGCCACCCATGGACCGCCTGCTCCTCATGCACAGCTTCGTCACCGTCGCACAGGTGGGCAGCTTCAGCGGAGCCGCCAAGAAGCTGGGCTCCTCCGGCTCGCTGGTGTCCCGGCACGTCGCCGAGCTGGAACGGCAGGTGGGCGTCCGACTGGTCAACCGTACGGCCCGCTCGGTGAGCCTCACCGAGCCGGGCCAGCGGTACGCCGAGTTCGCCGCCCGCATCCTCGACGAGATCGAGGCCGAGGACGCGGGAATCGCGCAGTCGCACGACCGCGCCGAGGGCACGCTCAGCATCATCTGCCCGAAATGGATAGGCAGCCTGGATCTCGGTGATGCCATAGCGGCGTTCTCCGCCGCTTATCCCAAAATCCAGGTGCGTTTCGAACTCGGCGGTATGTCGGACCGGACGTACGACTTTCTGGACAGCGGATTCGACATCGCGTTCCACACCCGGGATCTACGGGATTCGAGCGTCCGCCTGAAAAAGATCTCGTCCCTGCCGTTCGTCCTGTGCGCCTCGGAGGCGTACATCGAGCGGCACGGGGCGCTCACCCACCCCAACGACCTCGCCGGCCACGACTGCCTGGTCCACGTCAACGACCCGGTCTGGCGCATCGGCCACGGCCACGCGAGCACCCTGCACAAGATCCGTAACATCGCGTTCTCGTCCAACTCCTACATCGCCCTGCAGAAGGCCGCCGTCCACGGCCGCGGCATCGCCCTGCTCCCGCAGCGCCCGGCCTACGACGACCTCGTCTCCGGCGCCCTCCAGGTGCTGCTGCCGGAGCTGGCGGTCCCGGACCGCCCGCTGTACGCGATCTACGGCCCCGGGCAGGACACGCCCCGCAAGGTCAGCGTCTTCCTGGACTTCCTCGCCGACTGGTTCTCGCAGAACCCCATTCCAGCCCTGCATTAATCCGGCGCCGACTGCAAGAAACGATTGCGCACCTCGTGAAGCTCGGGCCATTGAGGCCCGGGCGTACGGAAACCTACGCTCACGAGGCGACCCGGAAACGAGGAATCCATGGGAATCCAGAGAATCGAATCGGTCATCTACAGCATCGCCGACCTCGACGAATGCGTCCGGTTCTACGACGATTTCGGACTGTTCCTGGTGGAGCGGACCGACGATCACGCGGTGTTCGAGACCCGCACCGGGCAGACCCTGCTCCTCGACGCCTGGCCGAGCCCGCTGCTGCCTCCCCCGGTGGAGGACGGGCCGACCCTGCGCGAGGTCGTGTGGGGCGTCGACACCCAGGAGGAGCTGGACCGGCTCGTCGCCGCCGCCGGCAAGGACCGCGAGGTCCGCGCGAGCGCCGACGGCGTCCACCACACCGTCGACGAGACGGGCTTCGGCGTCGGACTGACCCTGGCCCGCCCGAAACCGGCGCCGGTCACCCCACGCCCCGCCAACGCCCTGGGCAGCGTCACCCGCTGGAACACCGCCCTGGAGCCGATCGAGCGGGTCCGCCCGCTGAGGATGTGCCACGTCGCCCTCAACATCCCGAAGCCCGGCAAGGACGAGGCCATCGCCTTCTACACCGACCGCCTCGGCTTCCGGCCCACGGACGTCGTCGAACCCATGGGCGTCTTCATGCAGGCCCCCGGCGACGACGACCAGCACACCGCGCTGCTGTGCCACCGCCCCGACCGGGCCGGGATCAACCACATCGCCTACGAGGTGCCCGGCTTCGACGACGTCATCGAGGGCGGCAACTACATGATCGAGCACGGCTGGCGCGAGGCCCGCAGGCTCGGTCGGCACACCGTCGGCTCCAACGTCTTCCGCTTCCTGCACGCCCCGAGCGGCGGCCGCGTCGAGTACGCCGCCGACATGGACCGGGTCGACGACTCCTACGAGACCCGTGTGCACGCCACCACCCCGCCCCATCACATCTGGGCCCTGCGCACCAACCGCGACAACGAAGCCTCTTGAGAGGGCACCCACCCATGACGACCGACCACGGCTACCCCGCCGTCCGCATGTACATAGCGGGCGAGTGGTGCCAGGGCGGCACCGGACGTACCGCCCCGATCGTGAACCCGGCCACCGAGGAGGTGATCGGCGAGGTACCCCTCGCCACCACCGCCGACCTGGACCGCGCGCTCGCCGCCGCCGACGAGGGTTTCCGCGTCTGGCGTGCCACGCCGATCGCGCGACGTACCGCGATCCTGCACGCCGCCGCCGACCTGATCGCCGAGCGCGCCCCCGAGATCGGCCGCGTCAGCACCCTGGAGCAGGGCAAGCCGCTCGCGGAGTCCACCGACGAGGCCCGCCGCACCGCCGACACCCTGCGCTGGCACGCCGACGACGCCCGCCGCGCCTACGGCCGCATCATCCCGGCGGAGCCCGGCACCGTACTGACCGTACGGCGCGAGCCCATCGGCCCGGTCGCCGCCTTCGTACCGTGGAACTTCCCCGTCGGCGGCCCCAACCGCAAGATCTCCTCGGCCCTTTCGGTAGGCTGCTCGATCATCATCAAGGGCTCCGAGGAGACGCCCGCCACCGCCGCCGCGCTGGTCAGGTGCTACGAGGACGCGGGCCTGCCCGCCGGTGTCCTCAACCTCGTCTTCGGCGAGCCCGCCGAGGTCTCCGCGCACCTCATCGCCTCACCCGTCACCCGGCTGATCGCCTTCACCGGCTCGGTCCCGGTCGGCAAGCTGCTCGCGGCCCAGGCCGGCGAGGTCATGAAGCCCTCGCTGATGGAGCTCGGCGGCCATGCCCCGGTGATCGTCTGCGCCGACGCCGACCCCGTGCGGGCCGCCCGCAAGGCCGCCCAGGCGAAGTTCGCCAACGCCGGCCAGGTGTGCACCTCGCCGAGCCGCTTCTTCGTCCACGAGAGCCTCGTCGAGGAGTTCACCGCCGAGTTCGTGAAGGCCGCCGAGGCGGTGGTCGTGGGGGACGGGCTGGCCGAGGGCACGAAGATGGGACCGCTGGCCAACGAGCGCCGCCTCAAAGCGCTGGAGCGGCTCGTCGCCGATGCCGTCGCGCGTGGTGCCAGGATCCTGACCGGCGGCGCCGCCCTCGACCGCGCAGGCTACTTCTTCGCGCCGACCGTCCTGATCGACGTGCCCGAGGACGCAGAGCTGCTGCACGAGGAGCCGTTCGCGCCGGTCGCCCCGATCGTGCCCTTCAGTGACCTGGACGAGGTGCTCACCCGGGCGAACGCGCTGCCCTACGGCCTCGCCGCCTACGGCTTCACCGGCTCCTCCGCCACTGCCGAGAAGCTCTCCGCGGAGCTGGAGGCCGGCATCCTCTCGATCAACCACTGCGGCGGCTCCGTGCACGAGGCGCCGTCCGGCGGGGTCAAGGAGAGCGGCTACGGCCGTGAGGGCGGCCCCGAGGCCCTCGACGCCTACCTGGTCACCAAGCGCGTCTCCCACCTGCTGGTGCCATGAGGTACGCACGCCTCTCGGTGGGCGGACGGCCGGTCTGGGGCCGGGTGGGGGAGACGGACGTCGAGCTCCTGTCCGGCTCCCCGCTGGAGGACGCTCCCGACGTCATCGGCACGGTGCCGCGGGCGACGGCCGTCTGGCTGCCGCCGGTCGTGCCCGGCGTCTTCTACGCGGTCGGCATGAACTACCCCCGGCACATCACCCACGCCGGAGTCGCCACCCCGGACCGCCCCGAGGTCGGCTACCGCGCCAACAACGCGCTCACCGGGCACCTTTCGCCGATCGTCAAACCGCGCGAGGTGACGGGACGGTTCGAGGCCGAGCCCGAGCTCGTCGCCGTCATCGGCCGGACGCTGCGCCACGCGAGCTACGACGAGGCCCGCAAGTCCGTCTTCGGCTGGACGATCGGCAACGACGTCAGTGCCCGCACCTGGCAGCACCAGGACCGCACCTTCTGGCGCAGCAAGAACAGCGACACGTTCAAGCCGATGGGCCCCTGGATCGAGACGGACGTCGACGCGCTCGCCCAGACGACGACGCTGCGGGTCAACGGGGAGACACGCGCCTCCTTCCCCACCGGCGACATGGTGTTCGACCCCTTCGACTACCTGGTCGAGATGACCAAGCACGTCACCGTCCATCCCGGGGACGTGCTCTGGACGGGCGCCGAGTCCACCTGCCAGCTGGAGCCGGGCGACACCGTGGACGTCGAGATCAGCGGCATCGGCGTGCTCTCCAACCCCGTACACCTCGAAGGGAATCAGCAATGACCGCAGCACCTCGCTACATCCACCACGTCAACTTCCCCACCACCGACCCCGACCGCACCGCCGAGTGGTACGCGAAGGTCTTCGGGATGAAGCGGATCATGCCCAAGTCCAACACCCGTGTGGTGCTGATGACCCGGGGCAACTTCGACCTCCACTTCACGCCCGTGGAGGAGATGGAGCGCATGGCGCCCTATCACTTCGCCGTCGAGGTCGACGACTGGGACGACTTCCTGGCACATCTCAAGGAGCTGGGCATCCGGCACACCCGCCCGATCCAGCGCCCCGAGAACCAGTCCAAGTTCTGCTACATCCACGACCCCGACCACACCATGATCGAGCTCGTCTACCACGCCAAGCGCCCCAACTGAGCCTGCACCCACGGGAGTTCACCCCATGCCTATTGCCGACTCCGACGGCACCTCCATCTACTACGAGCGCCACGGCAGCGGTCCGGCGATCCTCTTCGTGCACGGCAGCGGCGGCCACCACGCCGCCTGGTGGCAGCAAGTCGCCGCACTGCGCGACGAGTTCACCGTCGTCACCATCGACCTGCGCGGCTTCGGCAAGTCCGACTCGTCCATGACGGAGTTCGACGGCCAGGACTTCCCCGGTGACGTCGTCGCCGTCCTGGACCAGGAGGACCTCACCGACGCGATGCTCGTCGGCCAGTCCATCGGCTCCGTCGCCGCACTGCGCGCCGGCCTCCTGCGCCCCGAGCGCGTCTCCTCGGTCGTCCTCGGCCACTCCCTGGGCGGCATCAGCCACCCGGAACTCAAGGAACTGGCGGCGGCCGACCGCGCCGAAGCCGTCAAACTCCCGGTCATCGACCGCCTGCTGACCAAGGAGTTCCAGGCCGGCCGCGCCGATCTGACGTTCCTGTTCCAGCAGATGGGGACGTTCAACGTCGCCCGGATGCAGGACCTGCGCAACCTCGACACCGACGGCCCGTCCCTGGAGGACATCCAGGCCTCCGGAGTGAAGGTCGCCTTCCTCGCCGGCGAGAAGGACGCGGTGCTCAGCGTCAAGACCGTCACCCGCGCCCACGAACTGCTGCCCGGCTCGCACCTGGAGATCGTCGAGGGCGCCCCGCACTCCATGTACTGGGAGACGCCCGGCCCCTACAACGCGGCGATCGCCCGTCTGCGCCGCACCCTCACCGCACCGAAGGACTCCGCATGACCAGCCTCACCCTGGACGCCGCCGAGAAGATCCTCGACGCCGCCCATCAGCGCGCCCAGGCGATCGGCAAGGCGGTGAGCGTGGCCGTGGTCGACGCCGGCGGCTTCCCCATCGCCATCCGCCGCCCCGACGGCGCCCGCCCCCTCACCCCCGACATCGCCCGCGCCAAGGCCTACACCGCGGCGATCATGCAGCGCCCCGGCACGATGCTGAAGAAGTGGCAGGAGAGCCAGCCCGTCTTCTTCTCCCAGCTCTCCCAACTCCCCGGCGCCGCCATGCCGATCATGGCGACCGAGGGCAGCGTCACCATCAAGAAGGACGGCGAGATCATCGGCGGCCTCGGCATCGCCGGCGGTACCGCGGCCGAGGACCAGCAGATCGCCGAGGACGTCCTCAAGTCCCTCGGCTACGAACTGGAGTTCGCCGCGTGGGGCGTCTCGGGCGGAAAGGGCTGAGGAACCATGGCAGACACGTTCAACTACCGCATCGACCACCACGGCAGCCTGGTCCGTCCGGCCGACCTCGCGACGATCGGCGCGGAGCAGGGGGTCCAGGACGCGGTGGTCTTCCAGCGCAAGCTGCGCTCCACGGTCGTCACCGACGGCGACTTCCCGCGAGAGGACTTCCGCAGCGCGGTCCTTGACGGAGTGTCAGGATTCCGCCGCACGGACGAGACGAACGCCGACGGTATGGTCCGCTGGGTGGCCGAGTCCCTGCCCAAGGCCAACGGCCCGCTGGTGGCGGACTGGGCCGCCAAACTCTCCGAGCTGACGGTGATCGCCCCGAAGGTCTCCCTGCCGTCCCCCGCGTACCTGGCCGCCACGACGTTCCAGCCAGGCCTCGGAGTCGCCTCCGCACGCGAGTTGGGGGAGGCGCTGGCCGAGATCATCGCGACGGAGATCGCGCTGCTGGTCTCGAAGGGCGTCCGCCTGATCCAGCTCAGCAACCCGCTCCTGCTCGACGCCGACCTCGGCCCCCTGTCCTTCGGGGACGCCCTGGCGGTCGACGCGCTCGCGGTACGACTCGACGAACGCCCCGAGGGCGTACGCATCGGCGTCTGCCCCGGCTGGACGGCCCCGGCGGAGGTGGACCGGTCGCGACTGGAGAAGCTGTACGGCGAAGTCCCCGCCGACCGCTGGATCCTGCCCCTCCTGGAGGGCACCGAGGCCGAGCTGGCCCTGGTCAGGGCCCTGCCGGAGGACCGGGACGTCTGCCTGGGAGTGGTCGACGCGACGGTGCCCGATCTGGAGGACCTCGACACCGTACTGACCCGCATCGACGCGGTGGGCGAACTGAAGGACCTGGAGGACGCGGCCCTGTCCCCGTCGAGGGGGTTCGCGGACGTGGCGAACAGCCCCCTGCTCACCACCGAGGAACAGCGCAAGAAGCTGGTCCTGGTCGAGACACTCGCCCGGTACGTCTGGGGCAACGAGTTCTGACACATGCCGGGCAACTCGAGGGAGTTGCCCGGCATGTCGTTTCACAGCACTTCGGCGAACGTCACCGACCGCTCGGTGAGCAGGGGCCACACCGTCTCCACGATCAGCTCCTTGAAGTGGCTCGCCACCTTGTGTGCCTCGAAGCCCGCCTGGTCGGCGTACTGCTCGTACAGCACAAAACTTCCGGTCCCGCCCGCTTCCGTGTGCACCTCGTACGCCAGATTCGCGGGCTCGGCACGGGTCTGCTCGCGCACCTTCAGCAGCGCGGCACGCACGGTCGCCTCGTCGGCGGGAGCGCAGTGGTACCGGGCGATGACTGCGTAGGCCATCGGGTTCCTCCTCAGAGTTCGTCCAGCCCGCCGATTCCACCATGAATGCCCTGATCAGCGGCTCGCGCGGCGTGCAACCAATGTCTGCCGCCCCGGGGCTGGTCCCCTTACCGTCCAGTGAGGTGTCGTGAACGGCATGCGTACTCTCGAAACCCTGTCGGGCGGCGAGTGGGTGACGACCGGCGAGTGGATCGACGTCCACGACCCGGCCGACGTCCGCACCCCGTTCGCCCGCGTCCCCGCCCTCGCCGCCAAGGACGTCACCCGCGCCTACGACCACGCGGAGCGCGCCTTCGCCCGCTGGAAGCGCACCAGCCCCTTCGAACGGGCGCAGGTCTTCACGGACGCGGCCCGGCTGATCCGCGAGCGCGTCGACGAGATCGCCGCCGACGTGACCGCCGAGAACGGCAAGACGCGCGCCGAGGCCCGCGGTGAGACCCTCAAGGCCGCCGACTTCCTCGACTACTACGCCGGTCTGGCCCGCCAGGGCTACGGCACCCTGCTGCACGACGTACGCCCGAACCACCGTACGCACACCCAGCGCGAGCCCCTCGGCGTGATCCTGGTGATCAGCCCGTGGAACGACCCGCTGATCACCCCGGCCCGCAAGCTCGCCCCGCTGCTCGCGGCCGGCAACGCCGCCGTGTTCAAGCCGGCCGGCGAAACCCCCGTCTCCGGCCTGCACTTCGCCCGCGCCCTGCATGACGCGGGTCTGCCGGCCGGGGTCCTCAACGTCGTCACGGGCCGCACCTCCGAGCTGGAGGAAGCCCTCCTCGACGACCCGCGGATCACCGGCATCACCTTCACCGGCTCCAACGCCGTGGGCAACCGCATCCGCCGCCGCCTCGCCGACCGCAACGTCCGCTTCCAGGGCGAACTCGGCGGCAAGAACGCGTCCGTGGTCCTCGCGGACGCCGATCTGGAGGCCACCGCGAAGGCCGTGGTCGCCGCCTCCTTCGGGCAGGCGGGCCAGCGCTGCACCGCCACCAGCCGGGTCGTCGTCGAGCGTCCCGTGTACGACGAGTTCGCCCGCCTGCTGCTCGCCGAGGTCGAGGCGCTGACGGTCGGCCCGGGCAGCGACCCGGCGACGACCCTGTGTCCCCTGTCGAGCCCGAGGCAGCGCGACAGTGTCCTCGCCGACATCGACAAGGCGATCGAGGAAGGGGCGACCCTCTTCACCGGTGGCACGGCCGACACCGACCGCCCGCACGGCTGTTACGTCCGGCCGACCGTACTGGCCGACGTCACACCGGACATGGCGATCTGGCGCGAGGAGGTCTTCGGGCCCGTCCTCGCCCTCCGCGCGGTGGACGACTTCAGCGCGGCCGTCGACGCGGTCAACGACTCCGACTTCGGGCTCGCGGCGGCCGTGTTCACCCGCGACCTGGGCAACGCGTACCGGTTCGCCGACGAGGTCGAGTGCGGGCAGGTCGCGGTCAACACGACCACCACAGGCTGGGACGTCCACCTGCCCTTCGGCGGCTTCCGCGACTCCGGTACGGCGTACAAGGAACAGGGCGACGAGGTGCTCCGCTTCTCCACCCGGGTGAAGACCGTCGCCGTCCATTTCGGGGAGGCGGCGCGTGGCTGACGAGACCGTCGGCGTCGTCGGCGCCGGGATCGTGGGGCTGGCCACCGCCCGGGAGATCGCCCTGCGCCGCCCCGGCACCCGGGTCGTGGTGCTGGAGAAGGAACAGGAAGTCGCCGTCCACCAGACCGGCCACAACTCCGGCGTCGTGCACGCGGGCATCTACTACGCGCCGGGCAGCCTGAAGGCGGACCTGTGCGTACGGGGTGTGTCGCTGCTGCGGGAGTACTGCCAGGAACGGGCGCTGCCGTACGAGGAGATCGGCAAGCTCGTCATGGCGGTCCGCGAGGACGAACTCGGCCGCATGGAGAACCTCTACGAGCGGGCGAGGAACAACCACGTCCCCGATCTGCGGAAGGTCTCCAAGGACGAGATCAAGGAGATCGAGCCCCACACCGGCGGCATCGCGGCCCTGCACTCACCGCGCACCGCGATCACCGACTACAAGGCGATCGCCCGGGAGTTCGCCAAGGACATCGAGGCCTCCGGCGGTGAGGTACGACTGGGCTTCGCCGTCACCTCGATCACCAACGTCCCGGGCGGCATCGAGGTCGCCTCCGGCCAGGAACGGATCAGGGTCGACCGGCTGATCCTGTGCGCGGGCCTCCAGTCGGACGCCGTCGCGAAACTCGCGCAGGACAAGCAGGAGCCGAAGATCATCCCGTTCCGCGGGGAGTACATGCTCCTCAAGCCGGACCGGACGCACCTCGTGCGCGGCCTCGTCTACCCGGTCCCCGACCCCCGCTACCCCTTCCTCGGCGTGCACTTCACGCCACGCGTCGACGGCTCGGTCGAGGTCGGCCCGAACGCCGTCCTGGCCCTGGCCAGGGAGGGCTACACGCTCGGCAGGATCTCCCCGAAGGACCTCCTGGGCATCGCCGCCTACCCCGGCACCTGGCGGATGGCGGCCCAGCACTGGCGTACCGGCATCAAGGAGTACCGCGGCGCCCTGTCCGCGGCGGCCTTCATGAAGGACGCGGGGCTCTACGTCCCCGGCGTCGGCGTCACGGACGTCGTGCGTGGCGGGGCGGGTGTACGGGCCCAGGCGCTGGACCGGGACGGCACCCTCGTCGACGACTTCCGCATCCATGGCGCCGGCCGGATCACCGCCGTACGCAACGCGCCCTCGCCCGCCGCGACGGCCTCGATGGCGATCGCGGAGCACATCGTCGACGCGGTCTTCCACCATGGCGGCGCAACCTGAAAGTGCCCTGCTGAGAGGGCACTTGAGCGCAACAAGTGGTTGCGCTCCCAGGGGCTCCGCAGGGGTTCGGAACCCGCCTAGCGTTCCACCCGCACCACAGCGTCACCCCTCCTTCGAAGAGAAAGAGTCCCACGATGTTCGTTGTCGACACGCAGATCCACATCTGGCTGGAAGAGTCCGCGGACCGCCCCTGGGTGCCCGGCGCCCGGGAGCGCATCCGCCTCAACGGCCACCGCGAGGACCCCTTCTCGTACGAGGAGGCCCTGGAGCTGATGGACGAGGCCGGCGTGAACCGCGCGCTGATCCTGCCGCCGTCCTGGGAGGGCGACCGCATCGACTACGCCCTGGAGGCCTGCGAGGCACACCCCGACCGCTTCGGCATCATGGCCCGCGTCCCGCAGAACAAGCCCGAAGAGGGCAAGGCCATGCTCAAGGACTTCGCGCAGAACCCGCACGTCAAGGGCACCCGGCTCACCTTCCACCGGCCGCAGGACCGCAACTGGATGATCGACGGCACCAACGACTGGTACTGGCCGATCGCCGAGGAGCTCGGCATTGCGACGATGGTCCACGCGCCCATCTGGAAGCGGGAGCTGGGCGAGATCGCCACCAAGCACCCCGAGCTGAAGATCATCATCGACCACATGGGCATCATGGCCCGCTGTGTGGACGACGCGATCGGCTACTGGGTCGCGGAGACCGCCGACCTGGCCGCCCACCCCAACATCTACGTCAAGGTCTCGGCACTGCCCGGCTACTCCACCCAGCCCTTCCCGAACAACAACATCCAGAAGTACGTGCGCGAGATGGTCGACAAGATGGGCCCGCAGCGCTGCTTCTACGGCACCGACATCACCCGCCTGCTCGGCCACGGCATCACCTACACCGACACGATCGAGCAGTTCACCAAGCACTGGGACTTCACGCCCGAGGAGCTTGAATGGATCATGGGCCGCGGTATCTCCGAGGTCCTGAACTGGCCGATCGAGGGCTGAGGAAACACGAGAGATGACCGACACCACCACTTCCCCCGGCGCCGACGGCGGCGACGCTCTCGTCACCGCCTTCAACGCCGTCGGCGCCGACTACCTCTTCTGCTCCTCGGGGTCCGAATGGGCCCCGGTGTGGGAGTCCCTGGCCCGCCGCCACCGGGACGGGCTGCCCTGCCCCGAGTACCTCGACCTCACCCACGAGACGGTCGCGGTCGGCATGGCCACCGGCTACGGCCTGATCAAGCGCCGCCCCCAGGGGGTACTCCTGCACGCGGCGCCCGGACTCCTCCAGGGCTCGATGGCGGTCCACGGGGCGCTGCTCGCCGGCGTCCCGATGGTGGTCAGCTCCTCGGAGTCGACCACGTACGGCGACGGGCCCGGTCAGGATCCGGGCGGCCAGTGGTACCGCAACCTGTCCATCGTGGGAGGCCCGCACTCGGTGGCCCAGCCGTTCACCAAGTGGTCCACCGAGGCGGCGAGCGTCCACACGCTCCCCACGATGGTCACCCGGGCGGCGGAACTGTCCTGGCGGGCCCCGGCGGGACCGGCGTACCTCAACATCCCGCTGGAGATCCTCCTGGAGGAGTGGGTCGGCCGCGAGGCCAAGCCCCTCGTCGCCCCCGGCTCCACCCACAGCTCACCGGAAGAGGTCGACCCGGTCGCGCAGCTGATCAGGGACGCGAAGAACCCGGTCGTCGTCACCGAGACGGCCGGTCGTGAGGCGGGCGGTTTCGAGGCCCTCGTCGCCTTCGCCGAGGCCTGGAACATCCCGGTCGTCGAGCCCGACTCGGCGGTCTGCGGCAACTTCCCGCGCACCCACCCGCTGCACGCCGGCAGCGACATCGGCCCCTGGATGGACGAGGCCGACCTCATCCTCCTCGTCAACTGCCGCGCCCCGTTCTACCCGCCGTCGCGCCGCCCCTCGAAGGCGAAGATCGTGGTGATCGACGAGGTGCCGCAACGCCCGCACGTCGTCTACCAAGTCCTGTTCGCGGACCGGTACTTGGAAGGCAACGTCGCCAACACCCTGCGCCAGCTGGCGAAGCGGGCGAAGGACCTGGACGAGAACGCGGTGGCTGTCCGCCGGGCGGCACAGGAGGAGCGGCACGCCGCCGAAGAGCAGGCCATCGCCGCCGCCGAGTCGAAGGCCGCCGACGCCCAGGGCATCGACCCGGTACTGGTCGCGGCGACCCTGCGCGAACTGCTCGACGGCCAGGACGCGATCGTCGTCGACGAGACCATCACCCACAGCCGCGTGGTGAAGCGGCACGTGCAGACCGCCGACCCCGACTCGTACTTCTACGTCCAGGGCGGACTGGGCCAGGGCATCGCGGTGGCGCTGGGCGTCAAACTGGCCGCACGCGAACGCCCGGTGGTTCTGACGATCGGGGACGGTGCCTTCACCTACAACCCGGTCATCCCGTCGTACGACGCGTCGAAGGCGTACGAACTCCCGCTGCTGATCGTCGTGTTCAACAACCGTGTCTACAAGTCGATGAATCTCAACCACCGTCGCTTCTACCCCGAGGGCGCCGCCGCCGAGACGGGGGAGTGGCTCGGCACCGATCTGCACCGGCTGCCCCGACTGGCGTCCTTCGCCGAACCGTTCGGCCTGCACACCGAGACCGTCGACACCCCGGACGCGCTCACCCCCGCGCTGGAGCGCGCCCTCAAGTCCGTGGCCGAGGGCACGACCGCGGTCGTCGACGTCCTCGTCACCCGCTAGGAGACCCTCATGTCCACCACCCCGCAGAAGGTGCTCGTCCCCGCCGACGAGCTGCGCACCTTCGCCGCCGCCCTCCTGGAGAAGGGCGGCCTGAGCCCCGAGCACGCCCGGACCACGGCCGACGTGTTCGTCTGGGCCGCCCGGCGCGGCGTCGACTCCCACGGCACCGCCCGCGTCCCGGCCTACCTGGACCTGCTCGCCAAGGGCGTCGCGAACGCCACGCCCGAGATCAAGGTCGAGTCGACCACCCCGGCAGCCGCAGTCCTCCACGCCGACCGCGCCCCCGGCCCGGTGGCCCTGAGCGCGGCGGCGGAAGAGGCGGTACGACGGGCCCGTACGACCGGCATCGCCACCGTGGGCGTACGCGAGACCGTCCACACCGGCGCCATCGGCTACTACGTCTCCAAGATCGCCGAACAGGGCCTGGTCGGCCTCGGCTTCGTGGCCGGCATGCCCAACATGGGCTACACGGGCGTCAAGGGGGCGGCGGTGGCCACGAGCCCGCTCGCGATCGCCGTACCGGCCCGCACCCACGCCCCGCTGCTCCTAGACATGGCCACCGCCACCATCGCCCTCGGCAAGATCCGCCAGGCGAAGGCGAGCGGCACCCCGCTCCCGGAGGGCGCCGCCGCCACGGCGGACGGCACCCCGACGACCGACCCGGAGCAGGCGGTCATGCCTCTGCCGCTGGGCGGCGCGAAGGGGTCCGGGATGTCCCTCGCCTTCGAACTCCTCACCAGCGTCCTGGTCGGCGCCCCGATCTTCGCGTCCTTCCACTCGGACGACCCGAAGGGCCGCAAGCACCGCCAGAACGCGCTGCTGATCGCGATCGATCCGGTGGCTTTCGGCGGAGCGGATTCCTTCACGGCGGCGGTCGACGAAACCCTGAGCACCCTGAAGGGGTTGCCGAGTGAGGACGGCGTCTACTACCCGGGCGAGCGCAGTGCGGCGGTCGCCGAGGAGCGAGGTGAGAAGGGCATCCCGGTGGCCCCGAAGGTATGGCGTGAGCTGACGGAGCGAGCCGAACAACTAGGGGTACCTGTACCTGCCTAGGGGCGCGGGGCTGTATCGATCGGCGGCTCGGCCGCGTGGGCGAGACAAGCCCCCCACGACCCGCACCCGCGCACGACGCGAAGGACCCGAGCTCTCAGGCGCCCGGGTCCTTCCGCATGCGCACACCATCCAACGCGATCCCCAGCACCCGGTCCCGCTGCGCCTCGTCCTCGAACGCGGTCGCCATGATCCCCGCGACCATCCGCAGCAGATCCCCGAACTCCATGTCCCCCCGCACGGCCCCCGCCTCCTGCGCCCGCGTGAACAGCGGCCCCCCACCCGCGTACATCGACTCGCGGCACGCCACGAAGATCTCCGACTCGCCGTCGAGAGCCTCCCGCACCGCCCGCTTCGTCACCATGTACCCCGCGAACCGGTCGAGCCAGACCGTCAGCGCCTCCCACGGCTCCCGGTCCGCCAGCTCCACCGCCAGCCGGCACAGCGCGTTGACCTCGTCCGCGTAGACCGTCTCGAAGAGTTGCCGCCGGGTCGGGAAGTTCCGGTACAGCGTGCCGATGCCGACCCCCGCGCGCCGCGCGATGTCCTCCAGCGACGCCTCGGAGCCGTGCTCGGCGAACGCCTCCCGTGCGGCGGCCAGCAGCGCGTCGTAGTTGCGGGCGGCGTCTTTGCGGGTGGGGCGGCGCGCCGCGACGAGCTCGGTGACGGGGAAGGACTGGGTGGTCACGGACGCCTCCCGAAGGTAAAGCGGAGGTTTACCTCCGTTACGGGTTGAAGCGGAGGCATGCCTCCGATAGAGTGGAGGCGTACCTCCACTTTAGCAGTCGAGGTGCCTCCTCATTCTTTCCGCGACCGCTCCCCAGAGGCTCCGGCCGCATCCTCGTGCTCGGAGAGGCTTCTCCATGCCCCGCAATTCCACCCGCCTCACCTTCGCGGTCCTCGCGACCGGTGCGGGCGTGTTCGCCATGCTCCAGTCGCTGATCGCGCCGGCCCTGCCGACCGTCCAGCAAGCTCTGCACACCTCGCAGTCCACCGCGACCTGGGTGATGACGGCGTACCTGCTCTCCGCGTCGATCTTCACCCCGATCCTCGGCCGCGTCGGCGACCTGATCGGCAAGAAGCGCACCCTTGTCGCCGTCCTGGTGACCGTGGCGGTCGGCTGTCTGCTGGCCGCGCTGGCGCCGACCATCGGCGTCCTGATCGTGGCCCGGGTCGTCCAGGGCGTCGGCGGCGCCCTGTTCCCGCTCTCCTTCGGCATCATCCGGGACGAGTTCGCCCCGGCGCAGGTGAGCAAGAGCATCAGCAACCTGTCCGCCGTGATCGCCGCCGGCGGTGGCGTCGGCATCGTCGCCGCCGGACCCATCGTCTCCGCGCTCGACTTCCGCTGGCTGTTCTGGATCCCGGTCGGCGTCGTCGCGGCCGCCACGCTGATCGCCGTACGGTATGTGCCCGAGTCGCCCAACAGGGCCGAGGGCAGTGTCAATTGGCTCGGTGCCGGGCTGCTGTCGGCCTGGCTGGTGGCGTTGCTGCTGCCGCTCAGTCAGGCGACCACGTGGGGATGGGGATCGACGCGGGTGATCGGCCTGTTCGCCCTGGCCGTCGCCCTGTTCGCGCTGTGGCTGTACTCCGAAGCTCGCTCCCGCACGCCGCTGATCGATCTGCGGGTGATGCGCCTGCCCGCCGTGTGGACCACGAACACCGTGGCGCTGCTGTTCGGCGCGGGCATGTACGCGCTGTGGTCCTTCCTGCCGGGCTTCGTCCAGACGCCGACGGCGGCCGGGTACGGCTTCGGCGCGAGCGTCACGGCGGCCGGCCTCCTCATGCTGCCGATGCTGGTGGCGATGTTCCTCTCCGGTGTGCTCGGCGGCCGTCTGGAGCCGGTGCTCGGTGCGAAGGCGCTGCTGGTGACGGGCGCCGCGCTCGGTGCGGCGGCCTGTGGCGTGCTCGCCCTCTGGCATGACGAACAGTGGCAGGTCGCCGTCGTCGCGGGCCTGTTCGGCCTTGGTATCGGCCTCGCCTTCGCCTCCATGGCCAACCTGATCGTGGGCAGCGTCCCGGCCGACCAGACGGGCGCCGCGACCGGCATGAACGCCAACATCCGCACCATCGGCGGCTCCATCGGCGCCGCCGTCACCAGCGTCCTGGTGACCGGGCACCTCCAGCCCTCCGGACTGCCGTACGAGTCCGGATACACCCACGGCTTCACGCTGCTGGCGCTGCTGTTGCTCGGGGCGGCCCTGGCCGCGCTGCTCGTCCCCGTCGGGCGGGCCGTCCGCCGGGTCACCGTGGACACCCCGGCCCGCCCGGAGACGGTCTCCACCCGGGGCTGACGTCCCGCCAGTCGGATCGGCCGCGCGCGTGCGGTAGGGTTTACCTGCGCGTTCACACGGAAGACTCGTGACGATCGCGGCCGGGACGTGGCGCAGCTTGGTAGCGCACTTGACTGGGGGTCAAGGGGTCGCAGGTTCAAATCCTGTCGTCCCGACGGCAGAAGAGGGGCCCCGCGGGCGGAAGCTCGCGGGGCCCCTCTCTTTGTGCCTGTCTTTTGTGCTTGGCTCGGGCGTTCGGGTCGAAGGGGATGCCGGACGGCTTCGCCAGGCCGAGGGCGTACTGGAAGTCGCCGTCGTCGATCTTGATGGTGGCCGAGCCGAAGTCGGCGCCGAGGAGCTTGTCGCGGTAGCCGGCCGGATAGCCGTTCCAGCCGACCAGGCGCGGGAAGAACCAGCCGCCCGTGACGTTCTCCGGCGGTTCGTCATTGCCGCCGGCGAAGCGGAAGCAGTGGGTGGACACCCCGTCCTTGTGGTAGACGATCTTCGGATGGGTGCCGTCGAAGCGGACCGAGGTGCGGGCGGCCACCTGGTAGCCGCTGTGCTGGGACACCGACACGTACTGGACCTGGTCGCCGCTGATCCACACCACGACGTGCTCCCAGTCGTGCCGGTGCCCGATGGCCGCCGGCCCGAGCGTGGCCTGGTCCTTCTCGAAGTAGCTGGCGTACATCACCGCGCACCAGCCGTTGTTGCACTTCGCGCGCGAGTAGGTGTTGGCGTTGGCGAGCTGGGCGTAGTCGTGGCAGTGGCCGTTGACGTCGCCGCCCGGCTTCAGACCGGGGTTGAGGGTGCCGTCGGCGCCGATCGCGGCGGTCGCGTAGCAGCCGTCGCCGTCGTAGTCGTAGGCCGGGGAGTAGGTCTGCTCCAGGCCGTCGGCGTTCTGCGGGAGGAGGGTCAGGACGTTCGCGTGGGCGGACGTGGGGACGGCGACGACGAGGGCCAGCGCGCCGAGGAGTGCCGAGCCGAACGATCTCAACTTGGGCATGACAGCGGCTCCTTGTCAGCAGTAGAGGTTGCCGCCCGGGGCGACGCCGAGGATCGAGGTGAACCGGTTGTAGGCGTCGACGCGGCTCTGCACCTGCGCCGGGTTCCTGCCGTCGCACTCCAGGGAGCCGTTGATGGAACGGATCGTCTGGCCGAAGCCGGCCTGGTTGACCATGGCGTTGTGCGGGGTCATGGTGCCGGGTCCCGTCTGGGTGTTCCAGTACCACAGGCCGGTCCGCCAGGCCACGGACGCGTCGTTCTGCACCAGCCAGGGGTTGCCCAGCAGATCCAGGCCCAACGCGTCACCGGCGGCCTTGTAGTTGAAGTTCCAGCTGAGCTGGATGGGCCCGCGACCGTAGTAGGCGGCCTGGCCGGCCGGGCAGCCGTACGACTGGCTCCAGTCGCAGTAGTGGGGGTAGTTGGCGGTGTTCTGCTCGACCACGTGGACCAGGCCGCCGGTCTCGTGGTTGACGTTGGCGAGGAAGGCGGCGGCCTCCTGCTTCTTCACGGTGTCGCCGCCGGTGTTCGCGAAGCCGGGGTAGGAGCTGAGGGCCGCGACCAGCCCGCTGTAGGTGTAGAACGAATTCCGGCTCGGGAACATCTGGTTGAACTGCGCCTCGGAGACCACGAACCCGGACGGGGTGCTGCCGCCGCCGCTCGCGGGCGCGTTCCACTTCTGGTTGGCCGTGCCGGCACAGGTCCAGATCTGTAGCCGGGTGCCGTTGGCGCTGTTGTTGTCCCGGACGTCCAGGCACTTGTTCGCGGCCGGGTTGACGATGTCGCGCGCCGCGCTCACCACCCACTGCTGGTTGGCGCCGCCGGAGCAGTCCCACAGCTGGACGGCGGCCCCGTCGGCGGTGCTGCGTTCGACGACGTCCAGACATTTGCCGAGCGCCCGGAGCGTGCCGTCGCCGGAGTTGGACCAGATCTGGGCACCGGTTCCGTTGCAGTCGTAGAGCTGTACCGGGGTGCCGTTGGCGCTGCTCGCGCCCGCCACGTCGACACACTTGCCGGCGAGCCCGGATATCGACCCACTGGCGGCGTGCGCCGGGGTCACCGTCAAGAGTGCTGCGAGGACGGCCAGCAGCGCGGCGAGGAGCGGGAGTCGGGCGAGGCGCAGGGAGAAGGGCATGGTGGGGACGCTCCTGAGGGGGGTGTTGGGGGCGAGCGGGCGTCACACGGGGCGTTGCTGACCCGGAACCTAAAGGTATGGACCATTTCCGTCAAGAGGTGAAGTAAGCCTTGAGGGAAGGGAGTTGTCGACCGCGCCGGCGTCAGAGCAGGACGGTGATCCGGACGCTCACGTCGGAGTCGGTCGTCAGGCTGAGTGGCGTGCGCACGGCGGCCTTGAGCGGCAGCAGATAGCGGCCGTCCTTGGGGAAGAGCGACGTGGTGAAGGCGGTCTCGCCGATCGTCGCCTCGACCGGGATGACCCCCCAGCCGTACGAGGCCGCCGTAGCCACCTCACGGATGTCGGCGGACTCCTCGTCCGGCACGGGGACGAAGTAGTACGGCGCCGGACCGCGCCATTCGATCACCCGACCGGTGAAGACCAGTTCCATGGGGCGTCAGAGTACGGGGTCTCCGGGTCACTTCGGACGGAGCTCTCGCCGGGGTCGGTGACCGGCCTGTGGACGCCCTCTTGACGTCGACCGCGACTCGATCGACACTCCAGAAGGGAATCCTAGTGAACAGGTAGGGAAACATGAGGCGCCTTGAACCGGCCGTCGGCCGAGTGAGCCGTACGTCCCGGCCGTCGCCTCTTCTCACCTCCCGCCGGCACATCGACCTCCAGCGCGTGTGCAGCGCCATCGGCGCCCGCGGCTGACCCGGTCGCCGTTCCCTGTCGCGTCCGGCGTGCCCCTGCCGCCCCGGGCCCGGGCACGCCTCCCTCCTCACGGCCCGACGTCGCTTCCGCCGCGCGTACGTCCGCGCGCCCACACCCAGGGAGACCCATGTCCGTCACTCCGCTCACCCGCGTCTCGATCGCGCAGCCCGCCCCCGCCTTCCGGGGCCGCATCGGCCGGGACGCGCGCAGCGGGCACTACGCCGTGCCGCGCCGCTACCGGCTCCATCTGTCGACGTCATGTCCCGACGGCCTGCGCATCGCCGTCGTGCACAGCCTGCTCGGCCTCGCCGAAGCCTGTCCCGTGACCTTCCTGGACGCCGTCCCCGACTGTCCCGACGGCGGACACTCCGCGCTGCGCCCCCTCTACGAGGCGAGCGCGCACCACTACACCGGTGCCGCCTGCGGACCCGTCCTCAGCGACGACTGGTCGGGACGCATCGTCAGCACCCACGTCCCGGACATCACCCGCGACCTGGCCCGCCGCTTCGGCGGCGACCGCGCGGATCTGTACCCGTGCGGCTCGGAGTCGGAGACCGAGGCCGTCGAGCGGCTGTGTGCCGACGGCATCGAGCGGGCCGCCCAGCTCGCCGGATCGGCCGGCGGCGACCCGGCCGCCCTCGACAAGCTGCTGGAGACCCTCGGCTCGCTGGAGCGCTGGCTCGTCGGACGCGAGTACCTGATCCGCGATCAGATCACCGCGGCCGACGTCGAGTTGTGGGCCGCCCTGGTGCAGCTCGACACCGTGCACCGCCATCACCTGGACGCCTCCGCCGTCCAGCGGATCGCCGACCACCCCGAACTGTGGTCCTACGCCCGCCGGTTGACCGCCCACCCCGCCTTCGGCACCCACCTCGACCTCGACGGCATCGCCCGCCGCCATCACGCCCGCTGTCGTGGCCTGGAGGCCGCCGGGTCGGCCGTACAGATCCTGGACTGGGCCGCGCACACCGCCCACGTGGCGGAACGGCGTTGACATCCGTTCGGGCAAGTGTCTTAACTTACGCCCCAGAACGGTCATGAGCGTCAGCGACAAGCCCTGGCTTGCTGACCGGCAACCCTCGCTCCGCGGTGGGGTGCCCCAGGTGACGACCGGGCCGACGACATATCGGTAAGCGCGAGGGCCCGACGGGCCGGAAGAACACGGTGACGGACATGTACGCAGCCCCCAGGACGGCCCCGCGCCGCTCCCACGGCTGCGTACTGCCGTACGTGGACCTGCTCGTCGCCGACCGGGCCGTCGATCTGCTCCGCGTGAACAGCGCACTGTGTACCGCACCGGGCCGTGCCCGCTGTCGGGGCTGACCTCTCCGCCTCCGCAGCCCCGCCCCCGAAGACGAACACCGCCCTCGCGGTGTGCCGTCGTCCACCAAGCCCCGGTGCCCGTGCGTCCATGTGTGTCACGCCCCTCAGGTCGTAGCACGCCTCGTTCGCCGTACCCGGGGAATCCGACTCCCGCCGGAGCCCCACCATGAGTGAACCCCCAGGCGTCGCCGTGTCCCTCACCGAGGCACCGCCGCCGCCCTCCGCCACTGACACGCCCTCAAAGTCCTTTTCCGCCCAGCGAGTTCTGCCCCTGCGCCGCCCCGGCCGGTGGATCGCCACCGCCGTCGTCCTGGTCCTCACGGCCCAGTTCGTGCACGGCCTGGTGACCAACCCCTTCTACCAGTGGGACCGGTTCGGCTACTGGTTCCTGCGCCCGACGATCCTCGACGGACTGCTCGTCACGCTCGAAGTCACCGCCTACAGCGCGGTGTTGGGTCTCCTCGGCGGCATCCTGCTCGCACTGGCCCGGCTCTCGAAGAGCCCCGTCCTGCGGGCGGTCAGCTGGATCTACATCTGGACGTTCCGTTCCATCCCGCTGATCGTCATCCTGCTCTTCCTCTACAACTTCAGCGCCCTCTACCAGACGCTCAGCGTGGGCGTCCCCTTCGGACCGGCCTTCTTCTCCTTCGACGAGTCCCGGCTCGCCACCGACATCGTCGTCGCCGTCGTCGGCCTGAGCCTCAACCAGGCGGCGTACGCGGCCGAGGCGGTCCGCGGCGGCATCCTCTCCGTCGACCAGGGCCAGCACGAAGCCGCCGCCGCACTAGGACTGCCCAAGGGCTACCAGTTCCGCAAGGTCGTCTTCCCGCAGGCCCTGCGCTCCATCACGCCGAACTACGTCAACCAGCTGATCGACCTGGTGAAGGCCACCTCGCTGGTGTTCTACGTGTCGCTGCTCGACCTGTTCGGCGCCGCCCAGACGATGGGCGCCACCTACCCCGGCGACATCGTGCCGCTGCTGCTGGTCGTCACCGTCTGGTACCTGATCCTGACCACCGTCGTCTCCGTCGTCCAGTTCTACGTCGAGCGGTACTTCGCCCGGGGCGCCACCCGCACGCTGCCCCCGACCCCGCTTCAGAAACTGCGCACCGGAGCGAGCGACCTGCGCGCCCGTATCCGCAGGGAGGCCGCCGTATGACCACCGAGACCCTCCAGATCGTGCCCGCCGCCGTCGAGGTCCACGACGTGCACAAGTGGTACGGCACCCACCGGGTCCTGGACGGCGTCGACCTGACCGTCCGGGCCGGCGAGGTCACCGTCATCCTCGGCCCGTCCGGCTCGGGCAAGTCCACCCTGCTCCGGGTCGTCAACCACCTGGAGAAGCCCGAGATCGGGTACGTCAGCGTCAGCGGCGAGCTCATCGGCGTACGAAAGCAGGGCGAACACCTCAAGGAGCTGAGCGAGCGGGCGATCCTGGCCCAGCGCGGCAACATCGGGTTCGTCTTCCAGAACTTCAACCTCTTCCCGCACCTGACCGTGCTGGAGAACGTCGCCGCGGCCCCGGTGGCGACCGGAAGGCTGGACCGGGACGCGGCCCACACGCTCGCCCGTGAACTCCTGGACCGGGTCGGCCTCGCCGACAAGGAGAGCGCCTACCCGCGGCAGCTGTCCGGCGGACAGCAGCAGCGCGTCGCCATCGCCCGCGCCCTCGCGCTGCGGCCCGGCGTCATCCTCTTCGACGAGCCCACCTCCGCCCTCGACCCGGAGCTGGTGGGCGAAGTCCTCGCCGTCATCAAGGACTTGGCGAAGAGCGGCACCACCCTGGTGATCGTCACCCACGAGATCGGGTTCGCCCGCGAGATCGCCGACCGGGTCGTCTTCATCGACGGCGGAAAGATCGTCGAACAGGGCCCGCCCTCCGAGGTGCTGGACAAGCCGCGGCACGAGCGGACCCGGGACTTCCTCAGCAAGGTCCTCTGACACCCCCTGCCTCACCTTCACCCACAAGACAAGGACAGTCATGCGCACGCATCTCACCCGACGCAGCCTGATACGCGGCCTCACCGCGGCGACCGCCGTCGCCACCCTCGCCACCGGGCTCGCCGCCTGCGGGGGCGAGAGCGACGCCGCCACCACGACCGACACCGCCGGCACGATCACGGTCGGCCGGCTGTCCAACGGCGCGGCCACCGAGACCGCCCTCAGGGTTTCCGAGGTGAAGTCCATCAGCTCCCTGCTCCCGGACGACGTCAAGAAGAGCGGCAAGCTGGTCATCGGCTCCGGCACCCTGCCCTCCGGGGCCCCGCCGCTCGGCTTCGTCGGCAGCGACCAGAAGACGCTCACCGGCTCCGAGATCGACCTCGCCCGCCTGGTCTCCGCCGTCCTCGGCCTCAAGCCCGAGGTGCAGCGCTCCACTTGGGAGAACCTCTTCATCGGTCTCGACAGCGGCAAGGTGGACGTGGCCTTCTCCAACGTCACCGACACCGAGGAACGCAAGCAGAAGTACGAGTTCGCCTCCTACCGCAAGGACGATCTCGCGTTCGAGGTGAAGAAGGACAACACCTGGAACTTCGACGACAACTACGAGAACCTCGCCGGCAAGACCGTCTCCGTCGGCAACGGCACCAACCAGGAGAAGCTCCTCCTGGAGTGGAAGGCGAAGCTGGAGAAGGAGGGCAAGAAGCTCACGGTCAAGTACTTCCAGGAGACCAACAGCCTCTATCTGGCCCTGAACAGCGGCAAGATCGACGCCTACTTCGGCCCCAGCCCGAACCTCTCGTACCACACCACCCAGACCGCGAAGACGCCCCAGGCGACCCGGATCGCGGGCCGGTTCTCCGGTGCGGGGGAGAGCCTCCAGGGCCTGATCGCCGCGACCGCCAAGAAGGACAGCGGCCTCGCCGAGCCGCTCGCCGCCGCGATCAACCACCTGATCGAGAACGGGCAGTACGCGAAGTGGCTCAAGGCCTGGAACCTCTCCGGCGAGGCCGTCGCCAAGTCCGAGGTCAACCCGCCCGGGCTGCCCCTCACCAACTCCTGATCATCCGTCAGAACCGTTTGTGAGAAAGGCCGTCGTGGTCCACCAGCTCGCCCTTGGAACCCCTCTCCTGGACAACCCCGTCTGGGCCGCCCTGGACGGACCGCACGCGCCCTTCGCCGAGCGCAGCGAGAGGGGGGTCACCCCGGCCGAAGGCTGGGGGAGGGTCGGCCGGGCGGCGCGCTACCCGGCGGACGTGTACGCGTTCGCCGCGCTCGCCGACCCGGCGGACCCGGCCGCCTGGGCCGACCTGCACTCCCTGCTGGGCCCGGGCGCCACCACCAAGCTCAAGGGGGTCGAGAGCGTGCCCGACGGCTGGGACGTCATCGGCGGCGGACAGGGCGTCCAGCTCGTCGACACCCGACTGCGGGCCGAACCCGACCCCGAGGCCGTACCGCTCGGGCCCGACGACGTCCCCGACATCCTGGACCTCGTCGCCCGCACCGGGCCCGGCCCCTTCCTCGCCCGCACTGTCCTCCTCGGCACCTACCTCGGCATCCGCCACCGCGGCCGGCTGATCGCCCTGGCCGGGGAACGGCTCCGCCTGCCCGGCTGGACCGAGATCAGCGCCGTCTGCACCGACCCGGACCACCGCGGCCGTGGCCTCGGCACCCGGCTGGTGCGCGCGGTCGCCGCGGGCATCGTGGAGCGCGGCGAGACGCCGTTCCTGCACGCCGCCGCCCACAACACCACCGCGATCCGGCTGTACCAGTCGCTCGGCTTCACCCTGCGCCGCCGCATGACCATCCTCCACGTGCGCACCCCAGGAACAGACGCCTCGGCGGAGGCGTTGTGACCTCTGACGAGGCGCGCGCCGGCGGAACGGGAGGCAGGGACATGTGTATCCCCTACCTCCGGCTGCACATCGACCTCCAGCGTGTCGCCGGCGCTCTCTGTCGCCCCTGACCCCGTCTCCTCCCCGCCGTGCCCTGAGTGCTGTGTGCCCGGGCCGGTGTTCTCGTACGGACCTCCAGGAAGGCACCCCTCGTGTCCCCCTCATCTCCGCTGCATCTCGCCGTCGCCCTCGACGGCACCGGCTGGCACCCCGCCTCCTGGCGCGAGCCGGTCGCCCGCCCCCGGGACCTGTTCACCGCCGGCTACTGGGCCGACCTGGTCGCCGAGGCCGAGCGCGGACTGCTCGACTTCGTCACCTTCGAGGACGGCCTCGGCCTCCAGTCCTCCCACCACCTGGACCCGGACGACCGCACCGACCAGGTCCGCGGCCGTCTCGACGCCGTGCTGCTCGCCGCCCGGATCGCCCCGCTGACCCGGCACATCGGCCTGGTCCCGACCGCGGTCGTCACCCACACCGAGCCGTTCCACCTCTCCAAGGCGATCGCGACGCTGGACTACGTCAGCACCGGCCGCGCGGGTGTCCGCGTCCAGATCACCGCCCGCCCCCACGAGGCCGACCACTTCGGCCGCCGCACGATCCCGCGCATCGACTCCTACGACAGCCCCGTGGTGACCGACCTCTTCGACGAGGCCGCCGACTACGTCGAGGCCGTGCGCAGGCTCTGGGACAGCTGGGAGGACGACGCCGAGATCAGGGACGTCGCCACCGGCCGCTTCATCGACCGCGACAAGCTCCACTACATCGACTTCGAGGGCCGCCACTTCAGCGTCAAGGGCCCCTCCATCACCCCGCGCCCGCCGCAGGGCCAGCCCCTCGTCACCGCCCTCGCCCACCAGACCGTGCCCTACCGGCTGGTGGCCCGGCAGACCGACGTCGGCTACGTCACCCCGCGCGACGCCGAGCACGCCCGCGAGATCGTCGCGGAGATCCACGCCGAGCGGGAGGCGGCGGGTCGCGCCGAGCGGGAGGCGTCGAGTGGGGGCGACCAGCCCGTCCATGTCTTCGGCGACCAGCCCATCCACGTCTTCGGCGACCTCGTGGTCTTCCTCGACGACGACCCCGCGGCGGCCACGGCCCGCCGGGAACGCCTCGACGAGGCGGCGGGGGAGCCGTACGAGAGCGACGCGCGCATCTTCGCCGGAAGCCCCGCCCAACTCGCCGATCTGCTTCAGGAGTTGCAGGCAGCCGGGCTGACCGGGTTCCGGCTTCGGCCCGCCGTCCTCGGCCACGACCTCCCGGCGATCACCCGCGCACTGGTCCCCGAGCTCCAGCGCCGGGACGCCTTCCGACGGGCCTACGAAGCCGACACCCTGCGCGGTCTGCTGGGCCTCGCCCGCCCCGCCAACCGCTACGCCGCCGCCTGAGACGGGAAGGACCGCACAGCCATGACCAAGCCGCTGAAGCAGATCCATCTGGCCGCCCACTTCCCGGGCGTCAACAACACCACCGTGTGGAGCGACCCCGAGGCCGGCAGTCACATCGAGTTCAGCTCCTTCGCCCACTTCGCCCGCACCGCCGAACGGGCCAAGTTCGACTTCCTGTTCCTCGCCGAGGGTCTCAGGCTCCGCGAACAGGGTGGCCACATATACGACTTGGACGTCGTGGGCCGCCCCGACACCTTCACGATCCTGACCGCGCTCGCCGCCGTCACCGAACACCTCGGGCTGACCGGCACCATCAACTCCACCTTCAACGAGCCCTACGAGGTGGCCCGCCAGTTCGCCAGCCTCGACCACCTCTCCGGCGGCCGCTCCGCCTGGAACGTGGTCACCTCCTGGGACGCCTTCACCGGCGAGAACTTCCGCCGCGGCGGCTTCCTCCCGCAGGACGAGCGCTACTCCCGGGCCAAGGAGTTCCTCGCCACGGCCGGTGAGCTCTTCGACTCCTGGCACGGCGACGAGATCCTGGCCGACCAGGAGACCGGTGTCTTCCTGCGCGACGCGAAGGCCGGATCCTTCGTCCACACCGGCCAACACTTCGACATCCACGGCCAGTTCAACGTCCCTCGCTCCCCGCAGGGCCGTCCGGTGATCTTCCAGGCCGGTGACTCCGAGGAGGGCCGCGAGTTCGCCGCCTCCTCCGCCGACGCCATCTTCAGCCGGTACGCCGCCCTCAAGGAGGGCCAGGCCTTCTACACGGACGTCAAGAACCGCCTCGCCAAGTACGGGCGCGGCCACCGCGACCTGCTCATCCTGCCCGCCGCCACCTTCGCGCTCGGCGACACCGACGCCGAGGCCGAGGAGCTCGCGAGGGAGGTGCGCCGACAGCAGGTCAGCGGGGCCACCGCCCTCAGGCACCTGGAGTTCGTCTGGAACCGGGACCTGTCCTCGTACGACCCGGAGGGCCCGCTGCCCGAGATCGATCCCCTGGTGAGCGACGAGCACATCTCGCGCGGCCGTGCCCAGGTCCGTATGTACCGCGACCCGCTCGCCACCGCCCGCGAGTGGCGCGAACTGGCCGCCGCCAACCAGTGGTCCATCCGCGACCTGGTCATCCACACCGGCAACCGGCAGACCTTCGTCGGCTCCCCGGAGACGGTCGCCAGGACCATCAACGAGTACGTCCAGGCCGACGCGAGCGACGGCTTCATCCTCGTCCCGCACATCACCCCCACCGGCCTCGACGTCTTCGCCGACAAGGTCGTCCCGCTCCTCCAGGAACAGGGCGTCTTCCGCACCGAGTACGAGGGCACGACCCTGCGCGACCACCTCGGCCTCGCCCACCCGGACGACGTGCGGGGTGAGCGGGCGGCCTCGTGAAGGAACGGCGGCATCACTCCCTCCAGTCGAGCTGATGCTCCGGGGTTCCCACGGACCTGCCGTACGCGATCGCCTCGGCGCGGCCTCGCCGGTCGCCGCGTCGATACCGGAACACCCTTCCGGCGAAGACGACGACGTGCTCGTCACCGGCGGTGAAGTCGGCGTACCACCCGTGCGCCGGCTCCAGCGCCGCGGCGAGCGCGTCGGCGATCGACGCCGAGAGAGAGCCGTCCGCCTCCCACTCGACCAGTGTCCACAAGGGCGGTTGACCGGCCGCGGCACTGTCCGAGACATCGAGCCGGCGCACGGCACGGACGCGGAGCCCGGGTGGGGCGAACTCGGCACCGGGGCGGAGGCTCTCGCCGAGAACATAACCGTTGATCATGTGCAGTCTCCTCTGCGGGGTCCGGAGAGAGAGGCTAGGGCCCGATGGCTGACATCCTTTGTCAGTCGTACGGCGATGAGGTGATCGGGAGATGCGAGCGGACCGGCTGCTGTCCCTGCTGCTCGTCCTCCAGGCCCGGGGACGGATGACGGCCCGTCAACTCGCCGCCGAGCTGGAGGTGTCGGTCCGTACCGTCTACCGCGACCTGGAGGCGCTGAGCGCGGCCGGTGTGCCGGTCGTGGCGAGCGGTGGACCGGGTGGCGGGTGTCGGCTGATGGAGGGCTGGCGCAGCCCGCTGCTCGGGATCAGCGCGGAGGAGGCGACGGCGCTCCTCGCGGTGTCGGCGGGCGGGCCGCTGGAGCGGATCGCGCTCGGTGACGCGCTCACCCAGGCGCGGCTGAAGCTGCTGGCCGCGCTGCCCGCGTCCGGCCGCGACGACACGCGTGCCGCGGCGGCCCGTTTCCACCTCGACAGCCAGGCCTGGTTCAAGCCCGCGGAACCGGTGCCGACCCTGCCGGTCCTGGTGGACGCCGTACGAGGAGACCGCCGCCTGCGCCTCACCCATGGGGACCGGACCCGCACCGTGGATCCCCTCGGCCTCGTCGCCAAGGCGGGCGTCTGGTATCTCGTCGTCGCCTCGGACCGGGGCGTCCGCGCTCACCGGGCGGCCAGGATCACCGGCGCCGAGATGCTGTCCGAGTCCTTCCGCCGGCCCTCCGGGTTCGACCTGGCCGACTTCTGGACAGGCTGGACGGCGGAGTTCGAGGCGAGCCTCGATCAACTCCGGGTCACCGTGAGGCTGTCGGACGCGGGGCTCGCCGCGCTCCCCGCGGTGCTGGGCGACACGCGGTCAGCCGCGGGGGCGGTCCCGGACGCGGGAGGCCACCGGCTCGACCTCTGCTTCGACGACGCCCGGGCCGCCTGCCGACGCCTGCTCGGCTTCGGACCGGACGTCGAGGTTCTCGAACCGCCGGAGGTACGGGAGTTGGTGGCCGACACGGCACGCCGCACGGCTGCCCGCTACTGAGGCGGCAAAGCGGGACCGCCCGCTACTGAAGCAGCAGGGCGGCGCCGCCCCAGCACGAGGCCAGGAACGCGGCGAGCAGCGCGGTCGCCAGCGCGTTGCGCCCCTTGGCCGTGGCGACCCGCGCCTCACCGGCGGCCCTGGAGCGACGCATCGCGCCGAGGAAGGACACACAGAACGCGGCACACAGCACCGCGGTGATCGGCAACAGCCAAAGAGTCAGCCGGACGTACTGCTCCAGGTCCGGGACCGTGCTGCCCTCCGTCGCAAGCATGAGCGGATCGTAGACCGCGCCTGTCGCCCCGCGCGACCCCCGAACCACTCCGCCCGAGTTGGCCTGCAACGCCGCCTGGCCGGCCGATCGTCTCCCTCCCCCGAAGGTGACGATCGGCCGGCCATTCCCCCGGCGCCGGACAGTGGTCCAGCCTCGCCCGTGTGCGGCCCGTATGTGCTGTCACCAGCACATGACCGCGGTTTCCCCCGAACCCCACGCGGAGTACAGGCGCACACGGACGAAGTAGCGGCGGCCCTTGACGAGACGGGCCCTGACGGTGGCGTTGTGCGGTGTTCCCCCGTCGTCGTGGCCGCCGAGATAGCGGGGTTCCCCGTCCCGCTCCTCGAAGACCACGACCACGGTGTCGCTGTCGCCGAAGGTGCCCACGCTGTACTCGCGGGTCTCCGGCGGCTCGACGGTGAAGTCCGCCTGCTCGCCCGGGCCGAGCCCGAGCGGCGCCGAGCGGAACGGCATCAGTGCGGGCGGCAGTGTGGGACCGACCGACGGATACCAGCGCTGGACGTACTCCTTGTCGGAGGGTGAGAGCGTGCCGGGCGGGGTCAGACCCGCACGGAACTGCTCCGGCTCCAGGATCAGCCCCGCCGAGAACGGATACTCCATGATCGACTGGTGGTCCCAGGCGGAGCCGCTCACCTCGTTGGGGTCGAGCTTGCGCAGAATGTTGAAGAACGTCTTGTCCCGGGTCCAGAAGTTCGGCGGGCCCGCCAGCTCGGCGTAGACGGCCTCGTCGTCCCAGTGGATCCCGGCGAACGGGTTCTGGTGCTCGTGGTGCATGCCGAGCGCGTGCCCGATCTCGTGCAGGGCCGTCCCGCGCTCCCCCGGCGCGGTCAGGTCCCACCCGAAGTTCATCGTGCGCTCGTGCAGTCCGACCTGGAGCGCGTCCTTGCCCACCGTCGACCAGGAACCGTCGCCGAGCTGGAACCCGATCCGCAGCTCCGCCTCGGAACGGTCGCCGACCTCGGCGAACGTGACCCCGATACCGAGGTCCTGCCACTCCAGGAAGCACTCCCGTACGACGTCCCGCTGCTCCTGCGCGCCGACCCACGACACCCGGCGGGTCGCCCCGCTGCCGGGTACCGCGATCACCGAGGCGTCCGAGTCGCCGTCGAAGAAGTAGTAGTGCAGGACGGTGTTGTTGACCCACTTCCGGCTCCCGCTGATGAGCGCGCTCAGCCGCTCGGCGGTCAACCCCGGTGTGAAGACGGGGGCCGACTGCTGCGCGAGGGAGCAGTAGCGGGAAGCCATGCGCCAAGAGTGCCGTCGGCCCTCGGCGGGCGCCTGAGTCGAAGGCTACTCAAGTCCCCGTGTATCAGGCGTGAGTACTCGCGCTCTTGTAGGTGTGATGACTTGGGAACGGGACGCGAAGACCCTGGAGCTGCCCTGGCCGTTCACCGGCCGGGAGGACGAACTCGAGCTGATCCGCCGCTCGTCGGCCGCAGGTCACCACGGCATCGTGGTCACCGGCCCGGCGGGCTGCGGCAAGACCCGGCTCGTCACGGAAGCCGTCCGCGGCACCGACTGCGCCAGGGTGGCCGGGACGCCCGAGACCCGGCACATCCCGTTCGCCGCGTTCGCCCATCTGCTGCCCGAGACGGTGAACCTGCACCGGGCGGTGCAACTTCTGTCCGCCGTACGGCTGTTGCTGGTCGACGACGCTCATCTGCTCGATGACGCCTCGGCCGCCCTCGTCCACCAGCTCGCCGTGCACGGCCGCACCCGGCTGCTGGTCGTCGCCACCGACGGCGCCCCCGCCCCCGGCGCCGTCTCCCGGCTGTGGACCGGCGAGCTGCTGCCGCGCCTCGCCCTGGAACCGCTGCCCCACGAGGAGACGGCCCAGCTGGCCGCGGCGGGCGTCGGGGGAAGCCTGGAACCGCTCACCGTCAACCGGCTGCACCGGCTGTGCCGCGGCGACCTGCGACTGCTGCGCGAGCTGCTCGGCGCCGTCCGCGAGAGCGGGCTGCTCACCCGGCTGCCCGGGTCGGACGACTGGGCGTGGCGGGGCCCGATGCCGGTCACGACGACCGTGCGGGAACGGACGGCGCGGGTCCTGGAGCGCGCGGACCGCGAGACGCTCGAACTCCTCGCGTTCGCCGAGCCGTTGCCGCGGTCCATGGACGACCTCGACCTGCCCGCCCTCGAACGCCTCGAAGCCGACGGCCTGGTGCACGTCGACGACGACGGTGCCGTACGTCTCGCCCACCCCCTGCACGGCCCGGTGCTGCGGGCCGCGGCCGGCCGGCTGCGGGCGAGGCGGCTGGCGCGCGGGCCGGAGCAGTGCTCGGCGGCCCTGGCGGCGGAGACCGCCGCGCTGGCGGCCAGGATCGAGCGCGCCGACGTACGGGAGACGGACGCGCCCGTGGGGGAGTGGCTCGTCGCGGAGGGACAGCCGGTCCCGGCGCGGTACGCGGCCGTCCGGGCGAGGTTCGCCCGGCTGCGCGGAGAGCTGCGGGAGGCGGCGGCCTGGGCGAGGGAGGGACTGCGGGAGACGGCGGGCGACCCGTCCTGCCGTGCCGAACTCGCCCTGGCGGCCGCGCAGTCGGGAGAGACGACCGGCCTCGACGGCGATGCCGGCGGCCCGGTCGCGGCCTGGCTGGCGGCGGCGCGCGGCGACGTCGACACCGCGCTGGAAACGGTCACCGACGCCTACGACGCCGTACGCCTCGGAGCTCCCCACGCGCGGCCGGGCACCGGGGTGTTCGCCCTGCACGCCGACGCGCTCGCCCGGAACGACGGGCCGGCGCTGGACCGGGCCGCCGAGCGGCTGGAGGAGCGCGGGTTCCTGCTGTTCGCCGCCGAGGCGCACGCACAGGCCGTCCGCGCCCACCGCGACCCGCGCGCCGCCCGCACCTCACGCACCCGGGCCGTCGCCCTCGCCCGCCGCTGCCAAGGGGCCCGCACCCCGGCCCTGTCCGGACTGGTCCTCGGCGAACTCACCGCACGCCAACGGCAGATCGTCACACTCGCCGCCGCCGGACTCAGCAACCGGCAGATCGCGGAGAAGCTGACGCTGTCCATCCGCACCGTCGGCAACCACCTCTACAGCGCGTACGCCCGCCTCGGTGCGAACGACCGCGGAGCGCTGCCGTGGCTGGTGGAACTGCCCGCCGCACAGCCGGCCTGAGCCGGCCCATCGACCGGCGGTCTGACCCCCGTAATCGGGGGAGGGGTCAGGCCGCCGCCCTGACCGGCACCGCGCTCACGCCGCGCCGAACGCCGAGAACGCCCACCCCGTCGCCTGGTGCGTCGCATCCCCCGGCAGTGCCGCACGCGCGTCGCGCAGCGCCTCGGCCAGGGACAGGCCGGTGCTCAGCGCCTTGTGCAGGGCGAGCATCAGCGGGACCACCGCCGCGTCGTTGACCGGCGCGGTGCACGCCACCACGCCCGCCGTGCCCAGCGGCAGCAGCGCGGTGACCAGGCCGAGCAGCTCGTCCGCGCCGACCGAGGCGAACCGGGCGGTGTCGCAGCAGGACAGGATGATCCGGTACGGGCTGCGGTCGAGGCGCTCGAAGTCGTGCACGACGATCGGCCCGTCGGCCATCCGCAGCGAGGAGAACAGCGGGCTGTCGGCGCGGAAGGTGCCGTGCGCGGCGATGTGCGCCAGCGCGGCTCCGTCGAGCTCCGTCAACACCCGTGGCACCCGCGCCTCGTCCTCCTCCAGGACGGTCGACCCGCCGTACCGGCCCGCCAGTTCGGGCACTTCGGCGCCCTCGGTCGCCAACCCCGGCCCACGGACCAGCACATGGCGGCCCCCGGGCGGCGGTTCGGTCTCGCGGGCCCGCAGCCAGCTGCTCGCCGACGGCGACACACTGAGCACCCGCTCCCGCAGCGACGGCAGCAGCGCCCACGGCACCCGGTGCAGCCGGCCCGGCGGTACGACGACGACCGGCCCGGAGCCGAGGTGGGCCGCGGCCGGACCGAGCAGCAGCTCCTCCAGACGCCGCCCCGCCGCCTCCACCACCGGCAGCCGCCCCTCCGCCCCCGGATGCGCCAGCCGGCGCAGCCCGGCCTGCACATGCTCGGCCTCGGTCTCCGCCTCGTGCAGCAGCCCGGCCTCGAACCGCCGCACTCGTCCCTGCCCGCACAGCAGTACCTGAACACGCCCGTCGAGCACCGCCAGTTCGACCAGGCGTACGTCATCACCCAGCCGCTCCAGCAGCCGGCCCGGTTCGAAGCGGCTGCCGTCGCCGGGGTTGTCCCCGCGGATGTGCAGGGTGCGGGCGCGGATCTCCCGTTCCAGGCGCCGCTGTTCGCGCTCCAGTACAGGCAGCGGACGGCCCTCCCTGCGGGCGGCCTCCGCGCGGGCCGCGATCTCCCGGAACGCCGTCAGATCGCTCAGCAGCGCCGGGTCGTCGGGCGGGCGGGTCGGCGGCGCGGAGAGAGCGGTGGCCCGCCAGCGTTCGCTCCACACCAGCAGCCGGCGCGGGTTGCCGGAGTCCAGGCTCGCCCGCTGCGCCAACGCGGCCAGTTCCGCGCCCTGTTCGGTGGCCCGGGCCCTGAGCTCCGAGGCGCCCAGCGTCATCCGGTGGTCGTCGAGGACGTCCAGGCCACGTCGGCACGCCTCCAGGATGCCCCGCCCCGACCCGGCCGCCCGGGCCCGCAGCGCCTGCGCCGCCCAGCCGGTCATCCGCGCCAGCGGAGGGCCGCTGTGCCGGCTGCGGGCGGCGATCGCCAGATGCCGTTCGGCATCCTCCGTCCAGCCCAGCCCCAGTGCGATCCGCCCCGCCAGCAGCGAGGCCTCGGGCGCGGCCGGCGCCCCGAACCCGGCCAGGCGCTCGGCGACTTCGGCCGCGTCGGCCACCAGCCGCCCCGAACCGCGTCCGGCGGCCAGCCGCGCCTCGACCAGCACCAGCCGGGCATGCGTCTCCCACCAGGACCGCCGCTGCGCGGCGAACAGCCGCACCGCGAGCGCCGCCCGCGCGATCGCGGTGTGCGGATCGCCCGCCCGCCGCGCGGCCCGCGCCGCCGCCAGCAGCAGCTCCGCCTTGAGGGTGGACTGTCCGCCGATCCCGTCCAGCACGGCGATCGCCGCGTCCGCCTCCGCCAGCGCCTCCGGCGCGAGACCGGCCGCCATCAGCACCTCGCAGCGCCGGATGTACCACATGAACGACGGCGTGCCGAGCTTGGCGTACCGCTCCCCGGCCTCGTCGAACAGGCGCAGCGCCGCCGGGATGTCGCCGGACCGGAACGCGGCGAGCCCCCGGCTCTCCACCCCGTCCGCCTTGTCGTGCTCCTGGCCCGTGGTGTCGAACAGCGTCTCGGCCGCCGCGAAGTCCGCCTCGGCCCGCTCCACCGCGCCGACCGCCAGATGCACGGTCGCGCGCAGCGTCAGCGCCCGCGCGGTCCAGATCACGTCGTCCACCTGGCGCAGCACGGGAATCGCCCGGCGTACGTCCTCCAGCGCCTCCCGGTGCCGGCCGAGCACCCACGAGGCGTAGGCCCGCCTGAACAGCACCCGGGCGCGGGTGTGCCCGCTGCTCACCGCGACCCCGCGCTCCAGCGCGTCCAGGCCCTGCCGGGTACGCCCCGCGGTCACGAGCGCCACGCCGAGCGCGGCCAGCACATCGGCCTCGCGGTCGGCGGACTCGGCGCGTACGGCGAGGTCGCGGGCGCGCCGCAGATGGTGCAGCGCGATCTTCATGTCGCCCCAGTCGCGCTGCCAGATACCGATCACCTGATGGGCGACGGAGGCATGCAGCGGTGAGGGATCGGAGCCGATTACCTCCTCTGCCCTCGCCAGCGCCTGCTTGGGGGCGGCGAACACCATGGGCAGCAGTTCGAGAACCGTGTCGCTTCCCGCCATCACTCAACGGATGGTAGTGCTCCGGGTCGTACGGCACACAGGGGTGGCGCTGTATCAATCGGCGGACCCGAGACTCTGACTGACGACCACCGCTCAAGTGGGAGGACACGCCATGGCACCTCAGCGATTCCCGGAGCAGTTCGACCAGATCCAGCGATCGATGCCCGACGTCCCCCTCGCGATGGGACCGGACGACGCGGCCGAGTTCATCTATGAGAAGGGTGTGGTCCTCGCGAGGGACGGTGAGGAGGCGGCGCTCGTCGAGAACGCCGTGCGCGACCACTTCACCGCGGCGACCGGTCTCAGCGGCGACCAGGTGCGCCGCGCGGGGCCGCAGACCAACCGCTCGGGCATCACCCGTATCCAGGTCGGCGACCCCGGCCACGGCGACCGGCGCGCCGACCGGGCCGTCGCCAACGCCCTGCGGGCCATGCGCGAACCGGAGGGACGCGCCGGACGCCGGCTGGTCAGCCGCAACCACGTGGTGTCCATCGCCGTCAACTCCTGTCCCGGCGACGAACCCGTGCCCGCCCCGCTCACCGGCGGCACCAACCCGGCGCCCGCGGAGGCCGGTTACGACGCCGACACCGCGGTCGGCGTCCTCGTCATCGACAACGGCCTCACCCACGACCACACGCTGGTTCCGCTCCTGACGCACGTCCAGGGCGACCTGCACGGCACCGAGACCGACGACCAGGGCAACCTGAAGATCTACCTCGGGCACGGCACGTTCATCGCGGGCATCCTCGCGTCCGTCGCGCCCAACACGGACATCACCGTGCGCAACACCCTCAACGACGCCGGTGCCATCCTCGAATCCGACTTCGGC
This sequence comes from Streptomyces sp. NBC_00663, assembly GCF_036226885.1. Classification (NCBI taxonomy): domain Bacteria; kingdom Bacillati; phylum Actinomycetota; class Actinomycetes; order Kitasatosporales; family Streptomycetaceae; genus Streptomyces; species Streptomyces sp. NBC_00663. The sequence continues at coordinate 8,564,765 of NZ_CP109027.1, forward strand.
GAGGCCCTGTTCGCCGCCGTCGACCGCGACGGCTGGCCCGACATCATCAGCCTCTCCGCGGGCACCTCCAACGGCCGCACCGACGGTCTGCTCGGCGTGGACGCCTTTATGCAGGAACTGCGGCAGCAGCGCACCCTGTTGGTCGCCGCGGCCGGCAACAACGCCAGCGCGACCCCCTTCTGGCCCGCCGCCTACGCCTCCCTGCCCGACTACGCGAGCAGCGTCCTGTCGATCGGCGCCCTGCGCACCGACGGCGACCACGGCGCCTGCTTCAGCAACCACGGCTCGTGGGTCAACGCCTACGCCCCCGGCGAGCGCCTCACCAGCACCCTCACCGGTTTCGACGCACCCATCCCGTACGTCTACCAGCACTCCACCTACGACGCCTGCCGCTTCAACTTCACCTACCTCTGCACCTGCCAACACCCCCGCCACAGCGGCGTGTTGAGCGACGACGGCAGTTCCGCCAAGCCGGACCAGGTGATGTTCGACGGCTACGCGCACTGGAGCGGCACCTCCTTCGCCACCCCGGCCGCCGCCGCCCTGGTCGCCGCCCACATGACCGCCCACAAGGAGACCGACCCGCGCGCCGCCCGCCGGCAACTGCTGGCCGCCAACACCGAGTTCGCGGAAGTGCGCGGGGCGCACGTGCCGGCGCTCATACCGCCCACCTGGCGCCAGGGGACGGTCGTACAGCTCTCTCCCGGGGCATGAGGGCCGAACTCGCCCCCTCCACGGCGTACGATGACTTGCCGTACACGAGGGGTGGGGCCGTGGACCGAGCAGATGTCGGCGCGCTGGTCCAGTCCGCCGTCGACGGCGACGCGGCGGCCTGGAAGGCGCTCGTGGAAGGGCTGAGCCCACTGGTGTGGTCCGTCGTGCGCGCACACCGGCTGAGCGACGCCGACGCGCACGAGGTGTACCAGACGGTGTGGTTCCGCTTCGCTCAGCACCTGGGCCGGATCCGGGAACCGCAGAAGGCCGGATCGTGGCTGGCCAGCACCGCGCGGCACGAATGCCTGAAGGTGCTCAAGAGCTTACGGCGACTGACACCCACCGACGATCCGCAACTGCTCGACCGGGTCAGCGAGGACCGTACGCCGGAGCAGTCCCTCCTCGACTCCGAGGAGGCGGCCGTGCAGAGCGAACGCATCCGCCATCTGTGGCAGGAGTTCGAGGAACTCGGCGACCGGTGCCGGCAGTTGCTGCGCATCCTGATGGCCTCGCCGCCGCCCAGTTACCAGGAGGTGTCCGCCGCGCTGGGCATCGCCGTGGGCAGCATCGGACCACTGCGCCAGCGCTGTCTGCGCCGGCTGCGGGCCCGACTCGAAGCGCGGGGAGCGGTATGAGGGACGAGATGAACGACGACGACACGTTCGACGAGGACCACGACGGCCTGGACACCGACGCGGACCTGCTGGAGGAGGAACTCCGCAGGGCCGCCGGCATCCTCGACCCGGTGCCGGCCCAGCTGCGGCAGATCGCCGTGGAGGCCTATGCCCTGCACGACCTCGACTCCCGGATCGCGGAGCTGACCTTCGACTCGGTGGTGGACGCCATCCCCGTCAGGGGAGCCACGGACGTAGCGCGGATGCTGACCTTCCGCGCCGGCGAGGTCACCGTGGACGTGGAGGTCACCGGGGAGGGACTGCTGGGGCAGGTGTTGCCGCCCCAGGAGGCGTTGATCGAGGTGCTCAGCGGGCCGCAGGCCGGCGCCCCGCTGACCACCGACGACATGGGACGCTTCACCTACGGCGCACCCCCCACCGGTCCTTTCGCGCTGCGGCTGCGGACCGGCAGGGAGGCGATCGTCACCGACTGGCTGACGGTCTGAGCCGGCCGCGTCTCCTGAGTCAGTCCCAGGTCACGGGCAGGGACTGCGGCCCGCGGATCATCGTCTTCCGGCGCCAGGCCACCTGGTCGGCCGGGACCGCGAGCCGCAGCCCCGGCAGCCGGTCCAGGAGCGTGCCCACCATGAGCTCGATCTGGAGACGCGCCAGCACCGCGCCCGTGCAGTAGTGCGAGCCGTTGCCGAAGGACAGGTGCGGGTTGGGGTCCCGGTCGAGGTCGATGCGGTCCGGGTCGGGGAAGACGTCCGGATCGCGGTTGGCGGCCAGATAGGAGACGTACACCGGATCGCCCGCGCGGATCCGCTGCCCGCCCAGTTCGACGTCCTCCAGGGCGATCCGGGCGAGCCCGACCGCGGTGCGGTGCGGGACATAGCGCATCAGCTCGTCCAAGGCGCCCGCGCGGGCCTCGGGCTGATGCCGCATCCGCTCCATCAGCTCGGGGCGGGTCAGCAACAGGTACAGCGTCTGCCCGCAGTTGTGGGTGACCGCCTCACCGCCGATCTGCAACGGCGCGGCGAGGCCGACCGCCTCCGCCTCGCTGATCTCACCCCGCCGCAGCGCCGCGCCGATCAGCGAGTACACGTCCTCACCGTCGCTGTGGGCGCGGGCCCCGACGGTGTCCGCGATCCAGCCGAACATGCCCTTCTTGGCCTCGGCGGAGGCCTCGGCCCCGCCCTTCGTGGAGACGATCTGCGCCGCCCAGGCGTGCATCCGGGGCCGGTCGGCGGCGGGCACCCCCATGACCTCGCAGATCAGGGTCACCGGGAAGGGTTCGAGCACGCGCTCGACGAGATCGGCGGGCGGGCCGTCCCGCAGGAGCCCCGCCACCAGCGGGTCGAGGAGCTCCTGCGCGCGAGGTCGCAGCCGTTTCATCGCGCTCACCGTGAACGCGCTCGCCACGGCCTTGCGCAGCCGGTTGTGGTCGGGCTGGTCGGCCCAGGCGGGGGAGCCCGGCCGCGGAGCGAAGTGCGGGGCGAGCCGGGTCACCTGACGGTCCATCCCCGCGGTACGGCTGAACCGCGGATCGTTGGTGATCAGCCTGACGTCCTCGTAGCGGGTGGCCAGCCATGCCCACCCCTCCCCGAACGGCAGCCGGATCCGGGTCAGCGGCCCCTCCCGCATCAGCTCCGCCAGCACCGGGTCGAACTCCGTCCCGGCCAGGTCGTGGGCGGGCCAGTCCCGTACGGGAGGGCCGGTGAGCGTGGTGGTCTCCTCGGTCATGCCCTCCACCCTCGCCGCGTGACGGCCGGGTGTCGCGCGGAAGTGCTCCAGCCGGAGGTCAGCGGGACACGGCGTCGACGAACGTCGCGACCGCCGAGGCCAGCCGCCCCAGCCCGGGTCCGGCGGCCCCGCCCGGCTCCTTCATGTACGTGTCCCGCCGGATCTCCACCATCAACGCGGACACCCGCGCATCACGGCCGTAGAACTCCAACGGCACGTACGTCCCGCCGAACGGACTGTCCACCCCGGTCTCCCCGAAGGCATCGCGAGCGGCGGCGAGCAGCTCCGGCGGGGTGTGGAAGGAGTCGGTGCCGAGACAGACGGGCGGTCGCGGGCCCTCGCCGTGCAGCTCGTAGGGCAGCGCCTCACTGGGATACGAGTGCACATCGACGATCACGGCCCGTCCGACGGCGGCCAGCCGCCCGGCGACAGCCTCGGCCATGGCCTGTGCGTACGGCCGGAAGTAGCGCGCGAGCAGCGGCTCGGGGTCGGTGTCCGCGGGCCGCAGCACCTTCCGGTGCGTGGTCCGTGTGTATACGGCGCCCATCCCGACGGCGAGCATCTCCTCCCGCTCGTCCGGGAACCGCTCCGGGTCGACGACCAGCCGCGACAGCCGGTTCACGAACCGCCACGGCGTCACCGCCGACAGCCCGGCCGCCCGCTCGGCCAGCTCAGCGGTGTGCGCGTCGACGATGTGGTCGAGTTCGCGCTCAAGTGCGGAGTCGTCCAGGACGATGTCCGCGCGCACCTCGGCCGGTATCTCCCGCGCGGAGTGCGGCACATGCAGGATCACGGGGGACTCCGCGGCCCCCGGCACCAGCTCGAAGGACGGTACGACGGAGGTCATGCGGCAGCTCCCGCGGCGTTGTCAGTGGTGTGGTGCACGATCACAGCATGACGACCGGCAAGGACCAGGTGCCGGACCGGGGCAGGGGAGCCTGGTGGCGCTGTGCGAGCGCCGTGCGCGGAGCGTCCCTCTGAGATCACGACGCCGGAGTGAGGGAAGCCGGAGTGGTGGACGCCGCACCGAACGCCCCCGCCCCGGCCGGGCAGTTGCCGACCGGGGCGGGAGTCGTCTGTGAGGTGTGCGTCAGCTCAGGGACGCCAGGGCCTCGTTCCACGTGCTGGACGGGCGCATGATCGCGGCGGCCTTGGCCGGGTCGGGCTGGTAGTAGCCGCCGATGTCGGCCGGCTTGCCCTGGACGGCGTTCAGCTCGTCGACGATCTTCTGCTCGTTCGAGGCGAGGGTCTCGGCGAGCGGGGCGAAGGCCTTCGCCAGGTCGGCGTCCTCGGTCTGCGCGGCCAGCTCCTGCGCCCAGTACAGGGACAGGAAGAAGTGGCTGCCGCGGTTGTCGATGCCGCCGACGCGACGGGTCGGGGACTTGTCCTCGTTGAGGAAGGTCGCCGTGGCGCGGTCCAGGGTGTCGGCGAGGACCTTGGCCTTGGGGTTGTTCGTGGCCGTGGCGTATTGCTCCAGGGACGGGACCAGCGCGAAGAACTCACCGAGGGAGTCCCAGCGCAGGTAGTCCTCCTTGACCAGCTGCTGGACGTGCTTCGGCGCGGAGCCGCCGGCGCCCGTCTCGAACAGGCCGCCGCCCGCCATCAGCGGGACGACCGACAGCATCTTGGCGCTGGTGCCCAGCTCCAGGATCGGGAAGAGGTCGGTGAGGTAGTCACGCAGCACGTTGCCGGTCACTGAGATGGTGTCCTCACCGCGGCGGATGCGCTCCACCGACAGCTTGGTCGCCTCGACCGGGTTGAGGATCCGGATGTCCAGGCCCTCGGTGTCGTGCTCCGCGAGGTAGGTGTTGACCTTGGCGATCAGGTTGGCGTCGTGCGCGCGGGTCTCGTCCAGCCAGAACACGGCCGGGTTGCCGGTGGCGCGGGCGCGGGTGACGGCCAGCTTCACCCAGTCGCGGATCGGCGCGTCCTTGGTCTGGCAGGCGCGGAAGATGTCGCCGGCGGAGACCGTCTGCTCGATGACGGCGTTGCCGTTCTGGTCGACGAGGCGGACCGTGCCGGTCGTCCGGATCTCGAAGGTCTTGTCGTGCGAGCCGTATTCCTCGGCCTTCTGCGCCATCAGGCCGACGTTCGGCACCGAGCCCATGGTCGAGGGGTCGTACGCGCCGTTGGCACGGCAGTCCTCGATCACGGCCTGGTAGACACCGGCGTACGACGAGTCCGGCAGGACCGCGAGGGTGTCGGCCTCCTGGCCGTCCGGGCCCCACATGTGACCGGAGGTGCGGATCATCGCCGGCATCGAGGCGTCGACGATGACGTCGGACGGCACGTGCAGGTTGGTGATGCCCTTGTCGGAGTCGACCATCGCCAGGGCCGGGCCCTCGGCGAGCTCGGCGTCGAAGGACGCCTTGATCTCGGCACCCTCGGGCAGCGACTCCAGGCCCTTGTAGATGCCGCCCAGACCGTCGTTCGGGGTCAGGCCGGCCGCGGCGAGCGTCTGGCCGTACTGCGCGAAGGTCTTCGGGAAGAACGCGCGCACCACGTGACCGAAGATGATCGGGTCCGAGACCTTCATCATCGTGGCCTTGAGGTGCACGGAGAACAGCACGTCCTCGGCCTTGGCGCGGGCGATCTGCGCGGTGAGGAACTCCCGCAGCGGGGCCACGTGCAGCACCGAGGCGTCGACGACCTCGCCCTCGAGGACCGGTACCGACTCGCGCAGCACGGTGGTGGAGCCGTCGTCGCCGACCAGCTCGATCCGCAGCGAGCCGGCCTCGGAGATCACGACGGACTTCTCGGTGGAGCGGAAGTCGTCCACGCCCATGGTCGCGACGTTGGTCTTCGACTCCGACGACCAGGCGCCCATGCGGTGCGGGTGGGTCTTGGCGTAGTTCTTGACCGAGGCGGGGGCGCGCCGGTCGGAGTTGCCCTCACGCAGGACCGGGTTGACCGCGGAGCCCTTGACCTTGTCGTAGCGGGCCTGGACGTCCCGCTCCTCGTCGGTCTTCGGGGCGTCCGGGTAGTCCGGCAGCGCGTAGCCCTGCGCCTGAAGCTCGGCGATCGCGGCCTTGAGCTGCGGGATCGACGCCGAGATGTTCGGCAGCTTGATGATGTTGGCCTCGGGCGTCTTCGCCAGTTCGCCCAGCTCGTGCAGGGCGTCCGGGATGCGCTGGTCCTCGGTCAGGTACTCCGGGAACACCGCGATGATGCGCCCGGCCAGCGAGATGTCCCGCGTCTCCACGGCGACACCCGCCTGCGAGGCGTACGCCTGGACCACCGGCAGGAAGGAATACGTCGCCAGGGCCGGGGCCTCGTCAGTGTGCGTATAGATGATGGTCGAGTCAGTCACCGGGTGCTCCGCTCCACGTCTGCAACATTGCTCGACATCAAGATATCTCGTGATCGAGCCCGGCTCGACAGGGGTCCTCGCACACGCTCTCGGATTTGGTCCGCCCTCGCATGCAACCCGAGCACCCGATCTTGGAGTGAAGGAGGGTGATCACACTCATCCGACGGCCGGAACCGACCACCCCGGCCGCCCGAGCGAAAGCGGACCATGAGATATCGCACCAGAGTGACGGCACCCGCCGCCCTGATCGGTACGGCCGCGGCACTGACCATCGGGGGAGTCCCGGCGCAGGCCGCCACCGCGAGCGGCGTCCCCGGCGCGGAGACCCTGGGGGACCCCGTCTACCCGGGCCTCGGCAATGACGGCTACCGCGTGTCGGCCTACCACCTCGACCTGGCCTACGACGCCGCGACCAAGCTGGTCGACGCCACCGCCACCCTGCGGATCACCACCACCGAGGCCCTGACCCGCTTCTCCCTGGACGCGCTCGGCCTCGACATACGCACCGTGACCGTGGCGGGGAGGACGGCGACCTTCGAGCAGGCCGACGAGAAGCTGCGGATCACGCCCGCCCGCTGCCTGCCGCCCCGGCGCCGGGTCACCGTCACCGTGACCTACTCCGCCGATCCGCGCCGCACCCTCGCGCACACCGCCTGGGTGCCCACGCCGGACGGTTTCGCCATCTGCCCGCAGCCGAACTCGGCGCACACCGTCTTCCCGTGCAACGACCACCCTGTGGACAAGGCGGACTTCACCTTCCGCATCACCGTCCCCACGGGTCTCAAGGGCGTCGCGAGCGGCTCCCTGACGGGCACCGAGGACCTGGGCGACGGCCGGACCGCGTACAGCTACCGCTCCCGTGAGCCGATAGCCACCGAGCTGGTCCAGGTCACGGTCGGCGACTACGTCGTCAAGGACCGCCAGGGCCCGAACGGACTGCCGCTGCGTGATGTCGTCCCCACCGCCCGCGCCGAGGCCCTGGAGCCCGCCCTCGGCCTCACCCCCAACCTGGTGAGCTGGATCGAACAGCGGCTGGGCGCCTACCCGTTCGAGACGTACGGCCTGCTGCCGTGCAACAACGACTCCTCGACGGCCTTCGACTTCACGGGCCTGGAGACCCAGACCCTGACCCTCTACAAGCCGAACTACCTCCTCCAGGCCGAGCCGAAGATCGGCTCGCACATGATGCACGAGCTGGTCCACTCCTACTTCGGCAACAGCGTCAGCCCCGCCACCTGGGCCGACCTGTGGATCAACGAGGGCCACGCCGACTTCTACGGATTGCTCTACCGCTATGAGCGCGGCTGGGCCGACTCGATCGGCCTGACCACCATGGAAGCCCGGATGAAGGACACCTACGCCAAGGGTGACCAGTGGCGCCAGAGCTCGGGCCCGGTCGCCGCCCCGAACGAGGCCAACCTCTTCGACTCCCAGCGCTACCTCGGCGGCGTCCTCGTCCTGTACGCGCTGCGCCAGCAGGTCGGCGAGACGGTCTTCGCCACCGTCGAGCGCACCTTCCTGGACCGCTTCCGCAACTCCTCGGCGTCCACCGACGACTACATCGCCGTCGCCTCCGAGGTCTCCGGCTCGGACCAGTCCGGCTTCCTGCGGGACTGGCTCTACGGCACGAAGACCCCGCGCATGCCCGGCCACCCGGACTGGACGGTGACGCCGGTGAGCTCGTCGCTGCGCCGGCCGCAGAGCCGGCCGAGCGGTCACCACGACAACTCGGCCACGCTCTGAGGCGCGTATAGCACGGGGCGTCCCGGTTGGGGTGGGTTCGTGTCAACATAAAGGTCCTGGGGGCGAGTTGGTGCCACGGTGAGGCATCGATCGGGGGACCCATGGAAGACGACACGGCGGTCAGCCCGCCTGCCGACGGCGGCGACACCCCGACGGCGTGCGTGCCGACGGAGAAGGTGACGACCCGGGTGACGGTCACGGCGACCGGCACCCGGGAATTTTCGGCGGCACCTCCCACGCCGGTGGCCCGCGCGGACCTCGTCGACGCGAGCGCCCTCGGGGATCGGATGGCCATGGAGAGGCGTGGAGCCTGGCGTGCGCTCGTCGTGGCGGGTGCGCTGGTCATGGTCCTCGGTGGCTGCGGCGGACCGGACGGGCGGGCCTCGGCGGCGAGATCGCCGAGCGGGGACGCGGAAACCGGTGCGCGCGGTGGCGCCCCGCGGTCACCCACGCCCGCGCCCACGTCCTCGGCGCAGGCGAAGGTCTTCAGCACGTTCCGCCCCGTGGAGCCGCGGGACGCGCGAGCGCTGGAGGAGACCGCCGAGCTGATGCGGCAGCGGGCGGTGGACGCGGGTCTGACAGGGGCCGACGTCCAGGTCGCGGGGGAGGGGTCGGCCGCGACGATCACGGTCTCGGGCCCATGGAGCCGGCAGGAAGGGCTCAGGACGCTGGGCCGGACGGCACAGCTGGACTTTTGGCCCGTACGGGCCACCGCGGCGCTCGGGGAATCGGCCTGTCCGCGACCCGACGCGACGGCCTCGCCGGACGAACCGCTGACCGCCTGCGAGAAGAAGGACGGCGGCCACGCCACGTACTCCCTCGACACCGTCGCGGTCCCCGGCACCGACGTGGCCGACGCGGAGGCGGTCAACGACGAACAGACGCGACACGGCTGGCTCGTCCGGCTCCGGTTCACCGCCGCCGGAGCCGAGAGGTTCGCGGCTGTCACCGGACGGCTCGCCCAACAGCAGAGCCCCGCCAACCAGTTCGCGATCGTCCTCGACGGGACCGTGCTGTCTGCCCCGTCCGTCAGCCAGGCGATCACCGGCGGAAAAGCGGAGATCTACGGCTCCTTCACCGAGGCGTCGGCACGCGAACTCGCCGCCCAACTGCGCACCGGCGCCCTTCCGGTACGCCTCACGGAGCAGAGCGTCACTCGGCTGCCGCCGGGCTGACGGCACCCGCTACGGCGTCATGTCGAGCGCGTCCCGCTGCTGCGGGATCACCACCGCGCCCTGCTGGAGGGAGACCGTCCGCGTCGGCGCCGGGACCCTGATGCCCTCCTGGCGGTAGCGCTTGTGGAGCTGCTTGATGAACTCGTGCTTGATCCGGAACTGGTCGCTGAACTCGCCGACCCCGAGGATCACCGTGAAGCCGATCCGGGAGTCGCCGAACGTGTGGAAACGCACCAGCGGTTCGTGCTCCGGGACGGCGCCCTCGATCCGCGTCATCACCTCGGTGACGACCTCGCAGGTGACCCGCTCGACATGCTCCAGATCGCTGTCGTAGGCCACACCGACCTGGACCAGGATCGTCAACTGCTGCTCGGGGCGCATGAAGTTGGTCATGTTCGACTTGGCGAGCTCCCCGTTGGGGATCACGATCAGGTTGTTGGAGAGCGCGCGCACGGTCGTCTGACGCCAGTTGATGTCCTCGACGTAGCCCTCCTCGCCGCTGCTCAGCCGAATGTAGTCGCCGGGCTGGACGGTCTTGGAGGCGAGGATGTGGACGCCCGCGAAGAGATTGGCGAGGGTGTCCTGGAGCGCGAGGGCGACCGCCAGACCGCCGACGCCGAGGGCGGTGAGCATCGGCGCTATCGAGATGCCCAGCGTCTGGAGCACCACCAGGAAACCGATCGCCAGGACCAATACCCGGGTGATGTTCACGAAGATCGTGGCCGAGCCCGCGACCCCGGAACGGGACTGGGTGACCGTCCGCACCAGACCGGCGACAAGACGGGCCGCCGCCATCGTGACCACGAAGATCATCAGCACGGTCAGCACCTGGTTGGTGTTGCGCTGGTATCCCGAGCGCAGCGGCAGGGCCGCCGCCGCGATGGCGACACCGCCCACCACCGCACCCCACGGCACCACCGTCCGCAGCGCGGCCACGATGACGTCGTCACCGGTCCACTTGGTGCGGTCGGCGTGCTTGCCCAGCCACTTGAGCAGCATGCGCAGCAGGAACGCCGCCAGCAAGCCCGCGACCACGGGGATGCCGGCGACGACCAGGTCGTCCATGGTGAGATCCCGTTGAAATGCCGTCACGTCGCCACCTGTTCGAGTTGCCGCTGGATGTGCGCTCGCGTCGACCGCGCGGGTGCGGTGGTCGGCGCGACCGCTCATCCTGCCGTATCCGGCACAGGGATTCGTACCCGGTCCGGGGCCGGACGGCGGGGTTTCAGACGATGCCCTCCGCCAGTTCGGCCTGTTCCTGGTCGGAGTAGGCGGCCGTGGTGGGCGTCCCGTACGAACGACGGGCGGCGTACCACCACACGGTGGCGAGAAGCAGTACGACGGCCAGCGCGACGGACGCGTAGTTCATCGTGTCGACCGTCACCGGCGACGACTGCGGCAGACAGAACAGCACCGTCACGAACGCCACCCACACCACGGCCGTCCAGCCGATCGGCTTGCTCCACCGCCCCAGGCTCCATGGACCAGGCTGGAAACGATCCCCCGCGCGCAGCCGCAGCAGCACCGGGATGGCGTACGCCGGGGTGATGCCGATGACGTTGATGGCGGTCACCGCGCCGTACGCCGTCGCCGAGTACAGGGACGGCAGCGCGAGCAGGGCCGCGACCACCACCGACAACCAGACCGCGGTGACCGGCGTCTGGGTGCGGGCGCTGACCTTGCGCCAGAGACCGGAACCCGGCAGCGCCCCGTCCCGGCTGAACGCGAACACCATGCGGCTGGCGGCGGCCACCTCGGCGTTGCCGCAGAACAGCTGGGCGACGATCACCACGATGAGCAGCGCGCTCGCCCCGTCCGTGCCGAGGCCGTCGAGGAGGATCTGCGCGGGCGGCACCCCGGTGTCGGTGGCCCGGGTGGCGTCGTAGTCCTGGATGGCGAAGGTCAGTCCCGTCAGCAGCACGAAACCGGCGATCCAGGAGACCCAGATGGAGCGGACGATGCCGCGGGCCGCCGACACCGACGCGTTGGACGTTTCCTCGGACAGGTGCGCCGAGGCGTCGTAGCCGGAGAACGTGTACTGGGCGAGGAGGAGGCCGATCGCCGCCACGTACAAGGGGCTTGACCAGCCGGTGTCGTTGACGAACTCGGTGAAGACGAAGGACGGCGACTGGTGGTGGTCGGGGACGATCGCGAGCGCGCCGACGATGAGTGCCACGCCCGCCAAGTGCCACCAGACACTGATGGAGTTGAGGAGGCTGACCAGACGGACGCCGAACAGGTTCAGCACGGCGTGCAGCAGCAGGATCACCAGGAAGATCAGCATCGTCTTCTCCGGTGTCGGCTCGAAGCCCCACTGGAGGTTCATGAACGCGCCGGTGAACAGGGCGGCGCCGTAGTCGATACCGGCGATCGCGCCCAGCAGACCCAGCAGGTTGAGCCAGCCGGTGTACCAGCCCCAGCGGCGCCCGCCGAGCCGGTCGGCCATGTAGTACAGGGCGCCCGAGGTCGGATAGGCGCTGGTGACCTCCGCCAGCGCGAGGCCCACGCACAGCACGAACAGGCCGACGCCCGCCCAGCCCCACAGCATCACCGCGGGGCCGCCCGCGCCGAGGCCGAAGCCGTACAGGGTCATGCAGCCGGACAGGATCGAGATCACCGAGAAGCTGATCGCGAAGTTGCCGAAGCCGCCCATACGGCGGGCGAGGACGGGCCGGTAGCCGAGTTCCCGCAGACGTTGTTCCTCGTCGTGCGGTTTCGACGGACCGTGGGTGGTACGGGACATGCGGAAACCTCCGGAAGGACGGGATGGTGGGTCACGCGGGGCGGCAGCGCGCCCGGGCCTGGAGGAACACCTCCACGGCCTGGCCGCGGTCGCCGGTCTCGGGGATGCGGTAGGCCCAGGGCAGGGGCGTCCAGTACGGGCCGAGCGCGTCGAACACGCGGGCCGCCTCCGGGAACCGGAGGGCGCCCCACAGGGCGTGCGCGAGATGGTTCAGGTCCAGCGGGGAGCGCTCGGCGGCGAAGGTCTGCTCGAACCAGGCGTACAGCGTCCGCTGTGCCTCCCGCGTGGCGTCCTCGGCCACCCAGTGCAGGTCGAGAGCGGCGTCCCGGCCGCCCGCGCGGCGGTAACGCTCCACCCGGACGTACAGCGGCAGGACATGGAGGGCGGAGCCGGGTGGCGCGGTGTCGGCCGCCCAGTGGGCGTAGCCGACCGCCTCGGCGAGCCGGCCTGAGGTGCCGTGCTCGTACAGGAACTGGAGCATCCGGTGGTGTGCCTCGCGGTTGTACGGGTCCCGCTTGTCGGCCTCCGCCAGCAGCCCCCACGGCCCCGGCGGCAGCATCGGCCCGGGCGGCGCCACCCGGTGCTCCTCCCAGCGCCGGTCCCGGTCGAGCCGCGCCAGCGCCAGCAGACACACCCAGGGGACGGGGTCCAAAGGCGCCGCCCGGGTCGCCGTGTGGCTCGCCTGCCAGGCCTCCCGCCACAGGTCGAGGGTGCGGGAGTGCTGCTCGCGGTGGGCCCGTAACGCCCGCTCGACGGCGACCCTGGCGTGCATGACCGCGGCCGGGACGCTGTGCGGCTCCTCGGTCAGCCAGGCCCGCACCACGTCGGTGCCGGCGGCAGCGGCGGCGAGTACCTGGGTGCGCTGCGTCCACTGCCACCAGGCCGTCGTCTCACCGAGCAGCCGGCGCATCGACATCCAGCGTCCGGTGCGCACCTCCTGGAGGGTGGCCCGCAGGGCGGCGTCATGGCCCGCGGGATCGTAGACGGGGCGTGCTCCTTCTCTGGCCATCAGCCGTCCGTCCCGGTCGGCGGGCGGGGCGGGACGGCGGGGTGGAGTAACAACAGCCCTCCTCAGGGCGGTGGTTGGGGAGCTTGTGCCGGTCGGCGGTCACTATAGAGGCGCAGGTTCCGCATCTCCCGCGGTTTCCCGATCTTTTCGAACTCCGTTGCGAGGCAAGGGTGTTGAGCGGTGTGGTGGTTGAAGATTCATCGACGGTCGGGGTCGCTTGACGTGGCGCGGCGGGCGGCGGCAGGCTGGCGGCCTGTTGATCGCCGAGGAGGGCTCGATGACCGGTCCGGTGCTGGCCGTGGACCAGGGCACGTCCGGCACCAAGGCGCTCGTCGTCTGCCCCGAACGCGGTGTCATCGGCGCGGGCTTCGCCGAGGTGCGTCCGCGGCACCTGCCCGGGGGGCTGGTCGAGGTCGACCCCGAGGAGCTGTACGCGTCCGTCGTCGAGGCCGGCCGCCGCGCCCTCGCCGAGGCGCGCGAACCGGTGGTGGCCCTGGGCCTGGCCAACCAGGGCGAGACCGTGCTCGCCTGGGACCGCGCCACCGGCCGCCCGCTCACCGACGCCCTCGTCTGGCAGGACCGCCGCGCCGAGAGCGTCTGCGAGGAACTCGCCCCGCACGCCGACGAGTTGCGCGACCTGACCGGCCTGCCGCTCGACCCGTACTTCGCCGCCCCCAAGATGGCCTGGATACGCTGCCACCTCACCCGTGAGGGCGTCGTCACCACCACCGACGCCTGGCTCGTCCACCGCCTCACCGGCGCCTACGTCACCGACGCGGCGACCGCCGGCCGCACCCAGCTCCTCGACCTCGACCACGCCACCTGGTCACCCCGCGCCCTCGATCTCTACGGCCTGACGGACGAACGCCTCCCCGAGGTCGTCGACAACGCCCAGCCCATCGGCACCACACGGGAGTTCGGCCCGGAGATACCGCTCACCGGCCTCGCCGTCGACCAGCAGGCGGCCCTGCTCGCCCAGCGCGTCACCGAGCCCGGCGGCGCCAAGTGCACCTACGGAACCGGCGCGTTCCTCCTCGCCCACACCGGCGACACCCCGAGGCGAGGCAGCACCGGCCTGGTCGGCTGCGTCGCCTGGCGGCTCGCCGGACGCACCAGCTACTGCCTCGACGGCCAGGTCTACACCGCCGCCTCCGCCGTGCGCTGGCTCACCGACCTCGGCGTCATCGGCGGCGCCGCCGACCTCGACAGCGTGGGTGGCACGGTCGCCGACAGCGGCGGCGTCACCTTCGTACCGGCCCTCGCCGGACTCGCCGCCCCCTGGTGGCGCGGCGACCTGCGCGGCTCGCTCACCGGACTCGGCCTCGACACCACCGCCGGACACCTGGTCCGCGCCCTGTGCGAGGGCATCGCCGCCCAGGTCGCCGAACTCGCCGACGCGGCCGAGACCGACCTGAAGGCGCCGCTCACCACGCTGCGCGTCGACGGCGGCCTGACCCGCTCCGCCCTCCTCATGCAGACCCAGGCCGACCTGCTGCAACGCCCCGTCGAAGTGTCTGCCCTGCCCGACGCGACCGCCCTCGGCGTCGCCGCCCTGGCCCGCCTCGGCGCGGCTCCCGGACAGACCGTGGACACGGTGCTCCCGGACGGGAAGCCGGCCGCCCTCTACGAGCCGCTGATCTCCGCCGACGAGGCCGCGGACCGCCGCGCCCGCTTCCGCGGCGAAGTCACCGCCCTTCTCGCCCGGACCCCCGCATGACGGTCACCACCCACGGACCACTGCCCACCACGCCGTACGACGTGATCGTCATCGGCGCGGGAGTCGTCGGCAGCGCCATCGCCCGCGCACTGGCCGGCTATCCCTCTCTGCGCACAGCGGTCGTCGAGGCACAGGACGACGTCGGCCAGGGCAGCTCCAAGGCCAACACCGCCATCCTCCACACCGGCTTCGACGCCGCCCCCGGCTCCCTGGAGGCCCGGCTCGTCCGCGAGGGCTCCCGTCAACTCGCCGCGTACGCCGCCGAGTCGGGGATCCCCGTCGAGCTGGTCGGCGCCCTCCTCGTCGCCTGGGACGAGGAGCAACACGCCGCACTGCCCCGCCTCGCGGAGAAGGCCGAGCGCAACGGCCACAAGGAGACCCGACTGATCGATCGGGCCGAACTGTACGAGCGTGAGCCCCACCTCGGCCCCGGAGCGCTGGGCGCCCTCCACGTCCCCGGCGAGAGCATCATCTGCTCCTGGACGACGACCCTGGCCTACGCCACCCAGGCCGTCCGGAACGGCGTGGACCTGCACCTCAACTGCCGGGTGGAACAGGTCGGTCAGGGACTGCTGGCGACCGACCGGGGCGAGCTCCGCACCCGTTGGGTGATCAACGCGGCCGGTCTCCACGCCGACACCCTCGACCGCGACCTCGGCCACCACGACTTCACCGTCACCCCGCGCCGCGGCCAGCTCATCGTCTTCGACAAGTTCGCCCGCCCCCTCGTCCGGCACATCCTGCTGCCTGTCCCGACCGCACTCGGCAAGGGAGTCCTGGTCGCGCCCACCGTGTACGGCAACGTCCTGCTCGGCCCCACCGCCGAGGACCTCGACGACAAACGGGCCACCCAGTCGACCGCCGACGGTCTGGCGAGCCTGCGGGAGAAGGGCCGCCGCATCCTGCCCGAGCTCCTCGACGAGGAGGTCACCGCCGTCTACGCGGGCCTGCGCGCCGCCACCGAGTACGACGACTACCGCATCACGGCCCACCCCGAGCAGGCGTACCTCACGGTGGGCGGCATCCGCTCGACGGGGCTGACGGCGTCACTCGCCATCGCCGAGTACGTGGTGGGCCAACTTGCCGTGAACGGGCTGGAGCTGGGCCCGCCGCGCGAGCTGGAGCCGGTGCGCATGCCCAACCTGGGCGAGGCGTTCCCGCGCCCGTACCAACGCCCCGACCTCATCACCGCCGACCCGGAGTACGGCACCCTCGTCTGCCACTGCGAACGCGTGTCCCGCGGGGAGATCCGGGACGCCCTCGCCAGTACGGTGCCGCCGGGCAGCCTGGATGGACTGCGCCGCCGGACCAGGGCACGCGCGGGGCGTTGCCAGGGGTTCTCCTGCGGGGCGGCGGTGCGACAGCTGTTCGAGGAGGCCCGCGGGTGACGCGACAGGTCGACGTGCTCGTCATCGGCGCGGGCCCCGCCGGGCTCACCGCCGCCGCCCGTCTCGCCGCCGCCGGCGCCGGACGGGTCGAGGTCCTTGACCGTGAACAGCGGGCCGGGGGAGTGCCGCGGCACTGCGCCCACGGCGGCTTCGGCACCTGGCGGCACCCCCTGACCGGCCCGGCGTACGCCCGCCGGCTCCTCGATGCGGCACGGAACGCCGGGGCGGTCGTCCGGACCGGCGTGACCGCCCTCGACTGGGCGGGCCCCCTGGCGCTGAACACCGTGAGCCCGGGCGGGCCGGAGACGATCGAGGCCCACGCGATCGTCCTGGCCACCGGCGCCCGCGAACGCCCCCGCGCCGCACGCCTGGTGCCGGGCACCCGCCCGGCCGGCGTGTACACCACCGGTGAACTCCAGCAGGCGGTGCACCTGTTCGGGCAGCGCATCGGCACCCGTGCGGTGATCGTGGGCGCGGAGCCCGTGTCGTACCGGGCCGCCGACACCGTACGGGCGGCGGGAGCGGAGGTCGTCGCCATGGTCACGGAGAGGGAACGCGCGCAGGCGCACCCCGTTCGCGCCCAGGACGCCCGGCTGCGTCGCCGTGTCCCGCTGCTCACCGGTACCACCGTCGCCGAACTCCTCGGCCACGGACGCCTGTCGGGCGTGCGCGTCCGGCGCCAGGACGGTCGTACGGCCGAACTCGCCTGTGACACGGTCGTGTTCACCGGCGACTTCGTTGCCGAACAGGAGCTGGTGCGGCGGGGCGGGCTGACGCTCGGCACCGGGACGCCAGGAACCTCACGGCCCGGCGTGTTCGCCGTCGGAGGCCTGGCTCACCCCGGGCAGAGCGCGGCCGAGGCCGCACGTGCGGGTGCGCAGGTCGCCGCCGCCGTCATGCGCCCTTGAACGACCCGTGCACAGATGGCGCAGATGGGCCGGAGGGACGCCGGTGCGCGGATCGGCCGTCATGTGGACGACGACCTCGTAGTCCCGCATGCAGTCGGTGCAGCCGTGGTGCACGACAGCGCGATCCTCGATCCGGTCGAGGGCCTCGGCGAGAGCGGTGATGTCCATGCGGCCGTTCCACCGCAGACGATCTTCAGGGGCCGTCAGATGACCTTCAGCCGCACCAGGGCCCCCAGTGTCAGCGCCCCGGGCAGCAGCGGCAGCCACACGGTGATGATCCGGTAGGCCAGCACCACGGCCGTCGCCGCCGCCGCCGGGCCGCCCGCCGCCACCAGCGCCATGACGAGCGCCGCCTCCACCGAGCCGAGCCCGCCCGGCGTGGGTACGAGGGCGACGGCGACCGTCGCGGCCAGATACGCCACCGCCATGTGCAGCGGCGGCACCGGCAGCCCCAGCGCCTGCCCCACCGCGGCCAACCCGGCCGCCTGGAGTGCGGGAAAGGCCAGGGACCCGCCCCACAGCGCCAGCGCCCGGGACGGCCGGGTGTGCACCTCGCGCAGCTCGCCGAGCGCGGTCCGCAGGAACGCCGACACGGCCGTACGCACCCGTCGTACGAGGACGAGCACGCCGACCGCCACGAGCAGCACCGCCCCCAGCGCCGGCAGCAGCGCGCCCACCGCCTCCTCGGGAAGGAGCGAACCGAGGCTCAGCGCGTCGGGGAACGCGAGGAGCAGGACCGCCAGCAGGCCCAGCCTGCCCACCGACTCCGCCAGCAGATACAGCGCGAGGGCGGCCGAGGAGCGGGCCAGCGGAACCCCGCACACCGCCATGAACCGCAGATTGACCGCGCTCGCGCCGAGACCCGTCGGCAGCAGATGGTTCGCGGCACCGGCCGCGAACTGCGTGGCCAGCAGCCGCCGCTTCGGCAGCCGCTCCACCACCGCGCCCTGTCGGGTACAGGCCGCGGCGACCCAGGTCAGACAGGTGGCGCAGACCGCGACCAGCAGCCACGGCCACTCGGCGGACTCCAGCTGACCGAAGCCCTCGGCGAGCACCGAGCGGTGTTGCAGGGCGACCACGGAGACGAGCAGCAGCGGCAGCAGACACAGGATCTGGCGGATCCGGCGGCCGGGGAGGGGGACGGACAGACGGCGGGGGCTCACGTCCAAAGAGGCTTTTCCCAGCGCGCCAACTGCGGGTTGCGGAGGGGCGGACGGGGCATGGCGTACGGTCATCGGATCCTTCGGGGAGCAGGAAGGGGAGCGGGAAGGGGAGGGGGAAAGGGAGCGGGACGAGGCAGGCGAGGGGGACGTACGGTGCGTGATTCTTTCGGGAACGTTGACCTCAACAACGCTTGAGGTCCTACGTTCGCTCCCATGAGCATGGAAACCACAGCCTGGACACAACTGCACAGCGTGATGAACGCGCAGACGGAGACCCGCCCCTTCGCCCGCGCCACGCTGCGCCGCATCGGCGCCTTCGCCCGCCCGCACCGCACCCGCATCGCCCAGTTCGTGGTGCTCGGGGTGGCCACCGCACTGCTCGCCGTCGCCACCCCGGTGCTCGCCGGGCATGTGGTGGACGCGATCGTGACGGGCGACGACGAGGGCACGGTGGTACGGCTGGCCCTGCTCATCGCGCTGATCGCGGTCGCCGAAGCGGCGCTGGGCATCCTCGGACGACGGCTCTCGGCCACGCTCGGGGAGGGACTCATCCTCGATCTGCGGACGGCTGTGTTCGATCATGTGCAGCGCATGCCGGTCGCGTTCTTCACACGGACACGTACGGGGGCGCTGGTCTCCCGACTCAACAACGACGTCATCGGGGCGCAGCGGGCGTTCAGCAACACCCTCTCCGGCGTGGTCAGCAACTTCGTCACCCTGCTGCTGACGCTCGCCGTCATGCTCACCCTGTCCTGGCAGATCACCCTGCTCGCGCTCGTCCTGCTCCCGGTCTTCGTGATCCCGGCCCGCCGCATGGGCAGCCGGATGGCCCGGATGCAGCGGGAGGCGGCGGCCCTGAACGCGGCGATGGGCACCCGGATGACCGAGCGCTTCTCCGCGCCCGGCGCCACCCTGATCAAGCTGTTCGGCCGCCCGGAGCAGGAGTCCGAGGAGTTCGCGGCCCGCGCGAGGCGGGTGGCCGACATCGGCGTCCGCACGGCCACCGCGCAGTCCGTCTTCATCACCGCCCTGACCCTGGTCTCCGCCCTGGCCCTCGCCCTCGTCTACGGCCTCGGTGGCTGGTTCGCCCTGCGCGGCACCCTGGAACCGGGCGCCGTCGTCTCCCTCGCCCTGCTCCTGACCCGGCTCTACGCCCCGCTCACCGCCCTCGCCGGGGCCCGCGTCGAGGTGATGAGCGCCCTGGTGAGCTTCGAGCGGGTCTTCGAGGTGCTGGACCTGAAGCCCCTCATCGAGGACAAGCAGGACGCCCGCGAGATCGGGGACGGCCCGGTCGCGGTCGAGTTCGACGACGTCCGCTTCGGCTACCCGTCCGCCGACAAGGTCTCCCTGGCCTCCCTGGAGGAGGTCGCGTCCCTCGACACCCGGGGCGGCGAGGAGGTCCTCAAGGGCATCTCCTTCCGCGCCGAACCCGGTCAGACCGTCGCCCTCGTCGGCTCCTCCGGCGCCGGCAAGTCGACCATCGCGCAGCTGCTGCCGCGGCTGTACGACGTCGACGAGGGCGCCGTGCGCGTCGGGGACGCGGACCTGCGCGACCTCACCGCCCGCTCCCTGCGGGAGACGATCGGCATGGTCACCCAGGACGGCCACCTCTTCCACGACACCGTCCGCGCCAACCTGCTGCTGGCCCGCCCCACGGCGACCGAGGAAGACCTGTGGGACGCCCTGCACCGCTCCCGCCTCGATGCTCTCGTACGGTCCCTGCCCGACGGCCTGGACACCGTGGTCGGCGAGCGCGGCTACCGTCTCTCCGGCGGCGAACGCCAACGGATGACCATCGCCCGGCTGTTGCTGGCCCGCCAGCGTGTCGTCATCCTCGACGAGGCCACCGCCCACCTCGACAACACCTCGGAGGCGGCGGTCCAGGAGGCGCTGACGGAGGCGCTGGAGGGCAGGACCGCGATCGTCATCGCCCACCGGCTCTCCACGATCCGCGCGGCCGACCAGATCCTGGTCGTCGAGGCCGGACAGATCGTCGAACGCGGCACGCACGACGAGCTGCTGGCGGCCGGCGGGCGCTACGCCGAACTGCACCGGACCCAGTTCGAGGAGCGGGATTCGGCCAAGGTCGGCCAGGTCATCGATCAGAAGGACACAAAGCTCGACAACATCATTGCCACCATCTGACGCAGAACTTAGTGTGCGTTCGGTTTCCCAACATCACCGAACAAGATCTGACGCTCCCTCAAAGCCGCACGGTCACACGGCCGTACCGAGGAAGGCAACGGTCATGTCGCACACTTCGGAGTCCCCCGCCCACCCCGCATGGGCGCCCGTCAGCCGCCGCCGACTCCTGGAGGGCGGGGCCGCCCTCGTCGGCGCCCTCGCCCTCCCCGGATGGGCCGCCGGCGAGGCCCGCGCCGCCGCCGAGTCCCCCGAGTGGAACGGCCGCATCGACGTCTTCCGGCTCGGCACCGAGCCGCCCCACAGCACCCTGATGCCGTACGCCAACCTCCGCCAGGCACTCACGGCCGACCGCACCGACTCGCCGTACCGGCTCAGCCTGGACGGCAGCTGGAGGTTCGCCCACGCGGACCGCCCGGCCGACCGCGACCCCGACTTCTACGGAACGGACGTCGACGACAGCGACTGGGACACCATCCCGGTCCCGTCCGTGTGGCAGAAACACGGCTACGACCGCCCGATCTACGTCAACATCACCTACCCCTACTGGGGCCCCAACGGACTGGGCGAGGAGCCGCAGCCGCCCGCCGCGCCGACCCGCTACAACCCCGTCGGCCAGTACCGAAGGACCTTCACCGTCCCCCGCGCCTGGTCCGGGCGACGCACCTTCCTGCACTTCGAGGGCGTGAAGTCGGCCCACTACGTGTGGATCAACGGCACGCTCGTCGGCTACCACGAGGACTCCTTCGCCCCCGCCGAGTACGACATCACCGACCACCTGAAGCCGGGCACCAACCAGATCGCCGTCGAGGTCTACCGCTACTCCGACGGCGACTGGCTGGAGGACCAGGACATGATCCGGCTGAGCGGCATCTTCCGCTCGGTCCACCTCTACTCCACGCCGCCCGTCCACCTGCGCGACTTCAAACTCGACACCCCGCTCTCCGACGACTACGCGTCCGCCGAGCTGGCGGTGACCGCGAGCGTCCGCGCCTACGCGGCGGGCCATGCAGGCTCCTACACCGTCGAGACCCAGCTGTACGACGCCGACGGCCACCCCGTCTGGGCCCGCCCGCTCCAGCAGACCGCCGACGTGACGGCGACCGGCGAGGACACGACCGTACGGAGTGCGAGAGCCGTGCCCGAGCCGCGCCTCTGGTCGGCCGAGCACCCGTACCTCTACACGGCCGTGCTGCGGCTGCGCGACCCGGCCGGCAAGGTGATCGAGACGCTGTCCCACCGGGTCGGCCTGCGCGAGTTCGCGCTCAAGGACGGCCTGATGCGTATCAACGGCCGGCCGGTGTCCTTCCGCGGCACCAACCGCCACGAGATGCACCCCGACCGCGGCACCGCCCTCACCCGCGCCGACATGGTCCAGGACATCAGGATCATCAAGCGGATGAACATGAACTCGGTCCGCACCTCGCACTACCCCAACAACCCGCAGTGGCTCGAACTCGCCGACGAGTACGGCCTCTACCTCGTCGACGAGACCAACCTCGAGACCCATGGCATCCGCGGCGAGTACCCCGGCAACCACACCGACTGGGCCGCCGCCTGCGTCGCCCGCGCCCAGAACATGGTCCACCGCGACAAGAACCACGCCTCGGTCGTCATCTGGTCCCTCGGCAACGAGGCGGGCGCGGGCAGCACGTTCGTCGCCATGCACGACTGGATCAAGTCCTACGACACGACCCGCGTCGTGCAGTACGAGGGCGACGACAGTCCGGGCGTCAGCGACATCCGCTCCGAGATGTACGAGAGCCCCGCCCGCGTCGAGGCACGCGCCAAGGACACGGCGGACACCCGGCCGTACGTCATGATCGAGTACTGCCACGCGATGGGGAACTCCAACGGCAACTTCAAGAAGTACTGGGACCTGGTCCGCAGTCACGACGTCCTCCAGGGCGGCTGGATCTGGGACTTCGTGGACCAGTCCCTGAACTGGCCGACGCCGCCGCGCCGCCGGTTCACGGAGGAGGGCCCCGGCGCCCTGCGCGGCGAACTCATCGCCCCCGGCGGCTCGTTCGACCGCGAGAAGGGTGTCGCCGGCGGCACGGTCTTCGCACGCGACGACCGCCTCGACCTCACCGGCTCCCTCACCCTGGAAGCCTGGATCACCCCGCACGTCCTCGGGTACCACCAGCCGATCATCGCCAAGGGCGACACCCAGTACGCCCTCAAGCAGAGCGACAACAACCTGGAGTTCTTCATCCACGGCGGCGGGCAGTGGGTCTCCGCCAGTTGGGCCCTGCCGAGCGACTGGACCGGCGGCGAACACCACATCGCCGGAGTCTTCGACGCGGCGGCGGGCACCCTCGCCCTCCATGTCGACGGCACGCTCCGGGCCACCCGCACCACCACCCGGCGGCCCGGCAGCAACACCGCGCCCCTCGCCCTCGCCACCGACGTCGACAACATCACCCGCGAGTTCAGCGGCACCATCCGCAGGGCGCGGGTGTACGACCGTGCCCTGAGCGCGACCGAGCTGGCCTCCGACAGCCGGGGCCCCGGCGGCGAGGGCGTGCGGTTCTGGTTCGACGCGGCGAGCGTCGGCCTCGACGAACTCCGCCCCCGGGAGAAGACCTTCCTCGCCTACGGCGGTGACTGGGGCGACAACCCCAACGACGGCAACTTCGTCGCCGACGGCATCGTCACCGCCGACCGCGGCCACACCGGCAAGGCGGCGGAGATCAAGCGGATCTACCAGGCGATCAACGCCACCGGCGACGCGCAGTCGGTGACCCTGACCAACGAATTCCTCTTCACCAACCTTCGCGAATTCGCGGGCAGTTGGACGCTGGTGGCCGACGGTGTACCGGTCCGGCGCGGCAGGCTGACGCGCGACCAGCTGGACGTGGCCCCCCTGTCCAGCAAGAAGATCACCGTCCCCGTACGGCTGCCGTCCGACCCGCCGCCCGGCACGGAGTACTTCCTGGAACTGTCCTTCACCACCAAGGAACGCACGCGATGGGCCGAGCCCGGCTTCGAGGTGGCCAAGGCCCAACTCCCGCTCGACGCGGGGAGCCCCGCCGTCACCCCGGTGCCGCTCGACGACGTGCCGACGCTGACGTACGACGACAGCGCGACGAGCGTCACCGTCACCGGCGGGAAGTTCACCGTCACCGTCGACAAGAGCAGCGGCGTCATCAGCTCCTACGAGGCGGCCGGCGTCCAGCTGATCAGCTCCGGTCCCGCCCCCAATTTCTGGCGGGCGCCGACCGACAACGACCACGGCAACGGCCAGCACACCCGCAACCAGACATGGCGCGACGCGGGCGCCCGCCGCAAGGTCACCGACGTCACGGTGAGCGCGGTCCGCGACAGGGCCGTCGAGATCAAGGTCGCCGGCACGCTCCCGACGACCACGGAATCGACGTACACCACCACCTACACCGTCTTCGGCAACGGTGAGATCAAGGTCGACAGCACCCTTCACCCGGGGGCGAGTTCACTGCCGTACCTCCCGGAGGTCGGCACCCTGCTCCTCCTCCCCGGCAGCCTGGACCGCATCCACTACTACGGCCGGGGCCCCGAGGAGAACCACTGGGACCGCAACAACGGCACCGACGTCGGCCTGTACTCCGGCGCGGTCGCCGACCAGTGGACCTCCTACATCCGCCCGCAGGAGAACGGCAACAAGACCGACGTCCGCTGGGCCGCCCTCACCGACCGGCACGGCAGAGGCCTGCTGGTGAGCGGTGAACCCCTCCTGGAGATCAACGCCTCGCACCTCACCCCCGAGGACCTGTCCGTCGGTGCCCGCCACGACTACCAGCTCACCCCGCGCAAGGAGGTCGTCCTGCGGGTGAACCACCGGCAGATGGGCGTCGGCGGCGACAACAGCTGGGGCGCCCACACGCACGACGAGTACAAACTCTTCGCCGACCGCGACTACGCCTACACCTACCGGCTGCGCCCGATCACGGACGTGGCACGGGCGACCGCGGTCTCGCGACGGCCCACGGCGACGGACTGACCGGCCGCGGCCCGGTGACACCGCGCGGGCGGCGTCACCGGGCCGTGCACTGGGTCCGACAGCCGCCGAGCACGTCGAAGCGCTGCCATCCCGCACGCGTGAGCTCCCGCTCCGCCAACTTCCTCCGGCGAGGCCAG
Source organism: Streptomyces sp. NBC_00663 (assembly GCF_036226885.1). Taxonomy (NCBI): domain Bacteria; kingdom Bacillati; phylum Actinomycetota; class Actinomycetes; order Kitasatosporales; family Streptomycetaceae; genus Streptomyces; species Streptomyces sp. NBC_00663. The sequence goes on from NZ_CP109027.1 coordinate 8,589,250, forward strand.
GAGAACGAAGTGCCGGGAGCGCGACAGCGCGTCCTGGATCGTCGGCCACAGCCCCGGATTGGCCGACATGCTGGACTCGTCCTGGAACACCCGCACCGCCCGCAGCCGGTACCAGGGCCGGGCGAAGTGGTGCAGCCCGTCGCGCAGGGCCGCGGTGCGGGCGCGGTCGGCCTTGTGGTTGTACGAGATGAAGGCGTCGAAGCCGGCAGCCGCCGCATCGGGCCGTGCCGCCCTTCGCCGCCACCTCCACCAGGACCGTCCAGGCAGCGGACGCGGAGCCATGACGCCTCCCCCGAGCACGACGCAACCCGGCCGCGGAGTGATCCGCGTTTCATTTCCACGCCCGGGGCCGCTGCGTATCCTGAGGGCATCGTCCGTCGTAACAGGCCCTTGACCTGCGGAGCAGGCAGGGAGCCACGACTCGGGAGTCGCTTGATGCTGCGCACCATGTTCAAATCCAAGATCCACCGCGCCACCGTCACCCAGGCCGACCTGCACTACGTGGGATCGGTGACCATCGACGCGGACCTGCTCGACGCCGCCGACCTGCTGCCCGGTGAGCTGGTCCACATCGTGGACATCACCAATGGCGCCCGCCTGGAGACGTACGTCATCGAGGGCGAGCGGGGCTCCGGTGTGATCGGGATCAACGGGGCCGCCGCCCATCTCGTCCACCCCGATGATCTGGTGATCATCATCAGCTACGCTCAGGTGACCGACGCCGAGGCGCGGGCACTCGTACCGCGGGTCGTGCACGTGGACCGCGACAACCGGGTCGTGGCCCTGGGCGCGGACCCGTCGGAGCCGGTGCCGGGCTCGGACCAGGAGCGCAGCCCGCAGGCCGTACCGGCCTGAGTTCAGAGACGGTCGAGACCAGGAGTGTGCCCGTGAGCGACATCGAGATCCGCGACGACCGGGCGGCCGGCCGCCTGGAGGCCGTCGGCGCCGGCGAAGTCGTCGGCCACATCGAGTACTTCGTCCTCGAATCGCCCCGGCGCGCCCTGGTCCCCGTCCACACGATCGTGGAACCGGCCCACGAGGGAAAGGGCATCGCGGGCTCCCTGGCCCGCGAGCTGTACGGCATCGCCGCCCGCGAGGGCATTGTCGTCGCCCCGCTCTGCCCCTACGTCGTCAAGTGGGCCGAACGCCACCCCGACGAGGCCCCGGCCGCCGACCCCGAGCTGCTGCGTGCGGCGAAGGAGTGGCTGGTGGCGCACCCCGGCCGGTTCTGACCCGGCCGAACGGGTGACTGGCCCGACGCGCACCGGGTAGGCGGGGGAGAAGTCCAGAGCCGACGTTCACCACAGGCTGGAGGACACGATGACCAACCCCCCGACCCCCTACCCGGATCCGGTCCACCCGGACCCGGTCCACCCTGACCCGACCCCGGGCCCGATGCCGGAACCCCCACAGCCGCCGGCGCCGACGCCTCCGCAGCCACCGGCCCCGCAGCCCCCGGGCCCGACCCCGGTCCCCCCGGGGCCGGAGCCGGTCCCGAACCCGGAACCCGGGCCTCCGCTCACTTGACGGCAGGGGCTGGGCCGAGATGCTTCCAGGGGGCGTGGGGAACTGCGCGACCAGTCCCCACGCCCCCGCACTTGCCCTACAACCGAACCGAGCGCCCCACTAGGCGCCGATCTCCGACCGGTCCCCGCCCCACAACGTGTGGAACGACCCGTCCCGGTCCACCCTCCGATACGTGTGCGCCCCGAAGAAGTCCCGCTGCCCCTGCGTGAGCGCCGCGGGCAACCGCTCGGCACGCAGCGCGTCGTAGTACGCGAGCGCCGCCGAGAAGCCCGGCGTGGGCACCCCCTGGCGCGTCGCCGCGACGATCACCTCACGCCAGTCGTCCTGCGCGTCGGCGATCTCCTGGGCGAACGTCTCGTCGGACAGCAGGCTCGGCAGATCGGCGCGGGCGTCGTACGCGGCGCGGATCCGGTCCAGGAACGCGGCCCGGATGATGCAGCCGCCGCGCCAGATCGCGGAGACGGCACCCAGGTCGATGTCCCAGTCGTACTCGTCCCGCGCGGCCGCGATCTCGTGGAATCCCTGCGTGTACGACACGATCTTGGAGGCGTACAGCGCCTGCTCGACCCGGTCGGCGAACGCGCCCGCCTCGGCCTCGCTCAGCGGCGTGGCCGAGGGCCCGGCGAGGCCGCGCGAGGCGTCCCGGAGCGCCGCGTGCCCGGACAGTGAGCGGGCGAAGACGGCCTCGGCGATACCCGAGACCGGAACGCCCAGGTCGAGGGCGATCTGCACGGTCCAGCGACCGGTGCCCTTCTGCTCGGCCTGGTCCACGACCACGTCCACGAAGGGCTTGCCGGTGGCCTCGTCCACGTGCGACAGCACCTCGGCGGTGATCTCGATGAGATAGGAGTCGAGCCGGCCGGTGTTCCAGGTCCGGAAGATCTCCGCGATCTGCGCGGGCGAGTAGCCGGCGACATCGCGCAGCAGCTGGTACGCCTCGCCGATCAGCTGCATGTCGGCGTACTCGATGCCGTTGTGCACCATCTTCACGAAGTGCCCGGCACCGTCCGCGCCGACGTGCGTCACACAGGGCGCGCCGTCCTTCGCCTTCGCGGAGATCTTCTCCAGCATCGGGCCGAGAGAGTCGTACGACTCCTTCGAACCGCCCGGCATGATGCTGGGCCCGTTGAGCGCGCCCTCCTCGCCGCCGGAGATGCCGGTGCCGACGAAGTGGATCCCCTGCTCGCGCAGCTCGCGCTCGCGGCGCCGGGTGTCGGCGAAGTGCGCGTTGCCACCGTCGATGATCATGTCGCCGGGTTCGAGCAGCGGGGCGAACTCCTGGATCACCGCGTCGGTCGGGTCACCGGCCTTCACCATGATGACGAGGCGCCGGGGGCGCTCCAGCGCGGCGACGAACTCCTTGGCGGTCTCGGCGGCGATGAAGTCGCCCTCGCTCCCGTGCTCCTCCACCAGGGCGTGGGTACGGGACGCCGTCCGGTTGTGCACCGCGACCGTATAGCCGTTGCGGGCGAAGTTGCGGGCGAGGTTACTGCCCATGACCGCGAGGCCCGTGACGCCGATCTGCGCTGTAGTGCTCATACCGTCTGCTCCCAAGGATCCGGTGGATCAGGTAGGTCGTGTGTCGGTGGTGCCGTTCGTGCTCGTCAGCAGCCTACGCAGATACGGTTCGCGGGCCCTGTTGTGTTCAGCACCTAGAACAGGGTGTCCGGCAGGACGACGGAGGCGCTGCGGGGGAGCGGCTCGCCCTCGCGCAGGTGCAGGATCGCCCGCGCCAGCAGCCGGACCTGGTCCACGTACGCCCGTGGAGTCAGGGCGTGGCGGAAGTCGACGTAGTTCCGCTCGGCCACGTGCGGCGGGGGGACGACGTCGCCCACCAGGACGGGGATCAACTGCTGGCGTTCGGCCCGCCGGGCGGCCAGCTCGTACTCCTGCAAGGTGTACTCGGAGCGGTTCCAGGACGTACTGACCACCGCCACCACCGTGTCGGCGCTGCTGAGACCGGCCTCCAGCCGCGAGGGCCAGTGGTCTCCCGGCTGCACCTCCCACTCGTCCACGAACACGGTGAGCCCGAGCCGCTTGAGGTTCTCCGCGAGCGCCAGGGTCCAGTTCGAGTCGGCGTGGGCGTAGGACAGGTAGGCGTCGTACCGGCCGCTTCCGCTTCGGGAGGAGTGCGGGCGCAGGCTGCGGGAGTCCTGCCGAACACGTGCGGCGATGGCGCGGGCGGCCTGCGGCGGGGTGCCGTCCTCCAGGTTGAACACCTGCAAGGACTGGGCGAGACGCGGCAGTTCGCGGATGGCGGCCGACGAAGTGACCACGGGCAAGGTGAGCCGTTCGGTCGCCGCGTTGACCGAGCGGCGCAGAAAGAGGCTGTTGTCGTGGTTCTGGAACGAGTCCTCGCCCGTCTCGTCCACGATCATGACGAGGTGACGGCACCTGTTCACGAACTCCGACCGGTGCAGGGGGTTCTCGCCCGCGATCCAGCTCGTCACGCCGTTCTCCAGGAACAGCTGTTGCAGCGTCCGCGCCAGCGGCTCCTGCGCCCGGGTGTGACTGATGAACACATCGACCTCGAAGTCCTGCCGCGCGGCCTGCTCGGCCGTCTCCACATAGGAGTCACGGTTCTCGATGAGCAGGCCCACGTCCTCCAGCCGGCGCGCCAGCAGCGCGGCGAGGCTCGCGATGCTGTAGGTCACCTGATCCGCGTTGCGGGGGCTCTCGGTGAGCGCGGGCAGGAGCTCGCCGAAGGACCAGACGGGGAAGTAGGGGATCGTCACCCGCTGGAGCAGCTCCCCGGGGGAGCTGCCGCGCGGAGCCCAGTCCCGCAGGCGTGGCCCCATCACCTCGGCCAGCGTGCGTCGCCAGTGCTCGCCCTGCTTGTACTCGGGCTGGGCGTCGAACCGGCTCAGCAGCGGCACCGTCAGCAGCCGGGGCCGGTCGTACGGCAGTCCGTCCCTCGCCTTCATGGCGCGGTCGACGATGTCCAGCACACCGTCCACGTTCTGCTGGTTGGCGGTGTAGGCGAAGACCAGCACGTCGGGCACCTGGGCGGTGCAGATGCCGCCGGCGTCGGTGATGCCCGTGCGGCTGTCGACGAGGACGAGGTCGTAGTTGTTCATCCACTCCTCCCGCCAGGCCTCCAGCGTCGCGCCGAAGTCGTGGTCCTCGTACAGCTCCTCCCAGTCGACCCGTTGGAGGCGGGAGATGTACGTCCTGTCGTCCTTCTTGCCGGCCGTGATCAGATCCAGGTGGGCATTCTCCGGAAGCCGGACCGAGGTGCGATGCCGCAGGGCCGTCTGGGCTCCCGTGCCGGGTGTCGCCCGGGCCTCCTCGATCATCTCCAGCAGACCCGCGGTCGGTGGGGAGGCCAGGTACTCGTCGAAGTAGTACGACAGTCCCGGCGCCTCCAGGTCCCAGTCGACGCACAGCACGCGATAGCCCCAACGCGCCAGCACCACGGCGGTGTTGGCGAGCGCGAAGCTACGGCCCACCCCGCCCTTGTAGGAGTAGAACGTAATGATCTGTCCGGTGTCCATCACGCTCCAAAGCGTGGAAGTCGGCCGGGAGCCGGCGTGGCGGCGGCGGGCGGTCTGAGGGCCGGCCAGTCGGCGCGCCAGTCGGGTACCTCCGCGAGGCGCGCGGCGATGAGCTGGGCGAGACGCTGCACCTCCTGATGGAAGTGCGGATACGCCTCGGATTCCTGGTACTTGGGATAGGGGACGTTGTAGTTCTTGAATTCCTGGTGCAGTTGGCGTCGGCGCACCGGCTCCGGAAAGCTGGTCCCGTCAGCGAACACCACCGGAAAGATCAGCCCCTTGGCCTGTGCCTGTTCCTCGCGCTCCTCCATCGTGGCCCATTCGGCGGTGCACCACGGCGAGCGGAAATAGGGCGCGGACAGCACGGGAACGAGAAGTCGGCTCCGGCCCAGGGACGTGGCGAGCTGATCCGGCCAGGGCACGCCGAACCGTTCGTCCAGCTGCTGGTCGAGGAATATCTCGGCCTTCCCGGTCTCGTCCTCCAGACAGCCTTTGAGTGCCGGGTAGAAGTGGTTCCGTACCCACGCGCTGACGTGACCCGCGCTTCTGCTGTAACTGACGAACACGTCGAACTCGTAATCCACCGCCGCCCCGTTCACCTGCGCAGTCCCCCGGATGACACGGAGTGTAGCCGTGTGTGCGCTCCTCAACATCCCTTTGCGCGGGCGGTATTCGGCAAGGAGGAGGCCGATTGCCGTCTTGTCATGGCCTGTTCGGGGCGCTTATTTTTGGCCCTCCTGACGTACGTCGTAGGGGGAGCTCCATGGCCGTACGCGGCCGGCACCGCCGGTATCAGCCGAACAGGATCAACCGAGCCTCGCTCACCGTCACGGCGGGCGGTGCCGGAATGGCGATCCCGCTCATCGGCGCCGGCACGGCACAGGCCGCCGACGTGGACACCTGGAACAAGGTCGCCGCGTGCGAGTCGACCAACAACTGGAGCATCAACACCGGCAACGGCTACTACGGCGGCCTACAGTTCACCCAGTCCACCTGGGAGGCCTACGGAGGCACCCGGTACGCGCCGCGGGCCGATCTCGCCACCAAGGACCAGCAGATCGCCGTGGCCGAGAAGGTGCTGGACGGGCAGGGGCCGGGAGCCTGGCCGGTGTGCTCGGTGCGGGCGGGGCTCACCCGGGGCGGGGACACCCCCGACATCCACCCGGCCGGGGGCACCAAGGCCGCCGTCCCGGACGTACAGCCGCAGACCACGCCCCAGTCCAGGGCCGGCTCGGCCGAGATGTACACCGTGGTGCACGGCGACACCCTCTCCGGCATCGCCGAACGGGAGGACGTCAAGGGCGGGTGGCGGGGCCTGTACGCCGCCAACCGGAAGACCATCGGGGCCGACCCCGACCTCATCATGCCCGGGCAGCGGCTCGGCCTGCGCGGCAAGGCGGCCACGGTCACGACGCAGACGTCCACGGCGCCGGCGAAGGAGAAGAAGGAGAAGCCGGCCTCCGAGGAGAGCGGGCACTCGCTCGTCGCCCCGGTGGACGCGCCGACCGGCACGCCGTACCACAAGGCGGGTTCCTCCTGGTCGAAGGGCTACCACACGGGCGTCGACTTCGCCGTTCCCACGGGCACGTCCGTGAAGGCGGTCGCCGCCGGGCGGGTGGTCGCCTCCGGATGGGCCGGGTCGTTCGGGTACCAGGTGGTGATCCGGCACTCCGACGGGCGCTACACCCAGTACGCCCATCTCTCCGCGATCTCGGTGAAGAGCGGGCAGAGCGTCGCTGCCGGACAGCGGATCGGCCGCTCGGGGTCCACAGGCAACAGCACGGGCCCGCATCTGCACTTCGAGGTGCGGACGGGGCCCGGCTTCGGTACGGACGTCGACCCGGTCGCCTATCTCCGGGCCGGTGGGGTCAGGGTCTGACCTCGCGATCAGGACCTGACCCTCAGGATTTGACCCTCGTGCGGTGTCGGTCGAGGACCGGCATCGGGATGTAGGAGGCGCCGTAGAGGGGGCCGACGTAGAAGATCGGCTGTTCCTCAGGGTCGGCCGGGTCGGCGGGGTCCTCCCGGACCGCCGACTCCGCCACCGTGACCAGTGCCTCTTCGACCAGTGCCTCTTCGCGAGGCGTCGTCTGCCCGGGCAGGACCGCGAGCAGCTCCTCGGCCGAGGCGGGCACACGCACGTGCACGTCGTCGACCTGCACGCCCTGAACCTGTACGTCCTGAACCTGCACGTCTGGGACCTGTATGTCTCGGACCTGCACGTCCTGGACCCGCGTCGGCTCCAGCTCGGTCGGCTGGGGCTGGGCCGGTACCCGAACCGTCTCCGGCTCCGGCACGGACTCCGTACGGGAGATCCGCTCCGAGGTCAGCAGTATCAGGCCGCCCGCCGCCACCACACCGCAGCTCAGGGCGAGCGCGGTGCCCGTGGTGCCGTAGCGGAAGGTTTCGCCGAACATCGTGATGCCGACGACGGCCGCCACCACCGGGTTCACGACGGTCAGCGTGGCCAGCGGGGCCGCGAGGCCCGCGCCGCGGTAGGAGGCCTGGGAGAGCAGCATGCCGGCCGTGGCCAGGACGCCGATCACGGCGAGGGAGGGCACGTCGGCGACGGAGACGCCGCCGGTCCAGTCGACCGCGACGGTCTTGGTGAACACCGAGGACATGCCGAAGGCGATGCCGGACGCGGTGGCGAGCAGGATGCTGCGCACCGCCGGGTGCCGGTGGGCCGCCCGGCCCGCGATCATCAGGGCGACGACCGCGACGCCGGTGACCGTGGCGACGGCCACCCGCTGCGTGGTGTCCAGGGACTGCGCGTCGGAGGCGCCGACCAGCGACAGCAGACCGGCGAGGCCGACGGTCGCCATGATCGCGCCGCGCCACGCGGTCGCCCCGGCCCTGCGGCCGACGAGGAGCGCGGCCATGGGGAGGGCGAACACGATGGTCAGGGCGCCCAGTGGCTGGACCAGGCTGAGGGGGCCGAAGGCCAGCGCCACCACGTGCAGCAGCCCGCCGAGGCCGTTCAGCGCGACCGCCGCCCACCAGCTCGGCCGACGCAGCGGCGCGAACTGCTGCTCGGGGGAGGACACCGCGACCTGCTCCTGGACGATCGCCCCGCCCGCGTACGCCACGGCGGAGACGAGCGACAGGACGACGGACAACGCGAGGGCGCTCATCAGCAGCTCCTCTGCGTGAAGCAGGGGTAATGACCCCGGCGCGGCGAACGGTCGGCTTCCATGTCCAACACGATGCCGTGAAAAGACATTCCCGTCGTCGTACCTGAGCAGGCAATGGGTCCTACTGCCGATGGAGTACTACGGAGGGTCAGTCCTCCCCAGGGTGGGTGACACTGCCCCCCGCCCCCCTGCTGGCCTCCCCTAGGGGCCTTGGTACTACTGCTCTTCGTGGACCTCGACGCCGATCTCGCCGCGCTCCGCCCGCTCGGCGGCTTCTTCCTACTACGCACGGGCGCGCCGCCGCGTTCAACGCTACCCACCCTCGCACGGGCGTACGGCATCGAAAAGTCGGACGTTTACGAAGAATCCGTGACTTTTCGTGTCCTCAAAGTGGCCAGGTCCCTTCAGGCTCCGGAGTTGCGGATCGCCGCCTCGATCGCCCAGCAGGGCCTGGCGGCCCGGCTCTGGTCGGCGGCCCTCGGCTGCGCCGTGCTGTACGGCCAGGTCCCCGACCTCGACGCCCGGCTCCTGCGCTGGGACGCCGACGGCAGCGCACCCGACGACTTGTGGCTGACCGAGGTGCGCGCGCTGCCCGGCGACGCGGGAACCCTGGCCGCGGTCGTGCTGGAAGGGCACCTGGAGCCTCTGGCGGCGGCCCTGCGGGCCCGCTACCGCCTCGCCTCCGGCCTGCTCCGCGGCAACGCCGCCTCCGCCCTCGCCGGGGCCGCCCGGCAGCTGTCGGGCTGGGCCCGCGCGCACGGCCGTACCGAGGCCGCGACCCGCACCCGCGCCCTCGCCGCGGATCTCCTCGCCCACCCCCTCCTCGCCGGCACCGGAACCCTCACCGGCACCGCCTTCCGGCGCCGCAGCTGCTGCCTCTACTACCGCGTCCCCGGCGGCGGCGTGTGCGGGGACTGCTGCTTCACCCGGCCCCCGCGGTCTTCCCCGCACGCCGCATCTGGGTGACCATGAAGGGCAACCAGCCGTTGAGAACAGGGGGTTCCGGGTGCGAGTGGGACTGCTGACCCGGGAGTACCCGCCGGACGTGTACGGCGGCGCGGGCGTCCATGTCGAGTTCCTGGCCCGGGAGTTGGCCTCCCTGGTCGATGTCGAGGTGCACTGCTGGGGCGAGGGCCGCGGAGTGGGCGTGGTGCGCCACCGCCCCTGGCCCGTGCTCGACACCGCCAACGACGCGCTGCGCACCTTCTCCGTGGACCTCGCGATGACCGCGGGCCTCGAAGGCCGCGAACTCGTCCATTCCCACACCTGGTACGCCAATCTCGCCGGCCACCTCGGCAAGCTCCTGTACGGCATCCCGCATGTGATGACCGCCCACTCCCTGGAGCCGCTGCGCCCCTGGAAGGCCGAGCAACTCGGCGGTGGATACGCCCTGTCGAGCTGGGCCGAGCGCACCGCGATCGAGGCCGCCGACGCGGTGATCGCCGTGTCGGGAGCCATGCGCGAGGACATCCTCGCCTGCTACCCGGCCCTCGACCCGGCCCGGGTGCACATCGTGCACAACGGCATCGACACCGCTCTCTACCGCCCCGACCACGGCACCGAGGCCCTCACCCGCGTCGGCCTCGACCCGGACCGCCCTTTCGTGCTCTTCGTCGGCCGCATCACCCGCCAGAAGGGCGTGCCCCATCTGCTGCGCGCGGTACGGGACATCGACCCCGCCGCGCAGGTCGTGCTGTGCGCCGGAGCCCCGGACACCCCGGAGATCGACCGTGAGTTCCGGGAGCTGTACGAGGAGTTGAGCCGGGTCCGCGAGGGCGTGCACTGGATCCCGCAGATGCTGCCGCGCCCGGATGTGATCCAACTCCTCACGCACGCCGCCGTGTTCGTCTGCCCCTCGGTGTACGAACCGCTCGGCATCGTCAACCTCGAAGCCATGGCGTGCGGAACTCCCGTCGTGGCCTCGAAGGTCGGCGGCATCCCGGAGGTCGTCGACGACGGCAAGACCGGTCTGCTCGTCCCGGTGGACGACGACTTCGAGCCCGCCCTGGCCCGCGCGCTGGACTCGGTCCTCGGCGATCCGGAGGGCGCCCGGCGGATGGGTGAGGCCGGACGGGAGCGCGCGGTGGGGGAGTTCGGCTGGGACGCGGTCGCCCGGCGCACGGTGCGGCTCTACGAGGAGATCCTCAAACAGGCGTAGTGCGCCCCGGGCAGGGGCAGGCATGGGTCACAACCAGGGTGAGGGGAGCGACCATGCGTCGTGGCGGACCTTCGGTGCTCGGGATCGTACTGGCGGGCGGGGAGGGCAAGCGCCTGATGCCCCTGACCGGTGATCGCGCGAAACCCGCGGTCACCTTCGGCGGAACGTATCGCCTGGTGGACTTCGTCCTGTCCAACCTCGTCAACGGAGACATCCTGCGCATCTGCGTCCTCACGCAGTACAAGTCGCACTCGCTCGACCGCCACATCACCACGACCTGGCGGATGTCCAGTCTGCTCGGCAACTACGTCACCCCCGTCCCCGCCCAGCAGCGGCTCGGCCCCCGCTGGTACCTGGGCAGTGCCGACGCGATCCTTCAGTCCCTCAACCTCGTCTACGACGAACGGCCCGAGTACGTCGCGGTGTTCGGCGCCGACCACGTGTACCGCATGGACCCGCGCCAGATGCTCGCCCAGCACATCGAGAGCGGCGCGGGCGTGACCGTGGCAGGGATCCGCGTCCCGCGCTCCGAGTCCCCGCAGTTCGGGGTGATCACGCCCGGCTCGGACGGGCTCACGGTGGACCGCTTCCTGGAGAAGCCCGCCGACCCGCCCGGCCTCGCGGACGACCCGGAGTGCGTGTTCGCCTCCATGGGCAACTACATCTTCACCACCAAGGCGCTGATAGAGGCCCTCCAGCGGGACGCCGAGGACGAACGCTCCGTCCACGACATGGGTGGCTCGATACTTCCCCAGCTCACCGAGCGCGGCGAGGCCCAGCTCTACGACTTCAGCGCCAACCACGTCCCCGGCGAGACCAGCCGGGACCGCGGCTACTGGCGGGACGTCGGCACCCTGGACGCGTACTACGACGCCCACATGGACCTCATCGCCGAGCGTCCCGCGTTCAACCTCTACAACCGGCAGTGGCCCATCTACACCCACTCCGGCCAGCTGTCCCCGGCCCGCTTCAACGCGGGCGGCATCGCCAGCGAGTCCATCATCAGCGCGGGCTGCCTCATTCGGGGGCAGGTCACCCGGTCGGTGCTGTCGCCGGGGGTGGTGGTCGACCCGGGGGCGGTCGTGCAGGGGTCGGTGCTGCACGACAACGTCAAGATCGGGCGGGGCGCGGTGGTGCGGGGCGCGGTCCTCGACAAGAACGTCGAGGTACCTCCCGGCGCGACGATAGGGGTGAATCCGGAGCGGGACGCCGAGCTCTACACCGTCTCCAAGGGCGGGGTGATCGCGCTCGGAAAGGGCCAGCAGGTGTCCTGAGGCACACCGAGGACACCCCTGTGGCCCCTGGGGTGCGGACGGCTGGACTTAATCTGCTGTTAACTGTGCGTAGCTTGATCGTACTTGACCGTAATCGCCAGAGGGCGATTGACTGCTTGCCCACCCGTCGTCGACGCGAGGCAAGCCATTGACTTCCGACCCGCTCGCCCCTCTCGACCTGGCGTTCTGGAACATCGAGTCCGCCGAGCACCCCATGCACCTGGGCGCCCTCGGCGTCTTCGCGGCCCACTCGCCCACCGCGGGCGCCCACGCGGCCGACCTGCTCGCCGCGCGGGCCGCCGCCGTGCCCGGCCTCAGGATGCGGATCCGGGACGTCTGGCAGCCGCTGTCCTTCGGCGGGGCGACACGCGAGCCCGCCCCCGACTTCGACCCCCTCGACCACGTTCGGCTGCACGCGCCCACCGCCGACTTCCACGCCGAGGCCGGCCGGCTCATGGAGTGCCCGCTGGAGCGCGGCCGTCCGCCGTGGGAGGCACACGTCCTGCCGGGGGAGGACGGCGACTCCTTCGCCGTGCTCTTCAAGTTCCACCACGCCCTCGCCGACGGTCTGCGCGCCCTGACGCTCGCCGCGGCGATCCTGGACCCGATGGACCTGCCCGAGCGCAAACCGCGCCCCGAGGCGCCGTCCACGGGCTTCCTGCCGGACGTGCGCAAGCTGCCCGGACTGGTCCGCGGCGCTGTCTCCGACGTGGGCCGGGCCCTCGACATCGGCGCGTCCGTCGCCCTGTCCGGCCTCGGGGTGCGTTCCTCGTCGGCCCTGACCGCCGAACCGAGCGGCACCCGCCGCACGGCGGGCGTGGTCATCGACCTCGACGACGTGCACCGCGTGCGCAAGGCCCAGGGCGGCACCGTCAACGACGTCCTCATCGCGGTCGTCGCGGGCGCCCTGCGCCGCTGGCTCGACGAGCGCGGCGACGGCAGCGACGGCGTCGCGCCCCGCGCCCTGATCCCCGTCTCCAAGCGCCGCCCGCGCACCGCGCACCCCCAGGGCAACCGGCTCTCCGGGTACTTGATAAGGCTCCCGGTCGACGACCCCGACCCCCTCGCACGCCTCGACACGGTCCGCACCGCCATGGACCGCAACAAGGACGCCGGACCCAACCGGGGTGCCGGAGCCGTCGCGCTGCTCGCCGACCACGTCCCCGCGCTCGGCCACCGGCTCGGCGGGCCCCTGGTCAGCCAGGCCGCCCGGCTCTGGTTCGACATCCTCGTCACCAGCGTCCCGCTGCCCAGCCTCGGCCTGAAGCTCGGCGGCAACCCGGTCACCCAGGTCTTCCCGTTCGCCCCGCTGGCCCGCGGCCAGTCCCTGGCGATCGCCGTCTCGACGTACCGCGGCCACGTCCACTACGGCCTCGTCGCCGACGCGGAAGCCGTACCGGACCTGGACGTCCTGGCCAGGGCCCTCACCGAGGAAGTGGAGACGCTCATCACCGCCTGCGAGGCTTGACCCCCTCCGTTTTTGGAGGACGGGCCCGGTGCTCCGTAGAATTCCCTGTTCGAAAGCGGACGCGGTCGGAGCGCCGCACGGGGCAGCAGGGAAACGGCAGCGCGATGACGGTGACAGAGGACGGCTCGGCGATCACGGACGAGGCCGTGGACGAGGTCGTGTACGGCCCCGGGATCGACCCCGAGCGGCTGGCTGTCTGCCTCGCCGTGCTCGACGAGCTCGACCAGCTGGAGGTCGACCACCCCGACGCCATCGCCGTGCGCCGGGCCACCGCCGGGGTCTACCGCACCGTCAAGCAGCGCCGCCGCCAGGAGCGCCGGGCCGCCAAGACCGCCCACGACAAGGCGGTCACCGAGGCCACCGCGACGGGCTCCGCCCAGCGCATCGACGACGAGACCGAGGGCATCCTCCCCTCGTCGGTCACCGAGGAGGGCCGGATCGCGGGGATACTCCAGCGCCCGCGCTCCTGCTACACCTGCAAGACCCGGTACGTGGAAGTCGACTACTTCTACCACCAGCTCTGTCCGGACTGCGCCCGGCTGAACCGCGACAGGCGCGACGCCCGCGCCGACCTCACCGGCAAGCGCGCCCTGCTCACCGGCGGTCGCGCCAAGATCGGCATGTACATCGCGCTCAGGCTGCTGCGCGACGGCGCCCACACCACCATCACCACGCGCTTCCCCAAGGACGCCATCCGCCGCTTCAAGGCCATGGACGACTCCGGGGACTGGATGCACCGCCTGGAGGTCGTCGGCATCGACCTGCGCGACCCGGCCCAGGCCGTCGCCCTCGCCGAGCAGGTCGCCGAGGCCGGTCCGCTCGACATCCTGGTCAACAACGCGACCCAGACCGTACGCCGGCTGCCCTCCGCCTACGCCGCCCTGGTCGACGGCGAGAGCGCCCCGCTGCCCGCCGGTGAGCTGCCCGCCCACCACGTCATCGGCGCCTTCGGCTCCGGCGCCGTCGACGGCCTGGCCTCCCTTCCCGCCGGGATCTCCGGCATCGACGCCCAGCAGGTCGCCGACCTCGCCCTGGTCGCGGGCAACGCCAGCGTCGCCAGGCACCTCGACGGCACCGCCATCGACGCGGGCGGCCTCGTCCCCGACGTCGTCGACACCAACACCTGGGTGCAGACCATCGAGCAGATCTCCCCGGTCGAGCTCCTCGAGACCCAGCTGTGCAACTACACGGCGCCCTTCATCCTGATCAGCGCGCTGCGCCCGAGCATGGCCGAGGCCGCGAAGAAGGCCGCGAGCGGACGCGCCTACGTCGTGAACGTGTCCGCGATGGAGGGCGTCTTCGGCCGCGGCTACAAGGGCGCGGGACACCCCAACACCAACGCCGCCAAGGCCGCCATGAACATGGTCACGCGGACCAGCGGCCAGGAGATGTTCCAGACCGACGGCATCCTGATGACCTCCGTCGACACCGGCTGGATCACCGACGAACGCCCCCACTTCGACAAGCTGCGCCTCGCCGAGGAGGGCTTCCACGCCCCGCTCGACCTGGTCGACGGCGCGGCCCGGGTCTACGATCCGATTGTGCGCGGTGAACAGGGCGAGGACCTGTACGGCGTCTTCCTCAAGGACTACGCGCCCGGGAAGTGGTGACGCGCCGGCCGTGACGTGTACCCCGGTGTCCGTAGGGGAACCCGGACCCTGGTGAGTACCGCGCCAGAGGTGAGTCATGGCCAGTCCGCACAGCATCGATCCGCGCGCTCTCAACGACCCGCGCAACCACTACCCGACCGACGAGGAGTTCTACGCGAGCGACCGCCCGGCCCACCCCGTCCTCCCCGAGGACCGGCCCCGCGGCGGCGCCCACGACCCCTACAAGCACCCTTGGACGTGGGGCACGATCGCGTTCGTCGCCTTCGTCGTGCTGATCGTCCTCATGGGGATCGCGCTCTTCCCGTAGAGAGGTCCTTCAGGGCTGCGGCGGCGCGTACGACCGCAGCCGGTCATGGACGGCGTACCCGCCCGGCTGCGCCGCCCTGACCCGCGTCCCGCCGTCCACGAGCAGATCCGCGCCGGTGATCCACTCGGCCGCGTCGGAGGCCAGCCACACGACGGCCCGTGCCACGTCCGCCGGCTCCCCGATCCGCCCCAGCGGCAGCCCCGCCGCGAGCTCCGCCTCACCCGGCTCCCACACGAAGCGGGCCATCTCGGTGCGGACGAGGCCGGGCGAGACGGAGTTGACGCGGACCCGCGGTGCCAGTTCCCCCGCGAGCTGCCGGGTGAGATGGAGCAGGGCCGCCTTGCTGGTGCCGTAGGCGCCGATGTGCGGCCCGACGTGCGTGGCACCCTCCGTGCAGACGTTGATCACGGAGCCGCCGTGCTCCCGCATCCACGCCCGCCACGCGCACCGCACCAGCCGCAGCGGTGCCTCGACGTTGACCGTGAACGCCTCGCGCCAGGCGTCCGGGTCGACGTCCATCAGCGGTCCGTACGGCTGGTTGGTCGCGGCGTTGTTGACGACGACGTCGATCCGCCCGAACGCGCGGAGGGTGAGCGCGCTGACCTCCTGGAGATGAGCGGGGTCGGCGACGCTGCCCGCCACTCCGATCCCGCCCAGCTCGGCGGCGGTCCGCCGGACGTCCGCCGCGTCCCGGGCCGTCACGCACACCAGCGCCCCGGCGTCCGCCAGCTGCCGGGCGACCTCGCGCCCGATCCCGCGCGTCCCGCCGGTGACGACGGCGGCCTTCCCGCTCAGCCCGTACGGTGACGTCATCGGCGTACCGTCTCATGACGGACCGTCAGTCGACAGCCCCGAGCCGTGAGTTCCGCGTCGCCAGCAGCTCCAGCACGGTGCGCCAGTCCTCCAGGACCCCGGCGTCGAAGGCGGTGGCCCGGCTCTCCTGCTCCGCGAGGCGCAGCCGCAGCAGGTCGTCGTCGCCGGCGGGGCCTTCGCGTCGTACGAGACGGTGGACGCGTTCGCCGAGCAGGGGCCGGACGGCTTGCGCCGCCCGCTCGTGCCGGTGGGCCTCGTCGCCCGGGCACAGGACCTGCCCGATGTCCTGCACCAGACCCGCCACTTGGAGTTCCTTGTCGGCGGGGCGGCCGCGGCGCAGCAGCGCGGCGGTCCGCAGGCCGTGCCGGTCCCGGCAGGCGTACAGCAGATCCATCAGCTCCTCGACACTGCGCAGCTCCACGCGTAGTCCTCTCGCCGGACAGGCCGTTGCCGCCCCTCAGCAGATCATGGCCGCCTTGCGAATCGGCCAACGGGACCTGAACTGCGTGACCGAGGGCGGATCTCCTCGAAGGCGCGGCCGTGCGTGTAGGCCGAACGGGTGAGCTTGCCGACAGGGCATTTCAGGTCAAATGCCTGGATAAAGGACCCAATGAACACGGGGGACTTGTGATAGTTACCCCTTGTTTTCAGCCCCATCGAGCGGGCCCCTGCTCATCTGGTTAATCTGTAGCGGACGGACAGCAGTACGGGGTCCTACCCACACCCACGGTCCGTCCTGGGGCAAGCCGATCACCACGGTCTGTTCTCACCAGAGTTACCGGCGCCACCGCGTCCGAACTGTTCTCGACTCAGACCCGAGCGGGCGTCCGGTGCCAGGCCGCATCCTGGCTGGTACGCCCCGAGGGTGACCCGACACATAAGGAGTGCGCGGTGACACCGGAGAAGACGAATCGCGAGCAACGCCCCAAGGAACGCCAGGAGCGCGCCGGCCAAAGGCCCGGACAGCTCGGCAGCCTCGACGTGTGGGCGCGCTCCGCCCCCATCCGCCTCGCGGGCTACGAGGAAGACCTCGCCGAACCCCACATCCTGCCCAGCGTGGACTGACGCCGGCAGACCCCTTCGCGATCGCCGACGGCATGGGCGTGCGAGACTCACGCCCATGCCGATGGACCCCGCGGAGCACATGACGCACGGGGCGCCGTAGGTGGCGCCGATACCGCCGCCCCTCTCCGAGGCCGAGGTCGCCGAGGCCGAACGGGAGCTGGGGATCACCTTCCCCGCCGAGTACCGCGCGTACCTGCTGGACGTGAGCGCCGGCGGCGCCGTGTCACGGCTGGCCCGGACGGAGCGCGGCTGGTGGTGGGAGAACAACGGCGCCCCCGCCCGCGAGTCGCTCTCATCCCCGTTTCCGCACCCCGACTCCTACGCCGCCGAGGACGACGCGCTGGGCGAGCGTGAGCCGCGCGTCGAGGACTTCGCCGATCAGCGCGCCCACGCGGCTGCCTGGCAGGCATGGGACGAGGAGTGCGAGGCGTTCGAGGAGCGCAGGACGGCCGGTGCCGTCGTCGCCCAGGAACACGGCTGCGGCTTCGCCACTCTGCTGGCGCTGACCGGCCCGCTCGCCGGCACCCTGTGGTGGGACGGGCGGGCCACCTGCGGCCTGATCCTGCCGCTCTCCCTCGACCGGCTCCGGGGAACGCCGCCGATCACCTTCGCCGCATGGCTCGGCCGCAGCTCCTGGGACCTTCTGCCGCCCGGCTGGGGCTGACCGGCCTCAGTCCAGCGGTGCCGTCCGCTGCCACGGGTGCCGCATCTCCAACTCCTGCGCCGTCTCCAGCAGCAGCGCCTCCGAACCCGGGCGGCCGACCAGTTGTACGGCGGTGGGGGCGCCGGACGGCAGGGTGCCGAAGGGGACGGACATCGCGGGCCAGCCGGTCAGGTTCCAGGGCGGGGTCATGGGCGAGTAGGTGGTGTTGGCCAGGACGTTGCGGAGCCAGCCGCGCTCGTGCCAGGGCGCCGAGGCCGGGGAGCGGCGGGCCAGCGCCGGGGTGAGCAGGACGTCGTACTCCTCGAAGAACGGCTCCAGGCGGCGGCGCAACTCCTCGCGGCCCCTGCCGGTGCCGACCCCCTTCACGAAGCGCCGCCCGATCGCCGCGTGGACCCGGGTGCGCCGGGTCAGCAGGGTGCGGTCGAGACCCTGGGCGTCCTCCGAGGTGCCCGCCGTCCAGTGGGTGAGCGAGGTGAAGCTCAGCGACATCGGGTACGCCGGGTCGGCGCGGCGCACCTGATGGCCGGCCTTCATCAGCACCTCGGCGGCGTCCCGGGCGGCGGTCCTGTAGGGCGCGGTGATCGCGATGCCGGCGATCGGGCTGCGCAGGGAGACGGCCACCTTGCGCATACCGGACTCGGGCGGTCGTCCGAACTCCGTGTCCGCCAGGATGCCCAGCATCAGCCGCGCGTCCTCGACCGTCGTCGCCAGCGGCCCGTTCTCGGACATGCCGAACCAGTCGCCGTCGCTGACGCCCGCCGGGACCACGCCGTGACCCGGCTTGATGGTGACCAGGCCGCAGTTGGCCGCCGGGATGCGCAGCGAACCCATGCCGTCGTTGCCGAGGGCGATCGGGACCAGCCCTGCGGCGACCGCGGCAGCGCTGCCGCCGGAGGAGCCGCCCGCCGTGCGTGAGGTGTCCCACGGGTTGCGGGCGGTGCCGTGGACGCCCTCGGTCGTGCCGAAGACGCAGAGTTCGGGCACGTTCGTCAGGCCCACGACCACCGCGCCCGCGGCGCGCAGCCGGGCGACCGTCACATGGTCCTCGGCCGACGGCGTGTCCGGCGTGGCCGCCGACCCGACGCGCTTGGACTCGCCGCGTACCGCGAGGTTGTCCTTGACGGCCACCGGCACCCCGGCGAGGGGCAGTTCGGCGAGGTCGGCACGGGCGCCGACCTCGTCGGCCTCGGCGAGCGCGGCCTCGGCCCGTACCGTCCGGAAGGCGCCGACGCGGCCGTCCAGCCGCTCGATCCTGGCGAGGTGCTCGGCCACCACCTCGCGGGGCGTCGCCCGCTTCTCCCGCACGGCGGCGGCGATCTCGGCGGCGGTCCGGCCGATCCAGCTGGTCACGGGTCTCTCCTCGTACTGGCGAGTATGTAGGGAGAACTGTGCCCCGGCTCGGTCGCGGAGTCGAGAGGGGGGCCTGCCGGGGCACTCCACGGACACGTTCTTGGACAATCGCGCCGGGGTTGTTGGACTTTTCGCGAAGCGGCTTCCAAGGACGCGCAGGTCATCCGATCAATGAGCCAACTTGACTGATTTCTGGTCCCATTGACAGCTCCTGGGGGCCGTCCAATGATCAGCCATCCGATGAATTGGAGTGGCGTGTGAGTACGTTTCCCAGACGCCGGTTCGTGGGTGTCGCCGCGGCACTGGCCCTGCTCCTGTCGCCCGTTCCCGCGGTCGCCGGGCAGCGGGCCGCGGAGCCGCCGGTCACCGTCCCGGCCCTCACCGACTGGACCCCGGAGTCCGGCAGCTACGTCTTCCGGTCCGGCACCCGGCTCGTCGCGGACAGCCCTGCCGAGGTCCGGGTCGCCGACACCCTCGCCGACGATCTGCGGGCGGCCGGTCACGGCGATGTCCCGGTGGTCGGCGGCACGGCCCGCGGCGGAGACATCGTTGTCGACGTCCAGCCGGCCAGGAAGTCGCTCGGCGCCGAGGGCTACGAACTGCGCGCCGGCCGGCGGCTGTCGGTGACCGGCGCGACCGAGACCGGCGCCTTCTACGGCACCCGCACCCTCCTGCAACTCCTCGCGCAGGGCGACCGCGTCCCCGCCGGACACACCGTGGACGTACCGCGCTACAAGGAGCGGGGCGTCGGTGTCTGCGCCTGCTACATCCACGTCTCCGTGCCCTGGCTGGAGAACCTCGTCCGCGAGATGGCGTACCACAAGCTCAACCAGCTGCTCCTGGAGCTGAAGGTGAAGAGCGACGCCCATCCCGAGGCCAACACCTGGGGCTACTACAGCAAGGACGAGATACGCCGCCTCGTCGCCCTCGGCGAGAAGTGCCACGTCGAGATCATCCCGGAGATCAACTCCCCGGGACACATGGACCCGTGGATCGAGAACCGTCCCGACCTCCAGCTCACCGACTCCGACGGCGACAAGCAGCCGTCCCGGCTCGACATCACACAACCCGCCGCCTTCGACTACTACACGAGCCTGATCGACGAGTACGCCGAGGTCTTCAAGGCCCCGGCCTGGCACATGGGCGCCGACGAGTACATGCTCGGCTCCGACTTCGCCAAGTACCCGCAGATCCTCAAGTACGCCCAGGACACGTACGGTTCCGGCGCCACCCCGCAGGACGCCTTCATCGACTTCGTCAACCGCGTCCACGCCTACGCCGCCGCAAAGGGCAAGAGGCTGCGCATCTGGAACGACGGACTCACCGGCGCCAACACCGTCCCGGTGACAGCGGGCACCACCGTCGAGCACTGGCTGAACGTGACGACCAAGCCCAGCCAACTCATCGCCCAGGGCTATCCGGTGATGAACGCCTCCTACTCGCTCTATCTCATCCGCGGCGGCTTCCACAGCGACACCGCGGGCCTGTACGACCAGAGTTGGGACCCCCGCAGCTTCGAGGGCGAGAAGCTCACCTCCGCCCGGGGCGTCACCGGCGCGAAGATCAGCCTGTGGCCGGACAACGGGCGCGGCGAGACCGAGAACGAGGTCGCCGTACGGCTCTGGACCGCCCTGCGCCACCTCGCCCAGGCCACCTGGGGCGACCCTCACCCCGACGCCACCTACGCCGAGTTCACCGCGCGCGGCACCGCCGTCGGGCACGCGCCCGGCCGGCGGGACCTGACGTCGGTGCCGGTGCCGGACGGGTCGTACACCTTCAAGGCCGACGGCGTCACCTTCGACGCCGACCTCGCGCGCACCCCGGACGGCTATGCCACCCTGCTCGGCCCGGCCGGCTGCCTCGCGGTGAGCGGCGGCAAGCTCACCCTCAACGTGCCGCTCCAGCCGGGCGTCCAGGCCACCTGGGACAGCTGCTCCGCCACGAACACCTTGCAGCGCTGGCAGTTGCAGCCGACGGAGGGCGGATATCGCCTCGTCGACGTCATCACGCAGATGGCGCTGAGTGTGACGGCCGACGGTCGGATCGTGCAGTACCCGCCCGACCAGCACCCGCCCGCCGTATGGCAGTTGACCTGAGGAGCCACGCCCCCCATGACCGTCTCCAGACGCACCTTCGTCGCCGGCTCGGTCTCCGCGCTCATCGCGACCGGCCTCACCTCGACCTCGGCGCTCGGCTCCCCGTTGCCGGCCGAGCCCGCGTACCGCATCCCCGTCAGTCCCGACGACACTCCCGACGACCTCGTCCGCAAGGCCTCCCAAGTCCGGCCCACCGCACGGCAGATCGCCTGGCAGGCGCTGGAACGCACCGCGTTCCTGCACTTCGGCGTCAACACCTTCACCGGCCTGGAGTGGGGCACCGGGGACGAGGACCCGGACGTCTTCCAGCCCACCGGCCTGGACACCGACCAGTGGGCCAGGGCCCTGCGGGACGGCGGCTTCAGGCTCGCCATCCTCACCGTCAAGCACCATGACGGCTTCGTCCTCTATCCCTCCCGCTACACCGACCACTCGGTCGCGTCGAGCAGTTGGCGTGATGGACAGGGCGACGTGCTGCGGTCGTTCGCCGACTCGATGCGCCGGTACGGCCTCAAGGTCGGCGTCTACATCTCGCCCGCCGACGAGAACCAGTACCTCGACGGCGTCTACGCCAACGGCAGCGCCCGCTCGACCCGCACCGTCCCCACGCTCGTCGAAGGCGACGACCGTACCCCGCCGAAGACCTACACCCTGGGCGCCACCGACTACGGCGCCCACATGCTCAACCAGCTCTACGAAGTCCTCACCGAGTACGGCCCGGTCGACGAGGTGTGGTTCGACGGCGCCCAGGGACGCATCCCGTCCGACAAGGTGGAGAGCTACGACTGGGACAGCTGGTACACCCTGGTCCGCGACCTCGCCCCGGACGCGGCGATCGCCGTCACCGGACCCGACCTGCGCTGGGTCGGCAACGAGAGCGGACTGGCCCGCGAGGACGAGTGGAGTGTCGTCCCGGTCAAGGAGAACCAGTACGGGCGCACCGACTGGGCCCTGTCCTACGACACCCCCGACGAGGGCAGCCGCGCCGCCCTGGTCGCCGCCCGGCCGAAGACGGATTACCTCCAGTGGTGGCCCGCGGAGTGCGATGTGTCCATCCGGGACGGCTGGTTCTACCACGCCGAGCAACAGCCCAAGACCGTCGACCAGTTGACCGACATCTACTTCGGGTCCGTCGGCCGCAACGCGGTGCTGCTGCTCAACGTCCCGCCGGACACGGACGGGTTGCTGGCCGCCGCGGACGTGACGCGGTTGCGTGAGTTCCGGGAGCGTGTGGACCGGGAACTGCCCGAGGACCTGGCGCGCGGTGCTCGTACGGCGATTTCCGAGGGCGTGGTGACCGTCGACCTCGGGGCGGTCCGCGCGGTGGACCGGATCCGGCTGGCGGAGGACATCCGGCACGGCCAGCAGATCGAGGGCTTCGTGGTGGAGGCGTACCGCGACGGGGCCTGGCGGGAGGTCGTGGCGGCCGGCACGGTCGGCGCGAGCCGGATTCTGCTGCTGCCGACGGCGGTCCGGGCACGGCGGTGGCGGCTGAGGGTCACCGCGGCCCGGAGCGCGGTGCACGTCTCGGCGTTCGGGCTGTACAAGTCGCGGGTCTGAGGGGGTACTTGGGTAGAGCGGTCACCAGACCGTCGGTGATCTGGTGACCGCTCCCGGTGAGTCCTCAAGTCAGGTCTCCCGTGCGACGCCCGTACTGCCCCGCTCGATCAGCCGCGGCACCGGCACCCGTACGGTGCGTGCCGGGCCGCCGTCCAGCAGGGCCGTCAGCTCCCTGGCCGCCGTACGCCCGAACTCGACGCTGTCCCGGGACAGGGCGGACAGCCATGGCCTGACCATGCGGCACAGCGCCGAGTCCTCCCAGGAGACCACCGACACGTCCCCGGGCACGGACCGGCCCAGCTCGGTCGCGGCGGCGGCGCCGGCGACGGCCATCACGTCGTTGTCGTAGATCAGCGCGGTCGGCGGGTCGGTGGCCTCCAGGACCCGGCGGGTGACGGCGGCGCCCTCGGCGTCGGAGTAGTCGGTGGTCACCGACCGCACCCCGGTGAGGCCGCGCCGCTCGGCCTCGGCGCGCAGGGTGCGGATCCGGCGTTCGGTGTGGGCGAGCCCCGGCAGGCCCGCGATGTGCACGATCCGGCGGTGGCCGAGGGTGGACAGCCCGTCCACCACCGAGGCCATCGCGCCCGCGTCGTCCGCCCACACCGTCGACAGACCGGGGTGGCGGTCGTCGGGCGCGCCGCCGATCACCACGGCGGGCAGGCCGAGTTCGTCGAGGACGTCGGGGCGCGGGTCGGCGGTGCGCGGGTCGACCACCAGCACTCCGTCCACCCGGTGCTCGGCCCACCAGCGCCGGTACACCGCGCACTCGTCGGCGACGTCCTCCACCACCTGGAAGAGGAGCCCGAGATGGCGCTCCGCGAGCACTTCCTGGATGCCGGAGACGAGTTGGAGGAAGAAGGAGTCCACGCCGAGGGTGTCCGCCGGACGGGCGAGCACGAAGCCGACCGTCGCCGCGCCCTCGCCCGACAGGGCGCGCGCCGCCGTACTGGGCCGCCAGCCCAGTTCCTCGGCGACCTGCCGCACCCGATCCCGGGTGTCCTCGGAGACGCCGGGCCGGCCGTTGAGGGCGAAGGAGACCGCGCTCTGGGACACGCCGGCATGCCGCGCGATGTCCTTCATCGTGGGCCGTCGGGCTGGTGAGCGCTTGCCTGACACGTGCTTCCCCATTCCCGCGAAGATTCCGCGCCAGCATGCACTAATGCGGTTCAGCTCTCAAGTGGCTAAACCGCATTAGTCACTAATTCGATTAGCCCTGCGAGAGTCATTGACGGGCCCTCGGCGTGGCGTGCAAGGTCTCCGTCGTTGGCCAACTCCCCCCTAGAGGAGACCGGTTCACCATGCCCGTATCCCGTAGAAACGCCCTTGCCGCCCTCTGTCTCCTCCTGCCGTTGAGCGCCTGCGGCTCCGGAGGCGACGACGGAGGCTCGACCGACGCCTCCGGCAAGGTCCAGGGCGACATCACCTTCCAGACCTGGAACCTCAGGGCCAATTTCAAGCCGTATTTCGAAGGCCTGATCGCCGACTTCGAGAAGAAGTACCCCGGAACCCAGGTGAAGTGGGTCGACCAGCCCGCCGAGGGCTACGCCGACAAGATCAGCGCCGACGCCGCCGGTGGCACCCTGCCCGACGTCGTCAACGTCTCCCCGGACCTCGTCGCCCCGCTCGCCAAGGCCGGCCTCGCGCTCGACCTCGACAAGGCGGCGGCGCAGTACAAGAAGGAGTACCTGGAGGGCGCCTGGGCCAGCCATCAGATACCGGGCATGACCGGCACCTACGCCTTCCCCTGGTACCTCAACACCGGACCGCTGTTCTACAACAAGTCCCTCTTCGAGAAGGCCGGCCTCGACCCCGACCAGCCGCCGAAGACGTACGACGAACTCTTCACCGACGCCCTCCAGATCGCCGAGAACAGCGACGGCGAGGTCTCCACCCTCGCCAACGTCCCCACCATCGAGGACTTCGGCCGCTACGGCGTCGAGCTCATGAACCCGGCCGGCACCGCCTTCGCCTTCAACGATGCCAAGGGCGTCGAACTCCTCAGTAAGTACAAGGAGTTGTACGACGCCAAGGCCCTGGACCCGCAGGCGCTCACCGCCACCCCCGAGTCGTCCGGCAAGAAGTTCCTCACCGAGGCCGTCGCCATGAACCCGGGCAGCGCCCTCGACCTCGGCAACTTCAAGAAGCAGGCGCCGAACCTCTACAAGAACATCGGCATCACCGACCAGATCACCAGCACCGGCCACGTCAACATGTACGTGATGGGCGTGATGGTGAACGCGCAGACCAAGAAGAAGCCCGCCGCGGTCGCCTTCGCGCACTACGTCACCGACGCCACGCACCAGATGTCCTTCGCCAAGCAGGTCGCCATCTTCCCCAGCACCGCCGGCTCACTCGACGACCCGTACTTCACCGAGGAGGACGGGACGGACGAGACGCGGGTGCGGATCGCGGCCGCCAAGTCGCTGAAGAACGCGGTCAATTACACGCCGGTGCTGTTCAGTGAGCAGATGAAGACGGCGCTGCGCAACGAGGTCGCCAAGGCGCTCCAGGGCAAGGAGAGCCCCCGGGAAGCCCTCGACAACGCTGTCAAGGCCTGCGACACGCTGCTCCGGCAGCAGGGTTAGCCATGCTGATGCCGTCGACCGGGCCCCGGACCCGTCCGGTGCGTGTCCGGCGCCAACTGCCCACCAGCCCCTGGCTGTTCGCCGCGCCCGGCCTTCTCGTCATCGGCGCGTTCATCCTCTACCCGTTCGTGTCGACCCTGGTGAACGCCTTCACCGACCGCCGCACCCTGGTCCCGGGCGAGTTCGTCGGACTCGCCAACTTCCGCGAGCTGCTGCACGACGACATGTTCTGGATCGGGCTGCGCAACAGTGTGTTGTACGTCCTCGGAGTCGTCCCCGCCCTCGTGATCCTGCCGCTGCTGCTCGCGCTGCTCGTGCAGAAGAACATCCCCGGCATCACCTTCTTCCGGTCCGTCTTCTACACCCCGGTCGTCGCCTCGATCGTCGTCGTCGGCCTGATCTGGGTGTGGCTCCTCGACGAACGCGGCCTGGTCAACGCCCTGTTGGAGGCGATCGGCGTGGGCCGGGTCGGCTTTCTGAGCGACCAGTGGCTGCTCCTGATGAGCGCGATGGCCGTCACGGTCTGGAAGGGCCTCGGCTACTACATGATCATTTACCTGGCGGCGCTGGCGAACGTCCCGCGCGAACTGCACGAGGCGGCGGCCGTGGACGGAGCCGGTGCCGTACGGCGCTTCTTCGCGGTGACCGTGCCCGCCGTCCGTTCGACCATGGCACTGGTCGGCGCGCTGTCGTCGGTCGCCGCCTTCAAGGTGTTCTCCGAGGTGTACCTCATGGCGGGCCCGAGCGGCGGCCCGGCGGGCGAGGACACCACGCTCGTGATGCTCGTCCAGCGCAGCGGCACCGGACTGACCGGCCGCGTCGGCTACGCCTCCGCGATCTCCGTCGTCGTCTTCGTCGTCACCGTCGCGCTGATGCTGCTCGTGCTGCGGGCCGACCGCAGGGGAGAGTCATGACCCGGGTACGCGCGCGGGAGTTGGCGCTCCGGTACGCGTTGCTGCTCGCCGTGCTCGCCCTGACCGTGGGCCCGTTCCTCTGGCAGCTGTCGACCTCTCTGAAGGGCCCCAACGAGGACATCTACAGCTCGCCGCCGACCTTCCTGCCCCAGCACCCCACCCTGCACAACTACGAACGGGTCGCGGACACCATCCCCGTCTGGGACTACGCGTTCAACTCCCTGAAGGTCGCCACCGCCAACGTCGTCACCAACTGCGTCGGCGCGGCCCTCGCCGGGTACGCCCTGGCCCGGCTGCGCTACCGGGGCCGCCGGGTCGCCACCCTCGCCTTCATCCTGGCGATGCTCGTGCCGGTGGAGGGCATCATCATCGCCCAGTTCACGACCATGCGGGAGCTCGGCCTCAACAACACCCTGGTCGGGGTGGTCCTGCCGGGCTGCGTCGGCGCCATGAACGTACTGCTGATGCGCAACGCCTTCCTCAACCTGCCGTACGAGATCGAGGAGGCGGCCTACGTCGACGGCGCCAACGTGTGGCAGCGGTTCCTCAGGATCGCGGTCCCGTCGGTGAAGGGCACCCTCGCCGTCGTCGCGATCTTCGCCTTCATGGGCGCCTGGGACGACTTCCTGTGGCCACTCATCGTGCTGAGCGACCCGTCCAGGTTCACGCTCACCATCGGCCTCAACTATCTGCACGGCACCTTCGCGGGCGACGAACGTCTCGTCGCCGCGGGCACGGTCATCGCCGTGGCCCCGCTGATCGCCCTCTTCGCCTGCCTCCAGCGGTACTTCTTCCGCGGGGTGGGGGAGGGCGCGGTCAAGGGCTGACCCGACTCCGGTATCTCCGTCACAAGGACACGCATGCCTGCTGCCGTGCGCTTCGGCGTCAACTACACCCCCAGCGAAGGGTGGTTCCACCACTGGCTCGACTTCGATCTCGACTCCGTCCGGGCCGACCTCGACTCGATCGCCGCGCTGGGCCTCGACCACATCCGGGTCTTCCCGCTGTGGCCGTACTTCCAGCCCAACCGCACCCTGATCCGCCCCGCCGCCGTGGACCAGTTGGTGGGGTTGACGGACGCCGCCGCCGAACGCGGTCTCGACGTCAACGTCGACGGTCTGCAAGGGCACTTGAGCAGCTTCGACTTCCTGCCGGCGTGGACCAGGACCTGGCACCGGCGCAACCTGTTCACCGACCCGGACGTCGTCGAGGGCCAGGCGGCCTATCTGCGGACGCTCGCCGCCGCGCTGGCCGACCGGCCCAACTTCCTCGGCATGACCCTCGGCAACGAGGTCAACCAGTTCTCGGCGGGCCCCCACCCCGACCCCGACCGGGCCACGTCCGACCAGATCGACGCCTGGCTCACGCGTCTGCTGGCCGCGTGCGAGGAGGGCGCCCCCGGACGGCTGCATCTGCACGCCGAGTACGACGCCACCTGGTACCAGGACGACCAGCCCTTCACCCCGGCCCAGGCCGCCCGGCTCGGCGGGGTCACGGCCGTGCACTCCTGGGTGTTCAACGGCACCGCCCAGCGGCACGGCCGCGCCTCCGTGCCGACCGAGCACCACGCCGCCTACCTCATCGAGCTGAGCAAGGCATGGGCCGCCGAGCCGCGCAGGTCCGTCTGGCTCCAGGAGGTCGGCGCCCCCGCGCCCCTCGTCCCGCCCGAGCACGCCGCCGCCTTCACCGAGGCCACCGTCACCCACGCCCTGGACTGCCCCGACCTGTGGGGCATCACCTGGTGGTGCTCCCACGACGTGTCCCGCAAGCTGGCCGACTTCCCCTCGCTCGAATACGGACTGGGCCTGCTCACCAACGACCGCCGGCCCAAGGACATCGCCCACGTGCTGGCGAGGACGGCCCGCGAACACACCTACGCCCCCGCCGCCCGCACCACCGCCCTCGTCGTCCCCGCCCACCCGTCGCGGCGCTCACAGTGCGCCCCGGGAGGCCCCGTCCACGACGCCTTCTTCCGGCTGGTCGCCGACGGGGCCCGCCCCACCACCGTCCTCGACACACATGCCGCCGACGCCGCCCACCTCGCCGCGCGCGGCATCACCGAAGTCGTCACGTCCGACCAGGTACTCCCCACCCCACAAGGAGGCACCCGCTCGTGAACCCCACCAGACGCACGGTCCTGCTCGCAGGAGCCGGCGCCGCTGCCGCCCTGTTCCCTTCGGGGCCCGCCACAGCGGTACCGAGAACAGCCGCCCTCCAGCCGTACGCCTCCTACTGGTACCCCGACTCCCTGCCCTCCGGCACCCCCGGCACCGGCATCACCTGGCGCAGCCTGAAGTCCTGGCGCGCCGCCGACGACCCCGACCTCGCCTTCAACGCCGCCTCCGTGCCGCTCGCCGCCCGCTTCACCCCCACCCCGGCGAACCCCACGGCCCGCGTCGGGCAGGCCCGCGTCCAGTCCCTGGTGTCCTTCGGGCCGACATCGAGCAACCCCTCGCAGGGCTCGGCGACGGCCGACTACTACGCGTTCGGGCACTGGGCGTACGTCGACGAACTCGTCTTCTGGGGCGGCTCCTCCGGGGAGGGACTGATCCTCGCGCCGAACGCGCCGATCGTGGACGCCGCCCACCGGCACGGCGTGCCCGTCCTCGGCACCGTCTTCCTGCCGCCGGTCGCCTACGGCG
This sequence comes from Streptomyces sp. NBC_00663, assembly GCF_036226885.1. Classification (NCBI taxonomy): domain Bacteria; kingdom Bacillati; phylum Actinomycetota; class Actinomycetes; order Kitasatosporales; family Streptomycetaceae; genus Streptomyces; species Streptomyces sp. NBC_00663. Next base: position 8,617,911 of record NZ_CP109027.1, read on the forward strand.
GGCAGCTGCGGTGGACGCGGGACCTGGTGCAGAAGGACGCGGCCGGACGGTACCCGCTCGCCGACCGACTCGTGGCCGTCGCCGCCGCGTACGGCTTCGACGGCTGGTTCCTGAACGCCGAGACCGGCGGAGGCGACAGCGCGCTCGGGGCCGCCGTGCTCGGCTTCGTGCGGGAGCTGAAGTCCCTTGCGGCGGCCCGAGGGCAGCGGGTGACCTGGTACGACTCGATGACCGTCAGCGGGTCGGTGAGCTGGCAGGGCGCTCTCAACAGCAGCAACCAGGCCTTCTTCGAGGCCGCCGACGACATGTTCGTCGACTTCCGGTGGACGGCGAGCGGTCTTGCCTCCTCAGGTACCCGTGCTGATCAACTGGGGCGCAGCCGCTATGAGTTGTGGGCGGGTGTGGACGTGGAGGCGAGCGGCTCGGACAGGTCCGTGAACTGGGACGCGATCGTGCCGAGCGGACGCGCCCACATCGCCTCGATCGGGCTGTACCGCCCGGAGTGGACCCGCAACCACCTGCCCGCGACCCGTACCCCTGAGGACTTCCACGCCGCCGACGACCGCTTCTGGACCGGCCGTTCGCTCGACCCGTCCCGCCCGGACGCCACGGACACCTGGCGAGCGCCGGCCGTGTCCGTCGCCGACCGGTCGACGGTGACGTCGGTTCCCTTCGCGAGCGTGTTCAACACCGGGCACGGGCTGCGCTGGTACGAGGAAGGCGTGGTCACCTCGGACACGCCCTGGAACCACCTAGGCCTCCAGGACCGGCTGCCGTCGCGGCAGTGGGCGGTACGGACGGAGGGCGGTGGCGCGCGGCCGGCTGTCGGCTTCGACTTCGCGGACGCGTGGCGAGGTGGGAGCAGTGTGCTGGTGGAGGGTGAACTGGACGCGCCGACGGTGCTGGATGTGTATGCGGCACGGCTGCCGATCGGTGTGGACACGGTTGTCGAGCTGACGCACCGGACCGAGGCGGGGGCGGTGAACGTCGAGCTCGCGGTGGCGACGGGGGAGCCGGGTACGCCGGGTGCGCTGGGCATATCGGGTATGCCGGGGTCGACACCGCCGTACAGCTATCTGCCTGTGAACTCGGTCAACGACTGGCAGACGGCGACTGTACGGCTCACAGGCCTGACCGGGACCATCCACGCACTCGGCGTGCGGCTCACGTCGGCCGACGGGTCCGCCGGGCCGGTGAAGTGGCGGCTGGGCGGCATCGCCGTCCGGGACGCGGTCGAGACGCCCGCCGCTCCGACCGGCCTTCGCGTGACCGCGGCGTCCGGCGGCGACCTCCGCCTGGCCTGGAACCCCGTCCCCGGCGCCACCCGCCACCACACCCTCCACCGCGTCCTCCCCGACGGCACCCGGCGCTTCCTCGGCGGCACCTGCCAGTCCGCCTACCTCGTCAGCGGTCTGCGACCCGAACAGGGCGAGCGGGCGGCGCGGTTCGAACTGCGTGCCGTGGGGGAGCTGTACACATCGTCGGCGCCCGTGACTCTGACCCACCCCTGGTCATCGGTAACCATCCCCCCAGCTTTGGAGCACCCGCATGCATGACGACCGCCGTCTGGTCGAGGCCCGTCTCCGGCGCGTCCTCGACGAGCGCATCCGCCCCGCCGTGTACCCCGAGTCCGTGCCGCTGGACGTGGCCGTCTGGCACGCCCCCGGCGAGCCGGTGCCGGTCGCCGAAGGGCTGGCGGCCGAGCCCGAGCCGATCGAGGTCGGCGCCCGCTGGGGCGCCCCGTGGGGAACCAGCTGGTTCCGGGTCACCGGGACGGTCCCCGAGGCATGGGCCGGGAAGACCGTCGAGGCGCTCCTCGACCTCGGCTTCGACGAGAACATGCCCGGCTTCCAGTGCGAGGGCCTCGTCTACCGCCCCGAAGGCACCCCGGTGAAGGGCCTCAACCCGCGCAACCAGTGGGTCAGGATCGGCGCGCCGGTCGAGGGCGGCGAGGAGGTGCGGCTGCACATCGAGGCCGCCTCCAACCCGGTCATCCTCGACTACCACCCCTTCCAGCCCACGCGGTTGGGCGACAAGGAGACCGCGGGCAGCGAGCCCCAGTACACGCTCACCCGCATGGACCTCGCCGTCTTCGACGAGACCGTCTGGCAGCTCGTCCTCGACCTGGAGGTGCTCGGCGAGCTGATGCACGAGCTGCCGACGGACTCGGCGCGCCGCTGGGACATCGTGCGGGCGGTGGACCGCGCCCTGGACGCCGTCGACCTCCAGGACGTGAACGGCAGCGCCGCCCGGGCGCGGGTACGGCTGGAGACCGTCCTGTCGGAGCCCGCCGCGCCCTCCGCGCACCGCATCAGCGCGGTCGGCCACGCGCACATCGACTCGGCGTGGCTGTGGCCGCTGCGCGAGACGGTGCGCAAGGTCGCCCGTACGACGTCCAACATGACCGCTCTTGTGGAGGACGAGCCGGAGTTCGTCTTCGCCATGTCCCAGGCGCAGCAGTGGGCGTGGGTGAAGGAGCACCGGCCCGAGGTGTGGGCGCGGGTGAAGAAGGCGGTGGCGGACGGGAGGTTCGTGCCGGCGGGCGGGATGTGGGTGGAGTCGGACACCAACATGCCGGGCTCGGAGGCGATGGCCCGCCAGTTCGTGCACGGCAAGCGGTTCTTCCTGGACGAGTTCGGCGTCGAGAACGACGAGGCGTGGCTGCCGGACACCTTCGGGTTCGCGGCGGGCCTGCCGCAGATCATCAAGGCGGCGGGCTCCAAGTGGCTGCTGACCCAGAAGATCTCCTGGTCACAGACGAACAAGTTCCCGCACCACACCTTCCGTTGGGAGGGCATCGACGGCACCCGGATCTTCACGCACTTCCCGCCCGTCGACACCTACAACTGCTCCATGAAGGGCAGCGAGATCGCCCACGCGGCCCGCAACTTCAAGGACAAGGGAGTCGCCCGGCACTCCCTCGCCCCGACCGGCTGGGGCGACGGAGGAGGCGGCACGACCCGCGAGATGGTCGCCAAGGCCGCCCGGCTGCGCGACCTCGAAGGCTCGGCGACCGTGGTGTGGGAGACGCCGGCGGAGTTCTTCGAGAAGGCCGAGGCCGAGTACCCCGAACCACCCGTGTGGGTCGGCGAGTTGTACCTCGAACTCCACCGCGCCACCCTCACCAGCCAGGCGAGGACCAAGCAGGGCAACCGCCGCAGCGAGCACCTCCTGCGCGAGGCCGAACTGTGGGCGGCGACGGCGGCCGTACGATCCGGATTCCCGTACCCCTACGAGGACTTGGACCGCATCTGGAAGACGGTCCTGCTCCACCAGTTCCACGACATCCTGCCCGGCTCGTCCATCGCATGGGTGCACCGCGAGGCACGGAGGACGTACGAGCGGGTGGCCGAGGAGCTGACCGGCATCATCGAGGCCGCACAGCGCGCCCTGGCGGGGGAGGGGGACCGGGAGCTGGTCTTCAACTCCACCCCGCACACCCGCGCCGCCGTCCCGGCGGGCGGCGCCGCCACACCGACCGTCGAAGGCCACACCCGGCTCACCCCTCGCCCCGCCGGAGGGCACCTCCTCGACAACGGCCTCCTGCGCGTCGAGATCGACGACGACGGACTCGTGGTCTCGGCCTACGACATCGCGGCCGACCGTGAGACCGTCGCGCCCGGCACGGCCGCCAACCTCCTCCAACTCCACCCCGACTTCCCGAACATGTGGGACGCCTGGGACGTCGACGAGTTCTACCGCAACACGGTCACCGATCTGACGGCGGCGGACGAGGTCGTCGCCGAGGGCGACAACGCCGTGCGGATCGTCCGCACCTTCGGCTCCTCCCGCGTCACCCAACTGCTGTCCCTCGCACCGGGGGAGCGGCGTCTGCTGCTGGACACGGAGGTCGACTGGCACGAGACGGAGAAGTTCCTGAAGCTGGCGTTCCCGCTCGACGTGCACGCCGAACGGTACGCGTCGGAGACCCAGTTCGGGCACTTCCACCGTCCCACCCACACCAACACCAGCTGGGAGGCGGCCAAGTTCGAGGCCTGCAACCACCGCTTCGTCCACCTGGAGGAGCCGGGCTGGGGCGTCGCCGTCGCCAACGACTCGACGTACGGCCACGACGTGACCCGCACGGTGCGCACGGACGGCGACGGCGGCACGACCACCACCGTCCGGGTCTCCCTGCTCCGCGCCCCGCGCTTCCCCGACCCCGAGACCGACCAGGGTGTCCACCGGTTCCGGCACGCGCTGATCCCCGGCGCGGGCATCGGCGACGCGGTCCGCGAGGGCTGGCGGATCAACCTCCCGGAACGGCGGACCACCGGGGCCGGCGAGGTGTCCCCGCTGGTCACGGTCGACCAGGACGCGGTCGTGATCACGGCCGTGAAGCTGGCCGACGACGGCAGCGGCGACGTGGTCGTGCGGCTGCACGAGGCGCACGGCGGCCGGGCCAGGGCCACCCTGACGGCCAACTTCGAGGTGGCGGACGTGACGGCGACGGACCTCCTGGAGCGACCGCTGCCGGAAACCCCGGAACGGGACGGCAATCGCGTGCCCCTGCGCCTGCGCCCCTTCCAGCTCGTCACCCTGCGCCTGAGGAGGGCAGAATCCGGGGCGTGACGAGCACATCGACGACGATCACCGCGCGGGAACTCAACCGGGCCACACTCGCCCGTCAGCTGCTGCTGCGCCGGGAGCCACGGGGAGTCGCCGCCGCGGTCCGGCGGCTCCTCGCCCTCCAGGCGCAGCAGCCGGCGTCCCCGTATCTCGCGCTGTGGAACCGGCTCGACGGCTTCGACCCGGCCGAGCTGGACGCGGCCTTCGCCGACCGCACGCTCGTCAAGGCGACCCTGCTGCGGATCACTCTGCACGCGGTCCACCGCGACGACTACGGCACGGTCCGGGAGGCGATGCAGCCGACGCTGTACGCCTCCCGGCTCGGCTACCGCTTCGTCGCCGCGGGGCTCACCCCGGCGGACGCCGCCGAACTGGAGCCGGGGTTCCTGGAGTTCGCGTCCCGGCCCCGCTCGAACGGCGACCTGGCGGGCTGGCTGGCGGAACGGGTGGGCGCGGAGAAGAAGGACGGGGCGTGGTGGGGACTGCGGTCGTACGCCCCGCTGGTCCACGTACCGACCGGCGGACCCTGGTCCTTCGAGTACTCCCCCTCGTACATCGCCGCTCCCGAGGGCCGCTTCACCGGCGAGCCCGATGCCGCGCTGCGCACCCTCGTCCTCCGTTACCTGGAAGGCTTCGGACCCGCGTCGGTGGCGGACATCGCCCAGTTCGCCATGGTCCAACGGGCGCGCGTCCGGACGGCGTTGAAGGAACTCGGGGAGACGCTGGAGACGATCGTCGGCCCCGAGGGCAGAACGCTGTACGACGTCCAGGGCGCCCCGCGCCCACCCGCCGACACCCCCGCCCCACCCCGCCTCCTCCCCATGTGGGACAGCGTCCTGCTGGCGTACGACGACCGCAGCCGGGTGATCCCGCCCGACTACCGCAAGCTGGTGACCCGGGTCAACGGCGATGTCCTGCCGACGTTGCTGGTCGACGGGTACGTGGCCGGTGTGTGGCGCCCCGTGGAGGGCGGCATCGAGGCGACCGCCTTCCACGACCTCCCGGACACGGCATGGGACGGGCTGGCCGAGGAGGCACGCGCACTGCTCGCGCTCCTGGCCGACCGGGACCCGCGGGTCTACAGCCGGTACGCCCACTGGTGGAGCAAGCTCCCCGCAGGACAGACCCGGGTGCTCCCCGGCTGACCGCCCACGCCCCGCGTTGTCCTCGGCCGCCATGCGGCCCGCGCCGAACGCCCGCTACAGGTTCCCGGACGGCGCCTTCTGGGCAGAAGATCTCGCCGACGAATCGAACAAGAAGGGACACGCGGCATGACCGACTTCGAGGGCCTCAAGGCCCTGGTGACCGGCGGCGCCTCCGGCATCGGCCGGGCCACCGCCGAACTGCTGGCCGCGCGCGGCGCCCAGGTCGCCGTCCTCGACCTCGACCCGTCGTCCGTGACCAAGCCCCTGCTCGGACACCAGGCCGACGTCACCGACGACGCCGCCGTCCGCCGGGCCGTCGCCGCCGCCGTCGCCGAGCTGGGCGGGCTCGACATCCTGGTCAACAACGCGGGGATCGGCGCCCAGGGCACCGTCGAGGACAACGACGACGCCGAATGGCACCGCGTGATGGACGTCAACGTCGTCGGCATGGTCCGCGTGGCCCGCGCGGCCCTCCCGCATCTGCGGCGGTCGTCGCACGCGGCGATCGTCAACACCTGCTCCATCGCCGCCACCGCGGGCCTTCCCCAACGCGCCCTCTACAGCGCGACCAAGGGCGCGGTCCACTCGCTGACCCTCGCCATGGCCGCCGACCACGTCCGCGAGGGCATCCGCGTCAACTGCGTCAACCCCGGTACGGCGGACACCCCGTGGATCGGCCGCCTCCTCGACAAGGCCCCCGACCCCGCCGCCGAACGCGCCGCCCTGGAGGCCCGCCAGCCCACCGGTCGTCTCGTCTCGGCCGACGAAGTCGCGGGCGCCATCGCCTACTTGGCGAGCCCGCTCTCCGGCGCCACCACCGGCACCTCCCTCGCCGTCGACGGCGGTATGCAGGGCCTGCGACTGCGCCCGGCGGGCCGGTGAAGACCCCCCGAGGGCTCGGCTTCGGGGCCGCCGCCATGGCCAACCTCTACACCGAGGCCCCCGAACAGCAGGCGCACGAGGCGGTGCCCGCCGCCTGGAGCCCTCGGGCGACGGCGGCGACGACCTGCCCCACGGCTTCGCCGTCCCCGCCACCCGTGTCTACGACCTCTGAGCCACCCCCGCCAGGCGCGTCGGCGGCAGATACTCCCGCACGTACGTCCGCTCCCAGCAGGCGCCCGTCTCCCGCAGTTCACGCCAACTCGTGTACCGGTAGCGGAAGAGACGGGCACGGACGTAACGCGGCGGGGCGTCGGGCGGGAACGGGGAGCGGCGGAGCAGTTTCAGGGTGTCGTGGTCGTTCTCCAGCAGTCGCTCCACGAACGTGCCGAACCACGGCCCCGCGTACGCGGGCGACAGCGCCGCGAACCACATCAGCCAGTCGAGCCGCAGATGGTACGGGGCGAACTGGCGCGGCCAGTGCCGGGGATCGCCGGGCTTGCCCTTGAACTCGTACTCCCGCCAGTCCGAGTCCTCGCGCGGCACGTCGTCGGCCGTGCCCTCGACGACGACCTCGTAGCGGATCCGGCTGACGCTGCCGAACGCGCCGTAGGTGTTGACCAGATGGAGCGGATCGAAGGAGCGGTTCATGATCTGGCGGCGGGAGAGCATGTTCGTCACCGGGTGGTAGCTGAGGCAGACCAGCAGCGCGGCGACGGCCAGGACGACGATCTCGTACCAGAGCGGGGCGCCGGGCGTCGACGGGGCGTCGTAGGGGAACTCCACCGCCGACAGGGCCAGCACGACGGTGATCCAGTTCAGCCAGGAGAAGTTGCCCGACAGGACCAGCCACAGCTGGGTGACGATCATCAGCGCGGCGGCCGCTGTCGCGAGCGGCTGGGGAGTGAACAGCAGGACCGGGACGACGAGTTGGGTGAAGTGGTTCGCGGCCACCTCGGCCCGGTGCAGGGGCCGGGGGAGATGGTGGAAGAACCAGCTCAGCGGGCCCGGCATCGGCTGGGTCTCGTGATGATGGTCCAGACAGGTCAGCTTCCGCCAGCAGGCGTCCCCGCGCATCTTGATCAGACCCGCCCCGAACTCCACCCGGAACAGGATCCAGCGCAGCAGGAACAGCACCACGACCGGCGGGGCCACGTCGTCGTTGCCCAGGAAGACGGCCAGGAAGCCGACTTCGAGCAGCAGGGACTCCCAGCCGAACGCGTACCAGGTCTGGCCGACGTTGACGATCGACAGATACAGCAGCCACGGCACCAGCCACAGCGCCATCCCCGCCGCCAACGGCACTCGGGAGTCGAGACCCGCGAGCAGCGCCGCCGACACCGCGCAGCCCGCCCAGGCGCAGACCGCGAAGAAGCGGTCGGAGTAGTGGAGATGGAACAGGCTCGGAGCCGCCTTGAAGGGCATCCGTTCGACGTAGCGGGGGACAGGGAGCATGCCGCGCGAGCCGAGCAGGGCCCTGAACTGTAGGGCCGCCGTCAGGAAGGCCACGAGGTACACACCGGCCAGCGCCCGCTGGAAGACCAGTCGGCTGAGCCAGTAGTCGGGTGCGGTGAACCAGTTCACGGCCAGGTGCTCCTTCCTCCCATTGTCGCGCGGGAACCCCGTGTCACTCTCCGTCTACCACTCCTCCGCTTGCGTAACCCAAGTGAGTGAAGCAGACAATAGTGACGAATGACCCGGCATGAGGTGGGAGAGCACGGTGCGTACCGGAACCTTCGTCACTGTCTGCGCGCTCTCGGCGGCGCTGATCGTCGTCGGCTGCGCAGGTGGCAACGACACCGAGAACGGCACGAGGTCGAGCGGGGAGATCTTCCTCCAGCCGATCGCGGCCCAGGGGCCCGACCCCTTCACCGCGTCCACGGCGACCGCGACGGCCACGGCCGCGCCCATCACCCGAACGCAGCAACCGCGTCAGTCCGGCGACCGCTCCATCTCGGGCGGCACACCCGGCCTCTACGGCGGCACCGCGCGGACCGGCAGCTGTGACGTGAACCGGCAGATCGACCAGCTGACCGCCGACCCGGCCAAGGGGCGTGCCTTCGCCCAGGTCGCCGGTGTCGCACAGGCCTCGATCCCCACCTACCTGCGCTCCCTCACCTCGGTCGTGCTGCGCGCCGACACCCGCGTCACCAACCACGGGTACCGAGGCGGACGGGCCACCGACTTCCCGTCCGTCCTCCAGGCCGGCACCGCCGTCCTGGTCGACAACCGTGGCGTCCCGCGCGTCCGCTGCGCCTGCGGCAACCCGCTGACGTCCGCGGCGCCGCAGCGCGGCAACCCCGGGACCAAGGGGCGGGCGTGGTCCGGTTTCGGGCACGACCAGGTGATCGTCGTGACCCCGGCGCCCCAGGTCATCACCCACATCACGATCATCGACCTCGTCGACAACACCTGGATCGAGCGGCGCTGCGGACACGACGCACGCCACGACCACGTCGTACCCCGGCCGGAGCCGCTGATCCCGACGACCGCCCCGACAGCCACGCCGACACCCACGCCCAGTCCGTCGAGGACCGGGTCCGGCACGAGCGTGAGGCCCGGCGAGAGCGAGGACTCCGCCTCCCCGTCGGACGAACAGCGGCTGACGACCGACTGCGCCACCCCGACCGTCACCGTCACCCCCGGCGTCCCCCTCCCCGCGACGCCCGGCACACAGGACCCGGCCTGCCCGGCCGCCACCGCCACCGCGCCGTCTCCCACGACCGCGCCGCAGACCCCGACCGCCCCCGACACGCCCTCCACCGCGCAGCCCACGGACACTGGGCAGGACATCGGCCCCGAGACCGTCCCGGACACCCCCGACCTGCCCGACGGCGGCGGGCTCGTCCCCGACAGCCCCGACGAGCCGGTCTCCACCGACAGCATCTTCGACAGCCCCACGGACGTCTTCGGGAGCTGACGCCCATGGCGCCCGCCCCAGTCGAAGAATCGGACAAATCCTGGCAAGGTGGCCCCATGGTTGATCGGGGAGCGAGCGCCCTGTCACTCCCGGACGACTGGCCCGCCCACCCGGACCCGATTCTGGCGCTCAACCGCATGGGCAGCTTCGACTGGGACCTGGACACCGGTCTGTTCCACATGGACGCCCAGGCCCACGAGGTCTTCGACCTGCGCCCCGGCGAGTACGACGGCCGCCCGGAGACCCTCGCGATCCGGGTCCCGCCCCCCGAGGCCTACCGGCTCGACGCCCTGGTCTCCCAGGCGATGAAGGACGGCAGCGAGAACTACGGCACCTACTTCCGCATCCGCTGCCGCAACGGCGCCCTGCGCTGGACCCACACCCAGGGCTACATCCGCCGCGACGAGACGGGGCGCCCGCGCCGGATCGTCGGCATCGTCCGGGACGCCACCCAGGAACTCGACGACCTCGACGTCCGGCGCGAACAGGCCAGCCTGGACGCCGCGCGGCAGGAGCAGACCAACGTCGTCCAGCTGACCACCGCCGCCCTCGCCTACGCCCGCTCGGTCGGCGACGTCATCGACGTCCTCAAGGACACCCACGGCCTGACCCACCTCGGCGCCACCAGCCTGGTCATGGGCCTGGTCGAGGCCGGCCGCATCAGGCTGATCGCCGAGGGCCCCGCGGGGAGCTTCGTGCCCGGCACGGACGTCACCGGCATCGACGAGCAGTACCCGATGAGCGAGGTCGTACGGACCCTGACCCCGCGATTCATCGAGTCACCGGAGGAGTTCGCCGAGCGCTACCCGCTCCTGTGGCCGCACCTCACCGACCTGAACATCACCGCGGCGGCCTACCTTCCGCTGATCGCCCAGGCCCGACCGATCGGCGCGATGGGCCTGCTCTACAGCGACCGCAGCGGCTTCTCGCCGGAGGACCGCAACGTCCTCGTCGCCCTCGGCAGCAGCATCGCGCAGAGCCTCCAGCGGGCCATGTTCTACGAACAGGAGAAAGACCTCGCCACCGGACTCCAGCAGGCCATGCTGCCGCGCACCATCCCCAGCGTGCGTGGCGCCGACGTCGCCGTCCGCTACCGCGCCGGCTCCGCCGCGGGCTCCCTCGGCCGGGACATCGGCGGCGACTGGTACGACCTCATCCCCCTGCCCGGCGGCCGGGTCGGCGCGGTCATCGGCGACGTCCAGGGCCACGACACCCACGCCGCCGCCGTCATGGGCCAGCTGCGGATCGTGCTGCGCGCCTACGCCGCCGAGGGCCACACCCCGGCCACCGTCATGGCCCGCGCCTCCGTCTTCCTCCACGAACTCGACACCGACCGCTTCGCGACCTGTCTGTACGCCGAGGCCGATCTGGCCACCGGGGTCGTCCAGGTCGTCCGGGCCGGGCACATCGACCCGCTGGTGCGGCAGGCGGACGGGAGCTGCCGCCGGGTCCCCGTCGAGGGCGGGCTGCCGCTCGGCCTGTCCGCCGAGTTCGGCAGCCTCGAATACCCCGTCGCGACCCTCGAACTCGACCCCGGCAACACCCTGCTGCTCTGCACCGACGGTCTGGTCGAACAGCCCGGCGTCGACCTCGACGACGGTATGCAGACCCTCACCGCGCTCATCGGCTCCGGCCCCGCCGATGTGCGCGACCTCGCCGACAAGCTCATCGACGTGGCCGAGGAACGCGGCGGGGACGACGACGTCGCCCTGCTCCTGCTGCGCCGCCGGGGCCTGGACGCCCCGCAGTCCGGCGGGCGGCTCCAGCAGCACGTGGCCCCGGGCGACCCGGAGGCGCTGGCCGAGGCCCGGCACATGATCCGCGCCGCCGTCCGGGCCTGGGGCTCCGGCGACCGGGCCGACGAGATCGAACTGGTGGCCGACGAGATGATCACCAACGCCCTGATGCACACCGAGGGCTCCGCCATCGTCACCCTCAGGGTCCTGGCCGGCCCTGAACGCAGGCTGCGCGTCGAGGTCGAGGACTCCTCCAGCGCCCTGCCGCGCCGCCGGGAGGCGGGGGAGTCGGGGGTCTCCGGCCGCGGCCTGCTCCTCGTCGACCTGCTCACGGACGTGTGGGGCGTGGAGGCGCGGGGCGGCGGCAAGTGCGTGTGGTGCGAGTTCGTCGTCCCGGGACGCACGTGACGGTCGATGGCACCCTGGACGTATGCCGGAACTCCCCGAGGTGGAAGCGCTCAAGGACTTCCTCACCGAGCACCTGGTCGGCCATGAGATCGTCCGGGTGCTGCCCGTCGCGATCAGTGTCCTGAAGACGTACGACCCTCCGCTCACCGCCCTCCAAGGCCGCGAGGTGACCGCCGTGCACCGGCACGGCAAGTTCCTCGACCTGGTCACGGACGGCGGCCCGCACTTCGTGACCCATCTGGCCCGCGCGGGCTGGCTGCACTGGAAGGACGAACTGCCCAGCGGCATGCCCCGCCCGGGCAAGGGCCCCCTCGCCCTGCGGGTGGCCCTGGAGACCGGCGCCGGCTTCGACCTGACGGAGGCCGGTACGCAGAAACGCCTCGCCGTGTACGTCGTCCAGGACCCCCAGGAGGTCCCGGGGGTGGCCCGCCTCGGCCCCGACCCGCTCGCGGACGACTTCGACGAGGCGCGCTTCGCGGGACTGCTGGCGACCGAACGCCGCCAACTCAAGGGCGCCCTGCGCGACCAGGGCCTCATCGCCGGGGTCGGCAACGCCTACAGCGACGAGATCCTGCACGCGGCGAAGATGTCCCCTTTCAAACTCGCCGCGTCCCTCACCCCCGAGGAGACGACACGCCTCTACGCGGCCCTGCGCGCCACCCTCACCGAGGCCGTCGAACGCTCCCGCGGGGTGGCGGCCGGGCGGCTCAAAGCGGAGAAGAAGAGCGGCCTGCGCGTCCACGGCCGCACCGGCGAGCCCTGCCCGGTGTGCGGCGACACCATCCGCGAGGTCTCCTTCAGCGACTCCTCGCTCCAGTACTGCCCCACCTGCCAGACAGGCGGCAAGCCGCTGGCGGACCGCAGGATGTCACGGCTGCTCAAGTAGGGATGCGGCGCTGGGCGATCGGCGCTCCCGTGAAGGCGTCCAGGAGGACCCGGTCGCCGAGTTCCCGCTCGAGCTTCACCGTGGCCTTCTGGAAAAGCAACTGGGCTGTGCAGTCACCGTCGCTCCCTCCGACGATCGACGCCGACAGCACCACGCTGCCGGCCGTCTCCCGTACCTGTACGGCGGCTCCGTCGTCGCAGGCGCCGTGCCCCGCGAGAACCGTGACGGACCGGCCGTCACGGCCGACCTCGACGAGTTGCTGGAGCTCCATCAGGTCGTCCGTGGCGTCCTTGAGCGGCTCGATCGGTGACCCGGGCAGCACCGAGGGTTCCAGGGCGACCCGCTTGAGCGGGGTGTCGTATCCGTCCAGGGTGAACAGCCAGGCCGGCACGGTGGCCGGCCCCCGGCTGGTGACGAGGATCGTCGTGCCGAGCTTCACCGCCGTCACGGTCAGATGGGGTCCGTCGTTGCCGCCGCGGGCGACAGTCTCGTACGCCTTCCGCGCGTCCATCAGGGGCAGGCTGAGCGAACTCCCGCCCTCCCACTCGACCTTGCCCTTCGCCGGTGAGTCGGCGGGCAGTTCGGCGTCCAGGACGTAGTTCTCCGCGGCGTACGCCGTCTTGTCGTCGTCGTTCCGGAAGGCGTGTTCGGGGAGCTGGACGACGTCCGCCAGCGGGTAGTAGCCCTTCCGCCACACCTCGGCGGCCCGTGAACCGTCCCACGCGGCGGCCACCTCACGGGCGCGGTCCTTCGACTCGGCGGACCGGGCGCCGCTGCCGGCCTTCTCGCTGCCGCACCCGGCCGCGAACAGGGCAAGGGGCAGGAGGACAGCGAGAGTTCGTGCGAAGAGTGCGCGCATGTGTTCCCCCAGGACCGAGCGGTGTCGACGGCAGGCCGTATCGGTACGGGGACGCGGGAGGCGGGCTCCGCGTTCGTTCGGACTCAGTGGGACTTGAGAGTCACCAGGTGCTCGCCGTCCGAGGAGCGCACCTCGTAGCGGGCGATCTGGTCGGGGTGGAGGGACGACGAGCCCTGCATGGTGAGTTCGCGGGCGTCGTGGCGGGGGACGGTCCAGGTGGTGACCGTCTCCTCGGAGCCGTCCGTGCCGATGATGACCAGGCGACAGGTGCGCGGACCCGCGCCGTCCTTCACCTTCAGCTCCAGCTGGCTGCCCGAGGTGTAGTCCTCGGCGGTGACCTGCGCCCAGACGCCGGATCGCGCGTCGGTCGCGTCGATCCGCAGGGCGCCCTCGCCGCCGCTCGCGAGGGCCACGAGCCCGGGCCCCGCCACCGCGAAGGCGACGGTGGCCGCGACCGCGCAGAGAAAGCGTCGACGTCCGGCCCGGTGTCGCGCCCCTACCTCGGAGAGCAGCCGGTCCAGCAGCCGGGGACCCGGCTTGGTCATCGGGTGCACGAACTGCGGCGTGGAACGCCGGTACAGCAGCAACTGCCGGGTGATCGGGCCGAATTCGGTGACATGCGCGGCGCACCTCGGGCATTCCATGAGGTGGTCCTCAAAACGGAACGCGTCCGCCTCGTCCAGCACGCCGAGCGCGTACGCGGCGACGTCGCGATGCCTCTCCTGGGACCTCATGCGGAATCCTCGTGCCGTTGGGTGCGGGTGGGGTTACTCCTTGCTCCCACCGGTACGCACCGGACCGCCGAATCACTCAAGCCCCACACAGAATCGCAACCAAGGGATTCGGAGCGGTCGGGCACGAGGATTGGTCCCGTTCGAAAAAAGTCCGGGACCGGGCCTGCGCGGGCCGGGGAGGCTAGAAGAGGTGGATGGCGAGGTGCCCCAGCGGCAGCCCGAGCTGCCAGGCCGGTGTCCACACCTTCGGCCCCTCGTCCTCGCCGATCACCGGTCCGCCGCCCGGCACCGCGTTGAGGTCGGGGGCGAGGAGCTCGGTCTCCTGGAGCCAGCGCCAGGCCGCCTCCGCGAGGTCCAGGTCGGGCGCGGGCCCGCCGGTGTCGACGGCCTCGGCGGTGAGCCGCGCCATGCGGTCACGGACCCAGTCCTGCCAGGGCTGGTCGTACGCCGTCAGCGACAGCCAGGTCTCCAGCTGGGAGACGACCCGGATGCCGGACAGCTCCCCGTCGGTGTCGGACAGGAAGATGGTCAGCGCCAGGGCGTCGCGCCCGGCGCGGAACTCGAAGGACGTCGGCGGCATGAGATCGCCGGTCCGCAGCAGCTCGTCGGCGATGTACTCGGCGTACAACCAGGCCATGGGAACGGTGAGTTCACCGCCACCGGCGCCGTCCGTGCTCTCTTGACCTCTGTGCAGCATCCCTTCCTGCCTTCCTCCGGTGCGTGCGCGTCGCCCGTCGCCGGGCTCCCAGTCGGGAACACGGATGAAGACAGCCGATTACTCAACCATGGTCCTCAGCAAGGCGCTTTGCGAAGGCTTTGCTTCACCATGAGTTTCATCGCAGGTCGGCCGCGTAACCCGGAAGGACCCGGCGCAGGGCGCGCAGCGCGTAGTACGCGCGGGACTTCACGGTACCGGGAGGAATGCCGAGGGTTTGCGCGGCTTCCGCCACACTCGCCCCCTGGAAGTACACGAGCACCAGGACTTCACGGTGCTCCGGAGTGAGTGTCTTCACAGCCTCGCGCACATCGAGGGTCGCGGCGGCCCGCTCGGCGTGATCGGCGCACACTCGCGCGTTCTCCAGGATCGCGTCCCCGACCTCCGCGGGCCGCGCCTGCCGGGCCCGCCGCGCGTCGATCGCCAGCCGCCGTCCCACGGTCAGCAGCCAGGGCCGTACGGAGTCGAAGTCGTCGGCGCGCAGCGCCTCGGGGTGCTGCCAGGCCCGTACGAGGGTCTCCTGGACGAGATCCTCGGCCCGCTGCCGGTCCCCGTCGCACAGCCGGAGAAGCAGCGCGAAGAGAGGCCGGCCGTGCTCCCGCTGTAGCGCGGCGAGCTCGTGCTCGGCGGTCGTCCCGTTCGTGAGCGTGGTTCCGGCCGTCATGGCCGTATGGCATCGCAGGGCGTGGGTGAGGGACAGGGCGTGCGCGCGGATCTGCGGCGGGCGGTCGATCGCGTCGGCGAACGGTACGACGAACGGTTCGTTCCGCCTCGCTCAACAGTTCGTCCCGCCTTGCTCAAGGGTTCGTTCCGCTCGCTCGACGGTTCCCTCCGCCGTGGCCATCGGGCGAATGCCGCGCCCATCGGGCGAATGAAGGTGCCCGATCCGTTTGCGGCCGTGTTCATCTTCGTACCTATTTGTGCGTAAATATGATCACAGTGGGGTGAGCTGATGATTGCACGCAGTCGCCAAGTGGCCCTGGCCATGACCGCACTCCTGGCCGCGGGCGCCGCCTGTCAGGCCCAGGACCACGAGAAACCCGACCGACCCGCCCGCAGCGGTCGCCCGGCCCCGTCCGCCGACACCGCCCGCGGGTTCACGCTCGTCGCCTCCGGCGACGTCCTCCCGCACAGCTCCATCATCGACCGCGCCCAGTTCGACGCGGGCGGCGTCGGCCACGACTTCCGCCCGATGCTCTCCGGGATCCGACCGGTCGTCTCCCGCGCCGATCTGGCGCTGTGTCATATGGAGACCGTCTACGGGGCGAACGGCGACTACACCGGCTATCCCGCCTTCAAGTCCCCGCCCGAAGTCGCCGAGGGGCTCGCCGCCACCGGCTATGACGGCTGCTCCACCGCCTCCAACCACAGCCTCGACGACGGCGCCGACGGGATCCGCCGCACCCTCGACGCCCTCGACCGCGAGGGCGTACGGCACGCCGGAACCGCCCGCACCGAGGGCGAGGCGCGCACCGTCACGATCCTGCGCGCGGGCGCCGCGAAGGTCGCCCACCTCTCCTACACCTACGACACCAACGGCTACCCGCTGCCCGCCGGTCAGCCGTGGGCCGTCAATCTCATCGACGAGAACAGGATCATCGGCGATGCCCGGGCCGCCCGGAAGGCGGGCGCCGACGTCGTCGTGGTCTCCATGCACTGGGGCACGGAATGGCAGGACGCCCCCGACGACCGCCAGCTCACCCTGGCCGGCTCGCTCACCGCCGCCCGCACCGGCGACCGCCCCGACATCGACCTGATCCTCGGCACCCACGCCCACATCCCGCAGGCGTACGAGAAGGTCAACGGCACCTGGGTGATCTACGGCATGGGCGACCAGATCGCCGGCGAGATGTTCAACTACGAGGGCGCCCAGGACCCGCGCGGCAACCAGTCCACGATCGGCCGCTTCACCTTCGCCCCGCCCGCGAGACCGGGGGGCCGCTGGGAGGTGCGGAAGGCCGAGTTCGTTCCGCAGCTGTTCGACATCGACGCCGGGCGGGTGGTGAACCTCAACCAGGCGATCGCGGAGGGCGCCGAACTGGCCGGCGTGCGCGACCGCATCCGGGACGTGGTGCTGAGCCGGGGTGCGGCGAAGGACGGTCTGGTCATGGGGAAATAGGTCAGTCGACGTCCACCTCGTCGAACGTCCGCAGCATCTCCTTGAGGACGCGCCGGCACGCCCGCAGCTCGGCATCGGTCAGCTCCCCGCCGACCTGCCGGTTCAGGGCGTGTTCGCGCGCGAGGATCGCGTCGATCACCGCCTCGCCCCCGGCCGTGATCCGGATCAGCGAGGACCGCTGATGCGCGGGGTTCGGCATGGCCTCGACCCAGTCCCCGGCCGCCGCGTCGTTGACCATGCGCTGCACGAACTGCCGGGTCAGCGCCATGATCCGGGCCATCTGAGGCACGGTCATGGGCCCGTAGCGACGCAGCAGGACGAGGACGGAGCGCACGCCGACGGAGACCCCCTCCTCCTTCTCGGCCTGTTCGAGCTTGCGCAGGCCACGCCGGTAGAGCGCGCCGATCAGGTCGAAGACCTCGGAGACGCGGTCGCCGAGTTCGTCGGGGGGCAGCGGGGCGTCGTTGTCGTTCACGGGGCCATCATGCACCCGTCCATCATGACAACCGGGTTGTCAAAGTCGCCAGAAGATGACACCTTGGTTGTCATGACAGTCACCTCGGAACTGAGCTACTTCCCGTCCACCGACGGCGACCTCGCCTACCGCGACAGCGGCAGCGGCGAGCTCGTGGTCCTCCTCCACTCCGGCTACGTCGACCACCGGCTCTTCGAGGACCAGACACCGTCCCTGGTCGCCGCCGGCTACCGGGTGGTCGCCCCGGACGTCCGCGGTCACGGCTGGTCCGCCAACGCGAGCGAGTCCTTCCGCTGGGCCGACGACCTCGCCCTCCTCCTCAGGCACCTCGACGCGGGCCCGGCGGTCCTCGCCGGGGTGTCGATGGGCGGTGCCATCGCCGGCGACACCGCGATCGAGTACCCGGAACTGGTCCGCGGGATCGTGCTGAGCGGGGCCTCGGTCAGCGACTTCCGCTACACCTACGAGAAGACCCGCGAGATCGTCGCCGAGTCGGCCCACACCCTGCACTCCGGCGACATCGAAGCCTGGCTCAAGGTGTTCCTGCGCGCCATGGCGGGCCCGTTCCGTACCGCGGACGACATCGAACCGGCCATCCTGGACCGGCTGCGCGAGATGGCACTGCACACCATCGCCAAGCACACACCGGGCGAACGCGACTGGCACGTCCCCATGACCGACACCTGGCCGCGCGTACCGAAGATCGACGTCCCGGTCCTCATGGTCAACGGCGCCCTGGACTCACCGGACCTGATCGCCGACGCCGAGCTCTACGCCCACACCGCCCGAGACGGCCGCTCGGTCCTCGTGGAAGGCGCCGCGCACTTCCCCAACCTGGAGAAGCCCGAGGAGTTCAACGCCCTCCTGCTGGACTTCCTGCGCGACCTGTAGGGCCACACGCGCCGCCGCCTCGTCGCTCAACAGTCCAGTCCGGAAAGGGGATTGACGCCCCGCGCCCAGGGCTCGACCATGAGTGCCTCGTGGCGCCGCTGTCAGCAGGGGGGTCGGTGTCACGCTGACGCACGGGGTGGGGCATGACCACGCAACGAAGCCTGCTCGTTCGCCGGTTCACGGCTCTGCAGTTCGTCTCCATCGCCCTCGCCGCGGCGGGGATGGTGCTGGGCTGGTTCGGATTCCGCACCTATCTCGAGGGGCACCCGGAGTTCGGGCACGGCTTCTTCGATCTGCTCTATTACTCCTGCCAGTTGTTCGTCCTCGACGCCGACCCCCTGAACGGGGCCGGGTCCCTGCCCTGGGCCCTGGAAGTGGCCCGCTTCCTCGCGCCGCTCGCCACCCTCTCGGCCCTCGTCGAGGCGGTCCGGCTGCTGGGCGCCGACGAACTCCGCCGACTGCGGCTGGCCCGGCTGGAGGGCCACAGCGTGGTCTGTGGTGCCGGGAACACGGCGCAGATGCTCACGGCCCGGCTGCGCGAGGCGGGCCGGACCGTGGTGGCCGTGTCCGCCGTCGGGGCCGACGACGACGGAGTCCTGTCCGTGGTCGGCGATCCCAGCAGCCTTGAGGCGCTCCGGGCGGCGGGCGTGGCCAGGGCGAGCGCCGTCTACGCCTGCGCGGACGACAGCGGGGACAACGTCCTGATCGCCGCGACGGTCCGCGAACTGGTCCAGGACCCCGCCCGCTCCCTCCACGTCCACGCCGCGATCGGCGACCAAAACCTGTGCAGCGCCCTCCAGGCCCGCCACCTCATGGGCGCGTCACGGGGACGGGTACGCCTCGACTTCTTCAACGTGGACATGCTCGCGGCACGGCGACTCGCCGCGACGGAACGGATCGAGGAGCATGACGCGGCCACCCCGCCGCCGCACTGTCTGATCGTCGGCGTCTCCCCGTTCGCCCGTGCCCTGCTCGTCGAACTTGCCCGCCGCTGGCGGCTGCGCCCCGGCACGGGCCTGCTGCCGATCACCTGGGCCGGCGCCTCGGCCACGGCAGCACTCAGCCGCCTGAGCGACCAGTACGAGTTCCTCCCGGAGGTCTGCCGGATCGAGCCGAAGGACATCGAGGAGACCGGCTCGGCGGTCAACGCCCTGCTGTCCGCGACGGGTTCGCAGGGCCTGCGCGTCTACATCGCCGGCCCCTCCGACGACACGTCCCTGTCCATAGCGCTGTCGGCCTTCGAGGCATGGCGCGTTCCGCCCGGCGGCCTCGTCCTCCAGTTACGGGAGCACGGTCCCTTCGGGGTGTCCCTCGGCCACGACGACTCCGCCCTGCTGGACGACCTGGACGGGCGGCTGAGCACCTTCGGCGTCCTGGACGCCGCCTGCCGTCCCGATCTCCTCGGGGACGACCTGGTGGAACACCTCGCACGGGTCCTGCACGAGCACTACGAATGGGCGGCCCGCACCCGGCGAGGGGAATCGGAGGAGACCAACGCGTCCGTGGTTCCGTGGGACCGGCTGCCCGCCCGGAAACAGGAGGACAACCGGCAGGCGGTCCTGGCCATCGGCGAGAAACTGCGAGCCCTGGACTGCGCGATCGCTCCCCGCCTGGACCCCGCGCCCCCCTTCGTACTGGAGGAAACCGAGGTCGAACGGCTCGCCCGCATGGAGCACAGGCGCTGGCTGCGGGCACGTCGCGCGGAAGGCGTCGTATACGGTCCGGACCGCGACGACGACGCGAGGACTCACCCCGACATGAAGGACTGGGACGAGCTCACGGAGCCCGCACGCGAGAAGGACCGCGAGGCCGTACGCGCCCTGCCGGTCGTCCTCGCCACCGCCGGTTTCCAGATCATCCGGCTGGCTCCCGGAGGCCCATGAGGGCGGCGGCCCACCTCAGGGCACCACCGTCACCGGCCACCGCCCCGCCTTCACCAGCCGCACCGCCACCGAGCCCACGATCCGATGCCCGGCCTGCTCCGAGGCCCCCACCACCACCGCGTCCGCCTTGAGTTCGTCCGCCGCCTTCACCAGGCCGCCGTACGGATCGCCGCGGAAGGTGTGGAACTCCCAGCGCACATCGAATATCCCCTTCGTGCGCTCGGTGGCCTCCCTGATCTGGGCGACCAGGTCCTCGGCGATCTCGTCGGTCGTCTCGGCGACCGGGGCGCCCATGGCGGCTCCCGCCGCCATCACCGGCTGCACATAGACGACGGCGAGGAGGGCGCGCTGGCGGCGGGCCAGGCCACCGGCATATGCGGCCGCTCTGAGGGAGGAATCGGAGCCGTCCACTCCCACGACGATGACCTTCGGGCCGTCCGTGCCCCGCTCGAACTGGTGCGAGTGCTGTTCCGTCACGGCACGGAGGCTATCGGAAAGCGCAGGTCCCACCCGCACGCGGGACCTCCCGACGGGCGAGGTCGGCGGGCAGTTCCTACAGTCGGAACATGAGTGCCACCGTCGAGGCCGCCCCGGCGAAGGACAGCAAGAGCCCGATACGACGGCCCGGCAGCGGCCTCCTCAGCAGGGTGCCCGAAGGCTTCGCCGCCTTCTTCGGCGCCCTGGGACTGCTCTGTCTGCTGCTGGCCTTCATCCCGCCGCTGCGCGGACCGCTGCGTCCCGTCGTGCGCTTCCTCGACGTCCTCATCGTCCCGGTCAGCGCCAACCTCGCCTACGCCGTCTTCCTCTTCCTCCTCGCCGGCGCGACCGCAGCCCGCAAACGGGTCGCCTGGTGGCTGGTGGTCGTCTACCTCGGCCTGCTGGTGCTCGTCGACGCGCTGGGCGTGGTGGTCGGCCTGTACGCCGACTCCATCCCGTCCCTGGTGGTGTGCTGCCTCGCCCTGGCCCTGCTCGTCGTCGCCCGCGGCGAGTTCTACGCCGACTCCCGACGCGGCGCCGTGCGCCGGGCCGTCGGGGTGCTGGCCCTGGGCCTGGTCCTCGGCATCCTCGTGGGCTGGGGCCTGGTCGAACTGTTCCCCGGCACCCTGCCGCGCGGCCAACGGCTGCTCTGGGCGGCCAACCGGGTCTGCGGCGGCCTGGTCTCCGGCCGCTCCTTCGACGGCTCCCCGCCACGCGCCCTGTTCTTCCTGCTCGGCCTCTTCGGCGCCCTCGCGCTGCTCAACGCCGCCGCCACCCTCTTCCGCTCCCAGCGCATGGAAGCCGCCCTGCACGGCGACGAGGAGGCACGCATCCGCGCCCTCCTCAAGGCCTACGGCGACCGCGACTCCCTCGGCTACTTCGCCACCCGCCGCGACAAGGCCGTCGTCTTCTCCACCAGCGGCAAGGCCGCCGTCACCTACCGCGTCGAGGCCGGCGTCTGTCTCGCCAGCGGCGACCCCGTCGGCGATCGCGAGGCCTGGCCGCACGCCATCGCCGCCTGGCTCGACGCGGCCCGCCGGCACGGCTGGGCGCCCGCCGCGATGGGCGCCTCCGAGGACGGCGCCAAGGCCTTCGCCCGCGCCGGACTCGGCGCCCTCCAACTCGGCGACGAAGCCATCCTCAACGTGGCCGGCTTCGACCTGAACGGCCGCGACATGCGCGTCACCCGGCAGGCCGTCCATCGCGTACGCCGCACCGGCGCCCACTGCCGCATCCGCCGCCACTTGGCCCTCACCGACACCGAGATGGAAGAGATCGTCGACAAGGCCGACGCCTGGCGCGACACCGAGACCGAACGCGGCTTCTCCATGGCCCTGGACCGCCTCGGCGACCCGGCCGACGGAAACTGCCTCCTCGTGGAAGCCCTCGGCGAGGACGGCAAGCTGCTCGCCCTGCTCTCCTTCGTGCCCTGGGGCGGCGACGGCGTCTCCCTTGACCTGATGCGCCGTGACCGCAGCGCCCCCAACGGCGTCATGGAGTTCATGGTCGCCGAACTCTGCGCGGCCGCACCGAAACTGGGCGTCCGCCGGATCTCCCTCAACTTCGCCGTCTTCCGCTCGGCCTTCGAGGAGGGCGCCCGTATCGGCGCCGGACCGGTCCTCAGACTCTGGCGCCGGCTCCTCCTCTTCTTCTCCAGGTGGTGGCAACTGGAGGCCCTGTACCGCTCCAACGCCAAGTACCAGCCCGAGTGGTACCCCCGCTTCATCTGCTACGGCGACACCGGCGCCCTCGCCCGCATCGGCCTCGCCTCCGGAATCGCCGAGGGCTTCGTCTCCGTACCGTCGCTGCGCAAACTCTGGGGAAAGGGGCACCCGAAGGCCGGGCCGCGGCCGGCCACCACGGAAGGTCTGCCGTCGCTGTCGGCGCTCGGCCTCGCCGGAGGGGACGAGACCGGGACCGCCGCGCCGGATGCGGGCCTGTCCGAACAGGCCCGCATCCGCCATCGCACCCTGGCCCGGCTCAGGACCGAGGGCATCGACCCCTATCCGGTGGGAATCCCCGCCCGCACACACGCCCTCGCGGAGGTCCGCGACGGTGAACGGGTCACCGTCGCGGGGCGGATCATGCGGGTGCGGGACTTCGGCGGCATCGTCTTCGTCACGCTGCGCGACTGGTCCGGCGACCACCAACTGGCGCTCACCCACGACGGCGTGGACCGCTTCCGGTCGCACACCGACATCGGCGACCACATCACCGCCACCGGCACGGCCGGGCTCAGTGACAAGGGCGAGCCGACCGTCTTCGTCACCTCCTGGCAACTCGTCGGCAAGTGTCTGCGCCCCCTGCCCGACAAACGCCGCGGCCTCACCGACCCCGAGGCCAAGGTCCGCATGCGCTACCTCGACCTCGTCGCCAGCCCCGAGGCCCGCGACGTCGTCCGCGCCCGCTCCACCGCCGTACAGGCCCTGCGCCAGGGCCTCCTGGAGCGCGGCTACCTGGAGGTCGAGACGCCGATGCTCCAGCAGATCCACGGCGGCGCCAACGCCCGCCCCTTCACCACCCACATCAACGCCTACGACCTCGACCTCTATCTGCGCATCGCCCCCGAGCTGTACCTCAAACGGCTCTGCGTCGGCGGCCTGGAGAAGGTCTTCGAGATGGGCCGCACCTTCCGCAACGAGGGCGTCTCCTACAAGCACAACCCCGAGTTCACGATGCTGGAGGCCTACCAGGCCTTCGCCGACTACGACGTGATGCTCGACCTCACCCGCGAGCTGATCCAGGGCGCCGCGATCGCCGCGTTCGGCACACCGATCGCCCGCAAGGACGGCACCGAGTACGACATCTCCGGGAACTGGCCGGTGAAGACGGTCCACGGCGCGATCTCCGAGGCGCTGGGGGAGGAGGTCACCGTCGACACCGAGCTCGCCCGGCTGCACCGGCTGTGCGACCGCGCCTCGGTGCCGTACACCCCCGACGACGGCCGCGGTGACGTCGTCCTCGAAATGTACGAACGCCTCGTCGAGGAGAAGACCCAGCTGCCCACCTTCTACAAGGACTTCCCGACCGACGTCTCCCCGCTCACCCGCCAGCACCGGGTCGACCCACGGCTCGCCGAACGCTGGGACCTCGTCGCCTTCGGCACCGAACTCGGCACCGCCTACTCCGAACTCACCGACCCCGTCGAACAGCGCCGCCGCCTC
This sequence comes from Streptomyces sp. NBC_00663, assembly GCF_036226885.1. NCBI lineage: Bacteria > Bacillati > Actinomycetota > Actinomycetes > Kitasatosporales > Streptomycetaceae > Streptomyces > Streptomyces sp. NBC_00663. Next base: position 8,641,771 of record NZ_CP109027.1, read on the forward strand.
ACCGCGCAGTCGCTGCTCGCCGCCGGGGGAGACCCGGAGGCCATGGAACTCGACGAGGACTTCCTCGACGCCCTGGAGTACGCCATGCCGCCCACCGGCGGGCTCGGCATCGGCGTCGACCGGCTGGTCATGTTCCTCACGGGGCGCACGATCCGGGAAACCCTCCCCTTCCCGCTCGTACGCCGCCACTGACGGCCCGTCATAGGCCGGGCGGGTGCTTTCCTGCCGCCGCACCGGTGCTGTCCTGGTGCGTCGGCCGTCGTTCGGGCGACTGATGAGTCATGACGAAGGATCAGTTGCTCACCCGGCTGCTCACGCGACGCCGGGCCCTGCTCGCCGGTGCCGCCGCCGTCGGGGCGGCCGGCACCGCCGGGCTGTTCGCGGCACTCGGCGGCGAGGACCCGGTCAAGCCCCCGCTCCCCGCCGCGGGCCCCCCGGCCCGCCGCCCCCTCAAACCCTCCGCCTACCGGCTCCAGCCCCTGACCGGATACGGCGCGCCCCGCGCCGCCCCCGGCCGGACCCCGGTGCGCCGCGAACCGCTGCTGCGCGTGCACGGGCGCGGTCGCACCATGGTGCTGACCTTCGACGACGGCCCGGACCCCCGCTACACCCCCGCCATCCTGGACACCCTCGCCGAGTACGACGTCCGCGCGATGTTCTTCGTGTGCGGCGAGATGGCCGTCGACAACAAGGACCTGCTGGAGCGCATGTCCGACGAGGGACACATCGTCGGCAACCACACCTGGTCCCACCCGCTGCTGACCCGCCTCAGCCGTGGCCGCATCCGCTCCGAGATGGAACGCACCAGCGACGTCATCGAAGAGGCCTACGGCGAACGCCCCCAGTGGTTCCGCGCGCCCTACGGCGCCTGGAACCGCGCCGCCTTCCAGCTCGGCTCCGAACTCGGCATGGAACCCCTCGCCTGGACCGTCGACACCCTCGACTGGACCACCCCGGGCGCGACCACCATCGAGCGGCGGGTCGAGAACGGCGCCGCCCCCGGCGTCGTGGTGCTCTCGCACGACGCCGGGGGCGACCGCTCCCAGAGTGTCCGGGCGCTGCGCGACTACCTGCCGCGGCTCCTCGACTCCGGATATCACGTCACCGTCCCGAGACGGCACTACACATAGGCCGGAATTCCGGCCCGCCCGGTCGGGGTTCGCTCAGCGGACCTCGACCAGGCGGGCGAAGGTGACGACGTTCCCGGCGTAACCGCTCTGTTTCGAGAAACCGCCCCCGCAGGTGATGACCCGCAATTCGGGGGTGCCCTTGGAACCGTAGACACGGTCGCCAGGGAAGTTGTTCTTCTCGAAGACCTCGATGCCGTAGATCTCGAACACCGCCGTCTTTCCGTCCTTGCGCCGCACCTCGACGCGATTTCCCTTCTTCAGGGCCCCGAGTCCGTAGAACACGGCGGGCCCCATCTTGTTGTCGACATGACCCACGACGACGGCCGTGCCCTTCTCGCCGGGCGAGACGGCGCCGGTGAACCAGCCGGCCAGGTTCGGGTCCTCCGGCGGCGGCGCGCCCACCCAGCCCTCGGTGTCGAGGCCGACCGGCATGACCGGCGCGTCCACCTGGATCGCCGGGATCCGCACCCGCTCGGGTTCGGAGAACGACAGCGGTGCCGCCGACCCGGAGAAGGTGCCGGGAACACGACTGTCCGCCGCAGCCGCCGTCGCCGGCTGCGGCGGACCCACGTCGAACTCTCCCGAACCATTCCGAATGAGAGCGAGGCCGGTCAGCAGAACAAGCGCTATCACGCCCCAAGGAGCGCGCCGTTTCCGCTGCTCCTCCTCTTCGGCCAGCTCGGCCAGCTCGGACGCAGACATTCGACTTCCCCTCTCGACGCGGCCGTCGCCACGTCATTCGCGCATACGAGCACGCTAAATGCCGGGCACGAAACCGGCGACGGGGCAAAGGCGAACGGGTGGCCGCCAGGCGTGGGGGTGCGCCATCCGAGTTGACGCTCACAGGAATTTTCTGACGGTCCGTGACCTGCGAGTATGTGTGATGGTGAGCTTTTCGCCCGGCGTGTCCGCTCACCAGGACGGACCATCGCCGAAATGCGCCCGCGCGCACGGCATCTGAGGGTCTTTCTGGGAGGCGCTTTCTCGCCGATCCACCGGGGACCGTTCCCGGGGGCGTCTTCCGCGGAGGATCACATGCGTACCACTCGTGCCCTGGCGGCCTCTGCCGCCGCGGTCGCCGCCCTGGGCCTCGCCGCCCCCGCCGCCGTCGCCGACGGCATGAACACCCCGTCCAACGTCACCGCCCTGCCGAGCGCCATCGCCCGCGGCGGGCAACTGACCATCACCGTCAACAACTGCTCCACGCCTGCGACCGCGAGCTCCGACGCCTTCCCGACGGTCACCCTGACCTCGGGGACCGGCGGCCTGGCCACCGGCACTGCCAGGGTCGACGACAACGCCCGACAGGGAACGCACAGCATCACGGTCACCTGCCGCAACGGGGTCATGACGAACCCGAACGCCTTCACCGTCATCGGCGCCGTCCGCGGCGGTCTCGGCGGCAGCAACTCCACGGGGGCCACTCCGACCGACATGGCCATCGGCGGTGGACTCGTCGCCGCCGCCGTCATCGGCGGCGGGGTGTTCTGGATGCGCCGCAGGTCCGAGAAGCGGATCTGATCCCGCCTCTTCGGAGACGGTCCGTCCCTGATCGCACGTGAAAGGCCTTCGCCCCGGAACCTCTTCCAAGGTCCGGGGCGACGGTCTGTGCGGTGGGACGCGGTGGGGTCAGGCGCCGTCGTCGCCGGTGCGGCGCCGGGAGAAGTGGTACGCCGCCCCGACCGAGCCGGCGATGAGCGCGGCGCCCAGACCGATCTCCTTGAGGTCGAAACCGGCGACACTGCCACCCTCACCGGCGTGCACCCCGCGGTCGGGGTACAGCGTCGGGCTGATCGGGGTCGTCGGGGTGGTGCGGCCGGTGGCGATGGTCAGTTCCGTCGAGCCGCTCACGCCGTTGCAGGAGAACGTCACCTTGTAGACCGCGCCCGGTTTGGCGTCCCAGTCGACCACGGCTGTCGCCGACGACCGGTTGCCCGGGATGGTGATCGTGTCGAACACCCCCGAGCTGACGGTCGCGGACCCGGTGCAGCCGCCGCTGTCCCGGTCCAGTTGCAGGGTGACCTGGCCGCCCGCGGCGATCGTGGAGGGCATGACGCTGAAGCCGAACGGCGTGATGTTGCCGTCGACGGCCGCCACGGCGGCCGGAGCGGAGAAAGCGAGGGCGCCTACGCCCAGCAGTGCGGCCGAAGCTACGCGTATCGCGCGCATGGTGAGTCCTCCGGGTCCCCGAGGAGCAGCCGCGGACCTTTTCCGCGTTGTGCCGGAAATGCACCTCGATGATCGGAACGCTAGGAAGGTACGCACATGTGCGCGAACGCTGTCGGGCGAATGGGTCACGGTTGTGGGCCGCTCGGGGGACACCGACGGCGTGGCGGCGCGTGGCCGCGCGCAGCGGCGTCCCCTCCGGGTGCCCGGCGGGTGAGGACCTGTCAGCCCCTGATGCTCGGGAACAGGTTCAGGAACGGTTCCGCCGACGCCGTGATGCCCCGGCTGTAGGGCGCGTCGAAGTCCCAGATCAGGAAGAGCAGGAACGCGATCAGGGCGGAGAACAGCCCGGCGAGGATCAGCTCACGTGGCGTTCTGCGGATCTGGAGGGCCAGGACCATGCCGATGGTGATGACGGCCCCGGCGACCAGCCCGAACCACACCACCCCCGGCATCGTCGCCCCCATCGCGTTGGTCCGGGAGGTGCGCGCCGCGTCGGCCGCGGCCACCTGGTCGACGAGCGGCTGGTAGGCCTGCGCCTCGAAGTCGTTCGCCGGCTCGTAGTCGGTGACGTCCTGGCGGAGCTTCTCCAGCAGCTGGGTGCCGCGCTCGGTGACCTCGCCCTTGTCGGCCATCGTCTGCCACTCCGTGTTCACGACGTGTCCGACATAGGCGTTGACATCCTCCCGAATGCGGTCACGGGTGTCGGCCGGATAGACCCGGACGCGCTCCGAGACCTCGTGCAGGGCGACGGCCTCCGCCTGGACGTGGTCCTGGGCCGCGCTGCGCCCCTCCCACACCCCCGCGATGGCCAGGCCCAGGACGATGGCGTACACCACACCGATCCACATCGTCATGTACTCGATGACGTCCGGGGTCTCGTCGGGGTCCTCGTCTTCGGAGGCCGCGCCATGGCGGACGACGACGATGACGACCACCACGGCACAGGCGGCCAGCATCGCGAGGGTGAGAACAAGCCATTCCGGCAAGGAAAGCCTCCAAAGATCAGCGCGGACGCAGCGCCGCGACGGCGGCGATCGCGGGCACGGCGATGAGCAGGACGAAGGTGAGCGGTGAGGTGCCGTGGTGCGGGGACCGCCGGGAGACGGGCGCGTGGTACGCCGGATAGCTCACCGGGGACGGGGTCGCGGACGGGCGGGGGGTCGGCTTCGGTGACGGCTCGGGCGTGGGCTTCGGGGGCGGGGTGGGGGTGGGGGTCGGACGCGGTGCGGGGGCCGCCGGCTGCGGGGCCGGGGGCGGTGGGGTCGGCTTCGGTGGGGGCTTCGGGGTGGGACTCGCCTTGGTCGGCGTCGGCGTCGGCGTCGGCGTCGGTTTCGGCGGCGGTGTGGGGGTGGGCGTGGGTGTGGGGCACGGCGGAGGCGGCGGGGGAGTGGGTGTGGGGCACGCCGGAGGGGTCGGCCAGGTCAGGCTTCCGGCGACCGCCACCGCGACCGTGCCGTCCGGACCGGTCGACGCGGAGGCGCAGGCGTCGGCCCGCGCGGTGCCTGCCGGTACGCCGACGCACAGCCATGCCAACGCCAGGGCGGTCAACACCCGTATGGCAGGGGCGTATTGGGTCGGTTCGGGTCGATGCACGACGCAGATCATGAACCCAGAACGCGCTTCGGTGCGCCCTGGTGGCGGGGGATTGCCCCGAAGGAGTGAGCGGGCCGTTTCGGGGTTTGAGTTCACCCGTGTCACAGCTTCCGAAAAGAAATCTGTGCCCCGGTTGAACACACCAGCCACTTCCGTCCGTACTCATGACCGTGCGGCGGCGCATACGGCGCTGCAACACCCGTACCAATATGGGGAGTTGACGATGAAGACCTCCTGGCGGAGTGCATCGCTCGTGGCGAGCGCTGCGGCGGTGCTGGCGCTGACGACGGCGTGCGGCCAGGAAGCAGCCCCGTCCGCGAGCAGTCAGAACGTGGGCGCGACCGCCGCGGCCGGCGACTACGGCAACGCGGGCGCCGGCGTCGGCTCCGGCTACGGCAACGGGACCGGCGCGAGCCCCTCGGCCAGCAGCCCCGCGTCGAAGGCCGCCTCCGCGGGCAAGCTGGCCGTCGTCACCAACCCGGAGCTCGGCAAGGTGCTGACGGACAACGCCGGCCTCACCCTCTACCGCTTCGACACGGACACGGCCGAGCCGCCGAAGTCCAACTGTGACGGCGACTGCGCGTCGACCTGGCCCCCGGTGCCGGCCGACGACGCCACGGCCGGCGAGGGCATCGACAAGTCGCTGCTCGGCGAGGTCACCCGCACCGACGGCAGCAAGCAGCTGACGATCGGCGGCTGGCCGGCGTACCGCTACGCGAAGGACGTCAACGCGGGCGACGTCAACGGCCAGGGCGTGGGCGGCAAGTGGTACGCGCTCGCCCCCACCGGCAAGAAGGCCACGCTGGCCTCGCTGCCCGGACTGTCCACCCGTGAGGACCCGAACCTGGGCGAGATCGTCGTCGACAAGAACGGCATGACGGTCTACCGCTTCCTGAAGGACACCGCCTGGCCCGACCCGATCTCGAGGTGCACCGGAGCCTGCCTGGAGAAGTGGCCGGCCGTCGGGCCCGTCGAGACCAACGACACCAAGGGCGTCGTGAAGAAGGGCCTGATGAGCTTCACCCGGCCCGACGGGGTCAAGCAGCAGACCATCAACTGCTGGCCCATCTACACCTTCGCCCAGGACAAGGAGCCGGGCGACACCAACGGTCAGGGCGTCGGCGGCACGTGGTACGCCGTCGCACCCGACGGAAAGCCGGTCGGCGCGCCGAAGCAGTAGGGGCCGCCCCCCGGCCGACCCGAACGTCACCCCTCCGCCCCCTGCGCACCACGCGCGGGGGGCGGACCGGTTTGCCGTGATTCACCGCTTCTATGGCAAGGTCAACTCGGCACGTGCCGCAGGCAGTGACCGGGAACGGACGGTCAATTTCCGTTTCGGCTCGCTCCTTTGGCAGGCGATCAGTAGCCTCAGCTCGAACACCGGATCGCCTGAAGCCTTGGAGAGCTAGATGGAGCGTCCCGCCTGGGCCCCACGGAGCATCGACATCTCGGTGCCCAGTGTCTCGCGGATCTACGACTACTACCTGGGCGGTTCGCACAACTTCGAGGTCGACCGGGAAGCCGCTCGCAAGGCGATGGAGTTCATGCCGGGGCTGCCCAAGATCATGCAGGCGAACCGGGCGTTCATGCGACGCGCGGTCCGCTTCGCCGTCGACCAGGGCATCTCCCAGTTCCTGGACGTCGGTTCGGGCATCCCGACCTTCGGCAACGTCCACGAGGTGGCCCAGGCCGCCGACCCCGACGCACGCGTCGTCTACGTCGACCACGACCCGGTGGCCGTCGCCCACAGCCAGGCCGTCCTCGCCGGGATCGAGCGGGCAGGGGTCGTCGCCGCGGATCTGCGCAAGCCGCAGGAGATCGTCGCGAGCGCCGAAGTACAGCAACTGATCGACCTGAAGCGGCCGGTGGCCCTGCTTCTCGTTGCCATACTGCACTTCGTGGAAGACGAGGACGACCCGTACGGGGCGGTGGCCGAGCTGCGCGACGCGCTCGCGCCCGGCAGCCTGCTGGTGCTCACGCATGCCTCGTACGAGGGAATCCCGCTGCCGGCCGAGCGGGCCGGGGGTGCGGTGGACGTGTACAAGGACATTCGCAACCCGCTGATCATGCGCTCGCGCGACGAGATCGCGCGGTTCTTCGAGGGGTACGACATGGTGGAACCGGGACTGGTGCCGATGCCGCGCTGGCGGCCGGAGACGGAGACCTGGGACCCTGACGACGAGGATCCCTGGGCCTTCTCCGGGTTCGCCGGCGTGGGGCGCAGGGCGTGAGCGCCGAGCCGGACGGGCCGGAGGACAGACTGCGCCGGTTCGCGACGATCTGGAGCCGGGCGGTGTTCCCGGTGACCACGACGTCCTCGACCCGGCCCGAGTTCGAGGCACAACTCCTGCCGCTGGCCCGCCGGTTGAGCGAGGCGCTGCGGACCAGGACCTTCGACGCCGACGCGGGCAGGTCCGTCGGGGCCGCCCTCGTCACGGTGCACTGCACCGACCCGGAGGCGCTCAGCCGGACGCTGGACTGCGTCGACGCCTACCTGGTGCTGTACTGCGGCGGCGACGGCGACCAGGAGGATCTGCGGGTGCGCGCCTCCCGGCTTCAGCACGCCATGGCCGCCGGGTTCGCGCAGGCCCTGCGCGAGCGGACGCTGGCCGAGCAGGAGGCGATCTCCGCGGCGGCCCTGAAGGCGCAGGGCGTGGTCGCGCAGGCGCTGCACGCGAGCGAGGCGCGCTTCCGCGCGGTCTTCGAGGGCGCCGCCATAGGAATCGGCATGGCCGACCTCGACGGCAACATCCTCCAGGTCAACGAAGCCCTGCTGCGGATGTTCGGCATCACCGAGAAGACGATGCTCGGCCGGAACGTGGCGGAGTGGACCCACCCCGAGGACGCGCCCCAGACCTGGACCCTCTACGACGAGCTGGTCCGCGGCGAGCGCGAGCACTACCACGTCGAGAAGGCCTTCTCCCGCCCTGACGGAACGGCTCTGTGGACCAACCTGACGGTCTCCCTGCTGCGCGACGCGGACGGCGACCCGCAGTACCAGCTGGCGTTGATGGAGGACACCACCGAGCGCCGGCTGCTCAACCTCCGGCTGCGCTACGAGGCCACGCACGACGCGCTGACCGGCCTGCCCAACCGCACGTTCTTCTTCGAACGCCTGGAGAAGGCGCTCGGCGCGGGCGAGGGCCAGCGGTTCGGCCTGTGCTACCTCGACCTCGACGGCTTCAAGACCATCAACGACAGCCTCGGCCACGCGGCCGGCGACCGGCTGCTCGTCGAAGTGGCCGACCGGCTCCAGTCGTGCACGACCGCGCCCGGCGAGATGGTCGCCCGTCTGGGCGGTGACGAGTTCGTGGCGCTGACGACGGGCACCGACACCGAGCGCGAGGTCGACGAGCTGGCCTCCCGGATCATGCACGCGCTCATCGCCCCGATCAGCGTCGACGGCCGTGAGCTGACCGTGCGCGGCAGCATCGGCATCGTCGAGGGCCCGGCGGGGGAGCGCAGCGCGGCGGAGGTGCTGCGCAGCGCCGACATCACGATGTACCGGGCCAAGGCCTCGGGCGGCAACCGCTTCGAGCTGGCGGACGCGGAGGCGGACGCCCGCGCCATCACCCGGCACGGCCTGACCACCGCCCTGCCGACCGCCCTGGAGCGGGGCGAGTTCTTCATCGAGTACCAGCCGCTGGTCCACCTCGGTGACGGCAGCGTCCGCGGCGCGGAAGCCCTGGTCCGCTGGCTGCATCCGCAGCACGGTGTGCTCGGCCCCGACCGCTTCATCCCGCTCGCCGAGCACACGGGCCTGATCGTCCCGCTGGGCCGCTGGGTCCTGGAGCAGTCCGTCCGCCAGGCCCGCGACTGGCGGGAACGCCACACGGACGCCGGCCCGCTGCGTATCAACGTCAACCTGTCGCCGTGTCAGCTCACCCACCCCGGTCTGGTGCAGGACACGGTGGACATCCTGGAGCGCACCGGTGTCGACCCGGACGCGCTGTGTCTGGAGGTCACCGAGTCGGCGTTGATCGGCGCGGACGACGACCTTCTCAAGCCCCTGCGCCGGCTGGCCGAGATGGGCGTCGACATCGCCCTGGACGACTTCGGCACCGGCTACTCGAACCTGGCGAACCTGCGCCGCCTCCCGGTGAGCATCCTCAAGCTGGACCGCTCCTTCACCCAGAGCATGCAGCAGTTCCCGGCCGACCCCGTCGACCTCAAGATCGTCGAGGGCATCGTCTCCCTCGCCCACAGCCTGGACCTCGCGGTCACGGTCGAGGGCGTGGAGACCGGCGCCCAGGCCGAGCAACTGCGCATACTGGGCTGCGACACGGCCCAGGGCTGGTACTACGCCCGCCCGGGCCCCCCGGACCGACTGCACGAACTGGCACTGGTGGACGCGACGGGCTGAGCGATGGCCGTGTGACACCCGAGCGGTGGCTGTCCGGTGCCCCCCTTCCTACGATCGAAGGGGGGCCACCGGCACCCTGAGCGGAGGGAGCGCGGACATGGACATCACCACCATGCGTCGGCTCTTCGAGGCCCACCGCGAGGCCGAGGCGGCGCGCGACATCGACTCGGTCCAGGCGCCTTCGAGGTGCCGTTCGCCAACATCGTCCCCTTCAGCCAGGGCCTCATGGCCGGCGAGACGATCTACTTCGACCTGGCCACGCTGTGCGAACAGGCGGGGATCCCGCTGGACGCCGTACGACAGGCCGCGGCGGAGCGCAGGGCGCGGTAGGGGGCTGTCACCGTTCGAGCAGCATCCGCTGCAACTCGCGTGCGGCTCGCGGTGGGGCCACGTCGCTGCGGTGGGCCAGGGCGATCGTGCGGTGCAGGCCGGGGCGGGTGAGGGGGGTGACCCGCAGGCCCCGTCCGGAGCGTGCCGCCACCATCCGGGGGACGACGGCCACCCCCAGCCCCGCCCGCACGAACCCGAGGACCGCGTCCATCTCGCCGCCCTCGACCGCGAAGTCCGGCTCGAAGCCCTCCGCGCGGCAGGCGGCGACCGTCAGTTCGCGCAGGTCGTAGCCGTGCCGGAACATCACCAGGCGTTCGCCCTCCAGGTCGGCGATGCGTACGGTACGGCGGCCGGCGCCCGGTTTGGGGGCCTCCGGGGACGACACCACCACCAGGTCCTCGCGCAGCAGCTCCACCGTGGTCAGCGCGGGGGACGGGGTCGGCAGCGGGAGGACGACGAGCGCGAGGTCCAGGGCGCCGCGGGCCAGTTCACGGACCAGGTCGTGGGAGCCGCCCTCCTCGATGAGCAGGCGGATGCCGGGGTAGCGGTCGTGGAAGGCGCGGAGCACGTCCGGGAGCAGGCCGGTGCACAGGCTCGGGGTCGCGCCCAGCCGGACCCGGCCGCTGCGCAGCTGGACCAGTTCCTGCACCTCGTGCCGGGCCGTGTCCGCGTCGGCCAGGATGCGGCGGGCCAGCGGGAGCAGGGCCTCACCGGCGTCCGTGAGGGTGATGTTGCCCCGGGCCCGGAGGAACAGATCCGCGCCCAGCTCCCGCTCCAGTGCCTTGATCTGCTGGGAAAGGGACGGCTGGGCGACATGGATCAGGTCCGCGGCCCGGGTGAAGTGCCTGGTCTCGGCGACCGCCACGAAGTACTGGAGCTGCGTGAACTGCATGACCGTACGATAGCCGCTCGATAGCCGCTGCCTATCGAATCAAGCCGGACCATGTCTTGGACCGATGGGGCCCGACGGCCCTAGCGTTCATGGACATGGCACTGGCAACGCGGACGGACCGACGACCGTCCATGGCACGCACCGTCTGGGACAGCTCCGTCGGCAAGAAGACGGTGATGGCCGTCAGCGGTCTGATCATGCTGTCGTACCTGGTCGTCCACATGATCGGGAACCTGAAGATCTTCTTCGGGGCGGGCGAGTTCAACCATTACGCCCACTGGCTGCGCACCCTCGGCGAGCCCTTCATGCACTACGAGTGGACGCTGTGGGTGATCCGCGTCGTCCTCGTCGTCGCGGTCGTCGCGCACGCCGTCTCCGCCTACCAGCTCAGCCGACGCGACATCAGGGCGCGCCCCACGAAGTACGTCCACAGCAAGGCGCGGACGAGCTACGCGACCCGCACCATGCGCTGGGGCGGCATCATCCTCGGCCTCTTCATCATCTGGCACCTCCTCGACCTGACGACCGGCACCGTGCACACGGGCGGATTCCAGGAGGGCCACCCGTACCAGAACGTGGTGGACACCTTCTCCACCTGGTACGGCAACGTCATCTACATCGTCGCGATGCTGGCTCTGGGCCTGCACGTCCGGCACGGCTTCTGGAGCGCCGCCCAGACCCTCGGCGCCGGCAGCCGTACCCGCGACCGTGCCCTGAAGGCCACGGCGAACGTCCTCGCGCTGCTGCTCACGGCCGGCTTCATCGCCGTACCCGTGGGCGTCATGACCGGAGTGGTGAGCTGAACATGACCTCTTACGCGGAGTACGCGACCGGCGAACCGGTCGTCGACACCAAGGCGCCCTCCGGGCCCGTCAACGAGCGCTGGGACAAGCGCCGTTTCGAGGCCAAACTGGTCAACCCGGCCAACCGGCGCAAGCACACCGTGATCGTGGTGGGGACGGGCCTCGCGGGCGGTTCGGCCGGTGCCACCCTCGCCGAACAGGGCTACCACGTCGTCCAGTTCTGCTACCAGGACTCCCCGCGGCGCGCCCACTCCATCGCCGCACAGGGCGGCATCAACGCGGCCAAGAACTACCGCAACGACGGCGACTCCGTCCACCGGCTGTTCTACGACACCGTCAAGGGCGGAGACTTCCGGGCGCGGGAGTCGAACGTGCACCGGCTCGCGCAGATCTCCGTCGAGATCATCGACCAGTGCGTCGCGCAGGGCGTGCCGTTCGCCCGCGAGTACGGCGGTCTGCTCGACACCCGGTCCTTCGGCGGTGTGCAGGTCTCACGGACCTTCTACGCCCGCGGCCAGACGGGCCAGCAGCTGCTGCTCGGCGCCTACCAGGCGCTCAGCAGGCAGATCGCCGCCGGGAACATCGAGATGCACCCGCGGACCGAGATGCTCGACCTGATCGTCGTCGACGGGCGGGCGCGCGGGATCGTGGCACGGGATCTCATCACCGGGAAGATCGACACCTACTTCGCGGACGCCGTCGTACTCGCCAGCGGTGGCTACGGCAACGTCTTCTATCTGTCGACCAACGCGATGAACTCCAACGCCACCGCCGTCTGGCGGGCCCACCGGCGCGGCGCGTACTTCGCCAACCCCTGCTTCACGCAGATCCATCCCACCTGCATCCCGCGCACCGGCGAGCACCAGTCCAAGCTGACGCTGATGAGCGAGTCGCTGCGCAACGACGGCCGGATCTGGGTGCCGAAGGCCAAGGGCGACGACCGGCCGCCGAACAAGATCCCCGAGGACGAGCGCGACTACTACCTGGAGCGCATCTATCCGTCCTTCGGCAACCTGGTGCCCCGTGACATCGCCTCGCGCGCCGCGAAGAACGTGTGCGACGAAGGGCGCGGCGTCGGCCCGGGCGGCCAGGGTGTTTACCTCGACTTCGCCGACGCCGTCCGGCGCATGGGGCGGGGGGCCGTCGAGGCCAAGTACGGCAACCTCTTCGACATGTACGCGCGGATCACCGACGAGGACCCGTACACGGTCCCGATGCGGATCTACCCCGCCGTGCACTACACGATGGGCGGACTGTGGGTCGACTACGACCTCCAGACCACCGTCCCCGGCCTGTTCGCGATCGGCGAGGCCAACTTCTCCGACCACGGCGCGAACAGGCTCGGCGCCTCGGCGCTGATGCAGGGGCTCGCCGACGGCTACTTCGTGCTCCCCGCGACCATCAACGACTACCTCGCCCGCAACCCCGACCAGGGCGAGGTGAGCGCCGAACACCCCGCCGTGCAGGAGGTGTTGGCCGAGACGGAGGACCGGCTCAACCTGCTCCTGTCCGTCGACGGCGACCGCACCCCCGACTCCTTCCACCGTGAAGTCGGCGAACTCATGTGGGAGTTCTGCGGCATGGCCCGCACCGACGCCGGACTGCGCAAGGCCCTGGAGCGGATCCCGCAGATCCGCGAGGAGTTCTGGCGCCGCATCAAGGTCCCCGGCACCGGCGAGGAGTTCAACCAGTCGCTGGAGAAGGCCAACCGGATCGTCGACTACCTGGAGCTCGCCGAGCTGATGTGCCTCGACGCGCTGCACCGCGCCGAGTCCTGCGGCGGACATTTCCGCGAGGAGTCGCAGACCCCGGACGGCGAAGCGGCCCGCAGGGACGAGGAGTTCGCCTACGCGGCCGCCTGGGAGTTCACGAGCACCGGCTCGGCTCCCGTTCTGCACAAGGAAGACCTCGTCTTCGAGTACGTCCACCCCACCCAGCGGAGCTACGCATGAAGCTCACCCTGCGCGTCTGGCGGCAGAAGAACGCCGACGCCGACGGCGCCATGTCCACGTACCAGGTGGACGGCATCTCCTCCGACATGTCCTTCCTGGAGATGCTCGACACCCTCAACGAGGAGCTCATCCTGCGCGGTGAGGACCCCGTGGCCTTCGACCACGACTGCCGCGAGGGCATCTGCGGCGCGTGCAGCCTGGTCATCAACGGCGATGCGCACGGACCCGAGCGCACCACCACCTGCCAGCTGCACATGCGCTCCTTCGAGGACGGCGACACGATCGACATCGAGCCGTGGCGGGCCTCGGCGTTCCCCGTGATCAAGGACCTGGTCGTGGACCGGTCGGCCTTCGACCGGATCATCCAGGCCGGCGGCTACATCACCGCCCCGACGGGCGCCGCGCCGGAGGCACACGCGACGCCGGTGCCCAAGCCGGACGCCGACTTCGCCTTCGAACACGCCGAGTGCATCGGCTGCGGGGCGTGTGTCGCCGCGTGCCCCAACGGGGCGGCGATGCTGTTCACCTCGGCCAAGGTCAACCACCTGAACGTCCTGCCGCAGGGCGCGCCCGAGCGGGAGACGCGAGTGCTCGACATGGTGGCGCAGATGGACGAGGAGGGCTTCGGCGGCTGCACCCTCACCGGCGAGTGCGCCACGGCCTGCCCGAAGGGCATCCCGCTGATGTCCATCACGGGCATGAACAAGGAATGGCTGCGGGCCACGCGCAAGGTCGCCAAGAGGTAGGCAATACAAGGACGTTCGCCGACAGAGTGCGGACGGGCGGGGTCGGGAGTGGTGCTCCCCGGCCCCGTCTCGCTCTTCCGGCCTCGATAGCCTGTGCGCATGATCTTCGGAAGCCAGACGGGGGAGCGGTTCCTCGGCGCCGTCGCCGGATTCGAGACCGCGGTGCGCGGCCAGGACCCGGACGGGGCCGATCGCGCGTTCCAGGAGATGCACGCAAGCCTCGGCGAAGCCGGCCCGCACGAGATCGCGCAGGCCGCCCCGCGGCTCGCCGCGCTGCTGCCCGAGGTGCCGCCGGGGCCCCGAGGCATCGTGGCGGTGATCGTCGGCGCCTGTGTGGAGCGCGGTGCGAACCCCCGGCCCTGCGCACCGTACGTCTTCGTGGAACTGGCCGAAACCCTCGCCGAGGTGGGGGAGTTCTGCGAACGCTGGCAGGAGACCGGCGGCGGCGACCACCCGCACCCGGACGACAGCGACGCCCATCCGGTGCTCTTCGAGCGGGTGGGACCCGAAGCGGCCCTCGCCTGGCTGTCGTTGCCCCAGTTCGAGATGGCCTGCCTCGCCCTGCTCAACCACCCCCAGGTGCGCAGCGCGCTGGACGGCTCGCTGCGCGCCCGGCTGGTGCGGGCGGTCACGGCGGTCGAGGAGACGACCGGGCACCAGTTCAAGTGCCTGAAGTACGCGCTGCTCGTCCTCGACGACGAACCGCTGGTCGTCCTGCACCGCCCCTCCGGCACCGGGTACCGGATGCGCATGGGCGGCATAGGGGACAACTTCCAGCTGCACACCCTCCTCGCGGACGTCCTGGTCGGCGGCGGTCATGTGCCGGGCCGGGCCCCGTCGCCGCAGGAGGCCGCCGTCTGCCGCGACGCGCCCGGACAGGTGCACACCGTGGGCTCGTTCAACCTCATGACGCCCGGCGGGGAATGGGTGTGGAACGAGGGCACGCCCGCCGACATCCCCGTCGTCGACGGCGTACGCCTGCTCGTCCTCGACCCGCCCGCCTACGAGCGCAGCTGGCCCTCGGGCCGCTTCTTCCCGAACATGACCGGGGACCTCGTCCTGGAGCGCGTCCTCGACGAGGCGGAGACGCGCTACTGGCTGGGAGGTTGCGTCCCGGCCACGTGACGGCCACGGACCACGGCGTTCAACAACCCCACATCCCGGCTCCCGCCACCGGTCATGTACCGGCCAGACGGCATCGGAAGAACAGGTACGCGCAGGCCGTACCCGCCGGCCTGTTCTTCCCCCTCAGGCCGAACCGGCCCGTGACCTGGAGTGAGCCATGACCGCCGTATCCGCTCTGGACTCCCCGCCCCGCTCCACCGCCCCCACCCGCTACACCGTCACCCTCGCCCGCGACGAGGCCGATGTCCGGGCCGCCCAGCGGCTGCGGCACGACGTGTTCGCCGGCGAGATGGGCGCCCTGCTGACCAGCCCCCAGCCGGGGTACGACGTCGACGCCTTCGACGCCTACTGCGACCACCTGCTCGTCACCGACACCCTGACCGGACAGGTCGTCGGCACCTACCGGCTGCTGCCGCCCGAGCGGGCCGCGGTCGCCGGACGGCTCTACTCGGAGAGCGAGTTCGACCTGACCCCGCTCGACGCCCTGCGCCCGGGCCTCGTCGAGGTCGGCCGCTCCTGTGTGCACCCCGACCACCGGGACGGCGCCGTCATCGGGCTCATCTGGGCCGGTATCGCCCGCTACATGATCGACCGCGGCCACGAGTGGCTGGCCGGCTGCTGCTCCATCCCGCTAGCCGACGGGGGCGCGCTCGCCTCCGCGACCTGGGAGCGGGTGCGGGCCAAGCACCTGGCACCGGAGGAGTACCGCGTACGACCGCTGCTGCCGTGGGTCCCCGGCGAGGCCGCCGCCGGGCCGGGCGAGCTGCCCGCCCTGCTGCGCGGCTACCTCCGCCTCGGTGCCTGGGTCTGCGGGGAGCCCGCCCACGACCCGGACTTCGGGGTCGCCGACCTGTATGTGCTGCTGTCGATGCGCCGGGTCAACCCGCGCTATCTGCGGCACTTCCTCTCTCTCGTACCGGCCTGATGAGCGTCTGGCTGCCCAGCGCGCCCTGCACCCCGGGGGCCTGCGTGGAGCCGACGGGGACCGCGGTCGCCGTACCGCGCGCCGCACTGCGGCTGGCGGCGGTGGTGGCCCTGGTGGGTGCCGGAGTCCTGCTGTCGCCGCTCGGCGGACGGATCCCCGCCGGTGCGGTGCGCCGGTGGTGCCGGTGGATCGTACGGGCCGCCGGCGTCCGGGTCCGGGTCTCCGGCGCCGCCGCGCCCGCCGGCGGCACGCTGCTCGTCGCCAACCACATCTCCTGGCTGGACATCCCGCTGCTCGCGGCCGTGCGCCCGGCGCGGATGGTCGCCAAGGCCGAGATCCGGCAGTGGCCGGTGGCGGGCGCGCTCGTCGCCAGGGGCGGGGTGCTGTTCATCGACCGGGACCGGCTCCGGGCCCTTCCGGACACGGTCGCCCGTATCGCCGGGGCACTGCGCGCGGGGCAGGCGGTCGCGGTCTTCCCCGAGGGCAGCACCTGGTGCGGACGCGCCCAGGGCCCCTTCCGCCGGGCCGCCTTCCAGGCCGCCCTCGACGCGAGGGTCCCCGTCCAACCGGTGCGGCTGCGCTACCGGTCGGACGGGGGCACGGCCAGTACCGCGCCCGCCTTCGTCGGCGAGGACACACTGCTCGCCTCGCTGTGGCGGGTGGTGTCGGCGCGGGGGCTGGTGGCGGAGGTGGAGGTACGCGATGCCATTCCGGCCGGGGCCCACCTCGACCGACGCTCACTCGCCCGCGCCGCTCAGCCGGATGCGTCCGGCCGCCAACCGGGCTGGATCCACTCGACGTCGGTGGCCGTGGCGCGGCTGCCAAAAGATCCGGCCCGCGCCTCGGAGGAGGTCGCCGTGGCGTAACGGCGGGGTGTGCGCGGGGACTTCAGCCCAGGGCCCGCGCCAGATGGGCCGCCGTGGCGCTCCCCGTCGCACGGGCCACCTCCGCCGGAGACCCCGCCGCCATGATCCGGCCCCCCGCGTCGCCGCCGCCGGGGCCCAGGTCGATCACCCAGTCCGCGCCCGCGACGACCGACATGTCGTGCTCCACGACGATGACGGTGTGCCCGGCGTCGACGAGGCCGTGTAACTGGCGCATCAGGACGTCGACGTCGGCCGGATGGAGGCCCGTGGTCGGTTCGTCGAGGAGGTAGAGGGTGTGGCCGCGGCGGCCGCGCTGGAGTTCACTCGCCAGCTTGATGCGCTGGGCCTCGCCGCCGGAGAGTTCGGTGGCGGGCTGGCCGAGGCGCAGATAGCCGAGGCCCACGTCGAGCAGCGTCCCCAGGCTGCGCGCCACGGCGGGCGTGGCCGCGAAGAACTCCGCCGCGGACTCCACCGTCAGGTCCAGCACCTGCGCGATGTTCCGCCCCCGGTACGTCACTTCGAGCGTCTCGGGGTTGTAGCGGGCCCCGCCGCAGTCCGGGCACGGGGCGTAGGTGCTCGGCAGGAACAGCAGCTCGACGCTGACGAACCCCTCGCCCTGGCAGGTCTCGCAGCGCCCGCCGCTGACGTTGAAGGAGAACCGCCCCACCCCGAAGCCGCGCCGACGGGCCTCCTCGGTGCCCGCGAACTCCTTGCGGACGACGTCGAACAGGCCGGTGTAGGTGGCGAGGTTGGAGCGCGGGGTGCGCCCGATGGGCCGCTGGTCGACCGAGACCAGCCGGCCGACGCCCGCGAGCTCCTCGGTGATCTCGCCGATGAGCGTGGACTTCCCGGAACCGGACACGCCGGTCACGGCGGTGAAGACGCCGAGCGGGAACTCCGCCGTGACGGCCCGCAGGTTGTGCCGGGTGACCGGGCCGACCTTCAACTGCCCGCTGGGGGTGCGCAGTTCGCGTGCGGGCGCGGGCGAGCGGTCGAAGAGGTACCGGGCCGTGGCCGACTCCTCGACCGAGACCAGCTCCGCCACCGGGCCGCTGTGCAGCACCCGGCCGCCGTGCTCACCGGCGAGCGGACCCACCTCCACCAGCCAGTCCGCGCCCCGGACGACATCGAGATGGTGCTCCACCACGAACACCGAGTTCCCCGCGGCCTTCAGCCGCTCCAGGACGGTCAGCAGCGCCTCCGTGTCGGCCGGGTGCAGTCCGGCGGAGGGCTCGTCCAGGACGTAGACCACACCGAACAGACCCGAGCGCAACTGGGTGGCCAGGCGCAGGCGTTGCAGCTCGCCCGCCGAGAGGGTCGGGGTCGCCCGGTCGAGGCTGAGATAGCCGAGACCGAGTTCGAGGACGGGCGCGACCCGGGATTTCAGATCCTCGGTGAGGACCCGGGCGGCCTCGCCGACCGCGTCGAGATGCCCGGCCAGGTCGGCGAGCGGCAGGGCCGCCAGCTCGGCGATCGTGCGCCCCGCGAAGGTCACGGCCAGCGCCTCCGGGCGCAGCCGGCTGCCCCCGCAGCCCGGACAGGGCGCACTGTGCAGGAACCGCTCGGCCTTCGCGCGCAGGGTCGGGCTCTTGGAGTCCGAGAAGGTCTTCATGACATACCGGTGGGCGCTCATGTACGTGCCCTGATAGGGCCGTTGGATGCGTTCGGCGTCCCGCACCGGGTGCACGGTGACGACCGGCTGCTCCTCGGTGAACAGGATCCACTCCCGCTGCTCGGCGGGGAGTTCACGCCAGGGCCGGTCCACGTCGTGGCCGAGGGCGTCGAGGATGTCCCGCAGGTTCTTGCCCTGCCAGGCACCCGGCCACGCGGCGATCGCGCCGTCACGGATGGACAGGGAAGGGTCGGGGACCAGCAACTCCTCGCTGGTGCGGTGCACTTGCCCCAGCCCGTGGCACTCCGGGCAGGCCCCGGCGGCCGTGTTGGGCGAGAAGGCGTCCGAATCGAGCCGTTCGGCCCCCGGCGGATAGTCGCCGGCCCGGGAGAACAGCATCCGCAGCGAGTTCGAGAGGTTGGTGACCGTACCGACCGAGGAACGCGACGTCGGTGCCGCACGCCGCTGCTGCAAGGAGACGGCCGGCGGCAGCCCGGTGATCTCCCCGACCTTCGGCGCCCCGACCTGATGGATCAGCCGGCGCGCGTACGGCGCCACGGACTCGAAGTACCGCCGCTGTGCCTCCGCGTACACCGTCCCGAACGCCAGCGATGACTTCCCGGACCCCGACACCCCGGTGAACACGACCAGCACGTCCCGTGGGATGTCGACGTCCACGCCCTGGAGATTGTGCTCTCGGGCGCCTCGGACACGGACAAACGGGTCATGTGGGGTGTGCATGAGGGGGAACTCTAGTCGGAGACGATCGCGGCCAGCCGTCGGTAGGAGTCCAGCAGCGCGTCACGGTCGTAGGTGCTGGTCGTGACCAGGACCTCCTGGGCCTCCGTCTCCTTGAGCAGCGCCTCCAGCTCGTCCGCCACCTGCTCCTCGGTGCCGGCGATGTGGCCGGTGAGGCCGGAGTCGTAGAGGGCGCGCTCCTTGGGGGAGAGGGTGAGCGTCTCCACCCGGTCGGCCGGGGGCAGGGGCGGGAAGGTGCCGCGGGTGCGGGAGTGGGCCATCGACCAGGCCTCGGGGATCAGGATGCGGCGGGCCTCCTCGGGGGTGGCGGCCACCGCGATCGTGCCGGAGACGACGACGTACGGTTCGCTCGCCCAGGGGGAGGGACGGAAGTGGGTGCGGTAGTCGTCGATGCCGCGCCGCATCTTCTCGCGGTTCCTGAGGTCGCCGATGACCATCGGCAGGCCCGCGCGGGCGGCGATGCCGGCGCCCTCGCCCATCGCGAGGACGAAGGGCGGGACGGTCAGGCCCTCGGCCGGGCGGGCGTGCACTCCCGTGGGGGACGTACCGGCGAACCAGCCCAGCAGCTCGTCGAGTTGGGCGGCGAAGTCGTCGGCGTCGTCCTTGTCGCGGCCCAGCGCCCTGCGCACACCGTCGGTGAAGCCGACCGAACGGCCCAGGCCCATGTCGATACGGCCCGGGAAGAGGGACTCCAGGACGCCGAACTGCTCGGCCACCACCAGCGGACGGTGGTTCGGCAGCATCACCCCGCCCGTGCCGACCCGGATGCGCCGCGTCGCACCCGCCACGGCCGCCGCCAGCACCGTCGGCGCGGAACCGGCGACGCCGGGCACGCCATGGTGTTCCGAGACCCAGAACCGGTGATAGCCCAGCTCCTCCACCTGCCGCGCGAACCACACGGTGTCACGCAGCGCCTCCGCGTTCGAGTGCCCCTCGCGGGTGCGGGAGCGGTCGAGCACGGAGAAGCGGGCGGCGCCGATCAGGGAACTCACACGGAGTGCAACGTTGCGGTCCCTCCCGTATTCCCGGCGTCACCCGGCGTCAGTGGACGGCCACGGCGTGTTCCTCGTGGTCGCAGGTGTCGTCGATGCCGTAGGTGCCCCAGGCCGGGAACGGGTCCTCGGACGGGGCGCTCTCGCCCGGCGTCATCAGACAGGCTGCGAGCGCCTCACACAGCCGCTCCTGCTCCAACCGCGTTCCGATGAAGACCAGTTCCTGCGCGTACGGCGCCTCGGCGTCCCGTGCGGCCGACGGCTCGAAGCGGGCCACCGAACCGGCCTGGGACCACAGACCCGTCACCTGCGGGCGGGTGGCGAGAGTGAAGAAGCCCTTCGAGCGCAGGACGTGTCCGTAGTTCCCGCTGTCCAGGTGCTCTGTCACGAACGCCCACAACCGGCCGGGGTGGAAGGGGAGTTCGGAGCGGAAGACGGTCGAGGAGACGCCGTACTCCTCGGTCTCGGGGACATGGTCGCCGTTCAGCTCCCGCACCCAGCCCGGTGCCTGCTGTGCGCGGTCCAGGTCGAACAGGCCTGTGTCGAGGACCTGTCGGAGGGGCACGCGTCCGTGATGGGCCGTGACGATCCGGGCGACAGGGTTGAGGCGGCGCAAGGCCGCGCGGAGTCGGGCCGCCGATTCCTCGTCCACCAGGTCGAGCTTGTTGAGGACCAGTACGTCCGCGAACTCGATCTGGTCCACGAGCAGATCGCTCACCGTGCGCTCGTCGTCCTCGAACGGGGCCAGCCCGCGCTCGGCGAGCTCGTCGCCGCCGGCCAGCTCGGGCAGGAAGTTGGCCGCGTCCACGACCGTGACCATGGTGTCCAGCTGGGCGACGTCCCCGAGTGTGGCCCCGTCGTCGCGAGCGAAGGCGAAGGTGGCCGCGACGGGCATGGGTTCGGAGATGCCCGACGACTCGATGAGCAGGTGGTCGAACCTGCCCTCCCGGGCCAGCCGGTCCACCTCCTCCAGCAGGTCGTCGCGCAGCGTGCAGCAGATGCAGCCGTTGGTCATCTCGACCAGGCGTTCCTCGGTCCGCGACAGCGCGGCCTCACCGCCCCGCACCAGGGCGGCGTCGATGTTGACTTCGCTCATGTCGTTGACGATCACGGCGACGCGCAGGCCCTCGCGGTTGGCCAGCACATGGTTGAGCAGCGTGGTCTTGCCCGCTCCGAGGAACCCGGACAGGACGGTGACCGGCAGGCGGTCGTGCGTGGGCATGAGGCGCTCAGCCCTCGGGACGCAGCAGGCCGCGCTCGTACGCCTTGACGAGGTTCTGCGGTACGAGGTGACGCACGCCGTCGATCGTGACGGGAACCAGCGTCGGCGTGGCCGCCTTCCACTGCGCGCGGCGGTGGCGGGTGTTGCTGCGGGACATCTTCCGCTTGGGGACAGCCATGACAGGGACCTCCTCGGTGGGGCGGTGAGCACCGAGGACGCTACATGAAAATGGATCCCATTAACAATTGTGGGCTCAAGTGGGTCGCGTCAGAAGCGGGCCCCGATACCCGCCCCGTTGCGCGGCACCAGGAACGACGGCGCCGACGGGAGCGAACCGTCGGTGGCCCGCGCGCCCGTGAGGGGTGCCGGGTCCGTGCTCAGGACCGCCGCGGCGTTCCAAGTGCCGCCCAGATTCCATGAGTTGCCGCTGGCGGCCGTGCTCGACCCGACGGCCGCCGCACGGGCGTCGGCGACCGAGAGATTCGCGGTGAGCGTGGCCGTCCCGCCCGAGACATCGGCGTCGAAACCGGTGCCGGCGTTGGCCCACGTCGTGTCGCGGGTCAGCGCCAGCGCCCCCGGATTGCCGTTGTCCGTGAAACCGTGCGCCGCGTTCTTGAAGGCGACGCTGTTGCGCACGGTGTGCCCCACCGCCGGGGCCGGGCTGCCGCCGCCCAGCTTGAAGCCGTTGCCGTCGCCCGCGAAGTCCGGGAAGTTCCAGCGGTTGTAGCCGTTGCCGTACGCGACCGTGTTCTCGATCGTGATCGGCGAGGTGAACTTCCAGGCGTCGAAGCCGTCGTCGACGTTGTTCCACAGCCGGGCGCCGCGCACCACGTTGCCCGTGCCGCTGCCCTCCTTGACGGCCAGTCCGTCGGCGCTCTCACCGTTCTTGCGCGGATCACGGTTGCCGTAGCTGTCCAGGTTCAGGATCTGGTTGTCGCCGGAGGCGCCCTGGAGCTGGAACCCGGACTCGTAGTTGTCGTGGGTCTTCAGCCGGGAGAAGACATTGCCGTCGCAGCCGTCGCAGTAGATCCCGTACGGGCCGTTGACGATCTCCAGGTCCGAGATCCGCCAGTACGACGCCTCCTGGTGGACCGCCCCGCGCTCGGCCCGCGGGATGCTGCCCCCGACGGGCGTGTGGCTCGCGGGCAGCTGCTCACCGTCGACCACCACGCGCTCCCCCTGGTAGGCGCCCAGGGAGATGGGCTGGGACGCGGTGCCCGAGTGGGTGATCGTGATGTTGTCGGTGAGGGCGTAGGTGCCCCCGCGCACGGCGATGACGTCACCGGGTGCGGCCAGGTCCACCGCCTTCTGGATGGTCCGCAGCGGCTGGGTGAGCGTGCCCGCGGCGGAGTCGTTCCCGTCGGTGGCCACCACCAGTGTTCTCGGTGCCGCGGTCGCCTCACCCGCCAGACCCAGTGTCGTCGCCGCCATCGCGCCCACGATCGCCGCCGTCCAGATCGACGCGTTCCGCATGTGACCCTCCCGCCTCCGCTGCCTGCCCTGCCGCAGAGAAGTGGCCGCACGGCGCCGGAAGGTTGCCGGGTCCTAAGGTGAGCGGTGTGACCGACAGTAAACGCCCCCTCGCCGTGTTCGACCTCGACAACACCCTCGCGGACACCGCCCACCGGCAGCACTTCCTGGAGCGGAAGCCGCGCGACTGGGACGGCTTCTTCGCCGCGGCCCCCGCGGATCCGCCCCTCCCGCGGGGCATCGCGCTGGTGCTGGAGCACGCGCAGGAGTGCGAGGTCGTCTACCTCACCGGCCGGCCCGAGCGCTGCCGGCAGGACACGGTGGACTGGCTCGCCGCCCAGGGACTGCCCGAGGGCCGCATTCACATGCGGCGGGACAACGACCGCAGGCCCGCCCGGCGCACCAAGCTGGAGATCCTCCGCCGCCTGGAGCGCACCCGGGAGATCAGGGTGCTGGTGGACGACGACGAACTCGTCTGCGAGGACGCCGAACGGGCCGGTTTCACGGTGGTACGGGCGCGCTGGACCGCCCCCTCCGCCACGCTGGAGAACGCGCAGGAGCGGGAGGGGCGGACCTAGGGCCTGTCCGGCGGACAGGCCCTAGGTCCGGACGGTCAGTCCGACTCCTCCAGGCGGAAGCCGACCTTCAGGCCGACTTGCCAGTGCGCGACCTGACCGTTCTCGATCTGGCCCCGTACCTGGGTCACCTCGAACCAGTCGAGGTTGCGGAGGGTCTGGGAGGCGCGGCTGATGCCGTTGTTGATCGCCTGGTCGACGCCGTCGGGCGAGGTGCCGACGATCTCGGTCACCCGATAGGTGTGATTCGTCATGGATCCACCGTGCCCCAGGCGACGGCCGAGCGCGAGCCGTCCGTCATCGCACCCGGCTCAGCGACAACGCGAAGCGGCCCTCGTCGTCCGTCCACCAGTGGGACAACTCGAGTCCCACGGCGGCCAGTTCGCCCCGCACTCCCTCCTTCCGGAACTTCGCCGAGATCTCCGTGTGCAGTTCCTCGCCGGCCGCGAAGTCGACGGCGAGGTCCAGGGCGGGAATCTTCACGGTCTGCGCGGTGCGGGAGCGCAGCCGCATCTCGATCCACTCGTTCTTCGCGTCCCACAGGGCCACGTGGTCGAAGGCGGCGGGATCGAAGTCGGCGTCCAGCTCCCGGTCGACGACCGTGAGGACGTTCTTGTTGAACGCGGCCGTCACACCCGCCGCGTCGTCGTACGCCCTGACCAGCACCTTCTTGTCCTTGACGAGATCCGTGCCGAGCAGCAGGGCGTCGCCGGGGGAGAGCAGGGCGCGGACCGAGGCCAGGAACGCCTTCCGTTCGGCCGGCAGCAGATTGCCGATCGTGCCGCCGAGGAAGGCGACCAGCCGGGGCCCCGGCGTCTCGGGCAGGACCAGCTCGGCCGTGAAGTCGGCGATGAGCGCGTGCACGCTCAGCGACGGCCGCTCGGCGATGAGCGCGTGACCGGCCTGGGTGAGCGCGCTCTCGCTGACGTCGACCGGGAGGTAGGTGTGCAGACCCGTGAGCGCGTCGATGAGGTACCGCGTCTTCTCCGAGGAGCCGGAGCCCAGTTCGACGAGGGTGCGGGCCTCGGTCGCCGCCGCGATCTCGGCGGAGCGGGCGACAAGGATCTCCCGTTCCGCGCGGGTCGGGTAGTACTCGGGCAACTCGGTGATCCGATCGAAGAGTTCGCTGCCATGGGCGTCGTAGAACCACTTCGGTGGGAGGGTCTTCGGGGTGCGGGTCAGGCCGTGCAGGACGTCGGCGCGCAGGGCGGCCTCGGTGGCGTCCTCGGGCAGGGTGCGGGTCAGGCGGAACGGGCTCACGTGCGCGGCTCCTTCAGCGATTCCACGGAGGGCTCCTTGAGCGGCGTCAGCAGCACGTCGGTGCCGCTGGCCGCGAGCAGCGTGCGGTCGGGGACCTCCTGCCAGTGCGGATCGTCGTCGTAGGGCTCGGAGGCCACTACGGTGCTGCGGCCGGGGCTCGCCAGATACCAGAGGGTGTCGCCCCAGGCGGTCGCGGCGATGGACTCGCCGTTGGTGAGGAGGAGGTTGAGGCGGGACCCGGGGGCCGCCGCGGCGACCTCCAGGACTGTGTCGGCCAGCGCCTGTCCCTCCTCGTCGCCGGCCCGGAGTCGGGCGAGGACGAGGGCCCACACGAACGCGGAGTCGTTGCGGGCCTCCATCGCCAGCAGATCCGCCGCCGGAAGGGTCTCCGTCAACGGTGCCAGGGAGCGGGGCCAGCCCTTGACGGCGCCGTTGTGGCTGAACAGCCACGGCCCGCTCGCGAAGGGCGCCGCCGCGGCTTCGGCGTCGGCGCCGGACAGGGTCGCGTCACGGACGGCGGCGAGGAGGGCGCCGGTGCGGACCACCCTCGCCAGGTCGGCGAAGGACTGGTCCGCCCAGATCGGGCCCGCCCGGCGGTAGCGCGCCGGCACCGGGTCGCCCGGCGCATACCAACCGACCCCGAAACCATCGGCGTTGACGGTCCCGTACCGCTGCCGCCGAGGCGCCCACGACTGCCGGTACAAGCTGTGCGGCGGCGCCACCAGGAGGCTGCCGAGCGGCTCCTCGGGGCCCAGATAGGCCAGGTGACGGCACATCAGACGCCCTCCGCGGACCGGGCGGTGCGGAAGCCGGAGAAGATCTGCCGCCGGATCGGGTAGTCCCAGTTGCGGAACGTCCCCCGGCAGGCCACCGCGTCCACGGCGAACGAACCGCCGCGCAGCACCTTGTACTCGGGGCCGAAGAACACCTCCGAGTACTCCTTGTACGGGAACGCCTGGAAACCGGGGTACGGGAGGAAGTCGCTCGCCGTCCACTCCCACACGTCGCCGATCAACTGGCGTACACCCAGCGGGGATTCGCCCTCCGGGTAACTGCCCGCCGGGGCCGGGCGCAGATGCCGCTGGCCGAGGTTGGCGTGCTCGGGGCCCGGGTCGGCGTCGCCCCACGGGTAGCGCGTCGAGCGGTCGGTGGTGGGGTCGTGACGGGCCGCCTTCTCCCACTCGGCCTCCGTGGGCAGCCGGCGCCCGGCCCAGCGGGCGTACGCGTCGGCCTCGTACCAGCTCACGTGCACCACCGGCTCGTCGGGCGGGACGGCCTCGGTGACGCCGAACCTGCGGCGCAGCCACTGATCGCCGTCGCGGCGCCAGAACAGCGGGGCGTCGATCGAGTGCTCCCGAATGTGCGCCCAGCCGGCCGGTGACCACCACCGGTCGACCGAGTAGCCGCCGTCCTCGATGAACTCCTGGTACGCCCCGTTGGTGACCGGAGCGGTGTCGATGTGGAACGGCGCCACCTCGCGCCGGTGCGCGGGGCGTTCGTTGTCCAGCGCCCAGGGCTCCGTGGAGGTGCCCATCATGAACGGGCCGCCGGGGACGAGGACTTCGGCCGGGCCGGTGTACAGGGGCGCCGGTTTCGGGTCGGGGGCGGTGAGCGCCTGCGGGCCGGTGCGGAGCTGATGCGTGATCAGCATCGTCTCGTCGTGCTGCTGTTCGTGCTGGGCGATCATCCCGAAGGCGAAGCCGGCCTCGGTGAGCCGGGTGCCGTGGAAGGCGGTCGACTCCAGCAGGTCCAGGACCCTGCCGCGCACCTCCGCCGCGTACTTCCGGGCCTCGGCGGGCGGTAGCAGCGGCAGCTTCGGCCGTTCCGCGCGCGGGTGCTCGAAGGCGTCGTACAGGCCGTCGATCTCCGGGCGCATCGCCTCCCGGCCCGCGACCCCCCGCAGCAGCCACAGCTCCTCCTGGTTGCCGATGTGGGCGAGGTCCCACACCAGCGGGGACATCAGGGGGGAGTGCTGGGCGGTGAGGTCGGGGTCGTCGACGCAGCTGGTCAGCAGCGTGGTGCGGTCGCGGGCCGTGGTGAGGGTGGTCAGCGCCCGTACGCGGAGCGTCTCGGCGTCGTCGGTCATGTGCGGAGGTCCTTCCCGTGCGGCCGGTCCAGCTGTTCGTCGGCGAGGTGGTTCCTGTGCGGCCGGTCCGGCGGTTCGTCGGCGGGGTGGTTCCTGTGCGGCCGGTCCGGCGGTTCGTCGGCGTTGTTCCCGCGCAGCAGGTCCAGCAGGTCGTCGGCGGGGCAGCGGCCCTGGCGGACGTAGCGCTCCAGATACGCGGCGACCGCGCCCCGGACCTCGTCGGTCGCGCCGAGCCTCGGCAGGGCGTCGAGGGCGGCCGTGAAGCACTGGACGGCCACGTCGTGCAGTTCCGGGTCGGCGAGACCGGTGCGCGCCGCGTCCAGCCACAGCGGGTTGTGCGGGGCCGGCCGCCCCAGCGACCGCTCGGCCAGCGGCTTCACCGCGCGGTAGGCGGTCTCGGCCGCCTCCGGGTCGTCGAACAGCGCCGTCGTCACCGCGAGCGGCACGATCCAGCCGTCCTCGCCGGGCTGGGCGTCCATCATGCGCAACTCGATGTGGCCGCGCGGTCTGATCGGCGGGAAGAGGGTGGTGAGGTGGTAGTCGAGGTCCTCCCGCGTCGGCGGCCTCGGCACGCCGGAGCGGGTCCAGTCGCGGAAGGTCATGCCGTCCGGGACGTCCCAGGCCCGGCCGTCCTGCCGTATGCACATCACCGGGGCGTCGAGCACATGCCGCGCCCAGGTCTCGCGGGGGTCCCCGTCCAGCGGGGGAGCGCCCGCGCGGCCCGCGCCGATCTCCATCCACAGCAGCTGCCGGGTGGAGAGCCAGCCAGTGGGCTCCCGGCCGACCAGCGGGGAGTTGGCGAACGCGGCGACCAGTACCGCGCCCAGCTGATGCGCCAGCCACCAGCGCCGGCCGTGCCCGAGCGGGCCCGGTTCCTCGTAGCCGGCGTCCAGGCAGACCTGCACGGACGCGGAGGTGCACATCATCGCGCGGCCGGCCGGGCCGGTGCGGTCGAGGCACGCCTCCATGGCGTCGTAGCGGGGCTCGTGGAGATACCGGCGAGGGGAGTGCCAGGGATCGTGCCCGAGGCCGACGAGGCCGAGACCGTGCCCGGCGAGCGCCGTACGGACGGCGTCGAGGTCGGCGGAGACGGTGCCGATGCACTCCATCAGGGAGGCGGCGGGCGGCGAGCTGAGCTCCAGCTGGCCGCCGGGCTCGACGGTGAGCGCCGAGCTCAGGGGCACGGTCCGCAGTGCGGCGTAGGCCGCTTCGAGTCGTTCGGGTGTGACGGGGAGCTGCGGTGTCCGCAGCTCGTGGACGAGCCATTCCACCTCTACCCCGACGGTGCGGGGCGGTCCGGTCTTGAAGCAGATGCCCCTGACCAGGGCCTCCACCTCGGCGGCGGACAGAGCGGTGCGGGGCTCCGTACAGTCGCTACAGTCGGTAACCGAATCGGACATGTCGGGATCCTCCTGAGATTCCACCATGCCGCCGGCCCGGATGATGTTGGCCGGACCGGCATCGCTCGTCCCACCCAAAACCCTCGAAGCGAATCGCACAAGGGTGCACATTGCCGCAATCGGGGCTGACGATCTCCGTTTCCTGTGCGTTTCCTGGGTGTTCTCGAGGCCGGGAAACTCCGTTGCACCGTAGGACCAGCATCGCCCACGATGCCTGCATGAGCACGACGGGGGAGCGCGCACGGCGCGCGATCGTGGCGCCCACGGGGGTGGCGCCATGAGCGCGCGCCTGCGCGGGATCGCCCAGCAGACGGAACAGATCGTCGAGGCCGGTTTCTATCGCCTCCCTGACGGGCGCGAGGTGTCCGTGGGGGAGGCGACAGAAGCCGCGCGGGCCGGTACGCGGATGTACGGGCCGGTGCCGGTGCCGGTGCCGGTCTGGACGCCGGCCGACCTGTTCGTCGAGGTCACCGGCGAGAGCAGCCTGGAGGCCGCGCGCCGGCTCGGCGGCAACCCGGCCGTCCTGAACTTCGCCTCGGCCCGCAACCCCGGCGGCGGCTATCTCAACGGCGCCCAGGCCCAGGAGGAGGCCCTGTGCCGGGCCTCCGCGCTGTACGCGTGCGTACGGGAGGCCCGAGACTTCTACGACCACCACCGGGCCCACCGCGACCCGTTCTACACCGACCGTGTCCTCCACTCACCGGCCGTGCCCGTCTTCCGCGACGACCGTGGCCGGTTCCTGGACGAGCCGTACCTCTGCGGCTTCCTGACGGCCGCCGCGCCCAACGCGGGCGTCGTCCGGCGTACGGCGCCGGAGCGGGCCGGCGAGCTGCCGCGGGCCCTGGCCGTCCGCGCCGAGCGGGTGCTGGAGGTCGCGGCGGCCGAGGGGTACCGGCGGCTGGTGCTCGGGGCGTGGGGGTGCGGGGTCTTCCAGAACGATCCGACGCAGGTGGCGGGGGCCTTTCACGCCCTGTTGCGGCCCGGGGGAAGGTTCGCGGAGGCCTTCGAGCACGTGGTGTTCGGGGTCCTCGACCGCACGCAGGGTCACGTGGTGCGGGCGGCCTTCGAGAAGACCTTTCAGGTCCAGCCGTAGCGCTCGTGCAGCCGCTGCCTGACCAGGTTGAACCGGCCGCGGTCCAGCGCGCACGCCTCCCGGCGCATGCCGTCCTCGTGCAGCCGCAGGATGCGGTCCACGTCCACCCAGGAGTCGCGGCCCGACTTGTCCCAGGGGCCGCTGCCGATCGGCACCCACTCGCGGTCGCCGTCGTGCCGCTTGCTGGACAGCTGCACGGCGAGGACGGTCCCGGCCGCCTCCCTGGCCACCACCAGCACGGGCCGGTCCTTGCCCCGCCCGTCGTTCTCCTCGAAGGGCACCCAGGTCCACACGATCTCCCCGGGGTCCGGGTCGCCGTCGTGCGCGGGTGAGTACTCGGTGCGCACCCGGCCCACCTCGCGCGGGGCGGCCTCGGTGGTGGCGGTGGCGCCGAAGCGGCCGGGAACGTTCTCATCGGTAAACGCAGTCACGGGGGCACCTTAGAGGGTGCCCCCGTGAGCCCTTGCGTCAGTCCTCCTGGACGGGCACCTTCTGCGCCGGCGGCTGCGGCGCGACCCCGTTCAGGGCCGAAGCACCGGCCGGTGTCTGCCCGTTCTGGTTCATGGACGCGAGCAGCTGACGGGCCAGGCCAAGACCGGTGCCGCCCATGGTGAGCGCCTTGGCGAGCATGTCCGCCATGCCGTCGGCGCCGTTGAGCACCACCATGTTGTCGACGTTCCCGAACGCGGACGCCCCGGCCCGCACGATCTCCGGCCAGTTCTCGGCGAGTTGCTGGGCGACCACGGCCTCCTGGTTCTCGGCGAGGGCGGCGGCCCGCGCCTTGATGGCCTCCGCCTCCGCGAGCCCCTTGGCCTTCGTCGCCTCGGCCTGCGCCAGGCCCCTGGCCTGGGCCGCGGCGGCCTCGGCCTCACCGGTGGCCCGGGTCGCCGCCGCCGACGCCGTACCGCGCGCCTTGGTCGCCTCGGCCTCGGCGCCCGCGGCCGTCTTGACCCGGGTGGCCTCGGCCGCGGCGGCCAACTCGGTCTCCTTCGCCTTGGCTTGGGCGGCGGAGATGCGTGCGTCGCGCTCGGCCTCGGCCAGCGTGCGCTTCTCGTACGCCTTCGCGTCCGCGGGTTTGCGCACGTCCGCCTGGAGCTGCTGCTCGGTCCGCTGCGCCTCCAGTTCGGCGACCCGGGTCATCTGCACGACGACCTCCTGCCGGGCGGCGGCGTCGGCGAGCGGTCCCGCCTGCTGGGTCTTGGCGGCGGCCTTGTCGCGCTCCGCCTGATAGCCGGCCTGGAGGATCTCGCTGTCCCGGGTGGCCTCCGCCATCCGCGCGAACGACTGCTGCTCGGCCTCGGTGGCCAGCCGGTTCGCCTCGGCCTGCGCGATCCGCGCGTCCCGCTGGACGGCCGCGGCGTGCGGCATCGCGAGGTTCTGGATGTACCCGGTCGGGTCCTCGATCTCATGGATCTGTAGCGAGTCCACGATCAGACCGAGCTTCTCCATCTCCGTGCCGCACGCGGCCCGCGTCTGCCCGGTCAGCTTCTCCCGGTCGCGGATCATGTCCTCGACCGTCAACCCGCCGACGATGGAGCGCAGATGACCGGCGAAGACGTTGTGCACCCGCTCCGACATCAGCTTCTGCTGGTCCAGGAAACGGCGCCCCGCGTTGGCGATGGACACGAAGTCGTCGCCCACCTTGAAGATGACGACGCCCCGTACTTTCAGCGGAATGCCCTGGTGGGTCACGCAGTCCACGTGCAGCTCGGTCTCGTTGAGGTCGAGGGACAGCTTGCGCACCGCCTGCACGCCGGGCAGCACCAGCGTGCCGCGGCCCGTGACGATACGGAATCCCATGCCCTCTTCGAGGCCCTCGGTCTTGTGCTTGGAACCCGAGATGATGAGCGCCTCGTTGGGCTCGGCGACCCGCCACATCATCTTGAACACACCGATCAGAACGAGGACAGCACCTACCGCGATCCCCGCAACGACGCCGATGACCATCGGCATTCGCCCCCTTTGCATGGTGCCCTTTCGGCACCGAACGAAGGGAGTCTGCGCCTCGGCGCAGCCCGGGTACAGACCCTGACGAACTCTTGTCGCAACCTTGACGCAAACGGCTCTCACCTGCGACAAAGACTGCTCAACTGTCGTACGCCGCCTGCACGTAGACCGTTCTCGGTGCCTGGTACTCCACCACCATGACGACCGTGCCCCGCTCGATGCGGTCGCTGCCGGTGGCCGGATAGGCGAGGAAGTGCTCGGCGCCGCCGCGCACCCGGACGATCACCTCGCCGACGAGCCCGGGCCCGACCGTTCCGGTGACCCGCCCCATGAGCCCGACCATCGACGCATCGTCCATGGTCACAGGGTACGGGCCCGACGCCGTCACACGGCCGGTGAGTCGACGGCGAACCTCCGCGGCGGCCACGCCTCGTGCCAGCGCAGCTCCGCCTCCAACTGCGCCGCGAGGGAGATCAGAAGCGGCTCGCTGTTGGCCGGACCGAGCAACTGCGCCCCGACCGGCAGACCGCCGTCCACGAAGCCCGCGGGGACGTTGACACCGGGCCAGCCCAGCACGTTCCACGGCCAGGCGTAGGGGCAGGCGGCGATCATCGCCCGGTCGGTGGCGAAGCCGCCGAGGCCGAGCATCGAGCCGACGCGGGGCGGGGGAGCGGCCGTGGTGGGCGCGAGGACGACGTCGTACGAGGTGAAGAAGGCGCCGATACGGCGGTGCAGGACCGCCTCCGCGCGCCGCGCGGCCCGCAGCGGTGCCCCGCCGAGCAGCCGGCCGAGGCGGGCGGCGTCGCGGGTGCGCCGGTCGAGCAGCGCGGGGAAGGGCGCCTCGCCGACGTGCTCGGCGAGGCCGACGGTGGCGCGCGGGATGAAGGTGAGGCCGATCTGGCCGTACGGCGGGTCGGCCTCCTCGACCGTGTGCCCCAACGCGGCGAGCTGCTCGGCGAGTTGGACGACCTTCGCCCGTACCGCCGGTTGGAGCCGGGCGGGCAGTGCGGTGAACGGCGGTTTCAGGGCGAGGGCGATGCGCAGGCGGCGGCCGGGGTCGCGGCGGGCGGCCTCGGAGGCGTCCATGGACGGCGGGCGGTGCGGGTCGAGGGCGTGGTTGCCGCTCGCCGCGTCGAGCAGGAGCGCGGCGTCCGCGACGGTGCGGGCCAGGGTGCCGTTGACGGTGATGCCCTGGAAGGACTCGCCGCGCGGCCAGGTGGAGATGCGGCCACGCTGCGGCTTGATGCCGATGAGATGGGTCCAGGAGGCCGGAATGCGCACCGACCCGGCGCCGTCGGAGCCGAGAGCTGCCGGTACGAGCCCCGCGGCGACGGCGGCGGCCGAACCACCCGACGAGCCGCCCGGCGTGTGGTCTGCGCTCCACGGATTACGAGTGGCCCCGAAGGCGGGCCCCTCGGTGAAGGGCCACTGCCCGAGCTCACAGGTGTTGGTCTTGCCGACGACGACGGCCCCGGCGGCCCGCAGC
Organism: Streptomyces sp. NBC_00663; assembly: GCF_036226885.1. Lineage (NCBI taxonomy): Bacteria > Bacillati > Actinomycetota > Actinomycetes > Kitasatosporales > Streptomycetaceae > Streptomyces > Streptomyces sp. NBC_00663. Next base: position 8,674,567 of record NZ_CP109027.1, read on the forward strand.
CGTCGTACGGCCTCACCGTCCTCGGCGACCGGCGGGAACTCCCCCTGGCAGCCGAACGCGGTGGGCTCGCCCGCCACGTCCATGTCGTCCTTCACGGCCACCGGCACCCCGAGCAGCGGCCTGCGCACTCCGGCCGCGAGCTCCTTGTCGGCGGCGTCGGCCTCGGCGAGCGCGGCCTCGGCCCGCACGATCCGGAAGGCGTTCAGCGAGCCCTGGTCGGCCTCGATCCGGGCGAGGGTCCGCTCGACGAGCGCGCGTGCGGTGACGGCACCGTCGGCCAGCGCGCGTGCGGTCTCCACCAGGCCCGCAAAACGGTCGGGCGCCGCACCGCCTGCGGAACGGTCGTGCGTCATACGGGACACCTCCGAGGCGCCTTCCGGGACGTTGCCTACCGAACGGTAACGTCGGAAAGCGCTTCGCCGGAACGTCCGTGACGGCAGCGGCCGTTCGACGCTCGGCACAGCCGCCGCACAGTGCTCATGAGGTCGTGCGCAAACCATTGACGCACCCGGATCTCACCCCTACCTTCTGATCGACTTTCCGAACCTTGTTCGGTATGCCGGACGTCTGAGCCGCGTCCTGTCCGAGAGAGAGCCGCCCGTGACCACACAACCCCCCATGCCGTCACGTCGTACCCTGCTGCGCGTCATGGCGGCCCTGCCCGCCTCGGCCGTCCTGCTCGGCGAACTGCCCGGCGCGGCCTACGCCGCCGCCCCGGCCAGCGGCTCCGCCACCCGCTACACGATCGTGCCGTTCCTCAACAGCAACGACGGCACGGTGAACGTCTACCAGTCGGACGACGCCCTCGACTTCCGCCTGGTGCAGGCCTCCGCGTACACGCCGCCGAGCAACCGGATCCGCGACGCCAGCGTGTTCAAGCACACCGACGGCTACTACTACATCACCTACACCACGCACACCTGGCAGGACGTCAGCACCACCATCGGCTTCGCCCGTAGCTCCGACCGGGTCAACTGGACCTTCCTGTACGACTACACGGTCCCGATCACCAACCTGTCCCGGGCGTGGGCGCCGGAGTGGTTCGTCGACAGCGACGGCAGCGTCAACGTCATCGTGTCCTGCTCGCTCACCAGCGACGAGTGGATCTTCACACCCTATCGGCTGAAGGCGACGAACTCCGCGCTCACGGCGTGGAGTTCACCGGTGGCCCTGGCCGGCATCGGCTCGAACCACATCGACACCTTCATCGTGAAGATCGGCTCGACCTACCACGCCTTCACGAAGAACGAGACGACCAAGTACATCGAGTACGCCACCGCGACCTCCCTGACCGGCCCCTACACAATCTCCAGGACCGGCGACTGGGCCGGCTGGGGCAGCTACCGCGAGGGCCCCGCGCTGGTGCAGCTCGACAACGGCGCCTGGCGCCTGTTCTTCGACGGCTACGGCGACGGCAAGTACTACTACAGCGACAGCTACGACACCTTCGCCACCTGGTCCGCGCCGACGGCCCTGCCCGTGATCTCCGGTACGGCACGGCACTTCACGGTCATCAAGGAGACGGTGTCCGGCGGCCCGACCCTGGCGAAGAACGTCACCCGGTCCTTCCAGTCGGCCAACTACACCACCCGTTACTGGCAGACGCAGTCCTCGCTGCTCAACCTGCCGGTGGTGACCAGCTCCAGCACCTCCGCCGAGAAGACGGCCTCCACCTTCACCGTCGTCGCGGGCCTCGCCGACTCGGGCGGCTACTCGTTCCGCGACTCCGCCGGCAACTACCTGCGCCACTGGGACTTCCGGGGCCGCTTCGACGCCAACGACGGCACGTCGACCTTCGCCAAGGACGCCACGTTCATCGCCCGCACGGGCTCGACGACCGGCTCGATCCGCTTCGAGTCGTACAACTACCCCGGCTACTACCTGCGGCACTACAACTACCAGCTGCGCGTGGAGCGTTCGGACGGCACGGCGCTGTTCCGGCAGGACAGCTCGTTCACCCCGGTGACGGCCTGGGCCTGATCACCGAAGGCTGCCAGGGGCACAGCACGATCTTGCCGTGGGTGTGCCCCAGCTCCAGCTCGCGGTACGCGTCCCGCACCTGCTCCAACGGGTAGGTGCGGGCGACCGGCACCTCCAGCTCCCCGCGAGCGGCGAGCCGGGCCAGTTGGCCGAGGACGACCGCGCAGGCCGCCGAGCCCTCGCCGTAGGTGCGCGCACCGACCCTGGCCGCGGCCCGCCAGTCGCGGATCGTGTTGATCCGCTCGGGCCGCACGCCCAACTCCACGGCCAGGTCCACATAGCCGTCGCCGAACGTGTCGATGAACGCGTCGACCCGGCCGCCGGACGCCTCCCGGACCCGTTCGGCGACGCCCTCGCCGTACGCCACCGGGACGATCCCGCGCTCCTTCAGCCAGGCGTGGTTGCGTTCGCCCGCCAGCCCGATCACCGAGGCGCCCCGACGCCGCGCCAGCTGCACGGCCAGCGACCCGACACCGCCCGCCGCGCCGGACACCACGACCGTGTCCCCGGGGACCGGGTCCACGGCGAACACGGTGGCGTACGCGGTCGTACCGGCCACGTACAGCGACCCGGCCACCTCCCAGGGCAGCCCTCGCGGCCGGGAGACCAGGTTCACGTCGTCGACCACCACGAACTCCGCGTGGCTCGCCCGGTTGTGGGTGAAGCCCAGCACCTCGTCGCCCACCGCGAATCCGCGTGCCTCGGCGCCGAGCTCCACCACCACGCCGGCCAGATCGCTGCCCTGTCCGGAGGGGAAGGCGGCCGGCCAGCGGCCGTGCCGGGCGCCCTCGCGGATCATCACCTCGCCGGGCTGGATCCCGGCCGCGCGCACCTCGACGAGCACCTGTCCGGGGCCGGGTGACGGGCGCGGCACGTCCTCCACCCGCAGCACGTCGATCTCGCCGTATTCGTGGAAACGGACCGCCCGCATCGCTTGATCACCGCACCTTCGAGTTCGGCCAGGACCTCGCCTTCAACGGTGCGCGGGCGCCGCTCTGTTCCCGCCTGTGTTGGGTGATACGAGCGTCATCGGCCCACTTCTTCGTGTCATCCGCCAGTACGGGCGCCGGACCGGGCGGGGGGAGACTCGCTGCCGCGTACACATCAGGCGCGGCGGTCGCCGTGCGACAGATGGGGGAGAGACATGAGTGTGCAGCAGTACGACGCGATCGGTGAGGCGTTCGAGGGGTTCAAGGCCCTGCCGATGATCCGGTACGGCGAAGTGCCCAGTTTTCTGGGGCTCGTCGGGGACGTGCGGGGCAAGTCGGTGCTGGACCTGGCGTGCGGGACCGGCTTCTACAGCCGGGAGTTCAGGCGGCGCGGCGCCACCGACGTCCTCGGGGTCGACATCTCGGGCGAGATGATCGCCGTCGCGCGGGACATCGAGCGTGCCGAACCTCTCGGCGTGCGCTACGAGGTCGGGGACGTGGCCGAACTGCGGCCCCTCGACCGGCGCTTCGACATCGCCCTCGGTGTGCAGTGCCTCAACTACGCCGAGGACATCGCGGAGTTGGAGCGGATGTGCCGCAACGTCCACCGCGGCCTGGTCCCGGGCGGTGAGTTCTTCGTGCTCTGCCAGCGGCCCGACTACCGGTTCGACTGCGCGTCCCTCGACCAGTACGGCTTCCGCTGCGAGCCCACCGGCGAGGAGGCGGAGGCCGGTCCGCGATGCCGGGTCACCGCCCTCCTCGAACCGCAGCCGATCAGCATCCTCGGCACGGTTCCGCGCCGCGAGGTCTACGAGGCGTCGCTGCGGGGGGCCGGCTTCGGTGAGCTGGAGTGGGTGCCGTTGAGCGTGTCCGAGGCGGGCGTCCGCGAGTTCGGCGAGGAGTTCTGGGCGGACCTGCTCGCGCACCCGCCGCTGGTGATGCTGCGCTGCCGGGCCTGAACGGTCCGCTCGGTTCCGCCCCGGCCGGACGGCGTTCAGGCGAACGCCACCTCGGCCGTGGCGTGCCGGGGTTCACAGCGAACGCGGCGTCCTGTCGGGGGCGTTGACGCGCACCAGGTCCAGCATGAGGAGGGCCAGCAGATCGCCCTCAACGCCGTACGCATCCACGGCGGTTACGGCTACTCGACTGAGTTCGACGTCGAAGGCTACTTCCGGGACGCCCCGCTGATGATCGTCGGCGAGGGCACGAACGAGATCCAACGGAACGTCATCGTGAGCCAGTTGGTGAAGCGAGGAGGCCTCGACGCCTAGGGCGCGTCCGGCGGCACCGCGGCCTGGATCTCCACCCGGTGCCGCAGGTACGCGTCCGGATGGCCGCGGGCTATGCGCACCGCCTGAGCCACCAGGTCCTGGAGCGCGGCGGGTTGACTGCGCGGACCGAGCGCGAGACCCGGCAGGATGCACCGGCGTACATCGAGGTCCTCGTTGGCGACGAACTCCCTCAGCGCGGTCTCCTGCCACTCGGCCCTGAGGTCGGCGACGGCATCGAGCTCGGCCTGGCTCTCGGGCGTCAGGACACGGTTCTCCCAGTCGAGGAACCGCATGGGCACCCCCGTCCAGTACCAGGCGCGGGCCGCTCCGGCCCGCTCCGGATTGCTGCCGGTGCGCAGATGTCCGATCAGCGCGAGCTGCACCCGGCGGCGCCCGTAGACGCGGACGGCGGGCTCGACGAACTGCCGGTTGAAGCTGGGGTCGGGGTCGTGGACCCCGGCGCGGACCAGGTGCTCGAAGAGACCTTCGGGACGCACGTCCGTGTCACGTAGGGTCTTCCTGACGATCGATCGGGCCCGGTGCGCCCACTCCCGGTCCGAATCGGCAGGGGCGGGGGGCTCGGCGCCGAGCAGCTCGACGAGAGCCGTCAAGTGCCCGTGGAACACGGCATGCCGGTCGCTCGGCCGCTCAGGAAGCGGCAGGTACGTGCGTGGTGTCTCGTCGCCCACCGGTGATCGTCCCCCTGGCTCGTGGTCGTAGCAGTGTGCGGACAAGAATGCCCGGACGGCCGGGTGCGGCGGCACCCGGCCACCGGTCGTCAGGCCTTGCCGCCCGTGCAGGCCGCGCCCGGCTCGGGGGTCTGACTGCCCTGCACGTACTTCTCCAGGAACTCGCCCACCCGCGGATCGGACCCCTTCGTCACGTTCAGCTGGTGGCCCCAGGCGGAGAGCGTGATCGGCGAGGACTGGTCGGGGTACGGGCTCATCAGGGTGTACGGGGTTGTGGCGACCTTGCCGGACAGGGACTTGACGTCGGTGTCCGCGGCCTTGTCGTTGTACGTGATCCAGACCGCGCCGTGTTCCAGGGAGTGCACGGCGTTCTCGTTCTGTATCGGGTCGGAGTAGACGTCGCCGTTGCAGTTCTGCCAGACGGGGGCGTGGTCGCCGCCGACGGGCGGCGTCATCGGATAGTCGACCGCGGTGTCGACGTGGGTCTGGCTCAGCTTCGACCACGACTTCTCGCCGGAGACCGGCGCGGCCTGGGCCTGTTCCTCGGCGTCGGCGGCGTCGATCAGGTACCAGCCGCCACCGACCAGACCGGCGAGGATCGCGGTGGAGGCGGCGATGGTGATGATCCGGTTGCGGCGTTCACGGGCCTGCTCGGCGCGGCGCTGTTCCTCGACGCGGGCGCGCCGGGCATCGGCCTTGGAGCCGTTGGTGTTCCTGCTCTTCTTCGTACTGGTTCTGGTGCTCTTCGAGTTGGCGGAAGCCATGGTGAAGTCCCTTGTGGGCAGCGGAGATCGACGGATGCCGGTGGATCGGGGGGAACGGCGTCCGGTCTAGGTCCGCAGCACTTGCAGGGCATGGAGGTCGGGGGCGCGGGGCTCCGCGGTGAAGGGGGTGCGGGTGGTGGTGGCCACCGCCGGCCGGGTGTCCACGCGGGTGGGCGCGGCGAGCGGTTGGGGATGCGGGCCCGGTCCGGTGCTCGGCTTGCCCGCGACGGCCCTTCCGCCGCACCGGTCGTGGCCGGACGACACGCAGACGTGCTCGCGCTCCTGCTCGTCCGGCACGTCGTAGAAGGCCGCGGCCACGGTGGTGTGCTCCGGCGGCAACTGCGGCCCGCGGGCGCACAGACAGGCCACGCCGAGCAGCGTGGCCAGGGCCACCACCAGGCCCAGCACCACGGCTCCGGTCCGCCGCCCCGTACGCATTGTCGACTCCCCGCCCTTCGAGGACTCAGCGTAGGTGAGGGTGGGGCGGGGGAGGAGGGCGGGGGAAGATCTCTCCGCGGGGGTGGGGTCGCCGGAGTCGCTCCACGTGGTGAACCGGCCGGGTCAGTCGGGGCCGCTCCAGTCGAAGGGGAAGTGCTTGCTCGACTTGCCGGAGTGGTCCCAGGAGAAGCCGAACGCGTTCGCCTCGTCGACGGTGGCCCGGCCCCAGGTGGCGACCTGACCCGGCCCCACCTCGGCGCCCGGCGCGTTGTGGACCTGGACGCGCCCGCCTTCGGGAGTCGTCGGCCCGGTGAATGCCTCGGCCACCGCCTTGACCCGGCCGGGCACGTCGGCCCGCCAGCCTGCGAGATCCTCGTCGATCTCCACATGGACCGGAGCGACGTCCATCCCGCGCATCTCGGGGTGGAACATCTCCCCGAACTGCGCGGGCCAGCCGCCCGCCTCCCCGCCGAAGACGGCACCGAGCGCGGCCCGCTGCTGTTCGTCGGCCCGTTCGTCGAGGAAGACCGCGGCGTACGGATCGCTGTGCTCGCCGGCCCAGACATTGCCCGTGAAGGAGGCGAGCATCAGGACGTTGAGGCCGTCGAGCCGTACGTCGCCGTAGTAGCCCTCCCGGATGTGCCAGACCATGACGCCTTCGCAGTCGCCGTAGGTCGGGGGCTGGGCGAACGTGCACGGGCAGGGGATGGCGCACTTGCACACATCGAACCAGTCGCCGGTCAGATGCCAGCGCGTCGCAGTGGTGGTGGCCTGCTCAGACATCTCGCTTCCCTCCTGCCGAGCCCCAGGGAGCTCTCTCGGAGTGGCGAGACCGCGTGTGCCGAGCCCGGCCCCGGGATCGGGAGCGGTCTCCCTTCCAGCTTGCACCTCCCGTTGCGGCAGGGGAACCCGGTCGCGAACATGGGATCAGCGCCTGGTCACGCGTCGGCGATCACATGTCGCCCATCGTCGGCATCGAGTCCCGCAGCCCCGGCAGCAGCCAGTCCTGGAAGGGCGCGAGCACCGCCAGGACGAGGAACGCCACGCCGACCACCCGCCCGAGCAGCACCCCCCAAGGTGACAGCTTCTCCAGGAAGATCACCACGGCCAGCCCCGCCATCGCCGCCACGTTCATCACGCCCAGCGGCACGAGGACGACCATCAGCCCGGCACAGCAGCCGACGCAGTACGCCCCGTGGTGCAGGCCCACCCGCAGATCGCGCAGCGGCCCGCGGAAGCCGGAGTAGCGCACGAGATGGCCGAGTGGGTCGCGGCAGTGCCGCAGGCAGACGTACTTCAGGGGGCCCAGCTGGTAGAGGCCCGCCAGCGCGAAGGCGACCGAGCCGATCCAGCGGCCGGCGGCGGGGTGGTCGTCGACGAGGTGGCCGGTCAGGGCCAGGGCCGCGTAGGCGAGGAGTCCGAACGCCGTCCACACCAGCAGATACCCGGCGATGAACGCGACGGTCCGCCCGGTGCGGGCCCAGCCGGAGGACTGCCGGCCGATACCCCGGACCCAGGTGATCGCCACCGGCGCCATGGACGGCAGCATCATGGCCGCCATCATCGTCACCCACAGCAGCAGGAACAGCGGCAGCGCCATCCCCATCGTGCCGGGCTCGACGCCCATGTCACGTGCTTGGCCGACGGTCAGCACCCAGGCGGGCACCGAGATCAGCACCACGAGGAACCAGGCGGCCGCGAGATCCCGGGCCGGCAGCAGCCCTCCGCCCGCTCCGGTCGGGACGCCGGACGGGGCGGATGCGACGACGGAACCGCGGCTGTGACGCATCGGCATGCTCTCCTGCGACTGCTTCCAGCACAGCACAGGACACCCCGCGAAGCGACCCGGTCGGGACGGCGGCCTGTGCGTACCGTGCGGCTCTCGCTATAGTCAATAATGCGAGTAGGTGTGTAGTTGTATGAATGCGGCAACGGGCGGGGCGATCATGGTGGACAGCGGATACGTGCGGTACGTCGCCCTTGGTGACAGCCAGACCGAGGGGCTCGGCGACGGTGACGACGTACAGGGGTTGCGGGGCTGGGCCGACCGGCTCGCCGAGCAGCTCGTACGCGCATCACCGGGCCTGCTCTACGCCAACCTCGCCGTCCGTGGGCGCCTCGCGGGACAGGTGCGGGCCGAACAGCTCGCGCCCGCCCTCGCGTTGAAGCCCGACCTCGCCACGGTGGTCGCCGGGGTCAACGACCTGTTGCGGCCCCGCTTCGACGCCGACGAGGTGGCCGGACACCTGGAGGCGATGTTCGCCGCGCTCACCGATCAGGGCGCCCGCGTGGCCACGCTGACCTTCCCCGACGTCTCCCGGATCACCCCGCTGGCCCGCCCCCTCGGCCCTCGCGTCGCCGCCCTCAACGCCCGCATCCGCGAGGCGGGGGCGCGGCACGGCGTGCTGGTCGCCGAGACCGCCGACCATCCGGTCGTGACCGACCCCCGTCTGTGGAGCCCCGACCGGCTGCACGCCGGCCCGCTCGGCCATGCCCGGATCGCCGCCGCCGTCGCCCAGGCGCTCGCCCTGCCGGGCAGCGACGACAGCTGGACCCGGCCGCTGCCCGTCGACCCGCGCGCGACCTCGGGGCTGCGGGTCCTCGCAGGCGAACTGCGCTGGGCCGGTTCCTTCCTGGGGCCGTGGCTGGTACGGCGGGTCAGGGGCCGCTCGTCCGGCGACGGACGGCGGGCCAAGCGCCCGGAATTGCTCCCGGTGCTCGCCCTGGACTGATCAAACCGGCTGTTAGGTTGAGTGCATGGCTCTGCGCAACGCGGTGATGGCGGCCCTTCTGGAGGGCGAGGCCTCCGGATACGACCTCGCCAAGGGCTTCGAGGCATCCGTGGCCAACTTCTGGATGGCCACACCGCAGCAGCTCTACCGCGAGCTGGAGCGCATGGAGAGCGAAGGACTCGTCTCCGCCCGCGTGGTCCAGCAGGAGCGCCGCCCCAACAAGCGGCTGTTCTCACTGACCGACGCCGGGCTCGACGTCCTGCGGTCCTACGTCGCCCATGCGCCCGCCAAGCCGACGGCCATCCGCGACGAGCTCATGGTCAAGGTCCAGTGTCTCGACATCGCCGACCGCGACGACATCCACGCCGTACGGGAAGCGGTCGCCGAGCGCAGGGAACGCTCCGCCACAAAGCTCGCCCGCTACGAGCGCATGCGGGAACGCATGCTGGCCGGGCGGACCGAGGACGAGTACTTCGCCGGCGCCGACCGCATCGGCCCCTACCTCACCCTCCTCGGCGGCATGGCCTTCGAGCGCGGCAACCTCCGGTGGGCCGAGACGGTCCTGGAACGCCTCGCGCAGCGGACCGCCACCCGCGGCTGAACCCCTGTCACTCTCACTCGCGACGCCCGGACCTAACTGAGCGTCAAGCCCTTCGCGCAGAAGTTCCAGATCTCGTCGGCCGTGATCGGGTGGGCGCCCGCCTGGCCGCTGGACTGCGCGTTGAACATGACGGTCTGCATGGTCATGGCCGCCACCCGGCGCGGTTCGAAGCCGGGACGCAGCAGACCCGCCTCCTCCAACTCCGTCATCAGGTCGGTGAACAGGGCGAGCAGCGGGGCGTTCGCGACCCGCATCTCCGCGGGGTGCGAGAGCAGCAGGCGCAGGGCGAAGTCCGTGAACAGCGGGCGCTGGGCGGAGGGGTCCGGCCGGGAGATGTCGAACAGGGTCTGCACGGCGGTCTTCAGCCGCTCCAACGGCGTCGACTTGTCGGCCGCGGCGACCCGCAGTTGGTCGGCAGACTTGCTCATGGAGTCCTCGAACAGGGCGAGGAGCAGTTCGTGCTTGCCGTCGAAGTGCTGGTAGAAGCTGCGCAGCGACTGCTTGGAGCGGTCGACGACCTCCTGCACGGTGAAGTCGGTCGTGCCCTTCTCCGCCATGATCGCCTGCGCCGCGTCGAGGAACCGCTCCACCCGCTCCTCGGCCCGGCGCTTCGCCGCCTGGGTGGAACGTTCGACCGCGCGCTGCTTCCAGGCCGGCTCTTCGGTGGGGGTGCTCACGGGCTGGCCTGCCTTCTGCGCCGTGGGGAGAACGTCATTGCAGTGTAGCGAAAACGGGCTTATCTCCAAGCGAGAGTTCCCTTATCGCACATCCGATGAGGACGCTCGCCCACCGTGCCGCTCCTCGCGGGGCGTGGAGAAGGTGCCGCGGACGGTCTGCCGGCTGATCCCGTACCGCGGGAGCCGCGTCGGTGTCGGCCCTCCCTCAGACCACACCGTCGGCGCGCAGCGCCTCGATGTCGTCGCCGGTACGACCCAGTTGCCGGAGGATCGCCTCCGTGTGCTCACCGACGGCCGGTACGGGGTCCATGCGCGCCGGCAGCCCCGCGAGGTCGGCCGGCGGGAGCAGGGCCTGGACGGTGGCTCCCGGCACGCCCACCTCGCGCCAACGGCCTCGGGCCGCCAGCACCGGGTGGTCGAGGAACGCGGCCACGTCGTTGACCCCGGCGCACGCGATCCCGATGTCCTCCAGGTCCTTGAGGATCTCCTCGGCGTCGGAACGCGCACAGCGTTCGGCGACGATCGCGTTGATCTCGTCGCGGTGGGCGACCCGGTCGGAACCGGTGGCGAAGCGCGGGTCGTCGGTCAGGCCGGGGTTCCCGAGGAACTCCGCGCACAGAACGGCCCATTCACGCTCGTTCTGGATCGAGAACAGCACGTCCTTGCCGTCGGCGGCCGTGAAGGCGCCGTACGGGGCGATCGTGGCGTGCTGGGTGCCCAGGCGCGGGGGCTGGGCGCCGCCGTAGCGGGTGTAGTTGGCCGGCTGGCCCATCCACTCGGCCAACGCCTCGAAGAGCGAGACCTCCACCGCGTGCGCCTTGCCGGTGGTGGCGCGGGTGTAGAGGGCGGTGAGGACGCCGCTGTAGGCGTACATCCCGGCGGCGATGTCGGCGACGGTGATACCGACCCGCGCCGACTCCTCGGGCGTTCCGGTCAGCGACACCAGCCCCGTCTGGCACTGCACCAGCAGGTCGTACGACTTGCGGTCCGCCCAGGGGCCGTCGGTGCCGTACCCGGAGATCGTGCACGGGATCAGCCGTGGATACCGCTCGGTGAGCACGTCCGTGCCGAGGCCGAGCCGGTCGGCCGCTCCGGGAGCGAGGTTCTGTACGAAGACGTCGGCGCCGTCGAGGAGTCCGCGCAGGATCTCCTGTCCCCGGGGGTCCTTGAGGTCGAGGGTGAGGGATTCCTTGGAGCGGTTGAGCCAGACGAAATAACTGGAGTGACCGTGCACCGTCGTGTCGTACCGGCGCGCGAAGTCGCCGTCGCCCGGGCGCTCCACCTTGATGACCCTGGCCCCGAGGTCGGCCAGCTGCCGGGTCGCGTAGGGAGCGGCCACGGCCTGCTCCAGGCTGACGACCGTGACCCCGGCGAGGGGAAGCGTCGGTACGTTCATGAGGCCCATGTGTACGGCCATGTTTCCGCCGCTGACAACCCGTCCCCGCTGAGGCACGCACCACACACCGGCGGTGGCGGATCCGGAGGAAGGACGCGCAGTCCCGTACGCGTCCCCTCCCTTCTCACGTGCTCAGGACTGGCGGCATGGCGATTCGTCCTTCAACACCTTGCCCGGGGCGTTCAGCGGCAACTCCTCCCGGGACTCCACTGGCGTCCGTGAGCGACCTGCCACCTTCGCGAGCACCCTCGCCCTCGTCTGCGCTGAGGCCCCCAGGGGAGGGCTTAGTTGAGGGTGTCGGGGTCCGGGCCCGTCCGCAGGCCCCGATCCAGCCCGGCGATCGCCGTCATCTCCTCGTCGGTGAGGACGAAGTCGAACACGTCCGCGTTCTCCCGGATGCGGGCCGGGGTGACGGACTTGGGGATCACGATGTTCCCGAGCTGGAGGTGCCAGCGCAGCACCACCTGCGCGGGCGACTTGCCGTACCGCCCGGCGATCGAGGTCAGCACCGGCTCGCTCAGCACCGCGCCCTGCGCGAGCGGGCTCCAGGCCTCGGTGGCGATGCCCAACTCGGTGTGCAGGTCCCGCAGTTCGCGCTGCTGGAGACCGGGGTGCAGTTCGATCTGGTTGACGGCCGGTACGAGCGAGCTGTCGTCCAGCAGCCTGTGCAGATGGGCGGGCTGGAAGTTGGAGACGCCCGCGGCGCGGATCCGCCCCTCGCCGGCCAGCTTCTCGATGGCCCGCCATGACTCGCGGTAGAGATCACGGGCCGGGGTCGGCCAGTGGATGAGGTAAAGGTCGACGAAGTCGAGGCCCAGCTTGGCGAGGCTCGCGTCGAAGGCCCTGAGGGTGGCGTCGTAGCCCTGGTCCGCGTTCCACAGCTTGGTGGTGACGAACAGTTCGTCGCGGGCGATGCCGGACGCGGCGAGGGCTTGGCCGACGCCCGTCTCGTTGCCGTAGATCGCCGCCGTGTCGATGCTGCGGTAGCCGGCGTCCAGGGCCGAGGTGACCGCCTCGGCCGTCTCGGGGTCGGGGACCTGGAAGACGCCGAAGCCGAGCTGCGGGATCTCGATGCCGTTGTTGAGGGTGAGGGTGGGGAAGGACGTACTCATGCAGACGACTGTAGTTGCAGGCGCGGGTTAATCGCAAACGCGGGTATGGGGTGGGGGAAATGAGGTAGCCGGGGGCCCTGGCCGCTGGATATCGTCTCGACGCCGCCCCGGCGCCCGCTACCAGGCATCCAGTACCCGGCACCCGGCATCCGGCACCCACTCGATCCGACCGAAAGCGATCCATCCCATGACCAGCCCCCGCCCCACGACCACCCTCTGGCGCCCCACCGGCCCCGAGGAGCTGGACCTGGTGCGCGAGCTGGACTGGCGCGCCTGGCCGCCCCGGCTGCCCGAGCAGCCGATCTTCTACCCCGTCCTGAACGAGGACTACGCGGTGCGGATCGCCCGGGACTGGAACGTGAAGCACAGCGGCGTCGGGTACGTGACCCGCTTCGAGGTCGACGCGGAGTTCGTCAGCCGCTACCCCGTCCAGCAGGCGGGCGGGCGGACGATCCTGGAGCTGTGGGTACCGGCGGAGGAGCTCGACGAGTTCAACGCCCACATCGTCGGCGAGATCGAGGTCGTCCACGAGTTCCGCTGACCGGCTCTAGGGGCGGGCCAAGTGGCGCATCGTCAGCGCCAGTTGCAGCCGGAACCGGCCCTGCGGGGTGCGCACCGGCCAGCCCAGCAGATGCTCCGCGTGGACCAGCCGGTCCTGGAGCGTGGAGTGATGGACGTTGATCTCGGCGGCGGCGGCCCTCAGGCTCGTCGTCGAGGCGACGGCGTCCAGCGTGGCGAGCAGCCAGGGCGCTGTCGCGGCGGCCACGTCCAGTGCGACTACGTCGGCCGGGGGTTCCGTCCCTGGCCCGACGAGGTCGGCGAGCAGTGCCAGACTCCCCAGATCGTCGGCGCGCACGACCCGCCGACCGGGTTCCTCCGCGGTGAACCGCAACGCGGTCCGGGCAGCGGCCCATGACTCGTGCAGTCGAAGTACAGGGACGGCGGGCCCGACACCGACTCTCCCGGGGGGTGGTGCGGCGGGTCCGGCGTCGGTTCTCCCCGAGGGTGCGACGGCGGGTCCGGAACTCGCCCTCCCCGCGGCCGCTACGGCAGCCCCGGCGCCAGGTCTGCCCGACCGGGGGACGGACGGCCCGGCGCCCGCTCCCTCTGTGGCCGGGGCGGTGTGGCCGGTACCCGTTCTGTCCGTGGCCCGGACGGCGTGCCCGGCGCCCGCTCCCTCTGTGGCCGGGGCGGTGTGGCCGGTACCCGTTCTGTCCGTGGCCCGGACGGCGTGCCCGGCGCCCGCTCCCTCTGTGGCCGGGGCAGTGTGGCCGGTACCCGTTCCGTCCGCGGCCCGGACGGCGTGCCCGGCACCCGCTCCCTCTGCGGTCGTGACGGATGGCCCGGCACCAGCTCTCCCCGCGGCAAGGACGCTCGGCCCCCCGACGACTCCCTCCGCCTGGGGGAGGGACGGGCCTGCGCCCAACCTTTCCGCGGGCGGGAGGGCCGGGCCTGCATCGGCTGCCGCTGCGGGCGAAACGGCTGGAGCCGTGCCGGTTCTCCCCGTGGCCGGTTCTGCCGGCGCTGTGCCCGCCCTCCCCGATGGAGAGACGGCATGAGCCGTGCCCGCCCTCCCCGCGGCCCGTACCGTCGCAGCCGCGCCCGTTCTCCCCGTGAATAGTCCGGCCGGAACGACTCCGGCCCTCCCCGTGGGTGGCACGGCCGGAGTGCCTCCGGCCCTCGCCGCGGGACGTTCGTCCGGTGGCTGGGCGGGGACGATGCGGGGCGGGCCGTCGGCCGGGGCGAGTGCACGGGCGGGTGCCGTCGGGTCCAGGCCCAGTCGGCGGGCCGCGTGCAGCCGTGCCGACTCGGGGGCCGTGGCGTCGAGAAGGGTCTCCACCAGGGCGGGATCATCCGCCGGGGCCCGTCCCCGGGTGCGGTCGAGCACGCGTCGTACGGCACCGGCGGCGCGCTCCAGGATCACCGCGTCGACCACACTCGGCTCCGCCCCGGCCCGCTCCAGCCACAGCGCGGGAACGCCGTCCGGCGACAGCGCTGCGGACGGCCACGCCGGATCCGGCGGCACCTCGGAGTCCCGCCGGGTGCCGTCGGCCTCGACACGCACCCGCACCCGACGTTCCTCGTCGACGAGGAGCGCCGGCACCCCGGCCAGCACGGCGGCGCCCCGCACCAGTGCCTCCAGCCCGGCCCGCGACTCGGCCAGCCGATCGAAGTAGGCGATCACCTGGACCGCGGCCCCGGCATCGGGGTCCAGCGCGGTCAGCCGCCCGGCCAGCTCTTTCATGGGTCCATGGTGCGGGACGCGCGACGGGAACGGGGAGGGGTGAGCCTCTCAGTTCGCCAGCAGCCGTCGCAGCCACCGCAGCTGAGCCGCCCGTGCCCCCTGGGACAGGGCCGCCTGCGGGGCGAAGCCGTCGAAGCCGTGGAAGCCGCCCGGCCAGACGTGCAGCTCCGCCACTCCGCCCGCCTGCCAGATGCGGGAGGCGTAGGCGACGACCTCGTCCCGGAACGTCTCCGCGGAGCCCACGTCCAGGAAGGCGGGCGGCAGGCCGGAGAGGTCCTCGGCGCGGGCCGGTGCGGCGTACGCGGGGACGTCGGGGCCGCCGCGCAGCTCGCCGAGCAGGGCGGTCCAGCCGGTCTCGTTGGCCGTACGGTCCCAGACCCCGACGCCCGCCATCTGGTGGGCGGACGGAGTGTCGTTGCGGTCGTCGAGCATCGGGCACATCAGCACCTGCCCGATCACCTGCGGACCCTTGCGGTCCCGGGTGAGCAGGGCCAGCGCCGCGCACAGGCCGCCGCCCGCGCTGGCGCCCGCGATGACGATCCGCTCCGGATCGGCGCCCAGCTCCGCCGCGTGCTCGGCCGTCCAGACCAGCCCGGCGTACACGTCCTCCACCGGCGCGGGATGCGGATGCTCGGGGGCCAGCCGGTACTCGACCGACACCACGACCGCGTCCATCTCCTTCGCCCAGGCCAGCGGGACGTCTACGCCCACCCTGTTGTTGCCGATGACCATGCCGCCGCCGTGGACGTGGTAGACGACGGGCCGCGGGCCCGCGGCCGGCGGTGCGGTGGGGCGGCAGATCAGGAGCGAGATCTCGGGGGCGCCCTCGGGCCCCGGCACCTTGCGGTCCTCGACCGCGAAGAAGCCGTCGAGGGTGAGGTCCAGCTCGGCGAGCAGCGCGATCCCCGGCCCCTGGCGTATCTCGTCGATCTGGTCGAGCGTGAGACCGGGGGAGATCACGTCCTTGATCAGCTCCAGGGCGGCGGCCAGCTCGGGATCGAACGGTGGCGGGACCAGGCTCATGGCATCTTCTCCTCACGAGGGAACACGGCGGCTCGAGTGCCCATCATTCGCCCCGTGCCTCTCTCTCCGGATGCCGCCGTCCGGCGGAACCTGCCCGCCGAACGGCGGGTGGCACCGGCGTGAACGCCGACCTTGCCAGGTCGTGACCCGTTGTTCACCCTCCGGTGGTGGAAGTGATCGGAACCTGAGACAACGCTGTCAAGGCCCCGCCCGCACCAGGAGTAAGTACGTGAACGTCTCCCTCACCACCTGGCTGGTGACCGTAGCCGCCCTGTGCGCGCTCATCGCGGTCGACTTCTTCA
Source organism: Streptomyces sp. NBC_00663 (assembly GCF_036226885.1). Taxonomy (NCBI): domain Bacteria; kingdom Bacillati; phylum Actinomycetota; class Actinomycetes; order Kitasatosporales; family Streptomycetaceae; genus Streptomyces; species Streptomyces sp. NBC_00663. The sequence goes on from NZ_CP109027.1 coordinate 8,690,726, forward strand.
TCGGCCGCAAACCGCACGACGTGTCCGTCAAGGAAGCCGGCGTCTGGACCGTCGTATGGGTGCTGCTCGCCTGTCTCTTCGGGATCGGGCTGCTCGTCTTCAGCGGGGGAGGTCCGGCCGGGGAGTTCTTCGCCGGGTTCATCACCGAGAAGTCGCTGAGCGTCGACAACCTCTTCGTCTTCGTCCTGATCATGTCCAAGTTCGCGGTGCCCTCGCAGTACCAGCAGCGCGTGCTCATGGTCGGCGTTCTGCTCGCCCTCGTGCTGCGCGCCGGGTTCATCGCGGCCGGCGCGGCCATCATCTCCGCGTTCTCCTGGGTGTTCTACCTGTTCGGCGCCTTCCTGATCTGGACCGCCTGGAAGCTCGTCCAGGACGCCCGCAAGGGGGGCCACGAGGAGGAGTACGAGGAGAACAAGATGCTCAGGACGGTCGAGGAGCGCTTCGGCGTCGCCGACCGCTATCACGGCACCAAGCTGTGGATCGAGGAGAACGGCAAGCGGGTCATGACCCCGATGCTGGTCGTGATGCTGGCCATCGGCTCCACGGACCTCCTGTTCGCCCTCGACTCGATCCCGGCGATCTACGGGCTCACCGAGGAGCCGTACATCGTCTTCGCGGCGAACGCCTTCGCCCTGATGGGCCTGCGCCAGCTGTACTTCCTCATCGGCGGCCTCCTCAAGCGGCTCGTCCACCTCAGCTACGGTCTGTCGATCATCCTCGGGTTCATCGGCGTCAAGCTGCTGCTGCACGCGCTGCACGAGTCCGGCGTGCACGTCCCCGAGATCAGCATCCCCTTCTCGCTCGGCTTCATCGTCCTCGTCCTTGCGGTGACCACGTTCACCAGCCTGCGCGCCTCGAAGAAGCAGGAGGAGCAGGAGGAGCAGGAGCGGCGGACGAAGCGGGAGGCGGAAGGGGAACGGGAGGAGACCGTCTCCTAGGCGGAGAGGCTCCCTGACCGCCGTCACCGCCTCCGGGCCGTCGCCGGCACCGCGCACAGCAGCCAGACCGCCACGTAGCCCGACTTCGCAGGGCTCCCGTCGCCGTGGCCCCGGCTCGCCGACGCGGCCGGCAGGGAGACCATCACGCCGCCCGCGACCGCACCGCCGAGCGTCTTGACGTTGTTGTACAGGGCGGTCGTCACACCGGTGCGGGAGCGGTCGCCTCCCTCCGCGATCACCGTGGCGATCGCGCCGAGCGCCACACCCGCGCCGAGCCCCGCGAGCACCTCACCGCGGAGCAGCGCCGCAGGCTCGTGCCGACGGCTACCGCGGGGGCCTGGCCGCGGGGCGCCTCCCTGTCCGGGCCGCACAACCTCCTGCTCGCCGCCTGGCTGCGCTCGGTCGACGACATCGCCCCCTTCGAGTCACGGCTTACCTCACGCTTCCCCGAACTCGACGTCGCCGACCGGGCGTTGACCCTCTGGCCGATGAAACTGGGCGGCCACCTCCTCGACCCCCAGGGCCGCCAACTGCGCGCCGTCACTCTCGGTCCCTGGCACCACCCGCACTCCGAAGCGGCCGAAGCGGCCCTCCTGGATCGCCTGCGCACGCCACCCGGGCGGGTGCCGGTCGGCCGGAACCCTTGACTTCGAGAACGCTCCAAGTCCTAGCGTCAGCAGGGACGGCGAAGGCCGACGAAGTCGGCAAGAGTCCAGCAGAACGGAACGGAGACGCAGATGCGGGTCGGCGTGCACATCAACCGGTTCGACCACCCCGGAGGCGGCCCGGCGCTCGCCGCCGAACTCGCCGCGGCGGGCGACGCCGCCGAGGCCGCGGGCGTGAGCTGGCTGTCGGTGATGGACCACTACTTCCAGATGGAGTTCAACGACGGCGCCACGGACCCGATGCTGGAGGCCTACACGACCCTCGGCTACCTCGCCGCCCGTACCTCCACCGTGCAGCTCGGCGCCCTGGTGACGGGGGTGACCTACCGCCACCCCGGACTGCTCGCCAAGATCGCCACCACCCTCGATGTGCTGTCCGGCGGCCGGGCCACGCTCGGGATCGGCGCGGCCTGGTACGACCGGGAGCACGCGGGCCTCGGCGTGCCGTTCCCGCCCCTCGCCGAGCGCTTCGAGCGGTTGGAGGAGACCCTGAGGATCTGTCTCCAGATGTGGGACCCGGACGCCAACGGGCCCTTCGAGGGCAAGCACTACCGGCTCGCCGAGACGCTGTGCGTACCGGGCCCGGTCAGCAGCCCGCGCCCCGAGATCATGATCGGCGGTGGCGGCGAGAAGAAGACGCTCCGGCTGGTCGCCCGCCACGGCGACGCCTGCAACCTGTTCACCACCACCCCGGAGGAGGTGGCCCACAAACTGGACGTTCTGCGCGGTCACTGCGAGGCCGAGGGCCGCGACTACGACACGATCCGCAAGACCGTCGCCTACTCCGGCGACCCCCTCGCCACCGGTGACCTGGACGCCTTCACCCGGGACATCACGGGCTACACCAAGCTCGGCATCGAGACGGTGATCCTCTGCCCGCGCACCGGTGAACCGGCGGCGTTCATCGAACGCTTCGCGGCCCGGGCCGTCGAGCGGCTGGCAGGGCTCGACTGAACCCGGCGGAGGACGGGGGAGTCCTACGGGGTACTACTGGGCCGGCCCGCTGCGGGAGACGATGCGCGTGCCGCGGTCGTCGACCGTGCGGACTTGCAGGGAACCGCAGCCGCACCGGGTCCACAGGGTGTGGCCCGCGGCGGTCGCGTGCCGGGACACCACCTGGAACGGCTCGGCGTCGTCCGGCCATCCGCAGTGCGGGCAGCCGGTGCGGGTCGTGCTGGTCATGAGAACTCCTCGTACGTCGTGGCCGGTTGGCCGGTGCGGCTGGTGGACCGTCGCGACACGATCCAGGGTGCGGCATCGCTTTCGTACACGTCCAGGTTGACTTTCCGCACGACACCTTGAAGCGTGGGCTTCATGATTGACCTGCGCCGGCTTCATGTCCTGCGAGCGGTCGCGCACTACGGCACGGTCACCGCCGCCGCCCGCGCCCTGCACTTCACCCCGTCCGCCGCCTCCCAGCAGATCCGCCAGCTCGCCCGCGATCTGGGTGTCGACCTCCTCGAACCGCAGGGCCGGGGGGTCCGCCTCACTCCGGCCGCCGAGAGCCTGCTCACCCACGCCGACGCCATCCAGGCCCGCTGGGAACTGGCCGAGCTCGATCTGCGCGCCGAACGGGACGCCCCGGCGGGGCCGTTGCGGGTGAGTGGGTATCCGGTGGCGATCTCGGTGCTGCTGGCACCGATGGCGGTGCGCCTCCAGGAGCGGTATCCCCGGCTGGCCGTACGCATCCAGGAGGCGGCCGTACCGGAGAGCTTCGACCTGCTCTTCGAGGGCGCGATCGACCTGGCGATCGTCGAGGCGACCCCGCACAACCCGCCGCTGAGCGACGCCCGTTTCGATCAACGACCGCTCCTGGACGACCCGTTCGACCTCGTGGTGCCCGCCGGTCATCCGCTGGCCGGCCGGGAGCGCGTCGACCTCGCGGAAGCGGCGCACGAGGACTGGATCGCGCCGATGCCGGAGAGCCCCTGCAATACGCATGTCATCTCCGCCTGCGGCGAGGCCGGGTTCAGTCCTTCGGTGGTCCACCAGGCCGTGGACTGGGACGTCACCGCCCAGCTCGTCGCCCACCGGCTGGGCGTAGCGCTCATTCCGCGGCTGGCCCGGCTCACCCCGGACCTGCCCGTCACCCGGGTGTCCTGCGCGGGCGACCCGCACCGCAAACTGCTCACCTGCACCCGGCGCGGCGGACATGAACGACCGGCGGTGGCGGCCGCGTTGACGGAACTGCGGGAACTGGCGCCGACCGCGGTGGCCTGACCGGCGGTACGGCCGGGCACACGAAAGGGGCCGGAGCTCCAAGAGCTCCGGCCCCTCACGACACGGTCGGGCGGCGACGGCCCCGCTCGCGAGACATCAGCTTGCGACGGTCTCGCTCACGGGATGATCAGGCGGCGACCGTTTCGTTCGCGTGCCCGTGCAGACGGGCGATGACCTCGGTCAGCTGCGTGGCGACCTCGGCGTCGTCGGCCGGGTGGGTCTCGGCGAAACGGACCACGGAACCGGGGATGGAGAGCTTGACGTCCTCCAGCACCTTGGCGCCGGCGATGCCCAGGGCCTTGCGGGTCTCGTCCTGCGCCCACACGCCACCGAACTGGCCGAACGCGGTACCGACCACGGCGGCCGGCTTGCCGCCGAAGGCGCCGGCGCCGTAGGGACGCGACAGCCAGTCGATGGCGTTCTTCAGGACGGCCGGAATGGTCCCGTTGTACTCGGGGACGAAGAGCAGGAAGCCGTCGGCGCCCTGGGCGGTCTCGCGCAGCTTCGCGGCGGCGGCCGGGACGCTGCCCTCGACGTCGATGTCCTCGTTGTAGAAGGGGATCTCGGCCAGGCCCTCGTACAGCTCGACGGACGCACCCTCGGGAGCGAACTTGACGGCCGCCTCCGCGAGCTGGCGGTTGTGCGAACCGGCGCGAAGGCTGCCGACGAGCGCAAGGATACGAACAGACATGCTAACTCCAGGGGTGCTGAAACACTGCCGTCACAATCCGGACCGGGGTCCGTTTAATGTTCTATCACCCTAACCGGACCGCGGTCCAGTTTCATTCCCGATGCTTTACGCTGGGTTCATGCCCGCCGCCCTGCCGCCCTTCCCGCGGCCTCAAGGTCCCCTGGGGGAGACCGAGTTGTTCCAGCTCGGCCCTCGCGAGGAGGAGCCGTGCCTGCGCGCCGACGCCGCGCGCAACCGCGCCCGGCTGCTGGAGGCCGCCGCCCGGCTGATCGCCGAGCACGGCGCGGCCGGGGTCACCATGGAGGCCGTGGCCGCCGCCGCCCAGGTGGGCAAGGGCACCGTCTTCCGCCGCTTCGGTGACCGGACCGGACTGCTGATGGCGCTCCTCGACCACTCGGCGCGGCAGTTCCAGGCGGACTTCATGAGCGGCCCGCCCCCGCTGGGCCCCGGCGCACCGCCCCTGGAGCGGCTGCGCGCCTTCGGCGTGGCCATGCTGTACCGCTCGGTGGAGCAGCTGGACCTCCAGCTCGCCGCCGAGCCGGAGCCCACCCGCCGGTTCTCCCACCCCTCGTACCGGGCCCTGGCCATGCACGTCGCGATCCTGCTGCGGCAGATCGCCCCGGACTCCGACTGCGAGCTGCTGGCCCGGACTCTGCTGGCGTACCTCGACGCGGCCCAGATCCACCATCTGACCAGGGAGTGCGGGATGCCGATGGAGCGTCTCGAAGCCGGCTGGACCGATCTGGTCGCCCGGGTCACGGGGACCGCGCCACCCGCCTGAGCGCCCCGCCGGGAGCCGTCTCCACAGGTTCTGCAAAGATGCCGTACGTCATGGTGCAGATACCGAAAACGTCGGCCCCCGGGGTCCCCGCACCGCGCTCCGTGCCCACGAGCGCCGATGTGGCCCGCCTGGCCGGCGTCTCGCGCGCGACCGTCTCCTACGTCCTGAACAACACCAGCGCCGTCCGGATCAGCGAGCCCACCCGCCGCCGGGTCCACGAGGCCGCCAAGGAGCTGGGGTACGTACCGCACGCCGCCGCCCGCAGCCTGCGTGCCGGACACAGCCGTCTGGTCCTGATGCCCGCCCCGACCATCCCCGTCGGCCAGCTCTACGGCCAGTTCATCAACGAGCTCCAGTGGGCCCTCAGCCGCCTCGACTACACCGTCGTCCAGCACGGCAGTGTCGGGCTCCACGGCGACGAGGCCGCCCGTGCCTGGGCCGAGCTGCGGCCCGTCGCCGTGCTGGTGCCCGGCGCCGGACTCGGCCCGAAGGGCGTCGCCGTGCTCAAGCGCTCCGGCGCCCGGGCCGTCGTCACCCTCGGCCCCGAGACCGTCGAGGGCGCCCACGCCCTCCTCATGGACCACGAGGCCGTCGGCCACCGCGCCGGACGCCATCTGTACGAGCGCGGCAGGCGCCGCATCGGCGTCGTCGTCCCCGAGGAGGCGGGCCTGGAGGCCTTCTCCCTGCCCCGCCTCAGCGGGGTGCGCGCCGCCCTGCGCGACACCGACGCCACCGTCACCGAGCTGCCCCTCGCCTACACCGAGGAGGCCGGCACCCGGCTCGCCGCCCGCTGGCGGGAGCTCGGCCTCGACGCGGTGTTCACGTACAACGACGAGTACGCGATGCTGCTGACGCGCGCCCTGCTCGACGAAGGGATCGACATCCCCGGCGAGACGGCCGTGATCGGCGCCGACGACCTCATGCTCGGCCGGCTCCTGCGGCCTCGCCTCAGCACGGTCCGCCTGGAGCTGCCTTCCGGCCGCGACCTCGCCGAACTCGTCGACCGCGCGGTGCGCGACCCCGCCGCCGCCCCCGAGACCCACAAAGTGCTGGAAGCCACGGTGGTGCACCGCGAGTCGAGCTGAAAGGCTGGCGCGCAACCGCTCACCGAGGGGAGGCGTGCCATGCGCACGACGGTCGGCATCATCGGCGGCGGCCCCGCCGGACTGCTCCTGGCCCGCCTGCTGCACCGCGCGGGCATCGACTGCGTCGTCCTGGAGGCGCGCACACGGGACTACGTCGAGCAGCGCCAGCGCGCCGGAATGCTGGAGCAGGGCACGGTCGACGCCCTGCGCGAGTGCGGCGCGGCCGAGCGGCTGACCGCTCAGGGCCTGGTCCACCAGGGCATCGAGCTGCGCTTCGACCGCGAACGCCACCACATCGACTTCCCGGTCCTCACGGGCGGCCGTACGGTCACGATCTACGCCCAGACCGAGATCGTCAAAGACCTCGTCGCCCTCCAACTGGCCGACGGGCCACCGCTGTTGTTCGAGGCGGAGGCGCTCACGATCGAGAGGCCGGAGACGGAGGCACCCGTCGTACGGTTCCTGCACGAGGGTGAGGAGCAGACCCTGGCCTGCGACTGGGTCGTGGGCTGCGACGGCTTCCACGGCATCGCCCGCGACACCTTCCCGGCCGGCACCGGACGGACGTACGCCCACGACTACCCGTACTCCTGGCTCGGTGTCCTCGCCGATGTCGCCCCGTCCTGCGACGAGTTGATCTACGCGCGCGGCGAGGGCGGCTTCGCCCTGCACAGCATGCGCTCACCGCAGATATCCCGGCTGTACTTGCAGGTGCCGAACGGCACCGATCCCGACGACTGGCCCGACGACCGCGTCTGGGACGAACTCTCCGCCCGCTTCGCCATCGACGCCGACTGGACCCTGAACCGCGGCCCGATCACCGCCAAGTCCGTGACACCGATGCGCAGTCACGTCCACGAACCCATGCGCCACGGACGGCTGCTGCTCGCCGGGGACGCCGCGCACATCGTCCCGCCGACCGGCGCCAAGGGCCTCAACCTCGCGGTCTCCGACGTCCGTCTGCTCGCCCGCGCCTTCGCCGCACTGCACCGCACCGGCTCCGAGCAACTCCTCGACCGCTACTCCGCGTCATGCCTCGCCCGGGTCTGGCAGGCCACCCGGTTCTCCTACGACATGACGACGATGCTGCACACCCGCCCCGACGCCGACCCCTTCGACCACCGGCTCCAGCTCGCCCGGCTGCGACGGATCATTTCCTCCCGCCACGCCGCCGCCGAACTGGCCGCGAACTACACGGGCCTTCCCCTGGAGTGGTGAACACCCCAGGGCAAGTCCTCAGGCATCACTGGCCGTTCTGCTCCGTGTTCGCCTGCTGCTCCTCGACCGCCTTGCGGACCTCGTCCATGTCCAGCTTGCGAGCCTGCCCGATCACATCCGTCAGCGCGGCCTCCGGGAGGGCTCCCGGCTGCGCGAACACGGCCACCCGGTCACGGACGATCATCAGTGTGGGAATCGACTGGATACCGAAGGCCGCGGCCAGCTCCGGCTGCGCCTCCGTGTCCACCTTGCCGAAGACCAGGTCCGGGTTCTCCTCGGCCGCCTTGTCGTAGACCGGTGCGAACTGACGGCACGGCCCGCACCAGGACGCCCAGAAGTCGATCAGGACGAACTCGTTGTCCGTGACCGTCTGGTCGAAGTTCTCCTTGGTGAGCTCCACGGTCTTGCTCATGGCGTGCATCCCTCTTCCTGGTGTCGGGGCCTAGCCATGCGCACAAACACGGCCTGCCGGGTAGGTATTCCGCGCGCGTACCCCATGTGGCCCGAGCGCACACCACCCACCAGACTGACCCCATGACGGAAACGGAATCCACTGTGAACAGCACCTACGACGTAGTGGTGCTCGGGGCCGGGCCCGTGGGGGAGAACGTCGCCGACCGCACCCGCGCGGCCGGCCTCTCCACCGCGGTCGTGGAGAGCGAACTGGTCGGCGGCGAGTGCTCCTACTGGGCCTGTATGCCCAGCAAGGCCCTGCTGCGCCCGGTCATCGCCCAGGCCGACGCCCGCCGGCTGCCCGGACTCGCCCCGGCCGTACAGGGCCCCCTCGACACCGCCGCGGTCCTCGCCCGGCGCGACGAATACACCTCCCACTGGAAGGACGACGGCCAGGTCCGGTGGCTGGAAGGCGTCGGCGCCGACCTCTACCGCGGCCACGGCCGCCTCACCGGCCCCCGCACCGTGACGGTGGGCGACAAGGTCCTCACCGCCCGGCACGCCGTCGCCGTCTGCACCGGCACCCGCGCCGTCCTGCCGGACCTGCCCGGACTCGACGCGGTCAAGCCCTGGACCAGCCGCGAGGCGACCAGCGCCCAAGCCGCGCCGGGGCGGCTCATCGTCGTCGGCGGGGGAGTCGTCGCCACCGAGATGGCCACGGCCTGGCAGGCCCTCGGCTCGCGGGTCACCCTCCTGGTCCGCGGCAAGGGCCTGCTGAACCGGATGGAACCCTTCGCCGGCGAACTGGTCGCCGAGGCGCTCACCGAGGCCGGGGTCGACGTCCGCACCGGGACCTCCCTCGCGTCGGTGACCCGCGAGGACGGCACCGTCGTCGCCGTCACCGACAGCGGCGACCGGATCGAGGCCGACGAGATCCTCTTCGCAACCGGCCGCGCCCCGCGCACCGACGACCTCGGTCTGGACAGCGTCGGCCTGGAAGCCGGCTCCTGGCTGGACGTCGACGACAGCCTCCGTGTCACCGGCACCGACTGGCTCTACGCCGTCGGCGACGTCAACCACCGCGCCCTCCTCACCCACCAGGGCAAGTACCAGGCCCGCATCGCCGGTGCCGCCATCGCGGCGCGGGCGTCCGGTACGGACGTCCAGTCCGACCCTTGGGGCGCGCACGCCGCTACCGCCGACCACGCCGCCGTACCCCAGGTCGTCTTCACCGACCCGGAGGCCGCCGCCGTCGGCCTCTCGCTCGCCGAGGCCGAACAGGCGGGCCACCGGGTCCGCGCGGTCGACTACGACCTCGCGAACGTCTCCGGGGCGAGCCTGTACGGCGAGGGCTACCGCGGCCGTGCCCGCATGGTCGTCGACCTGGAGCGAGAGGTCCTGCTCGGCGTCACCTTCGTGGGCCCCGGAGTCGGCGAACTCATCCACTCGGCGACCGTCGCGGTCGCGGGCGAGGTGCCCATCAGCCGCCTCTGGCACGCCGTGCCGTCCTATCCGACGATCAGCGAGGTGTGGCTGCGGCTGCTGGAGACCTTCCGGGACAGCTGAGCTTCGGCCCCGCGGCCGATTCCGGCGACTCAGTCCGGCAGCCGGAACCCCAGGGAGGCAGCCGCTTCCCTGGGCGTCGGCTGGGCCCAGCGCTCCACCATCGCCTGGTTCGAGGACAGCGAGCGCAGCTCCGCCCGGTCCAGGTACAGCGTGCCGTCCAGATGGTCCGTCTCGTGCTGCACGATCCGCGCGGGCCACCCGGAGAACACCTCGTCCACCGACCGCCCGTACTCGTCCTCGCCCGTCAGCCGCACCCGGTCGTGCCGGTCCACGACCGCCTGCCAGCCCGGGACGCTCAGACAGCCCTCGAAGAACGCGGCACGCGCGGGGCCGACCCCCTCGTACGACGGATTGACCAGGACCCGGAACGGCTGCGGCACCCGTCCCCGCGCGAGGCGCACCTCGTCCGGCACCGGCGCCGGGTCCTCGATCACCGCGATGCGCAGCCCCACGCCCACCTGCGGCGCCGCGAGGCCCACCCCGGGAGCCGCGTGCATCGTGACGCGCAGCGCCTCGACGAACCGGGCCAGCAGCGCGGAGTCCAACTGGCCCTCGAAACGCTCGGCGCCGCGCCGCAGCACCGGATCGCCGGCCGCCACGATCGGCAGCGGGCCTCCGTCGGCCAGGAGTTCCTCGACCAGCTCGGCAAGGGACGCGTGATCACGGGGAGTTGCCATCGCGCCAGGATGCCATGCCGTCCACCCGTGTGACGCAGGACACTTCAACCCCCGGGAACTCGGGGCGCGTTTCTCCCGACTACTGGACCGACCGACCAGCCGAGCACGTCCCCACCTCCGGAGTTAGCCGCCGATGACCTCCGCTCCCTCGACGACCACCGACGAGGCCCCGAAAGCCGCCGACCTGCCGCCGAGACCGGGCGGTTGGGCATCGCTGCGCCCGCTGATGCTGCGCCTGCACTTCTACGCCGGAGTGTTCGTCGCGCCCTTCCTGCTGGTGGCGGCCGTCACCGGGTTCCTGTACGCCGCCTCGTTCCAGGCCGAGAAGATCATGTACGCCGACGAGATGACGGTCTCCGCCGTAGGCGACGCCAAGCTGCCGATCTCCGAGCAGGTCACCGCCGCCCGCGAGGCCCACCCCGAGGGTGCCGTCGCCGCCGTACGGTCCTCCCCGGCGGACGACGCGACCACCAGGGTCCTGCTCTCCGGAGTCAAGGGCGTCGACCCCGACCACACTCTCGCGGTGTTCGTGGACCCGTACACCGGCAAGGTCGAGGGCTCCCTCGAACAGTACGGTTCCACGGGCGCGTTGCCGCTGCGCACCTGGATCTCGGAGCTGCACCGCAATCTGCACCTCGGTGAGACCGGCCGCCTCTACAGCGAGTTCGCCGCGAGCTGGCTGTGGGTGATCGCCGGGGCCGGTCTGGTGCTCTGGTTCACCCGGCGCCGGGCCCAGCGCAAGGTGCGCGGCACCGAGGGGCGGCGCCGCACGCTGGGGCTGCACGCCACGGTCGGCGTCTGGGCCGCCCTCGGCTTCTTCTTCCTGTCGGTGACCGGTCTGACCTGGTCCACCTACGCCGGCGCGAGCATCGACGACCTGCGCGCCTCGCTCGGCCAGACCACGCCCTCGGTGTCGGCGACCGCGGGCGGCGACCACTCCGGGCACGGCGCCTCCGCCTCGGCCGGGGACGCCGAGCACGGCGTCGGCCTCGACAAGGTCCTCGCCGCCGCGCGCGCCGAAGGTCTCGGCGACCCCGTCGAGATCGTGCCGCCGGCCGACGCGACCTCGGCGTACGTGGTGAAGCAGATCCAGCGCAGCTGGCCGGAGAAGCAGGACGCGGTCGCGGTCGACCCGACCACCGGCGAGGTCACCGATGTGCTGCGGTTCGACGACTTCCCGGTGCTCGCGAAGCTGACCCGCTGGGGCATCGACCTGCACACCGGCACCCTCTTCGGGCTCGCCAACCAGATCGTCCTGATGGCCGTGGCGCTCTCCCTGGTCCTGCTGATCGTCTGGGGTTACCGCATGTGGTGGATGCGCGGCCGCGGCAACGCGTTCGGCCGTCCGATCCCGCGCGGCACCTGGCAGAAGGTGCCCCCGCAGCTCCTGCTGCCGGGCGTGGCGCTGATCGCCGCCCTCGGCTACTTCGTGCCGCTGCTCGGCATCCCGCTGGCCGCGTTCGTCGTGGCCGACGTGGTGCTCGGCGAGACCGCCCACCGGCGGGCGAGCCGCGTCTGACGGCCGGTGCACGACGACGGGGCCCGGTTCCGCGAAGGAACCGGGCCCCGGTCGGGTCGTACGGCGTCGCCTACAGCTCGTCGAAGTCGCCGGCCAGCGCGGACGCGAGGCGCAGATGCGGCTCGGCCTCCTCGGGCCGGCTCAGCCGCTCCAGCGTGCGGCCCAGCATCAGACGGGCGTAGTGCTCCACCGGGTCGCGCTCCACGATGATGCGCAACTCCGTCTCGGCGCGGCGCAGTTGGGCCGAGTGGTAGTAGGAGCGCGCCAGCAGCAGCCGCGGCCCGGTCTGCTCCGGCACCTCCTCGACCAGCTTGCTCAGGACGCGCGCCGCGGCGGCGTAGTCCTTGGCCTCGAAGAACATCCGCGCGCGCTCCCAGCGCTCCGCCGGCGTTCCGTGGTCGTAGTACGTCATGTCCACTCTGACCTCCTTCGACGCCGTCAACAGAGGTCGTTGGTTCAATATTCCACTAACTGTTCAGGGCGGCGAGCTCGGCGTTCGCCCGCTCGGTGATGAGCGTCAGCACCCGTCCGGCGACGGCGAGATCCTCCTCCGGGATTTCGGCGTAGACCCGGGCGGTGATGGGGGCGGTCGCGGTGGACGTCGTGTCGTACAGCTCTCGTCCGGCCTCCGTGATCCGCACCCGCGACGGCTCCTCGGGGGCCAGCAGCTGTGCGGCGACCAGCTCGTCGACGACGGCGGAGGCCTCCGCGGTGTCGATCTTCAGTGAACCGACGACACCGTCGACGAGGTGCTCCCGCTCCACCGGCCCGTCGGCGACGGCGGCGAGGCGGAGGGTGACGGACTGCTGGAACGTGACGCCGTGGCGGGCCAGGACCCGCTCCAGGACCGCACGGGCCGCGTAGTGCGCCAGGGCGATGACGCGCGGGTTGAGCAGGGGAGGTGTGGTGGTGGTCATGACTGCTCCTTGTCGGACTCACGGTCGGGGGCGAGCGGATCGAGAGGGGCGTCGAGCAGGGTCGCGAGTTCGGCGCTGAACTCCCGGGTGCGTGGGCTGTCGAGCCCGCCGAGCGGTGCGAGGAACTGCTCCAGCAGCCCCTGGACGACCTTGATGGCCTGCCGAGTGGTGTCCCTGCCCCGCTCGGTGAGGGCCAGCTGGACGGCGCGCGGATCGCGTGGGTCGCGGGTGCGCTCGATCAGGCCCGCCGACTCCAGGGCGCGCGCCAGCTTGGACACATAAAGCGGTTCGAGGCCGGTGTGGTCGGCGAGCATTCGCTGGCTCGGTCGCTCGCCGTCGCGCTGCATGCCGTAGAGGGACGCCACCAGCGAGTACTGCGCGTGGGTGAGACCCAGTGGGGTCATCGCGCGGTCCACCGCGGTCCGCCACTTCATCGACAGTCGCCACACCAGGAAGCCCGGCGTCGCCTTCTCGTAGCCCTTGCTCATGACGAATACAGTACATGGCTACTATGTACATGGCTACTATTTCTCGCGACTCCCCGACGACGGACTGGCGACGGACTGGCGACGGACTGACGGGACACCGTCCGCGGGGCTAGGTTGGGCGCCATGAGCAATCTTGATCGCGATGCGGCTCCCGCCCTGTGCGGCGGCCGCGGCTTCGTGGTGGCGGAGCCCGTTCGCGAACTCCTCAGCCCGCGCACCGTCAAACTCGGGGAGGCCACCGAGGTCCGCCGTCTGCTGCCCAACCTGGGCCGGCGCATGGTGGGCGCATGGTGCTTCGTCGACCACTACGGCCCCGACGACATCGCCGACGAGCCCGGCATGCAGGTCCCCCCGCATCCGCACATGGGTTTGCAGACCGTCAGCTGGCTGCACCAGGGCGAGGTGCTGCACCGCGACTCCACCGGCAGCCTCCAGACGATCCGCCCGCGCGAGCTGGGCCTCATGACCTCCGGGCGGGCCATCAGCCACTCCGAGGAGAGCCCGAAGGCGCACGCCCGCTTCCTGCACGGCGCCCAGCTCTGGGTCGCCCTCCCGGACGGCCACCGGCACACCGACCCGCACTTCGAGCACCACGCCGAACTGCCGCGGGTCACCGCGCCGGGCCTGACCGCCACGCTCATCCTCGGCGACCTCGACGGCGCGACCTCGCCCGGGACGACGTACACCCCGATCGTCGGCGCCGACCTCACCCTCACCGCCGGCGCGGACCTGCGCCTCCCGCTGGAGCCGGACTTCGAGTACGCCGTGCTGTCCATGTCCGGCGAGGCCCACGTGGACGATGTCCCGGTCCTGCCGGGCTCCATGCTCTACCTCGGCTGCGGTCGCACCGAACTGCCGCTGCGCGCCGCGTCGGACGCGAGCCTGATGCTCCTGGGCGGTGAGCCCTTCGAGGAGGAGCTGATCATGTTCTGGAACTGGATCGGGCGGTCCCAGGAAGAGATCGTGCAGGCGCGCGAGGACTGGATGACCGGGTCCCGGTTCGGCGAGGTCAAGGGCTACGACGGAGCGCCCCTGCCCGCCCCGGCGCTGCCGCCGGTCGCCCTGAAGCCGCGGGGGAGGACCCGCTGACCGGCCGTTTCCCTCGCCGGCCCGGGCGCCGGCTCCTCGGCATGCCGGACCGCCGCAAAGGACCAAGACTGGAGCTGTGAGACCAGGCCCGCACGCGGGCGCCGGCCCGGCCGGAGTGAGGCGCCCATGCGTACGGAGGCAAGACGAGTCGCCGTCGTCGGTGACTGCCCGCTGCTGTCCGGGGGCGTGGCCCACGCCGTCGAGGACGCCGAGGGCCTGGTGTTCACCCTCGCCACCCGGTCGGCCGACGAGGCCCTGCGCGCGCTCCGGCCGGGCGACATCGTGCTGGTGGATCTCCAGGTGCGGCCGGTGTGCCTGGCGGACGTGGTGGCCCGGCTGGCCGCCCAGGACGCCGCCGTGCTGGTCTTCTCCACCGGCCTGGACCACCACGCCGTACCCGCCCTGCGCGCCGGCGCCCGCGGCTGCCTCAGCCGGCGGGCCGACGAGCGCGAGCTGCTGGCCGCGATCCGGCTGGTCGCCGACGGCTGCTCCTACGTCTCCGCGGATCTCGCCGTACGTCCCGACACCGAGCCCTCCTGCCATGTCACGGACCGCGAGCGCCAGATCCTGGAGCTGGTCGTCCACGGCGAGACCGACCACGACATCGCCGTCCGGCTGGGTATCAGCGAGCACACCGTCCACTCCCACCTGGACCGGCTCCGCGACAAGACCGGTTCCCGGCGCCGGGCCGACCTGACCCGCTTCGCGATCACGCACGACATCGTCCCCGCGGCCTTCTGGCAGGGGTAACACTGCCCCTGGTGCCCGTGGGCCTTTCTCCCCTGTGCCGCTTCTCCGCCTGCTCGCACACTGAGGGACGAAAGCCCTCGAAGAGCGAGTCCGGGAGGCGTTTCGCGATGAGCGGCATCTTCGGCAGCACCCTCACGTTCAGCCAGGAAGAGGGCGAGGATGTCCGCCTCGTCGTCTTCGGTGACGACAAATACGCCCGGTACGAGACCCTCGACGGCTACTCCGTCGTGTACGACGCGGACCGGGGCGCCTACTGCTACGCGCAGACCGACGGCGCGGGCGCCACGCGCCGGTTCGTCTCCACCGGCACGCCCCTTGCCGCACCGCCGCCGGAGGGCCTGCGCCGGCATCTGCGGGAAGGGCAGCTCTATCGCAGAGAGGTCTTCCAGGACCGGATGATGAAAGGGGTCCCGGACGAGGACCGGGCCGAGATCGACCCCGACGCGCTGTTCACCCGCGGCCCGGTCAAAGGGCTGCTCCCCGGCACGGCCCTGACGGAGGGTGAGGTCCAGGGCCTGACGATCCTGGTCGACTTCCCGTCCAAGCAGACCCAGGTGACCGGGGACGACGTCTCCGCCCTGCTGAACAGTCCGCACTTCACGGCGAACGGCAACCACTGCTCCGTGAGGGAGTACTTCCGCACGATGTCGACGGGCCGGCTCGTCTTCTCCAACACCGTCGTCGGCCCGTTCCGGATGAGCCGGCCGCGGCTCGCCTACTCGCTCGACGAACACGAGGGCGAGCTCGTCCCCGAAGCGCTACAGGCCGCCGCGGACGCCGGTGTGGACTTCAGCCGCTTCGACTCCCTCGGACGCGGCGTCGTCGACTCCGTCTGCATCATGTACGCGGGCAACACCGTGTTCAAGGGCGACCTGTGGCCGCACAACTCGCGCTTCCCGGCCCAGATCGGCGGCGTACGCACGGACTTCTACACCGTCACGAGCATGGGGGAGCGGGCGAGCGACCTGAGCATCGGCACCTTCTGCCACGAGAGCGGGCATCTGCTGTGCCGCTGGCCCGACCTGTACGACTACGGGACCCTCGAACGCGAGGGCGACGACTTCACCAGCGCGGGCCTGGGCACCTACTGCGCCATGTCGAGCGGGAACAACCTGGGCGACGGGTTCCTGCCGTCCGCCGTCTCCGTCTATCTGCGCCGTCTGGTGGGCTGGACGGAGGACGTGGACATCTCGGCGCCGGGTGCGTACGAGGCCAGACAGGGCGCGTACGACAAGGCGCTCGTGTACCAGAACCCGGACCGCCCCGACGTCGAGTACTACCTCGTCGAGAACCGCAGCAAGCTCGGCTTCGACACCGCGCTGACCTCCAGTGGCCTGGCCGTCTACCACTGCGACATCAAGGGCTCGAACGAGTTCCAGCAGGGCACCCTGGTGCGTCACTACCAGTGCGCCCTGCTCCAGGCGGACGGCCATCTGGACCTGGAGCACAACCAGAACGACGGCGACGGCGGGGACCTCTACGGACCGACCGCGGGCACCGCGGTCTCGCACAGCAGCCGTCCTCCGTCCCTGTGGTGGGACGGCAGCGAGTCGGGGCTCACGATCTCGAACGTCGGCGCCCCGGGTGAGGTCATCACCTTCAGCACCGGCGAGCAGGGCGTGGCGGGCACCAGGATCACCGGCCGGTCGGCGCCCAACGAGGCCATCCCCGAGGGCGTCGGCGGGCTGACCGACGCCATCTCCCTCGAAGGCGCCGGCACGGTCCGCGACCTGACGGTGTCGATCGACATCGAGCACGGTCACATCGGCGATCTGCGCGTGGTCCTGCTGGCGCCGTCGGGCCGCCGGGCCGTGATCCACAACCGCACGGGCGGTGCCGACAAGAACCTGCGGCTGACGCTGACGTCCGACCCGCCGTCCCTGCTGGCGCCCCTGGTCGGCGACGCCGTGGCCGGCGACTGGAAGCTCAAGATCACAGACGCGGCCCAGCCCGTCGCCGGGACCCTGCTCAGCTGGGAGATCACCCTCCACACCAGCACCTGACGCCTGCCCCGCCGGCCGATCGGCACGGTCACCAGGTCACGGGCAGCTCATGGACGCCGTACACCACCCCGTCGTCCTTGAACGGGATCTTCTCCAGGTCGACGGCCCGGCGCAGGGTGGGGATCCGGCGGAAGAGTGTGCCGTAGACGACCTGGAGTTCCAGGCGGGCCAGCGGCTGGCCCAGGCACTGGTGGATGCCGAAGCCGAAGGCCATGTGCCGGCGGGCGTCGCGACGGACGTCGAGGCGCTCGGGGTCGGGGAAGCGGTCGGCCTGCCAGTTGCCCGTGGCGCCCGGGATGATGACGCCCTCCCCGGCGCGGATGTGCTCCCCGCCGATCTCGATGTCCGCGAGGGCGAGGCGGCGTTGGCCGTCGTGGACGACGGTGAGGTAGCGCAGCATCTCCTCGACGGCACCCGCGAGCACCTGGGGATCGTCGGTGTCCCGCACGATCGCGAGCTGGTCGGGATGCTCCAGCAGGGCCAGCACGCCGAGCGCGATCATGTTGGCGGTGGTCTCGTGCCCCGCGCCGAGCAGCAGCAGCCCGAGCATCGCGGCGTCGTGGCGGGCGAGTTCACCGTCCTGCATCCGGGCGGCCAGGACGGAGAGCAGGTCGTCGGCGGGGTCGGCGACCTTCGCCTGGAGCTGTGCGTCGAGGTACTGGAGCAGTTCGGCAGAGGCGGTCCTGGACTCCTCGACCGAGGCGTCCTGGCGGACGCCCACCTTGCTGCGGCTCTGGAAGAACTCGTGGTCGTCGTACGGCACTCCGAGCAGCTCGCAGATGACCAGGGACGGCAGCGGCAGCGCCAGGGCCTCCACCAGGTCGACCGGCTGCGGTCCGGCCAGCATCGCGTCGACGAACCGGTCGGTCATGCGCTGTACCGCGGGCCGCATCGCCTCGATGCGCTTGATGGTGAAGGGGGCGGTGACCATGCGCCGGATCCGGGCGTGCTCGGGGTCGTCCATGTTGAGGAACGACGGCGGCATCCGGGCGTAGGCCTCCTGGAAGGCCTCGCTGATGTGGGGAAAGCCCGGCTGCCGGGGATCGACGCTCAGCCGCTCGTCGCCGTACAGCGCCCGCTGGTCCTCGTACCGCGTCACCAGCCACGGCGTGCTGCCGTCCCACAGCCGTACCCGGGTCACCGGCCGCTCGGCGTGCAGCCGCAGCATCCCGGGCGGCGGATCGAACGGACAGCCGGCCGCGCGCGGCATCGGGAACAGGGGGACGTCCTCGGTGGTGCTGGTCATCTCACTCCTCGGTGGGGGGAACAGGGAGTGGTGCTCATCGAAGCCCCCCAAGCTGACGGAAGGCCGACAGGGAGCGGACACGGGGCGGATGTGGCCGGATCCCGCAGCACAGGCGTGGCGATTCCGCCAGCGACGCGAGGGATTGGACTGTACGTCCAGAGCTTGGATGTGTAGTCTGAAGATCCTGATCTCACTCGCACTGGAGAATTCGGAGTACGTCATGACGTCCGAGCGTGCGCTGGAAGCCGAGCGGGACGCGATCGTCGCCGCGTTGACGCCGGTCGTCGACGGGTTGGTGGCGACGTTCGGGCCGCTGTGCGAGGTGGTGCTGCACGACTACCGGGACCCGGAGACCTCCGTCGTCGCCCTCGCCGGATCGGTGACCGGGCGCTCGGTCGGCGGGGCGATGAGCGAGATCGGCCTGCGGATCGTGGCCCGCGGTGACCAGGCGCGGGACGAGCTGAACTACCTCACCCGCACCGGGACCGGCAGGACCGTCAAGTCGTCCACGATGGTGCTGCGCGACTCCACGGGCACGGTGTTCGGCGCCCTGTGCGTCAACCTCGATGTGACCGCCGTCAGCGAGGCCCACACCCTGCTGGGTGCCCTCGCCGGGCTCGGTGCGGCCCCCGCCGAACTGCCGGTGACCACTTTCGGCGACGACATCGACTCCGTGGTCGACGTCATCCTCGACACCCACCGGCACGAGCCCTGGGGTGCACTCGACCGCGCCGGACGCCTGGCGCTGTTCCGCAGCCTCGACGAGCGCGGCGTCTTCGCCGTCCGCCGCGCGATCGAGCAGGTCGCCGCCCGGCTCGGCATCTCCCGCGCCTCCGCCTACAGCTACCTCTCCCAGGCCCGCGCCACGACTTCCACCCCTCCTGGAGGACCCGCGTGACCACCACACCCCCGCCCGTCACCCTCGACGCCGTCCGCTCCGCCGCCGACCGGCTCAAGGGCATCGCCCACCGCACCCCGGTGCTGCGCTCCCGCACGCTGGACGCGCGCGTGGGTGCCGAGGTCTTCCTCAAGTGCGAGAACTTCCAGCGGGTGGGCGCCTTCAAGTTCCGCGGCGCCTACAACGCGGCCTCCCGGCTGACGCCCGAACAGCTGGCCCGCGGGATTGCCGCCTACTCCTCCGGGAACCACGCCCAGGCGGTCGCCCTCGCCGCCCGTGAGCTCGGCAGCACCGCGGTGATCGTCATGCCCGAGGACGCCCCGCCCTCCAAGCGGGCCGCCACCGCGGGCTACGGCGCCGAGATCGTCTCGTACGACCGCTACACCGGCGACCGGGTGGCGATCGCCGAAGCCCTGGCCGCCGAGCGGGGCCTCGCCCTGATCCCGCCCTACGACCACCCGCACGTCATGGCGGGACAGGGCACGGCGGCGCTGGAACTGCTGGAGGAGACGGGGGAGTTGGACGCCCTGCTGGTCCCCGTCGGCGGGGGCGGACTCATCGCGGGCAGTGCCACGGCGGCGAAGGGGCTGCACCCCGCTGTCCGGATCGTCGGCGTCGAGCCGGAAGCCGGGGACGACACCAAGAGGTCGCTGGAGGCCGGTCGGCGCGTCGCGATCCCGGTGCCCCGCACCATCGCCGACGGGCAGGCCCTGCACATTCCCGGGGAGCTGACGTTCGCCGTGAACCAGCGGCTCGTCGACGGGATCTCCCTGGTCAGCGACGACGAGATCCGGGACGCGATGCGCTTCGCCTTCGAGCATCTGAAGATCGTGGTCGAGCCGAGCGGGGCGACGCCGCTGGCCGCGCTGCTGGCCGGCCGAGTGGAGGGGCTGCCGCGTCGGGTCGGGGTGATCGTCTCCGGCGGGAACGTCGACGCGGCGCGCTTCGCCGAACTCTGCGGCTCCGCGGGGGACTGACGCGGGGGACTGACGCCTCACCCGAATGGCGGCGCCGACTGGACGGGCGGACGATGGAGTGGGGCTGTGTGGTGAAGGGAGATCCGACATGCTGGAGACGAAGACCCTCGACAAGCCGGACGAGCGGCGGGACTTCCCCCGAGGGCATCTGGAAGCGGTCCACCTCAGCGGCCTCGACTTCGCGGTGGGGACCTTCGAACCCGGATGGCGTTGGTCCGAGTCCGTGGGGCCCATCGTCGGGACCAAGAGCTGCGAAGTGCACCACAACGGCTATGTCGTCCAGGGCCGCATGCACGTCACCATGGACGGCGGCGGCGAGGCCGAGGTGGGTCCCGGCGACGTCTTCGTGATCCCGCCCGGCCACGACGCCTGGGTGGTGGGCGACGAACAGTGCGTGGTCTACGACTTCGCGGGGACCATGGCGAACGAGTACGCCAAGCCTGCCGAGGAGTGACGGACGCGGGCTCGCCGGACGAAGACCGATCGGTTCACTCGTGCGGGAAGAGGCTGCTGCCGCCTAGATCGGCAGCAGCCGCCCGACCAGTGCGCCCAACTGCCGCACGGTGCGGCACTCGTGCATCTCCACGAGCTCGGCGTACTCGGGTGCCGCCGAATCGCCCGTGCCCCACTGGGAGCGCTGCTCGGGGTTCAACCAGTAGACGCGGCGCGCGCGTTCGGTGATCTGCCGTACGGCGGCGAGGTTCGGGTCGCTCATGTTCGTACGGGCGTCACCGAGGACGAACACCGTCGTACGGGGCCCGATCGCATCGCCGTGCCGCTCGGCGAACTCCCCGAGGGCGACGCCGTAGTCGCTGCTGCCGTGCCAGCCGGTGAGGGTCGCCTCCGCCTGGATGCGCGCGCCGAGGCCCGCCGCGTCGGCCGCGCCGTGCTCCAGGAGCCCGGTCACCTCGTCGATCCGGTTGACGAAGGCGAACACCCGCACCTTGCTGAACTGGTCGTGCAGCGCCTGTACCAGCAGCATTGTGAAGTCGGAGAATCCCGACACCGAGCCCGACACATCGCACAGCAGCACCAGTTCGGGCCGGGCCGGACGGCGTCGGCGCAGCACCGGCCGCATCGGCACCCCGCCCGTGGACAGCGAACCGCGCAGGGTGCGCCGCAGATCGATACTGCCCCGGGCCGCCCGGCGCCGGCGTGCCGCCAGACGGGTCGCCAGTTTCCGGGCGAGCGGCTGAACCGTCTTGCGCAGCTCGGCCAGCTGGGACTTTCCGGCGAACAGGAAGTCGACCCGGTCCGCCGTCGGCGCCACCGCGCGGCGGGCGATCTGGTCGCGGTCCCGCCGCTCGGCGACCCGGCGCCGCGCCTCCGAGGCCACCAGACCCCGGAAGGCCTCGATCCGGCGCCGGATCTCGTCGTCGAGCAGCCGCTCCGCGAACCCCGAGCTCCCGCTCCGCCCCCGCACATCGGCGCGTACCTGGGCGAGCAGCGTCTGAGGGCGGATCCGGTCGAGCGTCTGGTACGACGACCAGCCGTCCGACCCCGGGGAGGAGCCGTAGCCGCCGAAGCCGTCGACGGCCTCGGCCGCCAGCCGCGCCAGCAGTGCCTCGTCGTTCGCGGCGAGGGCCGCCGCCAGCCGGTCGCGCAGGTCGTCCCGGTCCGTCGTCCCGGCCTCGGGCGCACCGACCCGGCGCGGGAAGTAGAGGTCGAAGACCGGGTCGAACACCGGCCGTTGGGCGGTGCCGTGCAGCAGCGTCGCGGCCAGCCCCTCGCGCAGCAGCTCCCGGTCCTCGAACCCGAGCGCCGCCATCGCCTGGGCCGCGTCCACGGTCTCGCCCGTGCCGACCCGGATGCCGTGGGCCCGCAGAGCGGCGACCAGCGAGGTGAGGCGCTCGGCGACGGGCGTGGTCACAGCGCGTCCAGATCGAGCTTCGCCGCGGCCTTCAGGACGTCGTCCTGATGCTTGAGGAGCACGCCCAGTGTGTCCCGTACGACGGTCTCGTCCAACGAGTCGGCGCCGAGCGCGAGCAGGGTGCGGGCCCAGTCGATGGTCTCCGCGACCGACGGCACCTTCCGCAGGTCCATCGCCCGCAGCGCACCCACCACCCGGACCACCGACTCCGCCAGCGCCGCGTCGAGGCCGGGCACCTTCAGCCGGACGATCCGGCGCTCCAGTTCCTCCTCGGGGAAACCGATGTGGAGGAACAGGCAGCGGCGGCGCAGCGCCTCGGACAGCTCACGGCTCGCGTTGGAGGTGAGGACGACGAAGGGGCGGCGGGTGGCGGTGATCGTGCCCAGTTCGGGCACCGTCACCTGGAAGTCGCTGAGGACCTCAAGGAGCAGGCCCTCGACCTCGACGTCCGCCTTGTCGGTCTCGTCGATCAGCAGGACCTTGGGCTCGTCGCCGCGGATCGCCGTCAGCAGCGGGCGGGTGAGCAGGAACTCCTCGCTGAAGATGTCGGTACGGGCCTCGTCCCAGCTCTCGTCGCGGCCCGCGCTGATGCGCAGCAGCTGCTTGGCGTGGTTCCACTCGTACAGCGCGCGGGACTCGTCGACGCCCTCGTAGCACTGAAGTCGCACCAGTTCGGCCCCCGCGATCTCGGCGACGGCCTTGGCGAGCTCTGTCTTTCCCACCCCGGCAGGACCCTCGACCAGGAGCGGCTTGCCGAGGCGGTCCGCCAGGAAGACGGTCGTGGCGACCGAGGGCGAGGCGAGGTAGCCGGTCTCGGCGAGGCGCGCGGAGACGTCGTCGACGGAAGAGAACAACGGGGCCTCCTGGGTGGCGGCGGCGTACAGGCCGAGCGATGGTCCACCTATCTAAGCGCTTGTTCAGGGGAGCTGTCACTCCGGTGCACCGATCCACGGGCACGGCACGGGAGGTGGGGCGGCTGCACCGGCAGCCGCCCCACCTCCCCATGCCGGCGTTCACGCCGCCAGCGCCACCACCTCCGTCGCCGGTGTCCGCAGCACCTTCCGGGCCGTCGCCAGGCTCGTCCCCACCGTCACCGCCGCCGCGACGGACACGACCGCGAGCCAGACGCCGAACAGCTGCCCCGGCAGCACCGCGTCGCCGCGGACGACGGTGAACGGGACGATCCCCGCCAGCGCCGCGACCGTGCCGAACAGGACACCGGTGACCGTGAGGACCGCGGCCTCGGCGCCCACCATGCCGAGCACCTGACCGGGCGTCGCACCGGCCAGCCGCTGCTGGCCGAACTCCCGGCAGCGGTAGGTGGTCGCCGCGTACAGCGAGTTGACCAGCATCACGCAGACGAAGACCACGATGATCCCGACGACCGTGAAGTTCAGCGTCTCCAGATTCTTCGCGTCCACGGACTTCACCAGCCCCGAGGCCTCGACCGCGTCACTCTCCACCGCCTGCACGGTGAGCGTGGTCGTGGCCACCGCCGTGAACAGGATCAGCGACATCAGGATCCCGGCGAGATCCCCGGCCCGCTGCCGCAGATTCCGCACCGCCAGCCAGCCGCTCGCCCCGGAGAGCGCGAGCCGGTCCAGCAGCCCCTTCAGCAGCCGCGGCGACAGCAGCGCGAAGCCGACCGACAGCAGGATCGCCCCGTACGCCGGCGGCGCCATCAGCGCCTCGTCCGTCGCCTTCATCAAGAAGGTGCAGCAGACCGCCAGGGCGCCGGTCGCGAGCGCGGCGTACGCGAAGAACCTCTGTGCCCCGCCGCGCCGTCGCCGCCCCCGCGTCGCCCGCCGCACGGCGAGGAACGCGGCGCCCACCGCGGCCGCCAGCGTGATGTCGACGCCTGTGAGCAGCGCGATCGGACCGAACGAGTACTCCACCGAGTCCGCGACCTGACCGCTGTCCTGGAACACCCCCAACAGCGCCCGCCCGCCGAGCGTCGCGGGCCCGATCGCCAGCGCCGCACCCACCAGGGCGACGGCCAGCGCCTCACCGACGACCATCCGCTTGAGCTGCGCCGGAGTCGCCCCCGAGCAGCGCAGCAGCTCCAGCTCGGCGGCCCGCTGCCGGACGTTCACCGTCAGGGTGGAGGCGACCGCGAAGAACACCAGCAGGCTGCCGTAACCGCCCACCACGCTCGCCGCCGTCGTCAGCGTGTTGGAGCTGACCGAGTCGACGCCGCTCCCGGCCGCCGTGTCGTGCAGCGAGTTGAACGTCATGATGATCGCCGCGCCCAGGAAGGCGGACAGCAGCGTCGCGAGGAACCGTCCGGGGCGTCGCCGGATCGACCGCAGGGCCAGTACGAACATCGCTCACACCCCCGCCGTCACGTCGTCGCCCAGGTGCGCGAGGCGTTCGGCGACCGCGTCCGCCGTGGGCGCGCGCAACTGGCCGGCCAGCCTGCCGTCCGCGAGGAACAGCACCGAGTCGGCGTACGAGGCCGCGACCGGATCGTGCGTCACCATCACCACGGTCCGCCCGTGCACCCGCACCGCCTCCTGGAGCAGCCGGAGCACCGTGCGCGCGCTGCGGGTGTCCAGGGCCCCCGTCGGCTCGTCAGCGAAGATCACCCGGGGTTCGCAGACCAGCGCCCTGGCGATCGCGACCCGCTGCCGCTGACCGCCGGACAGCTGGTCGGGGCGGTGCCCCAGCCGGTCGCCGAGCCCGACCTGGGTGAGGATCTCCCTGGCCCGCCCGCGGTCCACCCGCCGCCCGGCCAGTTTCAGCGGCAGCACCGTGTTCTGTGCGACGGTCAGCGTGTCCAGCAGGTTGTACTGCTGGAACACGAAACCCACCCGGCCACGCCGGAACCTCGTCAGCTCCGCCTCCGTACCGCCCGTCAGCTCGGTGCCGTCCACCACCACGATGCCGTGGTCGGGCCGGTCCAGGCCGGCCGCGCACTGGAGCAGCGTGGACTTCCCCGACCCCGACGGCCCCATGACGGCGGTGAAGGTGCCCCGGCCCAGCCCGAGCGTGACCCCGTCCAGGGCGGTCACGGCGCTGTCGTCACTGCCGTAGGTCTTGGTGACCTTGACCAGCCGCAGCGCTTCGGCGGCGGGTCCCGTGTCGTGCCGGCGTCGCGAGCCTGTGCGAAACATCGTCATCACCGTCATCACCTCTCGGTCGGGCACCTCGTGTGCCCTGTCCAAGAAGCTACGGAGACGCCGCGTGAACCACATGGGGCGCAGAACCCGTATCCGAGGGTGTACTCAGCACCACCGCGCCCACCCCGGACGGGTCACCACCATGCGCCAACCTCCGCGCCGGCCCGGCGCAACGGACCTCGGTGCTCATCGGCTGGGGCTGGGCCGCCGCTGGGGCTGGGCCGCCGGACCCGCGTGGAACTGCCCCTTTCGCTCCCGATGGTCCTGAACGGCGTCCGGATCCCCGCCGTCCAGCTCGTCGCGGGCGCGGTGCTGGTCGCCGTGTTCGCGCTGCTGCTGGACCGGGCCGGCTTCCAGACGTCCCTCCTGACCGTCGCCAACCGGGAACTGTACGAACCTGCCCTGGAGCCCGGCCAGATCGACGTCGTCCCCGAGTACGCGGCCACCGACGCCGACTGGCTGAACGCCAAGACCCACGCACGAAGGCACTGGGCGACCTCGACGACGTCCTGACGGCGGCCGGCCTTGCGTCGATGAACCAACAGGTGGGCAGCTGGCGGCGGTTGGTGAGGGATGTGGGGCGGGGGTATCTGGAGGGGGAGGGGCTGCTGAGGTGAAGTGTCAGTGGGGCCCCGTAGATTGCGGCCATGGGTGTCTATCTGGTCGATGTCGGCGCACAGGACTGGCGCGGCGAGCACGAGGGTGGGTACGGCGAGATCGCCTCCGCTCTCGACGGGGAGCTGAGCGGGCGAGGCCTGCCGCGGTACGAGGTTCCGGCGGAGTGCCGCGGGCTGGAGTTCGAGGAGAAGCTCAGCCCTTCCATGGACGGCTTCGTCGAGCTCTGCCGCGCGCAGCTGACCCGCGACGAGGAAGAGATGCTCTGCGGCTGGTCGGTGCTGGTGCCGGTCCCGCTCGACGAGACGATCGAACTGCCCGTGGGTTCCGCCTACACGGATACGACCGTGGTCGCCGGAGCACCCCAAGTGCTCGCCCTCGCACAGCGGTTGGCTGCGGTGATCGGGCTGCCGCCGATGCTGCCCGTCTCGCGCACGAACCTCGACCTGACCAACTGGTTCCTCGACGGCCAGGCCGAGCAGACCGCCGCCGCCCGACCCGGCCCCTGGGCCGAGGACCTGGACGCCGCCTTCTACGTGGCCCTCTACGTCCGCGCGGCCCAGCACTCCCTTCGCCGCGGCTGCCCCATACTCTTCAGCTGACGTGCCGGGGCCGTCACGCCGGCTCGTGGGGATCGGAAGGCCGTCGAGCGTCCACCTCGTACTCGAACCACACCCGGTGCGTGCCGTCCGCGTCGATCTCGATGCCGCCCGTACCGGTGATCCCGGCCAGCTCACCCGTGCCGCTGCCCGGGACGATCACGAAGAACTCGCTCCCTCTGAACTCGCCCAGGGTCGTCGCCGAGTGCGCGAAGTTGAACGCGCCGGCCCGGCCCTGTAGCGAGCCCTCGAAGGACTCCATCGCGACATACGTACCGACCTCGGTCTCCTGGTCGTACGCGGCCGTGAACAGGGTCGCCGAACGCCCGGCGACCTCACCCTCGTAACTCTTCTCCATCGTGGCGACACCGACCGGCACGGCCGTCTCGATGCCCGGGGCCGGCACCGGGGCCGGTGTGAAGTCCGCGACCTTGAACGTTCCCGAAGCTCTCATGGCCCGAGCGTAGGACGCACCACTGACAACGGCACCGCCACCAGCACCGGCCCCGCATCGCCTCGGATCAGGCGGGTACAGGCGGCCTTTCCCGGCCGATCTCGTCGATCAGCAGCTTCGCGGCGATCATCGCCCCGTCCGTGCGCATCGTGCCCGCCACCGCCTCGGCCCGCTCGCGGGTCTCGGGGGACAGCGCCACCTCCAGCGCGGCCGTCAGGGACGCGAGGGTCGGCGCCGGACCGTCGTGCGCCACCCCGATGCCCAGGTCGGCCACCCGGGCCGCCCACAGCGGCTGGTCCGCGATCTGCGGGACGACCACCTGGGGCGCGCCCGCCCGCGCTGCCGTCGTCGTCGTACCCGCGCCGCCATGATGGACGACCGCGGCGACCCGGGGGAACAGCGCCTGGTGGTTGACGTCGCCGACGGCGAAACAGTCCTCCTGGCCGTCGATCAGCGCCAGGTCCGCCCAGCCGCGCCCCAGCAGCACCCGGCGGCCCAGCGCACGCACCGCCTCGATCGCCACCGGCCCGACATCGCTCGCGGCATGCATGGCCATACTGCCGAACCCGACGTACACCGGTGGCGCGCCGGCCGCCAGGAACGCCTCCAGCTCCTCGGGGAGCGACCGGTCGTCCGGCCGGATCCACGCGCCGGTCGGCACGAGTTCGAGGTCCGTCATCTCCTGCCACGGGCCCAGCGCCGGGTCCGCCGCCAGCCACGGCCGCTCAGTGAGGACATGGTCGCGGACGTTGTCGACCGGCGGCATGCCGAGGGCGGCGCGCCGGGTGTTGAGGGGCTCGCCGTACAGCGCGTTCACGCGCTCGGCGTCGAGGCGCCACAGCTCCTTGAGGTCGGTCACGCCCGGCGGGTTCGGCTTGCCCGGCCGGGTCAGCGGCGGGTAGTGGGACGACGGCAGCCCGCACGGGTGGAAGCAGGCGAGCACGTAGGGGATGCCGAGATGCTCGGCCACCGACCGCGCCCCGGCCGGCATCAGACCGGTCGCCAGCAGCGCGTCGCACCCCTCGGCCGCCGCCGCGACCTCATCGAAGTGCCCGGCAACCAGCTCGGCCGCGACCCGGAACGCGAGGTCGGGCGACGGCCCCCGCGCCCCCGTCACCAGCGCCCGCACCGACGAGCCGAACGACACCACCTCCGCCCCGACGCGGGTGAGCAGCGCCGCGAGTTCCTCGTCCGGCGGTACACACGCCCGCACCTCCACACCGAGCTCCCGCAGGGCCGCGGCCAGCCCCGCAAGCGGTTCCACGTCCCCGCGCGATCCGTACGACATCAGCAACACACGCACTTCAAGACTCCCGTTTCCGCTGGTCCAGGCGGTCAGGTCGCAGATTCTGCTGCAGGAGGGGGGTCTTGCCACAAGCCCCCCGGTGCGCTATAGGTTGATAGTGGCGGGGAGTTCATGAACTCTCTGCCTTTCGCATGTCGGCCTTGCGGGTGGCGGGCTCGCACCTCTCGCCGTACGGAACAGCACCGCGACCCTCCTGCCGACTGCCCTCCGGACGCTACGAGTTGGCCGCCGCGCCGGGCTGAGCACCGACCAGCACCACCTCCAGGGTGCGCGGGCCGTGCACCCCCTCGACCCGGTCCAGCTCGATGTCACTGGTCGCCGACGGACCGGAGATCCACGTCAACGGGCGCACCGGGTCGAGGCGTTCGAGCGCCTGCGGCACTGACGAGACGACCTGCTCCGGGACGTGTACGACACAGATGTGGTGGTCGGGCACGAGCGTGATCCGGCGGCGGCCCTGGTCGGGGCCGCCGTCCAGCACGATCGTGCCGGTCTCGGCGACCGCCACCGCGCAGGCCGTGACGACGCTGTCGATCCGGTCCAGTTCGTGCGGGGTGCTCTCCGGCCGGTCGGGGACCTGCTCGGCGTCGGCCTCCGCGAGCCACGACGGTTCCAGGCCCTGCGGCACCAGCACGGTCTTCGCCCCGCGCGCGGCGAGCATCCCGGCGAGCGTCGCCGCGAGGTCGTCGGGGGAGCAACGGTGCACGACCGCACGGTAGTCGGCGAGGTTCTCGGCGAGGAGTTCCGTGGTCTCCTCGACGGTGCGGTCACCGTGCTCGCGCAGATACGTGCGCTCGATCGGCGTGTCCTCGCCCTGGGCGTCGGTCAGCGCGCGCCGCACCCGGCCCAGAATCCGCTCCCTGCTGCTCACTTGGCACCGCCCTTTCCGCCCTGAGTCCGCTGCCACCAGTCACGGAACGGCTCCGCGGGCACGGGTGGCAGATCCCGTGTCGCGCTCCACGCCTTGCCGGGACCCGGCAGCGGCAGGCTGCGCGGATGCAGGCGTCGGGTGCGGGAGGCCAGGCGCTGGCCGGTGCGCAGGGCGCCGGGACGGGCGAACGCCCAGCGGGCCGCCCGCATCGCCGCCCGCTCGGCGGCATGCCCCTTGGCGGGCTTGAGCACCACCTTGTTGCCCGCGCGGGTCACCTCACCGCCCTGCACGACCCGTTCGCGCAGATGCACCAGCACCTCGGGGATGTCGATGGCGACCGGGCACACCTCGTAGCAGGCACCGCAGAGCGACGACGCGTACGGCAGCGAGGCGTCGATCTCGCTTCCGGTGCCCCGGAGTTGGGGGCTGAGGATGGCGCCGATCGGACCCGGGTACACCGAACCGTAGGCGTGGCCGCCGGCCCGCTCGTAGACCGGGCACACGTTCAGACAGGCCGAGCAGCGGATGCAGCGCAGGGCCTGGCGGCCGACCTCGTCGGCGAGGGTGTCGGTGCGGCCGTTGTCCAGGAGCACCAGGTGGAAGGTCTTCGGGCCGTCCCCGTCGGTGGTGCCGGTCCATGTCGACGTGTAGGGGTTCATGCGCTCGGCGGTCGAGGAGCGGGGGAGCGTCTGGAGGAAGACCTCCAGGTCCTGCCAGGTCGGCACGATCTTCTCGATGCCGACCACCGAGATCAGCGTCTCGGGCAGGGTCAGACACATCCGCCCGTTGCCCTCGGACTCCACGACCACCAGGGTGCCGGTCTCGGCGACCATGAAGTTGGCGCCGGAGACACCGACCTTGGCGCGCAGGAACTTCTCCCGCAGATGGAGGCGCGCGGCCTCGGCGAGTTCGGCGGGCGTGTCCGTCAGGCCCTCGGGGGCCGGCCGCCCCCACTCGCTCATCTCCTTCGCGAAGATGTCCCGGATCTCACCCCGGTTGCGGTGGATGGCGGGGACCAGGATGTGCGAGGGCCGGTCCTTGCCCAACTGCACGATGAGTTCGGCGAGATCGGTCTCGTAGGCATGGATGCCCGCCTCCTCCAGCGCCTCATTGAGCCCGATCTCCTGCGTGGCCATCGACTTGACCTTGACGACCTCCGACTCGCCGGTGGCCCTGACCAGTTCGGTGACGATCCGGTTGGCCTCGTCGGCGTCGGCCGCCCAGTGGACGATGCCGCCCGCCGCCGTCACCGACTCCTCCAACTGGACGAGGTAGTCGTCGAGATGGCGGAGGGTGTGATCCTTGATCCGCTTGCCCGCCTCGCGCAGCTCGGCCCAGTCGGAGACCTCGGCGACGGCCTTCTCGCGCTTGGCGCGGATCGTGTGTGTGGCGTGCCGCAGATTGCCGCGCAGCGTCGGGTTGTTGACCGCCTCGTGCGCGGCCTTCGGAAAGGCCGGCATCCCTACGAACGTGCCGCTCATGCCGCCGGTTCCTCCTCCGTGCTCGCCAGGATCTCCGCGATGTGCACCGGCCGCATCTCCGTGCTCAGCCGGGCCATGGTCCCGCCGATGTGCATCAGACAGGAGTTGTCGGCCGCGCACAGCACCTCGGCACCGGTCGACTCGGCGTTGCGCACCTTGTCGGCGCCCATCGCCGCCGAGACATCGGAGTTCTTGAGGGCGAAGGTGCCGCCGAAACCGCAGCACTCCTCCGCCCCCGGAAGCTCCACCAGCTCCAGTCCCTTGACGGCCTGGAGCAGCCGCCGGGGCCGGTCACCGAGACCCAGTCCGCGCAGCCCGTGACAGGTCGGATGGTAGGTGACCTTGTGCGGGTAGTAGGCGCCGACGTCCGTCACCCCGAGCACGTCCACCAGGAACTCCGTGAGCTCGAACGTCTTCGGCACCACGGGCGCCAGCGCGGTCGCGAGACCATCCCCGCGCCCCTCCGCCCGCGCCCGCTCACCCAGCCGCGGGTACAGCTCCCGCACCATCGCCCCGCACGAACCAGACGGCGTGACGATCGCCTCGTACTCCCCGAAGACATCGGAGAAATGCCGGGCCATCGGTTCCGTCTCATGGCGGTAACCGGTGTTGTAGTGCGCCTGCCCGCAGCAGGTCTGGGCCATCGGGAAGTCGACCTCGACGCCCAGCCTGGTCAGCAGTTTCACCACGGCGCGCCCGGTGTCCGGATAGAGCGTGTCGTTGACACAGGTCAGGAACAGGGCGACACGCATCGCGGCTCCTTGTGATCGATCATCGGATGAGTGCAGGGTAGTGCGGACCCGCGGCCGGGGGGAGACCCCGCTCACCGCTCGGCGAGCCGGGCCTCCGCCTCGCGCCACGGCGCCGTGTCCCCCTGGGGCTCGTACCGGGTCAGCGGCTGGGTACGGGTGAGGAGCTGCCGGGAGGTGGCCAGGTCGCCGACCAGCCCGTGCGCCCGCGCCTGCACCAGCACGTTCCCGAGGGCCGCCGCCTCCGTCGGGCCCGCCACCACCGGCAGCCCGCAGGCGTCGGCGGTCAGCTGGCACAACAGCGCGTTGCGGGTGCCGCCGCCGACGACGTACACGACGTCGACGGGACGGTCGGCGAGCCGCTGGGCCTCCTCGACCGCCCTGCGGTGCGCGAGGGCGAGCGAGTCGAGGATGCAGCGCGTGATCTCGCCGGGCGTCCGCGGCACCGGCTGCCCCGAGGCACGGCACGCCTCGGCGATCCGCTCCGGCATCCGGCCGGGCGCGAGAAACACGGGATCGGACGCATCCACCACCGACCGCAGCGCCGGCGCCTTGGCCGCGTCGAGGAGCAGCGTCCCCAACTCCGGCTCGCCCCAGGCCCGTACACACTCCTGGAGCAGCCACAGGCCCATGATGTTGCGCAGATACCGGACCGTGCCGTCGAGCCCCAGCTCATTGGTGAAGTTGGCGGCCCGGCTCTCCTCGGTCAGCACCGGGGAGTCCAGCTCAAGTCCCGCCAGCGACCAGGTGCCGGTGCAGATGTACGCGAACCGCTCACCGGCCGCGGCCGGCACAGCGGCCACAGCGGACGCGGTGTCGTGCGAACCGACCGTCGTCACCGGCACGGGCCCGCGCAGCCCCGTCTCCTCCAGCACCTCGGCCCGCAGCACCCCCGCCGGATCACCGGGCTGCCGCAGCGGCGCGAACAAATCGAGGTCGATGCCCAGCCGGGAGGCGATGTCGTACGACCACGCGCGCGTCCGGGGATCGATCAACTGCGTCGTCGAGGCGTTGGTCAGCTCGGTGCCCTGCTCGCCGGTGAGCCAGTACGTCAGCAGATCGGGGATGAGCAACAGCCGCTGAGCGGCCCCGAGTTGTTCCTTGGCGGCGGTCAGCTGGTAGAGGGTGTTGAAGGGCGCGTACTGCAACCCCGTTGCCGCGTACAGCTCTTCGGCCGGGACGGTCGCCCACACCTTCTCCGCGACCCCCTCGGTGCGGGAGTCCCGGTAATGCACCGGGTTGCCGAGCAGCGCCCCGTCGGCGTCCAGCAGTCCGTAGTCCACGGCCCAGCTGTCGATGCCGACGGAGTTGACCTGCCCGGCCGCCTTCAGGCCGTCCAACACCCCGGCGTACAGCGAGAGAACGTCCCACCGCAGCCCCTCCGGCACCCGCACCGGCCGGTTCACGAACCGGTGCGCCTCGGCCAGCTCCAGGCTGTCGGGGCCGACGCGGCCGACCATGACGCGTCCGCTGGACGCGCCGAGGTCGACCGCGGCGTACGACTTCACGAGCGCGCTCATCGCAGGAAGGCGGCCGCGACGCCGGCGTCGACGGGGACATGCAGACCGGTGGTGTGGGTCAACTCCCCACCGGTCAGCGCGAAGACGGCGCCCGCGACGTGCTCGGGCAGCACCTCGCGCTTGAGGATGGTCCGCTGGGCGTAGAACTCGCCCAGCTTCTCCTCCTCCACGCCGTACACGGCGGCCCGCTGGGCGCCCCAGCCGGCGGCGAAGATCCCGGAACCGCGCACCACGCCGTCCGGGTTGACCCCGTTGACGCGGATGCCGTGCTCGCCCAACTCGGCGGCCAGCAGCCGCACCTGGTGGGCCTGGTCGGCCTTGGTGGCGGAGTAGGCGATGTTGTTGGGACCCGCGAAGACGGCGTTCTTGGAGGCGATGTAGACGATGTCGCCGCCCAGCCCCTGCGCGATCATCACGCGGGCGGCCTCACGCGAGACGAGGAACGAGCCGCGGGCCATGATGTCGTGCTGGAGGTCCCAGTCCTTGGCGGAGGTCTCAAGAAGCGGCTTGGAGATGGAGATCCCGGCGTTGTTGACGACGAGGTCCACCCCGCCGAAGGCGAGCGCGGCGGCCTTGAAGGCCTCGGCGATCTGCTCCTCCGAGGTGACATCGACGGTCACGGCGACCGCCTTGTCGGCGCCACCGAGCTCCTCGGCGACCGCGGCGGCGTTCTCGGCGTTCAGATCGGCGATGACGACACACGCGCCCTCGGCGACCAGCCGGTGCGCGATGGCCTTGCCGATCCCGCTGCCCGCACCCGTGACCAGCGCGACCCGGGTCGCGAGCGGCTTCGGCTTCGGCATCCGCTGAAGCTTGGCCTCCTCCAGCGCCCAGTACTCGATCCGGAACTTCTCGGACTCCTCGATGGGCGCGTACGTGGAGACGGACTCCGCGCCGCGCATCACGTTGATCGCGTTGACATAGAACTCGCCGGCCACCCGGGCGGTCTGCTTGTCCTTGCCGAAGGAGAACATGCCCACGCCGGGGATCAGCACGATCGCCGGGTCCGCACCGCGCATCGCGGGGGAGTCGGGCAGGGCGTGCCGCTGGTAGTAGGCGGCGTACTCCTCGCGGTAGGCGGCGTGCAGTTCCTTCAGCCGCGCCACGGCCTCCTCCAGCGGGGCGGCCGGCGGCAGGTCGAGGACGAGCGGCGCCACCTTGGTCCGCAGGAAGTGGTCCGGGCAGGAGGTGCCCAGCGCGGCGAGCCGCGGGTGCTCGGCACGGGCCAGGAACTCCAGCACCACGTCCGAGTCGTTGAAGTGGCCGACCTGGGGCCGGTCCTGCGAGGCGATGGCCCGTACATGAGGAGCCAGCGCGGCGGCCCGCTCGCGCCGCTCACCCTCGCCCAGCGCCTCGTACCCCTCGACCACCGGCCCGAAGGGCTCGGCCTTGCCGCGCTCGGCGAGGAAGGCCTCGGCGGTACGGATCATGTGCAGGGAGTTGCGCTCGCACTCCTCCGCGGTCGCACCCCACGCCGTGATGCCGTGCCCGCCCAGGACGACACCGATCGCCTGCGGGTTGGCCTCCTTGATCGCGGCGATGTCCAGGCCCAGCTGGAACCCGGGCCGCCGCCACGGCACCCAGGCCACGGTGTCGCCGAAGCACTCCGCGGTCAGCTTCTCGCCGTCCGCCGCACAGGCCAGCGCGATCCCGGAGTCGGGGTGCAGATGATCGACGTGCGCGGCGTCGACCAGGCCGTGCATCGCGGTGTCGATAGACGGAGCCGCCCCGCCCTTGCCGTGCAGGCAGTAGTCGAACGCGGCGACCATCTCGTCCTCACGCTCGACGCCCGGGTAGACGTCGACGAGCGCCCGCAGCCGGTCCAGCCGCAGCACGGCGAGGCCCGCCTCGGTCAGCGTCCCGAGGTCCCCACCGGACCCCTTGACCCACATCAGCTCCACATCACCCCCGGTGACGGGATCACTATCGATACCTTTCGCCGACGCGTTACCACCGGCGTAGTTGGTGTTACGGGGGTCGGCACCGAGCCGATGGGAGCGAGCGAGGAGAGCGGCAGCTTCGGGTTGTACAGCCATGACGTCCAGTTCCTTTTAAACAGAGGGTGAGTTGTCAAGGGGCGCGGGGAACTGCGCGACCAGCCACAACCGGCCCGCACCCCGCGACGAAACAGATCCAGGCAGACGCTTACGCCCCCCACCCGGCCTGCTGTCCACCCACCCGCTCGGCGACGATCTTCTCCGCCCACCCGGACCGGCGATACGCGGCCATCGGGTCGGCGTCCAACCCCATCTCCTCGCGCACCTCACGAAGCAACGGCCGCACATCCGTGTTGTACGCGTCCATGATCACGGCGTTGGCCTCAAGGACATCCCCGGAAGCCTGCGCGGCAGAAAGCGCGTCCCGGTCAACCAGCAGCGCCTTCGCCGTGGCCTCCTGCACGTTCATCACCGACCGGATGATCGCCGGAATCTTCGCCTCGATGTTGTGGCACTGGTCGAGCATGAACGCGACCTCGGGAGTGAACCCACCCCCGCGGACCACCTCGTACATGATCCGGAACAGCTGGAACGGGTCGGCGGCCCCGACCATCAGGTCGTCGTCCGCGTAGAACCGCGAGTTGAAGTCGAACCCGCCGAGCTTCCCCTCCCGCAGCAGCGTCGCGACGATGAACTCGATGTTGGTCCCGGGCGCGTGGTGGCCCGTGTCGACCACGACCTGCGCCTTCTCGCCGAGCTTGAGGCAGTGGGCGTACGCCGTGCCCCAGTCCGGCACGTCCGTCGAGTAGAAGGCCGGCTCGAAGAACTTGTACTCCAGCAGCATCCGCTGCCCGTCGCCGAGCCGCTCGTACACCTCGGTGAGGCCCTCGGCGAGCCGGTCCTGGCGGGCCCGCAGGTCGTCCTGCCCGGGATAGTTCGTGCCGTCGGCGAACCACAGCTTCAGGTCCCGGGAGCCGGTCGCGTCCATGATGTCGACGCACTCCAGCAGGTGATCGACGGCCTTGCGGCGGATCGCCGCGTCCGGGTGGCAGATGCTGCCCAGCTTGTAGTCGTCGTCCTGGAAGGTGTTGGAGTTGATCGCGCCGAGCTTCACCCCGTGTTCCTCGGCGTGCTTCGCCAGCGCGGCGTAGTCCTCGACCTTGTCCCAGGGAATGTGCAGCGCGACCGTGGGCGCCACACCGGTGACGGCGTGCACCTGCGCGGCGTCCGCCAGCTTCTCCTGCGGTGTCCGGGGCACCCCTTGCTGGGCGAACACCTTGAAGCGGGTCCCCGAGTTCCCGTACGCCCACGACGGCGTTTCGACTGCCTGTGTCTTGAGCGCGGCCTTCACCGCGGCGAGCTCGGTCACTGAGGGCTCCTGTGACGTCGGGTCCGAAGGGTTTCCGAACAGCTTCACTGTGAAACGATTCAACACGGGAAAGTATGAGCCGTTCGATGGGGTGTCAAGCCCTGCGACCAAGCCGGTTGCTCGTGACCCGGCCGTGACCTATGGCTCTCGAAATTTTTTCGACACGAACCCATTGACGTGACATGGGCGCCGTGCCTAACGTCCCGGCAACCAAGTTGAAACCTTTCACGACGCCGTGAGGGCAGTCCCCGGGCGTTGTCGAGGAGCCCCTCATGACCCACCCGTCCGACGCGGGACCGGCCCCGGTGCTGGCGCTCAAGGACATCTCGAAGTCCTTCGGAGCCGTACGCGCCCTGCGGGACGTCTCCCTGGAGCTGTTTCCCGGCGAGGTCCACGCCCTCGCCGGCGAGAACGGCGCGGGCAAGTCGACTCTGATCAAGACCCTTGCGGGGGTGCACCGACCGGATGCCGGTCAGGTACTCCTCGACGGCGAGGCCGTCGTCTTCCACGGCCCCGGTGACGCCCGCGACGCCGGTATCGCCGTGATCTACCAGGAGCCCACGCTCTTCCCCGACCTGTCGATCGCCGAGAACATCTTCATGGGGCGCCAGCCCCGCAAGGCCCTCGGCCGCATCGACCACAAGGCCACCCACGCGGCCACCGCCGCCCTGATGCAGCGCCTGGGCGTCGAGCTCGACCCCGACCGCCCCGCGCGCGGCCTGTCCATCGCGGACCAGCAGATCGTCGAGATCGCCAAGGCGCTCTCCTTCGAGGCCCGCGTCCTGATCATGGACGAGCCGACCGCCGCCCTCACCGGCAGCGAGGTCGCCCGCCTCTTCGGCGTCGTGCGCACCCTGCGCGAACAGGGCGCGGCCGTCCTCTTCATCTCCCACCGTCTGGAGGAGATCTTCCAGATCTGCCAACGGGTGACCACCCTGCGCGACGGCGCCTGGATCTCCAGCGAGCCCATCGACGGCATGACCGAGGACGACCTCGTGCGCCGTATGGTCGGCCGCGACCTGGAGGAGCTCTACCCCAAGCAGGACGTCGAGGCGGGCGAGGTGGCGCTCAGTGTGCGCCGGCTGACCCGCGAGGGCGTCTTCACCGACGTCTCCTTCGACGTCCGGCGCGGCGAGATCGTCGGCCTCGCCGGACTCGTCGGCGCAGGGCGCACCGAGGTCGCCCGCGCCGTCTTCGGCATCGACCGCTGGGACGCGGGCGAGGTCGAGCTCGACGGGAAGAAGCTCACCAACGGAGCCCCGTCGGTCGCGATGTCCTCCGGACTCGCCCTCGTCCCCGAGGACCGGCGTGCCCAGGGCCTGGTGATGGACATGTCCATCGAGCGCAACATCGGCCTCACCGGACTTCGTACGACCGTGAAGGCCGGCCTGATGGACCGCGGCGCCGAACGCAGCCGGTCCCTCGACTGGGCCGTCAAGCTCCAGGTCAAGTACGCCCGTATCGCCGACACGGTCAACACCCTGTCCGGCGGCAACCAGCAGAAGGTCGTCCTCGCCAAGTGGCTCGCCACCGGCCCCAAGGTACTGATCGTCGACGAGCCCACCCGCGGCATCGACGTCGGCACCAAGGCCGAGGTGCACCGGCTCCTGAGCGAGCTGGCCGCCGACGGTGTGGCGGTCCTGATGATCTCCTCCGACCTGCCCGAGATCCTCGGCATGGCCGACCGTGTGCTCGTGATGCACGAGGGCCGGCTCACCGCAGAGATCCCGCGCTCCGAAGCAACCGAGGAATCCGTGATGGCAGCAGCCACCGGGAGGGCCGCCGCATGAGGCCCACCACGACGTCCCCTGTCCTGCGGAGGGCCGCCGCATGACGGTCACCACCCCCGACAAGACCCCCGTCGCCGACGTACCCAAGTCCAGTGGCACCCGGCTCGTCGACCGTGTCTTCAAGATGCGCGAACTCGCCATCCTGGTCGTCTTCCTGGTGATGATCGCCATCACCCAGGCCGGCAACAGCGAGTTCCTGTCCGAACAGGGCATCAAGGACCTGCTGCTCAACGCGACCATCCTGGTGCTGGTCGCCACCGGCCAGTCCCTGGTCGTGATCACCCGCAACGTCGACCTGTCGGTCGGCTCGACGCTCGGCATCAGCGCCTTCGCCGCCGGCAACTACCTCCAGGGCGGCGGCAACGCGGTCGTCGCGATCCTGCTGGCGGTCCTGCTGGGCATCGGCTTCGGTCTGCTGAACGGTCTGCTGGTCAGCCTCGGCCAGGTGCCCGCCCTCGTCGTCACCCTCGGCACGCTCTACATCATCCGCGGCATCGACTCCATCTGGGTCGGCTCCCGGCAGATCACCGCGGCGGGCCTCCCGGACGGGTTCATCGACTTCGGCTCCGGCGGCATCTCCGCGGTGCCCTACCTGGCGCTGATCGCGCTCGCGGTGCTGATCGCCACGGCGTACTACCTCAAGCACTTCGGCAGTGGCCGTGAGCTGTACGCCCTCGGCTCCAACCCCGAGGCCGCCCGCCTCGCCGGCATCCCGGTCCGCAAGCGGATCCTGACGGCGTACACCTTCTGCGGCGCCCTCGCCGGACTCGCCGGCGCCATGTACCTCGCCCGGTTCGGCAACGTCGACTCCGGGACCGGCAACGGCTACGAACTCACCGTCGTCAGCGCGGTCGTCGTCGGCGGTGTCGTCTTCACCGGCGGCTCCGGCAGCGTCTACGGCGCGGCCCTCGGCGCACTCCTGCTGACCTCCATCAACAGCGTGCTGCCCGCCCTCGGCGTCAGCTCCGTGTGGGTGCTCGCCATCAACGGCATCCTGCTCATCCTCGCCATCGCGGTCGACCGGGTCGTCGCGCTGCGCGTGGCCTCGGCCCTGAAGAAGAGGAACGCCCGCCATGCCTGAGTCACTCACGCGAGCGAGCCGCTGGTCCGGCGCGGTGCGGTGGGACACGATCGTCGGAGCGCTCCTGATCGTCGTGCTCCTGCTGTCCTTCGGAACGGTCGACGGCTTCGGAAACGCCCTCAACCTGTCCTTCCTGATCGGAAACACCCTTCCGATCGCGTTGATCGCCCTGCCGATGACGCTTCTGGTCGTCTCGGGCGAGATCGATCTCTCGGTCGCCTCCACCGCCGGCCTCTCCGGCGCCGTGATGGGCGCCCTGTGGAACCAGGGCATGACGATCGAGACGATCATTCCGATCTGTCTGCTGCTCGGTGTGGTCTGCGGACTGATCAACGGTCTGCTCGTCACCCGGCTCGGACTGCCCTCCCTCGCCGTCACCATCGGCACCCTCGCCGCCTACCGGGGCATCGCACAGATCGTGCTCGGCTCCGACGCGGTGACCGACTTCCCGACCCAGTACCTGGACTTCGCGGCCGGGCGGATCGGCGACACGTTCATCCCGTACGCCTTCCTGCCCTTCCTGGCGCTCCTCGTGATCGCAGTGATCGTGCTGCACGCCACCCCGTTCGGACGGTCGGTCTTCGCGACCGGCGCGAGCGAGGAGGCGGCGCGGTTCGCCGGCATCCGGGTCAAGCGGCAGAAGCTGATCCTGTTCACGGTGACGGGCCTGATGGCCTCGCTCACCGGCATCTTCTGGGCCCTGCACTACGCGTCCGCTCGGTATGACAACGCGACGGGGCTTGAACTGTCCGTCATCGCCGCGGTGTTGCTCGGTGGCATCGACTTCGACGGTGGCAGGGGCACGCTCGGTGGGGCCATCGCCGGGGTGTTCCTGCTGGGGGCACTCCAGAACGTGATGAGCCTCCAGGATGTGTCCGCGCAGTCGCAGATCGTGGTCACGGGTGTGCTGCTGGTGCTGTCTGTGCTGGGGCCGCGCGTCGCCAAGCAGATTGCGGTGGCCAGGGCACGAAGGCTCACGTCGTAGGCCGTCTCGAAGCTGCCGGTCCGTTGTGGCTGGTCGCGCAGTTCCCCGCGCCCCCAAAAAAACACTTCACTCACCCTCGTCATAAAGGAAACCGTCATGCGTAAGTCATCCCTCCGCCGTGCCTGCGCGGCCCTCGCCGCCGGAACCTCGCTCGCGCTCGCCCTCACCGCCTGTGGTGGTACCACCAAGAAGGACGTCGCCGACGAAGGGGCCTCCGCGGCCTCCACCGCCAAGGCCGACCCGAACGCGGCCACCAAGAAGGGCCTGACCGTCGGCTTCCTGCCCAAGCAGGTCAACAACCCGTACTTCACCTCCGCCGACAAGGGCGGCGAGGCGGCCCTGAAGGAGCTGGGCTCCAGCTACAAGGAGGTCGGCCCGTCCAACGCGACCGACACCGCCGGTCAGGTGTCGTACGTGAACACGCTCACCCAGCAGCAGGTCGACGCGATGGCCATCTCCGCGCAGGACCCGGGCGCCCTGTGCACCGCGACCAAGCAGGCCATGAAGAACGACATCAAGGTCGTCACCTACGACTCCGACACCAAGGCCGACTGCCGCAACGCCTTCGTCTCGCAGGCCTCCGCCGAGGACCTCGGCCGCACCGAGGTGCAGCTGCTCGCCGAACAGATCGACTACAAGGGCGAGATCGCGATCCTGTCCGCCGCGCAGACCGCGACGAACCAGAACACCTGGATCGACTTCATGAAGGACGAGCTGAAGGACCCCAAGTACAAGGACATCAAGCTCGTCAAGACCGCGTACGGCAACGACGACGCCCAGCAGTCCTTCCAGCAGACCCAGGGCCTGCTCCAGGAGTACCCGAACCTGAAGGGGATCATCTCCCCGACCACGGTCGGCATCAAGGCCGCCGCCCAGTACCTGTCGGGCTCCAAGTACAAGGGCAAGGTCAAGCTGACCGGCCTCGGCACCCCCAACGACATGCGCAAGTACGTCAAGAACGGCACCGTCGAGGCGTTCGAGCTGTGGGACCCCTCGAAGCTCGGCGCGCTGGCCGCGCAGACGGCCGTCGCCCTGGTCTCCGGCCAGATCACCGGCGCCGAGGGCGAGACCTTCAAGGCCGGCGGAACGACGTACACCATCGGCAAGGACGGCGTGATCAACCTCGGCAAGCCGACCGTCTTCAACGCCAAGAACATCGACCAGTTCAACTTCTGATCGACCGTTCGGTTCTCAACTCCCTGTCAAGGAGCGGTACTTCATGCAGCGCGTCTGTTTCTTGCTCAAGGTCCGTCAGGACAAGCTCGACGAGTACCGCGAACGACACGCCGCCGTGTGGCCCGAGATGCTCGACGCGCTCTCGGCCACCGGCTGGCACAACTACTCGCTCTTCCTCAGAGAAGACGGCCTGCTGGTCGGCTACTTGGAGACCGAGGACTTCGCCGCCGCCCAGGCCGGCATGGAGGCCGCCGAGGTCAACGCCCGCTGGCAGAAAGAGATGGCGCCGTTCTTCGAGTCGCTGGACGGCGCCCGGCCCGACGAGGCCATGAAACCGCTCACCGAAGTGTTCCACCTCGCCTGACCCTCCCCATCAGGATCATCTGGAGCCGCTCCATGAGAAGACGTACGCTGCTGGCCGGTGCCATCGTGACCGCCATGTCCACCTCCGCGCTCACCGGCGGCACCGCCCGCGCCGCCGACCCCGGCCCCTCGGTCACCAGGACCGGCAGCACGACGCTCGACAGCTCGGCTGTCTTCTTCGTGTCCTACGACGGCCTGGTCAACAACAACTCGTTCCAGAAGAACGGGCTGCTGACCTACAAGGGCTACCAGTACGCCGTCTGGTACACGGCCGACAAGAACGCCGTCGTCGGGCGCCGCGTCCTCGGCGGCAGCACCTGGTCGACGGTCCAGGTCGGTCACACCCTCAAGGCCAGCGACTCGCACAACGTCATCTCCATGGGCGTCTCCAAGGTCGACGGCCGGCTCCACCTCAACATGGACTCGCACAGCGACGGCTTCACCTACGTCAAGTCCGTCGCCGGCCTCATGGACAACCCGTCCGGCCTGAGCTGGACCGCCGCCCGCTTCGGCGCCCCCCAGTCCACGCTCGACGGTCTCGCCCTCACCTCGCAGTTCACCTATCCCCAGTTCATCTCCACCCCCGACGGCAAGCTCCAGCTCAGCTACCGGGTCGCGATCTCCGGCAACGGCCGCAACGCGCTGGCGGAGTACGACGGTTCGACCTGGACCAACCTCGGGGAGTGGTCCAGCTCCACCGGCACCTACACCAGCGAGCACGGCTCCTCGACGGCCCGCAACATGTACCTGCACGGCATCGACTACGACAAGAACGGCCGACTGCACTCGTTCTTCACCTGGCGCGAGCAGAACGGCGCCGTGATGTGCAACAGCGGTGGCATCACCAACCACGACACCGGCTACGTCTACTCCGACGACCGCGGCCGTACCTGGCGCAACAACGCGGGCACGGTCGTCGGCACGACGGGAGGCTCCGACAAGGTCGCCGTCACTGACAGCGGCCTGGTGATCGACTCGCTCAACCCCGATCACTCCCTGATGAACCAGGAGAGCCAGTTCACCGACTCCAGTGGTCTGCCGCACGCGATCATCAGTTACGTACCCGGCCGCTTCGGCCAGTGCACCACCAACTACGTGACCGACCGCACCGCCAACGGCCGCGCCTTCCACGTCCGCAAGAACTCCTCCGGCACCTGGCAGAAGACGGAGATCCCGGTCCCGCTGGGCTCCAGCCAGCGCACCAAGCTGATCCTGGACAAGTACGACAACGCCTACGCGATCTTCCCGTTCGGCCGGATCGCCGGCGCCTCCAAGGCTTCCGGCTACACCGACTGGACGCTCCTGTACGACGGCAGTGGCCTCAACGCCTTCGGCGAGGTCGTGATCGACGAGACGCGCATCGCCCAGGACAACGTCCTGTCGGTGATGTACCAGGAGAAGTCCAGCGGTACGACACCGTCGGCGCTCCACGTCGTCGACTTCGCGCTGCCCGCCTGATCAGGGTCGCTCCGGGGCGGCGTGCCGGTAATGTGATGGCCTGCCCGCCGCCCCTCTTTCACCTGGAGGTTCCTGCCCGATGTCGCAGTCGGTGGGTATCAAGGACGTCGCCCGCGCCGCCGGAGTGTCGGTGGGCACGGTCTCCAACGTCATCAACCGCCCGGACTCGGTGGCGACCGAGACACGCGCGCGTGTGCTCTCCGCGATCGACCGGCTCGGCTACGTCCGCAGCGAGTCCGCCCGCCAGCTGCGCGCCGGACGCAGCCGGATCATGGGGCTGCTCGTCCTCGACATGGGCAACCCCTTCTTCGTGGACGTCGCGCGCGGTGCCGAGCGGGCGGCGCGGGACGCCGGGCTCGGCGTGATGGTCTGCAACAGCGCGGAGAGCGCCGGTGAGGAGGCCGAGTACCTCTCGCTCTTCGCCGAGCAGCGGGTCCGCGGTGTGCTGCTGACCCCCGCCGACGCGACCGGCCGCAACATCCAGGGCTTCCGGCGCCACGGCATCCCCTTCGTCCTCGTCGACCGCGTCGCCGAGGGCACCACGGAGTGCTCGGTCTCCGTCGACGACGTCGCGGGCGGCGCCCTCGCCGTCCGGCACCTCATCGACGCCGGACACCGCTCCATCGCGTACGTCAGCGGCCCGCCCGGCTTCAACCAGGTCCGCGACCGTCGCACCGGCGCCCTCAACGCGATCGCCGAGGCGGGCCTCGCCCCGAACGTGCTGCGCGAACTGCCCACCGAACGTCTCGACGTCGCCGCGGGCCGCGACGCCGGCGCCCGTCTCCTCGGCCTCGCCGACCGGCCCACCGCCGTCTTCTGCGCCAACGACCTGCTCGCCCTCGGCGTCCTCCAGGCCATGTACGCGGCCGGGATAAACGTCCCCGACGACCTCGCCATCGTCGGCTACGACGACATCGAGTTCGCCGCCGCCGCGGCCGTCCCGCTCACCTCGGTCCGCCAGCCCGCCGTCACCATGGGCGCCCTGGCCGCCGAGCTGCTGCTGGAGGAGACGGAGACGGAGCCCGGCCCCCGACGGCACGAGCACCGCCGGGTGGTGCTCCAGCCCGAGCTGGTCGTCCGGCGCTCCAGCCTGTCCGCCCGCTGATCCGGGGTTCAGTACGATTTCATGATCCCGGGGATCGGATATCGGACGGACATGTGCTGAACTGGGACGCGTCCGCACGTCCGTCCGTCCCGGGAGCCCCGTTGACCGCGACCTACCGCCAGCCCGGTGTCGTCCTCACCGACCACCACTTCACCGTGCCCCTCGACCACGACGCCCCCTCGGGCGAGACGATCGAGCTCTACGCCCGTGAAGTGGTCGCCAGTGACAAGGCGCGGCAGGACCTGCCGTGGCTGGTCTACCTCCAGGGCGGCCCCGGCTTCGGCGCGAACCGTTTCGTCGGACGCCCGGCCTGGCTCGGCCGCGCCCTCAAGGAGTACCGGGTCCTCCTGCTCGACCAGCGCGGCACCGGCCACTCCACGCCCGCC
Source organism: Streptomyces sp. NBC_00663 (assembly GCF_036226885.1). Lineage (NCBI taxonomy): Bacteria > Bacillati > Actinomycetota > Actinomycetes > Kitasatosporales > Streptomycetaceae > Streptomyces > Streptomyces sp. NBC_00663. The sequence goes on from NZ_CP109027.1 coordinate 8,735,081, forward strand.
AACCGCCAGACCCTCCCGCTGCGCGGCGGCCCGGCCGAACAGGCCGACTACCTCACGCACTTCCGCTCCGACTCGATCGTCCGCGACTGCGAGGCCATCCGCCCGAAACTCACCGGCGGCGCCCCCTGGACCGTCCTCGGCCAGAGCTTCGGCGGCTTCTGCGCCGTCAACTACCTCTCCGTCGCCCCCGAAGGGCTCAGCGCCGCCGTGATCACCGGTGGCCTGCCCTCCCTCGACGCCCACGCCGACGACGTCTACCGGGCCGCCTACCCGCGCATCGAACGCAAGGTCGCCGCCCACTACGCCCGCTACCCGCAGGACGTCGAGCGCGCCCGCCGGATCGCCGAGCACCTCCTGCACCACGAGGTCGTCCTGCCCAACGGCTACCGCCTGACCGTCGAGGCCTTCCAGTCGCTCGGCATCGTCCTCGGCGGCGGCGAGGGCAGCCACCGGCTGCACTTCCTCCTGGAACACGCCTTCGTCCGCACCCCGCAGGGCCCGGCCCTCTCCGACGCCTTCCAGGAAGAGGTCCAGGGCCTCCTGTCGTACGCGGGCCACCCCCTCTACGCGCTCGTCCACGAGGCGATCTACGGCCAGGACAACCGCCCCACCGCATGGTCGGCGGAACGTGTCCGCGCCGAGTTCCCGCAGTTCGAGGCCGCCAAGGCGCTCGCCGGCGACGGACCGCTGCTGTTCACCGGCGAGTCGATCCACCCCTGGATGTTCGACACGGACCCGGCGCTGCGCCCCCTGCGCGAAACCGCCGAACTCCTCGCCGCCCGCACCGACTGGCGGCCCCTCTACGACGCCGATCGCCTCGCCGCCAACGAGGTCCCGGTCGCCGCGGCGGTCTACCACGACGACATGTACGTCGACACCGCCCACTCCCTCCACACCGCCCGCACCGTCCGCGGACTGCGCACCTGGGTCACCGACGAGTTCGAGCACGACGGCGTCCGGGCCGGCGGCCCGCGCGTCCTCGACCGGCTGCTGGCCCTCACCCGTGACGAGGCGTAATCCCGGTGGCGATGTCGGCGGCGCGGATTAGTCTGCACCCATGACAGAGCCGACGATCAGTCAACTCCAGCCCATGCCAGAGGACTGGCAGCGCGCGCTCGCGGTCGTGGCGCACCCGGACGACCTCGAATACGGCTGCTCCGCGGCCGTCGCCGCCTGGACCGACGCGGGCCGCGAGGTCACCTACGTCCTGGCGAGCCGCGGCGAGGCGGGCATCGACACCCTGGAGCCGGCCAAGTGCGCCCCGCTGCGCGAGCAGGAGCAGCGGGCCAGTGCCGCGGTCGTGGGGGTGTCGGCCGTGGAGTTCCTGGACCACCGGGACGGGGTGATCGAGTACGGCACCGCCCTGCGCCGGGACATCGCCGCCGCGATCCGCCGGCATCGGCCGGAACTGGTCATCACCCTCAACCACGAGGACACCTGGGGCGGCTTCGCCTGGAACACCCCGGACCATGTGGCGGTGGGCCGGGCCACCCTGGACGCGGCCGGTGACGCGGGCAACCGCTGGATCTTCCCGGAGCTGGTGGAACAGGGCCTGGAGCCGTGGAACGGCGTCCGCTGGGTGGCCGTCGCCGGATCGGCCTCGGCCACCCACGCCGTGGACGCCACGCCCGGGCTGGAGCGCGCGGTGCACTCACTGCTCGAACACCGCGCGTACATCGAGGCGTTGACGGACGAGGACCCGGAGACCTACGTCCGGGGATTCCTCACCGGAGTGGCGGAGCGGACGGCGGAGCGCTTCGGCGGGACACCGGCCGTGGCCTTCCAGCTGTTCAGCAGATGACAAGGAGAACGGGGAGAACATGACGGGGGAGAACATGAGTGACACCGACGTCCTGGCGGACCGCTTCGAGGAGCACCGGGAGCATCTCAAGGCGGTCGCCTACCGCATGCTCGGCTCACTCGCCGAGGCCGAGGACGCCGTCCAGGATGCCTGGCTGAAGCTGGGCCGTACCGACACGGACGAGATCCGCAACCTCGGCGGCTGGCTCACCACGGTCGTCGGCCGGGTCTGCCTCGACATGCTGCGCTCCCGCACCACGCGCCGCGAGGACCCGCTGGACGACACCTACGTCCCGGACCCGGTGATCACCCCGCTCTCGCGGGTCGACCCCGAGCAGGAGGTGCTCCAGGCGGACTCCGTCGGCCTCGCCCTCCTCGTGGTCCTGGAGACCCTGGAGCCCGCCGAACGGCTCGCGTTCGTGCTGCACGACATGTTCGCCGTGCCCTTCGACGACATCGCGGCGATCGTGGAGCGCACCCCGGCCGCCACCCGGCAGCTGGCCAGTCGCGCCCGGCGCCGGGTCAAGGGCGCCACCCCGTCCGCCGAGCCCGACCTCGGCCGGCAGCGGCAGGTCGTCGACGCCTTCCTGAGCGCCGCCCGCGGCGGGGACTTCGAGGCCCTGCTCGCGGTCCTGCACCCGGACGTCCTGCTGCGGACCGACTCCGGTGCACTGGTAGGCGGGGCGGCGGCGTCCAAGCTGGTGCGCGGCGCGAAGCCGGTCGCCGAACAGGCCCTGCTGTTCCGCCAGTTCGCCCAGTTCGCGGAGCTCGTACTGGTCAACGGCGCGGTCGGGATGGTCAACGTGTCCGAGGGGCAGCTGCTTTCGGTCATGGGCATCACCATCGTGGACGGCCGGATCACCGAGATGCAGATCCTGGCCGACCCCGAGCGGCTCGCCGGCCTCGGCATGCCGGGTTCGCAGGGCTGAGTCAGACGGCCACCAGCATCGCGCCGACCGGGCGGTGCGGGCTCACCGCCCGCCCGTCCGGGAGGAGTTCACCGGTGTCGTCGAAGACGATGGTGCCGTTGCACAGCAGGCTCCAGCCCTGTTCGGGGTGGGCCGAGACGATCACCGCGCAGTGGTGGTCGGGGCGCTCGGCGGCGGGGCACGCGGGCTGGTGGCTGCACATGACGTCTCTCCTCGTTGCGATGGGCTCCTGCCTGGGTCGGCTCATGTCTCTGTGGTAGCCGAACTTGTTTTCCGTTGGATGAGGGGACCCCCACAACGCCGGAAACTCGTCGGTGAGTTTCCGTTCCGTATCCTGGACGCATGCAAGATCAGACAGCCCTTTCCGCCGGCCTGCGCGGTGACTGCGCCCGATGCTTCGGGCTGTGCTGTGTCGCCCTGCCCTTCGCGGCCTCGGCGGACTTCGCCCGGGACAAGCCGGCCGGCAAGCCCTGCCCCAACCTCCAGGGCGACCACCGGTGCGGCATCCACGCCCGGCTGCGGCAGGAGGGCTACACCGGTTGCACGGTCTACGACTGTTTCGGCGCCGGGCAGAAGGTCTCGCAGGTCACGTTCGGCGGCGAGGACTGGCGTGGCGCCGGAGGTGATCACGCGCGCCGTATGTTCGACGTGTTCCCGGTCGTGCGCCAGCTGCACGAGCTGCTCTGGTACCTCACCGAGGCGCTCGCCCTCCCCGCCGCCGAGCCGGTCCACGCCGATGTGCGGACCCTGCTGGCGGAGACGGAGGACCTCACCCGCGGCACGCCGGACGAACTCGGCGAGCTGGATGTCGCCGCACACCGCCAGAAGGTCAACGTGCTGCTGCTGCGGACCAGCGAACTGGTCCGGGCCGGCACCCGAGGCAAGAAGAAGGACCGCCGGGGCGCGGACCTGATGGGCGCCCGCCTCAGGAACGCCGACCTGCGCGGCGCGAACCTCCGCGGCGCCTACCTCATCGCCGCCGACCTCACCGGCGCCGACCTGCGCGGCGCGGACCTGATCGGCGCCGACCTGCGCGACACGGACCTCACGGACGCCGACCTCACCGACGCCTTCTTCCTCACCCAGCCGCAGCTCAACGCGGCGCGGGGGAGTGAGGGCACACGGCTGCCGGGATCGGTGTCGCGACCGGGGCACTGGGCGACGGCCTGAGGGCCGCGGCCAGGTCTCCCGCCCTGAGGGCCGGCAGGGGACAGCGGCACGTCTTGATCAGTCGCCCGCCCCGCGCACAGGGCAGCGCGCCTCCGCGACCGGCGCCTCGTCGCCGACGCCAGCTACCGGACACCCCGGCTCCGCCGCCGGCCTCCGCGCCCCCGGCGCATGCTCCTCACCCAGCCGCAGCTCAACGCGGCGCGGGGGAGCGAGGGCACACGGCTGCCGGGATCGGTGTCGCGACCGGGGCACTGGACGGCGGCCTGAGCGCCGCGGCCAGGTCTCCCGCCCTGAGGGCCGGCAGGGGACAGCGGCACGTCTTGATCAATCGCCCGCCCCGCGCACAGGGCAGCGCGCCTCCGCGCCCGGCGCCTCGTCGCCGACGCGAGCTACCGGACACCCCGGCTCCGCCGCCGGCCTCCGCGCCCCCGGCACCTCCTCCGCCTCCCCGGCCGCGGCCGTGCCCGGCGGCATCCCCGTCCGCCGCCGCTCCAGGCCCAGCCGCAAGCCCTCCGGCATCAGCGTGAGCCGCTCGGTCACCCGCAACCGGTAGGCCGGGTCGGCGCGCAGCTCGTAGCGGCGGAGCAGCAGCCCGAGCACCAGCGTGGCCTCGTGCAGGGCGAATTGCCGGCCGATACAGGCCCGCGCCCCCGTGCCGAAGGGCTTGAAGGTGTGCGGGGCGCGGTTGCGTACGGCCTTCGGGTCGAAGCGGTCCGGGTCGAAGCGGTCGGCGTCCGCGCCCCACACCTCGGGGTCGCGGTGCAGCATCGGGGTGAGGACCAGCGTCCACGCGCCCCGCCGCATCGGATGCTCCCCGGCCAGCACCGTGTCCTCGACGGCCTCCCGGGCGAAGGCGGGAGCGGTCGGCCACAGTCGTAGCGACTCGTCCAGGACCCGGCGCAGGTAACGCAGCTTGGCCACCTGGTCGTAGCCGGGCGTCTCCGTGTCGCCCCACACCCGGTCGACCTCCGCGCGGGCGCGGGCCCCGGCCTCCGGATGGCGGGAGAGGTAGTGCAGGGCGAAGGAGAGCGCGCCCGAGGTGGTCTCGTGCCCGGCGACCAGGAAGGTGATCACCTGGCGCCGGACGTTCTCCGAGGACAGCCGTTCACCGGTCTCCGGGTGGGCGGTCTCCAGCATCCGGTCCAGGAGATCCCCGTCCCCGCCGCCGGCCTTCCGGCGCTCCCGCACCAGGTCGTCGACCGTGCGGTTCAGATAGGAGATGTCGGCGTCGTTCTGGCGCCCGGCCTGGCGCAACAACGCGGGCCACGGCACAGAGTTGAGCCGCTGGGCGTAGGTCAGCGTGCCCACCATCGCGGTGATGAAGGGATGCGGCCGCGAGCGCTGGAAGGAGCCGAAGTCATGGCCGAAACCGGTCCGCGCGATCGTCTCCAGCGTCAGCTTGGTCATGTCGCCGGGCACATCCACCGTGCGGCCCGCCGCGAGCTCACCGTCCCAATGGTCCGTGAGCTGCCCCGCCACGGCCAGCATCATCGGGTGGTAGCCCTCCATCGCCTCCCGGCTGAAGCCCGGGGCGAGCACATCGTGCGCCAGCTGCCAGTTCGGCTCGTGGTTGTACGCCGTGAACAGCCCGTCCCCGGCGACCGGCCGCAGATTGGCCACCCCGAGCCCCACATGCTTCGCGAACCGCGTCTCGTCCGCGAGGTCGGCCGCGAGCCGCGCGCCCCAGACGAACACGAACTCCCGGTTGAAGGCCTTGCGCCGGTAGATCGGCCCCAGCTGCCGGGCGTAGCGCAGGGAGTCCTGGAGCGGGGTGCGCCGGTTCGCTCCGAGCACATCGCCGAGCAGCGGGAGCCGCCGGGGCGGATGCGGGATCCGGTGCAGCTCGGGCCAGCCCTGTTCGGCACTGCGGAACCCCTTGGGCAGCGCGGTCCGGTTGCTCGACTCCGCCATGACGCGATCTCCCTTGATACGGGGGCGGGTTGGGGCGTGTTGTACGTGGGTTCAATAACGCGCACAAGTCTGGTCCCCTTGTTGAACCGGCGTCAAGTAAAGGAACCGTGGCCGGGATAAGGTGCGGGCATGGCCGCCAACCAGGGGGAGCGCACCCGCCGCCGGCTCAGTACCGAGGAGCGCCGGGAACAGCTCCTCGCCGTCGGTGCGCGGCTGTTCTCGGAGAGCCCGTACGACGACGTGTGGATCGAGCGCGTCGCCGAGATCGCCGGTGTCTCGCGCGGGCTGCTCTACCACTACTTCCCGACCAAGCGGGACTTCTTCGCGGCGGTCGTCGAGCGCGAGAGCGCGCGGATGCTGAGGATGACCGCGGCGGTTCCCGGCATCCCGGTGCGGGAGCAACTGGCCGCGGGGCTCGACACGTTCCTGGAGTACGTCGAGGCCCACGCGCACGGCTTCCGCGCCTTCCACCGTGCCGACGCGGCCGGGGACCAGACCGTACGCAAGGTCTATCAGCAGGCCCTGGCCGCGCAGGAGCGGCAGATTCTGGCGGCGCTGGCCGCCGACCCCGAGTTCGGCGCCGGCTTCGAGGCGCGGCCCGAGACCACCCTCGCCGTGCGCGGCTGGCTGGCGTTCATCACGGCCGTCTGTCTGGAGTGGCTGAGGGGCTCGGAGCTGTCCCGGGAGCAGGTGCGCGATCTGTGCGCCCGTGCGCTGCTGGGAGTTCTCGGCGTCTGAACTTCCGTGGAGGTTCGAGGGTGCTGGTTGGCGTACACCCTGATCTCCGATAAGTTAGGTGAGGCTTACCTAAGGAGGTTCTGGGATGGGTGCTGGGATGGGTGACAGCTGGACGGCCGCGCCGTCCGCGGCGGAGCGGGTGCGCTCGGTGCTCGCCACCGCATGGTCGTGCGCGGTGACCGCGGACGGCGGCCGTGAGGAGCTCGTCGGCGCGCACACGGTCGCCGAGGACGGCCGGGTGTTCCTCGACGTGCCCGACGACAGCGCCATGCTCACGGCCGCGATCTGCGCACCGCGCGGAGAGCCGTCCGCCGTGCTGGAGTTCGCCGACGTCTCGCCCGTTCCCGTGCGCAACCGTATCCGGGCCCGTATGTGGCTCGCCGGCTGGTTCGTCCCCGAGGACGACCGGCTGGCGTTCACAGCCACGCGGATCGTGCTGCGGCAGCCGTCCGGCGCCGTCGTCGTGGACCTCGACGAGTTCGCCGCCGCCCTGCCCGACCCGCTGGCCGGCACCGAGGCCCGGCTGCTGACGCATCTCGCGGACTGCCACGGCGACGCGGTCGAGCGTCTCACCCGGCTCGTCGAACCCGACAGCCTGCACGGCGCGGTGAAGGTCCAGCCCGTCGCGGTCGACCGGCACGGGCTGACCCTGCGCATCGAACGCGTCCGTGCGCACGGCGACGTACGCCTGGCCTTCCACCGGCCCGCCGACGACGTCGCGCAGCTCACCGAGCGTATGCACGTCCTGCTCGGCCAGGCCGCCTCGGCCTCCTGCCCCCGTGCGCTACAGCGGCAGCGCACAGACGGCGACGGGTGACGCGAACGGCCTGCCCGCGAGCCGCAGCCGACCGCTGCCGGCGTCCACCCGGAACACGCTCACCGTGCCCGACCGCTGGTTCGCCGCGAACAGCAGCGTCCCGTCGGGCGACAGGGCGATCTGCCGCGGGAAGTCACCGGCGACCGGCACGGTGTCGAGCAGCCTGAGCCGGGCGCCGTCCGCCTCCACCGCATAGCGCGTGAGGCTGTTGTGGCCCCGGTTGGCGAGGTAGGCGTACGCCCCGTCCGGCGTCACCACGAGCTGCGCCGGATAGTTGGTGCCCGAACCGGTACCCGTGGACTGCGCCTCGCCGATGGTGAGGCGCCCGGCGCCGGGATCGTAGGCGCAGACGGCGACCGTGTTGTCGACCTCGTTGGCCAGATAGGCGTACCGCCCGCCGGGATGGAACGTGAGATGCCGCGGCCCGGCCCCCGGCCGGGTGTGGGCCTGCGCCACCTCGGTGAGCTTCCCGGTCCGCTGGTCGAGGCGGTAGGTGTAGACGGTGTCCGTGCCCAGGTCGACGGCGAGGAGATGACCGCCGTCCGGGCTCGTGGCGAACTGGTGGGCGTGCGGGCCCTCCTGGCCCGGCCCCGGCTTCGGCGCGGAGTGCGTGACGAGGTCGGCGCGCTCCCCGATCGCCCCCGAGGCGTCGAGGGGATGCACGGCCACACTGCCGTCACCGTAGTTCGCGCTCAGCAGCCAGCGCCCGCCCGGATGCACCGACAGATGACAAGGGGCGCCGCCGCCGGTGCTCCGGCTGCCGAGGACCTCGCGGTCGGCGAGCCGTACGGCGGTCACGGCACCCTTCTCGCGCTCGTTCACCGTGTACAGCGTGCGGCCGTCGGGATGCAGGGCGAGATACGAGGGGTCGTCGACCCCGGTGAGCGTGCTCCCGGCGGTCACCCGGCCCGTCTCGGTGTCGTACGTGGCGAAGCCGATGCCGGTGCCGCCGTCCTCGACGGACGTGTAGGTGCCGAGGGCGAGGGGGCGCGGGCCCGAGGGCGCCGGTGTGGGTGAGGGGGATGCGGTGGCGGTGCTCTCCGGGGCGGCGGCCTGGGGTGCCCGGGGCGACGGGGACGCCTCGGGCCCGGCTTCACCGCACGAGGACAGCGCCGTCACCGCCCCCGCTCCCGCGAGCGCGCCGACGAACCGACGCCTGCTCCAGTCGCCCCTGCCCATGTACGCACCTCAGGTCGGTCGGTCACCCGGTCGCCAGCCACCATGACCCGGACCACGTCCCGCGTGCAACACGCGCCCCTACCAGTCGCCGTTGCTGTCGACCTGTATGCCGCTCTTGGTCATCGGCCCACGTCACCTGGAACGTCTGGCGAGGGTGAGCCGGTTCCTGCGTACGCGTTCCTGGAGCTTGGTGAGCCGTGGCAGCCGCTCGCGCTGTTCACGGGAGGTGCGGTCCAGCTCCTCGAACAGCCGGCGCGAGCGGTGCTCGGTGTCCAGCTCGTCGAGGATGCGGTTGACCTCCGTCAGCACCGCCCCGTGCAGCTGCCACTGCCGGGCGTCGCGCTGCACCTCCTCCAGGAGCAGCTGGGCGAGCTTGTCGCGGGTGGCCGCGGCCTGCCGCAGCTCGGAGGCGAGCCGTTCCTCGGCCGACTCGGCGCTCTGGCTGACGTGCGCGGTGACCAGGACGGCGAAGCTGACCACCGCGTCCGCGATCTCGGACAGCAGCCGTTCGACCGCGGCACCCGTCTCCGAGGCGAACAGCCGTTCGGGATCACGTTCCTTGGCGAGGTCCGCGAGCGTGCGCGCGAGCACCCGCAGGACGACCGTGCAGATCTCCAGCGTGTCCAGGCCGGTGCGCAGCACCACCCGGTGCAGCAGGCCCTCGCGGACGCGCGGATTGAGCCGCAGACTGTCCTCGGCCTGCCGCAGGGCGGCGTCCACCTCGACGATGTCGTGGTCCAGACGCCGCGCCTCGTGCAGCCGCTCCCTCGCGTGCTCGACGGGCGTGCGGCCCGCGGCCTCCTCGCCCATGCGCAGCATCAACTGCCGTACCCGGCGCGCCAGCCCCTCGATGGACTCGCCCGCCTCGTCCACCCACACCGGCGGCGCGAACAGCAGGTTGAAGCCGAGGCCGACGACCGCCCCGATCAACGTCTCCAGCACCCGCGCCCACGCGGTGTCCCCGACGGTCGTCACCCCGAGGACCAGCATCGCGCTGATCGCCACCTCGGGCACGTACTCGTCGACCTTCACCAGATGCCCCACCGCCAGCGAGGCCAGGATCAGCAGGGCGAGACTCCACCAGGTCAGCCCGACCAGCAGGCTGAAGGCGATGGCGACCAGCACCCCGGCCACCACGGCGTTGACCCGGCGGATGCCGTTGGTCAGCGTGGCGTACAGGGTGACCTGGACGACCAGCAGCGCGGTCAGGGGCGCGGTGAGCGGGGCCGCCTCGGGACTCAGGCGCAGCGCGATGACGTACGCGATCGTCGCCGCGGCCGCGGACCGCAGCGCATGGACGACCGCGGGGTCCCTGCGCCGCTTCAGGAAGCGCACAAGGGACGCCATCCACTCACGTACATCTCGCATCCTCAGGCTGTCCCTCTTTCACATGTGCATCGTCGTACTCATTGCGGACCGTAACTGTCCGCAAGGATGCCCAGATTGTTGGCAACGGCAGGTCGGCGGCAAGAGGGGGGAACAGTGATGGCGGACACCCGAGAGTTCGAGGTTCTCACAGGTGCGCACGACTATCTGCGCGAGGTGCTCCTGACCCGGGGCGGTCACGCGGTGCCGGTGGCCCGGCTGCGGGACCGGTAACCGGCGATCTTCGCGAGGTTGCCGCACCGCTCCATGGAGCACCAACGGCGGCGCCGGGCCTGGGAGTCGTCGAGGAACAGCAGGGAGCACTCCGGGCTCTCGCACTCCTTGACCCGCGCCATCAGCGGCCCGCCCGCCAGCAGTACGGCGTCCCGCGCCACCGTCGCCAGGGCGGCCCGCGCCGGATACCGGGCCGTCCAGCGGACCGCGCCCCACTGGGGTGCCAGATCGGGACGTGCGGCCGTGGTGTTGATCAGTTCCACGTCGGCCGCCTCCGGGGCCCGCCCGGCCATCGCGGCCCGCACGAAGCGGTGGAGGGCCTCGCGCAGCAGCCGGGCGTCCGCGAGGTCCCGGGCGGTGACCCGGACCGGTTCCCCGCCCGCGGCCAGCTCCGCCTGGCTCAGCCAACGGGCCAGCGCGTCGGTGTCCGGCAGCCGCTCCTTGGGCGTGGCGTGCCGTTTGCCGAGCGTGGCGATGAAGTTCAGACACGGGCGGCCCCCGATGAAGGGGAAGGCGAGATCGGGGTCGGTGCTGGTCGCGGTCACCGGGCCGAGCCTACCCGCCGCCGGACACACCTTGACACCCCCTCAACCGGTGTCGCAAGGTGACACCAGTTCAAACGGTGTCAGCTGCGACGGGGAAGTGGGTGGGGCATGCGCGCGGTACGGATCGACGCGTTCGGTGGGCCCGAGGTGCTGGTCGAGGTGGAGGTGCCGGATCCGGTGCCGGGCCCGGGGGAGGTGCTGGTCCGGGTGGCCGCGGCAGGGGTGAACCGGGTCGACGCCCTGGTCAGGGCCGGCGTCTACCACCGTGCCGGACGGCCCCCGCTGATCCCGGGCGCCGAGGCGTCCGGCGTGGTCGCCGGGGTGGGGGAGGGCGTGACCGGCGTCGCGGTCGGGCAGCGGGTCATCGCCCTGGACGGCGGGAAGTCCCCCGGTTTCTATGCCCAGTTGGCAGTCGTGCCCGCCACCCAGGTGGTCGCGCTGCCCGACGGCGTGGCCCTGACCGAGGCGGCGACCCTGCCCATCGCGTGGCTCTCCGCCTGGTACTGCGTACGGCACCTCGCCCGGGTCGGCAAGGACGACACCGTGGTGGTGAAGGCCGCCGCGAGCGGGGTCGGCACGGCGGCCGTACAGATCGCCGCCGAGACGGGGGCGCGGGTGATCGCGCTCGCCGGATCGGCCGAGAAGGCCGCCTGGTCGGGGGAGTTCGGGGCCGACGTCGTCGTCGACACCTCCGCGCACCCCGGTGACGCCGAGGTCGAGGAGGTGCTGCGGCTGACCGGCGGACGCGGTGCCGAGGTCGTCCTCGACACCGTCGGCGGCGCGGCCTTCGGGCGGAGTCTGCGTCAGGCGGGGCCGGGCGGCCGGGTCGTCGCGCTCGCCAACGTCGCCCTGGAACCCAGCACGATCGACACCCGCGACTTCTATCCGAAGAACGTGACGATCCACGGCTTCCAGCTCACCAACTTGCAGGTGCAGGGCTACGACCCCCGCGCCGACCTGGGTGAACTGGCCGACCGGGTCGCCGCGGGCGCCTATCGCGTGCCGGTCGAGACGGTGCTGCCGCTCGCGCAGGCGCGGGCCGCGCACGAGCGGCTGGAGAGCAGGGCGAACCGCGGCAAGATCGTGCTCGCCGTGGGCGCCCTGGACTGAGTCGGGCGTCTGGCCGCCGGACCGGCTCAGGCGTCCAGCTTGTCGAGGAAGGCGGACAGATTGCCCGTGGTGCGGGCGATCTGTTCCTCGACGGTCAGGCTCTCCTCCATCCGCAGGGTGCTCTGCGGCACCTTCTTGCCCCGCACGTAGAGCGAACAGGCCAGGTCGCTGCACATGTACAGACCGACCGAGTTGCCCTCGCGCCCGGCCGCGCCCGCCTTGCGGGCGGTCATCAGCGCGACGCCGCCGCCCGGGTGGGTGGTCAGGCACAGCGAACACATGCTGCGGTGCAGAAAGCCCCGGTGCGCGGACGCGAGCCGCATGCTCAGGCCGACGGCCCGGCCGCCCCGCTCGGCGACGAGATAACTGCGGTCCGGCGCCCCTGGATCTCGCCAGCCGAGGAAGTCCAGGTCGGCCCAGGGCAGCTCGTCGAGATCACGCGGCACCGTGAGCCGCTTGGCCTCACCTTTGGAGCAGTTGACGAAGGCGCCGCGGATGTCGTGCTCGGTCAGCGATCTCATGGGGGCTCCTTGTAGGTCTTGCTTATGACAAAAACTAGGGGTGAATTACCTAGTGCCTCTAGGTTATGCCAGAGTAGTCGACCCCGGCGAGGAGGGGCCAGTGAATTACGAGAGCGTCCGGTCACTGCCGGCTCGGGCCGCGCTGCGGCATGTGGCGGCACTGTCGGCGGGGCCGGCCGTCGATTCCGCCGTACGTATCACGCTGAACTTCCACCCCGACCGGCTGATCGGCGGGCTGCCCCTCCTGGAGGCGCTGCTGCGGGACGGCGCCTATCACTCGCAGTTCGTCACGGGCACCAGCAACGGAGGCCTCACCGCCCACCCCGGCGGCGACCGCTGGCGCTGGGAGAGCCGGATCTTCGGCGGTGCCTATGACGAGGCCGCCCCGCACGAGCGGCCCGTGTACGGCGCGCTGGACTTCCGCCGCCAGATCGTCGGCGCCGCCCCGCGGTTCGGCTCCTCGCACTTCCGGCTGACCGGCGCGGCGCTGCACCGGGCCACCTTCTGCTACCCCGACAGCGCGGCCGAGCCCGCCCACTTCGGCGTCGCCGCCGGGATGTCCCTGATCGCCCTCGCCGAGGCGGACGAGCAGGACGCCCTCAACGACTACGTCGAGGCCCACGTCCACGGCGGCATCACCCTCGCCGAGGACGTGGAGGCGCTCGTCCTCGACGCGAGCTATCGCGGGACGCCCGTCGAGGCGGCGGCCCGGCTGCTGCCCTGCCCCGTCGAGTGGCACCCGGGGTACCGGCTGAGCGTCGGAGAGCTGCGGCGGCACGCGGACTACCGGGGCGCGGAATACGCCGAGCTGGGCGCCCTGATCGCCGAGGGCGGGCACATCGACCCGAGGATCATCGGCGACGCCGCCCGCACCGGCCGCCACGAACTCCAGGACCTCAAGATGGTCTGGCACACCCTCGCCCGCTTCGGCGCCCCCGAGGGCGCGGGTACCGCCCACGCGGGCGTCGGCGGCCACACTCCGGGCGTGAGCACGCCGAGCGCGTAGGCGCGCGCGACCAGTTCCGTACGGGTCCCCGCGCACCACCGCGCGGAGAGGCGGCGCAGGTGATAGGTGACGCCGTCCGTGGTCAGGCCGGTCTCCCGGGCGGCGTGAGCCGTGCTGGCGCCGCCCGCGAGCAGCGCGAGGACGCGCGCCTCCATCGGCCGGACCTCGACGGGAGCCTTGGCGGGCCGTTCGCGTTCGCCCCGCATCCGCAGCATCACCAGCAACGCGGGCGTCTCGTCCACGGTGCCGCTCACCGGGTCCGCCGTCAGCTCCCCGTACCGCTCGACCCCGCCCGGCGCCTCCCATCGCACCGACACCTGGTACCGCGACCGGTGTCGTACCGCACACAGCGGCCATCGCCGGATTGGCCGGCAGTGTCGAGTTGCAGGACCGGCCGAACGCCGGTCAGCCGGCCGCGCTCGCCGCCGCGAACCCTTGCCCACCGGAGCGTGTCGCACTGGAGAACCTCCAGGACGACCCGCGCACCCTGCTGGAAGTGATCGAGGATCACCCCGCCCTGCGCGGCGCCCTGACCTGGCCGCAGCTTCTGGAGTTCCTCACCCCGCTGCGCCCCCGCCACTACTCGGTCTCCTCGTCCCCGGCGACCGGCCCCCGCCACGCGGACCTGATGATCTCCCTGCTCGCGGCCCCGGCCCGCTCGGGCAAGGGCGAGTACCGGGGGACCGGGTCGGGCTGTCTGAGCGGCCTCGAACCCGGCGACACGCTGTACGCCCGGGTGCAGCCCTGCCGGGAGGTGTTCCGGATCGACGGCTCGGCTCCCGTGGTGATGGTCGCGGCGGGCACCGGTCTGGCCCCCTTCCGCGGGGCGATCGCCGACCGTACGGCGGCCCTCGCGTCCGGCGCCGAACTCGCCCCCGCCCTCTGCTGCTTCGGCTGCGACGCCCCCGACGCCGACTTCCTGCACGCGAGGAACTGCGCGCGGCCGAGGCCTCCGGGGCGGTCTCGCTGCGGCCCGCGTTCAGCGCGGCACCCGAGGGCGAGGTGCTCTTCGTGCAGCACCGGATCGCCGCCGAGGCCGAGGAGGTCTGGGAGCCGCTGACCCGCGGGGCCCGGGTGTACGTCTGCGCGACGGCTCCCGAATGGCGCCGGGCGTCCGGGACGCCTTCCGTACCCTGTTCCACAAGCACACGCCGGACGCCGACGCGACGGCCGCCGAGGCTGAACGGTCTGATCGCGGACGGGCGTTACGCCGAGGACGTGTACGCGGCAGGATGACAGGCGCACGGGCGGCCCTCGGCACGGACCGAAGGCCGCCCGATCAGGTGGGTCATGCGGGACCCCTCATAGTTCACATCGTGAATTAAGAAGGTGGGGAAAGTCGCCTTCCGTGCCCCCGCAGCGGTATGTTGCAGGTCGGACAGGGTTCGGAGGGAGCCACATGGCGGGGCGGAACGGGCGCACGGTACGCGATCTGAGGCGGGCCAACCGGACGGCCGTGCTGCAACGGCTCTACTTCGACGGGCCCCTCAGCCGCTTCGAACTCGGCCCGGCGACCGGCCTCAGCTCCGGCTCCGTCAGCAATGTGGTCGCCGACCTGGTCGCCGACGGCCTGCTGGAGGAGGCGGGCAGCGTCGACTCCGACGGCGGCCGTCCCCGCACCCTGCTGCGCGTGTCACCCGGCAGTGGCCACATGATCGGTGTCGATGTCGGCGAGACCCGGGTCCGGGTCGAGCTGTTCGACCTGACCCTCACCGAACTCGCCCGCGCGGAGCGGCCGTTGACCGAGCGGCGCTATGACGTCGAGGACATCGTCGGCCACATCCGCGACGGCGTCGCCGAGGTCCTCGTCGACGCGCGCATCGCCCCCGAACAACTCCTCGGCGTCGGCATCGGCGTCCCCGGCATCGTCGAACGCACCGCGGAACGCGGCGCGGTGGTGCACGGCCAGACCATCGGCTGGGACGCCGTCCCGCTGGAGGCCCTGCTCCGCTCGACCTCCCGGCTCCCCGATACCGTCCGGTACTTCATCGACAACGGCGCCAAGACCCTCGGCCAGGCCGAGATGTGGTTCGGCGGCGGACGCGGCGCGCACAACGCGGTCGTCGTCCTCTTCGGCTCCGGCGTCGGCGCCTGTCTCGTCACGCCCGAGGTGGAGAACGGCCGGGCGGTCGAGTGGGGGCATCTGACGGTACGGGTGCGGGGCCGTCGCTGCCGGTGCGGTGCGCTCGGCTGCCTGGAGGCGTACGCGGGCGCCGAGTCACTGCTCGACCGCTGGCGCGAGGAGGGCGGCCGGCCGCCCGAGGGCACCGACGAGGAGACCGCGCTGACCGCGATGCTGGCCGCCGCCTACCCGGCCGACGGCGGCACGGCCGACCCGGTGGCGCTGGCGGTGCTGGAGGAGACCGCCGAGTACCTGGGCGCCGGGCTCTCCGACCTGATCAACCTCTTCCAGCCCGAGCGCATCCTCATAGGCGGCTGGGCCGGGCTCCAGCTGGGCACCCGGTTCCTGCCCGCCGTACGCCGCCACGCCGCCTCGTACGCCCTGCGGCACCCGGCCGAGAAGGTCACCATCGACCTCGGCCGGCTCGGCCCCGACGCGGTCACGGTCGGTGCCGCGATCCTGCCGCTCGCCGACTTCTTCGCCCGTGGCGGCCGCCGTCCCGAGCCCGCCCCCGAAGGGCCGCACCCGGCATGGCGGACGGCGCTGGAGGAGCGGGCACCGCACTGAGCGTCCGGGTGCCGGTCGTCGGGTTTCGCCGGTGACCTGCGGAGGTACTCGCGTGTCTCCCGTACCACGTGAAGGGAGGACGCCGTGGCCGACAAGCACCGCACGGGCCCGGACGGCGAGCCCGTCCCCAGGGACCTGCCGGACCAGCAGGCCGGGCAGGAGGAGGACCGCTGGGACGCCGATCCCGAGCTGTCCGAGGAGGACGAGGCCGACGCCGACGTCCCCGACACGGACGAGGCGGGCACGGGCCGTCAGGGCGCACCGCGCTCCACCGACGTCCACTCGGAGCATCCGGAACCGCAGGAGCCGGCCGACTGACGGAGACCGTCAGGGGGACGGTCTCCGTCAGGGGGACGGTTCAGCTCGCCTTCCGCCCCCGCATCGGTTCCGTGCCGGCCCCGGCTCCCTGCTGGAGCCCGCCCAGGAACTCCTCCAGCACCTCGTTCGCCGTGTGCTCCGGACGCCAGCGGAGTTCGGTGCGGGCGCGGGTGCAGTCCATCAGGGGCAGGCGCAGGACCGCGTCGAACAGGTGCGGCGAGGCGGGCAGCAGATGCAGGCCCCAGGCGGCGGCGATCGCCGAGCGGGCCGCGGTGCGCGGCAGCCGGACCGGGCGGGCACCGAGCAGCTCGCCCAGCAGCTCCGCGTCCACCGGCGGCTCGGCGGCCAGGTTGAAGGCGCCCCGCGCCTGCGAGTGCACCGCGAGCCGGTACGCCTTGGCCGCGTCGTCCGTGTGCAGTGCCTGCACCCGCAGTCCCGGGATGTCCGGCAGGAACGGCAGCAGCTCCGGACGGACCAGCGGCCCGGGCAGGAAACGACCGCCGAAGATCCGGCGCTGCTCGCTCGCCGACTCCCGCTTGAACAGGAACGCCGGCCGCATCCGCACCACCCGCACCTCCGGATGGTCGCGCTCGAAGGTGTCCAGGGCCCGCTCCAGATAGGCCTTCTCCCGGCAGTACGCGGCGTCCGGCCAGCCGTGCGTCGGCCACGACTCGTCCACGGCCTCGTCCTTCGGGCCCGGCGAGTACGCCCCGACCGACGAGGCGTGCACCAGCGCCGGCACCTTGGCCGCTGCCACCGCCTCGAACACCCGGATGGAACCGAGGACGTTGGTGCGCCAGGTCACCGCCGGATCGTGCGTGGGCTGGAACGCCCAGGCCAGATGCACGACGGCGGACGCGCCGGCGAACTCCGCCGCCAGATCCGTCTCCTCGGCGGACAGGTCGACCGTGACCCAGTCCGTCTTCGGCGGCGACCACTGCGGAGCCCGGCGGGCCAGCCCCACCACGGAGCCGACCTCCGGATCCTCCGACAGGAGCCGCACCACACTGGTTCCGACGTTGCCGGTGGCGCCCGTGACGACGATCCTGCTGCCCGTTGTGCTGCTCACGTTCGGCTCCTCTCGGCCTCGCGCTGCGGGGAGCACCCGAGTACCCGGGCGACGGGCCGCGACGCGCCTTGCGCGGGCAGCATGTCTCATACGGCAGACGCATGAGGCCGGGTAGGGTGGGCGGGGTGGGACTGTCCTTGGGAGAACGAGTGAGGTCGTCGGTGGCGGCGTTGATGCACGCGACGGGTGAGTCACAGGCGGACCTCGCTCTCGCGCTCGGCGTGAGCCAGGCGCAGGTGAGCCGCCGCCAGTCCGGCAGCGCCGCCTGGAGCCTGGCCGACTGCGACGCGCTGGCCGCGCACTTCGGCATCGACGTCCTCGACCTCCTCGCCGGACCGACCCGGGCCTGCGAGACCCTGCCCGTGCTGCGCCGCCGCTCCGGTGGCTCGACGGCGGTGGCCCGATGACGGACTTCGACGCGATCGACGCCCTGCTGGCCGAGGCCCGCCAGGAAGTGCCGCTGCCCCCGGCCGACGTACGGCGGAGCCTGCGCGAGGGGCTCAACCTCTCCCGCGCCCAGGTGGCCCAGGCCCTCGGCGTGAGCCCGTCCACCGTCGGCGGCTGGGAGTCGGGGCGGGACCCGGGCGGGGAGGTGCGCGAGAAGTACGCGTACTTCCTGGAAGGGGCCCGGACCAAGCTGGCGGCGGAGACGGCCGAGACGGCGGAGGGGGCGCCGGACGCCGCCGACGTCGTAGAACCGCGGGACGGTGCCGACGAGGCCGACGCGCCCCGGGAGGAGGCCGGCGACACGGGCGAGGCCGACGAGGTCGAGGCCCTCCCGTCCCCCGAGCCCTGCGTCCTGTGCGGCATGCCCGCCCGGCACCAGGTCGCGGGCTTCCCGCAGCACCTGGACCCCGCCGACTGCGGTACGGCAGCGCCCGTACAGCCGGACCCGGCGGCCGATCCGCCCGCGTCCGCCGAGCCCGGTCCGGCTGGGCGGACGGCGCCGGTGGCTGCCGAGGACGCCCGCGCCGGGCGCCACGAGCGGGCCCCCGCCTCGCGTGACCGCGCCGCCAAGCCCGTACGGGTCGTCCCCGTCGGCCGCCGTATGCAGACCGCGGACCAGAGCCCCGACCTGATCGGGGCCGCGGTGGCCGCCGCGCTCAAGAAGCACAGCGGCGATCTGGAGGCGGCGACCGCGGCGCTGGTCAAGAAGGCCATCCCGGACGCGATGGCGCTGCTGGACGAGACCCGTAAGGGCGGCCGGTACGACGTCGTCGCGCACCCCTGGATCCCGGACATCCTGCGCAAGCAGACCGCCCGCGGCGCCGACCGGATCTGGGAGGCGCGCCCCAAGTGGGCGCGCACCGACCTCCCGCCCGGCGCGCACGAGGTGACCGCGCTCGACGTCAACGGGGCGTACCTGTCGGCGCTCAAGACGCATCTGCCGATCGGCCAGCTGGAGCACTCCACCGGCTTCGACCACGACCGCCGCCGCGCCGGCGTCCATCTGATCACCCCGCCCGCCTGGGACCACGAGGACCGGCTGCCCAACCCGATCGGCAACCGCGACGAGCCCGGCCCGCTCTGGGTCACCGAACCGACGCTGCGGCTGCTGCTGCGGCTGTCGGGGCCGAAGTACGGGCTGTGCGACCCGCCTGAGATCCATGAGTCGTTCACCTCGGGCGCGACCGAGGGCCTGCTGGAGAAGTTCCGGGTCGCGCTGAAGGGGGCCCGGGACCGGGCGATCGCCGAGGACGACGAGGTGACGCTGGAGTACGTGAAGGCGATGTACTCCAAGTTCGTCTCCACGATGGGGGAGTCGAACTACAACCGGGAGCTGTACCGCCCCGACTGGATGCACCTCATCCGCTCGCAGGCTTTCGCCAACCTCTGGATGAAGGCGCTCAAGGCCCATGAGGAGGGCCTGACGGTCGTCCGCGCCATGGGCACCGACGAGCTCCATGTGATCGGCGACTGGCGGCGGGTCTTCCCCGAGGGCCGCGGGGTCTCCGAGGTGAAGGTCAAGGACACGTACACCGTCGGCGAGGAACCCGACCCCACGGCAGCGGGCGAGGAGGACTAGGACCGCTCAGGACGCGAAGGCGTTCATGCCGGTCAGTTCCGCCGACAGCTCCCACAGGCGGGCCGCCTGCTCCGGGTCGGTCGCCCAGGACTTGACGCCGCCGCTCGCGTCGCCGTCGACGGCGGGCTCGGCGATGTCGCAGTCCTCCAGGTAGACGCCGCCCATGCCGCCCAGCTGCGGCGAGGTCGCCGCCCACACCTGGGTGGCCGCGCCCTGCTCCGGGGTCTTGAACGCGCCGGGGTTGACGACGTTGCCGTCTTCGTCCATCCAGCCGCGTTCGATCATCTCCTCCCGGGGGATGTGGCGCTGGAGCGGGGTGTGGATGCCGCCCGGGTGGAGGGAGAAGGCGCGCACGCCGCGGTCGGCGCCGAGCTTGTCGAGGTGGACGGCGAACAGGACGTTCGCGGTCTTCGCCTGCCCGTAGGCCTCCCACTTGTCGTAGCCCCGCGTCCAGTGGACGTCGTCCCAGCGCATACCGGAGAAGTGGTGGGCGCGCGAGGAGACGGAGACCACGCGGGCACCGCCGGGGGCGATCGCCGGCCACAGCCGGTTGACCAGGGCGAAGTGACCGAGGTGGTTGGTGGCGAACTGGGCCTCCCAGCCGGGGCCCACCCGGGTCTCGGGGCAGGCCATGATCCCGGCGTTGTCGATCATCAGGTCGATCGTGCGGCCCGAGGCGAGGAAGCGCTCGGCGAAGGCGCGCACGCTCTCCAGGTCGCCGAGGTCGAGCGTGTCCACCTCGACGCCGTCGATGCCCGCCAGCGCCTCACGCGCGGTGTCGGGGCGGCGGGCCGGGACGACCACCCGGGCGCCCGCCTCGGTGAGCGCACGGGTCGTCTCCAGGCCGAGTCCCGAGTAGCCGCCGGTGACCACGGCGAGCTTCCCGGACAGGTCGATGCCGGCGAGGACGTCGTCGGCGGTGCTGTGGGCGTCGTATCCCGAACCGATCTTGTGCTGTGCAGTGCTCATGCTCGGAACGCTACGAATTGGAGTGCTCTCGAAGTCAAGCGCGCCCCGGACGGCCGGCGGAGGGAGCGGACAGGAGAAAGCCCCGACCGGGACGGGGGAATCACGGTCGGGGCGGTCCTGTGGTGGGCACGGACGGCGGTCGCCTCTCGGCGAAAGGCTCCACAGGGCTTCAGCCGAACGATCGTCCCTGTGGGCAAAAGGTGAGGCCCGGGGACACTGTCCCGTCCGTACCCACGTGTGGTTCAACGGGCAACCACCCTGGGGTGTTCCCCGGACTGTCGCGTTATGGCGTGAGGTGCGTCACTGGCCGAACGGGAGTCAGGCGAACGGGCTGTCCGGGAGCGAGGAGAGCAGGTCGGCGGGGTCGTCGTAGACCGCTTCCGCGCCGGCTGCCTCCAGGTCGGCGCGCGGGATGCCGCCGCACAGTACGGCCACGCAGCGCACCCCGGCCCGGCTGCCCGCCTTCATGTCCCACACCGTGTCGCCGACGAACACCGCTCGCTCGGCCGGGACGCCCGCCAGCTCCAGCGCGTGCTCCACGGGCTCCGGGGCGGGCTTGCCCTCGGAGACGTCGTCGGCGCTCGCCGTCGCCGTGATCGCGTCGTCCGCGCCGATCGCGCGCCGCAGCGCGGACAGCTCGGCTCCGCCCGCCGAGGTCGCGAGCACCACCGCCCAGCCCTCGTGGTGCAGGCGCCGCAGCAGCCGTCCGGCGTCCCGCAGCGGGGGCAGCCGGTCGAAGTACTGCCCGTAGAGGGCCTTGTGCGCGGCGCTGAGCCGCTCGGCCTCGTCCTTGTTCCGGTCGTCGCCGAGCAGATGCGCGACGAGGTCGTCGGAGCCGAGCCCCACCGCCCGGTGGACGGCGTGCATGGGCACGTCGTGGCCCGCCTGGCGGAACGCCTCCCACCAGGTGGTCACATGCAGATGGTTGGTGTCGACGAGGGTGCCGTCGACATCGAACACGGCCGCTCGTTCCATACGCCCGTCCTTCCGTCGTCCTCTGGCACGGGTACCACCTCAGGAGCCGACCACTCGGGACGGCGTACGCCGGTCCCGGGTCCAGGCCAGCAGCTCGTCCATGGACCAGGTGGTGATCACCCGCTCTGCGGGTACCTCGCACTCCTCGGCCCGGGCGCAGCCGAGGATCTGCCAGTCGAGCTGGCCGGGCGCGTGCGCGTCGGTGTCGATCGAGAAGAGCGTGCCGGCCGCCACGGCCCGGCGCAGCAGCCGCCGGGGTGGGTCGAGCCTTTCGGGCCGGCTGTTGATCTCCACGGCCGTGCCCGACTCCGCGCACGCGGCGAAGACCTCGTCCGCGTCGAACTCCGACTCGGGCCGCCCACGCCCGGTGACCAGCCGTCCGGTGCAGTGCCCGAGGACGTCCGCGTGCGGATTGCGTACGGCGGCCACCATGCGGCGGGTCATGGAGCGGGCGTCCATGCGCAGCTTGGAGTGCACGGAGACGACCACGACGTCGAGCCGTTCCAGGAGCTCCTCCTCCTGGTCGAGCGAGCCGTCGTCGAGGATGTCGCACTCGATGCCGGTGAGCAGCCGGAACGGCGCCCAGGTCGTGTTCAGCTCCGCCACCACGGCCAGCTGCTCGCGCAGCCGCTCCGGCGACAGACCGCGGGCCACGGTCAGGCGCGGCGAATGGTCGGTGAGCACGGCCCACTCGTGCCCCAGTTCCGCCGCGGTCCGGCCCATCTCGTCGATCGGGCTGCCCCCGTCCGACCAGTCCGAATGCAGATGGCAGTCGCCGCGCAGCAGGTCCCGCAGCCCCTCGCCGCCGCGCACGGCGGGCCGCTTCGCCGCCTCGCCCTCCAGCTTCTCCAGATACCCCGGCGTCCGCCCCGCCAGCGCCTCGACCGCCACCTGCGCGGTCTTCGGGCCGACGCCCTTGAGCGCCTCCAGCGTCCCGGCGGTCGCCCGCTCGCGCAGCTCCGCCTCCGGCAGTCCGGCCAGCACCCGGGCGGCCGTACGGAAGGCGCGCACCCGGTAGGTGGGTGCGAGCGACCGCTCCAGCAGGAAGGCGATCCGGTCCAGCGCCGCCACGGGCTCCATCGACACCTCCTCGGCCGCGGTCCCTTCCAGGGTTCCCCAGCCCGGAGGGGACCGCACGGTGGGCCCGCGAGGACAGCCGGTACGGTTCGCCGATCCGGAATGCGTTCTACGCTCTATTGCATGACCGAAGTCGCGAGCCCGCACATCTCCCATCCGCGGATCATGGTGCTCGGGGTGCAGCCCGGTACACCGCCGTTCCGCATCGTGGAGATCGACGGAGAAGTGGTCGGTGAGGCGAAGACCGTCACCGACGTCCTGGAGGCCGCCGCCGCGTTCGGCATCACGGTCCACGACCTGGACGACCCGGAGGTGGTCCGCTGGGTGGGCGGCGACAAGTTCACCTGGACCCGGCACCGGCGCTGACGGCGCGGCCGTTCAGCCGACCGTCCATTTCTGGTTGGCGCCGCCGGTGCAGGTCCAGATCTGGAGCCGGGTGCCGTTGGCCGAGCTGTTGCCGGTCACGTCCAGGCACTTGTCGGCCTGCGGGTTGACGATGTCGCGCGCGGCGGTGACGGTCCACCGCTGTGCGGCGGTGCCGTTGCAGTCGTAGAGCTGTACGGCGGTCCCGTCCGCGGTGCCGCCGCCCGTCACGTCCAGACACTTGCCGAGCGCGCGAACGGTGCCGTCCGTGCCGACGGTCCACTGCTGCGCGGCGGTGCCGTTGCAGTCGTAGAGCTGCACGGGCGTGCCGTTCGCGGGGTTGGCTCCGGCGACGTCGACGCACTTGCCGGCGAGTCCCCTGATCGCGGCGCCCGTGGCGGTGTCGCCGGTCGTCACCGAGACGTGGTCCACGACCAGCTGCTGCGGGAACGCCGTGGAGCCGTCGGGGTCGCCGGGCCAGTAGCCGCCGACCGCGAGGTTCAGGATCAGGAAGAACGGCTTGTTGAACACCCAGGTGCGGCCGCCCAGGTCGGCCGGGGTGCGCCGCTGGTAGACGGTGCCGTCCACGGACCAGCTGATCGAGTCGGGCGCCCAGTCGACGGCGAAGGTGTGGAAGGCGTCCGCGAAGGCCTGGCCGCCGGGGAGGGAGTAGCCGGCGCCGATGCCGCCCGAGCCGGAGTAACCCGGGCCGTGGATCGTGCCGTGCACGGTGGAGGGTTCGAAGCCGACGTTCTCCATGACGTCGATCTCGCCCGAGTCCGGCCAGTTCACCGGGGTGCCGAGCATCCAGAACGCCGGCCACATGCCCTGCCCGCGCGGGATCTTCATGCGGGCCTCGACGTGCCCGTACTGCGCGGTGAACTTCCCCGAGGTGTTCAGCCGGGCCGAGGTGTACTGGCAGGTGCCGTACCAGCACTGGTAATTGGCGGGGTTCTCGCGGCGGGCCGTGATGACCAGATGGCCCTGGCCGTCCAGGGCCGCGTTCCGGTTGCCCGCCGTGTAGTACTGCCGTTCGTGGTTGTTGACGTTGTCGCCGGTCTCGATCTGCCACTTCGAGGTGTCGACGGAGGCGCCGGCGGGCCCGTCGAAGGTGTCGGAGAAGGCCACCGCCGCGGCGGCGGCGGCCGGTTGCTCCGCCCGCGCTTGCGCGGAACCCGTCGCGGCGGTGGCCACGAGGACGGCGGACAGGGCGGCGAACAGGCACTTCCGGAGCAGGCGTGGGGCTGCCACGGCTCTCCCTTCCTGAGGTGGGGGGTGAAGGCGTCGCCTCTTGATTTAAGAAGTGAGATAAGCGCCCGTCAATACCTTGGTACGGACCAGGAGTTGAGAGGGGGAGAGGGCGAGGCGTGGTGCCCGGTGCCGGGACACTTCGGCCGGCGCCGAAGCCTCCGGTTCCTAAGATCACCTCATGGAAGGCCTCGGAGAGATACTCGCCGTCCTCGCCGCGGGCGTGGGCGCCGGTGCCGTCAACGCCGCTGTCGGGTCCGGGACGCTGATCAGCTTCCCCGTGCTGCTCGCGACCGGTCTTTCGCCGGTGACCGCCACCGTCTCCAACGCGCTCGGCCTGGTCCCCGGCTCGATCAGCGCGGCCATCGGCTACCGGAGGGAACTCGCGGGACAGCGCCGCCGCATCCTCAAGTGGAGCGTCGGCGCGATGCTGGGCGGGCTGACGGGGGCCACGCTGCTGCTGGTCCTGCCGGCCGCCGCGTTCGAGACGATCGTGCCCGTCCTGGTGGGACTCGCCCTCGTGCTGGTCGCCCTCCAGCCCCTCACCGGCCGATGGCTCCGCGAGCGCCGCGCACGGAACGGCCGGACCCCGGTCCACGCCGACGGCGGCCCGCCGCTCCTCGTCGGGCTCGCCCTGGCGAGCGTCTACGGCGGCTACTTCTCGGCCGCCCAGGGGATCATCTACGTCTCCCTGATGGGTCTGCGCCTCGACGACGGCCTGCAACGCCTCAACGCCGTCAAGAACGTCCTCGTCGCCGTCGTGAACACCGTCGCCGCGCTCTTCTTCCTGGTCGCCGCCGACTTCGACTGGGCGGCCGTCGGTCTGCTCGCGGCCGGTTCCGCCGTCGGCGGGCAGATCGGGGCCGCGGCGGGCCGTCGACTGCGCCCGGCGGTGCTGCGCACGCTCATCGTGCTGGTCGGCACCGTGGCCATCGTCCAGCTGTCGACCCGCTGAACCTCAGCGGTGCACCGCCCGGCTCAGCCGCCGCCCCAGCAGCAGATAACCGATCAGCGCCCCCGAGGTGTTGAGGATGACGTCGTCGATGTCGAAGGCACGCCCCGTGATCAGCGCGCCCTGCGCGAACTCCACCAGCAGCATCACCACGGCCGTCAGCAGCAGCACCCGCAGCACCCCGCGGGTCCGCGGCGCCAGCACCGGGACCAGAACGCCGAAGGGGACTCCCAGCAGCAGATTGCCGCCGATCTGCTTGACGGCGTCCCGCAGTTCGGGCTGGTCGAGATAGGCCCGCAGGGAGCGGCCCGGGTGCAGATTGGTGTGCGTCAGCGCCTCCGACGCGGGCGACGGCTCCAGCGTCAGCCGGGCCAGCACCACCGCGAAGGCCACCATGAACGCGAACGCGGCGACCATCCCCACCAGGCGACGGAGGGCGGCGAGCGGGCTGCGCCGCTGCTTGGGAGCGGGCGCGGGCGGTTCGGGCCCGGCCTTGTCGGATTTGGTGGTGCGCAGGCGGAACGCGGATCGCGGACGTAAGGCTGCTCGGGCCATGCGGTCCTCCAGTCTTCAACTTCCCTGCGTCGTAAGGCGATTACCCGCGCAGCCGCCGAGAATGCGGCGCCGCCGGGTCCAGTCACGAGTGCCCACGGTTTCCCTTCGTACGGGTGGGGCACTCCGGGCTGAGACCCGCGCGCGCCGCCGCCACCCGCCCCCGGGGCGGTGTTTGGATGGCGCGAAAGCCGTGCCCGGCAGGCCGTGAGGAGGTGGCGCATGAACCCGCGTACGACCCTCCTCACCGTCGCCGAGGCGCTTGCCTGGTGGATCGCGCTCGCGGCGCTGTGGCTGGTCCTCATCAGCACGGTGGACACCCTGGAACGCGTGGTCGGGGCGAGCGCCGCGGCCGTCGCCGCGGTCGCGGCCACCGCCGCCCGGCGGGTGGTGACCGCACGATGAACGGCTGGATCCTCGGGGCGACCGTCGCCCTCGGCGCAGGGCTCGGCACGGCCCTGTGGGGCGTCGCCACCGGGCCGCTGCGGCGCCGGGTGGTGGCCCAGAACATGTCGACCGCGCTGGCCTGCCCGGCCCTTCTGCTGCTGTCGCAGGGCTACACCCGGCCGTCGTACGTCGACCTCGCCCTGGTGCTCGCCCTGCTCGGCCCGGTCGGCACCCTCGTCTTCGCCCGGCTGCTCGCCGACGAACTGGCCGCCGACCCGCCCCGCGCCTGGGGCGTGACCTGGGCGGTCGCCGGGTTCGGTGCCGTGGTCGTCGGCGCCCTGTGCGTGGCCGGCGGGCCGAGCCGGGCCATGGTGAAACTCCTCGTGGTCGGGGCGCTGCTGATCGGCGGCAACGTCGTCGCCTCGCGCGCCCTGTCCGGCGGATTCCGCGGGGTCCGCCGTGGCTGACGCCGTGATCGTCGTCGTGCTGCTGCTGGTCGCCGCGACCGCCACCACCGCCGTCGCGGTCCGCGACCCGGTGCGCCAGGCGCTCGTCCTGTCCGTCCTCGGCGTCGTCCTCGCCGTGCTGTTCACCGTGCTCCAGGCACCCGACGTGGGCCTGTCCCAGCTCGCCGTGGGATCCGCGCTCACCCCGCTGTTGCTGCTGCTCGCCGTCCGCAAGGTCAGACGGCGCGCCCGGGGGAGAGAGGACCAGGAGTGAGCCGGCGCGTCCGGCTGTGGCTCGTGGCCGTCGGCGGGACCGGCCTCGCCGCGCTGCTCGTGGCCGCCTGCCTGGACCTGCCGGACTTCGGCGGGGCCCGGCATCCGTACGGCGACCGGGCCGTGCGCGAGTCCCTCGCCCGGCACACCGCCAACACCGTCTCCTCCATCAACTTCGACCAGCGCGCCTTCGACACCCTCGGCGAGATGACCATCCTGTTCGCGGCCGTGATCGGCTGTGTGGTGCTGCTGCGGCAGACCCGCGACGAACACCGCGCCCGCCCCGAAGCCGAACCGGTGGCCCTCCCGGTACGCCGCTACGCCCTCGTCGTCCTGCCCGTCGCCCTGCTCACCGGCCTCTACGTCATCGCCCACGGCCAGCTCAGCCCCGGCGGCGGTTTCCAGGGCGGAGTCGTCGCAGCCACCTCCCTGCACCTGCTCTACCTGGGCGCCGACTACCGCGCCCTGGAACGCATCCGACCGGTCGGCCTGTACGAGGTCGGCGACGCGCTCGCCGTCTGCGCCTACCTCGTCACCGGCATCGCGGGCCTCATCGGCTCCGCCGCGTTCCTGGCCAACACCCTGCTGCCGTACGGCACCTTCAACACGCTCTCCTCCGGCGGCACCGTCCCGCTGCTCAACGCGGCCGTCGGCATGGAGGTCGCCTGCGCGGTGGTGGTGCTGCTCGCCCGCTTCCTGGACCAGGCCGTCGAGATCGAGAAGGGGAACGGGACGTGATGGACGTGCTGCCGTACCTCGTCGCCGCGTGGATCTTCCTGGTGGGCTGTTACGGCCTCGCCACCAGCCGGAACCTCATCCACGCCGTCGGCTGTCTGTCCGTGTGCCAGTGCGCCACCTACGTCCTGCTGCTGGCCGTCGGCTACCGCGACGACGCGACCGCGCCCGTGTTCTCCGACATGAAGCCCGGGTCGCGGCCGGTGGTCGACCCCGTCGTCCAGGCGCTGACGCTGACCGACGTCGTGGTCGGCGCCACCGTCACCGCGCTGCTCCTCGCGCTCGTCGTCCAGGTCTCCAAGCGGCACGGCACCATCGACCCCGACGAACTCTCGGAGCTGCGCGGCTGATGAACCACCTGCTGCCGCTCCTAGTCGCCGTCCCCCTCCTCGGGGCCGCCCTGCTGGTCGCCGGGGGGCGCCGAGTGCCCCGTGTCGTCGCCGACTTGGTGGGCTGTGCGGTGTCGGCGGGCACGGCCGCCCTCGCGATCGTGCTGCTGCTCGACTCCTCACCGCCCATGGTCGAGTGGGTCGGCGGCTGGGTTCCCGTGAACGGCCAGAGCGTCGGGATCGTCCTCGTCGGCGACGGCCCGGGGCTCGGCATGGCCGCGCTCGCCTCGCTGCTGATGCTCGCCGCGCTGGCCTACTCCTGGCACTACTTCGACGAACCCCCGCGCCGGCACGCCGGCTCCTTCCCGGCGCTGATGCTGCTCTTCCAGGCGGGCATGTGCGGCTTCGTGCTCGCGGGCGACCTGTTCAACGCCTTCGTGTGGTTCGAGCTGATGAGCGTGTGCGCCTACGCCCTCACCGGCCACCGGGTGGAGGAGGCCAGGGCGGTGCAGGGCGCCCTCACCTTCGCCGTCGTCACCTCCCTCGGCGCCTACGCCCTGCTCATGGGCATCGCCCTGCTGTACGCGCGCACCGGCGAACTGGCGATGACACAGATCGGGCGGGGCCTCGACGCGCACGGACCACCCGACGCACTCGTCCTCGCCGCGTTCGTCCTCGTCCTGACCGGGCTGCTGGTCAAGGCCGCGGCCGTGCCCTTCCACTTCTGGCTGCCCGACGCACACGCCGTCGCCCCCACCCCGGTGTGCATGGTGCTGTCCGGCGTCATGGTCGAACTCGGCACGTACGGCGTCTGGCGGGTGTACGGCACCGTGTTCTCCGGGCCTGGCGGCATCCCGGCCGACGACCTGGAACGCCTGCTGGTCGTGCTCGGCGTGCTGACGGCCGCGATCGGCGCCGTCATGTGCTGGTACCAGCGCCACATCAAACGCCTGCTCGCCTACTCCACCGTCGCCCACACCGGCCTGTTCCTCATCGGTGTCGGCGTCCTCAAACCCGAGGCCGACGACGGAGTCGCCCTGTACCTGCTCGGCCACGCCGGGGTGAAGGCCGCCCTGTTCGCCTGCACCGGCATCCTCCTCGACCGCTACGGCAGCGTCGACGAACACGCCCTGCACGGCAGGGCACGGCAACTGCGCGGGGTCGCCGTCCTGTTCACCCTCGGCGCCCTCGGTCTCGCCGGGCTGCCGCCCTTCGGCACGGCACTCGGCAAGGCCGTCACCGAGGAGGCCGCGGGCGGCCCCCTCACCGTGGTGTACGTCGCCGTCAGCGCCGTCACGGCCGGTGCCGTGCTGCGCGTCGCCGCCCGGGTGTTCCTCGGCCTCGGGCCCAGGCCGTCGGACGACGGCGGCTACGAGACGACCGGCTCCGCAGAGGAGCCCGAGACCGGGCAACGGCTGCGCTGGGTGCCCGGCACGATGACGGTGGTGCCCGCACTGCTGCTCGCCGCGTCGCTCGCGGTCGGCGTGGCACCCGGCTTCGCCGACGTGGTCGCCCACGCCGTGAACGAAGCCGGGTCCGGCGGGATCGTGGTGGCCCCGGTGCACTGGACCCCGCTGGGTGTCCTGCTGGGGATCACCTCGACCCTGCTCGCCGCGGGCCTCGCCGCCGTGGCGGTCACCCGCCCGAAGCTGCTCGCCCCGGGCTGGGCGCAGCCGCTGCGCCGGCTTCAGTCCGGGCACATCGGGGATTACGTGGCGTGGCTGCTGGTGGGCGCCGCCTTGCTCGGGGCGTTGGCCCTGCCCGGGGTCTCGGCCTTGTAGGTGATCAGGCCTTGTAGGTGACCTTCACCTCCTTGAAGCCGAGGGAGCGCAGCAGGCCTTCGAGCATGTCCGTGGTGTTCTTCTCGGCGCGGCCGGTCAGCGCGCTGTCCTTCGCCGCGTCGCGGATGTGCTTCACCGCGAGCTTCTGCACGGCCTGTTCGCTGTTGGGATTGTCCGAGAACAGGTCGCCCAGGCGGTCCAGGAGGCCCCGCTGCTTGGACACCGCGTAGGAGCGGTCGGCGTCCAGGGCGGGCTTGCCGAGCTGGGCGTGCGGCAGCACCAGCGTGGCGGACGTACGGTCCTCGTTGACCGTGACGTCGTTGTCGCCCACCTTGCCGAGGTCCACGAACGCGTCGACGGTGCCGGCCCCGACGTACAGGGTGCGGGTGCCGCGGACGGCGTCGGGCAGGTACTTGGCGTCCTTCTCCAGGTCCACGACGACCTGGAAGTTGCCGGAGGCGGCGTCGTAACGGCTGATGTCCTGGATGGACTGGAGCAGGGCGGGCCCCGAACGGTCATGCGTCTCGGTGCCGAACAGGTCCTTGAGGCCCGGGAGCACGCTCAGCCGGATACCGGCGAAGAACACGACGAGCACCAGAACGACGGCACTCACGAGCTTCGCCCAGCCGGGCATGCGCTTGGACATGCGCCTGATGGGAGTCGTCATGCGACGGCCCTCCTTCCTTGTTCAACGAATGCCCCCCAAAGCCCTTGGCAGACCGGGGCGTTGGCCGATTGCCACCGCTGACGGAGGCACGGGCGGCGCATTAGCGTGGAAGGCCGTTCCGAACGGTGCTTCTGGAGAACCGGATGAGTGCACAGAGCGCGTCCCGGCCGTTGCGTCCCATGCATCGCATCAGCCTTCCCGAGTCCGGGCCGCCCCGGCTCACGACCCTCGCCACCGGCACCCCGGTGTGGCTGGTGACCCGGTACGCCGAGGTGCGGCAGGTGCTGATGGACCCGCGGTTCGACCGCCGGTCGCTGCATGCCGAGAACGCCCCGCCGCTGCTCCTCGTACCGAATCTGCTGGACGACCCCAACGGGCTGCTGAACCAGGACGGCCCCGCTCATCAGCGGCTGCGCGGCACCGTGCAGCGGGCGTTCACCCCGCGGGCGGTCGCGCGCTGGCGGCCCTGGGTGGCGTCCGTGGTCACCTCGCTGCTCGACGACTTCGCGGCCCTGCCCCGGCCCGCCGACATCGTGGAGGGCTTCACGCGTCCGCTGCCCGTGTCCGTGATCTGCCGGCTCATGGGGCTGGACCATCTCGACCGCGACCGCATCCGGCACTGGGCCGACCACGCCCTGTCCGGCGGCGCCCACACCGCCGAGGAGGTCGTGGCGGCGATGACCGACTTCGGCGCGTTCGCCGCCGGGCTGATCGCCGAGCGGCGCAAGGAGCCGGGGGACGACCTGGTCAGCGGGCTGGTCGCCGCAGGCGATGAACTCGGCATCGAGGAACGGCAGTTGATCACCCTGACCCTGGGGCTGGTCGTCGCCGGGCACGAGACCACCATGAGCGCCCTCGGCAACGCCGTCGTCTACCTCCTCACCGACGGACACGACGGCTGGCCGCTGCTCGCCCGCGACGAGGAGGCGGCGGCGACCGCGGCCGAGCAGTTGCTGCGTACCGTGCCGCTCAGCGAGGGGCGGGTGCTGCCCGGCCTGATCCGGCGCGCGGTCGCCGATGTCGAGGTCGGCGGGGTGCTGATCGCGGCGGGCAGTGTGGTCGCCGTCCAGACCAACTCCGCCGGCCGCGACCCCGAGGTCTTCCCGCCGGGCCCGCCCGACCTGTCCGCGCCCCTCGCCGCGCCTTCCATCGCCTTCGGCGCCGGACCCCACCACTGCCTCGGCGCCTGGCTGGCCCGCCTCGAACTCGAACTCGCCCTGCACCACCTCGCCGCCCGATTCCCGCGGCTACGGGCCGAGTTCACGCCCGGGACGATCGAGTGGCGGGTGGGACAGCTGACCCGCAGTCCACTGCATCTGCCGGTGTCATGGTGACAACGCGGTTCAGTGCGACCGCAGTTCACGGTCGCCTGACGTACGGGACCACCACATCCCCTCCCCGTGGGTGAGGCCCGGCAGCCGCAGTTCCATCTCGCGCACCCGCCGGGCCGGAAGCTCACCGGTGATCACCCATGCCGTGCCGCCGCCCGTGGTGCCGGTGAACTCGGCGCCCAGTGAGGAGAGCTGGGCGGTCACCGGTGCCAGGGCGTCGAGCGGGATCTCCGTCTCGAAGGTGTGGTACGGCTCGTAGAGCCGGGTCCGTGCCTGTTCCAGGGCGCGGCGCAGCACGTACGGGGTGAGCCCGCGGAAGTCCCCGGCCGTGCTGAGCGGGGCGACGAAACCGGAGCGGATCAGGGTGACCCGGTAGTCCGTCACGGCCGCGCCGCACAGCCCGGTCCGCATGCTCGTGTGCACGGTGTCCTCGATGGCCTGGTGGAAGGCCCGGGGGAGCGCGCCGAGTTCGGTCTCGTAGGTGAACACTCCGCCGCAGCCGCGCTCTCCCGGCTCCACCCGCAGTCCGATCGTGGCCCAGAAACGGGTGCCGTCGAGCCAGGGCCGTTCCAGCCAGGCCTCACCGACGCCGCGTGGCCGCTCCAGGAAGCGGACGCGGCCCGGTTCGAAGTCCGTGTCGATGCCGAAGTCCTGGGCGAGGGTCGCCGCCAGCACCTCCAGCTGGACCTCGCCGTAGAGGAGCAGCGCGGTGGTGCCGTCGGGTGCCGGGCGGGCGTGGATCAGCGGGTCCTGGTCGGCCAGGGCGAGCAATGCGGAGCGGAGCGGGGCCGCCTGTTCGGGGCGACGGGCGGAGACCACGGTCTCCAGGGTCGGCGGGGCGAACTGGGCGGCCTGTTCGGAGAGTTCACCGAGCCGGTCGCCCACGCGGACGCCCGCGAGGCCGGTGACGGCCGCGATGTTCCCCGCGGTGAGCGGACCGCTCCCGCCGATCACTTCGAGGCGGGTCACCCGTCCTGCGACCTCGACCGTCCGGCCGTCGGCGTCGCGCCGCAGCAGCGTCAGCCGCTGACGTTCCGTCACCTCGCCGTCGTACAGCCGGAGATACGCCGTGCGCTCGCCGCGCGGGCCGGGCCGGACGGCGAACACGGTGCCGCGCGGTGCGCCGCTCACGGCCGTCGGGGCC
The DNA here is from genome assembly GCF_036226885.1 of Streptomyces sp. NBC_00663. Classification (NCBI taxonomy): domain Bacteria; kingdom Bacillati; phylum Actinomycetota; class Actinomycetes; order Kitasatosporales; family Streptomycetaceae; genus Streptomyces; species Streptomyces sp. NBC_00663. The sequence continues at coordinate 8,767,737 of NZ_CP109027.1, forward strand.
GGCGGGACGAGCCGGACCAGGCCGTCGACGAGGTCGGCGACGCCCTGGCCGCCGAGGGCGGAGCCGAAGAAGACCGGGTGGAAGGAGCCGTCCGCCGTGTGTGCGGCGAGGGCCTTGTGCAGGTCGGCCGGGGTGGGCGCGGGGCCGTCGACGACCGCCGCGAGGAGGTCCGGGTCGACGTCGGCCAGGGGCTCGGCCAGGTCGGCGAGGGGCGCGGCGAGCACCCGGGCGTGCGGGGTGCCGATGTCCCGGACCGAGGTGAGCGGCGCGACGTGCGGCGTCAGCAGCCGCCGGACGTCGTCGAGCAGGCCGTCCGTGCGGGCGCCCGCACGGTCGACCTTGTTGACGAAGACGAGCGTGGGCAGCCGCAGCCGGCGCAGGGTGCGCATCAGGACGCGGGTCTGTGCCTGGACGCCCTCCACGGCGGAGAGCACCAGGACCGCGCCGTCCAGGACCTCCAGGGCGCGCTCGACCTCGGCGATGAAGTCGGAGTGCCCCGGGGTGTCGATGAGATTGACCTGGGTGTCGCCGACGGTGAACGCGGCGACCGCCGAGCGGATGGTGATGCCGCGCTGCCGCTCGATCGCCCCGTCGTCCGTACGGGTGTCACCGGCGTCGACGCTGCCGAGCCGGTCGATCGCGCCGTGCTCGAACAGCAGCCGCTCGGTGAGGCTGGTCTTACCGGCGTCGACGTGGGCCAGAATGCCGATGTTCAGGGTGTGCATGCGTGAATGAGTCCTCGAGAACCGTGGGCCTGTGGAAGGGCTGGGGGATTCCGAGGAGTCGGCGCATGCGGGTCATCCTGACGTGAGGGAACACGGACGTCGCCATGATGACCTGCCGGTGCGGGCGGGGCGCAAGCGAATTTCGCTGGTCAGTAGCATGAGGGGCGGCAGCCCGAGATGATCATGCGAGGAGCGGTTCGTGCGAGACATCGCCGTGTTCAGCGGTAGTGCCCATCCCGAGCTGGCGGCGGAGGTCTGCGCGCATCTCGGTGTGCCGCTCAGCCCCACCCGGGTCAGCCGGTTCGCCAACGACTGCCTGGAGGTGCAGCTTCAGGCCAACTGCCGGGAGCGGGACGTCTTCCTGGTCCAGCCGCTGGTCAAGCCCGTCCAGGAGCATCTCGTCGAGCTGCTGCTGATGTGCGACGCCGCCCGCGGGGCCTCCGCGCGGCGGATCACCGTCGTCATGCCGCACTATTCCTACGCCCGCTCCGACAAGAAGGACGCGCCCCGCATCTCGCTCGGCGGGCGCCTGGTCGCCGACCTGATGGTGTCGGCCGGCGCGAGCCGGGTCCTCGCCATGACCCTGCACTCGCCGCAGGTGCACGGCTTCTTCTCGGTGCCCGTCGACCATCTGCACGCCCTGCGTGAACTGGCCGCGCATTTCCAGCAGTACGACCTCTCGCGCACCACCGTCGTCTCCCCGGACCTCGGCAACGCCAAGGAGGCCGCCGCGTTCGCCCGGCTCATCGGCGCCCAGGTCGCGGCCGGGGCCAAGCAGCGGTACGCGGACGACCGGGTCAGCATCAGCGACGTCATCGGCGAGGTCACGGACCGGGATGTCATCGTCCTGGACGACGAGATCGCCAAGGGCAGCACCGTCCTCGAACTCCTTGACCGGCTGCGTGAGTTGAAGCCCCGCTCGATCCGCGTGGCGTGCACGCACGGGCTGTTCGCGGCCGGGGCGCTCAAGCGGATCGGTGAGCAGCCCGACGTACTGGAGATCGTGTGCACCAACACGGTGCCGGTTCCCGCGGAGGAGCGCACCGACAAACTGCGCATCCTGTCCATCGCTCCGGCCCTCGCCGAGGCGGTGCGCCGTATTCACAACGGCGAGTCCGTCAGCGCCCTGTTCGACGCGCCGCGGAGCGAATAGACAGGAGGGAGAGCCGGGTTCGGCCCGGCATCACTCAGGTGACCTGGAGGCCCCCGTGGCGAAGGCGAAGTTCGAGCGGACCAAGCCGCATGTGAACATCGGCACCATCGGTCACATCGACCACGGCAAGACCACGCTCACCGCGGCCATCACGAAGGTGCTGCACGACAGGTTTCCCGACCTGAACCCGTTCACGCCCTTCGACCAGATCGACAAGGCGCCCGAGGAGCGGCAGCGCGGCATCACCATCTCGATCGCCCACGTCGAGTACCAGACCGAGCACCGGCACTACGCGCACGTCGACTGCCCGGGCCACGCCGACTACATCAAGAACATGATCACCGGCGCGGCCCAGATGGACGGCGCGATCCTCGTCGTCGCCGCCACCGACGGGCCGATGCCGCAGACCAAGGAGCACGTCCTGCTCGCCCGGCAGGTGGGTGTGCCGTACATCGTCGTCGCCCTCAACAAGACGGACATGGTGGACGACGAGGAGATCCTGGAACTCGTCGAGCTGGAGGTGCGCGAGCTGCTCAGCGGGTACGAGTTCCCGGGCGACGAGGTGCCGGTCGTCCAGGTCTCCGCGCTCAGGGCGCTGGAGGGCGACGAGCGGTGGACGCGGTCCGTGCTCGACCTGCTGGACGCGGTCGACAGGGCGGTGCCGGAGCCGCAGCGGGACGTGGACAAGCCGTTCCTGATGCCGATCGAGGACGTGTTCACGATCACCGGCCGTGGCACGGTCGTCACCGGCCGGATCGAGCGCGGTGTGCTGCACGTCAACAGGGAGGTCGAGATCATCGGCATCCACGAGACGAAGACGAGGACGACCGTCACCGGCATCGAGATGTTCCGCAAGCTCCTCGACGAGGGCCGGGCGGGGGAGAACGTGGGCCTGCTGCTGCGCGGCATCAAGCGGGAGGACGTCGAACGCGGGCAGGTGGTGATCCAGCCGGGCTCGGTCACCCCGCACAAGGACTTCGAGGCGCGTGCGTACATCCTGTCGAAGGACGAGGGCGGCCGGCACACGCCGTTCTTCGACAACTACCGCCCGCAGTTCTACTTCCGTACCACCGACGTCACCGGGGTGGTGACCCTGCCCAAGGGCACCGAGATGGTCATGCCGGGCGACAACACGACCATGAACGTGCAGCTGCTCCAGCCCGTCGCCATGGAGGAGGGACTGAAGTTCGCCATCCGTGAGGGCGGGCGGACCGTCGGCGCGGGCCAGGTCACCAAGATCCTCAAGTAGGCGCGGTCACACCGACCCGGACGTGGCCTCGGACTGCCCCAGGGCCGCGTCCAGCGTCGCGTGCGGCGGCAGTAACCGGTGCAGCCCGGTGACCCGCATGATCCGCAGGGTGAGGGGGTGGGCGCAGACCAGGTGGAGCTGTCCGTCGTGGTCGAGGACCCGGGTGCGGGCGCGGTAGAGCAGCCGCAGGCCGGAGCAGTCGAAGAACTCCACCCGCCGCAGGTCGATCACGACCCGGGAGTGGTCGCGCCCGGTCTCCCGGTCCAGGTGGGGGACGATCTCCACGGCGGCCGCGATGTCGATCTCGCCGCGGAACTCCAGCACCGTGTGTCCCCGGTCCTGGTGGATGTGCAGGTGCCGACCGATCGGTGCAGGTTCCTGCTGCACGACGACATCGCCTCCAACCGGCCCTTCGCGTGACGGGGTGCAGGTCACCGGGGGCTGGGGTGACATCGTGCGGCGAGCGTACGAGTGGCCGCCGTGTCACCGTGCCCGGAGTCCGTGCAAGTCCTTTCCCCGTCCTGCAAGTTACCCTCGATGGAGTGAATTTGAGCATGTTCGATTGACATATGTCTGTGAATTCCGGCCCAGTCTCAGGACAGGGCGTGCCAGGCCCGGGAGAGGGCCTGCCGGAACTGCTCGGTCTGGTGCGCGGTGAGCTCCCGGACCATCCGCTCCTCCAGCTCGCGGACCGGCTCCTCGTGCCGGGCCAGCAGCGCGCGGCCGGCGTCGGTGAGCAGGATCAGCAGCTCCCGGCGATTGCGCGGATTGCGTTCCCGGCGCACCAGCTCGCGGTTCTCCAGCGACCGTACGAGATCGGCGATCGACTGCGCCGTGACGAACGAGTCCCGCGCGAGCTGTGCGGCCGACAGTCCGTCGTGCCGCTCCAGGACGGTCAGCGCGGTGTACTGGAGCGCTGTGATCCCGGACGGCCTGACCAGCTCGTCCAGGTGGGAACGGACCACGAGCTCCACTTGTTTCACCATGTAGAGCAGGGACGGGGGCGCCTTGGTCGCCTGGGTGTCGAGCATGAGTTCAGCCTAGAGCATTGACAGGAATCCTGTCTGTAATGAGACTGCGGACCATGACGCGGACCAACAGGAATCCTGTTGGTTGAAAACTTGGCAATGAGGCTGAGGAGTGGCGATGACCACCTTCGAGATCGAACCCGGGCGGCTGTTCATCGGGGGACAGTGGCGGGAGGCCGCCGACGGAGCCCGCACCGAGGTGGTCGACCCGTCCCGCGGCACGGTCGTCACCACCGTCGCGGAGGCCGGCGCGGCCGACGTGGACGCTGCCGTGCGCGCGGCGCGCCAGGCGTACGACGACGGCTCCTGGTCCGGGCTCAGCGGCCGGGAGCGCGGCCGGGTGCTGCACCGCGTAGCCGAGCTCATCCGGGAGAACGCCGACGACATCGCCCGCCTGGAGAGCCTCGACGTCGGCAAGCCGATCACGCTCGCCCACGCCGTCGACGTCACCAACGCGGCGGGCGACTACGAGCACTACGCCGCCCTCGCCCACTCCCTGCACGGCGCGCACCGCGACACCCCCATGAACGCCCTCGCCTACACCCGGCGTGAACCGCTCGGAGTGGTCGCCGCGATCACCCCGTTCAACTTCCCGCTGATCCTCGCCGGTTCGAAGATCGCCCCGGCGCTCGCGGCGGGCAACACGGTCGTGCACAAGCCCGCCGACGAGACCCCGCTCAGCGCGCTCTACATGGCCAAGCTCTTCCAGGAAGCGGGCGTGCCCGACGGTGTGGTCAACGTCGTCACCGGTGCCGGACCGGTCGCCGGTGAGGCGCTGCTGCGGCACAGTGGCGTCGACAAGATCGCCTTCACCGGCTCCACCGCGGTGGGTCGGCACGCCGCGAGCGTCGCCGGGGAGAACCTCAAGCCCGTCACCATGGAGCTGGGCGGCAACGCGGCCCACCTCGTCTTCGAGGACGCCGACCTGGAGCAGGCCGTCGGCGCGGTCATCAAGGCCTTCGTCTTCAACTCCGGGCAGTTCTGCATGGGCGGCCCGCGCCTTCTGGTGGCCCGCTCGGTGTACAGCACCCTGCTCGGCATCCTCCAACAGGCCGTTCCCGGCGTGCCGTTGGGCGACCCCCGGCAACCGGAGACCGTCGTCGGCCCGATGGCGGGGGAGAAGCACCTCAAGAAGGTCGAGGAATACGTCGAACTCGCCCGCAAGGAAGGCGGCCGCATCGTCTGCGGCGGCGAACGCCTCGACCTGGACGGCGGCTACTACTACAAGCCCACGGTCATCGCCGACCTCCCGAACGACTCCCGGGTGGTCCAGGAGGAGATCTTCGGCCCGGTCCTGACCGTGCAGCCCTTCGACTCCGAGGACGAGGCCGTCGCCCTCGCCAACTCCACGCCGTACGGCCTGGCCTCGGGCGTCCAGACCACCAACCTCGCCCGCGCCCACCGCGTCGCCGACCGGCTCCAGGCGGGCATCGTCTGGGTCAACGACTGGGCGATGCTCGACCCCGCCGTCCCCTTCGGCGGCGTCAAGGACTCCGGCTTCGGCCGCGAGTACGGCCCGGAGGCGCTCGCCTCCTACACCAAGGTCAAGTCCGTCGTCGTCTCGCTCGGCTGAACCGTCCCGAACGGGCAGGAAGAACAAGGGAGTTCGTACGATGTCCATCCCCACCCGCGCCGCGGTCGTCGAGTCCGGCGGAGCGCCCTTCACCCTCGCCGACGTCGAACTCGACGAGCCGGGACCCCGCGAGGCGATCGTCCGCATGGTGGCCACCGGGCTGTGCCACACCGACCTCGGGGTCGCGAGCGGCGGTCTGCCCTTCCCACTGCCCGGCGTGCTCGGTCACGAGGGCGCCGGGGTCGTGGAGTCCGTCGGCCCGGCGGTCACCGGTGTCGCGCCGGGCGACCACGTGGTGCTGTCGTTCACGTCCTGCGGCGCGTGCCGCAACTGCGACGGCGGCCACCCGGCCTACTGCGCGACCTGGCTGCCGCTCAACCTCATCGGCGGCCGGCGGGCCGACGGCAGCGCCACCATCAGCCGGGACGGCGAGACGCTGGGCGGCCACTTCTTCGGCCAGTCCTCCTTCGCCGAACGGGCGTTGGTGGACGAGCGCAGCCTGGTCAAGGTCGACCCCGAGGTGCCGTTGACGTCGATCGCCCCGCTGGGCTGCGGGGTGCAGACCGGCGTCGGCGCGGTGTGGAACGTGCTGAAGCCGGAGACCGGCAGCACGATCGTCGTCCTCGGCGCCGGAGCCGTCGGCCTGTCCGCGGTCATGGCCGCCGCCCTCACTCCCGCCACGACGATCGTCGCCGTCGACCGGGTCGCCGAACGCCTCGCCCTGGCGAGGGAGTTGGGCGCGACGCAGGTGGTGCACGCCGGTGACGAGGACCTCGGCGAGGCCCTCGCGGCGATCACCGGCGGCCAGGGCGCGGACGGCGTCGTCGAGACCACCGGCAACGTCGGCGTGCTCCGCCAGGGCGTGGACGCGCTCGGCGCCCGCGGCACCCTGGTCGTCGTCGGCGCCCCGCCGTTCGGCAGCGAAGTCGCCCTGGACGTCAACGGGTTGCTCGGCGGCAAGCGCATCGTCGGCCTCACCCTCGGAGACGCCGAGACGCAGTCCTTCATCCCGGCCCTGGTCCGGCTGGTGAAAGAAGGACGGCTCCCGCTGCACCGCCTGGTCAGCACGTACGCGTTCGCGGACATCGACCAGGCGGTGCGGGACATGGGGGCCGGCAAGGCGATCAAGCCCGTACTGACCTTCTGAGGTCCCTTGGGGTCAGTCGACCGTGAGGACCAGCTTCCCCGTGGTGCGGCCGGTGTCGCCGAGGGCGTGTGCCCCGGCGGCGTCGGCCAGCGGGAAGGTGCCGGCGATCGTCGGGCGCAGCTTCCCCGCCTCGACCAGTTCGGCGATCGCCCGCATTCCCGCCCGGTCGGCGTCCACCAGAACGAACTCGGCCCGTACGCCGAGGCGTTCGGCCTCCGTGTACAGCTCCTCGCCCGCGCCCGGCAGGATCGACACCACCACTCCGCCCGGCCGCAGCACCGGCAGCGAACGCAGGGAGTGGTCGCCGCCCACGGTGTCCAGGACCACGTCGACGTCCTTCACGGCCTCGGCGAAGTCGGTCTCCCGGTAGTCGATCACCTCGTCCACGCCCAGCTTGCGCAGGAAGTCGTGCTTGCCCGAGCTGGCGGTGCCGATCACATACGCCCCGCGCGCCTTGGCGATCTGGACGGCCACATGCCCGACGCCACCGGCTGCCGCATGGATCAGAATCCGCTGACCGGGCTGGAGGTCGGCACGCTCCACGAGCGCCTGCCAGGCGGTCAGCGCCACCAGCGGCAGCGCCCCGGCCTGGACGTGGTCGATCACCGCGGGCTTGGGCACCAGGGCGCGGGCCGGGGCGACGACGTACTCGGCGTGCGCGCCGGCTCCGTAGGGGTAGGGGAGCATCCCGAAGACCTCGTCGCCCGGGGTGAAGCCCGAGGCGCCGAGGCCGACCGCCTCGACCACGCCCGAGAGGTCCCAGCCGAGGACGAACGGCGGCTCACCCAGGAAGAGGCCGGCCGCGCGATGCTTCCAGTCCGTGGGGTTCAGACCGGCCGCCCGCACCCGGACCAGTACCTCGTTCGTGCGCGGCACGGGCCGCTCCAGCTCCACTTCCTTCAGAACCTCGGGACCGCCGAGGACGTCCTGGCTGATGGCTCGCATCGTGTTCACAGTGCTCATGGGGATCAAGCCTGCCCGGGGCCGCCGCCGCGGAAAATGGCATGATTGCCAACCTTCGATAGAATCGTGCCATGCGAGCGAAACAACGGGTCGAACGAGTCGTGGTCCTGGCCCTGGAGGGCGTCTACCCCTTCGAGCTGGGCATCCCCAGCCGGATCTTCGGCGCCGCCGACGGGCACTACGAGGTGCTGACGTGCAGCGTCGACGGCCGGCCGGTGCGCAGCAACGCGGACTTCACCATCGGGGTCGAGCACGGCCCGGAGATCCTGGCCACGGCCGACACCGTCGTGGTCGCTTCCATGGCGCAGCCCCACATCCCCACCGAACTGCCCGCCGAGGTCGCCGCCGCGCTCACGCTGATCCGCCCGGACGCCCGCATCGTGTCGATCTGCACCGCCGCCTTCGTCCTCGCCGCGGCGGGCCTCCTCAAGGGCCGCAGGGCCACCACGCACTGGCAGGTGACCGAGGCCTTCCGGCGCCTCCACCCGGACGTCGACCTGGACCCTGACGTCCTCTTCGTCCACGACGGCCGCATCCTCACCTCGGCCGGCGCGGCCTCCGGCGTGGACGTCTGCCTGCACATCGTCCGCACCGACCACGGAGCCGAGTTGGCCAACGCGGTGGCCCGGCGCTGCGTCGTGCCGCCCTTCCGGGACGGCGGTCAGGCCCAGTACATCGAGCAGCCGGTCCCGCAGAGCGGCGCCGCGAGCACCGCCGCCACCCGCGCCTGGGCGCTGGAGCGCATCGACGAGCCCCTCGCCCTGACCGACCTGGCCGCCCACGCCCGGATGAGTCTGCGCACCTTCGCCCGCCGCTTCCATGACGAGGTGGGCCTCAGCCCCGGCCGCTGGCTGATCCAGCAGCGGGTGGCCCGCGCCCGCCACCTGCTGGAATCCAGCGACCTGTCGGTGGACCAGATCGCCGGCGAGGTCGGCTTCGCCACCAGCGCCTCACTGCGCCAGCATCTGCACGCGGCCATCGGGGTGTCACCGCAGACGTACCGGCGTACGTTCCAGGCGGCCCGCTGAACGTTTCGCCCGACTCCCGCGTCGGAGGATCGCAACGTCAGGCGGGGAACAGGGGTGGGGATGCGTAGAGGACTCGTGGCACTGGCGGCACTGCTGGGGGTGGCGGCCGTGGGGTGCGGGACCGAGAAAGGGGACCTGGTCGTCGCCGGAACGGCTCCGGCCACGCCCTACAGCGGCCCGCTTCACATCCCCGCCAAGGACTGGGACGAGGAGAAGGACGACCGGTCCGCTCTCGTGAACACCGGCGCCGCGGCCCGCGCCCTGGAGTGCGACTGGCCGATCGACACCGCGGGCGCCAGCGAGCCGTGGAGCGAGGGCGACGGGGGAGAGACTCCGGAGGAGGGGCTCAAGGCGTACTTCGACATCGAGCAGCCCGGCGTGCCGCAGGAGGGCTACCGGGTGGAGCGCAAGGAGGGCGGACGCGTTCTGTTCTCCTACGACGTCGGGGGCCGCACCAAGGTGGCGGTGATCGTCGCCAAGGACCAGAAGAACAGGCCCGGTTGGGGGCCCGAGACCAGCGCCTCCTGCGATCCGGCCGAGTTCGAGGCGGACTTCACCGACTCGCAGGAGTACGAGGTCTGGACCGACCGGCAAGGCAAGCGGGTGCCCCTGACCGTCATCAGCAGCTCGGCCGGCTCCGCCCACTGCGACTGGCAGGACGCGCACTTCCTGGGCACCGGCGAAGGCAGGGACGGCAAGCTGTACGCCCGCGATCCGCACGGGGTGCTCGGCGGTGAGATGCTCCTGGGCGAGTACGACGGGGACGTCCGGATGCCCGCCGACGCACACGACACCGGATACCGGCTGCGCGACTGGCAGTTGTGGCTCACCGACGACGAGAGGACGGCGTACGTGCGCACGTCCGACGGCGTGGAGGCATGGCCCCGGGTGAAGGACGGCATGGGCTGCAAGTGAACCGTCACCGGCTGGCGTGCAGCGCGACCAGCAACTGCCAGACCTGGTCGGCGATGTCACCGGCGTCGCCGGCCAGCAGTCCGTGCAGCCAGTCGGCCAGCACCCCGGCGAAGGTGGCGGCGACCGCCGAGGCCACCAGCGGGGCGTCCGCCGCGCCCGCCAGTTCCCGCTCGCGCAGGCTGTAGGCCCGCAGATCCCGGTGCAGGACCCGGCCCAGCGGACCGCCCCCGCCCGGGCTCAGCAGGGCCCGGTACAGGCCGGCGTGCGGGGCGAGCGAGGCGAAGAACGCCGGGAGCGCGGGCGGCGCGTGCACCGGGTCGGGCCGTCCGCGCCAGGCGTGCAGCGCCTCGACGGCCTCGCGTACGACATCGGCGCAGGCGTCGACCGCCAGTGCCTCCAGGTCGGCGTAGTGGACGTAGAACGTGGCCCGGCCGACCCCCGCCCGGCGCGTCAGCGCCGCCACCCCGACCTCCGCCAGCGGGCGCTCGGCGCACTCGGCCAGGAGTGCGGCGCGCAGCTTCTCGCGGGTGCGGGCCGCGCGCGGGTCCTCGGCGGCCGTCACCGCGCCAGCAGGACCGCGCCCAGCGCGAGCGCTCCGGGCAGGGCCTGCGCGACGAGGATGCGGACGTTGGCGGTGATCGCGCCGTACACGCCCGCGACGATCACGCAGGACAGGAAGAAGACCTGGGCGCGGAACCCCGTCGGGTCGGCGGCGATCAGGCCCCAGACCAGGCCGGCCGCGAGGAAGCCGTTGTAGAGGCCCTGGTTGGCGGCCATCGCGGCGGTCGCCTTCGCCATGTCACGGTCGAAGCCGTGGAAGCGCATCCCGGGCTTCTTCTGCCACAGGAACATCTCCATCACCAGGATGTACGCGTGCAGCGCGGCCACCAGGCCCACCAGAACGTTCGCGACGGCTTCCATGATCTCCCTCAATGTACGGGCCCATTTCCTGGACAGATGTCCACTATAGCTGGACACCTGTCCAGGATGTCACCGGTGCCCGCTAGCCTGCGGGGCATGACTGATGAGGACGTGATCGTGCGACGGGCTCGCGCCGAGGACATGCCGGGGCTCGTCGCCTCCAGTGCGGGCCTTTTCGCGGAGGACGGCGGTACCCGGGACGCGACCATCAACGTCGACTGGCCGCGCGAGCACGGCGCGGAGTCGTTCGCGGCGGCTCTGGCGGACCCGGCCCGGCTCGTGCTCGTGGTCGACCACGGCGGGCAGGTCGTCGGCCATCTGATGGGTTCGGTCGCCGGACCCACGGACAAGCGCCTGGTCACATCGGCCACGCTGATCAGCATGTACGTCCGTCCGGCCCACCGGCGGGCCCGCGCGGGAGCCCGGCTGGTGGCGGAGTTCCTCGCCTGGGCCAAGGGCTCGGGCGCCGAACAGGCGGAGGTGACCGCGTACGCGGCCAACGCGGACGCGATCCGCTTCTACGAACGCAGCGGTTTCGGACCACAGTTGCTCACTCTGCGCCGAATTCTCTAGGCGTAGGTTCGTGATGTGTCCGCCGATGACAACGTCCGCTTGGGCAACAGGGCTGGTCAGTATGGGAATTTGTCGACTGTTCGATCCTGGCTGAGCGTGACGGAACCCTCACCTCCGGCGGGCCGTGAGGTTGATCCTTTCAGGTTCAAACCCGATAAGCTCCCCTGCGGCGCTGCGAGTTGACTCGGTCGCGATCGGTCGTCTTGCCGTGCGCATTGGTCAGTGCGCTTCCCCCCTTGCACACCCCCCTGTTCGATCGTGTTGCTTCGAAGGATGCAGATGGAACTCGCCACTCCGCCGCCGGCGGCGCGGGCCCCTGTCGCCTGGTACAGCTGGTGGCTGATGCCCCTGGCCTTAGGAGGCGGGACAGTTGCCGCCACGTTCATGAGCTCGGAGCGAATAACCGCGGCCGTCGCCGGTGCCGCCGCCACGGCGGCCAGCGCGGTGTGCGTCCGGCTCCTGGTCCGCACACGCAAGCAGCTGCACCGCGCCGAGGCCGGCTTCCGTACCGCGCAGGCCGAGCACTCCCAGCAGTGGCAGCAGCATGTCGCGGGCCTGGAACGGAAGTTCTCCGCCGAGCACGCGGCCCAGGACGCCCGCCTCGTCGACCAGGCCGCAGGCTATGAGGAACGGATCGCCGAGCAGGTCGCCGGCTACGAGGAGCGGCTCGCCGAGCAGGCCCGCGCCTACGAGGAACGGCTGACCGAGCAGGCCTCGTCGTACGAGGCGCAGCTCGCCGACCAGGCCGAGGTCTGGCAGGAGCAGCTGGCCCACCAGCTGTCCGCCGTGGCCCGGCTCGCCGACGAGCAGCTGCCCGAGGCACTGGAGCAGTTGCGCGCCGGTGACGCCGTCGACGACCTGCTGCCGGCCTCCAACCAGTGCGCCAAGGTGAGTTCGGAGCTCCAGGCCGAGCTGCGCAAGGTGCTGCGCACCTCGCTGATCGGCGTCGAGCGCGAGTTCGACCGGTCCACCGCCGCCGAGCAGGCCGTCATCGGCATCGGCAACCGCATCCACGTGCTGACCAGCAAGCTCCGCGGCCGGCTGCACGAGATGCAGGGTGAGCACGGCCGGCTGCCCGCCGTGGCGCGCGGCCTCATGGAGCTCGACCAGGAGATCGGCCCCGCCGACTGTCTCGCCGCCAGCATCGGCGTGCTGGGCGGCTCGGACCGTCCCGGCCGGCAGTGGCAGGAACCGCAGCGGCTGCTCAGCGTGGTCCGCGGCGGCATCGGCCGGATCAAGGACTTCCACCGGGTCGACGTACGCCAGCTGCCCGAACTCGGCGTCGACGGCGGCCTGGTGGACCACCTCACGCTGATCTTCGCCCACCTCCTGGACAACGCGGCCCGCTACTCGCCGCCCACCGAGCCGGTGCTCGTCTCCGGCAAGGAGGTGCCGAACGGTGTCGGCATCGAGATCCAGGACTCCGGCAAGGGTCTGAGCGAGGAGAAGAAGCGCGAGGCCGAACAGGCCCTGGCCGGTACCGGATCCGGTCCCGGACTCGGCGGTGTCTCGGAGGACGCGACGATCGGTCTCAGGGTCGTCGGCATCCTCGCCCGTCGCTACGGCATCCGCGTCACCTACGCGGACTCGCCCTGGCTCGGCACCTCGGTGGTCGTGGTGGTCCCGCACAAGTACTTCAGCCCGCTGCCCGCGGCCGCACCCGTGGTGCAGGCCTCCGCCCCGACTCCCGTCAGGGAGGAGACCCCGGCGCCCGCTGCCGCGACGACCGAGACGACCGAGGTGACCGACACGACGGGGGCCACGGACACCACGCCCGGCGGACTGCCCCGGCGCCGGAGCAGGCGGAGCGAGGAGGTCCGGTACACCCCGGCCGCGCGCCAGGAGCGGGGCGAGGAGGCGACGTCAGCCGTCTCCGCCGTCCCGCCGGACGCGTCCTTCGCCGGCCTGGCCGCCTTCGCCACCGCCGGACGCGAGTCCGGACCGGTCCAGGGCGGCGACGGCACGGCCGACGGCCGCGAGTCCACCGAGCACAGCACTGAAGAGAGCGACTGAGTCGACATGACGCAACAGGGAACCGACGTGAGCTGGGCGCTCCGCGATCTCGTGGAGTCCATCCCGGAGATCCGTTTCGCCCTCGTGGCCTCCAGCGACGGCAAGGCCATCACCTCCTTCGGCGCCGAGGACCCCGACGACGTGGACCGCTTCGCGGCGGTGGTGGCCGGCCTCCAGGCGCTGGCCCAGCCGGTCGCGGAGCAGTTCGCCCGGCCCGGCGGACAGCTGGGCCAGTTGCGGCTGGCGATGATCGAGGTCGACGGCGGGCACCTCTTCGTCGTACGCGCGGGTGTGGAGACGTATCTCGGTGTGCTCGCCCGTGAGGGCCTCGACCAGGGGCTGCTCGGGCACCAGATGAGGGACCTTGCCCGCCGGATGGGTGAGCTCCTCGGCACCACTCCGCGCCTGGAGGAGCACTCTGGATGAGTGCTCCCCGCCGGCCCACGGATCCGTCCGGTCTCGAGCGCTACTACGTCCTCACCGGAGGACGTAGCGGACCGGGCGGTTCGGCATCGAGTCTCGACGTGGCGACCCTCATCGTCTCCCGATCCACCCCGGGCACGGGGATGCAGCACGAGCACGAGGAGATCGTCCGGCGCTGCCGCGATCCGCTGTCGGTGGCCGAACTCTGCGCCCACCTCGGATTGCCCTTCAACATTCTCGCGGTGCTGCTGGCGGACCTGCTGGAGGCAGACCGCGTCGAAGCCCGTGACCCGATCCCGGCGCACGGCGCCGGCCGCGGGCCCGACCTCGCGCTCCTTGAGGAGGTACTCAGTGGACTTCAAAGGCTTTGACCATCCCGGGCCGGACGCCGGCGGGACCCGCTCGGTGAAGGTGATGATCGCCGGCGGCTTCGGCACCGGGAAGACCACGATGGTCCGCTCGGTCAGCGACATCAAGCCGCTGACCACCGAGGAGACCCTCACCCAGGCCAGCGCCGACGTCGACCACCTGATCGGCGTCGCCGACAAGACGGAGACCACCGTCAGCCTGGACTTCGGCAAGATCAGCCTCAACGACAGCCTGATGCTGTACCTGTTCGGCACCCCCGGCCAGGAGCGGTTCTGGTTCCTGTGGAACGGGCTGTTCAAGGGCGCCCTCGGCGCGGTCGTGCTGGTGGACACCCGCCGGCTCGCCTCCAGCTTCCGGGCGATCGAGGAGATGGAGCGGCAGAACGTCCCCTTCGTCGTCGCCCTGAACGTCTTCCCGGACTCCAAGGACTACCCGGTCGAGGAGATCCGGGACGCCCTGGACATCCCCGAGCACATCCCGGTCGTGGCCTGCGACGCCCGTGACCGGGCTTCCAGCCGTGACGTACTGGTCGCCCTCATACGTCACTTGAAGGACCGCTCCGCCGTCGCTCTGGAGTCCCGATGACCGATCAGCCCTTAAACGGCACCGACGCCCCGCGCGGCTGCCCCGTCGCCCACGGCGGAGTCGATCTCGCCCGGCTCTACGGGCCGGAGGCGGCGACCGACCCGCAGGCGATCTACGAGCGGCTGCGCAAGGAGCACGGTTCGGTCGCGCCGGTGCTGCTGGAGGGCGATGTGCCGGCCTGGCTGGTCCTCGGCTACCGGGACAACCGGCGGGTGCTCGACAACCCCCGCCAGTTCAGCAGGGACGCACGGATCTGGCGGGACTGGCGGGAGGGGCACATCCCGGAGACACACCCGCTGATCCCGATGGTCGGCTGGCGGCCCGACTGCGTCTCCCAGGACGGCGAACCGCACCGTCGGCTGCGCGGCGCGGTCACCGACGGGCTGCTCGCGGCGTCCAGCCGTGGTGTGCGCCGGCATGCCACGTACTTCGCGAACAAGCAGATCGACGCGTTCGCCGACACGGGGCACGCCGACCTGGTCGCCGACTACGCCGAGCTCCTGCCGATGCTCGTGCTCACCCGGATCCTGGGCCTGCGCACGGAGGACGGGCTCCGCCTGGTCGAGTCGTGTGCCCAGGTCTTCAAGGGCGGCGAGGGCGCTCTCGAACACAACGGCCGGATCATGCAGATCCTCTCGGACCTCACCGACCGCAAACGGGCCGAGCCCGGCTCCGACTTCGCCACGGCCCTGCTGGAACACCCCGCCGGACTCGACCACGACGAGGTCGTCAGCCATCTGCGCCTGGTGCTGATCGCCGCGCACACCACCACCAGCAACCTGCTGGCCCGGGTCCTGCAACTGGTCCTCACCGACTCCGCCCGGCTGTCCGGTCTGGTCAGCGGGCAGCTGAACATCTCCTCGGTGGTGGAGGAGGTCATGTGGGACACCCCGCCGCTGGCCGTGCTGCCGGGCCGCTTCGCCGCCGCCGACCTGGAACTCGGCGGCCATCACATCCAGGAGGGCGAGCTCCTCGTACTCGGGCTGGCCGCGGGCAACGTCGACCCGGAGGTACGGCCCGACGCGGACGTGGCCGTGCAGGGCAACCAGTCGCACCTGGCGTTCAGCGCCGGACCGCACGAGTGCCCGGGGCAGAGCATCGGTCAGTCCATCATCGAGATCGGCGTGGACGTGCTGCTGCACCGGCTGCCGGGCCTGCGGCTGGCCGTGCCGTCGGAGGAACTCTCCTCGACCGCCTCCACCTGGGAGTTCCGACTCGACAGCCTGCCCGTCGAGTTCTCCGTCTGACGGTCTCCCCGAACGACACCAGCGCTGCCCGGCCGGAACCCCGGCCGGGCAGCGGTGTGTTCGAGGTCAGCCGTCGAGCCAGTCGCCTGCCACGTCCGTGGGCACGTACCCCGTGGCGTTCCAGAGGAAGTGCGGGTGGGCGCAGGCGAACATGTAGGCGAGCAGCGCGATGTCCTCCCTGCCGGTCCCGGGGTCGTGCAGGGCATGGAACCGCTCGGCACCGACCACGCCGGCGTCCACCTGGACCTCACGGGCGCGGTCCGTGGACGCCGCGGCCATGGACGCCTCCACGCCGGCGATGTAGGTGCGGCGCAGGATCTCCCACGCGTTGTCGACATCGCCGGACCAGGGTCCGTGCACCGCCTCGAAGGCGTGCAGCTCGGCGTCGAACAGGGGCCATGCCCGGGGGTGTTGGGCCTTGCAGCGGGCGGACAGCTCGGCGGTCCTGGCGCTCAGCGCCGGTACGGTGGCCCGCGGGGCGACGGTGAGGGTGGTGCCCTCGGTGAGGATGCCGGTGCAGGGGTTGGGCTGTAGGTCGCACAGCGGGCACGCCTCGGCCGGGGGGAGGCCCTGGGTGATGCCGTCGAACCACAGGGCGTGGCGGCCCGTGAGCCCCATCCAGACGATGGTCGTCGTCATCAGCCAGGTGTTCCACATCGGCTCGTGTGCCTCGGGCGTGCAGCCGTACTTGACGATGGCCATGGCACAGGCGGCGTAGAGCGCCTTGGTGTGACCGGGCAGGTCGGCCAGCCAGAAGTTGCTGATCTCGCCGGTCAGCGCGTCGGCCCGGACGTCGGCCATGTCGTCGATGACGCGGCACAGCAGCAGCGAGGCGAGGTTCTCCTCCTGCCAGAGCTCGGTGTCGGGCGCGACGTGCCAGAACAGGCAGTCCATCATTTGCAGGGCCGAATAGGTGCTGTGGCTGAGCGGGTTGGTCTGCGGAAGCGTGACGGTGCCCGCGCCGTGCTGCTGGAGCCAGTACTCGTCCACGGACCGCTTGTGGGCCGCGAAGAGTCCGGCGACCAGGGCCCGCGCCGTGTTGGTGCTGAAGTTCTCCGCCAGGCGGCCTTCGATGAGCTGGGTGAGGCGGGTCGTGTCGATGGTGTCGACCACGCGTTTGTACTCGTGGAAGACGAGGATGTCGTCCTCGAAGCGGTGGCGGTGGCCGAGGTCGTGTTCCAGGTCGTTCATCTGCCGGGTCCAGGACCAGCCACCGGTCAGCACGCTGTCCAGCTCCCGGCGGTACGGCCAGGTCTTGACGGCGAGGGGACGCCCGGCGCTCTGCCGCCAGCCGTAGTCGTCCAGCGTGCGGGCGGGGGGTACGGGCAGCCGGCGGCACAGCGCGCAGGCGCAGGCGGTCGTCCGCTCCTGCGCATGCGGCGGGGCGAGCGCGCGGCTGCGCCAGGCCCCTTCCAGCATCGTGCAGGTCAGCCGGCATATCTCGGCGTCGGTGCCGACCTGGGGGAAGGCCGCCTCTATCACGCGCAGCCCGGCGTCGAGACGGGCCAGCCTCGCCTGCCCCTCCTCGTCGGGAGGGAGGAACGCGGGCCGCGCCAGGTGGAGGGCTCCCTCCACCCGCAGCGTGGTGCCGGGGTGCGGGGAGCGGAGAGCGTCCAGCCGGTGCTGAACGGAGCTCTGGGAATCGCGGTGTTGCTCGGTGATCCCCTTGATGTGTTCGACCAGGAGGCGGGTCAGGGCGTCCCCCGCCTCCGTGGGGCGGTGCCGGCCGGCGGGGGTGTCGGAGGGGAGGTCGGACGTGACGGCCTGAGGCATGTGGATCCTTTCGGGAAACGGCGCGCAGAACCCCCCCACCCCTGGGAAGGGCGGTCCAGGGGGAGACCGCCCATGCACTCGAACTCAGCTTCGTGAAACGAAAGTTGAAACGAGAAGCGGAACGAGGCTTCCCAGAGCGTAAATGATCTACACCGTGACCCGGCCGTGATCTCCGTTACTGCTCAAGCCCCTTGAGCTGCGTACACTCGCGCGCCACCCACGTACGTCAGCGCCACCCGCGTGTCCGCGATCCCCTCGGGCCCAGCGGCGAACGGGTCGCGGTCCAGCACGACCAGGTCCGCCAGCGCCCCCACGCGCACCCGGCCGGTGTCGTCGAGGTGGTTCACATGGGCCGAACCCGCCGTGTAGGCGGTCAACGCCTCGGCGAGTCCCAGGCGTTCGGCGGGCAGGAAGACGGGCGCGCCGTCCGCTCCCGGTGCCACCCGGTTCACCGCGACATGGATGCCCTCCAGCGGATCGGGGCTGCTCACCGGCCAGTCGCTGCCCGCCGCGAGCGTGGCGCCGGAGCGCAGCAGCGCGCCGAACGGGTACTGCCACGCGGCCCGTTCGGCCCCTAGGAAGGGAATGGTCAGCTCGTCCATCTGCGGCTCGTGCGCCGCCCACAGCGGCTGGATGTTGGCGGTGGCGCCGAGCCTGGCGAAGCGCGGCACGTCGTCGGGGTGCACCACCTGAAGATGTGCCAGGTGGGGTCGCGTGTCGCTGTGTCCGTTCGCGATGCGCGCGGCCTCGATCGCGTCGAGCGCGTCCCGTACGGCACGGTCGCCCAGGGCGTGGAAGTGGCACTGGAAGCCGAGCGCGTCCAACTCCGTGACGTACTTGGGCAGCTGACCGGGGTCGATGAAGCTGGTGCCCCGGTTGGCGGTGGCACAGCCGCACTTGTCCAGGTACGGGTCGAGCAGCGCCGCCGTCCCGGTCTCGGCGACCCCGTCCAGCATCAGCTTGACGGTGCCCGCCCGGAACCGGCCGTGGCTCAACGCGGCCCGCTTCTCGACGAGTTCGGGGATCTGCTCGGCCCCGCGCTCGCGGTCCCACCACAGGGCGCCGACGACACGCGCGGTCAGCGAGCCGTCCCGGGCGGCCGTCAGATACGCCTCGGCCGGGTCGTCCATGCCGAGGAAGTCCCCGACGAGCGCGTCCTGCCAGGCCGTGACGCCGAGCGTGTGCAGATGGCGCTGGGCGTGCAGCAGGGCGGCGAGCCGGTCGGCCGGCGTGGCTGGGGGAGCGAGGCGTCCGACGAGCTGCATCGCCCCTTCCTGGAGGGTGCCGCTCGGCTCGCCCGAGCCCGCGGGGTCCCTTTCGATCCGTCCGTCGGCCGGGTCGGGCGTGTCGCGGGTGATGCCGGCCAACGCGAGGGCGCGGCTGTTGACCCAGGCGCCGTGGTGGTCGCGGTTGGGCAGATAGACGGGCCGGTCGGGGACGACGGCGTCCAGCAGCTCCTTCGTCGGCGTGCCGCCCTCGAACGCCTCCATGGACCAGCCGCCGCCGGTGATCCACTCCCGCTCGGGATGCGCGTCGGCGTACGCGCGCACGGCGGCGACGGTCTCCGCGGCCGTCCGCGTCCCGGTGAGATCGCACTGGGTCAGTTCCAGTCCGGCCGGCACGGGATGCACATGCGCGTCCTGGAAGCCCGGCAGCAGCAACCGCCCTGCGAGGTCGACCACTTCGGTCCGCGGCCCCCGGAGCTCCAGGACCTCGTCCCCTCCTACGGCGGTGATGCGGTCGCCGGTGACGGCCACGGCGGTGGCGCTGCGGCCCCCGGAACTCCCAGGGCCCTCGGGACCTCTGGTTCCCTCGCGACCTTCGGGGGTGAGGACGGGGCCGCCGGTGAAGAGCAGGTCTGCGTACATGGTCCGTTTCCTAGTGGGGTGTCGGGATCAGGCGGGGCGCGTCCGCGTCGGTGCCCCTGCCGGTGTGGAAGTAGGCCGACCGGCGCACCCACTTGGCCCATGCCGCGGCCACGAAGCCGGACGCGATCATCGCCAGCGGTGTGCTGAGCAGGAACCAGCCGTTGTCCGCGCGGAGTGCGAAGTGATCGGTGGAGGTGTAGAAGGACCAGCCGAGATATCCGCCGAGACCGAGCAGGGTCAGCGCACTGAGCGTGGGCAGCACCACGGCCCGTACGCCCTCACGCCAGTCCTCGCGCAGCAGCGAACGGAAACGCACGGCGGCCGCGAGGGCGGTCAGCGCGTACGACAGGGCCACCACGATGCCGATGGCGCTCACCGTCGCCATGATCATGTCCGCGAGCCGGGGAATGACCAGGGCGAGGAGCGCGACCCCGGCCGCCAGCGCGCCGATCAGCACGGTCCCGGCGGCGGGAGTGCCGTACCGGCGGCTGACCTTGGACCACACCGGCCCGAGGGTACGGTCCCGGCTCATCGCGAACATCCCCCGGGCTGTTGGGATCACCCCGGCCTGGAGCGAGGCGACCGCCGAGAACATCAGCGCCACCAACGGGAGCGCGGCCAGCGGCTGCGAGGCCAGCCGGTCCCCGAAGAACGCCAGGCCCTCGGCGCCGTGCCCGGCCAACTCCTGTTCGGACAGGACGCGTTGGAAGGCGATCGAGCCGAGGAGGAACAGTCCGAGCATCGTGAACAGCGTCGTCAGGCCCGCCCGGGAGGCGTCCCGGGGGTCGCGGACCTCCTCGGAGACGCTGAACGCGGCCTCGAAGCCCCAGTAGCAGAACACCGACAGCAGCAGCCCCTGGGCCAGCGCGGTCGCGGACGGGATCGCGAACGGGTCGAACCAGCTCCAGCTGAAGGCGTGCGGGCCGGTGACGATGCCGTAGGCGCAAAAGCCCAGCAGGACCACGTACTCGAAGACCAGCAGCCCGGCCTGAAGGCGTGCCGCGGTCCGTACGCCCGTCACGGCGGTCAGGGTGACCGCGGCGAGGACCACGACGCCGAGGAGTGTCGTCTGGGCGGTGGAGCCCGGGTCCAGCGTGAGGCCGGCCAGCCGGTGCACTCCGGCGTCCCCGGCCAGCTGGATCAGGGCCGAGCCGGTGACGGCGGTGGTGTAGGCGAGGAACGCCACCGTCGCCACGATGTTCACCCAGCCGACCAGGAAACCCAGCCAGGGGGTGAGCGAACGGCCCACCCACACATAGCCGTTGCCGGCGTTCGGCTCGACGCGGTTGAGGCGGGCGTACGCGCCGGCGATGCCGAGGACCGGCAGGAACGCCAGGAGCATGATCGCCGGCAGATGCAGTCCGACGACCCCGGCCGTGACACCGAGGCCGATGCCGATGCTGGTGGTCGCGGCCGTGCTGGAGGCGGCGATGGCGACGCCGTCCAGGACGCCGAGGGACTTGCGCAGGGTCGATCCGGCGGAGGGCTCTCCGCCGGGCGGTCTCACTGAGGGCTGGTGGTCGGGCATGGCCGCGTCTCCGCTCGCACCGGGGGGCCTGGTCGGCCCCGGTGAGGCGACATGAAACTGTCCGCGGGGTTAACAGGTCAACGGTGTTGTCGTAAGGTCGGGGCATCCGGCCCACGGAGGCATGCCATGAGCGAACGTGTCGTCCCGCCCGACGCCCGGCGGCGCAGACGCCCCACCAAACAGGGTGTCGTGCTGTCCGAGGAGCTGATCGTCGCCACGGCCCTCCGGCTGATCGAGGAGCACGGCGCCGAGGCCCTCTCCGTGCGCCGCCTCGGCCGCGCCCTCGGCGCCGACCCCAGCTCCCTGTACCGCTACTTCCGGCACACCGACGACCTCATGCTCGCCGTCGCCGACGAGCTGATCGGCCACACCCTGCGCACCTGGCGGCCCACCGGAGACTGGCGGGCCGACCTGCGGGACCTGGGCCTGCGCATGCACGCCGGCGCGCTCGCCCACCCCCGGGCCGCCGTCCTCAGCTCGCACCGGGTCACCGGGCGCGACCATGAGATCCAGGCCGTGGAGACCATCCTCGGCGTGCTGCGTCGTGCCGGGTTCCCCGACGCCGAGGCGGTGCGGATCTACCACGCCTTCGTCGACCAGGCGCTCGCCTTCGCCGCCCTCGACTCGGCGAGCACCGCGCTGCCGAAACCGGCCCGGGAGGCGGCGACGGCCGTATGGCGGGCCACGTACGCCCGACTGCCCGCCGGCACCCACCCGCACATCGCCGCGACCGCCCGCCACCTCGTCGCCGACATGCCGCGCAGCTCCTACCCGACGGCGCTGGACCTGCTGCTCGGCGCGGCGGCGGCCCGGCTCGCGGAGATCCAGGACGAGGCGGCTCTCTGACCGCGAGACTGGTCCCGTCCGTTCCCCATGAGTTCAGGAGACCGACCGGCGATGACGAACCCGCCCGCACGTCCCGCGAAACAGCGGAAGCTCGACACCCTGCACCGCCTGGAGCACGACGAGGACGTCTGGGTCGCGACGGCCGACGCCGCGGGCGGGCTGCCGTTCCTCACCCCGCTCTCCTTCCTCTGGAACGGCGCCACCCTGCTCCTCGCGACCCCGGCCAAGAGCCCCACCGGACGCAATCTGCGCACCACCGGCCGCACCCGGCTCGGCATCGGACCGACCAGGGACGTCACGATGATCGAGGGCACCGTCGAGACGATCACGCTCGCCGAACTGTCCGAGGAGGACGGCGACCGCTTCGCGGCCAAGACCGGCTTCGACCCGCGTCAACTGTCCACCCCGTACGAGTACTTCAGGGTCCGCCCGGTGCGGATCCAGGCCTGGCACGAGGCCGATGAACTCGTCGGGCGAGAACTGATGCGGGACGGTGAGTGGCTGATCGCCGACTGAACCCGGCGGACCGGGATATCCGTGAGGTACAGGGCCGCGGGGCACGAACGCCCCGCGCCCCGGACCGTACGGAGGAGACATGGCACTGGTGAAAGCGGGCGTCGTGGTGCTCGACTGCGCCGAGCCGGAGAAGCTCGCCGGGTTCTACAAGGAGCTGCTGGAGGGCGAGGAGACGGACGCGACCGCCAACCGCGTGGAGATCAGGGGCTCGGAGGGGATGCGGCTGGCGTTCCGCCGGGACATGAACGCCACTCCGCCCAGCTGGCCGCGCCCCGAGAACGCCCTCCAGGCCCACCTCGACTTCGTCGTCGACGACCTGGACGAGGCGGAGCGCAGGGTCATCGGGCTCGGCGGGCGTCCACTGGAGACCAAGGACGCCTCGGGCCCGTTCGAGGAGCGCGGCTACGCCGACCCGGCCGGCCACTCCTTCACCCTGCGCCGGGTCACCCCGACGGCGCCCAAGCTGGGCTGACGACGGGGCGACCAGGCAGAGTTGACGCAGCGTCAGTCACGGCCGCCGTCGTCGTCGGTCGGCCAGACCCCGGTGGACCGCTCGATGGCCTTCGCGCCCGTGCGGTCCACCGCGCTGCGCACCACCGCGAAGATCGCGCCCTGTACGGCCGCCGCGAGCAGGATCTCGCCCCAACCCCGGTTGCGGTCCAGGGCGTCGGGCGCGTCGTCCTCGTGCCGGATCACTTTCCACGTCTTGCGGAACGCGGCCCCGGCCAACGCCCCGCTCGACCAACCCAGCACGAAACCAAGAGGCTTGTAGGCCAGGGGGAGCTTCATCTTCTTCTTGTTCTTCTTGGCCATCAGTCTCTCCTTCGTCCGTTCTGCTACGCCGGTGTGGGCCGGCCCTGAGGTGACACCTGCTCCTGCGGCGGCGGTGGGCCCGGCGGTGTCCCGTCGCCGAACGGCCGGCCGGCCAGCTCCTCGCGGTGGTGCGGGGTCAGCCAGTCCGACAGATCCGGTCCGAGCGGCACGATCCGCGTGGGGTTGATGCCGGTGTGCACCTGGTAGTAGTGGTGCTTGATGTGGTCGAAGTCGACCGTGTCACCGAAACCGGGCGTCTGGTAGAGGTCCCGGACGTACCCCCACAGCACCTCGTTCTCCGCCAGCTTCCAGCGGTTGCACTTGAAGTGGCCGTGATAGACCGCGTCGAAGCGCACCAGCGTGGTGAACAGCCGGATGTCGGCCTCGGTGATCGTGTCCCCGACCAGATAGCGCTGCCGGGCGAGCCTTCGGGCCAGCAGCTCGAGCCGTCGGAACACCGCCGAGCAGGCGGCCTCGTACTCCGCCTGCTCGGTGGCGAACCCGGCCCGGTACACACCGTTGTTGACGTCCTCGTAGACGTCCGCCATCACCGCGTCGATCTCGTCGCGCAGCGCAAGCGGATACAGATCCGGGGCGCCGTCCCGGTGCAGGGCACGCCACTCGGTGGCGAGGTCGAGGGTGAGCTGCTGGTAGTCGTTGGTGACCAGCTTCCCGCTGGGCACGTCCACGATCGCGGGCACGCTCACCCCGCCCGGGTAGTCGCTCTCCCGCCGGTCGTAGGCCTCGCTGAGGTAGCGGATGCCAAGGACCGGGTCACGGCCGTCGGGATCGAGGGTGAAGCGCCAACTGCGGTCGTCCTGGATCGGATCGGCCACCGCGAGCGACAGGACGCCCTCCAGGCCCAGCAGCCGCCGGGAGACCAGGGCCCGGCTCGCCCAGGGGCAGGCCCGGCTGACCACCAGACGGTAGCGGCCGGGCTCCACCGGCCAGCCGTCCCGGCCGTCCGTGGTGATCCGGTCCGTGAAGTGGGCCTTGGAGCGCTGGAACGTACGGTTCCCGTACGCGCTGTTGCCTCCGTCCGAGCCACTCATGCCGCCTCCCTGCTTGTGCCGTGCCGTGTCGCCGTGCGGGTGTCTGGTGACCGCGTTCCCCGATTTCGGCGTGTGAGCCCCGCCAGTCGGGGCAGTCGGCGAAGGTGAGCGGGACACATTCGAACGCAACATCGAACGCACCCCTGAACACACCACAACAGGCATCGCCACCGGCCTCACCAGAGGCATCACCACCGGCGTCGCCGCAACCACCGGGAAACGCGGCACCAACCCGGAAAGCGGACCGCAGAACGCGGGTCACCGTCCTCGTGGCGCTCGTCGCCAATCTGGTCATCGCGGTCGCCAAGGCGGTCGGCGGTCTGATCGCGCACTCCCCGGCCCTGCTGTCGGAGGCCGCACATTCGGTCGCCGACAGCCTCAACGAGGTCTTCCTCCTGGCCGCGCTGCGCCGCAGCCGCCGACCCGCCGACACACGTCACCCCTTCGGCTACGGCAAGGAGCGGTTCTTCTGGTCGCTCCTCGCCGCGGTGGGGATCTTCGTCATGGGCGGCTGCTTCTCCTTCTTCCAGGGCGTCGAGGCACTGCGCAACGGAGCCGAGGAGAAGTTCAGCGGATACGTCGCCGGGCTCGTCGTCCTCGGTGTCGCCTTCCTCGCCGAGGGCGCGTCGCTGGTGCGGGCGCTCTACCAGACGCACGGGCAGGGCGGGAAGGGCGACGGCCTGCGCGACCCGGCGCTGCGCACGGTCGTCGCCGAGGACGGCACGGCGGTGCTGGGCGTCAGCCTGGCCATGGCCGGCATGGCTCTGCACATGGTGACCGGGCAGGTCGTGTGGGAGGCGTCCGCGTCGCTGGCGATCGGGGCGCTGCTCGTCTACGTGGCCTATCGGCTCGGCCGGGAGGCCCGCGACCAGCTGATCGGGGAGGCCGTCGACACGGAGACCAGCGGGCGGATCCGGGCGCTGCTCCAGGAGCAGCCCGAGATCGACAGCGTGGAGGCGCTGTTCACGATGAAGACGGGGCTGGAATCGGTCCTGGTGGCCGCACGCGTCGACCTCGTGCCGGGCCTGGACAGCGAGCAGGTCGAGGAGGTCGCCGTACGCATCAAGCGCTCCGTCGCCGACACCTTCGCCGAGACGGACCAGATCTTCCTCGACATCACCGACCGGCCCGCGGGCGAGGCAGACGAAAGCCCCGCCGCGACGGGGGAGCGCGGCGGGGCCTGACGCACAGGTGCCCGGCCGAGGGGGCTTCATGCGCCCGGTCTCAAGATTTTTCGCGAGTTCCTTTTCGCGAGATCTTCTCCGGGCCGCTCGCTCAGTGCTCGGCGGCGGGTTCCAGCACGAAGACCGGGATCTCGCGGTCCGTCTTCTCCTGGTACTCCGCGTACGGGGGATAGGCCGCCACAGCCCGCTCCCACCACTCCGCCTTCTCCGCGCCGGTCACCTCACGCGCGGACATGTCCCACTTCTCGGGTCCGTCCTGGAGTTCCGCGCGGGGGTCGGCCTTGAGGTTGTGGTACCAGACCGGGTGCTTGGGGGCTCCGCCCTGCGAGGCGACCACGGCGTACCGGCCCTCGTGCTCGACCCGCATCAGCGGGGTCTTGCGGATCTTTCCGCTCTTCGCGCCCACAGTGGTCAGCAGGATCACGGGCATCCCGGTCTCCAGCAGGGTCGTCCCCTCGGTGCCGCCCGAGCTCTCGTACAACTCCACCTGCTCGCGCACCCACCCGGTCGGACTCGGCTCGTACTCGCCCTCGAGAGGCATGAAATCCATCCCATCGTCGTCGTGTCCCACGGTTCACTGCACGGTCCACAACACCGGAACCCCGCGGATTCATCCGCTCCGCGATGACCTCGGAGGTAATCGCCTCGCTCGGCCCCCGCGGGGCACAGTGGCAACCGTCGAAAGGGGAGGAGTACCCATGACCACCACTGCCACCGCCACCGCCGAGATCGCGACCCGTTCCGTGGTCGCGGAACTGCTGCGACGCATCGGCCAGGGCGACCCGGAGCGGATCGCCGAGCTGTACGCCGAACACGGCGACTGGAAGCTCGACTGGCCCGAGGACGAGCACGGCCACGCCGCCACCCCGTGGATCCGCCACCGCTCCACCCGCGCGGACGCCGCCGCGCACTACCGGGAACTGGCCGCCCACCATGTCCCCGAGCAGGCGGACACACAGATCGAGCGCGTCCTCGTCGACGGCGCCGACGCGGTGGTCCTCGGCGAGATCCGGCAGACGGCACGGGCCACCGGACGCCCCTATCGCGCCAGGTTCGCGCTGCACCTGACAGTCGAGGACGGGCTGATCGTCCGCCACCACGTCTACGAGGACAGCCTCGCCGTGTCCCGCGCCTTCACACCCTGACGAGCAACGCGAACCACCGGCCCCACGCCCACCATCGGCCAGGCCCACGCGCCCTGACCGGCTGCGGGGTCGGCCCATTCGCGGCGTCATCCGTCCGGCCTGTGCGCTGTTGACCGTCCGGCCGTGGCAGCACCGTACACGCCGTCACCCACCGGCCTGCGGCCTCCGACCGACTGCGCGGCCACCCGGACCGCCGCGCCCTGAGCGGCTGTGCGCGGGCCGCCCGTTCACCCCATCATCCGGACCGCGAGAGCCATGATCACCGTGCTCGACACGAGTGCCGTCACCAGTCGCCCGCGCCGTCCGGTCAGTGCCCGGCCGAGCAGTGCCCCGCCGGCGGCCAGCAGGACCTGCCAGCTCGCGGACGCGACAAAGGCGGCCAGGACGAACACGCCCTGCTCCATCGGCCGCACCGCGTCCGCGGTCCGCGTACCGAGCACCAGGGCGGCGAAGTAGATCACGGTGGTCGGGTTGAGCAGGGTGATCCCGAGCAGTGCCAGGTAGGCGCGGGCGGGGCTCGGGGGAGGCGGATCGGCGCGGGTGGCGAGCCGACGGCCGCGGTACTGGCGTACGGCGGTGACCGCGCCCCGGACCGCCAGCGCGAGCAGCAGCAGGGCCGAGGCCCAGCGCAGCGGTCCGAGCACCGGACGCAGCGCGGCGGCGAGGGCGGTACCCCCGAGCGCGGCCACCAGCGCGTACAGCCCGTCGGCAGTGGCGACGCCCAGCGCGGCACAGACCCCGGTGCGCAGGGTGGTGCGGGCGGTGAGCGAGACGAGGTAGGTCGCGACCGCGCCGACGGGCATGGCGATGCCGTAGCCCGCGAGCAGCCCCGCGACGAGCGCCCCGGTCACGACGTGAGCGGTGTCGGCCCCTCCGGACGGCCGGACTGCTGCTGGAACCGCACCGGCATGGCGGCGGCGGTCAGCGGCAGAAAGGCGTAGGTCGTAGGCATGGCGGGATTCTGCGGCCCCGCCGCCCCCACCCACAACCGGTTTTCGCCACAGCCCCGCCCGGCAGTCGCCGGAAGCCCGCCCGGCCCGTGCCGGAAGCCGGCCCCGCCTGGTCGTTCCCGTAGGCGCGCCTCGTCGTCACTGGAGCCCCCGGCCGTCCCCGGAGGCCTGCCCTGCCCTCACTGGAGCCCGGGCCGTCCCTGGAGGCGCGCCCCGTTCTCACCGGAGGCCTGCCCCGTCGTCGCCGGAGCCCCGGCCGTCCCCGGAGGCCGGCCCTGTCCTCACTGGAGCCCCGGCCGTCCCTGGAGGCGCGCCCCGTTCTCACCGGAGGCCTGCCCCGTCGTCGCCGGAGCCCGGGCCGTCCCCGGAGGCCGGCCCTGTCCTCACTGGAGCCCCGGCCGTCCCTGGAGGCGCGCCCCGTTCTCACCGGAGGCCTGCCCCGTCGTCGCCGGAGCCCGGGCCGTCCCCGGAGGCCTGCCCTGCCCTCACTGGAGCCCCGGCCGTCCCTGGAGGCGCGCCCCGTTCTCACCGGAGGCCTGCCCCGTTGTCACCGGAGCCCCGGCCGTCCCCGGAGGCCGGCCCCGTCCTCCACCGAAGCCCCCGCCGGGCCCCGCCCCGTCCGATGCCCGTGGAAGTCCCCCGCAACCCCCCGTCCCGCCCGCGGTCAGCAAGCCGTCCCGTCGGCGGCTCGTCCCGTTTTCGATTTTCGAGCGAGCATCCCCGGCCAACCTGCCCCCGCCACCGATCTGGCCGAACTTGTCGTCGCCCGTTAGATGCCCCGGGCATCTAATGAAGATCTGCACGCCGCTGCACGACGCACACCTTCGTCTGCGAGGTCTTCCATGACGGCAACCCCCCGCACGCAAACGGAACCCGTCGCCTTCCCTCAGGACCGGACCTGCCCCTACCACCCGCCCACCGCCTACGACACCCTGCGCGACGGCCGTCCGCTGGCCCGCATCACGCTCTACGACGGCCGACCGGCCTGGCTGGTCACGGGGCACGCGCTCGCCCGTACCCTCCTCACCGACCCCCGGTTGTCGAGCGACCGCACCCGCCCCGACTTCCCCGCGCCCACGGAACGCTTCGCGGCGACCCAGAACCGGAGGGTGGCGCTGCTCGGTTTCGACGACCCGCAGCACCACACGCAACGGCGGATGATGGTGCCCAGTTTCACCCTGCGCAGGGCCGTGGAACTGCGTCCGGAGATCCAGCGGATCGTGGACGAGCGGCTCGACGCGATGATCGCGCAGGGCCCGCCCGCCGAGCTGGTGAGCGCCTTCGCGCTGCCGGTGCCGTCGATGGTGATCTGCGCCCTGCTCGGCGTCCCGTACGCCGACCACGACTTCTTCGAGGAGCAGTCACGCCGGCTGCTGCGCGGTCCGAAGGCCTCCGACACCCAGAACGCGCGCGATCAACTGGACGCGTACTTCGGAGAGTTGATCGACCGGAAGCTCAAGGAGGAGCGGCCTGGTGACGGGGTGCTGGACGAACTCGTCCACGACCGGCTGCGCTCCGGCGAGCTGAGCCGCGTCGACGTCATCGCCTTCGCCACCATCCTGCTGGTCGCCGGCCATGAGACGACCGCCAACATGATCTCGCTCGGCACCTTCACCCTGCTCCAACACCCCGAGCGGCTGGCCGAGTTGCGGGCCGACCCGGCACTGCTGCCGGCCGCGGTGGAGGAGCTGATGCGCATGCTGTCGATCGCCGACGGCCTGCTGCGGATGGCCACCGAGGACGTCGAGGCGGGCGGCGAGACCATCCGGGCCGGCGACGGGGTGGTCTTCGCGACCTCGGTCATCAACCGCGACGAGGACGTGTACCCCGACGCCGACGCCCTGGACTGGCACCGCTCCGCCCGGCACCACGTCGGCTTCGGCTTCGGCATCCACCAGTGCCTCGGCCAGAACCTGGCCCGCGCCGAGATGGAGATCGCCCTGCACACCCTCTTCGCCCGACTGCCCGGACTGCGCCTCGCCGCTCCCGCGGACGAGATCCCCTTCAAGCCCGGCGACACGATCCAGGGGATGCTGGAACTCCCCGTGACCTGGTAAGAGGCTCAAGGCCATGCACATCGACATCGACAAGGACGTCTGTATCGGCGCCGGCCAGTGCGCCCTGTCCGCCCCCTCCGTGTTCACCCAGGACGACGACGGATTCAGCGCGCTGCTGCCCGGCCGGGAGGACGGCGCCGGGGACCCGATGGTCCGCGAGGCGGCGCGGTCCTGCCCCGTGGCCGCCATCACCGTGACCTAGCGACGTCTCAGCGGCCCGCCGCCCGCACCAGGACCCGCGCCGCCTCGCGCGCCTCCCGCGCGGGCGCGGTGCTCCCGGTGATCCCCGCCGTCACCATCGCCCCCTCGGCGAGCAGGAACAGCTGCCCGGCCACCGTGCCGGGCAGTCCCGCGTCCGCCACCAGGGCGGCGAGATACTCCCGGAACGCCCCTTTGTGGGCCCGCACTTGAGACGCGACCGGGGCCGACTTCGCGCCCAGTTCGCCGTACGAGTTGATCCAGGCGCACCCGCGGAAACCGTCCTCGCCGAACCATGACTCCAGCCAGTCGAAGACGGCGAGGATCCGCTCCTCGGGGTCCGGGTGGCGCTCCACGTGCCCGGCCAGCCGCCCGCGCCAGCGCACGTCCCGGCGTTCCAGGTAGGCCACCACCAACTGCTCCTTCGCGGGGAAGAGTTGGTACAGCCGCTTGAGCGAGACGCCGGAGGCGCCACGGATGTCGTCCATGCCGACGGACTGGATGCCGCGGCCGTAGAACAGCTCCTCCGCGGCGTCCAGGGCCCGCTCCCGGGCGGTCGCGCTGTCCATGAGGGTCACTCCTTGGCGATCGTGACGAACCCTGAGGGTCCTTGACGGTCCTTGACGAGAGAACGGGCGTTCTCCTACGGTAGCAGCAGCCGGGAGAACGTACGTTCTCCCTTTCTGGTCACGGAGGATGACATGACCGACCGCCCGCCCCTGCCGCCCTTCACCCGCGAGACCGCCGCCCGGAAGGTGCAGGCCGCGGAGGACGCCTGGAACACCCGCGACCCGCACAGGGTGGCGCTCGCGTACTCGCGGGACTCGGTGTGGCGCAACCGCGACACCTTCCTCACCGGCCGCGACGAGATCGTCGCGTTCCTCACCGCGAAATGGGCACGCGAGCGGGAGTACGCCCTGCGCAAGGACCTGTGGGCCTTCGACGGCAACCGCATCGCCGTCCGCTTCCAGTACGAGTGCCGCGACGCCGACGGACAGTGGTGGCGTTCGTACGGCAACGAACTCTGGGAGTTCGACGAGCACGGCCTGATGACCCGCCGCGAGGCCGGCATCAACGACGTGGCCATCGAGGAGAAGGACCGCCGCGTCTTCGGCCCGCGCCCCGAGAGCGAGCAGGGGAAGTCCTTCCCGCTGCACTAGGTTTCCCCTTCAGTAGGGTTCCGGAGTGACCCAACAGGCCGAGAAACCCTTCCTGTACGTCGTCGTCTGCGCCGCCGGGATCGCCGCCGACGTCAGCAAACTCATCACCGCGGCCCAGGAACGAGGTTGGGAGGTCGGCGTCATCGCCACGCCCGTCGCGATGAACGGCTTCTTCGACACCGCCGCCGTCGCGACCCTGACCGGTCGCCCGATCCGCTCCGCCTGGCGCAGCCCGGGCGACCCGCGCCCCTTTCCGTCGCCGGATGCCGTCGTCGTCGCGCCCGCCACCTTCAACACCGTCAACAAATGGGCGGCCGGACTGGCCGACACCCTGGCCGTGGCCACCCTGTGCGAGGCGTACGGTCTGGGCGTCCCCACAGCCGTACTGCCGTGCGTGGCCGACGCGTTGGCCGGCCACCCCGCCTACCAGGACAGCCTGATACGGCTGCGGGGAATGGGCGTGCGGTTCGGTCCGCCCTTCGCGGGCGAGCCGGGGGCGGAGTTCGGCTGGGAGCAGGCGCTGGACCTGCTCGGGCGGTGACCTGCTGAGGCTTCGGGGCGGACGCCGTACGCTCCCTTTCGTCACCACTCGGAAGGCGGGAGCAGCAACGATGGAGTACGTGAAGCTCGGTTCGACGGGTCTGGACGTGTCACGGATCTGTCTGGGGTGCATGACCTACGGCCTGCCCGACCGCGGCGTGCACGAGTGGACGCTCGACGCGGAGGCGTCCCGGCCGCTGATCCGGCAGGCGCTGGACGCGGGCATCAACTTCTTCGACACGGCGAACGTCTACTCCGACGGCACCAGCGAGGAGATCGTCGGCAAGGCGCTGCGTGACTTCGCCGACCGGGACGAGATCGTCCTCGCCACCAAGGTGCACGGCCGGATGCGCTCGGGGCCCAACGGCGGCGGACTGTCCCGCAAGGCGATCATGACGGAGATCGACCACAGCCTGACCCGCCTCGGCACCGACCACGTCGACCTCTACCAGATCCACCGCTTCGACCCGCACACCCCGGTCGAGGAGACGATGGAGGCCCTGCACGACCTGGTCAAGGCCGGCAAGGTCCGCTATCTGGGGGCCAGTTCGATGTACGCCTGGCAGTTCTCCAAGATGCAGTACACGGCGGAGAAGCACGGCTGGACGAAGTTCGTGTCCATGCAGAACCACTACAACCTCCTCTACCGCGAGGAGGAGCGCGAGATGCTCCCGCTCTGCGCCGACCAGGGCGTCAGCGCGCTGCCCTGGAGCCCGCTGGCCCGGGGCCGGCTGACCCGGGACTGGGGCACGGTCACCGAGCGCAGCGCGGGCGACAACTTCGGCAACCGCCTCTACCAGGAAGGCGACCGCACCATCGTCGAGGCGGTCACCCGTATCGCCGGCGACCGCGGTGTGCCCCGCGCCCAGGTCGCCCTGGCCTGGCTGCTGCACCAGGACACGGTGGCGGCCCCGATCGTCGGCGCCGCCAAGCCGCACCACATCGAGGACGCGGTGGCGGCGGTCGAACTCGCCCTCAGCGAGAAGGAGATAGAGGAGCTGGAGCGGTCGTACACGGCCCGTCCGATCGTCGGCCACTGAAGCCGCTCCTCAGTGCGGCCCCTGCGGTGCGAACTCGGTGCCGCAGGGGCCGGCCCCCTCGCTCTCCGGCAGCGCGACCGGCTCTCCCCGCATCGACATCGTCCGGTAGTACGCGCCGATCCGCTCGGTCGACCGTCCCACGTAATGCCCGATGAACGACCGCCGGAAGCGGTCACCGCTCCGGTTCGGCCGCGACCCGTGCACCAGGCTCCCGTTGAAGAACAGGACGTCCCCCGGCGCCATGTCCACCGGCACGGCCTCCAGTCCCGCGGGCGGCGCCACGTACTCCCGGGCGAACGACACCCCTTCGTCCGCCTCCTCCGGGCAGAACAGGTCCATCCGGTGGGTACCGGGAACGACCTCAAGGCCCCCGTTCTCCCGGTCGATCACATCGCACGCCACCCACGCCGCGACACACGTCCCCGGCTCGACCCGCAGATAGAAGTTGTCCTGGTGCAGCGCCTGGCCCCGCGCCCCCGGCGGCTTGAAGTAGAACATGCTCTGCGCGGCCAGCGCCTCCTCGTCCAGCAGGGCCTCAAGGACCACCCGCAGCCGCGTGTCGAGCAGCGTCCGACGGGCGACCGTGTTGATCTCGTGCGGCTGCATCACCCGCGGCCACACCGCCAACGGGTCGTCCCCGGGCCGCGGTGCGAAGTGCCCGGGCACCGGCCCGGCCGCGTGCAGCGCCGTGAACTCCGCGCACAGCAGGTCGATCTCCTCCTGGGCGAACAATCCCCGTACGACGGTGAATCCGTCCTCCTCGAACTCCCTCACCCAGTGCGCGGTGTCCTTGTCCGTGACGGTCATGCGGCCCTCCTCGGTCAGCGGCGTGTACGCATGTCAAGCTAGGCGGCACGGGAGTTCGGGAGGATGCTCGTGACCGCTGACGGACTGCCTGAGGCTGCTGCCCCAGGCGTGCCCGCGCCGCCCGCGGGCCTGGTCGTGCTCGGCCGCTACGACGAGTCGCCGGGCTACTTCATCAACCGGCCGCAGGGCTCCGACAGCTGGCTGTTCACCTGGACCGTCGCCGGCGCTGGGCATCTGCGCCACGGCTCGGCCACCACGCGGGCCGGGGCCGGCGACCTCGTCGCCCTCGCCCCCGGCTCCCCGCACGGCTACGGCGTCGCGCCGGACGCCCCGCACTGGCGGTTCTGGTGGGTGCACTGCCAGGCCCGGCCCTCCTGGCTGCCCTGGCTGCGCTCGTACGACCGCGGCGCGGGCCTGTACGTCGTCACCCCGACCCCGACCGGACTGCGCGACCGCGTGGAGGCGGCGTTCCACCGGATGCACGCGTCCCCGCACGACCGGATCGCCGTCGCGCACGACACCGTCGCCCGTGAACTCGCCCTGTGCGCGCTGGAGGAGGTCGTGCTGCTCACCGCCGGCGGCGCCCGTCGCCGGCCCCCCACACCCGGCCTGGACCCCCGCATCGCCCGGGTCCAGGAACTCCTCGCCGCCGACCCCGGCGCGCCCCACACCGTCGACTCCCTCGCCGCGCATGTCTCTTTGTCGCCCTCGCGGCTGGCGCACCTGTTCACCCGCCAGGTGGGCCAGTCGCCGATGCGCGCCCTGCGTGAGGCGCGGCTGCGGCACGCGGCGCGGCTGCTGGAGGCCACCGACCTGCCCGTGGAACGGGTGGCCCAGGCGTCGGGGTTCGTGAGCCCCTTCCATTTCCACCGGGTCTTCCGCGAGCGATTCGGCATGCCGCCCGGCGCGTACCGGTCCGGCGGGCCAATGGTTGAGGCATGAGCTGTCCGGGCTGATCGGATACGCGGTGGAGTGGCCGTTCAATGGTTCACCGAAGGAAAGTCATTCACTATCCCTCGGGCTATTGACCCAACGTCAAAAACACCTGGTGCGCACGTAATGCACAAAACAGCGGGCTCCCTTGTTACATCTCGCTAACCTGTGGAAAGGTGGGGCCTTGTCGGCGCACGGACAAGGACGTCCCGGTACGTGCGCGATCCCTCCCGTGCGCCCCCCACGCTTCACGAGAGCTGTCGTCGGCGGGACCACATACCCATTGGTATGGACTTTCTTGTGCAAGCCCCCGAGAGGAATGCCGCCGTGAATGACGCAGGCCTGCCGAATTCCCCTGCCCCGGCCCGCCTGTTCGACGTGACGGACGCACAACTCAGCGCCGAGCTGAAGAAGTGGACGGGCGCGGCACCGGCCCTGCATCCCGTCGGTGAACTCCTCGACCGGCACTGGGAAGCCGCCTTCGCGTATGCCCGGCTGTGCACCGACGGAGCGCGTTCCGCGGGAATGCTCACCACCGCCGCATTCACCCGGCTCTTCGGCGAATCCCTGCGGCACAACGGACCGACGGCCGCCTGGCGCCCGCAGATCCTCGTCACCGTGCGGCGGATCGCCGCCGAATGGGACACCGACCGCCGCCGCGAACAACTCCACCCCGAGCTGCGCTCCGATGCCGGCGACGGGGAGCGGGCCGCGGCCCGGCTGCTGCCGCCCGCCGGCCGGCGCCTGCTGTCCGGCGCGTTCCAGCGGCTGCCGCAGTCCGCCCGCGCTCTGCTGTGGCACAGCGAGGTCGAGGGCGAGCCGCTGGAGATACCCGGCGCCCTGCTCGGTCTGGACGTGGAGGATGTCCGGGTCGAACTGGGCCGGGCCCGTGAGCGGCTGCGCGAGGAGTGCCTCCAGGTCCACCGCGAACTCGCCCCCGAACAGGAGTGCCGCAGCTTCCTGCGGATGCTCGACGTCACCTACCGGCGCGGGGGCGTCGACGTCGACCCCGACCTCCGCGCCCACCTCGACCGCTGCAAGCACTGCCGGCACACCGCCGACCAGCTGAACCAGTTCCACGACGACCTCGGCGTCGCCCTCGCCGAGGCGGTCCTCGGCTGGGGCGGGCGCGCCTACGCGGAGGCCCGGGCCGCCCAGGAGGCGGACGCGGGGGTGACACCCGAGGAGGCCGAGCCGGCCAGGGGCCACGCCATCGCGGGCGAGCCCTTCTTCGACCTCCCCCCGGTTCCCCGCACCAGCCCCTCCGTCCCCGGCACCCCGGCCCCCGACAGGGCCGCCGCTCCCCGTACCGGGGCACCCGCGGCAGGCCCTCGTACCGGGGCTCCCGCGTCGACGCGAAGAACCCGCAGACGGCACTCGGCGAAGAAGGCCGCCCGCCGTCGCAACCTCACCGCGGCCGTCCTGACCGTCAGCACCCTGGTCGCCCTCCCGCTGGTCCTGTGGGCCGTCCACGGCGGCGACGACCCCGCCCCGACCGCGGGCTCCCGGGCCTCCGACGCACCCGACGCCGGGGCGGACCGCTCCACCACCGACCCGACCTGGATCGGCGCCGGCGAGGAGGGCCAGGGCACACTGAGCGGCCGGATCCACAACGTCGACTCCGGGCTCTGTGTGGCCGTGGTCGGCAAGAAGGCCGTCAAGGGCGCCGAGACCGAGGTCACCGACTGCACCTCGGACAGCACCCAGCAGTGGACGTACGAGACCGACGGACTGCTGCGCAGCTCCGCCGACCCCGAGCTGTGCCTCGACTCCCACCTCGGCTACTCGGTGCAGCTGGGCCCGTGCACCGGACTGGCGAAGACCGAGGCCAAGGACGTCCGCTACGACTTCACGACACGCGGCAACCTGGTGCCGCGCCAGAACCAGGACCTGGCCCTGACCCCGGCCGCCACCGACGGCACCGGCGCCCTGGTCCTGAAGGCGCGCGCCGACGACACCGCCGTCCAGCGCTGGGTCTTCGACACCTCGAAGGCCGACCTCCAGATGGAGTGGGTCAACTGGGATGCCGTGGCCGAGCCCACGCCGACCCCCACCCCGACTCCCACGCCCACCCCGAAGAAGGCGACCCCCACGCCGACCCCGTCCGCGACCGCGTCGACCCCGGCGCCGACCCCCAGCGGCGCCTATCCGAGCGACGTTCCCTGCTCCTACACGTACTCCTGCGACTGGGGCGGCCAGTACGGCTCCGGATACGGGGGCTACGGCGGGTACGGGGGCTACGGAGGCGGCGGCCGGCGCTGACCCCCGCAGCTCACGCCCCGATCAGCTGGATCGAGCCCCACAGGGCGAGGGTGGCCGGCACCAGTGCCGCCGGGACGGCGAGCAGGCCGAGGCGGGTGAACTCGCCGAGTTCGACGGCCTGCCCGTCGCGCTGCACGATCCGCCGCCACAGCAGTGTGGCCAGCGAACCGGCGTAGGTGAGGTTCGGGCCGATGTTGACGCCGATCAGCACCGCGAGGACCGCGCCCGGCCCGGCACTCGCGGTGAGCGGCAGCAGGACCAGCACCGCGGGCAGGTTGTTGATCAGGTTCGCCAGTACGGCGGCCAGCGCGGCGATCCCGAGCAGCGCCACCACACCGGACCCGTCGGGGATCGCATGGCGCAGCGCGTCGGCGAGCCCGTTGTCGACGACCGCCCGGACGACCACGCCGAGCGCGAGCACGAACGCCAGGAACCCCGGCGCGGCGGCCTTCACCACGGTCAGCGGTGTGGCCCGGCGCCGGACCAGCGCCCGCCCGGCCAGCACCAGCGCGCCCGCGAGGGCCACCCACGCCGGGTCGACACCGACCGCGGACGCCACCACGAACCCGGCCAGGGTGCAGCCGACGGTGACGAGCGCGAACCGCGGCAGCTCGGGCGGCTCGGCCGTGTCGGGAGCGGCGACGGCGGCCTGGAGGTCGTCCGCGAAGAAGCGCCGGAACACCAGGTACTCGGCGCCGATCGCGACCAGCCAGGGCAGCGCCATCAGCGCCGCGAACCGGGTGAAGCTCAGCCCGCTCGCCTCGAAGGCGAGGAGGTTGGTCAGGTTGGACACCGGAAGCAGCAGCGACGCCGTGTTCGACAGATGCGCGCAGGCGTACAGATGGGGCCGGGCCCGGACCCCGCTGCGGGCCGCGGTGGCCAGCACGACCGGGGTGAGCAGGACGACCGTGGCGTCGAGGCTCAGCACGGCGGTGATCGCCGAGGCGAGCACGAACACCGATGTCAGCAGGGCGCGGGGACGGCCCGCGGCGCGACGGGACATCCACGCCCCGCAGGCCCGGAAGAGCCCCTCGACATCACAGAAGTGGGCGAGCACGAGCACCGCGGCGAGGAACCCGACCACCGGTCCGAGCCGTTCGGCCTCGGCCCACGCGTGCTCCGGCGAGATCGCGCCGGTCGCGACCGCGAGGCCCGCCGCCGGAACCGCCACCACCGCCTCGGGCAGCCCGCGCGGGCGCACCACGGCCCAGGCGAGTACGGCGACGAGCAGCGCTATGGACAGGACTTCGGCGAGCGGGGCGTTCAGGGGAAATCCTTCGGTGCGTGTTCGAGCCGTACCCACCCATGAAAACAGGCGAAGGTAAGAGACCTCGGCGGTGGGTCAGGCGCCCGGGCCCTTGGCGAACACCGTCAGGAACACCGAGGACTCGTTGCCGGAGACCGGCACCTCACCGGCCGACCAGGACACCTTCAGCGGGTCCCGCTCGTCAGGGGGCGTCACCAGCAGGGCGTCGGGGTTGGCGGTACGGGCCCCGCTGATCTCCGGGTTGGAGAAGGTGATCCCCGACCAGGCGCTGTGGCCGGGCGCCAGCCGCACGGTCGTGGGCGTACCGGGGGAGCGCTTG
This sequence comes from Streptomyces sp. NBC_00663, assembly GCF_036226885.1. Lineage (NCBI taxonomy): Bacteria > Bacillati > Actinomycetota > Actinomycetes > Kitasatosporales > Streptomycetaceae > Streptomyces > Streptomyces sp. NBC_00663. The sequence goes on from NZ_CP109027.1 coordinate 8,805,907, forward strand.
GGGTCGGGGCCCAGTTGCCTGCCGGCGGCGTCGACGAAGGCGGCGCCCGGATAGCCGTGGATCGTGCAGGTGCGCCGGGAGGTGTTCGTCAGGATCACGGGGAAGTTCTCCTGTCCGGCCCCCGGGTCGTTGCGGCCGAGGACGGCCTCCAGTTCGGAGGTGTGGCAGCGGCCGCCGGCGGCCGGACTCGGGGTGGGTGAGGGGGAGGGCGGTGATGTCGTCGGGCCGGCGCTCGGGGGCACCGAGGGTGTCGCCGAGGTCACGTCGCCGGTGGCCGGCGCGGCCGTGCCCGGCAGCGTCGACGGCGCGGTCGCCGCATCGCCCTCGCCGCTGCCGCCACCGCTTCCGCAGGCTGTCAGCAGGCTCAGCACAGCGGCGGCGCTCGCGAGCAACGCCGCCCGGTGCGCGGACCGGTACATGTTCGCCATGTCTTCTCACTCCTCGTAGGGCGCGTTGTGCCCCGTCATGAGAGTCCGATGCACCGAACGCCGGAAAAGTTCGTGCGGTCAGCCCCCGGCCCGCACCGAGCCGAGGATCCCCTGGGCCGCCGAGGCCCTGCCGTCCGTCCTGATCTGCACGTACACCTGCGGCTGTCCGCCGCCGTCCGGAGGCGTGAGCCCGGCCTCGACGACCGAGCCGCCGCCGGGGCAGTCGCTCCAACTGCGGACCCGGGCGGACCAGCGGGCCAGGGTGTGGTCGCGGGCGCCGTCGTAGTGGCACTCGGGGTGGGCGAGGTCGTCGACCACGGCTGTGACGTCACCCTGTTCCAGTACCCCGGCGAAGACGCCGTTGACGTCCGCGCCGAGGTCCTGCCAGCGCGCCAGGTCGTCGGCGACGGCGAACCCCGGCTCGTGCCCGGCGCGCAGACCGAGAGCCCGCGGGTCCCACCCCGCCGCGCGTACCTGACCGGCCCACGCGGCGGGTACGGCGGCCGACACCCGCCCCGTCACGTCCTCGATCCGCCGGTCGGCGGGCACGGTGCCGTGCGGCCACAGGGCGAAGGCCGTGCCGGTCAGGGCCGCCGTCACCACCAGCCCGGCGAGAAGGGCGGGCCACCGGCGGGGACGACGGCCCGCCGCCAGCCGTTCCAGCTCCGCCGCGAACGCCCGCGCGTCGGGCCAGCGGCGCGCACGGTCCGGACGCAGGGCGCGCAGCAGGGCACGCCGGACGCCGGGATCGAGGCCCGGACGCAGCCGGTCGGGCCGTACGACCTTGCCGGGCGCGCCCGGCACCACCCCGGTGAGCAGGTGGTAGCCGACCGCGCCCAGACCGTAGACGTCGGCACGCGCGTCGATGCCGGTGCCGGGCTCGGCCTGCTCGGGCGGCCGGTATCCCGCCGACCCGGCGGCCAGGGTCAGCCCGGACGCCTCCGCGAGGATCTTGGCCAGTCCGAGGTCGGCCAGCAGCACCTGCCGGGTGCCGTCCGGGCCGGTGCGCAGCAGCAGGTTGGACGGCTTGATGTCCCGGTGCACGATCCCCGCCTCGTGCAGCGCGGCCGCCCCGAGCGCCGCCGACGCCGTCAGCCGCAGCGCCTCCGCGACGGGCAGCGGGCCGTCCTGGAGCAGTTCTGCGAGGGTGCCGCCGTCGGCGTACTCCATCACGAAGTACGGTCTGCCGTCCGGGAGTTCACCGATGTCGTGGACCTGCACCACCCGCCGTGACGCGGCCCGGCGCAGCAACCGGGCCTCGGACAGGAAGCGTTCACGGACGTCGAGGCGGTGCGCCCAGTTGTCGGCGAGCACCTTCACGGCCACCGGCGCGTCCAGCGTGTCGTCGTGGGCGAGCCACACCGTCCCGAACGCGCCGGTGCCCAGGCGTCGTTCGACCCGGTAGCGGCCGATGCGCTCGACGGAGTGCATACGACTATCATGCCTGCCGCACCGACCATGGCGAGGGGAGCAGCCGTGCCGGACCGGCCCCCGACCGAGGACCTCGCCCGGCGCGCGGCCGACGGCGACCGGGCGGCGCTCGACGCGCTGCTCGCGGAGATCCGCCCCGAGGTCGTCCGGCGCTGCGGCCGGTTCCTGCCCTGCCGCGAGGACGCCGAGGAGGCGGCGCAGGACGTGCTGCTCCAAGTCGCCCGCAGGATCGGTACGTTCGAGGGACGCAGCCGCTTCGGCACCTGGCTGTACACCGTGGTGGCCAACTGCTGCCGACAGAAGTACCGCGAGCTCAGGCGGCGCTCCGCCGAACAGCCCGCCCCGACGGTCGACGACCTTCGCGCCGACCCCCGCACCACCAGCGTCATCGCCGGATCCCGCATCGACCTGCTGGAGGCGCTGGAACGGCTGGAGCGCGAACACCCGCTGCTGGTCGAGCCGTTGGTCTACCGGGACATCTGCCGGCTGGAGTACGCGGAGGCCGCGGAACGCGTCGGCATTCCGCTGGGCACCTTCAAGTCCCGACTGCACGAGGCACGTCGACAGATCAGGCCCTGGCTGGCCGAGTCGCCGTGACCGCTCACTCCTCCTCGAGCAGCGTGATCTCCGCCCAGATCGTCTTGCCGTCGGCCGTGTGCCGGCTGCCCCAGCGCTGGGTGAGCTGGGCGACCAGGAGGAGACCGCGGCCGCCCTCGTCCCAGGTCTTGGCGCGGCGCAGATGCGGGGCGGTGTGGCTGGTGTCGGAGACCTCGCAGATGAGGGTGGTCGCGTCGTGGATCAGGCGCAGCCGGATGGGGTGCGCGCCGTACCGGATGGCGTTGGTGACCAGCTCGCTCACCACCAGTTCCGCGGTGAACGACGCCTCCGACAGACCCCAGGTGCCCAGCTGCTCGACGACCTGCTTGCGGATGGGGGCGACGAGGGAGGGATCGGCGGGGATGTGCCAGGTCGCGACCTGGGAGGCGGGCAGGCCCCGGGTGCGGGCCAGCAGCAGGGCCACGTCGTCGGTGGAGCCGCCCGGCGGCAGGAGGGTGTTCAGGACCCGGTCGCAGGTCTCGTCGAGGGAGTCGGAGAAGGCCGCCAGTGCCTCGCCCAGCAGTGCGGTGCCCGCGTCCGCGTCGCGTTCCGCGGACTCGACCAGGCCGTCCGTGTAGAACGCCAGGACCGAGCCCTCGCGCAGCTCCAGCTCGGCCGACTCGAAGGGCAGTCCGCCCACGCCCAGCGGCGGCCCTGACGGCAGGTCGACCTGTCGGGGAGCGCCGCCCGGCGGGATCAGCAGCGGGGTGGGGTGTCCGGCCCGGGCCAGGGTGCAGCGCCGCGACACCGGGTCGTACACCGCGTACACACAGGTCGCCCCGACCTCGCCCGGGCTGCCGTCGGTGCCGGCCTCCGCGGACAGCCGGACCACGAGGTCGTCGAGGTGGGTGAGGAGCTCGTCCGGGGCGAGGTCGATGTCGGCGAGGGTGCGCACGGCGGTGCGCAGCCGGCCCATGGTGGCCGAGGCCTGGATGCCGTGACCGACGACGTCCCCGACGACCATCGCGACCCGCATCCCGGACAGCGGGATCACGTCGAACCAGTCGCCGCCCACCCCGGCCCGGGCCGCGGGCAGATACCGGGAGGCCGCCAGCACGGCCGCGGTGTGCGGCAGCGAGCGGGGCAGCAGGCTGCGCTGGAGCGCGAGCGCTGTCTCCCTCTCGCGGGAGTAGCGGCGGGCGTTGTCGATACAGACGGCCGCGCGCGTTGTCACCTCCTCGGCCAGCAGTACGTCGTCCGGCGTGAACGGATCGGGCCGCCGGAACCGGGTCAGCACCGCGACCCCGAGGGTCAGCCCGCGGGCCTGGATCGGCACCGACATCGTGGAGTGGATGCCGAACTGCCGGACGGCGTCGCCGCGCGCCTGGTTCCAGGACAGCCACTCGTCCAGCTGCCCGGAGGCCACGGTGGCGACGATGGTCCGGCCCGCGACCAGTGAGTCCGCCTGGGGCGAGGAGGCCGGATACATCTCGACCTGCCCCGGCTTGGCCACGGCCTCCGGGGTGCCCGGGTTGACCGACTGGTGCGCGGCCCGGCGCAGCCCGATCGGGGTGGTGAGGGCCGGGGGAGGCTCGCCGTTCTCCTGCGGGTCCAGCAGGTCGACGCTGACGAAGTCGGCGAGCGCGGGCACGCAGACGTCCGCGAGTTCCTGCGCCGTCCGGGTGACGTCGAGCGTGGAGCCGATGCGCACGCTCGCCTCGTTGACCAGTTGCAGCCGCTCGCGGGCCAGGTAGTTCTCGGTGAAGTCGTGCGCCGCCAGACACACGCCCCGCACCCGGCCCTCGCGGTCGGTGACCGGGGCCATTCTGGCCAGCCAGGCGTGCGCCAGTGTCTCGCCGCCGGTGCGCATGTACGTCTGGACGTCTTCCGCCCGGCCCGTGGTGAGCACCCGCAGCAGATGTGCCTCCAGCTCCGCGCTCTGCGGTTTGCCGCCGATCTCCGACAGTCTGAGGCCCCGGATGCGTTCCTCGGGCAGTCCGATCACGTCGGCCATGGCGTCGTTGAGCCGGCTCAGCCGCAGCCGCTCGTCGTAGACCGCGACGGCGCACGGTGACTGCACGAGCGCCGCCGTGGCGAGCGGGTCGTCGCCGGAGCGCGGTCCGCCGCCCTCCAGGGGGGTGACGACGAGCCACCGGCCGGGGGTGCCGTCCTCGGAGCGGTGGTGATGGGCGAGCAGCCATACGGACACGGTGCGGCCGTCGCGGTGGCGGAGCGTGACCGTGCCGTCCCAGCGCGGGCCGGCCGGGGCGAAGGCCGTCGGCACACCATCGCTGACCAGCAGGTACTCGGCCGGACTCCCCACGACCTCGGTGGCCGGCCGGCCCAGCAGGCGCTCCGCGCCGGCGTTCCACTCCACGACCGTGCCCTGGTCGTCGATGACAGCCCGTGCCGTCGCGGCATCGTCGAACGGATAGTCCGGGCTCATCGTCGCCACTCCATTGCGCACACTCACAGTGAACAAGCGCGTCACTTGAGTTCCAGCCTAGTGCGTCACGCTCCCGCGCGGACCGGAACCCCCCGCGTCCAGCGCGGTCCGCTGCCGGACGGGGTCAAGGCGGAAATCCGGCCGATGTGGTGGCCGAGGCACCTGTGCTCTTCCGCACCCTTGACGGTCCTGAGTGGCAGCACGTCAGAATCTGTGTGTTCACGATCAGTTGTGAGTACTTCTGGGCCCTGTTGAGAAAGAGCCGGATGAGGGAGAGCCGCACGTCATGACGGTCACTCGCAGATCTGTTCTGATCGCCTCCGCCGCCGCCCCCGCGGCCGGGGCGCTGCTCGGCACCGCCGCGGCGTCGGCCGCCGAGGCGGCGGGAGGTGCCGCGGGCCGCAGCACGGTCGCCCTGCGGGACGGCTGGCGCTTCGCCCTGGTCGACCCGGGCGGCATCACCGACCCGACCGGCGCCTTCGCCGGCGCCGCCGACCCCGCCTACGACGACTCGGCGTGGCGCGAGGTGGCCGTGCCGCACGACTGGAGCATCGAGCTCGCCCCGACCACACAGCACGGCACCACCAGCGGCACCGGCTTCTTCCCGGGCGGCCTCGGCTGGTACCGCCTCTCCTTCACTCTGCCGCCCGGCTGTGCCGGCAAGCGCGTCGCGGTGGAGTTCGACGGCGTCTACATGGACTCGTACGTCTACTGCAACGGCACCGAGGTCGGCCGTCACCCCTACGGCTACACCGGCTTCGCCTTCGACCTCACCGAGCTGCTGCACACCGACGGCACCACCGAGAACGTCATCGCCGTCAAGGTGCAGAACCGGCTGCCCAGCAGCCGCTGGTACTCGGGCAGCGGCATCTACCGCGAGGCCCGCCTCGTCGTCACCGAGCCGGTGCACGTGGAGCGCTGGGGCACCCAGGTCACCACACCCGACATCACCGAGGAGCGGGCCGTCGTCCGGGTGCGGACCTCCGTGGTGAACGCGTCCGGCACCGCGAGCCGGGTCGAGATCCGCTCGACGGTGAAGGATGCCAGGGGCCGGAAGGTCACCCGTACGGCGTCCACGGTCGACCTCACCGACAAGGCGACCGAGACCCACGAACTCACCGTCCCCGAACCCAGGTTGTGGGACTTCGCCGACCCTCACCGCTACACCCTGCTGACCGAACTCCGTGTCGACGGGCGGACCGTCGACACCCACCGCACCCCCTTCGGCATCCGCACCGTCCGCATCGACCCGGACGAGGGGTTCCATCTCAACGGCGTCCACACCAAGTTGAAGGGCGTCGACCTGCACCATGACCTCGGCGCGCTCGGCGCGGCCGTCAGCGTCGAGGCGATCCGCCGCCAGATGACGATCATGAAGTCGATGGGCGTCAACGCCTTCCGCACCTCGCACAACCCGCCCTCGCCGGAGATGATCCGGGTCTGCGAGGAGCTCGGCATCGTGATGATGGTGGAGGCCTTCGACTGCTGGCGCAGCCCCAAGACCCGTTACGACTACGGCCGGTTCTTCGACGAGTGGTCGGACCGGGACATCGCGGAGATGGTGCGGGCCGCCCGCAACTCACCCGCCGTGATCATGTGGTCGATCGGCAACGAGATCTCCGAGTTCACCTCCACCGCGGGCCTGACCATCGCGGACCGCCTCATCGCCGGGATCAAGGCCCACGACGACACCCGCCCGGTCGTCATCGGCTCCCACCGCCACCGGACCGTGCCCACCCCCGGCACCCCCGCCGACCTGATCCTCGCCAAACTGGACGGCCTCGGCCTCAACTACAACACCGCCAAGTCGGTGGACGCGCTGCACGCCCGCTATCCGCACCTGTTCCTCTTCGAGTCCGAGTCGTCCTCCGAGACCTCCACCCGGGGCGCCTACCAGGAGCCGGAGCACCTCAACACCGGCGAGAACCACACCCCCGGCAAACGGGCCGTCTCCTCGTACGACAACAACCTCGCCTCCTGGACCATGAGCGGCGAGTACGGCCACAAGAAGGACCGCGACCGGAAGTGGTTCACCGGCCAGTTCCTGTGGTCCGGCATCGACTACATCGGCGAACCCGCGCCGTACGACGTCTTCCCGGTGAAGGCGTCCTTCTTCGGCGCCGTCGACACGGCCGGCTTCCCGAAGGACATGTACTACCTGTTCCAGAGCCAGTGGGTCGAGGAACCCATGGTCCATCTGTTGCCGATGACCTGGAACCACGAGGAAGGGGACACGGTCGAGGTGTGGGCGTACTCCAACGTCGACACCGTCGAGCTGTTCCTCAACGGAAAGTCCCTGGGTGTGCGGAAGTTCGACACGAAGACGACCGTCGACGGGCGTCGCTACCTGGAGACCACCGAGGCGACCGGCGACGACAAGACCTTCACCGACGGCCCCTACCCCGGCAGCTACACCAGTCCGAACGGCAGCGCCGGCAAGCTCCACCTGACGTGGAAGGTCCCCTACCGGGCCGGTGAGTTGAGGGCCGTGGCCCGGCGGGGCGGGAAGGTCGTCGCCACCGATGTGCTGCGCACCGCGGGTGCGGCACACGCCGTGCGGCTGACGGCCGACCGCAAGTCCGTGGCCGCGGACGGGCGTTCGCTGGTGTTCGTCACCGCGGAGATCGTCGACGCGCGCGGGGTGGTCGTGCCCGACGCCGAGGAGCTGATCTCGTTCGAGGTCAAGGGCGGCTCCCTCGCCGGGCTCGACAACGGACGTCAGGAGAGCGCCGAGCGCTACCAGGCGAGCACGCGCACCGCGTTCCACGGCAAGGCACTCGCCGTCGTACGGTCGGGCGCCGAGCCGGGGGCGCTGAAGGTGACCGGGCGGGCGGAAGGGCTGCGCTCGGACTCCGTGACCCTGCGTGCCGAGCCCGCCCGCTCGGCCGCGACCACCCCCGCGGCCGGCGTCCAGCCCGACTACCCTGTCCCGCCGAACTACCCGTACGCGGACGCCAGTTACTCCGGCCGCACCGACACCCTGCCCGCCGCGATGCTCGACGGCGACCCGGCGACCGGTTGGTCCAACGCCTTCAGCAAGGCCGCCACCGCCCTGTTGCCGGTGTTCAACGGGGCCAGGGCCGAGGACTGGGTCTCCGTCGACTTCGGGCGAACACGGACCTTCGACCGGGTGGAGGTCTCGTTCACCCTGGGCCCGGTCCACAGCCTGCCCGCGTCCGTGGAGGTGGAGGCGTGGGACGGGAAGCGCTGGGTGAAGGCGGAGGGCGCGGCTGTGGAGTGGGCGGGCGAGTCCGACGCGCCGACCGTGGTCACCTTCGACGCGCTCGGCGGATCCCGGCTGCGGCTGCTTCTGGCCAGCGGCCATCCCGGTGAAGTCCGAGGCGCGGTGAGGATCAGCAGGCTGTCGGTGCCGGCCGTCTGACCCGCCTTCGCGTACGGTCCGGACGGGATCGGGCCAATCAGTCACGTCCGGACCGTTGACGAGGTGTCATGCCTGCAACAAGCATGGCACCGACCGCACTTGGGAGCGCTCCCATCATGGGCGCCGCCCGCCGCTCACCGAGGAGCCCCGGACGTGAAAAGACGTAACACCACGCTGTTGTCCCTGACGGCCCTGCTGGGCGCGGTACTTGTCGCCGCGCCGACCTCACCGGCATCCGCCGACGAGGTCGAGCAGTTGAAGAACGGCACCTTCGACACCACCACCGAGCCCTGGTGGGCGACCAGCAACGTCACCGCGGGTCTGTCCGACGGGCGGCTGTGCGCGGACGTGCCGGGCGGCACCACCAACCGCTGGGACGCCGCCGTCGGCCAGAACGACGTCACGCTGGTCAAGGGGGAGTCGTACAAGTTCGCCTTCACCGCGGACGGTGTGCCCGACGGGCATGTCGTGCGCGCCATCGTGGGGCTCCAAGTGGCCCCGTACGACACCTACTTCGAGGTCAGCCCGCAGCTCAGTGTCTCCGGCAACAGTTACTCCTACACCTTCACCTCGCCCGTCGACGCCACCCAGGCCCAGGTCGGCTTCCAGCTCGGCGGCAGCGCTGACGCCTGGAAGTTCTGCATGGACGACGTGTCCCTGCTCGGCGGGGTGCCGCCGGAGGTGTACGAGCCCGACACCGGGCCGCGGGTGCGCGTGAACCAGGTCGCCTATCTGCCGTCCGGGCCGAAGAACGCCACGCTCGTGACGGACGGTACGGCGAAACTGCCCTGGCAGCTGAAGAACGCCTCCGGCACCGTGGTGGCGCAGGGCTCGACCACGCCGCGCGGCGTCGACGCGTCCTCCGGGCAGAACGTCCACTCCATCGACTTCGGGGCGTACAAGAAGGCGGGCACCGGCTACACGCTGGTCGCCGACGGTGAGACGAGCCGCCCGTTCGACATCGGCACCGGCGCCTATGAGCAACTGCGCCTGGACGCCCTCAAGTACTACTACACCCAGCGCAGCGGCATCCCGATACGGGACGATCTGCGGCCCGGCTACGGCCGCGCCGCCGGTCATGTCGACGTGGCCCCCAACCAGGGCGACTCCGCCGTCCCCTGCCAGCCGGGCGTCTGTGACTACAAGCTCGATGTCACCGGCGGCTGGTACGACGCCGGCGACCACGGCAAGTACGTCGTCAACGGCGGTATCTCCACCTGGGAGCTGCTGAGCACCTACGAGCGTGCCCTGCACGCCCGCACCGGGAAGCCCGGGAAGCTCGGCGACGGCACCCTCGCCATTCCGGAGAGCGGCAACAAGGTGCCGGACATCCTCGACGAGACCCGCTGGGAGCTGGAGTTCCTGCTGAAGATGCAGGTGCCCGCCGGACAGCCGCTGGCCGGGATGGCCCACCACAAGATCCACGACGAGGCGTGGACCGGCCTCCCGCTGCTGCCGAGCGAGGATCCGCAAAAGCGTGAACTGCACCCCGCGACAACCGAGGCGACCCTGAACCTCGCGGCCACCGCGGCGCAGGCGGCCCGGCTGTACAAGCCCTACGACAAGGCGTTCGCGGCGAAGACCCTCGCGGCGGCCCGCACCGCCTGGACGGCGGCGCTCGCCCACCCGGCCCTGCACGCCGACCCCAACGACGGCACCGGCGGCGGCGCCTACCCGGACACCGACGCCACCGACGAGTTCTACTGGGCGGCGGCCGAGCTGTATCTCACCACGGGGGAGAAGCAGTTCGCGGACTACGTCCTCAACTCGCCCGTCCACACGGCTGACATCTTCGGCCCCCTCGGCTACGACTGGGCCCGCACGGCGGCAGCCGCCCGCCTGGACCTGGCGACCGTCCCCAGCAAGCTGCCCGGCCGCGACAAGGTGCGCCAGTCGGTGGTCAAGGGCGCCGACCGCTACCTCACCACGCTGAGGTCACAGCCGTACGGCATGCCGTACGCGCCCACCGACAACCTCTACGACTGGGGTTCCAACCACCAGATCCTGCACAACGGCATCGTCATCGCCACCGCGTACGACATCACGGGCGCCACGAAGTACCGGGACGGCGCCCTCCAGAGCGTCGACTACCTCTTCGGCCGCAACGCGCTGAACATGTCGTACGTCACCGGCTACGGCGAGGTGAACTCCCACAACCAGCACAGCCGTTGGTACGCCCACCAGCTCGACGCGAACCTCCCGAACCCGCCCAAGGGCACCCTGGCGGGCGGGCCGAACTCGAGCATCCAGGACCCCTACGCACAGAGCAAACTCCAGGGCTGCGTCGGCCAGTTCTGCTACATCGACGACATCCAGTCCTGGTCGACCAACGAGCACACCATCAACTGGAACTCCGCGCTGAGCCGGATGGCCTCCTTCGTGGCGGACCAGACGTAGCCGGAAGACGGTTCGCAGGGGCTCCCTGCGCACGGTGACCTCCGCTCATGAGCAGAACCGCGGAGGTCATCGTGCCGGCGCTGGGCAATTCCGGGAAGGGCAGGTTCGCCCCGAGCCCCGGCTGTCTCGTCCGCACGGACCACGGCGACACCGGCACCGACCGGCGCTCCCACCAGACCCCGGAGCGCCTGCGCGACCCCCGTCGCGCCTGGTGACCAGCCGTTGAGCAGGACGCTCACCGCTCCTCCCGCCGGACGTGCGTGAGCTTCTCGGGGTTGGTGACGATGTACACGTCGGACACGCGGTCGCCCTCGGGTGTGAGGTCCATGACCATCACCGCGTACGGCGAGTCCCCCTCGAACAGCACGGCCGCCGGGTCGCCGTTGGCCTGCTCGTAGCGCAGCTCCAGGTCGAGGGCGGCGCCACGGGAGCGGAAACCGTCGATGAAGCGGACGACCTTGTCCCGGCCGCGCACCGGACGCAGCCCCGCCGTCCTGCGGTTGCCGCCGCCGTCCGTCCAGATCGTCACGTCGGGCGCGAGGATCTCCATCAGCGCGCCGATGTCCCCGCCGAGCGCGGCCTCCACGAACCGCTCGGTCGCCTCCCGCCGCACCCTCGGATGCGCGTCGTACAGCGGCCGACGCGCGTGCACATGCTCCCGGGCCCGGTGCGCGACCTGCCGTACCGCCGCCGGGGTGCGGTCGAGGATGTCCGCGATCTCGGTGTGCGGATAGCCGAACACCTCGTTGAGCACGAACACCGCCCGCTCCAGCGGCGTGAGGGACTCCAGGACCACCAGCATCGCCATCGACACCGACTCGCCGCGCAGCGCCGCGTCCTCGGCGGCGGCGTCGGTGAGCAGGGGCTCGGGCAGCCACGGGCCGACGTACGTCTCGCGCCGCCTGCTGATCGTGGCACGGCGGGCCAGGGCGTGGTTCACGGCGATACGGACCAGGTACGCGCGGGGGTTGGCGATCCCGTCCAGGGGCGAGTCGCCGCCCCGGCCCCGGGCCGTCCAGGACAGCCAGGTCTCCTGCACCACGTCCTCGGTGTCCGCGACGCTGCCCAGCATGTTGTAGACGATGCCGAACAGCAGCTCACGGTGGTCGACGAAGACGTCCGTCGCCTCGTCCGTCTCCGGAACACGGATCTCGGTCATGCGTGGCCTCCCCGGTACGCGCTCACCACTGCGAGGGGCCTCGGGCGCGGGAACGTGACATCGGAGGGCGGAAATGTGACGTGTGCCTCACCGTGAGGACGTCGCGTCACACCGCGGAGCCACCCCCGCCTCTCAACCGTGAATCCGCATCCCGCGGTCCCTGAGGAGGTCCGGTGACCATCGACTTCACCGCCATGTACGCGTCCCACGACGCCTTCCGCCGCGATCTGGCGCGGCTGGCCGACGCCGTCGCCGAGGGGCGGGGCGGCACGCCCGCGGTCCGGGCCGGCTGGCAGAACTTCAAGCACCAACTGCACATCCACCACACCGCCGAGGACACCGGACTGTGGCCGCGGGTCCGCACCCGGTGCGCCGGACGCCCGCGTGATCTCGCGCTGCTCGACGCGATGGAGGACGAGCACTCCCGCATCGACCCGCTGCTCTCCGCCGTCGACACCGCGCTGGCCGAGGGCGCGGCCGAACTCCCCGACCTGGTGCGCGCGTTGGCCGCCACTCTCGACGACCACCTCAAGCACGAGGAGGACAGCGCCCTGCCGCTGATCCAGGACGTCCTCACGGACGCCGACTGGGGCGCCTTCACCGGCCGTATCCGGGAGACGCAGGGGATTCGCGGCGCGGCCGTGTTCGTGCCGTGGGTCGTCGACGGCGCCCCTTCCGCGGACCGGGCCGCATTCCTGGACAGCATGCCGCCGCCCGTCCGCGTCCTCAACCGGCTCTTCTGGGAAGGGGGTTACCGGCGCAGGGGGCTGTGGGCGCACAGCTAGAGACACGTGCCGGCCCGCACGGCTAGGCCGCGTCGTGGAAGACCAGGCCCAGGGCGTGGCGCCGGCCCGAGCGGACCGTGCTCACGCCGTGCCGCATCGCCCCCGCGGACCAGCCGCGGCGGGTGCGCACCGGGTGGTCCCGGGTGGTGAAGACCAGGCCGTGGCCCTGCCGCAGCACGGTCGAGGTGCCCCGGGACTGCGCCCTGGGCCGCTGCTCCACCATCAGGAACTCACCGCCCGTGTAGTCGGTGCCGTACACGTCGAGCCCGACCACGACCTGGAGCGGGAAGACCAGCTCGCCGAAGACGTCCCGGTGCAGGGCGTTCCAGTCGCCCGCCCCGTAGCGCAGCAGGATCTGAGCCGACCGGTCCTGCCCGGCCGTGTGGCAGCGCTCCAGCCACTCGGCGAGGGAGTCCGGCCAGGGCGCGGGACGGCCGAGGCGGGCCGCCCACTCCCGGGCGACCGGCAGCAGGCGGGGGTAGAGCGCGGCGCGCAGGGCGGCCACCGGGTCGGGCAGGTCGTGGGTGAAGTACCGGTACTCGCCCGACCCGAAGCGGTGCCGGGCCAGGTCGACGGTCGTGCGGAACAGCTCGGGCTTGTCGTACAGCGCCGCCAGGTCACGGCACTCGGCGGGCGTCAGCAACTCGCCCGTGGGCGCGCTGCCGTGCTCGTCCAGCTCCGCGGCGAGCGCGTCCCAGTCCGTGCCGGCGACGCGTCGGCGGGCCTGCGTGGGGGTGGGGGTCATGAGGGGCCTCCTGTCGTACGGACGTCAGACGAGCGTCGGCCGCAGCGCGCCCTCGTGCGTGAGCAGCCGCACCTTGCGCTCCACTCCGCCCGCGTACCCGCGCATCGAGCCGTCGGCGCCGATCACCCGATGGCAGGGCCGCACGATCAGCAAGGGGTTGGCGGCGAGCGCCGCGCCCACGGCCGGGGTGTCGGACCGCGCCAGACCGAGCCGCGCTGCGAGCGCGCCGTACGTGGTCGTGGTGCCGTACGGGACGGCGTCCACCGCCTGCCACACGCGCCGCTGGAACTCCGTGCCGGCGGCGGCGAACGGCAGCTCGAAACGGGTGAGCCGGCCCGCGAAGTACGCGGCGAGCTGGGTGGTGGCCTCGGCGAAGGCCGCGTCGTCGCGGCGCCAGTCGGCGCGCACGGCGGGGGCGGTGCGCTGCCCCGGCATCGACAGCGAGGCGAGCTTCCCTCCCCGGCCCACGAGCAGCAGTTCGCCGAGCGGACTCTCGATGGTCGTGTACGTCGTCATGTCCCCGAGTCTGCTGCGCCGGGCGGCCTGTCACCGGCGGGAATCGGACTTCGCGCTGTGCGGTCCGCGGTACCCCTGGCGGACGGCTCTGACCTGGCGGTATTTACGGTGGAGTACCTCGGCGGTACCGTAAGGGCATGCCAGCTCTCAACGTCGAGTTCAGTGATCGTGAGCTAGAGGACCTGCGGCAGATCGCCAAGGAGCGCGGTACGTCGATGAAGGCCCTCGTCCGGGAGGCAGCCGCCGCCGACATCGCGCGGCATCGTGCCCTCCAGGAAGGCGCGGAGGCCTTCCGGCGCTTCTTCGCGGCCCACGCGGACGAGTTCGCGGCGGCCTTCCCCGACGACGAACCGGCCGTGCGGCGCGAGGAGCGGGTCGTCTGACCGATGGCCTCCGTGGTCCACATCGACGTGCCCTGGCTGCTCCAGCGTCACGAAGAGGTCCTGCCGGACCAGCCCACCATCAACGACTTCTCCGCGCTGGTGGCCGCCGTCGCCCGCCACCGGGTCGACCCGCCCCGCCTCGGGGTGGACTCCGACCCGGCCTGGCGGGCCGCCGCCCTGCTGCACACCCTCGCCCTGCTCAAGCCGCTGCCGTCGGCCAACGCCCGTTTCGCCTGCGCGACGGCCGTGGCGTACATGTTCGTCAGCGATGTCGGCATCGACCCGCCCTACGGCGCTCTCGTCGACCTCGCCCGCGATCTGATCTCCGGCAAGACCGACGTCTACGGCGCGGCCGACCGGCTGCGCTCCTGGCAGATCTGAGTCCCGGGCGGGCCGCGAGGACATGGCCGGCCCGGTCGGCCCCGACCCGCCCTCGGGGCCGCCGACCGAGGGCGGGAGGATCGGGGTCGGCGGCCGGTTTCGCACAGGAGAGCCGCCGTCCTGCGCGTGGCCTCCGAGGGGCCGGTACCAGTGCACTACGCGGTGGTGCGCGCCGGGAGCGTGCGCGGTGCTCCGGCGTGTGCGCGTGTTTCACACGGGGCGTGTGGAATACCGAAAGCGGGATGGCGAGAGCCGCGCCGACCGTGTTTCTGACTTTCTTTCAATGAGGCTGATGTTGCTCAAGTGCCTTGTTGCCATGACCCCTTTGTGCAAGGGTGAACTACCCGCGCGGGGGGTAAAGTCCGGGTCTTCATTCGTCCCGTGGGGAACCGGGCCGGACGAGCCGTCGGTGAATTTCACGCTCCTCGCGCAGCGCCAAAGAGGACGCACACGTCCCCGCTCCTTTTCGGCGAGCAGAAGCCCAGAGCCACCTGCGTGTGGGAAGGAACCCGCTCAGTGCCCACCCCCCACCCCCCTCGTCCGCCGTACCCGCCCCCCGGCGGAGTTCCAGGGGAATCCGACGACGACCTCGGTGCCCGTCTCCGCGGCCGTCCGGACGGCGAAGGGGCCCAGTCGGCCGCGCTCTTGATGGCGCGTCACTGGCAGCCGGTCCACGAGTACGCCGTGATCTGCCTCGCCTCCCGGTCGGAGGTGGCCTCGATGGTCACCGCCGCCGCCTTTCACCAAGTCCTCGACCGCGTCGCGCTCGGCGAACCCGCCACCGCGCTGCGCCCCCGGCTGCTCGTGCGCGCGCGGGACACGGTCCGGGAGTGGTCGGCCGAGGACCGAATATCCGGTGTTCTCCCCGACCTCGCGAAACCCGCCGGCGGTCGCGGTATGCGGGCGGCGAAGTCCATGACGCCGGAAAACCGCAAACTCGCCGAGCGTTCATTCCTCGCCCTGCCCGGACTCGCCCGCTGTCTGCTGTGGCACACCGAGGTCGAGGCCGAGCCGATTGCCGTCCCCGCCGGTCTGCTCGGCATGGATACCGACGCCGCGTCGGCCGCTCTCGAACAGGCGCGTGACAAATTCCGCGAGGGTTGTGTACATGCCCATCGGGAACTCGCGCCGACCAAGGATTGCCGGTTCTACAACCGACTCCTCGACGTCCCGATTCGGCGCGGCGGCGCCCTGTTGCCGGATGTCCAGCAGCATCTGGACGAGTGCCGTTACTGCCGTTTCGCCGCCGAACAACTCAGCCATTTCGAAGGCGGGTTGGGGGTGCTGCTCGCCGAGTCCGTGCTCGGCTGGGGAGCCCGCCGCTACCTCGACTCCCGCCGCGGGAACGACCGGCAGGGCCCGCGCGCCCAGGGCGGCGCCCGGCACGGCGGCGGGCGCCGTCGTCTGCTGTCCCGCATACCGTCCCCCGGCCGCCGTCCCCCCGAGGGCCCCCGGCCCTCCCGGGTGCTGCTCACCGGAGTGGGCCTCGCCTCGGTGGGGCTGATCGCCAGTGTGCTCGCCGTGAGCCTGTGGTCGGACGACGGCGGCGCCGACCCGGCCGCCTCCACCAGCGCCACCGGCAGCGAGTCGGCCCCGGACGGCGTCTCCGCCTCCCCGCCCGGCACCGCCCAACTGCCCCTGGCGCCAAGCCGGTCCAGGCTGCGCAACGTCGGCGCCGACCTCTGCCTCGACATCCGCGGCGAGGTGAAGAAGGGCGCCGGGACCGAACTGGAGGCCTGCTCGGACGACGACACCCAGAAATGGACGTACGACGAGGAGGACGGGCTGCTGCGCAGCGCCGCGGACCCCGATCTGTGCCTCGACTCGCGGGCCGACGCCGGTGTGGTCATCCTCGGCAGCTGCGCGGACGAGAAGAGCGGGCGCGCCGCCGACGTGCGCTACGACATCACCGTGCAGGGCGAGTTGCTCACCCGCTGGGACGAGCAGCTCGCCGTCACCTCCACCAGCGGGGAGCCGGACTCCGACATCGTCGTCAAGGTCCGTGACGGCTCGAACCAGCAGCGCTGGGTGACGGACGCCGTCTCGCCCAGCGCCGGCGCGCTGTCGGTGCCGGACTCCGACGCCCCGTCCGTGCGGGCCGTCGACCTCACCGAGCGGGGGGAGCCCCGCTGACCACGTCCCGGGGCGGATCGCCCGCCAGATAACCGGCCACGTTCCGCACGGCGGCCAGGGCGATCCGCACCAGCGTCTCGCGGGTGACGCCCCCGACGTGCGGCGACAGCACCACGCCCGGGGCGCGGAGCAACCGCAGGGCCGGGGTGGGGGGTTCGGGGTCGAAGACGTCGATGCCCGCCCCGGCGAGGGCGCCCTTGTCCAGGGCGTCGGCGAGGGCGTCCTGGTCGATCAGGGCGCCCCGCGCGGTGTTGACGACGAACGCGGTCGGCTTGAGCAGCGCGAGCCCTGCCGCGTCGAGGAGATGGCGGGTCTCGTCGGTCAGGGGCGCGTGCAGGGAGACGTAGTCGCTGACGCGCAGCAGTTCGTCGAGCGGCACATAGCGGGCGCCGCCGAGTCGGGTCTCCGTCTCCTCCGCCACCCGGCGTCGTCCGGTGTAGACGACGGTCATGTCGAACGCGACCGCCCGCCGGGCGACTTCACGCCCGATCTGGCCCAGCCCGACGATGCCCAGCGTCTTGCCCGACAGCTCGGTCAGGGACCGCTGGAGACGGGGGAGCGCCCAGTCGGCCTCGACGAGCGCGGTGTGGGCCGGAACCACCTGCTTGGCGAGCGCCAGCATCAGGGCGAAGGTCTGCTCGGCCACGTTCTGCGCCTCGGCGCCGCTGGAGCCGATGGTGCACACGGGCACCCCGAGGTCGCGTGCGGCCTCGACGTCTACGTAGTCGAAGCCGTGACTCGCGCACTGCACCAGCTCCAACTCGGGTGCGGCGGCGAGGTGTTCGGCGGTGACCGGGGCCAGCGCCGTGATGACGACATGGGCCGCGCGCAGCGCCGCCGGGTCCTCGTCGGCGCGCTCGACCACGGTGACCTCGGCGTCGCCGGGGAAGAGTGTGGCGAGCCCGGCGCCGGCGGTGCGACCGCCTACGTGCGGGGCGATGACGGCGAGTACGTTCTTCGGCGCGGTCATACGGGGTCCTCGGTGAGGTCGGCGGGGCCCACGGTGGTGGGGGAGGCGTGGCCGGACAGGGCGAGGGTGAGGTCGAGTTCGGCGAGCAGACAGCGGATCACGTGCTCGACGCCGGCCTGTCCGTCCAGGCCGAGACCGTAGACGTACGGCCGTCCCACGAGCACCGCCCGCGCGCCGAGCGCGAGCGCCTTGAAGACGTCGTCGCCGGTGCGGACACCACTGTCGAAGAGGACGGTGAGCCGGTCGCCGACCGCCTCGGCGACCAGGGGCAGCGCGTCGGCCGCGCCGATCGCCCCGGCGACCTGCCGGCCACCGTGGTTGGAGACCACGACGCCGTCCATCCCGGCGTCGGCGGCCAGGCGTGCGTCGTCCGGGTGCTGGATGCCCTTCAGCACGATCGGCCCGTCCCAGTTCTCCCGCAGGAACGCCAGGTCCGGCCAGGTCTTCGCCGGGTCCGCGAACATGCCCACGAAGTGCATGACCGCCGCGTTCGGGTCCTCGTGCACCGGCTTGGCCAGGGCCGCCTGGAACGCCGGGTCGGAGAAGTAGTTGGCGGTGCCGACCCCGTGCAGGAACGGCAGATACGCCTGGTCCAGGTCACGGGGCCGCCAGGCCAGCAGCGGGGTGTCCAGCGTGACCACGAGCACCGTGAACCCGGCCGCCTTCGCGCGCCGCAGGAAGCTCCGGGCGACCTCCGGGTCCTTGGGCCAGTACAGCTGGAACCAGCGCTCGGCGTCCCCCATCGCCTCCGCGACCTGCTCCATCGGTGTGCTGGAGGCGGAGGACAGGATGTACGGCACGCCCTGCGCGGCGGCGGCCCGGGCGGCGGCGCACTCGGCGTCCGGGTGCATGATCGACAGCACGCCGACCGGCGCCAGGGCCAGCGGGGCGGGCAGCGAGCGGCCGAGGACCTCCACGGAGAGATCGCGCTCGTGCACGTCCCGCAGCATGCGGGGCACGATCCGACGGCGTTCCAGGGCCGCCCGGTTGGCGCGGGCGGTGCTGCCGTCGCCCGCGCTGCCCGCCACATAGCCGACCGGCCCGGGCCCGAGCCGCTGCTCGGTGAGCTCCTCCAGGCGGGTCAGATCGGTCGGGAGCCGCGGCACGGCCCCCGACATCCCGTTGAGATAGATCTCGTACTGGAAATCCGCCCAGTGCTTGGCCATCCGATGGTCCCGCCTCTCGTCGCTGAGAACGCGTTGCGCCCCGACGATACTGGCGAGTAAGGGCCGGTCGGCACACCGGGGTCAGCCGCCCTTCGCCGCCGCGACCGGCTCCGGCTCGCCGGACCCCGCGCCCGGTCCCGTGATGGCCGGGACCGGCATGTCGACGGTGCGGGCCAGCCGTGCGCCCTGCGGCCCGTACACGGCACGGGGTTCGGGGAACACCCGCAGCAGCGTCAGGAACAGCACCGCGGAGACCACCAGCGACAGCGGCAGGCTGATGTCGACGCCGTTGGCCAGATCGCCCAGCGGGCCGACGAACTGGCCCGGGATGTTGGTGAACAGCACACCGAGCAGCGCGGAGACCCACCAGGCGGTCATGCCGCGCCAGTTCCAGCCGTGCGCGAACCAGTAACGGCCGCCGCGCTGACGGCGGTTGAAGACCTGGAGCGCCTCCGGGTCGTACCAGCCGCGGCGGGTCCAGAAGCCGAGCATCATCACGACCATCCACGGCGTCGTGCAGGTGATGATCATCGTGGCGAACGTCGAGATCGACTGGACGAGGTCCAGGCCGAACCGGCCGATGAAGATGAACGCGATCGACGCGACACCGACCAGCAGCGTCGCCTGCACCCGGGACAGCCGCGGGAACACCGAGGAGAAGTCGAGGCCGGTGCCGTACAGCGCGGTCGTGCCCGTCGACATGCCGCCGATCAGCGCCAGCAGACACACCGG
Source organism: Streptomyces sp. NBC_00663 (assembly GCF_036226885.1). NCBI lineage: Bacteria > Bacillati > Actinomycetota > Actinomycetes > Kitasatosporales > Streptomycetaceae > Streptomyces > Streptomyces sp. NBC_00663. The sequence goes on from NZ_CP109027.1 coordinate 8,825,498, forward strand.
CAGGAAGAACCAGCCCGGCGAGATGGCGAGCAGTCCGCCCACGAAGTCGGGGGCCGCGGGGTCGACGTAGTCCGGGGCCTTGGTCGCGATGATGCTGGCGGTGCCCAGGCCGAACAGGAACGGCAGCAGCGTGGCGATCTGCGACAGGAACGCCGCGCCGATCACCCGGCGGCGCGGGGTGTGCGCCGGGATGTAGCGCGACCAGTCGCCGAGGAACGCGCCGAAGGACACCGGGTTCGACAGCACGATCAGCGCGGCGCCGATGAAGGACGGCCAGAACAGGGACTGTGTCGCCGCGTCCGCCGAGTCGGTGAAGACACCCGTGTACGAGGGGTCGAAGTCACCGGCGAAGGCGATCGCGCCGACCACGAACAGCACGCTCGCCGAGGTCACCGCGACCTTGTTGACGAACAGCATGAACCGGAAGCCGTACACGCACACCGCGAGGACCAGACAGGCGAACAGCGCGTACGCCACGACGTAGCTCAGATCGCCGCGCGGCAGCCCGAACAGCCGGTGGGCGCCGCCGACCAGGGCGTCGCCGGAGCTCCACACCGAGATGGAGAAGAAGGCGATCGCCGTCAGCAGGGAGAGGAACGAGCCGACCACCCGGCCGTGCACACCGAGGTGCGCAGAGGAGGAGACGGCGTTGTTGGTGCCGTTGACCGGTCCGAACACCGCCATCGGACACAGGATCAGCGCACCCACGACCACGCCGAGGAGGGTGGCCGCCAGACCCTGCCAGAAGGAGAGCCCGAACAGGATCGGGAAGGCGCCCAGCACACAGGTGGAGAAGGTGTTGGCGCCGCCGAAGGCGAGCCGGAACAGGTCCAGCGGGGTGGCGGTGCGGTCCGCGTCGGGGATGCGGTCGACGCCGTGGGTCTCGACCTCGGTCAGGGACGGCGCGGACGAGGGGTCGGGCTGCGGGGACAAGGGGGCTCCAGCGAGGGGGACCGGCGGTGGAGCGCGTCGTGGCGCGGGGAGGGGGCGGGGGAGGGCCGGTCGCCGTCGCGGGGGTGTGCGGCGGGAGAGGGGCCGTCCTCTCGGGGGTCTGCCGACGGTAAGGCCGGGGTCAAGGACCGCACCAGAGGAAGTTTCATCCATTCCTCGCGCCGCTGATGTACGAAACCTCCATCACTCGGTGTCCTTCGGTGCCTCCTCCTGCTCGGCGTCGGGTCCCTGCGCCCGTACCCGCTGGACGTGTTCGAGGGAATCGCGCAGCTCGGTGAGCCAGTCGTCGGTGTGCCGCTGGACGAGCCGGACGCACCAGGCGAGCGCGTCGCTGCGGCTGCGCGCGACCCCGCCCGCGATGAGCGTGTCCAGGACCTGGCGCTCGGGCTGGCGCAGCCGGGTCATCACGGGCGCGGCCACGTGCGTGAACAGGGCGCGTTCCCCGGCGCACTCCACACCCCAGGACACCTTGCGGCGGAACCGGTGCTCGGCCTCGCCGGCCACCTCGATCCGGGCCTCGCGGGTGCGCTCCCGGAACTCCTGTATCCGGCTCTGCACGGCCGCCTCCCGCTCGGTGGCCGAGGCGCCCTCGGCGAGCCGCGGGGCGGGGATGCGGCCGATGACGGTGATCTCCTCGCGGTCGACCGTCAGCTCGGCCAGTTCCTCGAAGAGGTCGTCCGGCAGCCGTCCGGCGAACCAGCCGCGCAGCTTCTCTCGTTGCTCTGTCGTAATCATGTAATGACGATTACTCCACCGGAGCATGAACACAAGGGGGCGGAGCGGGGTCAGCCGAGAGCTCAACCGGAATGTTTCAGGCCGATTGCGGAGCCGGTGTGAACCGGCCATTCGGTCGGGCGCGGCGATCAAGAACCGTGTGGTTACTGGGCTCCGGTGTTCGAATTCCGTGACTTCGCGCCACTGATTCAACACGCAAGGTTACTGAATCACGTGGGGTCGATGTGTGTTCCGGCCGCCGACTCGGCAGACTCGCGCTCGCCGCACCGACGCCGACCGTGCCGGGCGCGGCACCACCCTCGTCTCAGCGGAAGGATGCTCATCATGCGGAACACCGCGCGCTGGGCGGCGACCCTCGCTCTCACGGCCACCGCCGTCTGCGGCCCCCTCACCGGGACCGCGCTCGCCGCCACTGACTCGCTCTACGCCCCCTCGGCCCTGGTCCTCACCACGGGCCACGGCGACAGCGCCGCCACCGCCACCCCGGCCCGCGCGGTCACCCTCACCTGCGCCCCCACGTCCTCCGGCACCCATCCCGCGGCGGCCCTCGCCTGCGCGGAACTGCGCGGCGTGGGCGGCGACTTCGACGCGCTGGAGCCCCGCGACGACGTGATGTGCACCAAGGAGTACGACCCCGTGGTGGTCACCGTCGACGGTGTCTGGCAGGGCCGACGCGTCTCCTACGAGCGCACCTTCGCCAACGAGTGCGTGAAGAGCTCCCTCGGGTCGAGTCTCTTCACCTTCTAGGACCGGGGTCGCTCGGTCCCTGTGGAACCGGACGGCCGCCCGTGGCTGGGGAGCGCGGGCGCCGTCACGGGGACCGGTGCGATCTCGCACCGGGGGCCGGCTGGGCGGAGTGGGGCCGCCCGGCCGGCCTTCGTAACGTGTGTTCACCGCCGCTGCCCGGGGATTCCGGGCAGCGGCGGAAACCGGCCGAGGAGCCCCGAGGCCCGCAACAGCCGTCGTATACGGGGACTTTCCGAGACCACCCGCAGCCGGCCGCCGCGCTCCCGGGCGCGGGACTCCGCCCGGCACAGGACGCGCAGACCGGAGCAGTCGAAGAAGGCGACAGTGCGCAGGTCGACCAGGACGTCCGGTCGAGTCACCTCCGTCACCGCGTGCAGATGCTCCGCGAGGGAGCCGGCGGTCGCCATGTCGATGTCTCCCGTCGCCTCGACCACGGTGAAGCCGCCGTCGTGCGGATAGGTGCGGGCGTACGGGTTGGCTGTTGGATCGGGGGCGCGATCGCCGGATCCCGGTGTCATGTCGGCTCCACCTCGGCTGGGGCGCGCATTGGATCTCGGTAGCTACCCCGGCCGGGTACCCGGCATCCCGCGGGTCCTCCCCGCACAAGATCTAGTTCACCCGACCCGGTGAATTTCAGGCGGAGACATTGACTCTCCACCTGTCTTTCTGCGAACAGCCGCCCTGTTCAAGCGGTCCGCGGCGTCGTACAGTCGCGGTGCTGCCCTGGTCCCCGGCCGCATCGACGGCGAAGCAAGGGGTGGGGCGTGGGTACGCCGGTACGGACGAGCGCGGACGAGCCTCCGCTGCTCACCGAGTACGGGCTCATGGAGCCCGCCTTGGAGATGGAGTTCGCGGCGCACTTCACCCGACTCGGCGGTGCCGACGCCTCGGACGCCGCCGCGGCAGCGGTCACCGGAGTGGTCGAGGCCCCGGCCGCCTTCGTCGCCGCCCTGCTGGACGCCGCGCACCGGGTGAACGGCTGCCTCCTCGCCCGCACCAGGGCCGACGTCTGCCGGATCGTCCTCACCGCCGACCGCACCGGCATCACCGTCGCGGGCACCGACGACACCACGATCGCGCTGGACCGCGCCCACGACAGCCGCGCCCGTGATCTGCCCGTGTCGGCCGTCGTCGACGGCCTGCACATCCGGCACGGGCCCGAGGGTCATGTGTGGGTGGTGTGGCAGGGGGCCTGGTGCGCCGGAGGCGGACAGCCGGAGCCGTAGGTGGCCGTGGGCGTCGGCCTACGGAGTCCGCCGGGCGCGCTCGGACTGCTTCCTGTCGTGGGTCGTCACGGTGTCCTCATCTCAGTTCGTCGCGGCCGACATGCGCAGCGGTACGAGTTCCTGGTCCCCGGGCTCCTCGGCGCGGCGGCTGACCCCCGCCCACCAGGAGGGGCCCTCCTCGATGTGACGCAGCAGGATGCCCTCGCGGATCGCCCACGGGCAGATGCCGACGGTCCTGATGCCGGTGAGCTTCAGCGCCGTGTGCCCGACCACCGCGCCGGCCAGGCTCTGTGCGGCGCGGGGCGCAGAGATGCCGGGGAGCCGGGCGCGTTCGGCGGTGGACAGGGCGGCGAGGCGGGTGATCGCGGCCTTCAGGTCCGAGCGGTGCAACTGCCGCTCCACGAACGGCCCGTGCCGTCCCGGCGGCGCCCCGCACAACCGGCCCAGCTGCTGGAACGTACGGGAGGTGACCACCGCCGTGCGGGGCCCCTCCCAGCGGATCCGGGCCGCCACGTCCCGCAGTTGATGCCGGACCCGGCGCCGCAGCGCCCGCAGCAGCTCAGGGGAGGGCGGGTCCTCGCCGGAGAGGAACTCCTGGGTGAGCCGGCCCGCGCCCAGCGGCAGCGAGGCCACGAAATCCGGCAACCGTCCCCGCCCGAAGGCCACTTCGAGGGAACCGCCGCCGATGTCCAGCAGGGCCAGCGGCCCCGCCCGCCAGCCCATCCAGCGCCGCGCCCCCAGGAAGGTGAGCTCCGCCTCCAGCTCGCCCGGCAGCGTGCACAGTTCGACCCCCGTGCGGGTCCGTACCGCGCGCAGCACCGCCCGGCAGTTGGGCGCACCGCGTACCACCGCCGTGGCGAAGGCGAGCGGCGGCGCCGAGCCCCACTCGGTCGCCGTCCGGTCCGCCTCGGTCACGGCGGTGACGAGTCTGTCGACCGCCTCCTCGGGCAGCGCGCCGCCCGGCTCGACCTGTTCGGACAGGCGCAGCCGCCACTTCGCGGTGTGCACCGGCAGCGGAACCCCGCCCTCGGCGTCCGCCACCACCAGCCGGACCGTCTTCGACCCCACATCCACCACGCTCATTCGCATGGGCCGGTGAGTACCCGCTTCGGGGCCCTCGCTCACCGCGCCGGGGTGTGATGCGCGGCAACCAGCCACGAACGGCACGCCGATGTGCGCATCCGGCCACCACGGCAGCGCGGAGGGGCCGCCGTCTCCCTGATGACGGCGGCCCCTCGGTCCTGGGGGAACTACATGTGGACGACGGGTGCGGCGTCCGGGTCCTGCTCCGGCACCCCGCGGCGGTAGAGCAGGAACGCGATCAGCGTGCCGGCGGCGAACAGGCCCGCCGACCACCAGAAGGCGGTGGTGTAGCTCTCGATGGTGGCCTGGGCCTGCACGAGCTTGTTGCTCGGGTCCTTGCCGGCCAGGTAGTCGGTCGCGGCGCTCGCGGCCAGGGTGTTCAGCAGCGCCGTACCGATCGAACCGCCCACCTGCTGCATGGCGTTGACGGTGGCGGAGGCGACACCGGCGTCCTCGGCGGCGACCCCGCCCGTGGCCAGCTGCATCGCGGGCGGCATGACCAGACCGAGTCCGAAGCCGACCACGATCAGCTGCGGCAGCACGGCGCTCGTGTACGACGACCCGACCGCGATGCCGGTCAGCCAGGCCATACCGACGGCGGCGATACCGAAGCCCAGCGGGATGACGGCCTTCGGGCCCATCCGCGGCACCAGCTTGGTCGTGCCCAGCTGGGCGCCGGCCATCAGCGCGGCGACCATCGGCAGGAAGGCGACACCGGTCTTCGTCGGGCTGAAGCCCAGGTTGAGCTGGAGGTAGTAGGTGAGGAAGAGGAACACACCGAACATGCCGCCGCCGGAGATCAGCACGGCGAGGAACGAGGCGGCGCGGTTGCGGTCGAGCAGGATGCGCAGCGGCAGCAGCGGGTGCGCGGCCCTGGTCTGCCACCAGGCGAAGGCCACCAGCAGCACACCGCCGGCGATCAGGAAGCCCCAGGTGGCGGGCGAGTTCCAGTCGTGGGTCTCGGCGTTGGAGAAGCCGTAGACCAGGGAGAACAGGCCGGCGGCGACCAGGACCGTGCCCGGCACGTCGAGCTTGGAGTTCCCGGCGTCACGGTGGTTGTGCAGCAGCAGCCAGCCACCGGCGAAGGCGACCACGGCGATGACGACGTTGACGTAGAGGGTCCAGCGCCAGTCGAGGGCGTCGGTCAGGATGCCGCCGAGCAGCAGACCCACCGCACCGCCGGCGCCGGCGATGGCGCCGTAGACGCTGAAGGCCTTGGCGCGCTCCTTGGCGTCGGTGAACGTCGTGTTCAGGAGGGAGAGCGCGGCGGGCGCGAGGAGGGCGCCGAAGGCACCCTGGAGAGCGCGGGCGGTGACCAGCATCTCGAAGTTGGTCGCGGCGCCGCCGAGCGCGGAGACCGCGGCGAAGCCGACGACACCGATCAGGAAGGCCGTCTTGCGGCCGAAGAGGTCGGCGATCCGGCCGCCCAGCAGCAGGAGGGAGGCGAAGGCCAGGGCGTAGGCGGTGACGATCCACTGCCGGTTGCCGTCGGAGAACCCGAGGTCGGCCTGGGCCGAGGGAAGGGCGATGTTCACGATGGTCGCGTCCAGGACCACCATCAGCTGGGCGAGGGCGATGACGCCGAGGATCCACCACCGCTTGGTGGAGGCAGCCTCGGGCGACGCCTCGACCGCGCCCACCTGGGCGCCGTCGGTCAGGGTCTTCTGGGACATGGCAGAACCACTCCAGGGAAGTCGTTCGGAATTTACGAAGCCATAAACGAAACTGTTTCGTACACATCGAGGCTAGAGCACTTCCAGCGAAACGGCAACGTTTCGCTGGGGAGGGAGGTCGAGTGTGATCAGCGGCACGTTCGAGGTCGAGGGCGCGGAGCTGTACTACGAGCTGCGGGGAGCGGTCCACCGCTGCTGATGATCGGCGGCGCGGGCTACTGTGCGGAGGTCGCCGCGGACCTCGCCGACGCGTTCACCGTGATCACCTACGACCGGCGCGGAACCTCCCGCGGCACCGGCCGCTCCGGGGTGCCGATGGACCTCGCCGGGCGGGCGGCCGACGCCCGCGCGCTGATCGAGGGGCCGGCCGACGGCCGGGTGCTGGTCTTCGGCGACAGCGGGAGCGCGCTCCACGCCGAGTACCTGTCCGGCCTGATCGCCCACGAGCCGTCCGTCGTGAACGTCCCGCCCGCCGACGATCCGGGGCGCGCCTTCCTCGCCGACGTGGCCGACCGGTACACGCGTGGTGGCGCCCCGGCCCCGGGGCGCCGGTTCGCCGAGACGGTCCGCGGCGAGGGGACGTACCGATGGCCGGACGGCCTGTGGCGACGGGTCCTGGGCAACCAGCACCATCTCTTCGGCACCGAGTGGGTGGAGTTCCCCGGCCTCCACATGGAGTTCCTGCGCCACCCCGAGCGGTTCGCGGCAGTGCTGCGTGCGCCGGTGACCTGGGCGTACGCGGACGACCGGCCATCGGAGTCTCGTATGCCTTGAGCAGCATATAACCGAAGAGGCATATTGGAGCCATGTCCGACGCCGCGCTCTGGACCGCCCTCGCCGATCCCCACCGGCGGGCCATCGTCGCGCTGCTCCTGGAGCGGCCGAGGTCTGTCGGGGAGATCGTGGAGGCATGCGGCCTGAGCCAGCCGAGCACCTCCAAGCATCTGAGAGTGCTCAAAGACGCCGGTCTGGTCCGGGTCAGGCAGGACGCGCAACGCCGCGTCTACGCCCTCGACCCGGCCCCGATCGCCGCACTCGACGCCTGGCTCGCCCCGTACCGCAGGCTGTGGAACAGCGGCCTGGACGCGCTGGGGCGACGCCTCGACGAGACCGCGCCGGACGGCACGTCCGAGGAACCCTCTTCGAAGGACTGATCGCCATGTCCGCAGACCCCACCGGCACCTATCTGACCCTCGACGACGGCCGCCCGGCCGTCCGCTTCAGCCGCGTCTACGACCATCCGATCGACCGTGTCTGGCAGTTCGTCACCGACGCCGACGAACTCGCCCACTGGTTCCCCTCCCGCGCCGAGATCGACCTGCGCCCCGGCGGCGAGGTCAGGTTCAGCGGCGACCCCCACATGCCGGACTCCACCGGCCGCGTCCTCGCCGTCGACCCACCCCGGCACCTCTCCTTCGCCTGGGGCGACGACGAACTCCACTTCGACCTTGAGGCGCTCGGCGAGAAGAGCACCCGCTTCACGCTCACCAACGTGCTCAGCGAGGCGAACACCGCTGCCCGCAACGGCGCCGGCTGGGAGGTCTGCCTGGCCGCCCTGGAGCGGCATGCCGACGGCTCGCCCGGGAGTCAGGTGCCCTGGAAGGAGTTCTACGACGGTTATCTCGCCGCCGGTGTCCCCTCCGGCGCCCCCGTTCCGGGCCTCGACTGACTGACCCCTGCCTATGCCAGCTGCCGCCGCACCAGCTCGTGCAGCCGCCCGTTCGTGTCCGCCAGCAGGTGCGCGGGCGGGCCCTGCTGGGCGACCTTGCCGTCCTCCATCACGATCACGCGGTCGGCGTCGAGCACCGTCGACAGCCGGTGCGCGATGACGATCCGGGTGGCGTTGAGGGCCTTGGTGGACTCGATGACCGTGCGCTGTGTCTCGTTGTCCAGGGCGCTGGTCGCCTCGTCGAAGAACAGGATGCGCGGGCGGCGGATCAACGCCTGGGCGATCATCAGCCGTTGACGCTGGCCGCCGGAGACGGCACCGCTGCCGGAGACGATGGTGTGCAGGCCCATCGGCATCCGCTGGATGTCCTCCGCGAGCCCCGCCATCTGCGCCGCCGCCATCACCTCCTCCGGCGTGTAGGGCTCGGTGCCGCAGATGACGTCCATGATCGAACCGGTGAACGGCTGGGCGTGCTGGAGCACCACTCCGCACTGCCGGCGCACCGCCGACTGATCCAGCGCCGCCAGGTCCTGGCCGTCGTACAGCACACTCCCCGAGACCGGCGGGTCGAAGCCGATCAGCAGCCTGAGCAGCGTCGACTTGCCGCAGCCGCTCGGGCCGACGATCGCCACGAACTCGCCGGCGCGGATGTCGAAGGACACGTCGTCGAGGATCAGCGGACCGTCGTCCGCGTAGCGGAAGGACAGCCGGCGGGCCTCGATCGCGCCGGTCAGCGGGCCCGGCCGGGTGCTCGCCGTGCGGACCTCGGGGGTGGCCTCCAGGACCGGCTTGATCTCCTCGAACAGCGGCAGCGCGCCCACCGCCGACACGAACGCGCCGGTCAGCTGGGTCACCGACGTCAGCACCATCGTCACCGAGGTGTTGAAGGTGAGGAACTCCGCCGCCGACATCGAGCCGCGCGCCGGGCCCGCCAGCAGCATGAACATCAGCAGGGTGCAGACCGGCAGATAGACCGCGCCGAGCACCGTGGTGAGGTTCTTGATCCGGCCCACCTTCTGCTGGAGCTCACGGCTGCGCGCGAACTCCGAGGCCCAGGCCGCGTACGCGTAGTTCTCGGCCGCCGCGACCCGCAGCTTGGGCAGTCCGCGCAGCGTCTGGAAGGCCTGGTTGTTCAGCTTGTTGCCGAGCACCACGAGCCGCCGCTGCCAGCGCACCTGCCACAGCCCGAGCCCCAGGAACACCCCGGCGATCACGACGAGCATGCCGATCGCCGCGAACGCCATCGGCACGCTGTACCAGAACAGCAGCCCCAGGTTCATCGCGCCGACCGTCACCGACTGGGCGACCACGGGCCCAACCCCCGCCAGCAGCCTGCGGATCGAGCTGATGCCCATCGCCGCGCTCGCCAGCTCACCCGTCGAGCGCTGGGTGAAGAACTTGGTGGGCAACCTCAACAGCCGGTCCCACACGGCCGGTTGAAGGGTCGCCTCGATACGGCCCTCCAGGCGCAGGATCGTCAGGTTCTGGAGCAGCATGAAGGTCGCGGCGACGAGACTGCTGACCATCACCGCGAGACAGACCTGGACGATGAGATGCGTCTGCGCCTTCGGCACGAACTCGCCGAGCACCCGGCCGGTGGCGATCGGCACGATCGCCCCGATCGCGACGGTCACGAGACCGCTGAGCAGCAGGTTCGTCAGATCGCCGCCCATGTTCTGCATGCTGAACCGCAGCAGCCGGAGCGGGCTGAGCGCACGGTCGGGCAGCGGGCGGTAGAACATCACCGCGCGCGGCTCGAACTCCTCCGCGTTGGCCTTCTCGATGGGCGTCTCCCGGCCCGTCGCCGGATGCACCGCCACATAGCCGCCGCGCCGCCACAGCAGCGCGACCGGCGCACCGGACAGCGCCCGATGCCCCACCAGCGGACCGACGTTGTCCCGCCACCAGGTGCCGTCCAGGCGCACGGCCCGGGCGCGCACGCGGGAGGCGAGCGCGATCTGCTCGACCGGGTCGAGCCGGTCGGTGCCCGTACCGGACTGCGCCGGATCGGCCAGGGTGATCCCGGCCGCCTGGGCGACCAGCTTGCACGCCGCGTACGAGGCATCCGCGTCGGCAGCGGTGGCGCGCTTGCCCGACGCCTTGCCGATGGACGCGAGCAGCGTCCGGTCGGCCTGGGCGCGAACCGCCTCACCGGCCTTGATGCCTTCGGCCGTGCGGTGCTCGTGGGTGCGCTCCACCTGCTCGATCCAACGGTCCAGCGTGGTGAGCAGCCGGTACTGCTGGTCGACCATGCTCTGCCAGACCGCCGGGTCCATCAGCAGGTCGGCGGCGGCCTCCGCCCCGTACAGCGAGCCGTACTGCACACTGCCCGGCGGCACCTGCATCCAGAAGACGTCGTCGTCGGTGATCTCCGCGGCGCGTTCGTTCGCCATCGGCGCCTGGAACAGGATGGAGAGGCTGCGGCCGACACCGAGGGCGAGGGCGTACTCCAGCGGACTCGTCGTCGGCGGGACGTACTGCGGGTTGCCGTACTCGTCGTAGGACCAGGTCTGGGTGTTCGCGGGCTGGTACAGCTCGCGCAGGCCGATCCGGTGCACCACACAGTCCCGCAACGGACGGGCCACCAGGGTGTGTTGGGGTCCGGGCGTCGGGCCGAGCAGCAGCGAGCCCGCCTCCAGACGGCCCAGGTGATGCCAGTGGCCCTGCTGTTCGGCGTCCACCGCGAACAGGTCCACCGCGCCGGACGCCACCAGCCACAGCACCTGCGGCCCTTCGAGGTCCAGTCGGTTGTGACCCGCGAGGTCGAACGGCGTGCCCATGGCGCCGAGGGCCTGGAGGACCAGGTCGCCTTCGGGTGCGGTCGTCATCTCAGCGCTCCCTGACCAGAGCCGCGTACGCGCCACCGCGCGCCACCAGCTCCTCGTGCCGTCCGCGTTCCACGATCGTGCCGTGCTGGAGTACGACGATCTCGTCGCTGTCGCGCACGGTGCTGAGCCGGTGCGCGATCACCACACAGGCACAGCCGCGCTTGCGGAGGTTGTCCATCACCGTCTGTTCGGTCTCGGCGTCCAGCGCGCTCGTGACCTCGTCGAGGACGAGGATGCTCGGCCGCCGGACCAACGCCCGCGCGATCTCCAGGCGTTGGCGCTGGCCGCCGGAGAAGTTCCGGCCGTCCTGCTCGACCCTGCTGCTGATACCGCCGGGGCGGCGCATCACCACGTCGTAGAGCGCCGCGTCGCGCAGCGCGTCCACCACCGCGTCGTCCGGGATCGACGGGTCCCACAGCGCCACGTTGTCGCGTACCGAACCCTCGAAGAGGAAGACGTCCTGGTCGACGAAGGAGACGGAGGAGGCGAGGGCGCCGCGCGGAATGTCCTCCAGACGCTGGCCGTCGATCCGGATGACGCCCTCCCAGGGCGCGTACAGGCCGGATATCAGGCGGGAGACCGTCGACTTGCCGCTGCCCGAGCCGCCGACCAGGGCCACCTGCTGACCGGGGCCGACGGTGAGGTCGAAGCCGGTCAACAGGGGTTTGTCGAGGGGGTTGTAGCCGAAGGATATGTTCTGTAGCTCGACGTGGCCTTGCAGTCGGCGGGTCGAGTCGCCGGCGCCCGGTCGGCCGTAGAGCGGGTCGGCCTGGAAGTTCTCCACGTCCTTCAGCCGGGCCACGTCGGCCGCGAAGTCCTGGATGCGGCCCGCGACGCCGTTGAGGCGGGTGATCGGGGCGGTGAAGCGGGTGACCAGGGACTGGAAGGCGACCAGGAGGCCGACCGAGATACCGCCCTCGACCGCCCGCATACCGCCGATCCACAGGATCACCGCGCTGTTGAGCGAGGCGAGCGTCGGCGCGACCATGCCCAGCCAGGCGGAGGGCACCCCGAGCCGCTGCTGCTCCTCCAAAGTGGTGGCGTGCTGCCCCGCCCACTTGCGGAAGTAGCCGTCCTCGCCGCCCGTCGCCTTCATCGTCTCGATCAACTGAAGGCCCGTGTAGGCGGTGTTGGTGAGACGGGCGCTGTCGGCGCGCAGTTTGGCCGTACGGGTCGCGCGGAGCCGGATGACCACCCGCATCGCCACGATGTTGAGGAGCGCGACGCCGATGCCGACGAAGGTGAGCTGCGGGTCGTAGGTGTAGAGGAGGACCGCGTACAGGACGACGACCACCGCGTCCACGCCCGCCGCCGCGAGGTCGCGGGCCAGTGTCTCGGCCACGGCGTCGTTGGACTGGAGGCGCTGCACCAGGTCGGCCGGGCTGCGCTGGGAGAAGAACGTCACCGGCAGCCGCAGCAGATGGCGCAGGAAGCGGGCGCTGGAGAGGGTGGAGGAGATGATGCGGCCGCGCAGCAGGTTCGCCTGTTGCAGCCAGGTCAGGACGAGGGTGAGCGCCACACAGGTGCCCATCGACGCGAACAGCACGCCGAGCAGGGAGGTCTGGCCCCCGATGAGGAACATGTCGATATAGGTACGGCTCAGCGCGGGCACCGCCGCGCCCACCAGCACCAGCAGCAGGCTCGCCAGCACCGCGGCCGGCATCGTGCCCGCCGTACCCCGCAGCCGGGCCGGCATCGCACCCAGCACACCCGGCTTACGGCCGCCCTTGGTGAAGCCGTCACCCGGCTCCATGATCAGGACGACACCGGTGAAGCTGGAGTCGAAGTCCTCCATCGGCACGAACCGGCGGCCCTTGCCGGGATCGTTGATGTAGACCCCGCGGCGGCCGAAACGGCGGCCCATGCCGTCGTAGACGACGTAGTGGTTGAACTCCCAGAAGAGGACCGCCGGTGCCTTCACCTCGGCGAGGGCGGCCGTGTCCATCTGCATGCCCTTGGCGGTCAGACCGTAACTGCGGGCCGCCTTCAGCAGGTTGCTGGCACGCGAGCCGTCCCGCGAGACACCGCACGCGATGCGCAGCTCCTCCAGTGGGACGTGCTTGCCGAAATGGCCCAGCACCATCGCGAGGGAGGCGGCGCCGCACTCCACGGCCTCCATCTGGAGCACGGTGGGCGTGCGGACGGTCTTGCCCCTGCCCTTGGGGACCGGGCGTTTGGGCGGGGCGGACCGGCGGCGGCCGCGGGTCTCCTGTGCGGTGCTCACGGCAGCAGCCAATCGACGGGACGCTGGTCGGCGAGGCGGATGGAACCCTGGGCCACGGTCATGGAGGTGAGGGAGAACGGCGGCCCGTCCGCGGACGACCACCGGTAGCCGCTCTTCGTGCCGGACGCCTTGTCCAGCTTCACCGTGACGGCCACCGGCCTGCCGTCCTTGGTGAACTGCTCGCCGAGCTGGCTGTCCCCGAGGAACGCGGAGATCTGCTGGGCCGACTGCGCCGAACGGTCCACCGACTTCACATGGCCGCGCAGCACGCCGTACTCCTGGGTGGGCACGGACGACACCGTCAGGTCCACGGCGGCGTTCGCGGGGATCGAGGCGGCGTTCTCGGCCGGGACGTACACGGTGGCGTACAGCGGATCGGAGGTGTGCGCGACTTTCTCCACGGCGGCCACGTTCGCGCCGGTCTGGATGATCTGGCCGATCGTGGCGGCGAGCGCGGTGACGCGGCCGGCGGCGACCGAGCGGACGACGGTGTCGCCCTCGGCGGTACGCACCTTCAGTACCGGGGAGTTGGCGGGCAGCCGCTCGCCCTGCTTCGCGAGCACGGCGGTGACCTGGCCCGCGACCGGGCTCTGGAGGATGTAACTGCCCTGTCCGTGGGTGAGGATGGCGGGCGCGCCCACGGTGGAGGCGACCGAACCGGTCACCGCCCACACCGACGCGGTGGCCATCACGACCACGGTCACGGAGAGCGCGAGCCAGCCCTGGGGGCGGGCGAAACGCACCGGAAGATCGAGCTCCTCCGGCGACTGGAGCTTGGCGAGGGCCTGTTGGCGGAACTGCACGGAACTTTCCCTCACCTGAAAACGAGGAAGGACCGACTGCTGGCAGCCGGTTGGTTCATGACGTCCGAGAGTCCCGGAGCCGGGAATCGGCTCCGGGACTCAGGGCACAAGGTGCGATCAGAGACCGGCGACCAGGTTCGTGACCGGGGCCACGGAGAGGCCGGTGACACCCTCGACGGTGCCGACGGCCGTGTCGACCAGGCCGGAGACCGGGGCGATGCCGTCCACCAGGCCGGTGACGGTGCCGAGGGCGTTCAGCTGGAGGCCACCGGAGACGTTGTCGAGCTCCGCGTCGGAGATCTCGACGGTCTCAACCTGGGGGGTGGAGTTCATGGTGGAACTTCCCTTCATATGGATATTCACAAGGGGGGAGCGGACCCCTGGCAGGGGCGGCCGCGTGCCGCAGACGCCGGGCACCCGTTTCCGGGAGCCCTTCGCGGCTGCCGCGGTGCGATGGATAAAAGCACGCGGCGGGCACGGGCTTCCAATCAACCAACCGCCTCACCTGGGCACTTGAGTCCCAGAGGTACCGAAGCGTGCAGGCGTGCGCACGTCTCGCCGCCGAGTTCTTCACACCCGGCACGCCTTCGGTTCACACGAGGGCTTGCGGCCGGGGAGGCGAATCCGACACTCCCGCCCCAATGACGTACGCGGCGGAGCGCGCTTGTGCAGATCCGCCGCGCACGGTGACTTGGTTGAGTATTGGATGTGCAGATTCGCTGAAGCCGGGATTCCGGGGGAACTTCGAAACGGACCGTTGCTGATCGATCGCGGACCGTGTCGGTCCGGTTGTCAGCCGAGAAGGGCGTAGACCGTGCTCGCGCGGGCCGCGAGTTGACCTGACTCCGCGTCGGTCATCGTGATGTCGGCGAATGCCATGCGCCGGCCCAGCTTGGTGATCACCGCCTGGATCAGGACATCCGAACCGGACACCGCGCGCTGGAACGAGGTCGACTGCTGCACGGTCGTCATCGGTCCGTAGGCGCCACGCGCCGCCGACACGGCGATCACCGTGGCCGTGTCCGCGGCGGCCATCAGCGCCTGGCCCGACAGCGCCCCGCCCTCCCGCGACAGACGGTCCGACCAGGGAAGTCGCAGAGTCGCCCGGTCCTCGCCCAGGGACTCGACGGCCAGGCCCAGATCGAGCACCCAAGGAGCGAAGTTGGCGGAGAGGATCTTGTCGGCTTCGGCGGTGGTCATCGTCATATGGGGGAT
Source organism: Streptomyces sp. NBC_00663 (assembly GCF_036226885.1). Lineage (NCBI taxonomy): Bacteria > Bacillati > Actinomycetota > Actinomycetes > Kitasatosporales > Streptomycetaceae > Streptomyces > Streptomyces sp. NBC_00663. The sequence goes on from NZ_CP109027.1 coordinate 8,840,652, forward strand.
TGTTCCCGCTCCCCGGCCGCCGGACGCGGAGCCCGGCCGATCCCGTGGCCGATTCGGTACTGCAAAGGGACTGCCAACAAACGGAATTGAACGCCCCAGGTGCCTCCTGCGTACCCACTGCCATCCAGGCGCCCCGAACAGCTGCCGACGAACGGTGGCACTGACCCCGTCCTTCAGGAGGTCGAGAAGTTTGAGTCACAAGCGAATCCCCAAGCGCAAGGCCGCGATCGCGGCAGGCGGCGTGGTGGCGCTCGGAGCGGCCGCGATTCTCCTGCCCAACGCGAACGCGTCCCAGGACGGCTCGTCGTCGAACGGAGCCGCGGCCGCCCCGAAGACCCTCAAGGCGTCGGACGCCCCGGATCTCGCCTCACAGCTCCAGGAACTGCTCGGCGACGCCTTCGCCGGTTCGTACTACGACACGGACCAGCAGCAGCTCGTCGTGAACGTCATCTCGGGCGACAACAACAACGTGGTCGTCCAGGCCAAGAAGGCCGGCGCGAAGATACGCGAGGTCGACAACAGCCTCACCGAACTCGCCGCGGGCGCCGCGACGCTGAAGGCAGACGCGACCATCCCGGGCACCTCCTGGGCCGTCGACCCCAGGACGAACAAGATCCTGGTCACCGCCGACAGCACGGTCACCGGCGCCAAGTGGGACCAGCTGGAGTCGACGGTCGACACCCTCGGCGCGGGCATGGCGACCATCAAGAAGTCGGCCGGCACCTTCAAGACCTTCCTCTCCGGCGGCGACGCCATCTTCGGCGGCGGCGCCCGCTGCTCGGCCGGCTTCAACGTCACCGCGGGCGACGGCAGCCCGGCCTTCCTGACCGCCGGTCACTGCGGCGTCGCGGCGGCCGAGTGGTCGGACGCGCAGGACGGCCAGCCGATCGCCACCGTCGACCAGGCCACCTTCCCCGGCGACGGTGACTTCGCCCTCGTGAAGTACGACGACCCGGCCACCGTCGCGCCGAGCGAGGTCAACGTCGGCGACGGCCAGACCGTGCAGATCTCCCAGGCCGCCGATGCCGAGGTCGGCCTCCAGGTCTTCAGAATGGGCAGCACCACCGGGCTCAACGACGGCCAGGTCCTCGGACTCGACGCCACCGTCAACTACCCGGAGGGCACGGTCACCGGTCTCATCCAGACCGACGTCTGCGCCGAGCCCGGCGACAGCGGCGGCTCGCTGTTCACGCAGGACGGGCTGGCCATCGGCCTGACCTCCGGCGGCAGCGGCGACTGCACGGTCGGCGGCGAGACCTTCTTCCAGCCCGTCACCACCGCCCTGGAGGCGGTCGGCGCGACGCTCGGCGCGGGCGACGCGGCGGGCGGCGGCCAGGAGGCGGGCGCCGGTGACGAGGCCGGAGCCGGTGCCGGCGACGAAGCGGGCGCGGGCGACGAGGCCGGTGCCGGACAGGAAGTCGGCGGCGAGGAGGCCGGACAGGAAGTCGGCGGCCAGGACGCCGGCGGTGACGAGGCCGGCGCGGGCGCGGACAACGGTGACTCCGGGCTGACCGAGACCCACTGACCCACGCCCCACCACCCGTTCACGGACTCGGTCCGGCCCTCCGGCGGGAGGGCCGGACCGAGTCCGTGTCACCCCTGGGCAAGGCAGCCCTCACCGCGCCCGCAGCAGCAGCAACGCCACGTCGTCGATCCGCTCCCGCGCCGCCCCGCCCTGTGCCACCAGTTCGTCGGCCAACGCGTCCAGCGGCAGGTCCCCGGCCTGCGCCAGCCGCTGCCCCAGATCGGCGAGGGCATCCTCGATGTCGACACCGGGCGACTCGATCAGGCCGTCGGTGTAGAGGGCGAGCACGCTGCCCGGGGCCAGGTCGACCTCGGTCGTCGGATACGTCGCCGAGCCGTCGATGCCCAGGAGCGGGCCGCCGGCCAGGTCGAGGACGCGTACCTTTCCGTCCGGTCGGCGCAGCAGGGGCGGGGGATGACCGGCCCGCGCCATCACGGCCCGGCCGTGGGCGGGGTCGAGCCGCAGGTACAGACAGCTCGCGAAGAGATCGGAGCCGAGGTCGATGAGCAGCCGGTTGGTGCTGCTCATGACGTCCTGCGGGGCCTGCCCGACGGTCGTGTACGCCCGTACCGCGGTCCGGATCTGCCCCATCAGCCCGGCCGCGGTGACGTTGTGCCCCTGTACGTCGCCGATCACGGCCGAGGCCGCTCCGTGTGAGGGCACCAGGTCGTAGAAGTCGCCGCCGATGTCCATGCCCTGGGTGGCGGGCAGATAGCGGGCGGCAGCGTCGACGCCGGGCAGGGTGGGCAGCGAGTGGGGGAGCAGTGCCTCCTGGAGGCCGTGGGCGAGCCGGTGCTTGGCGTCGTACAGCATCGCCCGCTCCAGGGCCTGCGCGATCAGCCCGCCGAGGCTCGTCAGGACGGCCCGTTCGTCGGCCGGGAAGGGGTGCGGTTCGGCGTAGGCCAGCACACAGGTGCCGACCGGCCGGCCGGAGGCGATCAGGGGCAGATACGCCCAGGCCTCGAAGCCGTCGGGGGTGGTGTGCCGGACCGGATACAGGTGCTCCAGCTGCCGGCGCGAGTCGAAGAACGCGGGCACTCCGCTGCCCAGGGCCTGGGCCCCCGGCGTCGGCTCGCTCAGCGGCAGCCCGTCGAAGCGCTCCACGACATGTGGGTCGGGATAGCCGCGATGGCCCAGGACGTGCAGCCGTCCCGCCCGGGAGCCGAGCATGACCAGGGCCTGGCCGCCCACCGCGGGGACGATCTCGTCGGCGACCAGTTGCACCACGTCCTCCACGCCGGCCGCCTCGGTGAGCGCCCCGGCCAGGCTCAGCACCTGCGAGATGGTGACCAGCCGGGACCGGGCGCCGCCCGACTGCGGGGCGGCCCGGCTCATCTCCGCCACGGCCCGCGCCCGGCTCACGCGTACGCTCAGCCCGGTGGTGCTCGGATACAGCCGGAACGACAGCCAGTCGCCGGGCGGTCGCAGCGCCACGAACGACGTCGTCTGCTGACTGAGCAGCGCGGCGCGGTAACGGTCCTCGTAGACCGGGTCGTTGAGCCAGGGCACCGACGCCCACAACTGGGTGCCGAGCAGGCGGCTGACCGGGACGCCGATCAGCTCGGCCGCGGCGGCGTTGGCGAAGGCGATCCGTCCGTGCAGATCGAGCGAGCACAGTCCGTACGGCAGCCGGGACACCATCCGGGCCGCCTCCACCGTGCCCAGCGTGCCCGCCGCGCCGGCCACCGGGGTGCCGGTCAGCAGATCGGGCTCCGGGAACACCGGGCGGCTCTCCTCGGCGGCCCGCTCCAGACGCACCGCGAGCCGTCCGCAGGCCGCGCTCAGATGATCCCGCTCCCGGTCGGAGAGTTCCGGCGGATGTGAGCCGGGCCAGGTCACGAAGATCGCGCCGTACTCCTTGGTGTCCGTCGCCACGGGCAGCGCGGCGAGGGCGAAGGGATAGGGAAGCACCACGGCGATCCGCGGATAGCGGCGGGCCATGTCCTCCTCGCCGCCCACCCACACCAGCCGCCGCTCCCGGACCGCCTCGGCGACCGGGATCGGGGCGCTGAGCCCCACCCGTTCCCAGGGCGCCGCGAAGGCCCGAGGCAGCCCGGCCATCACCGCCATCTCCAGGACCGGCTCGCCGGACGCCAGCAGATACACCGCGCCGGAGTGGGCGTGCACCTCGTCCATCATCGAGGCCAGCGCCAGCGACAGCAGCGGCCGCCCGACCCGCGTCCGCGCGGTCGCGGGCGCCTGCACGCCCCTGCCATCGCCCACGCCGCCCACCTCCTCGCGCGCCCCGCGGGGCCCGGGCCCGGCATGCGACGGGCTCCGGGATCAAATCTGCCCCTCGGCGGCGGGACGCGCACGGCGAGCGGACCCGGCACCGGCGATGCGAAGGCGATCCCGTGTCGCGGCCGGCCATATACCCTCTCGCGCCCCACCCATTCCCCTCCATTCGAAGCGCGGCACGGCGTACGGGAGCCGTCAGTGCGCCCCCGCGCACCCTGATGGCCGGTTCTTCGCGCCCGGGGGAGGTGCGGGACGCGAACAATGGGGCAGTCGCTTCTCACCCATGGAACCGGCGAACGGCAACGCGAGGGGACGGGCAGTGATCCGGGTTCTTCTGGTGCACGACGAGTGTCTGGTCAGGTCGGTCCTGGCGGAGTGGTTACGCAGGGAACCGGACCTGGGGGTGTACGACGCCCCCTGGCGCAACGCACCGGGCCGGCTGCGAACCCTGCGGCCGGACGTCTGCGCGGCCGACCTGGAGTGCTCGGACAGCTACGGCATCCCGCCGCTCGGTGAGCTCGACGCCCGAGCGGCCGGGGGGCCCTCGCCACGGCTCCTCGTTCTCGCCAGCGCAAACCGCCCCGGCCTGCTGAAACGGGCCGTGGAGGCGGGGGCGCTCGGCTACGTCGACAAGGAGGGCGCGCCGGAACGCCTGGTCCACGGCATCCGCCGCGTCGCTGAAGGAAAACGTTTCGTCGACGACTCGCTCGGCTTCGGTTTCCTCAAGGCCGCCGAGATGCCGCTGACCCGTCGCGAGCTGAGCGTGTTATCCCTGGCCGCCGAGGGGGCCTCCGTCGCCGAGATCGCCGGAAGCCTGCACCTGTCCCACGGGACGGTGCGCAACTACATGGCGGCCATCACCCGCAAGACCGGCGCCCGCAACCGCATCGACGCGATCCGGATCTCCCAGGGAGAGGGCTGGCTGTGACAGCACCGGCGACCAGCTGCCGACCAGGTCGCGGTAGAGCGCGGAGCGGCGCATCAGCTCGTCGTGCGTGCCGTACGCCGTCGCCCGCCCGTCCATGACCAGGATCCGGTCGGCCCGTCGCGCCGAGCTGATCCGATGCGCGACGACCACCAGCGTGCCCCCGGGCCGCTCCGCGAAGGCCCGCTCCGCGCGTTCCTCGGCGCGCGGGTCCAGATGGCAGGTCGCCTCGTCCAGGAGGACGAGTGGAGCGTACGAGAGATGGGCCCGGGTGAGGGCGATCAGCTGCCGCTCGCCCGCGGAGAGCGCCGCCGGGTCGACCGTGGCGGCGGGTCCGCCGAGCGTCTCCAGCAGCGGCAGCAGCCCCACCGCCTCGGCCGCCGCGAGCAGTTCCGCCTCGGGCACCGGGTCGGGCCGCAGCAGCCCGAGGTTCTCGGCGAGGGTGCCGGAGTGGACGTAGGCCTCCTGCGGGACCAGGACCCGGCGGGCCGCGGCCTGCGCCCCGGGCACCGGGTACCCGCACACCCGGATCACGCCACTCCCGGGCTCCAGCACGCCGGCGACGAGTGCGGTGAGCGTGGACTTGCCGATGCCGCTCGGGCCGACGACGGCGAGATGGGCGCCGGGCCGCAGTTCGAGGTCGAGGCCGTCGACGACGGGGGCCGCGGCGGGGCCGTAGGCGAAGGTGACGGACCTGAGGGTGAGGGCGGGGATGCCGGGCGGATCCTCGGCGGGGCGGTGCAGCCGGCCGGTCGGGGTGGCGGACGCCGGCCCGTCCTCGTGGAGCAGCCGGCGCAGCACCACCGCCAGCCGTGAGCCGCTGGTGCCCAGGCCGTGGACGAGGTTGCGCAGGGCGGGCAGCAGCGACTGGGTGACGTAGGAGAGCGCGCCGACCAGGGCGCCCGGGGTGACGTCATGGTCGAGGAGCCAGGGGGCGGCCAACAGCAGGAGCACGATGGGGAGTTCGCCGCCGATGGTCAGCGCGGCCACCCGCAGGACGCCCCAGCGGGCCAGCGAGGTCGCGGCCCGCCGCTCGGCGTCGATGTGGTGCCCGGTGTCGGCGGCGACCTGTTCCTCCGCCCCGGCCGCGGTGATGTCCCGCAGGCCCGGGCAGACGGCGCCGTAGCGTGCGGCGAGCGCCTCGTCGGCGACGAGGAAGGCCTCCTGCCGGCGGGCCAGCGGACGCAGCGTGGTCAGGAAGAGGGCCACTCCGGCGAGCAGCGGGAGCCCGACGACCAGCAGGAGGGGCGGGGCGAGCGAGAACAGGCCGATCAGCGCTCCGGCCGTGGTGAACACGAACGAGCGCGACACCGTGACGAGCCCCGCGAACGTGTCCCGGGCGATCTCGGTCTGCTGGGTGAGCCCGGACAGCGCCTTGGGGTCGCCCTCCCGTACGCCGTGCGTCACGACCCGGGTCACCAGGCCGTCCCTGAGCGGTTCGACCAGTTCGGCCACCGCGGTGTAGACCCGGGCCGTGCCGAACGCCCCGACCAGTACCCCGAGTCCGGCGACGCCGAGCCAGGCCAGTCCGACGCTCGCCCGTCCCGCCAGGAACCCGTCGTCCAGGGCGCGGGCGGGGGCGTAGCCGGTGAGGAACGTCTGCCCGGTCTCCAGCACCGACCAGGCGGCCAGCCGTACCACGACCCGCCACCGGTCCCGGAGGAAGCGCAGCCCTCGACGGGTGATCACGGCTGTTCCCCGTCCGTGAACACCGCGCGGTAGTCCGGCAGTTGCCACAACCTCGCGTGCGGGCCCACCGCCCGCACCCGGCCCCCGTCCAGCCACGCCACCGCGTCCGCCCGGGCCGCGGTCGCGGCCCGGTGGGCGACCAGCAGCCGGGTGCCGTCCGCGCCGGAGCCGACCAGGGACGCGGTGATCTGGGCCTCCGTCACGGTGTCGAGGCTGGAGAGGGCGTCGTCGAGGACGAGAAGCCGGCCGCCGTGGGCGAACGCCCGGGCCAGACCGAGGCGTTGGGCCTCGCCGCCGGAGCGCGGGGCGTCGGAGCAGAGCGTGGCGTACCCGGCGGGCAGCCGGTTGACGAAGTCGTCCGCGTGCGCGGTGCGGGCCGCTTCACGCACGCGCGCGGGGGACAGGGGCGCGGGCCCGAGGCCGATCTCCTCCTCCAGGGTGCCGCCCAGCAGCGCGGGCCGGTCGAAGGCGTGCCCGATCGCCCCGCGCAGCTCGTCATGGGTCAACTCTCTGAGGGGGACGCCGTCCAGGAGGACCTCCCCGGCGTCCGGGTCGACGAGTCGTCCGGCGAGCGCGGCCAGCAGTGACTTTCCGGCGCCGGACCGGCCGACCACGGCGAGGGTCGTCCCGCCGGGCACGACGAGGTCGATGTCGTCGAGGACCACCCGTCCGCCGCGACGGGCCGTCACCCCGCGCAGTTCCAGCCGGCCGGGGCCGGGCGGTAGTCGCCGGTCTCCGTAGGCCTGGGCGGATTCGGCCAGCACCTCGGTGAGACGTCCGGTGGCCGCGCGGGCGCGGGCGAGGCTCGCGAGCTGCCCCACCAGCATGCCGACGCCGCCGGCCAGCACCGCGTACCGCGAGGCCGCGAGGACCTCGCCGACGGTGACCCGGTGGTGGGCGAGCAGCAGCCCGGCGACGGCGACGACACCGAGCTGGAGCAGCGGGGCCACGGCGACGGACTGGCCGGCGGCCCGCCCCTGCACCCGCCACATGCGGTGCCCGGCCCGGGACAGCTCGGGCAACGGCCGCAGGACGCGCGCGGCTTCCCGCTGTGCGGTACCGGCCGCCTGGATGGTGCGGTGACCGCCGACGGCCTCGGAGAGCGCCGCCGCGATGCGCCCCTGCTCCTGTTGGTAGTGGGCGACGCACTCCCGGGTGTCGCGGGCGAAGGCGCGCAGCAGCAGCGCCAGCACGGGCGCCCCGGCCAGCAGGACGGCCGCGAGCCACGGATCGATGAGGGCGAGGGCCACGAGTGCGCCGACCGGTCCGGCGAGGGCGGCCAGCAGGGCGGCGCGGGCGGTGGGCGCGGTGCCGGCCTGCGCGGCGTTGCCGACGAGGCGGGCGACGAGGTCGCCGGGCCCGAAGCGTTCGGTGGCGCGCGGGCCGACGGCCAGGACATGGCCGGTCAGGCGCCTGCGCAGCCAGGAGGTGGTGCGGGCGTCGAGGGTGCCGCCGAGCACGGTCTCGGCCGCGTCGAGCAGGGCGAGCAGCAGGACGAGCGCGGCGCAGTACGCCACCCAGCGGGTCGCCGGGGCTCCGGCCAGCAGCAGGTCGAGGGCGCGGCCCAGCGCGGCGGGCAGCAGCAGCCCGGCGCCGGTGGCGGCCGTGCTCACCAGGCACAGGGCCAGACACCGGGCGGGGGCCGGACCCAGGGGCCCGAACACCGTCGTGGTCGTACGCGCTGCCGGTGCGGTCGTCATGGGGCCCTCTCCGTACGTGCGGGACCCCGGGCGGCCCTTCCCTCTCGGGAGCGGGCCGCCCGGAGCCTTGGAGGCACGAGGTGCGTCAGAGACAGAGCGTGATGCTCGCGGCGCTGACACAGGAGAGCAGGCTGAGGCTGCTGACGCCGCCGCCACCCGTCGTCTCGTCGGACTCCATGGTCTGAAGGTCGAGAAGTGCCATGTCGGTTTCCTCTCTTCGGGGTTGCCGTCACCTGTGGGGACGGGGTCGGATCACGATTCCGTCAGTTCACGGAACCGCGCTGTGGGGGCCGCCGGAGCGGCGGGAGGAAGGGCAGATGGGTGTCCGCCCCGGCGTCGAGGGCCGCGCCGAGCGCGAGCAGGCAACCGGCCGTGCCGGTGCCCAGGTCCATCGACAGCCGCATCATCTGGTGTCCGGGGAAGGCCAGTTGGCCCTGGTAGGACATGGAGAACCAGCCGAGTCCGTCGATCTGCTCGGCGAGCCGGGCCCGGGCGCCGGGCGTGGACGTGCGGGCGAGGTGCAGGATCAGCCCGGCCCGGCCCTGGAAGAGGCCCGGCTGTACGTAGAAGCGGAAGGTGGCGGCGGTGAGGATGCCGGCCCGGACGTCCGCCAACTCGCCGCCGGTGTGGGCGAGATAGTCGTCCAGGACCATCCCGACGCCCGCGCTGCCCTCGCCGAGGTAGGGCAGCGTCCGCCAGCCCTCGTCGACCTCCAGCGAGCCGTTCGGGTGCGTCACACAGGAGTCGAGGTCCCGCTGGAGGGCGGTCCCGGCCGCCTTCAACAACCGTTCCTCACCGGTCCGTTCGTACTCCCGCAGCAGGAACAGCGCGGGCCCGCTCGCCCCGCGCATCAGCCCGGCCCGGCGCCGCCGGGGGCTGTCCGGAAGGGGCTCCTCAAGACGTCGTACGAGGATGTCGGCGGCCTCGGCGGCACGGTCCCGCAGCTGCGACTCACCGCTCGTGCGGGCGAGTTCGGCGAGGACCAGGCCGAGGCCGGCCAGGCCGCCGTGCAGGTCGGAGGAGAGGTTCTGCCAGCGCTCGGCGAGGATCGAGCCGACCAGGTCGAGGGCGCGCTGCCGATGACCGAGCCGGTCCAGGACATGGGCGACGCCCGCGAGCCCGTCGTACAGCCCGAGCGGGGTGCCCGTCGGCGGGGGAGCGGTACGGGCCAGCAGCCAGCGCTCGCCCTCCTCGTACCGCTCGGCGCCGACCGCGTCCAGCGCGTACAGGACCCCGGCCGCGCCGTGGGCGAGGCCGAGGCCGCCGCCGTCGTTGAACTGGGTGATGTCGCCCGGGAAGAGCCGGTCGTCGCGTTCCGGGGTGGCCGAGGCGAGGAGGGCCTTGACCATGGAGTCACGGCTGTGGGGCCAGTCGGCGGGTTCCACGAAGGGCTTCACGAGTGCGGGGACCGGTGATGTCGTCCCGGTGTCCCGGGTGATCTCCGCGACCGCGTCGTCCAGGAACTCCTTCGGCACGTCCGGGAACTGACGCAGGATCACCTCCGCAAGATGGGCCGCCTTGCCGCGGTCGACCACGAACAGCGTGGTGACCGGCAGGAACAGGGCGATCCGCAGACAGGCCAGCGCGTACCGGTCGACGTCGACGCCCGTGCGGTCCGGCGGCGCGAAGAAGCCGGGGTGCGCGACCACCTGGCGGCCCTGTTCGTCGACCGGCGCCGCCGCCTCGAAGTCGAGCAGGGACACCGACTCCTCGTCGGGTCCGATCATGATGTTGAAGACATGCAGGTCGTTGAAGACGATGCCGCGCGCGTGGATCGCCTCCACCGCCCGCTCGACACCGTCGTACACGCGCAGCGCCCACGCCGTGTAGTCGGCCACGGCCTTCGGATCGGGGTCGGGGGTGAGCAGTGGGTGGCGCTCGGCGAAGAACGCGTTCAGCGGACGCCCCTCCAGGAAGTCCATGACCAGGAACCGGTGGTCGCCGAGCGTGAACCAGTCCCGCACCCGCGGCACCACACCCGTCCCCGCCACCTGCTCAAGGGCGTCCTTCTCCCGCTCCAGGCGGGCGATCGCGTCCGCCCCGTCGGCGGCCAGGCCCGCGTGCGGCCGGCCCTCCTTGAGGACGACTCTGCTGCCGTCGCGGGTGTCGGTGCCCGAGTAGACCCCGCCGCCGTTGGAGAAGTGCAGTGCCTTCTCGATCCGGTACGGCAGCTCGCCCACCGTCGTGGTGTTCCGCGCCGCCAGATGCGGGGCCAGGAACGCCGGGAGCGTCACCCACTCGGGGACCTGGAAGGACGGCGCCCTGCGGTCCGGCACCAGGGTTCCCTCGCCGTCCCGCACCGCCGGCACCAGCGAGCCCCGCTCGTCGACAACGAACTGGCGTGCGAACGCCCCGTAGCGGACGTACAGCGGTCCCTCGCCCCAGCGCAGATCGGTCAGGATGTACGGCCCCTCGAACCCCTCAAGGAGCTCCCCCAGCTCGCGCAGCACCACATGCAGCTGCTCCTCGTCGGCCGGGTAGAGGGTGACGAACTTGCCGCTGCTGTCGCGGGCCGCGTACTTGGTGTTGCGCAGATGCAGCAGATACGGCCCCGGCACGAACTTGAACGGGATGCGCCGCGGCACGCAGTAGTCCCACACGATCGCCGCGATCCGCTCCGCGTTCGCCCGAGTGGCCGAGGCATGGACCTTCCAGCCCTGCGCCGGACCGGTCACCCGCTTGCCGTCCGCCCCCAGCGGCGTCAACGTCAGCCAGTCGCCGATCCGCGTCGCGTCCCAGCCCTCCGGCACCTCGCGCCGCGCCACCTCGTACAGGGGCGTGGCCTGCCGCGCTCCCGCGGACAGCCGGTCCGGCGTGTCGTAGAAGTGCCGGTCGGCGAGCGCGTACACCTCGTACCGCTTGTCCATGCCTCCCCTTCCTTGGCCCGGCAACGAGCTTCCAGCGGCGGCACGGGGCGCGGACAGTCGCCGCTGTCACGAGATCACCGTGCGGAACGCATGCGTAAAGACTTGTTCGGCGACTTTCGAGCCTCACCCCCGCACCGGCCCCGCGGAGACTCCACGGAACGGTCACAGGGGCTGCGCAGGTGCCGCATAAGCGCTGTAATGGCGGACGTGGTCAGTGAGGGAGCTGCGGGACGCAGAACGAGAACGCTGCGTGCCGAAATTGCCCTCAAAGCGCTCACAGCCGGTCCCGGCGCACCCGAACGACTACGGAGCGTCCTCGAACAGGTGCTCGTCTTCGCCAGGGCGTCCTTCGCCGCCGTGTACGCCCCCAGCGACGACGGCGAGCTGCTCTGCCTCGTGGAGGGCGTCGGCGTACCGCGCACCCTGTACGGGCTGCGGGACGGCTATCCCAGGGCCGGCGGATCCCCGGTGGCCGACGTGCACCGCACCGGACGGGCGGCCTGGCTCGGCCCACGGGACCTCGCCGAGTCCGCCGAGGCGCGGCGCGTGCCGTACCGGGACTTCCATCTGGCGGCCCTGCCCGCCCACGGCGACGGGGGCGGCGGCTGTCTCGTCGCCGTGAGCGAGGGCCTCGACGGCTTCGACACCGACGACCGCAAATGCCTGGAGCTGCTCGCCGACGCCGTGGTGTGCCCCGTCCCGGCCGCCGAGGCCGCCGAGGGCGGGGAACTGCTCGCCGGCGCGTTCAGCCTCGCCATGGACACCGGGCGCGTCGAGGTCGGCGACGACATCCTCGACCTGTTCGCGCTGGGGCGGGACGACTTCGACGGCCGGGTGGAGACCCTGCTGGCGCTGACCGTGCCCGAGGACCTGCCCTCCCTGATGTCCGTCACCGAGGCGGACCACATGTCCCTGGGCGACCGCGAGCTGGAGTTCCGGGCCCTCCAGCCCACCGGACCACCCAAGTGGCTCAGACTGCGCGGCCGGCTGCTGCCCGGCGGCGAGGGCCACCCCGCCCGCCTGGTCGGCACCGTCGCCGACGCCTCCACCCTGCGCTCCGACGTCACCGACGTGGCCCGCGTCCAGCGGCTGGCCGCGGCCCTCGCCACCGCGGGCACCGTCCGCGACGTCAGCCAGGCCGTCGTCTCCGCCCTGCGCAAGCCGCTGCGGGCCGACCGGATCGCCCTGGCCGAACTGGAGAACGACCGGCTCGTCGTCACCGTCCTCGACCCGCCCGACCCCGAGTCCTGGCCCGAGCTGTGGCGGATGGAGTGGCGCACCGAATGGCCCGACGCCCCCGTGCGGGCCATGCCCACCCTCGCCACCGCCCTCAGCGAGGGCCGCGCCCAGATCTGGCCCGCCGGCACCGCCCTGGAGCCCGCCCTCGCCGAGGTGGGCCCCGGCGGCCTCGCCGTCCTGCCGCTGCCCGCCGCCGGACGCATGGCCGGCGCCTGCCTCATCGGCTGGGACACCCCGCACGACTTCGGCCCCGACGAACGCGCCCTGCTCACCGCCTCCGCCGGCCTCGCCGGACAGGCCCTGATGCGCGCCCACGCCTTCGACGCCGAACACGAACTCGTAGGTATGCTCCAGCGCCAGCTGCTGCCCCGCCGGCTGCCCAAACTCCCCGGCGCGATCGCCGTCGCCCGCTATCTGCCGAGCACGGCGGGCCTGGAACTCGGCGGCGACTGGTACGACGTGATCCCGCTGCCCGACAACCACGTCGCCCTCGTCATCGGCGACGTCCAGGGCCACAGCGCCGCCGCCGCCACCCTCATGGGCCAGATGCGCACCGCGCTGCGCGCCTACGCCGTCGAGGGCCACCCGCCGGACGTCGTCGTCTCCCGCGCCAACCGGCTCCTGATGGACATGGAGACCGACCTCTTCGCCACCTGCGCCTATGTCGACCTCGACATGGAGGAGGGCTCCGCCTGGTGCGTCCGGGCCGGCCACCTCCCGGCGGTGCTGCGGCACCCGGACGGCACGACCGAGATCGCCGAGGCCGAGGGCGGCCCGCCGCTCGGGGTCGTCGCCCAGGCGGACTTCCCGATGACCCCGCTGCGGCTGCGGCCCGGCACCCTGATCGCCCTGACCACCGACGGGCTGGTGGAGTCCACCGAGTCCGACATCGACGAGGGCATGGACCGCTTCGCCCACGAGCTGTCCGTCTCCGACCCCACCCACCTCGGCCTGGTCGCCGACGCCCTGCTCGGCAACGCCCGCCGCAGCGACGACGTCGCCCTGCTCCTGGTCCGCTACGACGGGATGGCCTCGCATCCGCTGCGCGAGAGCTGGACGGTGTGGCGGGTCCCGCAGGCCGTCGGCCACGCCCGCCGCTTCACCCGGCGCACCCTGCGCTCCTGGAACGTCACCGACGACGCCCAGGACGCCGTCCTGCTCATCGTCTCCGAACTCGTCACCAACGCCCTCGTGCACACCGACGGCCGGGTCCGCCTCGACCTCACCCTCGTCAACCACCGGCTGCGCGTCGCCGTCGCCGACTCCTCGCCCCGCACCCCGGTCAAGCCGACCAGCATCGGCTGGGAGGCCACGGGCGGACGCGGCATCCTGCTGGTCGAGGCCATGTCGGCGGCCTGGGGGAGCCTGCCGGTCAGCGGCGGCAAGCAGGTGTGGAGCGAGGTGACGCTGTGACACTCGTACGAGTGCACCGTGAACTGATCGCGTACGACGCCAGTTGATCGAATCCACCCCGCGCCACCTCGGCCTTTCGTAGCATGCAAGCCACACCGCGCACGGTCGGTAACGGGTGAACGGGTCTAAGGTGAACCAAATGAAGGCTCTTGTCCTCTCTGGTGGTGCCGGTACCCGCCTGCGGCCGATCACCCACACCTCGGCCAAACAACTCGTTCCCGTGGCCAACAAGCCCGTGCTGTTCTACGGCCTGGAGTCCATCGCCGACGCCGGGATCACCGAAGTCGGCGTGATCGTCGGGGACACCGCCGCCGAGATCGAGGAAGCGGTCGGCGACGGCTCCAAGTTCGGCCTGGAGGTCACCTACATCCCCCAGGAGCGTCCCCTCGGGCTCGCCCACGCGGTGCTGATCGCCCGGGAGTTCCTCGGCGACGACGACTTCGTGATGTACCTCGGCGACAACTTCATCGTCGGCGGTATCGCGGCCCTCGTCGACGAGTTCCGCACCCACCGCCCCGACGCGCAGATCCTCCTCACCCAGGTCCCCGACCCGCGCGCCTTCGGCGTCGCCGAACTCGACGCCGAAGGCCAGGTGATCGGCCTGGAGGAGAAACCCGAGACCCCGAAGAGCGACTTCGCCCTGGTCGGCGTCTACCTGTTCACGCCCGTCATCCACGACGCGGTCCGCGCCATCACGCCCTCCTGGCGCGGTGAACTGGAGATCACCCACGCCATCCAGCACCTGATCGACGAACGCGCCGACGTCCGCTCCACGGAGATCAAGGGCTACTGGAAGGACACCGGGAACGTCACGGACATGCTGGAGGTCAACCGCACCGTCCTGGAGACCGTCGAGCACCGTCTCGACGGCGAGGTGGACGAGGGCTCCGAGCTCGTCGGCCGGGTGGTCCTGGAAGAGGGCGCGCGGATCGTCAACTCCCGCATCGTCGGACCCGTGATCATCGGCTCCGGCACCGTCGTCGAGGACTCCTACATCGGCCCCTTCACCTCCCTCGCCGAGAACTGCCGCATCACCGACAGCGAGTTGGAGTTCTCGATCGTCCTGAGGGACTCCTCGATCCGGGGCGTGGGACGTATAGAGTCCTCCCTCATCGGCCGTCATGCAGAGGTGACCCCGACGACCGGTATGCCCGCCGCCCACCGTCTGGTGCTCGGAGACCACAGCAAGGTGCAGATCCGTTCATGAAGCTTCTCGTCACCGGCGCCGCCGGCTTCATCGGCTCCCGGTACGTGCGCGGGCTCCTCGCCTCGGAGTCCTCGGACGCGTCGCGGATCACCGTGCTGGACAAGCTGACCTACGCCGGCACCCTGGACAACCTCGAACTCGACCACCCCCGGCTGGAGTTCGTGCAGGGCGACATCCGGGACGCGGAGCTGGTCGACGAGCTGATGGCCGACGCGGACCAGGTCGTGCACTTCGCCGCCGAGTCCCATGTCGACCGGTCGATCACCGGGGCCGGTGACTTCGTGCTCACCAACGTGGTCGGCACCCAGACCCTGCTGGACGCCGCCCTCCGGCACGGCACCGGACCGTTCGTGCACGTCTCCACCGACGAGGTCTACGGCTCCATCGACGAGGGCTCCTGGCCCGAGACCCACCCGCTCGCGCCCAACTCGCCCTACTCCGCCTCCAAGGCCTCCTCCGACCTGCTCGCCCTCGCCTACCACCGCACCCACGGCCTGGACGTCCGTGTCACCCGCTGTTCCAACAACTACGGGCCGCACCAGTTCCCGGAGAAGGTGATCCCGCTCTTCGTCACCCACCTCCTCGACGGCAGGAACGTCCCGCTGTACGGCGACGGCCGCAACGTCCGCGACTGGCTGCACGTGGACGACCACTGCCAGGGCGTCGACCTCGTCCGCACCGGCGGCCGGCCCGGCGAGGTGTACAACATCGGCGGCGGCACCGAGCTCAGCAACAAGGAACTGACCGGCCTGCTCCTCGAAGCGTGCGGCGCGGGCTGGGACAGGGTCGAGTACGTCGAGGACCGCAAGGGCCACGACCTGCGTTACTCCGTCGACTGGACGAAGATCCGCACCGAACTCGGCTACGAGCCCCGGCACGACTTCGTGACCGGTCTCGCCGACACCGTCGCCTGGTACCGGGCCCACCGCACCTGGTGGGAGCCGCTCAAGCGACGCACCACCCCGCACTGAGAACTGTCCGACCGTTCATCTTCGAAAGGACCCCGTCGAACCATGTCGATCAGAACAACTGTGAAGAACGTGTTGGGTGAGAAGAACGTGCGTGTGGTGCGCCAGTTGAAGCGACGTATGTCCGGCCAGCCCCCGCAGCCGGTCAAGAAGAAGCCCACCGGGCTCGCCGCCATCTCCCACGATCTCAACAAACTCGCCGTGCACTTCAAGACGGACAAGTGGGGAACCCACCGCTACACCCAGCACTACCAGCGGCATCTCCAGCACCTGAAGAACGAGGAGTTCAACCTGCTGGAGATCGGGATCGGCGGCTACAACCGGCCCGGTCAGGGTGGCGCCTCGCTGCGCATGTGGAAGGCGTTCTTCCCGAAGGCGCAGATCTTCGGCATGGACATCCAGGACAAGTCCCATGTCGACGAGGACCGCATCACGACGTTCATCGGCGACCAGTCCGACCCCTCGTCCCTGAACGCCGTCGCCGACAAGATCGGTGACCTGGACGTCATCATCGACGACGGCAGCCACCGTCCCCCGCACGTGCTCACCACGTTCGCCACGCTCTTCCCGCGCCTCAAGGACGGCGGCATCTACGTCGTCGAGGACACGCAGTCGTCGTACTGGCCGGAGTGGATGGGCAGCGAGGACCTCGACGACCCGAACACCAGCATGGCGATGCTCAAGCGGCTGACCGACGGGCTGAACTACGAGGAGTTCGTGGACGAGCACTACCAGCCCAGCTACACGGACCTCAACATCGTGGGCGTGCACTTCTACCACAACCTCGTGATCATCGAGAAGGGCAAGAACGCCGAGGGCACCAACAAGCGCAGTGCCCTGAAGGCGCGTTACGCCAAGAAGTGATCCCGGTCCGGGAGAACAACCGAGCGCGGCCCCCGTGAACCTCACGGGGGCCGCGCTCGCTCCAACGTCTACCGGCCGCGGTTCCTGACGCGGTGCGCCGCCCCGCGCAGCACTCTGCCGAGGGTGCGCCGGACCTTGCGCGCCAGCCGCTGCGCGGTGCCGTGGCCGGGCGCGGCCACCGGGCGGACGCTCTCGCCGGAGACACGCAGGGCGAGCGGCAGCACGAGGAAACGCGGCTCGGGCGCGTTCGGCACCGGACTCAGCGCGACCCGCCATCGCGCGCCGCTCAGCTCGGCCAGCGGCAGATCGGCTTCCAGCACCGACCCCAGGCTCTCGTCCTCGGCGGGGGAGAGGGTGCCCGGCACATCGACGATCTCGGCCGCGCCGAGGCGCAGCACCACCTTGGTCTCCCCGGCCACCTGGAACGGCACGGCCGCGCTGATCCGGGGCCCGTCGACCGCGACGGTGCCCGGCGTGACCCGGTCAAGACCGAGCCGCTTGGTCGCCCGGTCCACGTCGAGGGCGAGATTGCCGTGCGGATGGGTCCAGTACGGCAGGACCACACGCCCGCCCGCCACCCCGGCCTGCGGCGTGGGCCGCTCCTCGGCCGGGGCCGGACCGAGCCGGCACTCCTTGGTCCAGCCGCCCAGCCGGACCCGCACGAAGGCGTCCCACAGACCGTCGTCCGGCGCCGTCCCGCCCGCCGCCGTCGCGGGGTCGACGGAGGCCGACGCCCGCAGCACGAGACGCACCCGGTCGCCGCCCTGGTCGGCCACCTTCTCCCGGACGACCCGCACGGGCTGGAAGTGCTGGGCGGAGCTGGCCCGTTCACGCAGCAGCAGGTCGCCCGCGGCCTGGTCGAAACGGGCGACGGAGTCGGCGCACACCCAGGCGATCGCCTCGGCGGCGTCCAGCGGCGGAGCGTCCTTCGCCAAGGCGCCCTGCGCGGGGAACCGCATCGGCTCGCCGCCCGAGGTGAACTCGGCGCTCAGCGACACCTCCAGCACCCCGTCCTGCCACTCGACGCCCTCCGGAACGGCCTTGAGGGCGATCCCGGCCTCCCACTCGGCGAACGCCATGATGTCGTCGAGCCGGTCCGCGGTGATCAGCGCGGCCACCACCCGCTGGGCGGGCGGGAGTCCGGCGGCGACACCGGGGCCGAAACGGTCCACGACGGTCGAGTGGATCTCCGCGAACAGCGCCCGCCGGTAGTCGTCGGGGAGCCCGAGCAGCCGCCTGCCGCGCATCCGCTCGACCATCTCGTTGCGCAGCCAGCGCCGGAAGAGCCGGTCGCGCAGATCGCCCGGCTTCGTGTACGTCTCGACGACGTCGAGGGCCTCGCGCAGGTTCTTGAAGTAACCGGCCGGCTCGAACTGCTGGAAGCCGGCGTTGGAGGCGTCGTCCCGGCGTACGTGGTAGTAGCAGACGTAGTCGCTGAGCACGGAGACGTTGTCCGCGCGCAGATACGCCTCGGCGATGAAGACATGGTCCTCAAGACGCCGCCTGCCCTCCGGGAAGCGCAGGCCGATGTCGTCCAGGAAGGCCCGGCGGAACATCTTGTGCGGGGTGAGGCTGTCGATCAGCGGCGCGTTCTCGACCGTGGCGTGCGGGCGGTTGCGGCGGAACAGCTCGACCGGCACGGGGCGCCCCTTGCCGGCCATCTTGCCCACGATCACATCGGCGCCGTTGGCCACGCCGTAGTCGTACATCCGCTCCAGGGCCTCGTCGCCGAGGTAGTCGTCGTTGTCGACGAACATCACGAACTCGCCCTGGGCGGCCTCGATCCCGACGTTGCGGGGCTTGCCGGACCAGCCGGAGTTCTCCTGGTGGATGACCCGGACGCGTGGGTCCTCGGCAGCGAGCTCATCGAGCCGGCCGGGCGTTGAGTCGGTGGAACCGTCGTCGACGAAGATCACTTCGTACTCGTCGGGAGGCAGCGACTGCCTCTTCAGAGACGCGATGCAGTCCTCGATGTAGACCCCGGGGTTGTACACGGGGACGACGACGCTGACCTTGACCGGCATGAGCTCGGTCCCCCTTGGGTCGCTTGTCGTTTCTGTCATGGTGCGGTGCTTGTGGCCAGATGCTAACCCGCCGCCGGGGCAGTTGATGTTTCGACCACCGCTCGGAACACATACCGATCGTGTCAAGGTTGACGATCTTGTGCGGATAGTCTGACCTTGTGCGACTGCTCCTGATGTCCGACACGCATCTGCCCAAGCGCGCCAAAGAGCTCCCCGCCCCGCTCCTGGCCGAACTCCCGCGCGCCGACGTGGTGTTCCACGCGGGGGACTGGGTGGACACCGCCACCCTCGATCTGCTGGAGCGCCTCAGCAAGCGTCTCGTCGCCGTGTACGGCAACAACGACGGACCGCCGCTGCGCGCCCGGCTGCCCGAGGTCGCGCACGCCGAACTCGGCGGCCTGCGCTTCGCGGTGGTCCATGAGACCGGTCCCGCGCAGGGCCGCGAGACACGCTGCGTCGCCCGGTTCCCCGAGGCCGACGTGCTGGTCTTCGGGCACAGCCACATCCCCTGGGACACCACCGCCCCGACCGGGCTGCGGCTGCTCAACCCCGGTTCCCCGACGGACCGGCGGCGTCAGCCGTACCGCACGTACATGACGGCGACCGTCGACAACGGCCGCCTGGACGACGTACTGCTGCACCCGCTGCCCCCGCGGTAGCCGGCGACGGCGCCGCACCGGGATCCGGGCCGCTCCGTGTGTCCGGAAGCGGCCCGGGCGCTGCGAGTGTGCGCTGTCACGGACCTCCTTCCATGAATAGGTGTGCCGCGGAGGGTGCGCGACGGTGTGCGTCCTCCGCTGTCTTCGTTGGCCGCCGCCTACCCCTGGGAGCGGGGCTCAACCCCCTAATTCGTTGGACGCCGTCGCCGTCGCCCCGCTGAGATGGGGCACGTGCTGATCGACACCACGCTCGTACGCCGTCTGCTGTCCGCGCAGTTCCCGCAATGGGCCCACCTTCCGCTCGCCCCGGTGCCGCAGTCCGGCATGGACAACGCGACCTTCCGGCTCGGCGACGAGTTGTCCGTACGGCTGCCGCGATACGCACACTGGGCGGGCCAGGTGACCCGTGAGCACCGCTGGCTGCCCCGGCTCGCCCCGCGGCTGCCGCTGGCCGTGTCCCAGCCGCTGGAGATCGGCGAACCCGGCGAGGACTACCCCTGGCCGTGGTCCGTGTACCGCTGGCTGGACGGCGACACGGCGACCACCGAGGGACTCACCGACCCGGTGCGGGCCGCCCTCGACCTCGCCGGGTTCGTCACCGCACTCCAGGACATCGACCCGACCGGCGGTCCAGGACCCGAGCAGAGCAACGCCTTCCGTGGCGTCCCCCTGGGCGACCCGCGGGACTCGCTGGCCGCCGAGGCACGGGTACGGCCCAAGCTGGAGGCGCTGCGGGGCACGGGGATGGTCGACATCGACGCCGTGACGGAGGTGTGGGAGGCGGCCCTCGCCGCGCCCGCCTGGCACAAGCCGCCGGTGTGGATCCACGGGGACCTCGCGACCGGCAACCTGCTGATGCGGGACGGCCGGTTGAGCGCCGTCATCGACTTCGGGACGCTCGCCGTCGCCGATCCGGCGGTCGATCTGCAACCGGCGTGGATGTTCCTGCCCGCGCGGGCCCGCGACGCCTTCCGAGAGGCGGTCGCCGCCGACGACGCCACCTGGGCACGGGCCCGCGGCTGGGCGCTCGCCGGATCGCTGCCGGTACCCGACGACCCGTTCTTCCAGCAGGACCCGGCGCGGGTGACGGCGGCCCTCGACCACCTGGAGCAGGTCCTCGACGACCACCGACGGTACGGGTGAGGCGCGGCGGGGTCTGCGGTTCAGCCCCGCCGCCACCGCCGTAGCCGCGTCACGACCAGCACCGTCACGACGACGGCCACGATCACCGGCGCGAGCCGCCGGGCGACCGGCACCCCGGCAGCGCGGAGCAGGTCGAGCGACCCGTCCTCCGCGGGGGACGCCACGCCGTCCGGCACCGCCGCCAGCTGCTCCGCGAGGCACGCGGCGAACTGGCCGATGATCCGGTCGCCCACCTCCGCCATCACCCCGCGCCCGAACTGCGCGGGCCGCCCGGTCACCGTCAGATCGGTGTGCACCGAGACGGCCGTACCGCCGCCGTCCTGTTCCACCAGCTTCCCGGTAACGGTGGCGCGTGCTGTGCCCTGGCCCCGGGTCTCGCGGCCACTGGCGATGAGCACCATGCGGTGGGCGGCGTCGTCCTGCTCCTCGAAGACGGCCGTGCCCTTGTACGTCACCGTGATCGGGCCGACCTTCACCTTCACGGAGCCGGTCACGGTCTTGCCGTCGTGGTCCTCGACGCTCGCCCCCGGCATACAGGGCGCCACCCGCTCGATGTCGAGGAGCGCCCGCCAGGCGTCGTCGACCGGGACGGGCACGGTGAACTCGTGGTGCAGTTCCATGACTTCCTCCGTCAGGTTCCCTGGGGATGGATGGCGCCACCGGTCGCCGTCAACGGCGTCCCCGTGCCGCCCCACCGCAACGCGACGATCTCCGCGGCGACGGAGACGGCCACCTCCTCGGGGGTACGGGCGCCGAGGTCGAGGCCGACCGGGGAGCGCAGCCGGGACAGCTCACGGTCGGTCAGCCCGCCGTCGACCAGCCGCGTCATCCGGTCGTCGTGGGTACGCCGGCTGCCCATCGCGCCGATGTACGCGGCGGGCCGGCGCAGCGCCTCCTGGAGCAGCGGGACGTCGAACTTGGGGTCGTGGGTGAGGACGCAGATCACCGTGCGCTCGTCGGTGTCGGTGCCCTGGAGGTAGCGGTGCGGCCAGTCCACGACGACCTCCACGCCCGGCGGGAAGCGCTTGGGGGTGGCGAAGACGGGGCGGGCGTCGCAGACCGTGACCCGGTAGCCGAGGAAGTCGCCGATCCGGGCGACCGCGGCGGCGTAGTCGATGGCGCCGAAGACCAGCATCCGCGGGGGCGGCGCGAAGGAGTGCAGGAAGACGCTCACCGCGTCCTCGCGCCGCTCACCGTGCGGGCCGTAGTGCCTCAACCCAGTGGCCCCGAGGGCGAGTTCACCGCGCGCGTCGGCGGTGACGGCCACATCGAGGCCGGTCGCGCCGAGTGTCCCGGACACCCGGTCCGGCCACACGGCGAGGGTCGCGCCGCGCGGAGCCGGACCGTCGGTCACCGTCGCCACGGTCACCGGACGCCCGGCGGCCACCGACGCGGCGACCTCACCGAAGGACGGGTCCAGCGCCGCGGTGACCGGCCGCACCAGCAACGTGATCTCGCCGCCGCAGGTGAGACCGACCGCGAAGGCGTCCTCGTCGCTGTACCCGAAGGTCTCCAACCGCGCCTCGCCGCTCGCCACCACCTCCTGCGCCAGCTCGAACACCGCCCCCTCCACACACCCCCCGGACACACTGCCGACGACCTCGTCACCCGGCCCGACCGCCATCGCGGCCCCCGGATCCCGCGGCGCGCTACGGCTCACGGCGACGACGGTAGCCAGCCCGAACGGCGATCCCGCCGCGTACCAGGCGCTCAGCGCCGGGAGAATCTCACGCACGATCCGCTCCTCTCACGACCGCCGCCAGGCTCTCCAGAGCGGCCAGGCTGTGCCCCTCGACGAACGCGTCCACGCTCGGCAGCGCCGCCGCCATCCCGGCCGCCAGGGGCGCGTACCCGGGGCGAGCCTTGCGGGGATTCGCCCAGATCACCCGGTACGCCAGCCGCCGCAAGCGTCGCATCTGCGCCGCCAGCAGCTCCGGATCGCCACGCTCCCAGCCATCGGACAGCAGCACCACAACCGCACCGCGCGCCAGACCGCGCTGCCCCCAGCGATCAAGGAACTCACGTACCAGTACCCCCAGCCGGGTACCGCCCCGCCAGTCGGGCACGGCCGCCGACACCGCCGCCATCGCCAGATCCGGATCACGATGCGAGAGCTCCCGCGTCACCCGCGTCAGCCGGGTACCGATGGTGAACACCTCGGTACGCGGCCCCCTGGCGGCGGCATGGGCGAACCGCAGCAGCGCGTCGGCGTACGGCGCCATGGACCCACTGACGTCCACCAGCAGCACGACCCGCCGGGGGCGTACGGCCCGCGCATGTCGCGGCAGCCGCGCCGGCTCCCCGCCACGGCGCAGCAGCTCCCGCACGGTCCGGCGCGGATCGACTTCGCCCCGCCGGGCGGGCCGCCGTCGTGCGCTGCGCCGCGTCTCGCCGCGCAGCGCGAACGCAGCCAGCAACCGATGGAGTTGGGCCTTCTCATCGGCACCGAGCCGGGCGAAGTCCCGATGGCGCAACACTTCGGCGGAGCCGGCGAGAGCGGCCACGGGGGGAGCTTCGGCTTCGCGTTGGGTGGTCGTACGAGACCCAGCGGCATCCCGCGCGAAGATCCGCAGCCTTGTGACGGGAGCGGCGGGCATCGGCCGCGCCGTCGGCTCGCCGGTGCCGAAGTAGGTGGCGAACACCCGCTCATACCGCTCCAGATCGTCCCACTCCCCGCAGAGAGTCAGCCGCCCGGCCCAATACACATCGGTCCGCAGCGCGGGCCCCAGCACATCCACGGCCCGCAAGAAGGCATGCACCCGCTCGGCGTCAGCGCCCACCCCCGCCGCGCGAAGAGCCCGAGCAAATCCAAGAAGGGCTGCGTCCACGCCGCCAAGGGGCGCGGGGCCCGCAGACGACTCCATCACTGGACTTCCGTTGAGACACTGAGCAACGCGGCAAAATCCAACCCCCGCCCCCGCTCCACATCCTCCCGATACTTGAGAACCGACCCCAACGTGGACACAGCCAACTCCGCATCCACCTCATTCGCCCCGAGCGCATCCAACGCCCGCACCCAGTCGATGGTCTCCGCGACCCCGGGCGGCTTGACCAGGTCCTCACCCCGCAGTGCCTGCACAAGCCCCGTCACCTGCTGAGCCAACCGCTCCGACACTCCCGGCAACCGCCGCCGCACGATGGCCAGTTCACGTCCGAAGCCGGGATGGTCGAACCAGTGATAGAGACACCGCCGCTTCAACGCGTCATGCACCTCACGCGTGCGGTTGGAGGTCAGCACGACCACGGGCGGGGACTCGGCCCGCAGTGTGCCGAGCTCCGGAACCGTCACCGCGTAGTCCGAGAGCAGCTCCAGCAGGAACGCCTCGAACTCGTCGTCGGCCCGGTCGATCTCGTCGACGAGCAACACCGACGGCTGTGTCTCCAGCGCCCGCAGCAGTGGCCGGGCGACCAGGAAGCGCCGGTCGTACAGCTCGCTCTCCAGGCGGTCGGCGTCGGTGATCCCGGCCGCCTCGGCGGCCCGCAGATGGAGCAGCTGACGGGGGAAGTCCCAGTCGTACAGGGCCTGCGAGGCGTCGATGCCCTCATGGCACTGGAGCCGGATCAGCGGGGCGCCGAGCGCCTCGGCGAGGGCGGCGGCGAGCGCGGTCTTGCCGACGCCCGCGTCGCCCTCGCAGAAGAGCGGCCGGGCCAGCCGCAGGGCCAGGAAGCAGGCGACGGCCAGCCCCTCGTCGACGAGATACCCCGTCGCCTCCAGGCGGGCCCGCACCTGTTCCGGGCCGGCGAACGGTCCGTCGATCTCCGTGATCGCCGCTCACCCCATCCCGGCGGCGGCCAGCACCGCACGCTTGGTCAGCACCCGCGCCAGATGCGCCCGGTACTTAGGCGAGGCCGAGATGTCCCGGGACGGCTGGGTGGCCACCGCCGCCGACTCCGCGGACCGCGCCACCGCCTCCGCGTCCCCGGCACCGGTGAGGGCTTCCTCGGTGGCGGTGGCGCGCAGCGGAGTCGTGCCCATGTTGGTGAGCCCGATACGCGCCTCGGCGATCCGGCCGTTGTCCCGGCGTACCAGCGCGGCCACGCCGACGATGGCCCAGGCCTGGGCGACCCGGTGGAACTTCTCGTAGTGGAAGCCCCAGCCGTCCGTCTTCGGCAGCCGCACCTCCACCAGCAACTCGTCCGGTTCCAGCGCGGATTGGAGGTAGTCGACGAAGAACTGCCGGGCGGGGACGGTGCGTCGCCCGCCCGGTCCCTGCACGACCAGCTGCCCGTCCAGCGCCAGCACCACCGCGGGCAGGTCGCCGGCCGGGTCGGCGTGCGCGAGGGAGCCGCCGAGGGTGCCGCGATGCCGTACGGCGGGGTCGGCGACGGTCGCCGTGGCGGCGGCCAGCAGACCGGCGTGGCGGCGGACCAGCGGGTCGCGGATTACGTCGTGGTGCGTGGTCATCGCGCCGATGACAAGGGTGTCGCCGTCCTCACGCACCCCACGCAGCTCGGCGATGCGGCCGACGTCCACGACCAGTTCGGGGAAGGTCAGACGGAGCCGCAGCAGCGGCAGCAGGCTCTGCCCGCCGGCCAGCACCTTGGCGTCCTCGCCCGCGTCGGCGAGCGCGCGTACCGCCTCGTCGACATCGGCCGGGCGGGCGTACTCGAATGCCGGGGGAATCATCGCGAGGCCTCCCTCACCGCTTGCCAGACC
The DNA here is from genome assembly GCF_036226885.1 of Streptomyces sp. NBC_00663. NCBI lineage: Bacteria > Bacillati > Actinomycetota > Actinomycetes > Kitasatosporales > Streptomycetaceae > Streptomyces > Streptomyces sp. NBC_00663. Next base: position 8,865,770 of record NZ_CP109027.1, read on the forward strand.
CGCTCGGGCGTACAGGGCATCCGCACGTCACGCACGCCCAGCGGACGCAGCGCGTCCACGATCGCGTTGACGACGGCGGGTGTGGACGCGATCGTGCCCGCCTCGCCAACTCCCTTGACTCCCAGGGGGTTCGAGGTCGCCGGCGTCTCCGTCCGGTCCGTCGTGAACTCCGGCAGATCCGCCGCCGACGGCACGAGATAGTCGGCCATCGTCCCGGTCACGAGGTTGCCCTGGTCGTCGTAGACGGCCTCCTCGTACAGCGCCTGCGCGATGCCCTGCGCGAGGCCGCCGTGCACCTGGCCCTCCACGATCATCGGGTTGACGACCCGGCCGACGTCGTCGACGCAGACGTACGACCTGATGCGGCTCTGCCCGGTCTCGGTGTCGACCTCGACCGCGCACAGGTGGGTGCCGTGCGGGTAGGAGAAGTTGTCGGGGTCGACCAGGTGCTCGGCGTTGATGGTGGGCACGAGCCCGTCGGGCAGGTCGTGCGAGGTGAAGGTCTCGAAGGCGACCTCCTGGATGGTCCTGCGGGCGTCCGGCGAGCCCTTCACCGAGAAGACGCCGTCCGTGAACTCCAGGTCCCGCTCGCTCGCTTCGAGCAGATGCGCGGCGATCTTCCGGGCCTTCTCCACCACCTTCACGGCCGCGTGATGGACGGCCGTACCACCCACGACGAGCGACCGCGAGCCGTAGGTGTCCATGCCCTGCGGGGCGGCCCGGGTGTCGCCGTGCACGACCTCGACGTCCTCGAAGGGCACGCCCAGCACATCGGCGGCGATCTGGCTCCAGCAGGTCACATGGCCCTGCCCGTGCGGGCTGGTGCCGGTGACCACCTCGACCTTGCCGGTGGGCAGCATGCGGATGCTCGCCGCCTCCCAGCCGCCGGCCGCGTACCGGAGATCCCGGAGCACCCGGCTCGGGGCCAGCCCGCACATCTCCGTGTACGTCGACACCCCGATGCCCAGGCGCACGCTGTCGCCCCGGTGGTTGCGGTCCGCCTGCTCGGCGCGCAGCTTGTCGTAGTCGAAGAGGGCGAGGGCCTTCTCGGTCGCGGCCTCGTAGTTGCCGCTGTCGTACGTCAGGCCCGCGACCGTCGTGTACGGGAACTCCTCGTGCCCGATCCAGTTGCGGCGCCGCAACTCCACCGGATCCAGGCCGAGTTCGGCGGCCAGATCGTCCATGATCCGTTCTATGGCGTACGTCGCCTCCGGGCGTCCGGCGCCCCGGTAGGCGTCGGTGGGCGTCCTGGTCGTGAAGACGCCGGTGACGTTGAGCTCGTAGGAACCCATCTTGTAGATCCCCGGGTACATGAACGCGCCCAGGATCGGGATGCCGGGCGTGACGAGCATCAGGTAGGCGCCCATGTCGACCAGCAGATCGGCCTTGAGGCCGAGCAGGGTGCCGTCGCGGTTGGCGGAGATCTCGATGTCCTGGATCATGCCGCGCCCGTGATGGGTGGCCAGATAGCCCTCGCTGCGGGACTCGGTCCACTTCACCGGCCGGCCGGTCCGGCGGGCCACCGCGAGGGCGATGGCCTCCTCGCCGTAGACCTGGAGCTTGGAGCCGAAGCCGCCTCCGACATCAGGGGCGATGACCCGCAGTTTGTGCTCGGGTATCCCGGTGACGACGGCGAGCATGATCCGCAGGATGTGCGGGATCTGGGTGGAGGAGTACAGGGTGTACTCGCCGGACGCGGCGAGCGGGGTGACCACGACCGCGCGCGGCTCCATCGCGTTGGGGATGAGGCGCTGCTGGTGGTAGCGCCGCTTCAATGTCACCTCGGCGCGTTGCCGTACGGCCTCGAAGTCCTCGCCGCCCTTCAGCGGCCAGTCGTAGCAGCGGTTGGTGCCCTTGTCCGAGTGGACCAGGGCAGTGCCCTCGGCGAGCGCGGCCTCCAGGTCGAGGACCGGGGGCAGCGGCGTGTAGTCGACCTCGATCGCCTCCAGGGCGTCGGCCGCCGAGTACCGGTCGCGGGCCACCACGACCGCGACCGGGTCGCCCGCGTAGCGCACCTCGGTGGTGGCGATGGGCGGATGGTCGGGCAGCACGATGTCCTCGGTCACCGGCCAGGCGCAGGGCAGCGACCCCAGGCCCTCCGCGAGGTCGGCGCCGCTGAACGCGGCGACCACGCCGGGGCGTTCGAGGGCGGGGGTCACATCGACGTGGTCGATGCGGGCGTGGGCCATCGGGCTGCGCAGGACGGCGAGGTGGAGCAGGCCGTTGACGGCGATGTTGTCGGTCCAGTTGGTCTGTCCGGTGATGAGCCGGGCGTCCTCCTTGCGGGGCCGGGCCCGGCCGACCTCCGGCTCGACGGTGTCGCTCATGTGCCGACCTCCTGTCCGGAGGCGGCCAGGACCGCGCGCACGATGTTCTGGTAGCCCGTGCAGCGGCACAGGTTCCCCTCAAGGGCGTGGCGCACCTCGTCCGAGGTGGGGCTCGGGTTGTCCCGCAGCAGATCCCGGGCGGCCATGATCATCCCCGGGGTGCAGTAGCCGCACTGGAGCGCGTGCCGCTCGTGGAAGGCCCGCTGGAGTGCCGTCCACTCACCGTTCTCGCCGGCGAGACCCTGGACGGTGGTCACTTCGCCGCCGTCCGCCTGCACGGCCAGCACCGAGCAGCTCTTGACGCTCTCGCCGTCCAGGTCGACCGTGCAGGCCCCGCAGTTGGAGGTGTCGCAGCCGATCGGTGTCCCGGTCAGGCCGAGGCGGTCACGCAGATAGTGGATCAGGAGGAGACGGGGTTCCACCTCGTCCTCGTAGTTCGTTCCGTCCACCTTCACCGAGACACGGGTCATGTGCCCTCCCAGGAAACACCGGACGTGATGGGCGTCACTCTAGGACCGGCCGGGGGAGGCGGCGAGGGCCGTGACGGGGCTTTGTCGAGCGTTAATCCGGTGGCGCCCTGTGCTCGGATCTGCTGCACTGCAAGGGACCGGTCCGCGATCGATGAAGGAGAGCAGTAGTGCGCTCTGCACGCATGTCCACCCAAGAAGGAATGACCCCCTCTTCGAAGGACATGACGCTTCGTGCACTTGCTCAACCTCGGGATTCTCGCCCATGTCGACGCCGGTAAGACCAGCCTGACCGAGCGGCTGCTGCACTCGGTCGGGGTGATCGACGAGATCGGCAGTGTCGACACCGGCAGTACGCAGACAGACACCCTCGCGCTGGAGCGCCGGCGCGGTATCACCATCAAGTCCGCCGTCGTCTCGTTCGCGGTCGACGACGTCACCGTCAACCTCATCGACACCCCTGGCCACCCGGACTTCATCGCCGAGGTCGAGCGGGTCCTCGGGGTGCTCGACGGGGCCGTGCTCGTCGTCTCGGCCGTCGAGGGTGTCCAGGCGCAGACACGTGTGCTGATGCGGACGCTGCAACGGCTGCGCATCCCCACGCTGATCTTCGTGAACAAGATCGACCGGCGCGGAGCACGGTACGACGGTGTCCTCGACGCCCTCGCCGAGCGGCTCACGCCCGCGATCGTGCCGATGGGGCGGGCCGTCGGACTCGGCGCGCGCGAGGCGCGGTTCGTGTCGCGCGAGGTGGCGCCCGATGTCCTCGCCGACCAGGACGACGAGTTGCTCGCCGCGTACGTCGACGGGACGGTCACGGCCGGTCAGGTACGCGCCGCCCTGGTCGCCCAGACCCGCCAGGCCCTCGTCCACCCCGTGTACTTCGGCTCGGCCGTCACCGGCGACGGTGTGCCCGAACTGATCGCCGGGTTCAAGGAGTTGCTGCCCGCCGCCGACGGTGACCCCGAAGGGCCGGTCTCCGGCAGCGTGTTCAAGGTGGAGCGGGGACCGGCGGGGGAGAAGGTCGCGTACGCCCGCCTGTTCTCCGGCACATTGCGCACCCGTGACCGGGTCCCCTTCGGCCCCGGGCGGGAGGAGGGCAGGGTCACCGCCGTCAGCGTTTTCGACGACGGCACGGACGTCCGTGCGGACGCCGTCCCGGCGGGCCGGATCGCGCGGCTGTGGGGGCTGGGGAACATCCGCATCGGCGACACCATCGGCGAACCCCGCAAGCGGCACGGCCACTTCTTCTCCCCGCCCACCCTGGAGACCGTCGTCGTCCCCGGCCCCGGCACCGACCGCAGGGCGCTGCACCTGGCCCTGACCCAGCTCGCCGAGCAGGACCCGCTGATCGACCTGCGCCACGACGAGGTACGGCGGGAACTCTCCGTCTCCCTCTACGGCGAGGTGCAGAAGGAGGTCATTGAGGCCACCCTCGCCGAGGAGTTCGGGCTCGCCGTCGGCTTCCGGGAGACCACGCCGCTGTGCGTCGAACGCCCCCTGGGAACGGGCGCCGCCGCCGAGTTCATCAAGAAGGACGCGAACCCGTTCCTCGCCACGGTCGGCCTGCGCGTCGACCCGGCCCCGCCCGGCAGCGGCGTCACCTTCGGTCTGGAGGTGGAGCTGGGCGCGATGCCGTACGCCTTCTTCCGCGCGGTCGAGGACACCGTCCGCGAGACCCTCGCCCAGGGGCTGCACGGCTGGCAGGTCAACGACTGCGCGGTCACCATGACCCACTCCGGCTACTGGCCCCGGCAGAGCCACGCCCACCAGGGCTTCGACAAGAGCATGTCCACCACCGGCGCCGACTTCCGCGGCCTGACCCCGCTGGTCCTCGCCGAGGCGCTGCGCCTGGCGGGCACACGGGTCTACGAGCCGATGCACCGCTTCCGCCTGGAGGCCCCGGCGGACACGCTGGGCGCGCTGCTGCCGGTGCTGTCCGCGGCGCGCGCGGTGCCGGAGACCACCGAGACCCGGGGGGCGCTGTGTGTGCTGGAAGGCGTGGTCCCGGCCGCCCGGGTGCACGGCCTCGAACAGCGGCTGCCCGGTCTGACGCGCGGTGAGGCCGAGTGGGAGAGCGCCTTCGAGGACTATGCGCCGGTCGCGGGCGGGGAGGGCGTTCCCGAGCGCCCGCGCACCGACCACAACCCGCTCAACCGCAAGGAGTACCTGCTGAACGTAACGGGCCGAAGGGGTTAGTGGGGCCAAAGGGAGCCTAAAACCTGAGACTTACTCATGAGTCAGAAGGTATTGACGGTGTCCGGATATCACCGGACTGTATTGAACATGCCGAATTCCCGGGCCCGTCTGCTGGTTGTTCTGGTCGTCCTCTGCGGACTCTGCGGCTTCCTGACGGTGGCGGGCTCCCCGCCCGCCACCGCGGCCACCGTCCCCGACTCCCTCTCCTTCGACGGCACGGCGCTCACGGTGTCCGGCGGGCGCTTCGTCGACGCGAACGGCCGCGAGGTCGTGCTGCGCGGCTACAACGTCTCCGGCGAGACCAAGCTCGCCGAGAACCACGGCCTGCCCTTCGCCTCCGTCGCCGACGCCCAGAAGTCGGCGAAGGCCCTGCGCGCCCTCGGCGGCGGCAACTCCGTCCGCTTCCTGCTCTCCTGGGCCTACGCCGAACCGGTGCAGGGTCAGGTCGACACCGCCTATCTGGCCGCCGCCACCGCCCAGATGCGCGCCTTCCTGGACGCGGGCATCCGCGTCTACCCCGACTTCCACCAGGACCTGTACTCCCGCTACCTCTTCGACGACGACAGCTGGTACACCGGCGACGGCGCCCCCAAGTGGGCTGTGGACCTGGGTAATTACCCGGACGAGTCGTGCGGGATCTGCATCATGTGGGGCCAGAACATCACCCAGAACGGTGCGGTGAAGGCCGGCCAGTACGACTTCTGGCACAACGCCCACGGCCTCCAGGACGCCTTCCTCACCACGGCCCAGAAGGTCATGGCGTACATCAAGCAGAACGTCAGCGCCGAGGAGTTCGCCGGCGTCCTCGGCTTCGACCCCTACAACGAGCCGTACGCCGGCACCTACGACTCCGGCCAGGCCAGCCGCGCCTGGGAACAGAACGTGCTGTGGCCCTTCTACGTGAAGTTCAGGGCCCGCATGGACGCGGCGGGCTGGCAGGACAAGCCCGCCCTCGTCGAGCCCAATCTCTTCTGGAACGGCAACGTCAGCAAGGAGGAGGGCGGCCTCCTCGACGCGGGCAGCCTCGGCTCCCGGTACGTCTTCAACACCCACTTCTACGACCAGAAGGCCATCTCCGGCATCCTGATGTGGGGCAACGCCTCGGACGGCCAGTACGTCACCGACTTCGGCACCGTTCGCGACCGCGCCTCGGCGCTCGGCACCACGGCCGTCGTCAGCGAGTTCGGCCACCCCCTCAACGGCTCCACCGCGGGCAAGGCGCCGACCGTCCTCAAGGCGATGTACCAGGCCCTCGACTCCCGGGTGAAGGGCGCCAACTGGTGGGCCACGCCCGCCGGTTCGGGTCCGGTGCTGTCCGGTTCGCAATGGCAGTGGGACATCTACAACGGCCGCCACAGCGAGCTGATGAACGGCAACCCCGACAAGGTGCAGACCAGCGGGGACGCCTGGAACGACGAGGACCTGTCGGCCGTACGCCTGGACGACAACGGTGTGGTGACGCTCCGTCAGGACGCCAGGCTCCTCGACCGCCTCTACCCGAGCGCCACCTCGGGCAGCACCCTCGCCTTCACCTACGAGGACCGCTCCCGTGACGGCTCCACCACCCTGACCTGGAACCCGGTACCCAGCTCACTGCCGAACGTGTCCTCACTGGTGGGCTCCGGACAGTACGGGCTGCTGGTGTGGCGCTCGGGCAGCGGTACGGCACCCACCGAACTCCATCTGCCCGCCTCGTTCCCGACGGCGACCACCACGGTCGTCTCCGACCTGGGAACGGCCTACGCACCGCCCGCCTACACGTCCTCCACCCCCATCGGTACGGCCCTGGAACCCGGCGGCACCGGCAGCCGGCGGCTCCTCGTCACCGACTCGGACTCCGGGAAGCTGCACTACGCCCTCGTCACCAACGGAGCCACCTCGCCCTCGGCGGCCGTGCTGAGCGCGGCCAAGTCCGAACTGGCGACCTGGATGGCGTCGAAGTTCAGCTGAGGGAGGTTGACCCTCTCCTTACGTCAGGCTTGAGGACGGACCCCGACGAAAGGGCGGGTGAATGAGCTACAACGTGGGGCGATCGTCGTGTGCCGAGTGCGGGTCGCGTGTGGCTTGTCGCGCAGTTCCCCGCGCCCCTTGAAGTCGGACCAGGTACCGCGCCCCACTGAGTGAACTCGCCGTGACGGCGCTGAGGCGGGCCGGGCTGCGTGGGGTCCTCCAGACGGGCGCCGCCGGGCTCGCGGCCGACGGCGACGACGTCCTGACGGTCGGCGACGTACCCCACGAGCTGCTGTTCCCGCGGGTCGCCGCGGTGGTCCACCACGCCGTTGCGGGCACCGCGGCCGCGGGACTGCGTGCCGGAGTGCCCGCGGTACCCGTGCCGGTGACGGCGGACCAGCCGTTCTGGGCGGGACGGCTGGCCGCACTCGGCGCCGCGACCGATCCGATCCCCTTCCGGTCACTCACGGCCGAGACGCTCGCCGAGGCACTCGGGCGTGTCGTACGGCGGCAGACCTACAGCCGTGCCGCCGCCGGCGCCGCACGGCTCATGGCCGGCGAGGACGGGGCGGGCACGGCGGTGAAGGCCGTCGAACGACTGGCGGGCTGACCGTCAGGAGGCAGGGCTCGTCCAGTTCGCCGCGACATGGCCGAGCCGCACCCGCTGGGGGTGATCGCCGACCGGGACGGACACCGTCTTGTGGCCGGTGGCGAAGTCGATCGCCGTGACCTGGTCGGCGCCGCTCTCCGAGATGACGCAGCTCTTCCCGTCGCCGCTGACCGTCGCCCAGTACGGCTTGGAGGCGGTGATCAGCGGGCCCTCCTGGAGGGTGGTGCGGTTGACGACGGTCGCGTAGTCGTCCATGGTCCCGGCGACGCACAGCTTGGAGCCGTCGGGGCTCATCGACAGACCGTGGTGGCGCGAGTCGTTGACGTACGTGGTGCGGTCGTCGCTGGTCGCCGGGTTCTTCGGCAGGGTCTTCATCCGGGTGATCTTGTCCGTGGCGAGGTCGTACTCGAAGAAGCCGTTGAAGAACGACACCTGGAAGTACAGCTTCGACTCGTCCGGGGAGAACACGGCCGGGCGGACCGCGTCGGAGTAGTCGGTGAGACCGAGCGCGTCCAGCTTCGGCCGCATGTCGATGGTCTTGACCTGCTGGTACGTGGTCGCGTCGACGACCGTGATGTGCCGGTCGCCCTTCGTCCAGTCCAGCCACGGGGCGTCGCTGTCGGTGTTCACGTCACCGATCGCCATGTTGTAGATGTACTTGCCGTCCTTGGTGAAGATGTTCTCGTGCGGCTTGTCGCCCGTGGCGAACTTGCCGACCTGTTTGCCGGTGTTGATGTCGAGCACGTGCACGGTGTTCGCGGTCGAGGCGGACACCGCGACGCGGGTGCCGTCGGGAGAGACCGCCATGTGGTCCGAGCGGTAACCCGACACGGGGAAGCGCCAGTTGATGGCCCCGGTGGCCAGGTTGATCGACACGACGTCGGCGAAGCTCGGCCGGGAGACGACGACCGAGGTGCCGTCCGGCGTGGTGTACATGTCGTCGGCGAACTGGTCGTGGCCCTCGCCGACGCCGTTGCGGATCGCCATGAAGTAGATCCACTTGATCGGATCGGCGTTGATCTCCGCCATCCGGGCGTCCTTGTCGGGGATGACGTTGATCCGGCCGACCTTGGCCAGATTGCCGCTGGACTGGAGGACGTCGGCGGTGCCGTCCCAGTTGTTGCCGACGAACAGCACCTCGCGCAGGGCGGCGGCGTCCGCGGCGGAGGCGGCGGTCGCCGGGGCGGTGGCGGTCAGGACGACGGCGGCGGCCAGGGCGTACAGGTGCCTGGTGCGGAAGGCAGGCATGACGGCTCTCTCCTCTGAGTGGGGTTCATGAGTAGGACATGCCAAAGGTGGGGCTCGGAAACAGCGGCTCGGAAACTGAACACAGGCGCATTCAGAGTCAACTTACTGAAAAGTAAGGAAGAGGTGCCCTGTCCACAAGACTGCGTGCACGACAAAATTGGCGAGCCACTGGACGATCAACGGAGGTGACCGTGGCGGGCAGGCTCAAGGCGCCGACCGGCCGCTACGGCGGCAAGACCGCCGAGGAGCGGCAGGCGGAACGGCGTCGGCGTTTCCTGGACGCCGCGCTTCGGTTGTTCGGGGACACCCCGGGCTATCGCAACACGACCGTAGCCGCGCTCAGCGAGGCCGCCGGGCTGTCCACACGGCAGTTCTACGAGGAGTTCCGCACGCTGGAGGACGTCCTCGCCGCGCTGCATCTCCAGGTCAACGGCTGGGCGGAGGAGGCGGTGGTGGCGGCGGTGGCCGACGCGGAGGCGCTGCCGCTGGCCGAGCGGGTCGCGGCGATCTTCCGTGCGTACGCCGCGAATGTCACCGGCGATCCGCGCCGTGTGCGGATCACCTTCGTCGAGATCATCGGGGTCAGTCCGCAGTTGGAGGAGCAGCGGCTGGCTCGGCGGGCGCGGTGGGTGGAGCTGGTGTGTGCGGAGGCGGGCGCCGCCGTGGCTCGGGGGGAGGCTGCGCCTCGGGACTATCGGCTTCCTGCCACGGCGTTCATCGGGGCCGTCAACGGGTTGCTCCATGACTGGAGTTCGGGGTGGGTGGACGCTTCGTTGGATGAGGTGGTGGAGGAGTTGGTGCGGCAGTTGTTGGCGATTTTGCGGCCGGTGGGTTGGGAGGATTGATGTTTTCCGCGGGTTCGTTGTGGCTGGTCGCGCGGTTCCCCGCGCCCCTTTAGGGCGTTGCCGCTCAGTCGTTCAGACAGTTCAGTGCCTCCAGTACGGGGACTACGCCGTCCTCCTCGCGAATTCGAGCCCCCAGCTGCCGTGCCCGCTCCCGGTACCCCGCGTCGCCGGTGATCCTCGTCAGGGCCGACGCCAGTCTGTCCGTGGTCAGGCGGCGGAGCGGAACCGTCGTCGGCGCCACGCCCAAGGCGACCAGGCGTTCCGACCAGAAGCCCGCGTCGAACTGGATCGGCACCGGGATCGCGGGCACCCCGGCCCGTAGGCCCGCTCCGGTCGTGCCCGCGCCCGCGTGATGGACCACGGCGGCCATGTGCGGGAAGAGCGCCGAGTGGGCGATCTCGCCGATGGTCAGCATGTCGTCGCCGTCGGCCGCCAGTCCGGCCCAGCCCTGTTGGAAGACGCCGCGCAATCCCGCGCGTCGGAGCGCCCGCACGATGTCGGCGCTGAGCCGTTCGGGGTCGGGCACGGTGGCGCTGCCGAGGCCGACGAAGACGGGTGGCGGGCCGGCGTCGAGGAAGTCCCGCACGCCGGGCGGGAGCTGGGTGGAGACGTCGTACGGCCACCAGTAACCCGCGACGTCCAGACCGGGCCGCCAGTCGCTCGGCCTGGCCACCACCAGGGGGCTGAAGCCGTGCTGGACGGGCCAGTTCCGGCGCTCCCGGCGGCGTAGTGCCGCGACGCTGCCGACCCGGCCGAGGCCCAGGCGGGTGCGTACCTCCGGGACGACCGACGAGAAGACGTGCTCGATGGCGAGGCCCACGCCGTGGCCGGCCGCACGGTTGCCGACGGTGCCCCAGGAGCCGCCGCCCAGCATGGGAGGGGCGAACTCCCTTGTCGCGGCGACCGGTTGCAGGCTGAGGCCGAGGGTCGGCAGGGACAGGCCCTCGCCGATGGTGTGGCCGAGCGGGGCGAGGGAGGCCGAGAGGAGGAGTACGTCGGCGGCGCGGGCCGCCGTCACCAGGTCGTCGGCCATCGTGCCCGCCAGAACCCGCGCCATCGTGACCGCCCGCAGGAGCTTGCCGGGTCCGGTGGCGCTGCGGTGCAGCCCCTTCCCGCGCTCGGACTCCAGCACCGTCCGCGGGTCCACGGGGAGGGCGTGGAAGCCGAGCCCCGAGCCCGCCACCAGCGGCTCGAAGGAGCCGTGGGTGACCAGGTTGACCTCGTGCCCGGCCCGCAGCAGACCGTGCCCCAGTCCGGTGAAGGGGGCGACGTCGCCCCGGGAACCCGCCGTCATGATTGCTACGCGCACGAGCGCCAGTATGTCGGGACCGCGGCACGCGCGGGGCGAACGACCCGTGCGAAGGGGCGAGTTCACGCCTGCCGCAGCCGTTGACTTCCGCCTCCGGGGGCTCTACTTTCGGCGCGCGATACGTTCGGCTATTCGATCCTCGTTCGAGATATCGACCCTGTCGTGCGTTCTTCCCCTCCCAAGGAGCCGCATGTTTCCCCCACCCCCCTCACCCCGCCGCGGGCTCGTGCGCCGTGTCAGAGCCGCCGCCGTACGGGTCGTCGTCCTCGTCCTGACCGCCACCGCCGCCCTGCTCTTCGCCCAGCCCACCCCGGCCCAGGCGGCCACGAGCCGGCAGATGGCCGTGCCCACCGCGCCGATGGGCTGGGCCTCCTGGAACAGCTTCGCCGCCGCCATCGACCACGACGTGATCAAGCAGCAGGTCGACGCGTTCGTGGCGGCGGGCCTGCCGGACGCGGGCTACAAGTACATCAACATCGACGAGGGCTGGTGGCAGGGCACCCGGGACAGCGCCGGGAACATCACCGTCGACGAGTCCGAGTGGCCCGGTGGCATGAAGGCCATCGCCGACTACATCCACAGCAAGGGCCTCAAGGCCGGCATCTACACGGACGCCGGCAAGGACGGCTGCGGCTACTACTTCCCGACCGGCCGCCCCGCCGCCCCCGGCTCCGGCAGCGAGGGCCACTACGGCCAGGACATGCTCCAGTTCTCGAAGTGGGGCTTCGACTTCGTGAAGGTCGACTGGTGCGGCGGTGACGCCGAAGGGCTCGACGCGGCGACGACGTACAAGTCGATCAGCGACGCCGTGGCCACGGCGTCGGCCACCACCGGACGTCCGCTGACCCTCTCCGTCTGCAACTGGGGCTACCAGAACACCTGGAACTGGGCCCCGGGGCTCGCGCCGATGTACCGGACCAGCACCGACATCGTCTACTGGGGCAATAACCCGTCCCAGACGAACATGCTGTCCAACTTCGACCAGGGCCTGCACCCGCTCGCCCAGCACACCGGCTACTACAACGACCCCGACATGCTGATGGTCGGCATGACCGGCTTCACCGCCGCCCAGAACCGCACCCACATGAACCTCTGGGCCATCTCCGGCGCCCCGCTCCTCGCCGGCAACAACCTCGCCTCCATGAGCACCGAGACGGCGAACATCCTCAAGAACCCCGAGGTCATCGCCGTCGACCAGGACGCCCGCGGCCTCCAGGGCGTCAAGGTCGCCGAGGACAGCACCGGACTCCAGGTGTACGGCAAGGTCCTGTCAGGCCAGGGCAACCGTGCCGTCGTGCTGATGAACCGCACGTCCTCCGCGCAGAACATCACCGTCCGCTGGTCCGACCTGGGGCTGACCAACGCGAACGCGACCGTGCGTGACCTGTGGGCGCGCTCCGACATCGGCTCCTACGGCACGAGTTACACCACCAGCGTCCCCGCGGGCGGGTCGGTCATGCTGAGCGTCACCGGCGGCACCGAGCAGTCGGCGAGCACCTACACCGGCACGGCGAGCTTCTCCGGCGTGGTCGCCGGAAGCACCGGAGTGAAGGTCGTCGACGTCGCGTACACCAACAACACCTCCAGCGCCCGCACCGCGACCCTCAAGGTCAACGGCCAGGGCACGACCACCGTCTCCTTCCCGCCCACCGGCTCCTCCCAGGGCACGGTCTCGGTGATGGCCGGCCTCTCGAAGGGCTCCGCGAACACGCTGACGTTCACCAACGCGCCCACCCTCGCCGACATCACGGTCCGCCCGCTGCCCGGCGCCAACAGCACCCTGGTGGTCGGCACCCAGTCCAGCCGCTGCCTCGACCTCTACAACAACACGATCACCAACGGCACCCAGGCCGAACTGTGGGACTGCAACGGCGGCCAGAACCAGCAGTGGACGTACACCTCCCGCAAGGAGCTCGTGGTGTACGGCAACAAGTGCCTGGACGCCTACAACCTCGGCACCACCAACGGCACCAAGGTCGTCATCTGGGACTGCAACGGGCAGAACAACCAGAAGTGGAACGTCAACAGCGACGGCACGATCACCAATGTCAACGCCGGTCTCTGCCTGGACGCCAACGGCGCGGGCACGGCCAACGGCACGCTGATGGTGCTGTGGACGTGCAACGGCCAGGCCAACCAGAAGTGGACGCAGAGCTAGGCCGGCCAGCGGACCAGGACGCCGACGGCCGCCGCGCCGCCCAGGAGCAGGCACGCGAGCAGCCGTCGGCGCAGGTTCCGGTATCTCGCCTCGTACTCGTCCCGCAGTCTCCCGGCCCGCATCGCGGTGTGCTGCCAGGAGGCGCGGGCGAGTGCGAGGTACTCGGCCTCGAACCGCCCCTCCACCTCGGCCCGTTGGGCGTCCGTCAGCCAGTACAGCGGGGTCGTGAACCGCTGCGCGGCCGTACGGCCTTCCTCCCGTGTCGAGACGAGCAGCAGATGGCCCTCGATGTCGTTGAGGAACTCGCTCACAGAGCGGTCAACTCCTTCTCCCGCTCGGTGTCGTGGTGCCGGTCGAACGCCGGGGACTCGCTGCGGATACGGGGGAGAGCAGTGAAGTTGTGCCGTGGCGGGGGACAGGAGGTCGCCCACTCCAGGGAGCGGCCGTAACCCCACGGGTCGTCGGCCTCGACCTTCTTGCCGTACTTGGCCGTCTTCCAGACGTTGTAGAAGAACGGCAGGAGCGAGGCGCCGAGCACGAGCGAGAAGATGCTCGACAGAGTGTTGAGGGTGGTCAGGCCCTCCACCGCCAGATAGTCGGGGATCCGGCGCTGCATACCGTTCACGCCCAGCCAGTGCTGGACGAGGAACGTGCCGTGGAAGCCGGTGAACAGCGTCCAGAACGTGATCTTGCCGAGGCGCTCGTCGAGCATCTTGCCGGTGAACTTCGGCCACCAGAAGTGGAAGCCGGAGAACATCGCGAAGACGACGGTGCCGAAGACGACGTAGTGGAAGTGGGCCACCACGAAGTACGAGTCGGAGACCGCGAAGTCGATGGGCGGCGAGGCCAGCATCACGCCCGTCAGACCGCCGAAGGTGAACGTGATCAGGAAGCCGGTGGCCCAGAGCATCGGGGTCTCGAAACTCAAGGACCCCTTCCACATGGTGGCGATCCAGTTGAAGATCTTCACGCCGGTCGGTACGGCGATGAGGAACGTCATGAAGGAGAAGAACGGCAGGAGGACTCCGCCGGTGACGTACATGTGGTGGGCCCACACGGTGACCGACAGGCCGGCGATGGCGATGGTGGCCGCGATCAGGTTCATGTAACCGAAGATCGGGCGCCGGCTGAAGACGGGGATGACCTCGGAGATGATGCCGAAGAACGGTAGCGCGATGATGTACACCTCTGGATGGCCGAAGAACCAGAAGAGGTGTTGCCACAGCAGGGCCCCGCCGTTGGCGGAGTCGAAGACATGGGCTCCGAACTTGCGGTCCGCCTCCAGGGCGAACAGCGCGGCGGCCAGGACCGGGAAGGCCAGCAGGACCAGCACACCGGTCAGCAGCACGTTCCAGGTGAACACCGGCATGCGGAACATGGTCATGCCCGGCGCGCGCATGCAGATGATGGTGGTGATGAAGTTGACCGAGCCGAGGATGGTGCCGAAGCCGGAGAAGGCCAGACCCATGATCCACATGTCGGCGCCGATGCCCGGCGAGCGGACCGCGTCCGAGAGCGGGCTGTAGGCGAACCAGCCGAAGTCGGCCGCGCCCTGCGGGGTGAGGAAGCCGCCGACCGCGATCGTCGAGCCGAACAGGTACAGCCAGTAGGCGAACATGTTCAGCCGCGGGAAGGCGACGTCGGGGGCGCCGATCTGGAGCGGCATGATCCAGTTCGCGAAGCCGGCGAACAGCGGCGTCGCGAACATCAGCAGCATGATCGTGCCGTGCATCGTGAACGCCTGGTTGAACTGCTCGTTCGACATGATCTGGAGACCAGGCCGGGCGAGCTCGGCGCGCATGAGCAGCGCCATCACGCCACCGATGCAGAAGAACGCGAACGACGTGACCAGATAGAGCGTTCCGATCGTCTTGTGATCCGTGGTCGTCAGCCACTTCAGGTGTCTCATGCCCCGCCTGTGTCCGTGCCCCGCCCGGACGTCACACTTCGGGGACGCGACGAGAATCACGGAAACGGCTGTGACGATCCCGAGGGTGCCGGACACGAACGGAACATGAGCAACGACGACGACTTCGCCGCTGCCTATCGCGAGCACTACTGGGCGGTCAGCCGCTATGTCGCGCGGCGACTGGACGGGCGCACGAGCGACGTGGAGGAAGTGGTGGCGGAGGTGTTCACCGTCGCCTGGCGCCGCCGCGCCGACCTTCCGCCGGTCCCGCTGCCCTGGCTGTACGGCGTGGCACGCAACTGCCTGGCCAACGCGGTACGCGGCCATGGGCGGCGGCGACGCCTGGTGGACCGGATGGGCAACGACGACACCGCGCACGGGCGGCACATCGAGGCGGGTCCGGACGCGGAGACTCCCGGTGCCTGGGTGCATGACGCCCTCGGCCGGCTCTCCCCGGCCGACCAGGAGGTGCTGCGGCTGACGGCGTGGGAGGAACTCGGCATCGAGGAGGTGGCCGTCGTCCTCGGCTGCGGCCGACGCGCCGCGTCGATGCGGCTGCACCGGGCCCGGCGCCGGCTGAGAGCCGAGATCGACCGCATGGGCCCCACGACCGCCGCCGCCTTGAAGGAGAACGGCCATGGCTGACGAACTCGACCTCCTGCGCCGCGCCAACCCGGTGCCCGTCGACGGTCCCCACTTCGGCGACGGCCCCCTCGACCACCACGCCGAGCGGCGGCTCGACCGGCTGCTGCGGCAACGGACCGCCCGCCGTCCCCGGCTGTACTGGGGGCTCGCGGCCACGGGAGTCGTCGCCGCGCTCGTGTCGGCACTCCTGTTCACCGGCCAGACCACCGCGCCGGCGGTCGCCGCACCCCGCCCGCTGCTCGTGCTGGCCGACTCCAGCCCCGTACCGCTGAAAACCCTGGCCGGGCGGGCGCGGTCGGCCGCCGAGGACGGTTCGCCCGCGCTCCGCAAGGGCACGCATGTGCGGACCTGGAGCCTGGGCATGAGCGACGACAAGCCGCCGATCACATATCCGGAGGAGCGCATCGTGCGCTGGAACGCCGACGACAGTCACACGGAGATCGTCGACGACGGCCACGAGCGCACCGAGCAGACGTACCCGCCCAGTTGGAGCGACGCCCCGCCGCAGTCGCCCCCGCCGGCCGACGTCGCCCGTCTGCGCGCCTATCTTCAGGAGGCCGCGTACAGCAAGACCCCGCTGAACACCGGCGAGCTCCTCAACGCCGTCGACTACGTGCTCGACACCTGGCACTTCGGCGCCCGGGAGTCGGCGGCGCTCGTCCAACTGCTGGCGGACACCGACGGGTTGAAGCCCGTCGGACAGGTGACGGACCGGCTGGGGCGGCGCGGGCAGGCGTATGTGTACGAGCAGTCCGGGACCCGCAAGATGCTGATCATGGACCCGGCCACCGGCGCCGTACTCGGCCTGGAGACCACCTTCACCGAGGCGGAGCCCGAGTACGGAGTGAAAGCCGGCGACGTCATGGACTACAGCGCCTGGACGCGCTGACTCACACCCCGAGTTGCCGGGCGGCGGCGTCCACCGTCTGCTCCAGCAGCGTGGCGATCGTCATCGGACCGACGCCGCCCGGCACCGGGGTGATCAGCGAGGCCCGTTCCACCGCGGAGTCGAAGTCGACGTCGCCGATGTTGCCCTCGTTGTACCCGGCGTCGATCACGACCGCGCCCGGCTTGATGTCCTGGCCCTTGACGAGCTTCGGCCGGCCCACGGCGGCGACCACGATGTCCGCCTCCCGGACGGCCGCCGACAGGTCCGCCGTACGCGAGTGGCAGTACGTCACCGTCGCGTCCCGGGCGAGCAGCAGCATGCCGGCCGGCTTGCCGAGGATCGCGCTGCGGCCGACGACCACGGCGCGCTTGCCGGACGGGTCGACGCCGTACTCGTCGAGCAGCCGCATGATCCCGCCGGGCGTGCAGGACACGAAGCCCGGCAGGCCGAAGCTCATCGTCGCGAACGAGGCGAAGGTGACGCCGTCGACGTCCTTCTCGGGCGCGATCGCCTCGAACGCGGCCCGCTCGTCGATGTGCGCGCCCATGGGGTGCTGGAGCAGGATGCCGTGCACGGCGGGGTCGGCGGAGAGGGCCTGGAGCGTGTCCACCAGTTCCTCGGTGGTGGTCGCCGCGGGCAGTTCCACATGCCGGGAGGCGATGCCCGCCTTGCGGCAACGGTTCTGCTTCATACGGACGTACGTCACCGAGGCGGGGTCCGCGCCGACCAGTACGGTCGCGAGACAGGGCGTCGTGCCGGTGCGTTCGGTGAGGTCGGCGGCGCGCTCGGCGCTGTCCTCGACGATGCGCCGGGCGAGCGCGGTGCCGTCCATGAGACGTGCCTGAGACATGATCCACTCCTGGGCTGGTAGTCGGGTTCGCCCAGGCGCACGGCTTCATGTCGTACGGGCCGCTCCCCGGTGGTGCTCCACCTCAGCGCCAGTCACGGCCCGCCCACAGCCTAACCCGGCGCCGTTCACCTTGACCGGCGGCGTCTGCGCAGGCCGTGCGGGGGTGGCGGGAGCGGGCGGGGCCGCGTCCGTCGTAGCACCGACCGCACCAGAGCGGCGGACACCAGCCGGCCTGCCGTCGCTGCCGGCAGTGCGCGCCGGGACCGTACCGGAAACGATCGGCCGAGGCCCGCACGCGCCGAGAAGGTCCAGGTCAACCGGGACGTGATCTGGACCTTCGGCAGACTTCTCCCTACTCGTCCCATGCCTGGAGCATGATCTGTTCGGCGATCTTGCCGTCGCGCAGCGTGATCATGGACTCGGCGAAGACCCGGACCCCGTCCGCGTACTCGCAGGACTCGGTGTACGCGACCTGGTCGCCCTCGACGATGCACCTCTCCAGCTTGTGCGCCTTGATGTCACGGTTGTAGACGTCCTCCAGGAGCTCGCCGATCTCGCCCCGGCCGTGCAGGACCCTCGGATTGCTGGGCTGGGTGTTGCGGTCCACGATGCGCAGCTCCGCGTCGTCCGCGTAGAGCGACAGCAGGTTCGCCGCCTTGTCGCCCTCGATGCCCTGACGCAGTGTCTCCGTGTTGAAAGCGCCCATGATGACCTCCTGTGAGGCCCGCGGCCCGAGGGGGAGGGGCCGCCCGGGTCTCACCTTCGAGGCTCCTCCGCCCCGCCGGTCTCGGCAAGCGCAACGGAGGTACTGCGCCTGACGGGTGAGAGGCGCCCGGCACCCGTGTCCCCGCCCGGCGCGCCGACGTTGCTCACAACATGATCTCCACTCGACGTATCGTCGCCGTCGTCGGCCTCGCCGCCGGTGTCACCGGCCTGGCCGCCCCGATGGCAAGCGCGGCCCCCGCGGACGCCGACGCCGCCCAGCTGAGTCCGATCGCCACGCTCGACTCACTGGCCCTGAGCGACATCCCCGCGGAGCGCAAGGCCGAGATCCCGCGCCCCTCGCAGCAGCTGGACCAGCTCAACCGGCTGAACGACCTGAACCAGCTGACCCAGGTCACCGACCTGGCCGCCCCCGTCACCGGGCTGCTGCCGGGTATCCAGTAGTCGTCTGATCCGCGTACGGACGCGTACGCGTACGTCCATATCAAGGGCCGTCCGGGCAACCGGGCGGCCCTTGACATTGCCCGGGGCCGCACGGAGCATGCGCTTAGTAAGTGAATCTTGGTTCACACAGCGAACATGTCGCGAACAAATTCACGTAGCGAACAAAGAGGTCCGCATCATGCCCATCTCCCGCGAACTCCTCATCGGCGGCAAGGACGTCCCCGCCGCCTCCGGCCGGACGGCCGAGGACCTCAACCCCTACACCGGGGAGGTGTACGCGACCGTCGCGGCGGCGGGACCAGAGGACGTGCGGCGGGCCGTGGACGCGGCCGACGCGGCGTTCGAGGAGTGGGCGGCGCTGGCCCCCTTCGCCCGGCGCGCGATCCTGCTCAAGGCCGCCGACCTGCTGGAGGGCAAGGGCGACCAGGTCGCCGAGCTGATGGCGGGCGAGGCGGGCGGCACCCGGCCGTGGGCGTACTTCAACGTGGCGCTGGCGTCCAACATGCTGCGCGAGGCGGCGGCCGCCGTGACCGCCCCGCGCGGTGAGGTGCTCACCGCCCAGGAGCAGGGCGCCCTCGGCCTCGCGGTGCGCGAACCGGTCGGCGTGGTCGCCGCGTTCGCGCCCTGGAACGCGCCGGTCATCCTCGGTGTACGGGCGGTCGCGGCGCCGCTGGCCGCGGGCAACACGGTCGTCGTCAAGGCGAGCGAGGACGCGCCGCTGGCCTGCGGCCTGTTCGTGGCCGACGTGCTGCGGGAGGCCGGGCTGCCGGACGGCGTCCTCAACGTCATCACCAACGACCGGGCGGACGCCGCCGAGATCGCCGAGGCGCTGATAGCCGACGAGCGGGTGCGGGCCGTGAACTTCACCGGCTCCACCGAGGTGGGCCGCATCATCGGCGAGCACGCGGCGCGCCATCTCAAGCCCGCCGTCCTGGAGTTGGGCGGCAAGAACGCGGTGATCGTGCTTGCCGACGCGGACGTGGACTACGCCGTCGACGCCGTCACCTTCAGCGTGTTCATGAACGCCGGGCAGATCTGCATGTCCGGCGACCGCATCCTCGTCCACGAGTCCCTCGCCGAGGAGTTCACCCGCAAGTTCGCCGCCAAGGCCGCCGCACTCCCCTCCGGCGACCCCTCCGACCCGCACACCGTGGTCGGCCCGCTGGTCGCCGCCTCCGCCGCGCAGCGCGTGGCCCGCCTGGTCGAGGACGCCGTCGCCAAGGGCGCGAAGGTCCTCACCGGTGGCGGAGAGCCCGACGGGGCGGTCCACCCGGCGACCGTGCTCACCGATGTGCCGAAGGACGCCGAGATCTATCACGCGGAAGCGTTCGGGCCGGTGTGCGTGGTGGAGACGTTCGCCGACGACAACACCGCCGTGGCCGTCGCCAACGACACCGACAACGGTCTGACCTGCGGCATCATCACCGAGAACGCCACCCACGGCCTGGCCGTCGCGCGCCGGGTCCGCACCGGCATCGTCCACATCAACGACCAGTCGGTGGCCGACGAACCGCAGGCCCCGTTCGGCGGGTTCAAGTCCTCCGGGTACGGCCGCTTCGGTGGCCGCTGGGGCATCGAGGCCTTCTCCAACACCCGCTGGGTGACCATCGCCACCCAGCAGGCGCACTACCCCTTCTAGACGCCCTGTTCCGGCCCGGCGTCCAGGAAGTGGAAGCCGGGCCGCGGGTGCATCAGGAAGTCGTGGTGGGAGATGTTCCACGCGTAGGCCCCCGCCAGCGAGAAGAGCACCCGGTCGCCGGCCCGTAGCCCGGCGGCGGGCACCCGGCGCGCGAGGGTGTCCTTCGGTGTGCACAACTGCCCGGCGAGGGTGATGTGTTCACCCTCCGCGCCGGGCCGCGGCCAGGGATGCGGCCACCCGTCGACGGGGAGGACCGAGCAGGGCTGGTCGTGTCCCTTCGTGGCCGGGGTCCGCAGGTGATGGGTGCCGCCCCGGACCACCGCGAACTCCTCGCCGTGGCTGCGCTTCACGTCCAGCACCTCCGTGGCGTACCAGCCGCAGTACACAGTCAACGCCCGTCCCGGTTCGATCCGCAGCGTCAACTCCGGGTGCCCCTCGGCGAGTCGGGCGAGCCCACTGCCGTACCTGGCCCAGTCGAAGCGGCGCTCCGGGGCGGTGTAGTCGACGTGCATGCCGCCGCCGACGTTGACCTCGGCGAGCGGGACACCGAGGCCGACGGCCCAGCGCACCACGGCCTCCGCCGCCGTGAGAAGCTCCGGAGCCTCCAGGCCGCTGGCCAGGTGAGCGTGGACACCCCGGAGTTCGAGATACGGGTAGGTGCCGTCGGTGAGGGCGCGCACGACTTCGGCGGCCTGGTCCGGGTCCATGCCGAACGGGGTCGGCCGCCCGCCCATCGCGAGCGAACTGCCCGCCAGCGCACCGTCGTCGAGCGGCAGGTTGACGCGCGGCAGCACCGCGACCCGGCGCCCGGTCCGCCGCGTCAGCTCGCCCAGCACGCGCAGCTCGTACGCGCTCTCGACGTGGAAGCGCTCAACTCCCGCTTCCAGCGCGGCCGTCACCTCGTCCGGTGTCTTGCCGGGGCCGCCGAAGGCCAGCGGGCGACCCGGCACGGCCTGGGCGACATGGGCGAGTTCGCCGCCCGAGGAGACCTCGTAGCCGTCGACGTACGGACCGAGCGCGGCGAGGATCTCCGGCTCGGGGTTGGCCTTGGCGGCGTAGTAGAGCTCGACGCGCTCGGGGAGGGCGTCCCGGACCGTCGCGGCGTGAGCGCGGAGGGCCGCCAAGTCGTAGACGTAGGCGGGTAGTTCGTCAGGGGTCAGGGATCGGACCTGGTCAAGGACCGGCGGGGTCGTCATCGGGTGCTCCCGGTCAGGATGTCCTCGGCGAGCGGGGACGGCAGACGGACGTATCCGGCGTCGCGGTCGGCCTTGCGCTCCCAGCGGGTGAGCAGGTTGGCCTTCGCGGGCAGCGGCACACCGGCGAGGAGGGCGGCGAGCCGCGGCGGGCAGCCGTGCCGGTCGGCGTACCGCTGGAGCGTCGCCCGCACCCGGCCCCACAGCGCGGCCTCCGCCCGCGGGTGCAGGTCGGCGAGGGCGGCGAGCAGTTCGGCGACATGGTTGACCAGCAGACAGTAGACGACCCGGTCCCAGCCGCGCCGCGCGTCGTACGTCATCGGGCCCGCCACCTCGGGCGGCAGCGCGGCCAGGGTGGTGGCGTGGTGCTCGGGGAGCAGCTTGGTGCCCTCCAGGTCGCGGAAGAGGACCTGGGTCGGCATGCCGTCGCGGTCCACGCAGACCAGCACGTTCTGGAGGTGCGGTTCCAGGACCAGCCCGTGGTCGAAGTAGGCGGCCAGGACCGGCGGGATCAGCAGGTCGAGATAGGCCGACCACCAGTCCAGGGCCGCCCGGGCGTCCGGGGTGCCGAGGAGGCGGGAGACCTGTGCCGCGCTGGTCGGGTACTCGTCGGCTACCGCGGCGGCCAGCAGGGGAGTGGTCCCCGGCGCGAGCCGTGCCGGCAGGCCCTCGCGGACGATGACACCGAAACCCTCGAGCAGGGCCTGGTCCGGCGTGCCGTCGGGGCCGGGCAGGGCGAGGGTGCGGTAGGCGGGCTCGCGGAGCACCGCACTGCCCGGGAAGCGCTGGGCGAGGTCCGCCAGGGCCGGGGCGAGGGCGCGGGTCAGGGCGACGGCACCGGAGAGCTCGTAACTGCTGTTCTTGCGCAGACAGTTGGTGATCCGCACGTTCAGACTGAACTTGAGGAAGGTCTCCCCGTCGTACAGCGTGCGCACCGACGCCGTGGCGGCGAACGGCCGCCCGCCCGGGCCGAGATCGAGGACGTCGCCGCGCGCGAGGGCCGCGCGCAGGGCCGGATGGCCGCGGAGGGTCTCGTACTGCCAGGGGTGGGCGGGCAGCAGCCGGTAGCCGTCCGGGAGGTCGGCGCGCGGCTGGTCCAGGGGTGCGACGGCCGACGGCTCGGCGGCCTCCTCGGCGATCAGCCGGTCGCGTACGGCGAGGTGCCGCAGCGGGAAGACGGCCCCTGCCTCCGGGGCGTACGCGGCCCAGGCGCGCGGGTCGCCGGTGCGGGCCTTGGGGGTGGGGTGGAAGCGGTGCCCGAACAGCAGGGACTGCTCGGAGACGAGGTAGGCGTCGGCCGTCGCCGAGGCGCCCGGGGCGGCGAGCGCGCCGGTCACGGACGCGTGGCTGGAGGCGACCTGCTCCAGGAACTCCTCGTTGCGCACGCCGGTGCGCAGGGACAGTTCGTCGTGCGTGTACTCGGCGAGCCGTCGCCAGTCCACCTCCGTCCAGTCGCCGTCGCGCTGTTCGTGCACGGGCCCGGCGAAGCGGTGCGCGCCGAGGAGCGAGGTGCGGCGCAGGGCGACGCGCAGCAGGACCCCGCGGCGCGGGAGCCGCAGCAGGAGCGTGCCGTCGGCGACGACACTCTGGCGTTCCGGCCCGGACACCTCGCGCAGCAGACAGTTGAGGAGGGTGTGGGCCACCACCTCGTCGGCCGTGGGCAGGACGGTGCGCGCGGGCGTGGGGGTGAGCGAGGGCATCAGCGGCTCCAGCGGGGGGTCATGGAGGGGAGGAGGGTCGCCACGGCGGTGACGGCGGCAGCGGCGGCGCCGGTCAGCACGGGCGCGGCGGGGCCGAAACGGGCGCTGCCGGCCGCGGCGGCGAGGCCCGCGGCGACCGCGCCGGCCTTGGAGAAGAACTCCAGCGACCCGAACATGCCGCCGGGCGCCCGCCCTTGGGCGCACTCGGCGGCCAGCACCTGAAGACACACCAGGCCGAGCGTGAGACCGGCACCCAGCACCAGCCGAACGGCGATCAGCGCGGCCAGGTTCGTGGCGACGCCGTGCCCGGCCAGCCCGAGGGCGATGAGAACGAAACCGAGCACGATCCCGGCCCGGGGACGGCTCCGGAAGGCCGCGTGCACGGCCAACGCGGCCACCAGATAACACAGGTGGGGCAGGGCGAAGAGCACCCCCGACAGGGTGGGGGACGTGCCCGGCAGCCGGTCGTCGACGAGGGCGATGAGGTAAGGGAAAGAGATGACGGTGGAGAACACGAACGCGAACTCCAGTGTGTACAGGGCCCGGAGCGAGACCACGGGGGCCGTCACCGCAAGGGTGACGGTGCCGCCCTCCCGCCGCTCGACCGGATCCGGTTCCGGCAGGGCCGCGAGCAACAGCGCGGCCGTCAGCGGCAGTACGGCGAGCAGCGCGTACTGGCGGTGCGGGGACAGCCAGCCGGACAGAGCGCCGACCACGATCGGCGCCACCACCAGCGCCGCCCGGGCGCTGCCCTGCATCAGGGTGAGCGCCTTGGACAGGGCCGGGCCCTCCAGGGCCGCGCCCAGATATCCGTTGGAGGCGGCGAACGTACCGCCCAGCACGCCCTGGAGGACGAGCGCCACGGTGAAGGTCGCCAGCGAGTCGGCCCAGCCCGCGAGCAGGAACGCGACCGTGAGACCCAACTGGGCCCGCAGCAGCAGCCGTTTGCGGCCGTAGCGGTCGGCGAGCCGCCCCCACAGCGGGGCCGCGAGCGCGCCGAACACGGTCGGCACGACATACAGCACCCCCGCCCAGCGGGCCTGGCGGTCGCCCAACTCCGGGAGGATCGCGGTCAGATACGGCGGCAGCCCGAGGGCCGCGAAGGAGGCCACGAAGTAGCAGCCCGCCACCGCGCGCACCTGGCCGCGTCCGAACGCCGAGCGGGGCATCCGGACGACCTGGGCGGCGCTCATGACGGACCCCCGCCCGGCCGGTCCGGCAGCAGGTAGTTGGGGCCGGTGGTGTAGTGCTTGTTGATGTCGGCCGCGCCCGAACGCTCCTTGGACAGCAGCGTCCCGGCCGTGACCATCGCCTTCACCGGCAGCCGCGGAGCGAGCAGCACCCGGGCCCGCAGCTCGTCCCCGGCATCACCGCCGAGCCGGTCCACCGCCTCCGTCAACCGGTCCCGTACGAGATCCAGCACGGCCCGGCGCTGCCGGGGCAGCCCGAACGCGTAGGCGCCCGCGCACAGATGGACGGTGATCGTGGTGAACACATCGGCCACCGGACCGTCACCCGTGACACAGGTCCGGGCATCGTCGAATCCCCACGGACCGGGCAGGACCGCACCCAGCCGCCCCGGGTTGATCCGCGGGCCGTCGTCGTCCTTGAACAGCAGCCGCAGACTGCCGGGCCGCAGCACCAGCGAGACGTTCTGCTGGTGCGACTCCAGCGCGATGCCGTACCCGAACAGCGTGGTCTGCCAGTCGAAGAGCAGCGTCAGGAAGGCGTCCAGCAGGGCGAGCGGGTCACCGCCGTAGAAGCGCTCCGCCAGATGGTCCAGGACCAGCCGCCCGTCGGGAGCGCGGGCGAGCAGGGCGGCCAGCGGGACGACCTCGGCGTCGGCCGGCGTGGCCGGGAGGCGACGGCACAGGGCGGCCAGCAGTTCGTGCCCAGCGTGGGCGTACGTGCTCTCGTCGGCGTGCAGGATCCTGTCCCGGAAGCGGGGTTCACGGGCGAGCACGGCCTCGACCAGCCGCTGGCCCGCCGCGCCGTCGACGAGGGTGCCGGGCTTGATGGACCGCTTGTTGCGCAGGCCCAACGTGGCGGTGGCCAGGGGGAGTTTGAGGTGACAGGTCTCGTCCACGGCCACCGTGCGCATCGACAGGGTCGGAACGACGTCGAGGTGGGCGCGGTCGGCGAACAGGGATCCCTTGGGGAGGCCTGCCTGGCGCAGGGCGTCCACCGTCAACGGGTGCACCGGCAGCGGGAGATGGGTTCCCTCTCCTGCGGGCAGCCCGAGTTCGGCGCAACTGGGCCAGAACTTCGGGAGCGTGCCGGTGAGGGTGACGGACTCGCGGGGCAGTGCCAGCCAGCGCAGGGCGAACCGGGGGTGGAACTCTGGGGCGTACGCGAGTAGTTGGGCGTCGGTGAGTCCCGCACGGCCGCGCGCTGTCGGGTACACGGGATGGTCGAGACGGGCCGCGAGGGTGTCGTACGCGAGCGGCGGCCAGTGGGCGGAGTCCGCGCCGAAGCCGACCGGTGTGGCCGCGTGCAGGCGCATCGTGTCCAGCGTCTGCCGGCACTCCTCGGCGAAGGCGTCGTAGCCCGCGCGGTCGACGGGGTCGGCGAGTGCGCGCAGTGCGGTGAGGACGGTGTCGTACGAGGTCAGCTCGGCGCCGTCCGACTCGCGGACGAGCAGCGGCAGTCGGGCGGCGTACTCACACTGGAAGCCGTCCTCGGCGACGGGCAGGAGGAGCGAGTCGCCGTCGGTGGGCAGCCGCAGCCAGCGGCCGTCCGGACGCTCGACGAGGCTGCTGCGGGTGCGCAGGCCCACGACGTCCTCGCGGAGGAGGGCGCTGAGGACGCGGGTCAGCAGCTCTGCTTCACAGGTCGCCGTCATGGCTGGATCTCCCAGAGCAGGCCCGCCAGGAAGTCGGCTGTCACCCGGTCCACCGTCGGCTGGTCGGTGCCGGTCGCGCGCAGCACGCCGAGGTAGTCGCGGTTGGTGCGGTACAGCTCGTGCCGCTCGCCCGTCGCACGCAGCGGACGGTACGTCAGCTGGACGCCGTCCACGGTGAGTTCCGCGGCGGCCGGGGCTTCGGTGAGCAGGCCCGCGCGGTCGGCGCACGGGTACTCCAGGCGGGCGGCCCCGTCGGAGCGGGCACCGAGGTCCGCGGGGAGCGGCGCGCCGAGGTGGGTACGGAGGATGTGCTCGAAGAGCGGGATCTCCAGGAGCCGCGCCAGCAGCAGGTCGCACTGGTCGCCGATGGCGCGGTAGTTGACCTCGATGATCCGCGCCCGGCCCTCGTGCACCACGAACTCGGTGTGGCAGGCGCCGAACCCGACGCCCAGCGCGTCCAGTTGGGCGAGAACCTCGGCGGCGACCGGCTCGGGGTGGGCGGGGACGAAGGTGAGGCGCTCCTCGATGAAGTACGGCGGGGGCGACAGCTCGGTGTGGAAGCCGCCCAGGACATGCCGGACCCGCCCGTCGCCGAGGGTCTCCAGGGTGTACAGCTCGCCGGGGAGGTACTCCTCCACGACCAGGACGGTGCCCGGGCGGCGGTCGAAGATCTCCTTGGACCGGACGGCCAGCTCCTCCGGGTCGTCGACGAGGACGACGTCCTCGCTGGCCACACCCTCGCGCGGCTTCAGCACGCAGGGATAGGGGGCGTCGGTGAGGGCGGCGGTCGGTTCGGTGATCTCGGCCGACCAGACCGTGTCCACGCCCGCGTCGGCGAGCCTGCGGCGCATCTCCGCCTTGTCCTTGCAACGCAGGGTGGCCCGCCAGTCCTTGCCGGGCAGCCCGAAGTAGGCGGCGGCCAGGGCGGCCTGGGTCTGGAGGTGGTCGCTGTTGGTGAAGACCGCGTCGGGGCGGTGGTGGGTGGAGATACGGGTGACCACGGCCCGGAAGTCGCGGACGTCGCACTCCAGGATCTCGACGTCCGGGTGGACGGCACGGTGGGCTACGGGCTGGTCGGTGAGCACGGTGACGTCCAGGCCCAGCCGGCCGGCGGCGGGCAGGAAGCCCTCGGTGACGGAGTCGGTCGGATTGAGGGCGAGCAGGTACAGGCGCATGGGAGAGGCGCGACTTCCGCTAGTGGGTGGGGGGTTGCAGTGGGGCGGGCCGGACCGGCGGGCCGTGACCCGCCCCGTTTCAGCGGGAGTTACTTGGCGGGGAGCTCGACGCCGGTGGCCTTCGCGACGTCCGCGAGCATCTGCTCCGCGGCCTGCACACCGATGCCGGACATCCAGGTCTCGTCCGGCACCTCGAAGACCTTGCCGTCCTTGACGGCCGTGAGGTCCTTCCACACCGGGTTGGAGGTGACCTGCTTCTTCTGGGTCTTGTCGTCGACGTCCGCGGAGGTGACGAAGATCAGGCCGGCGTCGGCCTGGTCGATCTGCTCGGGACTGACGTCCTTCATCGTGACCTCGGGGTCGTTCGAGACCTGCGAGGAGGGCCGCTTGAAGCCGATGTCGTTCAGGACGACACCGCTGTAGGAGTTGGACTGGTAGAGACGGGTCGGACCGGCGATGAAGCGGACCACGGACGCGGTCGGCATGGTGCCGCCGTCCTTCTTCTTGATGGCCGCGCCGAGCGCCCTGGCCTGCGTCTCGTACTCCTTGAGCCTGGCCGCGGCCTCCTTCTCCAGACCCAGTGCCTCGGCGTGGACCTTGAGGTTCTCCTTCCAGACACCGCCGGTGGTCTCGGTGAAGACGGTCGGGGCGATGGCGCTGAGCTTGTCGTAGACCTTTTCGTGGCGGACCTTGGAGGACAGGATCAGATCGGGCTTGAGCGAGGCGATCTTCTCCAGGTTGGGCTCCAGGAGCGGGCCGACGTCGGCGGTGTCCTTCAACTCGCCCTTGAGGTACGTCGGGAAGCCGCCCTCGGTCTTGAAGTGCGGGGCGACCGCGCCGACCGGGTCGATGCCCAGCAGCGTCACGTCGTCCAGCTCACCGGTGTCGAGGACGACGACCCGCTTCGGCCGGGACGGGATCTTCACGTCGCCCATGACGGTCTTGAGGGTGCGCGGGAAGGCGCCCGAGTCCGCGGCGGGCTTGGCGGCGGTGGAGTCGTCGGAGTCCGAGTCGCTGCCGCAGGCCGTCAGGACGGCGGTGCCGAGTATCAGTGCGAGCAGGGAGGCCAGAATCTTGCCGATTCCGGGCATGGCGAAGCGCTGGAACACGGGGGGTTGGAACATGGGGGGTTGGTTCTCTCTTCGTGGGTGATGGTCAGGCGGTGGCGGCGGATCGCCGTACCGCGCTGCTTCTCGGGACGACCAGCGGGGTGCCGGTCTCCGGGTCGGGGACGACCCGGCAGTCCACGTCGAACACGGACTTGACGAGTTCCGCGTCGAGGACGTCCGCCGGGGCTCCGGCGGCGGCGAGCCGGCCGTCCTTGAGGACCACCATGTGGTCCGCGTAACGGGCGGCCTGTCCGAGGTCGTGCAGCACCATCACCACGGTGCGGCCGGCCTCGGCGTGCAGTTCGGCGACCAGGTCGAGTACGTCGAGCTGGTGCCTGAGGTCGAGGAAGGTGGTGGGTTCGTCGAGCAGGAGCAGTTCGGTGTCCTGCGCCAACGCCAGGGCGATCCAGGCGCGTTGGCGCTGGCCGCCGGAGAGCCGGTCGACGGGCTGCTCGCGCAGCGACGTGGTGCCGGTGCGCTCCAGCGCGTCCTCCACCGCCTTCTGGTCGGCAGTCGACCAGGGGCTCAGCAGCCGTTGGTGCGGATAGCGGCCCAGGCGGACGAGCGCCTCGACGGTGATCGCCTCCGGTGTGACCGGCTGCTGCGGCAGCAGCCCCATACGCAGGGCCAGGCTCCTCGCGGACATGCGGTGGATGTCGGAGCCGTCGAGGGTGACGGTGCCGGCGGCCGGGGCGAGCAGGCGGCTCAGCCCGCGCAGCAGCGTGGACTTGCCGCAGGCGTTGGGGCCGACGATCGCCGTGACCGCCCCGCCGGGGAGCGTGAGGTCGAGTCCGCCCACGACGAGGCGATCGCCGTAGCGGAGGTCGAGGGACTCGGTGGCGAGCTGGTTGGGCGTGTTCACGGGCGTCTCCGCGGTCATGCGTGGGTCCTCTGTACGGGCGAGCTCTGGCGGAACATCAGCACCAGCAGCCAGGGCGCGCCGAGCGTGGCCGTGACCGCGCCGACCGGCAGCCCCTCGATCGGGAGCAGATGCTGGACCACCAGGTCGGAGGCGAGCAGCAGGACCGCTCCCGTGAGCCCGGCCAGGGCGAGGGACACGGCGGTCGGCGGGCCGGTGAGGAAGCGGACGATGTGCGGTACGGCGAGCGCGACGAACGTCACCGGACCGGCGAGCGAGGCGGCGAGGGATGCCAGTACGACGGCCAGTACGAGGAGTTGGAGGCGTGCCGTGGCCGTGTTGAGGCCGAGCGCGCCCGCCGAGTCGTCGCCGAGGTCGAGCACCGCGAGCCGGCGGTGCAGGACGAGGGCGGCGGCCAGCGCGACCAGCATGGCGCCGCCCGCTCCCCACACCTCCGTCCACGTCCGCCCGTAGACCGAACCCGTGGTCCACTGGAGCGCCGACCCGGCGAGCTCGGCCGGGAAGCGCACGATCATCAGGTTCACGGCGGCGGCGAGGCCCGCCTGGACGGCGAGGCCGGTGAGCACCAGTCGGGTGACGGAGAGCCCGGAGCCCCAGGCGAACACGCCGAGCAGCAGGGCCGACAGGAGTCCGCCGGCCAGTGCGCCCAGGGGGATGAGGTTCTGCGAGGCTCCGGCCGCGATCAGCGCGACCGCGCCGAGCGAGGCGCCGCCGGTGACGCCCATGACGTCAGGTGAGGCCAGCGGATTGCGGAACAGCCGCTGGAGCACACAGCCCGCCACGCCGAGTCCGGCACCACCGACGATCGCCGCCACGGACCGGGGCGCCCGGAACTGCTGCACCACCAGTACGTCGCCGCCGTCGCCGAGCCCGACCAGGGCGCGCAGCGCGGTACCGGCGGGGATGCGCATCTCACCGGTCGTCAGGGAGACCGTGAGCAGCACGAACAGTAGGACCAGAGCGCCTCCCGCGAAGACCGCGACCCGGGTGCGGATGCCGTTCATCGGGCCACCTTCCGAGCCAGCAGCGCCAGCAGCGGCGCGCCGAGGAACGCGGTCACGATGCCGACCTCCAGTTCCGAGGGGCGCAGCACCATCCGGCCGAGCACATCGGCCGACAGCAGGAGCAGCGGACCGGCGATCAGACAGCCGGGCAGCAGCAGCCGGTGGTCGCCGCCGAGCAGCGGCCGGACGAGATGCGGGGCGGCCAGGCCGATGAAGGCGACCGGCCCTGCCACCGCGACCGCCGACCCGGCGAGCAGGACGACCGCGAGTCCGCCCGCGAGCCGGATCCGGGCCACCGGGACGCCGAGGGACTGGGCCGAATCGTCGCCCAGCGCAAGGGCGTTGAGGGCGGGGGAGACGGCGAGCGCGACGACGATCCCGAGCAGCAGCGTCGGCAGGACCGGCCACAGGGTGTCCAGCGGACGCCCGGCCAGGGAACCGGCGAGCCAGAAGCGGGCCTCGTCGAGCGTGCGCTGGTTCAGCAACATCACCGCGGACGTCCAGGACAGCAGCACGAGTTGGAGGACGGTGCCGCCGAGCGCGAGCCGTACGGGATCGATGTCCCCGGCGCGCCGGGCCAGCGCCTGGGCGAACAGGGCCGCTCCGGCGGCACCGGCGAAGCCGAACCACACATAGGTGACAGGGTCGTTGAGCTTCAGGGCGAAGATCGCGACGACGACCGCGAACGACGCGCCCGCGTTGATGCCGAGGGTCGTCGGCGAGGCGAGCGGATTGCGGGTGATTGCCTGCGCAACGGCACCGGCGACACCCAGCGCGGCACCGACCACGAGGCCGATGACGGTCCGCGGCAGGCGCAGTCCCGTCACCACGAGCGCGTCCCGTCCGTGGCCGTCGCCGAACAGGGCGTCGACCACTGTGGGCAGCGGCACGGAGCGGGCGCCGAGCGCGAGGCTGAGCGCGGTGCACAGGGTCAGGGCGGCGAGGCCGGTGAGGAAGAGCGGTATGTGCCGGGAGGCACGAGAGGGCACACCTGTGGGGGGTGCGCCCTGTTGGGTCGCAGTCACGAGCAGTGAGCTTAGGTGAGGCTTGCTTTAGTTTTCAACTGGCTGTGGGATTGCTTTGACGGGCCTTGACGTGGCACTCCCTTGATCACGGTAAGGTAAGGCTTGCCTATCAGCGACCCTCTCGGGTCGAACCTCCCGCACTGGAGCACGCCGATGTCCGTGGCCCTGAAGACCTCGCCGGACGGAGCCGTCGCCCAAGCCCTCGGCGACGTCTACCGGCGGCTGGCCGACACGTGCGAGGCGCTGGACGTGCGGGTCGCGAAAGCCGGGCAAGCGGGCGTGACGGCGGCCGAGTTGGCGTCCGACCGCACGGCACTCGACGCCTTCGTCGACGCGGAGACCGCACGCGTTCACGATCGCTACGGCGTACGTCCGCGCCCGGACGTCGCCGCCTCCCGCGCCCTGCACGACTACGCCTGGACCGTAGGCATGCTCCTGGGCGGCACCTGGTACCTGGAACGCCGCGTTCCGCGCATCCGCCCCGAGGACCTGCACCTCGACCTGACCACGGGGGCGTACACCATCACGCCCGGCACCGAACTCGCCTGCCTGGCCGGCGATCCGGTCGCCGACCGCCCCGGCGTCCTGACACTCCCTCAGGAAGAGCAGCTGCGCGCCCGGTTGAGGATGGCCCTCGCCGACCACATGCGTCCCCTGCTCGCCGCGATCGCACCCATCGCGCGCCGCCGCTCCCGCGCCCTGTGGGGCATGGTCGCCGACGACCTCGTCTCCGCCCTGTGGTACCTGGGCCGGATGCTCGGCCAGGAGGGCGCCGCGATCACGGCCGCCACCGAGGTGCTGCCGATCGCCGTACCGCCGTACCCCAGCGGCGCCGACTTCCGCTACCTCGCCGGCGCCGACGGCCGCCGCCACGCCACCCGTACCCGCACCGGCTGCTGCATGTTCTACGCGATCCGCCCCGCCGAGCCCTGCTCCACCTGCCCCCGCACAGGCGACGCGGAACGGCTGCGCCGGCTGGAGAGGTAGGGGCTGGAGAGCCAGGGCGCCCTCACGGCCTCTGCCGGAGCGTCGGCCTCCGGCCTACGGTGAGGCGATGACCATCGACCAACCGCGGACGGGGGCGGCGTTGCTGGCCGGCATCGTCGGGTCGAAGTCGGCGCGCGCCCTGGTACGGATGCGCAACCGCCGCACCTGAGACCGCAGTTCACTCCGCCGTGGCGAGGAACTGTGTGGCCGCCAGCTCCGCGTACAGCGGATCGGACGCCACCAGCTCCCCGTGCGTGCCCACCGCGCGCACCCGGCCCGCGTCCATCACCACGATCCGGTCGGCCATGGTGACCGTGGACAGCCGGTGCGCGACGACGAGGACGGTGGTCGTACGGGCCACGTCGGCGACCGTGTCCCGCAGCGCCGCCTCGTTGACCGCGTCCAGCTGCGAGGTCGCCTCGTCCAGGAGCAGCAGCCGCGGGCGGCGCAGCAACGCGCGGGCGATGGCGACGCGTTGACGCTCGCCGCCCGAGAGCTTGGTGCCGCGATGTCCCACGAGCGTGTCCAGTCCGCCGGGCAGCCGGGCCACCAGCCCGTCGAGGCGCGTCGTCTTCACCACGCGTGTCAGCGCGTCGTCGGGCGCCTCGGGGTTGCCCAGCAGCAGGTTGTCCCGCAGGGAGCCCGACAGGACGGGCGCGTCCTGCTCGACGTAGCCGATCGCCGAACGCAGCTGCGGCAGCGGCCAGTCGGCGAGGTCGCGGCCGTCCAGGGTGATGGTTCCGGAGTCGGGGTCGTAGAAGCGCTCGATCAGGGAGAAGACGGTGGTCTTGCCGGCGCCGGACGGGCCGACGAACGCCGTCATGCCCTGGGCCGGCACCGAGAACGTCACCCCGTGGTGGACATACGGCAGATCGTCGGCGTAGCGGAAGCGGACATCGGTGAAGGAGACGGTGGCAGGTGCGGCACCCGGGGTGGGCAACGGGGCGGGCAGATCGGCCGGTTCGGCGGGCAGTCGCAACGCCTCCTGGATCCGGGCGAGGGCCGCGGCGCCCGTCTGGTACTGCGTGATCGCGCCCACGACCTGCTGGATCGGGGACATCAGATAGAAGACGTACAGCAGGAACGCCACCAGCGTGCCCACGTCGATTGCGTCGGTCGCCACCCGCGCGCCGCCGACCGCCAGCACCGTGATGAAGGCGATCTGCATCGCCAGGCCCGCCGTGTTGCCCGCCGCCGCCGACCACTTGGCGGCGCGCACGCTCTGCCGCCAGGACTCCTCGGCGGCCTCGTGCAGCGTGCGCTCCTCCCGGTGCTCCGCGCCGGACGCCTTCACCGTGCGCAGCGCGCCGAGGATCCGCTCCAGCGAGGCTCCCATCACACCGACCGCGTCCTGCGCCTGCCGGCTGGCCCTGTTGATACGCGGCACGATCACCCCGAGGACGGTCCCCGCGGCGGCGATGACGGCCAGGGTGACACCCAGCAGCACCGGGTCGACCAGGCCCATCATGACGATCGTGGCGACGAGCGTGAGGCCGCCCGTGCCGAGGCCGACGAGGGAGTCGGTGGTGACCTCGCGCAGCAGCGTGGTGTCGGAGGTGACGCGGGCCATCAGGTCGCCGGGTTCGGTGCGGTCCACGGCCGTGACGCGCAGCCGCAGCAGATACGACGACAGCGCGCGCCGCGCGCCGAGCACCACCGACTCCGCGGTGCGGCGCAGCACGTACGAACCCAGCGCTCCCAAAGCGGCGTTGGCCACCACCAGCGCCGACATGACGAGCAACGCGCCGGTGACGGTGCGGTCGTGGGACAGGTCGTCGATCAACTCCCGTGCCACCAGCGGCAGCAGCAGCCCGGTGGCGCCGGTGACCAGCGAGAGCGCGGCGCCCAGCAGCAGCGTCCACCGGTGCGGCCGCACGTATCCCAGCAGCAGCCGCCAGGTGGGAGTGGCCTGTTCGGGCTCTGCGATGCTCACGGCGCTCCCTCGGAGTCGGTCGGAGCATTCAGGCTACGTCGGCCGCCGTGCGCGCAGCGCGCCGGTTCCGGGTCATGGAGAGCGCCACCGCCGGGCTCGCTCGACATGGCCGTGCTCTGCACGATCGTCATCCGTCCCTTCGACGACCTCGGGCCGCGGTCGGCCGCCCCGGCCGCCGACCGCGCGGACGTCGTGCTGATCGAATCGGGCCTGCCGGGGACCTCGGCCCCGACACGTCACCGAGACCCTGGTCCAGGTGCCGCACCGGCTCCGCTCCCGTCCCGTTACTGATCGGTTACGCGTAGGGTCGAGGGGAGAACGGACAGGGTCGACGGAAGGGTTTCACCACCATGGCGCAGGAAGTACGCGGCGTGATCGCACCGGGCAAGGACGAGCCGGTCCGGGTGGAGACGATCGTGGTACCCGACCCCGGCCCGGGCGAGGCCGTGGTGCAGATCCAGGCCTGCGGGGTCTGCCACACCGACCTGCACTACAAGCAGGGCGGCATCAGCGACGACTTCCCCTTCCTGCTGGGGCACGAGGCCGCCGGCGTGGTGGAGTCGGTGGGGGAGGGCGTCACCGATGTCGCGCCCGGTGACTTCGTGATCCTCAACTGGCGTGCGGTGTGCGGGCAGTGCCGGGCCTGTCTGCGCGGCCGGCCCCAGTACTGCTTCAACACGCACAACGCCGAGCAGAAGATGACGTTGACCGACGGCACCGAGCTGTCGCCCGCGCTCGGCATCGGCGCGTTCGCCGAGAAGACGCTGGTCGCGGCGGGCCAGTGCACCAAGGTCGACCCCTCGGTCTCCCCGCAGGTCGCGGGCCTGCTCGGGTGCGGGGTGATGGCCGGGATCGGCGCCGCGATCAACACCGGCAACGTCGGCCGGGGTGACACGGTCGCCGTCATCGGCTGCGGCGGCGTCGGCGACGCGGCGATCGCCGGGGCGAACCTCGCGGGCGCCGCGCGGATCATCGCGGTGGACATCGACGACCGCAAGCTGGAGACGGCGAGGAAGCTGGGCGCGACCCACACGGTCAACTCGCGCGAGACCGACGCGGTCGAGGCGATCCGTGAGCTGACCGGCGGCTTCGGCGCCGATGTCGTCATCGAGGCGGTGGGGCGTCCGGAGACCTACAAGCAGGCCTTCTATGCCCGCGACCTCGCCGGCACCGTCGTTCTCGTCGGCGTGCCGACCCCGGAGATGAAGCTGGAACTGCCGCTGCTCGACGTCTTCGGCCGCGGTGGCTCGCTGAAGTCCTCCTGGTACGGCGACTGCCTGCCCAGCCGCGACTTCCCCATGCTGATCGACCTGCATCTGCAAGGCCGCCTGGACCTGGAGGCGTTCGTGACCGAGACCATTGAACTCACCGACGTGGAGAAGGCGTTCGAGCGCATGCACCACGGCGACGTCCTGCGATCGGTCGTGATGCTCTGATGACCGCCCGCATCGAACGCCTCGTCACCTCCGGCCGGTTCAGCCTGGACGGCGGCACCTGGGACGTCGACAACAACGTGTGGATCGTCGGCGACGACCACGAGGTCATCGTCATCGACGCCGCCCATGACGCCCGGGCGATCGCCGAAGCGGTGGGCGAGCGTCGCCTGACGGCGATCGTGTGCACCCACGCCCACAACGACCACATCGACGCCGCGCCCGCCCTGGCGGACCTCACGGGCGCCACGATCTGGCTGCACCCCGACGACCTGCCCCTGTGGAAGCAGACCCACCCCGACCGCGACCCCGACGCCCACCTCCTGGACGGCCAGGTCATCGAGGCGGCGGGCGCGGATCTGCGGGTCATGCACACACCCGGCCACGCTCCCGGCGCGGTCTGCCTCTACGACCCCGGGCTCGCCACCGTCTTCACCGGCGACACGCTGTTCGCCGGCGGACCGGGGGCCACGGGACGGTCGTACAGCCACTTCCCGACCATCATCGACTCGATCCGCGACCGGCTGCTGGAACTGCCACCGGAGACAAAGGTCCTGACCGGTCACGGCGACTCCACGACCATCGGCGCGGAGGCCCCGCACCTTCAGGAGTGGATCGCCCGGGGCCACTGAAATTCCCCGGGGCCGGTGGTGGGCAGAGACTAGGCTCACTTGTCATGACCACCGATGAGCTCACGAACCTCCATGGCGTCACCGTCCTGCGCTGCACCCCTGACGGCCCTTTGCTCGACGGCGAGCGTGCCGCGCTGGATCTCATCGGTGACGCCATGGGGCGGGGCGCCGACGTGGTCGCCGTGCCCGTGGAGCGCGTCGCGGAGGAGTTCTTCCGGCTGCGGTCCGGTGTCGCCGGGGCGGTCATGTTGAAGTTCGTGAACTACCGGGTGCGCCTCGCCGTCGTCGGGGACGTCTCCCGCCACCTGGGCGAGAGCGCGGCCCTGCGCGACTTCGTCCGCGAGACCAACCAGGGCGGGCACGTCTGGATCGTCGCCGACGACGCCGAGCTGGGCGAGAGACTGCGTCCGACCGGGTGACACGGCCCTGAAGGGCGACGGGAAGCCTTCAAAAGGCGACAGAAGATGTCCGGTTTACCGGGGACCGTGGAGTCGACAGCAACGGTCGTACGGGAGGTTCGGACATGGCAGCACAGCCACTGAAGGGCAAGGTCGCGCTGGTCGCAGGGGCGACACGGGGAGCCGGGCGGGGCATCGCCGTGGAACTCGGGGCGGCCGGCGCCACCGTGTACGTGACGGGACGCAGCACGCGCGAGGGCCGCTCCGAGTACGACCGCCCCGAGACGATCGAGGACACCGCGGACCTGGTGACCGAGGCCGGCGGCAAGGGGATCGCCGTCCCCACCGACCACCTCGAACCCACACAGGTCAGCGCGCTGGTCGACCGTGTCGCCGACGAACAGGGCCGCCTGGACGTCCTCGTCAACGACGTCTGGGGCGGCGAGCGGCTCTTCGAGTGGGACAGCCCGGTGTGGGAGCACGACCTCGACAACGGACTGCGGCTGCTCAGGCTCGCCGTCGAGACCCACGCGATCACCAACCACCACGCCCTGCCGCTGCTGCTGCGCCACCCCGGCGGCCTGGTCGTCGAGATGACCGACGGCACCGCCGAGTACAACGGCGCGCACTACCGCAACTCCTTCTTCTACGACCTGGCCAAGTCCTCCGTCCTGCGGATGGCCTTCGCGCTCGGCCATGAACTGGGCCCGCGCGGGGCCACCGCCGTCGCCCTGACGCCGGGCTGGCTGCGTTCGGAGATGATGCTCGACGGCTTCGGCGTGCGCGAGGACAACTGGCGCGACGCCCTCGCCCAGGTCCCGCACTTCGCCATCTCCGAGACCCCCCGCTACGTCGGCCGCGCCGTCACCGCCCTCGCCGCCGACCCGGACGTGACCCGCTTCAACGGCCGCTCCCTCTCCAGCGGCGGCCTCGCCCAGGTCTACGGTTTCACCGACCTCGACGGCAGCCGCCCCGACGCCTGGCGCTACCTCGTCGAGGTCCAGGACGCGGACAAGCCGGCCGACGTGACCGGGTACCGCTGACGCGCGACGCCGCCTACGGTTCGGCCGCATGACACGTTTCCAGGGATACGGAGTGCTCATCACCGGCGCCGCCCGCGGCATCGGCGCCGCCACCGCCCGGCGGTTCGCCGCGGACGGCGCACGCGTGCTGGTGACCGACAAGGACACCGCGGCGGCGGAGAAGACCGCGGCGCACCTGCGGGACGAAGGCCTGACGGCACAGGCGTACGGCTGTGACGTGGGCGACCGGGCGGCGGCCGAGGCGGCCGTCGCCCACGCGGCCGACGCCTTCGGGACCCTCGACGTCCTGGTCAACAACGCCTTCCACTGCACCCCGGACGCCCCGCTGTTCGAGGACGAAGCCGACGACGAGTGGACGGCGGACCTCGACATCACCCTCACCGGCGCCTACCGCTGCTCCCGCGCCGCCCTGCCCCACCTGGCCGCCTCCGGCCGCGGCGCGATCGTCAACGTCGGCTCCGTGAACGGCCTCGCGGACTTCGGCAACCACGCCTACAGCGCCGCCAAGGCGGGCCTCGGCTCCCTGACCCGCACCCTCGCCGGGCACGCCGCCGAGCGGGGCGTCCGCGTCAACCTCGTCGCGCCCGGCACCGTACGCACCACCGCCTGGGAAGGCCGGGACGACGAACTCGCCCTCTTCCGCGAGCTGTACCCCCTCGGCCGGGTCGGCGAGCCCGAGGACATCGCCGCCGCCATCACCTTCCTCGCCTCCCGCGACGCCGCCTGGATCACCGTGACGACCCTCGTCGTGGACGGCGGCCTCACCCTGGGCGACACCGGGTTCCGCCGGGCACGACGCGCACCGGCCGGCTAACGCGGCTCAAGGATCCGCGTCATCGCCCCGACGATCCGCTCCACGTCCTCGGTCGACGTCCGCCAGTTGCTGAACGCCGCCCGCAGCCCGGGAGTGCCGTCGTAGACGGTCGGGGTCACGAAGACCTCGCCCGTCTCGGCGAGCGCGTGCGCCAGCGCGCCGACCCGCTCCTGGGTCGGATCCTCGGCCAGGGTGAAGCAGACGACGTTCAGCCGCACCGGTGCCAGCAGCCGCAGCCCGTCGAGAGCGGCCACGCGCTCTCCGAGATCGCGGGCCAGCGCCACGTTCCGCTCGACGATCTCGCGGTGCCCCTCGCGGCCGTAGGCGACCAGGGAGAACCAGGCGGGCAGAGCGCGCAGCCGCCGGGAGTTCTCCGGCGTCAGATGCACGAAGTCGGGCTCGCCGACCGGCAGTCCGAGATACGGCGACGCGTTGTGGAACACCGCCACCTGAAGATCCCGGCGCCGGGTGAACTGCACCGCCGCGTCGTACGGCACGTTCAGCCACTTGTGCAGGTCGACACAGACGGAGTCGGCGGCGTCGAGACCGTCGACGAGAGCGGCGTACGACGGGGAGAGCGCGGCGAAGCCGCCGAACGCGGCGTCCACGTGCAGCCAGAAGTCGTGCCGCTCCTTGAGCGCGGCGACGGCCCGCAGGTCGTCGAAGTCGACGGTGTTCACCGTGCCGGCGTTCGCCACCACGATCGCCGGACGGCCGTTCAGCTCGGACAGGGCCCTGTCGAGGGCCGCGACGTCGACGGCCTCCCGGTTGCCGGCCAGCACGGGTACCGGCCGCAGCCGGTCGCGGCCGATGCCGAGGACGGACAGGGCCTTGCCGATGCTGGAGTGCGGGCTGCCGGACAGCACGTCGACCGGGCCGAGGGCGGCTACGCCGCCCCGGGACACGGACACGCCGAGCCGCTCGCCCAGCCACTCACGGGCGATGGCCAGACCCACGGTGTTGGACGTGGTCGCGCCCGTGACGAAGGCCCCGCTGTGCGCCTCGCCCAGCCCGAACAGCTCCCGCAGCCAGCCGACCGTCTCGCGCTCCAGCGCCGTCGCCCAGGAACCGGCCGCCCCCGAGCCGTTCTGGTCGTAGGCCCCGGTCAGCCAGTCCCCGGCGACCGAGGCGGGCGTCGCGCCACCGGTGACGAAGCCGAGATAGCGCGGGCCCGCGGAACCGGAGAACCCCGGCGCCCACCGCTCGGCGAACCGCGCCAGAGCCGCCTCACCCCCGGCACCGGCGCCGGGCAGCACCTCGGGCAGGGGCGCCTTGTCGAGCCGTACGACCGGCCGCTCGGCGAGCCCGGCGAGCTCCTGGACGGCCAGGTCGCGGGCGGAGGCGAGGAGTTCGGGGAGCCGGGAGAGGTCGTCGGCGAGAGTGCGGTGCATGGAGGGGAGCGTAGGGGAGGGGCGGTGACGGAAGTCTGGTCCACTTGAGCGAAACTGGACCGATGACGACCGGACGGCCCCACGGCAGGGCGACCAACCCGACGACGACCGGACCACGCCCATGACCGCAGGCTTCGCCGCTGCCCTCGGCCCCTGGCGCGAACGCCCCGGCCCGCTCGCGCACTCGTTCTCCACGGCCCTCCGCGAGGCGGTCGTCGACGGCCGTCTGCCGGCCGGCACCAGGCTGCCCTCCGAGCGGGAGCTCTCCCGCGTCCTCGGCGTCAGCCGTGGCACCGTCGTCGCCGCCCTCACCCTGCTTCGCGACGACGGCTGGCTGCACACCCGGCACGGCAGCGGCAGCCACGTCCGTCTCCCGGCCCGCCTCACCGAGCGCACCACCCCCTGGTCCCTGGACCGCGGGGGAGCGGGTGACGCGGACCTCGATCTCACCCTCGCCCTGACGTCCGCACCGCACGAGGCCTACCTCGCCGCCCTCGGCCGGGCCGCCGAGCGCAGCGCCGCCCTGCTCGTCGACTCGGGCGCCGCCACGGCCGGCCTGCCGCGGCTGCGGGAACTGCTGGCCGACCGGTACACCCGGGACGGCCTCGCGACCCGCCCGGAGCAGATCCTCGTCACCTCCGGCGCCCAGGCCGCGCTCACCCTGCTCCTCGACCACCTGCACACCGACCGCCGCCGCCCCGTCGCCGTGGAGAGCCCGTCCTATCCGGGCGCACTGGCGGTCCTGCGCGGCCGGCGGGCACGGCTGCTGCCCGTGCCGGTGACCTCGCGGGACGGCTGGGACACCGGCCACCTAGCCACCGCCGTACGCACCGGAAGCCCCCAGCTCGCCTATCTCGTCCCCGACTTCCAGAACCCCACCGGCGCCCACATGGACGCCGTGACCCGCGCGGAGATCGCCCGCCTGCCCCTGACCGTCATCGCCGACGAGACCCTGCGCGACCTCGATCTGCGGACCCCGCCCGGCACCGAGCCCCATCTGGCCGGGCCGCGCGTGATCCAGATCGGCTCGGCCGCCAAGACCCTGTGGACCGGCCTGCGGATCGGCTGGATCCGGGGCACCGCGGATCTCGTACGACAGCTGCGGCGCAACCCGCTCCAGCCGCAGCTGTCGCCACCGCCCCTGGAACAGCTCATCGCCGCCGAGCTCCTCGGCGAGGGGCTGCCCGAGGTGCTGGCCGACCGCCGGGACCGGTTGCGCGCCCAGCGCGATCACCTGGCCGGGCTCCTCGACGGGACCGGATGGACGTACACGGTCCCGGACGGCGGGCTGTCGCTGTGGCTGCACCTGGGCACCACACCCGCGACGGCGCTCGCCGCCCGCGCCGCCCGGCAGGGGCTCGCGGTGACGCCCGGGCCGCACTTCGCCGCCGATCGCACCACGCTCACCCACCATCTGCGCCTGCCGTTCACGGCGACCCCCGACGTCCTCAGCCGGGCGGTGGAGCTGCTGCGGCGCTGTGACGAGCAGGAAGTTCACCGTTTCGTCACAGCCTGAACCGGCATACAACCGATGCCCCCGCGCACCGGTCAAACAGGGAGATCGCACCGGACACGGAGTGCTACAGGAAAGGCAAGGCCCACCATGGGGGACATACGCAGACGAGGGGCCGTCGCCCTCGCTCTCACCGGACTGGCCGCACCGCTCACGCTCGCGCTGGGCACCGCGCCCGCGCAGGCGGCCACGAGCTGCACCACCCAGACCGGCCCGTACCAGAAGCAGGTCGAGAAGTTCCTCGGGCTCACGGTCGACGGCAAGCAGTCGACGACCGACTGCAAGGCCATCCAGGCCTTCCAGAACAAGCACGGCATCACGCCCAACGCCGGCTACGCGGGTCCCGTCACCTGGGGTGTGATGGACCTGATGCAGAAGCAGAAGGCCGTCGGCACCAACCCCAACAAGGAAGGCAAGTGCCCGACCAACAAGGGCCGCATCGCCTGCGTCAACCTCACCCTCCAGCTGAGCTGGATCCAGGACGGGAACAAGCTCGTCTACGGGCCCGTCCCGGTGCGCACCGGCCGGAACGGCTACGAGACCCGCACCGGTCTGAAGAAGATCTACTGGCGGGACATCGACCACGTCTCGAACATCTACAACGTGCCCATGCCGTACAGCCAGTTCTTCGACGGCGGCCAGGCCTTCCACTCGGTGAACCTCAGCATGTGGAACCCGCCGGGTTC
This sequence comes from Streptomyces sp. NBC_00663, assembly GCF_036226885.1. Classification (NCBI taxonomy): domain Bacteria; kingdom Bacillati; phylum Actinomycetota; class Actinomycetes; order Kitasatosporales; family Streptomycetaceae; genus Streptomyces; species Streptomyces sp. NBC_00663. Next base: position 8,907,740 of record NZ_CP109027.1, read on the forward strand.
GCACGGCTGCGTCAACATGACGAAGACGACCGCGAAGAAGTACTGGTCGCTGCTGAAGAAGGGCGACGACGTCTTCGTGTACGGCCGTAAGCCGGGCACCTGATCGGCCACCCGGCCCGCGGCGCACGCCCGTTACCGCGGCGCGTCCCCGAAGTCCGGTATCTCCAGCCGTACCCCGCCCTGCCGCGCGGACTCGTGCGCGACGATCCCCGGCAGGGTGTAGCGGGCCGCCACCCAGGCGTTCACGGACGGCAGGGTGCGGGAGTTGACCGCGGTGACGAAGTCGTCCACCAGGAAGTGATGGCTGCCCTCGTGTCCGTTGTGCAGGTTGTCGAACTCCCGGGGCAGCCGGGAGCGGTCGTGCACCGGGGCCGAACCGGAGGTGAAGGCGGCCCGAAGGTCCGGTGCGATGTGCTGGAGTGACGGGTCGTCAGGGGACAACGTGGGCTTGGGCTCAAGGAGTTCGCTGATGTCCTTCACGCCCTTCTTGTCCTGCCACAGCGCGAACGTGGCGAGCTGCTCCATGCTCGCCTCCGTGCCGAAGAACCGGAAACGGGACTCACGGATGTGGGACGGGTAGCCCACCCGCCGGAACTCGTTCGTGCGGAACGAACCGCCGCCCGCCACCTCGAACAGGGCGGTGGCGTTGGAGAAGTCGTTCCCGAACTGACTGACCTCCTTGTCGAAGACCCCGTCCCCGCGGTCGTCCACGACGCCGATCGCCGACACGCTCACCGCATGCGTCTGCCAGGCCCCGAGCACTCCGCCCACCGCGTGCGTCGGGTACAGCAGCGGGGGATAGCTGGCCGTCGCCTTCCAGTTGTCGCCGCCGCTGTACTGGTACGCCTCGTAGAAGCCGAGATCCATGTCGTGGACGTAGTCGCCCTCGGCGTAGAAGAGCCGTCCGAAGGCGCCGTCGGCGATCTGGTTGCGGGCGTGCACGGTCGCCGGGTTGTACTGGCTGGTCTCGCCCATCATGTACGTCAGCCCGGTCGCCTTGACCGTGTCGATGATCGCCGCGATCTCCTCGGTGGTGATCGCCATGGGGACCGCCGAGTAGACGTGCTTGCCGGCGTTGAGGCCCTGGAGGACCAGCGGGCCGTGTGTCCAGCGCTGGGTGAAGATCGCGACCGCGTCCACCGCCTCCGACTCCAGCATGGCCTGGTACGACGGGAAGGTGCCCGACAGGCCCTCGGCGGCGGCGAGTTGCTGGGCGCGCTCGGGGAGGAGGTCGGTGACGTAGACGTCGCGGACACCGGGATGGGCCAGGAACAGCTTGGCGAACTGGCCCGAGAACTGCCCGGCGCCGACGATGCCGAGGGAGAACGTCATGGAGGAGATGCCTTTCATGGGTCGAGTCACTGGCCGAGGATGAAGTTGATCTGGTCGTTGGTCTTGGTCAGCCCGCTCACCGGGGCGCCGTTGGCGAAGACGTCCTGCATGGCCGGGCGCATCAGCGCGTAGACGTCCGCCGCGTAGTCGGTGACCGGGAAGGCGAACGTCCTGGCGTGCTTCTTGTCGGTGACCGGTTCGGTGAAGGCGGACACGTCGATGCCCTTCTTCCGGTACGACGCCACGGCCGCGGCGGTGCCGTCAGGAGTGGCCGGGAAGACGATGCCGTAGCGGCCGACGGTCTTCTGGCACTCGTTCGAGGCCAGGTACGTCACCCATTTCTTCGCGCCCTCCTTGTTGCGGGCGTTCTTGGTGACCGAGTCGGCGAGGCCGTTCATCATGGTGGCCCGCTTGCCGCTCGGGCCTGTCGGGGTGACGGCGGTGCCGACGTCGAGGCCCTTGGTGCCGTAGTACGTCGAGATCATCCAGGCGCCGTCGAAGGCGGTCGCCGCCCGGCCGGAGGCCACCTGGGCGTTGGCCGGGTTGGCGCCGTCGGTGTAGTCGGTGAACGGCGCGAGATAGCCCTTCTTCGCCAGGCCGAAGTACCAGTCGATCACCGACTGGAAGGTCTCGCTGTCGTATTCGTAGGCATCTCCCCAGCGGGCCTTGTCCGTGTAGTTCCAGCCCGCCGAGCCGGTGAACGGGCTCCAGGTGGTCTGCCCGTCGGCGTCGCCCGCGCCGGCCGTGGCGAGGCCGTAGACCTTGACGTGGTGCCTGTCGAAGCCCGGTTCGTCGCCGCGCCTGCCGTTGCGGTCGACGGTCAGATGCGCGAGGGCCTTCTCGAAGGTGCCGCCGTCCTTCGGGTTCCACGACAGGGAGTTGAGCCGGTCGCCGGTGAGACCGGCGGCCTCGGTCAGCTTCTTGTTGTAGAAGAGGGCGACGGTGTCCCAGTCCTTGGGGGCGCCGTAGCGGTGCCCGTCCTGGCCGACCCAGTTCGCGCCGAGCCCGGCCTGGTAGGAGGAGTCGTCGATGCCCAGGTCGTCCAGCGGTTCGAGCACGTCGAGGTCGGCGAACTGGCCGAACTTCTGGATGTGGTCGGTGAACACGTCCGGCTCGGTGCCCGCGATGAAGCTCGCGGTGAGCTTGGTCCAGTAGTCGGCCCAGCCCAGCTGCGTGATCTTCACGTCCAGTCCCGGGTTCTCCTTCTCGAAGCCCTTCGCACAGGCCTGGTAGGCGGGCAGCTGGTTGGCGTCCCACAGCCAGTAGGTCACCGAGTTCGCGCCCGAGCCGGCCGCGCCTCCCTGCGCGCACCCGGAGACCAGGGACAGCGTCAGCGCCCCGGTGAGCGCCATGACGGTTCGAATTCGCATCCCTGTCCCCTTACTTGACGCCGGTGAAGCTGATGGTGCTGACGATGCGGCGCGCGAAGACACCGAAGAGCAGCAGCATGGGAAGGGCCGCGATGAGGGTGGCGGCCATCAGGCCGGACCAGTCGTAGCCGGTCTGCGGGGTCTGCGCCCGGAAGATGGCGAGCGCCACGGTCAGCACCCGGGAACTGTCGCTGTACGACACCATCAGCGGCCAGAAGTAGTCGTTCCAGGAGGTGATGTACGTCAGCACCCCGAGCGTGAGGATCGGCGTGGACGCCATCGGCAGCATCACCCGGAAGAAGATCCTGACCTTCCCGGCGCCGTCGAGCAGCGCGGCCTCCTCGACCTCGCGGGGCACGTTCATGAAGAACTGCCGCAGGAAGAACACCGCGAACGGCGTCATGAACATCGTCGGCAGCGCGATGCCCAACAGGTTGTCGATCAGGCCGAGTTGCTTGATCAGCACGAAGTTCGGCAGCAGCGTGAAGATGGTGGGCACCATCAGCCCGGCCAGGAACAGCCCGAACATCTTGTCCCGGCCGCGCCAGCGCAGCCGGGAGAAGGCGTAGGCGGCCATCGCGGAGAAGAAGATCTGGCAGACGGTGATCAGGGTCGAGACGACGACCGAGTTGATCAGATAGCGCCAGAACTTCAGACCGCCGCCCGATCCGCCCTGGGCGATCGCCTCCTCCGTGGACTGAAGGCCCAGCGCGCGCTCGAAGCCGCCGGTGGTGAAGTCGACGGGCAGCGGGTCGCCGGGGTGGGCGGCCAGGGCGGTGTTGGATGACAGCGCGGTGCGCAGGATCCAGTAGAACGGCAGCAGCGTCACGAGCACGATCGCGGCCATCACCACCCAGGCCGCGATCCGGCCCACGGAGGGGCGGCGCCTGAGCGGTCGTACGGATACCGGTGCCGTCTTGGCCGGCGTAGCGGTCACAGCAGCCATGTCGGTGTCTCCCCTCTCCTCAGCCCAGGTCCGTCTGACCGGCGCGGGTGATCCGGTACTGGAGCACCGTGATCGCGCTGAGCACCACGAGCAGCGCCACCGACATCGCGGAGGCGTAGCCGAACTGGAAGCGGCCGAACGCGGAGCCGTAGATGTAGAACTGAAGGACGTTGGTGGCGTTCGCCGGTCCGCCGTTGGTCGTCACGGCGACCGTGTCGAACACCTGGAACGATCCGATCACCGTCATGATCAGCACGACCGCCAGGACCGGTCGCAGCAGCGGCAGCGTGATCCGCCAGAACATGCGCCCCTCGCTCGCGCCGTCCACCCTGGCGGCCTCGTACATGTCGTTGGGGATGGCCTGGAGGCCCGCGAAGAGCAGCAGCGCGGTGTAGCCGACGTGCCGCCACACATTGATCAGGGCGATCGTCGGGATCGCCCAGGTCTCGTCGTTGAGGAACGGGATGCGGTCGAAGCCGAGCCCCGCGACGACCTCGTTGCCGATGCCGAGCTGGGTGTCCAGGATCCAGAGCCAGACGATGCCCGCGACGACGTTCGACATCAGATACGGGGTGAGCACGATGCCGCGCAGCACCGCCGACTGGGTCAGCCGCTGGAGCAGCACGGCGATGGCGAGCGCCGACACCGTCTGCACACCGATGTTGATGACCACGTAGACGACGGTGACGCGCAGCGAGTCCCAGAAGATCGGGTCGTGGACCATCCGGTCGTAGTTGTCCAGGCCCACCCACTCCGCCGGCGTCAGCAGGTTGAAGCGGGTGAAGCTCAGATAGATGCCCCGCAACGTCGGCCAGAGCAGGAAGACCACGAAGCCCAGCAGCGCCGGTGCGAGGAACACCGCGGCGAGCCGGCCGTCCCCGCCGCCCTCCCGGGCTTTCGCCCTTCCCGTCCTCGGTGTCGTCCGTGCGCCCTCGGCGCCACCCACAGGGAGGCGCGACGGAGGGCTGCTGGAGGCGATGGTCATCGGGAGACTCCCTCGTCTGCGGCGGCTCATCCTCGGGGCACTTACTTTTGTGGCGAAAGAATAAGGACGTCAAGAGGTGTGCGAACATCTTTTCCAAGCCACCCTCGGCCGCTTAGAGTGGTCACGTTGTTTTCATTGCGAAAGAAACGGACGGGGGATACTGACCGTCATGACCGCAAGTGCCGCCAGCTGGCACCCCCTGAGCCCCGGAGAACGTTCGGTGGCGATCGAGGTGCTCGTCCACGGGCCCCTGTCGCGCACCGAGCTCGCCCGACGCCTCGACCTGTCCGCGGGCAGCCTCACCCGGCTGACCAAGCCGCTCATCGAGTCGGGCCTGCTGATCGAGGTGCCCGAGGCGGGTGCGCCCGCCGAGGTGCGCCAGGGCCGCCCCTCGCAGCCGCTCGACGTGGTCGCCGACTCCCGCTCGTTCATCGGCTTCAAGGTCACGGGCGACATGGCCTACGGCGTCGTCACCACCCTGCGCAGCGAGATCGTCGCCCGCCATGACCGCCCCCTCACCACCCATGACCCGGCCGAAGTCGCCGACCTGCTCGCGGAGATGGCCGACGAGCTGGCCCGCGCCCACCCCTCGCGGGTCGCCGGCATCGGCATCGGCGTGGGCGGCCTGGTGCAGGAGCGTGCCGTCGTGGGGGAGTCGCCCTTCCTGCACTGGCGGGACGTCCCGCTCGCCGAACTCGTCGAGGACCGTACGGGGTTGCCGGTCGTCATAGAGAACGACGTCGCCGCGCTCGTCGAGGCGGAGACCTGGTTCGGCGCGGGGCGCGGCCTCGACCGTTTCGTCGTACTCACCATCGGCGCCGGCCTCGGCTACGGACTCGTGCTGGGCGGTCGCCGGGTCCCCTACGCCGAGGAGGACCGCGGCTTCGGGCGGCACTGGATCGTCAACCCCAACGGTCCGCTCACTCCCGAGGGTGAACGCGGCAGCGCTGTCTCCCTGTTGACCATCCCCAACATCCGCTATCAGGTGCGGGCCGCCACCGGCCGCGACCACACCTACGAGGAGATCCTCACCCTCGCCGCCGCGGGCGAGCCGATGCCGGCCCGGGTCATCGACGAGGCCGCGCGGGCACTGGGCGTCCTCATCGCCCAGATCGCCAACTTCGCGATGCCGCAGAAGATCCTGCTCGCCGGCGAGGGCGTCGGTCTGATGGACGTGGCGGGCAAGGCGGTGGACGACACCATCCGCTTCCACCGGCATCCGCTGGCCGCGCCGATCGACCTGGAGACCAAGGTGTCCGACTTCCACGACTGGGCCCGCGGGGCTGCCGTCCTGGCGATCCAGGTGCTGGTCCTCGGGGCAGCGGAAGCGTGAGTTCCACCACGGTTGACCTGGGTGAACTCCCAAAACACGGTGGTCAGATGGACGTGATCAGCAACACGGTCCGAAATGTCCGTATTGCTCGTACTTACTCACGGCGCCTTCACCTTCGGCCCCGTATGCTTCACATCATGTCCACCACTGTTGAACCGGCTTCCGATAGGTCGGCTGACGAGGTCAACGAGGAGATCCGGGCCCTGTGGTTCCGGTCGGGCGGGACACTGAGCGGCGAGCAGCGCGAGGAGTACCGGCGTCTCGTCCTGGAGTGGGCCGCCGCGGCCCCGCAGCCGGCCTGACGCCCAGCCTCAAAAGACCCCGCAAGCTCGCAAGGCCACTGAAGGCACCCGTTCTCACGGGTGCCTTTTCGCACATCAGGCCTCAGCCCCACGTCGCCGAGTAGTACCGCTGATACGCCTTGCGGTCCTGCTCCGCCCGGATGTACCGCGTCGCCACCAGCGCGATCATGCTGCCCCCGACCACCAGCAGCCCCGGACCGACGTTCCGGGTGTCCGTGAGCCGGGCCAGCAAAGTCTCGCCCTGCGCGCCCCCGCCCGTCGCGGGCGCGGAAGACCCCGGCGTGGCCGCACCGGGAGCGCTCGCGCCCTGCGTGGCGGAGACGGACGGCGCCGGCGAGGCGCCCTGCTGTTTGCCACCGGCGGGGGCCGACACGAGGAGCTGCACCCCGAGCTGGTTCAGTGCCGCCGTCACCGGCTGGAAGAACGTCGTACCGCCGGCCGTGCAGTCGCCGCTGCCGCCGGACGTGATGCCGAGCGCGATCCCCTCGGAGAACAACGGCCCCCCGCTGTCCCCGGGTTCGGCGCACACGTTCGTCTCGATCAGACCGGACACCGTGCCCTCGGGGTAGTTCACCGTCGCGTTCAGCGCCGTCACCTGCCCGTCGCGCAGGCCGCTCGTACTGCCGCTGCGGAACACCCGCTGGCCCACGGACGGATCGGCCGCGCCCGTGATCAGCACCCCTTTGCCGCCGCCCACGGCCACGACCGCCGCACCGTCGCCCGCCTTGCCGCTGTCGTACTGGACCAGGGAGAAGTCGGCACCCGGGAAGTTCTGCGCGGTCGTCCTGCCGAGCTGCGTCCGCCCCCGGTTGTCCGCGAACCAGACCGACCCGGTGGGACCGCAGTGCCCCGCGGTGAGGATGAAGTCCTGCTGTCCGTTGGTCACGTTGAAGCCGGCCGAGCAGCGTCCGCCGGTCGACAGGATGGGCTGCGCCCCGTTGACGCGGGGCGTGAACGTGCCCTCGGCGCGCTCCATGCGGACGAAGCCGCCGATGCCCTCGGCGACCTCGGTGAGCCGCTTCCAGTCGGTGGCGGAGACGGTGCTGTCGGCCCGTACCACCACCTCGTTGGTCCGGTAGTCGAGGGCCCACGCCGTGCCGGCCACCCGGGGCGCCGAACGCAGCGTGCCGGTCGCCGACTTGAGCTCGTCCATGCTGTGCGGGACGACCTTCGCCGTGGCGCCCGCGCGGCGCACCTCGGCGGCGGTCTTCTGGTCGGTGACGGCGACGACCGGCCGCCCGTCCGTGCCGATCCAGCTGCCCGCCGTACGCGAAGTGCCCAGCCGGGACGCCAGATCGGTCCCCGTCTGCGCCGCGGACCCGGCGGTCGTACGGGTGAGGGCGGGGGTCCCCGCTGGTTCGCTCGCGACGGCACGGGTCACCATCGTTGCGCCCAACAGGAGTCCGCCGACGGCGGCCAGCCGTGTCACTCGCCGGACCGTCCGTCGTCGTGCGTGCCTCATGCATGGCTCCCGAACCCCGAGCGTGCGGCGCCAACACCGCGGGGCCTCGCGGAAGTCGAGTGCCCTCCCCTCATACGCGCCCCGGGGCTGTCGTGTTCAAGCGGCCGGCGTCACTTCTTGCGGCCGACCCCGCAGTAGAGGGCCACCTCGGGCGGCTCCGCCCCGTCCACGCGCTCGGCGCGCCACCGCGAGCACGACACGATCCCCGGCGCCAGCACGTCCAGACCGTCGAAGAAGCGGGCGACGGCCTCGGGGGTGCGTTGCGTCAGGCGGGGCGTGCCGTGCTCGTTCCAGAACCGGACGGCCGCGTCCACGTCCGGCATGCCCGGGTGCACGACGGTGTGCGACAGGACGAGATGGCTGCCGACCGGCAGCGCGTCCATGAGCCGGCGCACAAGGCCGTACGGGTCCTCGTCGTCGCCGATGAAGATGACCACACCGAGCAGCAGCAGGGCGACCGGGCGGGTGAAGTCCAGGGTGGCGGAAGCCCGTTGGAGGATGGCGTCGACATTGCGCAGATCCTCGTCGAGATGGTCGGTGCGGCCCTCGGGCGTACTGGTGAGCAGGGCGCGGGCGTGGGTGAGGACGAGCGGGTCGTTGTCGACGTAGACGACCCGCGCGTCGGCGGCGAGGCGCTGGGCGACCTCGTGCGTGTTGTCCGCGGTGGGCAGCCCGGTGCCTATGTCGAGGAACTGCCGGACGCCCGCCTCACCGACGAGATGACGCACGGCTCGGCCGAGGAAGCGGCGGTCGGCGCGGGCGTACTCGTCGATGGCCGGGTGGAGTTCGCGGATCCGGTCGCCCGCCACCCGGTCCACCTCGTAGTAGTCACCGCCGCCCAGCCAGTAGTTCCAGATCCGGGCCGTGTGCGGCCGCAGTGTGTTGATCCGGCTGCGCAGGGACGCGGCGGTGGCCGGCGAGTGGTCCGTCACGGGGCTCTGTTCTCCTGGAGTACCTGCTCGGATACGACGACAACGCGCAATCTAGACCGCGAAGTTCACGTCTGCCGAGGGTGCGGAGGCAACTCCGTTCAGCGCATTCGGCGCGAGCGCGGCCCAGCTGTGCTCGTCACCCCACACGGACGTCGGCCCGACATAGGGGTGCAGCAGCGCCACGAGCGCCGGATCGCCACGTCCGTTGAGCACATCGGAGGCGATCTTGCGGGCGATCCCCGCGAGGAAGTCGGCCAGCTGGATCCGCGGATCCCATCGCGCCTGGACCAGCTCCATGCCGTCGAAGCCGACGCCCGCCCGGCCGGCGGTCTCCTCGATCCAGGCGATGCGGTCCGGCGTCAGCATGTTCTGCCGGTCGTGGACCAGCCGGACCGTGCGGCGGCCTCCCGCGCTCCAGTGCGCGGCCGTGTGGACGATCGCGGGCAGCAGCGGATTGAGCGCGGGGATCAGCGGATAGTGCTCCCCGACCCGGGTCCGGTAGGCGTCGGCCCGCGTCCGCGTCGCGGCCAGCCGCTCCAGGGTCCGCGCCACGTCCGGCCGGGGCGCGGCGCGGCGCAGGGCGGCGATCGTACGGAAGAACGCGGCCACGGGCTCGTCGGGTTCGCCGTTGCCGCGTACACGCAGCAGGTGGTTCGCCGCCTCCAGGAAGGCCCGCCACAGGTCGGGCCCGAAGTCCGTCGGTCCCTGTCGGTACAGGGCGAGGACCCCCGCGGCGTCACCGTCACCGCTGTCACCGCCGTCACTGTCGTCCAGCAGCAGGGCGACCGCCCGGTCCACGACGAAGTACGCCTTCTCGGTCAGATGCACATGGGCATGCCCGTGCAGCGGCCCCGAGGCCGCGAGCAGTGACTCCAGTGCCGCCCGGTGCTTCTCCCGCAGCAGATGGTTGGCCTTGTACTCCTCGGCGGGCGACCGGATCCGCTCCCGCAGCTCCAGAAGGTACGCGGCGGCGGTCTCCAGGGGGACATCCACACTGCCGTGCGCGAACACGTCCGTGTTGCCGCCGGTGAGGTTCTCGCCGTCCGACCCGGACTCGTCGCAGGCCACCTCGACGAGTGCCCCCGGGATCGCTCCTCGTACGCCCTCCTCGGGATTCCCTGTCACACGAAGCTCCCTGTCCGTCCGCCACCCCCCAGCATCCCTCGTGCGCAGCGCGAGGTGAACCGAATTGTTCACGGACGCCCACCTGACGCGAGCAGGCGGAGGGAGCGCTGCCTAGACTCCGGGCATGAGTGACACGACGCTGGACCGGCTCGGCGCCGGCAGCTACCTGCTGATCACCAGCTTCCGCAAGAACGGCACCGGGGTACCCACCCCGGTATGGGTGGTCCGGGACGGGGACGCGCTCGGGGTGTGGTCCGCCGCGGACTCCTGGAAGGTGAAGCGGATCAGGGCCCGCGCCGATGTCCTCGTCGGGCCGTGCGACCTGCGCGGCAACCCCACCGGTGAGTCGGTCCCCGGCACCGCGGAGATCTGCGACGCGCAGACGAGCGCCCGCTATCGCAAGCTCATCGCCCGCAAGTACGGCATCCTCGGGCGGCTGAGCCTGCTCGGCAGCCGGCTGCGCCGGGGGACGCACGGCACGGTGGGGATCCGGGTGACGCTGACGGACTGAGCGGGGGGAGTGAGCGGGGGGAGTGAGCAGGGGGTGCTCAAGGGGACGGTGTCCCCGGCTGTCAGGTCCAGGCGCGGTAGGGCTCGTCGAGCAGCTGGAAGACGGGCTCGCCGCGGACGGGGTCCTTGGCCGTGGACAGCCGGACCCGGTCGCCGCTGTGGATGCCGATGGGCGGGCCCATGACCCGGCCGCGGACGACGAAGCCCTCGGCCATCTCGATCATCGACACGTTGCGCGCGGCGGGCGTGTTGCGGTGCACGACCGTGGAGTGCCGGACCGTCCCCGTGCCCTCGCTGCGTTCCGTGCGCAGGTCGCTGCCCTGGCAGACCGGACACAGCAGCCGGTGGTACATGGCGGTGCCGCACCAGTTGCAGCGCTGGAAGAGCATGGCGTTCTGGTCGGGGGCCGCGGGTTCGAGGACCGCCGCCGCGGAACCGGATGCCTGCTGAGCGACGCTTCCTGAGAAGTGGTACACGCTGGTCAACTCCCTGCGCTCGACCGGAATCCCACGTGCGCGGGTCACCCGGGCACGGATGTGCGCGGCGCTCTGTGCCACCGTGCACAACCGCAGCGTATGGCACTGAGTGTCGTCCGTAAAGGTACTCGGTACCCTGAATTTGTCGCCCGCCGAGAGGCGGGAGTCAGTGCTGGCCCGGATCCCGTTCGAGCGTGGCCTCGATCTCCTGGACGACCCGCCACAGCGGTGCGCCGCGGCGGGACACGAGCACCACCACGTCCTCGGAGTCGTCGGCGTGCCCCGGGCCGGTGGGCGCGGGCGACGGGCCGAAGGCCGACTGGACGTAGCCGAGCGCGTGGTCCATCTCCGTGCCGACGTCTGCCTTGCCGTCCGAGCGCAGCCACGACCGCAGCGCGTTGTTGTGCGCCGCGGCGACGGCCGCCGCGATCACGTCGGCGTGCAGGGACCCGTCGCGCCGTCCGGCGAGGCGGCGGCGGAGATACTCCGCGAACGCGCGCTCGTAGCGCCACACCACGGACAGCTCATAGGCGCGCAGGCCCGGCACCTTCTTGGTGAGCCGGTAGCGCTGCACGGAGAAGGTCGGGTTCTCGGTGTACATGCGCAGCACCAGCCGGACCGCCTCGCAGACCCGCAGCACGGGGTCGTCGGCGTCGTCGCCGGCGGCGAGGTAGTCGGTCACGTCGGCCAGGGAGCGCTCGTGGTCGGGGAAGACCACGTCCTCCTTGGAAGGGAAGTAGCGGAAGAACGACCGCCGGCCCACCCCGGCGAGCGCCACGATGTCGTCGACCGTGGTCTGCTCGTACCCCCGCTCCAGGAACAGCTGGAACGCCGCCGCGACCAGGGCGTCGCGCATGGGCGGCTTGGCGGCCGCCGTTTCCGTCTTCTCGCCGCGCCGGGGCGCCGCGCTGCTGGAGCTCATGGACGGGAACGTAGCACCGGTACGTCCGGTATGGCACTCAGTGCTCTCAGCCTGGGGGACTGAGTGCACTATGGGCGACCGCGATCGTATTGATCGGAAGTGATCGATACGCTTGGGGGCGTAGAGTGAACGGCCCGGGATCACGCTCCGCGTCGGCTCGGGGAACGTTCGTCCAGGCCTCGCACCAGGGGGATTCCATGCGACTGCATGTCGACCAGCGTCATGAGCGGGTGCTCGAACTAGTCCGGCAGCGCGGCAGCCTCCGGGTCGCCGAACTCGCCGCCGAACTCGGGGTGTCCGCGGTGACCCTGCGGCGCGACGTGGAGGCCCTGGCCGCGCAGGGGAGGGTGCAGCGCTTGCACGGTGCGGTGGTGTGGCCGGGGGACACCGTGGCCGAGACCCGGGTGCGGCCGCCTGCGGCCGAGGGTGCGGTGATCGGAATGATCGTGCCGAACACCCAGAACCTGTTCGCGGACATCGTGCACGGCGCGCGGGAGGCCGCGGCCGCGCAGGGCGCCCGGCTCGTCCTGGGAGTGACCGGATATGTCGAGGCCGAGGACGCGGTGCAGGCCGAGCACCTGGTCGCGGGCGGGGCGGAGGGGCTGATCGTCGCCCCGAGCTGGTTCGACGGCATCCCCGTGGACGGTCAGGAGAAGTGGCTGCTGGAACACGGTGTGCCCGCCGTCCTCGTCGAGCGGCTGGCCCCGCCCACCAACCCGGCGGCGGCGCTCGACCGGGTCCGCACCGACCGCGCGCACGGCGCGGCGGTGGCGGTGAGCCACTTCGCCGCGCTCGGCCACCGCAAGGTGACGGCGGTGTTGCAGGAAGGCCCGCACGCCGCGCAGATCACTGCGGGCTACCGGGCCGCCGTGGAGTCCCTGGGCCTTGACGTCGCGACCGGCGCGCCGACCGTACGGGAGCACGGCGACTACGAGGCGAGCGTCGACTATCTGGTCGAGGCGGTGAAGAAGCGTGGTGTCACCGCGGCGCTGGTGCACAGCGACGCCGACGCCATCGTGCTGGTGCCCCGCCTTCAGGCGTGCGGCATTCGGGTGCCCGACGACCTCGCGCTGATCGTGTACGAGGACGAGGTGGCCGGCCTCGCCGACGTGCCCCTCACCGCCGTCGCGCCGCCCAAGCGCGCGGTCGGGGAACTGGCCGCCAAGCTGCTGCTCCAGCGGCTCGCGGAGCGCGCGGGCGGGGCGGCGGACCCGGCGCCGCGTCAACACCTCGATCTGCTCCCGGAGTTGATAATCCGCGCGTCCTGCGGGGGTCACCGTTCCGCGCACTGAGTCCACCCGGAACGAAGTGATCGATCGCTGAGCGCTGTTCGATCGTTTTGATTGTCTTGCGCGAATGCTCTTGACTCCGATCGTCCGCGCGCAAAAGATGTGCTGCGTCCGCCTCTTCCCGTACGAGGTCTCGTAGGAGACGTGCAATGACGCGCACTTCACGTTCGTTCCGTACCGCTTCCCTCGCCGCCGTCGCCGCCCTGGGTCTGCTGGCCACCGCCACCGCGTGCGGCGGCGACGACTCCTCGGACGCCGCGTCCGACGGCAAGCCGGTCACCCTGACCTACTGGACCTGGACCCTCGGCGCCAAGTCGACCGTCGACGAGTTCAACCGGACGCACAAGGACATCAAGGTCAAGTTCACGGAGATACCCGGCGGCACCGAGGGCTACAGCAAGCTCGCCAACGCGGTGAAGGCGGACAACGCGCCCGACGTGGCCACGATCGAGTACCAGATGGTCCCCGAGTTCGCGAGCCAGGGAAACCTGATCGATTTGACCAAGTACGCCGGTGAAACGGTCAAGTCGAAGTTCCCGGAGTCCGTTCAGAGCCTTGTGACCTTCGGCGGCAAGACCTGGACCGTGCCCTACGACGTCGCCCCGCAGCTGTACTACTACCGCACCGACCTGTTCAAGAAGTACGGCATCGAAGTCCCCAAGACCTGGGACGAGTTCAAGACCGCAGCGGAGAGGGTCAAGAAGCAGGACAAGAACGTCCGCCTCGCCTCGATGCCTAAGAGCGACCCGGCGCTGCTGGCCGCGCTGTCCTGGCAGGCCGGCGGCAAGTGGTTCGCGACCGAGGGCGACGCCTGGAAGCCCGGGGTGAACGACGCCGCCACCAAGAAGGTCGCCGCCTACTGGGACGGCCTCGTCGACGACGGCCTCGTGCAGTCCTTCGCCGGCTGGAGCCCCGAGGAGGCCAAGGCCCGCACCGACGGCAAGACGCTCTCCTTCCTCGGCGCATCCTGGTCCGCGGGCGGCATGAAGACATCTATGCCCGACCTCGCCGGCAAGTGGGCCGCGGCCCCCATCCCCAACTGGGGCACCGCCGCGAGCGGCAACTACGGCGGCACCTCCTACGGCGTCCTCAAGGGCAGCGACCAGGCCGAGGCCGCGGCCGAGTTCATCACCTGGCTCACCACGAACAAGGCCGGCGTCGAGGCCCGCCTCGCCGACCTGGAGTCACCCAGCAGCGCGCTGCCGGCCAACCCCGAGATGCGTGAGGTGGCCGCCGACAGGTTCGACACGGCGTATCTGAAGGGCCAGGACCTCTACGCCCTCGCCTCCGAGCAGGTCGACACGATCGTGCCCGGCTGGACATGGGGCCCGAACCAGATGGACGTCTACACCGCCGTCCAGGACACCACCGCCAAGTCCGGCTTCACAGCGGGCGTCGAGGCGGGCCAGCAGAAGGCGGAGTCGGGGATACAGGACCGGGGTCTGAAGCTCGCGAAGTAGCAGCACCGCGAGCACGGACACGAGAACAGGCTGACGAACCTCAGGGGCGCGGGGCCGTGTCGATGTGCGGCTCCGCCGCGTGCGCGCGACCAGCCCCCACGCCCCCGCAGCCGCACAACAACCCGAACCACCCCCCCACCCCGCCCTTGACCCCCGCCCGCCAAGGAGCCCACGTGGCACAAACCTCCACCCGGCCCGCAAGCCGGCAGGCCGTGCGGCACCAGCCCCCGCACCAGTCGCCGGTCACCTCACAACTCCGGCGCGACCAACGCCGCACCGCCGCCCTCTTCATCGTCCCGTTCTTCATCCTCTTCGCCGTAGTCATGGTCGCCCCCATCGTCTACGCACTCTGGATGAGCCTCTTCCAGGAGCGTTCCTCAGGACTCGGCTTCGGCGGCGCCGAACGCGTCTTCGCGGGATTCGACAACTACGCCAACGCCCTGACCGACGACGGCTTCCGATCCTCCTTCGCGCACATCGCGCTGTACTGCGCCCTCTACATCCCGGTCATGATCGGCGGGTCGCTGGCCCTCGCACTCCTCGTCGACTCCGCGCTGGCCCGCGCCAAGCGCTTCTTCCAGCTCGCCCTGTTCCTGCCGCACGCGATTCCCGGACTGATCGCCTCGATCATCTGGATCTATCTCTACACACCCGGTCTGAGCCCGGTGCTCGACGGGATCGGCGCGCTCGGCGGAACCTGGGACTTCTACACCGACGACCATGTGCTCGCGTCGATGGTCAACCTGTGCGCCTGGCAGTGGACGGGCTACAACATGGTCATCTTCTACGCCGCCCTCCAGGCCGTCCCGCGCGAAGTGATCGAAGCGGCCGTCGTGGACGGCGCCGGAGCCCTGCGCACCGCCTTGCGGATCAAGGTCCCGATGATCGCCTCCGCGGTCGTCATGACCGTTCTGTTCACCTGTGTCGGCGCGATCCAGATCTTCACCGAGCCGAAACTCCTCAACCAGCGAGGCGCGCCCTCCATCGACACCGAGTGGTCTCCCACGCTCTTCATCTGGAAGGCCGGGTTCGTGCAGCACGACTACGGTCTCGCCGCCGCCGCGTCCCTGATGCTCGCCGCGCTCGGCATCGCCCTCTCCTACCTCGTCACCCGGCTCGGCAACCGGTGGAAGGCGGCCACGTCATGAGCACCCTCACCACCAGCCGGCGCCGCGCGTCGACAAGTGCCCTGCTCTCCAAGGGAGTTGTCAACGGCATCCTGGTCGTCGCCGCGTTCTACACGCTCATGCCGGTCAGCTGGCTGCTGATCGCCGCCACCAAGAACCACCGCGACCTGTTCGCCACCTCGGGGTTCGCCTTCGGCGACTTCAACCTCTTCGTGAACCTCGAACGGGTCCTGACCTTCAACGACGGCATATACCTGCGCTGGTTCGGCAACAGCATCCTCTACTCCGTCGTCGGCTCCGCCGCCTCCACCCTCCTGTGCGTGGCCACGGGCTACGCCTTCGACAAGTACGCGTTCCGCGGCAAGGAGAAGCTGTTCGGCCTGGTGCTGGGCGGTGTCCTCGTCCCCACCACCGTCATCCAGCTCCCGATGTACCTGCTCGCCAGCAAGGCGGGCATCGTCAACACCTACTGGGCGCTGCTGCTGCCGGCCCTGGTCAACCCGTTCGGCGTCTACCTCGCCCGCGTCTTCTCCGAGGGCTATGTCCCCAACGAGGTCCTGGAGGCCGCCCGCGTGGACGGGGCCGGCGAACTGCGCGTGTTCTCCCGGATCTCCCTGCCCATGCTGGCGCCCGGCTTCATGACCATCTTCCTGTTCTCGTTCACCGCCAGCTGGAACAACTTCTTCGGCGCCCTCGTCATGCTCAACGACGACTCGCTCTACCCGGTCAACCTGGGCCTGTTCATGTGGAACAGCGTCACCCAGCAGCAGCCCGAGTACTACTCGCTCGTCATCACCGGCTCCCTCGTCGCCGTCGTCCCGCTGATCGTCGCGTTCGTGTGCCTCCAGCGCTTCTGGCGCTCCGGCCTGACCGCGGGCGCCGTCAAATGACCATGTCCGTCCAGGAAGGCACCCTCCTGAACACCAGCCAACCGCCCACCGTCCTGCTCGCCATGGACTCCACCATCCACCAACGGCTCCTGACGGAAGGCTCCCTGGACCGACTCCGCTCCCTCTCGCGCGTCGACATCGCCACGGTCGTCACCGACCTCGCCACCGCGGACGCAGGCCAACTCGCCGAGGCCGAGGTGCTCTTCACCCACTGGGGCGCACCGGAACTCACCGAGGAGACACTGCGCCGCCTGCCCCGGCTACGGGCGGTCGTCCATGCGGCCGGCTCGGTCAAGCACCATGTCACCGATGCCGTCTGGCGACGTGGCATCGCGGTCTCGACCGCGGCCGCGGCCAACGCGCTGCCGGTCGCCGAATTCACCCTGGCCGCCATCCTGTTCGCGAACAAGCGTGTCCTCGACGTCGCCCGTGACTACGCAGCCCTCCGCGCCCGGCCCGACCTGCTCCCGTACTTCAGCGGCCACGGCAACTACCACCGCACGGTCGGGATCGTCGGCGCCTCCCGCATCGGACGCCGCCTGCTCGACCTGTTGCGCCCGCACGACCTCGACGTGCTCCTGCACGACCCGTACATCGACGACCGGCAGGCCCGTGCCCTGGGAGCGGAACCGGCGGGCCTCGACGAACTGGCCCTGGCCAGCCACGTGGTCTCCATCCACGCGCCCCAACTTCCCGAGACCCACCACATGTTCGACGCCCGACGCATCGCACTCCTCAGGGACGGCGCCACCCTGATCAACACCGCGCGCGGCTCCCTCGTCGACACGAACGCCCTCACCGCGCACCTCGTGACCGGCCGCCTCCACGCCGTTCTCGACGTCACGGAACCGGATGTGCCGCCCGCCGACTCGCCGCTGTTCACCCTGCCCAACGTGCTGCTCACCCCGCACATCGCCGGTTCCCTCGGCAACGAGCTGCACCGGATGACCGATTGGGCCATCGACGAGGTCTCCCGGTTCGCGCAGGGCTTGCCGTTCGCCCACCCGGTCGGCTCCGAGGAACTGTCCCGCTCGGCCTGAACACCCCGTACCCGAAAGGAAAACCGTGCGGAACCGTGTCCTCGTCGTCGGCATCGACGGCGTACGTCTCGACGTGCTGCGCCGACTGCCCACCCCGCACCTCGACGCCCTGGCCGCCGACGGCTTCCTCACCCCCATCGAGGTGGACGCGGACACCCCCACCATGTCGGGTCCGTGCTGGGCGACGATCGTCACCGGCGTCACCGCGACCCGACACGGGGTGTGGAGCAACGACTTCACCGGGCACCGCCTCGACGTCTTCCCCGACTTCGCCACCCGGCTCGCCGAACAGGACGGCCGCCGCACCTTCGTCGCGGCCGGCTGGCGCCCGCTGATGCAGGTCCGCGACGGCGGCCCGCTGTTCCGCGCCCCGTCCAGGACCGTCTTCACCGAGCCGGCCGCGGACACCCCAAAAGCCTGGGAACGCTGCGACGAACAGATCACCGACGCGGCCGTGCAGGTCCTGGCCGAGGACGAGATCGAGGCGGCGTTCGTCTACCTCGGCGCCCCCGACGAGACAGCGCACTTCCTCGGCTGCGGCGAGGCTTACGAGGCGTCGATACGACAGGCCGACGTCCGCCTCGGCCGCCTGCTCGCCGCGCTGCGCTCCCGTCCCTCCCACGCCGACGAACACTGGACCGTCCTCGTCGTGACCGACCACGGCCATGTCGACGCGGGCGGTCACGGCGGCCGTACCCCCGAGGAGCGCACGGCATGGCTGGCCGCGGCGGGCCCCGGAATCGGCGCCGCACCACCGGTACTCCGGCACGTGGACGTCGCCGCGCAGGCGTTCGCGGCCCTCGGCCGCCACCCCGACCGGCACTGGACCCTGGACGGCAGCCCCTTCGCCGCCGCCCCGCACGCCGTGCTCCTCGACATGGACGGCACCCTCGTCGACACCGAGTCGCTGTGGCTGCGCACGGTCCGCGCGAGCGCACCCGACATCGACGTGACCCAGGTCCTCGGCCGCTCGGTCCCCGAGACCGCCGCCCACCTGCACGCCCGCACCGGCGGCGACCCGCGGAAACTGGCCGCCGATCTGGAGGCACGCTTCCTGGCAGCCGTCCAGGACGAGGCGACCCCGCTGCCCGGCGCCCTCGAACTCCTCGACCTCCTCGGGGAGTTGAACATCCCCGCGGCTCTGGTCTCGGCCTCCTCACGGCCCGTCGTCGACACCGTCCTCGGCCTCCTCGGCCGCGACCGGTTCCGTACGACCGTCGCCGATGGCGAGACGCGCCGCACCAAACCCGCCGCGGACCCCTATCTCGCCGCCGCCCGGCACCTCGGCGTCGACCCCGCGGCCTGTCTCGCCGTCGAGGACTCACCCACCGGCGTCACGGCCGCCGAGGCCGCCGGCTGCCGGATCCTCGCCGTCCCGTCGTACGCCCCCATCGCGCCCGCACGACGCCGCACGGTGGTGGCCGACCTGAAGGGGATCGGCCGGCGCGAGCTGTGGGCGGCGGGGCTGTGACCTGGTGATCCGGCATTTTGTTCGACGTGCGCCCGCCACGTACGATCGCATCCCGCCGCCGCCGAGGAGAAGACCCGCATGCCGCGCATCCTGTATGTCACCGACCTCGCCTACGAGGCACGCGGGCGGCGCTACGGCGACGAGGACATCTTCCTGACCGCACGGCTGCGCGAGGACTTCGACCTCGCCCTGTGCAACCCGCGGGACGCGGCGGCGCTGATGGACGCCTTCGACGCGGTGGTCATCCGCAATAGCGGTCCGGTGCTCACCCACCAGGAGGCCTACGACGCCTTCCGCGAGCGAGCGCTGGCGACGGGAGCGCGGGTGTACAACCCCCTCTCCGGCCAGGCCGACATGGCCGGCAAGCAGTACCTGCTCGACCTGGCCGCGGCCGGCTACCCGGTCATCCCCACCGTCGACCGCGCCGACGACCTGCACCGCCTGCCGGACGCGGACCGGTATGTCGTCAAGCCCAAGCTGGGCGCCGACTCCATGGGCCTGAGGATCGTGTCCGCCGCCGAGGTGGGTGCCTTCGCGACCGGCGACGTGCTGGTCCAGCCGTGCGTCGACTTCGCCTACGAGGTGTCCTTCTACTTCGTCGACCACGACTTCCAGTACGCCCTGTACGCGCCGCACCCCGACCGGCGCTGGCAGCTGGAGCCCTACGAAGCCACCGCGGACGACCTGGACTTCGCGCGCCGGTTCATCGACTGGAACACCCTCGACCACGGCATCCAGCGTGTCGACGCCTGCCGCGCCCCCGACGGGGAACTGCTGCTCGTCGAGCTGGAGGACCTGAACCCGTATCTCTCGCTCGACGTGCTGGACGACGCGGCGCGGGACGCCTTCGTGGCGGCGCTGAAGGCGTCCCTGCACCGGTTCCTCAGCCGAGGGTGACGGTGATCTTCTGGGTGACTCCGGCCAGGCCGGTCATGTCCCCGAAGGTCAGCCGCAGCGTGGAGCCCGTCGTGGCCGAGGTGACCGTGGACGGCTTGGACACCACCGAGGACACCGCCCGGTTCCAGGTGAGGGTGAGGCCCGTGTTCATCCGCTTCGGGTCGCTGACGCAGATCACCGCCGTGCCGTCGCTCTTCTCGCTGATCATCACGCAGCACGGGTCGCTCGCGACGAGGTCGCCGACCGTGCCGCCGAACCAGAAGTTGACACCGGTGAACCCCGACGAGGGCACGGTCACGCCCTGGTGGTCATCGGTGTTGGCGAGGACGGTCAGCCAGCCGGTGGCGGTGGCACGCGCCTGGGTCTGGGCGGCCGTGGCGCCGGGCATGAGCAGATAGGCGTAGGTCCCGTCGGTCGGGTTCGTGCCGTGATCGGCGTACAGGGTCAGGTACTTGCGGTTGAGGACCGTCGTGGAGCCGCCCTTGTTGATGTCGCTCCACTTTCCGTCGCGCGAGTCCCTGAGCGCGGTGAAGCTCGCGCCACCGGGGAAGACGTAGCCGCCCATGCCGCCGATGTGCGCCCAGCCGGCCCCGGTGAACGTCTGCGACCAGGGGTAGGCGGCGGACTGGACGGTGCCGTCGACGGTGAACGCGTGGCTTCCGGTGGGGCCGAGGTTGCGGTTCTCGATCGTCGACTCGACCGTCGTGCCGTCGGTGCACTTGATGCCCGCGCCGAGGCAGAGGATCGAGTCGTCCAGACAGAACCACGACTTCTTCGCCATGAGCGTGGACTGAAGTCCCTTGAGGTACTGGCCGATCGCGGCCCGCTGTCCGTCCGTGGCCCCGCCCACCCAGTTCACGTCCGGCAGCGAGGCGCCCCAGTCGCCGCCGGCCGCGTCCGCGAGGACCTTGCGGGAGGCCGTGGTGCCGGGCAGGCGGTAGGGGTCGACGGTGGGCCAGAAGGCGTCGCTGTACTGGCCGTTGGCGTAGGTGTCGCCCCACCAGTAGAGCATTCCGGAGCCGGTGTGCCAGCCGCGCAGGTTCTCGCCGTTGCCCGTCTCGTAGTACGTGATCCTGCGGTCGGCCATGCTGATCGACGCGGCCCAGCCGGGTCGGCGGTGGGTGGCCCGCGCCATGCCGGTGAACAGTCGGTGGCCGGTCGGTTCGGCGATCGCGGTGACCGTCGTGTCGTCCACGACGCTCTGGAGACGGGCGAGCCCCGTCAGCCCGAGGGAGGGGTCGCTCAACGGCGGGCTGTAGTAGTCACGCTGGATCCACCCCTTCACCAGACCGCGCCAGCGCGCGTTCTCGGCGGCGCTCGCACCCTGGCCCAGCAGGACGATCGACGCGAGGATCGGGTGACCGCGCAGGTGGTCGTTCTGCTGGATCTGCTTGGTGTCGGCGGCCGAGAGGCCCCGGCTGACCGCCCGCCCGGAGACGCCGTCCATCACCAGCCCGTTGTAGAGGAAGGGCGCCCAGGCGTTCTCCACGGCGTCGAGGACGATCTGCCGGTTCGCGTCGGTGACCTGCCACGTCGACCCGGCGAGCAGCGCGAACAGCATCCCGAGCCCGCCGAGCAGGACGGAGCCGTACGAGCCCGTGTACGGCACGGTCGTGTGCTGGACGAACGACCCGTCGGTGTAGAGGCCGTCGCCGCTCGTGACATACGGGAAGACGGGGGAGAGGGCGTCCCGGGCCAGCGCGACCTTCGCGGAACTCGCGCCGACGATCCCCCGCAGCGCCAGCACCCGGCACAGGTCGACCCGGTTGGCCCCGGTGCTGGTGCCGCTGTAGCTCGCGACGGCGGAATCGGGGACGAAGTGGTCGACCGCGGCGAGGTAGTTCGCGAGCTGGGTCGCGGACAAGGCGTCGTACATCAGCACGCACACGTCCAGCAGGGCCTGCGGGGCGCCGATCTGCCAGCTGTACCAGTTGCCGTACCGGGTCTGGCCGGCGTTGTAGACCTCGGTGTGCAGATGGTCGAGGCCGGTGAGGATCGCGGTCTTGAGGGCCGCGTCGCCGGTGCGGCCCGTGCCCTGCTGGCAGTAGGCCTGGGCGAGCGTGCTGAGCCGGTTGTAGCTGGCGTTGAGGTTGCCGGAGTAGCCGTAGGACTCCTGGTCGGTGTCGGGTTCCGGGTCCGCGTACACCAGGTCCGGCCACAGCGAGCCGGACGCCGGTGCCATGGCGGACTGCAACTGGGACGCGGTGGTGCCCAGTTCGGTGAGCCGGCTGCGGAACGGCTCGGCGGTGGGACTGAAGCCCTCGCCGAGGATCAGGGTGCGCCACTTCGCCCGCAGGGTCGTGAACTCGTCCGCCTCCGCGGTCTGCGCGGCGGACGCGGAAGCGGCGGAAGCGGCGTTGGACTGTGAGGGGACGCCCAGCGCGACGGCGGTACCGGTGCTTGCGGCTGCGGCCAGCAGGCCGCGACGTGACCAACGAGTCGTCATGACGGCGGTTTCTAGCACGGTATCGCTCAAACGCTCAATAGATCACGCCAATTTGAACGTATCGATCGTTTCCGTCGGGAGGCGGGAATGAACTCCTTGGACACCGGCCCCGTATCTCTCTCCGAAGCACCGGACGGAAGGAGAACGACGTGTCGACATCGCCCGAGCCCGGCCGGCCGGACGACCGCCCGGTCCTCGAACCGATCCGAGTCCTGCGCCCGCGCCGCACCGACGCCCTCGCCGAACTGATGAAGGACCTGCCCCGACGCACCACCGGCTTCGAGTCCGTGGTGATGCCGCGACGGGTGTCCGGGCATGAGGACTTCGGCGTCGAGGACGCGACCCAGGAACTGCCGCCGGTTCGCGCAGCCGGCCCCGGCCACGGCCCCGGCTCAGGCCTGCGTCGCGCCGCCGTCGTGGTCGCCGTGGGCGCGGCGGCCCTGGTGGGCTTCGGCTGCGCGCTGCTGCTCCCGGGCCGGGCCGACGGCACCGCCGCGCCCGCGCCGTCCCCCACGCCCTCGGCCCCGTCGAGCGGTCCCGCCACCACCGACCCCGACGGCGCCGGGACCCTCCGGGAGGGAGACAGCGGCCCCGAGGTGACCGACCTCCAGGAACGCCTGCTGCGCATCCCCGACGTCTACGCGAACGGCTCCACCGACGGCACCTACGACACCGTCCTCACCGAGGCCGTGGCCCGTTTCCAGCTCTGGTACGGCATCCGGGGCGACGAGACCGGCGTCTACGGCGACGACACCCGCCGCGACCTGGAGTCCCGGACGGCCACCGGCGGCTGACCCACGGCGGGGATCGGTCGAACGCGGGGCAACGCACAGCACAAGAGGCCCCGATCAGGCGCCCGGAGACGTCATCATGACGGCACCACCGCGTTCCGCGCAGCGCACCCTGCCCCCGAAGGCCACGCCGATGACCCTCTCCCGCATTCCCGGCCTCGTCCTGCCCGCCGTCTTCCTGTCGGCCCTCGTCATCGGCGCGTTCTGGTACTGGCGCCACCGCCACGACGACCCGCCCTGACCGGCCTCGCCGTCAGCGCCCGGGATCAGATCTCGTCGTACGGCACCCGGATGTCCACCACGCACACGTCGTCGCGGCGCTCGCCCTCCAGCAGGTCGGTCAGCAGCGGGCGCAACGATCGCGGGCCGTCGGCCCGGTGGCTCAGGACGGCATCGGCGAGCCGCTTCAGGCCCCGGTCGATGCCCTCGGCCGGGCGCTCCACCAGTCCGTCCGTGTACAGCATGAGCCGGTCGCCGGGTTCGAGCCGGCACTCGGCCTCCTCGAAGGCCGGGGAGCCGCTCGCCCCGAGCAGCATCCCGCCCGGCCGGCCCAGGTACCGCACCTCGCCCGCGCGCTGGAGCAAGGGCGGCGGATGTCCTGCCTGCGCCCACACCAGACGGTGTTCGGCGGGGGAGTAGCGGGCCAGGACCATGGTGGCCGTGCCGTGCGAGTCACGGGAGTGCAGCAGCAGGGTGTTGAGCCGGGCGAGGGCGCCGGTCAGCGAGGAGCCCGTGATGACCATGCCCTTGGCGGTGAACCGGAGTTGGGCCATGGTGGCGACGGCGTCGATGCCGTGGCCCGCGACGTCGCCGACCACGAACAGGGCGTCGCCGTCGGGCAGTTCTATGGCGCTGAACCAGTCGCCGCCGACATGGACCCCTGACTGGGCGGGCAGATAGGCGACTTCGACGCGCAGTCCGGCCAGACGCAGGGGATGGGTGGGCAGCGGGAGCAGCGCGTGCTGGAGCCGGCCGGCGAGGGTGCGCTCGGCACGCAGGTCGTCGTGCTGCGTGAGGATGGCCTGTTCGCTCTCGACGAGAGCGAGTTCGGCTCTGCGCTGCGCGGTGAGGTCCTGGAGGAAGCCGTGTACCTCGACGGGGGTGCCCTGTGCGTCGGTGACCGCCTCGGCCACGATCCGCAGATGCCGGACGCCGTCCGTGGCCCTGACCCGGAAGGGCACGGCGAGCGGCCGTCCGCGGCGCACGAGGTCCCTGACGGCACGGGTCAGTGCCGGGACGTCCTCGGCCAGCGCGAGCTCGGGCAGCGCGGCGATCCGCACCGGGCCGTCCGCGGGATCGCGGTCGAGGACGGCGTAGACCTGGGAGGACCAGCCGACCTCGTGCGTGAGCAGGTTCCAGTTCGCCCAGCCGAGATTGCCGAGCCGCTGTACGTCCGCGAGCCGCTGTTCCTGGAGGTCGGAGGAGTCGTGCCGGATCCAGGTGAGGGCGAGCGCGCCGCCCAGTTTCGCCACGCGCACCGTGTACGTGGACAGTTCGGAGATCCCGGCCACCATCGCCTGCTGGGCGAAGGGCTCGCCGTCGTACGGCTCCCCGCTGGTGAGGGTGTGCAGACAGCCCTGCCACAGCGGCTCGCCGGCGAGGTTCGGGAAGCACTCGAGGAGCCGCAGCCCGACCAGTTCACGGCCGGTGCGGCCGAGGGCGTCGAACGCCTCCTCGGTCGCGGCGGCGACACGGTAGTCCTCGACCTCGCCGGACGCGGCACGCAGCGGGGCGAGCAGCAGACTGGCGCCGGGCAGCGCGTCGAACACCGTCTGGACGGGGTGGTCGGCGACCGGTTCGCTGCGCGGGTCGAAGGCGCGCAGCCGGCCGGCGCAGAGCTGGGTGACGGCCACCAGGTGTTCCCGGTGGTGCGGGGCGAACGGTCCGCCCTGGGCGCGCAGGAAGCCGATGCAGACCTCGGCGGTGTCCTGCGTGACCACGGGCACCCAGGCGCGGGACCGCCAGCGCTCGGGCGGGTTGCCGATCAGCAGGTGCCGCTCGCTGTCCGTGTGGATGTCCTCCAGCCAGCGCGGCTCACGGGTCCGCAGGGCCTCCAGAGGGGCGATGCCGCGGAGCGGTGGCACATGGCGCCACTGGGCGGCCAGCGTCTCGTCGATGCCGGCGTGCCCGATCAGCGCCAGGCCTCCGGCGGGCAGGTGCGCGTAGATCATGATGGCGTCGGTCTCGGCGCCCGGCGACAGATGTTCCAGCAGACACCGGGCCAGGTCCTGAGGTGTGCCCACGCGGACCAGGGCCTTGCCGAGCCGGCCCAGGTCGGTGGTGTCGTGCCATGCGAGCGTCGTCTCGGGCCGGGCGGCGTTTAGGGCCGGCCCGGACAGGCCGGTCGACAGGGGCGGCACCAGGTCGCCGAGGGTGAGCCAGCACTCCTCCAGCAGGGTGCGGTGGGCCGCCTTGGCGCGCTTGACCAGTTCCTCTCCGGCCGCGTCCGGAGAGCAGCCGGTCATGGCCATCACGGCGCCCTTCGCCCGCTCCACGACGGTCGAGGTCGCAGCTTGGTCCCGCAACCGGTCCATCTCGGCACGCTGCCGGGCGACGATCTTGGCCAGCGCGGCCGTGTCGGGGGCGGTACCGGAATCCGCGGGGATGGCGGGCTCGCTCGTCACGCCCTGAGCATCGCACACGTGGACCGCCCCGGGGGGGGTCTTGTCGGGACCGGTTTCACTCGAAAGTGCGGGGTCAAGGAACCTTTGCCGGGGAGCCTTCGTCAGCGTCCGGCGTTCTGGTCGATCAAGGCCCGGGTGACCGCGCGGACGCTGCGCGCGATGTGCTGGAGTTGCAGCACCTCCGCCGCGTACAGCTTGATCGTGTGCTCGATGACCGACTCGGGCAGCCCGAGCCCGGGCAGGTCCGCGCGGGCGGTCTGGAGGGCGGTGCGGGCGACCCGGATCTCGTGCTGGACCTGGATCTGCGCGTGCCGGGCGAGGAGGACGGGGTGGCGGATGAGCGCCGGGTAGCTGGCGTAGCGCGCCGGCACCAGCTCGCGCAGCCACTTGGCGGCCGAGCGCTCCCAGTCGTAGCTGCCGGGCGACTTGACCTGACAGGGCCAGTCCTGGCTGATGCGCGTCGTCGTCGTGACAGTCATGGTCATCGCTTCCCGGTGTGCGGCGTCGTGTGGGGTGGTCCGACGGTTGTGGGCGGCCCCGGCCTAGGGGATGACCGGGGCCGCCGCGGGCGCTCGCGCAGGCGATGCCCGATCGAACATCCGCGGCGCCGACGCGGGTAGGTGACGGCGGCTGCGGATGTCCGTGCAGGAGCCCGGGACGGCAGACGGTGCCCACGCGGAGGATCGTGCGGGGTGCGCATGGGCGGACCGTCGGCTTTCTACGGGCGACTCTGGGTTGAGGGTGCGGAGGGTGGGGACGGGGGTGCGGAACGAGTCCCGGGAGCGGCCCGGTCGCGATCCGTGAGCAGTATTTATATATGCCGTCCGCTTTGCAAGACGTATGAAAACATTCATGCGTGATTTGATCAGGATGATCCCTGTGTGAGCTGGTTCGTCGGGAGTGGCCGAAGGGGCCGGTGGCGGGGTCAGTCCCGCAGGAAGAACTGGTGCTGCTCGGAGATCTGCTCGTACTCCTCGAGCCGCGCCTGGGTGCGCTCGGGATCCGCGTCCGTCATGGCCTGGAGCAGCGCGGCGGCCATCACGCCGGGGGCGGCGTAGGAGTCGAAGACCAGACGGGAGCCGGTGCCGGTGGCGAAGACCACGTCCGCCTCGTCCGCCATCGGGCCGAGCGCCAGGTCGGTGATCAGGGCGACCTTCAGCCCCGCGCTGCGGGCCACGCGCAGGGCCGTGAGCGTCTCCTGCGCGTGCCGGGGCATCGAGAACGCCAGCACCCAGGTGCCGCCGGCCTCGCGGGACTGGAGCAGCGCGTCGTAGGCCACGCTGCCGCCCAGCGTCACCAGCCGTACGTCGGGATGGACGCGCCGCGCCGCGTAGGCGAAGTACTCCGCCAGCGACACCGAGATGCGCACGCCGAGGACGGTCAGCGGCGTCGACGCCGACAGCTTGCGGCCCATGTCGATGAGCTGGTCGGGGTCGGCGAAGTCGCGGCGCAGGTTCTCCAGGTTCTCGATCTCGGCGTCCACCGCGGCCTGGAGTTCGTTGCCCTGGTTCTCCTCGGCCGCGAGGGGCCCGCCGGCCAGGGTGCCCAGGGCGATGGACTGGAGTTTCTCGCGCAACGCGGGGTAGCCGCTGAAGCCCACCGCTGCCGCGAACCGGGTCACCGACGGCTGGCTGACCCCGACGCGCTCGGCGAGGTCGGTGATCGAGAGGAAGGCCGCCTCGGTGATGTGCTCGATCAGGTACTGGGCGATCCGGCGCTGTCCCGGGGACAGTCGCGGCCGGTCGAAGAGGTTCCTGAGCTGGGAAGTCGGTGCGGCCTCCGCTTCCGGTACCGACTTGCCCGAAGTGATGGCGGATGCCTGCGCACGTGCCTGCTGCGGCGATGGCACGGGTGCGCCTCCTTTGTCTTCCACAGTGCCTCAACATAGCTCACACACCCCCGTGACCAGGGGTTGTGGACGGGCCTCGGGAACTCGGCGGACGCATGCTCAAGTTGCTCACGAGGGACGGGTGTCACCGTCGATAGACCGTGATCGAATGACCAATATGGTCGATCGAACGGGCGCTGTCGATCAGTTCGGCCAGTCGTCCCGTGGCCTTCGCCGCCGCCGAATCCGACACCACGAGCAGCCCGCGCACCGCGTCCGGCTCCGCCGTGCGCGGATCGGCCGCCTCGATGCCGTAGTACGACGGCACTCCGGCGCCCTTGTACACGAGCCAGACCCGCTCGCCCGAGTACCGCTCGCGCAGCCGGTCGGCGAGGCGCCCCAGGTCCTGACCCCAGTCCACATTGGAGTCGTGCAGCCGCAGATGCGTCTTGTCCGGACCGCCGAACGCTTCGTTGGAGTACGGCAGATAGAACGGATAGGCGCGCACCGAGCTGACCGCGACGAACAGCACCAGCGCCCCGGCCACGGCACCGGCCCACCGCCGACGCAGCGCGAGGACCCCGGCCGCCGCCACCGCCAGGAACATCGGCACGAAGATCGCGTACCGGGTGCCGAAGTCCCGTGACCCCGTCATCGCCGCGCCGAGCAGTACGGCGGTGGGGACCAGCAGATAGGGCGCCGCGGGCCGCAGCCGCCGTACCGCCACGACCGCGACGGCCCCGGCGAGCCACAGCGCCAGCATCCCGAGCGGCGTCTTCACCAGCAGCGCGGCCGGCAGGTAGTACCAGAGGGACCCGGTGTAGAGCCGCCCGAACAGGAAGCCCTGCCACGGCTGGTCCTCGAAGCCGAACTGCACCCGCATCCCGTCCCGGTACGCCTCCGGGAACGGCAGCAGATCGACGAGCAGCGCCCGCGCCCCGTGCACGACCGGCACCCGCTCCACCGGCGTCCAGCGCAACCGCGGATCGACCACGAGATACGACGCCCATACGACGACCAGGGCGCCCAGCGCGAGAACGGCGGCCCCGGCGACCGCACGGACCAGCCTCCCGCGCCGGTCCTCCACGGTCGACGGCGCGTCACCCTGCCTGCGTCCCTCGGTGTCGGCGTCGGTCTCGGCGCGCCACACCGACCAGGCGGCCAGTGCCAGCAGCACCGGAACCGCCGCCAGCGTGCTCATCTTCGTGGCCGGCGCGGCCCCGGCGGCCAGCCCGGCGAGCGGCACGTACAGCCGTGGACGGTGCCGGGCCCGCCACAGCAGCCACACCGACGTCAGCAGGAACCCGGCGGCCGGAACGTCGAGGGTGGCGAGGGAGCCATGGGTGATGAGGTCGGGGGAGAAGGAGTACAGAGCGAGGGCCATGAGCCCGCCCGCCGGGCCCAGCAGGTCACGGGCGAAGGCGAAGACCACCAGCCCGAACGCCAGCGTCAGTGCGATCACCGGCAGCCGGGCCCACAGCATCACCCGCCAGGGGTCGTTGCCGGACTCGTACAGCAGATGCCGCCCGACCTGTCCCTGGTCGCCCACGAAGGACGGGTCGTAGTGCGGGTCGGCGAACGCGATGCCGGCTTCGACGATCAGCTTGCCCAGGGGCGGGTGTTCGGGGTTGTAGCGGACGCGGTGCTCATGGAGGTAGTCGGTGGCCGTGGCCACGTACACGGGCTCGTCGATGGTCGGCGTCTGCCGCACCGCCGTCGTCACCATCGCGACGGTCATCTGGGCGAGCAGCAGACCCACCAGGAGCGGCACGAGCCAGGGCCGCCGTCGCGGCGGGCGCGCGGGGACGGTGGGGAGGGGTTCCCGGTCCAGGACCGAGTGCAGTTCGCGCGCCATCATCCGCCCCGCGATGACAGGGGCCGCGCGGGAGCGGGAGCGATGCCGAGACGCCTCATGCGCCTACTCTGCATCAGCTCCCGCCCCCGGGGACGTCACCGCTTCAGGAGTCGTACCGACAGACCTTCCGCCGTGTAGACGGGTACGGCCCGCAGCGTGTCGGAGTTCAGCTCCACGCGGTCGAACCGGCCGCGCAGCCCCGCCGTGCTCAGCACGCGGACCACGCTGCCGGCCACCGGCGGCTTCTCGGCGTCCAGGCGCAGCGTGAGCACGCTGCCCATGCCGAGCACCGCACGCCGCGTGACCTCCAGCGCGGGACCGCGGCCCGAGCGCAGGGTGACGTCGAGCGCGGCGGACTCCTGGGCGTAAGTGCCGTGGATCTGCACCGACTTGGCCGTCGCCACCGTCAGTGTGCCGCCGGAGACACGGACGTCGCCGTGGCCGAGGGCGTGGGCGGAGGCGGCGGCCAGCACGCCCTCCTTGACGACGGTGCCGCCCGTGTACCGGTTGTGGCCGGTCAGGGTGAGCGTGCCGGTGCCGCGCTTGGTGAGGCCGCCGTCCCCGTCGATGTCGTTGCGCCAGCTGTCGGCCGCCTGGAAGCCGCCGGCCGACGCGTCGAGGGTGACGGTGACGTCGGAGTCGAAGGAGCCGTACCCGTCCGCCGCGGCGAACAGGTTGAGGCGGCCCCACTGCTCCCAGCCGTCCAGCAGGACGTACCCCGAGGGCAGCGCGGTCGTGCGCAGCACCTCGCGCCGCTGCTCCGCGTCCAGATAGGGCAGCCGCGTCTCCAGCAGCACCTCGGCGCCCTTGGGCACGGTCAGCGGCTCGCTGCGGCCGTGCCGGGTGAGGACGTACGTCAACTTGGGCTCGACCAGGCAGGCGTTGGCGTCTCGGTCCGCGTAGGCGTCGCCGGCGTCCGTGTGGGCGTAGGCGTAGAGGGTGTCGGCCGTCGTGCCGGTCTTCTCCTGGAAGTAGGCGAGGGCCTGGGCGCGGGCGGCGGCCTTGAGGTCGGCGTTCGCGGAGTCGGCCAGCGCGGCGGCGGCCAGGGCGGTGGCCATGACCCGGCCGCCGAGCACATCGACGGTGGAGTGCATGCCGGACATGATCCGGGTGTGGCTGAGCTCGAAGGCGCGGGTCACCAGCTCCTGGAACCGCTCCGGCACCGCGTACGCGAACGCCAGCGCCGCCAGGTGGAAGGCGTTGGTGTGGCCGCTCGGGAAGCCGCCGTCCTCGGCTGCGGTGGTGCCGCGCTGGCGCAGCAGCTGGGGCACGACGACCACGTCCGAGTCGTACACCGGGTAGCCGAGCGCGTCGGTCGTGCCCGTGTCGACGACCTCGCTGTCCTCGTTCATGCGCCACGGACGCGGGTACTGGAAGGCGAACTTGGCCGGGTTGCCGGAGGCGAACGGACCGCGCACGGTGTCCACCAGCTTGGCCACCAGGCCGAGGTCCGAGGTGTACGAGCCGGCGCCGAGCGCGGAACCGGCGGGCGCGCCCGCGGGGACGGCGTCGCTGACGGTCGTCGCGGGCGTGGTGTCCGGCGCGCTGGTGATCGAAGTGACCGCCTTGGCACCCGACTTGTACAGGTCGGCGAGCGGACCGAGCGCGCCGATCATGGCGTAGCTCTGGTGCTGGCGGTCGTAGACGAACGCCTCCCTCGCCTGCGCCTCGGTGCGGGCCTGGGTGAGGCGGGCGCAGTAGCGCATGTTGGCGCGCAGGATCTCGGGCAGCAGCGGGGTGCCGGTGTTCCAGGCGCCGCCGGTCTTCCAGATCTCGGCGAAGCCGCCGAGGGCGCGGATGACCGCGTTGGTCTCGGGCGTCTGGTTCGCGACGACATTCGTCCTGTAGTCGTCGACGAACGCGAGGGCGGCGGTCGCGGCCTTGGCGTCGGCGGCGCCCAGCCAGGAGGCGAAGGTGGGCGCGGCCAGCACACCGGCCGAGACGCCGAGGGACGTCCGGAGGAACCCCCTTCGGCTCGGGGCGAGTTCACTGACCGGCGAGTGCGAGCGGGGCCCGGCGGTTGACGGCATGCGGCTGCCTCTCTTGAGTTCTTCGGCCGTGACGGCCGGGGGAGTCGTGCGAAGGACTGCCGTGGGGCGCGGGAGGCCGGACCGGCCGTATGCGCTTTCTGCGGCGTACGAGCGAAGATCTACGGGCGAGTCGTGTCGGACGGGGGTGGGCCCGGCGTCCGGCAGGTGTCACAGGAGTGAACGCGCCAGCGCCACCGCTCCCTCGACCGGCGGCACCCGCAGCGGCTGTGGCCGCGCTGTCGGAACCCTGTCGGCGAGGGCGGTGGTGAAGGCGTCGTACAGGAGGGGTTGGGCGAGGATCGTGCCGCCCGCCACCACCACGTCGTCGACGGCTACGCCGCGCGCGGCGAGGCGTGCGACGAGGGCGGCGAGGGCCCGGCCGCCTTCGGTGATCACCGTGCGGGCGAGGTGTGAGCCCGCGTCGGCGGCGGCGAACACGGCGGGGGCGTGCCGGCCCCATTCCGCGGAGACGTCCTGGGCGCGTTCGAGTGCCGCGCCGAGCGCGGGCACCTCGGGCACCTCGAAGGCGGCGAGCAGACCGGCGGCGAGGGCGTCGGGCTCCTCTCCGCGGTCGTGGGCGGCCCATACGGCGCGTGCGGCCTCGCGGACGAGACCGGCCGAGCCGCCCTCGTCACCGAGGACCGCGCCCCAGCCGCCGACCTGGACGAGGGAGCCGTCGGCGGTCCTGCCGACGGCCACCGAACCGGTGCCGGCCACCAGGCCGACCCCCTTGTCCAGGCCCGCCGCGGGGGCGAGGAGTTCGGCGTCGCCCACGACCAGTGCGGGCACGTCGAAGTGGAGTTGCAGTGCGGTACGGATCTGGGCGCACTGACGAGGGGTCTCGCAGGCGTGCCCGCCGACGGCGAGGGCGGTCGGGCGGACGCCGGTCGGCAGGGCCTCGGCGACCAGCGCGGCCAGCCAGCCGGCGGCGGCCACGGGGTCGTGTGGCCGCCAGCCGAGACTGAGGCGGACGTGGTCGGTCACCGGGGTGTCTCCCGCGAGCGCACGCAGGTGCGTCTTGGTGCCACCCACGTCGATGCCCAGCACGAGCGGGCCGGAAAACGAGGCTTCCCGCACGGATCCTCTTTCGTCGATGCGTGGTGCTGCGACGGCGGGCGAACCGTGCCTGGAGGAAGGGCAGTTCAGGAGCTAGGGAAGCCCCGGGACGGGCTTCTGACGGACCACGGCAGGCGAGTACCGTGACGTTCGTTAGGAAGTTAACTAACGAAGTACAGTGCGTCAAGAGAAATCGCGTACTCGGCCTCCGGGCGGGCCCAGCGGGGCCCGTGGGGCGGGGACGCGTGACGTCATGGCCTTCCATCGCCGCTCCCCGTTCAGACGCTTCGAGCCGGGGCGCGGCGCTCGACCTGTGTGGGAGAACTGTGGAACACGACGTGGCGGAAGCCCCCCGTCTGACCGAGAGCGCCAGCGCTGTCTTCGCCGTCCTGGCGCGGGCCGGCACGGCGACCCGCCCGCAGCTCGCGAGCCTGGCGGGCCTGTCGAAGCCGACGGTGTCCTCCGCCGTCGCGGAACTCGAGAGCGCCGGTCTCGCCGCCCACTCCGGCACCGCCTCCGGGGCCACCGGCCGCTCCGCCGCCGTATACGGTCTGGGGCCCGCCGCCGGAGCGGTGCTCGCCGTCGACCTCGGCCCGGCCCTCACCCGGGTGCGTGGCTGCGCCCTGGACGGCACCCTGCTCGCCCAGGCCACCGGCTCCCGGGACGAGGCCGCCGACGTGGTCCGCGAGGCCGTGTTCGCGCTGCCCGACGGGGCGCCGGTGCGTTCCATCGTCGTCGCCGTCGGTGATGTCACGGCGGGGGAGGACGGCCGGGGCCAGCGCCCGGCCACCGCGAAGGCGGGGCCCGTCTTCGACGCCGTCACCGTCGCCCTGCCCCGGGGCGTGCCGGTGCATCTGGAGAACAACGTCAACTGCGCCGCGCTCGCCGAACTGCACGAGGGTGCCGCGCGCGGCCGGGCCTCCTTCGGCTATCTGCGGATCGGCGTCGGCATCGGTCTCGGCATCGTCGTCGGCGGCCAGGTGCTGCGCGGGGCGAACGGGGCGGCCGGTGAGCTGGCCCGGCTGCCCTACCCCTGGGACGACGCAGTGGAGCCGCGCCAGGAGGCCCTGGAGGAGTACATCGGCGCCCGCTCGCTGGTGCGCCGGGCCGCCGAGGCCTGGCCGGACGGCGACGGGCCCTGTCCGCGCACCGCCGACGAGCTCTTCGCGCACGCCCGGGAGGGCCGGGCCACGGCCCGCACGGTCGTGGACCGCCACGCGGCCGACATCGGCCGGCTGGCCGCCGCCGTGACCGCCGTACTGGACCCCGGACTGATCGTTCTCGGGGGCAGCACGGGCGCCGATCCGCAGCTCCTGGACGGGGTGCGGGCGGAGATGGCGCGGCTGAGCTGGCCGACCGAGGTGGTCAGCAGCACGGTCGGTGATCTCGGCACCGTCGTGGGTGCCTCCCGGCTCGCCGTCGCCCGGGGAGTCCAAACCGTGACCGATGTGGCGCGGGCCAAGGATTGACGGTTTCCGGCTCGGTCTGCCAATGTCCGGACAAGCGCTTTCTAAGTCGGCCGGGACGCCGGCTTGGAGCGAGCGTCCCGCCCGTACGCGACGTACGGCAACCGCACGAGGGCGTGCCCGTGCGGTGACGGCCAGGACGGCCGGGGATCCTCGCCCGTCAGGAAGACGCGGCCGGGCGAGGCCGCGCCCCCCAGAAAGTGACTTTTCCTGCAAAATGCACCCGTGCCGCCTCGATCGGCGCCGTGCTCCGTCCCCTGCGACGAAAAAGGGATCGAAGATGACCAATGTAGGTGCGCGGCGCTCTCGCCGACTCGGCCGCGGCGGTATGCGCCGCATTGTCCCCCTTGCTGCCGCTGCCTCGGCAGGTGCCCTGCTGCTGACCGCCTGCGGAGGCGGAGGCGACTCGGGCGGTACCTCCAAGTCGCTGACGTTCTGGATCTCCACGGTTCCGGGGCAGGACGCGGGCTGGAAGAAGATGGTGGCGCAGTACAAGAAGGAAACCGGCGTCGCCGTCAAGCTCGTCAACATCCCCTACGACGGCTACACGACGAAGCTGCACAACGCCGCCCAGGCGAACTCGCTGCCCGACGTGGCGACCGTGCCGGCGCTGGACCCGATCTGGTCGAACAAGCTGATCGACCTCAAGGACATCGCCAACAACAAGACCAACAAGATCAACGCCAACTTCGTGGCGAAGGACTCGTCCGGGAAGGTGCTGTCCATCCCCTCGGACGTCACCGCGTCCGGCATGTTCATCAACAAGTCGCTCTTCGAGAAGGCCGGCGTCGAGTACCCGACCTCGCCCGACAAGACCTGGACCTGGGACGAGTTCATCAAGGCGGCCAACACGGTCCGCGAGAAGACCGACGCCAAGTACTCCCTGACCTTCGACCAGTCGCCGTCGCGACTGCGCGCCATGGTGTACGAGATGGGCGGCAAGTACGTCCATGCCGACGACTCCGGCAAGTTCTCGGTGGACGCGGCGACCAAGAAGGCCGTGAACACCTTCGTCGGCTGGAACGACGACAAGACCATGCCGAAGTCGGTGTGGACGTCCGGCGCCGACCCGTCCGCCATGTTCCAGAGCGGTGACGTCGTCGCCTACTGGTCCGGCGTGTGGCAGGTGCCCGCCTTCGCGGACAGCATCAAGAAGTTCGAGTGGGCGAGCGTCCCGACCCCGGCCCAGCCGGTGCAGGCCAGTGACGTCAACAGCGGCGGCATGACGGTCGGCTTCAACAACAACGCCGACGCCTCCAAGGCCGCGACGAAGTTCCTGTCCTGGCTGTACGAGCCGGCCCAC
The DNA here is from genome assembly GCF_036226885.1 of Streptomyces sp. NBC_00663. Taxonomy (NCBI): domain Bacteria; kingdom Bacillati; phylum Actinomycetota; class Actinomycetes; order Kitasatosporales; family Streptomycetaceae; genus Streptomyces; species Streptomyces sp. NBC_00663. The sequence goes on from NZ_CP109027.1 coordinate 8,943,008, forward strand.
TACAAGGCGCTGTGCGAGGCGTCCGGCTTCCTGCCGGTCGAGAGCGGTCTGAACCCGACGTACCCCTTCAAGTCCGAGGCGGCGCAGGCGGCGTTCAAGCTCTACAACGAGGAGATCCCGCTCTACGACCCGATCTCCGGCTACTTCAACGGCGCGCAGACCAACTGGGTGCTGAAGGGCAAGAGCCTGACCGAGGACCCGACCAAGACGGAGCTCGGCAAGGCGATCAACGGCCAGCAGTCGGCCGACAAGGCCCTTCAGAACATCGTGGACGGCTACAACCAGCAGGTCGGCGGCTGAGCGTAGGCCTCCGGAAGGCCCGGGCGGCGGTGTCCCGACCCCGCCGCCCGGCCCCGGGCACCCCACGTGATGCCGGGCCCCTGGCCTGAGCCCACCGCACCCCATTCCCCCAGCACGGAGTCAGGAAGATGACAAAACGCGCCTCGGACGTGACCGCGAGCCCGCCGGGCCGGCCCAGGAGACGCAGTAAGTACACCGTTGCGCCGCTCGTTCTCATCGCGGCCAATGTCGTGCTCTTCTCGCTGTTCTTCGTCTGGCCTGCGGTGATCGGGCTCGTCTACTCGTTCACGAACTACACGGGTGTGGGGGCGTTCCAGTTCGTCGGACTGGACAACTACCAGAACCTGTTCGGGGACTCCACGTTCTACGACGCGCTGTCCCGGACGCTGCTGTACACCGTGCTCGTCGTTCCGCTGAACTTCGTGCTCTCGCTGCTCATCGCCAACCTCGTGGTGAGCAAGCAGGCCAAGGGCGCCTCGATCGCCCGGGTCGTCTTCTTCATCCCGTGGCTCATCTCGCCCATTGTCGTGGGTGTCCTGTGGCGGTGGCTGTTCGGTGAGAACTTCGGACTGATCAACTACGTCATCGAGAAGCTCGGCGGGAGCGCGATCGCGTGGCAGTCCAACGCGGACCTGTCGCTGGGCGTCGTGGTGATGGCCGGCGCCTGGTGGGGAACGGCCTTCTCGATGCTGCTGTTCATCGCGGCGATCAAGAACGTGCCCACCTCGTACTACGAGGCGGCCTCGCTCGACGGGGCGGGACCCTGGCGCCAGTTCTTCAGCATCACGCTGCCGAGCATCGCGCCCACCTCCTTCATCGTCATCCTGCTCAACACGATCAACGCGATGAAGGAGTACCCGCTCTTCCTCGCCCTCAACAACGGCGGACCGGGCACCTCGAACAACCTGCTCGTCCAGTACATCTACCAAACCGGCTTCAAAACCGGCCAGATCGGCTACGCGAGCGCGGCGTCGTTCGTGCTCATGCTCATCCTGATGGCCGTCGCGATCATCCAGCTGATCGTCAACCGGCGGATGGAGAACCGATGACCACCACAGACATGCCACGCAAGGTCGACGCCGGGTCCGGACGGGCTGTCACCAAGAAGCGGTCCCGCGGCGCGGGCGGCAACGGTGGGCTTCGCAGCGTGGTGTCCGCGACGACACTGATGTGGATCCTGGCGGCCCTCTACGGCCTTCCGGTGCTGTGGTTCGTCCTCAGCTCCTTCAAGCCGGCCGGAGACCTGTTCTCCCTTCCGCTGACGATCCTTCCGCACAACCCGACCCTGTCGGGTTACCAGGCGGCCTGGGACAGCGCCAACTTCTCGCAGTACTTCATCAACACGGCCATCGTGTGCGTGATCACCACGATCCTCACCGTGGGCGCCAGCTGCTGCACCGGCTACGCCCTGGCCAAGTACGACAACAAGTGGCTGAAGTTCTTCTTCCTCTGCATCCTGGCCACCACGATGCTGCCGTCCGAGGTCATGCTCGCCCCGGAGTTCCTGGTCGTCCGAGACCTGGGCCTCTACAACTCCTTCAGCGGCATCATCCTCCCGGCGGTGCTCACCGCGACCGGCTGCTTCATGTTCCGCCAGTTCTTCCTGACGGTCCCCGACGAGCTCATCGAGGCCGCCCGCATCGACGGCGCCCGCGAACTGTCCATCTTCCTGCGGATCATGGTGCCGATCTCCCGGCCCATCATGCTGACGCTCGCCATCCTGTCCTTCCAGTGGCGCTGGAACGACTACATCTGGCCGCTGCTGATGCTCAACGACCCCGACAAGTTCACCGTGCAGATCGGCATCCAGAGCCTCGTCGGGGCGCAGAACATCAACTGGTCGGTGCTGCTGGGCGGTTCGGTCATCTCGATGATCCCGCTGATCGCCGTCTTCCTCGTGTTCCAGCGCTACGTCATGAGCGCCGACATCAACGCAGGCCTGAAGGACTGATCTTGCCCACTCCGCTCGACCACGAGTTCGTCCGGGCGGCGGCGCGAGCCGCCGACGGGTCGGCCGCCCCGCTCGCGGCCGACCCGGACGCGGAACCCACCGGGCCGCACCGCACCCTGGCCCGGCGGGTGAAGACACTGGTCGCGGCGTACCGCTCGCCGGACTCCGCGCTGCACGGCAGCGAGCGGGCCGTCGCCGCCGCGCTGACCCACCTCCGCGCCCTGCGGGCCGTGCAGACACCCTCCGGTCTCTTCGCCGGCGGCGACAACGTCCAGTCACCGCCCGACTCCGCGTTCACCGTCAACGACGTGTGCGACGCGTACGTCCTCGCCGCCGACGCGGGACCGGAACTGGGCGAGGTCACGGCCGCGCTCGCCGAGATCGCCGGCGCCGCCACCGACAGTCTCCTGACCGGTGGCGTGCACACCCCGAACCACCGCTGGGAGCTGTCCGCGGCGCTGGCCCGGCTGCACCGGTCGTTCCCCGACGACCGGCTGCTCGCCCGCGTCGAGGAGTGGCTCGCCGAGGGCGTCGACATCGACGCCGACGGCCTGTACTCGGAACGCAGCGCCGTCTACGCGTCCATCGTCACCAACCCGGCGCTGCTGTTGCTGGCCGAGGTGCTCGGGCGCAGCGACCTGCTGGACGCCGTCGAACGCAACCTCACCGCGACCCTGGACCTGATCAGGCCGGACGGCACGGTGGAGACCGTCCACTCGCGCCGCCAGGACCAGAGGCTGTCGTTCGCGCTGTGGCCCTACCTGCCGCACTACCGGCTGCTCGCGATCCGCACCGGCCGGGGCGACTTCGCCCGCGCGGCCCGCCTGGCGGCCGCCGACGGCATCCACGACCCCGACCTGCTCGCCCAGACCCTCCTCACCCCGGAGCTGTGCCGCGCCCTGCCGGCCTCGGACGTGGAGCAGCTCCCGCGCGACCGGTACCTCCCCACCGCCCGCCTCGCCGCCCACGCCTCGGCCACCGCGCACACCGTGGTGTACGGCGGCTCCGACGTGCCCGAGCACCGGCGCATCCGCTCGGGCCTCGCCTGCAACCCCACCTTCCTGCGCCTGTTCGCCGGTGCCGCCGTCCTCGACGCGGTCCGCCTCTCGCGGGTGTTCTTCGACCTGGGCCCGTTCCGTGCCGACGCCATGGAACAGCTCGCCGACCACCGGTACCGGCTCACCCAAACCCTCACCACCGCCTACTACCAGCCGCTCCCGAAGGACCACAGGCGCGACGACGGCGCCTACCGGCTGGTGGACGAGGGCCGCTTCTCCGCGGCGATGGCCTTCCCCGACCGCCCTCAGGACGAGGTCTCCCACACGACCCGGATCGAGGTCGACCTGCGGGAGGACGGGGCCGACCTGCGGATCGACATCAGCGGCCCCTCGGTGCCGTGGGCCCTCGAACTGACCTTCCGGCCGGGCGGCGAGCAGCAGGGCGCCGTACCGCTCGGCGACGGAACCTGGTGCCTGACGACCGAGCCGATGACCTACCGCGTCGGCGACGACGAGATCCGGGTCGAGGCCGCCGTCGAGACGGGCGAACCGCTCGCCGGACCGGACCGGACCGACGTACTGCGCTACGACCCGGGGCAGGACTACACCGTGGCCGGCGGCACCGACGCGACGACCGGGAACCGCGTCTACCTCGGCGGGCACGGACCGCAGGCACTGACCCTCACACTGCGCGCCACCTCTCAGGCATGAAGGGCTGATCTCCTTGCACCTCCCACGCCAGCTCGGCCCGCTGCACGACCTGCCGGACACCCCGGCGGCGTACGACGCCGTGCTCGCCGACGTCACCGAGCAGGCCCTCGCGCGCCTCACCCCCGAGGGCAACCTCGAACACCCCGACTGCGTCGACGACATCGGCGACACCTCGCTCGGCATCACCTCCCTGCTCGCCTTCGCCTGGCAGCGCACCAAGGACGACCGGCTGCCCGAGGCGGTCCGCCGCAGCCTCGCCTTCCATCTGCGCGAGCGGGTCTACACCGACGACAACCCCGGCTACCCGAACCTGACCCTGCGCAACTCCGGCCTGCCGTACGCCCGTTACACCCTGGCGGCCGGTGCGCACCCCATCGGCGACTGGCCGAGCACGGTGTGGGCGCTGCTCCAGGCGGTGAACCTCCTCGACGCGGCCGACGGTCTGGTCGACGACGTCCAGCGCGCCGAACTCCTCGACGTGGCCCACGGGTACTGGCGCTGGCTGACCGAGGCGACCTTCTTCAACCCGCAGGAGGCGGGCAACCAGGCGATCGGCTGCGTCGTCGGCGGGCTGATGCTCGCCCGCCATCTCCCGTCGGCGGAAGGGGAGTCGGTCCGTGCCCGCGCGATCGAGCTGTACGTCGAGAAGATCCGCGCCCACCGGGTCGCCGACCGCGGCGCGCTCCTGCCGCCCGAGCACGGCGGCGCCTACGACAACAACTACGGCCCGATCTCCCTGTCCTTCCTCGCCCAGGCCCACCGGATCAGCGGCGAGGAGATCTTCGCCCAGGACGGCGACGCCCTCGCCCGCTACATCGACGCCCGCCTGACGAACGGCGGCTTCGACAACGGCGGCCCCCGCTACAGCGAGCAGCACTCCGCCTTCGAATCGGTCCTGGGCCTGCGGTACTTCGGCGCCCGTATCGGCGCCGACCTCGGCCGTTACCGGGCCGACAGCCGCTGGGCCCGGCACGCGGTCAAGGCGGACGGCGGGGTCGACGGACACTTCGCGTGGATGCTGGTCTGGCAGATCCAGGACACGACGCGCTGGCACCGGGAGGCGTCCACCGCCCCCGCCCGGCATCAACTGCGTGCCGGGACGGTCTCGGTGGCCTTCGACGACCGGATGACCCCGGCGGTCGTCGAGGCCGCGGGCACCTACCACCTGGCCGCGGCCGTGAACCGTCAGCACGGCTTCGGCCCGGTCGTCGACGGCTTCCTGCTCTGCCGCCCCATGGGCGAGGTCCGCGTCCGCGACCTGCGCACCGACGGCCTCACCGCCAAGCTGGTCACCAAGCCGGCCGTCGGCCGCGACCACGTCCTGCGGCATGTGCGGTCCCTGTACGTCACCGACGGCACGAGCCTGTGGATGACCGTCGCGGTGGAGCGCCTCCCCGGCACGCCCTACCTGCTCGCCGGGATGCCGTACGCCGCGGACGACGGCGACCGGGTGCGCCGCACCGCGGACGCCGAGGTCGTCGCCGCCGGTGAACTGCGGCTGACGCACCCCGAGTCGCAGGGCATCGACCACTTCGACGCCCGCTCGGAACAGACGCAGGAGCAGGCGGCGTTCGCGCTCGCCGCCGACCCCCGGGGGTACGGCAACCCCGACGAGGGCTGGCTGCACCTGGTGTCGTCCACGGCCCTGGAGGCCGAGCCGGTGCCGGACGCGCCCGAGGACCTGCATGTCTTCGCGGTGCGCTACGGACCCGGTGGAGAGTTCACGCCCACGTTCGAGCACGGCGCCGAAGGACTGACCGTCCGCACGGAGGCCTTCACGGCCGTCATCGGTGATCCGGCCGGAGACGCCCAGGGGGAGCCGGAGCTGACGCTGCGCGCCTGAGCCCAGCCGGCCTTTCGACGCCTACCGGAACGCGGCGGCGTTCCGGCGCGCCCACTCCGCGAACGTTCCCGGTGCCCGACCGGTGACCCGCTCGATGTCGGGGCTGACCCGCTGCTCGGCCGGGGTGGGCGTGCCGAGGACGGCGAGGGTGGTGTCGGCCACCGGCTCGGGCATGAACCGCAGCAGCCGCGCCCGCGCCTCGTCCCGGCCCAGCTCGACGAAGCGCACCGGCTCACCCACCGCCTCCCCGAGGGCCACGGCCTGCTGACGGGGCGTCACCACGGTCGGGCCGGTCAACTCATAGGCCTGTCCGGCGTGTCCGTCCTCACGCAGGGCCACCGCGGCCACCGCCGCGATGTCGGCCGGGTCGACCGTGGGCAGCCCGACATCCCCGAACGGCGCGGCCACGGTGCGCTGTTCACGCACCGACTCCGCCCACTGGAACGCGTTGGAGTGGAAGCCGCCCGGTCGCAGTGACGTCCACTCCAGGCCGGAGTGCCGCACTGCCTCCTCGATGGCGCGGCCCGTGCCGCCGTGCGAGGCCGACTCCGGCCTGGTCACCACGCCCAGCGAGGACAGCAGCACGACCCGCCGCACCCCGCCCGCCCCGGCCACCTCCAGCAGACGCGGGACGTCGAGCAGATGCGCGACGGGACCGCCGTCGTGCAGGAACAGCGCCTCCGCGCCGTCGAACACGGGCTTGAGGCTGTCGGGATCCGTCAACTCCGCCCGCCGCGCCAGAACGCCGTCCGGGACATCCCCCTCGGCGATCCGCCGGGACGTCGCCGTCACCTGGGCACCGGACGCGGCCAGCGTCCGGACGAGCTCCCGGCCGACGTTCCCCGTCGCCCCCGTCACCACGATCATGAGTAACTCCCTTGTGAAACCGGCCTTGTTGCCGACGAAGGGACGCTAACACCGTGGATATAGTAGGTACCTAGAGGAAAGTGACTACCCCGGAGGGTTGCGGATGCAGGTCACGGACACCACCACGGAACCCGAACTCGCCTGCCCCATAGCCCCGGTGGTGGACATCGTGTTCAGCCGCTGGACCACGCCGATCCTGTGGAGCCTGCACGCGCACGGCCGGCAGCGGTTCGTCGAACTGGAGCGGCGCATCGCCAGGATCACGCCGAAGGTGCTGACACAGCGGCTGCGCCAGCTGGAGCGGGACGGCCTGGTCGTACGGACGTACCACCCCGAGGTGCCGCCGCGGGTCGAGTACGAGATCAGCGAACTCGGCCGCAGTCTCGCCCCGCTCTTCGCGCATCTCGCCGACTGGTCGACCGAACACCTCGGCGAGGTCGAGAAGGCCAGACAGGCCTACGACACCGAGTGACGCGGGCTGCGGCGGGCCCGTCGCCCAGGACACCGCCTGCGCGGGCTGTGACGGGCCGGTCGCCCGGGCCACCCCTGGCGCGGGCTGTGCCAGACCCGTACGCCTACGACACCGCCTGCCGCCCCGGGGTGTCGAGCGCGGCGACCGGCACGACCAGATCGGCCCGGTCCCGGGTCGCCGCGACCAGGTCGGCGTTGCGCTGATCCGTGCGCATCACCCAGGCCACGGCTTCCTCGTGGCCCTTGCCGAACTCCTCGTGCCGGGCCACCAGGCGCCGGATCCGCTCCGTCTCCTCCAGCTCGCAGAACCACACCTCGTCCAGCTGCTCCCGCACCCGCGTCCAGGCGCCCGTGCCCAGCAGCAGATAGTTCCCCTCGGTGACGACCAGCCGGGCCGACGGCGGCACCGGGACCGCCCCCGCGATCGGCTGCTCCAGCACCCGCTCGAAGCCGGGCGCGTACACGAGGTCGTCACCGTCCTCCTCGGCACGCAACCGTCGCAGCAGCGCCGCGTAGCCCGCCGCGTCGAAGGTGGGCGGCGCCCCCTTGCGGTCCCGCAGGCCCAGCCGGTCCAGTTCGACGTCGGCGAGATGGAAGCCGTCCATCGGGACATGCGCCACCCACGCCTCCCCGCCCGCGTTCAGCTCCCGCACCAGCGTCTCGGCGAGCGTCGTCTTGCCCGCGCCGGGACTGCCCGCGATACCGAGAAGCGCGCGCCGTCCGCCCTGGACCAGGGAGCGCGCGCGAAGAAGCAGGTCGTCGAATGTCAGCGGCACACTGGAGAGTGTGCCATCCGGCCAACGGGTCACCGGGTCACCGGGCCGCCCGGCCGCCCGGCCACCGGGTCACCGGGTCACCGGGTCACCGGGCCGCCCGGCCACCGGGTCACCGGGCGGCCGCCCGGCCACCGGGCCACCGGGCCGCCCGGCCACCGGGCCGCCCGGCCACCGGGTCACCGGGTCACCGGGTCACCGGGTCACCGGGCCGCCCGGCCACCGGGCCGCCCGGCCACCGGGCCGCCCGGCCACCCGACGAACGAGGACGTGGGGACGGGATGCAGGAGGGAGCCGCCACCGTGCCCGACGACGACGCCGCACAGATCCGCGCGCTGATCACGAGATGGGCCGACGCCGTCCACCGGGGCGACCTCGACGGCGTCGTCGCCGACCATGCCGACGACATCGTCATGTACGACGTACCGCCGCCCCACCACGGCATCCGCGGGCTCGCCGCCTACAGTGCCGCCTGGCCGCCGTTCTTCGCCTGGCAGGCGCAGGGTGCCTGCTTCGACATCGAGTCCCTCGACGTCACCGCGGGCTCCGACGTCGCCTACGCCCACGCGCTGCTGCGCTGCGCGAGCCCCGAGGAGCTCGCCGAACACCCTGACCTGCGGCTGCGGCTGACGTTCGGTCTGCGCAAGGAGGACGGCCGCTGGCTCGTCGCGCACGAGCATCACTCGTTCCCTCACGACTGACCCGCCCCATCCGGAACCAGCCGATATGACCGATCGTCATACAACTGGGCGAACATCCACTGCGCACGGCGCGGATGCGGGTTAATTTGTCCCTGTTTCTCTTTTTCCGCGGCCCCTGACCAGGGCTGAGCACCTCCATGGCATTGACGGGGTAAGGGGTGGACGATGGCGCACGGCATGAATGCCCTGCTCGCCGAAGGACGACGGAGTGACAGGGCGATCGTGCCCGGCACGTCCCGGCACTGGCGGGGCGACGCGCTCCTCGCCGCCGTCGCCGGAGTCTTCGTCCTCGCGCAGCTACTTCTCGTACGGCCGGGAATGGGCCTCGGCTGGGACGAGACGGTGTATGTCAGCCAGGTCGGCTCCGGCGCCCCGCCCGCCTTCTTCAGCGCACCGCGCGCCCGCGGTGTCTCCCTGCTGGTGGCGCCCGTCGCGTCCTGGTCGACGTCCACGGAGCTGCTGCGCGTCTACCTCGCCGTACTCTCGGGGCTCGGCCTCTACCTCGCCCTGCGTGTGTGGCGCGGGCTGTTCCGGGTGCGCGTCCTGGCCGGCGCGGGGGCGCTGTTCGCCTCCCTGTGGGTGACCCTCTTCTACGGTCCGCAGGCCATGCCCAACTACTGGGTCGCCATCGGTGCCCTGATCGCCGTGGCCGGTTACCTCAAGGGCCATGCCTGGGGGCTCCTGGCGGGCGCCGCCCTCATGGCGTGGATGCGGCCCACCGACGCGGTCTGGGTGACCGTGCCGCTGCTCGTGCTCATGGTGGCCGCCCGGCGCTGGCGGCTGCTGACCGCGCTCCTCGCGGGGCTGGCCCTCGGCGCCGTGGAGTGGGTCGTCGAGGCGTACGTCTCGTACGGCGGCCTGGGTGAGCGGCTCGACGAGGCCTCGCGCATCCAGGGCGGGCTCGGCTGGAACATGGCCGTCGACGACCAGTTGCGCAGTCTGGTGGGGCGCGCGCTGTGCCGGCCGTGCACCGGATCGATGCCGAACCCGCTGATCACCGCGTGGTGGTACGTCCTTCCGCTGCTCGCCGCTCTCGGTGTCGCCGTCGCCGTCCGCGCCGGGCGTGCCGAGCGCACGCTCGTGCCGCTCGCCTGCGCCGTCACGGCGGCCGTCCCGTACCTGTTCATGATCGGCTACGCCGCACCGCGCTTCCTGCTCCCCGCCTACGCGCTGCTCGCACTCCCGGTCGCCGACGCGCTGCTGCACCTGGCCGCCAGGCCGAACGGCACCTGGCGGCCCGTCGCGGCCAGCCTGCTCGCGCTCGGCCTCGCCGCGCATCTGGCCGTCCAGCTGACCGTCCTGGACCGCGCGGTCTCCAACGCCACCGCCGCCCGGCAGGGCTGGGAGCGGACCGCCGCCGAACTGCACCGCCTCGGCGTCCGCCCGCCCTGTCTGCTCACCGGGCACGAGGCCATCCCCGTCGCCTACTACACCGGCTGCTCCTCGGCGGCGACCGGCGGCCACAACGCCAACTCCACCGCGGCCGAGATCCGCGCCACCGCCCGCCGCGTCCCGGTCGCGTACCTCACCCCACCGGAGGGCGGCACGGCCCGGTACGCGCGGCACTGGACGCCGTACCAGGCGGACGGGGTGCTGGTACGTCTGGCGCCACCGGGCCCAGCGGGCGGTGGCGAATGACGTCCGAACCGGTCGTCCTCGGCCCCTCGCGAAGACGCGTCTACTGGCACACCGCGGTGACCCTCGCCGTCTTGGTGGGCGCGGGCTGTCTGGCCCGGCGGCACTGGCCGGTGCTGGAGCGCGGGGCCGTGGGACTCGCCGTCGCCGACCAGGGGTGGTTGCTGGTCGGCGGTGCGGCGGCCGCCGCGACCTGGGTGTGCGCCGCGCTGGCCCAACAGGGCGCGGTCGTGCCGCGGTTGCCCCAAGGCCGCCTGGTGGCCGCGCAGTTCGCCGCCGGTGCCGCCAACCACCTGCTGCCCGCCGGGCTCGGAGCGGGAGCGGTGAACCTGCGTTTCCTCATGCGCTGCGGACTGTCCGCGGGGCGTGCCGCGAGCGCCCTCGCGGTGAAGGGCACCGCCGCCGCGGTGGTCCGGGCCGTGCTGATCGTCGTCCTCGCGGTGGCCTGCCCCGGCGTCCTGCGGGTGCCGCGGCCGAACCTCGTCGTCCTGGCCGTCGTGGTCGCCGCCGTCGCGGGCGTGGCCGTCCTCCTGGCGGTGCCCCGCTGCCGGCGTGCCCTCGCCGTCGTCCTCGCGGACATCAGGGCCGTGCACGCCAACCCGCCCCGGGCGGCGGCTCTCTGGGGCGGCCAGCTGGCCTTCGCCGCCCTGCACGCCCTCGTCCTGATCGCCGTCACCCAGGCCGTCGCGCTCTCCCTGCCCCCGGCCCGGGTGGCGCTCCTCTACGTCGCCGCCAGCAGCGCCGCCGCCCTGCTGCCCACGCCGGGCGGCCTCGGTTCCCTCGACGCGGCCCTCGGCTTCGCCCTCACCGCGAGCGGCGCCCCGGGCGCGACCGCGGCCTCCGCGGTCCTCGGCTACCGCCTGCTGACGGTGTGGCTGCCCCTGATCCCGGGGCTGGTGGTCCTGGCCGTACTCGTGCGCCGTAGATCCCTGTGACCCTCACCCGTGTTTCCTTGCCGCGGACTTCAGGTAGGACCCGTGTGTCGGCCCGGAGACGACCAGGGGGGGGAACGTGATGACGGCGAGCGACCAAGGAGGGCGCCTGGGGGAGGAGTTCTTCACTCCCGGGACCTCGTCCTTCACCGAGTTCCTGACCGCCCACCGCCCGGCCCTGCTGCCCACGCGCCCACCCTTCCCCGACGGCGTACACGCCGCCCCGGACCGGTTCCCGCACGGCACCACCGTGCTGGCCCTCGCCTACCGCGACGGTGTGCTGATCGCCGGCGACCGCAGGGCCACGATGGGCAATCTCATCGCCCAGCGCGACCTGGAGAAGGTGCACCCCGCCGACGACCACACCGCCGTGGCCTTCGCCGGCACCGTCGGTCTCGCGCTCGACATGGTGAAGCTGTACCAGGTCGAGCTCACGCACTTCGAGAAGATCGAGGGCATCCCGATGACCCTCAACGCCAAGGCGCGGCGGCTGGCCGGCATGATCCGGCAGAACCTCGGCCAGGCCATGCAGGGGCTCGCGGTCGTGCCGCTGCTCACCGGGTACGACGACACGGCGCCCGAGGGCGAGCGGGGCCGCATCTTCAGCTTCGACGTCGCCGGCGGTCTGTACGAGAAACGGGACTTCCACGCCGAGGGATCCGGATCGCCCTATGCCCGGGGCGCGTTGAAGAAGCTGTTCCACCAGGGCATGTCCCGGCGCGATGCCGCGCTCGCCGCCCTCCAGGCGCTGTACGACGCGGCGGACGACGACTCCGCGACCGGCGGGCCCGACATCAACCGACGGATCTTCCCGATCGTCTCGGTCATCACCGAGGACGGCTTCGAGCGGCTGCCGGAACAGGAGACGGAGGAGCTGAGCCGCGAGACGGTGGACCAGCGCCGCACCCGCCCGGACGGCCCCCACGCGACGCCCTGAGCCGGCCGCCCGGCTCTGACCATCCCCTTTCCCCTTCCGTGGGGAAGATCTGCCACGGCCTTTACTGCACATGAGTTGCAGTTACCGGAGGATGGCACAAGGCTGCCTGTCGCGGCCGCTTCGCCGAACGAGAGATCCTCCCGATGCCGGTCGCCCCTGACTCCGCTCCGCCCCTCCCCGCCCCGGCCACCGGAAAGGCCGGGGTACGGCAGCGCGTCCGCGGCTCGATGACGCGTGAGGAGTGGATCAGGGTCGGGGGGATGGCCGCGTTCATCCTCGCCCTGCACGTCATCGGCTGGTTCACCCTGGTCGCGCTCGTCGCGCCCGAGCACTACAGCGTCGGCACGAAGTCCTTCGGCGTCGGCATCGGCGTCACCGCGTACACGCTCGGCATGCGACATGCCTTCGACGCCGACCACATCGCGGCGATCGACAACACCACCCGCAAGCTGATGGGGGAGGGGCAGCGGCCCCTGTCGGTGGGCTTCTGGTTCTCGCTCGGCCACTCCAGCGTCGTCTTCGGCCTGACGTTCCTGCTCTCCCTGGGCGTGAAGGCCCTCGCGGGCCCGGTCCGCGACGACGGCTCCTCGCTCCACGACATCACCGGACTCATCGGTACGACGGTCTCCGGGACCTTCCTCTACGTCATCGCCGGCATGAACCTGGTGATCCTGGCCGGGATCTGGAAGGTGTTCCGCCGGATGCGCGCGGGAACCTTCGACGAGGCCACCCTTGAGGAGCACCTGAACAACCGCGGCTTCATGAACCGCCTCCTGGGCCGTGTCATGGGGTCGATCACCAGGCCCTGGCAGATGTACCCCCTCGGCCTCCTCTTCGGCCTGGGCTTCGACACCGCCACCGAGGTCGCGCTGCTCGTCCTGGCGGGCTCGGGCGCGGCGTCCGGCCTGCCCTGGTACGCGATCCTGTGCCTGCCCGTCCTCTTCGCCGCCGGCATGTCCCTCCTGGACACGATCGACGGCACGTTCATGAACTTCGCCTACGACTGGGCGTTCTCCAAGCCGGTCCGCAAGGTCTACTACAACCTCACCATCACCGGCCTGTCGGTCGCCGTGGCCCTCCTGATCGGCACGGTCGAACTCCTCGGCCTGCTCGCCGAGAAGCTCGACCTGCGCGGCCCGTTCTGGACCTGGATCTTTGGCCTCGACCTCAACACCCTCGGCTTCGCGGTCGTAGCCCTGTTCGTGCTGACCTGGGCCGTCGCCCTGGTGGTGTGGAAGGTGGGCCGGATCGAGGAGAAATGGACGACCGACCTCGCGGACTGACCCCGCTCACGACCGAAGGTCCTTGCGCCACTTCAGGATCTGCTTCTCCGCATCTCCCGTGTACGACCAGGGCGTTCGGGTGGCACGCGGGCCCTGGACGCGCAGGAGCGTGCCCGCGATGTCCGTCAGGCCCCCGTGACAGGCCGCGTGGGTCAGGTAGTTGAGGTCGCGCAGCTCGCCGGGGGCGATCGTGGTGCCGGGGCGGTCGGCGAACCAGCGTTGCCAGGTGCGGCGTACGTCGCTGACGGCGCCGTCGTGGGTCCAGTGCTCGGCGAGGCCGACCGCCGACTGGCGCCCCTTGGCCGCGTCCAGGGCGTAGCGGTACTCCTCGACGCGGGCGTACTGGACCAGGACCGGCAGCGCGCATCCCGGCGGTGCCACCCCGGCCGCGTCGCGGGCGAAGTCGTACATCAGGCCGTGCGTGCCGTGCCAGCGGGAGGAGTAGTAGTGGAGTATCTGGAGATGGCCCTCCACGCTGTAGGGGTCGCGCCGGTGCAACTCGTCCCACCAGCGCGCCAGTTCCTGTCGGCGCACCCCCGACGGGTAAAGGCGGGCGACTGAGATCAGGGAGATCCAGGGCGTGGGATCGTCCGGATACGCGTCGGCGGCCTGGAGGCAGGACAGCACGGCGGTGTCGATGCGGTGCTGGTCGATCGGCACCCCGCGGCCCGCGGTGATCGCCACATTGAACGCCCGGGCCACCTCCGTCGCCGCCCGCAGCACCAGCGCGTCACCGCTGTGCGGCTCGGCGGCCAGCCATGACTCGGCCGTCGAACTGCTCGCACAGGCCTGCGCGAGCAGCCGGACGCGGTGGCCGCGGCTGAGCCAGTCGGGGCCGGTCGTGCGCAGCAGTTCCCGCAGCCCCTGCCAGCGGCCGATGACGATGTCATGGCGGGCGTCGCTGAGGGCCATGTCACCGCAGTCGGGGTCGAAATCGAGGGTGAAGCGGTCTCTCACCATGGCCGGCTCCCTCAGAAGTCGGTGGGGAGACCCTGATGGACACGGGACTGCGCGACCACGACACCCTCGGGGACGTAGTCCGCCTCGACGGTGTGCGTGGCGTCGAGTTTGGCGGGGCGGTAGTAGTCGCTGCCCTGTCGCCAGTACCAGAGCATCGGCAGCACCCCGACGGCCAGACCGCCGATGCCGATGGTGATCGCGGCGGCGCTCAGCTCGCTCAGCGACTCGATGAAGATCCAGAACATGAACACGGCGCCCAGCAGCGGCCACAGGCCGCCGAGCAGGAAGTTGGCCGCCGACTTCAGCAGCATCTTGCGGTAGGCGACGACGACCGCGAGGCCCGCGAGCCCGTAGTACACGGCGATCTGGAGACCGATCGCCGAGATGGCGTCGGAGAGGATGTCGCCCACCGTGCCCAGCAGGTTGGAGGCGATGAGCATCACCAGCGCCACCACACCGACCACACTGATGGCCACCGACGGCGTGTTCCACCGGCGGTGCACCTTGCCGAGCGCGGACGGCATCGTACGGTCGCGGCCCATCGCGAACAGCGAACGCGTGACCTGGATCAGCGTGGTCTCCAGCGTGGCGATGGTCGACAGCATCACCGCGACGACGAGCAGCTTGCCGCCCCAGCCCGGCCAGATCTCCTCGCCCAGCACCGACAGCACGTTGGCGTCGTTCTCCTCGATCTGCCGCGAGGACAGCACGACGTTCACCGCGATGGTGAAGGCCTCGAAGAGCAGGAAGACGATGCCCACCCCGATCAGGCCCGCGAGTCCGGTCGTACGACGGCTGTTGCGGGTCTCCTCGGAGAGATTGCTGGTGACGTCCCAGCCCCAGTAGTAGAACGCCGCGATGAGCGCCCCCGACGCGAAGCCCGAGACGCCGTCGAACTGGCCGAAGCCGAGCCAGGACCAGTCGAAGGCGCGGGCGTTGTCCGAGTGGAAGAGGGCCAGCACCGCGAAGAGGGCGAGTATGGCGAGTTCGATGCCGGACATGAGCAACTGGGCGCGGACGGTGAGCCGGGCGCCGCCGAGCACCACCAGCAGCATCACCACGAACCAGGCCGCGCCGACCAGCGTCGACAACGCGGTGTTGTCGGCGAGTTCCCCGTCGAACAGAGCCAGCGTCATCGAACCGGCGGGCAGCGAACCGGCCACCATGAAGATGGTCGCCGACACCACCAGCGCCCAGCCGCTGAGAAAGCCGAGGAACGGGTGGAGCGTGCGGCCCACCCAGGAGTAACTGGCGCCCGCGTTCACGTCGATGCGGCTGAGGTAGCTGAACGCCAGGGCGATGCCCAGCATGGGGATGGCGCAGTACAGCAGGGCGGCGGGGCTGGCCAGGCCCACCGAGCCGACGAGGACGGCCGTGGTGGCGGCGATCGAGTACGCCGGGGCGCTGCCCGCGACGGCCATCACCACCGTGTCGAAGGTCCCGAGGGCGTTGGCCTGTAGCCCTCTGCCCCTGTTGTTGCTCATGACTTGCTGCTTTCCGTCGTGCACGACGCAGGGACGACCAGGTCCCGACGGCGTAAGGGGGGTGGGGGGGTGGAACCCGCCTCCCACGACGAGGGATGGCCTCGGGCAAGGGGCGGCACAAAGGGGGGCGGCAGACACCGTTCAGCACTGCGTCGGCAGACGGTCACACCGTGTGTGCGAGTGATGATAGCCCTACCCGTCGGCCTTTCAAGATGGGGCGGAGGGCAATCTCCCGTTTCCAACTCCGCCGCAGGTCAGGGGCGTTGCCCGGGGCGGAGTCGGGGGGCGGGTCAGTCGCCGATGCGGTCGATCTGGCGGAGCTTGTTGGTGGCGTCGAGAGCGGCGACCTTGTACGACTCCGCGAGCGTCGGGTAGTTGAACACCGCGTCGACGAGATAGTCGACCGTGCCGCCGCAGCCCATCACGGACTGGCCGATGTGGATGAGCTCGGTGGCGCCGGTCCCGAAGCAGTGCACACCGAGCAGGGTGCGGTCCTCGGGGGACACCAGCAGCTTCAGCATGCCGTGCGAGTCACCGATGATCTGGCCGCGGGCCAGCTCCCGATAACGGGAGATACCGACCTCGAACGGGATGCTCTCCTCGGTGAGTTGGTCCTCGGTCCGGCCCACGAAGCTGATCTCGGGAATGGTGTAGATACCGATGGGCTGGAGGTGGTGCATCCGCCCGACCGGCTCCCCGAACGCGTGGTACGCGGCCGAGCGCCCCTGTTCCATCGAGGTGGCGGCCAGTGCCGGGAAGCCGATGACATCGCCTACGGCGTAGATGTGCGGCACCTCGGTGCGGTAGAACTCGTCGACCGTGATCCGCCCGCGCCGGTCCGCCGACAGGCCCGCCTTGTCGAGGTCGAGGTCGTCGGTGAGGCCCTGGCGGCCCGCCGAGTACATCACGGCGTCGGCGGGGATCTTCTTGCCGCTCTCCAGGACGGTCAGCGTGCCCCGCGGATGCCGCTCCACCGCGGCCACCGTCTCCCCGAACCGGAAGGTCACGGCCAGGTCCCGCAGGTGGTACTTGAGCGACTCGATCACCTCGACGTCGCACAGGTCGAGCATCCCGGCCCGCTTCTCCACCACGGTGACCTTGCTGCCGAGCGCGGCGAACATGGACGCGTACTCCATGCCGATGACCCCGGCGCCGACGATGACCATCGAGCGCGGAACGTGCTCCAGGGCGAGGACGTTGTCGGAGTCCATGATGGTGCGCCCGTCGAACTCGACACTGTCCGGGCGGGCCGGCCGGGTACCGGTGGCGATGACGATGTGCTCGGCGCTCAGCAGCCGTTCATGCCCGGTCACCTCGCGCAGGGCGACGGTGTGGGGGTCGACGAAATGGCCGGTTCCGGCGTAGAGGGGGATGTGGTTGCGGGAGAGCTGGCTGCGGATGACGTCCACCTCGCGGCTGACCACGTGCTGGGTGCGCGCGGTCAGATCGGAGACGGTGATGTCCTCCTTCAGCCGGTAGCTCTGCCCGTACAGATCGCGCTGGGTCAGACCGGTGAGGTACAGCACGGCCTCGCGCAGGGTCTTGGAGGGGATGGTGCCGGTGTGGATGGAGACCCCGCCGACCATGTCGGGGCGGTCGATGATGGCCGCCCGGCGGCCCAGCTTGGCCGCGGCGATGGCGGCCTTCTGGCCACCCGGACCGGATCCGATGACGAGCAGGTCGAAGTCGAAGTCAGGCACCCTCAGGAGTCTGACAGCCCGAGGGTGCGCTGCGGAAGACCGAGCAACTCACCGGCGCGGATGATCAGTTGAGCCGCCGGAGCCGAGCGGGTGCCGAGCGGGGTGCCGAACCCGGCCCTCGGCGTGACAATGCCGTCATGGGTCATCGAATCGGCGACGCGAGCACCCCCGCCCGGCTGGCCGCCCCCGACGAGGGCATCGGCCACGACGAGCTGGCCCTCGCCACCCGCAACCACGGTCTGCCCCTGGAAGCCCTGCGCTACGACGTCACCCCGCCGGGCCTGCACTACGTCCTGACGCACTACGACATCCCGTACGTCCCCGACGACACGCGGTGGCCGCTCACCGTCGGCGGCCTGGTTCGCCGGCCGCTCCGCCTCACCCCCGCCGATCTGCGGGCGTTCCCCCAGGTCACCACCCGGGTGACGCTGGAGTGCGCGGGCAACGGCCGGGCCCTGCTGACGCCCCGCCCGGTGAGCCAGCCCTGGCTCGTCGAGGCCGTCGGCACCGCCGACTGGACCGGCGTACCGTTGCGGCTGCTGCTGGAGCGGGCGGGGGTCGAACCCGGCGCCGTGGACGTGGTGTTCACCGGCGCGGACCATGGCGTGGAGCGGGGCGTCGAGCAGGACTACCGGCGCGCCCTGCCGATCGGGGCCGCCACCGGCACCGAGCCGGAGGTGCTGGTGGCGTACGCGATGAACGGCGCCCCGCTGCCGCCGCAGCACGGCCGCCCGCTGCGGCTGGTCGTGCCCGGCTGGTACGGCATGGCGCACGTGAAGTGGCTGCGCGAGGTGACCGTCGTCGACACGGAGTTCACGGGTTTCCAGCAGTCCGTCGCCTACCGGCTGCGCCAGGACCCCGGCGACGAGGGTGAACCCGTCACCCGGATCGTGCCGCGCGCCCTGCTGGTCCCCCCGGGTTTCCCGGACTTCATGTCCCGGACCCGGGTGGTCAGGCCCGGTCCGGTGCCGCTGGAGGGGCGCGCCTGGTCGGGGCGGGCACCCGTGACCCGGGTCGAGGTGAGCGCGGACGCCGGGCGGACCTGGCAGGAGGCCGACCTGGAGCCCGACGGCGGGCACCGGTGGGCGTGGCGCCGCTGGCGCTCCACCTGGACGGCGACGCCCGGCGAGCACACGCTGAGCGCCCGGGCGAGCGACGCCGACGGACACACCCAGCCCCTGGATCAGCCCTGGAACCGTGGCGGTTTCGCCGTCAACCTCGTCCAGCGGGTGCCGGTGCTGTGCCTCGACGAGGACGCGGAGAACTAGGGCCCGGCGCGTGCCGGGCCGGGAAGGCCGTGCGGGCTACGGCAGCAGCTTCTCCAGCGCGGCGGGCCCCTCGCTCTCCAGCTTGCGCCTGGCCCATTCCAGATTGCGCGGGGTCAGGTCCCGGCCGGCGGCGAGCACCACGTCCTCGGCCGACACCTCGGTGCCGGTGCGGGTGTGGAGCAGGGCGTCGGGGGTGGCGCGGTCCTCGGCGGGCCCGGACGCGCCGGGCTGTGACGTCGGCATGATGGGTGCTCCTCGGGTCGTCATCGGGTCCGATATCACCATTCACCCGGCGGGCGCGGTGTGCATCCGGAGAGCCCGTGCCCGGGGTGCCGACCAGATGGGGCGGGCGTCTAATGGGGGTAGCGAGCAAAGGTCGATGCCATGTCACCCACCCGCAGCACGCCAGGGGGCGGGAGGCCCGTCGCCACCGGGGGACTGCGGCGGTTGGGGCAGTGGTGCGCCCGCCACTTCGCCGTCGTCCTCGTGGCCTGGCTCGTCGCCATCGTCGCCCTCCAGGTTCTCAACCGGTCCGTCGGCGGCGAGTACGAGGACAACTTCTCCCTGCCGGACGTGCAGTCCCAGCAGGGCCTGGACGTGCTGAAGAAGCATGATCCGGCGGCCGGCGGCTACAGCAGCCAGATCGTCGTCCACGACGCGCAGAAGGCGCTGACCTCGCTGGACTCCCAGATGTCCACGACCGTCGGCGACCTCCAGAAGCTGCCGCACGTCCTGGCCGTCCAGAACCCGCTCACCGCCTCCACCTCGCCCGTCGGACCGCTGTCCAAGGACGCGAAGACGGCGTACGTCACCGTCCGCTTCGACGTCCAGCCCTCCACCCTCGGCGACGACTATCTGCACGGCGTGGACAGCGCGGTGCAGCCGCTGCGGGCGGCCGGCGCCGACGTCGAGTACGGCGGACCGCTCGGCGAGCTGGCGCGGCCCGCAGCCGACGACCGGGTGAGCGAACTGATCGGCTTCGCGGTCGCGATCGTCGTCCTGCTCATCGGCTTCGGCAGTGTGATCGCCGCCGGACTGCCCCTGGTGACCGCGCTGCTCAGTGTGCTCGGCGGACTGGCCTGCCTGGGGCTGCTCGCCGCGGCGTTCACCTTCGCCACCGTCTCGCCGACCCTGGCCACGATGATCGGTCTGGGCGTCGGCATCGACTACGCCCTGTTCCAGATCACCCGGCACCGGCAGAACCTCATGGACGGCGCCGACCCGGTGGTCTCCGCGGGCCGTGCCAACGCCACCAGCGGCCGGGCCGTCCTCGTCTCCGGCTGCACGGTCATCGTCGCGCTCGGCGGGCTGTCCGCGTCCGGTGTGACCTTCATCAGCAAACTCGGCCTGGCCGCGGCCGTGACGGTCGTGTCCGCCGTGCTCGGCGCGCTGACGCTGGTGCCCGCCCTGTTCGGCCTCATCGGGACCCGCATCGACCGCTACCGGGTGCGCCGCCCGGTCGCCGAGACCGACGCCGCCGCGGGGGAGACCCCGCAGGGCACCTGGCACCGCTACGCCCAGCGCGTCGAACACCACCCCCTGCGCTATCTGGCCGCGGGCGTGGTGACGGTGGTCGTCCTCGCCATCCCGGTGTTCTCCATCCAGCTCGGCCACATCGGCGACGGCGCCGACCCCACCTCCTTCACCGACCGGCGCGCCTACGACCTGATGACGGACGCGTTCGGGCCCGGCTCGAACGGCCCGCTCACCGTCGTCATCGACCAGACCTCCGTCTCGTCCTCGAAGCGCTCCACCCTCGCCACGCAGGCCCAGAAGACCCTCGACGGCGTGTCCGGGGCGGCCTCGGTCACCCCGCTCACCACCACCAAGGACGGCGACGTCCTGATCGGCACCGTCTACTCGAAACAGTCCCCGCAGAGCGCCGACACCACGGACCTGACGAACCGGCTGGTGGACGACACCCTGCCCGCCGCGGTCTCCGGTACCGACGCACAGGGCTATGTCACGGGGACGACGGCCGCACAGGTCGACTTCCGCGACATCGTCGCCGGCCGGCTGCCGCTGATCATCGGCGTGGTGGTCGCCCTGGCCTTCCTGATCATCCTGGCCGTCTTCCGAGGCCTGCTCGTCGCCGTGAAGGCGGCCGTCCTCAACGTGCTGTCGATCGCGGCCTCGTACGGGGTCGTCGTCGCCGTCTTCCAGTGGGGCTGGGGCGGGCCCGCGCTCGGCGTCTCGGGCAAGGTGCCCATCGAGAGCTATGTGCCCATGATGATGTTCGCGATCATCTTCGGGCTCAGCATGGACTACGAGATCTTCCTGCTGTCCCGCGTCCACGAGGCCTGGCTGCGCACCCGGGACGCAAAGGCGTCGGTCGCCCATGCGCTGGAGATCACCGCGAGGGTCATCACCTGCGCGGCACTGATCATGGTGAGCGTGTTCGCCGCGTTCATCGTCAGCGACAACATCGTGGTCAAGATGCTCGGACTGGGCCTCGCGGTGAGCGTGTTGATCGACGCGACCGTGGTGCGGCTGCTGATGGTGCCCGCCGTGATGACCCTGCTGGGCCGGCACGCCTGGTGGACACCGCGGTGGCTGGACCGGATCCTGCCGCACATCGACGCCGAGGGGGACCAGGAGTCGGCGGCCGTGCAGCCGAAGGTCATGCAGGGCTGAGGACGAGCATCGTCACGTCGTCCACGGCGGTCCCGCAGTGGACGAGCAGATCACGCCACACCCGCTCCACCAGGACCGCCGGTTCGAGGTCGGGGAAGCCCGTGAGCCGCTCGGTTAGGGGGTAGAACACCCCACTCGCGCCCCTGGCCTCGCTGACCCCGTCGGACGCCAGGAACAGCCGGTCACCGCGCCGCAACGGCACGGTGAGCCCGGTCGGACGCCCGGAGTCGGCCAGCCCAAGACCCAGCGGCACCCCGGCCGCCACCTCCAGCTCGACGGCCCGCCCCTGGCGCAGCAGCACCGGCGGCGGATGCCCGCACACCACGATCCGCACGGCCCGGGCGTCGGCGGCGAAGTCCAACAGCACGGCGGTCGCGAACAACTCGGCGTGCGCCACGTCCGCCGAGTCCACCATCAGCCGGCGGTCGAGCCGCGCCGCCACCGACTCCGGATCCGGCTCGTCCAGCACCGCCTCCCGGAACGCCCCCAGCAGCGAGGCGACCGTGGCGACGGCCGCCAGCCCGTGCCCCTGCACGTCCCCCATCACCGCCCGCACACCGTGCGGCCCCTGGCGTACGTCGAAGAAGTCGCCGCCGACCAGCGTCCCGCGCTGCGCCGCCCGGTACAGCCCCACGCACCGTACCGGCCCGACCCGCTCGGGCAACGGCGGCACGACGGCCCGTTGCGCGGCCTCCGCGACCGCCCGCTCGGTGACCAGCTGGGCGTCCCGGCGGCTGCGCACGAAGGACACGACCACGCTCAGCGCCGAGACGAAGGCGACGGTGAGCAGGTCGGCGCTGCCGGGGTCGTCGAGCCGGAACGCCGGGACGACAAGGACGGTCACGACGAGGGCGCCGAGCACGGCCGTCGCCGCCGGGCCGTACGACAGCACGGCCAGCGGAGGGATGGCGCCCAGCAGAAAGCCGATGTCCAACGGGTCCGGGCTCGCCAGAGTCGCCGCGCACACCCCGCCCAGCAGCGCGGCGGGCAGCACCCGCACCCACCCGGGCGGTGGCGCCCCGCGCAGCCAGCTCCGCCGCTCCGGCTCCCACTGCTTGCCCACGCCTCCACGGTCCACCGGACGGAGGCGGGGCGCACGCCGAGGGGCCGTGGCCAGACGCTCCGGCCGCCGCTGCGAAAACCCCTGGACCGTGGGCCGACCGATCTTCTAACGTGTCCCCGTCACGCCCCAGGCCCGACGGAAGGAGGCGAGTGCCGTGCAGTTCACCCACATCCAGCGCTCCCTTCCCGTTGCCCCGGGCGTGCGTGTCTGAGTTCCCGGGAGCGCTCCACGCAGTCCGCATCCCGGAGGAATCCATGACCGGTCTGGTCATCCGCCCGCTCGACGAGAGCACCGTTCACGACTTCGACACCCTGCCCGACCCGCTCGGCGTGCGCGCCGCGCACCCGCTGACCCGGCACCGCCCCGACTGGCAGCGCGTCGCCCTGCGCGACGGCCGGATCGTCGCCCGCGCCGCCTGGTGGGGCGGCCCCGACGACACCGAACCCCTCTGCGTCGACCGCCTCGACATGGCCGAGGGCGAGACGGAGGCCGCGGCGGAACTCCTGCGCACGGCCCCCTGGCGCGTCGACATCGACTTCAGCCTTCCGCCCGGCTGGCGCGAGGACCCGGCCCTGCGTGCCGAGGCCGAGGCCCGCTTCGCCGCCGCGCGAGCTGCCGGGTACGAGCTCCTCGTCGAGCGCTTCCATTACCGCTGGACGCCCGAGTGCGGTCTGCCCGAGCGCCCCGGCCGCCTCGTCTTCGGCCCCGAGCCCGACGACGCGGTCTTCTTCGACGCCCTGCGCCGCATCCACTCCGTCACCCTCGACGCGCACAGCGCCAAGGCCGCCGAGGAAGGGGGCCTGGACCGGGCCGCCCAGGAGGAACTGGACTTCTTCCGCTGGTGCCCCTCCCCGCGCGAGTGGTGGCAGGTCGCCCGCACACGGGACGGGGAACTGGCCGGCCTCCACATCCCCGCGCGCAACCACCAGGCCCCGATCGTCGCCTTCATCGGCGTCGTACCGGAACAGCGCGGACACGGCTACGCCTACGACCTGTTGACCGAGTGCACCCACTACCTCGTCGAGCAGGGCGCCGAGTACATCGTCGCCGCCACCGACCAGGGCAACTTCCCCATGGCCGCGCACTTCGCCAAGGCCGGCTATCCCGTGACCCGGGAGCGGGTCAACTTCCATCTGACAAGGTGAGCCAGACCATCGGCACCGGGTGACGGAGGCGCAGTGGGGTTCGAGGGCCAGGTCTGGCAGGTACGCGGCGGCGACGAGCCGGTGGGGGAGATCCTCATCGACGACGCCGACTTCCCCTGGCTCTCGGGCCACTTCACGGCGGGGCCGGCCTACGACGCCGTACGAGAACTGTTCGCCCGGGAACTCGCCCTGGCCGAACGGGACGACGACGGTCACTGGGCCGAGTGGGAGCGGGTCCACGACGAGATCCGGCGACGGGTGTCGCTGGCCTCGCCGGACGGCCCGGTCCCCGAGTTCCTGCTGCACATCGACGGCGACCGGGCCTGGTTCCGGTGGAGCGACAAACCGTTCGACGCCTAGCCGCCGAGCCTGGGATCTTGGACGGCCGACCGTGGAGAGGAACCCTGTGCAGCGAGCAGCCGAAGCCGTCGCCGACCACTACGCACTCGGCGACGGGCCGTGGACCATGTCCCCCGTCGCCCGGGGCGCGCTGGGACAGATCTGGAGGCTGTCGGGCGGCGGCACCACGTGGGCGGTGAAGGAACTGCTCTTCGGCTGCGACACGGAACAGGTACGACGGGAGGCCGCCCTGCGGGACGCCGCCGAGGAGTTGGGGGTCTCCGCGCCCCGGCTCCTGGCCAACCGCGCGGGCGCCCATGTCACACAACTCGACGGCTCCTGCGTCAAGGTGTACGACTGGGTCGGCGGCGGTGAGGCGGATCCCGCCGATCCGGAGATCCTGAACTGGTGCGGGCGGACGCTGGCGATCCTGCACCGGGCCGGCGAGGGGACGACCGAGACACCGAACGCGTGGTACGAGGAGTCTCCCCAGGAGGCCGACTGGACCAGGCTGTCGAAGCAGGTGCGCCAGGCCGGAGTGCCGTGGTCCGACGCGCTGGGCCGGTTCCTCGACACGCGGATGCCCGAACTGGCGCGGCACGTCAGCCCGTCAGGACCGGAGGGCGTGGTGACGTCCCATCTCGACCTCCAGCCGCAGAACGTCCTCGTCGGCCCGGCCGGACCCACCCTCATCGACTGGGACAACGCGGGCCCCGTCGCGGCGGACCGCGAACTCGCCCGTGTCCTCTACCGGTGGGCGGGCGGCAACGCCTTCTCCGCCGACGCCGCCCGCCGGGTCACCCGGGCCTACCGGGACGCCGGCGGCCCCGCCAGGATCACCGGCCTCGACTCCTTCTCGATGCTCTTCGCCACGGACCTGAACTTCGTGTACGTCCAGGCCGAGTGCGCGATCGACCCGAAGGTGACCGCCGCACAACGGGAGTTCGCGAGCCGCAGGGTCGTCGACACCCTGGCGACCCTGCCGGACGTGGCCGCCATGACCCGCCTCGCGGAGACCGTCACGGCCTGAGGCACGACCGCGCCGGTCTCCGCGAGGAGACCGGGCCACGGTCAAGCCGTGGTTTGGTGAGGGGGTTCGGCCGAGGCGATGAGGCCCGGCCGCGGTCGTCCCGATGCGCGGGTGGGCCGTGGTCGTGCGGACGAAGATTCGGCCGCCGGCGCCCCCGTCGCGCGGGTCAGCTTCGGTCGTCGCCGAGTAGCGTCTCGGCCGTGGCGAGGATCTCGGTGACGCGCAGTCCGAACACCGCGTCGCACGGGTGCGGTCGGCCGGTGCGGGCCGCCTCCAGCAGGGCGTCCGCGGCGCGGCCGAGGGCGGGGACCGCGCCCTCCGGGCTCCTCGGCAGGAACACCGCCCCCGCCTCGCCCCGCAGTTCGACGGCAGCGCCGGCCGCGGCGGGCGGTGCCGTGAGGCTCAGGGTGAGGGTGCTCGACGCCCCACCCGTGTGCTCCAGGACGAGGTGCACGGTGTCCGCGGGACCGTGCGCGGCCGCCGCCACCCGCCGTACGTCGCCGAGGACCGGGAGCAGCACCGACAGGGCGTGCGGGCCCACGTCCCACAGCGCCCCCTTCTCCCGCCGCCACGGCGACGCCCCGAACGGGCTGTCCGTGGTGAACACCGCGCCCAGCCACTCCGCCCGACCGGTGAACCAGCCCTCCCTCGCGGCCTGTTCGGTGATCCACGCCTCGGTCACGCTCTGGAAACGTGTCGTGAAGAAGACGACCGAGGCGACCCCGGCCTCCCGTACCGCCGCCACCACGGCCCGGCCCTGCTCGACCGTCGGCGCGAGCGGCTTGTCCAGCAGCAGATGGCAGCCCGCCCGCGCGGCCCGCACCGCCAGATCGGCCTGCACCTCGGGCGGCAGCGCGACCGCGACGGCGTCCACGTCGGCGAACAGCGCGTCGACGTCGTCGTAGGCCCGGGTGCCGAACCGGCCCGCCAACTCCTTCGCGGCCTCCGGGCGACGGCCCCACACCCCGGCGAAGTCCAGTTCCGTGTGCTCGCTCAGGGCGGGCGCGTGCGCCCCCTCGGCCCACGGGCCGGTACCGAGCAGTCCGATGCGCATGCCGCCGCCTTTCGCCGTCCTCGCTGGTCGAGGGCGAGCGTGCCACACACACCCGAAGCCCGCGCAAGCGGATCGGGGAGACGGACAGAATACCGGTCGACGTGCCCCGCGATTCAGTCCCCGTGGTGCTGAATGCGTTCTCTTTCTTCTATTGGACCTGCGGGCCAGGACCGGTTCAGGCTGGAACGCGTGTCCGGAGGCACGTTTCCCTGTCGGCCCACCGGACACCCCAGCCCCGCACGGCAGCCGCAGAGAGGCCAATTCCCATGCACACGCGACGCATCGGTGACGTCGAGGTCAGCGCCATCGGCCTGGGCGGGATGCCCATGTCCATCGAGGGGCGCCCGGACGAGGCCCGCTCCCTCGCCACCCTGCACGCCGCCCTCGACGCGGGCGTGACGCTCATCGACACCGCGGACGCCTACCACCTGGGCGCCGACGAGGTCGGCCACAACGAGACCCTGATCGCCAAGGCCCTCGCCTCCCACGACCGGGGTGCGGACGTCCTCGTCGCCACCAAGGGCGGCCATCTGCGCCCCGGCGACGGCAGTTGGACCCTCGACGGAAGCCCGCGCCATCTGAAGGAGGCCTGCGAGGCGTCGCTGCGCCGGCTCGGCGTCGAGGCCATCGGGCTCTACCAGTTCCACCGTCCCGACCCCCGGGTGCCCTACGCCGACTCCGTCGGTGCCGTACGGGAGTTGCTGGACGAGGGCAAGATCCGCAGGGCGGGGATCTCCAACGCGAACCCGGAGCAGATCCGGCAGGCGAACGAGATCCTCGGGGGACGCCTGGTCTCCGTGCAGAACCAGTTCTCCCCGGCCTTCCGCTCCAGCGAGCCGGAGCTGGAGCTGTGCGACGAACTCGGTATCGCCTTCCTGCCCTGGAGCCCCCTCGGCGGCATCTCCCGGGCGCGTGAACTCGGCTCCGCCTACGCGCCGTTCGCCCGGATCGCCGAGGCGCACGGGGTGAGCCCGCAGCGCGTGTGCCTGGCCTGGATGCTCGCCAAGTCGCCGGTCGTCGTACCGATCCCGGGTGCCAGCAGGCCGGAGACCATCCTCGACTCCCTCGCCGCGGCCGACCTCATCCTGAGCGCCGAGGAGATCGCGGCTCTCGACCAGGTGTAGCTCCAGGAAGCCAGGGCAGAAAGCGCTTGCCCAGCCGGGCGGGCCCTGATGGAGTTCCCGCCTGACCACCCGAACCCTGGGAAGGACCACCACCAATGGCCTCGCCGTTGGAGAGACCGCTCGACCACCGCTACCGCGGCGAGCACCCCATCCGCACCCTCGCCTACCTGTTCCGCGCCGACCGTCGCCGCCTCGCCGCGGCGGTCGGCATCTTCACGGTCAAGCACAGCCCCGTCTGGCTGCTCCCGCTGATCACCGCCTCCATCATCGACACCGTCGTCCAGCACGGGCCGATCACCGATCTCTGGCTCAGCACCGGGATCATCCTGCTGATCCTGCTGGTCAACTACCCCCTGCACATCCTGTACGTCCGTCTCCTGTACGGCAGCGTGCGCCGCATGGGCACCTCACTGCGCTCCGCCCTGTGCACCCGCATGCAGCAGCTCTCCATCGGCTACCACTCCCGGGTCAGCGCGGGCGTGCTCCAGGCCAAGGTCGTACGGGACGTGGAGACCGTCGAGCAGATGGTCCAGCAGACCGCGGAGACCGGCCTCGGCGCGGGCACCGTCCTCATCGGCGGCCTCGTCATCATCGGCATCCGCACCCCGGAGTTCCTGCCGGTGTTCCTCGTCGTCGTCCCCGCCGCGGCCCTCGTCGTGGCCCGCCTCAGGGCTCGGCTGCGCACCCACAACGAGCACTTCCGGCACGAGGTCGAGACCCTGTCGTCACGGGTGACCGAGATGACCCGGCTGATCCCCGTGACCCGTGCCCACGGCCTGGAGCGCAAGGCGCTGCGCCGGATGGACGGCACCCTGCACCGGCTGCTCACCTCGGGCAACCGCCTCGACCTCGTCAACGGCCGCTTCGGCTCGCTGGCCTGGGTGGTGCTCAACGTCGTCGGTGTGCTCGTCCTCGCGGGCGCCGCGCTGGTGTCGTACTACGACGTCTGGGGCGTCACCCCCGGCGACGTGGTGATGCTCAGCGCGTTCCTCACCACCCTCACCAACTCCACGACGACGCTGGCCGGTCTCGCGCCGGTCATCAGCAAGGGCCTGGAGTCGGTGCGTTCGGTGGGCGAGGTCCTCCAGGCGCCCGAACTGGAGGACAACGCGGGCAAGTCCGAGGTCGGCGAGGTCCGCGGCGCCGTCGCCTTCGAGCGGGTCGGCCACACCTACGGGGCCGGTGAGCGGCCCGCCGTGCACGACTTCACCCTCTCGGTACGGCCCGGCGAGACCGTCGCCCTCGTCGGGGCGTCCGGCGCGGGCAAGTCCACCGTCCTCAACCTCGTCATCGGCTTCATCCGCCCGACCTCGGGCCGACTGCTCCTCGACGGCACCGACATGAACGACCTCGACCTGCGCACCTACCGGCGGTTCGTGTCGGTGGTGCCGCAGGAGTCCATCCTGTTCGACGGCACGATCCGGGAGAACGTCGCCTACGGCATGGAGGACGAGGCCGACGAGGAGACCGTGCGCGCGGCGCTGCGCGACGCCAACGCACTGGAGTTCGTCGACCGGCTGCCGCAGGGCCTGGACACGGTCGTCGGCGAGCGCGGGGCCCGGCTGTCCGGCGGCCAGCGGCAGCGGCTCGCCATCGCCCGCGCCCTGATCCGGGACCCGCGGGTCCTCGTCCTCGACGAGGCCACCTCGGCGCTGGACACCCGCTCGGAGGCGCTGGTCCAGGAGGCCCTCGCCCGGCTCCTGCGCGGACGCACCACCTTCGTGGTGGCCCACCGGCTGTCCACCGTGCGGGGCGCGGACCGGATCGTGGTGATGGGCGAGGGCCGTATCCAGGAGATCGGCACGCACGAGGAACTGCTGCGCAGGGGCGGCGCGTACACGGCGCTGCACAGCGGGCAGGTCGCCTGAGGCCCGTCGGTCGAGGCCGGGTCGAGGTCCCGCTGACGCGGAGCGGGGCCTCGACCGACGGGAGACGGAGGGAAACGGCCCGCGGGTGGTGCCGGTGGGCCGGCTCAGGCCGCGCTGCTGCGCGGGACGCGGTGCGGGCAGCGCGTGTCGTGGTCGGTGCCGCAACTCGTCCACCAGCGTTCGCAGCACGCGGCGTCGAGTTCGGCCTGTACGACGTCGTCGTCGACGGCCTCGGCGATGTCGAGCCCGGTCACCGAACCGGCGTGGCCGGCCCGCGTGAGCTCGTGCCATTCGGCCTCGCGGACGACGGCGATGACCGGGACGAGGCTCGCGGCGGCGCAGAGATACACAGCCCAGGTGGGGCCGTGCCGGTACTGAAGGACCGCAGTCCAGGAGAGTCCGGCACTCGTGGCGACGTAGAGCGCGCAGAGCAGGCGGGGGAGGCAGTTCATGGCGTACACCGTTCGTGCGGGGGTCTGCCCCCTGTTCAACTGCCGACGGCCCGTGGGGAAGCGGGTCGGTTCCAGGGTCGCCGGAACGTCACTCCTGTGGGTTTCCCGCAGGCCGGAATCGAGCGGTACTCGGGCACGGACAGCCAGGATTCCGTCAATTGCGGGCCGGGGAGCGGGAGATATGACCGCTTCGTCGCCGGTTCCCGCCCAACGGATCGTGGAGAGAGGGGCCTTTCGTGCTCGTGCCGGACCCCAAGGTCGTCAGGAAGCTGCTCACGCAGTACGCGTCACTCCGGATCGCCCACGCGGAGCGAGGAGACGTCGTAGTCGCGAGGGAGCTGGAGGACGTGAGCTACACCCTGTGCGTCCTGATGGGCGCCACCGCCGTCCACGACGCCCTCGACAAGGCGGACGCCCTGTTGTAGCCCGGGTTCAGCGGGGCGCCGGGGACCGCGGCGCCCCGTGGAACGCCGCACGGTAGGCCTGCGGGCTGGTTCCGGCCACGCGCCGGAACCGGTCGCGGAACGCGGTCGGGGAACCGAATCCGGCCTGCCGCGCGATGCGTTCGATCGGATGGTCGCTGTTCTCCAGCAGGTACTGGGCGCGCCGCACCCGCGCCCGGAGCAGCCACTGCATCGGTGTGGTGCCGGTCTGCTCACGGAACCGGCGGCTGAAGGTGCGTTCGCTCATCCCCGACCGGGAAGCCAGCGCGCCCAGGGTGATCTCCTGGGCCAGGTGGTCCTCGATCCACTCCAGGACCGGTTCGAGGGTCGAGCCGCGCGGCACGGGCGGATGGTCGTGCACGATGAACTGGGCCTGCCCGCCCTCCCGTTCGAGGGGCATGACCGACATCCGCGCGGCGTCGGCGGCCACGGCCGAACCGAAGTCGCGCCGGATCATGTGCAGACACAGGTCGAGGCCCGCGGCGGCACCCGCCGAGGTGAGGATCCGCCCGTTGTCGACGTAGAGCACGTCCGGCTCCACCCGGACCCGGGGGAAGCGGCGGGCCAGTTCGCCCGCGGCCACCCAGTGGGTGGTGGCGCGCAGCCCGTCCAGCAGCCCGGCCTCCGCGAGGGTGAACGCACCCACGCACACCGAGGCGATCCGGGTCCCCGCCTGCGCCGCCCGCCGCAGCGCGTCGAGGACGGCGGCGGGGGCCGGTCCCGCCTCGGGGGAGCAGCCGGGCACGATGATCGTGTCCGCGTCCGCCAGCGCCTCCAGGCCGCGCTCCACGCGGAGCGAGAAGCCCCCGTCGGCCCGTACCTCCGGCGTCAGGGCGCAGAGCCGGACCCGGTAGGGACTTCGGCCGTCGGGCAGCCGTGTCCAGTCGAAGACCTGCATCGGCGCCGCCATGTCGAACGGCACCACCAGATCGAGAGCCAGGATCGCCACGGTGTGCATGACGGCCACGATAGGCAGGTTCCCGCCAGCCCTGTCACCCCGGGGCTGAGAGGGAATCGCTGGTGGGGCGGCTTGGCGGGAATCCGTTGGTCCCTGTCGTTCCAGCCCCTGTGCGCCGCCCAGGAAGATCCCTAACGTGGGCCGCCGACCCTGCACGACCGACCCTGGACCTCACTCGATGACCAAGCTCCTGCTGTCCCTCCATGTCCTGGCCGCCATCGTCGCCGTCGGCCCCGTCACCGTCGCGGCCAGCATGTTCCCGCCCGCCGTGCGCCGGGCGGGCGAGCACCCGGCGGGCGCGGGCACCGTGGCCCTGCTGCACCGCATCTGCCGCGTCTACGCCGGTCTCGGCCTCGCCGTGCCCCTCCTCGGCCTCGCCACCGCCGCCGCGATGGGCGTGCTGGGCAGCGGCTGGCTGACCACGTCCATGGCGCTGACCGCCGCGGCGGCCGGAGTCCTCGTCGCCTTCGTCCTGCCCCGGCAGGCGGAACTTCTCGAGGAGCTCGACGCGGGCCGGTCCGTCGAGCGGGCCGGCACCGTCCAACTCGCCATGTTCACGGGCATCTTCAATCTGCTGTGGGCCACGGTCACCGTCCTCATGATCATCCGGCCCGGCTCCACGACGGGCGCCTGAGTCAAGCCGAACGGTGGAATTCACCCCGCAGTGTGCACGGGCGCCTAGACTCGACAGCCGTGCCCATACCTGTGGGCCGTGACACGAAAGGCACGTTGACGGGTGTTCCAGGATTCCCCCATCTATGACCGACTCATCGCGGAGCGCGGCGACATACCCACTCAGGTTCGCAGGGAGGCCGAGCGAGTCAGCAGGGAACTGGAGTTCGTCATGCAGCCTCTCCAGTCCATGAGCCGTGCCCATCTCGGCGAACTGCCCTCACCGCCGCCACCCCCGGGATGGCAGCGCAACGCGCTCATGCCCGGCCCCGGACAGCTGTGAGGGTCAGGTCAGCGCGGTGTTCACGCCGTTGACCCGAGCCCCCTCGTCGGGCACCGGACGGGCCAGCCACTCGGCGATGGTGCGCGCGATCGGCTGACCCGTCTCCACTTCCACGAAGCCGAACTGCCCCGACTGGTTGCACTCCAGGAACCACCACGTCCCGTCGGCGTCCTCGGCGAAGTCGAAGGCGCCGTAGGCCAGTTCGGCGCCCTTCAGATAGCCGCGCACCGCGTCGGCGACCCGCGGCGGGACATCCGTGGCGCGCCACGGACGGTCCGGGGAGGCGAAACGGACGTCCACCTCGCTCTCGTCCGCCGCCGTCGGCTTGCGCGCGGCCAGCATCCGCTCACCCACCACCGTGAGCCGGATGTCCGCCCGCTTGGCTATCCGGCGCTGAAGCAGCGTCGGACCGAACGCCACGGCGTCGAAGTCCGCGTCCGGCGCCACCCTGCTGGTCGGCACCGCCCGCGGCGGGTCCTGCGGATGCGCCCCCGACACCGGCTTGACCACCAGATCCGGGTACCGCTCGGCGAACTCGCGGGCGGCCTGCGGGAACGTCGTGATCAGCGTCGCGGGAACGGGCAGCCCGCAGTGCTGGGCCAGCCGTAGCTGCCAGGGCTTGTGCCGGGCCCGGCGGGCCGCGTCGGGATGGTTCATCCACCGCGCCCGCGAGCTGCGCAGCATGCCGTAGAGGGCCTGTGAGGACTCCTCCGTCAGCCAGTCGGACGGCTCGGCCGCCCGGGTCGCCGCCGTGCCCGGCCTGCGCACCCACACGGACCGCAGCCCGCCGATGCTCACCAGCCGGCCCCCCGACGAGAGATGGCCCCGGAAGGAGCCGTGCACGTACTCCCCGGACAGCGCCACGTTACCGGTCAGGTCGGCGGGGTCCAGCCGGACCACCGGCACCCCGGTCGCGTGGAGTTGGACGACCACCATGTCGGCCGTCACGTCCGCTTCACAGGTCAGGATCAACACAGTCATGTGCGCTGGTCCGTGTTCAGTCGTCGAAGTGCGTCTTCGAACCGGCTGTGGAGGTCGTGGTGCCCAACTCTCTCAGCAACGCCAGGTCATGGGCGGCTATCCGCCCGTCCGAAAGCACGTTCAACTGCCGCCCGGAGTCGTACACATACGGAGCGGTGGCCTCCGACTGTGCTGCCGGACGGGCGTAGTTGAGCGCGAACGGTTGCATCGTCTCTCCCTCGTGGGTTCTGCGCCGAACCAGCGATGGTCACTTGCACCGTCGCTCGGGGAGCCGACTGCCGTCGGCTTCCTGAGACTTATACGAATCGAACGAGTGATTGGTTTCCTTACTCTGTGTCACCAGAGGTCGTTGGGGGTTCGGGGACGGGGGAGGCGGGTGAGGGACTTGGGGCGGGTGATCAGGTGGTATCGCCGAAGTCGTCACGCTCCGCATACGCGCGCATGCTGCGCAGAGCGAGCAACAGCACGCCGATGTCGTCCAGATAGACCGGGTCGACCAGCACATCGGTCGGCAGCAGGAAGTAGGCGAGGGCGCCCCAGAAGACCCAGCGCGGACCGGTCGGCAACCCCGCACGCCGCAAATCCCGCCGGGCGCGCAGCAGTCGTACGAAGACCACCACGGCCACGGCCAGCAGAACCGCCGCGAGCACCGCTGCGGCGACGACCACGGTGGAGGTCGTGTCCACGGTCCCTCCTCATGTCGGGTGCGCGGTATCGGGTTGTGTACACGTCTTCACGGATTCCCGCTCCGGCCACGGGTATGGCCCACCGGCTCCGAACCGATGCCATCGAACAACAGTGGGAGTGCGGAGGTGCGGGCGGCGGGCGGCCGTCATACCCGTGGCGCATCCGAGTGGCACGGGCAGCCTCGAACACCTAGTAATGGTCACCGTAATGTTGCGTTTCGCGCCTCGGGGGCGCAGTAGCGGCGGGCCGCATCCCACTCCTTTGGAGAGCCGCGCATGACCAGTCGCCCGTCAACACCCCAGTCGAACGACCCCGCCATATCCCCCACACAGCCGATCAGCCCCTTCACACCGGCCGGGGAGCCAGCGGACGGGAGCGTTGCGGCGTACGGCGATCCGGTCGACGGCCTCGTACGTGCCGCCGTGGCCGACCGTCCCCTGGACGAGGTGGCCCGGCTCATCACCCTGCTGGAGCAGTCCCCGCTGTACGCGCGGGCCACGGCCGACGCGCTCCGCGCGGTCGGCGTGCACCGCTCCGTGGACGACGTCACCCGGCTCGTGGTCCTGCTGACCCGGCCGCCCCGGGACGCCTCCGGAGCCGACGAGGCGATCCGCGCCGCGGCCGAGTCCCGCCCCGTCGAGGAGGTGACCCGGCTGATGGCCCTCCTCCAGCAGGCCCCGCTGGAACCCCACTGCGGTCAGGAAGCGGTCCGAGCGGCCGCCACCGGCCGGCCCGTCGAGGAACTCGTCGAGCTGATCGGCCGGCTGGCCGAGGAACGCAGCGGAACCCACCCACCGCGGCCCGCCGACGCGGCGGAACCCGACGGACCGCCGCAGGCGGCCGCCCCCGTGGCGGCCGACGGGACACCGGTGCCGGGCACCGCACGGGCTCGCCTGCGCGGAGCCCCGCCGGCCTGGCTCGTACGGCTGGCCGCCGTGGCGCTGTTCCTCTGCGCCGTCGCGTACTTCCCGGTCCATCAGGACGGTGTCTCCCTGCGCCGCTACGGCCTCGTCCTCGGCCTGGCCGGTCTGTGCCTGCTCCTCGGGCTGCTGGTGACCGTGCGCCCCACGGCTGCGGTGCTCACGCTCGCCGTCCTGGTGCCCGCGGCCCTGGCCGCGGCCCAGCTGTACGCGGCCCGCTTCGACGCGGGCCGGCTGTCCCGGGCGCTCGACCTCACCCTCGCCCCGGCCTGGGCCGCCGGACCGGCCGCCGTGTGCGCCGCCCTCGCCGCGCTCATTGCCCTGGTCGTACGGCCGGCGGCGGCCCCGCCCGCGGGCCTGAACCCGGCCGAACGGCTGCCCGCGGAGGCGCAGCGCACGGCGAACTGACGACCCGTACGCCCAGTCACCGGCATGGTCATGGCGCCTACGCTGGCGCCATGACCACCGCAGCAGCCGACACCACGCCACCAGCCGACGTGCTGAGCGCCGCGTACACGGCCTTCGCGGACGTCGTGCGTCCACTGGGGGACGAGGAGTCCTGGCGGTCCACCGGGTGCACAGGATGGGCGGTGCGGGATCTGATCCTCCACTGCGTCGCCGACTGCCAGCGCGCCCTGGTCGCCCTGCACACACCGGCCGCCGGACCCGCCGACCGCGACGCCGTCACCTACTGGCGGGACTGGCGGCCCGACCCCGTCGGCGCGGCCAACGGACGACGCTGGATCCGGGTGGGCGCCAGCATGTTCCTGGACTTCCGCCAGCTGCGCGAGCTGTACCTGGAGACCGCTGCGGCGACGGTCACGGCCGCCACGGCGACGGCGCCGGACCGTCTCGTCGCCACCCAGGGCCACGTCCTGACCGCCGGGGACCTCATGACGACCCTGGCCGTCGAGGCCGCGATCCACCACCTCGACCTCGTCGTGGAGCTCCCCGGCGCTCCAGGACCGTCATCCGCGGGCCTGGCCGCGGTACGCGCCACCCTCGACGGGCTCCTCGGCCGCCCCGTCCCTCTGCCGTGGAGCGACGAGCACTACGCCCGCGCGGCCACCGGACGCGTGCCCCTCACGGAAGCCGAACGCCGGTCGCTGGGTGCCGACGCGGAGCGCGTCCCGTTGTTCAGCTGACGCCGTCGCCGTCCTTCGAGGGCTTGCGCTTGAGGCGTTCGAAGGTGCGGGTCAGCTGCTGAAGCGGGGAGCCGGGCTGCTGCTCGGCGGTCGCGGCGGGCGGCTCGGCGACGCCCGCCGCGCGGTAGGCGGCCAGCGCCTCGTTGGCGCGCTCGGCGGCCTCCCGGTACAGATCCCGGGACTTGGTCATGGCGTCGAGCGCCTCCGCGTACATCGCGACGAGCTCACGCTGGCGGGCGAGCTCCTCCTCGACGGTCAGCAGCCCCCACCGCTCGCGCAGGGCGGTCACCGCGTCCTCGGCGTCGCCGGGCAGCGGCCTCGGCAGCGCGGCGAACCGGGTCAGGACGTCGATCAGCTCCGTGGGCGGCGTCCCGTCGAGGAAGACGCTGCGGACGGCGAACTCATCGGCCTCGTGGCCGTCGGGCAGCGGGGGCAGGACGACGGCACCGCCGCGCGGCACCTGCACATCGAGGGCCTTCAGTGCCCAGTTGACGGCCCGCAGCTGATGGGGCGCGGCGCGGTGCTCCACCACGCGGTGTTCGAGGCCCGGCGGCAGCAGCCCGGCCAGCGGACGCAGGCCGCGCTCGTCCGGGGTCATGGCCTCGTGGACGACGACATGGACCGCCCAGGACTCGCGCGCACAGCTCTTGAGCAGGCGCCGCATCTCCTGGTCGTCCTCGGGGAGCCGGTTGACGTCCCGGAAGCGCAGACCGAGGACCGTGTCGTGGTCCCACTCCGCCTCCGGGCCGAGCGGCCAGAACTTGCCGACGGGGGAGGGCCAGGCCAGGTTCCACGGCCGTTCCGCCTCCGCGACCAGCACCCACTCCTCGTCGGTGAGGGTCAGCCGGGCCCGCACGGTCACCTCGCCCTCGACCCGCCAGCGGGCCTCGAAGACCCGTTCCTCGGGCAGCTCCTGGAAGTCGTCGATGACCCCTTCCTCCTTGAGCTGCCGCAAATGGGAGGCGCGCAGGACGTCCGCCGCGGCGGAGTCGACATGGCGGCCACGGGCCTGCCACACGGTGGAGGGGGTCGAGGTGGGCGACGGGGCGGTGGAGGAGATCGGCATGAGTCCATCTGGAGGCGGGGGCGCGTGCGTGTCCCAGTATCGTCGGCGCGGGCGGGTGGAGATCGGGCGGGGTCGACAGGTGAGACACGCGCCCGGCGGCGGGGATCACCCGGGGTGTGCGGAACGCGCTTGCGGAGGGCGCCCTTCACCCGTGTCGTACGGCGGGCGGGACCAGCACAATGACCGGCACGAACAGGGCCTGCCCACCATCCGCATCGGGGCGGGTCCTGTTCGCCGTCCGCGTCACGGCGACCCTGGGTGCCATGGCGCGCTTCGGCCCCGGCGGGGGAAGGATGGGTCCATGACCACCATCGCCATCATCGGGGCGGGCCCCGGACTGGGCGCCGCCGTGGCCCATCGCTTCGGCCGCGAGGGTTTCGACGTCGCCCTCGTCGCCCGCCACCTCGAGCGCACCGCCGCCCTCGCCGCCGGTCTGACCGGCCAGGGCGTCACCGCCCGCGCCTTCACCGCCGACGTACGCGACCCGAAGGCCCTGGCGGCCGCCCTCGACGAGGCGCGGGCGGCACTGGGCCCGATCGAGGTCCTCCAGTACAGCCCGGTCCCGCAGCCCGACTTCATGCGGCCCGTCCTGGAGACCACCCACACCGACCTCACCGGGCCGGTCGAGTTCTCCGTCTACGGCCCCGTCACCGCCGTCCAGCAGGTGCTGCCCGGCATGCGCGAACTCGGCCGCGGCACCGTCCTGTTCGTCAACGGCGGCACCGCCGTCGTCCCCCACCCCGACCGCGCCGGCACGTCGATCGCGTTCGCCGCGCAGAGCGCGTACGGCCATCTGCTGCACGACAGCCTCGCAGGCGAGGGCATCCATGTCGCGCAGCTGGTCATCCCCGGCGCGATCGTCGCCGGCCACCCCCGCAAGGACCCGGCCGTCCTGGCGGACACCCTGTGGCAACTCCACCGGGACCGGCACGGGTTCCGGCACTTCGCCGACGACCTCGACTCCTGAGCCCCGGCCTCCGCGGCCCGGCTCGCTATCCGGCCGCGGAGGCGTCCACCAGAGCCGACAGCAGTCCCGGAAAGCGCTCCTGCATCTCGTCCGCGCGCAGCGCGTTCATCTTGGTGGTGCCGACGTAGTACTGCCGGATCAGACCGGCCTCCCGCAACACGTTGAAGTGGTGGGTCAGCGTCGACCGGGACACCGCCACGTCGAACGTGCCGCAGCTCATCTCCGTACCGGCGCCCGCGAGTTGGGAGACCACGGCCCGCCGTACCGGATCCACCAGCGCCTCCAGCACCTGCTGGAGCGACACCTCCGCCACGGCGGGGTGCTCCACCGTCCGTGGGGCGGTGCGGGGGCGGGCCATGGGACTCCCTCGGGGCGACTGCGGTGCCGCCATGGTACGGCGGTCGCCCCGTCGGGCCGGCGGCGCTCCGGGTCAGGCGCCGACGTAGTCCGCGAGGTGCTCGCCGGTGAGGGTGGAGCGGGCCGCGACCAGGTCGGCCGGGGTGCCCTCGAAGACCACGCGACCACCGTCGTGACCGGCGCCGGGGCCGAGGTCGATGATCCAGTCGGCGTGGGCCATGACCGCCTGGTGGTGCTCGACGACGATGACGGACTTGCCGGCGTCGACCAACCGGTCCAGCAGGCCGAGGAGTTGCTCCACGTCGGCGAGGTG
Source organism: Streptomyces sp. NBC_00663 (assembly GCF_036226885.1). Lineage (NCBI taxonomy): Bacteria > Bacillati > Actinomycetota > Actinomycetes > Kitasatosporales > Streptomycetaceae > Streptomyces > Streptomyces sp. NBC_00663. Next base: position 8,981,323 of record NZ_CP109027.1, read on the forward strand.
CAGCCCGGTCGTCGGCTCGTCGAGGACGTAGATGCCGCCCTTGTCGCCCATGTGCGTGGCGAGCTTCAGACGCTGCCGCTCACCGCCGGACAGCGTGGTCAGCGGCTGGCCGATGGTCAGATAGCCGAGGCCGACGTCGACGAGCCGCTCCAGGATCCTGTGCGCGGCCGGGGTGTGCGCCTCCCCGGAGCCGAAGAACTCCTCGGCGTCGGTGACCGACATCTCGAGCACCTCGCTGATGTCCCGGCCGCCGAGCCGGTACTCCAGGACCGACGCGTCGAACCGCTTGCCGTCGCAGTCCTCGCAGGTGGTGGAGACACCGGCCATCATCCCGAGGTCGGTGTAGACGACGCCCGCGCCGTTGCAGGTGGGGCAGGCGCCCTCGGAGTTGGCGCTGAACAGCGCCGGCTTGACGCCGTTGACCTTCGCGAAGGCCTTGCGGATCGGTTCGAGCAGTCCGGTGTAGGTGGCCGGGTTGCTGCGCCGCGAGCCCTTGATCGGGCTCTGGTCCACCGACACCACGCCCGCGTCGAGCGGCACCGAGCCGTGCACCAGCGAGCTCTTGCCGGAGCCGGCGACGCCGGTGATGACGGTGAGCACCCCGAGCGGGATGTCGACATCGACGCCCTTGAGGTTGTTGGCCGTCGCGCCCCGGATCTCCAGCGCGCCCGAGGGCCTGCGCACGCTCTCCTTGACGGTGGCCCGGTCGTCGAGATGCCGGCCGGTGATGGTGCCGGAGGCCCGCAGGCCCTCCAGGGTGCCCTCGTAACAGACGGCGCCGCCCGCGACACCGGCGCCGGGGCCGAGGTCGACGACATGGTCGGCGATCGCGATCATCTCCGGCTTGTGCTCCACGACGAGCACGGTGTTGCCCTTGTCGCGCAGGCGTAGCAGCAGGTCGTTCATGCGCTGGATGTCGTGCGGGTGCAGTCCCGCGGTCGGCTCGTCGAAGACGTAGGTGACGTCGGTGAGCGAGGAGCCGAGGTGGCGGATCATCTTCACGCGCTGCGCCTCGCCGCCCGAGAGGGTGCCGGCGGGCCGGTCAAGGGCGAGATAGCCGAGGCCGATCTCGACGAAGGAGTCCAGGGTGTGCTGGAGCGCGGTGAGCAGCGGGGCCACCGAGGGCTCCTTGAGTCCGCGCGCCCAGTCGGCCAGGTCCCTGATCTCCATCGCGCAGGCGTCGGCGATGCTGATCCCCTCGATCTTCGAGGAGCGGGCGCCCTCGGTCAGCCGGGTGCCCTCGCACTCGGGACAGAGGGCGAAGGTGACCGCGCGCTCCACGAAGGCCCGGATGTGCGGCTGCATCGCCTCGGGGTCCTTGGACAGCATCGACTTCTGGAGCTTGGGGATCAGCCCCTCGTAGGTGAGGTTGACGCCGTTGATCTTCACCTTGACGGGCTCGCGGTACAGGAAGTCGTGCCGCTCCTTCTTGGTGTACTTGCGGATCGGCTTGTCCGCGTCGAAGAAGCCGGACTCCCTGATGACCCGTACCACCCAGCCGTCCCCGGTGTAGGTGGGGATGGTGAACGGGTCCTCGTTCAGGGACTTGGAGTCGTCGTAGAGCTGGGCGAGGTCGATGTCGGTGACCGTGCCGCGGCCCTCGCAGCGGACGCACATGCCGCCGGTGCGGTTGAAGGTGACCTTCTCGGTCCTGGTCTTCTCGCTGCCCCGGTCGACGGTGAGACCGCCCTGCGCGGAGACCGAGGCGACGTTGAAGGAGTACGCGCTCGGCGGACCGATGTGCGGGGTGCCGAGCCGGCTGAACAGGATGCGCAGCATCGCGTTGGCGTCGGTGGCGGTGCCGACGGTGGAGCGGGGGTCGGCGCCCATCCGGCTCTGGTCGACGCTGATCGCGGTCGTGAGACCGTCGAGGACGTCCACCTCGGGCCGCGCGAGCGTGGGCATGAACCCCTGGACGAAAGCGCTGTACGTCTCGTTGATCAGACGCTGCGACTCGGCGGCGATGGTGTCGAAGACGAGCGAGCTCTTGCCGGAACCGGACACCCCGGTGAACACCGTCAGCCGGCGCTTGGGGATCTCGATACTGACGTCCTTGAGATTGTTCTCGCGCGCCCCGTGCACGCGGATCAGATCGTGGCTGTCGGCGACGTGCGGCGCGGAGGCCTGCGGGTCCGTCTTCCTGGCCATGTGTGTCGTCTCTCCTCCGTCGGACCGGGGCGCTCGGCGGAGCCGAGGCGGCGTGGCTCTCAGGCTAGGTCCGGACCCGAGGCCGGCGCTTCTCCATTCCTGATCGTCCGGACGAGCGGGCGTGTTCGGCTCGCAGAATATATCGGCAGCCGATATATTCAGTCTCATGGCATCGAGGAACATGACACAGGCGGCGTTCTTCGTCCTGACCGCCCTGGCCGACGAGCCGCGACACGGCTACGGCATCCTGCGCGAGGTCGAGGACCTGTCCGACGGCGCGGTGCAGCTGCGCGTCGGCACGCTGTACGGCGTACTGGACCGGCTCACCGCGGACGCACTGATCGTGCTGGACCGTGAAGAGGTGCAGCAGGGCCGGCTCCGGCGCTACTACCGCCTCACCGACGAGGGCATGCGGGCCCTCGACGCCGAGGCGGAGCGGATGGCCGCGGGCGCCAGCGCCGCCAAGCAGCGCATCGCCGAGGGCCGCAAGGCCGGCGGCACCCCGCCCGTCACCGGACCCGGACTCGCGGGAGGACTCGCATGACGACCCTGCTCGAAGCGCGCTACCGCACCGTGCTGCGCCTGCTCCCCGCCTACTACCGCCGGGACCGGGAGGAGGAGATGGTCGAGGTCTATCTCTGGGACGTCGACCAGGAGACCCAGGACCAGAGCAGGCCCACCCTCGGCGAGGTGGCCAGCATCGCCGCCCTCGCCGTGCGCAGTCGACTGGCCACCGCCGGCGCCCCCCGGCGCTACGCCCTGCTCGGCTCGGCCGTCCGGAACTTCGCGCTGTACGCCGTCCTGCTCCAGGCGGCGGCGATCGTCTCCGACGAGGTCCTGCGGGTCACCTGGTCGGCCACCCGCGGCCCCCGTGAATGGGATGTCTTCCTGACCGGCTTCACCGGCAGCGGTCCGCTGCCGACCGTCGTCGCGATCGCCGGATGGGTGCTGCCGCTGCTGTGGACGGTCGGGTTCTTCGCCCTCGTCCACGACCGCCGGCGCCTGGCCCGCGCCGCCGTGCTGCTGGCCGCGCTGCCCTCGCTGTGGCCGCTGATCGAGCCGTTGGTCACCGAATGGCCCCTGTCCGCGCCCTACTTCGTCACCGCCAACGCGCTGTTCGCCTGGCTGCCGGCGCTCGCCGTGTGCGCCGCGTACCACCGCGACGCCCCACCCGCCGTACTGCCCGTCGGCACTCCCGGCCTGGCCTTCCTGGCCTGCTGTGTGATCACCGGGGGCTCGGTCGCGCTCCTGCCCACCATGGCCGACATCGCGTGGGCACCCGCGACCTGCTTCGTCCTCGCGGCCCTCGGCTGGCTGCTGCTGCGCACCCGGCGCGCGGAATCCGGTGCCGGAAGCGGAGCCCTGGCCCTGGCGTCGCTGGGCCTGCTGATCCTCGCGGTCCGGACGGCGTCGCTGGTTCTGTGGCTCGGCCTCCCGCTGCCCTCCGTCTATCTGGTCGGCGCACTCGCCCAGGCGGGCGCGCTCACCCTTCTCGTGGTGGCGCTGGCAGTGGTGGCCAGGCGCGACCTCGCCCCCCGCTGACGGGGCCGCGCCGCGCGCTCAGCTGTGGAACTTGACGTATCCGTCGCGGTCCGGGTCCGACCCGCTCTTGGTGTAGGAGTGGACGTCGGCCCGGCTGCCGGCGGGCTTGAACAGGTAGATCGTGTCCTTGTCGTTGTTCCACATGAAGTTGCAGTTGTCGCGGTACACGACGTTCTTGGCGTCCGAGTCGCTGCCGTTGCCGCCGCGCAGCTTCACGTAGTCGCCCGGCTGGAGGTAGTGGTTCGCGGTGAACTCGAAGTAGTTCCCGGCCGCGTCCTCGACCCAGTACCCCTTCAGGTTCACGGTCTTGGTCGAGGAGTAGTTCTTGATCGTCACATACTCGTCTCTGGTGTTCCCGGTGGAACAGTTGTTGGAGTCGCTCCCGGGCGCGTCGTACTGGACCCCGCGGATCTTCAGCGCGGACGTGTACTCGGCGGCCTGCGCGGGCACGGCGGTGAGCGCTATGAGCGTGCCGGCGGCCGCGGCGGCGGCGGCCGTGGTGGTGGCAAGGCGTATACGCATGACAAAGCCCCCCTGTGAAGGTTCAGTGAAGAAGAACCTGGAGCGTATACAACCTTCTTGTGCGATCACCGCCGGGTTCCCGAAATGTGACCACGTCAGTGCGGGTAGACGCGCGGAGGCCGCTGCCGGGGCAGTTCGTCGCGGAACTCCGCGATGACGGAGTGGATCTGACGCATCAGCGCGGTGTTCTCGAGCCGGTCGAGATAGAGGTTGCGGCCGGCGAGGGCGACGGCGTCCACGCAGAAGTACAGGGTCATCAGCGGATTGATGAACAGCTCGCTGCCCCGGGTGCGTTCGGTGAAGCGCACATCCCCGAAGTCGCCGCGCACGGCCGCGGCGACGGAGCCGTTGACGATGCTCGGATGATCCGGGGTGCACTCCTGGGCGTGGGCCACCGCGTCCAGGTACAGGGCACCCTCCCGGCTCTCGCGGGGGAGCGAGAACACGCCCAGATGACCGCCCTCGCGATCCAGGGCGGCCAGGTTCTCCAGGACCAGGGAGTGGTTCACCCCGTGATGGGCGTCCACCCCGAACCCCAGGCAGGCCACCAGCCGTTCGGGTACGTCGTCCAGCCCGGCCACCGCCGCCAGGCTCGCCATGTCCTCCTCCGGGGTGCCCAGGCCGTGCTCGTCGCCGCGCAGGAGGATGTCGGTCCCGCCGTCCACCAGCACGATCGCGTCCACCGGACCCAGGTGGTCGAGGAGCGTGCGATAGGCGGCCCGCAGCGGGCGCACCCCGGTGAGCGGGAAGGCGTACACCGTCGAGGGCAGGCCCTGCCGGTCCAGCCAGCGGGCGAGGGTGCGCTCGGGGAAGTAGTCGCCGCGGGCGGCGGTGTCGGGGCGGACGGCGGCGACGTCCTGGTCCAGCCACACGTCCAGGTCCAGGCCGTGGAGGTCCGCGAACGACAGGTTGGCCAGGTGCACTTCCTTCCCGGCGGCCTGGAGGGCGAGCGCCAGGGGGAGACCGGCGTAGACGTCGAAACCGCCGCCCGCGCCGGCGACGAGTATCCGCCGTGCGTCGCGCAGGCGGGTGAAGAAGGCGGGCTCTTGGAGGGAGAACACCGCAGGACGTTAACAGGCGATCTTCCGTCCATGGCGGCTGTGGGGGAGTGGCAGACTTGTGGGAGCGCTCCCAACCGGTCAGGATGCTGCGATGACTTCGCCAGCAGTGATCCGCCGGTACCGCCCCGGCGACCGGGCCGCCCTCGACGACATCTGCGTCCGCACCGCACACAACGGCTTGGACGCCAGGCCGGTCTACGCGGACCCCGGCATCCTCCCGGTGATCTTCGCGCAACCGTACGTCGAGTTGGAGCCGGACCTCGCCTTCGTGCTCGACGACGGCCAGGGGCGGGCGGTCGGATACATCCTCGGCGTCGCCGACACCCCCCGCTTCGTGGCCGAGTTCCGCGCCAAGTGGCTCCCGCTCGTCGCCGACCGCTACCCGGAGGGCGGCGCGGCCCCCGGCAGTCCGGACGAGCTGATGATCCGGCTCCTGCACGACCCCGAGCGGATGATCGTCCCCGAACTCGCCCCGTACCCGGCCCACTTGCACATCGACCTGCTCCCGGAGTGGCAAGGGCGCGGCTACGGCCGGGAGTTGATGCGGACCTTGCTGCGGGCCCTCGCCGAGCGCGGGGTCCCGGCCGTCCACCTGGTGATGGCGAGGGCCAACGTCCCCGCCCGCGCCTTCTACGACCGCCTCGGCTTCCGTGAGATCCCGGTACCGGACCCGGGGTCGATCGCCTGTCTCGGGCGTACGACGGGGGAACGCGAGCGGCTCTAGCTCCGGCATACTACGATGACTGTCGAAGTTCGATATTCATCGAAATCTAAACGCCGGATCGGACATGGGGAGACGAGATGGCCAGGACCGTGCGATTCCATGAGGTCGGCGGACCCGAGGTGCTGCGGCTGGAGGACGCGCCGGTGGGCGAACCCGGGCCCGGCGAACTGCTCATCCGCGTGGACGCGATCGGCCTCAACCGGGCCGAAGTCCTGTTCCGCAGCGGCCAGTACATCGAGCCCGTCAAGGAGTTCCCCGCCCGGCTCGGCACCGAGGCCGCGGGTGTCGTCGAGGCCGTCGGCCCGCGGGTGAGGGGGCTCGCGGTCGGCCGGCCGGTCAGCGTGGTGCCCGCGTTCTCGATGAACGAGTACGGCGTCTACGCCGAGCGCGCGCTCGTGCCCGCCCGGGCCGTGCTGCACCGCCCCGAAGGGCTCGACGCCGTGGCCGGCGCGGCCGTGTGGATGCCGTACGTGACGGCCTACGGCGCACTCGTCGAGGTCGGCGGGATGCGGGCCGGGGACACGGTCGTCCTGACCGCCGCCTCCAGCAGCGTCGGCCTGGCCGCGATCCAGGTCGCGCGGAGGGTCGGCGCGGTCCCCGTCGCCACCACGCGCACCCGCGCCAAGGCGGAGGCGCTGCGGAAGGCGGGCGCCGCCGAGGTGATCGTGACCGACGAGGAGGACGTCGCCGAGCGGATCCTCGGCGCTACGGCAGGGCGGGGCGCCGAGTTCGTCTTCGACGCCGTCGCGGGACCCGGAGTGGTCGACCTGGCCCGGGCTGTCGCTCCCGGCGGCACGCTGCTGCTGTACGGGGCACTGAGCGGGCGGCCGACCCCGTACCCGGGCTTCGAGCTGGGCATGCCCGCGCTGAACATGCGCACCTACACACTGCACGAGACGACCCGCGACCCCGAACGGCTGCGCCGCGCCGAGGCGTTCGTCGCGTCCGGCCTGCGCACGGGAGTCTTCTCGCCCGTCGTCGACCGGACCTTCGCGCTGGAGGACATCGCCGAGGCACACCGCTACATGGAGGCGGGCGCACAGGTCGGGAAGATCGTCGTCACCGTCGAGCACCGCTGAACGCGCGAAGGGGCCGGGGAGTGCACCCCCGGCCCCTTCGCCCTGTCCACGGCAACTCGCTTACGCGCCGCTCGCCTTGAGCATGTCCTCACGCTCGACGATCTTCACGCGCTCACGGCCCTGCGGCTCGCCCAGCGCCTGCTCGGCGGCGTCCAGCTTGTACCAGCCCTCCCAGGTGGTGAAGCGGATCTCGCGCTCGGCGAGGAACTCCTCCACGGCCTCGGGAGCGGGCGAAGCCGGCGTCTGGAGACGGTCGTTCGCGTAGTCGTCCAGCAGATTGGCGACCGTCTCGTTGGCGTCGCCCTTGGTGTGGCCGATGAGGCCCACCGGGCCGCGCCGGATCCAGCCGGTGACGTACGTGGACCGGAGGTGCTCGCCGCTCTCCTGGAGGACCCGGCCGCCCTCGTCCGGGACCGTGCCCGAGTCGATGTCCCAGGGCAGCTTGGGCAGCTTGTCGGAGAGGTAACCGACCGCGCGGTAGACCGCGTTGACGTCCCAGTCGGTGAACTGGCCGGTGCCCTTGACGTTTCCGGTGCCGTCCAGCTCCGTGCGCTCGGTGCGCAGGCCGACGACCTTGCCGTCCTCGCCGAGGATCTCGGTCGGCGACTCGAAGAAGTGCAGGAAGAGCTTGTGCGGGCGGTCGCCGGTGTCGCGGATCGCCCAGTTCTCCAGGGTCTTGGCGACCATGTCGACCTGCTTGTTGCCCCGGCGCTCGGCGATCGAGCCCTCGTCGTAGTCGATGTCCTCGGGGTTGACGATGACCTCGATGTTGGGGGAGTGGTCCAGCTCGCGCAGCTCCATCGGGCTGAACTTCGCCTGCGCCGGGCCACGGCGGCCGAAGACGTGGATCTCGACGGCCTTGTTCGCCTTGAGGCCCTCGTAGACGTTCGGCGGGATCTCGGTCGGCAGCAGCTCGTCCGCCGTCTTGGCGAGGATGCGGGAGATGTCGAGCGCCACGTTGCCCACGCCCAGGACGGCGACCTTCTCCGCCTCCAGGGGCCAGGTGCGCGGCACGTCGGGGTGGCCGTCGTACCAGGACGCGAAGTCGGCGGCGCCGTAGGAGCCGTCGAGCTCGACGCCGGGTATGCGCAGCTCGCGGTCGGCCATGGCGCCGGTCGAGAAGATCACGCCGTCGTAGAAGGCACGCAGGTCGTCCAGGTGGACGTCGGTGCCGTAGTCCACGTTGCCGAAGAGGCGGACCTGCGGCTTGTCCAGGACCTGGTGGAGGGCCTTGACGATGCCCTTGATGCGGGGGTGGTCGGGAGCGACGCCGTACCGGATCAGCCCGAACGGGGCGGGCATCCGCTCGAAGATGTCGATGGACACACCGGGCTCGGTGGCCACGTCGGACTTGAGCAGTGCGTCGGCGGCGTAGATGCCGGCCGGGCCGGCGCCGACGATGGCTACCCGCAGGGGGCGGGGCATGATCAGGTTCCCTTCGAGAGGCGACAAGCGATCTCGTCGGGAAGCCTAAGCTAAGGCAAGCCTAACCCGGTACGCGGGTCCGATCTATGGGCTCATAAGGCTACTTTATGAGCGGGCGCGGGCCGCGCGAGCACCCTCTCACACCCTGCGGGAACCCGATCGCGGGGATCGGCCAACAGTGGTCGACCATGCCCATACTTCGAGGGAACCGCATGAAATCCACCGGCGATCCGTGCGTCGGAGACCGCCCCGCCGTCGCCCGCCACGACGACGTCCCCTCCGACGCCTCGGTCGTCGAGCGGTCCTGGGCGGAGCCCGAGGCCTTCGAGCTCCTCTTCCACCGGTACGCCGACGACATCCACCGCTATGTGGCCCGGCGGCTCGGCACCGAGGCCGCCGACGACCTCATGGCCGAGACCTTCGTCGTCGCGTTCCAGCGGCGCCGCCGCTACGACCTGACGCGCCCGCACGCCCGCCCGTGGCTGTACGGGATCGTCTCCAACCTCGTCGGCCAGCACCGGCGCGCCGAGGCGCGGCGGCTCAGAGCGCTCTCGCGGGTCGCCGCGACAGGAAGTGGTGACGGCGGTGAGGCGCTCGCGGACCGGGTGGCGGCGCGGGTGAGCGCCGAGCGCACGCGCGCCGAACTGGCGGGCGCGCTGGCGAAGCTGCCTGCCCGGTACCGGGACGTCCTGCTGGTGATCGCGTGGGGAGACCTCGACTACGCGGAGGCGGCGGAGGCGCTCGGCATCCCCGTGGGCACCGTGCGCTCCCGGCTGCACCGCGCGCGGACCAGGCTGCGCGAGGCCCTGGGCGGGTCGGATCCCACAGCCCTGCACGAGGAGACAGAGGAGACCGGACGTGGATGACCTCACCGCCGTACGTGAACTGGAGGCCGACGTGGCCCCGCTCACCGACGAGGCCCGATTCGCCGCCCGCGCCCGGCTGTGGCGCGCCGTCCTCCAGGAGGGCCGCCCGGGCGCGCTGTCGCGGCGGCTGATGCTGCGCGTCGCCGTCGCCGGAACGGCCGCCGCCGCGGTCGCCGGCGGGGTGGTCGTCGCCACCCGGAGCGAACGGGACGCCGACAGCCCGCGGATGGCCACGCTGAGCGCGGCGGAACTGCTGCACAAGGCCGCGGCGCGGACACGGGCCGACGGCGCGGGGATGCCGGTCCCGCGCGACGACCAGTACCTGTACACCAAGACGTACATCAGCCGGACCTACGTGAAGGACGGGCGGACGAAGACCTGGACGGACGAGAGCTGGACCTCCGTGGACGGCTCCAAGCCCTCCAGGCGCCAGGAGTACGGCAAGGTCCACAACGACCCCCCGCTGGGCGAACACGAGGTGATGTGGCCGCCGACCGAGTACGCCGCCCTGGCGAAGTGGCCGACGGACCCGGACGAACTCCTCGAACGGTTGCGGATGGGCCAGGACGGGGACGACCGGACGGCGTTCGTGAACGCCATCCAGTTCTTCGTGGTGCCGCGCGTCATGCCGCCCGGACTGGAGGCCGCCTCCTTCGAGGCGGTCGCGCGGATTCCCGGCATCCGGATCGACCGCGGGGTCGTCGACGCGCTCGGCCGCCAGGGGATCGCGGTCTCCTACCCGGAGTTCGACTTCGCGTTCCTCTTCGACACGAAGACCTACGCCTACCTCGGGCTGAACGTGGACGGGGGCACCGGGGAGCTGGTGGACGGCCGGATGAAGCTGCGCGACCGGTATCACGAGCTGCGTGCCCGGGCGGAGTCGGGCGTTGTCGACCGCGTCGGACAACGCCCGTAGGCAGCCTCCGGCTCTCGGTCAGCCGATGTGGTAACTGTCCCCGTACACCTGCCAGTCCAGCGGCGGGTCGAGGTTCAGGTTGCCCTTGCGCAGGAACACCCGCTGGGCCGTGTCGACGCGGCTGGTGTCGCTGTGCGCCTCCTCCTGCTTCATGGCCCACACCCGGGCGTCCAGGAAGGCGTTGAGGTAGGTGACCTCGTCGCCGCCCTGGGCCGGCGGCCGGGCCCGGTTCAGCGCCCGCTTGCGTATGTTGCGGAAGCTGGTCGGGTCGCCGCCGTCGCCGTGCATGACGATGGCGTCGTAGTACGCGAACTGCCCGAGCACACGCAGCCCGTCGGTCTTGCCCTGCCGCACGGCCGGGTTGAAGTACACGCGGTCGCGCTCGTCGTCCTGGGCCCGCCGGAACTCCGCGTCCTGCGCCGCCCGGCGCCAGTCCCCGGGGAAGTTCGGGTCCAGGCCGGCGTGCGAGTCGCTGCCGTCGACCTGGCGCAGCGCCGGCAGATAGCGGGCGAGGACGTTGCCGGGCTTGCGGTCGGTGTACAGCTCGACGAGGTCGAGCATGTCGCCGGTGCCGGAGCAGAAACCGATGATGCCCGCGGTGTAGCCGCGGCCGTCGCCGATGTCCTCGATGTACTTGTACTGCGCCTTCCAGTCGAGCGAGGAGTTCTCCGCGCTCGACACCAGCTGCATGGCGATCTCCTTCTTCGCCGGGTCGTCGAGTCCGACCGCGGCACAAAGGGCCGCGGCACTGGGGGAGTTGAGGAGCGGGGCCGACGCCAGGGACGCGCCGATCAGGGTGAGGAGGGTGCGGCGCGAGGTGCGCGCGGGGTGCTTCACGGCGGCTCCAAAGGGAGGTGGGGGGTGGGGGGATGGCCGTACGTGACACTGATAGGAAGGTTTCCTATCAGACGACGCGCGGGAAGAACACCCTTCCCGTCGAAGGTTCGTACCAATGAACCGGAGGAGCGCCGGCTACGGCAGCGGCTGCTCCGCCCAGATGACCTTGCCCTCGGGCGTGTACCGGGTGCCCCAGCGCTCGGCGAGCTGGGCGACCAGGAACAGTCCACGACCGCCCTCGTCCGTCATCGCCGCGTAGCGCAGATGCGGCGACGTGCTGCTGCTGTCGAAGACCTCGCAGATCAGCGTGCGGTCGTACAGCACCCGGACCCGGATCGGCTCACCGCCGTAGCGGATCGCGTTCGTCACGAGCTCGCTCAGCATCAGCTCGGTGGTGAACTCCAGCTCCTCCAGGCCCCATCGCGCCAGCTGCCGGGTGACGTCGGCGCGTACCCGGCCGACCGCCGCGGGGTCGGACGGCACCTGCCACTCGGCGACCCGGGCGGGGTCGAGCGCGCGGGTGCGGGCCACGATCAGGGCGATGTCGTCGCTGGGGCGGGCCGTGAGCTTGGAGTCGAGCACGACCTGGCAGGTCTCCTCGGGCGACTCGCCGGCCCGCTCCAGGGCGGCGGCCAGCAGCTCCAGACCCACGTCGATGTCCCGCTCCCGGTCCTCGACCAGCCCGTCCGTGTAGAGCACCAGCCTGCTGCCCTCGGCGAGTTCGAGGTCGGCGGTCTCGAACGGCAGACCGCCCAGACCCAGCGGAGGACCGGCGGGCACGTCCGGGAACTCCACGCTGCCGTCGGGGCGGATCAGCGCGGGCGGCGGATGTCCGGCGCGGGCGACCGTGCAGCGCCGGGACACAGGGTCATAGACGGCGTACAGGCAGGTCGCGCCGGTGACAGGAGCGCTGTCGCCCTCCTGGGTCTCGTCCTGGTCGATCCGGCCGACGAGTTCGTCCAGCAGCACCAGCAGTTCTTCGGGAGGCAGGTCGAGGGCGGAGAAGTTGTGGACCGCGGTGCGCAGCCGCCCCATCGTCGCCGCCGCGTGCAGACCGTGACCGACGACGTCGCCGACCACCAGGGCCACCCGGGCGCCGGACAGGGGCAGTACGTCGAACCAGTCGCCGCCGACGCCCGCCTGCGCGGGCAGATAGCGGTAGGCGATGTCCAGGGCGTTCTGCTCGGGCAGACTGCGCGGCAGCAGGCTGCGCTGGAGCGTGACCGCCATGGTGTGCTCGCGGGTGTAGCGGCGGGCGTTGTCGATGGAGACCGCCGCCCGGGTCACCAGCTCCTCCGCCAGGGCCAGTTCGTCGGTGTCGAAGGGCTCCGGCTTCTGCGAACGCCAGAAGTTGACCACGCCGAGGACCAGGGCCCCGGCCCGCAACGGCACGGTGATCAGCGAGTGGATGCCGAACTCCAGGACCTGCGCGGTGCGTTCCAGATCCTGGGCCCGCCACCCCGGCGACTGGGCCAGCAGGGACTCAAGGACCGCCTGACCCGAACGCAGGGCGCGAGCCTGCGGGGCGGACGCCACCAGTCGCATCCGCTCGCCCACCGGATACAGCGGCGCGTCCTTGCGGATCCCGCTGAACGCCGTGCGCCGCAGTTCGGTCCCCGCCTCCGGCTGCCCGCCGCCGAGCACCGCGTCGAACAGATCCACCGTGGCGAAGTCCGCGAACCGCGGCACGGCCAGCTCCGCCAGCTCCTCGGCGGTCCGGGTCACGTCCAGGCTGGTGCCGATGCCCACCCCGGCGTCGTAGAGCATGTTCAGCCGTTCCCGCGCCGCCTCCGCCCGGCCCGACAGGGCCCGCAGCTCCGTGGAGTCGCGCAGGGTCGCCACCGTGCCCGCCGGGCCGCCCTCCAGCTCGGTGGCCCGCTGGTTGACCGCCAGCAGCCGGTCGCCGACCAGGTGCACCTCGTCCGTCGCGACCCGCCCGGAGGCCAGCAGATCGGCCACGTCCGGCGGCAGACCGAGGTCGAGGACCTGCCGCCCCTCGGCGTCCGCGGCCAGATGCAGCAGCCGCTGCGCCTCGTCGTTGGCGAGGAGCAGCCTGCCCTCCCCGTCCGCGATGAGCACACCCTCGCGCACGGCGTGCAGCACCGCGTCGTGATGCTCGTACATGCGGGTCATCTCGTGCGGACCCAGACCGTGCGTCTGGCGCTGCAACCGTCTGCTGACCAGGGCCGTGCCCAGTGTGGCCACCGCGAGGCCGCCGGCCGCCATCGCGATCAGCAGCGGCAGCTGCTGGTCCGCCGTCCCGCCCACGTGTTCCGTGGTGATCCCGGCCGACACCGCTCCGACGACCTTGCCGTCCGGGTCCTTGACCGGCACGACGGCCTGCACCAGCGGCCCGATCGTCCCGTCGATCTGCTCGGTCACCACGTGCCCGGCCAGCGCGGGCGCGAGGTTGCCGACGAACTTCTTGCCGATGCGGTCCGGCTTGGGATGCGTGTAACGGATCCCGTCGGTGTTGAGTACGACGATGAAGTCCACGCCGGTCGCCTCGCGGGCGGCCTCGGCCCGGGGCTGTAGCACCGCCGTGGGATCCGGGGCGCTCAGCGCCTCGCGGGTGCCCGGGGCGTTGGCGAAGGCCTCGGCGACGGCGACCGAGCGGTTGCGGGCCTCGGTCGTGCTGTCGTGCCGCACCTGGAGCACCAGGGCCACCACAGCGGCCACGACCAGCAGCAGCACGATCACGACCTGGAGCACGAACACCTGCCAGGCGACACTGCGTCCGCCCAGCGCCGACCGCGCCTCCACCCGCCCGCGCCGCGACCGGCCTGCGTCACGCTGCGAGAGTCGGGCCATGTGCCATGTCTACACTGCACGGCCCCAGGAGGCGAGAGGCGTCACGGACCGTGACACGTCCTGCACGAGACCTCGGCATCGCCCTCGCAGGTCCTGACGCCGCAGGCGTGACGGGTCGGCCACGACGGCTCACCGCTGCCGCCGCCGTCGCTCCGGGCGCCGCGTCGCCAGCAGCAGGGCGATGTCGTCCGGGCGGTCGGCGGTGTGCTGGGCCGCCGTGGTGAGGCCGTCGGCCAGGCCCGCGAGGCTGGTCGAGGGGTTGCCGGCCCGGGTCAGGGCCACGCGCAGGGAGTTGATGCCGTCGTCGATGTCGACGCCGGGCCGCTCGACGAGACCGTCGGTGTAGAGCGCGAGAACGGCGCCGGGCTCCATCTGCAACTCGGTGACCGGGTAGCGGGCCCCGGCGTCGACGCCGAGGACGACGCCGCCGGCCAGGTCGAGGACGCGGGTGGAGCCGTCGGCGTTGCGCAGCAGGGGTGGGGGATGGCCGGCCCGGGCCGCGCGGGCGAGCCCGGTGACCGGGTCGAGCCGGATGTAGCAGCAGCTCGCGAACTGGCCGGGATCGAGGTCGATGAGGAGATGGTTCGTGCCGGTCATGACCTCGTCGGGCGGCCGGTCGCCGAGCGCGAACGCCCGGACCGCGCTGCGCAGTTGCCCCATGGTCGCGGCGGCCTGCACACCATGTCCCTGGACGTCCCCGATCACCAGGGCCAGGCCGTCCCCCGACTCGACGACGTCGTACCAGTCGCCGCCGACCTCCATGCCCTGGGTGCCCGGCAGATAGCGCCCGGCGGTCTCCACCAGCGGATGGTCCGTCAGCCGCCGGGGCAGCAGCGCCTGCTGGAGCCCCCGGGCGAGCGCGGCCTCGCTCTCGTAGCGCTGGGCCTTCTCCATGGCGTGCGCGATCAGCCCGGCGAGCGCCGTCAGCACCGAGCGCTCCTCGCCGCTGAAGCTGCGCGACCCGTCGAAGCCGAGGATGCAGGAGCCGACCGGGCGACCCGAGGCGATCAGCGGCAGGAAGGCGCGGGCACCCTCCGTGGCGTCCAGCGAGATGCCGGGGTAGGCGGCGGAGAGCTGCTCCATGGAGTCGAAGAAGAGCGGCCGGCCGGTGGTGAGCGTCTCGACGCCGGGCAGCTGCTCGTCGAGGCCCACGCCGTCGAACGGGGCGAGGAACCCCGGCGGGAAGCCCGACTCCCAGGCCAGGAAGAGATGCCGGTCCTGGAGGAGGTAGAGGGCGAACCGCCGGCCGCCGAACGCCGGGAGCAGCTCCCGCATGACCACCGCGGAGACCTGGCGGGCGGTGACGGCCTCCGTCAGGGCGATGGCGAGGACGATCGGCCGGTACAGCGGGGCCAGCGAGGACGCGCCGGCCGCGGCGCCGGCGCCCCCGTCCGCGGCCTCCACTTGCGCCCCGGCCGCGTCGGACATCCGGCTGCTCGGCTGGACCGTGCAGGTCAGCACGTCCGGGCCGGGATAGACCGACAGCGCCAGCCAGTCGCCCTCGTAGGACTCCTGCGCGGGGTCGGGAGGCCGCCGTACATGCAGATGCACCGGGGCCGGAGACAGCAGGGCGCTGCGCAGATGGTCCTCGAAGTCGGGCTGGCTCAGCCAGGGCACGCTGTCCCACAGCGGGCGCCCGAGGAGCAGGTCGCGCGGCTGGTGCAGCAACTGGGCGGCGCGCGGATTGGCGTAGGCGACGAGCCCGAGCCGGTCCAGGCAGAACACACCCTCCGGCAGCAGGTCGGCGGCGGCGTCGCCCGCCGCCGAGGGGCCGGGGTCGAGGACGAACCCGCGCACGGGCCGCGAGCCGGACCCGGCGGGCGTGGCGTCCGGGGTCCAGAACTCCATCAGCCGCAGCCCGCCGTCCGGGGCCCGCACATACAGCGGCAGCGACGGAGGCGGCCGGTTCGCGGCGGTCTCCTGGAGCGCGGCCAGCACCCGCTGCGCGTCTACCGGGGACACCGTGTCCGCGAGTGCCTGGACGGTGCCGGCGAACTCCGTCGGCGCCACCCCCAGCAGAGCGTGCAGCGGCGCGTCGGCGGTGACCACGTCGGTCGCCGGGTCCCAGGCGAACCGGCCGAGCCGCCCCACGGACGGGTGCACGGCCGGCGGCCGTACGCACAGGGGCTCGCCGTCCCAGGCGACCGGTCCCTGGTGGGCCTCCAGGTGTGCGGCCAGTTCCTCGGCGACCCGCGTCAGCCGCTCCCGCGCGGACAGCACCTCGGCCGCGTCGGCCACCGCGGGCCGCAGCACGGTCAGCACGCCGTACGTCGACGAGGCGCCCACGACCGGCACGTACAGCGAACCGAACTGGAACGGCAGCCCCGCCGCGAACTGCGGATAGCGGCGCATCGTCTCCGTGGCGTTCGGCAGCACCACATGCACCCCGAGCCGGTAGGCGTCGGCGACGGGGAACGGCCGGTCGGCGTGCAGCCGCCACCAGGGCCGGAACAGCGGCCCCGGCAGCCCCGCGAGGACGGCCAGCCGCAGCACCCCGGGGGTGTGCGAGCGCAGATAGATGCCGCCGGCGTGCCCCCCGGCCGCGCCGATCGCCTCCGTCGAGGCGTCGATCAGCAGTGCGGCCAGCGGTCCGGGCGTCCCGTGCGCGTCCTCGTCGCTCCCAGTCATCGGCCCTGCCTCGTCGCTGTGCCGCCGCTCGGGCGACACAGCAAGAATGCGCCACGGGACGTGTGCGGCGCACCCGGACGGCAGCCAGGAACGAGAGTGGCACGCGGTGTCAGGGGCGCAGCCCCTGGAGCCCCTCGTAGGCCGCCGACACGATCTCCAGGCCCCGCTGGTCGTCCGCGGGCTCCCGCATCTGGTGGGTCACGTAGGCCACCGCCATCCGGGCCTCGGGATCGACCATGACGAGGGATCCGCCCCACCCGCCCCAGCCGTACGTCGTGCCGAACAGGCCGTAGCCCAGGCCCCAGCGCATCGGCATGCCGAGGGTGCGGTCCGTGCCGTCGAACTGCTCCTCCCACGCCCGCGCGCACCCCGCCGGGGAGAGCAGCCGCACCCCGCCCACCGTGCCCCCGCACGCCATCGCCGACTGCACGAGCGCGACGGACCGGGCGTTGCCGTAGCCGTTCGCCGCGGGGATCTCGGCCCGGCGCCAGGCCAGGCTGTTGGCGTCCCGGACCCGGAGCGCGGTCGCGGTGGCGGGCTTGGGGTCCGCGTTCGGGGCGCTCGCGGTGTAGTCCTCGTCGTACGAGGGCGGCGGGACGGCGAGCGCCACGCGATGGTCGTCCCGCGGGCCCAGACCGATCCGGAAGTCGGCGCCGAGGGGCCCGGCCACCTCCTCGGCGAAGAACGTGCCCAGGGTGCGGCCCGTGATCCGGCGGACCACCTCGCCCACCAGGAAGCCCTGGGTGAGGGAGTGGTAGCCGGCCGCGGTTCCCGGCTCCCACTGCGGGGCCAGCGCCGCGAGCCGGGCCGTGACGGCCGGCCAGTCGTAGATCTCGGCGAGCGGCCCGTCGTAGTCGGGCAGGCCCGCGGTGTGCGACAGCAGATGTCGTACGAGCACCTTGTCCTTGCCCGCCGCGGCGAACTCCGGCCAGTACCGGGCCACGGGCGTGTCCAGGTCGAGTTCGCCCCGGTCCGCCAGGATCAGCGCGGACAGGGCCGTCATCGTCTTGGTCACGGAGAAGACGGTCACGACGGTGTCGCGCTCCCACGGCCTGGTCCGGGCCGCGTCCGCGTATCCGCCCCACACGTCCACCACGGCCTCGCCGTCCACGAAGACCGCGGCCGAGCCGCCGGCGTCCCCCTCGTCCAGGAAAGCGGCCAGTGCGTTGGGCACGGCCGTGAACAGATCGTCGTACGAGCCCTGGATGTCTGCCATGGGCGGAATCTAGCGCCGGCCGAGGGGGCGTGGGCAACCGAATTTCCGGGCGGAGGCGGGGCAGAGCACGCGGTCGGCGGGGAAACGGCGGCCGTGGCTCATATCGTGGGAAGTGAGGCGATATCGGCGAGTGAGGCGGCAGAGCCATGGCGGACGCTGGGATCGACCACGCGGCGGTGTTCCAGGCGCTGCCCGGCATGGTGGCGGTACTGACCCCCGATCTGGTGTACGTGGACGCCAACGAGGAGTTCGTCCGCATGTCCGGCCGCAGCCGGGAACAGCTCGTCGGCCACTATCTCTTCGACGTCTTCCCCGACAACCCCGGCGACCCGGCCGCCTCCGGCATGCGCAACCTCGCGGCCTCGCTCCAGCGCGTCCTGGCCACCGGTGAGCGCGACACCATGGCCGTGCAGCGCTACGACGTGCACTCCCTGGAGGAGCCGGGACAGTGGGAGGAGCGTTACTGGAGCCCGATCAACGCCCCCGTGCTCGGACCCGACGGAGAGGTCGTCCTCCTGGTGCACCGGGTCGAGGAGGTCACCGAGTTCGTCCGCGACCGCGGCGGCCCCGTCGGCACCCGGGCCCGGGCGCTGGAGGCCGAACTGTACATCCGCGCGAGGGAGTTGCAGCAGGTCAACGAACGGCTGAGAAAGGCCCACGCGCGCGAGCGCGAGGTCGCCCTGGCCCTCCAGGAGGCGATGCTCCCGGCGCCGCGCCAGGTGCGCGACCACCGGGCGGCCGTACGCTACCGGCCCGCCGTCGGCGCGCTGAACGTCTGCGGCGACTGGTACGACCTGGTGGACCGGATCGGCGGCGACCGCATCTGTGTCGCGGTGGGCGATGTCGTCGGTCACGGACTGGCGGCGGCCTGTGTGATGGGCCAGCTGCGCAGCGCGCTGAGCGCCGCCTCCCGGGTCGCCGACGGGCCCGCGCAGGCCCTCGACGTCCTGGGCCGGTACGCGAACGTCGTCCCCGGCGCCGAGTCCGCGACGGTGGTCACCACCTTCGTCGACTTCGACGCCCGCACCATCACCTACAGCAGCGCCGGCCATCTCCCACCGGCCCTCGTCCACGCCGACGGCCGGGTGGAGTTCCTCGACGCGGCCACCGATCCGCCGCTGGACGCCAGCCCCGACCCCGTCCCGCGCCCCGAGGCGACGGCCGGCTTCAGCGCGGGCGACACGCTGGTCCTCTACACCGACGGACTGGTGGAGCGCCGCCGCGAGGACATCGACACCGGCCTCGAACGGCTCGCGGACTCCCTGACCCGGCACCGCAAGGCCGAACCGGAACCGATGGCGGACGCGGTGCTGCTGGAGCTGCTGCCACCGGAAGGCGCGACGGACGACACGGCGTTGATCGTCGTGCGGCTGTGAGACGGCGGGGCTGAGACCGACTGGGCCGGATGCAGCAGCACAAGGAGCAGGCGCCAGAGGGGGCCGAGAGGCTGGACCGCAGTCCAGCCCACCCCCCCCGGGAGCCCTTGATGCCTCTGCGTTCCGCCCTGCGCGCCGCCTCCCTCGCCGCGCTCTGCGTGGCCGTACTGACCCCGGTCACCACCGCCGGCCCCGCGTCCGCCGCACCGAAGCACGGCGACGACCACCGACTCCAGGAGCAGCTCGACCGCTTCGTCCACAGCCCCGGCGGCCCGCCCGCCGTCATCGCAGTCCTCCAGTACGGCAGGAAGACCCGCGTCCTCACCGCGGGCGCCGCAGACCTCCGCACCGGCCGCCCGCCCCGCCCCGACGACCACATGCGCATCGCCAGTACGGCGAAGGCCTTCAGCGGGGCCGTCGCCCTGACACTGGCCGACCGCGGCGCCCTCGACCTGGACGACACCCTGGCCCACCGACTGCCCCGACTGCCCGCCGCCTGGGGCGCGGTGACACTGCGCCAGCTGCTCCAGCACACCAGCGGGCTGCCGGACTACTCGGAGAGCACCGCGTTCCGGGACGAGATCCGCGCCGACCCACGGCACCACTTCGACTCCCGCCGCCTGCTCGACTACGTGGCCGACAAACCGCTCCGCTTCGCACCCGGCAGCCGCTACCAGTACTCCAACTCGGACAACATCGCCGTCGCGCTGATGGCGGAGGCGGCGACCGGGACACCGTACGAACGCCTCCTGCGCGAACTCGTCTACAGACCGCTCGGCCTCGACCGCACCAGCCTCCCGCAGGGCTACCGGATGCCGAAGCCCTATCTGCACGGCTACGCCGTGGACCCGCCCGCCGCGCCGGAGGACGTCAGCGAGGTCCTGGGCATGTCCGGCGTGTGGGCCTCCGGAGGCATCGTCTCCACGCCGGCCGACATGACCCGCTTCGTGCGCGGCTACGTCGGCGGCGCGCTCTACGGCGGACGCATGATCCACGCCCAGCGCCGCTGGATCGAGGGCGCCTCCGAGCCCGCCGGGCCGGGCCACAACCGGGCGGGCCTCGCGCTCTTCCGGTACGACACCCGGTGCGGTGCCGTGTACGGCCACACCGGCAACACCCTCGGCTACACCCAACTCGTCGCGGCCAGCCCCGACGGCCGCCGCTCGCTGACGTTCTCCGCCACCACCCAGATCAACAAGGCGACGGACCCCGCCCAGGTGGAACGGATGCGCGAGCTGGAGGAGAACCTCGTCTGCGCCCTGCTGCGGCATCCCTGACGGCCAGAGCAGAGCGGAGCGGAACGGACGGGCAGGGCGCAAAGGAACGTGCCCTGCCCGTCGCCGCTGGTCTACGGTGTGCCGTCGTGGACGAGACAGGCACGAGCGAGGCCAAGTTGTTCGAGCGTGAGCTCCGGCGGTCGGCCCTGGACCTGCGCGCCCGGCTTCGCCGGCACCCCGTGCCCGGGCCGTTCTACGCGGGGGAGACCGACGACGGCCTCAACGGCCCGTACCACCTGCCCGAGCACGTGCTCTCCAGCGACCTGCGCCACGCGTCAGCCCGCCAACCCCCGTGAGGTGGCGGGTCTGGTGCAGATGGCCCGGGACGAGCCGATGGGCGGCTACGCCTGGGACGACGACCGGCACTGGACCCCGCGGGCGGTGCGCGAGTGGTGGGCCGGACGCGCACACGTCCACGCCTGGATCGAGTCCGAACTCGCGTCGCGGTGAGCCCGCTCCCACCGCTGTGACGGGGTCACCCTCACGATGGCGGGTTCGTCACCGCTGCGTCCGGCCCGCACCGCGCGATGACGTCGTGGCCTTGCGCCCCCGTACCGCCCAGGCGCGAGCCGTCAGCGGGATCGTCCCGTCGGCCCGCGTCGGCACCCGTGCGCGCAGCGTCCGCCGCAGGTCCTCGCGGCGGTCGGGGGAGAGGGCGGCGACATGGCCGGGGGCCGGGCCCTGTCCGGACAGGAACGGGGTCCACAGGTCGTCGAAGTGGGCGAACAGGGTCGGGATCTCGATCGGCGCGACCGTGACCTCGGTCAACCCCGCCTCGCTCCACAGGGTGCGCAGTGCGGACGGTCGGCAGAGCGGGAAGCGGCGGCCCTCGTCGTGGGCGTCGGCCGACGGGTCGACCGTGGTGGCGGCGGCCCAGAAGTGGCGCAGGAAACCCATGCCCTCGGCGTAGTCCCACACATAGGCGGCCACCACGCCGCCCGGCCGCACCCCGCGCACCGCCTCCGCCAGCGCGACGCCGGGCGCGGGCAGGAAGTTCAGCACCAGTCCGCTGACGGCCACGTCGAACACCGCGTCCCCTACCGGCAGCGCCTGGGCGTCCGCCACGGCGACACACGTCGGCGGGGGAGCGGACGCGCGGGCCGTCGCCGCGAACCCGGCGGAGCGCTCCACGCCCAGCAGGGCGCGAGGCCGGCACCGTACGGCCACCGTCGAGGTGAGCGCCCCCGACCCGCAGCCGACGTCCAGCCACCGGGCCTCGGGCGGACAGGCCAGCCACCGGACGAACTCGTCGGCGACCAGCCGGCTCCACCGGCCCATGTACCGCTCGTAGGCGTCGCCGGCGGTCCACACATCGAAACGTCGTTCGCTCACCCCTCCACCTTGCCCCGTTTCAAGGGGCGTTGCAGGCGGCCGGCACGGGCCGAGCGGCCGGACGCGCGCGTCCCGGGCGGCCGAGCGCGACCCCGAGCAGCACCAGCGGCAGCCCGCACATCTGCCGGACGGTCAGCGCCTCGCCCGCGAGCGCCGTGCCGAGCAGCACCCCGGTCACGGGGTTGAGCAGCCCGATCAGACCGACCGTCCCCGCCGGCAGCCGCCGCAGTCCGGCGAACCACACGGTGAAGGCCAGTGCCGTGGCGACGACCGAGACATAGGCGAAGGCGAGCAGCGCCGGCGCGGACAGGGCGGGCGGCGGACCCTCCACGGCCGCGGCGACCGGCAGCAGGAACAGCGCCCCGGCGGTGAGCTGCCAGGCGGTCGAGGCGAGCACCGCGCCGCCCGCGTTCCACCGCTTGGTCAGAATGTGGCCGAAGGCCGACACCAGCATCGCCCCGCCGGACGCGAGCATCCCCGGCACGCTCACCCCGTCCGCGCCGGTGAACAGCATCAGGCAGACGCCGACGAGTCCGACGGCGGCGCCGGTCAGAGGGGCGGTGCCGGGCCGCTCGGCGACCAGGGACCAGGCGATGAGCATCATCGTCAGCGGGGACACGGCCATGACGGTCGAGGCCACGCTCGTCGGGAGCAGTTGCGAGGCGGCGTAGACGAGGACGAAGAACACGCTCACGTTGAGCAGCCCGAGCACCGCGGACCGCCACCACCACACACCGTGCGGCCGTCGCCGGGCCAGAGCCAGCAGCACCAGACCCGCCGGCAGCGCCCGCAGCGCGGCCCCGTACAGCGGGCGGTCCGTCGGCAGGAACTCATGGGTGACGTAGTAGGCGGTGCCCCACGCCACCGGCGCCACCGCGGTCAGCGCCACCCACCGTGCATTGGCTTCCATGGAAGCCAATATAACTTCCCGGGAAGCTAAAGTGGGGTGCATGTCTGAGAACGACCGGCAGTCGCCGGACCGCGTGGCCCGTATCCAGGCCGACTGGCGCCGCGAGCGGCCCGATCTCGACGTCGGTCCGCAGGGCGTGATCGGCCGGCTGCACCGGCTCGCCGACCGGCTCACCGAGGAACTCGTGCTCGTCTACGGCCGCTACGGCCTCGGTGAGGGGGAGTTCGACGTCCTGTGCGCCCTGCGCCGGGCCGGTGAGCCCTATGAGCGGGCGCCCGGCGAGCTCGCCGCGCACACCATGGTCACCACCGGCGCGATGACCAAGCGGATCGACCGGCTGGAGCGGGCCGGCCTCGTCACCCGCCGCCGCTCCGCCGACGACCAGCGCGGCCGGATCGTCGCCCTCACCGGCCCCGGCCGCGCACTGGTCGACCAGGCCTTCACCGACCACATGCGCAACGAACGCCGGCTGCTGGACCTGCTGACACCCACCGAGGCCGAGACCCTGGAGAAGCTGCTCACCACCTGGCTCTCCCGCCTCGAACCTCCGACGCCGGACTGACCGGGCCGCTCAGACGGTGATGACGAGCTTGCCGCGCGGATGCCCGCTCTCCAGATGCCGTACGGCGGCCACGGCGTCGTCCAGGGGGTAGGTGCGGTCGATCACCGGGACGATCGCCGCCGTCTCCGCCAGGGCCTTGAGCCTCAGGAGATCCGGTTGCCGGGTATGGGCGAAGACCGGGCGCAGGCGCTGCCCCACGAAGACGGACAGCACCAGACCGCGCACCCAGCGGTCCAGGCCGCCCAGTACCGGGCCGCCGTCCTCGCCGCCGACGAAGACGACCGTGCCGCGCGGGGCCAGGACCCGGCGCAACCGGGACAGGGAACGGTTGCCGGCGGCGTCGACGACGAGGTCGTAGCGCACGGCGCGCGCGGTGATGTCTTCCCGGGTGTAGTCGATGACGTCGGTGGCGCCCAGCGACCCGACCAGATCGGCCGCGCCGGGACCGCACACCCCGGTGACCTCGGCACCGTAGTGCGCGGCGAGCTGTACGGCGAAGGTGCCCACGCCGCCCGAGGCGCCGATCACCAGCACCCGCCGGCCGGGGGCCGGGCGAGCCAGGTCCAGGGCCTGGAGCGCGGTGATGCCGGATACGGGCAGGGCGGCGGCCTGCTCGAAGGACAGGCCCGTGGGCATCGCGGCGAGCTGCTCGGGCCTGGCGCGCGCGTACTCGGCGAAGGAGCCGTCGCACTGCCCGAACACCTCGTCCCCCGGCTTGAACCCGGTCACCTTCTCCCCGACCGCGGCCACCCGGCCGGCCGCGTCCCAGCCGCGCACGACATGGGCGGGGCGGCGCAGCCCCAGTTCGGGACTGAGCCGGGCGATGTAGGGCCGGCCCGTCATCAGATGCCACACACTCGGGTCGACGCCCGCGGCCCGTACCTCCACGAGCACCTCGTCGTCGCGGGGCACGGGACGCTCGACGTCCCGCAGTTGCAGTGAATCGGTGGAGCCGTACGCGTACTGGACGATGGCCTTCATCGGGGCACTCCTCCGCGCCGGTTCGACGGTGTCCCTCCGGATGGTCCCGACGAACCGCGCGACTGACCAGCCCCCACGAGGCCCTAACGCTGGGCGCCGCCCCTGCGGCGTACGGCGAACACGACGGCCACGGCCACGACCAGCACCACCGCGACAGCGATCCACGCCCCGGCCGACAGACCGCCGTCGTCGTCCTGTTCGGCGTCGGCCGCCTGCGGGGTCGGCGAGGCGTCGGCCTCCTCGGTGGCCGGCGTCGCCGACACGCTCTCGGACGCGCTGGGGGACGGGCCGACCGGTGTCGCGCCCGGCGCGGCGGCCTTCAGCTCCAGCACCGGCGCCGGACTGCCCTCTTCGTGCCCGTGCCCGTCGTCGTCGCCGGACTCGCCCAGCTCGATCCAGCGGTCGACCTTGCCGTCGCCGTACGTCTGGAGCGTCTTGAACGCCAGCTCCTTCGCGTCCGGCAACTGCCGTACGACGATGGAGTATGCGGCGTCGGCGCCCACCTTCAGCGCCGCGCCCCGCACGGCGTAGCCGTCGTCGGTCCTGCTGAACTTCCAGCCCTGGGGCCCGTCTTCGTAGGTGACGTCGGACGGGGCGATGCCCTCGGGCAGGACCACCCGGATCTGGGCGATCCCGGCGGTGGCGGACTCCGACTCGGCGGTGAAGGTGAGTTCGGCGTTCCGGGCGAGGGCCCGCGCGTCGTCCGACTCGACCTCCACATGGGCGGCGGCCGGAACGGCGGTGCACAGTACGGCGGTTGCCGCCGCGGCCACGGCGACGGTCAGACGGCGGGTGATACGGGACATGGGTGTCTCCAGGCAGGGTGGTATGACGGGGCCGCCGTACGACGAATGCCGAACAGGCGTCCCGATCGGGTCAGGTGACGAGAACTGCCCGACCCGGCGGCGGCCCCCGCCGCACCACCGCGTACGCGAGGACGGGCCCCATGGGCGCGGTCCTCGCGTCCTCCGCCGCGGGCGGAACCGGCACACCCAGCCGCCCGGCCGGCGGCGGCCAGGTGAACAGCGCCCGCGCGGCGGCCACATGGTCCCGCACCGAGCCCAGCACCCTGCCCACACCCCGGGCCAGCGTCCAACAGGCCATGTCCGCTCGGTGCAGCAACACCGCGACGAGTACGGCGACCAGGGCGTGGGCCGCCGTCATGGCCACGGAGCCGTGCAGCGGCTCCCGCACCGGCGTGTGGCCGTGGTGGTGGACATGCGGCCCCCGCGGCGGGTGCGCGGTGAGCGTCAGCCACAGATGCAGCCCCGACTGCCCCGCCACGCTGCACACGACGACCGTGCCCACATGCCGCGGCCGGCGCACGCCGACCAGCCCCAGGCCGAAGAGCCCGGCGGCCACGGTCGCCCCCTGCGCCCACGGCACGGACTCCGCACCGAGCAGATGGTGGGCGCTCACCCCCAGCACGGCGCCGACGACGGCGAACACCGCGGCCCGCAGGACGGGCAGGGGTGCTCGGGGGTTCGCGACGTGCGGGTTCATGACCCGCTCATCCTGGCCCACGGCAGGCGCGGAGCGCAGGCCGCTCCGGAAAGATCGACGGCGTCAGGGGGAAACCTCCACCGCCCCTCGAGACCGTGCACGCACCCAGCCGAGCAGCACCACCGAGCACAGGGCGGCCAGCGCGCACCAGGTCGAGACGAACTCCAGCCGCCACAGCGCCGAGCAGACCAGCGCACCCACGCCCATCAGCAGCCCCAGCACGCACAGCCGCCGATCACCCGAGAGCAGCAGCGCGCCCACGGTCGCCAGCAGATACCCGGCGACGATCAGCGGGGTGTGGGGCAGCCCGATCGCATAGCCCATGGTGTGCCCGCGGATCTCCGCCGTCACCGGCCCGGAGACAAGGGCCTGCGCGAGTGCCGCGGCCGTCACCGCGCCGACCACCACCGGCACCGCCAGCCGGCGCCGGACCCGCGGCGCGGCAGCGCACCACACGGCCACCGGCACGCCGAAAGCCAGCACGGGCAGCGCGATGACGGCCCACACCACGGTCGCCGCCCCGCTGCCGCCACCGGAGTTCCACACCAGCGCCTCCACGATCTGATGCGCCCCTAGCAGCAACGGAAGCCCGGCCAGCGGGACATCGCGCGGATTCCGCACCCGCGCCAGACAGGCGACACCGACCGCCGAGACCGCCGTACCGGCCACCAGGTCGGCCGTAGCACTCCAACACATCACGCCACCCGGGGCTTTGCACCGCGGCCACCCGTCGTGACCGCCCATCACGTTACGTCCGCGCCGGCCGAGGTCCGGGAGGACACGGGAGGGGGCAGCCGTAGCGGGCGTGCGCCCGGGTCCTGATCAGAACGCGCCGGACACCCCTTAGGCTTCTGCCGTCGGTCAAACCGTCAAACAGATGTCGACCGACGAGACAACCAGGGGAGCAGGGGGGACGGGGGCCGATGAACGACGTGTCCGAGGCGTTCCAGCCACTACAGGGGGACGATCCGGTTCAGGTGGCCGGCTACCGGCTGGCCGCCCGGCTCGGCGCGGGCGGCATGGGGCGGGTCTATCTGTCGCACACCCAGGGCGGCCGACCGGTCGCCATCAAGGTCGTACGGCCGGAACTCGCCGACAACCCGGACTTCCGCCGTCGCTTCCGCCGGGAGATCAACGCGGCCCGGCAGGTCAGGGGCGCCTACACCGCGGAACTCCTCGACGCCGACGCCGACGGCACACCGCCCTGGCTGGCCACGCTCTACGTCCCGGGCCCCTCCCTCGCGGAGGCCGTCCACCGGCGCGGGCCGCTGCCGGTCCCGGCGGTGCTGTGGCTGATGGCGGGCGTGGCCGAGGCGCTCCAGGCGATCCACGGCGCCGGCATCGTGCACCGGGACCTCAAACCGTCGAACGTGCTGCTGGCCGCCGACGGTCCGCGCGTCATCGACTTCGGCATCTCGCTGGCCGCCGATCTGACCGCGCACACGACCACGGGCGCCGCCATCGGCACACCCCAGTTCATGGCCCCCGAGCAGGCGCTCGCCACCGAGATCACGGCGGCCACCGACATCTTCGCGCTCGGCCAGACGGCGGCCTTCGCCGCCCTGGGCGAGCCGCTGTACGGCAACGGCCCCTCCGCCACCGTCCTGTACCGCATCGTGCACTCGGCGCCTGACTTGTCCGGCCTGCCCGAACCGATTCGGCCGCTGATCGCGCGGTGCCTCGCCGCCGATCCGAAGGAGCGCGTCACCGCGACCGAGGTCGTCGAGTGGTGCCGGCAGCGGTTGGGGCGGGACGCCGACGCGGGCGGTGGCCCGGCGGTGTGGCGGGAGATCACGGGCCCGGAGGTACCGGCCCCGGCTCCGGTCCCCGACCCCACGGCGGTGCAGGCACCGGTCGCCGAGGCCACGGAGGCCCAGGCTCCGGATGGAGATGCGCGCGCGGACGCGGCTGCGGTCCCCGTTCCCGGGCCGACGGAGGCTCCGGTCCCCGGTCCCGGGTCGGCCGAGGCTGCGGATGGGGTGGCGCGTGCTCCGGAGCCGACCCTGGTGTCGGCCTCCGGGCCCGCCTGGGCGCCCCCTTCGGCGCCCGCCGCCGGGTCCCTGGCACAGCAGCAGCCGCTGATCGCCCCGGTGCGGCCGTCCGCGCCGACGGTGCCGGATCAGGGGCGGGTCCGGCGCAGACGTACGGCGCTGATCGCGGCGGCCGCCGTGACCGCGACGGCGCTGCTGGTGACGGGACTGGTGTGGCAGGCCAAGAGCGGCGCCGACGAGGCTCGCGACGGGGGCACGACCACGTCCTCCACGCCGGAACCCACCCGATCCGCACGGTCGTCGGCGTCCTCCTCGGCGGCCACTGACGGCTCGGCGGACGCGGCCGACGCGGCGGCCGGTGACGGAACCGCGCAGGCGGCGGGCGGTGAGGCGACCGCGGACAAGCAGCCGCAGGCGATCCCGGGGTTCTCGCCCATGAACCTGGACGAGAAGAACTCTCTGTACCTCCACAGCGGCAAGCGGCCGGAGACCCGCGACGACCGCAAGGGCGACATCCGCTTCACCTGCGAGGAGATCGGCTGCGCGCTGGAGAGCGACAAGAGCTTGATCCTCCAGATGTTCGGCGACCCCGGCAACACCTACGAGGACTGCAAGTTCATGCTCAGTGGGGCCAAGGGCAAGGAGTTCCACAACTTCTCCCTGGCCGCGTCGGCGGCGGGCAGCGAGTTCTGCATCCAGCACCCCTCCGGTGACATCGCGCTGCTGTCGATCCAGGTGAAGTCGACCGCGCTGTGGGACAAACCCGGACTCAGCTTCATTCAGGTGGACACGACGGTCTGGCGCGCGGCGTAGGAGAGGGGCGGCAGGGCGGTCTCACGGCAGCAGCCGGCGCTCCTTGGCGACCGCCACCGCTCCCGCGCGGGTGTCCACGCCGAGCTTGTCGTAGATGCGGCGCAGATGGGTCTTGACCGTGGCCTCGCTGATGTAGAGGGCGCGGGCGATGTCCCGGTTGCCGATGCCCCGGGCCAGCTGGGTCAGGATGTCGCGCTCCCGGTCGGTGAGGGTGGGGGGCGGCTTGCGCAGGTTGGCCATCACGCGGCCCGCGACGGGCGCCGACAGGGTGGTGCGGCCCTCGGCGGCGGCGTGGATCGCCGCGAACAGCTCTTCTGGGCGCTCGGCCTTGAGGAGGTAGCCGGTGGCGCCCGCCTCGATGGCGCGGGTGATGTCGGCGTCGGTGTCGTACGTCGTCAGCACCAGGACGTGCGGGGAGGCGCCGGGCGCGGAGGTGAGACGGCGCGTGGTCTCCACGCCGTCGATGCCCTCGCCCAGCTGGAGGTCCATCAGCACGACGTCCGGCGTGAGCTTCGAGGCCAGCGCGAGGGCCTCCGCACCGGTGCCGGCCTCCCCGACGACCTCGATGTCCGGGGCGCTGTCGAGCAGCGCGAGCAGCCCGGCCCGTACGACGGCATGGTCGTCGCAGACGAGGATGCGCACGGGAGCGGACGCGGGGCCCGGGGCCATCGCGGACGCGGGGTCGGCGCTCATCGGGGTGCCTCCCAGGGGGCAGCTGCGGTCATCGGGGCGTCCGGCGGAGAGAGGTGGCCATCGGGTCGGCTTCCAGGAGGCAGGGGCGGTCATTGGGCCGACTTCCAGGGGACAGGCGGTCGGCGGGGCGTCCCGGCCGGACAGAGGTGGTCATCGGGGCGTCCCCAGAGGGACTGCGGCGGAGAGGACGGTGCCCTCGCCGGGGCGGGACTCGACGGTCAGCGTGCCGCCGAGCGCGTGCAGCCGGGCGCGCATCGCGGGGAGCCCGTGTCCGCGTCCGCCCTCGGGGGAGTCGGGGAGCGCGGAGGGGTCGAAGCCGTGGCCGTCGTCGGAGACGTCCAGGACGACCTCGTCGTCGAGGAGGGTGAGGGTGAGCGCGGCACCGCTCGCCCCCGCATGCTCGCGGACGTTGGCCACAGCGCCCTGGGCGATCCGTAGCAGGGCGGACTGGACGCGGTCGGGCAGCCTGGCGAGCCGTTCGTCGTCGGCGTCCACATGGACGCGTACGGTCCACCGCGCGCCGGACTCCCGGGCGGCCAGCGCGCGCAGCGCCTCGTCGAGGCCGCCGCCGCGGGCGAGGTCGGCGGGGGCGAGGTCGTGGACGAAGCGGCGGGCCTCGGCGAGGTTGTGCTCGGCGACGGAGGCGGCGGTGCGTACATGGCCGCGGGCCTTGTCCGGCTCGCCGTCCCACACCCGGTCCGCCGCCTGGAGCAGCATCCGCTGGCTGGACAGGCCCTGGGCGAGCGTGTCGTGGATCTCCATGGCGAGCCGTTCCCGCTCGGCGAGGGTGCCCTCGCGGCGTTCCGAGGCGGCGAGTTCACGGCGGGTGCGGATCAGGTCGTCGATGAGGGCGCGCTGACGGTCGGTCTGCCGTTCCATCTGGAGGAAGACGGCGGTGGCGAGCGCGGCGACCGCGGGCGGCGCGAGCACCAGGTTCGGGTCGAAGCGCCCGCCGAGCTGCACCTGAGCGGCCACCACGAACACCGTCAGCACCGTCACGAGGACGAGCGCCGCGCGGGGCGGCAGGGTGCGCAGCCCGGTGTAGAAGAGGGGCACCGCGCACCAGGCGAAGCTGGGCGCGAGCACCACCAGCACCATCCACACCACGAGGACCAGCGCCAGCCAGGCCGAGTGCCGTGGACCCGGGCGGCCTGCCTTCGGCCCCAGCAGATGCAGGACGACGAGCACGACGCACAGCGCGATGATCCACGGGGTGCGCGGCTCGCCGGGATGCCGCAGCAGGAACCGGGCGAGCGCGCCGCCGAGCAGCAGGAAGAACGCCGCGTGCAGCACGAGGCCGAGCCACCGGGTGTCCACGGCGCTCGGTTCGTCCGGGCGGTCCGGCGCGCGGTGCGGCGTGCGGTCCGGCGTACGGTCCGGCATCAGGGGGCTCGCCTCCCTTCCTCACTGTGGGCGCTGAACTGGGCAAACACCTCCATTGTCACCGGCGACGCGGGCCGCGCGGGTCAACCGATCGGATGACCCCCGTGTCATCCGTCCCGCGCCTCCGAGCGAGCCGGAACGTCGACCGTCCGGGCCCGGTTCCGGGCCGAGGGTGGAGAGCAGGAAACGGGACGGCAACCGGGCCGCCCGCCCACCGAAGGAGTACCGACCCATGAACGCCGTGCAGCCCCAGCACAAGAAGGTCTCCCGCCGCGCCCGTGTCGCCCTCGGCGGTGCCGTGCTCGGCGCCGTCGCCCTCGCGGGCTTCGGCGCGGTCTCCGCCAACGCCTCCGCACCGGCCGCCGCGCCCGTCGCCGCGGCCTCCGCCCCGGCCAAGGCCACCACCACGTCCACCCATCTGACGATCGACGCCGCCACCCGCGCCGCCCAGGCCGCGCTGGACGCCGCCGAGAAGGAGAACCAGCGGGTCACGGTCGCCGTCGTCGACCGCAACGGCAACACGC
Organism: Streptomyces sp. NBC_00663; assembly: GCF_036226885.1. Taxonomy (NCBI): domain Bacteria; kingdom Bacillati; phylum Actinomycetota; class Actinomycetes; order Kitasatosporales; family Streptomycetaceae; genus Streptomyces; species Streptomyces sp. NBC_00663. Next base: position 9,012,443 of record NZ_CP109027.1, read on the forward strand.
TCGTCACCCTGCGCGGCGACGGCGCCGGCCCCCAGTCCTACGAGTCCGCCGAGCGCAAGGCCTACACCGCGGTCTCCTGGAACGCCCCCACCTCGGAACTGGCCGAGCGCCTGAAGCAGGCCCCGAACCTGAAGGACATCCCCGGCACCCTGTTCCTGGCCGGCGGCGTCCCGGTCACCGCCCAGAACGCGCCGATCGCCGGTATCGGCGTCGCGGGCGCCCCGTCCGGCGCGCTGGACGAGAAGTTCGCGCAGGCGGGCGCGGAGGCGGTGGCCGCCGGCCGCTGACCGGTGGCTCAGCCCCTCGGCATGCCCCCGTGCGGGCTGTTGACCACCAGCGGGAGGGATCCCTCGGCCAGATAGGGGTGGTCGGGGAAGTGGTCGACGTGGAGATGACCGCCGTCCTCCGCGTCGGCCATGTCGTGCAGATTGGCCGCGAGCAGGGCCCGGGCGTCGCTGTCGCCGCCGATGAGCAGGACACGCCGGACGGGGTCGAGCGAGACGCGGACCCCAGGCCCCGGCGCGTCGCTGATCTCGACGCCCGCCAGCGCATCGCCGTCCGGCCCGGCCGCGGTCCACAGCAGGCCCTCGCCCTCGGCCACGGCACGCGCCAGCCGGCGCAGCTCGGCGGCCGGGGCGGTGAGGTCCACCTCGCCGGACGCCGGGTCGTGAAGAACCCTCGGTGACATTCCGCCCGTACTCCTCCCGATCATCGGTACAGCCTGCCCCGCGAACCCCCCTGTGACCAGCTGAATGTCACAACTCCCGGAGAAATCAGCACTGTTGTGGTGCGTTCGATGCGCGGGCGGTGCCCGGGCGAGACATCCGGAAGGGGCAGGTACGGCATGGATCCTGTGATCGTCGGAGCGGTGGTGACCGTGGCCGTCAGCGTCGTCAACGGCATGGTGAAGGTCGCGCAACGGCGGCTGAGCGCCGACGTCGAGCGGGCACGTATCGCCGAGGCCGGACAGACCGACCGGATCCGCAGCGCCACCGGTCGGACGGACCGGCACCCCCTCCCAGCCCGCGCCGGCCGGAACGGGGGGAGCGGCCATGGAGGACGCGCTCAGCACTGACATCGACACCGACGTCGATCGCGCCGACCACGTCGCGACCAGCACGGCCCCGCTGCCCGGCATCGAACTCGCCGAGGCGCTGCACCACGAGCAGTATCCGGCGCTGGTCCGCTTCCTGCTGTTCCAGGGCGCCTCCTGGGCCGAGGCGCAGGACGCCGCGCAGGACGCCTTCACGCAGATGTGCGCGCCGGGTCTGTCGATCACCCACCCGCGCGCCTGGCTGCGCAGGGTGGCCTGGCGGTCCTGGGTGAGCCAGCAGGTCAACCCCGAGGACGCCTGCGCGGAGATGCCCGAGCCCGAGACCCATCTGCGCTGGCAGACCCCGGCCCACGCGGCCGAGCTGGAGGAGGAGGAACGCGGGGTGATGGCCCTGCTGCTCCTCCTGCCGGCCAAGCAACGGGCCGCCCTGGCCTGGCACTTGGACGGTTTCACCACCGAGGAGAGCGCCCGCGCGATGGGCACGACACAGGCGGCCGTACGCCAGAACCTGGCCCGGGCCAGGGCGGCCCTCAGGGAAGGGCTGCGCCTGGAAGGCCGCTTCGACGACGAGAGGAGGGCGACGTGATGGACCGTGACCCGCGCACACCCGATCTCGACGGTCCCGACCGCCTCGACGCGCTGCTCATGCGGGCCCACCGGCGGCTCGGCACCGCCGTCACCGACCGCCTCGCCGCACTGGGCGGCCCACCCGAACTGCGCACCCCGGACCTCGCGTTGGACCGTCTGCTGGCCGCCACCCACCGCGCCGTCGGCACCGCCGTCACCCGGCGCCGCTCCCGCGAGGCCCGTGCCGCCCTCGCCCAGCGCAACCTGGCGCACGAGGCACGCCTCGCCGAGCGCGGCCCGCTCTCCAACCGCCCCTCGCCGGTGCGGGTGAAGTACCGGCAGCAGGCCCTGCGCCTCGCCCACCGCTACTGGCCGGCCGATCTGGCCGAGGGCATGCGGACCGCCGTACGTCTGGTGCAGAACCTGAGCGATCTCCTGGAGGACACCGCGCGGACGGTCGTCGATGCGGCCTCGGTGGTGGAGCAACTCCGCGAGAATCTACGGGAGTTGTCCCGGATGCCCAAGCCGCAGCGCTCTCCGGTCACGCTCACCGGACTGGACTATCTGGTGGCCGTCGAGTCGGCTCTCGCCGAGCCCGCCGAGCGGCTGCTGCACGACCTGCACCGCATCCGGCAACTGCTCGACGAGGAGCTGGCCCCGGCGATCGCCACCCTCGAACCGGCCACGCCCGCCTACCAGTTCGGGGTCGACGCCATCGCGCAGGACCTGATCGACGATCTGACCCAGGGCTGCGACCAGGCCGACGCCCTCGCCAAGGCCGTCGCCGAAGTCGAGCGGGCCAGCAGCGATTTCGTCGGCGCGGACCTCAGCACCGCGAAGCTGGACGGCGTGCGCCTCGAAGGCATCCTGTGGGACGACACCACGCAATGGCCCAGGGAGTGGGAGGACCTGATCCGGCGTGCCTCGCTGCCCTCGGGCGAGGAGCATGGCGTCCTCATCGTCGCCGCCGAACCCTCCGACACCGTCATCCACGCCCAGGCGTGAGCCGGGGGTTCGTCCAAGGGTCCCGGGCGTTCGTCCATGGACCGGCCCGCCACCCCGGGTGAGGGTGGATCATGAGCCAATTCAGGGTCGAGGTACGGACGTTCCGCCGCAAACCCACCGGACGGCTGCCGCCCGGTCTCGTCGCGCTGGCCCTCGGCGGCTTCGGCATCGGGCTGACCGAGTTCCTGATCGCCGGACTGCTGCCGCAGGTGGCCTCGGACTTCGCCGTGTCGGAGGCGGCGGCGGGGCGGCTGATCTCCGGATACGCGCTGAGTGTCGCGGTCGGCGCGATCGTCCTCACGGCGGCGACGGCGCGCCTGCCCCGCAAGTGGGTCCTGCTCGGTCTGGTGGCGTTGTTCGTCATCGGCAATCTGCTGTGCGCCGTCGCGCCGGACTATCCGGTGATGATGCTGGGGCGGATCGTCGCGGCCCTGTGCCACGGCTCGTTCTTCGGCATCGGCTCACTGGTCGCCCGCGGCCTTGTCGCGCCGGAGCGCAAGTCCCGCGCGGTGGCGGTCATGTTCGCCGGACTGACCCTGGCGAACGTGCTGGGCGTGCCGTTCGGCGCGCTGGTCGGTGAACGCTGGGGCTGGCGGTCGGCGTTCTGGGCGGTGACGGCGGTCGGCGTGCTGGCGTTGGCGGGGATCGCGGCCCTGGTGCCCACGGCTGCCCGCGGGGATGGTGCGGAGCCGGCGCCCACCGCTGCCCGCGGGGATGGTGCGGAGCCGGCGCCCACCGCTGCCGGCGAGGGCCGCGCGGAGCCGGTGCTCAGGGCTGTCGGCGGGGACGGTGTGGAGCCGGTGCCCACGGCTGTCGGAGAGGGCCGCGCGGAGCCGGTGCTCAGGGCTGCTGGCGGGGACGGTGTGGAGCCGGTGCTCAGGGCTGCTGGCGGGGACGGTGTGGAGCCGGTGCTCAGGGCTGCTGGCGGGGACGGTGTGGAGCCGGTGCTCAGGGCTGCTGGCGGGGACGGTGTGGAGCCGGTGCTCAGGGCTGCTGGCGGGGACGGTGTGGAGCCGGTTCCCACGGCTGCCGGCGAGGGCCGCGCGGAGCCGGTGCCGCCCATCGGCCTGCGCGACCAGCTCCGCGCCTTCCGCTCCTGGCAGGTCTGGCTGACCCTGACGGCCACAGCACTCGGCTACGGCGGGATGTTCGGCGCGTTCAGCTATCTCGCCTACACGTTCACCGAGGTCGGCGGCTTCTCGGCGGCGGACGTCGCCTGGCTGCTGATGGTGTACGGCGTCGGCCTCGTCGTCGGGAACGTGGTCGGCGGGCGAGCGGCCGACCGCGATCGCGACCGCACCCTGATGCTCGCGCTCCTCGGACTGGCCGTCACCCTGGCCGCGTTCGGCCTGCTGGCCGCCAACGCCCCCGCCTGCGTCGTCCTGGTCTTCCTGATGGGGCTGACCGGGTTCGCCGCCGTCCCCGGCATGATCACCCGCGTCACCGATCACGCCCACGGCGCGGCCCTCGCGGCCGGCGCCAACGTGTCCGCGTCCAATGTCGGCAACGCCCTCGGCGCCTGGCTCGGCGGACTCGCCCTCTCGGCGGGACTGGGGTACCGGGCACCGCTCTTCGTCGGCTCCGGAATCGTCGCGGTCTCCGTCGTGGTGATGGCGGTCGCGGCGTACGCGAACCGTCTTCGAGAAATTCCTTGACGAGAATATTCGTTGAGGTGAATACTCCAGGGCATGGAGCGGATCGCAGCAGCACTGGGAGACGGAGCGCGGTGGCGCATCGTCGAACTCCTCGTCGAGCGCCCCCGGTCCGTCGGTGAACTGGCGGAGCTGACCGGGTTGCGCCAGCCACAGACCACCAAGCACCTTCAGACCCTCGCCCGGGCCGGCCTCGTGACGGTCTTCCCGCTGGGGCAACGCCGGGTCTACGCGGTCGAGACCGCCCCCCTGGCGGCGCTGGAGCGACGGCTGCGGGACCTGGTCGAGACCGCCGGGGCGCACGCGGGCGAGCGAGATGTCATCGCGCGCTATCGCGCCGCCATCGAGGCGGAGACCGCGGCGGCGGACCGGGAGCGGTGGGCGGACGGGCGTACGTTCTCGTTCGAGCGTGTGCTCCCCGCGCCCCGGGATCGCGTGTGGCGGCACTGGACCGACGTGGACCTCCTCGCGTCCTGGTGGGCACCGCCGCCGATGACGATCACCGAGTGCGTCCTGGAGCCGCGGCCGGGCGGCAGGGCCGTCCTCGAGTACCGGGACGCCGAAGGGCGCTACCGCTCCGAGGGGCGGGTCCATACGGCGATCGAACACGCGCACCTCGTGTTCGACCTGGCGGTGCTGGACGCCGCGGGCGCGGTCTCGTTCACCGGCCACTACGACCTGAGCCTCGCCGACGTCCCCGACGGGACACGGCTCCGGCTCGACCTCCGCATCACCGACACGACCGTCGAAGCGGCCCCCTACATCGCCGGCATCGGAACCGGCTGGGAGCGGGTGCTCGACAACCTCGCCGACACCGTCGGCGCAGCGCACATCACCAAGGACACGACCGACGCACGTACCAAGGGATAAGGAAGCGCAGCCATGAGCAACCCGACCGCACGCAAGGTCACCGCGAACATCAGCCTCACCCTCGACGGACGGTTCAACGGCCCCGGCGGGCCCGGCGACCTCGGCGCGATCGTCCCGTACGCGATCACCGAGGTGGCGCGGAACCACCTCACCCGTCTCCACGAGAACGCGACGACCGTGCTCCTCGGCCGCCGCAACGCCGAGGGCTTCCTCGGGTTCTGGCCGTCGGTCGCCGAGGACGACAACGCCGACCCGCGCGACCGCGGATACGCGAAGTGGCTGGTCGACACCGAGAAGGTGGTCCTGTCGACCACACTGACCGAAGCGCCGTGGAGCCGCGCCCGCGTGGTGAACGCCCCCACCGCGGACGTCGTCGCCGGCCTCAAGGCCGACGGCGAGGGCGACATCCTCATCAACAGCAGCGCGAGCGTCATCAAGGCCGCCCTCGCGGCCGACCTGCTCGACCGGCTCTATCTGATCGTCTGCCCCGAGATCGCCGGGGGCGGGGAGCGGCTGTTCGACGACGGCCTGCCGGCCTCGAAGTGGACGCTCACCCACCGGGAGATCGGCGAGTCGGGCGAGATGGCCCTGACCTACGACCGGGTGCGCTGACGCCCGCGGCATCGCGCTCGTGGTGACCGGATCGGTCCGCCTCTGGACCCGATCCGGCCTGTCGCCACCCCACCCGCCCGGTCCAGGCTGGGGACATGACCCGAGCCCTGATCGTCATCGATGTCCAGGAGTCCTTCCGCGCCCGGCCGCTGTGGGAGACCATCTCCGACCCGAAGATCACCGACAAGGTGAACCGGCTGGTCCGGCTGGCCCGCGAGGCGGGGGAGCCGGTGGTGTGGGTGCTCCACTCGGAGCCCGGCAGCGCCGATGTCTTCGACCCGGCCCTCGGCCACGTCCGGCTGATGGAGGAGCTGGAGCGGCGGGACGGCGAGCCGCTCCTCCACAAGACCTCGCACAACGCGTTCACCACCACCAACCTCCAGCAGCTGCTGACCGAGCGGGGCATCCGCGAACTCACCGTCTGCGGCATCCGCACCGAGCAGTGCGTGGAGACCACCGCGCGCCTCGCGAGCGACCTCGGCTACGGCGTCACGTTCGTGATCGACGCGACCGCGACCAACCCGATTCCGCACCGCGACGCCCCCGCCGACCTGAGCGGCGCCGAACTGCTCGCCGACCCGCGCACCCTGCCCGCCGACGAGGTGATCCGCCGTACCGAGTACGCGCTCGCCGGACGCTTCGCCACCATCGCCACCGTCGACGGCCTTGAAGCCGCGGCCCGACGTCCGGCATGATGACCGGATCGTGAGCCACGTCGTCTTCTTCCTGGTGCCCGGAGTCCACCTGCTGGACCTGGCAGGACCCGCGCAGGTCTTCTCCACGGCCGCCGACTTCGGGCACCCCTACACCCTCACCTACGTCGCCGAGCGGACCCAGGTCCCCACCGCGCAGGGCCTGCCGCTGGTGGCCGGGGTCGACTGGCCCGAGCTCGGGACCGAGGACCTCGTGATCGTCCCCGGCTGGCGCGCGGTCACCCTGGCCGACTCGCCGCCGATCGGCGCCCCCGTGCTGCGGGCCCTGCGCGACCACCACGCCCGCGGCGGCACGGTGGCCAGCGTCTGCGCCGGAGCCGAGGCGCTCGGTCAGGCAGGCCTGCTCAAGGGCCGCCACTGCACCACGCACCACGACGTCCAGGACGAACTCGCCGAGCGCCACCCGGGGGCGACGGTCGTCCGCGACGTCCTGTTCACCGCCGACGACCGGGTCATCACCTCGGCGGGCATCGCCAGCGGGATCGACCTGGCCCTGCACCTGGTCGCCGGCCGGCACGGACCGGCGGTCGCCGCCAAGGTCGCCCGGGACATGGTCGTCTACGCCCGCCGCAACGGCCACGAGTCCCAGTCCAGCGCGATGTTCCGGCACCGCTCACACCTCGACGACACCGTGCACCGCGTCCAGGACCTCATCGACGCCCGCTTCGACCGGTCGCTGCCCCTGCCCGCCCTCGCCTCCGCCGCGGGCGTCAGCGAACGCACCCTCACCCGCCTGTTCACCCGCGCCACCGGCCTGACCCCGCTGCGCTACCAGCAGACCCTCCGCCTCGAACGCGCCCAGCACCTCATCAGCCACGGCGCCACCGCCGACGCGGCGGCCCGCTCCGTCGGCTTCGAGGACGCCCGCATGCTGCGCCGGCTGCGGGCCCGGACTCCCGCGGGCTAGTGCGACTCCCGGCTCACCTCGGAGCCGCTCGACCCCACCAGGAAGTCCAGGTCCGCCCCGGTGTCCGCCTGGAGGACATGGTCGACGTAGAGGCGCTCCCAGCCGCGCCGGGGGCTGGCGAAACCGGCGACGGTGGCCTTGGCGGGGGTCCTGCGGGCGAGTTCCTCGTCCGGTACGTCGACATCGATCCGGCGGGCCTCGACGTCGAGGACGACGAAGTCCCCGGTCCGCACGAGGGCCAGCGGTCCGCCCGCCGCCGCCTCCGGTGTCACGTGCAGCACGACCGTCCCGTACGCCGTACCGCTCATCCGGCCGTCGCAGACCCGCACCATGTCCCGGACGCCCTGCTCCAGCAGCTTCTTCGGCAGCGGCATGTTCGACACCTCGGGCATGCCCGGATACCCCTTGGGTCCGCAGCCGCGCAGGACGAGGACCGAGTCGGCGTCCACCTCCAGGTCCGGGTCGTCGATGCGGGCGTGGAAGTCCTCGATGCTGTCGAAGACCACGGCCCGGCCGCGGTGGCGCAGCAGATGCGGGGAGGCCGCCGCGGGCTTGACGAGCGCCCCGCGCGGGGCGAGGTTGCCGCGCAGCACCGCGATGCCGCCCTCGGCGACGAGGGGTTCGGCGCGGCTGCGGATGACCTCGGTGTCCCAGATGGGGGCGTCGTCGAGGTACTCCACGAGGGGCTCGCCGGTGACGGTCAGCGCCTGCGGATCGAGCAGGTCGCGGACCTCGCGCAGCACCGCGAGCAGCCCCCCGGCACGGTGGAAGTCCTCCATGAGGAACCGCCCGGCCGGCTGGAGGTCCACGAGGACCGGCACCCGCGAGCCGATGCGGTCGAAGTCGTCCAGGCTCAACTCGATGCCCAACCGCCCGGCGATGGCGAGCAGATGGACGACCGCGTTGGTGGAGCCGCCGATCGCGGCCAGCGCCACGATCGCGTTGTGGAAGTTGGCCCGGGTCAGGAAGGTGCCCGGCCGTCGGTCGGCGGCGACCATGTCCACGGCCAACCGGCCCGTACCGTGCGCGGCTTGGAGCAGCCGGCTGTCGGGCGCGGGCGTCCCGGCGACGCCCGGTACGACCGTGCCCAGAGCCTCTGCCACCAGTGCCATCGTCGAGGCGGTGCCCATGGTGTTGCAGTGTCCACGGCTGCGGATCATCGCCGACTCGGAGCGGGTGAACTGCTCCTGGGTGAGCGTGCCGGCCCGTACCTCCTCCGACAGCCGCCACACATCGGTGCCGCAGCCCAGCGGCGTACCGCGGAAGGTCCCGTTCAGCATCGGGCCGCCGGGCACGACGACCGCGGGCAGATCCACCGACGCGGCGGCCATGAGCAGCGACGGGATCGTCTTGTCGCAGCCGCCCAACAGCACGACGCCGTCAATGGGGTTGGCGCGGAGCATCTCCTCGGTGGCCATCGCCGCCATGTTGCGCCAGAGCATGGCCGTGGGCCGTACGTTCGTCTCGCCCAGCGACACCACGGGCAGGTCCAGCGGGATGCCGCCCGCCTCGTACACACCGTCGCGGACCGAGGCCGCGACCTCGTTCAGATGCGCGTTGCAAGGGGTCAGGTCCGAGGCGGTGTTGGCGATGGCGATCTGCGGACGCCCGCTGAAGGCGTCGTCCGGGACACCGCGGCGCATCCACGCCCGGTGGATGTAGGCGTTGCGGTCCTGTCCGGCGTACCACTGGGCGCTGCGGAGCGTCACCCGGTAGCTCCTTCCAACCATCGACACACAGGTCTAATCTGTGGAACGCCATGGAGCATACGCAGACGAACGACGGCTCGACAGACCCCGGCGACGACGACTCCCCACGCCTGGTGGGCTCGGACCGTGTGCTCGCCGTCCTCAAACAACTCGCCCACTACCCCGACGGCGTCGGCCTCGAAGAGCTGACCCGAGTGATCGGCAGCCCCAAACCGACCGTGCACCGGGCACTGGGCGCCCTGCGCCGAGCCGGACTCGCGGACCAGGACGTCCGAGGCCGCTATGTGCTCGGCGACGAGTTCCTGCGCATGGCCTTCGCCCACCACGAGGCCCGTCCGGACCACGTTCGCGTCCGCCCCCTGCTGCGGACGCTCGCCGCGCGCTTCGGCGAGACCGCCCACTACGCGGTCCTCGACGGACGCGAGGTCGTCTACCGCGCCAAGGTCGACCCGCCCACCGGCGCCGTCCGCCTCACCTCCACCGTGGGCGGCCGCAATCCGGCCCACGCGACCGGCGTCGGAAAGCTGCTGCTCGCCCACGAGTTGGACACGCTCGACGCCGTACGACACTGGATCGGCCGCACGCCACTGGAACGCCGCACGCCACACACCCGGTGCACGGCCGAGGACCTGCACCGCGACCTGGAAGGCATCCGGCGGCGCGGCTACGCCGTGGACGACCAGGAGAACGAGCCCGGCGTCAACTGCCTCGCCGTACCCGTCTACGCCACCTCACCGGCCGTGCCGTCCGGAGCCGTGAGCGTCAGTGCCCTCACCTACCGAACCCCCTCGCAGACCCTGGTCGACGCCGTCGACGAGATCCGCGCCACCCTCGGCCCCCTGAGCGCACCGCATCCACCGGTGAGCCCCCTCATGCCCCGAACCCCTGGAGACTGACCCGTGTACCTCATGCGCATCGGCGCGCCCGGCGCCGAGCAGCCCGTCGCCCGGATCGACGCCGACACCTACGTCGATCTCTCCGACACCGTCACCGACTTCGACGAGGCGTTCTTCGGCTCGGGCGGCATCGACCGCGTCCGCCCCGTCGTCGCCGAGCGGGTGGCCGCCGGGCAGCTGTCCCGCTTCGCCGGGGAACGGATCGGCGCACCGATCGCCCGCCCGCACCAGATCCTGTGCATCGGCCTCAACTACCGTGACCACGCGGCCGAGAGCGGTATGGCCGTGCCCGACGAGCCCATTCTGTTCACCAAGTCGCCCAACACCCTGACCGGCCCGAACGACGACGTACGCATCCCGCGCGGGTCGACCAAGACCGACTGGGAGGTCGAACTCGGGATCGTCATCGGCCGCCGTACCAGCTACCTGGACTCCGTGGACGACGCCCGCGACGCCATCGCCGGATACGTCGTCGTCAACGACGTCAGCGAACGCGCCTTCCAGCTGGAGCGCGGCGGTCAGTGGGCCAAGGGCAAGTCGGCCGAGACCTTCAACCCCGCGGGGCCCTGGCTCGCCACCGCCGACGAGATCGACGACGTCCTCGCCCTCGACATGTGGCTGGACGTCAACGGGACACGCCGCCAGAGCGGCAGCACCAAAACGATGATCTTCGACCCGTACTTCATCGTGCACTACCTCAGCCAGTTCCTCGTCCTGGAACCCGGCGACCTCATCAACACCGGCACCCCGCCCGGCGTCGGCATGGGCCTCACCCCGCCGGTGTACCTCCAGCCGGGAGACGTCATGGAACTCGGCATCCAGCACCTCGGCACCCAGCGCCAGCACGTGCTCGCCCCGCGGTGAGACGCCCGCCCATGCGCGCCTTCGTCCTCACCGCACCGGGGGAGTACGCGGTCCAGGAGGTCCCGGCCCCGGTGCCGGGCCCCGGCGAGGCCGTCGTCGACGTCGAACGCGTCGGCGTCTGCGGCACCGACGCCGAGTTCTTCACCGGCGCGATGGCCTACCTCCACCAGGGCCACGCCGCCTATCCGATGCGGCTCGGCCACGAGTGGGCCGGCCGCGTCGCGTCGGTCGGCGACGGCGTGGACCCCGCATGGCTCGGCCGACGGGTCATGGGGGACACCATGCTCGGCTGCGGCGACTGCCGCCGCTGCCGCCGCGGCCACCAGCATGTGTGCGACAGTCGGCAGGAGGTCGGCGTACGAGGAGATCGCCCCGGTGCCCTCGCCGAACAACTGGCCGTCCCCGCCTCGTCGTTGCACGCCCTGCCCGACACCGTCGACGCCGAACTCGGCGCCCTGGTCGAACCCGGCGGCAACGCCCTGCGCGCGGCGCGGGCCACGGCCTGCGGTTCCGGCGACCGGGTGCTGATCCTCGGTCCTGGCACGATCGGCCTGCTCACCGCGATGTTCGTCCGGGCCGCGGGGGCGGAGGTCCACCTGATGGGCGCGACCGACGCCTCCCTCGCCTTCGCCCGCGAACTCGGCTTCGAGCACGTCTGGCGGGAGGACGCCGTCCCCGAACTTCCCTACGACGCGGTCGTCGACGCCTCCAACGCCGTCCATCTGCCGGGCCTGGCACTGCGGTTGGTCGAGCCCGCGGGACGTCTCGTGTACGTGGGCCTGTCCGGCGAGCCCAGCCGCATCGACACCCGCACACTGGCCCTCAAGGACGTCACCGCGGTAGGCGTGTTGTCCGCGTCTCCCGGTCTGGAAGCGGCCATCCAGGCCTACGCGGAGGGCAGCGTCGATCCCCGCCCACTCGTCGCCGCGACGGTCGCCCTGACGGACGTCGGCGCCGTACTCGCCAAGAAGCGCCCGGCGGACGCGGGTCTCGGCCCCAAGATCCTCGTCGATCCACGCCGGAACTGACACGGTCGGGAGCACCGCCGCACCTACGGTATGCTTGATCTTGAGCCGGTCACCGCAACTGCGGCAAACCGGCACTGCGTTGGTGGTCCAAGGAAAGACGCCCCGCTTCCTGCGGGGAAATGCAGGTGCAAGGCCTGCCCGGCGCTCAAGGACTGGGGCCCGTTCCGCACGATGTGCGGGACGGGCCCTTTGTCGTGCGTCCCGCGCTGTCGCCGGCCCGCCCCTGTCAGTCCACCGAACCGAGCAGAAGGAGATAGGGCAGCACGACCGCGGGCAGGGTCAACAGCCAGGGCCTGAGCGGCCGTTCGCGTCGCAGGGGGAGCAGGACGTCGGCGATCAGGACCAGCAGCAGCACGAACAGGCCGGTCACGACGAGGAACACCAGGACGGGGCCGCTGTGGTCGATCTCGGGGTAGGTGCATCCGTCCAGGTCGGGCCGGTCGAGGTCATCGAGGCCGCAGTGCCCGTGGGCGGCGTACCAACGGGCGGACTCCCACACGGCGATCGCCGGGACGCCGATCAACAGGTTGACGAGGAGCGGCACGCCGTACCGCCCCACGGCCCGCACCGTCACCACAGCACGCCGAAGACCATCACCGCGCCGACGACCCCCCAGAACGCGCCTCCGACGACCTTGACGAAGACCCTGCCCACGACGAAGGGGAGCCAGTCCGCGTGGGCGGCCCGCACGCGTCGGGCGGGGTCGTAGGCGAGCTGGATGCGCTGGAGCGTGCGCTTGCAGGTGTAGCGATGGGTGCCGCCGTCGGCGTCGGTGTAGCCGTACACCGTCTCCTTGCCGTCCTTGCCGTCCTTGCCGTCCTTGCCGACCGCCTCGGCGAGGACGGTGATCCCGCGCCGGCTCAGCACGGCCCGGCGGACCGTCTCCGCCAGCCCGGACCCGACCATGGCCACCCCGCCCAGCAGCGGCAGGATGCCGAGGACGACCCCGAGGACCCGCGAGCCATGGGTGAAGGCGACCCACCCGGCGTACGCGAGGTAGGCGAGCGCCAGCACCGTGCCCAGCGTCATGATCGCGTACAGGCCCCAGTCGCGCGACGACTGCGTGTCGGTGACCACGGCGCCGGCATCGGGTTCCCGTTCGGCGGGCAGCAGCGGGACGAGCGCGGCGACGAAGGCGGCGGTGGCCGTCGGGTTGCCGCCCTCCACCCGGTGGGCCGTGCCGTCGGTGAGCAGGATCTCGACGCTCCGCGCCTGTGCGGCACGGACGTCCTGGATCGCCGAGAGCGGGATGTCGACCTGACGGTCGGAGCGCGTGATGTGGACTCCGTCGGAGTCGAACCGGGCGCTGACACCTCGGCCGTTGAGAATCTGGGACATGATCGCTTCGACAGCCGAGGTGGCCGAAAGGTTGCCCGTTGCCCTGGACAAGGAGATTGGCCGGGGATCCGGGTGACCGGCGTCCAGGATTCCGACGGCGCTGCCGGCCATGTGCGCGTACTCGCGGTCCTTGCAGCGATACGGCCGCCGCACGACGACCTCTGTCCTGCGGGAACCTCGCCTCCCGCTCAGGGAAGAGCAGCGCACAGGCCGGGCCAGAACCGACAGCGGCACGGCGGGGGCGACCCCACAAGGCATCCGGGAGTACGTGCAGTTGCGTGCGGTGATACGCGTCGAGGGCTTCCAGGAGGGCGCCGGCTCCCGGTACTGCTCCTCCGCTCCCAGCGGGCGCGTCGGCCGCCACATCTCGTTGGCGCGGCCACCGGCGTCGTCGGCCCGTATGCGCGCCTCGGACAGCTGGAGCAGTGCGGCCGACCGCTCGACGGATCGGCCGCGATCAGCCCGTGCGCCCAGCCCAGCCGAGCGGCCCACGCGGCATCGTCGTCCACCGCGGCGCGCGCCTGCGCATCCGATCGCTCCTCCTCCATCACACGGAAAACCATCCCATCAGCCCGGAGGGTGGTGGTCGCACCGCTGTGCAGCGCCGTGCCCGCCGGCTCCCGCTCGTCACGCTCCGCGTTTTGGATCATTCCTTCCCCTGCCCTGCATGACCGCTGCATCCGCGCTTCCCCGCCGCTGGCGAGAGTGGCAACAGCCGCTCCACCAAGGAGAAGCGGCCCTCAGCACAGCACCGCAAGCCGGAGGGGAACAGCACTCATGGGCATCACCGCACACCCACAGCGCAGGACCGTCGTCACCGGAGGCCTGGCGGCCACCGCCGCCCTGCTGACCGGCTGTTCACCGGCCTCGGGCACCCCGCAGGTCACCCAGGTCGGAGCCGCGGGCACGACCCCGACCCCCGCCGCCTCGGCGAGCACGGGCCCTTCCTCCCCCTCGGGAGCCTTCACGCGGCTCATGGAGGGCAACCGGCGCTGGGTGAAGGGCGCGCCGCTCCACCCCGACCAGGACCCTCGCCGGCGCGAGGCGGTCGCCGAGGAGCAGAAGCCGTACGCCGTCGTCCTGTCCTGCATCGACTCGCGGGTGCCGCCTGAGCTGGTCTTCGACACCGGCATCGGCGACCTGTTCGTCATACGCACCGGCGGCCAGGTGATCGCGCCGGTCGTCACCGGCTCCGTCGAGTACGGCCCCGTAACGGCAGGCACTCCACTGATCGTGGTCCTGGGTCATCAGCGCTGCGGCGCGATCAAGGCGGCGTACAAGGCGATGCACGACCGTACGACCCTGCCCGGCAACCTCCAGGCGATCGCCGACTCCCTCCGCACCGCCTACGCGGCGACGCTCAAGCAGAAGACCGACGACCCCGTCGACACCATGATCCGCGTCCACGCCCGGCAGACCGCCGCCGCCCTGCGCTCCAACACCTCCCTCGCCCCGCTGGCGAAGCGGGGCGGACTAGCCGTGGTCAGCGCCTACTACTCGCTGGACACGGGCCGGGTCGAGGTCCTGAACGGGGCGCCCACGACGTGACGCCGACGGGATCGGCCTGACGGCCACCGCGCCGCTTCACCGGTGATCCGGGTCGCGGGTGGGGCGCGGTGGGCCCGACTACAGGTCCTCGTCCAGGTCCTCGTCCAGCGCGCGCCCCATCCGGAGCACCGCCTCGCGCAGAACGGCGGGCGGCGTCGCGAAGTTGAGGCGTACGTGCCCCTCTCCGCCGGAGCCGAAGACGTGCCCTGAGCTGAGCGCGACCCGCGCCCTGTCGAGGAAGAACCTCGCGGGACCGGCCAGGTCGCTGACCACGCCGGGCCCGCCGCCGCCCTGGTCGGTGTGCAGCCCGAGCGGAGTGCAGTCCAGCCACGCCAGATAAGTCCCCTCGGGGCGATGACATCGCACGCCGGGAAGGTGTTGCTCGGCGAGGCGACCGAGCAGGGTCCGGTTGGCGTCGAGCCCGAGCAGCAGGTCGTCCAGCCAGTCACCGCCCTTGCGAAAGGCCGCGGTGTGGGCGATGACGCCGAGATGACTCGGGCCGTGGCTGACCTCCTCGGGCAGCAGCCGGAGTTCGTCGGCGGCCTCGGGGCCCGCGACGGCCAGGGCCGCCTTCAGGCCCGCCAGGTTCCACGCCTTGGTGGCGGAGGCCAGCGCGAACGCGTTCTCGGCGCCGGGCACACTGAGGAACGGAGTGAACGTGGCGCCCGGCAGTACCAGGGGCGCGTGGATCTCGTCGGACACGACCCGCACGCCGTGCCGCCGGGCGAGTCCGGCGACGGCCTCCAACTCCTCGCGGGTGTGGACGACACCGGTGGGATTGTGCGGGTTGCACAGCAGGAACACCGCACGGCGCCGCCCGTTGCCACGGGCCCGCACGAAGGCGTCCTCCAGAGCGTCCAGGTCGATCCGCAGATCGGCACCGAGGCGCGCCTCGACGACCTGACGGGCGTCGTGCGAGATGCACGCGTAGAAGGGCGGGTACACCGGCGAACACACCACGACCGAGTCGCCCGGATCGGTCAGCAGCCGCAGCACCTCGACGATCCCCAGCATCACGTCCGGCACGATCGCGGTCCGTTCCACCGGCAGCCCGTCCCATCCCCACCGCTTTGCGGCGAACGCGGCGAGGGCCTCGGCGTACGCGGTCCCGTACGGGTAGCCGGTGTCGCCCATCTCGATCGCCACCTGCAAGGCCTCGGCGACAGCGGGGGCGAGCGGTACGTCCATCTCGGCGACCCAGAGCGGAAGCACGTCCTCGGGATGCGTACGCCACTTCATGCTGGTCCGCTGCCGCAGCTGCTCCAGGGTGAGGTGGGTGAGCGGGTCGGTCCGCCGCAGCTCCGTGCTGTCGGGGGCCTGATCCATGGGTCCGGTCATTCTGCGCTCCCTGGGACGGGACGGGCGGTGCTGGGCGGGTACTGCTGTGCACCACCGAGCCAGCCGGGACGACCGAAGTCAAGCGTTGTCGCAGCCAGGGGGCGGCGCGGTGGGTCGGCGCGGACCGCTAGGCTCCGGCCCATGAGTGAGGCAGACAGACGTGCCGAACGACGCGTTGTCGACGGGCGTTTCGAACTGGAGGCCCGTCTCGGTGGCGGTGGGATGGGCACGGTCTGGCGCGCCAGGGACCTGGTGCTGCACAGGCTGGTGGCGGTCAAGGAGGTCCGCCCGCCCGACCGTGACCTCGCCGAGTACGACCCCGAGGGCGCGCGGATGCTGCGCGAGCGCGTGCTGCGCGAAGCCAGGGCGCTGGCCCGGATCGACCACCCGAACGTCGTGACCATCCATCACATCGTCGACGGAGGCGAGGGAACGTACCCCTGGCTGGTCATGGAACTGGTCAGCGGAGGCTCCCTGGCCGACCGCCTCGCCCAGGGCCCGATGCCACCGGCCGAGGCGGCACGGATCGGCCGCGGGGTGCTGGCCGCGCTGACCGCCGCCCACGACGCCGGCATCCAGCACCGGGACGTGAAACCCGCCAACGTGCTGCTACGGCCGGACGGCCGCCCGGTCCTGACCGACTTCGGCATCGCGGCGATCCGCGAATCGACCAACCTCACCGCCACCGGCTCCATCATTGGCACGGCCGACTTCATGGCCCCCGAGCGCATCACGGGCCAGGAAGGCGGCGCCGCCTCCGACCTGTGGTCGCTGGCGATGATGCTGTACACCGCCGTGGAGGCCCGACACCCCCTGCGCCGAGGCACCACCCTGGCCACCCTCGCCGCGGTCCTGCACGAGGACGTACCACCGCCGACGCGGGCCGGTGCCCTGGGCGACATCCTGATGAGCGTGCTGGTACGGGACCCGGCGGCACGTCCGTCCGCGACCGAACTGGACCGCGCACTGGCCGAGATCGAGGCGCAGGCGGAGGGTCCGACGAGTCCGGCGGGTCCGGCGGGTCCGGCGATGGTCAGGGACGAGCCGACGTCGTACCCCCTCACCCCGCCGCACGCGCCCCCGTCGACATCGACGGGCTTCGGACCGCCGCCGGTCCTGCCCGGCCCACCGGTGCAGATATCACCCCAGCCGCCCACGGCACCGGTGACGACGACCCGCAGGCGCGGCACCGGCAGCGGCAGCGGCACGGCGGTCCTGAGGGCCGTCTCGGGCGTCGCCGTCGTAGGTGCGGTGGGTCTGGCGTGGTGGCTGCTGCCCCTGGACGACAACACGGGCGGCAGTCCGGGCGCGGGCCCCTCGACCTCCAACTCCACGTCGTCGACTCCGAAGCCGACGGGGTCGCGGACAACTCCCGCTCCGTCGAGTGGGTCCGGCGAGGGCGTCGCAAGCGGCTCTATGCTGACCCCCGCCAACATCCGCAACGCCATCAAGGAGTTGAAGGAGGAGACGGGGCGGGACAGGTTCGGTGACTTTTCTGTCTACGACGACTACGTGATGGCCAATGTGATGGTCAAGGGCAGCGACACCAAGTACGACTCCTACACCTACTATCCGGGCAAGGGGGTGCAGGAAGGGGCCATCAAGAGCACCCTGATGGGCGGCGATCAGCCCTTCAGCCTCGACGGCTTCGCATGGGACGAGGTTCCCGCGCTCCTGAAGGAGGCGGACAACAAGCTGAACGTCGCGGATCCGGAACTTCGCTACGTGACGGTCCAGCCGCCGAACGATCTCTTCGACCATCCGAAGGGGTTGGCCGTCTATCTCAGCGACGACTACGGGTCCGGCTACCTGGTGGCGACCCCTGAGGGCAAGGTGACCGACGTGTACCCCGTGGAGAACTGACGAGGGACGCTTCACCGAACAGCCGCACCTCAGCAACTGGTTCGGTCGCGATGGCAAGCCGGTCCGGCCATCCGATGTCGCCCGAGCCATCGAACACGCGTTGCGCGGGGGATGGATGCCCACGGCTCACGGCCCCTACTTCCACCAGAACCCCCACTGTCAGTGCGGGCGGTTATGGTGCGACCGCCATTGATCGGGCAAGGCCAGGGGAGGGTCTGTGGGAGCCAAGACGGGACTGCTCGTGTACGCCGAAGGTGAGGTACCCGGGCTGCTGCGGCAGGTGGGGGCGCCGGACCTGGGGCGGACGTCCGAGATGATGCGACGCCTTTATCCGGGATGCGAGTTCGAGCCGTGCGAGGGTGCGCAACTGTGGGACGGCGTGTACCCACAGCAAGGCACGGCCTACGCCGCGAGCTGGCCCGGCGTGGAGGTCGTCGGCGACCAACGGGTGATGATCGACCTGCCGTCGCAGCTTCCGGAACACCTGGTCGCGGCGAGCGCCGGTCGGCGTCTCGTCCTGCACGCGATGCACAGCGTCGTCGACCCGCTGGCCTTCGAGCGCCCCTACTGGGCAGGCGAGCGTCCCGCTGACGTCATCCCATGGCCGGACGAGGACGACGAGCCGTATCCGCTCCCCTTCCACCCCCTGGAACTCGGCGAAGAGGCCCTGCGTGCACTCTGCGGATTCGTCATCGAGGGGCACCCCGAGCCCGACGACATCGACGCGAGCGCGGTCTGGTTGCACGGCTTCCGAGTGACGCAGCTTGCAGCCGGGCGGGCGGCGTCGTGATCGTGGCGGACCACCGTACGGGGAGGGTGAGTTGATGGAGCGGCGGCATGAGGGGAGCGGCCTGCGCTGGATTGCGGACGCCTACGACGTCAGCTTCACCCTCACACTGAGCGAGGGGCTCTCGCCGCAGGAACTGCTGCGCAGCGTAGGCGCAGAGGAGTCTCGTATCGTCCCGCTGACCCGCTCCGCGGCGTACGAGTTGCTGATCAGGGACCAGGACCACCACATAAGTGACCTCGACTTCCTGGACTGGGAAGACGAAGCAGCGGTCGCCCGGCTGACGAACGGAGGCTTTCTCCCCGATCCGCCGGACACCGTCGTCCGAGTGGGCTCGGTGCCGGGCTGGGCGTACGCGCTGGAGGAATTCCAGTGCCACACGGGGACTTACCTGGCCGAGTTGTCCCAGCGGGGAAGGGCGTTCACCATCCACCGCAACGCCAAGGGCTTCAGCCGTGTCGGCTATGCCCTGCACGGCGAACCGGTGACGTCCTTCGAGCCCGGACTGCCCCATCTCACGAACGGCGTCCCGGCGGAGGTGGCGCTCGGCTTCGTTCCCAGCGGAGACGAGGTGGGCGCGGTGACGTTCCTACGGTTTCTGGAACAGGAGCTGGACCTCTGGATCCCCTGGGAGGAGACAGAGGCGGAGCTGCCGGCAGCCGCGTTCACCGGACGGCGTCAAGGGTGAAAATCTCAGCCAGAAGTGGCGGTGGCCGGGATGCTCTTTGGACCACACCACCAGGAGGCACCAGTGTCGTACCGGCAACCGCTCACGCCCGAGGAGCAGCTTGCCGAGGCGAAGAGGCAGTTGAGTCTGCCGCGTATCGTCGTGATCTGCGGCTCCACCCGTTTCATGACCGAGATGGCCGAGGCCGATCTGCGGGAGACCACAGCCGGAAGGATTGTCGTCAAGCCGGGTTGCGACATGAAGTCGCCGCACGCGCTTTGGTCCGACCCTGTCGAGGCCGAGGCGCTGAAGGTCCGACTCGACGATCTGCACCGAGCGAAGATCCGGCTCGCTGATGAGGTCCTCATAGTCGGCGACTACATCGGAGACAGCACCCGAGCCGAAATCGCCTACGCCCGGTCGCTGGGCAAGCCCGTGCGGTTCACGCACCCCGAGGTCGACCCCGACGCCTGACCGCCCACGCTAGCGCTTCTTGCGTATCTTGCGCTTCTTCGCCTTGGCTTCCTTCTCCTTGCGCTGAGCCACCCCGTACGCCGACCACGACCCCTGATGCACTGGGCAGCGGGAGGTACCCGACACCACCTGCCTCTGGCATCGCCCGCCTGTCTTGGTGCGTGCGCCGCACTTGGCCATGCCCATCGCCCCCAGTTGGATGCCCAACGTCCCGACTTCAGGCACGGTGGCGCACCTCGTCTTTCCTGTGAAGGCGCAAACCGGTTCTGAGTGGTGCGCGCGGGCGCATCCGCAGAGGAATCGGCTTGGACATCGGTCGACGCCTGACACCTGCGGACAGGGAGTGTCGCGGGGCCGGTCATACTGCCCGGATGACGACGCAGGCGATGGATGACGCGCGACGCTGGCTGGGCGAGCGGGGTGTGCGGCAGGTCGGTGACGGGTGGGTCTCCGCCGAGGCGCCCGATCAGCCGCTCACCGCCGCTCAGGTCGCGCACTCCTGGGCCGGGGAGGTGTTCGCCGCCGACGATCTGGACGCGGCCGGTCAAGTGCGGCTGGCGTTCGGGCTGTTGGACCTCCTCGACGAGTACTGGGTGACGTGCGAGATCCGGTTCGCCCACCAGGACCCGGCCGGCCCTCTGCCCGTCGACGCGCTGTGGGACGGCTACCGTCGGCGGCTGGAGGCCGAGCGGGACGCGGAGACGCTCACGTACTCGCTGTGGGTCGACTGGTTCGAGGACCGCGCCACCGTCGAGACGGCCTTCGGCGAAGTGCTCGGGAACGACATCGACCGGGTGGTGGCGGAAGGCTCGGACGCCCTGGTCCGCCGGGCCCGTCGGGTGCTCGCGTGCTCGGGTCCGGTGCCGTGGCCGGTGAAGGAGAACGCCTACGACACCGCCGTACGCCTTCCCGTGCTGCACCCGGCGCTCTTCAAGGGCCTGCTGGCCGGGTACCACGACGTCTACGGCGCTCTGGAACCCGCCGCCGCGCTGGCCCTCCTGGAGCGAATGCGGCTGCCCGCGGACACCCCGCACGTCGAGGAGCTGCGTCTCGTCCTCGCCGCCGGACAGGCGAACCACCGTCAGGATCCGGGCGTCTGGGACAGTGCCGTAAGGGCCCGCTCCTGAGCCGCGCCCGGCCGGTCCGCCGCGGCCCTTGAGTCGTGCCCGGCCGGTCCGCGGCGGCCCCTGAGCCGCGCCCGGCCATCCGCCGCGGCCGCCCCTGAGTCGTGCCCGGCTGGTCCGCCGCGGCTCCTGGAGCCGTGCCCGGCTGGCCCGCCGAGTCGCCGCGCCCGGCCCCCTCCGCATCGCCGCGGGCGGCCCCCGTCTCCCGGCAGGGGCCGCTCGCGGGGGATCACGCCTGCTGGGCGAGCCAGTCGGCGAACCTGGTTTCGGCGAGGCGGGCGCCCGAGCCCGGCAAGAGGGTGTTCTCCCGCAGTTCGGCGCCCCAGTAGGTCGCCTCCGGGTCCGTCACGATCGTGCGCAGGTCGTTCTGGGCGTCGAGCCCCATGCGGATGAAGTCCTCCAGCTGGAACACCTCGGGGCCGGCGGCCTCGACCACGCCGTTCACCGGGTCGCCGACCGAGGCGTGGGCGACGGCCGCGGCCACGTCGTCGGAGACCATGGGCTGGATCTTGGCATCGGGCAGACGGACGGTGTCCCCGTCGGTCATGCCGTCGGCGAGGCCCTTCGCGAACTCGAAGAACTGGGTGGCGTGGACGATCGTCCAGGGGACGTCGGACGCCTTGATCAGCTCCTCCTGGACCTGCTTGGCACGGAAGTACCCGCTCGCCTGGAGACGGTCGGTGCCGACGACGGACAGAGCCACGTGGTGGGCCACGCCGGCCTCGGACTCCGCCTTGAGGAGGTTGGCCGTGGAGGTGCGGAAGAACTCCAGGACGGCCGCGTCCTCGAAGGAGGGGGAGTTGGACACGTCGACGACGACCGACGCGCCCTTGAGGACGTCGGCCAGCCCCTCGCCCGTGAGGGTGTTGACGCCGGTGCTGGGCGCTGCCGCGACCGCCTCGTGTCCGTGCTCCTCGAGCTTGCCGATCAGCTTGGAGCCGATGAGCCCGGTGCCACCGATCACTACGACCTTCATGGCGGAATTCCTTCCGGTGATGTGCGTGAGATTCGTTCTGCACCAGAAGAGACCGGACAGCCCGCCCGCCTGTGACACCCACTGTGCCGAGATGGCGTCCCGCGCCTCAGGAACCCGTACCGGCCCGGTCGGAATCGCTGCGCAGAACGCAGAACTCGTTGCCTTCGGGATCGGCGAGGATCGCCCAGCCCGAACCGTCGGCATTGCGGTGATCGGCGACGAAGGTGGCACCGAGGGCCAGCAGCCGCTCCACCTCCACATCGCGCGAGGTCTCGGGGCGCAGGCACAGATGGATCCGGTTCTTGACCGTCTTGGACTCGGGTACCTGGTTGAAGTACAGCACCGGGCCGTCCGCCAGTATCACCTGAGTCTCCCGGCTGCCCGGTCCGTCCTGCGGATCCAGGGGGCGGCCCGTGACGCCGCTCCAGAACCGGGCCAGTTCATAGGCGTCCGCACAGTCGATCGCCACGTTCTGCACCACCGAGACCATGACCACCAGCCTTCCTGATTGTCGTGAGCGGTGCCTCAGCCGTCCAGAGAGGCCACGAACGGTGCCAGCTTCGCCGGGTTCAGGACCCACATGAGGCGCTCGATGCCGCGCTCCGACACCTCGGCCGAGACCAGGGCCAGCACCTTGTCACCTGCCGTGACGAGGACGGCGGGCCGGCCATTGGCCTCGACCCAGCGCTCCTCGGTGCCCGGCCAGAAGCGCGGGGCGAAGGCGACGATGAACTTGGAGACATGCGGACGCCCGATGACCGGGATCCTGGAGGCTCCGCGCATCCCGCCGCCGTCGGTGTAGCTGACGACGTCCATGGTGAGGACCTCCTCCAGGACCGCCAGCTCACCGGTCCGCGCGGCGGAGAGGAACACCTCCAGCAGCCTCCGGTGAGCGGCGGGGCTCACCGGCTCCCGGCGCTCCGCCGCCAGATGCCTGCGGGCCCGGCTGACCAGCTGCCGGGCGTTGGCGTCGCTGGTCTCCAACATCTCCGCGATCCGCTGGTAGGGATAGTCGAAGGCCTCTCTGAGCACGTACGCGGCCCGTTCCACGGGGTTCAGCTTCTCCAGCAGGAACAGCACCGCCAGATCGACCGCCTCCGCCCGCTCCGCGCCCACCTGCGGATCCGCGCTGGTCTCCACCGGCTCCGGCAGCCAGGGCCCGACGTATGCCTCACGTCGCTTCGGCGCGGACTGGGCGAGATTGATGGCCAGCCGTGAGGTGACCGTGGCCAGGAACGCGGCCGGGTCCTGGATCTCGGCGTGGTCGGTGTTCTGCCAGCGCAGCCACGCCTCCTGGACGATGTCCTCGGCCTCCACGACGCTGCCCAGCATGCGGTAGGCGATGCCGAAGAGCCGCGGGCGTGCGGTCAGGAACTCGCTGGTGGCCTGGTCGAGAGAGTCCGCGTCGTCTGGGGCGCGCATGCTGACCTCCGGAAGTGGATCACCATGCTACAAGCCGACGTGCGGGCGCGGTGACGACGGCCGCTCAGCCGGTGCGCAGGACCCGGAAGCGATCGGGTCGTGCCGGGTCGCGGTCGACGACCTGGATCGATGCCCAGGCCCACTGCCAGACACCGATGCCGGGTGTGCGGGAGAACCGGATCAGGCCACGGGTGCCCTCCACCGCGACGTCCGGCCAGGACGCGGAGATCCGTGCCCGGTCCGTGCCGTGGGTGCGCAACACATCGGCGAGGACGACGATCGTGTCGTAGCCCTCGAAGGCGACGAAGGAGGGCGCGGCGGCCAGCCGCTCGCGCAGGAGCGGCTGGACCCGGGCCCCGAGGGGGGTGAGGTGCTCGGGAAGGTAGCGCAGGAAGGGGATCGCGGTGCCGTCGTCGCCCAGCAGCGCCGCCCACTCGGCGAACTCCGGCTGCCCGGCCGGGGCACCGATCAGGATCCCGGCGAGGCGCTCGTCGCGGCGGACCGACCGGACGATCGGCACGGCCGGTTCCGGATGCCCGGCCAGCAGCAGAAGCGCTGTCGCGCGCTGGTCGAGGAGCTCGTCGCAGACGGCGGCGGGGGTCAGCTCGCTCAGGTCGAGTTCGACGACCGTGCCGCCCCGCGCGGCGAAGTGGTCCCGCAGGACGCGGGTTCCGGTCGCCCAGTAGAGACTCGGCTGCGTGGCCACGGCGATGCGACGGTGGCCCGCGTCGAGGAGGTGGTCCGCGTAGACCCGCCAGCCGCGTGACTGCGGCGGGGAGAGGCGCGCGACCCAGTCCGTCGGCTGCTCGGTGAGCGCGTCGAGCACGGCCGACGAGCACAGGTACGGCAGCCCGAGGGCGTCGGCCCGGCCGGCCGCGGCGCGCGCGACCACGCTGTGATACTCCCCGACCAGGGCGGTCACCCCCTGGCCCGCCAGGTCCGTCACCGCCGCCGCGGCCTTCCCGGGGTCGGCCGCGGTGTCCCGGACCACGAGTTCGAGCGGCCTTCCGGCGATCCCACCGGCGTCGTTGACCTCGCGTACGGCCAACTCGACTCCCGCGAGCAGATGGTGGCCCGCCTCGGCCCAGCCGGGCCGGGTCAGCGGGGCGAGGACGCCGATCCGGACGGCTGACCCGTCGTGCGGCTCCGCCACGGCCGGCGAGGGCGTGGACTCGGTGTTCATGCGCGGTTTTCCTCCCCCGAGCGACTCACACCGAGGAACCTACCCGGCCCTGCCCCGGTGGCTGAATCCCGGCTGTGCGGACGTCGGCACTCCGATCCTCGAACTGTTGTGCAGGTTGTGTGTGCCGTTTCTGTCTAGACTCTGGACCTCGTACGAAGAGGGAGCACGTGTGAGTGAACAGGCAGGCCCTGTCTGCCCGGAGTGCGGAACGGCTCGCGCCGCGGACGGCACCCCGGACTGCGCCTGCGCTCGCCGTGCGTCCGACGCCCACCGTGCCGAGCGCAGCGAGGAGGCCGCGGCCGCCGAGGACTTCGATCCGGTACGCATCCGGCCGTTCGTCGAGGTCGGCACCCACACCGCGTCACTCGATCCTCCCGTGGACGCCACCGAGGACGAGGATGACCCGACGGCAGAACCGGCGGACGGCGCACGGGAGTTACGGGAGCCGCACTCCGCACCGGACGCCCCTGTCCTGACGCCTCCCTACGACTCGGCCCCGTATCACCCCGCCCCGGACGGCACCGCGCGGCAGCGCCGACGCCGGCGGGCCCTGTTGACCGCCGGCTGGGGCGGGGCCACCGCCGCCGTGCTGACGGGATGCGTCGTCGGTGGGCTCTACTGGTACGACGGCCCCGACCGCGACGCTTCCCCGTCCGGCGGTGTGCGCGCCAGCCTGCCGGAACCACAGCCCTCCGCCGACCGCCCCTCGCCCTCGGCCGGTTCGCCGACAAGGTCACCGACGCGACCGCCCGCCTCCACCGGCGGTTCGACGGACGCCTTCGCCACCCCGAGCCCGGCCACCCCGACCGACACCCCCACCGCGACGCGGACGGCGTCCGGCGCGGCTCCCACCGCCACGGGCGGCGGCCCCACACCGAGTTCCTCCGGCAGCCAGGCTCCCGTACTCCGCCTCGGCGACCAGGGACCGGAGGTCGTCGAGCTCCAACTCCGGCTGCGTCAGGTCGGTTTCTACGGCGGTGACGCCGACGGCACGTACGACAGCCAGGTCGAGAGTGCCGTCCGCGGCTACCAGGTCACGCGCGTGGTCCAGGAGGACGAGCCGGGCGTGTACGGTCCGCGGACCCGCGCCGTCCTCGAATCCGAGACCTCGGAGCCGTGACACCCGCTGCTCCTCGGCGCACACCGTAGGGACCGGGCCGTTGTCAGTGGCGGCTGGCAGCATCGTCGTCATGGCAGACATGACCGAGGAGTGGCGGCCGTTTCTGGCGCGGTGGAGTCAGGAGTGGGCGGACGCGCAGGAGTTGGCGCCCCCGCCCGGCGAGCGGAACACGGCCGACGACGAACCCGTACGGGCGCGATGGCTGGGGTTCCCGGGCGCGTCCGAGGAGCGGATCCGTGAGCTGGAGGAGCGCCTCGGGCACCGACTGCCGCCCTCCTACCGGGAGTTCCTGGCGGTGACCGACGGCTGGCGGCACGCGGGCGGGTTCGTCTGGCTGCTCGCCGGGACCGGTCAGGTGCGATGGCACCAGGACGCGGCGGGCCTGTCCGAGTACTTCCCCGGCGAGGTGGACCACCCCACGCCGGAGGACGAGACGCTCGCCGGGATGTGGGGGCGGGCCCTGCAACTCGACGTGGAATCCGACGCCGTGTACCTCCTGCTGGACCCGGGGGACGTGGGCGACGACGGCGAGTGGGCCGTGTACACGTACGCGTCGTGGCGGGCGAGCCCGCCCGAACGGTACGCCTCGTTCCGGGCGTTCATGGAAGACATGTACCGGGAGTTCCACCGCCTCCAGATGGACCGCTCCCGACGGGCCGGGACGGAGTTCGCCAACGCCACGACGCGGGCACTGGACGCGTCGGTCGAGACGGCCCGCCAGGACGCCCTGTCCGGCCGGTACGAGGAGGCCGCGGCGGCGCTGGCGGAGGCGGTCGCGTACGGCAGACCCCGAGCGGCGGGACTGCACGACCAGATCCGTCGGCTGCTGGGGGAGACCTATCTGGTGTCGTTCCACGAACTGGTGGCGGATCCGCGGTACGCGCTGGAGGCGGTGCCGGTGCTGGCCGCCGAGGGTGTACGGGTGAACCGCCAGGACGGGACGCTGGCGCAACGCCTGGGGGACGCCTCCGAAGCGGAGCGCATCGCGGTCGAGGAGGCCGTGCGGCAGGTGTGGGCCGGGACGTACCGCTACCTGCCCGAGGGTCCCTTCGGTGCCGCGGTGGAGCAGGCGCGGGAGCACGCCCGCTGGGGAGAGACGGACGCGGCCTGGCACACGCTGCGCGCCGCACTGCCCCGGTGGCAGCCTCTCGGCCCGGAGCACCTCGCCCCCTTCGGCCTGTACGCCGACCCGTTGCTCGGCCCTGTGATCACACCGGAACGGGGCCGGGAACTCCTGGCCACACCGAGGGCCGGCCACGGCGGCAGCACCCCCGCGCCCACCCCCGACCTGGACCCACCCGGCCTCGCGTGGCTGACGGACATACCGTCCGGCAACGTCCTGACGTCGTACCGCTTCCTCCTCGTCGAGGGCGTGGAACCGGCCGAACTCCCGGGCCGGATCGGCGCCGAAGGCACCACCGACCTGGACGAACCGGCGATGGTGTGGGAGTCGCGGATGCGGCCGCGCGGCGGTCAGAGCAGAGAGCCGTGGGCGGACGAGCCGCACGTCTGCGTCGGCCGGGCCGGCCAGGGCTGGAGCTTTGCCCTCCAGGCGCAGCCCGGTGCCTCCTTCGACGAGCGGTGGTTCGTCTCCCCGGGCACGGCGGCCTCCCGGAGCACAGCGGCCTCCTGGGGCACCCGGGTGGTGACGGTGTGGAGCGAGCCCTTCGGCGGACAGAGCCCCGGCCTCTTCCACCTGTCGGTCGCCGAGAACGGCGAGGAGAGGTACGCCTTCACCGTCCGAGCGACCACGACCAGCAGACAAGGACCCGTACCCAGCGCCTTGGACCCGGACCTGCTCTTCCCGCCGGACGTGCCGCGCGACCGGCGCCAGGGCGAGGCGCACGCTCTGGAGGCCCTCGCGGCCGAATTCGGCGTCCGGCTCCCGCGGTTCGCCCTCACCCAGGGACGTCTGCACACCGTCCGCACCCGCTCCTGGCGTCGAGCGCCCGGGCCGGGTGAGGGATACGTGACCATCGGCGTGGTGGGGCGGCGACCCTAGCGCTCACCCCCGGGGCCGGGCGCGCGCACCCGGATCCGCGGCGCAGGCAACCTGAGGTCTGCGTGCGGGGTGTTACTGGGAGGAGCTCACGCGCGCCTGACCTGCGCGCGGCAGCGGAACGAAAAATCGGGGGAACTCAGGGTGCGCGCGATCACCAGCCCTTGTACACCCACCGCCGATCGAAGAGAGGCGGTACAGGACGTGGACCGGGAACGGGGGGACAGTCCGCGGGACTTCGAGACGTACGCCGCCGTGCGGTGGCCGCGGCTGCTGCGTACGGCGTATCTGCTGACGAACGGGGACCATCACGAGGCGGAGGACCTCGTCCAGGTGACGCTGGCGAAGGTGTATCTGCGCTGGCACCACATACGCACGCTGGACGCGCCCGATCAGTACGTGCGACGCGCGCTGATCAACAACAACACGACCCGGCAGCGCAAACGGCGGGTCGTGCAACTCCTCACCCCCCACCTGCCCGAGCAGCGCGGCCCGTCCGGATGCGAGAACTACGAGACCCGCTCGGAGCTGTTCGACGCGCTCGCCACGTTGCCGCCCCGTCAGCGAGCCATCGTCGTGCTCCGCTACTGGGAGTGCCTGAGCGAACAGCAGACGGCGGACCTCCTCGGCTGCTCCGTCGGCACCGTGAAGAGCCAGGCCAGCCGGGCGCTGAAGAAGCTGCGTTCGAGCGCGGTCCTGTCCGAGTACGCCGACACCATGACCCACGGGGAGTAGGGGAGTGTCAGACATGCAGGCCGACCTCTCGCCGCAGCCGCCACGGCCCGAGCTGTGGCGGGCGCTGGACGAGGCCGCCCGGGGCTGCGCCCCCACGGCGTTCCCGAAGGACCGTGTCGTACGCCGGGCCGCGGCCATCAGACGCCGCCGCAGGCTGGCGACCTTTTCGCTGGCCGCGCTGCTGCTGACCCCGGCGGCCGGCAAGCTGGCCCTCGACCAGGAGCCCGCGTCCTCCCACGCGGTCACCGGAGCCGACCGGCAGCGGTCCTCACGGCCCTCCGCCTCCCCCGGGACGGCCGACGTCCGGTCCCCGGTGCGCGTCGTACGGCCCGGAGAGCGGATCGATGTCGGACTCGGTGTCTGGTA
This sequence comes from Streptomyces sp. NBC_00663, assembly GCF_036226885.1. Classification (NCBI taxonomy): domain Bacteria; kingdom Bacillati; phylum Actinomycetota; class Actinomycetes; order Kitasatosporales; family Streptomycetaceae; genus Streptomyces; species Streptomyces sp. NBC_00663. The sequence goes on from NZ_CP109027.1 coordinate 9,041,260, forward strand.
TCTGCTGAAGCAGCGGGAGTTCTGCCCGAAGCACCCGATCGAGAAGCGACCGAGCTGTGTGGGGCCACTGGACCAGGAGCAGCCGGGCACCGAACCCATGACCCTCAACTGGTACCCGTTCCCCAAGGGGGTGGTGACCGTGCTCGCCTACACCGGGAAGACGCCGGCCGCCCGCATCACGATGACGGACGACGGCCGCACCACCGTGCTCCCCATCGTGCGGCTGTCCGGAGAGCCCGCCTATGTGAGTTCCCACGCCGTCAGCTCCCCCGTCGAAGGGAGCTACGAGAACAGCGCCGAGGGCTCGAAGTCGTTGGGCCTGCCCGTCTTCCGCGTCTACGGGGCCGACGGCGAGGAACTGGCGGAAATCGGGGGATGACCGGCCACGGGCGTGTGCGCGGCTGCCGGTACATCCGGGCCGTGCCCTTAATGTCGACGGCATGACCGACAACCCCGTGCGTACCGTCACCGTCGAGCGAACCAGTACCGGCCACTTCACCGCGACCAACACCCGCGGCGGCACCGTCAGCTTCGGTACCGGTGCCGACGGCGACACCCAATTCACCCCCGTGGAACTGCTGCTGGCGGCGCTCGGCGGCTGTACGGCCGTGGACGTGGACATCGCGACCAGCCGTCACGCGGAGCCCGCCGAGTTCTCCGTGGCGGTCGCCGGCAACAAGGTCGGCGACGACCTCGGCAACCGGCTGACCGACCTCACGGTCACCTTCTCGGTCACGTTCCCGGACGGCGAGGGCGCCGACCGGGCGCGTGCGATTCTTCCCCGGGCGGTCAAGACGTCCCACGACCGGCTCTGCACGGTCAGCCGCACGGTGGAGATCGGTACGCCCGTGACGGCGACGGTCGAGGACGCCTGACCGCGCGTCGCGGCGCCCGAGTGCCGAGGGCCGCACCCCGGGTTCGGGGTGCGGCCCTCAACACGTGGGGTTACTCGCCCCAGCCACCGTAGGGAACGGTGATGAGTTCCATGGCGTGGCCCGACGGGTCCATGAAGTACACCCCGCGGCCACCGTCATGGTGGTTGATGGTTCCGGGCTGCTGCCGCATGGGGTCGGCGTAGTGCTCGATGCCGCGCTCGCGGATTTGCGCGTACGCCGCGTCGAACTCCTCCTCGGAGATCAGGAAGGCGTAGTGCTGGGGGGTGATCTTCTCCGCGGGGATCGTGGCGAAGTCGAGCGTGACGCCGTTGCTGAGGGCGATCGCGATGAACGGGCCCCACTCGGTGGTGATCTCAAGACCCAGCAGGCCGGCGAAGAACTCGGCCGACTCCCGGTTGTCCCGGGCGTGCACGATGGTGTGGTTCAACTGAACGGACAAGGAATGCCTCCGAAGGCATCTCCCGACACCTCCATGCCTCACCCAGCCGGTGACCGACACGCGATGTCGCCGATCATCCTAGCCAACATCCCGCCGCCGGTCCGAACATCGTACGGCGGGCTACTCCACGAGTTCCCAGTCCTGTGAACCGTCCGACGCGGCGCTTTGCAGGGTGAGCGGGGCGTCGGCGGAGGCTCCGGTCAGATACAGGCTCGGGTTCTTGACCGACTGGAGTCTGTAGAAACCGTCGGCGGTCCTGACGAGGTTCCAGCTGCCGGTGGAGCTGTTGTCGACCCACTGGCCGATCCGCTGTCCGGCGGTGGCGTTGCCCGTCCAGATCGCCGCCGCACGGCCCCCCGCCTTGTTCAGCAGACTGACGCCGCCGTTCGGCTCGGTCACCGTGTGCCAGAACTGGGTGTCCGGATCGCCGGCGGAGCCGGCGTCCTCCAGACGGACGTCGGGCACGTCCCCGTTCCCGAGATTGGCGTCGTTGGTCTTGTTGCCGGTGCCGATCACCTGGTCGGTCCTGCGGTTCACCAACTGGAAGTAGGCGCCCGCGGAGTGCCCGAGGTCGACTTCCGCGAAGGCGATGGTCGACGTGCCCTGGTTGTTGAGGATCGCGACCCGGCCCGTGCCGTCCACGTACTGGAGATCGCGGCTGTAGCCCGCCTGGGACGTGGTCTGGTACTCCTTCCAGACGCCGTCGCCGCGACCGCCGTCGTTGACCCAGACGCTGCCGCTTCCGGCCGCGTTGTAGACCAGGCGCCCGCCGGGCAGCCGGACGAGGACCGGGCTGCCGCCGGTGGCGAGGGGACGGCTGCCGGGGTCGACCGGCAGCGAGGTGACGGCGTCGCCCGTGGGGGAGCCGGTGAAGAACGTCAACGGGTCGGCGGCGAGCCGGTACCGGGTGTTGGCGCCACCGCCCCAGTACTCGTACGTCAGCAGCCACTTGCCGTCCGTCGTCCGTACGACGTTCGCCATCCCCGGCCGCCCGCCGCCGATCTCCTTCTTGCCGCCACCCATGTCCTGGGTGAGCCCGGCGATGTCGACGACGGGGCTGCTCCACTGGGCGCTGCGGCCGTCCCAGGTCTTGTGGGCGAGGATCTGGCCGTGCGAGTCGGGGGCGGTGTCGTTGGCGGGGTCCAGGGTGGGGACGCCGGTGACCGGGTCGAAGCCGGTGTAGTCGTTCTCGTCGGAGTAGTAGCAGACCAACTTGCCCTTGTGGACCATCAGATACGGCTCCCAAACCGGGTCCACCTGCCTGGTCGTGTTCGCCGTCGCGACGTTCTGTCCGATCGCGCCCGCGCTGCCGCCCTGCCAGCCGCCCGTGGCGATGACGTTGACGACGTTCCAGGTCGCGCCGCTGTCGGTGCTGGAGTACAGGGCGATCGCCAGGTCGCTGCGGTCGCCGTCGTTGGACGGGGTCCAGTTCGGGTCGGCGGCCTTGTGCTCCTTGTAGTAGGCGTCGTCACCGGAGACGACGCTCGCGAGGAGCAGGGTGCCCTGTCTCAGGTTCCCGACGTCCTGCGGGAGCGCATAGAGGTAGGGGTTGGTCCAATTGCTCGTGTACTTGGCGTACTTGGGGTCACTGGAGAGGTACGCCGGCGCCTTCACCTCGGACAGCGGCTGCCAGGACGTGCCGTGGTCGTCGGTCTTGTAGACGGGCAGGGTCTGCCGGTCGGCGGAGCCGGTCGCCGACACGACCGTCGACTTCTCGAACGAGGCGACGAGGCGCCCGCCCGGCAGTTGCGCCGACTTCGGGTAGACGGCGCAGTTGCCCCGCCCCTTCAGACACGGTTCGCTGCCGAGCTGGTACAGGACGCCGCCCGTCGGGTTGTACGCGTGGGCACTGGCCATGGGTATCGCCAGCAGCGCCGACGCGGCCAGGACGGTGCCGAGTGCCTGGACCGGACGTCTTCTGTGCATGTTTCTCCTCCTTGAGGGCCGTGCGGGGGTGGTCAGGCGACCAGGACGCGTACGTCCCACGGGCCGAGGTCCAGCGCGGTCCCGGCGGGGACGGTCGCGCCGGTCAGGACGTCGGTGAGGTCCGACGGGGCCGGCACGGCGACCGGTTGCCAGCTCCAGTTGTGGACGACGTGGACGCGTCGGCCGTCGGTGGCCGTGGCGGTGGTCGCGGTGACGGAGTCGGGGAGGTCACGCCAGGCTCCGGGCGCCGCCGGTGCCAGCCAGGCGGCCAGTTCCCGGGCGAAGGCGCGGCCGGGGGCGGTGCCGACGCAGGTGATACGGCCCGCGCCGTGGCGTCGGGTGGTGGCCGCGGGCCAGCGGCCGAAGTGAGGGTGGTCGTAGGCGGCGAGGACGTCGGCGTCGGCGACGGTCAGACCGTCCGCCCAGCGGGTCGCCGTGGCGTCGGCGGACAGATGCAGGGGGCTGTCGGGTGCGGGGCGCACCGGGATGCCCTGGGTGAGGTTGCTGAACTCGTCGTAGGACACGCCCGCGGCCTCGGCGAGACGTCCCGGGGCGCGTTCGGCGCGGGCGCGGGCCTCGTGGTCGGCGTAGCCGGTGCGGGGGCCGAGGACGAGGTGGCCACCGGCGTGGGCATAGGCGGCGAGCCAGTCGAGGGTGGAGTCGGCGGCGAGGTACAGGGCCGGGACGACGAGCACGGGATGGCGGAGCACGGCGTCCTCGGGGCTCAGGCCCTCCCGTTCTCCTTCCGGGTCGTGGAGTTGGCGGGCGTGGACGATGCGCACCTGGCGTCCGGCCTCGAACGCGCCGCGGTAGAACGGGTCGAAGAAGCGGTGATAGGCCGCCGGGTCCGGGGTGCCGTCCGGCTGGGCCAGCGGCGGGTACTTCTGCATCAGCCACTTGCTGGGCGTCGAGTACACCATCGTGATGTCCGCGTCCGGCTCCAGCCCGGCGACGAGCGGTCCTGCGGTCTCGAACTCGGCGCCCAGACGGGCCAGTTCGGCGTACGTCCGCCCCGGCTGGCCGGTGTGCGGGAGGATGCCGCCCCAGTAGGTCTCGGCGCCGAAGTGCAGCGTGTGCCAGTGCCAGTACTCGATCATGCGGGCGCCGCGGGCGACCAGTGCCCAGGCCGCCTGACGCCACTGTCCGTCGTAGCCGGGGCGGTTGTCCCACGGGAAGCCGATGGAGCCGGCGTTGGTCTCGGTGACCAGGAACGGCTCCTGGCGGGAGGAGAACATCCAGTCGGCGGTCTGGTACAGCGCCCACACGCCGGTGGTCTTCCAGATCTGCTCGTGCGAGTCCGGCGTGGGATCGGGCAGGCGCAGGCCGTCCTGCATGTCGTAGTACGGGTTGCCGGAGGCGATGTCGAGGCGGTCGGTGAGTTCGTCGTCCGCCACGCCGGGGCGGGTGTAGGAGATGCAGGTGGTGACGAACTGCTCGGGGGAGGCGTACTCGCGGACGATGTCGGCCTGCCAGCCGATGAACTCGGTGACCTGCTGGGCCTGGAACTCCCGCCAGGCGACGTCGTACTGGGGCTGCTGGTTGTCGTCCGGCCTCCAGAGGTCGGCCCAGGTGGACAGGCGGTGGGACCAGTAGACCAGGCCCCACTCACGGTTGAGGGTCTCGACGTCGCCGTACTTGTCGCGCAGATGGTCGACGAAGCGCTGGAAGACGCCGTGGTTGTGGAAGAGGTGGAGGCCGGGCTCGTTGTCGACCTGGAAGCCGATGACCGCCGGGTGGTCGGCGTACCGGGCGACGATCTCGCGGATGACCCGCTCGGCGTGGAACCGGAACGCCGGGTGGGTGAAGTCGGCCTCCTGCCGCCCGCCCCAGCCGAACCGCTCGCCGGTCCGGCCCTCGCCGGTGATCTCCGGGTACTGGCGGGCCAGCCACGGCGGCACCGCGTAGGTCGGGGTGCCGAGGACGACGGAGATGCCGCGCTCGTGGGCGCCGTCCAGCACCGGTCGCAGCCAGTCGAGTTCGAAGCGGCCGTTCGCGGGCTCCCAGGTCGACCACACCGACTCGCCGACCCGGATCACGCTGACATGGGCGTCGGCCATCAGGTCCAGGTCGGTCTTGAGGCGTTCGGCGGGGTGGGGGTGGGGCTGGTACTCGTGGTAGTACGCGGCGCCGAACAGGACGCGGGCAGGCAGAGCCGCCATGAAGGAGACCTCCGAAGGGTGGTTGAGGGTTACTGCTTGACGCCGCCGGCGGCCAGGCCGCTCTGCCAGTAGCGCTGGAGCATCAGGAAGGCCACGACGAGCGGCACGATGGAGAGCAGTGAGCCGGTCACGACGAGCGCGAGCATGTCGCTGCTGGCACCGGCCCCGCCGTTCTGGGCCTGCGCGGCCCAGGAGGCCAGGCCGACCGTGATCGGGTACAGATTCGGGTCGTTGAGCATGATCAGCGGCAGGAAGTAGTTGTTCCAGGTCGCCACGAGCGTGAACAGCAGGACCGTGACCAAGCCGGGGCCCAGCAGCCGCAGGGCGATCCGGAAGAAGATGCGGGCCTCGCCGGCGCCGTCGATGCGGGCGGCCTCCAGGAGGCTGTCGGGGACGGCGTCGGCCGCGTAGATGCGCATCAGATAGAGGCCGAACGGGTTGACCAGGGACGGCAGGATGATCGCCCACGGGGTGTTGACCAGGCCGGCCTTCGCGAAGAGCAGATAGGTCGGGATCGCCAGGGCCGTGGTCGGCACCATGACGGCGCCGAGGACCAGGTTGAAGGCGAGCCGGTCGCCACGGAAGCGGAACTTGGCGAACCCGTAGCCGCCCGCCGCCGCGAGGAGCGCGGCCCCGAGAGCGCTGACGACGGCGTACAGGGCCGTGTTGAGCAGCCAGTGCACGAAGACGCCGTCGTCCTGGGTGAACGTGGCGTTGATGTTGGTCAGCAGTTGCGGGGCGTGGGAGAACCACAGGCCGAAGCTGTTGAACAGGTCCTGCGTGCTCTTGGTCGAGGCGATGAGCAGCCAGCACAGGGGGAGCAGGAAGTAGCCGAGCGCGGCCAGCATGGCGATGGTCAGCGGGGTGCTGCGGCGGGAGCGGCGCCGTGTCCTGCGGGGGGTGGGCTCGGGTGCAGTGGCCTTGGGGGCGGCGGTGGCCGTGGGGGTCGTGGTCGTCACGGGGTCCTCCTGCGGTTCGCGGTGAGCAGGACGGCGTAGGAGGCGATCACGATGACGAGACCGAGGAGGAAGGAGACCGTGGCCGCGTAGTTGACCTGCTGGCCGGTGAAGGCAAGGGAGTAGGCGTAGAGGTTGGCGGTGTAGGAGCTGCTGATGACGTCCGGGGCGATCTTCATCAGCAGGTTGGGTTCATTGAACAGCTGGAAGCTGCCGATGACGGAGAAGAGCAGGGTGAGCAGCAGGGCGGGCTTGAGCGCGGGGAGTTTGACGGACCAGGCGATCCGCCAGGCACCCGCTCCGTCCATCGCGGCCGCCTCGTACAGCTCCTGCGGGATCGTGCGCAGGGCGGCGTACAGGATGATCATGTTGTAGCCGACGAACTCCCAGGTCACGATGTTGGCGAGACTGCCCAGCATCCAGCCCTCACTGAGGAAGTCCGGTGCGGGCAGCCCGAGGTCGTGGCTCAGCTGGGCGAACGGGCCGAAGTCCGGCCCGTACAGATAGCCCCATATGAGTGCGGCGACCACGCTGGGCACCGCGTACGGGACGAAGATGCCGAGCCGGATCACGCGGGCCAGGCGCAGCAGACCGCTGTCGAGGGCGAGCGCGAACAGCAGCGCCAGCAGCAGCATCAACGGCACCTGGATGACGAAGAACAACGCCACCCGGCCCACACCGTGCAGGAGTTGGGGATCGCCCAGGGCCTGGGTGTAGTTGTCGAGGCCGACGAAGACGTTGCCGCCGATGAGCCGGTTCTGGAACAGGCTGAGGTAGGCGGCATAGCCGAGCGGCGCGAGGAAGAGCAGCAGGAACAGCGTCAGGAACGGGGCGACGAACAGCGGCCCCGCCATCCGGCGGCGGCGAACGGCGGTCATCTCAGCTCCCCTTGACGGTGAAGCCCTGGTTCTTGGCGTACGTCGTCAGCCGCGACTGCCAGCTGCCGAGCGCGCGGACGGTGTCGGTGTGGTCGGCGAGGGACTTGCCGACGGTCTCGGTCCAGTCGGTCGCGGCCTGGTCGAGGAACGGGGGCCACTGGAAGGAGGAGTTGACGGTGGAACTGACGTCGGCGAAGACCTGGTTGACCTTCTGGCCGCCGTAGAAGGAGGGCGTGTCCCCGACGAACTCGGTGTCCGTGAGAAGGGCCTTGGTGGCGGGGAAGAAGAACTGCTCGGTGGCGAACATCTTCGCGCTGGCCGGGTCGCTGTTGAGGAACTGCGCGAACATGGCCGCGGCGATGGGGTTCTTGGTGGAGCGGATGACCGCGGTGGTGGAACCGCCCCAGTTGCCCGAGCTCGGCTTGGCGGTGTCCCACTGCGGCAGCGGGGCCGCCCGCCATTTGCCGGCCGTTGCCTTGGCGGAGCCGGACAGGAACACCGGGCCCCAGGCGGCGGTGATCCAGGTGGCGTACTTGCCCTTGTTGAGGGCGGCATACCAGGAGTCGGTGAAGTCGGGTTCGACGCCGATGACCCCCTCCTTCGCGAGTCCGCCCCAGTAGGCGCCGAGCTTCTGGGAGACGGCGTCGTCGACGCTGATGGTGATGTCGCTCTTGCCGGAGGTCGCGTAGGGCTTGGCGCCCGCCTGCCAGAGCAGGCCGTGCCAGGCGGCGACCTGGTTGGCGGCGAGGTTGGTGAGGTAGACGTCCGGGTCGGCCTTGTGGAGCCTCCGGGCGGCGGCCGCGAACTCGTCCCAGGTGGTGGGTACATCGATGCCGTGCCGGTCGAAGATGTCCTTGCGGTACAGCATGCCCATCGGGCCGGTGTCCTGCGGTATCGCCCAGATCTCTCCGTCCGACCCGCTGACCTGACCCCAGGTCCAGTCCACGAACGTCGACTTGAGTGCGGAGGCGCCGTACGGGCGCAGATCCAGCAGGCTGTTGGTGATCGTGAAGGTGGGGATGGCCTGGTACTCGATCTGGACCATGTCCGGGGCGCCGCTGCCGGCCTTGAGGGCCGTGCGCAACTTCGTGTACTGGGGCGTGCCTTGACCGGCGTTGACGACCTTGACCTTGACGGCCGGGTACTTCTTCTCGAACAGCGCGACCTCCTTGGCGATGTTCGGGACCCACGTCCAGAACGTCAGCTCGGTCGGCGTCGTCATCGCCTTGTCGATGTCGGCCTGGCCGACCGGCTTGGCGGCGGCGGAGGAACCGCCCGAGTCGCCGCCGCCGCACGCGGTCAGGGCGGCGCCGAGCGACAGGGCGCCCGTGGTGCTGAGGAACAGCCGACGGCTCATCGGCGAAGGGGTGGACGCAGAAGCGAAGTTGGGCATGGTGAACTCCCGCCGGAGGCGAAGGTGGCGGCACGCCTGGCGAGGGCGTGCGGGCATGGTGAGGTGGAAGAAGAGGGCGCAGGGCTCGGCCGGGGCGCGGAGGCCGGAACGGGGCCGGGCGGTGCGTACGGAGTCAGGGGAGGCCGGCGCGTGCGTCGCGTACCGCGGAAGTCGCTGTCGCGGCCGGGTGGGGCGGGTCGCGGAAGGTCGGGGAAGACCTGGCGGTGCGGCCCGTCGTGTTCAGGTGCGGCTCGGGGTGGTCCGGGGCGTGGTCCCGACGGTGCGGCGGGGCGCCCGGGCCGGGGTGCCGGATGTCAGCCGGCGGTCACTGTTGGCTGGCCCGGCCTCCCTTCGCGGGCGGTGCGCTCGACGCCCGCACGACGAGGTCGACCGGTGGGTCTGCGGCCGGCATCGGTGTCGTGTCCGGGTTCTCGATGGCGTACACCAGACGCTTGAGCCCTTCCTGGGCCACGGCGTCGAAGGGCTGGCGCACCGTGGTCAGGGGAGGGGTGACATAGGCGGCGAGGGGGATGTCGTCGAAGCCGACGACGGCGACGTCCTGCGGCACCCGCCGCCCGGCCTCCGTCAACGCCCGGACGAGACCGATCGCCATGTCGTCGTTGGCGGCGAAGACGGCGGTGACCTCCGGGTCCCGGGCCAGCTCCCGGCCCGCCGCGTGTCCCGACGCGGCCGACCAGTCGCCCTCGCTGACCGGCGGCACGGTCCGGCCGTGCGCGGTCAGCGCCGCCCGCCATCCCTCCAGGCGGTCGCGGGCGGCGTACCACCGCTGCGGCCCGGCGAGGTGATGGACCGTCATGTGCCCGAGTTCCAGGAGGTGTTCGGTGGCGGCCCGGGCCATCGGTCCGGCGCCGCCCCCCGCGGTCAGCACCATGGGCGCGGTCACCGGCGAGGGCGCGCCCAGCACGAGGACGGGTACGTCGACGCGAAGGGGGGTCTCTCCCTGGTGGCCGTCCTCCTCGATGGGTTCGGAGATGACGATGCCGTCCACGCCCTGGTCCAGGAGCGAGCCGACGGCGCCGGCGACGCCCGCCGGATCGCCCTCCATCGTGTTGACCACACGCAGCGCGTACCCCATGTCCCGTACGGCCCGCTCGACGCCCATGAGGAGTGAGGCGGGGCCGTAGAGGGCCGTGCCCAGGGTGACCACGCCGATCGAACGGGTGCGCCCTGAGGCCAGTGCCCGAGCGGCGTTGTTGCGCCGGTATCCGAGCTGTTCGGCGGCGTCCAGGACGCGTCGGCGTACATCGGCGGAGACGTACGGCTCGTCGTTGAAGACCCGGGAGACCGTCTTCTGCGAGACCCCGGCGAGCCGGGCCACGTCCACGCCGCTCGGCGCCGCGGAGTTACCGCCGCGCTTCGTCCCTGGCGTCATGGTGTGTCTCCCGTCGACCGGTTGATCGCATCCGACTGTCGGCAGGCATCCTTCCAATGACTGCGCAGTCATGTCTACGCGGACATGTCTACGCAGTCATACGGGGCGCGTCAAGAGTTCCGGACGGATGAAGTCGACGGCCGGCCCCGCAGGGCTCGCCGGGGCCGGCCGGTGCGAGGGGGGTGCGTCAGGTCAGGTCAGGACCAGCCAGCGGCGACCGTCGATGAGTTCGCGTGCCGCGTCGAGATGTCCGGCGTGGCACGCGGTCTCGGCGATGACGTGCAGCAGGACGTCCCGCAGGCTGTGCAGATGAGGCTCGCCGAACAGATCGTGGGGCCACCACGCCAGGGAGGCGTCGGCAGGGGTGGACGCGATGACGGCGTCGGCGCGTTCCGCTTCCCGCCGGTAGCCGTCGAGCACCTCCGCGGCCGGCACGTCCGGAGCCACCGTCCAGGCCTCGTCGCCGCTCGGCAGGCCCAGGATCACCTGCGCGTCCCCCGCGACGACGGCCCGGAACCAGAAGCGCTCGACATCGAGCGCGAGGTGCTGGACCAGTCCGAGGCAGTGCCATCCCGACGGCAGCACGGGACGTCGTAGCGCCTGCGCGTCCAACCCGTCGAGGATGCCGAGCACATGGCGGCGCTGGGAGTGCAACACCCCGAGGAGCGCGGTGACTTCACCGTCCCGCGGTAATGATCCGTTCATGACCCTCTCTGTTCCCCCGGAGTCCGTACGGGCGTCGGCGGCGCTGGTCACTTGCGCCAGAACAGGTGGTGGGTCACGCCGCTCGAGCTGGGCACGACCTCCAGATGGAACCGGTCCCGGAGGTCGTCGGGCGAGTCCCACAGGCGCAGTCCGGACCCGAACTTCACCGGGGCGACCGCCACATGCAGGGTGTCGACGAGGTCGGCGTCCAGGAACTGGCGGACGGTGGTCACCCCACCGCCGAGCCGCACGTCCTTGCCCCGCGCCGCCTGCCGCGCCTGCTCCAGGACGGTGGCCGGATCGCCGTCGACGAAGTGGAACGTGGTGTCGGAGAGGGTGATCGACGGGCGCGGGTGGTGGGTCATCACGAACACCGGGGTGCGGAAGGGGGGTTCGTCGCCCCACCAGCCCTGCCACTCGTGGTCCTGCCAGGGGCCGCGCTGGGGACCGAACTTGTTGCGGCCCATGATCTCGGCGCCGATGTTGTGCGTGAAGTCCCGGGTGAAGTAGTCGTCCAGGCCGCGGCTGCCGCCGGGATCGGTGCGGTTGGGCCAGCTCGCCGTCGCCCCGGCCCACGAGAACAGCCGCTGGGCGCCGTCGAGACCGAACGGGTTCTCCAGGGTCTGGTCCTCGCCGGCGGCGACGCCGTCGCTGGAGACGTTGAAGTTCTGGACGCGCAGGAGCTGGGCCACGGGTACCTCCGGTGGTGTCGACAACAGTGGTGAGACTCTCCCGGTCCGGAAAACTCATCGCACCCGAGTCGGCGAGGGCTCACGTCTCCTGCGCGGGTCCGTGCTCCTGCTCCTGCCGGGCCACCGCCGCCGCGTGCTCCAGGGCGTGGTCGATGAACCGGCGGGAGTTGGCCGGCAGGGTGCGGGACGACAGCCAGGCGATGCCGATGTCCCGGCTGGCCTCCACGTCGGTGACCTGGAGATACGTGGGGGCGCGACGGGAGGGCGGCGGGGCGGCCGAGTGAGGGCGGGGGAGGAGCGAGACGCCCAGGCCCGCCGCGACCAGGCCCCGCAGAGTCGCCACCTCGTCCCCCTCGAAGCCGGCCCGCGGAGTGTACCCGACCTTCCGGCACAGGGCTTCGGTGACGGCACGCAGACCCTGCTCATGGCGCAGCATGATGAACGGTTCATCGGCGACCTCGGACAGCCGGGCCCGGCGGCGCTGGGCCAGCCGATGCCCCGGTGGCACGGCCAGCCACAGCGGCTCGACCAGCAGGCGCCGCCAGGTGACCAGGGCATGGCCGGGGTCCTCGGCGGTGAGGAGCAGGTCGGCCGTGCCGTCCAGCAGGGCCTGGAGGAGGACGGCCTCGCCGCCCTGGCGCAGTTCGAACCGGGCGAGGGGGAACCGCTCCCGGTAGCCGGTGATCAGCGGCGGCAGCAGCCAGGTGCCCAGCGAGTGCAGGAACGCGAGCGGGATCAGGCCCGACTCCGGGGACACCGTCTCCCGCACCGCCCGCAGACCGTGGTCGATCCGGTCCAGCGCCGCGTCGACGTGCTCCTTGAAGACCTGGCCCGCCGGCGTCAGCCGCAGCACGCGGCCCACCTGCTGGAACAGCTCGGCCCCCACCTCGCGCTCCAGCCGTCGCAGGGCGCGGGAGAGGGCGGGCTGGGTCAGATGCGCCTCCGCGGCGGCGTGCGTCACGGTCGCCCCCTCGGCCACGGCCCGGAACGACCTCAATACCTGCACGTCCATGAAAACCATGCTACTGACGCATGAGTTTCCGCCCATCCAGGCATTGGACGCATCGAATCCGGCAAAGCGACGATGAAAGCCGCACCCCACTCCCCTGGAGACCGACGATGAACACTCGGTGGAACCCCGAGACCCGAGGCTTCGAGACATCGGCCCGTGGCCGCGCCGTCCTCGCCGACCCCCGCCTGAACCGCGGTACGGCCTTCACCGCACCCGAACGACGCGCCCTCGGCCTCGACGGACTCATCCCGCCCCGCGCGCTGACCCTGGACCAGCAGACCGACCGCGCCTACGGGCAGTACACCGCGCAGACCAGCGACCTGGCCAAGCACGTGTACCTGACCGCACTGCACGACCGCAACGAGGTCCTGTTCTACCGGCTGGTGAGCGACCACCTCTCCGAGATGCTGCCCATCGTGTACACACCGACCGTCGGCACCGCCATCGAGCGCTACAGCAACGAGTACCGGCGCCCGCGCGGCATCTACCTCTCGGTCGACGCCCCCGAGGACATCGAAACCGCCCTGCGCGCCTCCGGCCTCACCGCCGCGGACGTCGACCTGGTCGTGGCGACGGACGGCGAGGCCATCCTCGGCATCGGCGACTGGGGCGTGGGCGGCATCGACATCTCGGTGGGCAAGCTCGCCGTCTACACGGCCGCCGCCGGCATCGACCCGGCCCGCACCCTCGCCGTCGTCCTCGACGTCGGCACCAACCGCGAGCAACTCCTCGACGACCCGCTCTACCTCGGCAACCGCCACCCCCGCGTGGACACGGCGACATACGACGCGTTCATCGACGCCTACGTCACCACCGCCGGCCGCCTCTTCCCCGACGCGCTGCTGCACTTCGAGGACTTCGGACCGGCCAACGCCCGCCGCATCCTCGACCGTTACCGCCATGAGCGGTTCGTCTTCAACGACGACATCCAGGGCACCGGCGCGGTCAACCTCGCCGCCGTCCTGTCCGGCGTCCGGGCCAGCGGACTGCCGCTGCGCGAGCACCGCGTCGTGGTCCTCGGCGCGGGCACGGCCGGCATCGGGGTCGCCGACCAGCTCCGCGACGCCCTGGCCGGGGACGGCCTCACCCACGAGGAGGCCACCGGCCGGTTCTGGGCCGTGGACCGCTACGGGCTCCTCACCGAGGACCAGGACGGCCTGCGCGACTTCCAGCTCCCCTACGCCCGCCCCGCCGCCGAGGTCTCGGACTGGCGGCGCGACGACAAGCTCGGCGGCATCCCTCTGGAGGAAGTGGTCCGCAGGGTCCGCCCCACCGTGCTCATCGGCACCTCGGGCCAGGGCGGCGCCTTCACCGAGAGCGTCGTCCGCGCCATGGCCGCGCACACCGACCGCCCGATCATCCTGCCGATGTCCAACCCGACCCGGCTCGCCGAAGCCGTCCCCGCCGAACTGCTGGACTGGACCGACGGCCGCGCCCTGGTCGCCACCGGCAGCCCCTTCGAACCGGTCACCCGGGACGGCGTCACCCACCGCATCGGCCAGGCGAACAACGCGCTGGTCTTCCCCGGCCTGGGCCTGGGCGCTGTCGTCGCCCGCGCCACCCGCGTCACCGACGGCATGCTCTCCGCCGCGGCCCACGCCGTCGCGGCCCAGGTCGACCCGACCGCCCCGGGGGCGCCCATCCTGCCGCTCACCGGCGAACTGCGCCGCACCTCCACCGCCGTGGCCGTCGCCGTGGCCCGCGCGGCGGCCGAGGACGGAGTCGCCCGCACGACCGTCGACGACACCATCGAGGAACGGGTCCGCGAAGCCATGTGGGAACCCGTGTACCGACCCGTGACCGCGGTCTGACGGCCAGGCCCGGGGCCGACCGGCTCCTACGCGCCTGCCTCGTCCGCGGTGTGCAGCTGGTACACGTTGAACGCCCGCCGGATGACCGGCTGGGCGACATTGCGGACGCGTACGCCCCCGGCCGTCGTCCCGTGCTCGGTACCCATGTGGGCGTGGCCGTGGACGGCGAGGTCGGCGCCGCCGGTGTCGATCGCCTCGGCCAGGAAATAGCTGCCGAGGAACGGGTAGATCTCCAGGGGTTCACCGGCGAGAGTGTCGGCCACGGGGGAGAAGTGGGTGAGCGCGACCCGCGCCTCGCAGCCCCGCTCCCGCAGCTCGTCGAGTGATTCCCGCAGCCCCTCGGCGCAGCGCCGGGAGTAGCGGACGAACTCCTTCATCAAGGGCTCCCCGAACTCGCCCGCGCTGCGCCCCACGAACCCGCCACCGAACCCCTTGGTCCCGGCGACGCCGACACGTGTCCCCGCGCAGTCCAGGATCGTCGCCTGTCCCTCGAGGACGGTCACGTCGGCGTCCTGGAGGATCTCGGTGACCTTCTCGGGCTGTTCGTCGTGGTGGTCGTGGTTGCCGAGCACGGCCACGACCGGCACCCCCAGCCCCCGTACCTCCCGTGCCACCACACCGGCCTCCTCCGGTGTGCCGTGCCGGGTGAGGTCCCCGGCGAGCAGCAGCAGGTCGGCACAGTCGGGCAGCGTGTCGAACGCGGGCCGCAGCAGCCCCTGGCTGTCGGCACCCATGTGGATGTCGCCCACGGCGGCGACGCGGATCACGGCAACTCCTCGGCATGGTCGGGCGAGGTGTTCTCGACGACGACGACATCGCTGTGCACGGCGAGGTCGGCCAGTTCCTGCCGGGCGGTGTGCAGCAAAACGTCCCGGCACCGGGCCGAGGGGACCGTGCCGGTGAGCAGCACCATCCGGCCCCGCACTTCCACGCGGACGCCCAGTTCACCCAGTTCCCCGGCGGCCAGGCGCTCGCGGAGGTGGGCGACGCGGTACTCGACGTTCCCGGCGGGGTCGGTCATCGGGGCACCTCTTCGCGCTGCTGGGGTGGGATGACGTCCAGCCGCTCCAGGAAGTAGAGGAAGGTGTCGGGCATCGGGGAGCCCGCGCAGGTGCGGCGTACGCCGTCCCAGTCGATCTTCTCGCGCAGGGTCCGGGCGATCGGCAGCACAGCGCCGAAGTCGCAGTGGTGCTCGGAGAAGGCCGCCATCAGGCTGCGGATGAGGTCGGTCGGAGCCAGGACCGGCATGTGCACCGACTCCACGGGCAGTTCCTCGGCCCGGGCGAGCAGCTCTGTCGTGACCGGCTGGTGGGCCAGTTCGAAGATGAGGTCGACCTGCTGTCCGAGGCAGGTGGCCTTGAGCAGCCAGTCCTCGGGCGGCCTGCGCACCGGCAGTCCCGCCGCGCGCAGGGCCTGCGCCACCGCCTCGGCGTCCTCGGGCCGGATGCAGAAGTCGACGTCGTGCTGGAGGTTCTGCACGCCGCCGTGCGCGTACACGGCGACGCTGCCGGCCAGGGCGAACGGATATCCCGCCTGTTTGAGCAGCGCCCCGGTCCGTTTCGCGGCCCGCAGGATCGCCTGGTTGCGGTCGAGCGGAAGCTCCTCGACGCCCGCGTCGTTCGCGAGGGCGTCGTGCGCGGGCGCACGGCCCCGGAGGGCGGTCTCCGGTTCCCCCGGTGCGAGGTGCAGTTCGGCCACGTCGGTGCGCCGGCCGGACGGGTCGTCGCCGTGCTGCGTCATCGCTGCCCCTTCCTGTCCGGGCGAGGCGTTCCGAGTACCCGCCGCACGGCCCCCGACACGGGCTACGCGATCAGGCCCACGGCCACTCCCGACCAGCCCGCCCCCTGGTCCGAGTCCTGTTGCCCCGCCGCGGCTCAGGGCCGGGGCTGGCCATGCCTCACGCTCCTGCGACCCCTCCGTCCCCGCCCGCGCCGGACCCCTCGTGGCGGTCGGACGACGGCCGGGGAGGACGGCCGCGTGGTCATGCGACGGTCGTGGTCGGAGGCGACGGCCGCGTCCTCACCCGACGGCCGTGGTGGGGGCGACGGCTGCGTGGTTATCCGACGGTCGTGGTCGGGGACGATGGCCGCGTGGTCATGCGACGGTCGTGGTCGGAGGCGACGGCCGCGTCCTCACCCGACGGCCGTGGTGGGGGCGACGGCTGCGTGGTTATCCGACGGTCGTGGTCGGGGACGATGGCCGCGTGGTCATGCGACGGTCGTGGTCGGAGGCGACGGCCGCGTCCTCACCCCACGGCCGTGGTGGGGGCGACGGCCGCGTGGTCACTCGACGGTCGTGGTCGGGGGTGGCGGCCGTGTGCTCATCCGGCGGTCGTGGTCGGCTGCCACGTGGCCTCCACCAGGGCCCGTTCCGTGCCGGTCAGGTAGACGGCCGCGGCGAGCCACGCTCGCGCGTAGCCGTCCGGATCGGATTGGTGGGTCCGTCCGAACGCGTCGCGGCTGCGCCGGTCGGCCTGCGCGGCGAGCGCGTCGGCCAGGTCCGCGGCCGTCCGGAAGCCGCTGCGGCGCAGGGCCGCGGCCCCCGAGGCCCGGTCGCCGTCGCGCGCGGGCTCGGCGGCGGCCCGGCGCCCACCGGACACGGCGACCTCGACCAGCCGCCGCAGCCGCCACAGCGGCGCCTGTGCCACCGGGTCCGGCGGCAGCTCGGACAGGCCCGGCACCGGCGGCAGTTCGTCGGCCGGCGGGAAGTGGGCGCCTTCGAGGCGGTCGTAGCCCAGATCGGCGTGCCCACTCCACTCGGGCGGCAGCCGCAGGGTCGCCGAGCCGAACGGCAGCGGGCCCACCGCGAGCGGCCGCAGCGTCGCGGCGCGGTCGGGATCGAGTCGCCCCACGACCCGCAACCGCAGCCCCGGCCGTGACGCCAGCTTGCGGAAGTTGACCGCATGGGCGAGGCCGGGATGGCTGTTGGCCGGCACCAGCCGGATCAGCAGGCCGCCCTCCGTGGCCGCCCCGTCGGGCCGCAGCTCCCGGGCGAACAGGTGGTCCTCGTTCGCTCCTACGACGACCAGGTCGCAGCCGATCAGTTCCTCCGCTCCCTGCCCCGACCGCTCCGGATCGGTCGCCGCGCCACCCGCGAGCCGTGCCCTCGCGGTCTCGGCCAACGGGCGGGAGAACAGCCGGGCGAGCGGGCCAGACGTCCAGGACAGACCCGGCACCGGAGTCGCCCGCACTCCCTTGCCGGCACCGAGGCGGCCGTCCGGGGAGAGGGTCGCGCCGGAGATCAGCAGCCCGCCCCGGGAGAGCTGCGCGTGATCGACGCCGCCGGAGCCGAGTGCGACGGGGGCCGTGGCGGCACCCCGCGCCCGGGAGGGGCCGCCGGGCTTGACGTCGGCCACGGAGAACCAGCGTCCGTCGTCGGCCAGGACATGGGTGACGACCCCGCCGTAACCGGTGGCCGAGATCACCGGTTCCCGGCACACCCCGTGGACCCGCAGCCCGCCGCCGGGCCGGTAGGCGCGCCGTGCGGTGCCGACCAGGGCCGGGTCGGGGTCGGCGGCGGCCAACAGGCCGCTGGTGAGCAGCAGTTCGCGCAGTGCCGCCACCAGGTCGGTCAGCCGGTGGCCGTCATGACGGGCGCGGGCGGCGCGCACCGCCCGTACGACCCGTAGGGCGGCGGCCTCCGGTCGGTGCAGTCCGGCGAGCCGGGCGGTGTGCGCCGCCCGGAGCAACTCGGCCTGAGGCACGGCGCCCGCGCCGGGCACCCCGGCGGCCAGCATCGCCGCGGTCGCGGCCCACAGCGCGGCGGCGGCCGTCACCTGCGCGGGGGCCGGCCCAGAGGCGGGCACCTCGGCCGGCTCAGCCGGTGGCGTGACGGCGTGCGTCGCCGCCTCGCCCCCGTGGGGCGTCTCCGTGTCGCCGTCCTGGGGTGGGGAGTCCGGCGTCCCGGCGGCCATGTCCGGGTCGGCCACCGGAGCGGCACCGAGGACCGCCGCGCGATGCAGACACCGGGGCGCGAGCAGACAACTGCACTCCGCCTGACCGCCGTCCGCGATCGCACCGGACGGCCCGGGCGTGAGCGTCACCTCCGCGTCCTCACCGCAGCGCACACGCCGTACGGCGCCTTCGACGGAGACGGGCAGCGCCGCGTACGTCTCGATCGCGGCGTCCAGCTTCTTGCGCAGCCGGGAGGTCAGCTGTTCCACGGCGGCGGCGACCACCTCGGGTGCCACGGGAGGCAGTTCGGCGTTCATCGGGTCTCTCCGCGCAGACGGTCGCCCACCCAGCGGGCGAGGGCGAGAGGGCTGAGGGCGGCGACCGGCATCCCGGCCGCGACGAGCTGCCGGGCCACCGGAACCGAGTAGCGCGGGGTGCCCGTGTCGTCGAGGGCGGCGCAGCCCATCAGCTGCACCCCGGAGTTCGCGAGGGCGCGTACCTCGCCGAGGAGTCCGCCGAGCGGATACCCCTCCTCGAAGTCGCTCACCACCACCACGAGGGTCCGGCTGGGGACGGTCACCAGGGACCGGGCATGGGCCAGGCCGGCCGCGATGTGCGTGCCGCCGCCGACGCGCACCTCCAGCAACAGCGACAGCGGGTCGTCGACGCGGTCCGTCAGGTCGATCACCTCCGTGGAGAAGGCGAGGAAGTGCGTGCTCAGCGTGGGCACTCCGCCGAGGACGGCCGCGGTGAGCGCCGACCAGACGACGGACGCCTCCATCGATCCGGACACGTCGACCACCAGGATCAGCCGCCAGTCCGCCTCCCGGCGGGAACGGGTGCTGAACACCGGCCGCTCCGGGACGATCAGCGTGCGTCCGTCCTCCGTCCTGCGGGTGTGGGCGAGGTTCGCCCGCAGGGTGCGCGGCAGGTCGATCCGGCCTCCCGGACGGCGCGTGGGACGCGGCGTGGCCAGGCCCGTCAGCGCTGGGCGCAGGCGGGTGGCCAGTTCCTTGGCCAGTTCGTCGACGAGGCGACGCACCAGCGGGCGCAGCCTGGCCAGTTGCTGCTCGGGCATCCCACCGGCCAGGTTCAGCACGGACGTCAGCAGGTCGACCGAGGGGCGGACGGCCTTCGGGTCGAGCTCGGCCAGGACATCGGTACGGCCCTGGTCGGCGGCCCGGGCCAGGACCTCCTCGCGGACGTCGGCGCCGAACAGCGCGTCGAGCTCCTCGGACCATTCGCGGGCGGTCGGGAAGGACGCGTCCTGCCCGCCGCCCTGTCCGTTCTCCCGGCCGAGGTCCGTGGAGCCCTCGCCGCGGCCGGTGCCGTACAGCTCGTCGAGCGCGTGCGCGTAACGGCGGGCGTGCTGCGGGAGCTTCTCGCTCTCGCGGCCGAGCAGCAGCCGCCAGCGGTCGGTCGGCGTGAGGTGGTGAGCCGAGGAGGCAGGCGGCATGGTCGGTACGTCGGAGGCCTTCGGCGCGGGCGGGTCCTCCGCCGGGGGCAGGCTCGTGCCGAGGGGAGGGCGCAGCGACTCGACCGTCCGGCGGCCCGCCGCGTCGGCGGCCGTCCACAGCGCGAGCAAGCGCGGTGAGGCCCCGAGCGCCAGGTCGAGACGGTCGCCCAGGCGCTCGGTGACGGTGTCCAGGAGCCGGTCACGGCCGGCCGGGCTGAGCGTGTCGAACCCACCGCGCAGGGCGGGCAGTCGGTCGAGGAATCCCTGGTCGGCGAGGGTGTCGATGCGGTCCATCAGGGGGTCGAGCGCGGTCGGCGCCGACTCCAGCAGCGGGGCCGCCCCGCCGAGCAGGCCGGTGAGACGGCGGCTCAGCGCATGCCGCTGGTCAGGGCCGGTGGCGGTGTCGATCCAGCCGGCGGCCCGGGAACCCAGGGTGTCCGCGTCATCCAGGTCGAGCAGGACGCGGGCGGCGAGCGCGGCTCCCTGGACGAGGGGCGATCCGGTGCGCGCGAGGTCGTTCAACGCCTCGTCCATGCGCAGGCCGAGCCGGTGTTCGCCCGCGCGCGCGGCGAGGGCGATGAGGGCGCCCGCGTCCTCGGGGTCGTCGCTGCCCGCCAGGCCCGGCAGGGAGCGTACGGCCGACTCCAGGAGCTCGGCGGCGAGTTCGGCCGCCGACCCCCGGCTCTCGGGTGTGGTGCCGGGCAGATGGCCCCGGCGCAGTGCCTCCAACAGGTCGAGGGCGGTGAGGAGTTCGGGGAGGGTGGCGCAGGCGGGGAGCACCTCGGCGGCGTCCGCGAGGCGCTCGGCGACCAGGGCGGGCAGGTCGCACCGGGCGGCGCCGCGGAGCCCCGCGAGCACGAGGGCGCTGGTGGGGCCGCCCTCCGCCGACTCCCTGCGGAAGGTCTCCCGCAGGGTGCCCTCGGCGGCGAGAGCCGCGGTGACGCCCCGGATGCCGGCCAGGTCCAGCCGGACGGGAACCGCCGGGGTCCACGCCAGCCGCCACCGGGTGGTGAGCGCGGCCCCGTCGCCCGTACCGGACACCTGGACCGGTTCGCCGTATCCGGCGCCGCAGACGGCGAGGCGTTGGAGGAGGATCTCGCGGCGGCCGTCGAGGGCCGAGCGCAGCGGGTCGAGCCGCAGTTCGCGCGCGGCGGGCTCGTCGGGTCCCGGCAGTCGCAGCGCGGCGAGTTCCGCCTCGACGGCCGGGCCGAGCCCGGAGCGGGGCGTGCCCGGGGCGACCCGGCCCCGGTCCGTGCCGACGAGAACCGTCTCCAGCGCCTGGGCGAGGGCCCGGCCGCGGCCCAGGGGCTCGCCCTGGCCCATCACGGTCGTCAGCGCCTCCAGCACCTCACCACGACCGGGGGCGGCGAGCCCCCGCAGACGGGCCAGGTCGCCCGCGACCCGCAGGGTCTCCCGGGCCTCGCCCGTGCCGGCCACGTGCCCGGCGGCCCGCAACTCCCGGCACACGTCGGTGATCGCCCGAGCGGCGGCCTCGTACAGGCGCCCGGGATCGCCCCCGGCGGTGAACACCGCCTGCTGCCAGCGCGGATCGCGGATGCCGGCCGGGTATCCGGAACGGGAGTCCAGCAGATCGAACGCGTAGGGCACGAGAGAGGTGACGACGGCGGGGTGCTCGTCCTCGGGGGCGGGCGCGTCCGACGCACCGCCCTGCGCCTCTTCGGACGACGCCGGTGCCCGGAAGCCGTCGATGACCAACGCCGGTGCGTGGAAGGCGCCGACGACGGCCGCGACCCGGCGCCCACCGCGCGCGGCGCGGGCGATCGTCTCGCGCATCCGGGCCTCGCGCGCCAGGTCCACCGCGGGCACCCCGCCCGTGGACTCGGCGTCCCGGCGCAGCGCCCAGCCGACGCCCAGGGCGGCCCGGCGTACGGCCTCGGGGGCGCACCCCGGGGCGAGGACCTCCACGGCACGGTCCCACATGTCGTCGCCGTCCCGGCCGGTTCCGGCCGCGGTGAGCGCCGCCGCGAACGCGGTCGGCGCTTCGGCGTCCGGGATGTGGGCTTCCGTGTCCGGCACGTGGGTTTCGGCGTTCGGGACGTGGGCTTCGGCGTCCGGGACGCGGATGTCCGTGGCCGGTGCGTCGCCCCATCGCGGGTCCGCCATCGGCAGGTCGCAGCACATCACCTCCACCCCGCGCTCCCGCGCCCAGCGGACCGCGGCGAGTTCGGGGGAGAAGTCGGCGAAGGGGTAGAAGCCGAGCCGCCCGCTCTCACCGGCCCCCGCCAGCGCGACCGGTGCCACGGTGCCGGGTGCGCCGAGATGGGTGAGCCAGGGCTGGAAGTCGGCGGGGAGTTCCACGCAGACCACGTCGGCACCCGACGCGTCCAGCAGGGCGGGCACCGCGGCGGCGAGCGCCGGGCTGTGGTGCCGTACGCCCAGCAGGTACGGCGCCACCGAGTCGGCGAGGGCGGTGAGGGCCGCCCTCGGTTCCTGAACGCGTGTCACCGAAGGTTCTCCCGCAGGTCCCAGAGCCGGCGCCAGGTCGCCGACCCGTCCTCGGCACGGCGGCGCACCGGGCCGTCCCAGTAGCCGAGCAGCCGCGCGTGGTCGGCCGGGTCGTCCTTGCGGACCACGCCCAGCAGATGGCCGGGGACCAGGTCGAGCGAGTCGCCGCCCGGAAGGTAAGCGGCGGCCACGCCCAGGGACGCGGCGACCTGCACGGCCTCGGCCGTGGACATCACCGTGCCGGGGCGCTCCACGTCCCAGCCCTCGACCGAGCGTCCGGCCCGCAGATCGCGGAAGACGGTGACCAGGACGTCGAGGACCGCGTCGTCGACGCCGAACGCCGCGCCCGCTCGCTCGACGGCCGCCGTGGCCTGCCGCTTGACGAGGGCGGTCTCCGCCTCGACGTCCGCGATCGGGTGCACGGTCTCGAAGTTGAAGCGGCGCTTGAGGGCTGCGGACATCTCCGACACCCCGCGGTCGCGGAGGTTGGCGGTGGCGATGACGGTGAACCCGGGGGCGGCGGCCACCTGCGCGTCCTCGGTGCCGGACAGCTCGGGCACGCTCATCCGCCGGTCGGACAGGATCGACACCAGCGCGTCCTGCACCTCGGGCAGACAACGGGTGATCTCCTCGACCCGGGCCACCTGCCCGCCGCGCATCGCGGCCAGCACCGGCGAGTCCACCAGCGCCTGCGGGGTCGGGCCCTGAGCGAGGAGCAGGGCGTAGTTCCAGCCGTAGCGCAGCGCGTCCTCGGTGGTGCCCGCGGTGCCCTGCACGGTGAGGGCGCTGCTGCCGCTGACGGCCGCAGAGAGCAGCTCGGACAGCATCGACTTGGCGGTGCCGGGCTCGCCGACGAGCAGCAGTCCGCGTTCTCCGGCGAGCGTGACCACGCACCGCTCCACCAGGGCGCGTTCGCCGACGAACTTGGGGGCGACGACCAGCTCGTCCGGCAGCTCCGGGTGCGCCTCGGGCAGCTTGAGGGCTTCGCCGCCGCTGCCGCACACGAAGGTGATCACGGCACGGGGCGTCAGCAGCCAGCCGGGCGGACGGGGACCGTCGTCGTGGGCGGCGAGGAAGGCGAGTTCGGTGGCGAAGCGTTCTTCGGCGGGCAGGGTCTGCCGGGGCGGGAGGGCCGTCACCGTGTCGGTCAGGGGCATGGAGGTCCTTGCTCGATGGATCGGTCGGTGTGGGTGCGTGTGGGTGCGTGCGGGGGATCGGGGCGCCGCCGCTGAGCGGCGCCCCGAGGGGGTGTCGCGTTCGAGGCGGCGCCCCGTGTGATGTCGCGTCAGCGGCGGCGTCCCCGCCGCGCCTTCTTCAGCTCCTCGAACCGGGGAGCGTCACCGTCCTGGACGCGCTGCCAGGCCCGGCGGTACAGGTCCGCGGCCGGCGCGAGCGGCACGATCAGGCCGAACGGCGTGTGCTCGGCGGTCGTCTCGCCGTACAGCGGCAGTTTCCAGCGCTCCAGCGGCACGCGCGGCGCCGACTGCTCGGCCCACCCGCCCGGCAGGAACAGCGACCGGCCGGCCCGGGTCCGGGTGGCCTCGACCACCAGGTCGCCGGCGGCCAGCTCGGCACGCGCCGCCTTCAGCCGGGCCGGCTTCCAGCCCGTCCAGCGGGCCGTCATCCGGTCGGTCGGGTCGGGCATGGCGAGCAGCATCAGATAGAGCGTGGCGGCGTCCTCGCCGAGGCCGTACTCCTTGGCGGCCTCCGTCACCAGCTCGGGAACCGAGCGGCTCGGGTCCTGCGGCCACCAGGTGCCGTCCTTGTCCCGGGCGCCCGCGATCGGCTCCCCGGGGTCGGCGAGAAGGGCCGCGAACTTCCGGTCGCGGACCAGACGCAGGGCCACCTCGGCGGCGTAGGGGCGCTGGTCGTCGACGCGGACCGCGGGCAGGTACGGGTCCTGGCCGGCCTCGTCGAGGAGGTCGACGCGCAGGCCCGGGGCGGGCTGGTCGTCATGGGTGGCAAGGACGACGGCGCCGTACCTCTCGAAGCCCGGGCCGGTCTCGGTGGGGCTGCCTGCGGTCTTCCGGAAGTCGGGCAGGCTGATGTAGCGGCCCAGGTCGAGCATCAGCCCGGGGTGGGCCAGCCGTTCGCGCAGCGCGGTGAGCGCCGGGGGCAGCGCGGCCCGGACCGGGTCGCCGGCGGGCAGCCGGTGGGCGAGCCAGGCGACGAGGCCGACCGATCCGGTCAGGGTGTCCGCCGTGAAGCCGTCCGTGTCGCTGCCGACGGGCCGTACCCGGTCGCCGCTGACCGCCCACGTCAGGTCGCGGCTGAGCTGCGGGGAGGAGGAGGGGTCCAGCAGCGCGGGCAGCGCCTGCCGCACCGGCCAGGACGCGTGCCGGAAGGCGCGGACCGCGTCGCTGAGCAGTTCCTCGGGCACGGCCACCCGCTTGCCGACCTTGTCGTTCCACACGGCGGCGGCAGCGGCCACGTCCGGTCCCTCGGTCCACAGGCGGGCCGGTTCGGCGGGCAGCAGCGCGCCCACGACCGCGGCCCGGACCGCGCCGTCGACGCCCCTCAGCTCGTCCTTGGCGACCGCCGCCGGGGCGACCTTCACCCCGATGTGGGTGCGGGCCTCGGTGCTCAGGAAGGTCCGCTGGTAGCCGTCGACCCCCGGCAGACCGGCGACGATCAGCCGGGCCATCGTGTCGGTGACCCCGGTCAGGCGGGCGAACTCCTCGGCGGCCTCCGGGAACCAGGGCGCGGGGCCGCGTGCCGCCAGCTCGGCCAGGAACGCGCCGAGCCAGGCCGCGTCCGGGCCTTCACCGAGCGGCGTCGACGACAGCGCCCGGTAGGGCTCGGGCGTCTCGAACCGGCCGGCGGGGTCGTGGAAGTAGCCGCTGAACCTGCCGCCGTCGTCCTCCAGCGCGAGGCGTCCGGTGACGGCGAGGAAGGCGCCGTCGGCCAGGGGCAGCAGCCCGTTCCACGAGCCGCCGCGCCAGTCGCCCGTAGGTGTGCGCAGTGGGGCCGCCGGCACATGCAGGGTCACCTTGCGCCAGCGGTCGGACGTGGCCGGGACCAGCCCGAGGCGGTCGAACTCGGCGAGCAGCACGCGCAGTACCTCACGGTGCTGCTCGGTGGTGGTGCCGGAGGCCGCCCGGTAGGCCAGCGAAGCCGTCCGCTCCAGCAGCGACTCCAGGCCGGGCTGGCCCGTGGGCAACGGGTGACCGTCGAGGTGGAGCCGGGCGTCCGCACGCTCGGGGAGCGCCGCCCCGGTGAGCCCGGCGGCCCGGGCCAGGACCCGCAGGGAACGGAAGGCGGTGTCGGCCTCGGAGTCGCCGTTCCACCAGTAACCCCGCGATGTGCCCAGTCCGTTCGTCGCCTCCAGGAGCAGGCTGTCCGCGGGACCGGCCGGCCCCTCGTCCTCCATGTCGCCTTCGAGGGCACGGGTGAGCCGGGCCGCCGCCGCGTCCAGCACGGCCTGCTGCCCCGCGGCATAGCGGGCGACCCCGGCGATGCCCTTCACGAGTGCCTCGTGCGTGACGGGCAGGAGGGACCGGACCGCGTCGGGCAGGGCCTTCTCGTCGTTGTCCGCCGCGGCGGCCAGCAGCGCCGCGGCCGTCTCCCGTTCGACGGCCCGCAGCGCCTTCGAGCCCTCCGGGTCGCGCGCGGTCAGGCACTCCCAGTACTGCACGGGCGGCAGCAGCAGCGTGCCCTCGCCGAAGACTCCGGGGGTGCGGTCGGTCTTGCCCCAGGCGGTCACGACACCGTCGGCGTCGACCACTTCGAGCTGCCAGTTGTTGCGCACCACGGCGCTGGCCCGCTCGGCACCGGGGAACATGACGACCGCGGTCGGCCGGCCCGCCCGCGCGGGCACGGTCACGGTGTGCCCGGCGAGATCCTCGGCCCGCCGGGAACCGTCCGGCAGCTCCACCACCCGCAGGCCGGTCAGTCCGTTCACCGGCGTACAGGCCGGGGTGGGCTCGGTGGTGGGGGAGGGGCGCAGCCGGCCGCCCGCGTAGCTG
This sequence comes from Streptomyces sp. NBC_00663, assembly GCF_036226885.1. Classification (NCBI taxonomy): domain Bacteria; kingdom Bacillati; phylum Actinomycetota; class Actinomycetes; order Kitasatosporales; family Streptomycetaceae; genus Streptomyces; species Streptomyces sp. NBC_00663. The sequence goes on from NZ_CP109027.1 coordinate 9,067,300, forward strand.
CTGCCCTCGGGCGCGTCACGCAGCGCGTCGGCCAGGAAGGCGGGCCTGCTCATGCGGCCGCGTTCGTCGGTGGCCGGGTCGTACTCGTACCAGCCGCGCGCCTCCTGGTCCGCGGAGTCCGCATGCCAGACCCAGTACGAGGAACCGTCGAAGAGCAGCGGCCGTTCGTCGGGCAGGGTGGTGTCCCCGGCGTGCAGGACGCCGCGCCCGGTGGTCCGGCCGCCGTCCGGCAGGGGCAGCGTGATCGGGAAGTCGCCCCGGTACCAGTCCATCTCGGTGCCCCGGGTGCGGTGGGTCCCCTGGAGGGACTCGACGCGGTCGGCCCGGGAGTGCCAGTAGCCGCGCAGACCGTCCTTGCGGGAGTTCCAGTAGACGAGGAGCTCGCCGTCCACGTGGTGGAAGCCCGGGTCGCCCGACACGTCGTTCGCGGGCAGCCGCAGGTCGTGGGTGAGCAGGGTGCCGTCGGCACCGATCACCCGGGCCTGGGCGTTGCCCGCCACGACGAGATGAGGCCAGGCGTCGGCGACGATGACGTCCTCCACCCGGTCCTTGGGCACGAGCGCGGCCGTCGCCTCCTCCCAGGCGGGCCAGCCGAGTTCGTCGAAGAGCCCGGCCCGCAGGGTGCGGGCCAGCACCGGCGCGAGGTCCGTGCCGACCGCGGCCCGGACGTCGTCCTCGGCCAGCGCCAGCGCCTCGGCGGGCAGCCAGCCCAGCCGGTTCAGCGCGTTCGGCAGGCCCGGCAGACCGACCGCGGTGAACTGCCGCACGACCGAGCTCACCCACTCCGCCAGCCAGGGGCGACCGCCGCGGGAGGCCGCCAGCAGGCGGATGGCCCGCAGGCCCTGGTCGCCGTTCTGGAACCGGTCGGCACCCCGCAGGAAGGCGTCCCGGAACCGGACGTCGGCACCGAACAGCACCAGGTCCCGCTGCCCCTCGCCCATGGCCCACGCCATCAGCGGCAGATCCTCGCCCTTGCCCGGCGCGGCCACCGGCACGTCCAGCGACAGCAGCAGGTCGATCAGGTCGATGTCGTGCCGCACCCGCAACGCGCCACCGGACGCGGTGAGTTCGGCGCGCAGCTGGTCCGCCGCCCGCTCCACCAGCGGATACAGCTCCGGCATCCGGGTGGACTCGCGCCAGGACCGGGCCCGCTCGCGGAACGCCAGGAAGCGCTCCAGCCAGCCCGCCGTGCCGTCGCCCGGCCGTTCCTCCGCGGGCAGCGCGCCGTCCCACAGCCCCGCCGTCGCCCCCGACGCCTCCAGCACCTGGAGCCACATCGCGGGCAGCTCACGGTCCGCACCGGCGGGCAGCATGTCCAGCAGAACGCCGCGCACCCGCCGTTCCCGCTCCGCCAGCGCCACCAGGGCCGTCCGATGGCCCTTCCACCAGCCGGCCGCCGCGCGCAGCGTCGCCGGCAGACCCAGCAGCTCGGCCAGGTAGTCCTGCTCCGCGCGGTCGGCGTCCTGACCCGCGGCACGGGCGAGCCGGCGCAGATCATTGGCCATCTGGGCGGACGGCGGCAGGCCGCCCGCGGTACGGCGCAGACACAGCCGGGTGAACCGGCGCAGAGCCTCCTGCGGCGACACGCGCGCGGACAGCTCCTTGCCGTACGCGGACAGCACCTTGACCGGCAGCGCACCGGCCAGCGCGAACTCCAGGAACACCGCGTCCAGGCGCTCCTCCTCCACCGTCAGCCCGTGCTCCGCCTCGGCCTTGCGGGCACGGGTGAACAACTGCGCGGCGTAGGTGGCGTTCTCCTCGGCCAGGAACACCCGTCCGGCCTGCTCGTAGAAGGTCGGCAGGAAGTGCGGGACGGCCGCGGCCAGCCGTCGGCCGAGCTCCAGATAGGCGTCGAGTGCGGCCTTCGGCCGGGACTTCGCCTGCCGGGCCGCGCGCTCCAGATCCGGTACGACGCCCAGGGCGTGGTGACCGTCCTCGGGGTGGTGCACCAGCACCCACTCGGGGAAGCCCAGCGACTGGCGCAGCCCCAGCCCCACGACGGCCGGCTCGGCGTCCTGTTCCAGGCCGAGGAACCCGGCGGCGAGGTCCTCGGCCGCGCCCAGTTCACCGGCGACCAGCCGCACCACCACACGGTCGTCGAGGCCAGGGTGGCGATAGGTGCGCGCCGTCAGCGGCACCGCGCGCTCGCCGGCCCCCTCGACGTCCGGCGGCAACACCGCGCCCGCCGACAGCAGTTCCTCGTACGACACCTGCGTCCCCCCGCTCATGCGTTCTTGCCTTCCTCGATCACGCGCCCCGCGTACAGCGCCGCGGCCATGCGCATCCCCTCCGACCAGGCCACCGGCCCCACCTCCCGCAACGGCAGGGCACGCCCGTCCTGGTCGTGCCAGGTGAGAGCGCCGGTCTCCACCGTGTCCTCCCAGTACGGCTCCCCGATCCAGACCGAGGCCTCGACGGTGCGCCCGCCGTCGCGCACCCGGGCCGTGGAGTAGCCCCCGGAGACGCGGTAGCCGAGCGAGCTCGCGCGGGCGGCGAGGGCGAAGCGGGAGCGGAAGGAGGCGCCGGTGAACTCGCGTATCTCGGTGGCCTTCGGATCGAGGTCGGCGGGCCGCTGCCAGGTCGCGCGGTGGATCTGCTCGACGCGCTGGACGATCCCCAGCTCGGCCGCGAACTCCCGGATGTCCTCCAGGTCCGGCAGCAGCACCGGGTGCGGCAGGGTGACCGTGCGCGGCGACAGCCGTACGGTCTCGCCGTCCAGGTTCACCACCCGCAGCTCGCCGTCCTCGGTGGCCCCCCGCAGGAAACCGACCTCGTCCGGGTCGTCACCCACCACGGCCATGTCCCGCAGCGCCAACTGCCAGGCCTCGTCGGGCCACACCCGGGCCAGCAGACCGGTGGGCACGGGCAGCGACGACACCATCCAGGAGTCGACCTGCGCGACGCAGGCCGTGGCGTGCCGATCCAGCCATTCGGCGAACCGGCGCAGCCGGTCCACCTCCGGATGGTCACGCAGTGCGCGCGGCAGCGACTTCAACTGCCGCCCCGCCGCCCGGCCCGAGGTGGCACGCGCCGCCACCCGCCCGTCCACCAGGGCGACTTCATACCCGTCACCCGCCGAGAGCCAACCCACGAGTCCCCGCCTTCCGCACCAAGACAGCAAGAAGAAAGCACAGTTCAACCGGGGACATCCCGGCGCCAGTGCGACGATGCGAGGAACGTTAGCGGCGATCACTGACAATCGGTCCCGCAGGCCGGTTTCAAGGCCGCGGCGGTGGAGTGCGGAGGCGGGGACCGAGCGCGTGCGCGGGGGTTGTGGGCGGGGTCCGCGACGCTCTGCGGGGGCCGTGCAGGGGCGTGCGGTTTCAGCCAGGTCGAGACACGCCGGAGGAACGCGCGGAGCGTGCCCCGGCGCGGTCAGGCGGTGTGCTTGTGCATCACCAGGAGGTAGTGGCGGTCCGGGTGCGGCACCTGGTCGTCCCGGCCGCGGAGGCCGAAGACCGCGCACACGTCGGCGGGCCGGGTGAGGATGCTGGACTGCTCGCCGAAGGTGAGCCTGTCGTTGAGGTGGCGCTCACAGCCCACGGCATCCAGCGCCGCCAGCAGTTCCTCACGCTCCACGGTGGAGGCGTACGACTCCGAGTCGGGCAGGACGAGTTCGGGCAGATGGGCGGTCGATCCGGGCCACACGTCGATCGAGATGCCGCTCACCGCACGCCGGGTGACGTACAGGTTGAGCCCTCCCCAGGCGTACGGGTAGCCGTCGATGTCGGGCCCCTTCAGCCGGATGGCCGGGTGCGGATGCCCCGGACCGAGGAGATCCTCGGCCTCGGTCAGGGGCATTCCGCACTCCAGGGGCCCGATCCGGCCGGTGCGGGCGAAGTCGACGAGCACGTCCATCAAGGTCATGCCGGCGACTGTGACAGCTCCCGCGGCCCGCCCGCACTCGGATATCGCCGCCCGGGGTACGGCTGGGTTCACATGTACCGGCGCCTGGTGCGTCGCAGGAGCACGAACCCGGAGATCAGGAGTACCGCTCCGGCCGCGGCCGGCCACAGCTGGGTGCCCGTCTCGGCCAGGCTGCCGCCGCCACCCTGCGGCTCGGTCCGGTCGTCCGCCGGAGGCTCCGTCACGACACCGGGCGACACGGTCGGGGAGGCGCCGGCGTTGCCTTCGTCCTCGGGGGACTGTGTGGCGGGCCGCTGCGTGGCCGAGGGGGAGGTGTAGGTCTTGGGCTCGTCGGCCGCGGGCGCGGTGCTTTCGGCAGCGGCCGGCTCTTCGGCGGTGGGTGTGGGCTGTTCCTGGGGCTCGTCGCCGGAGTCGTCCGAGCCGTTGCCGTTGTCGGCAGAGCCGTTGTCGCCGGTGCCCCCGTTGTCGTCGGAGCCGGAACCGGGTGCGGGAGCCTTCGTGTTGTCCCCGCCGGAACCCGGCTCCTGGGTGGCACCGTCGTCCGAGCCGTTGCCGGGCTCCTCGCCCCCGCCGTTGCCGTTGCCGTTGCCTCCGCCTCCGTCACCCGCGTCACCCGCGCCGCACTGCCGGCCGTCGTTGATGCAGCCGACCATCTTGGTCATCAGGTCCTCGTCGAAGACGTTGATGAAGTCGCCGTGGTCGGTGACGGGCTTGTGGAGTTGCTCGGGGAAGGCGTCCACGGCGAACAGCGGCGTGGTGCGGCCGCCGTCCCGCAGGCTCGGTGCGTCGATGTCGTAGACGATGCGCTGGACGAGTTGCGGAATGGCCCGGAAGCCGGCCGGGCAGGCGCCGTCGAGCTGGGCGAACGCCACATGCGTGCGGTGGTTGGCGCTGTCGATGTTGCGACCGTCCCAGCAGCTCTGGAACCTGAACGTCCGGACCACGTCACTGCCCTGCGGGCACAGCGGGTACTTGTCCTTCAACTGGCGGTCCTCGAACCCGGTGCAGCTCCAGGACGCGTTGGCGTTGGCGGTGCCGTTGACGAACGCCTTGGCGTCGCCGGTGATGATGCGCAGCAGCCGCGGCATGGCCGTGACCTTGCTGTTCGGGCTGCCGACGAAGGTGAGGGTGACCTCCTTGGGCGTGACGATCTCGCCCGCGTTGCCCTCGATGCCGCCACCGGGGGCGCCCGCGTCCTGCTCCTGGTTGCCGTTCTGGAGGCGCACGACGGGCCAGTAGTAGGAGGACTTGTCGCCCTTGTCGACGCAACTGGTGTCGCCGGCGGCCAGTTCGTCGTCGTCGGCGAAGGCGTTGTTGGCCTGGTTGCCGACGTAGTCGTGGAAGTGGTGGGCGCCGTTGGAGACGCCGGGGGCCACGATCACGTTGTCCGAGTTGAACAGGCCGTTGGCGTTCACGCCGCAGCTGGTGACGAAGGTGCCGCTGGAGGCGTCGGCGCCGGGGTTCGGGGCCTGCGCGGCGGGCGGCGCGGTGGTGATGTCGGCGTAGTCGGCGGCGACGGGCCCGTTGCCGGACTGACCGCCGTTGCCCTGCTGTTGACCGGCCTGGCCGTCCTGGCCGCCGCCTTGGTCACCCTGACCCTCCTGGCCTGCCTGGCCGTCTTGGCCTGCCTGGCCCTCCTGGTCCCCGTTGTCCCCACCGGTGGCCTGGGCTTCGGGTTCGCGCAGCGTGCACGCGGCCAACTTGTCCAAGCCCTCGGGACGTTCACCCGTGCGTTCGAGGGCGGCGGCTATGCGCTCGATCGTCGAGGCCCGGTTCTCCGAGAGCGGATCCACGATCTGGCTCTGGGCGGCTTCACGGCCCTGAACCGCCGGGTCCTGCAACGCCTGGTAGGCCTGCGCCGTCTGCTGGTCCAGCTGAGCGAGTTCCTTGTCGACGTCGGTCCTCGCGTCGTCGGGGACGCTGGTCAGCGCGTCGCCCACGTCGGGGCAGTCGATCGTGCCCGCTCCCCAACCGTCGTCGGACGACAGGGTCGTCGGAGAGGTGTCCTCGGTGGCGGAGGCGTACACGTTCGCGGCCACCAGGCCGCCACCTCCCAGCATGAGAGCCACGGCGGCGAAGGTCGCCCGTCGTGCACCTGTCGGTCGTCTGCGCTTGCTGCGTCCCACGGAAGTACTCCTGCGCGTGTCGTCCGTCCCGGCATGGAAATCCCCCGGCCCCATACGGATGCGGAGCGACCTGTGTTCAACCGCCTCGGAAATTCACAGCACCCTCATAAGCGACCTCACTGCGAAGCGGGGTTCCGTGGGAGGTCAGCGCCCCCTTCCGGCCCGTTCGAAGGCGCCTTCCCGAACGCGGTCCGGCGCCGGGGGCGTTCAGCACGCTCAGCGCAGTACCGCCGCCAGCAGATCGGTGCCCAGGGCCGTCAGGTCGGGCAGGCTGAGGGTGTGGCGGACATAGCGGCCGTGCCGGCGGGCCGTGAGCAGGCCCGCGCGGCGTAGGACGGCGAGGTGACGGGAGACCTCCGGGCGTGACAGGTCCCAGAAGTGGGCCAGTTCGCTGGTGGTGTGCGGCCCTCGGGCCAGCGTGCGCAGCAGCCGCAGCCGTACCGGATGCGCGAGTGCCTCCAGCCGGAGGGTGACCGTCTCCAGGGAGACCGGCTCGGCCGGACCCGGTGCGGCGACGGGGTACTGCACCACCGGATGCCAGCCGGGCGCGTGGACCGCCACCAGGTGCGGGCGTCCGAAGACACTGGGGATGAAGGTGACCCCGGCGTCGCGGGCGGTGGTCGCCTTGTCCTGCACCTTGTCCACGATGATGCGGTCGCCGTCCGGTGCCAGGGTGATCGCGCCGGAGACCGAGGCGAGGGCCGCTGCGACGCCTTGCCGCCTGAGCAGTTCGTTCTTGAGCCGCAGGTCGGCGGCGAGTTGTACGGCGACGCCCTCCCAGGCGCCGTCGAAGAACGCCTCGGCGCACTCCTCAAGGGTGCGGCGCACCCGTGCCCGGACCGCGGCCGGGTCCGCGAGCAGCCGTTCCGCGAACGCCTCCTGCGGCGCGCCGCGGGCCTGAGCCACGTCCAGGGCCCGCTCGCGCGCCGTCGGGTCGGTGAGCGGGGAGGCGCCGCGGAAACGGACCCGGTTGCTCCCGCAGGTGGTGACGAGCGCGGCGGTCACATACGTCTCGTCGTCGATCAGATCGACCTCGTCCAGCTCCTCGGCGAGGGTCGGCCGGGGCCGGGCGGGGATCAGGAAGTCGGCCTGTGAGGAACGCCAGAGGAACTCCGCCTCCCTCAGCCGCTCGGCGAGTTCCGGCCGCAGCCCGGCCCAGACCTCGCCCGCCCAGTCGGCGAACTGCGGATGATGGCCGGGCTCGGCCAGCACATGCAGCATCGCGGTCAGCTCGGCCAGCGGCGAGGCGGCGAACCGCAGCGGCTCGGACGACAGCCCACTGATGTCGATCTTCAACGTCACCCTTCATCATCACCGGTCGGCCGACCCGCCAGGGCGTCGGTTGACGGTATCCGTCAACCGACATGGCGGACCGGGCCGGTGGCCGCACCTTTCACCCCATGGCAACGACCACCAAGATCCGCCCCCGCGCCCTCGTCCGTGCCTCCGGCGGCCCCCGCTACGCCGTCGCACTCGCCGTGGACGCCCTCGGCACCGGCCTGCTGCGGCCCTTCCTGCTGCTGTACGGGGTGACCGTGCTGAGGCTGTCCGCACCCGCCACCGGTATCGCCATGACGGTCGGCATCGTCGCGGGGCTGGGATGCCTGCCCGCGGTGGGCCGATGGCTGGACCGGGGTGCGCGCAGCACGGTCGTGGCGGCGTCGATGCTGGTCCGGGTGGTGGGCGTGGCGCTGCTGCTGGCGACCCCGGCGGGGCACGTCCAGTCCTTCGCGGCGGCGGCGCTCTTCCTCGGCGTCGGCAACCAGTCCTGGCCGGCCGCCCACGCCGCGCTCGTGGCCACCGTCGCCCAGGGCCGGGACCGCGACGCCGCGCTCGCGGCGGGCCGCGCCCTGCGCAACGCGGGCCTGGGCGTGGGCGCGCTCATCGCCACCGCCTGCCTGGCGGGCGGCACCACCGCACTGCGGTCCCTGGCGGCGGTCACCGGGCTCGCCTACCTGATCGCGGCGGCCCTGGCATGGTCGGTCCATCTGCACGCACGTCCGGCCGCGGCCCGAGGCCAGGATCCGACCCGGCCGAACTCCGCCGAACCCGCGCCCCGGATGCGCGCACTGCTGGCCGCCAACGTGGTCTACGTCTTCTGCCTCAACGTCCCCGAGATCGCGCTGCCCCTGGTCCTGGTGACCCAGCTGCACGCCTCCCCGGTGTGGCCGGCGACGGTCTTCGTGGCCAACACGGTGCTGGTGGTCACGCTCCAGGTCCCGGTGACCGTCCTGCTGTCCCGCTACTCCCGGCGTACCGTGCTGGCGCTGGCGGGCGTGATCCTCACCGTGTCCTACCTGGGCTTCCTCGCGGCCACCTCGCTGGGACAGGGCTGGGGCGCCCCCGCCGTGGCCGCGGTGTCCGTGTTCTGCACGCTCGGCGAGATCGTCCACGCGGGCAGCGCCACCGCCCTCGTGACCGTCCTCGCCCCGGAGCACGCCCTGGGACGAACCCTCGCCCGCTTCGAACTCTCCACGGGCCTCGGCCTCGCCGTCTCCCCGGCCGTCATCACCGCACTGGCCCCGCAGGGCCCGACCGCCCTATGGGGCACCCTCGCCGCCGCGACCCTGCTGTCCGCCACCGCCGTCGCCACCGAGAAGGACCACGCGGTGATCTCCCGCCGCGGAGCAGGTGTGACGACCTGGGTACTCGGTACTCCCCGCAGACAGAAAGACCCAGCACGTCCCGGAGGCGATCATGAGCGATGAGTACACGGCGGACGACGTTCACCAGCCCACGGGCGGCAACGAGGAACAGGCGGACGCCGCTCCGCTGGATCTCCAGGACGCGGTGGACGAGCGCACCTACGACGACATGCTGGACGAGGGCTACTCGCCGCCGGAGAAGCCGCTCGGGGTGACGAAGCCGGGCACGACGGCGGCCGAGCAGCGGGAGGGGGAGTCCCTGGACGACCGGCTGCGTCAGGAGGTCCCCGAGGTGACGGAACCGGCCGGGGACGGCATCGGCGACGTACCCGAAGGGGAGGGCGAGCCGCTGGACCCGGAGACCGGCGCCGACCGCGCCGGCCGGTTGGTGGCACCGGACGAGGGAGTGCGTGAGCACAGCACCAAGGAACTGATCGCCGAGGACGAGGGCATCGACGGTGGAGCGGCGGGCGCCGAGGAGGCGGCCGTGCACGTCGTACGGGAGGACCAGCTGCCGTCGCCGGGCGACCAGGAAGACTGAGCCAGAGCCAGAGCCAGAGCCAGAGCCAGAGCCAGAGCCTGGGACTGCGTCCGCGCCTGCGTCGGAGTCCGAGACGGGGCCGCCTGTTTCCTCGTGCGACGGCTCGCATGATCCTCAGCCGACGCCGCCCCGCAGGCGGGCCTCGGCGAGCTGCCGGGCGGCCCGCAGCGGGGTCACGCCCGTCGAACGGGCCAGCTCGAGAACGTGGCTGACGGTGTCGCCGATCCCCTCCACGCGTCGGTACGCGGCCTCGTGGCCGCAGTGGTCCGATTCCCGGCCGAGCGTGTAGACGACGCCGCCCGCACTGGCGACGTAGTCGGGGATCCAGACGACGCCGTGCCGGGCGAGGGCGTCGGCTACGGAATCCTCGGTGAGCTGGTTGTTCGCGGGGCCGACGATCAGGGGCGCGGCGAGCAGGGGCACGGTCTGTTCGTTCAGGACCCCGCCCACGGCCGCCGGGACGAGGATGTCGGCGGGCACGGACAGTGCCTCGTCAGGCTCGACCCATCCGAACCCGGCGGCCAGCGCGGCGTCCTTGCGGGCCGGCGCCACGTCCGACACCAGCACCCGCGCCCCCTCGGCGGCCAGCCCGGCCGCGACGCCGCCCCCGACCGAACCGAAGCCGCTGACGACCACCGTGCGGCCGGCGCAGGAGGCGTCGCCGAAGACATGCCGGGCACCGGCGTGCAGGGCGGCCAGCACCCCGGTGGCGGTGGGGGCGCCGGAGTCGCCGGTCCCGCCGTCCTCCTCGGGCGCGCAGTACGCGTACGGCGTGAACCGCTTCAGGACCGTCATGTCCTGCGGCCCGGTGCCGATGTCGGGGCCGGTCCGGTACGACCCCTGCCAGGAGGCGACCAGTTCACCGAGGTCTTCCAGGGCGGCCTCGCGCAGGTCCGGGGTGAGGTCGGTGTCCCGGTCGAGGGCGATCACGCTTTTGCCGCCGCCGAAGTCCAGGCCGGCCACGGCCGCTTTGTAGGTCATGGCCTCCGACAGGCGCAGGGCGTCGGCGAGTCCGTCCCGCCAGGTGTCGTACCGGCGCATCCGGCACCCGCCGACAGCCGGTCCCAGCGTCCGTGAGTGGATGGCGACGATGATCGGCAGCCCGGACCGGACACCGCGGCGGACGACGACCTCTTCATGGGCGAATGCTTGGCTCATGGAGCCGAAGCTAGGGTCGTGCACGGCCCAACCGGCCTTCGGCCGAAGGAAATTCGGAATGCGACCCGTGGAGGCAGCCATGGACGAAGTTGATTCGGCGATCGTGCACCATCTACAGGTGGACGGTCGGCTCTCCAACCGCGCGCTCGCCGAGAAGGTCGGCATCGCGCCCTCCACCTGTCTGGAGCGCACCCGGCTGTTGCGGCGGCGCGGCGTCATCGAGGGATTCCGGGCGCAGGTCTCCCTGCGTGCGCTCAACCGGCCGGTCCAGGCGATGGTCGCCACGCAGATCCGGCCGCTGCGCCGCGATGTCGTGGCCGCGTTCGAGCAGTCGGTGACCCGGCTCCCGGAAGTCGTCTCCGTCTACACCATGGCCGGCAGCGACGACTTCCTCGTCCATGTCACCGCCCAGGACATCGACCACCTGCACGCCTTCCTCCTGGACCAGTTCACCGACCGCCGCGAGATCGTCGGCTTCCGCACCTCGATCATCTACCAGCACCTGACCAACCCGGTCCTCGATCCGCTGCCGTGAACTCAGCGACCAGGACATCGAGGACATCCGACGCGACACCGGGAGGCGAGCGCGTCGTCGGAGATGACGCTCTACTTCTGCCAGTCGTACGCGTACGCCGCGACCCAGGTGATGTCGAGCTGTGCGCTGCTGCCCGGTGCGGCCCCGGGGCCTTCGAGCGCGCTCTCGTTCTGGAGCACCCAGGACAGGGGCTGGTCGGGGACCTCGCGGGTGTCCTGTCCGATCCGCCGGCCGTCGACGAAGAAGCGGACGCGGCCCGGCGTCCACTCCGTGGAGACGGTGTGCCATTCGGTCCAGTCGTCAGCGCCCGGGAAGAAGCCCTGCTCTCCGCCGCCGCAGGGATGATGGAAGGCCGTCAGCGACCCGGTCCACTCGCCCTCGGGATGGTCCATCTCGCAGCCGCCGCCGTAGTGCAGCCAGGCGGACTTGTAGCCGGGAGCCGCCTTCGTCACCTTGATGCGCGCGCTGTACTTGCCGTACGCCATCTCCATCACGGCCCGCGGAACCACCGCGGCGGCGTGCACGGGACCGCCGTCGGCGGGCCGCCACATGCGGATGGTCATCCGCCCGTCGCCGTCGGCGGCGGGGCCGACGCTCACGGTGTCCTCGGGGTGGTAGACACCGACCACGTCCCGGTCCCGGCTGTTGGCGGTGTCGCGCCAACCGGTCGGATAGGCCCACCAGTTGTCGCGGTAGGTGCCGCTCAGGCCCCCGCAGTAGGCCGCGGACGTGTCGACGTGGTGCTCGCAGTCGCTGAACGCGCCCAGCGGCACCTCGTCGCCGTTGAAGTCCTCCGCGAGAACCTGCCAGAAGGGTCCGCAGTCACCCCGGGGCAGGTTCACGCTCGTGGTGCGGCAGGCGTCGGCGGCCCCGTCCGCCGAGGGTGCCCCGTCCGCGCGGGGGAGTCCCAGCAGTCCGGCCGCGGTCAGCGTGACCGCGGAGAGGACCAGAAGTCCCTTGTGGTGATGGTGCCGCGCCGCATGTGAACCCATCCCGAGGCTCCCTCGATGCTCACCGGCTCTCAAAGGCCCGAGGAAGCATCCTCGCGCGCGGGGCCGTGCCGGAGCCACCCCCGCACCGGCCCCGGAACCGGACCCCCGCACTCCGTCGCGCCGCCGCCCGCGAGATCTCGAAGGTGCGTCTCGTGCCAGACGTGGCACCTGATGTGCCATGGAGTGGATCGGCAGGACGTCCCGGGCGGTCAGGTGGCGAGCCGGGGCCGCCGCGCATGCCGTACGGCGCGCGTGGGCGGGCCCCGGGCGCGAACGGGACATGGTCGCGCAGGCCTGCAAGGCGGCGCTGGCGGCCTGGGTGGCGTGGGCCGTGGCGGGCTGGTGGCTGGCGGCCCCGATGGCGTTCGTGGCGCCGTGGGTGGCGGTCGCGCTGGTGGAGTCGACGGTGTACCGGTCGGTCGCGCACGGCTTGCAGCAGCTCGCGGCGATCGCCGTCGGTACGGCGGTGGCGACCGCCACGGCGATGCTGCTCGGGGACGCGATGGTCACGATGGCCGTCGTCCTGCCGGCGGTGCTGCTGCTGGGACAGTGGCGGCGTCTGGGGAGTCAGGGCGTCTTCGGCGCGACCGGGGCGTTGTTCGTCCTGACGAGCGGCCCGGTCACGCTCGCCGGGGCGGCGGCGCGGCTGAGCGAGGCGGTGTTCGGCGCGGTGGTCGGGGTGACGGTCAACGCGCTGGTCAGGCCCCCGACGTACCTGCGCGACACGCGCGCTGCCCTGGCGGACGCCGCCGACGAGGCGCGGGACATCCTCGACGCGGTCGCGGACGGACTCACCGACGCCGCGTGGGACGGTCACGAGGCCGGCCGATGGCACGAGCGCGCCCTGCGCCTGGGACGCCTGGTCGACCAGGCCAGGTCGGCGATCGGCTGGAGCGAGGAGAGCCTCAGGGGCAATCTCCTGCGCTCCCGGAGCCGGGGCGCCGCGCCGCACGGCACGACGTACGGCGACGCGCTGGCGGTGCTGGACTACGTCGCCGTCCATACGGCGGGCGTGACCCGCACCGTGCGGGAGGTGGCCGAGGGCACGACGGCCGAGCCGGCCGCGGACGTCACCAGCGCCTACGCCGACTTCCTCCACGACACGGCACGCGCCGTACACCTCTACGGCCGCTACCGGTTCGCAGCGCACGGCCCCGACGAGACCGCCGCCACGGCACTGCACGAAGCCGCCGCGGAACTGCGACGCACCCTCGACACCCTGCGACGACAGCTCCCGGGCGCCGCACCGGACGACCCCGACGCGCTGGTCACGTACGGAACACTGCTCGCCCAGGCGCACCGACTGGCCGGCCATCTGGGTGTGAAACGGGTGTGAGGCCGGTAGCCGGTTCATCGGGCCGTCAACGGCATCTGACCTTCCGCGTCCGCCCGCATCCTCCTCGAAGCCCTCCGTGAACCCCGCACCTGTCGTACGGCTGGATCGAATGACCGCACCCCCTTGCTAAGGTGCGCCGATGTCAACGATCAAGCAGGTCCAGGTCACCTTCGACTGCGCGTCGCCCGAACGCGTCGCCCGCTTCTGGTGCGAGGTGCTGGGGTACGTGGCACCGCCGCCACCGGCGGGGTTCGCCACCTGGGACGACTTCAACGCTGCCCAGGCCCCGGAGGACCGCGACGCGTGGTTCGCCTGTGCTGATCCCTCCGGAGTGGGCCCGCGCCTGTACTTCCAGCGCGTTCCCGAGGGCAAGGTCGTCAAGAACCGGGTGCATCTCGACGTACGGGTCGGCACCGGTCTCGTCGGGGAGGAGCGCCTGGCCGTGCTGGAGGCCGAGTGCGCACGGCTGGTCGCGCTCGGCGCGGTGCGTGTGCAACTGCTGCGCGCCGATGGCGTCAACGAGTCCTGCATCAATATGCAGGACGTCGAGGGCAACGAGTTCTGCCTCGACTGAACGCCTTCAAGGACGCTCAGGAGGGGAGCCGTCGCGCCACAGGAACCGGTCGAGGGGCGGTTCCCCCGCCAGCACGGCGCCGATCGTCACCGCGAAGGTGATCGTCGCGCACAGCACGATCAGCCAGGACAGCAGCGTCAGGACCAGGCCGAGCGAACCGTACTCGTCCAGGGTGCGGTTGAGCGCGCCGGGCATGTAGAGGCGGGCGGTCAGGCCCAGGGCGCTGGTCGCGGCCGAGGCCAGCACCGCTCCGGGCAGCAGCGGCAGCCACGGCACGCGTCCGGCCAGCAGCAGACGCTGCGTCCACAGCCACACGCCGGTGCTCGCCAGGAAGTAGAGCGGGATCCCCAGCCATCCGCCGAGGCCGAAGCCGGTGCGGAGGGGGCCCTGGAGCAGGACGACCAGCATCAGCACGAGCAGCCACACCGGCCAGCGCCAGCCCGCGACCCTGGTCCCCGCCTTCGGCAGCCGCCAGGCCCGCTCGCAGACCCGGGCCATGGCCCTGCTGAAACTGGTGGCGGACACCAGCGCTACCACCAGACCGAGGGCGCCGGTGGTCTCGCGCAGACTGTCGTCGGCGGACTGGCCCAGTACCTGCTGGAGTTCCAGGTCCGTCCCACCGGTCAGACCGAACATGGCGCGCAGCGACTCCCGCAGTTGGTCGCGGACGCCGAGCGGGGCGAAGGCGGCGAGCGCGAACAACAACGGCACCGCGGCCAGGAACGCCTGAGCGGCGAGCCTGGTCCCCGCGTCCAGCAGGTTCGCGGTCAGCAACCGGCCCGTCAGTTCGCTCACGACGGGGAACCGCTGCTCGGCACGGCCGCGCAGGCGCTCCAGACGCGCCGTCCACGCCATCGCGCCTCCCACCTGTGCGCCGCGCCGTCGAGGCCAGTCAAGGCGCGGTCCCCCGGGGCGTCGAGCGGGGCTGACCCGATCGGGGCGTCCGGCCGCCGCGGTACGCCAGGCCCCCCACCCCACCGCACATCACCCGAACGGCCCTTTCCTCGTGGTGCGCGGCACCCGTGGCGCGGAAGGTCTAACCAGGCCGGCGGACGCGGACCGGCACCGCGGCGGCCCGAGAGGGCGGAACGCGTCCATGACCACTCGGCCGTCCTCAGGGCCGCCCTGACGGCGCCGAGAACCCGCGGTCCCACGGGCAGGAACCGCACCGGACCGGACCGGAAGGAAGCCTCATGCGGCCCTATCCGCCCATCGCGGACCACGGAGTGATCGGCGACCTCCAGACCGCGGCACTCGTCTCCTCGGACGGTGTGATCGACTGGTTCTGCGCACCGAGATTCGACTCGCCGAGCCTCTTCGCGGCCCTCCTCGACCCCGACCGCGGCGGTCACTTCGCGATCACCGTGGACGGCGCGGACGTGACGACACGCCAGTTGTACCTGGCCGACACCGCGGTGCTCATCACCCGCTTCCTCACCCCCGACGGAGTCGGCGAGGTGGTCGACTTCATGCCCGTGGACCGCCCGGAAACGGCGACGGACCGCCACCGGCTGGTCAGGGCGATGCGGGTGACCCGTGGCCGGGTCCGCTTCTCCCTCGCCTGCCGTCCGCGCTTCGACTACGGCCGCGCATCCCACCTCCTCACCCTGCGGGACGGCGCGGCGCACTTTGCCGGTCCCGGCATCGACGCACATCTGCGGACGGCGGGACCGGTAGCGCTGGAGCGGGACGGCGACGACGTACGAGCCGTGGTGGAGCTGGCGCAGGGACAGCGGGCGGCCGTGGTACTCACGGTGTGCGCGGCGGGCGGCGAGCCGCCCCCGCCGCCGACGGTCGACGGGATCCTCGCCGAGTTCGAGGCGACCCGGGCCTTCTGGTACCGCTGGATCCGCCGCAGCCGCTACCGGGGCCGCTGGCAGGAGACCGTCCACAGATCCGCGATCACGCTCAAGCTGCTCACCTACGCCCCGACCGGCGCCCCCGTCGCCGCCCTCACGGCGGGCCTGCCCGAGCAGGTCGGCGGCGAACGCAACTGGGACTACCGCTACACCTGGATCCGGGACGCCTCCCTGTCCCTGCGCGCCCTCTTCGGCCTCGGCTTCGCCGAGGAGGCCCACGCCTTCCGGCACTGGCTCGGCGGGCGCCTGCGCGAGGGCCGAACCGTCACCGGCGAGCCGCTCCAGATCATGTACCGCGTCGACGGCGACCCCCACCTGACCGAGGAGACCCTCGACCATCTGGCGGGCTACCGCGGCTCCGCGCCCGTCCGTATCGGCAACGGAGCCGCCGACCAGCTCCAACTCGACATCTACGGCGAGGCGGTGCACGCCCTCGCCCGCACCGACGACCTCGCGCACTTCATGGGCTACGACGGGTGGAGGGGACTGGCCGGCGTGCTCGACTGGCTGGCGGAGAACTGGGACCGCCCGGACGAGGGCATCTGGGAGACCCGCGGCGGCCGCCAGGACTTCACCTACAGCCGTCTGATGTGCTGGGCCGCCTTCGACCGGGGCATCCGCGTCGCCACCGAACTCGCCCGGCCCGCCGACCTCACCGCCTGGACCACCGCCCGCGACACCATCCTCCGGCAGATCATGGAGCGCGGCTGGAACGAGGGCCGCAAGGCATTCGTCCAGCACTACGACACCGACGTCCTGGACGCCTCCCTGCTCCTCATGCCGACGGTCGGCTTCCTCACCCCACGCGATCCGCGCTGGCTGTCCACCCTCGACGCCATGGACGCCGAACTGGTCTCCGACAGCCTGGTCTACCGCTACGACCCCGCCGCCTCCCCGGACGGCCTGCGTGGCAGCGAGGGCACCTTCTCCCTGTGCAGCTTCCTCTACGTCGACGCCCTCGCCCACGCCGGCCGCCACGACCAGGCCCGCTATGCCTTCGACAAGATGCTGACCTACGCCAACCACGTGGGCCTGTTCGCCGAGGAGATCGGCCCCACGGGTGAACAACTGGGCAACTTCCCCCAGGCGTTCACCCATCTCGCCCTGATCACGGCGGCACTCGCCCTGGACGAGGAGTCCGACCGGGCGCAGCGCTGACGCCGGTTGTCGTCAGTGGTCCGCCCGCCACAACCAGCGCAGGGCATCGGGGAGCAGGACTCCGCCGTGGTTGGGGCTGTGGCCGCCGTCGCCCAGGACGAGGCGGAAGTCGTATCCCGCCTCCGCGAGTGCGGCGGCCACGCGCAGGTTGGCGGCGAGCCAGTTCCCCTCGGGCTCGTTCCAGCGCAGGTCGCGGTGGCCCGCCTGGAGGAAGATGCGCAGCGGTCTGCGCGGAACGCCGGGGATCAGTTCGGGGTAGGGGTTGCCGCCCGGCATCTGCGGGAAGCTGGACAGGTAGCCGATGACACGGCGGAACCGGTCCGGGCGCAGCCAGGCCGCGGTGAAGGCGCAGTTGCCGCCGCTGCTGCCGCCGCAGATGCCCCACCGGTCGGGGTCCTCGGCGATGGTGTAGCGCCGCGTCACCTCCGGGATGATCTCGTCCAGGAGGAAACCGGCGTACCGGTCGTCGAACGCGTCGTACTCGGTGTTGCGGTTCTTCGGACGTTCGGCGTCGGGGAAGACGCCGGGGTCGACGAACACGCCGATGGTGACCGGGATGTCGCCGCTGTGGACGAGGTTGTCCAGGACGATCCCACCGCGGACCTCTCCTGCGGGGTCCAGGTACCACCATCCGTCCTGGAACACCATCAGCGACGCGGGCTGCGCGGGGTCGTACCGGGCGGGCACATGCACCCAGAACTTCCGGGACGTGCCCGGGTAGACCGTGCTGTCGTGCCAGTCGAACGCGATCGTCTCGCCGGCCGGCACGCCTGGCTGGACCACCGAGTCGGGACCGTGGACGTAGCGGACGTCCGACTGATCGACCGGCAGCGACTGGTAGGGCACCTGGAACGTCACGCGGGCCAACCTAGGAGGGATCACCGGCCCGTCTCAAAGGATTTACCGCTCACTCCCGCCAGCCGCTGGTCAGTGTGGTGCGCTCGCGCCACAGCCGTACCCCCGGGCCGTCCGGCTCCTCGCGTGCGCAGAAGCGGCGCAGCGCCTCGCACCGGTCCAGCATCGCGCGCCTGCGGACCGGCCAGGGCGGCACCTGGGCGGCGTAGGCCCGGAAGAACGCCGGGAGGTGGTGGCGGTGGTGCGGATGGTGCATCCGTACGATCCACTCGCACCACGCCAGATCCTCGACCGGATCGCCGACGTGGGCGAACTCCCAGTCGACCACCGCGGTGACGGCGAAGGTACCGGGATCGAGCAGCACGTTCTGCGGACCGAAGTCACCGTGCACCAGCACCCCGCCCGCCGCCGCCTCGCCGCCGTCACCCGCCAGGACGTCCGGCGGAGTCGCGTGGATGCGGCGCAGCATCTCGCCGCAGCCCGCCAGCACGGCCGCCGGCTGCTCCTCCAGGAGTTCCTGGCCGGGTACGCCCGCCATGAGGCCGAGCGTCAGGGTCCGCGCGTCGGCCGCCCGCACAGGCGGCACGGGCAACCGGCCCTGAAGCCGTTCCAGGAGCAGGCGTTCGCCCCGTAACCGCAGGTCGGCGCCCGGGCCTTCGTAGGTCTTCGCCACGACGGTGCCATCGGTGGCGGTGCGGTTGGTGTAGCCGTGCTTGAGCGGGCGCATCCACTGATCATCCGACGTCTGCGGTCCGTCAGGCACCCCGGCGATGAGTTTCGGCCGGTCCGGGAGTCTCCTGTGGTGACTGACCGACCCAGGGCGGCGCCCGACGCCGCCCGACACCCTCCCGGAGGACCCGCCATGACGACCGCACCGGACGACCCGACCACCGCGCTGCCCGGCCGCCCGCCCGTCGTCGACATGGCGACCTGGCAGAAGGCCCGCGACGAACTCCTGGTCCGCGAGAAGGCCCACACCCGGCAGGGCGACGCCCTCGCCGCGGACCGCCGTCGGCTGCCGATGGTGGAGTTCGACGGAACCGTCGAGGTCGTGGGACCGCGGGGGCCGGTGCCGTTCCTCGACCTGTTCGAGGGGCGCGACGAACTCGTCGTGTACAAGCACATGTGGTACGACGGAGCGCCGCACCAGGGCCAGTGCGAGGGATGTACGACGACGGCCTGGCATCTGCGGGACGCCGTCTACCTCAACGCCCGCGGTGTGTCGTTCGCCGTGCTGACCACGGGGCCTTGGGAGGAGGTGGCCTCCTATGTGGAGTTCATGGGCTACACCCAGCCCTGGTACTCGGTGCGCGACCTGGCCGCCCCGGTCGGCGACGACATGGGCCACCTCACCTGCTTCCTGCGCGACGGCGACCGCGTCTTCCTCACGTACTCCACGACGGGCCGCGGCAACGAGCGGGTCAACGGCTCCCTCGCCCTGCTCGACATGACGCCCTACGGCCGCGGCGAGCGGTGGGAGGACAAGCCCGAGGGATGGCCGGCCGGGGACAACGCGTGCTGGTCCTGGCGTTCGGACGCGGACGGGAACCCCACCTGGGGCCCGACCAGCCGGCCCGTGCCCCAGTGGACCCGCCCCGGCGCGACCCCGGTGGAGACCCTCGGCCGCCAGGGCCACTGCCACTGACGGGCGCCGCCGACAGCATCGGCGAGGCGGTCAGGCTCCTGATGCCCCGCCGTGCTGTCGGCGCACCATCTCGTTGATCCAGACAGGTGCGAAGGGCGAGGTGCAGCCCGGGGGAGTCGGATAGTCCTTCAGTACTTCCAGATGCTCCCCGATGGCGATCGCACGGGCCCGATGCGCGGGATGGTCGATCCCGATCCGGGCCAGACAGTGGTTCATCGCCCACTGCTGACGCTCCGGGGCGCCCTTCATCTCCGCCTCGATGACGTCGAGCAGCCCCGCCAGGTCGAGCCCCTCGGGCTTCTTCGCCACCCGTTCCGTGGTCAGCGCCCAGCCGGCACTCGCCACCACCGGGTCCGGATCGGCGGTCCAGGCCAGACGCAGCTCCTCGGCGTGCCGGTTCTTCTTCACGACGTAGTTGACGAGCCAGTCGTGCACCTTGGGTGCGCCGGCCTCGCGCAGCATGGCGTCCAGCTCCTCGCGTCCGAACGCCTTGGGGCGGCAGACGAGGAGCGCCAGCAGCCGCGCCGCGCTGTCGCTCGTCTCCCAGAGGCGTTCGGCGAGATCCTGCTGTGTCTTGAGCCGCTTCGCGAGGGCCCGCAGCTTGCCGAGGTTCACACCGTGGTCGTCCCCGTGCCGCTCGTTCACCGCGCGCGCCTTCGGGTCCTCGAGCCGGGCCAGCTCGGCCAGCACCTCTTCGAGCGTGGTCTCGGCCACCGCGGCCTCCCGTCCGTCCCAGGCGAAATTCAGCCACGCCAGCCTACGGGGGAGGGCCGCCCGTCACCTCGTCCGGCCGTCGCCGGCACCCCGGTTCAGACGCCGCCGCGCTCGCGCGGGATCTTCAGGCCCGCCTCGATCGCCACCGGCAGGCGGTTCTCGGCGGGCGGCAGCGGGCAGGTGGCGAGGTCCGTGTAGGCGCAGGGAAGGTTGGCGGCCCGGTTGAAGTCCAGGACCACCGTGCCGTCGGCGGCGGGCGGCCCCACGGTCAGGGTGCGGTTGGCGGCGTAGGTGGTGACCCCGGACGTGGCGTCGGTGAACAGCACCGACAGGGTGCCCTCGGCATGCCCGGGGAACGCGGTCAGGGACAGCTCACGCCCCTCCAGCTCGAACGCGATCCGGCCCGGGGCGTCGTACACGTGCTCAAGGCCCTCCACCGCGGCTCCCACGGTCGTCGGACGCGGCACGTCGAAGGGGAGGTAGCGCCCCCGCACGACCCAGCGCGGGTCGGGGGCGTAGGCCGGGGTGCCGGTGAAGGCCGTGCGCAGTTCGGCGTCCGGGTGCCGGGGGCGGACGATGTCGTTGCCGCCGCGCTTGGCGACCTCGATGACGGCGTCGCCCCACACCGCGTCGACGCCGCCGCGCTCGGGCAGCACGCCGAAGCGGTGCTCGCCGTGCACCGGGGTGCCGTCGACGACCAGTTCCTCGCCCTCGCCGAGGGTGACGACGACACCTTCGGGGCCGGTGTGCCAGGCGCCGGGTGCGTCGGGGAAGCGCTGGGGCCGGTCATTGAGCCAGTGCAGTCCGGTGATGGCCAGGAACCCGTGCGGGGCGGCGAGCCGGGCCTCCTGGGCGCGGTACCACTCCAGCCAGCTCTCGGTGAAGGCCTGGAGGTCGGTGGCGGTCGCCTCGATGGTCATGAGTTCTCCTCGGGGTGCGGGGCGGGTGTGCGGTCGGGGCGTTCGGTCAGCTCGCCTGGCGCCGGTCGGGGGCGGACCGGTGGGTGAGGGGCTCGCGCAGGCCGAGGTGGCCGCGCAGGGTGGTGCCGGTGTACTCGGTGCGGTAGACCCCGCGATCCTGTAGTTCCGGTACGAGCAGGTCGACGATGTCGTCGAGGCCGTCGGGGACGAGGTACGGCGTGATGTTGAAGCCGTCGATCGCGCCGTGCCGTACGAAGTGGGCGAACTTGTCGGCCAGCGCGGACGGCGTGCCGACGTGCCCGCGCTGCGGCCCGAGAGCGATCACGGTCTCGCGCAGCGACCAGCCGTGCGCCTGAGCCTTCGCCCGCCACTCGGCCACGACCGCCCGCGGGTCGGCGATGCGCCGTGCGCCGAAGGAACCGTCGTTCTCGGCGACGACCGGGTCCTCGGCGGGCAGCGGACCGTCGGCGTCACGGTCGGACAGGTCGATGCCCCACAGCAGTGAGGCGATCCCCAACGCCGTGGCGGGGGTGACCTGTTGGAGCCGGATCCAGCGCTTCTTCTCCTCGGCCTCCTCTTCGGTCGAGCCGATGATGATCTCGGTGCCGGGCAGGATCCGCAGATCGTCGTCGGGCCGTCCGACGGCACGCAGCCGGGTGCGGATGTCCTGGGCGAAGGCCAGCGCGTCGTCGAAGTCGTTGCCGTGCGCGGAGAAGATGACGTCGGCGTTGCGGGCGGCGAAGTCACGTCCCTCGCCGGAGTCCCCGGCCTGGAAGATCACCGGGTGCCCCTGGGAGCTGCGCGGCAGGGGCGGGGCGAGTTCGACGTCGAACTGCGGGCCGCGGTGGCGGACTTGGCGTACGGCACCGGGCGCCGACCAGGCGGGCGCGCCCTGTGTTCCGGCGACGGCTCCGTCGGCCCAGCCGTCCCAGAGGGCGCGGGCCACGGTCAGGAACTCCTCGGCACGCCGGTATCGGTCGGCGTGGTCGAGGTAGCCGCCGCGGCGGAAGTTGGCGCCGGTCCAGGCGTTGTCGGTGGTCACCACGTTCCAGCCGGCGCGGCCTTCGGAGAGCAGGTCGAGACCGGAGAGGCGACGGGCGAGGTCGGCGGGTTCGTTGAAGGTGGAGTTGGAGGTGGAGACCAGCCCGATGCGGCGGGTCACGGCGGCCAGCGCGGCGAGTTGGGTGAGGGCGTCGGGGCGTCCGGCGACGTCGAGGTCGTGGATCTTTCCGTCGACCTCGCGCAGCCGCAGCCCCTCGCCGAGGAAGAAGGCGTCGAACAGGCCGCGTTCGGCGGTTTGGGCGACCTTGCGGAAGGAGGCGGGGTCGATCTGGGAGCCGCTGTCGGGGGCCGACCAGATGGTCCAGTGGTTGACGCCCTGGAAGAACACCCCGAGGTGGAGCTGGGCGTGCGGCCGGGGGACGTCGAGGGGGTCGGTGCGGGTCATCGGGCGTCCTCCTGGACCGGCTGGACCGGCTGGACCGGCTGGGCCGATGCGGCGAAGCGGGTGGCGGGGCGCTTCAGCCCCAGCGTCGAGCGCAGGGACGTTCCCGGCAGCGGGCGGGCGACGAGGCGCTGCTCGGAGAGGGCGGGCAGCACGAGACGGGAGAGGACGGGCAGATCCTCGTCCAGGACCAGTGGATGCAGCCGTACGCCGTCCACGTGGCGGCTCAACTCACCGAGCAGGGCGACCAGTTGCCCGGCCGAGCCGATGTGTCGCAGCCGTCCCCGGTCGAGCCACGGGGCATGCGCCTCCAGGTCGGCGACACGTGCGGCGGCGGTGGCGTCCGCGGTGTCGAGCGCCACCTCCACCTCGGCGAAGACGCGGGGCGTACCGGCGTCGGCGGCAGCGGCGGACACCGCCGTCAGGTCACGGCCGGCGACGAGAGCGACGTCGAGCTGCGTGGCGGGCACCCGGTCCGGCCGTCCCAGGACGACGAGCTGCCCCTGCGGCGGGCGCGGCACGATCGCGGGGCCCTTGACGGCGTACGTCTCCCCGGTGAAGTCGATGGAGTGGAGCCGGTCGCGGTCGAGGTAGCGGCTGGTGGCCACGGACCGGATGACCGCGTCGTCCTCCCACGAGTCCCACAGCGCCCGGGCCACGTCCACCCCGTCCCGGGACTCCCGGGCCCGTGCGTCGGCACCGTCGACGAGCGGGCGTCCCCAGGCGCGTGCCGCCTCGGGCTGCTCCTCCTCGGTCACCACCCACCCGGCGCGGCCCGCGGAGAGGTGGTCCAGGGACGCCAACTGGCTGGAGACATGGAAGGGTTCGGCATAGGTG
The DNA here is from genome assembly GCF_036226885.1 of Streptomyces sp. NBC_00663. Classification (NCBI taxonomy): domain Bacteria; kingdom Bacillati; phylum Actinomycetota; class Actinomycetes; order Kitasatosporales; family Streptomycetaceae; genus Streptomyces; species Streptomyces sp. NBC_00663. The sequence continues at coordinate 9,090,506 of NZ_CP109027.1, forward strand.
AGCGGCACGACGGGCGCGATCCCGATACTGCTCGTGGACGCGGCGACGAAGGCCGCCCGCTCCACCGCGCCGATCCGGCCCACCGGGTTCGGCGCGGCCCCGGGTGGCAGTACACCGTCGTCGAGGGTGATCAGGGTGAACCCGGCGTTCTCCGCGACGGCGGCGACCTGGGCCACGCGCCGCGGGGTGAGCAACTGGTCGGGCGAGTGGGCGGCGCGGCGCCAGGCCGCGGGATGGGCGCCGTCGCCGTCGAGCTCGACGGCGAGGTGCAGGGCAGGGCCGGACAAGGGGCGTTCCTTCCGAGAACACGTGGAGACGCGCAGCCGCACAGCGCGAAGCGCGGGGCACGGAGTACGGGGCCACGACGAGACAGCCGGCGAGGCGGGCCGGCAGGGGTCAGACGTGTACGGAAGGACAGACCGCGGAGGAGGTGCGGCAGTAGTCGACATGCCGCCGGGTGATCAGCCACGCACCCGTGCACGCACCCTGCGGTGCCGCGCCAGGAACGTACATCGAGGGCCTCCACCCGTCAGGAATTCGCGAGTTCAACGTACGTCGCGTGCCCCAGCGGGTGTCAAGGGCGTCTCGGTGCGGCCCTGTTCACCGCCACCTGGGCGGAATGTTCGCGATCTGGCCGAGCAGGTCCCAGTCCGCCGGCTTGCGGGCAGGGTTGTGCCACCGGGCGCCGTGGCCGACCCACAGGCCGCGGAGTTCGCGGACCTGCATGAGGGTGTCGTCGCCGATGCCCGACTCGTTGTAGCAGCAGTCGCAGATGACGTACCGAGGCAGGCCGTGCCGGTCGAACAGCTCCTCGCCGTCGTCCAGCCCGCAGATCCGGCACGCGGTCTCGACCGAGTTCTCCATGGCCAGGAGACTACCGGCGCCCCGGGAGGCGCCGGCGTCCGTGTCAGCCCGAGACGGCTGCCGGACCTCGCGGAGTGTCGCCCCGCAAGGTGATCCGGTGCATCACCCGGCGCTGGTCCCCGTAGTCGCGATTGGCGTAGTGGGCCGTGCTGCGGTTGTCCCACAGCGCGACGTCACCGGCCCGCCAGCGATGCCGTACGACGTGCTCCGGCTTGGTGAGGTGGGCGTACAGGATGTCGAGCAGACCGCGGCTCTCGTGCTCCGAGACGCCCACGAGGTGGGAGGTGAACCCGGGGTTCACGAACAGGCCCTTGCGACCGCTCTCGGGGTGCACCCGCACCACCGGATGCTCCACCGGCGTCAGCGCGGTGAACACCTCGCCCTCCCACAGATTGCCCTGCCCCTGTCTGCGCTGGGCCAGGTAGTAGCCGAACTCGCGGCTGCCGTCGTGGACGGCGGTCAGCGTGTCGATGTGGGCCCGCAGCCCCGGCGACAGGGACTCGTAGGCGAGCTGACTGTCCGCCCAGTTGGTGTCGCCGCCGGTCGGCGGCAGCACCACGGCCCGCAGCACGGAGATCGCCGGGGGCCGCCGCACGAACGTCACGTCCGTGTGCCACACGTCGGCGAACCCGTTGTCCTGGCTGTCCAGCGCGTACACCTCGGGAGCCACGTCACCGGAGTCGTGCACGGGATGCCCGACGGTGACCTCGCCCAGCCGGCGGCCGAACTCGATCTGCGCGGCGTCGTCCAGCCCCTGCTGGTCGCGCACGAACAGCACCTTGTACGTCACCAGCGCCTCGCGCAGGGCGAGGATCTGGTCGTCGTCGAGGCGGGCGAGGTCGAGGCCGTGGAGCTCGGCACCGAAGCTCGGGCCGAGCGGGGTGAGGGGCAACTGCCCGGTCACGGACGGTCGTTCGCTGAGCATGCTCACGGGGCAACTTCCTTCACTGGATGGTGAGTACGAGGTTCAGGCCGCCGCCGCGGCCTTGACGGCGTGGGACACCCGCGCGCGCAGCTCTTCGGCGTCGACGTCACCGCGCGGCAAGGTGATCGGCAGGTCCAGGGCCACGCTCCCGGGGGCTCTTGGTCAGCACTCCTGGAGGCGCTCACGCGTCAGCGCGGCGAACGGTTCGTCCAGCAGGAGCAGGGGAGCGGGAGCTGATGTGAAGTCAGGAGCTGTGTCCTGGACGGAGGTTGTGGACACGGGCGCCTCCAGCGGGCGCCGGGGCGTCGACAACCCTCACGCGGGACGGGTCACCGCGGGCAAGGGCAAGTCAGGGAGCCGGGATCAAGGACAACAGGAGCCCGCGCGTCGGCACAGGTCGATGACCAGGCGTCGCACCAGGAGCTCGGAGATCATGGGCACAGTTGTACCGCAGCAATCCCGTCCCTCCAACAGGCGTCCCACCCTCTGGAACGGAGGGTGCCGCATAGGATCGCCGGCATGGCGCTGCGACCTGTGATGGTGAACGTGAAGGCCCTCGACGCCGCGGAGGTCGGCCGGTTCTGGGCCCAGGCGCTCGACTGGAGCGCGTACGGCGCCGGAGAGACCACCTATGTCGGGCCCGCCGGGGGTCTCGTCTGGCCGGACCCGGTCGTCCTCGGTATCGACGTCGTCCCCGTCCCGGAACCCAAGTCGGCGTCGAAGAACCGTGTGCACCTCGATCTCGCCACCACCTCGGCCGCTCATCAGGACGAGCTCATCGCGCGTCTGAAGACGCTCGGCGCGACGCCCGCCGACGTGGGCCAGGGCGACGTGCCGTGGACGGTCCTCGCCGATCCGGAGGGCAACGAGTTCTGTGTGCTGGAGCCCCGGGAGATCTACCGGGACACCGGGCCGGTCGCCGCTGTCGTGGTCGACTGCGCGGATCCGCGGGCCATGGCCCGGTTCTGGGGCGAGGCGACGGACTGGACCGTGCACGAGGTGGCCGACGACCACGCCTCGTTGCGCTCCGCCAAGGGCACGGGCCCCTATCTGGAGTTCCTCCGCACACCCGACCCCAAGACCGTGCCGGACCGCCTCCATCTCGACCTGCTGCCGTACCCCGGCGACGACAAGGCCGCGGAGGTGGCCCGGCTGCGCACGCTCGGCGCCGCCGACCTCGACGTCGGCCAGGGCGACGTGCCGTGGACATGCCTGACCGACCCGGAGGGCCATGAGTTCTGCGTCCTCGCCCACTAGGGCCGGTCCGCGTGATCCGCCGGGCAGGCCTCGGAGCGCGGTCACTCCGTCGCAGGGCCGTCCGCACGCACGAACCCGTGGCTCCGCTCCACCTTCGCCACATGCAGCGTGTAGTTCTCGTACCACTCGGCCCGTCCGTGTTGCTGCGCCGCGCGGTGCTCGGCGTGGGTGCGCCACTGGGCGAGGGCGTCGGGGTCACGGAAGTACCCGACGGTGATGCCCAGTCCGCCGGGAGTCTGCGCGTGGTCCATGCCCAGGAAGCCGGGGATGTTCCGCACCAGGTCCTCCATGCGGGCGTTGGTCTCGCCGAAGCCGCTCTGGTCCTGGGTCCGCACCGCGCTGAAGACCGCCAGGTAGTAAGGGGGTTCATGGGCCGCCACGGGCGTGACAGGCGCTTCCGGGTGATCGCTCATCACGCCACCGTAGGTCCGGACGCGCCGCCCGCTCACCCGCCCGGATGGATTCCTGCGGCCGGTGAGGGCAACCCCGCTTGTGGTGGCCGCCGGTTCGGTGGTGGGCGGCGGAAGGCTGTCGCGCATGCTCACACCTCATCTGCGACCGGTACGGCGGCGACACGGCGAGCGCCGCCGCCGGTCCTCGGCGGCCCGGGCCGGGACGCTGGCGGCGACCGTCCTGGCCCTTGTCCTGACCCTTCCCGGCATCGCGGTCGCGGCTCCGGGCGGCCTGGATCCCACCTTCAGCGGCGACGGCAAGGTGCTCACCAGCCTCGCCGACGAGGACCGCGCCAATGACGTGGCGGTGCAGTCCGACGGGAAGATCGTCTCGGTCGGCTCCTCCGCCGACTACTCGCTGGGCGAGAGCGACTTCGCGCTGACCCGCCACAACCCCGACGGCACCCCGGACGCCGGCTTCGGGGGCGACGGCAAGGTCACGACCGCCGTCAACAACATGGACCCCGGCCTCCAGTGGAGCGAGGCCCAGGCCCTGGCACTGCAAGCGGACGGCAAGATCGTCGTGGTGGGCAGCAGCTGGCGGGGGTACGAGAACTGCTGCTGGTTCACGGTGGCCCGGTACAACACCGACGGCACGCTGGACACAGGCTTCGGCGGCGGCGACGGCAGGGTGTTCACCGACTTCGGCGCCCCGGACGAGGCTCGGGACGTCGCGGTGCAGCCCGACGGCAAGATCGTGGCCGTCGGTACCGGCGGTGGCCAGGTGGCCGTGGCCCGCTACAACGCCGACGGCACCCCGGACGCGAGTTTCGGCGGCGGCGACGGCCAGGTGAGCACCGACCCGGCACCGGAGTCGCAGGAGGAGGGCGGCGACGGCCGCGCCCTGGCGCTCCAGCCCGACGGCAAGATCGTGGTCGGCGGTGAAGTCGGCACGACCCGCTTCGACTTCGTCCTCCTGCGCTACACGGCGAGCGGCGCCCTGGACACCAGCTTCAGCGGCGACGGCATCGAACGCACCGACTTCGGCGACTACGAGTCCGTGGAGGGGCTCGCGGTGCAGCCCGACGGCAAGATCGTGGCCGCCGGAGGCAGCGGCGGCCGGTTCGCCCTGGCCCGCTACAACCCGGGCGGCACCTTGGACACCGGCTTCGACGGCGACGGAAAGGTGCTCACCGCCGGTGGCAGCGCCGCGGACGTGAAGCTCCAGCCCGGCGACGGCCGGATCGTCATCGCCGGCAGCAACGGGTCCGGCGGCGACTTCGCCGTCCTGCGCTACAACACCGACGGCAGCCAGGACGGCGGCTTCGGCACCGCGGGCGTGACCACCGCCGACTTCGGCGGCAGCGACGCGGCCTACGGCGTGGCCCTCCAGCCGGACGGAAGGATCGTCGCCGCCGGAGGCGGCGGACCGAACAGCGACTTCGCCCTGGCCCGCTTCCAAGGTGGCGGCAGCGCCCCGCCGCCACCGACCGGCGTGGACCTGTCGGTGACCAAGTCCGGCCCCACCACGGCCAGTATCGGCGACCGCCCCGCCTACACGGTGCGCGTGACCAACAACAGCACCACGACCTCCGCCACCGGCGTCTCGCTGACCGACACCCTCAGCGGCGTCGCCGCCTCGGTCGTCTCCGCGACCACCGGCTCGGGCACCTGCACCATCACCGCCACCGGCGCCACCTGTGCCCTGGGCACCCTCACTCCCGGCGCCACGGCCACGGTGACGATCGCCGCCGAACCCCGCGCCACCGGCACCCTCACCGACCGGGCCACGGTCAGCGGTGGCCAGAGCGACCCGAGCACCGGCAACAACACCGCCACGGCGACGACCACCGTCAACAACGCCCGCGGCTGCACCCGCATCGGCACCAGCGGCAACGACACCCTCACCGGCACCTACGGCAACGACGTGATCTGCGCCCTCGGCGGCGACGACACCGTCAACGCGAGCTACGGCAACGACACCGTCCTGGGCGGCTACGGCAACGACCGCCTCGACGGCTACTTCGGCGACGACACCCTCAACGGGGGTCCCGGCAACGACAACCTGACGGGCAACTACGGCGCCGACAACCTCAACACCGTCGACAACGTCTCCGGCAACGACACCGCCGACGGCGGCTACAACACGGACACCTGCACGACGGACACGGGCGACACCCGCATCAGCTGCCCCTGACCCGCACTCCAGCCACACCTCGGGCCCCGCACGACGACGTGCGGGGCCCCGCTGACCTTCCCGGCCGACCCGGTCAGGCCGGCTTCCGGTCGACCCGCTGACCTTCCCGGCCGGCGGCGCGCTCACCGCTCCCCGGCGAGCAGCGTGTCGAGCGGCGCTCCCTCCGCCCAGCGGTTCAGGGCCGGGCCGTCCATCAGGACGGTCCGGCCCTCGCGCCGCGCCCATCGGACGTCGCGGGCCCGGAACGTACCCCGGTGCACGACCAGGTGGAGGAACGAGTCCGGGTCCTCCCGGTGGGCCCGGGGGTGGGGCAGGGCTTCGTCGGGGAGCGGTTCCGCCACCGGCCGGAAGGCGACGTCGAGGCGGCGCCCGTCCGGATGCCGGGCGCACAGCCGGGGCCGGTCGGGCGCCGGTAACAGCCGTACCTTCCACTGGTCCCGGCGCAGCATCCGCGCCACGGCCAGGGCCAGTCCCTGGATGTCGAGTTCGACCAGCTCCTGCGGCGTGTAGTGGCCGCGTCGACGCCGCGCGCCGGGGCGACGGCGCCTCAACGCGACCGTGAGGACGAGCGCCGGCAGCAGGACGCCGACGACGGGGACGACGACCCCGACGGTGCGGAATCCGACGACGAGTCCGGCCACGGCCGCACACACCGCCGCCGCGAGGACCGTGAACGAGGGCAGCACATCGCGGAACCTGGGCCCGTAGCGGCCCTGGGCGCGCAGCCGGCGCACCACGTCCCGCTTTCGACGACGCTGTTCCTCGACCGGATCGGACGTCCATGACGGGCGTGCCACAGTCTCAGCCCCCTGCGCCTGCCTCCCGCACCTGCTTGCGCCGACTCGGGACAAATACCCAGTACGCCGAACGAGTGCTCGATCAACGGTCGAAAACCGGCCGATGGGGCAGGCGCACGGAGGCATGGGAGGGCGCGTGAGCCGGGCGTCGGCGATGCGGGTGTGACATGAGTCATGGGCAGCGGGCCGGGATCTTGGAATGCCCGGCTCCGCCGCGCTGCTGCACTTGTTACGGGCTCACCATGCCCTGGGGGGCGCCGGGCGACGATGCCGGGTGAGGGAAGCTGCTTCCACGCGGCCTCGACCCGCCCCCTCGTACTTCTGCACCACCTCCGAAAGGTTCTCCTGCGCCATGCCACTGGCTCTCCTGGCCCTGGCTGTTGTCGCTTTCGGCATCGGTACGACGGAATTCGCCACGATGGGGCTGCTGCCCCAGATCGCGGACGGAGTCGGCGTCTCCGTGCCGCAAGCGGGCAACATCGTCTCCGCCTACGCGCTGGGTGTCGTCGTCGGTGCCCCCGTGCTGACGGGCCTCGGCGCGCGCATCCCTCACAAGAAGCTGCTGCTGCTCCTGTCCGGGCTGTTCGTCATCGGCAACGTCGCATCCGCGCTCGCCCCCAACTTCGGCCTGCTCTTCGCCGCCCGCTTCCTGGCCGGCCTGCCCCATGGGGCGCTGTTCGGCGTCGGCGCGGTCGTCGCCTCCCGCCTGGTCGCCTCCGACCGGGCCGCACGCGCGGTCTCCAAGATGTTTCTCGGGCTGACCATCGCCAACATCGTCGGCGTCCCGGCCGGAACGGCTTTGGGACAGCAGCTGGGCTGGCGGTCCGCCTATGTCGCGGTGGCCGTCATCGGCCTCGTCGCCCTGGTCGCGCTGGCCGTCTTCGTCCCCCATCAACCCCGGGGACAGCAGTCCGGCGTCGGCCGCGAGCTGCGGGCGATGGGCAACAAGCAGGTGATGATCGGCCTGGCCACGGCCGTCGTGGGATTCGGCGGATTCTTCGCCGTCTACAGCTACCTGGTGCCCATGCTGACGCACCTCACGGGTCTGTCCGACTCCTCGACCACACTGGTCCTCGCGCTCTACGGCGTCGGCATGACCCTGGGCACGCTGGTCGCGGGCCCGCTCACGGACCGCGCCCTGCGCCCGACGCTGTACGCGGGGCTCGCCCTGCTCTCCGCGGCGCTGGTGGTGTTCTACTTCACCATCCACAGCACCGTGCCCGCCCTGGTGACGATCACCTTCATCGGCGCGATGGGCGCTCTGATCACCACGCCCGTCCAGATGCTGCTCATGGCCAAGGCGAAGGACGCGCCCACCATGGCGGCGGCCTCCAACCACTCCGCCTTCAACCTCGCCAACGCGGGCGGCGCCTGGCTCGGCGGCCTCGCGATCTCCGCGGGCTGGGGCTGGGCCTCACCGGCCCTGGTCGGCGCGGCGCTGGGCGCGGCCGGACTGGGCCTTGCGTTCATGGGCGGCCGCATGGACCGGGGCGGCAGCCGCTCCGAGGTGATCACGGGCGCCCAGCCCGAGCAGGCCGCCGCCGCTCAGTCCCAGAGCGGATAGGAAACGGTCGGTCCGAACTGCTCCGGCCGCGCGGCCGGGTACTCGAGCGTGATCCGGGAGTAGTGCGCCACCTGGGGCCGCTTCTTCCAGGGCTGCGGCCGGTCGAGCCGTACGGTCACCGGGTAGGCGTGGAAATGCCCGGCCGCGCAGTACGGCTTGCAGTCGTTGACCCAGTTCACGCCCCGGGCCCGCGCCCCGTCGGCGTCCCACCGGGACCAGTGCAGCGAGGCCAGCCGGCTGTTGCCGTCACCGCAGGCCAGCATGAAGTCGGCCGGCCGCACCTGCGGGTGCCAGAGACAGTCGACCAGGACCGGAACAGCGATGCGCTGCTGGACGGTCTGGGTGACCGGGGCCGGCGCGGACCGGGCTGCGGGCGGTGTGCCCGCGGCGGTGGCGAGGGTGGCCAGCGCGAAGAGCGTGACCGTCGTGGTGAGTGCGCGTAGGTGCATGGCCGTTCCCCGCTGCCGCTGGCCGACGGATGTCCCGGTTCCGACGTTACGACCGGCGGCCCGCACCCACCACTCGAACGGCCCAGCGTGCCGTCGGCTCAGGCGGGCGTGGGCGGCAGCGGGAAGAGCATGCACGAGCTGGTCGCGTGCGCCAGCACACGGTCCTCGGCGTCGACCAGCGTGGCCTCGGCGAGAGCCGTCTGCCGCCCGCGGTGGACGATCGTGCCGATGGCCCGCACCGGCCCGGTGTCCACCGAGACCCGCTTGAGGAACTTCACGCTCAGGTCGAGCGAGGTGTAGCCCATGCCGGCGGGCAGCGTGGACTGCACGGCACAGCCCAGCGCGGAGTCCAGGAGGGTGGCGTAGACGCCGCCGTGCACACTGCCGATCGGGTTGTAGTGCTCCTCGCCCGGAACGAGCGAGAAGACCGCGCGCCCCTCGCTCACCTCGTCGAGCGTGAAGTCGAGGGTGGCCGAGATCGGCGGCGCCGGAAGCCGGGCGTGCAGGACGTCGCGCAGGAAGTCCAGGCCGGACGAGCGGCCCACGGCACCGGCCGTGACCAGCGGGTCGTCCCATGTGTAAGTACGTGTGCGTCCCATGCGCCTGCGGCCTCCCAGCTGACTTTGTACAGCGAAGCTAGCCGCGCCCGCTCCTGACTGTCAATGATGAAGCCAGCTCGCTACGATGGCTCGGTGGACTGGCTCGCATTCAGCACCGAGAACTGTTCCGTGCAGCGCACCCTCGACGTGGTCGGGGAGAAATGGACGCTGCTGATCGTGCGCGACGCCGCCAACGGCGTGCGCCGGTTCGACGAGTTCCGTCAGCACATCGGTCTGTCGGAAGCGGTCCTCAGCGACCGGCTGCGCAAGCTGACCGAGGCGGGCATCCTCGCGACCGTCCCCTACCGCGAGCCCGGCAGCCGCTCCCGCAACGAGTACCGGCTGACCCGCAAGGGCTGGGATCTGTGGCCGGTGCTGGTGGCCCTGCGCCAGTGGGGCGAGACGCACACCCCGGACCCGGCCGGACCGGTCCTGGACATGCGGCACACCGACTGCGGGTCACCTGTCCGAGCCGTCGTCGAATGCACCGGTGAGCACGGCGCGTTGACGCCCAGGGACGTGACGGTCAAGCCGGGGCCGGGGGCGAGGCTGAGGTGACCGAGGCTAATAAGACCTGGCAATGTATTCATTGCATCGAGGGGCAGAGAACACGTCTGCGACCCCCCGCAAACGCAGACCTGTCCGTTTCGGTCGGGTTCTGACCCTCACAGCGGCCATCACCGCCGTCGCCCTGTTGTTCGATGTGGTCAACCCGCCACCGGCGCAAGCTCAGACGGCGGCCACTGAGCCCCTCTGCAAGCGGACGGGCGGGCCGACGGCAAGCTGAAGGACACGGAGGAGTGGAAGAACACCCTGGCGAAGTCCATCGGCCTGGGCTTGACGATGTTCATCGTCACCTGGTCCAGCACGGCGCAGGCACTCGCCATGTTCCAGGAGTTCAAGCGGAAGGTCGTCCTGTTCGCCCGGACCGCCGAGGCCTACTTCGGTGGCACGGGAGCCGCCGACGCCGTCGAGAGCGTCCTCAACAAGGTCGAGGGGCCCCATGTGGTGGCGGTCGCGCGGCCCGCGTGCCGTTGGCAGAGCGACCGTCACCGTCGTGGAGGCTCGTCCTCCAGGCCGGTGACCAGGCCGCGCAGCAGTGGTCCGTACTCCGGGTGGGCGAGGGCGAACGCCATCTGGGCGACCAGGTAGTCGGCCGGGTTGCCGGTGTCGTACCAGCGGCCCTCGATGACCTGTCCGTACACGGCCCGGGTGGCGGCGTAGGCGTTGATGGCGTCGGTCAGATAGATCTCGCCGGTCCGGTGCTCGTACCAGCGGCGGGTCTGCTCGCGCAGTTCGTCGATGATGCCGGGGGTGACGACATAGCCGCCGATGGCCGCGTACGAGGACGGGGCGGCGGCGGGCTCGGGCTTCTCGACCAGCCCGGTGATCCGCAGCTGGCCGCCGCCGAGGTCCTCCTTGACCATCGGCACGCCGTAGCGCTGCGACTCGCCGGGATCCATCGGCAGCAGGGCCAGCACCGGGCAGCCGGTCTGCTCGTACGCGCGGATCAGCTGCTGGGCGCGGGGGACCTCGGCCACGAAGACGTCGTCCGGCCACAGCACCAGCACCGGCTCGTCACCGAAGGACCGCGCGGCGTTCAGCACCGGGGTGCCGTTGCCGTAGGGGCCGTACTGGTCGAGGTAGGTGATGTGGCCCCGGCGCGCCAGCTCCGCGACCTCCTCCACCGCCTCCGCGTACGCCGTCTTGCCGTCCTCGCGGAGCTGCTCGACGAGGGCCGGGTTGGGGCGGAAGTGGTCCTGGATGAGGCTCTTGCCGCCGGAGACGACGATGGTGATGTCGGTGATGCCGGAGTCCACCAGCTCGCGCACGGTGTGCTCGATGACCGGCTTGTCACCGACCGGGAGCATCTCCTTCGGCGTCGCCTTCGTCAGCGGCAGCAGCCGGGAACCGAGTCCGGCGGCCGGGATCACAGCCCGGCGGATCGTCGGGGACATCACGCTTCTCCCGGTCGAGCGGCACACCGCGCCGAGCGGCACGGCACATACCGACGCTATCAACGGTCGCCGTACCCCCGCCGAACGGAGTCGGAAACGACTCTCACGCCCGCTGACCACCGCGCACCCACGCACCTACTCTTGAGGGGTTCTTCGATTCACCAGGTGCGCCGGGTGCGGTCATGGTCATCGGGAATCGTCAGCGGGAGGGGCGGGATGGACGGGTCCGTGTTCGCCGAAGCGCTGCGGGAGCGGGTGCGCCAGGCCCTCGCGGCCCTCGCGGCGGCGCGGGAGGCCGATGACGCGTACGCCGTGGCGGTGGCCCAGGACGAGGTGGACGACGCGGTGCGTGTGGCGCGCGGCCACGGTCTGTACGTGGACGGCATCGGCGACGTGGAGACGGACGTCGACGAGGCGTGACCGGCCTGTCGTGGCGACCGGCCCAGATGACGACGCTCGCCGCCAGGGCCGTTCGGCCCCCTCCTCGGCACGTACGGCCCATGGGGACCTCGGCGGGCCCGGACGATCATGCGGAAGGTGACGTGGGAGGACCGCACGCCCCTGCGGCCCACCCGCGTCACCGTCACGGCGACGAGGTGGGTCGCACCCTTGCCGTGCGCCTCGTCACGACGGCGGCTTGACCTCCTGCTGGGCCGCCTGGAGGTCGGCCAGGAGTTCGGCCTGGCCGGTCAGGACGCCGGAGAGGATGGTGCGGGCCACGCGGAGCAGCTCCGCGACATGGGGGCTGGTCAGCGAGTAGTAGACGGTCGAGCCCTCCTTGCGGGTCACGACCAGGTTGGCCCGCCGCAGCACGGCCAACTGCTGGGAGAGATGGGCGGGTTCGATACCCACCTCGGGCAGCATCTCGGCCACCGCGTGCTCACGCTCGCTCAGCAGTTCCAGGACCCGGATGCGGGCCGGGTGACCCAGCGTCTTGAAGAACTCGGCCTTCAGTTGGTAAAGCGGCGTACTCACTCTGCCGTCGCCTCCCCGCCGCGGGAGCACGGCCCTGTCGGCCGGACCTCGTCCCCTCGCGTCCATCCACTCGTCAAGAACATGTGACCCATCCTCGCGTGCGCGAACGGCGGCACCGAACCCGCTCCCGGGAGTCGAGCCCAAGGTGATGAACTCGTGAATTGCCAAGATTAGCAACTTGACATGTCTCGTGGGAGGCCGTCACAGGGGGAGGGTGATCCAGACGCTCTTGCCCTGGCTGTCGGCGTCCGCGCGCACCACCACGGTGCCACCGAGGCCGAGGACCAGCTCCATCACGGTGCCGAGACCGCCGCCTCCGGTTCCGGCGGGCGGCGCGTACAGCGACGGCTGGTAGGGGTGGCGGTCATGGACCGCGAAGGCCAGACAGTCCGGGCCCGCGGCGTAGATCACGGTCACCGTGGGGGAGAGGGCCGCGGCATGGCGGACGCTGTTGGTGACCAGCTCGGCGAGGATCAGCAGCGCGGGGTCGACGGCGCGGTGGCGCAGCCCTATGCCCCACTCGACCAGTACCTGCTCGGCCGTCTCCCGGACGGTCCGTACGGCGGACGGTTCGGTCGGCAGGGTGAGCACATGCCGGTACGGCAGCGTTTCCCACTGCGTGGACACCTCTTACACCTCCCCGCGGACGAGGCGGTGGCCGGTGACCGTCCTGGGGCGCAGGCGCAGGAGGGTGTCGTGCGGGCCGTGCGTCCAGCCGGGCAGGGTCCGGTGGTGGTGGGCGGCCTCGTCGGGGTCGGTGATCACCTCGGCCGGCCCGGTGACGGTGACGGTCCAGCCAGTGCCGTGCACGGCGCGGATCTCGTCCACGTGATAGGTCGCCGCGGCGGCCACCGCCGTGGCCGTGGCCGGTGTGCGGATGACCACTCGGCCGTACTCCCACACATGCCGGGCGGGTCGTACGGTGGTCAACTCCCGCTGTGTGTACACCAGTCGGCCCAGGCCGCTGCCTTCCAGCAGCCACCGGGCCTCGGGGCCGGAGACCTCGACCGTGCGCGGCTGGACGGGAGGGGTGTTCATCGGGCGGCCTCCTGGCCGGCGGTCGGGGGTGGGGGCGAGGGGAGGGCGGGCAGGAGGCCGGCGGTGTGGAGGTGGTCGCGGGCGGCGCGGATCGCCTCGGGCGTGGTGGCGTACTCCCGGCCTTCGTGCCGCAGCAGCTCCAACGCGCCTACGGAGTCAAGTACTTGGCGCTGGCCGGGGCGGATGGCGGAGGCCAGGACGAGGATGCCGCGCCGCCGCAGTTTGTCCACCGCGTCCTTGAGGAGCAGGGCTCCGGTGGCGTCCATGGTCGAGATCCGGGACATGCGCAGGATGACGACCCGGACGTCGGCCACGTCGGTGAGCTCCAGCAGGAAGCGATGGGCGGCGGCGAAGAACAGCGGGCCGTCGATGCGGTACGCCACGATGTGCTCCGCCAGCAGGGCGTGCTCCTCGGCACTGTGGTCGCCCTGGTCCAGCGGCACCTGGTCGAAGCGGGCCTGCTTGGCCACGGCACGCAGGGCGAGGACGCCCGCGACGGCCAGGCCGATGATCACGGCGTACACGAGATCGAGCGCCAGCGTCGCCACGGCGGTCAGGACGAGGATCAGCGCGTCGGAGCGGGTGGCCTTCGCCATCGCCCTGAGGGAGCCGGTCTCGACCATGCGGATCGCGGTGGCCAGCAGGACGCCGGCGAGCGCGGCGAGGGGGATCCTCGACACGAGGGGCGCTGCCGCGAAGACGATCGCGGCGAGGACGGCGGCGTGGGCGAGGGCGGCGAGGCGGGAGCCGGCGCCGGTGCGTACGTTGACGGCGGTGCGGGCGATGGCGCCGGTCGCCGGGACCCCGCCGAACAGCGGGGCGGCGATGTTGGCGAGGCCCTGGCCGAACAGCTCGCGGTCGGGATCGTGGCGGTGCCCCACGGTCATGCCGTCGGCCACCGAGGCGGACAGCAGCGACTCCAGTGCGGCCAGCGCCGCGACCGCCACGGCCGGGGCGAACAGGGTGCTCAGTGAGCCCGGATCCAGGAAGGCGAGGGAGGGTGCGGGCAGGCCGGCGGGCAGGTCGCCGATGGGGGTGGCCGCTTCGAGAGCGAAGAGCTGGGCGACGGCCGTGGCGGCGACGACCGCGAGGAGGGAGAAGGGGAGGCTGGGCCGCCAGCGGGTGCCGGCCAGCATGACCACCGCGACCGTGACGGCGAATCCGACCGCCGTCCAGTTCGGGTTCCTCACGAACGCCTCGGCCGCCCGCCAGGCCACCACCAGCACACGGTCGCCCTCGGGCTTGGGCACGCCGAGCGCGTTGGGGATCTGCTGTAGGCCGATCACACAGGCGATCCCGAGCGTGAAGCCCTCGACGACCGGGGCGGGCACGTACCGCATGTAACGGCCGGCCCTCAGCGCGGCCAGCGCGACGAGCAGCACGCCGGCCATCAGCCCCACGGTGAGGACGCCCGTCGGACCATACGCACTCACGATGGGTACGAGCACCACCGTCATGGCGCCGGTCGGCCCCGACACCTGGAGGGTCGAACCGCCGAAGACGGCCGCGAGCGCGCCCGCGACCACCGCGGTCGCCAGCCCCGCCGCCGCGCCCAGACCGGAGGACACCCCGAAACCGAGGGCGAGCGGCAGCGCCACGATCGCCACGGTCAGCCCGGCCAGCAGATCCCGCCGTGGATCGCGCCGCATCTCGACGAGGTCGGCGCGGCCGGGCAGCAACGCCTTGATCCGGTACAGCGATACGGACACGCGCCCCTACCTCCCCCTACCTGCGGACACAGCGAGCACAGCATCTAATCAATTGCGAAATTTTGCAATTACGCATCAAGTGAAGAGCGGGATCCCGCTCCGCCGCCGACGAACAGGCCCGTGCAGACCTCCGCAGGGCGCTGCGGGCCGGCGAGCCCGTGGACGACATCACACGGGCACCCCCGGGTTCGAGCTGGTGGACGGCTGCCGATTCCTGGACCTCCACCTGAAGTAACCCCGGGGTGCCGACCTGCACTCGGCGGTGAAGGCGTGAGTCTCCCGCTGCCGACGTCGCGCCTCCGACCGCCCGTTACGCACGTGCGCAGGGTCAGAGCTCGTCCACGCGCCCGTTCAGTTGAAAGAGAAGCCATTCCAGCCGGTCCGGCGCGACCTCCAAAGCGGCGTATCGGGTGGGCCGGCGACGAGTGCCGGCTGCTTTCCAACTGGACCACCCGAGGGCGTTGAGCGAACGAAAGACTCGGTCGTCGAGGTGTCGTCGTTCCAGCCGTTCTCTTGGTCGAAGGTGCCTGCTCGGCAGCCCCGGCTTCGATCAGAACTGTGCAACCAACGCTCCCGGTCCCGGGAGTCCGTCTGATTGGGCTGCCCACACTTGGGGCATGTGTCCCGCCATCGCCTCAGTGGCGCACTCTTGAGCCTCGTGGGCCAGTTCTGCAAGTAGGGCCAGGACCGCACGCCCGGAGATGCCGGGCTCGTCATCGAGAGCCCACTGACTCTCACGAGCTGTACCGCAGGTCCCGTCACCTGTTTGGACGTCCAGCGTCCGGCATTGGCTCTGCCCCCCCGCGATCCCCATCAAGGAACCCGGTGGAAGTGCCAAGACGACGACCGCCCGTACAACGTCGTCGGACGGGCCCGGATGCGGCATCGGCTCTGGGTCTTCCGAACCGCGTGGTTGCCCGCCCCGGCGCGGGCACTCGGAGGGTGTCAGAGGACTCCTGCACGTGGAGGGGAACGATGAAGACGACGGCGCGAACCTCCCGGGACGGTCCCGGGCGGCAGAAACGGCTGGTCGTTTATCTCAACGATCATCTGGCCGGCGCGACCGCCGGTGTCGAGCTTGCTCGTCGTGCGGCCCGGGAGCATCGGGAGTCGGCCTTCGGCGAGGCGTTGGAGAACCTGCGCAAGGAGATCGCGCAGGACCGGCAGGCGCTGGTGCGTCTCCTCGGTGACCTCGACGTTCCCGTCCGGCGCTACAAGGTGTACGGAGCGTGGCTCGGTGAGAAGGCCGGACGGGTCAAGCCCAACGGGCGGCTGGTGCGCCGCTCCGGGCTCGCGGTGCTGGTCGAGTTGGAAGTCCTCCGGCTGGGGGCGCAGGGCAAGGCGGCCCTGTGGCGGGGGCTGCTCGCCGCCTCGGCGCAGGACGCACGCCTGGACGCCGACCGACTGGAGGAGCTGCTGCGCAGGGCCGAGCGGCAGATCAAGACGCTGGACGACCTGCATTCCAGGGCCGCCACGGCACTGCTGTTCCCCACGAAACCGGTGGAAGCGACGGAGCGGGCTTCTACGGCAGAAGCAGAACCAGCAGAAGAACCAGCAGAAGAACCAGCAGAAGAACCAGCAGAAGAACCAGCAGAAGAACCAGCAGAAGAACCAGCAGAGAACCGGCGGACCTGAGCCCTCCTGCGCCAACTGTCGACGGCCGGGCCGTTGTTGGACATTCTTTCAACAACGGCCCCTCACGTGACCCCGGAGACAGATGAAGTCGAACGACGAGTCCCACGGCGCATCCTCCGCGCCTGCGCCTGCTCCCGCGACCGCTCCCGCCTCCCGCCGCGCCCTCGCGGACGGCTACGCGCTGCTTCGCGACGGCCCCGTGGCAGACGCCTGTTCGGCTCTGCTCCGCGCTGCCGCCGGACTGCGGCAGGCCGATCCGGCCTCGGCCCGCGGCGCGTGGATCGCGGCGGCCTCCGCGGCATGGGCGGCCGGTGATCGTGAGAGTTACCGCCGGATCCTGACGCCGGGGCCGTGCTCGCTCTGTGGAGCCGAATCCGGGCGGGCGCTCTGCGCGGAGGGGTGCCCCGATGCCGACTGGCGGGCCCGCTGTATCGGGATGGGCGCGGTGGTGGAGGCGGACTTCCGGCGCGCCGCGGCCCTGCTCGGACCCCGGCTGCACCGGCTCACCCCGCGCGCGCAGGCCCATGAATTCCGCGACGCCGGCAGCGTGGCGCTGCTGCTCGGCCGACTCCCCACCGCACGGCGGTACTTGAGCCTCGCTCTCGCCTCCGCACGGTCCGCGCGCGTGCAGGCCGCCGTGCCCGACATCCTCGCGCACCTCGCCTACGCCGAACTGCGCGAGGGCCGCCACCATCAGGCCCGCGCCCATGCCGAGGAAGGGCTGCTGCTCGCACGGCAGTTGGGGCAGCGCAATGTGGTCGCCGACCTGTCGGCCGTGCGCGCCCTCGTCGTGTCGATCGCGGGCGACCTGGTGGCCGTACGGAAACAGGCCGCGGAGGTCATGGCCGTCGCGCAGCCGCACGGGCTGGCTCAGGCCGCCTTTCTCGCGGAGTGGGCGCAGGCGCGGGCGGAACTGGGGTCGGGCAAGGTGGAGCGGGCCGCCGCCCGGCTGGCTCCGCTGGTGCAACCCGGGGCCCGGCAGGGGCACTTCGGGCTCTGGTTCCTCGCCGTGCCCTGCTTCGTCGAGGCCTGTGTCCTGTCCGATCGTGCCGTCGACGCGACGGAGATGATCGAGCTGTTCGCCGTATGGGCGGAACTCGGTGCCGACCCACAGGCTCCGGCTCAACTGGCGCGGTGCCGTGCGCTCGTCGCGCCGCCCGAGCGGAGCGAGGAGCTGTACCGTGCCGCGCTCGCCCGCCACGAACAGGCGCCGGGCCCCTTCGAGCACGCCCGCACCCATCTGGCCTTCGGCATGTGGCTACGCCGTCGGCGGCGCCCCATCGAGGCGCGCGCACAACTGCGCGACGCCCTCCTGGGGTTCGAGCGCTGCGGTGCCGCGATGTGGGGCAAGCGCGCCGACGCCGAACTGCGGGCGGCGGGTGAGGTGTCCGGCGCCGGGGAGGCGGGGTTGCTGTCCTCGCTCACACCCCAACAGGTGCGTATCGCCCGGGATGTGGCGAGCGGTGCGACCAACAAGGAGATCGCCGCCGAACTCTCGATCAGCATCAGGACCGTCGAGTACCACCTGCGCAATGTGTTCGCGCAGCTCGGGGTCAGATCGCGCACCGGGCTCGCCCATCTGCTGGCCAGCGTCGACCACTGACCCGGATCGGGCTCCGCTCAGGCTCGCCACACCCGTTCCGCGTAGTCCACGAAGTTGCGGCCCATGATCTTCTCGATGCGGTCGCAGGAGAAGCCGCGCTGTTCCAGCAGGCGCATCAGCTCGCGGAACTGCTCGACGCCGCGCAGGTCGACGACGAAGGGGAAGGTGTCCGCCCGTTCACCGGCCGCCGACACGCCCGCTTCCTGGCGGCGCGCCACATGCTCCGCGAGACGGTCCCGGTAGGCGTCGAGGTCGTCGATGGCGGTGACCGGGCCGTCGGTGCCGATGCCGACGTGGTCCTCGCCGCAGACGTCGACGGCGTGCACGAGATGCTCGACCACGTCAGCGGCGCGCGCGTGGCCGCCGGCGTTGAGGAACGGCATGAAGTAGATGCCGACGAACCCGCCCCGCGAGGCGACCAGCCGCAGTTCCTCGTCCGTCTTGTTGCGCGGCAGATCGGTCAGCGCCCGGCATCCGGTGTGGTTGATCGACACCGGAACGCGGGAGTACGCGGCGGCGTCGAGGCAGGTCCGCTCGCCGCTGTGCGAGAGGTCGACCATCAGATGGTGGTCGTTGAGGGCGTCGACCACCTCGTGCCCGAGGGCGGTCAGTGGCGTACTGGCGGGTGCCATCGAGCCGCCGCCGAGCTGGTTGGCCTGGTTGTACGTCAACTGCACCACCCGTACACCGAGTTCGGCGAACCCGGCGACGCGGCCGGCGTCGTCCCCGACGGCCTCCGCGTTCTGGAAGCCGTAGATGACGCCGATCCGCCCGTCGCGGTGCGCGGTGTGGATGTCGGCGACGGTGGTGACCTTGAGCAGGTCGTCGGGGTGGTCGGCGACGACACGGTCCCATACGTCGATCTCGTGCAAGGTGTGCTCGTAGGGCGGGAGATCGCCCATCACATAGCCCAGGGTGATGTTGACGGCGGTCAGACCGGATGCGCGCGCCTCCGCCAACGTCCGTGTGTCGACGGTGAGTTGCTCGCCGCTCGCGTTGAGGTCGCCCGCGGCGGCCAGGGACCGTGCGGCGTTGGGGTTGTCGAGCTGGCCGAGCGCGTTGACGATCAGCGGCGTGGCGGTCAACGGTTCTCCCGGGTGCGGTCGTCGGTGTAGGCGGCACGCGGGAAGCGGTGCCCCCGCTTGACGGTCAGGGTGATGGTGCGCAGGTGGTCGATGTCGGCCAGCGGGTCGCGCGCGAAGACCGCGAGGTCGGCCAGCTTGCCCGGTTCGACGCTGCCGGTGAGATGCCCGACGCCGGCGCTGCGGGCGCCCACGAAGGTCGCCGAGCGCAGCACGTCGGCTGCCGGGATGCCGCACCGCCGTACCAGGAAGGCGAGTTCCTCGTACAGCGCCGGGAAAGGCTCCTCCGGCGGCGTCTCGTAGTCGGTTCCGGTGGCCAGGTCCACGCCGGCACGGTGGGCCTGTGCCGTCAGGGCGATCGCCAACTCGGTGTTGCGGGCCGCCTGTTCGGCCGCCTTCGCGTCGTCGCCCGCGAACTCGCGGGAGGCGTACAGCCCGGCGGTCGCGTCCAGGACGACGTCCTGCTCCCGCATCCGGGCGAAGAGCTTCTCGAGCCGCTCGTCCTCGCCGGTGACCAGGCTCGCGTGGTCGACGGGCGGCTTGTCCTTGTACGAGGTGAGCGGCGCCGTCGCCGCCTCGTGGGCGAGCAGCGTCACATGCGAGACGCTGTCCACGCCGGCCGCGACGACCTCCCCGGGGGTGGCGGGGAACACCGCGGCATGCGCCCAGACCGGGATGCCCTGCCGGTGCGCCTCCGCGGTGATCGCGGCGACGAGGGGCGCCTCCAGGTCGGCGTACACCTTGATGGCGGCCGCGGACGTACCGCGGGCCATGGCCACCGCCAGCGGCAGGTCGCTCGCGGCGGTGACGGCCTGCATCCAGGGGACCTCGCCGGGCACCGCGCCCTGGGTGACCTGGTGGGTGCGGGGATCCTCGAAGAAGCCGGGGCCCGCCATGAGCGCCGCGTAGTGGATGTCGGGAGCGGGGATCTCCCCGACCCGTGCGGCCCGTGCGAGGTCGCCGATCTGACGCAGGTCGTCGGCCATGTCCCGTACGGCGGTGACCCCGCTGTGCACGAGACGGCGCAGGACCGCTTCGGCGGCCGGACGGTCGGGCGGCGTGGCGAGGTGCTGGTGCGAGTCGACGAGCCCCGGGGTGACGAACCGGCCCGCGAGGTCGACGACTTCGGCGCCCTCGACACAGGCGGCGGCGTCGGTGTCGTCCACGACGGCCCGGATCACGCTGCCGTCGACCACGATCGACGTTCCCGGGCGGGGCGGGCTGCCGGTGCCGTCGAACAGGGTGGCTCCCCGGTAGACGACGACCGCTCCCGTCTGCGGCGGTGCGTACGGCGTCGCCGCCCCGGACCTGTCGGTCGTCAAGCTCACCACTCCTCTACGTGTTGCACTGTAAGTAACAAGTCTCTCGTCATGCGAAACAAGCGGTACCCTACCTCTGGATCCCGGCGAGCGACACGCCCCGCCGCGAGGCTCCGCCCACAGCGTTCGGAAGGGTTTTGATGGCACAGGCGCCGCGTACGGCCGTGGACAAAGCGCTGGACCTGATCGAGGCGGTCGGCCGGGCGCCCCGGCCGCCCCGGCTCACCGACCTCGCCGACGAGGTCGGGCTGCATCGGGCCACCGCCTACCGGATCCTGGTGGATCTGGTGCGCCGCGGCTGGGTGCTGCGCGCCGACGACCGCTATCTGCCCGGCACTGCCGTGCTGCTCCTGTCGGCCCGGGCCGCCCACAACTCGCTGACCTCGCTGGCCCGTCCGGTCCTGGACAAGCTCGCCGCGCACACCGGCCTGATGGTCAACCTCCAGGTGCTGGAGAGCGACGGCTCGCGGGTGGTGGACGTGGTCCGGCCGGAACGCCTGGCGATGATCAGCACCCTGCTCGGCGACCGGCTGCCCGCCCACCGCTTCGCCGGCCCGCTCGCCCTGGTCGCCGCGCTCGCACCCAAGGCGCGCGGCCCCTACGTGGACGCCGCCCGGGCGCAAGGGCATCCCGTCGACGGTGACACCGGTCTGCTCGCCGACATCGCGCGGGCCGAGGCCGCCGGATTCGCCGTCGAGCACGGGCGCAACGACCAGTTCGTCGCGTCCGTCAGCAGAGCCGTCGTACCGGCCCCCGGAGCGCCCGTCTGCGCGCTCACCGTCGTCGGACCCGCGGCTGATTTCGACGAAGAGCATCTGCGAGGAGTGCGTGCGGCACTCGCCTCGGCGGTCGACACCCTGGGCGGGCTGCTCGCCCGGGCGGGCGCGGAGGCCGACTCATGACGGGAGTTCTGGTTCTCGACGGGGCCGCCACGCTCGCGGCCCTCGATCCGCACCGCCTGATGGCGGCCGTGGCGGACGCGCTCGTCGCCGTGGCGCGGGACCGGGCGTCCGCGCCGGCGCGCACGGCGGCCTTCACGCCGTACGGGCTGCTGGGCGCCATGCCCGGATACGTTCCCGGACAGGGCCTCGCCGCGAAACTGGTGACGGTCTTCGCCGATCCCGGGCACCCCGGCCGCAGCACCCACCGCGGCATCGTCGCCCTCTTCGACGCCGAGGACGGCCGGCCCCTGGCGGTGCTGGACGCCGAGCCCATCACGGCCTGGCGCACCGCCGCGTCCGCCACTCACAGCGCCCAGGTTCTGGCCCGCCCCGGCCCCGTCGTGGTCGTCGGCACCGGAGTCCAGGCGCGCGCCCAGGTCGGCCTGCTGGCCGCGCTCCGGCCTGACGAACCCGTCACCGTGGCGGGCCGCGATGGCGAGGCCGCTCGCGCGACGGCCGCACTGCACCCCGCCGGCCGCGCGGCCGACGGCATCGAGGACGCCGTACGGCAGGCGGCGACCGTGTACTGCTGCACCGGCACCACCCGCCCCGTCGTCCGGCGCGAGTGGCTGGCACCGGGCACCCATGTGAGCTCGGTCGGCGCCTCCCAGGGACACGAACTCGACGCCGCCACCGTCCGGGACGCGGCGCTCTTCGCCGAGTGGCCGGGAGCGGCCGGCACCCCGCCGCCCTCCGGCGCCCACGAGCTCCAGGCCCTGCCGGCGGACCGCACCGTCACCCTCCTGGGCGCCGTCCTCGACGGCTCGGCCCCCGGCCGGCGGGCGCCCGACCAGCTCACCGTCTTCAAGTCCACCGGGCACGCGGCCCTGGACGTGGCGGCCGCGTACGTCGTGCACAGCGCGGTGACGGGCCGGGGCACCGGGTAGGTGGCCGGGCCCGTCGGCGCCGGTCAGGGCTGCAACGGCAGCAGACCACAGGCCGATGTCACCGGCTTGCCGTCGAGGCGGTCGGTCAGCCAGGAGATCGCGTCGCCCTGGTCGGTGAGCAGGGGAGCGAAGTGGTTGATGAGGGAGCGGCCCACGTCCGGCAGGATCACGGGCTTGTAGGTCACGTTCCCGCCCAGACGGCACCAGTCGACGCCGAGTCGGCGCGCCTGCGCGTGCGGCACCAGATTGTCGCTCGTGCCCGTCGCCAGCCGGACCGGCCCGCTCGGGCGGGCCGTGCCGATGCGCTGTTCGTCGAGGAAGGCCTGGAGGGCGGGCTCGGCGGCGATGACGTCGCTGATGGTCCTGCCGTCGGTCGTCCAGGCGGTGCTGTGCGCCGAGTTGTACGCGAACAGCGCGTCCCCCACGCACATGGTGGACAGGTCGTCGAGTGCCGCGCGGCCGGCCGCGTTGAGGTGGGCGTCGGCGATCGGCCGCAGCGTCGGGTCGGACTGGAGGAACCCGTTGACGGACCAGCCCAGTGCGCCGGCGAGGTCGCTGCCGTCGATGGCCTTGGTGACCTCGGTCAGGTCGGCGGGCGGCGCGCCCGCATAGGTCCCGGCGAGGACCACGTCAGGGGCGTAGGCGGACCGGACTTCGGCGGCCGCCGCGGTGGCGCCGCCGCCCTGGCTGTAGCCGAACAGGGCCACGCGTGAGGCGGTGGTGAGCGAGGTGCCGGGCAGCGCGCGGGCGGCCCGGACGGCGTCGAGGACGGCATGGGCCTCGTCCACCCGGTTGACGTACGTGTGCAGCCGGTCGGTGGCGCCGAGCCCGGCGTAGTCGGTGACCACGACGGCGATGCCTCTGGCGAGCAGACGGTAGATCGCCAGGTCCTCGTAACCGACGGAAACGGTCTCCCCGTTGAGCTGGAGGGGGTGTTCGAGGCCGAGGGAGGCGGCGCACTGGTCGCCCTGTCCCATGGTCCCGGGAGCCAGCGCGACCAGTGGCCGGGGGCCGCTGCCCCGCCAGGCCGCGGAAGGCTCGATGTAGGCGCCCGTCACCGCCATGGGCAGGCCGTTGGAGTCCGTGGACCGGTACATCAGCCGGGTGGCCGTGCCGGGCAGCGGGCCGTCGACGCCGGGCAGGCTCAGCGCGAGCGGCAGCGGTTCGCTGCGCACGAGTGCGCCGTTGGCGTCGGGCAGTGTCGCGGGCGGGTCGTAGAAGGTGGGGATGGTGACGCCGCGGGAGACCACGGCCCCGCCGTCGGCGGCCAGGGCCGGGACGGTCGAGGCGCCGAGGCAGGCGGCGGCCGTGACGGCCACGGCGGCGAGGCGTACGGGTGCGGGCATGAGGGACCTCCGGAGCAGGGGGAGGCCGAGCTTCATGTGCGGCTCGGGCGCTTGACGGGCCGGTCGGGCGGGTGCGGGCGCGCGGAGGCGGTCGTCCCACCGCTGTTCCGGTCGCCGCACCCGGGTGCTCTTAGACGAAGTGTCAGGACGGTAGCGCCGAGCGGGTTACCACGGGTAGCTCCCAGGAGGTTACGGTTCAGTAATATACGGCCGCGTCGGGGCGCGCAGTGTGTCGCCCGCGCGCCCCTGGCTGTTCGCCGGTCCGCCGGCGGCACGCGTGGGGTGCGCCGCCGGCGGACCGTGACCCTTCGCCTCGTCAGGAGGCGACGAAGTCGGCGATGTCACCGAGCACGGAGGTGTCGGTGAGGAAGCCGATGTGGGTCTGACAGGCCACGGGGTTGTTGGTG
Source organism: Streptomyces sp. NBC_00663 (assembly GCF_036226885.1). Classification (NCBI taxonomy): domain Bacteria; kingdom Bacillati; phylum Actinomycetota; class Actinomycetes; order Kitasatosporales; family Streptomycetaceae; genus Streptomyces; species Streptomyces sp. NBC_00663. The sequence goes on from NZ_CP109027.1 coordinate 9,114,450, forward strand.
GCGCCGTCCAGGCGGGTGCTGGTGTACGGGATGATGACGCCGTCGCACGGCGAGTACCAGGTGGCGTACTTCGTGCTCCCCGGCGTCTCGTCGCCCGAGGTGATCTGGCCGATGAACGAGGAACCCGGGTACATCTGCTGGCAGGTCGTGTAGACGAGACAGGCGCTGGCGTACGTGGTCCCGTGGTTGGCGCCGGCGATCGAGGCGAGGTGGCTGACGCTGGTGTTGCCGCCGAGGACCTTCAGGTAGTACTGGCTGACGAGGCCGCCCATGGAGTGGTTGACGAGGGCGACCTTGCTCGCGCCGGTCTGCGACTTGACGTTGTTGACGAAGGTCGCCAGGCCCTGGGCGTTGGTGATGTTGTTGCCGTAGGAGTTGTACTCGTAGGCGAACAGGTTCGAGCTGGACCAGCCGTTGAGCCGGAAGACGCTCATGGCGGTGACCCAGTTGGACGCGCTGCCCGTGTACCCGTGCACGAAGACGACCGGTGTGCTGGTCGACAGGGTCCCGGTGGCGTCGGCCGACCTGGTGGTGCTGGAGGCGCCGGTGGCGGTGGCGGTGGCGGTGCCGCTCGTGCGGTCGGCCGCGTCGGCCGCGCCGGCCGAGGTCGCCGAGGAGAACAGGGCGAGCACGGCGGTCACGGCCGCTACGGCGCCGGTAAGTCGACGTGCTGAACGACGGCTCATGGAGCCCTCCCAACGAGGGTGCGGGTGTTTGACCCGACCAATGTCGTGGGGCGGGGCGCGGCGGACATCGGCGGAATCACCAGTCGCCGGACCGCGGAAAGAGGACTGTCCCGACCCACCAGCCGTGGGGGCGGGACAGTTCAGCCTCGGCGCGGCGCAAGCCACATGCGCGGTGCGAGGACGGGTCAGCCGACGGACGCCTTCGCCTGCGTGGGGAAGCCGGGGCGGCCGGCGAGGTCGGCGGTGCAGTAGGCACACCTGACGGCCGCCGCGGGCACGGTGCTCAGGCAGTCCGGGCAGTCGACCTTGGTGACCGGCACGTCCTTGACCGGATTGAAACGCTCCTGGAGCCGGCCCACGGGGAGCACGACGGCGAAATAGATCACGGCGGCGACCAGGACAAAACTGATCAGGGCGTTCAGGAAGGCACCGTAGGGGAATGAGGTTCCCGCGACGGTGAATTCCTGCTTGCTGAAGTCACCGACCGCGCCGGTCGCCACTCCGATCAGCGGCGTGAGGAACGCGGTGACGAAACCGGTGACGACAGCGGTGAACGCGGCACCGATGACGATGCCGACCGCCAGGTCGACCACGTTGCCGCGCAGCAGGAACGAGCGAAAGCCCTTGAACACTGAATACTCCTGATATGAGGTGTGCCGGGACACCATGGACCTGTCGGCCGGACGGCCGACGGCGGTAATGCTGCCGTTCCACTTCTCCGCCGTCCAACCGCCTCACTCGTTCAAGTGAAAAGACCGAAATCCGCTCCACGGGAAAAGAAACTCCTCCAGCCGTACGTATACGGATCCTGGCGGCATCGGATTTGACCGGCCGAACAGCCGGGCAGGATTTGTGCACTGTGTCCGATGAGTCAGGAGAATTCATGCTGGAAGCTCTCACGGCGGTAGCTCGTCTCAGCTATGAGGCGTACGTGGAACATGTGAAGGCCTGCCGGCAGTGCTGGCCCTCGCGCTGCGTGGTCGCGGAGGAGCTGTGCCGGACCTATCTCGACGAAGTTCGGCCGAGGTGACGGGAAGTCCGTATACGGAGCCGCTTGGATTCCCGCCGACTCCCGGTACGTAGTACCGCACACCCATCGTGGGAGGGATGGAAAGCATGGGTGTTCGATCGTTCATTGCGGGGTGTGAATCGGCGCTCTTCGGCGCTACCCGGCGTGTCAAGGGCGCGTTGGAGTGGCCGTGGTGCGACAGCAGTGACGGTTCTTCTCTGGGTGGTCCCGTGCTGTCGTGCCGGTATTCCATTGCATGCCGAGAGCGTTACGGGGAGATGTGAAAGTGCGGACATCTGTCGTCGGCCGGACCGGCCCGACCAACTCCAGCGATGCGGACGGCGGCCCGTTGGTCGGCCGGGACAGGGATCTCGCGCGGCTGCGGGAGCTCATGGCCGGGCACCGGCTGGTCAGCGTGACCGGCTTGGCAGGTGTGGGCAAGAGCCGGCTGGGCCGAGCGGGCATGGGCACCGGTCCGTGGCAGCGCGTGGTCTGCGTGCGCTGGAAGGGACAGGGGACGGCCGTGCCCGGAGGCCTGGGCCGCCGCGTCCTCGCGGAACTGGCGGGCGAGGCGCCGGTGTCACGGTCGGCCGACGTCTTCGACGTGGCCGCCGATCTGCCGCCTCTGACGACCCTGTTGGTCCTGGACGATGTCGACCCGGTGCACCTGGAGTGCGTGGGTCTGGTGCAGCGTCTGCTGATGGCCCTGCCGACGCTGCGTGTTCTGGTGACGTGCCGCCGCCCGCTGGGCGTGGGGGAGGAACGGGTCTTCCGCCTGGCGCCGTTGGACTGCGGTGCCCCCCGCGATACCGAACGCCCTTCCTCCGCGGCGGAGTTGTTCGTGGACCGAGCGCGCGCGGTGATGGAGGACTTCCGCCCCGGACAGGCGGACCTGGAGGTCGTCGAGCAGGTGTGCTCGGTTCTGGAGGGAGTGCCGCTCGCCATCGAACTGGCCGCACAGCAGTTGAGCGTCAGCTCACTGGCCGATCTGCCCGAACTGGTGCTGGGCAACCAGTGCCGGCTGACCGGAAGCGGTCGGACGGTGCCACGCCACCGTTCGCTGAGAGCGGCCGTGCGGGCCGACTATGTGCTGTGCGAGGAGAAGGAGCGTGCCGTCTGGCGGCGCGCCAGCGTCCTGCTGGGCCCGTTCACCGAGGAGGCGGCCGCGTTCGTGTGCGCCGGTGGGGGCGTGGCCCCGGACCAGGTTCCCTTCTGCGTGGCCCGGTTGCTGTCCTCGGGCGTACTGGAGCGGCTGGACGAGCCCGGCGCCGGGGTACGGATGCCGCGCTACCGGATGCGGCGGGCGGCCCGCGACTTCGGCTTCGAACTGCTCACCGAGGCCAACGAGTTCCCGGTGGCGGCGGAGCGGCGCCTGATCCACTGCCGTCGGACGGCGGCCGTGGCCGAGAACCTCTGGAGCACGGGCTGCCAGCGGCAGGCCGTCGAACTCGCGCAGGAACGGTACGCCGACCTCCAGGCCGCGATCAGCCACGCGCTCGCCCAGCGGGAGCATGTGGAGTGGGCTGTGGAGTCGATGGTGAGCCTGTGGTTCTGGTGGATGGTGTACGGCCGTGCCGAGGAGGGCCGCCAGGCGTTGCTGGACCTGCTGTCCCTGCCTCCGGCCGACAGTTCCGCTCGCCGCGAGGGCTGGTGGCTGGCCGCGTGGATGTGCGCGGAGAGCGATCCGGAGCGCGCCGGCCGGCTGCTCGCGCGCGCCTGGCGGGCAGCCGTACTCGCCGGCGACGACGCCACCATCGGCCGCATCGCCTACGTCCACGGGGTGCTCGCCCTGCGGCACCACGACCCCGACGAGGCCGCCGCGCACTTTCAGCAGGCCGCGGACACCATCCCGCCCGACGCTCCGGGCGGTCCCTCACCCGCCGTCAGTCTGGCCGCCCTCGCCGTGGCCCAGATCCGCAGCGCGCCGGACGACGCCCGGCACAGCGCACGCCGTGCCCTGACCCATCCGAGCGTGCGCACCGACGCCTGGGCCACCATGCTCGCCCGCCATGCCCAGGCCCTCCTCGACCACCACAACGGCTACCCCGGGCGCGCGGCGCGACGGGCCCGCCGCGCGTTGGAGGCACTGGATTCCACACTGCCCGTCCCCGACGGAACCACGGCCCTGCGTGAGCTGATCAGAGACGCGGGGGAGCAGTCCGGCCGACCGCGTCGTGGCTCCCTTCTGCCGCTGCCCCGAGGGCAGGCGTCACCGCCGAAGCGGACGGACCGGCCGTAGCCGAAGCCACCGCGGTTTCAGGGCCTCGGTCCCTCGCCCGGCAGCGAGGGACCGAGGCCTTCACCGCTCGTCCTCCGGTCCCCGCGTGAGGTCTGTCGTCGGGACGAGCGGCGCGATCTGGGTCCGGGAGGAGACACCCAGCTTCGCGAGGATGTGCTCGACATGGGTGTCGGCCGTACGTTTCGAGATGACGAGGTGTTCGGCGATCTCCCGGTTCGTCATCCCTCCGGCCACCAGGGCGGCGACCTCACGTTCACGCCGGGTCAGGCCGCCCGGCGCGGGGGCCTCCTCTCGGGCGGGCGGGGCGGTCTCGTCCGACAGGGCGAAGTCCACGATCTGCTCGTGCGGCAGGGACGCGCCGGTCCGGCGTACCTGGTGCAGGAGCTGGCTGCCCATCGCCCGGTCGAGATCCGACAGGGCCCGCTCGTGCACGCGCAGCAGCCGCGCGTTCTCCAAGGCCCGTCCCCGGCCGAGGAGTTGGAAGAGTGCGTCCGCGCCGCCGAGGACGAGAGCGGCCCGCTGATGGCGGCCGAGGTCGGTCGCGGCCCAGACGAGGAAGTCGAGGGAGAGGGCGACGCCGAGGACGTCCGCTCTGCGGTCGTGCAGCGCCAGGGCGCGGCGCGCGGCGTGTTCGGCGGCGGCGGGCCGGCCGGCCTGGAGATGGGCGACGGCCAGGAAGCCGTGGGTGTGACCCTGGACGTAACTCTCCAGGCTGTCCTCCCCGACGAGACGGAGGACTTCCTCGAAGGCACCGATCGCCGCCTCCGGCCGGTTGTGGAGGGTGTGGACGATGCCCAGCCGCAGGTTCGCCAGCGCCACGTCCAGGTCGGTCCCGTACTTCCTGAGCCGGTCCAGGGACAGGCGCAGTTGGGTTACTGCCTCCTGGGAATCGCCCGCGACGGCCCAGGCCATGCCGTGACACATCAGGGCCAGGCCCTGGAGCCTGGGGTCGTCGAGTTGCGCGGCCTGCTCCTGAAGCACGGCGGCGAGCCGGTGAGCGGCTTCCGCGTCGCCCTGGATCACGGCGAACGTGGCGGCCCACACCAGGGTCTTGACGCGGTCCTCGGAGACTTCGGGCTGCTGGTCGAGCGCGCGGTCCATCCAGTACCGGGCCTCGGCCGGATGGCCGGCACACAGCCTGTACGGCCACATGGCGGCGGCCAGCGGCAGCAGCGTGCCGTCCGCGTCGGCGTACTCCAGGGCAGCGGTGAGGTTGCGGTGTTCGGCCAACAGCGCCTTGTGCAGGGGAACTTGCTCGGAGGTGAAGAAGCGTTTCTCGAACTCCCGCAGCCGCGCGTGGAAGTAGGCGATCAGTCGGCGCCGCAGGGCGGCCGTCTCGCCCGTCTCGTCGAGGCGTCGGCTGCCGAAGTCACGGATGACGTCGAGGAAGCGGTAGCGGTCCCCTTGCCTGAGGAGCACCGACTTGTCGACCAGTCCGACCAGTGAGTCCACGACCGATCCCGCGGGCAGCTGGGCGTCGGTGCAGACCGCGTCCACCGCCGGGAGATCGAAGTCGCCGCCGAAAACCGACAACCGGGCCCACAGCAGCCGCTCGTCGGGGGAGCAGAGCTGATGACTCCAGCCGATCGTCGCCGCTATGTTCTGATGCCGTGGCAAGGCCGGTGAGCGGCCGGCGTTCAGCACGGTGAAGCTCTCGGTGAGACGCGCGGCCAGCACGCCGAGGGGCAGTGCGCGCAGTCGTACGGCGGCCAGTTCGATCGCCAGCGGAATGCCGTCCAGGCGGCGGCAGAGAGTCGCGGCGAGCCTGCGCTCCTCCGCGGTGAAGGACAGGCTGGGAACGGCGGACGCCGCCCGCTGCTCGAACAGTTGCAGCGCCTCGCCGGCTTCTTCCTCCGCCAGGCCGAGCGGCCTCACGGGCACGACGTGCTCGGCGGGGATGCCGAGGGGCTGCCGGCTGGTCGTGAGGATTCTCAGCCCGGGAGCCTGCGCCAGCAGGACGCCGACCAGCAGCGCACAGGTGTCGACCATGTGCTCGCAGGTGTCCAGTACGAGCAGCAGTTCGCGTTCGGCGACGTAGTTCACGACCGCCTCGAAGCCGGACGGGCCACGCCGGTCCGGCAGTTCGAGGGCATCGGCGACGACCTCGGGGAGTCGTTCGGGCCCCCGCAGCCCGGACAGCTCGGCCAGCCGAATCCCGTCGGCGAGGGTCGGCGCCGCCTGGGCCGCGGCACGCAGGGCGAGCCGGGTCTTGCCGACGCCCCCGGGGCCGACCAGTGTCACCAGTCGTGCTCGTCTGAACAGCTGGGCCAGTTGGGCCAGTTCGTCGTCCCGTCCGACGAAGCTCGTCAACTCCGCCGGCAGATGGCCGGGTCGACGCCAGGAGGATAAGAACCCCACCAATAGCCCCACATTCACGCTCTGTGACACGGTGTGTCGGATGGTCAGGCCGCGGACAGCGGCGGACGCGGGCCAAGGTCATCGCCCGGCCCCGCACTTACTGCGTATACGGATCAGCGGTCGTCACCTTCGGGCGCCGCTCGATGCTCTCCGCGGAGGCGGGCTCGGCAGAATCGATTCTCTCCACAGCGCCCATCACTGCCCAGCCGTCTGCTCGACGCACCCTGCGGGAGTGAGGTGACGGGAGCGCGACGACGCTTCCCGGGCGCATTCGTGCTCGTGCGCGCCCCTGTTGTCGGGCTCCGCCCGGCCGTCGGCGGTGCTGGGGCGCTCGACGGGTTCGTAGTGCCCCGGGGTGGTGGCGAGAGTGAAGGCGATCAAGGCGACAAGGGCGGCGGTCGCCAGGGCGACGGTGCGGGTGAGTGCGCGCGTACGTCGCTCACTGCCGGCGCGTACGGACCACGGCTGGGCCAGTGTCGCGGCGTGCGCCTGGTCAAGACGTCGCCGGATCCACGCCTGAGGGGCGTTCGAGCTCTCGTCCCCGAGCCGGTCGTGCAGGGCGGCACGGGCGTGCGCCAGCCTGTTCCGGGTGGCCGGGGTGCTGGCCTGCATCTCCGCGGCGGCCTCACCGACGCTCAGGCCCAGCCCGTCGCAGAGCACGACGGTGCGGCGATGCCGGGGCGGCAGCGCCAGCAGTGCCTGCCACACGGCATCGCCGGGCAACGGGTCAGGGCGGGCGACGAGCCACCGCAAGCGGTGCCAAGGGGCGAGCGCGTACTCGTGCGCGCGCTCCCGAACCCACCCCACCGGGTCGGCGTCGCACGCCACTTCCGGCCAGTGCTCCCAGGCCTGGTGGAAGGCGAACTCGGTGGACTCGAAGGCCAGTCGGCGGCGCCCGGTCAGCAGGTACGTCTGCTGCACCAGTGACGGAGCGGCGTATACGTACAGTGCGTCGAAAGCGGCCTGCGCGGTCACCGCCGCAACCACGGCCGAGGCGTGCTCGCCCTCGGACCGCCCTCCCACCGCGGGGGACACGCCGGACACGTCCAGCGCGTGCAGGATCACCCGGCGCGACCTGTGCGCCGTAGTGACGCGCACGTCCACGGAACCGGGCGGGATGCCGTACATGCGGGGATTTCCTTTTCGCCATGAGTCGTTGAGAGGAGGGGCCGCTCCTCGGTGCCGACGCATCGCGTCCCGTTCTCCCACTCCCCGTGCGTCACGGCTGCCCAACGGGCTCGTCGTGCGCCAGGTCGCGCGCTGGGCCTGCGGATCACACCCTGGGCCGAGCCTTAGAACTCCCGTGCAAACAGGCCGCCCACGTATGCGTATCGCGGTCTGGGCATACCGATGGCCGTTCGCGAAGGTCCGGGAACGGCGTGTGGGAGAGCGGGAGACCGGGAGATCGGACGGGTCAGGGAGAGCGGGCGGGCGAACTGTGGATACGTATCTTGCGGCTGTACGTATGTCGCTGGCGGACGCCTCAGGGCATTCTCGATACGAAGAACCGGCAACAGCCGAGTCGCTGCCGCCGGTTGCGTGGAGAACCGCTCTCGCGGCGGCGGGTCCTCCCCCGGGCCCGCCGCCTCTTCGGGACGCGGTGCGAGTCGGTGCGCACCCGCAGCCCCCGCTTCGCCTGCCGGACACCGAGCCGGCAGGCGAAGCCCCAGGGCCTCGCGCCCGTCCGTCGTCACAGCGGGCGGCTGGCAGGGCCCGTGCCCCGGAGCCTCACACCGGGCCGTCGTCACGGACACCGGCTATCGAGGGCGTCCGTGGGGCGAGGACCGGTCGGTGCCCTCCACGTCATCCGTGGCTCGGCGACCCAGACAGGTGTTGAGGCGGGCCGCCTGGCGGGTGAGGTGGTCGCGTTCGGCGAGGCTGGGGGCCGTGTGGGCCGCCTGGGCGTACAGCCGGGCCGCCGTGGTCAGGTCACCGTCGCGTTCATGGAGGTAGGCCGCCACCGCGGTGTGACGCGGCAGTGCGGCGTCGAGTTCGGCGAGCGCGGCCAGACCGGCGCGCGGACCGTCGGCCTGGCCGACGGCGACGGCCCGGTTGAGCCGGACCACGGGACTGTCGGTCAGGCGGCTGAGCTCGTCGTACCACTCGACGATCTGCACCCAGTCCGTCTCCTCGGCGCGGGGCGCGTCCGCGTGGAGGGCGGCGATGGCGGCCTGGGCCTGGAACTCGCCCAGCCGGTCACGGGCGAGGGCCGCCTGGAGGATCCCGATGCCCTCGGCGATCAGTGCGGTGTCCCACCGGCCGCGGTCCTGCTCGGCGAGCGGGACGAGGCTGGCGTCGGGCGTGGTCCGCGCGGCGCGCCGGGCATGGTGGAGCAGCATGAGGGCGAGCAGCCCCGCCACCTCGGGATGGTCGATCGCGGCGGCGAGCTGCCGGGTGAGGCGGATGGCCTCGGCGGCGAGGTCGACGTCGCCGGAGTAGCCCTCGTTGAAGACGAGGTAGAGGACGCGCAGCACGGTGGCGACGTCACCGGGCTGGTCGAAGCGCACCCCGGACACCGTGCGCTTGGCCCGGCTGATGCGCTGCGCCATCGTCGCCTCGGGCACGAGGTAGGCCTGGGCGATCTGGCGGGTGGTCAGCCCGCCGACCGCACGCAGGGTGAGTGCGACCGCGGACGACGCACTCAGCGACGGGTGGGCGCACAGGAAGTAGAGCTGGAGGGTGTCGTCCACCGCGGGCGCGGGCCCGGGCGCCGGTTCCTCCTCGACCCGGTCCTCACGCCGGCGACGCGCGGTGTCGGCGCGGGTCGCGTCGAGGAACTTGCGCCAGGCCACCGTGACCAGCCAGCCCTTGGCGTCCCGCGGCGGATCGGCCGGCCAGACGCGCAGCGCCTCGATCAGCGCTTCCTGTACGGCGTCCTCGGCCGCCGCGAAGTCGGCTCCGCGGCGGACGAGAACGGTGAGCACGCCCGGGGTGAGGCTGCGCAGCAGGGCTTCGTTCATCGATGCGGGCAGTCCGTGACGGCGGGGTTCTCGGCCAGGAACGGGCGCAGCTCCAGCCACTCGTGGATCGGCCTCCCGCCCGCCCCCGGGGCCGCCGACAGCTCCCCGGCCAGCTCGACGGCCCGCTCGTGACTGTCGACGTCGATGATCATCCAGCCCGCGATGAGGTCCTTGGTCTCGGCGAACGGTCCGTCGGTGACCGGCGGGCGCCCCTCACCGTCGTAGCGGACCCACTCGCCCTCGGGGGCGAGCGCCTGACCGCCGACGAACTCGCCGCTCTCCTCCAGCCGGGCCGCGAAGTCGTTCATGTACCGCACATGCGCCGTGATCTCCTCGGGCGTCCACTTCTCCATCGGCACGTCGTTCACCGCGGCCGGGGCGCCGCGGTAGTGCTTCAGCAGCAGGTACTTGGCCATCGTGGTTCTCCTCGGTACGGGTGCGGCCCATTGTGGTCGCGTTCACCCCGGGGACGGAGCCGGACGCGGCTTCTCGACATCGGCGGCCGACCTTTTTCCGCGTGACCGTCGTGGGAAGGGCCCGGAGGCTCACCCGACCGGCCGGTCCTGGCCGAACGCGCTGATCAGACCATGGGCAGAGGTGTCGCCGAAGAGAAGCTCACGGAGCCGCGAGCCGTCGGCGGCGGCCTCGGCGCCGCGCGGCAACATGGCCCGCGGGCGTGCAGAACGCGGGGCTGCCGGAGCCGCCCGCCCGCAGCCGCTCACGCCTCCCGGCGCTTGCTGCCGATGATCCGGCCGCGGGCCTCGCCGAAACCGATCCGGGTTCCGTCGGCGCCGGGGGCCGTCGCGGTGAGGATGATCTCGTCACCGTCCTCCAGGAACGTGCGCTCCTGGCCGTTGACCGTGACGGGCTCCTTGCCGCCCCAGGTCAGTTCGATGAAGGCGCCGCGCTGCTCCTTCTCCGGGCCCGAGATCGTGCCCGACGCGAACAGGTCCCCGGTGCGCGAGGGGGCGCCGTTGACGGTCTGGTGGGCCAGCATCTGGGCGGGGGACCAGTACATCGCGGCGTACGGCGGCCGGGAGACGACCTGGCCGTTCCAGGCGACCGTGAGGTCGACGTCGAGGCCCCACGGCTGCCGCATCCGCAGATACGGCAGTACGGCGGGCTCCTGGACCGGGGCCGGGACCCGGGCCGCGTCCAGGGCGAGCAGCGGCACCACCCACGGGGAGATGGTGGAGGCGAACGACTTGCCCAGGTTGGGGCCGAGCGGGACGTACTCCCAGGCCTGGATGTCGCGTGCGGACCAGTCGTTGAAGAGCACGACCCCGAAGATGTGCCGCTCCGCGTCCTCGGCGCCGATGGACTCGCCCATGGCGCTTCCGGTGCCGAGGACGAAGCCGAGCTCGGCCTCGATGTCGAGGCGGGTCGACGGTCCGAAGACCGGCGCCGGGTCCTGGGGGCCCTTGCGCTGGCCGGAGGGGCGGATGATGTCCGTGCCGGAGACCACGACGGAGGCCGCCCGGCCGTGGTAGCCGACCGGAAGGTGCTTCCAGTTCGGCATCAGCGGGTCCGGGTTGTCGGGCCTGAAGAGCCTGCCCAGGTTCGAGGCGTGGTGCTCGCAGGCGTAGAAGTCGACGTAGTCGGCGACCTCGAAGGGCAGGTGCAGGGTCACCGAGCGCAGGTCGTGGACCGCCTCCGCGGGGACCTGGCCCTGGAGCCGCTCGGTGATCCCGGCCCGGACCTCGACCCAGCGGGCGTGGCCCTGCGCCATGAAGGCGTTGAGGCTCGGCCGGGCGAAGACATCGTCGTCCAGGAGCAGGGCGAGGTCGATGACGTGGTCGCCGTAGCGGACCGCGACGCGTGGCTCGGAGCCGGGCGTGGAGCAGACGCCGTAGGGCAGGTTGGTCAGGCCGAAGAGGGAGTCGGTCGGGACGGTCAGCTGGGTGGTGCTGGTCATGCGGACACCTCGGTCAGGTCGGCGACGGTCGCGGCGGGCAGGAGGCCGAGGTCGGCCGACTCGGTGGCGGGTTCGGCGACGGAGCAGGTGCCGAACGAGCGGAACAGGTCACGGACTTGGGGCGATTGGGCGCGCACCCGTTCGGTGACCCGTTCGCCGTCGCGGTCGGCGAGCAGCGCGACCAGCTCCGCCTCCCCGGCGCCCTTCAGGGCCGCGCCGGTGGCCACGAGCAGGTTGAGGAATCCGTGCTGCTCGAACCCGGTCTCCGGATCCGTGTTGCGCAGCGCGTGGTGCAGCCCCGCCGTCGCCTTGAACGCCACCCCGGCCCGCGTCGCGGCCAGCACGGCCGCCGCGAGCTCGTGCTCGTCGGGGTAGAGGTCGGCGCGTACGCCGCCGGTGCGGAACTTGGCCAGGTACGGCGTCCCGGCGAGCCCGGCGAGCAGCGCCTCGCGCCGGTCGTCGCGCGGTACCTCGACATAGACGGTGAGGTCGGTGTCGTCATGGAGCGCGGCGGCCAGAGCGGGTACGACGGTGTCGGCGGCGACCGCGTCCGGTACGGCGACCTCAAGACCGGTCAGCCGCACGGCCGGGATCCGGCGCGCCGCGGCGACAGCCTCGCAGACACCCGGCAGTGCGACGGTCACCGACAGGTCGAAGGAGCCCTTGGGGAGGCCGGCGGTCAACTCGGCGAGCCGGTCGACGTCCTTGGCGGCCAGCACGAACGCCCCCACCAGGTCGGCGTGGGCGCCGCGGGTGTGCGCCACGTGGGCCGGCACGGCCTGTTCGATCGGCAGGCTGCCGGGCGGGAAGACGGCCGCGTCGTCGAACAGGCCGACGAGTACCGCGGGGACTCGGGAGGTCTGCGGGGTGCTCATCGGTTCTGCTCCCAGGAATAGGCGTACGTCCCGTCGTCCGTCGCGCGGGCGGCCTCACCGAGCTGAAGGGGCCGGAAGGTGTCGACCATGACCGCGAGTTCGTCGAAGAACTCCGCCCCGATCGACCGCTCCATCGCGCCCGGCTGCGGGCCGTGGGGGTGGCCGCCCGGGTGCAGGGAGATCGAGCCCTGTCCGATCCCGGAGCCCTTACGGGCCTCGTAGTCGCCGCCGCAGTAGAACATCACCTCGTCGGAGTCGACGTTGGAGTGGTAGTACGGCACCGGGACGGCCAGCGGGTGGTAGTCCACCTTGCGAGGCACGAAGTTGCAGATCACGAAGTTGTGGCCCTCGAAGACCTGGTGCGCAGGCGGCGGCTGGTGGACCCGGCCCGTGATCGGCTCGAAGTCACGGATGTTGAACACATACGGGTAGAGACAGCCGTCCCAGCCGACGACGTCGAAGGGATGGTTCGGGAGGGTGTGGACGGTGCCCACCACACCGCCCGGCCCGGTGCTTGATGTACACCTCGACGTTCTCGCCCTCGGCGAGCCTGGGACCGACCGGGAGACGGAAGTCGCGCTCGCAGTACGGCGCGTGCTCCAGGAGCTGGCCGTGCCGGGAGAGGAAGCGCCGCGGGGGGCCGATGTGCGAGTTGGCCTCGATCGCGTAGATGCGTACGGCCCCGTCCGGGACGATCCGGTACGTGGTCGCCCGCGGGACGAGCACATAGTCGCCGTCGCCGACCTCAAGGTCACCGAAGACCGTCTCCACGCGGGCCCGGCCGTCCTCGACGTAGAGACACTCGTCGCCGATCGCGTTGCGGTAGTACGGGCTGACCGCGTCGGCCACCACATACGCCAGCCGTACGTCGTCGTTGCCCAGCAGCAGTCTGCGGCCGGTGACCGCGTCGACGCCCGACGCGCCGTCGGCGAACAGCTTGTGCGTGGAGAGGTGGCGGGGGACCAGGGGGTGATTGGGGGTCAGGGACTGGTCGCCCGGCTCCCACACCCGGTACTCCCGTACCGCCGACGGGATGTGCCGGTGGTAGAGCAGCGAGGAGTCCGAGGAGAAGCCCTCCTCACCCATGAGTTCCTCGTAGTAGAGGTTCCCGTCCGGGTCCCGGTGCTGGGTGTGGCGTTTCGGCGGGACCGCTCCCGCCCGGTGGTAGTACGGCACGTCACTCTCCCTTGTGCGCTCAGCGCACAGTAATGTGCGATGAAAGCGACAAGTGGACGGTAGGTCCGGGGCGCCGGCTCAGTCAAGGTCCCGCCCGTGCTCCCGGGCGCCGTCCGCGCGTGTGACGTGGCTTAACGTGACGCCCGAAGAAGCTCTGTCGTTCTCTCGGAGGTGCTGATGGCCACCCTGCAAGGTCTGGACCGTGGGCTTCGGGCTCTGGACCTGATCTCCCTGTCGGCCGACGGGCTGACGGTGGCGGACCTGGCGGCGCGGCTGGAGATCGACCGGGCCATCGCGTACCGGATCGTGCAGACGCTGGAGGAGCACGCGCTGGTGTCCCGGCAGGGCAAGCGGGTGCGGCTCGGCGCCGGTGCCGCCACGCTGGCCGGTCGGTTCCGGCAGCAGCTGGTGCTGGTGGCCCAGCCGGTGTTGCAGGAGCTCGCGGACGGCACCGGTGCCTCCGCCTTTCTGACCCTGGCGCACGGTGCGCGGGAGTGCGTGTCCGTCGCGGGTGCGCAGCCGACCGTCCAGCACGGTCCCGTGCAGGTGGGCTATCGCATCGGCGTCCGGCATCCGCTGGAGCGGGGGGCGAACGGCGTCGCGATCCTCGCGCTGCAACCGCCCCTGCCGGACGACTCCGAGGAGATCGCGCGGGCGCGGGAACTGGGCTACAGCGTCACCTCGGGGCAACTCCAGCAGGGTGCCACCGGGATCGCGGCGGGGTTCGAGGTGCCGGGCGCGGTGGGCGCGTCGGTCGGTGTGGTGGCCATGCACGAGTTCGACGTCGAGTCGGTCGCCGCGCGGGTACGGGAGTCGGCCTCACGACTGGCGTCGCTCAGCAAGGCCTGACGGCCATCGCGCTCGGCTGGGCATTTTGTATATGAGAACTGGCCTGGCTGGAGGCAAACTGAGCAGCTTGAACAGCTCAGAACGTCACTCTTGTGCAGGTGAGGTGACCCGGTGTGTTCTACCGCCACGCGTTGCGGACACGCACACCGAAAGGGATGACGTATGAGCATCGAACAGACCCTCACGAGCCAGGAGCGACTGGCGGAACTCGACCTTCAGCAGCTCAAGCAGCTGGTCGGGCTCGTCGAGTACGACGCCGAGGGCGACCCGTTCCCGGTGACCGGGTGGGACGCGGTGGTCTGGTCGGTGGGCAACGCGACGCAGGCCGCGCTGTACTTCCAGGTGGTCTTCGGTATGGAACTGGTCGCCTACTCCGGCCCGGAGACCGGAAACCGTGACCACCACGCGTACGTGCTGCGCTCCGGAGCGATCCGGTTCGTGCTCAAGGGCGGCGTCGACCCGGACAGCCCGCTGCTCGACCATCACCGCCGCCACGGTGACGGTGTCATCGACATCGCCCTTGAGGTGCCCGACGTCGACAGGTGCATCAAGCACGCCCGCGCCGAGGGCGCGACCGTCCTGGAGGAGCCGCACGACGTCACCGACGAGCACGGCACCGTGCGGATCGGGGCCATCGCCACGTACGGCGAGACCCGCCACACCCTGGTGGACCGCTCCCGCTACACCGGCCCCTACCTGCCCGGCTATGTCGCCCGGAGCTCCGGCTACGTGAAGCCCGAGGACGAGCCCAAGCGCGTCTTCCAGGCGCTCGACCACGTCGTGGGCAACGTGGAACTCGGCAACATGGACGAGTGGGTCGACTTCTACAACCGCGTCATGGGCTTCACCAACATGGCCGAGTTCGTCGGCGACGACATCGCCACCGAGTACTCCGCGCTGATGAGCAAGGTCGTCGCCAGCGGCAACCACCGCGTGAAGTTCCCGCTCAACGAGCCGGCGGTCGGCAGGAAGCGTTCGCAGATCGACGAGTACCTCGACTTCTACCGCAGCCCCGGCGCCCAGCACCTCGCCCTCGCCACCAACGACATCCTCAGGACCGTCGACATCCTGCGGTCCAAGGGCATCGAGTTCCTCGCCACGCCGGAGAGCTACTACACCGACCCGGCGCTGCGCGCCCGCATCGGCGAGGTCCGCGTGCCCATCGAGGAACTGGCCTCGCGCGGCATCCTCGTCGACCGTGACGAGGACGGCTACCTGCTACAGATCTTCACCAAGCCGATCGGCGACCGGCCCACCGTGTTCTTCGAGTTCATCGAGCGCCACGGCTCCCTGGGCTTCGGCAAGGGCAACTTCCAGGCCCTGTTCGAGGCGATCGAGCGCGAGCAGGAGAAGCGCGGCAACTTCTAGGGCCCGGAGGTGGCGAGCCCTCTGGCCGAGGGAAGCGGGCCCCGTGCGGCGGTCTGTGTGGCTGCCTGCCCGGTATCCACGAGATGCGGTGCGGGGCCTGCGACAATAGGGGCGGCGGGCTGGACGGCCGCCCGCTGAGGTCGAGGGCAGAGGACGTGACATGAACCGGCCGCCGGGCATGATGGACGTGGCCCGGGAGGCCGGTGTCTCGCACATCACCGTCTCCCGTGTCATCAACGGCCATCCGTCGGTACGGCCGGAGACCCGCACCCGGGTCGAGGCGGCGATCCAGAAGCTGGGCTACCGCCGTAACAGTGTCGCCAGGGCCCTCAAGAGCCGCCGTTCCTCGACGATCGGCGTGGTGATCGTCGGGTCGGACCTGTTCGAGCTGCCGCGCATCCTCCTGGGTGTGGAGACCGCCGCCAAAGAGGCCGGTTACTGGGTGAGCCTGGCCAGCCGGCAGGGCGAGAGCACCACCGGTGACCTCATGGAGACGCTACAGCGCCTCACCGACCAGTCGGTGGAGGCGATCGCGGTGGTCGCCGACCGGCCCGACGCCGTGGAGGCGCTGTCCCGCCTCGCGATCGGGGTGCCGGTCGCGGTGGTGATGTCCGGCAGCGTGGCCAACCCCGACCTCGGTTTCGTCGAGGTCGACCAGGAACTCGGCGCCCGTCTGGCCGTTCGTCACCTCCTCGACCTCGGACACCGCCACATCGCCCATCTCACGGGCGCGCTGCGCACCTTCGACGCCCGGGCCCGCGTCGACGGCTGGCAGGCCGAGCTCGCCGAAGCCGGAGCGGGAGCTGGAGCTGAAGGAGCCCTGCTGGAAGGCGACTTCAGCGCGGAGAGCGGATTCCGTCTCGCCCACGAACTCTGCGCGGGCGACACCCGCCTGCCCACCGCGGTCTTCGCCGGGAACGACCAGATGGCGATGGGCGCGCTGGCCGCCTTCGCCGAGCGGGGCGTGAAAGTGCCGCGGGACGTCTCGGTCGTCGGCTTCGACGACATGAAGGGCGCCGGATATCTGGTACCCGCCCTGACCACCGTCCGGCAGGACTTCACCCACCTCGGCAGCAGCGCCATCGAGCTGCTGGTGGACATGCTGGGCGGTGAGCCACCGCAGCGTCGCCGGCTCACCCCGCGGCTGGTCGTCCGGCGCAGCACCGCCGTACCGCGCACGGACTCCTGAAGCGCACCGGCGCGTCGAAAGTTTCGCTCTCCTGCCGAGCTGTCGCCGTGACCGCCACCGTCTGTACCGTCGGGCAGGCAACCGTGATGCCGTCGGGCAGCACGCAAGAGCCGCCCCTCACCAGGGGCATCACCCTGGAGCACGAACAGCGCATGCGTCATCGGGAACTCGGCCGTACCGGACTGACCGTGTCGGAGATCGGCTACGGAGCCTGGGGCCTCGGCCAGGGCGCCTGGGTCGGCGCCGACGACGACTCCGGCGTACGTGCCCTGCACCGCGCGATCGATCTGGGTGTCACCTTCATCGACACCGCCCGGGCCTACGACCGGAGCGAGCGTGTCGTCGGTCGCGCACTCAGGGAACTGCCGGGCGGCGGGGACGGCGTCGTCGTGGCGACGAAGTGCGGGCCCAAGGTACCCGTGTCCCTGGCGCCCAGTGGCCTCGACGTCATGGAGGCCTTCCCCGGCGCGCATCTGCGCGAGAGCCTGGAGACCAGCCTGCGCGAACTCGGCCGCGACCATGTCGACCTTCTCCAGTTGCACACCTGGGAGGACGGCTGGACCGGCCGCGGCGACTGGCTGGAGACCGTGGACGCCCTCAAACAGGAGGGCAGAATCCGGGCCTTCGGGATCTCCGTCAAGGACCACCAGCCCGAGAACGTGCTCACGGTGCTGCGCACCGGGGTCGTGGACACGGTCCAGGTCATCTACAACGTGTTCGAACAGACGCCGTCCGACGCGCTGTTGCCGGCCTGTGAGGAGTACGGCGTCGGCGTGATCGTCCGAGTCGCCCTCGACGAGGGCGCCCTCACCGGAGCGATCCGCGAGGGTGTCGTCTTCCCCGAGGGCGACTGGCGCAACTGGTACTTTCGCGACGACCGTCCCGCCCAGGTCGAGGAGCGCGTGGCGGCGATCCTCGCCGAGCTGCGGATCAGCGCCGACGAACTGCCCTCCGCAGCCCTGCGGTTCGCCCTCGCCGGGCAGGCGGTCTCCACCGTCATCGTCGGGATGCGCTCCCTGGCGCACGTGGAACGCAACGCGGCGATCTCCGACGCGCCACCGCTGACCGGCCAGGAGCTGGCACTGCTGTCCGCGCACCGCTGGGACAAGAACTTCTACGGCTGATCCGACACGCCGGGCGTGTACGTGAACCACCGCACGAGCGCCTCGCCGGTGTCGCCGATGCCGTGGAGGCCGAGGTGGACGCCGACGAACCCGCCCGCACGTTCCGTGCTGAAGAAGGGCCGTTCGACGCTGCCCACGGTGATCGAGGTGCCCGCGTCCTCGACGCGGAAGGTGTAGCCGGACTCGTCGCTGTCGACGGCGAGGACGACCTCGCTGTCCGAGACGGGCGTCGCGGCGAGGCGCGTGGTGACGCCCGCTTCGACGGCGGTGAGCACGACCTGCGGAGTTCCCGAGGCGTCGGCGGTGAGGGCGAGCGTGGCGTGCTGCCGGTGGTGCTGGAAGACGACCAGCCCCGCTGCCTGCGCGGGCGTGGCGGCGGCGCAGCGGATCCGGGTGGCGGCCCGCATCCGCACATGCTGCTGGCGGCGCGCGACGAACGCGGGGGTGCCGGTCGAGGTGAGGGGCTCGGGGGAGAGGCGGAGGGTCAGGCCGCCCGGTCCTGGGCGCGGTGAGACGCGGTCGTCGACGGGTCCGCGGAGGCTGCTCCAGTCCGGTCCGAGCGTCGGGCCGTCGAAGGTGTACCGCACCGGTGCGTCCGGACGCGGGCCGGCGTCGGTGCCCGCGTCGATGCCCGCGGGGAGCCGCTCCGACAGCCGCACGCGTCCGGCGTCCGGCGCGAACACGGGCCCCCGGGGCGTCCATTCGGCCGGGACGAGGAACACCTCCCGGCCGAGGGTGTGCGTGCCCTCGATCGGCCGGACCGCCAGGGCCACGGCCCAGGTCTCCCCGGCGGGTGTGTCGACGAGGTCGACATGGCCGACGTTGTGGATCGGCTCCGCCGCGCCGCGGTGGCGGTGGGTGAGCAGCGGGCTCCTCGGGTCGGTGGAGTAGGGGCCGGTGACGGTGTCGGCGCGGGCGGCGGTCACGGCGTGGTGGTGCTCGGTGCCGCCCTCCGCGCCGATCAGCCAGTACACGCCGTCCCGCTTGTACACGTGCGGTGCCTCCACCCAGGCGCCGCGCATCGCGCCGTACCACAGCGCGTGGGCCGGTCCGGTCAACGCCAGGGTGTCCAGGTCGAGTTCGCGCAGGTACAGCTCACCGGGGCCGGTCACCGCCGGTTCGGCGGCGTCGCGGCAGGCGGTGAACCAACAGCGGCCGTCGTCGTCGAAGAAGAGCGACGGGTCGATCCCCTCCGCGTCCAGGACGACCGGGTCGGACCAGGGCCCGGCGGGGTCCGACGCGGTGAAGAGGTAGGTGGTGCTGCCCTGGCGGCCTCTTGCCAGGGCCACGACCACATAGAACATCCCGTCGTGGTGGCGGATCGTGGCGGCCCAGAGGCCGTCGGAGACGTCGAGGCCGGTCAACGACACCTGCGTCGGGCGGTCCACGACATGTCCGAGCGGTCGCCAGTCCACCAGGTCCCGGCTGTGCAGGACGGGGAGCCCGGGGAAGTACGCGAACGACGACGTGACGAGGTAGTAGTCCGCCCCGACCCGGCAGACCGACGGGTCCGGGTGACTGCCGGCGAGAACGGGGTTGGCGAAGGTCGGCACGGGCGCACTCCGGGGCAGGCGGGTGGGAGCGGGATGCGTCCGGGGCATAGGCCCGAACGCCTTGTTAACGTTAACATCGGCTTGGTTCCCGGCCGATACCCAGCAGAGAGAAACCCGCATGCCGACAGCCCAGCCCCCGTCCTTCCCCACGCACTTCCTCCTCGGCTCCGCGACCGCCGCCTACCAGATCGAGGGCGCCGCCGACGAGGACGGGCGCGGCCCCTCGATCTGGGACACCTTCTCCCACACCCCGGGCAAGACATGGAACGGCGACACCGGTGACGTCGCCGCCGACCACTACCACCGCCTCGAAGCCGACCTCGACCTCATGGCGTCCCTGGGCCTGCGGGCCTACCGGTTCTCCCTCTCCTGGCCCCGCATCCAGCCCACCGGCCGGGGCCCGGCCAACCCCAAGGGCCTGGACTTCTACGGCCGCTTGGTCGACGGCCTGCTCGCCCGGGACATCACCCCGGTCGCGACCCTCTACCACTGGGACCTGCCCCAGGCCCTGGAGGACGAGGGCGGCTGGACGAACCGCGAGACCGCGTTCGCCTTCGCCGACTACGCGCGGATCGTCGGCGAGGCCCTCGGTGACCGGGTCGCGGTCTGGACGACCCTGAACGAACCCTGGTGCTCCGCCTACCTCGGCTACGGCTCCGGCGCCCACGCGCCCGGCCGCACCGACGGCGCCGCGGCACTGGCCGCGGTCCACCACCTCAACCTCGCCCACGGTCTGGCCGTGGAGCAGCTCAGGGCGGTCACCACCAACGATCCGCAGTACTCGATCACCCTCAACTTCCATGTCCTGCGGGGGAAGGGCGAGGGCGCCGCCGAGGCCGTACGCCGTATCGACGCGCTGGCCAACCGGGCCTTCACGGAGCCCCTGCTGCGCGGCCACTACCCGCAGGACCTCATCGAGGACACCGCGGCCGTCACCGACTGGGCGTTCGTCGAGGACGGCGACCTGGCACGGATCCACCAGCCCCTGGACCTGCTCGGCGTCAACTACTACGCCACCACCACGGTCGGCCTCTGGGACGGCGGGACGCCCCGTCAGAACAACGACGGCCACAAGGACATGGGCGGCTCGCCCTGGCCCGGCTCGCCCCAGGTCGAGTTCCACGCCACGGACGGTCCGCACACCGCCATGGGCTGGAACATCGACCCCGACGGCCTGGAGGAACTCCTCCTCGACCTGCACACCAGATTCCCCGGCCAGCCCCTGGTCATCACCGAGAACGGAGCGGCCTTCGAGGATCACGTCACGGTCGGCCCCGACGGCACCCACACCGTGCACGACCCCGAGCGCGTCGACTACATCCGCCGCCATCTGGCCGCGGCCGGGCGGGCCCTAGCCGCGGGGGTGGACCTGCGGGGGTACTTCGTGTGGTCGCTGATGGACAACTTCGAGTGGGGCTACGGCTACTCCAAGCGCTTCGGCATCGTCCACGTCGACTACGAGACCCAGCGCCGCACGCTCAAGGACAGCGCGCTGTGGTACCGGGAACTGGTGGAAAGGCACAACGCCGGCGGCTGAGAGTGGATGGCGACACCGGCGGGCGAGTGGTCAGAAGCGTGGTGCGTGCTCGACGTTGATGACGTCGCCGCGTGGACCGTACGTCAGCACCGTGCCCTCCCACTGGCCGAAGTCCAGCCCGGAGCCGGCCGATCCGAGTGTGTAGAACTGGGTCGCGGTCGAGGCGCGGACGGACGTGTTGAGGAGCTGGGCCAGGCGGGAGCAGAACACGTTGCCGTCGCCGGCGCCGGGGGCGATGAACGCCGCGGAACAGGAGAAGAGGTCGACGCCGGCACGGAAGGAATCCCTCAGCACGCCCAGGGTGGGAAGGTTGGCGAGGGCCAGGTTCTCGCGGCAGAACTGGACGAACGCGGGGGCCCCATGGGCCATGATCTTGAGCCGGACCGGGTCCGCGGTGTGCGCGGCGGTGTCCCTGGAGCTGTCCAGAAACCACTGCAAGGGCGTGTCGAAGTTGACCTCGATCACGGTGTCGCCCGCCGGGCGGTTGCCGAGCAGCCGCACGTCCCGGTAGACGAGCCGATGGGAACGGACGGCGCCGGGGCCCGCGACGGCCTCGTCCGGGAACTCGGACGGCGAGGTGAAGAAGCCCTTGAGCGTCCTGAAGGTGACCTGACCGGGTTCGACCAGCCCGTCCTGGAAGCCGAGTCGGGTCTGCTGGAAACCGCGGATCGCCCCGTTGGTCTTGGGGCCCACGAGGCCGTCCACCTGGAGCGGCGGGTTCGGTCCGCCGGCTCCGGGGCCGACCTGGTTGAGGAGCATCTGGACGGTGAACACGTCATCGCCCGCGTTCACGCCACCTTCCCCCACGCTTCCGGAGAGCTCTCGGACGGCCATGGCACTCCTCCGCTGCGTCGCTGCAACAAGGGGCGGACGACCATGGGAAGAGCTGTTCGTCGGCCACCCAACCACAGCGGACCACGGCGACACAGGCTCCGCAACCCGGCTCCTCGGTGCGTTCGCGCCCCTGTCAGGCACCCGTCCGAACGCCGGACGTGGCGGCCCTCACCGGACCGCCACGCCTCCTTCCTGACCGAACGGTCCGCTCGGTCAGACGCGGTCGGCCGCGATCAGCACGTACTGGAAGGAGCCGTCCCGGTACGACTCGATGAACGCCTCCTCGATCCCGGTGACCAGTGAGGACGTGGCCCGCAGCTCCCAGTAGGGCAGGGTGTCGGGGGTCAGGTCGATCACCGTCTGGGGCACGAGCCGGTTGTCGGCCATGGCCCGCAGATACTCACGCCGGGAGTGGATGTTGCACTCGAAGTGCGCGTTGATCTGGGAGACCCACTTCGACGGCTGGCCGTAGCGGGGATTCCAGCAGCCGGTGATCGTCACGTACCGGCCGCCCACCTTCAGGAAGCGCGAGTGCTCGGCGAACAGGTCGTGCAGGTCGACGTACATGCTCGACTCGTTGTTCCACGAGGCGGTGACGCTGCCCTTCTCGAAGGGAGTGTCGAGCATGTTGCACACGCGCGAGCGCACATGGTCCGCGATCCGCAGGTCCCGGGCCCGTCCGTTGCCGAAGTCGGCCTGGGTGGCGGACAGGGTGACGCCCTCGACCTTGCAGCCGAAGCGCTGATGGGCCATGACCATGGACCCGCCGCGCCCGCAGCCCGCGTCGACGAGTGTGTCGCCGGGCCCGACGGGACCGAGGTGGTTCAGGAGGAACTCGGCCTGGGCGGACTCGAGCCGGTGCAGCTCCGCGATCAGCTTCTTCTCGTACTCGCTGTGTTCCGGGTCGCCGAGCGCGTCGTGGTTGACGGCGCCGATGCCGTAGTGGTGGTGGTAGAGACCGTCCACGTCACCGAGGCGCAGGTTCACCGGCCTCGCCTCGTTGTTCCAGTACCGGGCGATGTCCCCCTGGTAGGGGGTCGCCGGGGCCGGGATCGTCGCGGAGACGGTGGGGGTGATTTCTGTGGTCACTAAGGTGTCCGTTCCTTACCAGAAGGCGGGCAGGCTGTAGCGGAAGGTGTTGGTGCGGTGCCAGTCGTGGTTGCCGTCGACCCACGCGGCCACGCCCTTGAGGAAGCGCACCACGGGGGGCAGGGGGCAGGCCGCGGCCAGGTCGGCCGCCGCCGCCTCGAAGGCGTGCATGAGCTCGTTGTGGACCTCGACCGCCTTGAGATAGGCGTCGCGCTCCGAGAGCTGCTCGCGTTCGGCGATCACCACGGGCAGGTTCAGATGTCTGCCGGGGCTGGCGAGTTCCTTGGTGTAGGAGTACAGGTCGTTGACGATGGTGGTCGCGTTGCCGGCCAGGGCGATGACCCGTTGCATCTCCGGCCGGGCGTGCAGGTCCGCTGGGAGCTCGTAGCCTCCGATGGTGTCGGTGATGGTGGGGCAGGGGCGGAAGTTGTTGAACTGGCGCATCGCCAGGTACTCCCACACCTCGGGGACATGATCGGTTTCGGCCCAGGCCGCCTCGGCCAGGTAGCCCAGGTGCAGCCGGGCCATGTCGTGGCGGTAGCGGTCGGTCTGGGAGGGCGAGGCCATGCGGACGAAGTGGTCCATCGCGCTGCGGTAGGCGCGCCGCGGCGGGTCCGAGCCGAGCGACTCCTGCCACGCGGGCCCGTATTCAGGGGTCGTGTGGAGAGGGTCGAGCGCGGTGTGCGCGAGGAGGAGACGTCCGCCGAGACCCACGGGCGAGCCGCCGTGGTCCTCGCAGTAGCAGTCGTCGACGGCGTTCTCGGCGACCATCAGCCGGGTGGCGATCATCAGGTGATCGACCGTGGGGGCGTCGGGGTGGCAGCCGACCATGTACCGCCCCACGGAGAAGCCGTCGAACTGGCCTTCCCATTCCTCGGGGTAGAGCTGGACCTCGTCCTCCGCCCAGCGTTTGATCCGACGGCTCACCTCCTCGACTCGCTCCGGGTCGGGCTCCGGGACGGGGTGGTGGTACAGGCCCGGTACGGCCTGGCCTTCGGCGGGTGGTGCCGGGGCCGGGAGCGCGGCGACGGGTTCCGCGGGCAGGCGAAGCGGCGGGTGGGCCAGGGACAGGGAGGCTGTGCCAAGCCCGGTCGGTCCGCCCAGGACCACTCGCTGGAGGTCCGACTCGGTCGGGGTCGCGGTCGCGGGAGGTTCGGCCGCCCTGACCGAAGTGGCCGGTGGAGGCGGTGACGGTGTGTCGGTCGGTGGCGGACTGGCGGCCAGGGACAGCGAGGTCGTGCCAAGGCCGGTCGGTCCGCCCAGGACCCGCTGAAACGCCGGTACGGGAGGCGTGGCGGACAGCGTGCCGGTGGCCGGCGGTGAGGGCGGCGGGGGAGCGACCGGCGGATGCACCACCCCCGAGAGGCCGAAGGCGGCCTCGGTGATGGGAAGATTGGGGACCGCCGGCGCGGGGACGTCCGGTACGGCGGCGCCCGGCCTTGGTCGTTGGGCAGGCAGGGAGGGTCCGGGGGACCCGGGATCGGACATGTTCGTTCTGCTCCTCAGTCGCGTCCGCGGGCGATCTGCACGTTCTCCATCACGCCGAGCGCGTCGGGTACGAGCACCGCGGCGGAGTAGTACGTGCTGACGAGGTAGGACATGACCGCCTGCTCGTTGATGCCCATGAACCGCGCCGAGAGCCCCGGCTCGACCTCGTCCGGCAGACCTGTCTGCCACAGGCCGATGACACCTTGGTTCTTCTCGCCCGTGCGCATCGCGATGATGGAGCTGGTCTGCTCCTTGCTGATCGGGATCTTGTTGCAGGGCAG
This sequence comes from Streptomyces sp. NBC_00663, assembly GCF_036226885.1. Lineage (NCBI taxonomy): Bacteria > Bacillati > Actinomycetota > Actinomycetes > Kitasatosporales > Streptomycetaceae > Streptomyces > Streptomyces sp. NBC_00663. Next base: position 9,138,980 of record NZ_CP109027.1, read on the forward strand.
GATCGGGACGCCGCGCCAGGCGGGGACGGACTGTCCGCCGACGTCGACGTGGTCCGGGTAGAGCCCGCAGGCGTTGAAACCGCGTCCGATCGCGGCGATGGTCCTCGGATGGGCCAGGAAGAACTTGGTGCCGCGGCGACGACAGAGCAGATCGTCCATGTCGTCCGGGGTCGGCGGGCCGGAGTGGGTCTGGATGCGCTGCTTGAAGTCGGCGTTGTGCAGCAGCCCGAACTCGGGGTTGTTGACCAGCTCGTGCTCCTGGCGCTCGCGCAACGCCTCGATGGTCAGCCGGAGTTGTTCCTCGGTCTGGTTCATCGGCCCGTTGTAGAGGTCGGCGACCCGGGTGTGGATCCGCAGCACGGTCTGCGCGACGGAGAGTTCGTACTCCCGTGGCTTCAGCTCGTAGTCGACGAAGGCGTTCGGCACGTCGACCTCGCCGACATGACCGGCCGACATGGCGATCTCGGCCTCGCCGTGCTTGTTCTGCCGACGCCGGGTGGCGGAGACGAACTCGCTGACGTGGGCCTGAAGACCGGGCGCGGAGTCCTTCACGGCGGTGAAGTCGGCGCGGGAGAGGGTCAGCAGCGTGCCCGACGTCTCGGCGGTGGCCGTGTACGTGTAGCGGGCCTCGGAGTTGAGGAGGGCGTCCTCACCGAAGCGGTCGCCGTCCGCGAGCACCGCGAGGGAGATCTCCCCGCCGTACTTGCCCTCCCCGGACTGACTGACGCGCCCGTGGGCGATCAGATGGATCCGGTCCGCCGGGCTGCCGCGCTCGACGATGACCTCGCCGACGGCGAAGTCCCGTTGGGTGCAGCGCTCGGCGAGGGCGGTGAGGGCGTCCAGGTCCTCGAAGCCTCGCAGCACGGCCAGTTCACCCAGTTCGCGCGGGATCACACGGACGGTGGAACCCTCCTGTACGAACTCGATGCGCCCGTCGCCGACGGTGTGCCGCAACCGGCGGTTGACCCGGTAGGCGCCTCCCTTGGTCTCGACCCAGGGCAGCATCCGCAGCAACCAGCGGGAGGTGATCTCCTGCATCTGCGGGGCGGACTTCGTGGTATGGGTGAGGTTGCGTGCGGCGGCGGTGCTCAGGGACTGCTGCGGCACTGCTGGTGCGGCCTGGGTTTCCGGGCTGCTGTCCACGGTCATCGCGGTGGGCTACTCCTTGCTTGGCCGGCGTCGGTGATCCATCCACCCGCAGGACCGTAATCGCCGGTCGAGCCGCCTCGCCCGGAGAACCCGGATGCTTCCTTCGAAGCAGTGACAATCCTTCGATTACGGTTTATCGGACCATTGGGCGACATCACGCCACCCCTGCGCATGATCAAGCCATCGTGAGGTGCCCGCGGCCGTGGGGTGAATCGACGGCAGCCGTCCCCTGGTGTCCGGTTCTCGCCACTGCGCGGTAAATGCCTGGACCGAAGGCCGCAGATGACGGGACACTTCCGACTTCCAAACCTCCGGGAGTGTGATGGGGACAACAGACATGCGAGCACCGGCGCCGGGCAGGAGCGCGGTCGTTCTGGCACTGCGCCGCTACGGCCAAGAACTGCTGAGACTTCGACGACTGGCCCTGCCCGCGCTGCTGTTGCCGGCCCTCGGCAACATCGGCACCCGTTACGTCGCGCCCCTGCTCATCGCCAAACTGGCGGGACAGGCCGTCGACGGCGGTCTCACCCTCCGCGCGGCGCTGCCGTACGTGCTGGGCTTCGGCGTGACGCTGCTGCTCGCCGAGGCCGTGTGGCGGGTCGGACAGCACTGTCTGAACCGCGTGGACGCCCTCGGCATGGAGCACCTGTACGTGAGCGGCATGGACGAACTCCTCGCCAAGGACGCGGCGTTCTTCCACGACAACTTCGCCGGCTCTCTGACCAAACGGGTGCTGAGCTACGGCAAGCGCTTCGAGGACTTCGTCGACACGCTGACGTACCGGATCGTGGGCAGCCTGGTCCCCCTCCTGTTCGGCGCCGTGGTGCTGTGGAGCTACGAACCGATGCTCGTCGTCGGCCTCTTGGCGATGATCGCGCTGACCGTGGCGGCCGCGACACCGCTGATCCGGCGCAGGCAACGGCTCGTCAACGACCGTGAGGCAGCGCTCGCGCGGGTCTCCGGCCATGTCTCCGACAGTCTCATGAACATGGAGACCATCCGGGCGTTCGCGGCCGAACGCCGGGAGGCCGAGGAGCACCGCAGCCGGGTCGCGGACTCCCGGCGCCTGACGCTGAGGTCGTGGGACTACGGCAATCTGCGCGTCGACACCCTCATCGCCCCGCTGTCCGTGCTGACCAACGTGCTCGGCCTGCTCCTCGCCATCGCCCTCGGCGGCCCGGGCCAGGGGGTCGAGGAGGTCGTCGTCGCCTTCACGTACTACTCCAACGCGACCCAGATCATGTTCGAGTTCAACCAGATCTACCGACGGCTGGAGAGCTCGATGACCGAGGCCGCGCAGTTCACCGAGCTGGTGCTGCATCCGCCCACGGTGCTCGACCCGGCGGAACCCGAACCGCTCGCACCGCGCGACACCGGTGTCCGGTTCGAGACGGTGACCTTCGCCCACGCGGGCGCGAAGCCGATCTTCGAAGGACTCGACCTGGACGTGCCCGCGGGCGCCCGGATCGGCCTGGTCGGCAGGTCCGGTGGTGGCAAGACCACACTCACCCGGCTCCTGCTGCGGATGTCGGACATCGACGACGGACGCATCCTGATCGGCGGGCAGGACATCACCCGGCTGCGCCAGACCGACCTTCGCTCACTGATCGCGTACGTCCCGCAGGAACCCGCCATGTTCCACCGCAGCCTGCGGGACAACATCGCCTTCGCCCGGCCCGGCGCCACCGACGACGAGATCCGCGCCGCGGCCGAGGCCGCGCACGTCACGGAGTTCGCCGACCAACTCCCCGACGGCTTCGCGACCTTGGTGGGAGAGCGCGGAGTGAAACTCTCCGGCGGCCAGCGCCAGCGCGTCGCCCTCGCCCGGGCCATCCTCCGTGACGCCCCCGTCCTGCTGCTCGACGAGGCGACCAGCGCACTGGACTCCGAGAGCGAGATCCTCGTCCAGGACGCCCTGTGGCGGCTGATGGACGGACGCACGGCCCTCGTGGTCGCCCACCGACTGAGCACCGTCGCCGGCATGGACCGCCTGGTCGTCCTCGACCGGGGAAGCGTCGTCGAACAGGGCTCCCACGAGGAACTGCTCGCGGCGCACGGCGCCTACGCCAAGCTCTGGCAGCACCAGTCGGGCGGCTTCCTCGGCGAGAGCGCGGAGTCGGACCCCGAGGACACGGTCCCCGGGGCGGGCCTCGGCGGTATGCCGGGACAGCCCGGCCCGACGCCGGCCGGGGACGGCAGAACGCCGACGCCCGCTCGTACGAGCACCGGGTCCTGACCGGTGGTCTCGGCCCAGAGCACCGCGTGATCGCGGCCGACACCGAGGGCGCGCCCGTCATGTGATGCGGATCCCGCGCCCCGCCATGTACCGCACGGGGTCGATGTCCGTGCCGTAGTGGCGGCGGGCGCGTACCTCGAAGTGGAGGTGCGGGCCCGTCGCGCGGCCCGTGGCGCCGGTGAGTCCGATGCGCTGGCCGGGGGTGACGCGCTGGCCCTCGCGCACCTGGATGCGGGAGAGGTGGGCGTACAGGGCGTAACTGCCGTCCGGCAGCCGCATGGTGACGGCCTTGCCGTACGCCCCCGAGCGGCGGGCGAGGACGACGACGCCGGAACCGACGGCGTAGGCGGGGGTGCCTTGGGGAGCGGCGAGGTCGATGCCGGTGTGGTGGCCGGCGAGCCAGGGACCGCGGAGACGGTAGCGGGCGGTGACCTTGTAACTGCGGCGCAGGGGCCGGGCCCAGCGGGGCCGGGACAGCGCGTCGGTCTCGGCCAGGTCGCGGTCCTCCTGGCGTTGGTCGGGGCCCGGTTCGAGGATTTCGGCGAGCGCGGCCTCGTAGTCCCAGTCGACGAACTCCGCACAGGCGCCGTCTGTTTCCTGGCCGGTCCCGGGGGCGAGTACGTCCTCGGGGCCGAGGGCGTCCTCGCGGGCGGGAGGTGCGTCGGGAGCGGGAGGCTCGTCGGGTATTCGGCCGGCGATCGTGCCGCCGGCGAGCAGTGCCGCCGTCAGGCCGAGGGCCCGGCGACGGGTCGTTCCGGATTCGTGGTCCATGTCCACGAGCACATCGCCGTGGCGCGTGACTCGCATGCTTCCGTACGCCGATCGGGCAGGAGTGAGGCGACCGCAGTAGCGTGCATCCCTCGATCGGGTGGTCCGGACCGCATGCCTCTTGACTCCGTTCACCTGTGATGCCAGACGTGCTGATGCCGCCGCAGCCGGCCGCCTGACACACCGCCGTAGACCTCCCTGCGAATGGGGTAACCCTGTGCGACCAATAGACTCCGCTGGGTGAAGATCGTGCAGCGCGGGCTGCTGTGGCTGATGCTCGCCTGCTACCTGTTGGCCGGCGTGTTCCCGGCGCCCGGGGAGAGGGTGCGCGGGCTGACGCTGCCGATCTCTGTGGGCGGTAAGGCGCTGACGGTGTCGATGGTGTTGTTGGCGGTGATGCTGTTCAACGCCGGGCTGGGGGTGCGGGTCGCCGATCTGCGGGGTGTGGTGTCACGGCCGGTGCGGCTGATGCTCGGCGTCGCCGCCAACGCTCTGCTTCCCCTGCTGGTGGTTCCGGTCGTCGCGCTCGGCCTGCGTGCTTGGCCCGACGCGGCGGAGGCGGAGGGCCTGGTGGTCGGGCTGATGCTGGTGCTGGCGATGCCGATCGCGGGCGGTGCCGCTTCCTGGGGGCAGAACGCGGGCGCCAACGTCCCCTTGGCCGTGGCCATGGTGATCGGCTCCACGCTGCTGAGCCCGCTCACCATCCCGCTGGGGATGCGGGTGACCGGCCTTCTGGTCGGTCCCGACGGTGCCGGTGCCCTGAACGACACGAACACGGTCGACCTCATCGCCCGGACCGGGGCCGGATTCTTCGCCCTGGTGTCGGTGGTGCTGCCGTGCCTCGTCGGCATCGCCATACGGGCCGCGCTCGGCGAGGACCGTGCGCGCCGTGTCCTGCCGGCGGTCAAAGCCGCCAACGTGCTGAACATCCTGCTGCTCTGCTACCTCAACGCGGCCGGTGCCCTCGGGCAGGCCCTCGCGCACCCTGACCCGGACCTGCTGGTGCTCGCCCTCGGGCTGTCCGGCGCGGTGTGCTGCCTGGCCTTCGCCTGCGGCCGGTGGATGTCCCGCTGGACGGGCGGCGACCGGCCCGACCAGATCTCCCTCACCTTCGCGACCGGCATGAACAACAGCAGCGCCGCGGCCGTGCTGGCCGCCGGGTGGTTCTCCCACCGCCCCGAGGTACTGCTGCCGATCCTCTCCTACAGCCTGTTGCAGAAGGTCGTCGCAGGGGCGGCGGGGAAGCCGCCCCGCCCCGGGGGGAGGTTCTCCCTCGGCAGGCCCGGCGCCCGGTCCCGCCGCGCCGCACATCAGCACTGAGGGACGTACGAGCCATTTCGCGGCCGGGGCCGGCATCCCGCCCGAGACCCTGACCGCGTTGCCCGCCCCCGGCCCTGACATGAGGCGAGGGCTCGGGGCGGGCGTCGGGCGTGGGGCAGCCGTGGAAGAGCGGGCGGGTCAGGGGGTGTCGGCGCCGGCCTCGGCGGGTTCGACTCCGGCCTCCCGGGCCATGGTCAGGAACCGGTGGATGGCCTCGATGGGCATGTCCAGTCCTTCGGACGCGGACTGCTCGTCGCCGAAGACGCGCACGGCTTCGGTGACGGCGACGGCCAGCTCGGACTCTGCCTTGTGGACCTTGATCTCGGCCTTGTCCACGATGTCGACCGCCAGCAGTTGGCGGCGCTGTTTTTCCTGGAGCCGCTGCTTGCGGGAAGGAGCCTTGTCGGGGGTCTGCACTGTCATGATCAAGATCATAGTGAGTCGCGGCGGGGCCGTGGCCCGGGAGCGCGAGGCTCCGTCCGAGGTGCCGGCCCGCCCGGGAATGCACGGGAGGGGAGCCGCGTTACACCTCTCGAATGACATGGCCGGGTCAAATAACTCACCCGTAGGAGTCGGCTGAACGACCCCGACCGGCTCGTCCTGCGCAAGTACGACCCGGTGGCCGGCCGGCACCTGCTGTTCCGCGAAGAACGATGACCACCGCCTCGGCCGTCGGCCGAGGCACATGAAGGAGGCACCACCCATGAGGACCGGAATCCACCCGATCTCCCGCCCGGTCGTCTTCCGCGACCGCGCGGCAGGGTTCCGTATGCTCACCCGCTCCACCCTCGACGCCCAGGACACCGTCGAGTGGGAGGACGGCGTCACCTACCCGGTGGTCGACGTGGACGTCTCGTCCGCGAGCCACCCGTTCTACACCGGCACCACGCGGATCATGGACACCGCGGGCCGGGTGGAGCGTTTCGAGCGGCGCTACGGCCGTAGCGCCGCCGCCCGCCCCTGACGGCGACCTCGCCGTCCCCCCTCCCGGAAGGAGTCCGCTGTGAAGGTGCGCAAGTCCCTCCGCTCGCTGAAGGCCAGGCCCGGAGCGCAGGTGGTCCGCCGGCGCGGCGTGACCTTCGTGATCAACAAGAAGGACCCCCGCTTCAAGGCCCGCCAGGGCTGACACCCCGTCACGCCGTGGCAACACGGCGGCCCGGCACCGTACTTGCGGTGCCGGGCTGAACCACGAGTGCATCCGCTCATACGGAGTCGGAAGGGCTGGTCGCCGCCGCCGCCGCTCCGCGCAGGGCGGTCGCCGCGCCGTGGACGATCGGGTCGCCGTGGCCGAAGACCGCTGTGTCGACGTCCAGTTCGGCCAGCCTGCGCAGTGATGCGACGGCGCGGACGCGGTCGGTGTTGAAGACGCCCAGCATGGTACGGCCGACGTTGGCCACCGCGTCACCGGTGAACAGCACGCCCGGTCCGGGCAGATGGAGTGCGATCGACCCGTCCGTGTGCCCGGGCACCGCGACGACCACCGCGCCGCCGCCGAACTCCAGCACGTCACCGTCCTCCACCTCCCGGTCCACCCGACACGGCGGTGCCGGTGGCAGGGGCGGAAGCGACGCCCGGATCGGCACCTCGAACGCTTCCAGTACGGGGGGCGGCCCGGCGACCTCCCCTTGGATCACGGGCGCGTCCGAGCGATGCGCCAGCACCTCCGCCCCGTGCCGGGCGGCGAGTGCGGCGGCGGAGCCCGTATGGTCCTCGTGCCAGTGCGTCAGCACGATGCGCCGCAACTCGCCGTCGAGCACCCCCTCGATCCGCGCGGCACAATCCGCCGTCCCGGTGTCGATCAGCGTCAACTCGTCGCCGTCCCGCCACAGATAGGCCGCCCCCACCGGGAAGCGGAGCATGCGCAGGCCCGGCCGTACCTCGATCGCATCCATGTCCCCAGCTTGCGGGCCCTTCCGTCACCGCCGTGCGGTCGTTCGCTGACGGCTCACCCTCACGGCGCGGTGTCCACGCCCCGTGTGCGCGGCGCCGCGCACACGGGGCCGCCCGCTTTTCTCGGGGCGCAAGGCGGTCATCGCCATCGCGGGCTCGACCTGGCCCAGCCCTGTCGCTGTCCGGCCCCCCCCCCGGGCGGCGCCACACGTGTTTGAGCTGTGCGCAGGCGTGTACGCGAGAGACATGACCTCCTCGCAGCGTGAGACAGAGCGAAAGTACGAGGCTCCTTCGGCCGACGACACCTCGTGGCTCCCGGACCTCGCCGGCGTGGCCGCCATCGAGTCGGTCGTGGAACAGGGCATCGACGAGCTGGACGCCGTGTACTTCGACACGCAGGACCTGCGCCTGGCGGGCGCCTCGGCCACCTTGCGGCGCAGGACGGGCGGTGTCGATGCCGGATGGCACCTGAAGCTGCCCCTGTCGGGCGACAGCCGGGAAGAGGTGCGGGCCCCCCTGTCCGACACCCTTCCGGACACGCTGAGTGACCTGGCTCTGTCCCGCACCCGAGGGGCGGAGCTGACGCCGGTCGTGCGGATCCGCTCCACCCGGGACACCCGCGGCCTCGTCGACGGCGACGGCACGGTCCTGGCCGAGTTGACCGTCGACAGGGTCCGGGCCGAGTCCCTGCGCGGTCTGACCACGCTGGCCGTGTGGACCGAGATGGAGGTCGAGCTCGCACAGGACACGGATCCCTCGCTGCTCGACGCCGTGGACAAGACGCTGCACAAGAAGGGCATCGACCGCGCGGGCAGTCCGTCCAAGCTGGCCCGTGCCCTGGAGGAGACGGGAGTGGGCGCGCCGCGCCTGCCGGACGACCGTGTCGAGACCGTCGTGCCCGGCTCGGCCGGTGACGAGGTGCTCCGGTACCTGGACGAGCAGGTGAACGCCCTGGTGAGCCTCGACCCCGCGGTCCGCCGCGACCTGCCCGACTCGGTGCACAAGATGCGGGTCACCTGCCGCCGGCTGCGCAGCACCCTGCGTTCCTACCGCTCGGTACTGGACCGTGAGGTCACCGACCCGATCCGCGACGACCTCAAGTGGCTGGGCGGCGAGCTGGGAGCGGAGCGTGACCAGGAGGTCCTCATGGAACGGCTCGCTTCCCGCATCGGGGCCGCGCCGCGCGAGCTGGTCCTCGGCCCCGTCGCCGCCCACCTGCAAGCGTGGAACGTCGCCAACACCTCCGCGGCGCGCCAACGCACCCTCGATGCCCTGCGCACCTCCCGCTACCTGGCCCTGCTGAACGCGCTGGCGGCGCTCACGGAGCATCCGCCCCTGCGTCGCAAGGCCGCCCGCAAGCCCGAGAAGGTACTGGTCAAGGCGATCCTCAAGGAGTACGAGCGGCTGGCGGGCCGAGTGACACACGCGCTGGAACTCTCCCCGGGAACGGAACGTGACACGGCCCTGCACGAAGCCCGTAAGGCGGCCAAGAAGACGCGCTACGCCACCGAACCGGCACGTGCCGCGCTCGGCAAGCCCGCCAAGCGGCTCGGGAAGCGTGTGAAGGCCGTACAGAAGGTGCTCGGTGATCACCAGGACAGCGTCGTGGCACGGGACGCCTTGCGGGGTCTGGCCGTGACGGCGCACACCGCGGGTGAGGCCGGCTTCACCTGGGGGCTGCTGTACGGCCAGGAGCAGGCCGTGGCCGCGGAGCGGGAACGGGAGCTGCCGGCGGCATGGGCCGATGCGTCGAAGCCGGGCCTGCGCAAGGCGCTCGGCCACTGACACCTGCCCGTACGGGCACCCCCGCCCGGGTGAAACAGCCTCGCAGGCCCGGGTCGGTGCGATGAGCCCCGTAGCGGAGGGCGGCATCGTTGCGGAGTCCTGACACCGGATTTCGCAGGAGGAAACGCATGCTCGGCACCGACTTCCGCACCGGATCACCCAACTGGATCGACCTCGGCAGCCCTGACATCGACACGGCCGCCGCCTTCTACGGGGCCGTCTTCGAGTGGCGGTTCATTTCCGCCGGGCCGGAGGCGGGCGGGTACGGGTTCTTCCAGAAGGGCGCGAAGATCGTCGGCGCCCTCGGCCCGCTGATGGAGGAGGGCGCCAAGTCGGCCTGGACGACGTACTTCCAGAGCGACGACATCCAGACCACCGCTCGCGATGTGCTCGCAGGCGGCGGCACGGTGCGTGCCGAGCCCGTGGACGTCATGGGCGAGGGCTGGATGGGCCAGTTCACCGACCCGCAGGGCGCGGAATTCGCCGCATGGCAGCCGGCGCGGACGAAGGGCCTGGAGACGGCTTCGGAGGACAACACCCTTGTGTGGGTGGAACTGCACGTCGGCGACCCGGAGGCGGCGATCCGCTTCTATCAGGGGCTGTTCGGCTGGCGTTCGCAGGAGATGCAGGCTCCCGGGATGACGTACCGGGTGCTCAGCATCAAGGACGGCGACCAGCAGGAGGGCTCCTTCGGCGGTGTGGCCCAACTCCAGGACGGCGGGGAGGACACGCGCTGGATCCCGTACTTCGCCGTGGCCGACGCCGACGCCATCGAGACGAAGGCGCGGGAGAACGGCGGTTCGGTGCTGATGTCGGCCACGGACGTGCCGGACGTCGGGCGGATCGCCTGGCTGGCCGACCCGGGCCAGGCGGTGTTCGCCGTACTGAAGCCGAATCCGCGCCAGGCATGACAGCCGCGCTCTCCGGACGAGCCGAAGTCGCGTCCGGAGGGCGCGCCGCGTTGCGCACATCCCGGCCGAGATGAAGGCGCGGATGCGATCACCGCGCTCCTGACGACGATGTTGATCGTCATCAGGGACGTCGACCGGCCCTTCCGGGGCCGACGTGCGGGAGACAGGGGGCTCACGGCGGGCCCCGCCGCCGTCATGGAACGAAGAACGGCGGGCGCAGGGCTCGTCCCGCCCGGGGTTCTGGGAGGTAGCTTGGTGGAGGATGCCCGCGAAGGAGGGCGATGGGATGCCATGGTTCGTATGGCTGCTCCTTGGCGCGGCGCTGGGCGTCGCGGAGTTCTTCACCCTGACATTGGTCCTCGGCCTGTTCGCGGGCGCGGCGTTGGTCGCCGCCGTGGTCGCCGGTGTGGGCGTCGGGACCCTCGGACAAATCGTTGCGCTCGGCGTGACCGCGGCGGCGGGCCTGCTCATCGCCCGTCCTGTCGCACTGCGGTACATGGCGGAGCCACCGCTGATGCGCGACGGCAGCGACGCGCTGATCGGCAGACGTGCCGAGGTCGTGCAGGAGGTCACCGCGACCCGCGGCCTGGTCAAACTCGGCGGCGAGGAGTGGACCGCCCGGGCCCTCGACGAGAGCCATGTGATCCCGGTGGGTGCCCTGGTGGACGTCATGGAGATCCAGGGCGCCACCGCCATCGTCTATCCCCGCGAGCTTCTTCCCTGAGCGGCTGATCGCACAGCTATGGAGGCACTGTGGAACCAGTTGTCATCGCCATTGTCGTGGCGGCCATCGTCATCGTCTTCCTTGTCGCCTCCACGGTGCGCATCGTTCCGCAGGCGCGCCGCTACAACATCGAGCGGTTCGGACGATACCGCCGCACGCTGCAACCGGGTCTCAACCTGGTGCTGCCGGTCGCGGACCGCATCAACACCAAACTCGACGTGCGGGAGCAGGTCTATTCGTCCGACCCCCGACCGGTGATCACCGAGGACAACCTCGTGGTGAACATCGACACGGTGCTCTACTACCAGATCACGGATCCGCGGGCGGCGGCCTACGAGGTCGCCGACTACTTGCAGGCCATCGATCAGCTCACCGTGACCACGCTGCGGAACGTCATCGGCAGCATGGACCTGGAGGAGACGCTCACCTCGCGTGAGGAGATCAACTCCCGGCTCCGGGCCGTCCTCGACGACGCCACCGGCAAGTGGGGCATCCGGGTCAACCGCGTGGAGATCAAGGCCATCGATCCACCGCACACCATCAAGGAGGCGATGGAGAAGCAGATGAGGGCCGAGCGTGACAAGCGCGCGGCCATCCTGCACGCCGAAGGGGAGCGGCAGGCCAAGATCCTCACCGCGGAGGGCACGAAACAGAAGGACATCCTGGAGGCGCAGGGCGCCCAACAGGCCATGATCCTGCGGGCGGACGGCGAGGCGAAGGCGGTGGAGCTCGTCTTCCAGGCTGTCCACCGTAACAACGCCGATCCGAAGGTCCTGGCCTACAAGTACCTGGAGACACTGCCGCACTTGGCGAGCAGCGACAACAACACGTTCTGGGTGATCCCGGGAGAGCTGACCGAGGCGGTCCGGACCGTCACCCGTGCCTTCGGTGACGAGTCGACGGCGGCTCCGGTTCCCGCCGCGCAACCTGAGACGGCGGCCTCCGGCGGCGCCGGGGAGACATCGGACGAGGCCCGAAGCCCCGCACTCGAGGCGGGTTCGACGGTTCTGCTCGACGCCGCCGCGGCTGCCGACGAGGCCGAGAAGCAGGCCGCCGCGGCGGTGAGTGACGCCAAGGCGGAGGCGGAGGCCGCGCAGTCGACGCAGGTGTCGCGTCGGGCGTAGGCATATGAGGGGAGGAGCCCATCCAGCAGCGGAGCGCGAAGCCCCGCGAAAAAGTCTTCGACCGCTCCCGCCCCCGTCCGGCACTCTGCCCGGCATGACCACACCGTCTTTCCTGCCCGGGCTGGAGCTGTCCCGTCGTTTCTATGTCGAGGCGGTGCGGCCTCTGTTGGATGAGGCCGCGCCGGGGATCGCACACTCGGGCGCTCGCCTGGGCAGTGGTTCGGAGGTCCTGGGGTTCGACACCTCCCGGTCCGCTGACCACGAGTGGGGTCCTCGGGTGCAGATCTTCCTGCACCCGAGGGACGTCGAGCGCAGTGCCGCAAGGATCAGGACCGTGCTCGCCGAGAGGCTGCCGAAGACCTTCTACGGCTGTCCGACGCACTTCGCGTCCACGGGCGAGCCAGGCATCGGAGTCATGCAGGTGACCGACGGACCGGTCCATCACCGCGTCGACGTCGTCGCCCCGGCCGCCTGGTTCACCGAGCAACTGGGCTTCGACCCGGGCGAGCGGGTAAGCCTGGCCGACTGGCTGGCCGCACCCACCCAACGTCTCGCCGAGGTCACCGCGGGCGCCGTCTTCCACGACGGGCTCGGCCAACTCGCCCCGGCACGCGCCCGCCTCGCCTGGTACCCCCGCGATCTCTGGCTCCACGTGCTCGCCTGTCAGTGGCAGCGGGTCTCCCAGGAAGAGGCCTTCGTCGGGCGCTGCGGCGAAGTGGGCGACGAACTCGGTTCCGCCGTCGTGGCGGCCCGCCTGGTACGCGATCTGATGCGGCTGTGCCTGCTGATGAACCGCCGCTATCCGCCGTACAGCAAATGGCTCGGCAGCGCGTTCGCCGGTATCCCCGAGGCGCCGTCGCTCACCCCGCACCTCACGGCGACGCTCGCGGCGACCGACTGGCACACTCGCGAGGAACACCTCGCCCGCGCCTACGAGGCCATCGCGGCCCTGCACAACCGACTCGGCCTCACCGAGCCCGTCGACCCGGCCACGCGCCCGTACCACAGCAGGCCGTTCCGGGTCCTGCACGCCGAACGGTTCAGCGCGGCGCTGAGAACCCGCATCACGGATCCGGCCGTTCGCGACCTGCCGTCGACCGGCTCCGTCGACCAGTTCGTCGACAGCACCGAGGTCCTCACCGATCCGGAGCGGACACGCGCGTTCATCGCGACACGGTGACCGTGGGGGTACTGGCGCCGTCGGTCCGCTCGCCCTGGGTATGGTGCCGCGTGGAACGACGCGTACAACGAGCGGCTCCCCACACATCTGGACGGTCGACTGACGTGCCAAGACGCCCCGAGGGACTGTTCGTCGGCCTGTGTACGTTCGACGTCGTGCAGCTCGTCGACCAGGTGCCGGGCGCGGACGAGAAGGTGACGGCGCTTCGGCAGACGGTGGCCGCGGGCGGCCCGGCGGCCAACGCGGCCGTGGCCTTCGCGCACCTCGGTGGTGCGGCCACGCTGCTCACCTCGATCGGCGGTCACCCGCTGGGCGTCGTGGCCGCGGCGGAGCTGCGAGGGCAAGGTGTGGTGGTGCGGGATCTGTCGGCCGGCTCGGACGCGCCGCCCGCCGTGTCCTCGATCCTGGTGACCGCGGCCAGCGGTGAGCGGGCCGTCGCGTCGACCAACGCGGCGGGACGCCGGATCGCGGTGCCCGATGACCTGGCGGCGCTGGTGGCGGGGTACGACGTCGTCGAGTTCGACGGACATCACATGGAGCTGGCGGTGGCCGTCGCGAGCGCCGCACGTGCCGCCGGACGCCTGACCGTGCTTGACGGCGGTAGTTGGAAAGCGGGCACGGAGCAGCTGCTGGCCTCGATCGACGTGGCCGTCTGCTCGGACGCCTTCCACCCGCCCGGCACCGCGTGTCCCGAGGACGTCCTGCGGTTCCTGCGGGAACGCGGGGTGGCCTGGACGGCGGTGAGCCGGGGCGGGCGGCCCCTCGTGTGGGAGGGGCCGCGCGGCGGCGGCACGGTGGAGGTGCCGGAGGTGCGGGTCGTGGACACGCTGGGCGCGGGTGACGTGCTGCACGGAACTCTCGCTCACCGGCTCGCGGCACAGGGGGAGTTGACCACGCGAGGATTCGCCGGGGCGCTGCGTGAGGCGGCGGGGTGGGCCTCACGGGCGTGCACGTCGTTCGGCACACGGGAGTGGATGCGGGAGGGGCCTTCGCCGTCCGGGACCTCGTCGTCGACATGAGGGTTCCGGATGCCCGCGCTCACGTCATGGAACACGCGCACCCGGAGCCTGGCCGAGGAGCGGAGCAGCTGTCACGGGGCGTAGGTGATGTTGGGGCGGGGCGGGGTGGACATGCCGGATCCGAGGAAGTAGTCGACGTGGTGGGACTGCATGTAGCCCTTGAAGGTCATGGCGTTCCGGTAGGCCGGGTTGTGCGCGAGGGTGTAGAGCCGGGTGCTCGTGGGCTGGTTCGTGGTGAAGATGATCAGCTCGTCGTAGGTGGCGTTGGTGTACATCGCCTCCTCGCGCCAGTCGCCGAGGATGTCGCCCACGAAGAGGGGGTTGATGCCCTGGGAGGCGTCGACGGCACCGTAGTTCCAGGTGCTCACCAGTCGCGGCAGGCTGCCGGTCGACGTCGGGTTCAGCGGGTTCCACTTCTCGATCTTGCCGTCGTTGAGCAGTTCCGCGGTGAGGTCGCCGTCCCACCACAGGCCCAGCTGCGGCCAGGGGCGCTTGGCCGTGTCGGGTTCGGTGAGGGCGTTGGTGCGCGCGTTGTACAGGCCGGAGAACGACCAGACCTCCATGCCCGGGTAGCGGGAGTCGATGTCGGCGGCCATGCCGCGTCCGACGTCGGCGGGGCCGCCGTAGTGCTGCCAGATCAGGGCGCCGGTGGAGGCGTCGTAGTAGTACTCCAGCAGTCCGCTCGGGTTGTCCTGCTGGACGCCGTAACCCTCCAGGCCGGGGCGGCTCGGGTCCATGTCGGCGATGTGGAAGCGGTCGCCGTGGACGATGCCCTTGGGACCCATCGAGTAGCGCAGGGTGCCGTCGCCGTTGAGGACGAACCCGATCTCGGCGATCTCGTCGGTGCCGTCGCCGTTGACGTCGATGGCGCGGGTGTTGTGCCCGTCGGGTGCGTCCTGGGTGCCGCGCTGCCAGGTCCACTGGCGGTCCAGGGAGCCGCCGTCGTACTTCCAGGCGCCGATCATCAGGTTGAACGCCCCGCCGTCCTGCCGGTTCTTCATGAAGGCGACCAGGCTGGGGGTGGTGCCGTTGAGGTAGGCCACGCCGAGGCGGGCGGCGAGCGGGCCGTCGGACAGATAGGTCGTCGGGATCGACGAGTACCGGCTGAGCGCGCCGGTGCGGCCGTCGAGGACCGCCATCCACTGCCGTGAGTCGTCGGCGTGCGTCCAGGTGGCCCCGTCGCCGAAGGTCACCCCGTCGGCGATTTTCAGGGCGACCTCGGCGTCGCCGTCGCTGTCGAAGTCATAGACCGTGACGCCGTCCCAGTTGCCGACGTCGACGGTCGACGACCCCGGCTCGATGTTGTCCTGGTTCTGGCTGTTGGGCCCCAGGTTCACCTGCCAGAGGAAGGTCCCGTCACTTCGGTACGCCTCCAGCGTCTGGGGAGAGGTCTGGCGGTCGATCACGTAGTCGTACGCGCCGTCACCGTCGAGGTCGCCGACCCAGGCGAACTTCACCGGGCCGCCGGAGCGCAACGGCACGCGGACCACGGGTTCGGTGGCGTGGTTGGCCGTCAACGTGAAGGCTCCGCTGGGGGTTTGCTCCTGGCCGCCGACGACCGGGGTCACGCGGTAGCTGTTGGACTTGGTCAAGTCGGCGCTCGCGTCGGTGTAGTTGGTGCCCGCTGTCAGCGCGGTGGCGTTGAGCCTGGTGTACGCGCCGCCCGCGGTGGAGCGGTACACGTTGAACCCGATGCCCTCCGGGTCCAGGCCCAACAACCGCCAGGAGACGAGCACTTGGGTGGAGCTGTTGCGCACCGCGACGACCCCGCGACCGAGGTTCTCCATCACCCGCGCGGATTGCGCGGATTGCGCGGACTGCGCGGTCGTGTCGGCGGACGCGGGGTCGGTGGGGCCGACGGCCCAGAGGGAGGCGAGGGCGAGTAACGCGGCGGCGGTGGCGGCGCGCCCGCGAGTCGTTAGTGACATATGCATGACAACCTCTTTGATGCGGAAGGGGGTGCCGAGGTGGTTAAGCGCTTTCAGTCGAGATGGAAGCACCGGTGTGTGAGGGCGTCAAGGAGCATGTCAATGTTGGCGTCTCTATCACTGAAAACGTTTGCATTACTCACGCCGGGAGGACACGCACGACGTTCGCCCCCATGGCCTCCGCCGAGTGCGGTGAGGAGCCGGCCGGATGTTCGACTACGAACCCCTCGACGGGTGAGGCGGCGGCCCGGTCACCCGGGGGAGGCTCCGCCCGGTCGGCGTCGCCCTACCCGCTCACGGCCGCGGTGGTCCGGCGGGCGACCAGCGTGGGGGAGAGCTTGATCTGTACGGAGGTCTTGGTGCGGTCGGCGATCCGCTCCAGCAGCAGGCGCACGGCGTTGCCGCCGATCTCGTGCCCCGCCTGGTCGACGCTGGTCAGGGAGATGGGGCTGAAGGAGGCGAACGTCGTGTTGTCGTAGCCGGCGACCGAGATGTCGCCGGGAACGGCCAGCCCGGCCTCGGCGAGGGCTTCGAGCGCGCCCATGGCGACGATGTCCGCGCCGGCGAAGACGGCCGTGGGCCGTCGCCCTCGGGCGAGCAGCTGCCGGGCGCCTTCGTATCCGCCCTGTTGGGTGTAGGTGGTGGAGACGATGTCGATCTCGTCGGCGAGACCGTGGGCCCGCATGGCGCGCCGGTAGCCGTCCGCGCGCTGGGCGTTGGGCATCTCCGCGATGCGGGTCGGGTCGGTCTCGTGGTGCTCGATATGGGCGATGCGGCGGTGGCCGAGGCCGACGAGGTGGTCGACGACCAGGGACGCGCCCGCCATGTCGTCGTCCGTGACGGTGTCGTAGACGGGGGAATGCCCGTGCCGGCCGACCACGACGGTCGGCACGGCGGAGGCGACGTGCTCCAGGCGGGCGCGCGAGGAGACGGGAGCGATCAGGATGATGCCGTCCATCCCCCGGTCGATCATGGCCTCCGTGACGCGTGCCTCGCTCTGCTCGTCGTTGCAGCCGCCGGGTCCCAGGAAGACCTGGTAGTCGGTGTCGGCGAGGCGGCCGGTGACGCCGTCGACGATCTCGGGGAAGAAGGGGTTGCGGATGTCCGGGAGCATCACGCCGATCGTGTAGGTCTGTCCGCGCAGACCTCGCGCGGCCGCCAGGGGCCGGTAGCCGAGCTCGTCGATGGCGCGCCGCACCTTGGCCCGCATCTCGGGGCTCGCTCCGTAGGCGTTGCGCAGCACTTTGGACACCGCGGTGGTGGACACCCGCGCATGACGGGCCACGTCGACGATCGTCACGCGACGTGCGGGCTTGGGCGGCTCCATGCGGGTTCCTTCGGTGCCGTGGGCAACGTTGGCGGAAAGTGTACGGAGAAAGTCCTCCCCGGGTAAGTGCGATCACCGGGGCGCGATCGGCCGACTGGGCCCGGCGCCGTAACAATCGTGCAGCATGCACGGCATCTTGACGTCATGCGAGGGGCTCTCTAGGGTCTGGCACCACCCGATGGGAAACGTTACCCGTCAGCCTCCAGCCAGTGCGCGTTCCGACTGTCGTCCGCAGCCCACAACACAACATTCCCGGCGGGTGCCCGCACTCCGCCGAGCCGCTCCAGCCCGCAACGGGCAGGCTTTGAATCGTTTCAAGGAGGCAGGTCCGCCCGTGACCCTCGCCCCGAACGCCCAACTCCCGGACCGAGACCACTCCCCGGACCCCGCCCCGGGCGCCCCGGTCCGCCGCGCGCGCACCACACCGCCCTGGTGGTTCATGGCACCGGCCCTGCTGCTGTTCGCCTTCGTCGTCCTCGTCCCCAGCGCCCGCGGGCTGTACTACGCGTTCACCGACTGGGACGGCCTGGACCCCGACTTCACCTTCGTCGGCCTGGACAACTTCGCCGACATGACCCGGGACGCCGACGCGGTCCAGGCCATCTGGCACACCCTGCTCATCGCCGTGTCCATCACGGTCGCGCAGAACGCGGTGGGCCTGCTGCTGGCCCTCGGCGTCAACTCGGCCATCAGGTCCCGCAATCTGCTCAGGGTCCTGCTGTTCGCGCCCGCGGTGGTCACCCCGATCGTGACCGCCTACCTGTGGCGGAACCTGCTAGGCCCGGACGGCGCGGTCAACAGCCTCTTGGGTGCCGTAGGGCTCGACGGCCGGCAGCAGGACTGGCTGGGCAGCCCGGACCTGGCCCTGTGGACGATCGTCGCGGTGATCGTCTGGCAGTACGCGGGCTATTCGATGGTCATCTTCCTGGCCGGACTTCAGTCGGTGCCCCCGGAGATCCACGAGGCCGCGTCACTCGACGGCGCCGGCCCCGTGCGGCGCTTCTGGTCGGTGACCCGGCCGCTGCTCGCCCCGGCCTTCACGATCAACCTGCTGCTGTCGAGCATCGGCGGGCTCAAACTCTTCGACCAGGTCTACGCGTTGACCGGCGGCGGCCCCGGGCACGCGACCGACACCCTGTCCACGCTCATCTACAAGGACGCCTTCACGCTCGGCGAGTTCGGCTACAGCATCGCCCTCGCCGTGGTCCTGACGATCGTCGTCGCCATCGCCTCCACCGGTCAGTACGCCATGCTGTCCCGCAGCGAGAGGGCCGCCTCGTGAACCGCTACCGCCCCCGCACCCTCGCCCTCGAACTGTCGATGATCGCCATCGCGCTGACCGTCGGCTTCCCGGTCTACGTCCTGGTCAACCTCGCGGTGAGACCGGCCTCGGACACCTCGTCCCCCATCAGCCCGACCAGCTCGCCGACCCTGGACAACTTCACCACCGCCTGGCAACAGGGCGCCCTCGGCGGGGCGTTGGCTAACAGCCTGCTGGTGACGGCGTGCAGCGTCGTGATCGTGCTGGCCGTCTCCTCCCTGGCCGCCTACCCGCTGGCCCGCATCACGGCCCGCTGGTCGCGAGGCACCTACCTGCTGGTCCTCCTCGGCCTGGTACTGCCCTTCCAGCTCGCCTCCCTCCCGCTGTACCAGACCATGCGCGACCTGGGCCTCCTCGGCACCCCATGGGCCCTGGTGCTCTTCTACTCCGGCCTCCAGGTCCCGTTCACCGTCTTCCTGTACGCGGGATTCCTGCGCGCCCTGCCCCGTGACTTCGAGGACGCGGCCCTGATCGACGGCTGCTCCCCGCTCCAGGGCTTTTGGTACGTCGTCCTGCCCACGCTCAAGCCCATCACCGTGACCGCGCTGGTGCTCAACACGGTCTCCATCTGGAACGACTTCTTCACCCCGCTGCTGTATCTCAGCGGCAGCGCCCAGCAGACCATGCCCGTCGCGATCGCCGGTTTCGTCGGCCAGTACGTCACCGACTGGAACCTCATCTTCGCCGCCCTGGTGATCAGCATCCTGCCGGTCCTGCTCATCTACTTCCTCCTGCAACGCAGCATCATCAACGGCTTTGCCGGAGGGCTGCGGGGATGACGCCTCGCCATCACCCCGCCTTCCGCTCCGCAAGGGAGACACCATGAAGACACGCATGCTCACGGCCCTCGTCGCCACGGCAACGGCCACCGCCCTGCTGGCCGCATGCAGCGGCGGCACCAAGTCCGCGTCCGGGGGCGGCGGTTCCAAGACCCTGACGCTGGCCTCGGTCGACCAGGGCTCGATCGAGGACGTCGTCAAGGCGTTCGAGAAGGCCAATCCGGGCGTCAAGGTCCGCTACACCACCAGCGGCGCCGACCAGTACCAGCAGCAGATCCGCACCCAACTCGCCTCGGGCACCGCACCCGACGTGATGTCGGTGTGGCCCGGCAACGGCAATCCCAGCGCCACCCACGTCCTCGCCAAGCCCGGCTATCTGCGCGACCTCTCCGACCAGCCGTGGGCCGCGAAGATGCCGGCGGCGATCAAGTCCGTCGCCCAGTACGAGGGCAAGACGTACAACGCGATCTTCGGCCAGAACGGCATCGGCGCGGTCTACAACGAACAGGCCCTGCGAAAAGCCGGCCTCACCCCGCCGGACACCTGGACGAAACTGCTCGCCTTCTGCCGCGACGCCAAGGCCGAGGGAACCCCCGCCTTCGCGCTGGGCAACCAGGACAACTGGGTGACCCAACTGGTGCTGTACGCGCTGGTCGCCACCACCGTCTACGGCCCCGACCGGAACTTCGACCAGAAGATGCAGACGGGCCGGGCCACCTTCGCGAAGTCGCAGTGGGCAACGGCCCTGGACAAGTACCTGACGATGGAGAAGACCGGCTGCTTCCAGAAGAACCCGCTGGGCACCAACTACGAGGCCAGCCAGCAGCTCGCCGCCACCGGCAAGACCCTCGGCATCGTCCAGGGCAACTGGGTCATCGCCCTGCTCAAGGGCAAGAACCCCGAGGGCACGTTCACGCTCAAGGCGCTCCCGGCGACCGACACTCCGTCCCAGACCCTCATCCCGGCCGCGGCCGGCGCCGGATACGGCGTCAACGCCAAGGCGAAGAACCCCGAACTGGCCCTGAAGTTCGTGCAGTTCGTGATGTCACCCCAGGGCATGAACCTGTTCGACAAGAAGCAGGGCGGCCTGCCCTCCCTGCCGGACACGGGCTACGAGGCCGACGCCTCGCTCACCGAGCTGTCGACGTTCATCACCGGCAACCGGACCGTGCCGTTCATGGACCAGCTCTGGCCCAACGCCAAGGTGCAGCAGACCATGCTCAGCGGCCTCCAGGAGATCTTCAGCGGCCAGAGCACGCCGGAACAGCTCCTCAAGGACATGGACACCGACTACCAGGCCGGCTCCTGACCGCCGGACCTGCGCCCGAAGGGACGACGGAGTGACCGATGAAGCACCTGAGAACCGAAGGAGTGGCGATGCCGAAGGACCGACGGGACCCGGCCGGCGCACCGTGCTCGCGGCGACCGCGGGCGCGGTGCCGCTGATGGCCGGCACGACGGGCGCGACGCCCGCCGGGGCCGCGCCGTGGCGCCCCGTGGAGGGCGGCGAAGTGTACGGACTGACCGTGGAACACCGCACCGACCCGCTCGGCACGGACGCCGCACACCCCCGCTTCGGCTGGCGCATGCGGTCCGCCGGACGCGGGCGGAGCCAGGGCGCCTACGAGATCCTCGTGGCGAGCTCGCCGGGCAAGCTGTCCGGTGACCGCGCCGACGTCTGGAGCAGCGGGCGCGTCCCGTCCGCCGACTCGGTGGCCGTGCGCTACCAGGGGAAGCCGTTGCGGGCCGCCACCCGCTACCACTGGACCGTCAACGTCTGGGACTCCGAGGGCCGTTGGACCGGCAGCGGCCCCGTGGCCTGGTTCGAGACGGGCCTGATGAGCACCGACGGCGTCACCGGCTGGGACGACGCCGAGTGGATCGGGATGAAGGGCAAGAGGCCCCACTCGCCCGGCGCTCCGATGCTGCGCACGCAGGCCCGCCTCAAGGGCCGGGTCCGTGCGGCGCGGCTGTACGTCTCCGCCCTCGGCGTCTACGACGCCTACGTCAGCGGACACCGGGTGACTGTCCCCCAGGACGGCGGCACCACCCTCGAACTGCTGCCGTCCGGCTGGACGAACTACGACGTCCGCGCCAACTACCTCACCTACGACGTCACCCACCTCGTCGCCCGGGAACCCGTCGTCACCCTGGCGGCCGTCCTCGGCAACGGCTGGTACAACGGCCGCATATCCGAGGGCAGTACGTACTGGTCCGAGAACGGCAACGCCCTCGCCCTGAAGGCCAAACTGCTGATCCGCTACGCCGACGGCACCACCGAGTCCGTCGTCACCCGGCCGGATGGCACCTGGAAGGCCACCGACACCGGCCCCTGGCGCGCCGACGACATCTACGACGGCGAGACCTACGACGCCCGCGAGGAACTGCCGGGCTGGACGTCCTCCGGCTACGACGACTCCGCATGGTCCGACACCGAACGCGTCCCCTATACGACCAAGTACCCGGACGCCCAACTCCTCGCCTACCCGGCCGAGTCCGCCCGGCTGATGGACCGGTGGGACCGCCGCCCACAGTCGATCACCGTGTACACGGGCGTGACCGGTGAGGGCCGGGGCCGCGTGGTCGTCGATCCCGACCGGACGGTGACCGACCCGCTCAGGGCGGCCTCCGCCCCTGTCGTGATCGGCGCGGGCGACACCGCGGTCTTCGACCTGGGCCAGAACATGGTCGGCGTACCCCGCTACAGCGTGCGCGGCCCCGCCGGTGCCCAAGTCGCCTTCCGGTTCGGGGAGATGCTCAACGATGACAGCGCCGGTGCGGACGGCCCCGAGGGCTCCGTCTACCGGGCCAACCTCCGCAGCGCCAAGGCCACCAGCACCTACGTCCTCAAGGGCGACCGGGGCGGCGAGACCCACCAGGACTCGCTCACCTTCTACGGCTTCCGCTACGCGTCCGTCACCGCGACCGAGACGGTCACGATCACCCGTCTGACAGGCAAGGTCGCCACCTCCGCGGTGCACGAGACGGGGACGGTCAGCACCGACGACCCGGACACCAACCAACTGATCAGCAACATCCGTTGGGGCCAGCGCGGCAACTATCTGTGGGTGCCCACCGACTGCCCCCAGCGCGACGAGCGCCTCGGCTGGACCGGCGACACCCAGGTCTTCGCCACCACCGGTCTCTACAACGCGGACGCCGCCCCCTTCCTCGCCCATTTCCAGGACACGGTCGTCGACTCCGCGACGCTCTACGGCATGGACAAGGCCCAGTTCACCGGAGTCGCCCCCGGCGGACGCTACAACTGGCCCGGCGGCGGCAGCGGTTGGGCCGACTGCGGAGTCGTGCTGCCCTGGACCCTGTGGCAGATGACGGGCGATCCTCAGGTCATCGAGCGCACCTGGCCCGCGATGACCCGCTACCTCGACTGGATCCGGCAGCAGACCGGCGACACCTACGCCGGCCAGGGCTCCCTCACCGGCGACTGGCTCGCTCCGCAGCAGACCAGCGCCCAGCTGATGAGCGACGTCTACTACGGCTACACCGCCCACCTGATGGCCCGGATGGCCCGCGCCATCGACCGCCCGACGGAGGCGGCCGCCTACGAGGAGCTCTTCGCGGCCATCAAGCGGGCCTTCATCGCCAAGTACCTCAGCACGGAGGACGGCACGGCCACCGTCAGGTCCAGCCTCGGCGAAGCCTCCCCGATCGAACCGGGCGCCGACCCGGACCAGAGGACGGAGGACAACACCCAGTCCGCCCTGCTGTGGGTGCTCAAACTCGGCTTCTACGACACCGAGGCCCAACGCCGGTCCCTCGTCGGCCACTTGGCGGACAACATCGGCAACGACGCGGCCTACAAGGCGGCCCACCCGGACAGCAGCCGGGTCAAGTACGCCGAGAACACACTGTCCGTGGGCTTCCTCGGCGTCAACATCCTCGCCCCGGTCCTCAGCGACGAGGGCCGCACCGACCTGGCGTACCAGCTCCTCCACCAGGACGCGATGCCGTCCTGGCTGTACTCGGTACGGAACGGCGCCACCACGGTCTGGGAGCGCTGGAACTCCTACTCCAGGGACGACGGCTTCGGCCCGGTCAGCATGAACTCCTTCAACCACTACGCCTACGGCGCCGTCATGGAGTGGATGTACGCCTACATGGCCGGCATCGCCCGCGATCCCGACCACCCCGGCTTCAAGCACTTCGTCCTCCAGCCCCACCTCGACCCCACGGGGCGGATCACCCAGGTCTCGGCGGCGTACGAGTCGCCCTACGGCCGGATCAAGAGCGAGTGGACGCTCGACGAGGGAGGCGCGGCCCTCTCGTACGACGTCCAGGTGCCCGCCAACAGCGAGGCCACCCTGCGCCTTCCGGCCGCCTCCGCCGACGCCGTCCGCGAGGCACGGACGCCGCTGGCCCAGGTCACCGGGGTGCGTTTCCTCGGACATGCCGACGGTGTGGCCTCGTACCGGCTGCCCTCGGGCTCGTACCGCCTCACCAGCAGGCTTCGCTGACCATCGCGTGGGTGTGCGGCAGTGCCGTACACCCACGCTTGAAACGTTCCAAACACATCGCTTCCGACGAGGGAGACTTCGCATGGCAGAGGTATCGAACGGCACGCCGAGCCGCAGACGGGTCGTCGGCACGATGGCGGCATCCGCCGCGGGACTGGCTCTTCCCCTGGCGCCCGGGCTCGCCGCGCCGAACGCGTACGCCCAGCCGCAGGACAGCGGCGGCGGGACCCGGGTCGTGGGGCTCGCGATCGACGGCCGGGAGGACCGGCCGCTCGGCGTCGACGACCCGGCGCCGCGCCTGAGTTGGCGGGTCGTCCACGCGGGCGACGGGTGGATGCAGAGCGCCTACCAGATCCGGGCGGCGCGCACGGAAGGGGACCTCGACGCGGGACGGCTGCTGTGGGACAGCGGCAAGGTCCGCTCCGCCGCACAGACCGACGTCGCGTGGCGGGGGCCCGCGCTCGGCTCACGGGACCGTGTCGTGTGGCGCGTGCGGGTATGGGGCGCGCAGGGCGGCCCGACCCCGTGGAGCGGCTCGGCCTCCTGGGAGATGGGGCTGCTACGGCGAGCCGACTGGGGTGCGGCACGCTGGATCGAGCACGCCGGACGCACTGTCGACCAGCCGCTGCCCGTGTTCGCCCGCGCCTTCCGCGTCGACGGCCGCGGAGGCGGCGTCAGCAGGGCCCGGCTGTATCTGTCCGGTGTCGGACTCCAGGTGGCCCGGCTCAACGACCGGCCTGTCACGGACGAGGTGCTCGCCCCGGGCAACTCCAACTACCAACTGTCCGTCGAGTACCGGGCGTACGACGTCACGCACCTCATCAGGATCGGCGACAACACCCTCGGCGTCGAACTGGGCCACGGCACCGCACTGGTGACCCGGTCCGTGACCAACAGCGCGACCGGGCGGGGCGCCCCGTACAGCTGGTGGCAGAGCCAGTTCAAGGGCACCGGCAGCCTGGTCGAGGCCGCCCCGCGGGGCGCCACCGCCGTCAAGGTGAGCAGCGTGGCCAACTACCACGTCGGCGGCACCGTCAACATCGACACCGGTGACGGGGGCGCGCGGCTGGAGTCACGGACGATCACGGCGATCGACACCGCGGGCACCGCCCTCACCTTCCAGCCGGCCCTCTCCTGCGACCACGCCACCGGCGCCGCGGTCTCCGCCTCGGGCAACTCGCTCGCGAGCACCGACCCCAGCGCCGGCGCAGCGGTCACCCCCCGCCTCATCGCCCGCCTTGAGGTCACCAAGGCCGACGGAACCGTCCAGACCATCGTCAGCGACCGCTCCTGGAAGACGGCCCTCGGCCCTACGACCACCGCCAACTGGTACTCCGGCTCCGACTACGACGCCCGACGCGAACAGCCCGCCTGGACCGCCCCCGGCGCCGACCTGAGCGCGACCGCCGAGCGCCGCGACGGCACGGCCATGGAATGGGCCGACGCCGGCCTCGCCCCGCCCCCCAACCTCACCACCGAGCTGGTGTGGCGGGCGGCCGAGCCCCTCAAGGTCGTCGACAGGCTGCGGCCGGTGAACGTCACCCAGCCCCAACCGGGCGTCTGGGTCTTCGACTTCGGACAGAACTTCGCCGGCTGGCCACAGCTGAACCTCGACGGCCCGGTACCCGCCGGAACCACCGTGAAGCTACGCCCCGCCGAGTCCCTGAGCGCGGACGGCACCGTCGACCAGGCATCCGTCCGAGGCGGCGGCGCGGCCCGCGGAACCGACATCTTCGCCGCCTACACCGCCCACGGCGCGGCCCGCGACGAGACCTGGCACCCGCTGTTCCACTACTTCGGCATGCAGTGGATCCAGGTCACCGGCCTGCCCGAGGGCTACACACCCACCCGTGACACGATCACCGGTCTTCAGATCCACGCCGACGTCCCGACCGCCGGCGACGTGCGCACCTCGGACGAGCGGATCAACCGCATCCACCGCATGTCCCGTCACTCGATCATGAGCAACGTCATGTCGACGTTCACCGACTGTCCGGGCCGCGAGAAGCTCGCCTACCCGGCCGACTACCTCCAGCCCTTCGCCTCACTGCACCGCACCTTCGGATACGCCGCCTATCTGCGCACCATGGAACGGCACTTGGCGGAGGGCCAGTCCAAGGCGGGCGACAACATCGGCAATGTCGCGCTCAAGGCGCCGGTCTACGACTGGGGTTACACGGGCCGCTTCGGTGACGAGATCAACTGGGGCGACGGCATCGTCCTGACGCCCTGGTTCCTGTACGAGACGTACGGCGACACGCAGACGATGGCCCGCCACTACCCCCAGATGCAGGCCTTCCTGACCTACGTCCGCACCAAGAAGGCGGGCACCGGCCAGGACGCCTACCTCGTGGACGCCGCCCTGGCCGACTGGATCGCGAGCGAGCAGACCTCCGGCCGTATCACCGGCACCTGGGGCTACCACCAGGTCGCCGACCGGATGGCCCGCATGGCCGACCTCCTCGGCCGCACGGCCGACGCCGCCGAGTACCGCAGCCTCGCCGCCAACATCAAGAAGGCCTTCAACGACGCCTTCTACAACAGCTCCCTCGGCCGCTACACCGCCCAGGGCGCCCAGGGCGGCACCGGAGCGACCCAAGCCGCACAGGCGCTGGCACTGGACGAGGGGCTGGTGCCGGAGGGCGAGCGGGAGAAGGTCCTGGACGCGCTGGTCGAGCTGGTCCGCGCCCATCAACCGTACGGCGGGGGACCGCACTTCAGTGGCGGCACCATCGGCCTGGCGCCCATCGTCAGAGCCCTCCACGAAGGCGGCCGTGACGACGTCCTGTGGGACGTACTCCAGGAGGACACCCGCCCGAGCTACGGCTACTTCATGCAGCCCACGACGGCCAACCCGGGCGGGCTGACGACCGTTCCCGAACAGTGGGACATGGGCAACTCCAAGAACCACATGATCCTCCTCCAGATCGAGGAGTGGTTCCACAGCGGCCTCGCCGGAATCCGCCGGCCCCGCGGGGGCGTGGGCTACCGCGAACTCCTCATCGACCCGCGGCCGGTGGGCACACTGACGCACGTCGCGGGCCACTACCGCACTCCCTACGGCGAGGTGTCGTCGGAGTGGACGCGCACGGACGGCGTCTTCCGCCTGCGGGTCGAGGTACCGCCCAACACGACGGCGGAGATCCGGGTACCGACGCGAGGAGGCAAACCCGAGCCGACGCCGGACGGGGCGAGGTTCGAACGCGTCGACGGCGACCGGGCCGTGTACCGGGTCGGTTCCGGCACGTACGTGTTCATCGCCCGCGAGCAGCGGTAACCGACACGGCAGTTGGGCGAGCGGGAGGGACATGACCTGACGTCCCTCCCGCTCGCCCAGCTGCCCTGGGGCCCATCGAGATCATGCAGTACAGCCCCGTCCCTCGTGCCGACTTCATGCGGCCGGTCCTCGACACGGGTGCCGACGACCTCGACGCGCCCCTCGCCTTCTCCGTGAAGGGCCCGGTCACCGCGGTGAACGCCGTTCTGCCCGGCATGCGGCAACTCGGCCGCGGCACCCTGCTGTTCGTCAACGGCGGCAGCGCGGTGCGCCCCCACCCCGACCTGGCCGGCACCTCGATCGCCTTCGCCGCCGAGAGCGCCTACGCCCGCATGCTCCACGACGCCCTCGCGCCGGAGAACATCCACACCGCCCAGCTGATCATCCCCGGAGCCATCCGGCCCGACGCCGAGCACAGCAGCCCCGAGGCGTTGGCCCGGCGCCTCTACGACATCCACCTCGCGCGAGAGGGCTTCCGCCACTACGCCGAGCCGCTGCCCGACTGACGCCTCTGGAAGACACCGTGCGCCTGACCACCCGTTCCAGCCTCGCCCGCGCCGTTCCCGCCGCCGTACTGCTCGCAGTGACCGCGTGCACCGACGAGGCGGTCCCGTCGCGGTCGTCACCCTCCGCGTCGTCCGTCTCCGCGTCGTCCGCCTTCGCGTCACCGGGAACGTCGGCGGCCACGGCACCAGCCTCACCGTCCGAAGACAGGGACACCACCATGGACATCCGGCTCACCGTCGACGGCCACCCGATCGAGGCCACTCTCAACGGCAGTGCCACGGCGCGCGACTTCGCCGCCCTGCTCCCGCTCACGCTGGCCTTCAGCGACTTCCACGAGACGGAGAAGACGGCTGACCTGCCGCGCCGGCTGTCCACCTCCGGCGCCCCGGAGGCCGCCGAAGCGAAACCCGGTGACCTGGCGTACTACGCGCCCTGGGGCAACCTCGCCGTCTTCTACCGCGGCAGCGGCTCCAGTGACGCCGGCCTGATCATCCTCGGCCACGTGAACGGCGACACCGAACGCCTGGCCACCGCCACCGAGGCCACCATCGAGACAAGTGGTCGATAGTCGGTTGGTCGTGTCGGTGGCGGTCGCCGCCGTCGTGCCGCGCCGTCAGCGAGAAGGGGCACCGCAACCTCCCCGAACCGCCCACCCGGCACGCCGTCCGCCACGCGACGGACGGCGTCCTGTGCGGTGTCAGCCGCTGAAGACCAGTTCGGCCTGGTCCCGCTTGGTGGTGTGCAGGTCCCAGTAGACCGGGGCGATCTCCTCCGGCTGGGCGGTGGGGAAGCCGGGGACGGCCGCCACGCCGATGGACACGTCGATGCCGACGTGGGCGGCCTGGACACCGGTGCCGTGCAGTTCCTTGTGCAGGTTGAGGACCCAGTTGCGCAGGGCGGCCGCCGCGGCGTTGACGTTGCCGACCTGCGGCACGGGGTCGATGGACCCGGCGCCCGTGGTGAACAGCAGAGTGCCGGCGCCGGCCTCGCGCATGGCGGGCAGCACCGCCCGGGTGGCGGCGATCGCGCCGTAGAGCTGGAACTCCATCTCGTGCTGCACATGGCCGGGTTCGGTCTGGGTCGGGGTGGTGAGGGAGGTGGAGCCGAGCGTCCCGACGGGGGAGTACTCGAGGACGTCGATACCGTCGAAGCGCGCTGCGGCGTCCTTGAGCGCCTGGGTGAGCGCGTCGCGGTCGAGGACGTCCGCGGGGAACGCGGCGGCCGTGATGCCTTCGGCGGTGAGGGTGTCGACGAGCCGGCCGAGCTTGTCGCGGTCGCGGGAGACGAGCGCGACGTCGAAGCCGCGGGAGCCGAAGGTGCGCGCGATGGCGAGGCCCAGCTGAGGGCTGGCGCCGATGATGGCGATGGTGGTCACGGGTGATCCTTCCGGAGCAATTAATGGATAGCCCTATCCGTTTTGCGATCCGGATAGGGCCGTCCGCTTAGCTGTCGTCCACCATAACACCGAAAATGGATAGGTCATTCCGATTGTGAGTACCCTCAAGCGCGCTGCCAGTACAACCGCTCCGCCCTGTCCGGATCGTCGACGATCCGGCACTCGGCGTCGAGCCACATGGTGGCGCGCCGCTGCGGCGTATAGGCCGGCCAGGCCGGCACCCCGTCCGCGACGGGACGTCCCCGGTGAGCGAAGCCCGCCCACAGTCCGCTCATGTGCCGCGCGGTCGCGAGGCGGCCCGGCGACTGATCCGCGTTGAGGAGGGAGTCGAGGTTCTTGTCGGTGTTGGCGAACTTGAGGTTGATGTCCGACGCGTGCGGCGAGCCGAGGGGGAAGTCCGTGCCGGGCACCAGGGTCGGGTTCTTGTAGGCGAGCTGGTACATGAACACCGGAGCCGCCTGCTGCGCCGCCTTGGCCTCGGCGATCCTGATCGAGTCGCGCCAGATCGGCGAGGTGGTGATGGCGAAGTAGAGCTGCGCGGGTGTCGCGTCGGGCCGTGATCTGTGGAAGACGTCGATGACGCGGTCGAGTTCGGCGCCCTGATACGTGCGGCCCAGTTCCCTGCGCAGCCCGGCCTCGTCGATCCGGAAGATGTCGGGCGGCCCGAAGAGGCTGAAGAACACCGTCTCGTCGCGGCATGTGCCGCACATCAGCGGCTTGCCCGCCGAGAAGGGGGCGGCACCGTCGGCGAAGGGATGGCGCGGGATGACGGTGCCGTCGACGAAGGCGCCGAAGCCCGGGAGTGAACCGGGGTCGCCCCAGGGCGGAG
Organism: Streptomyces sp. NBC_00663; assembly: GCF_036226885.1. Lineage (NCBI taxonomy): Bacteria > Bacillati > Actinomycetota > Actinomycetes > Kitasatosporales > Streptomycetaceae > Streptomyces > Streptomyces sp. NBC_00663. The sequence continues at coordinate 9,168,925 of NZ_CP109027.1, forward strand.
CACCGTTCGCGGCCTCGGACTGCTGGATCGCGAGCAGCCTCTCGGCGGGTGTCGTGTGCAGCTCGGGGATGTCCGCCACGGTCAGTCCCAGGAGCTCCAGCGTGCGCTCGGCCCGCGCCGTGGCGCCCGCGCGAGTGGGGAAGCGCAGCGGCGCGGCGCTCTCGATCGAGGCCTTGTGGAAGAGCGGCGCGGCGTCCGGCATGGTGTGGATCGCCGCGGTCTTGGCCCCGCCACCGCTCTCGCCCCAGACCATCACGTTGTCGGGGTCGCCCCCGAAGTTCTCGATGTTCTCCCCGGTCCAGCGGAGCGCCGCGAGGATGTCCAGCATTCCTTGGTTGGCGGCGTACCGGTCGTCCTCGGCGAGATCTCCCAGGAACAGGTAGCCCAGCAGACCGAGCCGGTGGTTGGACTCGACCACCACCACGTCGTAGAGCTGCGCCAGATGGGTGCCGTCCTGCCCTGTGGCGGAGCCGGAGCCGATCATGTAGCCGCCGCCGTGGTTGTAGAACATCACCGGTCGCCGCCCGCGGTCCGCGGCGGGCGTCCAGATGTTGAGGTAGAGGCAGTCCTCGGAAGGCGCGGGCATCCGGCCGTTGCCGTTCGGGCCCATTTCGCCGCCCGCCACCTGGAAGGCCGGGTTGGGGAAGTCCACCGCGTCGCGTACACCGCGCCAACTCCGGGGCGGCTTCGGGGCCTTGAACCTCAGTTCCCCGAGCGGGGGCGTGGCATAGGGCACGCCGAGGAACTTCACGATGCCGTCCTCACGCCGTCCGCGCACCCTGCCGTAACGGGTGGCCGCCTCGTCCGTCCGGTGCGCACCGCGCGCGAGGGCCGGCGTCGGCACGCTCGTCGCGGCCACGACGGACAGGGCTCCGCCGATCATCGTCCTGCGGGTCATCTTCGAGCCTGGCATCGGACCTCCTCGGGTGGAGAGCACGCGCAGCGGAAACCGTTGCCCTCGGCAGTGGTTCACCGGGTCAGATGAGTGAAACGATTCGGTACAGGCTTGCGGCGGTCCCGACGTGCGCTTTCATGAAACGTACCCAGCCGTACAGGTGAGGCGCGTCAGTGCGCGGTGGCGGTCCTTCAGCGCCCCGACTGGGAAACGTTATCCATGGGGTCCTGGGCGGCACAAGGAGTCCGACCGGTCATCGTCCACGAGAAGAGAACTCGTCTCCGTCAGAAGAGAATCAGAAGAGAAGGAGCACCCCTGCCACGCCCGTCGCCGCCAGTACCGCGAGTGTCAGGACGTTGAACGTCACGTCCTGATTCCGCGAGCGGTGTTCGGCGGCGCGGTCGAGTGTGAAGTCGGCCGGGTCGGCGCGGGTGTAGTGGACGGTGACCTCCCGGCCGTACGCACCGGCCGGGTCGGGGAGATGGGACGTGCAGTGGGCCGTCACGGCTGTGCCCTCGGCGGTGGTGAAGGCCACGACCGGGGTGATGGTGGTGTAGGTGTGGCCGTCGTCCTGGTCGACGCTGACGTCCCTGAGGACGGCGACGACGCGGCCCTCGGTGTGCTCCATCGAGGCCAGCTTGGCCGTGTGGTCGTTCCTTGCGCGGATCGTCGCGGGCAGGTGTGCGGCGGCGAAGAGCGCCAAGGGGCCGCCGAAGCCGATCAGGGCCCACGGCCATGCCCAGTGGACAGCGGAGAGGACCACCAGACCGACGTACACCAGGAAGAGGGCGAACGTCGGCCAGCCCAGTCCCCGGCTGGGCTCCTCGGGGCGGTTGGCGAACCGGTAGGCGTGAGGTCTGCCGCGCGGGTGGCTGATCCCGACCTCCCGGCCCTCCCACGCCGCGGTGATCATCTCGCCGCGTTCACCGTCGTTCGTCACGGTGGCCTGCTGCCCGGTGGCCGGGTCGGAGTAGGTGACGACCACCGATATCCCGCCCTTGCGGGATCCGCCGTGCCGGGGCTCGCGCACCTGGTCGATGCGCCCCGTCAGCCGGACCGTCCGCTGTGCCTTGGTCACCCCGGCCAGCGACATCCCGAACCCGACCAGCGCCACCACACCCCACAGCGCGCACCACAGCTCCAGAAACCCGGCCCACTCCACGTGTCCTCCTCCTGCCGATCCGGTCAACTGCCGCTGCGCCGCAGCACCTTGCCCCGCGCGTCCGCTTCCAGCGTCCCCGCACTTCCGTCGCCGGTCACCGTGATCCTGAGCATGAGCCGGCCGGTCGCTCCGTCCGCGGTCAGCTGCCAGCTGTGCGGGGAGTCGACGCCCGTGCCGGCTTTGTCGACCAGTGCGGGGATGCGGTCGTAGGGAAGGGACCGCGGGTCGAATCCGCTCCTGTCGCCGGGCGAGAAGACGACCGTGAGCAGGCGCTCCTGTACGACCAGGGTGAGCGCCCGGCGCTTGTCCGGTCCCTGCGTCAACGACTCGACGGCCTTGCGCAGTTCACCCTCGTCGAGCATCGACTGCCCCGGACCGAGGGCGACCGTGCCGGTCACGGATGTCACTGTGGTCGTGGTTGTGGTCGTGGACGACGACGAGGAGGAGACGGACGGTCCGGGGGAGGGGCTTGTGGTCTCGTCGCGGTCGAAGAGGTCGGCGCGGAAAAGGACGAGCACGGCGGCCACGCCGAGCAGCAGCCCGATCAGGGTGAGGAGACCGCCGGCGCAGCCCTCGGGGGAGTCGCTCTTCATGGCCGGACCGGGTGCCGAGTCGACGCGCGCACCGGCCGCCCGTTCCTCCCACTGTGGCGTCGGCCGCCGCAGGATCCGTACCTTCCATGGCCGGTCCGGCGGATACTCCACCACCACGATGCCGCGCGGCCGGTAGTCGGCAAGCTCGACAAGGTTGACGTCCTGACGGATCTCGACACGGAAGCCGGGAGCGTCGTCCGGTGCGACGGACAGCTCGAAGCGCACCGGAACGTCGCTGGCCTCACCCCCGACAGCCTCCAGGCTCTCGATCACCGCGAGTGCCGTACGCGGTACGACGGCCGCCTCCCGGGCGCGGCGAGGCAACGTGGCGAGGAAGAGGACAAGCCCGTAGACCGCGGGCAGCGCCAACCCCGAGACGATCAGTGACGCCTCCTCGACGACGCAGCCGCTGATGAAGGCGGTGAGCGAAGCGCCGATCACGCCGCCCGTCAGGAACCCCAGGGCGAGGTCGGCGGGCCTGCCTCGGGTGGGCGGCGCGCTCACGGTGATCGTCATGCGGCCGATTCTGCACGTCGTGCGTGACGGGCGACAGACCGGTGGATGACCTTGGCACCCGGACTTTGTCCTGAGTGTGGAAAAAGAAGTGCCCTACTCATGCGTAAGTACTTCCACGTCTGGAAAATCGTTGTTACGTTCCTCTCCGACAGCCTGACGGGTCAGGGGAGAGGAGGGATCGTGCGGCGGATGACTGCTCGACCTGAGAACGCGCATCAGGCACGACTGCTTCGTCTGCTGCGGGACAAAGGGTCCAACTCTCGCGCCCAGCTGGGCGATCAGGTCGATCTGTCGCGGTCCAAACTGGCCGTGGAGGTGGACCGGCTCCTGGAGACCGGGCTGGTGGTCGCGGACGGACTGGCCCCCTCCCGGGGCGGCCGGCGCTCGCACAACATCCGGCTCGCGCCGACACTGCGCTTCCTCGGCGTCGACATCGGCGCCACGTCGATCGATGTCGCCGTCACCAACGCGGAGTTGGAGGTCCTTGGGCATCTGAACCAGCCGATGGACGTGCGTGAGGGGCCGGTCGCGGTCTTCGAGCAGGTGCTGGCGATGGCCGCCAAGTTGCGGGCGACGGGGCTCGCGGAGGGTTTCGACGGTGCCGGGATCGGTGTTCCGGGTCCGGTCCGTTTCCCCGAGGGTGTTCCGGTGGCGCCGCCGATCATGCCGGGCTGGGACGGTTTTCCGGTGCGGGAGGCGCTCAGTCAGGAACTCGGCTGTCCGGTGATGGTCGACAACGACGTGAACCTGATGGCGATGGGGGAGCAGCACGCGGGCGTCGCCCGTTCCGTGGGCGACTTCCTCTGCGTCAAGATCGGCACCGGTATCGGCTGCGGCATCGTCGTCGGCGGCAATGTCCACCGCGGTGTCACCGGCAGCGCCGGCGACATCGGGCACATCCAGGTGGAGCCGGGGGGCCGCGCCTGTGTGTGCGGCAACCGGGGCTGTCTGGAAGCCCACTTCAGCGGTGCCGCGCTGGCCGCCGACGCCGAACAGGCCGCCCGTGAGGGCCGGTCGGCGGAGCTCGCCTCCCGGCTGGAGACAGCGGGACGCCTGAGCGCCGCGGATGTCTCGGCTGCCGCGGCAGCGGGCGACGCCGTGGCCCTGGAACTCATCCGGGAGGGCGGGAAGCGTCTGGGGCAGGTCATCGCCGGACTCGTCAGCTTCTTCAATCCGGGTCTGGTGGTGATCGGCGGAGGTGTGACCGGGCTCGGACACACCCTGCTGGCCAGTGTCAGGACCCAGGTCTACCGGCAGTCCCTGCCGCTGGCCACGGGCAACCTGCCCATCGTGCTGGGCGAGTTGGGACCCGCCGCCGGAGCCATCGGCGCAGCCCGCCTCATCAGCGACCACGTCTTCTCACCCGCCTGACCGCCGCCCGACCCCGACGGCGGACACGGTCCACGACTCGTACCGTGGCAACCCCACGGCGCGCCCTCGCGGCACCTCCAGCACCACACTCACCAACACTTCCAGCAACACACCCAGTAATACTTCGAGCAACACGCTAAGCAACACTTCGGGCAACACACCCAGTAACACTTCGAGCAACACGGTCGGCTACACACCCAGCACTTCCGGCAACATCTCCAGGAACATCTCCCGTGCCGCCGTAGCCGCCGCATGTCGTCGGCGGCCGGCCGCCACCGCTACCTGGTCGCCAGGCCGTCAGGCCTGCCCTGCCCTGCCACGCCCCGGCACCCACGCATCCGCGTACCACGCCCCCGGGCTCCCCAGAGCTGCCCCTGTACCCGAACCCCCCTGTCCAGCCTGCCCGTTCACGGAGCACACCCGCCGAGGGGATCCTTCATGGCACCACAACCACCCCTGCTCACCATGGCCGGCATCACCAAGTCGTTCCCGGGCGTCCGCGCCCTGGACGGTGTGGACCTGGAGGTCCAGCCCGGGGAAGTCCACTGCCTCCTCGGCCAGAACGGCGCCGGCAAGTCCACGCTGATCAAGGTGATCGCCGGCGCCCACCAGCCCGACGGCGGTGAGATCACCTGGCAGGGCGAGCCGGTGACCCTCAGGTCACCGATCGCCGCCATGCGTCTCGGCATCGCCACCATCTACCAGGAACTCGACCTGATCGAGGGCCTGTCCGTCGCCGAGAACGTCTACCTGGGCCACGAACCCACCGCCGCCGGGTTCGTCGTGCGCGGCTCCGCCGCCCGTACGGCGACCGCCCGGTTGCTGCGACGGCTGGGCCACTCGGAGATCGACCCGACCCGGCTCGTCGGTGAACTGTCCGCGGCACAGCAGCAGATCGTCTCCATGGCCCGCGCGCTCTCCCACGAGGTCCGCCTGATCGTGATGGACGAACCGTCGGCGGCACTCGACCCCGAAGAGGTGGACAACCTGTTCAGGATCGTGGGCGATCTGACCGCCGAGGGCGTCGCCGTCATCTACATCTCCCACCGCCTTGAGGAGATCCGCCGCATCGGCGACCGGGTCACGGTCCTCAAGGAGGGCCGGTCGGTCGCGGGCGGGCTGCCCGCCAAGTCGACACCGACCACCGAGGTCGTGGCCCTGATGACCGGACGCAACGTGGAGTACGTCTTCCCCGAGCGCCCCGCCGCCGGATTCGCCGAGGAGAGGCAGCCGGTGCTGACGGTCGAAGGGCTCACCCGGCGAGGGGAGTTCGCGCCCGTCGACCTGGAACTGCGGCCCGGGGAGATCGTGGGCCTGGCCGGGCTCGTCGGGTCAGGACGCAGCGAGATCCTGGAGACGATCTACGGGGCTCGCAAGCCCGACGGCGGCCGAGTCCTCGTCGACGGCACCCCCTTGCGCCCCGGAAGCGTACGGGCCGCCGTCCGCGCCGGCATCGGCCTCGCCCCCGAGGAACGCAAGGCACAGGGCCTGCTGATGCTGGAGTCCGTCAGCAGCAACGTGTCGGTCTCCACCCTGTCCCGGTTCGCCCGCGCGGGCTGGATCGACCGCCGCGGCGAACGCGCCGCCGCACACCGGGCGGTACGGGAACTGTCCCTGCGGCCGGACAACCCCGACGCCGCGATCAGGACCCTGTCCGGCGGCAACCAGCAGAAGGCCGTACTCGCCCGCTGGCTGTTGCGGGGCTGCAAGGTGCTGCTTCTGGACGAGCCGACCAGGGGCGTCGACATCGGTGCCCGGGCGGAGCTCTATGCCGTGATCCGCCGGCTGGCCGACGAGGGCCTCGCCGTACTTCTCGTGTCCAGCGAGGTGCCCGAGGTCCTGGGACTCGCCGACCGGGTGCTGGTGCTCCGTGAAGGCAGCGTCGTGCACACGGCGGACGCCTGGGAGCTCGACGAGCACCGCGTACTCGATCTTGTGATGGAAGGGAGCCTGACGCCATGACGCAGCCGGCCACTCGGGCACAGCAGGAAGCGCCCACACCCGCCGCCAAGTCCGCGGGAGAGCGGGATAGTTCGCGCCGACCGTGGCTGCGGTGGGACGTGCGCACGCTGTCCCTGCTCGGTGTCCTCGCCGTCCTCGTCGCCGTCGGTGGGATCACCGCACCGGACGAGTTCCTGGCGACGAGCAACCTCCAACTCGTCCTCACCCAGGCGTCCGTGATCGGAGTCGTCACCGTCGGCATGACGTTCGTCATCACCAGCGGCGGGATCGACCTGTCGGTCGGCGCGATGGTGGCGCTCGCCTCGGTGTGGGCGACGACCGTGGCCACGCAGGAGTTCGGCTTCGCGGGCATCCTCTTCACCGCCGTGATCGTCGGCGTGGGCTGCGGTCTGGTGAACGGGCTGCTGATCGCCTACGGCAGGATGGTGCCGTTCATCGCCACGCTGGCCATGCTCGCCTCCGCCCGGGGTCTGGCCTTGCAGATCACGGACGGCAGCACCCAGGTCGTCTCGGTCAAGTCCGTGCTCGACCTCGGCTCCCGTGACTCCTACGTCCTCGGCGTCCCGCCCCTGGTGCTGATCTTCGCCGCGGTCACCGTCATCGGCTGGCTGCTGCTCAACCGCACCACCTTCGGCCGCCGCACGGTCGCGGTCGGCGGCAACGCGGAGGCCGCCCGCCTCGCCGGGATCGACGTGCGCCGCCAACGCCTGTATCTGTACCTGCTGTCCGGGCTGTGCTGCGGCATCGCCGCCTTCATGCTGATCGTGCTCGCCGGCTCGGGCCAGAACACCAACGGCAACCTCTACGAGCTGGACGCGATCGCCGCCGCGATCATCGGCGGCACGCTCCTCAGCGGCGGCCGCGGCACCATCGTCGGCTCCGTCCTCGGGGTGCTGGTCTTCACCACGATCACCAACATCTTCGCCCTGAACAACCTCGAGACCGCTGTCCAGCAGATCGCCAAGGGCGCCATCATCGTCGCCGCCGTGCTGGTCCAGCGCCGCTCGCCGCACGGCGACTCCTGACGCCGGACGGCGGCCCCTGACACCGCCGTCCGGCCCCCTGTCTGCCTCACCCACCGCACACCGCCCAGTCGAAGGGTCGATCCGCCATGGCCAGAACCCCCAACACCAGCCGCAGAGCACTCCTGTTCGGCACCGCGGCCGTCTCCGCCGGTGCCCTGCTGACGGCCTGCACCAGCAACGAGACCAAGGACCAGGAACCGGCCGCGGAGAACGCCCCGGTCGCCGACGACAAGCCCGGCAAGCAGGTCACCATCGGCTTCGCCGGCCCGCAGGCCGACCACGGCTGGCTCAACGCCATCAACGACAACGCCAAGAGCCGGGCGAAGAAGTATTCCGACGTCACCCTGGAGATCACCGAGGGCTCCAACGACACCGCCCAGCAGATCGGCCAGATCCAGACGCTGATCAACAAGAAGGTCGACGTCCTGGTGATCCTCCCGGCCGACGGCAAGGCCCTCACCCAGGTCGGCCTCCAGGCCATGAGGGCCGGCATCCCCGTCGTCAACCTGGACCGCGTCTTCGCCTCTCCGCAGGCCTACCGCTGCTGGATCGGCGGCGACAACTACGGCATGGGCCTCAACGCCGGGCACTACATCGGCGAACAGCTCAAGGACAAGAAGAACGCCAAGGTCGTCGAACTCGCCGGCCTCGACAACCTCGAACTCACCCAGCAGCGCACCAAGGGCTTCGACGACGCCCTGAAGAACTACCCCAACATCAAGAAGGTCGCCCGGCAGGCCGCCGACTTCACGGTCGAGTCCGGGCAGGCCAAGATGGCCCAACTCCTCCAGGCGCAGTCGAAGTTCGACGCGCTGTGGAACCATGACGACGACCAGGGCGTGGGCGCGCTCAGGGCCATCGACCAGGCGGGGCGCGACGACTTCCTGATGGTCGGCGGCGCGGGCGCCAAGTCCGCGATGGACGCCATCAAGGCCGGCGACAGCGTGCTCAAGGCGACTGTCCTGTACCCGCCGACGATGGCCGCCTCCGCCATCGACCTCGCCCGGGCGCTCGGACAGGGCAAGGGCGTGGGCGGTCTCGCCGAGTTCGAGATCCCGTCCTCGCTGACCCTCTACTCGGCCGTGGTCACCAAGGACAACGTCGACCAGTACCTGCCGACCGGCTTCATCTGACCGGGCCGGGCCCAGCGCCCCGCGAAGACAGCGATGAGTCAGTGACACTCCTACGAGGAGGAATCCGGATGGAACAGAGGGACGGTCGGACCGCAGCGCCGGCACTCGGCGTGGGCATGGTCGGCTACGCGTTCATGGGCGCCGCGCACTCACAGGGGTGGCGCACCGTCGGGCACGTGTTCGACCTGCCGTTGCGGCCGGTGCTGGCCGCGATCGCCGGCCGTGACGCGCACGCCGTGCGGGCGGCGGCGGACAAGCACGGCTGGGCCGCGACGGAGACCGACTGGCGCGCCCTCATAGCCCGCGACGACGTACAGCTCGTCGACATCTGCACCCCGGGCGACAGCCATGCCGAGATCGCGATCGCCGCGCTGGAGGCCGGCAAGCATGTGCTGTGCGAGAAGCCGTTGGCCAATTCGGTCGCCGAGGCGGAGGCCATGGTCGCGGCAGCCGAAGCCGCGCGTGCGCGGGGCCAGTTGGCCATGGTGGGCTTCAACTACCGGCGCGTGCCCGCCCTCACCTTCGCCCGTCGGCTGATCGGCGAGGGCCGGCTCGGCGCCTTGCGTCACGTTCGGGTCAGTTACCTCCAGGACTGGCTGGTCGACCCGGACTTCCCGCTGACGTGGCGGCTCCAGCGGGAGCACGCGGGGTCGGGGGCGCTCGGCGACCTCGGCGCGCACATCGTGGACCTCGCCCAGTTCCTGACGGGTGAGGCGCTGGTCGGCGTCTCCGCCCAGCTGGAGACCTTCGTCAGGGAGCGCCCCCGCCTCGACGGCGCCTCCTCGGGTCTGACCGCGTCGGGCGGTGCCCGGCGCGGGCCGGTGACCGTGGACGACGCGGCGGTGTTCACGGGTCGGTTCTCCTCGGGGGCGCTCGCCGTGTTCGAGGCGAGCCGGATGGCGACGGGGCGCAAGAACGGCCTGCGGCTGGAGGTCAACGGCGAGTTCGGCTCGCTCGCCTTCGACCTGGAGCGGCTCAACGAGCTGTCCTTCCACGACCATCGGGAGCCCGCCGCCATGGCCGGCTTCCGCAGGATCCTCGTGACCGAGCCCGAGCACCCGTATCTGGAGGGCTGGTGGCCGCCCGGACACGGCCTCGGCTACGAGCACACCTTCGTCCACCAGGCCCGTGACCTGGTCGAGGCCATCGCGACGGGCACCGATCCGATGCCGTCGTTCGCGGACGGGTTGCAGGTTCAGCGGGTGCTGGCCGCGGTGGAGGAGAGCGCCGAGAAGAACTCCGTCTACACGCCCGTCGTCGTCTGAGGAGGGTCTCCGAGATGTCACGTCAGTTCACGCTCTTCACCGGCCAGTGGGCGGACCTCCCCCTGGAGGAGGTCTGCCGCCTGGCCCGGGACTTCGGCTACGACGGTCTCGAACTCGCCTGCTGGGGCGACCACTTCGAGGTCGACAAGGCCCTCGCCGATCCCGGCTATGTGCCCTCCCGTCATCAACTCCTGGAAAAATACGGCCTGAAGTGCTGGGCGATCTCCAACCATCTCGTCGGCCAGGCCGTCTGCGACGCCATCATCGACGAACGCCACCAGGCGATCCTGCCGGGCGAGGTATGGGGCGACGGCGACCCGGAAGGGGTACGGCAGCGGGCGGCGGCCCGGATGAAGGACACCGCGCGCGCCGCGTCCGCCCTCGGCGTCGACACCGTCATCGGCTTCACCGGCTCCGCCATCTGGCACCTGGTCGCCATGTTCCCGCCCGCCCCCGAGGCGATGATCGAGCGCGGTTACGAGGACTTCGCCACCCGCTGGAACCCGATCCTCGACGTCTTCGACGCCCAGGGCGTCCGCTTCGCGCACGAGGTCCACCCCAGCGAGATCGCCTACGACTACTGGACAACCCAGCGCGCGCTGGCGGCCGTTGACCACCGGCCCGCCTTCGGCCTCAACTTCGACCCCTCCCACTTCGTGTGGCAGGACCTGGACCCGGTCGGTTTCCTCTACGACTTCCGTGACCGCGTCTACCACGTCGACTGCAAGGAAGCCCGCAAGCGCCTCGACGGCCGCAACGGCCGCCTCGGCTCCCATCTGCCCTGGGGCGACCCACGCCGCGGCTGGGACTTCGTCTCCGCCGGTCACGGCGACGTCCCCTGGGAAGACGTCTTCCGCATGCTCCGCTCCATCGGCTACGACGGCCCGATCTCCGTCGAGTGGGAGGACGCCGGCATGGACCGGCTCCAAGGCGCCCCCGAGGCACTCGCCCATCTGAAGCGGTTCGACTTCGAGCCCCCGTCGACCTCGTTCGACGCCGCGTTCGGCGGGGGCGACAACTAGCCACCGCCGTCCTGCGATTGACCTTCCCTACCCCCTTCGGAGCCGACCAGGTCCGTGCCCGGCAGCGGTGAGCCGCCGGGCCGGTCCGGGCTGCCCTGATCCTCCTTTGTCCTGGTCCGGGAAGAAGTTCGCCTTCTTCGTGCACAAGGGGTTCCGGCCAAAGACGAACGGGGCTACGGTCCCTTCGTGCACAGGAACCACACAGTGGTCCGAGACTGACCCGCACCGCGCAGGGCCAAGTGCCCCCAGGTATCCCGCAGTTCTCATCGGCGGCCCTCTGCCGCCCCCTCGCACGCCGTAACCGCGCCCACCACGGAGAAGCACTCCCAGGCCGCGGCCAAAGCCGCCCCAATGCCGGCGGTGGGCGACAGGCCCCGAGCCTCGCCCACCGTCCTCCACACCACATCGGCACATCGACATGGCAGGGAGGCAGCCCGTGAACAACGACGGGAACGCAGCGCAGCCCCAGAACGGGGAGCCGACCGCACGCACCGGCGTCTGGTTCGTCGGGGCCCGCGGATCGGTGGCCACCACCGCCGTCGCCGGATGCGCGGCCGTCACCGCCGGGCTGCACCCGCCGACCGGCATGGTCACCGAGACCCCGCCCTTCGACGGCGCCGGCCTGCCGCCCCTGTCCTCGCTCGTCTTCGGCGGCCACGACACCGCCCACGCCCCGCTGCCCAAGCGGGCCGAACACCTCACCGACGCGGGCGTCCTGCCCCACGGCCTCGCCCCCGCCGTACGCGCCGAACTCCAGGCCGCGGACGAGGAGATACGGCTCGGCGGCCCCCTCCCGGACGACGCGCGCGACGACGACGAACTCATCACGGACTTCGCCGCCGACCTCACCTCGTTCCGCGCCCGTAACGCACTGGAGCGGGTGGTCGTCGTCAACGTCTCCTCCACGGAGGCACTGCCCGCGCCCGACGCCGTACGCCTGCCGCCCAGCTCCCTCTACGCGGCCGCCGCCGTGCGAGCCGGCTGCCCCTACGTCAACTTCACACCGTCCACCGGCCTGCGCACCCCGGCCCTCACGGCCGCCGCCGCTCGTGCCGGACTTCCCCACGCGGGCCGGGACGGCAAGACCGGCCAGACGCTGCTGCGCGCCGTGCTCGCCCCGATGTTCGTCCAGCGCGCCCTGCACGTACGCGCCTGGTCGGGCACCAATCTGCTGGGCGGAGGCGACGGCGCCGCGCTCGCCGACCCCGGCGCGGCAGCGGCGAAGAACGCCGGCAAGGAACGCGTCCTGGCCGACACCCTCGGGCACACCCCGCAGGGCGAGGTGCACATCGACGACGTACCGGTGCTCGGCGACTGGAAGACCGCCTGGGACCACATCGCCTTCGACGGCTTCCTCGGCTCGCGCATGATCCTCCAGACCATCTGGCAGGGCTGCGACTCGGCCCTGGCCGCACCCCTGGTCCTGGACCTGGCCCGGCTGGCCGCACGCGCCCACGAGGCGGGCCTGTCCGGCCCCCTCCCGGACCTCGGCTTCTACTTCAAGGACCCCGATGCCGGCCCGTCCGGCCTCGCGGAGCAGTTCGCCGCGCTGCTGTCGTTCGCCGACCGACTGCGGGAGGCCCGGTGATCCGCCGCCTGCGGAACCGCCTCGTGCCGGTGCGCCCCACAGAGCCCGCCGGACCGGGTCGCGGACGCCGCCCGCGCCTGCGGGACTGGGCCGAACTGCTGCGTGTCTCCGCGCTGTTCACCGTCCCCGGCGACGCCCTGGCCGGCGCCGCGGCCACCGCTGCGCGGCCCAACCGGGGCACGGCGTACGCCATGGGCGCCTCACTCTGCCTCTACGAGGCGGGCATGGCGCTCAACGACTGGGCCGACCGCGACGAGGACGCCCTCGACCGCCCGCAACGACCCATCCCTTCCGGCCGTATCGCCCCGACGGCCGCACTGGGCGCGGCCGGACTCCTGACCGTGGCGGGCCTGACACTCGCCGCCCGCGCGGGCCGCCCCGCACTCGCGACGGCGACGGCCCTCACCGCCACGGTCTGGGCGTACGACCTCCGGCTCAAGCACACCGCGGCGGCCCCGGCGGCGATGGCCGCGGCCCGCGCCCTGGACCTGCTGCTCGGCGCGACGGCCACCCTGACGTCCCCTCAAGGGCACGGCGCCTCCTCCGCATCCGACGCCGCCCGCCGCAGCGCGGCCCCCTCCCTCGCCCTGGCCGCCCACACCTACGCCGTCACCGCCGTCTCCCGGCACGAGACGCACGGCGGCTCCTCACGCACCCCCCTCGCCGCCCTCGGCGCGCTGACCACGCTCGGCGCGCTGCTGGCCCGCACCCACCCGACGGCCGGGCACCTCCCGACGCTGACGACCGCCGCATACGTCCGCACCGGCGCCCTCCTCAACCTGCACGCCGCCCTCAACCCGTCCCCGCCCCTCACCCAGCGCGCCGTGGGCGGCGGGATCCGCGCCCTGATCCCGCTCCAGGCCGCGCTCGCCGCCCGGTCCGGGGCGAACGGCACCGCCCTCGCCCTCCTGGGGCTCGTCCCCGTGGCCCGCACGCTGGCACGGAAAGTGAGCGTCACATGAGCCGCCACCAGCGCCTCCGCCTCGGTTACGGCACCAACGGCCTCACCGATCTCCGTCTCGACGACGCCCTCGGCCTCCTCGCCGACCTCGGCTACGACGGCGTCGGACTGACCCTCGACCACATGCACCTCGACCCGCTCGCCCCCGATCTCGTCGCCCGTACCGCCCACGTCGCCCGTCGGCTCGCCGCGCTCGGCCTCACCGCGACCGTCGAGACCGGCGCCCGCTACGTCCTGGACCCGCGCCGCAAACACGGCCCGTCGCTGCTCGACGCGGACCCCGAAGGGCGTGCCGCCCGCACCCGGCTGCTGCTCACCGCGGTCAGGGTCGCGGCGGACCTCGGAGCCCACGCCGTGCACTGCTTCAGCGGCATCACGCCTCCCGGCACCGACGCCGACACCGCGTGGCAGCGCCTTCAGACGGCGCTCACACCCGTGCTCGACACCGCGTCAGCCGCCGGCGTACCGCTGGCCATCGAACCCGAACCGGGCCACCTTCTCGCCACCCTCGACGACTTCCACCGACTTCGCCGCATGCTCGACGACCCGGAGCCGCTCGGTCTGACCCTCGACATCGGCCACTGCCAGTGCCTGGAGGCGGAGCCGCCCGCCGACTGCGTCCGGGCGGCCGGGCCCTGGCTGCGGCATGTGCAGATCGAGGACATGCGGCGCGGGGTGCACGAGCATCTGCCGTTCGGCGACGGCGAGATCGACTTCCCGCCCGTCCTGGACGCCCTCGCCGCCACCGGCTACCAGGGCCTGACCGTCGTGGAACTGCCCCGCCACTCCCACGCCGGACCCGAACTGGCCCGCTCCTCCGTGGAGTTCCTCCGCACCGTCGAAGCCACCACCACGAAGGGGGTGCCGGCAGCATGACGCGACCCCTGCCCTGGACCCGCGACACCGTCACCGCGGCGTTGCCCACCGACGGCGCCCGCAGCTGGTTCGCCGAAGCCTTGGCGGACGCGGCACAGGTATCACCGACCGTCACCTCCTGGGAGCTGCGGTTCGCCGCCGCCGGGCGGCACTGCGGCAACGACCAAGCCGACGCCGTCCGGACACTGCTGCTGGTCGAGGCCAGGGCGGGGGCCAAGACCCTGAGCCGGCTCTACCGGCACGGCAGCGCCGCCGAACGCCGCGCCGTACTGCGGGCGTTGCCCGCCCTGGTCGAAGGGCCGCACGCCGTGCACCTCGTCGAGGACGCGCTGCGCAGCAACGACACCCGGCTGATCGCCGCCGCCGTCGGCCCGTACGCCGCAACCCATCTCGATCCGCACGCCTGGCGGCACGCCGTCCTGAAGTGCCTGTTCACCGGAGTCTCCCTCGACGCGGTCGCGAACCTCGCGCAACGGGCTGCCGGTGACGGCGAACTGGCCCGCATGCTCACCGACTACGCCGCCGAGCGGACGGCAGCCGGCCGCGACGTCCCCGACGACCTCGGCCGCGTGCTGACGCTGACGGACGAAGAGCCCACGGACGAAGAGCCCAAGGAGCTGTGATGCGCATCTTCGACCCGCACATCCATATGACGTCCCGCACCACCGACGACTACCGGGCGATGTACGCCGCAGGCGTCCGCGCCGTCGTCGAACCCTCCTTCTGGCTCGGCCAGCCCCGCACCTCGCCCGCCTCCTTCCTCGACTACTTCGACGCCCTCCTCGGCTGGGAGCCCTTCCGCGCCGCCCAGTACGGCATCGCCCACCACTGCACCCTCGCCCTCAACCCGAAGGAGGCCAACGACCCGCGCTGCGTACCCGTCCTGGACGAACTGCCCCGCTATCTCGTCAAGGACGGCGTCGTCGCCGTGGGCGAGATCGGCTACGACTCCATGACACCGGCCGAGGACACCGCGCTGGCCGCCCAGCTCCAACTCGCCGCCGACCACGGCCTGCCCGCCCTCGTGCACACCCCGCACCGCGACAAGCTCGCCGGTCTGCGCCGCACCCTCGACGTCGTCCGGGAGTCCTCGCTCACCCCGGACCACGTCCTGGTCGACCACCTCAACGAGACCACCGTCAAAGAGGCCAAGGACAGCGGCTGCTGGCTCGGCTTCTCCGTCTACCCGGACACCAAGATGGACGAGGACCGCATGGTGGACATCCTGCGGGGCTACGGAACGGAGAAGGTCCTCGTCAACTCGGCGGCCGATTGGGGGAGAAGCGATCCCCTCAAGACCCGCAAGGTCGCCGACGCCATGCGCGCGGTCGGATTCACCGAGGACGACGTCGACCAGGTGCTGTGGCGCAACCCCGTCGCCTTCTACGGACTCAGCGGACGGCTGAGCCTCGACGTCCCCGAAGCCGAGGGCTCGCACGAGGGCAACTCCATTCTGCGCGGGGGCGAATAGCCCATGCGCTTCCGCCACCCCGACGGCTCCGTCGTCCACCTCGCCTACTGCACCAACGTCCATCCCGCCGAGACCCTCGACGGCGTCCTCGCCCAACTGCGCGACCACTGCGAGCCGGTCCGCAGATGCCTGGGCCGCGACCGCCTCGGCATCGGCCTGTGGCTGGCCAAGGGCGCGGCACACACGCTGATCACCGACCCGGTGGCCCTGCGGGGCCTGCGCGCCGAACTGGACCGGCGCGGGCTGGAAGTGGTGACGCTGAACGGCTTCCCCTACGACGGGTTCGGCGCCGAACAGGTCAAGTACCGCGTCTACACACCGGACTGGGCCGACCCCGAACGCCTCGCGTACACCGCCGACCTGGCCCGGCTGCTGACCGCGCTGCTGCCGGACGACGTCACCGAAGGGACCATCTCCACCCTTCCGCTCGGCTGGCGCACCGGCTTCGACGCGCACGCCGCCGCCACCGCCCGCGCGGCGCTGACCACGCTGTCGGGCCAGCTCGACGCGCTGGAGGAGCTGACCGGCAACTCGATCCGTATCGCGCTCGAACCGGAGCCCGGGTGCACGGTGGAGACCACCGCGGACGCGATCGGACCGCTCACGGCGCTGCCCGGCGACCGCATCGGCGTCTGTGTCGACACGTGCCACCTCGCCACGTCCTTCGAGGACCCGGCCACGGCCCTGACCGCGCTCGGGGCGGCCGGCGTCGGCATCCCCAAGGCACAGCTGTCGGCGGCCCTGCACGCCGAGGAACCCGGCAGGCCGGAGGTCCGTGACGCCCTCGCCGCCTTCGCCGAACCCCGCTTCCTGCACCAGACCCGCACCCTCACACCCGGCGGCCTGCGCGGCACCGACGACCTCGGCGAGGCACTCGCCGGCGAGTCCCTGCCCGACACCACACCCTGGCGCGCCCACTTCCACGTCCCCCTGCACGCCCCGCCCGCCCCACCGCTGACCTCCACCCTGCCGGTCCTCCAGGAGGCCCTGGCCCTGCTGGTGGGAGGCGTGGAGCCACGCACCCGTCACCTCGAAGTGGAGACCTACACCTGGCAGGCCCTGCCGCCCGAGCTGCGCCCCCGCACCAGAACCCAGCTCGTCGACGGCATCGCCGCCGAACTCACCCTCGCCCGCGACCTGTTGACCGACCTCGGCCTGAAGGAACTCCCATGAGCAGCCGCCCGACTCCGCTCCTGGTCCTCGACGTGGTCGGCCTCACCCCCCGTCTCCTCGACCACATGCCCCGGCTCAAGGCGCTGGCCGGCTCCGGCTCGCAGGCCCATCTGTCCACGGTCCTCCCGGCCGTGACCTGTACCGCCCAGTCCACCTTCCTCACCGGCGCGCTGCCCGCCGAGCACGGCATCGTCGGCAACGGCTGGTACTTCCGCGAGCTCGGCGACGTACTGCTGTGGCGTCAGCACAACGGACTGGTCGCCGGCGACAAGCTCTGGGACGCCGCCCGCCGCGCCCACCCCGGCTACACGGTCGCCAACATCTGCTGGTGGTACGCCATGGGCGCCGACACCGACTTCACCGTCACCCCCCGGCCGGTCTACTACGCCGACGGCCGCAAGGAACCCGACTGCTACACCCGCCCACCGTCCCTGCACGACGAACTCACCGAGAAACTCGGCACCTTCCCCCTCTTCCACTTCTGGGGACCGGGCGCGGACATCGTCTCCAGCCAGTGGATCGCCGACGCCACCCGCCACATCATGGCCACCCGTCGGCCGGACCTGACCCTCTGCTACCTTCCGCATCTCGACTACGACCTGCAACGCTTCGGCCCCGACGACCCCCGCTCGCATCGGGCCGCCGCCGAACTCGACGCCGTCATCGGCCCCTTGCTCGACGACGCCCATGCCGAGGGCCGCACGGTCGTGGCCCTGTCCGAGTACGGCATCACCCGCGTCAGCCGCCCGGTCGACATCAACCGCGCCCTGCGCCGCGCCGGCCTCCTTGAGGTGCACACCCAGGACGGCATGGAGTACCTCGACCCGATGGCCTCGCGCGCCTTCGCGGTCGCCGACCACCAGCTGGCGCACGTGTACGTCCGGCGGCCCGAGGATCTGGCGGCCACCCGCGAAGTGCTGGCGGACCTGCCGGGCATCGAGGAGATCCTCGACGACGAGGGCAAGAAGGCCAACGGGCTCGATCACCCGCGCTCCGGGGAGCTGGTCGCGGTCGCCGCGCCGGACGCCTGGTTCACGTACTACTACTGGCTCGACGACGCCCGCGCCCCCGACTTCGCCCGGCTCGTCGAGATCCACCGCAAACCCGGCTACGACCCCGTCGAGCTGTTCCTCGATCCCGAGGATCCCTACGTCCGCCTCAAGGCGGCCAAGGCGGTGGCCCGCAAGAAGCTCGGCATGCGCTACCGCATGGCGGTCGTCCCCCTTGATCCCGCACCCCTTCGCGGCAGCCACGGCCGCCGCCCCACGAGCGACGACGAAAGTCCGCTCGTCCTGGTCTCCACCCCCCGCGCAGTGTCCGGCCGCGTCGCGGCCACCGAAGTGAAATCCCTGCTGCTGCGGCTCGCCGGCCTCTCCTGAGGCGGGCGACCCGCCAGGCATCCGCAGCACTCGCGACAACGAAAGAGAGAACCACTGTGACCGCGTTCAACGACGAAGCCGTCACCGGCGACGCCCTGCGCCGCACCCTCGGCGTCAGCCGCCGCCGTTTCCTCAGCACCTGCACGGCCGTCTCCGCCGCCGCGATCGCCGCCCCGGTCTTCGGCGCCGCTCCCGCCCTGGCGCAGGACAGAGCCGAGGCCGCCGCCGCTGACCGGGGCCGTTCCGCGCTGGTCCCGCCGGACAAGCGGGGCATCATCCTCTACACCGTCCGTGACGCGGTCGGCCGTGACCCGCTCGCCTCCGACCTGCCCTCCGGGTTCCGTGAGGTGTTCCGGCAGCTGTCGCGGTTCGGCTACCGCCAGGTGGAGTTCGCCGGGTACGGCCAGCACGCCAACGCGCCCGGCGGCGCCGACCTGGGCACCGTCCAGGGCGCGAAGCTCCTGCGCTCCTGGCTCGACGAGTACGGCCTGCGGGCACAGGGCAGCCACGGCTACATCCCGCCGTCCTGGCCGCTGACCACCTCCGACCTGGACACCTTCAAGCGCTTCCTGGAGGTGTCCAACATCCTCGGCATGGAACACATGGGGACCGGCGCCGACCCCACCAACACCCCCTACCGGGCCGACTGGGACGTCGCCGCGGAGAAGTGGAACACCCTGGGCGGCATCGCCCGCCGTGAGGGCATCAAGCTGTACACACACAACCACGACGCGGCCTACGACTTCCTGCTCGACGGCGGCCCGCTCGACGACCAGGGCAAGCCCACCCGCAGCTCCGGCATCCGGAAGCTGGAGTACTTCCTGAAGGTGACGGACCGCAAGAACGTCTATCTGGAGCTGGACGTCTTCTGGGCACACGTGGCCCAGTACAAGTTCCACACGTACACCGCCCACGACGGCTCGCGACGCGAGGACGTCTTCGACCCGGCCGCCCTCGTGGTCCGCAACACCAACCGCTTCCCGCTCTTCCACGCGAAGGACGGCGTGATCAACCTCCAGAGCGGCCTGGGCTACGACATGGTGCCGTTCGGCACAGGCGACATCGACTACCGGAAGTTCTTCACCCGGGTGGGCGCGAAGAACTACCACAACCCGATGGTCGAGCAGGACAACGCACCGAGCACGACCGCCCCCGGCCAGTCCCTGGAGTTCGCCAAGGTCGGCTACGACAACCTCGCGGCCCTGCGCGCCTGCAACTGACGCCTTGTCACCCGCCAGTCAGATCAAAGGAGTTCTGCGTGCGTAACAGACGGATCGTCAGCCTCGTAGGGGCGGCCGCGCTGGCCGGAGCCGTCGGGCTGCTGCCCCTTCCCGCAGCCCAGGCCCACCCATCGGACCCCGTACCGCCGACATCGTCGGACTTCCAGAAGGTCACCCTCAACGACCGCCCGGGTGAGCCCATGGCCCTGGCCGTCCTGCCCGACCGGCGCGTGCTGCACACCGCCCGCACCGGAGAGGTCCGCATCCACGACCCCAAGAGCGGCGTGAACTTCCTCGCCGCCGACATGAAGAAGAGCCCCGCCGGGCTCTACCAGCACGACGAGGAGGGCGTGCAGGGCATCGCCGTCGACCCGGCCTTCGCCAAGAACCACTGGGTCTACCTCTACTACTCGCCCCGCCTCGACACCCCCATGGACGACCCGGCCACCGCGGGTGTCAACGAAGGCGACGCGCCGCAGTTCGGCACGGCCGCGGACTTCGCCAAGTACAAGGGCGTCACCCGGCTTTCGCGGTTCAAGCTGGTGGGCAACAAGCTCGACTACGGCACCGAGCAGAAGATCCTCGACGTGCCGGCCGACCGCGGCATCTGCTGCCACGTCGGCGGCAAGATCGACTTCGATCACAAGGGCAACCTGTTCCTGTCGACCGGCGACGACTCCAACCCGTTCTCCTCCGACGGCTACGCCCCGCTCGACGACCGCGCCGACCGCAACCCCGCCTACGACGCGCGGCGCACCGCGGGCAACACCAACGACCTGCGCGGCAAGGTCCTGCGCATCAAGGTCAAGCAACGGGGCGGCTACGCGATACCCGACGGCAACCTGTTCGCCCCGGGCACGGCGAAGACCCGCCCCGAGATCTACGCCATGGGCCTGCGCAACCCGTTCCGCTTCGGCGTGGACGAGAAGACCGGCGAGGTCTACGTCGGCGACTACTCGCCCGACGCCAACACCGCCAACCCGAACCGCGGTCCCGCCGGCCAGGGCCGCTGGATGGTCATCGACCGCCCCGCCAACTACGGCTGGCCGTTCTGCGTGACCCAGGACATGCCGTACCAGGACTACGACTTCGCCACCCAGACCTCCAACGGCGCCTTCAACTGCGCCAAGCCGGTCAACGACTCGCGCCACAACACCGGCCGCAGCGAGCTGCCCCCGGTCGAGGACGCGGAGATCGTCTACGGCTACGGCGCCACCCCGGACTTCCCCGAGCTGGGCACGGGCGGCATCGGCCCCATGGGCGGCCCGGTGTACAGCTATGACAAGCACAACAAGGCCGCCAACCGCTGGCCCCAGTACTTCGACGGCAAGCCGCTCTTCTACGAGTGGACCCGCGACCAGATGAAGGCCATCACCCTCGGCAAGAACAACGAGGTCCAGAAGATCGAGGACGCGATCCCCGGGATCGTCACGGACGGCCCGATCGACGCCGAATTCGGCCCCGACGGCGCGCTGTACGTCCTCGAATACGGCACCGGGTACTTTGCGGAACTGCCCGAGGCCCAGCTCTCCCGCATCGACTTCACCCGGGGCAACCGCACCCCGGAGCCCAAGGTCGCGGCCGACGTGGTCAACGGCACCAGCCCGCTGACGGTCCAGTTCTCCAGCACCGGCACCAAGGACGCCGACGGTGACGCCCTGCGCTACGCCTGGGACTTCGACGCCGACGGCACCGTGGACTCCAGGGAGGCGAACCCGACACACACCTTCGACAAGAACGGCGTCTACGACGCCACGCTGAAGGTCACCGACAGCACCGGCCGCTCGGCCTCCGCCTCGGTTCCCGTCGTGGTCGGCAACAAGGCGCCGGTCGTCTCCCTCACCACCGACCCCGCCCCGCACGGCGGCACGCCGTTCCACTGGGGTGACACGGTCACCTGGCAGGTCACCGTCACCGACGACCAGCCGGTGGACTGCGCCAAGGTCAGCGTCTCGTTCATCCTCGGCCATGACTCGCACGGCCACCCGCTGTCCACGAGCAACGGGTGCTCCGGCTCGTTCAAGACCTTCGTGGACGGCGGCCACTCCGGTTCGGACAACCTCAAGGCGGTCTTCAACGCCAGCTACACGGACACGCCCCCGGCCGGCCTGCCGTCCCTCACGGGCAGCGCCGAGGTCGCCCTGACACCGGCCGACTGACCCCCACCGCCCACACCGTGGCGGGGCGCCACCCTCTGGGGCGCCCCGCCACGCACGCGCGCGGGGACCACGCCGTGCGGCCGAAGAGCGAAGCGATGTCCGACTGTGGACTCGGTCCGGACGGCCCGGACGGTGCACACGTGCCGCGGTGTCCCTCGTACGGTGGGCATGCGGCTCGCGGTCATCACCACCGTCCACCTCAAGGCGGGGGCCTGTCGCAGAGCCTGGCCCTCGGGCACCGTTCGGTGGACATCCGCCGGCAGGTCGACTCCCGCCGCGCGCGACTACGTCCTGCGGCGTAGTCGAACACCGGGCGGCCGGCGATCACCGCTCGCCCACCCTATGCCGATGTCGGCACCGCGACGGCCTCCAGGCGGACGATGACGCTCTTCGACGTGGGTGTGTTGCTGATGTCGGCGACGCTGTCGAGCGGCACGAGGACATTGGTCTCCGGGTAGTAGGCGGCGGCCGAACCCGGGGGAGTGGGATAGCCGACGACTCGGAAGGCGTCCGCGCGGCGTTCCGAGCCGTCGGACCAGATGCTGACCAGGTCGACGAGGCTGCCGTCGGTGAGGCCGAGGCCGGCGAGGTCGGCCGGGTTGACGAGGACCACGCGTCGTCCGCCCTTGATGCCCCGGTAGCGGTCGTCCATGGCGTAGGGAATGGTGTTCCACTGGTCGTGCGAGCGCAGGGTCTGGAGGACCAGGTGGCCCTGGGGCGCCTGGAGTTGGGTGAAGTCGTTCACGCTGAAGACGGCCTTGCCGGTGGGCGTGCGGAACACACGGGAGTTCACCGGGTTGGGCAGACGGAAGCCGCCCGGGCGGCGGACCCGCTCGTTGAAGTCCTCGAAGCCGTCGACCACCCGGGCGATGCGGTCCCGGATGCGGTCGTAGTCGGCCTCGAAGTCGGCCCAGGGGATGTCCGGCGCGGAGCCCAGCACCTTGCGGGCGAGGCGGGTGATGATGGACACCTCGCTCAGCAGCTGCGGGGACGCGGGGGCCAGGCGGCCGCGGGTGGCGTGGACCTCGCTCATGGAGTCCTCGACCGTCATGAACTGCTCCCCGCCCGCCTGCGTGTCGCGATCGCTGCGGCCCAGCGTGGGCAGGATGAGGGCGGTGCGTCCGCACACCGCGTGGGAGCGGTTGAGCTTGGTCGAGATGTGCGCGGTCAGCCGGCAGTTGCGCAGGGCGCGCTCGGTGACGTCGCTGTCGGGCGAGGCCCGCACGAAGTTGCCCGCGACTCCGACGAACACCTTGGCGTGTCCGTCGCGCATGGCCCGGATCGAGTCCACGGAGTCCAGGCCGTGCCGGGTGGGCGGCGCGAAGCCGAACTCGCGTTCCAGGGAGTTCAGGAAGACCTGCGGCATGCGCTCCCAGATGCCCATGGTGCGGTCGCCCTGCACGTTGGAGTGCCCGCGCACCGGGCACACGCCCGCGCCCGGGCGGCCGATGTTGCCGCGCAGCAGAAGGAAGTTGACGACCTCGCGGATGGTGGGCACGCCGTGCTTGTGCTGGGTCAGGCCCATCGCCCAGCAGACGATGACGCTACGGCTGGCCAGCACCCGCTCGTGGACCTGCTCGATCTCGTCCCGGCTCAGCCCGGTGGCCTCCAGCACGGCGTCCCACGACGTCTCCCGGATGTGCTCGGCGAAGGCGTCGTAGCCGGTGGTGTGCGCGTCGATGAACGCGCGGTCCAGGACGGTGCCCGGCTCCTTGTCCTCGGCCTCGACCAGCATCAGGTTCAGCGCCTGGAACAGGGCGAGGTCGCCACCGGGCCGTATCTGGAGGAACTGGTCGGCGATGTCGGTGCCGCGGCCGATGATGCCGCGCGCCTTCTGCGGGTGCTTGAAGCGCAACAGCCCGGCCTCGGGGAGCGGGTTGACGGCGATGACCTCGCCGCCGCGGCGCTTGGTCTCCTCCAGGGCGGAGAGCATGCGCGGGTGGTTGGTGCCCGGGTTCTGGCCCACGACGAAGACGAGGTCCGAGTCGTACAGGTCGTCGAGGCTGACGCTGCCCTTGCCGATGCCGAGGGTCTCGCCCAGGGCCGAACCGCTGGACTCGTGGCACATGTTGGAGCAGTCCGGCAGGTTGTTGGTGCCGAAGGCCCGGGCGAACAACTGGAGCAGGAAGGCGGGTTCGTTGGCGAGGCGGCCGGAGGTGTAGAACAGGGCCTCGTCCGGGTGGTCCAGGGCGCGCAGTTCACCGGCGAGGAGGTCCAGGGCCTCGTCCCAGCCGATCGGCTCGTAGTGGGTCGCGCCCTCGCGCAGCACCATCGGCTCGGTCAGACGGCCCTGCTGGTTGAGCCAGTGGTCGGACTTCCGGCTCAGCTCGTCGACGGAGTGCTGCCGGAAGAAGTCGGCGCTCACCCGGCGGGAGGTGGCCTCGTCGGCGATGTGCTTGGCGCCGTTCTCGCAGTACTCGTTGCGATGCCGCTTGCCGGGAGCGGGCTCCGGCCAGGCGCAGCCCGGGCAGTCGAAGCCCTTGGTCTGGTTGATGTTGAGCAGGGTCAGCGCGGTGCGCCTCGGCGACGTCTGGCCGAGCGCGTACTGGAGCGCGTGCACGACGGCGGGGGCGCCGGTGGCCCAGGTCTTGGGGGCCGACACCGACAGTTCGCCCTCGTCCGGTCCGTCTTCGCCGAGATCCCGCATCACGCCCACGCCCTTTCCGCCCTGTCCTGTCGCCCACTCTTCGCCCGTACGTCGGGCCAGGTCAAAGCGGTAGTTCCGATCACCTGAGAGGCGTCACCGATCACCGCCGCCGCCGAGGAGACCGGCGCCGGGGGCGGGAACGTGGATCATTGGAGGGTGCTGCTGCGCCAACTCGAATACCTCGTCGCCCTCGCCCGCGCCCGCCACTTCGCGAGGGCGGCCCAGGCCTGCTACGTCTCCCAGCCGACCCTGTCCGAGGGCATCCGGAAACTGGAGGACGAACTCGGCGTCCCCCTGGTCCAACGGGGCCGCCGTTTCGAGGGGTTCACCCCGGAAGGCGAACGGGTCGTCATGTGGGCGCGGCGCATCCTCGCCGACCGGGACGCGATGCGGGGCGAGCTCCAGGCCCTGCGGGCCGGTCTTAGCGGGCGGCTGCGCATCGGCACCGTGCCCACCGCCGCCACGGCGGTCGCGCTGCTGACCCAGCCGTTCTGCGCCGCCAACCCCCTCGCCACGGTGCAGGTCTTCGCCGACCTGCGGTCCGAGGACATCGTCAACCGGCTCAGGGCCTACGAACTCGACGCCGCCGTGACCTACCACAGCACCGTCGTCGACCATGGCTTCACATTCGTCCCGCTGTACCAGGAGCGGTACGTCCTGCTGATCCAGCGCTCCGCTCCCGAGTCGGGGCCCGCGGAGATCGCATGGGAGGAGGCGGCGCACTACCCGCTCTGTCTGTTGCACCCCGGAATGCAGGGGCGTCAGGTCATCGATGCGGCCTTCGAGTCGGTGGGCGTCTCGGTGACCCCGCGAGTGGAGACCGACTCGATCGCCTCCCTGTTCGCGCAGGTCAGGGCCGGTCAGTGGGCGAGCGTCGTCCCGCACGCCTGGCTGCATGTCTTCGGCGTCCCGCCCGGCATGCACGCCGTCCCGCTCGTCGACCCGGTACGCACCGAGCAGATGGGCCTGGTCCTGCCCGCCCGCGAGCCGCTCTCCCCGCTCGGCCAGGCCCTCCTCGACGTCACGGACCGCACGGTCGTCGCAACGACGCTGGAAGGCCTCCCCGGCGCCCACTGAGCGGGAGCGCCGCCGGCGGCCATCCGAGGGCCCGGAAAACGGCGACCGCCGTCCTTGATCGTGAACACGGACACGAAGGGTTTGCCGTAGGAGTGTCCGGCGTGCCCGTGCACGGCGCACTCCAGGACGACCACCGACCTGTCGGTGTCGTGATGGAGCGCCTCGTTGGGCGGCTACTCGAAGCGGTCGTACGGATCTCCGGGCGGCCGGTGGTGCGGGCCCGCGCCTGGTATCTCGCCGCGCTCGACACCGGCGCGGTGGCGGGCGGCCCCGAGGAGCGGCTCACCCCGCCCGAGTCACTCGCCTCATGGCCCATGGCGGAGGTCTGGCCCGGCGGCTATATCGCGTCCCTCGATGTCCCCCCATCGCCCCGCCTCGTCCGGGTCGTACGGCCGC
Source organism: Streptomyces sp. NBC_00663 (assembly GCF_036226885.1). Classification (NCBI taxonomy): domain Bacteria; kingdom Bacillati; phylum Actinomycetota; class Actinomycetes; order Kitasatosporales; family Streptomycetaceae; genus Streptomyces; species Streptomyces sp. NBC_00663. Next base: position 9,194,816 of record NZ_CP109027.1, read on the forward strand.
CTGGATGTTCCCCAACGTCGACCTGACCGTCCACCTGCACCGGCAGCAGCGCGGCGCCTGGACCGGTCTGGACACCACGGTCACGTTCGGTCCGTCCGGGCAGGGCCTGACCAGCAGCGTCCTGCATGACCTCGACGGCTCGGTCGGCCGGGCGGAGCAGATCCTTACCGTCCGACCCTTGCCGGGCGGGTGAGGGCTGGAGTTCCTGGGGCGGGTCGGGACCGTCGCGTGTTCCGGTTCTGGCCCGCCACTTGGTGGGGAAGTCCCGCGGAACGGCGGCTTCGGAAACCGGGCCGGCGTTTCGCGCATGGTCGTACGCGCGTTCCGACACCACGACCGCCTCCACCGCGCGGAGACCCTGCTGGGCCGGCCGCTGAGCACCACCGAGGGCCGCCCGCGACGGCACTCCGCCCTGACCACCCGGCGCCTGGCACGTGGCTGAGGCCGGGACGTCCGCCGCTCTCGCGGTCAGGCTCGGCGGGCGTTCGACGTCAGGCGGTCGGCGAGCGCGATGACGAGGTCGCGCAGTTCGGCGGGGCGCTCGATGACGAAGGGCCGGTCGAGTGCGGCGAGTACCGGGGGCAGCCAGTCGAGTCGCTCGGCCCGCAGCTCGACCCGCAACCAGCGCTCGGCCTCCGGGTCCTGGCCGGGCTCGTGCTCCGGCTCCGTCTCGTACGCTTCCAGGCTCGCGACGCTTGCGGGAAGGCGGGCGCGGATCTGCTCGACCGTCCCGTGGATCCGCACGGTCACCTCGTGCCGGTACTCGGCGGTGGCGAAGCCTGACAGCACGCGCTCTGTCGGAGCGGGACCCTCGGGCGCCTCGAACGAGCCGGGCAGGGTCCTCGCGTCGGCGATGCGATCGAGCCGGAACGTCCGGTCCTCGCCGACCTGGGCGTCCTTGCCCGTGACGTACCAACGGCCCCCATGGGCGACGATCCCGTACGCGTGCAGCGTGCGTTCACTGCGCCGTCCCTCGCGGTCGGTGTAGCGGATCGAGACCGGCCTGCGATGGCGTACCGCATCGGCGAGGGTGAGCAGCAGCTCGGCGTCCGGGTGATCCGGCTCGCCGGGCTGCTCCGTGAAGGCGAGCGCCTCCAGGAGCGAGTCGAGCCGGCGGGCGATGCGCTGGGGCAGCACGCGCCGGATCTTCGCCGACGCCGTCTCGTTCGCCGTGCGCTCCGTCGTCGTCAGTTCTGCCCGGCGGCCGGTGACCAGGCCGAGCAGCACGGCCAGCGCCTCGTCGTCACTGAGCATGAGCGGCGGCAGCCGGTAACCGGGAGCCAGCCGGTACCCGCCGTAGCGGCCGCGCACCGACTCCACGGGAACGTCCAGGTCGACCAGCTGCTCCACGTACCGCCGCACGGTGCGCCCTTCGACCCCGAGACGGTCGGCCAGCTCGGCCACGGTTCGGATGCCGCCCGACTGCAACAGCTCCAGGAGTGTCAGCACGCGGCCGGTGGGACGAGGCATGTTCGCAGCCTAACGCCGATACAGGACCGATTCTGTCCTGTATCTCTCCTAGCCTGCGACGTGCACGCCCTCACACCTCCAGAACAGCCAAGGAGATCTCCCATGGACATGGACTTCGTGTCGATCCGCATCATCACCGGCGACGTCGCACGCCTCGTCGACTTCTACGAGCGAGCCACGGGGGTGCGGGCGACGTGGGCCACCGAGGACTTCGCCGAACTCAGGACCGCGGGCGCGACCCTCGCGATCGCCGGCACCCGCACCGTCCCGCTGTTCGCCCCCGGCTCCGCCCGCCCGGCGGACAACCACAGCGTGATCACCGAGTTCCGCGTCGAGGACGTGGACCGCGTCCACGAGAACCTGACCGGCTTCGTCACCGACTTCGTCGCCGGGCCCACCACGATGCCCTGGGGCAACCGTTCGCTGCTGTTCCGCGATCCCGACGGCAACCTCGTCAACTTCTTCACGCCCGTGACCCCGGCGGCCGTCAAGAAGTTCGCACACTGACGCGAAGCACAGGAGCGGGAGTTCCCGGATCGTCAGGACAGGTCGGGGATGCCTGGACGGGGACGGGCGTTGCGAGGGCAGGATGTACCTGCACGGTACCCGGATCTGACGATCAGTGAGGAGCAGGCCACGATGACCGCCGCCTTCGCCCCCGACGGCACCGAGGTCCAACTGGCCCCCGTCGGCCAGGAGATCGTCTTCGAGAACGAGCATGTACGGGTCTGGGAGATCACCCTGGAGCCCGGCGCCCACCAGCCCTGGCACCAGCATCTCAACCCGTACCTCGTCATCGCCCTCGAAGCCGCCGACAACCGCATCGACGCCCTGGCCGGCGGCGCACCCCGGCTGGTCCACGAGGAGACCGGCGGGGTCGTCTACCGCGAACCGGGTGAGATCCACATGCTCACCAACCGCGGCACCACGCGCTACCGCAGCCGCCTGGTCGAACTGAAGGACCTCGGTGAGAACGCCACGCAGGACCGCACCTGTGGCTGACTCCGAAGAACTCCCGCGAACCCGCCGACTACGACGGTGCGGACATGTGCCCACGGCTCATCGATGTCGAACAGGCGTAGCGACGGACGATCGGGAGCCACAGGTGCAGATCCCCCATGGTCGCCTCTTCCATACCGGCGCTCACCCTGCGGAAAGGGCCAACCGGTGCGACTCCGATGCCGACAGACGCGGCTGCCGCCAGAACCCGGGCAGCAGTCCCGCAGGGCTCGTGAACCACACCGATTAGTGTCGAGGTATGACGACATCCCTTGCCGGCAGTGCCTTTGACCTCCTCCGCCTCGACGCCGTGGCCGACCAGGAGGCGCTGCGCCAGGTCTACGAGCTTCCCAACGCTGCGGCCGTGCGCAAGCAGATGACCGAACTCACCGATCAGACCAGGCGGTTGATCGGCTGCTCATCGCTGGTCCTGGTCGCCAGCGTGGACGCCGAGGGCAACTGTGACGTCTCCCCGCGCGGTGGCCCCGCCGGCTTCGTCGCCGTCCTGGACTCCCGGACGGTGGCGATACCGGACGCGACCGGCAACAAGCGTCTGGACACCCTCCAGAACGTCATCAACACCGGGCGGGCCGGGCTGCTGTTCGTCATCCCGGGACGTACGACGACGCTCAGAGTGAACGGCCGGGCCTGCGTCTCCACCCGCCCGGAACTGCTCTCGCAGCTGACCGCCGTGGGCAAGCCGCCTGCCACCGCGCTGGTGGTGGGGATCGAGGAGGTCTACCCGCACTGCCCCAAGTCCCTGTTGCGCAGCGGGGCTTGGAAGCCGGAGCAGTGGCTGCCGGCGGACGCCCAGCCGACCTCGGCCGAGGTGACGCTGGCCCAGCTGCGGATGCCGGAGCTGACGATCGCCGACATCGAACAGACGGAGGCGGACTCGCTGAAGTACCGGTACGAGTAGGAGGTCACCTCGATCGCCGGATCGAGACGCCGACGACTCGGTCCCCCGGTCACCCGGTGACCCTGCGGAGTGAGCCACTGGGTGCGGGTGCGACGATGCGGGGATGCGCGAGATCAACGAGCTGATGGACGTCGACGATCCGGCCTGGCCGCACCTCCTTGAGGAGCTGTCCGGCACCGACGTACCGGTAGAGGTGTTGCCCGGCGACGCCGAGTTGGGCCGCGCCTCGCTGCTGCAACTCCAGATCTCCGCCCGGTCGAATCTGGGCGGCCTGGTGCTGAACTGCGGTGGTCTGCTCGTGGACGGCGGATGGTTGCGGATCTTCGGGAGCCCGAGTGGAGCCGGCGGCGGCGACGGCCTGCCCGGCCTGGCCGCCCTGCCCGGCTTGGCCGAGATCAATGCGATGCCCACGACCTTCGATCCCGCATGGCAGCCGGGCGTGGGACTCGTGATCGCGCACGATGTGCTGGGCGGGGTCTTCACGCTCAACGGGGGCAACCCCCGTGAGGGAGGCCGACCCGGCGAGCCGGGCGAGATCCTCTACTTCGCCCCGGACGCCCTTCACTGGGAGGCTCTGGGCGCCGGCCACTCGGCATGGCTGTCCTGGATCCTCTCCGGAGGGCTCCAGGAGTTCTATGCGGGCCTGCGGTGGGACGGCTGGCGCGACGAGGCCTCGGTGCTGAATGGCCGTCAGGGACTGTCGCTCTACCCGCCGTTGTGGTCGGCCGAGGCGCGCAAGGACCTACTGGCGACCAGCCGCCGAGCCGTGCCCATGGCCGAACTCCTGAGCCTGAACCGCGACGCGTGCCGTCAGTTCGACGGCACCGATCCGGGGTTTCTCGGAGCCAGTTGAGAATCCTCTGGCCACCCAGGCCTCACTACGCCGGGTAGGCGTGGGTCTGTGCCGCCTTCACCGTCGCCCAGACCGTGGCTCCCGCGTGGAGGTCGAGTTCGGCCGCGGCGACGGTGGTGAGGTCGGCGGCCAACGGCAGTTCGCCGCCGAGGGCGACGCGGATCTGGTCACCGTGGGTCTCCAGACCTGCCACCTCGCAGCGCCAGAAGTTGCGGGCGCTGGACCCGGTCGGCCGGTCGCGGTACAGGGTGACCGCGCTGGGCGGGAAGGCGACGAAGACCGGGCCGGTGAGGTGCTCCGTGGTCGTGACCGTGGAGCCGCCGTCGACATGCACGGTGTGCCCCTCGGCCTGTCCCCGGTAGAGGTTGAGGCCGACCAGGTGGGCGATGTAGTCGGTCCGCGGGTGACGGGCGATGTCGGCGGGCGTGCCCTGCTGGACGACCCGGCCCTCCTCGACCACGACGAGATGATCCGCCAGCACCATCGCGTCCAGCGGATCGTGTGTGACGAGTACGGCGACCGCCTCGAAGTCGGCCAGATGGCGGCGGAGTTGGGCCCGGACGTCGAGCCGGGTGCGGGCGTCGAGAGCGGCGAGCGGCTCGTCGAGCAGGAGCAGGCGCGGACGGGTGGCCAGGGCGCGGGCGAGCGCGACACGCTGCGCCTGGCCTCCCGAGAGCCGCCGAGGTTTCGCGGACGCGTGCGCCGTCAGGCCCATGCGGTCCAGCCATACGGCGGCCTGGGCGCGGGCCTCCGCCTTGGTGGCGCCGTGGCAGCGAGGTCCGAAGGCCACGTTGTCGAGCGCGGTGAGGTGCGGGAAGAGAAGGTAGTCCTGGAAGACGACTCCGACCGGGCGGGACTCGGGCGGCGTACGGTCCAACTCCGTGCCGTCGAGCCGCAGATGGCCGTCGGTGAGCGGGACGAGACCGGCGAGGGCGCGCAGGGCGGTGGTCTTGCCGGCGCCGTTGGGGCCGAGGAGGGCGACGACGTCGCCGGGCTTCGCCGTGAGGGCCACGTCGAGGCGGAAAGAGCCGCGTTCGACCACGAGACGGGCGTCGAGGCCGTCACCTGACGGCGCCTCGGCGTCGTAGCGGATCGTCTTCTTCTCGGTGTCGGTCATGAGGCGGTCATCCATCGGTCGCGCAGGCCCGCGAGGACCGCGATCGACACGGCGAGCAGCACCAGGCTGAGGGCGATGGCCGCCTCCGGGTCGTTCTGGAGGGCGAGGTACACGGCGAGCGGCATGGTCTGGGTACGGCCGGGGAAGTTGCCGGCGAACGTGATCGTCGCCCCGAACTCGCCGAGCGCCCGCGCCCAGGCCAGGACGGCGCCCGCCGCGACTCCGGGCGCGATGAGCGGCAGCGTGACCCGGCGGAACGCGGTGAAACGGGAGGCGCCGAGTGTCGTCGCGGCCTCCTCGTAGCGCGGGTCGGCCGCCCGCAGGGTGCCCTCGACGCTGATCACGAGGAACGGCATCGCGACGAACGCCTCCGCGATCACGACGCCGGTGGTGGTGAAGGGGAGCGTCAGACCGAACCAGGAGTCCAGCCACTTCCCGACCACCCCGTTGCGGCCCAGCGCCATCAGCAGCGCCACACCACCGACGACCGGCGGCAGGACGAGCGGAAGGGTGACGAGAGCCCGTACGAGACCACGACCCGGGAACTCCACCCGGGCCAGCAGCCAGGCCAGCGGCACCCCGATCACCAGGCTCACCGCGGTCGCCGCCGTCGCGCAGACCAGGGACAGCTGGAGCGCCTGCCACACCTCGGTGCTGGTCAGCAGGTCGGGCATGCTGCTCCAGGGGGCCCGGATCAGCAGGGCGACGAGCGGCAGGACGAGGAACGCCAGACCGATCAGCGCAGGCACGAGCAAGGGCAGCGGAGCGCCACCCCCGCGTCGGCCCACGCGGACGCGGCGGCGCGGCGGACCACCGGTGAGGCTGTCCGCGGCGTCGGCCTTGTCCGGGGAGGGGAACGTCACGGCTGGAGGAACCCTGCCGCGGTCAGCACCTTCTGGCCCTCGGCGGACTGCACCAGTGCGATGAACGCCTTCGCGGTGCCGGTGTTCTTCGACTCCTTGAGGAGGGTGATCGGGTAGTCGTTGATGGCGTCGGCGGACTCGGGGAACTCCACGCCCTCCACCTTGTCACCCGCGGCCTTCACATCGGTCTTGTAGACGACCGCGGCGTCTGCTTCCTTGAGGACAACCTTGTTGAGGGCGGACTTCACGTCCTCCTCGTAGGAGACCGGGGTGAGCTTCAGCTTGCTCGCCGTCAGGGCCTTCTCCGCGGCGGCACCGCACGGCACCGTCTTGTCGCACAGCACGACCTTGAGGTCCGAGTCGGTCAGGTCCTTCAGGGAGCCGACCTTGTCGGGGTTGCGCGGCAGGGTGGCGATCTCCAGCTGGTTGCGGACGAAGGTGGCCGGATCGGTGGCGTTGTCGCCCGCGTCCGTCACGATCTTCATCGTCTTGGGGCTGGCGGAGGCGAACACGTCCGCCGGGGCGCCCCCGGTGATGCTCGCCGCCAGCGCGTCACTGCCGCCGAAGCTGAAGGTGACCTTGGTGCCGGGGTGGGCCTTCTCGAACTGCCTGCCCAGCGTCTCGAAGCTCTCCTTCAGCGAGGCCGCGGCGAACACGGTCACCTCGCCGGACAGCTTCGACGAGGAGGCCGACGCGGAGGCGTCCGACCCCGCGGAGGCGTCGTCGTCGGAGGAGGAGCAGGCGCTCAGGGCCAGCAGGGCGGCGGCGCCGACGCCGGTCACCTGCATCATCCGACGGGTCCGGCGCACGGAACGGGTCATCACGGGTCCAACTCCCTCTGGTCCTCACGGACACAATCGCACCGACCCCTGACGGACCGGCCACGGTCTCTCGACCTTGCCTGCGCTGATGATAATGCCGCAGGTGCCAGGTGAAAGTCTCTTGTCACATCGCATGAGCCGGGTCATCCATCTGAATGCATCGCATGTGCGTTTGTACGGGGTCGGTCCCCGGGTACGGTCGGACGGGAGGTGGTAGCCCGTGAGTCAGCCCCTCGCAGCTGCCCGTACGACCGCCGGACCGGCGGCGGAGCTCGTTCTCGCCGGTGATCTGACCCGGCCGTCCCGATTGACGGTGCCCGATCTGCCGGCCTGGCCGCAGCACCGGACGGAGGCCGCTTTGGAGTGCGCCACCAGCGGCATCCAGCACCACACCTTCACCGGCCCACTTCTGTACGACGTCCTCACCGACGCCGGCCCGGTCTTCGACCCCGCCCGCCGCAAGGACCGCCTCCGCTTCCTGATCGCCGTACGCGGCGCCACCCCGCTCGACCGCGCCGGTCCCCAACTGGTCCTGCCCCAGGACCGCTGCGGCGCCCGCTACATCAGCGGCATCGAGGCGGTACACGTGGACGGCGGATACACCGCGTGGAGCGGACGACGGTGAGAGGAGCCGGGTGAAGAAGCAGACTCGGGTAGCGGGCGGACGCGTCACCAACTGCCGAGCCGTGCGACGAACCTGTGGCGGCCACCGCCGGGCCCGCCCTGGTCAGACGCGGTCGATATGTACGTTCGTCGACTTCACGCGGGCGGTGGCCTCCATGCCGACCTCCAGGCCGAGTTCCTCCACCGCCTCCCGGGTGAGCAGGGAGACCAGCCGGTGCGGACCGGCCTGGATCTCCACCTGAGCCGCCACATCACCGAGTTTGATCGCGGTGACGATGCCGGGGAACGCGTTGCGGACCGAGGTGGTGGAGACCTCCTCCTCGCCGGTACCGCCCTTGGCCAGCTCCACGGAGAACGCGGCCAGGTCGGCGCCGTCGATGAGCCGCTTGCCGCCCTCGTCGCGGTGGGTGGGTACCCGGCCGGCGTCCGCCCATCTGCGTGCGGTGTCCGGACTCACGCCGAGAAGACGGGCCGCCTGGCCGATTGTGTATGACTGCATGGGCGCCAAGATAGGTCAGGGACCGCGGTGCGCCGTCGTAGGGCTCGGTGGTGAGCGGGAAACCTGCCGACAGCCCCGGTGAGCATCGGCTCGCACGCCATGGACCCGGTCACGGCGTGGCCGGCAGCACGTGGTCGCCGACGTCGTCCGTGCTCAGGCACAGCGAGCAGACGACCGCGTCGTGGGTGAGGCAGGCGGTCAGGTCGGGGCGCTCGTACGGCTGGTGGCAGACGTGGCAGTCGTACGTCGTCGCACTCGGGTTGCCCTCCGCGTCGAGCAGCGGCTCGGCGATGCCGTCGTCGGCGCGGCGCAGGTAGTACCTGCCCTTGGTGGCGACCGCCATGAGCGGCGTGAGCACGAAGGCGATGACGGCCGCGGCGACGGGAGAGTAGGGCTGGAGGGTGTCGCCGAGGGCGTGGAAGTACAGGGCGATGGACAGCCCGGAGGCGGCGACGAAGGAGACGACGCCGACCGGGTTGACGGCGTGGAGCATGCCGCGCCGGAACTCCGGCTGGAGCGGCGAGATCTTCAGCAGGTACTTGTTGATGCCGATGTCCGTCGCCACGGTCACCACCCAGGCGATCGCGCAGTTGGAGTAGAAGCCCAGGATGCTGTTGAGGAAGCTGAACATGTCGGCCTCCATCAACGCGAGCGCGAAGCCGAGGTTCACGAGGACGAAGACCATGCGGCCGGGGTAGCGCTTCGTGACGCGGGTGAAGGAGTTCGTCCAGGCCAGCGAGCCGGAGTACGCGTTGGTCACATTGATCTTGATCTGGCTGATGACGACGAGGGCCACGGCCAGCGGCAGCACCATCCAGGACGGCATCATCGCGTCGAAGGCGCTGCGGAACTGCTGGATCGGCTCGGTCGCGGCGGCCGGGCCGACCTCGGAGAGGATGTACACGGCGAGGAAGACACCGATGGCCTGCTTCAGCGCACCGAGCACCACCCAGCCGGGGCCGGCCATGATCACGGCCGTCCACCAACTCCGCTTGTTGGCCTCGGTCTTGGGCGGCATGAACCGCAGGTAGTCGATCTGCTCGCCGATCTGCGCGATGAGCGAGAGGCAGACGCCCGCGCCGAGCAGTACGGAGGCGGTGTTGACGCCGCCGTCGCCGTCGGTGCCGGCATAGGCGAGGAAGCGGTCGACGGTACCGGGGTCGGTGGCGACGAGGTAGACCAACGGGCCGACCATCAGCAGCAGCCAGACCGGCGTCGTCCACACCTGGAGCTTGCTGAGCGCCTTCATGCCGTAGATCACCAGGGGGATCACCATGAACGTGGACACCAAGTAGCCCAGCCAGAGCGGCAGTCCGAGGCCCAGTTTCAGCCCCTGCGCCATGATCGAGCCTTCGAGGGCGAAGAAGATGAAGGTGAAGCTCGCGAAGATGACGCTGGTGAGGACCGATCCGTAGTAGCCGAAGCCGGAGCCGCGGGTGATCAGGTCGAGGTCGATGTTGTAGCGGGCGCCGTAGTACGCGAGCGGAAAACCGGTGACGAAGATGACGACCGCGGCGACCGCGATTGCTACCAGTGCGTTGCCGGTTCCGTGGGCGAGGCCGATGCCGGCGCCGATGGAGAAGTCGGCCATGTAGGCGATGCCGCCCAGTGCCGTGGTGGCCACGACCATCGGGGTCCAGCGGCGGTAACTGCGGGGCGCGAAACGGAGGGTGTAGTCCTCCAGCGTCTCCTTGACCGCCTGGTCGGCGGCGGTCCTCGTCGGCTCAGGCGTCGTCTGTCGCGAATCGGTGGTACTCATGCCACGTCTCCCGGTGGGGCTGGGTGCGGGTGCGGTGCTGCGGGTGCGGTGCTGCGGTGGGGGGACCCCGCGTGGCGTCATTGACAGTCGGGGGCGGTCAGGACGGGGCGTCAGGAGTCGTTGCAGCGGCTCTGTATACGACTTCGACCCACGGCCGGTCACGCTAGAAAGCGGTTGTTACCGCGGCTTCCCGTTGACGTGAACGCGATGTTTCCGAGGGGCAGGGTTCCTCAAAGGGGAAGGGGGCGAGGCCGCAGGCCGGGTGGCGGCGGCTGAGGAACACGACGATCCCGCGTGCCCTCAGGGCCCGGGCGGGTGGCCTGACTCCAGCCCTGGCGGCGGTAGAAGGAGACGGCGCCACTACCGCCCCGCACCGGCTCATCTCGGCAACCATGCTCAATCGCCTGCGCGCTCATCTCGCTGTCGCGCTGACGAGGCTCGCGGCACAACCCGCTGTCCGCTGAGCGCTGCGTCGGCGAACGGCGCCGGATCGGGGCGAGGGGGAGCAACCGGCGGTGCTCCAGCCGGAATGCGGACTTGGGCCGGGCGCACCCCGCATGCCGTGTACTGGTGCGCGCTGTCAGGCGGTGGTGAACCGCAACTCCGGCCGCTTCCAGTCGACCTTCGGCCCTCGGCTCTCGGCCCTCGGCCCTCGGCCCTCGGCGGTGAGGGGACGACTGTCCCCACGCGAGAGCGACGAAGACCCGATGGCGGAGTATGTAGCCGGCGGTGACCCGGTAACCGTGTCCGGGGAGGCTGACGTCCAGCGCGTCATCTGGGAGAGGATGGAGTCCATGACGCAACATGCCGCAGCGCCTGTCCCGGACGCGGCCGGTGGGGGAGAGCCGCTGGTCGTCGTGGCGGCCGCCGTCGTGCGGGCCGGGCGGCTCCTGGTCGTGAGCAAGCAGCAAGCCCCGGAGATCTTCTACCTGCCCGGCGGTAAACCCGACCCGGGCGAGCAGCCGTTGGAGGCCCTGTGCCGCGAGCTGGACGAGGAACTCGGCGTCCGGCCCGTCCAGCCACGCCTGTTGGCCGAGGTCGAGGCCATCGCGGCTCTCGAAGCGGTGCCGATGAGAATGACGGTCTACGAGGCCGGCATCAGCGGGGTGCCCCGGCCCGCCGCCGAACTGGCGGACCTGCGCTGGATCTCCGGCGCCGGGGACGGCGTCGACCTGGCTCCTGCGGTCAGGGAACAGGTCCTGCCATTGCTGGTCGAACGGGGCCTGTTGGGGCACTGAGCAGGCGGGGCCGAACGGGCCATCGCGTAACCACGGGAGTCGGCCATGAAAGCCACGCTCCAGCTCGTCGCGGTCCCGCTGGGCGGGACTCCGCCGAGCTCCTCATGAATCGGCGGGCCATTCCGCTGCCGCTGCCGCGAGAGCCTCCGTCGTCGCCGCGTCGGCCGGCAGGAACGCCTCCAGTTTGAGTTCGGCGAGGGTCACGTCGACGGCGGTGGCGAAGGTGGTCACCGTCGTCATCAGGCGCAACTCGCCGTAGGAGGACCGCAGATGGAGCGGCACCGCGAAACCGAGTGGCCCCGCGGCCGGTTCCGGTTCGGGAACGTACCCGGTGAGCTCGGCGTGCAACTCCTCCAGGTGGCCGAGGCGCACCAGGATGTGGCGCGCCCACTCGGCGAGGTTGAGGATACGGGGGGCCAGGCCGTCGGGGTGGAGCGCGAGGCGGTACATGTTTCTGCCCGGGCCCACGAGTTCGGGGGCCGCGCCTTCGGTGATCAGGTCGAACGCGGTGTTCGCGGCGATCAGACGTCCGCCGCGGTCCAGGACCAGTGCCGGGTACGGCAGATGCCCTCGGAGGATGTGGTCGATCGCCGTGCGCACGGGGGCCAGCACCGGATCGTCCAGTGAGCTCTCCGGGTAGGCGGGCGCGTACCCGGCGGCCAGCAGCAGCTCGTTGCGCTCGCGCAGCGGCAGCTCCAGCGACTCGGCCAGGCGCACCACCATGTTCCGGCCCGGAACGGACCTGCCGGATTCGATGAAGCTGAGATGGCGTTGGGTGGTGCCCGCGCGCAGGGCCAGGTCGAGCTGGCTGACATGACGGCGGGTACGACGTTCACGAAGCGCGCTGGGGAAGTCCACCAGCATGTTGTAACCGTGCCGGAGGGGATCAGGCCATTCCTCGCAGGGAATTGTCGGCACGCGTACCGGTCGGGAACCTTGCCGGCATGGACATCGGTGTACTGCTTCCGACCGGAACCGCCCAGTGGGGCGCCTACGACGACGCCGGCGAGCTGATCGCCTTCGGCCGGCATGCCGAACGCGCGGGCTTCACCTCGCTGTTCGTCAACGATTCCCTCGTCAGCCCGCGCATCGAGGCGCTCACGATGCTGGCCGCACTCGCCCCGGTGACCGACACCGTGACACTGGGCACCGCTGCCCTGATGCCGTTTCTGCGCCGGCCGATCCAGGCCGCGCAGTCCCTCGCGTCGATCGACCTGCTGTCGGGCGGCAGGCTCACCGTGACCGTCGGCGCCGGTTTCCCGGGCAGATTCGGGCGGCCCCTCTACACACTGTCCGAGTTGCCCTGGGAAAGGCGCTTCGCCCGCCTGGACGAGACGGTCGCGCTGTGGCGGGCCCTGTGGGACGGCGCCGGCGCCTTCCAGGGCGAGATCCTCCGGTTCACTGACATCCCGCCCACGACCAGGCCGTTCCGAGCCGGCGGCCCACCTGTTTGGCTCGGCGGCGCGACACCGGCGGCGCTGGCCCGCGCCGGCCGACTGTACGACGGATGGCTGCCCTACCCGCCCGACCCCGCCGACTACGCGTCCGGCCTCCACGCCATCCACAAGGCAGCGGCTGACGCCGGACGGACGACCGAGGCCATCACCCCCGCGCTGTTCGTCTCGGTACGGATCGACGACGACATCGACTCCGGCCGCCGGGCACTGGACGACTACGCACGGGCCACCTACGGAATGCCACTGCCGGAACTGGAGAAGATCCAGGCCGTCGTCAGCGGCTCCGAAAACCAAGTGCTCGAGCGTCTGGAAGCGTACGTCGCCGCCGGCGCCCGGCACATCGTCGTACGCCTCGGCTGTCTGGGTATGCATGCCCAGCGCGACCAACTCGAAAGGCTCGCCGACCTCATTCCCGCCGTCCGCAGGGCCTGCGGACCCGCGTCCACGTCGGCGGGCTTGGGTACTGTGACGTCGCATGACTGACACCAACACCGTCACCGACACCGAGATCACCGCGGACCTGGTACGTGACCTGCTGAAGGAGCAACATCCTGACCTCGCGGGGCTGACCATCCGTGAGGTGGCGGGCGGCTGGGGCAATCAAATGTGGCGCCTCGGGGACGAGTTGGCCGTACGCATGCAACGTATGGACCCCACCCCGGAACTCCAGCTCAAGGAGCGCCAGTGGCTCCCCGTGCTGGCCCCGCGCCTGCCGCTCCCGGTGCCGACGCCGGTGCGGTTCGGCGAACCGTCCGAGCGCTTCCCCAAGCACTGGACCGTGATGACATGGGTTCCCGGCGAGCCCCTGGACCACGGCTCGATCACCCGCGACACCCATGCCGCCGACACACTCGCCGGCTTCCTCCGGGCGCTCCATGTGCCGGCGCCCGCCGAGGCGCCCGTCGCCAGAGACCGCGGCGCCCATCCCAAGCACTGCATCGACGGCTTCGAGAACTTCCTCCAGTCGGTCGCCGTCGACGACATCGCTGCCGAGGTCCGGGCCGTCTGGGACGACGCCGTCGCCGCCCCCGAGTGGGAAGGCCCGCCGGTGTGGGTGCACGGCGACCTCCACCCCGCGAACGTCGTCGTCTCCGACGGCACACTCTCCGGCATCGTCGACTTCGGCGACATGTTCGCCGGCGACCCGGCATGGGACCTCGCCGCCGCTTGGGTGCTGCTCCCCGCGGGCACGGCGACACGGTTCTTCGACACCTATGCGCACGCGGACGACGCGGCGATCCGGCGGGCCCGCGGCCTGGCCGCGATGAAGAGCCTCTTCCTGATACTCATGGGGCAGAACGGAGACAGGGGCCTTCCCGGCGGCAAGCCGCACTGGGGACCTGCGGGCCGGACGACACTGGAGCGCGCGTTGCAGGGAATGTGACGTCCGCGGAGCGCGTGTGGTGCGGTGAGGACGACCGCTGCACCAGGATCCGCATGCTGGTCGCTGTGCCAGGGCGACCTCGCCGTCGTGGTCAGCTCCTGCCGACGCCGCTCTCGAAGAGGCGATCTCTGGCGGCCTTCAGGAGTTCTGAGGCGGCGAGTTGAAGGGGGCGGACAGGTCCTGGCAGGCGTGTTCATCGGGGAGCAGGGGGCGGAAGGACACCGCGTAGAGGGTGTCGCCGCTCGTCCAGCGTGTGTCCTGCCGGGCGGTGCGGGCCAGGCGCAGGGCCTGGGACAGGGCGTCGCCGGTCAAGATCGTGCACCTGCCCTGCGGGGTCAGGGTTCCTTCGGCCAGCGGACGCAGGGGCCAGGTGACAGCCGGGGTCGATCCCGCGCTCACTCCGCTCGTGGCGAGCACCGCAAGCGCCGTGGGCCGGAACTCGCGTGCTCCTCGGGGAGGTTGCGGCAGGTGCTCGACGTATGACAGGGCCTTCGCGCGGGAGCCGTCGCCGCCGGCCTCCGGGGCGGTGATCCGTGTGGTCCGCAGGCCCTTCGACGTGCGCAGAGCCACCCGTAGCTGCGAGGCGTCGGTGCCGCTGGAGTCCTCGTAGGTACGGTTCCGGTCGAAGCCCGCCGCCGCGGCGTCCGCGAGGCGGCGCCCGTACTCCCGGTCGGTGAGCCGGAACTCACGGGCTGTCTGGAGCGCTCCCGCCGGCTCACCCGGGACGACGACGCGGCCCCCTCCGTAGAGCGAGAAGTCGGGCAGCCGTCCCCGTTCCCAGGGGGCTGGACCGCTGCGCGATTCCTGGGTGCGCAGCACCAGTACGTCCGGGGCCGCGGAGACCACCGGCGGTGCCGCCTGCGGAGCCGCCGAGTCCGCGCCGCATGCCACGGCTGCCGCGGCGAGGAGTACGGCGGTCGCGGCAGCGGTCACGGTGGGGGCGCGCATATGGCTCCGACGGGTGGGGGTGGGGGAAGGTTCCCGCCGGGACCGGAGGCCGTCCGGTCCCGGCGGGCGCCTGTCCTGACCGGGTGTCAGGACACGCTGAGGGTGTAGGTGCCGGAACCGGCACGGTTGACCAGGACGACGCCGTAGCAGTTGCCCTGGGGGGTGAAGGTGAACGATTCGGGCTGCCCCGGACCGCCGGCCGTGGACGACGCCGCGGCTCCGGCGCGTCCGACCACACCGCTGGCGGGGGTCGCCGGATCGGAGTCCATCAGGAACAGCTCGGCGTCCTGGGACGGATCGGAGGGCGTCGCCGTGACGGTGACGTCGTTGCCCGGCGTACCCGGGCAGTAGTCCCAGACCGAGACGATGTCGTCGGCGCCGTTCATCGCCTGGGTGGCGGGGCTGACCAACAGCCGGGTGGGGTTGGACAGTTCGATGCGGTACTCACCGCCGCCGGTCTCCAGTCCGGGCCGCCGGACGGCCGGATAGTAGTCGCCCATGCCGTGGACCGCCGAGTCCACCGCGACGAAGTCGATCGTGTCCCCTGTGCCGAGGCTCAGCCCGAGGAGTTGCTGCTGGGCGAAGTCGTCGTACATGTAGAGGTCGTAGTCGACGTTCGTGGGCGGCCGGATCGCCGTGACCGACCAGTACGCGGTCGAGGTGTCGTAGCGGTAGTTGTGCTGTTGCTCGGGGGTGGGGCGGGTCAGTGCCGCGCCGTCGGCGAGCGGGTTGCGGAATCCGTAGTCGAGTCCGTTCTGGAACAGTGCGCCGAGCGGCCCCGGACCGACATCGTGGCCCTCCTGGCCGCGGTGGGTCCAGAACTCGCGGAACGTACCCGAGCGCCGGTCGAGCAGGGTGTCCCAGATCGCGCCCGCCGCGTTCTCCTGGTAGTCGTCCCAATAGCGTTCGCCCGGCGGGTCGATCAGGTCCCACAGGGAGCCGGTCACCCGGCCCTCGGTGGCGTCGCCCGGGGCGTAGTCGGCGGTGTTCTCCACGTTCCAGCCGCGGTACAGCGGCTCGTTGTAGATGGCCATCGGGTAGAAGTTCGCGAACCCCTCGGACCAGGCGCAGCCGACGGAGCTGGCCGTGTTCATGGCGTGCGGACTGCAATTCGCGGTGTTGGGCCAGAAGTCGTCGTCGTACACGTCGTCCATGACGGCGTGTCCGTACTCGTGCACGGTGTCCGTGCGGTCGTCGGGCGTGGCCGGCTCCAGCCGCACGGTGTCGTCGTCGCGTGTGTATCGGCTGTTGTCGTTGTCGTCGTCGTCCGGGTACACGATCTCCATGCGACGGCAGTCACCGGTGTCGCGCGCGTCCCAGCACTCTCCGGGTGTCCAGGCCTGGGCGTCGTCGGCGAGCGCGAAGGCGTGCAGGACGCGGTTGAGTGCCTGGTCGCCGGGGGCGAGCCGGCCGAAGTCCACGGTGCGGCCGTCCGCGATGTCGTCCCGCTGCCCGGACTGGAAGGTGTAGAGGTCCCGGCCCAGGAACCATTCGTCGACCACGCGCGCCAGGCCGTTCTCGGCGAGGACGCGGATGTACACGTCCTGTCCGCCCGGGTCGTTGCCGTTCTCGAAGCACAGCCGGAAGCCGCCGTTGCCGTCGGTGAGCGCCACGTCGAGCAGGTCGTCGCCGATGGCGTCGTCGTCCCACGCCTGCACCTGGATGTTGCGCGAAGGGTGCGCGACACCGGCCTGGTCCTGGTAGCCGACCGTGCCGGTCGCGCAGGAGAGGGCCTGGAGGGACGGGTCGGCGCTCGGCGGGTCGTCGCTGTGCGGTTCGGGCAGGCCCTCGGTCGAGACCGGCCGGTACTTCACCTTCGGCTCGGCCGGGACGAGCGGTACGTCGCCGCGGAGCGGGGTGAGGGCCGTCGAGTTGCGGCGCTGGTGGAGGCCCAGGTAGGAGTCGGCGCGGCTCGCGCCGACGGACAGCAACTGCATGTGCTCGTCGAGGTCCAGGGGCTGGTCCGAGGGGCCGTCGACCTGGGCGCGCACGGAGGTGGAGGCCGCGCTGACGGCGCGTACGGTCGCTGTGTAGCGCAGGGTCCGGCCCTTGTGGAGGTCGACGGTCCGCGAGGCGCGTCGGATTCCGTTGCCGTCCTCGGGCAGCAGCGGAGCCAGTTCCCGCGTCTTCCAGCCGGCGGGGGCGGTCTGCCAGTCCAGGGCGTCGGGCAGGTCGGCCCGGACCCGCGCGTCGGACACGTCGATGCGGGAGGCGACCTCGATGGTCAGCCGGGCGTTCTCGCCCACGGCGGGCGCGCGGTCGAGCTTGGTGGTGATGTGGACGCAGCTCGACCAGTCCTGCGGGATGTCGCAGCTGATGCCGGGCTGCTGCGCGGCATGTGCCGGCGCGGGCAGGGACTGCGGCAGCGCGAGCGCGAAGGCACCGAGCGCGGTCACGGCCATGCCTCTGCGCCGACGTTTTCTGTTTCCTGGCGGCGCGCCTAATCGAGCGTCACTTCTCTTGTGGATCATGCCAGTTCCCCCTTTTTCTGCGGTGATCAGCCGCTTGGGTGGTGAAGCGGCGTATTCCACACAACAAGAGGGAGCTGTATTGAACCAGTGCATGACAAGACAGTCGGGTTACCCGGTGGGGCGGTTGGTGCGAGGGGGCAGGTTCGCATGCCTGGACAGGGTTCAAGAGTCTGCGGGGTGCCGTGATCCCGTCCGCCGCCGTGCCCTCGGTCCGCGATGTGGTCGGCCGGATCCGGAACGCCGTACCGCACGCCGCGCGAACGCGCCCATCACCCGGGTCCCGCTGTTCCCACCCGGGTAGTGGATGGTCATCGGGAGCGGTTGGTCCTACGCCCTTGGGACGGGGGCCGGCTGGCTGATTCCGATCGCTTTCCGAGCGCAGCCCCCGCGGGGGATCACCGAGGGCCGACGGCCACGCGCAGTCCGCGGAGCACATAGCCGCCTATCTCGTCCTGGAACGCGACGCGGGGCGGCGTGAGCATGCGGATGCCGTCAAGGGCGAAAAGCTGACCGAGGAAGACGTTGGCCTCCATCAGCGCGATGTCGCCGCCGGGGCAGCGGTGCGGTCCGTCGCCGAAGGACAGGGCCGCCGCGTAACGGCCGGTTGTCGCCGGTCTGCCGGGGCAGGCCGCCGTGGGATCGTCGCCCATGGCCTCCGGGTCGGTGTTCGTCTCGTCCACGAAGATCTCGACGAGCGCGTCGCCGGGCACGGTGACCGGCCCGTCCGCGCCCGGTACCTCCACAGCGCCGGTGGTCCGCCGCTTCAGTCGGGCGACCGCGGGCTCCAGGCGCAGGAGTTCGTGCACCACCGCCAGGCGTTCGCTCTCGCTCCCGGCCAGATAGCGCTCGCGCAGCGCCTCGTCGGTGAACAGATGCCATGCGGCGACGCTGATGAACTCGCGCGTGGTGACCATGCCGGCCGCGGCGTAGGTGAGGCATTCACCGAGGATCTCGGCACGGGAACACCCCTCGGCGATCAGGTGTGAGATCAGGTTGTCCGCGGGCTGTTCACGGTGGGCCCGGACGGCCGGGCGGACGTCGGCGAGGTAGATCCGCAGCCACTGGCTGTTCTGCCGGAACAGCCAGTAGATCCCGTGCCAACTGGTCAGCCCGGGCCTGCCGAACTTCTCGGGGAAGAAACGCTCCAGGCGGCGCTGGATGCCGGGCCTGCTGTACGTCAGGCCGATCACCTCGCACGCCACGTCGATCGAGACGCCGAAGGTGAGGTCCTCCAGCCACGCCTCGCCCTCGCTCCGCAGGGTGTCGAGGTGCCGGCGTGCGATGCGTTCGGCCAGGTCCCGGTAATGCTCTGCCACGCGGCGCGGTGTGAAGTAGCGGGCGGTCTGCCGGCGGTGTTCACGGTGCTGGGGCCCGTCGCGGTACAGCACGGGCCGCCGGATCCGGGCCGGCAGTTTCTCCACCGTCTCGATCCCGAGGCCCGCCTGCACGGTCTCGGTGCTGCGCAGAACGGCGCGCGCCGCCTCATAGCCGCGTATCCGCCAAGTGCCGTCCTCCCCGCGGTCGATCGGGCAGACGGGGGTGGGGTGATCCCTGCGAATCTTGCGTACGTCGTCGGCCCGATCCATCGACTGCTGCCTCCGTCGTCGTGTGGACACCCCGGTGGGAGGAGCCCACTGCCCGGCACGTGCGGCCAGAATCCAGGAGGACAGGGCCCGGCCGCCAGTGCCTCGTCGGCCGGTGGCCTTGCCTAGTGAGGAGCGGGGGGCTGCTGCGGCGAGCGGAGCACGAGCAGGGTGATCTCGCTGGGGGCGAAGACGCGGAAGGGCGGGCCCCAGAAACCGGTGCCGCGGCTGGTGTAGAGGAGGGTGCGGGCACCGTGGTGGGTGAGGCCGGCGAGGGCGGGCTGGTCGATCCGGACCAGATGGTGGAAGGGCCAGATCTGGCCGCCGTGGGTGTGGCCGGAGAGCTGGAGGTCGATGCCCGCTGCGGCGGCCCGGTCGATGAACTTGGGCTGATGGGCCAGGAGCAGAACGGGGAGATCGGGGTCGGCGCCGTCCAGGGCACCGGCGAGGTGGGCGCGGTGGCCGGCCAGGCCGGAGGATTCCGCGGTGACGTCGTCCACGCCCGCGACCACGAGGGTGTCTCCGCCGCGTTCGAGCAGCAGGTGGCGGTTGCGCAGCGGTTCCCAGCCCAGCTCGTCCATCAGGTCGACCCAGCCCTGGGCCTCGCTGTAGTACTCGTGGTTGCCGGTGACGTAGACCCGGGCCCGTTCGGCCTTCACGGTGCCGAGCGGGGCGGCCTGGGCGCGGCGGCGTTCTGCCGTGCCGTCCGCGATGTCGCCGGTGTGGCAGACCAGGTCGGCCTCCAGGGTGTTGACCACCTCGCAGACCCGGGCCGACCAGCGGGCGCGGTCGAGGGGCCCGTAGTGCGTGTCGGTGATGAGGGCGACCCGGGTGCCGTCGAGCCCGGCCCCCAGGCGCGGGAGCGTCACGTCCAGTTGGCGTACGCGGGGTACGCGACGGGCCTCGTAGGACCCCCAGGCGAGCAGTACGGCGGTCACGCCGAGGACGGCCCACGTCACGATGCGGGCCCGGTCCTGTCCGTCCCCGACGCCGGCCACCGCCAGGGCCGGCCGGAGCAGGACGCCGAGCAGCACGGACCAGGTGAACAGGACCCAGCTGCCGCCCAGCAGGGAGTCACCTGTGATCGCCGCCCGGTCCTGCTGGCGCCGGCCGTGGCCGCGCACCATCGCGAGCGGCATGACGACCAGACCGACGGCGAACAGGGTGGTGCCGGCGAGGGTGACGGGCAGCGGCCAGTCCTGACCGCCGTACAGCAGCACCCAGCAGGGCACGGCCCACAGCAGAACGGGGGCGATCAGGGGGAGGTAGCGCATCAGGCGGAGCAGTGGGCTCGGTCGAGCCGCCTGCGCTGAACCGTCTGCGGGTCGGGTGTCGCTGGTGTCGGTCACGCTGCTCCTCCTGCTGTCCTGTCCGCCACATGATGCCTGTTGGGGTGTCGGAGGGTGGACGGCGGAGTCGTCGGAGCGATGATCCCCCAAGGGGAACCGGGGCACCATACGGCCGGGCGTCGGGCGCCGGGCGGTACGCCGGGCCGGGAGTTCGTGGTGGGTGGAGCGAACCGGGCCCGCCACGAACTCCCGTACCGAGGTCAGCGCGTCGCGCGGCGGCGGGACGCGGTGATGAGTTCGCCGACGGTCGCGAGTTTGGTACGGGGCCTGCCGTCGCCGTCACCGAGGGTGCGTTCCGCCCGGTCGATGGCCGCCATGCCGCGGGCGTCCACTACATGCGGTGCCCGACGTCGGGCCAGCCGTGCGAACGCCTTGGCCGGAGGCGTCGGCCGGGGCAGCGCGCCCTCGATGGCGTCGGCGATCAGCGTGCCCACCGTCTCGGCGGCGCAGGTGCGGTTGGCGCCGATGCCGCCCGACGAACCGCGCTTGATCCACCCCACGACGTAGGTGCCGGGCAGGCCGGTCACCCGGCCCCCGTCGTGCGGGACGGTCCCGGTCGCCTCGTCGAACGGCAGCCCCGGCACCGGAGTTCCCCGGTAGCCGATGGCCCGCAGGACCGTCGAGGCGGGGAGCAGGACCTCGCCGCCGGTACCGCTGACCCGGACAGCGCGCACGGACGAGGCGGGGCCTTCGCCCTCGTCCCCGACGATCTCCCGCGGCTCGGAGTGGAAGCGCAGCACAATGCGCCTGCCCTCGCCGGGAGTTCGTGACCAGTCGACCTTCTCGCGCGGCACCTCCCGCAGCAGGGCCGCGAGTTCGCCCGGTGCGGCCGAGTCGATCGCGGCGCCCACGCGTGGGTCGTGGTCGTCGACGACCAGTGATACTCCCGGGAGTTGGGTGAGCGCGAGGAGTTCGGGCCGGGTGCAGGCCGCGTCCTCGGGTCCCCGGCGGCCCAGAAGCACGACCTCGCGGACGGCGGAGTCGCGCAGGGCACGCAGGGCGTGGCCGGCGATGTCGGTGGCGGCGAGCCGGTCGGGGTCGCCGGTGAGGATGCGGGCCACGTCGAGGGCGACGTTGCCGTTGCCGACCACGACGACACGCTCGGCCGACAGATCGATCGCGTCGGGCGCCACATCGGGGTGGGCGTTGTACCAGGCGACGAAGGCGGTCGCGGAGACACTGCCGGTGCGGTCCTCGCCGGGGATGCCGAGGCGCCGGTCGGCGGAGGCGCCGACCGCGTACACCACCGCGTCGTGGTGGGCGGAGAGTTCCTCGGCGGTCACCTGTTCCCCGACCCGCAGGCCCAGCAGCATCCGCACCCGGGGGTGGTCGTGGAAGCGGGCGAAGGTGTCGCCGATCTTCTTGGTCGTCGGATGGTCGGGAGCGACGCCGTACCGCACCAGTCCGCCGGCCACCGGCAGCCGGTCGATGAGCGTGACCTCCGCGTTGGTATGCAGGAGCAGATCCTGGGCGGTGTACATGCCCGCCGGTCCCGTGCCGACGATCGCGACCCGCAGCGGTCGGAAGTCGGCGGGCAGGGCACGCTCGAACGAAGGCCGGTCCCACACATGGAAGTTCGGGCTGCCCGTGGCCGGTACGGGCGCCGGGGTGCCGTCGAAGTACGCGGCGTTGATCTCGGCGTACGCCTGCTGCGGACCGGTCAGTTGGTCCACGGGGAAGATCGCGTCCACCGGGCAGGCGTCCGCGCAGGCGCCGCAGTCGATACAGGCCCTGGGGTCGACATGGAGCATCTCGGTGCTGCCGAACTCCCGTTCCTGCGGCGTGGGGTGGATGCAGTTGACCGGGCAGACGGCGACGCAGGTGGCGTCGGCGCAGCAGGTCTGGGTGATCGCGTAGGTCATGGTGTCCGCTCTGCTCGGCAACGCTGCCGGGGGTCGGTCAGATCAGGTGGGCACGCTTGTAGAAGGCCAGGGCGGGCCTGGTCAGCAGGCCGGCCGAGGCGAGGAACTCCATCAGCCCGGCGCAGCTGGAACGCAGCATCGCCTTGTGGTGCTCGTTGGCGCGGGCCTCGGCGATCGCCCGCTTCGCGTCCAGTCCGGCATTGGCGTACACGGCCTTGTTCACCATGCTCGTGACGATGACGTACGCCGCCACGGCGATCACGAACGCGTGGATCCGCCGGCGCACGCGGCCCGCCTTCGCCAGATGGCGGCGGGTCTCCTCACGCGCGAACTTCATGTGGCGGGACTCCTCGACCACATGGATGTTGTTGATGGTGCGCACGAACGGCACGACCCGCTCGTCCCGCATCCAGTCGCGCTGCATGACGTCCAGGACCTCCTCGGCGACGAGGATCGCCGCGTAGGCGGCCTCGCCGAACGCCAGGGTCTTGAAGGCCCTGCCCAGTTCGACCGCCACCCGGCGCGGCCGGTAGGCCGGGGCCCGGAGCTTCTTGGCGCCGCGGGCGAACATGATCGAGTGCCGGCACTCGTCCGCGATCTCGGTGAGCGCCCACTGGACCGTTTCGTCGGTCGGGTCCTTGGCGTACACGTCCCGCAGGATGAGCTGCTGGAGGATCATCTCGAACCAGATGCCGGTGCTGGCCACCGAGGCGGCTTCCTGCCTGGTCAGTTCCTTGCGCTGCGCCTCGGTGAGTTCGGCCCAGTACGAGGTCCCGTACAGGGTGCTCCACTCGGGGCTCGTACCGTGGAAGTCCTCGTCCAGGGGTGTCTCCCAGTCGACCTCGCTCAAGGGGTCGTAGGAGAGCTGCTGGGCCGAGTCGAGCAGTCGACCGGCGATCTCAGCGGCCTGGGCATCCTGCTCGGCTTCCGGCCGGACCGTGCTGCTTGCCATGCTCCCAACTCCTCGGTGTCGAGTGACGTAACGGCTCCGTCGTACGGGCACGGGTGTCGCCGGCCCGTTGTTAGACGGAACGTATAACAAGCACTCGCGCTGAGCCTACCCCTGAGTAAGTAAGAAGCGTCGGGATGTTCCGTGCGGGGGGTGTTGTCAGGGGCGGGGGCGACGCTGGTCCGCACTCCGTGGGCGCGGGGCGCGTTCAGGCGCCCTTCGACTCCAGTTCGCGCTTGAGGTTGCGCAGTGTCGTCTCGATGTTGCGGGCCTGGAAGGCGGCGAACGTCCGGCCCGAAGTGGCCACCCGGTCGAAGGCGTTCGCCACGAACGTCGGCCACCGGCGCCGGTCGTCGGTCCAGATCTCCGTCACCCGGGTGCCCGCGTCGACCGGCTCGAAGCGGTACTCCCAGGTGGCGATCGGTCCGCGCAGCCACGGTGTGCGCAGCCCGATCGCGTGGACGCGGAAGGCGAACCGGCGGGCGGGCTCGGCCGCGGTGACGGTGCACCGTGTCACCCACCTGAACCGTCCGCGCTTGTTGCGTCCCGTGAAGACGCCGCCCACGGCCGCCGGGCCGCCCGCCGGCGCCGCGGTCGTCCCCAGGTTCTCCGGGCTCCAACGGCCCATGTCCTCGGGGCGGCTCACCGCCTCGTAGGCGACCTCGGGCGCGACGTCGATGACGATGCTGCTGCTGACGGTGAACACTCGGGCCACTGCGCTGCCTTCCACCGAGGACCAGGAAACCTGTTCGGAGCGGCCGCCTCACCTGGAAGCTACCGCTCGGTAGTGAGCATGCCATGTGAGTACGGGCGGGCGCCGGGCCCTCCGGCCGAGTGGACGGTCAGCGGGCCATTCCCTTGACGACGGACAGATCCTCTCCCGTCAACTCCGCGACACGATGCGCCGGTACGCCCGCCGCCAGGGCCCGGGTGAGCAGCGCGTCGCGGCCGTCGACCCGGGAGCGGTAGGCGAGCAGTTCCTCCTCCAGCCGAGCGAGGTTCTCGGGCGCGAGGTGATGGCGGACCCGGATCAGCTCCTCCTCGCCGAGCGGTACGGGGATGCGCTCGGCGTCCTCGGGGATGGCCGCCGTCTCCTCCGGCGGCACCAGGCGCAGATGCGGCGACGTCACGGAAACTCCCTGAGCCTGTAGCCACGCCCGTACGGCCGGGGTCTCCATACAGGCCGGTTCACCGGCGGCGGCGGGCGGTACGCCGAGATCCGGGGCCGCGTCGGTGATCAGGACGAGGTAGGCGTCGTCGGTCATCCTCGGGTTCCTCACACGTGAAGGGTGGTGTTGACGGCGGCACAGATACCCGCGGACGGGCGTCTTACGTCTGATCCGGCGGGAGTGCTCGACACCGCGCGAGCACGGGCTCGACCGGCGTCGCCTCGACCGGCACGGGCTCGACCGGCGTCGCCTCGACCGGCACGGGCTCGACCGGCGTCGCCTCGACCGGCACGGGCTCGATCGGTGTTGCCTCGATCGGCACCGCCTCGATCGGCACCGGCTAGATCGGTGTCGCCTCGATCGGCGTTGCCTCGATCGATGTCGCTTCGACCGGCGTTGCCCCGACCGGAGACGGCCTGCTTGGCGCCGGCCCGACCGGCGGCGGCCTGGTTGGCGTCCGGTGCGTCTCCGTCCCGGCCGGTGTCGGTCCGCCGGGCACCCGCCCGCCTCCGGTCCGTCTCCGGCCCGTCGCCGTCCCGGCCGGTGTCGGTCCGCCGGGCACCCGCCCGCCTCCGGTCCGTCTCCGGCCCGTCGCCGTACCGGCCGGTGTCGGTCCGCCGGGCACCCGCCCGCCTCCGGTCCGTCTCCCGCCCGTCGCCGTACCGGCCGGTGTCGGCCCACTCGGCAGCGTCCCGCCGGTGAGCGGCCGACCGCCCCGCCCTGCACCCCCGGCCCTGCACCTTGCCCCGCGCTCCGCCCCCTCCCGCCCCGCGCTGCCCCACGTCCCACTCACCCACCCCATCCGCCGTCCCGCCGCCAAGGACCATGCTTTCGTGCGGCCTGGGTAGGCGCGGCCGACGACATTCCGCAGCCGAGGAACGGAGACACCGTGCCGACGACACCCTCACCCGCCGGCCCAGCCCCGCACACCGACCCCCAGCTCGCCGCCGGCTGGACGCACTGGTTCGGCGACCACACCGCCGCGTTGATCGAGATACCCCTGCGCATCGGGCTGATCATCGTGGTGCTGGCCGTGGTCCGCTGGGTTGCCGGGCGGGCCATCACCCGGATCGTGCGCCATGTGCTGGAGCCCTCGTCGGGGGAGGGCGAGCCCAGGACGCCGAGGCGCCACGGGCGCGGGCTCGCCGTGCTGCATCGGGACCGCTCCCGGGCCCGTCAGCGCCGCGAGCAGCGGGCACGCACCATCGGCACGGTCCTCGGCAGCAGCGTGACCATCATGCTGTCGCTGGTCGGCGTGGCCATGGTGCTCGACCAGGTCGGCATCGCGCTGGGGCCGCTGCTGGCCAGTGCGGGCGTGGTCGGGCTGGCGATCGGCTTCGGCGCGCAGAGCCTGGTCGCCGACTACCTCTCCGGGCTGCTGATCATGATCGAGGACCAGTACGGCGTCGGCGACTCCGTGGACCTCGGCGAGGCCGTGGGAGAGGTCGAGCACGTAGGCCTGCGGCTGACACATGTGCGCGACCTCAACGGCGGTCTGTGGCACATCCGCAACGGCGAGATCCTGCGGGTCCGCAACGACAGCCAGGACTGGGCGCGGGCCGTCCTGGACATCCCCGTCTCCCACGCCGCCGACCTGGACACGGTGCAGCGGGTGCTGGAGGAGACCGGCCAGGAGCTGCGCCAGGACGCGGAGTTCACGGACCTGCTGCTCGAGGACCCGTCCGTGTGGGGAGTGCAGTCCCTGGACGCGGACGGCATCGTCGTACGTCTGGCCGTCAAGACGGTTCCCCAGCAGCAGTGGGGCGTTACGCGGGAGTTGCGCCGCCGGGTCAAGGGCGCCCTCGACGAGGCCGGTATCGACATCCCGTTCCCGCAGCACACCGTCTGGCTGCGCACGGAGGACTCGGCCCGCGTCCCGTCGAATTGAACGTTTCAATCCGACCCCCACCCCGAACCGCGATCAGCTGACCGGCTTACAGTGCGCGCGTGGAGATCAAGTGCACCCAGTGCCAGACGCCGGACCTTCAGCCGGCATTCATCGAGGACGGCGGTGACCACGCGAGCGGATTCTCGCGCTGGATACCCGGGCCGCTGGAGCGCGGCCTCTTCGGCGGAGCCAAACGCTGGGGGCGTCCCCGGTACCAGATCGACGCCTACCGGTGCGAGGTCTGCGGGCACCTCGAACTGTTCGCCCCGCACGAGGTCTGAGGACCCTTCCGCGGGAGCCCGGCGCCGACACGGCGGAGTGCGGTGGGGAAACAGGGCAACGATCCGGCCGGTTCGGTGGTCGTAGGAGGCGACAGCGACCCGTTCTTCCGTGCTTGCCGCCAACTGCCGTCGACCGGGCAGTGGTTGAGGGCACGGCTATCTCCCGTGGAGGACCGATGAGCCGATACGTCACGCCGAGAGGCGACAGGCAGACCGCGAGAGTCGACAGAGAGACCGGCGGGCAGATCTCCTCGCCCGCCCGCAGCACGGCAAGGCGTGGTGCGGTGGTGGGAGCCGTCGCCGTCGTGCTGGTGGGGGTGGGGGCTTCGGCCGATGCCGCGTCGCAGACCCCGACCAGCGAGCCGGTGGTCAGTGGTGCGGTGGTCAACTCCGGGCATGACGTCATCGTGGGCATCACACGCGACGTGGCGTTCCCGGTCACGGTCACCGGCTCGGACGACTCCGGGCTGTCCTTCGCCGATGTGGACCTGAAGGGACCCCACGGCGGCTTCTACACCACTGACGCGTTCTGCGAGACCGCGACGTCCTGTACGACGGGATTCACCGTCAACGCCCATCCTGCTCCCGGCAGCGACGATCCGGTGGACCTGTCCAACGCGAACGCGGGAACCTGGTCGGTGGACGCCTTGGTCGACACGGCCGACGGCGATTCCGTCTTCGCGCCCGGCGCAGGGACGTTCGCCCTCAAGCGCGCCGCGCGGCTCACCGTCGACGCGGCCCCGGAACCGGTGGCGAAGGGTGCCCGTATCACCGTCACCGGCAAGCTGGTGCGGGCCAACTGGGACACCTACAGGTACGCGGGGTACGCGGGCCGGACGGTGAAATTGCAGTTCCGCCCCAAGAACAGCAGCACGTACACCACGGTGGCCACCGTGAACACGAGCAGCACGGGCACACTGCGCACCACCGTCAAGGCGGTCAAGGACGGCTACTGGCGTTGGAACTTCACCGGCTCCACCACCACCGGGCCCGCCAAGGCCGCCGGCGACTACGTCGACGTACGCCCCTGAACCGGCGGCCAAGACGGACCAGTGGCTCAGGCAGGAGACGTATTTCCCCTCACCCCTGCCTCTGTTTCGGCTGTGTCACGTGACTGGCGACCATCTGCGGGCCTGGGGTGTTTCGGGGCGGTCTCGACCGTGTCGCGGATCCGGCCGAGCAGGGTGCGCAGGGTAGCGCGGTCCTCGGCGGTGAGGGCGCCGGTGGCCGTGCTCAGGGCCTCTCGGTCCAGGTCCTCGGCCTCCTGGTGCCGGGATCGGCCCGCGTCGGTGAGGGCGAGCAGATGGGCGCGCCGGTCGGTGGGGTGGGGCAGCCGTGCCACCAGGCCGTCCCGCTCCAGGGCGTCCACCAGACTGGTCGCGGTGCGGGCGGCGATGCCCAGCATGTCGCTGAGGTCGCGCATCCGCATCGGCTCGGCGGTGTGGGCGAGGAAGCGCAGGGCGCGCAGCCGTGCCACGGAGGTGCCCTTCTCGGCCAGCCGTCCGTCGACGTAGGAGCGCAGCCGCTGGGTGGTGGCGAACATCTCGTCGATCAGTGGATCGCTGCTGCCCGGTACGTCCCTCACCGTGGCTCCTGTCCTCGTCGGCATGACTTCACGGGCCGCAACTGCTGTGCCCCGCGTGTCCGTTCCTATCGCATGCGGGCGGCGGACCATCGGGCGACCGGCCGTCGCCGGTGCTGGGGAGGGATCCAGGAAACATTGAGGTTACTCATACTGAGTATGCTCAGTATGTGTCCGTACGTCTCAACCAGCGCATCGTCGTCCCCATCGTCTGTGTGGTCACCGCGTTCATGTCCATCGTGGACGGAGCCGGAACCACTGTCGCCCTGCCCTCCATCGGACGGGACTTCGGGCTCGCCACCGCGGGCCTGGACGCCGTCGTCGTGGTCTACCCGGTCTGTGTCGGCCTGGCCGTCCCCGTGTCGGCGTGGCTCGGTGACCGCTTCGGCGGCCGGAGCACGGTACTCGTCTCGTTCGCCGTCTTCACCCTCGCCTCCGGACTCTGCGGCGCGGCCGGCTCGCTCGGCGAACTCGTCGCCTGGCGCGCCCTCCAGGGCCTGGCGGCCGGCATTCTGCTCCCGGTCACCGCCGCCCTGCTCTACCGCACCTTCAGCCTGTCCGAGCAGGTCAAGGTCTCCCGCTACATGATCATCCCGCAGCAGGTGGCACCCGCCCTGGCCCCGATGGGCGCCGGCTGGCTCGTCGACCACATGTCCTGGCGCTGGGTGTTCTACGCCAACCTCCCGATCGGCGCCGCGGTCCTGGTCTTCGGGCTGCTCTTCCTCGACCGGCACCGGGACCATGTCCCCGGGCGCCTGGACGTGCCGGGCCTGGTGCTCACCGCGTTCGGCACCGCGGGGCTGATGTTCGGTGTCAGCGAGGGTGCCGAGATGGGCTGGGGGAGTCCGCTGGTGCTGGCCGCACTGATCGGCGGCGCGGCCCTGCTGGGGGCGGCCGTAGCGGTCGAGCTGCGAGTGCCCGAACCCGCCCTGCGCGTCCGCCTCTTCGCCGACCGGCTCTTCCGTGACACCAACATCACGGCCTTCATCGGCTTCATCGGCTTCATGGGGGCGATGTTCCTCGGCCCGCTCTTCCTCCAGGAGGGCCTGGGGCTGAGCGCCTGGGAGTCCGGTTCCGCCACCTTCGCCGAGGCCCTCGGTGTGCTGCTCACCGTCCAGCTCGTCGGTCCGCTCTACGCGCGGGTCGGTCCGCGCCGTATCGCGGGCTGCGGACTGCTCGGGGTGGCGCTGGTGCTGGTCGCCTTCTCCCGGCTGGACGCCGAGTCCTCGCTGTGGGCGTTCCGGGGGTTGATGTTCCTGCTCGGCGCGGCCATGGGCGGGGTGTTCATGCCCACCACGGTCGCCTCGTTCACCGCCATCGCGAAGGCCGACGTCTCGCACGCCTCCACCCTCAACACGGTCGTACGGCAGGCCGCCAACGCCGCCGCCCCTGCCGTGGTCACCGTCGTACTGGCCTCGGCCACCGCGGTCGGCACCGGTGCCGACGCCCATCCGCCCGTCTCCGCCTTCCAGCACGCCTACCTCGTGCTCGCGGCCGTCTCCGCCGTCGCCGCGTTCTTCGCCTTCACCATGCCGGACCGCGCGGCCCGCATTGCCGCGTCGGCCCAGCCGGCCTCCCGGCGCGAGGCCGTCGACGCCTGACCGCGTCCGGGTGTATCGCGAGCGCGCCCCCTTCTCCGTGGAAGGCGCGACTCGCGGTGCCCCCGGGCTCCCGACTCGCAGTGCCCCCGGGCTCCTGCCCGGGCGGGGCGGGACGCGTGCCGTGGAGCGAGCTATGCGCCCTCGCCGTCACCGCGCAGGGAACGGACCATGCCGTGCAGGATCCGGAACGCCTGTGACTGCTCGGCCTCGGTCAGGTCGGCCAGCATCCTGGCCTCGACGGACCGGACGGCCGCGCTCGCCTGCTCAAGGCTTCGTCGGCCGCGCGGGGTGAGCCGCGTGGGAAGCGCCTTCCCGACGGGCGCCTCCGAGGGCCTGCTGACGTAACCGTCTCGTTCCAGGGCCTGGAGCAGCACGTTCATCGTCTGCCGCGTCACGAACGCGCCCCGCGCGAGCTCGGAGTTCGACAGGCCCGGCCGTTGCGCCAGCAGTTCCAGGCAGGAGTAGTGCGTCACGCTCATCCCGAGCGGCCGCAGCACTTCCTCCATGGCCGCGCGCAGGGCGCTCGACGCTTCCTTGAGCAGGTAGCCCAGTGACGTCTCCAGGTCGACGCCGACACCTTCTTGACTCATGTCAGTATTCTGACATAGCTTGCCGCGTGTCAGAAAACTGACATGACACAGAGGAGCGCCCCCATGCCCGTCACCGGCCCCGACTTCATCTCGCTCCAAGTGCGCGACCTCGACGCCTCACAGGCGTTCTACGAGCAGTACCTGGGCGTCGTCCGCTCGCAGGCCGGGCCGCCGCACGCCGTCGTCTTCGAGACGAAGCCGATCGCGTTCGCACTCCGCGACATCATCCCCGGCACCGACCTCGCATCCGTCGCCCATCCCGGCATCGGCGCCGCGATCTGGCTCCACGCCACCGACGTCCAGGCCATCCACGACGCACTCGCCGCCGACGGCCACACCATCGTCTCCGCACCGATCGACGGACCCTTCGGCCGCACCTTCACCTTCGCCGATCCCGACGGCTACCAGGTCACGCTCCACGACCGCACCTGACACCCTCGGTGATCCCCCTCAACTCGCAATCATCAGTACCGTGTTGCTATGGCTCAGTCTCCGGTGGTCTTCGTCTCGCACACGGTCCGGGATCACCGGGATCACGATCTCGCCCACCGCCTGGCCGAGGGACTCACGCAGCGGGGCATCAGGGCATGGATCGCGCCGGACGACGTGTCGATCGGCGCGGACTGGCAGGAACAGCTGGTCTCGGCCCTGCTCGAGCAGTGCACGCACTTCCTGGTCATTCTCTCCGCGGCGAGCGCGGACGCGGAGTGGGTCCGGGCCGAGATCGACCTGGCCAGACGACGACGCGAGAGCGATCCGTCGTTCACGATCCTGCCTCTGGTGGTCGGCGACCAGCGGCATGAGTTCCTCGACCGTTTCCAGCGGATCCCCTATCAGCCGGATGTTCCCGCGCAGTTGGCGCTCATCCTCGACGCCCTGGACCTTCCGGCGGAACCGCCCGCGAGGGTGGCGGAGCTGACCGAACACTTCGTCGGCCGGGAGAACGTGTTCGCCGCCTTCGACGCGTTCCGGGCCCGCCACGACCGGGGGCTCTTCACGGTCGTCGGCGACCCGGGGGAGGGCAAGAGCGCGATCTGCGCGGAGTTCAGCCGGCGCACCGGCTGTGTCACCCACTTCAACCTCCGGGCCGAGGGCGCCCATCGCGCCCTGGGCTGCGCGGTCAACGTCCGCGCGCAACTGGCCAGGCGGCTCGCTGTGACGCTGCCCGGGCCCCCGGCCGGCACCGCCGAACTCCCCGGGTACTGGACGCGGTTGCTGGAGGCCGCGGCTCGGGCGGGCGAGCCGCTCGTCATCGCTGTGGACGCGTTGGACGAAGTGGACCTGTCCGACCACCCGGACGGCACGAACGTGCTGTTCCTGCCCGAGTCGTTGCCACAGGGCGTGTACCTCCTGCTGACGCGTCGGCGCAGCGCGGTGCCGTTGGTCAACCGGGCGCCACAGGACACCTACGACCTGGGAGCGCACCGGGGCGAGAGTCGGGCCGACGTCGTGGAGTACCTGCGGAACGCGGTGACACGGCTGGACCTCACACCGTGGATCGTCGAGCGGCACGGTCTCGACAAGGAGGGATTCGTCGAGACCCTCGCGGACAAGAGCCAGTGCAACTTCATGTACCTGCACTACGTCCTTCCGCAGATCGCCGACGGCACGTACCGCGCGGTGGACGTCACGGAATTGCCCGAGGGCCTACAGGGGTACTACCAGGACCACTGGCGGCGGATGGGCATGCAGCAGCAGCCCCTGCCCCGCAGGAAGATCCACATCGTGTACGTCATGTCGGAGCTGTCGCGGCCCGTGTCGGGGACGTTCCTCGCCGATCTCCTGCGCGAGGACCCCACCGAGGTCCAGTCGGTCCTTGAGGAGTGGAAACAGTTCCTGCACGTGGGCCACGCCCACGGTGGGCGTGTCTACAGCATCTATCACGCGAGCTTCCTGGACTTCCTGCACGACAAGGAGATCGTGCGGGCCGCCGGCGAGTCGATCACCCGGATCAACGAGGAGATCGCCGACCGGCTCTACGCCGACCTGTTCGGGGCCGACGATGCGTGAGAGCCGGCCACGCCTGGATCTGATGTCCCCGGAGAAACGGGCCTTCATCTGTGCGGAGCTGTGCAACTACCTGGCCGCCGCGGGCCGGTTCGAGCGACTGGACTCCCTGCTCACGGACATCGACTTCCTCGCCCAGCGTTGCCGGTACGACGGGGTGGACGGAGTACTGCGCGACCTGGAGAACGCCCGTACGGCCCGGCCGCACCCCTGGCCGGACGACGCACCACAGACCCAGTTCACCCGCTTCCTGGCACGTTCGTCGCACCTGCTGCGCCGGCAGCCGGCACTCATCTGGCAAGAGGCCCTCAACTGCGCGGAACCCGCGGTGGCGGACGCCGCCGAGGCACACCGTGAGCTGATGCCGGCCGAACCCAGGCTGCGCCGCGGGAGCCCACCGGTGGCGGACCACCACACCGGGCAGATCGTGTCCCTCGCCTTCTGGGGATCCGACCTCCTCGTGTCCACCACCGGACTGGAGGTCTGGGCGTGGGACGTCGCCGGCGCACGGGTACGCGCCCGCTTCGACACCCCGCCGGCACCGGCGAAGTCACTCTCGGTCTCACCCGACCGACGCCACCTGGCCGCGGGCTACGGTTCGCCCGACCCCTCGCCGCACTTGTCCGGGGTCCGTGTCTGGACGCGCGACGGCGCGGTGCGAGCCACGCACGAACTCCAGGACTGGGTCTACACCGTGCGGTGGCGCTCCGCCGACCAACTGCTCGCGGGCGGCGGGATGCCCCAGGGATCGGAGGCGAACGGGACCATCTGGCGCATCGACCTCACCCAGCGGAGCAGCGAGCCGGTCGACCACTGGCTCGCGGACCGCCCGGTCGTTCTGACCTGGGACCCCGAACCGGGCGACGCCGGCCAGATGATGGCCCTGAGCATGGACGGCTTCGTCCTGCACCTGAGTCCCGACTACCGCCCCATCACCCAGCAGGAGGCCGTCGAGCTCTCCCTCCGCCTGATGGAGGACGGCGACTACGCCGCACACGACGAACGGATGCTGGCCCGCAGACCCGTCGTCCTGCACCTCGCCGCGCCCGCCACCGACACCGCCGGCTTCCTGCGCGCCGCCGACGCCTTCCGCCACGCGAACCGGATCTGCCTGCTGGGGCACCGGCCCGTGCCGCCCGAAATGGCGGCCTGGCACAGTGCCGTGGCCGACGGCGTGTACCTCCTGGACCTGGCCGACGGAGAGCACCTGCACTCCGGGTTCCACCGGCAACTGCTGGACGCCGGGTTCCGCGCCCTGTGCCTCGCCGTGTCACCGGTGGACGAGCAGTTCGCCTACGGCGCCGGACACGGCCGGGCGTACGTGGGCACGATGAACGAGACGCGTGTGATCCACCAGGGAGACGCCCCCGTCACCGCTGTCTGTTTCGACGACGCCGCCCACCTCGTGGCCGTCGGGGACGCGGCGTCGGGTGTCTCGGTCTACGACGTCCGGTCCGGCGAGCCCCGGATGCGGACCCGCCGCCCCGCTCCGGTGGTCGCCGCGATCGTCGATCCCGACGTCGACCTGGTGCTCTTCGCGGACCGCGTCGAGGTCGGCGCCACGACGGTGGCCCTGCCCGAGGGGATGACCGGCATCGCCGTCGCGCGCTGCGCCCGACTCGCCGTAGTCCTTTGTCATGCCGCAGAAGCCCCAGCGGACGAGGCCGACTGGCTCGTGATCGTCGACCTGCGCACCCCGGCCGTCCTGGTGCCCGTTCCGGTCACCGTGCCGCACCGCGACCGGGCGGCCGACGCCGCGGCCCCGGGGTTCCGCCAGGTGGGGGTGACCGTGGAGCCGGACGGATGCCGGGTACACCTCGCGTCAGCCGAGGGCGTGACCTCCTGCCTGCTGCTGGCACCCGAGACACACACCGGCTTCGCATTGCCGGCCGAGGTACGTGACCGCGAACGGTCCATGACGGCGCTCCGCATCGGACAGCGGGAGCCCGACCTCGCCTGCACTCTGCTCGCCGTACTGCCCGAAGGAGTCCTGGCCGCCTACGTCGACAACAGGGCCTTCCCGATCGTGACCGGGGAGCTGCACATGTGGACGCCCGAACACAGCGAAGTCATACGGTGCGACAGTGCCGTCAGCGCACTGCGGGCGTCGTCGGACCTCATGGTCGTGGGCACGGAACACGGTGAGGCCATCGCGCTGCGCCTCGACGACGCCGTCTGGCACCGGCTTTCCACCGTCCACCATCAGGTCACCGTCACCTCGGTGGCCCTGGCCGAGGACCTGGCCTGCTCGGCATCTCAGGACGGCCTGATCCAGG
This sequence comes from Streptomyces sp. NBC_00663, assembly GCF_036226885.1. NCBI lineage: Bacteria > Bacillati > Actinomycetota > Actinomycetes > Kitasatosporales > Streptomycetaceae > Streptomyces > Streptomyces sp. NBC_00663. Next base: position 9,229,375 of record NZ_CP109027.1, read on the forward strand.
TGTGGCGCGTACGTGACGGCGCGAACGTCCTCACGACCTCGCTCGACGCCGAGCCCCTCTCCATCTGCCTGAACGGTTCGTCGCTGTCCGTCGTGGACACCGTCGGCCGCACCCACCGATGGCACATCGAGAACCTCACCCTCGCGCAACCCGCACCACCCCAGCCGTCGACCGTCGAGGAACTCCATCTCCAGGCGGCCGGCTGTATCGCGCGGGCGGTCGCCATGGCCTCAACGGGCAAGGTACGTCAAGCCGTTCGGCTTCTCGATGAACTGCCCGAGCTTCCCCGACGCCCTGTCGTCAAGAAGTACTGGACCAGGCTGCTGCGGCGCGGCCGGTTGTGAGGTGCCGTCGGCGGGCACGCAGCCTCAGCCGGCCAGTTCGCCAAGGCGCCGCCAGATGCGCTCGCGATGTCACGCGTCAGGGGCGACGGGGTCGAGCGCGGGCGCCCTCGGTGTCTGCCGTTCGCGGCTTCTTCTGCGTCTCGGCCCAGGTCGCCGGCAGGGTGAGGCCGTCCGCGCTGGGCGTTCCGGGAACCGCGGTGTAGGTGGTGATCGAGACGTGCGGGTCGCCGGGCAGGGCGAAGTCGTCGTACGCGAGGTCCATCCTGCCGATGGCCGGGTGGTGGACGACCTTGCGTCCCGCGAGTGGCGGCGCAAATCGTGCCTGGCCCACCGGGCGCTGAAATCGGAGCTGCGCGTGGAGAGCTCGCCGATGAGTTCGGTCACCTGCCGGTCCGCCTCGTCGAGGTCGGTGTAGTGGGCCTGCGCGCGGGGGTCGAGGACCACGTATCCGGCGAGGTTCGGTGGCTGCCGGCCGGTGGTGAACAGGTCGACGTACCGGGCGCGGCCCAGGTTGTTGGCCGCGAGGAGATCGAGGCGGCCGTTCTGGATGACGGCGGGCACGCTCATGGAGTCGAGGACCTGCTGCACGGACGCGGTGATGGGGGAGGTGCGCTGGGGGCGTTTGCGGCGTGCGCCGGGTGCGACGTTGCGGGCCAGGTCATACAGGTGGGCACGCTCGTCGTCATCCAGTTGCAGCGCACCGGCGACCGCGTCGAGGACACTCTCGGACGCGCCACCGATCCGGCCGCGCTCCATACGGGTGTAGTACTCGACGCTGAGGCCCGCGAGCATCGCGACCTCCTCGCGCCGCAGCCCTTGGACGCGGCGGTGCCCTGCGACGTAGGGGAGCCCGGCCTGCTCGGGTGTGATCCTCGCCCGGCGGCTCATGAGGAAGCCCCTGATCTCCTGCCGGAACTCCATGCCTTCCAGGCTAGGGCGCCTGTTCCGGGTGTGGGGGTCCCTGAGAGTGCCTGGCACATGGAGGCATCAACGACGTGGCCCAACCGACCCCGACGGGGCACGAATACGTCGGCGTGGTCACCGGGATCGGCGACGAGGTGAAGAACATCGAAGTGGGTGACTTCGTCGTCGGTTCGTTCATGGCCTCGGACAACACCTGTGAGATCTGTGCGGCCGGCTACCAGTCCCGGTGCGCGCATGTCGAGTTCGTCGGTGCCGGCGGGGCGCAGGCGGAGTACCTGCGGGTGCCGCTGGCCGACGGCACGGTCGTCGCCACTCCCGCCGTGCCGGACGACGACCTGATCCCCTCGCTGCTGGCCGCCTCCGACGTGCTCGGGAGCGGCTGGTTCGGCGCGGTGGCCGCCGAGGCCGGGCCGGGCAAGACCGTGGCCGTGGTCGGCGACGGAGCCGTGGGCCTGCTCGCTGTCCTGGCCGCGAAGCAGCTGGGCGCGGATCGGATCATCGCGATGTCTCGGCACGCCTCGCGGCAGAAGCTCGCGATCGAGTTCGGCGCGACCGAAGTCGTCGAGGAGCGTGGCGGCGCGGGCGTGGCCAAGGTCAAGGAGCTCACCGGCGGATACGGCGCCCACAGCGTGATCGAGGCCGTCGGCACCCAGGAATCGACGGTGGCGTCGACTAAAACGTTTTCAAGACGACATCCTCAGCCGCGGCATCAGCGGCCATCGCACCGCAGACCTGCGCACCCGCCGGGAACGCGACGTCGTCGACCTCGAACCAGACCTGCTGTCCGTGCTGCCTGGACCGGCCTGGTCCACGTTGGCCAGCGCCCAGCGCCCAGCGCCCAGCGCCCAGCGCCCCGCGCCCACCGCCCGCCGCGGTGGTGCTCTCGCCCCCTCTCCAGGACGAGGTCTTCGGCCCGGCCGCGTGGGCCGAACCGGCCGGCCTCGTCGACCTGGTGGCCACCTGCCCCCGCGGCGCTGACCTCGCCGTGCACCATCCTCGGCGCGACGAGGTCGAAGCGCTCGTCACCTCTGGCGCGCGCCCCCGCTGTCGGCGATCAACGCCAACAACAAGTCCGGTCGCAGAGTAGGTGTACCCCCAGCCCTTCCTCGCCCTGAAGGACGCGCACCGCCGCTCCCGACGTATCGTCACCGACCGGGTGCTGCCCCGCTGGAGACCGGCCCCGGCACCCGTGAACACACCGTCAGGCTGGTCTCGTTCGGCGCCGTGGCCCGCCGCAAGACCGCGCGGCGGCTGCACCGGCTCGACGTGGAGATCCTGGCCTGGCACCCGTACCTGGACGTGGACGCGTTCCGGGCGGAGGGCGTGACCAAGGCGGCCGAGCTGTCCGAACTGGCCGCGCGATTCCGGGTGTTGAGCACTCACCCACCGCTCATCGAGGGCCGCACAGAGAAAGTCGTCGGCGCTGACCTGCTGCGGCTGCCGCCCCGGTGAGCGCCCCTCATCAACACCGCGCGCGGAGCCGCGATCCACGAACTCCGGTGCCTGGCCGCGCGGTTGACGCCGCCGCACGCCGTGCCGGCGGCCTCCGCCCACCTGATGGCCTGGCTTCACGCATCTCGTCCGAAGCATTGACCCCGCCTCTGAAAACGTTTTAACTTCCCTTCACTCCCTACCTCCCCCAAGGAGGCTCCGTGGCAGCGTTGCTGCGTGAGCGCCCTGCCAAATCGACGGATAAGCGTTCATTCCGTCGCCCGGCAGGCGCCAAGACCGAGCGAATACGTTTTCGCGACCGCCGGAACGCGGCACTGTTCTGGCTGATGGTGCCCGGCCTGGCCTACTTCCTGCTCTTCCACTACGGCGCGCTGGTCGGCAACGTCATCGCGTTCAAGGAGTACATCCCGTTCGAGGGACTGTGGGGCAGCCCCTGGACCGGCGTCGGCAACTTCCAGCGCATGCTGGAGGACAAGGCGTTCTGGGACGCGGTGTTCAACACCGTCTGGATCGCCCTGCTCCAGCTCGTGTTCTACTTCCCCGTGCCGCTGGGCCTGGCGCTGCTGCTGCACAGCCTGACCTGGAGCAGCGTCCGCCGCTTCGTGCAGTCCGTCGCCTACCTGCCCCACTTCATCTCATGGGTCATCGTCGTCGCCCTGTTCCAGCAGGTCCTCGGCGACACCGGGATGCTCAACAGCTATCTCGGCGACGCCGGACTGCACAGCGCGGACATCATCGGCAACCCCGACGCGTTCAAGCCGCTCGTCGTCGCCCAGGTCATCTGGAAGGACGCCGGCTGGGGCACGATCATCTTCCTCGCCGCGCTCTCCCAGGTCGACGAGCAGCAGTACGAGGCCGCCGCCATCGACGGCGCGGGCCCCTGGCGCCGCTTCTGGCACGTCACCCTGCCCGCCATCCGCCCGGTCGTCATCCTGCTGCTGATCATGCGGCTCGGAGACATCCTCTCCGTCGGCTTCGAGCAGATGCTGCTCCAGCGTGACGCCGTCGGCCCGCAGGCCGCCGAGATCATCGACACCTTCGTCTACTACCAGGGCATCGTCGGCGGCGACTACGGATACGCCGCCGCGGCAGGCCTGTTCAAGGGCGTCATCGGCGCCGTCCTCGTCTACGCGGCGAACAAGGTCGCGCACCGCCTCGGCGAGCAGGGGGTCTACAAGTGAGTGCCACTGTCCGGCCCGGCTGGATGGAGAAGCCGAAGCCGCTGACCCAGGCCGCGAAGGTGCTGGCGCTGCTCACCGTCGTCCTGCTGGTGTGCGTGCCCTTCCTCGTCATCGTCTCCACCTCCCTCGCCTCGCAGAAGGAGGTCGTCGCCAACGGCGGCTGGGTGCTGTGGCCGACGGAGCCCACCGTGCAGGCCTACCGGGACATCCTGGAAGGCGGCATCGTCACCCACGCCCTCGGCGTCAGCGCCGGCGTCACGATCATCGGCACCCTGCTCAGCCTGGCGTGCACCGTCACCCTCGCCTACGCGCTCGCCCGCCCCGGCGTCTTCGGCGGCCGGCCCGTGCTGCTGCTGATCCTGTTCACGTTCCTCTTCCCGCCCGGCATGATCCCCAACTTCCTGCTGGTCAAGGAGCTCGGGCTGCTGGACAGTTACGCCTCGCTGATCCTCCCGGTGCTGATCAACGTCTTCAACCTGGTGGTCCTGCGCGGCTTCTTCCAGGGCATCCCCGAGGAGTTGTACGAGGCCGCCCGCCTCGACGGTGCCGGGGACCTGCGGGTGCTGTGGACCGTCGTGCTGCCCCTGTCCAAGGCTGCCCTCGCCGTCGTAGGACTCTTCTACGCGGTGGCGTACTGGAACTCCTGGTTCTACGCCTCCCTGTACCTGGAGAGCGACCACTGGCCCCTCCAGCAGGTGCTGCGCACCTACGTCATCTCCGGCGTCAGCATGACCGACACCACCCTCGGCGACGGGGCGGTCAACGCCCCGCAGACCATCCAGATGGCCGTTCTGGTCATCGCCACCGTACCGATCCTGCTGGTCTACCCCTTCCTGCAGAAGTACTTCACCAAGGGCGTGCTCACGGGAGCCATCAAGAGCTGAGCACGCCTTCCCCCCGGCGGCGCCCGGGCAGCGGTGCTCGCACCCGCGCCGACGTCCGCTCACCCCGTCACGAGCCGTACGACGAAAGGCACTTCGCCATGTCCCAGGTCTCCCGGCGCACCGTCCTGCGTTCCGCCGCCATGGCCGGCGCCGCCCTGTCCGTGCCCGGTCTGCTCACCGCCTGCTCCACCGACTCCGGCGGCGAGGGCGTCTCCAACACCGGCAAGAAGCTCGCCCCGTGGCCGACGTACAAGCCCGCCGCCGCGGCCAAGGCGGACCTCGCCGGCACCGCCGAGGGCGTGCAGCCCGGCTACACCTCCTACCCGGCGTCCCTCACCGCCTCCGTCGCCCGCACCCCCGGCGACGGCTCCACCATCAAGGTCATGTCGGTCAGCTTCGGCACCCCGCCCAAGGCGGAGGCGCAGAACCAGTACTGGAAGGCGGTCGAGAAGGCGCTCGGCGTCAAGATCGAGTACACGGTCGTCCCGCAGACCGACTACCAGAAGAAGATGGCCACGGTGATGGCCGGCGACCCCGACGCACTGCCCGACATCATCAACATGTTCGCCGGCTACACCCTGCCCCGCGAAGCCCAGTTCGTGCAGAAGCTCGGCGAGGACCTCACCCCGCACCTGTCCGGCGACGCGGTCGCCGACTACCCCAACCTCGCCAACCTCCCCACCCACGCCTGGCACGACATGGGCCGTATCGGCGGCCGTATCTACGGCATCCCCCTGGAACGCCCCGTCCCCGGCTCCACCCTCTATCTGAACCAGACCATGTTCGCCGGCGCCGGCATGAAGGAGGGCTGGACCTCCGAGGACTTCGCCGCCGTGGCGAAGAAGGCCACCTCCGGCAAGACGTACGCGCTGGGCGCGGCGACCGGCTCCCTGTTCGGCAACGCCGTGCACAACGCCGCCCACAACGCCCCCAACGGCTGGTCCGTCGACTCCAAGGGCGCCTTCCACGCCGCGTGCACCGACGACCGCTGGAGGGCGGCCGTCGCCTTCCAGGCCCAGTTGCGCAAGAACGGCTCCTACCACCCCGACGCCACCTCCCTGTCCACCCCCGACCTCCAGACCCTGTTCCTCAACGGCACGGTCGGCTCCCTTCAGAACGGCTTCGGCGCCTACACGAGCCTGTTCGCCGACGCCGAGGGTCTGATCACGCCGGCGCTCGCGCTGCCGTACAGCGTCGACGGCACCCCGGGCGGCGTCGTCGGGGCCCGCCGCTCCTTCGGCTACACCATCCTCAAGAAGGCCAAGAAGGAACGCGTCCAGCTGCTGCTGCGCGTCCTCGACTACCTCGCGGCCCCCTTCGGCACCAAGGAGTACGAACTCCTCCACTACGGCGTGGAGGGCGTCCACTTCACCCGCGGCAAGGACGGCTCCCCGCAGACGACCAAGCTGGGCGAGGTGGAGAACATCACCAACCTGCCGTTCCGCTATCTCGCCGAAGGCCCCCAAGTGCTGTTCGTGCCCGGCATGCCCGACGTGGTGCGAGCCCTGCACGCCTGGCAGCGGAAGGTCGTACGGCTCGCCATCCGCAACCCCGCCTTCGGCCTACAGTCGCCGACCAACACCGCGCAGGGCGCCACGCTCGACGCCCTGCTCAACGACACGGTCACCGCGGTCGTCGCCGGCCGCTCCCCACTGTCCGAACTCGATTCCGTGGTCAAGAGCTGGCGCTCGCGCGGCGGCGACAAGATGGCGGAGGAATACGCCGCGGAGTACGCCCAGAACGCCTGACCCACGCGGGCGCACCGCACCGGCGTATCGCACTCGTGTGAAGAAAGGCGGACCTGATGGGACGCGTCACGATCCGGGACGTGGCCGAGCGGGCCGGTGTGTCCGCGGCCACGGTCTCACGGGTGCTCACCGGCAACTACCCGGTGCCGCACACCACCCGGGCCAAAGTCCTGCGGGCCGCCCGCGCGCTCGACTACGTCGCCAACCCGCACGCCCGCGCCCTGGTCGGGGCCGGCCGCAAGACGGTCGCCGTCGTCCTGCGCCAGGTGACCAGCCCGTTCTACGCCCAAGTCGCCGAGGGCGTCGAGGCGGAGGCGTCGGCCAACGGCTGGCTCTGCATGGTCGGCACCACCGGTGGCGACCCCCAGCGGGAACTGGACTTCGTGCAGCTCATGCGGGAAGAGGGCACCCGGGTGGTGATTCTGGTGGGCGGCGTCGTGGAGGACGACGACTACCGCGAGCGGATCGCCCGCTACGCCCACGCCCTCGACTCGGCCGGCGCCCGCCTCGTGCTGTGCGGCCGCCCCTCGCCGGACCCCGAACTCCCGGTGCAGGTCGTGATGTTCGACAACGAGGCCGGAGCGTATGCCATCACCGGCCATCTGCTGTCCGCCGGGCACCGGCGCATCGTCTTCCTCGGCGGCCTGCCCGGCAACACCGCCCTGGACGCCCGGGTCCGCGGCTACCGTGCCGCCCTCGCCGAACACGGACTGCCCCCGGAGGCGGGGCACGTCGTCGACTGCGGACTGGGCCGCGCCGCCGGCCGGCGCGCCATGGCCGAACTCCTCAGCCGGCGACGGGACTTCACCGCCGTCTTCGCCGGCGACGACATGGTCGCCGCCGGAGCGCTGCGCGCCATCGCCGAGGCCGGACTGCGCGTGCCCGACGACATCTCCGTCGTCGGACACGACGACATCCCCCTCGCCGAGGACTTCCACCCGCCCCTGACCACGGTCCGTACCCCCGCCGAGGAACTCGGCCGCGCCAGCATGCGCCTGGCGCTCCGCGACCCCGAGGACACCGGCGGCGCCCCTCTCGTCCTGGGCTCCCACATCGTCGTACGCGACAGCGTGGGGGCACCAGCACCGACCAACGGAGGAAACACCCCCGTATGACCGCGCTTTCGGTCACCACGCCCGGCCCGCTGCCCGCGGACCACCGCCTCTCGCCCCTCACCGGCTACACCCGGGCCCACTGGGAAGCCGCCGCCGACCGCCTCCTCGACGCTCTTCGTCCCTACGCCACCCCCGGCCTGGCCCAGTACCGGCTGCCCGGCCGCACCGGCTACTCCGGGGAACAGGCCGACGGCCTCGAGGGCTACGCCCGTTCCTTCCTGCTCGCCGCGTTCCGCGTCGCCGGGGCGACCCGGCCGGGGGAGCGGGAGAGGCTCGCCCCTCTCCTCGAGCGTTACGCGGCCGGACTCACCGCGGGCACCGACCCGTGTCACCCCGAGCACTGGCCCGCCATCAAGGACCGCTCGCAGCCCATGGTCGAGGCCGCGTCCGTGGCCATCGCCCTGCACGAGACCCGTCCCTGGCTCTGGGACCTGCTCGACGACCAGGTCCGCGGCCGGGTCGTCGACTGGCTCGCGGACTTCGTGGGCGCCACCGCCAACGACTCCAACTGGCGCCTGTTCCAAGTGATCGTGGAGGAGTTCCTGGCCTCGGTCGGCGCACCCCACCGCCGCTCCGAGATCGACGCGGGACTCGCCCGCCTCGACGACTGGTACCGCGGCAACGGCTGGTACACCGACGGCGACGGGCAGAAGTTCGACTACTACAACGCCTGGGCCCTGCACCTGTACCCCGCCCTGTGGGCGCGGATCGCCGGCGAGCGGGCCGACCCGTCCCTGACGGCCGCTCACCGGCAGCGTCTGCACGCCTTCCTGGAGACACACCAGTACTTCTTCGGTGCCGACGGCGCCCCCCTGCACCAGGGCCGCTCGCTGACCTACCGATACGCCAGTACCGCCGCCCTGTGGGCCGGGGCGCTGGTCGAGGCGACACCGCTGCCCCCGGGCCGCACCCGACGGCTGGCCTCCAGCGCGCTGAAGCACTTCACCGACCGAGGCGTTCCCGGCCCCGACGGCCTGCTCAGCCTCGGCTGGTACCACCCCTACCTGCCCGTCACCCAGCCCTACTCGGGGCCGGCCTCGCCGTACTGGGCGGCCAAGGCGTTCCTCGGTCTGCTGCTGCCCGACACGCATCCCGTGTGGACGGCGACCGAGGAACCGGGACCGGTCGAGACGCGGGACACCGTACTGGCCCTGCCCGGCCCCGGGTGGCTGCTGCACAGCACGGCCGCGGACGGGATCGTCCGCCTGGTCAACCACGGCAGCGACCGCCGACCGCCCACCCCCGACGGGCAGCCCGAGAGCCCGCACTACGCCCGGCTCGCCTACTCCACCGCGACCGCGCCGCAGACCCCGCCCGACGGTCACGCCACCACCATCGACCACCACCTCGCCGTCCTCGACGCCTCCGCGGTGTCGCGCCGCCGGCGGATACACCGGCTGGGCGCCGCCGGCGGTGCTCTCGCCGCCTCCTGGTACACCGACGACGGCACCGCGCCCGGGGCGCCGGCATCGGTCGCCACGGTCAGCGCGGTCCACCGCGCCTGGGAGATCCGCGTCCACCTGGTGCACGCCGACGCGGGAGCCGCGGTGCGCGACACGGGGTGGTCACTCGCCTACGACGACACCCCCTGCACCGTCGAGGCCGGCCCCGGCTGGGTCGTGGCCCGCCGTGCCGACGGCCTGACCTCCGCGCTGGCCGGCCTCCTCGGCTGGGACGGCCCGGCCGAGCCACGCGACGGCCTCGTCGTCCAGGCGACGGGACTGAACGCCTACGGACAGCACTCCGCCACCCCCGCCCTCGTCCTCCCGCACCACCCCGGCGACACCCTGCTCCTGGCCACCCTGGTCGTACTCACCCGGGACCACCGACTCGCCCATGACCCGCACGCGCTGTGTCACGGCGCCCGAGTGCGGACCACGAAGGACGGCGGCCTGGACCTGCGCTTCCCCGACGGTCACCGGGAGCGAGTGGCCCCGGACCTGACGGCGGCGGCACGGGAACGCGTGGGCGGTGCGCCCGCGTACTGATCGAGCCGCGTGTACCCGGCTTCGGCTGCTTCATGGCTGCGGGTGGGCCGAGAGCTTCGCCACACCGCTATGCGGCGGCGGAGGGGGTACTCGCTCGTCATGCCAAGACAGAGCACCGACCAACACTTGCCATTTGACAACTATGGCCGGGAGGCAACAAAGTAGCGATGACGGACGCGCATGGGGAAGGATCTTGGATGTTCCGGTGGGCGGGGGCGGCTCCGTGCGCTGATCCCCGGGACCCGGCCGCGGTGCCGGGCCGGATCCCGCGGCGGATCGCTCAGGCAGTCCTGCTGTCCGACGCCTCGGCGTCGTCGTGCAGCTGTAGGGCCGCCGCCGCGCAGAAGGCGTCCAGCCCCTCCATCAACGCGGTCCGCTTCGCGGCGGGCATCTGGTCGAGGACCGCTCGCAGCGCCTGCTCCCTGCGAGCGCGCAGGTCGACGAGGAAGGCGCGGCCCCGGCCGCTGAGGTGCAGCCGCACTTCGCGCCGATTGGCCGGACTCACCACGCGCTCCACGAACCCCGCAGCCTGGAGCCGGTCGCACAGGCGACTGGTGGAGGGCGGAGTGGAGGCGAGGTGGTCGGCGAGGGTGCGCAAGTTGATGCCGTCGTTGTGTTCGAGGACGAACAGCACGCGCAGCTGGGACGCGGAAGCGGGGGCGGTCGAGGCGCGGCCCCACAGCACTTCCAGCAGCTCCGCAGCCGTGGAGGTCATACGAGCGACCTCGTCGGGCTCCGGGCGGGGGCGGAAGGCAGTCACGGTCACACTTTCGCAGGCACTGGGGTGCCCGTCAGCGTACTAGGTGCGCGGGCGGGCCAATGAGGCATTGAGCGACGGTCGCGGCCGGGACGGGCGGGTTCGCCGTCCTGTGAAGCCGGCGGCCTCCGGCAAGAGATAGGTGTGTTTTCCATCGTGAACAGATTTGTGGCCGCTGAGCGCGCGCTGCGCACAGCGGCACCCCATGCGTTGCTCGACGCCCTCCGCGCCGCACTGATCGAGCAGTACGGTGCGGAGGACGTCGAGCTGTTCATGGCCGACTACGGTCTGACGGTGCTCCAGCCGGTGTCGGTCCGGCCGCACGTCCTGGAGCCGGTGCCGATCTACAACAGCCCGGCCGGGCGGGCCTTCGGTTCGCAGCGGCCGTACCGCGAGGACGCCCGGGAGGGGCGGACGCGGCTGCATCTGCCGGTCAGCGTCCGTGGTGACCGGGTGGGCGTGCTGTCGGTGACGCTCGGCGGGGGTGAGGTCTCGCGGCAGTACGAGTCCGAACTCCTGGAGATCGCCGATGTGCTGGGGCGCGAGGTGCTCGTGGCCGAACGCGACACCGACCTGTACCTGGAGGCGCGCCGCAAGGACCGGCTGACCCTGGCCGCGGAGATGCAGTGGCAGCTGCTGCCCGGCTGTGCCTGCACCCGCCCGGAGTACGACCTGGGGGCTCAACTGGAGCCCGCCTACGCCATCTTCGGCGACAACTTCGACTGGGCCGCCACGGCCGACCGGCTGTCGCTGTACGTCACCAACGGCATGGGTGAGGGCATAGAGGCGGCCCTGCTGACCAACCTGGCGATCAACGCCCTGCGCAACGCCCGGCGGGCCGGCATCCCGATCGCCGACCAGGCCGCCCTGGCGGACCAGGCCGTGTACGCCCACTATCAGGGACGCTGCTACCTCTCGGTCCTGATGTTCGACTTCGACCTGGCCACCGGACGGGCCCGCGTCGTGGACGCCGGCTCCCCTCAGCTGCTGCGGCTGCGCGGCGGTGCCGTGGAGCGCGTCGCCTTCGATGCCCAGCTGCCCCTGGGCATGTTCGAGGAGACCGACTACGTGTCGCAGGACTTCCACGTCGAGCCCGGTGACCGGCTGGTCTTCGTCAGCGACGGCGTGCACGCCGTGGCCTCGCCCAAGGGGGAGGCGTACGGCGAGGCGGCCCTCGCCCGGGCCATCCACTCCACCCGGCTGCTGCCGGCCGCCGAGGTGCCGCGCGCGATTCTGCGGGAGCTGACCGGCCACCGGGGTGCGGTGGCGGCGGACGACGACGCCCTCATCGTGTGCCTGGACTGGCGGGGGAGGCCGCCGGAACAAGGAGCCGCCGAACTGCCCTTGTGATGATCGAGTGTTGTTCGCCCCGCGCCCCCGCGATAACGTTTGCCATGCGGCAATAATTGTTGTGATGGCTTGCCGCACGGTCGGCCGCAGGAGCGCTCGACAGGAAGAAGATGTGTGTGGTGGAGCACGACACGACACCCGAGGTGACACAGGAACTCGCCGCATTCCTCGAACGGCGCCGCGAGCAGATCGCCCACCGATGGGCGGACGCCGAGCTGTTCCGCGCCGTCTTCACGGTCTCCCGGGACGAGGCGGTGGAGGGGAGCAAGGCGGTGGTGGACGCCCTGGCCGAGGTGGCCCGCGCCGGCCGGCTGGAGGACATCGACGCCCCCGGCTTCGACACCGTCAGGGACCAACTGGGCCGCATGGTGATCGCCCGCACCCAGGCCGGGTACCGGCCGTCGCAGATCGCCCGCGAGGTGGCCGGACTGCGGGACCCGGTCACCACGCTGCTGCGGGCCGAGTTCGAGGACGCGGCCGACGAGGCCATGCATGCCTGCCTGCTGCAACTGACGGTCCTGATGGGCACGCTCCGCCTGGTGGTCATGGACACCACGATCAACTCCGGCGAGGAGCTGATCGCCCGGCAGCGCCAGCAGCTGATGGAGGTGGCCACCCCGGTCATCGAGCTGTGGGACGGCGTCGTCGCCGTACCGCTGATCGGCACCCTGGACAGTTCCCGCAGCCAGATCGTCATGGAGAGCCTGCTGGAGGCGATCGTGGAGCGGCGGGCCCGCTACGCCATCCTCGACATCACCGGTGTACCGACCGTCGACTCGCTCGTGGCCCAGCATCTGATGAAGACGGTCGCCGCGGCCCGGCTGATGGGGGCGGAGTGCATCGTCTCCGGCATCCGTCCCGCCATCGCGCAGACCATCGTCCACCTCGGCATCGATCTCGGATCGATCCTCACCCGGGCCGGACTCTCCGACGCCCTCGCCTACGCGCTCGCCCAGCAGGGCATCGCCGTCTCCTCCCGTCCCGCCGCAGGAGCGGGCCCGCGGTGACCGACCACCCCGCCCTCCACCCGGAGCCGGTGCCGGTCCTGGCACTGGGAGACATCCTGCTGGTCACCCTGCGGGGAGACCTGTACGACGGGGTCGCGGAGCAGCTCCAGCACGACATCACCCACCGCATCGCGAACAGTGCGGTGCCGGTGAACGGTGTCGTGATCGACCTCTCCGGCGTGGAGATCGTCGACTCCTTCCTCGGCCGCGTCCTGGCCGAGATCGCCGCGAGCGCGAGCCTGCTGGCCACCCGGACCGTACTGGCCGGCATGCGCCCTGCCGTGGCCATCACCCTGGTCGAACTGGGCCTGACCCTGCCCGGCCTGGTCACGGCCCTGGACGTCGATCGGGCCCTGGCCCTGCTGGGCCGCGCCTTCTCGACGGCCCCGCCGGAAGCGGGTGCGTGATGCATGCTCCCCTCACCCCGACCACGCGACTGCCCATCGGCGGGGACGCCGATCTGGCCTGGCTGCGCCAGCATGTGCGGCAGTGCGCCGCCGACCTCGGTTTCGGCCTGGTGCAGCAGACGAAGCTGGTGACGGCCGCCAGCGAACTGGCCCGCAACACCCTCGTCCACGGTGGCGGGGGACACGCGGAGATCACGACGCTGGGCGACGGGGCACGCCGCGGGCTGCGGCTGTCCTTCGTCGACACCGGCCCGGGGATCCGTGACGTCGACCTGGCCCTGACCGACGGCTACACCACCGGCGGCGGACTGGGCATGGGCCTGAGCGGAGCCAAGCGGCTCGTCCAGGAGTTCGTCCTGGACACCCGGCCCGGCCTCGGCACCACCGTCACCATCACCGAATGGGTCTCCGGCCTGCCGACGCCCCGCCCGGGTGTGCCGTGAGCAGGGTCTGGGACGTGCCCGTCCCCGAAACCACCCGAGTCCGGGACGTCCGGGTCGCGGCCGAGAGCGCCTGCGCCACGGCCGGACTGGACGCACGCTCCACGGCCGCCGCGGCGCTCGTGGCCACCGAACTGGCGACCAACCTCGTCAAGCACGCCAGCGGCGGCCGCATCGTGATCAACCTGACCGGTCCCGCCGACACCCTCGCCCCTGCCGCGACCCGGGTGCAGATCACCTCGCTCGACCACGGGCCGGGCATCGCCGACCTCGCCGCGGCCCTGCGCGACGGCTACACCACCGCCACCTCTTCCCTGGGCGCGGGCCTGGGGACCTGCCGCCGGCTGTCGGACGACTTCGACCTGCACAGCCGCAGCGGAACGGGCACCGTCGCCGTGGCGCGGATCGGCCCGGCCGGGTCCGCGCAGACCTCCCGCTCGCGTCCGGCCCCCGCCGGACAGGGCGCCCGGGCAGGCGGCATCAACGCCCCCCTCGCCCACGCCGATTACTCGGGGGACGCCTTCAGCTGGGTGCGCTCCGGCCCACGGATCACCCTGATGCTCGCCGACGGGCTAGGCCACGGCGCCAAGGCGGCCGAGGCGTCCGCCGCCGCCGTCGCGGAGCTGCACCGGCGGCCCGACCTGCCCCCGGCCGACATCCTGCGCCGGCTGCACACCGCGTTGCGCAAAACCCGCGGCGCGGCCGTCGGAGTCGCCCAGCTCGACGAGGACACGCGGCGGCTGTCGTTCGCCGGCGTCGGCAACATCGGCGCGAGGCTCCGCGCCGACGGGGCGTGGCGGCCCCTCGTCTCACACCCCGGCATCGTCGGAGCGCACTTCCCCGCCACCGTGCCCCGGCACGAATCGGGCTGGCGGCCGGACAGCCTGCTCATCCTGCACAGCGACGGACTGCCCAGCCGCTGGACACCTCCGGACGACGCCCGCCTGCCGGCCCACGACCCGGCCGTGACGGCCGCCGTCGTCCTACGGGACGGGAGCAGCGCCGCGCGCCCCCTGCGCGACGACACCACCGTGGCCGTACTCGCCCCCGACCTGGACGGACGTCCATGACCGCGACTCCGAACGCCTGGAAGATCACGTCGGTCGCCGACGTGGCCGAGGCCAGAGCCGCCCTCGACCGCGTCGTCACCGCCGCCGCGGTCCCGCCGCTGGAACGCGCCCGCTTCCTCGCCTCGCTGACGGCGCGGCTGCGCCGCTGCCTCGACCGGCCCGGCGCGTGGGAACTCGTGTCGCACATCCGGCAGGCCGCCGAGGGACGGGCCGGACGGCTCGACATCACCCTGCGACCGGTCGCCACGACCCGCCCTGACCTCGCGGACGAACCCACCCTCACCTGCCCGCTGCCGGAGCCTGCCGACGACGTCCCCGACGCGGACGTGGGGCTGCCGCTGGCCCTGCTGCACGCCGACGAGAACACGGCGGCCGTGCTGAGCCTGTTCGACGAGCAGGAACGCCTGCTCCAGATGCACCGCGAGGAGCTGCACCAGACCAACCAGGGCGTTCTGGCCCTGCACACCGACCTGGAAGCAGCCTCCCGGGCCCAGCGCGAGCTCCTGGAGGCGGAGCGGGCCGCCCGTGCCGAGGCGGAGCGGGCCCGCCGTCTGCTGACCTTCCTGACGGACGCCAGCGCCGCCATCACGGCCTCCCTCAACCCCGCGGCCATCCTGCGCAGCCTCGCCGACCTGCTCGTACCGGACTACGCGGAACACCTCGACGTATGGCTCTTCGACGAGGAACAGGAACAGAACGGCGAGGAGCGCCCCCAGCCGGTACGGCAGCACGCGGCGGCCGCGGTGACCGCGGCCCGCACCGGCCGACCGCAGCACGCCGCCGCCCACCCCGGCGCCCTGCCCGGGGTGGACGACCTCCCGCCCTCCGTCCTGTTCCCGGACCGGGCGCTGCTGGCCATCCCGCTCGCGGCCCGGCGCCTGCTCGGCGTCCTCACCCTCACCGCCCCCGGCCCCCGCTTCGACCCGGACACCAGCGTGATGCTGGTCGAACTCGCCCGCCGCGTCGGTGTCGCCCTGGACAACGCCCGCCGTTACGAGCAGTACCGGGACACCGCCGAAGCCCTCCAGCGCGCCCAGCTCACCCAACTGCCCGCACCGTCCGGTCTGCTGCTGGCCGCGCGCTACCTTCCCGCCACCCGGGGCCTGAACATCGGCGGTGACTGGTACGACGCCTTCCTCCAGCCCGACGGCAGCCTGCTCGCCGCCATCGGCGACGTGACGGGCCACGGTCTGCACGCCGCCGTCGTCATGGGGCAGCTGCGCACCGCACTGCGCGCCTACGCGGTGGAGAACGACAGCCCCGGAGAGATCCTCACCCGGCTGCACCGCATGCTGAGCCATCTGCAACCGGAGCTGTACGCCACCGCGATGATCGCCCGGTTCAGGCCCGGCGAACCGGAAGTCGTCTGGTCCTCGGCCGGCCACCCGCCCGCCGTGGTGCGCGGCCCGGACGGCTCGGTCCGCGTGCTGGAGACCAGGCCCGGCGTGATGCTGGGCATCCCCATGCCGTTCGTGTACACCGACCACCGCGTCGACCTGCCCGCCGGATCCTCCCTGGTGCTGTACACCGACGGCCTGGTCGAGCGCCGGGCGCGAGGCATCGACGCGGGCATCGAGCGCCTCGGCCAGGCCCTTGGCGCCCTGAGCACGCCGGAACTGGAGCAGAACCCGGAGGCCGCGGCGGACGCCCTGCTCAAGCCCCTGCTGCACGACTCCGAACGCGACGACGACATCTGCCTGCTGCTGTGCCACACCGTGCCCCCCGGCCAGGGGTGACGGCTCTCACCGGCGGACCGGCCTCCCGCCCGCTGTGCACCTGCTGAGCACCGGTGAGCTCGGGTAGCGTGAAGGCCACCGGGCGAGAGGGCTGATGCCGTGGATGCCGCTGAACCACTTCCCTCGGTGGAGGCCCGGCTGCGCGAGGCCGCCCCCCACCGGCTGGTCGCCACCGCGCGCCGTGTCCTCGCCGAGCGGGTGGGGGCGGGGGAGGTGACCCTCCTCCTCGCCGACTACGGGCTCTCCGTCCTACGGCCGGTGTCCCATCTGCCGGACACCGGTACGCCGGTCTCCGCCCATGACGGACCGCAGGGCAGGGCGTTCCGCGACCAGAGTCCGGTGATCGAGGTCCTCCGCAGCCCGGCCGGCCATGCGGTGCATCTGCCCGTCACGGTGCGCGGCGACCGCCTGGGCGTCCTGACGGTCCGGCTCCCCGCGGAGGCCGCCGTCCCCGACATCGTGCTCCAGCTCGGCGACTTCGCCACGGCGCTCGGCCACGAGGTCGCCACCGCCGGACGCGACACCGACCTTTTCCTCCTGGCCCGCCGCACCCGCCGTCTCACGCTGGCCGCGGAGATGCAGTGGCAGCTCCTGCCCGGGCGCGGCTGTGCCCGTGACGAGTTCACCGTGGGCGCCCACCTGGAGCCCGCGTACGCCATCGGCGGCGACAACTTCGACTGGTCCGCGGGCGCCGACCGGCTCGTCCTCACCGTCACGGACGGCATGGGACACGGTATCGAGGCGTCCCTGCTCACCAGCCTCACGGTCGCCGCCCTGCGCAACGCCCGCCGCGCCGGAGTGTCACTGGCCGATCAGGCGAGCCTCGCCGACCAGGCCGTCTACTCCGAGTACGGCGGGACGAAGTACGCCTCCACGCTGCTGCTGGAGTTCGACCTGGCCACCGGCACGGTCCACGCGGTGGACGCGGGATCTCCCCAGCTGTTCTGCCAGCGTGAGGGGCGCACCGAGCAGGTCGAGCTGGAGGCACAGCTGCCGTTGGGGATGTTCGAGGAGAGCGTCTACGACGAGCAGACGTTCCAGGCCGAGCCCGGCGACCGCCTCATCGTGGTCAGCACCGGTGTGCACGCCACGCGCTCCGCCTCGGGCGTGGTCTTCGGCGAGCAGGTCCTGCGCCAGGTGCTGAGCGCGACCCGCGACGCTGCGGCGCACGAGACCGCCCGCGCGGTCGTCGCCGGGTTGATCGAGCACCACGGCAGCAGCGAGCTGGCGTCGGACGCGGCCGTCGTATGCCTCGACTGGAAGGGCCGGCCGCGCTGACCGGGCCCGGTCACTGGTGGGGGTCCCGGGGCCCGGTGGTGCCGTGGTGACCGCCTTCCTGAGCGGTCAGGAAGGCGCGCAAGCCCTGGCTCAACGCCTCACGCTCGGCCGGGTCCATCGTCGCGAGCACGACGGCGAGCGCGTGCGTTCTGCGCGAGGCCACCTCGACCAGCACCTGCCGGCCGCGGCCGGTGAGGTGGAGCTGTACCTCACGTCTCCTGTGCGGGTGCAGCACACGCTCCAGCAGGCCCGCCGCCTCCAGGCGGTCGCACAGCCGGCTCGCGGTCGGCAGCCCTATGTCCATGCCCTCCGCCAGGGCGGTGAGGTTGAGTCCCGGTCCCGACTCCAGAATCCGCAAGGCCCGCAACTGGTGCGGCGACAGCCTCAGGTTCGCCTTCTGTCCGGCCGCCGACCACAGGTGCGACAGCCCGTCCACGGCATCGGACATCTCCCGGGCGAGGGACAGCGAGCCCTCGCCCGGACCGCCCGCGCCGTCCGGCCTGTCGTGCCCGAAGCCGCTGAGCCGACTCACGAACCCATTGCTTTCAGCAGTCGCCTGCGCATACGAATACCACCCTCACTCCCTCGCGGTACCCGAAGCGTCGCCGAGCAAGCACCGCCACCCAGCCATCGTAGGTACCTCTGCCGGGCAGACCGGTGGTTCCACCCCGTGCCCAGGTCGTGGAGAAACTGCGCACGTCAGCACCGCCCGCCCATGAAGCGGCCCTCATGGCACGGGCGCCACGCGCGGCCCGTCACGGGAGCGGCCGGATCGAGGCGGGACGGCGTCGGCGTCAGGTGTCCAGGCCCGGCAGCGGACGGTCCAGCAGGGCGAGCCGCGCGGTGATCCGTTTGCCGACGGGCTCCCGGTGCGCCTCGAAACCGTGGGCCACGGCCATGACGATCTCCAGCCCGTGCTGTCCCACGCGGCCGGCGTCGGTGGCCCGAGCCGTCGGAAGGGTCGGATCGGTGTCCCACACCGTGATCTCCACCGCGCCGTCGGCGACGCGCAGCTCCAGCAGGACCGGCCCGGGCGCGTACTTGAGGGCGTTGGTGACCAGCTCGCTGACCACCAGCTGCGCCAGGTCCATGGCGCGTGCCGACACGGACAGCCCGTGCTCGGACCGGGCCCGGGTCAAGAACTCCACCGCGCAGGCCCGCGCGTCGGCGATGCAGCCGACCGCCCCGTCCAGGGCCACGACCAGCTCGGCCAGTGCTTCGTCCGGCATCCAGGAACACTCCTCGCGCGCGACGGGCTCCCTGACGCCGGCCTGCAATACCCCGTTCATGAGCGCGCGCGTACCCGCGTATGACCGAACTACTCCTGGGAAGACTCTCGACTGTGCCACGCCCGCGGTGGAGGCAACCCTTCCGTGTTCCCCGAAGGGGCCTCGGCATGCCCCTTCGGGGTCCCCGGTTCTGCGCGGTCGAGCGGTTCCCGCCGCACTTTGGTTGTCGCCTGACAACTGAGTTAACCTTCACCGGATTTCCTCATCGCGCGCGTCCGTGAGGAGCGGAAACGCGGGCGGTGGGCAGGGCCGTTCACGGCCCGGCGCGGTTCCGAGTCCTCGGGGTGAGGGCTCCTGGGGAGCGGAACGAGGGTGCGCATGACCGGCAAGACGATCGAGGCCGTGGAGCGGGCTCCGGGCGAGCAGGAGCTACGGCAACTGCTGGCGGGCCTGACCGCCGTCCGCGACGGCGACTTCGGCACCCGGCTGCCGTCCGACGGCGAGGGCCTGCTCGGTGACATCGCCACGGTGTTCAACGGCATGGTGGACCAGTTGTCGCTGTTCACCTCCGAAGTCACGCGCGTGGCACGCGAGGTGGGCACCGAGGGCACCCTGGGCGGCCAGGCCGAGGTGCCGGGCGTGTCGGGCACCTGGGCCGACCTGACGGACTCGGTCAACGCCATGGCGGGCAACCTCACCACGCAGGTGCGTGACATCGCCCAGGTGGCGACCGCGGTGGCCAAGGGCGACCTCTCGCAGAAGATCGACGTGCCCGCACGCGGCGAGATCCTCCAGCTGAAGGAGACCGTCAACACCATGGTCGATCAGCTGTCCGCGTTCGCCGACGAGGTCACCCGGGTCGCCCGAGAGGTCGGCAGCGAGGGCCGGCTCGGCGGCCAGGCCCAGGTGCCCGGCGTCGGGGGTGTCTGGCGGGACCTGACCGACTCCGTGAACTTCATGGCGGGCAACCTCACCGCGCAGGTCCGCAATGTCGCCCAGGTGACGACCGCGGTGGCGCAGGGTGACCTCTCGCAGAAGATCACGGTCGACGCCCGGGGCGAGATCCTCGAACTCAAGAACACGATCAACACGATGGTGGACCAGTTGTCCGCGTTCGCCGACGAGGTCACCCGGGTCGCCCGCGAGGTCGGCACCGAGGGCCGGCTGGGCGGACAGGCGGACGTCAAGGGCGTCAAGGGCACCTGGCGGGACCTGACCGACTCCGTGAACTTCATGGGAGGCAATCTCACCGCGCAGGTCCGCAATGTGGCCCAGGTGGCCACCGCGGTGGCGCAGGGTGACCTCTCGCAGAAGATCACGGTCGACGCCCGGGGCGAGATCCTCGAACTCAAGAACACCATCAATACGATGGTGGACCAGTTGTCTGCGTTCGCCGACGAGGTCACCCGGGTCGCCCGCGAGGTCGGCACCGAGGGCAACCTGGGCGGTCAGGCGATCGTGCGGGGCGTGTCGGGCACCTGGAAGGACCTCACCGACAACGTCAACGTGATGGCGTCGAACCTGACCGGGCAGGTCCGTTCGATCGCCCAGGTCGCCACCGCCGTGGCCCGCGGCGACCTCTCGCAGAGGATCACGGTGGAGGCCAAGGGCGAGGTCGCCGCCCTGGCGGACGTCATCAACACCATGGTCGACACGCTCTCCGCGTTCGCCGACGAGGTCACCCGCGTGGCCCGCGAGGTCGGCACCGAGGGCCGGCTCGGCGGTCAGGCGCATGTGCCCAACGTGGCCGGCACCTGGAAGGACCTGACGGACAACGTCAACTCCATGGCCAACAACCTCACCGGGCAGGTCCGCAACATCGCCCTGGTGACGACCGCGGTCGCCAACGGTGACCTGTCGAAGAAGATCGACGTCGACGCCCGGGGCGAGATCCTGGAGCTGAAGACCACCATCAACACGATGGTCGACCAGCTGTCGTCGTTCGCCGCCGAGGTCACCCGCGTCGCCCGTGAGGTGGGCAGCGAGGGCCGGCTGGGCGGCCAGGCCGAGGTCGAGGGCGTCGAGGGCACCTGGAAGCGGCTCACGGAGAACGTCAACGAACTGGCCGGGAACCTCACCCGGCAGGTCCGCGCCATCGCCGAGGTCACCAGCGCGGTGGCTGAGGGCGACCTGACCCGCTCCATCACCGTGGAGGCCTCCGGCGAGGTCGCCGACCTCAAGGACAACATCAACTCCATGGTGGAGTCCCTGCGCGAGACCACCCGGGCCAATCAGGAGCAGGACTGGCTCAAGACCAACCTCGCCCGGATCTCGGGCCTGATGCAGGGCCACCGCGAGCTGCCGGTCGTCGCCGAGCTGATCATGGACGAGCTCGCACCGCTCGTCGCCGCCCAGTACGGCGCCTTCTACCTCGCGGAGGACACCGAACGCGGACACGAGCTGCGGCTGGTGGGTTCGTACGGCTGGCCCGACGACGCCGAGCGGCCCGTGCGCATCCCCGTCGGGCGCTCCCTGGTCGGGCAGGCGGCCCGCAACCACCGGGCCATCACGGTGGAGGAACTGCCGCCGGGTTACGTCACCATTTCCTCCGGCCTCGGCCGGACCGCGCCCAGCGCCCTGGTGGTGCTGCCGATCGTGGTGGAGGACCAGGTCCTCGGCGTCATCGAGCTGGCCTCCGTCACCTCCTTCACCCAGATCCACCAGGACTTCCTGACCCAGCTGATGCCCACCATCGGCGTCAACCTCAACACCATCGTCGCCAACGCCCGCACCGACGAGCTGCTGGACGAGTCCCAGCGGCTGACCGCCGAACTCCAGTCGCGGTCCGAGGAGTTGCAGATCCAGCAGGACGAACTCCAGCGCTCCAACGCCGAACTGGAGGAGAAGGCGTCCCTGCTGGCCACGCAGAACCGTGACATCGAGGCCAAGAACCTGGAGATCGAGCAGGCCCGCCAGGAACTGGAGACCCGCGCCCAGGAGCTGGCGCTGGCCTCCAAGTACAAGTCGGAGTTCCTGGCCAACATGAGCCACGAACTGCGCACCCCGCTCAACAGCCTGCTGATCCTGGCCCAGTTGCTCGCCCAGAACCCCTCCCGCAACCTCACCCAGAAGCAGGTCGAGTACGCGGGCATCATCCACTCGGCCGGCTCGGACCTGCTGCAACTGATCAACGACATCCTCGATCTGTCGAAGGTCGAGGCCGGCAAGATGGACGTCACCCCCGAACGGGTTCCACTGCGCCAGCTGCTGGAGTACGTCGAGGCGACGTTCCGGCCGATGACGACGCAGAAGAGCCTCGACTTCGCGGTGGCCACCGGGCCGGGGACCCCCGCCGACCTGCTCACCGACGACTCCAGGTTGCGGCAGATCCTGCGCAACCTGCTGTCGAACGCGGTGAAGTTCACCGAGCAGGGGGGTGTGGAACTGCGGATCGAACCCGCCGCCGACCGGGAGGTGCCCGTGGGAGTCCTGCGCGGGGGCCCGGTGGTGGCCTTCCGGGTCAAGGACACGGGCATCGGCATCCCCCAGCAGCAACTGGAGACGATTTTCGGCGCGTTCCAGCAGGCCGACGGGACCACCAGCCGCAAGTACGGCGGCACCGGCCTGGGGCTCTCCATCACCCGGGAGATCGCCCACCTCCTCGGCGGGGCCGTCACCGTCGACAGCACACCCGGCCAGGGCAGCACCTTCACGCTGTATCTGCCCGTGGCCCGCGCCGACTTCGAGGACCTGCTCAGCAGCGGCCGACCGCGGGAACACGCGGACGACACGGCCGGCTCGCCGACACCGATCGGCTCCGCGGCGGCGCCCGAGCGCCGCAGGCGCCGGCTGCTCGTGGTGGAGGAGCGGCTGCGCGGTCTGCTCACCCTGGTCGCCGAGCGCGCGGCAGCGGACATCGCGCACAACCCCGACGACCCCCGCGGGACGATCGACATCATCACCGCCGTCGGTGCCCAGGAGGCGGCCGCGGCGCTCGCCGCCGAACCCTGCCACTGCGTCGTGCTGGAGCTCGGCCTGCCGGACGGCGAGGGCGCACAGCTGCTGGAAGCCATGCGGGGCGACTCGGCGCTGAACAGCGTGCCCGTGCTCGTCCACACCAGCCAGCGCGTGGACCTGACCCGGGAGAAGTCCCTGCGGGCCCGGGCGGCAGGCCGGCCGCTGGCCTTCCTGTCCAGCCTGGACGAGCTGCGCGAACAGATCACCCTTCAGCTGTCCGCCGAGGAGCCGGGCGACGTCCTGCCGCTCGTGCGCTCCGACGTACCCCAGCAGCCCCTCGAACCGGTGCTGGACGACACCTTGCTCGGCCGTACGGTCCTCGTGGTGGACGACGACGCGCGCAACCTCTTCGCACTGAGTGGGGTCCTGGAAATGCACGGGTTCCAGGTCCTGCACGCAGACAACGGCCGCAAGGGCATCGAGATGCTGCTCGCCCACCCGGAGATCTCACTGGTCCTGATGGACGTGATGATGCCGGAGCTGGACGGCTACGCCGCCACCGCGGAGATCCGTCAGATGCCCCGGTACGCGGACCTGCCCATCATCGCCGTCACCGCGAAGGCCATGCCGGGCGATCAGGAGAAGAGCCTCGCCTCCGGTGCCAACGACTACGTCACCAAGCCGGTCGACTCCGACGATCTCATCGGCCGCGTCCGGCGCTGGCTGCCCGCATGAGCCCGTCGTGAGCCCGCGCCGCCCCTGTGCCGTCCCCGGACGTTCGAAGCGAGGAACACCGCCATCGTGAGCCGACCGACCCAGCCCCCCGACCCCGCGGGCGCCGGCACGGGCGAGCAACCCGCCGACGTCCTCGCGACCGCCGGTGAAGCGCCCCTCGGGCGGTCAGCCACCACCCTGCCCGCCGCCCGCGGCAGCGAGGACACGCCGACGGACGCGGCCGACGGCTCGGACGCCCGGGTCTCTCCCGTCGGACGGCTCGCGACGACCGTGGAACGGCTGCGGCGCGAGGTCCGCGACGCACAGGCGGAAGCGGACGGGCGGGCTCTGATCGAACTGGCCAAGGGCATCCTCGTCGAGCGCCTGCGGTGCGGCCCGGCGCAGGCCGCACGCCAGTTGGCCGAGCTGACCGAGCAAGCGGGCGTGACACCGCTGGAGTTCGCCGTCGAGGTGATCAACCAGGCCTCCCGCGACCGGCTCTCCGAAGTGACGACCGCCTTCCTCGCGGCCACCGAGGGAGGGGCCCACGCCGCCGGCACCGCGAGCCCGGGCTCGTCCGCGGTCGAACTGCGCTCCGCGGAGAGCGCCGCACTCGCCGCCCGGGACGCGCAGACGGTCGCCGACTCCCTGCTCGCCCACGCGCTGGCCCCGCTGGGCGCGGTGGCCGTGGCCATCTGGGCCCTGGGCGCGGACGGTTCCCTCAGCCTCGCGGGCAGCGCGGGATTCTCGCCCGCGGAGGCGGGGCGCTGGCGGCACGTGCCGCCGGGTGTGGCCACCGTGGCCCGCCGCGGTCTGGCCGTGCGCACGGGCCATTGGATCGGCTCCCTGTCCCACACCGGTCTGCCCTCCGTGGGCCAGCACCAGTTCCCCGACGGCGGCCGGGTCGCCATGCCGGCCGGCGCCGCGGGCCGTATCCACGGAGTCCTGGAGATCGTCTGGCCGGCCCCGCTGGAACCCCAGCCCCCGCAGATCGCCCGGCAGATCGAGGCTCTGGCGGAGCTGTGCGCCCACACCCTGGAGACGTACGCCCTGCGCCGCCCGGACGGCGGCCCGCGTGTCCTGCCCGACGCCGCCGAGCTGGTGGACCTGGCCGACGGGCTCCACGATCCCGCCCTGGTCCTCGTGCCGCACGTCGACGCGGGCGGGGAACTCGTCGACTTCCGCATCCACCACGTCAACGCCCGTTTCCTGGACCCCGCGGGCCGGCCGCGAGGCGTCGTCAACGGAGCCCTGCTGCTGGAGGCGTACCCGATGGCCGCCGGCGACGGCGGACTGTTCGAGCAGGTCGAACGCGTGCAGGCCACCGGAGAGCCGTTCCGCGCCCAGCGGATGCGGCTCACCGCGCTGGTCGGCGATGTGCCGCTGGCCGCGGTCGCCGACATCAACATCAGCCGGCACGGCGGCAGTGTCCTGCTGATCTGGCGCATAGAGGACGAGACGGCACGCCTGGCGAACCTGCTCCAGCACGCCCAGCGGCTGGGCCGCATCGGCGGCTTCGAGGAGAACCTGCTGACCGCCGAGATCACCTGGAACGGCCAGCTCTACCACCTGTACGGCCAGCCGGCGTCGCTGGGCCCCGTCCCGCTGGCGGAGCTGCCGGCCCACGCCCATCCGGACGACGCGGTCGCCATCGGCCGTTTCCTGCGCACCCTGCTCCACCACCACCGGCCGGCCGCCACGGCCTTCCGTCTGCAACGGCCCGACGGGGTCACCCGCCATCTGCGCGTGGCCGCCGAGCCGGTCCTCGACTCCGACGGCCGGCTGCACGTCGTACGCGGCGCCTACCAGGACATCTCGGCCCACCACTGGACGGAGGTGGCGCTCGCCGCGACCCGTGACCAGCTCGCCCACACCGAGCAGCAGGCCAGCGAACGCCACCGGCTGACCCTTCAGCTGCAACACGCCATCATGCCGCCGGCGCAGGCCCCGCTGGAGGCACCCGGGCTGCGCGTCGCGGTGCGCTACCGGCCGGCCGAGACCGAGCAGTTGGTCGGCGGCGACTGGTACGACGCCGTGGTCCTGCCCTCCGGGCTGATCCTGCTGTGTGTGGGGGACGTCGCCGGCCACGGCATCGAGGCCGCCACCAGCATGGTCGTGCTGCGCAACGCGCTGCGCGGGCTCGCCGTCACCGGCGCCGGGCCGGGGCAGCTGCTGTCCTGGCTCAACATGGTCGCCCACCATCTGACCGGGGCCGTCACCGCCACCGCGGTCTGCGGCCTGTACGACCCCGAGCGCCGCAGCCTGCGCTGGGCCCGGGCGGGCCATCTGCCGCCGGTCCTGGTGCGCGGCGGCGAGGCGACCGCGCTGCCCCTGGTCAAGGGGCTGCTGCTCGGCGCCGTACCGGAGGCGGTGTACGAGGAACGGGAGATGCAGCTGGCTGTCGACGACACCCTGTTGATGTACACGGACGGTCTGATCGAACGACGTGACCGTCCTGTGGAGGAGTCCCTCACCCATCTGCTGACCACCGCGCGCACGCTTCAGCCCGCTCTCGAACAGCGGTTGGACCATCTGCTCACCCACAGCAGGTCCGACACCGACGACGACACCTGCGTCGTGGGTATCCAGGTGACCTAGCCGGGCGGGTCCGATCGATTTCTGTGCGCGTAGTCTCGTCGTCCTCGGGAAAACAGACAACCGCAGGGACAATCGAGCCGGGCCGCAAGGGGCGCGGCTTCTGGTGGGAAGGCGAGATGACGACCGAGCACCGCTGGCAAGGGAGTGCGGCGTCCGGGAGCACCCCGGAGCAAGCCACGCGTTACCGGGGTGAGCTGCATGATGTGACGAACGCCCGACTCGACACCGAGCGCTTTCTCGACGATCTGACGGGGGTGGCGCCGCCGACCGCACCGGAACACTGGGACGACATCCTCCTGGTCGTCAACGAACTGGCCGCGAACGCGGTCCAGTACGCGCCGGGGCCCTTCGAGGTCCGTCTGCGCAAGACCTTCGACGGCGTTCACGTCGTCGTCCACGACACGAGCAGCACACCGCCCGCACCACGCCCCTTCCGTCGTGACGGGGGCGGCGGGGTCGGCTGGTATCTGGTCCAGTCCCTGGGCAGCCAGGTCAGTGTCGTCACGCGGCCGGACGGGAAGGACGTGCATGTCTTTCTGCCCTGGTGAGGCCGCTAGGGCCGGCTACGCAGCGGGACCAGCACACTGATCGTCTTGCCGCCGCCGGGGCGTCGCCGCACGACGATGTCACGCGCCAGGCGGATGATGATCGGCCAGCCGTAGCCCTGTCCGTGTCCCGCCAGGGGGAGGGTGCCGCAACCGTGGACGACGTCGGGGACCACGTCGCTGTGGTCGTGGACCGCCAGCCGGACGCCGTCCGGGGTGGCGGTGGCCTCGAACGCGGCCAGGCCGTCACCGTGCCGCAGGGCGTTGCTGACGAGTTCGGAGACGACGAGCAGCAGGTCGACGACGTCCTCCTCCCGCGCCGTGCGGGTTGCCGTGTCCCACTGTTCCCGTACGACCGAACGCGCGTGGTCCCGTGCCGCCGCCGCGGTCGTCACCGTGGCCGTGCGGTCGGACCGGCTCACCGTGCGACCACTGCCCAGGGCTCCTCCACAGCCGGTCGGCGGTCCCGGCCGAGGGTGAAGATCGTTGCGTTTTCTGTCATTTCGGGCGGCCTTTCGATGCCTTCGTCGAGCGGATCTGCCACCGTCAGGGCTGCGTCGGTGGGGTGCACGGCGCCACCCGCGGCCTGTGCAGCATGGCGGAGCCGACTGGCGTGACGGTTGAGAGACCGATGAGCGCGCCCCAGGCTTGTGCCTCCGGCATCGCGTCCGACGCCTGGGCGTACCTTGGGCGGCCTTCGCCGGCCTCTCCTGTGCGTGGGCGAGGGTGGTGTTCCAGCGAACGGATGGCGAACCGCTGCTGTGTGCCCACCGCTGCGAATACCCGGCCGGCCCCCGTACATGCGGGGTGACTTTCCTCAGACGACGGCGTACGAACCCGGCCGCCACGGGGTGCGGGCCTCAGTTCGGGCCGGGAGAGCCCAGGTACACCTTCCAGTTGGCCTCGGGCCGTACGTCGGCGGCCAGGGCGAGCAGGCGGCGCGGCTGCCGGTGCAGGCCGACGATCCTCAGCAGGCCGCCGCGCCCGGTGACGCAACCGTCGACCGTGAGGAGGAGGTGGAGCAGCGCCGAGTCCACGAAATCGACGCGGGCGAGGTCGAGGGTGAGCCGGCGCACAGAAGGCGGCAGCCCGGTCGCCGCGCCTTCGATGGCGGGCCGTGCACGGTCGTCGATGTCGTCGTCCACGGTCAGCGTGGCGGCGTAACCGCCGGGACTCAAAGTGACGCGGGTGCCCATCTTTCGGGCCCCCTTCCCTGGGGGTTGGTGGCCGGGGGAGGCCACTGGGCTCCCCCCACCGTGTCACGTACCGCCGCGCACGTCGAACGGCCTTTTGCACAGGGGTGCATGACGTGCGCGTTCACGGGTAAGCGCGCATCCGCGGCGCACGCCGCGACCCGCAGGTGAGAGCGTCGCCAGACCTGGCCGTTGTAGACGTTGTTGGAGGCATACGTGTCCGTGGCCCAGAACCCCTTGTCCGTCGAGGTCACTCTGTTGCGTGACGACGTGGCCCTGTTCACGGTGCAGGGCTACTTGGACGTCGACACCGCGACGGAGTTCCGTCACCATCTGGCCAACCAACTGCACCACGGTCGACGCCACTTCCTGCTCGACCTCACCCAGGTTCCGTTCATGGACTCGTCCGGTATGAACATCATCCTTCGCGTCTATCAGGAGGCCCGGAACCTGCCCGGCAGCGTGCACATCATCTCGCCGCAGCCCGCCGTACGCCGGATTCTCGACCTCACCGGCGTGAGCCTCACGGTCCCGGTGTCGGAGAGCGTCGAGCAGGCACTGGACCTGGTGGATCACCCGCAGCCGCAGTCACAGCCCTGACGGCCGCCGATGGCGAGGGGACGACCGACCGTGCCCCAGCCGTCAACCGTGCCATCGCCGTTGCCGACCGGCCGGCGGTGGCACGGTCACCGTCCTGGCCGGCGCGTTACGTGTCGCCCCGCTGGAGCATCAGACCCTTCTGATCCGGTCGGCGATCTCCGGCATTGCCGTGAACCCGGCCGCCTTGTACGTGGCGACGCCACCGACGTTGGAACTCGGCGTGCACACCCGCACGCTCGACGAGCCCAGCTCCCGCAGTGCCGCTGCCCCGGCGACGGTGATCGCCCGGCCGTAGCCACGGCCGCGGTGGTCCGCGTGGACTCCCATCGGCTCGACCAGTCCCGGTTTCCCGGGGCCGGCCGACCAGACCGTCACCACCGCTGTGGGGTTGCCCTGGTCGTCGTAAGCGCCCAGGCAACGGGCTTCGGCGTAGAACGGTGCCGCGGACATCTCGCGCCGGTACTCGCGGGTGGGCCGCGTGGTGTTGAACGCGGACCGCAGGACGTCCGCGAAGTCCTGCGCCTGCTCCAGGCCGACCGCCCTGATCGACACGCCGGAGTCGTCCTCCACCGCTTCGGCGAGGTCGCGGAAGAGCGGCGTCCACGGCTCGTCGACACCCCAGCCCTCCTCGTCCAGCAGGTCGTGAAGCAGCAGGCCCCGCGGCGCCTCGACGGCCACGGTCCCTTCCGGCAGCACGCCGCGCTCAGGCAGGGAGAGGTCCTTGACGAGCCGCCTCGCCAAGTCCTCGTCCCGGAAAGCGTCGGGAGCGACCGTCATCCGCACCAACGTCGGCGAATCCAGCATCCCGACGGCGAGGATCCGTCCGTCCCGCCTCCAGGTCCGCACCACCGCCGCCGTCTCGGCCGTTCCGAACCGGTGGTTCCAGCCGATGTCCCCGGGATGCAACTGCATCGGCGCGTCGTCGTGCTGCCACTCCCGCAGCGCCGCAATGGCGTCGCCCACTTGGCCGGCGGTCGGCGTACTCAGCACCATCGTCATGACGGGGATCAGACCCAACGGCCAGTCGGCGTGCAACCGATTAACTGATCGACCGCTTCTGACGGCTGCTTCAACTGGCCGGTCCGCAGCAGGTGATGAGCGTGCGGCGAGGGCGGCGGATGCAAGGAGCTCATCCGCCGCCCCGGCCGCGGAACACAGCAGGGCGCGAGGCGCCCGCGTACCGCCGTGCAGGGGCTCAGGACTGCACGGCGAGCTGGAAGGCCTGGGCGGCCGAACCGTCGCAGGTCCGCTGGGTGAGCTGGACGCTGTTCGTCGCCGCCCCGGCAGCCGTCAGACACTTGCCGCTGTGCCGGGCGACGAAGTGATAGCGCCCGCTCGTCTCCCGTACCGGCTGCCACTGCTGATTCGTGCCGCCGGAGTAGGCCCACAGCTGCAAGGGTGCGTTGTCCGCCGTCGAGCGGTCGGTCACATCGATCACCTGCGCGGGATTGTTGCGGGCGGTGATCTGTAGGTATCCGCTGTCGGTGCTCCGGAACCGGTACTGCTGCGCAGCCGTGCCGTTGCAGGCGTACTGCTGGATCGCCGTCCCGTTCGCCGTGGCCGCCGAACGGGCGTCCACACATGTGTCGTTGCCGCCGTTCCGCAGGGCGTACCAGGCGGTCTCGGAGATCGGGTCGTCCGTCGGTGGGATCGTGGAGCCGCCCCCGCCCAGCCACTTGAGCCCGTCCAGCAGGAACCGGTTCTGGGTCGTGCTCGCGAACGTCGACGACAGTCGCGTGTTGGTCTGGTAGTTCATCGCGTTGTGGCCGAAGTTGGCGTACAGCATCCTGTACTTCGTGTTGGTCCACAGGATCGGGTAATAGCCGCTGTACCAGGACTGGTTGGGGTCCGTGCCGACCGGGAAGCTGCTCGGGTCGATCGACGCCAGGATCCTGATGTCCGGGTTCTGCCGCAGATCCCTGGACCAGCTGTACCACTCGCTCACCGACGAGGTGAAGGTGGCCGGAAGATTCACGGTGGCCGGGCTCGTGCGGTCCTCCACCTTCAGGGTCACCGCGGTCGGGCCCCAGGTGTTGGACGCGAAGTCGCCCGAGCCGAGGAACGTGTTGTGGTACCAGGACCAGCCGGCCGCGTCGGTCGTGAACGCCGAGACGTGGAAGCCCATGAAGCCGCCCCCGCCCCTCATGTACGTCTCGAATCCGGCGCGTTGGGCGGATGTCTGGGGCAGATCATCGAGGAACAGGACGACTTGGTAGGCGTTGACCCCGCCGTTGGCGAGCAGGTCCCAGTTGGTGCTGGCCGTGTAGGTGAAGCCGTTGGCGGCCGCCTGCTGCGGGAACCAGACGTTGGCCTCCTTGTCGAAGTCGATGTGCGCCGCGTCGTAGGTACCGCTGTACAGGGCGAGGACCTTGAACGGGGTCGCGGCGGTGCTCGCCTGTGCGAGGGGCGGTACGGTCGCGAGGCCCATCAGGGTGGCCAGCAGGAGCAGGACCCGCAGGAGCGCGCGGGTGGAGCCGGATCTGACGGTCTTCATGGTCTGGTCGATCCTTTCCGTGTGGTCCGCGGAGCGCGGGCGTCAGCCGGTGTACCGGGCGAAGATGCTGGTGAACTGCCAGTTGCTCTGGCTCACGCCCGAGCAGGTGTCGTCGTTCGGGTAGGCACCCGGGCAGGGGCGGTCACGGTTCGCGGACCAGAACGTCAACCGCGCCAGATGATGGGTCTGCGCGTAGCCGAGGATGGTCTGGAAGTCGGCGGTGGTGACGGTCTCGTTGTCGTCGGTGATGCCGTTCATCGACGAGATGCCCATGTCCCGGTAGGCCGCGTCGTCGCTGTAGCCGTACGCGTTCTTCAGCGCGGTCTTCAGCCCCTCGGCCGCCCGCTGGGTCAGCGTGCCCATGTTCTGGCCCGCGCCGCCGAAGTCGAACGGCATGATCGTCCAGGCGTCCACGGTCAGCCCGGATGACGCGGCCCGGTTGATCAGGCTCGTGTCGGGACCGCTTTGTCCGGTGCCGATCGTGACGTACACCTTGATGCCCGGGTTGCTGGCCTTGACGGTCTTGAGCGCGTCCACGGTCCGCTGCTGCACGGTGCCGTTGCTGTACGCGGCGGCCTCCAGGTCGATGTCTATCGCCTTCAGCGAGTAGGCGTTGATGACCTTCTGGTACGCCGCCGCCAGCTCGCCGGCGCTGGAGCAGGAGCTCTCCAGTTTGTTGCCGCTGTAGCCGCCGAAGGACGGGACGACATCGCCGCCGCCCGCGCGCACGGTGGTGATGGTCTGCTGGTCGACCCCGCCGGTCAGCGCCCGGCCGCCGTCCCACTGCGGGTTGCAGTAGCCGTTGCTCAGGACGAACGCCAGCGTGAACCACTTCACGCCGGTCGCGTTCATGACAATCGTGGGGCTGGGTGGATTTCCCCAGCCGTTGTAGAGGTACGGCGCCACGGCCATCGCTGCGGCGCCGGGCGGAGTCGTGCCACCACCGGCGGCGGGCGCGTTCCACTTCTGGTTGGCGGCGCCGGTGCAGGTCCAGAGCTGGGCGCGGGCGCCGTTGGCGGAGGAGTTGCCGGTGACGTCCAGACACTTGTCGGCGGCCGGGTTGACGATGTCGCGCGCGGCGCTGACGGTCCACTGCTGGTTGGCGCCGCCACCGCACGTCCAGAGCTGGAGCTGGGCGCCGTTGGCCGTCGAACTGCCGGTGACGTCAAGGCATTTGCCGAGGGCCCGGACGGTGCCGTCGGAACCGACCGTCCACTGCTGGGCGGCGGTGCCGTTGCAGTCGTAGAGCTGTACGGCCGTGCCGTCGGCCGAACTCGCGCCGGCCACGTCGAGGCACTTGCCGGCCAGGCCGGTGATCGTGCCGGTGGCGGCTGAGGCGGAGGGGGCTGCGAGGGTGCCTGCGGCGGTGAGGCCGAGGGAGAGAGCGAGAGCGCAGCGCAGGGCGAGGCGTTGCATGGCGGGGGGCCTTTCGTCCTGGGGTGGGGGGTGGACGCCGCTGGCGTGGGGCGGTGAGAGGTGAACACGCGTGT
Source organism: Streptomyces sp. NBC_00663 (assembly GCF_036226885.1). Classification (NCBI taxonomy): domain Bacteria; kingdom Bacillati; phylum Actinomycetota; class Actinomycetes; order Kitasatosporales; family Streptomycetaceae; genus Streptomyces; species Streptomyces sp. NBC_00663. The sequence goes on from NZ_CP109027.1 coordinate 9,261,816, forward strand.
TCACATATGTGTGCATAGATCGCATGCGTGGAGTGCCTGCTGGCTGGTGAACCTAAAGGTCTACACCAAAGCCGTCAAGAGGTGCGACCGAAGAAGTGCCGCACGGCATCGCTGAGTTGAGAAGTCGTAGCCGGGATCGCGAGAACGTCCTGAGCTGGGGGCGCCGGCCGTGCAACCCTCCGGGTCCGGCGGGAGTCTAGGGAGCCGACGGATCGTTCGCCTGGAGGACACCGTCGGTTCACCTGGCTCCGACAGAGGATCTCTCCATGCCCGTGTCGTCACGCAACCGTCGCGCCTGCCGTGCCGGTGTCGCCGCCCTCGGCGCCGCCGCCCTGATCGGGCTGGCCGCGGCTCCTGCCGCCTTCGGCGACGAGCCCGAGCCCGAACTGGTCGTCGGAGGGCTCACCGCGGTCGACGACGTGAAGCCGGGGGACGGCTTCGACGTGCCGGTGACCGTGGCGAACAAGAGCGTCGGGGCCGCCCCCGAGAAGGTCTGGATCACTTACGACATCACCCGAGGGCTGGAGTTCGAGGAGGTCCCCTCCAACTGTCTGATCCAGCATGTCCGGCCTTACGACGAGATGCCCGAGCGGTGGACGGCGTCCTGCGAGTTCGACCAGGCGCTGGAGTCAGGCGTCGTCTACACCCCCGAGACCGACATGGGCGTCAAGGTGCTGGGCCGCGCGCTCAACGAGCAACTCCGGGTGCGCGTCGCGGACGGCGGACCGGCCTACGAGGACAACGGCACCGATCCGGTGGCGGGACCCGCGCCCGCGGTGAAGCTGGTCGAGGCGCGGAACGCCGGTGAGGGATCCGCGCAGGTGGTCACTGTGCCCGTCACCGCCGTCAACACGGCCGACTACCAGGTGACGGGTGCCGCGTTGCGGGGCGGTGTCGGTGACACGGTGACGATGAAGGCGACGTTCACCAACGCCGGCCCCGCGTGGGTCTGGCCCAGGGAGGGCGACCCCTCCGTCAGCGTCATCGTCACACCTCCCGCCGGTACGTCGGTCGTCAAGCGCGGCCAGTTCTGCCGGGCCGAGGCGGAAAGGTATGTCTGCGGCATGCGGTCGCTCAACGAGGGCAGCCAGGAGACCTACACCTTCGAGTTGAAGATCGACAAGCGGGTGTCGGGCGCCAAGGGCTCGGTGGCCCTGAGCAGCGAGGCGCGGCCGTTCGACCCCGACAAGACCAACGACAAGGCCCCCATCACGCTGGACGTCACCGGCGGGGGGTCCGGTGACTCGACCGGCGGCTCGACGGGCAGCGCGACCGGAGGCTCCGGCACCTCGAGCGGCGGTTCCTCGTCGACCGGCGGCGGGTCGAGTGACTCGACCGGCGGCAGTGGGACGACCACTGGCGGCAGCGGGACGGAGACCGGCGGCACGGCCGGGACGACGACCGGGGGCAACCTGGCGGACACGGGCTCCTCGACACTGCCCCTCGCGGGCGCGGCTGCCGCGGCCGTGGCCCTCGGTGCCGGCACATTCCTCATCGTCCGCCGCCGCCGTACCCAGAACATGAACTGACGCCGGGAGCGAGCGGCGCGCAGTGAAGTCACCGTGGGGACAAGAATTTCCTCACTGTTGCAAAGAGTGCTGAAAGGGCCTCCCGGAAGGGGGCCCCTTTCGTCGCAACAGGCGGCAGGTGCCCCGGAATTCGCTCCACAAACAACACACGTCGCGAGCATGCCTACCGAAAGGCAGGGAACACGCTGGGCCAGGAGGTTGATAAATATGGTTCCCCTGCTGATTGTTCTTCTTCTCGCGCTCATCCTTTTCGGCGCTGGTTTCGCCGTGAAGCTGCTGTGGTGGGTCGCGCTGATCGTGCTCGCGGTGTGGCTGCTCGGCTTCCTCATGCGTTCGACCAACGCGAGCGGCGGACGCGGTCGCTGGTATCGATGGTGACCTGAGGTCGATATCCGAGCCGGAGCAACCAGTGAAGTCGAGCACCAGGGTGACCTGGTGCTCGACTTCATTTGCTTCCTCAATTGCCTTCTGCGCAAGGGGCGTTGGGATGCCGGGACAGGTGTGACGACCTGCCGCGTGCGAGGCGTCCGTCGGCCATTCCCCGCTGGTTCAGCGTTCATCAGGCGCCTCGATCACCCTCACACGCGGCTACTCGCCCTTCCTGAGGGCTCGTTCGGCTGCACGCACCTGGTGCGGGGAGACCGCCCGCGCGTCGCTGTCTCGCTGGCCGTCCCGTCCGAGCCGCTCTTGAGCACCGTCCGGGAGCGGCTCACGGCGCGGGGCCACGACGTGCGGGACGGCCTGCCCGACCAGGAGGGCCGTGCGGTGCTCTACCCCGGGGCCGCCGCTCTCACCGGCGCGCTGACGGTGGCGGAACTGCTCATACGGTCAGCGATCGACCGTGTGGCGGTACTGGGTGCCCCGGGCCCGCCCGCTCCTGGCACGCTGCTGGTGACGCGCGAGCACGTTCGCCCGCAGTGGCGGGACGGCGAGCTGGTGCTGACGGCGATGCAGGCGGCTGGGGGTGCCCTCGTCCCGTTCGAAGTGCCGGAGCCGACCCCGTGCTGCGCGGACCACTGACATCGCCACCCGGGGCATGGGTACTTGAGCGGGCATGACTCTGCCGAAACCGGTGAAGAACGCTCTTGTCGTGGTGTTGGCCTACGCCTGTGTCGTGTTGATCATGCGCTATCGCAGAGACGGCATGGACTGGACACCGGCCCTGTTGATCGGTCTGCTCGTCACGCCGTTGGCGTTACTGATGTCGTGGGGCAGGAACCGGCTCATGGGCAAGGCGGAGCGGGCGGGTCGACGGGCACGGGCGAGGCGTCGAGGGGAGCCGACTCACTGACGCCGGTGCGAGGGTGTTCGGCGCGTGATCTGTCGCAGGGCGTACGGCAGATCACGCGCCGGCGTCAGGGGGTGAAGACCTCCTCAAGGCTGTCGATGGCTCCGTCGGCGCCGAGGTGGTACTGGAAGACGAGGCCGCTGTCGGGGTGTGCTTCCAGCCAGTCGAGGAATTCCTGGACGCCGATGTGCTGGTTCTCGGTGCTGGCCACGATGGGGTTGGTGACGGTGATGTACGCGGCCTGGTCCAGGGGCAGGTAGGTCTCCTTGCCGACGGTCTCGAACGGGGCGCCGTCGGAATCGGGTGTGCCGCAGCCCCAGTTGCCGTGGCGGAAGATCAGGCTCAGGGAGCCGCCCTCGGGCGTGTAGCGGTAGACGGCGATCTCGTCCGGTGAGATGGGCATCTTGTGGTCACAGCCGTCGTCCTCGCCACTGCCGGCGGCAGCGGCCGGTGAGCCCGCGGCCGGTGATGTGGCCGATGCCGGGGGAGCGGTCACCTTGGAGTCGGGCGACGTCGAGACCTTCCCGGCGGGCGCGGCCGTGGCGGGCGCGGTCGCCTCGGTGCCCTTCTCGGCCTTGGCCGGCGAGGCGGTGGCGGCCGTCGCCGTAGGTGCCGCGTCCGGGGAGCTGGAGGAACAGGCGGTGAGCGCAAGGACACCAGCCGCACAGGCGCTCAGAGCGAGCGTCCGGAGCGCGACCTGTCTGCGGCGATGCGTGACCTTCATGATGTCCCCCGAGGGTGGTGACAGCGGCTACCCGTGTAGCCGTGTGAGCTGGAGAGACCATATTCAGCCACGTCGCGGCGCATTTGATCGCCCTGGCGCCGTCCGTTGCGAACCAGTGACCAGACCCGCGCAATATCGGGAGACTGGCTGACCGGGGGAGCGGGCGCCCGTCAGCTGGAAGGTGTCAGGACTGAAGCGGAGCTTCCGGGGCGCGGCGGATGCGTCGCACACCGAAAGCGGCTCCCGAGGCTCCGCCCACCACGGCGGCCACGCCTGCCATGACATCGCTCCCTGAGAAACCGGCCACGATCAGGGCGGCCGCCAGGGCACCGAGCAGCAGATACATGAGGATGATGAATCCCGCGGCCAGGTGACGGTCCCGCAGCGGCGGTATGCCGCCGTTCATCCGCGTGCTCCACGCATCGGGTCCGCGAGGAATACGGCACCGGCACGAAGCCGGCCAGTGGCGCGGCTTTCTGGGGCGTGCGACCGCGTGAAGCGTGCCGTGGATCGGCATCGGTGCATGAGGTTCTCGATCCGTCGGAGGTGTTTTGTCTTCCTCACGCATGCCCCTGAACGGCTTTGCCATCCAGGCGTCGTACGACCCTGGGGCAGGTACGGGGAAGAGGTGGGTTTGCGGTTGGCGTGGGCGGCAACGCGGATTACATGAGTCAATCGAACAGCGGCACGAACCGAGATTCCAAGGCCAGGCAGAGCCCTTCCGCCAAAGCCCGGCAAGCCACGGCGAAGGCGACGGCTCCCGCGGCGAAGGCGGCGGACAAGGCGGCCGAGACCTCCGGTGACGTGGCATCAACCACGGTGGACGTGGCAGAGCGTACGGCCAAAACGGGCACCGCAATCGTGAACGGTGCGGCTGCGGGCGTCCACGCCGGACGCCAGGCTGTCATCGACGCCTCGGGACAGGCGGTCACCTTCGCCAAGACCACGTGGACGTTGATCGCCCACCGCAAGGCCCTCGTCGCCGGGGTGGGTGCGGGCCTGTCGGTGCTGGGTGCCTCGTCCTACCTGGCGGGTCGTCGTGCGGGGAGCCGCACGCACGGTCCGATCACCCGTCTGACCGGCGGGCGGATTTGAGGCGAGAGCCCAGCGATGGGGTGAACCGCCGGGTTCACCCCACCGCGACGGCTCGGCCATGCGTGACACGTACGGGTCCTCGGTCATTGACCAGTCGGCCGCGGGACCCCCGACTACGACGCTGAGCTCCTGCCGCAACCGGCGGCCGGAGCTCAGCGGGTGGAGCCTCCTCCACCTCGGAGCGGTTCACATCACCCAGACGCAGGCCAGGATCACGCCGATGGTGACGGCGAGCAGCGCCACGCCCAGCCGTGCCGCGCTCCATGCGGAGTCCGGGGGCCGCCTGTGCCGTGGGTGGCTCGCAGGCATGTGGTCTTCCATCTCCGGTTCCATACGAGGGTCAACGAGTCGCATCCACGAGAAGAAACGGTTCTCCTGCTGGCCACGCCGGGCGAGACCGGCGATGAGTCCCCCTGCCGGGCCCTTCGTGTCCAGACGCAACCCCTGAGCCTGAGGCGGGCGTTGGTCTTGGGTGAGGTGCGCTTGATGAGTACCGACTCCGGCGGCCGTGCGTGTGCTGCGGCTCTTACCCTCGGGGGCGCTTTTGTGCGTGAGTGCCTTTGCGGGGGCGGTGTTTGGAGGGGACCTGGCCGATGAGTTCCCAGAAGCACACCAGGGCGGTGATCGGTGGAATCCCGAGTGTCACGAACGCCAGCACGGAATGGGCGGAGTGGCTGACGCACAGGGCCACCGCGATGGCGGAGGTCACCAGCAGGACGCCCCAGGAACGGCGTGCGGGCTGATGCTGAACGGCGGCCCGGAGAATGGACAGGGCCGCGACCAGCCAAGGGCCGTATACGGTAAGCGGCCACCATTGGGCGAGCCGCACCGGCAGGATGAGTTCGGCGACGGTGCGCAGTTGGCTGTAGGTGTAGGTGATGGACCAGGCCAGCAGGCACGCGGCACACACCGCGATGGCGGCGAACAGGATCGTGACCTGGGTGATGCGATGACCTGCCACCAGGAACTGCCTTTTGGGACGCATGCGCCGGCGCGCGCCGCGGGACAGGTGTGGCACCGCGGGCTCGTCCGGCGGTGCGGGGGCTGAGGCCGCGGCCAGCATCTCGGCCAGTTCCTGCTCGATGTCGTGGCCGCCGAGCGTGGTGTCCGGGCCGGTTCTGTCCCAGGCGTCCTGGGCGGGGATCCGGTTGATGCCCTGCTGATCCCATGCCTGGGGATCGGAGTTGTAGGGGTACTGCGGGACGTAAGGCCTGTCCCTGTCGTGCCAGTTCATCGGGATTCTTTCGGTCCGTTCATGGGGGTGTGCTGCCGGAGCGGGGAACCCAGACACTGGCGCCGGTGCGGGCTGTCGATGGCGTGCCCCTCGCACGCCGCCCGCAGGCATTCGTTTGGCATCGTCCTGATCTCGTTCACCTATTCGTCTGACAAGCCGGACGCTTTTCCTCCCGCTCACCTTCGGGTGACGCGCTAGGCGGAGGAAACCTTTCTCCGTACGTAACCGACTCGCTTTACGTCCGCCTAACGAACGTAAATGAAAGGAAGATGCGTGGCGTTCGAGTGAACGGTTCACACGAACGCACCCTGCTGCACAGCATGTTGGCCTATTGACTGACTAATGCGGCGTACGGGCATCGAGGTGCGGCTCCGGACCGCGGCCTGGACCCGGATGCGCTGCTAGTGGCCGGGCGTGAGGATGATGGCGACGGCGATGGTGAGGAGCAGGGTGCCCATCGCGGCGAACACGGTCCGGGTCTGCAACCGGGTGCGCTCCTCGCTGCTGGTGCGAACGGATCGGGCGTGGGGCACGGTCGCGATCGACACGGCGTCGGTGAGGGCGTGCAGCCGCTGCTGCACCGCGCCGGGATCGTCCGGCGCGGGTAGTCGCTGGGCGATGTGGGTGCGCGCGTTGCGGAGTCGGTTTGTCGCGGCCGGTGTGCTCGACTGCATCTCGCGCGCGGCGTGATCGAGGCTGAAACCCAGGCCGTCGCAGAGAAGGAGGGCGCGTCGGTACGGTGGCGGCAGGTCGAGCAGGGCCCGATGCGTGGCGTCGGTGACGGGGAGGTCGGGGTTCCTGCGTGGTGGCCGCAGGCGGTGCCAGGGGGAGAGCGCGTAGTCGTAGGCCGCGGTGCGCAGCCAGATGACCGGGTCGGGGTCGGCGGCGACCTCGGGCCAGTGTTCCCAGGCGTGGTGGAAGGCCCATTCGACGGACTCGAAAGCGAGTCGGCGCTGCCCGGTCAGCAGATAGGTCTGATGGACCAGGCTGCGGGCGATGTCGGCGTAGAGAGCGTCGAAGCCGTCCTCGGCGCTCGCCGCGACCCGCAAGGGCCTCGACCCGTCACTCGCGCGCGCGGTGCGCACCTTGTCGGCGGTGTTCATCCCGGTACTGCATGTACTTGAGTCCACTGGTCCCCTGTGTGCTCACGGAAATCGGTCGGTGCGGCGCGCGTGCAGATGGCGACTGACGGCATTGCAGAACCGTTCCCTCGAACGCGCGTCACATGCCCCAACGTTCGGCGATCACTTCGGTCGCGACCGTCGTGGAGGATCACACGCACCGCCGATTCCTCGCTTGCCTGTTCGTGTCAGCTCTGGGAGTGTCCGGGCGATCGTGCGTGACCTGGTGTGATCTGCCCGGCGTACGAGAGGGTCCGTGCGGGGCGTCAACACCGGTGGGCGCAGAACGGTGGGGGCGAGTCCCGGAGACCGTGTGTCAGGACACCCGCAGGGCCAGGAGCGTGACGGCCGTCAAGCACACGATGCCGAGGAACAGAGACCAGCGTGTGCCTGCTGAAACGCTGCCGGCTGGGGCGGGGCGCGCGTCGGACGGTGTGAAGCATGGGCAGCTGTCGCTGTTCTGAGGGGGAGTGGGCAGCCAGTAGGCACCCCAGAGGCGTGTCGTCGGTGAGGGCTGCGATGTGTCGTCGGACGGGCTCATGCAACGCCCAACAGCGCGGAAACTCCAGGGTTTTGTGATCTGGTGACCTATCACACGAAAGGGAACGTTCCTTCGTTCTGGTGTGTGGCCACACGGCGCAAGGCCGCTCCGTGAGGGACGCGATGCCCACCTTGTCGGTCGTACCCCTTCGAACGGCTGGCCGGGAAGGGGAAGCTGACGTGTCGAGTGTGTGCCGGGCTGTCGTGACAGTAGCGTCGTCGGCCGCGTACGGAGCCCGGCAGAGGGCACGTCATGTCAGAGAATCGAGATCAACGCCGTGTCTACGCCGCGCCGTCCCTTCACATCGCTGCCCGCCGCCGTGAAACAGGCCGTCGGTCATCTCACCGGCACCGTTCATTCGGCACGCAGTGTGAGAGGCGGATGCAATGCGGGAGTCGCGGCCTGGCTGGAGACGGACAGCGGCGACGTGTTCCTCAAGGGTGTGCACGCCGCTCACCCCATGGCGGAGACGTTGCAGGCCGAGGCCCGCATCAACACGTATCTGCCGCGCGCGAGCCCGCGGCTGCGCTGGCAACTGGAGGTGGGCCGGTGGGTCCTCCTGGGCTATCAGGCCATTCGCGGCCGCCATGCCGACTACCGGCGAGGCTCGGACGATCTGCGCCTGGTACGGGAAGCCGTGCACGAGGTGCAGTGCCTCCGGGCTCCCCTGGACATGGAGATGGGCCGTGCGGAGGAGAGATGGGCAGAGCACGCTCCGGAGGGAACTGCCGGCCTGTTCGCCGGAGACACACTGCTGCACACCGACCTCACCCCGGAGAATGTGCTGATCTCCGACCGTGCCCATCTGGTCGACTGGTCGTCACCGACCCGCGGCGCCGCATGGATCGACCCCGCGCTGCTCGTTGTCAGCCTGGTCGATGCCGGCCACACCGTCGAGGATGCCGACGCCCTGGCCGGAGGATTCGCCTCGTGGGTCACTGCCTGTCCACGGGCGAAGGCGGCCTTCGCGATGGCCAACGCCCGGCAGTGGGAGAGTGCCGCCACCAAGGAACGAACGGCCTGGAGGCACCGCATGGCGCGCAACGCGGCAGCCGTCTCCCACCACTTCAGTTTCCGGTGATGCTCCACCGCACTCGCATAGGCAAAACGACTTGTCGACCCTGATGTCGCCCGCAGCCCGGACCCCCGTCACCCGCCGCTTGACAGGCGCCACGATGGGAACAGGCGTGGGAATGGTCGAAATGCGGGTGCAGATCTTGTGCGGATACCCGTGCAGGCCGGGCGGATCGCGGCAGAAACGTTCAAGCTGAGCGGGTTCCGTCCTGAGCCGCCAGGAGCCGTTTGCCGCGCCGAGCAGGCACGATTGCTGCGGAGGATCCGCCAGAGATGAAGAGTGCCGGGAATCGGCCGGAGACCGTGCCGGACAGGAGAAGCGATCTGGCGCGGAAGACCACGAAGGTTCTGCAAGCATCCAGTGTGACCACTGCTGTGGAGAGGGCGCTGGCGGTCGAGCACTGGCTCCTGATCGCCGCGTCCGACATCTCCGATGCGTACTGGGCCTGGAAAGAAGGAGACGTCACGTTCCTGCGCTGCGGGGCCCGCTTCACCGCCGTACGACTGCCTGCCGACGTCGTCAGACGCGCGGCCGGCACCCGTCAGGTCCATGCGGTGGATGCCTTCCTCAGCGAGGCGCTGGCCGGCGGTCCGGTCATCGTCAGCAACGGACACCACACCTACTACGCGCTGGTGTCCCGGGCCGCGGGTCTTGCGTGGGCCTCTCGTGGAGCCGCTGTGCTGGCGCCGGGGACGTGGATCGAGGTGCCGCCTCCGAGCCGTACCGAAGGCAGGGGCAGGGAGGCGTACTGGGCTGTGCCGATGCGCGAACCGGGTGCGTTGTGCCGAGCGAATCTCGTTGCGGCGGTGGTGGAGTCGGCCGTTTCCTCCGGCGACGAAAGCCGCACGGACGGGATCTGAGGCATCGTCAACTCGGGTACGGCGAGCAGCCGCACGCCGCTGCACGCAGTACGCGATCGACGGGGTGCGGGGATCCCGGGCTATGAGGTCATCGGTGGGTCCGCGCGGGTGTCGTAGGCGGCGCGGGCGTCGTCGATCCGGCCGAGGTGCGCGATGCTCCATTCGAGCAGGGGCGCGGTGGCCTGACGCAGGGTGAAGCCCATCTCGGTGAGCTCGTAGCTGACGTGTGGCGGCATCACCTGGTGGACGGTGCGGGTCAGGATTCCGTCGCGCTCCAGGCTGCGCAGCGTCACGGTGAGCATGCGCTGGCTGATTCCGTCGATCGCCCTTTTGAGCTCGGTGAAACGCCGCGGTCCGTCCCGGAGATTACGCACGACCAGCAGCGACCACTTGTCTCCGACGATGTCGAGCACCACTCGGGTCCGGCACGCATCGCTGGGCCGCGCCGCCGACTGCGGATCGCCCTGTGCCGCGTCCATGGTTACCTCCAGAGAACCGGGTCACCGAAAAGTGCCTTATTGCCTGCCGAGCATCATGCGCACGAGCATGTTCCCGGTACTCGAACAGTACCGAGGCACGAAAAGTAACCGTGAGAGCCGCGAACCGTGGCATGCGCGTGATCGTGCCCTTCTGCTCCTGTGAAGGAAGATCGATGTCCACATTTCTGCTGGTTCACGGTGCTTGGCACAACGGACGGTGCTGGGAGCGGGTGGTACCGCTGCTGGAAGCCGCCGAACACCGGGTGTTCGCGCCGTCCCTGACCGGCTTTGGCGACAAGGCACACCTGCTCGGTCCCGAGGTGGGCCTCGACACACACGTCGACGACGTGGTCGGGCTGATCACCGAGGAGGACCTCGGCGACGTCGTACTCGTCGGCCACAGCTACGCGGGGCTGGTGATCTCCTCCGTCGCCCACCGGACTCCGGAACGCATCGCGCACCTGGTCTACCTCGACGCGATGGTCCCGGAGGACGGGGAGTCCGCAGCCGACGTCCAACCCGTGACACGGCAACTGATCGAGCTCGCCGAGAAGTCCGAGAGCGGCTGGCGCGTGCCGCCGCTGCCCGAACAGCCCGCGCCCTTCGGTCTGTTCGGCGTCACCGACCCGGCCGACGTCGCGTGGCTGCGCGGGATGCTCTCGGACCAGCCGGTGCGGTGTCTGCGGCAGCCTGTGCGACTGGGCAACCCAGCCGCTGGCGCGATCCCGCGCACGCACATTCACAATGTCGGCGCCATGCCGGCGGGCGTCACCCGTCGCCCCGTCCCCTCGACCCAGCCCAACGGCACCGCCTCCCAGGTCTGGGAGCTGCCGACCGGCCACGACTGCATGATCACCATGCCGAGCGAACTCAGCGAACTGCTGCTCAAACTTTCCTAGCCAGGGGCTGTCGACGAGATCCGGCGCTCCTGGCAGGCAGCGGGTCGGCTCGGGCGTCGTCGAGCGTGCCGTCAGGAGCTTCACCGTTGTGCAGGGCTTGTTGTGCACGGCTTGGGCACTTCACAGTGGAGGCGGCTTCGCAGGTGGGCCGTCTCCTGCGGTGGGTGGGGTCAGCAGGGGAAGGTTCCGCTGTAGAGGGAGTGTCCGTAGGAGGAACTCCCGGAGCCGAAGCCGTAGATGCCGTCGTCGCTCCAGACCGCTTCGCGCAGGCCGCTGACGCAGGTCGAGGTCGGGGCGAGCGCGAAGCCCTCCAGGTTGCCGGCCGGCATGACCGTCGGGTTCGTGTAGGTCACGTCCGGGACGATGGCGCCACTGGTGTTGATCTTCATGAAGGTGTGCGTCTCACCGCAGGTGTTGTCGCAGGTCGCGATGAGGCGCTGGGTACCGGGGTCGAACGTCACGTCCATCACCGATGCCTTGCCGGTGGCGATGGTGCCGAACGTGGTGAACGTACCGTCCGAGTTCAGGCCGTAGACATGCAGCGTGCCGTCCCACTCCAGACCGGCGAAGAACAGGCCCGAGCCGTGGGTGATCCGGTCGGCTACTCAGGCGGGGTTGAGTAGGTGCGCCGATGTCCGGCGGATCCCTCCGCGGCGAGTATCTGTGCTGTGGCGCAAGGCAGTTGCGCCGGTTCGATCCAGTGCTGAAGACCGTTACGGAGAATCCCATGTCCCGTCGTATCGCCCTGTCCGTGGCCGCAGGCGTCGTTGTCCTCGGTGGTGCCGGCGCCGGTGCGTTCGCTCTCGCCTACGCCGGAGAGCAGCCGCCGTCCCTGGACGACAGCACCGCCCGTTACACCGCTCCCGACGGCGGCCGGGACGGTTCGCTCACCTTCGCCACCGAGGTCACCGCGTCGTCCGGAACCAAGAGCGTGAAGGTGCTGGCCTGGCCTGAGAAGTCGTCCCTGGGCAAGAAGGGGCTGGCCGAGAAGGACATGGCCGCCGCGGAGTCGGCCGTCTGCACCGCTGCCGGGGGCGACACCGTGCACTGCACCTACACCGTCACGGTCACCGCCGCCGACGCCAAGTCGTCCCCGCGCGGCGCCTGGCACGTCGCCGTCCTGGCCACCGCCAAGGACGGCACCACCACCTTGGACACCACCGCGGCCGACTTCACCGTGCGCTAGACGAACAACCGCACACATACTCCGAGTCCTCGGGCCCCGAGGGCGATGTCCGCACCGACACGAGGAACCAGCCATGTCCCCGCATGCCGCAGCGCTCGCCCCCGCTGTCCTGTCGCCCGCTCAGGCACAGCCACCCACCGGCCGACCCCGTACCGCTCCTGGCAGTCGACGTCGGCTGCCGGCCGTGCCGGCCGTCTTGGTGACCGTCGCGCTCGCGGTCTCGGCCTGGCATCTTAAGGACTTCACCACCTGGGTCCTGGAGACGGTGTGGGTGATCGCGGGCCTGCCGCTGCTGATCGTGCTGCGCAAGCGGTTCCCGCTCAGCAACCTGCTGTACTGCCTGCTCGCCGTGCATGCCCTGGTCCTGATGACGGGCGGTCACTACACCTACGCGGAGGTGCCCGCAGGTGACTGGGTGCGCAACTGGTTCGACCTGTCGCGCAATCCCTACGACCGCTTCGGCCACCTGGTCCAGGGCTTCGTGCCGGCGATCCTCGTCCGTGAACTTCTCATCCGCACCTCACCCTTGCGCGGCAGCCGCTGGCTCGCCCCGCTCACGGTCTGCGCCTGCCTTGCCTTCAGCGCGGTCTTCGAGATGCTGGAATGGCTCTCCGCCGTCATCGGAAAGGACGCCGCGGACGCCTTCCTGGGCACCCAGGGCGACGTATGGGACACCCAGTGGGACATGTTCTGCTGCCTCATCGGCGCCACCGTCTCGCTGCTGCTCCTCTCCCGTCTCCACGACCGTTTCCTGGCTCGCCTCACACCGGCCACGGCCGCAACCGTGTCCGATCACTGACCCGCAGGGCCCACCCACTCACGACGGCGGGGTGAAGAGGGACTGGAGGGTTCGGGTGGCCGTTTCGCGCAGCCACGTGTGTGCGGGGTCGTTGTCGTACCGCTGGTGCCAGAGCAGGCACAGGGGTACGTCGGGGAGGTCGAGTGGCAACGCCAGGGTGGTCAGCCCGAGTTGGTCGCGGGCGGAGCGGGTGGCTGCGTCGGGGAGGGTGACCACCAGGTCGGTGTCGCGGGCGAGTTGCAGCGCGGTGCCCGTGGTGGGGGCGGAGGCGATGACGTGTCGCTGGTGGCCGAGTGCGGCCAGGGTGTCATCGATCCGGTCGTGCAGGCTGCCGCGCCGGGAGACGGTGAGGTGAGCCGCCGCCGCGTACCGCGCGGTGGTCAGGGGCTGTTCGGTGAGTGGGTGGCCGGGGCGGACGGCGACGACGAGTCGGTCGCGGCCGATGAGGCGGTGGCGGATGTCGGGCTGGGACGGTGGGCCGGCGCTGGAGGCGAGGTCGACTTCACCGCGGCGTAGTTCGGGGGTGTCGTTGCCGGGCTCGGCGGTCAGTCGCAGCTGCACTCCGGGGGCCTGGCGGTGCACGGCGGCGACCAGGGCGGTCCCGCAGGCGGTGGTGAGGGCGTCGTGCCAGCGGACGGTGAACACCCGCTCCAGTGTGGTCAGATCCAGGTCTGTCTGAGGGGACAGCAGCCGGTGGGCCTGTTGCACGAGGGTGTGGACCTCGGTGCGCATGGCCAGGGCACGCGTGGTGGGTGTCATGTGTCGTCCGGTGCGGACCAGGATCTGGTCGCCGGTGGCCTTGCGGATGCGGCCCAGGGAGCGGCTCATGGCGGGTGCCGTGACATGGAGGCGGGCTGCGGCACCGGCCACGCTGCCTTCTTCCAGCAGGGCGTCCAGGGCGGTGAGCAGATTCAGATCCAGTTGCATGCCAGTAACTGTACGAGTGAAAACCATGCACTTGTTGGTAATCGGCAAGGGTTCTAGCGTGTGTGGTGCGGGGCAGGCCAAGCGCCCAAGTCGCCCCGCTTCCAACGGAATTCAAGGAGCCCGCCATGAGCACAGCCATGTCTTTCGACCCCGCCGCCACACTGCTCTCCGAGGTGACCGGCGCCGTGCAGGCCGCCGCGGCCACGCTGCGAGAGCGCTACACCACCCAGGCCCGGGGCGTCAGTCTGAGCGAGATCGTCGAGGAGATCCACGCAAACGACGCCGCGGTCCTTGCCGTGCTGCGCGAGCCGCTGCTGCGGGTGCGGCCTGGGTCGCGGTGGGCGGAGGACGAACTGGCCGGCGGAGCGCTGCCGTCCGGCGAGTGGTGGGTCGTCGACCCGGCCGAGGGCAACATCAACCACGTCCACGGCATGTCCGACTGGGCGGTCACCGCCACCCTGGTGCGCGACAACCAGCCGGTCCTGACGGTCGTGCACCTCCCGCTGACCGGTGACACCTACACCGCCACCGCCGGTGGCGGCGCCCACCTCAACGGCCGTCCCCTGACCGTGTCGGCCAAGAACGACCTGGGCGCCGCGCTCATCGGCACCGGCCAGGCCCGCCCGGGCGAGAGCACCGACACCTTCCGCCGGATCGGCGCCTCGGTCACCGCCATGCTCACCGCCGGTCTCGTCGTCCGCGTCTCGGTCCCGGCCACCCTGCAACTCATCCACGTGGCCGCCGGACGCATGGACGCCTTCTGGCAGTTCTCCGACGTCCGCTCCGGCCTCGTCGCCGGCGCACTGCTCGTCGCCGAGGCCGGGGGCACCGTCACCGACCTGGACGGCAAGCCCTGGAACGCGGCCAGCCGCGACTTCCTGGCCGCCGCCCCCGGTCTCCACACCGCCGCCCTCGACGTCCTGTCCGAGATCTGACCGGCGCCCGGCCGCCCAGCCGCCCCGCCCACCCTCATTTCCGACAGCACATCCAGGAGCGTCTCCACCCATGACCCACATCGGCATCCTCGGCGCCGGCCGTGTCGGCACCAACCTGGCCCACGCCCTGTCCGCGGCAGGCCATCACGTCACCCTCGGCCACCGCGCAGAGAGCAACGCGACGGCCGGGCCGACGGACGGACCCCGCATCCGCCACGCGGATCACCCCACCGCCGTACGCACCGCGGACATCGTGATCAACGCGACTCCCGGCGACAGCTCTCTGGAGCGCCTGTCGGCTCTGCGGGACGAACTCGCGGGGAAGATCCTCATCGACGTCAGCAACGCCACTCATGACGACGCCGACGGCCTGCCCGGCACATTGCGCTACCCGGGTGGCAGCCTCGCCGAACTGCTCCAGACCGCCCTGCCCGACACCCATGTCGTCAAGGCCCTGAACACCATGCTGTTCATGGTCATGACCGCCCCGGGGTCCCTGACCACCCCTCCCACCGCCTATCTCTCCGGCAACGACGAACAGGCGAAAAGCACCGTCACCGGCCTCTTGGGCGACCTGGGCTGGCACCCCGAATGGATCGAGGACCTCGGCGACATCACCACCGCCCGCGCCACCGAAGCGATGATCCTCGTCGTCCCCCATGTCCTGCGCCGCAACGGCCTGACCCCCTTCGCCGTCTCCCTGGCCCGCTGACCGTGCCGGTGGCCCGCAGCCGTCCGTCCGCACCACAACGAACCTGAGGAACCACGCATGACCACCACGGTGCCGGCCGGCCTCGCCGAGCTGACAGAGATCCTGGCCTACGGCGACTTCGCCACCAGCGCTCCCGCGGCCCTGCAACAGGACCTGGGGCTCGCCTCGCTCCAGGTGGGACCCGCGCGGGCGCTGGCCGTCCGTGAGGATCCGAGCCACTTCTTCAACCGGGCGGGCGGCTTCGGCGCGGAGCATCCCCTCACCCTCGACGATCTGGCACGGGTGTGCGACTTCTACCGGGAACAGGGGGTGGCCCAGGGCTCGCTCATGATCGCGCCACCGCTGATGCCGGCCAACTGGGCCGCGCAGGCGGCGACACTGGGCCTCACCGAAGGCGGCCGGTACGCCAAGCTGGCCTGCGACCTCGACACGATGCCGACCGCCGACCCGCCGCCCGTGCTCGATCCGGGCTGGCACATCGGCACCGTAGGGGCCCATCAGGCCCGGGAATGGGCCACGGTCATGATGAACACCTTCGGTTTCACCGCCCCCGCCATGGTCGAACTGGCCGCGTCATTCGTGGGCAGGGCGAGCTGGCGGCAGTACGCGGTCCGGGCGGGCGAGCGGATCGTCGCGGTCGGGAGTGTCTTCTTCAACGGTGAGTGCGCCCACATGTTCGCCGGGGCCACGCTCCCCGCAGCACGCGGCCGTGGCGCTCAATCGGCCCTGCTCGCCGCCCGTATCGAGGCGGCCAGGGCTCAGGGCTGCCGATGGATCGTCGCCGAGACCGGAGCGGAGGGACCCGGTGAGCACAACCCGTCGCTGCACAACATGCTGCGCGCCGGCTTCAGGCCGATGTACGAACGGCCCAACTGGCTGTGGCGTGCCTAGCTTGGCGGAGCGGTAAGTCCCTATGGTCGGTTGAGTCAGTCGAGTCGGTTGAGTACGGCCGAAAGACACGACCTTCACGGCCGGCTGACGCTCATGGGCGAGCGAGCGGGGGAGAGGAACAGCGAATGCGCCGATGGTCCCTGACTGTTGATGGTGAGCGGTTCGAGGTGAGCGAAGCGCCGGAAGGTTCGGGCTCGTACGAGTTCACCTGGCTCTCCGGCCCGAACCCCGGCTATGGGTTCGCCACCCAGGTGCACGGGGGCGCGACCCTGAGCGTTCCCGAACTGGAGCAGGAGGCACGGGAGTTCCTGGCGCTCGTGGACCCGCACACCGGACACATCGAGTAGGGAGCCCGGGACGTGGAATCGCCGTGTCCGGGAAAGAGACCGCCGCGCGGCCGTCCGATGAGGTCCCTGTGACAGCGGGCTGACCAGGGAGCGGGCGATACGTCGGTGCCGGGGCCCGGTGATCATCGGGCCCCGGCACGTCGGAGAGGTCAGCTTGCGGGGACGTCGTCCTGGAACGTGGTGCCCGTGCTGCGGTACGCCGCCACCTTGGAGGCGACCTGCGCCGGTGTGAGGACCTGGTCCTTGATGTGCAGTACGTAGTCGACCTGCTGGTCGTAGGCCCGTGGGGTGCTGCTGGTCAGGCCGCCGAAGTCGATCAGCCACTGGTTGAAGTTGATGGACATGGGGCGCTCCGGCAGGTAAGCGGCGTCGTGGGTTCCGAAGAGCCGGCCGTCGACGTAGTACTTGATGCTGCTGTTGTCGATGGTGAGGACCAGGTCGTGCCAGCCGGTGTAACTCTGGCGGCTCTCGCTGTGCTGGTTGACCGCCACCCAGGGGTCGGCCTGGTAGGTCTCCCAGGACGTGGTGTAGAGGATGCCGGACGGCTCGCCCCAGCCGCCGTTGGGCAGATACTCGAAGTCGTACTCGGCGTAGTCGTCCGCCAGGGGCGCCTTGAGGTCGTTGATGGTGAAGAAGGTCTGGACGATGTGATCGCCGTCCGGCCCGGACCTGGGGGCGTCGCTGAACTTGACGCGGGCCGCGTAGGTTCCGTTCTTGAACTTCGTCGCCTTGGTGAGGATCTCGGTCTGTTCGGTGCTCGCTCCGGTGCCGGCGGTCGAGGTCTCCAGGTTCATGACGGAGTTGCCGCCGGTGGTGGAGAAGGTGACGTTCTCGGGGGCCCAGGTGGCGCCGGAGACGCCGGGGCCACCGGAGTTGGAGCGTACGCTCCAGCCGTTCGCCGAGATCTTCGGGTCGGTGTGGCTGGTGTAGTTGAAGTCGTCGAACAGCGTGGCGCCGCCGGTCGGAGGGTCGGTGGGCGGGTCGGTGGGCGGGTTCGTCGGGTCGTTGCCCGCGGGGGCTTGGCCCCACAGGGTGGTGCCGGCGAGCTGGGCCGTGACCTTGGACCAGTTGGCGTACGACGTCTGGGAGGCGCCGAAGGAGTAGTCGTCGCTCTGATTCAGCGGTGCCCAGGTCGACTGGTAGAAGCGCAGCTGCATGTCGCCGGTGTCGGCGCCGGGCGCGAGGGAACCGGCCCCGGAGGTGAAGCCGATCTCCAGATAACGGTCCGCTGTGGCGGTGGGGTTGGCGAGCGTGCCGAAGGTGCCGGTGATGTTGGCGCAGCCCTTGACGGCCCAGGAACAGGCGAAGCGGTAGGTCGCGTTCGCCGAGTCCGCCTTGAAGTAGTAGCGGATCTTGACGCTTTGCAGGGCGATGTTGCCGGTGCCGGTGTTCGTCACGTTGAACCAGGGTTCCGCCTGATCGGCGCCGGCACCGGAGGCGCTGGTCCGGTACTGCACGCTCAGTCCGTCGGTGGCCGCGTTCGCGGTGGCGGGGAGTGCGGTGAGCGCGGCGGCGCCCATGCCGATCGCGAGGGCGGCGGCCGCGGTGGCGCGCGACCGGGTCGTGGTGGATCTCATCGTGGTTCCCTCCAGAAAGGTGGGGGTGATTCGGCACCGGCTGACCAACTGACCAACTGACCAGTGAAGGTGACTGGTCAGTTCACCTGTTGAGGTGAGGACGAAGGTGGCATAGACCAATTGCGGCGTCAACCCCCGCTGCGGGCAAGGGCTTTGGAGCGCTAGCAGTGAATATGTCGACGGTTTCCAACGGTCTGCGACTACACTCCGCCCTTGAGGGAGGGCTGCAATCGGTGGGCCACTGGTCAACTGGTCAGCTGAGGGGTCAGGGCAAGGGGGACGCATGAAGGCCGACGCACCCGGTGCGGTGCTCAAGCGCGAGCGAGTCCGCGACTTTCTCCTGGACCTCGTGGAGTCCCGCCGCCCCGGGGACGCCATCCCCTCCGAGCGTGCCCTCTGTGCCCAGCTGGGCGTGTCCCGCCCGACCCTGCGCGCGGCGGTGGACGAGCTCGTCGCGGCGGGCCTGCTGGTACGCGAACACGGCCGGGGCATGTTCGTGGCGCCGGAGAAGATCACGCAGGAACTCGTCTCCGCCGAGCAGTCCATGACCGTGCCGCAGGCCGCGGGCGCCTGGTCGAGCCGCCTGCTGGAGTTCACCACCATCCCGGCCGGCGCGCGCGTGGGCCGCAAGCTGCGGATCTCACCGGCCGCCGAGATCGTGTACGTCGCGCGGCTGCGGCTGGTCGACGGCGCCCCGATGGCCATCGAGCACCTGCACATCAGGGCTGATCTGGTCCCCGCCCTGTCCGCGGAGGAACTGGAGGCCGGCGACCTCTACGAGCACCTGCGCCGGCAGCACGGCGTGCACGTCCGGGAGGCCGTGCAGGCGATCGAGCCGACCGTCGTCACGCGCGCCGAAGCGGAACTGCTCGACGTGCCCGAGCTGTCCCCGGCACTGCTCTTCGAGCGGCTCACCTCCGATACCGGAGGGCAGCCCGTCGAGTACGTCCACTCCCTCTACCGAGGTGACCGCTACCGGATCGTCTCCCGGCTCACCCTCGGCCCCGCGACCACCGCACCCCCCGACCGACTCGGGCACCACCCGGGCATCCCCCCGGGCGACTTCGCCCACCGGGACGCCATCGCCTCCTCGACGCGGGGGGACATCCAGGCGGGACACTGAGGGGGTACGGCCGTACGGCAGCAGCCGGCCCCTGGAATTCGCCCTACCGGGGCCAATCCTCCGCTTCCCCGGGCGGTGGAATCGGCCCGCCTCGTGGTGCGCTCCCCGCGGTGAGATGTTCGAGCACCTCGACCAGTTCCTGGCAGGCCCGTTCCACCGAGCGCCGGGTGTTGCGCTGCTCGGTGATCACTGCGGAGAGCAGCAGGGCCGTCAGGGCCATGGTCCCGTTGAAGGCCTGCAATTTGATCATCACTTCGATCTCGTTCAGGCCGGCGAAGGGGCCGGCTCTCTCCGTGGCGGCGACGGTGGCCACGACGGAGGTGAGGAGCGCGCAGAGCATGCTGCCGGCCAGTTGGAAGCGCAGTGCCGTCCAGATCAGCAGGGGGTAGACGAGGAACAGCACACTGAGGCTGCTGTGGGTGACCAGCAGCACGGCGCCGCAGGTGACGACGGTGAGTGCGGTGGCCTCCCGCCAACGGGCCAGGGGTGGGGGCCAGGTCGCCGTGTGGAGCACGAGGAGGAGCGGGGTGACGATCAGGACCCCCATCGCGTCACCCACCCACCACGCCAGCCACACCGCCCAGAAACCGTGGCCGTGGAGCCGGTCCGTGAGCACGAGCATGCCGACGCCCACCGTGGCGCTGATCAGCATGCCGGTCAGGGCCCCGAGGAACACCAGGGCGAGGCCGTCACGCAGCCGGCTCAGATCGGTGCGGAAGCCCACCGCGCGCAGCATGAGGCACGCGCAGACGGGCGCGGCCGTGTTGCCCACCAGGTTGCCGAGAACCTCGGGCCGCAGCGAGGTGAGGTGCATGATGACGAACAGGGAGCCGAGTGCGATGCCGGGCCAGACGCGCAGCCCGAGGAGCAGCAGTGCGGCCACCGCGATACCGGTCGGCGGCCAGATGGGGGTGAACACCGCCCCCTCGACGGCCAGGTTCCGCAGGAGTCCGAGTCGTCCCGCCGCGTAGTAACAGCCGGCGACGGCCAGCGTCTGGAGGGCGAGGACGCCGGTCCAGTGCAGCTTGTCGGTACTCACCACACAAGCCATCAGACACCGAGGCCGTCGTTCCGGCGAGGCGGGAGCAGTGGCGTGCCGCCCTACTGTCGAGCTTCGGCCCCTTCATGGCCGATGACCAGTACGGCGGCGTCGTCCTCGTGTCCCACCTGGTCCGAGCCCCGGATCACGGCGGCGGCCAGCGAGCCGGCGTTCAGGCCCGCCACGGCGGCGATGCCGGCGAGTCGTACGACCTGGTCCAGGCCCTGGTCGACCGTCATCGACGGCCCCTCCACCACGCCGTCCGTGAGCAGGACGAGCACGCCGCCCGTGGTGAGCCGGTAACGGGTCACGGGGTACGTCGTGCCGGCCTGGACCCCCAGCGGCGGGCCGCCCTCGTCGCTGCCGATCCCGGACTTTCCGTCCGCCGTCGCCCAGACGCAGGGGATGTGCCCGGCCCGGGCGCTCTCCAGCACGCCGGTGGACGGGTCGAGACGTAGGAAGGTGCAGGTGGCGAAGAGATCGGCGCCCAGGGACAGGAGGAGGTCGTTGGTCCGGGCGAGGAGTTCACCGGGCTCACTCGTCACGAAGGCGAGTGCACGCAGACCGACCCGCACCTGCCCCATGAAGGCGGCGGCCTCGATGTTGTGGCCCTGCACGTCGCCGATGGACAGCCCGATCCGGCCATCGGGAAGGTGAAACGCGTCGTACCAGTCCCCGCCCACATTGAGGCCGTGGTAGGCCGGTACGTAGCGTACGGCCAGGTGGTAGCCGGGAGCTGTGGGCATCTCCGTGGGCAGCATGCCGCGCTGGAGAGCGAGGGCCAGTTCGACCTGGGAGCGCTGCAACGCCGCGTGCTCACGCGCCCGGGACGTCAGCGAGCCGAGTCTGGCCAGCAGCTCGTCGCCGTTGTACGCGGGGTCCTTGCGGGACATGGGTCGCTCCGAAGGGTTTTGACCATGTTCATGATTCTTACCCCAAAGAACTCATATCAGATGATAGCGGCGCCGCCCGGGCGTCGGCCGGGGTGCACGCTGAGCCGTTGGCCTGCCGGATCACGAGGCCGGAGGTGAGCCGTTCGCGGTGGCGTCAGGCTTGCCCGTGGTGCCCTCCGGGACGCGGGTTCCCGCCTGGAGGCGCAGGCCCGCCAGAGTGAGGTCCAGCGCCGCGAGGAACTGCTCCCGGTCGTCGTGCTCGGCGAACTCGTCGGCGATCTCGTGCACGAACGGGAACTCCGCGGCGTCGAGCGACCGCCACCTCTCGGCGTAGCGGCTGAGGTACTCCACGCGGTCCACGTCTCCGTCGAGCAGTTCCTGCGGGAGTTCCGCGCCCAGGTCGGCGGCTGTGCCGACCACGACGCCCACGATCGCCGAGACGGCGTGGAAGCGCTGCCGCGACGTGAGGTCGAGGCGCAGCGTCTGCCGGCCGAGTTTGTCGTACAGCCGCAGTGAGTGGTCCTGGACGTCGGTGTTGCGCATGAAGTAGGCCGCCAGCCAGGGCCGGTCCATCATCGCGTCGAAGAGAACGATGGCCATCTCGCGCAGGTCGGCGATCGGGTCGTCGCTCTGCGGCTGTTCTTCGACGGCCGTCAGGATGCCGCCGACCGCGTGGTCGGTGGCGCGGTCGAACAGTTCGTCCTTGTTGGAGACGTACCAGTAGATCGTCCCGACGCCCGTGCCGAGCCGGGAGGCGAGGGCGCGGAAGGTGAGCGCCGACTGGCCCGCCTCGTCGAGCAGGGCCACGGCCGCGGTGAGGACGGCCTCCATCGAGTGCGAAGCGCGTTGGCGTCCTCGGGGGGAGCTCTCGGCGGCGGGACGTGTTCGCGGGCGTGGCATGGCGTCCATCCAATCACAGACTTGCGCTTTTATCGAACGACGTTCTACTGTCGAACGGCGTTCCAGTATCGAACGATGTTCGTTAATCGAATCCTGTTCTTCCGTCCGGCGTCGGTTCGACGACGGGCGACGTTCCGAGGGGAGGCCGCCATGACCGCGACCACCACCACCGAGTCCGCCTCAACCCGTACCTACTCATCTCTGCGCGCGGCCTGGATCCCGCTGGCCGCGCTCTGTCTGGCCTTCTTCGTCGAGATGGTCGACAACACCCTGCTCTCGATCGCTTTGCCGACCATCGGCCGCGACCTCGGCGGCGGCACCACCGCCCTGCAATGGGTCACCGGCGCCTACTCGCTCACGTTCGGCGGGCTCCTGCTGACGGCGGGATCCCTGGCCGACCGCCTCGGGCGCCGACGCGTGCTGCTGATCGGCCTCGCCGTGTTCGGTGCGCTGAGCCTGTGCGTCATCGCTGTCGACTCCACCGGGCAGCTCATAGCGCTGAGGGCCGGACTCGGCATCGCCGCCGCGGCCATGGCGCCGATCACCAACTCGCTCGTCTTCAGGCTGTTCGACGACCAGGCGCTGCGGATGCGCGCGATGACCCTGATGATCGTCGTCGGCATGTCCGGGTTCGTGCTCGGCCCACTGCTGGGCGGCACGGCACTGGCCCATGTGAGCTGGCAGTGGCTCCTGCTGATCAACGCGCCGATCGCGCTCATCGCCGGCATCGGAGTGCGGCTCGGGGTCGCCGCCGACCGTGCCGAGGACCTGACGGACGACAGGCTCGACCTGCCGGGCGCCGTCCTCAGCGTCCTCGCCATCGGCCTGGCCTGCTACGCGCTGACCAGCGGCGTCGAGCACGGCTGGCTCTCCGCGGTCACGCTTGCGTCGATCTTCGGAGCCCTGGCCGCGGGTATCGCGTTCGTGCGCCACGAGCGCCGCAGCGCGGCGCCCATGCTGGACCTCACCATCTTCTCCAACAGGACCGTCCGCGGCGCGGCCATCGCCCAGATCGGCACGTCCATCGCGATGGCCGGCGTGATGTTCGGGCTGATCCTCCACTTCCAGTACGCCTACGGATGGAGCCCCGTGCGGGCCGGCCTGGCGAACCTGCCGATCATCGTGACCATGATCGTCGCGACCCCGCTGTCGGAGGGGCTCGCCAAGAGGTTCGGCCACCGCATCGCCTGTCTGGTCGGCGCGGCCTGTCTGGCCGGCGCGCTCGCCGGGCTCGCCTGGGGCGTCGACCACGGGTACGCCGCCATCGCCGCCTCCATGGTCGTGATGACCGTCGGGCTGCGCACCGTCATGACGATCTGCGCCATCGCCCTGGTCGACGCGATGCCGGCCAACCGCACCTCGATCGGCGCGGCCCTCAACGACACCGCCCAGGAGGTCGGCACCAGTGTCGGCACCGCCGCGGTCGGCACCCTGATCGCCGCGCTGGTCACCACTCAGCTGCCCGCGGGCGTCTGGAGCGGCGACCTCGTGCAGTCCTTCTTCCACGGCGAGCGGATCATCTACGGCGTGCTCGCGGTGATCGTCGGCCTGATCGCGGCAGGCGGTGCCCTCACCCTGACCGACTCGCACACGGTGGAGGAGCCGGCCTGAGACGTCCGGGCCGTGTCTTGACGGGGCAGCTGCCCCAATGAGCCAGACGCCCGATGAACCTGATGTCCCAATGGGTCAGATGTCCCATTGGGATATCAAGGTGTACCGTGGAAGACATGACTGAGGACCGGCGACAGCGCAAGGCACGACAGACCAGGAACGCCATGGCCGTCGCCGCGGTCGACCTGATCCTGGAACGCGGCCTCGCACACACCACCGTCGAAGCGATAGCCGACCGCGCGGACGTCACCCGTCGCACCTTCAGCCGGCACTTCACCGGTAAAGAGGACGCGGCCCTGGACTTCGTGCGCGGCGACGGCGACCGCATCAACGCGCTGCTGCGGGACCGCCCCGCGACCGAGCCGCCCCTGCTGGCCTACCGACGCGCCGTGCGCGCCTGGCTCGCCGACGAGGAGAACCCGGCCCACCATCTGCGCCCCGAGATGCGCGCACTGCTGGCCCTGGTCGACCGCGAACCCGCCCTGTTCGCCGCGTACGAACGCATCCGCGTCGACGCCCAGGAGGACTCGATCCGCATCCTCGCCGAGCGGCTCGGCACCGACGACCTGCGGGACCTGCGCCCCGCCGTCGTCGTCGACGCCGCCGCCGGAGTCCTCACGGCCGCGCTGCGTTTCTGGGCACGCCGCGCCGCCGACCCCGACTCGGGAGCCGCAGACCTCGCCGACCTGGTGGAACAGGCCTACGACGCCCTGATCTCGGAGGCCGCGTCCGCGGCCCCCGACAGCACTGCCGAAGAGTGAGAGCACCATGAGCACCACCGAACACGCGACCGAGACCACGTCCGACCACGCCATCGAGTTCGCCGGGCGGACCGCCCTCGTCACCGGCGCCGCCTCCGGCATCGGCCTCGCGACCGCCCGCCGCCTCGGCGTCGGCGGCGCCAACGTCGTCATCGCCGACTACAACGCCGAAGGCGCCGAGCAGGCCGCCGCCGCACTGCGCGCCGAGGGCGTCAAGGCCGCCGCGGTCGAACTCGACGTCACCCGCCCGGACTCCGTCGAGGCGGCCGTCGCCTTCGCCGTCGAGACCTACGGCGGCCTCGCCCTGGCCGTGAACAACGCCGGCATCGGCGGTCCGAGCGCCCCGACGGGCGAGTACGACATCGCCGCCTACGACCGCGTCATACGCACCAACCTCGACGGCGTCTTCTACTCCCTGCGCTTCGAGCTCCCCGCCATCGAGTCCACGGGCCGCGGCGGCGCCGTCGTCAACGTGGCCTCCATCCTCGGCTCGGTCGGCTTCGCCGGCTCCTCCGCCTACGTGGCCGCCAAGCACGGCGTGGTCGGCCTGACCAAGGCCACCGCCGCCGAGTACGCCGCGAAGGGCGTCCGCGTCAACGCGGTCGGCCCCGGCTTCATCGAGACCCCCCTGCTGAAGGGCATGGACCAGGCCGCCTACGACGGGCTCGTGGGCCTGCACCCGGCCGGCCGGCTGGGCCGACCCGAGGAGGTCGCCGAACTGATCGCCTTCCTGCTGTCCGACCGAGCCTCCTTCGTGGCCGGCAGCTACCACCTGGTCGACGGCGCCTACACGGCCGTCTGAGCACGGAGAGGAACCCCGCCATGAAGGCACTTCAGTACCGCACCATCGGCGCGCCGCCCGAGGTGGTCACCGTCCCCGATCCCGAACCGGGCCCCGGCCAGGTCCTGTTGAAGGTCACCGCCGCCGGCGTGTGCCACTCCGACATCGCCGTGATGAGCTGGCCCGCCGAAGGATTCCCCTACGACCTTCCGCTCACCCTCGGCCATGAGGGCGTCGGCACCGTCGCCGCGCTCGGCGCCGGCGTCAGCGGGGTACGGGAGGGCGAATCGGTCGCCGTCTACGGGCCCTGGGGCTGCGGGACCTGCGCCAAGTGCGCCGAGGGCAAGGAGAACTACTGTCTGCGCGCGGAGGAACTGGGCATCCGACCGCCGGGCCTCGGGGCGCCCGGCTCCATGGCGGAGTACCTGCTCGTGGACGACCCGCGCCACCTCGTGCCGCTCGACGGGCTCGACCCCGTCGCCGCGGTACCGCTCACGGACGCGGGGCTCACCCCGTACCACGCGATCAAGCGTTCGCTGCCCAAGCTGGTCCCCGGCTCGACCGCCGTGGTCATCGGCGCGGGCGGGCTCGGGCACGTCGCCATCCAGCTGCTGCGCGCGCTGACGCCGGCCCGGGTGATCGCGCTCGACGTCAGTGAGGACAAGCTGCGCCTCGCCCGTGAGGTCGGTGCGCACGAGGCGGTGCTGTCGGATGCCGGGGCCGCGGACGCGGTGCGCGGGCTGACCGGCGGTCTGGGCGCGGAGGCGGTGTTCGACTTCGTCGGCGCCGAGCCGACCGTGCGCACCGCGGGCGCCATGGCCGCCGTCGAGGCCGATGTGACCATCGTGGGCATCGGCGGCGGGACGCTGCCCGTCGGGTTCGGGCATCTGCCGTTCGAGGTCGCGGTCACCGCGCCCTACTGGGGCAGCCGCGGCGAACTCATCGAGGTGCTCGGACTGGCCCGGGCCGGTGCGGTGTCGGTGCACACCGAGACGTACTCGCTGGACGAGGCGCCGCTGGCCTACGAGCGGCTGCACGCCGGGAAGATCAACGGGCGCGCGGTGATCCTGCCGTACGGCTGACCCGGACCGAGGACATCAAGGGGTGAAGGCGATGGCGTGGGAACGTCGTCGCCTTCACCCCTGCGTGTGGGCCCCGGTCGGGCCGGGGTGTCGTCAGAACGGCGACAGGGTGAGCGTGCAGCCGGTCGGGCGGGTGTCCTGGATGTACGAGGCGAAGTCCGCCACGTCGTCGAAGGCGAAACCGTAGGCCCTGCCGTCCTGGGTCGCCGCGTGCACCGCCTTCGCGTAGTGGTTGGTGAGGTCGCCCTGGTAGAAGGCGGCGGCGTCGGCCGCGGGCTGGGTGGTGTCGGTGAGCAGGGTCGAGCGGTTGAAGCCGGCGCCCAGGACGGCGGCGACGGGGCCGGTGGTGCCGTCGTTGGGTGCGGCGAGGTTGCCGTCGCAGAAGAGGACGTCGCGGGTCGTGGGCTTGGCGAAGGACACGGAGGCCGGCCCGTCGAAGGTGAACCGCTCGCCGCGCACCCGGCCGGTGAAGGTACCGGCGTTGGTGGTGACGGTCAGGTCCTTGCCGGTGTAGGTGCTCCACACCTCGTCGATGTACGGGGCGAAGTAGTCGGTGGCGAAGAGGCCCGCGTCCAGACCGTGGCCCGGGGCGATGATGCGGGTGTCGTCCACGACCAGCCGCGCGAAGTCCTCGGTCTGCCGGACGGCGGCGAAGGCGGCGGCGCGCCCGCCGTCGCGCAGGCCGCCCGTCGTCTGGTCCTGGTCACCGGTGAGCCGGATGCTCATCGGCACGCTGAACATGTCGACCATCGTGGTGTTGCAGAACATGCCGGCCGCGTTGTACGTGAACTCGGCGCAGTCGTGCAGGATGCCGTGGTTCGGGTCGGAGGCGACCCATCCCGCCGGGTACTGAAGAGCCGCGTTGCCGTTGCCGTCGGTGACGGCCTTGAACTTGAGCTTGTCGCCGAGCGAGACGTAGACACGGCCCGACATGAACGGGAGGGACAGCGTTGTCTCGCCGCTGCTCGCCAGAGGTATCGAGTAGTCGGTGTAGCCGTCGGCCTGGTTGTCCGACAGGGAGATGGGGGCGAGGCCCCCGTCCGCGGTGAGCCGTACCTGTGTGCCGTCGAGGTTGCCGACGACGTACAGATGCACGGAGCTGTTGTCGAAGGCACCGCTGTTGTTGCGCACGGTCACCGGGAGGGAGGCACTCGCGGAGGTGCCGTCCTGGCTCGCGAGCGCATGCGGGGCGATGGCCGCGATCGCGGGGACGGCGACGGCAGCGCCGCCCAGGGCGAAGAGCGTCTTGCGGCGGGTCAGGTCGCGCTGGTGACGGGGTGTCATGAGTGCTCCTTCGGGGCTCTGCAAAGGCGTTCAGGAGTCTGAGAGCGCTCTCAGTTGTGCGTCGGCGATCCCCATGAGCCAGGACCATACGCACGACCGTGCGATGTGCCAACCGGAACGCTGAGCCTCAAATGGCCCTGAGCTGCGGCTATTTGGAACTGTGGAGAAGCCCGAAGAACGTTTAAGGCGCGTTTAAACCGCGCTTAATCTCGGGAGGCGGCCCGGAGGTTGCTCACTCAGGCCGCCGTCCGGCGAAGAAGCCCGCAAGGGAGGACGCGAGCGCTTCTGGAGCCTCTTCGGCCACGTGGTGCCCGGCGTCGATGCCGTGGCCGCGTACGTCCGGTGCCCACTGCCTCCAGATCTTCAACGGGTCCCCGTACAGATCTTCGAGGTCGTCCCGGAGGGATCACAGGATCAGCGCCGGGCACTGGATCCGGCGCCCGGCCGCGCGGTCGTCCTCCTCGTGCCGCCGGTCGATGGTGAGACCGGCCCGGTAGTCCTCCAGCATCGCCCGCACCACGTCGGGGTTTCTCGTGGCCGCGCGCCACTCGTCGTGATTCTCCTGCCCCATGCTCTGCGGGTCGCCGCGGTACCAGCCGTCCGGATCGGCGTTGATGACCCGCTCGGGGATGTCCGGCTGGGCGAAGAAGAACCAGTGCCACCACTGCGTGGCGAACTCAGCCGTGATGCGGGACAGGTGCTCGGTGAGCGGCAGACAGTCGAGCAGCGCCACCCGCGAGACCGCGTCGGGGTGGTCGAGTACAAGACGCAGCGCCACACTGCCTCCGCGATCGTGCCCGGCGAGCGCGAACCGGGCATGGCCGAGGGAGCGCATCACCTCGACCACGTCGCCGGCGACGGCCCGCTTGGAGTGTCCGGCGTGGTCCGCGGTGGGCGCCGGACCGGTGGAGCGGCCGTACCCGCGAAGATCGGGACAGACCACGGTGAAACCCTGGCGGACGAGGAGCGGGGCGACGCGATGCCAGGTCGCCGACGTCCTGGGGTGGCCGTGCAGCAGCACCACCGGCGGCCCTTCTCCGCCGTAGCGAACAGCAATTGATGCGTCGTCGACCTGAACCCGCCCGGTCTCAAAGCCCTCGAACAAGGCCCGAACCTCCCGCCCTCGTCGGCACACCGTCCACGCCCCGCGGGTTCCACCCGACTCTGTCCGAGAAACCGAGGTCCGGCGTCGGTCTCAGCGCGGGGTCGTCGTCGTGGGCCGGGGCGGCAGGTCCTCCGGGAGCAGCAGGCGCAGGTCGTCCAGGCCGGGAGCGGGCAGCGTGCCGATGCGGCCCGCCTGGTTGGTCATCATGGCCTCCAGCAGTCGGCGGGCCGTGCGCGCGTTGCCGAAGGAGCGGTCGCGGGGAAGGGCGTCGATGTGGGTGCTGAGGGCGTCGAGGGCCTCCGGCGAGCAGTCGTAGCCGTAACCCGAGGCGGAGCGGGCGAGGATGTCGAGCAGTTCCTGGGTGGTGTAGTTCTCGAACTCCACGGTCCGGGAGAAGCGTGAGGCCAGGCCCGGGTTGGAGGCCAGGAAGCGGTCCATCTCGCGGGTGTAGCCGGCCGCGATGACGACGACCTCGTCGCGGTGGTCCTCCATCAGCTTCAGCAGGGTGTCGACGGCCTCCCGGCCGAAGTCGGAGGCGGCGCCCTCGGGCGTGAGGGTGTAGGCCTCGTCGACGAACAGCACGCCTCCCAGGGCCCGTTCGAAGGCCTCCTTGGTGAGCTGGGCGGTGTGGCCGACGTAGCGGCCGACCAGGTCGGCCCGTGCGACCTCGACGAGCTGGCCCTTGGGCAGGACGCCGAGCGAGCGCAGCAGGTCTGCGTAGAGGCGGGCGACCGTGGTCTTTCCGGTGCCGGGCGGGCCCGAGAAGATCAGATGGTGGCTGATCCTGGGGACGGGCAGACCGGCGGCCTGGCGCTGCTTGGTGGCGGTGAGCAGGTTGACCAGGGCGGTCACCTCGTTCTTGACGGCGGTCAGGCCGACCATGGCGTGCAGTTCGGCGAGGAGTTCCTCGGAACCCGGTCCGCTCTCGCCGGCGGAGGCGGCGTCCGCGGCCACGTCCTCGGGCAGCAGCAGACTCAGGTCGCTCTCCGCCGGGTTGGGCATGGAGCCCAGCCGGTGGGCCTGCCGGTCGACCATCTCCTCGAACACCTTGCGCGCCGCCCGTCCGTTGCCGAAGGCGGCGTCGCGCGGCATCCGCTCGTAGAGGCGGCTCAAGGCGTCCAGCGTCGCCGGGGCCAGCTCGTAGCGGTGCGCCGCGCACATGTTCTCGGTGATGGTCACCAGCTCGTCGACCGAGTAGTTGTCGAACTCGATGGTCCGGGTGAAGCGTGAGGCCAGGCCCGGGTTGGAGGAGAGGAAGGCGTCCATCTCGGAGGTGTAGCCGGCCGCGATGACGACCACGTCGTCGCGGTGGTCCTCCATCAGCTTCAGCAGGGTGTCGACGGCCTCCCGGCCGAAGTCGGCGCCGGATCCCTTGCTGTCGGACAGCAAGGTGTACGCCTCGTCGATGAACAGCACACCGCCGAGGGCGTCGTTGAACGCCTCGGTGGTCTTGATGGCCGTGCCGCCGATGACCTGGGCGACGAGATCGGCGCGGGAGACCTCCACCAGATGTCCGGAACGCAGCACGCCGAGGTCCGCCAGGATGCCCCCGTAGAGGCGGGCCACAGTGGTCTTGCCGGTGCCGGGCGGGCCGGAGAAGACCAGGTGGCGGCTCATCGAGGGGACGGGCATGCCGAGCTGGAGGCGTCGCTGGGCGAGCTGGTTGAGGTTCAGCAGGGTGTGCACCTGGTGCTTCACGTCGGCGAGTCCGACGAGCGACTCCAGCTGTTCCAGCGGTCCTTGGGGTGCCGTGGCGTGGTCGCCGCCGGATGTGGCCGCAGCGACGTCCGCGGGGAGGGTGTCGCCCCAGGCGTCCGGTGCGCCGTTGCCGGCGCTGTTGAGGTCGTGCACGCCGAGCTGTTCGTTGGCCCGGGTCTGGCGCAGGCCCGCGCCACGGTTGTCGCGCACGGTGCAGTCGGTGGTGGTCACCGGCTCGGAACTGTCGACGCGGATGCCGTCGCCGACGTTGCCGGTGAGCTGGCAGCCGGTCAGGGAGGCCCGGCCGCCGTTGGACACCAGCACGCCGTGGGCCCCGCACTCCGTGATCTGGGTGCGCAGCGCGGAGAGTTCGCCGCCGTTGTCGACGACGAGGCCGGAGCCTCTGCCCGACTGGACGTGGCAGTCCCGCAGGGTGGCGATGCCCGCCGTGCCGACGGACACGGCGGCGTCGGTGGCCTCGCGCAGCACCGTGTCGCGGATCTCGGGCCGGCCGCCCGAGGCGATCCGCAGCGCGGCGCCCCCGGCCCGGTCGATCTCGCAGTGCTCCAGGCGTCCGCGCCCGTCCTCGACGACCTCCACGCCGTGTCCGCCCGGCGAGGTGATCCGGGCGCGGCGCAGCAGCGGATGGGCCGCGGTGCGGATCCGGATGCCGGCGCCGGCCGCGTCCGTGATCAGCAGGGAGTCGAACTCCGCCGCCGACTCGTCCTCCAGCAGTACGGCGCAGTCCTTGTCGGCGCAGTCGCGCACCGTGGTGCCGATGAGGGAGGGGGAACTGGAGCCGACGACGCGGATCGCGGGGGCCGCGGCGCTGTCGAACGCGCAGTCCCGGAACGAACCCCGGGAGCGTTCGGTGACGGCGAGTCCGCTGCCCTTGGTGCGTGCGGTGCGGCAGTTCAGGACCTCGGGGTCGGCGGCCGAGCCGAGCAGGATGCCGGGGCCGGAGGTGTCCGTGACGGTGACCTGTTCCAGGACCGGGCGGGAGCCGCTGGTGACGTAGACGCCGATCGTGGTGTCGTGGACGTCGCTGCGCACGACCCGGGTGGCGCAGCGGCCCTCGAGGGCGATTGCCGGCTTGTCGGTGGCGGAGATGTCGCAGCCCTCCACCAGCCCCTGCGCCGAGCCGTTGGCGAGGACACCGTTGGCGCGGGCGTCACGGATCCGGCAGTCCCGCACGGTCGTGTCGGCGTCCTCGCTGATGACGACGCCGGAGGTGCCGAGGTTCTCGAGGAGGGAGTCGGCGACGATGCTGCCGGTGGAGGCGGTGTCCACGACTCCGGCGCCGTCCGGGTTGCTGATGCGGCACCCGCGGATGGCCAGCGAACCGGACTCCCTGGCCAGCACGGCCGTCCAGCCGGAGCCGATGACGGTGCAGCCGTCCATGGCGACCTGGCCGCGTGGCGCGTCGACGACGGGCAGGTCCGCGCTGCCGCCCCGCAGCGTCAGGTCGGTGAGCAGGACGGCGTCGGCGACCAGGACGACGGCGGTGCCCCGGCGGGGACAGATCTCGGCGCTGCCCGGCTCGCCGTCGCCGACGATGGTGACGCGGGTCCTGACGGTCAGGTTCTCGTCGTAGCGCCCCGGAGCGACGCGGATCACCGCGCCCGTGCGTGCCTTCGCCAGGGCGTCGCCGATCTTCTGGAAGCTGTCCGACCGGCCTGGGCAGACCCTGAGCAACTGCCGTGACACGCTGTGATCCTCCTTGTGGTGATGCGCCCGCCGGTACCGCTGCGCCCGATCGGGGCGCGGTCGTACGGTGGTGCGCACGCGGTGAACGCTACGGGACGCCGACTGTCAACTTCCAGGACAGGCAGGGGAGATGGCGCGGGACACCGGCGCGGTGCGGGGTGTACGCCGTGCCTAGGATGTGCGCCATGCGCGCTGCTCGAACCCACCGTCCGCAGACCGTCGCGGCCGCTTCGGCGGTCGTCGCCGTGCTGCTGGCGGCCGTCGGGGCCGCTCCCGCGGCGGCCGAATCCGTGGAACTTCCCGCCGTACGGACCTCGTTGGGCTCGGACGAGCCCTGTGCGACGGCCTCGACCCAGCGGGTGGAGACGGAGCCGTGGGCTCTGTCCTCGCTCGGCGCGCGCCGGGCACTGACCCTCTCGGAGGGGGCCGGTACGACCGTGGCGGTCGTGGACACCGGTGTGAGCGAGAAGGCGTCCGGACTGGCGGGCCGGGTGACGGCGGTCGGTGACGCGGGCAGCGACTGTGTCGGGCACGGCACCTTCGCGGCGGGGCTGATCGCGGCGGCACCCGAGGCGGGTGCGGCGGGGCCGTCGGGGCTGGCGCCCCGGGCCCGGATCCTGGCCGTACGGGGCACGGACGAGCGGGGTGACGCCACCGCTCAGCGCCTCGCGGACGCGATCCGCCGGGCGGCCGACGAAGGGGCCGCGGTCATCTACGTCGGCCGGGCGCTGGCCGACGGCAAGGCGGTCCTGTCCGCCGCGGTCGCCTACGCGAGCAAGAAGGACGCGCTGGTGGTGGCGCCGCTCGCACCCGATGCGCTGGCCAAGGACCAGTCCGGGGAGTTGGTGAAGCCCGAGCCCTGGTACTGGCCCGCCGCGGCGCCCGGTGTCCTGGCGGTGACCGATTTCGGGCCTGACGGCAAGCGGCCCGAGAACGCCCCGGTGGTCTCCGGGGCCGACCTCGCGGCGCCCGGTGACGGCGTCGTCGGCATCGGTCCGGCCGGCAAGGGGCACTACATCGGCTCGGGTGCGTCCCTCGCCGCGGCGCATGTCGCGGGAGCGGCGGCCCAAGTCAGGGCGCGTTACCCGGAGTTGTCCGCGGCCGAGGTGTCCCGGCGGCTGACGGAGGCCGCCTACCCGGCCGGACCGCCCCGGCTCGACCCCTACGCCGCGCTGACCGCCGTGCTGCCGGAGACCTCCGGCACCGTACCGACCCCCGGGGTGGCCGTGGTCCCGGCGGCCGCCTCGGTCGAGCCCCGCAACCGTGCACTGGTGGTGGCCGCCGGCAGCGCGGGCCTGGTGGCGCTGGTGGTCGCGGCGGCGGTGGTGATCCCGCGCGGACGTGCGCGTGGCTGGCGTGCGGGCGAGAACTGAGCGTCCCGGCGCCGGCCGTCTGCTGAGCCCCGGTGCGCCGGGACAGCCGGCGGGTGGTGTCACGTCTGGGGCGAACCCTGTCGCAGGCAGGCCGAGTTGACGGCCCGGGCTCCCTTCTGGCGCAGCTCGGGACGGCGTACGCCGCCGGTGCCCCGGTCCCGCGGGCGGGGTGTCCGCCCGCGGGGCGTTGGTGGGTTCACGCATCCGCGCGGACCCCGTCGAGCAGTGCCGTCTGGAGTTGGGTCGACTTGCGGCGGGTCACCCGGGTCGCGCGGCCCGGCGGCAGGTTGCGGCCCTTGAGGCTGCCGATGATGAACCCCTCCGACGGCGGGCAGGAGAGCAGCAGGGTGGGGGAGTTGACCTCCTGGAGGCGGCGCAGCAGGGCTTCGTTCAGGCCGCGTCCCGCGCCCGCCGCCGAGCGGGAGACGATCAGGTGCAGGCCGACCTCCCAGCCGAGGGCGAGGTGGTTGAGCAGCGGGTCGAAGGGGGCGTTCATGGGCCCGGCGCCCAGCAGGTCGTAGTCGTCGACCAGGATGAACAGCCGTGGGCCCTTCCACCAGTCGCACTTGCGCATGCGGGACGGCGTGATCTCCGGGCCCGGCAGACGGGTGGTGACCGCCCGGGCGGCGCCGGAGATCATGTCCTTGAGGGCGTCCATGGAGACCGCGTGGCCCAGGCGGTACTCGTCCGGGATCGCCTCGACGAGTTCGCGGCGGTAGTCGACGACGAGGATGCGGGCCTCGGCGGGGGTGTAACGGTCCATGACGGCCTTGGCCGCCATCCGCAGCATGTTGGTCTTGCCGCTCTCGGTGTCCCCGACGACGATCATGTGCGGGGTCTCGGTGAAGTCGTGCCAGACGGTGGAGAGTTCCTCCTCCTCAAGACCGATCGGCATGCGGAAGCCGCCTTCGGGACCGGTCGCCTGCGCGGGGGCCGGCAGGTCGGCGTAGGGCAGCTTGGTCGGCAGCATGCGGACCGGCGGCGCCGGCGGGCCCTGCCAGCTCTCCTTGACCGCCGCCACCAGCTCGGCGACGCCTTCGGTCAGGTCGTCGGCCGACTCCGTGCCGTCGATGCGGGGCAGCGCGGTGAGGTAGTGCAGCTTGGTGTCGCGGGTCAGGCCGCGCCCCGGCAGCCGGGGCACGGTCGCGGCCCGCCGCATGTCGATCTCCGAGTCCATCGGATCGCCCATCCGCAGCTCCAGATGGGTGGCGGCCTGGTCGCGGATCGAGGACGTCAGCTCCACCCAGCGGGCGGTGGTGACGATCAGATGGATGCCGTAGTTGAGGCCGCGTGCGGCGATCGCGCCGAAGGTCTGGATGTGCCGGTCGAAGTCCTGGCGGACCGTGGACCAGCCGTCGATGACCAGGAACACGTCGCCGTGGCGCTCGTCCGGGAACTCACCGGCCGCGCGGCGGCGCCGGAAGGTGGCCATGGAGTCGATGCCGTGGTCGAGGAAGAACCGTTCGCGGGCCGCGAGCAGGGAGGTGACCTCGGCGATCGTACGACTGACGCGCTCGGTCTCCAGGCGGGCCGCGACACCGCTCATGTGCGGGAGCCCGGCCAGGCCCGACAGGGTGCCGCCGCCGAAGTCCAGGCAGTAGAACTGCACTTCGCGGGGGGTGTGGGTGAGGGCGAGCGCGGTGAGGATCGTACGGACCATGGTGCTCTTGCCGCTCTGCGGACCGCCGGCGACGGCGATGTGCCCGCCCGCCCCCGACAGGTCGAGGGTCAGCAGATCGCGGAGCTGGTCGAAGGGCCGGTCGACGATGCCGATGGGGATGGTGAGCCGGCCGTGTCCGGTCCGGCCCGCCGCGGTGAGACCCAGCTCGGGATCGGGGGTGAGCGGCGGCAGCACCTGGTCGAGCGTGGTGGGCCGGTCCAGCGGCGGCAGCCACACCTGGTGTGCCGCGGGGCCGGCGTCGCGCAGGCGTGCCACGGCGACGGACAGCAGGGTCTCGCCGTTCTCGTCGAGCTCGGGCTCCGGGTCGGGGTCCGGGGCGAGGGGCAGTTGCCGCGGCATGACGTACGTCGTCGTCCACGGCACGGTCTGGCTGGTGACGCGGGCCCGGTGGGCGAGCCCGCGCCGCTCCTGGTAGGGGCCGGAGACGTACGCGGCACGGAAGCGGGTCAGGGCCTCCACGCCGGACTTGAGGAAGCCGCTGCCCGGTGCGGGCGGCAACTGGTAGGCGTCCGGAACGCCCAGGACACCGCGGCTCTCCATCGCGGAGAACGTGCGCAGGCCGATCCGGTAGGACAGATGGCTCTCCAGCTGGTGCATACGGCCCTCGTCGAGGCGCTGAGAGGCGAGCAGCAGATGCACTCCGAGCGAGCGTCCGAGCCGCCCGATCATGACGAAGAGTTCCATGAACTCACGGTGGGCGGCGAGCAGTTCGCTGAACTCGTCGACCACCACGAAGAGGCTGGGCAGCGGTTCCAGCGGGACGCCGGAGGCGCGGGCCTTCTCGTAGTCCAGTGCCGAGGTGTAGTTGCCGGCGGAGCGCAGCAGCTCCTGGCGTCGCATCAACTCGCCGTGCAGGGCGTCCTGCATGCGGGAGACCAGGGCCGCCTCGCCGGCCAGGTTGGTGATCACGGCGGAGGTGTGGGGCAGTTCGTCCAGGCCGAGGAAGGTGGCGCCGCCCTTGAAGTCGACGAGGACGAAGTTGAGGGTCTCGGAGGAGTTGGTGAGGGCGAGGGCGAGGACGAGGGTGCGCAGCAGTTCGCTCTTGCCGGAGCCGGTGGCGCCGATGAGCATGCCGTGCGGTCCTGTGCCGCCCTGCGCGGACTCCTTGATGTCCAGTTCCACGGGCTGTCCGTCCGCGCCGACGGCGACGGGGACCCGCAGGCGCGCCGTGCCGGTGTGCTGCTGCCACAGGGCGGCCGGATCGTGCCGGTACAGGTCGGGGATGCCCAGCAGGGTGGTCAGTTCGACGTTGGTGGAGAGGGGTTCCGCGGCGTCGGCGCCGGTCCCCATGCCCATGCGGTACGGCGCGAGGCGCCGGGCCAGGGCGGTCGCGCCCGTGGTGCCGAAGGCGTCGGGGCGGCCGAGCACGGTGGTCTGTTCCTTGCGGTCCCGGTCGGTGCGCACCAGGGCGAAGGAGTCCCCGGACACCTCGAAGCGGAGCGTGACGCGACCCGGCCGCCAAGTGAGGGCGCCGGAGAGGTCGAGGACGACCGTGTTGCGGTAGCCGGGGCCGTCGAGGCGGTGGCCGCTCGGGACGGTGCCGCCGTCGATCACGATGACGGTGAAGGGCTCCTCCCGGCCGGGGACGGCGTCCGGGTCGAAGGCGGGCCGCTCCTGGAACTCCGCGCCGAGGAGGTCCTCCAGCTCACCCAGGGCGGAGACGGTCATGCGGACCGGGCCGGCGCCGTCGCTGTCGTGCGGATGCAGGGCGTGCGGGAGCCACTTGGTCCACTCCCAGTCCGCGCGCCGCTCGTCCGCGACACAGAAGGCCAGCCACAGGTCGTCCGGCGAGTGGAAGGTGGCCAGTTGGGCGAGGAGGGCACGGGTGAGGGCACGTATGTGCTCCTCCTCGCCGCGGAACAGCACCCGGGCCCAGGCCCGCAGGTAGATGGCGATCGGCTGGTCCGGCACGCTCGCGTAGGCGCGGATGAAGCTGCGCAGCGCGTGCGCGCTGAGCGGTTCCAGGTCCTCGACGGGACTGGTGGAGACAGGTGTGAGTTTCAGGCCAAGTTTCTGGTCACCGACGGCGACCCGGATCTCGCCGAAGTCCTCGTCGCGCGGCCGGCGTTCCCACAGCCGGGTGGTGCCGACCATCGACGACAGGGCCGCGGGCTCCGGGTGGCGCCAGGACAGCGCGCGCTGCTGGTCGGCCACGGCACCGCGCACTTTGCGCCGAATCTGGCCGAGGTAGCGCAGGTAGTCGCGCCGTTCGCCCTTGAGGCGCTGTTTGCGTTCGCTGCTGCGGCGCATCGCCTGCCCGACGATCATCGCGGCGGCGGCCACCACCATCACGCCCAGGGCGAGGTAGATGAATCCGCCGCTGCCCCGGGTGGCGCCGGGCCGCATGAACATGAACATCATCGAGACGGACATCAGGGCCATGGGGAGGTAGGTCCAGATGGCGGAGGAGTCCGGCACCACCTCGGGCAGGGGTGGTGGTTCCTGGAGGCTGAGTTCCCCGTCGGGCATCTCAGGGCCCCGGCGCCGGGCCGGGCGTCGGAACAGGACCACACTCAAGAGCCGTCTCCTTGTGGGACAGGGGAGGAGGGTGGGGCAGGACGCAACCACCGGTCGGCTGATATTACGATCGTCGGGCGGGCGGTGAACTACCGTCCCTCCTGGGCGACTTGGCTGCGCCTGGGGCATTAACCCGATGTTCAGCGGTGCGCCGTCCGGTGTTTCCGTGCCCTGTCAGCACCATCTTCGGAGAGGCGTGAGTCAGCCCGATGACTGACACT
This sequence comes from Streptomyces sp. NBC_00663, assembly GCF_036226885.1. Classification (NCBI taxonomy): domain Bacteria; kingdom Bacillati; phylum Actinomycetota; class Actinomycetes; order Kitasatosporales; family Streptomycetaceae; genus Streptomyces; species Streptomyces sp. NBC_00663. Next base: position 9,299,811 of record NZ_CP109027.1, read on the forward strand.
CAGGTGGCCGAGCTGTGCCGTCTGACGGTCCGTGCCCCGGCCAGGACCGTGGACCTCGCCGTGCCCGCCGACGTCCCCGTCGCCGACCTGCTGCCCGCGGTCCTCGGCTATGCGGGCGACGACCTGGAGGAGGCCGGACTCGACCACGGGGGCTGGGTCCTCCAGCGCCTCGGCGGCGAGCCGCTGGACGAGGAACGCACCCTGGACGCCTACGGAATGCGCGACGGCGAGACCCTCTTCCTGCGGCCTCGCACCGAGATGCTGCCCGAGGTGCATCTGGACGACCTGGTGGACGGCATCGCCACGACGATGCGTCAACGCCCCTACGGCTGGAGCCCGCAGGCGGGCCGTCGGCTGCTGCTCGGGATCGTCGTGGCGGTGCTCGGCGGAGGGCTGCTGCTGGCCGCCCTGCCCGGTGGCTCGGCGCTTCCCCGGGCCGTGTTCGCCTCCGTGGCCGGGCTGCTGCTGCTCGCCGGGGCGGGCGCCGCGAGCCGGGCGGTGGGGGACGCCGGGGCCGGAGCCGTTCTGGGCTTCATGGTCGCGCCGTACCTGGCGCTGGCGGGCTGGCTGCTGCCGGGCGGCGAACTGAGCGGCAGGCACGCCTACGAGGCACTGGGCGCACGGCTCTTGTCGGCGGGCGCGGCCGCGACCGGCGGCGCGGTCCTGGCGCTCGCGGTCGTGGCGGCGTTCGCCGCGCTGTTCCTCGGGCTCGCCGTGATCGCGGTGTTCGGCGCGGTGGCCGCGGCCCTGATGCTGGCCGCCGATCTGCCGCCCGCGCACGTCGCGGGGATCCTCGCCGTCGTGGCGGTGGCGCTCGGCGCCTTCGTGCCCTCGCTGTCGTTCCGCATGTCCGGCATGCGGATGCCGCCGCTGCCCACCAACGCCCAGCAGTTGCAGGAGGGCATCGACCCCCATCCGGCGTCGGCGGTCGCCGAACGTGCCGTCCTCGCCGATGGCTGGATGACCTCCCTGTACGCGGCGGTCGGGACGGTCGCCGCGGGCTGTGTCGCGGTCCTCGCCCGGGACGGCGGGCTCGCCGAGGTGATCACCACGGCGGTGCTGTCCCTGCTGCTGGTGCTGCACGCGCGGGGGCTGGGCAACGTCTGGCAGCGGCTGTCGCTGGCGGTCCCGGGCGTGGCCGGTCTGCTCCTGCTGGTCCTCGCCGACGCACCGGACCTGGCGCCGGGGACCCGGCTGGGCGTGGCCGCCGCTCTGCTGGCGGTCGCGGCGGCCCTGGCCATCGCGTCCTGGACCGTGCCCGGACGCCGCCTCGTGCCGTACTGGGGCCGGGCGGCGGAGCTGCTGCACTCCGCCCTGGCCATCAGCCTGCTGCCGCTCGCCCTGTGGGTGCTCGGCGTCTACGGCGCGCTGCGCTCCCTCAACGGCTGAGCGCGCCGCCGAGGACCGGATCGAGGCCGCCCGACGGCCGAACCCACGCTGAACCGAAAGGCACCGAACGCCGCCATGCAGTCCCGACGTGATCAGGTCCAGGCGCACATGTTCGTCATGGGGCGGCTCACCTCCAGCATGTTGCGCGCGGATCCGGACGCACCAGAGAGCCCCCAGGGACGGACCAACCGCGGAGTGGTGATCGGCGTGGTGATCGCCGTGCTGCTCTCCGCCGGGGCGTTCGTGCTCGGCATGCTCAAGCCGGGAGCCAAGGACTCCTGGCAGGAGCCGGGCACGCTCGTGGTCGACAAGGCGACCGGGTCGCGCTACCTGTATCTGGACGGCCGGCTGCGGCCGGTGCGCAACTACGCCTCGGCGCGGCTGCTGGCGGGGGCCGACATGACGGTCGCGACGGTCGGGGCGGGCTCCTTGAGCGGTACGCCCCACGGGGCGCCCGTCGGGATCACCGGCGCCCCTGACGTGCTTCCCGGCGGTGCTGAGCTGGACGACGGCCCCTGGCAGGTGTGTTCGGGCACCGCCACCGGTTCCACCGGCACCACGCTCGCCGTCGGCGTGCCGGCCGACGCGGCGGGCCTGCCCACCACGCAGGCGCTGCTGGTGACGGGGCCCGACAAGGCCGACTATCTGGTGTGGAGGGGCAGCAAGCTGCGGCTGGACCGGGACACCGGCGCCCGCGAGGCCCTGGGCTACGGCTCCACACCGCGCGTCGCGGTGTCGGCGGCCTTCTTGAACTCCGTGCCGTCCGGCCCCGACCTGACGCCGGCGGAGGTCCCGGGCCTGGGCGCGCAGGGCCCCGCGCTCGGCGGCCGGAGCACCCGGATCGGCGAGGTGTTCCGCGTCACCGTGCCCGGCTCCGCGGAGCGCTACTACCTGCTGCGCCGCGAGGGCCTGGCCCCCCTCACCGCCACCGGCGCGGCACTGCTGCTCGGCGCCCCGGACGTCCGCGAGAAGGTCTACGAAGGGCGCGCGGCGCAGGTCCGGACGCTGGGCGCGGACGCGCTGAGCGGCCATCTGGCGCCCGGGGCCGACACGTCGGCACAGGACACCGACCGGCCCGCCGCACCGCCGCGGATCGTCGGAGTCGAGGACGGCAGGACCGCCTGCGTCCGGGTGCAGCCGGGCGGGAAGGGCCCGCGCATCAGCGTCGCCCTGGTGGCGGCCGCCGACCTCGGCCCGGCGGCGCAGGCCCCGCCGGAGGGGCTGACACCGGCCTGTGTGCCGGTCGGCAGGATCACGGTGGCGCCGGGCGGCGGGGACCTGGTGCGGGTGCTCGGCGCGAGCGGCAGCGCGGTCGGCGGCACCCTCTACCTGGTGACGGACACCGGGATGAAGTACCGGGTGGGCTCGGCGCAGGCGCTGACGGCGCTCGGCTATGCGCAGGGCCAGGCCCGCGGGCTTCCCGCACCGCTGCTGGCGATGCTGCCGACCGGGCCCGATCTGACCCCGGAGGCGGCGGCGCTGGGGACGAGCACCACGACGGCACCGCGCTGCGGAACCGGTGGGGCAGGCGCTGCCGCGGACGGCCAGGCGGCCGGTGCGCCCGCGGCTGAGCCCCGTGGCACCGGCGCCGCGCGAACGGTCGGTGGACCGGACGGGGCGGAAGCGGACGGGGGATGAACTCTTGGCGTCATCCCATCGCTCGGGTTGGCCAGGCGACCGCGAGGTGAGGTAGACCAAAAATCATTCAACTCACCATCATCTAAGCTCACTTACTCACCCTGAACCTCAGGAGGCGCGGCCCCCATGACAACGCCCACCGGCAAGCAGCAGTCAGAGGAACAAGCGACACGGAACGGCGTCACCGCGCTGGAGCAGGCCTTCGCCGGCGTGCAGCGCTGCCGTCAGGATGTCGACAACATGAAGAACACCCTCTCGTCGGGGTACGCCGGCAGCGACGGCGGCGCGTTCCACCAGCTGCTGGAACGCTGGGACCAGCAGGCAGAGATCATTTCGGTCAACCTGAACAGCATGATCGACACTCTCAACGAGACGCTCCGGGCGAAGGGCTTGCAGCAGGGCTCGGCCGTCCAGTCGATCCAGCAGGCCTACGACCGCTCCGAAGCGATCTTCAACGAGCTGGCGGGCTGACGCCCCCCTCCGGCCCCTCCGCCCGACAAGCCCCGCCAAGAGACGAGGACAGCCATGCCCGACTTCACCGACGGACTCATCTACGTCGACTACTCCCACATGGAGAACGCCGCCGACGACATGGTCCAGCAGACCAAGGCGATCGACAGCATCCTCACCAACCTGGAGGCGGAACTCCAGGAGCTCCGCAACACCTGGGAAGGTGAGGACCGCTCCGTCTACACCGAGAAGCAGGCCGCCTGGGACAACGCTGTCGAGACGATGAAGCGGATTCTCGCCGAGAACTCGGCCCTGCTCACCGACGTCTCCGGGTCCTACAAGTACAGCGAGAACTCCCTGACACAGCTCTGGCAGAGCGTCCGCATCGGCGGCTGACCGCCCTCACTTCCTCCGCGGCCCCCTGACCCCGGGGCGGTAACCGACAGGCGCAGCATCCAAAGGAGTACGGCATGGCGGAGACCGCCCCCACGGTCAATCTGAACAAGGCCTGGTTGCAGAACTTCCTCGACAACGACGTGATCCCGTTCGCGGACGAACTGCGCAAGATGGGCCTGGAGGGCACGGCGCCGGGAGACACCTCCCTCGCGGTGCCGGCCCTCGTCGACCTGGAGGAGGGGGGAGGCAGCCGGGCGGGCTTCCTCACCGGCCAGGACAAGAACCCGATCGCGATCGGGCTGATGGCCGGCGACAACAGCTGGACCAACGGGCAGTACGTGGTGAAGGCGTTGAACGCCTTCATCGGCGAGGTGACCGCGATCCTCAAGCAGCAGGGTGAGCTCTTCGAGGAGATCCAGGACGGCCTGGAGGACACCATCGAGAAGCTCTTCAAGGCCCGTGACGTGAACCTCGACAAGATCAAGGGCGAGGACTTCCTCGACTTCTTCGAGGACGTGGACAGCGTCCTGTCCGAAGGGTCGGGTTCGGGAGCCGGCGACGAGGACGACTGACCTCCGCACCGCCGCCCCACACTCTCCCCGCCGCCGGTCCGACCACCGGCCCACCTGACGGAAAAGGCCCTTCGCCATGGCTCTCGACCCCAGCAAGATCACTGGTGATCTCAGTGCGACGAACGACCACTGGCACGAAGCCATCAAACTGTTCACCGGATACGTCGCACCGGCGCGGGACACCCTCTTCGACACCCTGGTCGGCAACGACGGCATCCCCCTGATGAAGGTCGAGATATCCGACGTCTCCCAGGTGGACTACGTCGACACCGAGGATCTCAACTGGCTCTACGAGAACGCCGGTTACCGGATCCAGAACACCGACTTCGTCATCCCCTTCTACCGCACGAGCGGGAACGGCGGAGCCGGGTCGGACGTGACGATGCACAAGGCGCGCATCACCCTCCTCGGCCAGAAGAGCGGGGACGACCCGCCGTCCGGCGGCTATGTCGAGGGCGGCACCTTCAGCAGCCAGTACGACAACCACCTGGGCATGGGCAAGCCCACCTGGGACACCCGGCCGCTGGCCCAATACAGCTACGGCACCGGGCTCGCCCTCGAAGCGCTGCTCAACAAGCCCGAGGGCACCCATGGCTTCTCCTGGAACGAGGTGTCCGTCGACGAGGCGGCGTCCGTCACCCTGAACAACTTCGACGTGGTGGCCGGGGCGTTCGACCGGGCCGCCAAGTTCTTCGTCGACCAGCAGAAGAAGATCGAGGAGTGGCAGACCCGGGTCGGCCTGGAGAAGAACGACGCCTGGCGCGGCACGGCCGCCGGTGTCTTCTGGGACCTCGTCAAGAAGCTCAACAAGCAGTACAGCGACTACGCCGACGACATGAGTCCCAACGGCAGCTACTTCTCCAAACAGGGCAACGAGATCCGCGACGCCAAGAAGGCGCTGCGCGGAGCCGCCTGGGACCTGCACACCAGCTGGGCCACCTGGGAGTACAAGGACGGCAACCCGCTGAGCTGGCTGCACGCCCTGCTGTCCCGCATCACGAAGTACGTGTGGGACCACAACATCACGAAGATCACCTACGAGATCGTTCCCAGCTACTCGGAGGCCCCGTCGACGGTCAACTACGTCGCGGAGGCCGAGTTCGACAACAACGCGAAGGACCCCGGGGACGCGAACACCCCCGCCCGCGAGTTCGGTGACCTGAAGGACCTCGCCACCTGGGCGAAGATCGGCAACCAGGCGATCCTCGACTGGCAGAAGTCCGTCGTCGACCAGCTCGACAAGGCCGCCGTCGCCGCCCTCAAGGACGTCAAGGACGCCTGGAGCAAGTCCACTTTCGACCTCGGCGACATCAAGTCCCGCGGAGGCAGCTCCCTGGAGGAGGGCCTCTCCAAGGACGAGGCCGAGGTCAAAGAGGAGGAGGCGGAGAAGAAGGCGGAGGAAGCCGCCGCTCAGCAGGCCGCCTACATGCAGTGGATGAAGGACCAGGCGGCGAAGGCCGAGGCGGCGGCCGCGAAGGCCAAGGCCGAGCAGGAGGCCAAGGAGAAGGCGGCGGAGGAGAAGGCCGCCAAGGAGAAAGCCGAGCAGGAAGCCAAGGAGGCCGCCGCCAAGGCTGAGCAGGAGGCGAAGGAAAAGGAGGCCGAGGCCAAGGCGGAGCAGAAGGAGAAGGAGCAGGAGGCCAAGCAGGCCGAGGCGGAGAGGAAGGCCGAGGAGAAGGAGGCCGCCGCCAAGGCTGAGCAGGAGGCCAAGGAGAAGGAGGCCGAGGCCAAGGCGGAGCAGAAGGAGAAGGAACAAGAGGCCAAGCAGGCCGAGGCCGAGGCCAAGCAGGAACAGAAGGAGAAGGAAGCCGAAGCCAAGGCCGCCGAGGCACAGGCGCGTCAGGAACAGCTCCAGATCGCCCAGATGAACCAGTCCAAGGCCGAACAGGAGCGCCAGCGCAAGGAACAGGAGCAGAAGGAAGCCGAAGCCGAGGCGAAGGCCGAACAGAAGGAGCAGGAGGCCGAGGCCAAGCAGGCGGAGCAGGAAGCAGAGCAGGAGGCCAAGGAGAAGGAGGCCGAGGCGAAGGCGGAGCAGAAGGAGAAGGAGCAGGAGGCCAAGCAGGCCGAGGCGGAGAGGAAGGCCGAGGAGAAGGAGGCCGCCGCCAAGGCCGAGCAGGAGGCCAAGGAGAAGGAGGCCGAGGCCAAGGCGGAGCAGAAGGAGAAGGAGCAGGAGGCCAAGCAGGCCCAGGCGGAGGCGAAGGCCGAGCAGAAGCAGGCCGAGCAGGAGGCCAAGCAGGAGCAGCTCCAGGCCGAGCAGGAGAAGAAGCAGGCCCAGGCCGAGGCCGAGCAGCGGCAGTTGGAGCAGGAGGCGGCCAAGCGGGAGCAGGAAGCGCTCGCCCAGTACGACGACGCGCGCCAGGGGATCCTCAACAACGGCGACCCGTCACAACTGTCGCCCACCACCATCAGCGGCCCGGTCAACGACGCCACCCTGGACCTTCCCGGCGGCGGCGAGACCCACATCGACTCCTCCGGGCGCGTGGTCACCGAGTACCCCGACGGCAGCTCCACCACCATCGACCCGCTCACCCACAGCTCCACTGTCACCCGCGCCGACGGCACCACCCTCTCCGGCCCGCTCAACACCGGTGATCTGCTGACCAATCCGGACGGCAGCGTCACCCACCTCGACTCCGGCGGGCAGGTGGTCACGGAGTACGGGGACGGAACCGTCCAGACCGTCGACCCGGACACCGGGGCCACCACCATCACGCTCCCGGACGGCTCGACGTCCTCCGGCTACCTCAACGGCGGTGACCTGCCGACGTACGGCTCGTCCGCCGGCCCCCAGCCGTCGTACGACTACCCCTCCTACGAGGAGGAGCTGTACGACGACACCCCCTACCAATCCCCCCTGGACTACGGCTCGTCGGGCACCGCCCAGCCGGCGTCGAGCAATCGCCAACTGCTGAACACGGGTGCCTTCCCGGGCCTCGCCACGACCGGCGGCGGGCAGGACAGCGCCGCCGGGACGGGGTCGTCCACCGGCAGCGGAACTCCCATGGGAGGCATGCCGATGGGCGGCATGGGCGGCATGGGTGCGGGCGGCGGCGCGGGCAACAACGACGGTGAGCGGGTCCGCAACGTCATCGACAGCGACGTCATCAGCAACCGCCGCACACGCACCGGTTCGGGCGCGGCCCGCGGCAACGGCGGCTACGCGGACGACGAGGTGCGGGTGGCGGCCGGCGGCCCCACGGCCGGTGCGACCCCGTTCGTCCCGCCGGCCGGCGGCCAGGGAGCGCCGGGGCGGCCGGAGACACAGAGCGGAAACCGCGCCCGTGAGGCGTGGGAGCCCGAGGACGAGGACGTCTGGGGCGCGGACGAAGGAGGCGCACCCGCCGTGATCGGCCGATGAGTGAGTCGATGAAGCAGAAACTGGCCCAGGCCATGGCCGAGTTGGAGGCCGTGCAGGAAGCCGTGGCACGCGCCGAGGGCGAACTCAACCAGGCCTCGGCCACCGCGCGCTCCCGGGACCGCACGGTGGAGGCCACGGTCGGCGCGCAGGGAGAGCTGACCGGGCTGAAGTTCCTGGACGGCCGGTTCCGCAACCTGCCCGGCCCCCAGCTGGCCGCTTCGATCATGGAGGCCGTGCAGGAGGCTCGCGCGCAGATGGCCCACCGCGTGATGGAGACCTTCGCCCCGCTCATCCAGCGGGAGGGCGGCGGCGCCACGGGAATCGGCGGCATCGACATCGACTGGGACCGCCTCTTCGGCTCCGCGCTGGAGGACGGCACGGGGACCGGCCGCGGCCGGCCGGCCAAGGACCGGCTGCGCGACGAGATCCACGAGGACCCCGAAGACAACCAGCCCCGAGGACAAGGACGGTAGCCATGAGCTCGGACAGGTACGAGGCGAACCCCGCCGGTCTGCGGCAGGGCGTCGAACTGATCGGAGCCCTGCCGGACCTGGCGAAGAAGTCCGGTGACGACTTCGTCGCCCAACAGGCCGAGTACCAGGGCGCGTACGGCTACGACGACGAGTTCTACCAGCAGAACTACCCGGCCTACACGGAGGCCAACGAGACCCTGCTGTCCGTGTTCCGGGAGTACGGCAACGCCTTCGCCTACCTGGGATCGGCCACGCTCGGCAACCTGCGCAACATCGAGGGCACCCAGCAGGACGCGCTGGAGGGGATCAACCTGCAAAACAACCGGCTGGACTCGTTCGGGGACGGTTCCGGGTCCGGGAAGCACTGAGCGGGCGGACACGTATGAGCACGATGGCGATCGCAGGGGATGGGAAGCGCTGAATGGAGGAGATCAACTTCCCGCCGGACGTCCGGAAGATACTGTTCGTCCTCATCGGTGAGATGCCGTTGCAGGCGAGAGAGAATCTGCTCTACGCCAGCCGCGAGCTCTACAGCTACTACGGCAAGAACCTCACCAAGCTCAGGGACACGGCCCGCGAGACCATCCAGAAGTCCCGTGACTCCCTGCCGCCCGCGGTCGCGGAACAGTACGTCCAGGGCCTCACCATGCTGATCGGCGAGGGCCGGGGCAACGACCCCGTCCAGCGGGTCCTCGACCAGATCACCGACCTCGAGAACCGGCAGATCGACCTCTCCCAGAACGTCCAGGGCGCCAAGTGGGAGATCATCGCCGAGATCATCATGCTGATCGCCGAACTGGCGATCCTCACGGCGCTGATGGCGTTCACGGGCGGTGCCTCCGTGTCGCAGATCTTCCTGGCCCGGGCCCGGAGCAGGTTCGCGGTCCTGATGATCATCGACCGGCTGCTGACGATGACGCACATCATGCCGACCCTCACCGAGGCGGTCACCGAGGCCCTCCAGACCCTCGCGGTCCGGCTGGCCCAGATCGCCCTCAACAGCGGCCGGCGCAAACCCGACGGCATCGACTGGGGCGACGTCGGTAAGGCCGCCGCGTTCGGCGCGGTCGTCGGATTTTTCGGCAGTGTCTTCGAATGGGTCGCGAAACCCTTCAAGTCGATCTTCAAGGACCTCAACGCCGACGTCCTCGACAAGTTCAAGTTCAACCCGAACGACTTGACCTACAAGTTCCTCAGGAACGGCCCGCCCGAGGTCGTCGGTGCCTTCGTCATCGCCGGCGCGGCCGAGGGGCTCGGCGAGTACATCGTCACCGGTGCCTTCGAGGGCAACTGGGACTTCAAGTGGGAGACGTTCGTCGGCAGCGGCTCCAGCGCGGTCTTCGAACTCGGCGCGTCCGTCGCCCTCGGCGGCGCGGGGCTGTGGGCGTACAACAAGTACTTCGACAACAAGGACACCTTCACCGAGATCAACGACCTGTCCGGGTCCGGTGGGGGAGCGGGAACCTCATCAGGGTCCGGGCCGGGGTCCGTGAACTCAGGTGGCGACTACGGCGGTTCGGGCCCGACGAGTGTGGTGACGTCCTCGCCGCCGGTGCTTCCGGGACCACTGCCGTCGTCGACCACGTCCTCGACGTCGAGTCGTACGACGCCGAACTCGACGTTCACTCCCACCCCTTCGCCCACGACCTCGGTGACAGCGCCGCTTCCCTCGTCGCCTACGGCTTCATCGCGGACGTACAACCCGCCCTCGGACGCCACGACTTCGCCGTACCGGTCCGATCCCACTGTCACGCCCATCGACTACCCGGTCCCGTCGTCCCCGGCGTCGTCGGACATCGAGTCCGTGCTCAACCCCGCTTCGCCGCTCCCGACCACCTCCACGGTGACCGGTGACCTCGGCGACACCTCCGGACTCACACCGCCGAAGTCCTCCGTCCCCCTTCCGGGCTCCACGGGTACGGACACCGCTGCCACGCCCACCGACCTCGACGACTCGGAGTCCGTGGGGTCGGACACCTCGTCGTCCGACCCGAAGACCATCACGCCCGCGAGCCCCGTGTCGACGGGCACGGGCCCCTCCCACACGCCGGGCATCGGTACGGGCGGCGCCGCGCGCCAGCCTGCCCCGGAAGCCGTCACCGAGGCGCGGGACGAGCACGCCGAGGCGAGGCGTGCCGTCACCGAGGCCCAGGGCAGGGCCGACACCATCCGGCAGCGGGTGGAGGCGGGCGTGGGCTCCAGTCGCGACGCCGACGCGCTCACGCGGGCCACCGAGGACGTGCGGCAGGCCGAGACCCACCTCATGGAGACCGAGGAACGCCTGCGGGAGTGGGGGATCGACCCCTACGCCCCGGACCAGCACACCGGGCAGGTGCCGGTCGTCCGGCGCGACGAGGCGCAGCGGCACTGGATCGCCGACCGGATCACGGTGGCCGACCTGCCCGCCGAGCCGGGCGACGTGACCGACCCGTCCGACCCCACGGTCCTCGACCAGGTCAAGTCGCTGATGGTGCAGCCCGGACCCTGGTCCCCGGAGCTCGACACTACGGCGGCCAACGCCACCCGGCGCATCTGGCAGGAGGCCTACGTCGACTTCGCCGACGCTGTACCGGACGAAACCAGGGACAACGCCGGGCAGGCCTGGAGCACGGCAGTCTCCCTCGTGCTCCCACTGGAGCTGCATCCGGTGCTCGCCGACTCGCGGCACGCCCTGGAGTCGTACCAGAGCGCCGTACGGCAGGTGGCCGACGTGCTGGTGACGGGCGGCGGCCGGGAAGCGGCGACCACCCTGGCCGACCGGCTGAGACACGGGCTCGACCTGCCCGCCCGCCTGCGCGGCGGCGCTGACGGCGGTGTACCCGCCCCGCCTACGGCGGTGCCCACGGCCGGGGAAGGCGGCTCCCGTTCGGGCCCGCAACCCTTCGCTTCGGACGGCGAGTCCTCGGACGCCGACGACGAATCCTCCGACTCGGCCGCATCCGAAGACGAGTCGGACCTCGACGACGACTCGGACGACGAACCGATCGCCGCACCGCCGCACCGCCCGCCCACGGCGTCCGCACCGGCACCCGCACTCGCACCCACACCCGCGCATGACCCCGATCCCGACTCGGAGGACGAGACCTCGTCCGAGTCAGAGTCCCACTCCGAGGCCGACTCGGACGAGGAGTCGGACTCCGATGACGACGGTCTGGTCGCGGCGCCTGAGGCGCGCCCCACGACGGTTGCCGCAACAGCGGAGGACTCCGCATCCGAGTCCGAGGAGGACTCCGATGACGACGACTCGGATGATGACGACTCTGATGATGACGGCCTGGCCGGCCCCGAAGACCTGGAGCGGCTGCGGTACCAGAGCGAGGCGGAGGAGTACGAGCGCAGGCTCGCGGACTTCCTGTCCGAGCACCCGGACGTCACGGCGGAGGTCAAGCGGTTCGTCGCCCTGCTGTGGGAGAAGACGCCTCCGCTGTTGCGGCCCATGCTGGGTTCCCTCGACAACTCCGTGCCCGGTTCGGTCGGCCGGTCCCTCAGCGCGCTCGAACAGGTCGTGGAGAACGGCAACTTCCGTGAGCAGACGGTGCTGTTGTGGAACGCCCTGCGCTATCACGTCTTCGACAACCTCCAGAAGACGCGGAAGACGTATCCGCCCCTGATCGAAGCCGACCGGCGCTGGCGCGGTGCCCCCTCGGACGGCCCGACGCCGCAGCGCGACCCGAACAGCCTGCGCCCGCCCCTCAGCCAGGCCGAGCGGGACTTCTCCGCGGGCGGCAGCGCGTGGACGACCGGCGCCGAGCGCTCCGGCATCTCCCACAGGCCGCCCGCCCCGCTGCCCACGGACGAGCGCCCGCTGACCGTGGAGGACTCGCCGCACTATGCCGCCCAGAGCACCGGCGCCCTGCTCATGACCGGCCTGTCCGGTACCGCCTACTTCTGGCTCAACGCGGTCGAGGCGGCCAACACGCAGTGGGAGGCGGGCCTTGACCTCGGGCTGATGCGCCTCGCGCTCATCGGCACCCTGCTGGGCAACCGCCACCACTCGCTGCACGAAGTGCTGAAGGCCGCCGAACTGTGGGCCTCCGAGGACGACCATCCGGAGCGTCACGACCTGGACTTCGGCTACGACGACTCCTGGGACCGGTACAACCGGCTGGAACCGCTCAGCGAGCAGGACCTGCGCGACCATGTCGCGGTCGGCGGCCGGTTCCCGAACGAACGGGTCCGGGAGTTCTACCAGGGCGGCACCTCCGGCCGGCCGCCCCGCTCCGCCGTACCGCGCCTGTCGAACCTGCTGCTCCAGGGGTCGTGGTGGCGCCTGTTCATCGACCCGAACGTGCATGACGAGGTCTTCGCGCCCCAGCCGGAGGACATCGGCGGTCACCTCGACCGCACCAAGTACCCGGGCTACCGCAAGGGCATGACCGAGCTGTACGCCGAGGTCCTCGATGGCGGCAGCGGCGACCGGGACTGGACCCGCGTCGATGTCGCCGCCTACGAGGAGATGCACGACCTCGCGACCCGTCATCTGACCGACGGCGGCCAGAACAGGTCCACCACCTGGTCGGGTTCCTCGATGGTCACCCATCGCGGTACGGGCGTGGAACGCCTGGCGGCGGACGTCGGCGAGGAAACGGTTCTCGGGCGCCCCCTGCTGGTCGACTTCAACGCGCAGCAGCCGGGTGGCCCGCGACCGATGATGGTCTTCTGGCTGGGTGGCCGGGTCTCCAGCAACTACACCGTCGAGGACGCCCGCAACGCCGTACAGGAGCTGCTGGACCGGTACTACGACGAGGTGGCCGTCGCGGTCAGCCCCGACGACAAGCTCCGGGCGATCGCTCGGGTGGCCCGTGCCCTCCAGGTCCTCCAGCCCTTCACGGACGCCAACAGCCGGGTCAACGTCCACACGTTGATGCAGAAGTTCCTGCTGGAGCAGGGTTTCCGGCCAGCCGTGCTGATGAACTCCCACTCGTTGTTCCTCGGCGGATTCTCGGTGCCGGAGATCGTCGCCCATCTCAAGGACGGCATGGAGCTGTTCGACCAGCATCTGCGGTGGGCGCGCTGGGACGGCTTCAACCAGTTCGGCGGCCCGCGCGACATCCACCTCCTCGACGGCCTGGCCCAGGGCATGGGCCTCACCGGCGACTCACCGGGGGAGCTCCGTCGCCGGGTGGTCGACACCGTACGGACCGCCAGAGCCATGTTCGGCGACGAGATCCCCGGCAACGACCAGGCCGGCCAGGCCAGCTGGCTGGGGGCGTTCCAGCGTCTGCGCGACACGGCGGGCACGCTCTTCCCTGAACTGTCCGGGCCCGACGCGATCTCGGAGTACGTCTCCCGGGTCTATGAACTCGGCCCCGAGGACGACCTGTTCGACGAACACGTCCTGGCGACCGTCGAGTCGGTGGGCAGCCTCCCGGCCGACGGGGGCCCGCTGGACATGGACGCCGTGCGCGAGCACCTTCCCGAACTCGCCGACGATGCGGCCCAGTCGGAGGCGGACGGGGCCGCGGCGGAAACCGATGACGACTCGGAGGACAACTCGGAGGACGACTCCGACTCCGAGTCCGATGAGGACTCCGACTCCGGCTCCGACCAGGACTCGGACTCCGACGACGACTCGGATTCCCCCTCCGCCGCCCCGCCGCTCCCGCTGCCGCAGACCGCGTACGTTCCCAGTGCGCCCGCCGGCAGCACCAGGACTGCACCCGAGCCCCGTGCCCCCGCCGCCGAGGCGCCGCTGCTCCTGCCCTCGATGGCCTTCGATCCCCATGCCGGGGCGGACGGCCGGCGGCGGGGCGGGCTGCGCGGTGGATCCCGGGACAACGGAGTCGACCCGCTGGCGTCAGGCTGGCCGGTGGGACGTTCCGTGACCCTGATGGCGCCCCGGCGCGCCCCGGAAGGGGAGACCGGCCCGGCCGTCGTGCCCGTGGGGAACGTGCCGGTGCCCGAGGGCAAGGGCAAGAACACACCGGAGGAGACATGGTTCCCCATCACCCTGCGCGAGCCGTCCGACCCTGACGACTCGGTGTCGGTCCGGTCCGGCTCGTCGGCCGCCACGCCCCTGGGGTACGAGGTCAGTGACACGGGCCGGGTCAGGCTGCCCGACGGGGTGGAACTGACCGCGGAGGGCTGGGTCGGATTCGGCGACGACTTCGTCCACCTGCCGTCGGGGGCGTATCTGCGGGGCGACAGCGGCTGGATCGGCCGAGTGGAGAACATCGACGCCTTGCGCGACGTCCTGGACGAACTCGACCCCGAAACGGCCGCGTACAGCCTGGTGGCGGACCGCTCGAAGGGTGTGTTCCTGACGCCTGAGGGAGAGGGCTCCCAGGCCGTTCACCTGCCGTTGGACCTGCCCGGTGAGCGGACGGCACCCCAGCAGGCCGAGGAAGCGGTCGACACGGCTCCCGCACCGGTCGCCACCACGACCCCGCAGGCCATGCGAGACACCCCTGTGCTCGATGCCGCCCTGCCGGCCCCGTCCGCCCGGCGGCGCACCCCCGCACAGCTTGATGCCGGCCGCACCATGCCCGCGTATGTCGATGATCTCGAAGCACTCCTTCCGAGCGACCTGACCGACGACGAGCGCCGTCAACTCCTGGACAGTCCCAGCACCTTCGGCCAAAGCACGGTCGCCCTGCGCGGGATCGCCCAGGTGGTGGACAGGATCCGGAGCGAGCTGGGACGTCGGCCCGGCGCGCGGCCTCGCGATCAGGATCAACTGTCCGCCGACATCACGCGGTTGCTTACGCAGAAGCCGAAGACCCTCACCGACCGCGGGCGCCCGCTCCCGTATCCCAACGAGGACGGCAGACTGCGGGTCCTGCACATCAGGACGCGGCATCACGGCAACTGGACGCCGTACGACGACGGCATCGGTCACGCCTCGAAGATCGACAGCATGCACCGGGCCGCGGCGGTCTTCGGCTTCACCAAGAACATGCAGGCCAACTCCCAGTACGGCCTCGGCGGGCCGCTCGGACCCGTCGGCGCGGCGGCTTTCGGGGGCTACGGCCGCCTCGCCTTCCGGTTCGGCTTCATCGACAAGGTCGGCTACACGCTGACGGACCAGCGCCAGAACCAGATGGAGACCCGCACACTCGACGACTCCCGGACCTATCTGGACGACCTTCACTATGAGCTGTGGGTCACCGACGCCACCGGGCAGATCGTCACGGGCAGAGACACAGAGACAGACCCAGGCACAGAGACAGACTCAGACACGGATACGCACACCGGCACCGACGACTCCGAGAACGCCCAAGTGGTGCCGGTCCGCTTCGAGTTCGGTGTCCGCAACGGGCTCCAGGTACGCCTCCCCGACAGTGTGACCAAGGTGTCGAGGCCCGGCCGCATCCCGCGATCCATCGACCTCGGCCGCGACTCCCAGTACCGCTTCGTCCGGGTGGAGGGCTACGGGCCGGTGGCGGTGATCCGGGACTGGGCCGCCCGGCTCATCGGCGCTGTGCCGGGCAGCACGGCCTACGACGAACTGGACACCTTCTTCTCGGGCGACAGCTTCCAGCGGCACAGCGCCACGATGGCGCGCGGCCGTATCACCACCCCGCCGCTCTTCGCCGACGACAAGAACAAGTCGCCCCTGGGCGTCTTCGTCGTCGAGGAGGTCGTTCCCCGTACCGCCGTGCTCTTCGGGGAGACCGACAAGGCCGAGATGCGGGACATCAACACCTCCACGGTCCGTAGCGAACGCAGCCGGGCGCAGGGCACAAGTGTGCTGCTCCAGGCCGCGGCCGGGCCCGCCTTCAACTTCTTCGAGCCGGGCCTGGCCCCGTTCGACCTACGGCTCCAGTTCGGGCCGAACGCCCAGTACTCCTTCGCGCGCAACCGTCAGGGCGGCCTTGGCGGCGCGGGGTCGCTGAAGTCGGCGGGACAGGTCAAGGGCCTCAGGACCGCCCTGTATGTGGTCGTGAAGTCGGTCCGGGTGCGCCGGGCCGGCGACAGCGGGCCGCCCGCCCAGTTCCTCACCTGGAGCCTGGACCGGATGACCAGCTCCGAGGCGCGCCGGCTGGCCGGCTGGGACGACGGCACCTCGCTCGTCCTGCGCCACGGCGCGGTGCCGTTCGCCCCGGCCTATCTGACGGTCGACCGGCCGCGGACCCTGGGCATGCACCGGGTGAAGGAGTTCGCCTTCGACGACGGCCGCCGTACCCGGCTGTTGCCGGACGCGGCGGACGGAGTGGGCCGCACGCTGCTGGACGCCTTCGCGGACAGCGTGGTGAACGCCGTCGCCGCCCGGCGCCGGGGCCTGGTCGTCCCCCTCGACCAGCTCAACCTGCCGAAGGGCTGGCGCGCCCGCTTCCACGACATGATGCGGCGCGACCCAGGCGGGGTCCTCGACGCGGCCAAGAGCCTGCCCGTGCCACCACATTGGTCGGACCCGGTGAAGTACCACGCGGCCCTCCAGAACACCTTGCAGATCCTCGGTGTGCTGTCCCAGCAGAGCGTCACTGCCGGCCTGGAGGCACTGACCACGGTGGGTCTGGGCATCCGGCTCACCGACCCTGGTTCCGTCGGACAGACGTACTACACCGTCTGGGTGCACGGCACGCTGACCGGACGCCGCTACGAGGGCAAGGACCTCAACGAGGGCATGCGCTTCAGCGCCCAGGGCGTGGAGCGGATGGACGGCCAGACCAGTGCCAAGCGGGGTGTCGACCTGGGATTCGAGGGCACGTTGTCGGGGCGTGACAACAACGTCGACGACGCGGGGCTGCCGCGGAACACGCTCGGGCTGACGCTCGGCGCGCGCAAGGGCTGGCAGCGGGAGGCGGAGAGCGGCTTCGGCTCGACCGTCACCAACGAGCCGATGTCGGTGAGCAACCAGCCCACTCACCTGTACCGCTACGACCTCGAACTCACCGCGACCCTGGGCGGGTACTGGCGCCCCCGCGGCCTGATCCGCGGCCTCGGTTTCGGGCTGCCGGGACTGCTCGTCCTGGACGAACCCACCGACATCCTGTTCGGCCGGACGGCACAGGGGCTGCTGCGGGGCGGCGGCCCGGTGACGGGGCAGGTGCTCATCAGCGTCCCCGTCCAGCACACCCCCGAGGCCGACCCCCACGCGGACGGGGCGCTCAACCCCTATCTCACCGACGAGCCCGCCCTGGTGACGATGAGCACGGAGCGCGCCCTCGCCCTGGCGAAGGGCGACCTGATGCTGCCCGACGACAGCGGGCGGGGAACGGAACGGCTGTCCGGGCGCGGCACCGACCAGTTCCGTGAGCTCGGCCGGCACCCGTACGTGATCGTGAACGTGGTCCTGTCACCCCAGTTGGTGGCGGAGGCGAACCGGGTCCTGCGGCGTGCCTCGGGCAGCGCCTGGCAGCTGGTCAAGGAGGGTGCCCCCACCCGAGAGGCGATCACCCGTGTCTTCACTCCCCAGTACCTGACCGCGAACTTCGACCAGAGTTCCGGCCCGTTGGGGCTGACGGGCAGCGGTCTGCTGGGCAAGGGGCCCGCCGCCGAACTGTGGGGGACCTTCCGGTACGCGACCACGGTGTCGGGGCTGACCATGCTCACCGGCTCGATGGCCATGGACACCGAGATGATCCTCGGCGGCACCCGCCAGGCGTCCGGCAAGGTCAGCAACACCACCACGTTCGTCTTCGGCGGCCAACTCGGCTACAACGCCGCCCGCGACCCCGGGCACGGTCTCCTGAGCGTCTACGGGCTCGTCGCCAACCCCGTCTCGCGGTCCCGCGCCCACGGCAGCAACATCGTACGCACCGTCGTCGCGGACATGAACCGCAAGGGGTTCACCCACCAGGTGCTGGTCGCCGGCGATGTGCAGCACTGGTTCGCGCTCACGACCAGCCGCCTCGGCACGGGCCGGTTCGGGCGGGCCGCGGCGGGCAGCTCGCTCGTCCCGTCGGCCCTGGCGGGGACCGCGGGCACGGAGGTGGCGACCCCCGCCGGTCTGCTGGCGCACCTGCCGGAGAAGAGCGCCTACCGGATGGGCCTGATCGACGACGGACTCGGCGACGTCCCCCGCTACACCCAGCACCTCTGGGCGCCGCAACCGTGGCTGCTCGGGGCCCCGTTCGGTACGTACGCGGTGAACTCCCTGGACCCGACCGCTGCGTTGCTCGCCTTCGAGCGGCGGCTCGACGGTCTCGGACTGGACGAGCCGAGCCGGGAGAAGATCCGGCAGCTGGTGACGGCCCGCGCGACCCGAGCCCTGAAGGGGGAGATGGCGACCACGGGCCCGTCGACGATGGTCGCGGTCAAGGGCTCCGGATGGGGCAGCGTACGGATCGGCACCCGATGGGTCCGGGTGCGGGTCGAACTCGTCGCGGGGACACCCGAGTTCCACGGACTCGACCACAGCGTGGAGATGGAGGAGAACCGGCGGGCCATCGAGGCGGTCCAGAAGAACTCGGAGGCGTCCTCCGGCGCGGACCTCGCCCTCCAGACCAGCCAACTGGTGCACACCGGCAACGCGTCCGTCGCGGGCGCCGGACCCACGTACACCGAAGGCGGCTCCTCCAAGCGGACGGTGTCGTCGAGCCACACGACCACCACCGTCACGATCTACCGGGCGGCGTCCACCGAACCGCACGCGGAGATCGTCACGCCGTACACGATGCGGATCACCCTGGAAGCCGACGACACCCCGAACTCGGGGGGTGGCACCGGCCGGACGGCGGAGGACGGCACGACCACGGCCCTGGACCGCTTCCGGGGCAGACGGAGGATCGTCGAGGAACACGCGGTCGGGGGCCTGCGCGAGCATGTGCCGCTGAGTCTCATGGAGCCGGCGCCGGCCACGCCCGCCGCAGCCCCGTCCGGCACTGTGGTGCTCGGCTCACGCAAGGCCCTGCCCGCCCCGGACCCCGGCTCCGATCCCGCGCTGGCCAGGGCACCCCGGCCGACGCCAGTCCCACCGGTGCGGCGGGAGGTGACCGTCGTGTACGGCGACGGTGTCCGACGGCCGTTCACCTTCCCCGAGAACGGCTTCCACCCCCGGGCCGTCATCGGGGTGGAGAACATCCGCGCCGCGAACGACCTGCTCCTCACGCGGTCCTACGACGGGGGCTTCTCCCTCACCGCCCTGGAGTCCACGGACGGCCCCGACGCCGCGACCCTGACCGCGCTCCTGCGCACGACCCGGACGACGGGCCTCACACGGCTGGGCACCGGCTCCGCGCAGGCACTGGAGGACGGCACCAGCCACATGGCGGTCACCGCGTTCTACCCGCGCACCCTGGAGCCCGAGGGCTACCGGATCGCGGGACTGACCGAGAAGTCCTTCCTGGGCACCGACGACGGCGAACTGTCCCTGCACTCCACTCCGGACTTCAGCCGCGCCCTGCTGCTGACCGTCGCCGACGGAAAGAAGCTGGAGGTGCTGCGGCGGCACGGTGAGAACGCGGGCACCTCCTCGGCCGGGGAGCACACACAGGGCGGCAACCTCGGCGGCGGTTTCCTGTACGACTCGCCGAGCGGCGTCGGCCTCAACCAGATCGGGCTCTTCGGCCCCGGCCCCAACGCCCTCGACGGCGACGGCATGCCGGTCGGGGACGACCATCTGACCTCAAGGAACCTCAAGCCGAAGACCGGGCGCACCTTCCTCTTCGCGATCCCCACCACGTTCGTCGGTGTCGGCGACGTCCACCGCACGTTCAGGGACTCCAAGGCCGTGACCGTCCTGCGCGGGACGTTCGGCCACGTCCGGCCGGGGCCGCAGGCCATGGAGTCCGAGGCGTACGTCGTCGCCTGGGTGCGGGAGGACGTCGCCCGCGAGCTGCTGCTGATCACCGACGAGAACTTTCCCACCTCCGTCGGCACGTCCTGGGACGCGGTGGGGAAGGCGAGCAAGGGCTGGGTCGACGCCGACCAGGCGTACTGGAAGAAGCGGCGTACGGCGATCCACCTGCGAGACGCGGTACGTACGGCCGAGAGCGCGGCGAACGAGGCGAGGAACCGCCTCAACCCGCTGCTGGACGCCGCCGAAGCGGCCGACGCGGCCCTGGAGCAGGCCGCGGCGGACGCGGCGACGGCCCGCGACGCCGCACGCGACCTCGACCGGGCGGCGGACGCGCTCGACACGGCCGAGGCTCGCCTGAAGACGGCGCGGGACACCGCGAGGGCCGACCGCGCCACCGCGGCGGCGCTGGTGACCACGGCGCAGGAGACGCTGGACATGCTGCCCGGCTGGGCCGAACTGCCCGGCAACGAACTGGCCCCCGACCAGCTCGACCAGGCAACCGCCGACCTGGCCGCCGCGCGGCGGCGAGCGGACGAACTGCGTGACGCGGCCGACCGCGCCGTCGGGACCGCCCGACGCGAACGCGACGAGGCCGCCGACCGACTCGCCGCGCTGGAGCAAGCCGCACACGGTCGGACCACGCCGCTCACCCCGGCCGCCGACGCCGCTCGGGCCCGGCAGACCGCTGACACCCGGCGCGAAGCCGCCGCCCGACGCGTCGCCGGCGCCCGCACCCGGCAGACCGCGGCGGCCCGACGGCTCGATCAGCCCGCACGGGCCGAGACCGCGGCCACCGAACGCCTTCAGGCGGCCCGTGACGCCTTCGAGTCCCGACGCCAGGACCTGGAGCGACTGAGGGCAGCGGCGGACACCGCCGCGGCCGAATACCACCGGGTGCGGGCGGCGACCGACCAGCTCACCCGCTGGCACCGGCTGGCGGCCACCACGGACGGCAGACGGCAACTCGACGGCCTTCAAGAACCCCCCGCGGTGACCTACCAGGCGCCGCCGAAACCGACCACGCCCCCGCCCCCTGAGCGGCCCCGCTACACCCGGACCGTCACCGAGGAACACACCGTCCTCACCGCACCCGGCGGCCGGCAGGCCTATGTGCTGAGCGAGGTGGACCACGACGGCGACGCCTTCTTCCACGCGCTCCTGCACGGCCTGGACGGCGTGGCACCCGAACTGCTCGCCGCGGCGGGCATCGACGCCGCGAGCCCCGACGCCGTCCCTCAGCTGCGCCGAAGGCTGGCCGCCCGGCTGACCGATCCGGCCGACGTGGATCTGCTGACCTTCGTGACCCCGGACGAGACCGACTCCTTCACCGCGCGGGAGGTGAGCGACGCGGGCCTGGACCTCGGCACGGACACGCCGGTCCGCCGCGAGTTCGAGGCCCTGGGCGTCATCCCGCACGCCGCCGACCTGAGCGCGGAGGCCCGCGCGGGACTCGCGGTCGCCCAGCTTCTGCGGCGCGGCGACGCCGACTCGGAGCGTGGCTGGAACCACTCCGCCGCGGACCTCCTGCCGATGCTGGCCGCGCGGACCTTCGGCGTGCGGATCACCGTGGTGAGGGCCGACGGAACCTTCGACCACTTCGACCCGGCGAGTGCCACGGCAGGACGCGGGCTCCGGGGCCTGACCGACGACGCCGGTGTCCCTCGCCCGCACGTGGTCCTCAGCCTGGCCGACCGTCATTACCAGCCGGCCCGGCCCCTGGGGCTGCCGCCCGTGACGGAGGCGGAGACGGCACGGACCACGACCGCGGTGCCACCTGTGACCGACGAGGACACCGCGGCACGGACCTCGACGGGCGGCGGCTCCACATCCGTAGTGCCGTCGGCGCCACCTGGGGGATCGCAACGCAGGGTCGACACCGGCGACCGGTCGTTCACCGTACGACCGGTGGCCGGCGACGGTGACTGTCTGTTCCACGCGGTGCTGGACAGCATGGCGGCTCAACAACCGGGCCGGCAGGCTCCCGGTTCGGCCGCGACCCTGCCGCAGGTGCGAGGCGACCTCGCCCGCTGGTACACGGAATCGGCCGACGCCGCTGCCTTCCGCGCCCTGCACGCCGCCCAGGATCCCGTGGAGACCCTGGTCGCCGACCTGTTCCCCGGCCTCACCGCGCTACAGGATCTGCTGGGCCACAACGAGCCGCCAGTGCTCACCGACGAGCAACGCGACCGGATCAGGCGGCAGTTGTCGCTGGATGGGCGCCGGGCGGATCTGGGCGCCCTGGCGGCCGACGACCAGGAGCGCGAGCTGCTCTCCGGTTTCCCGGCGGCAGCCGTCGCGGAGCTCCTGCCCGCTGCCCCGACCGACCCGTGGCAGGCGGAGCCGGACCGGGCCCGCAGCCTGACCCGGCGGGCCCAGGCCGACACGCTGCGTGCCGAGGTGCTGCGCCTGCTGCGCGCTCCGGCGGGCGACGCACGGGCGGACGCGGTGTGGCGACGGATCCGGTCCTCCCTGCCACCGGAGTCCAGGGCCCACATCCCGGCGGACCGCCGCGCGTTCACCACCATCGGCTACGGCGCTCTGGTCGCCCGCTCGCTGGCGTCTTCGGCGCTGTGGCACACCCCGTTCTACGACGACGCGCCCGCGCTGCTGGCCCACCGGCTGGGCGTGCGGCTCGTCCTCGTCCAGCCGGCCGCCGACGGGGGCCACACCGTCGTGGACCTCGCCCCGGATGTCACCGGCCCTGTTGTGTACGTCCACTACAACGGCCGCGACCACTACGAGGCGCTCATCCCCGCGGAGCCCGCACCCACCGGCACCGCCCCGGGCCCGCGGCCGGAACGAGAGGACCGGCCGACCCCGCCGCCCGCCCTGTCCGCACAGGACGTGGAGACACGGGACCGGCTCGCCGGCCTCCTGCGCCGGCACGGCGCGGACGAGGCCGACGCGGCACGGCTGACGGCCGGACTGTCAGCGGCGACCCTGGCGCGACTGCGGGCAGCGGCCCACGACAGCGGTGCCCTGGCCGCCACCGCCGACGGGCCGAGCGAGCCGGAGAAGCCGACGGAGCACACCGTCGCCGCGGACGAGGAGAGCCGGCCTGCCGCCCCGCCCACGCCCCTCTGGAGCGAGGGAGGCGTGCTCACCCTCGGCGGCACGCCACTGCACCTGCACGAAATACCAGGAGAAGGCGAGCGAGAAGGCGAGGGAGAAGGCGAGCGGTTCACCGAGGCGCTGGTCCACGCGCTGCGGGCTGACCCCGCGCAGCTGACACAGGGCGACGCGGAACTCGTAGCCGCACTCTCGGCCCCGGGCGGACCTGACGCGGTGCATCGCTGGGTCGAGCAGCGGCTCGCCACCCCTGACGCCGCGGACAGGGCGCCGCTGCTCGCCGACCCCGGCTGGCTCGGCGGCCGGCAGGAACTGTCCACCACCGACCTCATGAAGGCGGGCGTGGCGCTCAACGCGGAGCAGCGTGTCTTCGTCGAACTCGGCGGGACCGGCCTTCCCGTGGCGGAGATCGACCTCTCCCTGCCCGAGCGCTACCGGTTGCTGCGGCAGAGCGGGGACGGCGGCCGCGTCACCGACGTCGTCGCTGAACTACTCAGTGAGGAGCTGGGCGTGAGACTGACGATCATCGAACAGGACGGCGGGGTGAGGCAGTTCGGACCCGTGTACGGTCCTGCTATCGTCCTGGCCCGGACAGACGGTGTCTATCGTGCGGCCACGGCACCAACTCCCCTGTGAGTACAGGTCTACTGATGCTCCGTCAGGTGCGGAATCGTCCGTTCGGAACCGGCCGTTCATGTCACGCACACCGTCAAGTAACCATGCGGGGCGGTCCGGTTGGGGCGCCGACCGCAGACTCGCCGCTAGAAGCTAATGTGTTCGAAGAGGCTGACGAGGCCGAAGGGATGGAACGCGTCTTGTGCTGCTGGAGGACGTGCCGGTGACCGGGCACGACAACGGTCCCGCCGCGGTGGTCATGCTCCCGACCGGCAGCGGTGCCGTATGACGCGCTGGAGTTCCTTCGGCAGGCGTCGCGGTGGCGGCGACCGGCCGCAGGCCGCTCGCCGGGCCGAGACGGCGAGCCCCACCTCCCGGGACGACACCACAGGACCGGCGGCACAGGTGCTGGTGGAGGACTACGACGGCCTGCTCCTGCTGCGTTCCCCCGCGGACGACTCGCTGAGCCCCACCGACATCGCCGACCTCGCCCGCGGCCAGCGCTCCGACGATACGACGGTGACCCTCATCGCGGGCAGCGACAGCGTCACGGCGGATTCCTTCTGGCCCCGGCTGAGTCAACTGCTCGACAGCCTCGGCGACTCGGGCACCGAAACGGTCAGACTGGCCATGGCCGACGCCGGACTCGAGAGCGCGGACCGGCCCGCCACGGCACGCCGGATCGCCGACGCGTGGGGCCTGGCCGTGGAAGCCCCGGACGGGCCGCCCCTCCTCGTGCCAGGAGGCACGCTCTTCGTCCCCGGCGTCCAGGTCGGATCCGCGACCGACGGCGGATGGTGGCGCTTCGCCCCGCAGACCCGGCCCAGGCCGCTGGGGCCGCGCAGCCCGGCCCCGTCCTGGCAGAGCGCGCTGCGCGACGTGCCCGCGGTCACCGCGAGCGGGTGCGTCGTCGAGCAGATCCCGGCGGGACTGCTGGTCCGCCCCGCCGAGGCGGCGCCCGCCAGGCCGGGCGACCTCTATCACGCCGTACCGGTCTCGCCGGGGCGACTCGCGGTCGTGGTCGGTGTTCCCTACGGCGAGGACGTGCTGGCCGACGATGTCGGCGACGTGCTCACCGCGCTGCCGGAAGCGGTCAGATCGGCGGTACGGCTGGCACCGGGCGGCCGGCGCGACCTGCTCCCGCTGGCGCAGTCGGTGGCCGACCGGCTGGACGTCGAGGTGGAGCTGATGACCGGGCTGCCGCTCATCGCCGCCGACCGGCCGCTGGGGACGTACTCCGCACAGTCGGTCCTGGTCGGAGCCGACCGTACGCCGCGATGGCTGCCCTTCGTCGACGCCGTCATGTGCCAGCCCTCCCGGGGCGCGGACCGGGCACCGGCACCGCGGCTGCTGCGCTGGACGCCGCCGATACCGGGCGTCGCCCAGCCCACGGACGGAGTGGTCGCCCTTTCCGACCAGTGGCAGGTCACGGTCACCAGGGCCGGTCTGTGGGTCGGCCCGCTCGCAGGCCCCGGCCTGTCCCACACGGAGCGCCCGGTCAGCGCGTCCGGCCCGCTCATCGAGGTCGGCCTTCCGGGCGAACACCTCGACCCGTCCCTGTGGCCGGCCCTGTCGAGCCTGCTCGGCGCCCTGCGTCCCGCTCTCCGGGCGAGCGTGACCCTGCATGTGCACGGCGTTCCCCGGGACGCGGGCCGTGAGCTGCGCCGACTGGCCGCGCGACACGGCCTGAGGACGATCCGATTCGCTTCCCTGACTACTCCCGGCCCGGTACACCGAGAGGTGCCCGGCCGGCCGGACGCGACCGTACGACCGCACACGACGTCCGAGCCAGGACGCGCTGAACGCCCGGCCCCGCCGTCCCCGGCATCGCCAACCGGCCAGAGCACGCGGCCCGCGCAGCCTGCCGCTGCCACGGGAGTCGGCGGACAGCCCGCGGCCGGCGCGAGTGCGTCGACCGCGCATAGGCCGAACACGGCGGCTTCGGAACCGACTTCACCGGACGGCACGTCGGCTGCCGCCGAAGGCGCCCGAGGCGCCCAAGGCTCCGTCCCGCCACAGATATCCGAGCAGTCCGTCCTTCCGGAGCCATCCGAGCAGGGTGAGGAATCCACGGCACCGAGCGCACCCCAGGCAACGGCGCCCGCAACAGCGCCGCCGCCGCAGCCGGACGCGTCCCGAGCGCAGGGGACGAACGAGCCCGACACCATCACCGGCGATGCCGCGCCCGAGTCGGCGGCCACGACAGCAGAGCCGAAGACATCGGCTCCCACCGTGTCAGAGAGCCTGCCCGCCACCCCGCGTGGCGTCGTCACGACCAGCTCCTTGCCCGGCGAGGCTACGAGCGAGGCCCCCGACGAACCGCAGGCGCGGCGCTCCGGCCGGACGCCGTCACCCGCGTCGGCGTCTGCGTCGGCGGACTCCGATACCGGCGCTCGAAGCCCCCGCGTACCCGAGGGCCCAGAGCCCGTGAACGTGACGTTGCCTCCCGTCCCCTTCGGACCGGGGCACCGCAGTACAGAGGACGAGCGCACCGTCTTCCGTACGTTGGCGGACACGGAATGGGACCGGCACGGGACGGCCGTGGCCCGGGCGCTGGCCCGGATGCCCGCCCTGCGGGGCAGGGAACAGGAAGCCGCTCGCGCCGATCTGATCGCGCTGAGGCTGTATCTGCACAACAATGAGGGGCCGTTGAGCCATCAGGCTCTGCTGCACTCGCTGCACACACACGACGCCGGTTTGCTGCCGTACGTGGCCTGCCTGGCGTCAGCGCTGAGCCGACTGCCCTCCTACCGAGGCGTGGTGCTGCGCGCCACCGGCCCCATCTCCTCCAGCGGCATGCCAAGCCCCGGGACTCTGCTGCGCGATGTGGCCCCGGTGAGTGCCACGCCGCTCGACCCGGTCCGTCCGTCGATGACGACGGGTGCCAGTTACGTCATCTGGTCCGTCGGCGCCCGCCGGGTACGGCAGCTCCTGGACCCCGGCGACGGGCCGGAGGAAGTGGTGTTCACCCCCGGCACCCTCTTCCGGGTGCTGGACGTACGCCGAGGCGGACAGGACCGGGCCCGACAGATCTTCCTGCGTGAACTGCCCGGCTCGCAGATGCCGGTGACGTCCGATCCCGAAGGGGACCGCGCCGCACTGGCCCGGCTGGACGAGGCGGTGCACGGACGCTCGGCCCCGGCGAGTGCCGATCAATGGCCGGAGCGCTGCTCCGGACCCTTCGGCACCGCGACGCCGGAAACCACAGCGAACCACTGACACGAGTAGGGGAGTCGTATGGCTCGTCAGACCGATCCTGCCGGTGAGGCGTTGCCGACCGAGCCCGGAGTGCCCGGCAGCTCCGGAGCATCCGGGGCATCGTCCGCGCCCGGCTCGCCGTCGGTGACGATCCGCCGGGCGGTACCGCTCCAGGGGACAGCACAGGACCCCGGCGCGGCGCTGGCACCGGGTGGAGGAGGACGCGGGGGCACCGGCGCCGCGTCAGCGGCTCCTGTATCGTCGGCCGTTTCCCCGAACCCGGGAAGCGAGCCTGTCCGCACGGAAGGCCAGACGTCGGGCGGCGCCAAGACCGAGAGCGCCGAGGCGGCGCCGCCGGTCCGAGAAGGAGAGGCGCCGGCGGCCCGAGAGGGAGAGGTGCCGCCGGTCCGAGAAGGAGAGGCGCCGGCGGCCCGAGAGGGAGAGGTGCCGGCGGAGTCCACGACCGCCCGCACCGAAACCGAGCCCGACGCCGCGGACATCGCGCAGGGCGCCGACATCGTCGCTGCGGGAGCGGGAAGCGATGGTGGGGGAGCCGCGACCGCCGGCGAGTCGCACGGCGGCCCCAAGAAGCCGATGCTGGCCGCCGCGGCCATCGTCGGGGCGCTCCTGATCGGGGTCCCGTTCCTTGTGGCGGGACAGGGCGACAAGGACGAGCGCGGCTCGGACCGGACCGGCAACGCGGCTGGAACGGTCCTGGACACGGACCGGATCCCGCACGCCTCGCAGAGCTACGCGACCGAAGCGCCGTCACCCTCCGTTTCCACCTCCCCTTCGCCCAGTGAGTCACCCGAGGAGAAGCGGTCCAAGGGCCCCGGCCGCGCGCCGGTGGCCGAGCCGAAGCAGGCCGCCCCGACGGCCACCGAGTCCAAGAAGACCGAGTCGAAGAAGGCCACCACGCCCAGCGCCGCCGAGAAGCAGCGCCGGCAGGCCAACGCGGCCTCCAGCGCTCGCACCATCCTGGTCAGGAACTCCACGACGGGCCTGTGCGCCGACGTCCCCGACTACGGCAACGGCAAGATCGACGGCCCGGTCAACCAGTACCCCTGCAACGGCACGGCCAACGACAACCAGCTGTGGAACCTGGAGGTCGCGGAGGCCGAGAGCGGACCCAAGGGCGCCTCTCTGTTCCTGATCAGGAACAGCAAGGACAAGTACTGCATGGACCTGCCCGACTACGGCTCGGCCGCCACGGGCACCAACGTCACCGAGTACTACTGCCGCGCGACCGCCGACAACCAGCTGTGGTGGCTCGATCCCCGCTCGGACGGCACGTACTGGATCCGCAGCTACTCCAGCAACAACCTCTGTCTCGGACTTGAGGGAGGCGCGTCCGCAGGCAACGACGCGCACCTGGAGATCGGCGGCTGCGGTCCCGCCGACCGGTGGACGATCTGACATCCGCCCGCGACAGCGCCAACTGCCCCACAAAAGCCGACAGATGACGGAGAACGCCGGCATGAGTGCACAACGTAAAGCGGGAGACGGCACCTCTCCCGACACCGCCGCAGGCGCGCCGCAGGTCCGGGTCGCGGTCACCCTGTCCGCTTCCCCGGAGCCGCCCGAGGGGGCGTTCACCCCGGGCAGGACGGTGCCGGCCCCGGACGCGGCGAGGGGCGAACCAGCGGAGCCCGAGGGTGTTTCGGCCGCCCCGACCCGTCCGGAGACCGGGGGAGAGGACGCCGACGAGGAGACGACAACGCTGTCCGGCACCTCCGTCACGCGCGCACCGCAGGAGGAGCCGGCCACGGCCGAGAAGCCGGAGCCCGCCGAGGCGGAGGGCGCGGCCCAGGCGGAGTTCCACGGTGAGGTGCCCGCGCTGACCGGGGCCGCGCCGCTGGTCGCTGCGGACGCCGACCACCCCGGCGCCGACTCGGGGGAGTCCCACGGCGGACGCCCCAAGAAGCCGATGCTGGCCGCCGCGGCCATCGTCGGCGCCGTGCTCATCGCCGTGCCCTTCCTGCTGATGGGAGGCACGCAGGACGACGACAGCAAGCAGCCGACGGCGAACGCCGCCGCCAACGAGGACGCCGACACCGTTCTTGGGGCGGGCGCGACGAACCAGGCACCGGACGGCTACGCCACCCGGACACCCACTGCCGCCCCGAGCGACAAGCCGTCCAAGAAGCCCAAGCCGAGCCCCGAGGGGAGCAAGGAGCCGAAGGACGACGTCGGCACGGTCACGGACACCAAGCCCAAGACGACCCCCAGCGCCACCCGATCCGCGAAAACCACGGAGAAGGAGGCCGAGGCCAGGACACCGGTGTGGACGAGTACGTCCGTCTCGGCCCCGAGCACGCTGTCCGCAGGCGAGTCCTGGAGCACCAACCGGATCAAGATGACCATGCAGTCGGACGGCAATCTCGTCGTCTACAACGAGAAGGGCAAGGCCACCTGGGCGTCCATGACCTTCGGCGCCAACCACACGGCCCGTTTCCAGACGGACGGCAACCTGGTCATCCACAACGGTGACGACAGGCCCATCTGGGGTGCCGACGTCTGGGGTCATCCGGGCGCGAAGCTGATTCTCCGCGCGGACGGGAAGGTGGTCATCATGGACGGCACCACCGTGACCTGGTCCACCTGAGCCTGTGGCCAAAGCAGTTCCGACGCACCACTCATCTACCGGGAAGACCAAGAGAGTTGACTGACCTGTCCGCTTTTCCGCTGCCCTTTCACTCCTCCCGTTCCATAGCGTTCGCGGCACCCCGGACCCTGCGGGAACTCCAGATGATGGAGTGCAGTTCACAGATTCGGGCGAAGCCGCGGTGGTTCGAGAAGATGAACGACGGCGGCATCGTGGCCAGATGGACGCGGGAAGCGCTCGCCCAGGGCCTCACCGAAGCACAGGTCCGCTACGTCCTGGCCGAACTGCGGCATTACGCCGCGCTGCGTGACGCGTCGACCGGCATCGAGGTGTCCGCCGTCGATGGCGTGTGGCACTCGGACGCCCTCATCGACGATGAGCTCGGAGTGCGCCTGCGTGAGGCGGTGCGCGCCCTGGAGAACGTCCCCGACGCGGAACAGGACTGGCACCCCGGATCCGACGGCCTCGTCCTGGATATGGTCCACCCCTCGCTGTTCTGCCTGGTGAGAGAGGTGAGCGGCGAACCCGAGCGGGCGTGGCACAATCCGACGAACCAGTACTCGAAGTACGAGTTCTCGGAGAAGTTCCAGTGGCTGCCGACGGACGTGGACGTCAGCGATGACGGCGCTGTCGCCTTCCGGTCGTACGTCAACAACGTCCATCCCGATACCCATCGCGAACTGGCCGCCGTACTGCCCGACTTGTTCGCCCGCTTCCGCCCGCTCCTGGAGAACGTGCTGACCGACCTGCGTCATCCGCGCCCTCTGCGGATCGAGGCCGATCCGTACGGGTGGTACGACGCGGAGCCGGAGTACCCGGACAAGTCCTCCTACAGTGACGATGAGGCGTACGCCGAAGCTGTCCAGGCGTGGGAAGAGGCCCAGGACACCTGGTGGGAGAACCGCCGTCCGGTCATCCCGGACGCCCCCGCCTTCACCCCGCCGGAGCCGCCCGACGAGGCTGCCCGAATCGACCTGCGCGGCCGCTCTCTTCAGGTCATCGTCAAGGTCGCCGCCATCCACCTCACCCCGGACAAACCCGAGTACGCGGGCGGTTCCTGGCATGTCGAGGGGATGATGAACGAGCGGATCGTCTCGACCGGCATCTACTACTGGGACAGCGAGAACATCACCGAGAGCCACCTGAGTTTCCGTGCGGCGCTCACCGAACCGGACTACGAACAGAGCGACGACAACGGTGTGCGAGAGGTCTACGGCCTGGAAAACGAGGACGCGCTGAACCAGGTGCTGGGATCGGCCTCGACCCCCGAAGGCCGCTGCCTGGCCTTCCCCAACATCCTGCAACACCGCGTCGGTTCGTTCCGACTCGCGGATCCGACCCGCCCGGGACACCGCAAGATTCTCGTCTTCTTCCTGGTCGACCCGTCACAGAAGATCGTCTCGACATCCGATGTGCCACCGCAGCAACCATGGTCCGACTCCTCGACCATGACCCTGGAACAGGCCAAGGAGTACCGCGAACAGCTCATGCAGGAACGCAAGTTCTTCGTCGACGAGCACAACGAGCAGCTCTACGAGCGGGAGTTCTCCCTCTGCGAGCACTGAGCTTCATCAATTGCCTGTGCGTGCGCAGGGCGAGGCCCGTTCTCGCTCAGTGCGGCGAGAGCCGCCGAGGCCTCGATATGGAGGGGGCTCTTGAGCGCTGCCAGAGCGTCCCGGGCGGTGAGAAGTGTCTGCCGGGCCTCGGGGTGCCGCGTGCCGCTGAGGGCACGGCCCAGGTCCAGGCGGGCGTGTTCAGCCCAGATGGGCATGTGTGCCGCCTCGAAGTCGGCGAGTGCCTGGCGCAGTGGTGCCTCGGCCTGGTGCCAGCGCTCCAGGGCCACGAGGTCGTTGCCGATCTGCTGCCGGGCCACCGCGTGGTAGAGCGCGACCAACTCGGCCGTACGGCCGGGAATCCCCGTCCGGCAGATCTGCTCGCTGCGGCGGTGGATCTCCAGTGCCTCGGCGGCTCGGCCGATGTGCCGCAGCAGGTTGCCCAGGGTGTTGAGCATGGTCAGTTCGGCGAGCCGGGACTCGGGGGAGTCCAGCGCGGCGAGGCAGCGGGCCGACTCCCGCAGCCGGTCGTGCGCGTCCTCCACTCGGCCCTGCCGGTGCAGCGCGCCCGCGCCGTAGCCGAGCGCCCAGCCCTCTTGCAGGCCGTCCGCGCAGTCCCGGGCCGCCACCAGTGCGGCGTCGGCCGCGGTCAGGGCGGCTTCGGGATTGTGGGCGCAGAGGTTGTGGGCCCAGGCGAGGTAGTTGAGGTGGACCGCCTCCTGCCGACGGTCGCCCAGCGCGCGTGCGGAGTCGCCGGCGCAGGTGAACACCTCCACCCACTGCTCCCAGTGCTGGGTCATGTCGGAGAACCAGTGCATGGCCTCCGCCGTGTCCAGCACCTCCCGGTGCCAGGCATTTCGGTGCGCCCGGTGCAGCGCGGCGAGCCACTGCGCCCGCTCGGCCTCCAACCAGGCCCGCGCCTGGCTCTTGCCGACCGGCGCCGTCTCGGGATCGGGGTCACCGGCGGGCATGGACCGCTCCTGGTGGACCTCGTAGTGCAGCGCGGCGACGGTGGCCCGGCTGAGCATCCAGCGCGCCGTACGGTCCAGGGCGGCCTCGCGCACGTCCGGACCGTCCTCCGCCTCGGTCTGTTCGAGGGCGTAGAGCCTGAGCAGATCGTGGAAGCGGTAGCGCTCGGCGACGGCGTCGCTCTGGAGCAGCCCGGCGTCGGTGAGTTCCTCGGCGCAGGCGACGGCCTGGTCGTAGGAGAGGCCGGCCAGCAGGGCGCCGGTCTCGGGACCGAAGTCGGGTCCTGCGGCCAGCGCGGCGCGGCGCAGGAAAGTCCGTGTGTCGGGCGGGAGTTGACGGTAGGAGAGGGCGAACGCGGCACGTACCTGGAGGCTTCCGGCCTGGAGGCCGTCGAGACGGCGCCCTTCGGCGGCCAGGCGGGTGGCGAGTTTGGTGAGGCGCTCGTGCGGCCGGCTGAGGAGGCGTTGACCGGCGATGCGGACCGCCAGGGGAAGGTGCCCGCACAGGTCGGCCAGGTCGCGGGCCGCCTGGGCCTCGGCCTGGACACGTTGCGGTCCGAGGATGCGGGTGAGGAGCTCCACCGCCTCCTCGCGGCGCAGCAGTGCCAGATCGGTGCGATGGACGGACCCCAGACCCGCCAGGGAGTTACGACTGGTGACCAGCGTCAGTGACGAGCCGGTACCGGGCAGCAGGGGAAGGACCTGATCCTCGTCGACTGCGTTGTCGAGGAGCAGGAGCACCCGGCGGTCACTGAGCAGGGAACGCCACAGGGCGGCGCGCTCGTCGAGGCCGTTGGGCAGCGCGGCGTCGGCGATGCCCATCGCGCCGAGGAGCCGGGCCAGCGCGTCCCTGGGCGGCGTCGGCTCGGCGTCCATGCCGCGCAGGTCCAGAGCGAACTGTCCGTCGGGGAAGTCAGGGGCGAGGCGATACGCGGCGTGGACGGCGAACGCCGTTTTCCCCAGCCCGGGTTGACCGGTGATCACCGAGACCGCGGAGACCGGGGGCTCGACGCCGCCGGGTTCCCCGTCCCCCACCTCTGCTGCCAGCTCCAGCAGCCGGGCGAGCGCCGGGCCCCGCGCGGTGAAGTCCCGGATGTCGCGCGGCAGGGCCAGGGTGTTGGGGCCGGCAGGGCCCGCGACGGCGCGGGGACGCGGGCGGCCCAGCGCTGCGGACTGCTCCAGCCGCGCCGCGTCGTCGGCGCTCAGCTCCAGCGCTTGTGCGAGTGCCTGGACCGTGCGGCGCTGCGGCCCGAGCGTGCGTCCGCGTTCCATGTCGGCCAGTGCTCTGACGCTGATTCCGGCTGCCTCGGAGAGCGCCTCCTGGCTGAGCCCGGCGCGGGTCCGGAAGTGCCGCAGTCGCTGCCTGAATTCGTCGCCGGCGGGTGTGGCACCGCGCACCGCTGAGATCCCCGATCGTCCGGCTCCCCCTGTGCGAGCCTCCGGCAGAAGTATGACGGACGGTACTTCTGCCGGGAGAACTGCCTGGTGGCGAAGGTTTCGCGGTGATCGACTGAGGTCCGACGCGCAAGGTGCCGCAGGCCCCGCATACACGCGTCATGCCCACCAGATCATCCCGGCCGCCGGGGAACAGACCGACGGCTGTGCACCACTTCACGGGGGAACCCATCATGACCGCTCTCTTCACCCGTTCCACGATGCTGGCCGTCGCCGGTACGGCACTCGCCCTTTCCCTCACCGCCTGCCAGAGCGGTGAGGACGACAACGCGGCGGCTACGTCGCCCACTTCGGCCACCGCGACGGTGTCGGACGGCGCGTCCGCCGCGGCGACCGTCACGTCCTCGGCCGGTTCGACGGGGGCGGGTACGTCTTCGGGAGCGGCGGACTCCAGCACCTCCAACGACTCCTCCGGCCGGCAGACGAGCACCTCCACCCCGGTGTGCGCAGCCGCCGACGTCACCATCACGGCGGCCAAGCAGGACGGCCCGCCCTACACCCACCTCGTTCTCACCGCGAAGAACACCTCCGGGCACTCCTGCCGTCTGGCGGGCTTCCCGCACGTCCAACTCCTGGAAAGCCACAAGCAGGACGTGTCGCCCGTCGCCAAGAGCAAGCCCGCCGCCCCGGTCGTCCTGTCCGCCGGAGCCCCCGCCTACGCCCTGCTCAAGGTCTCGGACGGCGGCACCGACGAGGACAACGAACCCGTGTCGGCGTTCTCGGTCACCCTGGAGGGGGACTCGTCGGTCATCGCGGTCTCCGCGCCCGGATCGGACGGCATCGCCGCCGACCCTGCCCAGGCCCTGGTCGGCTACTGGACCCCCGAGCTCCGCAACGGCGCGGACGACTTCTGACCGCCTCGCCCCTTCCCGGCGGTTGCTCCGCCGGGAAGGGGCGTCCTCGACCCGCGCTCGTCTCTTCGGGATGCCGCACCAACCGCACCAACCGCACCTGCCGCGCGTCGCTCTCGGTGTGTGGTTCAGATGGGGCTGCCTCGTTCGCAGACGCGGCGGGCGACCTCGCGGAGTTTGGTGTTGGTCTCCTGGGAGTAGCGGCGCAGGGCGTCGAAAGCCTGTTCCTCGGTGAGGTGGTGGGTGGCCATGAGGATGCCCATGGCCTCACCGATCAAGTGCCGCGTCGCGACAGCCTGTTCCATTTCCGCGTGGGTGCGAGCACTGGAGAAGGCGACCGCGGCGTGCGAGGCCAGCAGCCAGGCGGCCAGTTCACTCTCCGCCGTGAACGCTCCGGGCCGGCGGGAGTAGAAGTTCAGTGCGCCGAAGTCGTCGGCGTCGGTGAACAGCAGGATGCCCATCATGCTGCCCACCCCCAGTTCGTTGGCTTGGGGAGCGAAGGAGGGCCAGCGCTGGATCTCGGCAGTCAGGTCCGGGATCCGGTAGACGCGCTCGCCGTTCGGGTGGCGCGCGGCGTCGAAACAGGGCCCCTCGCCCAGGTCCCGTTGCAGGGCGTCGCTGGCGGTGACCAGCTGTTCGGTGGGTGCGAAGCTGCCCTGCTCCCTGCCGTGCAGTACCAGGATTCCGGAAGCATCGCAGCCCGCGACCAGCTCGGTCGCCGATGCGGTGATCCGCTGGAGGGTCCCGGTCAGAGAGTCCTGCGCCAGCAAGTTCCGTGCCATCGTCGCCATCTGCTCCGCGAACCGGGCCCAGTCCACGATTCCTCCCGTACTCGATTGGGCCTGTCAGAGGCCGTCTACCCAGGATCAGCCCCCACCCCTCGCCCCGGGCGGAATCCCCCATGGACGCCCCACTCACAGGAAGCCGCAGCACACTGCCTGGCCCTCTGTCGGCAGGAGCAGCCCATCCGTCGCTGCCATGAGCCGGTGACCACAACTCATCGGTGGCCGGCTGTGTGTTCCGGCGGCTGAGGGGCATTCGGACGGCACACGGGCGAAGCATCCCAACTCGAAGGAGGCACTGCCATGTTGGCCATCATCTCCGCAGTCCTGTTCTTCATCGCGTTCCTGATCAACGCGGCGGACATCTCGACCAATGACACCTTCAGCTCGACCAACGTGATGCTCCTCGGGCTGGCCGTCCTCGCCCTGCATCTCGCGGGTATCGGCAGTGGCTGGTCACGTGGCGGTCGCAGACGCTGACGCCGGTGCCGGGGCCGTCCGCTCCGGGCTCGATGTGCCCAAAGGGCCGGGGCAGGAGATACTGGTGGTTACTCGCAGGGACGACGCTCCCACTCCGCCGCCTCCGAGTCAGTCCGGCCGCCCCGGCACGGCGGACCGCCATCGCCCGTGCGCGCAGCGGCGTCGCGCGGGGATGCCCATGAGCGGCCCTCGCATCAGCCGGTGCAGATGCTGTCGATCCTCGCAGCGGAGGGACCTGAAATGTGCCGCTGGATCGCCTACTCGGGCACCCCGGTCCTTCTCAGCCGGGTGCTGTTCGAGCCGTCGCACTCGTTGATCGACCAGAGCCTGCACTCCCGTTTGGGGGTGGAGACGACCAACGGCGACGGTTTCGGTATCGGCTGGTACGCCGACGCCGCGCCGGCCACTCCGGCTGTCGTACGGGACGTGGACCCGGCCTGGAACAACCGCAATCTGCGCGAGGTCGCCCACCACGTACGGTCGGGGCTCTTCTTCGCCCACATCAGGGCGGCGACAGGGACGGCCGTGCAGCAGTCCAACTGTCATCCCTTCCGCAACGGCCGCTGGCTGTGGATGCACAACGGAATGATCAACGGCTTCCGTCTCCTGCGGCGTGACCTGGCCTTGGCGGTCGATCCGACGCTGTACCCCGACATCGAGGGTTCCACCGACTCCGAACTCATGTTCTTCCTGGCCCTCACCTTCGGTCTGACGGATGATCCACCCGGTGCCGTCGCGCGCATGGCGGCCTTCGTCGAACGAACGGGGCACACGCACGGTGTGCGGCACCCCCTCCAGATGACGGTCGCGGTGGCCGACGGCGAGCGCGTCTGGGCGTTCCGCCACTCCAGCGAAGGCCGCTCGCGGTCGCTTTTCTTCAGCACCAGGGTGGACACCCTGCGTGCGCTCCATCCGGACGCCGAGTTCCTGCGGGAGGTCTCGGACGACACCCGCATGGTCGTGTCCGAACCGCTGGGCGACCTCCCCGGCGCCTGGAACGAGGTGCCGGAGGACAGCTACGGCGTCATCGAGCCGGACCATGACGCGCTGCACGCCTTCCGCCTCGAACTGGACACGGCGTGAGGCTGAAAGCGTGCATACGGGCTGGTGAGCGGGCCGATGGTGCTGTCTGTCGCGCCGTGCCGGGAAGGCTGGGATGCTGGTGTCGGGAGCGCCGCCCATGATCTGCCCCTGATGGACAGGGGCGAGGGTGGTGAGCGGCGTGTCCGAGAGTTCCTGGGGCGGTCAGGGGCCCGGGGTTCCGATCGTTCCCCGCACGGATCCCCTGGGGGACCCGTTTCTGCGCACCCGGTTCGCCATCCCCGCGAGGCCGGCCACATTTCTGCTGCGGCAGCGGCTCGTCGACCACCTCGACCAGGCTCTCCGGACACCGCTGACACTGCTCAACGGCGCGGCCGGGGCCGGCAAGACCCTGCTGGCCGCCGACTGGGCGGCCGGTCTGCGGCATCCCGTCGCCTGGCTCAGCGTTGAGGCGGGGGACCGGCAGCCAGAGGTGTTCTGGTCCTACGTCGTCCAGGCCCTGCACGCTGCCGGTGCGCCGGCAGCCGGCCCGGCCGGAATCCCGGCGGACCCGCCCCGGGTGGACGGCAGGCTGCTGGCAACGCTCGCCGCCGAACTCAACGACCGTGACCGCCCCGTGGTCGTCGTGCTCGACGACTGCGACCGCGTGACCGTACCCGAGATCGCCGAGCAGTTGGAGTTCGTCCTGCACCACGCCGGGCGATGGCTGCACCTCGTCCTCGTCACCCGCACCGAACCGCTGCTGCCGCTGCACCGATACCGGGCGGCCGGTGAACTGACGGAGATCCGTGCCGCCGAGCTGGCCTTCACCCCGGAGGAAGCCGTCGCCCTGCTGGAGCTGCACGGTCTGAGCCTTCCGGTCCCCGCCGTGCGCGCCCTGGTGGACCGCACCCGGGGATGGGCGGTCGGCTTGCGCCTGTCCGCGCTGGCCGCCCGGGAGAATGCCGATCCCGAGCTCTACTTGAAGGAGTTCGAGGCCGAGCGCAGTACGATCGCGGACTTCTTGCTGGCCGAGGTCCTCAAGGGCCAGACGGAGGAGACCCAGGACCTCCTGCTGCGCGTCAGCGTCCTGGAGCGCTTCTGTCCCGAGCTGGCCGACGCGCTGACCGGCCGGACCGATGCCGAGCCCCTTCTCCTCGGGCTGCACCGCGCGAACGCCTTCGTCGAGTACCTCGGGCGCTCCTGGTACCGGCTCCACCCGCTGTTCGGGGAGATCCTCCGGGCGCATCTGCGCGTGCGTCTGCCCGGGCTGGAGCCGGAACTGCACCGGCGGGCCGCGCGATGGCTGCGAAGTTCCGGATTCCTACCGGAGACGGTCGCGCACGGCGCCGCCGCGGGCGACTGGGACGTCGCGGCAGGTGCCCTCATCGACGACCTCGCGATCGGCCGACTCCTCACGGGACCGCCGTCGGACGACCTGGCCCAGATGTTCTCTCCCATGACGCCCGGGGCCACGAGCGCCGAGACGAACCTTGTACGGGCGGCTCGCGAGCTGGCCCGCTACGACCTCGACCACGGTCTGGCAAGCCTGCGCCACGCCGAGGAACAGCTGGCGGACCTCGCGCCCGACCGGGCCGCCGCCCAGCTGAGCTGTGCGCTGCTTCAGACGCTGGCCGCCCGCCTGGCCGGCTGCCCCCCGCGGGCCGAGAAGGCCGCCGAAGCCGCCGACGCGCTGCGCCGGGAAGTCCCGCGGCGCCTCCTGGACAAGCATCCCGAGCTCACCGCTCTGCTGCTGACCCATCTGGGATCGGTGCGTCTGTGGGCCGGACGTTTCGAGGACGCACGTGCTGCCCTGACCACGGTGGCCAGTGCTCCCGACGGAGCCTCCACCGCGATGCCCCGGCAGGAGTCGAGGGCGCACCTGGCCTTGCTGGACTACCTGAACGGCTGGCTCGGCCGGGCCGAGCGCAAGGCTCTGGCAGCGGTGTCCGAGGCCGAGCGGGACGGTCTGCCTCAGTCGCCCGGCTCCGGCATCGGACGACTGGTTCTGGCGGCCGTGGCCGTCGACCGCCATGAACTGGACCGGGCCCAGGCCTTCCTCGACGAGACGGCCCAGCTGCCGGCGGGAACGAGTGATCCGGTGCCGATGGCCGGACGTGCCCTCGCCACGGCCCGTCTCCTGCTGGTCAGGGGCAGGGCACGAGATGCCGTCGAGGCGTCGGACGCGGCCGTCTCCGGCATGGTGTCCTCGCCGTGGGCGGCAAGCCATGAAGCGCTCGTCACCTCCGCCGCCCACCTGGCCGAAGGACGGCCGGACGAGGCCGCCGAGGCGCTCCGGAACGTCAGCGGCGACCAGCCGGCATGTGCCGTGGAGGCCGCGGCGATCCAGCTCGCCGCGGGACGCCCCGAGGCGGCCATCGACCTGCTCGACAGCGTCCACACCCAGGGCGGGACGGGTCCGGCGGTGACCGTGCGGGCGGCTCTGGTCAGGGCACAGGCCGCCGCGGGGGCCGGCGACTCCGTCACCGCTCACCGGCTCGTGGCGCGGGCGCTCCTGGACGCCCGCCGCGAGCGGCTGCGGCGTCCGTTCCTCGACGCCGGAGCCTGGATCCGACCCTTCCTGGCCACCGCCGAGCTGCACGAGCTGGCGGCGGGCTGGCTGGCTCCGGGCCCGCCGGCACGCGGTGAGCGGTCGCGGCCAAAGTCTTCGCCCTCACCGCTCGTCGCGGTGGAACTGAGCGGACGCGAACGGGACGTGCTGGAGCGGCTGGCCGGGATGATGTCGACGGAGGAGATCGCTGCCGACCTCTACCTGTCGGCGAACACGGTGAAGACGCACCTCAAGAGCGTCTACCGGAAGCTTGCGGTGAACCGGCGAGGCGATGCGGTGCGCCGCGCCCGCGACCTGCGGCTGCTGTGATCCGGCGGCCGGCGGCCTGCTCCGACCCCTCGGCCGGACGGGCTGTCGTTCAGTCGACGGGCGGCAGCGTCTGCTCGGTCCAGATCGTCTTGCCCGACGCCGTGTACCGGGTGCCCCACTCCAGGGCGAGCTGGGCGGTGATGAACAGGCCGCGTCCGCCCTCCTCCACGGCGCCGGCGTGCCGCAGGTGGGGAGAGGCCGAGCCGGCGTCGCGGACCTCGCACGTCAAGGTCCGGTCGTGGATCAGACGGAGCTCGATGGGAGGAGTGCCGTAGCGGACGGCGTTGGTGACGAGTTCGCTGACGATGAGCTGGGTGTCGTCCGCGGTCTCGCCGTCCAGACCCCAGGCGCCGAGCTGTTCCCGGGTACGGCGTCGGGCGACGGCGACGGCCGCGGGGCTCGATTCGAGCCGCCACGAGGCGCGCCGTTCGGGCGGGAAGGCCCGGGTGCGCGCGACGATCACCGCCGCGGCGCCGATCCCCGGGCCCGCCCCCAGCGCGTACACCAGTGCGTCGCACAGGTCCTGGAGCGGGCGGTCCCGGAAGTGGGGCGCCGAGGGCAGCGGTCCGGAGACTTCCGACAGGTACGACGTGAGGAGCGGATCGCTGGTGAACACCAGCACGCTGCCTTCCGGTACGTCGATCTCCGTGGCGGCGAAGGGGGCGTCCGGTGCGGTGCCCAGGCGCGGCCCCGCCGGTGTCGGGGGAAGAAACACGGTGCCATCGGGGCGTACGACGAGCGGGGTGAGTGCGCCGGCCGCGGCCAGCGTGCAGGTGTTGGACAGGGGGTCGTGGAGCGCGTACACACAGTCGGCGCTGAAGGCCTCGCGTCGCAGCGGATCGCCGAGGGGGAGGTCGGCTCGTTCCGCGGCCAGCTGACCGGCGGTCGCGTGCAGACGAGCCATCAGCTCATCGGGAGGCAGGTCGAACGCCGCCAGCGAACGTACGGCGGTGCGCAGCTGCCCCATGGCCGCGGCGGCGTTCAGGGCGCGGCCCGACACGCTGCCGACGACGAGCGCGGTGCGGGCGCTGGAGAGGGCGATCGTGTCGTACCAGGCACCGGGGTCGACGCCCGTGAGGGTGAGATAGGCGGCCTCCAGTGACGTGTGGGTCTCCGGGTGGCGGGGCAGCAACTGCCGCTGCACCGTGGCCGCGACGGTGTGCTCACGCGTGTAGCGGCGCGCGTTGTCGATGCACAGGGCCGTGTGGGTGGCCAGTTCGACGGCCAGTTCCTGGTCGCCCGCGTCGAAGGGGGGCGACTGCCCGGCGCGGTACAGGCTGACCACGCCGAGCGCCGCGTCACGCAGCGCCAGCGGGACCACGAGCAGGGAGTGGGCCTTCGACGAGCGGATGGCCTCCGCACGCGCGGGGTCGACGGACAGCCAGGGGGCGGCGCCGTCCAGCGCGACCGTACGCGGGCGCAGGTCTGCCAGGGCCTGGGTGAACGGCGTGGGAGCCGGCAGGCTGCACACGTCCCCCACCGGGTGGGCCTGGGGCGAGGGCGTGCGGTTGCTGCGGAACGCGGTGCGCATCAGCGGGGTGCCCGGCGGCAGCGGAGCCAGCGGCGGGTCGTCGCCACGGATCACCGCGTCCACCACCTCCACGATGGCGACATCGGCGAACCCGGGGACCACCGCGGCCACGAGCTCCTCGCCGGTCGCGGTGGGATCCAGCGTGCGGCCCACACGCACCCGTACGGCGTCGAGCACCCGGGCTCGGGCCCGGGACCGCTCGCTGTCGGTGACGTCGACCACGGCGACCGCCACCCCGAGCACCCTCCCGTGCGGGCTGCTCAGGCGCAGGGCGGTCATCTCGTAGTGCCGCGGCACCCCGTCGATGCGGGCGGGCACGATGTGCCGCGACAGCGGGACGCCGGTGTCCAGGACCTTGCGCAGGAGGGGCTCGACATCGGCGTCGACCATGGCGTAGACCTCGCGGGCCGGGCGCCCCGCCGGCTCGTCCTCGGCCCTGCCCCGCATCGCGGGCGTCGCGGTGTTGACCCGCACCACCCGAAGTTCGGCGTCGAGCAGATGCAGACCGATCGGTGCCTGGTCGAACAACGCGTCCAGCATCGAGACCGCCGTCTCGTCCGGCAGCCGGCCGGCAGCACCGTGTGCCATGGAGATCACCTACCGCTTCCCTCGCGCACCGGGACGTCCTCCCAGCGTCCTCTGCGCTCCGGACTGCTGCATCCTCGGGTGCGAGCCGTGTCCGGACGGCGGCGGGCTTGCGAAGACTCACCCGCGGCGGGGGAAGTCGGCACGGGTCGGCCCCGGCCACGGTGGGCAGACACCGGCGCCACGGCGACCGGGACGGGCCGCCGGAAGGAGCTCCGACCATGGCGGGCATGAAGCACTGGCGGGCTCTGATCGTCCTCGGAACGGCCCAGTTCCTGATGGTCCTCGACACTTCCGTCATGAACGTGTCGGTCAGCCAGCTGGTCGAGGACTTCGACACGGAGGTGACCGCCATCCAGGCGGTCATCACCCTGTACGCGCTGGTCATGGCCGCCTTCATGATCATCGGCGGCAGGTTCGGGGACATCCTGGGGCGCCGCCGCATGTTCCTCGCCGGACTGGTCGTGTACGCCGTCGGCTCGGCACTGACCGCGGTGGCGCCCACGCTGTGGGTCCTCACGCTGGGCTGGTCCGTCATCGAGGGACTCGGAGCGGCCATGGTGCTGCCGGCCATGGCCGCCCTGGTGGCGGAGTCGTACCGCGGGAAGGACCG
The DNA here is from genome assembly GCF_036226885.1 of Streptomyces sp. NBC_00663. NCBI lineage: Bacteria > Bacillati > Actinomycetota > Actinomycetes > Kitasatosporales > Streptomycetaceae > Streptomyces > Streptomyces sp. NBC_00663. Next base: position 9,341,973 of record NZ_CP109027.1, read on the forward strand.
GGCGGTCGCCTACGCGGTCATCGGCGGGCTCGCCGGTGCCGGAATCGCGGTCGGCCCCTTGCTGGGCGGCTGGGTGACGACGTATCTGACCTGGCGGTTGGTCTTCGCCGGCGAGGTCGTGATCGTGGTGGCCGTCCTGCTGTGCCGGCGGGTGATCGTGACGCCCGCCCCGTCCGGCCCGCGTCCCCGGCTGGACTGGGTCGGCGCGGTGCTCTCCGCCGCCGGGCTGGGGCTCTGCGTGCTCGGGGTGTTGCAGAGCAGCACCTGGGGGTGGGTGCAGTCCCGCAACGCTCCCTTCACCGTCCTCGGTTTCGCCCCCACGCTCTTCGTCGTCGGAGCCGGGGTGGCCGTCCTGGCCGCCTTCCGGCACTGGGAGCGGCGACGTGACGACGCCGGCGCCGACCCCCTCGTACACCTGTCGCTGCTGGGCAGACCGGCGCTGCGGTCCGGGCTGCTGACGCTGCTGAGCCAGAACCTCATCCTGCTGGGGCTGTTCTTCACCATCCCGCTGTACCTTCAGGTGGTTCAGGGGTTCGACGCCTTCGAGACGGGGCTGCGGCTGCTTCCGGTGTCCGTGACCATGTTCGTGACCTCCCTGTCGGCGTCGTCGCTGGGGCGGATCATGGGGCCGCGCCGGGTGGTCCGGCTGGCCCTGCTGATCCTGGCGGCTTCCATCGTGTGGCTGCTGGCCACCATCGAGCCGGCCATCGACGACGCCCAGTTCGCCGGAGCCATGGCCCTGCTGGGTGTGGGCGTCGGCCTCCTCGCCTCGCAGCTGGGCAATGTCGTGCAGTCCACCGTCAGCGAGGAGGAACGCAGTGAGGCCGGAGGGTTGCAGTTCACGGCACAGAATCTGGGCTCCGCGCTGGGCACCGCACTCATCGGGTCCATCCTGATCGGCGCACTGGCGCACGGCTTCACCTCGCAGGTGGAAGACCATCCCCAGCTGTCCGAAGCGACGCGTGCAGAGGTCGGTGTCTCCCTCGAGGCCGGGATCACCTTCGTCCCCACCGACCAGGTGCGCTCGGCCGCCGAGCGCGCCGGACTGCCGCCGACCGAGGTGGAAGCCGTCGCGGATTCCTACGCCGCCGCGCAACTGGACGGTCTGAAGGCGGCCATCCTGGCCACGGGCGGCATCGCTCTCGCCAGTTTCCTGGTCACCCCCCATCTGCCGGGCGCCCGGGAGAGCCGGCCGCGGCGGCCGGACGCCGGTGCCCCGGCCGAAGCGACCGGCTCGACGCGCTGAGCCCGGAGGGAGTCACCCGTGTCCAGCAGAATCAGGACCGGCACGGCCACGGCCAGGGAATCGCGAGAGGACTACACCGGCGGCGTCTACGGATCCATGCTCGCGGCCTCCGTGGTGATCGGCGCCGGTTCCCTGGGCTCGTTCCCCCGCACCGAGCTGGTGCTGCTGCTGTTGCTCACCGGGGTGGTGTTCTGGATCGCGCATGTGCATGCCCAGCTGTTCGGGGCCCGCCTCGCGCGACAGCCCCTGGACCGCCGGGTCGTGGCGCACGTGTGCCGTGATGAGTGGCCGATCGTCAAGGCCGCCGTCCCGCCGGCCGTGGCGGTGGCCGTCAGCCCGCTCCTGGGCATGGGGGTGCGCGGTGCGGTGTGGCTGGCTCTGGCCGTGGCCGTGGCCGGCCAGGTGGGCTGGTCCGTGGCCGCTGCCCGGCACGCCGGTGCCTCGCCGCGACTGATGGCGGCCACCGCGGCGGTGAACCTGCTGCTGGGCCTGCTGATCATCTCCTTCAAGATCGTCTTGACGCACTGAACGACGACGCTGTCCGACCGGCGCGAGACGGTCACCTGTACCGGGTGAGGCCCGCACCGACGCGGCGGCGAGACGATCGCAGCCAAGGGCACCGTCCACCCGTCCCTCGCAGTCGGTGGGAGAACAGCTCGTGCGCTACGAGATCCGAGTCGAAGGACACCTGTCGGAAACGCTGGCCAAGGCCTTTCCGGAGCTCGGCCACGTGGTGATGGCAGGCCAGACGGTCCTGTTCGGCCCCGTCGTGGACGAGGCGCACCTGTACGGACTGTTGGCGAGGTGCCAGTCGCTGGGACTGCGCGTCCTGGAAATGCGCCAGCTACCGGAGTGACGGGACCGACGTGAGCGGCAGTCCGCTCAGAGCCGCTCCGCCCTGATCCGCCCGGAGCGCCGGGCGGCTTCCAGCGCCGCGAAGTCCCGCTCGTTCTGGTCGGCGTAGGACTGGGCGAACTCGGTGAGCGCACGGTCGAAACGGTCGCCCGCCCCGAGGTAGGCGGCGAGGGCGATGGGGTCGCCTGAGCGGGCGTGGGCACGCGCCAGGGACGCCCCGCAGAGCCGGGCGAAGCGGCCGAGCAGGCTCGGCCGCATGGTCTCCGGCTGGGCGATGCCCTTCCAGTCCCACAGTTGGCGCACGTAGAAGTCCCGCCCCAGTCCGTCGAGGCCCACGACGTCCGTCCAGCCCAGGAAGATGTCACTGGTCGTCTGGATGAGGCGCTGTCCGGTCACCACCCGGCGTCCCTGGTTGTCGTAAGGGTCGCCGCCGGTGTGGGCGGACAGCACCGACTCCCCGGCTTCCTTGGCCTGAAGCAGCAGCGGATCGTCGTCGTCCCTGCCGAGCAGGAGCAGAATCCAGCAGCGCGTGCCGACACTGCCCACGCCCACCACCTTCCGGGCCATGTCCACCAGACGGTAGCGGCGCAACAGATGACGGCGTTCGGACGGAAGCGTCCGCGCGTACCGCTCCAGCAGGTCGCGGAGCTCCGCCTCACGCCCCTCTTCGGAAGGGTCCTCCAGGAGCTGGTCGAGCGGCGTGATCAGTGGAGGATCGGGGGTGATACGGCGACCCTGAGCCGTCATCCGGGTGAGCTTGGCGTAGGCCCGCAGATGAGTGCGGGTGCGGGCCCGCTCCGTCGCCCGGGCGGTACGGAGCGCCTCCTCCTTGTCCATCTCCGAGGCCATCAGCTCGCGTATCCGGTCGGCGGCGTCCTGTGCGTACCAGACGTCCAGGGTGCGCATGCCGGCGAACTCGCGCATCCGCTCCCGGTAGGCCCGCACACACACCCGCACGGTGCTGTTCTGCTCCTTGCGCGAGAAGCCGTTCGCCCGGGCCGCCGTCACGAAACCGGCTGCCAGCCGTTTGACGTCCCACTCGAACGGCCCGGGCAGCGTCTCGTCGAAGTCGTTGATGTCGAAGACCAGCCGGCGCTCCGGCGAGGCGAGCAGCCGGAAGTTCAACGGGTGGGCGTCCCCGCAGAGCTGGACCTGAAGCCCGGTGTCGGGCAGGGCCGCCAGATCGGCCGCCATGATCGTGGCCGCACCGCGGTAGAAGCGGAAGGGCGACTCAAGCATGCGGCCGTAGCGGATCGGTACCAACTCCGGTACCCGCTCCGCCGACTGACGCTCCACCGCCTCCACGGGATCGAGCCGCTGCGGTGCGGCCTCGTACCAGCCGTGGGACGACCGCGTCGCCCGCCGACGCGCGTCCCTGCCGTAGGCCACTCGCTCGGCCGGGGACAGCGACGCGGTGAAAACGCTCGGCACGGTCATGATCCCGCCTCCTTGCCCGGTGCCCCGGCGCCGGGGCCGGAGCGCTCTGTTGCCGACCACGGGAGAAGCGGTCGGTGCGCGGTGCACGGCGTCGTCCGTCCTGTTCAGCGCCTCGTTCAGGGAGTTCGGGGCGGAGCGTGCCCGGGGGTGGCAGGGGCCGGCGGACAGGACCGGTGGGGCGGTCGGGGCCTCGACGGGCCGCAGTCGCGGATGAGGGACTTCCAGCTCACCGCCACGGCGGCGGCGACGGCTCACCCGTGGTGGGTGATCCGGTCACCGAGGGGCGGGCGTGACCCTGGAGCGGTCGGGTGTGCACACCCCGCTTCACCCGCCCCGTCGGCTTTCGGAGCGACGGCTGAACACGCGAGGAGGAGCCATGACCATGTCGCGTGAACCGGTGTCGCCTACCGGGCAGCCGTACGGGCCCGACGGGGCGGACCACCCTGCGACGGGCGACTCCGCGGAGGAACTCGCGCGTCTTGGCCGTTCCTGGACCTGGCTCCTGGGATCGGCCGCGGCCACGCTCGTGCCGGGGGTGCTGGTGCTGGTCTGGCCCGAGGCGACGCTGCACGTCCTGGCCGTCCTCATCGGCCTGTACCTGCTGGTGACCGGCGCGTTCCGGTTCGTGGCCGTGTTCGGCCGGGAGGGGCACGAGCGGTTGCCGGGGCTGCTCCTGTCCGTGCTGTACGTCCTGGCCGGGGTGCTGAGCCTGCGCAACCCGTTGCAGACGATCGCCGCGCTCTCGCTGATCACCGGGGCCCTCTGGCTGGTGTCCGGCATCCTCACCCTCTACACGGCGATCTCCGCCGAGTACCTGCCCCACCGTGGCGTCGTAGCAGCCGCCGCCGTGCTCGGCATCGTCGCCGGGATCGTGGTGCTCGCGCTGCCCACCGAGTCCGCCCGCGCCCTGACCCGGCTGCTCGGCCTGTGGCTCGTCCTGCTGGGGCTGGCCGAGGCAGCGGTCGCCCTCGCGTGGCGAGCCGTGCTGCGCAAGACGCTGCCCCCGGGGCCGCAGGCCCCCGACACGACGGCATGACACCGCGCGCGGGGTCTGGTCCGGCTGCCTCCACGATCATCGTCCCGGCCGGTACCGCGCGCCGCGGTGCCCCCGCGACGCAGCCCGAGACACCCGGCCGCGCCCCCGGATCCGCCGCCTCCGTGCCCCCTCTCGCGGCCCTGCCGCCGGAAGCACGGACCGCCGATGACGCCGCTGCGGTCGGAGTGACCGTGCCTGCCCAGGCGGCGGGCCGGACGGCAGAGCGGGCGGCCCCGTGAGTCACGGTCGGAGAACCCTGCCACGGGTGCGCGTCCCGCACACACCCATCGCCTCGCGCGTGCACGGTCACGCGATCATGGAGAGTCTGCGGGCCGGCGCCCTCGCCCGGCTGCTGTCTCGACTCACCGCACTCAATGTCGTCGAGGGCTCCGTACGGCTGGCCGCGCAGGCGTTCCTCACCGCGCTTCCCTTGCTCATGACCGTCGCGGCATTCGCCCCCGGCTGGCTACAGGACCTGCTGGCCGACTCCCTGCGGGCGGTGCTGGGAGTACGCGGCGACACCCTCGACGAGCTGCGCGAGGTCTTCTCCGCCACCGGCCCGACCAGCAACACCACAGGGGCCGTCGGCGTGGTCGTCACACTGGTGTCGGCCACCGCGTTCAGCCGAGCGCTTCAGGCGGTGTGCGAGCGGTGCTGGCATCTGCCGCGCGCGCCGGTGCGAACCGCGGTCTGGCGCTGGCTGCTGTGGCTGGTCGTCTGGCTGGCCTTCCTCCTGCTCCAGGCGCCACTGCGCGACGGATTCGGAGCCGGTGCCCTGACGGGGCTGGTGCTCTCCCTGCTCTCGGTGACGATGCTGTGGTGGTGGTCCCAGCATCTGCTGCTGGGCGGCCGGGTCGGCTGGCGGAGCCTGCTGCCGGGAGCGGTGCTGGCAGCCGGGGGTACGGTCCTGCTGAGCCAGGCCGCCCATGCGCTGCTGCCCGGGGCCATGGAGCGCAGCCTGGACGAGTTCGGTCCCCTGGGCCCGGTCTTCACCTTTCTCTCCTGGCTGATCGCCGTCTTCCTGGTGGCCGTCTCCGGCTTGGTTCTCGGCGAGTACATCGCCTCCACCTCCTGGTACCGGGCGGCCACCGGCCGCCGCCCGTTCACCCGCATCGGGTGAGGCCACCACGTCCTCGTCCCGTCCACGCTGAGGACAGCACGCAACGGCGTCCGGGCGGGCGCCCGGAACGGAGGAGAGAGATGAGCGCGCAGACGTACCTGGCGTACGACTACCCCCTGCTGAGCGTCTTCTGGAGCATGCTCTGGTTCTTCCTGTGGATCATGTGGTTCATCCTGCTGTTCCGCATCGTCGTCGACATCTTCCGTGACGACCGCCTGAGCGGGTGGGCGAAGGCCGGCTGGCTGGTGTTCACCATCGTGCTGCCCTTCCTGGGCGTGTTCGTCTACGTGATCGCCCGCGGCAAGAACATGGGGCGCCGGGAGATCGCCCAGGCGCGTGCGCAGCAGGACGAGTTCAACGCCTACATCAGGCAGACCGCGGCCGGCGGGACCAGCAGCGTCGACGAGCTCGCCAAGCTGTCCGAGATCCGCTCCCGCGGCGACATCACCGACGAGGAGTTCCGCAGGGCGAAGGACCTGGTCCTGGCCGGCCAGGGGCCGACCCAGCACGCGGGTTCCGCCTCCGGTACCACCGGTGGCTGAGCATCCGGACCACATGAATCGAGGCGCACGATGACCGCGACACATACCCGGCCGGCTCACACGGCGAAGCAGGAATGGGCGACCGGCCTGGCCGCCTTCGGAGCCGTGATGCTCTTTCTCGTCGGCCTGCTCGACATCTTCCGGGGCATCATGGCCATCGCCGAGGACGACATCTTCGTCACGACGCGCAACTACGTGTTCGAGTTCGACCTGACGGGCTGGGGCTGGGTCCACCTCGCTCTGGGCGTGGTAGCCGTGATCGTCAGTATCGGGCTGCTCCAGACGGCGACCTGGGCGCGCGTCTCCGGCGTGGTCATCGCCGGACTCGTCATCATCGCCAACTTCCTTTCCCTGCCGTATTACCCGGTGTGGTCGGTAGTGATGATCGCCCTCTCGGGCTTCATCATCTGGGCCCTGTGCGTGGTCCAGCGAGACAACCTCTTCGACCTGTCCGAGGAGCAGCGCCCCATGTCCGACCAGCGCCCACCGGTCTCCACGCCGCACGGTCCCGCATGAGCACGGATCGGGCCGACCGGTGCCGTCCGGCATGCCCGCCGGACGGCACCGGCCGTCTTACCAAGGTCTGGACAAATGACGGGAGTTCGAGCGGTTGACGCGCGTAGCCGACCGGCCTCACGCTGAGCGGTGGACGGCCACGCTGTGGCCGTCGATCCGTTGGCCGGGGCTGGTTCGGGACGTACGGTCGGGAGGCCGGAAATGTTCGTACGGGTGGCACGCTTGGTCGCCTCATTTGTCATGGTCGCGTCAGGAGTTGTGGTGGGGGTGGGGTTCGGAGCGGGCACCGCCGCGGCCGACGAGTGCTACACCTGGGGCCGCACCCTCTCCCAGGGGGCGTCCGGCAGTGATGTGACACAGCTCCAGATACGTGTCGCCGGGTGGGTGACCTCCGGCGAGCGGCTGTCCTACGACGGCCAGTACGGGGCGCGCACCGCGGCGGCGGTCGCGAAGTTCCAGTCGGCGTACGGTCTGAGCGCGGACGGTGTGGCGGGCCCGGCGACCTACGCCAAGATCTACTCCCTCCAGGACGCGGACTGCACGCCGGTCCACTTCGCCTACGCGGAACTCAACAAGTGCAACGGCGACTGGTCGGGCGGTGCGGTCTCCGCGGCCACGGCGAAGGCCAACGCCCTGAAGACCATGTGGAAACTGGAGGCGATGCGCCACGCGCTGGGTGACGTGCCGATCACCGTATCGAGCGGATTTCGCTCCTACGCCTGCAACAGCGCGGTCGGGGGATCGTCCACGAGCCGCCACCTCTACGGCGACGCAGCCGACCTGACCGGTTCGGTGAGCCTGTGCCGACTCGCCCAGCAGGCCCGCACCCACGGCTTCTCGGAGATCCTCGGCCCGGGCTACCCGGACCACAACGATCACACACATGTGGCGCTGGACCCCTCGCCCTACTGGTCCGCACCGACATGTGGCATCTGACCGGGCGTCACCAGGGGGCGAAGCGCAGCCGCAGCGGCAGAACGTGCTCCTGGGCGAGGGGCGGGGCAGGACGGCGGCGACGAAGTCCATCGCCGCGTGCTCCACCGGATGGCCGGTGAGCCGCCCGCCCGTCGGTCACCAGGTGCGAGCGCTGGGCGAACGAGCGGGCCGGTGACACCCGCCGCGACGAGCGCGGCCCCGGTGACGAGCGCGGAGTGGCCGTCGTAATGCCGCAGGAAGGCCGGCGCCCCGGCCAGGACGTCCTCGACGAGGGCCCGGTCGACGGGCCGCCCGCCGAAGACGTTGTGGTCCAGGCCGTACCCCACGACCCAGCCGTCGGTACGGGCAGCGGTCACGAGCGCTGCCCGCAGCCCGTCGAGATCGGTCACCTCGGACAGGTCGATGCCGGTGGCCATCTCCAGCCCCCACACCGGGGTGGCTGTGCCCGTCGACCAGCCCCGGCACCAGATGGGCGCCTCCCAGATCGACGACCTCGGTGTGGGCACCGCGCCAGTCGCGGCGGCGATCAGCCCGTCGCGGACGGCCACAGCGGTGGCGTACGGGCACCGCGGGTCGAGGGTGCGGATCCGGGCGCCGGTGACGACGAGGTTGGCGGTGGGCATGTGCGGGGCTCCTTGAACGGCTTCTCGTGAGGGGGCGGTGAGGGAGTCAGGCGCCGGCCGCGTCGGCAGCGGGCTCGGCCGCCCGTCCGGTGTGGCCCCCGGGACGGCGGCGGCGCAGCCAGGCGGCGAGCGCCACGCCCGACGTGGCGTGGCGGCCTCCTCCTTGAGGATGAGGAGCGCGGGCTCGCTGGTGCTGTGTCACCAAGCGGAAGTGCGAGCACAGGCACGAAGCCCTCAGGCGGGCCCGCGGGCGAGGCTGGTGGTCCACCCGAGACCAGACCTGGAGATCCGTTTCCTGTGGCTACCTTGCTCTACCGGCTGGGCCGGACCGCCTTCCGGCGGCGTTGGCTCGTGACGTTGTTGTGGGCAGTGATCCTCGGTGCCGTCGGCCTCGGCGCCGCCAAGGCCCCGGCCGCGTCCGACGACGGCACGTCCTTCATGCCCGGCATCGAGGCGCAGAAGGCCTTCGACCTCATCGGCGAGCGTTTCCCCGGTTCGGCCGCCGACGGCGCGAACGCGCGGATCGTGTTCGTCGCTCCCGCGGGGGAGAAGGTCACCGCCGCGCCCAACCGTGCCGCGATCGACGCCTTCGTCAAAAAGGCCGCCTCGGAGCCCCAGGTCGCCGGCGCGGTGAGTCCGTTCACCGCGAAGGCGGTGAGCGAGGACGCTTCCACCGCGTACGCCACCGTCAACTTCAAGGTCGAAGCCGGCGATCTCACCGACGCCGACAAGACCGCACTGGAGAACGCCATCGGGCAGGCCCGGGACGCCGGGCTCACCGTCGAGGTCGGCGGCACCGCGCTCGCCGAACAGCCGGCGGCGGGCGGATCGGCCGAAGCGATCGGCATCATCCTGGCCGCCGTCGTGCTGCTGATCACCTTCGGCTCGCTGGCCGCCGCCGGACTGCCGCTGCTGACCGCCGTCATCGGCGTCGGTGTCAGCATGGCCGCCATCCTGGCCCTCGGCAGCACCTTCGGCCTCTCCCTCACGACCGGCACCCTCGCCACGATGCTCGGCCTCGCCGTCGGCATCGACTACGCCCTGTTCGTGGTCTCCCGCTACCGCGAGGAACGCGCGCACGGGCACGCGCCGAGTGAGGCGGTGGGACTGGCCGTCGGTACGGCCGGCTCGGCCGTCGTCTTCGCGGGCCTCACCGTCATCATCGCGCTCGCGGGGCTGTCCGTGGTCGGCGTACCGATGCTGACGAAGATGGGGCTGTGCGCCGCGGGCGCCGTGGTCGTCGCGGTCCTGGTCGCCCTGACCCTGGTACCCGCCCTGCTCGGCCTGTGGCCGAACGCGGTGCTCTCCCGCGCTGCCCGCAAGCGCGGCCGGCTGAACCGGCCCACGGACAACGCTGGTTCACGCTGGGCGCGCTTCGTGCTGCGCCGCCCGGTGACCGTCCTGGTCGCGAGCGTCGTGGGCCTGGGCGTGCTCGCGCTGCCCGCCGCGCAGCTGGAGATGGGCATGCCGGGAGCCGAGTCCAAGCCGGTCTCGTCGACGGAACGGCGCGCCTACGACGCGCTCGCGGAGGGCTTCGGCGCGGGCTTCAACGGACCCCTCACCGTCGTCGCGGACGTCAAGGGCGTGGACGACCCCGAGGCCGCCCTCGCCCGGATCACCGACGCGATCGGCGACACCGAAGGCGTCGTGTCCGTGTCCGCGGCCCGGCTGAACCCGGCAGGCGACGCCGCGTTGTTCTCGGTGGTCCCCGCCACCGGTCCGAACGACGAGAGGACCAAGGACGTCGTCCAGACGATCCGTCAGGAACGCGCCGGACTGGAGCGGGAGACCGGGGCGACCTTCGACGTCACCGGCAGCACCGCGATGAACATCGACATCGCGCGGGCCCTCCAGGACGCGCTCGTGCCCTACCTGGGCGTCATCGTGATCCTCGCCCTCCTCCTGCTGCTGGTCGTCTTCCGTTCCCTGCTGGTGCCCGTCAAGGCGGCCTTCGGATTCCTGCTGTCCGTGCTGGCCGCTCTGGGCGCGGTCGTCGCGGTCTTCCAGTGGGGCTGGGGCGCCGAACTGCTGGGCGTGGAACAGCCGGGGCCGATCATGAGCCTGATGCCGATCTTCCTGGTGGGCATCGTGTTCGGCCTGGCCATGGACTACGAGGTGTTCCTCGTCGCCCGGATGCGGGAGGCGTACGTCCACGGGGACAGCGCCCCGCAGGCGGTCGTCACCGGTTTCCGGCACAGCGCCCGCGTGGTGGTCGCCGCGGCGGTCATCATGATCGCGGTCTTCTCCGGATTCATGAGCGCGGGGGAGGCGATGATCAAGACGATCGGCTTCGGGCTCGCCGTGGCGGTTCTGTTCGACGCGTTCGTCGTCCGCATGGCGCTCGTGCCCGCGGTCCTGGCGCTCCTGGGTGACAAGGCATGGTGGCTGCCGAAATGGCTCGACCGGCTGCTGCCCCACGTCGACGTCGAAGGCGCCGGGCTCACCACGGCTCACGTGCCGGATGCGCGGATGGCGGACGGCACGGCCGGGACGCCCGGCACACAGGAGCCGGCGCGCCTCTGATGCGTGGCCGCGGTCCGCGGGGTCGGCCTTCGGGCCCCGCGGACCGCGGTATGTGACGATGTCTGCCCTTGTACTTCCCTCGGAGCGAGATGAACACGAGCTGGCGGCGCTGGGCGGCGAGCCGTCCCACAGCGGCTGAAGCCGTGACGCTGGTCCTGCTGTTCGCGATCACGACGGCCAGTGTCCTGGTGACGTGGGCCGTCTTGTCCGATGCCGCCCTGTGGCCGGGTGTCGCGCTCACGGTCGTCGGCTGCGCCGCCCTGCGCTGGCGACGGACACGGACCGTTCCCGTGATGGCGGTGACCCTGCTGTGTGTCCTGGCCGAAGGGGCGTTCGGCTACCTTCTGACTCCCGGCGTGATGGCGCCGTTGCTGGTCGCGCAGTACCACCTGAGCGTCCAGAGCCGCCGCCGAACGACGTGGAACAGCGCGTGCGTCGCCGTGGCCGGCATCGTGGCGACCGGGTTCTTCGTCGCCCCGTTTCACGACTCGCCCGTACTCGTCGTCGTCAATCCGACGGCATGGGTGCTGCTGTCCGCCGCCCTGGGCAGCTATGTCCGCGTGCGCCGCGAGTACGGGGCGGCCCGTGCCGAGCATGCCGTCCGGGAACGCGAGGCCGAGGCACATCGCCGGGTGATCCAGGAACGTATGCGCATCGCGCGCGAACTTCATGACGTGGTCGCCCACCACCTGACCCTGGCCGACGCTCAGGCCGGCACCGCCGCCCATCTCGCACGCACCCATCCCGACCAGGCGCTCGACATGATCGCCAGGCTGCCGCAGACGACGTCGGCCGCGCTGCGCGAGCTGAAGGCGACCGTCGGACTGCTGCGCCAGGAGTCCGATCCGGAGGACGGCCTGGCCCCCGCGCCGGGACTGCGGGACCTGTCAGAGCTGGTCGACACATGCGCCGCGGCCGGTCTGGCGGTGACCGTCACCGTCGACGGCGATGCGCGGCGACTCCCTCCCGTGCTCGACCTGACGGCCTATCGGATCATCCAGGAGGCGCTGACCAATGTCAGCAAGCACGCGGCCACGCGCTCGGCCGCGGTGCGCCTGGCCTACACCCCGCACTACGTGACGCTTACCGTCACCAACGACGCGTCACCGGCCGCCTCATCCGATTCCACGGGCGGCTTCGGCCTGCTGACGATGCGTGAACGTGCCACAGCCGTAGGCGGCACCTTCCACGCGGGCCACCGTCCGCAGGGCGGCTTCGAGGTCGCCTGCACCCTGCCGCTCGAAAGCCCCGACGAAGGCTCCGCCCCATGACGATCCGTGTCCTGCTCGCTGACGATCAGGCCCTGCTGCGCGCCACCTTCCGCATCCTCATCGACTCCGTCGAGGACATGACCGTGGTCGGCGAGGCCGCCGATGGACGGGAAGCCGTCGACCTCGCCGCCGAGTACCGTCCCGACGTCGTGGTCATGGACCTCCGCATGCCGGGCGTCGACGGAGTGGCCGCCACTGCGGCGATCTGCGCCCGGCCGGAGCTCTCACAGGTCCATGTACTCGTCCTCACCACCTTCGAGAACGACGAGAACGTGGCCAGAGCCCTGCGCGCCGGCGCGAGCGGGTTTCTCGGCAAGGGCGTCAGCCCCGAGGTCCTGCTGTCGGGCATCCGCACCGTCGCGGCGGGCGAGGCCCTCCTGTCGCCCACCGCCACCAGGGCCCTCATCACCCGGTTCCTCACCACCCCCGACACCGATGACCTCCTCGACCTGCCCGACGACGTCAAAACCCTCACCGACCGCGAACGCGAGGTCATGGCGCTGGCCGCGCTGGGGAAGTCCAACACCGCGATCGCCGAGCACCTCGTCCTGAGCCCGATGACCGTACGCAGCCACATCCAGCGAGCGATGACGAAACTCCACGCCCGCGACCGAGCGCAACTCGTCGTCATCGCCTACCAGAGCGGCCTGGTGAAACCACACCCAGGTCCGCAGGCCTGAGAGGAAGCCGGTGGCGAAGAGGCTCGTCCTCGGGGGCCGAGCCATACGGGTTCCCGTGCCGGGCATGATCGGTGATCTGAGGGATACTCGCAGGCCATGGACGTGATGGCGGGGGCTCGGGAGACAGACCGGAGGGTGACCAGGCGGCTCGCTGTCAGTGTTCCGCCCCCCCTTCACCGGATGCTGTCCGCGGTGGAGGAAGCGGCGGAGGGAACCAAGCTGTGGTGCGGCGCGGCCGTGGCGATGGCCTGGACGGGCGGCCGTCGTGGCCGCAGGGCTGCCGCCGCGGGCCTGGCCGCCGTTGCCCTGGCACAACTGGTGTCCAACGCCCTGTGCAAGCAACTCGCCGACCGTCCCCGGCCCCCCAAGGAGTGGTTCCCGCACGACGAGGCCGAGGACCGTCCGGACTCCTCCTCGTTCCCCTCCGGGCACACCGCCGCCGCCGTCGCCTTCACTGCCGCGGTTGCCCCGGCGTGGCCTCCGGCCGGCGTGCTGTGCACGGTGCCGGCTGCCATGGTCGCCTTCGAACGCGTGCAAAGCGGCGCCCACTACCCCAGCGACGTCGCCGCCGGCGCCACCATCGGCCTGGCCAGCGCCTGGTTCACCCGCCGCGCCCCGCGCCTGTTGTTGCGCGCTTGGGCATAGGGCCTGTCCGGCGGATCATGCCGCGGACGCGGGGGCCGGCACGTCGGCCTGCCGCGTTGTCGTGGTGAGTACGCCCATGAGGTCACACCTGTGGGCGCGGAGCCGGCGGCGTCCGGGGCCGCGTACCCCGAAGGAGTCTTCCGGCGACGTACCGCGGTGGTTGTCCGTGGGACACGGACCGTGGACGTGTCCGCTGACTCGGCGAACCCGGCGCGTTGAGTGGGTGAAGCTTGGGCCCGCGCTGATGCCGGGGGGCATGCATGAGGCTCGCGGCCGAATCAGGCCGGGTCGACAGACACCACGAGCTGGAGGCGGGTCATGGACCGAAGAACGGAACGAAGCGACGACCAGACCGACCACACCATTCATCACGTCCCTGTCCTCATCGTCGGCGGTTCTCTCGTCGGCCTCTCGACCTCGTTGTTCCTGAGCCGGTTGGGCGTACGGCACACGCTGGTGGAACGCCACACCGGCACCTCCATCCACCCGCGTGGGCGGGGCAACAACGTGCGGACGATGGAGCTGTTCCGGGCGGCCGGAGCCGAGCCGGGGATCCGGGAGGCCGCCGCCACACTGGACGACAACCACGGGATCCTCCAGACGCCCACCCTGGTGGGCGACGAGGGCGAGTGGCTCTTCAAGGAGATCGACGCGGGCGGGGCACTGGCCCGCTTCAGCCCCAGCTCATGGTGTCTGTGCAGCCAGAACGACCTGGAGCCGGTGCTGCTCGACCATGCCGAGCGGCTCGGTGGCGATCTGCGTTACGGCACCGAACTGCTGTCGTTCGAGACCGACCCCGACGGCGTCACCGCGGTGGTCAAGAGTCGCGAGACCGGCGAGCACACCACCATCCGCGCGGACTACCTCGTCGCCGCCGACGGCCCCCGCAGCCCCGTGCGCGAGCAACTGGGCATCGCCCAGAACGGTCCCGGTGACCTGTTCAGCAACGTCAGCATCACCTTCCGGTCCCGCCGCCTCGCCGATGTCGTGGGCGAGCGCCGCTTCATCGTCTGCTATCTGACGAACCCGGAGGCCGACGGGGCACTGCTGCCGGTAGACAACCGGGAGAACTGGGTCTTCCACGCTCCCTGGCACCCCGAACACGGCGAGACGCTGGAGGAGTTCACCGACGAGCGGTGTGCCGAGCACATCCGGCGCGCGGTCGGCGTGGCCGACCTCGACGTACAGGTCACGGGCAAGGCTCCCTGGAACGCCGCCGAGCGCGTCGCCCGCAGCTACCGGGCGGGACGGGTCTTCCTGGCCGGCGACTCGGCCCACGAGATGTCGCCCACCGGGGCCTTCGGCTCCAACACCGGTATCCAGGACGCGCACAACCTCGCCTGGAAACTCGCCGCGGTACTCGGCGGATGGGCGGGGGAGGCGCTCCTGGACACCTACGACGCCGAGCGGCGCCCGGTCGCGGAGGCGACCAGTGCCCGCGCCTCCGCACGGTCCGTGGAGCACAGCCACCCCGGCTTCGCCCCGCCACCCGGCATGGGCGGCGGGGGCGGTGGCGGCGGTGGTGGCCCGCAGCGCGGCATCCTCAACGTGGTCCTCGGCTACCGCTATCCGCGGGGCGCCGTCATCGGCACCGACCCCGAGGCTCCGGTCGTACCGGAACGCTTCGACCTGTCCGGGGAACCCGGCAGCAGGGCGCCGCACTTGGCGGTCCGGCACCGAGGCGAGCGGATCTCCACCCTGGATCTCTACGAACGGTCGTTCGTCCTGCTCAGCGACGCCGATCACCCAAGTGGCTGGCACGAGGCGGCCATCCGTGTCGCCGCCTCGATGTCCGTCCCTCTGGCCTCGTACCGGGTGGGCAGCGCCTCCGACGCCGAGCTGACGCCCGAGGGCGAGACGGACTGGTCGGCCGTCCATGGAACGACGCCGGGAGGCGCCGTACTTGTCCGGCCCGACGGGTTCGTGGCCTGGCGGGCCACAGCGCCCGAGCCTGACGCCGAATCAGCGCTCCGCCGAGCCCTGACCACGCTGCTGGCAACGGTCTGACCTCGGCAGACGCGGCCGACCAGCCCCCTCGACGGGGCTGGTCGGCCGCGTCATGAGGGCGGGATCTCGCTCCCGTCCGGCGGAGGGTGTGTTCACCCGAGCGATCGTCCCGAGTGGTGCGAGGAGCCGTGCGCACTGACGGTGGATCATGTCGAGGACGGGTCACCTCAGCTGACGAAGCGCCAGCTGTCCGCTCCTCGGCGGAGGGAATGTCAGATGCACTCTGCTCGCATGCTCCTTGCCACCGCGGCGGCTTCGACCGTCCTCGTTCTCGGCGCACCCGGCGCCCACGCGGCCGGGAACGACTGGGAGGACCACTCGGACTCCGGCTACAGCAAGGAGCAGGACAAGGACTCCGGTTACAGCAAGGAGCACGACAAGGACAGTGGCCAGGACTCGCCGCGCGGTGGCATGCACACCGGTGGTGGAGCCCTGACCGCGGTGAACCCGGACGGTTCGGACACCGCGAAGGACCCCAAGTTCGACCCGGAGACGTACAAGGACAAGGAGCACGGCAAGGACTCCGGCAGCGGTAAGCAGGAGGAGGACTCCTCCTGGGGCGGGAAGCAGGACGGCGACGAGTGGAGTGGCCGCGAGGAGAAGCCGAGCGGCGGAATGCACACCGGAGGCGGCGCGTTGGCCTCGCCGGCCGTGACCGCGGGTGGCCTGGCCGCCCTGGCGGTCGCCGGTACCGGTCTGTACGCGGCGCGCCGTAAGAAGACCGCCGGAAGCATGGCCTGAGCCATGCCGGATGCGATAGCCGCTGCGGCCGCCACGCGCGTGTCGCGTGGCGGCCCGGCCGGTCCCCCCGTGCAGTCCCTCGTCCGAACTTCCGCCACGCCCCGGTGAGGTAGCACCCGATGGCAGCCCGTCCCTCTTCCCTCGCAGACAACGAGCCCCGCACCAAAGCGCTGGTGGTGGGCGCGGTAGCGGCCCTGGTGCTGGCCATGGCCCTGTTCGGCGGCAACGACACCGCGCCGTCCGACGCCTCCCGCCCGCCCCAGGCCCCTCACACCGACGCCGCGGCGGCTCCGCCGGCCGGGCGGACCGCAGGGAAGCATCTGCCGCGAGCGAGACCCGTACGCCTGCTCATTCCGAAGATCTCCGTCGACGCCCCGTTCACGGAACTCGCCATCGGCCGCACCGGTCAGCTCCAGCCGCCCCCGGCCGACGACACCAATCTCGTCGGCTGGTTCGCCAAGGGAGCCTCCCCGGGCGAGGCGGGCACATCGATCATCGCCGGTCACGTCGACACGATGACCTCGGCGGCCGTCTTCGCGGACCTCGGGGAACTGAAGAAGGGCGATGCCTTCCAGGTGAGACGAGCCGACGGGCGCACGGCGTCCTTCGTGGTCGACACCGTGGAGACGTTCGAGAAGGACAACTTCCCGAGCCGGCGTGTCTATGCCGACACGGACCAGGCACAGGTCCGGCTCATCACCTGTGCGGGTGACTACGACCGCACGGTCAGGGACTACACGGACAACCTGGTGGTCTTCGCCCACCTGGTCTGAGAGGGCCCGGTCCGCCGGGGTCCGGGGTCGCCCGCCCAGGGGCGTACGAGTCGCGCGCTTTCGGCAGCGGGCTCAGGATCGAGGGGATCGAGCACGTCGGAGGCACACGTCGACGTGAGCGAGACCCGTCCGGTTCCTTCCCGTCAAGGAGATGTGCGCAGGATGACCACCACATCCGAACGTGTTTCGGAATCCCTCATGCGAGAGGCGTCGCAGCGCGTCTCTCAGTCCGTGTTCGACGGTTCCCGGCTGCGTGTCGTCCTGCTGGTGGACGTCTACGACGGTGCCCAGCAGCAGTTCCTGGAGGCGTACGAGCAGCTGTGCAACCAGGTCGCGTCGGTCCCCGGGCATGTCAGCGACCAGCTGTGCCAGTCCATCGAGAATCCCTCGCAATGGCTCATCACCAGCGAGTGGGAGAGTGCTCCGCCCTTCCTCACCTGGGTGAACAGTGAGGACCACGTACGGATGGTGGAGCCACTGCACAGCTGCGTCCGTGACACCCGGTCACTTCGCTTCCACGTCGTCCGTGAGACCGGCGGGCCCGCGGCGGCCGTCGAGCCCGGCGCCCGTGGGCTCCAGGCGTCGCCGAGGATCGGTGACGGTCTGGTCCGGCACGCGCTCACCTTCACCGTCAAGCCGGGCAGCGAGGAGACCGTGGCCCAGATCCTGGCCGGGTACGCCTCGCCGGAGTCACGGGTCGACGACACCACCCAGCTGTGCCGCACCTCCCTGTTCATGCACGGCAACCGGGTCGTCCGGGCCATCGAGGTGCGGGGCGACCTGCTCGCCGCACTGCGGCATGTCGCCAAGCAGCCCGAGGTACGTGCCGTCGAGGAGGCCATCAACCCCTACCTGGAGCAGGACAGGGACCTCGACGACCCCGAGGCCGCCCGGCTCTTCTTCACCCGCGCGGCGCTGCCCGCCGTACACCATGTGACATCGGGCCAGGACGGTGCGGGCGCCGTGCGGCAGGCGCTGTACTACCCGGCCCGTGAAGGGTGCGGCATGCGCCTGGCCGAGCTGCTCGCCCGTCAGGACGTGGCGGCGGCCAACGCTCCGCACACGCCGCTGCTGCGCAGCACGATCTTCCAGCGCGACGACGTCGTGGTGCGGCTCGTGGACGTGCGGGACGGTCTCGACAACGTTGCCATGCTGGGTCTGACGGACCCTGGCCAGGCGACCGAGGTCACGGAACTCCTGGACGCGGAAGCCCTCGACGGCGACGGCGCGGCGCTGACGGACGGCGTCCCCGCTCACCCCCTGAGCGTCCCCCGCATGGCACTTGTCACCGACCGCCAGGCGCCCGACGCCTGATTCGGCACGTCGGCATCGGGGCCGTGGCATCCACGCCCCGTGCCGGTGCAACACATGTTCGGAGGAACGTCGTGAACAACCTTCCTGGAATCGTGGACCTGAGCGAGGTCGAGCCCAACACCCGGCGCGGCGGGGACCTGCGTGCCATGCTCACCCCCGCCACCGTCGGCTCCACCAGCGGTTTCATGGGCGTGGCCATCGTGCAGCCCGGCGACCGCATCGCCGAGCACTACCACCCCTACTCCGAGGAGTTCATCTACGTCCTCTGCGGGCAGCTGGAGGTGGACCTGGACGGGGAGACCCACCCGCTCCAGCCCGAGCAAGGGCTGCTGATCCCCGCCTACATGCGGCACCGCTTCCGCAACGTCGGCAAGGTGGAGGCCCGCATGGTCTTCCACCTCGGCCCGCTCGCCCCGAGCCCGCCGCTCGGCCATGTCGACACCGAGGACGCGGACGGCGTGCCGATCGCGGTGGAACCGGCCCACTCGAGTGCGGGGCGGGTGGCCGAGCGACCTCAGGTCCGTTCATGACCAGGCGCGTGGCGGTCACCGGCATGGGCGTCGTCGCCCCCGACGGCATCGGAGTTCCGGCCTTCTGGGACCTGTTGTCCCACGGGCGTACGGCGACGCGGGGCATCACCTTCTTCGACCCGGCCGGACTGCGTTCGCGGATCGCCGCCGAGTGCGACTTCGACCCGGCGGCCCACGGCCTGGACCCGGAGCAGATCGCACGGTGCGACCGGTACATCCAGTTCGCCCTGGCGGCCGGGGAGGAGGCGGTACGGGACTCGGGCCTCGACCTCGCTACGGAGAATCCGTGGCGCGTGGCGGTCTCCCTGGGCACCGCGGTCGGCGGAACCACCCGACTGGAGCACGACTACGTGCTGGTCAGCGAGCGAGGCAAGCGCTGGGACGTGGACCACCGGCAGGCCGGCCCGCAGCTGCACCGGGCCTTCGCGCCGAGCACGCTCGCCTCGACGGTGGCGGAGCGGTTCGAGGCCCGCGGCCCGGTGCAGACGGTCTCCACCGGCTGCACCTCGGGCCTGGACGCGGTCGGATACGCCTTCCACACGATCGAGGAGGGCCGGGCCGACATCTGCATAACCGGGGCGTCGGACTCGCCGATCTCACCGATCACCATGGCCTGCTTCGACGCGATCAAGGCGACCTCCCCGAACAACGACGACCCCGCCCACGCCTCGCGCCCCTTCGACGCGGACCGCAACGGCTTCGTCATGGGGGAGGGCGGCGCGGTCCTCGTCCTGGAGGAGCTGGAACACGCCCGGGCCCGCGGCGCCCACGTGTACTGCGAGATCGGCGGCTATGCCACGTTCGGCAACGCCTACCACATGACCGGTCTGACCGGCGAGGGCCTGGAGATGGCCCGGGCCATTGAGGACGCCCTGAGCCAGGCCCGGCTGGACCGTACGGCGATCGACTACGTCAACGCGCACGGCTCGGGCACCCTCCAGAACGACCGGCACGAGACGGCGGCGGTCAAACGGGCCCTGGGCGCGCACGCCTACGACACGCCCATGAGTTCCATCAAGTCCATGGTGGGCCACTCCCTCGGCGCGATCGGAGCGATCGAACTCGTCGCCTGCGCGCTGTCCCTGACCCACCAGGTCGTCCCGCCCACCGCGAACTACGAGACGCCGGACCCCGAGTGCGATCTGGACTACGTCCCGCGCGTCGCCCGTGAGCGAAGGCTGAACAGTGTTCTCTCCGTGGGCAGCGGATTCGGTGGCTTCCAGTCCGCGGTGGTCCTGACCCTGCCGAGGGAGAAGAGACGATGAGCGGACATCCTCGGCGCGCGGCCCTCACCGGCATCGGCGTGGTCGCGCCCAACGGAACCACTACCGAGACCTTCTGGAAGTCGACCAAGGAGGGCATCTGCGTCCTGGACCGGATCACCCGTGAGGGATGCGGGCACCTGCCGCTGCGGGTGGGCGGCGAGGTCCGGGACTTCGACCCGCCGACGCTGGTCGAGGAGCGCTACCTCGTCCAGACCGACCGGTTCACCCACTTCGCGATGGCCGCGGCCGACCAGGCGCTCGACGACGCCGGCCTCGGCCGCAGCGACACGGACGCGGCGCCGTTCTCCGTGGGTGTGGTGACCGCGGCGGGTTCCGGTGGCGGCGAGTTCGGGCAGCGGGAACTTCAGCAGCTGTGGGACAAGGGCAGCCGTTTCGTCGGGCCGTACCAGTCCATCGCCTGGTTCTACGCCGCGAGCACCGGCCAGATCTCCATCCGCCGTGGTTTCAAGGGCCCGTGCGGTGTGGTCGCGGCCGACGAGGCCGGCGGCCTCGACGCCGTGGCGCACGCGGCCCGGGCCGTCCGGCGTGGCACCGACGTGCTCGTGGCCGGCGCGACCGAGGCGCCGCTCGCCCCCTACTCGATGGTCTGCCAGCTCGGTTACGAGGAGCTGAGCACCGTCGACGAACCCGAGCGGGCCTACCGCCCCTTCACCGCGGGGGCCTGCGGATTCGTGCCCGCCGAGGGCGGCGCCATGCTCGTCGTGGAGAGCGAGGACTCGGCCCGGGAACGGGGCGCGAACGTGCGCGCCACGGTGGCGGGCCACGCGGCCACGTTCACGGGCGCCTCCCGCTGGGAGCAGTCCCGGCAAGGGCTCGTCCAGGCCGTCCTGGGCGCCTTGGAGGAGGCGGACTGCGCGCCCGAGGAGATCGACGTGGTGTTCGCCGACGCCCTCGGTGTACCGGAGGCGGACCGTGCCGAGGCGCTCGCGATCGTCGACGCCCTGGGCACGCACGGCAGGCGCGTCCCCGTCACGGCGCCCAAGACCGGCATCGGCCGGAGCTACTCGGCGGCGCCCGTCCTGGACGTCGCCGCGGCGGTGCTCGCGATGGAGCACGGTCTGATCCCGCCCACCCCCAACGTCTTCGACGCCTGCCACGACCTCGACCTTGTGACCTCGCGCGCCCGTGCGGCCGAACTGCGCACGGCGCTCGTCCTCAGCCGAGGACTCATGGGGTCGAACTCGGCGCTCGTGCTCCGGCGCGGCGCAGGCGACGCCTCGTGACGAGGCATCGCCGGCACTCATCACACAGCACCCCACACAGCAGGGAGACAAACCGCATGAGTGACCGCATCACCGTGGAGGAGCTCAGCGAGCTCATGAAGAAGTCCGCCGGAGTCACCGTCCCGCCGGACGACCTCCGACAGCGCTACGACACCGGCTTCGACACCTTCGGGATCGACTCCCTCGCCCTGCTCGGCATCGTGGGCGAGCTGGAGAACCGGTACGGCACGCCCATGCCTCCCGACGCGGAGAAGAGCAAGACCCCGCAGCAGTTCCTCGAACTGGTCAACAGCGTCCTACTGGCGGGAGCCTGACATGGCCGGGCACACCCAGAACGAGATCACCATCGGCGCGCCGCTCGACCTGGTCTGGGACATGACCAACGACGTCGCGAGCTGGCCGCAGCTGTTCAGCGAGTACGCCTCCGCCGAGATCCTCTCCCAGGAGGGGAACCGGACCACCTTCCGGCTGACCATGCACCCCGACGACAACGGGAAGGTGTGGAGCTGGGTGTCGGAACGCGAGCCGGACCGTGACACGCTCACGGTACGGGCCCGCCGTGTCGAGACCGGGCCCTTCGCCTACATGAACATCGTGTGGCAGTACGAGAAGGTGCTCGAGGGCACCCGGATGGTGTGGACCCAGGACTTCGCGATGAAGCCGGACGCACCGGTCGACGACGCCTGGATGACCGACAACATCAACCGGAACTCCAAGGTGCAGATGGCCCTGATCCGGGACCGGATCGAGCAGGCAGCCACGGAGCGCCGGCCCGCGCCGGTGCTGTCCGACTGATCCGGACGGAGAACAGGACGATGCACCAATCCCTGATCATCGCCCGCATGGCGCCGGAGTCGGCCGTCGACATCGCCAAGGTGTTTGAGGAGTCGGACCGGGGAGAGCTGCCCCACCTCGTGGGAGTCGCCCGCCGCAGCCTCTTCCAGTTCGGCGACGTCTATCTGCACCTCATCGAGTCGGAGCGGGACCCCGGACCCGCCATCGCCAAGGTGGCCGGGCATCCCGAGTTCCGGGACGTCAGCGAACGGCTGTCGGCGTACGTCACCGCGTACGATCCGGCGACCTGGCGTTCACCGAAGGACGCCATGGCGCGCTGCTTCTACCGCTGGGAGCGGGACGCCCCCTCCTGAAGCACCCGAATGAACCGCCGGTCGCCGGGCACGCGAGGGTTGCGTGCCCGGCGACCGGCGGTTGGTGAGGGTTTCGCCGGGGGATTTGATCACTCGGGGACGGTGCAGTCGAACGCGTGCAGATAGGGGTTGACCGGGCGAACGTCGTCGATGACCAGGCCCGCGGTGGTCAGCCGGTCGATCATGCTGGCGCTCGTGTGCTTGGCGCCGCCCACGTTCAGGAGCAGCAGCAGGTCCATGGCGGTGCTGAACCGCATCGAGGGAGTGTCGTCGACGAGGTTCTCGATGACCACGACCCGCGTTCCCGGGCCGCCCGCCTGGATGACGTTGCGCAGAGTACGGGTCGTACTGTCGTCGTCCCACTCCAGGATGTTCTTGATGACGTACACGTCGGCCTTGACCGGGACGTCCTCACGGCAGTCTCCGGGTACCAGGCGCATCCGGTCGGCGAGCGTGCCTCCCGCGCGCAGCCGTGCATCGGCGTTCTCCACCACACGCGGCAGGTCGAGCAGGGTGCCGTGCAGTGCCGGGTACTTCTCCAGCAGGCTCGCCACCACATGCCCCTGACCGCCCCCGATGTCGGCGACCGAGGTGGCTGTCGACAGATCGAGGAACCGCGCGACATCGCGCGCGGACTGCACGCTGGAGGTGGTCATGGCCCGGTTGAAGACGTCGGCCGACTCCGGGGCGTCTTCGTTGAGGTAGGGGAAGAACTCCTTGCCGTACAGCTCCTGTACGACGTTACGGCCGGAGCGCACCGCCTCGTCCAGCCGCGGCCACGCGTCCCAGGTCCACGGCTCGGTGCACCACAGCACGATGTCGCGCAGGCTGTGCGGGTCGTCCACGCGCAACTGGCGGGACATGTCGGTGTGGGTGAACGTCCCGTCCGGCTGCTCGGCGAAGACGCCGTAGCAGGACAGGGCCCGCAACAGCCGTCGTAGCGGCTTGGGTTCGGTCCGTACCACGGCCGCGAGTTCCTCCGCGGTCAGGGGGCTGTCACCGAGGGCGTCGGCGACGTTCAGCCGGGTGGCCGCGCGGAGGGCGGCTGCGCATGCCGCTCCGAACGCGAGTTCCCTGAGCCGCATGGGCGGCGGGGCGGCCGACGGGGTCGACGGGGGCAGTGAAGTCGGTGAGGTCTGTGCGGTCTGTGCGGTCGTCATGGGCCGCCCTCCTTCTGGGAGTTCATGAGCGTCCTGCGGCCGTCAGCACAGTCCTGCGGGCCGGGACGCCCGGCAGGTGTTGCCCTGGAAGGTGTTGCCCTCGCCGGTGTCCGCGTTGACGAGATCCGCCGGGGCGTTGCCCTCCAGCACGTTGCCGGTGATCCGGTTCCGGTCATTGGCGGTGCCCACGAAGCTCTTGAACAGGACGATGCCGCCCGACATCGAGGAGTCGCCGACGTTGTCCGTGACACGGTTCTTCGTCACCAAGGTGTCCTCGGCGCCGGTGAGCACGATGCCGGAGCCCTGGATCGCGTCGAGCCGCGCGGTCTTGGGGCAGGACTTGTTGTTCTCCGCGATGCGGTTGTCGCGCACGGTCAGGGCGCCGGCCCTCGGCTTGTTCTCGTCGCCCACGACGAAGACGCCCGCGCAGTTGCCGGTGATGCGGTTGTGCGCGACGGTGAGGTCGCGCAGGCGCCGGACGGTGACACCGATCCGGTTGCCTTGCAGGACGTTTCCCTCGACCACGGTTCCCTCGGTGTCCGCGGCGCCCTCCTCGGCTCTGATCGTGTTCGCGAGGAACAGTCCGGCGTCCCCGTTGTCCCGGGCGGTGTTGTGGCGCAACACGCTGCGGACCGAACGCTCTTGCGCGATCCCCCACACCCCGTTCTTCACCGCGGTCACGTTCCGCACGGTCAGGTTGTCGGTCCCCACCCCGATGACCCCGGCCTTGGCGAAGCCGGTCACGGTCAGGGAGGCGATGGTGACGCCTTCGATGTTCTTGTCCTTGGTGCCGACCACGCAGATGCCGTTGCCGTTCTCACCACAGCTCTCGGCGGCCTTGGTCTTGGCCGGCTCGAGGACGGTCCCGCGGCCCATGCCGCGCAGGGTGAGGCCGGGCGTGGTCACTTTGACGCTCTGGCGGTAGATGCCGGGGGTCAGCAGAACGGTGTCTCCCGGCTCTGCGGCGTCCACGGCCTTCTGGATCGACTCGCCAGGAAAGACCAGGTGCGTCATGTGCTCCGCGGCGACCGCCGGCCCGGCGCCGAGCGCCGCCCCGGTGAGTGCTGCGGCACATGCCAGGTAGGTGACATGAGTTTTCATCATATTCGGCACGTTATGACCAGAAGATCGGTGAAGGGTCCCGATAGGCCGTCCGGCGGCGTGTCACGGCACTGGCTCCCGGCCCCGGTCGGGGCCTGGCCCGGAGTAGGCACTGGTAGCACCGACATCCGATGTATAAGGCTGCTCTCTTGCTTAATGAGGCTCTCTTACCGGATCGGACAGTGCTGCACACCCCTAGACATCCGATCTATCACCCGGCAAAGATGACGTGCCCCTCCCCATTCGGGCGAGCGGTCGCTTTCACCTGTGTCAGCACACCGATGGCTGGGAGACCTTGCCGTGACTCATGCGTCCCAACCGCAGCGAAGAAGCATCCTGAAGTTCGGTGGTGCCCTCGCCCTCGCGCCTCTGGTCACTCAACTGACCGGCACAACCCCCGCGGGACAGGCCGTCGCCGCCGTCTCCGCCGCGTCGGCGGACGTCCAATGGCCGACCCTGTCGCGCAGGGCCCTGAAGTATCCCGTCCCCGCCACGGACTGGCAGTCGCAGGCTCTGCCCATCGGTAACGGCCGGCTCGGCGCCATGCTCTTCGCCGACCCCGACCAGGAGCGCATCCAGCTCAACGAACAGAGCCTGTGGGGCGGCGTCAACAACTACGACAACGCCCTCGCGGGCAAGCCGGACAGCGCCTTCGACACCGGCATGACCGGGTTCGGCTCGTACCGGAACTTCGGTGACCTGGTCGTCACCTTCGCCGCCCGCCCGAAGGTCACGGCGCCCGGAGGGCCGTACAACACCTCCTCGTCGGAAGGTGTCGACAAGTCGTACGACGGCAACTCGAGCACCAAGTGGTGCATCGTGGGGCCCGGTTCGAAGGTGCGGTGGCAGGTCGAACTCGCCGACCCCGTCGAGGTGGCGTCCTACCGTCTGACGAGTGCCAACGACGTGCCGCAGCGCGACCCGCAGGAGTGGACGCTCTCCGGTTCCGCCGACGGCGCCACCTGGACCACGCTCGACGACCGCACCCTGGGCGCTCCCTTCGAGAGCCGCTTCCAGACCAAGGAATTCACCTGCGCCGACACCGGGGCCTACCGCTTCTACCGCTTCGACTTCGTCCCCAAAGCGGGGGTCAGCCACTTCCAGGTGAGCGAGATCGCTCTGTCCGGCGTCGATCTCACGGGCGGCGCCGTCTACCTGTCGTCGCCGACCAAGCACTCCGAGGGATCCGGCACCGGGTCCCGGACCGCGGACATCTCACGTTCGGTGGACCGCGATCCGGCCACGGTGTGGCGGGTCGACGCCGCCGCACCGGCGATCGCCTGGCAGGCCGAGCTGTCCCGCGCGGTCGCCGTCACCTCGTACGCGCTGACAGCGGCCCCGGACCGTCCGCAGGACGACCCACGGCGATGGGCTCTTGAGGCGTCCCAGGACGGGCAGACCTGGGTGACCCTCGACACGCAGCACCCCGGCGCGCCCTTTGCCGACCGCGGTGAGACCAGGACCTTCCGGATCACCAACAGCACCGCCTACCGCACCTACCGGCTCACCTTCACCCCCGGCGAGACGTCCACCGGCTTCCAGATCGCCGAGGTCGCCCTCGCGGGCACGGGCTTCGACACGCGCACGCAGCGCACGGTCGTCGACTACCAGCGTGCGCTGGACTTCGTGCAGGGCGTCCACGTCACCCGGTTCGGCGGACCGGGACGGCGCGTTGTGAGGGAGGCCTTCGTCAGCCGGCCCGCGGACGTCATGGTCTTCCGGTACACGTCGGACAGCGACCGGGGACTCTCCGGAACCATCTCCCTGACGTCCGGACAGGACGGGGCTCCGGCGACCGCCGAAGCCGACGGCCGGCGGATCGCCTTCCGCGGTGTCATGGGCAACGGGCTCACACACGCGTGCACCGTCCAGGTCGTGGACGCCGACGGCGACTTCGATGTCGACGGGTCGGTGCTCCGGTTCACCGGTTGTACGACCCTGACGCTGCTCCTCGACGCCCGCACCGACTACAAGCTCGACGCCGCAGCGGGGTGGCGCGGCGCCGATCCCGGACCGGTCATCGCCGGTGCGCTCGCCAAGGCGGCGGCCCGGTCCTACGACGAGCTGCGCGACGAGCACACCGCCGCGATGCGCGCGCTCATGAACCGCGTCGCCGTCAGCTGGGGCACCTCCGACGAGGCCGTCCTCGCCCTGCCGACCAGCGCCCGGCTGGCCCGGTACGCGTCCGGACAGCAGGACCCGACCCTCGAACAGGCGATGTTCGACTACGGCCGGTACCTGCTGATCAGCTCCTCCCGTCCGAAGGGCCTGCCGGCCAACCTCCAGGGTCTGTGGAACGACAGCAACGCGCCGGCCTGGGCCTCCGACTACCACACCAACATCAACATCCAGATGAACTACTGGGCGGCCGAGACGACGAACCTGACCGAGTGCCATGAGGCCCTCGTCGGGTTCATCAAGGAGGTCGCGGTCCCCAGCCGCGTGGCGACCCGCAACGCCTTCGGCGACGACACGCGCGGCTGGACCGCCCGCACCAGCCAGAGCGTCTTCGGCGGCAACGCGTGGGAGTGGAACACCGTAGCGAGCGCCTGGTACGCCCAACACCTGTACGAGCACTGGGCGTTCACCCAGGACATGAGGTATCTCCGTACCGTCGCCTACCCGATGATCAAGGAGATCTGCGAGTTCTGGGAGGACCAGCTCAAGGAGCGCGAGGACGGACTCCTCGTCTCACCGAACGGCTGGTCGCCCGAACACGGGCCGCGCGAGGACGGCGTGATGTACGACCAGCAGATCATCTGGGACCTGTTCCAGAACTACCTCGACTGCGAGGCGGCGCTCGAGGCCGACCCCGTCTACCGGGCCAAGGTCGTGGACATGCAGGCGCGCCTGGCGCCGAACAAGATCGGCAAGTGGGGTCAGTTGCAGGAGTGGCAGGAGGACATCGACAGCCCCACCGACATCCACCGCCACACCTCCCACCTCTTCGCCGTCTATCCGGGCCGCCAGATCACCCCGAAGACACCCGACTTCGCGGAAGCGGCGCTCGTCTCGCTCAAGGCGCGATGCGGGGAGAAGGAAGGCGTGCCGTTCACGGCCGGAACGGTGTCGGGTGACAGCCGCCGCTCATGGACCTGGCCCTGGAGGGCGGCCCTCTTCGCCCGCCTCGGCGACGGCCCACGCGCCCAGATCATGCTGCGCGGACTGCTCACCTACAACACGCTGCCCAACCTGTTCTGCAACCACCCTCCGTTCCAGATGGACGGCAACTTCGGCATCTCGGCCGCCGTGGCGGAGATGCTCCTCCAGAGCCACGAGGGCGTCATCCACCTGCTGCCCGCTCTGCCCGACGACTGGAAGGCCAAGGGTTCCTTCACCGGACTCCGCGCCCGCGGTGGGTACGAGGTCAGCTGCGAGTGGCGGGACGGCAAGGTCACGTCGTACAAGATCGTGGCCGATCGGGCCCGGAACCAAGGGCACGTCACCGTGCGGGTGAACGGAGTTGACGAGAAGGTCAAGCCGATCAAGCCCTGACGGCGGCGCCGCACAGGCAGCGGCCGCGGTTCCTGCCGCGACCGCTGCCCACGAACACCGACCCGGCCTTGGCCGTGCACTCGTTGTCGGGGCCAGTACGACATGGCCCGCCCGGCCTGGGCGGTGATCGTCAGTGACGGGTTGACACCTAGGTTGGCGGAGACCGCGGCGCCCATCGGTTCGCCGACGTTGGAGCCGGGGAAGCCGTTGATCTCCGCGGCGATCGCGGAGGCGGCCTGCGAAGCGGCTCTGATCTGTTTGGGGTTGGGGGCTCCGTGACCCTGGCGGGCGGTGAGCAGGCCCTTGCCCACGCCGTCCGGTTTCAGGTACGTGGTCAGGGAGTTGACGGGGTAACGGGCGGCGTTCGCCAGCCAGCCCAGGACCCTCGACGAGCTCTCGGCGTAGGGGACTTGGAGGATTGCACCCGACCGTACGGGGACCAGATCGGGCGACTGTCTTCGGTCGCCACGTCTTCGCCGCAGCCCGAGGCGCCGTTTCACTTCGCCGCCCCCTCTGGGCACCACCGGGCTCGGCGCCTTGGACGTCACCGACGACGGACAGCTGCCGACGGAGACAGCGCCCGGTGTGACCTCCGACGAGCACACCGCGGGCCTACCTGGCCACGGTCCCGGGCTGGTCTCTGATGCAGACAGTAGCCCTCAAGAGATCCGATGTATAGGCGACGGGGTTCGTGAGGGCGGGCCCCGTACTCAGGCTGGCACCCCGTAACCGCCAGTAAAGCTCCATGCTTTGGGCGAATCTCGTCCCACCTGTAGACGCGGCAGGTGTCAGCCTCCTATAAATCCATCCGATGTCTACTGCCGGGCGACGCACCTATCGCCCTGCTCTCCCCACACACATGGAGCCGCACCATGTCCTCTGCCTCCCTCAGCAGACGCTCTCTGATGAAGGCCGTCGCCCTTGCCGGAGGAGTGGCGGCCTTCGGGCTGCCGCAGGCCCTGTGGCCCTCCGCCGCCGAGGCGTACACCGTCCCCTCGAAGATGGACTGGTGGTACCAGGCCCGGTTCGGGATGTTCATCCACTTCGGGTCCTACTCGCAGCTCGGCCAGGGCGAGTGGGCGTTCGACGGTCAGAACTGGAGCAAGTCGGACTACCAGACCCAGGTCACCGAGCACTTCAACCCGACCCAGTTCAACGCCGCCGCCATCGCCGAACTGGCCGAGAACGCCGGCATGAAGTACCTCGTGATCACCTCCAAGCACCACGAGGGCTACGCGATGTGGAACTCCGACGTGGCGGGCTTCACCGACAGCACCGGCTCCAAGCAGTACAACCTGCACGACTTCGGTGGCGTCCAGACCGACCTGCTCATGGACCTCAAGACGGAGTGCGAGAGCCGGGGCATCAAGTTCTGCCTCTACTACTCGATCCTCGACTGGAACCACCCGTCCCAGACCGACCGTCACGAGAGCGGTCTCACCACGATGTCGTCGCAGGCCGCCCGCACCGCCTACATCGCCGACATGAAGGCGCAGCTCCAGGAGTTGCTGGACCGCTACGACCCGGCGCTGCTCTGGTTCGACGGAGACTGGTTCGCCGAGCCTTCCAGCCCCACCCTGGAGGACTGGTGGCTGACAGCGGACGGCGTCGACCTCTACAACTGGCTGATCGCCCGCAAGCCCGGCCTCATCGTCAACGAGCGGGTCAAGCGGGACCACGGTCTCGGTGACTACGCGTGCGCGGAGTTCGGCATACCCGCCATGCCGATGAGCCGGCCCTGGGAGCGGTGCGCCACCATGAACGGCGCCTGGGGATACGACGCGTCGAAGGAGAACTCCTACAGATCCGTGAAGGACATCGTCCAAGAGCTCGTCACGGTGGTCTCCCGGGACGGCAACCTCCTGTTGAACATCGGCCCCAAGGGCGACGGCTCGGTCACCGCCGGTTCCCAGACGGTCCTCAACGGCGTGGCCTCATGGATGTCGACGTACAGCGACAGCATCCACGGCACGAGCGGCAGCCCGTTCGTCACCGAACCGTCGTGGGGGAAGATCACCAAGAAGAGCGGCAAGCTCTTCGCCCATGTCTTCACCTGGCCCACGAACGGCCAGCTCCGGATTCCGCGGCTCGACAACACGATCAGCCGCGTCTACCTGCTGAACAACCCCTCGGTCTCGCTCTCCTACACCGTCACCGACCAGATCAACGTCACCGTGCCGACCAGTGCGCCCAACGCCAGTGACTCCGTGGTGTGCGTCGAGGTCCAGGGCATGCCGGTGCGGGTCTCACCGACGGTGTTCCAGAACGTCAACTATCAAGGCTCCCGCGCCGTTCTCGCGCTGGGCGGCTACACGTCCGCCCAGCTGTCCGCCGCCGGCCTGGGGCCCGCCATGACCTCCTCCATCCTGGTGCCCGACGGCTTCCAGGTCACCGGCTACTCCGGCGACAACTTCACCGGCACCGCCTGGACGTTCACGTCGAACGCCGCCGACCTTCGGCAGACCGACAACAACGACGTCATCGCCTCGCTCAAGGTGACCTTCAACCCGGCCACGTACTTCCGCCTGGCCAACGTCACGAACGGCCTCGTACTGGACAGCGGCGGCAACGTCGCCAGCGGCTCCAACCTGAAGCAGTGGGAACCGATAAGCAGCGGCAATCTTCAGTGGCAGGCGATCGACCTCGGCAACGGCTACTACAGGCTCGTCAACCGCACCAACGGGATGGTCGCCGATGGCTGGGGTTCCACCGCCAACGGTGCTCCGGCCCGGCAGGCGGCCTGGAACGGCGGCAACAACCAGCAGTGGCAGATCACCCACCGCGGCGACGGTCGGTACTCGATCGCCAACCGCACCACGGGACTGGTCCTCGACGGCGGCGGCACGGTCGCCGCGGGGGCCACGACCAAGCAGTGGACGTGGCAGCAGAGCAACAACCTGCTGTGGACGTTCAGCGCGGCCGGCTGACGGTCGTAGAGCTTCGTGAACGCGCTGCGGGCGCCTACCGACCGGCAGGCGCCCGCAGCGGAATCCACTGGGCGGCGTTGCGGCTCGCGCGAGCCGCAACCAGCCCCCGGCGGCGGGCCGTTACGCGTCGTCGAGCACGACGATGTCCAGGACACGAGGGCCGTGCACGCCTTCCACCCGGTCCAGTTCGATGTCACTGGTGGCCGAGGGCCCAGAGATGAGCGTCAGCGGCCGGTACGGGTCCAGCAGACTCAGCGCCTCGGGCACGTCGGGAGCGATCTGACTGGCCAGAACCACGCAGACGTGCTGGTCCGGCAGCAGGGTCAGGGCCCTGCGCCCCTGCCCGGGGCCGTGGTCGAGGATGACGGTCCCGATCACGGCGATGGCCACCGCGACAGTGGTGATCACGGCACTCACCCCGTCGAGTTGGTCCACCGTCAGCGGCGGGACGTCCTCCAGCGGCGACCAGGGCCCCTCGGGGACGAGGTCCTCGGGCAGGCCCGGTGGCAGAACCACCGACCGCGCCCCGGTGCGTGCCAACGCGCGCCCGACGGCGACCGCCGCGTCAGCCGCCGGCACCCGGACCACCGTGGCGCGGTATTCCGCGGCGCGCTGGGTGAACAGCCCGATGATGTCCGGCCCCGCGTGGTCCGCGCGACGACCCGGCGCAACCGGTACGTCGTCGGGGCTCTCGGAGCCCGGTACATCTCCCAGAGCCGACCTCACCGCGTCGAGGACTGTCTCGCGGCCGCTCATCGTGACCCCTTCTCTTCCGCCGTCGTACGGCCTTCGTCCCGGGTCGTCGTCCTGGTACGGCGCCACCACGCACGCAGCGACTCCCGGGCCGGCGCCGGCGTGTCCCGGGTGCCGGCCCAGCGGGCGAGCGGACCCGGCAGGGAGCCGATCCGGCCGTCCCGGGCGAGCAGGCGGCCCCCGAGGGCGGCGAGCTTCTGCGCGGCCGCCAGGCGCTTCGGGGAGGAGAGCACCATCGCCGCGGCCTTCATGGCCAGGGCCTCGGGCGTGGGCAGCAGTCCGTCCCGGCGCTTGCTCTCCACGGCCTCGGCACGCAGATGGACCAGCACCTCAGGGATGTTGATCTTCACGGGGCAGGCGTCGTAGCAGGCGCCGCACAGGGTGGAGGCGAAGGGCAGCGAGGCCGCGTTCTCGACGCCGACGAGCTGCGGGGTGAGGACGGCGCCGATGGGTCCGGGGTAGACCGAGCCGTAGGCGTGGCCGCCGGTGCGCTCGTACACGGGGCACACGTTCAGACAGGCCGAGCAGCGGATGCAGTTCAGCGCCTGGCGGCCCACCTCGTCGGCCAGGGTGGCGGTGCGGCCGTTGTCGAGGAGCACCAGGTGGAAGTCCTGGGGTCCGTCGCCCTCGGTGACACCGGTCCACAGGGAGGTGTACGGGTTCATGCGCTCGCCGGTCGACGAGCGGGGGAGGAGCTGGAGGAAGACGTCCAGGTCGGCGAAGGACGGCAGGACCTTCTCGATGCCCATGACGGTGATCAGGGTCTCCGGCAGGGTCAGGCACATCCGCCCGTTGCCCTCCGACTCCACGACCACCACGGTGCCGGTGTCGGCGGCGGCGAAGTTGGCGCCGGAGACGGCCACCTTGGCCCGGAGGAACTTCTCCCGCAGATGGAGCCGGGCCGCTTCGGCCAACTCGGCCGGATCGTCGGTGAGTTGCTCGGGGGCCGGCCGGCCCCACTCGCCCATCTGCCGCAGGAAGATCTCCCGGATCTCGGAGCGGCCCCGGTGGATGGCCGGTACGAGGATGTGGGAGGGCCGGTCCTCACCCAACTGCACGATGAGTTCGGCGAGGTCGGTCTCGTAGGCGCGGATGCCCGCGTCGGCGAGCGCCTCGTTGAGGCCGATCTCCTGGGTCGCCATGGACTTGACCTTGACGACCTCACGCTTGTCCATGTCACTGCCGCCGGTCGCCTTCACCAGGTCGGTGACGATGCGGTTGGCCTCGGCGGCGTCCGTCGCCCAGTGCACGGTGCCGCCCGCGGCGGTCACCGCCTTCTCCAGCCGCAGGAGATGGTGGTCGAGGTGGCGCAGGGTGTGCCGTTTGATCGTCGCGGCCCTCTCCCGCAACTCCTCCCAGTCGTCCAGCTCGGCGGCGACCGCCAGCCGCTTGTCGCGGATGGTGCCGGTGGCCCGGCGCAGGTTCGTCCGCATCCGGGTGTCGGCGAGCGCGGTGCGCGCGGCCTCCGGGAAGGCGGGGGTGCCCAGCCATACGACGTTGTCGGCGCCGCTCACCTTGTGTCCCCTTCCGTGGAGGCCAGGATCTCGGCCAGGTGCATGGTCCCGACGCCGGTACGGAGGCGGGACAGGCCGCCGCCGATGTGCATCAGGCAGGAGTTGTCGCCCGCGGTCAGGACCTCGGCGCCGGTGTTCTGCACGTGGCGCATCTTGTCGGCCAGCATCGCGTTGGAGACGTCGGCGTTCTTCAGCGCGAAGGTGCCGCCGAAGCCGCAGCAGGACTCGGCGTCGGGCAGTTCGACGAGGTCGATGCCCTTCACCGCGCGCAGCAGCTGGAGCGGCCGGTCGCCCACGCGCAGCATGCGCAGTGAGTGACAGGTCGGGTGGTAGGTGACCCGGTGCGGGAAGTACGCGCCGACATCGGTGATCCCGAGGACGTCGACCAGCAGTTCCGACAGCTCGTACACCTTCGGCACCACCCGCTCGACCGCCTCGGCGAGACCGTCGTCCCCGTACTGGGCGGCCAGGACCGGGTGGTTCTCGCGCACCATGCCGGCGCAGGAGCCGGACGGGGTGACCACGGCGTCGTAACCCGCGAAGACCTCCGCGAAACGGCGCACCATGGGCATGGCCTCGGGGCGGTAGCCGGTGTTGAAGTGCATCTGGCCGCAGCACGTCTGGTCCTGCGGGAACTCGACGGTGTGGCCGAGGCGTTCCAGGAGTGTGATCACCGCCCGGCCGGTGCTCGGGAACATGGTGTCGTTGAAGCAGGTGATGAAGAGAGCTATGCGCATGGGTGGTTCCTAGTCAGCCCGTACGTCCGCACGGCGGTGCCCCCGAAGAACTCCGCGCGGTCGCGGGCGTCGGTCAACTGGTGTGCGGCGTCCAGGACTTCGCCGTAGCTGGCCGCGAGTGTGCACACGGGCCAGTCGGAGCCGAACATGAGGCGCCGGGGGCCGAAGGCGTGCAGCACCGTGTCGGCGTACGGCTTGAGGTGCTCGATGGTCCAGGAGCCCCAGTCGGCTTCGGTGACCATGCCGGAGAGTTTGCAGACGGTGTTGGGGAGGGCGGCGAGGGCGCGGACGCCGGACGCCCAGGGTTCCAGGGCGCCAGAGGCGATGGGCGGCTTGCCCAAGTGGTCCAGGACGAAGGTGAGTTCGGGCAGCGAGGCCGCCGCTTTGACGCAGGCCGGGAGTTGGTGGGGCAGGACGACGAGGTCGTAGACCAGGCCCGCGTCGGCCACGGCGGTCAGGCCCCGGAGTACGTCCGGACGCAGCAGCCACTCCGGGTCCAGCTCACCCTGGACCTGGTGGCGGATGCCCTTGAGGTAGACGCCGCCTGGGAGTTCGCGCAGCCGGGCCAGTTCGTCGGCGACGTCCGGGCGGGTGAGGTCGGTCCAGCCGACGACACCCGCGATCAGGTCGTGCCGCGCCGCGAGGGCGAGGAACTCCGGGGTTTCCTCCGGCACGGTGATCGTCTGGACGAGGACCGTGCGCTCGACTCCGACCGCGCGCGCCTCGGCGGTGAGGTCCTCGATCGTGAAGTCCCGTCGCAGCGGGCTGTCTTCGTCGATCCAGTCCTGGTCCCGCACCGACAGGTCCCATAGGTGGTGGTGCGCGTCCACGAGGGTCATGGCAGTTCCCATACGACGGGCAGGCCGGCGTCGGCGCCCTCGGTGGAGTAGTCGTGGACGATGTCCAGCAGCTCGCCCATCCGCGCCTGCCAGACCATGTTGACCGGGAGCTTCTCCAGTTCGGCGAGCATCGCCGGGTAGTCCTCGACCTCCAGGACATGGAAGAGGTCGGTGCCGCTGCGCCAGATCGTCCAGGAAGTGGCCCCGGCGGCGCGGATCGCGTCGGTGAGTTCGACGGGCACCTCGCGGTGCGCCGCCTCGTACTCCTCGACTCGGTCCGCGCGGACCTTGGTGTGCAGGGCGATCCTCATGACGGCTCCATCGACGACGTGGCCACGGGAACGGGGGTGCCCGAGGCCAGCAGCCCCTCGGCGCGCAGCTCCTCCCACAGCGCGTCCGGGATCTGATGCCTCAGCTGTTCCACGGTGTCGCGCACCTCCCCGGGGGAGCGGGCGCCCGTCAGGACGCTCGCGACCGCGGGGTGACCGAAGGGGAACCGCAGGGCGGCGGCGCGCAGCGGGACACCGTGGCGCTCGGTGACCTCCAGCAGGCGCAGCGCACGGTCCAGCACCGGCCGGGGCGCCGGAGCGTAGTCGTACATGGCACCCGGCTGCGGGGCGATCAGCAGCCCGGAGTTGAAGACGCCGCCGATGACGACGCTCCGGCCGCGGGCCGCGGCCTCCGGCAGCAGCTCGGCGAGGCCGTCCTGGTCCAGCAGGGTGTAGCGGCCGGCCAGCAGCACCACGTCGATGTCGGTCTCGCGCAGGAAGCGGGCGGGCAGCGCCGACTGGTTCATGCCGACGCCGATGGCCCCCACCACGCCTTCCGCGCGCAGCCGCTCCAGCGCTGGGTACGCCTCGCGCAGGGCCTGCTCGGCGTGGTCGTCCGGGTCGTGCAGCAGGGCCACGTCGATCCGGTCGAGGCCGAGGCGGTCCAGGCTCGCCTCCAGGGAGCGCAGCACCCCGTCTGCGCTGAAGTCCCAGACACGGCGCTGTGTCGCCGGTACGGCGAAGCCGTGGGCGAGGTCGTCGCCGGAGCCGCCCTCCGGGTTCGGCACGAGCAGCCGGCCCACCTTGGTGGAGACGGTGTACGTGTCCCGGGGGCGGCCGCGCAGCGCGGCGCCGAGCCGTCGTTCCGACAGGCCGAGCCCGTAGTGGGGCGCGGTGTCGAAGGTGCGGATCCCGGCGTCCCAGGCTGCCTCGACGGTGGCGAGGGCGGTCTCGTCGGCGACCGGCTGGTAGAGGTTGCCGAGGCCCGCGCAGCCGAGCGCGAGTGGGGTGACCTCGACCGCGCTGCCACCCAGCGGGGTGGTCCTCACGACTGGCCCGCCGGGCGCAGCCGCAGCCCCTGCATGCCGCCGTCCACCGCGAGCGCGGTGCCGGTGACGGACGCCGCGGCGGGGCTCGCGAGGTAGACGATGGCGGCGGCGACCTCGTCGGCGCTCACCAGACGGCCCATGGGCTGGCGGGCGTTGAGGGCGGCGCGCTCGGCCTCGGGATCGTCGGCGGCGTCCAGCAGCCGGCCCACCCAGGGGGTGTCGGCGGTGCCCGGGTTGACGCAGTTGACGCGGATGCCCTCACGCACGTGGTCCGCGGCCATCGCCAGGGTGAGCGACTGCACGGCGCCCTTGCTGGCGGAGTACAGGGCGCGCTGGGGCAGACCGGCGGTGGCCGCGATGGAGCACGTGTTGACCACCGCAGCGTGTGCGGACCGGCGCAGATGGGGCAGGGCCGCCCGGGTGGTGCGGACCATGCCGAGGACGTTGACGTCCAGGACGCGGTGCCACTGCTCGTCGGGGTTGTCCTCGACGGTGCCCTGGGCGCCGATGCCGGCGTTGTTGACGAGGATGTCGATGCCGCCGAGCCTCTCAGCCGCGGCCTCCACGCCGCCGCGTACCGAGGCGTCGTCGCTGACGTCGGTCTTGAGAGCGAGCAACGGCCGTGGCACACCGGCGGGTTCGAGGTCGAGCACGGCGACCACCGCGCCCTGCGCGACCAGTGCGCGGACCGTGGCCAGGCCGATGCCGGCGGCACCTCCGGTGACGACGGCCCTCAGCCCTGTCAGGTCGGTCATGCCACATCCTCCTGCTGTCCGGAGCCTTCGGCGCGGTCGGCGACCCAGAACGTGCCGTCCGGGAAGCGGTACTCGGCGAGGGACTCCTGCCGCATGGTCGCGGAGAAGCCCGGGGCGAGCGGAGCGGTGTAGTGACCTTCACGCATCACCACGGGCTCGATGAAGTGCTGGTGGAGGTGGTCGACGTATTCGATGACCCGGTTCTCCGTCGTGCCGGACAGCGCCAGGAAGTCGAACATCGACAGGTGCTGGACCAGTTCGCACAGCCCGACCCCGCCGGCGTGCGGGCACACCGGCACCCCGAACTTGGCGGCGAGCAGCAGGATGGCGAGGTTCTCGTTGACCCCGCCGACCCGGGCCGCGTCGATCTGGAGGACGTCGATGGCGTCGGCCTGGAGGAGCTGCTTGAAGATGACGCGGTTGTGCACATGCTCGCCGGTGGCGACCTTCACCGGCGCCACTGCCTGGCGTACGGAGGCGTGGCCGAGGATGTCGTCGGGGCTGGTGGGCTCCTCGATCCAGTACGGGTCGAATTCGGCGAGTGCGCGGGTCCAGTCGATCGCCTCGCCCACGTTCCAGCGCTGGTTGGCGTCGATGGCGATGCGGATGCCGTCGCCGACGGCGGCACGGGCGGCGCGCATGCGTCGGATGTCGTCGTCGAGGTCGGCGCCGACCTTGAGCTTGATCTGGGTGAAGCCGTCGGCGACGGCCTGCTTGGCGAGCCGGGTGAGCTTGTCGTCGGAGTAGCCGAGCCAGCCGGGGGAGGTGGTGTAACCCGGGTAGCCGCGCGCCAGCAGTACCGCCTCGCGCTCGGCGAGTCCCGCTCGGCCCTCGCGCAGCAGGGTGAGGGCGTCCTCGGGGGTGAGGGCGTCGGCGATGTAGCGGAAGTCGACCTGGGACACCAGCCATTCCGGCGAGGCGTGGGCGAGCAGCTGCCACAGCGGCTTGCCCTCCCGCTTGGCGGTGAGGTCCCACACGGCGTTCAGCACGGCTCCGATCGCCATGTGCATCACGCCCTTCTCGGGGCCGAGCCAGCGCAGCTGGCTGTCGCCGATCAGGTCCCGGCTGAGCGAGCCCGGGTCGGCGCACAGCTCCGTCACGGACCGTCCCAGCACATGGGGGCGCAGTGCGTTGATCGCGGCGACCTGGACGTCGTTGCCGCGTCCGATGGTGAAGGTGAAGCCGTGGCCTTCGAGCCCGTCGCCGGCGTCGGTGCGCAGCACGACGTAGGCGGCGGAGTAGTCGGGGTCCGGGTTCATCGCGTCCGAGCCGTCCAGTTCCCGTGAGGTCGGGAAGCGGACGTCGTAGGTGTCGACCGCGATGATCCGGGCGGAGGTTGCAGTCAAGGTCGTGCCTTTCACGCTTGGCCGAAGGTCTGGCGCTGGCTGCCGAGCCCGTCCACGGACAGCTCGACGGTGTCGCCGGGACGCAGATACGGGGTGCCGGGCAGGCCGAGGGCCACGCCCGCGGGCGTACCGGTGTTGATCACGTCGCCCGGTTCCAGAACCATGTACTGGCTCAGGTACGACACGATGTGGTCGACCGGGAAGATCATGTCGCTGGTGTGGCCGTCCTGCCGCTTCACGCCGTTGACGCTCAGGTGCAGTCCGAGGTTCTGCGGGTCGCCGGCCTCGTCGGCGGTGACCAGCCAGGGGCCGAGGGGATTGAACGTCTCGCACGACTTGCCGAGGTCCCACTGGGGTGAGTACTCCAGCTGGAACTCGCGCTCCGAGACGTCGTGGCTGACCGCGTAGCCGGCGATCACGTCCCGCGCGGCGGCCGGTCCGTCGAGGTAGCGGGCCCGGCGGCCGATGACGACCGCGAGCTCTACCTCCCAGTCGGTCTTCACCGAGCCGCGGGGGATCAGCACCTCGTCGTACGGGCCGACGACCGTGCCCGGGTCCTTCATGAACACCACCGGACGCGGAGGGATCTGCGCGCCGGTCTCGGCGGCGTGGTCCCGGTAGTTCAGACCGACGCAGACGATCTTCCCCGGGCGGGCGATCGGAGCGCCGATCCGCAGACCGTCGGTGTCCAGTTCGGGCAGCTCGCCCGCCACGACCGCGGCACGGGCCCGCTGGACACCGTCCCCGGCGAGGAAGGCGCCGTCGATGTCGGAGGCCAAGGAGGACAGGTCCAGCAGCCGCCCGTCGTCGGTGCGGACGGCGGGCCGTTCCTCGCCGGGGGGCCCGACTCGTAGCAGTTTCACTGGGCAACTCCCTTGCCATGGGTGTTCATCAGGGGGATCGGCCGCTCGACTCAGTCATCGGAGGATTGGCGGCAGGGTGACCTTAAGCCCAGGGAGGGGCGACTGACAACGGAGACCTCGGATGTATTTTCCGCTCGATGACGTCACCGCGGCCAAAGCCTGGTCGATAGATCCATTTTTCCTTCCCGTGGGGACGGGAAGAGGCACCTTCCTCCGATGAATGTCTGCTGTGCTCTCGTCATCGTTTCCCCTGCTGAGAGCGCAACGCCTCACGAGAACCACCAGGGAGTCGAGGGCTGGGGTGCCGCCTCTCGCCCGCCCCGGCCCCGCCTCTGCCTGCGGTACGGGGACGCCTTTGCCGAATCGTGAACTGTCGTCGCCTGGCGCCACATCTGCCGGAGATTGATAAAAGACCAGGTGGCTGCCGGTCTGTGGCAGGTGACCCAGGAGTTTCAGGTCGGTCGGTGATGTCGTGAGACCCCACGCGACGTAAATCGGTGCGGGCTGGCTCTTGTCAACGTCGGCAACACCGTCGTAACGTCTCGGCGTCCGAGAGACATCGGAGGACTGGCCCCGCACGGTCGCGGTGCCCGCACTCGACCCGCACAGTGCGTCCGTCCGGCCTCCCTGTCCTTCGGACTGACCCTCCCTCACGCCCTCGTCGGGCGCGGTCCACAACTGCCCTGTGCCGGATCCGCAGCCTGCCCGGCCGGCGGCCTCGTCCTCCCCCGCAGGCGAGTCGCCACCCTTCACCGTCGCCCGGCGGCTCCCCGCCCTGCCTGAAGAGAGAACACGGTCATGAAGCTCCCTCGCCCCCGCTCCACCGCCGCAGCCGTCACCGCCGTCCTCGCTGCCATGTCGCTCGCCACCGCGTGCAACCGGGAGAGTTCCGACGCGGTCGGCGCCGGCAGCGACAAGCCGGCCATCGGCATCGACCTGCCGCGCTCCGACTCCGACTTCTGGAACTCCTACGCGCAGTACGTGAAGACGGACATCAAGACCGACGGCATCCACGCCCTGCCGCTGAGCAACTCGCAGAACGACGTCACCAAGCTGGTCGCCAACGTCCAGGTGTTCGAGAACACCGGCGCCAAGGCCGTCGTCATGGCCCCGCAGGACACCGGCGCCATCGCCTCCACCCTCGACACCCTGGCCTCGAAGAAGATCCCCGTGGTCAGCGTCGACACCCGGCCCGACAAGGGCGACGTCTACATGGTGGTCCGCGCCGACAACCGCGCGTACGGCACCAAGGCGTGCGAGTACCTCGGCAAGCAGCTGGGCGGCGAGGGCAAGGTCGCCGAGTTGCAGGGCGCCCTGGACTCCATCAACGGACGCGACCGGTCCGAGGCGTTCGCGGAGTGCATGAAGACCAAGTTCCCCAAGATCAAGATCTTTGAGCTGCCCACCGACTGGAAGGGCGACGTCGCCTCCGCCAAGCTCCAGTCGCTGCTCGCCCAGCACCCGGACCTGAACGGCGTCTACATGCAGGCCGGCGGTGTCTTCCTCCAGCCCACCCTCGCCCTCCTGGAGCAGAAGAAGCTGCTCAAGCCGGCCGGCGAGAAGGGCCACATCACGATCATCTCCAACGACGGCATCCCGCAGGAGTTCGACGCCATCCGCAAGGGCCAGATCGACGCCACGATCTCCCAGCCCGCCGACCTGTACGCGAAGTACGCGCTGTACTACGCCCAGGCCGCGGCCGACGGAAAGACCTTCAAGCCGGGCAAGACCGACCACGACTCCACGATCGTCAAGATCCCCAACGGTCTGGAGGACCAGCTGCCCGCGCCGCTGGTGACCAAGGACAACGTGGACGACAAGACCCTGTGGGGCAACAACGTCGGCTGACGACGGCGACACACGACCGCGATGAGGAGGGACGGGCGGCCTCCTCCCTCCTCGCCGCTTCCCACGCTCCTTGGCCCCTCCGCACACGAAGGACGGAAACCGATATGGCGGACACCGCGACCGCCCCGAGCACCGGCCCCGGGCATCCGGCCCCGGTGGCCGAGGCGACCGGGATCAGCAAACGATTCGGCGCGACCGTCGCGCTGCGCGACGCCCGCATCAGCATCGCCGCGGGCGAGTCGCACGCCCTGGTGGGACGCAACGGCGCCGGCAAGTCGACCCTCGTGTCGATCCTCACCGGCATCCAGCAGCCCGACACCGGATCACTGCGTTTCTCCGGCGAGCCGGCGCCCGCCTTCGGCGACATCGACGCCTGGCGCTCCCGCGTCGCCTGCGTCTACCAGCGCTCCACGATCATCGGTGAACTGACCGTCGCCGAGAACCTCTTTCTGAACCGGCAGAGCGGCGGCGCGGTACAGCCCATCCGCTGGAAGCAACTCCGGGCGCGCGCCGCTGAGTTGCTCGGCGAGTACGGTGTGGCCGTCGACCCCGGCGCGCGGGCCAAGGACCTGACCGTCGAGCAGCGGCAGTTCGTCGAGATCGCCCGGGCGCTGTCCTTCGGCGCCCGCTTCATCATCCTCGACGAGCCGACCGCCAAGCTCGACGCCCGCGGCATCGGCCGCCTCTTCGACAAGCTCCGCGCCCTTCAGGAGCAGGGCGTCGCCTTCCTCTTCATCTCCCACCATCTGCAAGAGGTGTACGACCTCTGTAGCACCGTCACCGTCTACCGCGACGCGGCCCACGTCCTCACCGCGCCGGTCGCCGAACTCGGCCACCGCGAACTGGTGGAGGCCATGACGGGGGAGTCCGCCGCCTCGGACACCGCGGCCGTCGGCGGCCCCCGCACGGCACCCACGGGTTCCGAAGTGCTCGCCGTCGACGGCCTCACGCTGCCGGGCGCCTGCCAGGAGCTGTCCCTGTCGGTGCGCTCCGGTGAGGTCGTCGGCCTCGCCGGAGCGGCGGCGAGCGGCAATGTGCAGGTGGGCGAGGCGATCGCCGGACTGCACCGCGCCGAGGACGGCAGGATCTCGGTGGGCGACCTGACCGTGCGCACCGGCAGTGTGCCGTCCGCCCTCGCCGCCGGCGTCGGCTTCGTCCCCGAGGACCGCCACCTCCAGGGGCTGGTCAACAATCGCAGCGTGGCGGAGAACGCGACGCTCACCGTCACCGACCAGCTCGGCCCGTTCGGCACGGTGCTGCCCTCCCGGACCAGGGCCTTCGCCGGCCGCATGATCAGGGACCTGGACATCAAGACCCCGGGCGCCGCCACCCCGGTCTCCGCTCTCTCCGGCGGCAACCAGCAGAAGGTCGTCATCGCCCGCGCCCTGGCCACCGACCCCCGCGTCCTGGTCGCCATCAGGCCCACCAACGGCGTCGACGTCAAGTCCAAGGAGTTCCTGCTCGGCAGGATCCG
Organism: Streptomyces sp. NBC_00663; assembly: GCF_036226885.1. Lineage (NCBI taxonomy): Bacteria > Bacillati > Actinomycetota > Actinomycetes > Kitasatosporales > Streptomycetaceae > Streptomyces > Streptomyces sp. NBC_00663. Next base: position 9,384,555 of record NZ_CP109027.1, read on the forward strand.
GCAGGTCGCCGACGGCGGCAAGGCGGCGCTGATCGTCTCCGACGAACTCGACGACCTCAAGGTGTGCGACCGCGTCGTCGTCATGTTCCACGGCCGGACGGTCGCCGAGTTCGAGCGCGGCTGGAAGGACGAGGACGTCGTCGCCGCCATGGAGGGCGTCGGCACCACCCCAGCATCCACCGCATCCGGCACCGACAAGCACGGAAGGTAGTCATGTCCGCCACCACAGAGCTCACCGAGCCCACAGCCAGCCCGGCGGGACCGGCCGCCCCCGCGGACACCGCCCGTCGCCGGATCGACCTCGGCCGCTTCCGCGAACTGTCCCTGGTCCCGGCCATCCTCGTGCTGATGCTGATCGGGTTCATCGTCTCGCCGGCGTTCCTCACCTCGGACAACCTCATCGGCGTACTGCAACAGTCCACCGAACTGAGCCTGCTGGTCCTCGCCACGACGTTCATCCTGATCTGCGGGCGGATGGACCTCTCCCTGGAGTCCACCATCGGTGTGGCTCCCGTCATCGCCGTCTGGCTGGTCCTGCCCACCAGCGGCGGCCGGTTCAACGGCCTCGGGCTCTTCCCGGAATGGACGGCCGTCCCGCTCTGTCTGCTGGTCGGCGCGGTGATCGGTGCCGTCAACGGCTTCCTGATCCTCAAGCTGCGCCTGAACGGCTTCATCGTCACGCTCGGCGCCCTGACCATGCTGCGCGGCCTTCAGGTCGCCCTGTCCGAGGGCCAGTCCATCGTCGAACTGCCCTCCTCCTTCACCTACTTGGGAAAGGCGTCCTGGCTGGGTGCACCCGCCGCCATCTGGGTGTGCGGGGTGCTCTTCGCGATCGGCGGCGGCGCCCTGGCCTGGCTGCGGCACGGCCGCGCGCTGTACGCGATCGGCGGCAACGCCGAGGCGGCCCGCACGGCCGGTATCCGCGTCGACCGGATCGTGTGGATCGTCCTCATCATCGGCAGCGTGCTCGCCGCGTTCGCCGGCATCCTCTACAGCGGCCACTACGGCTCCATCTCCGCCACCCAGGGCAGTGGCTGGATCTTCCAGGTCTTCGCCGCGACCGTCATCGGCGGGGTCAGCCTCAACGGCGGCAAGGGCTCCGTCTTCGGCGCCCTGACCGGTGTCCTCACCCTCCAACTCGTCGTCAACGTCATGACGTTGGCCGGCGTGCCGCCGCTGTGGAACCAGTTCCTCAACGGCGCGATCATCATCGTCGCGCTGATCATCTCCCGCTTCGCCTCGGGCGAGAAGCAAGAATGACCACGCCGCGTACGGCTCCGCCCGTCTGCTCCCCACCACGGGCGGAGCCGCACGCATTGCACCTGCACGGAGAGGCACCCCCATGGCACTGACCGACGAGGCCATCGACAGGATCAAGAACATGATCGTCGCGGGCGAACTCGCGCCGGGCTCCCGTCTGCCCAGGGAAGAGGTGCTGGCCGGGCAGCTCGGGCTGTCCCGCAACTCGCTGCGCGAAGCCGTCCGCGCGCTGACCGCCATGCGCATCCTGATCAGCCGGCAGGGCGACGGCACCTATGTCTCCAGCCTGGAGCCGCACCTCCTGCTCGAAAGCCTGTCCTTCGCCGCGGACGTCTCCCAGGGACACAACGCCCTGCAACTGCTCCAGGTCCGCAGGCTGCTCGAACCACAGGCGACCGGACTGGCCGCGGCGCTGCTGCGGCCGGAGGACCTCCAGGAGCTGCGTGACCTCCTGGACCAGTGCCGCTCGGCCGCCAGCGTCGAGGAGTTCGTCGCGCACGACATCGCCTTCCACCTCAGGATCGTGGAGGCCGTCGGCAATCCGGTGCTGTCCATGCTGCTGAGCGTGCTCTCCACCCGCACCCAGCGCGTCCGCATCATCCGAGGCAGCCACATCCGCCAGGCCCTGGACAACGCCCACCAGGACCACGAGGCGATCCTGCGCGCGCTGGAGTCGCGTGACGCCCTGCTGGCCGTCTCCGCCGCGACCGTCCACATCACCGCCGTCGAACAGTGGCTGGCGACGAGCCTGAACGACGACTCACTCCCGGCGATCGACGGCTGACAGCCCGCACCAGAACGATGAAGCATCCCTCGCGCGCGGCGGGACGCGGAAGCCCGACAGCGTCTGATCGACGTGGTTGCGCTGGTCTGCGAGCCGAACCGGGCGCACCGGGCGCGGAGCGGGGACTTGCCGGGTCGGCGGGTCAGTCAGGAGAGACCTGCGTCGCCACGTCTTCTGGCCCGGCTCGGCCGAGGCGTCGGCGCCGGGCGCCTCACCGACCGACGTCGGTCAGGCGCCCGGACCCTTCGCAGTGGCCGTCATTTCTTGGTGATGGACTCCACCCAGCTGATGAAGTTCGTCGTCGAGTCGCCGGTGCGCTCGGCCATGGTGTGCCCCTGGGCCCACACGGTGGCGAAGTCGACGTCGTGGATGCCGTAGTTGTGCAGGGCCAGCATGAGGTTGATCTCGGTCGTGTTGCCGGTGTCGCCCTGCATGATGCCGGTGCGGATGCGCCAGTGGCGTGCCACCTGCGAGCGGCGGTGGCCGGCGAAGGCGGGCGAGAGGTAGTACAGGGGGTTGTACGCGTCGGCCCGCCAGGCCATGTCCTTGCCGACGCTGTCCTTCTGCGCGAAGTCGCTGTCGTACGCCGAGGAGCCGTAGTCGGCGTTCCAGTCGGAGTACGTCGCGTACGTCGACTCGTTCGCCTTGATGACGTCACGGGTGAGCGGCGCGAAGTGTGACGGGGCGTTGAGCCCCATCGCGAACACACCGTTCTCGGTCTGCGCGCGCGAGTACCCGTCGAACGCGCCGACCGGCTTGCTCGCCGTCTTCTGGCTCTTGACGAAGCCCTCGAGGCCGGACACCGTCGCGGTGTTGGTCGTGGAGTCGTAAGTGACCCAGGTGCTGCTGGTGTTGAGGTAGGCGATGTAGTCGGCGACCGTCTCGTACGTGGTGGTGGTCCCCGTCGAGCCGGATCCGGGCGGGCCGGTCCTCGTCGTGACGGTGTACGGGAAGGTGGTGTCGGCCAGGAAGTGGTTGAGCGAGGTGGTGATCACCTCGATCAGGTGGTCGTAGTAGCTGCCGGCCAGGTGGATGCCGCTGCTGGACTCGGTCAGCCGCAGGCGCCTGCCGTGCTCGTCGCGCAGCCCCAGTCGGTTGAGGTACGACGGCCAGGCCTTCGCGAGGTCCGTCGAATAGGCGCTGGTCCAGGTGCCGGACGCGCGGGTGCCGGTCGAGGCGAACTGGCCCATGTTCCACTCGTACGACAGGTTGGCCTCGTGCAGGCTGGTGATCGGGCACCAGGCCATGACACCGGCGACCGCGTCGCTGAGGGGCCGGCCCTTGGCATCCCGCATCGCGGCACCGATCGAGCGCAGGTAGGGCTCGTACAGGGCGCTGTCACCGGACGCGCCCGCCACGGTGTCCTGGGCGCCGCCGCCGCTCATGCCGAACAGGACGATGTCGTCCGTGCTGCCGGGCAGGACGCTCCGGTTGTACCGCAGGAAGCGGATCGCGGCCTTGAGGTCGGTCACGCCCCAGGGGGCCGCGTCGGAGCGGGTGCTGGTCGAGCTGTCCCGGCCGCGCATGCCGGGCCACACATAGATGTGACCGGCCTCAAGGTACTTCGACACGCTGCTGTAGCTGTAGGACGTGGCCGGCTTCTGCCCGGCGTAGCCAGGGGTGTTGACCGGTATCACGATCGGCGCCGTGCGTCCCGAGTGGGCGCCGACGGTGCCCTTCGCGTTGACGGTCGCGGTGTACGTGGTCCCGTCACTGTTCGCGGTGGCCGTCAGATAGGCGCCCGGTACGTAGATCGACAGGTTCTCGTAGTCCGTCGCGGCCGGGTCAGTGACGTACACCTTTCCGATCTGGTAGTACACGTCGTTGGCCGAGTCGTACGACCAGGCGGTGGAGTCGAACTCCAGCGAGTACGCGGAGGACGCGCTCGAGGTGCCGGCCGACGACGCGGTACTGGCAGAGGCTTCACCTGCCGCGCCCTCGGCCATTCCGATCGCGGCTACCGCCGCGGCCCCCCGGATGACGGTCCTGCGATTGATGTCCACCCGTAGATCTCCTTGCGCAGCGGGATACGTGGTCACAGCCGTACCTGCGCCTCTGGTGGCACCGCGGGCGGGTGGGGCTGTGCGGCTCGTTCGCGTTCCAGACTGTAGGCAAGGAGCGGCAGGATTGTTGACAATGTTGATGATAATTATGTTAGAAGTTCATGATCGAAAGACCCGATGGACCCGGGCCCTCGGGTCAGGAGCTCAGGGAACTCCTGACCCGAGGGGCCCTGGAGCTGTCTCAGCGCCGGACGTCGTACCGGTCGAGGTTCATCACCTTGTCCCAGGCGGCGACGAAGTCCCGTACGAACTTCGCGTCGGCGTCATGGGAGGCGTAGACCTCGCTGAGGGCGCGGAGTTGGGAGTGCGAGCCGAAGACGAGGTCGACGGCGGTCGCGGTCCACTTCACCTCGCCGGTCTCGCGGTCCCGGCCTTCGTACACGTTCTCGTCCGTGGCCGAGGTGGACCATTGCGTGCGCATGTCGAGGAGGTTGATGAAGAAGTCGTTGGTCAGGGTCTGGGGCCGGTCGGTGAGAGCGCCGTGCGCGGTGCCCTTGTAGGCGGTGCCGAGGGCGCGCATGCCGCCGATCAGGACGGTCATTTCGGGGGCAGTGAGGTTGAGCATGTTCGCGCGGTCGAGCAGGAGGGTCTCGGGGGAGAGCTTCTCGCCCGCCCTGAGGTAGTTGCGGAACGCGTCCGCCTTGGGTTCGAGTACGGCGAACGACTCGACGTCGGTCTGATCCTGTGTGGCGTCCGTGCGCCCCGGTGTGAAGGGGACGGTCAGCTCGTGCCCGGCGTCGGCCGCGGACTTCTCGATGGCCGCGCAGCCGCCCAGGACGATCAGGTCGGCGAGGGAGACCCTCGTCCCGCCGGTCTGTGAGCCGTTGAAGTCCTGCTGGATCTGCTCAAGTGCCCGTACCGTCTCGGTCACTTCGGGCAGGTTGTTGACCTCCCAGTCCTTCTGCGGTGCCAGCCGGATGCGTGCTCCGTTGGCGCCGCCGCGCTTGTCGGTGCCGCGGAAGCTGGCGGCCGAGGCCCAGGCGGTGGTGACGAGCTGGGAGACGGACCGGCCTGAGGCGAGGATGGTCGCCTTGAGGGCGGCGATGTCGGTGTCGGTGATCAGGTCGTGGTCGACCGGGGGGACCGGGTCCTGCCACAGCTGCGGCTCGGGAATCCACGGGCCGAGGTAGCGGGAGCGGGGGCCCATGTCGCGGTGCAGGAGTTTGAACCACGCTTTGGCGAACGCCAGCGCGAACTGGTCCGGGTTCTCGTGGAAGCGCCGGGCGATCGGGCCGTAGACCGGGTCCATCTTCAGCGAGAGGTCCGTCGTCAGCATGATCGGGGCGTGCCGCTTGGACGGGTCATGGGCGTCGGGCACCTTGTCCCGGGCGGAGGGGTCGGTGGGAGTCCACTGGTGGGCGCCGGCCGGGCTCGTGGTGAGTTCCCAGTCGTAGCCGAACAGGTTGTCGAGGAACCCGTTGTCCCACTTCGTCGGCTCGAACGTCCACGCTCCTTCGAGCCCGCTGGTCAGCGCGTCGCCGCCGACTCCGCTGCCGTGGGTGTTCCGCCAGCCCAGACCCTGCTGCTCGATGGGGGCGCCCTCGGGCTCGGGGCCGACGTAGCTGGGGTCGACCGCCCCGTGACACTTGCCGAACGTGTGGCCGCCGGCGATGAGCGCCACCGTCTCCTCGTCGTTCATCGCCATCCGCCCGAACGTCTCACGGATGTCCCGGGCGGCGGCCAGCGGATCCGGGGTGCCGTTGGGGCCTTCCGGGTTGACGTAGATCAGCCCCATCTGCACGGCGCCGAACGGACCGGCCAGATCCCGGTCCCCGCTGTAGCGCTCATCCCCGAGCCAGGTGTCCTCGGGTCCCCAGAAGATCTCCTCCGGCTCCCACTGGTCCTCCCGCCCGAAGCCGAACCCGAACGTCTTGAACCCCATGGACTCCATGGCGCAGTTCCCGGCGAAGACCAGCAGGTCCGCCCAGGAGATCTGCTGCCCGTACTTCTGCTTGACCGGCCACAGCAGACGGCGCGCCTTGTCCAGGCTCGCGTTGTCCGGCCAGCTGTTCAGCGGAGCGAACCGCTGTGCGCCGGCACCGCCGCCGCCCCGGCCGTCCGCCGTCCGGTACGTTCCCGCGGAGTGCCAGCTCATCCGGATGAAGAGCGGACCGTAGTGACCGTAGTCGGCCGGCCACCAGTCCTGCGATGTGGTCATCACCTCGAAGACGTCGCGCTTGAGCGCTTCCACGTCGAGGGTCGCGAACTCCTTGGCGTAGTCGAAGCCCTCGTCCATCGGATTCGATCGCGACGAATGCTGATGGAGAACCTGAAGGTCCAGCTGATCGGGCCACCAGTCCCGGTTCGTCCGCGGCCGGCTCGCCGTGGGGGTGGGGGAGGGGATTGCCGGGTTCTCGCTCTCACTGCCGGGCATGCGTCAACCTGCTTCCTGCTCGGATATGTCCCTTTGCCGGTTGTTGCTCCTGACGTTGTTCGCTTTACCGGAGTCGGGCAATCCGACACGCGCGCGGAGGCAGTCATCGGGCCCACAGGATGGAAACCTCGGCGCGCGAGCGTGGACCGCGACGGGCCACGGTGCCCTGTCGGCGGCGCTCGCCGTGGACACCTCGACGCCCGCTAATTTCGTTGAGTCCGCACCCTGCCATCGTGTTGGCTGGCGGCACCGACCTGTCAGTACCGCAGGTGCCCGCTTGGCCGTAGCAAGGAGAGTTGAACGTGCAGGACATGGGTGTCGACCCGGTTGCCCACAATCGGGCGGCCTGGGACAAGTACGTCCAAGAGGGCAACGAGTGGTCGAGGCCGGTGAGTACTGAGGATGTCGAGCGCGCCCGCACGGGCGACTGGTCGATCGTTCTCATCGGGCATGAGCCGGTCGACCGCTCCTGGCTGCCGACGGACCTGACCGGCAAGGACGTGTTGTGCCTGGCCTCCGGCGGTGGCCAGCAGGGTCCGATCCTCGCCGCCGCGGGGGCGCGGGTCACCGTGTTCGACAACTCACCCCGCCAACTCGGCCAGGACCGGATGGTGGCGGCACGCGACGGCCTCGAACTGCACACCGTCCTGGGCGACATGCGCGACCTCAGTGCCTTCGGCGATGCGGCGTTCGACGTCGTGTTCCACCCGGTCTCGAACCTGTTCGCACCGGACCTGGCGCCGGTGTGGCGCGAGTGCTTCCGCGTCCTGCGGCCGGGCGGAACCCTGCTCGCGGGCTTCCTCAACCCTGATACGTACCTGTTCGACCACGAGGCGCTCGACGAGCGCGGCGAGCTGATCGTCGTGCACAAACTGCCCTACAGCGATGTCACGCGGTACTCCGCCGAGGAACGCGCCACAAAGTTCGGCGCGGATGCCGCTCTTGAGTACAGCCACACCCTCACCGACCAGATCGGCGGGCAACTCGCCGCGGGGTTCGTCCTCACCGGCTTCGCGGAAGCACCACACCACTCCAACGCATCCGCGCAATTCATGTCGAGCTATTTCGCGACGCTGGCGGTCAAGCCGGGCTGACGGACCTGTGCAGCGACCGGGCTTGTGGGCTCCGGACGCATATATGGCGGTCTGCGCCTCGCGGCCTCACATCCGGGATCTCAGTACGTCGACCTCACAGCCCGGCGCGAAGGGGTCGAAGCCCTGCTCGATCAGCGGGCGAACTGCCAGCAGGCTGCGCAACGACGACCACGCGTGGATCACGTCGAGGTCGATGTCGGTGCCGTAGCCGGCGATGACGTCGGCGAGGTGCTCCTCGTGTCCGAGCACGAAGGTGGCGAGGTCGTACAGGGCATCGCCCTGGCCCGCCTCGGACCAGTCGATGATGCCGGTGACCTCGTCGCCGTCGACGAAGACGTGCGCGATCTGTAGATCGCCGTGGGTGAAGGCCGGGGTCCATGGCCGCAGCGCGGCCTCGGCGACCCGGCGGTTGCGGGTGACCAGGTCGGTGGGCAGGACGCCGTGCGTCACGAGCGCCTCGCACTCGTCGTCGAGTTCCTTTGTCAACGCGTCGATGCTTCGGCCGGCCCGGCCCGGCCGGGGCGGCAGGGGCGCGTCGTGCAGCTTGCGGATCGCGGCGCCCGCCGCGGCCCACGCCGCCGGTGACCCGGTCGACGGCCCGCCGAGGCGTGCGAGTGTGGTCCCCGGGAGTGCGGCGGTGGCGAGCACGGGCGGCTTGCGCCACAGGATCTTCGGGGTCGGGACCGGTGCGAGGGACATCGCCTCGACCTCGATGTCGATGCGCGCCTGATCGGCGTCCACCTTCAGGAACACATCGCCGACGCGCAGAGTCGCGCGCTCGGAATGGGCGACGACGACTTTGACCTCATCCATGGGCGACCAGTATCCCGGCCCGGATCGCCGACGTCGCCAGGTTTTTGGAGCGCGAGGCCGCTGGGTGGCGGGACACGGTCAGCCGCGTCATCGCACAAGCTCGTTCGTGCCGTGATACCAGGTCACCCAGCTCTCGGTCTGCGGTACCTTGGGCCGGTGGGTGTTGCGCCGCGCAAGGTTTTCGTCAGCCACACATCCGAATTCAGCGCGTACCCGGCCGCGCGGACATTTATCGACGCCGCTCGTGACGCGGTTCTCAAGTCGGGCGATATCCCGGTCGAGATGTCACAGTTCGCCGCACGCGACGAGGCGCCGGCGTCCTATTGCGAACGTCAAGTCGCCGAGTCGGACATCTACGTCGGCATCATCGGCTTCCGGTACGGCTCGCCCGTGGTCGACCGCCCGAATGTCTCGTACACCGAATTAGAGTATTCAACCGCTCGGGCCCACAACATTCCCACGCTGATCTTCATGCTCAGCGAACACGCTCTCGTCCCTGTGGGCACGTTCGCCGATCTCGTCCATCCCGCCCGACAGGCGGTGTTCCGGCAGGCGTTGCTCACGTCCGAGATCGTCTGTGCCACGTTCGAGTCACCCTCGGACCTCAGCGGTCAGATCTACCAGGCGCTCACCGAGCTCCGCGCCGCCACCGTCGTCCCGCCTCCCGAACAGCCGCGCGGTCGCATCTGGATGGTTCCGCCGGTCACGGTGGCTCCGGTCCCGCGCGACCTCCAGGCCCGGGAACTGCTCACGCTCCTCGGCCAGAGGGAACCAGGCCGGGTGGCCATCACCACGGCACTGCGCGGCGCGGGCGGCTTCGGCAAGACCACGCTCGCCGTCGCCACCTGCCTCGCGCCCGAGACCGGCACCCGATTCCCGGACGGCGTCCTGTGGGTGACCGTGGGGGAGGAGACCACGACCGGACGCCTGGCGGAGAAACTGAACGACCTCTCGGAGATGGTTTCGGGAACGCGCCCCACCCTTTCGGATCCCGATGTCGCAGGAATTCGCCTCGGCGAACTCATCGGCTCCCGCCGGTTCCTCATCGTCATCGACGACGTATGGACTCGATCCCAACTCCGACCTTTCCTGAGCGGAGCCGAGAACTGCGCCCGGCTGATCACCACACGCGTCAGCAGCATTCTTCCCGCGGATTCCGTGTCGGTGGTCGTCGGAGCGATGACGGACGACGAGGCGCTCACCCTGTTGTCGCGCGGACTGCCCGAACTGCCCATGCACATCGCCCACCGGCTGTTCGCCCGCACCGGCCGCTGGCCCGTGCTCCTCTCCCTCGTCAACAAGGCGCTGCGGCGCTATGTCGCGGCCGGTGAGTCAGCCGCCGTAGCCGGTGAACGCATTGACGAACGGCTGCGCGCCAAAGGCCCGACCGCGCTGGACGTCCGGCGCTCGGAGGACCGCGCGGACGCCGTGGCGGCCACGGTCGAGGCGAGCCTCGACAGTCTCTCCGGCGACGACCTGGCCAGATTCCTGGAGCTCGCAGTGTTTCCCGAGGACCAGGACATCCCGGCATCCACGGTGCAGACCTTCTGGTCGGCGACCGGGGACCTCTCGCCCCTTGAGGCCGACCTGCTCTGCGAGGACCTGGTCGATCTCTCCCTGGCGCTGCCGTCCGCCACCGGCCGGGGCGTCCGGCTGCACGACGTCATCCGGGACTATCTCCGCACGAGGGTGGGCGCGGCAGGCCTGACGGAACTCAACGGGCAGCTCCTGGCGGCGGTCATCGCGAAGGCGATGGAAGGCGTCGACGGCACGGACGGCTTCCACGACGCCTGGGGCGCCGGCGAGCGTCCGCGTCCCTGGTGGCGGCTGCCCGCGGACGACACCTACATGTGGCGCAATCTCGGCTACCACCTGCCCGAAGCCGGCGCGACCCATGAGTTCGAGGAACTCTGCCGTCACCTGGGGTACTTGACCGAGAAGCTCAAGGTGCTCGGACCGGTCGCCGTCGAGGAGGATCTGGCGCGGGCGACGTCCCCCGAAGCGCGAGCACTGCATCGCGCCATCGGCCGCAGCGCGCACCTGCTGACCGGCACCCGACCCGAACACGCCCTCACCTCTGTCTTCCTCAGCCGCCTGGAAAGAACCTCGGACCTCGAACCAGGCATCTCCGCCTTCGAGTCGGGCCTGACCGTGCCCCGGCTGCGTCCGGCGTGGCCGCCCGCCGACCTCCCGCACGCGGCCCTGCGACGCACGCTGACCGGCCACACGTCAGGGATCTGGGCCTGCGCCGCGAGCCAGGACGGACAGCTCCTGGCCAGCACCGGCGGAGACGGCGTCGTGCGGATCTGGGACGTGCGCACCGGCCACGTCCAGCATGTCTTCGCCGACGGGGCCGGCAGGGGCATGAACTGGGCTTGTCCCGTCGACCCGTTGGGCCGGTGGGTGGCCAGCGCCGGCGACGACGCCACCATCACCGTCCGGTCGCTGCGCGGGGAAGGAGACGTCACCAGGACGATGACGGGCCACACCGGGGCCGTGCGCGCCGCCGCGGTCAGCCCGCGCGGCGACTGGCTGGCCAGCGCAGGGGCCGACCGTCTCATCCGCCTGTGGGACGTCAAGTCGGGCACCGTACGCCTGACGCTGACCGGCCACACCGGGTGGATCAGGGCCTGTGCCGCGGGACCGGACGGATCGTGGCTCGCGACCGGCGGCGACGACGGCACCGTCCGGCTGTGGCACGCCGGAGACGGTGTGCTGCTCAGAACGCTCCGCGGCCACACCGGCCCGGTGCGTGCCCTCGCCGTCGATCCGCGCGGACGATGGCTGGCGAGCGGCGGCGCTGACGGCAGCGCCCGCGTGTGGGACGTCGAGACCGGGGAGATGCGCCTGCTCCTCAACGGGCACACCGGGTGGATCCGCACCTGCGCCGCGGCCGCCGACGGAACCTGGCTCGCGACGGCCGGCGACGACCGGACCGTGCGCGTATGGGGAGTTGAGGGTGAAGACACCGGGCTGCGGGCGGAGCTGCTCGGGCACCGGGGCGCGATCTGGGCGAGCGCGGCGGGCAGCGACGGCGAGGAAGCCTGGCTCGCTACCGCGGACGTCGACGGCACCATCCTGCTCTGGGATCCCGCGAGGTTCGACCAACCGCCGCCCGAGACGGGCGGGCCGAGCGGCGCCGTGAAGGCATGCGCCGTCGAACCCGGCGGCCGGTGGATGGTCGGAGCGGGCGAGGACCGGCGCACGCGGCTCTGGGACCTGGCCACCGGGGCCTTTCTCGGTGCGCTCCCCGCCGAGCGCGCAACGGTACGCGCCTGCGCCGTGAGCCCCGATGCCCGACTCGTCGCGACCGCGGACGACAACCACCTCGTACAGATCTGGGACGCCACCCACCGCACGGCCCTCGCCGCACTGGCCGGACACGCCGCGCCGGTGCGCACCTGCGCCTTCAGCCCCGACTCCGCACGCCTGGCCAGCGGCAGCGACGACCACACCGTCAAGATCTGGGACGTGCCGACCGGCGAACTGCTGATGACGCTCACCGGTCACACCGGAGCCGTCCGGGCCTGTGTCTACGGCCCCGACGGGCAGTGGATCGCGTCCGCGGGCGGCGATCGCACGGTACGGCTGTGGAACACGACCGACGGATCCGAGCGCGCCGTCCTGCGGGGACACAGCGGGTACGTCCGCGCACTGTGCCCCGGCCCGGGCGACCACACGCTGGTCAGCGTCGGCGACGACCGGCTGGTGCGGATCTGGGACCTTCGGACGGGCACGCAGTCCGCCGCACTCGAAGGACACACGGGCGCGATCTGGGCCTGCGCCCTCGACCGCGACAGCGGCCTGGTCTCCACGGCGGGCGATGACCCGGAGGTGCGACTGTGGGATCCCTCCGCGGGACTGTCGACCGTGCTGGGCCACCACCCGTCAGGGGTACGGACGATGGCGACCGGTTCCGCCGGCCTGCTGGTGACCTCAGGCGGCGACGAGAGCGTGCGCGTGTGGGACATCGGGCGGCGACGGCTGCGCGCCGTCATCGAGACGGACGTGTCCCACTGGCGTGACTGCGCCGTCTCCGCCGACGGCCGGCGCATCGCCGCGGCGAGCTCCAGTGGGGCGATTCGTGTGCAGTCCGCGGCCGGCGACACCGTACGCCTCATCGACGCCCATGACGGAGCGACCACTTCCGTCGCCGTCGACGCCTCCGGAACCTGGCTGTTGAGCAGCGGAGACGACGGCCGCCTCCGACGCTGGGACGCGCACAGCGGCGCGCTCCTCGCCGACCTCCTCGGCGAGGCACGGCGCAGCGTTCTCGCGACAGCCCTTTCCCCTGACGGCTCATGGATCGCCGCCGCCTCCAGCGACGGGCGGGTCACCGTCCTCGACCTGGAAGGCCGTCTCCTCCACGACGCTCACTGCCACGAGGGATGGGCCCGGACCTGCGCGTTCTCGCCCGACGGCCGGTTGGTCGTCAGCACCGGCGACGACGGGATGCTGTGCTTCACCGAACTCCACGGCGAAGCGAGGCGGGAACCGAGGAGATACCCCTGCGAGCACACCGGCTGGGTCACCGCCTGTGACGTGGCACAGGCGGGCGGCCTCATCGCCACCGGCGGGCAGGACAGGGTCATCCGCCTGTGGCGCAGTGAGCCGCCCACCGTCGTGGCCGACCTGACGGGACACGCGGGAACGGTACGGTCAGTGGCCTTCGACCCCACCGGCAGCCTGCTCGCCAGCGTCGACGAGGCCGGGGAACTACGCGTGTGGGACGTACACGAGGGCGTCTGCCTGACCATGATCCGCGTAGCGCACCCGCTCCGCGCCTGTGCCTGGTTCACCAACGAGACGCGCATCTGTGCCGCGGGCCACGGCGGCGTCTTCACCTTCGACCTCCTGCACGGGGAGACGCGGTGAAGTGATCGACCGGGCTCGGCACCCACCCCTCAAGCACCAGCGTTGATCGTTTCCGTACGCACGGCATCCACCATCCGCGCCTCCACGGCCAGATTGCGGGCGGTCCTCGCCTCGATCCGGGAAACCCACTTCGCCGGGACCTCGGCCGGTCGTACGGCCCCCGCGAGCGCCAGATAGATCGCGGCCGTCGAATCGAGATCCCAACTCCCGCGCCGGCGCAGCAGCAGACCGGTCGTGGTCGCCATCGGATGGTCCGCCACCGCGAGAGCGATGGCCGCGATCACCGACGACCTGGCCTCCACAGCCATCCCGAACTCGTCCTCGATCTGGTCCACCACGTCGGCGGGCCGCCGGTCACCAGGTACGAGAGCCGCCGCATGCAAGGCCTCCAGTACGGCGTCACCGCCCCGCGCGAGGCGCCTGAGGTGCTCCGCCACGCGAAACGGCAACTCCAGCGCGACATCCGGGGCTTCACCGCGAAGCAATCCCGACAGGAGCAAGGTGAACACCAACGCGGCCATCATCGAATCCGGCGAGAAATGCGTCACCGAAACCAACTTGTGGACCTCGGACGCCAGATCACCGCAGGATTCCGGCCCGTACAGATACGCCAGCGGTACGCACCGCGAGATGCAGCCGTTGGTCACCCCGTCATCGGCGACGCTGAAGAGGTCCCGCCGTGCTCTGAGTTTGTAGACCTGCCGCCCGCCCAGCGGGTTGATCCGGCGCAGCATCGCCTCGAACGCGTCCCGAGACATGCGCCGGTGCGCGCGAAGGACGTCGAGTGAGGCGAACAGCAGCGCCGTCTCGTCGGTGACCCGCCCGGTGAAACCCGCCGGCGGCTCCCGTCCCGAGGTCAGGTCGGCCAGAAGTTCCTCGGTTTCCCGATCCAGTCGCGACGCCGGCCGCTTGTCGACGAGCTTCCCCACACTGTCACCGAGGGCCAGACCCGCCAGACTTCCCCACAGCCTCTCGCGCTGCGGCGCGGTCGTCCCGCCCAGGCCCGTATCGCTGTCGTACAGCGAATCGAGAGCTGCCGGCAGACTCATGAACCGCGGCTGCACCAGCGTCACGCCGGGCCCCGGCTCGACCAGGTACGACGAGAACTTGTTCGCGACCGCCAGGCACCGCGCCCCGCGCTCATGGAACAGCTCGATGAGCCAAGGGGATCCGCTGACCAAGGTGACCGGACTCGGCCGGCGGCGGATGTCCGCGCCCCGTCGTCCCGGCGCCATCGCGAGGACCTCGTCGAAGTCGCCCGGCACGACCAACTCACCCCAGCCCAACCGGTGCAGGCTCTCCTCGACCAGGGCGGGACAGGTGACGCTGAAGGCGACGCAGCGCATCCCGATCCGCGCGGCCTGGCGCAGCCACTCCCGTACGCCGTCCTGCGCGGTGCCCTGGCGGATCAGCGGTTCGTACGCCGTCGCCGCGACGGCGTCCAGCTCTTCCCTGCCCTGCAAGCCGCTGTCGCGGCACCCGCCCCGGGAACTCAGGAGGTCCCTTGCCACCACACCCACCGACGACCCCGAGGACACCGACCGCGCCAGGACCCCAGCCCAGTCGTCACTGGTCAGCAGCTTGCCCCGGGCCGTGAACACCGACCGCCAGATCCGGTACCCCGCAGACACGGCGTCAACGACCGCCGTCTCCAGCTCCAACGCCAGCACGTCCATGGAGATCACCCCCCGGACATTGGAACATGGGGCAACGGCACGACGACCGCGCACGACGACGGGACGGGAGCACCTTGCGTATGCGCACGTTGAACGGAAGACGCGTTCTGGTCACGGGGGCATCGGCCGGCATCGGACTGGCCATCGCGGAGGCCCTCTCGACCGCCGGAGCCGTGCCGCTCCTGCTCGCTCGTCCCGGCGCGCGGCTGGCCGACGCCGTAGCCCGCACGGGCGGGCTACCCGTGCCGGCGGATCTGCGTTCCGCGTCCGCGACCGCCGAGGCGATCAGCGAGATCGGCGCCCAGGTGGGCGCGTTCGACGCCCTGGTCAACAATGCCGGCATCATTCGTCTGGACACCGTCGCGGACGGTGAACGCGAACAATGGCAGGAACTTCTCGACGTCAACGTACTCGGGCTGCTCGACGTCACCAGAGCCGCGCTGCCCTTCCTCACCCGCGGTGAGGCCAGCCAGATCATCAACATCAGCTCACTGGCGGGCCAACGGGTCCGGCACGCGGCACAGTCGGTCTACGCGGCCTCCAAGGCAGCCGTCGACAGAATCAGTTCCGGACTGCGCCTCGAACTGGCAGCGGCCGGCGTGCGCGTCACCACCGTCTCGCCCGGATTCACGTTGACCAACGAAGGCGCCGGCATAACGCAACCGGAACTCAGGAAGCGCATCGCCGAAGGGCAGCGGCAGAAGGGTCTGCGAGCGGCGGACGTCGCGGACCAGGTGGTGCAGGTGCTGGTGGCACCGGCCCACGTTCATGTCCTCGAAGTGTCTCTCCAGTCGATCAACCAGGAGTACTCCTGACGCCGGATCACCGGTCGGACGTCGTCTGCCGCAACTCGTCGGCCCTGGCGGTCTGTTCGGCGGGCGCGGGGGTTGCGGCAGACGTGATCGGATAGCGATGGACGGGCGGCAGGCCGGGCAGCAGACCGGGCCAGGCAGTGTCGATGACGTGCGCGCTCGGTGTGAACAGCGGCTGGGCCAGGTGGGGCAGGTCGGCGGGCTCCATCCACTCCCACCGCCGGATCAAGTCCGGTTCACGCACGGCCGGTTCACCACTGAAGGCGCGGACGCGGACGGCGGCCGTCAGCCGGGGCATGCCATGGACGGAGTCCATCAGCAAGGCCAGCAGCTGCGCATCCTCCGGTTCAGCGACCAGCCCGGTCTCCTCCTCCAACTCCCGCACAGCCGCGGCTACGAAGTCCTCATCGGCGTCGTTCTTGCCCCCGGGGAGTTCCCACACCTCGCGGCGGGCCGACCAGCCGAGCAGGATCCGCCCCCTGGAGTCGGTGACGACGACGCCGGCACCGGTCAGGGCATGCGGGGAGGGCCGCCCCTTGGCGGCGCACTGGACCGCAAGCGCGATCGGCTCTCGCAGAACGAGGAACGCCAGGCCGTCCGCGTCGTGGCATTCGGCGACCTTCCAGCCCGTGGACAGCAGGCTGATCTCCTCCTCGTCCAGGGCGATGGCGCGCTTGTCGTCCGGGACGGCGGAGGGGACGGGCGTGATGATGCACAGGGTGCCACCGGGGCGCAGGCGTTCGCGCAGCCGGTTCATCACGCGGGTGCGGTCATGGATGAACGCCCAGCTCAGACGGCAGGTGATCAGGTCGTATGCGGGGTGGGGCAGTTCGTCGGTGCCGTCGTGCTCGATGTCGTACAGCAGATAGGTGACGGGTGTGCCGGGGGCGGTGTCGGCTTGGGCGCGGGTGAGGGCGGTGCCGGAGTGGTCCACGGCATCGACGGTGTATCCGCTGTCGGCCAGATGACGGGCCAACTCCCCGAGCCCGCAGCCGACATCCAGGGCGAGGGCGGCGCCCTCCGGGGCGGGCGCGTGCTGGGCGAGCAGGCGTCGTTCCGCGTCACCGAGCCGGCGGAAGGCACCGCCGTCGGCGTAGTGACCGTTCCACTTGTCGGGCGTGATGTGGGCCACCGGGGGCTCCTTGCCGGATAGACGGAGATAGGCGGGTATGGACGTGAGTGGACTCGGGGAGGAACGTGTGGGCGCGCAGGCAGTGTGCCGGTGCTCAGTTGCGGTACGCGGCTGTCGCGATCTCGACGAAGGACCGGATCAACGGATTGGTGTCACCTTCGTTCCACACCGCCACCACTCGGCTCGGGACCATGCCGACCAGCGGTACCACGGCCAGCTCCGCGGGCAGGTCGTGCCCGAGCGGGGCCAGGCCGACCGTGCCGTTCCACAGCACGGCCTGGAGGCATTCCTGAACGGCGCGCACGATCGGCCCCTCGCGCGGCTTGCCGCCGTTCCAGTACGACTGCCAGGCGGGGTCGGTGCCTCGCGGGAACTGGAACCAGCGGCGGTCGTCCAGGTCGGCCGGCCGCAACCGGTCGTGGCGGGCCAGCGGATCGTCGGCGCGCAGGACCACGCCGACCGGATCGGCCCGCAGTGCCCGCACCGTCAGCGCGGTCTCGTCGAACGGCGCCCGGGTCAGAGCGACGTCGACCAGCCCGGCGCGCAGCCCGCACGTCGGATCGGTCAGGTCGGTGTCGCGGATGCGGACATCGATGCCGGGGTGCTTTCGCCGGTAGGCGGCGGCCAGCCTGGACGCACCCGGGTCGGTGCCGTCGCCCAGGATGCCGACGGTGATGGATGCGGCGCCGGCCGCCGCGCTGACGCGTACACGGACGCGGTCGGCCTGGTCGAGCAGGGCACGCGCCTCGTCGAGCAGCACCGTGCCCACCGGCGTGAGCGTGACGCCGGTGGGCGAGCGGGCGAAGAGCAGGGCCCCGACGTCGGCCTCCAACTGCTTGATCGCCCGGCTCAGCGGCGGCTGACTCATGTGCAGTCGGGTGGCGGCCCGGCCGAAGTGGAGTTCCTCGGCGACCGCCACGAAGTAGCGCAAGGTTCGTAGCTCCACGCTGCAACGATACCCACGGGGTATCGGCGCCGCGGGACGGGTCTTGGACACGGGCAGGCTGGCGGCGGTGCACTCGTGAGCATGACCGAACAAGCGAAGAGCAGTGAGCCGCAAGCCGGTCCCGCCCTGTCGGTGGTGGGTCCCGGCGACGGTGAGACGATCGTTCTGGGGACCACGCGCATGCGCGTTCTGGAGGACGGCAGCCATACCGGGCACCGCCTCGCGATCGCCGAGTCCGTGCTCGCCCCACACACCCAGGGACCGCCGCAGCACCGCCACGCCCAGCACGACGAGGGCTTCTACATCCTGTCCGGCACCGTGCGGTTCACAGTCGGAAACGACGACCACGACGCCATGGCAGGCACGCTCGTGATCGTTCCGCCAGGCACCCCGCACACCTTCGCCAACCTGACCGATCAGCCCGCCGTCATGCTCAGCACCTTCACGCCCGACTTGTACGTGCAGTACTTCCGAGACCTCCAGGCCGCGTTCGCCGATGGCCGGCCGCCGACACGACAGGCCGGGATCGACGCGATGAGCCGCTACGCGACCGAGCCCGCCGCCCACCGTGCCTGAACCCGGCGCGACGGAACAGCGCCTCCACGGAGAACGGAAACGATGAACATCGCCTACTGGATCGTCGCGGGACTGCTCGCCCTCTTCTACTGCTACGCAGGCACGCTGAAGGTGGTCCGTAGCCGCGATCAGCTCCGCCCGATGATGGCCTGGGTCGATCGCATACCCTTGCCCGCCCTCAGGGCGCTGGGGACAGTCGAGATACTCGGCGCGGTCGGCCTGGTCCTGCCACCGCTGACCGGCATCGCGCCCGCGCTGGCGCCGGCCGCGGCCATCGGCTTCGTCCTCCTTCAGGCCGGTGCGATCGCCGTGCACCTGACTGATGAAGACCGCCGGATCGTGCTCAACATCGGGCTCCTCGCCACCGCTGCCGTGACCGTCTGGCTGGCCATCAGGCGGTGATCGCAGCTGCTCTTGGCAGATCCGGAGCGGGGTGGGGTGCCTGCCCTCAACGCACCGTCGGCCGTGGTGAGTTGGCCGTTCCGGGCGCCGGAGAGGCGCCGGTTGCCGGTCGTGTGCCAAGGGTGTGTCAAAGACGCGTGGGAGTCGGGTTGCGCGCTTGCCTAGAGCGCACTCCACGCGACTAGCGTGCAGTCCATGAAGTACACGCAGCTCGGACGCACGGGGCTCAAGGTCAGCCGGCTCGTACTTGGCACCATGAACTTCGGCCCGCACACCGACGAGACCGACAGTCACGCGATGATGGACGCGGCGCTGGACGCGGGGATCAACTTCTTCGACACGGCGAACGTGTACGGCCGGGGCGAGAACAAGGGCCGTACCGAGGAGATCATCGGCGGCTGGTTCGCGAAGGGCGGCGAGCGGCGCGACAAGGTGGTCCTCGCCACCAAGGTGTACGGCAACATGGGTGCGGACGGCGCGGCGTGGCCCAACCACGACAAGCTGTCGGCGGTGAACATCCGGCGCGCCGTGGAGGCGTCGCTCAAGCGGCTCCAGACCGACCACATCGATGTCTACCAGTTCCACCACGTGGATCGGGACACCCCGTTCGAGGAGATCTGGCAGGCGATCGACGTCCTGGTCCAGCAGGGGAAGATCCTCTACGTCGGGTCCTCCAACTTCCCGGGCTACAAGATCGCGCAGGCCAACGAGACCGCCGCCCGCAGAGGCTCCTACGGCCTGGTCAGCGAGCAGTGCCTCTACAACCTCTACGAGCGTCGTGCCGAGATGGAGGTCATCCCGGCCGCGCAGGAGTACGGCCTCGGCATCATCCCGTGGTCGCCGCTGCACGGCGGTGCGCTGGGCGGCGTACTGAAGAAGGAGGTCGAGGGCGGTCGGCGCAGTGAGGGGCGAGCCGCGGGCGGCATGTCCGGCCCGGAAGTACACGCGAAGATCCAGGCGTACGAGGACCTGATCGACAAGCATGGTCTGGAGCCCGGCGAGGCCGCCCTGGCCTGGCTGCTCACCCGCCCGGGCGTGACGGGCCCGATCGTCGGCCCGCGTACGGCGGAGCAGCTCGCATCGGCCCTGCGTGCCGTGGAGTTGGAGCTGAGCGAGGAGTTGCTGGCCGGGCTGGACGAGATCTTCCCGGGACCGGGAGCGTCCCCGGAGGCCTTCGCCTGGTAGCGGTCGCAGCCGCATGGGGGCGCCCTCGTCCTCGGTAGCGCGACCAGGACGAACGGCCGCCTTCCCGGGGCCGGCAAGCCCCTGGTGATCCATCAACCTCCGTGTCCTGGGGACGGTCGCGGCTGCTCGGCGCGGCCGTCCCCAGGGTGACTGGCGACTACGTCGTAGCGAGGCCCTGGACGGTGTCGCCCAAGGTGTCCGCCACCGTCTTCCACTCGGTGAGGGGGATCGTCAGGGGCGGCAGGAGCTTGAGTACATGTCCCGCCCCTGACGTCTCGGCGACGATGCCGGCGCGGAACAACGCCTCCCGGATCCGCTCGGCCGTTCTCGTGGCTGGGAAGCTCAGGCCGCTCATCGCCCCCTTGCCCACGACTTCGGCGGCACCTGCCGGGAGGGCGTCGGTGATGCTGGTGAGGCTGGTGCGGATGGCGGCGGTCAGTTCGGCGACGTGGTCGGTGAAGTGCGGGTCGCTCCAGTGGTCCAGTGCCGCGGAGCCCGCCACGAACGCGAGGTTGTGGCCGCGGAACGTGCCGTTGTGCTCGCCGGGGGCCCAGCGGTCGATCTCGCGCCGGATCAACAGCGCCGCCATCGGTAGCCCCATCCCGCTGAGGGACTTCGACAGGCAGACCAGGTCGGGGCGGAGCTCGGCGGCGTCCTCGAAGCTGAAGAAGGTACCGGTGCGTCCGCAGCCCGCCTGGATGTCGTCCACGATGACCAACGTGCCGGTGGCGTCCGCGAGTTCAC
Organism: Streptomyces sp. NBC_00663; assembly: GCF_036226885.1. Taxonomy (NCBI): domain Bacteria; kingdom Bacillati; phylum Actinomycetota; class Actinomycetes; order Kitasatosporales; family Streptomycetaceae; genus Streptomyces; species Streptomyces sp. NBC_00663. Next base: position 9,405,291 of record NZ_CP109027.1, read on the forward strand.
GGATCCGCGCCAGCCAGGCGCGCGGAGCGGTGTGCAGTCCGCCCTCGCCCTGCACCGTCTCCAGCAGGATCGCCGCGGGCGGGGGCGTCATCGCGCCCGGGCCCAGGGCCTGTTCCAGGGCGGCGAACGGATCGGGCTCGGACGCGTCGCCGTACGGGAGGTTCGTGACGTCGGTCAGTGGTACGCCCGCCGCGCCGCGCAGCAGCGGGGAGGTCGTGGCGGCAAGGGCGCCGAGGGAGGCGCCGTGGAAGCCCCCGGTGAAGGAGATCACCTCGGTGCGCCCGGTGACCTTGCGTGCCAGCTTCAGGGCGGCCTCGACGGCGAGTGTTCCGGCCGGGCCGGGGAACTGCACCACGAAGTCCCCCAGTCCACGCGGCTCCAGGACGAGACGGCCGAACCGCTCCAGGAAGTCGGCCTTGGCCGTGGTGTGCAGGTCCAGCGACTGCACGGGTCCGCCGGCCCTGAGGTAGGCCGTCACGCGTTCGACGATCGCGGGCGGGTTGTGGCCGTAGTTGAGCGAGCCGGCCCCGCACAGCAGGTCCACGTAGCGGCGCCCCGAGGTGTCCCAGAGGTGGTGGCCGGCGGCTCGCTCGAAGACCACCGGGAAGTCGCGGCAGTAGCTGCGTACGTTCGACTCGTGACGTCGGAACACGGCGAGGGGTGCCCGGTCGGTCTCGGTCATGTCAGCACGTACCTTTCCTGTCAACGGTTCTCCCAATGCCTCGCGGACCGCCGCCCTTTGACGGTTCACAGGGCGAGTCACTTGACCAGCACCGTTCCGTCACCGGGACGGTGGTCGCGGGAACGGCGCAGGTCGCTGAAGGCGAACGTCCGCTGGAGCCAGCGGTCGCGGCCGTCGTAGCGCGGGGTGAACGCCGAACGGCCGTGCAGGGTGATCCGGTTGTCGACGAGGGCGAGGTCGCCGGGGAGCAGCAGCACCCCGGTGTACGTGCGGTGCGCCACCTCGGCCAGTTCGGCGAGGGCGGCCCGGCCCTTGGGGGTCACCGCCTTGGTGGCCGCCTCGTCGAAGCACCAGTCGGGGTCGTCCGGGTCGCCGCTGAGCACGGCGTGCGCGGTGCCCTCTCCGGGCGGGCCGAAGGACGGCGGTGCCTCGGTGACGTACTCCGGCCTGCCGAGCGCCTCCCGGGTGCCGGGTGTCAGCAGCGGCAGGACGCGTCGGGCGCAGCTGGTGCGCAGTTCGGCCGTGCCCTCGTGGTCGGGTCGCAGGCACAGGAGCATGACGTGGTCGGGGCGGTGGGGGTGGAAGGCGTTCTCGGTGTGGAAGGTGAGCTCGACCGAGCCGACGTTGCCCTGGACCCTCTCCTGACCCGGCACCGGCACGACGTCCTGGACGAGGGCGCCGGACTTCTCCGCCGCGAATGCGGCCGGGTCGCCGAGCCCGGCCGCGAACAGCAGCAGCGTCGCCGCGGACAGGGACGGGACGTGCTGCACCGAACCCTTCACCATCGGAGTCGGCGGCAGGTGTGCGGCACCGATGGGGAGCCCGCGCAGGACGAGGGCGCCGTCGGGGCCCGAATACCTGCGGAACTCCCTGACGGTGCGCCGTATTTCGGCGGGCACGCCCTCCCAGGCGTGCCGGGCCAGGGCCACCCATGCCGGGTCGTCGACCCGGTCGCCCGCGTGGTCCAGCAGTTCCGCTGTCACCTGGCCGAGCCGGGCCCGGGTGCGGGCGCCGTACCGCACCGTCCCGTCGGCGCTCATCGGGGCGTATGGTGCCTGCGCCATGTCGACGCTGCTCACGTGCGTGCTCCCTTTCGTTGGCTGAGTCCGCCCAGTCCGTTGGGTCCGTGTCACTCGCCCATGGCCCGGACGAGGCTCTTGGGGCGCAGGTCGGTCCATTCGCGTTCGACGTACTCCAGGCAGGCGGTGCGACTGTCCGGACCGAAGACGGTGGTCCAGCCGGCGGGCACGGCGGTGAAGTCGGGCCACAGCGAGTGCTGGCCCTCGTCGTTGGCCAGGACCCGGTAGACGCCGTCGGGGTTCTCGAAGGGGTTGGTCATGACAGGTGGTGTTCCTTTCGGGGCGGGGGAGTGGGGGCGCGGCTCGGCCGGGCCCACCGAGGACGCTTCGAGCTCCTCGGTTCAGCGTTCGACGAAGTCCCAGTAGCGGGAGATCGTGGCTTCGTCGAGGTCCGGGATCGGGACCGCCAGGTCCCGCAGCCGCTGAAGCGTCCTGTCGTTGTCGAACTCCAGGAATGGCTCCTGTGGGTCCGGTGCGCTCCTCGCGTGCTCTTCGAGCTGGTCCAGGTAGGGCAGGATCGGCAGGTCCTGGCCGCGTGCGCTCGCGCGCCGCAGACGGTGCAGCCACTCGGTGAGCGGGACCGGTTCGGAGACCGTTCCACGCATCCGGTCGTGCCCGCTCATGAAGGAACCGGCTCCGACCCTGCGCGGGTGGTGGAGATGGTGCACACGAGCGGTTTTGGTCCCGGTCAGGACCAGCTCCACGACGGCGCGGGCCAGGACGTCCACGGGGAGCAGCGCTTCCTCCAGATCCGGTCCGACCGGATGGCAGCCGAGCGCGGCGCAACTGGTGAGCAGCCGGGAGAACATGTCGTCGGCGCTGACGGCACCGGTGGAGGTGTGCGCCCAGATCCGGCCGAGCCGGTGGATGGCGCCGGTGGCCCCCCGCTCGAAGGCGCGCTCCACGAGCCGGTCCGCGACCCATTTGCTGGCCGCGTACCCATTCCCGTACGGGTGCTTCTCACCGCCGATCGGTGAATCCTCCGTGACCAGCCGGGGGCCCTGGCCGGGTCCGAACACACCGAGAGTCGACAGGTGGTGGAACGTCTTCGGCCGGCCCTCGGCGGCCAGGCGCAGCAGGGTCCGGGTGCCCTCCACGTTAGCCGGTTTGAGCCGGGTGTACGGCAAGAGGTGATGGACGTGTGCGCCGCTGTGGACGATCGTGTCGACCCGCTCGCGCAGTGCCGACCAGCCGGCCGCGTCGAGACCGAGGTCCACCGCCGCCAGGTCTCCCCGGACGATGTTCAGGCGCGGGAGGTCCGGCGTCGGCCCGAGGTCGATGCCGTAGCGCCGCATGACCTCGGCCAGCCGTTCGCCCGCCTCGGCGTCGGTCCGGGCGCGGACGAGGCAGTGCACCCGCGCCGATGTCCGGTGCAGCAGTTCGGCCAGGAGGAAGGCGCCGACGAACCCCGTGGCCCCGGTCAGCAGAATCTCCCGGGGGCCATCGGTATGCGGTACTTCGGCGGACGCTCCGGCGGACGCGACGGACGCGAAGCGCAAGGCGGGACTCAGCTCGGCCTCCGAGTCCGGCACCCACGACGCGGCGTGCGGGCCGCCCTCCGTCAGACGGCGGGCCAGGCCCGCCGGGGTCGGCGCTTCGAGCAGCGCCGACAGACCGAAGCGGACCGCCAGCGTCTCACCGATGCGGCCGGCCAGACGGACGGCGAGCAGGGAGTGACCGCCCAGCGCGAAGAAGTCGTCGTCGGCGGAGACTTCGGGGACCCCCAGCACCTCGGCGAACAGCCCGCACAGCAGCGCTTCCTGCTCGGTCCGCGGCGCCCGGCCGGTACCGGCGGCGGTGTCGGGCGGCGCCGGCAGCGCCTTGCGGTCGAGCTTGCCGTTGGCGTTCAGCGGGAGCCCGTCGACCTCGACGAACGCGGACGGTACGAGGTGGGCGGGGAGGACGGCGGCGAGCCGGGCCTTCAACTCCTCGACCGCCGGCAGTGTCTCGGCGACGAGGTACGCCACCAGCCGCTGATCGCCCGGACGGTCCTCGCGGGCGATCACGGCGGCTCGGGCCACCCCGTCGATCGCGGTCAGCGCGGTCTCGATCTCGCCGGGCTCGATCCGGTAGCCCCGGATCTTGACCTGGTCGTCGACGCGTCCGGCGTACTCCAGCACCCCGGCACGGTTCCAGCGGGCCCGGTCGCCCACCCGGTACATCCGGGTGCCGGGCGGACCGTACGGGTCGGCGACGAAGCGCTCGGCACTCTGGCCGGGCCGCCCGGCATAGCCGCGGGAGAGGCCGGTGCCGGCGAGGTACAGCTCGCCCCACACACCGTCGGGGACGGGCTGGAGACGGTCGTCGAGCACATAGACGTGCGCGCCCGCGATGGGGCGGCCGATGGGTACCGGCCCCGCGGCGAGGTCGTCGTCCGGTTCGAGCCGGTGGACGACGCAGCCGACGGTCGCCTCGGTCGGGCCGTACTCGTTGATCACCACTGCCTTGGGGTGCCGCTCGCGCCATGCCCGCAGGGCACTGCCGTCGAGTGCCTCGCCGCCGATGACCAGGGTGCGGGCGTCGCTGACGCGGTCGGGCAGCGACTCCAGCAGCCGTAGATGACTCGGGGTGACCTTGAGCAGGTCGGGGGTGGGGGTGTCCTCGTCCAGGTCCCCGAACCGCACCCGGCCGCCCGTGATCAGCGGCGTGAACAGTGTGGTCACCGGCATGTCGAAGGCGAGGGAGGTGTGGACCAGCGACTCGCCCGACGCGGCCGGGTACATCGCCGCGGCCTCGCGCAAGTAGGCGGCGAGCGAGCCGTGTTCGACGACCACTCCCTTCGGGTGGCCGGTCGAGCCGGACGTGTAGATCAGGTAGGCGGCCTGGCGGTGGTGGACCCGGACGCCCGGGGCGGCGTCCGCGCCGGTGTCCGGGACGGCGGCCAGCGCGTCCTCGTCGAGGACGATCGTGGCGCCCGCGTCGGCGATGAGGGCGTCGATCCGCGCCCGCGGGTTGGCCGGGTCGATGGGCAGGTAGGCGGCCCCGGTCTTGAGGACCGCGAGCAGCGCCACGATCACCTCGGGGCGGCGCGGAAGCACCACGGCGACGACGGTCTCCGGCCCGGCCCCGAGCGTGACCAGGTGCCGGGCCAGCCGGTCGGCGCGGCGGTTCAGCTCGGCGTACGTCAGCTCGGTGCCGTGCGGGAGGCCCGCACCGTCCGCGACGACGGCCACGGCGTGCGGGGTGCGCGCGGCCTGCTCCTCGAACATCTCCGGCAGCGAGGCCCCGGGCAGCGAGGCCTCCGGCAGTGAGCCGTCGGGCAGCGGGCGGGCGGTTCCGGCGCGTCCGGCGAGCGTGTCCTCGCGTTCGGCGCAGGTGAGCAGAGGCAGGCTGTGCAGGGGGCGGGCCGGGTCGGCCGTCACCTCCTCCAGCAGGCGCAGGTAGCGGGCGGCGACGCTCTCGGCGGTGGCGCGGTCGAACAGGTCCGAGGCGTACTCGACCCATCCGGACCAGCCGCCCTCGCCGTTCTCGGCGAACATCAGTGACAGGTCGAACTTGGACCGGTCGCCCGGTACGTCCCCGACGGCCACCTCCAGGCCGGGCAGCGTGGGAACGACCGTCCTCTGATTGACCGTCAGCATGACCTGGAACAGCGGGTGCCGGGAGCGTGAGCGCGCCGGGTTGAGGACCTCGACGAGCCGCTCGAAGGGCACGTCGGTGTGGTCGTACGCCGCCACGTCGGTCGCGCGCACCCGGTCGAGGAGTTCCTCGAACGTGGGGTCGCCGGAGGTGTCGACGCGCAGGACCAGCGTGTTGGCGAAGAGTCCGACGAGGCCTTCGAGCGCGGTGTCCGGGCGGCCCTCGACGGGTGTTCCGAGCACGATGTCGTCGCCGGCGCCGAGTCGGCTGAGGAGGGTGACGAGCGTGGCGTGGAGCACCATGAAGGCGCTGGCGCCCCGGTCCCGGCCGAGCGCGTCGGCGCGGCGGCGCAGGGCGGCCGGCACCGTGAAGGGCACCATGCCGCCGCGGTGGGAGGCGACGGCCGGCCGGGGCCGGTCGGTGGGCAGCTCGATCTGGTCGGGGATCCCGGCCAGTTCCCTCGTCCAGAAGTCGACCCGGTCCGCGGGCAGTTCCCGCTCCCACAGCGCGTAGTCGGCGTACTGGACGGGCAGCGGGGCCCAGTCGGGGGTGCGGCCCGAGCGTCGGGCGGCGTAGGCCGTGGAGAGGTCCTCGGCGAGGGGCCGCATGGATGTGCCGTCGCCCGCGATGTGGTGCAGGAGCAGCAGCAGCGCGTGTGCGCGGTCGCCGTCGGTGAAGAGCGTGGCGCGGATGGGCAGTTGGTGGTCGAGGGCGAACGGCACCCGGGCGGCCTGATCCAGGCCCGCGGTGAAGTCGCCCGGGTCCAACGACCGGGTCACGAAGGGCGGTTCGGTGTCGACGACGACCTGGTGCGGTCCGTCCGGCCCTTCCGCGATCACCGTGCGCAGTACCTCGTGGCGCCCGACCAGATCACCGAAGGCGTCGCGCAAGGCGTCCGGGTCGAGCGCGCCGGTCATGCGCAGGACGACGGGGATGGTGTAGGCCGGCGCCTGGTCGTCGAGCCGGTCGAGGAACCACATCCGCCGTTGTGCCGCCGACAGCGGTATCCGCTCGGGCCGTTCGCGCCGGACGAGAAGGGGGCGGGAGGCGTGCGTCGGCCGTTGTGACAGCAGTTCGGCGAGGGCGGCGACGGTCGGGTGCTCGAAGACCTCCCGGATGGACAGCTCGGTGCCGAGGCCGTCCCGGACGCGGTTGACCAGCCGTGCGACGAGCAAGGAGTGACCGCCGAGGCGGAAGAAGTCGTCGTCGGCTCCCACGTCGGGCACGCCCAGGACGGCGGCGAAGAGGTCCGCCACGCGCCGCTCCGTGCCCTCGGCGGGCGGCCGGCCCGAGCCCTGGGGGCTCAGGTCCGGGGCGGGCAGCGCCTTGCGGGCGATCTTGCCGTTGGCGGTCAGCGGCAGGGTCTCCAGCACGACGAAGGCGGCGGGGACCATGTAGTCGGGCAGGGCTCGCGCGGCGGCGGCGCGCAGGGCGGCCGGGTCCGCCGGACGGTCCGGCTCCGGGACGACATAGGCGACGAGGCGCTTGTCCCCGGGGCTGTCCTCGCGGACCACTACGGCGGCCGCGTCGATGCCGGGCTGGGCCGTCAGGACGGCCTCCACCTCGCCGAGTTCGATGCGGAAGCCGCGGATCTTCACCTGGTCGTCGACCCGGCTGACGAACTCCAGCAGTCCCGCGGCCGTCCAGCGGGCCAGGTCGCCGGTGCGGTACATCCGGGATCCGGGCGGGCCGTACGGGTTGGCGACGAAGCGTCCGGCGGTCAGGCCGGGGCGGCCGTGGTAGCCGCGGGTGACGAGGTCGCCGGCGACATACAACTCGCCCGCGGTGCCGACGGGCGCCGGGCGCAGCAGGGCGTCCAGCACATACATCCGGGTGTTCCAGGCGGGTGTGCCGATGGTGATGACGCCGGGTGGGACGGGAGCGCCGGGTTCGATGCGGAAGAGGCTGCAACCGATGGTGGTCTCGGTGGGGCCGTACTCGTTGAGGACGGTCACCCCGGGGTGACGGGCGCGCCAGGCGTCCAGCACGTCGCCGAGCAACGACTCACCGCCGAGGACGAGTTGGCCACCCGGCGAGTACTCCTCGGGCACCGCCCCGAGCAGGTGCAGATGGCTGGGGGTGGCCTTCACGAAGTCGGGCCGGGTGACGTGGGCGTCCGGGTCGGGTCCGCTGGATGTCCAGCGGACCAGTTCCACGGTGCCGCCGGAGATCAGCGGGCCGAACATGCCGGTGGCGGTGAGGTCGAAGGAGACCGGCGAATGCACCAGCACACGGCGGCGCAGGCTCGCGTACTCGGCCGTCGCCCAGGCCAGGTAGGAGACGAGCGAGCGGTGTTCGACGACGACCGCCTTGGGGCGCCCGGTCGAGCCCGAGGTGAAGATGACGAACGCGGCGTGCTCGGGCCGGCGGACCACCTCGGTGAGCGGGCCGGACGGCTGCTCCGCGAGCGCTGGATCGTTCGCGAGTACGACAGCGGCGTCCGTCAACGACCGTACGAGAGGGGCCAGTTCAGTGGTGGTGACCACCGCGACCGGCGCGATGTCGCTCAGCATGAAGGCGAGTCGCTCGGCCGGGTGTCCCGGGTCCAGCGGCAGATAGCCGGCCCCCGCCTTCAGGGCCGCCAGCAGGGTCACCGGGATGTTCTCGCAGACCGGCATCAGGACGGCGACGTACCGCTCGGGACCGGCACCGAGGGCGGTCAGGTGCCGGGCCAACCGGTCGGCGCGGGTGTCGAGTTCGGCGTACGACAGCTCGGTCGTACCGAAGACGACCGCGGGGGCGTCCGGCGTACGGACCGCCTGGGCTTCGATCAGGTCGGTGAGGGTCTGTGACGGCACCTCGTGGTCGGTGGCGTTCCAGTCGGTGAGCAGCAGGCGGCGTTCCGCCTCGTCCACGACGTCGAACTCCCGCAGCGGGCGGTCCGGTTCGGCGACGACGTCGGTGAGCAGCCGGGTGAAGCGTTCCGCGATCCGGGCGGCCGAGTCGCGGTCGAACAGGTCGGTGGCGTACTCCAGGAGTCCGCTCACCCCGCCTTCCGGCCGCTCGGTCAGGAAGAACGACAGATCGAACTTGGCGGCCGGCGAGGCCACCGGCTGCACGCGCGCCGACAGTCCGGGCAGGTCGACGGCGAGGTCGAGAGCCGCCTGCTGGTCGGCGTTGCTGAAGTTCAGGCCGGTCTGGAACAGCGGGTGCCGGGCGGTGGAGCGCACCGGGTTGACCGTTTCCACGACCCGCTCGAAGGGGACGTCCTGGTGGGCGTAGGCGGCGAGGTCGGCGGCCCGCACCCGGCGCAGCACCTCGGTGAAGGCGGGGTCGCCGGTCAGGTCGGTGCGCAGGACGAGGTTGTTGGCGAAGAAGCCGACGAGCGGGGCCAGCGCCTCGTCGGTGCGGTTCGCGATCGGTGAGCCGATGACGATGTCGTCACCGGCGCCGAGCCGGTGCAGCAGGGCGGCGAGGGCGGCGTGCACGACCATGAAGACGGTTGTGTGGTGCGCGCGGGCGAGCCGGACCATGGCCTGGTGGACGTCGGGTGCGACGGCGAAGGGCACCGTGGCGCCGCGGTGGGTGGGGACGGCGGGTCGGGGCCGGTCGAAGGGCAGCTCCAGCTGCTCGGGCAGCCCCGCGAGCGTGCTCCGCCAGTGGTCGAGCTGGCGGAACAGGACACTGTCCGGCTCGTCGGCCGAGCCCAGCGTCCGCCGCTGCCACACCGCGAAGTCGGCGTACTGGACGGGCAGTTGACCCCAGCCCGGCTCGTGTCCCTGGGCGCGCGCCGCGTAGGCGGTGGTGAGGTCGCGGGCGAGCGGGGCCATGGAGGCGCCGTCACCGGCGATGTGGTGCAGGACGAGGAGGAGGACGTGTTCGTGCGCGCCGAGGTCGAACAGGGTGGCACGGAGCGGGGGTTGGGCGCTGAGATCGAACGGGGTGCGGACGGCCTCCGCCAGCCGTTCGGCGAGCCCCTCCTCGTCCACGGCGACGACACTCAGCGGCGGCACGGACGGCAGGACGATCTGGTGGGGCCCCTGTGCGTCCTCCGCGAAGACCGTGCGCAGCGCTTCGTGCCGGAACGCCAGGTCGTCCAGGGCGGCGCCGAGCGCGGCGACGTCGAGGTCGCCGGTCAGCCGGAGCGCGACGGGCAGGTTGTACGTCGGGGAGGGGCCCTCGAAGCGGTGCAGGAACCAGAGCCGTTCCTGGGCGTACGACAGCGGGAGGCGGCCCACGCGCGGCTGCGCCGTGAGACCGGAGCGACGTGGGCCGCCGGCGCCGAGCCGGGTCGCGAGCTTCGCCACGGTCGTCGCCTCGAACAGCACCGACAGTTCGAGGTCGGTGTCGAGGGCGGCGCGGATACGGCCGGCCAGCCGGGCCACCAGGAGAGAGTGACCGCCGAGCGCGAAGAAGTCGTCGTCCACGGAGACCTCGGCCAGGCCGAGCACCTCGGCGAACAGACCGCACAGGATCTCCTCCTGCGGGGTGCGCGGTCCGCGCCCGCCGGTGTGCGCGAGGTCGGGGACCGGGAGCGCCTTGCGGTCGAGCTTGCCGTTCGGGGTGAGCGGCAGGACCTCCAGGGAGATGAGCTGGGCCGGGACCATGTACTCGGGCAGCCGGGCGGCGAGCCGGTCGCGCAGGGCGTCGGCGTCGAGCGGGACACCCGGGTCGGCGGGGACGACGTATCCGACGAGCCACTGGCCGTGGACGGCGGCCGCCGCCCGGACGACGGCCGGGTGGTCGGCCAGGGCGTCCTCGATCTCGCCGAGCTCGACCCGGAAGCCGCGGAGTTTGACCTGGTCGTCGGCGCGGCCCAGGTACTCCAGCTCGCCGTCCGCCGTCCAGCGCGCCAGGTCACCGGTGCGGTACATGCGCGAGCCGGGCGGCCCGTAGGGGCTCGCGACGAACCGTTCGGCGGTCAGGGCGGGCCGGTCGAGGTAGCCGCGCGCGAGCTGGACGCCCTCGCAGTACAGCTCACCCGGCACACCCGGTGCGACGGGGGACAGGCCGGCGTCGAGGACGTACATGCGGGTGTTGGGGACGGGCCCGCCGATCAGCACGGTCTCGGGGTCCGGGCCGGCCGGCCAGGTGGTGACGTCGACGGCGGCCTCGGTGGGGCCGTAGGCGTTCAGGAGCACGGCGTCGGTGTCCTGGTGGAAGCGCCGGACCAGTTCGGCGGGCAGTGCCTCGTCGCCGGAGACGACCAGGCGCACCGAGTCCGGCAGCCGGGCCTCGGCGAGGTAGGCGCCCAGCATCGAGGAGCTGAGGTGGACGACCGAGACACGCTCCTCGCGCATCAGCCGTTCCAGATGGAGCGGGTCGCGATGGCCCTCCGGGCGGGCGACCACGAGGGTGCCGCCGTGGGTGAGGGTCCAGAACACCTCCCACACCGACACGTCGAAACTCACCGGCGTGGACTGCAAAACCCGCTCTGCGGGCGCCAGTTCGTGGTCGCGCTGCATCCACCACAGGCGGTTGCCCATGCCGGTGTACGTGTTGACGGTGCCCTTGGGGCGGCCGGTGGAGCCGGAGGTGTAGATGACGTAGGCGGAGTTCTCGCCGCGGACCGGCACCCGCGGGTTCTCCTCGGACTTCCCGCCGTCGGGGCCGATCCGGTCGAAGCCGTCCACGTCCCGGTCGGAGACGAGCAGGGTCGCGCCGGAGTCGGCGAGGATGTACGCGATGCGGTCGGCGGGGTAGCCCGTGTCGATGGGCACGTACGCGGCACCCGCCTTGAGCACCGCCCACAGGGCCACGATCAGGTCCACGGAGCGCGGCAGCATCACCGCGACCCGTGACTCGGGGCCCACCCCACGCCGGCGCAGGGAGCGTGCCAGACCGTTGACCCGGGCGTTCAGCGCGCCGTAGGTGACGCGCTCGCCCTCGAAGAGGACGGCCTCGGCATCCGGGGCCTGCGCCTCGAAGCGCTCCACGATCGAACGCCGGTCGTTCCAGGCCACAGTGGTGTCGTTCCAGCCGTCCAGGACCCGTGCGCGGTCCTCGGCGCCGAGCACGTCCACCTCGGACACCCGTCGTGTCGGATCGGCGGTGACGCTCTCGAGCACGCGGACGAAGCGGGTGGCGAAGCTCTCCGCGGTCCGGCGGTCGTAGAGGTCGGTGGCGTACTCCAGGCGGCACAGCAGACCGCCGCCGTCGTGGACATGGCAGTCGAAGTGCACGTCGAACTTGGCGGTGCCGCTGGTCACCGGGCCCGGGTCGGCGGTCACACCGGGCAGGTCGAAGCGGGCCTCGCCGAGATCCAGCCAGGCCAGCATCACCTGGAAGAAGGCGTGCCGGGAGCGGGACCGCTCCGGGTTCAGCTCCTCCACCAGCCGCTCGAACGGCACGCCCTGGTGGGCATAGGCGGCCAGGCCGGTCTCCCTGACCCGGACCAGCAGATCCTCGAAGGCCGGGTCACCGGAGGTGTCCATGCGGTAGACGAGGGTGTTGATGAACACGCCGACCACGTCGTCGAGGACCGAGTCGGGCCGGTCGGCGATCACCCCGCCGAGCGGGATGTCCTCACCCGCGCCGAGCCGGGTCAGCAGCAGGGAGACGGCGGCCTGGAGGACCATGAAGGGGGTCGTGCGGGTGCGTCCGGCCAGGTCCAGCATCCGCTGGTACAGCTCCGGGCCGACCGAGAACTCCACGTGGTCGCCGCGGTGGGTGGCCACCGCCGGGCGCGGCCGGTCGCCGGGGAAGGTGACCTCGGGCGGCAGCGCGTCGAGGTGCTCCTTCCAGTAGGCGATCTGGCGCGGCAGATCCGCCGCGAGCGTCTGCCGCTGCCAGATCGCGAAGTCCTGGTACTGGACGGTCAGTTCGGGGAAGTCCGGCGGGTTGCCGGCGAGCCGGGCCCGGTAGGCGGCGGACAGGTCCTCCGCGAGCGGACGCAGCGAGGCTCCGTCGGTGGCGATGTGGTGCACGACCAGCAGCAGGACGTGGGTGTCCGGTCCGAGCGGGTAGAGGGTGGCCCGCAGCGGCACGTCACAGGTCAGGTCGAAGGGGCGGGCCGCGGACGCGGCTAGGTCGGGGGCGGGCCCCGCGTCGCGTACGACCTCCATGGCGAAGCCGGTGTCCGGGGGCAGGACGACCTGGTACGGCCCCTCGGGGTCCTCCAGATACAGGGTGCGCAGCGCCTCGTGGCGGGCGACGAGGTCGGCGAGCGCGGCGCCGAGCACGTCCGCGTCGAGCGGACCGTCGAGGCGGATCTGGATCGGGACGTTGTACGTCCCCGAGGCGCCCTGGAGCCGCTGGAGGAACCACATGCGTTCCTGGGCGAAGGACAGCGGGACCCGGTCGGGCCGCTCCTCGGCCGTGATGCGCTTGGCCTGCGGGGCCAGTCGGGTCAGCCGTTCGGCGACCCCCGCGACGGTCGGCCCGGAGAAGACGTCGCGCAAGGACAGGTCGACGCCGAACTCGTCGCGCACCCGGTGGACGAGGCGGATCATCAGGATCGAGGTGCCGCCGAGGGCGAAGAACTCGTCGTGGACGCCGACCTGTTCGACGCCGAGGACGTCGGCGACGATGGCACACAGCGTGCGTTCCTCCGGTGAACGGGGCTCGCCGCCCGCGAGGGCGACAGTGGGCTTCACGGGAGTGTCGGGTGCGCAGATCCCGGTGAGCGGCAGCCGGTCCGCGTCGCCCCGCACGGCCAACTCACCGGCCAGGACGTCGAGTCCGGCCGCGGCGGTGCCGGCCAGGTCGGCGAGTCGGGCGGCGATGCGCTCGACAGCCGCCGTGTCGAAGGCACCGGTGAGATGGGAGAACCTCAGCCGCAGCCGCTTCCCGGGGAAGACGGACAGGCTCAGCGGGTAGTGGGTGCGCTCGACGAGTTCGGCGTGGGCCAGGCGCAGTCCGCCGGCCTCGATGCCGTCGCCCATCGGGTAGTTCTCGAAGGCGACGATGGTGTCGAACAGTGCCTCGAAGCCGGACGCACGGGTCAGCTGCGCCAGTGAGGCCTGCTGATGGGCGTCGAGCGAGCGCTGCTCGTGCTGGAGCCGGGACAGCAGCCCCGCCAGCGGTTCGCCCCGGTCGATCCGCACCCGGACCGGCAGTGTGTTGACGAACAGGCCGACCATCGACTCCGCGCCCGGCAGCTCGGGCGGGCGACCGGAGACGGTGGCGCCGAACACGACGTCGTCCCGTCCGGTGAAGGCGCTCAGTACCAGGCCCCACAGGCCCTGTACAACGGTGTTCAGGGTGAGCCGGTGCGCACGGGCCGTCGCCGACAGGGCCTCGGTGAGTGCCTCCGACAGCACCAGTTCATGGCTGCCGTGTCCGCCGCGGGCGCCGTCGGCGGGGGCGAGGAGCGTGGGCGCGGCCAGGTCGGTGAGGTACGCGCGCCACGCCCGGGCGGACGCCTCACGGTCCGTGTGGTGAACCCAGCTGAGGTAGTCGCGGTACGGGGCGGCGGGCGGCAGTTGGGAGCCGCCGTACAGGCTGAACAGCTCACGGACCAGCAGCGGCAGCGACCAGCCGTCCAGCAGGAGGTGATGGTGGGTCAGGACGAGACGGTTCCCGAGGGCGGTGAACCGCAGCAGGGGCGGCCGCATGACGCTGAAGCCGCGTGTCCGGTCGCGGGCGAGGAACGCCTCCATGTCGTCCTCGTCGCGCTCCTCCCAGTCCACCTTGACGTCGGCGGGGACGACCTGGACGGGGGCGCCGGCCGGGCGGCTGCGGAAGGCGGCGCGCAGCTGGGGGTGGCGGTGCAGCAGCGCGGTGGCGGCGGCCCGCATCCGCCCGGTGTCGAAGCCGCCGTCGATCTCCAGGACCAGCTGGCCGACATAGGGGTCGTCGGCGTCGTACAGTGCGAGGAAGAGCAGGCCCTCCTGGAGCGGGGAGAGCGGCAGCACGTCGGCGGCGCCGCGGAACCGGTCCAGTTCCTCCTGGGTGATCCGGACCAGGGGTACGTCGGAGACGGTGAGTCCGCCTCGGGTGTGGACGGCGAGTTCGGCGAGGGCCGTGGTCCACGCCTCGGCGAGGGCGCGGACCTCGGACTCCGTGAGGACGCCCGGGGGGTAGGTCCACTCGGCGGTGAGCCGGCCGTCGCGGACGTGGGTGTCGATCTGGAGGGTGTGGGTGAGCGCGAGGCCGTCGTCGGCGAGGAGTTCCACGGCCGTCGCGTCGTCGGCGAGCCGCCAGCCGCCGAGGTCCTGCGGCTCCAGGCGACCCAGGTAGTTGAAGGAGATCTGGGGTGCGGGCAGACCGGTGAGACGGTCGCGGAGCAGGTCGTGACCGCGGCCGCCGTGCGGGACGGCGCGGAGCTCTTCCTTGGTGCGCTTGAGCAGGGCGGGGCCGGTGTCGGTGCCGGATCCGAGGCGGACCGGGTGGATACGGGTGAACCAGCCGACGGTGGTCGACAGGTCCATGCCGTCGGGGAGATGGTCGCGTCCGTGACCCTCCAGATCGACCAGGACCGGTCCCTCGCCCCGGTGACGCTGTACGGCGGCCGAGAGCGCGGCGAGGAGGATGTCGTCCGGCCCCGCCCGGTAGGCGGCGGCCAGTGTGGTCAGCAGGGTGTCGGTGAGTTCCGCCGGGACGGTGACGGTGATCGAGCGGGCGGTGCCGTGCACGTCCTGGGCGGGGTCGAGTGGGCGGGCGCCGAGGACGGGTTCGGGGGTGGACAACAGGTCGGTCCACAGCGGGAGTTCGTCGTCGGGAGCCCGGAGGTGGCCGGCCCAGCCGCGCAGGGAGGTGCCGACCGGGGACAGCTCGCCGTCCGCGAGGGCCTCGGCGAGATCGCTCAGCAGGATGCGCCAGGACACGCCGTCAACGACCAAGTGGTGCAGGACGAGCAGCAGTCGGCCGGAGTCGAACCACACGGCCCGGACCATCGAGCCGTCCTCGGGCGACAGTGCGCGGCGGGCGGCCTCCTTGTGCGCGGCCACGTCCTCGTCCCGGGCGCGGGTCAGACAGTCCACGGCCCGTACGGCGCCCACGGGCCGGATGTGCCGGCCGCGCATGCGCAGGGCGTCGTGCCGGTCCAGGACGCGTTGCAGGGCCCCACCGAGTCGGTCGTACGACAGGCCGGGCCGGGCGGTGAGGAGGAGGGACTGGGCGAAACCGGTGGTGGGTCCGCCGCGTTCGGCGAGACGCCGGGCCATCGGTGTCTGGGGGAGCTCGCCGACCGGGTCGTCCTCGACGGTCGCGGGCGCCGGTGCCGTGGTCGCCGCGGTGGCGAGGCGGGCGACGGTCGGGTGGTCGAAGACGTCCTGCGGGGTGAGGTTGAGGCCTTGGCGGCGGGCCCGGCTGACCAGCTGGATGGCGTGGATGCTGTCCGCGCCGAGGGCGAACAGGTCGTCGTCCACGCCCAGTTCGGGGCGGTTCAGCAGGTCGGCGGCGAGGGCGTGCAGGGTGTGCTCGGGGAGGGTGCGGGGTGCACGGCCGCCGACCGGGCGGGTGGGGGCGGGCAGGGCGCGGCGGTCGGCCTTGCCGTTGGGGGTCAACGGGATCGACGGCAGGACGAGCACGCTGACCGGCACCATGTGGGCGGGCAGCAGGGCCGCCAGGTGCGTCCGGGGGTCGGTCTGCGGAGTCCCGGTCACATAGCCGACCAGCTGCCGGGCACCGGCCGCGGAGTCGTGGACGAGGACTACGGCCTGCGTGACGCCGGGCACCGCGGCCAGCACGGCCTCGACCTCGGCCGGCTCCACCCGCTGACCGTTGATCTTGATCTGGTCGTCGGCGCGTCCGACGAACTCCAGGTCTCCGTCCGTGCGTCGGCGCACCAGGTCCCCGGTGCGGTACATACGGCTGCCGGCCGGGCCATGGGGGTCGGCGACGAACCGTTCGGCGGTCTGGCCGGGCCGGTCGAAGTAGCCGCGGGCCAGCTGGACGCCCGCGAGGTACAGCTCGCCGGTGAAGCCGTCCGGGACCGGCTGGAGGGCCGGGTCGAGCACATAGGCGCGGGAGGCGCGGGTGGGGGTGCCGATGGTGACGGGCACGCCGGGGGCGCAGGCGTGGGAGGTGGCGGTCACCGAGAACTCGGTGGGGCCGTAGGAGTTGTGCAGCCGGGCGCCGCACTCGCGGTGGAAGCGTTCGGCGAGCCCGGCGGGCAGGGCCTCGCCGCCGCAGCTGACCATGCGCAGGGAGTCCACGGGCAGGTACGCGTCGAGGAAGGGGCCCAGCATCGCCGGGACGAAGTGGATGACGGTGACCCGCTCGTCGCGGACCAGGCGGGCCAGATAGGCCGGGTCACGGTGCCCGTCGGGGCGGGCGACGACAAGGGTCGCGCCACGGGTGAGGGTCCAGAAGACCTCCCACACCGACACGTCGAACCCGACCGGCGTCTTGTGCACGACCCGGTCCGCCGCGGTCAGCCGGTACTCGTCCTGCATCCAGGCCAGCATGTTGGTGATGCCGGCGTGGGTGACGACGACGCCCTTGGGGCGGCCTGTGGTGCCCGAGGTGTGGATGACGTACGCGGCGTGGTCCCCCCGCGGGACGACGCCGGGATTCGAGTCGGGCTCGCCCTCGCCGAGGATCCGTACGTTCTCCTCGTCGAGCACGAAGGAGGCGCGGGCGTCGGCGAGGATGTAGGCGATCCGCTCGGCCGGGTAGCCGGTCTCGACGGGCACGTACGCGGCGCCGGTCTTGAGCACCGCCCACAGCGCGACGATCAGGTCCACCGAGCGCGGCAGTCGTACGGCCACCCGTGACTCCGGTCCCACGCCGCGTCGGCGCAGGGCGTGCGCGAGTCGGTTCACGCGTGCGTGGAGCCGGCCGTACGTCAGACGCTCGCCCTCGACGACCAGGGCCTCGGCGGCCGGGTCCTGGGCCTCGAACAGCTCCACCAGCGATCTCGGGTCGGTCGTGTGGTCGCTGGTTCGGTGGGCGTGGAAGCGCTCCCGCTGCGGGTCGGAGAGCAGGTCGAGGGCGCCGACGGGCCGTTCGGGGTGCTCGGTGGCGGTGGTCAGGAGGCGGGCGAAGCGGTCACGGTGGGCGGCGGCCGTCTCGGGGGTGAAGCGGCCGGGGTGGGTGTTGACGGTGAGCTCGATGCCGTCGCCGGCCTCGGGATCGCCGTACGCGTGCAGGGCGAGGTCGCGGACGGGGCCGGAGGCCAGCTGGTGGGCCTCGGCCTGGACGGTCCCGAAGGGGAGGCGGGCGGCGGCGAAGGAGAGGACGTTCAGGGACGGGCCGTTCAGGGTGCCCGGGTGGGCGGTGGCGGCGAGGTCGCGACGGAGTTCGTCGTGCGGATAACGCTGGTGGCGGGTGGCCTCGGCCAGTCGGGCGGCGACCCGGTCGAGCAGTTCGGTGAAGGTCGTCGCGCCGTCGACAGGGATCCGCAGCGGGATGTCGTTGACGAGCATGGCGGGGGTCGCCAGCGCGTGCGGGCTGAGGCGTGCGGCCATGAACACGCGGACGAGGACGTCGTGGGCGCCGGTGACGCGGTGGGTGTGGGCGGCCATGGCGGCGATCACCGGCAGCGACCAGCGGGACCCGGCCAGGCAGCGCACGCGCAGAGCGCTCTCCTCGGGCAGCCGGAGCTTCGCGCCGGGCAGGCTGGGCGCGAGTCCCGTGGCTCCGGCGCCGAGCTCGGTGGACTCGGGCAGGTCGGCGAACTCACGCCGCCAGTAGGCGCCGTCACGCTCGTGCCGGGCGGAGCCCAGGTAGGCGTGCTCCTCGGCCAGGACCTCGGCGAGGGTGCCGAAGCCGCTCACGGGCGGCTGCTCGCCCGCCGCCAGGGCCGTGTAGAAGGCCAGCACACGGCGGCAGTGCAGGACCTGTCCGTAGCCGTCGAGGAGGATGTGGTGGTAGCGGAAGTGGAACCAGTACCGGTCGGGGCCGAGCCGCAGCAGGGTGTGGCGGAACAGCCGGTTGCCGGTGAGCGGGACGAGACGGGACTGGTCGGCGTCGATCCAGGCGCGGGCGGCGCCGGCCGGGTCCGGCTCGCCGCTGAGGTCGAGATGGCCCAACTCCCCGGTGATGGAAGGGTCGACGACCTGTCGAGCCGCTTCAGCGCCCTCGCCGTCGGCCTCGTGGAAGCGGACCCGCAGCGCCTCGGTCTCCGCCACGGCCTGTTCGACCGCACGTGTCAGCAGGGCGCGGTCGACGGAGCCGGGGACGTCGTAGTAGATGCCGCAGGTGTACAGGGGGCTGTCGGGGGAGAGGCGCTGGGCGACCCACACGCCTTGCTGGGCCGCTGTGAGCGGTAGCGCAGTGTTCATGGTCAGGCCTGCTTCTCGCTCGTGCGTGCCGTCTCGGACCGCCCGCCGAGCAGCTCGGACAGGGCTTCGCTCAGCGCGTCGACCGTCGGGTGGTCCCAGGTCAGGGCATCGTCGACGGTCACCTCGAACTCGTCCTCGATGTCGGCGGTGATGGCCAGCGCCGTCAGGGAGTCCAGCCCGTAGTCGGCCAGCGGCACGGACGTGTCGATGTCCTTGGGCGCACGGCGCAGATACGTGGCCACACGCTCGGTCAGCCAGGTGTGCACGTCGCTGTTGCCAGTGGTCATGAGGGGGGTTCGCTTTCTTGGACGGAGGATGGGGGGTGGGCCGGGGCGCGGGGCGGCAGGGCGTGCCCAGGAGACGAGCGGGTGCCGGGCCGCGGGGGCCTGGGGTGACGGTGGGGCTCAGACGGCGAGTGGTCTTGCCGTCAGGCCGAAGGAGCGTCCGGTGTCGTGTCGGTCCACAAGTTCGGTGAGGAGCGCGTCCTCGGCCTGGGCGGGCAGCGGACCGGGCCGGTGTGCCCCTCGGGGCGAGCGGTGCAGGGCGGCGCGCAGCCAGGCGGGGTCGGCGAGGAAGGTCCCCGGCTCGGAGTGCCGCCAGACCTGGACACAGGCGGTGCGGGACAGCAGGCGGACGTAGCGGGTGACGAGGTCGTAGTGCTCGGGGCGGGCGTCGACCCCGAGCTCCACCGGTGACAACCGGCCGCACACACCTGCCAGTTCGGCCAGCTCCGTGCGATCGGCGGCGCCGGCGTCCCGCAGGTCGGCGTGGTCCGCTGCCCAGGGCGCGTCGACCAGCGCGTGCAGGGAACCGGCGATCGGGTCGCGGCCCGCGGCGTGCAGGGCCAGCCGGTCGTACGGCAGCGGCGGCAGCGGCTGCCCGAGGGCGTACAGGCCGCCGGGGGCCTCCGCGCCGGACCCCGCCCAGGTGCGTCGGGCCAGCAAGGGGAGCTGCGGGAGCAGGCTCATCTGGCAGGCGGCCCGCGCGATGTGCCCGAAGCCGACGGGGGCGAGGTCGCGCAGCAGCTTCTGGAACAGCGCGGTCGGGCCCTCGCGCAGATAGAAGTGGGCGCCGAGGAGTTCGGCGAGCCGGTCCATGGCCTCCAGCAGCAGTCGGGACACCTCGAACTTGACGGCCGAGGCGTACACGCTCGCCGCCCCGGGCACCAGGTGCAGCGCGCGGGCACCGACCGCGCCGTGCGCCTCGGCCCGCAGCAGGTCGGCGAAGACGCCGGCCAGCACCGAGCGGACGTGGGGGAGGGCGGTGGCGGGGGCTCCGTAGAGCCGGCGCCGGGAGAGGTGGTCGACGGTGAGGCGCAGTCCGGTGTCGAGGATGCCGGTGGCCATGGCGGGCAGGACGGTGCGGGTGATCTGGAGGGCCTTCAGCGCGGTCTCCAGACCGGAGCCGACCGGCCCGAGGACGGCGGAGGCGGGCACCCGCAGGTCGTCGAAGCGCAGGCCGCCGAGTTGGACCCCGCGCATGCCCACGGTGGAGAAGCGCGGCAGATCGGTCAGACGGGCGGGGTCGGCGCCCGCGCGGTCGACGAGGACCAGGGAGTGGCTGCGCGGACCGGACCTGGGGTCGGTGCGGGCGAGGACGACCATGGCATCTGCGCGCGCGATGTTGGTGACGACCTCCTTACGGCCGCTCAGGCGCAGGCCCTTCGGTGCGGCGGTCGCCTCGAACTCCGTGCCGGCCATGTCGTTGCCGTGCGCGAGCTCGTGGAACGCGATGGCGATACGGCGGCCGTCGAGGAGGAGACGGGCGGCGTGCTCCTTCTGGGGTGCGGCGCCCGCGGTCCACAGGGTGACGGCGGCGATGAGCGAGCTGGCGCCGTAGCCGAGGCCGAGCGCGGGGTCGCGGCGGTAGAGGGTGCGCATCACCTCGGTGACGTGGTCGGCCCGTTCGAGACGTCCGCCGAGCTCGGGCGGGACGAACTCGGCGTTGAGTCCGTAGGAGTGCAGCCGGGCCTCTCCGGCGGCGAGCATCTCCGTGCGTTCGTCGGCGGCGAGGATCGCGGCTGCGCCGGTGGGGTTGGCCGGGTCGGACAGGCTGCCGAGGAGGTGGTCGAGTTCGTCGGCGCGCTTGGGGGTGAGGCCGGTCGTGGCGGTGGTCATGCGGCGCCTCCCCAGAGGGTGAACTCCGTGACGGGGGTGGTGAGGACGACGTCGGCCAGGGCGTCGAAGACAGCGGTGGCGTTGCCGCCTTCTGCGCCGAGCAGCACCGTCAGACAGGCCCGTAGCCACAGCCCGTCCGTGCCGAGCCGGCCTGTGCGCAGGGGCGGGTTCTCCAGCCACAGCAGGAGACAGGCGGCAGCGGCATAGGCGCGCTCATAGGCCTCGGCAAGGCCGAACGCCGAACTGGGCAGTCCGCCCGCGACCGGGACGAATTCGGCCGACTCCCCTTCCAGAAGGGCGATCTGGGTGAGTACTTGGTCGATGAGGCGGCCGGCCTGCGGTGGCCCTTGGTCGCGCAGGCGCGCCGCCAGCTCGGGCAGGGCCTGCACCGCGCTGCATCCCGTGACCGACAGCATCGTCAGACGGCTGGGGTCGAAGGGCGGCAGCGGGGTGGTGACGTCGGCGGCTGCTCGCAGGCCGGCGAGGTCCGTGCGGCGGCGGCTCAACTGGCGTGCCAGGCGTGGCATCTGGTGCAGGAGGGTGGTGCGGTTGACGACCGTGCTGCCGTCGAAGATCGCGCAGATGCGGTGGTCGCGCTCCAGCTTGGCGAAGCCGCCGCCGGGCGGTGAGGTGAGGAAGCCGCGTACGCCGAGGAGTTCACCGAGGGAGGCGAGGGCCTGCTGGGTGAGCGTCGGGACGTAGGCCTTGGTGAGGGCCGAGAGCACGCTCAGTTCACCGGGCAGGGTGTGCACCGAGCGGGCGGAGAGCAGGCTCACGGCCTCGACGGTCAGCCCGGCGGCGGCCGCCCGGCCGAGGACGCGCCGTACGTGCGGGACGTCGGCGAGGCGGCGGCCGTACAGCTCGCGTCCCGTCGCGAAGTCGCGGGCCAGCCGCAGGGCGTGGTCGGCGGCGCCGAGGGAGAGCGCGGTGCAGGCGATACGGGTGAGCTGGAGCGTTTTGAGGACCACGGCGATCCCGTCGCCCCGTTCACCGACGAGGGCGTCGGCGGGCACCGGGGCGTCGGCGAGGGCGAACCCACTGATGTCGGCGCCGCGGATGCCGTGCGTGCGGACCTTCGGCAGGGTGCGCCAACTGCCCTGCGGTAACTGGTTCTTGTCCACGAGGAAGAGGCTGAAGCCGCGTCCGCCACCCGCGGGGTCGGTGCGGGCGAGGACACAGGCGAGCGTGGAACGGGTGGCGTTGTTGATGAGCCACTTCTCGCCGGTGAGCCGCCAGCCGACACCGACACCGCTGGCGCTGCTGCTGCCGCTGTTGCCGGTGTCGTTGCCGTTGCCGTTGCTACGACGGTCCGTGTCGCCGGCGCCGTCGGCGCCCGTGTCGGCCATGGCCACGGCCGTGAACTCGCTCGCGAGCAGGTCGGCCCCGTGGTCGCGCTCGGTCAGCCCCCAGCAGACCGCCTCACCGGCGCGTACGCGCTCGGCGAGCCGCGCGGCCTGGTCCGGGGTGCCGGCCACCCACACCGGGGCGGCCCCGAGGAACGTCTTGCCGTGGGCGATGGCCACGGTCAGATCGCGGCGGGCGACGGTGCGCAGCAGCCGTACCGTGCGGCTGAAGTCGCCGTCCGGGGTGAGGACGTAGTGGGCGGGCAGCCCGGCGTCGTCGAGGAGGCGGACGGCGCGGTCGGGGAACTCCTCACGCTCGTCGAGGGCGGCGAGCGTGTCGGGGGAGAGGACGTCGTCCTCGTGGCCGGCGAGCAGGGATTCCAGGTCCGCCGTGGTGGTCATCGCGCGCTCCTCCGCCGGCCGTCGGTGAGGGCGGCGCTGAGCAGCGGGTCCTCGGCGAGGTGCAGGGTGTCCAGTTCACCGTCGAGGTAGAGGGCGCGCATCGCGGAGCGCTGCACCTTGCCGCTGGTGGTGCGGCGGACACCGGCGGGCCTGACGAGGGCGACCGCGGCGACCGGTACGCCGAACTCGCGGGCGACGGTCTGCTTCATGGCGACGGCGATCTCGCCGAGCCGTTCGGCGCCCCAGTGGGCGCGGATCTCGTGCACGGCGACGATGGCGGGGGTGGTGTCCACGCCGTCGTCGTGCCCGACCATGAAGACGGCCCCGTGCAGGCCTTCCAACTCCTCGTGCTGGGAGCGCAGTTCGTACTCGATGTCCGCGGGGTGCAGGTTGCGTCCGTGCACGACGAGGACGTCCTTGCACCGGCCGGTGATGTACAGGTCGCCGTCGAGCAGGGCGCCGAGGTCGCCGGTGCGCAAGAACGGGCCGCGTCCGTCGCTCGTGCGGGCGTGGAACGTGGCGTCGGTGGCGGCGTCGTTCTCCCAGTAACCGGCGGTGACGCAGGGGCCGTCGAGCCAGATCTCACCGATGCGGCCGTCGGGGAGGGCGTCGCCGGTGTCGGGGTCGACGATCAGGGCGTCGGATCCGCACGGCGTGCCGCATCCGACGAGGACGCGGGACGGCTGCGTGCCGGTGGCGGGCCTCAGCCGCCGGTTCTCCAGCGCGGCGGCGTCGACCGCGGTGCGCAGGGGCGGCCGACCGGAGGTGCCGGAGGCCATGAGCGTCGCCTCCGCCAGGCCGTACACCGGGATGAACGCCTCGGGACGCAGTCCCGCCGGGGCGAACCGCTCGGTGAAGGCGGTGACCACGTCGGCGCGGACGGGCTCCGAGCCGTTGGCCGCCTTGAGCCGGGACAGGTCGAGCGTGGCGAGCTGCTCGTCGGTGACCCGGCGTACGCACATCTCGTATCCGAAGTCGGGTGCGGCGGTGAAGTCGACGTCGCAGGCGTCCAGCATGCGCAGCCAGTGGTAGGGGCGGCGCAGGAAGGACATGGGGTCCATCTGGACGTACCCGTTTCCGCACAGGAGGCCGGGCAGCATCAGGCCGATCAGTCCCATGTCGTGGTACAGGGGTATCCAGCCGCCGTAGGTCGTGCCGCTGTCGTTGCCGAACATGCGGACCATGCGGTCGACGTTGGCGACCAGGTTGCCGTGGGTGACCATGACGCCTTTGGGGTCGCCGGTCGAACCCGAGGTGTACTGGAGCAGGGCCAGGGTGTCGGGCGAGACGTCGGGCGGGGTCCAGGCGGCCGGGTCTCCGTCCCCGTCGTCGGTCGGGTGGCAGACCGCGTCGACGACGCCTTCCTCGGCGATCCACTTCTCGACGTCCTGGAGGTCGCCGCGCTGGGTCAGGACGGCGCGCACACCGGCGTCGTGGGCGATGGCGGCGAGCCTGCGGCGCTCGTGCCGGTAGCGGCCCGGCAGCGGGGCGGGGACGGCGATGACGCCGGCGTGGACACAGGCGGAGAAAGCGGTGGTGAACTCGATCCCGGGGGAGTAGAGGAGCAGTGCCCGGTCTCCTGGCGAAAGCCGCTCCTGGAGCCAGGAGGCGATGCGCCGGGAATGCAGATCGAGTTCCGCACGGTTGCGCACTGTCTGTCTGATGTGGCTGAAGTCCGAAACGAAGGTCACGGCCGGCTGCTGCGGATTACGCGCTGCCCGTTCCCGGAGCGTCGTGAGTAATTCTGGCACGACAGGAACCGTACGGAATCTCGATCCTCGAAGCAGTCGTGAAACATTCAAGCAACAGCCAAGAAACCCCATGGAACAGGCAAGAAGCCTTGAACGTTCCGTGATCGACTTCGATCTTCAGTGGCCGTAGAACGGATTCGTGCATAACCCAACCGCGTCAGTCGTCGCCGTACAGGGACTACAGAAGAAATTCAAGGAGCGTCATGCCTTACGTGGCGTTGATCTGGAGTTGAATCCAGGTGAATTGCACGGGCTGCTGGGGCCGAACGGAGCGGGAAAGACCACGCTGGTAAGGATTCTTACCACCCTCCTTCAGTCGGATTCCGGCCACGCTTTCGTGAATGGCTGGAATGTGGCGACCGAACCGGAGAAAGTACGCTCCACTATCGGACTGGCTGGCCAGTATTCGACGGTCGACGGCCTGCTGACCGGGTTCGAGAACCTCTATCTCATCGCGAAACTGCGCGGCGTGGGCCGCCGTACGGCCCGCCGCCTGGCGGCTGACCTGCTGTCCCGGTTCCGGCTCGACGAGGTGGCGGGGCGTACGGCCGGGACCTACTCGGGCGGGATGCGTCGGCGGCTGGATCTGGCCGCCGCCCTCGTCGGTTCTCCGCCACTGGTCGTCCTGGACGAGCCGACGACCGGGCTCGACCCCGAGAGCCGCCTCGACACCTGGGAGGCGGTCGGGGAACTGGTCGACGGCGGCACCACCATTCTGCTGACCACCCAGTACCTGGAGGAGGCGGACCGCCTCGCCGACCGGATCACCGTGATCGACCGGGGGCAGGTCGTGGCGCAGGGCACCAGCGACGAGTTGAAGGCGGCCGCGGGCAACCGGCTCGTCGTGTGTGTCGCCGAGGAGCACCAGCTCGACGCGGCGGCACGGGCCGTACGGGAGGCCACCGGTGCCACCCCGACGGTGGACCGTCGTGCCCGGCGTGTGGAGGCGGCCGCCGCCGACGGTCGGGCCGCACTGAGCCGTGCCCTGACCACACTTGAGGGCGAGCGGGCCGAGGTGCTGGAGATCGGGCTCAGCCGCTGCACCCTCGACGACGTGTTCCTCGGCCTGACCGGCCGCCCCCGGCGGGAGACGGCGCAATGACGGCGTCCACCCAGGTGCGCGCCGCCCATGGCCCGCGTCGGCGGGCACCGGCGACCGGCCCCGCCCTCACCCGCGCCCGGCGCGATCCCGTCCTGCGGGTGTTCGCCGAGAGCGCCGACCTCGCCCTGCGTAATCTGCTGCATCTACGACGCACGCCGGCGCTGCTGATCACCTCCCTGGTGGAGCCGGTCGTGTACGCCGCGCTCATCGGGTACGTCTTCGGCGACAGTCTGGGCGGCCCGGCCTACCGCTCGTACCTGGTGGGCGGGCTGCTCGCCCAGACGGTGGCCTTCACCACCACGTACACCACGGTCGGGCTCGCCAGGGACCTGGAACAGGGCATGGTCGACCGCTTCCGCGCGCTGCCGATCTCCCGCGTGTCCCTGCTGTTCGGCCGCACCACGTCCGACCTGGCCACGTGTGCGGCGAGCGTGGCCGTCACCACCACCTGCGGGCTGCTGATGGGCTGGCGTGCCCACACCGGCCCGTTCGAGGTGGCCGCCGGGTTCCTGCTGGCGCTGCTGTTCTCGTTCGCGATGTCCTGGATCGGCGTGTTCGTCGCCCTCATCGCGCCCAACACCCAGGTGGCGGGCAGCCTCGGACTGATCTGGCTCTTCCCGGCGACCTTCGTGTCCTCCGCGTTCGTCTCCGGTTCCTCCCTGCCGGGCCCCCTTTCCACCCTGGCCGCCTGGAACCCGATCACCTCGCTCGCGGGCGCCCTGCGCCACTTCTTCGGCAACCCGCCCCCACCGGGCTTCCAGGTCCCGCACGACTGGCCCGCCCGGCACCCCGCGCTGTACACGGCGGCCTGCTCGGCGCTGCTGATCGCGGTCTTCGTCACGCTGTCGACCTGGCGCCACCGCACCCGTACGAGCCACTGACCCCACCGCACCGCACCCGATCGACGGGTGTCCCCACCGCCCCCGCGGAGACCTGGACGACTCCGCGCCTGCGGAAGACCCGGACGACCCGGAAGACCGCGCGCTCGTGGAAGACCCGGACCACCCCCCGACCGCACAGGCCGACACCCGCACAAGCCGCTACCCGCACCCGCGAAGGACGCGCACGACCCCGCGAGTCGCCGACCCGACCCGCACCCGCGAAAAGCCCCCG
The DNA here is from genome assembly GCF_036226885.1 of Streptomyces sp. NBC_00663. Classification (NCBI taxonomy): domain Bacteria; kingdom Bacillati; phylum Actinomycetota; class Actinomycetes; order Kitasatosporales; family Streptomycetaceae; genus Streptomyces; species Streptomyces sp. NBC_00663. Next base: position 9,431,568 of record NZ_CP109027.1, read on the forward strand.
CGAAAAACCCCCGCGCCCGCCCCGCACAGGAGCCCCCATGACCGTCCCCACCCTGCGCCTCGGCCTCAACCTCGGCTACTGGGTCGGCGGCAACGACGCCTCCAACCTCCCGCTGGCCTCCCTCGCCGAGGACCTCGGCTACTCGGCGGTGTGGGTCTCGGAGGCCTACGGATCCGACGCCGTCACCCTGCTGTCCTGGATCGCCGCCCGCACCACCCGTATCGACGTCGGCAGCGCCGTCCTCCAGATCCCGGCCCGTTCGCCCGCCATGACGGCGATGACCGCCGCGACCCTCGACACCCTGTCCGGCGGACGGTTCAGGCTCGGCCTCGGCGTGTCCGGCCCCCAGGTCTCCGAGGGCTGGCACGGCGTCAGATTCGGCTCCCCGCTGGGCCGTACCCGGGAGTACGTGGACCTCGTGCGTCGCGCACTGCGCCGCGAGCCCCTGGAGTACACGGGCCGGCACTTCACGCTGCCGCTGCCGGACGGCCCCGGAAAGGCACTCGCGCTGACCATCCGGCCGCAGCGCGAGCGGATCCCCGTCTACCTCGCCGCCCTCGGCCCGAAGAACCTTGAGCTGGCCGGGGAGATCGCCGACGGCTGGCTTCCGGTGTTCTTCTCACCCGCCCACGCGGACCGGCAGCTGGCACCGCTCCGGGCCGGCCTCGCGAAGGCGGGGCGCACCCTCGACGGGTTCGACATCGCCCCCGGAGTACCCCTGGTCACCGGCCCCGACTGGCGGGCCTGCGCACGCCGGGTGCGGGGATACGCCGCGCTGTACCTGGGCGGCATGGGCGGGCGGGAGGACAACCACTACACCCGGCTGGCCGAGCGCATGGGGTTCGGCGCCGAGGCCCGTGCCGTCCAGGAGCGGTTCCTGGCCGGTGACTATCCCGGCGCCATGGCCGCCGTACCGCTCGCATTCCTCGACGCCACCTCGCTGCTCGGGCCGCGGGACCGGATCGCCGAGCGGATGACGGCGTTCGCCGAAGCCGGAGCCACCACGCTCAACGTCATGCCGGTCGGCCCCGGCCTGCCCGGCCCGGACCGTGCCGCCGCGGCACTGCGCATCGCCGTCGAGGCCGCGGAACTCGCCGGTCTCCTCGCATCCGACCCGCACCCCGGAACGCCTCGCCCCCAACGCCCGCACCAAGCACCCCACTCACAAGGAGAGACCCCCGCCCATGACCGCGTATGACACGACCAAACTGATCTGCCTGCCCTACGCCGGAGCGGGTGCCTCCATCTACCGGCCCTGGACGGCCCTTGCCGGGGACGCGATGGAGATCGTCGCCCTGCAACTGCCGGGCCGCGAACGGCTGATCGACCAGGAGCCGCACCGGGACGCGCACCAGGCCGTCGACGGACTCCTGGCCCAGCTGCGGGAGAAGCTCGCCGACAACGGGGGAAGGGTGGCCCTGTTCGGGCACAGCCTCGGCGCGGTGCTCGCCTACGAACTCGCCCACCGACTGGCCGCCGAGCCCGGCCTCGAACTGGTCCACCTGTTCGTGAGCGGATCACCGGAGCCGGCCCAGGGGCGCGAGCGGCGCGCCACCGGTCTGTCCGACGAGGAGTTCCTCGCCCAGGTCGGCGAGTTCGCCGGCTACCACCATCCCGCGCTGGACGACCCGGAGATGCGCGAGATGATCCTGCCCGCCCTGCGCGCGGACGTCGAGATGCACGAGAACTACACGCCCTCCACCGTCCTCCCGCTGGACGCCCCGCTCACGGTCGTCCGCGGCGAGGACGACGACCTCGTCACCTACGACGACGCCGAGTCCTGGAGCAAGGTCGCCGGCCGGGACTTCGAGCACGTCGAGGTCCCCGGCGGACACATGTACCTCACCGACACCGCGCCCGCGCTGGTCCGACTCATCGTCTCGACAGTCCTGTAGCCCACCCGAACCTGGAGGAGTACCCGATGCGACTGGACGGCAAGTCGGTCCTCATCACCGGCGCCGCCCGCGGACTCGGCCGCGCCACCGCGCTCGCCTGTGCCGCCGAAGGCGCCGATCTCACCCTGCTGGACATCTGCGCCGACCTGCCCGGCGTGCCCTACCCGCTGGGCACCCCGGGCCAGTTGGCGCACACGGCCGCGCTGTGCCGGGAGGCGGGCGCGGCCGTCCTCACCGCCGAGACCGACATCCGCGACCTGAGGGCCGTACGGGAGGCGGTGACCCGGGCCGAGGACCGGTTCGGCCGGATCGACGTCGCCGTCAACAACGCGGGCATCGCCGCGCCCTCGGGCAGGCCGGTGCACGAGATCGACGAGGAGGAGTGGTCCCTGATGATCGACGTGGACCTCTCCGGCGCCTGGCGGGTGATCCGCGAGGTCGGCAAGGCGATGAGCGCCCGGCGCGCCGGCAGCATCGTCAACGTCGCCTCCACCGCGGGCCTCGTCGGCTATCGGCACTTCGCCGGGTACGTCGCCGCCAAGCACGCCGTCGTCGGACTGACCAAGGCGGCGGCGCTCGACTACGCGCCGACGAAGGTGCGCGTGAACGCGGTGTGCCCGGGATCGGTGCGCGACGACGCGCGGGCCGAGGGCCGGATGCTCGCCGAGATCGCCAGGGCGCTCGACGTACCGGTGCACGAACACGAGAAGACCTTCGTCGAGGCGCAGCCGATGAACGCGCTCATCGAGCCCGAGGACGTCGCCGCCGCGGTGGTCTTCCTCGCCTCGGACGAGTCCCGGCAGATCACCGGATCGGTCCTGACCGTGGACGGCGGGTTCAGCATCCGCTGAGCCCACGCCCCGCGCCCGCCCTACCCGTACGGCCCTCCGGTACCGGTACCCCGGACCAACTCCCCGCGCCCACTAAGGAGTACGACCGTGTCAGGCCCCCACCACCCCGCGGCCCGCTGCCACGCGGTCCGCATCCGCTTGGACCGCTCGCCGTATCCGACGCCCCCTGCGGGGCTGTGGATCGAGGACGTGCCCGTGCCGGCGACAGACCGCCTCGCCGAGCGCCGCCGCGCCCATGAACTCGCCCGCCCGACCGAGGGGTTGCGCCGGGTCCTGCTGCGCTACGCCGACGGGACCTGCGATCTGGTCCTGGTGGCCGCGCGGGAGCGGTGGGACCGCGCGGCGCTCGGACGGCTGGCGGTCAGTGTCAATGAGCCCGCGGAGCGGGCGGCAGGTGAGTCCGCCGCTCAGGAAGCCGCTGAGTGCGCCTCTCCGATCGAGGGCCGCCGAGCCACCTCGGCACTCGCGCCCACGGCCGCCGCACCCGTACCCGCCTGGGGCTTGGCCGACGAAGGTCCCGCCCGCCCCCACCTCTTCGCCCTCGACGGCGGAGGCGACGAGGCGAGCTGGCTCGCCGCCCTCGCCGTGACCCTGCGCCGGCACGACCCCGAGACCACCCCGGTCATCGGCACCGACCACGGCACCTTCACCGTGCCGGAGGCCGCCACGCTCGGTGAGCTCAAACCCCGCTCCGCGGACGGCCCCGCCCTCGCCGGCCTCCTCTTCGACGAGGCCGAACTCCCCGGCGCGTATGTGCCCTGCCTCGCACCGCCGTTCCCGCTCACCCTGTCGGTCTTCAAGGACGCTGACGGCTGGCGGCTGCGCTGCGACCACGTCAGCGGCCATGTATCCACCGAGATCGCCGCGCAGTTCGCCCGGTACCTGGTGCGCGTGCACCGGATGATCCTCACCGAGCCCGGGACCGCGGTCGACGACGTCGACCTGCTCGACGAAGCCGAACACGACCGCGTAGCGGCACTCGGCCGCCCGTCCCGCCCCCTGGTCACCGCGCCGGTGACCCTACCCGCGGCGTTCGCGCGGATCGCGGAGGCGACACCCGAGCGCATCGCCGTGACCGAAGGCGCGGCCGGTCTGACGTACGGCGAGATGGACGAGCGAGCGACCCGGCTGGCCCACGGCCTGCGCGAGCGCGGAGTCACGGCCGGCGACCGCGTGGGCGTCTGCCTGGAACGCACCGCCGAACTCGTCGTCACCCTGCTCGCCGTACTGAAGGCCGGCGCGACCTATGTTCCCGTCGACCCGGCCTACCCGGCCGACCGCATCGCCCACACGGCACAGGACGCGGGACTGCGGGTGGTGGTCACCCGGCTACCGCAGTTCCCGCACGTGACGGGCTGCGTGCCCGCCACGCCGGACGAACTCCTGGAGGCCGCCCCGCAGTTCGCCGACACCCCGCTCCCGTCGGCACCCACCGCCCCCGACGCCGCCGCCTACGTCATCTACACGTCCGGCTCCACCGGCCGCCCCAAGGGTGTCGAGGTGCCGCACCGCAACGTGATCGCCCTGATCGACGCGACCCATGAGGAGTACGGCTTCGGCGCCGACGACGTGTGGACCTGGTTCCACTCCAGCGCCTTCGACTTCTCGGTGTGGGAGATCTGGGGCTGTCTGCTGACCGGCGGGCGGCTGGTCGTGGTGCCGTACTTCGTCTCCCGCGAACCCGACCGCTTCCGCGATCTGCTCGTGACCGAGAAAGCGACCGTGCTCAGCCAGACCCCGTCGGCCTTCGCCCAGTTGCTGGACGTCGACCACACCGAGGTCCCGGTCCGCATGGTCGTCTTCGGCGGCGAGCCGCTGGACGCGCGCATGCTGCTGCCCTGGTTCGACCGGCACCCCGAGTCGGAGTGCCGGATGGTGAACATGTTCGGCATCACCGAGACGACGGTCCACGTCACCGAGCAGACCCTCACCCGGCGACTGTCCCTCGCCGCCACCCGCTCCGTGGGACGGGCACTGCCCGGCTGGCACCTGTACGTGACCGACCCGGCCGGACGCCTTCAGCCACCCGGCGTGGCGGGCGAGATCTGCGTCGGCGGCGCCGGCGTCGCGCTCGGCTACCTCGGTCAGGAGGAGCTGACCGCCCGGCGCTTCGTCCCGGACCCGTACACCGGCGGCACCATGTACCGCAGCGGCGACCTGGGACGCCTGCGCCCGGACGGCCGCCTCGAACACCTCGGCCGCATCGACAGCCAGGTCAAGATCCGCGGCTTCCGGATCGAGCTGGACGAGATCCGCTCGGTGCTGCTGGAGGACCCGGATGTCCGTACGGCGGCCGTGACGGTGCGGCGCGACGATCCGGACGACGCCGCCACCGCCAGGATCGACGCCTACGTGGTCCTCTCGGGCGGCGATCCGGCGACCGTTCGCAAGCGGGCCGCGGGCATCCTCCCCGACTACATGCTCCCCACCACGGTGACCGCCCTGGACACGCTGCCGCTGACCGCCAACGGCAAACTCGACACCGCCCGGCTCCCCGCACCCGCGACACCCGCCGCAGCGACCCGGGCCGCCGAACCCGGCACGGCAGCGGACGAACTCACCGAGCGCCTGCGGCAGATCTGGAGCGAGGTCCTCGGCGCGCCGGTCGGCCTGGACGACGACTTCTTCGAACTGGGCGGTAACTCCCTGTTCGCCGTCCGCATCGGGGCCGTCATGCGCGAACGGGGTCTGCCGTCGCTACGGCTGCGGGATCTGTACCGCCATCCGACCATCCGCGGCACGCTCAGGAGCCTCGCCGCCTCGGCCGGCTGAGGCCAGGGAGGTACGCGCCTGGTCGATCTGTGAAGACTCCGCGACTCCGCGTGCGCCCCGGGGCAGTCGTCAAAATACTTCGGAGACGGAGGAGGCGCCGCATCGGTCGGGACCTGCCCCTGCGAGGCCGTTCACTGCGCGGGTGGGGATGAGTTCTGGCTCCGCTCACGGTGTGGCGGCAGTCGGCGCGGCCTCCCACACGAAGCCGTCCAAGTCGGTGAAGCCGTCGGTGGCGCCGCCGAGGACGACGCGATGCGAGCCGGAGCCGTCGGCCGCGACACCGAGGTCCTTGGCCAGAGCTGTGCGCTTGTACAGCGCCAGCTTCACGAGGCCGTGCCGACCGGGGGCGAACTCGACGTACTTGCCGCCGAAGCTCTTGGCCACGGTCAGGCCTTGCCCGACGTAGCACTGCTTGGTGGCCTTCACGTCCTCGACGCCGAGGAGGAGGACCACCTCGTCGACCGTGCGGGTCGCGGGGCCGGTGTCCTTCTTCGCCGAGGTCGCGATCTTCCAGATCGTGCCGTCCGGCGCCTGGACGACGCCGGCATAGCCCCAGAACGACTTGGAGGGGGACTTCAGCACGGTGGCGCCGGCGCCCACGGCGGCGTCGAAGAACGCGTCGACGGTGCCCGGTTGGGCGACCGTGAGCGCGACCGTGAAGCCGCGGAACCCGGTGGAAGGCGCCTCGGACGCCTGGAGGCGTACGTAAGCGTCCACGCCGAACGCGCGGTAGAACGTGTCGGCGGTGGCGAGGTCGGTCACCTCCAGGGTGACGGACGTGAGGGAGATACCGGCTGCGGTGGGAGTCTTGGTTGCCATGACCATCACGCTAGGACAGGCGCGGACTCCAAGGCTTCTCCGATCCTGACCGGTCCTGACCGGCGCCGTGCACGCGGGTGGCCAGGCATCTCGGCGATGGCCGCTCGTTCACCGACTCCCGTCGCCTGTCCGCCGGTTCTCCAGTCGTCGCGGATCGCCTACGATCTTGAGACCACGAGCAGCCCATGGCAGGCTCATGCCGCATGATCGATGACTTCGCGAAAGACAACCTGCACAACAGACTGCGGCGGGACCGCGAGGCGCTCCTCTGGAAACTCGACGGTCTGTCCGAATACGACGCCCGCCGGCCTTTGACGGTGACCGGGACCAACCTCCTCGGCCTGGTCAAACACGTGGCCACCGTCGAGGCCAGGTACTTCGGCGAGGTCTTCGACCGCCCCTCGCCGGAACCGCTGCCCCGGTGGCAGGACTACGACGGGGACGATCTGTGGGCGGCCGAGGATGAGACGCGCGATCAGATCATCGGGTTCTACCGGCGCACCTGGGAACACTCGGACGCGACGATCAAGGAGCTTCCCCTCGACGCCCCCGGCCACGTGCCGTGGTGGTCGGATCCCTACCCCAACACGAACCTGTTCGCCATCATGGTCCATGTCCTCGGCGAGTCCAACCGGCATGCCGGGCACGCCGACATCCTGCGCGAGAGCCTCGACGGCCGCACCGGGGTGCGCCCCGAGTACGAGCAGCAGATCGACGAGGAAGCCCGTGCGTCCTACCGCGCGAAAATCGAGCAGGCCGCCGGGTCGGCCGCACCGATCAGGATTTAGCGCCGGCCTGCCAGTTCTCCTTCTGTCGCGGCCACCCACCGCCCGCAACGGATCTCACCGGACCCGGCGGTGCCGCCGGGTCCGGGCAAGGGATCTGAACCGATACGGGAATCAGACGGCGACGAGTTCCTGCTCGCGTTCCGGCGTTTCGACCTTGGGCGTCTTGACCGGCTTGGGCGTCTTGTTCGGCAGCGAGAGCCGGAAGACCTTGCGCCACGCGGAGAACACCTGCTGGGGCAGCGGGCCGCTGACGTACTCCAGCTCGTACTTCTCGAACAGCGCGCGCACCTTCACCGCGACCTCGGCGTACCGGTTGCTCGGCAGGTCCGGGAAGAGGTGGTGCTCGATCTGGTGGGAGAGGTTGCCGGTCATGAAGTGCATGGCCTTGCTGCCGCTGATGTTGGCCGAGCCCATCATCTGGCGCAGGTACCACTGGCCGCGCGTCTCGCCCTTGATGGAACGGCGCTCGAAGACCTGTACGCCCTCGGGGAAGTGCCCGCACATGATCACCGAGTGGGACCAGAGATTGCGGACCAGGTTCGCGGTGAACGTGGCGCCGAGCGTGGGGAGGAACGACGGACCCGACAGCAGCGGGTGGATCACGTAGTCCTTGAGCACCTGCTTGCGGATCTTGCGGCCCACGGCCTTGGCCCGCGCGCGGAACTCCGGGTTCTTGCGGCGGCGCTTGTTGAGGTTCTTGCCGAGTTCCAGGTCGTACGCCGCGATGCCGTACTCGAAGAAGCAGGCGTTGAGGAAGTTCCACAGCGGCTGGCCGAGGTGGAAGGGGTGCCACTTCTGGTCCTCGTCGACGCGCATGATGCCGTAGCCGAGGTCGTTGTCCTTGCCGATCACGTTGGTGTACGTGTGGTGCAGCTCGTTGTGGGAGTGCTTCCACTGGTCGGCCGGCGAGACGTGGTCCCACTCCCAGGTGGTGGAGTGGATCTTCGGGTCCCGCATCCAGTCCCACTGGCCGTGCAGGATGTTGTGGCCGATCTCCATGTTGTCCATGATCTTCGCCACGGAGAGACCGGCGGTGCCGATCAGCCACGCGGGCGGGAAGATCGAGAACAGCAGCACACCCCTGCTGACCAGCTCGAGTGTGCGCTGCGCCGAGATGACCTTACGGATGTAGGCGGCGTCTTTCTCGCCGCGGCCGGCGATCACCTCGTCGCGGATCGCGTCCAGCTCGCGGCCCAGCTCCTCGATCTGCTCCGAGGTGAGGTGGGCGGTGGGGTCGATAGCGGTCACGGTGTTCCTACCGTTCGATGTCGCAGGGGCCCGCCGCGGCGGACACGCAGGTCTGGATGAGGACGCCCGGCTCGGCCTCGGTGATCTCGCCGGTGCGCAGGTCGCGGACGGCGCCCGCCTTGAGCGGCGTGATGCAGCCGAAGCAGATGCCCATACGGCACCCGGAGGGCATGAGCACGCCGGCCTCTTCGCCGACGTCCAGCAACGGCGTGGCGCCGTCCGCGTCGACACTCTTGCCGGTGGCGCTGAACGTGACCTCGCCGCCGTCGCCGGCGACGACGATGCTGGGGCGGAAGCGTTCGGTGTGCAGGCGCTCCGGTACGCCGTGCTCGCTCCAGTGCTTCTCGGCGGCGTCGAGCAGGCCCGCGGGCCCGCACGCCCAGGTCTCGCGCTCGGCCCAGTCGGGTACGAGTTCGTCGAGCCGGGCGATGTCGAGCATGCCGTCGGTGTCGGTGTGCACCTCGGTGAGCCGCAGCTTCTTCTCCGCGACCAGGTCGTGCAGTTCGCTGCGGAAGATCACGTCGTGCGGCTGGGGCGCGCTGTGGACCATGACGACGTCGTCGAACGCGGTGTCGCGCAGCATGCCCATCACCGGCGTGATGCCGCTGCCGGCCGTCAGGTAGAGCACCTTGGAGGGCTTGGCCTGCGGCAGCACGAAGTCACCGGTCGGCTGGTCGAGCTGGATCAGCGTGCCCGGTTTCGCCCTGCGGACCAGGTGACTGCTGACCTTGCCGTCCGGGATCGCCTTCACGGTGATCGTGACGCGGCCGTCCTGGCGGTGTGTCGGCGAGGTGAGGGAGTAGGCGCGCCACAGGCGCACCCCGTCGACGTCGACCCCGATCCGCACGTACTGACCGGCTGTGTGGCCGCGCCAGCCGCGTCCCGGTCTGATCACGATGGTCGCGGCGTCGTCTGTCTCGGGGTGTACGGCCTCGATGCGCCCCCGCAGGTCCGCGCCGGCTCGCAGCGGGCTGACCAGGTCGAGGTAGTCCGACGGCAGCAGCGGCGTCGTGACCATCTCCAGCAGTTTCCACGCCCTGCTGCGGAGGGCTGTACTCGTCATGGCTCCAGCTTGCTGCGTCTCAGGGCGTAAAGTCCTGACCGAAGGACGTGAATCTGGTCGGTGGAATTGTTCGCAGGGAATAGATACGTGAGCCATGTAACCCGGAGGGCCAGTGAGCTGGCCCTGGATGAGACGACGGTCACCGTACTTCGGGCCGCGCTGAAGACCACCGCCGACGAGGTCGTGCAGGCGATCATCGACGAGGTCCCTTCCTACGCCAATGCCCTCTCGGGCCACATGGGCGCCACCATCCGCCGGGCCGTCCGCACCGCCCTGGGCCACTACCTGGACCTCGCCAGCGGGAACGCCACGGCCGGCGACGGCGGTGACGCGGCCTACGAGCTGGGCCGTGGCGAGGTCCGCGACGGCCGTTCGATGGACGCCCTGCTCAGCGCCTACCGCGTCGGTGCCCGCGTGGCCTGGCGATGCCTCGCTGCGGGTGCCGTACCCGCGGGTCTGCCCGCCGCCGAGGTCGCCAAGTTCGCCGAGCTGACCTTCGCCTACATCGACGAGCTCTCCGCCGCGAGCGCCGCGGGCCACGCCGACGAACTGGCCGCCCGGGGCAGGGACCACGAGCGCCACCTGGAGCACCTGGCCCGCGACCTCCTGGCCGGCGCGAGCCCGGACGTGCTGCTCGTCTCCGCCCAGCGGGCCGGATGGCAGCCTCCCCTGTCGCTGACCGCGGTCCTGCTGCCCGCCGGCCAGGCCCGGCCCGCCTACCGCACGCTCGACCCGAGCACCCTCGTCCTCGACGATCTGCCGGACGCCACCGGTGTGCTGCTCGTCCCCGATGCCGACCGGTCACACCTTCTGCGCCAGCTGACCGACCGCACCGCCGTGGTCGGCCCGCCCCGGCCATGGACCCGCGCCTCCGCCTCGTACGCACGAGCCGCCCGCGCACGCTCCCTCTCCTCCGAGATCCGCGACACCGAGGACCATCTGCCCGAGCTGGTGCTGAGCGCCGACATGGACGCGCACGCGGACCTGCGCGCCCGAGCCCTCGCCCCGTTGCGGACCTTGCCTGCCGCGACCGCACGGCGGCTGGAGGAGACGCTGCGGGAGTGGCTGCTGCACCAGGGCAGGCGGGACGAGGTGGCGGCGGCGTTGTTCGTCCACCCCCAGACCGTCCGTTACCGGATGTCGCAGCTGCGGGAACTGTTCCCGGATCTCGCCTCGCCCCGGCGGGTCCTTGAACTGACGCTGGCGGTCGGTCTTCGGGGCGACTCAAGCTGACCCGCAGCCGGACGATCGACCGGTCCGGCCCGGCACACCGGGCGAGGGATGATGGGCATCGAACGACGGAACGCGAGACCAGGGGCTTGCATGACGAAGCGGGTTCACCGACCCCGTGAGGACGCGGAGTTCGACTTCATCCTCAGGATGAGCGGAGCTCCGGTCCTCGCGTACTTCATCGGGACATGGCCCAAGGCAATCGAGCCCTGCCAGGCGATGGACCTCGTCGTGGGTGCCGTCGCCGACGAGTGCACCGGCCGCCTGACCGTCGTCCGCACCGACATCTCGCGTTGTCCGGCCACGACCGAGCGATACGGGATCACCGGGGCGCCGTCCTGCGTCCTGCTGAAGGAGGGCGAGGCGGTGGCGCACGGCACCGGGCCCATGACCATCGCCGAGCTACGGAATCTCCTGGACAGCCACCTCTGAGCGACCCCGGCAGCACCTGGCCGCGACGTGGCGCCTCGTAGGGGATGCCCCGCCCGCGATCTCGTGGACGGGGCGTCCCACCCGGAAGACGCCGACGCCATGCGGCTCGGTCATTCGCCCGCTCTTTCCGTGCGGGCATGCAGCAACAGGCGGGCGTCCGCGGGGTGTAATCCGGTCCTGCCCAGGGTCTGGCGCAGCGTCGTCCTCGCGGCGGTGTAGCAAGTGGGCCAGCGGCGGGCGGTGGCCGTGCCCGTGGTCCACAGGCGGTCGCCGGCCGGGGTGAGGCGGGCCGAGGTGAGCGACTCGTCCTGGACGTCGAGCCGGTAGCGGACGTGTGGAACCCGGGCGGTGGTGTCCCACAAGACGGCGGAGCCGTCCGTGGAGGAGCGGGCCGCGCGGGTGCCGTCACCGGTGGCCGTGAGCGCGGTGACCGCGCCGGTGTGCACGGCAGTCGCGTTGCCCGCCGGGGACAGGGCAGGGTCGCGGAGTCAACACTCGACAGCTCAACGGCGGCTGGGCCCCCGCACGCAAGGGCCGAGCGGTGGAAGCTGCGATCGGAGCGCCCAGGCCGACCGCATCGCCGGGTTCATCAGCTGTGCCGGGCGTGCCGCTCTGTTCCGCGTGCTTCTCGATCGCCTCGCGCGCGGCGTGGGCGGCGGCTTGGTCCTCGATGGAGGCGATGCTCAGCCCGTCGCCGGTGATGGGTGGGCGGTGCGCCAAGGGTATGAATCCGCTCTGTGTTGGAAACGAATAGGTGGCGCCTGGGTGTGCCCCGGCGTGGTGGCGGGCTTCCCGGCCGCCTGTTCGGGGGCCGATGCGTGGAAGGGGGGGCCAGGCGATGGCTGGAGAGCCCACGGTGGCGGCGGACGTCGGCAAGCAGCAGGCGGGATCGGACAACGCCTGGCGGATCCTGGACACCATCCGGGACTGGACCAAACACGCGGAGACCAAGGCCGCCACGACCCTCACGGCGGCCGGAGTGGTCGCCGGCGTCCTGTACAGCCTGGTCACCGGTGGCGGTGATCGCTCGGTCTGGTTCGCCTCCGCGGCGGCGGTGTCCGCTGTCTGCACCGTGGCGGCAGGACTCACCGCGGCGCTGGTGCTGTGGCCCAGGCAACGGCTCGCCGTCGGCACCATGCCGACCAGCCTGCTCTTCTACGACCACATAGGCCGGGCATACTCCGCGAGTCATGCCGACTACAGCGACCGGTTGACCGAGTTGCTGCGGGACGAGGACGCGTTGGTGGCCGCCGTCGTGGACCAGATCTGGGCCAACGCTCTCGTGGCTCGCCACAAGTACCGCTGGGTCGGCCGCAGCATCGGCCTGCTGCTGTTCGCGCTGCTGGGCCTGGCGGTGGCGGCGGTTCTCAGCGCGGCCGAGACGGCGGGGTGACCGAGGCGTCATCGCGAGAGACCTCGCAGGGGGAGCGCGGGTGAACGACATGCCCGAACGCGGGGCCGGATCCCCGGAACTGGACACTTTGCCGCGGATGTTCGCCGCGTTGACCCAACCGGCCTGCCCCGACGAGGAACGGCGGGCGGCGCTGGCATGGTTCACCTCGGCATGGCCGCAACTGTCGGCGCGGCTGAGGGCATTGACCGACGGCGCGAATGAAGAAGGTCTCGCGGACGAGGAAAGTCTGGACGTCGTCCGACAGCTGATGCCGTTCCTGGCGGCCGTGCACAACTGGCGGCCCATGGCGGACGTAAGCCGTCTCGGGCTCGACGCCGCCGCTCGCCTGGGTTCCACGACCGACCCGGTGGATCTGTCCCAGAGCCTGGGTGCCGCACTCCAGCAGCTGGAACGCGACGACGAGGCGGAAGAGGCATTCCGGCAGGCCGCCGACCGGGCCGCCGACCTGGGCGACGAGCGGGCCCGTGCCGCGGCGCTGGCCCACCTGGGACAGCTGCGCCATCACCGGGGCGATCTCCCCGAGGCCACCGCGTTGCTGCAACAGGCCGCGCTCGGCTACCGAAGCGTGGGGCACGAGACCGGCGAGGCCCGCAGGCTGGGCGACCTGGCACCCCTGCTGCACCAGCTCGGCGCGCCCGCCGAGGCCGAGCACTATGCCCGCCGCGCGCGGCAGCTGTTCCACGACCTCGGGGACCACATACAAGAGGCCCGCGCGCTGCGGTTGGTCGCGGCGGCCGAGGCGGAGCGTCACGCGGACAAGGACGCACTGCGTTCACTCGACGACGCGCGCGGTGGGCGCCGCGCGTGCGGCCGTGGAGGCTCTGCACACCGCTGCCCTGGTGCATCGGCGCGGCGGGGATCCGGCGGCCGCGCGGGCCGCTGCGGAGCGGGCCCTGGACAGGGCGCGGGCGTTCGGCGACGTGCAGGGGTCGGAGATCGAGCGGTTGTACACGGTCGTGGCGGCGGAGGAGGCGGTGTCGGCCCTGCTGGCCGCGCGGACCGAGGAGGAACGCCCGCGACCAAGGAGGCACTGTTGCGGGCCCTGCCGACAGCCACCCATCTGCACTTCGCCGGGCACGGCCACTACGACCCCGAGGAGCCGCTGGCCTCCCATCTGGCCCTGGCCGACGGCGAACACCTCACGCTGCGCGACCTGTTCGACGGGCAGGCGCTGCGTGGGGTACGCCTGGTCGTCGCGTCCGCCTGCCAGACGGCGGTGACGGACATGACCCGGCTGCCCGACGAATCGGTGGGCCAGGCCGGGGCCACCGCGGTCATCGGGAGCCTGTGGGAGGTCAACGACCGGTCGACGGCGCTGCTGGTCGCCGGAATCTACGACTTCCACCTGCGCGGTGTGCCGGAGCTCGGTGACCCTCCGATGCCGGCCTCGGTCGCCCTGGCCCGGGCACAGGCCTGGATGCGCGAAGGGACCCTCAGGAACTGGATGCCATCGCTGCTCGGGTCGGTCTGCGCCGGCGCACCCATGCCCGCTACGCCGAACACCCGTCCCACTGGGCCCCCTTCGTCCTCGTCGGCGACGGCTGAGGGGGCACCCGGCAGGGCGGCGCGAACGGGAAGCCGTGCGGTGCGGGGGGGGGAGTGGGGACCGAGCGGACACAGGGTCACGAGAAAGCTACAGTGAGCCAACGTCGACGCGGGCGGCGGACAGGGGGAAGCGCACATGGCTGGTGGGGTTCCGATCGACGACGAGGCGCGTGACGACGCCGTCAACGTCCTGGAGGATCTGGTCGAGTGGCACCTCGCGCCGCAGCGCTGGGAGCGGGTCGATTCGATCGTCGGCACGCTCGCCGACGCCCTCGCCCGCGGAGACGGCGAGGCACTGCGTGAGGCCACCGCGGAACTGGAACTCACCGGGCCGGTGCGGGTCACCAGGATCGGCACCCAGTCGGTGATCCCGGTACCGGAGCGGACCCGCGACCGGGCGAACCATCTGGTGCACGCGCTCGGCGGGCAACAGGAGGGGCCGCGATGGGAAGAGCGGGCCGACGCCTCCACGGACGGTCCGGGAGGTGACGGTGACGGAGCCGGAACGCCCGCTCGCTGACCAGGAACTCGTGGTCCACGTCTTCGCACCGACCGACGGTCCGCACGCCAAGACCGCCTACCGGCAGATCCGCGATGTGTGGGACCGATGCCGGGACGGCCTCGGCATGATCGACGAGGTCCCGACCACCGGCCTGGCCACCGCCCTGCCACTCGACGCCGGCACGCTCGCACCGGACCGATCCGCGGCCGCGATCCAGGACCGTGCGGCGGACTACCAGGCCATCGTGCGCCGTGAACACGACGTCGTGAACCTGTCGATGGTGTTCGCCGCCCCGCTGGACACCCCCTCCCGCCGTCTGCGCATCGGTTCCGCGTCGCCGCCCGGCTGGGTCGAGTTCGACCGATGGTGGGACGAGCTGGCGGCGGGCGGTATGGACGCCCAGCTCGGCGTCGTACGCGTGTACCAGGCGAAGGTCGCAGGCCCCTCTGTCCCGCCGCTCGACGTGATCGCACACGAGGTGCGTGCGGTGCTGCCCGGCGCGGACCACGCCCCGTACTGGTGGCAGCGCGGCTGGCGCACCGAGGACGCGATGGCCGTGTGGGAGGTGTCACCGGACGAGGACCAGGCGGGACGGCGTGTCGTCGTCCTCGCCCCCGCGGCGCAGGATGCCGAGCTGAGCGCCTGGACGTTCAGCCAGGGTGGTGAGGCCATGCCGCCGCTGGCCCGCTATCTGATGCACGCGGCGAAACTCCGCTATCAAGCGCGCGTTCGGGGTGACGGCGGGCAGCTCAAGGACCTCATCGACAGGGTGAACGACCACGTCGTACAAGTGCGGGCCGCACTGGAGGCGGACTCGGCCGACTTCACGGCCCTGGCCCGGATGCGGCGGGGCGAGGCCGATCTGGCGTCGGCCCTGAGGGACGTACGCGCCATGCGGCGCACCGTGGACATAGCCGTCGGAAACATGACCGCCGCGCTCGCGCAGCCGTTCCCCGGCGACCGGCGGCTCGCCGAGTGGCTGGGCAGTCAACTGGGCGATGACGCGGAGTACTTGGAGGCAACGCGCGAGGTGGCCCGGGAGATCGGCCGGTTGGCCCAGCAGGACATCACCTTCGTGGAGCGATCGCGGCCGGAGCCGCCTGCTCCACCCGCAGCTGACCGTGCTCGCCGACCCGAGTCCGCGCCCACCGCACGACGGGGCGCGCCAGATCGCATCAGCGTGCGCATGGGCTTCGCCGTGGACATCGAGCGCTACAGCAGCCGTACCTCCCCCGAGAAGGCGCGGGTGCAGGAGCGGCTCGCCGCCCTGGTGCGGGAGGTGCTCGACGACATGGGCTATCGCCTGGAGGAGACCGACCACCAGGACACCGGGGACGGAATGAACGTATTCCTCCCGGTGGACGCCGAACTGCACCGCTCGCTGCCCCAGTTGCTCCTGTCCTGGCAGACCCGTCTCGGGGCCGACAACGACCGCTACCGCGACCGTATGCGGCTGCGCATGTCCACGGCCTTCGGGCCGGTCGGGATCGCCGCGCTCGGCTTCGCCGGGTCCACGATCGTGGACGTCAGCCGACTGCTGAACAGCGCGGTACTGCGCGGTGCCCTGACCGAGCATCCCGACATCGACCTCGCGGTACTGGTCTCCGAGCAGTTGTACGCGTACGTCGTCGGCGAGGGATATCCGGGGCTGGACGCGCGACACTTCGAACGACGCCTGGTCGAGGTGAAGGAGTTCCGTCAGCCAGCCTGGCTGTGGATCCCCGCATGACATCGGGGCGTCGGCGCGGGTCAGGCGCCGACGTGGACGTGTGCCGCCCAGACGCTGGGGTGTCCGGGCATGCGCCGCCGGGCGTCGAGTACGGCTGAGTGCAGCGCGGGCGCGGCCGACTCGGCGGAGAGCCCTTCGGCGGTGCCCGCCCCACGGTAGAAGTCACGCGTGATGCGTCCGGCCGGATGGTCGTCCACGGGCCACAGTGTGCCGATCACGTGCCGGTAGCCCGCGAGATGGAACGCCGAGGTGATGTGGATGCCCTCGTCCGGGAACAGCGCCGCACCCTGCGCGGTCGAACAGGCCGACAGATAGGCGACCTTGGCATCGGTGGGCCGGGCCGTGACGATGTCCGACACCCGCAGCGGCGCGCTGTCGTGGTCGTGAAGGACCAAGGCGCTGCGTGACGGGTAGGCGGTGTCGGTCGTGGCATGGCAGGCGAAGTGCGCCCAACTGTGCTCCGCCAGAGCGGAGAGCACCCGGTCGCGGGTGGCTGCGTCCCGGATCAGCACGGTCTTGGCCACCGGCAGCGCCTCAAGGCGTGCGGTCTCCCGGCGGGTGGCGGGCAGGGCGGCATGCCCGGGCGTGGCCGCCGTGGAGACGACGAGCAGCCTGTCGTGTCCCGCTGGTTGCGGGCGACGGGAGAACGACAGGCTGCGCAGGGTGGGGCTGTAGGAGGACACCACACGGTCGAGTGCTCCTCCCGCGTCCGGGCGCCCATGCGTGTCCTGCCGCTGCGCGGCGTGCAGCGGCAGGAAGGACAGCAGGCCGGTGGGGATCCACCACACCCGGGGGCGCCGGCCGGGAGCGGGTGTCGCGGGTATGCCGAGGTGGCGCAGGACCGGCCCCGTGACCGCGTGCCACAGCCAGTCGAGCACACCCCGGATGTGCTCCTCCTGCCGTTTGCGTGCGTCACGGTCGGAGGTGTCCTCGCCCTGGATGGCCTCCAGCGACGTGAACAGGACGGACACCTGGGCGCGCACCGCTTCCGGCGTCGCGAGCGGCAGCGCGACGCGGGACGGGTGGTCGCCGTGGACGATCAGAGCGTCCGAGTAACGGGTCTTCAACGCCACGTCCAGCGCCGACAGCGGGCGACACGCGTGTCCGCGGCGTCCGCGCAGCGCCGCAGCAGTCCCACGGCGCGCGACAGCAGCCGCTCGTCACGCAGCCGACGGGCCTCCTCCAGAACGGCGACGCCCTCCTCGTACAGCGCACGGGCCATGTCCTGCGAGCCCTCGCCCTCGTCAGACGGCATCCCTCGCCCCCGTGGCCGTCCGCGCCGGCCGCACCGACCCGGAGACGGTGAGCGGGCGCCGCCGGGGGCATTCGACTCGGCACATGGTCATGCTCTTCAGGTGTCCCGGCGCATGACCGGGGTCCCGCGACCACCGCCGGCGGGCGCTCAGCATCCCGTGTGCATGTAGGGCGCCCAGACGGCGGGAGACTTGGCGTAACGGGTGCGCAGACCGTGCACGATGACATGCAGGGCACGGCTCGCCTGCCGTACGTCGAGGCCGGACCCGTAACCGCGGACGGCGCGGTAGAACTGCTCCGTCAGCTTGCCCGATGCCAGGTCGGCGGCTTCCCACATGGCGCCGATCACCTGGGGGAAGCCGGCCACTTGGAAGGCCGACGCCAAGTGGATCGCTTCGTCGGGCAGCCGGTTGGTCCGGGCGGTGTGACAGGCGAGGAGCAGCGCGAGCTGCGCGTGGGGCAGTCGCTGCCGGGAGATCTCGGCGACACTCAGCGGACCGCCCGCGAGGGACAGTCGACTCGCGGCCGGATTCTCCGCATCGCTCACGCCATGGCAGGCGAAGTGCACCACGGCGGCCGCGGGCAGTTCGGCGAGCACCCGGGCCGGGGTCGCATCGGTGCCGTCCAGGACGCGCAGCGCCGCCAACACCCGTGCGACCGAGGCCACTTCCCTGGCGGACGCCCCTCGGGAACCGCCGGCCCCGGTCGGCTGAGCCACGGCCAGGTACGAGCCCCCGGTACCGGCGGGTGCGGCGGCCTGACGGGCGTGGCGCAGCGCCCTGATGCCGGGGGTGTAGGAGGAGGCGACCCGGTCCAGGACCGATCGCCGCTGGGCGAGGTGGCCCTTGCGCTGGTAACCGGCGGCATGCAGCGGCAGGTGGGCCAGGGGGCCGGAGGCGGACCACCACAGCCGGGGGATCGCCTGCCGGGGTGTGTTGTGGGGGAGGGGCGCGGTGAGACCCGCGGCGTCGAGGACCGGTTCGGCCACGGTGTCCCACAGCCACTCCAGGGTGCGGAAGATGACCTCGCGCGCCTGCTCCTGCTCGTGCGGCGAGTCACTGTCCAGGGCGACCGCGGCCAGGAACTCCTGCGCCCTGTCGGCCACATTGCCTTCGGTCACATCGAGCGGCACGTGCCTGATGCCGTCCGTTGTCACCACGAGCGCGTCGCAGCGCAACGGGTCGACGTTGATCATGACGATCGGCCCCTGCGTGGCCTCGTCCCGCAACTGCCGCACGGTCGGCGGCAGCAGGAACCGCTCGAACCCGGGCTGTGCCCGGATGTCCGTCAACAGCCGCCGCCACTCCTCGGCCACGGTGTGCTGCTCGCGCACCCGCGCGGACTCCTCGCCCGTGCCGCCCCGCTCGGCGCGCAGCATCCGCTCACTGAGAGCCGTGAATCGGGCGGCCATCTCGGGACGGGCCTCGGCCAGGTCCGAGACATCGGTACGGGCTTCCAGGTCCTGAGCCATCAGTACGGCCCGACCCTGCTCCAGCAACGTCAGCGCCTGCTCGGGCCGGCCCGCCGCGATGGCCACGGCACATCCGGTACGGCCGAGGCTGGTCCCCGTGATCTGGTCAGGCAGACCCGCGGCACCCTGGCGAGAGGTGGCCATGAGGTAGGGGCGGCCCTGCATCGCGGCGCGCAGGGCGTCCTGGCGATCGTCCCGGCCCAGGGCGCGGGACGTCAGCAGGGGCAGTACGTCCAGCGCGACAGCGGCGGCGTCGGCGGCCTGCGCCCATGCGCGGTTCTCCAGGGCGCGGAGGAGCGCCGAACGAGCGTTCTCGAACCGGGCGGTCGGCGGCAGCAGCTGCTCCGCCGCCGGATCCCACTGTGCCTGGGCCGAGTCGAACGCGTCGTTGTCCGCCCTGACGTAGGCATCGGTGGCGAGTACGGCACGGTGCACCTGGTCGAACGCCGGGCGCAGGCGGCCCTGGAACGGTTCGGTGCCGAGGACCGCCGCCTGCTCCGGCAGAGCCTCCAGTCGCCGCAACGCGTCCTGCGTGACGCGTACCGCCTCCGCCGACCTGACCGGGTCGCGCAACAGCCCTGACAGGTCGGAGAGCGCGTGGGCATAGGTGATCGAGCCGCCCAGCCAGGCGATCGAGCCCATGGGCAGCTGCTCCCTGGCCCAGAGCAGGGCACCCACGGCCCGTTCGACGGTCGCGCTGTGCCGGCACATCACGCCGTACATGTGCCGGTAGTTCTCCACCGTGCACAACAGGTCGATGTAGTGGGGGCTGGCCCGGGGCAGGTCCGCCAGCATTTCGTCACCGCACCTGACGGCCCGCTCCAACTGGGCCGCGTCATTGGTGAGGGTGGAGCCGATGGCCATGACATGGACCAGTACGGAGGCCATCCAGCCGCGTCCGTCGTCCTGGTCCGGTTGCGCGAGCCGGGCGCGCAACTCCTTCTCGGCGAGTACGAGAAGCCGCGGATCGAGTGGACTGCCGTCGTCCGCCACCATGCTGCGCCAGACGGCCGCCGCGTCCGGCGGCAGATCGGCGAGCGGCGGCGGCGCGGTCCCATACAGCGGGGAGACCGGTTCGGGAGCCGGATGCGGACCCGGGGCGGGAAGAGTGTCCGGACCGGGAGGCCAAACGGGCTCGGCGACCGGTGCCGTCATCGCGGAGAACGGGACGCCCTGGCTGTCGGCGTCCCACTCCGTCCCCGGCTGTCCCCCCGACCCGGGGGACACGTAGCCGGGCGGCGTCAGCGGAGCGTCCAGCTGCAACGGGGGCAGTTCCGTCAGCACACCACCGAACAAGGGCTTCAGGTCGCCGATCAGCCCGCTCGCGTTGAACGGGAAGGTGCGCATCAGCCGAGCCACCTTGGCCGCGCCTTCCCGCTTGAGCGCGATGTGCGGAAGCAGCGGATGACCGGCCGGCAACTCGCGCTCCAGTGCGGCCCACAGCTCATCCGACCGCATCACGTCCTCCGGCGACCACGCCAGAAAACCCCGGGCGCTCAGCATGGACGCCATGTTGACGCTGTACATGCCGCGGTCGTCCGGAGGCCCGTCGGTCCGGAACGCCTCAAGGTGTGCGATCGCCTCGTCGACGGTCGCCAGGTCCGGATGGTCGGTCGCCGCCGACATCAGGGCGATCGCCAGGACGAAGTGCGCGGTGGCGGCCTCGTACCGGTCGTAGGGGGCACCATGGCCCCGAGTGCGCTGCACGGCGTCCACGGCGAGGCGTCCCGCGCGGACCGCGGTCTCGACCGCCGAACGGTCCTGGAGGTGCAGGCGGAACCAGGCGACGCCGGCGTAGGCCGCCATACGCCCGACCGCCGCCGCCTCGATGTGGTCCGGCGTGACGGCGGAGAGCGCGGCACGCGCCCGTTCCCAGGCGTCCGTGAGCTGCGCGGTGTTCCCGGACTCGTAGCGCTGGTAGGCGGCCTGGGCGAGCCGGATCAGCAGCGTGGCCCGGGCGAGGTCGTCCTGGGGCAACCGGGCGACGAGGCGCTCGGCTTCGCGTTCGATGGGCGCGGGCGCCTCGAAGTGGCGGGGCAGCGGCAGATCCGGGTACGTGGCCGCGACCGCCACCGGATCGTCCGCCGCGCGGTTCTGCGTCTGTGCGGCGAGACGGTGACGTACTTCCTGGGACAGCCGGTAGTCCCCGTACAGGGCGGAGAGGGTGTGTTCCGCCAGCCACAGATGCAGCGCCCATCGGCCGCGCTCGGGATGGTGATGGGGGGCCGTGTCCAACGCCAGCCCCATCAGCGCGGCCACGGCGGCCGCCGCACCCAAGCCGTCCCCGTTCCACGCGGCGCGCAGCAGCCCCGCGGCCGGCACCAGCCAACTGTGCGGGTCGTCAGTCGCGGACGCCAGCGCTCGGTTCACCTCCGCCGAGCGGCTCACATCGAAACGGGCCAGCATCCGATTCACGACCACATCAATGTCCGGCACGCACCCCAGTCTGCTCGTTCCGCCCACCCGAAGCGCACAGTTGACAGGATGTGACCCAGGTTGACTCCGTCAGGCGATCCATCGACGGGGACGGTTCGCTTGTGTCGACAGCGCGTATGGCAGCAACTCGGGGGCGGAACAGGCTGGTTGAGCCGGTCCTGTAGGACGTCCAACGCCGTCGCCCGAGGACCGGACGTCGAGGCATCGCCTCGAAGTGCGCGCGACGGGTCAACCGGCGAACGCTTCGGTCAGGCTCACCCGGTAGCCGTCCTCTTCCATCAGTACGACGGTGACGCCGAACGGCGAGGGGTGGTCGATCTCGATCGGGATGAAGGAGAAGTCCACCGCGGCCTGGATCGGCGACACCAGTTCGCCGCCCGGCTGCGGCGCGGGGGCCGGCGTCCAGTCCGGGGCGACCGACGCCCAGCCCTCGGGACTGAGGGACAGGAGCTGCTCGTTGTACGGGTACTGGTGCAGGACGTGCCCCTCCCGAGTGGCGAGCACCATGTTCAGGCAGGGCGCCGGGCCGACGATGGGCAGCTCGCAGGCGGTGGCGACGTCGTGGGTCTCCCAGACCAGGACCACCTCGTCCGCGTCGGCCGCCGCGGCGATGTTGGCGAGTTCCGCGATCCCGGTGAGCGCGTCCTGACCGACCTTGAGCGGGCGGGCCCAGATCATCCCGACCAACTCGCCGCGCACCAGCGGCATGATGAGCGGGCGCGGGACCGTGCCCTCGCCCAGCGAGGCGGTGTACGTCTCCTTCGCCACGCCGACCAGTGCGTCCCACATCCGTGCTTCCACGGAAGCCCCTTCCGTCTGCCGAGTCGTTGCCGTCGACCCTGCCATGGGAGTTGAGGCCGTGTCAGCGGGATGATCCGCCAGCACCTGAAGGCGTTCCCGGAATGACCCGAGGGGTTGGGCTGGTCGGTCGGCGTGGCGGCCTCGCAGGCGTAGCCGTATCCGGTGCCCCTGGCGGTGAGCGGGAAGCCCGCCGGGTTATCCGTTCCCGGCGCCCGCCGAGCCAGGGCGGTGACGGGCGCCTCGGCGGTGCCGGACCGCGCCCGGCGCCGCCCATGCGTCACTTCAGCACAGTCGGCAAAGTCGACACCCCACACGCCCCGCCCCCGCCGGCCAGCAGCTCGGTCGGCAGGTGCCGCCGGCGGCCAGGGTCAGACCGGTACTGACCCATGGCGACGCCACGCGCCGGGCGCAGCCGCGCTCCTCACGGCCGAGATTCGCAGGTCGCAGGGCGCGGACGAGGCCGACGTCGACGACCTCTACGGGTTGGCGATCGACGCCGACGACCCGGAATGGTCGCCGTTGGCCCTGACCGAACTCGGCGTACGGATCTATGGACGAGACGGCGCGACCGACGAAGCTGTGGCGCTGCTGCGCCGGGCCGGCACCTCAGGGCACCCCGACATCCAGGCCAAAGCCGCCTGGATCCTGGGACGCCTGCTGGAGGAGAGGGAGGACAACAACGGCGCGATCCAGACGTACCAGGCGGCCATCGCCGCCGAGCACCCCGACCACACCCCGGCCGCGCACTCGGCCCTGGGGCAGCTCTACGGGATTCTGAACCGGGTCGGCCTGGCTACGCGGCACCTGGAGACGGCCTACCGGTCCAGGCATCCCGAGTACCGGCTGGAGGCCGCCTTCCATCTGGGCCTGCTGCACTACTGGTTCAGTCGCTTCCGGCCCGCCGCCGCCCTGTTCCGTGAGGTCGTGGTCGGCAGGGACGCCGAAGTGTGGCCGGTCGCGGGTGTGCTGCTGGGCCGGATGCTCCTGGAACTCGACGACGTCGCGGAAGCGGCCGAAAGGTGGAGACAGGTGGTCGAGTCCGGCATTATGCCGGCCGCCCGTGACGCGGCGGCCGAGCTCCGCACACTGCGTCAGGCCCAGGGGAACGGCTCTGGCGGAGGCGACAGCACCTACGGGTGATGAAGTGACTACGCCGGGTGCCCGCCGGGTCGAAGGGGTCGCGAGCGGCGGCGAGCAGACGGCGGGAAGTGTAGAACGTTCTGCGTTTGACGAGGGCGCGGTATGGGGCTGCACTGGATTTATGGATGCTGCGGCGACTCCGTTCTAGGGAGAGCAGCGATGCAGACCATGGAAACGTTCGACCTTTTGCAGCCGTACAAGATCGCCGAGGAGACCTTCGTCATCCCGTGGGCCCTTGAGGCCCCGCCCGTCGGCCATTTCCCGATGAATTCGATGGTGATCCGGGGAGCCGAGCCGGTTCTCGTGGACACCGGGGCGCCGGCAGTGCGCTCCCAGTGGCTGGAGGCAGCCTGGTCCGTCGTGGATCCTCTGGACGTACGGTGGATCTTCCTCACCCATGACGACCGCGACCACGCCGGCAACCTTCTGGCGGTTCTCGCCGAGTGCCCGAATGCGACCCTGCTGACAACGTGGTTCTCCATCGGCCGGATGGCCGAGGAGTGGGAGACCCCCATCAACCGGTGCCGCTTCATGACCGACGGCGACACGATAGACGTGGGTGACCGCACCCTGGTCGCCAAACGACCGCCCCTGTACGACAACCCCACAACGCGCGCCCTGTTCGACCCGAAGACCAGCGTCCTGTGGTCCGTCGACACCTTCGCCACGAACGTACCCACCCCGATGCCGGACGTCGCGGCGCTGTCCGCGGACGAATTCCGCGACGGCCAGTTCTTCGGCGGACGGCTGGTCTCTCCCTGGGTGGCGCTGCTGGACGAGCAGAAGTTCCGCAGGGTCGTGGACGACTTCCAGCATCTGAACGCCGAGGCCATCGCCGGTTGCCATTGCCCGATCCTCCAAGGCACCAAGATCTCCGAGGCCTACGACTTCCTCCGCCAGCTGCCCGGGATCCCTCCGTGGACAGAGTTCACCCAGGCCGACCTGGACCAGTGGATGGCGGTCGCCGAGAGTTCGGTCCCACGGGAACAGCCGCGGCCGTCGGCGACGTGACCAAGCGTGCTCACACTGCACCGGCTGTGTGGCTGTCGAGAACGACGGGACGATGGGAGTCGGCATGTCTGAGTCTTCGAACGATTACGCCTGCGCTGCTGGTGCTCAAGACTTCACCGCCACGGCGTATCGAAACAGCAAGGGGGAGCGCTGGGTCACGGTGGAGGGTACGTGCTCGTGCAACACCGAAGGCTTCGAACTGACCTTGGAACTCGCGCCCCCACCGATTGTTCCGGTTCCTGAAGAACTTCATCTCACCCTGGTGGAACACGCACCGGACGGACGTGTTCCGCAAGTCATCACGGCGACGCCGGTCAAGGAAGACTTCCGCATCGGCGACGAAGAGGAGCGCGTGGTGATCCGTAACAGGCACATCACCGTACCGATCAAGAAGGAATGAAATACCCAGGCCGGACAGTCCGCATGGTTGGCCATACTGGCCTTCATGAATACAGCGGATCATGCGGCGTCAGTCCACTTGCGGGCGTTCACCGAGGGCGACCTCGCGTTCCTCGATCGCCTCTGCACGGATCCCGATGCGCTTGGCGAGTTCGAGTGGCCCGGATTCGGTGACGCGCGGGCACGCCGCAAGCGATGGGAGGCCGACGGGTACATCTCCGCCGAGTCCGCGGCGGTCGCGATCGTGCGGCCCGACGACAAGGTCATCGGCATTGCCACCTGGAAGCCCCGCGGATTCCCATCAGGTGTCACCTACGAGATCGGCGTGGGGGTGCTACCCGAGCATCGTGGACAGGGCGTGGGTACGGTGGCCCAGAAGCTGCTGGTGGACTACCTGTTGGACCGCACGACCGCGAACCGAATCGAAGCCCTCACCAATGGTGGCAACCTCGGCGAGCAGAAGGCCCTCGAACGCCTGGGATTCCGTCGAGAAGGGGTCATGCGCGGTCGGTCCTTCCAGCACGGCGAGTACGTTGATGTGCTTGTCTACGGCCTGCTCCGCTCAGAGCACCGTCCCGGTAAGTGATCATCGCGGCCGGGTCCTGGTCCGGTCGGACACAGAGGAAGGACAGCACTGAATGAACTCCCGTTGGGGACTGGGCTATCACCCGGCCATGCTCGGGCTGCGGCTCGCGCTGGAGGTCACCGCGTTGGTGTGCTTCGGATACTGGGCCTGGCACGTCTCTGCGCATGGGCTGCGGTATGTCACGGTGGTGGGCATACCGGTGTTGGTCGCCGTGGTCTGGGGGGTGTTCGCGACACCCGGCGATGCTTCGCGCTCCGGAGACACCGTCGTGGCGACTGTCGGGCCGCTGCGGCTGCTGCTCGAACTCGCCGTCTTCTTCGGCGGCGCGGCAGCCGCGTATGTGGCGGGGGCTCAGACTCCCGCCCTGGTGCTCGCGATCGTTCTGGTGGCCTACCACGCCGTGTCCCTCGACCGGATCGGGTGGCTGTTGCGGAACTGACAGACCATCATGTCGGGCCTCAACGGGGATGGCCGGCCAGGAGCGGCCGGTGCATGGACCTGACCGTGCTCTCACGCCGACTCGCGCACCACGAGTTCCGGCTCGAAGACGACCGACGTCGCCTCGGTGTGTACGCCATGGATGTGCTCGTCGAGCAGACGGGCCATCCGAGCCGCCATCTCCTCTACCGGCTGGCGGACGGTGGTCAGTTGGGGCCGACAGGCGACGGCGACGCTGGAGTCGTCGAAGCCGACGACCGCCACGTCCTGAGGGACCCGGCGGCCACGTTCGCGCAGCACCTGGCACGCGCCCTGCGCCATGAGGTCGTTGGCCGCGAACACACCGTCCGTGTCGGGATGGCGCGCCAGCAGGTCGGACATGGCCGCGATGCCGCTGTCGAGAGTGAAGCCGCCCTCGGCTACGGGGACGTAGGGGCGGCCGTGCCGGGCGAGCGTGTCGCGGAAGCCGGCCAGGCGCTCCTGGCTCGCGGCGACATCTAAGGGGCCGCTGATCGTGGCGAGTTGGCGGCAGCCGCGCGCGAGCAGGTGCTCGGCGGCCATGCGTGCTCCGTCCCGGTGCGCCAGGTCGACATAGCTGAGCGGCACCGGACGTGAGGGGCGGGCGAAGAGCACCGCGGAGAGCCGGGCGTCGGCGAGAAGGGCGGGCAACGGGTCGTCGGCGTGGGTGGAGACCACGAGGGCGCCGTCGGCACGCCCCTGCCGCAGATACGTCAGCACTTCCTGGCGGGCCTCGGCCGACTCGGCGAACATCAGCACCGGATGCAGGGAGCGGGGGCGCAGATAGCCGACGACGCCTGCGACCACCCGTCCGAAGAAGGGGTCGGCGAACACACGGGCGGCGAAGGCGTGCTGGGCGGCGTCCGAGGTGTCTCCCGCGCCGGACACCACCAGGGCCACGGTCTCGGCCCGCCGCGTCACCAGGGAACGGGCGGCCCGGTTCGGGGCGTATCCCGTCCGTTCGATGGCACGGCGGACCAGGTCCTGTATCTGCGGATCGACGTTACGGGTGCCGTTGACGACCCGGGACACGGTGGCCCGGGAGACACCGGCCTCCCGGGCGACGTCCTCCAACGTCGGGGCCCGTCTGCGCATGCTGGCACCCTAACGGACCGGCCGATCAAGCAATAGAGCGCTCTCCGGCGACGGGTCGAGGGTCAGGCGTAGACGCCGAACTCGTACAGTGAATACCCCCAACCCGTGCCCCGCGCGGTGCCGTTGACCCGCACGTAGCGGCCCGCCCCGGTGACGTCGAAGTCGTCGATGCCGCCGTTGCCGTCGGACACGGTGTGCACGGTCCGCCAGTTCTGGCCGTCGTCGGAGGTCTGGATGGTGTACGCCTTCGCGTACGACGCCTCCCAGTACAGCTGGACGTGGCGGAACGTGGTGCGGGTGCCCAGGTCGACCTGAAGCCACTGGGGGTCGCTCCAGTCGCCGGCCCAGCGGGTGGCGGGGTTCGCGTCGACCGCGTTGGCGGCGGGGCAGGGGCAGTCGCCGTAACTCGCCTGGAACGACGAGGCGGTGGCCGGTCTGCCCTGGGCCAGGTTGGTGCCCGACGGCGCGGGTGGGACGACACGGATGGAGCGGGTCTCGACGCCAACGTTGCCGCGCCCGTCGGTCACCTTGACGTACATCTTCCACACCCCGGGGCGGTCGGGTGCGGTCACCTTCAGTCGGCCGCCGCCGAGATCGGTGAAGGGCAGCGAGGCCAGGTTCTTGCTCTGGTCGATGTACATGCTGTTGTCGAGGACCTCGTAGGAGACCGGGTCGCCGTCGGGGTCGGTGGCCTTCACCGACAGCACGAGGTCGTGTCCGGCCGCCACCTTGCCCGCATCGCCCTCCACGGCCAGGTCGGAGATGACGGGCGGGGTGTTGTCGTGCGTGGTGTCGCCGCCGTAGGCCCTCTTCACCGCGTAGTACGACAGGCGTTTCTGGCCGGCGGGCAGCAGGTTGAACCAGATGCCGCCGAAGTCGTACTCGGTGCCGTAGTGGAACATCGTGGCGCCGAGCGCGACGCCCTGGTGCCCCGTGACACAGCCCCAGGCGCGGGTGTAGCCGTCGGCCTTGGCCCGGTCGGAGGGTTCGAGCGGGACGCCGTTGGCGTCGTCGGGGACCTCCCACTCGCCGGCCGGTCCCGTCTCGGTGACGACGTAGGGCTTGGTGTAACCCCCCTGCTCCCAGGCGGGCTTGATGTCGCAGGCCGCGTTGTAGGAGTTCACGGCGTACAGGTCGAGATCCGGGGCGTTCTTCTTGTAGTACGGCCACGCCCCCACCCAGGCGTCGGTGGAGGTGACGGGGTGGTCGGGGTCGACGGCGTGGATCTTCTTGGTGATGTCGTTGACGAGGGTGGTGTAGGCGTCGCGCTGCCGCTCCAACTCATCGCCGCTGTAGCAGTTCTGAAGGCCGAGGACGGACTCGTTGCCGACGTCCCACATGAGCACGCCGGGGTTGTCCTTGTACGTCTGGACCCAGTGGGGGAACTCGTCGAGCATGTGGTTCTTGTACGCCGTATCGGTCACGTAGTTGACGCAGCCGCCGCTGCCGGGGCCGCCGCCGGGCTGGAGCCAGAAGCCGGCGACGACCTTGATGTCGTGGGCTGCCGCGGAGTCGAACAGGGCTTTGCTGGTGGCGTCGGTGCCCCAGGTGCGGATCGTGTTGACGCCCATGGAGTGCAGGTCCGGCATGTACTTCTCGGCGTCCGCGACGTTCGGGCCCCAGGTCAGGCCCTTGATCAGGTACGGCCGTCCGTCCACCGTCAGCTGCCAGGCGCCCTGGTTGCCGGTGACCTTGACGACGCTGCCTGCGGCGTGGGCCTGGGCGGCGGGCACTGCGAGGAGGAAGCCGGCGGCCAGGGCGCCGGCGGTGAGGGGTGCCGCGGCGCGGCGGGTTCTGGAGCGGGTGCGGGTGCGTGGGGTCATCGCTGGTGCTCCTCAGGGGAGTTGGTAGTGCTCGTCGAGTGCCGCGCCTGCCTCCGGGTGGGTCTGGTCGTAGCCGCGCGCGTCGCATTGCAGCCCGCCGACGACGCAGTGGTCGACCAGCGCTTTGAGCGTGGGCGAGTCCCAGGCGTTGAAGAAGTCGTAGTGGAAGGTGTGGCCCGCTCCGCTGGCCAGGCGCACCTTGGACATGTCGCCGTTGACCGGGAAGGCCATCTTGAACTCGATCATCGGCAGGGCGACCGGGTGGTCGGCCGGGCAGATGTTGTCGTTCGTGCCGGGCTTGACCACGGGGTAGGCCATGTGGCTCTTGTGGTCGGGGGTGTCGAGGTACGTGCCGTCCCAGCAACTGGGCGCCTGGAAGCGGATGTTGAGCTGGACGTCGGCGCGGTCGGGGCAGGTCGCCGGGAACTCGGTGTTGAAGAAGCTGTCTCCGCACTCCCAGCCCTCGACGAAACCGGGGTGGTGGCGGAACTCGTCGGGGCTCTGCATCGGGCTGCCGACGACGAACCGCAGGCCCTTGGGGAAGGGGCGCACGCTGGTGTAGTCGGTGATGCCCGCCTTGTAGTAGATCACCTGCGGCCCCACCGGGAGGATCTGCCGGTCGCCGTTGTAGAGGGTGGGCATCCAGTAGCCGGACCGGTCGCCCGGCGCCTTGCAGGTGGTGGTGCCGGTCTCCAGTGAGTGCGTGGTGCTGTAGGCGTCGGTCGTGGTGTTGCCCATGAAGGTGTGGTCGTGGGAGGTGCCGGGCTGCTGCGGGTAGACGATGGGGTCGTCGGGCCGGGTGTGGGTGACCGAGCAGTTGGCCTGGAACTCGTGGAAGTAGCGGTGGGGCGGGTTCTGCGTGGACGGTGTCACGCCGGTGACCGGCGGGTTCACGGGAATGTAGCCGTCGCCGTCCGGGTCCTCAGGTGAGGTGGCGACGGACGCGGCCATCGCGTGCCCGGAGTGGGTGGCCGCGAACGCCTGGGCGGCCGAACTGTGCGGTGCGGGCGGGCCGGAGCTGACGGCGACGCCGCCCAGTCCGAGCGAGGTCAGCAGGAGCGCGCCGGTGATCAGCGTGGCTGACAGGCCTTTCGATCTCCGTGACATGGAGACCTCCTCCTGTGCTGTGGGGGTCTGGAAGCTGTGGGGGTCTGGAACAGATGCCGGGCGCCATGGCGCGGCTCGGCGTCAGGGAGCGCCGGATCGCATACGGGAGAGCGCTCTCCCGCCGAGGAGTGTTGAGGGCATGTCATCAAGGTGTCAAGGGATCCGGCAGAAGCGGACCCGGAAAGATTTCAACTTCCGAAGACTTGCCGAGAGTTGTGACTCATCAGTTAAATCAAGACGTGAACTAAGCGTCGGGGTGCAGCCCTTGGCGTGCTGATCCGCCTGCACGTCGGCGGCTCCCCGTGTTCCCTTCCCCACCACACCCGCAGGGACCTCCATGAGACTCAGATCCATGGGCGTCGTGCTCGCCGCCATGGCAGCGCTGCTCGCCCTCCCCGCCGCCCACTCGGCCGGCGCGGCCGAACTCCCGCTCTCCCAAGGCAAGACGGCGACGTCCTCCTCCGACGAGAACGCAGGCACCCTGGCAGCCGCCGCCGTCGACGGCAACACCGCCACCCGCTGGTCGTCGGCCGCCACCGACACCCAGTGGCTCCAGGTCGACCTGGGCGCCACCGCCACGCTCTCGAAGGTCGTCCTCACCTGGGAGGCGGCCTACGGCAAGGACTACAAGATCCAGGCCTCCGCCGACGGCAGCACCTGGACCGACCTGACCTCCGTCACCGGCGGCGACGGCGGCACCGACACCCTCGACGTCTCCGGACAGGGCCGCTACGTCAGGATGTACGGCGTCCACCGGGCCACCCCATGGGGCTACTCGCTCTGGGAGTTCCAGGTCTTCGGCACCAACGGCACCGACACGTCATCCTGCGACGCGGCGAACGCCGCGAAGGGCAGGTCCGCCTCGGCCTCCTCCACGGAGAACGCCGGCACCCCCGCCTCCGCCGCCTTCGACGGCGACACCGGCACCCGCTGGTCCAGCCAGGCCTCCGACCCGCAGTGGGTGCGGGTCGACCTCGGCTCGGTCAAGGACCTGTGCAAGATCGACCTGACCTGGGAGGCCGCCTACGCCAAGGAGTTCCAGATCCAGGCCTCCTCCGACGGCCAGAACTGGAGCACCCTCAAGAGCGTCACCGGCGCGAACGGCGGCACGGCCTCCTACGACGTCACCGGCTCCGGCCGCTACGTCCGTATCAACGGCACCGTCCGCGCCACGGGTTACGGCTACTCCCTGTGGGAAGTCGCCGTCCACACCACAACCGGCGGCGTTCCCCCGGTCCAGGGCGGCGGCGACCTCGGGCCGAACGTCATCGTCGTGGACCCCAACACCCCGGGCCTCCAGCAGAAGTTCGACGCCGTCTTCGCCCAGCAGGAGTCCAGCCAGTTCGGCTCCGGTCGCTACCAGTTCCTGCTCAAGCCCGGGACCTACAACGGCATCAACGCCCAACTCGGCTTCTACACCTCGATCTCGGGACTCGGCCTCAACCCCGACGACACCCAGATCAACGGTGACATCACCGTCGACGCCGGCTGGTTCAACGGCAACGCCACCCAGAACTTCTGGCGCTCGGCGGAGAACCTCGCCATCACACCGTCCAACGGCACCGACCGCTGGGCCGTCGCCCAGGCCGCGCCCTTCCGCCGTATCCATGTCAAGGGCGGCCTCAACCTGGCCCCGAACGGCTACGGTTGGGCCTCCGGAGGCTACATCGCCGACTCGAAGATCGACGGCACCGTGGGCCCCTACTCCCAGCAGCAGTGGTACACCCGCGACAGCTCCGTCGGCGGCTGGACCAACGGCGTGTGGAACATGACCTTCACCGGAGTGCAGGGCGCCCCGGCGACCAACTTCGACTCAGGCCCGTACACCACCCTCGACACCACACCCGTCTCCCGCGAGAAGCCCTTCCTCTACCTCGACGGCAGCACCTACAAGGTGTTCGTGCCCGCCAAGCGCACCAACGCACGCGGCGTGTCCTGGCCGGCGAACGCCGGCACCTCCCTTCCGCTCGACCAGTTCTACGTCGTCAAGCCCGGCGCCACCGCCGCCACCATCAACCAGGCACTCGCCCAGGGCCTCAACCTCCTGTTCACGCCCGGCGTTTACCACCTCGACCAGACCCTCGACGTCACCCGCGCCGACACCGTCGTGCTCGGACTGGGACTGGCCACGCTCGTGCCGGACAACGGCATCGACGCCATGCACGTGGCCGACGTCGACGGTGTGCGCCTCGCCGGCTTCCTCATCGACGCGGGCCCCGTCAACTCCGACACCCTCCTCCAGATCGGCCAGCCCGGCGCCGGCGCCGACCACTCCGCCGACCCGACCACCGTCCAGGACGTGTTCGTCCGCATCGGCGGAGCCGGACCCGGCCTCGCCACCAACTCCGTCGTCGTCAACAGCGACGACGTGGTCATCGACCACACCTGGCTGTGGCGCGCCGACCACGGCACCGGCGTCGGCTGGGACACCAACCGCGCCGACTACGGCCTGCGCGTCAACGGCGACGACGTCCTGGCCACGGGCCTGTTCGTGGAGCACTTCAACAAGTACGACGTCCTGTGGAACGGCGAACGCGGCCGCACGATCTTCTTCCAGAACGAGAAGGCCTACGACGCCCCGAACGCCGCCGCCATCACCCATGACGGCATCGTCGGCTACGCCGCCTACAAGGTCGCCGACACCGTGACCCAGCACGAGGCGTGGGGACTCGGCAGCTACTGCAACTACACCTCCGACCCGACCATCGTCCAGACACACGGCTTCCAGGTCCCGGTCACCGCCGGGGTGAAGCTGCACGACGTGCTGGTGATCTCCCTCGGCGGCAAGGGCCAGTACGCCCACGTCGTCAACAATACCGGCGCACCGACCTCGGGGACGGACACCGTGCCGTCGAAGCTGACGTCGTTCCCGTGACCGGCGCAACGGGCGACGCCTCGCGCCCCTGACCGTCCGCCGGGACCCGGACCCGGGACCCACGAGCCGTGGGTCCCGGCGGACGCTCCACGGTGAAGTGGGGACAGTCGGCGGGCCTCAGCGTGGACGGTCGCGGAAAGCCTGGGCCGCCCAGGCCACGACGGCGAACCAGCACAGCAGGACCGCGGCGGGCGTCGGAGCGAGAACCCGGGGATCGCTTTCCACACTCATCAGGTCGACGGCACTGCCGGACAGGTAGAAGGTGACGGCGGCGAGTATCACCGTCATGGTCACGTCCGCCGCCCATGCGCCCGCCTTGGCGAACCGACGTCTGCGGGCCCAACGGAGTGCGACAGCTCCAGAGTTGGGTGGGCGTGCGGTCGATCGGCCCGATGAAGCGGCGGGGCCCGCGACGGCGCGGAGGCGGTGTAGGCGGCCGGTCGGGCCCCGGTGCCTCCTGGCCTTGCGGTCACCAGTCCGTGCACCCCGAGCAGCGCACGACCTCACCAACTGCCGTGGCGCTCGGCTGTATACGGGTGGTGGTGATGGTTGCGCTGCCATGCCTCAGGAGGTCACCGGCTGGTGCGCGCAACGAATGCCGTACGTCCTTCCCCCGGGTTGTCGCCGAGCCGCGCACGGACCCGTGCGATCCGGCAGCGGATTGCCAGGTCCGAGAGGCTCTCGATGAAATAGCGGTCGGCCAGGACGGAGCCCGGCGGATGGACCTCCCGCGCGCTCATCCACTCCATCAGCACTCCGGCGGCGGCCCGGGCCTGCCACGTCTGATCCATCGGAGCGCGTGTTTGACGACCGTCGGTTGCCCTGGTCCACATCTGGTCGCTGCTGTCGCACACGTCCCTGCGCAGGGCCGCTAGGTCCTCAAGGGTGATCCGCGCCAGCTTGTCGACCCGTTCTTCGGGCGATGTCCTCTCCTGGCGGGCCATCTGAGAGGCATGGCAAGGGGCCGCGTAGTCCCATACCGCGAGGCAGTCCTCATCGACCTCGCAGTCGAGGTGCAGGGCCGCTGCCAGGTCGGCCATGAACACCCGGTCCCACTCGGGCAGTTCCCGCATCTCCAGACCGACCAGCACCCCCAGCAGCCGCGCGTCCACCTCATCGCGCGTCGCCTGGGCGAGGTCAGGCAGACGACGGAGGTTGCTGCGCATCTGGCACATGGCCCTGCCGTTCTCGGCCAATGAGATCGTGGCTTTGGCCTCGGCCTCCTCGTATGCGCTGTCCATCTCGGCAGCCCAGTCCGGCGGAACCTGTGCCTGAACCTGCCCCACGTGCTCCTCGCGCCGCAGACGGCGTTGGAAATAGGCGCGCGCCAGGGCGGTCTTGAGCGCGATCTCCGGGACTCCGGCTCCGGAGAAGAAGGCGAGCAGGGCCACATCGTCGTAGGAGCGTCCGGGGCCCGCATGCCGCGCCAGAGCGCAGACCAGTTCGCCCGTGCCCTCCGGATAGACCGCTTCGCTCCCTCCATGACCTGTGCGGCGCACAATAGGGCGCGGGATCAGTCCGTGACGGCGCCAGCGTTCCAGTTGGCCGGCGCTGACCGGGAAACCGGACTGCGCTGCCAGGGCCATGAGCGCGCGGTCAGCTCGGCTCGGTGCAGTTCTTGGCATGAGGTGACGCTAGCCAGAAGACGCATACGTTCCGGTGCCGGAGCTGCGGGGGTCGGCACTGTCGTCAGGTACGGCCTTTGCGCGCAATGAGCGCGACTGTGGCTCGGGCTGGGGTTGTCCGGCAGTTCCGAAGTCTCGGGAAGAGCCCGGGATCTTCTGGGGTACTGGCGGGGGCTTTCGTTCGCTGGGCTACGCTGCGCTGCATGACTACCGGGACGGCATTGCGCCACACACGGATTGGCGACCCGGCGCTCCTCTGAGTGCCGTACGGGCCGGTGCCGGCCCGCTGTTGGATCGAGGGTCTGGCGCCGCTGCGCGGGCCCCGCCTCCTGTCGTGATGATCACAGCACGACACGTCAACCACGACAGGAGAACTCATGCCCACCAAGACGCTGCACATTGCCACCGCGGACGGCCAGGCCGACGCTTTCGCCGCCTTCCCCGACGACGGAGTGCGGCACCCCGGGGTCCTGATGTACGCGGACGGCTTCGGCATCCGGCCCGTGCTGCGGGAGATGGCCCGCGAACTGGCCCGGCACGGGTACTACGTGCTGGTCCCCAACTACTTCTACCGGCACGGCCCCGCACCCGTGATCGACCTTCCCGAGCACATCGGAGACGAGGTCCGGCCCGCGGTCTTCGCCCAGCTGATGCCCTTGATCGAGGCGCACATGGCCGACCAACGCGTCCTGAGCGACGCGGACGCCTACCTCAGGTTCCTCACCGCACAGCCCGAGGTCGGCGCCGGTCCGGTCGCGGTGACCGGCTACTGCATCGGCGGCCTCCTGGCGATGCGCACGGCCGCGGCCCACCCCGGCCAGGTGGCCGCTGTCGCCGGATTCCACTGCCCCGTGGTGGCAGACGGGCCCGACGGCCTGCACGGCCTCCTCTCCAAGATCACCGCCGACGTCCATCTCGGCCACGCCGAGGGCGACTTGACGCCCGGGGCTCTCGGCGAGCTCAACCAGGCCCTGCATGCCGCGGGGGTCGGCCACACCTCCGAGATCTACCCCGGCACCGTTCACGGCTTCACCATGTCCGATACCGACGCCTTCGATCCCGCCGCGCTCCAGCGCCACTGGGACCGTCTGCTGCCCCTCCTCGACCGCACCCTGGCCAACGGCTGAAGCTCTGGCTCGGAGACCTCACCCCGCCTTCAACACCTCCGCGCCGGGGACGGGCCCGCCGACCCCCGGAACGCTGCGGCAGCACACCGGGCATGCTTCGCGTCGGACTTCCGCGAAGACCCGTTGGCGGCCCACGGCGATCACCGGAGAGGCATCATCACGGCGTACAACCCACCCCGCCGGCGTACGTCGAGCTGCTGATGAACCAGGTGGGGCCTAAGGTGTAGGTCGAGTGGGCGGCCACGCACTGGAAGCTCTGGCTGGCGCCCAGGGCCCATGTCTCGATCAGGTGGTTGTAGTTGCCACAGTTGATCCACTGAGCCCAGCCGTCGATGTTGTCGTTGTAGCCGCATACCGCGGCGGGGGCTGCGGCGGTCTGGTCCGCGGCCTGTGCCTGGCTCGTGAGTGTCAGGGGGCCGACGATCGCGAGCCCCAGTGCCGCCGCAGTGAGCGATATTTTCCTGAACATCGTTTTCCCTCCATGTGTCAATCAACCGTGTCGGGTCCGCTTATGGAGCCGGTCCGGTGAGCAACGTACTTTTCACGGCAGAGTGGCCGCCATGTATTCGAAGTGCGTCGAACTGTGTTTCAGCGCGGGAGGACGGGGATGTGCCGGGATGCCGCCCACGGCCGGCTCCGGCAGAGGGCTCTCAGCCGCCGATGAGTTTGGGTGCGCGGGACGGTCCAAGTCGGCACACCTGGCAAACAGGTCGGCACACCTGGCAAAGGGGAGAACCCGATGGGTAGGACGCGCGTGAATTCGATGACTCACATCGCCCGTCGCATGTACGAGCTCGTGGAGCCGATCTGCCTGGTCACCTACCTCGCGGACGAGTGCAATGAGGAAATGGCCGCGCTCGGCCATCGCACCTACTGGGACGGCTATTTCGCCAGCCGCGCGGCGCCGCTGGGGCGGGTGTCGGCCGAGGTCGTGCACGCCGCCTTCTACAACTTCGCCGAGGGGGAAGCCGCACGGCACATCCCCAGCGCCTGGGAGACGATCCCGCCCGAGGCGTCCCTCGCCGCACGGGAGCGGGGCAGCGTGGCCTCTCTACGGCGGATCCTCGGTGATGAGCTGGCCGATTCCCCGGGGTTGGCGCGCGCCGCCGACCTGCTCACCAAGGCCGCGACGAGCGCGCCCATGGAAGGCAGGGTGATGTACGCCGGGATGCGCACCCTTGTGGTGCCGAGCGAACCCGTCGCCCGGCTGTGGCACTGTGCGACGATGCTGCGCGAGCACCGCGGTGACGGGCACATCGCCGCTCTCGTCGGGGCACGCATCGGCGGCACGCAGGCCCATGTGCTGTCGGCGCTGGACATGGGCATCCACCCCCCGGAGTCGTTCGGACGCATCCATCACCTGCCGAAGGAGCGCCTGGCCGCGGTCATGGACTGTATGCGCGAACGCGGACTCATCGACGCCGACGGCCACTTCACCGAAGCGGGTCGCGAGACCAAACAACGCATCGAAGCCCTGACCGACGAACTGGCCGCCCCGCCCTACGAGGCTCTGACCCCCGCCGAACTCGACGAACTGACCACCGAGCTCGAACCCATCGCCGTGAGGCTGGTGGCGACAGGCTCGCAGTGACACGCCGGAACGGCCAAGCTCTGCCACGGGTACGCCAGTCATCGTCGCCTCGATGGTCGTGATGACCGTAGGGCTACACACCGTCAAACCTTTGCGTCCAGAGCATCGGAGTTTGCGGAAGCGGGTCGGTCGGACGGCATCGCTGGTCCGTCGCAGCCGGCACGCAGCGCGCAGAGGCAGAGATGTGCGCGGGCCGGACCTGTTCAGGTCCGCTCCGCTCGGCGGCGTAGAGCCGCCCTGTCCTCCGGATCGCGCTGCTTGTTCGGCCTTTGACCGCCGTTCGGCGGCACCGCTTCCGATTTGCCGTCGCTACCGGGGTTCGTCGGTACGGGCCCGGCTGCGGGTCGGGGCGTGACGCTCGGACGGCTCCCCTCTTGCGTCATTGCCACCCAGACGACACTCCATTGTCGAGCAATTACGAATCTGACGCGCAATCTTGCGTTCACTTGTCGGTGGTGGTTGAGTGTGGCCCGCCCCACAACGCACCCGTACCGAAGGTGGGGCCTCCTCCACGTCATGCCCGAAGGGGACCCACCCATGAGAGTTGCCCGGTTCCGTCGTACGCGCCGCGCCAGCGCGGTCGCTCTCGTCTCCGCTCTGACACTGACCGCCCTGGCCGCCTGCGGCACCAGCAGCAGTGACAACGGGGACAACTCCGAGGGGAGCGGATCGAGCGACCCGTCCGCCCCGCTGGACCCCAAGACGAAGGTGACCCTCACCATCGACTGCATGCCCCCGACGGCGAAGGCGGCCGAGCTCAAGGAGTGGAAGGAGGACGTCGCCGAGTTCAACAAGACGTACCCGAACGTCACGATCGAGGGACGTTCCACTCCTGGCCAGTGCCTGGAACCGGCGCGGTTCACGGCCATGCTCAAGGCCAAGTCGCAACCGGACGTCTTCTACACCTACTTCACCGACCTGGACCAGGTCCTCTCCGAGGGCGGCGCCGCCGACATCAGCGCGTACGTCAACGACAAGACGGTGCCGCTGCTCAAGGACATCGACCCGAACGTGCTGGGGCAGCTCAAGCAGGACGGCAAGCTCTACGGCCTGCCCACGAGCAACTACACGATGGGCCTGCTGATCAACCGCAAGCTCTTCAAGCAGGCCGGCCTCGACCCCGACAACCCCCCGCGCAGCTGGGACGAGGTCCGCGCCGCGGCCAAGAAGATCGCCGGCCTCGGCGACGGCATCGCCGGCTTCGGCGAGTACAGCGCCGGCAACACCGGTGGCTGGCACTTCACCGCGCAGACGTACAGCCGCGGCGGCGAGATCGTCGACGCCGGCGGCAAGAAGGCCGCCTTCAACAACGACATCGGCAAGCAGGTCGCCGAGAACCTCCACGCCATGCGCTGGGAGGACGACAGCATGGGCAAGACCCAGCTGCTGAAGTGGGGAGACCTTCAGAAGCAGATCGCCACCGACAAGCTCGGCATGTTCCTCGCCGCGCCCGACGACATCGCGTACATGGTCCAGCAACTGGGCGCCCAGTACGAGAACTTCGGCATGGGGCCGATCCCCGGAGGACAGAGCACCCTCGCCGGCGGCAACAACTACATGATCAAGAAGGGCATCTCCGGCGACAAGATCAAGGCCGCGATCGCCTGGCTCAACTTCAAGAACCTCACCGTCGGCAAGGGCCAGTTCAACTGGGAGCGCACCAAGGCCGACAAGCTTCCCGTCGGTGTCCCGCAGCCCAACTTCTGGCTGAACGAGTCCAAGACCAAGGACGACGCGGCCCGCCAGGCCAACGCCACCATGCCGGTCGCCAACTTCAAGACGTTCATGGACAACCCGGTCCCGGGCAAGGCCGAGCCGCCGAAGGCCCAGGAGATCTACAAGGTCCTCGACAACGTGATGTCCGGGATCCTCACCAACAAGAACGCCGACATCGACAAGCTCCTGTCCACCGCCGAGTCGCAGGTCAACCAGGTCCTGGCCAACCAGTGACCGGCCGGGGCGGGACGGCCCGTCCGCGGCGGCCCCGCCCGGCAGCAGCAACGGCAGCAGATACGGCCGCAGCAACGGCAGCAGATACGGCGGCAGCAACGGCCGCAGCGACGGCACCAGATGCGGCCGCAGACACGGCAGTTGAGTACCGAGGAGCGACGATGTCGGCCCCGAGCCTGACCCCGAGCAAGGCGGGACCTCCCCGCCCTCCCGAGCCGCGCACCGCGGGCCCGTCGGCCCCCGGCGGTTCCTTCGCCAGAAGCCTCAGACGCAACCTGACGGCCCACGGCTTCCTCATCGGAGCCGTCCTCTGTTTCCTGGTGTTCTCCTGGTACCCGATGATCCGGGAGTTCTTCCTCGCCTTCCAGAAGACCGAGAGCGGACAGACGACCTGGGTCGGCTTCGACAACCTCGTCACCGTCTTCAACGACCCGGCCTTCTGGCAGGCCTGGCGCAACACGCTGCTGTTCACCGTCCTGGCGCTGGTCCTCGGCTTCGCCGTGCCGTTCGTCGTCGCGGTGGTCATCAATGAGTTCCGGCATGGCCAGGGCTATCTGCGGCTGCTCGTCTACCTGCCCGTGATGCTGCCTCCCGTCGCCTCGGTCCTGCTCTTCAAGTACCTGTACGACCCCGGATACGGGCTCCTCAACGAGCTGTTCGGCTTCCTGCACCTGCCCGAACAGCAGTGGCTCCAGGACCCCGACCTGTCCATGCTGTCCGTCGTCATCGCCGCGACCTGGATGAACATGGGCGGCGCCACCCTGATCTACCTCGCCGCACTCCAGGGAGTGCCCGGCGAACTGTACGAGGCGGCGGAACTCGACGGCGCGGGCCTGTTCCGCAAGATCTGGCACGTGACCATCCCGCAGACCCGCCTCATCCTGTCGCTGATGCTGCTCATGCAGATCATCGCGACGATGCAGGTCTTCGTCGAACCCTTCCTCCTGACCGGCGGCGCCGGCCCCGAGGGGTCCACGACCACCGTCGTCTACCTCATCTACCAGTACGCCTTCAACTTCAACAACTACGGTGCCGCGGCGGCGCTCGGTCTGATGCTCCTCGTACTGCTCGCCGGATTCTCGGCGCTGTACGTCAAGCTCAGCCGCGCCGAGGACAAGTAGGCCAGGGGAGTCCACCATGTCCACACGCACACTCATCGCGCCGGCCGTCCTCGCCAAACGCAAGGGCAAGGCCGTGTACTGGACCGTCTTCGCGCTGGTCGTCGGCGGATTCAGCCTGGTGTTCCTCGGGCCGCTCTACTGGCTGGTCTCCAGCGGGTTCAAGGACACCCAGGAGGTGATCCAGACCCCGCCCACCCTGGTGCCCCGAAGCTTCACACCGGACAACTACAGCCGGGCCTGGGACGTCATGGACCTGTCCTCGCTGCTGTTCAACACCCTCTACTACGCGTTCGGCGCCCTCGCCTTCCAGCTCGTCCTGGACGTCGCGGCCGCGTACTCGCTCTCCAAACTCCGTCCCGTGCTGGGCAAGGCGATCCTGGGCATGATGCTCGCCACGCTGATGATCCCGGCGACCGTCCTCGTCGTACCGCAGTACCTGACCGTTCTGGATGTGCCGATCGTGGAGCGCAACCTGCTCAACTCGCCCTGGGCGATCTGGCTGCCGTCGGTCACCAACGCGTTCAACATCTTCCTGCTCAAGCGCTTCTTCGACTCCATCCCGCAGGAGCTTCTGGACGCCGCCTCCATGGACGGGGCCGGCCCGATGCGGACCCTGCGCTCCATCGTGCTGCCGATCTCGCAGCCCATCCTCGGCGTGGTGTCGATCTTCGCGGTCGTCGGAGTCTGGAAGGACTTCCTGTGGCCGATGCTCACGCTGCCCGACCCCGCCAAACAGACGCTCAACGTCGGCATCTACTCGCTGTCCAACGGAGTGCCCGTCAACGTGCTGATCGCGGCGCTGACCATCGCCTCGATACCGACCCTGCTCATCTTCCTGCTGTTCCAGCGCAACATCATGAGCGGCCTGACCGCCGGAGGCCTCAAGGGCTGACGCCCACCGCACGGAACACCCCCCGATGAACTTCGCCGCCGCCCTGTCCATCCGCCCCGCAGCAACCGGGGCGGCGGCGAAGAACCTCTTCCTGCCCGAAAGGAACGCTCTGTGGCAGCCCCTCATGCGCCCCGCACCGACGACTGGTGGCGCGACGCCGTCATCTACCAGGTGTACCCACGCAGCTTCGCCGACGGCGACGGCGACGGCACCGGTGACCTCGCGGGCGTCCGGGCGAGACTGCCCTACCTCGCCGAACTCGGAGTCGACGCCGTCTGGTTCACCCCGTGGTACGCCTCACCTCTCGTCGACGGCGGCTACGACGTCGCCGACTACCGCGCCATCGATCCCGCCTTCGGCACCCTCGCCGAAGCCGAGAAACTGATCGCCGAGGCCGCCGCGCTCGACCTCCGCGTCATCGTCGACATCGTCCCCAACCATGTCTCCGACCAGCACATCTGGTTCCAGCAGGCCCTGGCCGCCGGGCCCGGCAGCGCGGAGCGGGAGCGGTTCCACTTCCGACCGGGGCGGGG
The DNA here is from genome assembly GCF_036226885.1 of Streptomyces sp. NBC_00663. NCBI lineage: Bacteria > Bacillati > Actinomycetota > Actinomycetes > Kitasatosporales > Streptomycetaceae > Streptomyces > Streptomyces sp. NBC_00663. The sequence continues at coordinate 9,473,149 of NZ_CP109027.1, forward strand.
CGAGAACGGTGAACTGCCCCCGAACAACTGGCCCTCCCAGTTCTCCGGACCGACCTGGACCCGGGTCCCGGACGGCGAGTGGTACCTGCACCTGTTCACCCCCGAACAGCCCGACCTTAACTGGGCCCACCCCGAGGTTCGCCAGGAACACGAAGACGTCCTGCGCTTCTGGTTCGAGCGCGGCGTCGCCGGCGTCCGCATCGACTCCGCCGCACTGCTCGCCAAGGATCCCGCGCTCGCCGACTTCGAGGAGGGCGTCGACCCCCACCCGTACATCGACCAGGACGAGCTGCACGACGTATACCGGTCCTGGCGTGCCGTAGCCGACGAATACGGCGGGGTTTTCGTCGGCGAGGTGTGGCTGCCCGACGCCGAACGCTTCGCGCGCTACCTGCGCCCCGACGAACTGCACACCGCCTTCAACTTCAACTTCCTGTCCTGCCCCTGGGAACCCGGCCGGCTGCGCCGCACGATCGACGACACTCTCGCCGAGCACGCCCCGGTCGGCGCGCCCGCCACCTGGGTGCTGTGCAACCACGACGTCACCCGCACCGTGACCCGCTACGGCCGTGACGACACCGGCTTCGACTTCGCCACCAAGCGTTTCGGCACCCCCACCGATCTCGCCCTCGGCGCCCGCCGAGCCCGGGCCGCCGCGTTGCTGACCCTGGCGCTGCCCGGGTCGGTCTACCTCTACCAGGGCGAGGAACTGGGCCTGCCCGAGGCGGACATCCCGCTCAACCGGATCCAGGACCCCATGCACTTCCGCTCCGGCGGTATCGACCCCGGCCGCGACGGCTGCCGGGTGCCCCTGCCCTGGGAGGCGGACGCCCCGGCCTACGGGTTCTGCGCGGGAGCGGCACCCTGGCTGCCGCAGCCCGAGGACTGGGCGCACTACGCCGTGGACCGCCAGAGCGTCGACGCCGCCTCGATGCTCGCGCTCTACCGGCAGGCGCTGCGGCTCCGCCGAGCCGAGCCGGGTTTCGGCGACGGGCCCATGCGGTGGCTGCCCGCCGAGGAAGGGGTGCTGGCCTTCGCCCGTCCCGGGGGAGTGATCTGCGTCGTCAACCTGTCGGCCGCGCCGGCCGGGCTTCCCCCGCACCGTGAGCTCCTGTTGGCCAGCGGGCCGCTCGGAACCGACGGGACGCTGGCGCCGGACACGGCTGTATGGCTGCGGGCCGCCGACGACGCCTGACCCACGCTTCCCCGCGCGCGCCGCCCCGGACGGCGCCCGCCTCGTCGTTCGCTGCGTGCCCTGTCCCGGACGGCCCCAGCCTCATCGTTCTCCACGCGCCCTGTCCCGGACGGCGCCCGCCCCGTCGTTCTCCGCGCGCCTCGCCGTCCGGAGCAGGTCGGCCGGGCGCGCAGTTCCACCCACCCGCGCCGCCCCGCATGCCTATGCCCATGTCCGTGTCCATGTCCGTGTCCGTGTCCGCGATCACCGTCCCCACCCGCTCACCGCCCGACGTGCCGCGCCACCCCCTCCGACAGAAGCGAGCCCCGATGTCTTCCAGACGTGTCCGCGCACACGCCGGCGCGAGAGCCACCACCTTGTTCTGTGCGCTGCTGGCTCTCGGCCTGGCGGCCGACGGCATCGCCGCCGCGGCGCCCGCCCGCACACCCGACACCTCCGGCACCCGTCCGGTCGTCACCCGCGCCGGACTGGATCCCACACTGGTCGCCGGGCGAGGCGCGGACGTGGACTTCGACGAGCAGGAAGCCGAGAACGTCACCACGGACGGCACGGTCATCGGGCCCGACCGCGCCCCGTACACCCTGGCTTCGGAGGCGTCCGGACGGAAGGCCGTCCGGCTGACGCCGGGGCAGTACGTCGAGTTCGTCCTGCCGCGCGCCGCCAATGCCCTGAACGTGCGTTACAGCATCCCCGACGCGCCCGAAGGCGGCGGAATCGCCGCGCCCCTCGACGTGCGCGTCGCCGGCCGGCACCGCGCGACCATGACGCTCACCTCGCAGTACTCCTGGCTCTACAACCAGTACCCGTTCACCAACGACCCCCGCGCCGACCTGCTGCACCCCGACTGGTGGATCACCGAGTGCTCCTGCGTGCCCTCGGCCACCACCCCCGCCCCGGAGATCGACAAGCCGTTCCGGCCCACGCACTTCTACGACGAGCAGCGCCTGCTCCTGGACCGCACCTACCGGGCGGGCGACCGCGTGCGACTGACGGTGCCCGCGGGCAGCCGCGCCGCCTGGACCGTGGTGGATCTGCTCGATTCCCAGCTCGTGGCCCCGCCGAAGACCGTACGTGGGGGAGTGGACGTCCGCGGCTTCGGCGCGGACCCCACCGGCCGGCGGGATGCCGCGCCTGCGATCGAGCGGGCGATTGCCTTCGCCCGCCGCGTCGACCGGCCCGTCTATCTTCCGCCGGGCACCTTCCAGGTCGACCGGCACATCGAGGTCGACGACGTCACGATCATCGGGGCGGGCAGCTGGCACACGATCCTGAAGGGCCGTCAGGTCACGCTGGACGCTCCCGCGCCCGACGGTTCCCGGCACACCGGCGTCGGACTGTACGGCAAGAGTGCCGCGGACGGCGGCAGCCGTAACGTGCGTCTGTCCGGCTTCGCGGTTGAGGGAGATGTCCGTGACCGCGTCGACACCGATCAGGTCAACGCGATCGGCGGCGCCATGAGCGACTCCACCATCAGCGGCCTGTATCTGCACCATACGAAGGCCGGGTTGTGGTTGGACGGCCCCATGGAGCACCTGCGCGTGCGGGACAACGTCATCGCTGACCAGATCGCCGACGCCCTCAACTTCCATACGGGCGTGACCGGTTCGCTCGTGCACGACAACTTCATCCGCAACACCGGTGACGACGGTCTGGCCATGTGGTCGGAGAAGACGGCCGACTCCGGCAACACCTTCTCCCACAACACGGTGCAGTCCCCGACCCTCGCCAACGGCATCGCGATCTACGGCGGACGTGACAACACGGTCAGCGGCAATCTGGTCGCGGACCCGGTGCGCGAAGGCAGCGGACTGCACGCGGGCGCACGCTTCGGCGCCACGCCGTTCGGGGGGTTCCTGCACTTCACCGACAACACCACGGTCCGTGCCGGCACCCTCGACCTGAACTGGCGGATCGGGCTGGGTGCGCTGTGGTTGTACGCCCTGGACGGTTCTATCGACGCCGACATCCGGGTCACGGGTGATCACTACCTCGACAGCACCCACAACGCGATCATGCTCGCGAGCGAGTACGGGGTGAAGGACCTCTACGACATCCCGGCGGTCCACTTCAAGGACATCCACGTCGACGGCACGGGCAACTCCGTGCTCAGTGCCCGCACGAAGGGCTCCGCCACCTTCGAGAACGTGGACGCCCGCAATGTCGGCGCGGTCGGGGTGAACAACTGCGGCTCCTTCAACTTCCCGGCCAGTGGCTCGGAGTTCGCGCTGACCGACCTCGGCGGCAATGACGGGGACTGGCTCTCCGGCTGGATGCTGCCGAACACCCTCACCTGTGACGACCGGCCCCCGGTGGTGGAGCCTCCGGCGCCCTCACCTTGGTGATGCGGTGACGTCCGGCGCTGTTCGTGCGGAAGCCCTGGAGACGGTGAGTGGAGTGTCGTGCAGGCGACGAGAAATCGGCACTCTCCGCAATTGGCTTGCGTATTTTGCGCTAGGCTTGCGTTCATGACGCGACGACTTGCTCAGGTGGCGAAGAAGGTTGGGGTCAGCGAGGCGACGGTCAGTCGTGTCCTCAATGGAAAGCCCGGGGTGTCCGACGCGACCCGTCAGTCGGTCCTGACCGCTCTGGACGTGCTCGGATACGAGCGGCCGACCCAGCTGCGCGGTGAGCGGGCCCGGCTCGTCGGCCTGGTGCTCCCCGAGTTGCAGAATCCGATCTTCCCGGCGTTCGCCGAGGTCATTGGTGGTGCTCTGGCCCAGCAGGGGCTGACGCCCGTGCTGTGCACGCAGACCCGGGGCGGCGTGTCCGAGGCGGACTACGTGGAGCTTCTGCTCCAGCAGCAGGTCTCCGGTGTCATCTTCGCCGGCGGCCTGTTCGCGCAGGCCGACGCACCGCACGAGCACTACCACCAGCTCGCGGAGCGGAAAATCCCCGTGGTGCTGGTCAACGCCTCCATCGACGGGCTGGACTTCCCGTGCGTGGCGTGCGACGACGCGGTCGCGGTCGAGCAGGCCTGGCGGCATCTGGCGTCTCTGGGGCACGAGAGGATCGGCCTGGTCCTGGGGCCCGAGGACCACATGCCCTCGCGCCGCAAACTGGCGGCCGCCCGACTGGCCGCCGACGCGGTGGGCACGGTGTGGGACGAGGCCCTGGTCCAGCGGTCGATCTTCTCCCTGGAGGGCGGTCAGGCGGCGACCGCCCGGCTGCTGGAGGCGGGGGTGACCGGCATTGTCTGTGCCAGCGACCCGCTCGCGCTGGGCGCCATCCGGGCCGCGCGCCGGCGGGGGCTGGCTGTACCCGCGGAGGTGTCGGTCGTCGGTTTCGACGACTCGGCGTTCATGACCTGCACGGAACCGCCGCTGACCACCGTGCGCCAGCCGATCGAGGCCATGGGGCGTGCGGCGGTGGACCTGCTGTGCGCACAGATCCAGGGGAGCGCGGCGCACCCGGGCGAGCTGCTCTTCGAACCCGAGCTGGTGGTGCGCGGTTCCACCGCGCAGCCGCCCACCGCCTGACCGTCTGTTCCCGCGTCGCCTCACGGCACCGGTGTCACCGCCTTCCCGGCGGTCGTGACATCGGTGCCGTTGTCGTTTCTCCGGCAGTTCTCTGTCGTGAACCTGACGGAGGCGTTGACATAGACTTCATTTTGGAGAAACCTGTCACCTCAGCGTTGCAAGTGAGTCACATAACTACTCAATAAATCGACTCAACGGCGCCATCCCTCAATGAAGTCGTGCTGGGCTCTCGGCGCGCCGTGCCCGGATTGCGGAGAGGCCACCATGAGACGCATCAACCTGAGCAGACGGCTGGGGGTCGGCCTGCTGCTCGCGGGTCTGACAGCCACCGGACTGCTCCCCGCCCCGGCACACGCCGCGGCCGAGACCAACCTGGCCCTGGGCCGAACGGCCACGGCCGGCGGAGCCCTCGGCGGCTACCCCGCCGCCCACGTCACCGACGGCAGCCAGCAGACGTACTGGGAAGGGCCCACCGGCTCGTTCCCGCAGTGGGTACAGGTCGACCTCGGCGCGCCGGTTCCGCTGGACCGTGTCGCGCTGAAGCTGCCCACCGGCTGGGAAGCGCGCACCCAGTCGCTGTCCGTCCTCGGCAGCACCGACGGCGGCTCCTTCAGTACTCTCGCCGCCGGACAGGGCCGCGTCTTCAACCCGTCCGCCGCCAACACCGTGAACATCGACCTGCCGACCGCGACCGCCCGCTACGTCCGGGTGCAGTTGGCCTCCAACTCCGGCTGGAACGCCGCCCAGTTGTCGGAACTCGAAGTCTTCGGTGACGCCGGGCAGGAACCCGAGGAGCCGCCCGTCGAAGCCGGCGACCTCGCCCGGGGCAAGCCCGTCGAGGCCTCCTCCACCACCCCGAACTACGTCGCTGCCAACGCCGATGACGGCAACCTCGGCACCTACTGGGAGTCCGCGGGCTTCCCGGCGAACCTCACCGTCAAGCTCGGCTCCGACGCGGACGTCGAGGCGGTGCGCATCAAGCTGAACCCGGACGCGGCCTGGGGAGCGCGGACCCAGTCCCTCGAAGTCCTCGGCCGCGCCACGGGCGTGTCCGGCTTCACCACGCTGAAGGCCCGCGCCGACTACTCCTTCAGTCCGTCCTCCGCCGGCAACAGCGTCCTCATCCCGGTCACCGGCCGCGTGGCCGACGTACGCCTCGCCTTCTCCGCCAACAGCGGTGCGCCCGGCGCCCAGGTCGCCGAGGTGGAGGTGCTCGGCACCGCCACCCCCCAGCCCGACCTCGTCGTCACCGACCTGACCTGGTCCCCGGCCGCTCCCTCCGAGGCGGACCCGGTGACGGTCAAGGCCACCGTCCGCAACGCCGGCACCGCCGCCGCGCCCGCGAGCGCGCTCGACGTCAGTGTCGAGGGCACCGTCGCCGGTTCCGCCTCCGTCGCGGGCCTGGCCGCCGGGCAGTCCGCCACGGTCGACGTACCCGTCGGCAAGCGCCCGACGGGCTCCTACACCGTCTCGGCCGCCGTCGACCCGAGTGACACCGTCACCGAGTCCGACAACAGCAACAACAGCCGCACCGCGGCCGGCAAGCTGACCGTCTCCCAGAGCCCGGGCCCCGACCTGACGGTCACCGGCATCACCACCAACCCCACCTCGCCCGCGGTCGGCGCCGACGTCTCGTTCACCGTCGCCGTCCGCAATCGGGGCACCACCGCCGTCCCGGCGGGCAGCGTCACGCAGCTGACCGTGGGGGAGCAGGCGCTCAAGGGCACGACCGGCGCGATCGCCGCGGGAGCCACGGCCGACGTCGCGATCAGCGGTACCTGGAAGGCCACCAGCGGCGGCGCGACCCTGACGGCCACCGCGGACGCCACCGGCACGGTCACCGAGACCAACGAGAACAACAACGTCTTCGCCCGCTCCATCGTCGTCGGACGCGGAGCCGCCGTGCCGTACACCGAGTACGAGGCGGAGACCGACCGCTACCGCGGCACCCTGCTCACCGCCGACAGCAAGCGGACCTTCGGCCACACCAACTTCGCCACCGAGTCCTCGGGCCGCGAGTCGGTACGGCTGGACACCACCGGCGACTATGTGGAGTTCACCTCCGCCAACGCCGCCAACTCCCTCGTCGTACGCAACTCCATCCCCGACGCGGCAGCCGGCGGCGGCCGGGAGGCGACCCTCAGCCTCTACGCCGACGGCACGTTCGTGCGCAAGCTGACGCTGTCCTCCAAGCACAGCTGGCTGTACGGCAGCACGGACGAACCCGAGGGACTGACCAACCGTCCCGGCGGCGACGCGCGCCGTCTGTTCGACGAGGCGCAGGCGCTGCTGACCACGACCTACCCCGCGGGCACCACCTTCCGCCTCCAGCGCGACGCGGGGGACACCGCCGCCTACTACGTCCTGGACCTGATCGACCTGGAGCAGGTGGCGCCGCCCGCCACCAAACCCGCCGAGTGCACCTCCATCACCGCCTACGGCGCGGTGCCCAACGACGGCATCGACGACACCGACGCCCTCCAACGGGCCGTCACGGCCGACCAGAACGGAGACATCGCCTGCGTCTGGATCCCCGCCGGACAGTGGCGCCAGGAGCAGAAGATCCTCACCGACGACCCCCTCAACCGCGGGCAGTACAACCAGGTCGGCATCCGTGACGTGAGCATCCGCGGCGCCGGCATGTGGCACTCGCAGCTCTACACGCTGACCGCACCCCAGGACGCGGGCGGCATCAACCACCCGCACGAGGGCAACTTCGGCTTCGACATCGACGACAACACCAAGATCTCCGACATCGCGATCTTCGGCTCCGGCACCATCCGGGGCGGCGACGGCAACGCCGAGGGCGGCGTCGGCCTCAACGGCCGCTTCGGCAAGAACACGAAGATCAGCAACGTGTGGATCGAGCACGCCAACGTCGGTGTCTGGGTCGGCCGCGACTACTCCAACATCCCCGAGCTGTGGAACCCGGGCGACGGCCTGGAGTTCACCGGCATGCGGGTGCGCGACACCTACGCCGACGGCATCAACTTCGCCAACGGCACCCGCAATTCGACCGTGTACAACTCCTCCTTCCGCAACACCGGGGACGACGCGCTCGCGGTGTGGGCGAGCAAGTACGTCAAGGACACCTCGGTCGACGTCGGCCACGACAACCACTTCCGCAACAACACCGTCCAACTGCCCTGGCGCGCCAACGGCATCGCGGTGTACGGCGGTTACGGCAACACGATCGAGAACAACGTCGTGGCCGACACGATGAACTACCCGGGCATCATGCTGGCCACCGACCACGACCCGATCCCGTTCTCCGGACAGACCCTCATCGCCAACAACGCGCTGTACCGCACCGGCGGGGCGTTCTGGAACGAGGACCAGGAGTTCGGTGCCATCACCCTGTTCGCGCAGGGCCCGGACATCCCAGGTGTGACCATCCGCGACACCGACATCCACGATTCGACCTACGACGGCATCCAGTTCAAGACCGGCGGCGGCGCGATGCCGGGCGTGAAGGTGAGCAACGTCCGCATCGACAAGTCCCTCAACGGGTGCGGAGTTCTCGCCATGGGCGGGGCCCGCGGCAGCGCCACCCTGACCGGTGTCACCATCACGGGCTCGGCGGAAGGCGACGTCTGCGTCGAGCCGGGCTCCCAGTTCGTGATCAACCGCAGCTGACCGGCTCGGCAACCGGTTCGGCGGCCCGCCGTGCGCGGGTCGCCGAACCGGCATGCCCGCGCTCACACGGGGTGGATGTCCGCTCGCCGGGCCTGTTCGACCGGCCGACAACTCACCGTGCCGGACCTGTAGACGCTGCGACAATCCTCTGCAACTCTCTGACCGTTCAACGCAAAGTCTGCATTCTGAGGCGTCAGAAGTGGATGCCCTCTCCGGAGCCGCGACCCGCACCCCCGACGTGCGATCCCGAAATGCGAGGAACGATGAGAACCCCCACCTGGAGATCACGGTGGCTGAGCGCCGCGATCGTCACGAGCCTGCTGGCCCTGGGCGGCCCCCTGATGACCGCCCACGCCGCCGGCGGACCCAACATCGCGCTCGGCGACAGCGCATCGGCCGGCAACACCAACAACGGCTACACCGCGTCCAACATCACCGACGGCAACCAGGGCACGTACTGGGAGAGCGCGGGCAGCAGCCTGCCCCAGTGGGTCCAGGCCGACCTCGGCAGCAGCCGGCGCATCGACGAAGTCGTCCTGAAACTGCCCATCGGCTGGGAGAGCCGCACCCAGACCCTCGCCGTCCAGGGCAGCGCCGACGGCACCAGCTTCACCACCCTCAAGAGCTCCGCCGCCTACACCTTCAGCCCCGGGTCCGCCAACACCGTCACCATCGGCTTCCCCGCCGCCCAGGCCCGCTACGTCCGCATCGCCATCAGCGCCAACACCGGCTGGCAGGCCGCCCAGCTCTCCGAACTCGAAGTCCACGCCGCGGGCGAGTCCTCCGCCGACCTCGCCTCCGGCAAGACCCTCAAGGCCAGCAGCCACACCGACGTGTACGCCGCGCCCAACGCCAACGACGGCAACCGCGCCAGCTACTGGGAGAGCACCAACAACGCACTCCCGCAGTGGCTGGAGGCCGACCTCGGCGCCTCGCTCGCCGTCAACCGCGTGGTCCTCAAACTCCCCGCGGGCTGGGAGTCCCGCAGCCAGACCCTCAAGATCCAGGGCAGCACCAACGGCAGCACCTACACCGACCTCTCGGCGTCGCAGGCCTACACGTTCAACACGGCGAACGACAACACCGCCACGATCACCCTCGACTCGACCACCACGCGCTTCGTCCGCGTCCTGGTGACCGCCAACTCGGTACAGCCCGCCGCCCAGATATCCGAGCTGGAGATCTACGGCCCCAACGGCGGCGACACCCAGGCCCCCAGCGCCCCGACCAACCTGGCGTACACCGAACCGGCGAGCGGCCAGATCAAGCTCACCTGGACCGCCGCCACCGACAACACAGGCGTCACCGGCTACGACATCTACGCCAACGGCTCCCTGCTCACCTCCGTCGCGGGCAACGTCACCACCTTCACCGACAACCGCCCGGCCAACCAGACCGTCTCCTACCGCGTCCGGGCCCGTGACGCCGCAGGCAACCAGTCCGCCGACAGCAACACCGTCACCCGCATCGGCGACGCCGGCGACACCCAGGCGCCCACCACCCCCGCGAATCTGGCCTACACCGAGCCGGGCAGCGGCCAGATCAAGCTCACCTGGACGGCATCGACCGACAACGTAGGCGTCAGCGGCTACGACATCTACGCCAACAACGTCCTCAGGGACAGCGTCGCCGGCAACGTCACCACCTTCACCGACACCCAGCCCGCGACCAGCACCGTCACCTACTACGTCCGCGCCAAGGACGCCGCAGGCAACCAGTCCGGCAACAGCAACACCGTCACCCGCAACGGCAGCGGCGGCAACGGCTCCAACCTGGCCGTCGGCAAGCCGATCGACGCCTCCTCCACCGTCCACACCTATGTCGCCGCCAACGCCAACGACAACAACACCGCCACCTACTGGGAAGGCGCCGGCGGCAGCTACCCCAACACCCTCACCGTCAAGCTCGGCGCCAACGCCGACCTCGAACGCCTCGCCCTCAAGCTGAACCCCGACAGTGCCTGGTCCGCGCGCACCCAGACCATCGAGGTCCTCGGCCGGGACCAGAACGCCTCCGACTTCACCAGCCTGATCGCCGCCAAGAGCTACGCCTTCGACCCGGCGAGCGCCAACACGGTCACGATCCCGGTCACCGCCCGCACCGCCGACGTCAGGCTCCGCTTCACCGCCAACTCCGGTGCCCCGGCGGGCCAGTTGGCCGAGTTCCAGGTGATCGGCGTTCCCGCACCCAACCCCGACCTCCAGGTCACGAACCTGACCACCACACCCGCCTCGCCCGTCGAGTCGGACTCCATCACCGTCGCCGCCACCGTCCGCAACGATGGCCCCGCCGCCGCGCCGGCCAGCAAGCTCGCCGTGCGCCTGGGCGGCACCAAGGTCGCCACCGCCGACGTCGGCGCCCTCGCGGCCGGCGCCCAGACCACCGTCACCGCCTCCATCGGCCGGCGCGAGGCCGGCTCCTACGAGCTCAGCGCCGTCGCCGACGACACCGACACGGTGATCGAACAGAACGAGACCAACAACACCTACACCCGGCCCACCGCCCTTGTGGTCAAGCCGGTCGCCAGCTCCGACGTGATCACCACCTCGGTCACCACCACCCCCTCCAGCCCCTCGGCAGGCGACACCGTCTCCTTCAAGGCAACCGTCAAGAACCAGGGCACCGAGCCCACCGCTGCGGGCAGCCACGGCGTCACCCTGACCCTCCTCGACAAGCAGGGCGCCACGGTCACGACCCTGACCGGCTCCTACGACGCCACCCTCGCCCCCGGCGACTCCGCCGTGGTCACCCTCGGCCCCTGGACCGCCGCCAACGGCACCTACACCGTCAAGACCGTCCTCGCCCCCGACCCCAACGAACTGCCGGTCAAGCGCGAGAACAACACCGCCGGCCAGCCCCTGTTCGTCGGCCGCGGCGCCAACATGCCGTACGACATGTACGAGGCGGAGGACGGCACCACCGGCGGCGGCGCCAGCGTCCTCGGCCCCAACCGCACCGTCGGCGACCCCGCAGGCGAGGCCTCCGGACGCAAGGCCGTCCGCCTCGACGCCACCGGCGAGTACGTCGAGTTCACCACCCGCGCCGCCACCAACACCCTGGTGACCCGCTTCTCCATCCCCGACGCGGCGGGCGGCGGCGGCACCGACGCCACCCTCGACCTCTACGTCGACGGCACCTTCAAGAAGGCCGTCCCGCTCACCTCCAAGTACGCCTGGCTCTACGGCGCCGAAGCCTCGCCCGGCAACTCGCCCGGCGCGGGAGCCCCGCGGCACATCTACGACGAGGCACACCTCATGCTCGGCGAGACCGTGCCCGCCGGCAGCAAGATCCGTCTACAGAAGGGCTCCGCCAACACCTCCACGTACACCATCGACTTCGTCAACCTCGAACAGGTCGCCCCCACCGCCAACCCCGACCCCGCGACGTACGCCGTGCCCGCCGGCTTCACCCACCAGGACGTGCAGAACGCCCTCGACAAGGTCCGCATGGACACCACCAACACCCTCGTCGGCGTCTACCTCCCGCCCGGTGACTACGAGACGGCGAGCAAGTTCCAGATCTACGGCAAGGCCGTCAAGGTCGTCGGCGCCGGCCCCTGGTACACCCAGTTCCACGCCCCCAGCACCCAGGACAACACCGACATCGGCTTCCGTGCCGACGCCACCGCCAAGGGCTCGCTCTTCAAGGGCTTCGCCTACTTCGGCAACTACACCTCGCGCATCGACGGCCCAGGCAAGGTCTTCGACTTCGCCAACGTCTCCGACATCACCATCGACGACATCTGGAACGAACACATGGTGTGCCTCTACTGGGGCGCCAACACCGACCGCATGACCATCAAGAACTCCCGGATCCGCAACCTGTTCGCCGACGGCATCAACATGACCAACGGATCCACCGACAACCTCGTCACCAACAACGACGCCCGCGCCACCGGCGACGACAGTTTCGCGCTGTTCTCCGCCATCGACGCCGGCGGCGCCGACATGAAGGACAACCTCTACGAGAACCTCACCACCAGCCTGACCTGGCGAGCCGCGGGTGTCGCCGTGTACGGCGGCTACAACAACACCTTCCGCAACATCCACATCGCGGACACGCTCGTCTACTCGGGCATCACCATCTCGTCGCTGGACTTCGGCTACCCGATGAACGGCTTCGGCACCGATCCGACGACGTTCGAGAACATCTCGATCGTCCGCGCCGGCGGGCACTTCTGGGGCGACCAGACCTTCCCGGGCATCTGGTTCTTCTCCGCCTCGAAGGTCTTCCAGGGCATCCGCGTCAACCACGTCGACATCGTCGACCCCACCTACAGCGGCCTCATGTTCCAGACCAAGTACAACGGCACCACGCCCGAGAACCCGGTGAAGGACACCATCCTCAACGACATCTCCATCACCGGCGCCCGCAAGAGCGGCGACGCCTGGGACGCCAAGTCCGGCTTCGGCGTCTGGGCCAACGAGATGCCCGAACCGGGCCAGGGGCCCGCCGTCGGCGAGGCCACCATCAACTGCCTGCGCACCGGCAACAACGCCCAGGACATCCGCAACACGACGACCACGTTCAAACTGACCGTCAACCCCTGCTGAGAAACCCGGTCATACCTGGCACGACAGCGACACCCCGCGCCCACCGCACTCCGCGGCGGGCGCAGGCGCGCGAGGAAACCCCGCCATGCAATCCACTGTGACACCGGGTGAGAACGAGATCAGGGAGTGATCGTCACCGAGGTCCTTGGCTGGGTCGGCGCCGGCTGGGCGGTGTCACGCAGGGGTGCCGAGCGGCGGGTGTTCGAGCACGCGGGGCTTGTACTCGACCAGTTGGATGCCGCCGTCGAAGGTGCGGTGTTCGGTCATCTCCAGGGCGACGTCCGGATAGCCGTCGTAGATGCGCTCTTCGCCTGTGGCCCCGGTGATCACCGGGAACATCACGACCCGGAAGCGGTCGACGAGTCCGGCTCGCAGCAGGGACCGGGACAGGCTGAGGCTGCCGATCGTGCTGAGGAGCCCCGAGCCACTCGACTTCATGGCGCGGACCGTCTCGACGGCGTCCTCGCGCACGAGCGTGGAGTTGGCCCACGTCAGGGGCTCCTCGAGCGAGGAGGAGAACACCACCTTGGATGCCCTCGTGAGCTCGTCGACGGACGCCTCTTCCTCGGGCCGGAACTCGTCCTGGCCACTGGGGACCTCGCCTGCGGCGAAGCCCGACATCAAGCGGTAGGTGTTCGCTCCCATCAAGTAGGTGACCTCGGGCTGCTTGCCGAGCCAGGCGAGATACTCCGGGCTCTCCAGGCCCCAGAACCCGGGCCATCCCTCTCCCGATGCGTAGCCGTCGAGGGAGGTGATGAAGTCGACGAGAAGCTCCGACATGGCAGTGTCCTTTCCTGGGGTGTCACGAGCTTGGACCGACCGGGAGCCACAAACTCATCGGCCGCGCCGTGGAGCAACGAGAAAACCCATGACAACGCCGTCGATCAGGTCGAGGAACGGTTGCTGATGTCGGCGGAGCCGGTTGCTCCGGTGGCGACCCGGCGCTGTGCCAGGGACTCCTCGGCCGCCTGGCACGGGTGGCGGCGGCGCCAGTACGGGTGTGAGTAGTTGCGGTACAGAAAGTGCCGCTGGCCGGGGCTGCCGCGCTGCTGCGTGTGCTGGTGGGGGTTCATTGCCCGCACGATGTGCTCGCCGGCGTAACGCTCGGCGGTGCTCTGGGATCATTCCGCCTCAACCTTCCCAGCCGTGATGCCACCTCCTGGGCAAGGGGCATGAACGCGAGCAGCACCGCCGCCACGACAGTTTCGCCACCGGCGGGGGGCATCCGAAGCCAAGAGCGGTAACCGCCCCTACGCTTCGTCGCGCGCAACGTTGCGGGCGCCGGTCAGGGCTGGAGGTTCTCCAGGTCCTCCAGGAGGCTGGGGTGCTTGGGCTCCCAGCCGAGTGCCTGCCGGGTGTACGCGCTGGACGAGGGCTGGTCGCTTGCGAAGATCTGGCCGAGGGGGCCGAAGGTCTCCGGCGGCACCGACTCGACCGGCAGGCTCAGGCGTCGGCCGATGACCGTGGCGATGTCGCGGACGGTGTCCCCTTCGTCGGCCACGGCATGCCAGGCGGTACCCGCTTCCGCCTGTTCCAGGGCGAGCCGGAAGAGGACTGCCGCGTCGAGCGCGTGCACGGCCGGCCAGCGCTGTGCTCCGTCGCCGGGGTAGCCGGACACTCCGGTCCGGCGTGCGATGTCGGTCAGCAGGCCGGCGAATCCACCGGAGCCCTGGTTTTGCACCGTGCGCGGCAGTCGTACGGCGCTGCTGCGGACCCCGTGCGAGGACAGGGCCAGGACCGACGTGACCGCACGACTGCGACCGCCGACGGGCCCCTCGGTCATCAGCGGGTCGGTCTCGGTGGAGGCGCGGCCGGGGACGTAGGGGGTGCCGGAGCAGGTGACGAGGGGGCGGTCGCTGCCGACGAGTGCCTCGCCGAGGGTCGCGAGGGCGGCGCCCTCCTCCGCGACCGACTTCGCGAGGGCGTCGGGGCTGCTGAAGTCGTGGCCGAACGCGAGGTGGATCACCCCGTCGGCCCGGGCGGCGCCGGCACGAAGGGTGTCCAGGTCGGCGAGGGCTCCCCGGAGTGGCTCGGCCCCGGCCGCCTCGACGGCCTGGGCGGATGCGCTGGAGCGAGCGAGTGCGAGGACGGTGTGGCCGTGGTCGAGCAGTTCGGCGACGACGGCGGAACCGATCAGTCCAGTGCCGCCGGTGACGAAAACGCGCATGGGAAACTCCCCCAGAAGTGATGGGACTCTTGTCCCATCACTCTACTCCAGTGATGGGACAAGAGTCCCATCACCTAGGATGGTGACCATGGGCAGATGGGAACCAGGCGCACGCGAACGCCTTGTCGTGGCCGCCGTCGACCTGTTCACCGAGCAGGGGTACGACGCCACGACGGTCGCGCAGATCGCCGAACGCGCAGGAGTCACCAAGAGCACCTTTTTCCGGCACTTCCCCGACAAGCGCGAGCTGCTGGTGGCCGGACAGGAGACGTTGAGCCGACTGCTGACCGAGGGGATCGCCGACGCGCCCGCCGATGCCAGCCCGCTTGAGTCGGTCGCCGCCGGTCTGGAGCGCGCATGCAGCGCCATGGGCCCCATGAGCCGCGAACTCGCGCCCCGCCTGAAAGCGGCCGTCGCCGCCAGCGCCGAACTCCAAGAGCGGGACGCCCTCAAGAGCGTCAGCCTCGCGGCCGCCATGACAACCGCACTGGTCGCCCGCGGCGTGCCCGATCCGACTGCCGCCCTGGCGGGTGAACTGGGCGTCCTGGCCTTCAAACGGGGATACGCCCAATGGTCCGAGGGCGACCGCGACGGCAAGGACGAACTTGCCGGGTACACCCTGACGGCCCTTGACGAACTGCGTGCGGCGAGCGCCTCGCTGGGCTGACCGCCGCGACACCTCCGCCACCCGGACGGCGTGCAGGGCATGCACAGGGGCTCAGGAGGGGAGGGAAGGCAGGCGGCCGTCGTCGATGGCCTCGGTGAAGGTGGTGTAGTCGTCCCTGGTCTGCTGGGCGTAGCCGACGGCGAAGGCGGCGACGGCCCGGTCGAAGGAGTCGTCGTCGCCCAGGTAGGCGGCGATGGCGGCGCGGTTTCCGGAGCGGGCGTGGCCGCGGGCCAGCGTGCGGCCGCAGAGGCCGGCGTACCGGTGCATCAGGCTGTCGGACAGGCTCTGGACGGCCGCGGACCCCTTCATGTCGAGCAACTGCCGCCAGTAGAAGTGGCGTCCGGTGGGCCCGGTCGACCAACCGAGGAAGATGTCACCGAAAGCCTGGAGCAACCGCTGTCCTTCGACGACGCGCTGTCCCTCGTGGGTGATGGGCACCTTCACGTAGGGGGCGAGGACGGAGGGTTCGGCCTCCTTGGCCTGTAGCAGCAGGAGTTCGCCCGCTACGCGCCCCTCCAGCAGCAGGACCCAGCAGCGGGTCCCGACGCTGCCGATACCGACGACCTTGCGCGCCGCGTCCAGGATGCGGAAGCGGTCCAGCAGGCTGGCCTGGGCCGACGGCAGGGTGGCGCGATAGTCCTCGAAGGCGTGCTTCACCGTGGCCCGCTCCTCCTCCCCGACCGGTTCGACCAGGGGCGGCGCGTGGACGAACCGGGGCCGCCCGTCGGGACCGGGTGCGGTGAGCTTGGCGACGGCCTTGCTGCTGTCCGTCTGTCGCGCCTGGTCCAGGCTGCGCTTCAGCCGGGCTTGCTGCATCGAGTTGCCGACCTCCTGGAGCAGGTCGTCGGCCGCGATGTGCTCGTACCAGACGGCGAGTTCGGTGGAGGAGGCGAGCTTGCCCAGATGCGTGCGGTAGCCACGGGCGGCCTCGGTCGCCGCGGCTGCGGCGGTCTCCTGGGTCGCGCCGTTGTCGAGTGCGGCCACCACGATGCTGGCGGCCAAACGCTTGACGTCCCATTCGAAGGGGCCGGGCAGGGTCTCGTCGAAGTCGTCCAGGTCGAAGACCAGCCGGCGCTCCGGGGAGGCGAACAGGCCGAAGTTGGACAGGTGCGCGTCTCCCGAGAGCTGAACGACCAGCCCGGAGTCCGGAAGGCCGGCCAGGTCGGCGGCCATGACGGCGGGAGTTCCCCGGTAGAAGGCGGACAGGGAACCCGTCATGCGGCTGTAGCGGAACGGCAGCAGCTCGGGGATCCGCGGCGCGGCCTCCTCTTCGAGGATCTCCACGAGGTCGCGTCGCTGCGTGGAGGGGGTCCACTCCCCGTGCCTGACCAGGGGAAGGCGTTCGCGCGTCGCCCGCCCAGTGGCGAAGGGATCCTCGGATGCGGGGCCCCCTGCATGCGGCTGGCCGGGGGAGCGAGGGGGCGTGGACACGGGATGGCTCCTATGGTGCGGGCCTCGGGCGAGGAGCGTGCTGCGGGATGTCATCACGGGCCGGTCGCCGGCCGTGTGCCTGTTCACGAGTCTTCTTCCAGCGTCCCACGGCTGCCGACGGCCGCCACTTCGGGCGACCGCTGCCTCGCCGGGCCAATGCGGCGAAGCGGCGTGACAATGAGAGACGTCCGGTGTTCAGGATCTGGGAGGCACCGTGAGCGATCTCGAGTTCGAACAGAAGCGGACGCTGTCACGTGTCGAGGCGGCCGACCAGCTCGAGGCCGTGGCAGCCGCGCTCAGACGCGGTGGTCAGGCGGAGCTGGACCTCGGCCCGGGTCGGCTGACGGTGCGGATCCCGGACGAGCTCCGCACCGAGATCGAGGTCGAGCTGGAGGACGGCGAGATAGACCTGGAGATCGAAATGTCCTGGCAGACGCCGCAGCCCCACGGGGCGGCGCACAAGGACTGACGGGTCGCGGCCCCGTTCCCGGCGCGCGTCAGCCGAGGATCTGGCGCTTCTGCGCCTGCATCTCCTCGTCGGTCAGGACTCCCTGTGCCTTGAGGTCGGCGAGCTGCTTGAGCTGGTCGATCTTGCTGGTCATGTCGTCGCCGCCGGAGGACGGCGCCGCCGTCTGGGGCGGAGCCGGCGCTTGGGCGGCGGCAGGCTGTTCGTAAGCGGGCTGCCGCTGCTCCTGCTCGGCCCAGCGGCCGGCCTGACGCCTGGAGACGCGGTTGGACACCGCGGTGGCAGTGCCTGAGATCACCGCGGTCCGTGCGATGCCTCGAAGAAGTCCTGGCATGCTGCGTCATCTCCCAAGTCGAGTGATGAAGGGGTGAGTGCGGGCGTAGCCGTTGTGAGGTCAGGCCGCGTGTCGTCGGGGTCGGTGCTGCGTCAGATGTTCACCGGTCCGCTCGACGTCTGCGGGGTGGTCTGCTCGATCGCGTCCAGCGACGCGAGCAGGGCCTGCACCGGGATCCTTCCGCTGGCCACCATCGCGGCGCCGCCCCGTCGCAGCTCGCGGGCCAGTGGCGCGGCCCAGGTGTTCTCGTACACGAGGATCGCGGCGGAGCTGTCGGCCTCCAGCGCCGCGGCGGCGTCCTGGAGGTCGCTGTGGTCGAGCAGGCCCGAGGAGGCTCCCTCGAACATCGTCAGGTCGACCCCCTCGCCGATCTCCTGAAGTTCCAGCCCGGCCACCGAGCCGTCCGCTTCCTTGCGGACGAACACCAAGTCGAGGATGCGGATGATGCCGCGGTCGACGAGGTCGAGGAGCAGGGGAAATCCCTGTCCCGTCATGCGGTTGCCGGGGAATTCGAGGACCAGGTAGTCGACAGGTCCCATGTCTTCGAGCTCTGCGTTCACGACCACTCCCAAAAGCGGATTCGGTCCTACGTGGCGTCCGGAGCAAGTGCACCTGGGCCGGCACGTAGGCGACCGCAAGGGTGACTCCCGTCAGCCCATTCCAGCATCGGGCGGGCGCCCCCGCACCTCGTGCCGGACCGGGACCCGACGACGACCAGGGCCTCGGGTGTACGCCACCGCACCGCCCGGCTCATGTGGTAGAGGGCTGCTGCCGGTCCCGACGACGCCTACGTCTGGATGACGAGCCGGACCTGGTCGAACTTGCGTGCGGCGAGGTCTTCCGGGCGGATGAGCCAGTAGAGGGCGCCTTCGCCGCCCCACACCATGTTCGTCTCGTGGTCACCGGCGAACTGCGCGAGCAGCACCCATCGTTCGGCTTCCTCGTCCAGCGGTGGGTCCCCCCGCTCGCGCCTCTCCGCGAGAGTCGCGTTCGCGATGTCGTACTCCACCGGGCCCTGAAGAGGGCTGGCATGGCCGCCGATCTGGTGGTCGATCCGGGTGCGCAGGCGCGCGAAGGCACGCACGAACGCCGCGAGTTCGGCTGGAGTGTCGCGGCGGCGGGACGGCCAGACACACATGTCGCCCAGCAGCGCCCGTCTGGTCTGCGGCAGCCACAGATCAGGTGCACTCTGTTCGCTCTCCGCGGTGAGTTCCACCCGCGGGTACGACTCCAGAACAGGTGGCGTCTCAGCCAGGAAGACAGGTGTGTTCTCCGGTACGTACAGCACCTGGGCGCCGGCCCAGGTCTCGGCGTCGTCGACGCACACGACGGCGTCTGCGTGCGTCTGACCGTCGAAGTAGAAGAAGAGAAGGGTTCCGTCCTGCGGGAACTCCTCGCCGAGCCCCTCTTGGGGCAGAGCGGCACACCGCACCGACGCGATGAACGCCAAGGGCCCGTGGTCAGGCCATTCGGGCCAGCCGACCCCGGCGGGCAGGTGCGGGGTCCCGCCGAGAACCGCCACGACCTGCTCGCCGGCGTGCGCCCGGCGCAGGCGTGCACAAGGACGCAGGAGCGCTGTCCAGCGCTGGGCCAGATCGCCGGGAGGATACGCGTCGGCAAGCTGGGAGTACGGCCCATCGGACATGCCGTGCATCATGTCCGATCCCGCCGACACTGCCGTACCGAGGGCCTTCACGCTGTTGGCGTTCGAGCGGACGCCGGGGCGGCGGATCAGGGGCGGTGCTGGATACCCGTGGGTGCAGCAGGCCAAAGGCGGCCGTGCGCGGATACCGAGAAAGTAGCTCAAGCGTCCGGCTAGGACGAGGCGACGGAGACCTGAGCTGTCCAGGAGTCGGGTTGCCGAGGTGGATCCCAGGTCACCTCGACGTCGGCGTGATGGAAGTCGTGCGCGAGCGCCACGACCACGGCGGCCGCAGCGACCCGCGCTTCGGCCGCATCGGCGCTGGCCGGCACGTCGGCAAGGCGTCCACAGAGCATCCCGCCATCCTCGGTGAGCACACTGTGGCGATAGCCATCCGGCGTCGCCAGCAGAACGATGCTTCTCGGCATGCCTACTGGGGGCCGGGTCTTAGCCACACGCTCTCGCCACGCCATAAAGCCATTCAACCTCATGGGTGAGCACAGGCGTTGGTCGGTCACCGTCGTAATTCGCTGATCAGCAAACCCGTGTGCACGGCCAGAGCGAGAAGCGGGAGAACCAGGAATGCCTTGCCCATGCGTGAGAGCCGTGCCGTGTTCATCCGCAGCCCGAGCCCCCGGCGCCGTACGCCGACTGCCGCCAGGGCGAGTTGGAGGGCCTTCGCCACCTCGTGCGCGGGCGACAGGTGGCTCTTCTCCCCGGGCAGCGGACCGACCGGGCACACCCGAGCCTGCCATTGCGCGTCGAAGGACACGACGGCCGAAGCCCAGCCGTTGCCACTGAGGCGCACCGCGTCGGCCGCGCCGGAAGGGGTCGGCAGCGACGCGTCAAGCCGGTCTGTGAGTCCGGCCGGCAACGGCTGACCGGGGAGCACGGCCAGCACCTTCTCCGGCGGCACATGCCGCACGGCATGGTCGAACTCCCACCACAGCTGCTCTCCTTCCCCGAGCCGGATGACCACCAGCCGGGACTGCTCCATCAGTTGAGCCACCGCCGACTGCCAGGCGTCCGAGGGGAAGTAGAGGCGTACGGCCCCCATGGGGGGAAGCCGCTCGTCGGGTCGGCCGACGGCCACGACCGGGCCGAAGGCGCCGAGAACCGTGGCGAAGAGCTCCTCACGGGTCTCGATCCCCGCGAACTGCAACATCCCGGGCAGGGGGATGTCGCCCGTGCGCGCCGCCTCTTCGTCGTCCACGAAACTGCGCAGGTAGAGCACCGGAGCCTGCCCGGTGCGGGCCAGCGCCCGGATCGGGTCCGCCCGGGCCCGGGGCCGGCAGTGGCGCAGGAGAACGGATCCGGAGACCGCGAGCGTGAGGCTGCCGACCAACAGCAGTGCCCGGATACCGATGTTGATGTCCAGGTTCCAGGCCGTGATGGCGGCCGTGCCGCCGAAAATCCCTGCCAGCAAAACGACGTGCCCCAGGCCGGTCAGCAGACCGTGGAGCGATCGGTACCACCAGGGGCGGACCGGGGTGAGCTCGCGGGCCATCCGCACGACATCGGACGCAATCCGCACACGGCGTCGGCGCCGTGCGAGGATCAGCCGGCTCGCAACGAAGGGCAGGGCGAGGGCGCCGTACGTCACGAACGAGCCGCGTTTGCGGGTGACGTCCGCCGCGATGCGCCGCCGTTCCCCCGCGACATCGTCCGGCACGTCACGCAGGTACCTTGCCGCGAAGGCCAGATCGCACGCCGGGTCCGCTCGGGTCGGCAGGGCCCTGCCATGGCACGGGTCGTTCTCCTGCTCCGCCCAGGGATCCGTCGGCACGGATCCCGTCCTGCGATAGCTTCGCCACCGCTCGAGTGACTCCGTCGCCAGTTCGAGCGAGGAGGTGGCGCGGTAGTGGCCGGGGGCCGCGGCGTGCTGGAGGGAGCGGGTCCCCGCGTCGATGTCCCGCAGCGCCGTCCGTTCCTGCTGTGTCAGTGCGGGGCCCGGGGGGTGTGCGACTGAGCGCAGGTGCGTTGCTGCGGAGACCAGCTCCTGGGCATGCCGAGGCGCGTCGTGGAGCATCCGCTGCTCGTGCAGCGACACGCACCAGGAGAGGAGCAGGTGGGCGGCGAGGTACAGCAGCGAGCAGGCGATGTAGGCCGACGCGCGCAGCGCGAACCCTTCAGGAAATCTCGTCCGGCCCACGGCGCCCCCCGGCGATCCGACGTGCACAGCATGGACCGACCGCCCACGAGCGCCGGTGCTGCGATTGTGCCGCACGGTGACCGGCCCGTGGCCCGGAGTTCTGGAAGACGCTTCCGGCGCGTAGGGTCGGGCCGGGGATGAGCGTCTGCCGGTATGCGCGGTGCGGCGACGGCTGGGTGAGGGCGTCTCTGTGTGCCCCGTGGTCCGGCATTCCCGCCTTTCTCAGGCCGTGGCGTCCCGGAACTGCCCCAGCCAGCGGAATCTCCCGCCCGTCACCTGGAACAGATACATGGCCTCCATGGTGAAGCGCGTACTCAGGCCCGTGTAGCGCAGCTCCTTGGTGATCCCCCGGTAGTCCGTGTCCCGCAACCCGCCCGCGATCGCCCCCCGTTCCGCGCGGGACGCGCCCAGCGTTGCCATGACATCGGCGACGAACAGCGTCGCGTCGTAGGCCTCGGCCGAGTACCAGGGAGGCGTCGTGCGGAAGCGTTCGCGATAGGCGGTGACGAAGGGCTTCGCGGCCGTCACCCGGGTGGGGTCGAGGAAGGGCGCGGCCAGGATCCAGCCTTCGGCCGTGTCGCCCGCCGCGGTGAGGAAGCCCGGGTCCAGGACGCGATGGGTGGCCAGCCGGGCGCCCGAGTACCCGGCCGTTCGCAGCGCACGCGACAGCTTCGCGGCGCGCGCGTACCCTCCGCCGAACACCACCGCGTCCGCCCGGGCGGACGTCACCGACTCGGCGAGGGAACGGAAGTCACGGTCGGAGGCGTCGGCGGCGAGTGTGCGCGGGATCGCGGTGTTCCCGGCCGGCAGGGCCTCGGCGACTCCGGAGCAGAGCTGCCAGCTGACCTCACCCTCGGCCGCGTCGTCGATGAGCACCGTTCTGTGGGCCTCGGCGGTGCGCGTGAGGTACGCCATGATCGGCGCCGACAGGATGTCGTCGGTGGGCCGGGTGGCCGCGTACACCGTATAAGGGTTGGCGCTCACGACGACCCCCACCGACACGGTGACCATGGGGAGAAGCGCCTTCTGGTAGAGGTCGAGGACGGCCTTGGCGCAGGCGTCGGTGGTCGGGCCGATCACCGCCCGGACCCGCTTGTCCGCCGCCAGCCGCCGCGCGACTGTCTGAGCCCGGGTGGTGCTGCCCGCGTCGTCGTGCACCTGGAGCGCCACGTCGAAGCCGCGGCCCTTGGGCGAGTTGAGGTGGTCGATTGCCAGGCGTACGCCGTTCTCCTGGGCGCGGCCCAGGGTCCGGCCGCTGCCGCTGAGGTCGGCATGCAGTGCCACCGCCAACCGCGGCAGCGGGGCGGCGCCGCTGCCCGCCGAGGTGTTCGGGGACCGGTGTGCCGTCCACCAGGCCGCGCCTCCGCCCGCCGCGACGACCCCGGCGGTCGAGCCGAGCACCAGGAAGCGGCGCCGCGAGGCGACCTGGCCGAACTGGCCGACCTGTGGCGCGGTGTCGACCGCCCTCGCCCCTGACACCTCGGTCGCCGTCACGGCGGGCAGCGCGAGGACGGCGGCCGAACGGCGGGCGATCAGCGCGGTGAGCGGCTCCGGCAGCCAGCCGCCGCCCTCGTCGTCCCCGGCGCCCTCGTCCAAGGTTCGCCGTATGTCCGTCACCGTGGGGCGGGCGCCGGGCTCCTTCGCCAGACAGGCTCGCAGCAACGGGACCAACTGCTCGGGAACCCCGTCCAGTTCCGGTTCGTCGTGCACCGTGCGCACCAGCACCCCGGCCGCGGCGCCCATGCCGAAGGGCCGCTCGCCCGTCGCGGCGTACGCCAACAGGCAACCCAGTGAGAAGACATCGCTCGCGGGCCCGATCTCCCGGCCCCGGCCGAGCGCCTGTTCGGGCGAGAGGAAGCCGGGGGAGCCGACGACCATCCCGGTCGCGGTCAGCGCGGTGTCCTCCGGCGCCCGGGCGATACCGAAGTCGATCATCCGGGGTCCGTCGACCGCCAGCAGCACATTGCCGGGTTTGACGTCCCGATGGATCAGCCCCGCTGCGTGGACGGCCTCCAGCGCCTCGGCGAGCCGCGCCCCCAGCACCCGGACCGAGCCGTACGGCAGTGGCCCGCACTCCTCGATCGCCTCCGACAGCGAGGGTCCCGGCACGAACGCCGTGGCCAGCCACGGTGATACCGCGTCCGGGTCCGCGTCGAGCAGCGGCACCACCCACGGGCTGGCCACCCGGCTCGCCGTCTCCACCTCGCGGCGGAACCGCGCCCGGAAACCGGCGTCGTGCGAGTGCGCCGCGCGGATCACCTTCACCGCGGCGAGCGAACCACCCGGGGAACGGGCCAGGTACACCACGCCCATGCCGCCCGCGCCGAGCCGCCGCAGCAGCCGGTGGCCCGCGATCGATGCCGGGTCGGCGCCGCGCAACGGCTCCATCAACGCCCCCTCAGGTGGACACCTGGAACGCGGCCACACCCTGGTACGCGAATCGGCCGCCGTCCACCTTCCACAGGTAGACCCCGGTGCCGTCGATGGTCAGGACGCCGGTGTCTTTGTCGAACGCGAAGTTCTTGGTGATTCCCTTGTACGTGGCCGAGCGCAGCGCCGTCGTCAGGTTCGACCGGGTGATCTGCCCTGAGGTCAGCTTGCTCAGACTCCGCACGGTCATCTGTGCCACGTCGTACGCCTCGGCGGCGTACGGTTGCGGTTCGGCGTGGAAGTGTGTGCGGTACGCCGCTGCGAACGTCTTCGCCTCCGGGGCCACGGTGGCGTCCATCACCGGGGCCACGATCGCCCAGCCGTCGGCCGCGGCCCCCGCCTCCGACAGGAACCGTGCGTCCAGCAGCCCGTGGGCCCCGACCCTGGCCCCGGGGAAGCCGCGGCTGTTCAGCACCCGGGCCATCAGCGCCGCGCGGTCGTGGTAGCCGGCGAACGCCACCGAGTCGGCGCCGCCGGCGAGCAGAGCGTCGAGGGTGGGCCCGAAGTCGGTACGCAGTGCGCTGACCACCTTCGGCACGAACGGCTGCCCGGCGTCCCGTTGGATCTTGGCGAGAGTGCTGCTGAGCTCCGAGGCGTACGCATAGGCGTCGGCCGCCCGGTCGTCGACGATGCCGATCGAGCGGGACTTCCCGGTGCCGCGCAGATAGGCGTTCATGTAGAACGGCTGGATCGTGTCCGTCACCCGGGCGTGCAGGAGGGACCGGCTGCCCATCACCCCCAGTACGGTGGCGCCGGGCGACACCGCGATCATGGGCAGCGACGCGGCGTCGTACGTCTCCAGCGCGGCCAGGGCGCAGCCGTCCGTGGTGGGGCCGATCACCGCCAGTACGGAGGAGTCGGCGACGAGTTCCTTGGCGACGACGGGCGCCTTGGCCGGGTCACCGGCGTCGTCCACGGTCCGCACGGCAAGCGTGAAGGGTTTGTTCTTGCGTGCGTTGAACTCGGCGACCGCGAGCTTGAGTCCTTGTTGCTGGGCTCGGCCGACCGCTTTCTGATCGCCGCTCAGGTCGGCGTGCAGAGCGATGGTGTGCACGGGGCCGGTGGCCGTGGTGGCCGCCTTCTTCTTCTCGTCGTCGCGGGACAGCGCGGCCCAGGCGGCTGCGCCGCCCCCGGCCACGGCGACCGCCGCGCCCCCGGCCAGCAGCAGGAAGCGGCGGCGGTTGGGCGGCGGGGTCTCGACGGTGAGGTCGGGCGAGGCGTCGATCTCGGTGTCGTCGATGCCGGGGAGCGCGAGCCCGGCTGCGGACCGTTCGGCGATCAGCCGCACCAGCGGCTCGGGGAGCCAGGCCTCGTCCTGCGGGGCCGGTTCCGGGACCGAGTCCTCGGCCGCCTCCTGGGGACGCTCCTTGCGCAGCACCTCGCGGGGGTCGGCGGGTGTCTTGTCCGGTACGTCGGAGGCGGCGCCGGATGCCACATCGGTCGTCCAGGCGGCGGTGAGCGCCTCGGCCGTCGGCCGGTCCCGCGGGTCCTTCTCCAGACAGCTACCGATCACCTCAGTGAGTTCGGCAGGGGCCCCGTCCAGGTCCGGTGCGTCGTGCGCCGTCCGGTACAACAGGGCGTCGACCGAACCGGTGCCGAAGGGAGGGCGCCCGGTGGCGGCGTACGCGAGCAGACAGCCCAGCGAGAACACGTCCCCCGCGGGCCCCGACTCGCCCCCGCCCCGGGCCTGTTCCGGGGAGAGGAAGCCCGGCGTGCCGACCACGACACCGGTCGAGGTGAGCGCGGTGTCCTGAGCGTCACGGGCGACGCCGAAGTCGATCAGGCGTGGCCCGTCGAGGGCCAGCAGGACGTTGCCCGGCTTGACGTCCCGGTGCACCAGACCGGCCGAGTGCAGGTGCCGCAGAGCGTCGGCGAGCCGTGCCCCCAGCACCCGCAGGCTCCGTACGGGCAGCGGGCCGTGCTCGGCCACGGCCTCACCGAGCGAGGGGCCCGGCACGAACGTGGTGGCCAGCCAGGGCTCCGCGGCTTCGGGGTCCGCGTCCACCAGGGACGCCACCCACGGGCTGGTCATCCGGCGTGCCGTGTCCGCCTCGCGGCGGAACCGCTCCCGGAAACCGGCGTCCTCGGCGAACTCCGCCTGGATCACCTTCAACGCGACCAGGGTGCCGCCCGTCGAACGGGCCAGGTACACGACACCCATACCGCCCGCGCCGAGACGCCCGAGCAGGCGGTAGTCCGCCAGTTTGGCGGGATCCGAGGTACGCAGCGGTTCCATCATGTGCCCTTCAACCGCTGCTGGATCCGCTCCAGCATCTTTGCCAGGGAGTTGCTGCCCAGGGTGGTCAGTTCGTCTTCTGTGTAACCGGTGCCGGCGGTCACGGAGACGGCCACGACGACCGTGCCGAGCCGGGCGACCATCCAGCGGTACGGCTGCGCGGTGCCGCTGTTCTCGGTGAACTGACCGATCTCCAGTACGGAGTTGTCGGCGTAGTCGTTGCCGCGCGCGCCGAACGGGGTGCCCTGTGAGTTCATGCCGGTGATCAGCTCGTTGGAGCGCGGCTGCTGCTGTGGGCAGCGCAGCACCTCCTCCAGGGTGGTGCTGAGTTGTTCGTCGGCGCCGAGGGCGGAGGTGTGCACGGTGGTGACGGCGGTCACGGTCACGGTGCCTTTGCCGCCGCCTGCGGGGAGCGTGCTGTAGCGGGACGAGTTGGCCAGCACCCCCTTCGGCAGTTTCTCGCGTCCCCAGCGGCAGTTCGCGCCGAGGACGGCCCAGGTGCCAGGGGTGCCGGCGGCAGGCTTGCGGGCGACGTAGCCCCGCCCCCAGTCGGCCGGGGCGAGCACGACGGCGTCGGCGAGGGCGCGTCCGGCACGTGTGGTGCGGGGGACGAGCGAGGCGTCGGGGGTGAAGACGGAGGCGGCCGCGGTGGAACTCGCGGAAGGGGCCGCGGTTGCTCCCGCCCCGGTCGGCGCACCGGCCGAGGACGACGAGGATCCCGTGGCAGGCGTGCTGTCCGCGCCTTGAGCCGTGCATCCGGTCAGCAGAATCCCTGCGGCCAGGGCCGACGCCCAATTCCCCCTTTTACGCAGGGTGTTGCCTGTCACGCAGTCCCCTCAGGCCCGTCCGCGTTGTTCGATCCTCCGAACCTAGACGGCCGCAAGGCGGGGGGCATCAGTACAAATACGTAGCCGGTTACGTATTCCGCGATGTGACATCCGTCCGTTCCGGGGCGGAGATGCGGCGGTTATGTCGATCAACAGGTGAGAATGATGTGTGAGGGGAATGTCAAGACAAGGGGGTAACTGTGGCGGTGGACGGGGTGGTTGGGGAGGCCGGGCACGGGGCGCCGTTGCTGAGCCGGTCTGTTGAACTGGCCCGGTTCGACGAACTGCTCGACCGTGCCGCCCGCGACGCCCGTGCCGCTCGCGGCACCGCGAAGGGCGAGGAAAGCCGTGACACGGGCCGCTCCCAGCTCGTCGACATCACCGGCGCGGCAGGCATCGGCAAGAGCAGGCTGCTCGGCGAGGTCTGCGCGCGGGCGCGCCGACGCGGCCTGACCGTACTGCGCGGCAGAGCCACCGAGTACGAACGGGAGGTGCCGTTCCAGGTCTTCACCGACGCGCTCGCCGACCTCGACCCGCACACCCTGGACGGCTTCCACGAGGCCGACGCGGTATCACCCCTGTTGCAGCGGAGCGCCGCTCGACAGAGTGACGCGGCCGACCGTTTCGGACTGCACCGCTCCACAGCGGCCCTGCTCGCCCGGCTCGCCGCCCCGTCCGGGTTGCTGCTGGCCCTCGACGACCTGCACTGGGCGGACTCCGCGTCACTGGAACTGCTGGACCATCTCGTACGCCATGCCGTGCACGCCCCTGTCGTCCTGGCCGTGACGCGCCGGGACCGCCAGAGCCCCGAGTCGCTCGCCGCCAGGCTCACCCGGGGAGTCGACGACGGCACGGTCGTCAGACTCGGACTGGGACCGCTGAGCGCACGCGACTGCGCCGAACTGGCCGGCCCCGGCATGTCACCCGCCGACACCGCCGCACTGTATGCCGCGAGCGAGGGCAACCCGCTGTACTTCCTGACCCTTCTTCAGGCCCACCGCGGGGGTGCCACAGCCGAGTCCTCGTCGCCACCTGGGCTCGGCGCCCTGCTGCTGGAGGAACTCACCGCGCTCACCCCCTCCCAGCGCGGCATCGTCGAGGCCGTCGCGGTGCTGGGCGAGCACGCCACCCCGGCGATGCTGGGCCGGGTGACAGGCCGCTCCGGCACCGCGTTCACCGACGACGTCGTCACCCTCACCCACCGCGATCTGCTGCGCTCCGACCCGCAGGGCCTGCTGACCCTGCGGCATCCGGTTGTCCGCACGCTCGTGCACGAGCGCACACCCTTCTCGAGACGCGTCGACATCCACCGGCTCGCCGCCGAGGAGCTGGCCCTCGCCGGTGCCTCCGCCGCGGAGCGGGCCCACCATGTGGAGCGGTCGCTGACCGCCTGGGACCCGGCGGCAGTTGCCGTACTCGACGAGGCCGCCGCACGGACCGCCCGCACGGCCCCGGCGAGTTGCGCCCACTGGCTCGACGTGGCGCTCCGTCATCTTCCGCAGACCGCCGAACACGCCCCCCGGCGCCGGGAGTTGACGCTGCGGCGGGCCCGTGCCCTGGCCGCGTGCGGAGGGCTGCGCGAGAGCCGTGACCTGCTCCAGGAGCTCATAGCCAGCCCGCCCCGGTCACCCGGTGGCCGCGCCACCGGCCAGGACCCGGACCAGGACCACGACCAGGACCACGACCAGGACCAGGACCAGGACCTCAGGGTGCGCGCTGTCGTTCTGTGCGCGCTGGTGGAGCGTCACCTGGGGCGCTGCACCGAGGCCGTCGCGCTGTTGCGCCGCGAGCTGGCCCGCGGCCCCGCACCGGCCGATGTCGTCCGGCTCGGCCTGGAACTCGGCTCGGCCGCGCCCCAGGGCAGCGGCACCTCTTACCCCCAGGTCCGGGCCGAGGTCGAGGCGGCCCTCGCGGCGGCCCGGTCGATGGGGAACGAGGCCGGTGAGGCGGGCCTCCTCGCGGTCGCCGCCCTGGGGGAGGCGTACGAGGGCAACATGACCGCGGCGCACGAACGGGCCGGGCAGGCCGCCGCCCTGGTCGACTCGCTGCCCGACAACGACCTCACCGCCCTGTGCGAACCTCTCGCCAGGCTCGGCTGGGCAGAGGCCTTCCTGGAGCACTACCCGGACGCGGAGCGGCACGCCGAGCGAGGCCTCGACATCGCCCGCCGCAGCGGCCAGCTCTACGTCATGCCGCATCTGCTGCTCTGTCTGTCCCATGTCCGGGTGCAGACCTGCCGCGTCTCCTCGGCGGTCGAACTCGCCGACCTGGCGGAGGACATCGCCCGCGGCATCGGCAGCGACCAGCTGCTCACGTTCGCGCTGGCGAGCAAGGCCTCTGCGCTCGTCGCCGCTTGCCCGCCCGGCGATCCGCGTCCGCTCGCCGTCGCCGGGGAGGCGGTGGCCGCGGCCGGTACCGGGGTGAACTGGTGGGCCTCCACCGCGTGGTGCATCTTCGGCTGGGCGTCACTCATGGCCGGTGACCCGGTCCGTGCCAGGGACGCGCTGCTCCAGGCGGGCGGCCCCGAACTGCACCGGATCCAGCCCTCGATGCGGCCGCTGTACGTGGAGATCCTGGTCACGTCCGCACTGGTCATGGGCCGGTCCGAGGAGGCCCGTGAGTGGGCCGAGCAGGCCCGTAAGGAGGCGGAACAACTGGGGCTGCCGATGCAGCGGGCCTCCGCGCTGCGCAGCAGCGCCCATCTGCCGCTGGCGCAGGGGGACACGGCAGCGGCGGCGGACCTGTTCGCCCAGGCCGCGGTGGAGAGCGCCCGCTGCGGGGCGGTCTTCTGGGAGGCCTTCTCTCTGCTGCTCGGCGCCCCGCTGGAAGCGGCGGCGGGCCGCGGCCGTGACGGCACGCTCGCCTGGCTGAGGGGACGGCGGCTCGCCGAGGCGGGCGGCAGCGGCATGCTGGTGGGCCTCGCCGACGCCACCCGTCCGCCCGACAGCGGCTCCGAGGCCGCGTACAGCTCCCCGGACCGTGCCGAACTCGCCGAACGGCTGGCCACCCTGACCGCCAGGGAACTGGAGATAGCCGAGCTGGTGGCACAGGGCCTGACCAGCCAGGCCATCGCGGACCGGCTCTACGTCAGCCGGCGGACCGTCGACACGCATGTCTCCCGGGCCTTCCGCAAGACCGGGGTCTCCTCCCGGACCGCCCTGGCCACGCTGATGGCCCGCCGTCGCACCGGGAACCGCTTCATGGACGCCCGGCCGGAGCAGGGCTGACCCCGGCCCGGGCTCAGCGGGGCTGACCCCGGGCCGGGCCGGTGCTGCCCGCCTACTTGACGTCGATGAAGTCGCCGGTGGCCGTCGCGGAGCCGGTGGTGGAGGTGCCCGCGAAGGCGAACCTGTAGTAGCCGTCGGAGGTGGCCTTGGCGGTGGTGCTCAGGTTCCCCGTCGAGTTCGTCTTGACGGTCTTCAGGGTGGTGTAGGTGCTGCTGCCCTTCTTGCGGAATTGCAGCTTCACCGGCTGGGTCGAGTAGCCCGCGTACTTGCCCGTCGTCCAGTTGGCGCGGCTCAGCTTGCCGGTGACCGTGATGGTCTTGCCCTTCTTCACCGGCTCCGGGGAGGCGTTGGCGGTGAGTTTCGCAGCCCGCTTGATGCGGGTCCTGGTGACGTCGTCGTCGTAACTGGCGTTGGCGTACAGGTCGTAGGCGCCGAGGAAGACCTTCCAGGTGCCGGCGGTGCCGTTGCCGTCCTTGAAGGCGACCGCGGGGTCGATGGTGAAGACCGTCTTGCAGCTGTAGCTCCAGCCGCCCTCGGCCGGTGACTCCGTGCACACGGGGTCGTCGTCCGACTGGAACGATCCGGTGATGGTGTCCGTGCTCGAACTGTCGGTGCCCTGCCACAGGAAGGCCTGCGTGAGGGCGACGCCTTCCGCGTCGAAGGCGGAGAACGTGACGGGAACGGCCTTCTTGCCCGTCACTCCGAGGACGATGTCCTTGCCGCCGTTGACGACGCCGTCCGAGAAGGTGGTGCCGCCCAGCGCGTCCTGCGGCTCGACGCCGCCGGAGGCGAAGGCGCCGAGAGACGTCGCCGCCCCCGGGTGCTGTGCCGCCTGTGCGGCGCCCGGGAGGGCGAGTGCCGAGACTACGGCGGCGCTGGTGAGGACGGTGGCCGTGGTGCGCATGCGCATGCAGTTCCCCATGGTGAGGTCGGTGTTCTGTCGGACTGCCTTTGTGGCAGGGCCGGTTGATGTGCTGAAGAGAGGCTGGTGCAGGTTCGGATTCCCGCGGCGGGAGGTCAGGGCGTGGGGGAGCGGAGGATGTCGTCGAGGTCGAAGCTGTAGCTGGGCGACGGGTAGAGGTCCGTCGGGTACAGGCCCGTCGGGTAGAGGTCCGTCGGCTCGGCGCTCGGCGGGGGCACGTCGGCCGGGTCCGCGGTGGGTTTGCCGTCCGGGCTGCACACCTGCGGTGCCGAGGGTTCGGAGAGTTCGTAGTCGGCGACGCGCTTCGTGCGGAATTCGACCGTGTCGCGGTCCCAGATGTCCTTGGTGCCGCCGACCTCGACCTCCTTGGGTAGTTCCTTGCTCTTGAGCGGCTTGCCCACGGTGATCGTGAGGAGGGCGCCCACGCAGGGGCTGCGGTCGTCCGCGTAGAGGGACTTGGGCAGGGCGATCTTCCGCTCGCTGCTGGCGTCCGTCCGCAGCTCGACGCGTTTCACGCGGCGGATGTCGAAGTAGTAGTCGGGTCGCGTCCCGTCCGAGAGCGACTCGCCGTCGTCGCCGTCCGCGACGCCGTACACCAGCTTCCAGAACTCGACCTGCACGGTGATCTTGTGGCAGAGCGGTCCGAGGTATCCCGGCATGCTGGAGAACTCCAGATCGCCGGAACTTGAGTTCTGCTGGGGAGTGTCGACGTCGAGCTTCACCCAGTCCACGGACTCCGTCGTCGTCCACCCCTTGTTGTCGTGGCAGCCCGAGGCTCCGGTCGGGTACGGGGGCGTCAGGGAGGGCGTCGGTGACTCGGTGACCTGCGTCGCGCTCTCGGTCGGATCCCCGTAAGCGGAGGTGTCGTCGCCGCCCGAGCACCCCGCGGTGAACAGAACGGCCAGCGCGAGGGCCGCGAAGCCAGGCAGAGCGGAACGATTCGTCCCGGGCGCGCGCCTCATCGGTCGAACCACTTCTTGGCCTCCGCGCCTCCCCGGAGCAGGCCCGGCACGCCACCACCCGGCAGGCTCAGCCGCTCGTTGAAGACGACGGTGACGCGTACCCCGTTCGACCGCCAGACTCCCCCGACGGCGAGCCTGACACTCCTCGGCATCTGCGCTCTCACGCCCGGTGTCGTCATGCACACAAGGAAATGGCATGGATGCCGGGAACACGTCGGTAGGAGTACGTATTCCATGTACGTAGGGGCCGCCATGACCCAACTCCATGACCTGGTTCGGACGATGGTCACGGGCCAGGCCGGTGCGTACGACGCTCAGTGGCCGGTGAGTTCACCGCTGAGCGTCTTGTGGATGCGGGCGCTCGGTTCGTTGAGCCCGATGATCTCGACGGTCTTGCCGCGCTGGGCGTACTTGGTCTCGATGGCGTCCAGGGCGGCCACCGAGGAGGCGTCCCAGATGTGGGCCGCCGACAGGTCGATGACGACCGTGTCGGGGTCGGTGGCGTAGCTGAACTGGCCCACCAGGTCGTTGGAGGAGGCGAAGAACAGCTCGCCCGTGACCCGGTAGACGACGGTGGCGTGGTCGGGGTCGGTGACCGCGGTGACCTCGGCGACGTGGGCGACGCGCTTGGCGAAGATGACCATGGCGGTGATGGAGCCGACGACGACGCCGATGGCGAGGTTGTGGGTGGCGACCACGCAGGCGACGGTGACGACCATGACGGTGATCTCGCCGGCGGGCATCCGCTTGAGGGTCTTGGGTGCGATGGAGTGCCAGTCGAAGGTCGCGAAGGACACCATGACCATCACGGCGACGAGCGCGGCCATGGGGATGTCGGAGACGACGGGCCCGAAGGCGATGCACAGCACCATCAGGAAGGCACCGGCGAGGAAGGTCGACAGGCGGGTCCGGGCGCCGGAGACCCGTACGTTGATCATCGTCTGGCCGATCATCGCGCAGCCGCCCATGCCGCCGAAGAACCCGGTGACGATGTTGGCGACGCCCTGGCCGACGGATTCGCGGGTCTTGGAGGAGCGGGTGTCGGTGATGTCGTCGACCAGCTTGGCCGTCATCAGCGACTCCATCAGGCCGACCAGTGCCATGGCGAGGGCGTAGGGCGCGATCGTGGTGAGGGTGTCCAGGGTGAACGGCACGTCCGGCAGCCCGGGCACGGGCAGGGAGGACGGCAGCTCACCCCGGTCGCCCACGGTCGGCACCGCGATGCCGGCCGCCACGGTGATGACGGTGAGGATGACGATCGACGCCAGGGGCGCCGGGACCACCTTGGTCACCTTCGGGAAGAACACCATCAGCGCCAGGCCCGCGGCGAGAAGCGGGTAGACCGGCCAGGGCACGTCCGTCATCTCCGGCACCTGGGCCATGAAGATGAGGATGGCGAGGGAGTTGACGAAGCCGACCATCACACTGCGCGGCACGAACCGCATCAGCTTCGCCACGCCGAGCGCGCCGAGGACGATCTGGAAGACACCGGCCAGGATCACGGTGGCGACCAGACAGCCGAAGCCGTGCTCGCGGTTCACGGGGGCGATGACCAGGGCGACCGCGCCGGTGGCCGCGGAGATCATGGCGGGTCGGCCGCCGACGAACGCGATGGTCACGGCCATGGTGACCGAGGCGAACAGGCCGATGGCCGGGTCGACCCCGGCGATGACGGAGAAGGAGATCGCCTCGGGGATCAGGGCGAGGGCGACCACCAGGCCGGCCAGCACCTCGGTGCGCAGCACCTTCGGGTCGGACAGCCAGGCAGGACGCCGGGAGCCGCGCAGCCAGGCGGCCGGGGACAGTGCGGAGGAAGACAAGACGAAGAGAACCTGTCGTGCTCGGGCACACCCGGCATCACGGCGGGCGCGCTGGAAGGAGTGACGGACCGGACCGTCCTGCACGAGGTCCGCGAGCGGCGCGGACCGACGTCAGTGGGCGGCCGTCAGGTCAGGCATGAAGAAATCGGGTGCCGTGTCGGGGCGAAGGGCCATGGCGGGCAGACAGCGGCGAGGCCGGGCGTCACGGACACGCGCACGCTCTCTTTCGCGGACTAGGGGTTTCGCCGGGAGCTTCGTCGGCCCCGACAGGGCAGTCGGCGACGGGACGGCATCCCGCACCAGGCGCGTGGTGCACGGCAGACCGCTGGCCAAACGCCCGGGCAACTCTACCCTGACGTTAAGGTAGAGATCAGCGCCGGCCGGTCGCGGCCAGGGCGAGAGACGAGGAAGGAACCCGCGTGAGCAGCGAGCAGATGCAGATCGGAGAGGTGGCCGCACGGACCGAACTGTCGCTGCGCACGATCCGCCACTACGAGGACGCGGGCCTTGTCACCCCCTCCGCCCGCTCCCAAGGTGGCTTCCGCCTCTACACCGAGGCCGACGTCGCCCGGTTGATGGTCATCCGCCGTATGAAGCCCTTCGGTTTCACCCTGGACGAGATGCGCGCCCTGCTCCACGCCACCGACCGGCTCGACTCCGGCACGGAACTGCCTCCCGAGGAGCGCGAGGACCTGCTGGAGCGGATCCGCGGCTTCGAACAGGCCGCCCAGCAGCGGGTCGAGGATCTGCGCACCCAGCTGACGCGAGCCGAGGAGTTCGCGGCCACGCTCGCGGAGCGCCTGACCGGGACGCCCGTCTCCTGACAAGGACGCACCGGACCGGACCGGCCCGGCCGGTGCGCGAGGAGGACCCCGGTACCCGGCTGCGCTTCAGCACACTGCGCCAACCTCAGAGCCCGGTCACCTTGCCGCTCGCCGAGATGTCGTAGACGAGGGTGAGCGTACGGCGGCCGTTGGGCGGCAGGTCGACGTCCCAGCGGGCGATGCCCTCGGCGTCGACCGTGTCCGGAGCCGGGGAACAGGCGTCCCTGCGTAGCCGTACCTCCACCGCCGACACCTCGGAGACCGGGATGCGTTCGCGCACGGTCACCATCTGCTCGCCTGCCTCACCCGGGGCGGAGAAGCGGGAGAGGTGCAGACGAACCGTTCGCGTGACGGTGGTGCGCTGGGGCAGCGCGGAGGAGTCACGGGATTCCTCGACCTGGCGCAGCACCCGGTAGTCGTCGTGACTGCCGAAGGCCAGCTCCAGGGGCGCGCCGGGAGCGGTGAAGCCCAGCGCCCCGCGGCCGCCGAAGCCGCCCGGCCCGACCAGGTCCACCGGGCCTGCCAGCAGCGTGTGCCCCGCCGGGTTGTCGCAGCGCACGACGTGCGTCACGAGGGGGGACAACTCCGGGGAGCAGGCGTACTCGCTGCGCGCGACCGCACCGGCCACGGACAGCGGGACCCGGTGGGCGCGGCCGTCGGCGGGAACGGAGACGGGGGCGGGGGAACGCAGGACCTGGGTACGGCCGCCGTCGTCCACCCCCGGCAGGCCGAGCACCGGCGCCGGGCCCAGCTCGGCGATCTCCTCCTCGCGCAGCTCGACGGCGACCGTGCGCCGCTCCGCGGGGGAGCGGTCGGTGAGCGTCAGCCGGTCCGGCATGAGGCGCGGTGGTTCGGTGGCCAGCGCCGAGCGGGCCGTGGACAACGTCAGTCGTACGTCGGTCCAGTCCTCGCCGGTGCGCTGCCACACCATGGCGTCGGTCTCCAGGGTGAGTTGCTCTCCGTCGAGCACGGCCCGATAGGTGGGGCGCCACAGGGCACACGCGGTGAGGTGACTCAGCCGCAGCCGGGCGGGGCCCGCGACGGAGGCCTCCAGGGTCAGCTCGACGTGGCCGACCAGTTCGGCCTCGTGGTGTTCCGACAGCTCGACGGCGTGCTCGGCCTGACGGAGCTCGGTGGCGAGGGCCTTCAGACGGGCCTCGACGGTACGCAAGTGCTCGCCGTGCGCGTCCCGTTCGTCGTCCACCCGGTCCAGTTCAGCCGCCCACCGTACGGTGTCGGTCGCTCCGTGACCGGCCCCTTCGCCGATCTCGCGCAGCAGGTCGGCGGCGAGACGGGAGAGCAGGTCGAGGCGGGCGCGCAGCCGGTCGCGCTGCCGTTCGAGCGCCGAGCTTTCCTCCTCGATGGCGTGGACGCGCAGACGCAGAGCGGAGTCGTCGGCGCCGGGCAGCGGCCCGCGCGGTGTCCAGGCGCGGACGATCCGGGCGTCGAGGACGGTCGCCTCGCCTTCGGCGGCGGTCACCTCGGCGTGGAGGGTCGGGTCGACCGCCAGAGCGCTGACCGGCCCGAGACGCAGCCGCTGCACGCCGGTTCGGAGGTCGAGGTCGGCGGACCGTTCGACCTGGGCCCGGTCCTCCAGGCAGGTGACGGCGGTGACGGGCAGCGGGATCGGGGCGAGGTCGGTGGACATGGTGTGTCAGCTCCTGCGGTTGCCGCCGACCAGGGCCTTCGCGGCCGGGATGCGGATCTCGTAGCCACCGTGACGGGCGGCGGTGCCTCCGGCGGGCAGGTCCAC
This sequence comes from Streptomyces sp. NBC_00663, assembly GCF_036226885.1. Classification (NCBI taxonomy): domain Bacteria; kingdom Bacillati; phylum Actinomycetota; class Actinomycetes; order Kitasatosporales; family Streptomycetaceae; genus Streptomyces; species Streptomyces sp. NBC_00663. Next base: position 9,509,869 of record NZ_CP109027.1, read on the forward strand.
GCGCCACACGCGCGTGCCGGGGTCGGGGGCGTCGGCGGAAGCAGTGTCCTCGGGGACGGTCCAGTCGGCCTGTTCCTCGATACGGATGTCCGCCTCGGCAGCGGTCGGCACTTGCTCGCGGACTTCGACGGTGACGGGCTCGCCCAGAGTGTTGGCCAGTTCCACATGGACGCCGTGGGCGAGCACGGTGACGTTGTTGCGCAGCCCGGCCGTCGACTCCTTGAGGCTCGTGCGGCGGGTGACCCGGATGCTCTCGGCCAGCCCGAGGCCCATCCGCCGGGTTCCGCCCGGGGCGAGGGTGGGCAGCGCGGCACTCACCACGAAGTCGTCGTCCACCCGGACCTCGACGGGACCGGCCAGGAGCGCCTGATCGGTGGCGTTGGACAGCACCAGAGCCGCGTACACCCGCTGCTCCACCGCCGGCACACAGACGTACTCGGTCCGCAGACCGACCGGGATCCGGCCGACGGTGACGGTGTGCCAGGTGCCGTCCGAGGGAACGTCGGCGCGGGCGACGGCGTCGTAGCGGTGGTCGAAGGAGCCCGCTGACGCGCGGGGCCGCACGGCGTGTGCGGGCAGGGACAGCGCGGCGACCGCCTCGGCCCGCCGGCGGTGCTCCACGGCCACCGCGTCGAAGGACGGGGCGGGGAGCAGCCTTCCCCTGCGTGGTGCCGGCTCCTCGGGGCCGTTGAGGACGAGTGCGGCGTAGTCGAGTTCGGCGCTGCTGGGCTGCGGCGGGCCGACCGGTGGGGCGGGTGGCGCCGGGGGCGGGGCCATTGGGGGCGCCGCTGGTGCGGCTGCGGGGGCTGCCTGGGGCGCGGCGGCGAGGCTCGCCCTCCTCGGTTGCGCCGCTTGCGCGGACGCGACCGGTGCCGGGAGGCCGCCAGGGGCCGCGGGCGCCGGGGGCATGCCGCCGTATGCCGGAGGGGCGGGCGGGACGGGAACACCGGCCGCGCCCACGGAGGGGGGAACGGGCGGCAGGGCGGCGCCTTCCGGGTCGGGGAACCGGGGAGCGGCGCCGACGGGGACAGGGGCGGCGGTCGCAGCCGGGCGGGGCCCCGCGGAGTCGTACGCCGTGAAGAGGTCGGCGAGCCCGGCGGGCGGCTCACGCCAGCCGGACGGCTCGGGGGCGGGCTGGCGGCGGCCGATCCGCAGCGAGCGCAGTCGCGGCAGCTCCGCACCGCGCCCCAGGTCGGCGGTGGCCAGGGCGATCCGTACGCCGGTCCAGTCCTCACCGGTGCGCTGGGCCACGCCGGCCCGCAGCACGAGGGTGCCGCTGTCGTCGGCCTGACGGCAGGTCAGACGGTAGGCCGGCACCCACACGGCCCCCGGGACGCCGTACTCGATCTCCAGGCCCACCTCACCGGTTCCGCCGTCGAGGGTCACGGCCGCGCAGACCGTGGTGAGAACCAGCCCGGACGGTGCGGCGGTGGAAGCGCGTTCGCAGCGGTCAGCGGCGACGGCGAGGTCGTGTTCGAGGCGGCGCAGCTCCTCCTCGGACTCGGCGAGCCGCTCATGCAGGCGGGTCAGCCGCTCGTCGACGAAGTCCGCGAGCGTCAACCACGCCTCGGCAGGAGTAGGGCGGTGGTGATCGGGGTCATCGCGCTTGCGCGGTGGCGGCACCGGACGGAGCCCGGTGATCTCCTTGATCCGGACCAGGAGCCGCTCGTGCCGCCCCCGGGCCGCGTCGCAGGCGTCCTCCAGGCGTTCCCTCTCCCGCCGCAGCCCGTCAGTGGAGCCGCTGTCGCTGGGCTCGGCCTCCGTCTCGACGCGTACCGAGGTGACCCGTGCACCGGAGTCACCCGTGACCCGGGCCCGCACGGAACCCGGGTCCACCGTGCGCGGCAGCCCCGTGACCAGCACTCGGCCGTCGGGCGGAACCGTTCCCCGCGCCAGTCGGCTGCACAGCGCGCCCTGCGCGTAGACCACCACCGCGTCCAGAGCCGACGCCCACCGCGGCACCCCTTCGGACTTCATGCACTCAGCCCCCGTCATGTCCGTGCGGGCGAAGCCTAACGTCCGCGCCGGCCGGCGATCTGGCCGAACCCCGGGTTCGGCCGCGACGGTGTGGGTCAGTCGTACGGGGTGCATCACGACAGGGAGTTCGCGACGTCGACTCGGCGGTGACCGCGGGATGTTACTCGGTGCCGCGCAGGGCGACCCAGGTGTCGTGTGCCACCACTCCGTCGGTGTCCAGGCCCCGGTCGCTCTGGAACGCCTGCACCGCGTCCTGTGTGCCGGTCCCGAACTCCCCGTCGACGCCCGTGCTTCCGACGCCGTACCCACGCTTGGTCAGCATGCACTGCACCTGCTGTACGCGTTTGCCGCTGTCACCGAGGCGGGTGAGTCCGCTGCCGGTGTAGTAGGTGCACTCGGAGAGCCAGGGAGTGGTGCCGGTGGACGCGGTGGGGGAAGGGGAGTCGGTGGGGGAGACCGTGGGAGAGGGAACGCCGTCGCCCGGGTCGGCGTCGGCGTCCGGGTCGGCGCCGGCGGAGTGCTGGGCCCCGGTGTGCGAAGTGGCCGTCTTCGCCCCGCCGTCGAGATCCTCGTCCACGGCGCCGTCGACGTCCGGGCGGGTCAGCGCGCTGGTGCCCGAGGGCACGGGGGAGGACGAACGGCCCCCGGGGGCGGTCGAGTTGTTGCTGTCGGAGCGGGCGCCGGCTTCCGGAGCCTCGGCGGTCGCGGGCCGCTCCCCGGGAATGCTCCAGTAGGTCGCCGCAGCCAGGAGGCAGGCTAAGAGGGAGGCGGCGGCGATCCATAACGCCCTCCTGCCGCGCGGGGACGAAGTCCCGGTCCGGTCCGGCGGCCCCGATGATGCTGTCTCCGGGCCGTGTTGGGAGGGCATCGGTGGCGCCACGGGGGACGGAACAGGGCTGGTTGCCCGCGCGGAGGGGAACACGGCGGGGGCGGCCGGCGACCACAGACGGGTCAGGGTCGCCACGGGCAGGCGGCGCAATGTCTCGTACGCCTGTTGCCGGGCAAGCAGGTTGGCGCTGAGCGGCTCGGGCCATGCGGCAGGCGTCGTACGCGCTGCGGCGGCGTCGATCAGTTCCTGCGGGGTGGGCCGCTCCGCGGGCTCCTTGGCCAGGCAGGCGGTCAGCAGGCGGCCGAGGTCCGGGTCTGCCGCCGAGACCTCGCCGATCACCTCGGGATTCGCGTTCTCGTACGCCACCCGGTGCATGACGTCGACGCCCGTGCCGTCGCCGAACGGCGCGCGCCCGGTGGCCGCGTACACCAGGCTCCCGGCCAGCGAGAACACGTCGGACCGGGTGTCGGACCGCCCTTCCCTGAGGTGCTCGGGCGACATGTACGCGGGGGTCCCGACGCGATTGCCCGTACCGGTGATCGCGCTGGCGTCGGCGGCCTTGGAGACCCCGAAGTCGATGACATGGGCGCCGTGGACGGACAGCAGTACGTTGGACGGCTTGAGGTCCCGGTGCACGATGCCTTCGGCGCTTAGCCCTGCCAGGGCCTGCCCGAGGTCGGCCACCAGCCGCCAGACGGCGTCCGTCGGCAGGGGTGCGTCCTCGCGTACGGTCTCGGCCAGGTCGAAGCCGGGGACGTAGTCGGTCGCCATCCACAGCAGGTCGTCGTCGAAGCCCGTACCGCACAGCCGGGGCGCGTAGGGCATGCGCAGCCGGGCGTGCACCGCCGCTTCCCGTTCGAAGCGGCGCCGGAATCTGGGGTCCTCCGCGTACTCCGGCCTGATCACTTTGACCGCGACCAGCCCGGGGCCGTCGTCCGCGGGGCGCGCCAGATAGACCCGTCCCATACCGCCGCTGCCGAGCAGCGCCACGGGCACCCAGGGGCCGACCCGTCGCGGGTCGCCGGGCCGCAGCGGCGAGGCACCGGTCCGCCGCAGCGCGGCACCCGCGTCGTCCGTCGGCTCCGGCTGCTGTCCCGACAAGAAATCCCCCGAAGTTGCTTTCGGCGTACGCCAGTTCGTTTGTGTGGAAGAGGAGGCTAACCCAGCCCGCCCATGCGTTCAGCGAATCGGCGACTTCGGCCCCGGTGCGGCAGCTGGTGCAGGCCGAGGCCGGTGTCGGGCCACTACGGGTGCTGCGAGCCGAATGGACGGGGAACCGGTTGCCGACGTCAAGCCCGGACGTGACCTGGACGAAGGCGGAACTGGTGAACGGCGCCGAGTCTGCGACCGAAGGCGAGCCCGTCAAGCGCGCGGTCACCCTCGCCCCGCCCGACCTGCACTGGCTCTTCGGTACGGCTGCGCTCTAAGCCTTGAGGCTGAGTGCATCGCGCAGTGGGCTGCCCAACTCGGCGGCCATTTCCTCGTCGTCGTCTTCCTCTGGTTCAAGGAGGAGGGCGCGCAGTGCGTTGAGGGGAAGGACCCGGGGCGTCTCGACCGCGGGCCCGAGCGCGACGCGTGGGGTCCTTGTCCAGATGCTCTGTGGCGACCCGGGAGCCCCGGGCGGCGCCGTTGGGTCCGGGGGAAGGCTGTGCCAGGCGGCCCCGTCGTTGACGCGCCGGGCGACCTCGCCGATGTACCAGATGGCGACCTGGATGAAGGTGCTGTCCACGTCGTCGTTGACGGCGTTCGCGTCCGTGTACCGCCTGCGGACGTGTATCTCCAGGACATCGAGTGAGGCGGGCGAGAAGTCCCAGCTCTTCGGTGTGCCGGTCGCCTCCGCCCAAGCCGGGAACTCCGCTTCCTGGCGGGCTAGCCATGCTGCCAGTTCGGGGTGCGTCTCGCTCATGGACGCCACTGTAGGCGGCCCCGGGGCCTCGGGTCGCCGGCCACGCCAGTCGACGCGTAGGGCCCACAAGTCCCGCTACAGGCAAGTGAATTGAGAATAGCGCCTTCACCGCATCGGCACAGTGGGCAGCCCATTGAGCCCCTAGAGTATTGATGGGCGGTGTCATGTCACGGGGGCCGCACCGCTGCGTGCAGGGTCGTTCAGGCCCCTAGGGGGACACGCCATGAGGACGAAGAACCGGATCGCGACACGCGTGGCCGCGCTGGCGGTCGGTGTGGGGCTGCTCGCCGGAGGGCTGCCCGTCGTACAGCAGGCGGCGTCGGCCAGCCCGAGCTCGGGGCCGTGCTCGAAGATTTTCGGCACACCGGACAAGAACCCCGCCTACGACGACCTCCCGGGGTCGGACAAGTTCCCGAACGGCTCGCCGCCCGATGAGGACCGCAGGTACACGTACCCGAATCCCAAGCGTGCCGTGTCGGGCATCGATCTCCCGCCCGGTATGGGGCAGGAGGAGCTGCTCAAGAAGTACGGGACGGACACCAAGGGCCTCGCGGAGGACTCCCCTGAGCGGGCCTACGCTGCCTGGAACCGCAACCAGACCGGTGGCGCCAGGCCCTGGACCGGCAGCTTCCGGACGTGGCTGATCAAGCAGTACATCGGCAACGAGGTCGTCCGCCAGCGCGGTGACGCCTTCCACAAGAAGGTCGCGGAGGACTTCGGCATCGGTGGCTCGCAGTGGCAGTGCGAGCAGAAGATCCCCGGCAGCAAGCGCAGGGGCGACTTCGTCAATGCCGACCGGAAGATCCTGATCGAGGTGAAGTCGGACGGCTCCTACAAGAAGGGGCAGTTGGCGGAGGACAAGAAGCTGGTCGAGCAGGGCTGGGACGTGCGGTACGTCTTCGGTGAGGAGCCTGACGAGGAGACGGTCGCCGCGCTGAAGGCCGTCGGGATCAGGGTCCATGTGCACCAGTCGGCCAGCCTACCGCAGTTCACGCCGAGTGAGCACACAGCCCCGAAGGACCTGGAACTCTTCACCCCGGACGCGGGAGCTGCTCCCTCCACCGGCGACGGCGTCAACATGATCCGCGGCTCCGCGGACACCGCGGCGGAGGCTCGCGCGATCCAGCAGCAACTCACCGACGCGGGAGGTGAGTCGAGCAGTGCGGGTGGGGTGGACTTCTCCACCCTGGAGCTGAGTTACGTGGGGACGTCCAGGGACGGTAAGGGCCTGGACTACTCCTTCAAGGCAGCCCGCAACCCGGACGAGGACACCAATCCCTCCTGGGGCGGTATGGCGAAGGCGCACCTCGCCTCCGACGCGTTCTTCACTTGGCTGGCCCTCACACCGGACAAGTTCTGGGTGAATCTCAACCCCACCGAGCCGGACCGGATCATGGACAGCACGTTTGCGAAGACCGACGCGGGGCGCGTGCTGCTTGAGGCGGACCTCGCCATGAAGCACGACTTCGCGAAGACGGTGAACCCCAAAACCAAGCTGGGCGCCCGCTTCTGGGATGCCCTCAGCCTCGTCGGCGGTCAGCCGTGCATGCCGGTGATCCGGAACTGGATCGTGCCGGACACCGCCAAGATCCGTGAGCAGGACGGCGGCATCTACATCCTCGACGCACCGCTGAAGGTCAACTCGGTTCCGTACGAGGGCACCATCCCCGGCGATCAGTGCCGCAAGACGACGGCGCAGCGCGAGCACGATCAGCGGCTCGTGGACACGATGATCCGCCCGGTGGTCGAGAAGCGGGTCAACACCGCTTCGGAGTACGCGGATCTGCGTCGCGTCTACGCCAGCCGGGTTGCCGCGGAGTGGGTCGCGCAGCGGGATGCGGCGAAGCCGGGCCCGTACCACGGCATCATCGCCAGCGACGACGTCTCCCGCTGGCCCCTGCGCTACGACAAGAACTGGTCGGAGCAGGACACGTATCAGCGTTACCTGAAGTCGTTCACGGAGGGCGACTACACCTTCGAGCGTCGGTCCGGCAACTGGCTCTACACGTACTCGGTCGGCGGCGTCGACTTCTCCAAGGCCCCGAAACAGGACATCGGCAGCGCCCAGTTCACCGAGGACGAGCCGGGAATGCCCGGTACGGCCGCCAACTCCCGTGCTCAGGCCACGAATTACCGCGACTCCGGCACCACCTGGCTGGGCGGCAGTACCTCCGAGGCATCGGCGTTCGGCCAGGACCTGCTGTCGTCGCCCGCCACGGCCACGGACCAGGGTGGCGGAGCACTGGGCGCCATCAGCCCCACGGCCATCTTCTTCACCGCGCTGGCCGCGGGCCTGGCGGTGATGACCGGGACCGCTGGGTGGCGGATCCGGCGGCGGCGCCGGGCGGTGCTGCGAAGGTACTGACCCGTGCCGCGACGGATGAGGTGTCGGCTGCCTGCGTGACCGGGTTTGCGGCTCCACCTTCGGGCTGCCCTTGGCTGGCTGGAGGGCTCAATTCGCGGGTGGACTGGCGATGTTGTTGGGCAGAATGACGGCCATGACGTACAAAGGCTCCTCCATCGACCCGGCCAAGCCCAGCATCGCCCGTGTCTACGACTATCTGCTCGGCGGCAAGGACAATTACGCCGTGGACCGGGAGATCGGGGATGTGTTCAAGCGTGACCTGCCCGGATCGGTGGCCATCGCCTTTGCCAACCGCGCGGCTCTGACCCGGGCGGTCAGGGAGATCGCGAGGACCACCGGCATTCGGCAGTTCGTGGACCTGGGCAGTGGTCTGCCGACCGCGGACAACGTCCACCAGGTCGCGCAACGGCACGCTCCTGAGTCCCGGGTGGTCTACGTCGACATCGATCCCCAGGTGCTGGTGCATGGACGCGCGCTGCTGGAGGACAACGACGGGACCCGTGTCGTCGCGGTCGATGTGCGCAACCCCGAGGACGTTCGTACGCACCCCGATACCGTCGAGCTCATCGACTTCGATCGTCCGGTGGCTGTGATCTTCAGTGCCATCCTCCATCACGTCAACGATGACGAGGACCCGGCCGGCATCGTCCGTTACTGGCGCGATCATGTCGCGTCGGGGAGCTACTTCTTCATCAGTCACTTCCGCTCGGGTGACAACCCGGAGACTGCGGCGGCCGAGGCGGTGCTGCAACAGACGTTCGGCCGTGGCCGGTGGCGGACCGACGCGGAGATCGCCGCCCTGCTGGACGGTCTGGAGATCCTCGACCCAGGGATCGTTCCCGCGTCCCTGTGGCGTCCCGATGACGCCGATGGCGCCATGGACATTGGGCAGAGGCGGGAACTCACGGTCTGGGAACACCTCATTGCCGCCGGGCTGGCCCGGAAGGTGTAGCGCGTGCTTCTTTGAGGGGGGCGGTCGGTCGATCGGATGTGTCTGTCCGATGAGTGATCACCGAGCGACGGGGGCGGACCTGCGCTGGCGATCCGTCGAGATCCTCGGCTGAGTCAGGCTGCGGCTCCAACACCTTTGGTTCCTCAACTGCATGTGCCGGGGCCGTGCCGCGAGGATTCGAGGTGTAGGGGACGTCAAGGAATGATGCCTGAGGCCCGCGCGTCGGTCAGCCATGTGGGGAACTCATGGAGCAGCCGGTCGTAGAGCAGTTGGTCGTCGACGGTCTGGGGATTGCGCCCGGCATGGAAGAATCCCGCGTTGTCGACGACACGGGTGGCGGGGACGGCCAGGGTGTCGAGCTTGCGCAGGAACACGAACTCGTTGTCGTCGGGGTCACCGAACCCTACGAACTGCCAGAACAGCGGCAGTCGGGCCGCCTTGCACAAGTAGCGCTCGGCAGCGATGCGACTTGTGGGCCCTCCGTCCGTCTGGAACACCACGAGAGCGGGGCAGTCGCTGCCGGAGTCGAGGAAGTGGTCGATGACCGCATCCATGGCCCAGTGATAGTTCGTGCGCCCCATGTGCCCCAGATTCTGGTGCAGTTTCTCGATGCGGCCCTGGTGGCGGCCCAGCATGAGATCAGTGACGCCGTCGATGTCGGTGGAGAAGAAGACCACCGGCACGATGCCGTCGTCGTCGAAGTGCGCAGACAGTGACAGGACCTGCTCGGCAAGATGTTGCACGCTGCCGTCCCGGTAGTACGGGCGCATGGACCCCGATCGATCCAGGACGAGATAGACCGCGGCACGCAGCCCTTCCAGGCCACGGTCGCGGATGCTTGCCCCAGCCTTCTTGTAAAGACTGACCAGGCTGGGCGCCGCTGCCTGGACCTTGGCCAGACTGATGGCAGGGAGCTGCTCGATGCCGTTCATGCCAGCCACTCTCGCGGACACCGCCTCAAGGAGGAGGGCCGTTGCGGAAACGCGCGGTGGGGTGATTCAGGGGACGGGAGCGGATTTCGGCAACGGTTGTCGGCGTGCTGGGTCATCTGCCACTTAAAGGAGCGGCAGGCAAGCCTGGCATTCCTGGGCCACTGCTACCTGATCCACACTCCCGATCGTCCCGAGCACACCGATCACCAAACCGTGGACCGGCTCGCGGTTCCTCACCGCGAAGGACGCCGACCCCGCACCGGCCTCGGGCCTCTGGCGCGTAGGCGCTACTCTGCGCTGCGGGAGGGAACATGAGCACAGTGGGGGAGCACGGTACGGCCGTGCGCACGCAGTCGTGCCCGGAGTGCGGCGAGGCCGTGCCGATGGACGCGCGCTTCGGCGCCTGGTGCGACGCATGCGACTGGAACGTCGACTCGGCGGCCACGAAGCCGGGCCCCGGGCGGATCGAGGCACTGCGCCGGCGCCTGGCCCAACGGCACGGGCAGGAACTGCTGGAGGAGATGCGGGAGGACACCGGCGCACGGCCGCGCCGCGACACCTCCAGCCTGCTCGCCCACATCATCGCCCTCGCGGTGCACGGCTTCACGCTGGCACTCGCGGTCGTCGGAGTACTGCTGGTGGTGCTGGGCTGGAGCACGGTGAGCCAGCCGGTGGTCGGAACCCTGCTGCTCCTGCTCGCCATCGGCCTGCGCCCGCGCTTCGCCAAACTGCCCGACTACGGGACGGTGCTGCACCGTCCTGACGCGCCGCGGCTGTTCGCCCTGATCGACGAGGTCGCGGCGGCCGTCGGCACCACCGGCGTGCACACCGTGGTGATCGGACCGCAGGCCAACGCGAGCGTCGGCACGTTCGGCGTCCGGCAACGACGCGTGCTCCACCTCGGACTCGGTCTGTGGGAAATCCTCACGCCCCAGGAGCGCGTCGCTCTCCTCGGCCACGAACTCGGCCACTACGCCAACGGAGACCTGCGCCACGCAAAGATCGTCGGCACCGCCCTCAGCTCGCTGAGCCTGTGGTGCTACGTCCTGGCGCCCACACGGTCCCCCAGCTTCCTCGAGCGCGTCGCCAACGCCCTGATGTCCGTGCCCCGCGGCCTGGCCCACGGTCTGCTGGTCCTGCTCGACCACGTGACCCTGCGCGCCTCGCAGCGTGCGGAGTACCTCGCCGACAGGGCAGCCTCCGCCGCTGCTTCCACCACCGCGGTCACCGCACTCATGGACCGGCTCCTCGTCTGCGACACCGTTGACACCGAACTCCGCCGCGAATCGGTCACCGCCCAAACCGGAATCGGCGGCACGAAGTCGCGCGGCGAGGCATGGCAGGGGCTGTGGGAGCGCCTCGCGGCACACATCGCCTCGGTTCCCGAGCGCGAGTTCGAGCGTCTCCGCCGGGCCGGTGCCCTGCGTGGGCACAGCGTCGACTCGACCCACCCGCCGACCCACCTGCGACGCCGGCTTGTCGTCGAGGGCGAGGACCTGCCGGCCCGCGTCCGCGTCGACGACCTCACCGCAGCCGCGATCGCCGCGGAACTGGCGGACCCCCGCAACCGACTGGCCCGCACCGTCATCCGCGACTACGCCGGCTGACGCGGTTCCCGCCTCGCAGGAGGCGGTTCACGGCTCCGTACAGACGAGAAAGGGGGCGCCGGGAGAGTCCCGGGCGCCCCCTTCTCGCGTACTGCCGTGGCTTACGGCACGTCGATGCTCAAGCGTTGCGAGCGTCAGTCGGCTTGCGTCCAGCCAGGCCAGGAACGGGATGCAGGTGCGGACGTTGCCGCAGTCTCCTTTGTGGGTGTTGAAGGTGTAGCGGGCCCCGTGCGGATGTCAGCCAGAGTGCCCTGCAGCCTTGGTCGCCTTGTCACCGCGTAGGGAGCGGGGGCTTAAGAGGCACTCCAGTGGGGGGCGCGGCCGAGGTAACGCAGAAGGATCGCCACGTCGTCGTCGCCCTCGTCGGGGACCAGGGCGACGGTGTACGCGCCGCGGGGGCGCAGTGGCTCGACGATCTCCCTGGCGACCTTGAGGAGGGGGCGGGCCAGCTCGGGTGTGAGCGGCGAGGGCCGGCCCGTCGCGGCAGCGATGTCCCAGGCGTGGACCGCTGCGTCCAGCCCGCACGCCGCCGAGCCGGACCACGGCGACAGCCTGTGCGGCGGCACCGGCACGGGCGCCTCGGCGGCGTCCCGGTCGACCCCCGCCCAGGCCTTCGCCGCGCGTGCCAGGGCGTCCTCCAGGAATGTTGCCGGGTCCACCCCCTCCATGTCGCCCGATGGGGCGAACGGGTTGAAGTCGGGGCCCGGTTCTCCGGTCAGCGCGGCTGCGTAGCCGATCTGGTCGCCGACGGCGTGCTGGAAGACCTGGGCGACGGTCCAGGCCGCGCAGGGCGTCGGCAGGTGCCAGCCGTCGGCGGGGACGGCGCGGACCGCCGTGCGCAGCGCCTCGTGGGAGGCGTCCAGGACGTCCCAGCCGCTGGAGATCACGCCATCGCTCATCGGAGAGCCCTCATTCGTCGTGTCCGCACAGTGATGAAGGTTGTTGTCATGCGTCCACTCTCGGCTTGTGGCGACAGGAGAACCAGTGCCCTCCGCGACGAGAGGACTGCGAGTACCAGCCCCGAATTCAGGGGTGGATCACCAGGCCACCTCACCGTGACGGTCGCGGAAGGTACCGGTCGGCCCGTCCGCCCCGAGGGAGGCGAGTTCGACGATCGCGTCGGTCCCCTCGGTCACCGTCTGTGGGCCGCTGTGCCCGTTGAAGTCGGTCGCGGTGTAGCCCGGGTCGGCCGCGTTCACCTTCACGTCCGGCCAGGACTTCGCGTACTGCGTGGTCAGCATGGTCACGGCAGCCTTCGACGCCGTGTAGAGCGGCGCGAGGTGCCTCGACTCGACGCGTTCTGCGTCGTGGGTGGCCGCGAACGATCCCATACCGCTGGACACATTGACGATGACCGGGCTCGCAGACTTGCGCAGCAAGGGCAGGAACGCGTGCGTCACCCGGACGATCCCGACGACGTTGACCTCGAACACCTCGCTGGCGTCTGCGGCTGTGATCTGGTCGGCGGGGCTGTGCGTCCCGAGGATGCCTGCGTTGTTGATCAGGACGTCGATGCCGCCCTCACGAGCCTCGACATCGGCGGCGGCCGCAGCCACCGACGCGTCATCCGTCACATCGATGGGGACGAAACGGGCACCGAGTGCGTCGGCGGCCGCCCGGCCGCGCTCGGGATCACGCGCACCGATGAGGACGGTGTGGCCGGCCTCGATCAAGCGGCGGGCGGTCTCATACCCGAGGGACTTGTTGGCTCCGGTGATGAAGGTTGTTGTCATGCGTCCACTCTCGGCCTGTGACCAGAGGACAACCAGTGCCCTCCGTGACGGTAGGACAGCCAGTACCAGGCACGAGGACGGCCCGACGGACACAATGGCCGAGTGGACGAGACCCTGGGCACGGCACTGCACCGCTGGCGCGACCGCCTTTCTCCCGCCGACGTCGGACTGACCTCACGGCCCGGACGACGTGCGCTGGGGCTGCGACGCGAGGAACTGGCAGAACTCGCCGGGCTGTCGGTCGACTACGTGGTCCGCCTGGAACAGGGACGCGCCAAAAGCCCATCGGCGCAGGTCGTCGCGAGCCTGACCAGGGCACTGCAACTTCAGCCCATGGAGCGCGATCACGCCTACCGGCTGGCCGGCCTCCTGCCTCCCCAGGAGGGAACGGTCTCCACGCATGTTCCGGCCGGGGTCCAACGGATGCTGGCCCGCCTCGGGGAGTTCCCCGTGGGCGTGTTCAGCGCCGACTGGACCTTGCTGTCCTGGACCCCCGCATGGTCAGTCCTGATGGGTGACCCCGGCGCACGGACTCACGACGAGCGCAACCTGGCCCGGGCGGTGTTCGTCGCAGGGCCCAGCCGGCTCGCGTCCTGGCCCGTGCTCCACAACGACAACGCCCTGAAACCCGCCCTCGTCGCCGACCTGCGCACTGCTCTCATCGCCTACCCCCGCGACCGCGGCCTGACCGACCTCGTCGAGGAACTACGGTCCATCAGCGCGGAGTTCGCGCGCCTGTGGGACGAGGGAACGGTCGGCCCGCATGTCTCCGCCCGCAAGACCGTCGTACATCCCCAGGTGGGTGAGGTGATCTGCGACTGCGATGTGCTCACCGTCCCTGGCTGCGACATCCGCCTCGTCGTCTACACGGTGGCCGCGGGTTCCACCGACGCGGAAAAGCTGGAGTTCCTCCGGGTCACCAACGGCGGTCGCGCCGAGCGCCCCACACCTCCGGGGCCCGGCCTGTTCTCCACGCCGTAACACCGTCTCTCGCGGGCGTGGAACTGGCGGGCGGCGGGCTTGTTCCGCTCGCACAGTTCGTCCTGGTACTGCCGCGCGGGCTGCGCCACCTTGTGCCCTGTGGTGTCGGGGTCGACGCCGACCGTCTCCAGGAGGTGCCTCTGCACCGGCACCAGTGGGTCCCGCCCAGCCACCTGCCCGGCGACCCACGCCCCGACGTCCACCCCCTGGACGACGACCTCGCACGCCCCGGCCGGGAGATGCCGTTGAGCGCGTCCAGGCGCCGCCGCGTGATCCTGCACGTCGACGAATCCTGGACCCTGAAGTCGCCGAACGAGCCGGTCACCGCGACCCGGCCGACGACGATGACGGCGTGACCATCGCCTCCGTCGCAAGCCACCGCGGTGAACTCCCGGGCGTCCCGTCTGCGACGGCCGTTACGCCCGCGCCGCCACGTTGGTACACCGTCCGTCTCTTTTCAGCCAGACCCTTACAACGTCCCTGCACAGAAAGGTACTTCCCTACAAGGGCATGCACCTGACATCTTGCACCCACCACTGGTTTCGTACGGCCCGGTCGGTGCCACGAGCACGGCCGGGCCGTCTTCGGAGGACGCATTGATACCCCACACATCCAGCCGACCGAGACGCACGTTGGTGCTGGCGGCCGTGCTCGGCTCCGCCCTCGCGTTCGGCGCCCCAGGCGCCCTCGCGGGTACGCTCCCGGTCGTCCCCTCCACCGCGCCGGCCGCCAAGGCCCACGCTCCGGCCGCCGCGTCGGCGTCCCAGAGCGCGGCCTGGGTGGCCGGCACGCGTGCCTACCTCGTGATCACCGCCCCTGGTGACAGTTCGGCGGTCCGCTCCGCGATCGCGGCCAACGGCGGCACCGTCTTCTCGAGCTTCGACGGCATCGGCGTGATCGTCGCCCACTCGGCGTCCAGCACATTCGCCGCCACCATGCGCGGCGTCGCCGGCGTGCAGCAGGTCGGTGCCACGCGCACCTCGGACGTCCCGGCCGACGCCTACACCCCGGCGCTCCCGCCCAATCCCGCCCAGGCCTCGACCCCGGCCGGAGAACCGGTCCGGGCCGACATGAGCCAGATCAAGGCCGACCAGGCCTGGGCCGTGAACCCGGGCTCCGCCTCCGTCACAGTCGGCGTCCTGGACACCGGTGTGGACGACCAGCACCAGGACCTGGCTCCCAACTTCGACGCGGCCGACTCGGTCTCCTGCGCCTACGGCAAGCCCGACACCCGTGCCGGTGCCTGGCGGGACGTCGACACGCACGGCACCCACGTAGCGGGCACCATCGCCGCGGCCAAGAACGGCAAGGGCGTCGTCGGTGTGGCCCCCGGGGTGAAGATCGCCGCGGTCCGGGTCGCCGAGCCGGGCAACTCCTTCTTCTTCGCCGAGAACACCATCTGCGGCTTCGTCTGGGCCGGTGACCACGGCTTCAAGGTCACCAACAACAGCTATTACACGGACCCCTGGCAGTTCAACTGCCCGGACAACATCGACCAGGCCGCCATCATCGAGGGCGTCAAGCGCGCCCAGGAGTACGCCGAGAACAAGGGCTCCCTCCAGATCGCCGCCGCGGGCAACGAGAACTACGACCTCGCCCACAAGACGACCGACTCCGCGAGCCCGAACGACTCGACGCCGGTCACCCGCACCATCACCAACGCCTGCCTCGACATCCCGACCGAGCTGCCGGGCGTGGTCACGGTCGCGGCCAACGGCACGGGCGTCACGAAGGCCTCGTTCTCCAACTACGGGCAGGGCGTCATCGACGTCGCGGCGCCGGGCAGCAACGTGTACTCCACCGTCCCCGGCGGCGGCTACGGCAGCAAGAGCGGCACCTCGATGGCCACCCCGCACGTGGTCGGCGTGGCGGCGCTCATCGCCAGCGCCAACCCGGGCATCACCCCGGCGCAGCTGCGCGCCAAGCTGGCCGAGCAGGCCAACGACATCGCCTGCCCCTCGGACAGCCGCTGCACGGGCACGACGGCCAACAACTCGTTCTTCGGCGAAGGACAGGTCGACGCCCTCAAGGCCGTCGGAACCACCCCGCCGGCCGGCAAGTACTTCGAGAACCTCGCGGACTTCGCCATCAACGACAACGCGACCGTGGAGAGCCCGATCACCGTCACCGGTGTGACCGGCAACGCCCCGGCCACCCTCAAGGTGGGTGTGGACATCAAGCACACCTACATCGGTGACCTGAAGGTCGATCTGGTGGCGCCGGACGGCACCGTCTACACGCTGCACAACCACACAGGCGGCAGCGCCGACAACATCTCCCAGACCTACACCGTGAACGCCTCCGCGGAGGTCGCGAACGGCACCTGGAAGCTGCGTGTCAACGACAACGCCGCGTCCGACACAGGCAAGATCGACGCCTGGAACCTGACCTTCTAGCACAGGACGGACCTGGCAACGCCCGCGTCCAGCACGTACAGCGCCGGCGACCGCTCCCGCCCGCAGCCGCGGACGAGACGGGCTCCGGCCTGTTCGGTCAGGGGCGCGAACTGCTGGGCCGCAGAGGGCACATGGTCCTCGGCCGCGGTGTACGCCGCGGCCGAGGCCACGCGGGCCCAGCCACGACCATCAGCTGAAGGTCTTGAACAGGAGGAACCCGCCGCCGACCGCGAGCTGCGTAGGGGCGTAGGGGCCGAGGGGGACGTCAACAGAATCAAGACGATCAAACGGCAGATGTACGGCCGAGCCTCCTTCACCCTGCTCAGAGCCCGCATCCTCCTCCAGCCGTAGCCGTCACGGATGGGCCGTCACGACCCGCTGATTGGCCACTGAGCGCCGTAGTTTGCCAATTCGGCGCTCAGTACGCGAAGGGCATCTGTTCAGTCGAGGATCGCGGTGGCTTCGATCTCGACCAGGTGGTCGGGGACGTCCAGTGCCGCAACGCCTATCAGCGTGGCCGGAGGAACCGGGGTGATCCCCAGCTTCGCGGCTGCCCGGGAGATCCCTTCCAGGAGCGCGGGCATCTTGTCGGGGGTCCAGTCGACGACGTAGAAGGTCAGCTTCGCCACGTCGTCGAAGGAACCGCCGACCTCGGCCAGGGCGGTGCCGACGTTGAGATAGCTCTGCTCGACCTGGGCGGCGAGGTCGCCTTCGCCGATCGTGACCCCATCGGCGTCCCAGGCGACCTGCCCGGCGATGAATACCAGCCTCGATCCGGATGCGATCGACACCTGCCGGTAGACATCGATCTTGGGCAATCCGCTGGGATTCACAAAGGTGATGGCCATGTTGCGTGTCTCCTTGTCCTGAGCGCCGGTGGGCTCGCGTCCGCGCTGACCGTGGCCGCTATCGGTCTCTTGTGGTTACTCAGGAACTGTAGGAGAGTGGTCGCTGACGTGGAAGAACGCACTTTTCGGTGACTGGAGAACCTTATGGTGACCAAGCAGTTCACAGGCTCGCCCGAGGATGCAGACCTGGCGCGTGCGGACTCCTTGGCGCGAGAGATCTTCTCCGACGTCGCCAACAAGTGGGCGTTCCTGATCGTCGAGGGTCTCGGTGATCGCACCCTGCGCTTCAGCGAGCTGCGCAACGAGATCGAGGGCATCAGCCACAAGATGCTCACCCAGAACCTGCGCATGCTGGAGCGCAACGGCCTGGTCGAGCGCACCGTGTACCCCACCGTCCCACCGCGGGTCGAGTACACCCTCACCAAGCCGGGCCAGGCTCTGCGAGCGACAGTCGACGGGATGTGCGGCTGGACCCGCCAGTACCTCGGTCACATCGAGGCGGCCCGCCGTCACTTCGACCTCTGACTTCTGCGGCCAACGGGGGGGCGTCCCCGCTCGTCCGAATCTCAGCCCGAGGGCGTAGCGCGCAGGCTGCTTCTGGCGTAGCGGTCACGCAAGCGCGGTCACAACCGACTGGCGTGCTCAGTCACACGTCGGCGTACGGCGGTTCGCCGGGAATCTCCACACCTCTGCTCGGGCTCACCAACCGGCGACGGTCGCGTTTCAGCAGGTCAGCGCATTCTGTCGGTTGGTCAGTGATCCGTAAGAGGGTTCTGGTTCAGAGAATTGACCGGGCCGAACAAGATGCCCCGCATGCGTGCCGTCGGTCTTGGCTCCACGCTGAGATCATGGCTACCGACCACCCCGTCGTCATCTACCCACCCGCGGTAGACGGCGGCCGGCGCGTCCGCATCGACGGGCAGTTCGTCGGCATCGCCTACGGCCTACTCGATGTCGTGGCCTTCCTCCAGGAGGCTGGTCTCCAGGGGTGGGATGAGATGGATGTGGTCCAGTCGTCGCTGATCGAGTGGCGGGCCGGCGGGCCGGATGTGTGGGCGCACTGACACATGGACTGCGGTCACCATGTTTCGTCAGCAGGCACCTCCTCGAAGTCCACTGGCCGGACCTGCGCCCCGAAGCCGCCACCGACCGGCACCAGGGTGCGTATCGAGTCGTGATCAATCCATCGAGTCGTGATCAATCCGCGGGATTCACCCTCATAACAAACGCTGATCACGCGGCCCATGGGCATTCGTACTGGATGCGTATGCCGGTCAGCCGGTGGGCAGGCCGATCTGATCGCGTTCGAGCACGGTGCGGAGCTCCGAGAGGATCTGTGCGGCGGCCAGTCCTGCGGGGCCGTCGAGGGTGTCTGCTGTCAGCTCGGCCAGCGTATCGGTGAAGGTCGCCTCCACCGCCTCGACGAGTTGCAGGCCGTCATCGGTCAGTTGCAGCAGTGATGAGCGGCGATCCGATGGATTCGTGCGCCGTACGACCCATGCCTGCTTCTCCAGGCGATCGATGCCCTTGCTGCTCGCACCGATCCCGATGGCGAACTCGGCGGCGAGGTCCGCCACCCGGGATCCAGGGTGGTCGCGCAGGAAGCGCAGGAACTCGAACTGCGAGGTGACGATCCCGTGCCGCTCGCGAAGACGTTCGTTCAGCGCGTTGTAGAGGCGCGTCTCGCAGCGGACGAGATCGGCGAAGAAGCCCGGTAGGTCGACCCGGCCACCGCTTGACTTGGATGCCATGGCATATATCTTAACCTAGATGCCTGGGCATATAGTTCCTCGGCATGCACTTGCGATGGAGGCGACAATGAGCAGGCAACAGCGCGCGAAGATCGACGCGATGGTCCGACGGCCTCAGCCGGAGGGCCCTCGGTCGGTGGAGGAGCTCCGCGCCGGGTTCAGGGCGATGATGGGGGAAATGCTCGTCCCGGCTGGGATCCGCACCCGCACTGCGACGCTCGGTGATCGGCCCGCGGTGCTCGTCGAGCCGGCCGGCACTCCGAAGGCCGGGACGATCCTCTACTTTCACGGCGGCTCTTACGTGGTCGGTTCACCGGAGACGGCGATGTCGCTGACGGGGAACCTGGTGACCAAAACAGGGTTCAGGGCATTCTCTTTGGATTACCGGCTTGCCCCTGAGTATCCGTTCCCGGCCGCGATCGAGGACGGGTTGAGCGCCTACCGCACACTTCTCGACAGCGGCGAAGACCCTTCGGCGATTGCGTTCGCCGGGGACTCCGCCGGTGGCGGCCTCACCGTCACCACCTGCCTCGCCGCCCGCGACGCGGGCCTGCCCATGCCTGCCGCAATCGTGGCGTTCTCCCCCGGACTCGACATGACCCGGACAGGCGAGAGCATGGACACCAAGGCAGGCATCGACCCGTTCTTCACGCGTGCGGGCATGGAACACACCGGGACCATGTACCTGGCGGGACAGGACCCGCACCATCCCATGCTCAGCCCCGCCGTCCTCGCCGACCTGACCGGCTTCCCCCCGATGCTTCTACAGGCGGGCACCAACGAAATGCTCCTGGACGACTCCACACGCATGGCCACACACGCGAGGGAAGCCGGAGTGGACGTCATCCTGGACGTCACCGCCGATGTCCCACATGTGTTCCAGGCCTTCGTCGGCCTCCTGGACGAAGCCGACGAGGCACTGGAGCGCGCCGCTCTCTTTCTCAGTCAGCGCGTCCGCGCCAGGGGCACGGCACACACGTCGGCAGGCTGAAGCCCGCAGACGATCTGATACGGGCCACGGTGCGCACCCCGGGCCCTGGCTCGCCGTTCCTATTCCTGGCGGCCGGCGCCCCACCCCGCTCCGAGGGCCGTTGAAGACCCCGGGGCTGCGTTCCTCCGTGGGCGGTGGCTCACGCGGCCGTGTCAGATCTTCTTGCGTGACGCGAGTGCAACCGACCGACAGCGAATGGGAGTTCGTCGAGCTGTACCTGCCGATCGGCGAGTACGGCCCGTACTCCGAGCGGCTGCGACAGCAGTTCGAGGGCGTGATCTGGCGGTTCAAGACGGGCGAGCAGTGGCGGAAGATGCCAGCCGAGTTCAGCGCCTGGTCGACCGTCCACACCGCTTCCGGCAGTGGCGTGACGCAGGCGTCTTCGAAGCCCTGCTGGACGGACTGATCGCAGAGGCCGCGAAGCGGGGTGAGGTGGACCGGTCCCCGGTCAGCGTCGACTCCACCACCGCGCGCGCTCACCATGACGCTGCCGGGATGCATCTGGGCCAGGACGTCATCACCGCACTCGAGAATGCCGCCGAGGAGGAGAAGGCCAGGCAAAGGGGGGCGACTCCGCGGGACAACATGGGCAAGCGGTCGGGACCGGACCCGAGCGGGAAGAGCGGCGACGCGTCCGACGGCGGCGGAACTCCGCCTGAAGGGAGGTCCACCTCGCCGCCGACCGGAAACGGTTCCGCGGGCCCGTCGGCCGCCCCCGTACCCGGCCAGGCGCCGCCGCCGGGGATAAGACCTACTCGTCCCGCGGTAACCGAACCCACCTGCGCAGACGCCACGTCAAGGCCATCATCCCGGAGACGAAGGACCAGGCCGCCAACCGGAAGAAGAAGGGCTCCCGGGGTGGTCGGCCCGTCAGCCTCGACGCCGACCTGTACAAGGAACGGAACACTGTCGAGCGTCTGATCAACAAGCTCAAGGCCTGGCGAGGCATCGCCACTCGGTATCAAGACGCTTGTCCCGACGGATCACGGCCCAGCGCGACGACGACTGCGCGCGCCTGCTCCAACAGAAGAGCAGCGCAGGGCGATTGCCGCGCATGGCGTCCCTTCCTTCCCGAACTGACATGTATCGGGGCCAGTTGTCGTCCCCGATACGTGTCGACCAGTGCAAGCTTCGGCGTGGGTCGTGCCAACGGGGCGGACCCGGTCTCGAGCACGGTGCGTACAGACAATGCTGGTTGCGGTGGGCCCGGTGAAGTACCTCCACGGGCGGTGAAAGCCGGAACACTGTCTTGCCTTCACTGCCATCGCCGCGACCCTCACATGCCACCGGCGGCTCACCAGCTGAGAGCGACGTCTTACAGCTGGTCCCCTGGGCCGTCCTGTACCCGGCGCCGGGGTTCAACCCGCGTGAAGCGACCCGCGATCCGCTGCATCAGGCCCTCGAATGACTCCTGCAACCGGGCACGGTCTACGCTGTGACCTGCGGCCACCGCATGATCTTCAGTCTTCACACACCGATGATCAACGGTGGCCGCACCCGTTTTCACAGCGCCCTCACCGCGGATCGTGCCAGGAGGACATATGCAACACGGCGAAGTCTGGTGGGTCGAGTTTGATGAGCGACGGCCGGTCGTGCTGCTGCCGGGAGACGAGGCGTCCGGGCTCCGGGCGATGCAGGTCGTCGCTCCGGCGGGCGTCGACATCAGCGGTCTGGCCATCGAAGTGGCCGTGGGCGCCACGGAAGGACTGCCCTTTGAAGGCGTGCTGCGGTTCGCGTTATCGCGTCCAGGCTTCACCCCTTGCACGTGGCTGACCACCGTGTCCCGGGACGACCTGGTCGAGCGGGCTGGCGTGCTGTCCTCCGTGAAGCTCAAGGAGATCGAGGACGCCCTCCGTGTCGCCGGACAGCCGCAGGAGTGGACCGCGACGGCAGCTGCGAAGCTCAGCGAGATGAAGGATGCCCTCCGCCTCGGCGGACTGGAGTAAGCGGGCCGTGATGGCGGAGAGGGAGACCATGACCGTGCACAGTGCGAGGCGTGCGGAGTGTGGTCCTGCGTCGTGGTGAGCGGGGCATCCGGGATGGTGATCGGCTGGGGGGAGTGCCCAGCCAGTACGCGCCGAACAGGGCAGTGAGGCCGCGATGGAGGGCTTCCGAGTCCGCTGACGGTTCTAGCCTGCGTCGGGTGATGACAGCTGATGACGTGTTGTTCGTCCTGGCCCTGTTGGAGCGCGCGGGGGCTGATGTCTGGCTGGGTGGCGGATGGGGGATCGACGCTCTGATCGGCGAGCAGACCCGAGACCATCGCGACCTGGACTTGATGCACCGGCAAGACCAGGAAGCCGCTGTGGTGACGGCGCTCTCCGCAGCAGGTTTCGTGGAGAGCCTGAACTGGAGGCCCATCCGATTCGTCGTGACGGCTCCGGACGGCCGGGAGATCGACCTTCATCCGCTGGTCTTCAGCGATGACGGCTCAGCAGCGCAGGCGTCACCTGACCCGCAACGCCCCTTCGCCTATCCCTCGTCCTGCTTCGTGACGGGCATCATCCAGGGAGCGCCCGTGCCGTGCTTGTCCGCCGAGCAGCAGGTCTACTTCCATCAGGGCTACGAACCAACGGGACGTGACCGCCAGGACATGGCGTACATCCGCCGCGTCTTCGGCATCGCCACGCACTTTTGATCCAAGCCGAAACGATGACAGGACAGACGTTGCTCTGAAATCTCGGCAAGCAGTAACGGAGGCTTACTGAAGCAGGATCATCTTGCGGAGTAGTTCGAATCCGGCACGTCTCCTACCGGCTCGCCTCGACCCGGGCGCGGACCGAAGTGCCCGCCAAAGCCGGCTGGCCGCTGCATGGTTCAGCTCGAAGTGACCAGGCACAGCCAGGCCAGGCCGACTTCGCAAGGCGACAGCACGAGCCTCGACGTGAGCCCCACCGAACTACCGTGTTCCGGCCGCACCCCGGGTTGAGTTCACGCGCTCAAGCTTGGTCCAGCCAGTCCAGCCTCGCTTCGTCAACAGCTCGATCAGCCGACGGGCCGGCGGCAGGGTGTCGAACACATGTGTATCCAGCAGCTCAGCGAGCGGTGGCTCAAGTGCGGTGTCGTCGACGTAGAACTCGCCCTGTTCGTTGGCCATTTGTGTGATGTAGGCGGCCAACTTGTCGGCCAGTTCATCCAGCCGTGAGTCGTTGTCGGTGCCGTCGAGAGCCTGGCTCAGGGTGAGATAGAAGTCGATGACCTGCGGGTCGGCGATGTGCTCCCACTTGCGGGCCATCCACTCCGGGACTCGTTCGGGCGAGCGCGCGGCCAGCGGAATCCAGCCGTCACGCTCGACCTGGACAACCCTTTCGTCGACGCCGAGCGCCCGCAGCCGGTCAAGGTAGTCGACCACCTCCTGGGGGAGTACCAGGCTGTCCCCGGCGGCGAGGCGGGCGATCCGCTCCCGGTGTCGCTGCCGCTCCCGAATCTCCGCCCGCAGCCGCTCGTCGATATCTGCGACCGCCGCGGCAAACTCCTCCTCGTCTGCCTGGAGCAGCTCCCGCACGCGCGACAGCGGGACCCCGGCCTCGGCGAGGGTTCGGATCTTGACCAACTCGACCACGGCGTGGGCGCCATACCTCCGATAGCCCGAGTGGTCCCGCTCCGGCTCCGATAGCAGCCCCTTGGCGTGATAGTGCCGCACCGCGCGCACCGTCACTCCGGCATACGACGCCAGCTCGCCGATAGTCAGCATCAGACCCCTCTCCTAGTTCGCAGCCCGGGTCCCGTAGAGACGCCGCGACCAGAGGTAGCCGACCAGCCCGATCACCCCACACCAGCCGATGGCCCAGAGCACGTCCGAACCATCGAGCGATCCGGCCAGCAGACCGCGGAAGGCGTTCATGATCGGCGTGAACGGCTGGTACTCAGCGAACCACCGTAGTCCGGTCGGCATCGACTCCACCGGCACGAACCCGCTGCCCACGAACGGCAGCAGTATGAAGATCATCGGCCAGTTACTCGCGGCCTCCACGTTCGGGCTGGCCAGGCCCAGCGCGACGGTGAACCAGGTCATCGCGAACGACAGCAGCGCAAGCAGGCCGATCAGACCCGACCACTGCGTCACCGAGGCGGCGGTCTCCAAACCGAGCAGGAACGCTGTCCCGAAGACCGTGGCGAGTGCCAGCGCAGTCTGGACCATCGCGCCCAGCACATGGCCGGTGAGTACCGAGACCCTGGCGATGGCCATGGTTCGGAACCGGTCGATGATGCCGCTCGTCATGTCGGTGGCGACCGAGACCGCGGTACTGATGGACACGCTCGCCACCGCCATCACCAAGATCCCGGGAGTGATGAACGTCAGGTAGCCGCCGCGATCCCCGGCCGGGGCTCCGGGCAGACCGGCGCCCATGGTGCCGCCGAAAACGTAGACGAACAGCAGCAGAAACAGCAGCGGCAGGCCGATCAGCATCAGCGTCTGCGACGGGTACCGGGCCATGTGCTTCAGGTTGCGGCGCAGCATGGTCGCCGAATCGCGGACGGCATACGTCGAGGTATTCATGCCGGCACACCCTTGGGGGACTCGTCGGCAGCAGAGTGGTCGGTCAGGGCCAGGAACACGTCATCCAGGTCCGCGGTGTGCACGGCGAGCCCGGTCACTGCGACGTCGTCGATCCCGGCCAATAGCCCTCGCAGCGTGGTGAGGCTGCCGTCATACGGCAGGCCCAGAGTCAGCGCCGCGACGTTCGGGCTCGCCTCGGGGAACCGGCGCACCAACGCAGCCAACCGTTCACCGTCGGCGGCCTGCAACTCGACGTGACCGCCGGGGACCAGCCGCTTCAACTCGGTCGCGGTGCCCTCCGCGACCAGCCGGCCGCCGTCGAGCACACCGATCCGGTCGGCGAGCTGGTCGGCCTCCTCCAGGTACTGGGTGGTGAGGAAGACGGTCACCCCGTCGGCCACCAGTTCCTGCACGATCCCCCACAGGCAACGGCGGCTGCGCGGGTCGAGGCCGGTGGTCGGCTCGTCGAGAAAGATCAGCCGCGGCCCGGCCACCAGGGTCATCGCCAGGTCCAACCGCCGCTTCATACCGCCGGAGTACGTCACCGCGCGCCGGTCAGCGGCATCAGCCAGCTCGAACCGCTCCAGCAGCTGCTTCACCACGCTCTCCGCCTGACGCCGGTCGAGGTGACCGAGGTCGGCCATCAGCCGCAGATTTTCCCGCCCGGTCAGTAACTCGTCCACGGCGGAGAACTGCCCGGTCACTCCGATCGACGCACGCACCTGGTCTGCCTCGCGGCGTATGTCGTACCCGGCGACCCGAGCCTCACCGTCGTCTGCGGGCAGCAATGTGGACAGGATTCGAACTGTGGTGGTTTTGCCGGCCCCGTTCGGTCCGAGCAGGGCATAGACGGTGCCTGCGGGGACGGTCAGGTCGACGCCGGCGACTACCTCGTGGTCGCCGTACGACTTGCGTAGTCCGGCGACCTCGATCGCATTGGTTCTCGTCGTCATGCCCACCATGCTGAGAGGTTGCCCCTGCGTCAGGGGCAACTGTTGCGGCTACATGGCCCCGAACCCTCGAGACGGAGGGGACTCACACCGTCCACGGCCGGCCGCCGTGGCGATGGATTCTTCTGTATCGGGGCGGAAGATTCCGCCGCTGACTGTGCGGGTGGCCAGGGCGAGCAACCTGCCGCTCACTGATGTTCTCGACGTACCGCAGTACCCACACCAGCACAGGCAGCCGGTTCCGTGTGGCCGATCCCATCCCCGCGCACGCCTGAGCACCCGTCGGCTCCTCCGGCCTCGATTCCCGCGCATGAGCACCATTGGCCCGATCGGTAGGGGCATGGTCGGCGGCACCGTCGCCCGCCTCGCGGGTCGCCGCCGGACACGACGTCTTCCTCAGTGACCGGCGCGGTCCGGACACGCTGGCGAGCCGATGGCCGAACGCGGCCCGCGCGCCTCGGCGGCCACTCCCGCCGAGGCCGGCGGCCTGGTCGTCGTGACGAACCCCCTGCACGCCTATCGCGCCTGTCCCGTCGAGCCGCTGCGGGGCAAGACGCTGGTCGGCCGCAATGCGGCGACGAGCGCCCCGATGGCGGCCCGCGGGCTGTGGACGCTGTCGGAAGAACCGACCGGGGTCACCTGGCCGACGAGGGTCTACCTCGGCTGACCTTCCAGCCGACCTCGATGTGCTGGTTCATGCCGAGCTGCTTATGACCGGCGATGCGTCGGTGGGACTACAGGCCGTACGTGCGCTGCTGCGCCGGCCATGGTCGCCCCGCGGCTCGACGTGGCACGTGGAGCAGCTTGCGTTCTGCGCAACCTCATGCTGCGCGCCGTCCCGTAGACCGTCTCGCGTGCTGTGACGACTGTGGCAGCGCACGATTCGAGCCGTACGAAGGAGTGGGTCCGACATGTGTGAGTCGCTGAGCGATGCCGCGGGCTTGCCCCCATCCCGCAGAATGCTGCTGGGGGCGGCGGCATCGGCCACTGCCGTCGCCGTACCCCTGTGGGGAAATGAACGGGCTTCGGCCGCCACGCCGATGACGGGATCGAAGGGGTCCGGGAAGGGCCTGTCGCTGACCTTGCTGGGCACCAGCGGTGGCCCGCCACCGCTCGCGACCCGGTACGGCATCTCCTCGGCGCTCGTCGTCAACGGCCGTACATACGTGGTCGATTGCGGGCGGGGAGCGGTCACCCAGTATCTGCGAGCCGGGCTGTCGATACCCTCCCTGGCCGGCATCTTCCTCACCCATCTGCATGCCGACCACATCGTCGACTACTACGCCTTCCCGTTGCTGGCGGCCGGTGCCGCGGGAGCGCAGGGTTTCCAGAACGCCATCGACGTGTACGGCCCCGGGCCGGCAGGCATGGACTCCACTGTCACCGGCGCGCCCGGGTCCCTGCCGGGGACAGTGGAGATGACGCGGCTCGCCGGCCAGGCATACGCGGCATCCCCCACCTTCTTCATGACGGAGCACGCGGGCATCGACCCGGCCGCCTTGCTGAACGTCCACGATCTCCTACCGCCCCCCGCAGTCGGCGCCTCCGCGACCCACACCGCACCGTCGATGCGGCCGTTCACCGTCATGGAGAATGACGACGTCAAAGTCACCGCGGTCCTCGTCCCGCACGGGGCGGCGTTCCCCGCCTATGCCTACCGTTTCGACACCGACCACGGCAGCGTCGTCTTCTCCGGGGACACCGCCCCGACGCCGAACATCGTGACGCTCGCCCGCGGCACGGACGTCCTCGTGCACGAGACCGTCTACCCCGCCGGGCTGGCAAGCCTCGGACTGCCGCAGACTCTGATCGACCACATCCTGACCACCCACACCGATGTGGCTCAACTCGGCCGCATCGCGGCCCAGGCCGACGCGCGCACGCTCGTCGCCACCCACCTCGGCCCGGGACAGGAGTCCGTGGTCAGCGACCCGACCTGGCGACGCCTGCTGCACCACAGTGCTCGCGACGCCGACTACAGCGGCCGCATGCTGCTGGGCACCGACCTGATGCGCGTCGCGGTGCGCTAGCGAGGGACACCTGCCCGGAGCGGTACTCACGACGGCGCACGGCCTGAACTGTCACGAGTCGTCGATGTCGTTCACCTTGCTTGCGGTCCAACGGCATCTCCAGCGGGGGTGGGCCGCATGCGGTCCTGGCGCTTTCGCGAGCAGCACCGGAGTCCGCAGCGCTTTCGGTGCCGCAGTCCCTGTCCCGACCGCGGCCGTGGGCGAGCAGGTGGAGGTCGTGTGGGGCGAGCCGAACGGGGGATCACCGAATCCGGCCGTCGCGCCCCTTCCCCAACAGGCACTGACGGCAGCGCGCGGCCCGGCGCAGAGAGAACCCGCCGGATCGCGGGCTCGACACCCATGAGGGCTAGAACGATTAAGTAGTTCTCTGTAGCATGAGCCCGCCTAATCGATTTAGTAGCTCTTTCTCGCGCGGGACGCGGGATGGAGGAGGTGGTCGCCGATGTCAATCATGCAAAGCGTCGTCGCCCTCGGTGGACCGGGGCCGCCGGTGGAAGTGGAGGGACTCCCCAGACCGGGCCGCTGCTTGGTCATGGGGATCCTGAACGTCACGCCGGACTCCTTCTCCGACGGCGGCCTCTACGCCGACACGCGCCGCGCCGTCGACCGTGGGCTGGAACTCGCCGCGCAGGGCGCCGACATCGTGGACGTCGGCGGCGAGTCCACCCGGCCGGGAGCAAGTCCCGTCGCCCTGGAAGAGGAACTGGCCCGTACCGTCCAAGTGGTGCGTGAGCTCGCCCGAGCCGGGGTGTGCACGAGCATCGACACCCTGCACGCACCCGTCGCCCGAGCCGCCGTTGAGGCGGGAGCGCGCCTGGTGAACGACGTCAGTGGTGGCCTGGCCGATCCGGCCATGGCCCGGACGGTCGCCGCCGTCGGTGTCCCGTACGTGGCCACGCACTGGCGTGCGCCGAGCCGCGAGATGGACCGGCATGCCCGCTATGACGATGTCGTCACCGACGTCACGGCCGAACTCACCCGCAGAATCTGGCGGTTGACGGACCAGGGGGTCGACCGTGCCCGCATCGTCCTCGACCCGGGGCTCGGTTTCGCCAAGCGGTCGGAGCACGACTGGACGCTCCTGGCCGGCCTCGGGGCTCTACGGCGGCTGGGGTACCCCCTGCTCGTCGGTGCCTCCAGGAAGCGTTTCATCGGTGCGGCTCTCACGGACGGCGGGGCCGGTGAGGTGCCGCCCGCAAGGAGGGACGCGGCAACGGCCGCCGTCTCCGCGCTCGCCGCCCTGGACGGGGCGTTCTGTGTGCGCGTCCATGACGTCCGGTCCAGTCTCGACGCCGTGCGCATGGCGTCCGCGTACCAGGCCCACCGCACGCAGCAGCCGTAGAAGATCCCCACTCCGTACGCCGACGGGCGAAAGCCCGCCGACTCACTGCTAAAACTAGATCGATTTAGTGCCCGCGCGGTAAGCCAACAACCAGAAGGAGCCGCAATGACAATCCCCTCCCTCCAGGACGCCATCGACAAGGCCGGATCGCCGATCAATCTGCTGTGGCGGCCGAACGCCGAGCCGTGGACGCCGGAGGTCGTCGAGCGCGAGTACGCCGGCTGGCGTCAGGAGCAGGCCGCCTGGCACGAGGGCGTGGCCCTCCTCAACCTCTCGCACCACATGTACGACATGTGGATTGAAGGCCCGGACGCCACCAGGGTGTTGGCCGACCACGGCACTAACAACTTCGAGAAGTTCGCCATCGGACAGGCCAAGCAGTACGTGCCGGTCACCCGGCACGGCCACATCGTCACCGACAACATCCTCGCCCGCGAGGGCGAGAACAAATTCCTGCTCAGCGGCATACCGGCAGCCCAGCACTGGGTGCAGTACCACGCGGAGAAGGGCGGCTACGACGTCGCGTTCGAGACCGACGCCTCCTCTGCGTTCCGGCCCGGCGGCGGTGACCCGAAGCTCTTCCGCTACCAGATCCAGGGCCCGCTCGCGGTCGAGCTGATCGAGCGGGTCTTCGGCGGGCCGCTGCCGGAGACGAAGTTCTTCCATTCCGCCGCGGTCACCCTCGACGGCCGCTCCTTCCGCGCGCTGCGCCACGGCATGGCGGGACAGGCCGGCTACGAGTTCATCGGCCCGTGGGAGCACGCACCCCACGTCCACGAGGCGTTCCTCAAGGCGGGCGAGCCGCTCGGCCTCGTCCAGGTCGGAGCCCTCGCCTACGCCACGCCGAGCGTGGAGAGCGGCTGGGTCCCCTCGCCGGTGCCCGGCATCTACACCGACCCCGAACTCGCGGAATACCGCAAGTACCTGCCCCTGTTCGGCATCGAGGGCAAGCGTCCCCTCAACGGCAGCTACTTCTCCGAGAACATCGAGGACTACTACGTCTCCCCGTACGAGCTCGGCTACGGCAAGGTGATCCACTTCGGTCACGACTTCGTGGGCCGCGACGCCCTGTTGAAGGCCAAGGAAGGGCCGCTGCGCACCAAGGTGACCCTCGTCCTCGACCCCGACGACGTGCGCACCGTGGTCGGCCAGGGCGAGGACCCCGGCTTCGTCCTCAGCTACGCCCGGCACCGGGTGGAGAGCGACTCCGGCCTGGTCGGCGTCACGATGCAGAGCGCGTCGATCGACCCCGTGGGCACCGTGCTCGCGCAGACCCTGATCGACCCCGCGTACGCCGCACGGGGCACCGAGGTCACGGTCGTCTGGGGCGAGCACCCCGGTTCCGGTACCGACCCCGAGGCCGACCTCGGCTTCCCGCGCATCCGAGCCACCGTGCAGCCTTCGCCGTTCAACGAGCACGCACGCACCCTCTACCGGCGCGACCGCTGAGACGAAAGGAAAAGCGTCTCGTGAGCACAGCACAGACAGCGGTGGCCACCTCGCTGCTGGAGGACTTCTCCCTGGAGATGACCGGGAAGGACGTTCCCAAACTGGAGGAGGCCCGCGACAGCATCCCCCAGGGCACGCGCATCAACGTCACCTTCCTCGGCAACGAGGACCTGCGGATGCGGCTGGACGCGGCCCGGGCGGTCAAGCGGCTCGGCTTCGTCCCCGTACCGCACATATCCGCCCGCCGCCTCGGCTCCCGCTCCGACTTCGAGCAGTTCCTGGCCGGTCTGCGGGCCGACGGCACGTCCGACAACGTGTTCCTCGTCGGCGGCGACCCGGCCCATCCCGAGGGCCCCTACGCCGACTCCCTGTCCCTGATCGACACCGGACTGCTGGGGGAGTACGGCGTACGGCACGTCGGCGTCACCGGATATCCGGAGGGCCATCCCGCGATCGACGGTCCGACGCTGTGGTCCGCGCTGGAGGGCAAGCACGCGGCGCTCGCCGGGCAACCCCTGGAGGGCAGCGTCATCACCCAGTTCGGCTTCGACGTGGACCCGGTCCTCGCCTGGGTGGTCGAGGTACGGCGCCGCGGCATCGCCCTCCCGATCCGCATCGGTGTGCCCGGACCCGCCGGGGTGCGCCGGCTCATGTCGTACGCCGCCCGTTTCGGGGTCGGCACCAGCGCCTCCGTCGTCAAGAAGTACGGCTTCTCGCTGACCAACCTCATGGGCACCGCAGGACCGGACCGCTTCCTGCGTGACCTCGCGAAGGCCTACGACCCGGAGCGCCACGGCGACTTGAAGATCCACTTCTATACGTTCGGCGGGCTCAAGGCCACCTCCGACTGGGCCGCCCGCTTCCGGAAGGAAAGCCTGGCATGACCGTCACACAAGACGCCCCGGCCCCCACCGCCACGGGCAAGTCCCCTGCCCGGCAAGCCTCGTTGATCGTGCAGGGTGCCGACGCCACCGGCATCGTCGCGGCCGTCGCCTCCGTGCTGAGCGACCACGGCGCGAACATCGTCTCCCTCGACCAGTACTCCGACAATCCGCAGGGCGGCGCCTTCTTCCAGCGCACCGTCTTCGGACTCGGCGGTCTCCAGGCCGCGTTGCCGGCGCTGCGGGCCGATCTCGACAGCCGCCTGGTGGCGGGGCTGGGGCTGAGCTACACGCTGCGGGACATGTCGGTGCCCAAGCGGGTCGCCATCTTCGCCTCCAAGTCCGACCACTGTCTGCTGGACCTGCTGTGGCGCCACCGGCAGGGCCAACTGCCCGTCACCGTCGCCATGGTGATCTCCAATCACCCCGACGTGGCGGAGGAGGTTCGCAGCTTCGGCATTCCCTTCTTCCATGTCCCCTGCCAGGGCGCGGACAAGTCGGCGGCGGAGGCGGAGCACCTGCGGCTGCTGAAAGGGAACGTGGACTTTGTCGTCCTGGCCCGCTACATGCAGATCATCTCGGGTGACTTCATCGAGAAGGTCGGCGTGCCGATCATCAACATCCACCACTCCTTCCTGCCCGCCTTCATCGGCGCCGGCCCCTACGCCAAGGCCAAGGGCCGAGGGGTGAAGCTGGTGGGCGCCACCGCGCACTACGTCACCGAGGACCTGGACGAGGGCCCGATCATCGAGCAGGACGTCGTCCGCGTCACCCACGCCCACACCGCGGCCGACCTCGCCCGCCGGGGCGCCGACGTGGAGCGCGCGGTGCTCTCCCGCGCGGTGCTGTGGCACGCCGAGGACCGGGTCATCCGCGACGGCAACCACACCATCGTCTTCGCCTGATGGCACCCCGCCCGGTGCGGGAACGGGGGGCCTGCGCGCCTCGCACATGCACGCAGGCCCGCGCTCTCGCCCGGGCTGATCGTCGCTCACGACAGGAAAGCGGTTCGCCACCATGACAACCACCATCGACGGCACCAGGATCGCCCGGCGGATCCGGTCGCAGGTCGCCGAGGCGGTCGCCGGAGCTGCGGGGTCGGGACCGGTCCCTGGACTGGCCACCGTCCTTGTCGGCGACGATCCGGCAAGCGCCGTGTACGTCGCCGCCAAACGGCGCGCGATCAGGGAAGCCGGTATGCGCGACTTCCACCGCCATCTGCCCGGGCACGCGACCCACGACGACGTGGCCGCCGTACTCGACGAACTGGCCGCCACCCCCGAGGTCTCCGGCATCCTTCTCCAACTCCCGCTGCCCCGGCACCTGGACGCGGCCCCGCTGATCGACCGCATCCCCGTCACCAAGGATGTCGACGGCCTCACCACCGCCAGCCTCGGCCGCCTCGCCCGCGGTGAACGGGGACTGCGCCCCTGCACCCCCAGCGGGGTCATCGAACTCCTCGACGCCGAGGGCATCGCGCTCAGGGGCGCGAAGGTCGCGGTGGTCGGCTGGGGCGAGCTCGTCGGCAAGCCCCTGACCCACCTGTTGCTGCGGCGCGGGGCGACCGTGTCGGTGGCCCACGAACACACCACCGACCTCGCCGCGGTCACCCGGCCCGCTGACATCGTCGTGGTGGCCACCGGCGTACGCGGTCTCGTCGGCCCCGAACACATCCGGCCCGGCGCCGTCGTCATCGACGTCGGCATCCACCGCACACCCTCCGGCCTGACCGGAGACGTCCGCTCGCGCGAACTCGACGGCATCGCCGGACGTATCACCCCCGTCCCCGGCGGGGTGGGGCCGATGACCATCGCGATGCTGCTGGTCAACACCCTGCGGGCGGCCGAATGGGGTGCCGAACGTGCGGCCGTCGCGGCCTGACCGGCCGTTCGCGGCAGGCAAGTTCCCGGTGGATCAGTCGCCTTCCCTGGCGCTGCTCGCCGGACGTCTGGCCACCGGTCTGGTGGATGTCACAAGCGACCCTTCAGCCCTGGACTCCGAGGGCTTCTGGGCGGTGGTGGCCGACTTCGAGGGCCGTCTGACGTGTGCCCGCTTCCATGAGTACGGCACATGCGGAACCTCCCGAGGGCGCCATGGCACGGACCTTGCACGGATGCCTGGTCCACCTCCCTCGACCGCCATGCCTACATGGACGCAGTGACCCGCATCCGTGAGCACATCGCAGCCGGTGAGGTCTACCAGGCCAATCTGTGCCGGGTGCTTTCCGCCCCGGTCGCGCCGGACGCCGATGTCATGGCGCTGGCCGGGCTGCTGGCCCGGCACAATCCGGCGCCGTACGCGGGAGTCATCCGTCTCCCGGAGCACGGGGTGGAGGTGGTCACCGCCTCGCCGGAGCTCTTCCTACGGCGGGAGGGCCGGGGCGTCGGGTCCGGGCCGATCAAGGGAACCGGGCGCACCGAGGCCGACCTGCTGGAGAAGGACCACGCCGAGAAGCTCGTCCACCTCGTGTCGACGGTGCGGGGGAGCCTCGCCGCCGACGCGGGCTGGCCCGAGCTGCTGGCAGCGACGTTCCCGCCCGGCTCGGTCACCGGGGCACCCAAGGAGAGCGCCCTGCGGATCATCGAGGCGCTGGAGACCTCGCCTCGCGGGCCGTATTGCGGCGGTATCGGCTGGGTCGACGCCGACCGTGGCCGGGGCGAACTGGCCGTCGGCATCCGCACGTTCTGGACCGACCGGACCGAAGGACTGCTGAGGTTCGGTACCGGAGCGGGCATCACCTGGGGCTCGGACCCCGAACAGGAATGGCAGGAAACCGAACTGAAGGCGCGTCGGCTGCTCGCCGTCGCGAGCGGAAGTCCGGCATGGCAGTAGAAGAGTCAGCGCTCGGTGTCTGCGCGAGCCACCGGCGCCTTGGCCGGTCATCTCACCGACGAGGGAACGGCACCTTCGACGCTCCGGCACGTCCTCCGGGTCGCCGGGACCGACGGGCTCCATGCGGCAGCCGCATTGCCGCTGGGCACCGACCGCGATCCGGTGCTGCGCGCCCTGTCGGAGTCCTACCTGGACGGTCTGCGCGTCTGCCTCGTCGTCAGTGCCTCCTTGCTGTTGCTGGCCGCGCTCACCGCGATCGTGCTGCTACGCACACCCCCGCGCCGCGCCACCACCGTCGTCGCGGGTGATCGTCGTACGGCGCGGGCTGCACCGTCGCGCGGATGCGGGGGAAGCGGGGAACCCCAGGTCGGCGCCGGTCGGCGCCGGTCGGGTGCCCGGACGTGGGTGCTCGCCCCAGACGACGTACACCTCGCTCGCCCGGGTCGCGTAGTCGCCGTCGACCCGGGCGAGCGACAACAGCCCCGCGTATTCGGACGCGCCCCCTCCGGCAGCCACGGCGCGGCGCCGGGTTTCCATGACTGCCCGGAACTGGATCGATCTGGTCACGT
Organism: Streptomyces sp. NBC_00663; assembly: GCF_036226885.1. Lineage (NCBI taxonomy): Bacteria > Bacillati > Actinomycetota > Actinomycetes > Kitasatosporales > Streptomycetaceae > Streptomyces > Streptomyces sp. NBC_00663. Next base: position 9,543,691 of record NZ_CP109027.1, read on the forward strand.
AGGCTGTCCCTCAGCACTTAATCGTTCTAGAGCCTTGACACCGCTTGGTGACACTGCTCGTGGGCGGTGTGCGCAGTCCGACGGAGAGGGAGTGTGCCGGCATGGGCCGTTCAGGCCGGGTGACGTTGAACGACGTGGCCAAGGCGTCTGGCGTGTCGCGGGCCACGGTGAGCTTCGTCCTGAACGACGACCCGCGGCAGACCATCTCCGAGGCGACCCGGGAGCGGGTCCTGGAGGCCGCCCACGAACTGGGATACGTCGTGCACGGGATCGCCCGCGCGCTGCGCGAGGGAGCTTCGCGCATCGTCGTGCTCCACGTCGACCGCGGACTGGAGGGCAACTTCTCCCACAGCTACGTCCGGGGCCTGGACGAGGAACTGGCCGAACACGACCACGTCCTCCTCGTCCGCCACGGACACGCGGCACCCGAGGCCACGCAGAAGATCCTCGACGCCATCGCGCCCCGGGCCGTGCTCCGGCTCGGCGAGGTCTACATGCAAGGGCACGAGCCCATCGAGGAGGACTGGGAGAACGGATTCGCCGCCAACGCCGCCCTACAGATCGGCTACCTCGCCGAGCGGGGACACACCCGGATCGCGATGGCGATGCCCGACCATGACTTCCCGCTGACCGAGGCCCGCCTTGGCTTCTCTCAGGAGGCTGCCCGGCGCCTCGGGCTCCCGGCGCTGGAGCGTTTCGTCGTCCCGCGGCCCAGAGAGGCCGGCGCCGCCGCCGTCGAGGCGTTCCTGGCGGCGCACCCGGACGTGACCGCCGTCGCCGCCTTCGACGACGACATCGCGCTGCGCACCCTGACAGCCCTGCGTGACCTCGGGCGGCGCGTGCCGGAGGATGTCGCCGTGATCGGCTTCGATGAGACCGAGCACGGCTCTCTGTCGACGCCCGCCCTCACCACCGTCCACATCGACGCCGAGATCCTCGGACGGATCGCCGCCCGGACCGCCCTCGGCCTGGACCCGGAAGGCCTGGCGCCGGTGCCCGGCCAGGTCGTGGTCCGCGCCTCGGTGTGACTGCCGTGTAGCTGCCGCCGAGCGGCGCGTCGCAATGCCGCCTTCGGTGCTCGACGCCGCCCGGTCCGCCGGGCGTCGGCGGAAAGTCATTGCCTTCAGATCAGTCCCCGCCCGACGGACGCCCATCGACGGGTTGTTGCGTGTCGCGCATCTGCTGCGACCGAACCGGGCCGGGTCACCGGACAAGTCGACGCGGAGCCCATGAGCAGGAGGATCACCTGTGGACATAGGCGAAGTGCAGCGCAGCACTTACGAAACGGTCCTGCGGCTGAAAGACGCTCCCTTCATCGCCGAGCGGCCGGCATGCTTCAGCCCCGCCGCAGCGGCCCAGGAGGAGAGCAACACCATTGGCGCGTTCGGCCACTTCGCGCAGACCCTGTCGCCCCTCGAGTACACCGGCTGGGTCGACGAGAGCGCCGCGCACGTCACCTCCTGCTACCTCGGCGACTGGTCCAGCCTGCACAAGGTCGTGGTCCGGGGACGAGACGCTCGCGCCTTCCTCGCCTGGCTGGGTATGAGGGACCTGGCGCGCTTCGAGTACGGGCAGATCAAGCACCACGTCCGACTCGACCAGAACGGCTGGGTGGCGTCCGGCGGCTTTTCGGCGACCTCGACGAACGGATCGCGGGTGAGGTGGCGGATTTCCTCACCGGCGCTGCGGCGATGGCGCTGAGCGAGTGGCTGGTCAACGGGCACTGGATCCGGACGACTTCGCCGAGCGCGTGCCGCGTATCCAGTCCGTCCTGACCGGCGCATACCGCGACCGGCGCCCTGCCTCTCTGCCCACGGCCGCCCTCAGTGAGAACACCACCTGTGTCCAGCCTGCTCCTTGAGCGGTCGCTGGGTCTGCCGGAGCCGATGACACGGGATTTCCTGATCCAGCGTGGTCTCGAAGTTCCGGTGTGGGACGGCTGAGGGCTGGACCCCCGTTGCCGTGTACGAGGGGATCCCGCGAAGCGGATGGCGGTTCTCTCCCACCGCCCCCGGTGTGGGAGAGAACCAGCGTCGCTCAGAGTGCCGTGAGGGTCCACAGCAGGTTGGTGCTGCTGCCGTAGGCCCATTGCTTGGTGATCGAGCCCGACGTGACGTCGCCGCCGCCGTCCAGGACCAGGCCGGTGGTGCGGTTGGCGATCGAGTAGCGGCCGTCGCCCCGGTGGGTGATGGTCCACTGCTGGTTGGTACCGCCGTTCCAGGCCGCCTGCCGGGCGGCGGTGCCGTCGGCGGTGGCGCCCCAGCCGTCGGCGACCATGCCGTTGGTGCGGTTGACCAGCTTGTAGTAGCCGCCGCCGACCTCCACCGCCTGCCACTGGAGGTTGGAACTGCCGTCCCACGTCCACTGCTTCAGGTTGGATCCCGATGCGACGTTGCCGCCGCTGTCCAGGGCCAGCCCGTCGGTGACGTTGGTGATCCGGAAGTACGTCGACGGGTTGAACTGCACCTTCAGCGAGGTGACCGCGTCGTTGTTGCCGGTCACCCGCAGGTCGGGGTTGTCGGCGGTGAAGGTCCAGGAGGTGCCGGTGAAGTTGTCCCCGGAGTAGCCGATCACCTGGTGGCCGGGGGCCAGACGGAGGGAGGAGAGGCTGTCCGTACCCAGTCCCGCCGCCGTCAGGTCGTCCGCGGTGTAGTCGCCGAGGGCGAGCACGCCGGCTCTGCCGGAGTAGTTGACGTCGGTGAAGCCGACGGCACCGGACAGCGGCCGCAGGCCCGGAATGGTGCCGGAGAAGGCGAGCTTCAGGACGTAGGCGCCCGCGGTGTAGGGCGCCGAGGACGGCAGGGTGACGGTCAGTCCGGAGGCGCTCTGGGTGGGAGTGGGCAGGTCGATGTAGGTGCCGGCTGTGGAGCCGAGGAGCTTGACCGAGGTCAGTGACGAGAGGTTGATCCGGTCCGAGTTCAGGGTCTTGATCGTCAGTGAACTGCCGGGCCAGCCGAGGACGGTGGCGTACAGGACGGTGTTCGCCTTGCTGCGGGTGAAGCGGATGTCCTGCGCGGTACCGGCCGTCGGCGTGGTGAACGCGCCGCCGCCCATCTTCGTCGGCCCTTCGCCGTACGTGGTCCACGCGCGGGTCGAGTACATCGACTCACCGAAGCGTTTCAGGTGGTCGCCGATGCCGAGCAGGATGTTCTTCTGCGTCTGCGGGATGGTGCCGTCGGCCATCGGCGCGATGTTCAGCAGCATGTTGCCGTTCTTGCTGACCCGGTCGATGAACGAGTGCAGCATCTGCTGGATGCTGTAGTAGCCGATGCCCTGGGTGTAGCACCAACTGCTGCTGGAGATGCTGTCGTCGGTCAGCCAGTACGGGGTGGTGAGGTCGGCCGGGCCGCCCCGCTCGTAGTCGAAGACCTCGCCCTTGCCGTTCATGCCGTCCTTGTAGGTGGCGACGACCTCGCGGCCCCAGCTGCTGGCCTGGTTGTAGTAGTACGCCAGGAAGTTCAGCCGCTGCGTCTCGTCGACGGCGTCCAGCTTGAAGTCCTGCCACAGGATGTCGGGTTGGGCGCGGTCGATGACCTCCTTGAGCTTGTCGTACCAGAGCTGGTTCTCCGCCGTCGAGCCCAGCTGCCCGTAGAGCTTCTTGAGGCTGGGGTCGGTCTGGGCGGGGACGTACTGGTAGAAGCCGTTGTAGTGGTACGCGTGGTGCATGGCCACCAGCAGCTTGAGGTTCTTGGCGCGGATGGCCGTGGTGAACAGCTGTAGCAGGTTCAGCCCCGGGCCCTTGTCGACCGAGTTCCACTCGTTGACCTGGCTGTCCCACATGGAGAAGCCGTCGTGGTGCTCGGCCACGGGTCCGGCGAACTTCGCGCCGGCGTCGACGAACAGCTGCGCCCATTCGTCGGGGTCGAAGTTGCCGCCCGCCGACTTCAGTTTCGGGGCGAACTTGACGGTGTTGCCCGCAAGGTCCTGAGCCCCGTTGATGAAGTTGTGGTACGGCCATGCCGAGGGCTGGCCGTAGGTCGTGATGTGGTGCTTGTTGGCGTTGCTGCCGCTCGCGTACATGTTGCGCGGGTACCACTCGTTGTCGTACGCGGGGACGCTGAAGGCACCCCAGTGGAAGTAGATGCCGAACTTGGCGTCCTGGAACCACTCCGGGGCCGGCGGGTGCTGGTCGACCGAGTTCCAGTCGGGTGTGTAGGTACTCGGAGCCGCCTGCGCGAGGCCGGCACCGAAGCCGCCGCCCGCCACGGCGGCCGCTGCGACGCAGGTGGCGCCGGCCAGGAACTGGCGTCTGTTGATCGAACTCGACATGGGACATCCCTGGTACGGAGGAGAGACAGGGGCCGGCGCAGCACTCAGGGGGTCTGGGGCGCCGGGTGTTACGGACGAAGTTCGACCATGTGGCACCGGTGTGTCAACGGTAGTGCAGGGATGAAAAGCGGTAGTCGGCAAGAGGATTCACCACGTCTGTTACGGCTTCGACCGATTGCTCCCCTTCGAAACATGGCATGTCTCGCCGACCATGCGCGGCCGGATCCCGTCACGGACCGGCCATGATTGATGGGATGCATTTGCTGTGACCCCGAAATTACAGATCGTTGGCAAGGCGTCTAACTGGGGTTATGTGGCGATGTGGTCGGGAGGCTGGACAGGGCTCGACTAAGCATCTATATATACATCCCATCTCTCCGAGGCGATGACAGACAGTTGCCGCCTACGTGAAACATCTCCCGCTACGGGACCAGCGTGAGGACCTACCGATGAGAGTCAGAACCACCCTCTGTTCCGCCGCTGCCACGCTCGCCGCACTGGCTCTGCTCACCGCCTGCGGCGGATCCGGCGGCGCCACCGCGTCGAGCGACGGCGCGGCCCTGGTCGGCGTGGACTACCCCCGTTCCGACACCGACTTCTGGAACTCGTACATCAAGTACACGCCGGAGTACGCCAAGGAGCTCGGTCTCTCGCTCAAGACCACGAACTCGCAGAACGACGTCGCCAAGTTGACCGCCAACGCGCAGACGTTCATCAGCCAGGGCGTGAAGGGCCTCGCCATGGCCCCGCAGGACACCGCCGCCATCGCGCCCACCCTGGCGCAGTTGGAGGCGAAGAAGATCCCGGTCGTCACCGTCGACACCCGCCCCGACAGCGGCAAGGTCTACATGGTCGTGCGCGCCGACAACCGCGCGTACGGCGAGAAGGCGTGCCAGTACCTCGGCACCAAGCTCGGCGGCAAGGGCAAGGTCGTCATGCTCCAGGGTGGCCTCGACTCCATCAACGGCCGTGACCGCACCGAGGCGTTCAACGAGTGCATGAAGAAGAACTACCCGGACATCACGGTGTTCGGTGAGGCCACCAACTGGGACGGCGCGGTCGCCGCGCAGAAGCTCCAGACGCGGCTGACCCAGCACCCGGACATCAAGGGCGTCTACATGCAGTCCAGCTTCGCCCTGTCCGGCACGCTCCAGGTCCTGAAGCAGAAGGGTCTGCTGGTGGACCCGAAGGACAACAAGCACGTGTTCGTGGTCTCCAACGACGGCATCCCCGAGGAACTCAAGGACATCGCCGCGGGCAAGGTCGACGCCACCGTCTCCCAGCCGGCCGACCTCTACGCCAAGTACGCCCTGTACTACCTGAAGGCCGCGATCGACGGGAAGAGCTTCAAGCCCGGCAAGACCGACCACGACAGCACCATCATCCAGGTCCGCGACGGCCTGCTGGAGGACCAGTTGTCCGCCCCGCTGGTCACCGCCGACGGCGGCACCTACGGCGGAGTGCCGAGCGTGAAGAGCGACGACACGTCCCTGTGGGGCAACAACCTCAACTGATGCCCTGCCAGGTATTTCAAGACACTCGCATACAAGGCGGTTGAGATGAGCGACGGGGAGCCAACAGTCAGCCCCGCGCCCGCCCCGGCGGACGACGGACGGGCCCCTGTCGGCCCGCCCGTCGTCGAGGCGACGGGCATTGTGAAACGATTCGGTCCGACGGTGGCCCTGAACGGAGTCCGGATCACCATCAGGCCCGGCGAGACCCACGCGCTCGTCGGCCGCAACGGAGCGGGCAAGTCGACTCTGGTGTCCGTCCTCACCGGACTTCAGGCCCCGGACGAGGGAACGGTCACCTTCGGCGGCGCCCCGGCCCCCCGGATCACGGACCGCGACGCCTGGCGCCGCAACGTGGCCTGCGTCTACCAGAAGTCGACGATCATCCCCACCCTGACCGTGGCCGAGAACCTCTTCCTGAACCGGCACGGCCGCGGCCGCAGCAGGCTGATCAGCTGGCAGGGCGTACGCCGACAAGCCGCAGACCTGCTGTCCACCTGGTCCGTGGACGTCGACCCGCAGACCCCGGCGGGTGAACTCGGCGTCGAACAGCGGCAGTTCGTCGAGATCGCCCGCGCGCTGTCCTTCGGGGCGCGGTTCATCATCCTCGACGAACCCACCGCCCAGCTCGACGGCGCGGCGATCAACCGGCTCTTCGACCGGATCCGCGATCTGCAACGCCAGGGCGTGACCTTCCTGTTCATCAGCCACCATCTCCAAGAGGTCTACGAGATCTGCGACATGGTGACGGTGTTCCGGGACGCCCGGCACATCCTGACCGCGCCCGTCACCGAGCTGCCCCGGACCGAACTCGTCGGCGCCATGACCGGCGAGACGGCGGCCGGTCTGCGCCAGGAACGGACGAGTTCCCTGGACGCCGACGCGACGCCGGCACTGAGCGTCAGTGACCTGCGCGGCGACGCCTACGACGGCGTCACCTTCGAGGTGGGCGCCGGGGAGATCGTCGGACTCGCGGGGGCGGCCGGCAGCGGTCGTACCGAGGTCGCCGAGACCGTCGTAGGACTGCGGGCCGCCGACGGGGGACAGGTCGCGGTCGCCGGGCGGCGGCCCCGCCCGGGCAGCGTGCCGGCCGCCCTGGCCGCCGGCGCCGGCTTCGTCCCCCAGGACCGGCACCACCAGGGCTTCGTGCCCGACATGTCGATCGCGGACAACGCGACCCTGTCCGTGCCCCACCGGCTCGGGCAGAACGGGTTCCTCAGCAGGCGGAGCCGGGACCGGCTCGCCGAGGGCATGATCGAGAACCTGGCGATCAAGACACCCGGCCCCGAACTGCCCGTCTCCGCGCTGTCCGGGGGCAACCAGCAGAAGGTCGTCATGGCCCGCGCCCTCGCCGACGATCCGAAGCTGCTGGTGCTGATCAACCCGACCGCGGGCGTGGACGTGCGCTCCAAGGAGTTCCTCCTCGGCAAGGTCGAGGAGACCGCGGACGCCGGCACCGGGGTGCTCATCGCCTCCGACGAGCTCGACGACCTGCGCATGTGTGACCGGGTCCTGGTGATGTTCCAGGGCCGAGTGACCTCAGAGATCGCCCGCGGCTGGCACGACCACGACCTCGTGGCCGCGATGGAAGGAGTGGACCTTCATGCCTGAGACCGTCCTCGCGGACACCTCCGCCCCCGAGGCCAAGGAGCCCGAGGCCAGGCGGACCGCGCTGTTCGGCGGCCGGATACCGTTGGCCCGGCTGCGCGACCTCGCCCTCGTCCCCGCGATCGTCGTCATCGCGATCGTCGGGCAGATCGTCAACCCCGTCTTCCTCCAGGCCGACAACCTCATCAACGTCCTCCAGACGATGTCCGAGATCGCCCTGCTGGTCCTCGCCCAGGCCATGGTCCTGATCGTCAAGAAGATGGACCTGTCGCTCGAGTCCACCATGGGCCTCGCGCCCGGCGTCGCGGCCTGGCTCGTCGTACCCACCGGTGCCGGACACGGCCTCGGGCTCCTCCCCGGCGCCTGGGCGATCCCGGTCACCCTGGCCGTGGGCGCGCTGGTCGGCGTCATCAACGCTCTGCTGATCATCCGCTTCGGCCTCAACGGCTTCATCGTCACCCTCGGCATGCTGATCGTCCTGCGCGGTGTCCTGACCGGCATCTCCGGCGGCCAGACCTTCTTCCAGCTGCCGGAGTCGATGCTCTACCTGGGCACGGCCGAATGGTTCGGGATGCCCGCCTCCATCTGGCTCTGCCTCACCCTGTTCGCCGTGGCCATCGTCGTACTCGGCTGGACCAGCTTCGGCCGCTCGCTGTACGCCATCGGCGGCAACGTCGACGCCGCGAAAGCGGCCGGCATCCGCACCGACCGGGTGCTGTGGATCGTCATCGTCACCGGCAGCGTGCTCGCCGCCCTCGCCGGACTGCTGCTGTCCGGGCGGCTGGCCTCGGTCGCCTCCGCGCAGGGCAACGGCTACATCTTCACCGTCTTCGCCGCCGCCGTCATCGGCGGGATCAGCCTCAACGGCGGCAAGGGCACCATGTTCGGCGCCTTCAGCGGCATCCTGCTGCTCTTCATGATCCAGAACGTGCTCACCCTGGCGGGTGTCCCCGCCCAGTGGATCGGCGCCCTCAACGGCCTGATCATCCTCGTCGCACTGATGATCTCGCGCATCACGGGCGGCAAGGTCCAGGAGTGACCTCCGTGCGGCCGGCGCGGATCCACGCGTGACGTGACCACACGGCCGCCGGACCTCCTCCGTCGTTCCCCACCTCGTCGCAGGGGCCGTTCGCCCCTGTCCTCCCAGGAGCTGCCATGTCCACCGTTGTGTCCCCTCCGTCGGCGTCCGCCCGTATCACCGCCCTGGACGTCCTCGACGTACGATTCCCCACGTCCGAGCACCTGGACGGTTCGGACGCAATGAACCCCGAGCCCGACTACTCGGCCGCCTACGTCGTCCTGCGCACCGACGCGGGCGACGGTCTTGAGGGCCATGCCCTGGCCTTCACCACCGGCCGTGGCAACGACGTGCAGGCCGCCGCCATCGCGGCCCTCGCCACGTTCGTGGTGGGCCGCACGGTCGACGAGGTCTGCGGTGACCTCGGCGCGTTCTCCCGCTCCCTGGTCCACGACCCCCAACTGCGCTGGCTGGGACCGGAGAAGGGCGCCATCCACATGGCGACCGGCGCGGTCGTCAACGCCGCCTGGGACCTGGCCGCCAAGCGGGCCGGCAAGCCCGTCTGGCGCTTCCTCGGCGAGATGTCGCCCGAGAACCTGGTCGCCCAGGTCGACTTCCGCTGGCTGTCCGACGCCCTCACCCCCCAGGAGGCCCTGGAGATCCTCAAGCGCGCCGAACCCGGCCGCGAGGAGCGCATGGCCCGTCTGCTGGAGCGCGGCTATCCCGCCTACACCACCACCCCCGGCTGGCTCGGCTACTCCGACGAGAAGCTCGCCCGCCTCGCCCGCGAGGCCGTGACGGACGGCTTCACCCAGATCAAGCTGAAGGTCGGCGCGGACCTTCAGGACGACGTACGGCGCATGCGCACGGCCCGCGAGACCGTCGGACCGGACATCCGCATCGCGGTGGACGCCAACCAGAGATGGGACGTCCAGCCCGCCATCGACTGGATGCGTGCCCTGGCCCCCTACGACCCGTACTGGATCGAGGAGCCCACCTCACCCGACGACATCCTTGGCCACGCCGCCGTCCGCAAGGCCGTCAGCCCCATCAAAGTCGCCACCGGCGAACACATCGCCAACCGGGTCGTGTTCAAGCAGCTGTTGCAGGCCGGGGCGGTGGACATCGTGCAGATCGACTCCGCGCGGGTCGGCGGCGTGGGCGAGAACATCGCGATCCTGCTGCTCGCCGCCAAGTACGGCGTCCCGGTCTGCCCGCACGCCGGCGGCGTCGGCCTGTGCGAGATGGTCCAGCACCTGTCGATGTTCGACTACGTCGCCGTCTCCGCCACCACCGAGGACCGGGTCATCGAGTACGTCGACCACCTGCACGAGCACTTCGTCGACCCGGTGCGCCTCGCCGGCGGCCACTACCTCGCACCGACCCTGCCCGGACTGAGCGCCCAGATGCACCCCGAGTCCCTCAAGGAGTACACCTACCCCGACGGCCCCGTCTGGTCCGCCCGTGTCTGACGTGCTCCCCCTGGTCGACTCGCACCACCACGTGTGGAACCTCGACCACCGCCCCCAGCCCTGGCTGGACGAGCCGGGTCACGAGTCGATTCGCCGGACCTACGGCGTCGACGACCTGCGACGGGACGCGACCCGGCCGCTCGCCGGACGGCGGTTGACGTCCGCCGTGCTCGTCCAGTGCGTGACCTCCGTCTCCGAGACTCAGGAACTGCTGGTCCTCGCGGGCCAGGACCCACTGATCGGCGCCGTCGTCGGCTGGGCGGACCTCACCTCGCCCGCGATCGGTGACGTACTCGACACCCTGCTCGCCGGGCCCGGCGGCGGACACCTGCGGGCCCTGCGGCACATCGTGCAGGGCGAGTCCGACCCGGCGTGGCTGCAACATCCGGCCGTCGAGCGGGGGTTGCGGGCCCTGCGGGACAGAGGTCTCGGCTACGACGTACTCATCCGCGACCACCAGTTTCCCCAGGCGATCCGCCTCGCCCAGCGCTTCCCGGACCTGCCCCTGGTCCTGGACCACGCGGGCAAGCCTCCTGTCGGCCGCCACGGTCTGTCCGGCTGGGAGCGGAAGATCCGCGTTCTGGCCGGCAACCCCCACGTGCGGTGCAAGGTGTCTGGGCTGATCACGGAAGCCGACCACCATAGATGGACGATCGACGACATCCGCCCGGTGTGGGACGTCCTGCTCCCCGCCTTCGGCGCCGACCGGCTGATGTTCGGCTCGGACTGGCCGGTCTGCGTACTCGCGGGCGGCTGGAACCGGTGGGCCGCCACCGTCGAGGAGCTCCTGGCCGGCTGCTCCGTCGCCGAGACCGACGCGATCCTCGCCGGCACCGCCACCGATTTCTACCGTCTGAAGGAGGAGACGTCATGCTCCTGACCCGCCTGCTGCACCCCGGCATCCTCGAAGCGCTGGCCGGAGCCGGCCACGGGGCCCGGGTGCTGCTCGCCGACGGCCACTACCCCGCGAGCACCGCCACCGGTGCACGCGCCCGGACCGTCCACCTCAACCTGGCCCCCGGACTGCTCGACGTCACCACCGTGCTCGACGTCCTGCTGAGCGCCCTGCCCGTCGAGTCGGCCCAGGTGATGGTGCCCCCCGAGGGCGAACCGGAGCCGCCCGCCATCGCCGAGTACCGCTCGATGCTGGCGCCCGCCCCGCTCGGCACCCTCGGACGCTTCGAGTTCTACGACGCCGCCCGTTCCCCCGACCTGGCGCTGGCGATCGTCACCGCCGACACCCGTACCTACGCCAACCTGCTGCTGACCATCGGCGTCCGCGCTGAAGGGACCCTGACATGACGCTTGCCGTGCGCTACATCGCCGCGCGCTCCCTTGACACCGCCACCTCCGAGAACCCGCCTCCCGGGCCCGGCGAGGTCGAACTGGCCCCCGCCTACGTCGGCATCTGCGGCACCGACCTGCACATCTTCCACGGTGACATGGACGCCCGGGTCGCCGCGCCCGCCGTGCTCGGGCACGAGATGTCCGGCCGTGTCGTCCGGGTGGGACCGGACGTGACGGGCTGGGCACCCGGTGACGCGGTCACCGTCATGCCGCTGCGCTGGGACGGCACCTGCCCGGCCTGCCAGGCGGGCCATCAACACATCTGCCAGCACCTGGACTTCATCGGCATCGACTCCCCGGGCGCGATGCAGCAGCGCTGGACCGTGCCCGCCTCGACACTCATCCGGCTGCCCGACACCCTTCCCCTCGACCGGGCAGCGCTCGTCGAGCCGACCGCGGTCGCCGTGCACGACGTGGGCCGGGCCGGGATCCGCGAGGGCGAGAAGGTCGTCGTGGTCGGCGGCGGCCCGGTCGGCATCCTGATCGCGCTGGTCGCCCGGGCCGCGGGCGCCGACGTCCGCGTCGCGGAACTCAGCGCCCACCGCCGTCTGCTCGCCGAGGAGTTGGGCCTCACCGCCTGGAATCCCGCCGCGGACGACGTGACCAAGCTGGTCGGCGAGTGGACCGGGGACGCGGGCGCCGACGTCGCCTTCGAGGTGTCCGGCGCGGCCGGTGGGGTGGAAACGGCGGTCGAGGTGCTGGGCGTACGCGGCCGGCTGTGTCTCGTGGCCATCCACCCGCGGCCCCGCGAGATCAACCTGCACCGCTTCTTCTGGCGCGAACTCACCCTCGTCGGAGCCCGGTTGTACGACCGCTCCGACTTCGAGAACGCCGTCGCCCTGGTCGCCGACGGCACGATCCCGGCCGAGCGGCTGATCAGCAAGGTCGTACCCCTCACGCAGGCGCCGGCCGCCTTCGAGGCCCTGGAGGGCGGCGGCGACGTGATGAAGATCCTCGTGGACTGCACCGACGACGCTCAGGGAGCGGCCGTATGAACGCCTTCGACCTCACCGGAAAGCTCGCCGTCGTCACCGGAGCCCGGCGCGGCATCGGCCGCGCCATGGCCCGCGCGCTCGCCGAGGCCGGCGCGGACGTCATCGGCGTCAGCGCCGGCCTGGAGGCGTCCGGCAGCGCGGTGGAGAAGGACGTCGTCGCCGCGGGCCGTACCTTCGAGGCGATCCGCACCGACTTCGCCGACCCCGAGGCCGTACGGGCCCTGGGCGCGGACCTCGCCGGACGCGAGCGGCCGGTGGACATCCTGGTCAACAACGCGGGCACCATCCGCCGCGCCCCGGCCGCCGAACACCCGGACACCGACTGGGACTTGGTGCTCCAGGTCAACCTCAACGCGCAGTTCGCCCTCTCCCGTGCGGTCGGTGGGGCGATGGTGGCACGCGGCCAGGGGAAGATCATCTTCACGGCGTCACTGCTCAGCTTCCAGGGCGGCATCACCGTCCCCGGCTACACCGCCGCCAAGCACGGTGTCGCCGGCCTGACCAAGGCGCTGGCCAACGAGTGGGCCGCGCGGGGCGTCAACGTCAACGCCATCGCCCCGGGCTACATAGCCACCGACAACACCCAGGCCCTCCAGGACGACCCGGTGCGCAGCAAGGCGATCCTGGACCGCATCCCGGCCGGCCGCTGGGGCAGCGCCGACGATCTGGCAGGCGTCACGGTGTTCCTGGCCTCGGACGCCGCCGCCTACCTCCACGGCGTCATCCTGCCCGTCGACGGCGGATGGCTCGGCCGATGACCGCCGACCTCGCCCCCGTCCTGGCAGGCGCCCGCGTCATGCCGGTACTGACCGTGCCGGACGCCGGCACGGCCGCCTCGCTGGCCGACGCGCTCGCCTCGGGCGGCGCCGGGTGCGCCGAGGTCACCTTCCGCACCCGGGACGCCGAGCAGGTGGTCAAGGCGATGGCTGCGCACGGCGGACTCACGGTCGGCGTCGGCACCGTCCTCACCGCCGAGCAGGCGGAGCGGGCCGTGGCGGCCGGTGCCCGCTTCGTGGTCTCTCCCGGCTTCAGTGAGGAAGTCGTCGAGAAGTGCCGGGAGTTGGACGTGCCGGTGCTGCCGGGCGTCGCCACCGCCACCGAGCTGATGCGTGCCCTGCGGGCAGGCGTGCGCACGGTCAAGCTCTTCCCCGCCGAAGCCCTCGGCGGCCTGCGGACTCTGCGGGCACTGGCGGCGCCGTTCCCGCAGGCGCGCTTCGTGCCGACCGGCGGGATCGGCGCCGGCCTGCTGGCCGGCTATCTCGCCGAGCCGGCGGTCCTCGCCGTCGGCGGCAGCTGGATGGCGACCGCCGCGCACCTGAAACGGGGAGACTACGGGGAAATCCGCCGGCTCACCGCCGAGGCCGTCGAAAGGAGTCTGCCGTGACCGACGTGGTGGCCCTCGGCGAGGTCATGCTGCGGTTCGACCCGGGCGAGGGCCGCATCCGCACTGCCCGCACCTTCCAGGTCTGGGAGGGCGGCGGTGAGTACAACGTCGTCCGCGGTCTCCGCCGCTGCTTCGGGTTGCGCACGGCCGTGGTGACCGCCCTGGCCGACAACGCCGTGGGCCGGCTGGTCGAGGACCTGATCCTCCAGGGCGGAGTCGACACCTCGCTGATCCGCTGGGTGCCCGACGACGACATCGGCCGCACCGCCCGCAACGGCCTCAACTTCGTCGAGCGCGGCTTCGGCATACGCGGCGCGTTCGGTGTCAGCGACCGCGCGCACACGGCCGTCTCCCAGCTGGCCAAGGGTGACATCGACTGGGACGCGGTCTTCGCCGCCGGACCGCGCTGGTTCCACACCGGTGGCATCTTCGCCGGCCTGTCGGACACCACCGTGGACGTCGCGGACGAGGCGATGGCCGCGGCCCGCCGCCACGGCGTCACGGTCTCCTACGACCCGAACTACCGCCCCAGCCTGTGGGCGGGCCGAGGGGGCGCCGACCGGGCCCGCGAGGTCGATCTGCGGCTCGCCCGGCACGCCGACGTGTTGGTGGGTGCCCTGGGCCTGGCCGGCCCGCGCCCGGGTGACGTGCGGGTCCGTCCCGACGAGGTGGCAGACGTACTCGCCGAGGTCGCGCGCCTCGTGCCGACGGCTGCCGTGCTGGCGACCTCCCTGCGCGCAGTCCCCTCGGCGGGCGTCAACGACTGGGCGTCGGCCGCCTGGTCTCCCGGGACCGGCCTGGTCACCGGCCCCCGGATGCCCGGCCTGCACGTCCTGGACCGCATCGGCTCCGGCGACGGCTTCGCCGCCGGTCTCATCCACGCTCTGCTGACCGGTGAGGACGACTGGCCGGGGCCGCCGACCCCCGCCGGCCTGGAGCGGGCCCTCGCCTACGGCACCGCGCACGGCGCCCTCACCATGACCACCCCCGGAGACGTCTCCATGGCCTCGCTCGCGGAGGTCGAGGCGCTCCTGGCCGACGGTTCGGCCGCCGTCAGACGCTGATCCACCCCTGAAAGGCCCGCATCACCCGCCCCCCGTAGTCGCTAGGAGCGCAGTTGAGACATCGGACCACCGGACGCCGGAAGATCGCGAACACCCCTGTGGAGCTGACCGAACTCGGCTTCGGGGCATCCGTGATCGGCAACCTGTACCGCGTCACCCCCGCCGAGGACGCGACCGGGGCGATCGAGGCCGCCTGGGACGCCGGTATCCGCTACTTCGACACGGCCCCGCACTACGGCCTCGGCCTGTCCGAGCTGCGCCTGGGCGGCGCCCTGCGCCGGCGGCCCCGTGCCGAGTACGTCGTCTCCTCCAAGGTCGGCCGGCTGCTCGTGCCCAACGAGCACCCACGGGGCGTCGACAGCGAGGGCTTCGTCGTACGGGACGACCTGCGCCGCCAGTGGGACTTCAGCCGGGACGGCGTCCTGCGGTCCATCGAGGCCACGCTGGTCAGGACCGGCCTCGACCGGCTGGACATGATCTACCTGCACGACCCCGACGACCACTGGCGGCAGGCTGCCGAGGAGGCCATGCCCGCTCTGGCGGATCTTCGCGACCAGGGCGTGATCGGCGCGATCGGCGTCGGCATGAACCAGTCGGCCATGCTCGCCCGCTTCCTGCGCGAGACCGCCGCCGACGTGGTGATGCTCGCCGGCCGCTACACCCTCCTCGACCAGTCGGCCCTGGACGACGTCCTGCCCGCCGCCGAGGAACTCGGCAAGAGCGTGGTGGCCGTCGGCGTGTTCAACTCGGGACTGCTCTCCCGCGACCGGCCCGCCGAGGGCATGAAGTACGACTACCAGGACGCCCCGCCGGCTCTGGTCGCCCGCGCCCTGGCGATCGCGGAGATCTGCGCGGCCCACGGGACGACGCTGCCCGCGGCAGCGATCGCGTTCCCGCAGACTCATCCCACTATCATCAATGTCACCCTCGGTATGCGGACTGCGGAACAGGTCGTACGGAACGTGGAACTCCACCAGCAGCACATCCCTGAAGGCCTCTGGGACGACCTACGGGCCCAAGGACTGATCAGGTCGGACGTGCCCGGCGCGGACGGCACCGGGAGGAGTTCGCAGTGTCTCTGACGGACAGGGCCATCGATCAGATCCGTGAGCTGATCCGCACAGGCGCGCTGCCGCCCGGCTCGAAGCTCCCCCCGGAGCCGGACCTGGCGGCTCAGCTGGGTCTGTCCCGCAACCTCGCGCGCGAGGCGGTCAAGGCGCTGGCCGTCGCCCGGGTCCTGGAGGTCCGCCGGGGCGACGGCACGTACGTCACGAGCTTGCAGCCGAGCCTGCTGCTGGAGGGACTCGGCGGCGCGGTGGAACTCCTGCAAGGCGACTCGGTCGCCTTGCAGGACCTCATGGAGGTACGGCGGCTCCTCGAACCGATGGCCACGGCACTTGCCGCCACCCGCATCTCCGACGCCCAACTGGCGGAGGTGGAGCGGCATTTGGACGCCATGCGCGAGGCCCGTGACGATGTCGAAAAGCTCAACGTCCACGACGTCGCCTTCCACCGCGCCGTCGTCTCGGCGACCGGCAACGAGACCCTCCTCACCCTCCTGGAAGGCATCTCCGGCCGCACACTGCGGGCCCGCATCTGGCGCGGCCTGGTCGACACCCAGGTCGCAGGCCGGACCCTCGCCGAGCATGAGGCGATCTTCAATGCCCTGTCCAGCCGTGACGCCGCCCTCAGCCAGGCCGCCGCACTGCTGCACGTGAGCAGCACCGAACAATGGCTCAGGCAGCACCTGCGCTCAGGCAAAGCCCTCGATGTCGGGGCCACAACGCCGGAGTGACGGGCGACGCAGTCAGTGCGGCTCCTCGGCATAGGTGAGCGAGTGGGTGTCGCCGAGTCCGCCCGCGAAGCGGATGGCGACCCGTGCGCCGAGGCCGGCTTCCACGTGCCGGTCCACGCTTGGTGGACCGGCCGGTTGATTTCGGGACATTCCATGCAGGTGGCCCGTTGCAGGACGACGTCAGACAGCCTCACCCGGAGCGTGGCGGCACAGCGGATGGGTCTGCGACGACGGCCTCCAATTGCTCCGTCTCACGCAGGCTGGCCAAGCAGGCACCGTCGATATGCGCGGGCGATGCGTGCGCCGTCGGGATGAGGTGCCAGGCGTGGTTGCGTGGCCGGCCCGGGGCGTGCAGTGGTTCGGGGTTCCGTTCGGCCGTTGGTCCGGCTGGCGATGGGGGACAGGGCATGGCAACGGGATGGTTCTTGTCCCTGACCAGGGTGGTGACCATGCGGCCCTGACCACGATCATATTGCGGCATTGAACGTGTGGTCAGGCTGTGCTCGGGCCCAGGTCGGGCCTGTGGTGGGGCCTGCTGCCCTTGACTGCCGCACCGTTGACTGGATGCTCGGCTTCCTCTGCTCATAGCCGTGTGGCGGTGCGGACCAGGCTGGCGAGGGTGACGGAGCGGCTGTGTGCGGGCCAGACGATGTGGGTCACGACGCTAGGTGCGTCGGTCAGAGGGACGGCCGTGTGCTCGGCCCACAGCCAGGAGCGGGCGGAGTCGGGGACGACCGCCACGGTACGTCCGAGGGCGATCAGCTGGGCCAGTTGCGTCTGGTTGTGGATCTCGGGGCCGGGGCCGGGCGCGTAGACGCCGCGGGTGGGCCAGCGGGCGAGCGGCAGATCGGGGAGGTCCCTGACTTCGGCCAGGGTCAGGGTCTTGTGGGTGGCGAGGGGGTGCCCGGCCGGTAGAACGGCGATCTGCCCCTCGGTCGTCAGTGCCTCGCTGTCGAAGCCGGCGAGGGAGTTCCACGGCGTGTGCATGAGGGCGACATCGGCGCGTCCGTCGCGCAGCAGCTCTTCTTGCTCGCAGAGGCCGCACGGCAGCACCTCGATCTCGGCGCTGTCGGGCTCGACCGCGTAGGCGTCGAGAAGCTTGCGCAGCAGTTCGTGGGACGCGGCGGCCTTCACCGCGAGGACCAGTCGATTGCGGGGGCCGCCGGGGCTGTCGGCACCGCCGGCCCGCTGGGCTCGGCGAGCGGCGGCGACGGTGGCATCGAGGGCGGCCCGGCCCTCGTGCAGCAGTACCTCTCCGGCACCGGTCAGGCGGACACCACGGCGGTTGCGCTGCAACAGGCAGATCCCGAGGCGCCGTTCGAGCTGCTGGATCGCCCGCGACAGCGGTGGCTGGGCCATGCCGAGGCGCTCGGCAGCGCGTCCGAAGTGCAGTTCCTCGGCGACGGCGACGAAGTACCTCAACTCGCGGGTTTCGAGGGTGTCCACGGCCGCAGCATACGCGGTGATACCCGGCGGGTATGACAGGACACCGGATCGGTGTTGGCCGCGCCACCCGTGTCAGGGCCACCATCATCGGCATGAGCGAAACGAAGATCGCGCTGGTGACCGGCGCGAACAAGGGCATCGGGTACGAGATCGCGGCCGGGCTGGGCAGCCTCGGGTACCGCGTGGCCGTTGGAGCCCGCGACGAGACCCGACGCGAAACCGCCGTCGGAAAACTGCGCGCCCTCGGCGTCGACGCGTTCGCGGTACCACTGGACGTGACCGACGACCGGAGCGTCACCGATGCCGCGGAGCTGGTCGAACGGCTGGCCGGGCGCCTGGACGCCCTGGTCAACAATGCCGGCATCTCGGGGGAGATGGGCCCGGGGTGGGAGCAGGACCCGACGGCGCTCGACCTGGAGGTGCTCTGCACGGTCGTGGACACCAACGTCATGGGTGTCGTCCGGGTCACCAACTCGATGCTGCCGCTGCTGCGTCGCTCGGCCTCGCCACGCATCGTCAACGTCTCCAGCAGCGTCGGCTCCCTGGCCCGGCAGGCGGACCCCGACACCGAGATCGGCCCGATCATGGCGGCCTACGCGCCGTCGAAATCGTTCCTCAACGCCCTCACCGTCCAGTACGCCCGGCAGTTCACCGGCACCAACATCCTGATCAATGCCGCCTGCCCGGGCCTGGTCGCCACCGATTTCACAGGTTTCCACGGATCCCGCACCCCCGAACAGGGCGCGGCCACAGCGATTCGGCTCGCCACATTGCCCGACGGCGGCCCGAGCGGTTCGTTCTTCGAGGACGACGGCGTCGTCCCCTGGTGATCACGAACTGGCCTGGGCCGACGAAGCCCCGGCGGGTCCACGAAACGGCGCGGACAGCAGACCGGATCGGATGAGACAGCGGGAGGCGTCCGTGCGACCAGGACCAGATCGACTGGGATCTTCGGCGACATGGCGGCCCGCTGGTCTGGTCACCGCAGGGCGACGGCCCGGTTTCCGGACCAGTTCATCGGAGGCGGGGGAGCTGGTCAGGGCGCGTGGCGGTGGAGGTCTGGTGACACCTATAGCCACGAGGCGCCGAACTCAACGCGATGGCTGAGCGGTGGGACACCGAGGACGACGACCGCCGCATCCGGTCACGGCGCAGGACGATCGGCTATTGCGGTGCGATGGCTTTGATCCAGTCCTCGACGGCGAGGACATCTGCCCACTGCGGGAACAGTTTTTCGGTGAGCATCCGGTGCACCTCGGGGTCGGTGTCGAGGCAGGCATCAGCCAGGACGGTGAGGCCGAAGTCCAGGTCGATGGCGTGCCACAGGGTGGACAGTACGACAGCGCTGGTGGCGATGCCGGTGAGAACAAGGCTGTCGATATCGCGAGCCCTGAGCACCAAGTCGAGGTCGCTGCCCGAGAACGCGCTCCCCCGCCTCTTGGTGACCACGACGTCGCCCTGCTGGGGCGCGACATCGCCATGGATCTCGGTGCCAGGAGCCCCCTCGGTGAACAGCCCGGCCCGCACGGCGTTTGTCATCACCTTGTTGCGGGGGCTGACTTCTGGATCGCCCGGCCGTAACCCGAGCACCACGTAGATCACCGTGATACCTGCTGCCCGGGCACCGTCGATCGCCCTGCGCAAGCGCGGCAGATATCCGGAACCGTCATCGGCGATGGCCACGACGTCCCGTTGGACGTCCATCACCAGAAGTGCGCTGTTGGCCATGCTTGCCGTCCCTTCTCCGCCGGGAAACAGGAGCAAGTCTGGTGGATCAACCGAGCTGCGGTGGAGGTTTCGTAGATCCTCATCAGCGTCAGGAGCCGGTCTCCTCGCCCATGTGCGGTAAAAGCCTGTCCACGGTCGCGATGAAAGTCCCGAGGCAGTCCGCCACATCGTCGGTGCCGAGGTGAGCGACACCGTTGCGCAGCTCGGATGGACGTGAGCCAGTGCCGCTTTCGCCAGGCGCTCCACATCCGTAGTGCGGGTCTGCCGAGGCCTGCAACGAGTGCGTCACAGGCAGCGTTGACGACGTCGGTGGCACGGATCTCGTCTCGTCGATTCCGGAGACGAGCGCGAGGTGGAGCGGGTCGGCACCGTGGGTGGGGGGCTTCTTGGAGTTGTCGGTCGACGCGGAGCCATTCGAGGGTGGCGGTGAAATGGCGGATGGCCCGGGGCCAAAGCTTGCCGCCCGGAGTTCGACGGCGGTCTGATGAGTGATCAGCGGATGGGGGCGGCCGTATTCGGCCAGCCGTGGCGGCGGTGGTCGAGCGAGTCCAGGACCGCTCGGTGGTGAGGTCGTCCGGCGGGCGGATGCGGCCGCCGACGGTGATGCGCTGCTGCCCGGGGCCCGGTGACTACGCCGACACCTCCCATGGCTTCAGCCGCCTGGCGAGCGTCGATCCGACGCTCGCCAGGTGCGTGAGTGCTGAGGCAGTGCTCAGGACACGCTCTTGTATGCCTGCCAGCCGGTCGCGATTTTCGCGCGGGAGCCGAACGACCCTGTCCCGTTTCCGTTGTTGCGCCACACGTTGCCGGAGGTGTCGCGGGAGATGATGTCGGCTTTGCCGTCGCCGGTGATGTCCCCGACGCCCACGACCGTGTTGTACGAGCCGCCCCAGGCCGAGAACAGTTTGACGCGTGCCTTGAAGGTGCCCTGGCCCGTGCCGGTGTAGCGGTAGAGGTTGTTGGACTTGTCCTGGGCGATCAGGTCGCCGATGCCGTCACCGTTGAGGTCTCCGACGCCCACGATCTTCTTGTACGTCTTCCAGTTGTCGTAGAGCTTGACGCGGGCGGAGAGCTTGCCGGTGCTGGTGCCCTTGTAGAGGTAGACGGCGCCGGTGGTGGAGTTGCGGGCGATCAGGTCGGGGCGGCCGTCGCCGGACATGTCCCCGGGCGAGGTCAGCAGGTCGTACTGGTTCCAGCCCTTGCCGAGCGAGATGTGCGGGGTGCTGGTGAGGAAGGCCTGTCCGCGCATGGTCCGGTACACCCACAGTTCGCCGCTGCTGAACCGGACGAGGACGTCGTTGCGGCGGTCGCCGTTGAGGTCGCCGAAGGGCACCAGGGTCACGGAGGTGGGCCAGCCCGAGGCGGACATGGGTTTGCCGAGGGCTCCCGTGCCGTTGCCGGGCCGGTAGCTGATGACGCCGGAGGAACTGAGGGTCAGGGCGTCGCCGGTCCCGTCGGGCGCCCAGGTTCCACTGTTGGTGAAGTCGTGGCGTACGGCGGCTCCGACGGAGACCTGCACCGTCCGGGACACGGTCATGACGGGCCCCGAACCGTCGGCGGGCACAGCCGTCAGCGTGACGGTATAGGTGCCGTTGGGGACGAGCGCGCCCTTGCTGTCCCGCAGATCCCAGCGCGCGGTCAGGTTGCCCTGCACCGCGCCGCCGGAGAGCGTACGGACCACGGCGCCGGTGGCCTTGTTGGTGAGCGTGGCCTTCCAGGAGGCGGCGGGCTTGGAGAGCAGCCCCCGCCACTGCCACCACGGGCTGCTCGCCGCGCTGCTCTCCGACGCGTTGTCGGTCACCTGCGTCTCGACGGCGGCAAGGCCCTGGGTGGCGGCCCCGCTGGGCACGAAATGGATGCGCCGGTCCGCGCCGACGTAGGCCGCGGGGCCGCCGAACTTGTCCACGGTCCAGGTCACCCCGCGCAGGCCGGCCGTCCCCGCCGCGAGGTTGCCGATCTTGCGGGTGGTCGCCGTGCCGTCGGCGAAGGCGGTCAGGAGCAGCGCGCCGGCCGAGGTGTCGTGCCGTACGACATAGCCGTCGCCGAGCAGGGCCTCGCCGGACGGAAGGGTGATGCTCTTCTTCGCCGTACGGTCGTACACGCCCGCCGTCGAGGTCGGGCCGCAGGACCAGTAGATCCAACGGCCCACCGTCTGAAGATCCTTGGGGACGCACGGGGCGCCGGTGCTGACGGTGTCCGAGCCTCGTCTCCTGTGGGTCAGCGATGATCGGCGCCCGCCCCCCGCCTGGTCCGGCCTGGGCCGCCAGGTGGGTGGTGAGCGCTTCTGGCCAGGACCACTCCACGAGACCGCTTGTTCGGCGGCTGCGTCGGCAACAACGGGGTCGGCGGAGTCTCTCCGTACTGGAAGGAGTACGGCTATGACCTCATGGGCGACCGCACCCGCGAAGGACGGCACGGTCTGGATAGCGCAGCCCGCCACGTCGTCCGGGCCTCAGCAACGGCTCCGCCCCATCGGCTCGACTCTGGTTCGCACACATGTGTTGGTCGTGGAGACGATGTCGAGGAGCCGTCGGCAGGGCCGACACGTATTTGTCATATCGGACACACATGTAGAGTCACAGGAATGCTGAGAACCAAGGTCAGCGTGATCGTCCCCGTCTACAACACAGGCAAGTACGTCGACGAGTGTGCCCCGTCGTTGCTGGGACAGAGCCTGCCCGCCGACGAGTACGAAGTGATCTACGTCAACGACGGGTCGACGGACGACACCCTGGGCCGGCTGGAGAAGATCGCGGCTGCGCATGCGAATGTCCAGGTGCACACCATGCCGAACTCGGGGTGGCCGGGGGAGCCGCGCAATCTCGGGATGCGGCATGCCAGGGGTGAGTACATTCAGTTCGTCGACCATGACGACACCCTCGGCCACGAGGCGCTGGAGCGGCTGTACCAGCACGCCAAGCGGAATGACGCCGATGTGGTGATCGGCAAGATGTCCAGCACGATAGTGCGGCCCCGACGGCTGTTCCGGCACACCGTGGACGCCTGCACGATCGAGAACGACGAGCTCATGCAGAGCATGTCACCGCACAAGATGTTCCGGCGGGCCTTCGTCGAGGAGCACGGGCTCAGGTTTCCCAAGGGACCCTGGATCCTGGAGGACCTGCTCTTCGTCAGTGCTGCTTACCTGAAGGCTGAGCGGATCTCGATCCTCGCCGACTACCCCTGCTACTACTGGATGAAGCGGGACGACGGCGGCAACAACACCCAGCACCGGTTCAACCCACGGCATGGATTCTGGCCCAACTGCCGCACCATTGTCCGCCAGATCAAGGACGGGACTACTCCCTCCGACGACATCGATGGACTCCAGAACCGGCTGCTGCACCGCCTCTACCACGTCGAGATCCTTTCCCGGGCCCGCGAGCCTGAGATCCTCCGTGAGGACCCGGCCGAGCAGCGTCAGCGCTTCGAGGCGGCCCGCGAGCTGGCGCTGGAGGAGTTTCCAGCCGCCGTTCGAGAGGGCCTGCCCGCCGTGTCCCGGCTGCGGGCCGAACTACTCGAGCAGGGCGACTTCGACGGCGCGAAGACGCTGGCCGAGCGTGTCCGTCAGGTGAAGGCCCGCAGCCAGGTCGGCGGACTGCGGTGGGAGGACGGCTGCCTTGTCGCTGACGTCGAACTGGACCTGGTGCGGGGAGACGGGGACCCCTTGCTCCTCGTCGAGCGGGACGGCACGTGGTGGCTCGACCCTGAGCTGATCGACGGCGTACCCGGTGCCGAACAGGGCTGGGAGGTTCCCGACCCCTTCCGGCTCGCCTACGCCGAACTGGTCGTCAAGGACCGGGACCGCGAGGACTGGTGGTACCCGGAGGGTGAGATGGAGGTGCGGCTGGAGCCGGCCGGTGAGGGGCGGTCGCGGTTCGTCGCCTCCGGGCGGCTTCGCCTCGACCCCGAACGGCTCGCCGGTGGCCGTCCGTTGCAGCGCGGTGTCCATGACGTATGGGCCTACGTCCAGCTGCTGGGCGTCGAGCGCATGCTCCGTGTGAGCGGGGAGGGTGAGCCCGGTGCCGTTGCCACGAGTCTGTCGCTGACGGGCGGCCGGCTCGCGCAGCCCTACTGGACGGTCAAGGGCCAGCTCGCCCTCGACGTGGACCAGCGACAGCGTGAGATCGGCCCCGACACGGAGGACCTCGTCGCAGCGAACGACTTGCGTGCCCGACGCTCGCTCGGGCTGCCGTACTTGTTGGCGGCGCCGGGGGATCCTGCCCTCATCGAGGTCACCGTGTCCACCCTGACCGTCGAGGCCAGGCTGGTCGCCGGCGCCGACGGAACGGCACGGCTGCGCCTCCCCGGCCGCCTCAAGCTCCCCACCGGACGCCACCCGATCGCCCTCCCGAAGGCGAAGACCCCGATCGCGTACGCCGTCGTCGACGAGGGCGCTCTGCTGCGCCTGGAGGGTCCGGCGTACGAGGCGGGTAGAGGACGGCGGCTCCTCGACGCAGTTGGTGACAACCGGCGAGTGCGGCGGGTGCGAGGGCGGCTCGGCAAGTGAGAGGTGACGGGAAGCACGGCATTTCGTCGCGTGTATCAGTCGTTCTCGTAGGCCTCGGGCACGTCGTAGGGAGAGCGCCAAAACTCCGGCACAAGGGTGGCACTGTCCTCGATGCGGAGGTGTCGCCCAGCGGATCGTCCACCGTGTGGATCGTTCTACCGCTGACCGTCGCCGCCGGCGTGTTCCGCGCCGGGTGGGGCGGCCTCGGTACCCGCGGGCTCAAGCCCGAACGGCCGGATCGACTCCGCGAGCTTCTTCGACCTCGTCAAGCGCTCCTTCGGCGTGGTCGCCGGGGCCGGGGCCCTGGTCGCCCCGGTTGTCGCCTACCCGCGCCCGCGGGTCGACGAG
Organism: Streptomyces sp. NBC_00663; assembly: GCF_036226885.1. Lineage (NCBI taxonomy): Bacteria > Bacillati > Actinomycetota > Actinomycetes > Kitasatosporales > Streptomycetaceae > Streptomyces > Streptomyces sp. NBC_00663. The sequence goes on from NZ_CP109027.1 coordinate 9,568,186, forward strand.
AACAGCGCGCTGCGGGAGGCACCCGCCTGCACACCGAGTGCATGCCCCGTTCAAAGGTCACTGCTTACGCGGCTGCCACTCGAACATCATGATGGTCGCGTCGTCCCGGAACCGACTGGTCTCCACGTCCAGGATCGAGTGGATCAGCCGCCGCAGGGTCTCCGGGGCCAACTCTCCCGCGGCGGTTGCGCGGATGACGTAGTCGGCGAACCGCTGGAGCCCGAACAGTTCCCCGTGCAGGGTGCGGGCTTCGGTGACACCGTCGGTGTAGAGAAGAACCCGATCGCCCGGTTGCAGGGTCACGAATCCGCATCGCCAAACTGCCCGTCGGGAACGCGGCCCGTGCCACCCGGGCCGTCTCCGCCGGAACCCCGTCTATCCCCTTGGCGCGCAATGACACCGACACCCTCCCCGAACACAACGTCGGCCTTCACGACCACAGCGGGTCATGCAGGCCGACATCACGTTCAGCCCCAGGATTCGCCAACAGTGTCTTCGGACTGCCGGGGCGGACGTAGCCAGTGGCGGAGCGCGGGGCCAGCTCTCCGCCGCGCGCGGTGAAGATCTCCTCGAACACGGCGGCGAGAGCGGGGTTGTGGGGGATCTGGGTCCTGAGCAGCGTGGTCAGTTCACCACGGACGACGACGTCCGACGTGGCGCCCAGGGGGGGCCAGCAGCCGGGCGCGGTGGTCGTGCAGCTCGGCCACCACATGCATGCGTCGGCCTGTCTCCTCTTCGTGAGCCTTGAGTAAGCACGGTCAGCGGGGTCTTGTCGTCGGGCCCGCAGAACGGGCAGCGGTGCGTGGGGTGTCGTCGTGAGGAGCTTGGTCATGGCCTGCCCGTCACCGGCATCGTCGCGCCGGAGCGGAGGCGGGATCACCAAAGAGGCGACTCGCCCGGAATCCCATGATTCGGCCATGGCGGCGTGTGTGCGGGCTTCCCGTAGCCCTCCTCGCTTAACTTCGAACCGGCGCGAATCGCACCCGATGCGAACTGAACGTATTTTGCGCCGCATTGGTCGACCGGACGTAGAAGAGAGCACTGACCAGTGGATTGAGGCTTCGCAGTTGGTCTGCAGAGACGGTAGCGGACGGGCAGGGCCTGTGTCGTCCCGCTTCACCTGATCGGATGGCTGACCTGCCGTTCTGCTCCGGGCTTCGCGTCTGATGCGACATTCTCGCGTCGGATGCGATCTACGGAGCGTGATGAATTTGGCGGGTAAGGACGGGGCGGCCCCTGGGGCCGCGCGGCTACACCTGGCTGACGGAGTGCGGCTGTTGCGGCCAGAGGAGCAGGTCTTCGAGGCAATGCTGGACGGTTGGCGCAACCAACAACTGGCGCGGAACCTCGCGCTGTCGACCATCAACGGTCGGGAGCGGAAGGTGCGGGCGTTCGCCGCGCACGCGGATGCCTTTCCGTGGAGCTGGTCCTCAATGCTGGCTGACGAGTGGTTCGGTGACCTGCGGGCGGTCCGTGGCTGTGTCCGCTCGACGCTGCGTGGATACCAGGTGGCGGTGCGTCTGTTCTGCGATTACACCACCGACCTGGCCTACGGCTGGGCAGCGGAGTGTGAGCACCGTTTCGGTACTCATCCGATCCAGGTGTGTCACGAGTGGAATACCGCCGTGCACATGCAGGAGTGCGAGGCCGAGTCCCCGAAACGGGCCTTCACCCGGGATGAGTTGCAGGCGCTCTTCGACCACGCCGACGATGAGGTGAGCCGGGTCCGTGGATGCGGCCGCAAGGGCTGGCTGCCGGCTTTCCGTGACGCGATGCTCCTCAAGACTGCGTACGCCTACGGGCTGCGGCGCAACGAGACGCGGATGCTGGATACGGCTGACTTCGGTCGCAACCCCGAAGCGGCGGAGTTCGGCGAGTACGGCGTCTGCTACGTCCGCCACGGCAAGGCGAAGAAGGGGTCGCCCCCGAAGCGCCGCAGCGTGCTGACTGTGTGGGAGTGGTCGGCCGAGATCGTCGACCAGTGGATCAGTGAGGTGAGGCCGGCGATGCGGCACGCGGACGGTCCCGCCCTATGGCCGTCCGAACGCGGTCGGCGGGTCGGACTGCAACGGCTGGACTCCAGCTTCGCCGCCTACCGCGACGACCTCGGCCTGAATCCGGTCCTGGATTTCCACTCGCTGCGAAGGTCCTACGTCACCCACCTGATCGAAGACGGCTGGGATCCGCTGTTCGTGCAGCAGCAAGTCGGCCACGAGCATGCCAGCACCACCTCGGTCTACACCTGCGTCTCCTCCGACTTCCGGACCCGCACCCTGCGTCGCGCCCTGGACGCGACGGTCGAGGCTGCGCTCAAGCCCGCGAGGAGGGCCTGATGAAACGCCAGGTCAGCTACCAGTGGCGACTGCGCGAGAAGATGGCTGCCGCCGGGATGTTCACCACCAGCGAGCTTGCCCCGCCTCTTGCCGAGCGTGGCGTCAACCTCTCCCTCTCGCAGGTCCACCGCCTGGTTACCGGCACTCCCGAGCGCCTGTCCCTTCCGGTGCTGGCCGCGCTCTGCGACATCTTCGACTGCACCCCAACCGATCTGATCGCCACTAAGGCGGAGAACGCCGTCATTCGCAAGGTCGCCACCGGCGACGCAGTCGTCGCCCTGTCGGCCGTCCGTCCCAAACGCGCCCGCATCCGGCCTGAAGGATGAGCCGTACTCGCATCCACGCCGAAGACCCGTTCTGCGTGAGATGCCGCCGGGCCGTCCGGCCCAGGGCAGCCCACTGGCCCGAGGGCTACCTCTGTGCGAGCTGCTACGCCCAGGCCCTGGAGAACTACGGAACCTGCGCAGGCTGCGGCATCGAAGCTTACCCCGGGCCTCGCACCGGACGGCGGCAAACCCTGCACCGACTGTGCTGGTGGCCTCGGCAACTTCACCTGCGAACAGTGCGGCCAAGAAGCACGACGCTACCGCCGCGGAATCGGCGCCCGTTGTGTCCTGGCCGAGCGCCTTCACGAACTCCTCGGCGACGACACCGGCCGCATCCGGCCCGAACTCCTCCCACTGTTCGAGACGCTCCGACAGATGGGGCGCCCCTGGGGCGGGCTGACCTGGACCAACCAGCCGCACGTCCAGCAGAACCTCCAGGCCCTGGCCCGCAACGTAGCCCCACTCACCCATGAGGGGCTGAGTAGCTCACGCCGTGGAGATCGGTCGCCTACCTGCGCGACCTGCTCATGCAGTGCGGTGTCCTTCCGTCGGCCGACCGGCATCTGCTGCTGTTTCAGCGGTGGCTCACCGAGAAACTGCCGACTGTCAGCGACCCCGAGTGCCGCAAGCTCTTGGACCTCTTCGCCACCTGGCACATCCAACGCCGTCTCCGTGCCTTGGCCGGCCATGGGCCGCTCACCAGCAGCCAGACCCAGCAGGCCCGCAACAAGCTCTGCCTTGCAATCAGCTTCCTCGAACACCTTGCCCAGCGCGGACGCAGCCTCGCCCACTGCACCCAGGCCGATGTCGACACCTGGTATGCAGGCGGCTACACCGCCCGGCGCCTCACCCATTCCTTCCTCCGCTGGGCCGTGCAGTCCAGGCACATGCCGACCGTCACCATCCCGCACCGCTCGACGGCGAATCCCGCGCCGTTCCCCCAGCACCAACGGCTCGCGCTACTGCGACAGCTCGTGAACCGCGACGACATACCGCTCCAGGACCGCGTGGCCGCCGTCCTTGTCCTCCTCTACGCCCAGCCGCTTACGCGGATCACCAGGCTCAGCAGCGACGACGTCCAGCACGAGGACGGCAAAGTCCTCGTCAGGCTCGGCGACCCACTGTCGCCCGTTCCCGCCCCGTTCGACGGAATGCTGCTCAACTACCTGGGACAGCGACCCAACACCAAGACCGCGACCAACCCCGATGCCCGATGGCTCTTTCCCGGCCGCCGGGCCGGACAGCCCATGACTCCGGAAGCCATGGCACCCCGTCTCCGCCAACTGGGCTTCCCGACCCGGCCAGGACGCACAGCGGCGATCCGTCATATCGTCCTCCAGGCCCCCGCTCCGGTGATCGCCCGGATGCTCGGCTACAACGACGACCACACCACCCGTCTCGCCGAAGAGACTGGAGGAACCTGGCGTCACTATGCCCCCGGTGACCACTCACGGTGACCATTATTTGTCAGCATGTAAGGGGCACGCGACTCCCGACTACGCGAGGTCATTAGTGTTATGCCTGAGTACGCCGACGACCCCAACTTCATCATCACTGCAGACAGACTCTGGCGGCCGACATCGAAGACAAGCTGACCCAGCAGATCGCGCCCTGCACGAACTTGCGCCTGCCGCAGTCGACCTGGAGGCCACCGTCGACCACGTCCTGCTGGCACTGCTGCCCGACGAGGACGGCCACGAAGACGTCAGCTGCTTCTGCTCAGCCATGCCGCGTCGCCCAGGACGAGGAGTCCGGGCGTGGCCTCCTGCTCGTTCGCGCTCTCGCCGACGACTGGGGCGTACGGCCGACGGACCAGGAGAAGACGATCTGGTTCAGCCTGAAGTGGTAGGGGTCCCCGCTGGCAGGCCATCGGACCGCGGTGCGTTCACAAACCCAGCCCGTGGCCCGGGGCTTCTGACCCGTTCCCCAGGTCGGGCAGCCCTTCACGCCTCCGGCAGCTCCTGGTGCGCAGACGGCAGGCGCCGTGCGGTGCGGGCCAGGAGCCGTCGGCCGAGGGCGGCCGCGAGCGTGGCTCCCGTCACGGCTGCCATGCTCAGGGCGACTTGGGCGGGGCGGGGTGCCAGGGCCGCCGTCGCGCCCAGCACCGCGATGAACGGGCCGGCCAGGAACAGCACGCTGCGGCCGCCGGCCGAGACGCGCCGTCCCGCTGTGTGGCGTGCCAGGGGCGCAGTGCCCGCGAGGAGGGCCGTGAGGGTGGTCACGAGGAGCGGAAGCTGAGCCGACGCGGTAAGGAGTGCTGTCAGGCACAGCGCCCCTGTCACCGCGTAGCCGGCTGTCATCGTCAGCCGGAACGCGGTGGACGTGCCGACACCGTGCGGTCCGGGCCGCAGGCCCAGCACGATCGCCGTGGTGCGGAGTCCGGCGGACAGGTCCGTCTCTAGGTCCTTGACGTCTCCTCCCGCCACGTCGAACGCGGTGACCACCAGGGCGAGAGCGGCCGCCGCCGCCAGATGTCCGGCCGTGGGCGCCGGGGTGAACGCGAGCAGCGGCGCGGCCACGCTGACGCCCCAGAGCAGGTCGGACACCGGTGTGGGGACACGGGAGCGCTTTTGCCGCGTGTTGCCCCAGACAGTGAGGGCCAGGGAGACCCACAGGAGGGAAGGGTGCTCGCTGGGCAGGGTGAGCACCGCGAGCGTGAACAGCGCGCCCAGGAGCAGCGACAGGACGACAGCGTGCCGGACCGGTACGCGTCCCGAGGTCAGGGGCCGGTTGGCTCGCCGTGAGTCCAGGGCGTCCAGTTCCCTGTCGGCGATGTCGTTGCTGGCACAGCTGAGGCCGTGCAGGGCCAGACCGGCTGCTAACCAGGCGTACGCCAGCGCCGGTGAGCCGGTGGGTGACACGGCAAAGCCCAGCAGGAAAGGCGCCGACAGCAGGGGCAGGCACTCCAGCCGCACCAGACCCGTGTAGTCCCAGAGGCGTCCGGCGATCCCGGTGCCGTCACGGCCGGAGTCTGCTGCGGCCGGTACGGCAGTGCCGCGCGCGGTCCCGGCGTCGCTCACGATGCCTCTCGCCCGCCTGGTGCCGCATCGCTCAGTGCGTCCAGGGCGTGCTGAAGCATCTCCCGGCTCCGCTCGGTTCCGGCCGCGGATAGCGCTGCGGCGGCGATCGGCTCGCCCCGCGCGACCCGGATCGTACTGAACGGACGGGGCACCGACTGGCCCTGGAACTCCCAGGCCCGGTCCGCGCGGACGCGCAAGGGGGCGACCGCCCTCCCCGTGTCCTTCGCCAGCGCCGCAAGGGAAGTCCTCACCCTGCCGTCCCGGCGGCCTCCGTCCGTGAAGATCCCGACGGGCCCCGTGCGCTCGCGGAGGAAATCCCGGACCTGCTCGTACGGGCTGCGGTGTCCTCCACGGCCGATGCGGAAGACATCCACTCCTGCGGCCAGAGCGGGCAGCGCTGCCGCGTAGCCGCCGACCGTGTTGTCGTTGACCCAGGCGAAATGACGGAATCCACGAGCGGCGAAGACCCCGGGGATTAGGTCCCCGTGCGGCATGTAGTAGAGCACCGGGTCCGGGGGCATCACCGTGTGCGGCACCCGCACGGTGAGGCGGAAGAGACCGATGCAGAGGGTGTAGTAGACACCGTAGGTGTGCCCGGTCAGCCGGGTGCGGACCGGGGGCTTCACGCGGTCACCCCAGACGAGCATGGGCGCCTGATTCCTTCTCCGCTCGGTCGAGCTGCCGTGCGGCGCGCTCGGTCCATGTGTCGGTCAGTCCGAGGACGACTCCGGCGTCGGTCCGTGACAGCGCGGCGCGCGCCCGCCCCAGGCAGCGCAGTGCGAGCCGCAGCACCACGGCTGCTCCGCCGCTCAGATACAGCGCGTCGAGGAGGTCGTCCGCGGTGTGTACGGCGAAGGGAATGTGCGAGGGGTCGGCACTGTCCGGGGCGCTGGTGCCCAACGCGCTGATGCCCAAGGAGACGGGGAAGGTGACGTTGCGGTGTTCCCAGTCCTCTCTCAGATCTTGCAGATCGTCGAGCAGCTGGAGTCCGGAACACAGGTCCGTGACGGCTTGGGGCAGCTCCGCGAGGTGCCGTGACCGTCCGCAGCGCGCCGCCACGACAACCAGGGCCAGAATTCCGGGGGCGGCCTTCTCTCCCAGACGGAACACGTCGTCGGGGCTGTAGCCGTCTCCCGGCCGCTCGTTGTGCGCGATGTCCCGCAAGAGCGCCTCGGCATAGGCGGCCGCACTGGCAGCATGGGACACCAAGAAGCGCTCGGTTCCGGCTCCGAGCCGTGCGCCGCGCGTTAGGTACAGGGTGAGCGCGGCGTCCATGAGTACAGCTTGCCTGGGGGGAAGCCGTCCCTGGTCGACGAGTTGGTCGTGCAGGACGTAGTACAGATGACCGAGGCCGAAGACGGTGGCGACCTCCTCCAGCCAACCTCCATCCTCCTCCCCCCAGTGCATGGCCTGGGCGAGTGGCATGTAGAAGAAGCCGGAGTCGAGGCCGAACACCTTGCGAGGAAGTTCCCGGACCGTCGTATCGAGCGCGGGTACGGCGCAGGTGATCTCGCGGTGAATGCGAGCGACGACGGTTTCCCAGGGCACGGCGGAGCGCGCCTCGTCCAGCAACGGCATCAGGCGATCTTCTCCTGCTCACGGGTAGGGAGGGCCACCAGACCGCGCGTCAGCACGAGCCACACGGCGGTGAGGACGGCGACGACGACCGTCGCGAGGGGTGCCCAGAGCGAGCACGCCACCATCAACGAGAAGAAATTCAAGCCGAGATAACGCTCCCGGCCGTTCGGGTCCACGGCCCGCGCCTGCCGCACCAGCGTCCACAGCGAATGGCCAGCCATGCCCTGGAGGACGAGCAGTACGGCCGCCACCACCGCGCGGTGTCCGGCCGAAGACGGCGCGGCCAGGACCAGTGCGAGAAGGGACGCCACCGAACCGAGCAGCAGAACGCAGAGCAACAGCAGATAGGGGCGCGTCGGTATCAGCCGACCTGAATCGGTCAACCTCACCCCCGCCCGGAGCGCCGTCGTGTCGTCTCCCACCGCCCGATCGTGTTCGAGGTCCTTGAGATTTCCGGCAACGACATTGAGCAGGACCATGTGGATACCGAAGGCCACGGCCACCAGCCATGCGGGCGTGAGATCACCCGGGCCCGTGACGGCACAGCAGAAGACAGCCGGTGCGCCCATGTTCACGCCGAACAAGAGGTCCATCACCAAGGGATGGGCAATCCTGCGCTTCTGATGGGTGTTGGAAAAAGTTACTGTTGCGAAAAGGACGGTCATGCCCACGGCGAACAACCACCCCGATTCTCCGGCGACCGCGGCGAAGATCGTCAGCACGACGGCCAGAGCCAACTGAACTCCGAGCGCGATACGCGCCCCGGCAATACTGACAGCACCACTGACCAGAACACTTTTGCGTCGCGCCGGGTTCCGTCGGTCGGACTCCAGATCGGCGAGGTCGTTGACCGTACATCCATAGGTGTGACCGAGCACCCCGAGGGCCGAGATCGCGATCACCGGAGCTGGGGAGACGTCTCCCCCTGCGGCCACCAAGGGGCCGAGGGGGTAGACGAAGGCCGCGGCGCTCGCGGCATGAACCCTGGTCAGCCGACTGTACCGCCGGAGACCGGAATCCTTTCTCACCAAGTGACGCCTTCATCGGCGCGCGGTTCGAGAAGCCGCCGGCGCTCTCGTGTGCTGTCCGCCGTCTCCGCCGTACGCCAGTCCTGCTTGATCGAACCCACGAGCTCTTCGAACAATTCGCGATCTTGGATGGTTGTCGAACTACCTTGCTGCATACCCGCCCCCTTGATCAGTGATGCAAAGTTCCAACAGTGTGGCCGAGTGCACCATGAACTGTCCATATGTGCTGAGTAGTTCGATTATCTGAGATCGGAAGTGCACAATGATGCGAGCAGCTCACCGGAAAGATCTCAATCGCTCACGGCAAACGATCAGAACCGGGCGGGGAACCAGGAAGTTCTACGCATGTGTGTTCGGTTTGGAAGTGGTGGACCGCGCGGGCCTGATTCTCGACATCGGCGCCGGCGACTCACCCTTCGGGCGTGAGCGGCTGGATGTCGTCCGAGTCGACCCCGCGTACGCGGACGAGCCCCCGGCGGGTTCGAGGGCAGTCGCCGCGCTCGGGCAGGCCCTGCCCTTCGGCGACCGCACGTTCTCCGTCGTCCTGGGGAGCTTCGTCGCCCAGCATGTACGGGACGTCGACGAACTGCTGACCGAGTTGCTCCGGGTGCTACGGCCGGAGGGCTTGCTCGCGCTGCACCCGGTCTGGCGGCCGTCCGCCGGGCGCCGCGCGGTGAACGAACTGGACGGGCATGCCCGCTTGTTGCCGTCTGCCGACATCCGGGCATCCTGGTACGGCGATCTGCGCCTGCCCCCGCGACGGACGCGGTGGAGGACGCTGCCCTCCTTGGTCCTGCGCCGGCCACCGCACGGGTCGCCGGGGGAACTCGGCCGGATCGCGGAGACGATCGCCCTGAGCCGCGCACTCGTCCCCCCTGCCGTCATCGCCGTACCGGCGCGCTGGGGCATGCGGGCCCTGGTCCACGCAAGGGGCACGACACGGCTCACCCTGCCCGGCAACCGGGACTCGCCTCCCTAATTCCCGGCAGCCTTCGGCGAGTCGGTCTCCGCCTTACGCTGCCGGGCAGCGCGGTGAGCCAGGACGGCGAGCGTCACCGCGGCGCAGGCGATCTGCAACGGCGCGCGCAGCACGAAGCGCGCCACGAGCAGGACATCGGTGTCGCCGCGCAGGTACAGGACGGTCATCACGACGGCTTCCGCGGCGAACCGTGCCGCCCACAGCAAGGTGAGCAGTGCGTGCGCCCGCTTCGAACCCGGAACCCGGAACCGCCATCGCCCGGCGACGGCGCGCAGCACCACGCCGATCAGGGGCCGCCGCAGCGCCACGCTCGCCGACAGCACCACCGCGTAAAGCGCGTCGATGAGAATACCCGGCAGGAAGTAGTCCTGAGCCCGGCCTGTGAGCGCCGCGAGAGCCACAGAAAGGGCTAGCAATCCCAGGGCCGCCAGCATCTTCCGCGCATGCCCCAGGCGAGAGGCGATCAGCGTGGCGGCACAACCAACTGCCAGAGCGACGCAGGCCGCCACGGCCAGGGACGCCGACGCGAAGCGCCAGGCGCCGTACCAGACGAGGGTCGGTGTGCCGACCAGAGCCACCAGGCAGGCGTCGCGGGCCATCACCGAGCGCCGCGACTGCATCGGCTCCGTCGAATCCGGGGACGTCACGGCAGAGTTGCCCCTCTTCTATCCACTGACGCGTTCCATCCGCGGTCGTGCGGCCTCGAAGGGGCCGGTTACCCGAAGAGCAGCATGCCGAGGAACAGCACGCCGACGATGCCGCCCGCGACGGCTGCCGCCTGCGTCCCCGACGTCATGAAGACCGCCAGGAGGAGCCAGAGGACAAGGAACATCACCGAAGCGATCATCAGAGGGAAACCGAGATCTTTGGGTTTGGCCCTGGCGAGGGCCGACAGATTCTCGGCGGCCTTCGCGACGATCGCGAAGAGGATAATGCCGCCCGGAATCACGCTGACGACGGCCGTGGCCACCGTCTGACTGCCGTCCGCGAGCCGCACGTACTCCACCGATAAGTCCCCCTTACCCGCTCCCAGTTAGCTTCTCGATGCCGGCCAGTATGGAGAGATCGATCGCCAACTGTCCCGACATCAGAGGCTTGTTACCCGTTTCGTGACCGAAGGAACTCGAAGCGTTGCCGCAGGAGCTGGTACGGGGCATCAAGGTAGACGATCGAGCGTGAGGAAGGCGTGTCGAGAGCGCGCTTTCTCCTCGTTGGCTTGCCGTTACTCAGGCCGAACTCGTAGAGCTGTGGGGTCGTGATGGTTCAGGGTGGTGCGCGCCCGGTGGTCTGGGTACGCGGCCAGGGGAACGGCCGGCTCTCCGGGACAGCTGAACAGCGAACTCGCCCCCTTTTTCCGGACTGGCCCCCATCAAGACGACCTATCAGATCCCATGAGTCGCGGTACTGCCCCATCTAGCCCGGCGCGGCCTCAGCCACGGGGAAGTTGTAAGCAGGGAGCAGACGTCTCATCCTGCTGTCCTTGTGTGCCGCTCGTTCCCACAGGTCGTCCGGGACAAGATCAGCAGACACCCGACAGATCCTGCCGACACGACACCCGACTACCAAGCCCCACAACGACCTTCATGCTGAACGATCAGTTAGGGCTTCCTATCGGTAATGCGGCGCTGTTAGCCGATCATGTGGTCGTTGTCGAAGTACTCGTCGCCGCGGCAAGCCGAGCAGGTGTCCATCCATTTGCTGGTCCGGGTATTCCACGAGCATGGCCTCACCTTGCACCCCTCGCAGGTCGGAGAGAGTGGCCGGGCGAAAGCCTCCCGGAGCCGTTCATGGTAGCGGCGGACTGCGAAGACCTGTTGGACGAGCGACAGGCCGTAGACCGTGGGTATGGCGATCAGCACGGCCGCAGAACCCAGGGCCTAGTTGGTTTCGACGTTCCACGGGGCCTCGATATGTCCCAGTAGGCATAGATCCCGAACGGCGTGAACCACACCTGAAGCGCAGCCCAGGCCAGCCACTGGGCAGGTCGCACCGGCTTGGGTGCATTCTCATGCATGACCGCCTTACCCCCTAGGCGTGCGTGATCTGGTGCAGCTTCACCGAAGGAACCTCAGCGCCGTTGGAGAAGCGGACAGTAACGAGCCCGTGGAAAAGCGACACCGAAGAGACCGTTCCGCGCATGCCTTTCGTGACCCCTCGGCCCAGGTCGACCAGGGCAGTGACCTGGTCCCCGACAACAAAGTTCCTACCCATGCATGCCTGCCTCATCAGCAAGGAGCGAGGGGGGATGGGCTGCGGGAAGCCCTGGTGATCCCCCAATGGCCCCGAAGGCCCACGCGCGCCCACCGCGTCGCCGGACGAAGAGCTGTCTAAAGAGTCTGACATGAGGGGATCGGGTCGGGTCTGTGTGTGGATCGGGGCAGGCGCGTTGGAGATGTTCTGTCGGCGGCGCCTGCGAAGCTCATCCCGAACGATCAATTAGAGCCAGAGTGCCCACTTTCGTCACACAGCGTAGCCGGCACGCCAGTGGAGACCGCGAACTGGCGACAGTTGAATACGCGAGCCCACCAGTGCCCTCAGTTCGGATATGTGGAGTAAAAATGACAAAAGCGGATGAACTGATCGAGGTTGGAGAAGGTGCGGCGGTCGTAGCCGGTGGTCCGCCGCGCCGCGGCCGACTTCCGTGGCCGGTGGTGGCCGGGAGCCTGGCGACCGTGGCCGTCGCGGTCTGGGTGTCCGGTGCCATGGGCAGTGCGTGGCTTGACGCCCCGGCTGTCCAGACCTGGCGCACCGTGTGCCTGGCCATCACGGTCCAGGCGCTTCCCTTTCTCCTCCTGGGTACGGCTCTGTCCGGAGCGATCAATGCCTTCGTGCCGGCCGACCTGTTCACGAGGGTGCTGCCGAAGCGCCCCGCTCTCGCGGTTCCGGTGGCGGGTGCGGCGGGGGCGGTGCTGCCCGGGTGCGAGTGTGCCTCCGTACCGGTCGCCAACAGCCTGATCCGCCGGGGCGTCACCCCGGCCGCGGCCTTCGCCTTCCTGCTCTCCGCTCCCGCGATCAACCCGATCGTGCTGACCGCCACCGCCGTCGCCTTCCCGAACAACCCTGCGATGGTCGCCGCCCGGCTGCTCGCCTCGCTCGTCACCGCGGCCGTGATGGGCTGGCTGTGGCTCTGGCTGGGCAAGGAGAAGTGGCTGCGCCCCGCCGCAGCGCACACCGGCCACCAGCACGGTCACAGCCGCTGGAACGAATTCCGGCAGGGCTTCCAGCACGACTTCCTCAACGCCGGAGGCTTCCTCGTCCTCGGCGCCATGGCGGCGGCCACCTTCAATGTGGCCGTGCCGCGCTCCGTTCTCGACACCTTCTCCGGCTCGCCCTGGCTGTCAGTGCTCTTCCTCGCCGGGCTGGCCGTCGTCCTGGCGGTGTGCTCGGAGGCGGACGCTTTCGTCGCGGCCTCCCTCACCGGCTTCTCACCGACCGCCCGACTCGCGTTCATGGTGGTCGGCCCGATGGTCGACCTGAAACTGATCGCTCTTCAGGCGGGCACGTTCGGACGGGGGTTCGCCTGGCGCTTCTCCACCGCGACCACCGTTGTGGCGGTCGCCGTGAGCGTCCTGATCGGAGGCGCACTGCTGTGAGACGCCCTGTACAGGCAGTGCTGCTGTCCCTGACCGGGATCGGACTGCTGCACGCCGCCCTCTTCACGGACCTCTACCTGCGTTACGTCAAGGAGGGACTGCGCCCGCTGCTGATCGTCTCCGGGGTCACGCTGCTGCTTCTCGGCCTGGCGGGGGCGGTTCTGGGCCGGGGACATGCCTCCCTCACCGGTCATGCGCACGGACACGACCACGCAGGGGCGCCACGCATCGCCTGGCTGCTCTTCCTCCCCGCCCTGAGCCTGCTCCTCTACGCCCCGCCCGCCCTCGGCGCGTATACGGCAGCCCGCTCCAACAACAAGGCCGTCAAGGAACAGAAGGGATTCGACCCCCTGCCCGCGACTTCACCCCTGCCCATGACGCTCACGGACTTCACCACCCGCGTCCAGCAGGACCACGAGCTGGCCGTCAAAGGCCGCACCGTCCAGATGACCGGCTTCGTCACCCCGGCCGGTCAGGGCGGCGGTTGGTATCTGACCCGGATCATCTTCACGTGCTGCGCGGCCGACTCACAGTCCGTCAAGGTGCGCATGTACGGCACGGAAGTCCCGCCCGCCAACGCCTGGCTCGCGGTGACCGGTACGTGGCACCCCAAGGGCACGCTCGGCACGAAGACGGCCGAGGCCGCCCTCGACGTCCGCAGCAGCAAGCCCGTCGCCCCGCCGGTCAACGCCTATACGGACGACCTGCCCCTCACGCCTTCCTAGCCGGCATCGTCACCAGATGGCGTGCCCCCGGCGACGGCCAATCCAGGCGTGGCGCAGAGGCCGAGGACGCGCAGGACGCTCCCTCGCAGCTTGATCACGCTCAAAGGGTGGTGGTCGTCTGCTCGCCGGTTGCGCTGCCGGCGAGCCACTGGTCCCATCCCAGGTTGAAATCGGCGTAGCCGTTGTCGGCCGGGGCTTTGCCGCGGGGTGAGCCGGTGATGGTGATGGGGTCGCCCTGTTTGACCTGATCGTAGAACCACTTGGCGTCCGACAGGGACAGGTGCACGCAGCCGTGCGAGCCGCGGGCGCTGCCGCTGCCCGGGTTGGGGTCGCCGGTCGAGTAGTGGACGTAGGTGCCGGACTGGGTGAGGTGGATGTCCCAGGGCAGTGTCAGGTCGTAGTAGTTCGGGCTGCCCTTGTCACAGCTGATTCCGACGCTGCACGAGGTCATGTGGACCTTTTCCTGCTTGTCGATGACGGCCATCGTGCCGTCCCACGTCGGGTACTCGGCGCTGCCCGCGTTGATGGACAGGGTACGCACCGGGGCGCCGTTGCGGCTGACCTTCATGGTGTGGCCGGTCACCGAGACGTCCGCGCGCACGTCGTCACCCACCTTGAACGTGTGCGTGTAACTGTGTACGCCGTAGCGTCCGTTGCCGTTGCTGACGCCTGTCATGTCGGCGTCGATCTTCACCGTCGTGCCGGAGGGCCAGTACGTCTTCGGGCGCCAGTCGGCGCGTTTGTCGCCCATCCAGTGCCAGGCGCCGGCCACCGTCTGTGAGGCGCTCACCTTCATGTGCTTCTCCACGGCGGCTCGCGCCTTGGCCGCCACAGGGTTCGTGAAGATCACCGAGATGGGCATGGCCACGCCGACCGTCGTTCCCGTCTGGGGGGTGATGGTCTCCAGCAGCATCGGCGGGCCCGCAGGCTTCGTGGGCGACGGGGAGGTGCTCGCACTCGGCTTTCTCGACGCCTTTGCGTCGTCGCCGCTCGCCTTGTCACTGCCGCCCCCACCGCAGGCGCTCGCGCCCACCAGCATCACACCCGTGACGAATGCGACCCATATGCTGCCCTTGCGCCGTCCCACGAACCGCCCCGTCTTCTCGCTCTTCGGCCCTGACGGGCCCGTCTTCCTGTCAGACAGAGAGGGCGCGGGTTGCAGTTGCATGTGTCGCGTAAAACATGTCCCAAGACTCACCGGCCCCGTGGGGTGGGGGCGGTGGCGTGGCCTTCCACGCCGGGCTCGGTGACTTCGGCGGCTCGACCCACGCCGTCGCGGAGGCCCGGACACCGTCGCCGCCCCGGCTCCGTACCCGTCCGGTCAGCGCCCGGCGCGGACGGCGCCAGGCCGTGTACCGGTGCGCTCGTCGGCTGGGTCACCCGGCACGCGCGGCTGCGACCGTCGTGTCCGGTGGCCCCCGCGCGGCGTTGGCCCGCGGGTCATGGGAAGGCGCCTGGGGGGGGCGGGCGTGGTCGCCGGACCGACGGACCCATGGCCGCGGACGGTCCCGAGCGAACCGGTCGGCTCAGCCTGACGATCGGCCATGTCGGCAGCTACCTGGGTACCGACGGAGGGGGCAAGCGCCGCTTCTCCTCCATCCGCAAGGCGGTCAACGGCCCCACCACGTCCCACCTCGGCGGGGCTTCCGTGCTCGACGGCTTGGGGACGTAGGCCAGGACACCGCGCACCGTGCGACGTATCTGAACCAGGTGAGCAGCAGACGGCCACGGGGAACTGCTGGGCGTGAATCCCGGAGCAGGCGTAGTTGCCCTGGCCCGCACGTCCGAGGCGCGGCGAGGGGCGGATGGCTGAGCACTCCGCGGCGGCGCGGACGACGTCACCGCCAAGTCCTCCGGCCCGGCGGGCCACCGTGCCCAACTCGCCGGGGCCCGGACGGCGCTGGCCCGGACCTGCCCGTCCTGCTCCTGGCGCACCAGCTTGAGTTCACCGACCGGGCGGCGATCGTCCCGGCCCGGCAGCCCGCGTGGAAGAGAGCGTGCCGACCGTGCTGCCCGCGCTGGAGCCGCGGGCATCGACCTCCACCTCTCCGGCCACGCCCACGACGGCCGGATCTGGCCATTGTGCTGTGCCACCGCGTCCGCCTCGATCAGCCCGCCCTTGCCGACCTCAGCACTACGGACCCCGCGCCCTCCTCCGCGCCACGGCCGACGTGTCCGCTGGGAGCGGTCCACAGGTCGAAGGACCGCGCCATGAGACGAAGCCCAGGCTGATCCGTCTCGCACAGGGCGTGGTCCGGACGCCCTGACTCAGGCAGCTGGTACCGGCCGGCAACGAGCAGGCAGGACCGTCCGCTCCGGGTGTGGGCTCAGGGGCAGATGCGTGCTTCCTTGCGTCCCGGCACCGAAGTGCCGTACTGCCGCACTGAAGTGACGCAGAACCAGCACGGCCCGAGCACCAGGAGTACGCGGGAGCGGCGTCGGGCTGCCGGGCCCGTCACGCGTTCCGCGAGTCTCACGTTGCGGGAAGGCGGGAATCGAATCGGTTCCGCGCAAGCGCTTCGACGAGATGGTACGGCCGGCGAGGGGCGGGGGCAATCGCGTGCCGCACGCCGAAGAGGGCGCCCAGGTGCGGGTTGGGGACCGTCTCACCGGCCGGTGCGGTGCGCACCGTCCCCTCGTCAACCGCTGTTCGGCGGCTGCGTCCCAGGTCAGTGGCGTTGCAGGGAGTGTCCGAGCGATTGCTGCCCGGCCGCCGGTCCGACCCGCGCGACTCGCCGAGCAGAGTCGACAAGAGGGCCTGGCGCGCTGCTCGTCCACGGTCACGCCGGACCTGCTCGAGCGGGTCGGTCGGCGGGGATCCGGAGAGATCGGCGGTCGAACCGATTCGCTATTCAGGCCGGACGGGGGAGTCGGGGCCCTTGACAGCACTGCGGAATCGAGAGCACCGTCTCCCCCCGAAACCTCTCTGCAATCCCACTGAAAGATCGGCACCTCCAGGCGCTTTCGCATTCGTCAGCGCCACCAGCACAGAACGCGACTGGGTTCCGCCGGCACGGTAGGGGAGATCGGATGGGAACGACAGGTACGAGGCGCCACGTGCTCTTCTGGCGCGGTGGCGTCCAGGGGCTGCTTGCTGCGGTTCGGCGCCGCGGAAGGCCGGGAAATGAGTTGGGCCAGGCATCTGTGCGAGCGTGGGAGCGCTCCCGCAGCTCCCGGCCGAAAACAATCGCCCGGGCGGGGGCCGCGGCCGTGCTAGCCGTCGGCGCACTGGTCGGCACCACGACCGGGACGGCCCGGGCCGCCACGTCCGGACCATGCGATCTCTACGCGTCAGGAGGGACGCCCTGTGTGGCGGCCCACAGCACGACGCGGGCGTTGTACGCCTCGTACAACGGGCCGCTCTACCAGGTCCGGCGTGCCTCGGACAACGCCACCCGCGACGTCGGCGTCCTGAGTGCGGGCGGCTACGCCGACGCCGCCGCGCAGGACTCGTTCTGCGCGGGGACGACCTGCCTGATCTCGATCATCTACGACCAGTCAGGTCGCGCCAACCACCTCACCCAGGCGCCCGGCGGCGGTGCCGCGGGTGGTCCCGACAACCTCGCGAACGCGACGGCCGCGCCCACCATGGTGGGCGGTCACAAGGCCTACGGCGTCTTCGTGGCACCCGGAACGGGATACCGCAACAACCACACCAACGGCATCGCGACCGGGGACAACCCCGAGGGCATGTACGCGATCTTCGACGGTACGCACTACAACGGCGGCTGCTGCTTCGACTACGGCAATGCCGAGACGGACAGCAACGACGACGGCAACGGCACCATGGAGGCCATCTACTTCGGCAACATCAAGGTCTGGGGCTACGGCTCGGGCAACGGCCCCTGGATCATGGCCGACCTGGAGAACGGCCTGTTCTCCGGGGTGAACCAGCACTACAACGCGAACGACCCGACCATCAACCACCGGTACACGACCGCCATCGTCAAAGGCGGCCCGAACCACTGGGCGATCCGTGGCGCCAACGCGCAGTCGGGCGGCCTGTCCACGTTCTACGACGGCGTGCGCCCCAACGTCGCGGGCTACAACCCGATGCGGAAGCAGGGGGCCATCATCCTGGGCATCGGCGGTGACAACAGCAAGGGCGCCCAAGGCACCTTCTACGAGGGCGTGATGACCTCCGGCTACCCGTCGGACGCCACCGAGAACGCGGTCCAGGCCAACATCACAGCGGCCGGCTACAGCACTGCGACCGGCGGGACGGGCACCGGCGCGCTGCACGCGGTGGGCGCGGGCAAGTGCCTGGACGTGCCGAACTCGTCCACCACGGCCGGCACGCAGTTGCAGATCTGGGACTGTAGCGGCGGCGCCAACCAGAGCTGGACCCGCACCTCCTCCGACCAGTTGACCGTATACAGCGGCAGCAGCCAGCTGTGTCTGGACGCGTACAACAACCAGACGACCGCGGGCACCAAGGTGGTGACCTGGCCGTGCAACGGCGGCGCCAACCAGCGGTGGCGGCTGAACTCCGACGGCACGATCACCGGCATCCAGTCCGGACTCTGCCTCGACGTCACCGGCGCCTCCACGGCCAACGGCGCCCTGGCCGAACTGTGGACCTGCAACGGCGGTTCCAATCAGCGATGGAACCTCGGCTGAGGGAAGTGGCTCCAGCCCGTGGCCGGTCTCACCACGGCCACGGGCCGAGCAGGACCCGGAGCCGGGGCTTCGCCGCTGTGGTGCCCGATGTCCTGCGCACTTCCCGTGACCTTCCTACCGTCCGACCGGAACGCCACTGGGCGTCCTGCCACCGCCCCCACTGGAGGATGACGATGTCCCGAGCCAGAGTGCTCCGTGGCCTCCGGGCCGCCCCCCTGGCTCTGCTCGCCTTACTGGCCGGGAGCCTGCCGACGGCCGGGGCCGCGTTCGCCGTACCGGCCGAGCGCCAGGCGGCGGCCGCCGACCTGTACGTGGCCCCGGATGCGGCTCCCGGCGGGAACGGCACCGCCGAGCAGCCGTTCGCGACGATCGACCAGGCGCGGCAGCCCGCGCACCGGCTCTCGGCCGATACGGACGTCGTGGTCCACCTGGCCGGTGGCACCTACCGGCAGTCCAAGCCGCTGACCTTCGGCTCCGGCGACGGCGGCCAGAACGGCCACACGATCACCTACCAGGCCATGCCCGGGCAGCAGCCGGTCGTGAGTGGCGCCCAGCAGATATCTGGTTGGCAGGTGCATGATCAGAGCAGCAACGTCTGGTCGGTCCACGTCGGCACCGGCGTGAACACGCGTCAGTTGTACGTGAACGGCAGGCAGGCCCCACGCGCGGCGATCCAGGTGCCCCGCTCCGGCCTCACCTTCACCCGGACCGGCCTGACCGTCACCGACTCCTCCCTCGACTACCTGGCCGGTCTCTCGGACCAGAGCCACATGGAGGTCGAGAGCCTCAACTCCTTCACCGACCGCTACGCGCCGGTCCAGTCGATCAGCGGCAGGACCCTCACCATGCAGCAGCCCGCCTGGAACAACAACTCCTGGGGCTACGACACGATCAACGCGCCGTTCGCCGGCGGGACCCTGTACCTGGAGAACAACTACGCGTTCCTCAAGCAGGCCGGGCAGTGGTACCTCGACTCGTCCACCGGCGACCTGTACTACCGCGCCCAGGCGGGCCAGAACCCGAACAGTCTCGACGTCGAACTGCCCCGGTTGCAGAGCCTGTTGGGTATCAGCGGCAGCTACGGCTCACCCGCGACCGGCCTGGAATTTTCCGGCATACGGTTCACCGGGACCTCCTGGCTGGGCCCGAGCGGACCCGACGGCTACGCGGACCAGCAGAGCGGCGCGCACATCACCGGCGCCTACGCGATGCCCGCCAACTGGCCGAGCACCTGCAAGTCGGGGTGCACACAGTTCGAGGCCACCCGGAACCACTGGGTGCAGATGCCCGCGGCGGTCCAGGTCTCCGCCGCCTCCGGCATCACGTTCTCGGGTGACACGTTCTCCGAACTCGGGCAGGCCGCACTGGGCGTGGGCAACGACGGCGTCGCCACGGCCTCCGGCGCCGGACTCGGCGCGAACGGTGTCACCATCACCGGCAACACCTTCACCGACCTCGCCGGCAGCGGCATCCAGGTCGGCGGCATCCAGCCGGACGCGCACCATCCGAGCAACCCGCAGATGACCAACCAGAACATCACCATCAGCAACAACAAGGTCAGCGGGGTTGGCACCGACTACAAGGAGACCGCGGGAATCCTGTCCACCTACGTCACCAACGCGACGATCACCCACAACCAGTGCGACCACCTGCCCTACGACGGGATCGACATCGGCTGGGGCTGGGGGATGAACGACCCGGGCGGCAGCCAGGACTACGTCAACCGGGGCACGTACAACTACCAGCCGGTCTACAGCACTCCCACGACGCTGAAGAACAACACCGTCTCCCACAACCTGGTCTTCGACACCAAGAACGCGATGTTCGACGGCGGCAGCATCTACAGCCTGTCCGCGGCCCCCGGCTCGGTGATCTCCGACAACTACATCTACGACAACAACCGCACCACCGCGCTGTACCTCGACGAGGGCTCCCGGTATCTGAAGGTGTCGGCCAACGTGGTGCAGGACGCGGGCAACTGGGCGCTCACCAACGCCAACGCCAACAACCACACCGACGACAGCACGTTCTCCGGCAACTGGTACAACGGCGGCAACACATACGTGGCCACCGGCCCTCCGCACAACAACGTCCTGGTCAGCGGCACCAACTGGCCTCAGGGCGCCCGAGACGTCATCCAGCAGGCGGGCGTCCAGTCCTCGGGCGGCGGCGACTTCCCCACGGGCCACCACCAGTTGGTGATCGGCAGCAACAGCCTGTGCCTGGACGTGTACGGCAACTCCAGCAGCGCGGGCGCCGCGATCGACCAGTGGACCTGCAACGGGCAGGGCAACCAGCAGTTCGAGTTCGTGCCGGTCTCGGGCGGCTACGGGCAACTGCGCGCGCAGCACTCCGGACAGGTCGTGGCGGTGGCGGGCGGCTCCACGACCGCCGGTACGCCGAACATCGTGCAGCAGACCGCGGGCGGAGAGTCCAGCGCTCTGTGGCTGCCGGTACAGCAGTCCGACGGCTCGTATTCCTTCAAGAACCAGAACAGCGGTCTGTGCCTGGACGTCTACGGCGGCGGCAGCAACCTGGGCCAGCAACTGGACCAGTGGCCGTGCAAGAACGCACCCGGCACCAACCAGGACTTCACCCCCCGCTGACCTGCTCGCGCCTCCAAAGCGCCTGCACGGACCGGCGGTTCGTTCACCCCCACCCACTGTCCCGCACCCAGTGAGGAACATCGATGAAGAAGTACTGGGCACCTTTGGTCGCGGCGCTGGCGGCCACCCTCGGAATGGGCGCCGCATGGCCCGCCGCGGCCGCCGCTGCCGAGGCGCCGCCCTCCGCGACCCGGGCCGCCGCGCCCACGCCCCTGCGGCTGATGCCGTTGGGCGACTCGATCACCTGGGGCGTCGGCAGCCCGTCCGGGAACAGCTACCGGAGCTTTCTGGCGAACAAGCTGACGGCCGAGGGGCACACCCTGGACTTCGTCGGCTCGGGGCGCAACGGCACCATGTCCGACCCGGACAACGAAGGCCACTCCGGCTGGCGGATCGACCAGATCGCCGGCATCGCGGACTCCGTGCTGGCGCGCTACCGGCCGAACGTGGTCACCCTGGAGATCGGCACCAACGACCTGAACGGCAACTACCAGATCCCGACCGCGGCCGACCGGCTCCACGCGCTCATCGACCAGATCACCAGGGCCGCACCCGACGCGACCGTGCTCGTCGGCACCGTGATCATCTCCACCAGCGGTACCGAGGAGGCCAACCGGCCCGCCTTCAACGCCAAGTTGCCCGGGATCGTCCAGGCCGAGCAGGCTGCCGGCAAGCACGTACGCCTGGTGGACATGAGCGCCCTGACCGCCGCGGACCTGTCCGACGCCCTGCACCCCAACGACAGCGGCTTCGGCAAGATGGCGGACGCCTTCAACGCGGGGATCCAGGCCGCGGACGCGGCAGGCTGGATCAAGCCTCCGGATTCCGCGTCCGGGCAGGTGCGCTCCGGGATCGCGGGGAAGTGTCTGGGGGTCAACGGCGGCAACAGCGCCAACGGGACCGCCGCGGAGATCCGAACCTGTGACGGCTCGGCCGCGCAAACATGGTCCGCGCGCTCCGACGGCACCCTGCGGGCGCTCGGGAAGTGCCTTGACGTCACCGGCCGCGGTACTGCCAACGGCACCAAGATCGAGATCTGGGACTGCAACGGCGGCACCAACCAGCAATGGCAGACGTACAACGGCGGCTACCGCAACCCGGTCTCCGGCCGTTGCCTCGACGACCCCAACGCGTCCACCACCGACGGTACGCAACTGGTCCTGTGGGACTGCAACGGCGGAGCCCATCAGCAGTGGACCGCTCTGCCCGTGTCCTGAACTCGTGACCCCACTCCACCGCGGCATCGGCCCCTGGACGGTGTCCGCCCCTCTCACGCACCCGCACAAGGAGGTTGATCCTTCATGTCCTGGCTCAACGACGAGCCTCTGCTCCGCAGGGCCCTGGTCTCGGCCACCGGCCTGTTGGCCGGCACGGCACTGGCCCTGACCGGACCGGCGAGCCTCACCGCGCACGCGGCTTCCGGCACGCTGGGCGCGGCGGCGGCCGACAGCGGCCGCTATTTCGGTACGGCCGTGGCTGCCGGAAAACTCGGCAACTCGACGTACTCCACGATCCTCGACCGGGAATTCAACATGATCACCCCGGAGAACGAGATGAAGTGGGACACCACCGAACCGTCCCGCGGCAACTTCAACTTCGGCCCGGCCGACCAGATCGTCAGCCATGCCACCGCGCACGGGCAGCGGATGCGCGGCCACACCCTGGTGTGGCACTCGCAGTTGCCCGGCTGGGTCAGCTCCATCGGTGACGCCAACACCCTGCGCAGCGTGATGAACAACCACATCACCACCGAGATGAACCACTTCAAGGGCAAGATCTACGCCTGGGACGTGGTCAACGAGGCGTTCGCCGACGGCGGCAGCGGTCAGCACCGCAGCTCGGTCTTCCAGAACGTGCTCGGCAACGGCTTCATCGAGGAGGCCTTCCGCACCGCCCGGGCCGCCGATCCCTCGGCCAAGCTCTGCTACAACGACTACAACATCGAGAACTGGACCGACGCCAAGACGCAGGGCGTCTACAACATGGTCAGGGACTTCAAGGCGCGCGGTGTGCCCATCGACTGCGTCGGCCTCCAGAGCCACTTCGGCGCAGGCGGCCCGCCGTCGAGCTTCCAGACCACCCTGTCCAACTTCGCCGCCCTCGGCGTCGACGTCCAGATCACCGAACTCGACATCGCCCAGGCCTCGGCGACCGCGTACGGCAACACGGTCCAGGCCTGCATGAGCGTCGCGCGCTGCACCGGCATCACGGTGTGGGGGATCAGGGACAGCGACTCGTGGCGGACGGGGGAGAACCCGCTGCTGTTCGACAACAACGGCAACAAGAAGCCTGCCTACGACGCGGCCCTCTCCGCGCTCGGCGGAGGTACGGGGAATCCGGGCGGAGGCATCGTCTCGGGCCAGGTGTACTCGCTGACCGACGTGGCCGCGGGCCGGGTGCTGGACGTGCCGTCCGGACAGACGGCGAACGGCACGCCCGTGCAGGTCTGGGACGCCAACGGCACTGCTGCGAACCAGCAGTGGCGGGCGAGTCAGAACAGCGACGGCTCCTACACGCTGACGAACATCGCCAGCGGACGGGTCCTGGACGAGCCGGGAGGCCAGACGGGCAACGGCACCCGGATGGCGATCTGGGACGCCAACGGCGGTGCGAACCAGCACTGGCGGGCCGGCCGGAACGGAGACGGTTCCTACACCCTGATCAACGTCGCGTCGGGCCGGGCGCTGGAGATCCCCAGCGGCCAGACCGGCAACGGCGCCCCGGTCCAGATCTGGGACTCCAACGGAGGCGCCAACCAGCACTGGAACTTCAGGTGAGGTGACCCGGAACGAACACCCCGCGTCCGGCACGGCGGCCGTCGCCGGACGCGGGTTTCGGCATGCCCTGACAACGGACTGACCAGAGGCGATACATGGGATGGATCAGATTTCGATGGGAAGCTCCGAGCGTATTGACTCGATCGGAGACCTGTGGAATCACTAGAACATGGGATGTCTGAGTGGTTCCTGTGGGTGCTCTTGAGCACCCTCAACGGCCATGAGGCGCCCGGATCCCGCAGCCATGCCGGTGGCGGCGACGGTCCACGAACATCCCGTTCGGCCAGGCACGGCACTCTCTGTCCCCTTCCCCCCACATCCGTGAGGAACAGAATGCGGCCTTCACCCCTTTTCCGTCGGAGCCCCGCGGCTCGCAGACGACGCTCACCGGCGTTCGCCGTCACCGCCGTGATGGCGCTGCTGGCCATGATGTCGGCGACTTCGCAGGCGTGGTCCGCGCCGGCACCCGCCCCGGCATCGACGCCGGCGCCCTTGGTGAGTTCGGCGTCGGGCCGGTGTCTGGATGTCAAGGGCAACGTCGACACGCCGGGAACGGCGCTGGACATCCAGGACTGCGACAACCAGCCGAACCAGGCGTTCGAGTTCACCTCGGCGGGGGAGCTGAGGACGATGAGCGGCACCCGATGCGTGGACGCCTACGACAACCGGACCGCGCCGGGAACCCCGGTGATCATCTGGTCGTGCAACGGGCAGTCGAACCAGGCGTGGCGGCAGAACCCCGACGGGTCCGTCACCGGTGTCCAGTCCGGTCTGTGCCTTGACGTCGACGGGGCGGGCACGGCCAACGGCACCGCGGTCATCCTGTGGACCTGCAACGGTCAGAGCAACCAGAAGTGGACCACGTCGACACCTCCGCCCGCTCCCGGCGGGCCGGGCCCGTGCGACCTCTACTCCACAGGCGGTACGCCGTGCGTGGCCGCGCACAGCACCGTACGGGCGCTCTACGCGTCGTACAGCGGCAGCCTGTACCAGGTCAGGCGCGCCTCGGACAACGCGACCAGGAACATCGGGGTACGGGCGGCCGGAGGCTTCGCCGACGCGGCGGCGCAGGACTCGTTCTGCGGGGGCACCTCCTGTGTGATCACGGTCGTCTACGACCAGTCCGGACGCGGCAACGACCTGTGGTACCAGGGATCGGCCCAGGTTCCGGGATCGAGCCAGAGCAGTCCCGCCAAGGCGACCTCCGAGTCGCTGACCGCCGGGGGCACCAAGGCGTACTCGCTGTACATCAATCCCGGGAACAGCTACTGGCGAGACGGTCATCTCTCGGGAGTGCCGACCGGCAGCGCGCCCGAGGGGGCGTACATGGTGACCAGCGGCACCCACGTCAACAGCGGCTGCTGCTTCGACTACGGCAACAGCGAGACGACGCGGAAGGCCGACGCGGCCGGGGCGATGGACGCCATCAACTTCGGCACCCAGTGCTGGTTCGGCGGCTGCTCGGGAAGCGGTCCCTGGGTCCAGGCCGATCTCGAATGGGGCCTGTACTCCGGGGGCAGCCAGTCCTGGAACCCCGGTCAGCGGGCCTTCCCCGTCAAGTTCGTCACCGCGATGCTGAAGAACAACGGGACGTCGAGGTTCGCCCTCAAGGGCGGCAACGCGCAGTCCGGCAGCCTGACCACTCTGTGGGACGGCGCGCTGCCCGGCGGATACAGCCCGATGAAGAAGCAGGGCGCCATAGTTCTGGGCAGCGGCGGTGACTGCTGCAAGCCCGGTGGGGGTGCCAACCTGAGCGCCGGCACCTTCTACGAGGGGGCCATCGTCGCCGGCTACCCCTCCGACGCGACCGACAACGCGGTGCAGGCCAACATCACCGCGGCCGGATACCGCTGAGTCCTGCTGTCCCACGGCATGTTCTGCCGCAACCCGGCCCAGGAGTGAATGACATGCACATGATTATCAGGAGAGTCGTCCTGCCGCGGTTTCCGCGACCGTCCCTGCGCAGGACGCTGGCGTTCGCCTTCGCCATCGCACTGTTGTGCGTGGGCGTTCCCCTCGTATCCGTCGGTACGGCGCAGCCCGCCGCCGCGCTGGGCAACGGGCTGGCACTGACCCCGCAGATGGGCTTCAACGACTGGAACGCCTACGGCTGCAACGTCTCCGAGTCGCTGATCAAGTCCACCGCGCAGGCGATGCACACCAACGGCATGCAGGCGGCGGGCTACTCCTACGTCAACATCGACGACTGCTGGATGACCCACAACCGCGATTCCGGCGGCCACCTGGTGCCGGACCCGGCCAAGTTCCCGGACGGCATCAAGGGCACCGCCGACTACGTGCACTCGCTGGGACTGAAGCTGGGGATCTACGAGGACGCGGGCACCGCCACCTGCGCCGGGTATCCGGGCAGCCTGGGTCACGAGAGCACGGACGCCCAGTCGTTCGCGTCGTGGGGCGTGGACTACCTGAAGTACGACAACTGCAACAACAACGGGGTGTCTGCGCAGAGCCGGTACACCGCGATGCGAGACGCCCTGGCGGCCACCGGCCGGCCGATCCTGTACAGCCTGTGCAACTGGGGCCAGGACAACGTGTGGACCTGGGGCGCGGGCGTGGGCAACAGCTGGCGCACCACCGGGGACATCAGCGCCAACTTCGCCAGCATGCTGTCGATCTTCCACAGCAACGTGGGACTGGCCTCCTACGCGGGCCCCGGCCACTGGAACGACCCGGACATGCTGGAGGTCGGCAACGGCTCGATGACGGCCACCGAGAGCCGCAGCGAGTTCAGCCTGTGGGCAGAGATGGCCGCGCCGCTGATCGCGGGCACCAACATCCCCTCGGCCAGTGCGGAGACCTTGTCCACACTGACCAACTCCCGGGTGATCGCGGTCGACCAGGACCCCCTCGGCAAGCAGGGCACCATGGTTTCCTCCTCGGGCGGCCGGGACGTGCTGGCCAAGCCCTTGGCCAACGGGGATGTGTCGGTGGCCCTGTTCAACGAGACGGGCTCGACAGCGACCATCTCCACCACCGCGGCGGCGATCGGCAAGACCGGGGCGTCCGCCTACACCCTGACCGACCTGTGGTCGGGTGCGTCCTCCACCACCTCCGGCACGATCAGCGCCTCGGTACCGGCGCACGGCACCGTGATGTACCGGGTCGCGGGCGGCACCAGCGGCGGCGGCACCAGCGTGACCGGCGCGGTGCACGCCGTGGGTGCGGGCAAGTGCCTGGACGTACCGGGCTCGACCACGACCGCAGGCACCCAGGTGGAGATCTGGAGCTGTAACGGCGGCGCCAACCAGACATGGACGCACTCCGCGTCCAACCAGTTCACCGTCTACTCCGGCAGCGCCCAGATGTGCCTGGACGCCTACAACAACCAGACCACTCCGGGGACCAAGGTGGAGATCTGGTCGTGCAACGGCCAGAGCAATCAGCAGTGGACGCTGAACTCCAACGGCACGATCACCGGCGTCCAGTCGGGCCTGTGCCTGGACGTCGCCGGAGGGGCCACCGCCGACGGAACCCTCGCCGAGCTGCGGACCTGCAACGGCGGCAGCAGCCAGCGGTGGACGTTGGGATGACCCCGCATCCGAACCCCAGAGGAGGTCTCCATGCTCGAACCAGCCGGTGATCGCCGACTCAGGCGATCGAAAGCCGTGCTCCTTGTCGCCCTGGCGATGGTGGTGGCCGCGTTCGGCGCACCGGCGTTCGCCACATCCCCCGGGGCCGGTACGGCGGTCGTCGCCCGTCCGGCGGCCCACAGCGTGGCGGACGCGTCGCTCCCGTGCGACCTCTACGCCGCCGGCGGTACGCCGTGCGTGACGGCGCACGCCACGACCAGGGCGCTCTTCGCGTCGTACAACGGGCCGCTGTACCAGATTCAGCGGGCCTCCGACCACAGCTACCGCGACATCGGAGTGCTCAGTGCCGGTGGGTACGCGGACGGCGCGTCCCAGGTGTCGTTCTGCTCGGGCACGTCGTGCACGATCACGAAGATCTACGACCAGACCGCCAAGCACAACGACATGCCGATCTCCTGGGGCGGCTACTGGAAGGGGCCCGGGCCCAACGGGTCCGACGTCGGCGCGGACGCCATGGCCCTGCCGGTGACCGCGGCCGGCCACCAGGTCTTCGGCGTCAAGGTCACCCCCGGTGTCGGTTACCGGCTCGACCACGCCGCCGGGGTGCCCACCGGGGCCCAGCCCGAAGGCATCTACATGGTGACCTCGTCGAACTACACGAGCCAGTGGTGCTGCTTCGACTACGGCAGCGGTGAGAACTCCCACACCGACACCGGCAACGCCACCATGAACGCCATCTACTGGGGCACCGCCTGCTGGTTCGGGGGCTGCACCGGGAGCGGCCCGTGGGTCGAGGCCGACCTGGAGAACGGCATGTTCCACACCAACACCGGCTCCAACAAGGACCCGAACAACCCTGGCGTCCACTACCCGTTCGTCAGCGCGTGGCTGAAGAACAACGGCACCAGCAACTTCACTCTCAAATACGGCAACGGCGCGAGCGGCGGCCTGACCACCACCTTCTCCGGCCCCCTGCCGAACGGCTACTCACCGATGAAGGTCGACAGCTCGGTCCTGCTCGGCACCGGGGGAGACAACAGCCCCAACGGCGTGGGGGAGTTCTTCGAGGGCGCGATCACGGCGGGCTATCCCTCCGACGCCACCGAGAACGCCGTCCAGGCCGCCATCACCGCGGCCGGCTACGGCGCAGGGGGCGGTGGCGGTACGTCGACCGCGCTGCACGCGGTCGGTGCGGGCAAGTGCCTGGAGGTACCGGGCGCGTCCACGACCCCGGGCACGCAGACGCAGATCCGCGACTGCACCGGCGCGGCGAACCAGACCTGGTCCCGGACCGACTCCCGCGAGCTCACCGTGTACTCCGGCAGCAGCCGTCTGTGCCTGGACGCCTCCAACCAGGGCACCAGCCCCGGCACCAAGGTCATCACCTGGACCTGCAACGGCCAGGCCAACCAGCAGTGGAACGTCAACGCCAACGGCACGATCACCAGCGCCCAGTCCGGCCTGTGCCTGGACGTGACCGGCGCCGCCACCGCCAACGGCACCCCCGTCGAACTGTGGACCTGCAACGGCGGATCCAACCAGCAGTGGTCACTGAGCTGACCCCGTGACGCGTGACGCAGGAGGACGAATGACGACGCGAGCGAGACCTGGCCGTCTGGTACTGGCCGTCGGCATCGTCTTGGCGTTCGTGCTGCAACTGTCGGCGACGGCCGAGAGCCGGGCCGTCTCGGGCGAGGTGCTGAGCGTCAACCTGGCCTCGACGCGGGGCCCGTCGACCGGCGTGGGCGAGGGGTTCCTCTACGGTTTCACCCAGGACGGCAGCCAGCCGGCGGACCAGTTCGTCAAGCCACTGGGGATCAACGCGTTCCGCGGCGGCGGCTGGTTCTCCGGCGGCTGGATCAGGGACAACTACCAGTACGGATCGGCCACTCGGGCCGACATCGACTCGATCGTCGCTCAGGCGAAACGGCTCACCCAGCCGCCGTATCACGCGCAGTACCAGGTACTGGTCAGCGACATCTACGGCGCCAACGGCGGGCAGCCGTCCAACACGAGATATCCGTGCGACAACGGCGACTGTTCCAACTGGATCGCCTTCATCGACTCCACGGTGGGAGCACTACAGGCCACGGGACTGACGTTCGCCTACGACATCTGGAACGAGCCGGACATCTCCGTCTTCTGGACCCGGGGTGTCAACAGCGCCCAGTACTTCCAGATGTGGGACACCGCCTACCGGGAGATCCGGCGCATCGCCCCCGTGGCGCAGATCGTCGGGCCGTCCCTCGCCTTCACCCCGCAGAGCAACCCGGGGGAATGGCGGACCTGGCTCGCACACGTGAAGGCGGCCGGGACGGTACCCGACATGATCACCAACCATGACGAAGGGGATGTCGACGACCCGGTCACCGTCTCCCAGTCCCTCAACAGCGCCCTGACCACGGCGGGCATCGGCCCGCTGCCGCTGTCCGCGAACGAGTACCAGCCCGCCGACCGGCAGACCGCCGGGGTGACGGCCTGGTACCTGGCGCGGTTCGCGCAGTCCGGGTACACCAACGCGATGCGCGGCAACTGGGTCTGCTGCGTCACCCCCAACCTGACGGGAGTCCTCACCCAGAGCGGCGGCAGCTGGCAGCCGACCGGCAACTGGTGGGCACTTCGCGACTACGCCGACATGACCGGCACCCTCGTCGACACCTCAGGGCAGGTCGGCTCGACCGCGATCTCGGCCTCCGAGGACGCCACCAGTAAGCGCGCGGTGGCGATCATCGGCGACGCCAACGGCAACTCCGGTACCGCGTCCGTGACCTTCAACGGCCTGTCGTCCGTGCCCTGGCTGACGAACGCCGGCAGCGTGCACGTCACCGTGCACCACATCCCGGACCAGGCACCGCTCACCGCGCCCCAGACCGTCTACGACCAGAACCTGAGCGCCTCGGGCGGCTCGATCACCGTGCCGTTGACGTTCCAGGCAGTAAACGACGCGTTCGCCGTCTATCTGACCCCCGCCTCCTCCGGCGGCGAGGGCTTCCCGGCCGGCTTCCACCAACTCGTCGTCGCCCACGACAACTTGTGCCTGGACGTGTACGGCAACTCGGGCAGCGCGGGCGCCGCGATCGACCAGTGGACCTGCAACGGCCAGAGCAACCAGCAGTTCCAGTTCGTGCCGGCCTCGGGCGGCTACGGCGAACTGCGCGCCCAGAACTCCGGCCAGGACGTCGCGGTCGCGGGCAGCTCCACGACGCCAGGCACCCCGGACATCGTCCAACAGCCCCCCGGCACAGCGCCCAACGGCCTCTGGCTGCCCGTCCGCCAGTCCGACGGCTCCTACGCGTTCCAGAACCGAAACAGCGGTCTGTGCCTGGACGTCTACGGCGCCGGCGGCACCGCGGGACAGCAACTCGACCAGTGGCAGTGCAAGAACGCCCCCGGCACCAACCAGGACTTCTTCGTCCGCTGACCCGTCCGCCGACCGCACCGGCCGTGGACACCCCCCACCTGCGAAAGGAATCCACCGTGTCAGCAATCGCACGGCTGTTACGGCGCCTGCGTGTCCCGACGGCCGTGGTCGCGGGCCTCGTCCTGGCCGCCGGCGGCGTCGTGGGCACAGCCGCGGCCCCGGCCCGGGCCGCCACCTCCATCACCCTCAACGGCACCTCCGGGGGACGGACCTTCGACGGCGTCGGCGCGATCAGCGGCGGAGGCGGCAACAGCAGACTCCTGATCGACTACCCCGAGCCCCAACGCGGCCAGGTCCTCGACTACCTCTTCCGGCCCGGCTACGGCGCCTCCCTCCAGATGCTCAAGGCCGAGATCGGCGGGGACACCAACTCCACCTCGGGAGCCGAGCCCAGCCACCAGCACACCCGCTCCGACCTGAACTGCGACCGGGGTTACGAATGGTGGCTGATGGAGCAGGCCAGAGCCCGCAACCCGAACATCAAACTGTACGGGCTCGCCTGGGGCGCCCCGGGCTGGATCGGCAACGGGAACTTCTGGTCCACCGACATGGTCAACTACCTGGTCTCGTGGCTGGGCTGCGCCAAGCAGCACGGGTTGAGCGTCGACTACCTCGGCGGATGGAACGAGCGGGGCTACAACGTCTCCTGGTACCAGCAGCTGCGCAGCGCGCTCAACAGCAGCGGCTACGGCAGCGTCAAGATCGTCGCGGCCGACTCGGACTGGTCCGTGGCGAACGACGTCAACTCCAACCCGGCGTTCGCCTCCTCGGTGAGCGCCATCGGCACGCACTATCCCTGCGGCTACCGGTCCTCCCAGTCCACCTGCTCGGTGCCGGCGGCCGCCATGTCGTCCGGCAAGCCGCTGTGGGCGAGCGAGAACGGCTCGGACGACTACAACGGGGGAGCGCAGGCCATGGCCCGCGGCATCAACCGCGGATACATCGACGGGCGGATGACCGCGTACCTCAACTGGCCGGTGGTCGCCGCGCTCACCCCGAACCTGCCGTACCCGACCATGGGTCTGGCCCTGGCTTCACAGCCGTGGTCCGGGTCGTACGGGATCGGCAAGAACACCTGGGTGATGGCGCACACCAGCCAGTTCACCGCCCCGGGATGGCGCTACCTCGACGCCTCCAGCGGCTACATCGGCGGCAACCGCGCCAACGGAAGCTACGTCTCGCTCAAGTCCACGAACAACTCCGACTACTCCACGGTCATCGAGACCATGGACGCCGGCAGCGCGCAGACGCTGAACTTCAACGTCACCGGGGGACTGTCCGCCGGAACCGTCCACGTCTGGTCCACGGACGTCGGGTCCGCCAACCCGGCCGACCAGTTCGTGCACACCGCGGACATCACCCCGTCCGGCGGCGGTTTCAGCCTGACCGTGCAGCCCGGCTACCTGTACACCCTGACCACCACGACCGGACAGGGCAAGGGCACCGCCACCGGTCCCGCCCGGAGCGCGCTGAAGCTGCCGTACAGCGACTCCTTCGACGGCTACACCACCGGCACCGAGGCGAAGTACCTCATGGACTGGCAGGGTGCCTTCGAGGCGGTGGGCTGCGGCGGCGGCCGCAGCGGAAAGTGCGTGCGCCAGATGAGCCCACAGAAGCCGATCACCTGGGACACGCTGACCGATCCGCACACCCTGCTCGGTGACGTGAGCTGGGGCAATTACACGGTCTCGTCGGACGTGCTGCTCGAACAGCCCGGATACGCCGAACTGATCGGACGTGCGGGCACGCACGACTACGACCGCACCGGAGGGCAGAACGCCTACCGTCTGCGGGTGAGCGACACCGGGGCCTGGTCGATTCTGAACTCGAACACCAACGGCACCGTCTCCACCCTGGCCCGCGGCACGAACGCGGCGCTCGGCACCAACCGGTGGCACAGCCTCGCGCTCACCTTCTCCGGCACCACGATCAGCGCCGCCATCGACGGCGCCACGGTCGGTTCCGTGAACGACGGCACCTGGGCCGCCGGGCAGATCGGCTACGCCACCAGCCAGGGCGAGACGGCACAGTTCGACAACCTGTCCATCACGCCCGGCAGCGGCGGGAACGACGGCGGCACGACCGGCACGATCGTCGGGGCCGGCTCCGGCCGGTGCGTGGACGTACCGAGCCAGTCACACACGGCCGGCACCCAGGTGGAGCTGTGGGACTGCAACGGCGGCAGCAACCAGCAGTGGACGACCACCTCCGCCGGTGAACTACGGGTCTACGGCAGCGACTGCCTCGACGCCGCGGGCCAGGGCACCAGCCCCGGCACCAAGGTGGACATCTGGGACTGCACCGGCGGCGCCAACCAGAAGTGGACGATCCACGCCGACGGCACGATCACCGGCGACCAGTCCGGCCTGTGCCTGGACGCCACCGGCGCCGGAACGGCCAACGGCACCCTGCTTCAGCTGTGGACCTGCAACGGCAGCAGCAACCAGAAGTGGACGCGCGACTGATCCCGTGACTGGCGGCCGGACTTCCTGAGCCTCCCCGATCCCTCTGAAAGGCCCCACATGACTTCCTCGTCCCTGCCGTTCAGCCGGCGCCGACTGCTGGCGGCGGCCGGCGCGTCGACGGCCTTCGGCCTGCTGCGGTTCGCTCCCGAGGCCGCCGCGACCGACGGCCCCGGCAGCTACACCGCGAGCTGGTCCTCCGTGGACCAGCACCCCCCGGCCCCGGCCTGGTTCCAGGACGCCAAGTTCGGCATCTACTACCACTGGGGCGTCTTCAGCGTTCCCGCGTTCGGCAACGAGTGGTACCCGCGCAACATGTACATCGGCGGCTCCGCCGAGAACAACCACCACAAGGCCACCTACGGCGACCCCGCGGCCTGGCCGTACAACAACTTCATCGACGGTGCCCGTGACAAGGCGGGCAACTTCGTTCAGTTCGCCCCCAAACCGGTCTCGCAGGGCGGCAAGTGGGACCCGGACGCCTGGGCCCGGCTGTTCAAGGCCGCGGGTGCCCGGTTCGCCGGCCCGGTCGCCGAGCACCACGACGGCTTCTCCATGTGGAACAGCCGCGCCAACCCGTGGAACTCGGTCCAGCACGGCCCCAAGCTCGACCTGGTGGGACTGCACGCGCAGGCCATCCGTGGGCAGGGACTGAAGTTCATGGCCTCGCTGCACCACGCCTACCACTTCAACGGCTTCTACGACCACGTGCCGAACCAGTCGGACCCGACGCTCCGCGTCCTCTACGGCCAGCAGGGCTCGGCCACGGAGAACAAGCTCTGGTACGACAAGCTGGTCGAGGTCATCGACGGCTACCAACCGGACCTGGTCTGGCAGGACTTCGCCCTGAACCAGGTGCAGGAGTCCTACCGGCTCCAGTTCCTCGCGCACTACTACAACCAGGCCGTCGCCTGGAACAAGGACGTGGTCGCGACCTACAAGGACGGCCTCAACAACAAGGGTGAGGTCTTCGACTTCGAGCGCGGCGGCCCGGCAGGTCTGCTCACCCCCTACTGGCTGACCGACGACAGCATCTCCTCCTCCAGCTGGTGCTACACGGTGGGGATCGGCTACTACTCGACGCAGGCGCTGCTCCACTCGCTGATCGACCGGGTCAGCAAGGGCGGCAACATGCTGCTCAACATCGCCCCGATGGCCGACGGCACCATCCCCTCCGGGCAGCAGTCCATCCTGCTCGCGATGGGCGACTGGCTCGGCCGCTTCGGAGAGGCCGTCTATTCCACCCGCTCCTGGTCCAGTTACGGCGAGGGTCCCACAAAGATGGGCGGCGGCTCCTTCAGCGGGCCGGTGGCCGGCAAACCGCAGGACATCCGGTTCACCCGCAGCCGGGACAACAAGGTGCTCTACGCCACCGCCCTGGGCTGGCAGGGCGGCACCATGACGGTCACGACGCTGAACTCGAACCAGATCAACATCAGCAGCCTGACCGGCGCCCAACTGCTCAACAACACCGCCGGCACCTACATCAACCTGCCCGCACCGACCCAGGACGCGTCCGGCCTGCACCTCACCATGCCCTCGTCCAACCCGCCGTTCAGCGCCCTGGCGTACACGGTCAAGCTCACCTTCTCCGGCGAGATCCCCGTACTGGGTGCGCCGGGCGGCTCCACGACCTGGGTCAGGATCGCCAACGTGACCAGCGGACTGGTGCTCGACAGCGGGGGCAACGTGGCCTCCGGTTCCAACCTCAAGCAGTGGAACTACGACGGCAGCACCAACCTCCAGTGGCAGCTGATCGACCTCGGCAACGGCTACTACCGCCTCATGAACCGCACCAACGGCATGGCCGCCGACAGTTGGGGCAACGCCGCCAACGGCGCTCCGGCCCGCCAGGAGGCGTGGAACGGCGGCAACAACCAGCAGTGGTCGCTGGTCAGCCTCGGCAACAGCCGCTACCAGATCGTGAATCGGGGCACCGGCACCGCGCTTGACGGCAGCGGCAGCACCACGGCCGGCTCCACGACGGTGCTGTGGACGCCCAACTCCAGCACCAACAACGCGTGGACCATCACTGCCGTGTGAACCGGCGCTCCCCGTAGAACAGCAGAACTCGACGACGGACGACGGAAGAGGGAGAGCATGGAACGTAAACGGCTCTTAATGGCCATCGCGGCCGCACTGCTTCTCATCCTGACGACCGCGGGCACCTCGTTCAGCAGCGCCCTCGGGGCACCCGCGCCGGCCCCGAGGTCCGCCGCCGCGGCGAGCGCGGGCTGCGGCAAGGCTCCGACGCTGACCAGCGGCAACCACACGATTCAGAGCGGCGGCCAGAACCGCAGTTACATCCTGCGGGTCCCGGCCGGCTACGACAGCAACCACCCCTACCGGCTGGTCTTCGGTTTCCACTGGCGGGGCGGGACAGCCAATGACGTCGACTCGGGCGGCACGGACGGGTACAACTGGTCCTACTACGGCCTCCGGCGCCTGGCGGACAACGCGAACAACAGCACGATCTTCGTCGCCCCCCAGGGCAACGGCAACGGCTGGGCCAACCCCGGCGGCCAGGACGTGGCCTTCGTCGACGCCATGGTCAACCAGATCGAATCAGGCCTGTGCGTCGACACCACCCAGCTGTTCTCCGCCGGCTTCAGCTACGGCGGCGCGATGTCGTACGCCCTCGCCTGCTCCCGGGCGACGGTCTTCCGCGCGGTCGCGGTCTACTCCGGCGCGAACCTCAGCGGCTGCAACGGCGGCAACCAGCCCATCGCCTACATGGGACTGCACGGCCTCAGGGACAACGTGCTGCCCATCCAGTCGGGACGAGACCTGCGCGACACCTTCGTCCGGACGAACGGCTGCACCCCGCAGAACCCGCCCGAGCCGGCCAACGGAAGCCTGACGCACATCATCACCACCTACTCCGGATGCAGGTCCGGATACCCCGTCGTCTGGGCCGCGTTCGACGGAGCGGGCCACGACCCCGGTCCCATCGACGGCTCCACCGGTGACGGCTGGCGCACCTGGACGTCCGCGGCGGTGTGGCAGTTCTTCACCCAGTTCGGCTCGAACCAGCCGCCGCCGCAGTCCGGCAACCAGCAGATAGTGGGCCAGCAGTCGGGGCGCTGCCTCGACATCAACAACTCGACCACAGCGAACGGTACGCAGGCACAGCTGTGGGACTGCAACGGAGGCTCCAACCAGCGCTGGACCCACACCACCGGAAAGCAGCTGGTCGTCTACGGCAACAAGTGCCTGGGAGTCGGCCAGGGCGCGGGCAACGGCACCCCGGCGGCGATCTGGGACTGCAGTGGGCAGCCGGACCAGCAATGGAACCTCAACCCCGACGGCACGATCACAGCAGCGCAGTCGGGGCTCTGCCTGGACGCCAACGGCCAGGGAACAGCCAACGGGACGAAAATCCAGCTGTGGACTTGCTCCGGCGGCGCCAACCAGCACTGGCGCCTCCAGAACTGACGGACCGGGGCCAGGCCCGACACGGTACGGGCCTGGCACCCAGGTCCTGGCATCCAGGCAGATCTCGTGCAGCAGTGGAGCGAGGGGCGGCGATGCCGTCGGGAGTGGGCCGAGACTCGTCCAGGCCAGGTCATCGCGGCGACTACGGCGGGCTTGAGCCCGTTTCTGCACCCGCCCGGAAGCCCGTCGGCGTCGGCTTGACGGCCGCTCCGTCCTCGTCGTGGACACCGTGGCCCTACCAGGCGAGCGCCTCAGACCTCTGCCCCACCTGCCTGGGCTGGCCGCCCTGTGGCATCTGCCCTGGCCCCACACCTCGCCGCGCCCACCCGAACAGCGACGGCCGCTGCACCACCTGCGCCTCCGCCACGCACTACCAAGCCGATCCGGCACTGCTCCGCTGAAGGCACACGGCCCCATGACGCAGCCCCCGTCTGACGACCAGGTACGTACGCACACGGTGTATCTGCTCTTCGCACACGAGCACCCGGCGAGATCATCCAACTGTCCACCCTCACCCACGAACTGGACGGCGGCACCGCCTGGCCGACGGTCGGTGACTGGGAGCAGGTGACCACCGACCTGGTCCACCTCGTCCATTGCGGGGACTGTGACGCCCTCAGCCTCGGCCTGCCCGACCTCGCCCGCGCCCTCCTCTGCGCCGGCCCGCACAGCCGGGAATATCGACTCCGACGTTGCCACTCGCCCGGCGGGCCCTCCTTGAACGAGGTTCTTCAAGCGTTGTCCCACAACTGCCCGCTGGAGCGGTGGGCGGGCGTCCCGGCCCCCCTCAATGAGGGTGCTCCGCCACGTCGATGGAGCCATCTGGCCCGACAGCAGGGATTTCCTCAATGAGGATCTCGGTCGGCTACTCGTTGACGTGCTGTGTTCAGCGGATCCGCAGGACATCGAGTGCCGTCAGCGCCACGTGGAGTTCGGTGCGCTGTTCGCCGGACTCGAGGTCGCAGTCGAGTATCCGCTCGATGGTGCGCAGGCGTTGGTAGACGGTCTCCCGGGACAGGCCGCCGGAGCGGGCGGCGATCGTCTTGTTGCCGGCCGCGTCCAAGTAGTGGCGCAAGGTGGTCAGGAGGTCGGTGCCGTGGCGGGTGTCGTGGTCGACGAGGCGGCCGAGCTGTCGTTCGGCGTAGTCCTGGATGCGGGTGTCGTCGCGGAGTGCGAACAGCAGGCGGGCCAGGCCGATGTCGGACCGTTCGTGAAAGGAGCGGCCCGCGGGGAGGGGCTGGCCGGGCCGGGTGGCCTCGGTGACGCGGGCTGCCTCGCGGAAGGAGCGGGCGACGTGAGCGAGGTCCGTGGTCTCGGAGCCGACGCTCACGGTCGCTGCGGGGGCCAGGTCCAGCGCGGTGCGGCTCAGGTGCTCGACCGTGGGGCGCCAGGGCTGGGAGGGGCGCAGCGCCAGCAGGATGCCGAGCCGTGTCGGGGTGAGGTGGCCGACAAGCGCCTGGATTCCTGTCGTCCTCAGTTCTTCGGAGAGGCGGGTTTCGGTTTTCGCGGTGTCGTCTTCCGTCAGGGCGTCCGCGAGTACGGCGATGAAGGAGGTGTTCTCGGTGGGCAGGCCCAGTGCGGCGACACGGGCGCGGGCGTCCCCGGGGGAGCGGTGGCGTTGTTCGACGAGATCGCGCAGGGCGCCCCGGTGGGCGGTGCGTTCCCAGGGTGTGGGGTGGATGAGGCGGGCGATGGTGAGGGCCATCGCGGTCCGCTCTAGGACGGTGACGTCCTCGGGGCCGAAGGGGCTCTGAGGCGACGTGTCGGGTGCGGTCGGGAGCATGGTCACGCGGCCCCACCGTTCGCCCTGGTATTCCACGGGTGCCACGAGCCAGTCCTCGGGTCCGGACACAGTGGTGTGGTCGGCGGGGGGAGTGGCCCGGGAGCGCTGTTCCCAGTCGGTGAGTGCGGCTTGCGTGGTGCTGCCGGAGGATTCGCAGATCAGTGCCTGGTGGACCAGGTTCTCCAGCACGACCGTACGGCCGCTCATGTCCGCCGCGGCACGTACGACGTCCTCGGGGCCGGCGCCGCGCAGCGTGAGGGCGGTGAACGCCTCGTGGATGTGCTGGGTCCGGCGCATCGCCTCGGCCTGATTGCCGAGGATGAGCGCGTGGACGACCTGCGTGACCTCCAGGAAGTTGACGTCCTTCGCCAAGGCCACGAGGGGGAGGCCACGGGCCTGGCAGGCGTGGACGAGCGCGTCGGGCGGGCGGTGGTAGCGGCGGACCAGCTCGATGACCAGGGCCGCCGCGTCGACGGCCGCGAGTTCGTCGACGTACCGGCGCACGCCCGCCGCGTCCTCGGGCAGGGGCATTCCGGTGGTCAGGACGAGTTCGCCGCCCTTGAGGAAGGACGCGGGGTCGGTCAGCTCGGTGATGTGGACCCAGCGCACAGGGCGGTCGAGCCCGGCCGCGCCGGCGACGACCTGGGGTTGTCCTGCGGCGAGGACGGGAAGCGCCAGTACGTCCGCCACGGTGAGCGGACGGCCGACCGCGTCCATGTCCCGGCCCGACAGGGGGGCGTCAAGACCGTCGGTGCCGGGCTCCGGGGCCGCGTGGTGATTCTCGCTCACGGTGCCTCCCTGCCCGCCCAGTCACTCTGACAAGCGTCGCTGACCTGCGCAAGAGGGAGTGGGCCGACGGTCATGGGGGTCACAGGGCGCGCAGGAGAGCGGCGCGGTTGACACAACGTCCGGATACCGCGTCCCGGCTGGACAGATCGCGCGTTGGCTCCCTGCCGGCCGGCGGAGATGCTCGGGGGACCGCACCCGTCCGACGACCCACGCCGGGAGACGAACATGACCGCACTGTCGCCGCACCTTCGCCAGGCCACACCCGTGGTGGCGGCCCGGGGCGAGGGCGTCCACCTCTACGGCGAGGACGGCCGCCGCTACCTCGACTTCACCGCCGGGATCGGCGTCACCAGCACCGGGCACTGCCACCCCAGGGTCGTGGCGGCGGCGCAGGAGCAGGTGGGCACGCTCGTCCACGGCCAGTACACGACGGTCATGCACCGGCCCCTGCGGCAACTGGTCGAGAAGCTCGGCGAGGTGCTGCCGGCCGGCCTGGACAGCCTGTTCTTCACCAACTCCGGCAGCGAAGCCGTCGAGTCCGCGCTGCGCCTGGCCCGCCAGGCCACCGGCCGGCCCAACGTCATCGTCTGCCACGGCGGCTTCCACGGCCGTACCGTGGCCGCCGCCTCCATGACCACCTCCGGCACCCGCTTCCGCTCCGGCTTCTCCCCGCTGATGAGCGGCGTGGTCGTCACCCCGTTCCCGACTGCCTTCCGCTACGGCTGGGACGAGGAGACCGCCACCCGCTTCGCCCTCCAGGAGCTCGACTACACGCTCCAGACGATCTCCTCGCCCGCCGACACGGCGGCGATCATCGTGGAACCGGTGCTGGGTGAGGGCGGCTACGTCCCCGCGAACCGCGCCTTCATGGAGGGCCTGCGGGAGCGCGCGGACCGCCACGGCTTCCTGCTGATCCTCGACGAGGTGCAGACCGGCGTCGGCCGCACCGGCCGCTTCTGGGGCCATGACCACTTCGGCATCACGCCCGACATCCTGGTCACCGCGAAGGGCCTGGCCAGCGGCTTCCCGCTGTCCGGCATCGCGGCCTCCGAGGAGCTGATGGCGAAGGCATG
The DNA here is from genome assembly GCF_036226885.1 of Streptomyces sp. NBC_00663. Taxonomy (NCBI): domain Bacteria; kingdom Bacillati; phylum Actinomycetota; class Actinomycetes; order Kitasatosporales; family Streptomycetaceae; genus Streptomyces; species Streptomyces sp. NBC_00663. Next base: position 9,608,285 of record NZ_CP109027.1, read on the forward strand.
GCCCGGCTCGCAGGGCGGCACGTACGGCGCCAACGCCGTCGCGTGCGCGGCGGCCTGCGCCACCCTGGACGTCGTACGCGAGGAGAAGCTCGTCGAGAACGCCGAGGCGATGGGCGCGCGGCTGCGCCAGGGCCTGGAGGCGGTGGCCGACCGCACGCCCGGTATCGGTGACGTGCGTGGCCTCGGGCTGATGCTGGCCACCGAGTTCGTCACCGAGGACGGCAGCCCCGACCCCGAGGCCGCCTCCCGTGTGCAGCGCGCCGCCATCGACGAGGGGCTGCTTCTGCTGTTGTGCGGGGCCTGGAACCAGGTCGTACGCATGATCCCGGCGCTGGTGATCGACGAGACGGCCATCGACGAGGGCCTCCAGGCGTGGGCGGCCGCGGTGGAGGCCGGCACATCGGGAGCGACGGCACGATGAGCGACGCCCTCGTGCGGCTGACCGCCCGGCTCGCCGAGACCGCTCCCGGCCTGCGGGTGGAGACCGGACCCGGCACCGGCCCCTACGCCTACGACGCCTCCAACTACCGCGTTCCGCCGCAGGCCGTGGCCTTCCCCCGCGATGCCGACGACGTGGTCGCGGTGCTGCGGGCCTGCCGGGAGACGGGCGTGCCGGTCACCGCGCGCGGCGGCGGCACCAGCATGGCGGGCAACGCCGTCGGGCCGGGTGTCGTCCTGGACTTCTCCCGGTACATGAACCGGATCCTGGACGTCGACCCGGCCGCCGGAACGGCGCGTGTCGAGGCCGGTGTGGTCCTCGACGCGTTGCAGAGCGCGACCGCCCAGCACGGCCTCGCCTTCGGCCCCGACCCCTCCTCGCACAGCCGCTGCACCCTTGGCGGCATGATCGGCAACGACGCGTGCGGGAACCGGTCGGTGCGGCACGGGCGGACCAGCAGCCATGTCGAGGCCCTTGAGATCGTCACGGCGGACGGCGTGCGAGCCGTCGCCGACCGCGTCGGGCTGCACCCCGTGGACCCCACCGATGCGGAGCGCGTCGCCCGCCTCGAAGCGGACGTACGGAGTCTCATCGGCGACAACCTGGCGCCGATCCGCACCGAGCTGGGCCGCATCGCCCGCCAGGTCTCCGGCTACCAACTGCACCACCTGCTGCCGGAGAACGGGTTCGACATGGCCCGCGCCCTGGTCGGCACCGAGGGCTCCTGCGCGGTCGTCACCGCCGCGACGGTCCGCCTGGTGGCGACCGCACCGGCTTCGGCACTGCTCACCCTCGGCTACGACGACGTCGTCGACGCCGCCGAGGACGTGCCGGAGATCCTGCACTGGAACCCCACCGCCGTGGAGGGCATGGACGAGGCGATCGTCGCCACCATGCGCGCCCGCCGCGGCCCGGACTCCGTCACCGGACTGCCCGAAGGCCGTGCGTGGCTGTACGTCGAGCTCGACGGCGACGACGAGGCCACGGTGAACGCCCGCGCGGCCGAACTCCTCGACGTGCTCAAGGCGCGGGGCCGGATGACCGGCGGCCGGGTCGTGGCGAGCGCGGCCGAGCGACGGTCGCTGTGGCGGGTCCGTGAGGACGGGGCCGGCCTGGCCGCCCGCCTCGTCGACGGCGGAGAATCGTGGCCCGGCTGGGAGGACTCGGCGGTAGCGCCCGAGAACCTGGCCGGCTACCTGCGGGACTTCCGCAAACTGCTTGCCTCCCACGCACTCACCGGCGTGATGTACGGGCACTTCGGCGCGGGCTGCGTCCACGTACGCATCGACTTCGACCTCGCCACGGACCCCGGCCGCGCCGCTGCCCGTCGCTTCCTCCAAGAGGCCGCCGCCCTGGTCGTCGCGCACGGCGGCACGCTGTCCGGCGAGCACGGTGACGGGCGGGCGCGCGGTGAGCTGCTGGAGGTCATGTACAGCCACCGGATGATCGGGGCGTTCGCTGCCTTCAAGAAGGTCTTCGACCCCGAGGGACTGCTGAATCCGGGCGTCATCGTGGCCCCGGCTCCGCTGGACGCCGACCTCGCACTGCATCAAATCCAGCCCCTGGCAACCGAGTTCACCTTCCCGCACGACGAGGACGGCTTCGCGGGCGCGGCCCGCCGCTGCGTCGGCGTCGGCCGCTGCCGCAGCGACGCGGGCGGCGTGATGTGTCCCAGCTACCGGGCCACCGGGGAGGAGAACGACTCCACGCGGGGCCGGGCCCGCCTGCTCCAGGAGATGGTGCGCGGCGAGACGGTGAAGGACGGCTGGCGCTCGACCGAGGTCAAGGACGCCCTCGACCTGTGCCTGTCCTGCAAGGCGTGTTCCAGCGACTGCCCGGTCGGCGTCGACATGGCCACGTACAAGGCGGAGTTCCTGCACCAGCACTACAAGGGCCGCGTGCGACCCCGTTCGCACTACTCCCTGGGCTGGCTGCCCCTGACCTCCGCGCTCGCCGGATGGGCAGCCCGCCCGGTCAACGCCCTCCTGCGCGGACCGGTCGGCACCCTGCTCGCCCGCCTCGGCGGCGTCACCACGAAGCGCAGGATCCCGGCCTTCGCTTCCCGGCGCACCTTCCGCAAGGTCCTGCGCCAGGCGAAGAACGGCGAACCGGCGAAGGCCCTGCTCTTCGTCGACAGCTTCACCCGCGCCTTCCGGCCCGAGGTCGCGGGCGCCGCGAGCCGGGTACTCGCCGACTCCGGAATCCCCTGCACGGCCGAAGACGGCCTGTGCTGCGGTCTGACGTGGGTGAGCACCGGCCAGCTGTCGGTCGCGCGCCGCATCATGACCCGTACGGTCGCCCACCTCGACAACGGCGACGAGCGGCCGATCATCGTGGCCGAGCCCAGCTGCGCCGCCGCCCTCAAGCGGGACGTGCCCGAACTCCTCGGTACCGACGCCGCCCAGCGCGTCGCGGACCGGGTCCACACCTTCACCGGCGCGCTGACCGACCTCGCCGACCCCGGCTGGACCCCGCCCCCCGTGCCGACGAGCGTCGTCCTGCAGACCCACTGCCACGAGTACGCCACCTTCAAGGGCCGCCGTCCCGCTGACCTGCTGCGCCGGCTCGGCGTGGACAAGGTCGACGAGGCCGAGGGCTGCTGCGGACTGGCCGGGAACTTCGGCTTCGAGGAGCAGCATTACGACACCTCGATGGCCGTCGCCGACCTGGCACTGAAGCCCCGCCTCGACGCCATCGACCAGGCCGCACCGGCCGTCGTCGTGGCCGACGGCTTCAGCTGCGCCACCCAGATCGACCATCTCGCCGGTGACCGGGACATCCGCGCCCTGCACCTGGCCGAACTGCTCGACCCCGCCGCCGACCGAACTGTCGACCGACCAGGAGTGACCCGATGACCGACACACCCACGCAGTTGTTCATCGGCGGGACCTGGGTGGACGCCGCGGACGGCGCCACCATGCCCGTCGACGACCCCGCCACCGGCGAGATCCTCTGCCACGTCGCCGACGCCGGCGCCAAGGACACCCGGCTCGCCGAGGACGCGGCCGTCCAGGCGCAGGAGGAGTGGGCCCGTACCGCGCCCCGGGCACGCAGCGAGATCCTGCGCCGTGCCTACGAGATCATCCTCGACCGCGTCGACGAGCTCGCCCACCTCATGACGTCCGAGATGGGCAAGCCGCTGCCCGAGGCGAGGGGAGAGGTCGCGTACGCGGCGGAGTTCTTCCGCTGGTTCTCCGAGGAGGCCGTACGGATCGACGGCGGCGCAGGCATCCTGCCCGACGGCCGCAACCGCATGCTGCTCTCCCGCCGCCCGGTCGGCCCCTGTCTGCTGATCACCCCGTGGAACTTCCCGCTGGCCATGGGCACCCGCAAGATCGGCCCCGCCATCGCCGCGGGCTGCACGATGATCCTCAAGCCGGCCCCCCAGACCCCGCTCTCCAGCCTGGCCCTCGCCGCGATCCTCAAGGAGGCCGGGCTGCCCGACGGCGTCCTGAACGTCGTCACCACCTCCCGTGCGGGGGAGGTGTGTGAACCGCTCCTGCGCGGCGGGCGGATTCGCAAACTGTCCTTCACCGGCTCCACGCAGGTCGGACGGATTCTCCTGGCCCAGAGCGCGGACGCGGTCGTACGGACCTCGATGGAGCTGGGCGGCAACGCGCCGTTCCTCGTCTTCGACGACGCCGACCTCGACGTGGCCGTGGACGGCGCCATGCTCGCCAAGATGCGCAACATGGGCGAGGCGTGCACCGCCGCGAACCGGTTCTTCGTCCACAGCTCGGTGGCCGAGGAGTTCGGGCGGCGCCTGGCCGAACGCATGGGCGCCCTCGTGGTCGGCCCCGGCACCCGGGACGGTGTCGATGTCGGCCCGCTGATCGACGCCACCGGTCGCGCCAAGGTCGAGGAACTGGTCGCCGACGCGGTGGAGCGCGGCGCCGAGGTGCTTGTCGGCGGCCGTACGCCGGAAGGGCCGGGCTGCTTCTATCCGCCGACCGTGCTCGCGGGAGTCGACCCCGAAAGCCGCCTGATGGACACGGAGATCTTCGGCCCGGTCGCCGCGATCGTCACCTTCGACGACGAGGACGAGGTCGTCCGCCGCGCCAACGACACCCCCTGGGGCCTGGTCGGCTACGTCTTCACCGAGGGCCTCGACCGCGCCCTGCGCGTCAGCGAACGCCTGGAGGTGGGCATGGTCGGCCTCAACACCGGCCTCGTCTCCAACCCGGCCGCTCCCTTCGGCGGCGTCAAGCAGTCCGGGCTCGGCCGCGAGGGCGGGCGGGTCGGGATCGAGGAGTTCCTGGAGTACCAGTACCTCGCGGTGCCCGTGCGATGACGGCGGTCATGCCCTGACACACGCCCCATCGAGCACCGCGCGGGCCGCCCCGTGCCCGGCCGCCCTGGCCGGGCACGGGGCACACCTGTGTGGCGTTGCTGCGGGGGAGTGGGCGTACGCGGTCGATGTCCGACGGTCCGCGCTCCGGCGCCGAGGTGCTGGGCTTTCTCCGCAACTCCGTAAGGGAGTTGGGGCAGACGGTCGTCATGGTGACCCACGACTCGGGTGCCCGTCGACCGCCTGGGCCGGTGAGGCGGACCCACAGCCGCTTTCCCGCAGTGCGGCCCTCTCGGCGGTGGGACGTGCTCGGCGCTGTCCTCAGCCCAGGTGGCGGGCGGTGATTTCCGCCGCGGTGTCGGTCACCCGCCGCCCCAGCTCGGCGAGCCGGTCGGGATCGAAGCGGGAGTCGGGCATGGAGATGCCCACGGCGGCCAGCGGCACGCCGTCACCGTCCAGGACGGGTGCCGCGATGGCGCAGACACCCTGGATGTACTGGTTGTGGTTGACGGCGTATCCGCGCTCTCTGACCCGGCGTATCTCCGCGCGTAGAGCGACCGGGTCGGTGATGGTCTCCTCGCCGTAGCCCTCCAGCGTGCCCGCTGTGAGCTGGTCGACCTCGGACTTCGGCAGATGGGCGAGGACGGCGCGCCCGGTGGCCGTGGCGTGCAGGGGTGAAGTGTCTCCGATGGCGTGGAAGGTCCGTACGGCGTGGTCGCAGTCGACGCGGTCCACCACGACCATGCAGTGCAGGGCGTCCGGAACGGTCAGGTGGATGGTCTCGTTCAGCGCGTCACGGAGCCGCACCATCGGTTCGCGGGCGGCGGCGTACAGGCTGGAGCCCTGGAGGGCGGCGGGGCGTACGGCGAGCACGCGTGCGCCGATCTCCCAGCGGGTGGTGTCTGTCCGGTTGGCCCGCAGCCAGCCCGCCTCATTGAGCGTGATCAGGGTGCGCTGCACGGTCGATTTCGGGAGACCGAAGAGCTTCGTCAGCTCCCCGACGGTCAACGGCTGATGCTGTGCCACGGCCTCCAGCATGCGCAGTGACCTGGTCACACTCTTCATTTCCATACCGGGCCCCCGGGGGTTCTGCGGACTTCGTCGGACTCACCTCTTTGACTCGCTCCCGGAGCCGCAGGCATGATCGTGCCGGACTCTAGCATGGCGTCCCACAATGTGGCACGCATTGAGTTGCTGCGTGAGGCGGCGACCCCTGCGCCCGGCGATCTCCCCCAGGGCCTGCCGCGAAGTGCGCCGAGGGCCGACTCCCAGGCATGGGAACCGGCCCTCGTTGCTGCGGGGCCGAGGTGCCGCTTCTTGCTCAGGCTCCCAGGCGGCGCCCCGTGATCTCCGCGGCCGTGTCGGCGACGAGACGGCCCCACTCGGGCAGCTTGTCCTCGGCGTACCGGGAATCGGGCATGGACATGGCTACGGTGGCCAGCGGTGTGCCGTCCTCGTCGAGGACGGGCGCGGCGATGGCGCAGACGCCCGGCCGGTACTGGTTGATGTTGACCGCGTAACCGTCCGTGCTGATCCGGCGCAGCTCGGCGCGGAGGTCCGCGGGGTCCGCCGGTGTCGTCTCGCTGTAACGCTCCAGCCCCTGGCTGATGAACTCCTCGACCTCCGACTTCGCCAGATGGGCGAGGACGGCGCGCCCGGTGGCGGTCGCGTGCAGGGGTGAGGTGTCGCCGATGGTGTGGAAGGTCCGTACGGGGTGGTCGCAGTCCACACGGTCCACCACGACCATGCAGTGCAGGGCGTCCGGGACCGACAGGTGAATGGTCTCGTTCACCTTGTCCCTCAGCCGCACCATCGGCTCGCGGGCGGCGGCGAACAGGCTGGAGCCCTGGAGGGCGGCGGGGCGTACGGCGAGCACGCGTGCGCCGATCTCCCAGCGGGTGGTGTCCCTGCGGTTCGCCCGCAACCACCCCGCCTCGTTCAGGGTGACCAGGGTGCGCTGCACGGTCGACTTCGGGAGACCGAAGAGCTTCGTCAGCTCCCCGACGGTCACCGGCTGATGCTGGGCGACCGCCTCCAGGATGCGCAGTGATCTGGTGACGCTCTTCATTTCCATCCGATTTCCCCCTGTTAATCCTCGGAATCCTTGGTGGACACCCTCTTGACTCCCCTTCGTGCCCCTGCCATCGTCTGTGCCAGATTCTAGCACAGCGTTCCACAATGTGGCACGGCCTCGGGAGGGATCCCCGCCGAAACGAGTCGGACTCCGAGATGCGGGCGATAGCGAGCTGTTGGGCCGCGGAGAAGCCCCAGCCCTCGTCCCAACCACCAGGAATCGAACAGCCCCACGTCGGGGCCAGCATGCGCCCCCGGCGAAACGAAAGGAAAGTCCCGTGTCAGCTGCCAGGAAGCGCGTCGCCGTCGTCGGCGTCGGAACGATGGGCAGCCAGGCCGCCTGGCGCCTGGCGGCCCGTGGTGCCGAGGTGGTCGGCTACGACCGCTTCGCCCCGGGCCACGACCGAAGCGCCGCCGGCGGCGAGACCCGCATCTTCCGCAGCGCCCACTTCGAGGACTCCCGGTACGTCCCGCTCCTCCAGCACGCCGACGCCCTCTGGGAGCAGCTCCAGCAGGAGACCGGCCGCGAACTGCGCAGCCTCACCGGATGCCTCCTGATGGGGCCCACCGAGCACCACCAGATGGCCACCGTCCTCCAGTCCATCGCCGAGCACGGCCTGGACCACGAGGTGCTCGACGTGGACGCCCTCGCCAAGCGCTTCCCGCAGTTCCGTATCGAGGACGGTGACGCGGCCGTACTCGACCGCAGGGCCGGCTTCATCCGCCCGGAACTGACCATCCAGACCGCCGCCCGCCGCGCCGAGGAACTGGGCGCCCGCATCCACCGCTACACCACGGTCCGCGAGATCGTCCCCGTCGCGAACGGCGTCGCGATCCGCACCGACGCCGGCAGCGAGCACTTCGACGCGGCCGTGGTCAGCCCCGGTCCGTGGGTCAACGACCTGATGCCGGACCTGCCGTGGGAGGTGGACATCCGTCGGCTGATCAATGCCTGGTACGTGCCCACCACGGACGCCTGGTTCGGCGAGGAGCGTCCGGCCTTCATCCGTACGGCGCCCACGCACCTGTACGGCCTGCCCTCCCCGGACGGCGTCTCCGTCAAGCTCGGCCTCTCCCGCGCCCTGCACCGCCCCGCCGGCGACCCGAACCAGCTGGACCGGACCGTCGAGCCCGAGGAGCTGGAGATCTTCACTGAGCTGATCGGCCGTCACATGCCGGACCTGAACCCCGACCCGACCCGCCTCTCCGTCTATATGGAGGGCTACACCGAGAGCAGCCGCCCGCTCGTCGGGCCCCTGCCCGGCGCCGAGAACGTCGTCCTGCTCGCCGGCTTCTCCGGCCACGGTTTCAAGCTCTCGCCCGCCTTCGGAGACATCGCGGCCGACCTGGCGCTGGACGGCAACTCGGCGCAGCCCATCGACTTCCTGTCCACCCTCGACCGAACGGAGGCGTGACGACCATGACCTCGACGAAGAGCTCCCTGTCCGTCGGCGCCCTGAGCGCCGAGCCCGGCACCAAGGTCCGCGGCACTGTCTCCGCCGACCTGGGCACGCTCACTGTGGACATCCCGCTGACCCTGGTCAACGGCGCCCACCCCGGCCCCCGCGTCCTCGTCACGGCAGGCGTGCACGGCGGCGAGTTCACCGGCATCGACGCGGCCACCCGGCTCGCGGCCCTGCTGGAACCCGGCGAGGTGCACGGCCAGGTCGTCCTGTGCCCGGTCGCCAACCCGCCGGCCGTGTACCAGGGGCGGCTCGGCGTCTCCCCGCTCGACGGTGTCAACATCAACCGCGTCTTCCCCGGCGACCCGGACGGCGGCCCCACCGAGCGGCTGGCCGCCTGGCTCTTCGCTCACCTCGTCGAAGGCGCCGACGCCTACGTCGACCTGCACTCCGGCGGCATCGACGAGGTCCTCAAGGACTTCGTCGGCTACCGCCTCACCGGCGACCCCGAACTCGACGGCAGGACGGCCGACACGGCCGGCGCCCTCGGCATCGACGACGTCATCTTCGGCATGAACACCGACGGCGGCAACAGCCACGCGGCCGCCGCCCGACAGGGCATCCCGGCGATCCTCGTCGAGACCGGCCAGCTGGGCGAGCGCGACCCGGAGGCCGCCCGGCGGCTCGTCGGCGGCCTGTACGGGGTACTGAACCGGCTCGGAGTCCTCGACACACGGCCCCAGGGCCCCGGGTCGCCGGTCCGCGAGTGGGTCTGGGCCGCGGGCGTCACCGCCGAGAACAGCGGCCTCTGGTACCCGGAGTTCACCGCCGGCGACGACGTGACGTCCGGCCAGGTCATCGGCCACGTCATCGACCCGGCCGACGGCCAGGAATACAAGGTCCACACCCCCGCCACCGGACGCATCTTCTACGGAATGCGCGGCCTCACCGTCGCCCCCGGCGCCGAACTGGCAGCCATCGCCGCTCCGGCTCCCCGGATCTCCGGCGACCACTGAACCCACCCCCTGCAAAGCCCCCGCACGACCAGAACGAGAAACCGCTCCAGCCCGCACCCCCCACACGCATCCCCTCCCCTCGTAACGCACCACCAGGAGGCACCCGGTGAAGGACTTTCGGATCGACCGCAGAGTGTTTCTGCGCGGAGCAGGCGGCGTTGCCGCAGGCATCGCCGCCGCCACGTCCCTCAGCGCCTGCGGCACCGGCACCAGCCGGTCCGGCAGCAGCGGCGGCAAGGGCTCCAAGACGCTCGTCGTGCGCAACAGCGGCGGCTCCTACGGCGACGCCAACCAGCAGGCGATCTACGAGCCGTTCACCAAGGAGACCGGCATCCAGGTCAAGGTGGTGAACATCGAGTACGCCCAGATGCTCGCCCAGATCAAGCAGGGCCGCCCTCAGTTCGACGTCATCGACGACTCGATGGCCGACTTCGTCCTCTTCAAGCAGCAGGACGCGACCGAGGACCTCGACTTCGACCGGCTGAAGAACTTCAAGAGCGCGGGCATCGCCAAGACCCTGGTCACCTCCAACGCTGTCGGCAAGAACTACTGGGCCAGCGTGATGGCCTACCGCACCGACTCCTTCGGCAAGCAGAAACCTTCCTCCTGGGCCGACTTCTGGGACACCAAGGCGTTCCCCGGCAACCGCGCCCTCCAGGCCCTGGACGCCGATCTGCCCGAGCTGGAGTTCGCCCTCCTCGCCGACGGCGTGGCCCTGGACAAGCTCTACCCCCTCGACGTGGACCGCGCCTTCAAGGTCCTGAGCGAGATCAAGCCCCACGTCCGCAAGTTCTGGGACACCGGCGCCCTGCCCGGAGTGCTCCTGGGCCGCAAGGAGGTCGACGCCTCCAGCGTCTGGCACGGCCGCCTGGACGCCCTGATCAAGGGCGGCGCCCCGCTCGCCTATCAGTGGAACGGCGCCCGCCGGCAGAGCAACGCCCTCGGCATCCCCAAGGGCGCCGCGAACGTCGACGCCGCCTACCAGCTCATCGACTTCGCGCTGCGCCCCGAGGTGCAGGCCGCCTACGCCGAGATCTATCCGATGGCCCCGTCGGTGCCCGGCGCCTACAAGAAGCTCTCCACCACCACCGCCGCGAATCTGGGCAGTTCCCCGAAGCACCTGGAGACCGGCTTCGACCTGGACGTCGAATGGTGGATCAAGAACCAGGACGCCGTGTCCAAGCGCTGGCAGGAGTGGACGCATGCCTGAGATCGACGTGATGCCCTCGCTCACTCGGCCGGAGACCCTGGCCGGTAGCGGAAAACCCTTGTCCATAACACGACTTCGCAAGACCTACGGGGGCGTCACCGCAGTCGACGAGGTCTCCATGGAGATCGCTGCGGGTGAGTTCGTCACCTTCCTCGGCTCCTCCGGCTCCGGCAAGACCACCACCCTCATGATGATCGCCGGGTTCTGCGAGCCCGATTCCGGCAGCATCGTCGTCGGTGGCAACGACGTCACCCGCCTCGCCCCGCAGAAGCGCGGCCTGGGCTTCGTCTTCCAGCAGTACCTGCTCTTCCCGCACATGACGGTGTGGGAGAACGTGGCCTTCCCGCTGCAACTGCGCGGCGTGCCGAAGGCGGAGCTGCGCCGCCGGGTCGGCGAGACCCTGGAGATGGCCGGACTGTCCGCCATGGCCCGGCGCCGCCCGCGCGAACTGTCCGGCGGCCAGCAGCAACGCGTCGCCCTGTGCCGGGCCCTGGTCTACCGCCCGCCGGTCATCCTCATGGACGAGCCCCTCGGCGCCCTCGACAAGAAGCTGCGCGACCAGCTCCAGACCGAGATCAAGCGCATCCAGCAGGAACTCGGCCTGACCGTCATCTATGTGACGCACGATCAGGAGGAAGCCCTGGTCCTGTCCGACCGGATCGCGGTGATGCGGGACGGCCTGATCGACCAGTTCGACACCCCGCAGGAACTGTTTGAGCGGCCCCGCACTCCGTTCGTCGCCGACTTCCTCGGCGCGGCCAACTTCCTCCCGGGCCGCGTGGAGCAGCAGACCTCCGCCCACACCCTCGTCCGGCTCGACAGCGGCGGCGCGCTGAAGGCGCGTCCGCAGGTCGGTTCCGAGGGGGTTCGGGTCCGCGCGGCGGTCCAGCCCGGCCGGCTCGCCCTGTGTCCGCCGGGCGACGGGTTCTGTACGGGGACCGTCGAGACGGTCACCTACGTCGGCACCCTGGTCCGCGTCACCGTCCGCCCCCTCGGCGGCACGGACACCGCACTCATACGACTCGAACTGCCCGCCGGCCGCGCCCCCGCCCTCGGCGAGCGGGTCGACCTGGCCGCGGACCCCGCCAACGTCAGCGTCTTTCCCGACGCGGAAGACGAGAGGTGAGGACAGTGGCCGTACTCGCTCCGGTATCGGGCTCCGCCACTCCGGCGCCCCAGAAGAAACGACGGGGCCGCGTCTCACTGTCCGACCGCCGCACCCGCTTCGGCCTGATCAACGCGACCCCCGTCGTCGTCTACCTGCTGATCCTCTTCGTCTATCCCATCTTCAGCACCCTGATGCTGAGCCTGAAGGGCGACAACGGCGGTCTGACCCTCCACTGGTACGCGGACGCGTTCCAGGGCGCCAACCTGGAGATCCTGCTCACCACCCTGCGGATCTCCGCCGAGACCTCCCTGCTCGCCCTGGTCATCGGCTTCCTGCTGGCCTCCGCGATCTCCCGGCTCAAGCCCCTGTGGGCGGGCCTGGCGATGATCGTGGTGGTCGTCCCCCACTTCATCAGCGCCCTGGTGCGCACCTACGGCTGGATCATCCTGCTCGGCGACAACGGCGTGGTGAACAACGTCCTGACGGACATCCACTTCCCGGGCGCGCCCTTCCAGTTGCTCTACAACGAGATCGGCGTCGTCATCGGCACCACCGCCGTGATGCTGCCGTACACCGTGCTGCTGCTGTACGCGGTGATGAAGGGCATCGACAGGCGGCTGCTGGCCGCCGCGGCGAGCATGGGCGCCGGACGGATCACCATCTTCCGCCGGGTCTACGTCCCCCTGGTGGCCCCCGGCCTGGTCAACGCCGGCGTGTTGTCCTTCATCCTCTGCCTGGGCTACTACCTCACCCCCGCCCTCATGGGCGGCGAGAAGCAGACCATGGTCGCCTCCCTCATCGACGAACAGGTCATGAAGCAGAACCAGTGGAACGGCGCCTCGGCGCTCGGCATCATCCTGCTGCTCCTCACCTTCGCCGGACTGCTGCTGCTCAGGCTGCTGAAGTCGGCCGGCGAGGCCCTTCGGAACCGGGGGACGGCATCATGATCGAGCTCCGTTCCACCCTGGCCGGGCGCATCACGCTGGCTGTGTTCTCCACGCTCATCCTGCTGTTCCTGGCGATGCCGATCGTCGTCATCGTCGTCACCTCCTTCGGCAAGGACGCCTTCGGCTCCTTCCCGCCGGACTCCTGGACGCTCGGCTGGTACAAGCAGCTGTTCGCCGACGGCAGCAAGTGGCCCGCCGCGCTGTCGCTCAGCGCCCTGGTCGCGGCGATGACCACGGTCTTCTCGCTGGTCCTGGGCATGACCGCTGCGACGGCCCTGGTCCGCAGCGAACTGCCGCTGCGCTCGGCGGTCTACGGTCTGGTCCTGGCCCCTCTGGTGATTCCCCAAGTGGTCATCGCCCTCGGCCTGTTCCTGCTCTTCGAGCCCGCCTCGATGCTCGGCAGTCCGATCGCCATCGCCCTCGGACACACCGTGCTGGCCTCACCGATCGCCGTGATGATCCTCATGGCCACGCTGAAGGGCATCGACGAACGCCTGGAGGACGCGGCGGCCAGCATGGGCGCGAACCGCTTCACCATCGCCCGCCGCATCACCCTCCCGCTGGCCATGCCCGGCCTGGTCGCCGCCGGGATCTTTGCCTTCATCACCAGCTTCGACGAGTTCTTCATCTCGCAGTTCCTGTCCTCCGTGGACACCACGACCCTGCCGGTCCAGGTGTTCAACGTCCTTCAGTACAACGTCGACCCGTCGGTGACCGCCGTCAGCGCGATCCTCATCGCGGTCGCCGTCGTGGCCCTGGCAATGGTCGGCGTCGTGCGCAAGCTCAGCGGCTCCGGCAAGCAGGACGGCCTGCTGCCCACAGAACCCGGAGTGGGGCTCCCCGCCGGAAGTGAGACCGCATCATGACCACCACCAGCACCCCCGCCGACGAGTTGTCCGCCACCGCGGCCCGACACCTCCTGCTCAACATGACCCCCAACGGTTCGCTCGGGCAGGACGGCGAGAACCTCTTCGTCGTCCAGCGCGGGGAGGGCCCGTACATCGACGACGCGGACGGCAAGCGCTACATCGACGGCCTGTCCGGCCTCTACTGCTGCCAGATCGGCTACTCCTACGCCCCCGAGTTCGCCGAGGCCGCCGACAAGCAGCTGCGCGAACTGTGCTTCAGCCCGTTGTGGTCCGGGTCCGCGCACCCCACGGCGATCGAACTCGCCGAGCGGCTCTCACGGATCGCGCCCGTCGACATCGAGCACACCTTCTTCTCCGGCGGCGGCGCCGAGGCCGTCGAGACCGCCTGGAAGATCGCCCGCCGCTACCACGCCCTGTGCGGGGAACCGGGCCGGGTCAAGGCGATCTCCCGCCGTGGCGCCTACCACGGCCTGACCATCGGTGCCCTCTCCCTCACCGACGACCCCGGGCTGCGCGAGCCCTACGGCCCCGGCGCGATCGATACCCGTTTCGTGTCCAACACCAACCGCTTCGGACTCGCCCCCGAGTTCGCCGACGACGACGTGTACGCGACCCATCTGCTCGCCGAGCTGGAGGCCGCGATCCTGGCCGAGGGCCCGGAGACGATCGCCATGCTGATCGCCGAGCCGGTGCAGAACCGGGGCGGCTGCATCACCCCGCCCCGGGGCTACTGGCCGGGCCTGCGGGCGCTGGCCGACCGGTACGGCTTCCTCCTCGTCGCCGACGAGGTCATCACCGCGTTCGGGCGGCTGGGGGAGTGGTTCGGCGGCGACCTGTACGGCGCCCGCCCCGACATGGTCACCGTCGCCAAGGGCATCACCGCCGGCTACGCCCCCATGGGCGCCACCCTGGTCAGCAACCGGATCACCGAGGTCATCAACCGGCCCGGCACGGTCCTCAACCACGGCTACACCTTCGCCGGACACCCGCTCAGTGCCGCGATCGCCCTGCGCAGCCTGGAGATCATGGAGCGGGACCGGATCCTGGAGAACGTCCGCGGCCAGCAGGACCACCTGGCCCAGCGCATGGCCTCCCTCGCGGACCTGCCGATCGTCGGCGACGTCCGCGGTGCCGGATTCTTCTACGCCTGCGAACTCGTCGGTGACCTTGACGGCGGCGGCTTCAGCGACACCGTCCGGGCCGAGCTGATCGCCGACCTGATCCCGCGCCGCCTGCGCGAGGCCGGCCTGCTGGCCCGCGTCTACAACCGCGCCGCCCCCCTGGTGCAGATCGCGCCCCCGCTGATCAGCGACCGCCACCTGCTCGACCGTATCGCCGACATCCTCGCCCAGACCCTCCACGAGGCGTCCCACCGCCTCTGATCCACGCCCGTGAACCCGCTTTCGAAAGGAACCCCCTGATGTATTCCATCGGTCCGCTGACCGTCGCCCCCGGCGAGCGAGCCCAGGGCCTCATCCCGGTCGGCACCAGCAGCTACGGCGTGGAACTCGGCATCCCGCTGATCGTCGTCAACGGCGCCGAGCCCGGCCCGGTGCTCTGCGTGGACGCAGGCGTGCACGGCGACGAGTACGACGGCCAGGAGTCCATCCGCCGCGTCCTCGCCGAGATCGACCCGGCCACCCTGCGCGGCACCCTCGTCGGCATCCCCTGCATGAACACCCCCGCCTTCGAGGCGGCGGCCCGCACCAGCGGCCTGGACTACCTCAACCTCAACCGGATCTTCCCCGGTGACGCGGACGGCTCGTACTCCCTGCGCCTCGCGGCCACCTTCGTCGAGCAGGTCGTCCCGGCCATCGACGCCCTCGTCGACCTGCACACCGGCGGCACCTTCGGCGAGATCGCCCCGCTCGTCATCCTCCAGGGCGGCTACGAGGAACTCGCCACCGACCTCGCCCTCGCGGCCGGTCACGACCTGGTCTGGAAGGGCGGCAAGTGGGGCGGCACGGTCCGCCACCCCACCCTCGCGGCCGGCAAGCCCGCCATCACCATCGAGGCGGGCGGCGGCACCTACCGCGAGGCCAACGTCGAACTGCACATCAAGTCGATCCGCAACATCATGCGCCAACTCGGCATGACCGACGGCGAGGCCGAACTGCGCGACAGCTACACCACGGTCTCCGGCACCTTCGCCCGCTCCGACTCCGGCGGCTTCTTCCTCGGACACGCCGAGCCGGGCGAGACCTGCAAGGAAGGCGACCTGATCGCCCACATCGTCGACCACTACGGCAACATCCTTGAGGAGGTCCGCGCCCCGCAGGACGGCACCGTGCTCTGGGTCCGCCGGATCCGTACCGTGCGGCCGGGCGACGAGGTCGTCATCTTCGGCGAGGTGCTGGGGGAGATCCGGCCATGAGCGGTGACACGCAGTTGCTCCTCGTCGACGGCAAGCAGGTCCCGGCCGCCGACGGCCGCACCTTCACCGTCCTCGACCCTTCGGACGGCACGCCCCTCGCCCGGGTGGCGCTGGCCGGCCAGGCGGACGTGGACCAGGCGGTGGCGGCGGCCCGGGCGGCCTTCACCTCGCCCGAGTGGGCACGGATGCGCGCCGCCGACCGGGGCAGGATCCTGTACCGGATCGCCGAGGCGATCCGGTACCAGGGGGAGCGTCTGGCCCGCCTGGAGAGCCAGGACGTCGGCAAGCCGCTCCGCCAGGCCAAGGCCGACGTCGAGGGCGCCGCCCGCTACTTCGAGTTCTACGCCGGCATCGCCGACAAGCTCGGCGGCACGACCATCCCCCTCGGCCCCGGTCTGGTCGACTACACCGTCCGTGAGCCGATCGGCGTCTCCGGCCAGATCATCCCGTTCAACTACCCGTTGCAGAACACCGCGAGGGGTTCCGCCCCCGCGCTGGCGGCAGGCTGCACGGTGGTGCTCAAGCCCTCCCCGGAGGCACCGCTGACCCCGCTGGAGATCGGCAGGATCGCCCTCGAATGCGGTCTTCCGGCGGGTGTGCTGAACATCGTCCCCGGTGACGCGGAGACGGGTGCGGCCCTGGCCGGTCACCCGGACATCGACCAGGTCACCTTCACCGGTTCGGTGCCGACCGGCATCAAGGTCGCCCAGGCGGCCGCCGCCAACGTGGTGCCGTCCGTGACGGAGTTGGGGGGCAAGTCGCCGTTCGTCGTCTTCGCCGACGCCGACTTCGACCTGGCACTGAACGCCGTCCTCGGCTGGTCCTTCAGCAACGCCGGCCAGATGTGCTCGGCCGGCACGAGGCTGCTGCTCCAGCGCGGTGCCGAGGACTTCCTGGACCGGCTGGTCGAGAAGATCGCCACCCTGCGCATCGGTCCCGGTCTGACGGACCCGGACATCGGCCCGCTCGTCGCCGCCCGGCAACGCGACCGGGTTCTGGGCTACCTGGACCTGGCCCGGCAGGAGGGCGCCGTCGCACGGGTCGGTGGCGGCGCTCCCTCCGCCCCAGAGCTGGCCGACGGCTACTACATCGAGCCGACCGTCCTCACCGGCCTGACGAACCAGGCCCGTTGCGCCCGCGAGGAGATCTTCGGCCCCGTCGTCACCGTCATCGAGTTCGACGACGCCGACGAGGCCCTTCAGATCGCCAACGACAGCCCGTACGGCCTCGCTTCCTACGTCTGGACCCGCGACATCGACAAGGCGATGACCCTGGCCGGCGGTATCCGGGCCGGCCAGGTCTACGTCAACGTCACCGGCGCGGGGACCGGCATCGAACTCCCCTTCGGCGGCTACAAGCACAGCGGCTGGGGCCGGGAGAAGGGCCTGGAAGCCCTGGCCGGCTACACGCAGACCAAGAACGTCTGCATCGGATTCGGGGACCGGTCATGAGATACCGCACCCTCGGTGAGCGCGGACCGACCGTCTCCGTCGTCGGCGTCGGCGGCAACAACTTCGGCTCCCGCCTCGACGAGGAGGGCACGAAAGCCGTCGTGCACGCGGCCCTCGACGCCGGGATCACCCTGTTCGACACGGCTGACATGTACGGCGGCTTCGGCGAACAGGGCGGGACGCGCGGCGATGGGGAACGGCTCCTCGGAGCCGCCCTCAAGGGCCACCGCGACGAGGTCGTGCTGGCCACCAAGTTCGGCATGGAGATGGGTCCGGAGGCCGACCAGTACGGCAGGCGCGGTGCCCGTGCCTACATCCGGTACGCCGTGGAGGCGTCCCTGCGCCGCCTGGGCACCGACCGGATCGACCTGTTCCAGTACCACGAGCCGGACGGCGCCACGCCGCTGGACGAAACGATCGCCGCTCTGCGGGAACTGATGGACGAGGGGAAGATCGGCCACATCGGCTGCTCCGACCTCCCGCCCGAGGACCTGTCCGACGCCTTCGTGTCGACCCAGGCCCGCTACCACCTGCTCGACCGCAGCGTGGAAGCCGACCTGATCCCGGCCTGCCTGCACCACGGCATCGGCCTGCTCCCGTACTACCCGCTCGCCAACGGCCTGCTCAGCGGCAAGTACCGGCGCGGCGAGCAGCCACCCGCCGGCAGCCGCCTGTCCTGGCGGCAGGGCTGGCTCACCGACGCAGCCCTCGACCGAGTCGAAGCCCTCACCGCGTACGGCGCCGAACGCGGCCTGACGCTCCTTCAGGTCGCCGTCGGCGGCCTGGCCGCCCTCCCCGCCGTCGGCTCCGTGATCTGCGGCGCCATGACCCCCGAACAGGTCACCGCCAACGCGGCGGCGGCCGACTGGATCCCCGACGCGGCCGACCTGGCCGCCCTGGACGCGATCGTCACTCCGGGCGAGCGGATCGTCTGATGTGCCCCGCCCCCCTGTAAGAACCGGAAACCGAGGTTGAACCCCATGCGAGAGATCGTCACCTTCGACGCCTACGCCACCCTCATCAACTTTCAGCTCGGCCCCACCACCCTGAAGGTCCTGGAAGACCGGCTGGACCTGGACAACCTGGACGTCGACGAGTTCCTCGACGACTTCCGCGTTATGCGCTTCCAGGCCGTCCTGGAGGCCTACCGCCCCTACCACGAGGTCCTGCACTCCAGCCTGCGCAACGCCATGCGTCTGCACGGCCTGGAGTACCGCACGTCCGACGGCGACGCCCTCGTCGACGCCGTCCCCACCTTCGGCCCCTTCCCGGAGGTCCCGGACGCCCTGCGCGCGTTGAAGTCGCGCTACGAGATCGCGATCATCTCCAACACGGACGACAACATGATCGCGCGGAACGTCGAGAACATCGGCGTCGAGTTCGACTACGTCATCACCGCCCAGCAGGCCGGCGCCTACAAGCCCGACCGCCAGACCTTCGAGCACGCCTTCAAGACCATGGGCGTCGAGCCCTCGCAGGTGATCCACACGGCCCAGGGCTGGGAGTACGACCACATCCCCACCCGTGACCTCGGCCTGAAGCGCCGGGTGTGGATCAACCGCTACGGCCGCAAGGGCAGCGCCGACTACCAGCCCTACGACGAGCTGCCCGACCTGTCGGGCCTGCCGAAGCTGCTCGGCTGCTGACCGGCCGGGACCCCCAGCACACAGAGACAGAACACAGAGGACGCACCTCATGAAGCAGATCCCCTACTGGCTCGACACCGCCCCCGCCCTGCCCGACCGTTCCGGCAAGGCGCTGCCCGACGAGGCGGACGTGGTGGTCATCGGCGGCGGCCTCACCGGTCTGTCCACCGCCTACCACGCCGCCCGCAAGGGCGCCCGGGTCGTCCTCGTCGAGAAGGACAAGGTCGGCTCGGGCGCCTCGGGGCGCAACGGCAGCATGTGCACCCAGGGCATCACCATCGGCACGGGCGAGGCCCGAAAGCGCTTCGGGCAGGAGCGCGCCCGTGAGTTGTACGGCGCGTTCCGCGAGGCGGTCGACGTCGTCGAGGAGCTGACCCACACCGAGAAGATCGACTGCGACTTCCACCGTGCCGGCCGTCTCGGTGTGGCGTACAAGCCGCAGCACTTCGAGTCGATGAAGGCCACCCAGCGCGACCTGGCCGACAACTTCGGCCACGAGACCCAGCTCCTGAGCCGCAGTGAGCTGAAGTCGGAACTGGGCTCGGACTACTACCACGGCGCCCTGCTCGACCCGCTGAGTGCCGCCCTGCATGTGGGCAAGTACGTCCACGGTCTGGCGGAGGCCGCCGAACGCGCCGGCGCCGAGATCCACGAACGCAACGCCGCCACCGGCCTCACCCGCCTGCCGGGCGGCGGGTTCGACGTGGAGACCCTGCACGGCACGATCCGCGCCAAGCAGGTCATGGCCGCCACCGACGCCTACACCGACAAGGCGCTGCCCTGGTTCCGCAAGCGGCTGATCAACGTGGGCAGCTTCATCATCGTCACGGAGCCTCTCGGTGAGGCGCGGGCCCGCGAACTGATCCCCAATGGCCGCCTGGTGGTCGACTCCAAGAACATCGGCCACTACCTCCGCCTCACCCCGGACAACCGCCTCGCCTTCGGCGGCCGCGCCCGCTTCGCCCCCTCCAACCCGGCCTCCGACGTCAAGAGCGGCGACATCCTGAAGCGGGAGATGACGGAGATCTTCCCGCAGTTGGCGGGCGTCCGCGTCGACTACGTGTGGGGCGGCATGGTCGGCTTCTCCTGGGACCGCCTCCCGCACGCCGGCGAGGCAGAGGGGGCCAAGGGCCTGTACTACTCCATGGGGTACTGCGGCCACGGGGTCCAGATGGCCACGTACATGGGCCGCGCGGTCGCCGAGATGATGGACGGCAAGCCGGAGGCCAACCCCCTGCGCGGCCTCGGCTTCCCCAAGGTCCCCGTCCCCTTCTACAACGGCACCCCCTGGTTCCTGCCCTTCGGCGGCGCCTACTACAAGGCCAAGGACAAGCTGCACTGAGTCGCTGCCGAGCCGATGCCGGCGCGGTGACACTGCGGGGGCCTTCCGCGAAATGATCGTGGAGGGCTCCCGCAGGTGAGATCGGGTGGGACAAGCGGGCGGACTGCACCCAGTTCAAGCCGGCCTTGGAGAAGATCCGCATCCCCAAGACCGGTCAGCTACGACAAGCCCGCTACGACAAGCGCGGGTACGTCTTCCTCGGCACCGCCACCGTCCCATCGGGACATCCGGCCTGGGCGGCTTCGTCTGCGCCTCGGGCAACCGGGTGCTCGGTTACGGGGTTGCGTAGGGGTCTTGGCTCAGGAGGTGGGCCTTCAGTCCCTCGCCGACGCCAGGCTCCGGGGTACCGGCCCAGTCCTTGATGAGTACGGCGCCGGTGCTGCATCCCCACGGGTTCCAGGTCCAGGCGAGATAACCCATGCCGTGCGCGTCGGCCCAGTCGACCAACCGCTGCATGTAGTCGAAGCCGCAGCCCTCCTGGCCGAACTCGCCGATGACGATCGGCACCTTTTGCGCGAGAGGTGCGACCTGGCTGTCCCAGCAGGATTCGGTCGCGCAGGCGTTGTTGCTGTAGGAGTGCCAGGACGCGGCGAGGTTGTTCAGTGGGTCGGTCGGCTTGTACGTCAGCCATTCCCGCATGTCGTTGGCCCACTCCAGACCGCCCAGCATGAGGACGTTGGTCGCGCCGGTGGCCCGGACCGCGTCGACCAGGTCCTGCATGCCGGCGGTGTCATAGGGAAGGCCGGTGCAGGTGCCGCCGTCTCGCCAGCACGTCCAGCCGAGGGTCTTGTCCCAGTTGGCGGCGATCTCCGGGTACGGCTCGTTGAACAGATCGAACACGACGGCGTCGTTGCCCTTGAACGCGCCTGCGACGCCGGTCCAGAACTGGGGGGCGTACTGCGCGTCCGGCATCGGTTTCTGGCACGTCGCGGTGGCGTCCTTGCAGTGCCAGTCCGGCCCGTTGGTGTAGGCGCCCCGGGTCCAGTGCAGATCGAGGATCGGGGTGATGCCGTTGGCCACCAGCAGGTTGATGTAGTCCTTGACGCCCTGCTGGTAGGTGGCTCCACTGGGCGAGCCGTTGATGCCGAGCCAGCATTCCTCGTTCAGCGGCACGCGTACGGCGTGGATGTTCCAGGTCTTCATCGCGTCGACGGATGCCTGGTCGACCGGGCCGCTGTCCCACAGCCCCTTGCCCTGCACACAAGCGTATTCACCGCTGGAGCGGTCCACACCCAGCAGCCGGTACTGCTTCCCGTCCGAGGTGACGATCTTGTTGCCGGAGACCTTCAGTTTCGGGGCCGGGCCGCCGGGGGGAGTGGGGGTGGGGGTGGGGGATGGCACCGAGCCGGTGCAGGTCACGCCATTGAGCGCGAATGACGCCGGTTCCGGATTGGCGTCCTTCCACGCACCGGTGAACCCGATGGAGGTGGACTTGCCGGTGTCCAGTGACTGGTTCCAATCCAGACTGGCGGCGGACACCTCGGTCCCGGACTGTTTCCAGGTGGCGCTCCAGCCGTTGGTGACCTTCTGGTCAGCGTTCGGGAATCCGAACGTCAGGGTCCACCCCCGCACGGCGGGGCCGAGATTGGTGATGGCCACGTCCGCGCTGAACCCGCCCGGCCATTGGCTCTGCACCTTGTACGTGACCGAGCAGCCGGTGGCGGCTGCCGATGCGGGCAGGGCGGCGCCTGCAAGGCCACCCAGGATGAGCGCACCGGCGGCGCCGGTGGCCATTAAGGCGTGTCTGCGTTTCACCTGATCTCCTCGTTGCCGTGAGGGACTGATGGGAGCTATGCACATCGTTATTTCGGCAACTTATGGAAGTCAAGGCGCCTGCAACCGGCTTCTGGAGCGGGAAGGCGGGCCGGAGCGAAAGGCCCTGCCCGGCCTAAGTAAACTAAGGTGACAAAGCCCGGAACGAAGGAGAACACGTGGCGACCAGTCCCCTCTGGGCAAGCCGGCTGAAGACGCGCGGTTTGGTCCTCGATGTGATCAGGTCGGCGCGCGCGACCAGCCGGGTGGAGCTCGCGGCGGCGACGGGTCTGACCGGTGCGACGATCTCCGCGGTCGTGCGGGAGCTCATCGCCGACGGCCTGGTCGTCGAAACCGGCCGCGGCGCGCCGACGGGCGGCAAGCCGCGCACGCTTCTCCAGCTCAACCCACAAGCCCGGTACAGCGTCGGAGTTCAACTCGAACGCAACACGTGCGTGATCGTGGTGGTCGATCTGGCCGGCCGACAGGTGGCCCGGACCTCGTTCCAGGGCACTGCGGAGATGCCGCCGGAGCGGGCGCTGCCGCTGGTGGCGTCCCAGGTGGAGGCGCTGCTGGCCACCGCGGCGGTCGACCGCGAGAAGGTGCTGGGCGTGGGCCTGGTCGGCTACGGTCCGCAGGATCGACGCGCGGGTGTGCTGTTGACCCCGCAGCCCACCGAGGAGTGGCTGGGCTGCCCGGTCGCGCCGAGGCTCGCGGAGAGCCTCGGACTTCCCGTCCTGCTCGACAACGACGCCGCCGCGGCCGCGATCGGCGAGTACTGGCTGGGAGCGGTCGCCCCGCACAGCACGTATGGCTGCATCTACATGGCCACCGGCATCGGTGGCGGGGTCGTGGTGGCCGGCGAGGTGTACCGCGGCAGCTCCTCGAACAGCGTGGAGATCGGACACATCTCCATCGATGTCAACGGTGAGGAGTGCCCGTGCGGCAACGTCGGCTGCCTGGAGAACTACGCCGGCCCCTCCGCCCTGGTCCGGCAGGCCATGGCGACGCCGGGGTTGGCCCAGCGGCTGGCGCTCGGCCCGACCGACGACGGCTTCCTCACCGAGTTCGCGCGGATCGCGGCCGCCGCGAACGCGGGTGACCTGGAGGCCCGGAGCCTCGTCGAGCGGTCGGCTCGCCATCTGGGGTATGCCGCCGTCACCATGGCCACCCTGTTCGACGTCGACACGATCGTGCTGGCGGGGCCGAGCTTCGCCGTGGCGGGCTCGATCTACCAGGCGGTGATCCAGCAGGAGGTGGACCGGCGCACGTTCGCGCGCCGGGTGCATCCGGTGCGGGTCGTGCCGTCGGTCAACGGCTCGGACGCGGCCGCGATCGGCGGCGCGGTCCTCGTCCTGCAGAGCGAGCTGACCCTCGCCCACCCCCAGGACGGGGCCCGGCCCCTGCTCGCCGGCACGGGCGAGACTCCCTGACCCCTCGACCACCTCGCTAAGCGGGTCGGGTGAAGCCCGCTGCGGTTCGGCAGCGCCCTGAAGGGGCGCGGGGCGGTATTGAATCTGCGGCTCCGCCGCTCGCGCGGGCGCGACCAGCGGCCCACTGCGGTGCTTCCAGCGGAGCGCCTAGCGGTGCTCGTACGGCGGCATGCTGCCTGCCTTGATCACCTCCGCGGGGTCGATGTTCACGAACCGGCCCCGTGCCGCCGGATCGGGTGACGCCGCGGCCAACAGCTTCGTGTAGGGGTGTTGCGGCGTGCGGATCACCTTGTCCGCGGGGCCTCGCTCGACGACTCGTCCCCGGTACAGGACCAGGATGTCGTCGGCGAAGTGCCGCGCGGTCGCCAGGTCGTGGGTGATGTAGAGGACGGCGAGGTTCTCTTCCCGTTGCAGCCGGGCCAGCAGGTTGAGCACGTCCAGCCGGATCGAGACGTCCAGCATGGAGACCGGCTCGTCGGCCACCAGGACGGTCGCACCGGGCGCGAGTGCGCGGGCGATGGCCACGCGCTGGCGCTGACCGCCGGAGAGTTCGTGCGGCCGACGGTGCGCAAGGGTGTCGGCCGGCAGGCTGACCCGCTCCAGCAGTTCCGCTGTCGCGGACCAGGTCTGCGTACGGGTGCGGGCGCGACCGTGCAGGCGCAGCGGGCGCGCCAGGTGGTGCGCGATGGTGTGGAACGGGTTCAGCGAGGCGAACGGGTCCTGGAACACCATCTGTACGTGGTGGCGGTAGTCGCGATCCGGGACGGGCGTGCCGTCGGCTCCGGTGAGGGCGACCCGGCCGCCGGTGGGCTGTTCGAGCCGGGCGATGATCCGGGCGATCGTGGACTTGCCCGATCCGGATTCACCGACCAGTGCCACCGTGCGGCCCGGGGTGAGGGTGAACGAGACCTGGTCGACGGCCCGCAGTCGGGTGGGGCGAAGGCCACCGCGGACCCGGAAGTCCTTGATCAGATCGGCCACTTCCAGCACGGTCATGACGCGCCTCCGGATCGCACGAACGACCCGCGCTCGCCGGTGAGGCTGGGGAAGGAGTCCAGCAGGCGGCGCGTGTACGGGTGTTGTGGCCGGTCCAGGATGTTCTCGGCCGACGTGTTCTCGACGATCCGGCCGTCGAGCATGACGGCGATCCGGTCCGCGACCTCCAGGAGAAGGGGAAGGTCGTGGGTGATGAACAGGACGGCGAAGCCGCTCTGGTCGCGGAGCCGCATGATCTCCTGAAGGATGCCCCGCTGCACGACCACGTCGAGCGCGGTGGTCGGTTCGTCCAGGATGACGACCTGCGGTTCGAGCAGCATCGCCATGGCGATCAGCACCCGTTGCCGCATCCCTCCGGAGAGCTCGTGCGGGTAGGAGCGCAGGCGCTGGGGATCGATGCCGACCGTCGTGAGCAGCTCGGCGCAGCGGGCCCGCCGGGCCGCGCGGGACATCGTCGGCCGGTGGGTGGTGAGCACGTCCTCCATCTGTGCCCGGATGGTCAGGACGGGGTTGAGCGCGTTCATGGCGCCCTGGAAGACCATGGACAGCTTCGACCACCGGAAGGCGCGCAGCTCGCCCGGGGACAGGGCGAGCACGTCGAGCGCGCCGCCGTCACGGTCGTGGAAGGTCACGGAGCCGCCGGTGACCTCGGCGGGTGGCAGATGCAGCCGGTTGACCGCGTACGCGAGGGTGGTCTTGCCGCAGCCCGACTCTCCGGCCAGGCCGAGGATCTCGCCCCGGCGCAGCGTGAGTGACACGTCCCGCACGGCCTGCACCGGCTGTTCGCCCTGGTAGGTCACGGACAGGTCGGTGATGCTGAGCACCACGTCGTCCTCGGGGGGCGGATCGAGGACAGGCGCAGGGCGGGCCGTACGTCCTGCCCGCCGCGGACGGTTGCGCAGCGTCGGGTTGATGATCTCGTCGAGGGTGAAGTTCACCAGGGCGAGACCGCAGCCGAACAGGGCGATGATCAGCCCTGGCGGCACGAACCACCACCAGGCGCCGAGCTGGAGGGCGAAGCCGTTCTGCGCGTAGTAGAGCATCGTGCCGAGGGTCGACGAGGAGGACGCGCCCAGGCCCAGGAAGGACAGGCCTGCCTCGCTGAGTATCGCGGCGATCACCGAGAACACGAACTGGGAGGCCAGCAGCGGCAGCAGGTTCGGCAGGACTTCGACGCCGATGACCCGCCCGGGTCCCTCCCCGGCGACACGGGCGGCCAGTACGTAGTCCCGGTTGCGCAGGGACAGGGTCTGGGCGCGCAGGACGCGGGCCGACCCTGCCCAGCCGGTGATCGCCAGCACCAGCGCGATCGTCCACCAGCCGCGCTGTTCCGGTGGGACGAACGCGGAGATCACGATGATCAGGGGAAGGCCGGGGATCACCAGCATCACGTTGGAGAACAGCGAGAACGCCTCGTCGACCACGCCACCGAGGTAGGCCCCGACGATCCCGAACAGCGCTGCGAGGACGGTGGCCAGGATGCCGACCAGGACGCCTATGGAGAGTGAGCCCCGGGTGGCGTAGGCGAGTTGGGCGAGTACGTCCTGACCGGTCTGGGTGGTGCCGAGCAGGTGCTCGCTGCCCGGCGAGGTCAGACCGATGTTGTCGATCCGGTCCGGGTCGCCGACCAGCAGCGGGCCGACGAGAGCGAACAGGGTGGTCGCGAGAATCAGGGCGCATCCGACGGCCAGCTTGGGTGACCGGAGCACGCGCCCGCCGTTGCGGGGGCGCGGCTGGACGTCGGGGTTGATGTTCGTCATCTGATTGCCGCCTCAGCCGCTGGTCCGGGTGCGTGGGTCGATGAGGCCGTAGAGCAGGTCGACGGCGAGGTTGGCGGCGAGCACCGTGACCGTGATGACCAGGAAGATGGCCTGCATGAGCGCGTAGTCGTTGTTCTGTACCGCCTGCAACAGCTTCGACCCGATGCCGGGGTAGGCGAAGACCTGCTCGGTGACGATCGAGCCGGCGACGACGAAGCCGAGGGAGATCGCGAATCCGGCGACGGACGGCAGGATCGCGTTCCGCGCCGCGTACCGGATCATGACGCGTCGCTCGCTCAGGCCTTTCGCCTTGGCGGTGAGCACGAAGTCCTCGGCCATCGCCGAGACCATCATGTTCCGCGTCGCCAGCACCCAGCCTCCGACCGACGAGATCACGATCGTGGCCGCGGGCAGAACGCCGTGGTAGAGCGCGGAGCCGATGAAGTCGTTGTACGGGCCGGGGGTGAGGGCGACGTCGTAGCCGCCCAGAAGGGGAAACCAGCCCAGCCACGAGCTGAGGACGGCGACCAGGATGAGCGCCAGCCAGAAGTACGGCACCGCGGACAGTACGGTCGTCGCCGGCACCAGTGAGTCCAGCCAGGTGCCGCGCCGCCACCCCACGAACACGCCCAGCACGATCCCGGACACGACCGCCAGAACCGTCGCGATCCCGACCAGAGCGATGGTCCAGGGCAGCGAGGTGGCGATGACCGTCGAGACCGGGGTCGGGAAGTCGCTCACCGAGATCCCGAAGTCACCTTGCAGCAAGTTGCCGAGATAGGCGACGTACTGACTGAGCAGCGACTCGTCCGTGTGGGCACCGAGCAGAAGCTCGTACGCCCGGCGCGCGGAGGGGTCGACTCCGCCGCCGTGCTGTTGCAGCTTCGCCATGAGGATGTCCGCCGGGTCGCCCGGCATCATCCGCGGGATGAAGAAGTTCAGCGTCACCGCCGCCCACAGGGCGACCAGATAGAAAGCGAGCTTGCGCAGGTAGTACCGCATGGGTCGCTCTCACTTCCCGGCGGGCTTGAGACGCAGGTAGACCTCCGCGCTGTCGGGGCTCTGCCAGACGGCCGGGAAGGCATCGAGGGTGAACACGACGTCGGCGGCGGTGAACCGCTGGCCGTCGGACCACTTCACCCCGTCCCGGAGGGTGATCGACAGTTTGGTGCCGTCCTTGTTCCAGGAGAACTCCTTGCCCAGCCACGGCACCGGGGCGTCCTTGCGGACGATGTTGTAGAAGAACAGCGTCTGGAAGATCGTCCCGGTCCCGCCGATAGCGGTCGGCGCGAACGGGTTGAAGTTGATCTGATAGTCGCTGGCCTGCCCGGTGTACGCGATCAGCGTCGGGGTCTTGCCCTGGGCCGGCGTGCCTGACGCCTGGCATCCCGCTGCGGCGAGCGTCATGGCGGCCAGGATCACCACGGCACGTGTTCTGGCGCCGCGTTCTGTCGACAACATGGCGAAGTCCTCTCGTCGTGGCGCTCGGGGGTGCAGCGACGTGGGAGCACGCCTGACATTATTAAGTTCGCTAAGAAAGCGGTCAATACTGGTGACGTGATGTTGTGAGGCCTGCCCCAAAGGCCGACAAGTTCAGTGTTTTCCCTGGCCGTTGACTTAATTAGATTGACTACGTAAGCATGGTGATCGTCTCGAAGTCGTGCCGACGACCAACGAGGAGAGCACGGATGATCAGGATGACGTTGCACGACGACTGGAGCTTGCGGGCCGTGGGAGGGCAGGTGCCGGACGCCCTCGCGAATTGGAAGGTACCGGCTCAGGTGCCGGGAAGCACCCACCTCGATCTGCTGGCGGCAGGTCTCATCCCGGATCCCTACCTGGACCGCAACGAGGCGGCGCTGACCTGGATGCATCGCGTCGACTGGCAGTACACGACCACGTTCCGGGCCACCGGGCCGCGCCCCGGCGAGCGGACAGATCTCGTCTTCGAGGGCATCGACACGATCGCCACCGTCGAGCTGAACGGTGACGTGCTCGGGCACACCGCCAACATGCACCGCAGCTACCGGTTCGACGCCCGCGGGTCGCTGCGCGAGGGTGTCAACGAGTTGACGGTGTCGCTGCGATCAGCGCTCACCCACGCCGAAGAGGCGGAGGCCCAGCTCGGCTGGCGCCAGCGCGCCTATCCCCACCCGTACAACGCCCTCCGGAAGATGGCGTGTTCCTTCGGCTGGGACTGGGGACCGGACCTGCAGACCGCCGGCATCTGGAAACCCGTACGGCTGGAGCGGTGGGAGGCCGGGCGCCTGGCCCAGG
Organism: Streptomyces sp. NBC_00663; assembly: GCF_036226885.1. Lineage (NCBI taxonomy): Bacteria > Bacillati > Actinomycetota > Actinomycetes > Kitasatosporales > Streptomycetaceae > Streptomyces > Streptomyces sp. NBC_00663. Next base: position 9,636,669 of record NZ_CP109027.1, read on the forward strand.
TGCGCCCGCTCGTCACCGTCGACCCCGACGGCACCGGCCGCGTCGACGTACACACGGACATCGACAGCGCCGACGACCGCGCGTACACGGTGGCCGTCACAATCGGCGACGACCAGGTAAGGACAGCGGTCCAGCACACCAGCGCGCGTGCCACCCTCCTCGTGCCGGACGTGCGGCTGTGGTGGCCGCTCGGCTACGGCGACCAGCCGCTGTACGACCTCACCGTCACGCTCCTGGCCGACGGGCAGCCCGTCGACTCGGTCCGGCACCGGATCGGGTTCCGCACCGTCACCGTGGACACCGAGCCGGACGAGATCGGTACGCCGTTCACCTTCGTCGTCAACGGAAAACGGGTCTTCGCCAAGGGCGCCAACTGGATCCCGGACGACCACTTCCTCACCCGCGTCACCGCGCAGCGCACGGCACGCCGCATCGACCAGGCCGTCGACGCGCACATGAACATGCTGCGGGTCTGGGGCGGCGGCATCTACGAGAGCGACGACTTCTACGACGCCTGCGACGAACGCGGTGTGCTGGTCTGGCAGGACTTCCCCTTCTCCTGCGCCTTCTACGCCGAGGAGGAACCCCTGCGCCACGAGGTCGAGGCGGAGGCCCGGGAGAACGTCACCCGGCTCCTGCCCCACCCCTCGCTCGTCCTGTGGAACGGCAACAACGAGAACCTGCCCGCCTACACCGACTGGAACTGGCGGGACAGCCTGAAGGGGCGCAGCTGGGGCCTCGGCTACTACACCGAGCTGCTGCCCGGGCTCGTCGCCGAACTGGACCCCACCCGCCCCTACGCACCCGGCAGCCCCTACAGTCCCGGCGACCTGCCGCCGAACGACGCCCATCACGGCACCCGCCACGAGTGGGACGTGTGGAACGCGGTCGACTACACCCACTACCGCGACCATGTGCCGCGGTTCTGCGCCGAGTTCGGCTTCCAGGGCCCGCCCACCTGGACCACTCTGCACCGCTGGATCCACGACGAGCCGATGACACCCGCCTCACCCGCGCTCCTGCTCCACCAGAAGGCCGAGGACGGCAACGGCAAGCTGCACCGCGGTCTGGAGCCCCACCTGCCGGTCCCCACCGACCTCGAACGCTGGCACTGGGCGACCCAGCTCAACCAGGCCCGCGCCGTCAGGTTCGGCCTCGAACACTTCCGCTCGTGGTGGCCACGCACCGCCGGGGCACTCGTCTGGCAGCTCAACGACTGCTGGCCCGCCATCTCCTGGTCCGCGGTGGACAGCGACGAACGACCCAAACCCCTCTACTACGCGATCAGGCAGGCGTTCACGCCGCGGCTGCTCACCGTGCAACCCCGCGAGGGCAGGACCACACTGGTCGCGGTGAACGACCACGACCAGCCGTGGACGGGAACCGTGCTCGCGACGCGGCAGACCTTCGCCGGTGAGGTGCTGGCCACCGCCGAATTGCCACTCGACGTGCCACCCAGGTCCACCGCCCAGCTGGACCTGGCCGACGACCTGCTCAAACCCGTCGACCCGCGCAGCGAAGTGCTGGTCGCAGCGGCAGGCGATGCCCGCGCCCATCACCTCTTCGGCGAGGACCGCGACCTCGACTACGACCCGGCGCCGTTCACCGCCCGCGTCCTGCCCGTGGACGAGGGCTACCGGATCGACGTACGAGCCACCTCCTACGTGCGCGATCTCGCCCTGCTGGCCGACAAGGTCGCGCCCGACGCGGTCGTGGACGACATGCTCGTCTCCTTGCCTGCGGGAGAGTCCCGGAGTTTCCTCGTACGCACCTCGACGAACCTCCACGAGCCGTCCGCGTTCCTGGGCCCGGATGTGCTGTGCTGCGCCAACCTCGTGGCCCGGGCCGCCGAGGACCTCTGAAACGAGCGGCGAAGATCGCCGGCATCCGGTGACAGACCCCGGCGATCACCATTCCGGTTCCGTCAGGAGGTCGTGCCCGTCGAGTGTGTCAATTCAACGGCCCTGCATTGTCGGTGCCATGGCGTGGGCCGGTCACTTCGACGAGGCGCGAGCTGTCGCCGACTTGCTGAACGCTGGGGGCGCTTGGCGGCGGGAGGCGACGACGACCAGGCCGCCGATGACGGCCATGCCCGTCAGGACTACGGCGAACACGGTCGCGCCGTTGGTCAGCCCGATGGCGTCGCTGAGGTAGCCGGCCGAGACCGGCAGCACGCCGGCGGGTACGTAGCCGCCGACGTTGAGCGCCGCGTTGGCCTCGGCGAGCCGCTGCGCCGGGACGCTGTGGTTGAGCAGGGAGAGCCCGCCGAGCTGCCCCATGCCCTGGCCGGCCCCGGCCAGCAGCGCGGAGGCGGTCAGTACGGCGACCGACGAGGTGTGTACGGCGGTGGCGAGCGCGATCATGCTGAGTGTGGTGCTGATCGCGCCGGCCGTCAGGATGGTGCGCCGGGGCAGCTTCTGCACCGCGAACTGCACCCCGGTGGCGGCCAGGAACATCGCGAACGCCATGGCGCCGGCGACGATCCGGCTGGTGGTGCCGAGCAGGCCGGACAGGAGCGAGGGGCCGAGCGAGAGCACGAACGACGTCGCGGTGATGCCGGGCGCGAACACGGCGATGCCGAGGGTGAGTTGCAGTCCGTTGCCGTGCGGGACGCCGGGGATGCGGATCCAGGCGCCCTTGGCGGGTGTGGCGGGCCGGCGTACGGGCATGCGCAGCACGGCGAGGACCGCCGTGGCGAGCAGTGCCGTCTCCACCACGAAGACGGTGACGGTGGGGGAGGGCAGGGTCTCGGACAGGACGCCTGCAAGGAGCGGGCCGAGGCCGGCCCCGAAGACCATGGCGCAGGAGGCGAGCAGGGCCGCGAGCCGCTTGCGGTGCTGGCCGGCCACATCCGTCACGGCGGCCATGCCTGCGGAGACGACCGCGCCGACCGCGATGCCGGTGAACAGCCGGGCCACGATCAGGGCGGCCACCGTGGACGCGGTCGCGAAGACGAGGCAGGCGGCCAGCGCGAGCCCGAGGGCGGGCAGCAGGACCGCCTTGCGGCCGAGCCGGTCGGAGACGACACCGGAGACGAGCAGCGAGCCGAGCAGTCCGACGATGTAGAAGGCGAAGATCACGGTCAGGGTGCCCTTGGAGAACCCGATCTCGTGCTGCCACACCACGTACAAGGGCGTTGCCGCGTTGGACAGGACGAAGACCGCCGTCACCGGCCAGGCGGCCAGCCATACCCACCGGGTGGGGGCAGGGGAGGCGGCGGACCTGGACGGCTCCTTCTCCGCAGCTTGCCGCTCGGCCACCACCTTCACGGGCGCGGTTCGACTCTCCGACATGACAGGCTCCTCCTGCTAGCTCAGTACGAGTTTTCTCGAACATAGCATGCAGTACGATTGGAGTCGTACAAAGGATTCGGGTCAGGAGGAGTCACCCATGCCGTCCACGGCACCTCCGGCGTCCGCAGGAGCGCCAGCCTTCAAACTGCTGCCCGCGCCCGCGGACCTGCCCGAGCCCCTGCCCGAGCCCGCGCCGCAGGAGCTGCGCCTGGAGACCGTGCTGGGCGCCCTGAGCGACCCGCTGCGACTGCGCATCGTGCAGAAACTCCTGCTGGAATCCGAGCAGTTCGACCACACCTGCGGGTGGTTCGGCTTCGACCGTCCCAAGTCCTCGCTGACCCATCACTTCAAGGCCCTGCGCGAGGCGGGCATCACCCGGCAGCGCCAGTACGGCCTGGAGCGTCGCAGCCACGTCCGTGTCGATGACCTCAACGCGCGCTTCCCCGGCCTGCTGGACCTCGTCGCGGCCTGGACGCCCGGCAAGAACTGACACGGCTCACGCCGTCACCGTCGCCCGGCCCGCCCCGCTGAACGACCGCCACAGCCGCACGTCCCGCGGCACCGTGCTGGTGCGGATGCCGTACACCGCCGTCCTGTTGGTGTGAACGGGGGTACTCCGTCGACATCACCCGGATCGTCAGCGGCGTTCTGCTCAAACTCGCCGGGTCCTCGCCGTGACCAACACGAGGGCCAAAGGCAGGGCCAGGATGAGATGACGGGCTGTCAGGTGTGCTCGGAGGGAGTACTTGCCGACGTGCCTCATCCGGTGCGGGTGATGGTGGTGGTGTTCGCTGGAGCAGACTCGGTGGATGCCGCGTTCGGCCGCGTCGGCGACATCGGCGAGGTGGTCGCCGGCGAGGTTGGCCAGCTCGTCAAGTACTCCGATCAGGGAGGTGGTGTCGTGGCTGCCCGGCTTGAGGTGGAAGGACAGCCGCGGGCCGCGTTCGCGGTCGGCGGCGTGGTAGCCCAGTGCGGCGGCCATCCCGGCTCGTTTCCAGTTCAGCCGGTGCGGCAACAGCGGAGTGCGACCGCGGGGCGCGTAGGTCCGACGAACCTGGGGCAGCAGGGACACGCCCGATTCGTCGAAGAACACGTTTCTTCACCGCCCCCCTTTTGATGCGCGGCCATGCCCAGCCGCCCCGGTCAGCAGCCGCCATACCGAGGCCCGGGCCAGCTTCACCGCCCGCAGGCGACGGGCCTCGGCCAACTGGGGCCGCGTTAACGGCAGAACAGAGACATCGGCAACAACGGCCTGCGACTCGGAAGACACACCAACAGCCGCACACCGCTGAAGCTCCTGCACCCACAGAACTAATGAAAACCTCTGTTGTCGCCCGGGGGTCTGCAACTGGTTGGGTAGCGCTGGTCGGGGGCGACGGCTCGCCACTCCTCGGGGCTGATCCAGCGGTCTGCCAGATCGCAGAGGGAGCTTTGCCACTGGTCCGCGTCGTTGACGATGCGGACGATCGTCCCGCGCCCCGGGGCGACGACTTCCGTACCGTTCGGAGCCGTGTGCAGTTGCCCCTCGGCGCCCGCCAGCTCGGCGAGCACGGGACCGGGTTCCGCTTGCCGTCCCAGCTCCCAACGGCGCACCACCACAGTGGATTCGGCGGTCTCCCCGACGACCATCAGGGCCCGCCCGTCAGGGGTGAACACCGCGTCCCGGACCACTTCCCCGTCACCGGCGGAGAGGTTCAGCTGACCGCCCACCTGCCGCTTCGCGGCGACGTCCCACACGGTCACGCTCGCCCCCGTCGCGTCGCCTGTCATGACGATGCGCTGTCCGTCGGGGGAGAACGCGACGCGTGAGCCCGCCTCCTGAATGCGATAGAGCAGCCGACCGGTATGTGCGTTCCACAGCGACACGATGCTCTGCCGGTCGGCGGTGGCGATCGTCTGTCCGTCGGGGGACAGGACGGCCGCGTCGAGGAAGTTCGCCGTACGTTCGTCGCCGTAGGTGCGGACCTGACGGCGCTCGGCCACGTCCCACTCGCGTACCACGCCCATCTGGGACTCGCCCAGATAAAGCCTTTGCCCGTCGGGGGAGAACGCCATGCCCACCACGTACGCGCGAGGATCAGGCGGGGAGGAGCTGAGAAGCGTGCCGGTGCGTCGAGTGGCATCCGCGGTGAACAGCCCAACCTGGACGCGGTACCCGTCCCTGTCGTTGCCGAACAGTTCGCCCACCGCCAAGGTGTGGCCGTCATGGCGGTAGGCGACGCTCACGCCGACACCCATCAGCCGGTGCTCCGCCCGTTTGCGTCCCGTGCGGACGTCGTACAGGGCGAGACGCGCGTCCTCGTAGGCCACGGCGAGGGTGTGCCCGTCCGGGCTGAGCGCGCTGCCGTACATCGTGGGAGTGCCGACACCCGGCGCGTCGACCTGGGACACCAGCCGTCCCCAGCCGTCCAGGCGCCAGGCCCACAGACCCTCTTCGGTGTCCGTGACGGCGGCGTGACCGTCGGGGCTGAAGCGGACCGGGTCGTGGATCGTGTCGAACGAGGACAGTGACATGCCGTACACCGGGTCGGCCTCGACCAAACCGGCCAGGAGTTCCTCACCGTCGTCGCCGAAGATCTGCGTGGGGAGTCCACGCTGCTCCATCTCCTGGTTGGTCACGCGACCCAGCCTGCGGTGGCGCCTCAGGTCCCACACCTCGTACACCGTGCCCGTTGAGATGACGGAGAACAGCATGAGCCGGGTGCCGTCCGGCGAAATCGCGTTGACCCCCCAGACCTCGGTGTCCGAGCCGTCGCCCAGGTCCGGCAGGGTCCAAGAGGCGTCGGAGCCGCTGGCATCCACTACCTGGACATCCGTCAGGCTCTTGTCCGGCCAGTGCTCCACGACGGGGCGGTCGTCGTAGGTCCAGCCCTGCAACAACGGTCGGCGCGGAAAGGGCTGTTGGGTGCCGTCCGCGACCGCCATCAGCACCCCGGTCCCGCTGAGCTCGCCCGAGCACCAGACATACCGGCCGTGCGGGCTGAGTGAGGGCGAGAGGCAGGAAGCCGAACGGAGCGGGGTGCCGCCGCCGTCCACGCGGGCCACGACCGTGCCGGCGCCGTCGGCCGTCGAGGCGATGGCACGCTTGCCGTCGGGAGTGAGGGCACCGGACGGCGGAACGCCACCGCTTCCCTCGATCACCTTGAGGATCCGCCCGGACCGGGTGTCGACCACCCTCGCCCCACCGTCGTCGAAGACGACGATCCGTGAACCGTCCGTGCTCAACGCACGGCTCGCGTCGCGGGGCATGACACCGTTCACGGTCCGTCGCACGGTCCAGCGCGGCACATTCCATATCCGGGTGCGGCCCTCGATCGTCACCGCGAAGACCGAGCTGTCGGCGCTGAAACCCTGTTGATCGGAGGTGCCTTCCGGGCTCAGCCTCGGTCCCGCGTGCTGGAATCGCTGCAATTGCTCTTGCAGAGCCGCGCGTGCCTCAACGGTGTCTGCCTCGCCGTACGCGGCCGCGGCGAGCCGGGCGGCTGCGGCCATGCCAGGGTAGGGGCGGGAGTCGGCGGCCTGTGCCAGCGTCCGGGAGAGTTCCTCGCGGTTCTGCCGCGCCCGGTCCTCCTGCGTGACCGCCACGAGGGATGCCACAGCCGTCAGGGCGCAGACCGCGGCCACTGCCGCGAGCACTCCACCGCGTCGGCGTCGCCGCAGGGCCAGGCGGCTGGCCTTGACGTACGCGACCTGGTCCGAGTTCGGTTCAGCGTGGAAGTCCGTGGCGGTCGGACGGTGCGCCAACCAGGCTTCAGCGGACACGAGTTCGTGCCTACGCAGCAGCCAGCCGGGAGCATGCTGATGCTGTTGCCAAGCGTGCGCCTGCTCGCCGAGCCGGGTGTGTTGCGCGACCCACGCGTACTCGTCCCCTACGAACGCCACCGTCTCCCGTACGGCGGATTCGAACTCCTCTGGTCCGCGCATCGACAGCAGCTGGAACTCGGTGAGCTCGCGCCAGTCGGCCGACGCCATGGCGGCGGGCGCATCAATGGTGGCGTCGATGACCACCGGCAGCACTCGTTTGCCCTGTTCCAAGGCCTGCCTGCACTCGTCCCAACAGTACGGAGAGGCCAAGGAGGCGGGCGAGATCAGCGCGACCAGCGCGTCGCTGCTCCGGATCGCCCTGGCCAGTTCCTCCCGCCACTCGCGGGACGGCTTGATGCCCTCCCAGTCCACCCACACGTCCTGCCCGGCACCCTTCAGCGCGTCTACGTAGGGCCGGGCGATCGCCCCGTCGGCGCGCGCGTAACTGAGGAACACCCGAGCCGCAGGCCGGGCGCCGACCGCCGTGGAGGCAGTACGGTCCCGGGGTGCCCCGCGTAGCGCGGCGGCGACGCCACCGGCCAGCAAGCCGGCGCCTGCGACGAGAAGCGGCCAGTACCACTGGGCCACGGATGGTCCGAAGACCGTGCTCTGGAGCTGCCGGTCCGCCTCTCGCAGCATGCGCAGGAAACGCTCGTAGTGTGTGGGTAAGTCCTGACTGCCGTACGCGACCGGAAGAACGCCCTGTCTCAGAGCCCAGGCGAGGACGCCCAGCAGCAGTGCGGAGCCCAGGGCCCAGCGGGTCACGGACGGAGCGGGTGCCACACGGGGCGGGTCACCGGGCCGTGGGGGCGCGGTGTGCCGCCAGATGATGCCGGACGCGGCGGTCATCAGCCCCAGACAGACGATCAGCAGGATCACCGCCAGAGAGGCCAGGACCGTACTGAGGAGAGGCCATGTGGCCCACAGCAGCAGTCCGCCCAGCGCGCCGTGAGCGACGACGACGGCCACGCTCCGTGGAGCGAGGCAGCGTCTCGGCGACCAGGTCATGCGCAGTCCCGGGGTCTTGCGATGCCGCACCCCGTAACCGAGGAGTTCCGGCAACGGACCGAAGACCAACAACGCCGGCAGCACGCCCGCGAGGGCTCCGTACGGCCCGAGCAGGGGCAGGCACACCAACCAGCCGACGAGGACGGACCCAGCCCACACGTCTTGCTCCCCCAAGATCTGACGGGCTGCCACATAGACCATCCGGCAGCCCGTGCTCTCCGCTCGCTCGATGCTAGGGCGCCGGGCGTGACCGGTTCAGCATGTTGGCCCTTTCGCGTGGGCTGATCGGGCCGATCGGCTCCAGACCGGGCGCTGCACGCCGCGGCCCGACGAAACACACGTCACCGAACCTCGTTCCTCCTGTCTCACAGGTGTAAATGGGCTGGTGGGCAGGGACGTGACAGGGCAGGGCCCTTCGTCGTTGGTGTGGTGGTCTCACTCATCACACCGGCGACCGATGGCCCTGTGGTTTCGGGGAGGCCCTGCGCCTGAAGAGGCATACGAGGGGAGCTGAGTGAGCCAGCCGTCCGGTGCCTGGTGCATCAGGCGTCCAACTGCTGACAGCCGCCGGTGTGGGAATGCTCCAGTCTCGTAATTGAGGGGGGAGCATGGTCACAACCGTGACAGCCGTCGGGGGCCTCGTGGGGTTGATCGTGTCATTGGTGTTCCTGGCGCTACAGACCCGCGCTGTGTCACAGCAGGTGCTGCACAGCAACACCCTGGCTGGCACGCAGGTTCTCGACCCGACCATGGCTGGGCTGCGAGAGGCGAACCCGTGCCTGTGTCGAACCCTGACAGGGAACGTGTCATGACGTTCGCTGAGATGATCGCTGACGTGCTGGGTGGCGGCCTTACGGCGCTTGAGCGGACGCCCGAGAGCGACAACGCCGAGTGGGCCTCGTGCTGCCGCTTCATATACGACCGGAGTCCGGCCGTGCTGAGTTTGGTAGAGGCTCACCCGGACTGGTGGTCTGACCTGTCAGCGCTTCGCTGAGTGTGCAGGCCGCGGGGGACAGGACACGCTGGGCCTTGGCCCGGGTGGTCAATTCGGCCCGCGCCACGTCAAGGTCGCGGAAGAACATCTGGTCGTGGTGGTCGAGGGCCACCTCGCCCCCTCCGAAGGAGTCTGGGCCCAGCTGTCCGACGCGATCGCAGAACTCACCGGCAAGCGTGGGGCACCGGTGCGCGACGCACATCCCCACGAGCACAGCGCCGCACACCGAAGACGTCCGTATGGAGTTGAGTCGTCCCCGGATGCATCCCGGGAGGGTCTAGCAGCAGCTGTAGATCCTGTGACGGCTGGTTCGTCTGCGCGTTGGGTCACCACCATTCGTAACCGCGGATCGTGTCGAAGGGGCTGGTGTCGATCATCCAGCCGTTGCTGTCCATCCCGGCGCGAAAGCTGGTCGACGGGAGAGTTCGCGTGCCGGTCCGGGCGGGCGCTGTGCGCGATCCTGTTCGTCCTGCGCACCGGCATCCCGGGGCATGTGCATTCCCGTCCTTTGCCGGCCAGTAGCGGCTCCACCTCGTCGACCGTCAACTCCCAGATGCCAGCCGCTGTGAGAGCTGCCTGCGGCCCCTGTCCCGCCCGTCGGTCCTCTCCCGCCGTAGGCACTCGCGTGCGCATCAGCCGCCCTCGTCCGCACACAGACGCTCCATCATGCGACGTACCAACCCTGGCAGTTGAGGGGACTACGACAGGAGCAGCCCCTCTTCCACGCCTTCATGTGCTCCCCGCTCCTGCGAGGAGCCGCTCCGCTCTCCTCGCTGACCTGCCCAGGAATTGACCGGCCCGGGCCCTAACCGGCAGCGCTCACACGGGGCCGGACCGCGGTGTCCTGGACGAGGACCAGGGTGGTCACGAGCGCGGCCAGGAGGGCCAGGGCGACGAGAGAGGGGACGAAGGTGACGGCGGGTCCTGCGACGAGGCAGACGGCTCCGCCGGCGAGGAGGAGCGGGGAACGGTGACTCGTGGTGCGCAAGAGCAGGGCGGCCGAGGCGAGGAGGAAGACACCGACGCCGCCGGGCAGGGCCCAGGCAACGACGCCGTGGAGGGGCTCGGTCAGGTCGTAGTGACCGGTGTCGGCGATCTGCGTGAGGGCCTTCTTCATGCCGAGGGCGGTGATGACGGTTCCGGCCACGAGGGGAAGGTGGAGGAAGGTGTAGGCGTCGCGGGCCAGCCGGGTGCGGTCGTCGCCGGTCACGGTGGTCAGGCGATGCTCGACGGTCTCGGCGAGTTGACGGAAGTACAGGCGCCACAGTCCTGCGGAGATGAGCAGGCCCAGGGCGGCACCGGCCACGACCGGGGTGCTGAGCGCGAGGCCGGAGACGCCGACGCCGATGGCGACGATGGACTCGCCGAGGGCGATGATGACGATCAGGCCGTGGCGTTCGGCGAAGTGGCCGGGTGAGGCGACCCGCCAGCCGGATTTTCCGGTGAGGAAGATGCTCAGGTAGTCGATGACCACGGCGGCGAGCCAGATCAGGATCTGGGTGGTGCCGGTGAACGCCGCACCGATGAGGAGCAGGGCGAACGGCGGGGCCACCGAGAACAGGGCGGTGCGGCGCAAGACGCGGTGCAGGGCCTGGTCGGTGGGGTCGGATAGCCAGTACGTGACCAGGTGAAGGACGCGGACGGCGCCGTAGCACAGGACGAAGACCAGGGGGGCGGGCAGTCCGCCGGGCGCGTCGTCGTAGATCTCGGGCACGGTCAGCGACACGATCAGGACGACGGCCATGACGGACACCAGGACGGTGAACATCGCGCCGGAGTCGGCCCGTACGACGTTTCCCAGCCAGGCGAAACAGCACCAGCACCACCACAGCAGCGCCAGCGCGACCATCCCGCCGAGTAGCCGCAACCCGCTCGGGTCGGCCGCCATCAGTGCGGTGACCTGAGTGATCGCATAGACGAACACCAAGTCGAAGAAGAGCTCGGCCGGTGTCACTCGGTGGCCGCCGTTGGTCGCGACCAGCCGCGACCCCTCGCCATTCGCTACCACAACTCCCCCTTTTAGGGCGCCCCACCGCCCACCGGCGGAACGATAACCCACTGGATCTGGCCAGAGATGGTCGTTGGTGGGTACGGGAGTTCGCTTCCCGCGTACACAACGGAAGAGGGAAGTGATCCTCCGTTTCGGCGGCCGGGCCCGGTCCGGCGTCGGCGAGGTGGACCCAAGGGGCTTGTTTACTGCCCTGCCGTACCACCCGTCACCTGAACGGCCTACGCGTTCCGGCGCGCAGCGCGCCTTGTTGCCCCGTTCGGGTCGGCCTGGGTGAACCTGCTGTTCCCGGCCATCCCGACAGTGCTGAGCCACCGGACAGAACCCGCTGACCCGGGCAGGGCTCCGCGGTTCTCGGGGTGGGGAGGCCGGTTTTCAGGGTGACGTGGTCGGGGTGAGCGTCTGTGCGCACCAGATGGTCTTGCCCTGGGTGGAGTGCCGGGTACCCCAGCCCTGGGTGAGTTGGGCGACGAGCAGCAGGCCCCGCCCGCCCTCGTCGAGGGCGCGTGCCCGGCGCAGATGCGGGGCGGTGTTGCTGGATGTCGGAGACCTCGCAGATCAGGGCGCTGTCGCGAATGAGGCGGAGCCGGATCGGGGGCTCGCCGTAGCGGATGGCGTTGGTGACCAGTTCGCTGACGACGAGTTCGGTGACGAACGCCTCCTCCTCCAGGCCCCAGGCCTCGACCTGATCGACGGCGACCTTCCTGAGGTGCGGCACCTGTGCGAAGTCCGCTTCGACGTCCCAGTCGGCCACGTGCTGGGGGTCCAGCGCGCGTGTACGGGCGAGCAGCAGGGCGGCGTCGTCGGTGCGTACTTGGGGGAGGGTGGCGTCCATCACCGTGTCGCACAGGGTCTCCAGGGAGGCGGCCGTGGGATCCAGGACCCGCAGCAGTTCGGCGCTTCCCTCGTCGAGGTCGCGTTCGCGGCTTTCGACCAGCCCGTCGGTGTAGAGGGCGAGCAGGCTGCCCTCGGGCAGCTCGATCTCCGTCGCCTCGAACGGCAGCCCGCCGATGCCCAGGGGCGGTCCCGGATGCGCGGAGACCGTGGTCCTGGTGCCGTCCGGGGAGAAGAGCAGCGGAAGCGGATGCCCCGCGCTCGCCAGCGTAAGTGTGCGCGTGACCGGGTCGTAGACGGTGTAGAGGCAGGTAGCGCCCGTCTCTCCGGTCGTCTGGAAGCGGCCCGTCGACTGGAGGTCGCTGGCGAGATGGAGGACGAGGTCGTCCAGGTGGGTCAAGAGCTCGTCCGGCGGCAGATCGACGTCGGCGAGGGTGCGGACCGCGGTGCGCAGCCGGCCCATGCTGGCCGAGGCGTGCAGGCCGTGTCCGACGACGTCGCCGACGACCAGCGCGACCCTGGCGCCGGACAGCGGAATGACGTCGAACCAGTCGCCGCCGACCTCCGCCCCGGTGCCCGCCGGCAGGTAGCGCGATGCCACCTGGACCGCTTCCTGGTTCGGCAGTCCCTGCGGCAGCAGACTGCGTTGCAGGGTCAGCGCGGTCGTGCGCTCGCGCGAGTACCGGCGGGCGTTGTCGATGGCGACGGCCGCCTTGGCGGTCAGCTCTTCGGCGAGGATCAGGTCGTCGGCGGTGAAGGCCTCCGGTCGGTCCAGGCGGGAGAAGGCGACGACGCCGAGCAACGCGCCGCGCGCCCGCAGCGGCACGGTGATCCGGCCTGTCAGCCCGCCCGCGGCGAGGGACTCGTCGATCACCGGGTTGCCTGCCGGCCAGTGGGCGGGGTCGGCGGCGAGCCCGGGCCCGAAGGCCCACTCGCCGCCCTGGCCGGGGTCAACGGCGAGCTCGACCGTGGACCTGCCGGTCGCCATGCAGCGGGCGGCGACGGAACCGGGGCTGTGCGTGACCGGTTTCGTGGGCCCGGCAGCCTGGTCGGCGCCGTTCTGCGCGCTGTGCTGGGCGGCACGGATGAGTCTGATCGCCTCGTCCGGGTTGCCTGCGGATTCGGAAGGTGGTTCCTCTCCGCGCAGCACCTCGTCGAACAGATCCACGCTGACCAGGTCGACGAATCGCGGTACCGGAGGCATGGCGAGTTCTTGGGCGGTGCCGATCACGTCGAGTGTCCGGCCGATGCCGCCGCTGGCGTTGTTGAGGATGAGCAGGCGTTGCCGAGCCCAGTACTCGGCGCTCATGTCGAATCCCCAGTTGGCGACCGCGCGGACCGTGCCTTCGGCATCCCGGACAGGCCAGATGCTCGTGGCCCAGGCATTGGCGTAGTCGCTGCCGCGAGGACGGAAGACAGTGATGAGACGCGCGGGCTCACCCGTCATCGCCACTTCCGCGAGCTTGTCGGTGTAGGGCTTGTCGTCCCTCTCGGGAAACAGCGTGCGGTCGAACTCGGGAAGCACCTCGCGGTAGTGCTTGCCGAGCACCTGCTCCTCGGAGTGCGCGATCACCCGGCCCGAGGAGGCGTTGATCCACAGAAACCGCAGCTCAGGGTCGTAAACACCCAGTGCGAAGGGACACTGCTCGAAGGCTCGGTCGGCAATCACCGGGCGACTTTCCCAGCGCTGGACTGTCACCACGTGCCCCAGCGCCCGCCCACCGGTGCCGGACAGTGGCTGAGCCGTCACCACGGCGTCCACCGTGGAGCCGTTGCGATGGCGCAGGGGGACGGGCCCCGTATGGCCTCGGGCGCTTTCGTGGCCCTCGGGGAACCCGGAGGGTGCGGGACCGAGCAGCAGATCGGTCACCGGGCGCCCGACCATGTCCCTCGCCGTCCAGCCCAGCAGGAGCCGTCCGCCCTCGCTCCAGCCGCTCACCGTGCCGTTCGGGTCGACCACGACAGCGGCGGTGGGGGCATCGTGCTCGTCGGCCATGTCCACGCGCGACACCTCCGTCCGGAGGGCTGTGCCTGCCGGGGCACACTTCCAGCGGTTGCTTCCAGGCTAGATCCGCTGAGGCCGCGCGGCGCCCTGGCTGGTCCGTTCCGGATCATCGAGGCGGGAGCGGAGAGGCATGCGGGCGCCGCGTCGTGTGACAGGCGCAGGGCGCCCGGACCGGCACCATGGCCAAGGGCCGTGGGGGAGTACCCGCGCACGGAGCCCGCCGCCGTATCGGCGACACCGTGGTGCTGCCGGTTACTGCGCGGTGAAGGTCCACAGCAGGTTGGTGCTGCTGCCGTACGTCCACTGCTTGGTGAGGGAGCCCGAGCTGACGTTGCCGCCGCCGTCGAGGAGCAGGCCGGTGGTGCGGTTGGCGATCGAGTAGCGGTGGGTGATGGTCCACTGCTGGTTGGTGCCGCCGTTCCAAGGGACGCGCGGTGTCGCTGACGGACAAGGCGATCGAACAGATCCGTGAACTCAGATCCGTGAACTGATCCGTACGGGAGCACTGCCGCCGGGCTCGAAGCTCCCGCCGGAGCCGGACCTGGCCGCCCAACTGGGCCTGCCCCGCAACCTCGCCCGCGAAGCGGTCAAAGCACTGGCCGTGGCACGCGTACTGGAGGTCAGACGCGGCGACGGCACCTATGTCACCAGCCTCCAGCCGAGTGTGCTTCTGGAAAGGCTCGGCGGCGCGGTCGAGGTCTTGCAGGGCGACGCCGTCGCCCTGCAAGACCTCATGGAGGTACGGCGACTCCTCGAACCGATGGCCACGGCCCTTGCCGCCACCCGGATCTCCGACGACCAACTGGCCGAGGTGAAGCGGCATCTGGACGCCATGCGTGAGGCGCGCGACGACGTCGAACAGCTCAACGCCCACGACGCCGCCTTCCACCGAGCCGTCGTCTTGGCCACCGGCAACGGCTCCACGGTGGACGCCGTGGTGACGGCTCATCCGCTGTCCACCCGCGACGCCACCCTCAGCCAGGCGGCCGCGCTGCTGCACGTGAGCAACACCGAGCAGTGGCTGAGGGACACCTGCGAGCCGGAGACCTCCTGCCTCCGGGACGACCGCGGGGGAGTGAGGGCGCTCCTCCCCGCGCCACGCCCTGACACGTCCGCGGTGTCGACGGGGCCTGGAAGCCGCGGGCGAGCCGAGGGGTGCGGCGGACGACGTTGATGTCCTCCCGGAACTGGGGCCCGGAAGAGGCTCGGGCGGGCCCCAGTTCCCGAAGGGAAGGTCATCCGGCGGTCAGAGTGGTCCACTTCTGGTTGGCGCCTCCGTGGCAGTCCCACAGCTGCAATTGCGCGCCGTCGGCTGTGGACGAGGCCGGGACATCGAGGCAGCGTCCGGAGGCGGGGTTGCGGTAGCCGCCGTTGTACGGCTGCCAGACCTGGTTGGCGCCTCCGTGACAGCTCCAGAGCTGCGCCTTGGTGCCGTTGGCGACGGCCCCGCCGGCGGCGTCAAGGCACTTGCCCATGGAGCGCAGGGTCCCGTCGGTGTAGGCGGACCAGTACTGGTTGGCGCTGTCGCCGCAGCTCCATGTCTGGACGGCGGTCCCGTCGGCGGTGCCGGCGCCGTTGACGTCCATGCACTTACCGGCGATGCCGGACTGCACGTGTGCGGGGGCGGGCGCCGGGTTCCTCAACCACCCTGCGCTGTCCGCGGCCTGGATGCCGCGGTGGAAGGCGTCGGCCATTTTCTGGTAGCCGGCGTCGTTGGGATGCAGGGAGTCGGCCAGGTCGGCCGTGGTCAGACCGCTCATGTCGACGAATGCGACATGTCTGCCGGTGGCCTGTGCGTCGCCGACGATCCGGCGGACGGCCTGGTTGTACGTGCCCCGCCACCGCTCCTCCGAACTGCTGGTGGACACGACCAGGGAGGCGACGAGGACGGTTGCGTCGGGGACGTCGGCGGTGACCTGGTTGACCAGCGACCTCAGCCGGGTGATGGCACCGTCGACCTCGGATGCTCCCTGGAGGTCGTTGGTACCGATGTGCAGCGTCACCACATTGGGCCGGTAGCGGGTCAGCGATGCGTCGGCGAGGGCGGCGATCTGGTCGATGCGGTATCCGGAGTGGCCCTCGTTGTCGGGGTCGGACATCGAACCGCCCCGCACCGTGCCGACGAAATCCAGCGGATGGCCGTCCGCTGCAAGCTGGTTGAACAGCGGTCCTCGGTAGCCGTTACCCGTGCTGCTCCCCACACCCCAGGTGATCGAATCGCCCAACGGCATGACGCGTAAAGGGGTGTTGGGGGCGGCGGAGGCCGCGGTTGCACCTGTCGCCGTCACCCCGAGCGTGGCGGCGACAAGGGTGAGCAGGGACAGGAACCAGGGCTTTCTCATGCGGGTGTCCTCTTCTGCGAGTGGTTGCTGCTTCGGGTCAGCGCTGCAGGGTGAGCAGGCCCGGCCGGTACGGCAGTTGGATGTACGGGGTGCCGGGCGCGACGTTGGGGGACAGGCCCTGGTAGAGGAACTGAAGGTTGCACGGGTCGATGGTCATGGTCTGGTCGGGATTGTTGCGGACCAGGTCGCCGTGGCTGATGTCGTTGGTCCAGGTGGCTCCGCTGTTGGCCTTGCCGGCGAAGGGGTTGCTCTCGGATGCGGCCTGCGGGGTCCACGGACCGTTCAGGCTGGAGGCCGTGAACGAGCGGAAGAACCGCTGCTCCGTCGCCCCCCGAGCCTCGACGATCATGAGGTACTGGTTCTGGCCCTGGACCTTGTAGACCTCCGGCGCCTCGAACAGGTTCTTCACCGTGTCGCTCATGACCGTCGTGTACGAAGAGCCGAAGCTGGCCGGGAAGTTCCCGATCGGCATGGTCGACTTGTAGATCTTGCCGTTGTCACCGGCGAAGAACAGGTGCATGTTCTGGCCGTCGGCGATCATGGTCGGGTCGATCGCGCTGCCGTCGGGGAGGCTGCCGGTGAACAGCGGTTGCGCCGCGGACCAGCCGTTGGGGTTGGTGGGGTCGCTCGACGTGCGGTAGACGAAGGGCCATTGCGTGCCCCACCCGTTCGAGGTGAGCACCCAGATGTTCTTGGGCGCGAAGTAGAACAGCTTGGGCGCCACCGCCCCCTGGCTCATCTGGGTCTGGCCTGCCGACGCCATGTCCGACCAGTTCGTGAAGGGACTGAACCCCATCGATTTCCACGACGATCCGTCAGAGGCGGTTGCGTAGACGAGATGCTTGCCGTTGTACGTCACGGTGGTGAAGTCCTTCAGTGCGGCCCACCCGTTGGCCGGCTGCGCCAGCGGGCCGGTCGAGCTCCACCGGTACGTCGACGGAAGAGAGCACGCATTGGACGCGCCCGACAGGCCGGTCCACTTCTGGTTGCTGCTGCCGGCGCAGTTCCACAGCTGCACCGCCGTGCCGTTGGCCGTGGCACCGCCGCTGACATCCAGGCACAGCCCGGACTCCACGGCGACGATCGTGCCGTCGGAGTTGACCCGCCACTGCTGGTTGGTACCGCCGTTACAGGACCAGATCACCGGCCGGGTTCCGGCCGTGGTGGCGTGGCCGGGTACATCGAGACACTTGTTGCCGTACACGGTCAGCTGGTTGTTGTCCGTCAGCGTCCACTGCTGATTGGTCCCGCCGCTGCAGTCCCAGATCTGCAGGTTCGTGCCGTCCGTCTGGCTGGCGCCCGGCACATCGAGACACCGGCCGGAACCAGCACCGCGCAAGGCGCCGCTGGTGGCGGCCTGAGCCGGGTTGGTGACGAGCGTCGCCGCGGAGGCGACCAGGGCCGCGAGCACCAGGGGCAGATGCCTGCGGCTGAACGTACGTTTGTGCATGGGGACCTCATCCCTTGAGTGAGCGGCTCCGGTCGGCCCCGTCAGGGGCTGCTGGACAGGTGTACTGCGACGTTGATTCTCTGTTCGATCAGCCGAACGACGGTCGAAGCGTCGGGCAGATGGAAGTGCGGAGAGCGACCAGGACCCGACATCGCCATGGACCCGGCCCCGTGCGGTTCACCACCGACGGCCACGCAGGCGAGAATTGACGCGCAGAAAGTTCGGGCGGCAGCCCGCGTGGGCCAGAAGGCTTGGCATCCACAGGGGTCTCGGTGCCGTCGGCCCATTCCATCGATACATGGGATGGATTAACAGGCATGGACGTTGCCCGTGTCTAGAGTTGCGACACAAAATGGCGTCTGCTTCCGGATTTGTGTCCGGTTGATGCCTGGGGCCGAGTCAGACATTGGATGTCCCGAGGGAGGTTTTCTTGCCAACTCCGCAGCCTGGCACGGCACACAGAGGAGATTGAGAGAGGATGCCTTGTCACAGCACGAGAGGGTCGTTGGCTGCGTAGCTGGCGGCGGCCAGTCCCGAAGCCTGCGCCTGTGCGGTGCCAGAGGCTGGAGCGGAGCAGCATGGCGTGATCCCCGTGGCGGACGAGGACAATGCCGGCGCAGGCTCCGGCCGTTCGGGCCTTGTTGACGTACTGCGCGGAGGCTCGGGGGCTGGTCACCCGGTCGCGCTCGCCATGTACGACGACGGCTCGCTTTCCGCTCAACTGCCCGGCGGGTTCGCCGGGCGGCAGCCATGGCGCGAGGGCGAGGAGACGTGCACCTGGGGGTGAGAGGCTGCCCGCAGGGCTGCTCTGCCTCCCATGGAATGGCCGATGGGGACGGTCGGCACCGGTCCGGTGATCTGCTGCGGCTCGTTGAGCGCGCGGTAGGTGTCGTAGCGGGGATCGTTCCGGTCCCAGCCGCGGTGACGGTAGCGCACGTGTGCCAGAACAAGGTTGCGCGCGGGCTCGGGTGCGTCGAGCCGTCGTGGGCAGTCCTTGCCCACGGTGGCAGCGCATCACGGGTGCCTGGTTGCGGCCCGGAGTGACTGCCGCCGCAACGAGGACGAAGGTGCGTGAACATGTCCTATCCGTCGTCTCGTGCGGGACATGGGAGGTCGACAACAGCGTCTGGATCGTCGGCGACGACCATGAAGCGGTCGTCATCGACGCAGCCCACGACGCCGACGCCACCGCCGAGGCGCCGCACCTCGGGGCATGGATCGCACGAGGGCGCTGAGGGGCCGCAGTGCTCGCCCCCGGTTCCCTGCCGGTGGTCACTTCACCGGCAGGGACGTCAGGTCCCCGCCGGCAGAGCCTGGCCATGCAACTGGCGGCCACCGGACTCTCCATCGCGGGCTACGCCACGGTCAGCACCGTGATGGCCCGGAGAACGTACTGACCAGCTGGAAGGCTGGACCGTTCACTGGGGCAGGCAGCGTGGTCGGGACCCCGGCCTCTACTGGCTCCGGATCTTCGGCCGGCCCGGTGATCGCATCCGGGCATGGCGACTCGGCGGTCATCACGTTTCCCTGAACAACCTCGTCGTCGCCGGCCGGCTCGTGTCCACAACCCCCGGCTTCATCGGCGCCGACCCCGCCACCACCGAGCCGCTCGGAGGCATTCCGCGGCCACTCCAGGGTCCCGAGGACACCGCGCGCCGACTGGCCCGCAGCCTCGACGCGGACCAGTTCCGGCGAGGATTGCTCCACTCCTGCGCCGTGTCCGACATCGTCTCCGGCAACCTGCCGCACGTCCGCCACGGCGACACGATGACGCACATGCAGGACCTGTGGCGGGGACGGTTCGAAGATCCCGACTTGGACCGGCTCGTCAACGACATCGACCGCCAGGCGGAAGCGACCAGCGGATACACCGACATCGACCACGCGCGCGTGGGCATCACGATCCCCCTCCGAAGGCATCAGTGGCCGCCACCTCGACGAAGGGCAGCGGCACCCACCACGCGTCCGACACGATTTTCGACCTGGTCCATCTCGGCTGGGCGAGCAGCTGTCGGAGGGGCTCGCCAAGAGGCCGGGAGCCGCGGTCGCTACCCCTACGTCTTCCACCGGCTCCGCTGAGACCCCGCGGTGCGGTCCGCCGAGTGGTACCGCAGTACCACTCGGGCACCGAAGATTCCCCTCCGGTCCCAGGGTTTTGGCCTGGTGCGCTTCTAGCTTCGAAGAAGGACGCCGCGGGCATCCGCGCCGAGTCCACGTCCGAGGCAGGAAGGCCCACTCCCATGATCGAAGCGCGTGAGCTGACGAAGCGGTACGGCGACAAGACGGTCGTCGACAACCTGAGCTTCACCGTCAAGCCCGGTGAGGTGACCGGCTTCCTGGGCCCCAACGGAGCGGGCAAGTCGACGACCATGCGCATGATCGTCGGCCTGGACTCACCCACCAGGGGTTCGGTCACCGTCAGCGGACGCTCCTACGCGCAGCACGCCGCGCCCTTGCATGAGATCGGCACGCTGCTGGAGGCCAAGTCCGTCCACCCCGGGCGCAGCGCTTTCAACCACCTGATGGCACTCGCGTACACCCACGGCATCTCGCGCAAGCGGGTCGAGGAGGTCATCGAGCTGGCGGGGTTGACCAGCGTGGCCGGCAAGCGCGTGGGCGCTTTCTCGCTCGGCATGGGCCAGCGGCTCGGCATCGCCTCGGCGCTCCTCGGTGACCCTGCGATCGTCATGCTCGACGAACCGGTCAACGGCCTTGACCCCGAGGGCGTGCTGTGGGTGCGCAATCTCCTGCGTGGGCTGGCCGACGAAGGGCGGGCCGTGATGCTCTCCTCGCACCTGATGAGCGAGACCGCGCTGATCGCCGACCATCTCGTGATCATCGGGCGCGGCCGGCTGCTCGCGGACACCACGGTCGACGACTTCACCCGGGAAGCCAGCGGTGGCGGCGTGAAGGTCGTGACCGGGGAGGCCGTCCGGCTCCGTTCGCTGCTGGCCGGCCCGCACGTCACGATCAGTTCCTCCTCCTCCGAGGAACTGCTGGTCACCGGGCGCGACGCTCGTGAGATCGGCGCCATCTCCGCGCAGCACGGAATACCGCTGTACGAACTGACCCCGCAGGCCGTCTCTCTGGAGGCGGCGTTCATGGATCTCACCCGCGACGTCGTCGAGTACCAGAGTGCTCCGGTCGACACGGAACGAAAGGCCGCCTGATGCCTACGACCGCACTCCGCCGTCCAGGAAGGCGCCAACCGGTGTCCGAGGCGCCCGATCCCCACACCCCCTCCGGGCGCACGACCTCCTACCAGGTGACCGGCATCCGGGTCCTGCGCTCGGAGTGGGCCAAGTTCTGGTCGCTGCGCTCCAGCTGGATCACCCTGGGCGTCGCCGCCTTCCTGCTCGTCCTCTTCGGGGCGATCGCCAGCTATACGTACAGTCCTGACGCGGTCGCGACCTCCGGGCCACCAGGACCGGGCTCCGGCAGTGACAGCGACGCGGTCAGCCTGGCCCTGAGCGGAGTCTCCTTGGCACAGCTCGCCATCGGCGTCCTCGGGGTACTGCTGGCCGCGGGCGAGTACAGCACCGGCATGATCCGCTCCACCCTCACCGCGGTGCCTCGCCGGCTGCCGGTGCTGTGGTCCAAGGCGGCCGTGATCGGGCCCATCGCCCTGATCCTCACCACCGTCGGTGCGCTGGCCGCGTTCCAGCTGGGCACCCCGGGCCTGGACGGCGAGAAGATCGCGCTCTCCCTGGGCGACGACGGTGTACTGCGCAGCCTGGCCGGCGCCGGTGTCTACCTCGGCCTGGTCGCCGTGTTCGGCGTGGCCCTGGGCATGCTGATCCGCTCCTCCGCCGGTGCCATCGCGGCCCTCGTCGGGATCCTGCTCGTACTGCCCGGTCTGGCATCGCTGTTGCCCGACTCCTGGTACGACACGCTCAGCCCCTACTTCCCCAGCAACGCCGGGTCGGCCGTCTACGCCCTGCACGAGTCCTCCGACTCCCTCTCACCGGGCGCAGGGCTCGCGGTCTTCGCCGGCTGGGTGGCGATCGCCCTCGTGGGTGCGGCGTTCCGGCTCCGCAAGACCGACGCCTGACCAGGGCATGAGGACAATGGTGTCCATGAGTGCGGAACGCGCGGCAGTCGCCGCGGACACCCCCCGGGGGGCGGCGCTCCCGCCACCCGCGTTCGACGCCGACTGGGCGCACCCCGTCCTGGGGCACATGTGGCGCGGTCAGCAGGACCGGCAGCGGCTGGACCGCCGCCATCCTTGGCTGCTCGACACGGCGGTGGTACTGGCCGTTGTCCTGATCGGCCTGCCCGACCTGCTCTCCGGGACCAGCCACGGCCCCTTCGGGGAGGCGGTGCACCGGAATCAGGGGCCGGACGGCCTCCTGTACCTCTTCACCGCGGGGCTCATCGTGCCGCTGTGGTGGCGGCGCAGGGCCCCGGCCGTGACCTTCTTCGTGATCGCGTCCGTGTCGCTCGTCCAGTGGTCCTTCGGGGTGTGGCAGCAAGCCGGTATCAGCACGCTCGTCGCGCTGTATTCCCTGGCCCTGCACGGCTCGTTGCGGATGCTGGGCTGGGCAGCGGCGGTCACGGTCGCCGAGACGACGGTGGCGGTCTGCTTCCTGGTGGACATCGGGAACCCGGTGCGCGGCCTGTTCTTCCTGCTGGGAACGGCGACGGCGGCCGTGGCCGTCGGGCTGACCCTGCGGATCCGCCGGATGTATCTGGCGGCGTTGGAGGACCGCGCCCAGCGTCTGGAGGTCGAACGCGACCAGCGCGTCAAGCTCACCGCCGCCGCCGAACGCGCCCGGGTCGCCCGCGAGATGCACGACATCGTCGGCCACAACCTCTCGGTCATGGTCACGGTCGCCGACGGCGCCGCGACCCTCGCCGCCAACCGGAACGAGCAGTCCACCGAGGCCCTGCGCGTCCTCGGTGACACCGGCCGACAGGCCATGAGCGAACTGCGCCGCATGCTGGGCGTGCTCCGCGAGGAACAGGAAGACGAACGGCTGCTCGGCCCGCAGCCCGGCATCCGAGATCTGGACGCCCTGCTGGCGCGGGTCCGGGCGGCGGGAGTGACGGTCACCTACCGGACCGTGGGCGACCTCGACGGCCTGGGCGACGGGGTGCAGCTCACCGTGTACCGCGTGGTTCAGGAATCGCTGACCAACACCCTCAAACACGCCGGGACCGGCACGTCCGCCGACGTCACCCTCGCCGCGGAGGGGGGCGAGGTACGGATCCGGGTCACCGACACCGGCATCCCGCCCGGGGCCCTACCGCGGGCCAAGCCGACGACGGAAGAAGACGGCCCCGGCCACGGGCTGGTCGGCATCCGCCAGCGAGCCGCCATGTACGGCGGGACCGTCACCATCGGACCGCGCGACACCGGCCACGGCTGGCTCGTGGACGTCGTGCTCGACGTACCGCCGGGAGAGCGCCTGTCATGACCACCGTCCTCATCGCCGACGACCAGCCCCTCCAGCGCCTGGGCGTCCGCATGCTCCTGCAAGGCACGCCGGGTCTGGAATCGGTCGGCGAGGCCGAACACGGCGCCGAGGCCGTCCGCATGGCCGCCGAACTCCGCCCCGACGTCGTCCTCATGGACGTCCGGATGCCCGGCATGGACGGCATCGAGGCCACCCGCCGCATCGTCGAGTCCGGCGGCCGCACCCGCGTCCTCATCGTCACCACCTTCGACCTGGACGAGTACGCCTACGAGGGACTGCGGGCCGGCGCCAGCGGCTTCCTGCTCAAGGACGCCCGCCCCGAGGAACTCGTCGCCGGGATTCACGCGGTTGCTACCGGCGACGCCGTCGTGGCGCCCCGCCTGACCCGGCGCCTGCTCGACGCCTACGCCCACCAGGTCCTCGCCCCGGCCCACGCCCCCGGGCCTCGGGATCCTCGCCTGCGAGCCCTCAGCGACCGCGAACAAGAGGTACTGGTCGCCATCGGCAACGGCTGGACCAACACGGAGATCGCCGAGCGGCTCGTGCTCAGCGAATCCACCGTGAAGAAGCACGTCGGCCGGGTCCTCGCCAAGATCGGAGCCCGTGACCGGATCCAGGCCGTGATCATGGCCTACGACGTCGGGCTGGTCCGGGCGAAGCCGCAGTAGCCGCTGTCCGCCGAGTACGAATTGACGGTCGTGGGCGAGGCGGCGAGCGGGGCCGACGGGTTCCTCCTCGACGACGCCGCTCCGGACGAACTGACCGTGGCCATCCGAGTCGTTGCCGCCGGAGGCGCGGTGATCACCCTGGCTTTGACCTGCGCTCTCGCCGATGTCGTCCGTCCAGCCACAGGCCGCGTCTCGGCATCCTCACCGGACGCGAACGTGATGTGCTCACGGCGGTGGCCTACGAGTCCGGGCTGGTCCGGCCGGCCGCCTGACGGGCGCGGTGCCGTGTCACCCTCAGGAGGGGCCCGCCGTCCCCGTCGCGAGCAGGCCGTTGACCACCAGGGCCGCCAACGACTCCGCCGTGGCCGTGAGTTGCTCCGGCGAGGCGGATTCCGGCCTGCCGAGGCGCCTCGCCAGCGGGGTGTCGAGCATGCCTGAGACGGGCGGGACGACGGCGAAGAACAGCACGTCCATCGGGACGGGTGCCATACGCCCGGCGGCCACGAGCCGCTCGATGCTGGGGGTCATGAGCCGCAGGGTCGGAGTGAAGTAGTGCTCGTACAGGTAGTCCAGCCGCTCGGTGTCCTGGGCGAACTCGACGACGACGACCCGTCCGATCAGGGGGGTGTCCACGGCGGACCGGTAGAAGCCGGTGATGACTCGCCGCAGGTACTCGGCGTCGTCGACCGATGTGTCCACCGGTGGCATGCTCGCCAGCTGCGCCCCCAGGGCGGCGTCCATCACCGCCCGCCAGAACGCGGCCTTGGACCCGTACCGGTCGTTGATGAAGTTGTGGCTCACGCCCAGGCGGCGGGCCAACTCGCGCGCGGAGGCGCGGTCGTACCCGAGCTCCGCGAAGGCCTCCAAGCCGCGCAGCAGGATGCTCTCCTCGTCGGGTACCGCGGGAGTGTCCGCGCCGGGGCGGCCCGGGCGTCGAGTGGATTCGGCTCTTGCGCCCACCCCTGCCTCCGATTCCTTCTGTGACCCGGACTGTGAAAGGCCATCTTAGGGGGTCTCGGATCAGTACTTGACACCTGTCAGAATAACTGTAATCTGACAGGTGTCAAGATGTGTGTCGGCCCAGTGCGCCGAGCACGTAAGGCACTCCCCTCGCCCACGCTTCGGAGTTCTCGCCATGCCCAGGAAGCCCACCGACACGGCCGCCGGTCCGGCCGTCACCGCCTTGCCGTCAGATCATCCGGCCTACCGCCACCGCTGGTGGATCCTCGCCGTCATCGGCGTCGCCCAGCTGATGGTCGTGCTGGACGCGACGATCGTGAACATCGCTCTGCCGTCCGCTCAGAAGGACCTGGGATTCTCCGACGGGGACCGGCAGTGGGTCGTCACCGCCTACGCGCTCGCCTTCGGCAGCCTTCTGCTGCTCGGCGGTCGGATTGCCGACCTCTTCGGCCGCAAGGTGACCTTCCTGGTCGGCCTTGTGGGCTTTGCCGGTGCCTCCGCGCTCGGCGGTGCCGCGAGCAGCTTCGAGATGCTCATCGTCGCCCGGGCCGCGCAGGGTCTGTTCGGCGCGCTGCTCGCCCCGGCCGCCCTGTCCCTGCTGACCACGACCTTCACCGACGCCAAGGAACGAGCCAAGGCCTTCGGCGTCTACGGTGCCATCGCCGGTGCGGGCGGTGCCATCGGGCTGCTCCTCGGCGGCGTGCTGACCGAGTACCTCGACTGGCGCTGGACCCTCTACGTCAACCTCGCCTTCGCAGGAGTCGCCTTCGTCGGCGGTGTGCTGCTGCTCCAGCGTGCCCGACGCGACAAGAGCGTGACGATTGACGTCCCTGGTGCCGTTCTGGTCTCCGGCGGTCTGTTCTGCCTGGTCTACGGCTTCTCCAACGCAGAGAGCCACGACTGGGACTCCTCGGCCACCTGGGGCTTTCTGCTCGCCGGAGCCGCGCTGCTCGCCGCATTCACCTGGTGGCAGACGCGCTCGGCCCACCCGCTGCTGCCGCTGCGGATCCTGCTCGACCGCAACCGGGGCGCCTCGTTCATCTCCGTGCTCATCACCGGCGCCGGCATGTTCGGTGTCTTCCTCTTCCTCACCTACTACCTGCAACAGAGCCTGGCCTACACCCCCGTCAAGACCGGGCTGGCCTTCCTGCCGATGGTCGCCGGGCTCATGCTCGCTTCCACCCTCGCCTCCACCGCGCTGATCCCCCGGTTCGGGCCCAAGCCGGTGGTGCCGCTGGGGATGGGTATGGCCGCGGCCGCCATGGTCTGGCTCACCGCGCTGGATCTGGGCAGCGGCTACGCCACGGACGTCCTGCCCCCGCTGGTCGTGGCGGGCCTCGGTCTCGGTCTGGTGATGGCCCCGTCCATGAGCCTGGCCACGGCAGGCGTGGGCGCGGAGGACGCCGGTGTCGCCTCGGCGGCCGTCAACACCATGCAGCAAGTGGGCGGCTCCCTCGGTACCGCCCTGCTGAACACCCTCTCCACCAGCGCCGCCACGGACTATCTGGCCGACAGGAACCCGAAGGACCCCGCTGTCATCGCCCAGGCCAGTCTGGAGGCCTACTCCACTGCCTACTGGTGGTCGGCCGCGTTCTTCCTGGCGGGGCTGGTTGTCAGCGTGCTGCTGTACCGGCGTGGGGCGCCCGCCGTGGACGCGGATGCCGCACCCGTGGTGCACATGTGAGGTCCCCTCACCCTTGGGGAGCGGCTCGCCGGACGCCCGGCGAGCCGCTTTCCGGCACCGGTGCGGTGGGCTCGTCGCTGAGCCGGGGGAGCAGGATCCGGAAGGTGGCGCCCTGGCGAGGGGCGAGTCGACCTCGACGTGGCCATCGTGGGCGGCGACCAGGGAACCTGACGCAGCCGGGCCTCGTCGGCGAGGGCCGGTGCGGAGCCCGGCAGGCCGACGTCGGCCGGACCGGTGAGCGTGACAGGACGGGCGCGGATCCGCGGGCTGGGGACGGCGGCCGTCGTACCGGCGAGGACGTAGTGCCGTGCCCGCCGGCACGCGGTTCCTGCCTTGAGCCTGTTGGGGGTGTCAGGCCTGAGGGTCTGCGGGCCCGATGCTGCGCAGCAGCCGCTCTCCGGACTCGCGGAGCCGGTCCTTGACGTCGTCGAGTCCCGACGTGAGCAGGGCGTGGTCGCGTTTGCGCCAGATGCCGGCGACCATCACCGCTTCGATGTTGGCGATGTCGGCGTGCAGGACAGTGGCGACCGGGTCGTGTGCCGGCCACAGGTTGAATGCCCGGGCCTCGACGGCGACCAGGTCGGCCTGCATGCCGGCCTCGATCCGGCCCACTCGGTCGGCCAGGCCCAGCGCCTTCGCCCCTTCGACCGTGGCCCAGGCCAGTGCCTGTTTGGCGGTGACCGAAGCGGTGTTGGCGTGCATGCCGGTCTCCTGCCGGTATTGGGCGTGATCCAGGCCGCGCTGGTGGGCCAGGGCGATGCGGGCCGCGGTGAGGAGCTTGCCGGGTACGGCGGTGTCGATGTCGGTGCCCAGGGAGGGCGCCGCGCCCAGGCGCAGCAGGGACCCGGTGATGGGCGTGCCGTGGCCTTGGCCCAGTTCGTTCTCCGGGGTGGTGGTGAAGGTGACGCCCGCCTCGACGAGCATCTCGATCCAGGTGCCGGGCAGGTCGACCCCGTGCACGATGTTGGTCAGAGGGCTGAACAGTCCGGCGGCGCGCACGGCTTCCCAGCCGGGTGCGGGTTCTCCGCCGCTCTGGTGCATGGAAACGACGAGGCCTCGTTCCGCGCCGGCTCGGAAATCGGCCACCGCGGCTTCCGGCGAGGAATACTGCGGCCCTTGCAGAGCCATGCCCACCGTCAGCAGGGCGTGCCCGCGGACGGGGCCGTCGAGCAGCCGGTCGATCTCGGCGAGCGGGTGAGGAGTCTCCGGCGACCGGTAGGGCGTGCCGTGCAGGAAGACGGCACGGATCCCGGCCTGGAGCAGTCCCTCCACGGCGGCGTCGGCGTGCTCGGGCGAGAGGGCGTTGTGGCACCAGTCGCCCACGGTGGTCGTACCGCAGTTGATCTGGTTCAGTGCGCCGGCGAGGTTGCTGATGTGCATGTCGGCCGGGGTGTAGTGCCCGACGCACTCGCCGTGGAGGTGGGTGAGGTACTCCATCAGCGTCCAGTCGGCGCCCGCGGAGCGCAGTGCGGTCTGCCAGGTGTGCAGGTGGGCGTTGACCAGGCCGGGGATGAGGATACGGCCGGAGAAGTCGACGTCCTCGGCGTCGGGTGCCTCGAGGTTCTCGCCGACGGCGGCGATACGGTCACCGTCGACGAGGACATCGGCGTGCTCGGCGTCCGGACGACCCGGCGCCATCGTGATGACCTGCGCCCCGCGCAGCAGTACGCGGCTCATGCGCCGGCCCCTGAACCGGGGGAGGTGCGGCTCTGCTGGGACATGGTGCGGCTCCTTGCTTAGGGCGTCATCGCCCGCGCGGCGGATTGTGTGGTGGTGAGGAAGTCCCGGGTGGCGATGTGCCCGATGTAGCCGTCGGGACGGATCAGCACCAGCGTGTCGCCGTCCAGGCCGTAAGCGTCCTTCAGCGCGTTCTCAGGGTCGGAAAGGGTGAGGCTGTCGGCGGCACGCGCCCCGACCGTCAGCCGCTTCAGCTGAGCGCCGGCTGTCGGCCAGGGGAGCACTGCGAGGTCGCGGGCGGCACCAGGGCCGTAGGCGAGGGCGGTGAAGTGCGGCCCGCGGCAGACGTCGAACAGCCGGGTCCCGGTCCCGTCAGCGCGGAGCAGCTGGGCGTCCGGGGCGCGGTCACCCACGCGCAGCGTCTTGGTGCGCATGCCGTCGGCGGGGGCGAGCGGACCGCCGTAGTAGGTCAGGGCGAGTTGCTGCTCGTCCTTGCCCCGCTTCATGCTCGACGGGTCGAGCTTGGCCATGCCGCCCCACTTCTCCGTGGACAGCCCCAGGACCCCGGCGGCGATCGGCTGCCGTTCCGCCTCGTAGGTGTTCAGCAGTGCCGCGCTCGCCCCGGCGAGGGTCTGACCGATTTTCCAGCCGAGGTTGTAGCCGTCCTGGATGCCGGTGTTCAGGCCCTGGGCGCCGGCCGGGGTGTGGACGTGGGCGGCGTCGCCGACGAGGAAGACGCGTCCTCGGCCATAGTGTTCCGCCAGGCGGATGTTCGGTCGGAACACCGACGTCCAGTGGATGTCGTGCAGCTGAATGCGCCGGTCGCGGGTGTGGGAGTGGATCCGCTGGAGGATGTCGTCCTTGTCCGAGGGCGGTTCCTCGTCGGGCCCGAGGCTGATCATCCACTGGAACATGTCGCTGCCGGGGAGCGGACAGGCGCCGATGCGCTTGCCGCCGCGGCCGGGCCACATGTGCCACCGGTTGCGGGCCAGCCCGGTCACGGTGGCATCGACGATGAGCATCCGGTCGCTCTCGTGCGTCGTCCCGACGAACCCGATGCCGAGTTGCTTGCGCACCGCGCTGGAACCGCCGTCCGCGCCTACGACGTACCGGGCGACGATCGCCTCGGTGCCGTCCCCGTCCGCCACCTTGGCGACCACCGTGTCCTCGTCCTGCGTCAGCTCGGTCAGTTCCCTGCCGAACTCGATCTCACGGCCGAGTTCGCTGAGCCGGGCGTGCAGTGCGCGGTCCGTGCGGAACTGAGGGATCAGCCAGGTGTTCGGGTAGGGGACGTCCGGGGTCGCGTCCCTGTGGCTGAACATCTTCCAGGGCACGGCGAGGGGGCCCGCATGGATCCCGAGCTTGGGATAGGTGCTGCCGCCGGCCAGCACCTCGTCGAGGGCACCGAGGTCTTCGAGGACTTCGAGGCTGCGGGGCTGGACGCCCTTGGCGCGGGACCCCTCGAAGGCACGGGGAGACCTGTCGATGATCCGTACGTCGAGTCCCCGCCGTACGAGGTCGATCGCCACGGCGGAGCCCGACGGGCCCGCACCGATGACCAGTACGTCGATGACCTGCTGCGGGTTGTTCATGAGTCGAGCCTCTCGGCGGGTGCGGCCACGAACGGGACGATCTGATCGGCGACGTGGCGCGGGCGTTCGAATGGGGCCATGTGCCCACACTCGGGAATCACATGACGATGCTGGGGCTTCAGCAGGGCGCGGGCCGTGTCGAGGTGGGCCAGGGGTGTGACGTCGTCCTCGTCGCCCCACAGGAGCAGCGTGGGAATGCCCAGTGCGCCCGTCTGCCGGAAGAGGTCGTCACGGCCGGAGACCGGCAGGTGTTGCAGCGTGTCGAAGACGGCGTACAGCGAACCCTCGAAGCGAAAGGCTTCGAGGACCATATCCGTGAGTTTCGAGCCGAGTTCGGGGTCGCGGACGTTGTGCCCGAGGTGCTCCTGGAGTATCCGGCGGCCGCGCCGCCGGGCGACGACACCGGCCACCAGATCGTTGCGCAGTATCCGGTGAGGGGAGGTCGGCCGCGGTTTCGCGAGACCGGCGGGGCCGACGATGGTCAGGGTGGCCACCAGCGCGCGGTGCCGGGCGGCGTAGGTCATGGCGACCAGCGCGCCCATGGAGGTGCCCACGAGATGCAGCGGGCGCGTGGTCAGGCCGAGCCGTTCGGTCAGCTCGGTCAGCTGTCGCGCGAAGAGGGTTTCGTCGTAGCGCGCCCGCACCCGGTCCGAGTAGCCGCGGCCGTAGGCGCTACAGGTCAGAGTCCGCAGCCCGCGGGCGTTCAACTCGTTGACGAGGCCGTCCCAGTAGAAGAGCGGGATGGTCAGGCCGCCCGCCATCACGACCAATTCCCCGTCCTCTGGGCCCCTTAGTTCGTAGTGCGTGACGCCGTCGGAGAGTTCGACGAAACTGCCGCGCAGGGCTTGCCGCGATTCGGCGGTGAGCTGTCGGTCCTCGCCCTGTGCGACGAAGTACTTCATGGAACGGGCCTCCTTGGCCTCAGTGCGTGGGGGTGTCGGTGGAGGAGCGCAGGAACTTCGCGATCGCGTCCGAGACCCAGTGGGGCTCCTCTTCGGGCAGCAGGTGACCGCCGTGGGGGTGCACGAGTTCTGTGGCGCCGGGGATGTCACGGGTGAAGTGCTGGCCGTCGATGCCCGCGCTGCGCAGTACGAGCGTGGGTGTCGTGATGCGGGGGATCTGCGCGCTGCGGTCGGGCTGATCCGTGTTGCAGAGGTCGACGAAGGCGGAGCGGTTCCCGGGCCGGTTCATGAGCTGGTGGGCGCGGTCCACCAGGGCGTCGTCCACGATCGTCGAGTGCGAGCCGACGTTCGAGCGCAGGTTGCGCTCGATGGCGCCGCGCGGCATCACCCGCCGCAACAGGGGTCGCAGTAGGGGGTTGCGTGTCAGGCGCATGCCTGCCGGTATCTCTTTCTCCGGGTATCCGGTGGCATTGACCAGCACCAGGCCGGACAGCCGCTCCGGATGGTCCAGCGCGAGGTTCCAGGCGATGTTGCCGCCCAGCGAATTGCCCGCCACCGCGTAGCGCGGCACGCCCAGGGTCTCCAGGAAGTCCGCCACCGTCGCCGTGTAGGTCGGGATGCGGTAGTCGCGGTCGTGGCGAGGTCCGGTCAGGCCGAACCCCGGCAGGTCGGGGCGGATGACGTCGAACGACTCCGACAGCAGGTCCGCCGCCCGGTCGAAGTGCTGAAGCGACGACGCGCTGCCGTGCAGCAGGACGAGTGCCGGGCCGCCGCCGGCGCGTTTGTAGTGGATCCGCAGTCCACCCACCACGACGAACCGGGAATCGGGCTGCGGCTCAGACCAGGTACTCATAATGGCTACACTGTTCCCGATAAGGTGATCGTGTCAAGTGCAGGTCCTGGGAAGTCGCGGCTTCGCGGCCTACGACGTCGAGAGCACGCTTCGGGGTCGCCTCGCCGGGGTGGCGGCAGTTCACCCGTCGTGGACCTGGCGATGCCGAAGCCGATGCGGCTGGGCCGGCTCGAGGGGCCGTGCCTTCGCATGCTGCGCCCGAGCAGTGAGGGCCTGGACCGCAGTATCTCGAGCGTCGCCGCTGACACCAAGGTCAGCGAGGTGCGAGTGCGTGCCTGTGCCTCGTCGACCTCGTCGGTGCTGCTCCCGGCCGAGCATCGGCATCGTCCGCTCGGCCGTCACCGCGTCCGACATCGGCAGCCGCTCGGCCCTGCCGGTGACAGTGAGCTCATCGCTGACCTCGTGGTGACCTGTGAGGGGGAAATACCGAGTACGGAGTGGCTGTCCGGAACGGGGCCGGCCGATCAGATGGGCGTCGGCAGCGAACACACCTGCGTCACCGTGGCCGGGACGTGCCGTTTCCCGGCAGCCGGGCGCCCGGCGACGGATCTGCCCGGCCGCTTTCGAGGGTCTCAGCCAGTGCCGCCGCGCGAGGCCGAGACGGCACGGTCCAGGGTTGCGTGATCAGCCCAGTTGCCATGGAAGCCGAACGGGACGCGGCTCGGGAGCTTGACCCTTGCCAGAGGAGTACGGCGCAGGTCGGCGGCGTCATGGACGAGCAACTCGGACAACCCGCTGAGGCGGTTCCACCACAGGGTCAGCAGGTAACCATCGTCCTCCGAGGTGGCGTTCTGGCGGGCCACGAAGACGGGTTCACCAGGGCTGGTCAGCGCCTCGGGACCCTCGATCACGGTCGTGGCGTCGCTCAGGAAGTCATGCTTGGCCAGGCCGTCGCTCATGGTGTCCGCGGCCAACGCGCGCGTGGTGACGAAGTAGCCGTAGCGGTGCTCCCGGCCGGTGTACGCGTCGTTGATCCGCGGGAACTCACCGGCGACACCGCTGGTCATCTCCTCCGTCGCCGAGCCGGTGGCCAGGTCGACTCGCCAGCGGTGGGGCAGGGCCGGAGGGAACCAGGAGTGGGAGGTGACGGGAGTGTCGAGCCGGTCGGCAGGAGTGCCCAGGCGGGTGATGCGGTGCCCGTCGACGATGACCTGTCCATCGCACTCGTAGGCGTTGTAGAAGTGGGTGTTGGCCCAGTGGCCGCCCACCTCGTGCCAGGTGGCGGTGTGGGTGCGGCGGTCCATGAGCACGATCTGTACGCCGTGCGGGAGCGATGCCTCGTCCCATACGACTCCCGGCCTTCCCCGCATGATGTGGTCCAGCCGGAACTGGGCCGGGGTGACGAAGAAGATCGCGTAATGGTCGGTGACGGCGAAGTCGTGCATCAGCACGGGCACTTTGATGCCGAGGCTGTGGCTTTCCACGACGTGCCCGGTCTTCACGTCCGCCCGGTACCAGGTGATGACCGGCCCGGTCGCGGCGAAGAAGAGCATGTCGCCGCTGTCTGGGTCGATCTTGTAGTGGGCGGTGCACAGTACGTCGATGCCGCCGTGGAAATCGTGGGTGCCGTACGTCTCCAGGGTCTCGGGGTGCATCGCGTACGGCAGGCCGCCCTCGTAATAGACGAGCAGGTGGTCACCGAAGACACCGACGTTGGTGTTCGCCACGTTCTTCGCGGGTGGAGCGCCCTGGGGGAGCGGACCGGGGGTGCCGCCGTTGGCGAATCCGCTGTAGACGGCCTCGCCCTGCTCCACCTCGAACTTCATGGAATCGGTCATCACCCAGCGGGTGCGGAACGCGGCCCGCCCCTCGCGCAGATAGATTCCGCACACCATGCCGTCGCCCTCCCACCAGTGATAGCGGCCGGGATCGCGAGGCTGGAAACGGGGGTTGGACGAGACCCGGAACAGCGCCCCTGCGAGGTCGGCCGGGATCTCCCCGTCCACCTCCAGGTCGTAGGCCTCGGTCTCTTCCGTCCAGGGGGTGAAGGGGCCGTCGAGGAACTTGTTGTGGTGCGCCCAGCCGGCGGCGTCCTGTGCCAGCCGTGGGACCGACGGCCGGAGCACGGCACGCGGCGCGATCGTCATCGGGTCGGGCGGGACCAGGCCCGGGCCGGAGGTGACTGAGGTCATCGGAGTGCTCCAGGTGCGGGTGGGGGAGTCGATCTGAGGGAGCGGGAGCGGTCCTTGCCGGGCCTCCATGTCCGGGAGGCCGTGGGTCATGGTCAGAACGGGTAGCCGGGGATCTCCTGGCGGACGGTGACCCACTGCTGCTCGGTGAATGCCTCGAGGTTGGCGGCGGCGCCTCCGTGGCGGGAGCCGTTGCCCGAGTCGCCGACGCCGCCGAACGGGATGGTCGACTCGTCGTTCACGGTCTGGTCGTTGATGTGCACCAGGCCGGTCGGGATGCGGTCGGCCAGCGCCAGGCCCTTGGCCACATCGCGGGTCAGGATGCCGAGCGAGAGCCCGTACTCGCTGTCGGAGGCCAGCCGGGCGGCCTCGTCGAGATCCTGGAAAGTCACTACGGGCGCGACAGGGCCGAAGATCTCCTCCGCGTAGGCGCGGGCGGTGAGCGGGACGTCGGCCAGCACGGTGGGCCGGTAGAACAGGCCTTCATGGGTACCACCGGCAGCGAGCCGTGCTCCCGCGGTGACACTGTCGGAGACCACGGCATGGACGGCCCGCAGCTGACCCTCGTCGATCATGGGGCCCATCAGGACCGTGCCGGTCATCGGATCACCCACGGGTGTGGCGTCGGCATGCTCGGCGAGACGGGCTGTGTACTCCTCGGCGATCGAGGAGTGCACGAGATGACGGCCGGCGGCCATGCAGACCTGCCCGGCGTTGAAGAAGGAGCCGAAAGCGCCCGCGGACACGGCCTTGTCGAGGTCGGCGTCGTCCAGGACGACCAGCGCCGAGTTGCCGCCCAGCTCCAGGTGGACCCGCTTGAGCCGCTGCGCGGCTGCCGCCGCGATGGCCTTCCCCGCCCGAGTGGAGCCGGTGAAGGCGATGACGGGCACGCGCGGGTGCTCCACCAGCGCCGCGCCGACGGCGGCGCCACCGGGCAGGACGTGCAGGACGCCCTCGGGAAGCCCTGCCTCCTCGAAGATCCGCGCGATGGTGACACCGCCGCAGATCGCGGTGCGCGGATCGGGCTTGAGAACGACCGCGTTGCCCAGGGCCAGCGCCGGAGCCACCGCACGCATGGCCAGCAACATCGGCGCGTTGAAGGGGGAGATGACACCGACCACGCCCACCGGGCGCCGCCGCGAGAACGACAGTCGGTCCTGGGCTGACCGGAGCACTTCTCCATAGGGAGCCGCAGCGAGTGCGGCGGCCTCGTGGCACTCCTCGGCCCCACCATCGGTCGCCTGGGTGTCCGCGAACAGCCGCGGCGCGCCCGACTCGCGCACGATCCACTCCGCTATCTCCGCCTGGTGCCGCTCGAACAGGGCCGCAGCGCGCCGCAGCACCCGCGCACGCTCCACGTACGGCACCGCCGCCCATGCGCGTTGGGCCTGCTGCGCGTGCGCCACGGCCCGGTCCACATCGGCGGGAGAGGCTGCGCCGACGCGGCCCAGCGTCTTTCCGGTCGCCGGCTCGGTGGAGTCGTGCGGCTCACCCGAGCCCTTGACCCATCCGCCCGAGAAGATCCGCTCCTGCCAGTCGGCTGCATCGAGAAGGGTCATGGTGTTCCGTTCTGCGTAGGTGACATGGGAAGGCGCACCGTCTGCGCCGTCCCTCGGTCCCGGAGGCATCGCGCCAGATGGCGCTGGTCACTCGGTCGGAACCGGGCCGCGGCCCGCTCGGAAAGACTGGGGTGTCCCGTTGGGCAGGACTCGCATCTTGATTAACAGGACATTGCCGTTGAATGTCAAGCGATATGCCGAAGGCTGCGG
This sequence comes from Streptomyces sp. NBC_00663, assembly GCF_036226885.1. Lineage (NCBI taxonomy): Bacteria > Bacillati > Actinomycetota > Actinomycetes > Kitasatosporales > Streptomycetaceae > Streptomyces > Streptomyces sp. NBC_00663. The sequence goes on from NZ_CP109027.1 coordinate 9,672,058, forward strand.
CGACGGGTCGTCGTGCCGGCATGCCCGGGGTGCCGCAGCGTCGGTTCTGGAGGAGCGCCGGGCCCCGGCAGGCTTGCAGCAAGCACAGTATTTTCCTGAATGTGGGGAACTGTACGATGGCGGCGATGGGTCAGGGGCCCACGCTTGGATCGAGACGTCCGAGGGCTTCGCCCCGACGCACTTCTTCAACGACACCCAGGGGCGACAGGGTGCCTGGGCGCAATGGGACCGGCCTGCGACTGCGGCCTGGACGGGGACTCCTCGGCGGCGCGGCCACGGTCGACGCCTCGGCCGGGAGGCAACCGCCGGATACCGGGACCGCTGTCGGCGGCCCCGGTATCCGGCGTGGGCGGGACCCTTCCTTCAGGTACGCCTCGTTCGGCGCTGCCCGGGTGTCAGCCTCCGACGGCTGTCAGTCGCTCGCTGATCTCCCGTGCCGTCTCCTGAACCTTCCCGGCCAGCTCCGCCTCCGCCTCGGGGAACACGCGCGAGGCCAAGGCCGCGATGCTCACCGCTGCCACCACCTGCTGGTGCTCGTCGCGGACGGGAGCGGCGACACCCATCACGTCGGCGTCGAGTTCACCACGAGTGACCGAGTAGCCGGCGCGCCGGATGTGGGCCAGTCGCTGCATGAGCGTGTCGACGTCCGTGAGGGTGGCGGGAGTGAAACGGCGCAGGTCTGCTGATTCAAGAAGCCGTCGGGCTTCGTCTTCGGGAACCCAGGCCAGCAGGACGAGTGCCGAAGCGCCCGCGTTGAGGGGGAGAGTGCTGCCTCTCTCGTAGGAGATGCGCACGGCGCCCGTCCCCGCTTCGGCCCGATCGACGCACACGACCAGCTCTCCGGTCCGCCTGGTGAGCAGGACCGTCTCGCGCACGTCCTCGGCGAGCGTCGTCATCGCCGGGAGGGCGACTTCGGACAGGCCGTAGCTGCGGCGTGCCAGCCGGGCGATCTCCATGACGCGCAGCCCCAGCCGGAAGCCTCCACCCGGCGCCTCTTCGAGGAAGCGGCTGCTCACGAGGCTCTGGAGGTACCGGTACGCGGTCGAGCGAGCCACGCCGAGTCGCTCGGCCACAGCGGTGCCGGAGACGACGAGGTGGGTGTCGGTGAACATGAGCAGGATGTCCAGGGCCCGGTCGGCCGTGGAGTTACGCTCGCGATAGCTGGTGGACGCTGTTCCTGACATGCGAGACATCGTAACGGGTGTCGGGGTGTCATGGGCACCAGGCGTCACCATCGGTCCTTGACGACTGTATTGCGCAGTTCGCCGATCCCCTCGACGACCGTGACGAGTTCCTGCCCCGGCCGGAGAAAGACCTTGGGATCGCGGCCGGCACCCACGCCTCCCGGCGTACCCGTGGCGATCAGGTCGCCCGGCAGCAGCGTGATGATGGTGCTGACGTACGCGATGATCGCGGCGACGTCGAAGAGCAGGTCCGCCGTGTTGGACTTCTGCATCGTGATGCCGTCCACAAGGCAGCTGATCGTCAGCCCGGCCGCACCGCGCGGCAGTTCGTCCGGTGTGACGAGCGAGGGTCCCACCGGGGTGGTGGCCTCGAAGGTCTTGCCGGACAGGAACTCACGGGTGCGATGCTGCCAGTCCCGGACGGTGACGTCGTTGAGGACGGTGTAGCCCGCGACATGTGACAGCGCCCGGTCCGGCGACACGTGCCGCGCGCGGTGTCCGATCACCACACCGAGCTCGGCCTCCCAGTCCAGGTCATCGCTCACCGGCGGGATGTGCACGTCGTCGTAGGCTCCGACGAGAGAGCCGTCGTACTTGGCGAACAGGGTCGGATGGGCCGGGGTCGCGCGGCCCATCTCCTGGATGTGTGTGGCGTAGTTGAGGCCCAGACACACGACCTTGTTCGGGTGAGGGACGACGGGAGCGAGGGACGCGGACGACAGGGAGATACGGTCGCCGTCCTCGGCGGCCGCGCGTTCAGGCCAGTCGTCGCCGCTCGACAGCAGTTCGCCGACGTCGGAGTAGGGCAGCAGAATGAGCTCGTCCCCTTCCTGGCGCGCAGCGGCTGTGCCGCGCTCGTCGTGCAGCCGGACGGTGCTGAGCCTCATCGGGGCCCTCCTTGTGTCTTGGAAGCGCTCTTGGTGACGGGGTGCGCGGTCGGTGCGGGCCGCGGCAGGACGGCCTCGTGATCGATCTGCGCCGGGCCGTCTGGCACGGGAACGGGGACATCGCGCCCCGGACCGGGCGCGAAGCGACGCAGGCTGTGCGAGACACGCTCTGCTTGGTCGGGTCGGAAGACGGCCGCGATCAGCCGGTCGGGGCGTACCAGCACGAAGTGTCCTTTGAGCCCGCCGAACAGGGCCTGGAGTCGGCCGTCGGCGTCGGCCACGGCGGTGCGCCCCGGGCGGTCGCGCGGGTAGCGGTCGCCGAGGACGACGGATACCCGCTTGCCCGCGGGCAGACCGGCGTGTACGGCGGTGTTCCAGTCGGTGTCGGTGACGCCCACGCCCAGCAGGCTCCAGCCACGGCCGAGCACATGGTCGAGCCGGGTGACCTGAAGGCGCGGGCCGTGCAGGACGCGTGGCTGCGGAAGAGCTGTGCCCACCGGCGACCTGTTGTTGCCGTCGAAGGGGACGACGGCGCCCGAACGAACGCGGGTGTTCGGCCGGTAGCGCATCTCGGTGAGGTACCGGCGCCCCTGCGGGGTGTGCATGGCGGTGCGCACCAGCAGATCGCGCAGCCGCGCCCGGCTGCGGCTCGTCGTCATGACGATGCGGCCGAGCCGGACCGAGAGGTCGATGACGGCCTGGGCATGTGGGCGGCGTTCGGTGTCATAGGTGTCGAGCAGGGTGTCTCCCGCCCGTCCGGCCAGGACGTCGGCGAGCTTCCAGCAGAGGTTGGCCGCGTCTCGTACACCGGAGTTGAGTCCCTGGCCCGCGAAAGGCGGCATCATGTGGGCGGCGTCGCCCAGAAGGAAGCAGCGTCCGTCGCGCAGGCGGTCGGCCAGCAGGGCGTGGAACGTGTACGACACGGCGCGCTCGACCTGGTCCGGGGTGATCTCGCGGTACGGCCGCAACAGGTCGCGTACCAGTTCGAACGGTGGGGGATCGCCGGGCAGACCCTCCCCGGGGTGCAGCAGGAACTCGTAGCGGCACCGGCCGTCGCGGCCCGGCACGACGACCGTGGGGCGGCCGGGGTCGCCCAAATGCATGCCGTAGCGCTGGTCGTGGGGATCTCCCACCGTGTCGGCGACCAGCCACACGTCGGGAAAGCTGCGCCCCCGCATGGGGATGGACAGCAGCTCACGGACGGTGCTGCGTCCGCCGTCGCAGCCGAGGACGTACGAGACGTCGAAGTGCTCGACCGGTCCCGTGCCCTCGCTCGGTCCGATTCCGACCCGTACCCGGTCGGAGTGCTGTTCCAGCGAGAACAGCCGGGTGCCGAAACGGGTTTCGACGTCGGGGCGGCCGTGCAGTTCCTCAACCAGCACCCGCTCCAGGTCGGGTTGGGCGAAGGGGTTCTTGAACGGGTGCCCGAACCGCTGGTCGCCGAGGCCGCGGGCGTGCACGAGGGGTCGGTTGCCGACGCCGAAGTACTTCGTTCCCGTGCCGGGCACGATGATCGGGTACACCGCCCCGTCGATGCCGGCTGCTTGGAGCGTGCGCAGCGACTCGTCGTCCAGGCTGATCGCCTTGGCGTCGTTGCTCGTTGTCGGATTGCGCTCGACGAGCAGGACGCGTATGCCGAGCGAGCCGAGCAGATGGACGGCCGTGAGCCCCGTCGGACCGGCGCCGACCACGAGTACGTCGGCTTGCACCGAGGTGGCCGAAGCGAATCTTCGTTCCGGTTCCGGTTGCGGTGTCTGGGGATTGCTCATGGGCGGGACTCCATCGATCGGCTGCGTGTGAGGGTGCGGTGGGCTACTGGACCGGCTGGTACGCCGGGCCGCCCTCGGTCAGCAGCCGCTCCACGTCGGCCATCACGTCGGCGGGCTCCTGGTCGAGGTCGAGGGTCTTGCGGAACGGCTGCCGCACGTCGCGCTCCACCCGCAGATACACCTCGTTGCGGTTGCCCTCGGGGTCGAAGAAGTAGATACCGATCGCGTTGCCGTGGGTGACTTCCTGCTGCACCTCGATGCCCTCGGCGCGGAACCGGTGGTGGAAGTCGATGACCGACTCCAGGGAGTCCACTCGCCACGACACCTGATGCGTGAGCTTGGCGCCGTCGTGGGCTGTCCGCCCGCGCTGCAGGACGAACTCGTGGTGCTCCTGCTCAGGGCGGGAGGAGAGGAAGACGATGCCCAGTTCCTCGTCCTCGTCGGTCACGGTCAGGCCCAGGACCCGCGTGTAGAAGTCGCGCATGGCGTCGAGGTCGTGCACCCAGAAACCGGTGTGGCCGAGACCAGTAATCGCCATGGTGTGTCTCCTTTTTCAGGATCAGAGTTTTGTTTTACAGGACAATAGGTGGGTGCTGAGCGGGACGTCAACCGTTGACTGTGGGGCGCGCCAGGTGTGTGTCGCTGATGCCGTGGAGGGGTGCGGACCGGGAGAGTGCATGTTCCGGACCTTGCGTCTCCTGCGCCCCTGCTTTCGGAGCGGGCTCGGGTGGCGAAGGCAAACGTCCGCAAGCGATCGTGACCCGCCCGCGCGGACGCCTGGTCGGTGAGGCCGAGACACCTCGGTGCGGTCGGCCGAGTGGTACCGCAGTACCACTTGGGCACCGAAGATTCCCCTCCGGTCCCAGGGTTTTGGCCTGGTGCGCTCCTAGCTTCGAAGAACACCGCCGCGGGGCATCCGCGCCGAGTCCACGTCCCAGGCAGGAAAGGCCCACTCCATTGTTCGAAGCGCGTGAGCTGACGAAGCGGTACGGCGACAAGACGGTCGTCGACAACCTGAGCCACCGGGTGGCACAGCGTGCCGTCGACCGAGGCGAGACCGTGCGGACAAGCCTGCGTCGGATTGTGTGGCGCAGATGCTCAACGGCGGCTACTTCGCCCGCACTCTGATCGACGATCGCCCGCCGACGCGGGCGTTCCCGGCTGAGTATGCCCACGCCGTGCTGCTCCCCGCCCTCGGCGTCCGGCTCTCCTCTCCTTCCGGTCCCCGGCAGTAAGCCGCTCTCCAGCCGTACTTGGCGCAACCTCCCCCAGCCTCCAGGGCAGGTGAGGGCCCCCATCGTCGTCGGGCCCGCCCGTTGCCCTGAACCGTCCACGACTGACCCGGAGCACGTCCTGTGGCTACCTTTCTGTACAAACTCGGCCGATTCGCCTTCAGGCGACGGCACTACATCGCCCTGTTCTGGGCCGCCCTGCTGGCCGCCGCCTGCGTCGCGGCCTTCAACGCGCCCGCCGCAGGCTCATCGTCCTTCTCGATCCCCGGCATCGAGTCCCAGAAGGCCTACGACCTGCTGGCGCAGCGTTCGCCCGGATCGAGCGCCGACGGAGGGAACGCGAACGTCGTCTTCAAGGCTCCCGCGGGCGAGAAGATGACGGACGCCGACAACAAGGCCCTCGTCGAGCAGACCGTCAAGGACCTCGGCAAGGGGCCCGAGGTCGATTCCGTCACCGACCCGTTCACCCAGCACAACGCGGTGAGCAAGGACGGGACGATCGCCTACGCGCAGGTGAAGTACACCGCCCCGGCCAAGGAACTGAAGGACTCCACCAAGGACTTCCTGGAGAAGACGGTGGAGGAGTCCCGGCACTCCGGGGTGACCGTCGAGATCGGCGGTGACGTGCTCGACGAGTCGCCGGCGACCGGTATCGGAGAGGTCATCGGTGTCGCCGTCGCCGCGGTCGTCCTCGTCGTCACCCTGGGCTCGCTCGTCGCGGCCGGACTGCCGCTGCTGACCGCCCTCATCGGCGTGGGTATCGGAGTCGCGGGCATCACGGCCCTCGCCAACGCGCTCGACCTCGGCGACACCACCTCCATCCTGGCCATGATGATCGGCCTCGCCGTCGGTATCGACTACGCCCTGTTCATCCTCTCCCGCTACCGGGGTGAATTGGCCGAGGGCCGCGAACGCGAGGACGCGGTCGGACGGGCCACGGGTACGGCGGGCTCGGCGGTGGTCTTCGCCGGACTCACGGTCGTGATCGCACTCGTCGGCCTCTCGGTCGTCGACGTCCCGGTGCTGACCAAGATGGGTATCGCGGCTGCGTGCACGGTCGTGCTCGCGGTGCTGATCGCCCTCACGATGACCCCGGCGATGATTGGCTACGTGGGCCGGAGGCTCCAGCCGGCAGGCAAGAAGAGCAAGCGGTCCGTCGGCAGGAAGGCGCGGCAGAACACCGAGGGCAAGCCCAACATGGGCACCCGTTGGGGAAGCTTCGTCGTCCGCCGTCCCGTCGCCGTCCTGGTGCTGGGCGTGGTCGCTCTGGGGGTCATGGCCATCCCGGTGACCCAGCTGCAACTCGGGCTCGGCGACGACAGCACGAAGCCGGAGTCCACGACGCAGCGAAAGGCCTACGACCTTCTCTCGGAAGGCTTCGGCCCCGGCTTCAACGGCCCGCTGATGATCGTCGTCGACACGAAGGAAAGCAGTGAACCGAAGGCGGCCGCCGGCACGGTGACCGACGAGATCGAGGGCCTGAAGGACGTCGCGACGGTCACCCCCGCGCAGTTCAACAAGGCCGGCGACACGGCGACGATCACCGTGATCCCGGACTCCAAGCCGTCCTCGACGCAGACCGAGGATCTGGTGCACGCCATCCGTGACAAGGCCGACGGCATCAAGGCCGACACGGACGCCCGGGTGCTGGTCACCGGCACGACCGCGATGAACATCGACTTCTCGCAGAAACTGACCAACGCGCTGATCCCCTACCTGGCGCTGGTGGTCGGCCTCGCCTTCCTGCTCCTGATGGTCGTCTTCCGCTCGATCCTCGTCCCGCTGAAGGCGGCCCTCGGTTTCCTGCTGTCGGTGCTGGCGGCGCTGGGCGCCGTGGTCGCGGTCTTCCAGTGGGGCTGGCTGGCCGGTCTGCTCGGTGTCGAGGAATCCGGCCCGATCATGTCGCTGGTGCCGATCTTCATGATCGGCGTGATCTTCGGCCTGGCGATGGACTACGAGGTGTTCCTCGTGACCCGGATGCGTGAGGCCTACGTCCACGGTGAGAAGCCCAAGCAGGCGGTGGTGACCGGCTTCAAGCACAGCGCGCGCGTGGTCACGGCCGCCGCGATCATCATGATGGCCGTCTTCGCCGGCTTCATCAGCTCCAGCGAGTCCATGATCAAAATGATGGGCCTCGGGCTGGCGTCCGCGGTCTTCTTCGACGCGTTCATCGTCCGCATGGCTATTGTCCCCGCCGTTCTCGCGCTGCTCGGGAAGAGCGCCTGGTGGCTCCCCAAGTGGCTGGACCGCGCCCTGCCCAATGTGGACGTCGAGGGCGAGCGGCTCCGCGCACAGGACCAGCACCGGAGCGGGAACACGCAGGCCCCGTCCACGGACCCGCAGTCGGAACGGCAGCCGGTGCTGGTGGGCTCCGGTGCCCTGCGGAAGTCGACGGAGGCCGAGCCGCAGGCGGCGTACGCCTCCGCCGAGGGCGCGCCCGCCCCGGTTCCCGCGACGAGCGGGCCGTCCATCGACGGTCAGGTGCGCGACGCGGAGGGCACGGGCGTCGACGGCGCCACGCTGACACTGATCTCCCAGACCGGGCGTCAGCTCGGCCGGACCGTCACCCGGTCCGACGGCTGGTACTCGATGCCGACGCCGGGCTCCGGCTCGTACGTCCTGACCGCGGCGGCCGACGGCCATCAACCGCGGGCCGCCACCTTGGAGGTGGGCGAGGAGCCGCTGGCGTACGACGTGCTGCTTGCCGGGACCAGCGGGCCGGACGACGAGGACGTGTCGAGGGCGCGTTGAGGGTTGTCACCGATGTGCGTGGAGATGCGCCGGCGACGGTCAGGTCCGTTCCTCAGGTTGTCTGCTCCGTCGGCGAACCGCCGGCAGTGACCCCACCGCACGCCACTTGCTGATCGTCAGTAAGCCGCTTCACCCGGGGACCGGTCCCCGGGTGAAGCGGCTTACCGCTGCACCTGGCCGCGTCACGCCGAGTTGAAGCGTCGGTTGGGGATGGACTTCACCAGCAGCAGGCCGCCGTCGTCGGACGGGCTGGAGAAGAAGGCGGTTCGAGGTGCGTCTGGTCCGGCGCGGCTGCCGATGAGGGGCGGTGACCTGCGCGGACGCGCCACCGGGGATCAGTGGTCCGACCTGCTGGGGGCCGAACCTCTGAGCCTTGGCGACGCTGCCGGCCGCGGAGGGCAGATGAGCACCGAGCGCACCGCCAGGCTTATTGCCAGGCTGCTGGATGCGGAGGTCTCTGCCGAGTTCCGCCCCGCACGCGGCCCGGCTGCGCACCAGCCCCTTGCCGTACGTCCCCGGCCCGCCAGCGACGCGGTCCGCACCGGCGAGCCGCTCGCCCGACCCATCGCCCTGAACCACCCGGGCCGCCCGGGCGCCCACGCGCCCGCGTTGTCGAATGTGCGGTCGCTCGACGTCGGCGAGCCGCGGGAGCCCGCGAGTTGCCCCAGGCGCGGATCGCTGTGACGGCTTGTGGCTGCTGGGTCGGCAGGCGCTGTTCGCAGTCATGAGGGATGAGGTGCGTCGTATGTGTCGGAGTCCGGCGGCGTTTCGGACGGCACCGACGAGACCTGCTCCCGCGCTGTGTCGAGTGCAGCGACGATGTCTTGCTCGCGACCATGAAAGCGGTGTCCTGGACGGCGATGGCGATGGCACACACGCCGGGAGTGCTCTCCTCCAGATCGAGGGCCATGCCTGTCCGCCGAACCTGCGCGAGTTCCTCCATAAGGGCGGCACGTCGCGTGATGGTGGAGGTGTTGCCGGTGAATCGTCGAGCGAGGGAGCCCGGTGCGTTCAGCGAGCTGGGAGAGGCTGCCCCTCCCGCTCGCCGGCGAGGGCGCGGCGCATCGCGACAGCCCGACCGATGATCTTGATTCCGGCTTTGCCACCGTCCTGTGCGGGGGCTTCCCTGTGTGCAGCGTCAGGTGTCACTCGCCCAGTAGGCGACTGCCGCGCGGGACAACGGCGTCTCGCGTGAAGGGCATTGATGGTCGGCGGCTCGGCCTTTTGCTCCACCTGTTGCGTTCGGGCATGCCCACGTCCTGGCGGACAATGAGGGGATCAGGACCGTACGACGATCGGCACGTTCTCGTCTCTGAACCGGATGAGCGACCTGTTGAGTGACTGGGGCCGACCGGCTACGGTGCTGCCGCGCAAGAGGGCCAGGAGGGCGTGCGGCTGTGGGGCACCCGCGTGCTCGTGTCGACACACTCGAATCCGCCGGGTCGTTGGGCAGCGACAGATGGAGATGTGCGCCGGGTTCCCGCGCGGTCAGTGCAGGGCCGTCGAGGCATGCTGGGGCCACGTATGCGCGACACCGGCCTTGGCGGCGGTCGGTCAGGACAGAGTCGTACAGGTCGGTCGTTGGGCGGAATCTTGTCGGGCGTCCGCAGTGCCGCCGGATCTCGTGGGCTGAACACACAAGACGGATCTCGCTCTGGCCGCGCGGCACGGCGCGGGCATCTCCATCAACTACGGCAGGTTCGGACGGGGTTGTGTCGTGAACTCGCCGTCACATTTCGGGCCCGGGTGAAACGGTGGTGGCAGCGGGGTGATGTGCCCGGCGTCCGTGATGGTGCCGACGCGCTCCTGAAGGGTGGGGTGGGGACGGCCGTCGAGCACGCGCGGTGCCGCGCAGAGCGTCAGCGACCGAAGGTAGCCGTCGGCGATCCACACACCGATCAGCGGCATGACGAAGGAGAGGGGCTGGCCCGCGAGAAGGCTCAGCACCACAGCCGCGGTCAGTACCGTGACCGGCGGATAGAGCAGGATGAAAGCCATGGTGGCCCGGGCGGTCCCCGAGCGGGAGGTGGACCTCTCGTTCCTATGGATCGCCGTACACGCCACGACGAAGATCGCCACAACCGCGCCCGCGCTCAGCGCGGCGTTGAAGCGCAGGTCGACGGAGGCGAGTCCCGTGAGGCCTGACCAGGCGATCAGGTTCGTTCCGATCACGAGGGCGCCCGTCCACACGATGACCCGCCGGCCCGGCTCGGGGTGTCCGTCCTGGCCAGGGTCCAGGACGGACACGTCGGTGCCGCGCGGCAGCAGCCACAGGCACAGGGCAACGGAGATGATTCCCAGGCCCGCTCCCATGGCCGTGATCAGGCGCCACGCGTTATCGACCGGCAGCGCGCCCGCCGTGTTCTGGGCGACGAATCCCGCGATGGGTATTCCCAGCGGAACTATGGCGAGTGAACGCCTGGCTCGGGTGGCTGCGTCCGCGCGGGCGCGCCTGCCTTGGGGGGCGGCGTTCTGGCGCGCGGTCCCGATCCTGGTGGCGGAGTCCTTGACGAGACTCAGGGTCAGTGGAAACGCGACGCCTGTGCCGATTCCGGCGAGCATGCTGAGAAGTCCCAGTTGCCAAGGGGCGGTTGCGAGCGCGCAAGCCCCGGACCAGAGCGTGAGCCACAGGAGTGCGGCGAGCGTCGCCTGCCGGAGCCCGAGGCGCCGGGCCAGCGCCACTGCGGCGTGGACGCCTGCCAGAACGCCCAGGCAGGCTGTGCTCCCGATCAGTCCCGCAGTGCTCGGTGACAGGTTCCAGCCGGGCTCGGTCTGCAGGGAATCGAGGAAGTTGGGGAACGCGACGAGCTGGTAACTCTGTGCGGCCATGAGAAACAGTCCGAGTGGAACCAGACTTCGGCCAACAGGGGGTGTGACGGTGTCGGACGGCATGCCGGCCTCCAGATGGGGAACGGAAGGAAGGGACCAGCGCCCGGGATGGAACCGGGGCCGCGGTTGCGGGGATCTCGCGGGCGGATGTCTTCTGCCGAATGCCGGGAGCGCGTCGGCCGTGATTCGGCGGCGTCGAGTCATGCGGGTTATGGCAAGAGCAGTGCGCGCCGTCGGAGACCCTCGCGCCCCACCAGCGAACGTCCTGATAGGCAGGACATCATGCCGTCAGCTTCGGGGCGTCGCCGTTCAGGGGCAGGGCGCGGTGGTAGGCGGCGACGGCCAACGCGGCGACCGCGACGTGCATGAGCAGCAGTCCGATGATCCCGGCGGCATCGGCGTGCGGAATGTAGTCGCTGACGAGCATCAGCAGGTCGGGGACGAAGGAGATGACCACGATGGCGGGGACCAGCCAGGACAGCAGGGTGCGCGGCCGGGCCGTCCACCGGCGGATCACCGCCCATCCCACTGCGCCGATGATGACGCCCAGGACAGTGAAGGTGACGTACGGGCCGGGCTGAAGGGGCTCGAAGTCGTCGGAGGCTCCGGCCGCCCGGGAGACCAGGGCGATCAGCGCGTCGGCGACGATCGCGGCCACGGTTCCCGCGATCAGCCATCCCGAGGCGGCGGCCCGGCTGGGCGCGGAGCGTATGGACCGCGCCGGTGCAGGGGTGGCGGAGGAAGGCGTGGTGGACATGGGAAGACTCCTTCGGTGACGGGTGGTCGGCCGCTTGGGCCCTGTGTTCCGCCCGGGCGTCGGCCGGTTTTCGGAAGCGGCTGTCTGCACCACCCGTCACCTACAGGGCATGTGCGGGTTCAAGAGTCGGATCGACTACGGGAACGTGTACTGGGCCGGACCCACCGTGGGACTGGTCGCACAGGAAGGGCTCCGCACTTCGAGGGGATTGGCAGACATCGGCTGCTCATCAACCGCGCACGACGTGCAGCACCTTGGTCTCGGTGTAGGACAGCAGGCCGGCCAGTCCGCCGGCCACGCCGAGGCCACTCCACTTGTGCCCGCTGAAAGACACGCCCGGTGCCGGCATGCCGTGCGTGTTGACCCAGGAGGTCCCGCATTCCAGCCGGGCCCCCACCGTCGCGGCCCGCTCCGGGTCCGCGCTCCACACCGAGCCGTCGAGCCCGAAGTGCGTACCGTTGGCCCGGGCCACCGCCTCTTCGACGTCGTCGTACGGGATCACCGGCAGAACGGGCCCGAACTGTTCCTCGTCGACGACGCGCACCCCGTCCTCGACATCCCTCAGGATGGTCGGCGCGAAGAAGTAGCCGTCACCGTCCAGGCGCCGGCCTCCGGCGACCGCGGTGGCACCGCCGGCCAGCGCGTCCGACACCAGCTCCTGGACCCTGGCGAACTGCGGCGCGGTGGCGAGCGGTCCCATCTGGACGCCGAGCATGCCGTCGCCCACTTCGACCGACCGTGCCCGGTCCGCCAGGGCGTCGACCACCTCGGTGTACCGGGCGCGTGGTACGTAGAGACGTTTCAGCGCCATGCAGATCTGCCCGCAGTTGACGAACGCGCCCCAGAACAACTTGTCGGCCATGGCGTCGAGGTCGACGTCGTCGAGGAGGATGCCCGCGTCGTTGCCGCCCAGCTCCAGGGTGATGCGCTTGAGGTCCGGCGCGGCCGACGCCGCCACGTGCTTTCCGGTGGCGACCGAACCCGTGAACGTCACCTTGCGGACCAGGGGGTGTTCGGCGAGCCGTGCACCCAGCGGGTCCCGGCCGCTGATGACGTTCAGCACGCCCGGCGGCAGCACGTCACGCAGAACGACTCCGAGTGCGAGCGAGGACAGCGGCGTGAAAGGAGACGGTTTCAGTACCACCGTGTTGCCCGCCAGCAGAGCCGGCGCGCATTTCATCGCGGCCTGGATCAGCGGGACATTCCACGGGGTGATCGCCGCGACCACGCCCATGGGCTGGTGCAGCACCTCGATCCGCTCCTCGTCGTCGTCCCGGATCACCTCCCTGGGCACGTCGAGGGCGGCCGTGCCCCGCAGGGTCATCGCGGTCACCATGACCTCGAAACGGGCATCGGCCACAGGCTTGCCCTGCTCCATCGTGAGCAAGGTGGCGAGTTCTTCGGCGCTCTCCTCGATGCGTGCGGCCGCGGCCAGCAGCGCGCTGCGGCGAGCGTCGATGTCGTCGCGCCAGAGCGGGAAGGCGTCGGCGGCGGCTTGCACCGCGTCGTCCAGCTGGGCCGGTGAGCAGTCGGGTGCCTGGGCGAACACCCGGCCGGTGGCGGGGTTGTGCACCCCGAAGGTATCGACGGTGTGGACGTCTTTGCCGCCCACTGTCATCGGCTGGTTTTGCTCGGACACGGTGTCTCCTGGAGTGAGGGGCGGCGAGTGCCGTCAGGAATGTGAGGAGCGTGGTGGTGATATCAGGGCGTACCGCGGGCGGAACCGGTCGCGGTCCCGTCAGGACACGACATGCATGCGGCAGGGAACGGTGTTGAGCTCGTCCGGTCCGTTCTCGCCCACGACGACGGTGCCGCCGATGTTGACGCGGTGCTGTCCCGTACAGGCGTTGGGTTCGAAAGCGAACGCCATGCCGGGGACGAGTTCCAGGTCGGAGATCGGCTCGACGGTACGGAAGACACGGCGGCTGTCCTGGCCGGGGATCTGTTCGGCGTTCAGCGCGATGTGCCCCGCGAAGGCCGCGGGAGTGAGACTGTGCACCAGGGGGGTCATGTTGTAGTGGCCGGCCTTCAGGAGGGGCTCGCTCATGGCCCGGGCGACGTCGAGGAAGGCGGCTCCCGGACGCAGGGCCCTGAGGCCGGCGTCGTAGCAGTCCCGGGCGACGTCGTGGAGCGTGTGCAGCACCTTCGGTACCGGCTCGACCGCGACGGACATCTGGACCTGAGTCTCGAACCCGCCGTAGCACGACATGATCTCGGCCTGGACCAGGTCGCCGGGCTGGACTGTCCGGGAGGGGCCGCCGGCGTAGGTCCAGTAGGGCGGCGCCCAACCCGGGTCGTCCGCGCCGACACTCATGATGACGTGGGGGTAGGTGGTGGTGCACGAGTTGCGGTGGAGGACCTCCACGGCTGCCGCGTAGATCTCGGCCTCGCGCACGCCGGGCCGGATCATCTCCAGCATGGTCTGGCAGGCTTCCTCGGCCGCCTGGGCGGCGAAGCGGACCAGTTCCAGTTCCTGCGGCGTCTTGGGCAGCATCGTCTGGGCGAAGTCGAGGGACACGTCCTCGAAGTCGGCCTCGGGCAGGTTGTTGAGGACGTAGTCCCACATCATGTGGGTGATGAGGCCCTCCATTTCCCCCGCCGAGCTCCCGGTCATGCCGACCACACCGACACGACTGGACGTCAGTCCCTCTTCGGTGAGTGCCTGGACCACCCCGCGGCCGAACGGACCGACGCGTACATCGTCGATCCAGAAGCGCACATCCCGCATGTTCGCGGCCAGGCGGCGGGTGTAGCGGTGGTGGGTCCAGGTGAGGTGAACGGGGTCGCGTTCGGCGAAGAAGACGACGACGCCGTCGAGGACCTCGTTGGCGAGGTAACCCTCGTACCGTTCGCGGCCCTTGAGGCCGAAGACGAGCAGACAGTCGAGGTCCTTGTCCCGCATGAAGTCACGTGTGCGTTGCCAGCGCAGTTCGCGGGCGGCGAAGGGAAGGACGGGGTACTGTTTCGCGGTCATGCCCCTACCCCCTCGGTCGCGTCGACGAGATCGCGCTCCAGGATCCGGGGATCGGCGCCCGCCGCCTCTGCCACGTCGCGGTAGTACTGCAACCAGTCGGTGCCCTCGGGGACGTGACCGCCGCCGGCCATGAGGCCGCGGGTGAGTTCGGTGTCGTCCAGGGTGGCCGGGAGGTCCCCGGTTGTTGCGTAGGCGTCGACGGCCTTCATCAGGCGCCGCCGTGTCCGGCTGATCATCAAGTCCGAGGCGGACAGGTGCTCGTAGGTTCGGTCCACGACTGGTCCCATGCTTTCAGTGATCATCTTGTCCTGGATCTGGATACCTTGCACGCCGGTGTAGTTGCCCTTCGCCTGGGCGTCCCGGTCGAGGAAATAGTTGTTCTCCTCGGACGGGGTGAGCCGCCATCTGCCGTACCATTCCTGGTCGTTGTTGGGCTGGAGCAGGTCGGCCATGCGGACCTTGACACCCGGCAGCTCCCCGACGCCGGCGTGGAACGCCGACCTGCCGTCCATCAGCGCTCTGGGCCGGCTGAGCTGGAAGATCATGGAGTGGGTGTCGTCCATCGGCAGCCAGAACCGCACGACGGGCTCTTCGACCTCGAAGGGGTTCTGGCCGGGGATGGTCCAGGACGGCAGCAGCTGCTGGGTGTAGTGCCAGTAGTCGGGGGCGAAGCTCTCCGGCCTGCGGTGGCCCTCCATGGTGCCCCCGGCCGTGTTGACGACCTTGGTCTCCACGGCCCTGCCACTGGTGACCCACTTGAGGACGAAGTGCTCGCCGACGTCCTCGGGGTCATGGCCGCCGTGGTGGAGGAAGGCGAGATGGGCCGCGTCGATGTCCCCCTCCATGCCCTGGAGCCAGTTGCACTCGCGCAGCCACATCTGGATCTCCAGCTCCTCGTCATCGGCGACCACGCCGATCACGGGCAGCGGCGGCGGGGTCTCGCGTGACCCCATGTAGATCCAGACGAGGCCGTTGCGTTCCTGCACCGAGTAGGCCTTGGCGCGCACACGGGTGGGCACGCGTCCTCCCGCACTGCTCGGAATGTCGGTGACGCGGCCCTCCACGTCGAACATCCAGCCGTGGTAGGAGCAGCGCAGCCCGCCGTTCTCGTTGCGGCCGAAGAACAGGGAGGCGCAGCGGTGCGGACAGCGGTGGTCGAAGATGCCCATCCGGCCGCCGCTGTCGCGGAAGCCGACGAGGCGCTCGCCCAGCGCCATCAGGCGGATCGGGGCGCCATCGGCCTCGAACTCGGAGGACCGGGCTATCGGCAGCCAGAACTGGCGGAAGAACTCTCCGGTCGGACTGCCGGGGCCGACTTGTGTCAGCTTGGCGAAGGGGTCGGTCATGGAGCGATCCGTCTCTGTACGAGGTCGATGGTTCATCCGGATCACCAGGCGCGTGCGGGCCCGACCAGGTTCATCCCGTCCAGCGGATACAGGTCGCTGACCTCTGGGGTGGCCCATCCGAGGTCGACCGGGTGAGTGACCTCGGCGAAGGTCAGGGCGAGCTCGAAGAGGGCCTGCTCCCGCGGGGGCATGTCGTCGAGGGGGAAGGCGTTGAGATGGTTCACCACCGCTTCGATACGGGGGAGCATCGCGGTGCTCAGCTCGCGCAGGTCCTCGATGTCGGCAGCGGCCATCGCCTCCATCCGCTCCTGTGCGTCGCGCAGGCGCCACCGCTCCAGGAAGCGCTCCAGGTCGGCAAATCCTTCGGGAAGTCCGGCTTCCGTGGAGAGCTCCATCACTTGTCTCCGATCAGTTCGTCGATGAGTCCGTAGCGGTGCTGGAGCGCGAACTCCTGCAGGGAGAGGTAGATGTCGCTGATGGCACCCGACTCGAGGCCGCTCTGCACGTCTTCCATGGCGGCCAGGTCCTCCCGGGACACCGTGTACTGCAGGGCACGCGAGTATGCCTGGGCCAGGCGGTCGCCGGCGTGCCGGGCCTTGCGGCCGTAGACGTCGAAGACGACGCGCGTGTGGTTGCGGTCGATCGGCCAGACCGTAACGGTGCTGTACCAGTGCGAGCCGTTGAGGATGGCCACGTTGGGGAACTGCCACACGATGTCGAAGAACCAGGGGTGGTGGCGGGTGCGGTTCACCGCCGGCGGCAGCATGGAGAAGTCGGTCTCGACCGCCGGGGTCTGCTTGTACCCGAGGTCGTACAGGGCACCTTCGACGGGCGGGCTGACGTAGTCGGGATTGGACGGGTTGCTGGAGCGGATGTGGCGGTCGTACACGTCGACGACGGGCTTGTGCCGCATCGGGTTGCTCTTGCCGGCCAGCTTCGGCTGGGTGCGCCGATGCAGGAAGACGGTGTGGTACCCCTCCGAGAAGGCGTCCATGGCGACGTTCCAGTTGGCCCGGACGTCGATGGACCAGCAGCTGACCTTCTCCATCTCGCTGTAGTAGCCGTCGAATCCCTCGGCGAGCTCCCCCAGCCAGTCGTCGAGCGGCTCGGGGTTGTCGCTGAAGTTGGCGTAGATGAGGCCCGACCGGACCTCCACGCGGATCGGCACCAGTCCGAGGCGGGACTTGTGGACGGAGCGGAACTGCTTCTCGTCCGGCACCGAGCGCAGCTTCCCGTCGCCGGTGTATGACCAGCCGTGGAGCCAGCAGGTGTGCGCGGACGACGTTCCCTCGGCGAAACCGCAGTCCGTGGGGATCACCTTCTTGCCGCGGTGGCGGCACACGTTGTGGAACGCACGCACTTCCCCGTCCCGGCCCCGCTGGACCAGCACAGAGATGTTGAAGGTGGGCACGTCCAGGACGTAGTAACTCCCCGCCTTAGGAAGGTCGTTGACGTTTCCGACCAGGAACCAGGACGGACGGAAGACCTTCTCGACGACTGCGTCGTGGTACTCCTGCGTCAATTTGTCCTTGACGGACACGACGTCACGCAGGCCGGCGAACGGGTTGGGCGGGGGCGGGGTCCCGTCGGCGCGTGGGGGAGCAGGGCTGACAGCGGCTTCAGACATATGAACTCCATAAGTTAGGACGCTAGTCCTGTCACATGGGACCGTATGGGAAAGGATGCCTGCCTGGCAAGCGAAGTGGCCTGGGACGCCTTTTCCTGCAGGCGGGTGGGCTGCGCCTGGCCCTCCGGGGTGCGCTCCCGGCCCGACTTGACCTCTTCGTGGTGCGGTTATACGGTCCCTTTAGTGTCCTAAGTTTACGGATTCAAGTCCTAACTATCAGGACATGCTCAGGTGTACGAGAAGGAGGAGCCTCCATGTGGGACCCCAGCAACATGTTTCTCAACGGGCCGTACGCACCCTGGCGCGAGGAGGGCGAGGCCTTCGACCTGGAGATCGAGGGCCGACTCCCCGAAGGGCTGAGCGGTGCCCTGTTCCGGGTCGGCCCCAGCCCGCTGTACCGCCCGCAGAATCCGAGCAGGTACCACTGGTTCGACGGCGACGGCATGGTCCACGGCATCTTCCTGCGTGACGGCCGGGCGACCTACCGCAACCGCTACGTGCAGACCGCGGGCCTGAAGGAGGAGATGGAGCTGGGCCAGGCGATCTACGGCGGTTTCATGAACGGCAGGGACACCCCGCTGCCGCCCGGCAAGTTCCCGAACAACCCCGCCAACACGCACGTGCAGCTGTACGGCAGCCGTCTGCTGGCCTTCTGTGAGGGCTACCCTCCGCGCGAGCTGCGACCGGACACCCTGGAGACGGTCAGCGAGCAGTACAACTTCCGGGGCGGACTCGTCGGTCCCCTGACCGCGCACCACAAGGTCGATCCGACGAACGGCGACTTCCTCACCTTCGGCAACATGGACGGCGCGGTCACGTGGTACCGAGCCGACCGCGACGGGAACATCCTCGACCGTCACTCGGTCGACCTGGGGTTCCCCGCCCTCACTCATGACTACGCCGTCACCACCGATTACGCGATCTGGCTGGTCAGCCCGGCGACGGCACGCATCGAGCGCATCTTCAACGGTCAGCCTTCGACGGTCTGGGAGCCGGAGAAGCTGGAAACATGCCGCTGGGTCGTCCTGCATCGCAGGACAGGCGAGGTGACGTCGGTAGAAGCCTCCGACGCCTTCTCCACGTCACACTTCCTCAACGCCTACCAGGACGGCACGAAGATCATCGTCGACGGGCACCGCGTCGGCCAGTTCGGCCCCACCCTGAAGGACCTGGAGTCACCGCCGCCGAACGGGGACTGGAACTGGTGGTTCAAGGAGATCATCACCACCCCCTGGCGCTGGGAACTCGACCTCGCCACGGGGAAGAGCAGGGACATCGAGGTCACCGATATCCAGGGAGAGTTCCCCCGGATCAACGATCAGCGAACCGGGCTGTCCCACCAGTACGGCTACTACACGACGACACGCGGAGCCGGCGACTGGTTCACCGACGGCCTGGCCAAGCACGACTACCGCACGGGCGAGACGTCGATCCAGGCGCTCGACGGTGTCCTGACCTCCCCGGGCGAGCCCGTCTTCGTGCCCCGCCCCGGCGCCCAGGCCGAGGACGACGGCTGGCTGCTGTCGGTCTGGTGGGACCCGACCACCGACCGCAGCGAGGTCATCGTCCAGGAAGCCCAGGACTTCACCGGCACGCCCATCGCCCGGATCAAGCTCAACCACCGGGTCCCCCTGGGCTTCCACGGCAGCTGGTCCGACGCGGCCGAGCTCGACGCCGCGGTGCGCGGCACCTGAGTCATCGCTGATCCCTGGTCGGCGGGGTGCCACGGCTCCCTGTCGGCCATCGCGTCCCGCACTCGGCCCAGCGACTCGCCCGCAGGACTGTCTGAAGGTTCGGCATGTCGTCCGGCACGGCTCGGTGTGCGGTGTGGAGCGCGGGATCCGGAACGGGCCGTGGCGCTCGCTGCCCGGCTGGAATGCGGTACATCCTGGGCCAACGCCCACGCCGTGCCGACACCGGGCGCGGAAGGTCGCCGAAGGAAACCGCGCTTCGTCAGAGCCGAGTGCGCATGCCGACTGAACCAGGCGGCTCCGAACACCAGCCACCGCAAGCTGTGAATCTGAGTGCTCATATGCGAACCATCGTTCGCGCCATCCAGTGAAGATCGAGAAAGGTTCCCGGACATTGAGCGTCAACGGAAACTGGGACATAACCATGAAGACCCCGATGGGAACCCAGGTGCTGGAGCTGGAACTGCGGTCTGACGGTCAAACGTTGACCGGCACACAGTCGTCCATGGGCGAGACCGCTGAGATCCAGGACGGCACTGTCAACGGCGACGTGGCGACGTGGAAGGTCGACGCGACCAAGCCGGTGGCCGTGAAAGTCACGTTCACCGCCAAGGTCGACGGAGACGAGATCTCCGGCCACGCCAAGGCCGGATTCTTTCCCAAAACGCCGTTCAGCGGTCGCCGGGCGGCCGCGTAGCGGCATGCAGCAGTCCGATTGACGGCCACCGCACGGCCCTTAGTGGTGGCCGTCAATCGATTCCACGCGCGAGCACTGAGATCCGTTGGAGTTGGCCGGGTGGCGGACGGCGGCAGTGTCGGATTCATGCCGAGACGAGGACTGGCGTGGTTCGGGGTCCGCTGCCGCCTCCAGTTGCCGCTCCGGCCTGGCGCGACATCTCCAGACCGATGATCAGCAGAACAATTCAGCCACAGGCGGTCGGGCACCGTGCCGTGGGCCGCTGGGGATCCTGTGGGGCAGCAAGGGGGTAGAGGCAGCGTCGGCCGGAGCTGCGCATGCCTGCCGTAGCGCTGTGATTTGGCCACCGCTACCTGACTCTCTGTCAGTTCTCGCATTCCTCTCCCGGGTCTCCCAGTCGGGTGGGTGAGAGTCGGGCTCTGTTCCCGATCAGCCCCACGCAGCCGCCTCCGATGTCCCGTCTCGCCTGAGGAAGCCATGTCACCCACCCCCCACAGCACGGCTTTCACGCACAGCCCCGGCCGGACCGTCGCCTTCCAACCCCCTGGCGGGTCTGCCCACGCCGGCTCCGGGACGGCGAGCGTGGAGATCGTCGTGCCCGTCCACAACGAGGAACGCGCCCTGCCCGGCTGCCTGCGTACCCTGCACACACGGCTGACCGAGGGCTTTCCGTTCCCCTGGCGCATCACCGTCGCCGACAACGCCAGCACGGACGGCACGCTCACCGTCGCCCGCCGCCTCGCGGAGGAACTGCCTGGCGTCGACGTCGTGCACCTGGAACGCAAGGGCCGGGGCCTTGCCCTGCGCACCGTGTGGGGATCCAGCGACGCGGACGTGGTGGCCTACATGGACGTGGACCTGTCCACCGGTCTCGACGGGCTGCTGCCGCTCGTCGCCCCGCTCGCCACCGGGCACTCCGACATCGCGATCGGCAGCCGGCTGGCGCCGGGGGCGCGCACCGTGCGCGGGCCGCGTCGCGAGTTCGTCTCCCGCTGCTACAACGGGATCATCCGGCTCACCCACGGCGTCCGCTTCACCGACGCCCAGTGCGGATTCAAGGCCGCCCGTACGGAGGCGCTGGGCCCTCTGTTGAAGGTGACCCGGGACGACGCCTGGTTCTTCGACACCGAACTGCTGCTGCTCGCCGAGCACAACGGGCTGCGCGTCCACGAGGTACCGGTCGACTGGGTGGAGGACGTCGACACCAGGGTCGACGTGGTGAGCACGGCCACCGATGACCTCAAAGGGCTGTGGCGGATGGCGCGGCTCAAGGCGTCCGGCGCCGCCCGTGTCGAACTGCCCCGCCGCCCCGCACCGGCCGCCGAGCATCCGGACGCCGTCCTCGCGCCGCCCACGGGGCGGGGCGTGCTGTCGTGGGAGATCGGCTGCTTCCTCGCGATCGGCATCCTCTCCACCATCGGGCAGGCGCTGCTGTACTGGCTGCTGCGCGGCTGGTGGCAGCCCGCTGCCGCCAACCTGGTCTCGCTGCTGATCCTGACGGTGCTGAACACCGAGGCGAACCGCCGTCTCACCTTCCGGCAGGCCGAAACCCGGCCCGCGCGGGCCCATCTGGGCGCGGGCGCCCTGTTCGTACTCGGCTACCTGGTCACCTCCGGAGCGGTGCTGTGGTTCAAGCACACCGATCCCGGGGCCTCGGCGGCCGCCGAGACCGTCGTCCTGGCCGCCGCGTCCGTCGCGGTCACCGCCGTCCGCTTCGCCGTGCTGCGGCTCGCTGTCTTCCGCCGCAATTCCACCGCCTGACCCAGGCCCGCTGCCGAGACTTCTGACGAGAGCTGATTCCCCTCCATGAACGAGTCCCACCGGACCCTGTCCGTCACCCCGGTGTCCGACATTCCCTCGGAAACTTCTCCTCGCTCCCTGCCCGCCTGGGCCGCGCCGGCCGCTCTCGGCGCGATCCTGCTCGTCGCAGCCGTGCTGTACGGCTGGGCGCTCGGCTCGTTGGGCTGGGGCAACAGCTACTACTCCGCGGCCGTGAAGTCGATGGGGAAGAGCTGGACCTACTTCCTCTTCGGCTCCTACGACCCGGCCGGGGTCGTCACCATCGACAAGCCGCCCGCCGCCCTGTGGCCCCAGGTCATCAGCAGCGAGATCTTCGGGCTGCACGGATGGGCGCTGATCCTTCCGCAGGTGATCGAGGGCGTGGCCGCGGTGTTCGTGCTGCATCGCACCGTGCGCCGCTGGGCGGGGGAGCAGGCCGCACTGCTGGCCGCCCTGGTGCTCACCCTCACTCCCATCACCGTGGCCATCAACCGGGACAACAATCCCGACACCCTGCTCGTCCTGCTGCTGGTGTCGGCGGCGTACGCGCTCACCCGTGCCCTGCAGACAGAGGGCCCGGCGGCGACCTGGTGGCTGTGCGCGAGCGGGTTCCTGATCGGGTGCGGGTTCCTCACCAAGATGCTCGCGGCCTGGATGGTCGTCCCCGCGTTCGCCCTCGCCTGGCTCGTGGGCGGAGGCGGAGCATGGGCCGCACGGGTGTGGAGGTTGCTGACCGCGGGTGCCGTGCTGGCGGTGTCCTCACTGTGGTGGGTCGCGATGGTGGCGCTCTGGCCGGGGGACCGGCCCTACATCGGCGGCAGCACGGACGGCTCGGCCTGGGATCTGGTGGTCGGCTACAACGGGCTCGGCCGGGTCTTCGGCTCCAGCGACGGCTCGTCGCAGTCCATGGCCGGCATGGGTGGGGGATTCGGCGGCGAATCGGGTCTCGGCCGCATGTTCAACACCCAGGTCGGCGGACAGATCAGCTGGCTGCTGCCGGCCTGTGCCGTAGCCCTGGCGCTCGCGGTGGTGTGCACGGTGCTGTACCGACGCGGGCGACTGGACCGGTCCGGCCTGCTGCCCGCCTCGGGTTGGCTGCTGTGGGGGAGCTGGCTGCTCGTCTGCGTGGCCGTGTTCTCCACGCAGAAGGGCATCTTCCACCCGTACTACACCACCCAGTTGGCCCCGGCGATCGCCGCCCTGTGCGGTGGGATGCTGGCCACTCTGATCCGTGTGCACCGAGCCGGCGTGAGGTGGACTCCCTGGGTCGGCTCGGTGGCGGCGGCGGTGACGGCCGGCTGGGCGATGGTTCTCGTCCGCCGTACGCCGGACTGGAACGGGTGGCTGATCTGGCCCGTGCTGCTGATCGGCTGCACGGCGATCGCGCTCCTTCTGTCCCGGCGCGGTGGGAACCTGCTCCTGGCCGGGGCGGCTGCCGCGGTGGTGTCCATGCTCCTGGCACCGGGGGCGTGGGCGGCGAACGTGTCGGCTTCGTCGGGCTCGTCGAATCTCATGGGCGGCGCCAACCCGACAGCGGGTCCGGGGGGTTCGGCCTTCGGAATGTCCGGCATACCCGGGCAGGGCTCGTCCGGGGATCAAGGGGCGTCGGGATTCCCGTCAGGGATGCCGTCAGGGATGCCATCAGGGATGGCGTCCGGGATGCCCGGTGGTGACCAGGGCGGCCTGCCGAGTGGTGGCCAGGGCGGTCTGCCGAGTGGCCTCCCCAGCGGCATGCCCGGTGCGTCCGGTGGCTCAGGCTCGGCCTCCGGCGGTCTTCCCGCCTTCCCCGGTGGAGCCGGCGCTATGTCCGGCGGATTCGGCGGTGCCAGCGGCTCAGCACTCACCTCCGACCAGCGCAAGATGCTCGACTACGCCGCGAAGCACTCACCGAAGGCCCGGATCAAGCTCGCTGTGTCAGGCGGAGCCAACGCCACCAGCGCCTTCATCCTGAACAGCGACGAGACGGTGATCGGCATGGGCGGCTTCATGGGCTCCGACGACGCGCCCTCGGTCGACCAGCTGAAGAAATGGACCGGGAACGGTGAGCTGCGCTACGTCGTTGGATCGGACAACGCCGGCGGTGGAGCGATGATGAGGCCCGGCATGTCGCAGGAGAACGCGACTGACCGCTCGGAGTGGATCTCCAAGAACTGCACCAAGGTCTCGGCGTCGGCGTACGGGGGCAGCAAGACGTCTGAGCAGAAGACGGGCAGTGCGGCGCTCTTCGGCGCCTCGGTGCTCTACGACTGCGCCGCTAGGTGAACGGCAACAGAACGGACCGCACAGCACGATGACAGAGCAGCCCGCGGACAGGGCGCGGTACAGGCTCCTCGTGGTCGAGGACGAACCCAGCATCCGCACCCTGTTGGAGTCCACGCTCCGGCTCACCGGATACGAGGTGAGCGCCGCGGAGAACGGCCAGTCCGCCCTCGTCGAGATCGAACGGCGGGAACCGCACCTGGTGCTGCTCGACGTGATGCTCCCCGACCTGGACGGCTTCGAGGTCACGCAGCGCCTGCGGGCGGCCGGGAACGACGTACCCGTGCTGTTCCTGACCGCCCGCATCGACGTCGACGACCGGATCAAGGGCCTGAGCTCAGGCGGGGACGACTACGTGAC
Source organism: Streptomyces sp. NBC_00663 (assembly GCF_036226885.1). Taxonomy (NCBI): domain Bacteria; kingdom Bacillati; phylum Actinomycetota; class Actinomycetes; order Kitasatosporales; family Streptomycetaceae; genus Streptomyces; species Streptomyces sp. NBC_00663. Next base: position 9,696,200 of record NZ_CP109027.1, read on the forward strand.
GAAGCCGTTCCACATCGAGGAGGTGCTGCTGCGTATCGACGCCATCCTGCGCCGCACGGCCACCCACGGAACGGAACCGCTCCCTCCGGAGACCGTGCTGCGCTACGCCGATCTCGAGCTCGACGAGGGGGCGCACGAGGTGCACCGCGCCGGGCACTACGTTCCGCTGTCGCCGACCGAGTTCAAGCTGCTGGCCTATCTGATGGCCAATCCGGGCCGGGTGTTGAGTAAGGCCCAGATCCTCGATCACGTCTGGAGTTACGACTTCTCCGGGGACGCCCGCATCGTCGAGACGTACGTCAGATACCTGCGCAAGAAGATCGACTGCTTCGAACCGCCGCTCATCCATACCGTGCGCGGCGTCGGCTACTGCCTGCGGCTGCCGCGCGGCGCGGGCGGGGCGGCGGACCAGTGAAACGGCTGCTTCCCCATCCGCCCGGCTCGTTGCGTCGACGACTGATCCTGGGCGTCACCGCGCTGGCGATGGTAGCCGTCGCCGTCTCCCAGCTCATCGGGTTCGTGGTGCTGCGCTCATGGCTGTTGGACCGGGTCGACCAGCAACTGGCGGACTTCCACCCACCAGGACCGGCCTACTCCGAGGCTCTCAAGGAGAACAACCCCGTGGACCGGCCTGGCGTCCTGCCCTCGGACTTCCGTGTCTACTTCTACGACGTCTCCGGTCGGCGGATGGCCATGTCGCTCGGTGCCGACGGCAAGCCAGGTCCGCGGATCGCGGATTCGGTGGTGCGGCTCGGTCTGCACGTCGGCCGTCCAGAAACGGTGGCATCCGTCAGCGGCGACAGCCGGTGGAGGGTTCTGCTGAGTTCCGGTCCACAGGACATGCACGCCGTCGTGGCTCTGCCGCTGGACACCGTCGACGCCACCACGTCCAAGATTCTCTGGCTGAACGCGGTGTTGCTGGCCGTCACCGTCGCCGCCCTGCTCGCGCTGGGCCGCTGGGTGGTACGACTGGGCCTGCTCCCGCTGACTCGTATGGAGCACACCGCCGAACGCATCGGAGCGGGGCGACTGGATCTGCGACTCCCCGACATCGATGCGCGCACCGAGATCGGCCGGCTCGGCCGGGTGCTGAACTCCATGCTGGAGAGGCTGCAGTTGGCGCTCCGTGAACGGGAGGCATCGGAGGCGCGCATGCGGCGCTTCGTCGCCGACGCCGGCCACGAACTGCGTACTCCGCTCACCGCCATCCAGGGCTACGCACAGCTCGCACTGCGCGGGGAGCGTATGTCGGCAGATGAGCAGAACGAGGCCCACCAGCTGATCGCCCAGAACGCGGAGCGGATGGGCCTCCTCGTCGACGACCTCCAACTTCTCGCCCAGTTGGACCGGGAACCGTCGTACGACAGAAACCCGGTGGACCTGCTGTCCCTGGCGGCGGACGCCGTGCGGACCGCCGCCCTGCACGGGGCGAGCCATCCGGTCGATCTGGGCCCCCTGCCGGACCCGGCGGGCAACGGCGAACTGGATGTGGTCGAGGCCGTCGGCGACCCCCATCGGCTGAGACAGATCGTCGACAATCTCCTGTCCAACGCCCGTGTGCACACCCCGGCCGGCACTGCGGTGCACGTCAGGGTGGGCGAGACCCGGGTGGGCGTGGACACCTGCGGATCCGACCGCCCGGGGGTCATCGGCGCGTCACCGCCCTTGCCGGACGGTACGCCCGTCAGCGTGGTGGAAGTGGCGGACGAAGGGCCCGGGCTCACGGCGCAGTGCGCCAAGCATGTCTTCGAGCGCTTCTATCGTGCTGACCCTTCTCGCTCTCGCACCCACGGTGGTAGTGGCCTGGGCCTCTCCATTGCCGCCGCGGTCGCGGAAGGCCACGGTGGCCGCCTCGAACTCGACACCGCGCCGGGCAAGGGATGTACCTTCCGCCTTGTGCTCCCCGCGCGGCGTTCGGATGGGCGAGCCGGCGACGTCTCCGGCTGATCACCGCCGGTCCTGCCATGGGTGCGCCGGCCCGCAGATGTGTGACGAAGAGGGGAACGCTGATGTGCCCTGGCCCCTGCTCAGTCACTTCGCTCAGGTCGCTGCCCAGCTGTGCCTCCAGCTGCTACCGCTGTGGCGGCCGTCCGCCCGACGAGCAGGACAGCGCTGGTCACCGATGTGTCCTCTGCCTGGTGTCCGCGGGCTCGGCGGTGCCCGACGAGGCTGCCCGCCCATCCCAGCAGGAAGGCGGCCGGGACGGAGACCAGAACCGGGGTGCTGTGGTCGAACCAGGCGAAGTCGGCGTTCGGCAAGAAGGCCTGAGAGCTGCCTGACGCGGAGGGCGAGGACACCGCCAGGCCGACACTCAGGATGGTTCCGCCGTACACGGCCCACAGCAGGCCCGTTCGGTTGAAGCGATCCCAGTAGAACGTGTAGAGCAGAACCGGGGCCACGGCCGACGCGGCCACTGCCGTAGCCAGTTGAGCCAGGAAAGCGGCGGAGCGTCCCTGCGCCAGTACGGCGAGCAGGATGCCGAGGACGCCGAAGAGCAGGACGGCTATGCGCGCCACCATCAGTTCGCGTGTGGGGTTGGACTGCCTGCGCTGAACGAGATGGTGGTACGTGTCCCGGGCCAGGGCGGCGGCCGCTGCCAGCGTGGCGGCGCCCACGACGGCGAGCACGCTGAGAAAGATCGCGCAGGCGAGCGCGGTGAAAAGCAGACGGCTCGTGCCACTTCCCAGCCCGTCATCCAGACTGCCGGCGACGAGCATCAGTGAGTCGTCCGCATTGGAGTGTCCGGAGAGAATGGTGTCAGCACCGACTCGGGCCGATGCCCCCATGCCCAGAATGACCACGGTGACACACACGAGCGCGACGACACCGGTCGCGTACCGGACGGAGCGGCGTGCCGTGGCGGTGTCCTTTGCCGCAGAGACGCGGCTGAGGACGTGAGGCATGCAGACGCCGCCCAGGACGGTCATGACCTGGCCCGCGGCGATGTCCAGACGGGGTGTCGGTCCGGCGTTGAGGAGGCCTCCGGTACTCAGATAGCGGCCGGGACGGGTGCTGTGCGCGTCCGCGGCGGTGAGCAGGGCGCCGACATCCCCGTGGAAGAGGCGGAGCACGGCCAGGGACGCGAAGATCATGGCCGCGAGCGTGACGGCGGCGGCGATCACCTGTACGAGGGCGAGCCCCTTGGCGCCGCTGAGCATGCCGCAGGTGACCACCAGGCCCCCGATGAGCACGGTGCACATCTGCTGCACCCCGATGCCGGAAAACCCGAGGAGCGCCGCGGTGACGTTTCCGGCGGCCATGAGCTGAGCCACGAGGTACGGAGCGGTGACCGCGAGGGTGGCCACCGCGGCGGCCACCCGGGGCGCGGTGCTTGGCACTCGGAGCGAGAAGAGGTCGCCGAGTGTGCGGGAGCCACTGAGCTGCAGGGGGCGTGCCAGCAGGAGGAGGACGCCCATCGACAGAAGCACGCTGGTCGCGGCGGTGATGCCGTCGAAGCCGACGGTTGCCACCACACCGGTCACACTGAGCAGCAAAGATGTGGAGACATAGCATCCCGCCAAGGCCAGGCCGTTCTTCAACGCCGAACCCTGCCGGTCACCGATGTAGAACTCCGACGGAGAGTCTCCGCGCAGGCCCGCGAAGACCGAGGTGAAGAGGGCGAGGACCATGAAGAGCATGAAGGAGCTGAGGACCAAGGCGTAGGGATCATCGGCCGCCGCCGCGAGGAAGGCGCTGCTGTGATTCATCTGAACCCTCCGATCTGCTGGCCGGGCACGGCGGTTGCGTTCGCCTCGGAGGTTGCGTGCTGTAGCGGGTCCAGCAGGCGGGCACTGCGATGGTCGAAGCGGCGGGCCGTTGCCAGCAGGGCCATTGCTTGGAGCAGGTACAGCGACAGGCCCGCGGTCATGTCGGTGCTGAACAGTCGCACGGCGAGCAGATCGCCAGGGAGCGCGATCAGGGTGACCGCGGTGCCGAAGCACAGGGCGTTGGGTGCGAGGTAGGCCAAGTCCAGGTGCATTGCCCGTCGGCGCGCTTGAGACAACGGCGACTGGGCGGGGTGCTCGGAGAACCTGTGGCGCTTTGGTGGCTGAGCTGAGTGTCGCATCGCTACCTTCACGTGCTGGTCGGGTGTGAGTCGGACGGCGGCCGCTCTGTGCGCCGCCCGCGAGCCGCAGGGCAGCGCTTGGACAACGGGCAGCAGGTCCTGGCGGCCGGACATGGGGAGAGCTGTCGTCGTCGAGCGGCCAGGGCGGCGGCAAACGCGGCCGAGAGCCGTCGGCGAGGTGTCGACGCAGGCGCAGACGATACCGGAAGTATTTGCCGGTGTCCTCTAATGCAGAACTTGAGTTCTGCTAAGCGGGACAATAGTGTCGGTGGTGCGGAGTGGATGTATCACCATCGCTGAGAGCTGAGCACTCCTGTCGAGGCCGGTGAGCCGGTCGGATGTGTGGAACCAGCCCTTGGCCGGGGTGAGGAGGACTTGTGTGACAGAGCGGCAGCCGTTCGTCCGACTCGGCGGAAGGATCGCCGCGTGCGGTCACGCGCGTATGTGTTCCTCCTCAGGAGGCCACTCCTCACCCCCCGTGTGTCTCGCATAAGCGTCGTCTGGGAAGTAGGTTTCCGCATGCCTTACCGCTGGAAGGTCGCCCCCGAGGACCTGTTCGTCGAGTGGTACTGGCAGATGGTGAACAGCGGTTTGCCCATCGCGGACGTCGCCACCGTCCGATCGGCGGTCACTGACATGTGGCTCGACGAGCCGGGCGGCTGGGTGTACGAGTGGTCGCGACTGGCCGCCGGATATGCGGAGCTTGGTCAGCATCACCTTGCGGCGCTGGCCTACGGTTGGGCGAAGTTTCCCACGCTGGCCGACGACGCCAAGCGCACGGCGCTGGAGCGGCAGCTCAAGCAATACCTGCTCGCCGCTCCCGGTTTCAAGGTCGGGCTTGAGCGCCGGGCCGTTCAGCTGTTCTGCGGCGAGGGGGTCATCGCTGTACCCGTGCACCTGCTCACTCCGCCGGGCTGGTCAGGCGATGCCCCCGTCATGCTCGCCAGCGGCGGAGTGGACACCTGGAAAATGGATCTCCACGGGCTCTTCGAGGCGGTCGCCCTGCGAACCGGTATGGGCGTGCTGGCCTTCGACATTCCCGGCACGGGCGAATATGCCGGCCCCATGGACTCGGAGGACGGCGCTGACCTGGTGCGCGCCCTGGCCATCGAGGCGCGGGCGCTGGGCAATGGGCGTGTCCTGCATCTGGGCATATCGATGGGCGGTCACTTCTCGGCCTGCTCGGGCCTGGCAGGGGATGTCGACGCGGCGATCGTCATCGGCGGTCCCATCGAAGCGGCATTCGCCCAGGGTCGGACCTTCGCGTATGGCAGGGACGGCAGCGTCGGCAATGCGTTGGGATTCGACCATGAACCGAACGATGTGCAACTGGCCCGGATCTGGCGGCCGTTCGATCTGCGTCCGCTACTCAACCTCGACAGGAACGTGCCGATGCTGGTCATCAATGGTGCCGGTGACGTCCATGTTCCACAGCAGGACACCCTTGTCTTCGTCGGCCGCCGGGACACGGAAGTCCACTTGCTTTCGGACACCGGGCACTGCGCCGCTTCCAAGATGCCCCAGGTACTTGAGTTGATGTTCGAGTGGATCGACCGCCACCAGTCTTCGCCCGTGCGCAGGTGACGTGCTGGACGGTGGGGGAGGAGACCTCGTCGTGGGCGGTCGCAGCCCAGCTCTCCGAGTGGTGGCTGAGGGGCCACTGAGGGGCCACGATGTTTCCGGACAGGTACCCAATGGGGTTGTCCTGAACAAGGAAACGAGGAAGAAGTGGGGCCACTGGGCCAGGCGGCGGTGGTTCATCAGCCAGTCCAGCGTTCTCTCGGCGGTCCACCTCCTCGGCAGGATGGTGAATCCTCTGGTGTTGGGGTCGCGGCGGACGATGTGCATGTCGATGCCGAGGGTTGCTGCGTGCTCGACGAGGTGCTGGCGGTAGCCGCCGTCGACCCAGGTCTTGCGGACGGTGGGATGCTCGGCGGCCACCTTCTCGATGAGGGCTTGGCCGGCGACGGAGTCCTGCACGCTCGCGGCCGTGACCAGCACTGTCAGAAGCAGGCCGACGGTGTCGATGACGATGCTCCGCTTGCGGCCCACGATCCTCTTGCCCGCATCGACGCCTTGGCCGGCTGCGGGAACGTTGGTGGATGTCTTGATGCTTTGTGAGTCGATGACGCACGCGCTGGGCTCGGCCTCGCGGCCTTCCTGCCTGCGTACTTGGCGGCGCAGGAGACTGTTGGGCTGGTCGAAGACACCCTCCTGCTGCCAGCGGGCGAAGTAGGTGTAGACGGTGTTCCAGTGCGGGTGGTCGTGCGGGAGGTAGCGCCAGGGGATGCCGGTGCGGTTCACGTAGAGGATCGCGTCCAGGAGACTGCGCAGGTCGTGGCCCGCAGGCCGGCCGATGTCCAGTCCGCGGCCGCGGCGTTCGGCCCGTCAGGCGGTGAGGATCGGCTCGACCAACTCCCAGCGGGCATCGGGCAGATCGCTCGGATAACGACGGCGTTCGGCCATGGTCTTGAAGTACTGGGCAGCCGCTGGCCGGGGACGGGCGCATGCATCGGGCGCGTGAGGCGAACGGCGCACGAAGGCGCGTCTTGGGATTAAGCAGGGGGAGTACACACGAGACGTCCACCTCATCGCCTCCCCGGCATCGCTTGCCCCTCAAGCATCACCAGCACCACTACAGCCGATCCGCATACCAATCAAAATGGGACCAATTGAGGTGTAAACGCCCCCTCAGAGGTTGTTTTCATCGGCGAGGTCTGTTTCATCCCAACAAGGCTCCGTGACGGAGAGGCCCTTGGGAGACGTTGGGGGCTTGCGCGATTGAGGGGATGCGAGGAAGCCCATATTGACCGTCTCATCCCGTGAAGCCTGTCTCATTCCAAGGAGGGCTGATAGCGGCGATTATTCCCACCGACCTGTACAGGAACCCGACACGTGAGAGGCGCGGGTGCTCACCTGTGGCACGTGAAGCGACACAAACTAGCTGAAAACGACCTCTAAAGTGCGGAGGGCGCACTTCTCGGAGAGCGCGACAGGTGTGACGCCTGCGTCGACGTCCTCGGCGTCGATACAACGTCCAGCGGCGCAGTCGGCGGGCCCGCCACTCTGCGCCCGTCGGGCCGATCGACGCCGGTCCGTAAGCGTTCGCGGAGCGTTGGGCTGTCCTGCTTGCGTCTGCGTCGGCGCGCCCCGGGGTGTCAGGTGCTGTCGGTGTCCGCGCGGGGCGTCACGCGGGCGGCGCCCTCCTTGAGGACGAGGTCGAGCAGTCCGGGGAACCGCTGGTCGAGTTCTTCCTTGCGCAGGGTGTTGAAGCGGCGGGTGCCGACGTCCTGTTGGTGGATGACGCCTGCCTCACGCAGGACGCGGAAGTGGCGGGTGAGTACGGAGGCGGTGACGTCCTTCTTGAAGACGCTGCAGGCCAGACCGGGAGAGGCGGCGAGTCCGACGACGATGGCGATCCGGGTCTCATCGGTCAGCGCGCTCATGACCTTGAAGAGGTCGAAGTCGTCGATGTCGGGGTGGATGAGCGGGGATGCGGTGCGGCTGGCCATGGGAGAAGGGTAACGCGATCCATGTTCGCGTTCACGCGTACATGGGCTACAGTCAAGACCGGAACGACCCCTTCACCAACGCCTTGATGGCGTGGCTTGCATCCAGAACGGAGCACATCCCATGACCGCAACAACGGCGAACGAGTCCAGGACGCGCCAGAGCGAACCGGCCGCGGAGGTCGTCGGCCGTCTGCGCGCGACGTTCAACACCGGCGTCACCCGCCCACTGGGCTGGCGCGTCAAGCAGCTACAGCGACTGCGGGCATTGCTGGTCGAAAACGAGAAGGAACTGCTCGAAGCGGTCTGGGCGGATCTGAGGAAGAACGCCACCGAGGCGAAGATGGCGGAGATCGACCTCACCGTCGGTCACATCGACGAGACGCTGGCGAGTCTCGAGGGCTGGCTTCAGCCCCGCCCGGTGGAGGTTCCTGCCTTCCTCGGTTCCACGACAACGGCTCACACCAAGTACGACCCGCTCGGCGTCGTCCTGGTGATCGGCACATGGAACTTCCCGGTGCACCTTCTCATCGATCCCCTCATCGGCGCACTGGCCGCCGGAAACACCGTGGTGGCCAAGCCGAGCGAGATCTCGGTGCACACCTCGGCGGTGCTTTCCCGCCTCCTGCGCCGGTACTTCGACGCCGACGTCCTCACCGTGGTCGAGGGAGGCGCCGAGGAGACCACGGCCCTCCTGGCCCAGCGCTTCGACCACATCTTCTACACGGGCAACGGCACGGTCGGCCGGATCATCATGGCCGCAGCGGCCAAGAACCTCACCCCCGTCACGCTGGAACTCGGGGGCAAGTGCCCGGTCTTCGTGGCGCCCGACGTGGACGTCGACGAGGCTGCGCAGCGGCTGGTCGGCGGCAAGTTCTCGGTGAACGCGGGACAGTCGTGCGGAACCACGGACTATGTTCTGACTGATCCCGCCACCGCCGCCGCGCTGGTTCCCGCCCTCCGCAAGGCGCTCGAAGCCCAGTTCGGCTCCACCCCGCAGACCGCCCCCGACTACGGGCGGGTCATCAACGAGCGCCATTTCGACCGGCTCACTCGTCTGCTGGATTCCGGCCAGGTGGCGGTGGGAGGCCAGCACGACCGCGACGACCTGTTCATCGCACCGACCGTGCTCACCGACGTCGACCCCGCATCACCGGTCATGCAGGAGGAGATCTTCGGTCCGATCCTCCCCATCATCGAAGTCGAAGATCTCGATGCCGCCATCGCCTTCATCAACGAACGGGACAAGTCGCTGGGGCTCTACGCCCTCACCACGTCCGAGGCCACCAAGTCGCGCTTGGTGAACGAGACGTCCTCCGGCGCCGTCGCCTGGGGCTCGCCAGGGATTCAGGTGCTCATATCTGGCCTGCCCTTCGGTGGCGTCGGCGAAAGCGGCATGGGCCACTACCACGGTCTGTACTCCCTTGAGACGTTCAGCCACCTCAAGAGTGTCGTGGACGTGCCGCTCAGCTAGCCTCGACTCCCCCCGAAGCAGGCTGTCAGGCTGGTGAGCAGCAAAGCATAAAGGCGTTCTGACAAGCGAGAACGAGGATTGCCCGAGGTCCCTGTTCCGGCCACCACTGGAGCCACTTTCAAGTTCCTGGCCTCGTGGTCGGGTTGAGGGCGATGGTCGCGGGGGCGTCTCACAGGCCGGGGCGAGCCCTGGATCGACGTGAACATCGAAGCCCTGAATCGGCTCCACGCTCTCCCGAGCCCGGGCTGGCCAGCACCTCCCCGCCCCTACGAGCGCCGCCCTACGGGGGTCGTGAAGATCGCGCGCACCCGAGGCGACAACCAGGCGCTCAACTTGCCCCCAGACTCCGAAATCCCTACCAACGCTCACCGTAAATGGGTCCGTCGGCAAATGGCTGTCCTTACGCAGGGGGCTGGCGCGGTGGCGGATCAGGGGGTCTTCGAAGTAGCGCGGTGCGCTGGCTCGGTCTGTTGACGGGACGTCACGGTTCGTGTTGGGCCGGGTGACTTGGCCCTGGGTGCAGGAGCCACGGGCTTGCTCAGGGGTCCTTTCACTATGAGCGCCCGATTAGGTCGCGTGCCCTGGTGCCGTGCGTCGCAAGGCGCTGGAGAGCCCTGGATGTGGGTCCCCCCCCGCTCGAGCGCAGCCGAGAGTGGGGGAGGAGCTACCTGGCTCTCCGGCAGCACGGCGGTGGGAGCCCCTCCCGCGCGAGCGTGGGGGAGCGGTGTCAGGCCGCGCGACCAGGACGGGCATAGTGAAAGGACTTCTTGGTCGACGGTTTCACCGGCCCCTTGTCTCAAGGCGGGGTGAGGGAAACCGTCAGGGTTCCCCGGCATGTGCCTCGTCGGCAAGAAGGCCCAGCAGGATGATGTCGAGCGCCCCGGCGAGGCGCTCGTCCAGGTCGAAGGGGGCCGGTTCCTCGCGGATCCAGCGCAGGATCGTCGAGAAGTAGCAGGCGGCCAGCAGTTGGCCGGCCTGGTCGCAGTCGACGCCCGCCCTGATCTCCCCGCGTTGCCGCCCTTGCTCGACGATCCTGGCGAGTTCGATTTCCAGGGACGGGTCCTGCAGGAGGTGCCCGTACCGTGCCGAGGCGTCCATCAGGACGGTGGTCTCGGCACGTGAGGCGACGTTGAGGTCGGCCATCTCCTTCAGGTAGCGGCGCAGCCGGTCGCCGACCGGCAGGTCTTCCGCGTGCTCCGCGCCGAGAATCTCGGCGACGCGGGCACGGCGGCGGACTCCCCATTCCTCGAGGAAGCCGACCTTCTGCGAGAAGTGGTTGAAGACGGTCGCCCGGGCGACATCGGCGGCCTCGGCGATCTGCTCCATGGTGGTCGCCTCGTATCCCTGGGCGACGAAGAGACCGACCGCCGCCTCATACAGCTGGTCGTGCAGCTTCCGACGCCTGCGCTCCTGGCGCCCGACGGTCACGCCGCCCTCGGAGGCGGCTGCCGCGTCCCGGATCTTCATGGCCCTCAGTACAACACAAGGCCGCACGACTCTTGACCCCTCCCCGGCACCTATCTAGATTCCTCACCACTGCTGGACCTGAGTCCAGCAGTGGATGAGAGTCTCGCGATGCTGATCGCGGGACGCTGAAAAGGAGGCAATGTGGCTTCCGTGACATCCCGGACGGGCCGTGTCGAGCTCGGACACGGCTGTTACGCCTGGATCGCGGGCGATGCCGGATGGGGCATGAGCAACGCCGGTCTGATCACCGGCCGGGGCGCGTCACTGCTCGTCGACACCCTCTACGACCTGCGGCTGACCAAGACCATGCTCGACGCGCTGGCGCCGCTCACCGCTCCCGCCCCGATCTCCACCGTGGTCAACACCCACGGCAACGGCGACCACTGGTTCGGCAACCAGCTCGTGTCCCACGCCGAGATCATCGCGGCCCGCGGGTCCCTGGCGGACATGCGGCAGGTGGGCCCGGCCGAAATGCGCGCACTGACCGGCATGGACAGCCCGGCCGGACACTTCGCCCGCCGGATCTTCGGCCGCTTCGACCACACCGGCATCGAACCCGCCCTCCCGAACCGGGTCTTCGACGGCGAGACCGTCATCGACATCGGCGGCACGGAGGTCCGCCTCATCGACGTGGGGCCCGCGCACAGCGCCGGCGACACGATCGTCCACGTGCCGCGGGCCCGGACCGTCTACACCGGCGACATCGTCTTCGCCGGAGCGGCGCCGGTCGTCTGGCACGGTCCCTTCACCCGCTGGCTCGCTGCCTGCGACCTGCTGCTGGGCATCGACGCCGACATCGTCGTACCCGGCCACGGCCCCGTCACCACGAAGCAGTCCGTCCGCGAGATTCGCGACTACCTGGAATACGTCCACGAGCAGGCCACCACCCGCTTCACCGCCGGGATGCCCGCCATGGACGCGGCCCGCGACATCCGCCTCGGCCGCTTCGCCGACCTGGACGAGAGTGAACGCCTCGCCGTCAACGTGCACACCGTCTACCGGGAGCTCGACCCCTCACTGCCCCCGCTCGACGGCCCCGGACTGTTCGGCTGCATGGCCGAGCTCTGCCCCAGCCTCTGACGCCGCTCCCCGCACCAACAGCTCTCCCCTCCGTCCCCCTCGGGCCGTACGACCCGCCAACCCCTCCAAGGAGGAGACATGGTCTCCACTCCTGCCTACGACCCACCGCTCCCCGCGTCCGAGACCGCACCGGCCGTTCCGGCCCGGCACACCGGCACGATCGTCGCCGGCTGTCTGGCCGTCTGCCTGGCCCAGATCGGTCTGGTGCTGCCCGCCGCGATCAACGGCGAGATGCAGCGCGCGCTCCAGACGTCCGGCGCGGAACTGACCTGGATCAGTGACGCCTTTCTGGTGCCCGCCGCCATCCTGGCGCTGAGCTTCGGCGTCGTGGGCGACCGCTACGGCCGCAAGAAACTCGTCGTCGGCGCGGCACTGCTGGCCGCCGTCGGCTACCTGGTGTCCGCCACCTCCGCCACCGCGGCCCAGCTGATCACCGGCCAGGCGATCTCTGGCATCGGAGCCGCCGCGCTCTTCCCCGCCTCCCTGGCGATGATCACCGCGATCACGACCACCCCGGCCGCACGCGCCAGGGGACTGGCCTCCTGGACCGCGGCCCTGTCGCTCGGCGCCTTCATCGCCCCGCTCATGTCCGGGGGCATCGTCGAACACGCGCCCTTCCAGTGGGCGTTCGGCGTGACCGGCGTGCTCGCCGTGATCACCGCCGTGGCGGCCTGGCTGCTCGGCACCGAGTCCAGCGCCCCGGAGGGCCGTTCGCTGGACTGGCCGGGGCAGATCACCGTCGCCGTGGCCATGCTCGCCCTGCTGTACGGCATCATCCAGGGCCCCTCGGACGGCTGGGGCTCGGCCCCCGTCGTCGCGTCCTTCGTCACCTTCGCCGTCTTCATCGCCGCGTTCATCGTGGTGGAGAACCGCAGCGCGGCCCCGATGCTGAGACTGAGCCTCTTCCGTATCCCGGCGTTCGCCGCGTCGGCCGCGATGGCGGTGATCGGCATGCTGGGCTTCCTGGGCGGCGCGTACGACCTGAGCATCCGCCTCGGTGTCATCCAGCACCGGAGCCCCTTCGAGGCCGCGATACCGGTCATGATCATCCAAGCGTGCACGCCGTTCATCTGGCCCCTGCTGGTCCGTCTGCTGCACCGCGTCGGACCCGGGCCCATGCTCGTCATCGGCTTCCTGGCGATGGCCTCGGGCCAGCTGTGGCTGCGGGCGCTGCCGATCGACGACACCGCTCTGCCGCCCATGCTGGGCCCGCTGATCCTGAACGGTGTCGGCTTCGGCCTGGTCGTCGCCGCGATCACCGCCGCCGCCGTGAACGTCGTACCGCAGAACCTGACCGGCATGGCAGCGGCCACCACCAGCCTGGTCCGCGACCTCGGCCAGACCCTCGGCCCGGCGGTCGTCGGCGCCGTCGCCCTCGGCATGGCCGCCAGCCGGCTGACCGGGAGCCTCGCGGATGCCGGACTGACCCCGAAGGAGCACGGCATCGCCTCCGCCATCCTGGACGGGGGCGGCCCGATCGCCCTGCACAGCGTCGACCTCGGGCCACTCAGCGCCAAGCTCGCCCCCTACACCACGGATGCCCTGGCCCACGGCTACAACAACGGACTGGTCCTCACCGCCGCCGCCTGCGTGACCGCCGCCGTGATCGCCGCCGTCTTCATCGGCTTCCGACCGAGCGGCACCGCGCCGGCCGAGGCGGAGAGGAGCGCCGCGTGAAGTTCGCGAGCTTCGTCCACGACGGGAAACGGCAGTCGGGAGTCGTCACCGACGACCAACTCCACCCCTTCGAGCACCCCGTCGACCTGCTGGACCTGATAGTGGAAGGGGAGGAGGCCCTGCGCAGGGCGGGGGAGCGCGCGCTGACCGCCTGCCTGCCCGTGCCCCTGGGCGGCGCGCACCTGCTGCCTCCGCTGCAACCGCCCACCGTTCGCGACTACATGACCTTCGAGAGCCATGTCGCGGGCGTCGCACAGGGATACGGCGACACCGTCCCCGAAGAGTGGTACGCCGCACCGGCGTTCTACTTCACCAACCCGTACGCGATGATCGGCGCTCACGACGACGTGCCGGTACCGCCGGGCTGCGGGCGCTTCGACTTCGAACTCGAAGTCGCCGCCGTCATCGGCAAGTCGGGTCGGGATCTGACACCCGAGCGGGCACGCGACCACATCCTCGGCTACACGATCCTGGGCGACTGGTCCGCCCGCGACCTCCAGGGCCGGGAAATGAGGGTCAAACTCGGCCCGAACAAGGGCAAGGACACCTCCACCACCCTCGGCCCCTGGCTCGTCACCGCCGACGAACTCGAACCCCACCGCGACGCCGACGGCTTCCTCGACCTCGGCCTCACCGTCGCCGTCAACGGCGAGCCGGTCGGACAGGACCGACTGACCAACATGGCTTGGACGTTCGAGGAGATGGCGGCGTACGCCTCCCGCGGCACCTGGATCCGCCCCGGCGACGTCCTGGGCTCCGGAACCTGCGGCAACGGCGGCTGCCTGGCCGAACTCTGGGGCCGCCACGGCATCCTCGAACCACCGCCCCTCGTCCCCGGCGACAGGGTCACCATGACGGTCCAGGGCATCGGCACCATCAGCAACACCGTCGTCGAGGGCGTCGCCCCGGTACCTGTGCCACCAGCCCGCCGCAGGCGATAGCCCCCTGTGCGATGAGCTCTGGCACCGAACCGGAGGTGGGAATGGCGCTCTCCGTCCCCCACAGCTGACCCCGCCACCAGGAGAACCCTCCGCATGCGTCCTGTCCTCACCCACCGCTCCAGCGGGCAGCGGCTCACTCGGGGCCGGCCGGCGCCGCTTCCTCTAGATACTGGGGGACCGCGGCCGTCGGCGGACTGATGTGTACTGCGAGTACGAAGGCCCTTCCGTCCGACCCCGGGACGGGAGGGCCTATGACCAGGTGTTTCTCTGTGCCTCCGGCAGGTTTCGAACCTGCGACACCCGCTTTGACCGATACGACGGTGTTGCTCGGTCCCGACGCAGTGTCCGTCGCCCGGGTCGAGCGGCTGGCGGATGGGACACGCCGAGTCCACTTGGTCACGGTCGATGAGCAGGCACGGGCCTGCCCGGAATGCGGGGTGTTCGCCACCCGGGTGGAAGGGCTCCGCGACGACCCGGCCCCGGGATCTGCCGTACGGCGAGAGGGGACTGGAGTTCCGCCGGCACAGCGTCGCTGGTGGTGCCGGGAGCCCGGCTGCCCGCGCCGGTCCTTCACCGAGCAAATCCCGCAGCTACCGGCCGGCGCGCGGATCACCATGCGGCTGCGCGGTGCCGCCGGGCGGCGGATACACGACGCCGCCTCCACCGTCATCCAGGCCGCCGGGGATCTGCACCTGTCCTGGCCGACCGTGATGGACGCCTTCCGCGCCGCCGCACGCGAGGTGATCGAGGCGCCGCCGCCCGAGGTGCGGGTACTGGGCATCGACGAGACCCGGCGCGGACGGCGGTGCTGGGGACAAGGACCCCGCCGCGGGCAAGTGGATTCTGACGCGCGATCGGTGGCACACCGGGTTCGTCGATGCACTCGGTGCCGGCGGCCTGCTCGGCCAGGTCGAGGGCCGCACCGTCGCCGATGTGCTCGCCTGGCCCGCCACCACCCCGCTGACCTGGAGGAAGAGCATCGAGTACGTGGCCATCGACATGTCGGCCACCTACCGTGCCGCCGTCCGCACCGGTCTCCCGCACGCCACCGTCGTTCCAGCCCCGCCACATCGAGCCGTGGGTGCGACTCTCTCGCGCAGGGCTCACCGACGCCGTTCACCACCGGCATTCGGTCTGCCCCGCCAGTCCAGGAAGGGCCTGGGTTCAATGAGGGTTCCGTACAGGACGATCAGGCTCAGGGAGTCCTCGGCGCTGGAGGAAGCCACCGCTCGGCCGAACTTCCTGGTGCGCCGGTGCTTCTTGGTGAGGAGCCCGCCGATCCACATCCGCGCGTACGAGCCGATCTGGCCGACGACATGAGTTGAGTTCCCCAACCGGAAATATCCAGCCCATCCGTGCGGGAACGCGTTCAGGCCATGAGGGAGGGGGCGACTCCGACGCATGTTCGCGTTGGCGCGAACATGCGTTACAGTGAAGAACCGAATGACTTCCCTCCCGTTATCCACCCCTTTACCCAGGGACACTCATGCCCGTCAACACTGCAGAAATCTCTCCTGTTCCGTCACTCTTCTCCCCGGTCACCCTCGGGAAGATCGAGCTCGCCAACCGCATCGTCATGGCACCGCTGACCCGAGTCCGGGCCGGTTCCTCCGGTATTCCCGGGGACCTGATGGTCGAGTACTACCGGCAGCGGGCGAGCGTCGGAATGATCATTACGGAGGGCACCTACCCCGACCACGCGTCGCAGGGATGGGTCGGCGCGCCGGGCATCGCCACCGACGAGCAGGCGGCCGGCTGGCAGCGGGTGTTCGAGGCGGTGCACGCCGAGGGCGGCCGCATCGTCCTGCAGATCATGCACGCCGGTCGCGCCGCACACCCCGACATCAACGGCGGCCGCCGCATCCTCGCCCCCAGCGCGATCGCCATCGACGGCAAGACGTTCACGGGGAAGGGCGAGCAGCCCTTCCCCGTACCGGAAGCGATGACCACCGCAGAGGCCCAGGCAGCCCTGGAGGACTTCGTCGCCGCGGCCCGCCGGGCCATCGAGGCGGGAGCGGACGGCGTGGAGATCCACGGCGCCAACGGCTACCTGCTCCATCAGTTCCTCTCCCCGGCGGCCAACCAGCGCACCGATGGATACGGCGGCTCGCCGCAGAGCCGGGCGCGTTTCGTCGTCGAGGTGGTCACGGCGGTCGCCGAGGCCGTCGGTGCCGAGCGGGTCGGGCTGCGGATCTCGCCTGAGATCACCCTCGCGGACGTCTTCGAGACCGACCGGGGCGACGTCCTGGCCACCTACGGCACTTTGGTGGACCAACTGCGCCCGCTGGGCCTGGCCTACCTCTCCGTACTGCACACCGAGCCGGGCGGCGAGCTGGTCCAGGAGCTGCGGCAGCGCTTCGACGGCAAACTGATCGTCAACAGCGGCTTCCTCGGGGGGCAGACCACCCGCGAGGATGCGATCCAGCACATCGAAGCCGACCACGCCGACGCCGTGGTCGTGGGCCGAGCCATCATCGCCAACCCCGACCTGGTCGCACGCTGGCAGGGCGGCCACCCCGAGAACGAGCCGCGGCCGGAACTGTTCTACATACCGGGGCCGGAGGGCTACACCGACTACCCCTCGCTCCAGACAGCCTGAGGACACGCGGTTGCACCGGTCCGTGCTGCGGCCCGCCGCTCGCGACGGGCCCGCCGCCGCTGCCGGACCGGCCCCGCGTTCCGTTTCTTCGGCGGCCGAGCACCCGTGCCCCAGCCGCCTCCTCGGGTCCCCTCTCGCGCCGGTACAGGCCGATTCCGGACCGGTACCGGCGCCACCACCAAGACCACGGCCCGCACGCCCACCTCCCTCCCCCCGACTCCAGGAGCAGACATGACCACCCTCGGCATCATCGGAAGTGGAACCATCGGCGCCGCCGTCGCGCGCCTCGCGGTCGCGGCGGACATCCCCGTCGTGATCTCCAATTCCCGGGGCCCGCAGAGCCTCACCGGCCTCATCGACGAGCTGGGCCCGCTGGCCACGGCCGGCACGGTCGAGCAGGCGGCCGGCGCCGGTGGCCTCGTCCTGCTCTCCGTACCGCTCGCCGCGCACACCGCCGTCCCGGCCGCACCGCTCGTGGGCAAGACCGTGCTGGACACCAGCAACTACTACCCGTCCCGCGACGGCCGGATCGCCGAACTCGACGACGACAAGCTCACCACCAGTGAGCTGGTCCACCGGCACTTCGACGGAGCCCGGCTGGTCAAGGCGTTCAACAACATCCTGGCCCACCACATCCCCCAACTGGCCCGCCCCGCGGAGAACCCGGGGGCCGCCGACCGCACCGCACTGCCGATCGCCGGTGACGACGCCGGCGCGAAATCCGATGCGGCGACGCTGATCAACCGACTGGGATTCGACACCATCGACACCGGCTCGCTCGCGCAGAGCTGGCGCTTCGAGCCGGACGCCACCGCCTATACCCGCCTCTACCTCGCCGATTCCTCCACGCCCGACGAGCAGATCTTCACAGCGCCCGGCCGCCCCGTTCCCGCCGCCGAGCTGCGAACCGCGCTCCAGGCAGCCGAGCGGGTGCGGGTGGCCGACCGCGTCATCTGATCCCGGCAGCGCCCACAACTCAATCAGCACCAAGCACAGTCGTTCTCCATGCGAAGCAACTGATACAGCGATGAAGTGGCCCGCTCCCGGCACCGGCGTGGAATCGGCGGCAGGCAAGGTTCTTGTCGGCCTCCCGGTCCGAGGGTCGGGACCAGTCGTTCTCCCCGTAGACGAGGTGGACGGAGGCCTTGACTTCGGATAGCGCGAGCGGGCCGCGATGAGACTGCTCCGGTCAGCGGATCGCGGGCAAGGACGGCAGACGCTGCTTCGGCACCGGCCAGACGGCCGGCTCGTTCAAGTTCGACTTCGCCACGCCCTCGGCCGGACACCCACCAGCTCGGTGTGGGGTACGGCAACCACAGCTGGCCTGGGACCTCGGGTCCTGAGTGGCCTCGCCGCTGGGGGTCTGGGCTTCGTGGCGCGGGCCCGGGAGCTGGCCGGCCGCTACGGTGAGCGCTTCCTTCCGACACCATCCCTGCTTGCCAGGGCCGAGGCGGCCGGCGAGCGGGTGTGAGACGAAGGCGGTCCGGCCGCCGCCGTACAGGCGGTGGCCGGACCGCTCTGCCGGGGGAGCCGCATCAGCTCGGCCGCAGGTAGGTGGGCAGCGGGGCGTGCTAGGAGCCGGCCGGTCTTGCCGACGCCGCCGAACCCGGTGAGCGTGACCAGGCGCGCCTCGGCGAGGGCGGCCCGGATCCCGGTACGTTCCCGGCGCCGCCCCGCGAAACCGGTGACGTCATGAGGAGACCCACCGGGTGTTCCTGTGCCGCGAAGGGGGTCACCATGACCGCAGGAATTTGCTGCGCCTTCGAAGAATGCGCCAGTGGTCGGGTCGCTGCCGAGTGGTTCGCGAGAGCTGCCGTAGGGCGCGTTGTGGCCGCTGCCCGAGAGGTCGGCCCTAAGACCGCGAGGACGGCGGCCACGACATCGTCAGCCGAAGGCTTCGGACGTCTGCTCCTTGCCTTGCGGCTGGGGAGCGACGGGACGGGGCAACGGCATCTTCTGTGCGAGCTTGTCGCCCTCGATGTCCAGGTCGGGCAGCAGACGGTCCAGCCAGGTGGGGATCCACCAGGCCTTCTCCCGTGCGAGTGCCATGGTGGCCGGGATGAGTGTCATGCGGATGACGAAGGCGTCGACGAGGATGCCCGCGGCGAGTGCGAAGCCTGCCTGTTTGATCATGGGCTGGGAGTTGAAGACGAACCCGGCGAAGACGGAGACCATGATGGTGGCCGCCGCCACGATGACCGAACTGGCGCGCGCGAAGCCGGTGACGGTGGCCTCCCTCGCGCTCTCCCCGTGGACGTGTGCCTCGCGCATGGAGGTCACCAGGAACATCTGGTAGTCCATGGCGAGTCCGTACAGGACGCCGGTGATGATGATGGGCAGCAGGCTCACGACCGGCGCGGTGGCGTCGATGCCGATCAGGTTCTGCATCCAGCCCCACTGGAAGACGGCCGTGGTGAGGCCGAAGGCGGCGGAGACGCTCAGCAGGAATCCCAGGGTGGCCATCACGGGTACCAGGAGGGAGCGGAAGACGAGGAGGAGAACGATCAGGGAGAGTCCGAGCACGACCGCGACGTAGAGGGGCAGCACGTCGGCGAGCCGGTCGGAGACGTCGATCGCGAGGGCGGTGAATCCGGTGATGCCGATGGTGGCGCCGTGCGCCCGGCCGATCCGCGCGCTCTTGTCCCGCACCGCGGTGACCAGGTCCTTGGTCGCGTCGTCGTTCGGACCGCTGCCGGGTACGAGACTGAGGATGGCGGTCGTACCGGTCTTGTTCATCCCCGCCAGGGAGACCGAGGTGGCGTCCTTGGTCTCCCGCAGTTCGGAGGTCACCGCGGCGAGAGTCTCCGGCGTGAGGGGCCGGCTGTTCGCGGTGGAGCCGACGGCGACCAGGAGGGGGCCGTTGTAGCCGGGGCCGTAAGCCTTACTGGTCATGTCATAGCTGCGGCGCTGTCCGGTGTCGGGGTTGTAGCTGGCGCCTGAGGGCAGACCCAGTTTCATGCCGGCGACGGGCACGGCCAGGATCGCGGGTATCAGGATCGCGGCCGCGAGGGCGGCGTACCGGTGACGGACCAGGAGCCTTCCCCGGCGGGTGGCCCGTCCGGGCCCGGTGGCCGACGTGCGGTGCTGCGCCGCGCGCCGGATCCGGGCGGGGCAGATCCGTTCCCTGACCAGCCCCAGCAGGGCGGGCAGCAGGGTCAGGGCGAGCAGTACGGCGATCGCGATGGTGGCGGCGGCCACGACGGCCATGGTGGAGAGCAGGGCGATCCGGATGACCAGGAGTCCGGCGAGGGCGATGATGACGGTGCTGCCGGCGAAGAAGACCGCGCTCCCGGCGGTGCCGATCGCCCGGGCGGTCGCTTCGTGCGCGTCCAGGCCGTCGTCCAGGATCAGCCGGCGTTCCCGGTTGACGATGAACAGCGCGTAGTCGATGCCGACGGCCAGCCCCAGCATCAGGGCCAGTACGGCGGCGAGGGAGTGGATCTCGAACACGGTGGAGAGGGTGAAGGCGCCGCCGACTCCCACGGTGACCCCCACGAGGGCGATGACCAGGGGCAGGCCCGCGGCCACCACCGACCCGAGGGTGATCAGCAGGACGAGGGCCGCGACGGCGACGCCGGCGATCTCTCCGACGCCGACGATCTCGGGTATCTCCATCATCG
Source organism: Streptomyces sp. NBC_00663 (assembly GCF_036226885.1). NCBI lineage: Bacteria > Bacillati > Actinomycetota > Actinomycetes > Kitasatosporales > Streptomycetaceae > Streptomyces > Streptomyces sp. NBC_00663. The sequence continues at coordinate 9,716,633 of NZ_CP109027.1, forward strand.
ACGCGGACGGCAGGACCTCCAGGCCGCCGCGAGTGGCTCGCTGTTCCGCGGCCTTGACGGTGCTGTCGATCGTCCCGGAGGGGAGCTCGTAGGTCTGCTCGTCGAACTGGAACTGCATCAGAGCCGTGGAGCCGTCGGCGGAGACGATCACGCCCGGGACGGGCTGCCCGTGCGACCGGAGCGGGGCGGGCGTCGGGCCCGAGGCCGGCTTGCCTGCGGCCTTCGCCACTGCCGCCTGGGCCTGCGGCAGTGGGCTGTTCGCGCCCTTGGCGACTTCCTGGGCGAGGACCTTCCGGGTGTCGATGACGTGGTCGTGGCGGTAGACGGCGTCCACCGCCTCAAGGAGCGCGGCGTGGACCTTCGCGTCGTCGATGCGAGCCCCCTGTGGGGCCTTGAAGAGCAGCAGGCCCTGGCCGCCGGACGCCTCGGGCAGCGTCTTGGCCAGATCGTCGATGACCTGCTGGGACGGGGTGCCGTCGATACGCACCTCGTTGCTGAGCCTGACGGGGTTGACCACCAGGAGCGCCACCACGGACGTCACCACGGCCAGCCAGCCGCCGATGACGTACCAGGGCTTGCCGTAGGCGAACCTGCCCAGGCGGTACAGCAGAACGGACATGTGCTCTCCCTTGTCTGTCACGGCTTGGCCGGGCCGAGCCGGGCGATGAAGCGAGAGACTACTATCAAAGCGATAGTCGACTATCAAACCGAGAGTCAACTATCAACGCGATAGGCTTCTATCGTCGATGGGTGGCTGCCGTCGGCCTTCGTCACAGAGCAGGGAAGAGTCACGGATGGCAATCACAAATGACCGCGCTCCCCGGCGCCGGGTCGACGCGCGCTCCACCGTTCAGCGCATCACTGCTGCCGGACGCACCGTGCTGGGCAAGGGCGAGGGTTCGCTGGAACAGATCGCGGCCGAGGCCGGCGTGGGCATCGCCACGCTCTACCGGCACTTCCCCAACCGGGAGGCCGTGGTCCGGGCCGTCCTGGACGACATCCTCGAAACGGACCTGCTTCCGATGGTCGAGCGCGCAGCCGATGCCACAGACATGCGTCAGGCCTTGCAGGACATCGCCACGCAGCTGCTCGACCTGATCACAGAGGAACGGGGCATGGTCACCTTCGCGAGCAACTTCGCGGACGTGGCGGTGGACGTCCTCCAGCACTTCAGCGCCTCGCTCCACCCGCTCCTGCGGCGCGCACAGGAGGCGGGCCAGATCCGGCCCGACCTCACCGCCGAGGACATTCCACACTTCCTTGTCATGGCTGTCGCCGGCCTCGCACTCCCCAGTGCCGCGCCCTCCCTGCGTGCCCGCTTCCTCGCCCTGCTCTTCGACGCGCTCGACCCCGCTACCGCGACCCCCTTGCCTCCGCTGCTCGCCAACGAGGAGGACCTTCGTACCGCGGTCGGCAATGTCAGCCACGGGCGACGTCGCGTCTGACGACCCCGACGCCTGGGTCGCCATCGTCGGTCCGATTGCCGCGTAGATCGAGGGCAGCGTCAACCAAGCGTGCGAGGTGGGTGCGGGCCGGCGTGGCGATCACTACCGCGTCGATGTCCGGATCCACGAGCAGCTCGCTGATCTCGGTGTACGCCGTGGGGTAGGCGAGCCGGTCAGCCAGGTGTCACGCCATGCCGGGGGCCGGGTCGGCGATGGCGGCGAGGCGGACGCCGGGCAGGCGGTGGGCGAGGGTCTCGGCATGGAAGGCGCCCATGCGTCCGGCGCCGACGAGGCCGATGGCGAGGGGCTGGCGGACGGTCATGCGGGTTCTCCGTACGTGCGTATGTGACCGCGGGCGGAGGGTTGGGTTGAGAGGGTTTCGAGGGTTGAGAGGGTTCAGAGGGTGAAGGCTGAGCGGAAGCGCTCCAGGGCCCGCTCGCTGTCGTCGTCGGAGGCCCACGCCTCCATGGCTACCGTGCCGTCGTAGCCGAGGTCGGCCAGGGCGCGGGCGACGGCCGGGTAGTTGATCTCGCCGGTGCCGGGTTCCTGGCGGCCGGGTACGTCCGCCACCTGGATCTCGCCGATCAGGCCCAGCCCGTGCGCCCGGCGGACCAGTTCGATGAGGTTTCCCTCGCCGATCTGGGCGTGGTACAGGTCCAGGTTCATCCGCAGGCCGGGGTGGTCCACGGCCGCGACCAGGGCGAGCGTGTCCGCAGCAGTCGCGAACGGTACGCCCGGGTGGTCGACGGCGGTGTTGAGATTCTCCAGGGTGAAGGTGACCCCGGCGCTCTCGCCCAGCTCAGCCAGGCGGGTCAGGGTGCGGCGGGCGGCGCTCCACATGACTGGCGTGGCCTCGCCGGTCACCGGCACCACCGGCAGGCCCTCGCCGTCCAGTCCGGTGCCGTGCAGGTTCAGCCGGGGGCAGCCCAGGTGTTCGGCGGCCTTGACGGATTCCTCGGCGGTGCGCAGCAGTTCGGCGGCGCCGTCCTCGTCGGTGAGATTGCCCCGGATGTAGCCCGTCATCGACGAGAACTCGGCCGGGGTCCGCGCCAGCGCGTCGAGATCGTGCCGGGTCCAGTCCCAGATCTCGACCTGGAAGCCGGCCGCATGGATACGCCGCGCCCGCTCGTCGATCGGCAGGTTACGGAAGACCATCTCGGCACAGACCGCCAACGTGTACATGGCTGCCCCCTTCTCAGTTCGCGTTACTCGTACTGCCCTCTAGAACGTTCTAGAGGGCAGTACGCCAGCCGCCCGGACTCGCTGTCAACCCTTCGTACGGACGTAGGCCTAGAACGTTGCAGTATCCTCGGAGAGCCACGATCCTCGCCGGAAAAGACACCTTGACCACGTCGACCGGCTCGCCCAGTCCGACCGGAAGGACAGCCGGTGCCAGCCACCCCCGCGGCCCCCGACGGGAAGCGGCCGACCCTGGCCCACGTGGCGACACGCGCGGGCGTGTCCGTCGCGCTGGTCTCCATCGTGATGCGCGGGGCCAAGGGTGCGAGTGACGCCACCCGTGAGCGGGTGCTCAAGGTCGCCGAGGAGATCGGCTACCGGCCCGACACCCGTGCCCGGCTGCTGCGCAGCAGCCGCTCGCGCCTGCTCGGCGTGCAGTTCGGGCTACGCCATCCCTTCCACACCGACCTGGTGGAGGACATCTACGCCGCCGCCGAGCCGGCCGGATACCAGATCGCCCTCAGTGCGGTCGCGCCGGCGCGCGGAGAACGGCAGGCCGTGGAAGCACTGCTCGCCGACCGATGCGAGGCCCTCATCCTGCTCGGCCCCCAGGCCCCGGCCGCCCGACTCGCGGATCTCGCGACCCAGGTCCCGGTCGTCTCGGTGGCCCGGCGGCTTCAACCCGTCCCGCCGGGCGTGGACGTCGTTCGCAGCGCCGACGACAAGGGCGCCCGCCAGGCCGTCGAGTACCTTGTGACGCTCGGGCACCGTGCCATCGTCCACATCGACGGCGGCAGGGCGCCCGGCGCCGCCGACCGGCGGCGCGGCTACCGCACCGCGATGCACCGCCACGGCCTCGCCGACCACATCCGCGTCCTGCCCGGCGGGCTCACCGAGGAAGACGGCGCACAGGCCGCCCGCACCCTGCTCACCGAACCCACCCCGCCGAGCGCCGTCCTCGCCTTCAACGACCGTTGTGCCACGGGCGTCCTCGACGTCCTCCTGCGAGCCGGTGTCACCGTCCCCGACGAAGTCTCCGTGGTCGGCTTCGACGACACCCGCCTGGCCCGCCTCGCCCACATCGACCTCACCACCGTCGCCCAGGACATCCCCCGCCTGGCAGAACTCGCCGTCGGCCGTGCCATCGCCCGCCTGGACGGGCAGGCCACGCCAGACCGCGAGAACGTCATTCCGCCCCACCTCGTCATTCGCGGCACCACGGCCCCGCCCAGCACGGACAGGACGCGCTGAGCCGACTCGCGCATTCCGCCGCACGACAACACGGTCCCGTGCCCCCGGCGGGGTAGCGCGGAGCAGGACGTGCCCTCTGGCCTGCCGGATCTCGTCGGAGGCCGGTGGGGTCCGTGCAGGCCGGTCGGCATGGCGCGGAGACCTTCTTCCTGTCGGGCCGTTACTTCCCCGGCCCCGACCAACCGGCGTGTCCACCGCACTTCGGGGATCCGGCCGAGCGACCGATGGGATGCGGATCGGGCCGGGACGCTCGCACTGCCGCCCGTCGACTCGCCGTCCTGGAGGCGGTTCCGGATCCGCCTGGGGTGTGACCACCGCGTCCGCCTCGACAACTGGCGACCACTCCGTCGACCCCGCGATGACCGGCGGACGGTGACCGTGCTCCGCAACAACGACAGGCCATCGTCCTGGCCCCGGGCGGCGAGATCGTGGTCGGCATCCCCGCTGCTGGGCCCGCCACCGGACTCGCACCGACCCGCGTCAGTTCCTGCTTGGGCTTGCGCTTGGAAACCGATCGGTTCACGGTAGTGAAAACCGATCGGTTTCTAACTCTGGGGGGCAGTCATGACCGCATTGAAGGGCGCGAACGTCTTCGTCACGGGCGGCAGCCGGGGCATAGGCAAGGCCCTGGTGGAGGAGTTGTACGCACGTCGTGTCGGCAAGGTCTACGCCACCGCCCGCGACCCGCGCACGGTGACGCATCCCGACGCCGTCCCGGTGGCACTGGAGGTCACCGACCCCGCATCCGTCGCAGCCGCCGCGGCGCAAGCGGGGGACGTAACCGTGCTGATCAACAACGCGGGCGCCTCCATCGGCGCGTCCTTCCTCGGCTCCCCGGTCGAGGACGTGCGCCGGGAGTTCGAGACCAACTTCTACGGCCCGCTGCTTCTCGCCCGGGCTTTCGTACCGGTCATCGAGCACAACGGCGGCGGCCACATCCTCAACGTGCACTCCGTGCTCTCCTGGATCGCCCTCGGCGGCTCCTACAGCGCCTCCAAGGCCGCCCTGCGGTCGCAGACGAACTCCCTGCGCCTGGAACTCCAGCCGCGCGGCATCGCTGTCACCGGACTGCACGTCGGATACGTGGACACGGACCTGGCGGCCGACGCCGACGGCCCCAAGGCCGACCCGCGCGACGTCGCCGCCCTCGCCCTCGACGGCATCGAGACCGGCGCCCACGAGGTGCTCGCCGACGACATCTCACGCCAGGTCAAGGCCGGTCTGGCCGGCGGCCTCGATGGCCTGTATCCCCAGCTGGCGAAGTAGGGCGCGGCGGCCATAGCGGGGACCGCAGGTCGCGCGCCACCCCTCCCTGCCGTACCCACGCCCGAATCACCCCTGCGCAGTTCACACACAAGGAGCCGGCGAGATGCCCATCCAGGACCCACGTCCCAGGATTCACATTCCGGGGACCACCAGCCACACCATCGCCCCCCCCCGCGCAGGACACAGCCGCGAGGGAGCGCTGCGCTACCTCAAGGCGGGCACCGGTGCCCCCTGGTCCTGCTGCACACTCTGCGGACGCAGGCCGAGCACTTCCGCAATCTCATCCCGCTGATCTCGCATCAGTACACGGTGTACGCCCTCGATCTGCCGGGGATGGGCTACTCCGAGATCGTGCCCGGCGCGTCGTACGAAGAGCCGGCGCTGCGTGCGGGCGTCGAGCGGCTCCTGACCGAACTCGACCTCCACGACGTGACATTGGTCGGGGAGTCGTTGGGCGGGGTGCTCGCCCTGACCACCGCGGCCGATCTGCCGGAGCGGGTACGGCGCGTCGTCGCGGTGAACGCGTACGACTACCGCGACGGCATCGCCCGCTCCAGTCTCCTCGCGCGCGTGGTGACCGGCGGGATCATCGCTCCCGGGGTGGGCCCGGTGCTCGCCCGGCAGGAACCCAAGCCCGTCCTGCGCAGAATCCTGCAGGGCGGCGTGGGGGACAGGACCGCTTTCCGGGAGGACTACCTGGACGCGCTCCTCCAGTCAGGCAAGCGTCCCGGTTTCCCGACCGTCGCCCGCGCTCTGTACCGGAACATGCCCAGCCTCATCGCGGCCCGCTCGCGCTACGCCGAGGTCAAGGCCCCCGTCCACCTCGTCTACGGGGAGAACGACTGGTCCCGACCCTCGGACCGCGAGGCCAACAAGAGGCTGCTGCCTGCCGCCGATTTCACACAGGTGCCGGGAGCGCACCACTTCATCGCACTAGAGAACCCGAAGGTAGTGGCCGACCTGTTGAACGCGACGGCACGCTCAGCTGTGTGAGGCACCGGACTCGGGGCGACGCCGGCACTGGTAACCCGACGCCGGAACCGACCTTCCGCGGGCGCGTCGGTCACAGACCGCCCCGCTGCGCTCGCCGCCGACCCGAGGGCGAGCGACCTCTCTCCTCGAAGCTGTCGGTTGCTTGAAGCAACGTGCTAAATTCACAGCATGCTGGGCAGAACATACGACAGTCAACTGTGCTCCATCGCCAGGACCCTGGAGGTTGTGGGCGAGCGCTGGACCTTGCTGATCGTTCGTGACGCCATGCTTGGCCTGCGCCGCTTCGAGGAGTTTCAGGACAGTCTCGGTATCGCCCGCAACGTACTCACCAACCGCCTCTCCAAGCTGGTCGACGACGGGCTGCTGGATCGGGTCTGTTACCAGGAGCGGCCCGCCCGCTATGAGTACCAACCGACAAGCAAGGCCAAGGACTTGCTCACCGCGGTGCTTTCTCTGATGCACTGGGGCGATGAGTACGCGGGAGACCCGGCCGGCCCTCCGCGGATCTCGAACCATGTCGGATGCGGAGGTGACGTTCGGGAACGGCTCGTGTGCACCCAATGCGGGCAAACGGTGGGTCCGGACGCCGTTCACCTGCTTCCGGGTCCAGCACTCACGGACTCGCCGGCCTGACACTCGAAATATTCCTCGACGAACCCGCCCACCATCAGCTGGGGTGGGTGCGTACCCAGTCGCGATCGGTTGGGTGGCCCGCGTGAGGTCCGTTTCGGATCATCATGACGCGAGGCTGACGCTCAGCGGTGATCCTCTCCTCGGAGAGCTCTGTATCGCGACTGGCAGGCGGGCCATCATCGCGTTCCGCCTGCCGAGTACGCGTCATCACCGGTTCGACCGACCGTCGTTCGGATCGACGCGAGAGGCGCTGACGGGCCGGCCGACACGCTCTTTGCTCATACGGGATTGAACCGCGCGCTGTCGGCGACTTCCCTCCACTTCGACATCCCGCGCCCGACTGCTTTGCCGAGGCCGCGGTAAGCCGGCCTTCTTCCGTCCTCCGTGGCAGAAGCGGTGGTGGAGGGCCGATCGGATGACGAACTCCAGCGGCATCTCCCACCCCTGCCCGCCGGGCGCGAGCCGCCGGGGTCCCCCTCCTGTCCGCTGCCGTAGCTGTTGGTCGCACAGCTCGACAGTAAGTTGCTTCACGCAACTCGCTTGGCTAGGCTTCGAGTTGCTTCATGAGACTTGCATGTAAGTATCCCCACCCCGTGAGGTGACGCTCGATGGCCAGGAACAAGCTCGAAGACCATCCCACCGTCGTCCAAGCCCGCCGACGCGACCGCACCGCCGACCGCCCCGCGGAGCCGCTGGATGCGTCATGGCTGCGCCAACTGTGTCTCGACGCAGGTGCGGACGACGTCGGCTTCGTCGAGATCGAACGGCCGGACATCGCCGACCAGCGAGAGGATCTGAACGCCGCCCTGCCGGGTGTCCGCACGTTGATCAGCTTCGTGGTCCGAATGAACCGGGAGAACATCCGCACTCCGGCGCGCTCAGTGGCCAACCTGGAGTTCCATCACACCGGCGACCACACCAACGAGGTCGGCCGGCACGCGGTTCGGAAGCTGGAAGCGACGGGCGTGCGCGCCATCAACCCCGCGATGGGCTTTCCGATGGAGATGGACAAGTTCCCCAGGAAGACGTGGGTCGTCTCGCACAAGCCGGTCGCCGTGGCGGCCGGGCTCGGCAAGATGGGCATCCACCGCAACGTCATCCACCCCAGATTCGGCAACTTCGTCCTGCTGGGCACCATCCTCATCGACGCCGAGGTCAGCGAATACACCCGACCCATCGAGTACAACCCCTGCCTTGAATGCAAGCTGTGCGTGACAGCCTGCCCGACCGGCGCGATCGCCTCCGACGGCCACTTCAACTTCTCCGCCTGCTACACGCACAACTACCGCGAGTTCATGGGTGGCTTCGGCGACTGGGCCGAACAGGTCGCCGAAAGCCGCAACGCCCACGACTACCGCTCGCGGGTGAGCGACAGCGAGAGCGCCTCGATGTGGCAGAGCCTGTCCTTCGGCGCCAACTACAAAGCGGCCAACTGCATGTCGGTCTGCCCGGCCGGCGAGGACGTCATCGGCCCCTGGCTGGACGATCGCAAGGCCCATCTGACCCAGGTCGTACGTCCGCTGATGGACAAGGAAGAGACCGTCTACGTCGTCCAAGGCTCCGACGCGGAGCAGCACGTGGCCGACCGGTTCCCCAACAAGCGCACGAAGCACGTGACGATGAGCCTTCGAGCGAACAGCATCGACGGCCTGGTGGAAGGCCTGCCGCTGATCTTTCAGCGCGAACAGGCCAAGGACATGTCCGCCACCTACCACTTCACCTTCACCGGCGACGAGTCCCGGCAGATCACCGTGACCATCCGCGACCGCGAACTCGAGGTCGCCGACGGACATTCCGGCGAACCGGACCTCAGGATCACCGCCGACACGCGCACCTGGCTGCGTTTCCTCAGTAAACCCTCGATGTTGGCGTGGGCACTGGTGCGCCGGCAGATCAAGCTGCAGGGCTCCCCCCGACTACTGCGCGACTTCGGCCGTTGCTTCCCCTCCTGATCGGTCAGGACGAGCGCATCACCGAATCATCACTGGGAAGAATGAAGGGCGGATCATGAGCACTCTCAGCACCGAAGTCGAACTCGACCTCGTGTTGGAACGTAAGGAAACGAAGGCCGAAGGCGTCGTGCTGCTGACGCTGCGCGACCCGGAAGGCCGTCCGCTGCCGGAATGGCAGCCGGGCGCCCACATCGACCTGATACTGCGAGCCGATCTGGTCCGGCAGTATTCACTGTGCGGGGACCCGGACGATCGGTCACGGTTTCAGGTCGCGGTGCTGCGTGAACCGGCAAGCCGCGGCGGGTCGAGCCATGTGCACGACGTCCTCAAGGAAGGCGAGTCGATGCGCATCCGCGGGCCACGCAACCACTTTCCGCTCGTGAAGGCCAAGAACTACCTGTTCATCGCGGGCGGAATCGGCATCACCCCGATCCTGCCCATGGTGGCGGCCGTCAACGCGACCCGCGCCGACTGGCGCCTCGTTTACGGCGGCCGCACCCGAGCTTCGATGGCGTTCGGTGAGACCCTGCAGCGGGCCTACGGAGACCGGGTGAGCCTGCGACCGCAGGACGAGTACGGGCTGCTGGACCTGCCCTCGCTGCTCGGCAAGCCGCAACGTAAGACAGCCGTCTACGCCTGCGGCCCGGAACCGCTGCTCGCGGCGGTCGAGGCCGGCTGCGAGAAGTGGCCGACCGGGTCTGTGCACCTGGAGCGGTTCGCCCCGAAGAAGGACGTCGCCTCCGGGCCGCTCACGACCTTCGAGGTCGAACTCGCCCAGTCCGGCAAGACACTGACGGTCCCTCAGGACATGTCCATTCTCGAGGCCGTAGAGGGTGCCGGTGTGTCGGTGATGACCTCGTGCGAGGAGGGCATCTGCGGAACCTGCGAGACGAAGGTGTTGTCCGGGGAGATCGACCACCGCGACTCAGTCCTGGACGACACGGAACGCGCCGCAGGCGACACCATGATGATCTGCGTCTCCCGAGCCAGGGGCAACCGCCTGGTCCTCGACCTCTGATCCACGTCGGGCCAGAACAACCGGCTTCGGGATCGATGGTTGTTGAGCGCCCGGCTCGATGCCGCCCCCAACCCTGGCCGACCCACAGCGTCCCGTTCTTACGAGCCGTATCCCACGGAGTCGTGGAACCCGGCGCGACAGCCGGGCGATCAGTCTGACCGCAAATACAAATATCCGCCCTGAACGAGCAGAAAGAGTCGGTAATGAGTACGGAATCACGGAAGAAGTTTTACGCCCTGAATATGTTTGATGTGGTCGACTTGGAGAAGTACCTCGCGTACTTCAGTCGTTTGCCTGAAGCGGCTCCGCGATATGGTGGTCGAATGGTGGCTTTTGGTCGTTTCCGGGACGACGTTGCCGGTGACCTCGCGCCGCGGCAGGTTCTGTTTCTCGTTGAATGGGAGTCCGAAGAGGCGTTCAACAGCTTCCGGGACGATCCGGACCTGGCCGACCTGCATCCGCTGCGGGAGAGCGGAGCGGCGTCCTATATCTGGCAGACTTTCGATGGGCTCGATATGAGTGACCCCGCCAACGTTTCACTCGACGATGTACTGGCGGTGCTCAAGCCTTAAATCATTTCACCAAACGGCTCTCGGTTGATCGGGCGGGCCCAATTCACGTACCCACGCGCCAGGGGCCGGCCGGTCCGTTGAAACGAGCCGACAACTCGTAAAGGCTCACGGACGAGTCCGGAAGCGAAGCCCACGGGCAGGAGAGAGCGCCAAGGCCTGGGTGCTTCCCCTTGCGCGGCGGGAACAGCCAAGTCGGCCAGCACTGTTGCACCAGCCGAGGGGTCGGCGCCGCGCCGGCGGGGATCAGAGAAATAGCTGGTCCGCTCCCATGCGGTCCGGCCCCCGGTCCGTGGTGCGCCCGGTCACCCGATATCGGCGCGACCAGCGCCGCCCGGTTGTCGAAGTGCCGCTACGGCGTCGCCGTGCCCGAACCCAGGCGTTGGGCCGGCGTCCTCATCGAGAGAGCGTCCGCGCCCTCCTCGTCCACGATCTGCTGTGCGGTAGCGACGATGCGCTCCAGCAGCACGGGCGGACGTCCCGGGGGATGCCGAGCCGATGCTGTGCCCGCTCGCTTAGGACCAGCTGCTGCCACGGAACGTCCCACCTCCTCGCCCTGCGCGATAACAGCACCGCCGTAACCGATATGGGCGCCGGGGGGCCGTGGACACCGACCTCTATCCGTCAGCTCCGATTCCGGAGTCCGGCGAGGACCAGATCCGCGACGAAGTCCGCATGGTGTGTGACGGCCTCGGGATCGAGAGGGTCTTGCGGCCCCATGAGGCGGGACAGGCCGATCAGACTGAAAAGCGCGGTGCCCCCATGGGCGACGAGGAAGTACAGGGTGCGCATCGGCACCGGGGCGATGACGCCCTCGTCGGCCAGCTGACGCAGGGGCGCGGTCGCCTCGGTGAGGATCGGTTCGATGTGCTGCTCATAGAGGTAGTCCAGGCGCGGCGAGCTGGCGACGCCTTCGACAGTGGTCAGCCGCAGGATCTCCGGCCGGCGTGCGTTGACGTGGATGAAGCGGACGATGATGCGCCGGAGCTGCTCCATCGGCCCGCCGCCGGCGTCGTCGAATTCCTGGCGCATCTCGGTGGCGACGATTCCGAAGGCGTGGTCGACGGCGGCGTACCAGAGCTTCTCCTTGGAGCCGAAGCGCTGGTGGATGAGGTTGTGGCTGACGCCGAGCTGCCGGTTGAGGGCGGCCACAGAGGCTCCGTCGTATCCCTTGTCGGCGAACATGCGCAGGGCCGCGGTCAGGATCTCATCGAGGGTTGCCGGGGCCAGGTCGGCGGGGGGCCGGCCGGTCCGCCGGGCCGGGGCGGTCCGAGAAGTCGGAGTCGTCATGGGCGAAGCATACCTCCGAGAGGTTGACACCCATCAACTTCAGATTGATGCTTGTCAACATCTAGCGAAGTTGACGGGTGTCAACAATTCATCGACCCCGGCTTCAGCTCCCCGTACGAGCCGCAGGAGATCAGTCATGGAACGTGAGAATCACGTAGTCGGGGACACTTTCGTCTACCGCTACGCCCACCCCGATCCCGATCACGTGCTGCTGGTCCAGCACGGCATTGGCGGCCACGGCGGGGTCTACGACCCCTTCGCCGCCCACTACGCCGGGCTGGGTGCCGAGGTGTGGTGCATGGACGCGCCCGGCCACGGGATGTCCCGGATCGCCAAGGTACGACCGGCAGGACGTTTCACGCTGGAGGAGTGGGTGGGGGCGGCCGTCGAGGTCGCCGAGCACATCGACGAGACCACCGGCCTGCCGGTGTTCATCAAGGGTTCCTCACTGGGGGCGGCCGCCGCCTACGGCGCCTACGCGGCCTCGGACGTCTTCACCGGCGCCGTCCTGATGGGATACGCGATCCCGTCCTCACCGATGATCCCCGCGGACAATCCCTTCCGCACCAACGCCTTCGAACAGCTGATCACCCAGTTCGGCGATGCACTGCTCCTGGACATCGACCGCTTCTACGACCTCGATCTCGACTACGGCTACAAGGGCGCCCGGCAGCAGAAGCGGGAGGACCCGCTCAACACCTGGACGTACGAACTGTCCTCGGTGGGCTCCCTCATGCGCTACGAGCCGACCGTGCCGCTGGCCGAGAACACCAAGCCGATCCTCTTCACGGTCGGCGAGAAGGACCCGGTCTTCACCCCGGACATCGCCCGCAGCGTGGTCGCCGCGACCGGCGGACCTGTCCAATTGCACGTGCACCCCGGAGGCGTCCACCAGCTGATGATCTTCCACACCGCCGACTACTCCGCCGTGGTCAGCGAGTGGTGCAGGAAGCGTCTGACCCGTCCGGCAGCCGAGGCCGCCTGATCACCGACCATGTCCGTCCATCGCATCCCGGCCGTCTCCGGCCGCTGATCACAAGGGAGTGATCGAACATGTCAGTCCACCCCCGTGCGCTGAACCACATCGCCTTCGCCACCCGGGACATCAAGACCCAGATCGAGTTCTTCACCGACGTCCTGGGCTGCAGGCTCAAGGCTCTGTTCTGGATGCACGATGTCGAGGGCGCCTGGCACGGCTTCCTCGAACTCAACCCCACGTGCTACATCGCCTTCGTCCAGCACCCCGACAATCCCGACAAGATCGAGGTCGGACTCACCCACGCCGGCACCCCGACCGGAACGGTGGCCGTCGGCGCCATGCAGCACATCGCCCTCGACGTCGCCGACGACGAGGAGCTGCTGACTCTGCGCGACCGGATCCGCAGCCGCGGCATCATGGTCATCGGTCCCATCGACCACGGCTTCTGCCGTTCGATCTACTTCGCCGGGCCCGAAGGACTGGTCCTCGAACTCACCGCCGGCGAGGCGATCCCGGAGTCGGCCTGGCTCGACCCCGAGGTCGTCGAGAAGGCGGGCATCAACGCCGAGGACCTCGCCCGCTACCGCGAGCCCGCCGACTACATCCGCCCCACCGAGGCCGTGCCCCAGCCGACTCTGGACCGCACCAGGCCGCACATGGCCTTCCCCGACGAGATCTACGAGTTCCTGGCCACCGCCACCGACGAGCAGATCCGGGAGATGCTCAGCGAGACCGAGCCGCCGGTGAAGACCGAGGACTGAACACCCCAGAGCCCGGCGGGCGGCGCACTCGGACGCAGGGTCCGCGCGCATCCGCCGGGCGCCCCACCGTGAGGGGGCATGCGCCTCCGCTCGCGAGGACCGCCCAGTGAGCAGCCAGCGCCTGCCTCTCCTGACTTCTCCCGGATGTCCGGCTCTTTTGGCCGCTGCCCCCTTCCTCTCCCTTTTCAGCCGCCGCCGACGTCTGCGCGCACCCCCCCCGTTCTGAGGTAACCGATGTTCATCGGTGTTCTCCTTCGTGGATACCCCGGCGTTTAGGCCGGGGAGGAATCGAAGCTCCTGCGGAGCAGGGCAGGGGAAGCCGGTTCGCCGCCAGGGCGGACCGGTGTGCGCCGTCCACCTGCCGACACCCGCTGCCCACACGGAAGTTGATCGAGTGTGAGGCGTGAAGCGGCAGGTCAAACGGGCGTTCAAGTACCGCTTTTACCCCACCGGCGTGCAGGCGGCTGAACTGTCGCGCACGTTCGGGTGTGTCCGCCTCGTCTACAACAAGGCGCTGGAGGAGCGGACTCTGGCCTGGTACGGCGAGCAGCGCCGGATCTCCTATGTGCAGTCGTCCGCCGCGCTGACGCAGTGGAAGAAGACCGAGAACCTGGCCTTCCTGGCGGAGGTGTCCTCGGTTCCGTTGCGGCAGGCGCTGCGGCATCTGCAGACGGCGTTCGAGAACTTTTTCGCCCAGCGTGCGAAGTACCCGCGCTACAAGTCCCGCAAGAAGTCGCGGGCGTCGGCCGAGTACACCCGCAGCGCCTTCACCTGGCGCGACGGACAGCTGACTTTGGCCAAGATGGCCGGCCCTTTGGACATCTGCTGGTCGCGTCCGCTGCCCGAGGGCGCTCAGCCGAGCACGGTGACGGTGTCCCGTGACGCGGCGGGTCGCTGGTTCGTGTCCCTGCTGTGCGAGGACACCATCGCCCCGGCTCCCGTTACCACGGCGGCCGTCGGCCTGGACGCCGGGATCACTTCCCTGGTGACCCTGTCCACCGGGAAAAGGTCGCCAACCCCAAGCATGAGCAGAGTGACCGGGCCCGCCTGGCGAAGGCGCAGCGTGAGCTGTCGCGCAAGGCGAAGGGTTCGGCGAACCGGGAGAAGGCCCGCCGTAAGGTTGCCCGTGTGCATGCGAGGATCGCCGACCGGCGCCGTGACGTCCTGCACAAGCTGCGACTCGACTCGTCCGTGAGAATCAAACGGTCGTGATCGAGGACCTGAGCGTCCGCAACCTGCTGAAGAATGGCACGCTCGCGCGTGCCATCAGTGATGCGTCGTGGACGCAACTGCGCTCCATGCTGGAGTACAAGTGCGCCTGGTACGGGCGTGAACTCGTCGTGATCGACCGATGGTTCCCCAGCAGCAAGCTGTGCGGGGCCTGCGGCACGGTCCGCGGGAAGCTGCCGCTGAACGTCCGCGCATGGACGTGCGTCTGCGGTGCGGTGCATGACCGCGACGTCAACGCGGCGCGTAACATCCTGGCCGCCGGGCTGGCGGTGTCTGCCTGTGGAGACGGTGTAAGACCTCAACGGGAGTCCTCCCGGACGGGGCCGTCGTCGGTGAAGCAGGAACCCCAGCGGGCGACCACTGGAATCCCCCGCCTTTAGGCGGGGGAGGAAGCCAAAGCCACCGTTGTCCTGTCCGTCCTGCTCGCCCTCGGCTTCGTCGCCGCGGGTCTCCCCAAGGCCCTCGCCCGACCGTCCGTGAAGAACGAGGCCCGCCACCTGGGCTATTCGATGGGCGCCTTCCGTGTCATCGGTCTGCTGGAGCTGGCCGGTGCGGTCGGACTGGTCAGCGGCCTGCGCGCCAAGGACGCCGCGAAGAAGACGCATAGACCCAACGAAGCACTACTAGGACTCGACGTACATGACGAGGGAGTCGGGATGCACACCGTCGTGCTTCATTGCGGCTGCGGCCTCCGGGCCCTGTAGTGAGGCCATGAGGGCGTCAAGATTTGGTACGTCCATCGTCAGCGCGACCTGGGTCGGGTCCTGCGGGTTGGTGAACGTTCGGATGTTCGTGACTCCGAGCGGCCCGAAAAATTCTTCGCGCTTCGACGAGGCGAGCCAGTGCTTGGTGTCGTCGACGCTGTGGTGGATAACAATGGTGGGCAAGGTTCCTCCTTCGTGGACAGACTCGATTTAGGGCACTGCGCCCACCGGATTGACGTGGCCGCAGCAAGCACTGATTGTCGGCCAGGTCGGGTGCACCGCGGGGCAGGCTCGCCAGGCACGCCAAATACCGCAGAGTCAGGTCCCCCGTTTGCCGCGGATGTTCAGTTGGTCACGTGATGCCGTAGCGGGAGAGGACGCGGGGGCGGTCGGTGTGGGCTCGGCGTCCGGCGGCGGTCACGGGAACCGCGGACAGCACGAACACTCGGCTGCCGTCCGGTCGCTTCGCGCCGTGCAGGCACTTGCCGTCCACCGCGGTCGGCCGGCGCCTGGATCGCACTGGCGCGGCATGGGTGGTTGTCCGATGGGCTCGGTGCTGTTCGTGCTCGGTTCGTCAGCTGCCTCGGTGGCGGTAGTCGCGGCTCCCGCCCATGAGTTCGACCACGCGGTCGGCGGATGTGACGAGGTGGTGCGCTGTCTGGAGCGGGGAGCTGGATTCCCCTGGTGCGTGAGACACAGTGGATGCGCTGCCGGGGAGGCAGCAGGCTGAAGTCCAGGTGCGCAACCTGTCTCTCTCGGTTATGTGCCACGGCGCGATCATCCACAGGGCATCATGGTCGGGGGCTGACTCGGCGGGGCAGCCGGTCAGTATCAGGTGCTTGCGGTCCGTGCTCCTGTTGTCGCGGTCATCTTCAACGGTCACCTCGCCGAGCACCTGGTGAATCGGTGATGAGGGTCGCTGTGGCGTTAACAGGGTTGTCAGACCGCCGAGATCACAGGCCCCCGCCGTAGGTCAGCACAACGAGTAACACCCTGTCCTCCAACGACAGTGATCAGAGCCGCCCCGGGCGAGACACACCCGCCTCCTCTCGACGCAGCGCCCCGACCAACGCACCGAAGGATCGAGGGGACAGTCCGGGACAGTCCCGTCCACCTCCGGCGGGATGATGGTGGAGGGTGGCGGCTTACTTCGGACGCACGTGCTCGGGCAGCTCGGACGATGGCCGCATCCGCACCACCACCCCGATCTCTCCCCGCTATGCGCCATGTTCGTAAGCCGAAGCTCGGTAGGTGTGTGCTGGCTCGCTCGGGCTGGTGCGGCTGTTCCGCATCACCGAACGGACCGGCATGCGCTGTATCACCGCCGCCGTCCGAACGAGCCGCCAGGCTGCCCGGGGAGTCCGCCTGCTTCAGCCCTGGAGGGTGGCGAGCCAGTCGGTCAGCAGGCGGTTGACCTCGTCGGGGTGTTCCTGCTGGATCCAGTGGCCGCAGGCGTCCAGGAGGTGGGAGGCGGACAGGGCGGGCAGGGTGGTGGGGTAGGCGTCGATGGCGTCGGACATCCAGGTGGTGGAGGCGTCCAGGGTGCCGCCGATGAACAGGGACGGCTGTTTGATCGGGGCTCCTTGATGCGGGGCGAGATCTTCCCAGTCGCGGTCCATGTTGCGGTAGCGGTTGAGTGCGCCGGTGATCCCTGTGCGCTCGAACTCCCCGGCGTAGACATCGAGGTCGTCCTCGCTCAGCCAGGCCGGGAGAGCCCCCGTGGGGAAGCGGTCGCGCAGCTGTCCGCCGCGGGCGACGAAGTGCGGGTCGGGCTCGCTCTGGGCGGGCATGGTGTCGGCGGACAGGGCCGCGTAGAAGCCCGCGAGCCAGCCCCGGACGTCGGGCTCGATCTCCGCCTCGGCGCGGCCGGGTTCCTGGAAGTAGGAGACGTAGAAGTCCTGCTCGGGGCCGCCGATCCGGCTGAAGAGGTCGGTGGGGCGGGGACCGCCGGGCGGCGCGTAGGGGACGCTCAGCAGGCCGACGGCGCGGACGATCTCCGGGTGGAGGAGGGCCGAGGCGGAGGCGATGTTGGAGCCCCAGTCGTGGCCGACGATCACCGCGCTGTCCTCGCCGAGGGCGCGCACGACGGCGACGTTGTCTTCCACCAGGTCGAGCATTCGGTAGGCGTCGGTGGCGGCGGGCTTGGAGGAGCGGCCGTAGCCGCGCACGTCCAACGCCACTGCCCGGTACCCGGCCGCGGCGAGGGCCGGGAGTTGGCGGCGCCAGGAGTACCAGGATTCGGGGAAGCCGTGGACGAGGAGGACCAGCGGACCGGTGCCCTGCTCGACCAGGTGCAGGCGTCCGGCCGGGGCCTCGACGGTGCGGTGGCGGAGCGTGGCGGTCGGCTCGGGTCGCATGGGGTTCCTCCTGGGTTCGCAGGCAGAGGCGGCTACCCATCGATCATGCGGCGCGACGCCCGCCCCACGCGATCAGGTTTGCCATGCTGGCAAACCCGCAGGAAGGATGGTGGGCGGAAGCGGCGCGGTCGAAAGGAACGGTCACGGTGGCAGTCGACGAGGTGGACGGCACGTTGGCGGCAATGGGCGCCAGGCTGCGAGCCGCGCGCGAGCAGCACGGCGCCACGCTCGTCGGTGTCAGCTGTGCGACCGGCATTTCACCGAGCACGTTGTCGCGGATCGAGACCGGCCGGCGCAAGCCCACCCTGGAGGTGCTGCTGCGGCTGGCGAAGGACTACGGCGTCTCTCTGGACGAGCTGTGCGGCACCGCACCTGCCCCGGCGGCCGAACCCCGCACGCCGCCACGCGGCTTCGGCGACGACAAGGCGGTGTTGCCACTGACCCAGTACGTCGGCGGCCTGCACGCCCACAAGCACGTGCTGCCCGCCGTCGTCGAGCCGCCTGGGCGGCCCCGGCAGGTGTCCCACGAGGGCTACGAGTGGCTGTGCGTCCTGTACGGGCGGCTGTGGCTCGCACTCGGCAACCAGGACCTCGTCCTGACCGCCGGGGACGTCGCCGAGTTCGACACCCGCACCCCCCACGGAGTCGCAAACGCCGGGTCCACCGGACCGGTCGAATATCTGATCATGTTCGGGCCCCAAGGAGAACGGCTACGGCTGCGCACCCCTCAAGCCGCTGGTCGCGGGACCGGTGGCAGAAGGGCTGGTCAATAAGCAGGTGTGACAAGCCGCGCGCCTCGTCGGCGACAACCCACTGCTTCGGGCGGCCTCATTCGCATGCGCCACGTCATCCGGCTCTACCGGTGACAACTACCGTGCTTCGGCTCGTTTCGGCGGGCGGTCGTACGGCGCTCTGGCGGCTGACCGCTCCGAATCCGCACCACGAACGGCCGTCGCCGGACACGTCACCCGGCGATGTCAGCAGGTCGTACTGATTCCAGTCCTTGCCGAGCGAAGTGTGCGGGGTGCTCGTGAGGAAGGCCTGTCCACGCATGGTCCGGTAGATCCGCAGTCCGCCGCCGCGGGTCCCGGGCGGGTGAATGCCAGATGCTGTCTCAGCTGATCTGGTCCGGCCGGCGTGCGAAGAGGACCGCACCTGGAACGCCCTCATCGGGGTCGATCAGTATGTGGGCCTCGACGGTGAACCCGGCATCGCGTAGCCAGGCCGCCACTTGGCCAGGCTTGCGGCGGTGAACGTGGACGTTCATCGGGTGGCCGCCGT
Source organism: Streptomyces sp. NBC_00663 (assembly GCF_036226885.1). Lineage (NCBI taxonomy): Bacteria > Bacillati > Actinomycetota > Actinomycetes > Kitasatosporales > Streptomycetaceae > Streptomyces > Streptomyces sp. NBC_00663. Next base: position 9,735,541 of record NZ_CP109027.1, read on the forward strand.
AGCCCTGCGTCTTCAGCGTCGATTCGTCGCCGACGTGGAAGCCGAGCAGCAGTGGTCCGCCGGGACGCAACACGCGCCGGAACTGGCCGAAGACCGTGGGCACTGCTTCGTCGGGGACGTGAATCAACGACCAAAATGCGAGCAGGCCGACGACTGAAGCATCACCGAGGTCGAGGTCGGTCATCGAGCCCACCTCGAACCGCAGGCTGGGATGGTCACGCCGAGCCACGTCGATCATCACGGGCGAAAGGTCGATGCCGAAAGCGTCCACGCCCAGCTCATGCAGGTGAGCGGTGACGTGTCCGGGTCCACAGCCGACGTCGGCCACCGGCCCACCGTCGGCTGCGTGCACCAAGTCGGCGAACAGCGCCAGAGCCGCCCGGAGATACGGCGCCCCGGTCAGAGCTCCGCGTAGTTGGTCGGCATAGCTGACCGCGACCGTGTCGTAGGAGGTCCGGGTGTCTGCCAACCAGCGGTCCGCGTTCATGGCCTGACAGGGTAGTGCAGCAGTTGTCCCGTCTTATTAGATCTTGCGGCGACGGGGGCTGTTGACCTGCGGGGTGGCAGGTCGGAGTGGGATTCGTGACAGGTTTGGCAGGTGGTCTCGGCTGCCGGTTCACGGAGTCCGGGGGCGCGTCTCGTCGATCATGTCAAGGTTGGTGGGCCTTGAGCTGGGCTGCGTCAGGATGCTGCGACGCTGGCTTCCGGCCTTCTCGTTGAGGGTGGCAGTTTCCTGGTTGGCTCGGAGGAATTCCGTTCGCTGTCCGAGGTGATCGCTTCTAGCCTGCGTCGCGTGATGACGGCTGAAGACGTGTTGTCTGTCCTGACTCTGTTGCGACGGGCAGAGGTGATGTCTGGATCGGTGGGGGGCCAGGCGGCGGTGGAGCATCAGCCAGCCGTAGGTGCGCTCCACGGCCCAGCGTGTGGGTATCGGGGTGAATTCCCTGGTCCCGGGGGTGCGGGCGCTGATCTCCATGTCGATGCCGAGGGTGGCGGCGTGCTCGACGAAAGTGCTTGCGGTCGCCGCCGTCTACCCAGGTCTTGCGGATCGTAAGGTGGTCGGCGGCGACCTGGTCGAGCAGGAGGGTGTCGGCGTTGGAGTCCTGGACGCTGGGCGCGGTGACCAGGGCCGCGAGCAGGAGGCCGAGCGTGTCGGTCACGATGCTCCGCTTGCGGCCCACGATCTTCTTGGCGTTGTCCGTGCCCTGACCCGCGGCGGGGACGCTGGTGGAGGTCTTCATGCTCTGTGCATCGATCACGCAGGCCGAGGGGTCTTTTGTTTGCCTTCCTGCTGCCGCACCGACTCCCGTGACAGGCTGTTGAGTTGGGAGGCGATGCCGTCCTTTTGCCACTTGGCGAAGTAGCCGTAGACGCTCTGGTGCGGCGGGAAGTCGTGCGGGAGATAGGCCCGTTGGCAGCCGGTGCGGTCCACGTACAGGATCGCGTTCGTGATCTCGCTCAGGTCGTGCCGGGGCGGTCGGCCGAAGTCCAGGGCCCGCCCGCGGCGCTCGAAGCGCCAGGCGGACAGCACCGGCTCGATCAACTCCCAGCGGGCATCGGACAGATCACTCGGATACGGGGGGCGGTCGGTCATGACCTGGACGCATCGCCGGTCGGGGGCGTGCGCAGGTGTGCGGGCGGCCGGATCGAAGCACGGGACAGACTCGGGCGTCCTGGAATGAGACAGGCGCAAGCCGTTCTCCGCCCCAGGTGAAACACCACTGGTCCCGGCAGCTACCAGCCGCCCGACAGCCTCACTAGCACCAGATTTCCAGTTCCTGTGGCGGGGGCGGTCTGCAGGTCGGACAGGGAGATGATGCCCAGTTCCACGGTCGTCTCCGGTAGACGGACAGAGGTTGGGAGGAGCGGCCCGACCGGCGTGGTCGCGGACCGGGCCGCTGTGAAGGGGCGGGGGGCCGGGTGGTCAGAAGGAGTGGGGCCCGAACCGGCCCCACATGACGACCGCGGCGACGATGAGCAGGATCGCGTTGAACCCGATGGCCTGCGGCTCCTTGCGGCGGGCGTGGAGGCCCATGGCCAGGACCATGATCACAGCCAGGCCGGTGGCGGCCAGCGGGGTGAGCACCGTGGCGATGTCGAAAGCACCCGGCAGGATCAGCCCGAGGCCGCCGGCGAGTTCGGCGACGCCGATCAGACGCACCACGGGTGTCGAGACGTCACTGACCCACGGCAGCTGGGACATGAGCTTTTCGCGGGGCTGGGTTGCCTTGGTGACGCCGGCGGCCACGAACAGCGCGGCGAGGACGCCCTGCAGGATCCACAGGAACACGTTCATCGGAGCGGAGACCTTCTTCTTAGGTCGCGCCGCGGTGGGGATTGCCGCGGCGGATGAGGATGGAGCGGATCAAGGTTCAACAAAGATTCAACGGGGGAGAGCTGGGAGGCGTCAGACGGTGAAGACGCGCTCGGCTTCGTCGCGTTGGGTGTGCAGGTCCCAGTAGAGAGGGGCGATGTCCTCGGCCTCGGCGGTCGGGATTTCGGGCGGGCCGCCCGCGCCGATCCACACGCCGATGGCGACGTGCGCGGCCTGGATACCGGTGTCGGCCAGCTCCTTGTGCAGGTTGAGCACCCAGTTGCGCAGCGCCGCCTGGGCGGGGTTGACGTTGCCGAGCATCGGGTTCGGGTCGACCGAGCCGGCGCCGTTGGTGAAGAGCAGGGTGCCCGTGCGGGCCTCACGCATCGCGGGCAGGACGGCCCGGGTGGCGGTGATGGCGCTGTGGAGCAGGAAGTCGATCCATCCCTGCACATCGGAGGGGCTGGTCTGGGACGGGGAGGTGAGGTTCATGGAGCTTATGGAGCCGTTGCCCGGAGAGGGGGAGTGCTCCAGGACGTCGATGCCGCCGAAGCGGGTGGCGGCGTCCTTGAGGGCCTGGGTCAGCGCGTCGTGGTCGAGCACGTCCGCCGGGAACGCGGCGGCGGTGATGCCCTCGGCGGTGAGCCGGCCGACGAGATCGTCGAGCTTGGCGCGGTTGCGGGCGATGAGAGCGACGTCGTAGCCGCGGGAGCCGAAGGTGCGGGCGATGGCGAGGCCCATTCCGGGGCCGGCTCCGACGATGGCGATGCTGGGCACGGTGAAGTCCTTTGGTGTTGTGGTGGAAGCGTCTGGGGTACGGACCGGTCAGGCGACGGTGATGGCGATCTTGCCGACGGTGCCGGCGCCGAACGCGGCGAATGCCCCGGGGGCCCGCTCCAGGTCGAACTCTGAGTTCACCGACACCTTGAGGGCGCCGGAGGCGACCTGTTCGGCGAGGGTGGACAGAGTGTCGGCGGTCGGGTTGGACCGGAGCACGGCGGTCTGCAGCTTGCGGTCCTCCGAGGCCTCGGGGACTGGGGCGAGGGTGAGGGCGGAGGCGACGGCGCCGCCGTCGCGGGTGAGTGCGGTGAGCTCGGCCAGGTCGCCGGCGAGGTGCAGCACCGCGTCCACGCCGTCAGGGGCGATCGCCCGGACCTGCGCGGTCATGTCCTGGGTGTAGTCGATGACGGTCACCTCGGCGTCGGTCAGCGCTGAGACGAAGCCGCTCTCGGAACCCGGCTTGGCCGTGGCGATCACCCTCGCGCCCCGGGCCGCGGCCAGCTGCACGGCGATGGCACCCACGCCGCCGGTGGCACCGGAGATCAGCACCGTGCTGCCCTCCAGCGGGCCGAGCAGGGCGAGACCGTCGAAGGCGGCGGTGCCCGCCAGCCCGAGCGCGCCGGCGGCACGCATGGAGACCCCGTCGGGCCGGTGGGTGATGCCGATGGCAGCGGGAACCGCGACGTACTGCGCCATCGAACCGGCACCCAGGTACGCCTTGGCGTCCACGCCGAACACGGCGTCGCCGACCGCGAAACCCTCGACACCCTCACCGACCGCCTCGACGGTGCCGGCGAAGTCCTTGCCGGGGATCAGCGGGAAACGGTGCTCCATCATGCCCTGCAGGTATCCGGCCACCGTGCCCAGGTCGAACCCGTTCACCGAGGACGCGGCCACCTTCACCAGCACCTCACCGGCCTCCGGGCGGGGCACCTCCACCTCGGTCACCTCGGGGCTGCCGGGTACCTGCGCCAATGTCACAGCGCGCACTGATCATCAACTCCTTGACATGGGTATCGCCCGATTCGGAAAGGGCTATCTGATTCGTGATCCGGAATGGCCTGTCCAGTTCCGGCGTACCCACGATAGCAGTGAAAGTGGATTGGGCATTCCGATTCGGTAGACTGAGTGTCATGAACCTTGGCGCCCCATCCAGTGATGACCCTGCCGCGCAGCCTCTCCGCAGCGATGCCGAGCGCAACCGCGCGCGGATCGTCGCCGCCGCGCGCACGGTGTTCAGGCGTGACGGCCTGAATGCCTCCATGGCTTCCGTGGCCCGCGAGGCGGGGGTGGGCATCGCCACCCTGTTCCGCCGTTTCCCGACGAAGGAGGACCTGGTCGCCGCGGTCTTCGCCGACCGTATGGACGCCTACGTCGACGCGGTCGGCGTCGCCCTCGACGACCCCGATCCCTGGCGCGGTCTCGCGGGGTTCATCGAAACCGGCTGCGCGATGCAGGCCGCCGATTACGGCTTCGCCGACGTGCTGACCATGACCTTCCCCACAGCCAAGGCTCTGGAGGAGCGCCGAGACCAGGCGTACGAGGGCGTCGTCCAGCTCATCGGCCGCGCCAAGGCCGCCGGACGTCTGCGGGAGGACTTCACCCCCGAGGACCTGGTGCTGGCGTACATGGCCAATGCCGGCGTCGTCAACGCCACCGGCGACACTGCTCCCGACGCCTGGAAACGCGTCGTCGCCCTGATGCTCCAGTCCTTCGAAGCCCCCGCCCGCGGCCCCCTGCCCGACTCGCCCGAGCCCCGCGCCCTCTACAGAGCCATGCTCCGGGCCAGTCAGGCGTGCGCTGCCTCGCCGGAACCCGGGAGGAAGGACTGAAAGGTCACGTGCGGCCGGATGCGCATCAGTGGCTCGGTCCGGATGCCGGCACCGTCGCGCACGGCCCGAGCGAGGCCACGCCTGTCAACCGGCGTTGATGACCACGCACTTCACCTGTGTCCAGTCCTCCAGGTGGTCGGGACCCATGGAGCGGCCGAACCCGCTGTGCTTGTAGCCGCCGAAGGGCGCGCCGATGGCACCGGCCGGGCCGCCGTCACCGAGAGTGTTGACGGCGATCTGGCCTGCCTGGACGCTGCGGGCCAGGCGGACCGCTCGCCCGACGTCCTGGGTCCAGACGGCGGCGGTGAGGCCGTAGCGGGTGCCGTTGGCGATCGCGACGGCCTCTTCCTCATCTCTTCGGGTTGTTGTCGGTCGGTGGGTGAGTGTGAGTCCGGTGCCAGTCAGGCATCCGTCGATCAGGTCGGGGCGGAGCTGGATGTGGCGCAGCCCTCGGCGGAGAGTGCGTTCGAGGTGCTCGTCGTCGGTGAAGGCGGTGTTGGCCGGCGGGCCGTGTTGTAACAGCGACCAGACGCCCTCGACCGGGTTCAAATCCGGTGCATACGACGGCAGTTGAACGATGGTCAACCAGTCGTGTGCGGCGACGTACTCACGCATCCCGGCTGCCCGATGGGTGTCGAGATCATCCCAGATCAGCACGATGGGAGCCTGGAGCTGGATGTGGGCACGCACGACCAGGTCGCGGTAATCGCTCCAGGCGAAGGTGTCGCGCCCTTTGCCCTTGTGCTTGCGGTGGCGACGCGGCCGGTAGATGAGCCGGGACGTCTCACCAGGCTTGTAGCAGCACATGGCCGCGATCGACCAGCGACGCCAGGAACGACCCCGCACCCGCACCACCGGCGTGTGACCACGCCGGCCCCATGTGCGTGCACGTGGTGGTGTCGTCGAGAACCCGGCCTCGTCCTCGAAGACGATGTATGCCCCCAGCGCCGCCGCAGTCATTCCGCCTGCGGCCACACATCCTTCTTCCACAGGCTCACTGCCCGCTCGCCGTGCTCGAGGACTCTGCGGGCGGGACACTGCCAGGATCAGCCATGCCGGTGCAGCAACCGCCACACCGCCGCCGAGGAGCAGTCCAATCTGAACTTCCGGGCGATCAGCACCCTGATCCGGGCCAGGGTCCACCGCTGGTCCTCCCAGCCATGCACGGCCGGCCCCAACGCCAACTCTTGCTCCAACTCGACGAACTGCCCGTCGGACAGCTGGGGCAGTTTCGGCGGCCCCGCGGACGCCAGCGCGTCCGAACCGCCCTCCCGCCAGGCACGGCGCCAGCGCTCCACCGACCGCTCATTGACCCGCAGATCCCTCGCGATCACCGCAGTTCTCTCACCACGAACGAACCGCTCGCCCGCCTCGTACTTGAAATGAGTACCGGAGCCCCGCAGCAGTCAGCAGCGAACGCCGCCGTGCGCGAAGGTATGCCCGAAGGAAACATCACTCCAGCCGCTGGCCCAATGGTGGTAGGAGACCGTGAGGTCATCGATAAATGCATTGACGAAGTCCCCCTCTTCGCAACCCGGGTGACTCGTCTCCCAGCGTACGTAACGCTGGTTGGCCACCACCTCCAAGTGGGGAAGGTAATCATAGGTCGTAGATCCGTTTTTCCGTGTCTCGACCAGGCCGTTGCTCACCACGCACTGGAGCAGGAAGTTTGACGGGTTGTCCGTGTTGCACGTGAAGTTCTCAACCGAGACCCTGACCTCGTCCTCATCCGCCCGGATGCAGAAATCGAATGCCACACTGTCCGACACGTCTTTTCCGTACTCTTCGTGGTGCACACACCGCTGAACGGCAGAGGCGGGAGAGGCCGCGAGGGGGACGACTCCGAGCGCAGCCACCATGGCCGCCGAGAGGAAGGAAGAAACCTTCTTCACGGAAACTCCTCATTTTTGATCTTGATGGTCGAAGCGAATTTATCCGGCAGACGTTCGACCTGCAATCAAGGGACTTGTCGATCGTGAATTTTCATTCCCTAAGCTCAATAGAATGATTTTCGTCCTATGGGGGTCCTACGTGTCTCACGGCAGCTCTAGGTCGTGATCATGCGGCTGCGGTGATTTCGTTCCAGCGGCGGTGGCAGGCAGCGGCCCCGTGTTGATGGCGGCGGCGCCGTCGGGACCAGTGCATGACGTGCTCCGGGGCGGTGACCGGTTAGTCCGGTTCTCCGAACTTCGGCGCTTGCATCGGATGCGTCTCGGCTCGAATACGGTGCCATCGAACAGGGTGGCGCCACCGGCCAGCACGGTCGCGGGCGACATCAACGGCGAGACCTCCACCACCAGCTCGGGGTGAACCAGCGTGACGTTGAGGCGCTCGCGAGTGGCCCATCCTGCGGAGAACGTCCATCCCATCCACGGATGGTCACCGCCTGCCGGAGCCAGCAGGCTGGCGAGCGCGCTGCGGGCCGCGCCGGACAGCGTGGTGGTCCGCCCCGTGTACCGCGGCCGACCGTCCACGTCGAACCGGCCCAGAAGCAGACTCCGGGGAGCGGCCACAGAACCGGTGACCCCGCCGACGAGCGCCTCACTGGTCTCGCGCACCACTGGTGGAGTGTCGGTATTCGAAGGTTGCAGTATTCGCCCGGGTCGGCGGGGATGGCCATGAGGTCCAGGCGGACAGAATCAGCGAACACCACCGCCCGGTGGGACCAGCGCCGCCGACCTGATCAGGCGACTGGGCTTCGACACCGTCGACGCCCGACCCAGCCGGTGCGCGGGACCGGCCGGAACTCGGCAGGGCGTCAGGCGAGCGCGCGGTCGGCGGTGAGCTTGCGGGGGGGGGGGGGGCGACGAGCAGGACTCCGCAGACGCCGTCCGGGCATCATGAGCCGCCCGATCCCGTTGCTGCGGCTGTGAGGAGTCGCTCTGCCGTCCGTTTCGGTCGGGCTCGCAGCGCGCCCTTCAGCGCCTGTGCCGTCCGGTGGGGGAGTCGGCGTCGAGCAGGGGGTCGTGGCGTCGGCCGGGTGTCAATTGGAGAAATCCTGGCGGCCTCGGGCTGCTCTTCCGAAAGCCACAGCCCGCGGATAGTGGTGCGGCGCGTCAGACGCCCTGCCCGGCGTCCAACAGGGCGAGGGCGTTGCTTATCCCCTGATTGAGGAGTTCATGAGCGAGTTGGCTGTCGGTCAAGGCGCGGGCAAGCTGCAGCGTCCCGGCCATCAGGCCGAGGAGGCTGAGCGCCTTAACGCGGGCGGAGGACGGGGCCTCGGGTGCCATGCGGGCGGCAATGCCGTCGACCAGGACCAGCACGCCGTCGGTGTACGCCTGCCTGGTTGCGTCGGTGCAGCGCCCGATCTCGTCAAGGAGAGCGGCGTTGGGGCAGCCGTCACCAAGGCTGTCGCGGTGCAGGGGCGACAGGTATGCGCGCACAATCTGCTCGAGTCCGGCTCGGCCCGGCGCAGCCTGCGCGACGACGCTCTCGGCCTGTACCTTCAACTGGTCGGCGATTGCCGTGGTGACGAGTTCGTCCTTGGATTCGAAGTGCGCGTAGAAGGCCCCATTGGTCAGCCCCGCGTCCTTCATGAGCGTCGAGATACCGGAGGCGTCGATACCGTCTTGCTTGAACCGACGGCCCGCCGTCTCGATGATCCGCCGCCTCGTCTCCGACTTGTGCTCTTTTCCGTACCGCACCACAGCACACACTCCTTCGTCGGCCGGAAGGACCGGCTGCCCGTCATCGATCTCGCCCGCCTATCATATTGCGAACGTAATCCAAAGCGTCGACAGCGGCGGCGGGCAACCTCTCGTCGCCTGTTTCCCTGTGTGGCACACCAGAGCTTCAGCTTTGAGCCGGTCACACCCCCCGCGACACTGCACTGCGCCAACGAGGCACCGTCACCGCCGCCTTGAGTGCCGTCGCGCTCGGCCCGACGGCGACCTGCCGCCGCTCAGCCCCTGAGGCGGGGTTCCCGTCGGCCGACCGTCCCTCGCGTCCTCAGTTCGGCATCCGGTTGAACCTGCGGATGATCCGGTCGAAGATCCGGGCCGGAAGGACGCGGTGGAGCGCGCTGATGCTTGCGGCCGTCGAGCCGGCGGTGCGCCGCAGTTTCGGGTTCTTGTCGGTGGCCGCCGCGACGATCACCTTGGCCACGGTGGCGGGATCGTCGCCGCCGCTGGTGTTCTTCGCCAGCACCTCGTCGAAGGTGTGCCGTCCCGACGCATAAAGCGGCAACGGGGTGTCGCCCTGCACGCTGTGGTCCCCGAACGGCGTGTTGATCGGGCCGGGCTCGACGAGCAGGATCCGGACGCCGTGCTCGCGGACCTCGTGGTCGAGCGACCCTGAGTAGCCCTCGACCGCGTGCTTGGTCGAGGTGTAGATGGCCATGAACGGGCTGGGGACGAACCCGCTGAGGGAGGAGACGTTGATGACGCGTCCGCGCCGTTGGGCGCGCATGTGCGGCAGAACCGCCTTGGTCATCCGCATGATGCCGTAGACGTTGATGTCGAAGACGTCCTGCGTTCGTGCGACGGAGAACTCTTCGGCGGCGCCGTTGGCGCCGACGCCGGCATTGTTGACCAGGACGTCGATGCGTCCGAACCGGTCCATCACCTGCTTGACCACGGAGGCGACCGATTCGTCGCTGGTCACGTCGAGGTCGAGGTAGGTCACCTCGGCGGGCGCGGTGACCCGCGCCGTGTTGCGAGCGGTTCCGATCACCTCGAATCCCGCCGCGGCGAAGGCGCGGGCCGTCTCCCTGCCGATCCCCGATGAGGCACCCGTCACGAGCACCACCGGTTGGGTTGTCGCCATCACGGTCTCCCTTGGTTTTGAAATGCGCCCGAATTTTTTACATTCGTACGTCTATGTGGTGATCGTTGGCCGAGGGCAACTGGTCGCGTCCGGTGATTCGAGGCAGGGCCCGAGACCCGTCCCTTCGGCTCAGCCGGCAAGTTTGTTGGCCTTGCGGATCTGCCCGTCGAAGACCCCGGCGGGAAGGATGCGGTGCGCCGCGCTGAGAAGCCGGGCGCTCCGGCCGGCGGTGTACCGCGCCTTCGGCTTGGAGTCGGTGGCGGCCGCGACGATCGCCTTCGCGACGGTGGTGGGGTCGTCGCCGCCCTCATTGACCGCCAGCGCCACCTGGTCGGCGATCCGCCGCTGCTCCGCGTAGAGGCGCATGGGCATGTCGGGCTCGACGGTGTTCGCCTCGAACGAGGATTTGGTACCGCCCGGCTGGACGATAAGGGCCCGGACCCCGTGTTCGCGGATCTCGTGGTCCAGGGACCCGGTGTACCCCTCGAGCGCGTGCTTGGACGCCGAGTAGGTGGCCATGTAGGGCGCGGGGAGGAACCCGAGGACGGACGAGATGTTGATGATGCGCCCGCTTCCCTGGGCACGCATGTGAGGGAGAACGGCCTTGGTCATGCGCATCACGCCGAAGACGTTGATGTTGAAGAGATGCTGGGCCTGCGCGAGAGAGTTTTCCTCGTCGGCGCCCGAGGAGCCGATGCCCGCGTTGTTGACCAGGACGTCGATCCGCCCGAACCGCGCGATCACCTGCTCGACCGCGGCAGTGACCGAATCGTCGCTGCCTACGTCGAGGGCGAGGAACGTCACGCCGTCACGGCGGTCGGCTCCCGACGTCTTCCGGCTCGTTCCCACCGTCTCGAAACCTGCGGCGACGAGCGCGAGGGCGGCCGCCTTTCCGATGCCGGTGGATGCACCTGTCACGAGTGCCACCGGCCGAGTTGCCGCCATCGCGAGCTCCTCCGGTTTAAATTACGATCGTATGCCTTACGTTCGTACGACCATAGAGCGGTCGCCGGTCGATGGCAAGTGGTCGCGTCCGGTGATTCGAGAAGGATCCGGGAAACGTGGGGTGCAATACGGGAAAGGCCACGAGCAGACGACGAGCCGGAACCGAGGGCGTGACCCACCGTCGAGCCGACGACCGCATCAGCGGCCCGCTGAATCAGCTTCATTCGCGCAGGCCATCTGTGTCGTTCCGACTCCAGCGCGGCCTGTTCCGCTCCAGCGGGCTGGACTGGACCGTGGTGTACCCGACCAGGCTGACCCACGGCCCCGCCAAGGGCAGCTACCGGGCGGACGACCGGCTGCCGATGAAGGGCAACCCGACGATCAGCCGTGCGGACGTGGCTGCCTTCATGCGCACGGCGGCACAGGGCGGCGAGTGGATCCACCGCACCGCCGTGATCTCCGACTGAGCCCCTGCCCCCGCCGACTATGACAGTCGTTATAAGCGCGTGTACCCTGCCAGCATCTATAACGACTGTCATAGGAGGATGTCGTGACGATCATTACCGTGAACGCCCCCAAGGGGCGCCTGGGCCTGGAGCAGCGCCGTGAGCTGGCCGAGACGCTGACGGACGCGGTGCTGGTGCCCGAGGTGGGACAGTCGGCTCCGGCCGCCCGCGTCGGGTTCCAGGTGCACTTCGTCGAGCGTGAGCGGGACATGATGGCGATCGGCGGACGGCTGCTTTCGGACGCCGGCCAGGAACTCGACGTGATGGTGGTCGACATCGCGGTCATGGACGCCGCCTGGCAGCCGGACGTACGAGCCCAGGTCATCGAGCGCGTCCTGGCCGCACTGGCGGCGGCCTGCGGACTGGAGAAGCCGTCACCGACGTGGTGGGTCAACTTCCGCGTGATCGACGAGGGCAGCTGGGGCTCGTCCGGGGGCGTGCTGTCCGTCCTCCCGCTCCTCGAGAGCGGGGTGTTCACGCAGGAGAGGGCCAAGGCCGTCCGCGCCGCGCTGGGCGCCTGAACCCCGAGGCGTCGAGCGCGGGCCGGCTCACTCCTTGATCGTGGCGAGGATCAGCGCCTGCAGTTGCTCCGCGGTGCGGTCGAGGGGCTCGATGCTGCGCTTGGCGCGGCACATGGCCACAGTCCCCTCAACGGCCGCGACGACGAGGGTGGCCAGCTGGGCCGCCTGCTCGCGCTCGGCGCCGTGCTCCCGCAGCGAGGCGGACAGCAGGCCCTCCCATGCGGTGAAGATGTCGGCGGCGGCCACCACGGCGGGAGGCGTCTCGTCCGTGGGCGGCTCCTCGATGGAGACGGCGAGGACCGGGCAGCCCGCCCTGAAGTCACTGTCGACGACGATCTTGCGCCACAGGGCGAGGAACGCCCGCAGCCCGGCGACCGGTCCCGCCTCCAACTCCTTGCGCAGCCGGCGCGCGACCCACTCGCCGGTGTAGCGGACGGCCTCGGTGGCCAACTGCTGCTTGCCTTCAGGGAAGTAGTGGTACGTCGAGCCGAGCGGCGCCCTGGCGTGCTTGGCCATCTCGCGGATGCTCGTCGCGTTCAGACCGCGCCGACTGATCATGTCGGCCGCACCGGCCACGATCCGCTCACGCGCCGCCGGACTGGACTTGGTCACGTACATGATCCCTTCTGACCCCACTGGATATAACGACCGTCATAGTCTAGCGTGACCGTCGGTTATAACGACTGTCATAGACCTGTGTGGTCAAGCGAAGAGTCGAACGGAACGAAGAGAGGTACGCCCATGCCGATGATCCGGCTCACGGTCCCTGCCGGTGCCCTGACCGAACAGGGCCGCCGAAGTGTCCAGCGCGATCTCGCCGCCGTACTGCTGCGCTGGGAGGGCGCATCCGACACGGCGTTCTTCCGCGCCCAGGCGTGGAGCTACCTCACCGAGCTGCCGGACGGCGCCCAGACCACCGCCGAGGACGACGCGCCGCGTTTCCTGGTGGAGGTCAACGTCCCGCAAGGCGCCCTGTCCGAGCGCCGCAAGGCGGGCCTGGTCGAGGAGGCGACGAAGACTGTCCTGGCCGCGGCGGACCTCGGCCTGGACGACGCCCTGCGGGTGTGGGTCCTGGTTCACGAACAGCCCGAGGGCACCTGGGGCGCGGGCGGCTCCGTCATCCGCTACGCCGACCTGGTGGCCCTGGCGAAGGGACAGCGCACCGATGCGTGAACTGACCTACGTCGCCAAGCGCACCGTCGAGTGGCGCGAGGCGCCCGACCCGAAACTCCAGGCCGACGGGGAGGCGATCGTCGCCCCGGTGGCCGCCACCTCCTGCGACGTGGACTCCTCCATCCTGGCCGGTCACGGCTTCATCGACCCGCCCTTCGCCCTCGGCCACGAGTGCGTCGCCCGGATCGTCGAGACCGGCGACGCCGTTACCGCCGTAGCCCCCGGTGACCTGGTCGTCGTCCCCTGGTCCATCAACTGCGGTACCTGCGACCGCTGCCGGGCCGGGCTGACCGCGCACTGCACCGCTGTCCCGTACATGGCGATGTACGGCGCACCGATCGGCGGTAGCTGGGGCGGGCTCTTCTCCGACCTGGTCCGCGTGCCCTACGCCGACGCCATGCTCGTCCCGCTACCGGCCGGCCTTGACCCGGTGGCCATGGCCTCCGCCAGCGACAACTGGTCCCTGGCCTGGCGCCTGGTCGCCCCCCACCTCAAGGCTCGGCCCGGAGCACGCGTCCTGGTCGTCGCCCGCGGCAGCATCGGCCTGTACGTGTGCGACATCGCCCGCGCGCTCGGCGCCTCCGAAGTGCTCTACGTCGACCCCGACCCCGAACACCGCACCTTGGCCCGCGCGTTCGGAGCCGCTACCGCCGAGACCCTGGACCCGATGCCCCAGGGCTACGACATCGCCGTCGAGGCCACCGGGCGCGTCGACCAGCTCGCCCTGGCCGTCAAATCCCTCACTCCGGAAGGGATTTGTGAGTCGGCGGGCAACCACTTCCGTCCCGGCGAACTGCCACTGCTCGACATGTATCTCAACGGCGTCACCCTGCGCGTCGCCCGCGACAACGTCCGCGCCCACATCCCCGACGCCCTTCAACTCGCCGCCTCCGGCAAGGTCGCCCCCGAGAAAGTCGTCTCCCACGTCATCGACTGGGAAGACCTGCCGACCGCGCTGCCGCAGAAGCACCTGAAGCCGGTCTTCGTCCGGGCCGATGACTGACCGCACCCGGCCCGCACCCCACCAGCCCACCGCACCGAGAAGCCTGATGCACACATCCTTCACTGACCCGACATCCACCGACTCCACGCAAGCGACAGACGAGGAAGGGGAGCTGGAACGCCAGAAGGCGGCCGTCAGCCGCCTCGGCCACGAGCTGCGCGTCCTGGTGGAAGCCACTGTCCGCACCGCCGCCTCCCCGGACACGCTCCACCGTGTGGCGGACGGCGTCCGCCACGTCGCCGGCCAGCTGACGGGGCGACGGCGGTCACGAGCGGAGATCCCCGAGGTGGACGAGTTCCCCGCAGGAGCCCGGATGTACAGCCCTGTCACCGGGGCCGGGAGCCCGCTGGCCCCGCCCGTGCTGGTGACGCCCACCGCCGACGGCCTAATGGGTCACTGCACACTCGGCATCGCCCACGAAGGCCCGCCCCGCATGCCGCCGTCACTGGTTATGGGCGGCTGCTGCCAGGCGAGACTCATCTGCCGCCTGCCGCCTGCCGCCTGCCGCCTGCCGCCTGCCGCCTGCCGCCTGCCGCCTGCCGCCTGCCGCCTGCCGCCTGCCTCCGCTCGTGCCGTGGCCACGAGAGTCGCGTAGGGACCCGCGACCTCCGATGCCTCGATCTGAATCCATGCCTGGTGGAAGGCCATCCGGGCCTCCGCGAAGGTCTTCGCCCGGCGCTCCTTACGTACGGCCCGTTGATTGAGGGCGTACGTCAGGAAGGCGCCGAAGAACGATGAACGGGACGATCAGTGCGGCGGTCTGAGCCCAGGTCCAGCCGCCGTCCGTCGCCTGTGCCGCCGTGGCGACACCGTCTGGTGCCCGGCCGACGTGTGGCACTGGCACGGCGCCACTCCCGACCACTTCATGACCCATCTGGCCGTCTGGGACAGCCTGGCCGAAGGCCAGCAAGGCCCCGAGACCGAATGGGGTGAGCACGTCACGGACGAGCAGTGCAACGGCCGGTCGTCCTGATCCAGCTCGGTCGGCCTTCTACGCGATCGGGCCGGCGGGGATCGAATCATCCTGGCCGCCCTCGGCCCCTCCAACACCTGCATGCCGACCTGAGCACGCGTCCCCGTCGTTCCCTGGACATCCCATGCCAAGACTGCTCACAACCCGACCGCTCCGAGGACCGGGCACGTTGACCGCTCCCGAACCCATGAGGCCGGGGCGAGTGCGGCCGAGTCCGGTACCCCATTGCACGGACTCATCGGCACCCGCTTCGGCGCGGAGCCCCCTATCCCTCCGACTGCACCAGGGCGCCGTGGGGTCGCGCGCACCGAGGGCCACAAGGTCGCCCGCCGCTCGGCGATCCGTCGGGGCGGTTTCCCATCGGCCCATGGGCCACCGCCGTCAGACCACGAGCCGCTGCACGTCCAGCAAGCCGCGCTCTCCCATGCGGTGCTCCGCCGGCAGGATGTACGTGCGCAGACCGCAGGCGGCCGCGCCACCGTCGCGGACCGGGTTGTCGCCGACCATCAGGGTGGCGCGGGGGTCCGCGCCGAGATCGGCGCAGGCTTTGAGGAACAACTGTGGGTCGGGCTTCTCCCGGCCCTGCTCGTAGGAGATCACGCAGGTGTCGATCAAGGCGTCCAGCTCGTGATGGACGAGGTGGGTGCGCAGGTCCCAGGCGAAGTCGCTGACGACGCCGACGCGCAGTCCGCGCTGGCGCAGGGCACGCAGGACCGGTTCGGTGTCGGGATAGGGAACCCAAGCGTCCGGGGTCGTGAGCTCCCGGTAGGCCGCCTCCTCCGCACCGCGCAGGAAGTCCACCTGCTCCCACCAACCCCACATGGCGCGGCGGTGCTGTGCGGAGGAGAGATCACGACCTTCCTGGAGGGCTACGACGGAGGGCAACCGGAAAGCGGCGCGCAATTGGTCGGAGATTTCGGCCACTGCGCTGGGCTCGTCCAGCACGGCCAGGCGGCCGGTGGCGGAGCCGACCCGGCGCAGCCACGTCTCCAGGTCGATCATCTGGAAGAGGGTGTTGCTGAAGTCGAACAGGACAGCCTGGACCGAGGGCACCGGCGCGGCCATCTCGGCGCCGCTGGGACGGTAGGCGCTCGGTGTTTCGAACAGGGTGCGGATCACAGGGAAGGCTCTTCGGGTTCGACCGTCTCGACGGGGACTTCGAGGTCTCGTATGGCCGCGAGTTCCGTGTCGGGGGTGCCGGTGTCGGTGATGACACTGTGGTAATCGGCCACGGTGCCGTACGCGTACGTGGCGGTCTTGCCGAACTTCGAGTGGTCCACCAGGAGCAGCGCCTGTTCGGCGGAGGCGAGCATGGCCAGCTTCACCTCGACGTAGTCGTTCAGGGGGTGGAAGAGGCGTCCTTCCAGGACGGCGGTGGCGGACAGCAGGGCGAGATCGGCACGGATCCGGGACAGGGCCCGGGTGACGGTGGGGCCGGTGCAGGAGTTGAAGTCGCCGCGGTAATGGCCACCCAGCAGGGTGACGTTCACTGCGGGCGCGGCGGACCCGAGGCGCTGGGCGAGGCCGACCGAGTTGGTGACGACGTGCAGCTGATCCATCTCCGCCAGCGCCGGGACCAGGGGGAACAGGGTGGTCGAGTCCTCCATGAGCACCGTGCTGCCCGGCCTGATCCGGCCGGCGACGGCCGCGCACAGCGCGTTCTTGGCCGCGAGGGCGCTGTTCTCACGGAAGCGGGTGGCCGTCTCCATGGTGAGGGCGGGGAACGCGACGGCCCGCCCGCGCTCCTTGCGCAGTAGATGCCGCCCGGTGAGATCGTCCAGGTCCCGGTGCATCGTCATCAGACTGACGTCGAAGTGCCGGGCGAGGTCGTCGATGCGGGTCTCGCCATGGTCGGCGACGTACCGCAGGACGGCCTGACGTCGCTCCTCGACGGCCGCCTGTGACAGTCGCGTTCGGGCGGTCACGGCGCCCCTCCTTCCCGGTCGCTCCGGTATCGCAGTTTCCCACACGGGCCGGTGCGGGTCGGGGTCCGTCCGGCTCGCGGGCCTCGGGCCACCCGCGCGGCGGCGGCGTACGGCGTGCGTGTCTGCGTCCATGTCTGCACCCCTGCCTGCGTGCCGTGGGCTACCGTCCGTCCACCGTGACCAGCACCTTGACCTGCTCTGGGTCGACGGATGCGGCGAACGCCTTGGCGGCGTCCTCCAGCGGGTAGGTGGCGGTGACGATCTCGGCGGTGTCGATGGCGCCGGAGGAGATCAGGGCCATCGCGGTGCGGTAGTCGTCGCCGGTGTACATCAGGGTGCCCTCGATGCGGATTTCGCGGTCCTGGATCAGGTCGAGGCGGACCGGGGTGGTGCCGCCGGCACCGACGCCGACGACGATGATCGTGCCGCCCTTGGTGACCAGGTCGGTGGCCTGGGCGATGGACTGTTCGCGCGCCACGCAGTCGAAGACCACGTCGGCGGGTCCGCCGAGTGCCGCGTGGGCCTGGTCGGCGAGGTCGGTGGCGTCGGCGGGCAGGGCCGAGTCGGCTCCCAGACGCAGGGCGCGGTCCCGCTTGCCCGGCAACAGGTCGGTGACGGCGATCCTCGTGGCGCCCGCGTGCCGGGCAGCGGCGAGGACGAGCAGACCGATGGGCCCGGCGCCGAGCACGACAACCGTGCGTCCGGTGAGGTCACCGGCCTTCGCCACGGCGTGCACGGGGGTGGCCAGGGGTTCGACGAGGGCGGCCTCGATGTCGGTCATACCGTCGGGAACGCGGTGGACGCGGTCGGCCGCGATGGTGAACAGGTCGGCCATGGCGCCGGGCGTCTGGCAGCCGAAGACCTTCAGCTCCTGGCAGATGTTGTAGCGGCCGGAGCGGCACTGGGGGCAGCGTCCGCAGTACAGGTTGGGCTCGATGATCACTCGATCTCCGGGCGCGAAGTCCTCGGCTCCCTTCCCGGCCGCGGCGACGACACCGACCGCCTCGTGGCCGGGCCGGTAGGGCAGGTCGATGAAGGGGTGGTGGTCGGCCGCCGCATGGGTGTCGGAGCCGCACACGCCGACGACGGTGGTGCGCAACAGGAGCTCGTCATCCCCGGGTACGGGGGCGGCCACTTCCTCGAGGGTGATGTCGTCGAGGGAGCGGACGAGAACGCGGCGGATCTTCTCGGTCATGGGGGATTCCGTTCGGTTTCGGGCGTTCACGCGGTGGCGAGGCTGGGCTGGATCTGGATCTTGCGGCCGATGCCTGCCTGGAAGCGGGCGACCGCGTCCGGGAACGCCGCCAGCGGGAGGCGGTCACTGATGAAGACGCGCGGGTCGATGACACCGGTGGCGAAGAGGTCCGCGGCGCGTTCGAAGCTGTGCAGGACGGCCATCGAGCCGGTGATCGTGATTTCCTGGTTGTAGATCTTGTACGGCTCGATGGTGGCCCGGGCCGCGTAGTCGGCGACCCCGAACTGCAGGTAAGTACCGCCTTTGCCCACCCGGCCGAGGGCGTCCTGGATGGCTTTCGCGTTGCCGGTGGCGTCGACGACCAGATCCCATCCGTGGTGCGGCGGGTCGATCTCGTCGGCGGACGCGGCTCCGGCGGAGCAGCCCAACTGCCATGCTGTGGCCAGACGTTCGGCGTTGAGGTCGACGACGTCGACGCTCGCGGCGCCGGTGGCCTTGGCGAGCTGGAGCATCATCAGGCCCATGGTTCCGGCGCCGTAGATGAGCACGCGGGAGGCGAGGCGGCTGCGCAGGACGTCGTAGCCGCGCACCGCGCAGGACAGCGGCTCGATCAGGGCCGCGTCCTGGGCGTCCACGTGGTCGGGCAGTCGGACGCAGTTGGCGGCGGGCGCCACGGCGTACTCGGCGGCGGCGCCTGGGTGGGTGACGCCGATGGCGGCCCAGCGTTCGCAGAGGTTGTTGTGGCCGAGGCGGCAGTAGTGGCACTCGAAGCAGTACAGCGACGGGTCCACGGCGACCTGGTCGCCGAGCGCGAGCTCGGTGACCTCGGCACCGCGGGCCACGACCTCGCCGGCGAACTCGTGGCCGGGGATGATGGGGAGCTTCGGGGCGAACTCCCCCTGGAGGATGTGCAGATCAGTGCCGCACAGCCCGGTGGCCGCGACCTCGACGACGACCTCGCGGGGGCCGGGAGCGGGGTCGTCGACGGTGGTGAGTTCGACGCTGCCGGGCTGCGTGATGACGGCCGCCCTCACTTCACCGCTCCGAGGGAGAGGCCTCGGACGAGCTTGTCCTGGGCGGCGAATCCGGCGATGAGGACGGGCAGCGAGACCAGGGTGGCGGCCGCGCACAGCCGGGCCAGGAACAGGCCCTCGTTGGTGATGAACCCGACGAGGAACACCGGCGCGGTGGACGCCTGCGTGGCGGTGAGGTTCACGGCGAACATGAACTCGTTCCAGCTGAAGATGAAGCAGATCAGCGAGGTAGCGGCGAGTCCGGGCATGGCGACCGGTGCGACGACCCGCCACAGCACGGTGAGCAGGCCGGCGCCGTCGACCTCGGCCGCCTCCAGGATCTCCTTGGGGACCTCGGCGAGGAAGGAGCGCATCATCCAGACCGCGATCGGCAGGTTCATGGCTGTGTAGAGGATGACCAGCGTCCACACGTTGTCCAGCATCCCGGCGTCTTTGACGATCAGGTACACGGGCAGCAGGGCCGCGATGGCCGGGAGGAACTTGGTGGACAGGAAGAAGAACATCACGTCGGTCCACTTCTCGACCGGCTTGATGGACAGTGCGTAGGCCGCCGGCACCGCCAGGGCGAGCACGAGCAGCGTCGAAAGGATGCTGGCCATGGCCGAGTTGAGGAGGAAGGGGGTGATGTCTCGGCTGAACAGCAGCTTGTACTGGTCGAAGGTGACGGCGGCGAAGGGGGTGGGCGGGTTGGTGGCCGCGTCGGCCTCCTGGTGGAAGGAGGTGAGGACCATCCAGGCCACGGGCGCGAAGAACGCCAGGGTGGCGAGCCAGGCGACGAAGGTCCACAGGGGGGAGAGCCGGGGCTCACCGCCCTGGTCCTGCTTGCGGCGGAAGAGCTTGGTGAGCCTCGCCCCGGGCGCGGCGGCTGCTGCGTGGGTCATCGGGATGTCTCCTCGCGGAACAGTGACGCGATGGTGCGCAGCGCGAAGGTCGCGATGACGAACGCGCCGAGGACGACGACGACACCGGCGGCGGCCGCCTCGCCGTACTCGTACTTGCGGAACATGGTCAGGTAGATCTCGTAGGGCAGGTTGGTGGTCTGGGAGCCGGGGCCGCCCTGGGTGATGGTGAAGACCGCGTCGAAGGTCTGCACGACGTAGATCGTGCCGAGCAGTACACCGAGCTCGATGTACTGGCGCAGATGCGGCAGCGTGATGTGGCGGAAGGTCTGCAGCGCGGAGGCGCCGTCCATGCGGGCCGCCTCCAGGACGTCACCGGGCTGTGCCTGCAGGCCGGCCAGGAGGATGAGCATCATGAACGGGGTCCACTGCCAGACCAGCGAGATCACGACGGCCGGCATGGGATACGAGGAGATCCAGTCGACCGTGGGGCCGTTGTCCGCTCCGAAGAACCTGTATACGGCGTTGAGGGTGCCGTTGAGCAGTCCGTAGTCGGGGTTGTAGATGGCGTGCTTCCACAAAAGCGCCGCCGCGACCGGCATGACCAGGAACGGGGCGATGAGCAGCGTGCGCGCCAGCCCGCGGCCGGCGAAGCGGCGGTCGAGGAGCATCGCCAGGCCGAGTCCGATGATCACGCTGATGACCACCACCGACGCGGTGAGGACAACGGTGTTGAGCACGGCCGTGCGCAGCCGCTCGTCGGTGAAGACGAACGAGAAGTTGGACAGGCCGACGAAGTGGCGCTCGCCCGGCTTGAGGATGTTCCACTGGAAGGTGGAGATGATCAGCGTGGCCACGAAGGGCAGCTGGGTGACGACGATGGTGAAGATCAGCGCCGGCAGCAGCGGGATGCGGCGCTTCCACTTGGCCGCCGCGCCCGAGGACTTGCGGGGGCGGACGGGTGGGGGTGGTGTCTTGGGGGGTGCGGTGAGCGTGGTCATGAGTGGTTCCTCTGCCGGTGAAGGCCGGGGTCGGGGAAGCGGCGCCCGGCCGGCGGGCCGGCCGGGCGCTGAAGGTCACTTCTGGTAGGTCTTGGCGACGTCCTCGGCCAGCTTCTGGCCGTCGTCGAGCGCCTTGTCCACGGATGTCTTGCCGGCGATGGCGGCGGAGATCTCCTGCGTCACCTTGGTGCCCAGGTCCTGGAACTCGGGGATGGCCACGTACTGGATGCCCACCGTCGGCCTGGGCTGGACGCCCGGGTTGGCCGGGTCGGCGCCCTCGATGGACTTCAGGGTGATGTCACCGAACGATGCGGCGGCCTTCTTGTACTGAGGGATCTCGTACGTGCTGGCCCGCTTGCCGGCCGGGACACGCGACCAGCCGAGCTTGTTGCCGACGAGGCTCTCGTACTTCTTGCTGGAAGCCCACAGCATGAACTTCGAGGCGGCGTCGGCGTTCTTCGTGGTCTTCGGCATAGCCCATGACCAGGCCCACAGCCAGCCGCTGCTGTCCGTCTTGACGGTCGGTGCGTAGGCGTAGCCGACATGGCCGGCGATCTTGCTGGAGGCGGAGTCCTCCAGCGATCCGGCCGCGCTGGTCGCGTCGTACCACATGGCGACCTTCTTCTGGCTCAGCGCGTTCAGGCACTCGGTGAACCCGGCCTGCGGGGCGCCGGCCTCACCGTGCTCGCGGACCAGGTCGACGTAGAACTTCGTGGCCTCCTTGAAGCCGTCGCTGTTGACCTGCGCCTTCCAGTCCTTGGTGAACCAGGTGCCGCCGAAGGTGTTGACCATGGACGTCAGCGGTGCCCCGAGCTCGCCCCAGCCGGCCAGACCGCGCAGGCAGATGCCCTTCATGCCGGGCTCGGCGCCGTCGACCTTGGCCGCGATGTCGGCGATCTGCTGCCAGGTCGGATGCTCGGGCACCGTGACGCCCTTCGCCTTCATGACGTCCTTGTTGTACATGAGCATCGACGACTCGCCGTAGAACGGCAGGGCGTACAGCTTGCCGTCCGAGCCGGTGAGTGACTGGACCATCGGCTTGAGCAGGTCGGCCTTGTCGAAGCTGGTGTCCTTGTCGGCGTAGGAGCCCAGATCGTGCAGCCAGCCGTTCTTCTCCCAGATAGGCACCTCGTAGGCGCCGATGGTCGCGACGTCGTACTGGCCGGCCTGGGTGGCGATGTCCTGGGTGACTTTGTCGCGCAGCTCGTTCTCGGGAAGGACCGTGAAGTTGACCTTGATCCCGGTGTCCTTGGTGAACGTGCTCTTGGTCAGCTTCGCGATGTCCTCCATCTGCGGGTTGCCGACCATCAGGACATTGATGCTCTTGCCGCCGCCCGAGGACCCACCGGCTCCGGCTCCGGAACAGGCGGTGGCGAGCAGGGCGGTGGCGGCGGCGCCGGCTATGAGGGCGTATCTGGTCGATGCCATGTGACGGGGGACCTCTCGTGCGGATTCGCCGGGACCTCGACTGAGGCGCGACGGGTCGAGCAGGGGTGTGGATGCGTCCCTGGGGAGTCGGGCGCGTTTCGATGGCCGAATTATTAGCAGGAGACTGCGCCGTTGTTAACACATCTTGCGAGAAATTCTCTTCAGACTTATCGTCAAGCGGTCTCTGAGGGCTGCGGGACTCCACCGATGAGCCCAGCCCCAGCCCGCGACCTTGCCGCCGCCGTCCCTGAGGAACCCGCATGAGCGCCAGACCGGAACCCGCAGACCAGCCTGCCGTCGTTGCCGCCGGTCTCGGCCGACTGCGAGTCCCCACGGCACTGCTCGCGCGCATCTCCGAAGACCACTTCGGCGATCTCCTGCGCGCGCACCTCGCGGCATCCGGCACCCGGCTCACCCACGCGCTGCCCGCATCCGACCCCACCACTCTCGCCGCCGTGCATCTGCGCGAGGACGGGCCGGCCGCCTACTCCTTCCACGCGAACGGCACCGCCGACCGCGGCCTGCTCCCTGAACATCTCGCCGCTCTCCCGGACCGCGGTGCGCTGCCCGCGGGGACGGCTCTGCACCTCGGGTCGCTGGGTCTGCTGCTCGAGCCCCTGGCCTCCATGCTCGACGGACTGTTGCGCCGGGAGGCGGGACGGCGGCTGGTGTCCCTCGACCCGAACGTGCGGCCGGGCCTGGTCACCGACCGCGCCGCCTATCTCCGGCGGTTCGCCGAGTGGGTGGCGCTCGCCGACGTGGTGAAGGCGAGCGACGAGGACGTGGCCTGGCTTTACCCCGGTGAGTCGTACGAGGCGGTGGCCGAACGCTGGCTGGCGTCAGGGGCAGGACTCGTCCTGATCACGTTCGGCTCCCAGGGAGCCTGGGCCGTCGGCCGCGACGCCCGCGTCCATGTGCCGGCCCCGGCGGTCCGGGTCGTCGACACGGTCGGAGCGGGCGATGCCTTCACCGCCGGAGTGCTCGCCCATCTGCACCACACCGGCCGACTCAGCCGCGAAGGAGTCGACCACCTCGGCGCCGGCGAGCTAGCCCGGCTGCTGTCGTACGCCGTGGACATCGCGGCCGACACCTGCACCCGCGCCGGCGCCCAGCCGCCATACCGCTACGACGGCGCGGCGACCCCCGTGCAGCGGCAGTCGCCGTGCCTGGAGGCCCGTCGATCCCTCATGTCGTCGGCTCGTCGGCCACTCGCTCGCGAGCCTCGGGCGCGTCCAGGCGAGCCCAGACCGGTCCGAGAGCCTCCAACGCCTCCCGGTACACCTGGTACGCCTCGTCGAGAACGGCGACCCGATCGGGGCGGGGTTCGTGGCGCCTGAGCACGGCCGCTGCGGCACGCGGGTCCGTCACGTCGTCGAGCAGTCCTACGGCCGTTGCGGCTAGTAGGGCTGCTCCCCGGGCGGCACTCTCTTGCACGTCGGTCACCTCGACCGGCCGCCGCAGGGCGTCGGCGAACATCTGGCTCCACACCTCGCTGCGCGCGGCGCCGCCGGTCAGCCGGGCTGCCCCGCTGATCGGCAGCTTCGAGCAGAGCGCGTCGACGTGCCAACGGTGATTGAGCACGACGCCTTCCATCAGTGCCCGCAGAAGATGGCCGCGCCCGTGCCAGCCGCGCAGTCCGAGGAACGTGCCCGACGTGGGATGCGGGTGCGGGGAGCCGTAGACGAAGGGGTGGAACAGCACCTCCGACGGACCGTCCAGGCATGCCTCGACCTCGCGGCCGATCGCCTCGTGGACGCCGTACCGCTGGTCGGCCGGCGCGCCCGCGACCCGCAGGAACCATTCCAGGTTCGCCACCGACGCGGGTGAGGTGGACATGGTCATCCACTGCCCCGGGCGGACGAAATGACGGACCTGCCAACGCGCATCGACCACCGGACGCTCGCCGACCACCTGGTTGATGCTGAACGACCCGGCGATCAGGCACAGTTTGCCCGGTGCTGTGCCGCCGATCCCGAGCGCGGCGGCGTCGACGTCATGGGCGCCCGTCACGACGGGGGTGCCTGCGGGGAGCCCGGTCAGCGCGGCGGCTTCACGGGTGACGGTTCCGCTGACCGCGTCGCACGCCAGGACGGGCGGCAGCAGGCCGGCGAGGGCGCCGAGACCGTAGAGATCGAGCAGCTCCGGCGCGTAGCCACCGCGCCGCATGTCGGTGAACGAGGCACTGGCGTCCGTGGGATCGGTGGCCGCCACGCCCGTCAGCCGCAGGCGCAGCCAGTCCTTGCAGGACAACAGCCAACGCGCCCGCTGAAGCACCCCTGGTTCGTGGCGGGCGAGCCAGGCCAGCAGGGCGGCCGGGGAGCCCGCGAAGGGCACCGTGCCCGACAACTCCAGGGAACGGGACCAGACCGGAGTGCCCCGCCACTCCTCCAGCACGGGTTCGGCGCGCGTGTCCATCGCCACGATCGCGGCGCGCACCGGCCGGCCGAGCTCGTCGACTGCGTACAGTCCGTCGCCGTGCCCGGCCACCCCCACCGCGGCGACAGCCCGCCCCGCGTCCGGACCGGCCTCGGCGAGACAGGCGGCGATGGCCCGGTGCGCCGTCCGCCACACGTCGTCCATGTCCCGCTCGACCCAGTACGGGCGAGGGGTGGACAGCGGCAGCGTGCCACTGCCCTGCGCCACCGGCCGGCCGACGGCGTTGAACAGCACGGCCTTGGCCACGGTGTGTCCCGCGTCGACACCGAGCACCAGTTCACGCGCCACCGCTCACACCCACCCCAGCTCGTCGAGGCTGCGGACCGGCCAGGAGCGTCGGACCGCACACCCACGCCAGGGCATCGACACGGTACCCGTCAGGGACGAAACGATCACCGACGACGAGAACCCACCATGCGGTCTCCTCGCGTGCCGAAGCCACACCGTTCACGAAACCGATCGTGCCACGCAACAGGACGGCGGGCCCGGACCGCCGCCTCATGGGGGCCACCTAGCGCCCGGCCGGAGCCTTGATCCGCGTGGAGCCTCTCCTGCGGACAGCAGTTCTTGAGGTAGCGGCGAGCGAGGGAGGTGGCGTGGTCGGCAAGGCGACGAGCGACCCGGAAATGGCCGCGCTGCGGGCTTCCCGGACGCTGAATCCCCGGCCGGAGGCTGTGGTCGATGCGGTGTTCAGCGCCTCGACGTTCTGTGATCCGCGGGATCTGGCGCAGGTGAAGTACGAGACGGTGCGGATCTTTGGGCTGCGACAGCGGTAGGGGTCCTCATGGCACGGATCTTCCTCGGCGTGTGAGGGTCGGGATCAGGAGGTGGCGCGCGGCAGTTCGCGGGTCCGCGGTCCGTTGTACTGCTCGTCGGAGACCGGCTCGGCCCAGGTGGTTTCCGTGCTGCCGTCGCCCTTGCCCTCCCATAGAGCGAGGTGCTCCATGAACCGGTCGGGCACGGCTCCGTGCCAGTGCTCCTCGCCCGGCGGGCACGTGACCGTCTCGCCCGGGTGGGCTTCGACGATCGTGCCGTCCCGAGTGCCGATCAGGGCGACGCCGGAGACGACGTGCAGGGCCTGGCCCAGCACATGGGAGTGCCAGTTGGTGCGCGCGCCCGGCGAGAAGCGGACCGTGTTGACGCGCATCCGGGACGGCTCCTGGCCGGCCACGATGACGTCCCACCAGACGTCACCGGTGAACCAGTCCGCCGGGGCCTTGCTGGTGGGCTGCTGCTTGACGAACTTCATGACGCCTCACAATCGTTGCTTACGAGCGGGGTTTGGGGTGCCGGCCCGATGCCGGCGTTGTGGCCTTTCCTTATCGGGCGACGTAGCCGCCGTCGACGGGGAGGGCGACGCCGACGACGAAGCTCGCGCCGGGGCTGCACAGCCACAGGACGGCCTGGGCGATCTCCTCGGCGGTGCCGAGCCGGTTGATGGGCTGGTTCGCCTCGGCCTCGGCGAGGTCCAGCTCGCCCTTGTCGATCATGTCGCTGACCATGGGCGTGTTGATGGTGCCGGGGCAGACGGCGTTGACGCGGATGCCGCGCGGGGCGTATTCGAGGGCGGCGCTGGTGGTCAGGCCGATCACTCCGTGCTTGGAGGCGTGGTACGAGGCGCGGCCCGGGAGACCGACCAGACCGCCGAGCGAGGAGCAGTTGACGATGGCGCCGCTGCCCTGGGCGCGCATATGGCGCAGCTCGTGCTTCATGCAGGCCCACACGCCGCGCAGGTTGATGGCGTTGACGCGGTCGAAGCGTTCGGCGGGCTCCTCGGCGGCGTCACTGGGCGGGATCTGGATCCTGGCGTTGTTGTAAGCCATGTCGAGGCGGCCGAAGGTCTCGACCGTGCGGTCGACCGCGGCAGTGACCTGCTCCTCGTCGCTGACGTCGCAGGTGAGGGCGAGGACTTGGTGGCCGGCGTCGGTGAGCTCCTTCGCGGCCGCGTCCAGCGTTGCTTCGTCGATGTCGGTGAGGGCGACGGCGGCCCCGGACTCGGCGAAGGCGCGGGCGGCCGCGAGGCCCATGCCGGAGCCGGCGCCGGTGACGAAGGCGACCTGTCCGGTGAAGTCGTAGGCGGGGGTCATGTCGTGCTCTCCCAACGTGGGCTGATTGTGGGTCCGGGTCTCGGCACGGCATTCGTGGCGAGGTCTGCGCGCCGCCTCCGTGCGCCGGTCCGTGTCGGTGGTCGTGCAGTGGGGGGTCCGCGCTCAGCGAGGGAACAGCGCCTGCGCGGGTTCGTCTTGCTCGGCGTGGGCCGGGGCAGTGCGCTGGGCCACGATGCGGCTCACGCCCGACGCGCCGTGGACGGCGAGGGCGATGAGCGGCAGCAGGGTGAGTACGGCGATGACCGTGCCGACCAGGGGCGGGCCGGTCAGGCCGAGGGAGGAGTCCAGGGCCACACCGGCGATCCAGGATCCGCCGGCCACGCCGACATTGAAGGCGGAGGTGGTCAGCGCGGAGGTGAGGGTGGGGGCGTCGCCGGCGAAGCGCATGGCGAGCGAGGTGACGACGGGGTTCACCGTGAATCCCGTCAGTCCCATGAGCAAGACGAGGACGGTGGCCGCGACCGCGTTGGTGGACAGCGGGATCATCAGGAACAGGACCAGGGCGGTGGCCGCGGCGGCGGTGATGGTGGTGGCCATCGGACGGCGCTCACCGAGGCGGCCGCCGGTGGTGGTGCCGCCCAGCGCGCCGACGCCGAAGGCGATGAGGACGAACGGTACGGCGTCCGCCGGGATCCCGGCGCGGTCGGTCAGCAGCGGGGTGACGTAGCTGTACGTCGCCAGGACACCGCCCATGATCAGCATGGCGGCGCTCAGCGCCAGCCACAGCCGGCCCTGGCGCAGGGCGCCGAACTCGGCACGCAGCGAGACGCCTCCGCGCTGTTCCTGGGCGGGGATGAAGCGGCCGATGAAGACGGCGGCGAGCGCGGAGAGGGCGGCCAGGGCCCAGAACGGGCCGCGCCAGCCGACGAACTGGCCGGCGAAGGAGCCGATGGGCACGCCGACGACGTTCGCCAGGGTCAGCCCGCCGATCATGACGCCGGTGGCGCGGGTGGCCCTCGCCGGGCCCGAGGCGGCGGTGGCGACGACGAAGCCGACGGACCAGAACGCTCCGGTGGCCAGCGCGGTGACGGCGCGGGCGGCGATGACGACGGTGAAGGAGGTGCTGAGGGCAGCCACCACGTGGCCGAGGCTGAAGACGGTCAGGGCGAGGATCAGCGTCTGGCGCTGGGGCAGGCGCAGGGTGGCCAGGGCCATGGTCGGCGCCCCGATGATCATGCCGATGGCGAAGGCGGTGATCAGCAGCCCGGCCTGGGAGGTGCTCACACCGAGGTCGGTGGACAGTTCGGGCAGCAGTCCGGCGATGACGAACTCGGTGGTGCCCATCAGGAACGTGCCTGCGGCGAGCACCCAGACGACGAACGGGAGCTTGCCGGGGGTGGTCCCGGACGCGGAAGACATGCGTGTGGTCTCTCTTCGAGCGGAATGGCGGAATCAGAAGGGCGGCCGGGACACCGGGGACGGGGAGGCGGGCGGAGCGGCCGGGGGCGGCCACCTGGCTGCCGAAGCTCAGGAGGCGGCTTCGATGGTGATGCGGTCGGCCGTGCCCAGTCGGTCGGCGTCGGCGTCGACGTGGCCGAGGATGAGCAGGTCGGCGGAGGCGGAGTCGCCGTCCCGGTAGTAGAGAGCCAGGTTGCCCCAGGGTGCGTAGTAGGCCAGGTCCCCGGCCCGGGGCACGGCTGGGTCCGGGGCGCCGGAGGTGGTCAGCCTGCGCGGCAGGTCCGCGATCCGCTCCGTCTGGTGGAAGTCCTCCAGATCCAGGGTGAGCGGGAGCAGGTCGGCGAAGTCGCGGGCGGCAGGGCTGTCGTTGAGAGTGGCGTCGACGGGCCGGCCGTCGATGGTGACCCGGATGGCCATGGCGGTGTTCCTGTCGGCTGATGCACTGGGTGCGGTGGATGAGGACGCCTCCTGCTGCCCCGAGGACGCCGGGGAGGAGGACGCGGAGGACGGCGTGGCTCCTGATGAGTCGCTGGTGCAGGCGGCCACGGCCAGCAGGAGAGCGGCTGCCGGGACGGTGCGGACCAGGGCGCGGCGGGCGGCGGAGTGCATGGGAGTGCTCCGGGGTCTCAGTCGGGCAGGGGCTCGGAGTAGTGGCGGAAGCCGTCACGCTCGCGGTGGATGTCGTAGAGGCGTTGGGCCAGGGCGTGGGGGCTACTGTGCTCGGCGTCGGGCCGGATGGCTCCGGGGACGATCAGCTGGGCGACGTGGATGTTCTCGGGGGCGAGCGTGTCGTGGAGCATGCGGGCGTACGCGCTCTCGGCGGCGAAGGCGATGGAGGTGCCGGCGACGTTCGGGTTGGGGCGTACGGCGCTGGAGCCGTTGATGAACAGCAGGGTGCCGCGGCCGAGTTCGCGCATACCGGGCAGGACGGCGTTCACGGCCGTGACGGGTCCCTTGACGGAGAAGGCGAGCGGGTCGTCGAGGTCGTCGGCGCCGGTGTCGAGGACCGGCTCCATGAAGTCGGCGCGGGGGACGGGACTGTACTGGAGGATCTCGATCGGGCCGAGTGAGGCTCCGGCCGCGTAGAGGGCCGCGTCGAGGGACTCGATGTCCAGGACGTCGGCGGCGAAGCCGCGGGCCTGGATACCGTCGTCGGCGAGTTCGGCCGTCAGGTCGTCCAGGTTCTGAGTGTTGCGGGAGATGAGGGCGACGGTGTGGCCGGCGGTTCCGAAGCGACGGGCGGTGGCGAGCCCGAGGCCGGGACCGGCACCGATGAGGGCGAAGGTGGTCACGGTGTGTCCTTGGTGGGGGAGGGGCGGGCTTGGCAAGCCCGCCCCGGATAGCGGGACGTTTTACGGGTCAGGGCTTGAGAAGGGTCTTGATGGCGCGGCGTTCGTCCATCGCCTTGTAGCCCTCGGCGACCTGGTCCAGGGGCAGGGTGAGGTCGAAGACCTTGCCCGGATTGATCCGGCCGGTCAGGACCCGGTCGATCAGATCGGGCAGGTAGCGGCGGACGGGGGCGGGGCCGCCGCGCAGGCCGACCTGGGAGAAGAACAGTTCCTGTCCGTCGAGGGCGACCTCGTGGGGGACGCCGACGAAGCCGACGTTGCCGCCGGGGCGGGCGGAGTGCAGGGCCTGCCGCATGGCCTCGGGGGTGCCGACACACTCCAGGACCGAGTCGGCGCCGATGCCGCCGGTGAGGTCCTTGACGCGGGCGATGCCTTCGTCGCCGCGTTCGTCGATGATGTCGGTGGCGCCGAATTCAAGGGCCAGCTTCTGTCGGGAGACGTGGCGGCTCATAGCGATGATCCGCTCGGCGCCGAGCTCCTTGGCGGCGATGACGCCGCACAGTCCGACCGCTCCGTCACCGACGACGACGGCGGTGGAGCCGGGCTTGACCTCGGCGGCCACGGCGGCGTACCAGCCGGTGCCCATGACGTCGGAAACGGCGAGCAGGCCGGGCACGAACTCACCGGACGGGTGCTCATCGGTGGCGACGAGGGTGCCGTGGGCGTTGGGGATGCGCACGTAGTCGGCCTGGCAGGTGCTCATGAACTCGCGGTGCAGGCAGCTGGACTGCCAGCCGTTACGGCAGTTGGCGCAGGTGTTGTCCGAGGTGGCGAAGGAGCCGACCACGAACTGGCCCGGCCTGACGTTGGTGACCTCGCTGCCGACTTCCTCGACGATGCCGACGTACTCGTGGCCCATCGGGTGGGGCTGGTCCACCGGCTCCGCCCCGCGGTAGGGCCATAGATCCGAGCCGCATACGCAGGTGGCGACCGTGCGGATGACAGCGTCGGTCGAGTGAATGATCTTCGGGTCATCGAGCTCTTCGAAGCGCACGTCGCCGGGGGCGTGAATGACTGCTCCGCGCATGGGGGTGCTTCCTTCAATACGAGGGTCTGTGTGCCGCAGCCGAAGTCAGGAATGGCTGCTCACGATCGAGCCTCACACGCGAGGGCGGGCGCGAAAAGCGGAGGAATCTATCCGGGGAGAGATGCATCCGGGGAGGAAATTCTCCCCCCTTCCAAAGGTGCGATCGATGTAATGCTGGGAAGCATGACCCGTAACGCCCCCCTCAATGAACTGGGAGAATTCCTCAAGCAGCGCCGCTCACGGCTGAGCCCGCTCACGGTCGGGCTTCCCTCGACCAGCCGGCCACGCCGGGTCGACGGACTGCGCCGTGAGGAGGTCGCCCAGCTCGCCTCCATCAGCACCGACTATTACACGCGTCTTGAACAGGGGCGTATGCAGGCGTCGGCTCCGGTGCTGGACACCGTCGCCCGCGTCCTTCGCCTGGACGACGACGAGCGGGGCTATCTGTTCCAGCTCGCGGGCAAGACCGCCACCCGCACCCGGCGCCGTGGCGCGCAGAAGGTCCAGCCGCAACTGCAGCGGGTGCTGGAGGACCTCACCTCCGTCCCGGCCATGGTCCAGGGGCGGCGCGGGGACATTCTGGCGTGGAACGCCCTGGCGGCCGCGCTGGTCACTGATTTCTCCCGCATCCCGGCGAAGCACCGCAACTACCCGCGGCTCCTGTTCACGGATCCGGCGATGCGCGACCTCTACGCCGACTGGGAGACGGCCGCGCACGTGACGGTGGCGCAGCTGCGGATGGAGGCGGCGAAGTATCCCGAGGATCCCCGGATGATCGCGCTCGTCGGTGAACTGTCTCTGCGCGACCAGCAGTTCGCCCAGTGGTGGGGCGACCACAAGGTCGCCGCCCGCACCGTGGGCAGGAAGACCCTGATCCATCCGGTCATGGGCGAGGTCACCCTCGACTGCGACACCCTCACCGCCAGCACCGACCCCGACCAGTACCTGACGGTCTGGACCGCCGCCCCGGGATCCCCCGCGCACGACCGGCTGCGCATTCTCGCCTCCTGGGCCGCCGACCAGAACCTGCCGGCCTCCTCAGGATGGGAAGCATGACCAGCAACGTTCCTCTCAATGAGCTCGGCGAATTCCTCAAGAAGCGCCGTTCCGAACTGAGCCCGCGCACGGTCGGGCTCCCGGAGACCGGAGGGCCTCGGCGGGTGGCCGGGCTGCGTCGTGAGGAGGTCGCCCAGCTCGCCTCCATCAGCACGGACTACTACACGCGTCTTGAACAGGGCCGTATGCAGGCGTCGGCTCCGGTGCTGGACACCATTGCCCGCGTCCTGCACCTGGACGACGACGAGCGGGGCTATCTGTTCCAGCTCGCGGGCAAGACCATCACTCGCACACGGCGCCACGGCAGGCAGAAGGTCCAGCCGCAGCTACAGCGGGTGCTGGACGACCTGACCGCCACCCCGGCCATCGTGCAGGGGCGGCGCGGTGACATTCTGGCCTGGAATGCGCTGGCGGCCGCGCTGGTCACCGATTTCTCCCGCATTCCGGAGAAGCACCGCAACTACCCGCGGCTCATCTTCGTCGATCCCGCGATGCGCAGCCTGTACGCCAACTGGAAGGGCTCGGCACACACGGCCGTGGCGCAGTTGCGGATGGAGGCGGCGAAGTATCCCGAGGACCCCCGTCTGATCGAGCTGGTCGGTGAACTGTCCACCCGCGACCAGCAGTTCGCCCAGTGGTGGGGCGACCACAAGGTCGCCGCCCGCACCGTGGGCACCAAGACCCTCAACCATCCGGTCGTCGGCGAACTCGTCCTGGACTGGGACACCCTCACCGCCAACACCGACCCCGACCAGCACCTGACCGTCTGGACCGCCGCCCCCGGCTCGCCCACCCACGAGCGGCTGCGCATCCTCGCCTCCTGGGCCGCCGACCAGAACATGGCGCCGTCCTCTGCGCTCCGCTGACCGCGCCCCGCGGCGGCCGACGAACCTGCTCGTGGGCAGGCCGAGCCAAGTGCAGCGTCAGCCACTGTCCTGAGTGCTGCACCCGACCGGTCGGCCTGAGGCTGGCCCCCGCTGAGTTGGGGGCGTCTCGGATCGGGCGGCGTGCATCAGCGCGAGGACGGTCAGCGGTACGAAGGTGAGGGCCGCCGCCACCGTGCCGACCAACGGAGGCCCCGCTTGCTCCAGCGGAGAGGCCAGGGACATGCCCGCCGTCCAGGATCCGATGGCGATTCCCACGTTGGGCGCCGCGCCACTGAGGCCGGAGGCGAGCGTGGGCGCGGAACCGGCGAAGCGCAGAGCCAGCGCGCCGAGCGCCGGGTTCGCGGCGAAGCCGGTCATCCCCATCAGCGTCACCAGAACGACGGCCGCCACGGGGCTCGGGGAGAGCAAGGTCAACAACAGCAGGACCAGCGTGGTCGTGGCGGCGGCCGTGAGGAGCGTGACAAGGGGGAGACGGTCACCCAGACGCCCGCCGACCGTGGTGCCCAGCAGGGCGCCCAGGCCGTAGCCGGTCAGAACCAAGGGCACGGCTCCAGCGGAGATACCGGCCCGCTCGGTGAGCAGAGGTGAGATGTAGGTGTAGGTCGCCAGGACACCGCCTATCAGCAGCGTCATGGAACTCAGCGTCAGCCAGACCCGAACATCCCGCAGCGCAGCGAACTCAGCCCGGACGGAAGGCGCATCGCGCCGCTCGTCGGCAGGGATGAACCAGCCGATGACCGCAGCCGCGCCCGCCGACAGCGCGGCCAGCACCCAGAACGGCCCGCGCCAGCCCGACAGCTGCCCCAGCCACGCGCCCAGAGGTACGCCCGCCACCGTGGCGACGGTCAGACCTCCCAGGAGCATGCCCAGGGCCCGTGATGTCGCCGTCGGCCCTGCTGCGGTCGTGGCCACGATCGCGCCGACGCACCAGAAGGTCCCGGTCGCCAGTGCGGTCACCACGCGGGCCGCGACCACGAGAGCGAAGGACGAGCTGAGCCCGGCGGCCAGGTGGCCGAGAGCGAAGACGACGAGCGCGAGGATCAGGATGGAACGCCGCGGCAGGCGCAATGTCGCGATGGCCATCGTCGGCGCGCCGACGATCATGCCTGCCGCGAATGCCGTGATCAGCAGGCCCGCATGAGAGACGCTGACATTCAGATCGTCGGCGATTTCGGGGAGCAGGCCCGCGACGACGAATTCGGTGGTGCCCATGAGGAACGTTCCGGCAGACAGCGCCCAGACGACGAAGGGCAGCTTGCGGGGTTGGCCGTCAGGGGTAGGTGACATTCGGTGGCATTCTCTTGCCAGGGCGACGTACGACCACTGCGGGGGATGAGACGTTATAGAGCATCGCACCGCGCTGGCGTTCTGTGAGGGGAGGAATTCCTCCCTGCTTCGCGGCGGATCGGCGAGTGACCTTCCCTTTCGGCGCCTGCCGCTTTACGGCAAGGGAAGCCTTTGAGCGTGGCCACTGATCGAGTGGCCGGATCGACGTCCGCAACGCCCGAGGCCCCTGTGTCGCGGGGCGGGTGGCCGACGTCTCAACGCGCAGGTACAGGAGTCGCATTGGCCGCTGGCGGAGTGTGACCAGCGCGGTGGCCGATCGGCCGAAACGGCCGCTGTGGCTCTCAACCGCACGCCCCGGGCCGTACACCCACCCTGCGGTTGTGCGGTATCGCACGACTGCGGTCAGCGGACCTTCCCCAACACGCACAAAGCTCCTATGCCGTTGAGGTCTCAGGGGGCTGCCGTCATCACGCTGGTGCAGGGCTACGACACGCCGCCGCCTGCGCCGAAGTGCCGGGCACTACGGGGGTCCTTCCGCGCTGCGGACTGTCTTCGCCATGCGCCCCGCCGGCGACCGGATGAGCGTCGTGCGCCGGATCGGCGACCGGTCCTGCGTCGGCTCCAGGCGGCCCCGACACCGAAGGGTCGGACACTCACCAGTTGTCAGGAGGTCGAGCGGGGGAAGTCCTTACGTCCGGTCGCAGCCCGAGACAGGCCGCGGAGCCTGCGCCGGGCGACCAGTGCCGAGCCTGCGACCAGCCCGAGTGAGACAAGAGTGAGCCGGCCGGCGATGGACGGGCAGTCGGATGGCGTGTCGTAACCGCCGTCTTCGAGCCCGGCCTGACGTTCGAAGTGGTTGAACGCACTGGGGAAGAAGGCCTCGTCGAGGGCATACAGCGTGGGGAAGACGGCAGGCCCGCCGACGAGCGAGAAGGCCGCCCACTGGTCGGCGTGCCGGGCCTCGTGTTCCGCCAGGCGCTGCGTGCGAGGCGAGTCCGTCTCCATGTGCTGATCGGTCAGGAAGACCGTGCCGAACATGGTGCCGGCGCGGACGACCCCCTCGTCCAGGACCACGGCAGTCGTCCCGTTGTCGCCCTGGTGCACCTCGCCGCCCGTGCCAACGCCGTAGAGCAGGGCCGCTCCGGAGACCGGCGCGTTGACCACCATACGGGTGGTCTCCCACAGACCTCCGTCACTGTCGGCTCCGGCCACCGCGAAGGAACCGCCAGACGCCAGCTGCACCGCCGCCCCGGCCGCGACCAGCCCGCGCCGCAGTTGGGACGGCACCCGCCCGCGCAGCGTGCCGACGATGGCCAGGACAAGGCCCATGAGGCCGCCACAGATCAGGCATGCCGCCCACCACAACGCCCTGCGGGCTCTCCGGTTCCCCGGCCGTATGGTGGGCGCCTGTGCCTCTGGGACGGCCGTCGGCCGGCTCTCCGGGGCAACCGTGGGAGCGGGCCGGTCCAGCGT
This sequence comes from Streptomyces sp. NBC_00663, assembly GCF_036226885.1. Lineage (NCBI taxonomy): Bacteria > Bacillati > Actinomycetota > Actinomycetes > Kitasatosporales > Streptomycetaceae > Streptomyces > Streptomyces sp. NBC_00663. Next base: position 9,770,795 of record NZ_CP109027.1, read on the forward strand.
CGGCGTCGTCATGGGCGCCTCTCGGAGTTCCGGTCGGCGCCGGTGATAGAGATGACCTTACTCATCGTTTCCTTGCGCTCCGTCAACGGTTTCAGTAACCACGCACAGGAATTGCCAAGGCGTGATCCATCGGCGAGAAATACTCGATTCCGACCCTCACACGCGGACGCGGGCACGAAAAGAGGAGAAATTCATCCAGGAAGGAGAGCATCCGGGGAGGAAACTCTCCTCCCTTTTACCGGGTGCGATGCGACGGCTACGCGGACACGGCCCGCGTCTGCACCGGTGCATCGGCCCGGGCGCCCTCGGCGGCGAGGACGCGCAGCCGATCGGCGGCCAGGGCGTACCCCGTGTCCGGGTGGGTGGCCGAGCGGGCGAAGACCATGCCGTAGACCTTCCTGTCGGTGGCCAGCAGCGGTCCGCCCGAGTTGCCGGGGCGGACGGTGGCGCGGAGCTGGTAGACGTCCCGGGTGACCGTGGACTGGTCGTAGATGTCCAGGCCGGTGGCCTCCATGCGGGTCGCCACCGTCGCGGCCCGCAGATCGAGGCCGCCGTCGTGCGGGTATCCGGCGACGACGGCGGAACTGCCCCGGGTCGCGTCGTCTTTTGCGAAGGAGACGGCCGGCGCGTCCAGACCGGCCACGCGCAGGACCGCGACGTCGGTCTCCGGGTCGAACAGGACGACGGCCGCGGGCAGCGGTTCCCCCACCCCGCCGACCTGCACGGACGGACGGTCCACACCGGCCACGACATGGGCGTTGGTCATCACCAGGTCGTCGCTGTAGACGAAACCGCTGCCTCGGAGCCCCGGCCGGTGTCGCCGAACTGCCCGGTGACCTTCACCGTGCTCTGCTGCGCGGCGCGCGTCACCGTGGCGGTCACGGCATCGCCTGAGGGCTCGGTGACCCCGGTGTCCGGCTCGCTCTGGAACGGGGTGAGCACTTGGGGGAATCCGGCGCGGGCGAGCGCGACTGAGGCCCGGTCGACCCACGTGACCGTCTGCTCGGGCAGCCGGTCGGCGAGAGTGCGCATGGTTGTCGACTCGCGTATCTGCTGCTGCACGACGGTCGAGGTGTACGGGGATCCCAGGGCCGCGTTGCCCGCGATCCACGCGACACCGAGGAGAGCGGCGGCACCGGCCAGAGCGCCGCCCGCACCGTCGGCCCAGCGCAGCGGACCCCGCGCCAGGATCCGGCCGCGCAGCCAGGAGGCCGGCCGCCGGGCCAGCGCGGAACCGAGCGCGGCCGGGACGAGCACGGTGAGCAGGGCAGCGGTGTTCACGGCCGTCGCGGAGTCGCCGATTTGGCCGAGGACCCACGGCAGAAGAGCCAGACCGAGCAGTGCGCCCGCCACGGTCAGCGCGAAGGCGACTGCGGAGGCCGCGAGCCCGCGCCGGTAGCCCGATACGGCGAACAGCAGCACGGCCAGCAGGATGAACAGGTCGAGCAGTGTCACGGAAGAATTCCTTTCCTGTCCCCGAAGCCGGTTAATTGGCTTGGGGACAGGAAAGACGTCCGGCAACATTCTTGCCGTTCCCGGATGTGCGTCATATCGCTCTGGCGGAATTAGGAGAATGCTGCGGGTAGGTGGTGAGGTCTTTTCATCCCAGGAACGATTTATCCCAGGAAGGAATTGTCTAGCCGCCGATCGCTGACATGGGCCGGTCCGGCTGCACGAACGTAGGGTCGTCCAGGCCCGCGCCCGCCTTCTTGCCCCACATCGCCTCGCGCCAGATGCGGGCTATCTCCTCGTCCGGGGCGCCCGATCGCAGGGCCGCGCGGAGGTCGGTCTCTTCCTGGGCGAACAGGCAGGTGCGGACCTGGCCGTCGGCGGTCAGGCGGGTGCGGTCGCAGGCCGCGCAGAACGGGCGGGTGACCGAGGCGATGACACCGACCACATGCGGGCCGCCGTCGACGATCCAGCGCTCCGCCGGGGCCGAGCCGCGCTTGTCCGAGCCCTCTTCCGTCAGCTCGAAGCGGGTGCGCAGCGAGGTGAGGATGTCGCCCGCGGTGATCATGCCGTCGCGCTTCCAGCCGTGCTGGGCGTCCAGGGGCATCTGCTCGATGAAACGCAGTTCGTAGTCGTGCTCGATGGCCCAGGCCAGCAGGTCGGGGGCCTCGTCCTCGTTGAGTCCCGGCATCAGGACCGAGTTGACCTTCACCGGGGTCAGGCCCGCCTCCCGGGCGGCGTACAGGCCCTCGATGACGTCCTTGTGGCGGTCCCGGCGGGTCAGGGTCTTGAAGACGTCCGGGCGCAGGGTGTCGAGGGAGACGTTGACCCGGTCCAGGCCCGCGGCCTTGAGGGCCGTCGCGGTGCGCTTGAGGCCGATGCCGTTGGTGGTCAGCGACATCTGGGGGCGGGGCTCCAGGGCCGCGACGCGCTCCACGATGCCGACCAGGCCGGGGCGCAGCAGGGGCTCGCCGCCGGCGAAGCGGACCTCCTCGATACCGAGGGAGGTGACCGCGATGTCGATCAGCCGGACGATCTCGTCGTCGGTGAGGAGGTCGGGCTTGGCCAGCCACTGCAAGCCCTCCTCGGGCATGCAGTAGGTGCAGCGCAGATTGCAGCGGTCGGTCAGCGAGACCCTCAGGTCGGTGGCCTGCCGGCCGTAGGTGTCGATCAGCACGTTCCTGCGACCATTCCTTCTCCGTGCCACGCTGTCTCCGCCACCGTCCCGGAAACGCGGTGGATCGGGCCGCTGACCCGGGCCAGAGGCAGGCCAGTCGCTCGGCCGGCGTGGGCGATGATTTCCGCGGTGATCGAGATCGCCGTCTCCTGGGGCGTGCGGGCGCCGAGGTCGAGGCCGATTGGGGACCGCAGCCGGGCCAACTGCTCTGGTGCGACGCCGACTTCGCGCAGACGGAGAAGGCGCTCTTCGTGGGTGCGCCGGGAACCCATCGCGCCGACGTAGCCGACGGGCAGGTCGAGTGCCAGATGCAGCAGGGGGATGTCGAACTTGGCGTCGTGGGTGAGGACACAGACGGCGGTACGGGCATCCACGGCCGTCTGTGCCAGGTAGCGGTGGGGCCAGTCGACGACCACTTCGTCGGCGTGCGGGAAGCGTGCCTTGGTGGCGAAGACGGGGCGGGCGTCGCACACGGTGACGTGATAGCCGAGGAACCGTCCGGCCTGGGCGAGGGCGGCGGTGAAGTCGATGGCGCCGAAGATCAGCATGCGGGGGCGGGTGGCGGCCACATGGACGAGGACGGAGAGCTTCTCGGGGCAGGTGTCGGCGTCTTGGCCGAGGGAGAGGAGTGCGGTGCGTCCGGTGCGCAGTTGGGCGGTGGCGTGGTCCGCCACTGCCCGGCCGGTCGGCCCGTCGCCGAGGGTGCGGTCGGCGATCCGGCTGTCGCCGAGGATGCTCAAAGTGGCGCCGAGCAATTCCTTCGGCCCGTGCACGATCTGGGCGACGGCGGCGGGCCGGCCCTCGACCGCCTCGGCGAGCGCCGCGCCGAGATGCGGCTGTACGGCCGGATCGACCCGCTGGACGAGAACATCGAGTTCCCCACCGCAGGTCAGGCCCACGGCGAAGGCATCGTCGTCGGAGTAGCCGAACCGGGCACGCCGTGGAGCGCCTTGTTCCTGAAGGACCTCTTGGCACAGTTCGTACACCGCGCCCTCGACGCAGCCGCCGGAGATGCTGCCGACCGCGTTGCCGTCCTCGTCCACCGCGACCGATGTACCGGTGGGCAGGGGTGCGCTGCCGGTGACGTCGACGACGGTGGCCAGGGCGAAGGGGCGTTCCTCGCGGCACCAGAGGTGCAGTGTGTCCGCGATGTTCAGCATGAGAGTCTCCAGAACAGACGGGCGCTGCCACAGAAAGTGGGTCGGGCCGCCGCCGCGTCGACGGGGGAGCATACGCGGCGGCGGCCCGGGGGAGTCCGGCAGCCGTACGGCGGGTTCGGCTGCCGGACCCGTCCAGGGAGGCGTTGGTGTCAGAGCAACGCCTCGGCGGTGATGGGTAGTTGGCGGATCCGTCGGCCGGTGGCGTTGTAGACGGCGTTGGCGATCGCCGCGGCCACGCCGACCTGGACGACCTCGCCGAGTCCCTTGACGCCCAGCAGGTTGCCGGCGTTGTCCTCGCCGTCGAGGTAGATCGCCTTGATGTTGGTGATGTCGGCGTTGACCGGGACGAGGTAGTCGGCGAGGCTGGAGTTCACGATCCGTCCGTCGCGGTGGTCGGTGACGGTGTGTTCCAACAGTGCCTGGCCGATGCCGCCCACGATGCCGCCGAGCGCCTGGCTGTCGGCGAGCTTGGGGCTGATGATCCGCCCCGCGTCGTACACGCCGAGCATTTTGCGCACCCGCACCAGCCCCAGGTCCGCGTCGACCGAGACCTCGGCGAAGGTCGCGCTGTAGGCGAAGTAGGCGGAGCGCTCGGAGCCAGGCCCTTCGTAAGAGCCGTTCGCTTCCAGGTGGGAGCGGTCGTTGCGGGCCAGCAGGCTCTTGTACGTCTCTCCGCGCGCTGTGTTGTTTTGGTCGTGCAGTCGGCCGTTGCGCACGACGACGTCGTCCGCGTTCACGCCGTACAGCGGCGACTCGCGGTCCTCCACGGCCAGCTTGATCGCCTGCTGGCGCACCTTGTTGCAGGCGTCGACGACGGCCGAGCCGACACTGGCCATGGTCGACGAGCCGCCGTGCGGCGAGGTGAACGGATACTCCGAGTCGCCCAGCCGGAAGGTCACCGTGCGCATGGTCAGCCCCAGGGCGTCGGCCGCGACCTGGGTCTGGGAGGTGTACGTGCCCGGCCCCATGTCGGTGGTGGCCGCCTCCACGACAGCCGTGCCGTCGGCGTCCAGCCGCGCCCTGGCCTGCCCCGGATACCGCCCGCTGTCGTACGCCCCGGCGGCCATGCCCAGGCCGATCAGCAGGTTCCCGTCCCGCGTGGAGCGCGGCTTGGGGTTACGGCGGTCCCAGCCGAACTCGCGGGCGCCGACCGTGTAGCACTCGCTCAGCCGGCGGGTGGAGAACGGCTCGTTGGTCGACTCGTCCTCGGATGGTTCGTTGCGCCGGCGCAGCTCGATCGGGTCGATGCCGAGTTCGTTGGCGAGCTCGTCCATGGCCGACTCGATCACGAACGACGCGGGGGCGAAGCCGGGTCCGCGCATCCAGATCGGGGTGTTCACGTCCAACGCCACCTGCCGGTACGCCTGGCGGACGTTGGGCATGCTGTACATCATCTGACCCGTGCCCAGGACGGCCTCGGAGAACGTCTCGTACGACGAGGTCTCGTGGTCGATGTCGTGGATCGCGGCGTTCAGCTTGCCGCGCCGGTCGCTGCCGAGGCGCAGCCGGTACTCGTAGGCCGGCCGGAATCCGGTGCCGAAGTACATCTGCTCGCGCGACAGCACCAGCTTCACGGAGCGCCGCGTCACCCGCGCGGCCAGCGCGGCGACGATGGTGTGCGGCCAGCAGCGCAGTCCACTGCCGAAGCCGCCGCCGACGAACGGGTTGATGACCCGCACCGCGTCCGCCGGGAGGTCGAAAACCGCGGCGATCTCGTCGTGCGTGCCCATCACCCACTGCGTCTTGTCCCACACCGTGAGCTTGTTGCCGTCCCAGCGGGCGACGGTGGCGTGCGGTTCCATCGGGTTGTGGTGGTTGCGCGCCAGTTCGTACGTCAGGTCCAGCCGTACGGCGGATGAGCGGAGCCCCGACTCCGCGTCACCGCGCGCATAGCGCGTCGGCTCGCCCGGCTTGGCCTTGGTGATGTCGGTCGAGGGCTGCTCGGCGTCGTAGCGGACGTTCACCAGGCTCGCCCCGTGCTGGGCCGCCTCCAAGGTGGTGGCCACCACGACGGCGACGGGCTGGCCGTGGAAGAGGACCTTGTCGTCCTGGAAGACCCGAAGTCTGCGTCCGGCCGGGTTGTTGGAGCCGGTGTTGTCGCGGTACGGCAGTTTCGGGGCGTTGCCGTGGTGGATCACCCGCAGCACGCCCGCGTGTTTCTCGGCGGCGCGTGTGTCGATGGACCTGATGCGTCCCCGTCCTATGCTCGCGTCGACGATGACGGCGTGCACGACACCCTTGATGTCGTGTTCGGCGGCGTACTCTGCCTTGCCGGTGACCTTGAGTCGGCCGTCCACGCGGGACAGCGGCGCACCTACGGCTGCCTGTGGCTGGGGGCTCATTCCATTTCTCCTACGGTGCGCAGCTGGCGTTCGACGGTTCGCTTCAGGAGCTCGACCTTGAACCGGTTGTGCTGAAGAGGGCGGGCGCCGTCGGCCGCGTGACTGGCGGCCTCGCCCCACAGGCGGTCCGAGGGGCGCTCGCCGATCAGGGCTCGCTCGACGGCGGCCAGCTTCCACGGCACCGTGGCCACACCGCCGGCGGCGACCTTCGCCTCCCGGATGACCCCGCCGCGTACGTGCAGGGCGACGGCCGCCGAGGTGAGGGCGAACTCGTAGGACTGCCGGTCGCGGACCTTCAGATAGCCCGACTTCAGCGGACGCGGCAGCGCCGGGATCTCCACCGACGTGATCAACTCGCCCTGCCGGAGGGCCTGTTCACGGTTGGGGGTGGTCCCCGGCTGCAGCAGGAAGTCGGCGAAGGGGAGACGGCGTTCCCCGTCCGGGCCGAGCAGGTGCACGGTCGCCTCCAGCGCGGTGAACGCCACGGCCACGTCGGAGGGGTGGGTGGCCACGCAGGCATCCGAGGTGCCCAGGATCGCGTGGGTGCGGTTGTGGCCCTTCAGCGCCGCGCAACCCGAGCCCGGCTCACGCTTGTTGCAGTCGGCGCTCACGTCACGGAAGTAGGTGCAGCGGGTGCGCTGCATGATGTTCCCGCCGATGGTCGCCATGTTCCGCAGTTGGGCGGAGGCGCTGAGCTCCAGCGACTGGGAGATGACCGGATACAGGGCGCGCACCTTGGGATGGGAGGCGGCCTCGGCCATCCGCACCAGCGCCCCGATCCGCAGGCCACCGCCCTGGGTGGCCCTCACCTCGCGCAGCGGCAGGCCGCTGATGTCGACCAGGGCCCCGGGGCGTTCGACGGTCTCGCGCATCAGGTCGACCAGCGTGGTGCCGCCGGCGATGTAACGCCCGCCGCGGCGGCCCGCGTTGAGAGCTTCACGGGTATCGGAGGCTTTGGTGTACGTAAAGGGATGCATGGTGGCCGCTCCTTACTTCCGGCCCGCGGTCTGCTCGACCGCGCGCACGATCTTGACGTAGCAGCCACAGCGGCAGATGTTGCCGCTCATCCACTCCCGGATCTCCTCCGGCGAGCCGGTGTGGCCCTCCTTGATGCAGCCGACGCCGGACATGATCTGTCCTGGTGTGCAGTAGCCGCACTGGAAGGCGTCCTCGTCGACGAACGCCTGCTGTAGCGGATGCAGCTTGTCGCCCTTGGCCAGGCCCTCGATCGTGGTGACCTCGGCCCCCTCCAGACGCACGGCCAGCGTCAGGCAGGAGTTGACCCGCTGCCCGTCCACCAGCACCGTGCACGCACCGCAGGCCCCGGCGTTGCAGCCCTTCTTGGAGCCGGTCAGGTCCAGGTGCTCGCGCAACAGGTCCAGCAGCGAGGTGCGGTTGTCCACCGTCACCGTCCGCCGGGTGCCGTTCACCGTCAGGGACACCTGGCTGGAAGGGGCAGTTCCCGCCGCGGTCGCTTCCTCGGCGCCGGCCAGGAACGTTCCTCCTGCCACCACGACACCACCCACCGCGACACCGGTGGCGATGACGGTACGCCGACTGGGCCCCGAGGCGGACTCACCGGCTCCGGTGGGCGGGGAAGCAGCAGAATCAGGGAGTTCAGAGGACATACGCTCGCCTTCGCATCACGGACGGATCAGTCGTGTACACCAGTGGGAGACCAGCCACGAGATCGACGCCACCGCGGGAAACTGGGTGACCGCTCGCCTCGGCAGGGCGGCTGATCACGCCGGAAGTCTTGCACCACAGGCGCCGACCATGGCAGGGAGACTTTTGTCCCCCCATGCTTTTCCTTGATCTTCCCTTGGTTTCTTCGCCCGCAGGTAAGTGCTCGGCGAAGGAGGAAGGACCGTCGAAAGCGCGGCACGCCGCCGTCCTCGAACTCACCGCACAGGTAAGGAGTCGTAACGGAGTCGAGGGCTACACGCGGCAGCTGTCGATGTGGGTGACTTCGCGGTAGTCGACGATGGTGGGGCTGGCCATGGACTCTCGGTAGACGAGGACGGCACGGCCGTAGGGCCAGGCGGGGTTGTTGCCGAAGTTCTGCTGGGCTTCGGAGCAGGTGCCGAACATCAGGCTGCGGACGATGTCCGTGAATCCGGTGTCGCCACGGTAGTCCTGTCCTTCCGGGTAGATACCGGGGCCGAAGGTGACGAACATGGTCTGGGCTGCGGGGTTGAACGTCACGGTCACGGTGTCACCCATGTACTGCTGTCCCTGAAGGACTGGCGCTGCGTCCGTGATCAGGTGCTGTGCGGCAGTCTTCTCGGCCGGCGTGGCCGGCAGGCGGGCTGCGGCCCATTCGTCCGCGTTGGGCTGGGCGTTGTCGCTGCGGGTGTAGGCGGGGGAGGGGATGCCAGCGGGTTGCTGAGGCGTGTGCGACTCCGCTGACGCAGAGGGAGAGGCCGCAGCGGCGCCGATTCTCCGAGGGGCGGACAGCTGCGCCGCGGCGGTGGCAGTGGCGGCGCTGGTGTGGTTGCTCGGTGCGGGGGCTTGGCCGCGGGCGCTGTTCGATGATTGGGAGGCAGCCGCGAGGACACCGCCGAGCAGACTCAGGGCTCGGCGCACCGCCCGACCTGGACCACCTTCAGGGACGCATCGCCATGCTGGAACAGCAACTCGCCGACAAGACCGGCGAGCTCGAAGAACGGACCGAGGAACTGAACGCGGCTCGCGCGGCCGACCGCGAACTGACCCGAACCTTGAACCAGGGCACGGCAGGAGTCGGCGACGCTGTCGGCCGCAGGCACCGCCCTTGATGGAGGACAACTGAGTCATCAGACCCGGCTCGTTCCAGTAGGAGTGCGTGACGATCGCGATCGCAAGGTCACACTCCCGTTCACGGAGCGCGGCGACCTGAGTTCCTGCAGTTCCAGCAACCGGACCAGCGCGGCTGCTGTCCGATGTGTCGGCAGCGGCGCTCGGTGTTGAGACCGGTGTAGCCGGCCACGAACTGGGCGAACAGAGTTCCGGCCCAACCCAGCACCCGCTCTCCCGGGCCGAGCCTCGACTCGTCCCTCGGCCCAGGACGTCAGGGGGTGAGCTGCTGGTGCCCTATGACAGAGAGCAGTTCGAGCTTGCTGTGGCTCTCCGTGCCGGGGCGAGTGGTCAGCACCATCAGGGTCTGGGCGCGGTTCTCGGTGAACAGGAGCTGGGCGTCGACGTCGATGCGGCCGAGTTCGGGATGGAGGATGGTCCCGCAGTCGTCGTAGTGTTGGGCGACCTCCTGAAGTTCCCACATGCGGACGAACTCGGGGCTGTGTTGCTGGAGTTCGGCGAGGATCCGGGCGGCTCGGGGGGTGTCGCTGCCGGCTGTCAGCGCGGCCCGCATGCGTGCTGCCTTGGCGCGGCCATGGCGTTCGTGGGTCTCCTCGGGAACCGTCAGACGTTCGGCCGGGTCCATGAACCAGCGGTAGTAACCACTACTGGCCAGACCGGTGTGGCGGGTCTGGTCGCCGAGCAGTGCGACGGCCAAGGGGTTCATCGCAAGGGTGTCGAGCAGGTCGGTCTGCACCAGGGCCGGAGTGTCGTCCAGGCGGTCCAGGACCCGCATCAGCGTGGGGCTGACGTGTTCGGAGCGGTGGAAGCGGGCCGGGGCGTTGTGGCCGATGAGGACGAAGAGATGGTCGCGTTCGTCCAGGGTCAGCCGCAGTGCCCGGGCGAGAGCCGTGGTGATCTGGACGGAGGGCTGCGGAGCACGCTGCTGTTCCAGCCGGGCGTAGTAGTCGGTGGACATGCCGGCGAGGTGCGCGACCTCCTCGCGGCGCAGCCCCTGCGTACGCCTGCGCGGCCCCTCGATCAGTCCGACGTCGCGGGGGCGCAGCGTCTCACGCCGGTGGCGCAGGAATTCCGCCACTTCCTTCTTGTCCATGCCCGTATTCTCGCCGCATCCCGCCCGGCTATCCAGAGACCACCGATCCATGGCTGAGCAGTCCTCTTCCACGCACGCGAAGCCGCTGGGAAATTCGCCGACTGTCGGCGGTGCGCCGCAGGTCGTCGGGTGACGGGCGCTCGCGTGCCCGTCGGCACGCAGGGCGGAGCCGGTCGCCTCCCATCCGACGACCGAGGGCAAGGTGCTTCCTTACCGTTCCGCGTCCTCGGTGAGGACCCCCCCAAGGGTCCGCCCGCGTGCTGTTTCGACGGAGTCTTCGTCGTCTTCGTCCGCGTGTTTCACGTCGGTCGTTACGGGTCGGTCAGCTGCCGCTGAACATGGCGAGGACCTCGTCGTAGGAGCCGTTGGCCTGCGCGTCGCGGATGAACCTGGCGCGCTCGACGACCAGCTCCTTCGCGTTGGGCTTCTCGCGCAGCAGGTCGAGGGTCTCGGCGAGGAAGTCGTCCAACGGCATGGACTGGTCGCTGTCCTGCTGGCCCAGCAGGGTCGTGCGCACGCCCGGCGGGACCACCTCTATCACCTGGACGCCGGCGTCAGCACCGGCGAGCTGGATGCGCAGGCTCTCGGAGAAGGAGTGCAGCGCGGCCTTGGTCGCGCTGTAGGTCGGGGTGCTCTGATACGGGACGAACCCCGTCGAGGAGGTGACGTTCATGACGACCGCGTCGTCCTTGCCCACCAGCAGCGGCAGGAAGGCATACGTCATCCGGATCGTGCCGAGCAGATTGGTCGCGACGTGATCCTCGGCGATCGGGAGTTCGGCCGGGTCGAGGAGGTTCTCCCGCAGCATGATGCCGGCGTTGTTGACCAGGACGTTCAGCCCCGGGTGGCTCGCCGCCACGGTCTCACGGGCCAGGGCGATCGAGTCGGGGTCCGCGACATCGAGGACGAGCGCGTCGATGCCCGGGTGCTCGGCCGTGATGTCGTCGAGGAGTTCCTTGCGCCGGCCGGCGACGACCACTTTGTTGCCGGCCTCGTGCAGGCGCAGGGCCAGACCGAGCCCGATGCCCGAGGTACCGCCGGTGATCAGGATCGTGTTGCCGGTCATCTTCATGGGGGTCGCGCTCCTTCGTCAGGCGGGCCGGTGAGCGCCCGCAGCCTCGACCGTAGGGGCGCCCGCGCAGGGGCGGGAGAGGAAGGTTTATCCATGGATCGGCGGTCCCTGCCTGGTGGAGTGGTCCCACCCGGCGGATCCGGTGTCGCTTCGGCGTCGTCCGCGATCACGGCCGCCACCATCGCCCCATACCTCGGCATCTGACCCTCTGGCGTCACCAGCAGCGCAGCCACTCGCCTCGCTCTGCCGACCGAGTAGTCCGTGGCCAGGCGATTAGCAAAATCCAATCAGCGAAGAGCACCACAGCTGTTGCACTAGTTAGAGTTCAATCACCAGTGGCTGAGCTGCACAAACCCGAGGCCCACACCATCACTACAGCCTCACTCCCCCAGAGAACGGGTGTTCTCTGATCGTCCCGGGCGCCAGTGGAGCGATGAGCAGGAGCCTGAGCTCGCCGCGGTCTACTTCAGGGCGGGCCGAGCCCGGGTCCGCGGGCATGTCGAACAGGATCGTGCCGTGGCGGTCGACCACACGTTTGGCGTCCTCACCCGGGCGGACCAGCGTGCGGAACTCGTCGTACAGACCGGCTGCGCGAAGCGCGGCCTGGCCGGTCTCTTCGTGGATGTCGAGCAGTCCGCCTTGCGTACGGGTCGTCGCCGAGGTCTCACCCTCGTAGATCGTCGGGGCATGGCCCCGAGCCTGAAGCACGCTGGCGAGTGTCAGCCCGCCCAGTCCCGCTCCGACGATGGCGATGGTCTTGTGCATGTTGCGCTCTCCTGTCGCGTCGGCATGTGCCGACGGTGGTCAGTGCCGGGACCGGACGGTGTGTCCGGTCTCGGTGAGGAGACGCTCAACGATCAGAACCATCTGTATCGATGTGTGAACGATGTCCTGTGCGGAAACCTGCGGAACATCGCTTTTCGCGACGAGTGACTATGGCTCGGCGTCGGCCTCGCGGCAGCCCGGTGACTGCCGGCCGGGACCGGTGGCGCCGAGGCAGAGGGGTCCGCCCGGCCCCTTGTGCGCCGGGCACCGGTCGGGTCGCCGGTCGCGGCGGGCCGCAGTGCTACTGCTGGAACTCGCCCGCCTGCGTTCCGAGTACGTCCAGCAGAGCCAGAGCCTCGGCGTCCGGGGATCCGGCCGGCGCCGAGTAGAGCACGAGGCACTGGTCGCGGTCGTCGAGGGTGAGCGAGTCGCAGTCGACAGTGATCTTCCCCACGACCGGGTGCCGGAAGGTCTTCGTGAGCATCTGCACCGCCTGGACGTCGTGCCGCTCCCAGAGCCGGGCGAACTCGGAACTGGCCTCGTACAACTCGTCGACGAGTCCTCGCACCACGGGATCCGCCGGGTAGCGGGCGAGCGCGGAGCGCAGTCCCGCGACGACGTGCAGCCGGAACTCCGCTCCGTGGGTGCTTTCCTGCAGCTCCGCTCCGGTGTCCGTGGTGCCGAGGAACGCCCAGCGTGCGAGATTGCGGTCCCTGGGGGCGAGTTCGGCGAAGTCCTCCATGAGTGCGGCTGCGAGGCTGTTCCACGCGAGCACGTCGTACACGGCGGAGACCACGAAGGCAGCCGTCTTCGGCAGCCGTTCGATGAGCGCGAGGATGCTCGGACGTACATCGCGCCGATGCAGTCCGGTACGGCTCGGTGCGGTGCCGGCGAGGACGTGGAGGTGGTCGGACTCGGCGCCCGTGAGCCGCAGGGCGGCCGCGATTCCGGCGAGTACCTCGCCCGAGGGCCGTGGTGCTCTGCCTTGTTCCAGCCGGACGTAGTACTCGGTGGAGATGTGTGCGAGGACCGCCACCTCCTCGCGGCGAAGCCCCGGCGTCCGGCGCCGCGGGCCCGAGGGGAGTCCGGCGTCCTGCGGGCGCAGCCGCTCGCGGCGGGTGCGCAGGAACGCCCCGAGTTCCTTCTTGTCCATACCTCGATTCTGCATGCGGCGCGGCGGTGGTTGCCTGGTACAGCCTGTGCCTGTATCCGCCCGGCGGCCGGCCGGACGCTGAAGCCATGACGAATGAAACCCGCACAGCGAACACGACGGCCAGCGCACCCATCGGCCTGCTCACCGGCAAGGTCGTGCTCATCACCGGCGCCAGTCGCGGCATCGGAGCGGCCGCGGCTCGGCTCTTCGCCGCCGAGGGCGCTGCCGTCGTGCTGGCGGCCCGCACCGCCGACGCCCTCGACCGCGTCGTGACAGAGATCCGCGCCGACGGTGGCGTCGCCGACGCAGTCTTCCTCGACCTCGCCGACCCCGCGAGCGTCCGCGCCGCCGTCGACCACGCCGGAACACTGCACGGCCGCCTCGATGGTGCCTTCAACAACGGCGCGGTGATCCAGCAGCCCGGTCCGCTCGACACAACGAGCGACCAGGACATCGACCGGCAATTCGCCGTGAACTTCCGCTCGCACTGGACCGCCATGAACGCCGAGGCGGCACTCATGCGCCGCCGCGGCGGCGGGGCGATCGTCAACACGTCGAGCATCGGCAGCCGCCGCGCGAACCCCGCTCTGCCCGCTTACGGCGCCATGAAGCGCGCGCTGAACAGCCTCACCGAGACCGCCGCGGTGAGCTGGGCAGGGGACCGCATCCGGGTGAACGGCATCGCCCCGGGCGGCACCGCCACGGAGATGATCGACATGTGGGAGGCGGCGACCCCGGGCATCGTCGAGCGCATCAGCACCTCGACCCCGCTCGGCGGGATGGCCGAACCCCGTGAGGTCGCCGAGGTGGCCGCATGGCTGCTCAGCGACCGCGCCTCGTGGGTGACGGGCGCCATCGTGCCGGTCGACGGTGGTGCCGGCGCCTAGACCGTGTCCAATGGGGCGGGTGAGCTGGGCTGGGGCTGAGTAGGAAGCCTCCGCCGTGGCCGACAGCGTTGGAGGACGGCGTCCAGATCCGATGACTACTTGACCTGGGACACAACACGTCCGATGACAGCTTCCGCGAGGGTGACATGAGCCTATGCGAGTTGTTTCCGCATCAACGTGCACATCGTTTCGTAGCGGCGCAACGATCCGTCAGGGGCTTGCTCGTCCCACGAGTCCGGCTGACGGTCGTACGCGACATAACCCAGCCTTTCGTATAGCGCACGTGCCCGGGGGTTGCTCTCCTCCACACCGAGTTCGGCCTGCTGCAGACCGCGGTTCCTGATCCGCAGTTCCGCGGCTGCAACAAGGAACGTGCCGATCCCACACGACTGCAATGCGGGGTGGACTGCCAGCTGCCACAAAGTGCCGACACCTGCCTTGACCTGGTAGTCGACGCCACCCTTCGCCACAGGGATATCCGTTGCAGGGCAGACCGCGAGGTAGTCGACCTCGCCGATCCGGGCACGTTCCAACTGCTTGGCGACGTTCGCCAGGTGGTGGTCAGACCCTGCCCACCCGCACGACGCCAGGTCCGCATGCACCAAATCACGGGCTGACAGCTTCAACACAACGTTGATCATCTTCAGTACCTCCGGCGAGCCAGCATCCACTCCGGTCACACAGGGCGCAAAGCCGTTTCCTCTGCCCCACTCCTTACTCACGGCCACCGCTGTTCAAGCAAGCAGCCGAACGCTGCTGTTGAAAGCGCACGAAGCCAGACGCGAGAGGCCACCGCGAATGGCCGGCAGTTGAGACGATCTCGCTGTGTCTGGTGTGCGGCGTACGAGCCGTCCTGGAGAGCCCCGTTCACCGGGCTGAGCCCGCGGCAGTTCGGCAAACTGGTCACCGCGCTGCGGCGCGAAGGTGCGGACCCCGTTCGCAAGGGTCGGCCATGGAACCTCCGCTGCAGGACCGGGTCCTGCTGGTCACCGCGTACTGGCGAACAAACCTGACGCTGCGGCAACTCGCTCCGCGGTTCGGAGTGTCCAAGTCGGCTGCGGACCGAATCGTCGGTCAGCTCGGCCCGTTACTGGCACTGCGGCAGCGCAAACGGTTCCGCAAGGAGACCGCGCTGATCGTGGACGGCACCCTGGTTCCCACCCGTGACCGCACGGTCGCCGAGCAGTCGAAAGGCTACCGGTACTCCACCAACCACCAGGTCGTCATCGACGCCGACAGCCGCCTGGTCGTCGTGGTCGGCCGACCGGTGCCCGGTAACCGCAATGACTGCACGCCATGGGTGGAATCAGGGGCCAAGGCTGCCGTCGGCTACACCATGACGATCGCCGACGGCGGCTACCTGGGCACCGGCCTCGTGATGCCCCACCGGCGCCGCAAGGGCGCAGAACTCGCCGACTGGAAGCAGGCGCACAGCAAGCCCCACAAGCAGGTCCGCGCCCGGGTCGAGCACGCCGTTGCCCGCCTGCACAACCTCGCACTCGCCGGATAGACGAGCGAGCAGGACAACGATCGACGCCCTGCACCCATTCGAAGATCAGTTACGGGACAAGCCTAGAGTTCGCTGAACGAAGGGCACATGGCGCGCGATGCAGCCGAAGCAGGAGTGAGGATGAACGGGATCACGTTTCCGGCCTGGCACGGACAGCACTACGTGACTCTGGCCGAGCTGCTGGTTCGCCTCGGCGGCTACGGCCTGGACCTGACGTGGCGCATCGAATTCGACGAGATCGTCGATCCTCGCTGCGCCGAGATGGAAATACGGTCCGCCGACACCGGCATGGACACGTTGACACTCTTGTCGCTGACAACCCCCTGCCTTCAGCTGATCGATGCCGAAGCACGCGGATTCGCCGGGAACGAACTGGTGCTCGTGCTGACCGAATTCGACAGCTCCTCGTGGGACGTCAGGGCTGTCGACGAGCGCGTACTGAGCGAACTCCGTCACCACTACCCGGGTGCCGAGGAGCTCTGAGGTGGCGCCGTTCACTCCGGACGGGGCCATGGGCGAATCGCCTTGTCGAACCCCGCGCGCCGACCGCCTCGTTCCGCCGCCCTGCCAGGGCGGCGGAACGAGGCGCGGAAGCCGCGGTCTCAGCAGGCAGGACGCCTGCTTCGAAGGGCACGCACGCCCACGCCCCCGCGGGCGCTTGGCGTCACAGGCCGGACGTGTCGTTTGGTTCGATCAGGCCGTGATGGTGGGCGAACCGCACGGCGTGTACGCGGTCTCTGAGTCCGAGTGTGGCCAGGACGCGTGAGACGTGGGTTTTGACAGTCTGTTCGCCGACGTAGAGCTGTTCGCCGATGTCGGCGTTGGAGAAGCCGGAGGCCATCAGCAGGAAACCTCGCGTCCGCGTGCCGTGAGCCGGTCCAGGCCGGGTGCCTGTTCCCGGTCCGGAGTGTGCGGGGTCAGCGCGTCAACCAGTCGTGGGGCGAGTCGGCTGGTGATCGACGGGTCGAGGTAGGTGTCGCCCCGGGCGGCGACGCGGATCGCGGTCACGAGTTCTTCGGGGGGGGGGCAAACTTTTCAGGACGAATCCGCTTACTCCGTAGGCCAGTGCTGTGCGCAGGTAGTCGTCGGTGCCGAACGTGGTGAGGAGGAGGACTTTCAAGGGTTTCCGCCCTGACGCCATCAGCTGGCGGGCGGCCGAGAGACCGTCGAGTTTGGGCATGCGCACATCCAGGACGGCGAGGTCCGCGCCAAGGGACCGGACGGCCTCGATGGCGCTGTAGCCGTCGCCGACGTCGGCGACGCATTCCATGTCCGGCCGTGCGTCGAGGACCGCGCGGAAGCCGGATCGGAACATCGCGTGGTCGTCGGCAATCACGATCCGCAAGGTCACGATGCACCGCCCAGGGGGATCGTCACGTTCGACTCCCAGTAGAGCCCGTCGCTGACAATGCCGAAGGCTGCCGAGCCGCCCAGCGCCTCCGCGCGCTTGCGCATTCCCTCGAGTCCGATCCCGAAGCCGGCGGAAGGGGAGTTGCCTGCCACCGGATCCGCGCCGGGGACGATCCGGTTGCGGGCGGTGAGGCCTATGCGGTCGCCGCTGTAGTCGAGTTCCACGCGAGCAGGTTTCCCGTCGCCGTGCCGCAGGGCGTTCGTCATCATCTCCTGCGCCACCCGGTACAGCGTGGTGTCGATGGCGCGGGGGAGCGGGTGCGGGGTGTCGTAGACGACGTAGGTCACCTGCAGGCCGGAAGACCGGATGCCGTCGAACAGATCGGGCAGCATTGCCAGCCCTGGCTGATCCGGTGACCCATCACCTTCGTGCAGCAATGACAGCAGGCGTCGCAGGTCGACCATCGCGGCCTGGCTGGACTTCTCGACCGCGGTGAGCGAGGTGCGCACCGCGCCGTTGTCGGTGAGCGGGTGCGGCGCGAGGTTCAGCCGGGCCGCCGTGGCGTGGACGCCGATCGCGCTGACGTGGTGGGAGACGACGTGCAGTTCGACGGCTATTGTTTCGCGCTCCTTGGCCACTGCCGCGGCCATCTCGGCTTGGGCGTCTCGCAGTTCGGCTTCGCGTCGGTGGCGCAGTTCGTCCACGTGTGCTTTGCGCGCGGTGGTGTACCGCCCGACCAGCCACGGCATCAGGGCATTTGCGGCCACGAGGCTCACCAGAGAAGCGGGGTCACTCAGCCCGGCGATCAGCAACGACCACAGGACCCGGCGCACGAGGCCGCCAGCGCTGCTCCTGCCGGCCAGCCCCGCAACCAGGCACCGGCCCGGTAGGCGCTGACCAGTTGGCCGGCGGTGCTCGCGCTGCGGCCGGGAAGAGCGAAGGCAAGCGCGGACACCACCAGGGCGTGTCCGACCGCGACCCAGCCGGAGAGCCTCGGCGAGGACACCAGGGCTGCGTCCGCAAGCAGGATCGCGGTCAAAAGAAGTGCGTTCCACGGGCCTGGCCCGGGGCCACGCGTCAGGAAGCTCACCGCATCGATGACCAGGCACATGACCCCCACCAGGACGGACTGACGTGCCAGGGACCGCTCTGTTTCGTTCGTACCTGCGCGGCCGAGTCACCGGCGCAGCGCAGAGCGGTCCACCTCGCTCGTGTTGCTGAGCATCTGGTCATTGCGCCCGGCGCGAGAGGGCCGGAAGTCACTCCTGAGAGGGACAGCGATCACATCAGGGTGTGACGCCGGGCGGTGGCTTCTGCTCCTAGCGTGCCGCCATGTGCTTGTCCCTCTTCCGCCGCCGGACGGTGGCCCTCGCCGGCTACGCCGCCTTCCTCAGGGAGCGCGGTGAGGAGGTGCGAGTTCAATTGCGTGAGAGTCATCTCAGCAGTGTTTTACATGCATTTGAAGTTAATGATGGGCCCTTCTACCTTCGAGATGCGGGCGGCGGATGAAACACGGTTTCGCCTGGTCCGCCTGGTCTTCTTGTTTCACCCCCTCTGCTCAGACGGGAGCACACCATGTCCGAAATGCTTCAGACCGCTGACGTCGCCACCTCCGACGCCGATCTGCTCGCACAGACCGCCAATGCCGTGCGCGCGGCGGGGTCGGTGCTCCGGGAGCGGTTCGGAGACGTGGTCCGCTACGAGACCCGCGAAGACCTGATGCGTGCGCTCGCCGTCAACGACGATGCGGCTCTCGACATCCTGCGCCCCACCCTCACCAGCCTGCGCCCGGACGCCGGCTGGGTGGAGGACGAACTGGACGGCGGGGCACTGCCGTCCGGTGAATGGTGGGTCGTGGACCCGGCCGAGGGCAACGTCAACCACCTGCACGCCCTGCCCGAGTGGGCGGTGACCGCCACTCTCGTCCGCGACAACCAGCCGGTGCTCACCGCGGTCTACCTGCCGTTGACCGGTGAGACCTACACCGCACTCGTCGGCGCCGGCGCTCACCTCGACGGCCGCCCGCTGCACGTCTCCCCGACCGCCGACCTCGGCCTGGGCATCGTGGCCACCAGCCAGGCCCGGCCCGACGAGGACGAGGAGGTGGTGCGGCGCGTCGGCTCGTCGATCACCGCGATGCTCTTCGGCGCGCTCGTCGTGCGCACCTCCGTGCCCGCCACCCTGCACCTGCTGAACGTGGCCGCCGGACGGATCGACGCCTTCTGGCAGTTCGCCGGCGCCCGCGCGGACCTGCTTCCCGGAGCTCTGCTCGTCACCGAGGCCGGCGGACAGATCTCCGACGCCCAGGGCCGCCCCTGGACCCCTCAGAGCGAGAGCTTCCTGGCCGCCGCACCCGGCATCCACGCAGAAGCCGTCGCCACGCTCTCCCGCTGACCGCGCCCCTCACAACTCGCACCAACCAAAGGACCTCATCACCATGAGCACGATCGCAGTTCTCGGAAACGGCCGTGTCGGCAGCAACCTCGCCCAAGCCCTCACCACGGCAGGCCACGAGGTGACCGTGACAGACCGCACGCCGGGCGCCGCCGCCGACGCCGCCCGCACAGCCCAGATCGTCATCAACGCCACCCCGGGCGCCGGCTCGCTGGAACGGCTCACCGCACTGCGCGAGGAACTTCGAGGCAAGATCCTCGTCGACGTCTCCAACGCCACCACCGACGGTCCGGACGGACTGCCCGCCAACCTGATCTACTCCGGCTCAAGCCTCGCCGAGCGGCTCCAGCACGCCCTCCCCGACACGCACGTCGTCAAGACCCTCAACACGATGCTGTTCATGGTCATGACCGCCCCGGGACAGCTGTCCACCTCGCCCACCGCCTACCTGTCCGCAAACGACGAGCAGGCCAAGAAGACCGTCACCGGCCTCCTCACCGACCTGGGCTGGGATCCTGCCTGGATCGAGGACCTCGGCGACATCACCACCGCCCGCGCCACCGAAGCCATGATCCTCATCGTTCCCCACATCATCCGCCGCAACGGCTTCACCCCCTTCGCCGTCTCCCTCGCCCGCTGACTTCGCCGCCCGGGGACACATGTCCCCGTGTCGCCGACTGACCGAGATCACGGCTTACGCCGACCTTGCGCCCGACGCCGGATCCGATGCCCTTGCAGGCGATGCGCGGGACTGATCCCGCGCTGACGTAGCCAGTGTCAAGGGGCGGGGTGTCTTACGTAGCTATCTTTTGGCCATCCATTGCGGAGATACGTATGTCTCAGGATTTGTTACGCGCCACGACCGCTGCCGTCCGCCAGGCGGGCGCCCGGCTGCGGAAGCGCTATTCCACCGCCGCTCGCCAGCGGGGGCTGCCCGACATGCTCGCCGATCTTCACGCCAACGACCTGGCCGTCGTCGACGTGCTGGAATCCGCGCTGGCCGAGATCCTCCCCGAGGCGCACTGGCTCAACGACGAGCACGGCTCCGGCCCGCTGCCCGAAGGCGCGTGGTGGCTGATCGATCCGGTGGGAGGAAACCTCAACGCCGTGCACGGAATGACCGACTGGAACATCGGGGTCAGCCTGGTCCGGGACCAACGCCCCGTCCTCGCGGTGCTGTATTTCCCGCTGCTGGACGAGATGTTCACCGCCACCGAGGGCGGTGGCGCCTTTCTCAACGGAGTGCCCCTGCGGGTTTCCGACAAGCAGTCACTCGACGGCGCGCTGACCGGAACCGGCCAGGCACAGCCCGGCACGACCGCCGCCCTGGCCGACCGCACAGGCGCCTCGTTCGCCGCAATGTCCAAAGCAGCACTGTACGTCCGGATCTCGGTGCCGGTCAGCCACCAGCTCGCCCAGGTCGCGGCGGGACGGATGGATCTCCACTGGCAGTTCGACAACGTCCGCGCCCACGCCGGCGGTGTGCTGCTGGTGCTGGAGGCCGGCGGACTGGTCACCGACCTCGACGGCAAGCACGCGGATCCGCAGCTTGACAGCACTGCTGAGACGGAGCCCGAAGGTGGTGTCCGCGCTACCGCGACGCCGAACATAGCTGCACGCACTGCGGACACCGCACCGACTGTCCTGCAGGCAGCCTCAACCAGCCCGGTCCTCCCTCCGCCGCCTTCCGCGTCGCCTATCGCAGGTGACCCGGGCGCATCACGATCCCCTTGCCGTCGACGCTGAGCACCAGCACGTTCGGCTGTCGGCCGGGGCAGGGGTGCGCGCGGCAAAGAAAGCCGCGATGTCCACCGCGGCTGCCCGCACGAGCTGTTCGGCCTGGCGTTTGCCCACCGCCCGCGCCCCGCAGCGGCGTTCGATCGCCTCCAGAGCCTGGTCGTAGGAGCCGCGGACCGCTTCCAGCACGACCAGACGCCGAAGGCTCAGGCTGTGCCGCTCGCGCGGCAGCCCCAGCAC
Organism: Streptomyces sp. NBC_00663; assembly: GCF_036226885.1. Lineage (NCBI taxonomy): Bacteria > Bacillati > Actinomycetota > Actinomycetes > Kitasatosporales > Streptomycetaceae > Streptomyces > Streptomyces sp. NBC_00663. The sequence continues at coordinate 9,791,921 of NZ_CP109027.1, forward strand.
CTGATCGGCCGGATAGCAGTTGGCAAGGCCCGGTGCGCGCAGCGCGCACCGGGTGACGGTCACCGGCCCGACCACGGTGGCCAGTTGGCGCCGGTGACCTTTCTCCAGCCGGGTCCGGCCCGCGGCGAGTCGGGCTTGCCCGCCGGCGTCGAGGGCCGCCAGTGCGGCTTCCTCCCGGCGGGCGCGCAGGTCGAAGTGCCCGTGCAGGAGGAGGCGGGCCAGCTCCCTCGCCCCCTGTTCGGCGTCTTCCTCCACCCGTTCATGGGGCAGGAGCAGAGCTTCGGGACGGGAGAGGGAATCGATGAGACAAAGGGCTTGTCCCGCAAAGGGCCGGCTGGCGCCCGCGCCGGGGTGCTGAGCGGGATACTCGCGGGACCTCGACGCGGGGCTGTGACAGCCTGCGGACATGCCAGAGCTGCGGGTTCATGCGGGTCGTCACTACGCCATCCAGTTTCACTACGCATTGCCGGACGACGCCTGGTGTGTGGAGCTGAGCGAGGCCGTCCCGGCGCCGGTCGCATGGGCTGAGATGCACAACGCCGAGACGCACCTGCCTGGAGCTGCCTTCCTGGTGGCGGTGATACCCGACGAGGATCCGGACCTGGAGCCGACCATCCACATCCACAGCCACGACGAACACGTCATCCCCTACGAGATCATGCGCTGGTTCATGGAGCACGTGGCCCAGCAGGTTGAACGTTGCCGCATCGCCTTCGAGCAGGGAGAAGCCGAAGCAGTGGAATGATCACGCAGTGACTGGTGTGATCACGGCGTCGGAGCCTTCCTGGATAACCCCGTTCGGCGGGCTGAGCCCGCGTCAGTTCGGCAAGCTGATCACCGCGCTCCGGCGCGAGGGTGCAGATCCGGTGCGCAAGGGCCGGCCGTGGAGTCTGCCGTTGGAGGATCGCGTGTTGCTGGTCGCCGCGTAGTGGCGGACGAACCTGACCCTGCGCCAACTGGCACCGATCTTCGGAGTGTCCAAGTCCGCAGCCGACCGCATCATCAACACCTCGGACCCGCGCTCGCGCTCCAGCAACGCAAGCGTTTCCCCAAGGACGCCGTGTTGATTGTGGATGGCACCCTGGTCCTCACGCGCGACCACAGCATTGCCGAGCAGTCGAAGAACTACCGGTATGCGACCAACCACCAGGTCGTCATCGACGCCGACACTCAGCTGATCGTTGCGGTCGGCCGGCCGTTGCCCGGCAACCGCCACGACTGCAAGGCGTGGGATCTGTCGGGAGCGAAGGACGCCGTCGGCAGGACCACGGCCATCGCGGACGGTGGCTACGGGCCGGCGGTGAGCCAACGCCATACCGTCCGTTCCGAGCTGCCCAACGCGTGTGCGACCAAACGGATGTGAGTGGACATCAGCTCAGCCTCCAGACCGAGCAAGGGTTCCACTAGCCTCGGGCTTTCACGAGCGGTGCCGTCTACCGCTTGCTCAGAGACGCGAGAAGTGCTCCTGAACTGCATCGATGAGACCTGTGGAGGGTCCTGGCCGTTGCTGTCGAAGGAGCACTTCTCAGGTGAAGACCGCATGTCCGCGTCCAGCGCCACGGGTGGGGTCTGACGGGTGGGGTGCTGCTGGTCGAGACCGCACGGGCCCGCATGAGGTGATAATGATCGTTAGCGGCCTGTGCGTATTACTTGGGGGGTCTTGTGAGTCTGAGTCCGCGCGAGGTGTTTCTCCGGCTTGTTCATGGGGTCGCCGACGGGAACTTGAGCGAGTTGCCTGACCTGTATGGCGAGGTCACCGATGTCCGGCATCCGATGGCGACGCCGGAGTCCGAGCCGTTGACGAGTCGGCGTGCGCTCCGGGAGCACTTCACGGTGCCGCCGGAAGTTCGGGAGTCCTTGCCGAAGAGGCGTGTCGTCGATGTCGTCGTTCACGAGACCGCCGATCCTGAAGTGATCGTCGCCGAGTTCGCCTACGAGTTCACGTTGCCGGACGACTCCATGGCCAAGGTGCCCTGCATCTTCGTGATGCGTGTGCGGGACGGTCAGATCATCGAGTCACGCGACTACATCGATCCGATCCGTACGTACACGGCACGCGGGGACCTTGACCGCCTCATCGCGTCGTTGCGTAAGGGCGCTTCTTAACCCCCGCGCTTTCCGAGGTGGGCTGTCCAAAGGAAAGTGCTCTTGACCTGCAACGATAGGACTTGCTGAGGATCCTGTGGCTGCGAGGGAAAGAGCACTTCCCAGGTGAGAGAGCCTATCGCGTCCTACCCGCGTGTCCGTGTCCAGAGTGACGGTCGGCAGGTGGTCTCGCAGGTCGGTGCGGTCCTGTTGGTGGAGACAGTCCGCAAGATCGGTCTTGACCGGTGATATCCGCGGCACTGGCGACCTGGCGGAAGCCACGGGCCGTCCACGATCCCGGGAAGATCCTCCTGGACCTTGCCCTGGCGGTCGCGCTCGGCGGGGACTGCCTCGCCGACATCGCCCTGCTGCGGTCCGAGCCAGCCGTGTTCGGGCCGGTCGCCTCCGACCCGACGGTCTCCCGCCTGACCGATACCCTCGCCTCCTCGGGCGAGAAGGCGCTCACGGCGATCCGCGCCGCACGTTCCGAAGTCCGAGCCCATGTATGGGCGTTGGCCGGAGAACGGGCTCCGGATGCCGGCGGGCAGGTGACCGTGGACCTGGACGGAGTACTCGTCCTGGCCCACTCGGACAAGCAGGACGCGGCCCCGACCTGGAAGAAGACCTACGGCCACCACCTGCTGATGGGGTTCGTCGACCACGGCCCTGGAGGGACCGGCGAACCGGTCGCGGCCCTCCTGCGTCCCGGGAATGCGGGTTCGAACACGGCTACCGACCACATCACCGCCGTCCGCCTCGCCCTGGCCCAACTGCCGAAGAAGTACCGGCGGGGCCGGCGGACCCTGATCCGCTGTGATTCCGCGGGCGGGACCCATGAGTTCGTGGCCTGGCTCGCCCAGCGTGGGCGGTGGTTGTCCTACTCGGTCGGCATGATCACCGAGACCATCCACCAGTGCGTTCTCCAGATCCCGGCCTCGGCCTGGACACCGGCGGTCGAGTCGGACGGCGAGGTCCGTGACGGGGCCTGGGCCGCCGAACTCACCGGGGACCTGCTGGACGGCTGGCCGCGGGGCATGCGGCTGATCGTCCGCAAGGAACGTCCCCATCCCGGGGCCCAGTTGAGGATCACCGACGCGGACGGCATGCGGATCACCTGCTTCGCCACCAACACCGCCAGCCGTCCGATCGCCGAACTCGAGCTCCGTCACCGGCTGCGAGCCCGCGCGGAGTACCGGATCCGGGCCGCCCGGTCGACCGGCCTGCGGAACTTGCCCCTGCACGACACCACGCAGAACAAGGTCTGGCTGGAGATCGTCCAGATCGCACTTGATCTGCTGGCCTGGATGCCCATGTTCGCCCTGACCGGCCAGGCGAGACTCTGGGAACCGCGTCGCCTGCGGTTCCGCCTGTTCTCCGCTGCCGGACAGCTCGTCACCACCGGCCGGCGCCGGATCCTCCGCCTCGCACGCCACTGGCCCTGGACGTTCGAAATCACCACCGCTCTCGAACGGCTCGCACTCTTGCCAAACCCCGGATGACCAGCGGTTCTCCTGGTCCTACGACAGAACGTTCCAGTCCGGAGCAGTGGAACCCGGCGTCCACCCGAGACGACACTCGGGCTCTCGACCTGCCCAGCATCGGCCATCGACAACGAAACGGACCACCGACTCCCTCGGAGGCCCGTCAAGAAAGATCGAGGTTAGCGCCTGGTGGCCCCCGTTCACGATCTGCCCTGGCTTCCGCGCCCACGACGTGGATAGGTACCGTCATGTTGACTGACCTAAGGTCGAGTTCACCTGTCCAATGAAGGATCTGGCCCTTGGTGGAGGCCGGATGGGAGTATCTATGGAACCAATATCACTGTTGGCGGCGAGCGGCATCTGGGAGGCGTTGCTAGCCACCAGTGGCAGTACATCCGAGACGGAGCTGCGCCGCGCTTGACAGAACTCGCAAGAGTATCTTCGTCGTTGGCGAGCGTGGGCCTTGTTTGGTGGCGTCATCGCGGTGACTTTCCCCCTCGGTGTGTGGCTCATCGGCGGTCTCGAGAACTGGGATCAGCGAGCCGTCGCCATGGCTGCCGCGGCCTCGCTTCTGGCGGGAGGCGGAGCGCTGGCGTGGTCGTTTGGCCGCTTGCAGAGACGTAGATTTATCCACCGCTACACAACCGAACTGAAGGCCAAAGAGCAGGCCGCAAATAGCGACAGGGCCGAGTCTGAGCAACTTGAACTGGTGCGTCTGTGGGAGACCACGAGCCGTCGACTCGACCTTTACCATCAGATAGCTACCCGACAGGCAGAGCAAAGCTTTCGGCATGCCCAAATCGCAATGGCTGTTGGATTCGCAACCATCGTTGTCGCTGCGAGTATTGCTGCATTGGCCGCTAGGACCACGGCAGGAAGTATCGTCTCGGGCGTCTTGGGAGCAACCGGTGCGGCGATGGCCGCTTATATTGGGCGGACCTTCGTGCGCTCTCGCGAGGTCGCCGCGACCCACCTGCGTTCGTACTTTCTGCAGCCCTTGGAGTTTTCTCGCTACCTTGCTGCGGAGCGGCTGATCGGAACGTTGACGCCAGAGGCTCGACCGAGCGCGGTTGATCATCTTGCGCAAGCGATCATTCTGGGGCGAGTGCCTGGTGCCGATGCAGAGACGGACACGACCAATGGCGGCAGCGCCGACACGACTTGAGAGCAGTGACCAGGCCTATGTGAGGTGCGCGACGGGCGCACGTAGTCCTGGCGTCGGCCGCTCGCATCGGCTCACCTCCCAGGCGGCGCTCACCACCCGCTGATAATCGTTCGGGCCGAGCAGGTCGAGCAGGAACCGGCAGACCTGGTATGCGAGGTCGACGCGTGCGTCGGTCTGCATTCCGAAGCGTCGCTCGAAAGCCCACTGCCTCTGGACGCCGAGCAAGTCGTGCCTGGTTGGGTGCGAGGTCTCACCGTAGACCGCTTCCACGGCGCAGCCGAGAGCTGGCTCGAACACGGTCGGTGCCAGTACCTTCAGCATCACCAGCTGTGAGCAGCCTTGATGGTCAGGGGCCATGCGGCTTGAGGCCCGTACAGGCGCTCGCGGCCGAGCGCGAGGGTGATGTCGGTTGGCGTCTCGTTCGCAACAGCTTGATAGCGCACCTGGCCCAGCAGGGATGGAGGGCTGTCGGCGTACAAGTGAACGTGGCCCTGGCAAGATTTTCGTGAAACGGGGCTGTGCAACCGTGCGCCGGTGACGCTCCGTCACGGAGCGGCGTCGGAGGTGGGCCATGAGGACGACGCGGTGGCGCAGGAGCGGAACGCCGGCGCGGCCGGCCATGATCCTCTTTTGGAGTTTCAGATCCGTGATCCGGCCTTCGTTGACGCCGGAGTTGAACGGGGTGGTGATCCCCTGCACGACTGCTGGCTGGTCTTCGCGGATGGCGTTGGCCAGGCTCGCCAGGGCAGGCAGGCCAGAGGCCGCGAGTTGGTCGAGCTAGTCCGGCAGCGGGGCGGCGTTGCGGGCATCGAGCATGGCCGCGAACTGCCTGACCAGAGTGTGGGTTTGGTCGAGCTCCGGGCAGTGTTCGAGCAGGCGATGGAGTGCCTCGGTGGTGTGCAGGCCGCGTCGAGACGGTGTGGTGGTGATCCACCGGGCGACCTGGCGGGGCGAGGGTGGCCGCTCGCGCGGTGTGTCGATCGGCAGACTGCGGCGTAGCGGTGCGATGGCCATCTTGACCCGCTGGTAGTGGCCGCGGTAGCCCTTCGCGGCAATCTCCTGGTGCAGCACGGTCGCGGTGTGTTCGCCTTCTTCCCAGCGTTGCCCCAAGTAGTCCAGATACGGATCGAGGCTCGTGGAGCGGCGGGGCGGAGTACGCCGTATGCATTCCTGCCAGCAGGCAGCGCGTGCGCACTTGGCCACGGTGCGGCGGTTCAAGCCGATTTCGCGGGCTATCGCGCTGAGACTACGGGCTGTACCGGTGTATTCCTGGACGGTCTCGAACAGTCGCTTCGCGTGACGGCGGGCGGGAGTATCGGCCGCCTCGCGCGGTTCGTCCGACGGGGCCGGTTCGGGCTCAGGCACTGCGGCAGTCAGGCAGTCGCGGTGGGCCGCGGCGATGTCCGAGACCCGCTTCGACAGCCCCTGCGACAGGTGAAAACGGTCGCTGACCTGGACCGCGTCCGGGGCCCCTCGGTGATGCCCTGCCGGTAGACCAGCGAACCGTCCCGGCACACCATCTCGACGCCGGGATGCGCACGCAGCCAGGAGGCCAGCTGCTCGGCATCGCGCCCGGCCCACACCTCGATCGGCAGCCGTCTGTCGCCATCCACGAGCAGCGTGCCGTAGACGTCCGCGTACAACGCGAAGTCATCCACGCCCAGCACCCGCGGTGTCGCGGCCGACGGCAGTCCCATGCGCATCAACTGGAACAGCACACTCGTCCGCGACAACGGCGTCTTCAAGATGCGCAGCAGCCGGGCCCCGCCACGGCCGGCGAGCAGCACCCCGGCCATCTCGACCAAATGCTGCAGCAGCGGACTGCGACGCTGATAGCGCACCGTCAGCCCCTCCACCTGCTCGGCAAACGTCCGCCGACCGCAGTCCGCACGGTCACAGAACAACCGCCGCACCATCAGACTGATCAGCACCGGGCGGCCCCCGGCAGCGACATCGGCCAGCGTGCGGGAATACCGGCTGTGCACCCGCGCCGGCCCGCACCGGCAGTCCGGACACACCACCGTCAACTTGCGGGTACGGGCAGCGATACGAACCACACCACCCGACGACCACACCCGTTCCACCCGCAGCACATCCAGGTGCGGCGACACAATTCCTACGAAGTCATCACACTCGCCGAAAGTCCCGCTACCCGTGACGGAGCGTCACCGGCGCACGGTTGCACAGCCCCGCTTCACGGAAATCTTGCCAGGGCCACGTTCACTTGTACGCCGACACAGTCCGAGGGCATGGTCGGCCGGCTCGCCGGCCGGGGCCCCTTTTGACGGGCCCCGGGGGCGTGCTGGTGCGCCCGCACGATCGTGGAGTCGACTGCGATGACCCAGTCCAGGTCGCCTTCGGTATCCGCTTGAGCGAGCAGGGCGGTGAAGACCTTCTCCCAGGTGCCGTCGGCGGCCCACATTCGAAGCCGGTTGCGGGCGCCCTTCCACGATCCGAAATGCTCGGGCAGGTCCATCCACGGCGTCCCAGTGCGGTACTTGAACGCGATCGGGTCGATCACCTGTCGGTGATCACGCCACCGCCCTCCCCGCTTCGGCCTCCGGTCCGGCAGCAGCGGCTCGATGCGTGCCCACTGCGCGTCAGTCAACGACACACATAAACCAACGATCAGATGATCTGAAAGAAACGGCCTAAATGCGGCAGCAACCGCCCAAGCCCCCTGAACCGCACACTCGGTATATGCCCAGTTCAGGTGAGTGGTATCACAAGATCTTCGCCAGAGCCGAAATACATGACCGTCGACAGCTCCAGCATGAAGCACGGTGCGTGGTGAAAACCGCACGTCAGTCGGTCTGGTGTGCGTAGGCGCCGGGAGCCTCTGGCAGATCCGGAGCTGTAGTCCACTGAGACGGCCATCCGTCAGCGGGCGACTTCCCGGTTCGTCAGCACCAGCAGGGCCTCTCCAGCGCAGTCGCCCCACCTCGGATCCGTGCAGGCCCTTACTGAGGAGACGCCAATTCTTCAGATAGGCGAAGGCGTGCTCGACCGGGGACCGCACCGCGGCCCATGCCTTGTCGGACAGATTCTCCGCTTGACGTTTATCCTCGGCGGGCTTGGTGCGACTCCTGCGGCCCGCCAAGGTTGCTGCCGGCTGCATCGGCCATCTGTCTGGCCCCTCCGAACAGTGAGAAGCGCCTATGGCTCTCAGGCAGAGATTTGATACGCCAGCTATCCGGCCGGTCTCAGCGCCCGCGCGAGCGCGTCGACGGTCACGCCGACGATCGCCCGGAGTTGCTCCGGGCTCGACCCGGCCCTGCCCATCACCGCGAGAGACTGGTTCACGGCCGCTACGTGTACGGCGAAGTCCTCGGCGTTCTCGTCGGACATTCCGCCGGCCTTCAACGCGGTGCGCAGGCGCGGGCGCTGTAGGCCGAACAACTCTTTGACATGCTCTGCGACGCTCGGGCTCAGCGCCGGACTCGCCATGACCGACTGGGCCATAAGGCATCCGTCGGGCACGGCGGGGTCGGCGATGCGACCCAGGGTGACGTCGAAGAACGCACGGACGGCGGCAACGGGGTCCTCGGCCGCGCACGATAGGGCGGCGTCGAACTTGTCGCCGTAGCGCGTGGCGTAGCGATCCAGGCAGCGAAGGAAGAGCGCGTCCTTGTCGCCGAGCGAGGAGTAGATCGAGCTGCGGTTCAGGCCGGTTGCCCGGGACAGGTCGTCGAGCGAGGTGTCGGCGTAGCCGGAGCGCCAGAACTGGATCATCGCGGCGTCGAGCACCGTGTCCATGTCGAACTGTTTCTTGCCTGCCATGCGGCCCATCCTCTCATCTTGAACTGATCGGTTCAAGACGTGCTAGCGTCGAGTCACGGTCCACCCGCCTCGATGGAGGATTCCTATGACCACCCCCGTCCCCGCTCACGACCTGCCCCTGCACGACCTGGCCGGGTTCACGCACCGCTGGGTCGACGCCGACGGCGTCGGCCTGCACGCCGTCGAAGGCGGCCGGACGGACGGACCGGCCGTCGTCCTGCTCGCCGGGTTCCCGCAGACCTGGTGGGCCTGGCGAAAGGTCATGCCCGCCCTCGCCGATCGGTTCCGGGTCATAGCGATTGACCAGCCGGGCCAAGGCAATTCCGAGCATCCGGAGCTCAGCTACGACGCGCACACGGTTGCCGCGCACATCCAGGCCGCCGTGGATGCTCTCGGCGTGTCGGACTACTGGCTCGCCGGGCACGACATCGGTGCCTGGGTCGCCTTCTCCCTCGCCCTGAACCACGAGAGCCGACTGCACGGGGTCGCGCTGCTCGACGCCGGAATTCCCGGCATCACCATGCCGGAAGCGATCCCCCTCGACCCGACTGTGGCGTTCAAGACCTGGCACTTCGCGTTCCACGTGGTGCCCGACCTTCCCGAGACGCTGATAGCCGGCCGCGAGCGGGAGTACATCAGCTGGTTCCTGAAGACCAAGTCCCTCGCGCCCGACGCGTTCGAGGAAGCAGAGCTCGACCACTACGGCGCGGCCCTCGCCGTCGATGGCGGCCTGCGCGCCGGCCTCGCCTACTACCGCGACGCCGCCGAGTCCGCCCGCAAGAACCGCGCGGCACTCGAGCAACGGCGACTGACCGCACCCGTCCTCGCAATCTCCAGCAGCCACGGCTCGATCCCGGACATGGCGGCCTCCATCAGCCCGTGGGCCGACAACGTGAGGGGCATCATCGTGCCCGACGCCGGTCACTACATCCCTGAGGAGCAGCCCGAGGCCGTCGCCGCCGCCCTCACCGACTTCTTCAGCGGCCGTTAGGCCGTATCTTCAATTGATCTTGGATGGTGGATCATGGTCGGGTGATACGTCGTCATGAACTGTCCAATGAGGAGTGGGAGTTCCTGCGTGAGATGGCGTCTAAGCGTGGAGGTGTCGGATCTCGGCGAGTTCCTTGTCAGTGACTGGATTGGTGTTCTGGTTTGCCGTGGTCACCTTCTGCCGCATCAAGGCCCGGCCGTCCGTGGCTGAGGGCCGGGTCGGTCAGTGAGGCTTGGTCAGGTTTTCCAGCCGGCGTAGAGGCAGGACTGCGCGAACGTATCGGCTGCCAGTTGCCAGGCAGTCTCGCCTCCGTCGGAGCCGCGAGCGAGGATGGTGGCACCCTCGGCGATGCCGTTGGTTTTGCTGGACTGGGCCCACTCGTTGACCTTGTTGGCGAGATCGACGCGGGCGTCGGTGGTCTGGGCGGCCTTGTAGCCGTTCGCGAAGTCGTCGCAGGCGAGCGATGCCGCGTCGTCGAGTTTGGTCGGGTCGGCTCGCTCGGCGTGGCTTCTGCTGCCGCAGGCGGTGAGGGCGAGCGCGGCGAAGGTGAGGGCGGCAAGGTGTCTGGTGCGCATGTTCCCCCCTGGGACTGGTGTTGAGGGGGCATCATGCCTGACCCGGGGTGCTGGTTTCCGGGTACGCCAGAACTGGCCGCAGGATTCAGCATGATTGCCCGCCGCGCAACTGCTGTCCGCGTGCAAGCTCATGCACATTCTCGACCTCGCCGTCCTGGACGGCATCGTCTCCCCGGCCACGGCCACCGTGCTGCTGTAGGAATTCCGCAGCATCGAGCGCGCTACTGGCGGTGGATAGGGCCCTTGAAGCCGCAAGATGACACCCGGCGGGGCAGGACAATGCCGCGGCGGGGTTGGTGCCCAGCGGGTACTCCCTTCATGGTGCGTCGTCCGAGAGGAGTCGGGCGAGGGTGCGGACGGCCCGGTACTGGAGGGTCTTGATGGCGCCCTCGTTCTTGCCCATCACGCGAGCGGTCTCGGCGACCGAGAGGCCTTGCAGGAAGCGGAGCGTGACGCACTCCTGCTGCTGCGGGTTGAGCCGGCGTATGGCCTCCAGGAGGGCAGCGTTGGAGAGGGATTCCAGGACGGAGTCCTCCTGGGAGCGCTCGACCTCGTTGGCGTCGAGCATCTCGCCGGTGGTGACCTCCAGGCGGAAGCGGCTCGACTTGAAGTGGTCGGCGACGAGGTTGCGGGCGATGGTGACGAGCCAGGCGCCGAAGTCGCGGCCGTGCCAGGTGAAGGTGCCGATCCTTCTCAGCGCGCGCAGGAATGTCTCGCTGGTGAGGTCCTCGGCGGTCGCCTTACCTCCCACCCGGTAGTAGATGTACCGGTAGACGGTGTCGCTGTACTGGTCGTAGAGGCGGCCGAACGCGTCGGCCTCGCCGGCCTGGGCGCGCTTCACGAGGTCCATCATCCGGGCGCTGTCGCTGTCCGCGGCCAGACTGCGGGCGGTGGCGGTGCGGGTGTATTCGGCGTTGCTGACGCCCCAGCTGCGAGCTGCAATGGCGTGCGCTCCGCGCCCAACAGGTACCGGAGTCGCGCGCGGTGCGGTGGAGCGCAGACCGGACATCCCTGCCTTTTGAAAGGCCGTCCGGTCAGGTGCCGGGAACTGTGCCGTACGGTCCTCTGTCTCTGTCTCTGTCTCTGAGTCAGACGTTGCGTTCGCGGCGGCAGCATCGGCGTGCTGTGGTGCGCTGACACTGTCCAGGAAGCGGCGCAGGCGGTCGGTGGTTGCTGCTTCGTCCGACCACATCTCTGCGAGGGCGCGCTGCGCTTCGGAGAGACGGCTTTCGACGCTCATGTGCATCCCCCTTCCTCGTTGTTCGCTTTGGCTTGCAGCTCGGACAGGCGCGCCAAGGCGCGGGAGACGAGGGCGCGCGCCGAGCTGGGTCGCACTCCTATGACTTCGGCGATCTCGGCGTAGGGAAGGTCCAACAAGTGGCGCAGAATCAATGCCTCACGCTGCTGCTCGGAAAGATGGCGGCGCAGCGTGGCCAGGAGATCCAGCCGCCTGTCGGATCTGGCTGTCGTGTCGTCCTGGCAGACGTCCTCGAGGAGAGCGGGGTCGGTCAAGTTTCCGTGTCTCAGGTGATCCTTGTAGACCTTGGCGTAGCGCTGTCGGGCGACGGTGAACAGCCATGCCTTTTGTTTGGGGTGGTCCCGGAGGCGCTCCCAGGAGCTGAAGGCTTCCATGAGCGTCATCTGAGCCGCGTCGTCGAGGAGACTGTCACGTGCTCCCAGCCCATACAGATATCGGCGCAGGTGTGGCTCGTGGTGCCTGAAGAACGCGTTCCACCCTGGTGGAGGCGGCCGGGTGCAGTCGTCTCCCGAGGGAGGTTGTACGGCCGTCACCGGGTGTCCTGGTTAGCTGTGCCGGCTGGCAGCGGGGAGTGGACCTCTACACTGCTGCGTCCGCCAGGATGCTCTCGCACGACGAGCCGACCCCCGGGTGGCAGGCGATCCGCCAACTCCACCAGGAAGTGCCGGCGTTCCCGCTCTGCGCGCACCGCTGTCCGTCCGCGCACCATGTCCCTCAGCAGTAGCCACCATCCGGCCCGCCTGCCGCGATGCGCCATCCATCCCGCGACAGCGGTCACCACCGCCAGGGCCGGCGCCGCTTCGTTCACTGCCCCCATGCCCGCCTCCACGTTCTGCATCAGGGCCGTTGGGGCCCCCTTACCCATAGAGAGTTCCGGAGGCGCCCAAAATGCTGCAGCCGATGACGAGTTGAGTGGAAGCCACGTCCGCACAGGCCGGGTGACGCTGGACTTTCCCAGGTGACATGACGGCGGCTTGGAGCTCATGGGCCGCGTGCGGTCATCGACCGCACAGCCGAGGAGCAGCCCGTGTACGTCACTGGTGGCGCGCAGGGCTCCCAGCAGGTCAACCACCTGGTGCGGGATGTGTTGCCGTGGCTGGTGGAGCACGCCAACGTGATCCACCAGTGCGGTCCCGGCAACGTCACAGAACTGCGCCAGCAGACTGCACAGTTGCCCGCTGCGAGCGCTGGGCGTTACCACCTGGCCGGCTACATGGGAGCCGAGCTGCCGGATGTGTTCGCGCTGGCCGATGTGGTGATCTCCCGCAGCGGGGCAGGGACGATCGCGGAGCTGACCGCGCTGGGTAAGCCTGCCGTGTTCGTGCCGCTGGCCACCTTGGCGGGCAACGAGCAGGTCCACAACGCCCGGCACCTGGCCGATGCCGGGGCCGCCGTGGCGCTGACGGGCGAGGTCTCGCCCGGGCAACTGCGGGACGCGGTGGCGCCGCTGCTGACGGATCCCGGCCGGCGCGCAGCCATGGCCGACAGGGCCCGTGCCCACGGGCGCCCCGATGCCGCGGAGCGCCTGGTCGATGTGGTGCTTGCCGCAGCCGACAGGTAGTCAGCCCGCAGCTTGTGGCCAGAGGAGGGGGAGGGACGGACCTTTCCTTGACGAGGTCGGCGGTATGGGCGAAGCCGTTCTTCGGACCGTCACATGGCTTACGGCCCAAGACGAGAGATGGAGCGGCTCCTTGCCGTGTCGAGGATCAGCGGCTGCTGCCCCTACCGTATTCGGGGAGCAGGAGTTACCTCGCCGCTGAGGCTTGCTGGGCAGCGTCGAGGAGCAGGTGCCAGGGATACTCTTTCGGCTTGCCCTGGCCTGGCTGGTTGGGCACGAAGCCGTCCTCGCCGTACAGGACCCGTACGCCCATCGCGCGCAGTTCGGCGACACTGCGCTCGAACTGGTGATGCTGGACGTATGCGGCGTTCACGCACGGCATCGTCACGGTCGCAATGTTCTTTCCGATGGCCTCGGCGACAACACCCACCACGAAGTCACGCGTGAGGCCGAGCGCCCACGAGTTGACCGTGTGGAAGGTGGCTGGCGCGACCGCGATCACGTCCGCCGCCGGCCACACGTCGGGCTCGCCGGGCATCTTGTACTCGCTGCGCAGGGGATGCGCGGGAAAGCGCTCCAGCTCGGCCAGTTGCGGGGCCGGCCAGCGGGCGGCGGTCGGGGTGAGACCGAGGCACACGTCGAAGCCTCGCTCGTGCGCGACTGCAGCGCCGGGTCACGGGGCTGGCGTGGAAGAAAGCTCATGCAGTCCCGCAACCACGCACGAGCCAACGCGGCCCGACGACGGCAAGCCGAGACCGGCGAGTCCTACGCCGCCGTACTGGAAGCCGTCCGGCTGGACCAGCTCCGCACTCCTGATCACGTCTCGGTGATTCTTGGCGGTCACAGCTCGACGTGGTGGGGGCCGCTGGAGTTCGCGCCAGGCGTGCGGGACCGCAGCGCAGTGCTTTGCGGGAGGCTCAGGGTTCTGGATTGTCGGGCGGTCCGCCGATCATGCTTCTGGCCTTGTACAAGCAACTGCGCCCTCGGCGGGGGTGGCGGTTGCACACCGACATCGGATCTGGTGCCCGTCCGGAGGGCGTCGATTGTGCACTGGACGATGTGGTGTGGGAAGCGACAGCCGGGCTGTGCGGACCGTCGCCTTTCGGGCATCCTGTGGGTGCAGGGGGTGCGAATTGGAGGACAGCCAAGGCGAGCCGTCGACCGGCCGTCAGGGCGATCCTGTTGACGGGGTCGCGAGCGAGCCGTCGACTGACATCGTGGGCCCGTCGGAATCTGCCGACCCTGGCGCTTCGTCGGGTGCGCCTGAGCTCGAAGCGGAGAAGATTGCCCGACTCCGAGAGCTTCTGTCAGATGCTTCTGCCACAGAAGCCGAGCGGACCGTCACTATTCGCGAACTGAGCCACGCGTACCGGCAACTCCTGGCTCGATCCACCGCTGCGCGGCCTTCGCCGGAAGCGGGGGAGCCGAAAGTGCGCGACGTGGCTCTCACCTACCCCAAGAAGAACGCAAAGGTGGAGCCGCCGGTCGTGGCCCAGTATCTGCGAGCGGCCTCGGCACCTCCGGCTTCGCGCTCATGGGCCGACGTGAAGCATCACTTCGGAGAGAGGTCGGGCACCTCGGATGCGGCTTTCGCCGAGCATGCGCGGCTTGTGGCGGAGATTCAGTCCGACGCGGATGCAGCGCTGTCCGCTTCGGATGCGGACATGGGGGAATTGGCGGCTCTTGCCAACGAGTCGGGGCGGGCAGTGGATGTCGAATTGGTTGGCCTGTTCCTGCGGTTGGGGCCGCCGCCTGACGGAGCCGGCTCCGGCGACCTGGCACCAGTGAACAGTGGCGGGGGAGCTCAGGAGTGACGACAGACGAATCGGGAGCCCTCGCCGTACCTGGCCCGGACGCCGACCAGCAGGGGGACTTCTTCGCAGGAGAGGCGCACCGAATCGCGGCGCAGTGGGGTGAGTTGCCTCCTGAGCACTTCAAGGTGGCTGTGCAGGCGGCAAAGGCTGAGGGAGCTCTTCGCTCGCAGGAGCGGGTGCTGAGGATGCGCCTGACACACGAGATCGAGCTCATGCGGGTGGAGGCCGAGAAGGTTGCCGCAGAGGCGAGGGCGCGCGCGGAGCAGCAGGTCGCCAAGCAGCAGGCCTCGATGGAGGCGGCGCGACTGCGACACCGGCGACATGTGATCGACGTGTCGGCCGGACTGGTGACCTCTCTGGCGCTGCTCGTGGTCGCATTGCTCGTGGTCGACAAAAGCGTCTGGCTGTCGGGTGTTCTGGCCGGGCCAAGTCTGCTCTCCCTGGCGAGGATCTTTGTTCTGCGCAAGAGCGAGGCGGGCGACACGAAGAACGCGGGGCGGGTCACAGGCGGGCCTCCCGCACCGTGATCAGGGGGGAGTTGGCTAACAAGCCATCTCAATCGGCTGGGTAGGCTGCCGGTTGTGGTGGGGATCGTTGAGCGGCTGGTGCCGGACGAGTTGTGGGAACTGTTCCAGCGGGTGGTGCAGGAGGCACCGACTCGGCCTCAAGGCGGCGGCCGGCATCGCCACGGTGATCGTCAAGTGCTGGCTGCGATTGTGTTTGTGGCGACTTCGGGCTGTACCTAGCAGCAGCTCCCAACCGCCTCGTTCGGGCCGTCGGGAGCAACGGCTCACCGCCGGTTCACCGAGTGCCAGCAAGGCCAGGGTGTGGGCCAAGCTGCACCGGCTGATCCTCGACGAACTTGGCTCCCGTGGCGAGCTGGACTGGTCCCGCTGCGCGATCGATTCGGTCAACATGCGGGCCATAAAGGGGGACCTGACAGGTCCGAATCCTGTTGACAGGGGTAAATACAGCTCGAAGATCCACCTGATCACCGACCGGAATGGTCTGCCCCTGTCTGTCGGAATCTCCGGGGCCAACGTCCACGACAGCCAGGCCCTGGTCCCGCTCGTGCAGGGCATCCCGCCGATCCGCTCCCGCCGCGGGCCTCGGCGGCGTCGGCCCGCAAAACCGCACGCCGACAAGGGCTACGACTACGCCCACTTGCGTCGATGGTTATCGGGACGGGGCATCCGGCACCGGATCGCCCGCAAAGGAACGGACAGTCCCCAGCGGTTGGGCCGCCACCGTTGGGTCGTTGAACGGACCGTCTCCTGGCTGGCCGGCTGCCGCCGCCTTCATCGCCGATACGAACGCAAGGCCGAACACTTCCTCGCCTTCACGAGCATCGCCAGCACCCTCATCTGCCTGCGCCGTCTGACCCGCTGATGTGCCGCTCCAACAGCTTGACTGCCAGGTCATGGCCGTAGTGAACGGCGACGTCCATGGGCGTTCGCCCGTCGAACCCCGGGAGCTGTGGGTCAGCGCCGAAGGCCAGGAGTACTGCGGTGGTATGCACGGTCAGCGGACAGCCGCTCTGCAAGGCGCCATCGCCTTCCGCGTCAATGGCATGCGTCAGGAGCGTCATGCTGCCGCATACCTCATCGGGGTCGACGCCCTTGGCCAGCAGCTGCGCCAGAGCCTCTGCGTCCTCGTCCTCCACCGCCTGGTGGGCCGGTGTCCAGATGTTCTCCACGGCGGCATTCAACCGTTGCTGCACCAGCCCGGCCAGCACCTTTCCCAGCCTCTGATCGCCAATTGAGATGGGCTGTAAGACCGTGTCCTACGTGGTGAGGCGGACGTTGACCCGGTATGGGGCGGGGAACATGGAGCTGGATCGTGCCGGACGGGTTGTGGGAGAGCGCCAAGCCGTTGATCCCTCCGTCGCGGGTTCGGCCGCAGGGCGGCGGAACGCAGGACACGCCTGATGAAACGCTGTTCGCGGCGATCATTTACGTCCTGGTCAGCGGATGCGCCTGGCGTCAACTTCCGCCGTGCTTCGGCATATCGAAGTCGACCGCGCACCGCCGGTTCCTGATCTGGTCCCGGGCCGGTGTCTGGGGTCGCCTGCATGAAGCAGTGCTGCACCGGCTCGACGACGCCGGCCTCATCGACGTCACCCGCGTCGTCCTCGACACCGCCCACGTCAGGGCTAAAAAGGGGGCGAACACACGGGTCCGAGCCCCGTGGACCGGGGCAAGCCGGGTTCCAAGATGCACATCCTGTCGGACGCGAACGGCCTGCCCCTCCTCGTCGGCATCTCGGCCGGCAACACCCACGACAGCGAAGGGCTGAAGCCCATGATCGAGGGTCACCAAACGAGACACGACCCCCACCGCGGCCGGCACCTCAAGCCTCAGCGGCTGCACGCGGACAAAGCCTATGACCGTTCCGACCTGCGCAGATGGCTCCGATGGAAGCGGATCGGAGTACGCATCCCCCGCAAAGGGATCGAGTCCAGCGAACGATTAGGGCGACGCCGCTGGGTCATCGAGCGCACGATGTCCTGGCTGTCCGGCTACCGCAGACTCAGCCCTCGCTACGAACGAAATCCCCGCAACTACCTGGCCTTTCTCGGCCTCGCCGCCGCCCTGTGCTGCTACAAGCGACTCGTCCGCCTCACCACGTAGGACACGGTCTAAGAAGGCGGACCGCATGCTGCGCTCCCAACACGCTGCCGAGCAGAGGGAGGCACGCGCCACCCTCGCCGCCTACGCCAACCACATCCAGGCGCTCAGCCTGCGGAACGCCGAACTCGAAGTGGAGAACGCCACCCTGCGCGAAGCTCTCCGCCAGGGCGGTACCGTCGCTTCCCTCCCTGTGACGCGTTGAATGCTGCCGCCGGAATGACTGCCGTGCCTCTACTCCTGCGGTGGCTTCTATGCCCTTGATCAGCGGAAACAGGGCTGCTTTCAGCCCGGGCGCCGGGCAGTATGACGGTGTGGCTGATCTGCTGTGGGACGACGTGAAGTGTTTCTTCGATCCGGACCTGATGGGATCGCTACCGGACGTGAGTGTCCGTGATGCCTCGGGGCACAACTGGCAGGAGGTGCTGGATCTCGTCGTGGAGAGGGGCTGGAAGTGCCAGTACTCCGAAGGAGAGAGAGGGTGCTTCCCCTGCCTCGGGCGGAGGCTGTGTTGTCTCGACGGGCGGATGCTGAGTGCCCGAACCTGCGTGTCTGGCTGAGAGCTGAAGTGCTGGCGATCTTCCGCTTCTATTCAGACGAGGAGATCGATTTCGACGTTGACCTGCGCGAATTGCAGGGGCAGGAGCGACTTGATGTGTTCTGCGGCTTCTTGCGGGAGATCGGACGGCGGTTGGGCAAGCCGGTGCTGATGCATCCGGAGGGTGCCCATGGTCATCCAGTGCTCGGATTCGATGTCGAAGCCGAACGAGTCGTCCTCCTTGCGGAGCCACTGGTCAGGTGACTGCTGCTGAGGGCTGGAGTTCGTGGAGAGTGCCGTCGCGGAGCAGCACCCGGTTCAGCCTCCGAGGTGGTGTGCAAGGTGGAGCAGATCTGCTAGGTGCAGTACCCGTCCGTCGAAGCCTGGGAGGGGGACATGGAGTGGCTGGGTCCAGCGGGCGGGGATTGCGTCCAGCCCGTAGTACGCCCCCGCGAGGCCTCCGGTGACCGCGGCGACGGTGTCCGTGTCGCCGCCGAGGTCGATTGCCGCGCGTATCGCGTCTTCGAAGCTGGTGGTGGTGCGCAGGGCCCAGACCGCGGAGCCCAGGCAGGGCCAGACGGCACCGTTGAACTCGGTTGCCTGATCTGGGTGCCAGTCGGGCGAGAGGACGGTGGCGTAGCGGCTGCGGTGGTCGGGGTGGGCATGGGCCAGGATGTCCGGGAGCGCGGTGAGGGGGTCGGTTTCCTCGAACGTGACGCGGATGAGTTCGTGGAAGATCGCGGTTCCTTCCCAGGCCGCGCGGTCACCGTGGGTGAGAGCAGCGATGTGGCGCGCGGCGTCCATGGTGGCTTCTTGGCCGGCGGCCGCGAAGTGGACTGCGGAGGTCGATGCCCGCATCAAGGAGCCGTTCCCGGCCGCTCGTTGGTTGACCTGGAAATGGATCGCGGCGGCGAGGTCCCAGGGCATGCCGTTGGTCAGGACGTCTTCGGTCTGCAGGCCGATGTCCTTGGGGTCTGATGCTGCCCACCGCTGGAAGCGGGCGAAGATGTCCGGAAGATCCAGTCCGCCCTGCTCCAGCAGCGACTCCGCGACCAGGACGGCCATCTGCGTGTCGTCAGTGGCCTCGCCGGGGTCCCAGCCACCGCCTCCGCACATCTCGCCACCGGCGCCAGGCGCGGGAAACCGCGCGGAGAACGCTCCCTGGGGACCGAACTCGAAGGGGCCGCCCAGGGCGTCACCCACCGCTGAGCCGACGACCGCGCCAGCGGCCCGCTGAATCCGCTTCATTCGCGCAGGTTATCTGTGCCGCGCTGACGGCCGCACGGCTCTGTTCCTTCTTCGGCTCCCTGAACCATCGGCGGCGAACGCCTCTCGTCTACAGAGGTGCGCGACCTGAGACACCCTGGGACTGAGACACCCGTACAGGTCACATAACGGCGTCGACGGCCGTGTCGACGGGCAGCTGCTCCACCGCGTGCGCGATCTCCGGGAACGCCCCGCTCAGGTCAGTGCCGTTACGGCTGCGCACGGCGACACGACCATCAGCCCACCGGCCGGCCAGGGCACGGTAGCCTTCCTTCTCCAGGCTTTGCTGTGTCTCACGAGACACATGGCCACAGCATGGTGCGCCTGGACAGGCGAGGCTCAGCTTTGGCCGTCTCGGAGAGGGGCTTCGATGGTGAGGTCCTCGTCGAGCTTCGCGACCAAGGCGTCGGCGAGGGGCGGGGCGTACCGGGTGGCCCACTCGCCGACGGAGGCCAGAAAGGCGATGAGGTCGGCTTGAACGGAGCCCAGCAGTTCGGGCAGCCGGGGCAGAGACAGTTCGATGGGAACTCCGTTCGGGTGCTTTGCATCAAGCCACAGCTGGACGGTCGTTCCGGTGTGCTCGATGCGCGGTGTGGGGTCGTGGCCGAGCCAGGGCTCTTCGCCGTTCATGAACTCCAGCCAGTCTCGCCAGTTCTCCAGGCCGAAGCAGCAGCCGGGCGGTGCGGTCATTCCCGTCGAGGTGTCCTGGATCCGGATGCCGCCAGGAGCGATGACCTGGTCAGTGGTTAGCAGCTGGCTGACCTGCTCCATGCTGTCCTGGGGGTCGCTGGGCCGGGCCTCGTCATCGCTTTTGTTGTAGCTGGTCAGGACTGCCATGGCGGTGCCGATCTCTCGTACGGAAAGCCGGCTGGACAGAGTCAAGAGATGGTTCGAGGGCAACTCGGCAACGGGCCACAGTGCGAAGCCGGTGGCGTCGTAGGTCTCCAGCACAGCGTCCATGATCAGCACATCCCCAGTGTCGCTCGTGAGCCTGTGTGGACGCATGGCCATTTCTGGCAAGGATCGAGTTCTCACATCTGCCGAAGCGCACCTGGACGAGACATCTCAAGGTGTCTGGAGAACCGTCCCACTTCGGCTGCGCCGCCCACCCCACAGGCAAGGCCGGGGCCCGTAGGGCGACGGCGTGGCCGTCGGCGTGCTGGCGAACGGCTTGACGTCGCTGGCGGTCTGTCGCGAGGGCCTCGCGCGGCCGTGGCCGCGTGGACGGGATCGGTGACGACCCTCTGCCGGGCCCAGGACCTGCTGTGCTGGCCGACGACCTTCCCGTCGCAGAACACGGACACGGTCTCGAGGGAGGCGGTGACGTCGATGAACCGGCCGATGACCTGCGGGTCGACCGAGTAGGCGCTGTCCGGCGGATCATGTGGTCGTGATGGCGCCAAGTTAGTTCTCGCGGGCCGGAATGCGCCCGGTTGCGAGGCGTTTCTGCCCCTCGGGCATGGGCAGGACCGCCAGTGCGGTGTCTGCAATGTTCCGCAGCGTCTCCGGGTCCAGGCCGGCCTTGCCTACCGCCTCGATACCGCGGACCACCGTCAGCAGCAGTGCCGCCAAGCGCTCCGGATCCGCAGCGCTATCGATGTCGCCATGGCGCTGGGCGGCGCTGATCTCCGTCCGCAGCAGGGTCAGCAGTGCCGTCATGGTCTCGGCCGACCGTCCGGCGACCGTCGGATCGTGCTGGGCCAGTTCCGCCGCGCCCTTGGCCAACAGGCACCCGACAAGCGCGGCTACGTCTTCCTCGGCACCGCCACCGCCGCAGCCCTGGTCATCTGGCTCCGAACCTGACGATCGAACACAGCTCAGCTGCCGTCTTCGACGAGTCGCTGGTGCCCGCACGGCACCAATCCACCGTTCTTGTCGAAGACCTCGGCGTCATGACCCGCGTTCACCCACACCGTGATGCCCTGGTCATGCACGACCACGTTGAACGGCGACTGCTCCGGCTCCGCCTCGGTCACCACCGTGAACTCCTCACCAGGACGCATCCAGTGATCAGTTCCCCACGGCTCGACCCACAGGCAGACCATGCTGCTGGTCTCGTTGCTCACGCTCGTCTTGGGCACGCACGCACCCTAACCAGCAACATGATCGGCCGGACAAGTTAGTGCTTCGTTAGGTCTGTTCGTTGATGCTGATCAAGAGCATGTTGGTCGTGTGGATTCACATGAAGTGAGCCGATTACGGGCGGCGTTGGCGGTGTTTGTGGCGGATGTCTTCGCCTCGGTGCCGCGTACGGATCAGCGGGCCAAGGGCGAGTGTTATCTACGAGGCCTGATGCTCGACGGTCGGCGCAAGTCGATCCAGCCGATGGCCGAGCGTCTGCCGGACGGGAACATGCAAGCCCTGCAGCAGTTCGTGAACCAGTCACCGTGGGATCCGCTGCCGGTCAGGCAGCGGATCGCCGAGCGGCTGTCCACAGTCGTCAGGCCCGAGGTGTGGGTGATTGACGATGTGTCGTTTCCCAAGTGCGGCAAGGCCTCGGTCGGGGTGGCCCGCCAGTACTGCGGAGCGGTCGGCAAGCGGGCGAACTGCCAGGTCGCAGTCAGTGTCCATGCCGCCACCGACACCGCCTCGTGCCCCTTGGAGTGGCAGTTGTATCTGCCGCGGGAATGGACGGACGAGCCCGACCGCTGCCGCAGGGCAGGCGTCCCCGAGGACGTGGTGCACCGGGAGAAGTGGCGTCTCGCGCTCGGCCTGCTGGACACACTCGCCAAGTGGCAGGTGGAGGCGCCGGTCGTGGTCGCCGACGCCGGCTACGGCGTCAGCACACCGTTCCGGCTCGGTCTCCAGGAGCGAGGGCTGTCCTATGTCCTGGCCCTGCAGGGGAAGGAAGTCGCTCATCCGGAGGATATCGAGCCGCACCAGCCCGCCTGTGGCGGGCTTGGGCCGCCCACCCTGCCCCGCTACCGCACCCCGCCGCGAGCCCTCTCCATCCTTGCGGCGGAGGCGGGTGCGGAGCGATTCTCCGAGGTGACCTGGCGGCAGGGCAGCAAGGGCGCGATGACCTCACGATTCACGGTGCTGACGGTGCGGCCCGCGGGCAAACTGTCCCTGGCCGCCGCTCAGGAATCGAGTGGGGGCCGCAGCGAGTGGGACGGTGTCCTGCCCACCCAGACCCTCCTGGTCGAATGGCCGGACGGCCAGGACAGCCCTACGGACTACTGGATATCGAACCTGCCGCCTGATACGCCGACCGCTGACCTGGTGCGGTGGGCGAAGATGCGCTGGCGGATCGAACATGACTACCGCGAGCTCAAACACGGCCTGGGGCTCGACCACTTCGAAGGCCGAACCTGGCGCGGCTGGCACCACCACGTCACCCTCGTCACCGCCGCGCAGGCATTCCTCACCCTCCGCAGGCTCGACCCAAAAGTCGAGGCACCTCCCCGAGCCTCTACCAGACCCTCGACGCACTCCAAGACCTGCTGAGGTGCTGGACCGGCACATGCAGCACCTGCGGTCGCCGTCGCCCCCTCAATACCAGCAGAACCAGAACCTAACGAAGCACTACTAGACCCTAGGGAACGCGGCTTCACCGAGGTCTGTGGTCGCAGCCCATCGCATGCGCAAGTCCGCGCGTGCGCGGTTGTGGGTGCTGCTGCGAGCCGCGCGTTGATGAACACCTGCGCATGGCCAGCCGGGTCGGCAGTCACTGCCGTGACGGGCTGCGCAGCGCTCCGGCCGCGATGACTGTCCACACCACTATCCGTGACAGGCGCATCCGGCGTCGCATCGCCTCCGGGCGGGCGCCTGCGGCCACTACGTCAGCACCTTCCCAGGGTGGGGCGTGCCTTCGATGAGGCATCGTCAACCTCTTGGACTGGCACGGATGTTGCTGGTCAGGAGATCTGCTGGCCCTGACCAGACCATCGACCAGGTCAGGCTGACCACGGTCACGATGAGGACACGAACGGCGTGGTCAGGGCGTGGTCGGCCTGACCACCCCCTGATCACGGGCAGTGGTGTCGTGGGGGAGCGGGCACCGCCGCGTGTCTGCGCAGCGGAGTGTGCGCAGGGCGTGGGAGGGGCTGCTGTTGGTGTGCACAGTCCGAGGTCTTGGACCTGCGCAGGGGAGAGGTGCGCGACAGGCTGCGCACTCATGCGCATTCAGCGGTGCCGACGCCTGCGGCGCTGCGCAACGAAGTGGCCTGACCACTGCGCACCGTTCATGGTTGCGCAGGTCGCGTTGCGCATCGGGGCTGCGCGATGCTGCGCAGTCTGCTTGCGCATTCGAGTCAGGGGTGCGGCATGGTCGGCCTGACCATGCCGTGACCATGGCTGACCACCGCGGATATTGCTCGGATTGTGACCGTGGTCGGCCTGACCTGGTCGATGGTCTGGTCAGGGCTGCTGGCTGTGCTGGCGGTTATGGATCTCGCCTGCGCGTGCGCACGGAAAAGCCCTGACCGTATCCCCCTCCATGGCATGCGGCATGACCTTGCTGCGGACGGCTGCCCGGCGTGTGGGGGAGCGCAGTGAGCCACAGGGCGGGACTCCGCCGGGGTGTGATGACGGGAGATCGGTTCACGCAGATCGCCAACGGCCTGCTGCGTGATCCTCAGCTGTCGTTCAGGGCCAAGGGAATTTTCGGCTATCTCAGTACCCATCGGGCAGGCTGGGAGATCACCCTTGCCGACCTGGTGGAGGTCGGTCCGGACGGGCGGGATGCCGTCCGGGCAGGCCTGGGTGAACTACAGGCCCGCGGCTACCTCGTACGCGCCCAGTTGCGGCGCACCGCCGGCACCCTCGGCGAGAGCGTCTACTGTCTCACCGACACCCTCGCGACCGGCGACACCAGACCCCGTGCCGCAACCGCATCTGCGCCTTCCCCGGCGGCGACGCCAGGCACCTGGGCGGGGATCCGCCGGAATGTGGTGGCAGTGGATCAGTTCGCCCAGATCGCCAACCGTCTTTTCCGTGATCCCCGTTTGTCCTTCAAGGCGAAGGGGTTGTTCGGGCTGATCAGCACGCACCGTGACGGCTGGCGCATCACCGTCGCCGACTTGGCACGCCACAGCCGCAATGGCGCCGTGGTCGTCAGGAGCGGCCTCACGGAGTTGGAGAGGCATGGCTTCCTGGTGCGAGAGCGCACCCGTCACGAGGACGGCACCCTGGGCGGGACCGTGTATGTCATCACCGACCAGCCGGTCCCCCAACCGTGCAGGTCGCAGCCAGTGTCGGGATTTCCACCAGTGGATGAGCCGACGTCGGCTCATCAGCCCACTAAGAACACCATCGTTAAGAAGACCAACCAGCAGAACACCAACCCCCTCCCTCCGTGCCCCCGCGGCGACAACGCACGTGGTCCGTCGGCGGAAATGCCCGAGGGACGGGCTGCACCAGCGGCGCCAGTTCTCGCCCCCGGCACGCGGCTGCTGCTGTCGATCGGATCCGCCCACCCTGAACTGCTGCTGCAGGAAAAGGCTTTGCACGACCAGGGCGGGGTGGTGACCGCGATGCTGGACGCCGGCTGGAGCACCGGGCAGCTGCGCCACGTCATCACCAGCCGCCCGCTGCCGGGCCGGATCCGCACCTCCGTCGACGCTATCGTCGCCGCCCGCCTACGCTCCGCCCAGCTCTACCCGCCCCCTGCCGCTAACAGCCACCCCACCGACCGGGACGAGGCCGTGCGGACGCCGCAGCCCTCTACGGCCTCTGCCGCCGACCGCACGGTCGACGAGGCGATCGCCTACCGGGCGCTCGTGGAGTGCTCCGGTTGCGGCACACCCGCCACCGCCCCCGGTCAGGACCTGTGCCCGGCCTGCCTGGGCTGGCCGCTGTGCCGCACCTGCCCCGGACCGACTCCCCGGCGGGCTCACCCCGACGGCGACGGCTGCTGCTCGACATGCGCCTCCGCCCTGACCACGACCGGCCTCCTGGAAGCGAGCCCGTCATGACCGACACTCCCCGCACGCCCCCGCAGTCGACGGCCGGGCAGCCTCTGCGCCCTTTCGCCCGGCAGCCGCGGCAGTGGGAAAAGGAACAGTTCCGTGTGCTGCGGCGGGGCCACGTCTGCCCGGGTGCAGGATGCGCCGGCATGTGTGAGCCCGCGCTCGTGGTGGAGCGCACGGGCTGGGGGTGGCTTGCCTGGACGGTGCCCGATGACGGCACACTGCCTCAACTCCCGCAGCAGGTCGGCGTGGTCATCCCTGGTGCGACGCTGGCGCAGCAGCTGGCCTTGCGCTGGCTGACCCGCCGTCCGGCGACCCGCATTGCCCTGAACACCCACAGCTCCGCCGCGCTGCGGCTTTCTGCGATGACCGTGGGGGCTATCAGCTTCTGCGCTGCCTTGTACGCGCTGCTAAGCGGCATCCCCGACGCCCTCGTGCTGCCAGTGATGCTGCTCGCCCCGCTGCTCACCGAGCGCCTTCCGGACTGGCTCGACGACCGGGCCGCACGGCACGTCCGCAGCGTTGAAGACGAGGCCGCCTGTCGCTACCTGCAGCGGCTTGCCGCACTACACACCTACCTTCTCCAGGCTGCTGCCGACAGCGGCGCTGATGGACTGCGCCGCCCGGCCGGGATCGGTCACCGCCTCCTGTGGGACGCCGCCGGCCTGCTTCAGACAGCAGACACCAAGTCCGTCTGCGCCGGGCTCATCGACATCGAGCGGCTGATGGTCCAGCTCGCCGACCACGTCGCCCAGAGCTTCAATCCCGCTGGTGCCGCAGCGCAGTCGGACCCGACAGACCGCCATCAGCCGCATGGCGGGCCAGGCCTGCTGGGCCCGCTCCCGCCCGGATTCGAGCCCGCAGCCTCACCAACTCATCAGCCCGCGCCCGCCACTTCACCGCTGAGGGGAACCCACTCCATGCACCAGACCAGGACTGACGGTTCGGCCCGCACCATGGACACCTACCTGCTGTTCGCTCATGAGCCGTATTACCCCGACTCCGGCACCCAGGAGGTCAACACCACCGTGGTCGCGGCCGACACCCTGCTCCACCCCCAGGTGCGACAGCCCGACGGCGCCCGGATCCACGACCGCCTCACCCAGGCACGCACCCCTGAGAGATCATCCCCCTCTCCACGCTCACCCATGAACTGGGCGGCGGTACCGACTGGCCCCAGGTCGGCGACTGGGAGACGGTCACCACCGACCTCGTACACCTCGTCCGCGCAGGTGAGTGCGACGCCCTCAGCCTAGGCCTGCCCGAGATCGGACGCGCCCTCCTCTGCGCCGGCCCCCACAGTCACGTCCGCGTCTTTGACGCTACCGCTGGCCAAGTCATCACCTATGGACCGCAGGAGCGCGCCGCAGTCTTGGACGAGGCCGACAGGTTCCTCACGGGACTGGTTGCTGAGCAGGCATTCTGGCCGGGCGACGGGCTACTTCCGCCGACTTTCAGGCAGCCGTAAGGCTCAGCACTCTTCGCAGACACGGCATAGATCTGAGACCGGCTCGCGCTGTTTGTTCCGGCGGGAACTCCCGCATTGGCCAGCTGCACTGGACGGCAGAGTCAGTTCATCCGGCGCCCGGAGACGAGGATGTGTCACCGGGCGAGGGTGCTCCGCCCGTCGTCGAGTCAGGACAGCAGGGTACGGGGAGAGGGACGCTGGCCGCCGTGAAGCTGCCACGCGTCGTCCTAAGTGCACCGATCACGACTACGACTTGTCCGGCCGGCCACGTTGCTGATCAGGGTGCAACAGTGTCCAAGCCGAGCGCGAGCAACGAGACCAACAACAGGGTCTGCCAGTGGCTCGAGCTATGGGCCGAGACATCGTGATCACGTTGTCGCCTCACGGCGACCGATTCCCGATCTCCGCCCGCTGGTAGCCTCTGCACGCGCTGACCAGCGTAGCCGTCCTGGAATCGATCCTGCGGCTCGTTTCTTGGAAAGAGTGACGTGATCAAGCGGGTGCACATGACCGCCGGAGCGGTTTTAGCGGCAGCCATAGTTCTGTCCGCCTGCGGCGCTACGAAGTCGGACAAAGCGAACTCCACACCGCAGCCTGCATCAACGGCAAAGTCTGGCAGCTCGGTCGGCGCCCCCAATGCCGACCCCATGTCGAGTACCGCTGAAAGTGGCGGCCAGAGTTCGCGGCCGACCGCCCCATCCACCCCCACGGCGTCGCCCTCCGTCACTACCCGGCCTCTGAAGGACGGCACCGCCGTGCTCACGCACTGCGCGGACACGGACGACCCGTACGCGACCGTCGCGGTTCGGAATCCGAACGGGCGCCAGGGTCTCTTCGCCGTGAGAATCAGCTACAAGACCGCAAACGGCTTCACCATGGCCGAGACCTACGACCAGGTGTCGGTGCCTGCGAAGAGCAAGGCGGAGCTCCGGGTGGCCGTCGCCAGCACAGGCCACGTGGGCGAGATCGCTCGCTGTGAGGTCAATCCACGGGCCGCTGCCGTGCGGTGACGACGGACGCGTAATGACGTCCCCGCATCGCAAGTTCAAGAAGAACGCTCCCGCCTGGTAAGAGAAACGGCACGAACTTCAGCGCAAGGCGCACTCCTCACGGCGTATCCGCGTCGAGCACGGCATCGCCCACCTCACATGAGTGACATCGTCCAAGCCGTCGCCCGTCTGCTCTCACACCAGCGGACCACCACCCTTCGAAGAGGGCTGCCGAGATGCTCTGCGTGAGGTTCTCGGGGATCGTGCGTACCCACGGGCTGCGCACGGCCTGCTGCTGGGCCAAGGCGTAGTTGTAGTGGAACGTTCCTCGGTCGGCCCGGAAGAGGGGCGCGCCAGCCATCGAGCGCCACGCGAAGTGTGCCTGTCCCGTGGGGGTGCGTATATCGGCTGATTCTCCAGCGGAGTTCGTTTGTGGTCGACCTCATCGGCGATCTCGGCCACCTTGCGGGCACACGCAACCGCCTCCTGCGCAATTCGTCAACGACTGTGGGAGGTAGCCTCCGAGGGCGGGTCCGTGTCGGACGCAGCCGGTACGGACCCGCATCCGTGCCCACCAAGGGGTGCCGGCGGCGGCCTGCTGGTTGAGGCTCATCACTGCGCCAGTGTGTGCATCAGCTAGGTGCTCAGCTTCTTGCCCGGCAGGCTGGTGTGCTGCCGTCAGTCAGTCTGGACGGCAACCTCATCGAGGCGGTCCGGGCGGAAGGCGTGCCGGTTGCACAGCAAGTTCTGGAGCTGCCTGACGCCGATTCAGCGGAGGTCGCCGGGGTCTGGTAGCTGGTCAGCCACTTTGTCAGCTCGAACACCAAGGACTTCAGAGCGGGCTCGTCCACTTCGCAACGGAGGAAATGAATGAATTCCGAAATGGTCACCCTGTTTGGCAACGGCGTCAGCGTAGAGGTGTCATCATCCTTCTTCTCGTACCGCGCGGACTCCGATCTCGTGCTCAGCGTCGACGAGAAAGGTGAAGGATATTACCGAATCATGCACCTGGGTGAACATGTAGGAGTCTACGTGCATGCTAGTTCCGGCAAGATCTGCGCTGGACCCAATACGAGTCATCTGCTTTTCGGTAATTCAACTATCTCGCATTTCGTCCAGTGTATGCAGGAAGTTGCGGACAGTTACCCGTGGTATGGCGAGGATCCGAAGGTTGATGAACTCATTAAGGCTGAACGCGATCTGGAAGCCATCATTCAGAAGATCGACCCTCCTGCAGCCAGGGAGACTACTTTTTGGGCGAATTTCATTTCCGATGTGAGGATGGGCTGCTATGAGGACTGAAGCCTCCATATAAAGGCACGGTGCTAAGCGGTAGCGCCGCTGGTCAACGTCGGTGCGGCAGAGACTGTCGCCTGCTGCGGCATGCCGCCCGGCCACCCCTGACAGGTGTTCCCCGGCGGAAAGGCCGGGGAAGGCTTCCCTACCCGATAAGGAGATGCAGTGCGTAAGGCTGTAGTTGGTTTGTTCGTAGTGTTGGTGGCTGCGTTCGCGCTAGCACCGTTGGCCAGTGTCGGCCCGAGCGAGACCGTTGCCTGTTGCGGTGGCGGTGGCGGTGGCGGCGTGGACCACTGAAGGACGGTCACCTCCAACGCGATCCCTCGCCAGGGGCCGCCGGTCCTGCCGGCGGCCCCTGACCCGTTGCTGGATTCTCCGGTGGCGTTCCTTGAGATGGTTCCGAATTCCGGTACCGAACCCTCCGCTCGCTCTCGGGCCCTCGCCAGTACACGCCGTCACTCGACCATGTCTTGGAAGCCGTTGTTTCTCCGTGTGAGGGTACGCACGCAACTGTCCGGTCCTTGGCCGGTCGGGCGATGTGCGGGGAGGGTGTGAGGTGCCCAACGGCCCGGGTCGCGCCGAACGTCTGGCACAACTCGCGCCAGCTACCGGCCGTACCCGCTAGGTGTGCGGCACCGGAAGCCCCGGTGCCCTGAGGCCGATCCCTTCGGCGACGACCTGGAGCGCGGCCACAGCGGCCTCGTCCGCGTCACCGACGGCGCCATCGCCGTGATGCCCGGCATCCACTCCGGCGATGTCGCCGTCACGGTCGCCAACGGCAACATCGTGCCCGCGCTCGCCTGACGGCAATTCATGTGAGTCCCGCGGCGGCTGGAGGTCTCGTCGTGTACGAGCCCCGACGTACCCATCAGAGGAGCGCACCACCTGATGGCTCAGTCCCCATCCACCAGGAACCCTTTGGCCCGCAGCGCCGCCACCATCGCGGCATGCGTGTGCTCGCCCCACTGCCCGTCCTCCGCAAGCCCCTGATCCCGCTGGAAGGCGCTCACCGCGGCCCGGGTGCGGGGGCCGTCGATGCCGTCGATCGGGCCGGGATCGTAGCCGAGCGCGGTCAAGGCTTCCTGGATACCGCCGACACCGGCCAGAAGGAACGCCCTCGGGTGCCCGGCGCCACCGCCGGGCATGGGCGGTGATCCGTCCTGCGGGAAGGTCACCGAGGTCACGGTGTCCGTGCCGGTGATGCCGAGGAAGAACTGATGGAGGTTGGTCCCCTGGTACTGCCCGCCCGGTGCTCCGCCGATGATCTCGACGAGGGCCCAATGGAGATGAGTTGTGGTCGGGCCGCTGCGGCAGACGGTGCCCAGCGGATCGCCTCTGGCGACCGAGGAGCCGACCGTGAGTCCGGCCGGCACATCGGCGATGTGGGTGTAGTAGCCGCCCATCATGTCGTTGGGGGCCCGCATGAAGATCTGGGCGCCGTACACCTTGGGCGTGTCCGCGGCCGGGTCGTGCGGGTTGTACCGGGTGACATGTGCGTCGAAGGCCGCGCGGACGAGGGTGCCTTCTGGGGCACCGAAGTCCATACCGTACTGCTCGTACCAGTGCGGTGGCTGATGGCCGCCGACGTTCGGCCCGCCGAGGTCGGTGGCACCAGTCCCCGGCTGGAACGGGCCGGCCATGTCGATGGTGAACGCGGTCATGATGCCGTGCCTCTCATTCTGTTCGCCGGTGAACCTGTCCCGTTGCTGTCGGCGTGCTGGTCAGCACCGGACACGATGAGGCCCGTGCGGAGAGCCGAGGGCAAGCGCGGGCCGGGTGCCGGGGTCGTCGGACGTGAGCAGAGGGGTTCCCCGGACGCCGAACACGTCTGACAGGTCCAGCAGGGTCGGTTCGTGGCGCAGCCCTTGGGACTCCGCGTCGGGGGCGGGCAGGTGATGCGCTCGCGAGGACCGTGCGGCGCACCTGTCGCCGCGGTCCCATGAAGGCCAGGGCACGCTGGGCGTTGCCGGACAGGGCGGCATGTTCGGTGCCCAGTTCCAGATGGAAGTCGCCGAGAAGTTCCAGCCGAGGAGAGGACGTCACTTTGATCCCCTCGCGTGAGCAGTTTGGCGTGGGGGTGCCTCCCGCGGGCCTTTCGCCGCGTCGAGGGCGCTTTCGTCGCTTCGACTGCCGTCCATCAAGATGCGCCGGCCAGGCGACGCGTGTCGCCTGTTCATCCTCTGCCTCCTGTTCACGCCCTGCAACTGCGCGGGGAGGAGGTTGTCGATGACGGCCGAATGACGCCGCGCTGACACGGCATCCGTAGCGTCGGACTCGGCGTGGGAGAGGCGAGCGCGGGGAATGCCCGGCAGCCGGCCCCAGGTCGGAGAGGAGGATGCCATGACGGCGACGGCGACCATCGAGGAGTTCATCTGCGTGCGGCCGGCGACGTCGACCGACTTCGACCTCGGGGCGGTGATCAACACTCTGCTTGCCCCGGTCTACGAGTTGCCGGGGGCCCAGCTCATCGATCGGCTCACCGGGAATGTCGACATCGGCCAGCTCATCAGCGACGCCGCGAACGAGGCACCCGACGAACTGTATGCCACGACGACCGACTCGCCCGGTTTGGACAACAGGGTGTGGCCGCCGGGTGACCCCGTCGAGGCCGCTGCCGGAGCCCGCATCCCCGTCGGGCTCGCCGTTCCCGTAGAGGGCGTCACGACGGTCTACCTGTGGGAGAAGGACGGCAGCCCGTTCGGCAACGACGATCAGTTGGGCTCGGTCACCATCGACGAGACCGAGCAGGGACAGGGCGACCTGTCGAAGATCGCCTTCTCCGAGGAGGAGAAGTCCTGTTACTACGTCTCCTACCACGTGGACTGAAAGGGGTTGGCCCCGTCCGGCGGATCGATCGGATGCAACGCTTTCCGCCGCGAGAACCGCACCTCCTGCAAGAGGGCAGGTGATTCGTCCAGATTCCCTGACGGCAGGTGCGAAACCGGCATCGCGCCGCAGAGCAAGCCGCAGAGCAAAGGGACGGCGAGAGGAGTCCGCCATGGCGCCGCTGTCATCCGCGCGGTTCCGCGGCGATCCCGTTCTTGAACGCATCCGTGCGGCGGACACGACTGCCTACCTGAGCTACGGCCACCAGGGCGAGCATGTCAGCACGGTGCAGTTCGCCCTGATCGATCTGGGCTATGAGATTCCCGACGGAGCAACCGGAAACTTCGTGGACCAGACCGCCGCTGCCGTGAAGTTGTTCCAGGAGAGCCATGAGCTGGACAACGACATGATCGTCGGCCGTGACACGCTCTCCGCCCTCGACGACGCATGGGCCCTCCCCTTCGCCGATCGCAGGGAATGGCTCTCCTGGCAGGAAAGGCCGATCCCCGAGTTCAACTTCACGCGCAAGAACGAACTCGACAGGCAGACGCTGGGCAGTCTCTACTCGTTCAGCCCGGAGGGCGCACCGCTGCCGCTGGAGTACCAGGACGGACTGCTGCTCGGAATCGAGGGGTTGCTCAACCCCCGCGGCTCGCCGGACGGCATCTACACACCTCCCGCTTCGTGGGGCGCGAGCCCTCTCGACCTGTTCCACTGTCACCTGGTGCTGGCCAAGAACCCGCCGCCGGCGCCCGCCTGGGATACGGCCCGAAGCCTGGCCAACGTCGTGCGCAGTCGCGCGAACGATCTACAGGTCAGGGCCGAAATGGCGGGACCCGTCGGGACGCGTCCCTGGACCGAGGCCTACCGGGCGTACTTGCTGGCCACCCCGGAAGACGGCACCAGGAGCTTCCGGGAAGCCTACGTCGACGTACTCAATGAGGTGCTCACCACCGGCCATGCGACGGGCCAGCACGTCTGGATGCTGTGGCACACCTTCGAAGAAGACCGGTTCCGTCCGGCCGATGTCCCCATGGACAGCCCACGCCGCCAATGGTGGAACGCCGTCGCCCCCTATCCGACGGATCTGACGCACACCCCGTTCGCCACCACCACGGCCGATGTGCAGGCCAACACGGTGCAGATCATCGACCTGCACTTCTTCATCGACCGCCAGTACGTCATCACGGTCCTGGGTCCCACGAACAGCGAGGCAGGAGCGATCGTGCACCTGGAAACAGACCGCATCGACGCCGCCGCGGCCGGGCTGCCCTATCCGTGATCGGAAGGAGGGATGCCTGACCAGCTGCGTGCATGAACTGCCGTTCCTGGACGGTCGACTGCCCAGGAACCGCTGACGGCGAGGTGCGACATGGGCGGAATCTTCGGACTCGATCTGGCACGGCTGGCAGAGGACCCGACCAGACTGGACATCGACACCGCACTGCCCCCGGTGCGGCTGCGGGGCCGTCTGGAACGCAGACAGCCCGACTCGTACTCCGGCGTGCTGAGTGCGACCGTGCCGGCCACGACCGTGACCGCCTTTGGTCAACTGGACCTCGCGGCACCGGGCGGCCCGGCGTTCGTCGCGTTGATCGGCGCCGTCTTCCCCCCGCCCGGACTCCAGCTCGGTCTCGGCTTCGCGCTCAGCGGCGTCGGTGGAATCGTGGGCATCAACAAGGCGGTGAACCAGGACGCCCTGATCTCCGCCATTGCCGACGGCACGGCCGGCGAGCTGCTGTTTCCCGCCGACCCCGGGGCCGCGGCACAGCGGGTCGTGCCCCGGCTGCCGGCGCTGTTCCCGACCGCGCCGGGGCGCGCCATCGTGGGCCCGATGTTCCAGGTCTCATGGGGCGGGCGGATCGTCTCCTTGTCGGCGGCCGTCGTGGCCGAACTCCCCGATCCGGTGCGGCTGTCCCTGCTCGGCGTGCTGCGCGTCGCCGTGCCCGACCCGGCAGTGCCGCTGATCTATCTCAAGGCCACCTTCGCCGGGCAGTACGACACTGCCGAGCCCAGCGCGTTCCTGATGGCGAGCCTCACCGGCTCGCACATGGCCGGGGTGCCGCTCGACGGGGATGTGCTGCTGCTGAGCCGGGGCGGCGCCGACCCGGCATTCGTCCTCAGCGCCGGCGGCTTCCATCCGGCGTACCCGATCCCACGCGGCGTCCCGGCGCTGCACCGGCTGACCATGAATCTCTCACCGGTGCCCTGGATCCAGCTGAGCTGTCAGGCGTACTTCGCGATCACCAGCAATACGCTCCAGTTCGGGGCCAGGCTCTCGCTGGTCGCCGAGATCGCCGACTGCGGAGTGCGCGGCCAGTTCGGACTCGACGTACTGATCCACCGGGAACCGACCCTGTCGTTCACCGCCGACATGCGTGGCTCGCTCTCCGTCGAGGTGCTGGGGGAGACGCTGCTGGGCATCGCCTTCGCGCTGACCCTGGAAGGGCCCGCGCCCTGGCACGCGGTGGGGCGCGGCAGCATCGACCTGTTCCTGTTCAGCGCCTCCTTCGACTTCGACCTGCGCTGGGGCCAGCCCGCGCCGGCGCTGCCGGCCGAGCCGGCGGACCTGCGTGGCAGGCTCGAGAAGGCGTTCAGCCGCCCGGAGGCGTGGAGCGCGATGCCGCCCGCCCAGGGCGAGTATCTGCCGGTGCTGCTGTCCCCGGCCGCCAACCGGCTGATCGGCGACGGCAGTCTGGTGCATCCGCATGGCACCATCGTCGCCCGGCAGCGCGTCCTGCCCTTCGGGGTGGCGATCGAGCGCTTCGGGCCGTCGGTCGTCGACCCCGCCGAGAACTGGGACATCGTCTCGTCCACCCTCGGCGGTGTAGACGCCGACGACGGACCGACCGTGGACCTCTTCGCCCCCGGCCAGTTCCGCAATGTCAGCTACGACGAGCAGCTGACCTGCCCCGCGTACGAGACCTACCGGTCGGGCAGGCGCTTGGCGGGCGACCTCTCCGAGCCGGATGACGACGCGTTCGTGAGAGCCACGCTGGACTGGGAGACGAGGGTTGTCTCCGACCCGAAGCCCGTGCGCTCCCTGGACCTGCTGCGGTTCCTGCGCATAGGGGCGCTCGCGGGCGCGGAGGACATCGCCGCCGCGACGTCCGTACGAGATCCGCGCTGGTGGCAGACCGAACTCACCCTGCTCGTAGCCGACCGGACGCCGATCGCCGCCGTGTCGACCTGGTCGATGGCCCCCGTGGAGACTGCGGCCGGGCCGGCGCCGACGGATGCTGAGCTGCTGCTGCAATGCGGCGCTCTGGCCGGCGTACGGGCCGTCGAGGCCTGGGAGGTGGGGAACTGATGGCCGAGGACCTGGAGTTCGCCCCGTACATGCAGAGCTCGGTCGGCGCGGCGCTCAGCAGCACCGTGCCCGACGGACCGGCCCTGATCACCCCCGTACTCACTCTCGCCGGGCCCGACCAGGAAGTGACGGTGCGTCCACCACTCGGTGATCTGCGGATGCTCGGCCCTGAAGGAGTCATCGGCATCGACACCCGGCGGATCCTGCGCGTCGACCCACCGCCCGGTATCCAGGACACCGAGCCGAACTACATGGCCTGCGTCGAGTTCGACGCGCCCGAACTGCCGTGGCTGTTCACGCCCGCCCGCGCCGACGGCGACAAGCTGCGGCCCTGGTTGGTCCTGGTCGCGCTCGAGACCGCCGGACACCCGCTGCAGAGCGGCCGCGCGCTGCCGTACGTGGACGTGGACACCGCCGCCCTGCCCTCGCTGGGACAGTCCTGGCAGTGGGCCCACGTGCAGCGCCCGGCGGGCCGGTCGGAGCCCCTGACCTCACGGCTGCTGTGTCCCCTGCGCCTGAGGTCGAATACCGACTACACGGCCTGTGTCGTGCCGGCCTTCCAAGGCGGGGTCGTGGCGGGGCTCACCGGCGGTCTCACCGAGGCCGAGCCCCACGGCGACGCCTGGTGGCCCGGCCAGGGCGCCGTCCGACTGCCCGTGTACTACAGCTGGCAGTTCCGCACCGGCGCGGCGGGCGACTTCGAAGAACTCGCCACCGCGATCGTCCCGTTGTCGCCTGAGGAGAGCGCCCTGCTGGCGGGGCGGACCGTGGACATCACCGAGCCCTGGCTGTACGACGAGCCGCTCGCCTCCGACGGGCCGCCGGGGGCCCGGCAGACGATCACCGTGCAGGGTGCGCTCCAGCTGGTCGACACTCCCGTGGAAGAGATGGAAACCGCTCTGGACGACTTCGCCGATCGGGTCGCCGTGTACATCGGGCGGGGCAGGGACGACGTGATCGCCCCGCCCCTGTACGGCGGCGGTCCGGCCGTACGCGACCGGACCGATGACCATGAGTACGGGTGGATCGAGGAGCTCAATCTCGATCCGGAGACCCGGATCGCGGCCTCCCTCGGTACCGGTTGGGTGCGGGACAACCAGGAGTGGCTGATGGCCAGGGCATGGGACCAGATCGGTGCCGTGCGCGAGGCCAACCGGCTGCGCAACCGCACGGCGTTCTGCGCCGAGGTGTCCGGGTCCGTGCACCGGCGCAACGTGCAGACGCTCACGCCGGACGAAACCCTCGGCTTCACCGCCCCCGTAGCCGACCGCGTCCGCACCGACAGCGGACTGCCGCTGAAGACGGAGATCGCGGTCAGCCCCGCCCCGAACGAACTGGTCGCGCCCGTGCTGCGGCGGCTGCTGCGTCGCCGTGGACCGCTGGCCCGGCACGCGGGCCTCGACGGTGAGTCGTACGCACGGCGCACGCTCAGCGGCGAGCTGCTGCCGCCGCTGCCCACGGCGATGGTGACCCGGTCCACGCAGCCGGTGCCGATGGAAGGGGAGGAGGCGCACGAACTCAACGCCACGGTAGGCAACGCGGTGCGCACCACCGGTGAGTTGCGCGACGCCGAGCGGATCAGGCTGCTGTCCGCCATGGCCCCCTCAGCCCTGGCGAACGGCTTCGACGCCCAGGCCGGCGCGATCACCGGACTCCTGGACCGCCCGGCCGCCACGCTCGGGGCGGCCCTCGCGCCGGAGGAGGAGCCGCTCACCGGGGCGACGCGGCTGTTCCGGGCCCTGTCCGTCGCCGACCCGGCGAACCTGGTCGGCGATGTGTCCCCGGCTTTCGCCGAGTGGCCCCCGGACGCCGCCATGACGCTGGTCGATGCCGACACCGCGCTGGCGCCGGATGCGTCGATGGCCGACGATCCCGCGGCGCACATCCTGGAGTTCGGCGTGCCCGTCGACGCGGTCGCGATGAACGGCCGCCTCGACCAGGCGCTCGACCCCGCCCCCCTGCTCGCGGCCAGACTGGACAGCACGGTCGCCGTCCTGTCGGAGGAGGCCTTCACCCTGCCCCAGTCAGCGAGCGAACCCATCATGGCCTGCCCCGACTTCACCGCGCCCATGGCCCTGGCCCTCCAGAAGGACGCCCCCGACTGGTTCCTGCCCGGTTCGGCGACGATCCCCGACGACAGAGCCGTACTGCTTGAGGCCAACGCGCCCTTCATCGCCTCCTTCATGGTCGGCGTGAACGACGAGATGAACCGCGAGATGCGCTGGCGCGAATACCCCACCGACCTGCGCGGCAGCCCCTTCACACACTTCTGGCCGCGTCCGGACGGCGCGCCGGACGTCCCGCCCGTGCACAGCTGGGTACGGCCCAAGTCACTCGGCTACCAACTCGCGCTGGACGCAGGCGAGGTCGATGTCCTGCTCATCCGGGGTCGCCTCGTGCACCGTTACCCCAATCTGATCGTCGCCGCCGTACCGGCGTCGGCGGTGAGCGATGCCGAGGACCTGGCGGAGAGCACATGGCAGCACCCGAAGATGGTGCTCACCCTGGACGAGCGGACCGTCGCCTACGCCTTCGTGCTGGACGAGGACATCCACGACTGGTGGTTCGTGCTCGCCGAGAACAGCTACCGGATGCGTTTCGGGTTCGACACCGCATCCGACCGTTACGACCACTGGTCCGACCTCACGTGGCAGGTCGACGAGGGCAGCTTCGCCGATCTCTCCGTGATGCCCCCGGTGCCCGCGATGGAGCAGCCCGGTCCGCAGAAGTGGAACGCCGCCACGGTGGCGATGGTGTCCCTGCAACGGCCCTTCCGGGTCCTCATGTCGGCTCGCAAACTGATCGGAGAACCGTGATGAGCGTCAACCTGGACGCGGCACGGGCTCACCAGGAGGTCCGCGACGCCCGGATCAGCTTGGCGGATGCCCGCACGGAACTGGCCATGTGCACCAAGCGCACGGTGGCCGGAGAACCGGGAATGGAGCCCGAGCAGCTCACCGCGGCGCAGGAAGCCGTCGAGGAGCAGGAGACGCGCCACCGTGCCGCTCGCGAGGCCTACGACGAACTGGTCGCCGCGGAACCGGAGCTGTGGGACGACGAAAGCGGTGCCGATCCGCTGCTCCTGCTCCCGCTCCGTCTGGAGACGGTGTACCGCAACGCGGGAGAGGCCGCCCTGGAACTGCTGATCCGCGCTTACCCCGACGACATCCACATCGACTCCCACGATGCCACCCTCACCACGGCCGAACGCGCCGCCACCGAGGCGTACTGGCGCGAGGTGTGGGCCGCGGGTCCCCACTACGAGCGACGCCAGGTGGCCTGGACGATGCTCGTCGCCGCGATCGGCCCCGGACGCGCCGCCTGGGCGGTGAAGGCGTTGCGGCCCAGCCAGTCGGAGCCGCCGGACGAGGAGACCCCGGTCGGCGGCACCGGGCCGTCACCCGAACCATGGGCGGAGCAGCCGGACATGCGTGAGGGCGCCTGGACCCAGGCGGCGAACTGCTACGTGCTTCCCGACCGACTGGTGTTCTCCGGTTACGAGGCCGACGGCGTCGGTCAGCCCGTGCTCCTCTGGAGGGAGGAGGGCGAGCCCATCCCCGAGGTGCTCGACGTCGGCCCCGGCCCGGACTCGCCCGTGCCGCCGGCCTGGCTGAGCGACTTCGACGAGGCCGTCCGCGTGGGCATGGGAGTCAAGGTCCTCATCGAGGGCGACATGCGGCCCGATTTCGCCCTGGTCACCGTCACCGGCGTGCGGGGCGAGTCCTCGGAGCTGACCGCGGAGGCGATCGGCACCCTGCTGGACTCGCACCGCTGCACCGATGGTCTGGGCGTGCTGCCCACCGGCACGCCCACCAACAACACCGAGGCCACCAGGTCTGCCTGGCGCACCCGCATGCCTCCGCCGACTCCCGAGGAGGCCGACGCGCAGCGCGCTGCCCTCGGTGACCTCGCCCCTGGCGATCCACACGCCGCCGCCCGGATCACCAGGGCCCTCGGTCCCCCTGCCGGGCGCGTAGTGGCCGAGACCGCCGACGGGCTGGACATCGACGACCAGGACCTGCTGACCGAACTGCACGCGGCAATCGGCGCCATGGCCGCCGCATCCTCCAACTGGCGGGCCTACGACGCCTTCGACACCCCTGTTGACCTGACCTTCCTCGTCTCGCACTTCATCGACCACGTGCGCGCCAGGGGCCAATTGCCCACGCTCCGCATCGGTCGGCAGCCGTACGGCATCCTGCCCGTCACCTCGCTCGACCTGTGGCACGGCACCGAGGTCGACCTGCGGATCCTCGACCACATCCAGGCGTTCCGCACACACGCCGAGTTCCAGTCCTGGCGTTCGCCGAGCGTCGGCCGCGAGGGAGACGCCGACGAGGCCATCAACGACCTGCTGCACCGGCTGCCTGCATCCCGCCGGGTGCGTTTTGTGCAGCAGGAGCCCGTCGACGCGCCCTTCCAGCCCGTGCCCTACACCCCGGTCGGCATCTCCTTCACGAGCGGTTTCGCCTGGCTGGACGAACCCGACATGGCGATCCCGCCGTTTCCTCTGGAGTTCTCCGTCACCACCGAGGCCACGCCGGAACTCCAGGAGCTGTTGAACGCCGGACCGCTCGCCACGCTCTTCGGTGTCCTGCACGAGATCGGCCTGGCGCGATCCCAGAACGCCGACATCCCGCCGGAGGTCCTCCAGCCGCTGTTCGACCTCGCCCCTGCCTTCAAAGGACTGCGCGAGGGCCGTCTGGGGCTCTGGTACCACTTCGCCAGCATCGTTCTGTACATGTACTACCAGCGGCTGGACCAGCGCGCGCAGTCCGGCGGCGCGCTGGACTCCGTCGTGAGCCTGCTCGACGATCGGGTGACGGTCCCGGAAGGCGTGGTACCCGACCTCTTCGACTGGGCGGCCGTCGCCATCGATCAGGTCGCCATCGCCGAAGGCCTGGCCTACGGGGACCTGCCGCGCCTGGAGCGGCTGCTCTGCGAGGTGCTGGACACACAGTCCCACCGCCTGGACGCGTGGATCACGTCCGTCGCCTCGGCCCGGCTCGACCGGCTGCGCAGCGACCGCCCCGACGGCACCCACGTCGGCGCGTACGGCTGGGTCACCGACCTGCATCCCCGGGGCTGGGAACCGCCGAGCGTACCGACCGATCCGGAAGACGACGAGAACCCGGAAGACGGCGAGAACCCGGAAGACGGCGAGAACCCGGAAGACGGCGAGGAGGCCCCGCAGGACGAAGAGGCCGGCGAGCTTGATCTCCTGGGCGAGATACCCGCCGACTCCGGGGAAGACGAAACAGCCGGGCAGCCCAACGACGGCTATCTCGTGGCCCCCTCCCTGCACCAGGCCACCACCGCCGCCGTCCTGCGCTCGGGCTGGCTCAGCCACACCGACGACCAGGCGTTCTGCATCGACCTCACGGCGAGCCGCGTGCGCAGGGCGCTCGCCGTCGTGGACGGCATCCGGTCCGGCCAGAGCCTGGGCGCGCTGCTGGGCTACCGCCTGGAACGCGCCTTCCACGACGCCCACCTGGACCAACTGATCGCCCCCTTCCGTGCGGTGTACCCCACCGCACACGTCGCCGAGTCGGACGCGCCGAACAGCGAGGCGGCCCGCAAAGCGACGGCCGAACGCGACGTCGTCGACGGCCAGGCGCTGGTCGCCGACTTCACGGCACACGGCAGTACGCTCCAGGACCTCGACTCCCTCACTGAGCAGCTCTCCCAAAACAATCTCCTGTCGCTGCGGGAGCAGGCCGAACCCCTCGTGTCCGACCTGGAGGCCACCGTCGACGCCGTGGGCGATCTGCTGCTCGCCGAGAGCGTGCACCATCTTGTCGCGGGCAACCCGCTGCGCGCCGGCCAGGCCGCCGACGGCATCTCGCGCGGCGACGCCCTCCCTCAGGACTTCGAGGTGCTGCGCACCCCGCGCGCCGCTGTCGACATCAGCCACCGCCTCGGGCTGCTGGCCCCCGCGACCGGCACGGACGGCTGGGCGGCGGGCCGGCCCCTGGCCGCACTCGACCCCGCCCTGGAGCGCTGGTGCCAGACCCGCCTCGGTCCTGCCTCCGGCTGGAGCTTCGCCTTCGGAGACCAAGCCTCGCCCACCCTGGTCGGCCTGTCCGAACTCGAGGTCTGCGCGCTGGAGGTGGTGCTGGGCGCGGGGCTCTTCCGAAACCGCGCGGACCAGACGTCAGCCGCCGCCTTGGGCGATCCCGACGGCACCTTGGCACAGCGGCTTCTGCGCCGTGCCCCCGCGGGCGTGCCGGTCACCGAGGCCGGAGCGGCGCGGTTCGCCGAACTTCAGCTGCTGTGCCGGTCGTTGGCCGATGTGCTGGCTGCCGGACGCCCGCTGCTCATCACCGACCTGGACACCGCGGCGGGCGCCGACTGGTCGGCCGCCGATCTTCCGGAACTGGCGGCCAGGATCACCGCCTGGCACAAGGCCGTCACCGCCGGGCTCGCCGAGCTGGACGAAGAGTTCGAGGAGTTGCCGGACACGGCCGAAGCGGTGGTGCGAAGGCTCGAAACCCTCGCCGGCCTCGGGGTACCCGGCGCCTTCCCCGCAGCGGGTGCCGAGGAGACGGACGCGCTGCGCGAGCAGGCTCGCGCGGTCCTGAGCCGCTTCCGTGCCGAGCCGCTCGCCCCGCTGCCGGGACCGCCACCGCAGGATCCCTCGGCGGTGCTGGAATGGGTGACACAGCTCCATACGGCCGTCTCCTCGGTGTTCGGCCGGACGCTCCCCGTCCTGCCCGTGCTCCGCCTCAACGGCAGCGCTGCGGCGACCGCGTTGACCGGCCCGGCCCCGCAGGGTGCCGACGAGGAAGCGGTCGCGGACTGGCTGCTGGCGATGGAACGGCTCAGGCCGCAGGCACGCGTCCTCGGTGACGCGCTGACAGCCGCCGAGACGCTGGCCGGCTCGGCTCCGTGCACCGCCGTCGTGGCCCAAGTGCCCGCCGGGCAACCGTGGATCGCGCGCGGACCGGCCTCCGTACCGTCCCGTAAACACCCGGCCCCGCACGACTGCGCGGTGCTGCGTGCCGACGGGCCGGTCGATCCCGGGCAACTCGCCGGGCTGGTCGTGGACGCCTGGACAGAGACCGTGCCGGAGCCCGCCAGGGATGCCCCCGGCGACCAGGAGGAACTGGGCGGCCTCGCCTTCCACTACAACCAGCCCGACGCCCGGGCCCCGCAGGCACTGCTGCTGGCCCTGCCACCCGACCGTCAGCGCGGCTGGCGGACACAGGACGTGCACGCCGTCGTCGAGGAGACATTCGCCCTGGCCCGGCTGCGCGGCATGGACCTCAACGACCTCTACGCTCTGCGCGGACTGCTGCCCATGCAGTGGTTGAGGCCGGAGCATGGGATGTTGCCGCTATGACCACTAAGTTCAGGTATGAGCCCGTGCCGCGTGACACCGGTATGGAGGAGGCGCTCGCCGCCCGTACCGCCGATGCCGCATGGTTCCTCGCCCGCCAGTACGGGTTCGGGGAGTTCAGGGGGGAGGACGCGGCCTCTCCGGTGTCGGTCTCGATAGCCCAGGAGACCCACCGGCTCGACCGCTGGCGCAGCAGCCCCGATGCCGAGTGGCAGCCCTACGACCCGGCCACGATGGTCCTTGAGGCGCTGGTCGAACAAGAACCCGTGGAGGGCCCCGACGCCCGGCTGACGGTGGCGGGCGCACTGCGCTGGCGCCGGGCACTGGACGCCGCGGGACTCGTCGCCCTGCTGCCGGCCTTCGCCCGTGTCTGTTCCTTCGACGCCGACGGACCGCTCGCCCCGACCGGCCTGTCCGCGGCCGTGCGCGACCGGCTCCCCGACCCGGTCGCCCTCGCCCCCTGGCTCGCACGTCTCGCCGAGCACGACGAGACGGCCGCCAAGGAGTTCGACGCCCCCGACACCGGCGCGGTCCGCGACGCCCTGGCCACCGCAGCCGCAGCCTGGCTGTCCTGGTGGCAGGCGCGCGTACCGGCGGTGGAGCAGGCCGAGGCGTCTCCGCCTCCCGAGGCGTGGAACGTCAACCGGCTCGAGTACGCCTTCGAAGTGTCCGCCTCAAGTCTGCCGGGCCTCGAACTGCGCGCCGACGAGTACCACGGCGGTCACCTCGACTGGTGGGCTCTGGACGCCCCGGACGCTCAACTGCCGGTCGACGAGACCGCGACGCAGCGGGAAGGGCGCAGAATCATCCCGACGCCCGCGGTGTACGGCGGCATGCCGGTGTCCCGCTTCTGGGAGATGGAGGACGCCCGCATCGACTTCGGATCCGTCGACGCGTCCCCCGCCGACCTGGGCCGCCTGATGCTCGTCGCGTTCGCCACGGTGTACAACAGCGACTGGTTCTGCATCCCGCTGCCGCTCGTCGTCGGCTCCCTGAGCCGGGTCGTGGACTGCACCGTCGCCGACGTCTTCGGCGCCGAGACGGCCCTGTCCCACGCCACCGCCGAAGACGGTGTGAGGTGGAGCCTCTACGGTCTGGGGGACGCGGCCTACGCAGACCCCGCGGCCGGCATGTCCACAGCGCCCTCGCCCTGGATCTACCGGCCCGCCTCGTTGCCGGTCGGGCTGGAGAGCCGTCCGGTGGAATCGGTGCTGCTCCTGCGTGACGAACAGGCCAACCTCGCCTGGGCCGTCGAGGAGTCCGTCGCCGACCGCGCCGACGAGCGGGTCGACCGCCACGAACGCTGGGCGACCACAGCCCGGCCGCGTCCGGCACCCGAGCCCGGCGCCGCCCCGCGCTACCTGGTGGCGACCGAAGTCCCCGCCCACTGGTACCCATTGGTGCCGGAAGTGCTCGCCGACATGGAGTCGATCCGATTCCGCCTTGCCGGTCTGGTCCGCGACGAGGCCTACCCCCAGGCGCCGCTGGGCCGGCTTCTGGGCGAGACGGACTGGCTGTTCGAGGAGGAGGTCCCGCGCTCCGGCGTCAGAGTCGAGCGCAGTCACCAGTTCACCCGGTGGCAGGACGGTGCGCCGCACTTCTGGACCACACGGCGCAAGGTGAGTGGCACCGGCGGCGGCTCGAGCGGCTTGCGCTTCGACGTGTTGAGCGAGGCCGAGTAGGGGTTTGTACGCTCACCGGTGCAATTGACGACAGTGGTAGAGGCGTCAAGTAACTCACGCCGTCGCCGAGTTCGTGGCCGCTGCGGCAGACTGTACGACGGCCTGCTTCCTGCGGGGAAATGCAGGTGCAAGGCCTGCCCGGCGCTCGGTCCCCGTGCTTTCCCAGCCTCGTCACACAGCGTTTCGAGCTGCTGGGGCGCTATTGTCCTGCGCCAGTAGTTGATCGTTAGTAGTTGTGTGACTGCTGCTGGTGCGTCAGTTCCCCGTCGGGGGCCGAAGCTGGAACCGCTGCTGCTGTCTGCTGAGGAGCGGGCGGAGTTGGAAAGACGGACGCGTCGGGCGACATCGGCCCAGGCCCTGGCCTTGCGAGCCCGGATCGTGCTGGCTTGTGCGGGGCCGGGGGTGCCGCCGATCGTTGCGGTCGCCCGGAATCTTCAGGTGACCGCTGACACCGTCCGCAAGTGGCGGCGGCGCTTCCTGGCCGAGCAGCTAAACGGGCTGGCCGACGAGCCGAGGCCTGGCCGGCCGCCCACGATCAGCGTCGATCAGGTGCAGGCGGTGGTGGTCACCACGCTGGAACAGCTGCCGAAGAACGCCACCCACTGGTCGCGCAAATCGATGGCCGAGCACAGTGGCCTGTCGAAGTCGACCGTCGGCCGGATCTGGCGGCAGTTCCAGCTCAAGCCGCATCCCTAGCCATCGCGGTGGGACACGG
This sequence comes from Streptomyces sp. NBC_00663, assembly GCF_036226885.1. Taxonomy (NCBI): domain Bacteria; kingdom Bacillati; phylum Actinomycetota; class Actinomycetes; order Kitasatosporales; family Streptomycetaceae; genus Streptomyces; species Streptomyces sp. NBC_00663. Next base: position 9,836,593 of record NZ_CP109027.1, read on the forward strand.
CGTGTGCGTCCTTGGACGACGGTGGGCGCAGTGCAGGGAGAACGCACCGGGGTCTGGCACTGCGTGACACCGGCACAATGGCCCGGTGACTCTCTTTACCTGCGCGGTCTGCGAGCACCTCCTCACCGGTGATCTGCAGGAATCGCCGGCCTCCCCGGCCAGCGATCGCCTGTTGGTTCATCGCATCGCCGACCCGCGGGTGGCGCAGGGTACCTATGCGATCAACTACGACGCCACGCTGTTCATCCTGCATCCTGACGACGTGCCAGGCGCAGCTCTGCATCCGGACTCAAGACGTCGTGGCGGCTGTTGCGGGCTTCACGGCCAGGACGGCCCCAACCTCGTCTGCACAGACTGCGGCGCCGAGGTTGCTACCAAGGAATCGGACTGCTGGACGGAGAATCTGGTAGCGCTGATAGCCGCTGCAGTCGTCAGCAGCACGGAGTCTTCATCTGGAACCCGTTGACTTTCGGCGCCACCTCGCACGCGTTCGCCGGAAGATGTGCGTTTGCTGAAGGTCTTGAACCGGCCGGGGTGCGTAGCGTTCCAGCAGCCAGGTCACCGCGGGACGGTCCAGGCGCGGGCCCAGGACACGTTCCAGGCTGGGGTGGAACTGGGTGAACAGGCCGCGAATCCGGTTGGAGGTGCGGGTCGCCTCGGTCGCGGGTTCCTGGTCGAAGCCGACCAACGCCTCTACCCCCGGCCCGACCAGCGCAACTACCAACTCCTGGCCTGACCAGCGATCTCACTCAGGTAGAGCCCAAACCCGTTGCTATTCCGTCAGCTGGAGTAGTCACTGCAGGACTTCAATGATTCGAGCGACGGCTGCCCCACTACCCGGCCCTCGTGTCCATCGGGGATCGCAGGAGGCCTGTTGCTCGCAGTGAGCCCTTTGTCGGTGCGCACCCAGGCCACCCCGTTGTAGTCGACGAAGGCCATGCTGACCGTACGGATCGGAGAGTAAGGGACTGGGGTCGCCGATCCGTACCCATCCCTTCCAGCATCCGGCAATTCGAATCGGTTGTCGTTTATCGAGTCCTCGTAATACTCCAGAGCCTTCTCTGGGATCGATACCTGCGAGCAGGGCGGCAGACTCTGCAGCAAGACGGCGAAGGAGACCGATTGCGCGGTGCCCAGGCCTCCCAACGTCGCGATCTTGATAAGGGCCGCGGTTAGCAGAGGATCGTCCAGATACCACAGGACGCCGCCGTGGCCGCGCCACCGTCGATGCAGCACGGCGTCGGTATCCGGCAGCGGCGGGACGAAGTCGAAGCCGCCCGTAATGTCCTCCAGCGCTAGGTGCAGGGTTCGCAAAATATCTGTGCTGCCCGGACGGTGTGGGTGGTCGACGAGATCGTCGAGACGGCGCTGGCATTCAAGGAGGTGCGTGTCGGACAGTCGGGGCGGACGCATACGCGAGATGGAGCGCTGGCAGACGAACTCGGGACAGTCCGGAGCCTCCATCAGACCCGGAGCGGTTCAGTCGCTTGCGTCACGGATTTATGGGCGGCAGAGGCGAGTGAAGCAGTGTGGAATGTGCTTCCTGGAATGAGACAGACTTGACGGGATGGTTGTGACAGAGGCGCGTTTTTTGTCGCAACGGTGGACATCTGTCACACGTGTGGGGTGTGCTGGTCCAGGATCGTTCGTAGCCGCTCGATGTCGCCGGCGTTGTGCAGGCCCCGCTTGGGCAGGACGTCGAGGCACATGATGTTGGGGTCCCGGCTGAGCAGGACGAAGTGACTTTCCGTCTCGCGGTATCCCTGGAAGACGGACCATTTCTGGATCAGTGTGCTGTGGTCGGTACGGCAGGTGATGCCGTCCGGAGACACGGTGGCGCGGTACTCGCCCTGCCATGCGACGAGCCGCTGCACGTGGGCGGCTTGCAGCCGCGGGTAACCCCACACCATCAAGAGGACCAACAGGAACAGAGCTGTCGAGAACACGTCGACACTGCCGCGGACGACCGCCAGGACCAGCCACTGTCCTACCCACAGGAGGAAGAACGCACCCCGCAGTAGGAGCCCGGTCCTCTTGATCCGCTCACGGACCTGCAGGCCGGCCAGGGTGTCGGCGGACCGGGGCTGGTACGTCAGTTCAACAACGGTCCGCTCATCCACGAAATTGTCAGAGGTTCCCGCATGGTGCGTGCCTTCGTGGCTCTGGCCTTCGGTCATGGTCCCCCCTCGGTACAAGACCTGCGGATCATAACGAACTGAAGTTGCGCTCGGCCCCTGGTCGAAGAGCATCACCCGTCCATCGGAGGCTGCAAGCGTCGGAGCTGGTGGGCAGCACCATGCTTCGTGCAGTTCCGGTGGCAGATAGCTCGCCGATCCGGTGGAAGCCAGCGTGCCTTGCTCGACCCAAGCCGCAGTTCAGGCGTGATCAACCTGTGACCGGGGGTCTCCGGTTTTGCCGGAGTGGCGAAACGAAGGGTGGTGGTGTTGCTTGCCTGGTGTGGGGTGGTGTGTGTGTGGGGCTGTTCAGGGCTGTTGTGGTGGGGGTTGGTGGTGGGTGAGGGTGTGTCGGCGTCGTTGGAATTCGGGGGTTTGTTGGGTGATGTAGGTGGGGGTGATGGGGCGGTTGTATTGGCCGGTGATGTGGTGGGTGGCGCTTTGGTGGGCGATGTCGTCGGCGGACGGAGCGGTGTCGGGGGTGTGGTGGGTGGTCCAGAGGTTGTAGATGCGCCAGTTGAGGAGGTGGCGGCGGAGGTTTGAGGGGCTGAGGGGTTTGCCGCCTCGTCCGAGGAGTCCTTGGGTTGCGAGGTGGGTGGAGAGTTGTTCGGGGGTGGGTTCGGTGCCGTGTTCGGTCTGGTAGTTCATCCATGCGAGGTAGTAGCGGTCGGTCAGGGGCAGTTGGTCGTTGGTGGAGGGCTGGAGTGTGGCGTTGTCGCCGTCGGGGTGCCGGTGGTGTTGGTCCTGTGGAGCGGTGGTGGGCGGGTGTTCGGTCGGCTGGTGTGGTGAGGGGCATGGCGGTCTGGGGTCGCCGCGGGTGTCCGTCGGCTGCGTTGGGGGTGCTGCTTGGGGGTCTGGCTCGCGGGGTGGCGTAAGGGGGTTTCGCGTGGAGCTGGTGGCCGCGTGTTTTCTCGGTGCAAGGGCCGTGGACTGTTGGCCGTCGGGTGCGGGTCCGGCGCGATCTTCGGGTTGCGGATGTGTGCGGGTGGAGGTGTCCGCAGGGTTCGGCTCCCGTTGCTGATTGTGGATGGGCGGGATGTCGCCTGGGCTGGGTTCGGTTTGTGGGTGGGTTGCCGGGCCGGTCACGTTTGTCGTGCGTGGTTCATCCGGTGGTGGAGTGTGACGTACGGGGCTGTTCCTGCTGGCCGCACCTGCGTGGTGGGTGTGGCCGGCGGTCTTGGATGGCCGGCTGCCCTGTCGGTGCCACCAGGCCCAGTGTGTGGGGGTGGATGCCGACCGGCTGGCAGTGGTGACCGCCTGATAGACGGCCTGGAGCCGCTGCGCATGGCCGTCAGGTGTGGGCGACGGTGGTGAGGCCGATGTGGGCGAGGCGGGCCAGGCGGGTGTCGTCGAAGCCGACCACGGAGACTTCGTCGGGGACGGTGACACCGGCTCGCAGGAGGACGTCGAGGACGCCCGTGGCACAGCGGTCGTTGAAGGCGAGGACGGTGTGAGGTTCGGGGTGGGTGTCCAGGGGTGTTCGGGTTTCCTTGTCGTTGATGCGGGGGGTGTTTTTGTGCTGGTCATTGGCTGTGTCGGCTGGCTGATCTTGGTGGCGGTGTCCCGGATCCGGTGGTGGTGTGTTCCTGGTTCGGTCGGTGTCGTGTTCGTCGGTTCTCCTTCGCGGCGGGCTGTATAGCGCGTTTATGTCCGGGGTGGGGGGTCATCGAGTGGGTGTCACTCGTATCGGGGAGGTGTTGGCATGCCGTCCCGGGGGAGGTGTTGGCATGCCGTCCCGGGAGCGGGTTTTAGCGTCGTTTCCGTTGCGCCTTGCCGCAGGCATGTCGCGTGAACTGCCTTGTAGGGGACGGATGTTGATGGCTGGAAGCTTGTACGTGATCACTGTGCCGTTATCCGTGCGCTTATCCAGCGGCTGTCTGCGGTGACGGCGACCGGCGGTGTGTCCGGGACCGCGGATGAGGGCCTGGGCCGGCACCGGGACGAGCTGCGGCCTGCTGCGGTGCGGCAGTTGCTGCGGCTGCGGGCGGCGGGGGAGCTGACGACCGCGCATGTGCGGCTGGTCGCTGAGGCGGTGGGTGTGCACAAGCGGACGGTATGGCGCTGGCTGGAGCAGGCCGATCAGACCGGGGGTGTGGAGAAGCCGGAGCGCCGCCGTTTCCGGGTCACCGAGGAGATCATCGATGTCCTTGCTGACTATCAGGGCAACGTGAAGCGCGCTCACGAGCACCTGACCCGGCTGGCGGTGGCGGCGGGGGAGCGGCCGCCGGGTCTGACCACGCTGCACGATGCGATCGCCCGGGATCTCGATCCGGGTTTCATGGCGGGCCTGCGCCAGGGGATTCCTGCTGCCCGCGGCTTTGACCCGTGTTTTCAGCGGCCGGCGGTGGCCCGGAACGAGGTGTGGGAGGGGGACCACAAGCAGGCCGCCACCGTCGTGATGATGCCCGACGGGAAACCGTCGCGAGTGTGGGTGACGTGGTTCGAGGACCGCGGTACCGGCCATGTGATGGGCTGGGCGGTCACCGCCGGCTCGGCGCACCGGGGTTCGGTTCTCGCCGCGGTACGGATGTCTGTGCTGCGCGAGGCCCCTTACGGACCGGCCGGCGGACTGCCGCACCTGGTGCGCGTCGACGGTGGCGCGGACTTTTTGTCCAAGACGGTCCGGCGTGCTTTCGGGCTGCTGGGGGTGCCGGTGCACCGGGTACGCAGTGCCCGCCACAAGGGCGGGATCGAGCGGCTGAACCGCACGAGCATGACCCGCTTCTTCGCCGATCTGCCCCGCTACACGAAGGCACCGCGGCTCGATCATCGCCGTCGCGTCGGCGAGTCGGATCCGCCGCTGACGTTCGAGGCGTTCGTCGGCCTGCTGGGCGAGTGGGTTCACCAGCACAACACCGAGCACGTCGTCGAGCGCACCAAGATGACGCCGCTTGAGGCCTGGCAGACGGATCCCGCCGAGATCCGGCCCGAGCCGAGTGCGTCTGAGCTGCGTGCTCTGATGCTGGAGAGCGACCACAGGGTCCGTAAGATCACCAGTCACGGGGTGGAGTTCGCGGGCCGCGCCTATATGCCCGCAGGCGGGGTGGGCCGGATCGGGCTCGAGGTCCGGGTGCGGTGGATGCCGCATCACACCCACGAGATCGATCTGTACACCTTCCGCGGCAACCGCTACCTGGGCCGTGCCTTCCTCGCAGGCGAGGCCAGTGAGGAACTACGCGCGAAAGTGCTCCGCGAACGCGACGAGCACAGCGAGGTCTTGCGACGTGCCCTGAAGCGCTCCGGCGAGCGGCGGCGGGAACGGCACCTGCCGTCCACGCGGCCGGAGGTGCCCGTGCGCGCTGTGCGCATGACCGAGCAGGAGGCCCGCGCCGAGCGGGAGGGCACTACCTCACACGCACCGCCTCGCCGGCGCACCCAGCCCTACCGGCCCCTGACCCCCGTTCCCGCCACGTGGTGTCGCGGCTCGATTTATGTGCGCAGCGGGCTAGCTCTGAGCTGGCGAGTTCTCAGTTTTAGTGGTTTACGGTGTGGCTGCTGGGGGTGCCTGGGCCGGGGGCTGCAGGTGCTTGACCTGGTATTACGCAGCTTGGCTGAGTGGTATGCAGTTCGGTTGGGTTGCTACTTGGGACGCCAGCGCTGGGCTGGGGGGCTCAGAGGGTAGCGGTGGGGTCCGGGGTCTGGCTTGTGGGGCGGCGATTGCGGAGTTCTTGCAGGATGTTGTTCTGGTGTTCGTCGACGGGGCTGCTGCTGGGAGCGTCGAGGAGAGGGCCCAGGCGCGTGTAGATGTCGTCGAGGCCGAACATCGCGTCGAGGCCAGCGAGGGCGTTTTCGTCGATGAGGCGGAACGGGTGTGTAGCGGGCGGGATGAGCTTGCCTAGGAGGGGGAGGAGCACCCATCCGTTGTCGAGGCGTTGGTGTAGCCAGATGCGCAGGCTGTCGGGGTGGGTGTGGCGCCACATCCAAATCAGGTCGGTGTCGGACTCGGTGAGTTCCTCGGCTGGTCTGCCCATGACGGGCGCGAGCTGCTGGGTGATCTTCTCGGCGACAGCGTTGCGGGCCTGGAGTGCCCAGGCTTCGGTGGTCTGCACTTGCTCGGAGTCGTTGTTGTCAGGGTTGGTGGCGCGGTGCAGCGTCCGAGCAGCCAGGACTGCCCCTTCGGGGGTGGCGGCCATGGCCGCCAGTACCTCGGGTCGTTGTTCCGGTGGGAGGTCGGTGAGAAGGTCGCGGGCCAGGAAGCGCAGGCTCATGTCACTGCTGACGAGGCCCATCGTCTCTGGCTCGGCGGTGAGCTGTCCGTAGTTGTCGGCCATGGCTTGGAGAAGGACAGCAGCAGGGACGGGGCTTCCGCTGCCACGGCGGTGTTGGATCCGGCGTGCGATGCGGTGGGTGTCGTCACGAAGACGGAGCAGCAGTTCGGCAGCTTCTTCTTCCGCGGCGTCGGCGGCCAGTTGCGCCAGGGCTTGGTCGAAAGCCGCTTCGGAGAGGTCGTCGTCGGGGACGCCGAAGACCATGTAGCGGTCGAAGTAGTCCGCGCTGCCGATCCCGCGGCGCTGGGCAGCGGATTGCTGGTCTCCGCCGTTGCCAAGGTCCCTTTGGAGCGCTGGGAACAGCAGGGCCAGCAGGTTCAGCATGCCGTCGATGTGTTCTTCGGCGACACCTGACGTGCGTAGACGGGTATGCCAGAGTTCGGCTCGTTCGCCAGGCTGCGTTCCGCGCCGTACAGCTGCAGAGGCGCTGGTTCCAGTCAGTTCGGCGTGGTGCCGTTTCAGGAGCCGGTAGACGCCTGGTTCGTTGGTGCGCAGGAATGTGACGGCGAGGAAGTCGACCAGGTCCACGTTGCCAGCGAGGGCACCGAGAGTCGCGTCGGCTTGCCCGAAGTACCTCTTGATGGCCCGGGGCGTCTGCAGCCTGTCCTGCAGATGTCGGAAGTAGGCTTCGGAGAAGCGCCGTTGCTCACCTGGCGTCATCGACATGCCGTGGCCGTCCAGGAGGGCGTTCAGAGAGCGGTTGCTCATGGCGGCCGCGTCGCGGTCACGGAACGCCGGAAGGTCCAAGCGGACCTGGATGATTTTTTCCAGGAACTCGCGGGCCCGGTGGTCGCTGTCGCGGACGAGGTCGCTGCGTTGCAGGACGTCCAGCAGTGTCTGCTCGTCGAAGCTGATCATGTAGTAGATGTTGGGCAGATGTCCGACCAAGCGGACGAGTTTGAAGATGACCAGCAGTTCTTCGGGTGTGAGCCGGTCAAGGTCGTCCATGACCACTAGCACGGGTCGGCCTGCCTGGCGCAGGGCTGATTCTGCGGCGCGTTTGGCGGCTGAAGCGCTGGTGTCTCCGCTGATGCGGTCGCCGACGTGCTTGATCAGGTCTGAGGAGTCCAGCCCGATCAGACCGGTGAGCTTGCCGAGCGGGCTGATGGACTGCGCGAACTCGCCGAGCTTCCTGCGGACCTCTGATCCATGAGCGCTTTTGGGCAGCGCGTTGCGGATCTCGCTGAACAGGGCAAGGGCCAACGACTCGACGTCCGAGTACATCCATGGGTTGAGCTCAGCCACTGACCACGGCGTGTTGGACGTGTCCTGAGCGGCCGGTCGGCGTCTCGGCTTCCACCGGAAGCGCTGCGCCTGGCCGTCGGAGCCTCCTAATGTTGCTCCCTGCAGTTGCCTAATGACCATCTGGAGGACGGAGGACTTGCCGGATCCCCAGGGGCCGATGAGCGCGAGGACTCCGGTTTCGCTCTGCTCGCGTACGCGGTGCAGCAGAGTGACGGCGTGCTCAGCGTACTGTCGGCGTCCCAGCAGGTCGGGAGCGTTCGTGCTGCCATCGATGGGCTCGTCGTTGAAGAAGCGGGCGTCACTCACCGGCACATCGTGCCTGACCACGCGCTGCACCGCCGCGAGTTGGTGAAGGAGGTCAGGTGTGTGGGTGGATGCCGATGGTGGTGAGGAGGTGCTGCTGGGCGGGGTGCAGGGTGGTCCAGAGGGTGCGTTGTCTGCCGGTCCATTGTTGGAGGGCGGGGGAGGGGGACTGGCCGGTGCGCTGGTGGAACTGGGCTTGTCGGTAGGCGTGTTGCCAGGTGCGGGACCAGGGTGGGTTCCACCAGGGGTCAATGGTGTCGAGCGCGTGGGTGGTGGTGGTGGGGGAGAGGCGTCCTTGTCGGGCGGCGCTGCGCTTTTGTACCAGCCAGGCGCCCAGGGGGAAGCCGTCGTGAAGGGTGGTTTGGCTGCAGGCGAGGTGGCCGTGAGTCGCGGCGTAGGTGCGGGCGTGGGTTAAGCCGGGGCCAAGAAGGAACACGCGGCTGCTCTTCGCTGAGCCGGCGATGTCTTCGGTGCGGGGGGTGATGCCGATATCGGTCAGAAGTTGGTGTTGTTCGGGGCGTAGGCGGGGCCAGGCAGTCTGTTGTGCGGCGGTCCACAGCCGTACGTCGGTCGGAGGGCGCCCTGGCCGAGCGTGTGCGGTGCGGGCACGGGTGTAGGCGCGCTGCCAGGCCAGATCCCAGGGCGGGTTCCACCACCGGTCGATCGCGCAGAGGGCCTGGTGGCGGGCGGTGGGGGCGGTGTCGTCGAGGGCTCTCCGGCGTTGGCCGCTCAGCCAGCGGCCCAGGGGGAAGCCGTCGTGGACGGTGGAGTAGGCCATGGCCAGTGTGTGATGGGTGGCGGCGTAGGCACGGGCGTGGGTGAGGGCGGTTTCGGCGTAGCGGGTGAGGGGGCGGATGCGGGCCGTCTCGCCGGTGAGGCCGACGCTGGCCAGGAGGTGCTGCTGGCCCGGGTGCAGGTCGTCGTAGCGGAGGCGCTGCTGACGCAGCCAGGCGCGCCGGATGGGGGCGAAGCTGCGGAAGTGATGGTCGGCATCGAGTTGGTGGCCGCCTTCGACCTGCAGGCGGATGTTCTGCCAGGTGCCCTGCCAAGCCAGAGGCCAAGGCGGGCACCACCAGGGATCGACTGCGTCCAGAGCCTTTGTCTGGGTGGATGGTGGTGTGCCGCGGCGGGTGTGCTCGCGCGCCTGCTGGCGTTGCCGGCGCAGCCATCGTCCGAGCTGGAATCCGTCGTGGACGACGTCGGTCGCGGTAGCGAGGGTGTGGTGCGTCGCGTGATAGGAACGCGCGTATCTGAGACCGACAAAGAATTCGACCTCGTGCTCGGAGGGCCGGGCGGCGGTACCGCGCGCAATCTCCTCAGTCAGCCCGAGCTGTACGAGCAGCTTCTGCTGGCCGGGTTGGAGGACGTCATATTGGGCGTACTGGGTCGTCAGCCAGGTGGTGAGCGCGCTGCTGGTGCCTGGGAATCCGGCTGCGACGTCCAGGACTTGGCCGCCTTGGACCTGCGTGTGTGCCTGGTGCCAGGAGCGTTGCCAGTCCAGTGCCCAGGGTGGGTTCCACCAGGGATCGATCGCCGACAGGGCCAGGGCGCGAGGTGATGGGGCACCGTGGCGTCGTTGATAGGCGCGGTCTTTGCTGCGCTGGTTTCCCAGCCACTGCCCCAGATTCAGTCCGTCCTGGACGGTGCCTTGGGTGACATTCACCAGCGTCCTGTGGGTCTCGGTGAAGGCGCGTGCGCAGGCGATAGCGCGCTGGAAGTGGGTGGCCATGTGCTTACGGCGGGGCCGGGCCGCCTGTGCGGTCTCGGGGGTGAGACCGATGCCTACCAGGAGGCGCTGTTGTGCAGGGTGCAACTGACCGTAGCGGGTGCACTGGTTGTACAGCCATTCGCCCAGGCCGAAGCTGGTGGTGGGGAAGCCGTGTTCCGGGCGCAGGGGCCCGCGGCTGCGTGCGTGGTCGCGGGCTTGGTAGTAGGTGCGTTGCCACATCACTGTCCACGGCGGCCGCCACCACGGATCCAGTGCCTCGAGTGCTGCGACGTGTTCCGGTGGTATCGCGGCGTGCTTCCGTTGATTCGACAGCCACCGGCCCAGGCCAAAGTCATTGAAGCGGCTGTGGATCGGTACGGCGAGGTGCCCGTGGACGGCGGCGTAGGCACGGGCGTGGGCCAGCCCCGTCGTGAATGCCTGATCCGACATGTGCCGCAGCCCCAGGTCCAGCGGCCTGCTGTCCGCCGTTTTCGCCGGCTGCTGTGCGGCGTTGCGGTGGGCGGCGAGTTCGCGGGCGATGGGGCGGGGCTGGTGCGCCATGTGCAGCGCCCACAGCCGTTCTGCGGCGGCGGGATCTGCGCCGGTCTGGACAGATTGCTGGGCCCAGAGCAGCAAGGGGCCGGCCGAGATCGAGGCGATGCGCCCGGCAAGCGACGGCTGGTTCGTGGCCCGCGTCAACTGGGCCACTAGTTCAGGGGTGTGGGCAAGCGCGTGGGGCAGATGTCCGCCGGTGTCGGCGAGCAGCCGCTGACGGGTGCGGGGGGCAGTGAGGATGGAGGTGAGGGCGACGGTCTCCGGGTAGGTGACCGCGTCTCTGACCAGCAGCCGCCACCAGCCGGGATCGGTACCCGGCGGGGTCAGCAGCAGTGTCCGGCGCGGCCACTGCTGCTCTTCGGGCCACTGCTGTGCCCACCAGGAGACGGTCACAGCATGCGAGACCTCGAACGCGCGCGCGGCGTCCGGGCGATGGCGCAGTAGAGCCAGATGCCGCCGGTGCGCCTTGACCATCTCCGGCAAGCCCGTCAGGTCGACCTGCTCGGTGTCGGCCGATGCACCGTCGATCCAGTGGGTGCCGAGCATCCAGCGCCGGTGGCGCGGGCAAATGCGGGTGTGTGGCTGCAGATAGATCCGGACGGGCTTGGCCCGTCCGGTGCATGCGGCCGTCCACGATCGGCAGCCTTCTCCCGCGGCGGGCACGACCCGTCCGAAACGGAACCGCCCAGCCGCGCCTGTCCCGTCCGGTGCGAGGGGCTCCTGTGCGGTCCAGGCAGGCAGCGCCCTGCTCAGGATTTCCTCTGGCACGCGGCAGAACACAGCAATGCGTGCTCTGGCTTCGGCGTTGAGGTACACCTCGCCGTCCGTGCGGTAGCCCTTGAACAGGCCTCCGCGGACCTGGATGAGTGCCGGGACGAGGTCTCTGACGCCGAGGCGGTAGCGGTCGGCGAGGCGGTCCAGGTAGGACAGGTTCGTCTCGCCCTGAAGCGGGGCAAGCCGTACTGGCCCCGGGCGGGCCGCAGCCGTACGCGGCGGCTGCGGCTGTGGTGGAAGCGTGATGGGCATCGGGGGCGTTCCGGACGGGCTTGGATGCACCGGCATCCGAGCAGTGGACACAACGGGCAGACCGGCAGCACGGTTGCGGCAGAGTCCGCCGGTCAAGGCTGGCGTTGCGACCGCACTTGCTGGCGGCGTGGGGCACGGGTGCGTTGTTCGGCGGCGGTGTCGAGCTCGATCTGCTCGAGGAGCCTCTTGGTGATCCTTTCCGTGCCGTCCAGCAGTGACACGAGGGCGGCTTCGCGGATGAGGTGGGAGAGACTGCCCATACGGCCGCCGGTGCGGGCGTGGAGGTAGGCGGCGTGCGTCACCAGGGTGCCGGGCGTGTGCCGGCGCAGCCGCAGGGCACTGTCCATGCCGTGCACGAGGTCGTGCCAGAGCTGTTGGTCCGGGGCGCTGCCGTAGCGCAGCGGCTGGTTGCGCACGATTTTGAAGCGGCCGGCGAGCTGGGAGCCGCGCACGCCGGTCAGCAGGGGTGAGGATTCGACGTCGATGCCGGAGTAGACGAAGGTCGCCGGGATCCGCTCGCCGAGGTATTTCAGCTGATCGGAGGTCTCGGCACCGGCCCGGCTGCGGGTGTCCATCAGGTGCACGTCGTCGACCAGGACCAGCTGGGTGCGCATCTCGCACAGCAGCCCGCACACGGCGTTGGTGATCTGGATCTGGTTCATCCTCTCCGGGGTGGGCAGGCCGAGGAAGCGGGCGAACTCGCTGATGAGCATCTTCGGGGTGGAGGAGGGTGGCACGGTGATGAACAGGACCGGCACCCGCCCGTTCTGATTCGGGTGGCGGCGCCGGTCGGCGAGTTCGACGGTGCGCCCGAGCTGCTGCATGGCGGTGGTCTTCCCGGTGGTGGCCGGCCCGGAGATGATCAGGCCGCGCCGGGCGCCGCCTTGCTGGCCGCGGTTGAGCAGCAACAGGCGGCGGACCGCGGTGGCGATGGTGTCCATGGCGGGGGTTTTCAGCACCACGAACCGCGCGTGGTAGTCCTCCCGTTGCTCCAGCGTCCATTCCTGGTCGCCGGCGTCGCGTGCAGCTGTGTGGGGTGTGTCGACGAACTGCTGCCACCCGTCCCACGTGGTCAGCGGATTGAAGATGGTGTGCTGCGTGGCGGCGGGCTGATCTGTCGTCACCATGCCTGGGCCTCCTGGTGCGGGTCGTAGATGCGCAAGCCGCCCGGCCCAGCGGCACCCGCCGTCTGCCCGGTTGCCTTCTCCCGGGCCGTTCCAGCCCTCGCCTTGGCTCCTTGCGCCTCCTCTGCGGGGCCTGCCGCGGTGTCCTGTCCGTCGGCGAGGGCGGCGAGAAGGTAGTCCTCGCCGTCCGGGTCGTCCTCGACGTCGTCGAGGTCCCAGTCGTCGGCATCTTGCAGCACAACGGCGAAGATGCCGGGCAGCCCGTATGAGGCCGTCGGCGCAGTAGGCACCGACGGCTGCTGCGGCCGTGTGGCGGGAGGAGGGTCCGTCATCCGTGCGGCTGCCTGGGCCCGGGCAGCCACCGTCCGCTCCCGCCTGCTGCCCAGTCCCTGGCTGGCCCGGCGCAGCAGCCGATCCAGCGCCCGGGCGATCTCCGCCTCGTGTTCCTCACGGCCCGCGCGGCGTTGCACGGTGCGCCGGACGTGGTCGAAGGTGAACGCGGTGAACGGGCGCCTCACGGCCTCCGCGTGGATCCACGGCACTTCCAGCCACCCCTCGGACAGGCGGATCCACACCCGGCCGGGGTCATGAGGGTTGTGGTGGACCTCCCACCGTCCGTTCTTCTCCGCCCGCGGCGAGCGGCGCCGCCGGTAGGGGGTGAGACCAGGATGGTCATAGGTGCGGTAGCCGAAACGGATGCCGTAGTCGTTGATGGCCTGCCACCGGACAGGCAGCAGCTCGATGTAGTCGTCTGCCGACAACGGCACCGGCACATGCCCGGTGAACGCCACCAAAGCCGCCCACATCTCGTTCGGACAGACGGCGACCTGCGGCATCATCGGATGCCGCAGCGCCTCATGTCGGCGCTCCTGCCACCCGCAGATGACCCACTCTTCCAGCAGTTCCTGAAGCTGCGCCAAACTCCAACAGGCGTCCTGCTGTGCGGCCGCGCCGCGCTGGGAGACGTCCGAGCCGGTGTGGCCCGGCAGGTACTGGCTGAACCCGTCGGCAATCGCGCGGAAGGTCCTCTCCACGTTCCCCTTCGCCGGGCCGTTCGCCGGCGGCACCGGCTGCACCGAGATCCCTAGGCTCTCGCACGCAGAGACGAACGACGCCGACACATACACCCGTCCCTGGTCCATCACCACCGTCTCCGGCATGATTACCGGCCGGGCTGCAGCCTGCTCCAGCCGCGGATCCAACGCGATCAACTGCTCGTAGGGGATGACAGATCGCTGCATGGACAGTGCTTTGTCCCAGCCCGGCCGCATCACGGTCGGCACCAGCATCTGCGCGAGCAGCATCGCCGCGTCCACCGACCGCGTGCCCACCGGGCGCAGCAGAGCGGCACAGATACTGCGGGTGGCCACATCCAGCGCGATGCTCAGCTCCAGACGGCCGGTCACGCCGTCATCCAGCACCGCCAGGACATCTAACGGCGTGCTGTCCAGCATCACCAGCTCACCCGGCCGCAATGCCACCGTCGGCGTGAACGGCGGCGCCGGCCGCGACGCGTGCCACCGCCGCTGCGCCGCCGTGCCCAAAAGGCCCTGCCCATCGCCAACGGCGTGCACCAGACGGTTGAACGTCGACGCCGGCGGCAAAGCCACCACCCCGGCGCCGTGCTCCTCCTCCAGCAGCCACCCCACCCGGCGGCGCAGCCCCACTAGCGTGCCCGTCGACCTCTCCCGCCGCCCCTCCAGCACCTTCCTCACCGCCGCTACCACCCGCTCATCGGCCCGTCCCACCGCCGACCGCTGCCGCACCGCCCGTCCGTCTACCAGCCCCCACAAGCCCTCACTGCGATAGCGCGCCCGCATCCGGCGCACCGTCGCTACGCTGACCGTCCAGCCCGCCGCCCTCAACTCCTCGGCCTTGGCCTGCTCCCGCTGCGCCAGGCTCCGCGTCGCCGGATCGAACTGCTCACGCGGGGATCCCTGGGCCACCGCCTCAGGAAAACCCGTCTCCACCTCCCGCACATGCCGCTGCCACGCCAGCGCTCGCTCCCGCACCGGCTCCGTCAGCGCCTCCAGCAGAGCGAACGGCGGCACCCTCCCCGGCGCCGGCCCGCTGTCCACCTCGAAGGACGGATCAGAGCACAAAAACGGCAGCAGCACCGCCGCCGAAGCACCCTCGTCGCTCACCAGCGTGGCCCGGGCGCCCTCCAGCACCCCCACCGTCCACACGCGCCCGTCATAGCGAAGGCGTGCCCCGACCTCGACGACCGTCTGCCTCACGCCGCCTCCAGCCCCTGCTGAGCGAGGCAGACGACCGCACGCTCGTGCAGCGGTTCGTCCAGCCGCACCCACAGCACACCGCTCCACAGCGAGTGAAACACTGCAGGCCACACGGCGATCGGATCCCCCAGCCCTGGTACCGCCTCCACCGCCGGCCGCGGACTAGCGAAGGCCTCCAGCAGAGCGGGCGTCCGCACTCCCGCCGCATACCGGGGATGCCGGTAGCCCGCCAGCCACCGCACATTGGCCACCACAACCGGATCCGGAAGCCCGGCGATCCGGTAACCCCAGCCCGCGGTCTGCGCAGCAGCCGCCACAATCCGCGCCCGCTCCGTCAACCGGACCGACGCACCGCCGCGCCCCACGCAGTCGACCAACAGCCCCGAGCCGTCCTGCAAACGGGCCATCAACTGCGGTGCATGCCCGCTGGATCGGCCGTCCTCACACCACACCAGCTCCACCGGCCGGCAGGCCAGCCCCACCACCGCCGGATCCCGGTCCAGCAGCATGAGCTGGGTCCTTATTACACCCGATCCGTACGCCACCAGCCGCCGGGTCGTCGACGACCACCACCAACCCGGAGCAACACGCCCCCCATGCCGGACTGGGAAAGGGCGTATGACAGGAGCGGCCTCGAAGGCGACGTCCTGCGCAGCCTCAAGCCACGGCACCTGGCGCACACGCCCCACGGGGTCTCGAAAACGCACGTCGATCCGGCCCGCCTCCACGGCCATATCGCCTTCGCACCCCACAACACCACCGCTGCCGCCCGGCTCAGAAACGCTGCCCCCGGCCCCGGAAGAGGGGGACGACGCGGCCTGCTGGCTGCTGTCGACGATCACTCACGACACACAACGCCATACGAGCCCGACCGCGCAGGAAAACCATCAGGGTTACTCCGTCCGTGACATCAGCTGCAGTGCCGAGCAGCAGGAAGAATCTCCGGCGCTGGTCGGCTCCCTGGCACCGCCGCATCGCCTGCCCAAACAGGCGGGCCGGGCAGTCTATTTATGGATCATTCGAGTGATGACCAGATGGCATGCCATGGATGTCGGCGATCAAGCCGAAAACGCCGGACTCGTTGATGCCCCGCCGGTGCGCGTAGTGCGAGGGTGGGCGTCGTTCCGCCGCACAAGAGCGCCAGTTGAATGTGCGTCAGTCCACCGGCGCTGGTCCAATCGGCACGGCGCCTTCCGTCAAGGGAACAGCTGTACCGATCCAGGTCTGCAGCGGGCTGGTGTAGTCGACCTCGAGGATCGGGCCGAGCCAGGGTCGATCCAGGCGATGGCCGAGGTGGTGAACGAAGCGTCCTCCTGCACCCCACCCAGCCGGCCGCGTCCGGCTGCGGTCGGCGTGCGCCATCAGGATGCAGACCGGGTCGGTCAACGCCGCAGTCACGGCGATGACTTCGGGCAGGACGACTGCATCACGCAGTGACGCCGACCGCACGGCTTCCGGGCCACGGGCCGCCGATGCTTGCGCGAGGCGGTCCAGGCGCCGGGGCCAGATCTGCTCGTCCTGCCAGGCGGCAGCCTGCCGCCACCATCCCAGCACGACGGCACGGGCAAGAGCGAACGCCTGCCGCGGATCGTGCCCGCGGGCGGAGGCCTGCCGGGCCAGCGCCGACCACCGCTGCTGGGCCCTGCCGATCTCGGGGCAGAAGGCCACGTCCAGCCACTCGGGCCCACCCGGACCGTCGGCGTCGGTCTGCCAGCGCTGATGCCGCAGGCAGACCCGTCGCCACATTGGCAGGTAGCGCACCGCGAGCACGGGACGACCGCTGCGGCGCGCTGTACACAGCTGGCACGCGATAGCTACGGGCCCGAGCGCGCGGGCATGCTGCCAGCGCATCCGCCCCTCTCCGAGCCCGCCTGGTCCTCGCCTGCCGGGCCCGCACCGAACACGAATGTCCGGGCCGAATGCGCCCGGCCCCTGCGACCA
Organism: Streptomyces sp. NBC_00663; assembly: GCF_036226885.1. Lineage (NCBI taxonomy): Bacteria > Bacillati > Actinomycetota > Actinomycetes > Kitasatosporales > Streptomycetaceae > Streptomyces > Streptomyces sp. NBC_00663. Next base: position 9,853,174 of record NZ_CP109027.1, read on the forward strand.
CGACGGCAGGGACCGCGCCAGCACGCTCTGAGGGATCCCGCTCAGACGGGCCAGCAACTCCTGCCCCGCGGGGTCAAAGAGCACCTCCAACACCGTCCCGGGGCTGCCTTTGCACAGCCGAGGACGAGGATTGGTCTGCTGCCACCAGCCCAGCAGGGATCCGCTGCCCATCCAGTATCCGGCGGCGAGCCGACACAGGTACGACCACGTCGTCTCCCCATCCAGCGGAGCCACCCTCAGCACACCCACGACCTCAGCGTGCCCTCTCCAGCTGGCCCGGACGGGCAATTGGGCCCAACTCCACCCGCCCGCAACATCGATGAGCTCAACCGGCCCGGCCCGCCCCTGCTGCGCTACGGTGAAACCGTGCTGCTCCCCGCCGACGCGGGGGTACCCGCTCCTCCACAGCACCCGGCCAACGGCTTGCCCGCATGCGAGGGAAGTGCCGCCCGCCGGGGGAGGACGGTTCCCGTTCTCTCGGTGAGGAGTGCCCTGCATGCCTGATACCGCCCCCTCTGCTTCGCACCGCTGCCACCACTGCCACCGCCCGGTCGCCGGGACGGCAAGCCGTTGTGCGAGTTGCCGGAGCTTGCGGCGTACACCGGACCGGGCCTACCGACGCGAGATCGCTGACGCTCTCTTCCCGCCCGCCGCACGCGCCGCCCTGCTGGGACGTATTGCCAGCGGCGAGCACATCAGCGACGTCTGCGCCGACCTGGGAATCTCCGTCCACCGGGCCCGCAGCTACGCCGCGTATGCCCCGGCCTGGGGACGCGCCCTGGACCTGGCCCTGACCGCAGGACGCGATCCCGACCTTGACCACGGCACCGCGATGGCCTACCGGCACGGCCGTTGCCGCTGCCCCGAGTGCCGCACGGCGAAGAACACCACCCGTCCCTGACCCACGGCGACTCAACAGTTGGGGCCAGCGCGGGCCGCAGCCTGAGGACAATCCCGGCCTTGTGCCGGCTCGACACCGCGTCACAGATACAGGACCCGCGGCTGAAACGCGTTGATGCCATCTGCTTGTCACGTCATGCTTCTTTCGTCGTGCGGCTAAGAACTGCCGGGGTCGAGATGTGGGGGAGACACGTGGCAACGACGGGGGCGCGGTCGCAGGCAGAAGTGGTGGCGCGGCACCGGGCCAACCTTGAGGCGTTCGTGCTGCGAGCACGCCGGGTAGAAGCACACTCACTGGCGGCCGACTGGGACGAGCTGGTGGCTTTGGCCGGAGCCACATACACAGTGACTGTCCTTGAAACAGGTGAAGCGCATTTTCGCCAGGAGCTTCCCGCCGAAGAGGTGGTGGAATCTGCTGCCGCGAGAATCAGACCACTCCTCCTGGAAACAGATGCCTGCTCCTACCTGAAGGCGCTCGCTGGGGTGGGGTTCTTCTGCCGGGCGATGCCGGACGACAAGACGTGGGTCAAGGGCGCACGCACTGAGTGGCGAGACAGAACAGGATCCGCAGCACCTACGCGGGAGACCGGATATCAAGTCATGATCGGCAACCCCCTCACAGGACAGGCTGCCGATCTGGATGACCAACGCCTGGCGATGGCCTGGATCTACGGGGATGTCGTTCACCACGACACCGAACGACTAAAGGAAACTGACCCATTCGGTCTGTCCGAACGATTTCGTGCCGCAGCCCCCCTGGTCGCCTGGGTCATGGTCAGAGCGATCGAACTCCTCAACTACGTTCGAGCCCTTCAGGAATACGGAGCACTTGAGCTCCAGCCGGAGGTGTTCGACCAGGAAGTGGTGCTGCAGTCGACGTCTTGGGAACACACCGGACGGGTGTACAGCGCGCCCGTTGGTACGCCTGCTCCCGTCGATGCCCTGACACCCGTTGGAGAGGGATGGACCCCGCTGTCCGGTAACGCTGTGCTGCAGCAAGCAGAAGAGTGACGCCTGCGCGACACGGCCTGGCGGGCAGTTCAACCTCAGCGGGAGACCTCGTCGATGGTTGCCAGTGTGAGTTCAGGTACGGCGATGAGGGCTTTACGCAACAGCCGCTCGACAGCCGCAGCGTCGACGCTGTGGTTCACATCGATCTGTGTGGTCCACTGGCCAGGCTGGTAGCGGGCAAGCATCGAGAGGCTGTACAGCACCGACCACCACGCAAGAAAGGGATGCAGCTGGGCCCCGTCACCTCCGAGGACGGAGTGCACACGTCGTTGCAAGGGGTCGCGGCCGATCCAGGGTGTCAGCGTGTTCATTACTGACTCGACGTCCTGGTCAGATGCCTGCTCCGGTCTGCCCAACGGCCAGGCTAGGCTCACCGTTACTGTCCCCCGTTTCTCGTCCCGCCCGGAGAAGCTCGCCGGTCCGTGCAGGAATTCGTAGCCGGCGACCGTTGGGAACGCGCTCAGTTTCTGACGGATTGCTGCCGCGAGCTGGTCTTGATCATCTCTATGGGGCGCGACTTCGTCAGAGAGGCCATCCAGGTCGAGAGCCACCTGGCTGAAGCTGTCCGGACCCACAGGTTTCCGTGTGACCCGAAGGCACCGTACTGAGGATGGAGCGGAGGTAAGCGGCCAGCCGTCGTTCTCCTCAATAATGTTCCACAAATCGGCGAGCTCGACTTCCTGAGGCAGAGAACGTGAGCCTAGGAGCGAGGCCACTTGCGTGAACGCTCCGGCCCCCTTGTCCGCGACCAGCACACGTCCCACGTGGGGCTGGTCGGCTTGCTTGATAGCGATGCCGTGACCGTTCAGCCGGTAGTCCGGCTGCTGCCCCGCGGCTGCGATTGCACGGCCAGCCTGACTCAGGCCATAAAACAGAAGGAGGGGCCGGGAAGCTGGCCCCACATCCGCGGCCGCCTTCAAGAGCTGCTCTGCTTGCTCAAGCGCCGAGTTGTACGTCTTGCGTCGAGCCGCGTTGCCACTGCCTGCCCAGCCGGGCGGGTCCGAGCGTGTCTCTCGAAGCGCCTGCCAGACGTCCTCAAGATCCGGGTAAGTCAGATCATTCCAGGTCGGATAAGGCCTACGCACCATCGGCTCATTGTGGCTCACCATCGAGATCAGCACACGGACAACGACTGACCAGGTCTTCACCTCCTTGGCACCCCGCCGGACACGCCCGACTGACGCATCGGCAAGGGGCGTTGGGAAAGGATCACAAGCGCACCTATAGAGCAGCGCGATAGCTGGAGTCGTTCCGAGAGAAGCAGGAGAGCTCCGAGGTAGGGGGAGATCCCCCACCAGATGCTCCCGCACTCCTACCAGCGCATGCCCAAGGCGGTGAGGGCGTCGTGTCGTTCGGGGCTGAGTTTGTTGGCGCGTCGTCGTGTGTTGGAGATGAACGACCCCAAGCCGAGCAGCTCGCCGTCGACGTCTTCGCGGTGCTGGCGAGGCACCCGAAGGTGCCCCTCCCGGGCGTGGAACTGGCGGGCTGCGGCCATGTTGCGCTCCCACAGTTCATCCTGGGATCGCCGTACCGGCCGCACGCCCTGTTCTGTGGTGTCGGGGTCGATGCCGAGGCTTTCCAGGAGGTACTGCTGCGCAGGGGTCAGCTTGTCCCACGCGGCGGTCTGCCCGGCGATCCACACGGCCAGGTCCTCGCCCTGGACGACCAGTTCGCCCGCCTTGGTGGGCAGTGCGCCTCCGGCCTGGAAGTGTTGGAGGAGCAGCCGATGACAGCGTGCCCAGCTGATGTCCCACTCCGGGCACCATCCGGGATCGATGTCCTCCAGCGCCTCCATACGGGCCTGTGACAGCTCCCCGGCGTACGACAGGCCGGTTTCCCCGTTCGCGCGGCGTGCGGCGTTCTCACGCGCCTTCTTGGCCCCGGCCCGCTGATTCTTGAGCCAGGTGCCTAGTGCATGGCCATCCCACACCACGGAGTTGCCGGGCAGGCAGTGCCTGTGCACGTTGGCGTAGTCGCGGGCGACGGCGAGGCCGGCCTCCCACGCGGAGGCGTGCACGGACCAGACCATGCCGAGGTTCTCCAGCTCCGTCACGCGCGACGCTTCCAGGGTTCCCGCGCTGTAGTACCGGCGTTGATCAGCGACAAAGACCCCCAGCGGATGCCCGCCGACACCATCGGGCCAGTCGTCCGGGGTGACGTACGTGTAGGGCACGCGCAGCTCGATGTTGCCGGTCTCGCGCAGCCAGCGGGTGGCGGCCTGGATGCCGCGTCGCCAGTACGCCTTTTCGGGGTCGATGACCCGCAGCCGCACGAACTGGGCGAGGGCGGCCGGGTCTCGTTCCTCGGTGAACCGCAGCACTCCCGCCGCCGCGGCACCCACCGGCGGAACGAGATCCGCCTCCTGGCCGTCCTCCCCGTCAGCGTCCTGCGCCAAGCCCTCGCCCTCGACGTCCTCGTCCTCGGAGCGCCAACTCCCGTTCCGCAGGCGGGGATCAGCAAGTGCCTCGATCGTCTCCGCATCGTGCGCCCGCAGGGCTCCGAGGAGCTTACTGAGGGTGCCATAAGCATTCGAAGTCAGCAGCTCATCCGCATCCTCGTCCGGTCCGAGGAATACCGGAACGATCAGCGTGGCAAGTTTTCCGCGCCCGGGATGCAGCCGCAGGGCACGCCCAACCATCTGTACGATGTCGACCATTGAGCCGCGCGCATCCGCAAATAGGACTGCGTCACACTCGGCTGTATCGACGCCTTCACCCAAAACGCGAACGGATGAAAGCACCCGCAATTCGGCCCGCACATCCCGGCCCTCAAAGGCCGGTCCTCCGAGGAAATCTGAGGCGAATTCATCCAGCACCGTACGGCGGTGTCCGGGGGCGTGCTCGCCGTACAGCCAGTCTGCCCAGACCTGATCTGCTGGCGGGTAGGTGTCGGGGTCGTCCTCAGTGAGCCGGCCCGCAGTCACCGGTACCGCGGCCGCCATCGCCTCCGCCTCGTTCACCCTGCTGTGGAAGGACAGCACGCGCCGGAAGCGTTCCTCGACCGCGGCCCGCATCAGCCCGGTCTGCACGGCGGCCAGGCGCGCTCCGCGTACGGCGTCTGATCCGGTTTCCTCGCTGGTCATCGCGGCGTACAGGTCCGGGTCGCGGATGTCGAGGCACAGCACCTGGTACGGGGCGACGATGCCCCGCCCGATCGCCTCCGACAAGGTGAGCTTGTACGCCACCGGTCCGAACACCGGCGACCCGTCCTCCATCGACGCCACCAGGCGAGGCCGCTCACCCTCCGCCTCCCACACCCGCGGCGTCGCCGTCATGTACAGGCGCCGCTCGGCAGGGAGCTGCGCCTGATCGTGCACGGCCGCCCACGGCTTCATGCCGTCACCACTGGTCCGGTGCGCCTCATCCACCACCATCAGGCTCCACACCCCCAGCCCGGCCGTGTGCGCGCGTTGCAGGATGCGCAGGCCCACCGATGCGTAGGTCGCGAAGACCGTCACGGTCTCCAGCCCCTCCACCCACGCCACCAGCTCGTCAGGATCAGTCGTGCAGGGCAGGCCCTGGCTCTCCTCGGCCCGCAGTGAACAGACGCCGATCATCGCGCCCGTCCGGCCCGCCCGCCGCCAGGCGCCGGCCATCTGCGTCAGCAGGTCCAGCGTCGGCACCACCACCAGCACCCGGCGAGCAGAAAGACGACGCGCAGACTCCGCACCGATCAGGCTCTTTCCGGAACCGGTAGCGGCGATTACCTGCGTGCGCAGACCCTCGGGCGGCATATGGCCACCGGCCGGAGTCCCGAGAATGCGAACGACGCTATCGACGGCCTCAGCCTGATGCGGACGCAATTCCATTTGAGCCACAATGCCTCACATTCCCGGGTCTATTCAGAGGGAATCCCGTCTCAGCCCAGATCCCATCCGAGTTCCAAAATGACACCTCACTCGCGTGAGCGGTTATAAGTCGATGCGGCTCTACCTGGGACGATTGGCGTCTTCTTCGTTCCATATCGAGATCACGTGCCCCTCACCATACTGCTCGATGACGATTGCTCGGGCTTCACTCAACGACGAAGCCATCAGCCGCAATTGAATTTCCGGCTGGCCAGCGATCTCAATAAGGCCGACGTACTCGCGCTTCGGCTCGCCCAGCTCGGCGTTCATCATGTCTCCCGTGGATTACCTATAGGGCAAACAAAGCCATCACGCAGCCCGCGCGATGAGGTACTCTGTCATCATCCCAGACTCAAGCCGGTCATAAGACTGACACACCAGATCTCTCGGGGAAGGACCGAAAGTGGTCGGGGTGGCCGATTCCGGTTCAGGAATGAGGGTTTGAAGGTGCGTCAGGCTGGTGTCCCGCAAGGGTGGCTGACGCTGCACCACAAGCGGCCCCGCCCCCTGTAGATGCCGCTTTTCTGACAGGCCCGGAGGGCATGTCAGGTTCCGTACGGGACTGCGGAGCAGGCCGGTACGGAACAGTCCCGGCCGCAGGCCGGGACCCCAGATCACGGAGTGATCCGGTAGGCAGAACGGAGTTCCGCCCCTCCCGCGCGCAGCGCGGGGAAGCGTCGCGTAGCGACGCCG